>NZ_CP148049.1:800000-6246890 GCF_051132485.1 Micromonospora sp. SH-82
AGGGCGCCAATCCGGGCTCGGTTCTGCGGGGTCAGCGGTTCGCGGTCCTCCGAGGAGCGGCTCGCCAGGCGCGGACGCCCAACAGGGCGACGGTGGTGCCGATGGCCAGCGAGGCGCCGATCAACAGGGCGTGCACCCAGAGGAAGCCGGTGGCCGGCCAGTCACCGACGGTGCCACTGGCCCACGCGCGGGGGTCGCGCCAGATGGCGACGGCGAACCGGGGCCAGATCGCCCAGGTCCAGACCCCGACTCCGACCAGGAACAACGCCCAGCCCCGTGACAGCACCATGGGAGTCGAGTATGCCAGCGGAGCCACCCGGATCCGGTACGCCGTTTCCGTCCCGGTGGGCCGGGGCAGGAGGAAGGGGGAACCGTCCAGCCGCCCGGGAGGTCCCGATGCAGCAGAGCCCGAACTTCAATCCGTGGTCCTGGCGTGATCCGGCCGCACTCGCCGGCGGGTACGACCAGGCGAGCCCCTCGCGTGGGCCGTCCGAGCAGTCCGACGGGGCGACCGACGGGCTGGACGCGCCCGGCCCCGGCACCCCGCTCGACCTCAGCGGCTACCGGGTGGAGGCCACCGACGGTCGGGTCGGTTCCATCGACGAGGCGACGAACGACGTCGACGCCAGCTACCTGGTCGTCGACACCGGTCCGTGGATCTTCGGTCGACAGGTGCTCCTGCCGGCGGGGACGGTCTCCCGGGTCGACCACCTCGACCGGATCGTCCACGTCGACCGGAGCCGGGAGCAGATCAAGGACTCGCCGGGCGTCGACCCGACGCAGCTGCGCGCGCAGGAGCACCGCGACCAGGTGGGCACGTACTTCACGCAGACCTACGGGCAGGGTTGAGAGAGCGGGGCCGTCACCCGACCGGGTCCGCTCCGAACTCGGCCGGGCCGAGCCACCACCGCCGCGCCACCGTCGGACCGCCGAGCACACGCCGTCGGGCCAGCGCCGGGCCACCGCCGGACCGCCGAGCAAACGCCAGGCCACCGCCGCAGCGAACGCCGAGCCACGGTCGGGCCACCGCCGGGGCCGCCGTCGGACCGGCGGGTCGTTGTGGGGTGAGGCAGGATGACGGCCATGCTCCCCCCACCCCGTGCTCTCCTGTTGGACTTCGGTGGCGTGCTCGCGGACGCGCCGGCACGGAACACCGCCGAACCGGAGCTGGTCCGGCGGGTCGACGAGGTGACCCGGGGGGAGGTCGGCACCGAGCGGATCCGGAAGGACCTCGACGCGGGGGTCCGGGCGTACGCCGCGTGGCGCGACGACGTGGGGAACACCGAGCGGTCCGTCGAGATGGGGCACGCGCAGGTGTTCCGTGATTTCGTCACCGTCGACTGGCCTTCGGCTGCCCGGGCGGCGGTCGAACGGGAGGCGACCCCGCTGGCGTACGCCTGGACGTGGCGTTCCGGGTGGGCCGTGCGCCCGGGTGTCCCGGAGGCGTTGCGGGCGGCTCGGGCTGCCGGTCTGCCGATGGCGGTGGTCAGCAACACCCTCTGTGGGGCTGCGCACCGCGACTTCCTCGACCGGGCCGGGTTGACGCACCTGTTCGCCGCGCAGTTCTACAGCGACGAGGCCGGGCCTCGGAAGCCGAACCCGGAGCTGGCGTTGCTGGCCGCCCGGGCGATCGGGGTGCCGATCGGCGGGTGCTGGTTCGTCGGGGACAGCGTGCACCGGGACGTCCGGTGCGCCCGGCGGGCCGGGACCGCCGCCGTGGTGTTGATGCGGTCGGCGCGCACGGACCGGGAGTCCCCGTTGCCCGACGCGCTGCCGGATGCCCGGATCGAGGACGGCCACGGACTGGTCGACCTGCTGGGTGAGGCACTGGGTGAGCGGAGGGGCCGGTGACTCCTCGGCGGAGGAACCCTGCCTAGCAGGTTCGCGGTTGCGGTCGACTGGCAGAGTGGGCCGGCATGGAGGCGCTCGCGGTACAGGGGTTGAGCCGTAGGTTCGGCAGCCTGGTCGTCCTGGACGAGGTCAGTTTCACAGTCGGGGCGGGGCGGATCGCCGTCGTGACCGGCCCGAACGGCTCCGGCAAGACGACCCTCCTGCGGTGTGTCGTCGGGGCCGACCGGCCGGACGCCGGTGAGGTGCTGGTGGACGGGCGGCGGGCGTACGAGACGGATGCCTGGGTGCGGGCGTACGTCGCGGCCGCCCTCGACGACATCGACTTCTTCCCGGACCTCTCGGTGGTGGAGCACCTCGAACTCCTCGCCCACGCGCACGGGGGTTCGGCCGACCCGGTCCCCGAGGTCCTGGCCGAGCTGGGGTTGGACCGGGCTCGGGACCAGTTGCCGGCCACCCTCTCCAGCGGGCAACGGCGTCGACTGGCGTTGGCGTCGTGCTTCGTACGACCGCGCCGGCTGCTCGTCCTCGACGAGCCGGAACAGCGACTGGACGTACGGGGGCGGGCGTGGCTGGCCGACCGGCTGCGCGCCGAGCGGGACGCGGGCACCGCTGTGCTGATGGCCTCGCACGACGCGGAACTGGTCGACGCGGTGACCGACGATCGGATCGAGCTGGGGGCGTGACCGGGTCGGACACGTCGGAACGGCCCGCGGTGGCGGCGGATGTCCCGACCGCGCGACAACTGCGGTCGCGGTTGCGTCAGGCCCGCCGTCGGCACCGTACCCAGTCCGTCGGTGACCTGCTCACCGACGTGTACATGGTGGTCCTGTTCGGGGTCATGTACGGGGTGGCGTTCGTCAGCAACGCACGCGAGTACCTGGACTCGCCGGCGGCTGCCGCCGCGGACGCCGGTGAGCGGTACTGGATCGTGGTGGCCGCCCTGGTGGCGGTGGCCGGGCTCGGTTGGCAGGGCCTGCGGTCGGTGGGTCCGCTGCTGGTCGTACCGGCGTTGCAGAGTTGGGCGGTGAGCAGTCCGGTGGACCGGGCGGCCTGGCTGCGTCCCCGGTTCGTGGTCCTGCTCGGCGGGGCGTTCGGTGCGGTGGGGCTGGTGGGGGCGGTCTCCGCGTTCGTCGACGGGGTGGATGCCGGCGTCGACCTGGTGGTGGCGGTCTCGGGTGCCGGGGTGGTGGGGGTGGCGGCGACGGCGCTGGCCGTCGTCGCCCAGGGCAGTCGGGCGGGGCGTCGGTGGCCCCGGTTGCTGGGGGTCGGCCTGGTGGGTGCCGGTGCCGTCCTGACCGTCGGGGTGGTGGTCGCGCACTTCACCGGCGGTGGGCTGGTCCGCCCCTCCGGTTCGGTGGCGGTCGGGCTCCTGGCCGTCGGTCTGCCGGTGGCGGTGCTGACCGCCGCCCTGGCGGCCCGGTCGTTGCCGCTCGTCGACCGGGCCGCGTTGACCACCGGTGCGCAGTTCGCCAACGCGGCCGCCACCGCCGCGGTGATGTTGGATCCGTCGTTGCTCGGCGGGCTGTTGGAGAGCCGTCGGTGGCGTGGGGTGGGCCGGGTACGGAGTCGGCGTTTCCTCGCCGGTCGGCGGTGGTGGGTGTTGGTGCAGGCCGAGGTACGCCGGTTGCGGCGGCACCCGAGCGCGGTGCCGGCCTGGGCGGCGTTGATCCTGGTGCAGTACGCGGTGGCGGTGGCTGCTCCGGCTGTCGCCGGTTCGGCGCAGGTGATCGGGGCGTACCTGGCCACCGACCGGTTGACCGGGGGGCTCCGGTCGTTGAGCCGTTCCCCCGGGCTGCGGCGGGCGCTGGGCGGTGACGACTCCCGCAACCAGGTGGCGCACGTGGTCGTTCCGGGAATGGGGGCGGCGCTGTGGTGGCTGGCGACCCTGCCGGTGGGTGGGCCGTCGTTGGGGTGGGTGGCGGTGGTGATGGTCTTCGGCGTGGTGGTCGCCGCCTACCGGTCGGGGACCCGGCCGCCGTTGGACTACGACACGCCGGTGGCGCACACCCCGTTCGGGGTGATTCCGGTCGGGCTGATGACCCAGATGCTGCGGGGGTGGGACGTGGTGGCGGTGTTGGTGGTGGCCCGCCTCCTGCTGTCCTGACCGGATCGGATCCGCTGCTCACGTCGGGTGGAGGCGGAAGGATTCGCGGCTCCTTTGATCGGGATTCATGGATTGACAAAGTTTGGTATTCCAACTTAATCTGCGTTCCCCGATCGGGCGCCGGCCGCCTTCGCAGTGGCGCCTGCCGTTGTCCGTCCCCAACGGAACCCAGGCGAGGAGCGTCATGACCGGAACACGAGGCACGACCCGCAGGACCAGATGGCGCCTCGGCCTGTTCGCCGGCGCCCTCAGCATGGTGATGGTGACCCTCGGCATGACGTTCGCGGTCAGCGCGCAGGCGGCCGCCGGATGCAAGGTGGCCTACTCGGCCAACCAGTGGCCGGGCGGCTTCACCGCGAACGTCGCGGTGACCAACCTCGGCGACCCGATCAACGGGTGGCGTCTGACCTGGACGTTCCCCTCCGGACAGCAGGTCACCTCGGCGTGGAACGCCACGGTCACCGCCACCGGGTCCGCGGTCACCGCCACGAACGTCGGCTACAACGCCGCCCTGCCGACCAACGGCACCGCCTCGTTCGGCTTCAACGGCTCCTGGACCGGGACGAACACCGCCCCCACCACCTTCGCGCTCAACGGCGTCACCTGCACCGGTGGGGTCGGCCCGACCACCGCCCCACCCACCACCCCGCCGGTCACCACCCCGCCGCCCACGACCCCACCCCCGGTCGGAGACCCGATGGCCTACGTGGCGGCGATGCAGCCCGGCTGGAACCTCGGCAACACCTTCGACGCGGTCGGGGCCGACGAGACCGCCTGGGGCAACCCCCGGGTCACCGAGGCGCAACTGGACGCCATCCGGGCGCAGGGGTTCAACAGCATCCGGATCCCGGTCACCTGGAGCAACCACCACGGGCCTGCACCGGCGTACACCATCGACACGGCGTGGCTGAACCGGGTCAAGGAGGTCGTGGGCTGGGCCCTGGACGACGGCTTCTACGTGATGATCAACCTGCACCACGACTCGTGGCAGTGGATCAACACCATGCCGACCGACCGGACCAACGTCCTCAACCGGTACAACGCGCTCTGGACCCAGATCGCCGCCGCGTTCAAGGACGCCTCACCGAAGCTGCACCTCGAAAGCGTCAACGAACCCCAGTTCGCCAACAGCTCCGGTGACGCCCAGAACGCCCAGCTCCTGCACGAGCTGAACACCTCGTTCCACCGGATCGTCCGGGCCTCCGGGGGCAACAACGCCACCCGGATGCTGGTCCTGCCCACCGTCTACACCCAGACCGACCAGGCCCGCGCCGACGAACTGCTGGCCACCATCAACCAGCTCAACGACCGCAACCTGATCGCCACCGTGCACTTCTACGGGTACTGGCCGTTCAGCGTGAACGTCGCCGGGGGCACCCGCTTCGACGCCACCACCCAGAAGGACCTGACCGACCAGTTCGACAGGGTGTACAACACCTTCGTCACCCGGAACATCCCGGTGATCGTCGGGGAGTACGGCCTGCTCGGCTTCGACAGGCACACCGGCACCATCCAGCAGGGCGAGAAGCTCAAGTTCTTCGAGTTCCTCGGGCACTACGCCAAGAGCCGGCGACTCACCACCCAGCTCTGGGACAACGGGCAGCACTTCAACCGGACCACCTTCCAGTGGCGGGACGCGGAGCTGTGGGCCCAGATCAGGTCGAGCTGGACCACCCGCTCCGGCACCGCCTCCTCCGACCAGGTGTACGTCCCGCGTACCGGGGCTGTCACCGCCAAGTCGCTGACCCTGAACCTCAACGGCACCACCTTCTCCGGGCTGCGTCAGGGCAACACCAACCTGGTGCAGGGCACCGACTACACCGTCTCGGGCAGCCAGCTCACCCTCACCGCGAGCGCGCTGACCCGGCTGGTCGGCAGCCGGGCGTACGGGGTGAACGCCACCCTGCACGCACGGTTCTCCACCGGCGTGCCGTGGCGGATCGACGTGATCTCGTACGACCCGCCGGTGCTGTCCAACGCGACCGGCAGCACCACCGCCTTCGCCGTCCCCACCCAGTTCCGGGGTGACCAGCTCGCCACCATGGAGGCGAAGTACGCCGACGGCAGCAACGCCGGACCGCACAACTGGACGTCGTTCAAGGAGTTCGACGTGACCTTCTCCCCGGACTACACCGGCAACCGCATCACCCTGACCGAGGCCTTCTTCGCCGAGGTCAACGCCGGTTCCCGGGTGACCCTCACCTTCCACTTCTGGAGCGGCGCGACGGTCACCTACCACGTCACCAAGTCCGGCAGCACCGTCACCGGCACCACCGCCTGACCCGCACGGTGGTCCGGACCGCCTGGCGCCCCACGGCGGCCCGGACCACCGGCCACGACTGGGCCGCGACCACAGGCCGCGTGGTGCTGGTGCTCCCGAAGGTTTCCGCAGGACGGGATGAACCAGGGAAGGGCGTCGCCCGTATAAGGGATGCCGCCACCTTCGGTCGTTCACCCTTCGTGAGGTGCGCGGTATGCGTCCACCCATGGAAGGAGAAAAAGAATGCTCGAAGACAACGTTGAAGGTAACCTGCGTGACCCGGAAAATCGTGCGCGGCTGAAGAGAGAGGTCGAGCAGGGCAGCGAATTTGCTACGGCGCTGACCAATGCCATGCAGAACGGCCACCAGCCGACCGCAGACGAACATGCCGCATACGATAAATGGCAAACTCAGTGGGTCAAGCTAGAGTCCGCAGAAGCCGCCCTCAGGGTTGAGTCCAGTCTGGTCCTGGGCACACCGAGCGCAGTTCGTCAGACGGGAGTCACTTACAACGCCGGGGATCGGATGGCTCATGCCTGGCCCCAGGAGTGGAACCGGCATAACTGGACGCCGGAGGCGTACGCGCATCACGCCCAACAGACCCGGCATTTGATGCCCTACGATCCGCTCCTCGACCGGACCCCGGGTGTCCGCCAAGCCCATGTTTCGCAGGCGGCTCAGCAGCCTCTCCCGGGTACGCAGCAGATGAACACGGCTGACAACAGGGTCGACCCCTCCGGGCCGTCCCGGTATCAACCCGGCCCGAGCGCGGAGCGCCCCAACAAGCGTCAGAGGCAGTAGCCACTGACGGCAAGAGGAATGTTCGGAGAGTGACCCTCCTCTTCACCCTGGACAGGCGTAGTGGTCACCAGACGGGCGACTGGTGACCACACGACGACAGATCGGAGACAGGTCATGGCCGACCTCGACGTACAGATCGTCCAGACCTCGTCGCTGGGCGACCGCAGCTACCTGGCCCACGACGGCCAGGTAGCGATCGTGGTGGATTCGCAACGCGACGTCGACCGCATCCTGGCGCTGGCCGGACGGCTCGGGGTCCGGGTCGCGTACGTGGTCGAGACCCACCTGCACAACGACTACGTCTCCGGGGGGCTGGCCCTGGCCCGGACGACGGGCGCCCGGTACCTGGTGGCCGCCGCCGACGAGGTGGGCTTCGACCGGGTGCCGGTGACCGACGGCGACGAGGTCACCGTCTCCGACCGGATGCGGCTCCGGGTGGTGGCCACCCCCGGACACACCTTCCACCACCTGTCGTACGTCCTGCACGGCCCGGACGGGCCGGTGGGGGTGTTCAGCGGCGGGTCGTTGCTGTTCGGCACCACCGGACGCACCGACCTGCTCGGTCACCGGCACACCCACGCCCTCGCCGCGCACCAGCACCGGTCGGTACGCCGACTCGCCGACCTCCTGCCCGACGGGGCGCAGGTCTGGCCCACCCACGGGTTCGGCAGTTTCTGCGCGGCCACCCAGTCCGACGCGCCGGAGTCGACGGTCGGGCGGGAACGGCAGGTCAACCCGGCGTTGCGGTTGGAGGCCGACGACTTCGTCGAGCAGACCCTCGCCGGGCTCGACGCGTACCCGGCGTACTACGCGCACCTGGGGGCGATCAACGCCGCCGGGGCCGACCCGATCGACCTGACCCCGGCCCGGAGGGCGGACGCCGCCGAGGTGGCCGACCGGATCGCCGACGGCCAGTGGGTGGTGGACCTGCGGTCGCGCACGGCGTTCACCAGTCGGCACCTGACCGGGACGCTCAGCTTCGGGCTGGACGGGCCGATGGCCACCTGGCTGGGGTGGCTGGCCCCGTGGGAGGCCCCGCTGACCCTGCTCGGCGAGAGCGAGGAGCAGATCGCGCAGGCGCAGCGGGAACTGGCCCGCATCGGGGTGGACCGCCCCGCCGCCGCTGCCACCGGCGACCCCGGGGAGTGGGCCGACGGCGTCGAGGAGCGGCTCGTCGGGCTGCCCCGGGCCACCTTCGCCGACCTCGCCGCCGCCCGCGCCGGTGCCCCGCCGTCCGGCCTGCCCGGGGTGGACGTCCTGCTCGACGTCCGGTTGGGCAACGAGTGGCGCACCGATCACGTCGAGGGTGCCGTGCATCTCCCCCTGGCCGACCTGCCGGACCGCCTCGACGAGGTGCCCGCCGGGACGGTGTGGGTGCACTGCGGGTCCGGGTACCGGGCCGCCGTCGCCGCCAGCCTGCTCGCCCGCGCCGGTCGTACGACGGTGCTCGTCGACGACGACTACGGCGTCGCAGCCGACGCCGGCCTCCCCGTGGTCCCGGGCGATCCGGGGCAGTGAGCAGGGTTGGATCGGGGGAGCCGGGGCAGTGAGCGGGGACGAGTCGGGGCCGTGAGCGGGGGTCAGTCGGGGGTCTGCGGGCCGAGCAGCCGGATCTCCTCGATGTCGAGCACCGCCTGCACCTCCCGCTGTACCGCGTCGTCGATCTCGTTGCGGTCGCGCAGCCGGGTCACCTCGCGGCGTTTGTGGTCGATCAGGTCGAGCTGGAGGCGGCGGACCAGTTCCCGGTCACGGGTGCTGTCCCCCTCGTCGTTCCCGGCGGACTCGACGTCGTCGAGGTGCTGTTCGTAGTCGCCGCGCAGCCTGTCGACCGAGTCCTGGCTGACCCCGAGCCGGGCGGCCACCCCGGGCAGCGCAGCGAGTCCCGCCCGGGTCGCGGCCACCCTGGCCAGCCTGACCTCGTCGTCCCGGCCGGGGTCGCCGACCAGGCGCGCCCAGGTGACGACGGCCGGGAGGGTGGTGCCCTGCAACAGCATGGTCAGCACGATGACCAGGGCGGTGCAGAAGATGATCAGATCCCGTTCGGCTGCCGGCGACCCGGTGTCGGTGGTCACCGGCACCGCGAGCGCCGCCGCCAGGGAGACGGCGCCCCGGAAACCCGCCCACCCGGCCATCGTCCGGACCCGCCAGTCGACCCGTTCCGCCGGCCGACCCGGCCGCCTGTCGAACGCCTCGATCAGGCCGATCGACAGGTGCACCCAGACCATCCGGGTGGCCACCACCACCCCGGTCACCACCAGGGCGATGACCAGGGCCTGCACGGCCGAGATGCTGGTGATGCCGCGTACCGCCCGGGGGATCTGCATGCCGAGCAGGACGAAGAGCGAACCGTTGATCAGGAAGGTGGCCAGGTCCCAGAAGCCGAGGGCCAGCACCCGTGACGGTGCCCGGATGACGCGGGGCGCGGCGTACGACAGGAGCAGACCGGCGACGACCACGGCGAGGACCCCGCTGGCGTGCACCGTCTCGGCGAGCAGGAACGCCACGAACGGGGTCAGTACGCTCAGCGCGCCCTCCCGCAGCGGATCGTCGAGGCGACGGCGGATCAGGACCACCACCCCTCCGGTGACCAGTCCGGCGGCGATACCGCCGGTCGCCTTTCCCACGAACTCCCCGACGAGTTCGAGTGCGCCCGGTGAGGCGTGCCCGGAGATCACCCCGACGGTCACCGCGAACAGCACCAGCGCCGTACCGTCGTTGATCAGGCTCTCCGCGCGCAGGGTGGTGAGGATCCGGCGGGGCATCCGCTTGGCCAGCCCGGCGACCGCGGCCGCGTCGGTCGGCGCGAGCACCGCCCCGAGCACCCAGGCCGCCGCCGGTACGACGCCGAGGGCCTGGGCGGTCAGCGACACCGCGAACATGGTCAGGACGACCAGGACGACGGCGAGGAGCACGATCACCAGGAGGTTCGCCCGGATCTCCCGCAGGCTGACGACCAGGCTCTCCCGGTAGAGGATGGCCGGGAGGAACAGCAGCAGCACCACTTCGGGTTCGAGGACCACGTGGGACAGCGGCGGCAGGAGGGCGAGGAGTGCGCCCAGCGCGATGAGCAGGACCGGCGGGGCGACGCTGTACCGGCCGCCCAGGGTGGTGCCGACGATCACCGTGGCGCCCAGCACCACGATCAGCACCAGAGCCTCCACGCCCCGCCCTCCCCTCCGTCCGGTGCACCGGTCCCCCGACCATCGTGTTACGGGTACCGCCCGTGACATGGGGGAACAGAGGATCCGACAGGGGGTTTCGGGTCGTCAGGCGGTCCGAGGGGTGCCACAGTGGGCGAGCCGGTCCGGTATCCGGCCGCGGTGAACCGGCGAACCGGGGTATGCCGTACTAGACGGTGTCGGCCGCGTTCCGCGCAGCCGACCCACGTCGGGCTGCCGGAGCCTGACGGCGCACAGCGGGAGGAACGAGCATGGAGACTGCTGGACGGGGGCGGGACCTGCCCCGCCGCGCGTGGGGTCTGGCCCGGTCGATGGTGCTGTACCACGGCCAGCCGGGCAAACACCGCCGGGCGGCCCGCCTCTACGGCGACTTCCTCGGCCCGGGTGACCTCGGTTTCGACGTGGGCGCGCACGTGGGTGGCCGGGTCCGCACCTGGCGCAAGCTCGGTGCCCGGGTGGTGGCGATCGAGCCGCAACCGGACTGTCTGCGGGTGCTGCGGCTGTTCTTCGGCCGGGATCCGCAGGTGACGCTCGTCCCGGACGCGGTGGGGGCGCAGGCCGGTCAGGCGAGCCTGGCGCTGTCGACGGCCACCCCGACGGTCTCCACCCTGTCGCAGAAGTGGATCGACTCGGTGACCACCGACCAGAGTTTCGCCAGGGTCCGGTGGGACCAGACCCTCCAGGTCACTGTCACCACCCTCGACGACCTGATCGCCCGGCACGGGGTGCCGGCCTTCTGCAAGATCGATGTCGAGGGGTTCGAGTCGGAGGTGCTCGCCGGACTCACCCATCCGGTTCCGGCGCTCTCCTTCGAGTACCTTCCGCCCGCCCACGACGCCGCGGTCGAGGTGCTCGGCCAGGTCGAGCGGTTGGGCGCCCCGGCGGGCGGTTACGAGTACAACTACTCGCCGATCGAGACCATGCGGTACGCCCAGGACAGCTGGATGAACGCCACCGAACTGCTACAGCTGATCGAACGGTTCCGTCCGCTGGGCCGCTCCGGCGACGTGTACGCCCGACTCGTCACCGGTCCACGCCGCTGACGGGCCGTACCGCTGACGGGCCGGGGCGCTGCTCGTGCGTGCCGGGGCGCTGACGTTCTTCCGGGTTCCGTCACCGGCGCTCGGACGCCACGCCGGGTCACCTGACCGGTCGTCCGGGGCCGGTGTGCCAACCTGGCTGCCATGGTGGATGTCCTCCCGCCGCCGGTCGGACCGACGGCTGACCGGCCGTTACCACCGGCGGAGTTCGCGGCGATCTACGCGCGGGTGCCCCGGCTGACCGTCGAGGTCGTCGTCACCACCCCGACCGGGGTGGTGCTCACCCGTCGGTCCATCGAGCCGTGCCGGGGTCGGTGGCACATCCCCGGCGGGACCGTGCACTTCGGCGAGCTCCTGCCCGACGCGGTCCGCCGGGTCGCCCGCGCCGAACTCGGGGTCGAGGTGGACGTCCTGGGGATGATCGGCTACATCGAGTATCCGAGCCTGCACCGGGGCGGATATCCGGGTTGGCCGGTCGGGGTCGCCTTCGAGGCAGCCGTGCTGACGGGCCGGTTGGCCGCCGCCGAGCAGGCCGACGAGATCGGGACCTTCCGCCGGGTTCCGGACGGGACGATCCCCGAACAGGCCGCCTTTCTGGAACGGTGGTGGGGCGGTCCGTCGACCACCTGAGGCATCCGTTCCGCTCGATCGGCGGCCCGCCGTACACCGGGTTATCGTGCTGTGATGACGCAGACCAGTGAGGATTCCGCAGGCGCCGCCACGATTCGCGTACCCGATTCGACAGACCGCGCCGAGTGGGAGTCGCAGTATCGCAGCGGTCGATGGGACTACCTCGCCGACGACGTGGAGGCGGTCCGCTACCAGCGGATCGCCGCCGAGATACGTGAGCGCGGGGCCACCAGCCTCCTCGACCTCGGCTCCGGCACCGGCCTGCTGTACGAGGCGCTGGGCGGGACCGCGTACCCCGGCCGGTACCTGGGGGTCGACTGGTCCATGACCGCGCTCCCGCGTCCCCCCTGGGGTGCCGGTCACCACTGGGTCTGCGCCGACGTCACCGCCCTGCCGGTGCGGGGCCGGTTCGACGTCGTCCTGCTCAACGAGGTCCTCTACTACCTCGACGACGCGCCCGCCGTCATCGACGGCCTCTTCCCCCTGCTGGCCGAGGGAGGCGCGCTGGTGGTCTCGCTGTGGCAGCCGGACGAGGGTCGCACCCCCCGGTGGCGGACGTTCGTCGACCGGCTCAACGCCGACCTCGTGGCCCGTTCGCCCGCCCGTCAGGACCTCCTCGGCCAGGACGGCCGGGAATGGCGACTGTACGTCCTGGAGGCCGCCTCCGCACCCCGGGCCACACCGAATCAGATCCAGTGAGATAAATAGATAATCGCCGGGTCATACCACCGACCCACCGACTGGAGCGATGAGCCGCACAGTTCGGAAACAGTTGTTCCAGATATTGTCGCCGACACCTGGATTCGCTTACTGTCGGGCCTCATCGCCCCCTCGGTAAGGAGTTCGTCTTGCGTCTCCGCCTCGCCATGGCGACCGTCGCCACCGCTCTCGTCGGCGCGTTCCTCGCCCCCTCGACCGCAGTCGCCGCCCCCACCGCACCGCAGCCGATCATCGGCGGCGGCCCCGTCGCGTCAGCGCCGTGGGCCGCCGCCGTCCTCTCCGGCGGGTCGTTCACCTGCTCCGGCTCGATCATCGCGCCGCGCTGGGTGCTCACCGCCGCACACTGCCTCGGCGGGTCGATGTCGGTCCGGGTCGGCAGCGTCAACCGCTCCTCCGGCGGCAGCACCGCCACTGTCAGCGCCACCTACAACCGGTACGACCTCGGCCTGCTCTACCTGAGCACCGCCATCTCCACGACGTACGTGACCCTGGCCAGCAGCAACCCGCCCACCGGGTCCACCAACACGATCTTCGGGTGGGGCCGGACCTGCACCAACTGCGCCGCATCCCCCACCCTGAAGACCGCCACCGTGCAGGTGAGCTCCACCAGTGCCACCGACGCGTACGGCGGTCAGGCCATCCGCAGCACCGGCGTCAACGGGGTCGCCTGGCGGGGCGACTCGGGCGGACCGCAGTTCTACAACGGACAGCAGGTCGGAGTCTGCTCGACCGGCAACGGGTCGACCTACCAGAACTACGCCTCGGTGGCGAACAGCCGAAGCTGGATCACCTCGGTCACCGGCGTCTGAGGTGGTGGTGCGGGGTGCCGGTCCGGCGTCCCGCACCACGCCGCCCCCAAGCCGGTCCGGGAGCGGCGACGAAGTGACATGAATCAAGGCCCGTTGACGGCGGGCGACCCCCACCCGGCATAGTGTGATCATGGGAGAAGCCGCGTCCGGGGTCCAGGGCCGACGCCAGGACATCGGTCGCCTCGTCGACCTCATGCTCTGGGTGGCGACCATCATCGCGGCGCTGCTGGTGGGGGCGGCCCACTTCGCCGGAGCCCCTCCGGTCCTGCGGTTCCTCGGCACCCTGGGGGCGATCACCCTCGCCTCCGCCGTCCTCGGCCGCGCACTGGACCAGCTCGGTGGCCGGATGCGACCCGCCACCATCGGCACCTTCCAGGCCGTCGTCGGCAACCTGCCCGAACTCATCATCTGCATCTTCGCCCTGCGGGCCGGACTGGTCACGGTCGTCCAGGCCGCGTTGATCGGGTCGGTGCTCAACCTGCTGCTGCTCGGCAACGGACTGGCGTACCTCACCGGTGGGCTGCGCAACGGGACGATGACCATCGACGGCCGGCACGCCAAGGTCACCCGGGTCCTCCTGGTGCTGCTGATGGCCACGCTGATCACCCCGGCGATCGCCGTCAACCTGGGCACCCCCGCCGCCGAGCACACCAGCGCCGTCTCGTACGTGGTGGCGATCGCCCTGCTCACCGTCTTCCTGGTGTCGCTGCCGTTCCGGTTGGGCAAGAACACCGACGCGCCGCCGCCGGTCCACAACGGAACCGGTGAGGCGAAGGTCGGCACCTGGCCGCTGCCGAGGGTGCTGATCCTGGTGGTGGTGGCCGGGCTGTTGATCGCCTTCGAGGCGGACTGGCTCACCGACGCCCTGGTGCCGGCGACCGAGGCGATGGGCCTCAACCCGGCGTTCGTCGGTCTGTTCCTGGTCGCCACCGTCGGCAACCTGTCGCAGCTCGCCCCGGCGGTCCAGCTGAGCCTGCGCGGGGACGCCGACACCGCCACCGCGATCACCATGGAGGGCGCACTCCAGGTCGCCCTGATGCTCGCCCCGGTGCTGACCCTGATCGCGCCGCTGCTCGGTGCCGGGGAGTTCACGCTGATCTTCCCGCCGTTGCAGATCGTCGCCGTCATCGTGGCGGCCCTGCTGGTCGTCTTCGTCACCATCGACGGGACGGTCAACCACCTGGAGGGGTTGGCCCTCGTCGCCCTCTACATCGTGCTCGGCTCGCTCTTCTGGTGGGGATGAGGTAACCGCGCGACCCGGCCCACGACCCCCCGGCCCACGACGACGTCGCCCGGTCCCCCGTCGAAGGGGAACCGGGCGGTCGCGGGTCGGGCCGGGCGTCAGCCCAGCCGGGCCTCGATGGCCTCGATGATCCGGGGACGCAGTTCGGTGGCCCTGATGACCGCGTCGACCGAGCCGACCTCGACGGCCCGCTGGATGTTGTGCACCCTGTCGAACTCGGTGGCCACCTCGGCGAGCTTCTCCGCGCGTACCGAGGAACGAAGCTCGTCAAGCTCTGCGGTCAGCGCCGCCCGGTCGGTGCCGGTGGCGGCGGCGACCCGGGCCTCCAGGTCCCGGACCCGCTGGTCGGCTGCGGTACGGGCGTTGACGTCACCGGAGAAGACCACGGCTGCGGCGGGGGCACCGCCGAGGACCGAGGCGAACGAGCCCTCCAACGCGAGGACCGTCATGTTCGGGTTGAGCGCCTTGGAGAAGACCACGAACGCCCCACCGTGGTACCGGGAGATCACACAGAACACGATCGGACCCCGGAAGTTGACGATCGCCCGGCCGATCTCCGCGCCGTACTCCAGTTGGAGCTTGCGCATCGACTCCGGCGACCCGTCGAAGCCGGAGAGGTTCGCCAGGACCACCAGGGGCCGGTTGCCGCTGGCCGCGTTGATCGCCCGGGCGGCCTTCTTCGACGACCGGGGGAACAGGGTGCCGGCGGTGTAGACGTCGGGGCCGTCGGTGGGCGGGAACCCCCGCCGGGACACCGTCCGGGACTCGATGCCGAGCAGGCAGACCGGGATGCCGCCGAGGTGGACGTCCTGCACCACAGCCGTCTCCGCGTCGGCCATGCCCGCCCACCGCTCCAACACCGGGTGGTCCAGGTCGGAGACGGCCCGCATCACCGTCCGGATGTCGAAGGGCTTCTTGCGGTCCGGGTTCGCGGTGGCGGAGAAGATCTCGCCGACGGTGGTGAAGTCGCTGCCCTCCACCACGTGCGGGAACCGGGTGACGTCCCGGTCGACGGGGTCGGTGGTGCCGGTCCGGCGGGGCCTGTCCTCACCGGGCGCGACGTACGTGTGGTCGTAGTACGACATCAGGATGCCCCGGGCGGCGGTCAGGTCCGGCGCCCAGTACTGCGCCTGCCCGTTCGGCCCCATCACCCGGTCGTAGCCGCCGATGCCGAAGTTGTCCTCGGCCGACACGCCACCGGAGAAGTCCAGCGACTGCTTGCCGGTGAGGACCATCGCCGAGTCCGGGGTCATGACCAGGATGCCCCTGGTGTGCATGAGCATCGTCGCCTCGGCGTTCCAGTACGGCTGGGCGCCGACGGTGATCCCCGCGACCACGATGTTGATCTCGCCGCCGTCCTGGGTGAACTCGACGATCCGCTTCAGCGCCGCCGCCACCCAGTCCATGTTCTCCGTACCGGAGGCCATGGAGATCCGGGCACCGGCGGAGAGGGCGTACCACTCCAGCGGGACCTGCAACCGCTCGGCCAGGTCCAGGGCGGCGATCACCCGACGGCACTCCGGCTCGGAGAGCGCACCGAGCGACTTCGTCGGGTCGCCGAGGAGGACGACCCGGGTGAGGCCCTGCGGGTGCCGGGCGGTCGGCGTGGTGACCACACCGGCGACGAGCGCCGCCGTGTTGCGGCCCTTCGGCCGGTCCACCGGGACCAGGACGTGGTCGGCGTCGAGGTCGTGCTCGACGAAGTCACCGAGCAGGGCCGTCAGCTCGTACGGGTACACCGTGTTGCGGCTGCTGGCCCGCAGGACCTTCTGCCGGTAGTCGTCGAGCGGCTCGATCGGGTCGTCCGACGGCTCGCCGACTGTCAACTCGGCCCCGCCGGACGCGTCGAACGAGATCCGTACCGCGATCTTGACGAGTTCACCGCTCGTGCAGTCCCGTTCCCGGGCGATGAGCAGGATCTCCTCCAGCCCGGCACCGGCGGTGGTCGGGCGGACCCGACCGGCGATCATCTCCAGCTCGGCCCGGGTCAGCTCGCTCGGCGGCCAGACGTAGAGGACCACCCGGTTGGTGTTGACCCGCTTCTTCGACGGTCGCCGCGACTGGGCCCGACGGATCGAGTCGAGGCAGGCCGCGACGGTGTCCTCGGCCGTCGGGAGGGCGACCAGTCGGCCGTCCTGGTCCCGCAGTGCGGTCAGGTCCCGTACCTGGGCGAACGCGACGAGGCGATCGTCGGAGGGGTTCTCCCGGGCCACGCACTGGAAGAGGTAGACCTCCTCGTCCGACGACGGCAGCCGGGTCAGGTCGAACTTGCGGAGCCGCTCCAGCTGCATGCGCTGGGCGATGTGCGGGTGCAGGCCCCGGATCAGCCGTTCCTCGGTCATCCCGAGGGTCGACGAACGGAACGTGAAGTGGTGGTGCATCACCGCGCCGCTGCGCCCGGCGACGGTGGTGGTGACCCGGCGTACCTGGGCCGGCAGCGGGTTCGCGCTGACCACCTCGTGCAGGGCCGCCGACATCGCGTCGGTGCTCTCGGGCTGGTTCTCCCAGGCGAGGTAGACGTCGGCGTCGATGGCCTCCTCACCGTCGGCCAGCTCGGCGAGTCCCCGCAGGGCGTTCCCCAGCGACTCGAAGCTCACCGCCGTCGAGACCAGCAGCGATCCGGCGCGCTCGGCCACCACGAAGGTGCAACCCGCGACGGTACGGGTCCGGACGCTGGTCAGCCCCTTGTTGCCGTAGTACCGCCGGGTCAGCACCTCCAACATCACCGTGTTGTCCCGGTCGACCCGGATCAGCCGTTGACCGAGCAGCCGGACCAGCGGCTCGGTGCTGCGTACCATCTCGGCGACGCGCTCCGCGCGGTCCGGGGCGTCCGGGTTCGCGTCGAGGTGCCGCAGGTGACGGCGGACGTCGGCGTAGACGCGGGCCCGGTTGCGGCGCAGCAGCGGCTGGGCGAACCAGGCGAACACCACGCCCCGGGCGAGGTCGGCGACGACCGGGAACCGGACCTGGGTGGCGGCCACCAACCGTTCCAGGGCGAGACCGGCCGGCTCGTGCAGGACCGCGTCCGGCGGGGGCTCCCGCAGCCAGGCGCGCAGCAGCGTGGCGACGACAGCGGCGTCGGTGGTGGCCCGCTGCTGGGCGAGGAAGATCCGGAAGACGGCGGCTTCCAGGTCGGGCGAGCGTTCCAGGTCGGTGACGCCGTAGTGGCCGAGGGCCTTGGCGAGCCGACCCTGGAACGACTTCGGCAGCCCGGCCCGCTCCACGTCGAGGCTCTGCAGGTAGGTGTGGAAGTACTCCCGGGCGCTGTGCAGGTGGCCCTCGCCGCCGCTGTCCTCACCGGACTGGCGGTTGCGGCTCAGCTCGGCGAGGTCGGCGAAGACGTCGACGAGTTCGATCTCCTCGGCCAGCGGCCGACGCCCGTCGGCGATGGCGTTCTGTCGGGCGGCGACGTAGTCGTCGAGGACCCGGCCCTCGTCGTGCGGGTCGGCGTCGTACCCCAGCAGGAGGCTGCGCAGGTCCTCCTGGCCCCGGATGGTCCGGGTCCGGGTCGGGACCGCGTCGGAGGCGACGGGCAGGTCCAGTTCGACGGTGTCGGTGGTGGTCTCCTGCGTCTCGGTGCCGTCGGCGATCGGTTCCAGGCGCAGCAGGGGCGCACCGGTCTCGACCTGGCTGCCCACCGAGACGGCGCACTCCTTGAGCCGGGCCCGGAAGGGTGCCCGCAGGACCGTCTCCATCTTCATGCTCTCCAGCACCAGGACCGGAGCGCCCGCCTCGACCTCGGCACCGACGGCGAGCGGGGTCGCCACCACCAGCGCCGGTGCGGGGGAGCGGACGACACCGCCCTCGTCCCGGCTGACCCGGTGGGCCACGCCGTCGACCTCGACCAGGTGGATCGGCCCGTGGGTGCCGATGAGCAGGTGGAACCGGGTTCCGTTGACGACGATCTGACCGGTGTGCCTGTCGAAACGGTCCAGGTCGACGTCGGCGGCCCCGACCGTGTCACCGGCCTCGATGCCGACCCGGAACCGGTGCGCGCCGACCCGGGCGACCCGGACCCGGTAGCTCGCCCCGCGCAGTTTGAGGTCCAGGGGACGGCCGCTGTCGTGCTGCACCTGGGGGCGGCCACCGAAGGCGGTGGAGAGCAGGCGCTGCCGTTCCGCGCGCTCCTCCTCCTCGTACGCCTCGATCGCGGCGGCGGCCAGGGCGACGCCGGAGTGCCGGTGGGTGACGAGACGCCCCTCGCCCCGGACCCGGTCGATCCATCCGGTGTCGGCGCTGGCGTCGATGACCTCGGGCTGGTCGAGAAGGTCGAGGACGAAGCTCTTGTTCGTCGCACCCCCCTCGATGATCACCGTGGTCTGCGCCATGGCCCGCCGGAGTCGGCCGAGGGCCTCGTCCCGGTCCCGCCCGTACGCGATGATCTTGGCGATCATGGAGTCGAAGTCGGCGGGGATGGTGTCGCCCTCGCTGACCCCGGTGTCGACCCGGATGCCCGGCCCGGCGGGCAGGTCCAGCCGGGCGATCCGGCCCGGGGAGGGGGCGAAGTCCCGGTCGGGGTCCTCGGCGTTGAGCCGCGCCTCGACGGCGTGCCCCCGCTCCACCGGCGGCCCACCTTCGAGGCGACCGCCGGAGGCCACCATCAGCTGCGCCTTGACCAGGTCGAACCCGGTCGTCGACTCGGTGATCGGATGCTCGACCTGGAGCCGGGTGTTGACCTCCAGGAACGCGAACAGCCGGTCGCCGGGGTGGTAGAGGAACTCGACGGTCGCCGCGCCCCGGTAGCCGACCGCCACCGCCAGCCGCTCGGCCGACGACTTCAACTCGGCCGTCTGGTCGGCGTCGAGGACCGGCGACGCCGACTCCTCGATGACCTTCTGGTTGCGCCGCTGCACCGAGCAGTCCCGGACGCCGAGCGCCCAGGCGGTGCCCTCGCCGTCGGCGATCACCTGGACCTCGACGTGACGGGCCCCGGTGACCAGACGCTCCAGGAACACCACGCCACTGCCGAAGGCCCGCGCCGCCTCCTGGCTGGTCCGCTCGTAGGCGTCGGCCAACTCGGCCTCGTTGTTGATCACCCGGATGCCGCGTCCGCCCCCGCCTGCGGTGGCCTTGAGCATCAGGGGGTAGCCGATCCCGGCCGCCGCCGCCACGGCGGCGTCCAGGCTCTCCACGGCTCCCCGGCTCCACGGGGCCACCGGGACGCCGACCTCCTCGGCGATCAGCTTCGCGCCGATCTTGTCACCGAGCTTGCGCATCGCGTCCGGGCTCGGCCCGACGAAGGTGACCCCGATCCGCTCGCACAACTCGGCGAAGGCCGGGTCCTCCGCGACGAACCCCCACCCGACCCAGGCGGCGTCCGCCCCGGTCTCCACCAGGGCACGCTCCAGGACCTTCAGGTCGAGGTACGGCCGCGCCGACGCCGGCCCGAGGTCGTACGCGACGTCGGCCTCACGGACGAACGTGGCAGTACGATCGACGTCGGTGTGCAGGGCGACGGTCTCGATCGGGGTCCCGGTCTCGGCGGCCAACTCCCGGACGGCGTGGATGAGCCGCATGGCGGCCTCGCCACGGTTGACGATGGCGACACGACTGAACACGCGAGCGAGCCCTCCTGCAGACCGACGAAGAGCCGAGCCCCGAGGGTCTCGGCAGTCTTCACCCTTCCCGCTCCCGGGCGGCGGCGCCATGTCGCAGCCGCGCATACTCGACCGCACCCGTTGTAGGAAGCCTACAACTCCTGTTGTCCGCCCCACCCGACACCGAGCCGGACGGTGAGGCAGCGGGCAGTTACAGCGACGTACGCCTCGGTCAGTTCACCGTTGATGCCGGCGGCATCTACCTGGTGTCCGACGTGCTGGAGGAATGCTTCCAGCGAGGCGAATCCGGCTGGTGGCTTCAGTAGCCAGATGCGGCCTCTTGGCCGGTCCAGGATCCCTGCCTCCGCGAGCAAGGCGTCGATGTCGTTCTCGACCTCCTCGACGAGGGTGGTGCTGGACTGGGCCGTGAAGCTGCGGCTCTCGCCTGTGGCGGGATCGGTGGTCCATCGCTGCTCGTGTCGCGTGGAGCGGTCCGGTACCCACGTCCGTAGATCTGCGGGCCATACGGCGGGGAGGAAGGCCAGCATCGGGGCGTCTGGTGCCAACTCCCAACCCTGCTCGATCAGCCGCTGCACCTCCGGCAACCGTCCGGGCTCTGCATCAAGGTGCGCGGCCGAGTTCGCAGCGTGCGGGTGAGGGGGTTGGTCTGTCCCCCAGTCATAGGTCACCACAGTCGGGACTATAGACCGGCCATGAGCTGTGACCGGCGGGTTTCAAGCGCGACGGCCGGTGCCAACTTCACCCGGCCAGCGCGTCGTAGAGCACCTCGGCCCGGACCGCGACCCGCACACACCACGACCGCGCGCACCCCACCTGGTCGCACTCCGGCTGGTGCCCGCGCACCCACACCATGCCGACCGGGGCACCACCGGCCGAGGCCACCGCCGCGACCACCGTCCGCACCTCCAACGGCACCATCCCCGGCAGACCGAGGTGACTCGCCCAGTCACCGGCGGCGAGCGACAGCCGGAGTCCGGCCGGCACCACCAGTGCCGTCACCGGGCACCGTCCAACCCCAGGGCCTCGCCCAGCGCCGCGAGCCGGGGGTCCGGAGGGTGGGACCGGCGCAGCACCGACGACACAGTCGCCCGTCCCGTCGGCCGCAGCCTGATCTCGTCGGGCGCGAGCCGGTCCGCGCGCAACAGCGCCCACCCGGCCCCGTCCAGGTCACCGAGGTGCGCGTACGCACCGGCCACGTCGATCAGGTGGTCCGCCCGGACACCCGCCGGAAGCGTCACGTACCCGGGCCGGGTCGTGGCCGCCTCGTACCCGGCCACCGCCTCGGTAAGGTCGCCGAGGGCCAGGGCCGCAGCGACCCGTACCCCGTCGACGAGCGGCGGACCGAAGGCGGTGTCGTGGTGGTCCAGGCCGACCCCGACCCGCTCGGCGACGTCGGCGGCCTGGTCGACCAGCTCGGCGACGCTCGGCCGGTCGCCGAGCTGGGCGGCGGCCATCGCCGCCTGGAGCAGGAGGCTGCCGTACACCGACAGGTGATCGGGGTCGGCACGGTACGGGTCGGTCGGGGCCAGGTCGTGGGCGACCGAGACGCACAACTCGTACGCGGGCCGGGGCTGGCCGAGGTCCCGCACCACCCCGCCGAGCGGCAAGGCGGCGCGAGCCGCCAGCACCGGGACGAGACCCGCGCCGACGGTCATCGCCCGGTCGGCGGCCAACCACGCCGCGTCCCACGCCCCGACCCGCCGCAGTACGGTCGCGGCGAGCTGGTACGCCTGGCTGACCACCTGTGCGGCGGTGCCGAGGTCCGGACCCGGGATGTGGCGCAGCCCGGCCAAGAGTCGGGGCAGGTCGCCCAGGAGTCGCAGCAGCCGCCCGTGACGCAGGGACGACCACCCGTGCCGCACCGCCTTCTGCAACTCCGCCACGGAGGGCGTACACGGCGCGGGGTCGTGTCGGGCGAGCGCCGTCCGTACCCGTGCCACCGCACCCCGAAGGTCGTCACCCGGGGTGACCACACGCCTCTCACCGACCGGGTCGAGGAGCAGCGAGACGTCGATCCTCAGGGCGTCGGCGATCTCGTCGAGGACGGAGACCCTGTCCAGACGCCGGATGCCCCGCTCGACCTTGTCCACCCAGGACTTCGACTTCCCGATCCGGTCGGCGAACACCTGCTGGGACAGGTTCCGCCGACCACGCCAGTACGCCACCCGGCGACCGATCGGCAACGAGTTGTGATCAGGGCCGGTCACGTCGCCGTCCGACCCGTACGGCCCGGGTGGGGTCGTCGAGCGGCGTCCGCTGGGCCTCGGCCTGGTCGAGAATCCGCTGCCGCGCCGCCTCGTACTCGGCGGCCTGGATCTCAGACCCCGACACGGGTGGCGGCTCGGTCCTTCGGGTACGCCTGATCATCGCCATCCCCCTGCAACTCGGTAGCCGGGGACGGCTCTGGTCAGGCACGCACCCCGGGAGAAGGAGGTGGCGACGCGCTGCACCTTCTTGCTAGGGCACAGGGACCCGCCGCCACCTGGGCTTCGACCGACGAAGCAACAGTCGGTAATCAACCCATCCACAGAGTGTCGATACCTGCTGCTGTCAGCCAGGGTGGGCAGACATCAGCAGCAACGTGATCTACTCTCACTGGTACTCCGAGTACCAGTTCCGCTGGTCAGCTGCAACCGACGAGCGAGGCCAGGTCGGCCAGCTCGGCTGACATCGCCCGACGGCGTCCGTTCGAGATGGCGGTCACGATGTCCCGGGCGTACCGCTGGTGCCTCAGCCACGATGGGGCGATTCTCCACAGCTCCATCAACACGGCAGTGGCCTCGGCGTACTGCCGTCGCTGCGCGTGCGCCCAGGCCACGTCCAAGCGGTGTCGCTGCCAGGACGAACCGACCGGCGTCGGACCATGCGGCACCAACGCGGCCAAGTCCAGTGTCCGAGCCGGATCACCGGCGATCGCCGCATTCTCGACGCGCTGCATCTGCACCCGCGAGGCGTCGAAACCGCTGACCATGATCAGGTGGCCGCTGGTCGGCTGTCGTTCACCGATGGCGGCGGCGGCTGCCGCCGCCGCGTCAACGAGTTGCTTCGCGGTGTCCGGCTCGTTGTTGCGGGCATACGCGGCTGCTGCGCCCATGGTCAGCCACCCCCAGGCGGCAAGCTCCTCCGGAGTCGCTCGGGAGAACCGAGGCTCGATCTGGTCTGCGGTGGCCACCGCCAGGTCGGCGGCCTCGGCGAGTCGCCCCTGTCGCATGAGCAGCCAGCACATGCCCTGCATGACGGTGGCGGCCACCACCTGGTCCCCCGCCGATTCAGCGGCATCGAGCGCGTCCGAAAGCGCGGTCTGCGCCAGGTCCCCCGCCCGCAACTGGATGAGCAGGTTACCGGTGAGGTGCAGGGCGCGGGCGACGAGCACGTACGCGGCCGACTGGGTCTCGCCCGTGGCCGACCCGGCGGCAGCTCGGGCATCGAGCAGCAGCGGTGGCAGCAAGCTGAGGGCAGCCCCGTAGTCGTTGGCCTGGTACGCCCGATCGGCTGTCCGTAGTCGGCTGCGGAGTGCCTCGGGCGGCGGCGGTTCGTCGGGGGTGGCAGTCAGGTAGCCGCCGCCGAGGCTCCGGATCGGTACCACCGCGCGACGGATCTCTGCCAGGGACAGAGGACGGCTGCCTGGTTGGGCACGGACGACGGCCTCGGTCTGGTCACCGATGAGAGCGACGGTCGCCACCCCGAGAGCGCGAGCGAGCGCGTGCAGTGTCTTCAGTCGGGGTGACCGCGTGCCCTGCTCCAACTTCCTGATGGTTTCCACGCCGACCTCAGAGCGCTCGGCAAGCTGTTCCTGGGTCAGACCGGCTTGACGACGGATCCGCGCGAGGTTGTGGCCTGTGGTCGGCTTGCTCATCGGTCTCTCCCAGGAATCGGACGGGACGGCGTCTTCGCCTCCACCCCGGCGGTCTAACCACTTCGGACGGTACGCCCTGTGACCCTGGGTGGCCACACCGACGCAGACAGCCAACCATCCAGGTCCGAAATTGCTGGCATTCTTGTCATCCGATCGACGATCGGTGACAGGAGACGGAGATGACCGGTACCCCTGGCGGCAACGCCGGTCAGCCGGACTGGCCGGACGCCCGGTCGGCGAGGCTGTGGCACGAGATCGTCGGCTGTCGGATCCAGGATGCCCTGGACCGGACGACACCGGAGGTCCAGCAGCGCCTCGTCGAGGATTTCGCCCCCGAACTCGACCGGGTCGAACAGGCGTGGGCCGCTGTCGAGAAGTCCCCCGAGGACGAGTCGGTGCAGAAGGCATACGACAGTGCGCGCAAGAATCTCGCCATCGCCGTCGGCCACCGCGTCCTCGACCCCGTCGGCTGGGCCTCGGCGACATGGGCCTGGATCAGGTCGCTCGCCGATCCCGCATCTCATCGGCCCCGTCAGCCACAGTGGGACGCGATGCGGTGGCAGGCCCTGCGGGGGGCACTGCTCAGCCCCGACGTCAGGGAGGCCCTCTCGCCGAACCGGCCGGATCCCGACCTCCTGCGTCAGGTCGGCCGGGAACTCGACAGGTTCGAGGCGGAGAGGTTCAGTCTCCGCAACAGGGGAGACGGGACCGCCGAGACCTACCCGCAGGCGCGGGCGGTACTCGACGCCCGGGTCGCGGAGATCCTGGGCCTACCGGCTCGGGTCGGTGACCCCAACCGGCAGGCCGAGGTGGCGGCCATGCAGTCACCGCACCGCGATCCCGCGCAGACCAGGCCGGTCCGGACGCCGGACCTCAGTCCCCGCAGCTCGCAGCGCCCGCTCGTGCCAGGTCCACCGCACCAGAAGGGACGTGGGCCGAGTCCCGGGTGAGACCGGGGGGCGTCACGGTCCGTAGACGCCGTCACGGCGCGGCACGGACTCCCCCGATTCGACGCCCGCCCGGTCCCCTTCCGCAGGGTCAGGCCCTCGGGACCCGGAGCCGGTCCCAGGTGACCTGCCCCGGCCAGCCGTCGGCGTCGGCCCCGGAGAACCCGAGCTTGCGCTGCCACGCCGCGTACGACTGGCGGTCCACGTCGGTCCACTGCGGACCCGGCCCGATCCGGTACTGGCCGCATCCCTCGGCCACCAGTCGACGGCCCATGTTCGTCACGATCGGGCTCGACGGGTTGGACCGGAACCAGTTCGCCCCCGGATAGGGCTGGTACTGCTCGGTGTACCGGGGCACCCGGAGCTGCTCCCAGGAGGACCGGCCGGGCCACCCGTCCGCGTCGGCCCCGGAGAAGCCGAGCTTGCGCTGCCACGCCGCGTACGACTCCCGGTCCACGTCGGACCACTGCGGGCCGGGGCCGACGGTGTAGCGCCCGCACCCCTCCGCGACGAGTCGGCGGCCCATCTCGGTGACGACGGCGCTGTTCGGCCGACCCCGGAACCACTCCGCGCCCGGGAAGGACTCGTAGGTGCGGCCGGGGGCACCGCCCTGCTCGTAGGGGAGCCCCCCGCCCTGACGGGGGACCCGGAGCCGGTCCCAGGACGTCTGCCCCGGCCACCCGTCGGCGTCCGCCCCGGAGAACCCGAGTTTGCGCTGCCAGTTGGCGTACGACGTCCGGTCCGCTCCGGTCCACCGTGGCCCCGGGCCGGACAGGTACGCCCCGCACCCCTCGGCGACCAGCCGGACCCCCATCGCGGTGACCACCGAACTGTTCGGGTTGGCCCGGAACCACGCCGCCCCGGGGAACGGCTCGTAGCCGACCGGACCGGCCGACACTCCCCCCTCGGAGGGCACCCGCAACCGGTCCCAGGAGGTACGCCCCGGCCACCCGTCGGCGTCCGCCCCGGTGAACCCGAGTTTGCGCTGCCACATCGCGTACGCGTCCCGGTCGACGTCGGACCACTGGCTGCCGGGGCCGACCCGGTACGGGTTGCACCCCTCCTGCACCAGCCGGACCCCCATCGCGGTGATGATCCGGCTGTTCGGGCGTCCCTCGAACCACTCCGTCCCGGGGAACGGCACGTACCCGGTGATCGGGGTCCCCCCGCCCTGCGGGTCCGGGCTCGACGCCTGCCCGGGGATGGTCAGCCGGGTGCCGACGACGAACCGGTGGGAGCCGGTCAACACCATCGGCAGCCCGTTCGCTTCGGCAAGCGTCGACCACGGCACCCGGAACTTCGCGGCGACCGACCCCAGGGTGTCCCCGGCGACGGTGACGTACTGGACGGGTCCGCTGTTGGCGCCGGGTTCGAAGAAACCGGCACGCAACATGTCGTAGAGAGGTCCCCCGGGGCACCTGGTGGGGAACCCGTCCCGGTGGCCCAGGATCTCTCCCCGAGCGCCGCCGTAGCGCCTCAGGTAGGCGATGGCCTCGCGGAGGCCCTGCCTCATCTCGTCGGTGGGCTTGGTGTCCAGGTACCCGAGGCCGATGCTGCCCAGTCCGGGCAGGCTGGTGCCGACCATCCCGAGAACCGCGTAGTGGTTACGGTTCAACGTCCGGGTGCCGTTGGCACCGCACTGGACGTTCGCCCCTCGCCCCTCGTAGACGTAGCCGTGCCGGCAGACGACCAGGCTGTAGGCGATCTCCCAGTAGCCCTCGTTGAGGTGGCCGCTCTGCACGCTCCGGACCTTGGCGGCACAGTTCTCGTGACCGAGGATCCGATAGGGCGACCCCAGGTAGTGGATCTTCACCCCGAGGTTGGTGTCGATCCGGGCGTCGCCGTTCGGCGTGGTGGGACGCGCACCCCACCCGGCCCTGCTGACGAACTTCATGACGGAACCACTTTCTGTCGAACTGTCTTCGGGTGACGAGGGCCGGACGAGCTACAGGTGGTAGGCGAGGGCACCCAGACCCACCAGGTCGAACCCGCCCCCCTCGGCACGCGCCCGGTCGGCGAGCAGCGCCGTCTGCGGGGCGGCCAGCCCCCGACGGGTCACGTAGTGGTCGTGCAGGATCGCCCAGGCCGGGCTGGTCGCGGAGGTGCCCCAGACCCCGAGGGCCAGCCCCTCCACCGGCTCGGGTTCGTGGCGGGCCATCTCCTCGGCCGCGGTGAGCAACCGGTCGTCGTGGGCGGCGTACAGGTCACGGCCCTGGTTCCAGGCCGTCTCGCAGATCGCCGCGAGGAGACCGAGACCTGTCACCGAGTACCTGTCGGAGTCGCCGCCGTCCCAGCCGTACGGGATGGCGTTCATCAGCCGGGGGGTGTCGGCGAGTGCCCCGGTGACCCGGTCGAGGGCTGCGGTGTCGTCGCGGAAGACCCCGATCGCCTGCACCGACGCGAGGTGCGACAGTTCCCAGTTCACCGCGTACGACGGGCCGCAGGCGTCCGGCTCCGCGTCCAGGTACGCCTCGCTGACCGGGGCGAGCACGTCGGAGAGCATGGTGCCGAACCGGGCCGCGTCGAACTCCGGATGGTCCCGGACCAGCTCGGCGGCGTTGGCCAGCACGAACCCGTAGATCCCGGCGGTCTGCCCGAGCAGGGGCGACCCGGTGACCGAGGTCAACGTCCGTCCCCAGGCGTCGAGGACGGTCCGGGCGGTGTCGCCGTACCCGGCCTCTCCGGTGATCTTCCAGAGCAACGCGTTCTGGTACGCGGCGTGCGCGTCACCGAGCAGCGTCGGGAAGTTCTCGTCGGGGCCGCCGGTGTCCAGTGTCGCCACCGGTCGGGGTGACCTGCCGGGCTGGGACTCCGGGTGGCTGCGCAGGGCCGCCCAGCCGGACGCCCACGGGCCGGTCGTCGCGGCGGACCTGGTCCGGAGGGTGGCCAGCCCCGAGGTGGTGTGCAGCAGGCCCGGGTGGGTGCCGTCGGCGGCCCGCGCCGGGGTCGCCGTGAACGGGCCGAGCAGGTTCGCCGCGCCCACTCCCGCACCGACCACCGCGACGCTGCGCAGGAACGACCGTCGGCTGGCGGTGACCGGGGCCGGATCAGATGGCATCAGAGGTTCCTTCGGGCAGGGAAGGTCACCACGCCGGTGACGACAGCGCGGTGGGACTTCGTTCGGGCTGGTGAGCTGGCCTCACGGTAGGGGCGGGTCCGACCCGGAACCAGGCGTGGGGAGGGAAACCTCCCCACACCGTCACCCACACCCCATCAGGGACCAAACCGGTTCGGCCATAATGGCGGGCGATGGTGCACGGAACGGAAGACGGCGGCGGCCCGGGGATCGACCTCGGGGTGCCGGGGTGCACCGACGCCGTACCCGTCGGTCGGGGTGGTTTCGGGGTCGTCTACCGGGCCTGGCAGCCGGACTTCCACAGGTGGGTCGCGGTCAAGGTGATCGCCGCCGACTGGGCCGGGCCGTCCCGGACCCGGTTCGAGCGGGAACTCCGGATGCTGGGCCGGTTGTCGGACCACCCGCACATCGTCACCCTCCACCAGGCGGGGCGGACCGCCGCCGGGAACCCGTACCTGCTCATGGCGTACGAGGACGGGGGTTCGCTGGCCGACCGTCTGGCGGCACCGCCCGCCGTACCCGACGGGGAGACCGCGCCGCCGGGATGGGTGGACGCGGTGGCCGGCGGCGTCGCGGTGGCGGGCGCCCTGGAGACCGCCCACCGGGCCGGCGTCCTGCACCGCGACGTGAAACCGGGGAACATCCTCGTCTCCCGGTACGGCGAACCGAAGCTCGCCGACTTCGGGCTGGCCCGGTCGCGTGCGGAGGTGACCGAGGGCGGCCGACGCCGGATCACCGCGAGCGTGCCCTACACGGCACCGGAGGTGCTCCGGGGCGAGCCCGCCTCGGTGGCCTCGGACGTCTACGCCCTCGCCGCGACGGTCCTGCACTGGATCCGTGGTGAGCGGGCCTTCACCGGTGACTCCGAACCCGAACTCCTGCGGCGGATCGCCGCCGAACCCGTCCCCGACCTGCGCCTCGACGGGGTTCCCGACGCGGTCTGCGCGGCAGTGGAACGGGCCATGGCCAAGAGCCCCGCCGATCGGCAGCCCTCCGTCGCGGCCTTCGCCGGGGAACTCCGCCACGCCCAGCGAGCGGCCGGGCAACCGGTCACCCCCTTCGTCCTGGGCGCCGAGACCACCGCTGCCCTCGGCGAGCCGGGGTCTGCCGGTGACGACTCCCCGGGAACGACTGGTGACGCCGGTCCGGGAACGACGGGCGACGGGGCACCAAGGGCTGCCGGTGACGACGACCCGACGGTCACCGCCACCGTCGGACGGTCCACCCGGCGTCGCGTACCGGCATCGGTCCGGGCCGTCGGTCTCCTGGTCGCCGGGGTCTCGGTGCTCGCCGTCGCCGGGTCGGCGGTCACCGCCCCGGCCGACCGGCTCACCGTCCCGGTGGAGGTGGCGATCGGCGAGTACGACCTCTTCGCCTCCTCGGAGGAGACCACCGTGGCGGTGCAGAACACCGGTCGACGGGAGGTCCGGCTGCACGGGGTGGCGACGGACGGCCCGCACGGCGACGACCTGCGGCTGACCGGCGAGGAGTGCACCGGCCGGATGCTGAGCCCGGGGCAGCACTGCGAGATCCGCATGATCTTCAGTCCTCGGGAGGTGGGGGCCCGCAACCCCCTGCTGTCGGTGACCGTCGTCGGGCGCACCCTGCCGTTGACGGTGCGGGTCACCGGGGCCGGTCGGCTCCGCCCGGCGAGCAGTGACGACGCCCCGCCGGGGCGGTGCTACGACGACGCCCACCAGGTCGGCCCGTCCGCCTACGGCTACTCGGGCGGGCTGCGGGGGCTGTCGGTGAAGCAGTTCTGGTCGCCGCAGTGCCGGGCGACGATGGCGTACGTCTGGGTCTGGCAGCAGTACCGGGACACCGCGATGCCCGGCGGCGGAACCTGGACCATCGACCTGGCCGGACGACCGACCGACGGCGGAGACGGGGTGCTGCAGCAGGCCCACGGGCAGGCACACGAGCTGTGGACCATCCCCCTGGACCTCGGGGCGGGCGTGGACTGCACCGTGGCGACCGCGACGGTGACCCACAGCGTCACCGGGGAGTCGATGACCGCCACCACCGACCCGTTCTGCGGGTGACGTGGGCGGATACTTCGAGCTTCACCTCGCCGGATCGGTACGCCTGGTCCCGCTCGCGGAGACGCTCACCATCGGCCGGGCGGCCGGAAACGACGTGACGATCGACAGCAAGCTGGTGTCCCGCCTGCACGCCCTGGTCGAGCGGTTCCCCACCGGCTGGTCCATCCGGGACCTGGGCAGCACCAACGGCACCCGGGTCAACGCCACCCGGCTCCGCACGGCGCAGATCCTGCGCGACCGGGACCGGGTGGAGATCGGCCCGGCCCGGCTGGTCTTCCACGCCCCGGCCGGGCAGACCGGGTCGCGGACGGTCGGGGTGGAACCGCCGTCCCCACCGCCGACGCTGACCCCCCGGGAGCAGGACGTGGTGGAGGTCCTCTGCCGGCCGTACGTGGTGGGCGGGACGCCGTTCCCCGAGCCCCCCACCGTCCGGACGATCGCCGCCACCCTGCACATCACCGACAGCGCGGTGAAGAAGCACCTCTCCCGCCTCTACGACAAGTACGGCCTGACCGGCAACGACGACCGCCGCCGCGCCCGCCTCGCCGGGGAGGCCCTCCGCCGGAAACCCACCTGAACCGCAGTGGCCATCGAGCCGTAGTGAGGTCGTTCGATCATCCCGACGGCAGGAGACGACTGTGACCAGCTCGAAACAGCGACTGGAATACGCCCTGATGGAGGATCAGCAGTATCTGGTCGCGGGGCTGGATCGCAATCAAGCACGACTCATTGCGAGCGACGTCGCTCGACAACTGGAACGGGCGCAGATCACCAGTCGAAATGCTTTCTACCTTGATGAAGCCCGTAACTCCGGTGAACCGATCTCTCAGACCGAGTACGGCAATGCAATTCAGTCGGCCCAAGGTGCTGCCAGAAACCTCGCCGGGCAGATCGAGTCCGCAATGAGGCAGAGGCGCATCGCCGTACCCTTCTCTCCTGAGGTCATCGCGGCTGCTCACAGTGGTATTCCCCAGCCACCTCCTGCGAACGCACGCAGCGGAAACGCCTGGCAACGAGAACTGGCAGAGGCACGGGCACAGGCACAGGCACGGGCACAGGAACGAGCCGAGGACTCGGACAACGACAGCGTGAACTCGACCGGGTCGAACACCGGAACCGAGTTCACAGCGGCCTCCTCTGCAAACGGCTTCCAGCCGGCCCCCTATCCGGTCGAGGACCAGCAGGATCTGGCGTGGCTGTTGCAGAACCTCAACACGGGACCCGGGTCCGTGAGTTCCCGTGCGGTCAGCTCCACCGGGGTCGGGGGAGGCGGCCCTTCTTCGCGGAACTCCGCGCGTCAACGCTCCTCCCGGCACCACCAGGAGCGCGGTGGCGGTAGCGGCAGGGGTCCGCGCTGATGACGGATCCGGCTCCCCCACCGGAGCGTTGGTCGCTGTTGCGGGAAGAGGTCTACACCCTCAGTGTTCAGCGCGAACTGGATCAGTGCACCCCGGAGGAGCAGCGCCAGATCGTCGAGAGTGCGCGCCACGAGCTCGACGCGATCGAGAGGGCCAAGTTCGCCCTCCGCACCTCGTCGGCGGGGGCGCTGGAGGAGTACCAGACGGCGCGGGACAAGCTTGACGATCGCGTCTACGCAGACCTCGACCTCATGAGTTACGGCGTCGACCCGAGCAGTCGACCGGCTTGGGCGGCGATGCGGTCACCGCACTGGAATCCCCCGGACCGCCCTCCGGAGACGCCGGATCTCAGCCCGCGCAGCTCGCAGGTCGCGCTCAGGCCGGTGTCGCAGCAGAGTGCGAACCCGCCCGGCCAGAGTAGGTGAAGGGCGGGTGCGGCGGTCCCGGACGATTCGTCCGGGACCACCGCACCGTCCGGGTCACCCGTCGGCGGCCAGGGCCGTCACCGGGCTGACCCGGGCCGCCCGACGGGCCGGGAGCAACCCCGCCACCGCGGTCGCCGCCGCCAGGGCCACCACCACCAGGAACAGTCGCCCCACCGGGAAGGTCACCGGCGCGTTCGCGCCGATCGCCCGGACCGCCAGGGCCGCGTACGGCAGGGCCAGGAGCAGGCCGAGGGTGGCGCCGATGAACCCGTAGAGCCCCGCCTCGACGGTCATCATCAACCGCAGCCGTCCCCGGGACATCCCGACCGCCCGGAGCAGACCTGACTCCCGGATCCGCTCCACCACCGACAGCGAGGTAGTCGTCCCGACTCCGACCACCGCCACCAGCACTGTCAGGCCGATCAGGGACAGCATCACCCCGACCACCCGGTCCAGGTTCCCCGCCAGGTCGTCCCGGCCGTCGGCGAGCACCGTCAGGTACGCGTCGGGACCTCCGGCGGCCCGCAGGGCGTCCACCGCCGCCGTCCGGTCCCGGTCCCGGTCGCCCGCCACGTCGGCCAGGAGGGCCGTCGGTGCCGCCGGGAGGCCGAGCCGGTCCAGGTCCTGCGGGTGGAGGATCGACCCGGCGCTCACCGGGGTGTCGTCGAGGGTGGCGGCCACGGTGAGCTCCACCGAACGGTCGCCCCGGGTGAGGGTGACGGTGTCCCCGGGGATGACCTGCGCCGCGCGGGCGACAGCGCTCGACAGCACCACCCGGCCGGGCCTCAGATCCTCCAGGTCACCGGCGGCGGCACCGAAGTCCGCCCAGGTGGTCAGGGCGCGCAGGTCCACGTCGACGGTGTCCAGCCCGTCGACCTCGACCTCGTCGACCCGTACGTCGCGGGTGGCCCGGAAGGGCACCACCCGGGTCAGTTCGTCGGCCGCCCGGACCCGGTCCAGCACCCCGGCCGACAACGGCACCCCGCTGTCCACGCTCCCGTGCAGTTCCAGGTCGGCGGGCGCCCGACCGGCCAACTCCCTGTCGATGACCTGCTCCAACGAGGCTTTGCCGATCAGCACACCGGCGACCAGGGTGACCCCGAGGGCGACCACCACGCTGACCGCAGCCGCCCGCCGTGGCGCCCCGCCGACCCCGCCGACGGCGAGCCGACCCAGGGGGCCGAGTCGACGCAGCGGCCACCCGACGGCTGCCACCACCGGCCGTACCACCAGCGGACCGAGCGCCACCAGCGCCGCGTACCCGAGGGTGCCGGAGAGGACGACGAGCATCAGGGGGACCGTCGCGTCGTACGCCTGCGGTTCGGCGCCGGGCAGTCGGGTCACCACCAGGGCGGCGACGGCCAGCGCGCCGACCGCGCCCAGCACCCCCGCGACGGCGCGCAACGGTCCCACCCCGCTGCCCCCGGGGGCGGTGGCGGCGGTCCGCAACGCCTCCAGCGGTGCCACCCGGGCGGCGGTCGCCGCCGGGGCGAGGACCGCCGTCACCGCGACCAGGACGGTGCCGAGCACCACCGCCACCGCCGCCCCGACCGGGTGGCCGGGGGCCACCACCTCGACGCCGGACAGGCCCGCCACCCGGGGCAGGAGCAGACCCAGCAGGTACGCGACCGTCACGCCGACCGTACCGGCGACCAGACCGGTGAGCGCTCCCTCGGCGACCAGCGCCCGCAGCAGCTCGCCCCGGTCGGCCCCCACCGCGCGCAGGAGGGCGAGTTGGCGCATCCGCTGGGCGAAGACGATCCGGAAGGTGGAGGTCGCCACCAGGGCGGCGGCCACGACGGTGACGGCGACGAACATGCCGACCAGGGCGAAGAGCCTGTCGATGCTGTCGCTGACGGCGTCGAGTTCGGCCTGTCGGGTCTCCTCGCCGGTGACGATCGTCGGGCTCTGCCCGTCGGTGACGGTGCCCCCGGTGACCGCTTCCAGGGCGGCCAGGGCGGCGGTCTGGTCGGCCCGGGGAGCCAGGCGTACCTCGATCTGGGCGATCCAGCCGGCGGAGAGGCGTACCGCCGCCGCGTCCGTGGTGTACGCGGTGTCGCCGCCGTCGCCGGGGGCGTCGACCACCCCGACCACCCTCAGGGTGATCGGGTCCGGCGCGCCGTCGGACCCGTCGACGACCGGCGGTTCGATCCGGGTGGTGTCGCCGACGTCGAGCCGGAGCCGTTCGACTGTGAGCCGGGTCACCGCGATCTCGTCGTCGGCGCTCGGGTACCGCCCCGCCACCACCCGGACCGTGGCCAGCGGACCGGTGCCCGGGTCGACGGCGATCGTGATCGGTCGGGGCTCCCCCACCAGCCGGGTGCCGACGGAGGTCCGGGCCACCGCCTCGGCGACCTCCGGCAGCTCACGGACGGCGGCCAGCATCCTCGGGTCGGCCCCGCCGCTCGCGCCGACCACGTAGTCGACGGCGGCCGGCGTACCGGCGAAGTCGGCCACCACCGTCCGCTCGGTGCTCCGGGCCGCCAGGACGGTGCCGAAGGTGACGAAGGCCGCGACGATCATCGCGAGCCCCATCAGGAGCACCCGCCGGGGTCGCCGGAGGCCGTCGACCAGCTGGGAACGCAGCACCGTCGTCCGTCGGCTCACCGGGGCACCGCCAGGCCCTGCAACGCCCCGGCGATCGTCGCCCGGTCGGGCCGGTCGAGGTCACCGGCGATCCGCCCGTCGGCGAGCAGGACGACCCGGTCGGCGTACGCGGCGGCCACCGGATCGTGGGTCACCATCACCACCGTCTGCCCGAGTTCCCGCACAGAGGTACGCAGGAACGACAGCACCTCAGCACCGGAGGTGGAGTCCAGGTTCCCGGTCGGCTCGTCGGCGAAGACCACCTCCGGGGCGGTGACCAGGGCTCGGGCCAGGGCGATCCGCTGCTGCTGCCCGCCGGAGAGTTCACTGGGCCGGTGCCGGAGCCGGTCACCGATGCCGAGGACCGCCACCACGTGGTCGTACAGGGCGGGGTCGGCGTCGCGCCCGGCGAGGTCCAGCGGGAGCCTGATGTTCTGCTCGGCGGTGAGCTGCGGCAACAGGTTGAACGACTGGAACACGAACCCGATCCGTTCCCGCCGGACCCGGGTGAGGACCCGGTCGGACTGCCGGGTCAGGTCGGTCCCGCCGAGGAGCACCTGCCCCGAGGTGGCGGTGTCCAGCCCGGCCAGGCAGTGCATCAGCGTCGACTTGCCGGAGCCGGACGGCCCCATGATCGCCGTGAAGGCGGCCCGACCGAACCCGACGGTGACGCCGTCGAGGGCGCGTACCGAGGTCTCGCCCCTGCCGTACACCTTGACCAGATCGACGGCCGCGACCGCCGTCGTCGGTGGCGGCGGACCGGCCGGGGCGGGGTGTCGCATCCTCATCTTCCCTCCACGTCTGGGGTGAACGGGGTCGATCCTGGCGGGACACCGGCCATCGGCACATCCGTCCAGGGGCAGGTCCGGGGGCGGACGGCTCTGACTTTCGGCCGATCCGGCGGGCCGTCGGGGCTGGCTACCGTGGGTGGGCGATGACAGAGACCATTCAGCGTTGGCTGGGGCGGGCCGGGACGGTCTTCGCCCTGACCGGCATGGGGGTCCTCTGGCTCTTCGAGACGACCTTCGGGAACCCGGGTGCCGGGCCGTACACCGCGTTGGTCATGGTGGCCCGGGGGTTCCTGACCGTCGCCGCCGCCGGGGTCTGGCTCGCCGCCCACCGGCTCGGCCCCACCCGGTCGGCGGTCGCGGCGACACTGGTGGCGCTCGGGTCGGCGGGTCTGAGCATCGGCCCGGTCGTCCTGCTCGGCCTCGGCGCAGGGGACTACCGGGACGTCGGGTACGGCGGTCTCGCCCCCACCTTCTGGGGGCTGCCCGAGTCACTGGCGCTGCTCGGCGTCGTCTTCGCCCTGGCCCGGATCGCCAGGCCGGTGCCCGCCATGGTCGCCCTCGGCTGCACCGGGTTCGCGCTCGCCGTCATGCCCCTACGGTCCGGGACGGACTTCGTCTACCTCTTCTTCGGCATGGTCTACGCGCTGGTCGCCGCCGGGGTGGCGGCGGGCGGAATGTACCTGCGGCTGACCGCCGCCGTCCGGGACCGGCAACTCGCCGCCGTCCGCGCCGAGCAGCGCGCGGAGTTCGCCCGGGACCTGCACGACTTCATCGCCCACCACGTGACCGGGATCGTGGTGCAGGCCCAGGGCGCCCGGTACGTCGCCGCACAGGACCCGGGGCGGGCGGTCGAGGCGTTGGAGCGGATCGAGCACGCCGGGGCGGAGACCATGACCGCGATGCGTCGGATGGTCGGCGTCCTGCGGGACGACGCGGCACCCGACGCCCCGCTGGCCCCCCTCGTCGACGTCGCGGACCTCCCCGATCTGGTCGGCCGGTTCGGCACCGCCGACGGAGTACAGGCCCACCTGCACACCGAGGGTGCCCTCGACGACCTGCCGGTGGAGGTGACCTCCTCGGCGTACCGGGTGGTGATGGAGGCGTTGACGAACGTCCGCCGGCACGCCAGAGGTGCCCGACGGGTGGACGTGTGGGTGAGTCGTACGCCGGATCGGCTGTTGGTCCGGGTCACCGACGACGCCCCGACCACCCGGGCGGTGACCCGCCGTGGCTCCCGGCAGGGGTTCGGGCTGGTCGGCCTGACCGAGCGGGTAGCGGCCACCGGCGGGCGGCTCCGGTTCGGCCCGGGTGTCGACGGCGGGTGGACCGTCGACGCGGAACTGCCCCTGACCAGGGGTACGGTGCCCCGGTGATCAGGGTGATGGTCGCCGACGACCAGGCGATGGTACGGACCGGCTTCGGCATGATCATCGGTGCTCAGCCGGACATGGAGCTGGTCGGGGAGGCCGGTGACGGCGTCGAGGCGGTGGAGGTCGCCCGCCGGACCCGCCCGGACGTGGCCCTCCTCGACATCCGGATGCCGAGGATGGACGGCCTGGCGGCGTTGAAACTGCTCGCCGACCCCGCCGCCCATCCGGTCCGGGTGGTCGTGGTCACCACCTTCGACCTCGACGAGTACGTGCACACCGCGCTGCGCAACGGGGCCTGCGGTTTCCTGCTCAAGGACTCCGGCCCGGCCCTGCTGGTGGAGGCGGTCCGCGCCGCCGCGTCCGGTGACGCCCTGATCAGCCCCTCGATCACGGTACGGCTGCTGCAACACCTGAATCCGCCGTCGACGCCCTCCGGGGCACCGCAGAACGTCCTCTCCCCGCGTGAGCTGGACGTGGTCAAGCTGGTCGCCAGGGGTGCCACGAACGCCGAGATCGCCGGACGGCTCTACATCTCGGTCGGGACCGTCAAGACCCATCTCGGCAGCATCCAGGCCAAACTCGACGTCCGGAACCGGGTCGAGATCGCCGCCTGGGCCTGGGAACGACACCTGATCACCTGACCGGCTGGGTCTAGCGCTTGCTCACAGCGGGTGCGGCTAGTATCCGCAGGATTATGGAAGATTTACCTCATCATAGTCCGTGGCCTCTGCTCGTCCTGACCGCCGAACCGGCGATCACCACGCGGCAGGGGCTGACCGATGTATGAACTGATCCTTCTCGGGATCGGCCTGGTGCTCACCGTCGGCACCGGCATGTTCGTGGCATCCGAGTTCGCGCTGGTCAATCTGGATCGCGGCGAACTTGAGGCACGCCAGTCACGCGGGGAGAAGCGCCTCGGTCCGACGATCGCCGCGCTGAAGATCACCTCCACCCACCTGTCCAGCGCCCAGCTCGGGATCTCGCTGACCACCCTGCTCACCGGTTACACCTTCGAGCCGGCGGTGAGTTCACTGCTGGCCGACCCGCTGGGTGCCGTCGGCGTACCCGAGCGGGCCGTTCCCGCCGTCGGCACGATCGTCGGCATCCTGCTCGCCACGCTCTTCTCGATGGTGATCGGGGAGCTGGTCCCGAAGAACTTCGCCCTCGCGGTGCCGTTGCAGACGGCGAAGTTGGTGGTGCCGTTCCAGGCCCTCTTCACCACCGTCCTCAAGCCGGTGATCCTGGGGTTCAACAACACCGCCAACGCGGTCATCAGGGCCTTCGGGATCGAACCGAAGGAGGAGTTGTCCGGCGCACGCAGTGCCGAGGAACTCAGCTCGTTGCTGCGACACTCGGCGCGGGCCGGCGTACTCGACCAGGACCACGCGACGCTGCTGGACCGTACCCTGCGGTTCTCGGAGCGCAACGCCGGTGACGTGATGACGCCCCGGGTCCGGATGACGGCGGTGGAGACCACGGCGACCGCTGCCGAGATCGTCGAACGGTCCCGGTCCACCGGCCTGTCCCGGTTCCCGGTCATCGGCCGCGACTCCGACGACGTCGTCGGGGTGCTGCACGTCAAGCACGCCTTCGCCGTCCCGCTGCCGGAGCGTTCACAGGTACGCGCCAGCGACCTGCTCGTGGAGCCGTCGCGGGTCCCCGAGTCGATGCACCTGGACGTGCTGCTGCCCACCCTGCGCGGCAAGGGTCTGCAGTTCGCCGTGGTCTACGACGAGCACGGCGGTACCGCCGGGATCGTCACGCTGGAGGACCTCGTCGAGGAGATCATCGGCGATCTCGAAGACGAGCACGACCGGGCGCGGACCGTCCTGCTGCGGCGGGGCAAGTCGGTCTACTTCGACGCCTCGCTGCGCCCCGACGAACTCCTCGAACGAGCCAAGATCGTGATTCCCGAGGACGACGAGTACGACACCGTCGCGGGTTTCGTCACCGACCGCCTCAAGAGGTTCCCGAAGATCGGGGACGAGGTGCAGATCGCGGGCGGGGTACTGCGGGTCGAGCACCTCAACGGCGTACAGGTGGACCGGCTGCGGTTCCTCCCGACCGAGGTGGCGGCCACCGGGGCCGACCGCCCGGCCGGTGACCGTACGGAGGAGAAGACCCGATGAGCGAGTACCTACCCGGGATCATCTGGCTCTTCGTCCTGCTGGTCGTCAACGCGTTCTTCGTGGGTTCCGAGTTCGCTGTCATCTCCGCCCGCCGGTCCCAGATCGAACCGAAGGCCCAGGCCGGAAGCCGTGCCGCCCAGACCACCCTCTGGGCGATGGAGCACGCCACCCTGATGCTGGCCACCAGCCAGCTCGGCATCACAGTGTGCTCGCTGCTCATCCTGAACGTCTCCGAGCCGGCGATCCACCACCTGTTGGAGATCCCGCTGGCGCACACCCCGTTGTCGCCCGGGTCGGTCACCGTCCTGGCGTTCGTCGTGGCGCTGGTCCTGGTGACGTTCCTGCACGTGGTCTTCGGTGAGATGGTGCCGAAGAACATCTCGTTCTCGGTGCCCGACCGGGCGGCGCTGATCCTCGCCCCGCCGCTGGTGCTGGTCGCCAGGATCTTCAAGCCGATCATCTGGAGCCTGAACGGGATCGCCAACGGGATCCTGCGCCTGTTCAAGGTGACGCCGAAGGACGAGGCCACCAGCACGTACACCCTGGACGAGGTGGCCACGATCGTGGCCCAGTCGACCCGGGAGGGGGTGCTCGTCGACGACACGGGCACCCTGACGGCGGTGGTCGAGTTCACCGAGAAGACCGTCGGGGACGTCGAGGTCCCCCTCGACAAGCTGGTGGTCCTGCCGTCCGGAGCCACCCCGGCCGACCTCCAGCAGGCGGTCGCGGCGCACGGCTACTCGCGCTACCTGCTCACCGACGACGGTGAGCCCAGCGGGTACCTGCACGTCAAGGACGTGATGGACCTGACCGGCGAGGAGTACACCCTCGCCGTACCGGCCAAACGGGTACGCCGGCTCGCGGCGGTCCGCCGGGACAGCGAGCTGGAGGACGCGCTGGCCGCGATGCGCAGGAGCGGTTCGCACATCGCCCGGGTCCTCGACGAGAGCGCCACCACCACCGGCGTCCTCTTCCTGGAGGACATCGTCGAGGAGCTGGTCGGCGAGGTCCAGGACGCCACCACCCGCTGACCGACCCGACACCGACAGGGCCGGTACGGAGACCGTTCTCCGTACCGGCCTTTCGTCGTGGTGCCGGGCTTTCGTCGTGGTCCGGCGGAACCTGACGGGGCACCGCTTCCGAAACTTTCGGCCCGGTTACGCCACAGTGTTTCGCCGATATTTCCGAAAGTCGTTGACAAGGGCGATCGGTCAGTCCAATACTGGCGCCATCGATTGACATCCATGGAGATCGATCCCACCCACCGCACCCCGGCAGCTCGTGCCGGACGACCCGCTGCCGGACCCCGCGCCAGCCCGTCCCGAGGAAGAAGGCACGCACATGCTCGACAACCCCGCCCAGGTACGCCACCGCAGACGCCCCCGCCTCCGAATGCTCCTCGGTGCCGCCTGCGCCGCCGTGCTGGCCACCACAGCAGCCACAGCGATCGTGGCGGGTCCCGCCCAGGCCCAGACCGTGACGTCGAACCTCGAAGGCAACCACAACGGCTACTTCTTCTCGTTCTGGAAGGACAGCGGCAACGTCTCCATGACCATGGGTAGCGGCGGTCAGTACAGCACCCAGTGGAGCAACGTCAACAACTTCGTCGCCGGGAAGGGCTGGAACCCGGGCACCCGGCGCAACGTCACCTACTCCGGCACCTTCAGCCCGAACGGCAACTCGTACCTGACCCTCTACGGGTGGACGAGGAGTCCGCTCGTCGAGTACTACATCGTCGACAGTTGGGGCTCCTGGCGCCCACCGGGCGCCAACTCGATGGGCACGATCAACACCGACGGCGGGACGTACGACATCTACCGCACCCAGCGGGTCCAGCAGCCCTCCATCGACGGCATCCAGACGTTCTACCAGTACTGGAGCGTCCGGACCTCGAAGCGGGTGGGCGGCACCATCACCACCGGCGCCCACTTCGACGCGTGGGCCGCCCGGGGGATGAACCTCGGCAACCACTACTACCAGATCATGGCGACCGAGGGTTACCAGAGCAGCGGAAGCTCGAACATCACAGTGGGCGGCACCAGCACCAACCCGCCCAACCCGACCACCCCGCCGCCCGGTGGCGGATGCACCGTCACGGTGAGCCGCGCCGACGAGTGGAGCGACAGGTTCAACGTGAACCTCTCGGTCAGCGGCACCAACAACTGGGTCGTCAGCATCCGTACCAACGGCGGCCAGAGCCTGCAGAACAGCTGGAACGCATCGGTCAGCGGCACCAGCGGCACCCTCACCGCCCGCCCGAACGGCAACGGCAACAACTTCGGCGTCACCCTCTACAAGAACGGCAACAACACCACACCCACCGCCAGCTGTACGACCGGCTGACCCGAACGCGACGGCGGGGTGCCGACGAACAGTCGTCGACACCCCGCCGTACCTGCGAGAACCCCCCGGCGCACCCGCACGTACGGGTGCGCCGGTCGCCTGTCAGCCCATCCGCTCCCACAGGGCCGGGGTCTGGGTCGGCTCCCAACCGGGCAGCGCCACGTGCCCCTGCCGGCACATGTAGACCACTCCCTGGTAGGTGACGTGCGCGCCGGTCGCGTACGGGGTCTGCGCCCGCCAGTCCGGCACCCCTTCACCACCGGCCTCGGCGGCGGCGTGCCAGAGGGCGGGTACGTTCGACGGCTCCCAACCGGGCTGCGCCTGGTGCCCCTGCACCGCCACGTACGTCGTCCCCTGGTACGTCACCTGCGCCCCGGCCGCGTACGACGTACCGGCCGCCCACTCGGCTCCGCCCGGGTTGTGGTTCTCGTTGCCGCCCGGGGTGTGGTGTTCACCGTGGTTCTCCTGGCCACCCGGGTTCCGGGTGTCGGCACGATGCTCCCGTGCCGGCGGCGGGGTGTTCTGGTGGTTCTCGTGCTGGTCGTTCTCCTGCCCGCCCGGGGTGTGGTGTTCACCGTGGCCGTCGTGGTGCTCGTGACCCGGCGGCTGGTCCTCGGGGCGCTGCTCGATGAGGTTGTGCGGCCGAGGGTCGGGCTGCTGTTCGGGGTTGCCCTGCTGCGTGCCGCCGCCTCCGAAGACCACGTCCGAGCAGGCGTAGAAGGCCTCCGGGCTGTCCGACCGCTGGTAGATCGTGTAGATCAGGTGCCGGCCCTGCTTCCCCGGCAACTGACCGTCGATCTTGAAGAGGTTCCCCTCCAGCGGCGGACGCTCCGCCCGCAGGAACGGCTCCGACTCCAGGTCGCCCCAGGTCAACGGGGCGGCGGGGTCGTATCCGTCGCGCGTCACGTAGAACTCGAACGTGCCCACGTGGGGCGCGGTGCCGTGCCAGAGGAACTGGTAGTTGCCCTCGGACGGCAGGTTGGTCGTCGGCCAGTCGCCCCGGTCCAGGTCCAGGCCCCGGAACGCCTCGTTGCCCGCGCTGCACAGCTTGCCGTCCGGAATGACCTCACGGTGCCGTCCGTCCACGTCGGGCACGAGGACGCCGTTCCAGTCGTAGAGGGCCTGCGGGCCACCGGCCTCCAGGAGCGCCCGGCACGCCTCCGACCGTGGCGTCTCCGCCCCCTCCTGGTAGCAGAGGTAGATCCGACTCGGCGGTGACTGCATCGACCCGTGCGCCGCCGCCTGCCCCTCGCCGAGGGTGAACACCCAGGCGACCACCGAGGCACTGGCCAGGACCGCCGAGGCGGTGAGCGCGGCGACCCGACGCACCCCGAAGCGATCCATTGCTGTCGAGCCGTCCCGGGACGGCATGCCCCCGGATGACGCGGGCCAGGCGGCCAAGGATGCCCGACGACCGAACCTCAGTCCCATCACACACTCCTCAGTCATTCGCGGACGGCGGCTGTGACTGCCGCCACCCCTACCACGGGGTGAATGGGGGTTCGGTTCAGCCGGACCAGGACGAATGTCACCACGGATTGATCCACCGGTCAGGAAAAGCTCAGAACCGTCCAGCCTGTCACGTGACGTAGCGCACCCCCGACGGTCCTTCCATCGGCCACAGGGCCCCCGCCAAATGTCCGGTACGCCGACCACCGCCACGAGACTCCCTCGCCTTCTCCCGTCTAGCGTCGACACCGTGATCAGCGACCGCTCGACCTTTCTCAGCCAGTTCATCCGCCACCCCCTCACCACCGGCGCTGCACTGCCCAGCGGGTCCACGCTGACCCGGGACATCACCGCGACGGTGCCGCGCCGAGGGCACCCCCTGGTGGTCGAACTCGGGCCGGGGACCGGGGTGTTCACCGAGGCGATCCAGCAGCGGTTGGCAGGTCGGGGCCATCACCTGGCTGTCGAGGTCAATCCGAGCTTCGCCACCGGACTGGCCCGTCGGCACCCGGGGGTCGACGTCGTCCAGGCCGACGCGGCCACGCTGGGGGACCTGCTGGCCCAGCGTCGCCTGGCCGCCGCCGACGTGGTGATCAGCGGACTGCCCTGGGCCGCCCTGCCGCAGGACCGGCAGTCGGTGATCCTCGACGCCGTCGTCGGGTCGCTCGACGCCGGCGGCGTCTTCACCACCTTCGCGTACCGGCACGCGCTGCCGACCCCTCCGGCCCGACGGTTCCACCGGCTCCTCACCGAGGCCTTCGACGAGGTGACAGTCGGTCGGACGGTCTGGGCCAACATGCCTCCCGCCCTGGTCTACCACTGCCGCCGCCCGCTACCCCGCCCCTGACCCCCGGGTCGGATCGTCCGCTGCGGCGGTGGCGAGTTCGTCGAAGTGCCGACGTCGCAGCCGGGTGCCGGTGAGGTGGGCGGAGCGGGCCAGCGCGATGGTGCCGATCGCGGAGGTGGTCAGGTGCAGGGCGACGATCGCGACGACCTTCACCAGCCCGGACAGACTGGGCTGGACCAGCAGGGCCCCGGTCACCACGAGCACGATGCCGACGCCACCGGCGGTGCCGACGGCGGAGATCCGGGTGTACGGGTCGGGGAACCTGACGATGCCGAGGGCTGCGGTGGCGAAGACCAACGCGCCGAGGACCACGACGACGTTCCCGACGACTGTCAGGGCGTTGCTCATCGTTTCCCCCGGGTCAGTGCGCGGGCCAGCGACAGGGCGCCGAGGAAGCCGACGAGGGCGGCGACCAGGACGAGGTCGAAGGTGAACGGGCTGGCCGTTCGTACTCCGACGAGGGCGACGAGGCCGATCACCCCGAAGAACAGCAGGTCACCGGCGACGGCGCGGTCGGCGTCGGTGGGACCGACCACCATCCGGACGGTGCCCACCAGACAGGCGAGTCCGATGACGACGATGCCGAGGTCGATACCGATCATGTCGGGTCTCCGGAGGGACGGACGGCATGCAGCATGCGGGTCTCCATGACGCGAAGCTCGGCGCGCAGGGCGTCGGCGTCGGGTGCGTACATGCCGTGGACGAACAGCACCCGGGTGCCCTTGGCGTCGGCGCTGGTGGTGGTGCCCAGGGTGAGGGTGCCGGGAGTCAGGGTGATCAGCGCCGCGAGCAGGGTGATCTCGGCGTCGGTACGGCATCGGGTGTCCAGGCGGGCGATCCCCGGGGTGGAGTCCTGTCCGGGGGTGAGGTTGTCGCGCAGCACGACGACGTTGGCGACGACGAGTTCCCTGACGTACCAGGCGGCGAACGCGACGAGCCGCAGCGGCCAGGTGATCCAGGCGGTCACGACCCGATCACCGCCTCGACGTAGCCGGACGGGTCGTGCAGGCCCGCCGCGGCGATCCGGGCCAGGGTCAGCAGCAACTCGGCCCCGAGGCCGAGACCGAGCGTGAGCGTCGCGAGCACGACCGCCGGTGCCGCCAGTGCCACACCGATCCGAGGCCCCGCCGGTTCACCGCCGGGACCTTGGCCGACGGGACCTTCACCGCCGGAACCCTTGCCGACAGGCCCCTTGCCGACGGGACCCCAGAAGACGCCGGACCAGATCTTGAGCATGGACAGGAGGGTGACCAGACTGACCAGGATCATCACCACTGCCGCGGTGCTCCGGCCGGTGTCGAGGGCGGCCGTCACCAGGCTGAGCTTGGCGACGAATCCGGAGAACGGCGGCAGCCCGGCCAGCGAGAGCGCGGCCACGAGGAACGCGGCGGCGATCACCGGTTCCCGGCGGGCGAGACCCGAGACCGCGCCGAGGGCCCCGGTGCCGTGGCGGACCTCGACCGCCCCGGTGGACAGGAACAGCGACGCCTTCACGATCATGTGGTGCAGCAGGTAGAAGATCCCTGCGGTCAGCCCCGCCTCTGTGAACAGGGCGACGCCGAGCAGGATGTAACCGATCTGGCTGACCATGTGGAAGGCGAGGATGGACCGGGTCGTGTCCTCCCCGACCGCGCCGAGCACGCCGACGACCATCGTGAGGCTGAACACGACGACGCCGACCCACAGGTACCTGGTGTCCCCGTCGAAGACCACGGCGTAGATGCGGTAGATCGCGTAGATCGCGACCTTGGTGTGCAGGCCGGAGAAGAGGGCGGTGACCACCGGTGAGGTGGCCGGGTACGCCCGCGCCAACCATCCGTGCACCGGTACGACGGCGGCCTTGATGCCGAGGGCGAACAGGCACACGGCGGTGGCGAGTGCGACAGTCTCGTCCCGGCGGGCGGCACCTGCCAACTCGGCGAGGTTGACGGTGCCGGCCGTGCCGTAGACGAATCCGACCCCGGCCAGGAAGACAGTCGAGGTCAGCAGGTTCACCGTCACGTACAGCCGGGCCCCGGCGATCTGTCGTAGCGGGGCCTTCCGGGGGGCTGCCAGCACGAACAGGCCGTACGACGGAAGCAGCATGACCTCGACGAACACGAAGAGGTTGAACAGGTCGGCGGTCGACAGCGCCCCGTTCACCCCGGCGGTGAGGACCAGTACGAGCGGGGCGAAGTACCGGGTGCCCACCCGCCCCTGGGCGAGCGCGAAGGCCGCGACGGTGAGCGACAACAGCCCGGTGACGGTGAGCATGAGGGCGGTGAACATGTCGGCGGCGAAGGGGATCGCGACGCCGAACGGCCACCGGCCCACCCCGTGGGCGAGCACGCCACCGTCGGCGAGGGTGACCACGAGGCCGACACCGGTGGCAGTGACCGCCGTCAGGACTGTGAGCAGCACCGTGGCGTGGAGGCGGGGACGGTCTCCGCACGCCACCAGGAACCCGGCGGCCAGCAACGCCACCGCCACCAGGAGCGGAAGCACCGAGGCGGTCATCGCCGCCCCCCGTCCGCCGCCGGATCGGTGGTGTCGTCCTCCCGGCCGGTCACCGCGAGCACCAGCATGAAGACCGTGATCGAGAACGCGATCACGATCGCCGTCAGGACGAAGGCCTGCGGCAACGGGTCGGCGACCGCCGACAGATCCTCGGGGCTGCCGAACGGCGCCGCACGACGTGACGTCCCCCCGGCCGCCATCAGGGCGAGGTTCACGGCGTGTCCGAGCAGGACGAACCCGAGGATCACGCGCAGCATCTCACGTTGGAGGAACAGGTAGACGGCCCCGGCGACCAGGAGTCCGGCGGTGACGGCGAGGGTCATCGTGCGCCCACCTCGTCAGGAGCCGGGGCACCGCCGGGTCCACCGACCCGGTGCTGTCGGCCCAGCAGGTTGAAGGCGGTGAGCACCACCCCGACCACCGCCAGGTACACACCGACGTCGAAGACCAACGCGGTGGTCAGTTTCATCCCGAACACCTCCCCGTGCAGCGGTCTGAGGAACGACCCGTCGACGTAGCCGAGCAGCCCGGTCCCGGTGCCCACGACGACGCCGCAACCGATGAGAAGGAGGTACGGCCAGCGGATCCGCGCCGCCGGGTCCGAGGGGGCCGCCAGGTACAGCAGGGCGAACCCGGCCCCGCCGACCAGGGCCGCGATGAACCCGCCGCCGGGTTCCTGATGACCACGGACCAGCAACAGCAGTGACAGCAGGACGATCAGCGGACCGACCACCCGGGTCACCGTCCGGACGAAGACGGTGTTGTCCAGCGGGTCGGCCAGCGGGGACCGGTCGTCGAGGCGGGCCGACCGTACCGGGACGGGTCGACGCGCGTGCAACAGTGCCGCGACGGCGACCCCGGCGACCCCGAGCACCGTCAACTCGCCGAGGGTGTCCATCGCCCGGAAGTCGACGAGGATCGTGTTGACGACGTTCGCCCCGCCGGTGGTCTGCTCGCCCTGACGGAGGAAGTACTCCGACGCCGCCGACATCTCCCGTCGGCCGGTGAACGCCCACACCCCGAGGGTGGTCGCCGTACCCGCCGCGATCGCGAGGAGGGCCGCCGGGAGTCGCCGCCGCACCCGCTCGGCGGCGAACCGGACCGGCAGTCGTCGCAGCAGCAGCACCATCACGCAGACCGTCAGGATCTCCACCAGCAGCTGCGTCAACGCCACGTCCACAGCGCCCAGGGCGAAGAACCACAACGCCGTCGCGAACCCCGTGACACCGACGACCACCACGGCGGCGATCCGGGTCCTGGCGCGTACGGCAGCGAGGACTCCCCCCGCTACCAACGCCACGAGCAGCCAGTCCAGCGGCAGCGACGGGTCGCCGACGACCGGCCCCAGTGGGCTCCCGGCGAGTACGCCGACCAGGGCGATCGCCGTGACACACACGACGGGGACGGCCAGGTGTCGACGGGGTGCGTCGGTGCCGGTCCACCCGCCGACGACGGCACCCAACCGGACGAGGCCCGCCCGGGACCTGTCGACCACGTCGATCCCGGAGACCGGTGACCGCAGTGGCGCCAGGACCCGGTCGACCCGACGCCGGGCCGCCACCACCGTCGAGCCCAGCCCGAGGACCAGCACCGACATCCCGAGGGCGAGGGTCAACCCGTGCCACAGCACGAGGTGGACGTCCACCGGGGCACCGGCCGCCGCCGAGGCCGCACCGGTGGCCAGGGGGTCGAGCAGGAACGGAGCCGAACCCAGGACCAGCCCGGCGAGGGCGCAGAGCACCGGCGCGGCCCAGAGCGTGACCGGCGCCTCGCGCACCACCCGTCCGGTGCGCCCGGCGAACGCCCCGAACACGATCCGACCCGAGTACGCGAAGGTCAGCACCGCCGTCACCACCACCGCCCCGGTGACGGTGGCCCCGATCCAGGCCGGACCCGGCATGTCCAGGAACGCGGCGAACATCGACTCCTTGCTCACGAACCCCAGCAGCAGCGGGACACCGGCCATCGACGCCGCAGCCGTACCCGTGGCGACGGCGGTCACCGGCATCGACAGGCGCATCGCGCGGAGCCGGCGGACGTCCCGCGTACCGGCCTCGTGGTCGACGACCCCGACCAGCATGAACAGGGCCGACTTGAACAATGCGTGCGCGACGGTGTGCACGACGGCGGCAGTGAGCGCCGCCGGCGTCCCGACCCCGATCAACGCCGTCAGCAACCCGAGCTGACTCATCGTCGAGTACGCCAGCAGTTCCTTCAGGTCGTGTCGGCGCAGCGCCGCGACGGCCCCGAACACTGCGGTGACCAGGCCGCCGGTCACCAGGAGCAGCCGCCAGGCCGGCACGTCCGAGACCGCCGGGGAGAACCGCAGCAGCAGGTAGACGCCGGCCTTGACCATCGCCGCCGCGTGCAGGTAGGCGCTCACCGGTGTGATCGCCACCATCGAGTCCGGAAGCCACGCCTGGAACGGGAACTGCGCCGACTTCGTGAACGCCGCCACCGCCAGCAGGACCGCGACGGTGGTGGCGAACGCGGGGTCCTGCGCCCAGACCGGGTCGGTGAGGAGTTCGCCGATCCGGGTGGTGCCCGTCCGGACGACAGTCAGGGCCACCGCCGCCAGCAGGGCCAACCCACCGGCGGCCGTCACCAGCAGGGTGCGTACGGCGGGTTCACGCCCGGCCGGGCCGGACCGGGCGATGAGCAGGAACGAGCAGAGGGTGGTGGCCTCCCACGCGACGAAGAGCACCACCAGGTCGTCCGCCAGCACCAGCAGCAGCATCGCCGTGGCGAACGCCGTCATCAGGACGAAGAACGACGTGTGTCGACCCGGCCCGAGATAGCGGGCCGAGTATCCGAGCACCGCCGCACCGATCACCAGGACCAGCAGGGCGAACAGCAGGGCCAGGTCGTCCAGGCGCAGGGCGAGGTCGACACCGAGGGTCGCCGCCACCAGCAGCGGCAGGGCCGACACCCACCCTGCGGCCCGCCCGACCGTCCGGGTGACGACGGGGGCGGCGACACAGGCGAGCAGGGACGCCCCGAGACAGGCGAAGAGCACGAGTCCACCTCAGTCCGAATGCCAGGGAAACCCTCGGACCGGCGAGCTGTCGTCCTCGCGAAGCGTCGGACGACGTCGGGCCGAGGCCTACGCGTCGGCAGGGACCGGAACGACGCCGGCCAGGATCGCGCCCCAGGTGGAGACGTACCCGTTGGTGCCCGGATGGGACAGCACCCACCGGACCGGCACCCGTGCCGGTCGCCAGGTCGGGGCCAGGGCAGACATGGAGACGATCCTAGTCGCCGCTCCCGGCGGCGGCCGGTGACCCGCGTCTCACCGCCCGGCCCGGTCGCCGGTCGTCACCGACTGCCCAGCGTCGCCACCCCCGGGCCGCTCAACTCCTCCATGTAGTCGGCGCGACCGGTCATCGCCATGATCAGCGCCAGTGTCGGGCCGGTGACGAGGGCACCCTCGCCGACCCGGAAGGGGCCGTCGGTCGACTCCAGCCGCAGACCGCCGATCCGGCTTCTGGCCCGGACCACCAGGTCGGACCCGCTGTAGTACGCGGCGAGCCGGGTCAGGACGGCCGACGGGTGACGCCGTCGGATCCCCAGCGGACGTCGGATGTCCTCCCCGTGGACGACCGCCTCACCGAGCATCGCCACCACCGGCAGCGGCGGCTTGGTGGTGCTGTCGACGACGGCCCGGAACCGGTCGAGCGTCTCGCCCCCGGTCTCCCCCAGGTGCTCGGCGAGCCGCACGGCGACCTGTCTGTCGAAGTCGAAGCGGCAGCGGACCACCCCGGCGAACCACCGCAACGGGGTGAGGCTGGCGGCGGCGGTGAGATGGGCCAGTACGTCGCGGACGCTGAGCCCGGAGCAGAGCGAGGGCGTACGCCAGTCCGGCTCGGTCAGCGTCGTGAGGTCGGTGGCGAGGGCGGCCCGCTCGGCGTGGACCAGCGGCCAGAGGTTCTTCTCGGTCATGTGAATGGTGACCGCCGGGACGGGGCAGAATCGTCGGTGGTGAACGACGAATCCGACCTGACCCGAGCCCAGGCGGGCGACGACGTGGCATTCACCCGCCTCGTCGCACCACTTCGTGGCGAGCTGCACGCGCACTGTTACCGGATCCTCGGGTCGGTCCACGACGCGGACGACGCACTCCAGGCCGCCCTCCTGCGGGGCTGGCGGGGGTTGGCGGGCTTCGAGGGGCGGAGCAGCCTGCGGTCCTGGCTCTACACCGTCGCCACCCGCACCAGTCTCGACCTGGCCGAACAGCGTGGCCGACGGGCGCTCCCCGCCGACCTGAGCCCCGCGGCGGAACGGGTCGCCGACGGGCCCGACGAGCCGGCCGTCGAGATCGCCTGGCTCGGCCCGTACGCCGACTCGGCGCTCACCGCGTACGAGCAGCGCGAGGCGGTGGAGCTGGCCTTCGTCGCCGCCCTCCAACACCTTCCCGGCAACCAGCGGGCGGCACTGTTGCTCTTCGACGTCCTCGGGTTCACGGTGGGTGAGATCGCCGGGATGATGGAGACGTCCACGACGGCGGTCAACTCGGCACTGGCCCGGGCCCGCCGGATCGTCGCGGAGAAGGCCCCTCGGCCGAGTCGGCACGAGACGGCCACGCTCGACGACGTACGGCTGCGTCGGCTCGCCACCGAGTTCGCCGACACCCTGGAACGCGGTGACGTCGACCGTTTCGTCGCCCTGGTCACCGAGGACGTGACCTGGTCCATGCCGCCGCTGCGACGCTGGTACCGGGGGCGTCGGGCGGTGGCCGACTTCGCCGTCGCCGTGCCGATGACCCGTTGCCCGAGCTGGCGGTACCGGGTGGTGAGCGCGAACGGCCAACCGGCTGTCGCGTTCTACGTCGGGCCGGACCGGGACGGTCCCCACGCCGCCTGGTCGATCACGGTTCTCACAGTCCGGGCCGAGCGGATCTCCCTGATCACGTCGTTCCTCGGGGGCGAGCACTTCCCCGCCTTCGGCCTCCCGGCGGCGCTGTGAGGGGAAACCCGCCCCTCGACGGGGTCACCGCCCCGGCCGAGGGGTGAACGCTCGGCCGGGGCGGTGCGGGGTGCGACGTCGATCGCGGTGACTGTCGGTCAGCGGGGTGCGAGTCGGCGTTCGAGTGCCTCACCCTCGACGTCCAGGGCCGGGACGACCCGCTCCATCCAGCGGGGCATCCACCAGATCCGGCGGCCGAGGATGAGCATGACGGCGGGGACGACGAGCATCCGGACCAGGAAGGCGTCGACCAGGACGCCGACGGCGAGGGCGAAACCGATGGTCTTGAGGATGATGTCGTCGGTGAAGGTGAAGCCGGCGAAGACGCCGACCATGATCAGTGCTGCGGCGGCCACCACCCGGGCGCTGTGGGTGAACCCCTCGACGACCGCCTGACGGGCCGGGGTGCCGTGGACGTACGCCTCCCGCATCCGGGTGACGAGGAAGACCTCGTAATCCATCGCCAGGCCGAACAGGATGCCGGTGAGCAGGATCGGCAGAAGGAACAGCACCGGGCCGGTGGCGTCGAGGCCGACGAGTTCGTTGAGCCAACCCCACTGGAAGACGGCGACGGTGGCCCCCAGGGATGCGCCGACGGAGAGCAGGAAGCCGAGCGCGGCCTTGACGGGTACCCAGATCGAGCGGAACACCGCGACGAGCAGGATCAGCGCCAACCCGACGACGACCGCGAGGTAGAGCGGGAACACGTCGGCGAGTTCGTTGGAGATGTCCACGCCGACGGCGGTGACGCCGGTGACGAGCGCCCGGGCTCCGTTCTGGTCGGGAAGGTCCGACAGGGCGGTGCGGATGTCGGCGACGAGGTTCTTGGTGGACTGGTCCGACGGCCCGGAGCGGGGGACGACGGTGAGGGTCGCGAGCTGTGCGGTCTCCAACTGCCCCAGGTACGCGGCCTGCGCCTCGGGGGTGTCGCTGATGATCGCCGGGATGACGAGGGCGATGTCGGAGTCGTCCCTGGTGGCCAGGGTCTGTAGCCGCTCGGTGGCGGTGGCCACCGCACCGACCGGGTCCGGGGCCTGCCTGGTGTCGACGACGACGAGCAGCGGACCGTTGGCTCCGGCGCCGAAGTTCTCCTCGATGAGGTCGAACGCGACACGCACGTCGCTGCCGGCGGGCTTGGTGCTGTCGTCGGGCAGGGCGAGCTGCAGGGAGGCGACGGGGACGGCGGCCACGGCGGCGGCCACGATCCCGGCGAGGAGGGCGGCCCAGCGGTGTCGGGCCACACCCTCGACCCACCGGCGTCCGAGCGGACGGGGCTCGACGCGAGCACCGTCGGCGTCGGCGTCGGCGTCGGCGTCCGTGCTCGCCGAGCGGTGGCTGCGCCCGGTGAACCCGGTGCCGCCGACCGTCTTCGCCGAGCGGCGGCTGCGCTTCGTGACCCGGTCGCCGGCGAACCCGAGGAGGGCGGGCAGCAGGGTGAGGGCGATGAGGACGGCGAGGCCGACCATGAACGCCCCGCCCAGGCCCATCTCGGTGAGGAATCCGATGCCGCACACGGAGAGCCCGACGAGGGCGATGACGACCGTCAGACCGGCGAACACCACGGCCGAGCCGGCGGTGCCCACGGCACGGCCCGCCGCCTCCTCCAGCGGGCGGCCCCGGCGTACCTCGGCCTGGTAGCGGGACAGGATGAACAGCGCGTAGTCGATGCCGACAGCCAGTCCGAGCATCGAACCGAGCGCGGGGGTGGTGGTGCTGAGCTCGACGAACCCGGAGAGGGTGGCGATGGCGGTGATGCCGATCCCGACCCCGACCAGCGCGGTCAGCAGCGGCATCCCGGCCGCCACGAGCGACCCGAGGGTGAGGGCCAGCACCACGAACGCGATGGCGATGCCGATCAGTTCGGCGAGTGCCCCACCGATCTCCACCCCGAGTACGTCTCCGCCGATGGCGGCCGTCAGCCCGGCCTGCTCGGCGACGTCACGGGCGGCTTCCAGGCCGTCCCGGTCCGCCGGGGACAGGTCGACGGCACCCCGGTCGTAGCTGACCGAGGCGTAGGCGGTGCGCCCGTCCTCGGAGATCGTCCCGGCGGTGAACGGGTCGAGGACCGACACGACCCCGCTGGTCCGCAGCGCCGCGAGCGCCTCGGAGACGGCCTGCTGGTTGGCCGGGTCCGCGATGGACCGGCCCTCCGGCGCCTGGAACACCACCCGGGCGGTCGCGCCGTCCGGCGCTGCCTCCGGGTCCCGCTCCCTGATCAGGTCGAACGCCTCGGTCGACTCGATGCCCGACAGCTCGAAGCTGTCGTTGGTCTTGCCGGAGAGGGTCACCGACCCGAGGACGACGGTGAGGAGCAGCAGCACCCAGACTCCCGTCACCGTCCACCGGCGGCGGAACGACCAGCGACCGAGTCTGAACAACTGCCACGCCATGCCGCCCCCTCCCGCGCGTCCGGGGTCGGCGCTCGGGTCGGTCGTCGGTCGGCTGGGGCGGGCCACGCCGGTCGTCGGGCCTTCGGCGACACGCATCTGGTCACTTCCCTCGGGGTCGGGGACGGCGACGGGATCTCGTCGCTGGGCAGACCGTAGCACGAAAATATCCGACTGGATATTTTCGGGTCGTGGCTCATAGGATGGCCCTGCTCCACCAGCCCGTCGATCGCGATGGAGGATGCGATGACCGACCAGAGACCCCGGGGCAGCCGCCCCACCCCGCAGGAGACCTCGACGAAGAGAGGCCCGTACGCGAAGGGACTCGCGCGGCGGCAGCAGATCATCGACGAGGTCCTGGCGGTCTACAACAGGCTGGGATTCGAGGGCACCTCGCTACGCGCCGTCGGCGAGGCCATCGGCGTCACCCACCCGGTCCTCAAACACCACTTCGGCACCCGCGAACAGCTCTTCATCGAGGTCCTGCGGGAGTACGACAGGCGGTTCCTCGACGCCCCCGCCCAGGGCGAGGGCACCTTCGTCGACCTGATCCACCAGTCGACCGAGCACAGCATGCGGGTGCCGGGGCTGATGGCCCTGCTCAACAGCATGGTGGCCCATGCGCTGGAGGCCGGAAACGACCGATCACGAGCACACTTCTCGCAGCGGTACGCCGACCTCAGGAAGAACATCGTGGCACTCCTCGCGGAAGGTCGGGCGGCCGGAAGCGTACGGTCCGACATCCCCCTGGAGGAGGCGGCCTCGCTCGTCCTCGCGGCGGCCGACGGCCTGAGCACCCAGTGGCTCCTCGACGGCAGCGCCGACATCAAGAGCGGCCTGTTGCTGCTCCAACGGCTCCTCGAACCGCCACACCCCCAGCCGGATCACCCCGAGGTGTGGTGAGGGTTCGCCACGCCGGACCGGCGCACGACCGCTTGCGTCTCAAGCTGCTTGAGATCGCATAGTGGGGCCGTGGACATGAACGAGTTGTACGCCATCGGGGACGTCGCCCGGCGAACCGGCCTGAGCGTCAGCGCCGTCCGGTACTACGCGGACGCCGGTGTCGTCACACCCGCCGCCAGCACCCCGGCCGGTCACCGCCTGTACGACGTGTCGGCCATCTCCCGCCTGGAACTGGTCCGGACGCTGCGGGAACTCGACGCCGGCCTGGACGAGATCCGACGGGTGCTGGCCGGTGAGGCGACGCTGCGTGAGCTGGCCACCACCCACCTGGCCCTGCTGGCCCGGCAGGAGGCCCGGCTGCGCAGCCGTCGCGCGGTGCTGTCGACCATCCTGCGGCAGGACTCCACCGCCGAACAGGTCACGTTGATGCACAAGCTGGTCGGTATGCCCGACGAGGAGCGCGACCGGCTCGTCGACGACTTCTGGACCGAGGTCTCCACCGGCTGGGAGCCGCCGGAGCGGATGGTCCAGTGGTGGCGGGCCGCCCGGCCGGTGCTGCCCGAGCAGCCCACGGCGAAGCAGCTGGAGGCGTGGATCGAGCTGGCCGAGCTGGTCCGGGACCCCGAGACCCGGCGGACCGTACGGCACGAGTTGCACGAGGTGTGCAACACCGGGGTCGGCCCGCTGATGACCTCGTCACCGATGCTGGACTCCCTGGAGGCGGGGATGCCGATCAGCGAGGCGGTGATGACGGCGGCCAAGGAGGGGGTGTCGCCGGACTCGCCACGCGGGCGGGAGATCGCCGACCAGTGGATGGGGTGGCTGACCACCATCTTCGCGACACCCGACAGCCCCGGCATCCCGGACACCCCCGAGTTCCGGACCGAGACGGCCGAGCACATGTCGGCCGGCGCGGAGTGGGAGCGCACCCCGGTGGAACCGGAGGGTCTGTTCGAGCGGTACATGGATCTGGTCACCACTGTGAACGACGAGCCGCCCGAGTTCTTCCCGTACGAGTGGCTGGCTGCGGCACTGCACGCCTCCGTCCCGTCGGCTCACTGACCCGCCGCCGGGCGCGTACTCACTGGTCCCGCCGTAGGGCGGGCACTTGCCGACCCCGCCGCCGACCTGCCGCGCGGACGAGCGACGCCGGTGTCACCCTCGCGTGAGGGTGACACCGGCGTCCTGTGCTGTCCGTCAGGGGGTGACCACCCGGCCGCCGAAGGTCACGACGAGTCGGCCGTCGGAGGCGAAGGACCAGCCCAACGCCCCGGTGTACGACGAGCACCGGGATCCGTTGGTACCGGACCAGAACTGGTTGGAGCTGTCGGAGTTGCCGACGATCCGGTCGTTGGAGCCGCTGTCGCACGAGGTGTTGTTCCGGAACACCGAGGATCCGCCGTCGAAGTTGAAGTTGCGCTCGGTGTTGCCGATGTTGGCGTTGTTCGACACCGTCATCGTGCCCGGGTTGCGGTTGAAGGTGAACCCGTGCTTGCCGTTGTCGTAGGCGATGTTGCCCCGGATGGTGTGGTTCACCGCGATGTCCTCGCCGCCGAGCTTGAACCCGTTGCGGTCACCGTTGCCGGCCTGGCCACCGTTGCTCAGGGTGCCGTTGGCGTAGGCGAGGGAGGACTCGACGGTCACCGCGCCGATGGCCCCGGTGTCGCTCTTGGTGTAGAGGTCGTAGCCGTCGTCGATGTTGTTGTGGGCCACCGTGTAGCGGAACACGTTGCCCGGCCCGACGGTCAGCTTCGGGGCGAACCCGTCGGCGTCCTCACCGTCGGAGTCGACGTTGTCGTGCGAGACGGTGCTGACCACGAGGTTGTTCGAGGGCCACTGGGCGCGGGGCGCGTCGGCGATCAGCCGCGAGAGCTGGAGTCCCGAGTCCCGGTTGTGGCGGGTCACCGTACGCTCGATGATGTTGTTGTTGCCGGCGAGCAGGATGCCGTTGTCCCCGGCCCGCTCGACGATGATCCCCCTGATGTGCCAGTACGATCCGCCGATCGCGAGACCCCGGTTGGCCGGATCCTCACTCTGGGCGGAGAAGTTCAGGATCGGGGTCTCCCCCGAGTACGCGAAGATGTTCTTGCGGGCGCTCGACGTGCCGCTGTTGCCCTGACCGATGGTGATGGTCTGCGAGTGACGGTAGGTCCCACCGCGCAGGAAGATCGTGCCACCGGCCTGGATGCGGGTGATCGCGGAGGTGAGCGTCGTCGGGCTCGCCAGCGTTCCGGGCGCGCTGTCGGTGCCGGTCGGTGCCACGTACAGGGTGCTGCTCGACGGGGGCGGGGTCGTCGGCGGGGGCGTGGTCGGCGGCGGGGTGGTCGGCCCGGTCGTCGGGGGCGGGGTGGTCGGCGGGGTCGTCCCGCCCGAGGCGTACGTCTCGAACTCGGCGATCCTCGGGGTGCCGGTCGCACCGGTGATCTCGAAGTTGATCTTGCGAAGCGAGGTGGCTGGGAAGTTGACGACCCCGGCCCCGGTACCGCTGGCCAGGGTGGCACCCGTGTCGTTGTTGACCAGCCGCCACGAGCCGACGGCCCCGACCGCTCCGGCCGCCTCCCGGATGTTGACCGAGGCCACGGTGGTCGCCGCACCCCACTTGATCGAGATCCGGCCGGTCGAGCCGGACGGGGACCAGTAGGTGCCCGTGTTCCCGTCGAGCACGTTGCCGTAGCTGGTGCCGCCGCCCTTGCTGGAGCCGTCGGCACCGGCCCCGAGACTGAGGTTGGTGGCGGCGGCGCTGACCGGTGCGGCGGCGGGGCCGTCAGCCGCGCCCGACGCCTGGGCCATCGGCAACGCCGCCGCCATCGCGGCTGCGGCGACCACTGCGGTACCGCCGGCCATCAGCCTGTGTCGCACGACAGTTCTCACTGTTTGACTCCTCGGGAGTGAGCACGGTGCGAGGGCACTGCCTGCACAGCCCGACACCGCAGGGTGACTACTACGTGTCCGTGTCTTCAGCCCGGCCAGAGAGCGAAACATCGATGTAACATCAGGTTAGGAAAGCGCTTGCCTGCGGCGCAAGGGTTAAAGACGTGCAGGTTTGTTGCAGAACATCCGGGAGACGGAATCGACCGGCGACGAGACACACCGACGACGGACACCGCACCCGGCCGTCGGGGTCCATCTCCTCGACCAGGTCACGGAAGGCCCGGGCGCCCCGCACCGGCCCGACCGACGACGGCTCCCGAAGGATCTTCGGATGAGAGCGCTCTCGGGCCTATCGTGCAGGCAGCCGCGCATCTCCCCGTGCGGCCGGACGACGGAACGTGGGATCCGGACATGAGCAGATCCAAGCCGACGATCGACGACGTGGCGCAGGTGGCGGGGGTCTCCCGGGCGACCGCGTCGCGGGTCATCAACGACGCGCCCGGCGCGTCCGACCCGGTACGCGCACGGGTGCACGACGCGGTGAGCAGGTTGGGCTACCGACCCAACCAGAGTGCGCGGGCACTGGCATCCGGCCGGCAACGCGCCGTCGACGTACTCGCCGTCACCTACGGCCCGGTCGAGGGCTGGCTCGGGGTGCACCCGTACTACAGCCGGGTCCTGGCCGGGATGATGTCGGTGCTGGAGGCCGCCGAGGTGCCGGTACGGCTGCACACCGTCAACGGCGACGCCACGCCGGACACGATCGACACCATCGCCGCGAACGCGACTGTCGGCGCGGTCCTGGCCACCGTCACCCCCACGATGGCCGCCCGGTTCCACCGCCGCTGTCCCCGGGCGGTGTCCCTGGTCGCCACCGCACCGTCGGTGCCCGCGATCGAGGCCGACAACACCGCCGGGGCGTACCGGGCCGTCGCGCACCTGCACGCGCTGGGCCGCCGCCGGATCGCCGCGATCCACGGCCCCGCCACCAACCCCTGCGCGATCGACAGGCACACCGGCTACCGGCGTGCCGTCGACAACCTCGGCCTGCCGAACATCGGTGCCCACGGGGACTTCCTCCGTGCCGGTGGCCACCGGGCCGCGCTGCGCCTGCTCGACGAGCATCCGGACATCGACGCGATCTTCGTCGCCTGCGACCTGATGGCCGCCGGTGCGGTCCAGGCGATCACCTCGACCGGCCGCCGGATACCGCACGACATCCAGGTCGTCGGTTTCGACGACAGCATCGCCGCGGTCTGCGCGAACCCGCCCCTGAGCACGATGCGCCTGCCCGTGGAGGAGATGGCCGCGACCGCGACCCGGCTCCTGCTCACCGGCGACGTCCCCAGCGGCCATCGGCAACGGTTCACCGTCGAGCTCGTCGAGCGGGACAGCACCGGCCGACTCGCGACCTGACAGCCCGCCGGTCGGCCGGGGCAGCCGCCCACGACCGACGCTCGACGTGCCGCCGTCCGCCCTTCCCGCCGGAGGGCGGTCGAGAAGCAGAGCCCAGACGATCTCGGAGACCACCGTGTCCCTGCCCACCACCACCGTGCCGACCCGGGACACCCGTGCAGCCCGCGCCGCCGTGGCCGTGCTGTTCCTGACCAACGGGGCCGTCTTCTTCAACATCGTGCCCCGGTATCCGCAGATCAAGGACGACCTCGGCCTGGACAACGCGCTCTTCGGCACCGCCCTGGTCGCCTACCCGGCCGGGGCGCTGCTCGCCGGTCTGCTGGCCGGCGCGGCCGTACGCCGACTCGGCTCGGCCCGGGTGGCGTCGTTCGGCATCGTGGTGACCACGGTCGCCACGCTGGCCGTACCCGTCGCTCCGCACTGGACCGCCCTCGCCGCCGCGCTGTTCGTCGTCGGCTCCCTCGACGCGGTCGTCGACGTCGCGCAGAACGCACACGGCCTCCGCGTCCAACGCCGGTACGGCCGCTCCATCGTCAACTCCCTGCACGGGGTGTGGAGTGTCGGTGCCGTCCTCGGCGGCCTGATGGGTTCCGCCGCCGCCGGTCTGCGCATCCCGCTCGTCATCCACCTGGCCGCCTCGGCAGTCCTGTTCAGTGCTGTCGCCCTGCTCGCCCACCGGTTCCTCCTGCCAGGTGACGACAACGCCGAACGACGCCCCGACGCCGGTGCCCCCTCCGACGCGGCAGTGCCGAACCGCCGATGGCGTTCGTTCTCGGCGGTCACCGTCCGAATGCTCGCCGCGCTGGGCGTCCTCGCCGCCTGCGGTGCCGTCGTGGAGGACGCCGGTGCCTCGTGGGGCGCGATATATCTCAACGACGAGCTGAACGCCGGCGCCGCCACCGCCGGCCTCGCCGTCGTCTCCCTCCAGGTGGCCATGACGGTCGGCCGCCTCACCGGCGACCGTGTCGTGGACCGCTACGGCCAACGCACCGTCGCCCGGGCGGGTGGAGCCCTCGTCACCGCCGGGATGGGCACCGCCCTGGCCGTGCAGTCCGTCCCGGCCACCCTCATCGGTTTCGCCCTGGCCGGACTCGGCGTCGCCACCCTCGTCCCCGCCGCCATGCACACCGCCGACGAGCTACCCGGCCTGCCGCCCGGTACCGGCCTCACCATCGTCAGCTGGCTGCTACGCGGGGGGTTCCTGCTCTCCGCGCCCACTGTCGGGATCATCGCCGACCTCACCAGCCTCCGGGTCGGCCTGCTCACCGTCGTCCTCGCCGGCGGTCTCGTCCTGGTCCTCGCTCGCGTGCTCGCGAACCGACCGGCCACGCCCACCACCCGGCACACCTGAGTTCCCACAGCAGACCGGTCCGCGATCGCGCAGGTCCGGCCGAATTGCGACACGACAGCCGTCCATGTGCCGCACGTCACACAGAAGCTGTTTGCAACCTTTTCCCCGGCTGCCACCGTTCCATCTCCGTCGAAGGAGGCAGGCGATCTTGAATGCCGAGGAAGAGGAAGGTTTCCGGCAGTTCGTCGCGGCCCAACTGGGACCGTTACGCAAACTGGCGTACCTGACTTGCGGTAACTGGCACACGGCGGAAGACGCGGTGTCCACTGCCCTGGCCAAGCTCTACCCGCGCTGGCGCAAGCTCGACCGTCCCGACCTGTACGCCAAGACGATGGTGTACCGGGCCGCTGTCGACGAGGTCCGCCGACCGTGGCGTCGGGAACGTTCCGCCGGTGACGAGATGCCGGACGTCGCCCTGCGCGACCCGGCGGCCGCCACCGACGAACGGATCCGGGTTCAGGTCGCCCTGCGTGCCGTACCCCGCAAGCAGCGGGCCGCCCTGATCCTGCGCTACTACCTCGGGATGACCCTGGAGGAGAGCGCGGCGGTGATGGGGGTCTCCGTCGGCACCGCCAAGAGCCAGACCTCGCGAGGGCTCGCGCGCCTTCGTGAGCTGCTGGCCACCGAGAGAATCGACCTACGGGTCGCGGATACCGAGGAGTTGTCCCGTGCGGTTGCATGAGGTGGTGGATCTGGCGACGTCGAACGCGCCGCCGGACCGGAACACTGTCGACGAGATCGTCGGCAAGGGCCGCAGGGCGCAGCGTCGGCGGCGGGCCGGTTTCGCCAGTGCGGGCGCGGCGCTCGCCGTGGTCGCGGTGAGCGCTGCCGTCTCCCTCCCGTCCGTCTTCGGGGGTACGGGTCAGAGCACCGTCATCGAGGCGGGGGCCGCCCCGTCGGCTGTCACCCAGGACGCCGGAGCGGCCACCTGGGAGTTCCCGGCCGACCCGTTCCAGTTCACGTTCGGCGCCTTCGAGGTCGACCGCTGGAAGGTGGCGGCGCCTACCGTGGCGTCGACGTCGTACCAGATCGCACCGGTCTACCTGGACGGCCGGACCACCAACGACAGGGCGGTCACCGACGAGGAGGAAGCGGAGATCGCCCGCGGCGGTGACCGGCGCAAGGGCGGACCGGGCTACACGCCGAAGCCGACGATCTACGCGTACCTGGTGCTGTACCGGCCGGGCGCGTTCGACCCCGCCGGTCTGACCGGGGCCACCAGGCTGACCGTCGACGGCAAGGAGGCGTACCAGGTCAGCGGCGATGCCCACGGCGGCACCCGTCGGACGCTCGCCTGGTCGTACGACTCGGACGCGTGGGCGGTCCTGTCGACGAACTCGAACTCCACCGAGGACCCGTCCGACGCGGACCTCCAGAAGATCGTCCCGGGCCTCAAGCCCGTCAAGGCGGCCCCGGCCAAGCTGCCGTTCACCCTCGACTACGTGCCGGCCGGCTACCAGCCCGTCGAGATCGGCTCGCACAGCATGTCGGGCCTGAACGGCATCGCTGCCGCCCGCGACGGCGACCACGGTGGCGCGATCTTCGCGAACCCGGCACCGGCCACCACCGGCCTGGTCGAGCCGTACGGCGGCGTCGACGGGGCGAGCCTTCCCGGCAGCTTCCAGATCTTCGTGGTGCCGTCGAAGAACTCGAACCAGACGACCGGCGACACGACGATCAAGTGCGGCAACGGCTTCTGCACCCACCGCAGCAAGGACGGCAAGACCAGCATCCAGGTGGCGAGCGAGGGACGCCTCTCCGACGCCGAGATGACCAAGATCCTCAAGGGCCTGAAGCTGAGGAACGTGAAGAACGACTCCACCTGGGCGGACGCGGCCACCGCGCTCGTCAAGTGACAGTCGCCTGACGTGGCGGCCGGGCTCCTCGGGGCCCGGTCGCCACTGTTTCCCCCCGGCCGCCACTGTTGTTCCCTCGGGCCGCACGGCCCGGCCGCGACTGTCCTTCCCCCGGGCCGGCCGTGGCAGTGGGGGCTGGTCAGTCGACCCGGCGGGGGCCGCGCATCACGTAGGCGGCCGCCCCGGTGACAGCGAAGACCCCGGCGGTCGTCATCGCCGCCACGCTGTCCGACGGTTGGCCCGCCCAGGTGACCAGGTACAACGCGAACGGCTCCGGCACCGCGGGGACACCGGCGGACACGCAGCCCGTCACGACCGGCAGGGTCCAGGCCAGTCGCCGGCCGAACAGCGTCGCGGCCAGGGCGGCGAGCCCGGTGAAACCCGCCGCGTCACGCAGGACGACACCGACCGGGGCCGTCGTCACGACTGTCACCACGGTGCCGGCGACCACCGTCATCGCGACCAGGTGCAGCGCGCGGCGAGGCGTCCAGCGGATCGCCGCCGTCGCGTCCAGGGTGGTGTCCGGCCCGCCGAGGCCGTTGCCGAGCACCGCCACGCCCAGCGCCAGGGCGAGGGCGGCGGCCGTGACGGCGTGCCTCGGGTCGTCCTGCGCGGCACCGAACCAGGCGAGCAGGGCCATGGTCGGCACCGCGCAGAGCAGCCCTCGCGGCACCTCACGGGAGCGCAGGAACAGGAGCAGGGGCGTCACCGGTCGGCTCCGATGCCGAGGGCGGCAGCCTGGTCACCGCAGGTCAGCCCGGCGGTGCGGACCGCTGCGACCCGGCGTACCTGCTCGTCGGCCGGCAGCGCGGTGAACGTCTCCCACATCCCGTCGCGGACGGCCTGCTCGTCCCCGAAGAGGGTCTGGCCGGGCACCGGGTGGCTGCCGTAGAGCCAGGCGGCCGCCACGGACCGGGCGCGCAGCACGTCGAGGTACGCGTCGTCGTCGGCCCGGACGCACAGTGGGGTACCGGCCCCGGCCAGGATGCGGGCGGTCACGTCGGCGGGATCGCGGGTCGGCCCGAGGTTGCCGCTGTCCACCCACGCCTCGGTCGCCGGCTGTGCCCGACCGGAGTCCGGCACCACCTCGTGCACCGAGACCGGCGGGTCCGGCAGCTTCGCGAGCAGGCGCAGCGCGTCCCGGGCCGGTGCGACGAGAGCGGGTAGCTGACGGCTGTGGGCTGCTGTGACACAGACCCGGGGACCGTCGTCGGTGGTGCAGACCTCGGCCACCGCAGCCGGGTCGACAGGGAAGGCCCGCTCCAGGGGTACGGTCAGCATCGGAGCGGCGAGCACCAGCCCGAGTGCCGGCGGGACCACGGCGAGCAGTCGTACCAGCGGGTTCGTCGCGAGGTAGAGCACCAGTCCTCCGGCGGCCAACCCGCCGAACCACCAGGCCTGGCCCGCGCTGACGGACCCGGCGACCATCTCGAACTCGGAGATCGTGTTGGTGAAGAAGGGCAGCAGGAGGGCCGCCCCGGGGTCCGTGACCTCGCTGGGCCTGGTCGCCTCGATCGCCGCGAGAAGTGCGGCGAGGCTGCCGACTCCCGCGACGGCAGGGGTGTACGGGTGCGGGAGCAGCCTGCCCACGCCGAGGCCGAGCCAGCCCGCAGCGACCAGTGTCAGTACGCCGACGAGCGTCACCACCGGCCAACCGCTGCCCGGATGGCCGGCGGCGACAGCGACCTTCGGTGCCCCGGCGGCCAGCACGACCAGGTACCCACCGGCGAGGCACGCCGCAGTGACCACGGCGGACGGCTGCATCCGCCGCCACCGGGGAGCCGGTGTGGTGCCGAGCAACTCCTCGATCCGGTTGCGCCGGTCCCGGCCGGCCTGCCAGGCACCGCCGGCCAGCGCCAGCGGCCAGAGGATCACCAGCATGATGCGCTGGAAGACGGCGAGCAGGTTCCACTGCTGGTCCCACAGGTCGGTCTGCCCGGTGAGCGCGAGGACGTAGAGCCCCGCCACGCCGATCGCGGCCGTCGCCGCCCCTGTGAGGAGTGCGCCGCAACGGCGCAGTTCGATCCGGAGGATGCGGGTCACGACGCCACCCCCGGTCCGGCCCGGTGCCGCGTGATCAGCGCCGAGTAGCCACGCTCGATGGGGCTGTCCCCGGCGTCGTCGGGACCACCGGCTGCCGCGATGGCGTCCGGCGTCCCGTGGAACACGATCCGGCCGGCGTCGGCCAGCACGACGCTCGAACACGCCGCCGCCACGTCCTCGACCAGGTGGGTCGACACCACGACGCAGGAGCGTTCGCCGAGGTCACGCAGCATCGCCCGGAAGTCGAGCCGCTGCTGCGGGTCGAGGCCCACAGTCGGCTCGTCGAGCAGCAGCAGCTCCGGCTCGTTGACGATCGCCTGTGCGATGCCGGCCCGCCGCAGCATGCCACCGGAGAGGGCCTTCATCGGTGAGTCCGCCCGGTCGACCAGACCCACCCGCTCGATCGCGTTCCGTACGGCACGGCGGCGTTCACCGGCGGGCACGTCCTTGGTCCACGCCATGTACTCGACGAACTCGGACACCGTGAACCTCGGGTAGTAGCCGAACTCCTGGGGCAGGTAGCCGAGGGCCCGGCGTACCGCACGCAGGTCGGGCCGCCCGTCCATCGGCTGCCCGAGCAACCGGAGCCGACCGTCGTGGGGGCGCAGGACCGTCGCCAGGGCTCGGATCAGGGTGGTCTTGCCGGCGCCGTTCGGGCCGAGCAGTCCATGGACGCCGGTGCCCAGATCCAGGTCCACGCCGTCGACCGCCAGGTATCGGCCTGTTCTCACTCGCAGACCTTCAGCCTGCACCGTCGTCGCCACGATCTTCTCCGCTCGTCGATTTCGTAGGGCTTCGATCGTGCGGCGGCGCGACGGTGATCCACCTCGGCCGAGTTGCCGAGCGGAACCGAGGGGGTTCGGCCGAAAGAACTACACCGACCACGTGTCGGTGTCGTACCGTGGCCTTCCGTGCTGATCATCTTTCCGGGACCCCGGTGGCAGCGGGTGATGGTGGGCCTGCTCGCCGTCGTGGCGGCGGCCCTCGTCGTCGTCGAGGGGTCGGACGGCCCCACCCTTCCCGCCAAGCTCGCCATGATCGTCAGCGGGCTCCTCGCGGTCGCCGTGTTGCTGCTGGCCGAGGCCCGCCCGGTCGCGGTCGCCGTGGCCGCGTCCGTCTCCCTCGCGGTCTCGGCCGCCTTCGGGCTCGTACCGGCGCTGCGTCCGGAGCACACCTTCGGCATCGTGGAGTTCGCAGTGCTCTCGGTGGCGGTGATCCGCCTGGTCATGCAACACCCGATCCGGTACGCGGCGGCTCCGGCCGCCCTGACCGTCCTGGCGATCGGGCTGCTGCCGACCCGGGTGCTGTTCCATCCGGTGAACGCGCCGACGATGGCGCAGGACGGCAGCCTGGTGGCCGCCGTACTGACCGCCTGGGTGCTGTTCCTGGCACTGCTCGGCCTCTACCTGCGCCTGCTGGAACGCCGTCGGGCCGACCTGGACCGGCTGGCCCGGCAGGCGGAACGCATGGACCACGCCCGCGACCTGCACGACTACGTCGCCCACCACGTGACAGCCATCGTCGCGCAGACCCGCGCCATCCGGTTCGTCACCGGCGCGGGTACCGCCCCGTCGCCCGAGGATCTGGACACCCTGCTGGCCGGCGTCGAAAAGGCCGGCGGCCAGGCCCTCACCTCGATGCGTAAACTCGTCGGCATCCTGCGCGACGAGACACCAGCGACCGCGACCGTCCACGCCGACCTCGACGAGATGCTGACCGAGGTCGTCGGCACCCTGACGCCCGGACACCCCACACCGACGGTCTCGGTCGACGAGGCGCTGTCCGACCGGCCGTGGCCCCCGGCCAGCCTCGACGCCGCGCACCACACGGTGCTGGAGGCGCTGACCAACGTGCTGCGCCACAGCAGCGGGACCGCCCGGATCGACATCCGCCTCCGGATCCACCCCGACCGGCCGGACCTCGCCGAGGTGTCGGTCCGCAACGACGGAAGAGCCACCGAGTCGCCCCTGCCGGCCGGCGGCTTCGGCCTGACCGGGCTCAGCGAGCGGGTACGCGCCGCAGGAGGCGAACTCTCGGCCGGGCCTGTCGAATCAGGGTGGCAGGTCACCGCGGCCCTGCCGATCACCGACCGTTCCCCGACCGGTGGATGGCGGTCGGCGCTACGCCGGTCGGGGAACGGTCGGACGGCGCTACGTCGGACGGCGCCACGTCGGTCGGCGACCGGAGCGGAAGTCGAGGAGAGCCGATGACGATCCGGATCCTGCTCGCCGACGACCAGGACATGATCCGTACGGCCTTCCGCATGATCCTCGGCACCCAGCCGGACATCCAGGTGGTGGCCGAGGCGGCGGACGGCGAGGCCGCCGTCGACCAGGCCCGTCGACTCCGCCCCGACGTGTGCCTGCTCGACATCCGGATGCCGAAACTCGACGGCCTCGAAGCGACCCGGCTCCTGGCCGGCCCGGCCGTCCGGAACCCGCTCAACGTCCTCATCGTCACCACCTTCGACCTCGACGAGTACGTGTACCGGGCGCTGCGCAACGGGGCCTGCGGATTCCTCCTCAAGGACACCTCACCCAACCTGCTGGTGGAGGCGGTACGCGCAGCCGCCGAGGGAACCTCCCTGATCTCGCCGGCGGTGACCGTACGCCTGCTCTCCCACCTCGCCCCCCGCCGCGACGCCGAACAGGAGACGGTGGAGTCGCCCCCCACGGAGCCGCTCACCGAACGCGAACTCGCAGTGGTCCGGCTGGTGGCGCACGGGCACACCAACGACGAGATCGCCGGACGGCTCTACGTGACGCTGTCGACGGTCAAGACGCATCTGGCCAACGTGCAGCGCAAACTCGCCGCCCGTAACCGCGTGGAGATCGCGGCCTGGGCATGGCGCAACGACGTCTGCTCCCCGACCTGACCGATCGGGAGTTCCACCCCTGAAGTCGTGTCGTCGATCGACGGCACATGTGCGGGCGGGTAGGTCCCGGACCGCACCGTGGGCCACGCGCGAGGACGCGCCGCTGTGGTGCGCGAACTCGCCGACCGCATCGGAACGCTCCGCCCCCCGGTTGAATGTGGTGTCGACGGGGACCGATCTGGTCCATGATGGACACCGGACGCGAGCGACCGACGTCGACGTCGAGATGCGCGGCGCGGGGTGCGGAGGTGCTGGGGTGCGTAGTTCGTGGTGCGGGGTGCGCGGTCCGGCGTGCGTGGTGCGGACAGTGGTTGCCGACTCGGGGGTGCGATGACCTATCGGTTCGTGACGGAGCGACTCGACTACTCCGACCTGGCCGGCGGGGCGGTGCTGCGTTCGGCACCGGGCCATCCGGGGTTTCCCGTCCGCCTCGCCTCGGAGGTGTTCCTCCGCGCATGGCACGCCCTGGGACGACCCCGGTCTCTGACCGTGTGGGACCCCTGCTGCGGCAGCGGGTACCTGCTGACCGTGCTGGGCCTGCTCCATCGGGACAGGATCGCGGGACTCGTCGCCTCGGACATCGCCGACGGCCCGCTCCGGCTCGCACGAGCCAACCTCGCCCTCCTGACCGCCGAGGGCATGAGGAAGCGGCGGGCCGAGCTGGAGGACATGGCCCGCCGGTTCGGCCGACCCTCCTACGCCCAATCCGCCGAAGCCGCACGGCGCCTGCAGGAACTGCTGTCCCGGAGCGGCGCAGACCTCCCCCATGTCGTCGGACAGGCCGACGCCCTCGACCGACAGCAGGTGACCGACCTGTTGACCGACATGTCGCCGCCGGATCTCGTGTTGACCGACATCCCGTACGGCGAACAGACCTCATGGCTGGGTCCGCACCAGGAGGACAGCATCCCCGGACTGCTGGGAACGCTCGCGTCGGCGCTTCCCCCCGACACCCTGATCGCGTTGACGACCCGAGGTCGCCGCGTCGGGCTGCCAGAAGGTGTCCAGACCACGGCCCGGTTCAAGATCGGAACGCGGGCGACAGCACTCGTTCGGCTGAAGGACCTTCGACCCGCGGTGGCCGGCACCCTCGAACGGTGACACCACTCGACCTTGAGGGCCTCGGGAGCGGCCCGGTCACGATGCCGACCTGTTCCCAGCCGTCCCTGGGCAGCCGGCGCAGGGCCGCTCCACCGGAGTCGCCGGGGCCGTGGCTTTTCTGGTCCACCGACTTCGCGCAGATCGTCGACCTCGGATACTCGGGGTGCTCGTCCCACCAGGGATCGTCGAAGCACTGCTCGTCCGGCAGGAACGGCAGCTCCACCTTGTCGAGGAAGCGTTCCTGGGGGCCGCCTGCCTTCTTCGTGCCCCAGCCGGTGACGGTCATCGACTGCAGCTGCCGGGACACGGTGGCGAGCCGCAGGATGAGTGCTGTCACTGGTCAACTGCTACGACGGTATCTGCCGGGGGCGATTCCGTACTGGCGTTTGAAGGCATTGGCGAAGGCGAACTCGGAGGTGTAGCCGACTCTTCCCGCGATGGCGCTCACCGACGTGTCGGATTGGCGGAGAAGTCGGGCGGCGGTGGTCATCCGCCACCACGTCAGATAGGTCAGTGGTGGTTGCCCGAGAAGAGTGGCGAAACGGCGAGCGAACGGCGCTCGGGACAGGCCCGCTTCAGCGGCGAGCGTCGCAACGGTCCACGGCCGCGCCGGATCGCGGTGGATGGCCTGCAGGGCGGCCGTGGTGACCGGATCGTTGAGCGCCGCCGCCCAGCCGGTGGCTGCGGTCTCCGGTGTGGGGTTCCGGTCGAGCCAGGCACGCAGGATGTGCATCAGCAGGATGTCGAGCAACGCCGGAACGACGGCGTCGGTGCCGAGACGGCGATGTTCCAGTTCGGTGGCGAGCAGACTGACAGTGGCGCGTAGTTCGGGGTGTCGCCCGAGGTGCGCGGGAAGATGGATGAGCTCGGGCAGATCGTTGAGCAGCGGATGGGCACGGGCCGGATCAAGTCGATAGGCACCGCACAGGATGACCGTGGCGGGAACGCCGGTGTCGGCGGAGGCGCCGACGACGTCGGTGGCGTAACGCTGGAGCTGCGGGTCGTCCGGGTCGCAGGCCGGCGCGCCAGGTGGGGTCGATGGGCTGTCGGCCAGCAGGTGCCCGCGACCGTGCGGCCGGAACACGATGTCCCCGGCCGCGAGTGGCACCGGGCCGGTGTCGGGAGCGATGAGCCAGCACGGTCCCTCCAGGACTATCTGGAAGCCGGCGGAGCCGGGTACGGACACGAACTGCTGCGCCCACGGGGCATGCCAGGCGACCCGCGCGGAGCGCGGCTGACCGATGCGCAAGACCGTGATCACGTCACTGAGTACGTCCATACGGTCCGAGTATCACCGTGGAGACGCACAAGAATGAATCGAGGACTACTGAGCATGGTCCGTCTTCGGGTACCGCCATAAGTTCGAATCGTGAGAGCTATGCGAATCCACCAGTACGGTGATGCCTCGGTCATCCGCGAGGAAGACGTGCCGCGCCCGGTACCGGGCCGTGGTGACGTGCTGATCCAGGTCGCCGCGACCTCGTTCAATCCGTCCGACATCGGGCTGCGCCGCGGGCTGCTGCGCTCCGTCTCCCCGCTGGATCTGCCGTACACCCTCGGCGGGGACGTCGCCGGCACGATCGTCGAGGTCGGCGACGGCGTGCACACACTCGCCGTCGGTGACCGGGTCATCGGCCGGCTCGACACCGGTGGCGCCGCGGCCGAGTACGTCACTGCCGCAGCCGACACCGTAGTGGCGGCGCCCACCGCCATTCCGCTTCCGCACGCCGCCGCCATCCCCATCGCCGGTGTCACCGCCTGGCAGGCGGTGTTCGAGCACGCGGGTGTCACGTCCGGGCAGCGGGTCCTGGTCAACGGCGCGGGCGGTGGCGTCGGCGGGTTCGCGGTCCAGCTCGCCAAGCATGCCGGGGCCCACGTCGTCGCAACGGCTGGCCCACGCAGCACCGAGGCGGTCCGCCACCTCGGAGCCGACCGGATCATCGATTACACGGCCGAACCCCTCGCTGACGCGCTCGACGGCCCGGTCGATGTGATCCTCAACTTCGTCGTGGTCAGTGCGCAGCAGGCTGCGACGCTGACATCGCTGGTGCGGTCAGGTGGCGTCGTCGTCTCCGCCACCGTTGCGCTGGGGGTGCCCGCCGGGTCGCCGGTGACGGCAATACGCTTTGTGGCCCGCAACGACACCGGCGACCTCGCCGCCCTGGTCGAGCTCGTCGACGCCGCCGCCGTTCGAGTCGACATCGCCGCGTCGCGTCCACTCGCGGACCTGGCCGCGGTGCACCGCGACGCCGAGTCCGACCGCATCCGCGGCAAGACGATCCTTGTTCCGTGAAGTACGCGGCTCAGCGGCAGCCGAGGCCTCGCAGGGCTGGGTCAGGTGTCGGGGGCCGCCACCCGGTTCTCAGAGCACCAGGTGTCACGTGGTGGAAGAGCACGGCACATGCCAGGAACTGATCAAGGCCGCGACCCGGCGTTACACCGGGTCACGGCCTTGATTCTGATGTGCGCCCGAAGGGACTCGAACCCCTAACCTTCTGATCCGTAGTCAGATGCTCTATCCATTGAGCTACGGGCGCTCGCTGCTCGGCCAGTTTACACACCGGCTTTCGCGCGGAGACTCCGGGATTCGAACCCGGGAGGGGCTTTAAGACCCCAACCGCATTAGCAGTGCGGCGCCATAGACCAGACTAGGCGAAGTCTCCTCGGTGGCCTGCAGACCACCGGGCCTGAGGATACAGGCCCCCACCCACCCGGAGCAAAACGACTATCCCACCCCGTCGCCCCGGGTTCGGCCGACACCGGTCGCCGGGAGCGCCACGACCGGTGGAACGGCCTGATCAAGGCTACTCTGCACGGGTATGGAGGAGCAGCCGCCGAGCGTCCCGCCCCGCCGTCCGACCCGTCGCCCCCGTGCGGAGGCGTCCGGGAGCCGCCCGCCGGAGCCCGACCCGGTCCCGCCGCCGCGCGAGGGGGAATCCGAGCATGTCGAGCCGCCACGGGCGTCGACCCGGCGGGTGAAGAGCGCTCCGAAGGTGCTTTTCCAGCCTCCTGAGACTGTCGACACACCTGTGGTGCCCCGACGCCGACCGGCGCCTCGGGCGGCGGCGTCCGATGCCGCCCTCGACCACGGGGAGCCGGCCACCGCGAAGGCTCCGAAGCCGGCCAAGACGACCGCCAAGGCCACGAAGGCGCCCGCCGCGACGCCGACAAAGGCTACGAAAGCAGCACCAAAGGTCACGAAGGCAGCGGCGAAGACCACGAAAGCAGCGGCGAAGACCACCAAGTCAGCGGCAGAGGCCACCAAGGCACCTGCGCGGACCGCTGGTGCCGGGGTGCCGGTCGTCACCCCGCCCGCCCCGGAGACGGTCCAGGGCCGTCCGGTCGAGGTCGAGGACCGGGGAGAGACGCCGGGTGGGCGTACCGGTGGAGGGGGTTTCCGGGAGGTCGCCGCGACGGTGCTCGACAGGCCGGAGTACGCCCCGGAGCTGCTCGCCCTGGCGGCGGTCGAGGTGCTGGGGCCGCGCGCCGGGACCTGGGCGGACGGTCTGCGGGCCCGGTATCCGGAGGCTGACGCGGCGGGTCTGGCGCGGCTGGCCGTACGACGGTTCGGTCGGCGGGCGGGAGTGGGTGGTGCGGCGGCGACGGCGACCGGCCTGATCGCACCGGTGGTGGAGTCGGCGGCGGTGCTCTGGGCGCAGGCGGAGCTGGTCCTGCACCTGGCGGCGGCGTACGGCCGGGATCCCGGGCACCCGGACCGGGCGGTCGAGCTGCTGGTCTCGACCGGGATCCACCCGGACCCGGTCGCCGCACGGACGGCACTGGAGGCCGCTGCGGAGGCGACGGGGGAGGAGAGCGGGGTGTCCGGGACGGGGGTCGTCGCCTGGTCGCCGGTGGTGGCGTCGGTGTGGCGGCTGGTGGAGCCGCTGGTCGGCGGTGGTCGGCTACCGGTCCGCCTCGCGGCACGCCTCCTGCCGGGGGCGTCGGCGCTTGCGGCGGCAGCCGGAGGGTACGCCGCGACGGACCGGGTGGCCGCCCGCGCTCTCGCCCAGTACCGACCGGCTGGTCAGAGCCAGTCGAACCACTCCCGGGGGAGCAGGGCGTAGCCGACGAAGGCCACGATGTCGATGAGGGTGTGCGCGACGACCAGTGGCATCACCCGCCGGGTACGCATGAAGAAGTAGGTGAACACCACCCCCATCACCACGTTGCCGACGAAGGCCCCGAAACCCTGGTAGAGGTGGTAGGAACCGCGCAGGACAGCGCTGGTGGCGATGATCGTCCAGAACCGCCACCGGAGCTGCCGCAGCCGGGTGACCAGGTAGCCGACCACGATCACCTCTTCCAGGACCGCGTTCTTCACTGCGGCGAGGATCAGCACCGGGACCGCCCACCAGTAGTCCCGCAGCGCCGCCGGGACCAGTGTGGCGTTGAGGCCGAGCTGCGCGGCCGCCCAGAACAGCACCAGTCCGGGGAGGCCGATCAGCGCCGCCAGCCCGGCCCCCCGGACCAGGTCCGATCCGGGTCGGCGGGCGTCCAGGCCGAGGGTCCGCAGGGCGTCGCCGGGGTCCCGGTTCACCAGGTGCACGGCGAACAGGACCGGCAGCAGCGCGAACGCGATCCCGAGCAGTTGGTACGTCAGGTCCAGGTAGGGCCGGGGTGACGCGGTGGTGTTCAGGGCTGCGGTCTGCTGGGACAGCCCTCCCTCGGCGGTCAGCTTGGCGATGATGGAGACCACCGCGTAGACGGCCGACTGGCCGAGGGTGAGCCCGAGGATCAGCACGGTCTCGGTGCCGAGGGTCCGGCGGGACAGCTGGCGGGTGAGGTCGACCGTCACCGCACCACTGTGCCGTACGACGTGGTCTGCGGTGCCGTCCGGGGCCGACGACCAGGTCGGGAGGGCGGGACGGGATCACTCTGTGAGCCGGTCGCACATTCTGTGCGACCCACGCACACGCTCCGTACGCATCCTTGGTGAGCCCGAACGCCGGTCACCCGAGGGAGCGTGCCAGTGGAGCACTTCGCGCGGCTGCTGAAGGAGAGTTGGATCCTGGTCGAGCCCGACCGGGACCGCCTGAGTGGTTACTTCTACGCTCGGCTCTTCCTCCTCGACCCCGAACTGCGCAAGCTGTTCCCGGCGGAGATGTCCGGGCAGGGTGACCGGCTCCTGGACGCGGTGATCACCGCCAGTCAGACCGTCGACGATCCGGAGTCCTTCGACGAGTACCTGCGCGCACTCGGTCGGGACCACCGCAAGTACCACGTCGACGCGGCGCACTACGCGACGATGGGCGTCGCCCTGCTCGACGCTCTGCGGACCACCGCCGGGGACGACTGGAACCTGGAGTTCGACCAGGCCTGGCGGGACGCGTACGCGGCGATCTCGGCGAAGATGACGGCCGGGGCGGAGGGGGACCCGAATCCGCCGTTCTGGCACGCCGAGGTGTTGACCCACGAGCGGATCGGCCCGGACACGGCCGTCCTGACCTGCCGGGCGTTGCAGTTCCCGCTGCCCTGGAAGGCGGGCCAGTACGTCAGTGTCGAGGTGCCCCGGCATCTGCCCCGGGTGTGGCGGACGTACTCGGTGGCGAACGCGCCGAACGAGGAGAACGTCCTGGAGTTCCACGTGCGTACGCCGACCGGGGCGGGCTGGGTGTCGGGGGCGTTGGTCCGCCGGACCAAGCCGGGTGACCTGCTCCGGATCGCCGCCCCGATGGGTTCGATGACAGTGGACGGCGCGTCCACGCGGGACATCGTGGCGGTGGCCGGCGGGGTCGGGGTGGCACCGGTGAAGGCGCTGGTCGAGGAGTTGGCAGCGCACAACCGGACCCGCTGGGTGCACGTCTTCTACGGCGCTCGCCGCCCCGAGGATCTCTACGCCCTACCGGGGTTGCAGAAGCTGGTCGCCGAGCATCAGTGGTTGTCGGTGACCCCGGCGTGCAGCGAGGGGACCGACTTCGACGGTGAGCAGGGGTTGGTCTCGGACGTGCTGTCCCGGTTCGGGCCGTGGACCGACCACGACTGTTACGTCTCCGGTTCGGCCCGGATGGTCCGGGCCACCCTGCGGGCGCTCGCGGAGGACGAGGTCCCGCCGGCCCACATCAGGTACGACACGTTCGGGAACCTGTAGCTGTTCTTTCCTCCCCCCGTGCCGGGTCGCGTGCCCCTGCCCCCTGGGGCACGCGACCCGGCCCCCGTCCCGCCTGTCGGCACGCGACCCGGCTCGGTGTCGCCTGTCGGCACGCGACCTGGGCCGCGCCTGGTTCAGGGGTCAGTACCGCCAGGGTTGGCCGGTCTCCCGGTACTCCTCGACCGGGACCAGGGGCACCCCGGGGGTCATCCGGTCGACGTAGAGCCGCCCTTCCAGGTGGTCGACCTCGTGCGCCACCAGGCGGGCCATGCCGAACTCGAACGAGGTGATGATCCGGCTCCCGTCCCAGCGGGAGTGTTCGACGTCGAGCCGCAGCGGCCGGGGCACCAGTCCCCGGTGGTCGAAGAAGGAGAGGCAGCCTTCGTACTGTTCGTCGGTGTCGGGGGCGGCGTCGACGACCCGGGGGTTGAGCAGGACGACCGGGTCGGCGGTGCGGTCCGGGGGGCGGACCACGGCCGCCGCCCAGTCGATGCCGAGCTGCGGGGCCGCGATGCCGACCCCCTTGCGGAACGGGTGCAGTTCGTCGAGCCGGGCCAGGGCGGTGTTCAGCCGGTCGACGATCTCCCGGGCGGCGGACTCCTGTCGGGGCAGGTCGAACTGGTGGCTGGGCTGTCGTAGCAGGTCGGCGCCGCGTTGGACGATGCCGAACTCCCGCATCCGGTCGCTGGCGCGTACCCGGGTGGGGGTGTCGGGGTGCTCCGACTCGGTGCCGGGCTGGGCCCGGAACCGCCACTGCATCCGGTAGCGCGCGTTGAGCGGCGGGTCCTCGGTCTTCCAGTCGAAGACCGCCCGCCCGTCGACGTTCTGTCGGGCGACGGGGGTACGCAGTGGTCCCTCCTCGGAGGAGAGCGACGTCTCCGCCCCCCACACCTGCGGGTCGAGGTCGGCGGGGAGGTCCAGGCGGACGGCCAGGTGCCGGGTGGGCAGGCGTACGGCCCGCTGGAACCAGGTGCCCCACTTGTCCCGGCCCACCCGGTACGAGTACTCGATGGTGGCCCGGTGACCCGGGTAGAGCGGGAAACGCCTGTCGGCGTTCTCGAAGAGCAGCCAGATCTCCTTGAAGGCGTCCCTGTCGTGTTTGGCCCGCCAGTGCATCGGCTCCTGTTCGCCGGCGTCGTCGCGCAGGGCGTTCAGTTGCAGTTCGGCGAAGGTGAGGGGGTGTTCCCGGTGGTGCAGGTTGGAGCGGCCCGGATCGTTGGGGTAGCGGTCGACGGCGACCCGGGCGAGGTAGCGGGTGACCGGTTCGGTTCCGGCGTTGTACAGCTCCCGCCGGATGACGCAGTGGTAGTCGTCACCGGTGTGGGTGAGGGTGGCGTGTTCGCGTTCGACGATGAGGCCGGTCCCGGGTGGCATCCACTGGCCGGGTTGGGGCGGTTCCCGGTGGGCGGGGAGGGACCGGGCGTGTCGGAGGTCGTCGTACTCGCGGTATCGCTGCCAGATGGCGCCGCTGGCTTCGAGGACGGCCTCGGCCCGGCGGGCGAAGTCCTCGGTCGGCCGGTGTCGGCGTCCCTCGACGTGGCTGACGTACGACGGGTCGAACCCCATCATGGTGGCGAGCTGTTTCTTGGACAGCCCCCGCCCGGTGCGGTGTCGGGCGAGCTCGGCCGCGAAGGAGTCGGCGGCCCGGTCGAGCGGGGATGTCGTCATCAGCTTCCTCAGGGCTGGGTAGTACAAGTCTCACGTTCGGTGTCCGTCGACCGAAGAAAGTGACGTCTTCTCGACTTTTGCCTTGACATCCCCCGGTTACCTCGATCGTGAGCACCGACTCTCGGCAAACCCTTCCGCTCGTTCGACAGGTTGGTTAGGCTTGCCTTAGCTGAGACGGCCAAACGGTGACGAAAGGGGTGATTCCAGTGACGTCGGTACTGCCGAAGCCGGGGGCGGACCACCTACAACTCACCGTCGGCGAGGCGCTGACCCCGGTCACCGCCACCCTGCGCGCCATGTTCGGCACCGACGACCTGCCCGGGCTCACCCCCGGCCTGCTGGTGACCGACGAGTTCGGCTGGGAACCGGCCACCACCCTGATCGACGGGACCCACCTGCCACGGGTGCTGGCCGAGGCGGCCCGCCGCTGGGGCGGCACCCCGCACGCCTGCGCCGCGCTGGCGTGGAAGTCGTACAGCTACTACGCGGCGCTGCCCGCGATCCTCGGCTGGGCCGCCGCCCGGCGGGTCCCGCTGCTCGACCCGGCCGACGTGCTGATCACCTTCGCCGACCCCCGCCCACTGGTCACGCTGGGCCTGCGCGCCTCGATCCCCGTCGCGGTGCTGCCCACCGACCCGCTGGCCGGGCTCCCCGGGACCCGGGTGGTCGCCGACGAGTCCGAACTCCTGGCCGTCCTGCGCTCCACCCTCCTGGACGCCCACTTCCACCCGATGATCACCGCCTTCCAGCGGGAGGCCCGGGTCGGCACCCGTACCCTGCTCGGATCGGTCGCCTCCAGCGCGGCCCACGCGCTGCTCCAGGCCGCCGACGCGCTACCCGGACCCACGACCCGCAGCGTCGACACCCTGCTGGACGCCCTCGACCTGGCCGACCTCGTCGAGGTGGTGCCCGACGCCTCCGGCCGGCCCACCGTGCAACGCCGCACCTGCTGCCTGGCGTTCACCCTGCCGAGGCCGAAGGTCTGCCAGGGTTGCTGCGTCCGCTCCTGACCGCCGCTCCTCATCGCCGGTGCGAGATAGAACACCTGGTCAACCCCGGTCACCCCCGTTCCCGAAAGCGGCATTTCATCCTATTTAATGAGTAGTCATGACAATTCATAGGGTAGTTAGCGCTCCGGGCGCCGTGCGGGGTTCGAGGCACTGGCGTAATATGTGCGGGGTTCGCTGACCGCCGATCTCGCGCCGCCCCCCGACCCACGATTCGGCCATCCTGGTCCCCCGGTTCCGGCACGTTCTGGGCGGGTGATTCACTCTGTCGGTTCAGGCGCGGGTCTAGTCATACCGTGAGGAATCGACGACGATGGCAGATATCACTGGGGATCAGCGCATCCAGTCAGAGGTGCTCGAAGGCTTGGCCACAGCGGTCAACCACCGCAGATGGTTCGTCGAGCTGGCCCTGCCGTACCTGGGCGACGATCCCATCGAGATCGGCAGTGGCCTCGGCGACTACGCCCTGGAGTGGGCGCCGCACGTCCCCCGGTTCACGGCCACCGAGGCCGACCCCGACCGGCTGGTCTCCCTGAAGGACCGGCTCGCCGACCACCCCAACATCGAGGTACGGCAGATGCTGCTGCCGCACTCCGAGGACGGCGGATACAGCGCCGCGGTGTCGTACAACGTCCTGGAGCACATCGAGGACCACGTCGGCGCACTGAGCAGCATGAAGGACCTGGTCCGACCCGGCGGGGCCGTGATCATCATCGTTCCGGCGTTCATGTTCGCGATGAGCCCGGCCGACGTCGCCACCGGACACGTCCGGCGCTACACCAAGAAGACCCTGGGCGCGGCGATGACCCAGGCGGGCCTGCGGGTCGAGCGGATCCACTACGCCAACGCCCTCGGCCTGATCGGCTACTTCATGGCCACCAAGGTCTTCCGGCTGATGCCGAAGGAGGGCCCGATGGTGAAGGTCTACGACACCCTGGTCCTGCCCGCCACCAAGGGCGCCGAACAGGTCGTCCGCCCCCCGTTCGGCCAGTCCGTCTTCGCGGTGGCCCGCGTCCCCGGCTGAGCGCGCCTCTTCGCTCGACCCACCACACCGACCACCCCGCCTGTCGCCCGCGCCCACGCTCCCGTGGGCCGCGCACAGGTTGTGGTGGCCTCGACCATTCGGCGCAGGCCACCACAACCACGCGTGGCGCGGTCACCGACCGCGCCCGGCCTACTCCTTGACCTGGAACGTCGGGCGGATCACCGCTCGGGCCAGGGTGTGGAAGGCCAGGTTGAACCCGACGTACGCACACGAGGCGTCCGGCCCGAGGTCCAGCTTCTCCACGTCCACCGCGTGCACGGCGAAGACGTACCGGTGCGGCCGGTCCCCGGGCGGCGGGGAGGCACCGCCGTACCCGGAGTCCCCGTAGTCGTTGCGCACACTGAACGCCCCACCCAGCCCGGCCTCGTCGACCCCGCGCGGCAGCTCGGTCACCGAGGCCGGCAGGTTCACCAGCACCCAGTGCCAGAAACCACTCCCGGTCGGGGCGTCCGGGTCGAAGCAGGTGACCACGAAACTCTTCGTCTCGTCGGGGAACCCGGACCAGGCCAGCTGCGGCGAGACGTTGTCACCCCCGGCGCTGCCGTGTGCGTACGACCCGTCCAGCGGCTCGCCGTTGCGGACGTCCGCGCTGGTCAGCTCGAAGCTCGGGACGATCGGCAGCAGCTCGTACGGGTCCGGGGCGATCGGTCGTTCCAGGCTCATCGAAACGGATCCTTCCGGTGTGCGGATGTTGTCTGCGCACCTTCATACCCCGTCGAGCGCCACTGGTCCCGACAGTCGCCCGTCCGACCCCGCCCTGTTCGACCTCGTCACCCGATTGTCGACTTTTGCCCGACTCGCCACCCAGATGCCGCACGCCGGAATCCTCCTGGTCTCCGCGCGACGCTTCCCACGGTCCCGGCCGGGGCTGGCGCGGCTGGAGATCGCGCTGCACGAGGTGCTGACCGACAAGGAGCTGCCGCCGACCGACAGGGTCGCCTGGCCGGCCTGACGGCGGCGGTCCACCCCGGGCGTACGGCGATCACTAGTCCGCCGGCGGGTCGGGTCAATATCCGGTGCAGAGGGGATGTCCAGGTCCTGGCTCTCGGGGACCCGGTGGTCGAGTCGGGCGAGCCGGACGGAGAGCGCCCGCAGCAGCCCTGCGCCGCAGAGGCTGAGGTCGGGGTGTCACAGGGTCGTGTGAGGATCGGCGCCGTGACTGAGTGGATCTACAACGACCGCCCCGAGGGGCTCAGGGTCCTGGACGAGCGGATCGCCGAGCCGGGCCGTACCCAGATCGAGGACGAGATCTGGGACTGGGTGGTACGCGGCGAGGACGACCCCGACGAGTTCGTCGACCACCTCGACGGGGACGAGTACCGCCACGGTGCCACCGACGACGACCTGCGTGCGGCGTACGGGAAGGCACTGGCAGCCCGCCGGGAGCAGCAACAGCAGTGGGGCGAGATCCGGGGCAACCTCGACCGGGCCTTCGCCGAACTCACCGAACTCGGCGTGGTGGCCAGGGCGGACTTCACCTGCTGCGGCACCTGCGCGGCCACCGAGATCCACGACGAGCGCGACGACTCCCGACACTGGCACGGATACGTCTGGTTCCACCAGCAGGACACCGAAGCGCTGCTCACGAGCGAGGACGGCGAGGTCTACCTCGGCTACGGTGCATTCGCCCCGGCCGACTTCGACGAGGCCGCCTACGGTGCCCTCCCCGAATCCGAACAGCAGGCCCGCTACCAGGCCGACCTGGAACGGCTACTCGACGACCTCGTGTTCCCGGTGCTCACCAGGAACGGGATGCGGGTGGAGTGGAACCGCCAGCAGAACAGGCGGGTCCGGGTGACCGGAGCCCAGTGGTACGCGCCATTGGTCTGACTCCCCCCATGAGCTCCCCACCATGAGTCAGCCCCGGTCCGGAGACCGGGGCTGACCTGCTTCTGAGGAGATCCAGTGTGGGCGGAGGGTGTGGGATTCGAACCCACGAAGACATCGCTGCCTTACCGGTTTTCAAGACCAGCGCCATCGGCCTCTAGGCGAACCCTCCCGGCCCGCGCCCCGTAGGGCGCGACCGCCGACCAGTGTGCCAGAAGCCCGCACGGGTGCCATCCCCGTACCCGACTCCGGCCACACGCCGGCGGACCGCCCCTGCACCGCCGAGGCGGGCCGACCATCGTCGTTTGCGGCTGAGCAGCCCGCCGAGGCAGGCCCGCCGTGATCGTTTGCAGTTGAGCAGCCCGACACGCCGGGGAAAAGGTCGCTGAACCGCAAACAATCATGAAAACCCCCGCTCGGTGCGAGGGGTGGGGGTGTGAGGGGCGGTGGGTGAGGGGGTGGGGTGGAGCGGGTAAGACTGGGGGATGCGTGCTGTCACGATCCCGGAACCCGGTGGCCCCGAGGCACTCGTCTGGGCGGAGGTCCCCGACCCGGAGCCCGGCCCCGGTGAGGTGCTCGTGTCCGTTCGGGCCAGCGCTGTCAACCGGGCCGACCTGCTGCAACGGCAGGGGCACTATCCGCCCCCGCCGGGCGCGTCGGCGTACCCCGGGTTGGAGTGTTCCGGGGTGGTGGCCAAGGTCGGGCCGGAGGTGACCGGGTGGGCGGTCGGGCAGGAGGTCTGTGCCCTGCTGGCCGGTGGCGGGTACGCCGAGCGGGTGGTCGTTCCGGCCGGGCAGCTCCTGCCGGTTCCGGCGGGGGTCGACCCGGTCGACGCGGCGGCCCTGCCGGAGGTGGCCTGCACCGTCTGGTCGAACGTGGTCCAGGTGGCCGGGTTGGCGGAGGGGGAGACCCTGCTGGTGCACGGGGGTGGCAGCGGGATCGGCACCTTCGCGATCCAGTTGGGGGCCGCCCTCGGGGCGACGGTGGTGGCGACCGCCCGGTCGGCCAAGCACGACCGGCTGCGGGAGTTGGGGGCCGCGCACCTCGTCGACTACCGGGAGCAGGACTTCGTCGAGGAGGTACGCCGGGTCACCGGGGGGCGGGGCGCGGACGTGATCCTGGACATCATGGGCGCGGCCTACCTGGGCCGGAACGTGTCGGCGCTGGCCACCGGGGGTCGGCTGGTGGTGATCGGCATGCAGGGTGGTCGGAGGGGCGAACTGGATCTGGGGGCGCTGCTGGCCAAGCGCGCCTCGGTGACCGCCACCGCCCTGCGGTCCCGGCCGGTGTCGGAGAAGGCCGCCATCGTCGCGGGGGTCCGGGGCGAGGTGTGGCCGCTGGTCGAGGCGGGGCGGATCCGGCCGGTGGTGGACCGGCGGGTTCCGATGGCGGACGCGGCGCAGGCGCACCGGCTGGTCGAGGCGAGTGACCACCTGGGCAAGGTCCTGCTCACCGTCGATCCGGCGGGGTGACCGCAGCCGTCTCCTCTCCGGGTGGGCGGGGCAGCATCAGGCGGGCGCCGGGGCCTTCGGCGGCGAGGTCGTCGGAGGGGTTGTAGAGGGTGCAGAGCTGCAACGACAGGCAACCGCAGCCGATGCAGCCGTGGAGCTTGTCGCGGAGCCGGGTGATCAGTTCGATCTTCTCGGTGAGCCGGTCCCGCCAGGCGGTGGAGAGCGCGGCCCAGTCGTCCGGGCTGGGGGTACGCCCCGCCGGGAGGGAGTCCAGCGCCGCCTTGATCTCCTCCAGGGAGACCCCGATCTGCTGGGAGATCCGGATGAACGCCACCCGACGCAGCTCCGATCGGGCGTACCGGCGTTGGTTGCCGCCGGTACGGGCGGCGCTGATCAGGCCGATCCGCTCGTAGTAGCGCAGCGCCGAGGGTGCCACCCCGCTGCGGTCGGAGAGTTGACCGATCGTCAGGGATTCGTTCATCCGCTCGCCTTGAGTTGAAGTGAACTTCATCTTGCAGGCTAGGCGCATGGACACCGTTACCGCCAGTATCGAACCGGCTCCGGACAGAGCCGACCCCGGTCGATCCCGGACCGGCCCGGCCGCCCGGAACCTGCCCCGAGCCCTCGTCCCGACGGTGGACCGGCTCGCTGCCCGGGGGGCGCTCGACCCGAACGTCTTCTCCACCCTCGACGTCCTCTGGGTGCTCTACGACCGGATCCTGCGGATCACCCCGGACACCGTGGACGACCCGGACCGGGACCGGTTCCTGCTCTCCAAGGGGCACGACGTGGAGGGCTACTACGCCCTCCTCGCCGCGAAGGGGTTCGTGCCGGTCGAGTGGCTGGACGACCCGGGCTCCCCGACCAGCCGACTCGGCGGGCACCCCGACCGGGTCCTGGTCCCCGGGGTGGAGATCGGCTCCGGTTCGCTCGGCCACGGACTCGGGCTCGGCGTCGGGACCGCCCTCGGCCTGCGCGCCCAGGGCCTTGCCACCCCCCGGGTGTACGTCCTGGTCGGCGACGCCGAACTCGACGAGGGCTCCAACCACGAGGCGATCGCGTACGCCGGAGCCACCGGCCTGGCGGGGCTGACCGCCGTGGTGATCGACAACGGGTCGGCCAGCCACGGGTGGCCCGGTGGCATCGCCTCTCGGTTCACCGTCAACGGTTGGACCGCCGACACGGTGGACGGCCACGACCACGACCTCCTGTACTCCGCCCTGACCGGGCAGACCGCGCACCGGCCGCACGTCGTCGTCGCGGTCGTCGACCCCGAGGAGTGACGATGCCGACGACAGTCCCCCCGACGACCACGCCCGTCCCGCCGACCACCACTGCCGTTCCGCCGACGACAGCCCCACCGACGGCCGCTGCCGTTCCGCCGACAGGCCCGCCGACGCCGACGGGCGGTGCCGACAGCATGCGGGACGCGTTCGTCGGGACCATGACCGACCTGCTGGCGGAACAGCCGCGTACCGCACTGGTGCTCGCCGACATCTCCGCCCTGGCCTTCGCCTCGGCGGCACACCGGCACCCCGATCGGGTGATCAACGTCGGGATCCGGGAGCAGCTGCTGCTGGGGGTCGCCGGAGGGCTCGCCCTGACCGGGATGCGACCTGTGGCACACAGCTACGCGCCGTTCCTGGTCGAGCGGGCGTACGAACAGATCAAGCTGGACCTCGACCACCAGGGGGTCGGGGCGGTCCTGGTCGGGATCGGTGCGTCGTACGACAGGCCGGAGTCCGGCCGGACCCACCTGTCACCCGCCGACGTGGCCCTGATCGACACCCTCGGCGGCTGGACGGTGCACGTTCCGGGGCACCCCGACGAGGTGCCCCGCCTGCTGCGCGCCCTGGTGGCCCGGGACGACGCGGCGTACCTGCGGTTGTCGACGCGGACCAACGACCGGCCCCGGTTCGGCGACGGAAGTCTGGAGGTGGTGCGGGACGCCGGGGCGGGCGCGCCGCTGCTGGTGGCGGTGGGGCCGCTGCGGGACGCGGCGGTGGCGGCGGTGGCCGACCTGCCGGTGACGGTGGCCTGGACACACCGCCCTCGACCGTTCGACACGGTGGGGCTGCGGGCGCTGGCCGGCACCGAGGTGATCCTGGTCGAGCCCTACCTGGCCGGTACGTCCAGCCGGGTGGTCGCCGACGCCCTCGCCGACCGACCGCACCGGCTCCTGGCGCTCGGGGTCGGCCGGGCGGACCTCCGGCGCTACGGGTCGGCCGAGGACCACGACCGGTGGCACGGCCTGGACGAGACGGGGATCCGCCGGTCGGTCACCGGCTTCCTGTCGACGCCCTGAGCCGGATCCCGGCAGCGGCAGCGCCGGAGCGGGCGACACGGTGACGTGGGGTCAGCGGGGAGGGCCGTCGGACTTGCGGCGGGTCCGCTCCCGGCCGAGGATCCAGATCGCCTCGACGCCGTCCTTCCAGGTGATCTTCTTGCCCTCCTCGCGACCCCGCGCCCGGTAGCTGATCGGGACCTCGAACGGGCGGATCCGGCGACGCAGCAGCTTGCCTGTCACCTCGGCCTCCATCCCGAACCCCTGGGACCTGATGTCCAGGGATCGGTAGAGGGCCACCGGCATCAGCTTGAAGCAGGTCTCCAGGTCGCCGATGTAGGAGTTGAACAGGACGTTCGCCGCCATCGTGACGCCCTTGTTGCCCATCACGTACCAGAAGCTGTAGGCGCTGTGGCTGCCGAAGGTCCGGTTGCCGTAGACGACGTCGGCCCGGCCGTCGAGGACCGGGTCGAGGAGCTTCGGGATGTCCTGCGGGTCGTACTCCAGGTCGGCGTCGAGGATGACCATGTACTCGCCGTCGGCGTTGTCGACGGCGGTCCGGATCGCCGCGCCCTTGCCCCGGTTCCGGGGGTGGGTGATCACCCGGAGCCGGGAGTCGTCGGCCCGCCCGAGGACCTCGCCCGTGCCGTCGCGGCTGCCGTCGTCGACCACCAGCAGCTCGATCTCACACGGGTAGTCCACCGCCAACGCCTGCTTGAGGGCGTCGGCTATGCGGTCCTCCTCGTTGTAGACCGGCATGAGGATCGAGAGCTTCACGAGGTTCTCCACGGTGGCGACAGTAAATCCGACCTAGCCTAGCCTGGTACCCCTGGCGGAGACGGTTGCCATCGCCAACGGTCGGCGCAGCGCCCCGAACGTGATGGTGTTTACTTCCCGCCATGTCCGCCGGCTTCCTGCTCGTCATCCTGCCGGTCGCCACGGTGGCCGCCCTCACCTACGCGCTGCGCCCGTCCGGCACGACACCGGTGGCTCCGCTCCGGCTGGCCGTGGTGCGCGCTGCGCTGCTCACCGGAGCGTACGCCGTCGGGGTGGTGGAGCTGCTCGGCGCGGTCGGCGGCCTGACCGCACCGGCGTTCGCGCTGGCCTGGGTGGTCGCCCTCGCCGCCGCCGGGACAGCGGTCTGGCTGCGGCACCGTCGTGACCCGGTCCGTCCCACCTGGAGCGACGTACGAGAACGCTGGGGTACGGCCGGTCGGGGTGAACGCCTGCTCCTCGGCACCGTCGCCGGGCTGATCCTGGTCGAACTGGTCGTCGCCCTGCTCGCCGAACCGAACAACTTCGACTCCCAGACCTACCACCTGCCCAAGGTGGAGCACTGGGTGCAGCAGGGTGACCTGGAGTTCTGGGCGACCGCCATCCACCGGCAGGTGACGATCCCGCCGGGGGCCGAGTACCTCCTGCTGCACCTGCGGCTGTTCACCGGCTCCGACGGGTTGCACAACCTCGTCCAGTGGGCCGCCGGGGTGCTCGCCGTCGTCGTGGTCACCCGGATCACCGCCCAGTTGGGCGGGGGGCGGCGGGCCCAGCTGATCACCGCGTTCCTGCTGGCCACCACGCCGATGATCGCCCTTCAGGCGACCAGCACCCAGACCGACCTGGTCTGCGCCGCCTGGGTCGCCTGCGCGGCCACCCTCGTCCTCGACGGGCTGCACCGCCGCAGCGGACCGGCCACCGTCCTCGCCCTCGGGGCGGCCACCGGACTGACCGCGGTGACCAAGACCAGCGGCCTGATCGGGGTCGGGCCGCTGCTGGTGCTCTGGGGCCTGGCCCAACTGCGCCTGGCGTACGCCGGAAGGGCCGACCGACGTGGCCGGGGGTACGCGACGACGGTGCTCGGGTCGGTGGCGATCCTGACCGTCGCCGCCCTCGTCGTCGGGCCGTTCCTGGTGCGGGTGACAGCCGAGTTCGGACACCCGCTCGGGCCGCCCCGGCTGCGCGAGTCCATCCCGATGGAGCGGCACGACCCGCCCGCGATCCTGGTCAACGCGCTGCGGATCGGGCACACCGCGTTGGACACCCCGCTGGAGCCGCTGCGGAAGGGCTCGGCCGCCGCCATCGTCGCCGGCGCGGAGGCGATCGGTGTCGACCCGCAGGACCGGGAGATCACCTTCGGCCGGGAGATGTTCCCCGAACCGTCCTGGTATCCGGACGAGGATCGGGTGGCGTTCCCGCTCGCCGGGATGGCGGTCCTGATCGCCCTGGTGCTGGCGATGGCCCGACCGGGGCGGGTGGCCCCGACGATGCCACCGGCGGTACGGGCGTACGCGGTGGCGATCGGGATCACCCTCCTCCTGCACACCTCGATGATCAAGTGGCAGCCGTGGGGGAACCGGCTGCTGGTGTACGCCCTGACCATCGGCGTACCGCTGGCCGGTCTCTGGCTGGACACCCTCCTGCGCAGCCGGTCCGGCAACGGCCGACGGTCGGTGGCGACCGGGCTGGTGGTGACGGTCCTGGCCACCTCGGCCCTGGCCGGTGTCCTCGCCGTGTCGTACGGCTTCCCCCGGCGACTGGTGGGGGACGGATCGGTCTTCACCACCTCCGAGTGGGACACCCGGTTCCTGCGCCGGCCCCAGTGGACGGCGGAGTTCCAGTGGGCCGCCTCGGCGGTACGCGAGCACGGGGCCGGCCGGGTCGGGCTGGTGCAGCAGAACGACAACTGGGAGTACCCCTGGTGGCTGCTGCTGCGCGACGCCGACGGGCAGGCCCCGGAGCTGGTCGCGTTGCAGTCGGTGCTGCCGGACCGACCCCCGGCCGATCCCACCTCGGTCGACGCGATCGTCTGCACCGGCTCCCGTAAGGTCTGCGCCGACCTGGTCCCCGACGGGTGGCGACTGGAGTTCCGCGACTACGTCGGCTACGCCCTGCGCCCGCCGGGCTGACCGGGCTGACCGGGCACCCGTCCCGGCCGGACACCAGTTCCGGCCGGGGTCGCTGTCGGGACCGGGTCGGCGGGTTCTCCTCGCACCGTGACCGTGAAGGCGGCACCCCCCTCGGGGGCGTGCCCGGCGGTGACGTCGCCGCCGAGACGGCGGGCCAGTCCGGCGGCCAGGGCCAGACCCAGCCCGCTGCCGACCTTGCGGACACCCAGGTAACGCCGGTGCAGGACCCCGCGTTCGAAGGCCACCGCCAGGTCGTCGTCGGTGAGGCCGGGGCCTGCGTCGCGTACCTCGACGAGGCCGCCGTCGGCCGGACCCGGCCCGGCGGCCCGGACCGCGACCACGACCGGCGCGCCGGGCGGCACCACCCGCAGGGCGTTCTCCAGCAGCCCGTCGACCACCTGCCGGATCCGCCCCGGATCGGTGTACGCCCGGACCGGATGGTCGGGCACCTCCACCCGCAACGGCACCCCGAGGGTCGCGCACCGGTCCGCCCACCGTTCGCCGACGTCACCGACCAGCCGGGACAGGTCCACCGGCACCGGTTCCAGGGGGAAGTCGACGGCCTCCAGCCGGGCCAACGCCAACAGGTCGGCGACCAACCGGTCCAGGTGTTCGGCCTCGGCCAACATGGTCCGCCCGACCCGGGCCGCGTCGTCGGCGTCGACCACCCCGTCGGCGAGCGCCTCGGCGTACCCCCGCAGTGTCGTCAACGGGGTCCGCAGCTCGTGGGAGACCGAGAGCAGGAACTCCCGCTGCCGTCCCTCGCTGGCGGCCAGTGCCGTGGCCAGCCCGTTGAGCGCGTACGCCAGGTCGGCGACCTCGTCGGGCGGGTGGACCGGCAACCGGACCCCCCGCTGTCCGGCCCGCAGCCGGTTGGCCGCGTCGGCCGCGCCCCGGATCGGCCTGGCCAACCGACGGGCCAGCAACGACCCGGCCACCGCCCCGGCGGCGAGCCCGGCCACCAGGGGCAGCCAGAGACCTCCGGCCACCCGACGCCACAGTCCGGGGCTCGTCGGTCGGGTCAGCACCACGGCGTCGCCACCGGGCAGGGTCCGTCCTTCGACGAGGGCGCGGCGGCCGTCGACGAGGCGTCTACCGGAGAAGTCCCGGCCCTCGGCGAGCCGGTTGACCACCTGCCGGGGCAGCCCGGACCGGTCGGTCGTACCGGAGGGCAGGACGTGGACCGTGACGTCCCGGTCGGTGAGGCGGGCCGGCAGCGGATCCCCGGCTGCGGTACGGACCCGGTCGGGCTCGGCCCGCAGCACGTCGGCGACGAGCCGGGCCTGGTCGGCGAGGGCCTCCCGATCCCGCCGCTCCGCGCTGCGGACCGCCAGGGGGACCGCGACCAGGACCGTCACCACGACGGACACCAGGGCCACCGCGCAGGTCACCAGGACCGCGCGGGCGGTCAGCGTACGGGCGAACCGCCCCCGGGGTCGGGGACCGTCGACCGGCGGGGTCGGGTCAGCCATCGGCGGCGTACCCGACGCCCCGGTGGGTCCGGATCACCGTGACCGGGGCGAGTTTGGCGCGTACCTGGGCGACGTGCACGTCGACGGTCCGGGTGCCGGCGTGGGCGGCGTACCCCCAGACCGCGGCGAGCAGCTCCTCACGGGTGAACACCCGACCGGGCCGGGCCATCAGGTGGGCGAGCAGGTCGAACTCGGTGGAGGTGAGCTGCACGGGGTGCCCGGCGGCGGTCACGGTCCGGCGGGCCGGGTCGAGCCGGACCGCGCCGACCACCCGGGACTGCCCGGTCGGGTCGGGCACCCCGGCGGTCCGACGCAGCACCGCCCGGAGCCGGGCGACGAGTTCCCGGGGGCTGAACGGCTTCGTCACGTAGTCGTCGGCGCCCAACTCCAGGCCCACGATCCGGTCCACCTCGTCGTCGCGGGCGGTGAGGAAGACGACAGGGGTCCAGTCCCCGTCGGCCCGCAACCGGCGGCAGACCTCGGTGCCGGAGAGGCCGGGCAGGGCGATGTCCAGCACGCAGGCGACCGGGCGCAGCCGTCGGGCGGCGAACAGGCCCGCGTCGCCGTCGCGTTCCAGGTGGACGCCGAACCCGTCCCGGGTCAGGTAGAGCCGCACCAGGTCGGCGATGGAGGGCTCGTCCTCGACCAGGAGGACGAGCCCACGCCCTGCGGTGTCGACGGTCACCGGCTCATGATGACCGACCCCCGGCCGTGCCGGGGGTCGACGGGTGTCCGGGTTCGGCAAGGAGCCGGGCCGGGGTGACTCAGCCGCCGAGCGCGACGGATCCGGCCGTCACCTGGGCGGCGAACGGTTGGCGTCGGTCCCGGGCCGGGCCGTCGGGCCGGAAGAGCTGGTCCGGGGCGGCGGTCACCGGCGGGCGGGCCGGGGTGCCCGGCGGGCGGAGTCGGAACGCCTGCCCGAGCAGGGCGTCCAGGTGCCACACCTGCTTGGCGTGGTGGGCCCGGATGACGAACCGTTCGCGTACCCCGTCGATCGCGGTGGCGGCCAGTTCCAGCGCGGGGGTACGCGGGTCGGGGTGCCAGGTCACGTGGCTCAGTTCCCGCAGCTCGCTGTTGAGGTGCAGGCGAAGCCGGTGCAGGACCCGGGTCTGCCGGGTGACCACCAGACGGCGATGGGTCAGCAGGAGCAGGTACTCGCCGGCCATCGGCCGGTCGGGTCGGCTGCACCTGGCCACCATGACGGTGGCGTCGCCGGAGCCCACGCACCGGCGAAAGATCGGCATGTGCCGGCTGACGGTCTGCACCGCCAGGCCCGCCTCGGCGGCGGCCGGCAGGAACGTACGGGAGAAGACGTCCATGCTGGTACCAACGACGGTGTCGCAAATGTGACGTGGGACACGCCACAATTCTGCGGAACTTCCACGCCACGCGACGCGGATCCCGGTTCCCGGGCGCGCCGACCCGCCACCCGGCGGGCTCGGTCAGACCGGATCCGGCTCGAACAGTTCGGTCAGCCAACCGGGGACCGCAGCGACGTAGCCGTCCCGGGCCGGATCGCCGGTGTCCACCGCCCGACGCCAGGACAGCGCACGGCTGACCTTCGTCACTGTCATCGCCGGGGCGACCGCCGCCCGCAGGTCACGCCGGTCGTGACGATCGGTCCAGGGCTCCAGGTACGCGTCCCGGAGCCGGAGCAGCGCCGGATCGCCGGGCGGCAGGTCGAACGCGTACGCCACCGAGCGGAGGGTGACCAGCAGGGTGCCGAGCGGGTGGGCGACGGAGGCGTCGCCCCAGTCGAAGAAGCGGTACCCGGTCGCGGTGGCGAAGACGTTCCCGTCGTGCAGGTCGTCGTGCTGGACGGTGGCGGGCAGACCGGACTCGGCCAGCCGGACGCACAGCTCCACGAAGCTCGGCCGGTACGCCCTCAGCCGTTCGTACGCGTCGGCGGTGAGCCCGTCGTCCTCCCCGGCCCGCAGCGCCGTGGCGTCGTCGAGGAGGTCGTCGAGCAGGTCGGGTAGGGCCGTCGGCCGGTGGTCCGGCACCCCGAGGGCCAGCAGCTCCCCGACGTGCGGGGCGGAGGCGAGTTGCAGGGCGGCGTACCCGGCCAGGGCGTGTTCCCATCGGGCGAGCCCGGGGCGGCCCTGCGCTGCGGCGGTCCGGCCGTCCGAGCCGAGCACCGCCCGGAGGGTGGGACCCCCGTCGGGCAGCAGTGTCCACCCCCGCTCGACGTCGACAGCCAGCGGGGTGAGCAGCGCCTCCGGGGCGATCCGGGCCAACGTCGCCACCAGGGGGACCTCGTACCTGGTGGCGGGGTTGTTGGCCTTGAACCACACCGGCCCGGCGTCGGTGGGCACCCGCCACACCACCGACCACGGGCGGACCCGGGGTTCGACAGGGCCGGTGACCCGCCGACCGGACCCGGCGGCGAGCCGGTCGGCGATCCACTCCTGTGCCTGTCGGCGCCAGGAGGTCGCCGACCAGGGCGCTCCGACGGCGGGATAGGGCGAGTCGGTGGCGTCGGCGGACGGCGGGGCGGTCATCGGCGCAGCGTAGGCGGGCCGGTGGCGCGTCGGGAAGCCGTTTTCCGCAGGCTCCCTCAGCCGAGCAGGGCGAACGTCCGGCCGAGGGCGAGCACCAGCAGGAGGACCAGGACGGCGGTGGTGCCGACCGACTGGACCAGGGTCCGGTGCGACCTGGGGGCGTACGCCATGACCAACGCGACCATCGCCCCGGTCACCAGGCCGCCGAGGTGACCGGCGATGGAGATGCCCGGCACGGCGAAGGTGAAGATCAGGTTGATCACCAGGATCGGCAGGATCGCCGAGGTGTCCCGCCCGAGCCGTCGCATGATCACGAAGGTCGCCGCGAAGAGACCGAAGATCGCTGTGGAGGCACCGGCGGTGGCCTGGTTCTCCGCGCTGAACAGGTAGGCGGCGACGTTGCCGCCGAGCCCGGCCACCAGGTAGAGCGCGACGAACCGGGCCGGGCCGAGGACCGCCTCCAGGGAGCGTCCGAGGACCCAGAGCGCCCACATGTTGAGCAGCAGGTGGAGCACGCCGTAGTGCAGGAACATCGCGGTGACCAGGCGGTACCACTCGCCCTGGGCGATGCCGCCGACGGTGCCGTCGAGGAAGACCGCCTGCCCGAGGACCGCACCCCAGTTGGTCAGCGGGGTGCTGCCGCCCATCAGGCCGCCGAACCCGGACCCGCCCGCCACCGCGTCCCCGCCACGGTCGGAGAGGATGGACACCAACATCATCATCAGGTTCAGCCCGATGAGAACCTTCGTCACGTAGCCGTGACGGCCGGCGTCACCGCCACCGAAGGCGGTACGCGCCGGCCGTACACTGCGACGGCCTTCGTCGACGCACTCCGGGCACTGGTGCCCCACAGCCGCCTCGCGCATGCAGTCCGGGCAGATCGGACGGTCACACCGGTTGCACCGGATGTACGTCTCCCGACCCGGATGCCGGTAGCAGACCGGCGTGGTCGGCGGGGATTCGCTCACCGTGCCCGCCCTGCGGAGCGCTCAGTCATGCAGGCAAAGGTACCTCGCGGTCCTCGGTCAGGCCTCGTTGCGTTCGATGGTGACGCGCTCGATCACGACGTCCTGCAACGGCCGGTCGCTCGGGCCGGTCGGGGTGTTGGCGATCGTGTTGACGATCTTGACCGACTCCTCGTCGGCGACCTGGCCGAAGATGGTGTGCCGGTTGTTCAGGTGCGGCGTCGGGGCCACGGTGACGAAGAACTGCGACCCGTTGGTGCCCGGCCCGGCGTTGGCCATGGCGAGCAGGTACGGACGGTCGAACCGCAGCTCCGGGTGGAACTCGTCACCGAACTTGTAGCCCGGTCCGCCCCGACCGGTCCCGGTCGGGTCACCCATCTGGATCATGAAACCGGAGATGACCCGGTGCGAGATGGTGCCGTCGTAGAACGGCCCCGAGCCCGGCTGACCGGTCCGCGGGTCGGTGTACTCCCGGTTGCCCTCGGCCAGGTCCACGAAGTTGCGGACGGTCTTCGGGGCGTGGTTCGGGAACAGCTCCAGGCGAATCGGCCCGGCGTTGGTGTGCAAGGTGGCGTAGACAGCCTCGGCCACGGGTACTCCTCAGTCGTTGGTCAGTTCCATGCGGATCCTCCCATGTGCCCGATCTGGCAGTGCGGAGGCATCCGAAGGTGGAGGATGACGGAGGAACGACTCCCAGGAGGTGGGAACGTGTTTGGAATCGCGCGACGGAAGACCCAGGGGCAGTTGGCCAGGGCCGAACTCAACCAGGGTGTCGGCCACCTCAGGTCGGCCGCGACGCACGCCGCGAAGGGTGCGGGCGCGACTGTCGGCCCACGGGTCCGGGCGGCCCAGAGCTACGTCGCGCCGACCGTCCTGGTGGTGCGGGACCGGGCCACCAGCGGTCTGTCCACCACGGCCGCCGCGATGGCACCGCTGGCCCTGGCGGTCCGCACCGCACAGGCCGAGGCGGCCGGGCGGGCGAAGACCGGGAAGAAGGTCGCCGCGGCGAAGACCTCCGCGATGAGCAAGAAGGCCAAGGCGAAGACCCGCAAGGCCACCGCCCGTCGGCAGAAGCGGTCCCGGGGGATGCTGGTCGGGCTGCTCGCCGTCGGCACCGTCGCCGGGGTGGCCGCCGGTGCCATGGCGGTACGGCGTCGCCGCGAGCAGCAGGAGTGGGCCGAGTACGACCCGGGTCACACCCTGGAGCCGATGCACGACGAGGTGGAGACCCTTGAGGTCCGGACGGCGACCGGGCGTGACTCCTCGTCGGTGCGGACCGCCGACGCGTCGGCGAAGGTGTCCGACGCGTCGACCATGTCGAGCAGCTCGCCGGTGGCGGGTGGCCCGACCGGGGCGGGTAGCTCCCCGGTGGCCGGTGGCGACAGCGCCTCCACCACGCGGCCCGGCACCCAGCCGGTGATCCACGAGAACCCCGGTGTGCCGTCGGTCGCCGAGGGCGCCCGGGACGTCTCCGGCCGTCCGGCCGACGACCTCAACGAGGCCCTGCACAGGCGCAACGGCGCCCAAACCCCCACCCACCGCTGACCCCCACCCCCCGCACCACCGGTTGACCCGCACCACCCGTTCACCTCGTTGATCAAGGGGTTTGCGTCACGGTAGTCGGCTTACCTGACGCAAATCCCTTGATCAACACATCGGGTGGGGTGGTGGGGTGGTGGGGGTGGTGCCGGGCGGGCGGGGTCGGTTCAGGGGGGTGAGAGGCGACCCGACCCGCCCGGCACCCTGGGGGCGGGGGTGATGCTCGCCGCACCGTCCAGGTCGCACGTCGGGCACAGGGTGACCACGACCACAACATGAATGGTGCTCGCGACATTGTCGGGTCGTCGACCGGCCCGGCGGGACCCCCGGGCCGGTCACCATCCGATAACTTTCCCCAGCTACCGCCGGTGGAGTCAGCGGCTGCGGACCTCGGCGACCGCCTCGGCGAGCCGACGGACCCCCTCGTCGATCCGGTCGGCGGTCACCGCCGAGAAGGCCAGCCGCAGCGCGTGCCGACCACCCTCGGCGACGAAGTCACTGCCCTTGACGACCGCCACCCCACGCTCGGCGGCGGCCGGGGCCACCAGCTCGACGTCGACGTCGTCCGGCAGCTCGACCCAGAGGAAGTAGCCACCGTCGGGCTCCACGAACCGGGCGTCCGGGATGTGCCGACGCAACGACTCGGCGAGGACCCGCGCCCGCTCGCCGAGGGCGGTCGAGACGGTCTCGATCGAGCGGTCGATGTCACCGGAGACGCAGAACTGGTACACGATCGCCTCGGAGACCATGCCCGGGGAGATGTAGAGGTTCGTCGCCTTCTTGGCGATGTCGGCGATCAACGCCGCCGGTCCGACCAGGTAGCCGACGCGTACGCCGGGGCAGACGGTCTTGGTGAAGCTGGAGGCGTGCACCACGACGTCGCGGGTGTCCAGGGAGAGCATCGACGGCAGCGCCTCGCCCCGGAACCGGATGTCGGCGTACGGGTCGTCCTCGAAGATGGTGAAGCCGTACTCGACCGCCAGGTCGAGCAGCTCCCGACGCTTGTCCAGCGACAGCGTCACCCCGGCCGGGTTCTGGTAGTTCGGGATGATGTGGGCCAGCCGGGGGCGTACCCCGGACTCCAGGAGCTTGCGCAGCTCGGCGGTGTCGATCCCGTCCGGCTGGATGGTCACCGCGTGCAGCTCGCTGCCGAGCTGCTTGAGGTTGAGCAGGGTCCGGTCGTAGGTCGGGCGCTCCACCACCACCGGGTCGCCCGGACGGACCAGGTGGTCGAAGAGGAAGGCGTCGGCCTGCAACGACCCGTTGGTGATCAGGACCTGGTCGGCCGGGACGCCGTGCTTGTCGGCGATCCACTTCCGCAGGGGCGGGTACCCGACGGACGTACCGTACGCGGTGATCCCGGCGGGGTCGGTGTCGAAGGCGCGGACGGCGGCGGCCTTGAGGCCCTCGACGTCGACGATGTCCAGCGAGGGAGCGCCACGGGCGAAGGAGATCAGCTGCTCGGCGGTCATGGTTCCAGAGCGTACGGGCGGTCCCCGGCCGATCGTCGACGGCACGGCCATGTCCGCATCATGAGCCACCTGTCGGGTGACCTCCGACCAGCGACGCAGCGGGTCGGGAGCGCTCAGGCGGCGACGGCCAGGGGCTCGTGCCGCAGCTGACGGGAGAACCCCGACAGCTGCACCCCGAGCGACAGGTAGAACTGACCCCAGTCGAAGTAGGACCGCCACGCCACGATCCGGCCCCGACGGGCCCGGACCACGTCCACCACGTCCCAGCTCACCGTCCGGCCGGTCGGCGCGACGGTGCCCAGCGGGGTGTGCAGGACCCCGGTGTGGGTCCCGGTGAGCCGCTGTTCCAGGGCCAGCCCGCCGGCTGTCTCCACCCGCCCGATCACGTCTGCCCGCAGGTCGGGGAAGGCCCCGGTCCAGGTACGCAGGAACGCCGGCAGCTCGGTCGGCCGGAGGGTGGCGCCGGGGATCGTGTAGGCGGCGTCCGGGGCGTACAGGCCCGGCAGGCGGGCGAGGTCCCGGCGCAGGATCATCGCGTACTGCTGGCCGGCGAGGCGTTCGGCGGTGCTCATGGTGCCCTCCTCCGCGGGCTCGGTGCCCTCCGCGGGTCCTGCGGCCCGTCCGCACCCGCAGTCAATCTCTACCCGTCGATGGCCCGTTCACACCTGCAAACCGCTGTGACCTGGGCGGAGTCGATCGGTCGCCCACCGTGTGTGGTCGACGCGAAGCAGACCGGCCGTCGCGCAACCGCCGGCCCGCTCGCTACTGTCGTGACGTGTCCACCGAGCCCCTACGCTGCGCCGGCGTGCTGGTCGTCGGCGACGACGGCGCAACCGCACACCTGCGACGGCCCCAGCACCGGCGCCTCGTACCCGTCGGTGACGGGCCGTTCCGGTGGCGCGTCACCACCGCCACCGCCGCCGGCTGCGCGATCGGTCGGTGAGCGACGCGGTCGAGCTGGCACCGCACCGATTCGCGGGGCTGGTCAGCCCGGCGATCGACAGGGCCTTCGTCGCCGGTGTCCTGGCCGGTCGCGACGGTGGCGGTGCCGAGCTGAGCCAACGGTACGGTGGCCCGACCGCCACCGCCTTCCTCGTCGAGTTCCGCACCCGACTCGCCGCACCCGGTGGGATCGTCGACGCGGCGGGGTTCGCTGCGGTGTGCCGGTACCGGAACCCGGCGGACAGCCGACGTGCCCTGGACAAGCACGTGGCGCACGGGATGCTGCACCGGCGGGGCAACGGGGCGTTCTCCGCCACCGAACGGGGCACCGCCTTCCTCGGCGAGCTGTTCCAGGTGCACGCCGAGGTCACCGAGGAGTTGTGGGCCGGTCACGACGACCGGGTGCTCCGGCTGGTGGAGGCGTTCGGGCTGCTGCTGGAGTACGCGCTGGTGGCGGTGGAGTCGGACGAGACCGCCGAGGCGAGCGCGTTCTGTGCGCTGGCACCCCCGTACGAGCCGGACGGCACCCCGCCCGGGGTGCTGCTGCTCAACCGGCTCGGCGCCCTGCGGTACCACCGGGCGGACGCCCACGCCGCCGCCTGGAGCGCCGCCGGGCACACCGCGCAGAGCGTCGACGACCTGTCGGACGGGCCGGAGCGGATGGCGATCGAGTTGGAGACCGACCGGCGGGCCGCGACGCCGTACGCCGCGCTGACCGCCTCGGAGCGCCTGTCGGTCCTGGCCGACCTGGCCGCCCTCCCCGGCTGACTCGGCCGCCCTCCCCGGCTGACCTGGCCGCGCTCCCCCGGCTGACCGGTTGGCCATGGGGCACGCCGACGGCAGCGCTATCCTCCACCGGTGACCGCAGTCGTACGAGGGAGGACGTCGGCATGATCGGGATGGTGCTCGCCGCCGGTGCCGGACGCCGGCTGCGGCCGTACACAGACACACTGCCCAAGGCGCTGGTGCCGGTGGACGGGGAGACCACCATCCTGGACATCGCGCTGCGCAACCTCGCCGAGGTGGGGTTGCGGGAGGTCGTGATCGTCGTCGGGTACGCCGCCGACGCGGTCCGGGACCGTCAGGCCGACCTGGAGCAGACCTACGGCGTCACCCTCACCCTGGTCCACAACGACCGGGCCGAGGAGTGGAACAACGCGTACTCGCTCTGGCTGGCCCGCGAGCACTTCGCCCGGGGCGTCCTGCTGGTCAACGGGGACACCGTGCACCCGGTCAGCGTGGAGAAGACCCTCCTCGCCGAGCGGGGGCCGGGGGTCCTGCTCGCCGTCGACACCCTCAAGGTGCTGGCCGAGGAGGAGATGAAGACCACCTTCGACGCCGCCGGTCAGCTGACCCGGATCACCAAGCTGATGGACCCGGGCGAGGCGTACGGCGAGTACATCGGCGCGACGCTCATCGAACCGCAGGTGGCCGAGGCGCTCGCCGACGCGTTGGAGGCCACCTGGCGACGGGACCCGAACCTCTACTACGAGGACGGCTACCAGGAGTTCGCCGAGCGGGGCGGCGAGGTCCGGGCGGCCCCGATCGGGGACGTCGCCTGGGTGGAGGTCGACAACCACGACGACCTGGCCCGGGCGCGGGAGATCGCGTGCCGCTACTAGCCCGTACGGTCAACACCCCACTGGCGATCGAGGTACGCCGGGGTGCGGTGGCCGACCTGGGTCCGCTCCTGGCCGACCGGCGGATCTCCGCCGGTGGGGACGTGGCGGTGGTGGTCGGCCCGGGGCAGGGCGAGAAGATCGCCGAGCTGTGCCGTCCGACGCTCGGCTCCGCCGACGTGTTCACGGTGACCGGGGGCACCGTCGACTCCGCCAACGAGTTGGGCGACCAACTCCGGCTGCGCAACTACGACGCGGTGGTGGGCATCGGCGGCGGGAAGACCATCGACACCGCCAAGTACGCCGCCAGCCGGTACGCCATCCCGATGGTGACGGTGGCGACCAGCCTGGCCAACGACGGGATCGCCTCCCCGGTGGCGTCGCTGACCCACGAGGGCGGCAAGGGCTCGTACGGGGTGCACATCCCGATCGCCGTCATGGTCGACCTGGACTTCGTGGAGAACGGGCCGGACCGGCAGACCCAGGCCGGCATCGGGGACGCGGTGAGCAACCTGAGCGCCTGCGCCGACTGGGAACTGGCCCACGAGGCACGCGGCGAACCGATCGACGGGCTGGCCGTCACCCTGGCCCGGACCGGAGCCGAGGCCCTGATCAACCACCCCGGCAAGATCACGGACGACGGGTTCCTCACCACCCTGGCCGAGGCCCTGATCCTGGGCGGGATCTCCATGTCGATCTGCGGGTCGAGCCGCCCGGCCAGCGGCGGGGACCACGAGATCTCACACGCCATCGAGCACCTGCACCCGGGCCGGTCCTCGCACGGGGAGCAGGCCGGGCTCGGTGCCCTCTTCTGCACCTTCCTCCGGGGCGACCTGGAACGCTTCGGGCAGCTCGCCCGCTGTCTGCACCGGCACGGGCTGGCCACCACCCCCGCCGACCTGGGCCTGACCGACGACGAGTTCGTCGAGGTCGTGCAGCACGCGCCACGGACCCGACCGGACCGCTACACCATCCTCGAACACCTCACGCTCACGCCTGCGGAGACCCGGAGGCGGCTTGGAGAGTACGCCGATGAACTACGCCAGCACGTTGGCTGAGCCGACCAAGCCCTCCGTCGCCGACTTCCACCGGGTCAACCGGGGCGGCGGCCTGTTCAGCGAGTCGGTGAGCCAGTGGCTGGGGGCGGTCTTCGCGCTCGTCGCCCAGCGGCTGGGGCTCCGCCCCACAGTGCTGACCATCACCAACCTGATCCTCGGGCTGGCCACCTCGGTCAGCGTGGTGGCGCTCGCCCCGGCCGTCGCCGAGGGGTCCGTACCGGCCTGGCTGGTGGGGTCGGTGGCGCTGGTCGGGTGGCAGGTGGCGTACGCCCTGGACTGCGCCGACGGTCAGCTCGCCCGGGTGACCGGGCAGGGCAGCCCGGCCGGTGCCCGGGTCGACGTCCTCTGTGACGTGGCCGCCCAGATCGCCCTGGTGGCCGCCCTGGCGGCGACCGCCGTGGCCCAGCGCCCCGAGACCCCGACCTGGCTGGTGGCGATCTTCGCCGGCACCTGGATGGTCAACCTGGTCACCTCGGTCATGCAGTCCGGCCCGAACGCGGCCAGCATGGTCACCTCCACCTCCCTGCCGGTACGCCTGGTGAAGCTGGTCCGCGACTACGGGGCTGTCATCTTCGCCGCCGCCCTGGTGCTGGCGTTCGCCCCGGCCCTGGTCTTCTGGGTGATCATCGCCTTCACCGTCGTCAACGGCGGCTTCCTCCTCGCCAGCATCGTCTTCTCGGCCCGGGCTTCGCTCTGACCCGACACGTCATGTAGCACATGTGCCACTCCGCACGTAGCACATGTGCTACGTTCGGTTGCATGAATGAGGTCGGACTGCGGGACGTGCGGCAGAATGCCAGCGACCTGGTGCGCCGGGCACAAGCGGGTGAACGCGTGACGATCACTGTCGCAGGACGGCCGGCAGCCGTCCTCGGCCCGGTCAGCCCTCGCGCCTGGCGTGAATGGAGCGACCTCGCCGGCATCTTCGACCAATCGACGGACCCGGGATGGGCGGACGATCGGGACCTACTCGACAATACGATTGTCGATCCGTGGGCCGAACGGTGAGCCGGGGCATCCTCGACACCAGCGTCCTCATCGCCACTGACGTCACCCCGATACCCGGACAACTGGCCATCAGCGTCGCCAGCCTCGCCGAACTTCAGTTCGGCGTTCTAGTCGCCAAGACCGCCGAGGCGAGGGCACTCCGTCTGGCCCGACTGAGCGCCATCCAACGTCGATTCGACCCGCTACCCATCGACGAGGCCATCGCGGACAGCTATGCGCGATTGGCCGCACGCGTTGTCGACACCGGCCGTCAGCCCAGAGCCCGGGTGATGGACCTGCTCATCGCTGCCACTGCACACGCCCATGATGCCGCCATATACACCCGCAATGCCGACGACCTCGCAGGTCTCGAAGACCTCATCACGATTCACGCGATCTGACCCGGTGACGTCGCCCCGCAACCTCGTGCTCGATTCGGAGTTCAACTTGCTCCTCGGGGGCGGGGGGCGGGGGGCGGGGGGCGGCCGGTGATATCGTTCACCACCCCATGTGGACTCATTGAGGATGCACAGGGCCGCCTTGTGAATCTTGGACGCCTGGCGTTCGGTGCGAACAGCAGATGTCCAAGATTTCTGGCTAGCGGGGTGACCCGGCAGGGTAGCGCCCCAGCCCCCGCGAACGGAGATCAACAATGCCTGACGACAGGAACCCCTCCCGGGAGAAGAAGCCCTGGGAGATGACGGCAAACGGTCTACGGGACCGGGCCAATATGAGGGCCTTCTCGCGGGACTTCGACACTGTCGTTGCGGCAAGAGAAGAACTTGCAGGGCAGGGGGTCGACAGCCCTGTGGTGAATCACGTCCAAACCACGATGACCGGGGCTTGGCTGGCCGCGTACCGAGACGCCGCGACGTCGGCCGCCTCAAGCAGTTCACCGCAGACTGACACGTCGTACGCCGCCGGCATGACCTCGCCCTGGGCTGGCGGCACCGTCACCTCGACGGCTCAGCAGAACGCCCGGCCGAACCCTTCCGCCCCCACCACCCCGGCCAGTACGACGACGCCGGGACCCCACCAGAACAGCAGCGGGCACAAGCCCTGACAACCGCTTCTCCCAGCTCGCCAGAGGTCTGCGCATCTGCGGTCGCCCCCGGCGAGCAGGGGACGGAGCCGCCCGGGGTCGACCGCCACCGACCTTCCGAATCTTGGACACTTTTCGTTGGATCCAACGAAAAGTGTCCAAGATCGATGGGGGGTCACGTGGCGGACGAGGAGATTGCCCCGGCTCCAGGAATGAGTAGCCGGGGCACTTGACGAGTCAGCGCTAGTTGCTCTTGAGAGAGTCGACGAAGGTGCGCCAGCCCCGGGCGTCGAAGGCCAACGCGGGACCGGTCTTGTCCTTGCTGTCCCGGACGGCCACCCCGTCACGGAGGTCCGCCACTTCGACGCACGCGCCACCGTTGGCGTCGCTGCGGGTGGACTTGAGTTTGCGGGACTCCGCCGGCCCCAGGGCCGCAGCCCGGAGACCAGCCCACAGCCGATTGTAGGACCGAAGCGCCTCGGGGCTGTCGAGGTAATCCGCGTCGGTCTGGAGGATGCCGGGGACGTAACCTCGACGATCGCTCGCCGGTTGCAGGACACTCCGACAGGTGCCTTTCGGCATGGACTAGACGGCGGGTGGAGTGAGGACGTGGTGGTACTGCAACTCGTACATGTGCCCGGCCTTCACCATCACCGTCGCCTCGATAGGACGGCGACCCTCGGCGTAGACCACGCGGAAGGTCCGCAGGATTGAGATGTCGGGCGGTAGCTCCAGGGCAACGAACTCCTCCGGCGTCGGGGGACGCGTCGACACCTGGTCGACGAACTCGTGGGGGTTGAATCCCATGTCGCCGAGGGCGCGCGGTGTGCCGCCCTTGATGCGTCGCTTCTCAGCGAGCGGGGTTCCCCGCGCGAGATCGACCGGGTAGTAGGAGTACACCAGTTCGGCGGGCTCCTCGTCGAGCTGCATGACCTGCTTGCGCAGCACGGCCACATCCTCGTCGCCGAGGCCGAAGGCGAGTCGCACCTGAACGGGCGGTACCACCTCCGCGACGTGCAACAGCTCAATCGACCCCTTGAGTCCGCGTCGTTCGGCCTCACTCAGCCAGGGGTACGACTCCCCCGGCGGGGAAGGGGTGACGAAGGCGGCGGGCGCCACGACGCGCTGCGGTCGTTCGCGGACGAACACGCCCTTGCCCGGTGCGCTGTCGGCGTAGCCCTCACGCTTGAGGACGGCGACTGCGTTCTGCACGGTCTGGTTGGGTACGCCGTACTCCTCCTGTAGCTGCGCGGTGCTCGGCAGTTTGGTGCCCGGCGGCAGGTCCTTGGTCAGGATCCTCGCCCGCAGGTCGGCGGCGATCTGCTGGTGCCGCGAGCGCGGGTCCTTGCTGGGACGGGGCATGGTCACGCCTTGGTCTGGTAGCGGAGGTGTCGGCCGGTGGCGGTCATGGTCATGACGCTGTACTCGAAGGGGGTGCCGTCGGCGGTGAAGGTGAGCCGGGTCAACACGATCACTGGCTCACGCTCGGAGATACGAAGGTCATGCTGCTCCTCGGGGGTGGGGAGGCGGGCGGTGATGTCGTCCACCGCCCGATCGGGGGTGTAACCGAGGTTGGCGAGCAGGGTTACGGCTCCGCCGGGGATCTTGGCGCGTTCTGCCAGCGGGGTGCCGGTGGCGATGCTGCCCGGGTAGTACGAGTCGGTGAGTTCGACAGGGCGACCGTCCAGCAGCATCACGCGCCGCCGGAGCACGACCCGGGTGTCCGGTGCCAGGTGCAGGGCCTCGGCAACCTCCGCCGGTGCGGCGATCTCTTCCGCTGCGGTGATGCGCTGGGTTCCGCGCCTGCCGGTCGCGGCTGCCTCCTGGGCCCACGCATCGCCACCACCGGGGGTCACGTACCGGTCTGAGGTGCTGTCCTGTTGCATCGGCTCCGGCTCCGTCCCGGGACAGCGAGAGTGCCCCGACTCCAGAGCTGGTAGCCGGGGCACGTCACGAGAGGTCGGGCTAGTTGCTCTTGAGGGAGTCGACGAAGGTGCGCCAGCCCTGGGCCTCGAAGGCCAGCACGGGCCCGGTCTTGTCCTTACTGTCCCGAACGGCGACCCCGTCCCGGAGGTCCGCCACTTCGACGCACTGCCCATTGCTCTGGCTTCTGCTGCTCTTGCGCCACTTCGGCTTCATGGCCACCCCTCCTACCGGTTACGCCAGACTCCTGGCCACATCGGCGATCAGCTCACGGGACTTGGTGGAGCTGAGGGCCGAGCTGTGCAGGTACGTATACGCCAGGGTAACTCGGCGCATGTCCTCTTCCCGCTCCAGATACACGTCACCGGCGAAGCTCTCGACGTAGGCGACCGGGGTGTGGACACCCTGTGGGAACTCCAGGATGGCGACCGAGCCGAGCATCCCCGGGTGGGCACCCTCGCCGTACGGCAGGACCTGGATGTCGATGTTGTCGCGCCCGCTCATCTCCACGAGGTGGAGTAACTGCTCCCGGAGCACTTCCCGACCGCCGACTTCGCGGTGCAGCGCGCTCTCGTCGATGATCGTCCAGAGGTTGAGTAGTGGCTCCTCGGTGAGGCACACCTGTCGCGCCATCCGCACCTGGAGTCGCTTCTCCCGCTCGGATGCCGCCTCGGTCATCCGTTGTTGGTCGAAGATGGCTCGGGCGTACCGCTCGGTCTGGAGTAGTCCCGGGACGGCGGCCAACTCGAAGTTCCGTACAGCAGTCGCGGCGGATTCAAGCCCGATGTACATGCTGTACGGGTTCGGAAGCTGGCCGAACTTGGCCCACCAGCCGCGTTCCTTACCTTGACGCTGGAGGTCGAGGGCGGCCTGCCGAGTCGGTTCGTCCTCGACGCCGTAGCGGGTCAGCATCACGATCACGTCGGCTCGACTGACACCGACATCACCGGACTCGATCTTGTAGACCTTGGATTCGGAGCAGCCCAGCTCTGCGGCGATCTCCTTGTGCGAGGCGTTCGCCGCTTCGCGGAGCCGGTGCAGCTCCCGCCCGAGTTGCCATCGAGCAATCGTCGGGCCGCTTGCCCTCGCCACGTCTACCTCCAGGGTCGTGAACATCGCCAGTGTTCTCCTCTCCCCCTCCGAGATCAAGGAACGACAAGCGAACCTAGATTCTCCATGGAAATCTTCCATGGAAGTCTAGATTTCTCGGATCAGCTTTGTCACTCTCTGAGTAGAAGCTGTTACCTTCCGGGAGGTCCCATGGCTCGGCACGCGAAGAACCCGCCAAGCGGCGGTCTGCTGTGGAGGATGCGCAGGATCTGGCCGTTCGGGCGGCCCCGGGCGAGACCGATAGACCGCCCGGGGCTGGCGACGATCCATGCCGAGCGGGTGGCGGCGTACCGGGCGATCGGTGTGGCCCGGGTGGTCTACCTGCCGGAACGGCCGTTGCTGACCCTCGCCGGGGAGGTCCGGGCGGGACTCTGGTCGTGACGGTGCGACGGCTGCCCTACCTGGTCCGGCGGGCCTGGTACGTCCTCGACTTCCACCGGCACCACCGTTGCCCACGCTGCACGACCGGCGGGTGGTGTCCGGCCGTCCAGGTGGCCCGGACCCGGATCACGGCGTGGCGTCGCTACCCGAGCCGGTGACCGGGCTCCGGGCCGGGGACCTGCTCCACCTCACCCGGGCCGCCAGCGTGCAGTTCGGTACCCCGATCAGGTTCCGCCTGATCCGGGTGCTGGACCTGCCGACCTACCAGGGCTGGTCCTGGCTCGACGGCTACCAGGTGGACGAGCGTGGCGAGGCGGTCGCCCGCCGGGAACTGTTCGTCCGGCTCGCCGGAATCCGCACGCTGCCCACCCTGGGCAGCTCCGCACCGAAGCCCCGGCATCCCGGGCGAGACGCCACCGCCACGGCATCCGCGCCCAGATGCCCTCGACAGCAGCCGTGAGGGGATGGCGATGATCAGACGTACCCGGAAAGAAACTGACCGGCCGACGGCGACCGAGGTGCTGGCGGCCGAGGTGCAGGCCGCCGAGCACGAGGCCGCCAAGCAGCGGATCCTCGCCCAGGCCGAGGCGGAGCGGACCCCCCTCGACGACACCACCCGGGCCGTGCCGGAACGGCGGTGGCGGGATGGGCGATGAGCTGCCGGTCGGCCGACGCGTGGCGTACTGGCGGAATCGGCGGAAGCTGTCCCAACAGGTGTTCGCCGACCGGCTCGGCAAGTCCAAGTCGTGGGTCGACAAGGTCGAGCGAGGGGTGCGCCGCCTGGACAGGTGGTCGGTGCTGCGGGAGGTCGCCCAGGCCCTCGGGGTCGCCCCGGCCGTCCTGCTGGACGACACCGCCCCGACCGCACCCGGCCGACCCGGCGACGGGCCGCCCGGCTCCGGCCACCCGGGCAGCGACCCGTCCGCCGCCGACCGCGTAGGCGACGGGCGAACCTCCGGGGTCGGGCTGGTCCGGGCCGCCCTCGCCCGGTACCCCGGGCTGCTGCCGTCGGGGGACGACCCGCCGGTCGACCCGGGCCGGTACCGGATCCGCATCGCCCACGCCGAGGCCGGGTACGACCGGGCCGAGTACCCCTCGCTGCTCCGGCTGCTGCCCGGCCTGCTCGACGAGAGCCACCGCCGGGAGGTCTCCGCCGACCTGCGGATCCGGGGATACCGGCTCACCGCCCAGGTCATGGTGAAGCTGGGTGACCCGGAGCTGTCCTGGCTGGCCGCCGACCGGGGCCTGACCCTGGCCACCACCGTCGACGATCCGCTGCTGGAAGCGGTCGCGGCCCTACCCCTCGGGCAGGCACTGCGGTCCGCCGGTTACCCCCGGGCCGCGTTCGAGGCCACCGTCGCCGCCGCCCACCAGGTCACCCCGCTCACCCCCGATCCGGGTACGCCCGCCGCGCGGTCGGCCAGCGTGGCGCTGCTCGTGCAGGCAGCCCTCGCCGCCGCCGAACGCGAGGACCCGTCGACCACCCTGGACCTCCTCGACGACGCCACCACCCTGACCGAGCCGGAGGGGCCGCAGCGGGCAGCGGTCGACGCGGCCGGGGTCACCGCCGCAACGGCCTTCGGCGACCACCGGACGGCGGTCGAGCTGCACGAGATCCTGACGGCCCGGCCGGGATGGCGGGGGTTGCCGATCGAGCACCGGGCCGGGTACCTGCTCGACGTGGCCGGGGCGTACCTGGCGGCCGACGACACGCCCGGTGCGGTCCGGACCCTGCGGGCCGCCGACCGCCTCGCCCCACCGGAGGTGCGGGTACGCCCCGCCGGGCGGGCGGTGCTGGCCGACGTACTGGACAGGGTCCCGACCCCGGACCCGCACCTCCTGGCCCTGGCCGAAGCGGCCGGACTTCACGGCGCGTGGTGACGATCGGGCCTGGACCGAGGTCGGTGTCGTCCGAGCCGCCGGTGGTCGTGTCGGCGAGCCGACGTGGACGGCCACTCGCCGGCCGAGAAACTCGGCACCTCCAGTTGAACCGACGACCCCTCGCATCCGTCCTGACGGTATCCGGCCGGCATCACCAGCACAGTGGGAGCAACGACGAACCAGTCACCGTCACGCGGGCCGCTTCCAGGTGGAGAGCCGAGAGATCTTCGAGCCGATCTGACAGAGGTGACAGATGAAAGAGAAGTACAGCGTCGAGGAACGCAAGAAACACGTCCTGGGATGGGCGCAGGCCAGACTTGACGAGGGAAAGTCGAGGGACGCATACGCGAGGGAGAACGGGATCTCGACCGGCTCGCTGATCAATTGGACAAACGGGGACAACGGGGTCAGATTCACCATTGAGGAAAAAAAGCTGGTAAACCAAGCGAGACGCGTTTCAGATTACCGGATCTACTCACCCGAAGAGCGCGTTCGACACGCTATGAAATGGACCCGAGAATGCCTGAGGAGTCCAATGCCAACGATCGAATACGCGGAGATCAATGGCATTGCACCCTCAACCTTCGCCCGGTGGGTCAACGGGAACGGCGCCACCTTCACGCCCGACGAGCAAGAAATGCTAAACCAAGCAAAACAAGCGGCCTCCCACCGGATCCACCCGGTCGAAGAACGCATCAAACACGCCGTCAACTGGGCAGAAGAAGGAATTGCACACGGAACGACCATGGCCGAATACGCCGCAGCGCACGACCTTCCGATAGGAACGCTAAACAGTTGGACAAACGGGAACAACGGCGCCACCCTCACACCCCAACAGCAGGATGTCATCAACCAGGCAAAACAAGCCACTCGACGGATTCTGCCGGTCGAGGAACGCATCAAACACGTCGTAAGCTGGGCAGAAGAAGGCGCTGCACACGGAACGACCATGGCCGAATACGCCGCAGCGCGCGGCCTTTCGCTCGAAGCACTGAGAAGTTGGGCGAACGGGGGCACAAACGCCACCTTCACGCCCGAACAGCAGAAAACCATCGACCAGGCGAAACAAGCCAGCTCCCAGCGGACCCCGGTCGCGAAACGCGTCGAACACGCAGTGAGCTGGGCAGAAAAACGCATTGCATACGGAACAACCCTGACCGGATACGCCGAAGAGAACAACCTTCCGCCCGGAACACTGAGCAATTGGGTAAACGGGAGCTTCGTCACCTTCACACCCGAACAGCAGGAAATCATCGACCAGGCAAAACAAGCCGGCTCCCAGCGGACCCAAGCACAGGCTCGACCGGATGAAGACCGACGTGCAGCCGACATCGCGAGTACGAATTCGATGGTGGCGTTCGCGGCTGGGAGCAGAGGGAGGAAATACGCCTGGATGACCCCAGGAGGGGTCGGTGCTACCTCCAGCGCCACGGAACCACCTGGTAGAGCCTGGCGCACCGACCAGAGCAGGCCGGAACGGCGGAGCCAGTCGCCCAGATCCTGAGCGATTCCCGCTGCGGCAGACCCGGGGCGGTCACCGTTCGTCGGATGACTCCGTAACTGTCTCGACCAGGAATCAGGCGGTGGGGGCGAGTGAGGCGTACACGTCGATCAGGCGTTTGGTGACCACGTCGGGGTGGAAGGTGCGCTCGTAGCGGGACCGGGCCGAGGCCGACAGGGCGGCGGCCCCCGCCGCCGCGACCGGAAGGGCGGCGGCCAGGGCGGCCGGATCCGCCGGGACCACCCATCCCGCCTCGCCCGGGACCAGGGCCGCACCGGCGGGTGCGCCGGGGTGGTCCGCGCCGACCAGGAACGGGATGCCGCCGAGGTTGGTGCCGAGCACCGGGCGGCCACTGGCCAGCGCCTCGATGATCACGGTGGGGAGGACGTCGTGCCAGGTGGAGGTGGCCAGGACCACGGCGCTGGCGTCCAGTGCGGCGCGGACCCCAGCCCGGTCCAGGGGCCCGAGGAAGGTCACGTCGGCGCGCTGGGCGGCAGCCGCCTCGACCAGCGGACGCAGCTCGCCGTCACCGGCGATCCGCAGCGGGCCGAGCGAGCCGTCGGGGTGCCGCCGCCAGGCGTCCAGTAGCAGGTCGAGGCCTTTCTCCGGGGAGAGCCGCCCGAGGAAGAGGAACCCCTCGCCGACCGGTGCGGGCGGGCCGGGGTCGGGGATCGCGTTCGGCTTGACCACGATCCGGTCGGCCGGGACGCCGTAGTCACGCAGGTGGTCGGCGACGGCGGAGGTGAGGGCGATGAACCGGTCCACCGAGTGCCAGGTGCCCCGGTGGACGGCGAGGGTGGTGGCCATCAGGGCGCTCTGCACGGTCGAACCCCGGTAGCACCGGTTCTTGATCGCCGGGACCCCGAGCGTCTTGCCCCGGCAGTCCTGGCAGATCTTCCCGTCCCGGAAGTAGAGCCCGGAGGAGCAGACCTGGCGGTAGTTGTGCACCGTCTGGACCACCGGGACCCCGTGCCTGTGCGCGGTCCGGACCACCCAGGGCGAGAGCAGCGGGTACGGGTTGTGCAGGTGCAGGACGTCCGGCCGGTGCTCGGTGATCAGCCGGGACAGGTCGGCCTGCGCCTTCGGGGCGTAGATCGGCGAGATCGGCAGCAGCGCCTTCGACGTCTTCGACATGGACGGGATCTCGTCGGAACTGCGGACGAACGGCAGCACCTCGACTCCGGCCGCCCTGAGTTGGGCGGTCTCCACGTCGACGATGGTGTTCTCCCCGGACGGCTGAGCTTCCCGGTACCGGTTGTGCGCCACCACGATTCTCACGCCGTGACACGCTACCGTTAGGTTCGTGCCCGAACTACCAGAGGTGGAGGCGCTCGCCGGCTACCTGCGACAACGCACTGTGGGGCGGCGTGTCGACCGGCTGGACGTGGCGGCCGTCAGCGCCCTGAAGACGTACGACCCGCCGACGACCGCGGTGGCCGGTCGTACCGTCGTCGACGCCCGACGGCACGGCAAGTTCCTGGACGTGGTCGTCGACGGGGACCTGCACCTGGTGGTGCACCTGGCCCGGGCCGGGTGGCTGCACTACCGGGAGGGGTTCCCCTCCGCCGCACCCCTGCGCCCCGGGAAGGGGCCGATCGCCCTGCGGGTACGCCTCGACGACGGCTCCGGTTTCGACCTGACCGAGGCGGGCACCCAGAAGAGCCTCGCCGTCTACCTGGTGACCGATCCCGCCCAGGTGCCGGGGGTGGCCCGGCTGGGGCCGGACGCCCTGTCGGTGGACCAGTCCGTCTTCGCCGAGCGGATCCGGAGCCGCCGAGGGCAGGTCAAGGGGGTGTTGACCGACCAGCAGGTGCTGGCCGGGGTCGGCAACGCGTACTCAGACGAGATCCTGCACGCCGCGAAGCTCTCGCCGTTCGCCCTCACCGACCGGCTGACCGACGAGCAGCTGACCACCCTGCACGCCGCGACCCGTCGGGTGTTGACCGAGGCGGTGCAGCGTTCGGTGGGCCAGCGGGCGGCGGAGCTGAAGTCGGAGAAGCGGTCCGGGTTGCAGGTGCACGCCCGGACCGGCCTGCCGTGTCCGGTCTGTGGGGACACCGTGCGCGAGGTCTCCTTCAGTGGTTCCAGCCTCCAGTACTGCCCCGCCTGCCAGACCGACGGCCGGACGCTCGCTGACCGCAGGTTGTCCCGACTTGTACGGTGAGTGACGCCACCTACCGTTCGTCGGCGGGAAACGCCCATCAGGTGGAGAACCCCCCGCTCGCCGCTGCCACCCGCCCGGTCTCCGCCGGTATAGTGGCCCGGTCCCCGGCTGCCGAGCGTGGCAGAACCGGCCAGATCCCATCGAACTCCACCGAACACAGCAGGTCGAGCACGTTCACGTCCGGTCGGGGTACGCATGGGAACGGAACCGGTGGGCGATCCGCGCCCTCACGGCACGTGAGCGGTACGCGTCAGGGAGGACAGGGTTGAGGTGACGACTAGCCTCCAGCGCCCAGTATCCAACTCAGGCCGGAGCAGAGCAGTGCGGCATGTCGACAGCTTCGAGATCCAGCCGCCCACACCTCCGTCTCCCAACGGGGTTCCCCGGTCGGCCTGGGCTCGGGCACGGCGGCGGGTGTCCCGCTGGCACCGCCCGTACATCGTGCTGCTCCTGCTGCTGGACTTCGGGGCGGCGGCGGTCGCCAGCCTGATCGCGATCGAGTCGTTCGACCAGTCCCGGGCCGGGTTCTACCAGGCAGCCGAGGACCCGACCTGGTTCTACACGGTGGCGTTCGGGCTGCTCCCGCTGGGCTGGATGGTCATCCTGTGGGGCAACCGGGCGTACGACCGGCGTTACCTGGGACTCGGACCTGACGAGTTCAAGCGGGTGATCCGGGCCGGGGTGGCGGTGGTCGCGGCCGTCTCCTTCCTCGCCTTTGCCACCAAGACCGACCTGTCCCGGTTCACCGTCGGCACCGCCCTGCTCGGTGCGCTGCTGCTGGTCCTGCTCAACCGGATCCTCTGCCGCTTCGTGCTGCACGTCATCCGCCGCAACATGAGCCAGGCCGGGCACCGGATGGTCCTGGTCGGCACCCTCCCGGAGTGCCTGGAGGTCTACACCGCCGTCACCCGGGTTCCGAGCGCCGGGCTGGTGCCGGTGGCCATCCACCTCACCGACGGCTACACCGCCACCCGGGGGGTGGAGACGCCGGTTCCGGTGTACGCCGGACGCGACGTGCTCGCCCTGGTCCGGGAGGTCGGCGGGGACACCATCGCGGTCTGCGGCTCGGCCAGCGCCGAGCCCGGTGAGCTGCGCCGGTTGGCCTGGCAGCTGGAGGGCTCCGGGGTCGACCTGGTGGTGGCCCCGCAGCTGACCGACATCGCCGGCCCCCGGGTGCACATCCGCCCCATCGAGGGCCTGCCGCTGCTGCACGTGGAGGAGCCGACCCTGTCCGGGCCGGCCCTGCTGGCCAAGAACCTGATGGACAAGGCCGCCGCCGGACTCGGCCTGCTCGCGCTCGTCCCGGTCTTCGTGGCCATCGCGATCGCCATCAAGATCTCCGACCGGGGTCCGGTCTTCTTCCGGCAGCCCCGCGTCGGCCACGAGGGGCGTACCTTCCGGGTCTGGAAGTTCCGGACCATGTACGTCGACGCCGAGGACCGACTCGCCAGCCTGGTCGACCAGAACGAGACCGACGGCATGCTGTTCAAGATGAAGGAGGACCCCCGGGTCTTCCCGGTGGGCCGGTTCCTGCGTGCCTCGTCGATGGACGAGCTGCCCCAGCTGATCAACGTGTTCAAGGGGGAGATGTCGCTGGTCGGGCCGCGTCCGCTGCCCGCCGACGACGGTGACTTCCTGGGCGACGTCCGGCGGCGGCTGCTGGTCCGGCCCGGGATGACCGGGCTCTGGCAGGTCTCCGGGCGCTCCGACCTGTCCTGGGACGAGGCGGTCCGGCTCGACCTCTACTACGTCGACAACTGGTCGCTCACGTACGACCTGAGCATCCTGTGGCGCACCGTCGGTGTGGTCCTGGCCCGCAAGGGCGCGTACTGACCGGCACCCGGGGTTCGGGATGACCGCCGCACTCGGTGGGGCGGTCCTGGTCGGTGCGTTGGGCGCGGCGCTGTGGGCGTTGGTCCGGCTCCGGGCCCGGCGGGGGATCGCCACCGCCACCCAGCGGGCCACCTACGAGGTGCTGCACACCGTCGGGCTGGCCGCCGAGCCGCTGCGTACCGGGCTGACAGAGGCGGGGGCGGCGAAGGCCGTACGCCATCTGCGGACCCTGGTGGGCGCGGCCGGGTTGGCGCTGACCGACCGGGCGGAGCTGCTCGCCCTCGACGGGCGGGGCGGTCACCACGCCGGGCAGCTGCTCGCGGCGGCCCGGCGGACCGTGGCGACCGACCGGTCGACGGTCCTCGGTCAGGCGGAGCTGCGCTGCGACCGGGTCGACTGCCCGGTACGCGGGGCGGTGCTGGCCCCGCTGCGCGCCGCCGGACGGGTGGTCGGGGCGCTGGTGGCGGTCGCCGACGACGCCCCCGCGCCGGGGCTGGTGCAGGCGACCCTGGAGACGGCGTACTGGGCCGGAAACCAGATCGCCCTGGCTGAGCTGGACGCGTCGCGGGAGCGGCTGGCCCGCGCCGAGGTACGCGCGCTGCGCGCCCAGATCAGCCCGCACTTCATCTACAACGCGCTGACGGCGATCGGCTCGTTCGTCCGCACCGACCCGGAGCGGGCCCGGGAGCTGATCCTGGAGTTCGCCGAGTTCACCCGCTACTCGTTCCGGGCGCACGGCGAGTTCACCACGCTGGCCGAGGAGCTGCGGTCGATCGACAGGTACCTCACCATCGAGCGGGCCCGGTTCGGTGACCGGTTGCAGGTGCGGTTGCAGATCGCCCCGGAGGTGCTGTCGGTGACCCTGCCGTTCCTCTGCCTGCAACCGCTGGTCGAGAACGCGGTCCGGCACGGGTTGTCCGGCAAGCCCGGCACCGGCATGGTGAGCATCGAGGCCCGGGACGCGGGTGCCGAGTGCCACATCACGGTGGAGGACGACGGCGTGGGGATGGATCCGACGACCCTGACCGCAGGGATCGCCGACCTGGCCGGGAGCGACCCCGGCGACGACTCCGGCCAGCACGTCGGCCTCTCCAACGTCGACGAGCGGCTCCGGTCGGCCTTCGGGGACCGGTTCGGCCTGGTCGTCGAGACAGGTGTCGGCTCGGGTACGAAGGTCAGCCTGCGGGTGCCGAAGTTCCATCCCGGCGTACGGGTCACCTCGTGAACGGGTTCCTGCGGGTGCTGGCGGTCGACGACGAACCGCCGGCCCTCGACGAGCTGGCGTACCACCTGCGGGCCGACCCCCGGGTCGCCCGGCTGCACACCGCCTCCGACGCCACCGAGGCGCTGCGGGTCCTGCGCGACGACGACGTGGACGTGGTCTTCCTCGACATCCGGATGCCCGGCCTGGACGGCATGGAGCTGGCCCGGGTGCTGCAACGGTTCGCCAGGCCCCCGGCGATCGTCTTCGTCACCGCGTACGACGACGGGGCGGCGGACGCCTTCGACGTGGGGGCGACCGACTACGTCCGCAAGCCGGTACGGGCCGAGCGGCTCGCCGAGTCGCTGCGCCGGGTGATCGGCGCCCGGGTGGTGCCGAGTCATCCGGCCGCGCTGGCCCGCGCCGAGGAGGATCCGACGATCCCGGTCGAGCTGGCCGGGAGCACCCGGATGCTGCCCCGTTCGGCGGTCCGGTGGGTGGAGGCGCAGGGGGACTACGCCCGGCTGCACACCGGGGACGGTTCACACCTGGTCCGGGTCTCGTTGGCCACCCTCGCCGAACGGTGGGCGGACGGCGGCTTCGTCCGGATCCACCGGTCGTTCCTGGTCCAGCTCCGACTGATCACCGAGCTGCGCCTGGTCAACTCCGGTTACGTGGTGGTCGTGGACGACACCGAGCTGCCGGTCAGCCGACGACACACCCGGGAGTTGAAGGACCGCCTGGTCCGCGCCGCCAAGCAGGACTGGACCCGCTGACGCCAACAACAAGACTTCTTGTACGTCATTCGTTGTCGGTCTAGGGTGTCGATATGTCCGAGCCCTCTCCCGCCCTGCACCTGACCGACCCCCGGGCGATGCGCGCCCTGGCCCATCCCACCCGGCTACGCCTCCTGGGCGAGCTTCGAGCACGTGGACCGCAGACCGTCGGCATGCTCAGCGACCTCGTCGACGAGGCGGTGGGGTCGGTCAGCTACCACCTCGGCAAGCTCGCCGAACACGGCTTCGTGGTCCAGGCCCCCGAGCTGGCCCGTACCCGCCGGGAACGATGGTGGAAGGCGGCACACTCGCGTACGACGTGGGAACCGCTGGAAACCCTCGACGACCCTGAGCGCAAGGCCGCCTCGGACCTGCTCCGCCGCGCCGTCCTCCAGCGGTACGCCGACCGGTTGCAGGCGTACCTGGACACCGAGGCCACCCTGGAGGCGCGCTGGGTCGAGGGCACCACCAGCGGCGACAACCTCCTCCACCTGACCAGCGACGAACTGGTGGAGCTGCGCGCGGACGTCGAGGCACTGGCCGCCCGGTGGGAGGCCCGCAGCGATCCGGAGCGCGCCGGGGCGGAGCGGGTCGCGCTGATCTACCACGCGTTCCGTTGGCCCCGGTGAACGCCGCGCCGCACCGCCGGGGTCCGCTGGCCGGGCTGCTGATCGGGCACGCCGTCTCGATGACCGGCAACATGCTGACGATCATCGCGTTGCCGCTCTACGTGCTGGCGCAGACCGGATCACCTACCGCCACCGGCATCACCGGCGCGTTCGCCACCGCCCCCGTCGTCCTCGGCGGCGCGTTCGGCGGGGTCGTCGTCGACCGGATCGGCTACCGTCGCGCCAGCATCCTGGCCGACCTGGTCTCCGGTGTCACAGTCGCCGCGGTGCCGCTGATCGACGTCACGATCGGGCTGCCGTTCTGGGCGCTGCTCGCCCTGGTGTTCCTCAGCGGTCTGCTCGACACCCCCGGCCAGACGGCCCGCAACGCACTGTTGCCGGAGGCGGCCGCCACCGCCGGCATTCCACTGGAACGAGCCGTCGGCTGGTACGAGGCGACCGAACGCGGTGCCCGACTCGTCGGCGCCCCCGTGGCCGGTCTGCTGGTCGCGGCCCTGGGAGGGCTGACCGTCCTGGCCATCGACGCTGCCACGTTCGCCCTGTCGGCAGCCGTCGTCGCCCTCCTCGTACCCGCAACCCTCCGTCCCACCGAGCAGGCGTCCGGCGGCGACGGCTACTGGCGGGAGTTCGGTGCCGGGCTCCGGTTCCTGTTCACCGAACCGCTGCTGCGCGCCGTCGTCCTGCTCGTGCTCGTCACCAACTTCTTCGACGCGACGAAGTCCAGCGTCCTGCTTCCCCTGGTCGCCGAACGGGAACTCGGCGGAGCAGCCGCCTTCGGCCTGCTGGTCGGGGTGATGGGCGGCGGTGCCGTGATCGGTTCCCTGACGTTCAGCGCCGTCGGACACCGACTACCCCGACGCGCCACGTTCGTCACCGCCTTCGCCCTGGCCGGGGCACCACCGTTCTGGAGCCTCGCAGCCGGGTTTCCGCTCCCCGTGCAGGCGGCCGTCTTCGGCCTCGCCGGACTCGCCGCCGGTGCCATCAACCCCCTCATCGGTGCCGTCAAACTCGAACGGGTACCGGCCCACATGCGGGCCCGCGTCTACGGCGTCATCGGTGCCGGTGCGTGGGCCGCCATCCCCCTCGGGGCTCTCGGCGCCGGCCTCGCCGGCGACCACCTCGGCGTCACGCCCACCCTGGTCGCAGTAGGTGTCGGCTACTTCCTCGTCGTCCTCACGCCCCTGCTCGGCGGCCCCTGGCGCACCCTGGACCGTCCGCAGCCGGACCGGCACCCCCACGACCGCGCGACCGTCCCGACCTGACAGCACCGACACTGCCGAACACCAGCAACAACGATGAGTTGTCCACGGGGTTATCCACAGCTGTGGAGAGTTCTCCACAGGTTTGTTCACAACCTGTCCGACCGTCCAGATCCCTACTCGCCCCTGCCCTTCGACCGCCCTGCCCCCACAGACGGGACCGGCGCTTGGTGCAGGGGCGGCCCGCCTGATGCCTGCCGGCCTCCTTGTGTTGTTCGGGCCGGCGATGTTTTCAGCCCGCCTGGTTCCTTCCGGCCCGCCTGAGGGGTCGGCGTCTACTCGTCGATTTTCACGAGGCGTGCGTGCCCCGACTGTGGGGGCAGCTCGACAGCGTGCACGAGACCTATCCTGACCTGCGACCAAGCACCGGGGCAGACCCGCCAGGAACGACCGGTCACGAAGGCCGGGCGGGGTGCCTGCGGACGGACGGGAACGCTTGACAATCCGGCGAGGGCGGTGAGACTGCGTCAGTGGCCGCCCTCGATCCCTTCCCTTCCCACCGGCCCCCGGACGACGGTCACCGGACCCGGATCGTGCTGGCCGAGGTGTCTCGTCGGGCACCGTCGGCCGAGCTGACCCGGACCGAGTTGACCGAGCAGACGGGGGTGGGCGAGGCGCTGGTGCGCGGGCTGGTCCGGGCGCAGCTCGCGCTGGCCGTACGGATGTCGTTGGTGGTGGCGATCGGCCTCGGCGGTCTGCCGTTGCTGTTCGCGATCGCCCCGGCGGTGGGGCGGACCACAGTCGCCGGGGTCAACCTGCCGTGGCTGCTGCTCGGGGTGGCCTCCTTCCCCTTCCTCATCGCCGTGGGCTGGGGATATGTTCGGCTGGCCGAACGCAACGAGCAGGATTTCACCGACCTCGTCCAGCGGCCGGAGTCCTGAGTTGGACGGCAACGCCCTCGTGGTCCCGGCGATCGTGGCGGTCACCCTGATCACGCTGGGCATCGGCTTCTACGGGCTGCGGCTGGCCCGGACCACCTCCGACTTCCTGGTCGCCTCCCGCAGGGTCAGCCCCACCTGGAACGCCGCAGCGATCGGTGGGGAGTACCTGTCGGCGGCGAGCTTCCTCGGCATCGCCGGGCTGGTCCTGAAGTATGGCGTGGACGTGCTGTGGTACCCGGTCGGTTTCGCCGCCGGATACCTCGCCCTGCTGCTGTTCGTCGCCGCCCCGCTGCGCCGCTCCGGGGCGTTCACCCTTCCCGACTTCTGCGAGGTACGGCTCCGGTCGCGGCGACTGCGTACCCTGGCCACGGTTTTCGTGATCTTCATCGGCTGGCTCTACCTGGTGCCGCAGTTGCAGGGGGCGGGACTCGTCCTGGCCACGTTGACCGGGTCGCCGTACCCGGTCGGGGCACTGCTGGTGGCGGCGGTGGTCACCGCGAACGTGGCGCTCGGCGGGATGCGGGCGATCACCTTCGTCCAGGCGTTCCAGTACTGGTTGAAGTTGACGGCCCTGGCCGTACCCGTGATCTTCCTGGCGTTGCAGTGGCAGGCCGACGGCCGTCCGGCGGTGACCCCGCCCGACGGGCCGACGTTCCGGACCGCGACCACCGTCGTGGTCGAGGACCGGGCGACCCTCACCTGGCCCGACGGCGAGACCCGGCAGGTACGCCCCGGCGACGAACTCGACTTCGCCGCCGGTGACCCGGTGCCCGAGGTGTCCGGAGTGGCGACCGGGGCCGCCGACTGGCTGCTGCCCAGCGCCGCCGGGGACGACGACCGGGGGTTGTTCGCGACGTACTCGCTGATCCTGGCGACATTCCTCGGCACCATGGGACTCCCGCACGTCCTGGTGCGGTTCTACACCAACCCGGACGGGGCCGCCGCCCGCCGGACCACACTGGTGGTGCTGGCCCTGGTCGGCGCGTTCTACCTGCTCCCCACCCTGTACGGGGTCCTCGGCCGGATCTACACCCCGCAACTGCTCGTCGCCGGCGGAACCGACGCCGTGGTGGTGCTCCTCCCCGGGGCGGCCCTCGGCGACGGGACCACCGGTCGGGCCCTCGCCGCACTCGTCGCCGCCGGGGCCTTCGCCGCCTTCCTCTCCACCTCCTCCGGGCTGCTCACCAGCGTCGCCGGGGTGATCTCCACCGACGTTCTCGGACGCGGGTCGGTACCCGGATTCCGGCTGGCCACCGTCGTCGCCGGTGGAGTCCCGACGGTCCTCGCCCTCAACGTCTCCGGGCTGGACGTCTCCCAGGTCGTGGGGCTGGCCTTCGCTGTCGCCGCGTCCAGTTTCTGCCCACTGCTGGTCCTCGGGATCTGGTGGCGGGGACTGACCGACGTCGGAGCCGCCGCCGGGATCGTCGCCGGAGGTGGAGCGGCAGTGGCTGCGGTCCTGGTGACGGTGCTCGGGCCGCCCCTGTCCGGTTGGCCGGCCACCTTCGTCGCCCAACCGGCCGCCTGGACGGTGCCGCTGGCCTTCTCCGTGATGATCATCGGGTCGCTCGCCTCCCGCCGCCGCACCCCCGGCGACGTCGGCACGATCATGCTCCGGCTCCACGCCCCCGAAGCCCTCCGCTTGTGACCTGGTCACTTCCCGATACGGTCGGGGCATGAGTGAAGAGCACCCGGCGCTCAGCCTGCGCGGCCTGGCCAAACGGTTCGACACGAAGGTGGCTGTCGCAGGCGTCGACCTCGACGTGCCGTCCGGCTCGTTCTACGGGCTGCTCGGTCCGAACGGCGCGGGCAAGACCACCACCCTGTCGATGGCCGTCGGCCTGCTCCGCCCGGACCACGGACAGGCCCGGGTGCTCGGGTACGACGTCTGGACCGACCCGGTCCGGGCCAAACAGCTACTCGGCGTGATGCCCGACGGGGCTCGCCTCTTCGACCGGCTCACCGGGGCCGAACTGCTGGCGTACCAGGGCCTGCTGCGCGGCATGGACCCGGCGGTGGTGGACCGGCGGGCCACCGAGCTGCTCGACGTCCTCGCCCTCGGCGAGGCCGGGCGGACCCTCGTGGTCGACTACTCGGCCGGCATGAAGAAGAAGATCGGCCTGGCCTGCGCCCTGCTGCACGGCCCCCGGCTCCTGGTGCTCGACGAGCCGTTCGAGGCGGTCGACCCGGTCTCCGCCGCGCTGATCCGCGACATCCTCCAGCGGTACGTCGTCGGCGGCGGAACCGTGATCTTCTCCAGCCACGTGATGGAGGTCGTCGAGCGGCTCTGCTCGCACGTGGCGATCCTGGCCGACGGGGTGATCAAGCGGGTCGGCACCCTCGACGAGGTGCGCGCCGACCGCCGCCTTGAGGAGGTCTTCGTCGAGGTGGTCGGCGGGCGTACGGCCACCGGCGAGGAGCTGTCGTGGCTGTCCCGGTGAGCCCGACCGGGAGCCTGCCGGTCGGCACCGACGTCGGCCCGGTACGCCCGGTCAGGGCCCGGCACTTCGTCCGCCTGAAGTTGCGGGTCACCGCCAACAACTTCAAGGGCCAGAGCTGGCGGATCGGGCTGTACGCCGTCGGTGTCTTCTTCGCCGTCTGGTTCGCCCTGGGCGGGTTCCTCGCCCTCGCCGCCCCCGGCCTCCTCGGCGAGAACCAGGCCGCGGTCATCGTCACCGGGATCGGCGGGGGCCTGCTCACTGTGGGCTGGCTGCTCCTGCCGCTGGTCTTCTTCGGGGTCGACGAGACCCTCGACCCGGCCCGTTTCGCGTTGCTGCCGCTGTCCCGCCGTACCCTGCTCCTCGGTCTGTGCGCCGCCGCCCTGGTCAGCCTTCCCACAGTCGCCGCGCTGCTCGCCCTCTGCGGCCTGGTGGTCACCGCCGCCGCGCTGGGTGGCTGGGCGGCGGCGGTCGTCGCCGGGGTCGGGGTCCTCGCCGGGGTGCTCCTCTGTGTCGCCGGGAGCCGGGCCCTGACCAGTGCCTTCGCCGCGATGCTGCGGTCCCGTCGGGTCCGTGACCTGGCCGCCGTCGGGCTCGCGGTGCTCGCCGCGCTGCTCGGGCCGTTGCAGATCGCTCTGGTGGCCGCTATCGCGGGCGCCGACTGGGACCGGATGGCCGGGGTGGCCCGGGTGGTCGGTTGGACGCCGTTCGCCGCACCCTGGACCGTCGGGATCGACGTGGCCGAGGGACGGGCCTGGGCGGCGCTGGTGAAGCTGCTGATCACCGGGGTCACGGTGGTCGGGCTGCTGCTGTGGTGGTCCCGGTCGTTGGAGAGCGCGATGGTCGGTACGGCCACCGCCGGCCCGGCCACCGTGAAGAACAGCGGCCCGGTCGGCAGCCCCGTCACCCAGCTCTTCCCCCGCAGCCTCGGCTGGCTCGGGCGGACCCGGTTCGGCGCGCTGACCGCCCGGGAGTGCCGGTACTGGTGGCGGGACGCCCGGCGGCGGGCCAACCTGATCACCCTCGCGGTGATCGGGGTGTTCATCCCGGCGGTGGTCAACGTCGGCGGGTCCGGGTTCCAGTTCGACGGGGCCGAGGGGTTCGACGCCCTCGGGTCGGCGAGCCCGGTGGCCGTCAGCCTGTCGATGGTGATCGTCGGGGCCCTGGCCGCCGTCACCATCGCCAACCAGTTCGGTTTCGACGGCAGCGCGTACGCGGCGAACGTGGTCGCCGGGGTGCCCGGCCGGGTCGAGTTGCTGGCCCGGATCGCCGCCTTCTCGGTGTACGTCCTGCCGATGCTGGGCGTCGTCTCGATCGTCCTGGTGGTGGTGCTCGGCGAGCCGGGCTGGATCGGGTTGACGCTGGGCGTCCTGCTGGCCACCTACGGGGGTGGGCTGGCCGTCAACACCTTCCTGTCGGTGCTGGCCGCGTACGCGCTGCCGGAGACGAGCAACCCGTTCGCGATGAGTTCCGGCGCCGGGGTGGCCCGCAGCATGTTGACCCTGGTGTCGATGGTCGTCGCGGCGATCACCGCGGTGCCGATCCTGGTGGCGGCGCTCCTGCTCGGCGACGCCTGGTACTGGCTGGCCCTGCCGGTCGGTGCCGCGTACGGCGTCGGGATGGCGTGGCTCGGGGCGTACCTGGCCGGTGACGTCCTGGACCGTCGGATGCCGGAGCTGCTCGCCACCGTCACCCCGCGTCGCTGAGAGGTGGAGGAGCAGGCGTGCCCGTCGTCGAGTCGGTGACCACCGTCGCGGTCCCGCCGGAGTTGGCCTTCGCCGTGTCGCAGACGGTCGCGCCGGTGCGGTACCGCTGGGACCCCTTCGTCCGGGAGCAGCACTTCGTCGACGGGGCGACCCGGCCGGGCCGGGGGGTCCGCACCTTCACCCGGTCCCGACACGGCCTGACGATGGTCAGCGAGTACGTCTCGTTCGCCCCGCCGACGAACGTGGGCATGAAGATGGTCCGGGGACCGTGGTTCTTCGAGATGTTCGCCGGGGGTTGGCGGTTCGCCCCCGGCCCCGAACCCGACACCACCGTCGCCACCTGGCGGTACAGCTTCCGCTGCCGCCCGGCGTGGCTGCGACCGGTCGCCGACCGGATCGGGACGTGGCTGCTGGGCCGGGACATCCGACGACGGATCGCCGGGTACGCCGCCGGCTGCGCCGACGAGGTGGTGCTCGCCGCCGCCCGACGGTCCCTCGACACCCCGCCCGACCGACCGGTGGACGCCCGAGAGGCGGACCGACCCGTGGACTCGCCGCCCGACCGGTCCGTGGACTCCCGAGACGCAGACGGGTGACGTTCGCGGCGGCACAATGTTTCACGTGAATCATCAGAGGCCAGGCGCCGAGATCCACCACACCGACCCGTTCGCCGTACCGACCGGGCAGCGGTCCCCCGCACGGCGGCTGCGCGGCCGACTCGCCGCGCCGGTGACGCTCTGGACCGCCCCCGGACCGGCCGGGCTGACAGTCTCCTCCACCCTGGTCGCCGAGGGGGAGCCGGATCGACTCCTCGGGCTGGTCGACCCGGAGTCGGACCTGTGGGCGGCGGTGGAGGACTCCGGCCGGTTCGCCGTGGCCCAACTGGGTCCCGCGCACCGGCAGCTCGCCGACCGGTTCGCCGGTCTCTTCCCCTCCCCGGGTGGCCTCTTCGCCATCGGCGAGTGGACCGACACTCCGTACGGGCCGGTGCCGGCCGACGCCGGGGGCTGGGCCGGGTGCCGCCTGGACACCTCCCGCGAGTACGGCTGGGGCCTGCTGGTGGAGGCCACCGTCGAGGCGGTCGACCTGGCCGAGGAGAGTGCTCCCCTGCTCCACCACCGGGGCCGCTACCGCACCCTCGACACCTGATCGCGCCACGCCTTCGGCGGTACCCACACCGGGTGGCGTGGCGGGAGGGGACCGTTCGCCGGAGTGAGCTGTGTCACTGGGCGCAGGGGGTGGGCCGTTCGGCGCAGTCGTCGACCGGTGCCGATCCAGACCTTCCCGGGCGGGGACGGCGCTTTCTACGGTGCGCCAAACCCCACGCCTGCCGAAGGTGGTGATCCACGATGTCAACGGACCAGTCCGCCGCGTCCACCGACGACGCCCAGCGGTACCTCGCCGTACAACGGTCGGACGAGTTCGGCGCGCTCCGTCGCGCGCTGCGCGGCTTCGTCTTCCCGATGACCGTCGCGTTCTTCCTGTGGTACTCGCTCTACGTCATTCTCTCCGCGTACGCCCGGGGCTTCATGAGCGCGAAGTTGTTCGGCACGAACATCAACGTGGCCCTGGTCTTCGGCCTGTTGCAGTTCGTCTCGACGTTCGGGATCGCCTGGCTCTACTCCCGGTACGCCGGCCGACGGATCGACCCGATCGCCGACCGGATCCGGGACGAGCTCACCGGGGGTGAGAAGTGAACGCCCTCCTGGCGGCCGAGGCCGGCAACAGCGACACCGCCCGTACGCTGACCATCACCCTGTTCGTGGTGCTGGTGGCGGGAACCCTGGCGATCACGATCTGGGCCAGTCGGCAGACGAAGACGGCCACCGACTTCTACGCCGGTGGCCGGTCCTTCTCCGGGTTCCAGAACGGTCTGGCGATCGGTGGGGACTACATGTCCGCCGCGTCGTTCCTCGGGATCGCCGGGTTGATCGCCCTGTACGGCTACGACGGGTTCCTCTACTCCATCGGGTTCCTGGTGGCCTGGTTGGTGGCGCTGCTGCTGGTGGCGGAGTTGTTGCGCAACTCGGGCCGGTACACGATGGCCGACGTGCTGGCCTTCCGGATGCGGCAGCGGCCGGTCCGGACGGCGGCTGCCGTCTCCACCATCACGGTGTCGATCTTCTATCTGCTGGCCCAGATGGTCGGGGCCGGGGCGCTCGTCGCCCTGCTGCTCGGCATCAGGCCGGGGACCACCTTCCTCGGGATGGGCGCCGACACGGCGAAGGTCGCCACGATCATCCTGGTCGGGGCACTGATGATCATCTACGTCACGGTCGGCGGGATGAAGGGCACGACCTACGTGCAGATCGTCAAGGCGGTGCTGCTGATGGGCGGCACCCTGCTGATGACCCTGTTGGTGCTGGCCAAGTACAACTTCAACCTCTCCGCCCTGCTCGGCGACGCGGCCTCCGCGTCCGGCCAGGGCAGCGCCTTCCTCGAACCCGGGCTCCGGTACGGCGTCGAGGTCGCCGGCAACGCGACGCAGACCTTCTACAACAAGGTCGACCTGCTCTCCCTCGGCATCGCCCTGGTCCTCGGCACCGCCGGCCTGCCGCACATCCTGATCCGGTTCTACACGGTGCCCACGGCGAAGGCCGCCCGGACGAGCGTGCTCTGGGCGATCGGCATCATCGGCACCTTCTACCTGTTCACCCTGGCGCTCGGGTTCGGGGCGGCGGCACTGGTCGGCGGGGATGCGATCCTGGCCCAGGACCGGGCCGGCAACACCGCGGCACCGCAGCTCGCCGAACGGCTGGGCATCGACTTCTTCGGCGGCGACGTCGGCGGGGCCGCCATGCTGGCCATCATCGCGGCGGTCGCCTTCGCCACCATCCTGGCGGTGGTCGCCGGGCTCACCCTGGCCTCCTCGTCCAGCCTGGCGCACGACTTCTACGCCAACGTGATCAAGCGGGGAGAGGCCTCCGAGCGTCAGGAGGTACGGGTCGCCCGGATCTCGGCCTTCGGCATCGGGGCGGTCTCCATCGTCCTGTCGATCTACGCGCAGAACCTGAACGTCGCCTTCCTGGTGGCGCTGGCCTTCGCGGTGGCCGCCTCGGGGAACCTGCCGGCGATCCTCTACAGCCTGTTCTGGAAGCGGTTCAACACCTCCGGCGCGGTGTGGGCGATCTACGGTGGCCTGCTCTCCGCGGTGCTCCTGGTGTTCTTCTCCCCGGTGGTCTCCGGCGCGGCGACGTCGATGTTCCCCGACCACGACTGGCAGTGGTTCCCGCTGTCCAACCCGGGCATCCTCTCCATCCCGTTCGGTTTCCTCTGCGGCTGGATCGGCACGGTCATCTCGAAGGAACACGACGAGGACAAGTACGCCGAGCTGGAGGTCCGGTCGATGACCGGGGTCGGCGCGCACTGAACGACCCGGTCGTCGTCGCCGGTCCGACCGGGGGTCGGCGACGACGACCGGGCGGCGTGCCGGTCGCGACCGGGTGATCCGGCGTGGCGGTGCCCTGGATGGTCCCCTCGGCAGGGCACCGCCACGCCTCCCGGCCACCGCCGGGGCGTCTGTAGGCTGACCCCCATGAGTGTCGCTGCGCGCTTCGGATCCGGTCACCGCGTCCTGGTCACCGGTGGTGCCGGGTTCGTGCCGTCGCACCTGGTCGACGTGCTCGTCAGGCGTGGCTGCACGGTCGTGGTGCTGGACAACTTCGTCACCGGCTCCAAGGAGAACGTCGCCCACCTGGTCGACCACCCGGCGTTCACCCTGGTCGAGGCGGACGTCTCCGACGGGCTCCCGGCCGACCCGGCACTGGCCGAGCGGTTCGACGCGATCCTGCACATGGCCTCCCCGGCCAGCCCGACCGACTTCGCCCTGCTTCCGGTGGAGATCCTGCGGGTCGGGTCGGTGGGCACGCTGCACCTGCTGGAGCGGGCCGTCGCCGACGGTGCCCGGTTCCTGATGACCTCCACCTCCGAGGCGTACGGGGACCCGTTGGTGCACCCCCAGCCCGAGACGTACTGGGGCAACGTCAACCCGATCGGGGTGCGCAGCGTCTACGACGAGGCGAAGCGCTTCTCCGAGGCGGCGACCATGGCGTACCACAGGCACCGTGGGCTGGACGCTGCCATCGTCCGGATCTTCAACACCTACGGTCCCCGGATGCGGCCCGACGACGGGCGGGCCATCCCGACCTTCATCTCCCAGGCGCTGCGCGGCGAGCCGCTGACGGTGCACGGCACCGGTAACCAGACCCGCTCGATCTGCTACGTCGACGACCTGGTCCGGGGGATCCTGCTGCTGCTCGACTCGACCGAGACCGGGCCGATCAACTGTGGCACCGAGCACGAGCTGACCATGCGTCAACTGGCCGAGTTGATCGTGTCACTCTCCGACAGCGAGTCCGAAGTGACGTACGTCACCAGGAGTGCGGACGACCCGGAGAAGCGCCGCCCCGACCTCACCCGCGCGCGTCAACTGCTCGGATACGAGCCGACGGTGGGCCCCGAGGAAGGGCTGCGTCGGACCATCGAGTACTTCCGCCAGCGCCTCGGGTGACCGGCCGCCCACCGGCGGAGGTCAACCTGTACGTCGCCTGAGGGCGGTTGTGGCCGGGGATACGTACCCTGAGTTACATGTCAGCGACCAGTTCAGCGGACGGGCCGGTTCCGTATCTGCACCGCGATGCCGGGCGCGCGTCGGCCCGGGGCGGGGCGGGGCGAGCCCGGCCGACCGCGCAGTGGTACCCGGCGCACGACGAGGCTCCGGCTCCCGGCGGCCCGGCCGGGCCGGGTGGACCGGGTGGTCCCGGCGGCCGGGGCCGGCAGTACGGTTCCGGTGGTGCGGGGGGTCGCCCCCGCCCGCGCTGGCGTCGTATCGCCCTGGTGCTCGGGGTGCTCGTCCTGGTGCTCGCCCTCCTCGTCGGCGGCGGCGCCTGGTTCTACACCCGCAGCCTCAACGAGAACCTGGCCCGGACCGACCCGTTCTCGGCGATCACCGGGGGTCGCCCCGCCAAGACCGTCGACGGCGCGCTGAACATCCTGATGGTCGGGACCGACTCTCGGGATCCGGACGCCCCGGTGGACCAGTCCAGCGACTGGCGGGCCGACACGATCATCATGATGCACATCCCGTCCGACCATCAGCAGGCGTACCTGGTCTCCATCCCCCGTGACCTGTACGTGCCGATCCCGGAGAGCGCCGACGCCGAGTGTGCCTCGGGTCGGCGAGCCAAGATCAACGCAGCGTTCGCCTTCGGTGGCCTGCCGCTGGCCGTCCGCACCGTGGAGTGCTTCTCCGACGTTCGGATCGACCATGTGATGGCCATCGACTTCGCCGGATTCAAGCAGGTCACCGATGCTCTCGGCGGAGTCGAGCTGAAGGTGGAGCGGACCGTCACGTCGATCCACAAGCCGTTCCGCACGTTCGAGAAGGGCACCAACCACATGGACGGTGCCGAGGCGTTGGACTGGATCCGGCAGCGCAAACAGTTCCCGGACGGTGACTTCGCCCGGATGCGGCACCAGCAGGAATTCCTCCGCGCCCTGATGGACAAGGCGGCGAGTTCCGGCACGTTGACCAATCCGACCCGGCTGAACTCGTTCCTCCGCTCGGTGACCGACGCGGTCACCGTCGACCAGGGGTTCTCGCTCGGTGACATGGCGCTTCAGTTCCGTAATCTGCGCGGGGAGAACCTCACCTTCGTCACCAGTCCCCATCTGGGTAGCGAGAACATCAACGGTGAGTCGGTGGTGGTCTCCGACCGGGAGAAGGCGCTGGCGATGTATCAGGCCATCACGGCGGACAAGATGTCCGAGTGGATGCAGGCCAACCAGCCGGAGCGGGAGAACGGCCAGCAGGAGGGCGGTGGCGGCCAGAACTGAGCCGCCCCCTGTTTCGTATTCGTTTCGACGGACGTCATCACCGGACGGTGGTCGGCTGAGTACTCAACCAGCCCGGCCACCGTCCGGTCGTATCTGTCTGGACGTTCGGCCAGTTGAGTGAGCGGAGCCGGAAAAAACGGTTCTGGCGGGAGCGAAAAACTCGCCAGAAGGGGGCCCGAACCGTAAAGTGATGCCGCCCCTCTCATGCGAACTGGAGCACGCATGCCGGTTCAGTCCCCCCGCCGGTCCGGGTCACCGGAGTACACCAGCGCATCCGTCTCAGGCTCAGCGGGCATCCCGTCGCAGCGCGCCACCGGCCCCCGGCCGGCTGCCCGGGTCCCGAAGAGCCACGCCCCCAAGAAGAACAGGGCCGCCAGAAGCGACAAGGCGGCAATGGGCCAGGTCGGTCCGGCCCGGCGCAAGCGCCGGAAGGACCCCCTCTGGGCGAAGATCACCCTGGCGGTCGGTGCGGTCCTGATGCTGACCAGCGGGGTCGCCCTCGCCGGCACCAAGGCCCTCGTCGACCAGGCGACCGGGAGCATCGAGCAGCGCAACCTGCTCGGTGGTGCCGGCAAGAGCGAAGCCGAGGGCGGCGAGAGCCTCGAAGGCCCGATCGACATGCTGCTGCTCGGGGTGGACGCCCGCGAGCGGTGGGCGGCCGACGACGTCCGCGCCGACAGCATCATCGTCCTGCACATCCCCGCCTCGCACGACCAGGCGTACCTGATCTCCATCCCCCGCGACACCGAGGCGCACATCCCGGCGTTCACCAAGAGCGGGTGGACCGGCGGGGTCGACAAGATCAACGCCGCCTTCCAGGCGGGTGCCCGCAACGACGGGGGCTGGGAGGGCGGTGCCCAGTTGATGGCCGAGACCATCAAGGGGATGACCGGTGTCAGCTTCGACGGCGCGGCGATCATCAACTTCGGCGGTTTCAAGAACGTCATCGACGCCCTGGGCAGCGTGAAGATCTGCCCGAACCAGGAGGTCAAGTCCGCGCACATGTCGTACGTCGACGGCGAGCCGATGTGGAACGCGGACGCCAAGAAGACCGGCAAGGCCCGTACCCCGGTGGTCCACAAGAAGGGCTGCCAGGAGATGGAGGGCTGGGCCGCCCTGGACTACTCCCGTCAGCGTTACGGGCTGAAGAAGGGCGACTACGACAGGCAGCAGAACCAGCAGCAGCTGATCAAGGCGATGGCCCGCAAGGCGACCGACTCCGGGATGCTGACCAACCCGGCGAAGCTCCAGGAGCTGGTCAAGGCGGCCGGGAAGGCCTTCATCCTCGACACCGGCAACGCCGGCCTCGCCGACCTGGTCTTCACCATGCGCGGGGTCACCGGCAACGAGTTGACCATGTTGCGGACCAACGGGGGTGACTTCCACGGCAACGACGCCGGGCGGGAGACGCTCAGTCCGCTGTCGCTGGAGATGTTCCAGGCGGTCAAGAACGACCAGCTCGCCGAGTTCGTCTACGCCAACCCGGGCATGATCTCCACCCGGAAGTGAGTTCACCGAAACGCCGGTGAACCGGGGGGACACCCTCCTAGCCTGAGATGAGAGTTGCTCGTATCAGGCGAGGAGGGTGTTCCGTGCGGCCCTCTCGTCGCCGTACCCCGCGTTGGGCCCGGATCCTGCTCGGTGCCGGGTTGGCACTGGTCCTGGTGGCCCTGGCCGCCGTCGCGGGGCTCCGGATGCTCACCGACAGGTACGACCGGACGGTGAGCAGGGAGCAACTGCTCGACCCCGGTGCCCGCAAGGACGACACGGAGCTGGACGGGCCGCTGACCTACCTGCTGGTCGGCTCCGACCGGCGACTCGGGACCACCGACGAGTCCCAGCGCTCGGACAGCATCCTCGTCGTGCACGTACCGGCCGGGTTGCGCCGGGCCTACCTGATCTCCGTACCCCGGGATCTGCTCGTCGACATCCCACCCGGCGCGAACGGCAGCCCCGGCGGACCCGACAAGATCAATGCGGCGTACGAGCGGGGCGGCGGCGGCCAGGGCGGGGTCCGACTCCTCTCGGCCACGCTGTCCCGGCTGACCGGGTTGCGCTTCGACGGGGCCGGGGTGGTGGACTTCGCCGGGTTCCGGGCCGTCATCGACCTGCTCGGCGGGGTGCGGATGTGCGTCGACACCGAGGTCCGGTCGATCCACACCGGGGCGGTCTTCTCCCCCGGCTGCCACCGGATGGACGGCGGTCAGGCGTTGGACTACGTCCGCCAGCGGTACGACCTGCCGGGCGGCGACTACGACCGCCAGCACCACCAGCAACAGCTGCTGCGGGCGATGATGGAGCAGGCGGGGCAGACCGACCTGCGGCGCAACCCGGTCAAGCTGGACCGGGTCCTCCGCGCGGTGGGCGGCTCGCTGACGGTGGACACCAACGGCGTACCGATCGAGGAGCTGCTGCTCGCCCTGCGTGACCTGCCGGCGGACGCCCTGCTCGGGGTGCAGGTCCCCTCCGCACCGCAGACCATCGACGAGGTGTCCTACGTCGTCCTCGACGACGCCGTCGGCGGCGGACTCTTCGCCGCACTGCGCGACGACCGGGTCGCCGAGTGGGCCACCGGCAACTCCCGCTGGGTGAGACCGGTGTGACCGGACGGTTCTCCGGACGGGGTCCACTAGGCTAGGTACCCGTGTTCGGACCCCAGGTACCCACCATGACCGTGACCGAGATCGACGACGACACCTACCTGCTCGACGTCCGCGAGGACGACGAGTGGGCCGCCGGTCACGCGCCCCACGCCCACCACCTGCCGATGATGGAGATACCGGCCCGGCTCGCCGAGGTGCCCGAAGACCGGGACGTGGCGGTGATCTGCCGTTCCGGGGGCCGGTCCGCCCAGGTCGTCGGCTACCTGATGAACCACGGCTGGGACCGGGTGCGCAACGTCGCCGGTGGAATGGGCGAGTGGGCCGCCGCCGGTCGCCAGGTCGTCGACTCCGGTGGACAACCCGGCCGGGTGCTGTAGGGGGGCCGGTGCCATGGGCGACCCAATGGTGTTCGCGCACCGCGGCTCCTCCGCCGACCTGCCCGAGCACACCCTCGCCGCCTACCTCCGCGCCCTCGACGAGGGCGCCGACGGGTTGGAGTGCGACGTCCGGTTGACCCGGGACGGGCACCTGGTCTGCGTACACGACCGTCGGCTGGACCGGACCAGCAACGGACAGGGGCTGGTCAGCGGTCGTACCCTCGCCGAGCTGGACCTGCTCGACTACGGCTCGTGGCATCCCGGATGCCTGCCCGGCGACGGGGTCGAGTCGGTGGACGAGTCGCACACCCGCCTGCTCACCCTGGAGCGGCTGCTCGACGCGGTGCTCGCCGCCGGGCGGCCGGTCCGGCTCCTGGTGGAGACCAAACACCCCTCCCGGTACGGCCCTGCGGTCGAGCGTCGACTCGTCGCGCTGCTGCGCCGGTACGGGCTGGCCGAGCCGACCCCGGACACCCCGGTCCAGGTGACTGTGATGTCGTTCTCGACCCTCGCCGTACGGCGGATCCGGGCCCTGGCCCCGGCCCTTCCGACGGTGTTGCTGATGGAGTCGAGGCCACGATGGGTGCGGCCGGGACGGCTGCCCCTCGGCACCCGGATCGCCGGTCCCGGGGTCGGCCTGGTCCGGAGCCGTCCGGGTCTGATCCCGGCGTTCCAGGCCGCCGGTCACCAGGTGTACGTCTGGACCGTCAACGAGCCGACCGACCTCGACCGGGTGCTCGCGGCCGGGGTGAACGGGATCATCACCGACCGACCGGCGTTCGCCCTGGCCCGGCTCGGCCGATGAACCCACCGGACCCGGCGGCCTCGTCCGCCCGGGGCACCCCCGGCCGTTCCGCGAGGGTGCCCCGGGCGGGCGTCGAGGGGCAGACTCGGGGGATGCCGGAGCAGACCGACTTCGCCGCCCTCATCGCCGGACACCACACCGCGATCGAGATGATCAATGCGGGCGACTCCGGGCTGCCCGTCCTCACCCGGCTGCTGCGGGAGGTCCAGCCCGCGCTCGGCGCCGCCGGTGCCGCCTTCGTGGAGTTCACCCCCTCGGGGGGACGGGTGATCGCCGCCAGCGGGGGGTGCGAGTGGACCGTCGGGCGTCCCCTGTCCGCCACCGATCCCGCCGTCGTCTGCCTGCTCACCGGCCCCCGGATCCGGCAGGCCCGCATCGAGCACCTCGACGGCCAGTTGACCCGTGAGCTGGTCGGGAGCGGGCTGACCTGGATGGTGGTGGCCCGCGCCGAGATCGGCGGGGTGACGGTGGGCAGTCTGCACGTGCTCTACCGCGAGGGGGACGCCCACCGGACCGACACCCGGCACACGGCGGTCGGATACCTCGCCACCTGCATCGCCCACATGTACGGCGACCAGCACGGCCTTCCCGTCCACGGGGACGGGCCGGTGGTGGCGGCGCTCGCCGACGGGCTGGCGGTGGTGGACCAGGGCGGCACCGTACGGCTGTGGAACCCGGCGGCGGCCCGGCTGACCGGGCGTCCCGCCGCCCAGGCCCTCAACGAGCCCCTGCCGTTCCCGCTGCCGCACTCGGGCCGGGCCCTGGACCACCGGCTGCCGGACGGCCGGTGGCTGAAGATCAACGCGGGGGAGCTGCCGGGCACCGGGCAACTCCGGGTGGTCACCTTCCGCGACATCACCGACCAGCAGCGCCGGGCCCACGACCGGGAACTCTTCGTGGCGGTGACCAGCCACGAACTGCGTACCCCGGTCACGGTCATCAAGGGGTACGCCGACACCCTCAACGAGCACTGGGACTCCCTCACCGAGGCCGACCGCCGCCAGGCCGCGCAGATCATCGGGCAGCGCGCCAACGACCTGGCCCGGCTCGTCGACAGGCTGCTCGCCACCACCGCCGAGACCGGGCCGGGCGTCGAACCGTCGGTCCCGTTCGACCTCGCCGCCGCGCTGCGGGCCGCTGCCGACAACCTTCCCGGTGAGGTACGCCGCCGCCTCCGCCTCGACCTGCCCGGCGACCTGCCGACGGCGTGCGGGCACCAGCAGAGCCTGACCACCGTGCTGACCGAGTTGAGCACCAACGCCGTCAAGTACTCCGCCCCCGACTCACCGATCGAGGTCAGCGCGGACGCCGACGGGCAGACCATCGCGTTCCGGGTCGCCGACCGGGGCATCGGCATCCGCCCGGAGCACGTGGAACGCGCCTTCGACAGGTTCTGGCAGGGCGAGTCCGGGGACCGTCGGCGCTATCCGGGAGCCGGGCTCGGCCTCTATCTCGTCCGGCAACTCGTCGAGCAGCAGAATGGTTGGGTATCACTCCGGCCACGAGTCGGTGGCGGTACCGTCGCAGAGGTGCGGCTGCCGCGTGGGTGACCCGACGCGGCGCGAGGGGGGAAGGACGACCGTGGGGACGGTACGGGCCGAGCGTTCGTGGTGTGTGGTGGTGCCCCATCACGCAGTGGGTGCCCGGATGGCCCGGCGTCGCCTGGTCGACGAGCTCACCGACGTCGTCTCCCCGGTCCTGCTCCCCGATCTGGTGGCGGTCCTGGCCGAGCTGGTCGGCAACGCGGTCCGGCACGCCGACGCGCTGCCCGGCGGGGTGGTCCGGGTGGCCTGGCGGCTCTGCCCCGACCCGGAGGGTGTACGGGTCCAGTTGCGGGTGACCGACGGCGGTTCCACAGCCACCCCCCGGATGCGACCGGCCGGGCCGGATGCGATCGGCGGCCGTGGGCTGCACATCGTGGCCGGGCTGGCGGCCCGCTGGGGCGTCGACCGGGACGGGCTGGGGCAGAGCGTCTGGGCGGAGTTCGACCCGATCGCCCTCGGCCACCCCGACCTGGCCGTCGCGGGCTGACAGTCGCGGGCTGGCCGTCGCGGGCTGGCCGTCGGCGGGTGGGTCCGGCCGAGCCCACCGACTGCCGACCCCGGGTGGTCTAGGCTGGGTCGCCGTGAGCAAGCGTCGAAAGAGTCAGCGGGCCGCCGTAGCCACCCCGAAGCCGGCGAAGGTGCGGGACGTCTTCGTCCCCCGGCCCTTCGAGGGGCTGGCCGACGAGCCGGAGTGGATCGCCCTCCGGGAGTTGGTGCCGGCCGCGTCGGCGTCCCTGCGGCTCAACGCGGAGTTGGCGGCGGAACATCCCGACCGTCCGGTCGTCCTGGCCACCGTGCTGCCGATGGCCACCCCGGCGATGGCGCGGGCGGACGGGACGGTCTTCGTCGGGCTCCAGCGCCACCAGCAGAGCGGTGACGTCTCCCGGGACCTGGCCGAGTCGCTGCTCTGCGCGCTGCGCACCGAGCCCGGCGGGCAGGTCCAGGTGCCTCCGCTGCCCGGTCCCGGCCCCCGACTCCAGGACGTCCTCGCCGACGACGTGTTGGACGTCGACCTCCACGAGGGCTTCGACTTCTGGCTGGAGCCTGCGGCCGCCTCCGACCCGACCGTGCAGGCCTCCCTGGAACGGGCGAACGCCGCCGTCTACCCGACCGTACGGCTGACGACGAGCCGGGCGGCGTACTGGTGCCGGGTGCCGGAGAAGGCGCACGTGCGGTGGGTGCTCCCCGACGACGAGGACGCCGCACTGGACGCACTGGCCCGGCTGGGGGCGGCGGGGACGCTGCCGCTCGCCGACGAGACCCGGTTCGCCGGGATGTTCCGCGCCCACGGCCGCCTGGTCCCGGTGTGGGACCTGCCCGAGGACGTACCGGCGACCGAGTGGGAGGCCCCCGTCGGCCGGTTCGCCGAGCGGTACGCCGAGGCGTTGGCCGACCCGACCCCCCTCGACGCGGCGGGACGCCGGGCCCGACAGGGTCTGCTGGGCCGACAGCTCACTCTTCGCTGAGGCGTACCGGAGCGGGTTAGACCGGGACGGGTTAGGCCCCGGGGCGGGGCGGTGCCGGCGGGGCTTGTCGGCCGGTACGGTCCCCGTCGGGTGTGGTCAGCCCGGGATCGGGTCGCGCACGAGGGGGCAGGACATGCAGCGGGGTCCGCCCCGGCCGGAGCCCAGTTCCGATCCGGCGATCCGGATCACCTCGATCCCGGCCCGTTCGAGTTGGGCGTTGGTCTCGACGTTGCGTTCGTACGCGACGCAGAGCCGGGGTGCCAGGGCGAGGGTGTTGTTGCCGTCGTCCCACTGTTCCCGTTCGGCGGTGACCGGGTCCAGGCCGGTGTCGATGACCCGGAGCCGGTCCAGTCCCATCGCCTCGGCAGCGGCGCGCAGGAACGGGGTCCGCTCGCCCACCCGGGGCGTGCCGTCCTCCCCGGCCACCACCGGGTACGCCGACAGGGTGTCGGCGATGTTCGGGTACATCAGGACGGCGTCGACGTCGACCATGGTGCAGACGGTGTCCAGGTGCATGGTGGCCCGTTCCTGGGCGATCGGGACCACCAGGATGGTGTGGACCAGTCCGGCCGCGAAGACCTGCCGGGCGAGGCGTTCCGCTCCGGCGGGGGTGGTCCGTTCCCCCACCCCGACGGCGAGGACCCCGGGGGCGAGCAGCAGGACGTCACCGCCTTCGAGGTGCTCCAGGGTGGGACGGTAGACGAGGTCGGTGCCGACGAACCGGGGGTGGTGTCGGTAGATCGCCTCGGTGAGGGTGCTCTCCCGGCGTCGGGCGGGCATCGCCAGGCTGGTGACCGCCACCCGGTCGCCGATCCACACCGACGAGTCCCGGGTGAAGAGCAGGTTCGGCAGCGGGTCGATGACGAACTCGTGCCGGTCCATCAGCGTCCACACCAGCCCACCGGGACGTTCCCGACTGAGCCGCAGTTCCTCGTGGGCCAGTCCGGCGACGAGGACCTCGGCGAGGGCCTCCGGGTCCAGGTAGGCCAGATGCTCGGCGACCCGGCGGCGCAGGGTGTCACCGAGCCTGGGGGAGCGCAGGACCTGCTCGGTCAGGTCGGACCGGGCATCGGCGACGGCGAGCGTCTCGGCGAGCAGGTCGGCCAGATAGAGCACCTCCACGCCGCGCCCGGCGAGCGCGGCGGCGAAGGCGTCGTGCTCCTCCTGCGCCCGCCCCACCCATGGGATAGCGTCGAAGAGCAACGAGTCGTTGTTCCGGGGGGTCAGCCGGGCGAGTTCGGGGCCGGGTCGGTGCAGCAGCACCGTGCCGAGCGCACCGACCTCGCTGTCCACATGGTGGGTCACCCTGGCAGCCTAGGCAGGGGATTGACGTCATGCGAGAAAAGATGTGGTCGTGAATAGGGCATTCATCCGCACTCACTCCGGCGTTCCACCTTGCCGAACACCCGACTAGGCAACGTAGGGTAGTGAGGACATAACTTCGAGGGACCTTTTGCCGGAGGTCGCGATGACTGTCTTTCCCGCACGACGGGCCGTCTCCACGGGTCGGGCGCTGCCGCCTGCCGACGGCTCACCGCCGCACGGCGACGCCTCCGGGCTCGCCGGTCGGTACACACCCATGGAATGGGCCCGACGCCGTCGGGCCGAACGGGGTGCCCGCAGACTGGAGGCCGCCGGGGCCCGTGCCCTCGGGCAGCTCGACCATCTCGGGCCGTCCTGGCACGTGGTGGAGTGGCCCCGCACCGACGTCTCCGACCTCCTGCTCGACCCCGCCGAGGACGACCGTGCCGGGTTCCTCGCCATCGGGCCGAGCGGACTCTTCGCCATCACCATCGCCGACCACGGCCGAGCCCGGGTGCTGGTCGCCGGTGACGTGGTGCAGATCAACGGCAAGCGTCCGCCGTACGTCCCGGAGACCCGTCGCGACGCCAAGCGGGCCAGCAAGGCGCTGACCGACGCGGTCGGACTGCCCATCCCGGTCACGCCGGTGCTGACCTTCGTCGGGTCGGGCGTCATCAGCGTCTACGGCCTGCCGAAGGACTGTCTGATGGCGACCCACCGGGAGTTGGACCGCCTTCTCGTCGCGGGCGGAAACCGGATCAGCCCGGCGACCGCCGAGAAGCTGACCCAGGTGGCCCAACACCCGGGGACGTGGATGAAGGGCGGATACCGTCCGGCAGCCGACTACCGGTGGTACGACGAGGGCCGAACGGCCGCTGACAAGGCGGCCAACCGGCGGTAACGTCTCGGTCGACGCCACGTGGCCCGTTCGGGAGCTGCCTCGTCCCCTCCGTGCACGCCCTCCCGTCCGGTCGTCCGCCCCTGGCGGTGACCCGGGCGACCCGGCGTGGTCGGGCGGTGCCGCCGACGACCGGCTAGCGTGGACGGACCGGCGGTGTACCTAGGAGGCGCGGTGGCCCACGTCGAACTCTCGCTTTCGGAAGCGTTCGCGCCGTCCGTTGCGGCCCCCGCCGAGCAGGAGTCCGGCAGTGTCGGCAACTGGGCGGTCACCGTCTCCCGGGCGGCCGAGCCGTGTCTGCTCATCGACGCCGAGACCAAGGTCGTCGCCGTCTCGCCGTCCGGTCGCCGACTCCTGTGCCTGGGCCGACCGGAGGACGTGATCGGCCTTCCACTGCTCGACGGCGGCCTGCGCCTGCTGGACTTCACCGCGTACCGGGGCGAGCTCACCGAGCAGGACACCGACAAGATCCCCCCGCTGCTGGCCCTGCACTCGGGGCGGCTGGCCCGGGGTCTCCTGCGCATCCAGGCGGCCGTCGGCGCCCCGGACGCGACGGTGGACGCCATCTCCACCCCGGTCCTCGACGACGGGGACGTCGCCGGATCGCTGACCTTCTTCTGCGTCCTCTGACCGTGTAGATGGGTAGACCACCAAGTTGGGTGACTTCGGTGGCGGGCGACCGGCGATGCGGTCTCCAGGGCAGCCCGGCGTGAATGGCAGGGATGTCCAGCGGCGGTTCTGGCGGCGGATCGCTGAGGGTCTGTCGAGCGAGGACGCCGCGCTGGTCTGCGGTGTGGAGACGTCCATCGAGGGATCCGGTCTGATGGTATGCGGCGACCGGTGCCGTGTTGGTCTGGTCGGTGTCGTGCTTCGGTGCGGAACTACCAGCACACCTTGACAGCCATGGAAGCAGCTCAGTCCCGATTTGGGTTGAACCGGGGGGTGGGGTTGTCCGTAGTGTCGTCCAGCCCCTGCAGGGGAAGCACACCAAGCATCACACCCACGCCGGACAGGACACCATTGTTCAAGGCTGCATGACAAGGCGCCAGTCAGGAGTGACGATGGAAAGATATGTTCCTGCCGATGTTGACGAGCGAATGGCCTTGGAGGAGGAGGCTGGTAGCCGCTCAACCGACATGCCTCCGCCAACCAGCATGCGCGGAAATGATCCCCAGTTGCACCAACTATGAAACCGGTGGAAGGCCGATGGTCTTCAGCTCCGATCCGAGGAAGCGGAGGAAGCGGGAGGGTGGCCTGCGATTTCTGCTAAAATCGAGCAAATAGCGCAAGACCGAGTGGCCGCCGGAACTGCACATAGGGCAACGGTTGCAGATGAGAAGCGTTTCTTGCTTGAACTCCGTGTTAGGGCGAAGGCTTTCGGTCGGGCTGTCAGGGACGCAGGCTCGGAGGAGGACGCCCTGGCAAGGCGGCGGGCGGCGGGCGCGGCCGCTATGCAATCACCTAATGGCCGAGCAATTTCAAGTCAGGGTTCGATTGACGACCTGCCCTCCTACCCAGCAGCAAACTCGCAAGCAGCGCGCCCGCCAGCCTACCCACCGCCTGACCGCCGCCAACGAGAGTATGGCCCCCGGCATTGATGGCGGCGACGACGGTGGAACGCCTGAGGGAAGGACGCGGGGTGTCTGGCCTGCGCAGCGAGGCGGTCCAGGTCGGCGAGCACCGACCGGGGCATACACCGAGGCCGGCCACCGCAGCAGGCTCACGACCATGCCGCGCAGCAGCAGTCGGCAGGCAGGAACTCGTCGACGGCGGCGATCTGCGCCAGCAGCAGTTGCAGCGCCTTGAGGGTGGCAGGCACACCGGCCGCCCTCGAACTGGTCACCGCCGGCACCGATGTCTGCTCCGCCCGGGTACGCGCCATCGGGCCGGCCGGCATCCGGACGTTGGCCTGCGACTGCGGGGCCGGTGCGTAGGCTGTCGCCATGCCCGGAACACCGCCCACCCGCTTCGCTTTCCTCGGCCCCGAGGGCACCTTCTCAGAGCAGGCCCTGCGGACGATTCCCGCTGCCGAGCACGGCACCCGGACCCCGGCCCGCAGCGTTCCCGAGGCGCTGGACAGCGTACGGGCCGGGGATTCCGACGCGGCCCTGGTCCCGTTGGAGAACTCGGTCGGCGGGGCGGTCGGGGTGACCCTCGACGAGTTGGCCGAGGGGGAACCCCTGGTCATCACCAGGGAGGTGATCCTGCCTGTCGACTTCGTGCTCGGTGCCCGCCCGGGGACCACGATCGCCGCCATCCGGTCGGTCGCCGCCCACCCCCAGGCGTCCACCCAGTGCCGACAGTGGCTGCGGAGCCACCTGCCCGACGCCGCCGTCGTCGACGTCCTCTCCAACGCCACCGCCGCGACCGGTGCCGCCGAGGGCCGGTACGACGCCGCGATCTGCGCCCCGATCGGTCTCGCCCGGCACCGGCTGGCGGTGCTGGCCGACAAGATCTCCGACCACCCCGACGCGGTGACCCGGTTCGCCCTGGTGTCCCGCCCCGGCCCGCCGCCGCCCCCCACCGGGGACGACGTGACGTCGTTGGCCGTCTACATCGCCCACGACCGGGTGGGTGTCCTGCTGTCGGTGCTGATGGAGCTGGCGGTCCGGGGGGTCAACCTGACCCGGATCGAGTCCCGCCCCACTGGTGAGGCGCTCGGCCGGTACGTCTTCTTCCTCGACTGCACCGGGCACGTGGCCGACGTTCGACTCGGCGAGGCGTTGCAGGGGCTTCGGCGGATCTGCGCCGACGTCAGGTTCCTCGGGTCGTACCCCCGGCACCGGTGGAACGAGGCCGGCGGTGACCGGCCGGTGCCGGCACCGGCCGGTCTGTCGGACACCGACTACGCCGACGCGGCGGCCTGGCTGGCGCGGCTCCGGCGAGGGGAGTGACTTCTCTGACGCGGCGGCCCGGCTGGCGCGGCTCCGAGGGGAGTGAGTCCACTCCGACGCACGGGAAGGCCCCGGCCCGGTCGCTCCCGCGACGGGCCGGGGCCTTCCCGGTCGATGTCCGGGACCCTACTGGCCGCTGCCGGGGGTCGGCGGCTCCTCGGAGGGCTGGACCACCACGAACCCCTGACCGGCGAAGCTCATGGTGAACGCCTCCCCGGTACGCCGACCGAGCAGCGTGCCCAGGCCGATCTGCTCGGCCCGGTGGTAGCCGGTCTTGAGGTTGGCCGACCAGCAGACGATCGCCTGCGGGTCGACGTAGGTGGGGGCGTCCACGTTGAGCACCACGGGCATGCCCTTCGTGGTGATGGCGATCCGGCCGTGGCCGGTGAAGATGCAGTTGAACAGGCCCGACGCGGCCATCCCGGTGCCGCCGACGAGCTTGATGTCGTACTGCAGGGTGGGCTCGAAGGCCAGCACGCTGGAGCCGTTGATCGACAGGGCGTCGCCCGGTTCCAGGTCGATGACGTGTACGTCCTTGGCCATCTCGGCGAGGAAGACGTCACCGGAGCCGGTGAGCTTCATCAGCGGGACGCCCTCGCCGGTCAGCTTCTGCTTGAGGAACTTCCCGAGACCACCGGAGCCGAGCGCCTGGAACTGGACCTGTCCCTGGTAGGCGACCATCGACCCGACCCGGGCCAACGCCTCACCGTGTAGCCGGATCTTGAGCATCTTGGAGTTCTGCAGCCACATGCCGGGCTGAGCGGACTCCTTCTCCAGGTTCTCGGCCGAGAACAGCTCACTGCGCATGGTGAAGATGCCTCCGTTTCGCCTGCTGGACCTGCGACGATACGGGTCCGTCGCAAACAGGTACGGCGACGTCAGCCCCAGCCCAACTCGTGCAGTCGGTCGTCGTCGATGCCGAAGTGGTGGGCGATCTCGTGCACCACCGTCACGGCCACCTCCTCGACGACGTCCTCCTCGGTCTCGCAGACACGCAGGATCGGACGGCGGTAGATGAAGATCCGGTCCGGCAGCACCCCGGCGTAGTCCCAGCCCCGGGTGGTCAGCGCGTGTCCCTCGTAGAGGCCGAGCAGTTCCGGCTCACCGGGGGGAGAGTCCTCCTCGACCAGGATCACCACGTTGCTCATCAGCCCGAGCAGCTCCTCGGGCACCTCGTCGAGCGCCTCGGAGACCAGGTCCTCGAATCGTTGCGGGCTCATCTCGACAGGCACCTCGCCCATTCTGCCCGACCCGGCCGCCGTCTTCAGCCCACGCCGGGGTCCGGTCGGTGCGGCACCGCGCACCGACCGGACCGGCGGGGGTGGTCAGCCGGCGAGCCGGGCGGTGAGGCTGATCTGCGCGCCCGGGGCGAGCAGCCGGGAGATCGGACAGTTCTCCTTGGCGCCCTCGGCGAAGGTGGTGAACTGCGCCTCGTCGATGCCGGGCACCTGGCCGACGGTCTCCAGGTCGATCCGGGTCACCGTCATTCCGGCGTCGGTCTTGTCCAGGTGCACCTTGGCGGTGGTCTCCACGGAGGTGGCCGGCGATCCGGCGTCGGCCAGGGCCTTGGAGAGGGCCATCGAGAAGCAACCGGCGTGCGCCGCGCCGATCAGCTCCTCCGGGTTGGTCCCCTGCCCCTCCTCGAAGCGGGACGCGAAGGAGTAGTTCCCCGACAATCCCCCCTTACCGGTACGGATGGTTCCGGAACCCTCGGTGAGGTTGCCCTGCCACTGTGCGGAAGCTGTACGAATAGGCATGTCCTGACGCTAACCGACGCGGGGCTCCTCGGCGCGTCGTCCGATCGCAGGCCCAGTCGACGTCGCGCCCCGCCGGGCGGCGTACCCGGTCGACCTGCGCCGACTGTGTCATGATTCGGCCTGGACCGACGGTCGGGGTGCCCCGACCGCTCAAGCCCCGCACGGGCGGAAGGGTCACGATGTCCCAGGATCTCCCCATCCCACGGCAGGACGACCGCTCCGACGGCGCAGCCGTCCTCGAATGGGGATCAGGCGAGGCGAAACCCCGGGGCCGGACCGCCGGTACCCTCGCCGGTCTCGCCCGGGACCGTCGGGTCCCCGGCGTGCTGGCCGGGCTGGGCGCGGTGGCCGCCGCCGCCTCGATGGTCGGTGAGTGGCTGGTGATGACGCTGCCCGACGGCGGCGCGGACGGCGAGACCGAGCTGCGGATCCCGGGCAACGTCTCCGAGGTCGGTGGGTTCGGGGTCGGTTACCTGGTCGGGCTGCTCCTCCTCGGCGCTCTGGCGGCGCTCGCCCTGAGCGGCACCACGGCGATCCGGCACAACGCCCGGGTGGCCGGACTGGCCGTCGCGGCGGGTTTGGTGGCGTTGCTGGTCGCCACGGCCTTCGCCCTCGACGAACCGAGCCAGCGCGCCCTCTTCTACTCCCCGGAGGACGGCTACCAGGTGGAGTACGGCCGTGGCCTGGTGATGGCCTTCGTCGGCTGTCTGCTCCTCGCGGCGGCGCTGCACCTGAGCGGCAGAGGCCAGGCCCGGCCCGCCGCCGACCGGCCGGACGAGCCGACGGAGCCGACCGCTGACGACGGGCCGCCCGACGCCGGGTTCCGTCCGTGGCGACGGGGGCGTTCGGACCGGGCCGCAGACGAGGACGCCCTGCCGGCCCCGCCCGACCTGACGGTGCAACCGACGGTCCCGTTCGCCCGTCCGGAGCCACCGGCCTGACCCTCCCGGCCCGGTTCGCGGCAGGTCGCCGGTCACCTACCGGCCGTCGCGAGTTGATGTCCGATTAGCGCGTAAGCCATGGTTGAGACCGGTTTTCCGAGGTACGTTTGCTGCCCGCCATCGTGGGTCCAGCGACGCCGGCACCTCGGCGGCCTACGCGAGGGCGGTGGGCTGAGGAGGAATGATGACCCGGCCAGGACTGCCCAAGTTGATCGCCACCGACCTCGACGGGACGCTCGTGCGCAGCGACGAGACCGTCTCCGCGTACACCCATGAGGTGCTGGACCGGGTCCGGGCCGCCGGGATCCCGGTGGTCGGCGCGACCGGGCGCGGACCCCGGCTGACCGAACTGACCCGCAACGACATCCGGGCCGCGGACTTCCTGGTGATGGCCGGTGGCGGTCGGGTGGTGGACCAGAGCGACCCGGCGGGACCGGTGGTGCTGCGTGACGTACGGCTTCCCGGCGAGGTCCTGGCCCGGCTGCTGACCGACCTGGAGGCCGAGGTCGGCCCGCTGACGGTGATGGTCGAGGCCCTCGACGACCACGACGCCCCGCTCTGGGGCGACTATCACCCCAGCTGGCCCTATCCGGACCGGTTCGAGGCGCGCAGCCGGAGCGAGTGCCTCTCCGGGGAGGTGCTCAAGGGGTTCGCCCGGACCTCCGGTCACCACGTCGACGAACTGCTCGACGTCGCCCGCCGGATCATCCCGCCCGAGGTGGCCACCCTCACCCAGGCCGGGCTCGGCTTCATCGAGATCTGCCCACCGCAGACCGACAAGGCCACCGGGCTCACGGTGGTGGCCCAGACCCTCGGCGTCGACCCGGCCGACGTGCTGGTCTTCGGGGACATGCCCAACGACCTGCCGATGTTCGAGTGGGCCGGGTGGGCGCGGGTGGCGGTCTCCAACGCCCACCCGTCGGTGAAGGCCGTCGCCGACGAGGTGACACTGCGCAACGACGACGACGGGGTGGCGGTGTACCTCGATCGGCTACTGTCCCGCTGATGGGAGACACACCCCGCCTGATCGCCACCGACATCGACGGAACCCTCCTCACCGACAAGGCCACCGTCAGCCCCCGTACCGCCGACCTCCTGGTCCGGCTCCGCGCCCAGGGGATGCCGGTGGTCCTGGTCACCGGTCGGCCGATCCGCTGGCTCTCCCTCGTCTACGACCAGCTGACCGAGCCGCTGCCGGCGATCTGTGCCAACGGGGCGGTGGTGTACGACCCGGAGTCCGACGAGGTGCTCCGGGCCGACCCGCTCGCCCCGGAGCACCTGTCCGAGGTGGCCCGTCGACTCCGGGCCGAGGTACCCGGGGTGAGCCTGGCCGTCGAGATCGCCGACGGGCGGCAGATGCGACACGAGACGCACTACCCGCTGCGGTGGGACGCCGACTTCGACGCCATCCGGGCCGTCGAGTCGCCGGAGGAACTGCTCTCCGTCCCGGCGGTGAAGCTGCTGGTCCGGGCCGGTGACCGGGATCCGGACGTCTTCGTCGAGCTGGTGGCCGGCGCGATCCAGGGGATCGCCGAGGCGACCCACTCCTCGCACACCGGGCTGATCGAGATCTCGGCCGCCGGGGTGACCAAGGCCGCCGGGTTGGCGTGGTTCTGCGAGCGGCTCGGGATCGGTGCCGCCGACGTGGTCGCCTTCGGTGACATGCCCAACGACGTACCGATGCTGACCTGGGCGGGGCGCGGGGTGGCGGTGGCCAACGCGCACCCCGCCGTCCTCGCCGTCGCCGACGAGGTGACCTCGGCGAACTCGGAGGACGGCGTGGCCGCGTACCTGGAGAGGGTCTTCCCTACCGGCTGAGCCGGGCCGGTCAGAGGTACTGGCCGGTGCTGTGGTTCTCCCCGCCGGGCTGACCGGCCATGCCGGGCATGCCGGGGATGATCTCGCCCGATCCGCTGGGCAGCGCGGCCCGACCCGAGCGCATCTGCTCCAGCTGGACCCGGGCCGCCATCTGCTGGGCGACCAGGGCTGCCTGGATGCCGTGGAAGAGACCTTCGAGCCAGCCGACCAGCTGGGCGTGGGCGATCCGCAGCTCACCCTCGCTGGGGGCCTTCTCCTCGGTGAAGGGCAGCGAGATCCGCTCCAACTCGTCGCGGAGTTCGGGGGCGAGCCCCTCCTTCAGCTCCACTATCGACCGCTCGTGGATCTCCCGCATCCGGTGTCGGCTGGCGTCGTCCAGCGGAGCGGCCTTGACCTCCTCCAACAGCTGTTTGATCATGCTGCCGATCCGCATCACCTTGGCCGGCTGCTCGACCAGGCGGGCGGGGTCCTCGCCCTGGACCTCGTCGGTCTGCACGGTGCCGACCGGTCGGCCGTCGGGGCCGACCACCACCACCGTGCCGGGTACACCGGCACCGTCGCGGCCCGGCTCGTCGTTCTGTTCGGCGGAGCGCGATTGCGTCATGGCACCCATCTTGTCCCAGGGACCGGGTCACCCGCTCGCCGCCCCGACCGGCACCCTGCGGTTCCACCCGTTGTGACCGGCGCGTCCACCACGCGTACCCGCCGGTAGGAAAGGTGCCCACCAGGGTGGGAGCGATGCCATCGGGCGCGCTACCGTCGCGCACATGACCGCAGACCGGCGTGCCGTGCTCACCCGGCCGAGCCCGCCGCCGGACGCCACAGTCCGGTACGGCGACCACCCGGACCAGATCGCCGACCTACGCCGACCCGTCGGCCCGACGCCGACCGGGCCGCTCGTCGTCGTGGTGCACGGCGGCTTCTGGCGGGCCGAGTACGACCGGACGCACACCGGGCCGCTCGCCGCCGCCCTCGCCGAGTCGGGTCATCCGGTCGCACAGGTCGAGTACCGGCGCACCGGTCGGCCGGGTGGGGGCTGGCCCGCCACCGGCTCGGACGTCGTCGACGCGGTGGCGGCACTGCCGGAACTCGTCGCCGTCGCCTTTCCCGAACTGAACCTTTCCGGTCAACCTCTGCTCGTCGGGCACTCCGCCGGCGGACACCTCGCGCTGCACGTGGCCGGGGTCGCCCCGCAGACCGTCGGCGGGGTCCTGGCCCTGGCCCCGGTCACCGACCTCGCCGAGGCGTACCGGCTGGACCTCGACCAGGGCGCGGTGGCCGCGCTGCTCGGCGGGGGGCCGACGGAGTTCCCCGACAGGTACGCCGCCGCCGACCCCGCCATGCGACCGCCGCCCCCCGTCCGCACGGTGATCCTGCACGGAACGAACGACAGACAGGTGCCCATCGCGATGAGCAGGGCCTATGTGGCAGCGGCGGCAGAGGTCGGCGCCGATGTCGAACTTGTCGAAGTGCCTCGATGTGATCATTTCGGGCTCATCGATCCGATGGCTCCCGACTGGCCCCAGGTGACCGGTGGGTTACGGTCCCTGCACAATGATTGACGCACCATGACCGAGCAGGTAGAACGCCGAGGAGTGGTCACGATCCGCTCCTTTCCGGGAAGGACTTCGGTGTCGCAGATGAACCGCAGGCGAGCCCTGCAACTGCTGGCCGGGATCGGCGCCGTCGGGTTGGTGGGCGGGTGCGGCTCGGACGACGAGGACAGCACCACGTCTACCGGGGCACCGATCAAGATCGGTCTCATTGCCCCCACAACCGGTGCACTCAAGCCCATTGGCACCGAAATCGTCAACGGCTTCCAGCTCTTCCTCGACCGCAACGCGGGACAACTGGGCGGTCGACCCGTCGAGCTCGTCGTCGCCGACGAGGGTGAGGACGCCCGCAGCGGTCAGGCGGCTGTCGACAACCTGCTCAAGCAGGGGGTCCTCGCCCTCACCGGAGTGGTGAACCCGGCGGTCATGATCGCCATCCGGGACGCCGTCGAAGAGGCCAGGGTGCCGCTGATCGGCTCCAACGCCTCGCCCGCCAGCCTCCAGAGCGTCGTCTACATCTGGCGGACGTCGTACGTGCTCAACGAGCCCGGGGAGGCGATGGGGGCGTACCTGGGACAGGAGCTGCCCGCCAATGCCAGGGTCGCCATCCTCGCCCCGGAGAACGCCGGCAGCCGGGACGTGATCGCCGGTTTCCGCAACGGCTTCGGCCCCGACGACCAACGGATCGCCGGTGAGGTGGTCTTCACCGACGACACCGTCCAACCGGGCAACTCCACGTACGTCGCCGACATCCAGCAGGCGTTGGCCCGCAACCCCACCGCCGTCTTCTGCTTCTACTCCGGCCAGGCCGCCGTCCAGTTCGTCAAACAGCTACGCCGGACCGGCTACCGGGGGCCGATCTACGCGCCCGGGTTCCTGACCGAGGGCGCAGTGCTCGGTGAACTCCGCGAGCAGGAGGCGACCGGGATCTCCACCGCCCTCAACTACTCGGCCGACCTGAACAACACCGCCAACCGGCAGTTCGCCTCCGACTACCGCAAGAGCTTCAACGACTCGCCGACGACCTACGCGATGGCGTCGTACGACGCCGCCCAGGTGCTCGAAGCCGCCATCCGACTGGCCGGGGACGAACCCAGCCCGCAGGAGGTCAACCTGGCGCTGGGCCGCATCGGCCAGATCGACAGTCCGCGCGGCGCGTGGCAGTTCAACCAGTCGCGTACCCCGCAGCAGCGGTGGTACCTGCGGAGCGTCCAGCGCGACGGTCAGCTCCTCTCCAACGTGCTGATCAACGAACTGGTCACCCTGGGCTGACACCGGCCCACGACTGACGCCCGGCCGTCGTCGCCCCGGCCTCTCCGGCAGCGCCAGGAGGCCGGGGCGGCGGGTCAGGGCAGCGGCCTGGGCAGCGCCGGTAGCCGGGGCGGCGGGTCAGGGGCGGAGTTCGGCGACGCAGCACTTCACGCTGCCGCCGCCCTTCTTCAGCTCGGCCAGGTCCACCGGGACCGGGTGGTAACCGGCGTCGCGCAGCTTCCCGGCCAGCCCGGTCGCCTCGGCGTTGAGCACCACGTTGCGCCCGTCGCCGACCAGGTTCAGGCCGAACGACATCGCGTCGTCGCCGTCGGCGAGGACGGCGTCCGGGAAGAGCTGGGCGAGGACCCGTCGACTGGCGGCCGAGAAGGCCCCGGGGAAGTAGACGACGTTGGTGTCGTCCAGCGCGGCGAGCGCCACGTCCAGGTGGTAGAAGCGCGGGTCGATCAGGTGCAGCGACACCACCGGCCGCCCCACCGCCTCCTGCACCTCGGCGTGCGCCGCCAGGGCGGTGCGGAAGCCGTACCCGGCGAGGACCAGGCCGCCGTAAGCCTGCGGCAGGTAGGCGAGGTCACCCTCGCCCTCGTTGGTCTCCACCGGCGCGACGAACCGCCAGCCCCGGTCGGTGTAGAAGGCCCGGTGCGCCGCCGCCTCGGCGGCCCGCTGGTCGTGCTTGAACCGGGCACCGTAGGCGGTGCCGTCGACGGTGAAGGCCCCGTTCGCGGCGTAGACCATGTCGGGCAGGCCCGGCTCGGGATCGAGCAGGTGCACCTCGTGTCCGAGGCCGGTCAGGGCATCCCGCAGCCCCTCCCACTGTTTGACCGCCAGTTCCCGGTCGACGGGGGCGGTCGGGTCCATCCACGGGTTGATCGCGTACTCGACAGCGAAGTGCTGAGGCGAGCACATGAGGTATATCCGCTTTTGCGCGACTCGCTGCTGCTTCACGATTACCAAGCGTAGGTAGCGTAAAACTTTAGCAACAGCCGCGAACATTGCTTGCCCAAGGCGGAACGTTGCAGATAGATGACGTTGACCAGCGAATCATTGCGTTGCTCGTCGCAGACGCGCGCGCGTCGTACGCGGACATCGGTGCCCGGGTGTCACTCTCCGCGCCGGCGGTCAAGCGCCGGGTGGACCGATTGCGATCGACCGGGGTGATCCGGGGGTTCACCGCCGTGGTCGACCCGGCCGCGGTGGGCTGGACCACCGAGGCCTTCGTCGAGTTGTTCTGCGCCGGACGGACCACCCCCGCCCAGATCCGGATCGCCACCCGTCGGCACCCCGAGGTGGTGGGGGCCTACACCGTCTCGGGGGAGGCCGACGCCCTGGTCCACCTGCGGGCCGCCGACATCTCCCACCTGGAGGAGGCGCTGGAACGACTCCGGGCGGAACCCTTCGTCACCTCCACCCGGAGCACCATCGTGCTCTCCCGGCTCGTCGAGTCCCCCGGCGTCGGCCCGGCCTGACCGTGACCGACGCTCAGAGGTACATGCCGGTCCGGTGGTCCGGGTCGCCTTCGGCGTCCCGACGGCCCGGCTTGTCCCCCTCGCCGAAGAACCGCTTCCCACCGAACTCACCGTGCAGGCGGTCGTCGAGTTCGTCGGCGAGACCGGTCATCACCTGCACGGCCAACATCAGATGGGTGGCCTGGAAGTTCCGGCCGAAGACCGGGATGGAGGCCCACACGGTGTCGTCGGCGCAGTAGAGCCGGCCGATCGGCATCCGGTTGGTCAACTCGGAGAGCCTGACGTACAGCCGCTCGGTCGGCTCGACCTCGGTCAGGACCGGAGAGAAGACGTCGACCAGCGGCGGGTTGTCCCGTACCCGGACGAAGACCATCGCCGAACCCGCCCGGATGTTGATGTCCCCGTCGGAGTCGATCTGCAACAGGTCGGACTTGGACTTCAACATCGTCGAGACGACGGTGCGGACCCGCTCGTCGAGGGTGTCCACGTCGTTGTCGGCGCTCTGACCGGCCGCCGCCGCCAGCGCCTCGTCAAGGTCGGCCTCGACGTCCCGGTCCGGGCCGAACTCGCTGCGCGCCGTACCCAGGGGTTCCACGGCGATCGGCTCCCCCTGGGCGTCGTGCACCAGGTAGACCAGGAAGGCCGGGTGCGGGGCGCCGTAGACGTCGCGCAGCGTCCGGGCGAGCAGCGCGGCGAGCCTGCTCCCCTCCGCCGTCGTACCCTCCAGGCCGAAGTCCTCACCCGAACCCTCGACCACCCCGGGCGGGGACCAGCCGAGCGCGATCATGTCCGCCACCGCCGCCCGGTCCATGCGGTACCCCTGCGGGAGGGTGGCGTTGCCGACGGCCCGCGCCGAGACCCGCCCCTCGGCCACCACGTCGACGCTGATCGAGTAGACGGCGTCACCGGTGCCGGAGGCGGTCGGGTCGAGGGTCAGCTCGATGTGCGTACCGGTGGGCAGGTCCCGCAGTCGCCCGGCGAGCGCCCGGGCGAACTCCTGCCAGGCCTGGGTCACCTTGGCCCGCAGGTCGGCCGTGGTCGGCGCGTCCAGCAGGATCGGCTCGTGGTGCTCCGGCGGGGGGTCGCCGGTCGGGTCAGCCGGCGCCGAGGGGTGGTCTGCCGTCATGATCGCCTCCGTCCGTCAAGGTCACCCTACCCACGGCACGGGGCGGGCGAATCAGTCGCGACCGGGATCGGACACCGGCCCGTCAGGGCCGCCGCCTCCACCCATCTCGACCGGCCAGGAACCGGCCAGTTCGGTCAGTCGGGCCGCGACCGTCGCCGGATCCGCCCCCCGACCCACAGCGACCCCCATCAGGTACGCGCTGACCGGCGCCCCCGGACGCAACACCTGGTGCGCCACGTCCCGGGCCAGATCCAGTACGACGGGCACCGGCACCTGCGTCGGGTCCAGACCCAGTTCTGTGCAGGCCGCCACGACCCACTCGTCCATCACCGTCATCGCACCCACTCCTCGGCCCGGCGTACGTCGTCGTCAGTGTCACAGTCGAACCACGGCGGTGGCCCCGCACCGGACCAGGGCAGCTCGGTGACGCTCAGGCCAGCCAGGAGGGTACGCATCGACGCCCCGACGAGCCCGTCCGCGCGCCCGTCGGCCACCGCAGTCAGGGCGGTCCGCACCGACGACACCCGCCACACCCCGCAGAGGGGTTGCCGACGTCCGTCGTCGTCGACGAAGCAGACGCCGTCGGCCGTACCCTCGGTCAACTCCCGCCGCAGCGCCGACACCGCCTCCCCGGTGAGCAGCGGCAGGTCGGCGGCGAGCAGGGCGACGACGGGGACCTCGGGGCCGATCAGCACCAACCCGGCCGCGACAGCGGCCACCGGGCCTGCCCCCGGGGGTTCCTCCCGGGTGGTCCGCACCCCCACCGGGTACGCCTCGACGGGCTCGGGGCCGACGAGCACCCGGGGCTCGGCGTCCGCCACGGCGTCGAGGACCCGGTCCCGCATCGGGCGGCCCCCCACCGGGACCCCCGGCTTGTCCGCCCCGCCCATCCGGCGGGCCGCCCCACCGGCCAGCACCACCGCCGCGTACCGGGTCGGAGGTGCGGCCCGATCGGTGGTCACCGGCGACCGTCCCGGTCTGGAGTCATCCGGTCACGGTAGCGGCACCCAGGCCGTCACGGGATCCGTCGGGCAGGATGGCGCCATGGGACGTGCCACCGACCGCCGCCCGATCCTGCGGATCGACCTCGACACCCCGCCCGACCGCCGGTCGGTACGCCGACCGGACAGCCTCTCCGTCGAGGAGCCGCTGGAGATCCGGGTCGGTCCGGCGGGACCTGGTCGGCGTCGCCCCCTCGCGGTGACGATGCGGACCCCCGGCGACGACCTCGACCTGGCGGTCGGGTTCCTGCTCACCGAGGGGCTGATCCGGTCGGCCGACGACGTCCTCACCGCGCAACTCTGCGCCGGGGCGGAGACGCCGAACACGTACAACGTGGTGGACGTGGTGCTGGCCCCGGGCGTGCCCGAGCCGACCACCGACCCGACCCGGAACTTCTACACCACCAGCTCGTGCGGGGTCTGCGGGAAGGCGAGCATCGACTCGGTGCGTACCCGGTCGCTGTTCACCGTGACCGACGACCCGGTCACCGTCGCGGCCGAGGTCCTGGCCGACCTGCCGGACCGGCTACGCGCCGCGCAGCGGGCCTTCGCACGCACCGGAGGTCTGCACGCGGCCGGGCTGTTCACCGCCGACGGTGATCCGGTGGTGCTACGGGAAGACGTCGGCCGGCACAACGCGGTGGACAAGGTCGTCGGCTGGGCGGTCCGCGAACGGCGGCTGCCGCTCGCCGGGCACCTCCTGCTGGTCTCGGGGCGGGCCAGCTTCGAGCTGACCCAGAAGGCGTGGATGGCCGGGGTGCCGCTGCTCGCGGCGGTCTCCGCCCCCAGCAGTCTCGCCGTCGACCTGGCCGACGAGGCCGGGATCACCCTCGTCGGGTTCCTCCGGGACCGGAGCATGAACGTCTACACCCACCCCGGGCGGATCACCGTCGACGTCACCAGTTGAGCAGGTCGAACAGGTCGAGTCGGAAGGCGGCGTCCCGGGCGAGGAGGAACCCCGCGATGCCGAGTACCCAACCCAGCGCGCCGCCGGCCTTCTCGGTGATCCACCTGTTCAACCGGGCCAACAGGGGCTCGACCGGCCCCGGGAGGGCGACCCGCGCCACCAGCAGCACCACCGCCGGCAGGACCATGACCAGGCAGTACGCGCCGAGGAGCGCCACCGTCGTGGCACCGGGCAGCTCCGCGGTGGTCAGCAGACCCACCGCCGCGAGGTACGGCAACATCGTCGCCACCTCGGCCAGCGCGGCCAGCAGCGCCAACCCGATCAGCCACCGGACCGAGGAGTCGCCACCGGTGGCCCGGTCACGCCACCGCAGCACCCCGCCGCCCTTGCGGTTGCGCTTGCCGTCGTACCTGAAGCTCAGGGCGAACAGTGCCACCCCCAGGACCAGTTGCGCCCAGATCACCGGTCGGCTGTCGAACGTCCCGTCGAGCGCGGCGACGATCCGGGTCCCGCCGACGGCGAGCAACACCCCGACGGCGAAGTAGAACACGGTGATGGTGCCCAGGTAGGCCAGGATCCTGCCGACCCGGACCCGCCCGGGCGACATCAGCAACCAGATCGGGATGAACAGGGTGCCGATGCTGGTGCTGTCGACGAGCGCGAGCCCGAGAAGCGACAGGAGTAGTCCGGTGCTCATCGGGCACCGTCCGGGGCAGGAACCATGAGTTCAGTCTCGACGGGCTCTCGCCCCGCCGAATCGTCACCGGCGACGATCCCGGCGTACCTCCTTCGACCGACCCAGGCCCCAGCGCCGGTCCTGAGGCTCAGGCCCGACGGCAAGTGCTGGGCGCTCAGGTCGGGGGCCGGTGCTGGGGCTCAGGCCCGACGGCCGAGGGCTCAGGTCCGAGGGCTGGTGGCGGGATTCAGGCCCCACGGCCGAGGGCTCAGGTCCGACGGCAGGTGGCGGGATTCAGGCCCGGGGGCCGGGGTCACGGCGACGGGGTCGGCGGTGCCGGGCGCGTACCACCGCGTCGGTCTTGGCATCGGACCTGGCGTCGGCGTCGGCGGCCACCGTGCCCGGCCAGCCGTCCAGCCGGGACGGGGGTGTGCCCCGGCGGAGCAGGTCGTCCAGGAACAGCGCGAGCGAGTAGTCCGGATGCTCGGCCAAGGCGCGTTCCAGGGTGACGGCGGCGAGCGCGCCCTGTCCCGCCCGCCAGGCGGCGAAGGCGAGCAGGCTCGCCGGGGCGGCGCTCAGCTCCGGATCGACCCGGCGCAGGACGTCCGACCAGAGCGCGATGTCCTCGTCCCGCCCGTCGGTCCGTTCCCAGGCATGGTCACGGACCGGCAGGTGGACCAGGAGCAGGCTGAGCCACGCCACCTCGTCGTCGGTCAGGTGTCCGCCGCGACGGTGGCGACGCAGCGTGTCACGTACCGCCTTCCTCCCGGCCGCGTCGAGCGCCTCCCGCTCCACCTCGGCGAGCCCCGGATCGGTCTGCCCCACCGGCTCCGCCTCGACCGGGGACGCCTCGTCGAGCAGTCTCTGGAGCCGCTGTCCGGCCCGGTCCGTGGCGTCCCGCATCGCCGTCCGGGCCGACCCCGTCACCGGTGCCACCTGAGCGCTCAACGCCGCCCGGTCGGGGAGGGCCACCTGCCCGGCGTAGATCGCCGCGACGCTGACCTCACTCGACATGGGGTCGTACGCGGTGCCCTCCGGTGGGCAGCAGCCGGGACTGGTGCACAGGTAGGACCAGTACCGGCCGTCGGTCACCCGCAGGGCGTCGATCAGCACCAGGTCGGTGTCGTCGAGCGCGGCCCGGACCGCGTCGATGCTCGGCGTCACCCTGGTCGGCGGACCGTAGCCCACGAGCGTCGTCGCTTCGGCGTCCTGCCGCCCGAGGACCTCGACCAGGTGTCGGGCCGGCAGACCCGGGTCGGTGCCCACCTCGGGCAGGTCGGCCCGGGCGGCGAAGACGATCCGCTGGCCCCGGAACGCGATCACCACCACGCTGTCGACGGGGTGGAATCCGAGCAGGTACGGCACGGCGGCGATCAGGTCCCCGGGGGACCGGACGGCGAGCCGTAGTCGATCGATCTGCGTCATGACGGCAGCCTGCTCGGCGACGGCGTCTCCCGTGGGGGCCTGTGGACGACACGCGACTCATCCACATGACGCAGAGTATTCCCCCTGGTCAGCGAGTTGCTTTCCCGAGTGCAACGAACACACGCGCGAGCCTGGGCGTCAGTTCGCAACGGTGGGGGGACGGGCGACGCCTTGCCCGACGAACATCACGCCCATGATCGTTTGCACTCCACATGCTTCTTCCTCGGCGTGTCGAGCACCCCAACCGCAAACGATCACGTTCATCAGCGCCTCGGGCACGAGCCGGGTGCGGACAGGCGGGGACCCTGGTCAGGCGTCGACGACGGGGTGTAGTTACGTTGCGCTGATGGACCTGGCCTACCTGCGGGCGCATCCGACCCAGTTGCCGACCTTCCTGGCGCACCAGCGGATCCGGGAGACGCCGGTCACCGGCGGCAGCATCTGCGCGGCCTCACGGCTGACCCTGGACGACGGCCACTCGATCCTGACGAAGTCGTGGCCGCAGCGGTCCGGGGAGCCGACGCCGGAGGGCTTCTTCGCCGCCGAGGCGGCCGGGCTGCACTGGCTGGGCGAGGCGGAGGCGGTCCCGGTGCCGGAGGTCCTGGTGGCCCTCCCGGATCTGCTGGCACTCGCCTGGGTGGAGACCGGCGAGCCGACTCCGGAGGCGGCCGAACGGTTCGGTCGGGATCTGGCTCGGCTGCACCGGGCCGGCGCGCCGGCGTTCGGTGCCCGGTGGTCGGGCTACATCGGGGCACTGCCGCAGGACAACACCGAGCAGGACGGCCCCTGGTCGACCTGGTTCGCAGGTCGCAGACTCGATCCGTACCTGCGACTGTCTGTGGCGAACGGCGCCCTCACCTCGACGGAGACCGCGCTGGTCGAGGCGGTGATCGAGCGGATCGGTGAGTTCGGTGGGGACGAACCGCCCGCCCGGATCCACGGCGACCTGTGGCCGGGGAACCTGCTCTGGGGGGCCGACGGTCGGGTCTGGTTGATCGACCCGGCGGCGCACGGCGGTCACCGGGAGACGGATCTGGCCCAGTTGGCGCTCTTCGGCGGGGCTGCCCACGGCGATCGCATCATGGGTGCGTACCAGGACGAATGGCCCCTGGCGGCGGGGTGGCGGGCGCGGGTCCCGCTGCACCAGCTGCACCTGCTCCTCGTGCACACCGCACTGTTCGGTGCCGAGTACCGAGCGGCCGTGGCCGCCGCCGCGCGGGCCGCCCTGAGCGCGGGCCGCCCCTGAGCGCGAGCCGCCGTGGCGCTGGCCGCCCCTGAGCGCAGGCCGCCGTCGCGCGGGCCGCCCTGAGCGCGGGGCGCCTGAGCGATGCCGGACGCGCTACCGTCGACCGGTGACCCCTGTCGCGCCATCCGCCGAGGGCCTCGTCGACCGGTACGGCCGGGTCGCCCGGGGCCTGCGGGTCTCGTTGACCGACAAGTGCAACCTGCGGTGCACCTACTGCATGCCCGCCGAAGGTCTGCCCTGGCTCGCCGGACCGGACCTGCTGACCGACGCCGAGATCGTCCGGCTGGTCCGGGTCGCAGTGGGTCGGCTCGGGGTGACCGAGGTCCGGTTCACCGGAGGGGAGCCGCTGATCCGTCCCGGCCTGGCCGGGATCGTGGCCGAGGTCGCCGCGCTGCGTCCCCGGCCCCGGATCTGCCTGACCACCAACGGCATCGGGTTGGACCGGGTCGCGTCGGGGCTGCGGGCGGCGGGGGTCGACCGGGTGAACGTCTCCCTGGACACCCTCGACCCGGAGCGCTTCCGGCAGCTCACCCGCCGGTCGCAGCTCGACGCCGTCCTGGCCGGGCTGGCCGGAGCCGCGTCGGCCGGGCTCACCCCCGTCAAGATCAATACTGTGTTGATGCGGGGGGTCAACGACGACGAGGCCCCCGCCCTGCTCCGGTTCGCTCTCGACCACGGCTACCAGCTGCGGTTCATCGAGCAGATGCCGCTCGACGCCCAGCACGGCTGGGACCGGAGCCGGATGGTCACCGCCGAGGAGATCCTCGCCGCCCTCGCCACCACGTTCGACCTCAGCCCCGACCCCGCCGTACGCGGTGCCGCCCCCGCCGAGACCTGGCTGGTCGACGGCGGCCCGGCCCGGGTGGGTGTGATCGCCAGCGTGACCCAGGCGTTCTGCGGAGACTGCGACCGGACCCGGCTGACCGCCGACGGGCAGGTCCGGTCCTGCCTGTTCGCCACCGAGGAGTCGGACCTGCGGGGCGCGCTGCGGGCCGGGGCGGACGACGACGAGTTGGCCCGGCGCTGGCGGGCGGCGATGTGGGGCAAGCGGGCCGGACACGGCATCGACGACCCCACCTTCCTCCAGCCGGCCCGGCCGATGTCAGCGATCGGAGGGTGACGGTGCAGCAGGTCACCGTCAGGTACTTCGCCGGGGCTCGGGCCGCCGCCGGGGTGTCCGAGGAGTCCGCATCCGCCGGGCGCTCGCTGGACGAACTCACCGCAGAACTGGTGCAGCGGCACGGCGAGCGTCTCGCCGCCGTACTGCGGGTGGCGAGTTTCCTGGTCGACGGGACGGCCTGTCATGATCGTCGTACCCCGCTGCCGGCCGGGGTGACGATCGACGTACTGCCCCCCTTCGCGGGCGGCTGAGGGAGGCTCCGTTGTTATCGGTCCTCGGGTTCGTGGGAACCCTTGCGCTGATCACCGGTCTGATCCACTACTACCTGTGGCGGCGGCTGGTCCGGGACACCACCCGGCCCGGCCGGTGGCGGCGGATCGGCGCGGTCGCCGCCCTGGTCCTGGGGCTGCTGGTGCCGGCGACCCTGATCGGCACCAGGGCGGGTCTCTACTGGCTCGCCTGGCCCGGATACCTCTGGCTCGCGGTCATGTTCTACCTGCTGGTGCTCCTGCTGCTGCTGGAGGTGCCCCTGTTGGTCGCCCGGGTGGTACTGCGCCGCCGCGAGAACCGGGTCGCTCCGTCCCCCGCCCCCGCCACCCCGGCCCTGGTGGGTGCCGCAACCACGGACCACCCGGGCACCGACGCGTCCGGAGCGGCCGACGCGGCGGACCAGACCAGGTCCGCACCGACGGCGGACCAGACCGGGTCCGTACCGACGGCGGACCGGCCGGAGGGTGCTGCGACGGCGGCCCCGGCGACCGGGGACACCGGCACCGACGGGTCGACGGAGCAGGCGGGTGGCGATCCCGCCCCGCAGCCCGACCACGACCCGGGACGACGGCTCCTGCTGGCCCGGAGTGCGGCCATCTTCGCCGGACTCACCGCCGTCGGCATCACCGGGTACGGCGTCCGTACCGCCCTCGGCCCGCTGCACCTGGACCGGGTCCAGATCCCGTTGGCGAAGCTGCCCCGGAGCATGGACGGGCTGCGGATCGCCACCGTCGCCGACGTCCACCTCGGCCCGTTGCGGGGGCGGGTGCACACCGAGCGGATGGTCGCCGCGATCAACCGGCTGAACGCCGACGTGGTCGCCGTCGTCGGTGACCTGGTCGACGGCACTGTCGCCGAGCTGGGCGAGGACGCCGCCCCGCTGCGCGACATCCAGTCCCGGCACGGCAACTTCTTCGTCACCGGCAACCACGAGTACTACTCCGGGGTGGAGGAGTGGGTGGAGGAGGTGGACCGGCTGGGTCTGCGGGTGTTGCAGAACCAGCGGGAGGAGATCCGCGCCGGGGGCGGCGTACTCGACCTGGCCGGGGTGAACGACGTCAGCGCCGCCGGAACCGGGGTGGCCGCGCCCGCCGACTTCGGCGCAGCGCTGGGTGACCGGGATCCGAGCCGCCCGGTGGTGCTCCTGGCGCACCAGCCGGTCGCCGCGTTCGAGGCCGCGAAGTTCGGCGTCGACCTGCAACTGTCCGGGCACACCCACGGCGGGCAGATCGTCCCCTTCAACCTGGCGGTCCGGTTGGAGCAGCCGGTGGTCTCCGGCCTGGGCGAGGTGGACGGCACCAAGGTCTACGTGACCAACGGGGCCGGTTTCTGGGGTCCTCCGGTCCGGGTCGGCGCTCCGCCGCAGATCACCCTGGTGGAGCTGCGATCCGTCTGAATTGGCGGTTTTGTCGACGGCCGTCCCGGGGGTCGGCCAGCTGACGGGGGATCGCGGAGGTCACGAGTGTGCGTGGCGGCGGGTGGGTACGTGAGCGGGCGTGACAGGATGCGGCGTGCCCCCGTTCAGTTCCGTACCCTCCGGTGGCCCTCCGTCCTTCGTCGCTGACCTGCACATCCACTCCCGGTACTCCCGCGCGTGCAGTAGGGACCTGACCCTGCCGAACCTCGGCTGGTGGGCCCGGCGCAAGGGCATCGGCGTCCTCGGCACCGGTGACTTCACCCACCCCGCCTGGTACGACCACCTGCGGGAGACACTGCACCCGGCGGAGCCGGGAATGTACCGGCTCTCCCCCGAGGCGGAACGGGACATCGCCCGGCGGCTGCCGCCCCGGTTGGCCGACGGGGCCGACGCCGATCCGGTCCGGTTCATGCTCAGCGTGGAGATCTCCACGATCTACAAGCGGGACGACCGGACCCGGAAGGTCCACCACCTGATCTACCTGCCCGATCTCGACGCGGCGGCCCGGTTCAACACCGCCCTGGGCCGGATCGGCAACATCGCCTCCGACGGTCGGCCGATCCTCGGTCTGGACTCGCGCGACCTGCTGGAGATCACCCTGGAGGCGAGCCCGGACGGGTTCCTCGTCCCGGCGCACATCTGGACCCCCTGGTTCTCCGCGCTGGGGTCGAAGTCCGGGTTCGACGCCATCGCCGACTGCTACGCCGACCTGGCCGGGCACATCTTCGCCGTGGAGACCGGGCTCTCGTCCGACCCGGAGATGAACTGGCGGGTGGGGAGCCTCGACGGTTACCAGCTCGTCTCGAACTCCGACGCCCACTCCCCGCCCGCCCTGGGGCGGGAGGCGACGGTCCTGGCCGGTGCCCGGGACTACTTCTCGATCCGGGAGACGCTGCGCACCGGCGACGGGCTCGTGGGCACCGTCGAGTTCTTCCCGGAGGAGGGGAAGTACCACGCCGACGGGCACCGTGTCTGCGGGGTGAACTGGTCACCGGAGCAGACCCGGGCCGCCGGGGGGTGCTGCCCGGAGTGCGGCAGGCCGCTCACAGTGGGGGTGCTCAGCCGGATCGAGGAGTTGGCCGACCGGCCCGTGGGGCACCGTCGCGCCGACGCGCCGACGGTCACCCACCTCATTCCGCTGGCCGAGATCCTCGGCGAACTCAACTCGGTCGGGCCGAAGTCGAAGAAGGTGGGAGGCAAGCTCAACGAGTTGGTCGCCGCTCTCGGCTCGGAGCTGGAGATCCTCACCTCCGTGCCGCTCGACGAGATCGACCGGGTGGGCGGGGAGCTGCTCGCCGAGGGGATCCGTCGGCTCCGCCGGGGCGAGGTCCGCCGGGTGCCCGGGTTCGACGGCGAGTACGGGGTGATCACCCTGTTCGACCCGGCGGAGTTGGGTTCCCGAGGGGCCGCCGGACAGGCGGAGACGTTGTTCGACGTACCCGTTCCGGCGCAGCGGCGCGCCCCCGCCTCGACGGCGAAGCCGAAGACCCGGCGTACGACGGTGCCGAAGGCCGAACCGAAGCGCAAGGCCGTCGTGGCCCCGCCACTGCCGCCGCTGGCCCCGCCGCCGTCGCCGCACGAACCGTTCGAGCCGATGCTCTCCGGGATGGAGGAGGTCGGGACCGGCCTGCTGGACCGGTTGGACGCGATGCAGCGGGTGGCCGCCTCCGCCCCGGGTGGGCCGCTGTTGATCGTCGCCGGTCCGGGGACCGGCAAGACCCGGACCCTGACGCACCGGATCGCGTACCTCTGCGCCGAGCTGAACGTGTTCCCGGAGCGCTGCCTGGCGATCACCTTCACCCGGCGGGCCGCCGAGGAGCTGCGGCACCGGCTCGACGGGCTGCTCGGTCCGGTCGCCGAGGACGTCACAGTCGGCACGTTCCACTCGCTGGGCCTGACCGTCCTGCGGGAGAACGCCGCGGCGGCCGGGCTCGCGCCGGACTTCCGGATCGCCGACGACGCCGACCGGGACGAGGCCCGGGCCGAGGCCGGTACCGACGACGCGGCGTACACGGCACTGCTGCGCAAACGGGACCTCGTCGACCTCGACGAGCTGCTGACCCTGCCGGTGGCTCTGCTCACCGCCGACCGCAAGCTCAAGCAGCGGTACCGCGACCGATGGCAGTGGATCTTCGTCGACGAGTACCAGGACGTCGACGCGGTGCAGTACGACCTGCTGCGGCTGCTCAGCCCCGCCGACGGCAACCTGTGCGCGATCGGCGACCCGGACCAGGCGATCTACTCCTTCCGGGGCGCCGACGTCGGCTACTTCCTGCGCTTCTCCGAGGACTTCATCGACGCCCGGCTGGTCCGGTTGAACCGCAACTACCGGTCGTCGGCCCCGATCCTCGCGGCGGCGGTGCAGGCCATCGCCCCGTCGTCGCTGGTCCGGGGACGTCGGCTCGACCCGGCCCGGCTCGACCCGGAGGCCCCCCTGGTCGGCCGGTACGCCGCCGCCTCGGTCGCCGACGAGGCGGACTTCCTGGTGCGGACCATCGACGAACTGGTCGGCGGGTTGTCCCACAGGTCCCTGGACTCGGGGCGGATCGACGGCCGGGCCACCACAGTGTCGTTCAGCGACATCGCTGTGCTGTACCGGACCGACGCCCAGGCCGCCCCCATCGTGGACGCCCTCTCCCGGGGCAACATCCCGGTGCAGAAGCGGTCGCACGACCGGCTTCGGGACCGCCCGGGAGTGGGCGCGATCGCCCGGGAACTGCGCCACACCGGCGGGGTCGACGGTTCGGTGACCGCCCGGGTGCGGCTGGCCGCCCAAGTGCTCGCCGACCGGTTCTCGGTGCCGACCCTGGACGGCTCCGGGGCGGTCCGCCCCGCCGACGTCCGGGCCGCCGTGGACCTGCTCGCCCCGCTGGCCCGACGGTGCGGCGACGACCTTCCGGCGTTCCTGTCCCACCTGGCCACCGGGGCCGAGGTGGACGCCCTGGACCCCCGCGCCGAGGCGGTCACCCTGCTCACGCTGCACGCCGCGAAGGGGCTGGAGTTCCCGGTGGTGTTCCTGGTCGGGGCCGAGGACGGGCTGCTGCCGATGCGGTGGCCCGGTTCGACGCCCGACGACGCGGCGATCGCCGAGGAGCGGCGGCTGTTCTTCGTCGGTCTCACCCGCGCCCAGGACCGGCTCTACGTCACGCACGCCGCCCGCCGGGCCCGACACGGGCCGGAACGCGACTGTTCCCCCACCCCGTACCTCGACCCGATCGACCCGGGGCTGTTCGAGCGGTTCGGCGAGAGCGAGCCCCGGCGTCCCCGGGACCGGCAGCTCCGGTTGATCTGAGCAGGCCCCCGCCCTGGTCGAGGTGGTCTCACCCGACCAGGGCGGCGAGCCAGGCACCTGTCAGCAGGGCCGGTCCGAGGGGTAGCGCGGTGTGTCGGCGTACCCGTCCGGCGGCCAGCAGGGCGAGCACCACGAGGCCGTTGAGCACGACGGGCAGGACCAGGCCGAGCAGCACCACCGGCAGACCCGACCAGCCCAGCGGCAGACCCAGCACCGTACCGAGCTTGACGTCGCCGAAGCCGAGTCGGGAGCCCGGCGACAGGGCCAGCACCAGGTAGAACAGTGCGGACCCGGCCGCCCCGGCGAAGGCGGTGACCAGCCGGTCGGGGGCTCCGGTGAGCAGGGCCGCACCGGTCAGGCCGACCACGGCGAGCACTCCGGCCGCCCCCACCAGCGGGTCCGGAAGCCGCAGGCAGTCCAGGTCCACAGCGCCGAGGACCAGCCCGACGGCGGCCACCGCCAGCAGCGCGGGCAGCCCCGGGTCGTCGGGGCGGGCGGCCGCCAGCCCACCGAGGGCGACCGCGCCGAGCAGCACAGTGGATCCGACCGGCGGTCCGAGTCGCCGCCCGCAGTGGGTGCACCGGTGCCGGAGCCACCCGGGGAGTCCGCGCGGCAGCGGCTCGTCGCACCGACGACACCCTGTCCGGTACGCCGTCGCGGCGTCCACCGCCAGCCGATGGGTGACCCCGGGGACCGCCGCACCGGCCAGCGCCCCGGCGACGGCACCGACCACGGCGACGACGGGCACGTCGACGGACATGGACGTCGATGCTATCCACCGTCGACCCGGCGCGCGGCCCCGAACCGGTGGGCAGTCCCGACCTGGCGAATCGTCGGCCCCGGCACGCATCGAAGTCGTGACCCTGCGGAACGTGAGCTGATCATCGTGTCGCGCTACCGTGACCCGGTCGGGTCGCTCAGCGCAGGTCGGCCCCTTCTCCACCGGGAGGCGTCATGGCGTACCACAGGCCACCGGGTAGCGGCAGTCCCGACGCGTGGTCCGACCCCGACCCTCGGCCCGACCACGACCACGACCGGGGGTACGCCCCCACGGACGAGCGGCCACCGGCGGGCGGGTCGGCGTACTCGGTGCTGCCGTTTCCGCTCGAAGGACCCGGCGTCGACCCGGAACCCCCACCCCGTCGACAGTGGCGGATCCGACTGCTCGCGATCGCTGTGGCCTTCACCGTCGTCGCACTCGCCGGTGGCGGCGCCGTCCTCCTGCTGAAACGGTCGGCCGAGGAGCCGGTCGCCGACGCCACCCCGCCGCCGGCCGCCGGGGCGGACCTGCCCGAACCGGGAACCCCGTCGCCGGGTGCCGCCCCGGAGTCGTCGGCCGATCCCCGGTTCGCGGAGGTGGGGCAGTGTGTCCGCAACGACGGCATGGTCGACGGGCAGCCGAAACTGTTGATCACCGAGTGCGCCCCGAAGACGTACGAGGTGTTGCGCCGGTTCGACGAGGCGACCAGCGGTGGGCGGGACGCCGAGGCCAAGTGCGCCGGGGTCGAGGGGTACACCAACTGGTACTTCTACGACAGCGACCTGGACACCCTGGACTTCGTCCTCTGCCTCAAGCTCCGCTGACTGTGCCGCCCCGACCGCGCCGCCCCGACGGAGCTGCGCCGACCGGCGGGGTCCCGACGGAGCTGCGCCGACCGGCGGGGTCCGGGTCGTCGGTAGCCGAATCTAGGCGGGTCTGCCACGAGGGCTAGAAACCCCTAGACACCTGTCGAGACGTCGCCCGCCCCGACACGCCGTACCCACCTCTACGGGAATCTATCGTCGCAGCTAGACGGGCCGATACTGTGCGAGTCGTGGATCCGGTCCGCAACCCGTACGCCCCCGGGGCGGGGCAGCGTCCGCCCGAGCTGGCCGGGCGTGGGCGCGAGCTGGACGTGTTCGACGTCGTCCTGGAACGGATCGCCAGGGGGCGACCGGAACGCAGTCTGATGCTCACCGGGTTGCGTGGCGTCGGCAAGACGGTGCTGCTCAACACGCTGCGGTCGCAGGCGATCGGACGGCTCTGGGGCAGCGGCAAGATCGAGGCCCGGCCGGACCAGTCGTTGCGCCGACCGGTCGCCGCCGCCCTGCACATGGCGGTCCGCGAGTTGGCACCCCGACACCGGGCACCGGAGCGCATCGACGCCTTCCTCGGTGTCCTGAAGGCCTTCGCCCAACGGGCCGCCCCGACCGGCCGGGGTGGCACCCCGCCGAAGGTGCGGGACCGGTGGCAGCCCGGCATCGACGTACCGGCCAGCAGCGGGCGGGGCGACTCCGGGGACATCGAGATCGACCTGGTCGAACTCCTCACCGACGCGGCGGCGGTGGCCGGTGACGTCGGCACCGGGATCGCCGTCTTCATCGACGAGATGCAGGACCTGGGGGCGGAGGACGTCTCGGCGCTCTGCGCGGCCTGCCACGAGCTGTCCCAGCTCGGTGCGCCGCTGATCGTGGTCGGGGCCGGTCTGCCCCACCTCCCGGCGGTGCTCAGCGCCGCGAAGTCGTACTCCGAGCGGCTGTTCCGGTACCAGCGGATCGACCGCCTGGACCGGCTCGCCGCCGACCAGGCACTCTGCGCCCCCGCCGACCGGGAGCAGGTCGAGTACGAGCAGAAGGCCCTCGACCTGCTCTACGAGTTCTCCGGCGGGTACCCGTACTTCGTCCAGGCGTACGGGAAGGCGACCTGGGACCACGCGCCGCGTTCCCCGATCACCGACGCCGACGTCCGGGTGGCCGCCCCTGAGGCGGAGGCGGAGTTGGCTGTGGGGTTCTTCGGCTCCCGGTTCGAGCGGGCCACCCCCGCGGAACGGGAGTACATGCGGGCGATGGCCACCCTCTCCGGGGTGGCGGAGGGCGTGGAGGGCGTCCGGGACGACATGGACGCGGCGGTGCCCACCGCCGAGATCGCCAGGTCCCTGGGGCGCAGACCGGCCAGCCTGTCACCGGCCCGGGACGCCCTGATCAAGAAGGGACTGATCTACTCGGGCGAGCGAGGCACCGTCGCCTTCACCGTCCCGCACTTCGGCCGCTACCTGCGCACCCAGCCGTCCTGACCCCTCCGGCCGGGGTCAGACCTTGGCCCAGGGAGCGGGGTAGAGGACCTCGCCCTGTGGCGGCGGCTGCTCACCGCTGACCGACGGGGGCAGGATCAGCGCCTGCCACGGCTCCCCCAGCCCGGACCAGGGGCCGGTCAGTCCGGCCCGGTCGGCCGACTCGAAACCGAAGCGCCGGTAGAAGGCGGGGGCACCGAGCACCACCACGAGCCGTTCGCCCAGCTCGGTCGCGCCGTCCAGGGCGGCCTGCACCACCGCCGTACCGTGTCCGGTCCGTTGCCGGTGAGGTGCCACCGCGACCGGGCCGAGGGCCAGTGCCGGGACGAAGCGGTGGCCGGTACGGACCCGGACCCTGCTGAGCAGGGCGTAGCCGACCACCTCACCGCCGTACTCGACGACCATCGCCAGTTCGGGGATCCAGGATTCGCCGCCGCGTAGCTCGTCGACGAGTCGCACCTCGGGTGGGACGGTCACGTCGGGACGGGCGAACGCGGCGGCCAGTACCCGCCGGACCGGGCCGGCGTCTGCCGGACCCTCCGGTCGGAGCCGCAGGCTGGTCACGCCGCGAGGTTACTCCCTGAGCGATCCATCACTGACGATCGACACGGCGTGGCGCGACGGGGGTTCCGACCGGGTGCCGCGGAAGCCGCCGCCGGGCATCCGGGTCGGGCCGACACCACTGCGGTACGGGTCCGCAATCGGCGGTTGCCGGGATAGCCGACGCCCCGACGGGGTATGACTGGTCCATGAAACCCGTGCGCTCCCTCGCCCGAGTCATGTTGAGCGGCATCTTCGTGGTCAGCGGTGCCCGTGGCCTGCAGAACCCGGGGCAGCTCGCGTCGACGGCGAAGCCGGTGACCGACCGGCTCGCCCCGTTGATCGAGAACACGATGCCCGGTGTCCCCACCGACACCGAGTCCCTGGTCCGGATCAACTCGGCGGTCCAACTCGGTGCCGGTCTGATGTTGGCGACCGGCCGGTTCTCCCGTCCGGCGGCGCTCCTGCTCGCCGGGACCCTCCTGCCGACGACAGCGGCCGGTCATCCCTTCTGGAGCAACGACGACCCGGCCACCCGCACCAGCAACCAGGTCCACTTCATGAAGAACCTCGGGCTGCTCGGTGGCCTGCTGCTGGCGGCGGCGGACACCGAGGGCCGTCCGGGGCTGCGGTGGCGGGCCGGTCACCGGGTCGGACACTCACGTCGGTCGGTGCGACGGGCCGTCCGTACCGCCCGGCGGGAAGCCCGGATCGCTGTCCGCTCGGCGGCCACGGCACGCCGGATCCCGGGCTGACCCCGGTCCCCACCGGACCACCAGCCCGCCCGGCCACCCCCTCTGACCTGCACGTCGGTGACCCCTCCCCGGCCGCATCCCCCAGAAGTTCCACCAATCACCTGAACCATCTTTAAGGCGTTAACGTGCAAGAAACGTCGCAAACAGGTGTGGGATCGGACACGGTCATATAACGCGGGAGGCAAAGACGTGCGGCACCGTTCTAGGCTCCGTACCGGACCTGGACGGACAACGAGATTTTGGTACGGGGGTGGCCACGCCATGCCGGCGACCGTCGGGAGACGGGCGGGCCGCTTCGCCCAAGTCCAGCGGCTGATCCGACGGATCGACCGACGGACTGTTGTCCGACTCGGAGTGGTGGCCGCCGTGGCGTACGCCGCGTGGCTGGCCGTCGGGCTCTTCGGGCGGCCCTACAACTTCTTCGACATGCGGATCTACCACGGTGCAGTGGTGTGGTGGGCCAGCGGTCGTGAGCTGTACGAGTTCATCTCGCCCGGTACCACGTTGGGCTTCACCTATCCGCCCTTCGCCGGTCTGCTGATGCTGCCGATGGCCTACCTCTCCGTGGGGGTGGCCGGGCTGCTCAACGCGGTGGCCAGCATCGCCGCCCTGGCGGTGGTCCTGGCCGCGCTGCTGCGTCCGATCATCGACCGGTTGGCCTGGCCGCTCTGGTTCACCGTCGGCATCGCCACCGCGCTGGCGCTGGCACTGGAACCCGCCCGCGAGACCCTCGGCTACGGACAGGTCAACCTGCTGCTGTTCGCGCTGGTCATGGGCGATCTGGTGGGTCTGCGCTGGCGGTCCCGACGCGGCACCCGGTACGACCCGACCGCCGGGCCGCTGCACCGGTTCGTGTTCAGCGGCGCCTGGGCGGGTGTCGGTATCGGCCTGGCCACCGCGATCAAGCTGACCCCGGCCCTCTTCATCGTCTATCTGGTCATCACCCGGCAGTGGCGGGTGGCGGCCACCGCCATCGGTACCACAGTCGGGGTGACCTTCGCTTCCTTCGCGATCGTCGGCGCGGAGTCCCGGTCCTACTTCGGCGGGGTCCTCTGGCAGACCGAGCGGGTCGGCGCGGCGGACATGACGCCGAACCAGTCCCTGGCCGGGCTGCTGGCCCGGCTCTACGACTCGATCGAGAGTCCCGGGCTGCTCTGGCTGGCCTTCTCGGTCCTCCTCCTCGCCGTCGGGCTGTCCCGGGCGGCCACCGCCCGCGCCGACGGCGACGAACTGACCGCCTTCACCCTGGTCGGGCTGACCGCCAACGTGATCAGCCCGATCTCCTGGACCCACCACCTGGTCTGGGTGATCCCGGCGATCATCATCCTGGCCGACGGCGCGCTGCGTCGCCGCGACGCCAGCCGGGGCCTGCCCCCACGGGTGACGAACGGACTGCCCGACGGCGGGCCGCCGGGGGTGGCCGGGCTCCGCCCGCCGATCTGGTACCCGACCCTGACCGGCCTCCGGCACGGCGTCGCAGCCCTCGGGCTCTACCTGCTCTTCCTGATCTCCCCGATCTGGCCGTACGAGCACCAACTCCCCGAGGTGTCGCACTACCACCACGGCCTGTTCGGCGTCCTCATGGAGAACTCCCTGGCGCTGGCCCTGATCGTGCTGGTCGCCGCGCTGCCGTGGCGGCCGGGGGCCGAGCCGGCCTTCTACCCCGACCGCGCCGGGCACCAGGCCGGACGCCGTACCCACCGACCGGTGGTCACCCGCTCCTGACCGCCGCCGACGGTCAGGGGCAGTTGACCCACTCCTCGGTGCCGTCGGCGAACACCTGCCGCTTCCAGATCGGCAACCGGGCCTTGACCTCGTCGACCAGCCGCGCGCAGGCGGCGAAGGCGGCGGCCCGGTGGGCGGTGCTGACCGCCGCGACCAGTGCCACGTCCCCGACGGCCAGTGGACCGATGCGGTGCGACACCGCCACCGCGTAGACGTCCGGGTCCGCGCCGATCTCGGCGGCCACCTCGCGGAGCACCTCGGCGGCGCCGGGGTGTCCCTCGTACTCCAGGGTCGACACCGCCCGGCCGTGGTCGTGGTCGCGGACCACCCCCTGGAAGGAGACCACCGCCCCGGCCCGCCGGTCGGCCACCGCGGCCTCGTGTGCGGCCAGGTCGAGGGGCTCGGTGGTCACGGTGCCGAACGGGGTCACCACGTCCGTTCCCCCGGGAGCAACGGCAGCGGTACGACCCGGACCCGGTCGCCGACCGACCCGGAGGTGCCCGGCGGGATCACCGCGAACCCGTCCGCCCCGGCCAGCCCGCGCAGCATCGCCGAGCCGACGTGCCGGACCGGGTACGCCGTCCCGGTCGCCCGGTCGAGCCGGACCAGCGCCAGATGGGTGTAGTCGCCCCGGCCGGGCACCGGCTCGGCGAGGGTGACCTGCGGCAGGACCGGCAGCTGGCGGCCCTGGAGCCCGGCCAGCAGCGGCGCGACGAGGGAGACCAGGGCGACCACCGCGGACTGCGGGTTGCCCGGCAGACCGGCGACGAAACGGACCCGCCCGTCGTCGGAGGTCACCCGGGCCAGCAGCATCGGGAACCCGGGGCGGACGGCGACGGTGTTCACGACGTGGTCCGCGCCGAGCGCCTCCAGCGCCGGATGCAGGTGGTCGACCGGCCCGTGCATGGTGCCACCGGTGGTGCAGACCAGGTCGGCGGTGCCGAGCGCGGACCGCAGTGCCGCCACGTGCGCGGGCAACGTGTCGGCGACCGGGCCGACCACGTCGGCGGCGCGCACCTGACATCCGTACCGGCGCAGCCAGGACGGCACGGACGGGCCGAGGGAGTCCCGTACCCGGCCGTCGGCGGGTGGTCCGGAGGTGAGCAGTTCGTCGCCGAACACCAGCAGCGCGGCCCGGGGTGGGCGGCGCACCTGGAGGGTGTCCTGCCCGCAGGAGGCGGCCAGCCCGATCAGTGCCGGGTCCACCGGCGTGCCCGAAGCGACCAGCTCCTCCCCGGCCCGGGCCTCCTCGCCGGGCAGCCGCCACTCCGGTCGGGGGCGGGGAACACCTGTCACCAGCCCTTCCGGGTCCCGGGCGGAGTGCTCGATCCGGACGATCGCCGTGGTGCCCTCCGGCACCATCGCCCCGGTGGCGATCTCCACCGTGGTGCCGTCGCTGGTGAGCGGGGCCGGGGTGCTGCCGGCGAGCACCCGTCCGACGACCCGCCACGGCTGTTCGCCCCGGACCGCCCACCCGTCCACGCTGGAGGTGGGGAAGGCCGGCAGGTCGGTCCGGGTGGTCAGCGGTTCGGCGAGGGTGTGTCCGTCCGCCTCGGCCAGCGGCCGGGGGGTCGACGGCAGCGCGGCGGCCAGCCCCACGGCGTAAACCCGGGAGCGGGCCTCCTCCCAGCCGGCCGGCGGCGGCTCGGCGACCGGGGCCGAAGGGGGTTGGGTGCTCACTGGACCGCCTCTCGGGGGTACGGATGGGCCGGGGCCGGACCCCCGAGCCTAGCCGCGGGAACGGTTCAGTGGTCGCCTCCGGCGAGCTGCTGCACCGTGTGGGCGAGGATCGGGGCGAGGACCGCCAGGCCGTCACGGGCCCCACCGGTCGAGCCGGGCAGGTTCACCACGAGCATCCGGCCGACCACCCCGGCGAGCCCCCGGGACAGCGCCGACGTCGGCACCCGCTCCCGGCTGTACGCCCGGATCGCCTCGGCGATGCCCGGGATCTCGTAGTCGAGCAGGGCCCGGGTCACCTCGGGGGTCCGGTCGGTCGGGGTCACTCCGGTGCCGCCGCTGGTCAGGACCACCTGCACCCCGTCGGCGAGGGCCGCCCGCAGTGCGACGCCGACGGGCTCGCCGTCGGGCACCACGACCGGCCGGTCGACCGCACACCCGAGCCGACGCAGACCGTCCACGAGCAGTGGCCCGCTGGTGTCGGCGTACACCCCGGCCGCCGCCCGGTTGGAGGCGACCACCACCCGGGCGTGGATGGGGTTCGGCGCCGTACCCGGGTCCTCCACTGTCACTGTCGGTCCGCCGGGCGGTGCCACTCGCCGGTCTTCCCGCCCGACTTGGTGAGCACCCGTACCGCGTCGACCGACGCCGCCGGGTCGACGGCCTTGACCATGTCGACGAGGGTGAGTCCGGCGACCGCCACGGCGGTCAGCGCCTCCATCTCCACCCCGGTCCGGTCCGCGGTCCGGGCGGTGGCGGTGATCTCCACGGTGTCCGGGGTGAGCTGCAGGTCGACAGTCACCTTGTGCAGGGCGATCGGGTGGCAGAGCGGGATCAGGTCGGGGGTGCGCTTGGCCCCCATGATGCCGGCGATCCGGCCGACGGCGAGCGCGTCGCCCTTGGGTAGCCCGTCCCGCCGGAGCAGGTCGATCACCTCGGGGGTGGTCCGCAGCCGGCCGGCGGCGACGGCGGTCCGGCCGGAGACCGGCTTGGCGGAGACGTCGACCATGTGGGCCGCGCCCGCCGCATCGACGTGGGTGAGCTGCGTGGGTTCGGTCACGGTCGGCAAGCCTAGCCCCTCGGTACGCACACACCTGTGCGACCCGTCCGTCACGGACGATGAACACGGGCACTAATAGTCACCACCGGTTCGCCAGTGGCGATGGTCGGTGATCGGGGTTCGATGCGTCGACACGACCCGTTGCGTGGACACTCCCCGACGTCACCGCATTGCGTCGTACCGCAGTCGGCCAATCACTCACGACGATGAGTTCCACGAGCCGAACCGGCCGTATTCAACGCTTCGACGGTAGCGTCCACGACTGATCACCTTGCGCGATCATCGCTATTCTTCCGTCACGTCGGCCACCGGGAATCGCTGGCATCACCCCTGATCAGGGGATGTTTCCGCAGGTGGAAGGCGGTTCTTGGATGCCGGTTCGAGACGGGTTGAAGTCACCGGCAAGAATGCGGTTCAGTACGTCGCCGACAGGCAATGAGAGTCGGACGTCCAGCCACCGTACGGTCGCGCAGCGAAATCCTCCACCGCGCTCCGTTCTCCGCCCTGGACAGAACGTGACAAATACGGCCCGACTTGGCTTATGTTGCCCATAACGACATTTATTCCTTCTAACCGGGTGAAAGTTCCCCTAATCTTGCCACCAGACAGAGGCGCCCTCTTTCTTCGAAACACCTCGAATCGATGCTGGGGCATGAAGGGAGCGGAACCGTGCGTGGTACCGACTGGACCTGAATCGACTGAAGCGACGGCGCAACGACTAGACTGCACGCATCACGACGTGATGCCCGGGGAGTGGTGTGACACTTTCCCAGCGACGAGCACACGAGACCGACAGGCGGCTACGGCTGCTCGTCGGTCTCGTCGTCGTTCTCGCCACCGCCGTCGTCGGCGGGGCGCTCCACCTCGCCGTGACCTCGCCCTTCCCCACCTCGGCCACCGACGGCGCGACAGTCGTGATGCTGGCCTTCCTGATCGCCGTCGGCACCCGGGTCACCATCCGGATCCGGATCCGCTCCACCAACCAGTCGATCAGCTGGAACGAGACCGCGATCATCGTCGGGGCGGCCATCGCCCCCGGCCCCTGGGTGGTGCTCTGCACCGCCGTGGGCATCGCCATCGCCTTCCACCGGTTGCCCCGGATCAAACTGGCCTTCGGCGTCGGCAAGAACGTCCTGGTGGCGCTCGGCGCGGTCACCACCCTGACCGCCCTGGACTGGCGCTGGCCCCCTGAACAGGCCTTCGACATGGTGGCACCGCTGGCGGTGGCCTACCTCGTCGCCGCCGTCATCGACGACGTCCTCGCGATCCCGGCCATCGCCCTGGCCAGCGGGAACAAGATCCCCCGCCAGTTCCGCACCAACCTGGACCTCCGGCTCGCCGGCTTCGCCGCCCGGTTCGTGGTGGCGGTCTGCACACTGCTGATCCTGCGGGCCGACCCACGGCTGCTGCTCGCCGTACCGCCCCTGGTGCTCAGCCTGCACCTGGCCTACTCCGCCCGGGTCCGGGCCCGGACCGAGCAGCAGACCTGGCAGCGCCTCGCCCGTACCACCGACGCACTCAACGTCGTCGACCTCGACCGGGTCCTGACCACAGCCGTCGTCCAGGCCGCCGAACTCTTCTCCGCCGACGAGGTCGAGATCGCACTCCCCACCGTCGACCGGACCGTACGCGGCACCAACGCCAGCATCACCTACGACGGCCCCCACGACGACACCGCCGCCACCACCGGCACCGTCGTCCCGATCGCCCTCGAAGGACACGACGGCACCGACGACGTGGGCGCCCTGCGACTCGGGTTCCACGGGCCGGTACGCCTCTCCGAACGCGAGCAGTACACCCTGCGTACCTTCGCCTCGGCGCTCTGCACCGCGGTCCGCAACGCCCAGGCGTACGCCGAACTGGCCCGGGTCTCCGAGGAGCACGCCCACGCCGCCAGCCACGACGCGCTGACCGGCCTGGCCAACCGACGGCACCTCCTGGAACAGGGCACCCGACAACTCAGCACCCGACACGCCGACGGGGTCACCGCCCTGGTGCTGATCGACCTCAACCACTTCAAGGAGGTCAACGACACCCTCGGGCACACCGCCGGAGACCGGGTCCTCGCCCAGGTCGCCGACCGGTTGCGCCACGCCGCCCGCCCCGACGACCTGGTGGCCCGGCTCGGCGGCGACGAATTCGCCGTCCTCCTGCGCGGCCTGCCCGCCCCGGCCGTCGCCGCCCACCGCGCCGAACGGCTGCTCGGCGCACTCGACGAACCCGTCGACGTGGACGGGATGCGGATCAGCGTCGAGGCCAGCGGGGGCATCGCGGTACCCGGTCCCGACGGCGGGATGCCCGAACTCCTGCGCCGCGCCGACGTCGCCATGTACCAGGCCAAACGCTCCGGCCAGCGGCTCTGCACGTACGCCACGACCAGCGACACCGCCGACCTCGCCCGGCTCACCCTCGGCGGCGAACTGCCCCGCGCGGTCGCCGACCAGGAGTTCACAGTCAACTTCCAGCCGATCGTCGACCTGGCCACCGGAGAGGCGATCGGCGCCGAGGCACTGGCCCGGTGGCACCACCCCACCCACGGGATGATCGACCCGATGCGGTTCCTGGAGGCGGTGGAACGCTCCGGTCTGCTCCCCGCCTTCGCCGACGCCATCCTCGACCAGGCTCTGCTGGCCGTCACCGCCTGGCGCGAGGCCGGATTCGACCTGCCGGTCGCCGTCAACGTCTCCCCCCGCAGCCTGCTCGACCCGCAGTTCCCCCGATCGGTGCTGACCCGACTCCGCGCCCACGACCTGCCCCCCGACCGGCTGATCCTGGAACTGACCGAGACCCTCACCCTCAGCCAACTCGACGTCGTCGACCAGGTGCTCGGTCGACTGCGCGACGCCGGCATCCAACTCGCCCTCGACGACTTCGGCACCGGCTACTCGTCGCTGTCCCTGCTGTCCCGCGTCCCCGTACACGAACTGAAGATCGACCGCAGCTTCGTCACCGCGATGGACACCTCCGCCGAGGCCGCCGCCGTCATCCGCTCCACACTGGACCTGGGCCGCAGCCTCGACCTCACGGTCGTCGCCGAGGGGGTCGAGAACGAGCCGCAACGACGTGCCCTCTGGGAGCTGGGCTGCACCGCCGGCCAGGGCCACCTCTTCGCCCGGCCGATGTCCTCCAGCGCCCTCCTGGCCACGTTCCGCCGGGGCTCCGGTGGACGACCCGGCAGCCTCGCGCCCCCACTGCACGACTCCGGGGCGGTCATCCGGCTGCCCGGCGGTCGCCGCCAGCCCGGCCGGGCCCGCCCCGACCGTCACCCCCACCTGCCCGCCTGAGGGCACCGCACTGCCAGACTGGCGGCGTGATCGTCGCCGCCGACCGGGAGTCGGGCAGCCGTTGGCAGATCCTGGACCGGGCCGCCGGCGGTCTCCCCCTCGACCTCGCCCTCTACGCCGGATCGACGGTGTTCGCAGCGGTCACCGCGCTCGTCTCCACCCTGCCGCCACACCGTGGCTGGGGCACCGTGGCCGCCGTCGGCTACCTCGTCGCCGCGCTCGTCGTCATCGGCCAACTCCTCGTGCGCCGTCGCCACCCGGACTCGCCAGTGACCGGCACCGCCGCCCGGTGGGCGGTGACCGCCGGGACCTTCACCGTGGTCGCCCTGGTGCCGGTGGGACTGCAGAGCGCCCAACGGGCCGCCGGACGCACCGACCGGGCACAGGAGGAGGTCCTGGTCATCGAGGAGTCCGGCCGACGGCTCGTCGAGGACGGCACCCCCTACCTGGCCCGGGACGCCATCGCCGCCCTCCCCGCCGACGAACGGCTCCTCGGCTACACCCCGTACCAACCGGGGATGGCCCTGTTCGGTCTGCCCCGGGCCGCCCACGACGCCTGGTGGACCGACGCCCGGGTCTGGTTCGCGGTGGCCACGCTCCTCCTGCTCGCCCTCGCCGTCCGGACGCTGCGCCGCATCGACCCGCCGCACGGGATCACCCCGCACCGCAACCGCCTACTGCTGCGCGCCGTCCAGATGGCGACCGTCCTGCCGGTCTGCGCGCTCACCCTCGCCACCGGCGGCGACGACCTGCCCGTACTCGCGCTCTGCCTGCTCGCCCTCGCCCTCGCCGCCACCGACCGCCCCGGCCTGGCGGGTGTCGCGGTGGGCGTGGCCGGGGCGCTGAAACTCCTCGCCCTGCCGATCGCCCTCGTCCTGATCTTCTGGGGGGCCACCCGACGGGTCGGACTCCGGGTCGCCGTCGGGGCGCTCGGGCTCCCGGTGCTCGCCCTGCTGCCCGTCCTGCTCGTCGACCGCGCCGCCCTGACCGAGAACGTGCTCCGGTTCCCCCTCGGGCAGGGTCTGGTCACCAGCCCCGCCCAGTCCCCGTTCCCCGGCTTCCTCATCGCCGACGCCCTGCCCGCCGGTCGGGCGGTCGCCGCGACGCTACTGGTCGCTGCCGGGCTGGCAATCGCCGTCCGACTCGTGTGCCGCCCGCCCCGCACCGCCGCCGCCAGCGCCCTCTTCTGCGGGTACGGGCTGCTCGCCGCGATCGCACTGATGCCCTCGACCCGGTTCGGATACCTGCTCTACCCGCTCGCCCTGCTGGCCTGGGCGGCGGCGGTGTCGACGACCCCAGTTTCCCGAGACGTCGGCGCGGACCGGCGCGAGAGCGTAGACCTGAGAACGTGAAGAACTACAGTGACCGGGCCGAGGCCGGCGCCACCCTCGCCGAGGACCTCTCCCGGCTGGCCGGGCGGCCGGACGTCGTCGTGCTCGGGCTGGTCCGGGGCGGCGTGCCGGTGGCCCGGGTGGTCGCCGACTCCCTCGGTGCCCCACTGGACGTCCTCGTGGTCCGCAAACTCGGCCACCCGAGCGCCCCTGAGGTGGCCTTCGGCGCGCTCGGCCCCGGCGGGGTCGAGGTGCTCAACGAGGCGGTCGCGGAGCGGATCGACCCCACCGAGATCGCCGAGGTACGCCGCCGCGAACAGACCGAACTCGACCGCCGGGAACGCCGGTACCGGGCCGGTCGGGCACCGCTGGACCTGACCGGGTGTACCGCTGTCGTCGTCGACGACGGACTGGCCACCGGGGCCACCGCCCGCGCCGCCGTGGAGGTGTCCCGCCGGTTGGGCGCGAACCGGGTGGTGCTCGCCGTGCCGGTCGGCTCCACCGAGGCGTACGACCTCCTCGCCGCTGCCGCCGACGAGGTGGTGTGTCCCCTGGTCCCGACCGGTTTCGGCGCGGTCGGCGCGTACTACGACGACTTCCACGAGGTCGACGACGACGAGGTGACCGCCGCGCTGACGACACGGTCGTGACATCGGCAGGTACCGTCAGACCATGCTGACCTGTCCTAAGTGTCGCGGCGAGATGCGCCAGTACGAGCGCAGCGGCGTCGTCATCGACCAGTGTGGTGAATGTCGGGGGATCTTCCTCGACCGTGGTGAACTCGAGAAACTCTTCGAGGCGGAGGCGAACTGGAACAGCCGTAACTCCGGGGCCGTCCCGGGACAGCCGGCCGCCCCCGCTCCGGGCGGGTACCCGCCGCCCCCGCCGCCGCAGCACCAGCCCGGTTACCCTCCGGCCCCGCCGGTCCAGGGCTACCCGTCCCACGCTCCCGGTTACCCGGCTCCGGCCCCGGCGTACGGCGGCCACGGGCAGCAGCACCACGGCTACCACGGCCACTACCGTCGGAAGAAGAACAAGGGCTTCCTCGACGAGATGTTCGGCTGATCATTTCTCCGATCGGGCCGGGTGCATCCCGGCCCGATCAGACGATCGCCATGTCGACGAAGCGGGACAGGTGGAGCTGGGCCGCCACCGTGATGGAGTCCGTCGGCCCGTTCCGGTGCTTGGCGACGATGAAGTCAGCCTCGCCGGCCCGAGGCGACTCCTTGTCGTAGTAGTCGTCTCGATGCAGGAGTATGACAACGTCGGCATCCTGCTCAATAGAGTTGTGGGTTGCGATTCCGTTGGCGATGAAGTTGTGTGTGCCGAGGACAGTGGCGTCATAGACTTCCTGAACTCCCAACGACTCGATCGAGACGATCTCGTCCCAAAAGATGTCGTTGGTTGCATGCAGTTCAAGGTCGACAGCGTCGAGCACCTTGGCGATCTGCGTAAGTCTGGATCGGCTTGGCGAGTGTTTCCACATTGTGCTTCCGCAGAATTGAGTGCCCATGGCGGCAGCGAACTGTCGATGGGTGACACCCTGCTCCACCAGGATCTCCCGGATCCGGGTCCATACCTCCTTCGGCACCGTGTCGACGTTCGGGTTACTGGTGGACTGTTCGAGCACCTCAGTCAGTCTGACGCAGTTCTCCGATCGCGCTCCGTGGACACCGATCTCCCGCAGAAAGCGAAGCTGGTCGTCCCGCCCGGAGATGTCGAGGGTGTACTGCGGGCGGTGGCGAGCCACCGGCACCGCTTTGAGCCTGCCGGTGATGCCGTAACGGAGCAGCAGCCGGGAGAGATCCTCCAGCAGACGTCGACTGGTGGAGCTGTAGTAGACCCGCCCACCGCGACCGGACTTGTTGACGAACACCGAACCATCGGTGGCCCAGATGTGCCGAAGGAAGAGGGTCACCTGCTCCTTGGGAAGTGCGAAGAACCTGGCGGGCACGAACTTCTCGTGTGAACGCAAACCAAAGAGACCCATGCCGTCGAGCCACTCTGCAATGGGATTGCGACGTCCTCGGGCAAGCCGGAACGGCGCGGGAAGTCGCAGCGTCGTCACTCGGGCAGCAGCGTATTCGTCCCTGATGGCGGATATGCCGAAGTGCTTAGCCGCCTCGGCCACCGCAGTGAGATTTTCTTCGTCGCAACTGGCGTACCTGATCGGCTGCCGACGCACGAAGGACCCGTCACCGAGCATGTGGGCCAAGAGCACGACTTCCGCCTCGGGTAGCGGCCTGAGGGCGAGGGCAGGGGGAATGTGGCGAGGTGCTGCCACCCGAGCACCTACTTCCAGGTCGCCGAGCGGCTGCCAACCGCCGAACGTGAGGAAGGGGTGGTTCGCGGTCGCCTCGATCTGCTTGCCGGAGGCGAGTGTCATTCGAAACGTCTCACGGTGACCGCTGGGAAAAACGTGGGTCATGGTTCGAGGCGTGTAGCGGAGCGACTCGTCCAGTGCCCACACCGGAATGTCTTTCGTCTGCGCTTCCAGCAGTTCCCCGAGCGTGATCTCGGAGTTGTCGTCCGCGCGGATGAGTCTGGTGGCAGCCACCAGACATCCAGATTCCCGCAAATCGGACAATTGAGGGCGCTTGTCAGTACGTTGCTCCGGGCCACGGTTGAGCTGACTCACCGCGATGACCGGGCACTCGACCTCCTTGGCCAGCAGCTTCAAGCCCCGGGAGAGGTCCGCGACCTCCTGCTGGCGGCTCTCGGTCCGCTTCGGCGAGGTCATCAGCTGGAGATAGTCGACCACGATCATCTTCAGGTCGTGCTTCTGTTTGAGCCGCCGGGCCTTGGACCGGATCTCCATCAGGTTCATGCTCGGGGTGTCGTCGACGAAGAGCGGGGCCTCGCTGATCTCCCCCATGCACCGGGCCAGCTTGGTCCAGTCGTCGTCGGAGAGCTGCCCGCTGCGCAGCACGTGCAGCGGCACCCGCGCCTCGGCCGAGAGCAACCGCATGACGATCTCGACCTTGCTCATTTCGAGGGAGAAGATGGCGGCGGCCTGGTTGGCCCGGATCGCCGCGTTGCGGGCGAAGTCCATCGAGGCGGTGCTGTTGTGGGTGGGCACCATGTCCCGCCCGGCCAGGTAGAGGTGCTCCGGGTGGTCGACGGTCACGCAGCGGACCGGCACGCTCGGCACCGGTCGGACGGCGACGACGTACCGGGCGCGTGACCTCGGACCGGCAGGGGGCCGGTGGGCGGCGTGCGCCGCCAGCTTCTCCGCCACCCGGAACACCGGCTCGTCGGCGGTGACAGTGACGGTGCCGTGCTCGTCGACGGTGCCGTGGTGACCCAGACCGACCACCAGCTCGCGGAGGTCCTCGGCCAGCTCGACGGTGGCGACGGCGCAGCGGATCTCGCCGGTCGGCGTGACGGTGCCGGCGGCGTCCAGGATCCCGGCGAGCAGGTCCCGCCGCTGTCCCTCGGCGGCCCGCAGGTAGCCCCGGGGAATCCGGCCCGCGTCCGCCGCCGCGCCGAGACGGGTCCCCACCTGGTACGGCGCGACCGCCAGATCCCGGTGCGGAAGCTGGAGGGGAGCGCAGTTGCCCACCGCGTGGTGGGGCCGCCCGTCGTCGTTCCACAGGCTCGCGGCGACCTCGGCGGTGGTCAGGACCTTGTCGAGGTCCCCGCCCGCCACGACGGTGGTGGTCCGCCAGAGGTGTTCGGCGTCGGCGACGACGACCGCGCCGTCGCTGAACTCGACAGCGAAGCAGGGGCGGTCGTGGCGGACCTCGAAGGCGTGCGTGACGGTGGTGGGGGTCCCGTCGGCGGAGATCAGCCGGTCGCCGACGGCGACCTCGCCCATCGTGGTCCACCCGTCCGGGGTGGGGAGCGGGGTGTCCAGGGCGAGGGCCTTACCGAGACCGGGTCGCCCGGCGACGATGATCAACTGCCCGGGGTGCAGGCCGTTGAGGAGCCGGTCCAGGTCGGTGAAGCCGGTGGGTACGCCGGTCATCACGCCACCCTGGGCGCCGACCGCCTCGATCTCGTCGAGGGTGGGCTGGAGCATGTCGGCCAGGACCGCGAAGTCCTCGCTGACCCGCTTCTCGGTGATGTCGTACACGGCCTGCTGGGCGAGATCCACGATGTCGTCGACGTCCCGGCTGCCGCCACCGGCAGTGCCGTACCCGAGTTGCACGATCCGGGTGCCGGCCTCGACGAGACGCCGCAGCACCGCGCGTTCGCTGACGATCCTGGCGTAGTAGCCGGCGTTGGCGGCGGTCGGGACGCTGGCGATCAGGGTGTGCAGGTACGGCGCTCCGCCGATCCGCCCGAGGTCACCGGAGTCGGCGAGGGCGGCGGCGACGGTGATCGCGTCGGCCGGTTCGCCCCGACCGTAGATCTCCAGGACGGCGTCGTAGACGGTGGCGTGGACCGGCCGGTAGAAGTCGTTGCTCTTGAGGATCTCGACGACGTCGGCGATGGCGTCCTTGGACAGCAGCATGCCCCCGAGGACGCACTGCTCGGCGGCGATGTCCTGCGGCGGGGTCTTCTCGTACTGACCTTCGCGTTGCTGTGGTGCGGACGGCGGACCGCCGACCCGCGGCTCCGCCCGTTCGTCCGTGACCGACACGGGTCCCCCTCCACTGCGTCGGATCAATCCCCGGCGTGACCAGCCAGGGCGCGGCAACTTCCGACCGACCGGCCCGCTCGATCGGGGGCCATCGCACGGCCGGTCGGGGGGTAACCATACGGAAATCGAGGTCAGCGCTTCAACAGCACCGGTGGACGAGTCTCGGGACAACCTGTGGACAGCGTGGACCAACATGTGCGCAGCGTGTGCACAGCCTGTGGACAACCGCTGGGGAATTCTGTGCCACAAGCCTGTGACCTGGGGTTATGCCGTACCCACCCTGTGGACAAAGAATTTCCGTTCAGGTCAGGTGCCCGATCGTCCCGTACTATTCCCTGCTGACGGCTACACCAGGTCAGCAGGTTGCACATTCGGTTGAGAAGGGTCACGCTCCGGCCGTGAGCTACCGGGACTGGGCACGCGGGGAGGGCAGCCCGCGCGAGCCGATCTCATCGTGGGGCGATTCCGGCGAATCGGTCCCGGACTCCGGCGACGACGCCGGCAGGTACCGCACCCCGAGTCGGCGTCGGGCCATCGAGCGGGGACAGCAGGAGCCGGTCGACGCGTACCTGCCCCGCTGGGCGGTGGAGTCCGGCGTCGAACGGGCCGACGGCGGCGGACGCCACGCGGCCCCCGACGAGGAGCCGGCCCCCCGCCCCGGGCGACGACGGGCCGCCGAGAGCCCCGAGGGGCGACGGGCCGCAGAGACCCTCGGAGGGCGACGGGCCGCCGAGAGCCCCGGAGGGCGACGCCGGGCACGGGAGAGCACGGAGCCGGCCGAGGCCGGCGGAAGCGTCGGCCCTTCGGGGTCGGCCGAGGCCGCCGGGACTGTCTGGTCCTCGGGGTCGACCGAGCCCGCCGGAACCACCTGGTCTCCTGGTTCGGGTTCCGCCGGGCTGGAACACACGCAGGAGTGGACCTTCGACCGTCCGCAGCAGGACGGGTACGTCGGGAGTCGCCGGGCCGAGGCTGACGAGCAGAAGCCGGTGTCCGGTGCTCCTTCCCGCAGCCGACCCCGTCGCTCGGCGTCACGTCGACCGGAGGTGGTCTGGAGCACCCTGGAGGACACCACCTCGGGCACCGGCCCCGCCTCCGGGGCCGGAGCCGGAGCCGAGGACCGGCCAGCCGCCGAGCCGACCCCGTCCACGCCCCCGTCGCCGGGACGGGGTCGGCGTGGGCGGCGCGCCTCGACCCCGACCTGGTCGGATTCGGCAGGTCAGGGATGGGAACGCTCCCCCGACCAGTCCGGCGTGGACCAGCCACCTGTCGACCCGTGGGGCGGGGCGGGCCGTCAAGCCGGACGCCGGGGGCGGGAGGCCGGACGGCGCCGGCAACGGGCCGGTGAGGAGCCGGAGAGCACCTTCGGCGGTCAGGTCGACAGCACGGGCCAGTGGGATCGGATCCCCGCCGTCGACCCGTGGGACACCGGCGGTGTCGGTGGGCGGCGCACTGACGACACCGACCAGTGGGACCGTACCGACACCGGTCAGTGGGACCGTACCGACACCGGTCAGTGGGGGCGGGCGGACGCCGACCGCTGGTCCCGGCTGCCCGGCCCCGACCCGTGGGAGGACACCGGGGTCGGCCTGGCTCCGATCAGCGACACCGGCGCACCCACCAGCGCCGGCGGCGCACCGGTCAGCGGTAGCGAGGTACCGGTCAGCGGGGTGTGGGACCGGGACGGACGGCCGGAGGAGACCGGTCTCTCCGGTGGTTGGTCGGACGGCGACCGGTGGAGCCGGGGCCTGGGCGCCGACGACGGCCGGGACGACCCCAGGTGGACGCAGCCGTCGACGGCGGCCCCGCAGTCACCGGCGCTCGGCTACTCCTCGTCCCGCTGGCAGGTGACGGGCGAGGACCCCGCCCTGACCGGTGGTCGGGGCACCACCGGCGGTCGGGTCGCGAGCGACCACACGTCGCCGGGATTGCGGCCGACGACCGGCCGTACCTCGGTGGGACGCCGGTCCGCCCTCGACGACACGTCGTTGGCGCCGGTCAGCAGCGTGACCCGGTCGTCCGGCGCGGCGGCGAAGCGGCGGACCATCGCGGCGCCCGGTTCGTGGTCCCGACGACTTGAGGACGACCTGCTCGACCCGGACCCGTCCGGGCCGTTCCGTCCGCTGGTCTACACGGTCGCCTGTTACCTGGTGCCGGCGTTCCTGGTCGTCCTGTGGCTGCTCACCCTCGACGGTGCGCCGCCGCCGGACTGCGTCACCGACATCACCGGGGGCGGCTGCGCCTCGCCGCGCTCGCAGGCGTTCGGCTCGCTGGGGGCGGGTACGCCCCGGTTCGGGTTGGCGCTCGCCAGCAGCCTGCTGGTGGCGGAGTTCCTGCGCCGGGTGGGTACGACCTGGCGTGCGGCGACGATAGCCCTGGCCGCCGCCGTGGTCGGCGGTGGTCTCTCCACCGTGATGATCAGTGTGGTGACCGGTCAGCCGATCGGCTGACCACCGAGGAAGGGCCACCCGCCCCTGACGACGGTGGTCCCCGGACGCGGTCCGGGCCCGCACCCCGGGTGGGGGTACGGGCCCGGATCGTCGTACGGCCGGTGTCAGCCCTGCTGGACGTTCAGGTCGAACTTGGCGGTCACCTCGGGGTGCAGCTTGATCTGCACCGGGTAGGAACCGGTCGACTTGATGGCACCGGGCAGTTCGAGACGACGCCGGTCGAGGGTCGGTCCACCGGCGGCCTTGACGGCGTCGACGATCTCGGCCGACGTGACCGAGCCGAAGAGCCGTCCGCCGTCACCGGCGCGGGCCTTCAGGTTGACCTTGAGGCCTTCGAGCTGGCCCTTCACCTCGTTGGCGTGGCCCAGGTCGCGGATCTCACGGGCCGAGCGGGCCCGCTTGATGACCGTGACCTGCTTCTCAGCACCCTTGCTCCAGACGATCGCGAAGCCCTGCGGAAGCAGGTAGTTACGGCCGTAGCCGTTCTTGACCTCGACGATGTCGCCGGGGGCACCGAGGCCGGAAACCTCCTGGGTAAGGATGATCTTCATATCGGTGCCTCCTCTCAGCGGGTGGTGGCCGTGTACGGCAGGAGCGCCATCTCACGGGCGTTCTTGACCGCACGGGCGATCTGCCGCTGCTGCTGCGAGGTGACGCCGGTCACCCGCCGAGCGCGGATCTTGCCGCGGTCGGAGATGAACTTCCGCAGCAGAGCGGTGTCCTTGTAGTCGATGTAGGTGATCCCGTCCTTGTCGAGCGGGTTCACCTTCTTCTTGGGCTTGCGAAGGGCCGCAGCCTTAGCCATAGCTCGGGCTCCTGGTTTGCGATCGCGGGCGCTCTGCGCCATTAGAACGGGGGCTCCTCATCAAAGTTTCCGCCACCCGAACCACCGCGCGAGGGTGCTGGCGCAGCCGAAGCCCAGGGGTCGTCGAAGTTGCCTCCGCCGCCACCCTGACCACCGCCACCACCGAAGCCGCCACCACTGCTGCCGCCGGAGCGGGACATCTTCTGCACCTTCGCCGTGGCGTAGCGCAGGGACGGGCCGATCTCGTCGACCTCCAGCTCGATGACTGTGCGCTTCTCTCCCTCGCGGGTCTCGTACGACCGCTGCTTGAGCCGGCCGGACACGATCACCCGAGCGCCACGCTGCAGCGACTCGGCGACGTGCTCGGCGGCCTGCCGCCAGACGGTGCACGGAAGGAACAGCGGCTCGCCGTCCTTCCACTCACCCGACGCCTTGTCCATGAACCGGGGCGTCGAGGCGACCCGGAACTTGGCTACCGCGGCCCCGGATGGGGTGAACCGCAACTCGGGGTCATCGGTCAGGTTCCCGATGACCGTGATGGTGGTGTCTCCTGCCATGACCATCTCCTCGCGCACTCGTCAGTTCGCGTACAGGCTCTCAGAGGTGTACGACAGCCTGACGAGGCTGATCCGGGCGATTACTGGGGTTGACTGCTCAGCGCACTTCCGGCCGGATGACCTTGGTGCGCAGCACGGACTCGTTGAGTCGCAGCTGACGGTCCAGCTCGGCCACGGCCGCAGGGGTGGCCTGCAGGTCGATGACGGCGTAGATGCCCTCGGTCTTCTTGTCGATCTCGTACGCGAGGCGCCGGCGACCCCAGACGTCGGTCTTCTCCACCGAGCCACCCGACGTCCGGATCACGTTCAGGTACGTGTCGAGCGACGGTGCGACGGTGCGTTCCTCGAGGCTGGAGTCGAGGATCACCATGACTTCGTAATGACGCAAGACGTGCTCACCTCCTGTGGGCTATGCGGCCACGGTCCTTCCGTGGCAGGAGGTCGTGCGTCGCTGCCCGCCCCGATCCCCGGGGGATCCCGGTCGGTTGCGGACAACCGGACCAGGATAGCCGGTCGGGACGATCTTCCCCCGGGCAGCCTGGCCGGGACGTGCGACAGGGGTCCGCTCCGACACACGAGTGCGGGCGGACCCCTGTCCACGAGACCGCGGGACGTCCCGTCCGCATTCCTTGGGTGGGACCTGGGGAGGAACGACCACACCGATGAGGTTGGACCGAAGACGCCCCGCGGAGCTTTATTGCGTTGTTATCCAACGATACAACGGGTCTCGTCGCTTGTATGAGCAAATGCGGTATTTTCCGGTTGATCTGATCCGGGCCGCACGCTCACACTCCGTACACCTTCCGGCGTCGTCAGACGTCGATGCCGTACCTGCTCAACGACGAGGTCCCCGGTCGGTGACGCGCCGCGTCGACCCGTCCCACCCGGTCGGCGGGCGACGGCGGCGACACCCGAGGGTTCGTCGTCCACCGGTTCGGCGACGCGACGTAGGCTCGCCTGCATGCGTATCGGAGCTCACGTCGATGCGGCCGACCCACTGGCGGAGGCGACCAGCCGCGCCGCCGAGGCCGCGCAGTTCTTCCTCGCCGACCCGCAGGGCTGGAAGGCACCGACTCCACGGACCGACGCGGACCGGTTGCGCGCCGCCGACATCGACCTCTACGTCCACGCGCCGTACGTCATCAACGTCGCCACCCTCAACAACCGGATCCGGATCCCCAGCCGGAAACTGCTGGTGTCCCACGCCGCCGCGGCAGCGGCGATCGGCGCCCGGGGACTTGTCGTACACGGTGGACACGTCAACGCCGGAGACGACCTCTCGGTCGGCTTCGACAACTGGCGGAAGACCTTCGCGTACGCGGCGGAGTCCGGGGGATTCCCCCTCCCCGTGCTGATCGAGAACACCGCCGGTGGGGACAACGCCTGCGCCCGGCGACTCGACTCGCTGGCCCGGCTCTGGGACGTGATCGGCGACTACGGCGTCGGGTTCTGCCTGGACACCTGCCACGCCCACGCGGGCGGTGAGGAACTGCTGGGCCTGGTGGACCGGGTCAAGGCGATCACCGGTCGGATCGACCTGGTCCACGCGAACAACTCCAAGGACGGGTTCGGGTCGGGCCGGGACCGACACGACAACCTGAACGGCGGCACCATCGAATCCGACCTGCTGGTCGCGGTGATCCGGGCGGCCGACGCCCCGGTCATCGTGGAGACCCCCGGCGGCCTCGCCGGCCAGGGCGCCGACATCACCTTCCTCCGCGAGCAGCTCGGCGGAGAGGTCGCGTCGGCATGACCACCGACCAGTCCGACGCCGCCGCCGACCCCCGCCCCACCGACGGCCCGTCGGGCGAACCCCCCGCCCCCTCGACGGACGCCACCGCAGAGACCACCACCGAGAGCACGGCGACCGACGGCGACCCACCCGCGAGACCGCCCGCCGAGTCCACCACGGGCGGGTCCACGGCGGCCGAGTCGAAGGCGGCCGGTTCCACGGCAGCCGAGTCGACAGCGGACGATCGGGGGGCCGGGAAGGCAACGACGGAGGCCGCAGCAGCCACCGCTACGACGGCCGGATCCGGTGGGAAGGCAGCGCCGGGCAAGGTACCCGACGGTACGGCAGCCGAGGCCAAGGCCGCCGCCGAGGCGAAGACGACACCCGAGGCCAAGACCGCCGCCGAGGCCAAGACCGCCGCCGCCGAGGCCGACCCCAAGGCGGCGGTGGCGGCACCCGCGTCGCCGAAGTGGATGTTCTGGCGCAGGAAAGCCACCGACGGGAAGGCAGCCGGTGACCGGTCTACCGAGGACCGGTGGGGGGCCTTCGGTCCCGAGCCGGAGCGGGTTCCGACGGGGGCCGGTCGGGTCGTCCGGGCGGTCGGACGGACGGCGGTCCACGAGTGGACGTTGGCAGTCGTCGGATCTGTCCTCCTCGCCGTGGCGATGACCTGGCCGGCGCTGCGTCACCCGTTGCAGACGCTGCCCCAGGACTACTGGGACCCGAGCCTCCAGGCCTGGCAGATGGCCTGGTCGGGGCACATCCTCCTGACCAACCCGGGCCAGCTCTGGCACGCCAACACGTTCTTCCCCGAGTCGTGGAGCTTCGCCTTCTCCGACACGCTGCTCGGGTACGCCCCGGCCGGCATGATCGGTACCGGTCCCGAAGCCGCCCTCCTCCGGTACAACATCCTGTTCGTGCTGGCTCATGCGCTGGCGACGTTCGGGGCGTACGCGCTGGCCCGGCAGTTGGGGGCGGGCCGGATCGGCGGCGCGGTGGCCGGGGTGGGCTTCGCGTACGCGCCCTGGCTGCTCGCCCAGGCCGGTCACCTGCACGTGATCTCCAACGGCGGGATCCCCCTCGCCCTGGCCATGCTGGCCCGGGGACACGGCTGGTCCCTGCGGTACGGCTACCGACCCGCCCGGCGACACGAGGGGTGGGCGTATTCGGGTTGGCTCGTCGCCGCCTGGCAGCTCAGCCTCGGCTTCGGCATCGGGCTGCTGTTCGCGTACTTCCTCGCGGGCACGGTGCTCGTCGCCGCTGTCGTCTGGTTCCTGCGGAGGTACCTGATCCGGCCGGTGAAGCACCCGTTCGGTGTCCGGCTCCTCGTCGCCGACCTGGTCGGTGGAGCGCTCTTCGCCGCCGTCGGTCTGCTGCTGGCCGTCCCGTACTTCAAGGTGGCCGACCTGCATCCGCAGGCCGAGCGCACCCTCGGGGACGTGGCGATCTACTCACCACCGTGGTTTGGTTTCTTCACCGCGCCCGAGGAGTCCCGGATCTGGGGTGGGCTGCACGCCGGGGCCCGTGAGCTGCTGCCCTGGTCGCCGGAGATGACCCTGCTGCCCGGGTTCGTGCTGTACGCCCTCGCTCTCGGGGGGCTGTTCTTCTCGGTGTGGCGGCTGCGACACCGGCTGCTGATGTTCGCCGGGGTGGTGGTCACCATGATCCTGGCGATGGGGACCGAGTTCTTCGGCGGCACCTGGACGTACGCCCCGCTCTTCGAGTACCTGCCCGGGTGGAACGGGATCCGTACGCCGGGCCGGTTGATGCTCTGGACGACCCTGCTGCTCGGGCTGCTCGCCGCCGGTGCTGTCACCGCCGTCTGCATCCGGGTACGCGAACTCGCCGCCCAGCGGATCCCGTCCTGGCCGGGTCCGTGGCTACGGTTGGCGACCCTGCTGCCGCTGCTGTTGGTGCTGGCGGAGGGGCTCAACGCCACTCCGCACCCGGTGGTTCCGCAGCAGCCCGCCGCCATGCGGACCGTCAACGGGCCGCTGCTGGTGTTGCCGAGCAGCCAGAACCACGACCAGCCGGTGATGCTCTGGAGCACCTCGAAGTTCCAGGACCTGGTCAACGGCGGGAGTGGCTTCACCCCGCTCCAGTTGGAGCAGGTCCGCGAAGTCTCGGTCAACTTCCCGGACCAGACGAGCATCGACTACCTGCGCACCCTCGGGGTGCACAACGTCCTGGTGGTCCGGGACCAGGTCGCCGGTACGCCCTGGGAGGCGAACATCGACAAGGCCGTCGACCAGTTCGGGATCACCCGCGAGGAGCTCGGCGACACCGTCGTCTACCGGCTCTGACCTGTGGCGTGACACGGCACCGGCCCCGAGGGAACTCACCCTCGGGGCCGGTGCCGGTTCCTGTCAGACCGAGGCGGAGGCCCGGTCCGGATCAGGCGGAGGCCCGGGGTCGGGTCAGGCGGAGGCCGGTGTCGGTGTCGGGTCGCCGGCCGCGATGGTGGCCGGTTCGGCGGGGCGGCGACGCCGCCATCGGTCGACCCATGGTGCGTCCGGTGCCCCGTCGAGCACCCCGCCGTCCGGGTCGTCCGGGTAGGTCCTGCGGACCGCGTCCCGCTCCGGGTGGAGCACCTCTCGGATGATCAGGACGCAGAGCACCGCGACGGTTCCCCAGCGCAGCGCCGCCGCCAGCACGAACACCCCCTCGGGGAAGACCGGGGTGCCGACGGCGGTGCCGAGGAGTTCACCGTAGAAGGCGACGAAGTAGCCGACCTCGGCCAACTGCCAGGCGAGGAAGGCCCCCCACTTGGGGCGGGCCAGCACCAGCAGGGGCAGGAGCCAGAGGACGAACTGCTGGGACCAGACCTTGCTGGTGAGCAGGAAGGCGGCGACGACCAGGAAGGCCAGGGGGGCCAGCCGGGGTCGGACGGGTGCCCTGACCGCCAGTACGGCCACCCCGATGCAGGCCAGCCCGAAGAGGGCGTACGAGATGTAGTTGAGGGTGTGGACGTTGGCGCTGAGCCACTCGAACGGCCCCTGGGAGCCGGGGCCGCTGAAGTTCACCCGGCCGTCGAGGTAGCGCCCGATGTACCAGAACGTCCCCCAGTCGATGGGACGGGTGCTGTTCAGCTCGAAGAACCGGCCCCACCCCTCGGGGTAGAGCAACGCCACGGGCACGTTCACCGCGACCAGGGTGGCCAGTCCCGTACCGAGGGCTGTCAGCGCGGCCCGGACCCGCCCGGAGCGCAGCCCCAGCACCAGGATCGGCCCGAGTATGAAGATCGGGAACATCTTGGCCGCCCCGGCCAGCCCGATCACCACCCCGGCCACCACCGGTTTCTTCCGCGCCCAGGCGAGCAGCCCGAATGCGGCCAACCCGATGGCGAGCAGGTCCCAGTTGACGGTGGCGGTGACCAGCAGGGCCGGGGAGAGCGCGAAGAGCGCCGCGTCCCAGGGTCGTCGGCGGCGCAGGGCGAGGATCACCGCGACCGTCGCCACCGCGAGCGCACTGAGGACCAGGGCGTTCGCGTTGTACGCCCACTGCCCCTGGTTGATCTCCGGGTTGTCCCGGCCGAGGTAGTACACCGGGAGGCCGAGCACGCCCATGAAGGCACCGGTCAGCACCGGGTACTCGACGGGGTGGTCCCGGTAGGGGACCTTGCCCTCGTTGAGCCCCTCGGCGTAGTAGAGCGCCAGGACGTCGGAGTAGCAGAACCGGGTGTACTGGATATTGTTCTGCCAGGCCCCGCTGTGGCAGGGGGACTTCTGCACCCAGTGCAGGACGAGGGTCAGACAGACCAGGGCGAGGACGATCCGGGCGGCGGTCCAGAACCGCTGCCGGGCTCGGCCCGAACGGTCCAGCGAGGACGCGTGGTCGCCGAGCGGGCCGCCGATCATCTGGGAGACACCGCGTACGAACCCGTCCGACCGGGACGGGTGGTCGCGGGGCGCGGACTCGTCGTCGACCCCTGGCGTGGGCTGGGTGCTCATGCCCAGCATCCTGCCGTATCGACAACCACTACAGAAGCTCATCGGGCCTGGCACCGGACGACATGGACCACGAGCACCCCGGCGATGTCAGTCATATCGAGGTGCGGATACAGGGATGCTGTCGATTCGGCCCTCGTTCGCCCGAGATGCTCTGGTAATAGCATTCACAGACGACCAGCCGACCGCAAAGCGAGTCAAAACTGTGGATGAATCACCCGACGGACCACAAGAGCGCTTCTCGGACTTCGACCCCCGCCCCGACACTACCGAAAGTAACGACACCTACCCGCCGGCGGATCCGAACCACGACTACTTTCGCGGCGGACCTGCGGCAGACGAACTCTGGTGGACACCGGAACACGACGACGGCCGGCTGGCTGCCCTGGACATGAGAACACCCGAGCCGGAGAACCTTCCGGCTTTTCTTCGGGAAGGACGGCCGATCGACTGGGACCGACTCACCCCGCAGCAGAGGGCCTACGAACGCCAGAAGACACGAAATCGAGCAATAAAGAATTGCCAAGAAATCCCAGAGTGGGCGTGGATGCAGCGAAGCAGTAATCGCGAGCGCGACGCCGACGACCGCCCGGTGAACTATGACCAACTCACCTTGAAATCCAAGAATGCTGCACGTCAGCAGGCACGGAATCGAGCAGCGGCAAGGGGAGACGAGGTCCCGGCGTGGGCGAGGGCGGACCCAGGCAAAGATCACAGAAGCTTCGCCGATCGCCCGGCCAACTACGACGAACTCACCAGTAAACAGCAGGAACAGGCGCGGCAGAGAGCGCGAAAGCGAGCGGCGGAGGAGGGGGAAGAACCCCCGGAGTGGGCAAGGATCGTACGCCGCCGGCTGGACGCCGACGGCCGCCCGGCCAACTGGGACGACCTCAGCCAACAACAGAAGTTGAACGCACGAGCGCATGCGCGGAGGCAAGCAGCAAAACACAACAGGGAAGTCCCAGATTGGGCAGCCAAGATACAGGACCGGAAACCGGCTACCAGTTCTGGACCATCCCCGTCGACTGTCGCCCGAACTGCCGCCCTGTCCCACCCCTCCATGACGGGGCAATCAGGTATGCCGCCCAGCTACCCCGCTCACTCCTACCCCGTCCACAGCTTCCACCAGAACCCGCCCACGCCACGCCCACCCAGCCGATGAACGAGAACCGTCGCGGGAACTGCTACGACGGCCTGTCCTGAAACGGCGTACCCCAGAACAGGAGACGGCGGCCGGGAGGATCCCGGCCGCCGTCGTCGCGTCAATCCCTAGTTGTCGCCGCCGCGTGGCGGTCGGACCGGGAACATCCCCCCGCCACCCTGCTCGGGCGGGGTCTCACCGCCGCCCGGACCACCGGGGTTGTCGTTGCCGCCGCCGTCGTTGCCGCCGCCGTCGTTACCGCCCCCGTCGTTTCCACCACCGTTGTTGCCACCACCGTTGTTGCCGCCCCCGTTGTTGCCACCGCCGGGGCAGAAGATGTCGACGAACCGGTTGCAGCCGGGGTTGCCGTTGCCCGGGTTGCCGGGGTTCTCCGGCTGCGGGTCCGGCGGCGGAGGCGGCGGGGCCTCGCCGTTACCGGCCTCGGTGTCGCCCATGCCGGTGATGCTCGGCAACTGCTCGACCTTGGCACCCTTGAGCGCCTCGTCCATGTACTTCTTCCACACCATGGACGGGATGTTGCCGCCGCCGATGTTGTTGCCGTCCTTGTCGAGGATCGCCGGCTTCTTCGGGTCCCGGCTGCCGATCCAGACCGCCGTGGCGAGCTGCGGGGTGTAGCCGACCATCCAGGCATGGGCGTTCTTGTCGGTGCTGTTGTGCTCCCAGGTACCGGTCTTGCCGGCCGCCGGGCGGTTGCCGTCCAGCCTGCCGTTCTGGCTGCTGGCGGTGATCTCCTTGAGGACCGCGCCGACCTCGTCGGCGACGTCCTTGCGGACCCGCCGCTCCGGGTCGAGCTTCTCCCCGGTCCCGGCGACCTTCTCCATCTTGCCGGTGTCCTTGTTCTGCCGCTCGACGGAGAGGACGAAGTGCGCCTTGTTGTAGACCCCGCCGTTGGCGAGGGTGGCCAGGCCGTTGGCGTGGTCGAGGACGGTGACCGGGTACTGCCCGTACCCGACGACCCGGTCGAACTTGCTCGGCGCGAGGTCCTCCGGCTTGTTCTTCATCAGGTCGTACGGCTTCGGCGGGTCGACGGTCCACATCGTCCCGACGCCCGCCTGGCGGGCCATGTTGACGACCTTGTCCGCACCGATCTTCTCGGTCAGGTGGAAGAACGGCACGTTGTACGACTGGACGGTGGAGACCTCCAGCGTGCAGTTCTTGCCACAGATACCGGCACCCCGGCCGGCGTTCTGGATCTCGGCGTCGTACCCCTCGGGCTTGAACGGGGTGGCGTCCCAGCGGGACTTGACCGACATCCCCGCCTCCAGCGCGGCGGCCAGGGTATAGACCTTGAACGACGAGCCCGGCGGGTGCCCGCCGACGATGTCGCCGTTGGAGTTGGTGTTCTTGCCGGCGTAGTCGAAGTCGGCGCCGCTGTCACCGCCGTAGTAGGCGAGGACCCGGCCGTTGCGCGGGTCGACGGAGACCACGGCGGCCATCAGGTTCTTCGGCTGACCGTTCAGGACCGAGCCCTTCCGACCCGGCTGGGCGGCCTTCTCCAGGGCGGTCTGCATCTTCGGGTTGATGGTGGTCTTGATCCGGTAACCACCCTCGCGCAGCTCGTCGACGCAGCTGGGCTTGCCGTCCGCGCCGGAGTTGGTGCACACGCCCCACTGCTCAAGCTCGGCCCGGACGTAGTTGATCACGTTGCCCCGGGGGGTGTTGACGCCGAACCCGTTGCCGTCCTTGCTCGGCTTGACCACCTTCGGGTAGTCGGTGGGACGCTCCGGCTTGCCGGGCGAACCGATCCACCCCTCGGTCTGCATGCCGTCGAGGACGTACCGCCACCGGTCCTGCGCGTCCTTGGGGTTGACCGACGGGTCGAAGCCCTGGTGGGTGTTGCTGGCCACCGGCTGCTTGATGACCGCGGCGAGCACCGCGCCCTCGGCGACGGTGAGGTCCTTGGCCCGCTTCTTGAAGTACGTGCCGGCCGCCGCCTCGATGCCGTACGCGCCCCGCCCGAAGTAGATCGTGTTCAGATAGTGCTGCATGATCTCGGGCTTTTTCATGTTGTCGTTCAGCTTGGAGGCGAGGATCGCCTCCTTCACCTTCCGGGCGTACGTGTCGTCCTTCAGGCTCGCGTACGCGTTACGGGCGTACTGCTGGGTGATCGTGGAGGCACCCTGCCGGTCGCCGTTGGAGAGGTTGTTCCACGCGGCCCGGGCGATGCCCTTGTAGTCCACACCGGAGTGCCGGTAGAAGTTCCGGTCCTCGGCGGCGGCAACCGCGTGCTGCACGTGCTCGGGGATGTCGTTGATGCCGACGATGGTGCGGTTCTCGTTGCCGAGCTTCGCCACCACCGTCTTGTTGTCGCTGGCGTAGACGGTGGTGGAGAGCGGCAGCGGCAGCTTGTCCGGGAGGACGACGGTGGTCGAGTAGTAGGTGAACCCGACCACGCCGAGACCGGCGAGCATGATGAAGACCGCGAAACTCGCGATCATCATGTTGACCCGCTTGCGCTTCTTGGCGCGGCGGACCGCGTCCGGGTCCCCGTCGCCGCGACCCCGTCGGCCGCCCCCGCCGGGACCGTTCGGGCCACCGCCCGATCCGCCGGAGCCCCCGAAGCCGTCCGCCCCGCCGAACAGGTCGGACTCCCGGGAGGCCGGGGAGACGGCGGCGCGGGCCACCGAGGCCCGTCCACCCGCACCGACACTCGCCCCGCCGACGGCGGCTCCGCCGACCGCGGCCGAGCCGACGCGGGCCCGACCCGGGGTGCCGGCGACGCCGGCCCGCCCGGCGGGTCCACCGACCGAGGCACGTCCCGCCGGACCTCCGACGCCCGCCCGGCCCGCCGAACCGGCACCGGGTGCCGGGGAGACCGGCACCGAGGCCCGACCGGAACGACCGGGCGGAGTGGGGGCACCACCCGAGGCCGGGGAGACCGGCACCGAGGCGCGGCCCGGCCCGGCCCGGCCCACCGGTGCCGCCGGGGGCGGTGTCGCCGCACCACGGGGCACCGGGGCGGAGCCGCCGACCGAGGCCCGGCCGCTGGACGCGGCGCGGGGCGTGACCGAAGCCGACGCCCGGCCGGTCGGGGCCGGACCATCCTGCACAGGTGACCTACCGGTCCCCGGCGAGCGGTACGCGTCGTCCGCATCTGGGATGTGCGCCCGCCCGTAGGGGGAACTGGGATCGCCGTACGAGTTCATTCCTCACACCCTGCCGGTCGCGGTGGGACGCGGATGCGCCGCCACCGGTTTGCCGTGAGTTGAAACACCCGTCACCGCAGCCGGCAGTCGCTGCGGCCCCCGGAGTGTTTTCCTGTCAGCCGACTCCACCGTTGCGCCTCTCGACCTCGACGCCGTCGGCGAGCCCGTCCCGGCCGAGCAGGTACTGCTCGACGAGGTGGTTCCAGCCACAGCCGAGGCACACCTCCACCACGAAGACCTGGAACTCACGCAGCGTCATCGCCAGAGCCGGTAGCTCGGCCCGGGTCCGCGCCTGGCCGGCGGACTGCCTGAGCTCGTCTCCATAAATGTAATGGACGTGCGTGAGGTTCTCACTGCGGCAGATCGGGCAGCGTTCCTCGGTGGCCTCCCCGTGGAACCGGGCGGCGTTCTTCAGATAGGGCGAGGCGTCGCAGACGTCGTACGTCCCGACCCGGCCCGCGACGAGCTCACGCAGAACTGCCCGCTTCTGGAGCGAGTAGTCGACCACCTGGCGAGAGCCACGCATGCGGCAAAGGGTACGCGGTTCGTCCCGGCGAGGCGACCGCCGTCACGATCCGTCACGGCGGCACGCCGTGGACTCGTGTTTGCCCTCGTTCCGACGAGCCGCTAACGTGCGATGTATCGGACCGATACATCGCACGAAAAGAGCTGATCAGGTCTCGGGGTGAGAGGGGTGGCCGGTGCTTGAGCTCGCCGTCCTGGGCATCCTCCAGGAAGCCCCGATGCACGGGTACGAGCTGCGCAAAGAGCTCTCCGCCAAGCTCGGCGCGATCCGGGCGGCGATCAGTTACGGCTCGCTCTACCCCACCCTGCGGCGGTTGCAGGCGGCCGGGTGGATCACCGAAGCCGACGAGACGCCCGCGACCGCCCAGGAGGTGCCCGCGTTGACCAGTCGACGCGGTCGGGTGGTCTACAAAATCACAGCCGAGGGCAAGGAGCGGTTCGCCGAGCTGATCGCCCAGACCGGTCCGGAGACGTACGACGACACGGGTTTCGGAGTGCACTTCGCCTTCTTCGCCCGCACCGACCAGGCCACCCGGCTCCGGATCCTGGAAGGTCGTCGCCGAAAGATCGAGGAACGTCGTGAAGGGCTTCGCGACGTGCTGGGCCGGGCGGCCGAGCGCCTCGACGCGTACACCCTGGAACTCCAGCGTCACGGGCTCGACGCCTGTGAACGTGAGGTCCGCTGGCTGGAGGAGCTCATCGCGAACGAGCGCTCCGGCCGACCGCCGACCGCCCCGCACACCGGGTCGGTCGACGGAGCACGAGATGACAGCAGCCCGCCCCCGCCTGGTGACTCCAGGACAGAGCGGCCGTGATGATGAAGAAGGAGGCAGACGCTATGGGCTCCGTCCGCGTCGCCATCGTCGGTGTGGGTAACTGCGCCTCGTCCCTGATCCAGGGCGTCGAGTACTACCGCAACGCCGACCCGAACGACCGCGTCCCGGGTCTCATGCACGTCACCTTCGGCGACTACCACGTCTCTGACGTGCAGTTCGTCGCGGCGTTCGACGTGGACGCCAAGAAGGTGGGCATGGACCTCGCCGAGGCGATCGTCGCCAGCGAGAACAACACCATCAAGCTCTGCGACGTGCCGCCGACCGGCGTCAGCGTCCAGCGCGGCCCGACCTTCGACGGTCTGGGGCAGTACTACCGCGAGATCATCGAGGAGTCCGACGCCGAGCCGGTCGACGTGGCCAAGGCGCTGCGTGACGCCCAGGTCGACGTGGTCGTGTCGTACCTTCCGGTCGGCTCCGAGCAGGCCGACAAGTTCTACGCCCAGGCGGCGATCGACGCCGGGTGCGCCTTCGTCAACGCCCTGCCGGTCTTCATCGCCTCCGACCCGGAGTGGGCGCAGAAGTTCACCGACGCCGGGCTGCCGATCGTCGGCGACGACATCAAGAGCCAGGTCGGGGCCACCATCGTGCACCGCGCCCTCGCGAAGCTCTTCGAGGACCGGGGCGTCGAGCTGCTGCGCACGTACCAGCTCAACTTCGGCGGCAACATGGACTTCATGAACATGCTGGAGCGCAACCGCCTGGTCTCGAAGAAGATCTCGAAGACCCAGTCGGTGACCTCCCAGGTGCCGCACGAGATGGCCAAGAGCGACGTGCACATCGGCCCGTCCGACCACGTCCCGTGGCTGGACGACCGCAAGTGGGCCTACATCCGCCTGGAGGGTCGCTCCTTCGGCGACACCCCGCTCAACGCGGAGCTGAAGCTCGAGGTCTGGGACTCGCCGAACTCGGCCGGCGTCATCATCGACGCGGTCCGGGCCGCCAAGATCGCCCTGGACCGCAAGATCGGCGGACCGATCCTGTCTGCCTCGTCGTACTTCATGAAGTCCCCCCCGGTCCAGTACGCCGACCACGAGGCGCACGCGGCCGTCGAGGGCTTCATCACCGGCGAGGTCGAGCGCTGACCCGCTACTGACGCATCAGCAGCAGACGGCGAGGGCCGGGTCCGTCTGGACCCGGCCCTCGCCGTCTCCACCTTCAGCCCGACATCTCCAGGTACGGCGACAGCCGCATGGCCAGCTCCTCCACCGAGTCGACCTCGCCACTGGTCAACGCCTCGGTGAGCGCCATCCGTTCCTTGGCGGGCATGTTCAGCAACATGTCGACGCGCTCCAGGCAGACATCCATTGCCGTCCAGGCAAGGCTGGCGTTCCACATGTCGAGCGGACGCCACACCGTGATCCCGTGCAGAAGGGCGGCCGCCTGGTTCAGCGGTGCTGGATAGACCTGGGCGTCCAACAGGCGTGCGTGAGGGCGGGCGGCGGCGGCGTAGAGGATGCCCCCGTCCCGCACCACCGTCTGTGAGGCCGTGCAACTGGCAAGCAGAAGAAGCAGGTCTTCGGCGTCGGGCCAGGATCGCGTCACCGGTCCCCCAACATCTCGTAGAACTCTGCGTTCCGCTCACGAACCCGCCGGGCAGCCTGGCGGGTCCACTCGTTGCGCTCCTGGCGGTCGAGGTACTCCTGGATCGCCAGCTCGACCGTTTTGTGCATGGAACGGTGCTCGGCCTCCGCAAGCTCACGGAGCCGCTGTTCAACTTCGGGCTTGAGCGTCAGGGTGAAGGCCATACCACTTTTGTATAGCCCTTCTGGGGGTGCGTCAACCACAGTCGGCACTGCTTCTCCTCCGCAAGATGGTCGTGTGGGTCCGACGTCCACCGACCAACGGCCGGACCGGTGAGTCGGGTGCGGCAACATGAGACGGATATGTGTAACGCCTGTCACTTTCCCATCCGCCGCGCGCTCGGTGCGGTACTGGCACGGCGGGCTGCCGGCACCCGGCTGGTAACCCGTTCGGCGCTGGTGTCGACGACGCGGAGCCCGGCCGGCTGGACGAAGATCGTCCGACGCGCGACGGCGTCGCCCCGCTCGTCGAGCTGGTAGACGTCCAGCCAGCACCACCCGTGGTAGGTGAGCAGTTCCGTGCGGACCCGGATCACCCGAGCGACGAACGGCCGCCGAAGAAACTGCACACTCGCCGCCCGGGTCACAGCGACCACGTCCCCGGCCCTGAGGTCGGCGGTCACGATCCGTACCGCCGCCACGCCCTGATCCGGGCGCGTGCCACCTCGACGGCCGGACACCGACCCCCGACACCACAGGCCGGACAGCGATGATGACGGTGGTGCTCCACCACCCGCCAGGCGGCGCGGACCAGGACGGGAAGCCGCCGACCGGTCACGACTGCGCCCCGTGTTCGAGGCCGACGGGAACGCAGCCGCTCGTCCGCCCCGGTCGGCGCGCAGGCCGCCATCGAAGCAGAGCGGCCAGGCGAGACTCCGACACCGCTTCGGGCAGCACCGGCAACCCCAACTCGACAAGCCGGTTCGCCGCCACGTTCGCCGGTCGGCACGGCCCCGGAGACCGGCAGATCCGACACAACCCGCCCGGATCGGGTACGTGAGCGGCGATGATCTCGTGTGCGGCACGGCTCTCCACCCGCGCCCGACTCTCGTGCAGTCCCATCGACGGCGTACCCCTCGGGGAAAGGGGCGGACGCGCGGTCCGTCACCGCCGTGAGGGGAACTCGCGGCGGGGCTCGCACGCCTGCCCGGCTCGACGCCGGGGATGCGCTGTCAGCTGGACGCACCCCGGCCCACAACCGAAGCGGTACGCACCCAGCACGCGCCGGTGCCCGCCCACAGCGGGTACGGCGTGGTAGACAGTCGGGGAGTCCGATCCCCGGGACGCCGTCCACCGTGAGGGGTCTCCCGTTCGGCTCGTTTCCGGACCGGGGTGGGCATGCCGCCAAGCCGACCCACCCCGGTCCGTCCCATCTCGACCACTGATCACCTTCGGTAACCACAGCCACACGCAGAATGCACGACACTCAGCGTCGATGCAAGCTTGCAACAGTGGAATCCACTCAGGCATTCTGTCCATGGTGGAAGGGAGTGGTGATGCCGAACGAACACGCGTTTACGCTTCGCGCTCAGTGGCTCGGTCAGCAGCTCCGCGAGATGCGGGAGAAGTCCCGGCTCACATTGCGCGACGTGGGTGAGTGTCTGAACCGCAACGCCAGCACGGTCAGTCGGATCGAGTCAGGCATGCTGCCTGCCAGAGTGCCCGAGGTGCTGACGTACCTCGACGTCTGCGGGATCGACGACCCGAAAAGACGCGACGATCTCAAGACCATGGCGCAGGATGTCTGGCAAAAGGGCTGGTGGGACGGCCTCCCCGCCAACGCTGCCGCCTCGTTGATCGACTGGATCTGGCTGGAGAGCCGCGCCACGGTAATCAGATCGTTCCAGGAATCGGTGGTGCCTGGTCTGCTCCAGACCAGGGAGTATGCCGAGGCCGTCATCCAGGCCGCCGACGAAGATCTCACCGACGACCAGTTCCGACGCTTTGTTGATCTACGGATGAACCGGCAGCAGCTCCTGAGCCTGCCCGAGCCCGTCCGGCTCTCCGCGATCATCACTGAAGGAGCGCTGCGTCGGGCGGTCGGCGGACCCGAGGTGATGCGCGCTCAGCTCGCTCATCTCCGTTCGATGGCGGGCTGGCCGAACGTCGAAATCATGGTCCTACCCCTTGCAGCCGGTGCCCATGCCAGTCCAGACGGCAGCTTCGACGTCTTCCAGATGCGTCGGCCGTATCCGTCCGCTGGCTGCATCTCAACGGTCGTCGGGACGATCGTGGCCGAAGGAGAGAAGGCCGACTCGCTGCACCAGCGTTACGATCGGCTACGCCGGGCGGCGCTGCGCAACGGTGCCGTACAGCGGATTCTTTTCGATCTGCAAGCACGTCTGGAGTGAGCGCATGGCGACCGTCGACCGCCCCACCAGCACCGGGCTCCCCGTGGCCTGGCACGTCAGCACCCGCAGCGGCAACGGCAGTGCCAACTGTGTCGAGGCGGGGCCGGTGCTCGACGGAAGTGCGCGGTACGCCGTCCGCGACAGCAAGGACCGCACCGGACCCACCCTCGTCTACCCCGCCACCGCCTGGGCCGCCTTCCTCACCGACCTCCACACCGGCCGCTTCGACCTCTCCGCCTGACCTGGCGACCCCGCCCGCGCCTCGGTGAACAGACATCGCCCGGAAACCATGACCGCTGGCGCTTGGCGCTTGGCGCACGATGATCGTTGGTTGTTGACCTACCCGACACGCCGAAGAAGGTGTCGATTAACTGCAAACGATCGTGGGCGTCGAGATGGTCGGTCGGAGGGTGAGGCTCAGGTCCAGGCGTGCCGGGACTTCAGGTCCATGCGCGCCGGAGGGCCACACCGGCCTCCAACTCCAGCAGGGTCACCTTGCGGGTCAGCCCGCCACCGAACCCGACCAGCTTCCCGCCCGCCCCGACGATCCGGTGGCAGGGGACGATGACCGGGATCGGATTGCGGTTGCAGGCCACCCCGACCGCCCGGGCCGCACCCGGTTCGCCGACCGCCCGCGCCACCTCGCCGTAGGTCGACGTCTCCCCGTACGGGATCCGGGTCATCTCCCGCCACACCGCCCGCTCGAAGTCCGAACCCCTCGGCGCGACCACCGGGACTGTGAACTCGGTCGACTCGCCTGCGAAGTAGGCCCGCAGCTCCCCGACCACCTGCCGGTCCAACTCGTGCTCCGGCTCCTCGACTGCGGAGGGCTCCCGTCCGAAGTGTGCCCCGCAGACCGACCCGGCGTCCGTGGCCACCGAGAACTCGCCGATCGGTGAGTCGAGCACGGTCCAGCGCATCACCCCATTGTCCCCGACCTCGGAGACCCTCCTCGGTCGATGCCCACTCATCGGCGACGGTCGACGGGCAGGGTTCGCCACCGGGGGGCGACGGCGGACCCGCCGCCGAGACCGTGGTCGATCGACCACCGTCTGCGGGCCGCCGCTGAGACCGATCTCACACCACCCTGCGTTTGCGCAGGTTCGGTAGCCTGCGGGGCGTGGCCACCGGGACTCTGATCTTCCTCATCATCGGTGCGGTCGGTGTCGGCGTGTTGGCGCTGTCGCTGCTCGGCACCGAACTGTTCCACGCGATCGGCGGGGACGTCGACGGACCCGTGTCGGTCGAGGTGGTCGCCGGGTTCACCGGCGCGTTCGGCTTCGGCGGGGCGATCGTCAACGAACTCCTCGGGGCGGGCAGCCCCGGACTGGTCGCGGCGGCGGCCGGTGGCGGTGCCCTCGCGGCGGTGCCCACCGCGTGGCTCGCGTCCCGGCTCAGCCGGGCGGCCAAGAACATGCCCACCGACCCCACACCCACCCGTGACCACCTGGTCGGCGCGATCGGGCTGGTGGTCACCCCGGTCTCGGCCGAGGGCTACGGCGAAGTCCGGGTACGCGTCGCCGGTCAGCCAGTCAAACTCAACGCCCGCGCCGACCGGCCCATCCCGGTCGGCACCCAGATCTTCGTCGTGCAGACCCTCAGTGAGACCAGCGTGCACGTCGAGACCTACTGAAAGACACGGAGCAGCATGCCAATCCTCATCGCCATCGGGGGCGCGGTCCTCCTCGTCCTCATCCTGGTCCTGTTCATCCTGTCCCGGATCAAGGTCGCCGGCCCGAACGAGGCGTTCATCGTCACCGGTCGCAGGGGGCGGACCACCCAGGGCGCGGACGGTAGCCGCTCCACCGACAACTCCGGGCAGAAGGTCGTCCTCGGGGCCTCGGTCTTCGTCCTCCCGGTGGTGCAGAAGATACAGTCCCTGGATCTGTCGAGCCGCCGGATCGACGTCAGCATCAAGGGCGCGGTCAGCAAGCAGGGCATCCGCGCCGACCTCCAGGGCGTCGCCATCGTCAAGGTCGGCGGCACCGAGGGTGCCATCCGGGCCGCCGCCCAGCGGTTCCTGCACCAGCAGGACGAGATCGAGGACTTCACCCGTGAGGTGTTGGCCGGTGCTCTCCGCTCGATCGTCGGTCGACTCACCGTCGAGGAGGTCATCCGGGACCGGGCGGCGTTCGCCAGCGCGGTCGCCGAGGAGGCCGAGCACTCGATGACCAACCAGGGCCTGGTGCTCGACACCTTCCAGCTCCAGGACATCCTGGCCGAGGGGACGTACCTGCAGGACCTCGGACGGCCCGAGGCCGCCCGCGTCCTCAAGGACGCGTCCATCGCCGAGGCCCGCGCCCGGCAGCAGGCCGAGCAGGAGCGGCTGCTCGCCGAGGAGGTCATCGCCGAGGCGAACCGGAACCTCGCCCTCAAGCAGGCCGGGATCCAGTCCGAGATCGACGCGGCCAAGGCCAAGTCGGCTGCCGCCGGTCCCCTGGCCCAGGCCGAGCGGGACCAGGCGATCCTCACCGAGCAGCAGAAGGTCGCCGAGCGCAACGCCGAGCTGAAGGAGCGTCAGCTCGACACCGAGGTCCGCAAGCCTGCCGACGCGGCCCGGTACAAGGTCGAGCAGGAGGCCGAGGCGGCCCGCAACGCGGCGGTCCTCAACGCCGACGCCCAGCGGCAGTCCACCATCGCCGCCGCCCAGGCTTCCGCCGAGCATTCCCGGCTCACCGGTGAGGGTGAGCGTGCCCGCCGGGCCGCGCTCGCCGAGGCGCATGCCATCGAGGGTGCCAAGGAGGGTGAGGCGGAGCAGCGCCGCCGTAGCGCGATCGCCGAGGCGGTCGAGCGGGAGGGTCAGGCCGAGGCTGCCGCGATCCTCGCCAGGGGTCAGGCCGAGGCCGACGCGATGGCCCGCAAGGCCGAGGCGTTCGGTGCGTACGGTGAGGCGGCCGTCCTGGACCTGCTGGTCAAGGTCCTGCCGCAGGTGGTCGAGGCGGCCAGCGCCCCGATCGGTGCTATCGACAAGATGACCGTCATCTCCACCGACGGGGCGTCCTCGCTGACCAAGTCGGTGGCCGGCAACGTGGCCCAGGGGCTCCAGCTCGGCAGCGACCTGACCGGGATCGACCTGACCAACCTTCTCGCCAAGCTCGGCGCTGCGCAGAACGTCGTTCCGACGACGTCGAACGGCAACGCCGACAAGGGCACGGTGGACGGCAGCGCCGTCGACCGCTGACCCGGGGCACCACGAACCGCCGAAGCGCAACGGGACCGCCGGAGCACCACGGGAACGCCCGAGCACCGTTGGACGGCCGGAGGACCACGGGAACCGCCGGCGCATCGGCTCGCAGGACGACGGAAGCGGCCCGGACCCCCGCGCAAGGGGTCCGGGCCGCTTCGGCGTCACCGCAGGATCAGACGACGCAGGATCACACGCCGCAGGATCGTCGGTGCAGGATCAGACGGCGGAGAAGAAGAACTTCTCCCCGTTGCCGAGGCCGAGGGTGGTGCTGTCCCAGTTGATGTTCCGGCTGGAGATCAGCTTGCTGGTGCCGGAGCTGCCGGCGGTGACCGCCTGGTCGTCGATGAAGGCCCGTACGTGCACCGAGCCGTCCGGGTTGTAGGACAGGAAGTCGAACTCCTGCCAGCTCCCGATCGAGGTGCCCCGGGCGATCAGGGGCTTGGTCCCGGCGCTCTCTGCGGTGACGTACTTGCCGTTGGAGAGCGCCTTCAGGGCGAAGTAACCGTCGCCCCGGTTCACCACCTCGAACTTCTCCCAGGTGCTGACCGTCGTCTTGGTCGCCACCAGCGAGGACTTGCCCGCGCTGGGGGTGGTGACGAACTTGTTGTTCGCCCGGGACCTGATGCTGACCACCGGCGCGGGGGCGTCGATGTCGAACTTCTCCCAGGTGCTGATGGTGGTCTTGCTCGCGATCAGCGGGGACTTGCCGGTGCTGGGCGTCGTCACGTACTTGCCGTTGACAGTCGCCTTGAGGCTGACCGTACCGTCGGTGTTGTGCACGAGCTGGAACTTCTCCCAGCCGCCGATCGCACTCGCCTTGGCCAGCAACGGCTGGGTGCCCTTGCTCTGCGCGGTCACGAACTTGTTGTTGGCCTTGGACCGCAGGGCGACCAGGTTGCTTCCGGCGTCGACGATGTCGTACCGCTCGGAGCCGCCGATCGCGCTCGCCTTGGCCAGCAGCGGCTTCTTGCCCTTGTCCTGGGCGGTGACGTACTTGCCGTTGGACCGGGCCTTGAGGGCGACGGAGTTGCGGGTCAGGATGTTCTTGGTGACCCGGAGCATCCGGTCCGTCGAGCCCCTGGGGTCGTGGACGACACCGGCCGTCCCGTTGGTGACGATCCGGTCGCGGACCTGCTTCGGGGTCAGCCCCGGCTCGGTCTGGAGCAGCACAGCTGCGGCACCGGCCACGTGGGGCGCCGCCATCGAGGTGCCGTTGAAGGCCACGCTGCCGCTGGTCACCTGGCCGACCTTGGGGGCCGCCTTCGCCGAGACGACGCTCACCCCGGGGGCGAACAGGTCCAGGCACCGGCCGTGGTTGGAGAACCAGGCCCGGTAGTCGATCCGGTCGGTGGCACCGACGGTGATGGCCGCCGGGACGCTCGCCGGGGAGACCTGGCAGGCGTCCTGCTGCTCGTTGCCGGCGGCGACGACGTACGTCAGACCGGAGCTGATGGATCGGTTGACGGCGTCGTCGACCGCGTGGTTGATCCCGCCGAACCCGAGGCTCAGGTTCACCACCGCCGGCTTGACCGCGTTCTGGGTCACCCAGTCGATGGCGGCGAGGAGTTGCTCGCTGTCACCGGCGCCGACGCAGTTCAGCACCCGGACCCCGACCAGCTTGACCTGCTTGGCCACCCCGTACGTGGTGCCGCCGATGGTGCCGGCGACGTGGGTGCCGTGGCCGTCGCAGTCCTGGGCGACGGCGTCGTCGTCGACGAAGTCGTAGCCGTTGGCGGCCCGCCCGTCGAAGTCGGTGTGGTCGATGTCGATGCCGCTGTCCACGACATACGCGGTGACACCCTTGCCGGTGTTCGAGTACGTGTAGGAGCCGGTCAGCTTCGGGGTGACCTGGTCGACCCGGTCCAACCCCCACGGGGGGTTCGGCTGGGTGGCCGAGGCGGTGACCCGCTGGACCTGCTCCACGTACGCCACTGCCGGGTCGTCCGCCACCCGCTGCGCCTGACGGCTCGTCATGGTGGCGGAGTAGCCGTCGACGGCCTCGGTGTAGATCTTGCGGATCTTCCCACCGTTGGCCTTGGTCAGGGTCGAGGCGGCGGAGCGTACGGCCTTGTCGGTCGCCCTGTCCTTGAGGACGACGATGTACCGGTCCGGCACGGCACCCGGGTTCTCGGTGCCCCGCACGAAAGCCCGCTCCCGGTCACCGGGGGCCGCCACCGCGGCGCTGCCGGTGACCACACAGGCGACGGAGGATGCGCAGACGAGGGCGAGCCCGGCGGCCGCAGAGCGGCGTATGACGCCACGACGTATCACTATGCGAACTCCCCGTGTGGTGATCGGCGTCCATCCCGGACGCCGAGGAACGACAGAACCCGGCCTCGCATCGAAGTGCGTGAGAGGGCCTGGGGTTGATCCTGCACCATCATGGACGATTGTCGACGGATTTCAGCTCAGCCGATCGGTCGATACGCCAGCGTCTCGTCGTCGGTGCGACGACCATCGGACATCCACGACGGAGAGGACACCACAGAGAGGACAGACCCGGGAGGAACGACGGACCGGACCTGCGCGGCCCGGTCACTGCGGAGGCCGGACCGGGTCAGTCGGAGACGCCCTCGGCGCGGGCCCAGCGCAGGAGTTCGGCCTCGGCGGCGTCCCGGTCCAGGGGGCCGTGCTCCAGGCGAAGCTCCTTGAGGTGCTTCCAGGCCCGGCCCACGATCGGGCCGGGGGGCACGCCGAGCAGCTCCATGATGGCGTTGCCGTCGAGGTCGGGGCGGACCCGGGCGAGGTCCTCGTCGGCGGCGATCCGGGCGATCCGCTCCTCCAGCGCGTCGTAGTCACCGGCGAGCTGGGCGGCCTTACGACGGTTGCGGGTGGTGCAGTCCGACCGGGTGAGCTTGTGCAGGCGGGACAGGAGGTCACCGGCGTCGGTGACGTACCGACGGACCGCCGAGTCGGTCCACTCGCCCCGGCCGTACCCGTAGAAGCGCAGGTGCAGGCCGACCAGCTTGACCACCTGGCTGGTGACGTCCTTGGGGTAGCGCAGCGCCTTCATCCGGGCCTTGGTCAGGCGGGCGCCGACCACCTCGTGGTGGTGGAAGCTGACCCGACCGTCCGACCCGACCGCCTTGGTGTCCGGCTTGCCCACGTCGTGCATGAGGGCGGCCATCCGGAGGACGAAGTCGGGGCCGTCGGACTCCAGGGAGATCGCGTTGCCGACCACCGTGAGGGTGTGCTCGTAGACGTCCTTGTGCTGGGCGTGCTCGTCGATCTCCAGCTTGAGGCCGGTCAGCTCGGGCAGGAACCGCTCGGCCAGGCCGGTGTCGACGAGCAGCCGGAGCCCGGTCACCGGGTCGGCGCCGCAGAGCAGCTTGGTGAACTCGTCCCGGATCCGCTCGGCGGTGATCCGGTCCAGGTCGGCGGCCATCCGGTTCATCGCCGCCCGGACGTCGGGGTGCACGGCGAAGCGCAGCTGTGCGGCGAACCGGGCCGCGCGCAGCATCCGCAACGGATCGTCGCCGAAGGACTCCTGCGGGGTCCCCGGGGTACGGACGACCTTCGCGGCCAGGTCGTCGAGCCCGCCGTGCGGGTCGGTGAACCGGTGGTCGGGCAGGCTCACCGCCATCGCGTTGACGGTGAAGTCCCGCCGCTTCAGGTCCTCGGTGAGGCTGGAACCGTACTCGACGATCGGGTTGCGGCTGACCTGGTCGTACGCCTCGGCGCGGAAGGTGGTGACCTCCAACCGCAGGCCGTCGCGCTGGCAGCCGATGGTGCCGAACTCCCGGCCGGTCTCCCAGACCGACTCGGCCCACCCCCGGACGATCTTCAGGGTCTGGTCCGGGTGGGCGTCGGTGCAGAAGTCGAGGTCGTCGCCGAGCCGCCCGAGCAGGGCGTCGCGGACCGATCCGCCGACCAGGTGCAGTTCGTGGCCGGCCCGCGCGAACCGGCGACCCAGCTCGTCGGCGACCGGGGAGACCCGCAGCAGTTCGGCGACGGCGTTGCGCTGCGCGGCGGTGAGTTCGCGGCGGTCGGCGACGGGGGGTACGGAGGCTTCGGACATCGGATCGTCAGACTATCGGGCGGCCTGTCGGTCCTGTCCGCCGGGCGTGGGTGTCCCGTACCGGTTGACTAAGGTCTGTGGCGTACGGGCGGTGGCCCGTCGGCGATCTACCCCTGGAGGCGACAGATGAGCGGCGGGCTCTACCGCAGCGCGAACGCCACACAGGGGGGCGGGGTGCCGCCGAACGACGGGGCCACCTTCATCTCCGCCGAACCCCCGGCCGTGGAGGCGACAGCCGCCCCGCAGGAGCAGGTCGCGGAGTCGAGCGCCGCCGCCAACAGCGCGATCATGGCGCTCGGCAGTCTGGTCAGCCGAGGGACCGGCTTCGTCCGGAACCTCATGATCGGCGCCGCCCTGGGCAACGTGGTCGGCAACGTCTACACCACCGCCCAGTTCCTGCCCAACCAGGTGTACGAGTTCCTCCTCGGCGGGGTGCTGACCAGCGTCCTGATCCCGGTGCTGGTCCGGCGCAGCAAGTCCGACCCGGACCGGGGCCAGGCGTACGCCCAGCGACTGCTCACCCTGGCGGTGATCGCGCTCGCCGTCGCCGTCGGGCTGGCGCTGCTCTCCGCCCCGGTCCTGACCCGCCTGTACGCGGGCGGCGGTGGCGACGACGACTACAACGGCCTGGTCACCAAGCTCTCCCTGCTGATGCTCCCGATGCTGTTCTTCACCGGGCTCAGCGCGCTGATCGCCGCGGTGTTGAACACCCGCGGGCACTTCGCCGCCCCGATGTGGGCGCCGATCCTGAACAACCTGGTCGTCATCGCCACCCTCGGTCTCTACATCCTGGTCTACGGCGCGCGGGCGCTCGACCCGGCCGACATGGGGATCGGTCAGATCCTGCTGGTCGGTGGGGGCACCCTGCTCGGGGTGGCGGTGCAGGCCATGGGGCTGCTGCCGGCGCTGCGCAAGGTGGGCTTCCGGTGGAAGCTGCGGTTCGACTTCGGCAAGCTGGGCCTGGCCGAAGTGGCCAAGCTCGGCGGCTGGATGTTCTGCTACGTCGCTGTCAACCAGCTCGGCCTCTTCGTGGTGGTCAACCTGCTCTCCCGGGCCGCCGGGGAGAACGCGGCCGGCCTGCTGATCTACAACAACGTCTTCCTGCTGCTGATGATGGCGCACGGGATCATCGCCGTATCGATCATCACCGCCCTGATGCCCCGGATGAGCGCCGCCGCCGCCGACGGGCGGCTACGGGACCTGGTCGCCGACCTGTCCCGGGGCGCCCGGATGATCAGCGCGGTGTTGGCCCCCATCGCGGTCTGCTACGCGGTCCTGGCCGGACCGATCTCCGTGGTGGTCTTCCGGTACGGCGCCTTCACCGGCGAGAACGCGGTGGCCACCTCGGTGGTGCTGCTGGCCGCCGCAGTGGCCCTGGTGCCGTTCGCCATCAGCCAGCTCTTCACCTTCGCGTTCTACGCCCTGCCGGACACCCGCACCCCGGCCCTGGTGAACATCCCGGTGGTGGCCCTGCGGGTGTTGGTCCAGGTCGGGCTCTTCCTCGCCTTCTCGGCCACCTTCGCGGCGGCCGGGATGATGATCGGCAACGCCGTCTCGTACGTGGTCGCGGCGATCGTCTCGGCGATGCTGCTCCGACCCCGGGTCGGGCGGATCGGCCTGGGTGAGATCATGCGTACGCTGGGTAAGGTTCTCGTCGCGGCGATCGGTGCGGCACTCGTGGGTCTGCTGGTGGTGAACCTGCTGCCCGGTGACCCGGGGGATCTGAGCTGGTTGGCGGCGGCAGTGCGGTTGGCAGTCGGTGGGGCGGCGATCGCGCTGACGTACCTCGGGTTGGCGATGCTGCTGCGGATCCGCGAGATCACCGAGGTGGTCGGGATGGTCCGGCGCAAGCTCGGAAGGTGAGACCCGCCCGTCGCACCTGCTCCTCTTTCCGCCCCCACGGAACGTGAGCGGTCGTCACCCGGCTGGGGACGAGCCTGTGGATAACTCAGTGAGTCGCGGGTGGGCAACCGTTTCGGCCTGTGGATAACCAGCCGTACGGCCGAGTTCGTGGGGCCGTACGGCGGGAATTGAACCGAGGGCGACGAGGGTCGCCCCGGTGTCACCGGATCGGGGTCAACCTCTAGATTGGCGAGTACAGGTGGCAGCAACACGGCTGACCGAGGTCACAACCGGACAAGGGTTCTCAGTTCCGACACCCTGCCGGACGCGGCCGAAAGATGACATGTCGGTGCCCGGACGATCCCGGGTAAGGTCACTCTCGACGGATACCGCACCGTCGACGCCCCGCGTCGACCCGGGAGACGGTCTCCGTCGAAGGCAGAGCGGACAGGCCACATGCCCAGCAGCGCGGGTCCATCGATCGACACGATCACCGAGGGAGGACGGGTGACCCAGGTCGGCGAGGGTCGAGAGACGGCGGGGAACACGCCGCCGGTCGCCACCTTCGGTGCTCCCACGGCCGGTGAGATTCTCGCCGAGCGGTACGAGCTGGTCGAGCACATCAACAACGACAGCGCCGGCCGACTGGTCTGGCGCGGCGTCGACGTCATCCTCCGTCGTCCCGTCGCGGTCGTCCTGCGGTACCCGGGTGGCGACTCCGCCACCGAGATGCTCCAGGCCGCCGTCGCCGCCAGCCGGGTGATCCACCCGAACCTGGTCGGCGTCTACGACGCCATCGACGAGGCGGACCGGGCGTACGTCGTCCGCGAGTGGGTGGACGGGCAGTCGCTGCGCGAGATGGTCGCCGCCGGTCCACTGGACCCGGCGCGGGCCACCGCCGTCGGCAGCGCCGTGGCCAGCGCCCTGGCCGCCGTGCACGCCACCGGCATGGTGCACGGCAACATGCACCCGGGCACCGTCATGATCAGCGACGACGGCCGGGTGGTCCTGGCCGACGCCCGCACCGACGGTGCCGACAGCGCCGAGAGCGACATCCGGGCCATCGGCGGGGTCCTCTACTTCGCCCTGACCGGTCACTGGCCGCACGCCGAGGCGCCGCTGCACGGGGCCACCGCCGGACACGGCCGGGCCGCCATCCCGGACGCCCTCCGGGACGCGGGCGGCACCCTGGCCTCCCCCCGGCAGATCCGGGCCGGAGTGCCGGCGTACCTCGACGACCTGACCATGGACCTGCTCGACCTGGGGATCACCCCGCCCGACTCGGACGTGCTCGCCGCCGAACTGGCCCGGCTGGACGTCCCCGGCGAGGAGCAGTTCCTGGAGCCCACCGGGCCGCTGCGGTTCGCCGCCGAGACCGGTGACGAGCCCTCTGCCCTGGCCGCCGTGAAGAACCGGAAGGTCGTCTTCGGCGTCGCCGGGCTTCTCGCCTTCGCCCTGGTCGCCATCCTGGCCGGGATCACGGTGCTCGGCGGTGACGAGGACGTCGCGCCGCAGGTCGCCCCCGCCGCCGTGCCGTCGCCGAACGCGCCGGTCACCGAGGGCAGCACCACCGCACCGGCCCCCCGGGTGGGCAAGCTCGACATCGTCGGCGCCCAGATCATCGACCCCGACAGCCGGGACCGGGTCGGCCTCGACGGCGCCGAGCGGGTGTTCGACGGCGACCAGGACAAGGGGTGGGCGACCCAGACGTACAAGGGTTCGCCCAACTTCGGCAACTACAAGCGGGGCATGGGGGTGTGGATCGACCTCGGCACCGAACGGACCGTCAAGTCGGTCCAGGTCAACCTCTCCGCCGTCGGGGCCTCCGCCACCCTCTACAGCGGCACCACCGCCCCCAGCGGGTCGTCCAACGCGGCGGACGACGCGCTGCTCAAGGCGTACGAGCGGTCCGCGATCGGGCAGCCGTTCGAGGACCACGACGGCACCACGATGACCTTCAACGGGTTCGACGCCGACCAGAAGTACCGTTACCTGCTGTTCTGGCTCACCGAGCTGCCGCCCAACGACGGCGGGTTCAAGATCGGGGTCCAGGAGATCACGGTTCAGGGGTCGTGACCGAGGCTCACACCGGCGGGGATGGTGATGGCCGGCGGTGATCGTACGACCGGCCCGGTGACCGAAGGGGCACCGGGCCCGCCGCCGTACACCGACCCGTCGGTGCCGACCCAGACCGGGCCGGCACCACAGGCGACGGATCTCGATCTGCTCCGGGCTCACGCCGCCGGAGACCCGTACGCCTTCACCGAGTTGTTCCGCCGTAACCGCAACCGGCTCTGGGCCGTGGCGCTGCGGACCGTGGGCGACCGGGAGGAGGCCGCGGACGCGCTCCAGGACGCCCTGCTCTCGGCTCATCGGGCCGCCGCCCGGTTCCGGGGTGAGTCGGCGGTGTCGACCTGGCTGCACCGGATCGTGGTGAACGCCTGCCTGGACCGGATCCGACGTCGGCAGGCCCACCCCACGGTGCCGCTGCCGGGCTCGACGCGGGGCGAGGACGCCGACCGGACGACCGGCGGCGTCGAGCCCGCCGCACCGGCCCAGGACCACGACACCGCGCTGGTGGTCCGGGAGGCGTTGGCCGGGCTCCCGGTGGAGCAGCGCGCCGCCCTGGTCCTGGTCGACGTGCAGGGCTACCCGGTCGCCGAGGTGGCCCGGATCCTCGGAGTCGCCGAGGGTACGGTCAAGAGCCGGTGCGCCCGGGGCCGCGCCCGGCTGGCAGTGATGCTCGGTCACCTCCGCACCGGGACAAAACCGACCGGTGCGGGTGACGTGTCGAGGGCCACCGACGGGAACCACCGCGCAGCCCAGGGCGTCGGATCAGCGTCGGGGCGTTCCCGACCGGACGCCCTCGGGGAGGAATCGTGACCACCGGCCGGTTCGAGGAGGTCGACCTCGACCTGCTCGCCGACTACCTCTGTGGGGTGCTCGACGGCACCCCCGAGGAGGCGGTGGTCGCCCGACTGGTCGCCGAGGACGCCGCCTGGGCACAGGCTCGGGCCCGGCTCGCTCCGGCGCTCTCGGCGGTCGGTGCCGACCTGGCCGAGTGGGGTGCCGACGCCCCCGAGATGCCGTCGGACGTCGCCGACCGGATCACCGCCGCCCTCGCCGCCCAGACCCCCACCGCCCCGGACCCCCTCGGCGTCGCGGACCCCCTCGGCGTCGCGCAGACCGGCGTTACGCAGACCGGCGTTACGCAGACCGGCGACGAGCAGGCCGGCGTTACCCAGACCGGCGTTACGCAGACCGGCGACGAGCAGGTGGGCGCGGGTGGGTCGCCGCACCGGGGCGTACCCAGGTCGTCGCAGCCGTCGGGCCGGGCAGCCCCCCGTGGCGCGGGGGCCGGCACCGGGCCGGGGCGTTCCCGACGGCGGCGGTGGGCCCGCCTGGCCGGTCCCGTCGCGGTGGCAGTGGTCTCCCTGGCCGCCTTCGGCCTCGGCGTCAACCAGTGGGGTACGAGCGCGGGCAGTCAGGACGGGGCAGCCACCTCGGCCGGGGACCGACCCGCGCCGGAGGCCGCCGGACCGATGGTGGGACCGATGTCCACCGCCCCGTTCCTCCTGGTCGCCGAGCCCGGATTCAACAGCGGCACCGACCACACCCGGCAGGGGCTGGCGGATCGGGGGGTCGGCCCGGCCGGCCTGGCCGACTCGGGGCTCAACGCCACCGACCAGCGGGAACCGACGGTCCCCGACGAGTTGGCCCGGCTCGCCGGTCGGCCCGCCCTGGAGGCCTGCCTCGCCGTGATCGTCACCGAACACGCCTTCGCCCCGGTCACCGTGGAACGCCTCGACTACGCGGCCTTCGAGGGCCGACCGGCCCTGATCGTCGAGTTCGTCGACGCCACCGGTGAGCGCTGGGCGTGGGCCAGCGGCCCCGGATGCGGTCTGACCGGCTCCGGCACAGACACCCGCTACCGGACCCGGGTAGGGTGAGGTCGCCGTCATTCCGGCGGTGACCTTCACGTGACGTGACCCACCGGCTGTCCGGTCGGGGAATCCCCGATTCGTACGATGGCGTTCTGCAAGTCAGCCGCCGGCGTCGTTGAACCGTCGGCACACGGATCGGCACCCCCTGCGGCGTTGGGTCGCTCGCCGGCGGTGGCGACGAGACACATCGGGAGACGGCAGTGGAAGAGGTCCGTAACCTCATCATCATCGGCTCCGGGCCGGCCGGTTACACCGCGGCGGTGTACGCCGCCCGCGCCAACCTGAAGCCCCTGGTCATCGAGGGCGTGCAGTCCGGCGGCGCGCTGATGACCACCACCGAGGTGGAGAACTTCCCCGGCTTCGCCGACGGCATCCTCGGCCCCGAGCTGATGGACAACATGCGCAAGCAGGCCGAGCGGTTCGGTGCCGAGTTCCTCACCGACGACGTGACCCGGGTCGAGTTGGTGGACACCGGAGCCGCCGGGTCCGACGCGACCAGCACCGTCTGGGTGGGCGAGCGGGCGTACCGGTCCCGGGCGGTCATCCTGACCACCGGCTCCGCGTGGCGTCCGCTGGGCGTCCCCGGCGAGCAGGAGTACCTCGGCCACGGCGTGTCGTCCTGCGCCACCTGTGACGGGTTCTTCTTCCGCAACCAGCACATCATCGTGGTCGGCGGCGGTGACTCGGCGATGGAGGAGGCGAGCTTCCTGACCCGGTTCGCCGAGTCGGTGACCATCGTGCACCGGCGCGACTCGTTCCGGGCCAGCAAGATCATGGCCGACCGGGCACTGAACAACGAGAAGATCAAGGTCGAGTGGAACACCGTGGTCGAGGAGGTCCTCGGCGCCGACGGCAAGGTCAGCGGGGCCCGGGTCCGCAACGTGCACACCGGTGAGAGCAAGGTCCTCGACGTGACCGGTGTCTTCGTGGCGATCGGCCACGACCCGCGCAGCGAGCTGTTCCACGGCCAGGTCGACCTCGACGACGAGGGGTACGTCAAGGTCGACGCGCCCAGCACCCGGACCAGTGTGCCCGGTGTCTTCGCCGCCGGTGACCTGGTCGACCACACCTATCGACAGGCGATCACCGCTGCCGGGACCGGCTGCGCCGCCGCGCTCGACGCCGAGCGGTTCATCGCCACCCTGGGTTGAGAAAACCGAAACCTGATCCCGGAGGAGGGGCACAGTGGGAGCAACGAAGGCGGTCACCGACGCCAGTTTCGTCAGTGACGTGTTGAAGTCCGACAAGCCAGTACTTGTGGACTTCTGGGCCGAGTGGTGCGGTCCGTGCCGCAAGGTGTCGCCGCTGCTCGAAGAGATCGCGGGCGAGATGGGTGACCAGGTCACCATCGTCAAGCTCAACATCGACGAGAACCCGGAGACGGCCCGCGCGTACCGGATCATGTCGGTGCCGACCCTGACCGTGTTCAAGGGCGGCGAGCCGGTGCAGTCCATCGCCGGGGCCAAGCCGAAGGGCGAACTGGTCCGACTGATCCAGTCGGCGCTCTGACCAGGGCGTACCCGAACGAACGCAGAACCCCCGTCGCCCCTGAGGGGTGGCGGGGGTTCTGCGTCGGCAGCCGGTCGCGGACCCGCGCCTCGCAGGTCGGGACCGGCCGCGCCGCTGCCCGCCCGGCGGGTGTCGACGCATCACGGCAACCCACCTCGCCCGGCCCGGCACCGGGATACGCTCCCTAGGCAGCCGCAACGAGGCAGGCCCTCGGCGGCGTCCCGGTCCGTCGACCACCGCCGCCCGCCCGGTCGGCGTCCGCGCAGAGGGGGTCGTGCGTGCGTCCGATCCGACCCGGTGACCGGGGATCCGCAGTACGGGAGATCCGCGCGGTCCTGACCGGCCTCGACCTGCTCGCCCCGGCCGACGGACGCAACTGCGACGAGTTCGACGCGGCAACCGAACGGGCGGTACGCGCCTTCCAGCAGTCCCGAGGGCTCAGCGCCGACGGATGGGTCGGTGAGGAGACCTGGCGGGCGCTGGACGCGGCCCGCTGGCGGTTGGGGGCCCGCACCCTGTACCACGCCGTGCCCGAGCCGCTGACCGGCGAGGACGTCCGCTCGCTCCAGGAACGCCTGCTGGAGATGGGCTACGACGTGGGCCGCGCCGACGCCGTCTACGGGCTGCGGACCTCCCGGGCACTGGCCCAGTTCCAACGTGAGGTGGGGCTGAAACCGGACGGGTCGTGTGGACCGCACACCATGGGTGCACTGCGCCGACTCGGCCGCAAGGTGATCGGCGGACGCCCCCAGTGGCTACGCGAGTCCGACGCCATCCGCCAGTCCGGTCCCACCCTGGTCGGCCGGACCGTCGTCGTCGACCCCGGGCACGGCGGCACCGACAACGGGGTGGTGGTGCCGGACGGTCCCCTGCACTGGACCGAGGCCGAGTTGGTCCACGACCTGGCCAGCCGGCTGGAGGGGCGGCTGGCCGCCTCCGGGGTACGGGTGCACCTCACCCGAGGTCCGGCCCCCCGGGCCTGCCTGCCCGACACCGACCGGGCCGAACTCGCCAACTCCCTCGGCGCGGACGTGTTCATCTCCCTGCACACCGACCGGCACGCCAACCCGGAGGCGGAAGGGGTGGCCACCTACCACTACGGCACCGACAACGGGGTGACCTCCGCGACCGGGGAACGCCTCGCCGGCCTGGTGCAGCGGGAGATCGTGGCCCGGACCGGGCTGCGGGACTGCCGTACCCACGCCAAGGGTTGGACCCTGCTGCGGTTGACCCGGATGCCGGCGGTACGGGTCGAGGTCGGGTACCTGACCTCGCCCACGGACCGGTCGCGCCTGGTCGATCCCCGGTTCCGCGACCGGGTGGCCGAGTCGATCGTGGCCGGGGTGCAGCGGATGTACCTGCCGATCGAGTTGGACGTCCCGACCGGCTCGATCGACGTCAGCGAACTACGGGCTGCGGTGGCGGCGCGTACGCTGCTCAACCGCGCCTGAAAGGGGACCCGCGCCGGTCGGCTTCAGCTGACGGTGGAGCTGGTGGCCGGGGCGGGGCGGACCGGACGCAGCAGGGTCTCCGGGCTCATCGACCCGAGGAGCTTCTCCAACGCGTACTCGACGTCGGACTTCCAACTGAGCGCGGTCCGCAGCTCCAGCCGCAGGCGGGGGTACCGGGGATGCGGGCGGACCGTCTTGAAGCCCACCGAGAGGAAGAAGTCCGCCGGTGCGACACACCCGTCTGCCCGGTCGCCGTCGTCACCGAACTTGGCGTCCCCGAACGCTTCGATCGCCTTGATCCCCCGCTTGGTCAGGTCCCGTGCGACACCCTGCACCAGCATCCGCCCCAGGCCACCACCGGCGAAGGCGGGCACCACGTGCGCCGTGGTCAACAACGCGGCGTCGGCGGAGACGGGGGAGGTGGGGAAGGCCATGGACCGGGGCACGTACGCCGGTGGCGCGTACATCACGAAGCCGGCCGGCATCCCGTCGACGTAGACGAGCTTCCCGCAGGAACCCCACTCCAGCAGGGTCTGGGAGACCCAGGCCTCCTTCTCCAACCCCGGGTCACCCGCCGCGCAGGCCCGGTCGGCGGAGACCGGATCGAGTTCCCAGTGCACGCACTGCCGGCACGGGCGGGGCAGGTCTTCCAGCGTGTCGAGGGTCAAACTGACCAGGCGTCGCGACATTGCACATCCTCACCTCGGGCTGGGAGGTGTGACCGGCACGGTCCGATGCCCCGTCGACCGTACGGCGGCCGACGGTATGCGCCGCTTTTCCCCGCCCCCGACAGGCGATGGTACGCCGTCGACCGCCGACGTGGGAGTGAACGCGCGAACCCGTGGACACCGTGACGAGGGTGCCGGTCCCGTCCGGGAGGACCGCTGCCCAGGTCACAGCCTTCGCCGTCACCGCCTCCCGACGTACGGAACCGGGGTCCGGGATGTGGACGGTCGGGTGGGTGGGGCGTGCGATACGCCTCGACCGGACTACCATCAACCAACCGGCGCCCTGCGCCATGGTCACCGACCCCCCGGGTATCCGGGGCGCGGGGAGCCACCCGAGAAGCAATCGAGGTGATGTCATGACCGGAACGACGCTCGACGACTACACCGACCGGTACGCCCGGCGGGTCCAGGGCATGACGGCCTCGGAGATCCGGGCACTCTTCGCCGTGGCGAGCCGCCCCGAGGTCGTCTCCCTCGCCGGCGGAGCCCCCTACATCGCCGCGCTGCCCCTGGACGCGGTGGGCGAGATGCTGGGCAAGCTCGGCGCGGAGCACGGCACCACCACCCTCCAGTACGGCATCGGCCAGGGCACCCTGGAGCTACGGGAGCGGATCTGCGAGGTGATGGCGCTCTCCGGTATCGACGCCGCCTGCGGCGCCTCACCCGAGGACGTGGTGGTGACCGTCGGCGGTCAGCAGGCCCTCGACCTGGTGGCCCGACTCTTCCTGGACCCGGGTGACGTGGTGCTCGCCGAGGGCCCGACCTACGTCGGCGCACTCGGCGTGTTCCAGGCCGCCCAGGCCCAGGTCGTGCACGTGCCGATGGACTCCGACGGGCTGATCCCCGAGGCCCTCGAAGTGGCCATCGCCGACGTGGCCCGCTCCGGCCGCCGGGCCAAGTTCCTCTACACCATCCCCACCTACCAGAACCCGGCCGGCGTGACCCTGAGCGAGGAGCGCCGGGAACGGGTGTTGGAGATCTGCGAGCAGGCCGGACTGCTGGTGGTCGAGGACGACCCGTACGGTCAGCTGGGTTTCGAGGGTGAGGCACCGCGCCCGCTGCGGGCCCGCCGCCGCGACGGTGTCTTCTACCTGAGCACCTTCTCCAAGACCTTCGCCCCCGGCCTGCGGGTCGGGTGGATCCTCGCTCCGCACGCCGTGCGCGACAAGCTGGTCATCGCCAGCGAGGCCCAGATCCTCTGCCCCAGCGCCTACGCCCAGGCGGCGGTCTCCGCCTACCTCGGCACCATGCCCTGGCGGGAGCAGCTCAAGGTCTACCGCGAGGTCTACCGGGAACGCCGGGACACCCTACTTGCCTCCCTGACCGATCTGATGCCCGCCGGCACCACCTGGACCACGCCGGCCGGAGGGCTCTTCGTCTGGGCCTCCCTGCCCGACGGGCTCGACGCCAAGGCGATGATGCCCCGGGCCATCACCGCCCGGGTCGCCTACGTGCCGGGCACCGGCTTCTACGCCGACGGCTCCGGAGCGGGGAACATGCGGCTGAACTTCTCCTTCCCGCCGCCGGAGCGGATCCGGGAGGGCGTACGCCGACTCGCCTCCGTGATGGAACAGGACATCGCCATGCGCCGGGTGTTCGGACCCGTCGGCGACCAGGGTCCGCGTCGTGGGCGGGCCGGTGCCGACACCCCCGGTCCAGACTTGGCATGATGCCCGGCATGGGTGCCAACTCTGCCGAAGGGTCCGTCGTGACCGAGCCCCCCGCCGGTACCGCCGACGCCACCGACCTGCACGTGTTGATCCTGGCCGGCGGCCTGTCGCACGAGCGTGACGTGTCGTTGCGGTCCGGACGTCGGGTCCTGGCCGCGATGCGCTCCACCGACGTCCAGGCCGAGCTGCGGGACGCCGACGTCGCCCTGCTGCCGGCGTTGACCGCCGACCCGCCCGACGCCGTGGTCATCGCCCTGCACGGGGCCACCGGAGAGGACGGATCGCTGCGCGGGGTCCTCGACCTCTGCGAGGTCCCCTACGTCGGCTGCGACGCCCGTTCCGCCCGGCTCGCCTGGGACAAGCCCTCGGCCAAGGCGGTGCTGCGCGAGGCAGGAATCCCCACCCCGGACTGGGTCGCCCTGCCCCACGACCGTTTCTCCGAGCTGGGCGCGGTGGCGGTGCTGGACCGGATCGTGGACCGGTTGGGGCTGCCGCTAATGGTCAAGCCCGCGCAGGGTGGATCCGGTCTGGGTGCCGCCGTGGTCAAGGACTCCGCCGCCCTCCCGGCCGCGATGGTCGGATGCTTCGCGTACGACACCACAGCCCTCGTCGAGCGGTACGTCGCCGGCATGGACGTGGCAGTCTCCGTCGTCGACCTGGGTGACGGCCCCCAGGCCCTGCCACCGGTGGAGATCGTGCCCCGCAACGGGGTGTACGACTACGCCGCCCGGTACACCGCAGGCCGTACCACCTGGCACACCCCGGCCCGACTCGACCCGAAGGTGACCCGGGAGGTCTCCGACGTGGCCCTGGCCGCCCACGCCGCGCTCGGCCTGCGTGACCTCTCCCGGGTCGACCTGATCGTCGACGGCGACGGGCACCCGCACGTGCTGGAGGTGACGGTCTCCCCCGGCATGACGGAGACGTCCCTGTTCCCGCTGGCCGTCCAGGCCGCCGGCCTCGACTTCGGTCGGGTGCTCAAGGCACTCGTGACGCAGGCTGCCGCCCGCCATCCCTGAGCCCCACCCGCTCCCACCGCCCCTACCTCCGCCCTGGTTCGGGCTTGTTCGTGTCGCCGTCCCTGTCGCCCCTCGGTCCGTTTCCCGGGTGTCAGTCCCGGGATCCTGTCCGTGGGTCCTGCTCGGGCAGCTCGTCTGCCGCCTCGATCACCGACGCCGGGTCCTCGTCCTCCTCCGCACCGTCGGGGGAGGACGGAGCGGCGGTCAGGCTCGACGGCGCCTGCCACTGGATCCGGGGCGGCTCGGCCAGGGGCCGCCCCTCGAAGTCGGCCAGCCAGGCCGCCACCAGGGCGAGATTCTCTCGCCACTGCCCCTCCGAGATGGGCGGCAGGATCGAGTCCCAGAGGGAGAGAAAGGTCCCCCGAAGCTGGAGCCGCCCGTACGGCCGGGCCAGGAACCACATGTGAAAGTGGGCGGACCCGTCTCCCCATCGGTTCACGTGCACGCGAGCGACCCCGTCGAGCGACCGGATGGCACGCTCCAGGCGTACCGTCATCACGCCCAGCTCGGCCGCGAGCAGGTTCGGCAGGTCACCGAGGTCCAGGTGGGACCGCGACTCCAGGATGAGGACCATGGGCAGGCCCGTCGGCCGGTCCATCGCCCGGACCCGCCACCGTTCACCGACCCAGATGTACGCGTCGTCGGGCGCCTCGCAGGCGGTGCACTCGCCACTGCCCTCCCCCTTACGGGGAGGTTCCTCCGACACCGGCTCGTCGAGGTGCTTGACCCTCAACTCGCCATCGAAGGGAAACGAGGGCCACTGGGTGAAATCTGGAACTGCGGGGGGAGTGTCGGGCACGACGCTGACCCTAACCGAGTCCGGGGGGCGCTGTCCCTACCCGGATTCCTCGACCTTCGACCAGCCCGAGCGACCCGGAGACCCGGTTGTCCACAGGTTGCTGATCCACCAATACACAGCGTCGTCCACAGGCACGCACCGCAATTGACGCGCGGTTTCACGTGAAACGAGTCAGCCTGTGGAAAACTCCTGTGGATAACTTCACGGCCCGACCCGAGGTCTCCACCCCCACCACGACCCGACCTCGGTACGCCCCGAACTCTCGGCCCCGAGCGCCGCCCACCCTCTGCCCCTCAGGCTGACGACGAAGGGCCTCCGCTCACCCGGAAGCGCGTGGCCTTGAGGGTTGGCCGCCTCGTTTCACGTGAAACGAGGACCTCTCCTCCCCGCCCGAGCACCCCGTCCGACGCCTCTGGTTCGCCCGTCCCTCCTCCTTCACGGCGGCGATCGGTGCCGCCCGGTCGGGTGGCACCGATCGGTGTAGTCCGGTCGGCTGAGGGCGATCGGTGTAGTCCGGTCGGGCTTACCTGGACGTCGTCTGTCCGCCCGTCGGCCCTTCTGACCCGCCTGTCGGCCCGTCGCCCCATCGGCACAGCAGCCCGCTGGCCCGTCGAACCGGTTCGCCCCGCCGGCCCGTCCGTCCGCCCATTCGCCCCGCCTGCCGGCCCGCCCGTCCATTCGCCCCGCCCGTCCGCCCGACGGTCCAGCCGGACGTCAGACAGCCCTCGGGGTACACCGACTGGGATTGCACGGAGCTACCTCGGGGGTTAGACCCAGCGCGCCCGGACCTGGATGAACGACCTCGGGTGGGTGGAGACCCGGGTGCACGGTCTCGGGTGCACGGTGGATGACTTCGGGTGCCCGGACCTCCGGAGAACAGCCTCGGGTGACTGGATCTCCGGCGCACGGATTCTCGATGAACGGCCTGGGGTCGGACGGTCCCACGGGCCGGGGGGCCGGACGGTCCCACGGGCCGAGGGCCGGGAACCTCGGGTGCGGGGAGGCCGAGGGATCTCGGGTCCAGGGGAATGCTGGGGGGCACTCCTCCATGCCTCGTTGAGCCGGGTCGGGCGAACAGGGTCGGCCCGCCGCGACTGAGGAGGGACAGTGACGAAACCTGGTTCTGCCGGAGCCATGATCGTTAGCTGTTGACCTAGCCGACACGCCGGAGAAGGTGTCGGTTAACCACTAACGATCACTAGCCACCATGTCCTCCCCGTGGGGAGAACGACTTCGGGTCCGTTTCACGTGAAACGGGCTGGGGTTGTTCGGCTCGGCTGGGGTTGTTCGGCTGGTTGGGGTTGCTCGGCGGGGCTCGCGCCTTGGCAGGGCCAGCGGGCTTCTGGGGGGGGTAACGGGGGAGAAGCCGAACGGGGTCCTGGTGCCAGCCGGGCCCGCGAGGACCCGGTGACCATTCAGACAGGGCTATTCGTCGTGCTCCGCCGGCTCCACCCCGATGATGCCGACGATGCGTTCCAGGTCGTCCACCGTCGCGAACTCGATAGTGATCTTCCCTTTGCTCCGACCGATGTCCACCTTCACCCGGGTGTCGAATCGGCCCGAAAGCCGATCGGCGAGATCAGTCAGTGCGGGGGCGTGCGGCTTGGGACGCCGGTTCGGCGAGGACTTCTTGCTCTCGGCGTCGGTGAGGGCGAGTGCGACGATCTCCTCGGTCGCTCGGACCGAGATGCCCTCCTGGACGATCCGCAGCGCCAGCTTCTCCTGTTCCTCGGCCTCGTCGAGGCTGAGGAGAGCCCGGGCGTGTCCGGCCGACAGGACCCCGGCAGCGACCCGCCGTTGGACGGGGGCCGGGAGGTTGAGCAGCCGAATGGTGTTGGAGATCTGCGGCCGGCTCCGGCCGATCCGCCGGGCGAGTTCCTCGTGGGTGGCGCCGAACTCTTCCAGCAGTTGCTGGTAGGCGGCGGCCTCCTCCAGCGGGTTGAGGTTCGCCCGGTGGATGTTCTCCAACAGGGCGTCGCGGAGCATGTCGTCGTCGCGGGTGTCTCGGACGATGGCCGGGATGTTCTCCCGCCCCACCGCCTGGGCGGCCCGCCACCGCCGCTCACCCATGACGAGTTCGTACTTCTCCTCGTCGAGCTGTCGGACGACGATCGGCTGGAGGAAACCGACCTCCTCGATCGAGGTCTTCAGCTCATCCAGGGCGTCCTCGTCGAAGACCTGGCGCGGCTGTTTGGGGTTCGGGACGATCGAGTCGACCGGGATCTCGGCGAAGCGCGCCCCGGGGACCGGGCTCAGCACCACCTCGGGCTCGGGCTCGACCGGCAGGGCGGAGGACACCGTCGACGCCGACGGTTCTCCGGCCGGAATCACCGGGGAGGCGGGCTCGCCGCTCGGGATGCCGGTGCCGTTCTGGTCGGCCGTTCCGTTGAGCCTGTCAGGTGAGGCGGTGCCGTCGTCCTGGGTCGGCAGTACGGTGGCCGGTGGTTGCGCCGGACCGGTGGGGATGAGGGCACCGAGTCCACGGCCCAGCCCACCACGAGGACGGTTCTTCATGCGATGTCTCCCAGCGACCTGTCCGTACCAAGCTTGCGGCTCACCGGTTCTCCTTGACCCCACGCTCGGCGATCTCCTGAGCGGCTTCGAAGTAACTCGTCGCCCCTCGTGATCCGGGATCGTAGGTCATCACGGACTGGCCGTAGCTCGGTGCCTCGGAGACACGCACGTTCCGGGGGATGACCGCCTGGAGCACCTTCTCGCCGAAGTGGTTGCGGACGTCCTGCTCGACCGCGTCGGCCAGACGCGTACGCCGGTCGTACATGGTGAGCAGGATGGTGGAGACGTCGAGCGTCGGGTTGAGATGCTGGCGTACCAGGTTGATGTTGTTGATCAGCTGGTTGAGCCCCTCCAGTGCGTAGTACTCACACTGGATCGGGATCAGCACCTCCTGCGCGGCCACGAGGGCGTTGACTGTGAGCAGTCCGAGCGAGGGCGGGCAGTCGATGAAGACGTAGTCGAAGTGTCCGGGGTAGGCGGCGATGGCCCGGACCAACCGGGACTCCCGGGCGACCACCGAGACCAGCTCGATCTCGGCACCGGCCAGATCTATGGTCGCCGGCACGCACCACAGGTTCGGGATGCCCTCCACCCCCTGGGCCACCTCTGCGAGGGGGACGCTGTCGATCAGGCAGTCGTACACGTCCGGAACACCGGTGTGGTGCGGGACGTTGAGCCCGGTCGAGGCATTGCCCTGCGGGTCCAGGTCAATGACCAGGACCCGGTTCCCGTGCAGGGCAAGCGCCACCGCCAGGTTCACCGTGGTCGTGGTCTTACCCACGCCGCCCTTCTGGTTCGCGACGCACATGACCCGGGTCCGTTCGGGCCGAGGCATCGTCACCTCGCCACTCGGATTAAGGATCTGCACGGCGCGCATCGCCTCCATAGCCAACGGTGGATCATCCTCTTCGCGCGTCGGGGTTTCACGTGAAACGTACGCGGTCTCGACGGCTTCCGTCGCCCCGTACTCTCCGGTGGGTGTGATTCTCGGGTCTGTTTCCGAGGTCGGCGTCGCCGAATCGGGCGGAGCCGGCGTCGCCCCCGGAATGGAATCCTGCCCGACCCCTTCGTCGCCCAGCCCGGCAGGGGCCGGTGACTGATGGTCGGGGTTCGGTGGACGGTCGTGGGCGGTGGTCGGAGCGGACTCCCGGTCCGCGCTCCCGGCCCACGGATCCCCGGGCGTTTCACGTGAAACACGGTGCTCCGTTTCACGTGAAACGGAGCACCCTGTCAGGCGGCGCTCCTCCGGCGAGCCGATCGCCGGGCCGTCGTACCTGCCGTCGTCATGCACCTGTCATCCCTGCCCGCTTCGGATGGTCGGTCGGCACCCCGTCAACTGGTTCACGCGTCCGCGTCTTCCCAGCCCGCAGCTGGGCGTAGCCGTCGGAATCCCGGCAACCGGCACCCGACCGCTCCACACTAACGACGTCCGGTCAGCCTACGGCGCACGGGCGCAACGGGTCCATGTCGAGTTGAGCACCCCTCGGCATCCAGCGGCCATCCGCCGGTGAGCCCGTCCGATGCACCATCACCCCCGCAGCGTGCAGGCGCACGCCTCCAGTGCGGTCCGGTGCCACCCACAAATGGGTTAACGACGGCCCCGCCCGGCAGAAAGGCCACCAGCCCCACGAATTGGGCGGCTCGATCTGAGGCCTTCAGGGAGCCGACGGGCTCCACAGGAAGCAGTCGGCTTCCTCGGGGTCCGGTGGGTTCTTCAGGAAGCGACGTGGGGGCGTCCGCCACCGCGGCGACGCGGCGGACGGCGGCCGAAGCGGACGGTAGCGCGTCCGGACGGCGAGGTGGGGAGGCGGGGGTGAGCGGAGGGACCACGAGGGTCACCTCCGCTCAGTGTCAACGACTCCGGTTGCGGCCGCCGCGCCGCGAGGACCGGGCTCGTTTACCGGGCGAGGCCACCACCCGCTCCCGCGCGATCTCCACCACTGTGGTCGGTTGGTCGATCAACCCGACCCCGCACCGGTGCAGCTCCGGCTCGCCCCCACCGAGTCGCGCGACCACCGTGGCGTGCTCGGCGATCTCCTCGGCTGCGGAGCTGCCCTTCATCGCCATCAACCGACCGCCGGGACGGGCCAGGGGGAGGCACCACCCGGCGAGCCGGTCCAGCGGGGCGACGGCCCGGGCGGTCACCACGTCACCCGCCGGGGCTGCGTCCTCGCCGCCGGCCGTGACCTCCTCCGCCCGTCCGCGGAGCACCCGGACCTGCCGGTCCAGACCGAGGCGGGTCACCGCCTCGTCGAGGAAGGCGGTACGCCGGGCCAGCGGCTCGACGAGTGTCACCGCGAGATCGGGCCGGGCGATCGCCAGGACCAGACCGGGGAGTCCGGCCCCGGAGCCGACGTCGACAACTATCGAGTCCACGGGGATCCGCTCCGCGACCACTGCACAGTTGAGCAGGTGCCGGTCCCAGATCCGGGGGGCCTCCCGAGGGCCGATCAGCCCGCGTACCACGCCGTCGGTGACGAGTAGTTCCGCGTACCTGACGGCCAGGTCCAACCGATCGCCGAAGAGGGTGACGGCCGCGTCGGTGAGTGCCGTCGGCAGCGCCGCGTCAGCCGCCGAGGGGTGCGTCACCGGGGAGCCGTCGGCCGGGCCGGTCGGCTCGTCGACGTCGACACGGCGCGGCCCGGGTGGAACGTCACCCGGGCCGGACGCGGCTGCCGCCGCACTGTCGTCGTACGCCACCAGGTCAGTCCGCCGGCCGGACGACGATGCGCCGGTTCGGCTCGACGCCCTCGGACTCGCTCTCCACCCCGGTCGCCGCGTTGACCACGTCGTGGACGCACTTGCGCTCGAAGGCGGACATCGGCTCCAGGCGTACCGCCTCGCCGTGCTCCTTCACCTTCTCCACGGCGTTGCGGGCGACGGCGGCGAGTTCCTTGCGCCGGTTCGCCCGGTAGCCCCCGACGTCGAGCAGGAGGCGGCTCGGGGTGCCGGTCTGCCGGAAGACCGCCAGCCGAGCCAGCTCCTGAAGCGCCTCCAGGGTGGCCCCACGCTGACCGACCAGGCTCTGCAGCTGGCCCCCGACCACCTCGACCATCGGCCGGTCACCCGAGACAAGCTCGTCGATGTCGCCGTCGTAGTCGAGGATGTCGAGCAGACCCTCGATGTAGTCGGCAGCGATCTCGCTCTGCCGGAACAGCTCACTCTCGGCCGGGGCCTTCTTCTCCCGTGGCCCCGCCTCGACCTCAGTCTCGTCGGTTCCCTCGGCACCGTTGCCGTCGATCGGCGCGTCCTCGGTCTCCGGGGACTCCTCGGTGCGGGGGATGCTGGTGTCGGTCACGGTGTCATCTCCGTACTCACTCGGTGCGGACCATCGGGTCCGTTGGTCTCCCGGGGCCGGCAGGAGGATGCCGCTGCCACGGGCAGGTCTGTTCCCGGGCGTCCCGCCCGGGGCCGCGCGGGGCGCGGCGGGGGTTCCTTCCGGCGCCGGCCGTACGGCGGCTGCACGGGTCGGAGCCGGCCGCCGCAGGTGCGGCGGCCGGCGGGGATCAGCCCTGCTTCTTGACGGGTCGGGCCTTCTTCGGGTTGGTCGGCTTGGCGCCCGGCTTCGGACCGGCGACCTTCGGGGCGGCCGGCTTGACCGGCGCCGGGGCGACCGCCTTCTTGCGCCCCAGCAGTCCACGGGTCGCGGCCGGCTGCGCCTTGGTGGCGGTGCTTCCCGGCTTGCCACCCGGGGTGGGGGGCGGCGGGAACTTCCGAAGCACCCACTGCTGCTGACCGAGGGTCACCAGGTTGTTGGTGACCCAGTAGATGATCACACCGATCGGGAAGATCGCGCCGGAGATGAGCAGCGAGGCCGGGATGCCGTAGAGCATCAGTCGCTGGATCATCCGCTGCTGCGGGTCCTCCGCCCAACCGGTCTTGAGGATCATCTGACGGCTGGTCAGGTACGTCGTCAGCATCATGATCAGGACCAGGAGACCGGCGATCACCTTGACCGTGGTCCCGTTCGCGTTCAGCTTCGCCAGTTCCTCGGCGGTCGAGCCGAACTTCCCGGCGATCGGGGCGGTGAAGATGGTCGCTTGCGAGGCGCTGTCGAACTGGTCGGCGGTCCAGCCGTACAGGACCTTCCACCGCTCGTCCCGGTCCGGGTTGAGGCGGCGCAGCACGTGGAACAGCCCCAGGAAGACCGGGATCTGGAGGAACATCGGAAGGCAACCCATCAGCGGGTTGGCCTTTTCCTTCCGATAGAGCTCCATCATCTCTTTCTGGAGCGTCTCCCGGTCACCCTTGTGCTTCTCCTGGAGGGCCTTGACCTGCGGCTGCAACGCCTGCATGGCGCGCTGCGACTTGATCTGCTTGACGAAGACCGGGAAGAGGATCACCCGTACGGTGACCACCAGGAACACGATCGCCAGGATCCAGGCCCAGTTCGTGCCGAGGACCTCGCCGACCGGCACCCCGATGGCGTCCCAGGCCGAGTGCCAGGCGAGCAGGATCCACGAGATCGCGTAGTAGATCCAGTCGAGACTCAATTCTCAGGCTCCAGTCACGTCGGCGCGGCGGCGGTCGCCCGGTTCCGGAACCGGGTCGTGCCCACCAGGGTGAAATGGGTGGCAGCGCAGCAGTCGCCGGGCCGTGAGCCAGACTCCCCGCAGCGCGCCGTGCCGGGCGAGCGCCTCCAAGCCGTACGCGCTGCACGACGGGTAGAACCGACAACGGGCCGGCAGTGCCGGACTTATCCAACGACGGTACGCGACGATCGGGCCACTGAGCACCCGGGCACCCAGCGTGGGGGGCCGTCCGACGGCCTGTCGACAGGTCACCGGGATCGCCGGGCCCGAGCCGTACGCGCCGCCTCCAGCGCGGCGTCCAGATCAGCACCGAGCCGGGAGTACGAGGCCTCGGCGGCCGACGGCAACGCTCGTACCACGAGGTTGCTGCCGGTCGGCAGTTCGCCGAGCCGGTCGCGGACCAGGTGGCGCAGCCGACGGCGGACCCGGTTGCGGACCACCGCCGGCCCGACGGCCTTGGACACCACGAAGCCGGCGCGGGTCGGTGCCGAGAGTTCCTCGGTACCGCTCTCCCGCGCCGGCTTCGGCGAGGTGCTCGTCGGCAGGGTCAGGTGGACGACGAGGGAGCCACGGCCGACTCTGCGGCCAGCACGAACCGCCACGGCGAAGTCAGTGCTGCGCCGCAGTCGTTGCGCGGCTGCCAGCACGACTGCCCACGTCCTGCCAACCGTCGGCCTCAGGCCGACAGGCGGGCGCGGCCCTTGGTGCGACGGGTCGAGATGATGGAACGGCCGGCCCGGGTGCGCATCCGCAGCCGGAAGCCGTGGGTCTTCGCGCGCCGACGGTTGTTCGGCTGGTAGGTGCGCTTGCTCACGTCAGGCTCTCCGTTTTCGTACGCCCCGTGCGTGGTCGCCACGGGGACGTGGGGTGGTCCAGGCCACCTCGGCGGTGACCCCTGATTCGGTGCTGCCCGGCGGCGCGATCCCCGGCAGTGCGAGGTGACGACTGCGGACAGCAAACACCCATCACCCTAGCAGAGGGCAACAGAGCAGCCGCTCAAGCCTACGCAGCCAGGCAACGCCGGTCAAAGAAGATCCACTTCGCCCGGCCGAACCCGCCGACCCGCCCCGCCGGCACTTCCGTGAGCAGGTCGGACAGGCCCGGCAGGGGGGACCGATGCGGCGGTTTTCGCTGATACCGACAACGATGCCCCCGCCCCCGATGTTGAAGGCCTGTGGACAACGCTGTTAGCGTGCCCGTTTGCGGTCACTGTGCTCAGGCCCGACTCACCGCCGCCGGGGGCGCGGCGAGCCGGGGCACGAGGAGCCGGGGACGGAAGAGGCCGGCTCCTCGCCGGCGGCAACACCGGACAAGCCGAAGGGCAAGACCGGACAAGGCAGTGGATCGTTCGGCACGGTGGATCCGTTTCAGCACCCGTCCGCACCGGGGGGCAGGTCCGAGCCGTATCCGACGGACAGCCACAATCAGTCGGTACACAGGGTGTGGATAACCTGTGGACGACGCTCCCGTCGGTTGACGTTCCGCCTGCTCACGGCGGTGCAAGGCCGGAGGTGGCAGGACAGCATCGGCGGTCGTCAGGTCAAGGCGAGGGGGTGGCACAACGGTGGCCGGTACGACCGACCTTGCCGCGGTGTGGACGGCGACCACGGACGATCTCGCTGACGAGATCATCTCTGCCCAGCAGCGGGCGTACCTGCGACTCACCCGGCTCCGTGCGATCGTCGAGGACACCGTCCTGCTCTCCGTCCCGGACGCCTTCACCCGGGACGTGATCGAGTCCCGCCTCCGACCGGCCATCACCGAGGCCCTGTCGCGTCGGCTCGGCCGGTCCATCCAGGTGGCGGTCACCGTACGGCTTCCCGAGGACAACTCCGGGCGACCGGCCGGCACCGTCTACCGCAGCGCCGACACCGGCGAGTTCGAGACCCCACCCCAGGATCGGTACGGCACCGACGACAGGGGACCCGCCCCGGACGGCGGGCTCTTCCCGAGTCCCGGGTCACGAGGCGAGCCGGGGGCCGAGCGCCCCGAGCCGGGTCAGGGCACCGGAGACCAGCCCGACCGGACCGACGCCCCGGATTCCGACGCCGACGGGCGCGCGTACCCGGACGGTCACCGACCCGGCGCGATCCCCAACAGCCGGGACGGTCAGGAGACCCTCTTCGGGTCCGGCTTCGGTGGTGGACTCCGGCACGACCGGGGCGGCCCGGATCCGAACGGCTTCACCGACCGCGGCGACCGCCCGTTCGAGCCCCGGTACCGGCAGGACCCCGGTCCCGGCCCCGGCCACCTGCGCGGGCTCGACGGGGGACCGGACAACGGGCCGGGGCGGGCCACCGACAACGGACCGGGCCGCAACACCGACAACGGTCCCGGCCGGGGTGCCCCGGACCACCGGCCGGGGATGCGGGACGACCGGCGTCCCGGCGGCGCGGAGGGCGGCGGAAACCGCCTGAACCCGAAGTACATGTTCGAGACGTTCGTGATCGGGTCGTCGAACCGGTTCGCGCACGCCGCCTCCGTGGCGGTCGCCGAGTCACCGGCGAAGGCGTACAACCCGCTGTTCATCTACGGCAGCTCCGGGCTGGGCAAGACCCACCTGCTGCACGCCATCGGGCACTACGCCACGACGCTCGGCAACGCCCGCTCGGTCCGGTACGTCTCGACCGAGGAGTTCACCAACGACTTCATCAACTCGTTGCGTGACGACAAGACCAGCGCCTTCCAGCGCCGCTACCGCGACGTCGACATCCTGCTCATCGACGACATCCAGTTCCTGGAGAACCGCGAGCGGACCCAGGAGGAGTTCTTCCACACCTTCAACACCCTGCACAACGCCAACAAGCAGATCGTGATCACCTCCGACCGGTCCCCGAAGCAGCTGGCGACCCTGGAGGACCGGCTCCGCACCCGGTTCGAGTGGGGGCTGCTCGCCGACATCCAGCCGCCGGACCTGGAGACCCGGATCGCGATCCTGCAGAAGAAGGCCGCCCAGGAGCGTCTGTACGCCCCGCCGGACGTGTTGGAGTTCATCGCCTCCCGGGTGTCGAACTCGATCCGGGAGTTGGAGGGGGCGCTGATCCGGGTCACCGCGTTCGCCAGCCTGACCCGCTCGACCGTCGAGTTGTCGCTGGCCGAGGAGGTGCTGCGGGACTTCATCCCCGACGGCGCCGGGCCGGAGATCACCGCGGACCAGATCATGGTCGCCACCGCCGACTACTTCGGGGTGAGCCTGGAGGACCTGCGCGGGCACTCCCGGTCCCGGGTGCTGGTGAACGCCCGTCAGGTCGCCATGTACCTGTGCCGGGAGCTGACCGACCTGTCGCTGCCCCGGATCGGGCAGGCCTTCGGCGGACGCGACCACACCACAGTCATGCACGCCGACCGCAAGATCCGCCAGCAGATGGCCGAACGCCGGTCGCTCTACAACCAGATCGCAGAGCTGACCAACCGCATCAAGCAGATGACCTGATCCCCTGAGGGGACCGGCAGGACGTCCCCGCAGACACCCCTCGAAACCCCGTCAGGGGTACGCCTGCGCGTCCCGCGCGCCCGATCGACGCCCGGCCCCACCCCGGCCGGGCGTTCTCGTGTCCGTGGACCGGCTACGCCGGTGCCCACTCGGAGGAGAAACGGGCGATCGGACTGTGGAGTGGGTCACCTCGACTGTGGGTAAGACCCTCGGCCCGCCCCGAACCAACCCCATGACAGCCCTCGAACGACCCGTCGACCGCCCCCGGGACCCCTCGGACGGTGCCGAACATGCCCTCGGACGGTGCCGGACATGGCCCCGAACGACGCCGTACGAGCCCTCGACTGAGCCGGAAAGCGTCCACAGCTTGCGCCTCGACCCGGTTCACCCCTCAGGATCGGGCTGTGTTCATCCACAGTATCCACAACCTGTCCACAGGCAGTTGTCCACCGACTGTGGACAACCACGGTCAGTCCCGGCCCGGTTACCCACAGGCTGTGGAGAAACCCTGGGGAAAAGCTGTGGACGGCTGTGGACGACTCCGGCCGTGGTCCACAGGTTCGGGCCCGCCTGTGTACGGCCTGTTGAAGGTTCTGGGGATAACTGGTCAGGGATCGCTCGGCGTCATCCACAGGGCTGGGGAGAAAGTCGGTGGATAACCGGTGGATAACCGGTGGACGACGGTGGATAACTTGCCGTCCGCAGCGGCCTGTGGATAAGAACGCGAGTTATACCCCGGGTTCTCCACAGGTAACCCACCGGTGGATAACGGGTCTGAGCTGCGAAAAAGCGGGTTTTCCACAGTTTGCACAGGACCGATGAAGACGATGAGTTAGTTCTTCTAAGACAACAAAAACCAATCATCACCGTTGAGCTTCCTGTGGATCGCCGGCCGAACCGGCCGTCGCCCGCCCACAGGCAGCAACCGATGCCCGGGGGCGGACGCACGACCGATGCCCACGAGCCCTAAGGTTCGATGGGTACCCGCCCGGTCAGGCGGGTCGGTAGGCAGCGGTCGGCATGAGAGAGTTGTCGCTGACGTCGACGCGGAGGCATTGATGAAGTTCCGAGTGGAGCGCGACGCGCTCGCCGAGGCTGTGGCGTGGACCGCGAAGAGCCTGCCCAACCGACCATCCGTACCCGTGCTCGCCGGTGTGCTGCTCCGGGTGACCGACGGCAACCTGCAGGTCTCCGGATTCGACTACGAGGTCTCCAGCCAGGTCACCGTCGAGGTCCAGGGTGACGCCGACGGCGCGGCCCTCGTCTCCGGGCGGCTCCTCGCCGAGATCACCAAGGCCCTGCCCGCCAAGCCGGTGGACATCGCCGCCGTCGGCGCGCATCTGGAGCTGGTCTGCGGCAGCGCCCGGTTCACCCTGCCCACCATGCCGGTGGAGGACTACCCGACCCTGCCGGACATGCCGGAGAGCGCCGGGACCGTCGACTCGGCGGCCTTCGCCGCCGCCGTCGCCCAGGTCGCCATCGCCGCCGGCCGCGACGAGACCCTCCCGATGATGACCGGGGTCCGGCTGGAACTCTCCGGGACCACCCTGGCCATGCTCGCCACCGACCGGTACCGGCTGGCCCTGCGTGAGATGGAGTGGAACCCGGACGACGCCGAGGTGAGCATCAACGCCCTCGTCCCGGCCCGGACGCTGCACGACACCGCCAAGGCCCTCGGACCCCTCGGCGGTCACGTGACGATGGCCCTCGCCCAGGGCTCGGCCGGTGAGGGGATGATCGGCTTCGCCGGTGGCACCCGACGTACCACCAGCCGCCTGCTCGACGGCGCCAACTACCCGCCGGTGCGCTCGCTCTTCCCCGCCAGCCACAACGCCGAGGCCCGGATCTCGGTCAGCACCCTGATCGAGGTGGTCAAGCGGGTCGCCCTGGTCGCCGAGCGGACCACCCCCGTGCTGCTCAGCTTCAGCACCGACGGACTGGTGGTGGAGGCCGGCGGCACCGAGGAGGCGCGGGCCAGCGAGGCCATGGAGGCCACCTTCACCGGTGACGAACTCACCATCGGGTTCAACCCGCAGTACCTCATCGACGGCCTTGCCAACCTGGGTGCACAGACCGCCGTGTTCCAGTTCGTCGACGCCTTCAAGCCGGCGGTGATTTCTCCCGCCGGGGAGGATGGCGAGGTCATTGCGGGGTACCGGTACCTCATCATGCCGATCCGGGTCTCCCGCTGACCGGCGTGTCACACCCCTAGACCTCGACCCCACCGGAGGTGGAACCCCATGCAGCTCGGCCTGGTAGGACTCGGCCGGATGGGCGGCAACATGCGCGAGCGGCTGCGCGCCGCCGGCCACGAGGTGGTCGGCTACGACCGCGACCCGGGGCTGAGTGACGTCGCCGACCTGGCCGAACTGGTCGAGAAGCTCGACGCGCCCCGCGCCGTCTGGGTCATGGTCCCGGTCGGGGTCACCGACAGCACCGTCGACGACCTCGCCGCCGTCCTCTCCGCCGGGGACATCGTCGTCGACGGTGGCAACTCCCGGTTCAGCGACGACGCCCTCCGCGCCGAGCGCCTCGCCGCCCAGGGCATCGGGTACGTCGACGTCGGCGTCTCCGGCGGCATCTGGGGCCGACAGAACGGGTACGGCCTGATGGTCGGCGGTGCCCAGGAGCACGTCGACCGGTTGATGCCGGTCTTCGACGCGCTCAAGCCGGCCGGCGAGTTCGGGTTCGTGCACGCCGGTCCGGTCGGTGCCGGTCACTACGCCAAGATGGTGCACAACGGCATCGAGTACGGCCTCATGCACGCCTACGCCGAGGGCTTCGAGCTGCTCTCGGCCTCCGAGCTGGTGACCGACGTCCCGGGGGTGGTGAAGTCGTGGCGGGACGGGACGGTGGTCCAGTCCTGGCTGCTCGACCTGCTCGACCGGGCTCTCGACGAGGACCCGGAGCTGGCCGCGATCAGCGGTTACACCGAGGACACCGGGGAGGGGCGGTGGACCGTCGACGAGGCGGTCCGGCTCGGCGTGCCGCTGAACGTCATCGCCGCCTCCCTGTTCGCCCGCTTCGCCTCCCGTCAGGACGACTCACCGGCGATGAAGGCCGTCTCCGCGCTGCGTCAGCAGTTCGGCGGGCACGCCGTCCGTAAGGCCTGAGCGGCGATCCCACAGGTGTACGTGCGCCGGCTCGAACTCGTCGACTTCCGCTCGTACGAACGGGTCGGTGTCGACCTGGAGCCCGGTCCGAACGTCCTGGTGGGGGCCAACGGCATGGGCAAGACCAACCTGGTCGAGGCCCTGGGCTACGTGGCGACGCTCGACTCGCACCGGGTCGCCACCGACGCCCCGCTGGTGCGGATGGGGGCGAACGCGGCGGTGATCCGCTGCGAGGTGGTGCACGACGGTCGGCAGCTCCTCGTCGAACTGGAGATCGTGCCGGGAAAGGCGAACCGGGCCCGGCTCGGGCGTTCTCCGGCCCGCCGGGCCCGTGACGTGCTCGGGGCGCTGCGCCTGGTGCTCTTCGCACCGGAGGACCTGGAACTGGTCCGGGGCGACCCGTCGGAACGTCGCCGCTACCTCGACGACCTGCTGGTGCTGCGCCAGCCCCGCTACGCCGGGGTCCGCGCCGACTACGAACGGGTGGTCAAGCAGCGCAACGCGTTGCTGCGGACCGCGTACCTGGCCCGGAAGACCGGTGGCACCCGGGGCGGTGACCTGTCCACCCTCGCCGTCTGGGACGCGCACCTGGCCCGGCACGGCGCGGAGCTGCTCGCCGGACGGCTGGAGTTGGTCGCCGCACTCGCTCCGCACGTGGCCAAGGCGTACGACGCGGTGGCGGCCGGTCGGGGCGCCGCCACCGTCGCCTACCGCCCCTCGGTCGACCTGGACGACCCCTCCGCCGACCGGGAGGCACTGGGTGCGGCGCTGACCGCCGCCCTCGCCGAGGCCCGCAACGCGGAGATCGAGCGGGGCACCACCCTGGTCGGCCCACACCGTGACGACCTGTCGCTCACCCTCGGCCCGCTGCCCGCCAAGGGGTACGCCAGCCACGGCGAGTCCTGGTCGTACGCGCTGGCCCTGCGGCTGGCCGGTTACGACCTGCTGCGTGCCGACGGCATCGAGCCGGTGCTGGTGCTCGACGACGTCTTCGCCGAACTCGACGCCGGTCGGCGCGAACGCCTGGCCGAACTGGTCGGCGGCGCCAGCCAGTTGATCGTCACCTGTGCGGTGCCCGAGGACGTCCCGACGGCCCTCGACGGCGCCCGGTACGAGGTACGCGAGGGGGCGGTGACCCGTGCCTGACGAGACACCGGACACGCCGGGCGACCGGCTGCCGCCCCGCCGGTCCGGCCGCCGTCCACCGACGGGATCCCGGCCGGACCCCACCCCCGCCGGGCCGGACCCGGCCGGGTCCGGACCGCCGACGGGAGACCGGCAGCCGCCGGACGGGGCGCTGCGGGTGAGAACGGGGGCGCTGAGGGCACCGACGGACCGCGCGGCCCGGAACTGGCCCGTGCGGTCCTCGACGCGGCCAGGTCCCGCCGGGAGACGGCGGCACGGCAGCGACGGCGTACCCCGGGCGGGACGGGCACCGGGGACGGCCCCGAGCGACGGCTGCGCGGCTACTCCGGCCCGGGACCGGACCCCCGGGACCCGCAACCACTCGGTGTGGTCCTGGGCCGGTTGGTCAAGGCACGCGGCTGGGCCCAGCCGGCCGCCGAGGCGACGGTCTTCGGGGCCTGGGAGAAGGTGGTGGGTCCGGAGGTCGCCCAGCACAGCCGGCCGGTCAAGCTCGAAGAGGGCGAGCTGACGGTGGAGGCCCGATCCACGGCCTGGGCGACCCAGCTGCGGCTGTTGGCCGGGTCGCTGCTCAAACAGATCGCCCAGGAGGTCGGCCACAACGTGGTCCGCAAGCTGCACATCCACGGCCCCGCCGCGCCGTCGTGGTCCCGGGGTCCCCGCCGGGTCCGGGGTCGGGGTCCCCGGGACACCTACGGCTGACAGTCGGCGAAGGCCGCGTCGCGTGCGGCCCGGCCGACGAACGCGCGCGGCGACGGCAGGGCCGCCGCGCCCCGGGGTGGGCGTCAGGCGGAGGCGTAGACGGCGTACCCGCGCTCGGCGCAGCGGCGGTAGAAGGCGGCCAGCACGCTCAGTTCGGGGCAGGTGAAGCTCCACTGGGGTGGGGCGCCCGCCTCGTCACGCAGCCCGTCGAGGCGGCTGTCGAGCCACCGCAGCTGCTGTTCGGCGAGGCGGCCGTCGGCCATCAGGGAGCGCAGGACGGTGCTCACCGAGTCGAAGGTGACGGCGTCGCCGTGCGGTCGGTGCGCCTCGACGAACCGTTCGACCCCGCCGGCCACCCAGGCGCACCCGTCCGGGTCGATCACCGGGTCCTCGTCCTCGGCGGCGGCCTCCGTGGCGTACAGCACATTCTCCAACCCGAGGATCAGGTCGACGAGTTCGGTGTACGCGGTCGCCCGTACCGTGCCGCTCTGCGCGATCAGCTCCGCGAGCGCCGCGGTCGGCGCGGAGACCTGGGGCATCTCCACGATCTCGCCGAAGTCCACGAACTCCGCCGGTGCCACCGGGTCGTAGAAGCGACCGGTCCGCGGCCAGTGCACCGCGACGTTGTCCAGCCCCATCGGGCGTCACTCCTCACACCACGTGTCGAGCCGTCCGTGTCGATCGTCCGGTTCCGGGCGGGAAAGATCAAGACCGGTCGGACGGTGTCGCAAACGTACGGTACGACGCCAGCTGTCCGGTGTCCGGCCCGCTCTTCGTCGAATCCGACTCGACGGCCGGTGCCGCGTTCGAACGACCCTTGGCGTGTAAGGGGGGTCGCGGACAGCGAGATACGGGCCGCTACGTACTTCTCAGCCGCCGCGCAGGGGTGCCGAGTGGTGGTTCTGTCGGCCGCGCACAGTAGGATTGGCGGTGAGACGAAGACCTGAAGCGAAGGGACCGATGACGGGCCGAACACCCGTGGTCGTTCCTCCACGTCGGGTCGAGCCGATCGCGATCCGCGGGCGAACCGCGGCGACCGGCGCGTTCGGCCGTACCCCGGAAACAGACCCGGTCCAGCCCGCGCGCCGACGTCGCGTCCTGTCCGCCGAACCCGCGCCCCACGCGCCCCCACGGCGCGGGTGGCGCGAGAAAGTGGCCGAGGGTGGCAGACAAGCAGGAGTACGGCGCCGAGTCGATCACCGTCCTCGAGGGGCTCGAGGCGGTCCGCAAGCGGCCCGGTATGTACATCGGGTCGACCGGTGAGCGCGGCCTGCACCACCTCGTCTGGGAGGTCGTGGACAACGCGGTGGACGAGGCCCTGGCCGGCCACTGCGACACCATCGACGTGGTGCTGCTGGCCGACGGCGGGGTCCGGGTCACCGACAACGGCCGGGGTTTCCCGGTCGACCTGCACCCGAAGCTCAAGAAGCCCGGCGTCGAGGTCGCCCTGACCGTGCTGCACGCGGGCGGCAAGTTCGACGGGAAGGCGTACGCCGTCTCCGGCGGTCTGCACGGGGTGGGCGTGTCGGTGGTGAACGCCCTCTCCACCCGGATGGCTGTGGAGATCCACAAGGACGGTTTCGTCTGGCGGCAGCAGTACACCAACTCGAAGCCCGGTCCGCTGGAGAAGGGCGAGACCACCGACCGCAGCGGTTCGGCGGTCTCCTTCTGGCCCGACCCGGACGTCTTCGAGACCGTCGACCTGGACTTCCAGACGATCTACCGGCGGATCCAGGAGATGGCCTTCCTCAACCGGGGCCTCACCATCCACCTGCTCGACGAGCGGGTGGCCGAGGAGGAGGACGGCAAGCAGCGGGAGGTCACCTTCTGCTACAAGGGCGGCATCGCCGACTTCGTCCGACACCTCAACGCCTCGAAGAACCCGATCCACAAGTCCGTGGTCGAGTTCGGCGCCGAGGAGGAGGGCATGTCGGTCGAGATCGCCATGCAGTGGAACGAGTCGTACGGCGAGTCGGTCTACACCTTCGCCAACACCATCAACACCCACGAGGGCGGCACCCACGAGGAGGGCTTCCGGGCCGCGTTGACCGGGATCGTCAACCGGTACGGCACCGAGAAGAAGCTCCTCAAGGGGGACGAGAAGCTCTCCGGCGAGGACATCCGGGAGGGGCTGGCCGCGATCATCTCGGTCAAGCTGGCCAACCCGCAGTTCGAGGGGCAGACCAAGACCAAGCTGGGCAACACCCCGGTGAAGAGCTTCGTGCAGCGGGTCTGCAACGAGTGGCTGGTCGACTGGTTCGACCGGAACCCGGCCGAGGTGAAGATCATCATCACCAAGGCGTCCCAGGCGGCCCGGGCTCGGATCGCCGCCCAGCAGGCTCGCAAGCTGGCCCGACGCAAGTCGCTGCTGGAGTCCGGATCGATGCCGGGCAAGCTCGCCGACTGCCAGTCGACCGACCCCCGGGAGTCCGAGGTCTTCATCGTCGAGGGCGACTCGGCCGGTGGTTCGGCCAAGCAGGGGCGGGACCCGCGTACCCAGGCGATCCTGCCGATCCGCGGCAAGATCCTGAACGTGGAGAAGGCCCGCATCGACCGGGTCCTCAAGAACAACGAGGTCCAGGCGCTGATCACCGCGCTCGGTACGGGTATCCACGACGACTTCGACATGGAGAAGTTGCGGTACCACAAGGTGGTGCTGATGGCCGACGCCGACGTCGACGGTCAGCACATCCAGACCCTGCTGCTCACCCTGCTGTTCCGGTTCATGCGTCCGCTCGTCGAGCTGGGGCACGTCTACCTGGCCGCCCCGCCGCTCTACAAGATCAAGTGGAACAAGAAGGGCGACGACGCCCAGTACGCCTACTCCGACCGGGAGCGGGACGGGCTGATCGCCCTGCGGCAGCAGAAGAAGCCCAATGCCAAGCCGGACGACATCCAGCGGTTCAAGGGTCTCGGCGAGATGAACTATCCCGAGCTGTGGGAGACCACGATGAACCCGGCGACCCGTACGCTGCGTCAGGTCACCCTCGACGACGCCGCGACCGCCGACGAGCTCTTCACCGTGCTGATGGGTGAGGACGTCGAGGCGCGCCGGTCGTTCATCCAGCGCAACGCCAAGGACGTGCGGTTCCTCGATATCTGATCGGCCTGCTCGACCGGGCGGAGTAGTCACCGCCCGGTCGACGGTCCACAGAGTTATCCACAGGTGGACCGGTATCCACAGCAGTTATCCACAGCACAAAAGCGACTCTGAGTCTGATAAGGGTTAACAGTGACCGATATCCCCGAGTCCACACCGAGCGAGCCGGAGAACCCGGAGACTGGCGCCGCCGTCGTGGCGCACGACCGGATCGAACCGGTCGGCCTCGAGGTGGAGATGCAGCGCTCCTACCTCGACTACGCGATGAGCGTGATCGTCGGGCGGGCACTGCCGGACGTCCGGGACGGTCTCAAGCCGGTTCACCGCAAGATCCTCTACGCCATGTTCGACTCCGGGTACCGCCCGGACCGGGGGTACGTGAAGTGCTCCCGGGTGGTCGGCGACGTGATGGGTCAGTTCCACCCACACGGCGACACCGCCATCTACGACGCGCTGGTCCGGATGGCCCAGCCCTGGTCGCTGCGGTACCCCCTGGTCGACGGCAACGGCAACTTCGGCTCCCCCGGAAACGATCCGGCCGCGGCCATGCGCTACTGCATCACGGCAGACGTCCGAGTTCGCACCCTCGGCGGCAGCGTCCGGGTCGGCGACGTGGTGCCCGGTGCCGCGCCGAACAGCGAGACCGACATCGACCTGAAAGTCCGGGACCGCAACGGCGACCCGGTCCGCGCCTCGAAGTTCTTCCACTCCGGCGAGCACCCGACATTGCGGCTGCGCACCCGCGAGGGGTACGAGCTGACAGGCACCCACAACCACCCGGTGCTCTGCCTGGTGGACGTGGCCGGGGTGCCGACCCTCCTCTGGAAGCTGCTCGCGGAGATCGCCCCCGGTGACCGGGTGGTCCTCCAGCGGACCGTGCCCGACGAGATCGGCTACCCGATGCTGGAGGAGGTCGAGGCGGCCGTCCTCGCGGGTGCCTTCGTCAGCGAGGGATGGGTCTCCGAGGGGCGCGCCGGTTTCAACAACGTCGACAGGGAGTTCTTCGTCCGGGTTCTCGCCGCCTACGACCTGGCGGTCGGCGGTCCCCGCTACGTCTCGGAGCGGGTCATCGCCTCCGGCAGCATCCTGCACGAGTTGGACGTGCAGAACCTCACCGCCCTGCGGGGCAGTGTGCTCGGCGAATTGCTCGGGGCGCGGAGCGCGGCGAAGTTCGTGCCGGAGTTCGTCTGGCAGGGGTCGGCGGCGATCAAGCGTGCCTTCCTTCAAGCCATCTTCGAGGGGGACGGCTCCTCCTCGCTGCTGCCCCGCAACACCATCCAGATCTCGTACTCGACCCGCAGCGAGCGGCTGGCCCGTGAGGTGCAGCAGCTCCTGCTGGAGTTCGGGGTGGTCAGCCGGCAGTGCCGGTACGACGACGGCGAGTTCAAGGTCGTGGTGACCAACCGCCGGGACGCTCGGATCTTCGCCGCCCGGGTCGGGTTCCTCGGTCGTAAGCAGGCCAAGCTGGAGTCCGAGCTTGGGTCGGTGCCGGCGACCAGCACGGCGCTCTCCAGCGACCACGTGCCGCTGGTCGGAGACTTCATCCGGGCGCACGGGGCGACCCGGTGGACCGAGCAGGACTGGCTGCGCCGACACAACGTGGACCGGATCGAGCGCTGGGAGCGGGACCGGGAGGAGATCACCGCCCGGATCACCGAGACCGAGGTGCTCGACGTGGTCGAGCCCCTCGTGGACGGGCGGTTCTACTACGCCGAGGTGGCGGAGCTCACCGACGCCGGAGTCCAGCCGGTCTACAGCATCCGGGTGGACACCGAAGACCACTCCTTCGTCTCCGACGGCTTCGTCAGCCACAACACCGAGTGCAAGCTCGACCCGCTGGCGATGGAGATGCTGCGGGACATCGACGAGGACACCGTCGACCTCCAGGACAACTACGACGGTCGGGCCAAGGAGCCCACCATCCTGCCGGCCCGGATCCCGAACCTGCTGATCAACGGGTCCGAGGGCATCGCCGTCGGTATGGCCACCAAGATCCCCCCGCACAACCTGCGGGAGATCGGCGCGGCCGTGCAGTGGTGCCTGGAGCACCCGGAGGCCGACGAGGCGACCACCCTCGAAGCCCTCCTGGGGATCGTCAAGGGGCCGGACTTCCCGACCCACGGCCTGATCGTCGGCACCCAGGCGATCCAGGACGCGTACCGGACCGGCCGGGGTTCGATCCGGATGCGCGCCGTGGTGGAGGTCGAGGAGGACAAGCGGGGTCGCCCGGCGCTCGTGGTCAGCGAGCTGCCGTACCAGGTGAACCCGGACAACCTCGCGGAGCGGATCGCCGAGCTGATCAAGGAGGGCAAGCTCGGCGGGATCGCCGACATCCGGGACGAGTCCTCCGGGCGTACCGGAATGCGGATCGTCCTGGTCCTCAAGCGCGACGCGGTCGCGAAGGTGGTGCTGAACAACCTCTACAAGCACACCCAGCTCCAGGAGACCTTCGGTGCCAACATGCTGGCCCTGGTCGACGGGGTGCCGAGGACGCTGAACCTGGCGCAGTTCATCAGGTACTACGTCGAGCACCAGATCGAGGTGATCCGTCGGCGGACCGCGTTCCGGCTGCGCAAGGCCGAGGAGCGGGCCCACATCCTGCGGGGTCTGTCCCGGGCGCTCGACGCCCTGGACGAGGTGATCGCGTTGATCCGGCGGTCGCCCACGGTGGAGGACGCCCGGCAGGGCCTGATCCGGCTGCTGGAGATCGACGAGATCCAGGCCACCGCGATCCTGGACATGCAGCTGCGCCGGCTGGCCGCCCTGGAGCGGCAGCGGATCCTCGACGATCTCGCCAAGCTGGAGATCGAGATCGCCGACCTGAAGGACATCCTGGCGAAGCCGGAGCGGCAGCGGAAGATCGTCTCGGAGGAGCTGGGGGAGATCGTCGCCAAGTGGGGCGACGACCGGCGGACGAAGATCGTGCCGTTCGACGGCGAGGTCTCGATGGAGGACCTCATCGCCCGCGAGGACGTGGTGGTCACCATCACCCGTACCGGGTACGCCAAGCGGACCAAGGTGGACCTGTACCGCTCGCAGCGGCGTGGCGGCAAGGGAGTCAGCGGCGCGACACTCCGACAGGACGACATCGTCAGCCACTTCTTCGTATGCTCGACCCACGACTGGATCCTGTTCTTCACCAACAAGGGTCGGGTGTACCGGGCGAAGGCGTACGAGCTTCCGGAGGCCAGTAGGGTGGCCAAGGGGCAGCACGTGGCGAACCTGCTCGCGTTCCAGCCCGACGAGCAGATCGCACAGATCATCGAGATTCCGAACTACCAGGTGGCGCCCTACCTGGTACTGGCCACGAGAAACGGCCTGGTGAAAAAGACGCGGCTCGAGGAGTTCGACTCCAACCGGTCCGGCGGCATCATCGCCATCAACCTGCGCGATGAGGACGAGCTGGTCGGTGCGGTGCTCTGCGCCCCGGAGAACGACCTCCTCCTGGTGTCGAGGAACGCCCAGGCCATCCGGTTCAACGCCGTCGACGAGGCGCTGCGGCCGATGGGCCGGGCCACCTCGGGCGTGATCGGGATGCGGTTCACCGGCGAGGACGCCCTGCTCGCCATCGAGGTGGTCCGTGAGGGATTGGACGTTCTGGTCGCGACGAACGGCGGGTACGCGAAACGCACCCCGATCGAGGAATATCCGGTCCAGGGCCGGGGAGGTAAGGGGGTGCTGACCGCAAAGATCACCGAGCGCCGCGGTGGTCTGGTCGGCGCTGTGGTGATCGACCCGGACGACGAGCTGTTCGCGATCACCAGCAACGGTGGTGTCATCCGGACTCCGGTGAAGCCTGTACGCCGTACGCGTGACCGGAACACAATGGGGGTCAAGCTGATGGACCTCCCGGACGGTGTGACTATCGTGGCGATTGCTCGCAATGCCGACGAGCCTGACGAACAGGACTAGTTGAATGACGGAGACACAGGCGAAGTCGGGGAACAAGGGGACCTCGGCCAAACCGGTCGACGAGGATTCCGCGAAGAGCGGGGCACCGGCGGCCGGCCGTGCGGCCGTGGGCCGGGCGACGGTCCCCGCCGACGCGCCTGCCCCGAAGTTCACCCGGGCACCGGGCATGACGCCGCCGCCGGACAAGCCCGAGGACGCGGGCACCGGGGGTGGCAGCAAGTCGGAGTCCGCCGGTGCGGAGAACAAGACGGCTGCGGCTGCTGCGGCCCGTCCCAACGCCACCCAGCCGATCAAGGTCGGCACCGGCACCGGCACCGGAGCCAAGCCGAGCACAGGCACCGCCACACCGAACCGTCCGAGCCCCTCCACGGCGGCGACCGGCACCCTGCCCCGGGTGAGCGCGCCCGGTACCGGCACGAAGCCCGGAGAGGCCCGTCCGGGTCCGAACGCCCGGCCGGCCAACGGCGGTGGACTGCCGGCGGGCGTCGGTGGTGGGGCGTCGGCAGTCGGTGCCGCCCGGGTCGGTGAGGCTGTTCGCTCCGCGCGTACGTCGGTCAGCTCGGCCGCGTCGCGTGGACCGCGTCGGGCCCGGCTGAACCTCAAGCGGATCGACCCGTGGTCGGTGATGAAGTTCGCCTTCGCGGTCTCCTTCGTCCTGTTGATCGTCGTGGTGGTGGCCACGTCGGTGCTCTATCTGGCGTTGGACGCGATGGGCGTGTTCGCCAGCGTCAACGACAGCCTCACCGACCTGGTCAACGTCGGTGGTGGGCAGGAGGGCTTCCAGATCACCGCAGGGGGCGTGATCATCACCTCGGCCCTGATCGGCCTGGTGAACATGGTGCTGTTCACGGCTCTGGCCACGCTCTCGGCGTTCGTCTACAACGTCTGCGCCGACCTGGTCGGCGGCATCGAGCTCACCCTCGCCGAGCGCGACTGATCTTCCGTCGAACGATGCCGGGGCCGCCCAGTGCGGCCCCGGCATCGTCCGTCCCGGACCCGGTTCCGGTGCTGGTCGAGCGGGTCCTGTCCCGGTGTCCGCCGGGTGCCCGGGTGGCAAAGCGGTGGTCGCCGCCCCGGCCCGCCGGGTAGGTTCGTGGACGACGGGCGCCACCGCCACCCCCGGTTTGGGAAGCGGTGGGCAGATGGGTTAATCTTGCTCGTCGCTTGCGGGGCTATAGCTCAGTCGGTTAGAGCGCAGAGCTGATAACTCTGAGGTCGCTGGTTCGATTCCAGCTAGCCCCACCGCACGTCGTCCGACTTCAGTCGAGCGCTAGGGGTAACCCCATGGTGAAGAAGGTTCTGTTCCTGGTCGGCATCGTGGGTGTGGCGGCTTTGGTGGCCAAGAAGGTCAAGGACGCCAGTGACGAGCGTGCCCTCTGGCACGAGGCGACCACCGCCCCCGACCTGCGGTGATTCCGGGCGGCGCGTCCGCCGCCCGACGGGGCCCTAGCTCAACTGGCAGAGCACTGCCTTTGCAAGGCAGGGGTTAGGGGTTCGAGTCCCCTGGGCTCCACCAGCACTTTTCCGGCTGATCCTGGTCCGGGCACAGCATCCGACCGGTCGACCACTCCTCGTCGAGCAGCCGATCGACGTCCCCGAAACGGGTCGGCGGGCGTCATTCCGGTGGGGTCTCCCGGGTCTTCCTCGGGTGCGGGCCGCTGCCGCCGCTCTCGGTACGGCGGTGCGGCTTCGGTCGACGGTTCCTGTCCCGCTGGGGCGGCGGCGAAGGTTTGGTCGCCCGGGGGTGCTCTCGCTGGTTGCCCGACGGGTTCGGTGTGGCCAACCGCTCGTCGGCCCGTTTGCGCTGGTGTCTGATCCACTCCTTGCCCTCGGCCGCGATGCCTTCGAGAACGTGGAGGGTCGGCGACAGCCCGGAGGCGTCGAGCGCGACGTCGGAGAGGGTTTTCGAATCCTCTCCCGGCTGGAGGTTCTCGTCGCTGGACTCGGTGACGTCGACCGTGATGGGGGCGCCGTTGACCAGCGTCAGTTCGAAGGTCTGCTGCCGGGTGGCGATCCCGGTCATGCGTACGGAGGTAACGGCGTCGAACCGGTAGTTGAGTCGTTGTGCGACCGAGGCGTTGCACGCCTCGAAGTCGAGGTCGATGTCGACCTGACGTACCCCGTCCGTGGTGAGCAGGAACAGCAGCAGCTGGTAGCGGGAGTAGCGCGGGGGGCCGTGTGGGACTCGGGCCTTCTTGGCGCCTTCGGCGGGGGCTTCGATGAAGGCGTGCGCGATCACCTGACTGGGCTTGAGCCGGTAGTGGCGCATGGCGTCGTCGACGAGGATCCGTCGGTCGCATTCGAGCCATCCGGCGACCTCCACGTCGGTGGGCCGGGTTCGCAGCTTCACCTGCCACCTGTCGTACGCCTCGCGTCGGGCGCTGTACTTCTGGACCTCCTCGGCCTCGTCGGCTTCCACCCGGCGACGTTCGGCGGTGACCCGGAACCAGGCTCGTATCCCGATCGGCGCGCAGACCACTGCGAGTAGGAGGCACAAGGTGCCGTGGAGAGGGGTTTCGCGGACGGCGGCGGGGACCGCCGACCAGGCGCCGAGGGCGATGGCTGCGAGCCCGCCCAGGTACTGGGCCAGGATCCGTGGTGGCGTGCGGAGCTGACGGCGGTACGCGGTCAGGGTGTCGTGCTCCCACCGGTGCCGTACGTCGGCGACGGTGTGCCGGACGAGCCAGCGGATCCGCCCGGCGTCGATGCGCTGCTCCCGATAGAGGTCGACGAGTTCGTCGCGGAGCTGTCGACGGATCCCGGCGGTCTGGTCGATCCACCGGGCACGGTCGGTGTGCTGCGGCACGTACCGCCGGAAGTAGTGGTCGAAGTGCCTGTCGACGGTGCGGACGAACCCTCCGGCCGGTGCGCGCCGACCCGATCTGGCGGGCGGTACCAGTGCGGCGTCCTTGGCTTGCCGCCGTACCCGCCGGAAGTGGCGGTCGGCACCGCCGACGGTGACGGCGACGAGCCCGGCGACGCAGGCCAGCCCGGCGAGCATCGCCAAGGGGTCACCGTGCCGGACGAGGAGCCACCCGAGGTATCCGGTGGCGAGGACGGTTCCGATCGCGCCGACGGTCGTCCGTAGCCAGTCGCCGGGCGGTACGGCGGCGGGCCGTACCGCGCCGACGCGTGGGGCGGCCGGCTCGGGTTCGAAGAACATCCATATCCGGTCGTTCCGGCCACCGGCCTGCCGGCCGGCGGTGGCCTGCTCGATCGACCGAGACCAGAGCCGGTCCTGTTGCGGCCCGTCGAGGAGTACCCCGAGGTGGTAGTCGATTTTGAATCGGACCTCCGGGTCCAGGGCGTCGAGCGTGGTGTCGAGCGGATCGGCCCCGGGGCTGTGGGTCGAGGTCAGCAGCTTCTCCACGGCCCGTAGTCCGAGAGTCCACCGGCCGTTGCCGTCGAATCTGGAGATGCCGGCGCGGATCGCGTCGAGGCGGTCGAAGTCCTTGCCTTCGAGTTGGCTGAGGGGACGCTTGCTCAGGAGCGCCAGCAGCCGATGGAACTGCACCTCGTCGGTCTGGTAGCCCTCGGCGGCGGCTTCCTCGATCAGCGCACCGGCCCTTTTCAGCACGTTGGCATCGAGGTACCTGACTCCGACCCGGAATTTCTTCTCCGGGGTGGCGTCCGCCGCCAGCTGGTAGTAGACGACGTCGCCGTGAACGACCCCGGCCTGGACGTTGACCTGGGAATTGTCGCCGGCGGTGTTGGTGACCGGTCCCGTCATGACAGCTCCTTTGCCAAGGCTGTCAGCGCAGCCAGCCGAGTGGCCAACTCGGCGACGTCGGCTACCAGGCCGCCCAGCCGTTTGAGGGTCACCACCAGGGTGCTGCGACTGCGGGGCGTGTCCTCCCGGAGGCAGTCGCCTGCCGCGTCGAGTTCCGTCTCGGCCGCCGCGTACGTGACCTCGTCGAGGTGACCGTCGCGGTGGGCCTGCTTGAGCTGGCTGCGGAGTTCGGCCAGGGCGGCGGCGAGGTCGACCGGGCGGTCCCGCGGTTCGGCCCCGACTGTGACGTTGCCGTGGATCTGTCCGGCCTGGACGCCGATCCGCGCGTTGCCGTTCGCCGTGTTGTAGGTGGTCATACCTGTGTTCCTTCCGTCTCGGCGCAGCGGAGCCGGGTTCTCGGTGGTGGCGTCGTCCGCCAACTCCTGGGCGAGTGCCACCGCGAACGCGGCGGCGTGGGCCACCGCCCGGGACTGCCAGTTCTGTCCGTCGGTGCTGGTCTTGGTGCCGTCGGCGCGGTCGCTGATACCCCGGACCACGACCACGGGGAGGGCTCGGTTGAGGTGCGCGGCCTGGGCCACCCCGGCGGCTTCCATCTCGATGGCGAGGGCGTCGTTGTAGTGCTGACGCAGCCACCGTGCCTGGTCGGAGACGGCCGAGTCCTGGACGACCTCTCCGGCGGCGATCGCACCGAAGTGCACCTGCGGCACGTCGCCCGGACCGAGACCGCGAGCCCAGTCACCGGTACGGGAGAGGTGCTGGGCGAGTTGACCGGCACCGTGGGCGATCTCCCAGGCGTGGGGCCGCGCCTTCAGGCCGTCGTCCTCACCTGTCCCGCCGTGGTACGCGTACACCTTGGAGGCCACCACCACGTCGCCGAGCCCGATGTCCGGCCACAGGGCTCCGGCGACTCCGACGAAGAGCACCGCCGCCGGGGAGAACTCGGCCATGGCGCGTTCGGCGAGCACCGCCGCCGGATTGTTCCCCTTCCCCACCAGTCCCAACGCCACGCGACATCCCCGGTGGCCGAGGCGTCCGACCTCGAAGCGGGTGCCGGCGGGGTGCCGGTGGACTCTCAGATCGGTGAGCCGTTCACGGACGGCTGCGTACTCCAGGTTGAGTGCCGTGAGGATCACGACGACCTCGCTGCTCATGTCTGTGGCTTCTCCTCGTTCGACAGGACGGTGGGGCGGGTCATCGCGGGGTGGAGTGCCTGGCGTGGGCCGGGGCGGAACAACTTGGCGGGGCGTCCGGTCTCGGTCCTGCGGGTACGGCCGGTAGGCACGATGAATCCGGCGACGCCCTGGACCTTGCGGTAGAAGTTGCGTGGATCGAGGGGGGTGCCCCAGACCGCTTCGTACACGGCCTGAAGCTCGGTGATGGTGAAGGTCGGCCCGCAGAAGGCGGTGGCGAGGGCGGAGCTCTCCAGCTTGGTGCGGGCTCGCTCGACCCCGTCGGTGACGATCCGGTGGTGGTCGAAGGCGAGGCGGGTCGGGTCCGGCAGCACCTGTTCGGTCGGAGTCCACCGGGCGTGGGCGGCGTCGGTGCCTGCCACGGGTTCGGGGAGCCGGGGTGCGATCGCCAGGTAGGCGACGGAGACGACGCGTCCTCGGGGGTCCCGTCCGGGGGTGCCGTACACGCCGAGTTGTTCGAGGTGGAGGTGGTCGGCGTCCAGTCCGGCCTCCTCCGCCAACTCCCGGTGCGCCGCCGCCGGCAGGTCCTCCTCGGCGTGGTTGAGGAATCCGCCGGGCAGGGCGAGTGCCCCCTGGTACGGCTCGATGCCCCGCTCGACCAGGAGCACCTGGAGGCGGGACTCCCGCAGGGTCAGGATGACGAGGTCCACGGCGAGGAGCACTGTGGGTGGCACCCACTGATCGTCGGACATGGATTCACCGTAGCTTTTTGTCAAAGTGACGTAAATGGCGACACGTGTCGGCTATCCGTCGTCGGGGTGTGGGCCGACGGTGTTCCCGCGTGGGGTCGGTGTCGAAGCCGGCCACTGTCAGCGCCGCCATGCAGTCGGTGCGCGGCGGTCGACTCGAACTCGACGCCGACATCCCGGGGTACCTGAACTTCACGGTGCCCCGGGCGTACGACGAAGGAGCAGAGCCTGCACGGCTCTGCTCCTTCGTCGTCGACTGGTGGTCAGGCGGCCGTGCAGGGTACGCCGTTGAGGGTGAACGAGGTCGGTCGGCCGGAGTTGCCGGTGTGGGTGGCCTGGAATCCTATGGTGATCGTTCCGTTGGCGGGGATCGCGGCGTTGTAGGCGACGTTGCGGGCCGTCACCTGTCCGGACGAGGGCGTGTAGGAGGCGTTCCAGCCGGAGGTGAGGGTCTGCCCCGTGGGCAGGGTGAAGGCCAACGACCAGCCGTTGACGGGAGCGGACCCGGTGTTCGTGACGGCGAGGTTCGCGGTCAGTCCGTTGTTCCAGGCGTTGACGGTGACAGCGACGTGGCAGGCGCCCGACGCCGGTGGCGTGGTCGGGACCGGTGGCGGGGTCGTCGGGGTCGGTGGGGGCGTCGTCGGGGTCGGTGGGGGCGTCGTCGGGGTGGGCGGGGTGGTGGGGACCGAGGGGTTGGTCAGGCCGAAGAACTGGATGGCGGCGGCGGCCATGCCGGTCGAGGGCAGGCTGTGGCCGGCACCCTGGACGGCGTACGCCTCGACCTGGACGGTGCCGGTGGCGTCGGCGTACCGGCGGCGGTTCCACGTGGGCTGTGGAGTGTCGGTCGAGGTGGGTGTCTGGCTGAGCCCGAACACGTTGGTCCACTGCTCGATCGACTCCTGAAGGAGTGTGTACGGCACGAGGGTGTCGTTGGTGCCGTGCCAGAGCTGCACCCGGGGGCGGGGACCGGAGTGGCCGGGGTACGCCTGGCGGACCGCGTCGCCCCACTGTTGAGGGGTGCGGTTCATGTTTCCGCCGGTGCACTGGCTGGTGCCGGGCGGGTAGTCGGCCGCGCCGGAGAAGCAGTTGTAGGGGACCCCCATGAAGGCGGCGCCCGCGGCGAACACGTCGGGGTAGACGGCGAGCAGGTGGTTGGTCATCATTCCGCCGGAGGAACTGCCGGTGGCGTAGACCCGGCGGGGGTCGCCGCCGTACTGGCGCTTGACGTGGTCGACCATCGAGACGATGGACACCGGGTCGCTGCCGCCCCCACGCCGTTTGGCCACGTCGGACCAGGTGTCGAAGCAGTTGCCGAAGCCGGCCTGCTGAGTGGCGGTCGGGTAGACCACCACGAACCCGTGCCGGTCGGCCAGGGCGGCGAACTCGCTGCCGGCGTGGAACCCGGGACCCGATCCGCCGCAGCCGTGCATCGCCACCACGATCGCGGGACTGGGCGGGCGGGCGTCCGGGACGTAGACGTGCATCCGCATCCGACCCGGGTTGTCGCCGAAGCTGGTCACCTCGACCAGTGACGCCGCGTGCGCGGGGCTGAGCGCGGGTACGACGAGGCCGACCGCTGCCGTGAGGGCTGCCGCCAGGGCGAGGGTGAGTCTTCGTGTGGTCCTCATCGATGTTGCTCCTTCGCTGGTACGTCAGGGCCGGACCGGCTTCGTGTAGCACTTAGTGTTCTCCTCGGTCACACAAGTGTCAATCGACGAACTTCGATTAAGCGGAGCGGGTTCCGTGGTGTTCCCGGTGACTCGGCGCCGGGCCGGTCTACAGTCGTTCTCCCCGCCCCCGAGTCGAACCCGGAGCGCCTGCGGTGAACAGCCCGTTCGATATCGAGGAGATCTTTCCCGACGACGGGGACGATCCGGTGCGGCTGCCTCGGCAGCAGACCGGAAGGTCGCCCCAGGGGACGGCGGTGACCCTGCTGGCCGACTACACCCTGCGGACCCGGGCGTGGCTGCCCTCCGGAGCCATCGTCGCGTTGCTCGCCGAGTCGGAGGTGAGCAACGCCAGCGCCCGCACCGCGATCAGCCGACTCGCTCGCCGGGGCGTCCTGGAGGGACGTCGAGAGGGGCGCCACAGCTTCTACCGGCTCAGCCGGTCGGCGGCCGTCAACCTGTCCGTCGGGGGTGGGTGGATCCTCACCGCCACCGCCACGACCCGCTCCTGGGACGAGTCCTGGACTGTCGTCGCCTTCTCGCTGCCCCAGGAGCGAAGCACCCAGCGTCGAGCCCTGCGCGGTCAGCTCCGGTGGCTGGGATTCGCCCCCCTGTTCGACGGAATGTGGATCTCGCCGCACGAGTTGACCGTCGAGGCCCGGGCTCACCTGGCCCAGTTCGACCTCGGCGCCGTCGCGGTGTTCCGAGGCCGGTGGGTCGGACTCGACGCGGCCTCCGACCGTGACCCCCTGGCCGCCTGGGACGTCGCGGGGCTGGCCGAGCGGTACGAGAACTTCCTCGACCGGTGGCGGCCGGTGCTGCCGAGGATCGCATCCGGGGAGGTGGGCGGGGCGGAGGCGGTGCGGACGCGGACGGAGGTGATGGACACCTTCCGGCGCTTCCCCACCCTCGATCCGCAGCTCCCCCTCCGGCTCCTCCCGGCCGGATGGCTCCGGGAGCCCGCCCGGGAGACGTTCGTCGCTGTGTACGACGGGCTCGCCCCCACCGCCGAACGGCACGTCCGAGCCGTCGTCGCCCGGTTCGCCGAGGGGGCGTCACCCGAGGTCCGGGCCCACACCACCGCAGACCTCCTCGCCGGGGTACCGACCGCCGACCGGAGGGAGTCTCCGACCTAGGTCGGAGGTCGATTGCCGTCCTGCGTCAGATGTCCCGGGAAGGTGGAATCGGAAGGCTGGTGCCATGCCTCGGGTGCCGCAGACCGGACCCCCTCCGGACATCCGACGGCGTCGGAAGGCGGCAGCACGACATGACCCACGACGACGCAGCCAGACGCTTCACCTCCCGTACCGCCCGGTTGCCGGCGGCGCTCGTGACGCCGTCCCGGTGGACCCGGCGTTGGAGTCCGGGGCGAGCGAACGTGGAGATCGCGTCCGAGCTGTTCATCGAGACCAGCACCGTCAAGTCGCACCTGGGTCGGGCGATGGCCAAGATCGGGACACGGGACCGGTTGCAGACGGTGGTGTGGGCGTACCAGAACGGGATGGTTCCGTACTGACCTCGGGGTTTGGGGATCGAACGACGGGTCTGTAACCATCCGTGTCGTGCAGTTGACCTCACGCCACGCAGGTCGGGGGAGCCGGGGATGACCGGGCGGTTGGGTGCCCTGCTGCGGCGGCACCGTACGGCTGCCGGCCTGACCCAGGAGGAGCTCGCCGACCTCGCCGGGGTCGCCGTGCGTACCGTCCGCAATCTCGAACTGAACCGGGTCGCCCGGCCCCAGCGTCGGACGGTGGTGGAGTTGGCCGACCGGCTCGGGTTGTCCGAGCCGGACCGGTCCCACCTGCTCGCCGTCGCCCGGGGCGGCGGGGACGTGGACGACCCCGACGGACCGCCGGCCGGCTCGCTCCCGGGGGACCTGGCGGACTTCGCCGGTCGCACCCACGAACTGGCCCGCCTCGGCGAGCAGGCCGAACTCGCCGGGCGCAACGGCACCGGCCGGGTCGTGGTGGTCAGCGGACCACCCGGGGTGGGCAAGACGAGCCTGGTGGTGCACTCGGCGTACGAGCAGGCGGGGCGGTTCCCGCGCGGGCCGCTCTTCGTCGACCTGCGGGGGATGGACGACGAGCCGACCACCCTGGCGCAGGCCCTCGACCAGTTGCTGACCACTCTGGGCGTGGCGCAGCCGCCCTCGTCCACCGACGCCCGGCTCACCCTCTACCGGGCGCTCACCGCCGACCGGCGCGGTCTCCTGGTGCTGGACAACGCCCGGGACGAGACCCAGGTACGACCGCTGTTGCCGAGCGGACCGGGTTGGCTGGTGCTGGTCTCCAGCCGCAGTGTCCTCGCCGGGCTGGCCGGCGCGCACCGGTTGCCGCTGCGGGTGCTCTCCGACGCCGAGGCGCACACCCTGCTCACCGAGGCGGTCGGGGTCGGGCGGATCGCCGACGAGAGTGCGGCGGCGGCGGAGCTGGGTCGGCTCTGCGGCCGGCTGCCGCTGGCCCTGCGGGTGGCGGCGAACCGGCTGGCGGTCCGACCCGAGTGGAGTGTGCAGGCGCTCGTCGACCGGCTCCGTGACGAACAGCGCCGACTGGATCTGCTGCGGGCCGGGGACATCGAGGTGCGCAGCGCCTTCGAGTTGTCGTACCGGTTGCTCGACGGATCGACCCGGCGGGCCTTCCGGATGCTCGGCGCGGTCTGCCTGCCGCAGTACTCAGCCCCCGTCGTCGCGGCGCTCACCGGTGAACCGGTGGGGGTCACCGAGGACCGGCTCGACGCGTTGGCCGACGCGGGTCTGCTGACCGTCGCCACCACCGCCGGCCGCTACGTCCTGCACGACCTGTTGGCGCTCTTCGCCGCCGAGCGGTTCACCGGCGAGGAGTCGACGTCGGAACAGGGTGCGGCCCGGGACCGGCTCGCCCGTCACCTGTTCGGGCGGCTGGCGCAGGCGGAGGGGTGGCTCGATCCGACCTGCGCCGAACCGCCCCCCGGGTTCCCCACCGCCACCTCGGCGTTGAGCTGGTTGGACACCGACCGTCCCGGCTGGTGGTGGGCGATCCGGTACGCGGCCGCCCGGGGCTGCCACCGCCGGGTGATGGCCGCAGCCGGGCAGCTGTACTGGTATTCGGACCGTCGACACCTGGCGGTGCCGTGGGCGGAGCTGTTCGGTCTCGCGGTCCGGGCCGCTCAGGCAGTGGCGGACCCGGTCGCCGAGGCGACCCACCGCAACAGCCGTGGCTGGGCACTGCACCTGGTCGAGGGGCGGGTCGACGAGGCGTACGCCGAGTACCGGACCGCCCTGGCGCTCGGGGAGGCGGCCGGTGACCTGCGGACCGTCGGGTGGTCCCGGTGCTATCTGGCCGGGCTGGTGCGGTGCCGGTCCGATCCGGGGAGCGCGGAGCAGGCGGCGGAGCACCTGCGTGCCGGCCGGGAGCTGCTGGCCGAGGCCGGTGACAAGCTCGGCTGGATAGTGGCGTCGTACTCCCTGTCGGACCAGTTGCGGTCGCTGGGCAGGTTCGACGAGGCGCTGCACCTGGTGACCGAGGCGTACGCCGGGTGGTCGACGGCGTTGCCGGACCGGCTCTCCAGTCGGCCGCTACGCGGCTGGATGCGGGTACGCCTGGGGGTGCTCCAGGCCGACCTCGGCCGGTTCGACGACGCCGAGGCCACGCTGACCGAGGCGATAGACGACTTCGTGACCGGGGACGACCCGAACGCGACAGGTCGGGTCTATCTGAGTCTGGCGGAGGTGCTGCTGCGTCGGGGTGATCCCGGACGGGCCCGGTCGATGCTGGACCGGGCGACCGAGATCCTCGCCGCGGCTCACGACCTCTCGTCGACGCAGCACGCGCAGCGGGTCCGGACGATCCTGGACGAGCAGGTCAGCTGAGTGGGCCGGCACCGTCACGGCGGTGGACCAGTCCGAGGGTGATCGCCTGGCGGGTCAGCTCGGCCTTGTTCCCGGCGTCCAGTTTGGTGCGGATCCGGGTCAGGTAGGTGTTGACGGTGGCCTCGGTGATGCCGAGGCGACGGGCGGTCTGGGCGTGGGTGAGCCCGCCGGCGATCAGTGCCAGGGTCTGCGCCTCCCGAGGGGCGAGTGCCGGTCGCCGGAAGGGGCGAGCCCGGGTCCGGTCCCGGATCGGGCCGGGTCCGGGCGTGCAGGGTGGGGGAGTCTCGGTCTCGGCCGGTGCACCGCCGGACGCCGGGCACCGGGGCGGTGCCGCCTCCCGGAGCCGGGCGGAGAGCATCGGACAGAGGTAGAAGCCCCCGGCGGCCGCGACGGCGAGGGCGATGCGTAGCTGGGTGCGCTCGGTGGCGGTGCTGACCACCGAGCGGGCTCCAGCGTGGATGGCGTCGTACGTCGCGGTCGTCGCCGACTCCGGCACCATCACCAGGGTCGGATGTCGGACACAGGACCAGTGCACAGCGTGGGGCAGCGGATCCACCAGGACGACGACGGTCTCCGGACCGGCACCGGCAGCGGCCATCTGGTCGACCGCGTCGACGGTGACGCAGCGCCGGATCCGCGGGTCTCCCGCGATCAGCTGGTGCACCCCACGCCGGGCCAGCGGCTCGGCGACCACCACGCACACGTCGAACATCGCCCACCTCTCGGTGAGCAGTCAACTATCGTCCCTGTCGGAACGCGAGGCAAGAAGACCGGCAAGAATGGGTCACGCCGGGAAGTAGCCGAGTTCGACGGCCCGTTGGGTGAGTTCGGCCTTGTTCGTCGCACCGAGTTTGCGCCGCAGTCGTTTGGCGTACGTGTTGACGGTCTGTTCGGTGACGCCGAGGCGGTGGGCGGCCTGCCGGTGGGTGAGCCCCTGGGCGATGCACCGCAGGGTCTCCACCTCGCGGGGGCCGAGGGCCGCCGACGCCCGCCGGCTCACCCCTGGTGCTCCGGTGCCGACCAGCGCGGACACGCTCGGCGACAGGTAGGAGCCGCCGGAGAGGACTGCGGCGCGGGCCAGGGCGAGTTCCTTGCTCCCGTCGCCGTCCCGGACCACGGCGCGGATCCCCGCCATCAGCAGCGCCAAAGGGTCGACCGTCACCTGTGGGGGCAGGACGAGCAGCACCAGCCGGTCGGTGGCGAGTTGGGCCAGGTGCGCCCAGGGGTCACCGACCAGTCGGTCCCAATAGACCAATACCAGCATCAATGCGCTGGATTCGGACGGATCGGCCGTCGGCATCGAAATGCTCCCGAATAGCTCGGCGCTCAACCCCCACGGTGTGCATCGGGCGCCACCGAATAGTAAGTCTCCGACGTGTCCCCGAAATAACGGCTGTCGGTGTCCCCCGAGTCGGGGAAAGAATTCCCCCTGCGGCGTCCAGTCGCCCACCTCTCCCCAGCACAGGCCGTCCCGCCTGCGTCGTCCGGCATCGATGCCCGCGACGCAGCCTGATGCGGGACGTTGGACGTGGACCCCGACAGTCCACGTGGTCGTGGCGACAAGGGAGACGAATCACATGACTTCGAACGATCGTGTGGCATCGGTGGGTCCCCGGCACCTGCGGTTGTGGTGCTTCGGTGGTTTCCGTGTACAGGTGGACGGCGCCCCCGTCGACTGGTCCGGCATCCGCCCCCGGGTCCGTGCCCTCATGCGGTTCCTGGCCGTCCACGGTGGGCGGTCCGTGCACCGGGAACAGATCACCGCCGCGCTCTGGCCGGAGCTACCCGACCGGTCCGCGGTCAACAACCTGCACGTCGGGATCTCGACCCTGCGGACCTTCCTGGAGCCGGGGGTGGCCCGGGGCGCGTCCCGGTTCGTCCTGCGGGACGGCTCGTCGTACCGGCTGGATCTGGGGATCGGTGGGAGCAGCGACGTGACCACCTTCGGCACGGCGCTGGCCACCGCCCGGCAGGCCCGCGCCGACGGTGAGGACGTGACGGCGATCCGGGCGCTGCGTCACGCCCTCGACCAGTACACCGGCGACCTCCTCCCGGAGGACGGTGCCGCCGAGTGGGTCCTCGCCCTGCGGGACCGGCACCGGTGCCGGGCCGCCGAGGCGGCGGTCCTGCTGGCCGGTCTGGAACTCGCCCGGGGACGGTCGCGGCCCGCCGCGACGGTGGCCCGCCGGGCGTTGGAGCTGGACGGATACCACGACGACGGATGGCGTCTGCTGATCACCGCCCAGCGCCGGGCCGGAGAACTCGCCGCGGCCCGACGCACCCAGCAGACGTACGAGCGGGTGCTCTGCTCCCTCGGCGTCGACAGGTCCACCCCGGCCCGGCCCGTGCAGGTCACGGCCGCCTGAACACCTCGACCTCGGCCAACGCGACCCGTCCCGCCTCCCGCTGCCCGTAGACCGAGGCGATCGTCAACCGCATCCGGGTCACGTCCCCCGCCACGTGGTGGAAGGCCTGCGGGCCGGGCCGGTCGGTCAGCCGCAACGGAACGGTGCTGGACGTCCCGTCCGAGGTGACCAGGGTCAGGGTCAGCTCCGCCGGCCTCGGCTGTTCGACGAAGTCGTCCTGCCGGGGGGACGCCCCGGTGTGCACGATCAGGTCCAACAGGCGGATCGGCCGGTCGAAGGCCAGCTCCACGTACTCGCCGACGGCAGGTCGGTCGGTGGCCGGTGCCCAGTAACGGTTGTTGAGACCGTCGACAGCCGAGGCGGCCGGATGGTTTCGGGCCGCGCTGGAGGCGGTCACCTCGTCCGGCAGGATCGCCTCCGGCGTCGCCGTCCGGTCCCGGATCGTCTCGATCAGGGGCGGCAGGAACCGGACCCCGGCCCAGATCAGCCCGGCGACCAGGGCCAGGACGAGCAGGACCGCCAGGAGGCGGCGTACCAGGCCACCACCGGAGCGCCGACGGGGCCACCGGATCCGTCGCCACCAGGGCACGGCTGTGGTCGGCGCCGCGTCGGCGGCGAGCGGCCGACCACACCGGCGACAGAACGATCTGCCGTACGGATTGCGCGCGGCACAGGCCAGGCAGGTCACGTCGGTGGGGTCGTCGACCCGGTCACCGGTGAAGTCCCGGACCACCGGGGCGGGTGCCACCGGACGTCCCGGCTGCACCGCACCCGGCTGGTCGGGGCGGGACTCCTCGACTGGTGGCTCGTCGACGGTCGGCCCCACCTGTGGGTCCGCCTCCTCGGCCGGGCGGACCGGCACCACCAGGGCCGCCGCCCGCCCCAGACTCCGCGCCTGCTCGACAGGGTCGACCGGCTTCCCGGCGGTCGACCCGTCCGGCTCCGCCGGCTCCGGGCCGGGCGCCGAGGTGTCGGTCGCCGGTTCCGGCTCCGTCGGCTCCGGGCGGGGTGCCGGGGTGTCCGTCGGCTCGTCCGGCGGTGCCGATGTCGGCCGCAGGCCTGTCCCGTCCGGCCGTGCCGTCCTAGGCTGTGGGGCCGGGGGGCCGGTCGGCTCGTCCGGGTCCGTGGGCTCGGGGCGGGGGGCCGGGGTGGCGGTGGCCTCCTTCGGCGGTGCCGGTGTCGGGCGGGGGGCCGGGGCGGGGGTGTCGGTCGCGGTGGACCAGTCCAGGAAGGCACCGCAGGTGCCGCAGAAGTCGTCGCCAGGGGTCACCTGGGCACCACAGTTGTCGCAGAACCTCATCGGGGACCGTCCACATCGTCGGCCGACGACGGCAACACCTCGACCGTGTACGGCACGTGCGCCGGCCGGTTCGCCTCGACGACCGCCCGGACCCGGGCGGCCAACTCCGGGGTGGGCTCCGGTACGCGTACCCGGACGGTCAGGCTCGGCTCGGCGGCCCCCGGCAGCGGGCTGCCCGGCGTGGCCGACCAGGTGGTCCCGCCGCTCTCCACGACCTCCGGGAGGACCCCGACGGTGAGGCGTACCTCCTCGGCGATCCCGGCGGCGGTGCCGCGTACCCGGTGGCGGGTGACGGCGGCGGCGACCACCCGACGGCGCTCGTCGACGGGTCGGTCGGGGCTCGCTCCGGCCGCCACCCAGGAGCCCAGCCAGTCCACGAAGTCCGGCGGGGCCAGCGCCGGATCGAAGTACGCCCACAGGCTGTCCAGGGTGGCGTGCACAGGTGCCAACACCTGGTCGTACGCGCCGGTGAGGCGCTGGGCGAGATCGTCGTCGGCGTAGATGCCGGGCAGCCGCCGACCCAGCGGGTCCGGGGTGGCCACGTCGTCGACTGCGGCGCGCATCGGCGTACCCTCCTGTTCTCTACCGGCCCGACAGGCGGTCGTCGACCCGGATCTGGTGTTGGTGGGAGAAGACGAGGGCGTGCCGGTCCAGCTCGATCCGGGTGACCTGGTCGCCCCGACGTCCGGTGAGCGGGTCGGCGGGGAACATCCGTACCTCCTCCACCACCTCGACCCCGGGCATCCGTTGCAGGACCCCGAAGATCTCCCCGGAGTGCACCTGCCTGCCGAACGGCCACCCGCGGCCCTCCGGGCCGCCGTGCACCGGGTCGAGGAACCGGTACAGGGCAGCGGTGGCCTCGGCCCGGAGCTGACCGGCGGCCACGTCCGGGCGGGGGACCAGCCGGGCCACCACCGTCACCCCCTGGTAGAACGGCGGCTCCACGACCAGCCGGGTGCCGACCGGGCGGCGGGCGTCGAGGTGTTCGGCGATGGTGGCGAGCATCGAGTCCGGCGGGACCAGGTCCTCGAAGTGCAGTCGGCCCTCGGCGTCGGCGACCACCTCCGGCACCACCAGCAGCCGGACCCCGCCCGCCGCGCTGCCGTCCCCGGCGGGTAGGCACCGGACCCGGGCCGCGGCCGGGGAGGCCTGTCGGGCGAGCAGCTCGTAGTCCCGGGCGGTCACCGCCCGGTCCTGCGCCCGCAGCTGCACCGGACCCCGGAGCCGGGCCTCCGCGACGGTCTCCCCGTCGACCCCGCCACCTGCCGGTTCCCGGTTCTCCACCCGGGCCACGTACGGCATCGAGCTGCGCAGGACGGCGAGGGCACCCCGGGCGACGTTGCCGGCGCGTCCGCCACCGGTGCGGTAACGGCGGACCCGGACCCGCGACCCGGCGGACGGTACGGCCCCGTAGCGACGCAGGGTCCCGTCGGGTTGCCGGACGGCCGGGCCGAACAGGATCTCCCCTGCGGTCCGGTCCACCAGCACGTGGCGGTCGTCCGGGCCGGAGCCGCTGAACGTGTCCACCTCGGTCCACTCCAGCCAACCCGCCCCGTCGGTGCTCTCCACCACCAGCGGATGCTCGTCCGGCACTATCGGCGGGCGGGCCACCCCGAACCGTTGGCCGGGCACCCCCTCCGCCTCCCCGACCTGCTCACCGAGGATCGTCTCGGCGTGCACCGCTGCGACGGTCCCGCCGATGGTCACCGCCTCGATCGCCCGTACCGTGGGTGAGGCGGCGTAGAAGGGCTGACCCGGCGCGGCCTCGACCAGTCGGCACCGCAGCCACCCGGCCCGCTGCCCGGCCACCACCGAGCCGACGTGGTCGGCGGGGACGTGCAGCACCACCTCGCCCGGCTTGTTCAGCCCACCGGTGTCGTCGTGGTCGACGACGCACGCCGACCAGCCCTCCCCGGTCCAGGCCTCCCAGACCAGCGGTGGCTGGCGGGGGTCGACGCCGACCCCCTCCACCCGGCTGTCCATGTTCAGCAGGACCGCGCAGGACGGTACGGCGGCCGAGAGCCCGAGGAGCATGGCGTCACCGACCGACGGGCCGGCCGGGAAGCACGACACGTCCCGCCCGTCCAGCAGTTCCTCGGTCCGGTCCACCGGCGGCCCCTGCGCCGGGTGGGTGCGCAACCGGGTCAGCTCGCAGGGCACCACTGTCAGGTCGGTCGAGGTGGTGAAGACGATCGCCTCGTCGGTCTGGGTCCGCTCGGTGCCGACCTCCGTCCCGGCCCGCAGGACCACCGGCTGGGTCTGCGGCCCGGACAGCCAGAACGTGACGTCGCCCCGGGCGGCGGTGGGCGGGAACGGCCGGATCCCGATCAGGTCGAGGAAGGCCAGGTAGTTCTTCTCCGGCACCCGGTTGAGCCGGTAGAGCATCTGGTCGACCATGTGCGCGAAGGTCTCCACCAGGGTCACCCCGGGGTCGGAGACGTTGTGGTCGCTCCACTCGGGGCAGCGCTGCTGGATGAACCGTTTCGCCTCGTCGACCAGGTGCTGGAAACGGCGGTCGTCCAGGTTCGGTGCGGGCAGCGGCATCAGGCGGTGCTTTCCAGGTACGACGACATGGTGGCGGTGTCCTCGGGGGCGGTGCCGTCCTCGTGGGACGGGATGACGTAGAACGGGAAGACCAGGTTGCGGGGGTCGTTCGTGCCCCGGATCGAGTACCGGACGTCGATGTAGAGCAGACCGGCCTCCTCGGCGTCGAAGCCGACCACCACGTCGGTGACGTCGATGCGCGGCTCCCACCGGTCCAGCGCCCGGCGTACCTCGAAGGCGATCCGACCTGCGGTGTTCTCGTCGGCCGGGGCGAAGACGTGGTCGTGCACCCCGCACCCGAACTCCGGTCGCATCGGCCGTTCCCCGGGGGCGGTGCCGAGGATCAGCCGGATCGCCTCGACGATCTCCCGATCCCGCTCGACCAGGGCGATCCCCCCGGTCGCGTCGGTACGCAGCGGGAACGCCCACCCGCGTCCGATGAACTGCTCGGCCATCGGTGGTCAACCCCCGATCTGTACGGATGCGGCCCCGCTGCTGACCGTCGCCCGGCAGGTGATCGAGTCGCCCTGCCTGGCGGCCGGGAACCCGCCGATCAGCACCCGTCGCACCGGTGGGACGGGTGCGGGGATCACCACGTTCGTCATCAGCAGTGGGACGTGCAGCGGGCAGACACAGACGGTGCCGACGACGGCCGCGGGTCGTCCGGCGATCTGGACGCTGGCGACGCCGAGCATCGGGGTGACTGTCGGCGTACCTGGTGGCAGGGCCCGCCCGGAGGGGGGACCGACGGTGCCGGTGGGCGGCCCGGACGGCAGGGCGACCGGAACCGACCCGGCCGGGACGGGCGGGGGCTTGACGGCCAGGTGACTGATCTGGTCCCCGACCCGGGCGGCCGCCGGCATGATGGTGCCCTCCCCTCAGTTGAGCTTGACGAGCGTGGCGTGGATGTCGACCAGGGAACCGCCGTCGACCTCGACGGTCCGACCGGCGAGCCGGAGCGCCCCGGTGCCGGCGTCGAGGGTGATCCCCCGACCCTTCACACTGATCTCGTCCCGGGCGTCGATCTCGATCTTGCCGTCGCTGTGGATGACCACCGAGGTCTTCCGCTCGTCCAGGTGGACGGTGAGCCGGTCCCGGGCGGTGGTCAGTCGGATCCCCTTCGGGCCGGACGGCAGCTGCGACTCCAGGAACTCGATCCGGTCCCCGCTTCGGGAGGCGAACGAACGGCGGTTGACCCGCCCCGACGACGAGTCCACCAGGGCGCCCTCGTGCGTCGACGGTCGGTCCACCCCGTTGTAGAGCCCGCCGATGACGTACGGCCGGTCCAGCAGCCCCTGCTCGAAACCGACGAGCACCTCGTCGTCGACCTCCGGACAGAACACCCCGCCGCCGCCGACCCCACCGAGCTGCACCGTGCGTACCCAGTCCGTCTCGTACTCGCTGCGGTCGGTGAGCCACGGGAAGCGCAGCTTCACCCACCCCTGACCGACCCGTTCCGGATGTCGACGGTCGACGTCGGCCTTGACGTTGGTGACGATCCCGACGGCCAGCCCCGGGATCCGTACCGCCCGGGCGGGTGCGGCGGTGGCGGTGCTCAACCCCCAGGTCGACCGGTCCTGCCTGCCGCTCACCGTCAACCAGGTCTCGTAGTGCTCGCCGGGGGCGAACACGTGCCGACTGGAAGTGGTCGTGTACTTGCCCTCGAACGGTTTCCCCAGCCGCTGCAACGACAGCGGCACCCCGGCCCGCAGGCGGGGATTGCCCAGGATGCCGACCTCCAGCTCGGCGAAGGCGGCCGTCACGTCGGCGGCCACCGCCCCGGCCACCGCCCGGGTCTCGGCCGCCGTCCGGTACGGCACGTCGGCCACGCAGATCCGGGCCGGGGCGAACGGGTCGGCGGCCTTCGCCGGGGTGGTGCCGATCTGCACCTCGTCACTGGCGTCGGTGGGCACCTCGGTCTGGACCGCCCGTTTGGCCCGGACGTCCCACCCCCGGACCGTCACCCCGGCGACCTGGCCGACGGAGGTGACAGTGGACCGTACGGCGAGGAGGTTGGCGTCCATCTCCACCACGTACGGGCTCTGCTCGGCGGTCACCCCGGCCCCGGGGGCGGCGGCGGCCCGTACCGACCGACGGAACTCGAACCGCCCGTCGACCACCACCACCTCGGCGTCGTTCTCCGTCGCCAGCATCTTCAGGAACTCCCAGTCGCTGACGTTGGGCTGGGTGACCGTCTCGTACACGGTGGGGGTGGGGTCGACCCGGCCGACCGGGATGCCGGCGGCGGATGCGAGTTCCCGGGCGATGTCGGAGGCCTTGCGGTTGAGGAAGCTGCGGACCCGTTGACCGCGCATCAGCCGGTGCGAGCGGTCCAGGGCACGGACGGTGGTGAAGGTGCCCAACCCGTCGAACTCCGACTCCACGGTGACCACCTCGCCGGTGAACAACGGCAGCGGTGCCGGATGCTCCCCGGTGCGGACCTGCACGATCATCTCGGTGCCGATGGTGGCGCCCGTCTCCTTCAGGAAACGGCTCTGCTGGTCCCGGACCCGCAGGGTCGCGGTGGCCGCCAGGTTGGTGCTGTCCTCCACCACCGCCGAGACGATCCGTCCGGTCCACTTCCGTGACAACCGGCCGGGCAGGTCGACGACGAGATTGTTGGTGTGGTCACCGCTGGGCATCGTCGACCCTCCCGTCGCGCAGCTCCTCCGGTGCGGGCAGCAGCAACTGCCGACCCACTGGCAACCGGACCGGATCGTCGATGTCGTTGGCCTCGGCGATCACCCGCCACACCGTCGGGTCGCCGTACTCCCGATAGGCGAGCAGCTCCAGGGAGTCCCCGGCGACGAGGCGGTGGACCCGGCGGGCGGTCCGGCTCCCCGAGGTCGGGTTCTGCCCCGGAGTGGAGCCGCTGATCTCGTTCAGCGTCATCGAGCAGGTGGCCCGCAGGGGGGTGCCGTCGGGGTCGAAGAGCCGGTACGTGGCGTTGATCTGACTGACGTACGAGTAGAAGGAGACGGTCTGGAACTGCCCCCACGCGAACTTCACCCACGGTGGGGAGGGGGCCTTCGCCGCGATGCTCGCCTTCGTCGGTACGCAGCAGGTCAGCAGCGCCTCCACCCGCTCCTGCACACTCCGGGAGTGGTTGTCGGTGGTGTCGAGGAAGACATCGAGGCTCAACGTACGGGGGCCGGAGCCGGTGAACTCGGCGACACCGACGTTCTCCGCGCCGCGTACGACGTGCGGGATCCAGTTCGCCGACTTGGTCAGGGCCAACTGCTGGGGATTGAACATGAAGGTGATCGGCCCGCCCAGCGCACCTCCCGGCTGGCTGCCGCCCGAGGTGGGCGGCTGGTACCGCTGGATGTGCGCGGGAACCTTCTGACCTCGGGGCATCACCCCACCTCCAGGAATCCGTGGTACGCCAGCTCGATGCTCTCCCCGGCCACCTCGGAGCGGTTCGGGTCGAACGAGGGGCCGGACCAGCGGACCAGCACCACGTCGGCGAGCCCCCACTGGACCAGCAGCGCCAGGTCGGGGCGGAGGGCCGCGATCTGGGCGGTGCCCCGGCGTACCCCCTTGGGCAGCTGCGCCAGATAGGTGGAGACCTTCGCGGTGTCCCGGGTCAACGGTCGGCTCAACGTGACGTTCGAGTAGCGCAGCCGGGACGGCAGCTGCCAGACGAAGTCGTTGTTGCCGCCCTCCTGGTACTGCTCGACCTCCACCTCACAGCCGAGCCCGTCACAGGTGTTCCAGTCCCCCAGGTCGATCCCGTCGATCTGGAGCCGGAAGTGGACGCTGGTCCCCGGGTCACCGCTCGCCATCCCGGTCTCCCCTCTCGTACGCCTTCGTCCGGCTCACCGCGTACCGTCCCGCCACCGGCCGGACCGCTCCCGGCTGGCCCGCAGGTCCGCCCGGACCAGCCGGCTGATCGGCTCGACGAGCTGGTACGCCAGGGCGTCCAGGTGTCGCCTGTCGAAGCTCTTGATCAGGGCCGCCACATCCAGGTCCGGTGCTTCCCGGCCGCCGTCCTGTCCGGCCCCGTCCTTCTTGGCCCCGCCCTGGTTGGCCCCGCCCTGGTTCGGGGCCTTGGCCGACGTACCGGTGGAGGTCCCGACACCCTCCGGCTGCCGCTGGATCGACGGCGTGCCCGCCGCCCCCCGTCGGCCCGACGCATCCGCTGTCCCCCGTTGGATCGACGGCGCGTCCGCTGTCCGTGCTCGGACCGACGGCGCGTCCGCTGTCCGTGCTCGGACCGACGGCGCGTCCGCTGTCCGTGCTCGGACCGACGGCGCGTCCGGTCGGACCCGGGACCCGGAGTCAACCGGCAGCCTCACGACCCGAGACGACCCCGCCGACTCTGCCCCGACCGACTGTCTTCCGGGCACGGGTCCTTTGCCCGTTGTCGGCCCGCCCGGACGCGGTCCGCTTTGGGCTGGTCCGGCCAGTAGCGGTCCGGCCTGGGACGGGCTGATCGGTGGCGTGGCAGCCGTCCGCTGGAGGATCGACCCGGTCGCCGGAGCGAGTCGGTCGGTGGCGGCCTGTCGGGCAGTGGCGGGTCGAGTGGCGGCGGGTCGGGCGGTGGCGCCCGGTCGGCCGGGCCGGGCGTCGGCGGTGGCGGGGGACCCGAGGCTTGTCGGCCGTACCTCGATCCGGCGGGGAATCCCTCGTTCGGCCAGGAGCGGGACCCGTCGCTGGAGCGGCGTAGGGGCGGTGTCGACCGATCGACCTCCCGGGTCCGGCCCGTCGACCGGTCGGCCTGCGATAGTCGGCGTGCCCGACGCCGGAGCCGCAGTCGGCGTGCCCCACCCCGCAGCCGGAGCCGCAGTCGACCCTGACCCGGGAGGTGCGTCCGCCCTTGACCCGAGCCGGGTGTTCGATCCGGTGAACGTCTCAGCAGGATCGCCTGCCGTCGACGTCGGACGGGTACGCCAGCGGAGACGCTGGACCGCCACCAGTCCCCCCGCCACCAGCCCCACCGCACCGGTCGCACGCTGAGCCGGACGATCCGTAGGCCCGGTCGGAGGATGCGCCGGTCCGGCATGAGGATGCGCCGGCCCGGTCGGAGGAACCGGAGGAGGGGCAGCAGGCGAGGTCGGTCGAGTCCACACCCTGTCGAGTCGGACCGGCCGGGACACCGCTGTTGCCGAGGACCGGGCTGCCCCGGGTGACGGCTCCGGCCCCGTACTCGGTGGGCCACCGCCCTCTCGACTGTCGGCGCGGACGGCACCCGGTCGGCCGGTGACCGGATCGGGAGCGGGCCGTCGAACCTCCGACCGCTGCACCACGGGCTCGGAGGTGGTCGATTCCGATCGTTGCACCACGGGATCCGCGACGGGCCGCCGGACCACCGGTTGCGGGGGAAAACGCGTGTCGCCCGATCCGGCGGCGGCTCGACTGATGACCGGCCCGGGCGTGACAGACCTGGACGTCAGTCGGTCGTCGGTCGCCCGCCTGGACGTCAGCTGGTCGTCGGTCGCCCTCCCGGACGTGGGCCGGTCGGTGTCGGACCGCCCGGACGGAGACCGGTCCGAGTTGGACCGCCCGGACGTGGACCGGTCGGCGGAACCATCACCCGCGATCCCACCACCTGCGGAACCGGGCCGGGCGGGAGGGCGCGGCGTGACCACCGGCGGAGTGGTACCGGTGGGTAGTGGTGCGCCGAGGCCACCTCGTCGAGGCGTGTCACCTGCTTCCGGTACGCCGTCGCCGCCGGTCACCGGTCCGCCCGCCCGTCCGGAGGGTGGCGGTGCCGTCGGGGCGGCCGGGCGCGGCTGGGTGGGGCGATGCGGTCCGGGGGACGCTGTGCTGGGTGTGCGCTGCACAGCCGGTGTGGAGGAGTGCTGCCCGCCATCGACCCGCGGCTTATCCGATGGGGTCCGGCGCGGAGAGCTGGCGGGTGCCCAGACCGGGGGCGGTGAACCACTGCGGCCGGTGGACCCCGGGGGGCGAGCGGTGTCGGGCATCCCGGTCAGCGGTTCCCCCAGCCCGAGGCGGGGACGGCGGCGGACCGGAGGTGCCGTGCCGGGATCCGCCCCGGCCAGGCGTCGGCCCGATGCCGGTTCACCGGGGCTCGGCAGAGGTGGGCGGTGCTCCGGCCCGGCACCCGTCGGGCGGTCCGCCCGGCCCGACGCCTGGTCACCGGAACCCGTCGGGCGGTCCGCCCCGCCCGAGGACGGGTCACCAGGGGGCGTCCGGGGGGCGGTCCGGCCCGGGGACGGGTCACCGGGGTGCGTCGAGGGAATCTCCCGGCCCGACGGCTGATCACCGGGGTGCGTCGAGGTGGCTCGCTGCAACGTCGGGAGGTCGGGCCGTACCGGAGGCGGGTCTTCGACCGGGTCGGGCCGTACTGGGGACGGGTCCTCGGCCGGACCGGGGCGGACGCCGGTGGTCGGGGCCGCCCCGCCGGACCGGTCACCGGGGGGTACGGGACGCCGGGCAGGAGGGGGTGTCCGCGCTGTTCCGGTCAGTCGCCGGATCGGTGCGGGCGGGCGGGCGGTGACCAGGCGCCCCGTGGAGGTCGGGGGGTGGAGGGTGTTCCGGGGCGGCCGACCGGGTTCGGCACCGGGGGCAGGGTCGGCACCGGGGGACGGGTCGGCACCGGGGGACGGGTCGGTGGCGGCTCGTCGCGGGAGGGTGGGCGGCGGTGTTGCCGAAGTGGCGGACCGCGGGGAGGTGGCCGGTGGTTCCGTGGTGGCGGATGGGCGCTGGGGTCGCCGGTCGACCCGTCGACCTGAGCCGGGGGTGGGTGGTGTCGAGGTGGCGGACTGGCGCGGGGAGGTGGGCGGTGTTGCCGAGGTGGCGGACCGGTGCTGGGGGGTGGGTGGTGTCGAGGTGGACCTCGGGTGCTGCGGTGCCCGGGACGTGGGACGGACCAGGTCCCTGATGACCCCGAGCGGGGCCTGGTCGGTGACCAGGTGGTCGAGGGGGGTACGCAGGGTCGGATCCTGGTGGGTGGCGAGCCGGTCGGTGAACCGGGCCACCTCGCTGACGAGCGGTGATCCGTCCCCCAGGGTCCGCTGGATCGGCACCACCTCCCGCCAACCACCCTCACCCCCGCCGCCGACGGCGTCGTTCGGTGAATCTTGGACACTTTCCGTTCGTAGCGAACCGGAACTGTCCAAGATCTCCAAGGAGCCAGCGGCAGCGGCAGGGGTGGAGGGGTCAGGGGTGGAGGCGGGGCGGCGGGGGGTACGGGTGGCCAGGTGCCGCAGCCTGTCGCGTAGCCCCATCGCGCCTCACTGACCTTCGTTCATCCGGGTGTTGATGCGGGCGATCTCCGAGACGTACCGGGCCCGGTCGGCGTGGGTGAGGTCGAGGATCTCCGCTCGGGGCCAGTGGAAGTGGTAGGCGACGTACGAGACCTCCTCGTGGAGCCGGTCGGTCCCGTACGTCACGATTCCCCCGGTACACCACCGGCCAGGTCCACCTCGAAGACCGTCTCGCAGGACGGGCAGGTGACCTCGGCGAGGGTGTGCCCCTCGGCGTTGATCCGCCGGTACATGTCCTGGAGGAACGCCAGGTCGGAGGCGAAGAGCCGTTCGACCACCTCCGCCCGGACCTGGGTGATCGTGCCCAGTCGGGTCACCACCAGGCTGAGCAGGACGATCGACAGGTACGCCGGGTTCTGCTTGACCCGCAGGTCGACGAGGGGTGCCAACTCGTCGCGTGCCGTGGCGAGCCGCATCGTCCCCTCCCGGTGCACGGTGCCGTCCTCGTCGACGTACCCCCGGGGTAGGTGGAAGGTGAACTCGGTCTGGAGCCGGACCGGCGCGGGTGGAGTGGGCAGCGGCTGCGCGGGCGCGTCCGACGGCCCGCCGGGGTCGGCCGAGGGGACGTCGAGGGTCCCGGCGGAGACGCCACGACGCCTCATGAAGTGCTGATCTCCTCGTACACGACGGTGACCTTCTCGGTCGCCGCCGTGGTGTCGCCGGCCTTCAGGGCCGGTCCCTCCCACCGGCTGACCCACGCGTTGGTCAGGTCGAACCGCCGGTTCTGCGACTTGTCGGCGTTGGTGATGATGATGCTGATGTTCTGCCGGGCGGCCTCGACGGCGCCCTTGAGGAACGTCTCCTTGATCCACTCGGTGAAGGAGCTGCTCTGGTCCAGCCCTCGGGTGATCGTCACCTCGCCCGCCTTCCGGGCCCCGGGGATCTTGCGGATGATCAGCTCACCGGTCGGGGTGACCTGCTTGACCTCGATCGAGTCCAACTCGACGGTCAGCCCGCTGACCTCCTCCACCAACTCCACCTGGATGCCGCCCAGCTCCACCTGGAAGGTGTGCACGACAAAGCTGTCACCAGTGGCCATCGTGGCCGCCTCTCGTCATCGTCGGTTCGTCGTACCCGGGTCGGGGCGGTCGCCCACCCCGTCGCCTTCGGCTGGTCAGTCGTTGACCAGGCTGGTGCTGTCGGAGAACTGCGACAGGCGGAAGACGACGAACTCGGCGGGCTTGACCGGGCAGATGCCGATCTCGCAGACCACCTGACCCCGGTCGACCACCTCCGGCGGGTTGGTCTCGCGGTCGCACTTGACGTAGAAGGCCTCCGCCGCTGTCGCCCCGAACAGGGCACCCCGCCGCCACTCCTCGGTGAGGAAGGCGGTGATGTTGCGCCGGATAGTGCCCCACAGTCGCTGGTCGTTCGGCTCGAAGACCACCCACTGGGTGCCGAGGAGGATGGACTCCTCGACGTAGTTGAACAGCCGCCGGACGTTGATGTAGCGCCAGGCCGGGTCGGAGGAGAGGGTCCGTGCCCCCCAGACCCGGATGCCCCGGCCGGGGAAGGCCCGGATGCAGTTCACCCCGATCGGGTTGAGCAGGTCCTGCTCCCCCTTGGTGACGTTGTTCTGGAGGTCGACGACGCCCCGGATCACCTCGTTGGCCGGGGCCTTGTGGACGCCCCGTTCGGTGTCGTTGCGCGACCACAGGCCCGCCAGGTGACCGCTGGGCGGCATGAACACGCCGCGACCGGTGGCCGGGTCGAAGATCTTGATCCAGGGGTAGTAGAGCGCGGCGAACCGGGAGTCGTAACCGGCCTCGTCCTGCCGCCAGGCGCGCACCTGCTGGGCGGTCAGCTCCGGTGGCGGGTCGAGCAGGGCGATCCGGTCGCCCATCTGCTCGCAGTGCGAGATCAACGCGAGTTGGCCGGCCTTCACCGCGGTCAGGTCGATCACCCCCGCCTGGTACGCCCCCATCAGGTCGGGCGCGGCGACCATGGTGATCTCGTCGATCGCCTCCAATCCGGCCAGGCCGGTACGGGAGTCGACGTCCCCGGTGAACTCGTCGGCCGAGAGGGTGGCCGGTACGGCCTCACCCGGTGCGGTCGGCGGCGCCAGGGTGACCGTCTGCTTGGCCGGACGGGCCAACGCGTTGGCCGCCGTGGCCTCCTCCATGGCGATCAGCTTGGACCGCTCCCGGACCTGGTTGACCACGTAGCTCTTGTTGCTCTTACGGAACGAGGCGTCGTACTCCTCGGTCGGCTGCCCGTCCGCCCGGACGACCAACCGGAACCGGTCCTCGCCGACACCCTCCCCCTCGACGTCGGTGACCTCGACGGTCACCTCGCCCCCGGCGGTGGGCAGGGCGGCCACCCGGAAGGTCCCCAGCTGGGAAGGCTCACCGGCGGGCAGTTCCTTCTGCCCGCCCCGTCCGCCACCCTTACGACTGGTGGAGGGGTCGCCGATGCGGACGATGTGGCAGATGCCGCCGCCGTTGGCGAAGTACCCGTACACCGCCTGTGCCAGGTACGCGCCCTCGACCATGCCACCGAACAGCTGGACGTACTGGCTCCAGTTGGTGACCAGGGTCGGAGTGTGGAAGGGACCCTTCTCGGCGAACCCCACGAAGGCCGCGACGGCGGTTCCGACGCCCTCGATGGGACGCGAACCGCTCGGGACCTCCTCCACGTACACGCCTGGGGACAGGTACGTCGGCATGCAAGCTCCTCTGCCAGGTCGGCGGACGCTGGCCAGCCTCGCGCGGCCTCGAACCGGCGGGAAGGTCCCTACGGGCCAGTGCCGGGGCACTGTTGCGTACCGCAGGGGCAGTGGAGCCCGTGATCCTGGCCGGACGAACCTCGGTCGGTCGGCTCCCACGGACCTACCCTGTGGGTCGATGCCGAGGAGGTGGCCGGTCGTGCGTGTACAGGGATCCGACCGGGGGTCGCAGCGCCAGGACCGTCCCGAGCAGGTCCGGTCCGGCCCGACCACCGACCGGGAGGAGGCCGCACCGCGGGCCACCGGTGTGGACCGGAGTCCGGGGGAACTCCTCGCCCTGCAACGAGCGGTGGGTAACCGTGCCGTCGGGCTGACCCTCCAGCGCGACCGGGACCAGCACGAACACGGTGCCGACTGCGGGCACCTCCCCGCCGACCCGGTGCAGCGTACGGTCGATCCGGGGCAGCGGTCGGTCGACCCCGTGCAGCGGTCGGTCGCCTCGGTGCTGGGTTCGGCCGGGCGGCCGTTGGACGACTCGACCCGTACCGACATGGAGTCCCGGCTCGGGGCGGACTTCTCCGACGTCCGCATCCACGACGACGCGGCGGCCCGGGAGTCGGCCACCGGGGTCGGTGCACGGGCCTACACCTCCGGCAACCACGTGGTGATCGGGGCGGGTGGCGGTGACCGGCACACCCTGGCCCACGAGCTGACCCACGTCATCCAGCAGCGGTTGGGTCCGGTGGCCGGCACCGACGACGGCTCCGGGCTGCGGGTCAGCGATCCGGGTGACCGGTTCGAGCGGGAGGCCGAGGCGAACGCCCACCGTGCCCTGGCCTCCACTCCCACGTCGGCGACCGGGGCGGCCACCGCCGAGCCGTCCGACGCGCCGGCACCCGTCGCTGCCGGACCGACCGTGCAACGGGCGCTCATCGCCCAGGTCACCGCGAACGCCGAGGCGCAGGTGGAGGGCCTCAACATCGTCGGCCGTCCGGACTCCCCCTACAGCGGGACGATGGGGGACCACACGACCGGGTTCGTCGTCCACAAGGAGGCGCTGCGGCGGGCGGTCGCGGGCAGGTCGGCGACCGAGGCGGCCGGGGCGATCATGGATCTGGTCAAGACCGTCGACGCGCTGCCGAGCCAGAAGCTGGTCGCGAATCTGGAGGGCAAGCACAAGGAGCGGTTCGACGAGAGTCGTACGAAGCTCGACGAGCAGCACAAGGAGATCACCACGGGTGACGGAGGGCTGCTGTCGCTCCAGTCGATGGCGGAGACCTTCCTCCAGTACCGCGAGTTGGTCCCGCTGACCACCATCAAGGTCAACGAGGGGTCGCAGGGCCTGGCCGGTAAGGGACAGGGTGAGTCCGGCCACCACAGGGTGTTGACGAATCCGTCGGCCACGTCGGACCAGATCCAGCAGGCAGTCCTCGGGCTCCTCGGTGACCTGGCGGTGACCATGGTGGCGACCGCCTCGTCGGCGCAACTGCCCGAGATGGCCCCGGGCCTCAAGGACGAGTCGTCCGACGAGCGGGTCCGGCTGATCCTGCTCCAACACCTGAAGTCGATCGAGGAGGCGTACCCGACCGCGCTGACGACCGCCTGGCCCGGCCACTCGCCGGAGCTGTCCGAGCCGCTGGCCTGGCTCACAGAGCAGCTCCAGCCGAAGATCGAGGCACGCAAGACGGCGGATCGGGTGCACTACGAGGAGAAGCTCAAGAAGGTCGACGAGACGATCCAGTTGAAACTTCTGGGCACCTCCACCCAGAAGGAGAAAGAGGCGGTCTGGTCGGAGTGGCGGGAGCAGCGCGCCGAGTTGGTGGAAGGGCTGGAACGCAACGGCGGTACGGCACCCGCCGAGCCGACGGGTGTGCTGGAGGGACGTAGGCAGCGCAAGCCGGCCTCGCAGCCGAGCGCAGCGGAGCCGTCGGCCAGGACCGGCGCAGCCAAGTCGGCAGCCAAGAGCAGCAAGGCGAAGTCGTCCGGCGCGAGCAGCAAGGCGAAGTCGACGTCGGCCGACCCGGCGGACCTGGTTGCCGACCTCGAAGCGGTGAAGCTCTCAGCGGAGCAGGACCCGGGCGGGGAGACGTCGGCTGAGGGTGGCGGGGTGGCCGAGTCGGTGGAGGAGACGGCGGCCGGGGCGAGTTCGACAGTCGACGCCGATCCGATCATGGCGGAGACGAGCGCCGCGCCGGTCGCGTCGAGGATCACCCTCGAAGGGGAGCTGATCAAAGGCTACGAGTCCGCCGGACGTCCCCCGTCACCGTTCCCCGGCGGGACCATGGGGGCGCACACCACCGCCTGGACCGTCTACCTGGATCTCGTCAGGGCGAAGGTGGTCGGCAAGTCCGTGCCCGACGCCGCCGCCGGGATCGACTCGCTGTTCGCTGAGGCAGTCGGCACGTACGTGGATCGCCAGGACAAGTTCGGGGAGTCCGGTCCACTGAAGGAACTGGTGCGCGAGACCAGAGATCGGCTGGAGGAGGCCGTCAGCGACGCCAAGGAAGCGACCGGACAACTCGCGGCGATCCGGCTGCAGACGGCGATCAACGAGCTCCTGACCCTGTGGAACTACATCCCCGGTGCCACCCTGGAGTCCGCCGACACCGGCGGCAAGGGTGAGGGCACGACCCGCAAGGCCCTGCTGGCTCACGAGCAGGACGGGAAACTCACCCCGTCCCAGGCGGAGAACCACCTGTGGCAACTGCTCGACCTGAACGTGGTCGACAATGAGGATGACCAGAAGATGCTCGTCGAGCACCACTACGACCTGGTCAGCGTGGCCTACCCGAAGTCGGTGGAGACGGCGAGGCTGAAAAAGGATCCGGACAAACTGCTCGCGCGGTGGAAGAAGTTCGTCAGCGGGAAGTCGACATGACGGCTGTGGGAGGAGAACCCGGTCGGGGCGGCGATCCGGGTCGGGTCGGGCCGGTCGGCAGGACCAGGCGGCCCAGCTTGCGGTACTCGGCCTCGGCGGCGGCGACCACCATCGCCATCGTCACCGGGCCACCCGCCTCGGCGGCGAGATAGCCGGCGCTCACCGCGCACGCCCGGATCCCGCCTCCGCTCAGCTCGAAGGACCGCGCACAGGCGGCCAGGTCCAGGTCGTCGGCGCGGGGCAGGACCGTGCCGAGGCAGCGGTCCCAGAGCGCCAGCCGCAACGCGACGTCCGGCACCGGGAAGTCCACGATCACGTCGAGGCGGCGCAGGAACGCCTCGTCCAGGTTGGCCCGCAGGTTGGTGGTGAGCACCGCCACCCCGTCGAACGACTCCATGCGCTGCAACAGGTACGCGCTCTCCAGGTTGGCGTACCTGTCGTGGGCGTCGCTGACCTCGGACCGCTTGCCGAAGATCGCATCGGCCTCGTCGAAGAGGAGGACCCCGTTCACCCCGGCCGCCTCGGTGAAGATCCGTTCCAGGTTCTTCTCGGTCTGACCCACGTACTTGTCGACGACTGTGGAGAGGTCGACGACGTACAGGTCGAGGCCCAGGTCGGCGGCGACCACCTCGGCGGACATCGTCTTCCCGGTGCCGGAATCCCCGGCGAACAGGGCCGTCACCCCTCGACCCCGCCCGCCACCGGGGCGCATCCGCCACCGGCCGAGCACCTGCTCCCGGTGCCGGACCCGTAGGGCCAGCCCGGTGAGCTGTTCCCGGGCGGCGTCCGGCAGCACCAGGTCGTCCCACCCGACGGCGGGCTCCACCCGACGGGCCAGCCGCTCCAGACCCGCCGCGTTCTGCGCCCGTACGCCCGCCCGTACGTGTGCGACGGTGACCCGGTCGGAGCCGACCAGCCGGGCCTGCTGGGCTGCGGTGGCCGCCGCCCGCCGGAGCTGGCCCGGGGTGAGGACGTACGCCGACAGTTCGCGTACCGGATCGACGTCGTCGGCCGGCACCGCCGACTGGGCGGCAAGGGCCTCCCGCCACAGGTGGACCCGCCGGGCTGCCCCGGTCGGCGGGGCGGTCACCAGCACCGGCGACCGGTCCGACCAGTACGGATCCCACCGGATCCGCCCGGTGAGCAGCACCGGCACGGGAAGTGTGGTCAGCCGACGCAGCAGCCGCAGGTGGGCCGGTTCGGTCTGCGGGTCCAGGGCGTCGACCGGCCCGACGACGAGCCCCGCCCGGCGTAGCCGGGCCTCGCGTACCGCCACGGCGAGGGTCCGGACCGGGTCGGGGTCGGCGTGCAGCGTCGGCAGGTCGATGATGAGGACCGACAGGTCGGCGGCGTGCAGGGCGTCGGCGGCCCGCTCGTCCGCCGCGCCACCCGGCTCCTCCCGCAGGTAGACGAGGTCGTCCCCGGCCCGGATCGCCGCCACCAACCCCTCCGGTGCCCGATCCGGCACGGCCCGGGACCCGTCGAGGGGAGGGTCCGGCACGGCCGGGGACCCGTCCGGAACCGGACCGGGGTCGGTGTCCGGGCGGATCAGGCCGTCGAGCCGGGGGTCGACGGCGGCCACCCCGAGCAGGTGCCCGGCGACCCGGTCCGGCACCCGCAGGGAACGGGTCAGGAAGGGCCGGTCCACCTCCTCGACCAGCAGCAACCCGTCGGCGACGAGCGGACCGGCGCTCAACGCGGCCCGCCCGGCAGCGCCGACCGGGGAGAGTCCGCACAGGCGCAGGGCCAGCCCGATCGTCGCCCGGCGGCGGGTCACGTCGTCGTTGAGATAGCCGTACAGCTTCTCGTAGCGGTGGTCGAGGTCGGGCAGGAGCGCGATCAGCAGCAGCTCCACGTCGAGCGGGGTGAGGGCGAACTCCTCGGCCAGGTCACGCAGGGGGATCCGGGCTCCGGCGGCCCGGGAGTCCTCGGCCCACCGGTCGGCGGCTCGCACCGCGTCCGCCGCGACGTCGTCCGGCCCGACCGACGACGCTTCGGCCACCAGCCGCCAGGCGTCCTCGTCGGAGACGTACAGCCCGCGCAGGTGGTCGTCGGGCGTGGGGTCGGCTGCCCGGGTGGCCACGACAGCCCGCCGGACCCGCTGCTCGACCAGGAAGAGTCGGGCCTGCAGGTACGCGGTGCCCGGGCCGGTACGCTCCGCCGGATCGGCCGCCCCGGGAAGGACGTACGGCGGTGCGGTCACCGGTTTCCGTCCCGGATCGGCCCGCCGGTGCCCGGGCGACCCTGCCTGTCGGTGGCGGTGCCCCTGATGCGGCGGACCCCGACCGGGGTGGCGTCGGCACCGTCCGCCGGATCCGGATACCGCAGCCGCCGGGCCTCGGTGGGGTCACCGCCGGACCTGTCGACGGTACGCAGCAGCAGGCCGTCGGTGACCGGCCGGGCGGCGAAGGCGGCGGCCGAGGCGATCGGAGTGGTCACCACCAGGTCCAGCGAGGGCTTCAGCGAACCACCGAGGGCCGACCAGATGTCGGCCAAACCCCGGTCCCGCTTCGGCGGCACCGCGACGGTCATCGGCACCGTCAGCCCCAGGTCGGCGAGGCTGCCGACCAGACGCTGACCGGGCAGGACGTCGTACCCGAGCAGCCCGGTCAGCAGCAGGGAGAGCAGCCGGTGTTCGTCCTCGGGTCGGGCCGTCCAGGCGGTGACCAGGTACGACAGGGCGAAGTACCGGGGCGGGGAACGTTCGGCGACGACCACCCCGTCGGCGTCGTACTCCTCGATCCGGCCCTCCCGCCGGTGGGCCAACTCCTCCCGGATGTCGTAGAGGAACAGGTTGACCGTCGGTGCGTTGCGCTTGGCCTCCCATTCCCGGGTCGGCGCGTCGAAGGCCAACTGCACGTCCACGCCGGCCAGGACCTCCTCGGTCAGCAGCGCGTGCAGGATCGAGTCCACCTCGTGGATCACGTCCGTCCTCCCCTGTCGGCCCGGTCGCTCACCAGCTGCGCCGCACCAGGCCGGGGGGCTGCTGGGCGGGAAGGACCACCCGGAAGTCGGTACGGACCGTCCCGAAACCCGCACCGGTGGCCGACACCACCCGGGGGCCGAGTTCGTCACGGGGCAGCACCAGCATCTGGGCGGCGAAAGTGCCGTTCCTCGCCGGTACGGCCGGGTCGGCGGCGGCGGTGATGCCGACGTCCCAGGTCAGCCGGACCCGTACGCCCGGGGGGAAGTCGACCCCCCGGATCGAGGTGACGAAGCCGGGTGGCCCGATCTCCGGGACCGCCACGATCCGGGGTTGGAGCACCCGCAGGACTGCCGTGTCGGTGTCGTCGAGCCCGCCGTCGCCGACCACGGAGCCGCGTACCGTCGTGCTCGTCGCCGTCCTCGGCACCAGCACGAAGGTCAGGGTCCGGGTGGCCCCCGGGGGCAGGTCGGCCACCGGGCAGGTGGTGACGCACCCGGGGGGTCGGCTGCGTACCGGGATTCCGGGCGGCAGGGACGGTGTGATCCGTACCCCGGTGGCGGGCACCTCACCGATGTTGCGGACGGTGTAGGTGACGGTGATCCGGCCGCCCACGTACCCGGGGCGGGGCTCGACCCGGACCGTGATCCGCAGCCCGGTCGACGGCGGCGGGGAGACTGTCGGCGGCGGTGTGGTCGGCGGGGGCGTGGTGGGTGGCGGGGTGGTGGGCGGCGGTGTGGTCGGGGGTGGTGTGGTGGGCGGCGTGGTCGGAGGCGGGGCGGGGAGGACGGTCACCGGGGTCGTCGCGGTGTTGTCGGAGGGCCGGGAGTCCGCCGACCACCCGCCCACCGTCCACTCCAGCGGGTACGTCCCCGGAGCCACCCCGGTCAACTCCACCCGGACCTCGACCGTGTTGCCCAACCCGATCGCCCCCAACGAGCAGCCGGGCGGGTCGAGGTCGCAGGAACCGACCTCCGGCTCCAGGGCGGTGACCCGGACCCCGGCCGGCACCTGCAGGTCGAGCCGGACCTCGACGGCAGCGACCGGCCCCCGGTCGGTGACGGTGAGGGTGAACGAGGTCCGCTCGTCCACCCGCACCGGGGCGGGGGGTGCCGACACCTCGGTGGCCACGTCCACGGCCCGCTGCCAGGTGGGCTTCCGTTGCCGTCCCGGGGGCAACTCCCAGGTCAACCCGTCGTGCTCGGCCGTGTCGAAGTCGTACGTCTTCACGTACTCCGGGCTGGCGGCCTCACCGTAGCGGCGGGCGTTGTAGGCGAGTCGGCTCCCGTCCGGGGACCAGGCCACGTCACGGGGCCGGTGCGGGCCGTCGTCCGGGCCGGTCAGCGGGCCGGAACAGGTGGCACCCGGCGTCTGCGGGGCCAACACCTGGCAGTCCGCGCCGGACACGTCGGTGACCAGGAGCCCGTCGGTACCCCGGCCGAAGGCGATCCGGGTGCCGTCCGGCGAGAAGGTCGGCCCGTAGTCGGGACCTGTGCAGTCCGGGCAACCGACGTCGGTCAGGTCCAGTGGATCACCGCCGTCGGAGGCGTCGACGGTCCAGACGTGGCTCGTCGCCCCCGCCCCCTCCGGCCGACCACGGACGAAGGCGAGCCGGGTCCCGTCCGGGGACCAGGCGGGCTGGCTGTCGGAGAGATCCCCCTGCGCGGGCACGGTGAGCAGCCGCTCCCCGGTGGTCGGATCGGCCACCACGATCCGGCTGGGCTGCCCCGGGGTGGCCGACGCGTACGCCACCCGGTCACCCTGCGGCGACCAGGCCGGATCGGTCTCCACGTCGGTGGCGCCCCGGTCGGCGAGCGGCACCAGAGTCGGGTCGGCACCGTCGGCACCGACGATCCACAGCCGGGAGACCCGCTGACCGTCCACCGTCTCGAACCTGTTCACCACGATCCGCCGGCCGTCCGGCGAATAGTCGGGGCGGGCGTTCCACGGGTCGCCGTTCACCGGCTGCCAGAGCAGGTCCGGGTTCGTCTCGGCACCGGGATCCTCACGCAGCACCGTCAACCCCAGGTCCCGGGGATCCGTGGCGTCCGGGCGGATGTCCTGCAACGTCACCGTGTACCGGTCGGGGGCCGTGGTCCGGCCGACGAGCAGTTCCGGCTCGGCTCCGGGGGTGGGGACGTACCAGGTGGGATGGTCGACCTGGCGGTCCTCGGCGAGCCGCAGCACCGCCTCGCACGGACACCAGTCGTCGCGCGGCTGCCCGGTGTAGACCAGGTCGATCGGCCCTCGGGTGCCGTCGGTCCCGGTGGTCCGACTGAGGAAGACCAGGGTGTCACCGTCCGGGGACCAGCTCGGCGAGTGACTGTCCCACAGGTCGTCCAGGAGCGGCCGGTCGTCCCCGCCGACGCTGTTCATCAGGTGGATCCGGCGGGTGTCGACGCTCCCCGGCCCCACCGTGTACGCGATCCGGTCGTTGACCGGATCCGGATCCCAGGCCGGCTCCCCGGCACCCTCTGGACGACCGGTGATCGGGAACGCCGGGCCGGGGACGTCGACGGGCACCCGCCAGATCTGCGGTACGCCGCCGTCGCTGCGCTCGAACGCCAGCCCCGTCCCGTCCGGGGACCAGGTGGGGTGACGGTAGTCGCCGACACCATCGGTGACCTGCCGCAACCCGGTCCCGTCGACGCCGACGACGAAGACGTCCCGCCAACTGTTCACCCCCGTCCGGGTCTGCTCGAAGGCGATCCGGGTGCCGTCGGGGGAGATCGCCGGTTCACCGGCCACCTGCACCGGGTCCTCGGTCACCGCCGTCACCTCGCCGGTGGTGCGGCGTACCCAGAGCTGGGCCAGCTCGGACTGGCGTCGGCTCACCCAGGCGACCACCCCGGCGGTGGAGGTGACCTCGTCGTCGAAGTGGGCCGGTCCGGGGCCGAGGAACGGCACCGAGACCGCCGTCGCCCCGGTGCCCTCGATCAGCCCGATGCTGCGGTGCCCGGTCGCCAGGTAGCCGACCCGCAGCTCGGTCAGGGGTGGCGGATCCTCCTGGGCGGACGGCTCGGCGTACGACACCCCGCTGGGCGAGACGGCCACCGCCACCCCGCCCAGCAGCACGACCAGACCGGCCAACACGGCGAGCCCGGTGCGGGCCGGGCTGTGCGGAATCGGGAACCTACGGATGGAACGCAATCGGCACCTCGGACGCGATCAGTGGTCGCCGGGACGGGCCAGGAACCCATCATCGTCGCCCGGAACGGCTCCGCACAGGGACACCCGGGCAGGGAGACGGGCACCCTTGACGCCGGTACGGGCATCCCGTCCCCTCCCGGGCCGACACCCCTCGCCGCTCAGATGAGGTCGTGGCGGAGGGCGTAGGCGACGGCGTGGGCCCGGTTGCGCAGGTGCAGCCGGGTGGTGATGCCGTGCATGACGTTCTTGACGGTCCGCTCCGAGTAGGACAGCTTCGTGGCGATCTCCCGGGTCTCGAACCCGTCGGCGACCAGGCGCAGCACGTCGACCTCCCGGGTGCTCAGGCCCCCGAGGGTCAGCCCCCGGGGGTCGAGGACCTCCCGCTGGAGCCGGCGCATCTGGTTCAGCAGCCGGCCGAGCAGGTCGGCGGGGACGCTGCCCTCACCCCGGGAGGCGGCCAGGATCACCTCCACCAGGCGGTTGCCGGACGCCTCACCACGCCGGACCACCCCCACCACGCCGCATTCGACGGCAGTGGAGAGCTGGCTGTCGTCGATGGTCGCCGGGACCAGGACCAGGCGGGTCTGCTCGCGCCGGAGCCGTCGGAGGGTCTGGGCGGTCTGGGCGGTCAGGGCGTCGGCGACGACGAGGGTCACCACCGCGTTGGCGGCGTCCGATTCGCTCAGCAGCCTGATCTCCGGCCGTCCCGCGAGCTGGCCTGTCACACCCGTCCACGAGATCGGATCGGTCGCGTGCACGTAGACCGGTATCCGGTGCATTCTCGACTCCTCACTGCCCGGCCGTCGGCCCACGTGCCGTCGGCGCGGCAAGTATGCGCACCACGTCTTCGCGTTCACTTAACGTCGCCTGGAGGGGCAGTGAGCTGTGCCCGTCGGCGTACCCCGATGGTCGCTGGCACGGAGTGGACCCGTGCCTAGGCTCGGGCAGATGCGGGCATCGGCGAACCTGGCCAGCACCTCCGTGAGCGTCGCCCCGGGCGGTTCCGTCGAGGTCCCTGTCACGGTGCGCAACGCCGGGGACACGGTCGAGGCGTACCAGATCGAGATCCTCGGGGTGCCGGACGAGTGGGTGTCGGTGCAGCCACCGACGCTCACCCTCTATCCGGCCGGGTCCGACACCGTCGTGGTGGCGTTCCGGCCGCCCCGGTCGGCCCGGGTCGACGCCGGGGACCGGACCTTCGGCGTACGGGTGGTGCCCTCGGAGTACCCGGACTCGGCGGTGGTGGAGGAGGGCGTGCTCACCGTCGAGCCCTTCACCGAGCTGGGCGCCCAGGTGCAGCCCCCGTCGCGTGGTGGGCTGCGCAGTGCCCGTTACCGGGTCGACCTCGACAACCTGGGTAACGTGACCGAGCAGGTCGCCTTCGCCGTCACCGAGGGCACCGACCAGGTGACGTTCGCCCTGCCCGCCGCCCCGGTGTCCGTCCCGAACGGCACCCGGGTCGAGACCCGACTGCGGGTCCGGGCCCGTCGGCTCCTGTGGTGGGGCGCGCCGAGGGAGTACCCGTTCACCGTCGAGGTCCGGCCCGGTGACGGGCAGAGCCGTACGATCGACGCCCTCTTCGTCCAGCGGCCGATCTTCTCGCCCGGACTCCTGAAGCTGCTCGCCGCGTTGCTGGCCCTGTTGTTGGCGCTCCTCGCGCTCTGGTTCGGGCTGCTGCGTCCGCAGGTGGAGTCGGCGGCGCGGGAGGCGGTGGAGGCGGAGAACGCCCGCCGGGTGGCGCAGGACGGTCCGCAGTCCCCGTCGGCCGAGCCGGTTCCTCCGGGTGCGTCACCGTCGGCGCCGGGTGACGGGGCGCCGGGTGCCGGCCCGGGATCGACTGTCCCGCCCGGTGGTCCGGGTGCGCCGGGCGGGCCGGGCGGCCCGGCTCTCGGCGGGGAGCAGTTCGCTGCCGCGATCACCTTCCGGACCAGCCCGAACGGTTCCGCCGAGCGGAGTTACACGGTCCCGGAGGGGCGGACGTTCCTGCTCACCGACTTCCTGGTGGACAACGTCCAGGGCGACGAGGGCACCCTCACCGTGACCGCGAACGGCGTCCGGGTGGTCACCTACGCACTGGAGAACTTCCGCAACCAGGACTACCACTCGGTCACTCCGATCCGGGTCCCCGAGCGGGGCCGGGTGACCCTGACCGTGGTCTGCCGTCGCCCGGGTCAACCGGTGAACGCACCCCGCGCCACCACCTGCCGTGAGTCGCTCTACCTCAACGGTGTGCTCACCGGAGCACCGGCCGAGGAGGACTGACCGGGCTCACCGGTCGCCGTCCGGTTCGGTGCCGCGGCTGGGCGAGGCGTCGGCGGACCTGCTCGGCTCCGGCGTCGGCTCGTCGTCCGGGTCGGTGGAGGCGCTCGGTTCGGGGGGCGACGGGGAGGTGATCGGCGACGGTGAGGTGCTGGGGGACGGGGACGCGCTGGGGGCGGTCGGCGACGGCCGATCCCCGTCGTCGTCGCCGGTCGAGGACTCGGAGGGGCTGACCGACGGCTCACCGGCGGTCGGGGTGGGCTCCACGGGGACCGGTCGGCCCGGTGACCGGCTGTCGGCGGCACCGACGCCTCCGCTGTCGACCGTGGAGGTCGGCTCGGAGGTGCCCGAGGCGGAGGTCACTGTGGCGAAGGCCTGCTCGCAGGTGGCCCCGTTGAGGCTGAACTCGCGTGGGGCGGCGGCGCTGGTCAGGTCGTGGGTGCCCTGCAACGACAGCGCTGTCGTCTCACCGGGGGCGAGGGGGCGGTCGACCCGGATGACGACGTCCCGGTTCTGCTGGCTGACCTCGACGTCGTCGGTGCTGCCGGCGTACTGCTGCCCGGCGGGCAGGGCGAATCCGAGCTGCCAGGTGGGCAGCGGCGCCGTACCGGCGTTCGTGACGGTGACCTGCGCCGTCAGGCTCCCGTCGAGGTCGTGCCGGGCGACGTACCTGGCGGCGCAGCCGCTGGTGGGGGCGACCGGTGCGGCCTCCACCCGGTTGACGTCACCGGGGTCGTCGGACGAGTTCCCGGGCAGTTGGGTGCCGAGGACCGTCACCAGCACCGCCATCGGGGCGGCGGCCAGCAACAGGGGTCGCCGCAGCGGCCGTCGTCCGGTCCCGCGCCTCGGCCCGACGTCTCCACCGGCCCGGGGCCGTCTCCGACGGGGTCCGTCCGCCGCACCGCCGTCGGCCGCCGCCGTCCGGACCACCGGTACGCCGCCCCGGCCCGCCCGGACCGGTGCCGGAGCACCTGCCCGGTCGGCCGGACCGGCGCCGGTGAGTGCCCCGGTCCCGGTCATCGCGCCGGTGCCGGTCAACGCGCCGGTGTCGGCGTCGGCCGGGTCACCCGGCGGGCTCGGGGTCCGCACGGCGGCGACCGGTGGTACGTGGGCGTTCACCGTCAACGGCCGGGGGCCGACGACCCGGGCCAGCGCCTCGAACGCCTCGACGGCGTCGGGGCGGTCCGCCGCCGCCGGAGCCAGGCAGCGTCGGCAGAGGTCGGCGATCGACTCCGGGAGGCCGGGCACCGTGGGCACCTCCGGCCCGACGCCCTCCTGGCGTTGCCGGATCAGTTCAGTGGGGGTCGATCCGTGGGCCGGGGGTCGACCGGTGAGGCACTCGATCAGCAGCAGTCCGAGGGCGTACAGGTCACTGCCGGGGCCGGCGGCCTCACCACGGGCCTGCTCGGGGGCCATGTAGCGGGGGGTGCCGAGGACCTCTCCGGTGCCCACCGTGGTCGAGCCGCCGATCGTCTCGGCGATGCCGAGGTCCACCACCTTCACCCCGGCCGGGGAGAGCATGATGTTGGCGGGTTTGACGTCCCGGTGGACCAGTCCGGCGGCGTGCGCGGCGGCGAGGGCGGCGGCCACGTCGGCACCGATGAGGACGGCCTCCGACCAGTCGAGCGCGCCCGACTCGCGGAGCCGGTGGGCGAGCGTCCCGCCCTCGACGAACTCCATCACCAGGTACGGGACCTTGCGCCGTTGCCGGCCGTGGCGGGTCTCGCCGTAGTCGTACACGTTGGCGATGTGCGGGTGGTTGAGCTGGGCGGCGGTGTACGCCTCCTGGCGTACCCGGTTGCGGAACCGCTCGTCGGCGGCGAGCCGCGAGGCGAGGAGCTTGACCGCGACGGTCCGGCGCAGCACCTTGTCGGTGGCGCGCCAGACGACGGCCATGCCGCCCTCGCCGACCGGCTCGACGAGCTGGTAACGCCCTCCCAGCAGTTGCATCCGGTCCTCCCAGGTCGTCGGTCGAGACGATCCGGTGCCGTCTCGGCGACCGCGCCTTGGGATGAGCCGGGCCGCCTGGGTCGTGGCTGACGTACCCGACACTTGCCGGGCGGAAACCATCTGCCGGACGCCGGTCGCCGGTCGGCTCCCGAGATCGGGGGTCGACCGGCGACTGTTCGACGACTCAGCGTCAGCGGGCGACGACGGTGCGGGTGACCATGTCGGCGAGGGTCTGCCGCTTGGCGGTCCAGAACGGAAACAGGTATCCGATGTAGAAGATCGCGCCGTCGAGCACGTGCGCCAGGTCCCGGGCGGCGGCCTTGACGGGGCCGATCGGACGGCCGGTCCCGGCGCTCACCAGCCGGATCCCGAGCAGCTTGCGGCCCAGGCTCTGCCCGGTACGCCCGGCCAGCCACCACCTGTTGACGCCCCAGACGACGAAGCCGAGGGTGGCCAGGGCGACGAAGGCGGGCGTGTTCCCGTCGGGCAGCAGCCCTGCGGCGAGGAAGAACGGGGCGGCGACCAGGGAATCGACGAGGTAGGCACCGGCGCGGACGAACCAACCCGAGAACTGCATTTCTGACTCCCTTGGACGTTCCGGCCCCGGTGGGCCGATCTGGGAGAAAGAATCGCAGCGCGGGCGCCCCTGGCGCGTCTGCGACGGGACGCATCCGTACGGCCCGGCGATGACGCGTCAGAGGACCCCGGCGTACGCGAAAGTCGCATGCCGTCACTCACGGAGTTCCCTCTTGGCGACCAGGACCCCGTCGCGGAAACAGAACCGGTAGACGAGCAGATCGTCACCGGCCTTGATCTGCTCGGTCAGCCCCGCCGCGTAGTCGACGCAGGTGGCGTCGGCGGGAGGGGCGGTGGCCGAGTTCAGGACGGCGGAGGAGGGCGGGGGAAGCAGTCTCCGGACCTCCTCCTCGTCCTGCCCCAGCCGGACCGCCTCGAACAGGTCGGCCGGCACCGTCGCGGGCGGTATGGCGGAGACGTAGACCATCGCCGCTGCGCAGACCCCGATCACCGCCACGATCGCTGCCGTCAGGGTGACCAGTGCGATCCGGGAACGGTGCGCCGACCGGCGGACCAGCAGGTCGAAGTCGCCTGCCGCGTCCACCCCCGGGACGGTCCCGGGAACCGGGTGCGGATCCGGGTTCTCCGCCGGGGTGACCTGGTACGGCAGCATCGCCGCCAGGCGGAACCCGAGGTCGGGGGTCGGGCCGTGGTGCAGTAGCCCCCCGGCGAGGCGGATCCGTTCACCGAGCCCGATCAGACCCTGCCCGGTGGTGGGCGAGGTGTGCCTGCTCCCCGGCCCGTTGACCACCTCGACGACGAGGGTGTCCGGCTCGTACCGGAGGGTGACGTCGATCGGGCCGCCCCGGGCGTGCCGGAGTGCGTTCGTCAGCCCCTCCTGGACGACCCGGTACGCCGCGTGTTCGATCAGCGGGGGCAGCGGACGGGACGTTCCCTCGCGGGTCAGGGTGAACTCGGCCCCCGCCGACCGTGCCGATTCGCCCAGGGTGTCCAGGTTGTCCAACGGCTGGGCGACGCCCACCTCGTCGCCGTCCTCCTCCTGCCGTAGTACGCCGAGGATCTGCCGGAGGTCGGCCATCGCGTCACTCGCGGTGGACCGCAGCAACGCCACGTTCTCGTCCCGCTGCGGCCCGGTGGCCGACTTCAACGTCCCGGCGTACAGGGAGATCAACGTGAGTCGGTGTCCCAACGAGTCGTGCAGGTCGCGGGCGATCCGGTTCCGTTCCCGGGTCCGGGCCTGCCGGGCCACCGCCACCTGCTGGTGGTGGAGTTGGACGTTGCGCCAGTGCATCGCGCCGACCACCCGACGACGTCGGCCCACTGTCCAGCCCACGATCCCGAGGAACAGGTGGGCGGAGACGAAGAAGGCGGCGGCCACCGCCAGCCCGAGGACGTCCCGGGCCTCGTCGAACTGGAGGACCGCGGCGATCCAGCAGCCCGCCACCACCAGGAGCGCCAGGAGGGTACGGCCGAGGTGCCGCAGGCGGTAGCCGGCCGAGAAGCACAGCATCATCACCAGCAGGCCGCCCCCGTCGCCGGCGAACACCCCGACGATCGCCGCGCAGACCAGGGCGGTCAGCGGATGCACCAGGCGCAGCGGTACGACGACGGCGGCGGTCACCACCGCGAGGACCGCCGCCACGGGTACGGGCAGCAACGTACTTCCGTAGACGTACGGACCCAGGGGGGCCATGACGCACAACGCGACGGTCAGCGCGATCTCGTACGCCAGCCGAAGCGGACCGGCCGAGCGGACCTCGGTACGCCACCGTCCCGCCACGGTACGCAGGACGCCGACGGCCCGGCCGACTCGGCGTACCCGTCCGACGGGTCGGTCACGTGGCCCCACCGGGGCCGAGGGGGAAGAGTCGGTCACGTTCACTCACTCGGTCGAGGGGTTCCGGACACGATGGACCGAGGTGTCGGCCCGACGTGTGTCGCACCAGACTCACAGACCTTCCGCCGACCGCACACCAGCCCCGGATGTATCCGCAGACGTGGTCACTACGACTTTCGTTGACACCGACGTCGCCGCCGGTGGCCGGACGCCGGTTCGGTGCACGCCGGGAGTCACCTAGAGTCTGGCCATGGCCGAACCCATCCGGGTGTTGATCGCAGACGACGACCGGCTGGTCCGCGCCGGCATCGGACTGATCCTCAAGCCGCTCGCGGATGTCGAGATCGTCGGGGAGGCGGGCAACGGGCGGGAGGCGGTCGAGCTGACGGTCCGGCTCCGACCGGACGTCGTCCTCCTGGACATCCAGATGCCGGTGCTGACAGGTCTCGCCGCACTCCGTGAGATCCGGGTCCTGGCTCCGGCGTCGACGGTGCTGATGCTCACCACCTTCGGCGAGTCGGCGTACGTCACCGAGGCCCTCTCCGGTGGGGCGGCCGGTTTCCTGCTGAAGGACTCGGCCGTCGACGAGTTGGAACGCGCGGTACGGGTGGCCGCCGCCGGGGAGGCGTTCCTGACCCCGTCGATCACCAGGCAGATCCTCGACCGGTTGCCCACGAACAGTGAGCCCGACGTCGGCGAGAGGCTCGCCGTGTTGAGCGACAGGGAGCGGGAGGTGCTCGTCCTGGTCGCCCAGGGGCTGTCCAACGTCGCCATCGGCGAGCAGCTGTGGATCACGGAGGGCACCGTGAAGACGCACGTCAGCCGGATCCTCACCAAGCTGGGGTGCGAGAACCGGGTGCAGGCCGCGCTGCTCGTGCACCGCGCCGGCCTGGTCGGCTGAACCGAGGAGGACCGGCACTCACCGGCCGCGCTGTTGCGGCACCCCGGCGCCCGGCTGCTGTCCGCCGGGCAGATGCCTGCGGAACGCCTGCCAGCTGTCCCGCATCGCCCGGGAGAGCGATCGGGGCTCACTCCGGTTCCCGCGCCACTGCGGGGCGCGCATCGCCGCCACCTCGGCGACCGACACCTCCGGTCCTCCGCGCTGCTGGGTGCCCGGCGGCTCGTCGTACCCCGGTGGCTGTGTGTCGTGCCTCGTCGCCGGGGGCGCGTGCGACCTCTCCTGGTGCTGAACGTAGGCGGGCGGTTCGGCGGGCCAGCGGGCCGCTCGGCCATCCACGTCCACCAGCTGCTGGAATCGAGTGTCGAACCGGGGGCGGGTCCGGTCGTCGGGGCTGATCTCCCGGCCGCCGTTGTCGAGCAGGTGGAGCCTGGACACCTCGGCGTAGGGCCTGACGAACCGCAGTTCGAGGGAGCGCATCGTGCCGCGTTCCAGGAGCGGCACCCGGTTCGGGTCGAACCCCTGGTTCAGGTCCCGGACGTAGTCTCCGACGGGGAACCGACTCCCGTCGGAGAGTTCCACGGTGCTGTCGTACGCGGTGAACCTGGCGTTCCTCTTCCGCTCGGTGTCGGAGAACCACTCGACCAGTCCCTCGCTCACGGCGTCGGGAGGCCAGGATCGTCCTCGCCGATCGTTCCAAGAACCGTCCCACGGCATGTCGACTGCTCCTCGATCTCGGTGCCGTCGACGGTACGCGGGCGGTCAGGGCCGGTGAAAGGGTGCGACGAGCCTGTTCAGGGCGGTGTCGCCCCGGTCGCTGCCGGGCGGGGGGAGGCGTTCCAGGAGGCGGGTCAGCGCCCCGTTGGCCACCGTCGCGCCGATCGCCGAACCGGTGGCGATGCTCCAGCCGACCGGGCCGAGCGGGGTGCACCCGAAGAACTGGCTCAGGCCGGGGGTCTGCACCACCACCACCAGGACACCGACCGAGGCGGCGGTGGCGACGAGCACCCCCGGGCTGGTTCCGCCGGCCAGGACCGTCTGCCCGAGCTGGGTGCCGACCAGGGACGCCAGCCCGACGGTCCCGGCCCGGCGGCGGGTGCCGGTCCACCGGGCGAGTGTCCATCCGGCCGTCGCGCCCAGCGCGGTCGAGGTGGCCCGGAGGGCGATCTCCTGGTCCAGGGTCCGGCCGAGGGAGGTGTCGGGTCCCTCCCGGAGCAGGTTCTCCCGGTGCCCGGCACCGGGGGGCCGGACCGCGATGGCGAGCGCCGGTGCCAGGTCGGTGAGCAGGTTGACCAGCAGCAGCTGGCGGCCGTTGAGGGCGGACCGACCGGTGGCGGCGGCGGTGACGATGCTGAACGCGATCTCGCCCAGGTTGCCGCCGACGAGGATGCTCAACCCGTGCCGGACCGAGGACCACATGGCCCGCCCCTCGGCCAGGGTGGCGATGATCGTCTCCAGCCGGTCGTCGGTGACCACCAGGTCCGCGGCGGCGCGGGCGGCAGGGGTGCCGCGCTGACCCAGGGCGATGCCGACGTCGGCGAGGCGGATCGCCGGGGCGTCGTTCGCCCCGTCCCCGGTCATCGCCACCGTCCGGCCCTGCGACTGCAACGCCTTGATGATCCGTACCTTGTGGGCGGGGGTGCACCGGGCGACCACGTCGGTGGCGGCCAGGCGGGCGGCGACCGCCGCGTCGTCGAGGTCGTCCAGCTCGGTGGCGGTCACCACCCGCTGGCCGTCCCCGGGGCTGATCTGCCCGGCGATCGCCGCGGCGGTGGCCGGGTGGTCCCCCGTGATCATGATGGTGTGGACACCGGCCCGACGGATCTCGGCCACCGCCGGGGTGGCGCTGGCGCGTACCCCGTCGGCGAGGGCCAGCAGCCCGACGAAGGTCAGCTCCCGGACCTGGTCGTCGTCGGGGTCGACGCCGTCGACCGGGCGTTCGGCCACGGCGAGGATCCGCTGACCGGAGCCGGCGTGCCGGTCCAGCTCCTGCTGGACCCGCTTCCGGTCGGCCTCGGTCAGCGGCACCACCCCGGTCCGGGTACGGCGGTTCACGCACCGGGGCAGCACCGTCTCCGGTGCACCCTTCACGCTCAGCAACAGCCCGCCGTCGTGACGCCCACTCGTCGCGTGGTAGCCCCGGGACGGCTCGAACGGCAGACTCCCGGACGGCCGCCACGCCTCGGCGTCGACCTGCTCGGTGACCCGGGCGGCCCCGGCACCTCGGCGGATCGCCCGGTCGGTCTGCTCGGGCAGCTCCTCGGGATCGTCCGCGGCCGGGGTGGCGCGGAGTCCGACCGCCAGCACCCGTCGGAGGTGGCCGTCGAGGTCGTCGGTGGGGGCGTACCGGTCGCCGTCGCCCACCCCGGAGAGGACCAGCCGTCCCTCGGTGAGGGTGCCGGTCTTGTCGAAGCAGAGCACGTCCACCCGGCCGAGCGCCTCGATGGTGCGCGGGTTGCGGACCAGGGCACCGTGTTCGGCCAGCCGCCGGGCCGCCGCCAGCTGCGCGGCGCTGACCATGAAGGGCAACCCCTCCGGGACCGAGGCGACGGCCAGGTTCGCGGCGGTCGCCGCCGTCTCGGCCACCGGTACGCCCCGGAGCACCCCGGCCCCGGCCACCGCGACCGCCGACGCGACAGCCAACGGGACCGACTTGTCGGTCAGCCGACCCAACCGGGCCTCCACCCCGCCGGCGGGGTTCCCGCCCCGGGCCAGGGCCATGCTCCGTCCGGCCTCGGTGTCCGAGCCGACCGCGACGACCAGGGCGCAGCCGTGACCGGCGGCGACAGTGGTCCCCTCGTACAGCATGGACCGACGTTCGGCGACCACGGCGGCGACCACCGGCTCGTCGGTCTTCGACACCGGGAGGGACTCCCCGGTCAGGGAGGACTCGTCGGCCTCCAACCCGACGGCCTCCAGCACCCGGCAGTCGGCCGGCACCGCGTCACCGGGCGCCAGCACCACGACGTCCCCGGTGACCAGCTCCTCGGCGGGCACCACCTGCTCCGCGCCGTCGCGCCGTACCCGGGCGGTGACCGCCGAGCGGGACAGCAGCTCGGCCAGGGACCGTTCGGTACGTCGCCGGTGCACCGCGCCGACCAGCGCGGACCCGCCGACCACGCCGCCTACCAGGGCCGCGTCGACCACCGAGCCGAACGATGCGGACAGCACCGCACCGGCGGCCAGGACCGGGGTGAGCGGGTTGTCGAGTTCCTCGACGAAGGCCCGGAGCAGTCCGGCCGGTCCGAACTCCGGCCCGGCGCCACGGCCGTGCCGCCGGGCCGCCTCCGCCGAGGTCAACCCGGACCGGTCCGCCCGGAGCTGGTGCAGGGCGGTCGCCACCGGCATCAGGTGCCAGGCGGTGGTGGGTGCGACGGGGGTGTCGGCGGGGGCGGGCAGCTGGTGGGCCCGCCACACCCCGTGCGCGAAGGCCAGCGCCCCGGCCGCGTTGACCGCCCCGAGGGTACGCCCCGGCAGCGTCTCCGGTGGGGCGGTGAACGCGTTGAGCGTCCCCAGTCCGGTGCCCGCCATGGCCAGCCGGATGTTCTGCCTGGTCATCCGACGGGCCACCCCGGTCGCCTCGACGACCAGGGCCGCCACCCGCAGGTCGGCCCCGACGAGCAGGTGCGCCCCCCACGGTGGGGGGTCGTCGGGTCCGGCGACCCCGAGGCCGCAGTCCGCCGCCGCCAGCGCAGACCGGTCCCCGGAGACCACCAGGACCACCGCCCCGTCCCGTTGCAGCTGCCGGACCGACTCGGCGAGACGGGGACCGTCGGGGAGGACGACGTCGGCGTAGCCGTACCGGTCGGGGTGGTCCTTCGCGGCGACGACCAGGCGCAACCCGGCCCGGCGGGCGGCGGCGGGCAACGCCTCCACCCCCGCTGCCGGTTGCGCCTCCAACCGCAGTACGGCGGCGAGGGTGTCGCCCTCGGCCAGGCCGAGGAGGTGCCCGCCACCGGCCCGCAGCTCCCGGCTCCGGTCGGTGTCCCCCGGGTCGGTGGCGTCCAGCCCGGCCAGGGGACCCAGCCGCCACCCGTCGGCCTGCTGGATCCGGTCCGGGGCGTCGGGGTCGAAGAGGGCGAACGCGTGGGCGGCCACCCGCCCGGTCTCCGCACCGGCCAGCGGGGCCAGGTCGGCCAGGGAACTCCGGTCCGATCCGAGGACGGCGGCGTCGACCAGGACGGTGTCGATCCGGTCCAGTTCCCGCAGGACACTGCGGTCCATGGCGATCACGCCCCGCCGGGCCAGCAGGGCACCGAGTTGGGCGGCGTACCCCTCCCGGCCGCTTCCGGGGGCCTTGGGGAGGGTGGACAGCCCGAGGGCGGCGGCCCGTTTCCCGCCGAGGGAGGCCACTGCGGCGGCCCCGGCCACGGCCCCGGCGGCGAGCGCCTGCTTGACGTAACGTTCGGCCGGTCCGTCGGGCTTCGGCCGGGGGCGCTCCCCGTCCGGGACCCGCGCCTTGGCCCGTTCCGGGGTGCCGGTCAGGTCGGGCTCGGCCTGTTCCCAGGTACGGAGCTGGGCGCGCGCCTCACCCCACTGGACGATCCGCTGGGCACCGTCCAGGACGATCCCGGTCCACCCGCCGGTCAACCCCTGCACCACCGCCTCGGCGAGTGGGAACAGCACGTCGGCGCGGGGGTCGGCGCGGAGTCCCCGACTGGCCAGATCGTGCAGCCGGGGGTGCAGGTCGACGGCGGTGAGCAGCCCGGCCACCTCACCGGGGACCGGGGTGAGGGGCAGGATCCGGGTGGCCGCCGCGAGGGTGAGGCCGAGACCGTCGGAGACCAGGGCACCCAGGGTCCGGGCGGTACGCGGCCCCTCCTCAGGTGGGTGCGGCGGGGGGATGTCCGGGTCGGGTTCGTGGTCGCACCGGGTCTCCGCCCGGACGACCGTGGAGATCAGGTCCCGTAGCCGGGGGCGGGGCTCCTCGACGGCGACCACCACCCGACCGGACGGGGCGTTCACCCGCGCCCAGGTCACCCCGGGCATCCGTTCCAGGGCGGCCTCTACCTGACGGGCCAGGACGTCCCCGCCGTCCTGGCAGACCCCGTGGACCTCGATGTGGTGGCGTCCGTCGGTCGACCAGACCCGGCGTCGGTTCAACCCGGCCGCCCGGGTCAGCCGGGTCGTCGCGGTCGTCGCGGCCCGGGTGGCCTCGGTGACCAGCCGAGGTACGAACGGCAGCGCGGGCACCCCCGTGGAGGCGCGAAGCAGGCCGGTGATCCGGTCACTGACCTGCACCATTGTTGCCTCCCCGTCCCGCCTGGTCCGGCCGCCTGCCTTCCCGTCGTCGCGTCGGCCATTCCTGCCCGAGGGGGGTTTCTCGACCCGGGTCGGAGGCATGGACCGGGGCGGGGGTGGAATCCGGCAAGGGTCGTCAGTCACCGGGGAGGCCGACATGAACACCAGGTCCCAGCACCTGCACCACGCGCACGAGACGGTCCGGTCGTACGCCCACCGGATGGAGGTCCCGCTGCTCGGCGAGGTGGCCGTGCCGTCGCCGGACAAGCTCGCCTACTACGCCGGGGTGGGGGTGCTCGCCGTCGTCGGGGTGATCGAGTGGCCGTTGGCCCTGGTCATCACCGCCGGTCACCTCCTCGCCGACCAGCACCTCTCCGGGCTGGCCCGGGGGGTCGGCGAGGCGATGGAGACGGCCTGACGAACAATCTCACATCCGCTTGACCTGAAGCCCGGTTGACGTCGCAGGCTGACGGTCATGGCTCTCGATGCGCCGGCTCCCGTTGGGGATCGGCTGTACGCCCCACCGCTGCGGGCGATGACGGTGGGCAGCGTCGCACTGGTGTCGCTGCTCGCCTTCGAGGCGCTGGCGGTGGGCACCGCCATGCCGACGGTCGCCCAGGCGTTGGACGGGTTGGCCCTGTACGGCCTCGCCTTCGGGGGCACGTTCGCGGCGGGCGTGATCGCCATGGTCGTCGCGGGCATCTGGTGCGACAACCGGGGACCCGCTGCCCCGATCCGGCACGGGGTGGGCTGGTTCCTGGTCGGACTCGTCGTCGCCGGGACCGCCCAGACCATGCACCTCGTCGTCGTCGGGCGGATGGTGCAGGGGGTCGGTGGCGGGCTGCTCATCGTCGCGCTCTACGTGACGGTCGGGCAGGCGTACCCGGAGCAGTTGAGGCCCCGGATGTTCGCCGCCTTCGCCGCGGCGTGGGTCGTACCGTCGCTGGTCGGACCGGCGGTGGCCGGTCTGGTGGTCGAGCACCTCGGCTGGCGGTGGGTCTTCCTGGCGGTGCCGGTGCTGGCGTTACCGGCGGCGCTGCTGGTGGAGCGGGGTCTGCGCGGGGTCGGGCCGGCGGCCCCCGGTGAGACGGCCACCGACGCACGGGCACGGATCGCCTGGGCGTGTGTGGCGGGGGTGAGCGCCGCGCTGTTGCACTACGGGGGGCAGCAGCGCGGCGCGCACGCCGTGATCGTGGTCGGGGCGGCGCTGGTCGGCCTGGCGGTGGCCGTACCCCGGTTGTTGCCTGTCGGGTTCCTGCGGGCGGCCCGGGGACTGCCCGCGGTGATCGGCCTGCGCGGGCTGTGCGCCGCAGCCTTCGCCAGTTCCGAGGTGGTGATCCCGTTGATGCTCTCCCGGGAGCGGGGTTTCTCGCCGACCGCCGCCGGGATGGTCCTCACCGTCGGAGCGGTCTCCTGGTCGCTCGGCTCGTGGGCGCAGGGACGGATGCCGCCACCCCGGTCCCGGGCCACTCTGCCCAGGATCGGGATGACCGTCATGACCCTCGGGACGGCGACCGTGGCGGTCGCCGTCCTGCCGCAGGTGCCGGTGGCCGTGGGGGTCATCGGGTGGGCGCTGGCCGGACTCGGTACGGGGTTGACGTTCCCGTCGCTGTCGGTGCTCACCCTGGCCCTGTCCCGCCCGGGTGAGCAGGGGCGCAACAGTTCCTCGCTGCAACTGGGCGACAACCTCTGTACGGCTGTCGTGCTGGCCCTGACCGGTACGGTCCTCGCCGCCGGTGCCGCCCCCGGCACCGGCACCTACCTGGCGATGCTGTCGGTGGCGGTCGGCTGTGCCCTGCTCGGCGCGCTCCTCGCCGGCCGGGTGGTGCCGACCCCGGTCACTTGAAAGCGCGCCAGTTCTGGTGGTTGCCGCCGTTGCGGGGCAGGGTGTAGACGTCGCCCAGGTCCCGGTCCGGGTGGCCGGCCTTGTGGAAGTTGCTGTCCAGGGCGCGGCCGGTGGCCCGGCTGACGAAGGTGTAGGGCATCGTCAGCGAGGTCAACCGCCACTGCTGGTAGTGGTTCTTCGTGTTGCAGGGGTTGGTGTAGACCCGCCCTGCGGCGTTGCTGTCCAGGCACCGGGCGGTGGCCAGGTTCTGGAAGATGACGTGCTGTCCCCCGTCGAGGGTGACCATGACCCAGTGCTGGTTGTTGTTCCCGGTGCAGGTCTTGGTGTAGACGTCGCCACCCCGGCTGTCCAGGCACTTGTTGGTGGCGTTGTTGATGACCCTGACCAGGGCGGAACCCTGGGGGTTCGCCACGGCAGGGGTGGGGACGACCGCCACCGCAGCCCCGGCCACACCGACGGCCATGGCGAGTCCACTCGCGGCTCGGATCAGCGTGGACCGGATGGATCTGACGTTCTTCACGGAATCTCCTCGTCGTGGGGCAGCGCCACCACGACGACGGCGATCACCTTCCGGTTCAACAGGTGCCGGGATTTCCTCGCGCCTCGTCGGATCACCCGGTCGGGGGAGGAGGCGCGCAGACCGGTCCGTCCTCCGCCCGGGTTCTCCTACCGTGACGCCATGCTCACACTCGTCACGATGGTCATCCTGTACGTCTTCGGCTTCGTCTTCCTCTACGGGCTGATCCGGGTGTCGGTCCGGCACGCCATGGAGGACCTGGAGAACCGGCGGGCCGAGGCGCTCCGGATGGAGCGGATGGCGGCCGAACGGGACCGCGCCTTCGTGCAGGACAACGCGTTCCTCACCAACAACTGACCGCACTGTCGGGTGGCGATCACCCGACAGTGCGGTCTGCTACAGGCTCATGCACGTGCGGGCAGCGACACTTCAGTGCGCCTGCGAATTGCCCTGTCCCTGCCCCGGTCTTTGGTTCTGCCGCTGGTTCGACGGCGGGCGCGGCTCGGAGTCCGCTGGCGGTTACCCTTGGGCGTTGCTCGGATTTTGCGGAGACCTTGCCCCGGCGGCCGAAGCGGTCTGCTGTCGAGAAACGCCCTGCGAGGGTTCAGCAGGGTGCACACCGTGCCTCGCCAACTGCTCGGCAATTGCCGGCGGCATCGGCAGCATGCCTACGGTTGGGGAGTGGCGTTCCATCCAATCCCTGAGCGAAGTCATCTCCTGGGGAGTTGTCCGTCCACCCCTGATCCTGGCGGTCGTAGCGGCGGCTGCGCATGGTGGTTAGGGGGAGGTGTTTCGGCGCGGGAGATCATGCTGCGCTGATCATCATTGCTGAATACCGAATCGGCGGGAGACGGCGGGCGCGACGGCGGTGGGGTGGCATCGTAGATGCCTTCTGGATCGGGCTCGGCGGCCGAAGCGCTTGGCTGATGATAATGGTACGTGAGAACCGGCGCTGCCCGCCCCACCGCCGTTATTGGAGCTCCAATAGGAGCTCCAATTGGGCCGGCGGCTCGGAAGGCAGGGGGAAGAGGGGGAGGGGATTCAGGGCGGGAGTCCACGCTGCGCTGATCATCATTACTGAATACCGAATCAGCGCGGGGTGAGGGTGGGGGTGACTGCGGTGGGCTGGCGTTGTGCTCTGGATCGCGGTGTGACATCCGGTTTCCTCGTTCGACGCGGGCAAGACGGCAGGGGACATCGGGTTCACGATCCACCTGCGTGGGTCTCCGTAGCTCGACGTCGCCAGGCGCGGATCGGTTCAAGGAAAGTCGGTCCGTCTCGCCTGCCGGTCGGACGTCGGGGGTCCGTGGGGGTGGGTGGGGCACGGGGGTGCGAGGATCGTCACGTGATGGGGACGCTGAAGACCGAGCCCGCCCGGACCCGCCTCGACCTGCTCGCCCCGCCGGTCGCCGCCGCGATCGGCCAGTGGCCTGCCGAGGCCCCGGTGCACGTCGACGACGTACTGGTGGCACCGATCGACGCCGACCTGGCCGACACCGCCGCCTTCTGCGAGGCGTACGACGTGGGGCTGGACGTCTCGGCGAACTGCGTGGTGGTCGCCGGCAAGCGGGAGGGGCAGGTCCGGTACGCCGCCTGCATCGTCCTCGCCACCACCCGGGCCGACGTCAACGGGGTGGTCCGCAAGCTGCTCGGGGCACGCAAGGCGAGCTTCGCCCCGATGGCCGACGCGGTCGACCTGACCGGGATGGAGTACGGCGGGATCACCCCGATCGGGCTCCCCGAGGAGTGGCCGATCCTTGTCGACTCCCGGGTGATCGCCACCCCGCACGTGATCATCGGATCCGGCGTACGGCACAGCAAGATCGCGCTGCCCGGCCCGGCCCTCGGGGTCCTCCCCGGTGCCCAGGTGGTCGAGGGGCTGGCCAGGCCGGCTCAGTGAGCCGAGCCGACCTGATCCGTCATCCTCGATGTCGTTGCACGTGAAACATTGCTCCGCCGCTGATCAGAGCGGTGCGGACTCCCGTCGTTCCACCTCGGCGAGGGCGGCGAGGAGGGTCTCCGGCTCCTGGGCGCCGGTCACCACGTACTTTCCGGCGATCACGAAGGTCGGGACGCTGCTGACCCCGATCTCCCGCGCGGCGGCCAGGTCGGCGGTGACCTCGGCGGATCCGGCGTCGGAGTCGAGGTAACCCCGGACGGCCTCGGCGTCGAGACCCACACCGGCTGCGACCTCGGCCAACGCCGCCCGGGAACCGATGTCCACCCCGTCGCCGAAGTGCGCCCGGTGCAGGGCCTCCACCACCTCGGGACCCTTGGCCTGGGTGTGGGCGTACCGGATCAGGCGGTGCGCGTCGAAGGTGTTGGCGGTGACCGCCCGGTCGAAGTTCATCGCCAGCCCCACCTGGGCGCCGACCCGGGTGACCTGGTCGGCCATCTGCTCGGCCCGCTCCCGGCCGCCGAACTTCGCCCCCAGGGCGTCGACCAGCGGGGTCGGCTCGGCCACCGGCGACGGGTCGAGCTGGAACGGGCGGTACCGGACCGGCACGTGACCGTCGTACGACGCCAGGGCCTGCTCCAGGCGGCGCTTGCCGATCCAGCACCACGGGCAGACCACGTCGGAGTAGATCTCGATCTCCATGACCCGGGACAACACCCGCCCCGGCAGGTCTGTTCCCCGACCTGGTGGCGTACCCCCGGGGTCGGGGTCAGGAGGCGGACTGCTCGCGGACCTGGCGTTGGAGTCGGGCCAGGACCGCCGTCCCCCCACGCACCCGCAGCGGGCTGATGGCCTTGTCGAGCCCCATCCGGTGGTAGAGGTCACCGGGGACGGCGAGGACCTCGCCGACCGTCGCCCCGGCCAGCCCCTCGGCGAGGATGCCGGCGAACGCCCTGGTGGTGGGGGCCTCCGGCGGGCAGTCGAACCAGGTGGTGACGGTCCCCTCCGGGGTCACCTCGGCACGCAGGAAGAACGCCGTCTGGCACTCCGGGACCTGCTCCATCCCCTCCCGCCCGCTGAACTCGGCGGGCAGGGGCGGGATGGCGTCGGAGTATTCGAGGAGCATCTCCAGGACCACGTCACGAGGGGCGGTCGCGAACTCGTCGACGATCTCGGCCAGCTTGGTCGGCATCTCCGGCATCAGGCCAGGCTACCGCCGTCAGACGCTCGGGGCGTGCTCGGCGATCTCCCCCAGCGCCGACCGGGGGTCGAGCTGCATCGCCAGGTCACCGAGGGAGACGATCCCGACGAGCTTGCGTTCGACGTCGCAGACCAGGACCCGACGGATGCCCCGCTCCCGCATCAGCGCCGCCGCCTCACCCGCCGCCGAGTTCTGCTCGATCATCACCACCTCCCGGGTGGTGATGGAACCGATGGTGGTCACCCGGGGGTCGCTGCACTCGGCCACCGCCCGGACCACGATGTCCCGGTCGGTCACCAGCCCGGCGAGGGTGGCCCCGTCGGTGACCACCACGTCGCCGATGTCCGCCTCCTTCATCACCCGCGCCGCCTCGTCCAAGGTGGTCTCGGCGGGCAGGTAGACGACCTGCTTGGTCATCACGTCGCTGACCCGGTAAACGGTCATGGGAAGCCTCCGAAGCGCACCGAAAAGGGGGTTCCCCACTTTTACCCGGTCACGTGATCGCTACACCCGGGTGACAGTGTGCCGAGCACCCGTTCGGGTGGTCGTCGGGTCAGCTCCGCCTGGTGCGGTCGACGAAGGCCCGCCAGGCTCGTGGGTCGAAGGTCAGGACCGCCCCGTCCGGGTCCTTGCTGTCCCGGACCCCGACGACACCGGGCAGGCCGTCGGCGACCTCGATGCACTCGCTGTTGCCGCTGCGGGTGGACTTGCGCCAGGTCGCGCCGCTCAGATCGTCCACGACATCATCACTTCCTTCATCAGCACGGCCGACTGCCCGTGCGGCAGGGCCTCACTTCGGACGCTCTCCCACCGTGCCTGGAGGATAGCGATCTCGTCGTCCCGATCGATCGACGTGCCGTCGAGCTGGTTCTCCAGATAGCCGACCCACCCACCGTCGACCTGCCGGGCCAGGGTGAACGGACCGGCGAGCCCGACGTGTCCACTGACGTCGGCGGGTACGACGTGCACGCTGACGTTCGCCCGTTCGCCGCACTCGATCAGGTGGGCGATCTGCTGGGTCATGATCCCCCGGAAGCCCTCGTCCGCCCGGCGGAGCACCGTCTCCTCCACCACCGCGACGAGCTTGGGCGGATTCGGCTTGGTCAGGACCGCCTGCCGGTCCATCCGGACGCCGAGCCGCCGCTCCAGGAACAGCCGGTCGAGGGGGCGGTGTCCCAACTCGACGGCGGACACCTGGGATCCCGAGTAGTGCACGAGTTTGCCGAACTCCTCCTGACTCAGGTCGGCGTTGAGTCGTAACCGGCGCAGCTGCGACCGGATCAACTCCGAGGTCGATTCACTTTCCACAGTCCCTCCACGATTCGTCATTCCACTTCGAGGTCGCGTCGTGCGGAGCCGAGCCGCCTCCCGGCCGTCCCCCCGACCGGCTTCGGCGGCTTCCGACGGCAGTCCTGGGGTAATCAGGCTGTCACGGAGGGCTACCACCCCGCTGACCCCGGAGGACGAGATGAGCAACCTTTTCCGTCGATGGCGCGCCGCCCGACAGACCCGGCGCGCGTACCCCGTGCCACCCGACTGGATGCGGGGGCCGACCCGGGCGCTGCCGACCGTTCCGCCCGGCTACCCGGGGCGGTTGACGCCGGGGCGGCAGTGGCGGGCGAACGGGGGTCGGTGGTGATGCCGTCCGGGATGCCGGTGCCCCGGCTGGGGCCGTACCCCGATCGGCCGCGCGGGCATGCCGCAGGCCGACCGCCCCACCTGCCGATGCGGCCGATCTGGATGTGCCGGGCCTGCGGTGGGCCGTGGCCGTGCGCCGAGGCCCGGTTGCTCCTGGTCGAGGAGTACGCGGACCAGCCGATCAGCTTGGCGATCTATCTGTCCGGTCTCTACCACGAGGCGTCGCACGACCTGTTCCGACTGAATCCGTACGACGGACCGACGCCCCGGGAACTGTTCGAGCGGTTCGTGTCGTGGGCGCCGTACCGCCGGAAGGCCACGTGAAAACCCTCACGGCCGACGCCGGTGACCCCGTGCCAAACTGTCGTGCGGTGGATCTGTGAGAAGGGGACCCCTCTCGACTGTACGCGTTAACAAGGGGCCCCTCCTTACCCGCGAGGCGGAGGGTTGCTCGTGCGTTGGGGCAGTTACGTGGCGGTGGGGGACAGCTTCACCGAGGGGATGGACGACGCGTACCCGGACGGGACGTACCGGGGGTGGGCGGATCTGGTCGCCACCCGGCTCGCGGCCGAGGCGGGACCCGAGTTCCGGTACGCCAACCTGGCGATCCGGGGGCGGCGGTTCGCCGGTGTGGTGGGCGAGCAGGTGCCGCTGGCGCTGGCCATGAAACCCGACCTGATCAGCTTCGCTGCCGGGGGGAACGACATCCTCCGGCGGACCTTCGACCCGGAGACGATGATCTCCCGGTTCGAGACGGTCGTCGGTGACCTGCGGGGCAACGGTGCCGACGTGATCCTGTTCCGGTTCGCCGACCTGATGGCCCGGCTGCCCGGTCAGCGGCTGGTGGCACCCCGGGTCGAGCTGCTCAACCGGGTGGTCGGGGAGACCGCCGAGCGGCACGGCGCGATCCTCGTCGACCTGTACGCCGACGACACGTACCTGAACCCGCTGCTGTGGAGCACCGACAGGTTGCACCTGTCCGAGATGGGGCACCGGCGGGTCGCCGCCCAGGTCCTCGACGCCCTGGGGGTCGGCTGTGACGAGCAGTGGATGCTGGTGCCGCCGCACCCCGAGCCGTCACCGTGGTTGGCGGCCCGCGCGGCCGACCTGAACTGGGCGGGTCGACACCTGGCCCCGTGGATCACGCGCCGCCTCACCGGCCGCTCCTCCGGCGACACCATCACCGCCAAACGCCCCACCCTCACCCCCTTCCCCCCACCTGCTTCCCCTCCCCCCTCTCTCCCGCTCCCCCCGGCCCCGGAGCGTTGACCAAGGGATTTGCGTCAGGTTCAGCCCCCGAGGTGACACATTTCCCTTGATCAACGCTTCGGTACGGGGGGTGGGGAGGACGAGGCGGCGTAGGTTGGGGGGTATGGGTGTCTCTGGGGATCCGGATCCGCGTCTGCAGGCGTACGCCGACCCGCAGCGGCTGGTCACCACGGGGTGGCTGGCCGAGCACCTGGGCGATGAGGGGCTCGTCGTCGTCGAGTCGGACGAGGACGTGCTGCTCTACGACACCGGGCACATCCCCGGGGCGGTGAAGGTCGACTGGCACACCGAGCTGAACGACCAGGTGACCCGGGACTACCTGGACGCGTCCAGGTTCGCCGAGCTGTGCGCCGAGAAGGGCATCGGTCGGGACGACACTGTGGTCTTCTACGGCGACAACTTCAACTGGTGGGCCGCGTACGCCCTCTGGGTGTTCGGTCTCTTCGGCCACCCCGACGTCCGGCTGCTCGACGGTGGGCGGCAGAAGTGGATCGCCGAGGGCCGGGAACTGAGTCGTGACCGGGTGACCCGCCCCCGTGCGGCGTACCCGGTGCCGGAGCGCAACGACACCCCGATCCGGGCGTACCGCGAGCAGGTGATGGGGCACGTCGCCGCCGGTCGTCCGCTCGTCGACGTCCGGTCGCCGGGGGAGTACACCGGCGAGATGCTGCACATGCCGGACTACCCCCAGGAGGGCGCGCTGCGCGGCGGGCACATCCCGGGGGCGGTCAACCAGCCGTGGAAGTCGGCGGCGAACGAGGACGGTACGTTCCGTTCCGCCGACGAGCTACGCACCATCTACGCCGACCGGCTCGGATTGGACCCGTCCGACGACGTGGTGGCCTACTGCCGGATCGGCGAGCGGTCGAGTCACACCTGGTTCGTCCTGCGGCACCTGCTCGGCTACCCGCAGGTGCGCAACTACGACGGGTCCTGGACCGAGTGGGGCAACCTGGTCCGCGCTCCCGTCGTCCGGGGTGACCAGCCCGGCGGCCTCACCCGCTGACGACGCACCACACCGCCCGGCGACGCACCACACCGCCCGGCGGCCTCTCCCGATGGCGACGCACCACACTGCCCGGTGGAATCTGCCGGTTGGCCACCCGTGGGCCGGTCGGGCGGGGGAGTCTGCTCGCAGGGGTCCCGCCGACCGGAGGGAGATGGGGGTGCGACTGCCCGACGCACGGTTCGCCGCACTGCTCGTACTGGCTGCCCTCCCGCCGGTGGTGGAGGCGACCTTCCTGGTCTCGCAGGGCTTCCTCGCAGCTCAGGGCCTGGCACCGCAGAGCAGCTCGCTCTGGCCGTACGACACCTATCACGACCTGCGGTGGATCTTGGTCTACCACAACTCCTGGACGAGCTTCGGGGTCCTGATGGTGGCGGCGATCCTGCTGCGTGCCCTGCTCTCCACCGGGCTGGTGGTGCTCTCCTGGCCCCGGGAGGTCCAGCGTCCCTCGGTCGGTTGGCTGCTGAGGCGGAGCGTCCTGCTGTCGGCGGCGGTGGCGGGACTCGTCGCCCCCTGGGCGGTGATCTCGGTGGCGGCCTCGGTGGTGGCCCTGTCCTGGCTGCTGTTCGCCTCGCTCCTGCCGATGTTCCTGCTCGCGCCGTTCCTGCAACGGGCCGCCGTCATCGGGAAGTGGTGGCGAGGGCTCCCGTCGTTGCCGGTGGTCGGCTGGTCCCTGCTGAACTTCGTGGTGATCACGGTGGCCGGGGCGATCTGCTGGTCCGTACCCGGGTGGTGGACGGTGCCGGTGGCCGGGGTGGCCGGAATGTTCAACGGTCTGTTGTGGCAGCGGACGGTACGCGACGCCGTCCTGGAACCCACCTACCGGTGGGCCCGGGTGCCCGTCACCCCACTGGTCTTCGTCCTCGCCCTCGCCGTACCGCTGATGATTCCGGCGCTGGTCCGGTTCGTGCCCGGCGGGTCCACGAAGGTGGAGGAGTCGGTGCTGACCGAGCCCCTCCCGCACAGCGTCGGACACGCGGTGATCGTCCTGGCCGGGTTCGGTTCGGCGTACGACGGGACGCAGCCGGTGGACCCCAACGTGCAGCGCTTCTCCTACCGGGGGTTGGCCCCGGACGGTCGACCGTTGCCGTACGAACCCCTCGACACCTTCCAGTCGGTGGACGCCAGCGTCGACCGGCTCGCCACCCAGGTGCAGCTGTTGCACGAGCGGACCGACCGCCCGGTGACCCTGATCGGGCAGAGCGAGGGGGCGATGGTCGCCCGGACCTACCTGGCCGAACGTCGACACCCGGCGGTGGACACCCTGGCCATGTTCAGTCCGTTGGTCAACGCGGGTCGGGCCTACTATCCCCCGCCCCACGACCAGGAGGGGTGGGGGGTGGCGACGGGGTGGCTGCTGCGGGTCGTCTTCGGCGCCGTCAACCTGATCCGGTCGCCCGACACCGGTCCGGACGAGCCGTTCATCCGCTCGCTGCTCGACGACGCACCGTTCTACCGCAACCAACTGATGTGCCCGGTGCCCGGAGTACGGATCCTCGCCTTCCTGCCGACGACCACCGCCGTCGAGGCCCCGCCCGGTGACTACACCGAGATCCCGGTCTACCAGCAGCCGGGGGTGCACGGAAGCCTGCTCGGCCAGACCCAGGTCCAACAGCGGCTGGTCGAGTTCGTCGCGGGCCAGCCGATCGAGCGGCAGCGTCGGGAGTACCCGGTGTTGCAGCGGCTCACCGCGGCCTGGCAGGCCCCACCGCTGGCGATCCACCTCAACCCGGCGTGGCCCGAAGGCCGGGAGTCGGACCCGGCCTTCACCGGGAAGGTCTGCCAGCCGAAGAAGTGACAGAACCTGATGGTTTCCGGAACCGCCCGTGCTTGATCAGCAGTCGGGCGGCGGCCAGCGCCAACCCGACCACGATCGAGGCGGGCAGCGGCTGGTACGGCCAGATGAGCAGGTGCAGGCCGACACCGCCGACGACGCCGGTGAGGGCCAGCCAGGTGGACCAGACCCGGCCCAGCGGTGCGACGGTGCCCCCGACCACCATCAGTCCGGCGACCACGAGGTGCACCCACAGCCAACCGGCGAGATCGTGTCCGACGACGCCCTCGTCGGTGAGGCTGACGTACCGGTCCGGGGTGAAGTCGCCGACCCCGGCCAGGAGGTCGAAGAGGCCGGCTCCACCGAGGAGCAGCCCCGCCAGCACCAGCGGGCGGCCCCGGCGTGCCGACGGGGGCGGCACCGTCACCACGTCGGCGCCCGCCGTCGCGTACCGGTCATGGCCACGACCCCAGGTTAGGAGATTTTCCGACAGGTATCCGGCCACCCGAACGATCCGCAGCCCCGTCGTCGGTGGTCACCCCGCAGACGGTGTCCGACGGACAGGCACGTGAGATCACACCGCAGCGCGTCCGATCGACCACACCGGGTCGTCGGGGGTCTACGCTTGCCGGGTGACTGTCGAGCAGCAGACCCGGGGTGCCGCCGGGAGCCGGCGGCGGTCCCGGCGGGACGAGATCCTGGAGATCGCGGTCGGGCTCTTCGCCGCCCGGGGCTACCACGGGGTGTCGATGGACGACATCGGTGCCGCCGCCGGGGTGACCGGCCCCGCCCTCTACCACCACTTCGCCGGCAAGGAGGCGATGCTTGTCGCCGCCCTGGTCCCGGTCAGTGAGGGGCTGCTCGACGGTGGTCGGGAACGGGCCCTGCGCCACACCGCCGACCCCCGGGCGGCGGTCGAGTCCCTGATCGGGTTCCACGTCGACTTCGCCCTGGCCAACCCGGCCGTCATCGCACTGCACCTGCACGAGCTCGACCGACTGCCCGAGGAGCCCCGCCGGGAGATCCGGCGGCTGCAACGGCTCTACGTCGAGCAGTGGGTGACGGTGCTCACCGCCCTACACGAGGGGCTTCCCGCCGCCGAGGCCCGGGTGCTCGCCCATGCTGCGTTCGGCCTGATGAACTCGACGCCCTTCCTCGGTGGTGAGGTGGACCGACTCCGCTGCGCCGAGCTGCTCCGGGGGGCCACCCTCGCCGCCCTCCTGGACCACCCGCGCCGGTAGCGACCGCTTCCGGCGCGGAAGCGGAGTGAACCACCCGACCCCACCGACCGTAGAACCGGCGTCAACATGCCGACGGTGGGGGAGAGGTTCATGGCAGGCGACGTGTCATCGGACGAGGTGGAGCGGAACTTCGACGTCAACATCGAACGACTCGCACTCCGGGTGCTCCGGCAGGATCTCGGTGCCCTCGACGAGGAGCGAGTGCTGGCGGGGAGGTCAGCGGAGGTGAAGGCGGTCGTCACGTTCCTCGAAGAGACGCACAAATCGATTTTCCCGGATCAACGGCGCAGCGACCGGCCGGACTCCACTGCCCGGAAGTTCCTCAACAAGATGAAGGGTAATTCAGAGGACACCCATCTCTACTGGGCGCGAATCGATCCTCCGCCGTACGGCGACAGGAGTAAACCGAATCCGGTTTCCGACCATCGACAGTTCGAGCCCCCGTACGGGATGTCGAAGCCGGAATCCCCCATCGTCGGTCTCGATCTCAACGTCGAGAATGATCTGCGTATCCGGATCGCGGTGGCGCAGAAGATCAACGATTGGTTGTCAGTCAACCAAAATCTCCGTGATCTGCATGAATCGGGAAGGCTGGAGCAGGTTTCGGCGCTCTACCGCGGTCATCCGGAACGCCAGCCCGGGCCGGAACGCCAGGCCGGGCCGGGGAGTCAGCCCGGGCCGAGTGGGGGCAGTGAGCCGGAACGTGGTCCGGTCTTCGACGCCAGGGGTGAGCTGAACCCGACGCTCAAGGAACTGGCCTCCGAGGACCTGTCCTCGTTCGACTACCGGTACTACGTGGCCACGGTGGAGTCGAGGAACTCGACGTCCTTCGCCCAGGTGGGACGCTGGCGTGCCGAGCGGGTCGAGTTTCCCATCGAGGCGTACCTCGCGGAGGGGAGGCGGGTGCCCGCCCCGGTGTCGTCGGCTCCGTCGACTCGCCTGGCGAACCCGACGGATTTCCGGATCGACCAGGCGACGTCGAGTTTCCGCCCCACCGGCTCGTCGACGAATCCGTCCTCGGATCGCCGGTCGCAGCGGCCGGAACTCGGTTCGAACAATCCGTACCGGCAGAACCGGGGCCAGGGGGCGGGAGCGCCGTACGACCAGGCGGCCAGCCGGCCGGGAACCGGGCAGAGTCGGTAGTAGGCACGGTCTGAGGGAGTGAGATGGGCGGTCTGGGTGTGGGAAGTGGGCCGGGGCGCGAGGACCCTCTCTTCAGCGCCAACGTCGAACGGCTGGCGGTCTGGCTGCTCCGGCAGGACGTCGGGCGGATGAAGGACGAGACTTCGCGGTGGAGCGCTCAGTCCAGGGACGTCAGGGCGGCGGTCAGGTTCGTCGACGACAGGCACCACGCGTTGCAACAGGAGCCGAGCCGGAGCGGCAAGGTCAGATCCACTGTCAAGAACCTGGCGGGGCGGCTCCGAGGCAAGCCACTCATCCAGTTCGACTGGAGGTTCGTCTCCCGGCCGCCCTATGACAGGTTCGGTGGCCCGTCCACCGACACGAAGTACATCGGGATGGGGCCGTACCTGTTGCCGGGGAACGTCTCGCCGATGTTCGGCCGAGAGCAGTCTCTCGAAAATGATCTGGTGGTTCGTAAGGCGGTGGCGGAGAAGCTCAAGGAGTGGATCTCCGCCAACCCCTCCCTCGCCGGCCTCCACCGTGCAGGTGAGTTGAAGAGCATCTCGGGCTCCTTCTACCAGCACGACTCGAACCACTTCCAGCGTCTGACGACGTATCAGGGATTCGGGTGGCAGGCGGAGCCCGTGCTGAATGCGAAGGGTGAGGTGAGGAAGGAGATCCGTGACCTGATCACGAATCCCCCGAAATTCGAGTACGGCGACTACGTGCGCCAGATCGAGGGCTATCGGCAGCCTAGCGCGGAGGCCGAGCAGAGTGCCAGAGCCGCCGGTGTCGGCGTCAACTACCCCGATCTGCCGTTCTCCCCGCCCATCGAGGCGTACCTGACCCAGGTCCGAGAGCAGGCGAAGGCTCAGGCGAGCGGTGCTCGGGTCCTGCAGGCGGGGTACGAGCAGCCGAGGTTCCAGGTCGCGCAGGCGACGGCACGTTTCGTACCCGGTTCGGATCCGGGCGCACCGGCCGATCCCTGGGCGGGGGCACTGCCTCAGGGGGCGCGACCCTCCACTCCGGCTCCGGCGCGGCCCGATATTCCCCCGCAGGTGTCCGGCGGCCGGAGCCGGTGACCCACACGACCCCCCTGTCCCGGCTGGTGGGACAGGGGGTGATCGTGGTTCGCTACTGGCGTCCACCACCCCTTGGACGCTGGAGGGAACATGATCGAGTCGCTGCTCGTCGCCAACCGGGGCGAGATCGCTCGTCGGATCGTCCGTACCGCACGACGGCTCGGGATCCGGACCGTCGCTGTGCACTCCGAGGCCGACGCCGGGCTGCCGTTCGTCACCGAAGCCGACGAGGCGGTCTGCGTCGGCCCGGCCGACCCCGCGCGGAGCTACCGGAACACCGAGGCGATCCTCGCCGCCGCCGAGTCCACGGGTGTGCAGGCGATCCACCCCGGATACGGCTTCCTGTCGGAGAACGCGGAGTTCGCCCGTACCGTCGAGGGTCGTGGGCTGGTCTGGGTCGGGCCGGGAGCGGACGCGATCACCGCGATGGGCGACAAGATCAACGCCCGGAACCTGATGGCCGACGCCGGGGTGCCGGTCGCCCCCGGCACCACCGAACCGGCTGCCGACCTCGACGCGGCGGTGGCCGCCGCCGGGGAGATCGGCTACCCGGTGATGGTGAAGGCCGCCGCCGGTGGAGGCGGGATGGGGATGGGCGTGGCCACCGACGAGGCCGCGCTGCGCACCGAGTACGACAAGGTCCGCGCCTTCGCCGGGCGGATGTTCGGCGACGGGTCGGTGCTGATCGAGCGCTACTTCCCCCGGGTACGCCACGTCGAGGTGCAGATCCTCGGCCTCGCCGACGGCCGGGTGGTGGCCCTCGGCGAGCGGGAGTGCTCGGTCCAGCGACGCAACCAGAAGCTGGTCGAGGAGTCGCCCTCCCCGGCCGTCTCCCCCCGGTTGCGCGAACGTCTCCTGGCGGCGGCGGTCCGCGCCGGTGAGGCGGTCGGCTACCGCAACGCCGGCACCGTGGAGTGCCTGTTGGATCCGACCTCCGGCGAGTTCTTCTTCCTGGAGATGAACACCCGGCTCCAGGTCGAGCACCCGGTGACCGAGCTGGTGTACGGGGTGGACCTGGTCGAGGAGCAGTTGCGGGTGGCCGCCGGGCTCACTCCCACCTTCGACCCGGACGGCCTGGCCCCACAGGGCCACGCCATCGAGCTGCGGGTCAACGCCGAGGACCCGAAGCGTTTCCTCCCCGGCCCGGGGGTGATCACCACCTGGAACGAGCCGTCGGGCGTCGGGGTCAGGGTGGATTCCGGGTACGTCCGCGGCAACACCGTGACTCCGTTCTACGACAGCCTCCTGGCCAAGCTGATCGTGTACGCGGAGACCCGGGACGAGGCGATCGAGCGGGCCCGTGCTGCGGTGGCCGGGTTCGAGGTGGCCGGTCCGAAGTGCAACCTGCCCTTTTTCACCGAGCTGCTCGACAACCCCGAGTTCCGCTCCGGCGACTACGACACCGGCATCGTCGCCCGGATGAGGTGAAGTGGACGGCGAGGTGCGGCCACTGTGCGAAGTGGCTGGTCGCCGATGCGATGTGGCTTTCCGGGTTCTAGCGTGTGCGGAGAGTAGTCGGGTTGCTGTGATGTTCCTTATGCTGTGTGGCGGCGGAAGCGGCGGGATCCGGGTGGCCCGGACTGCCGTACGGCACCGTGCCCTGACTTGTCGGTCAGGCAATTTCGGCCGGTCCGTTGAGCGTCGACACTCGCTCTGACCAGTGGTCCCCGCTATTGACATGTTGATCGTTCCGGGGAATCGTGGTTGCCGCACCTAGCCAGCCGCGTCGATATGCTCACTGTGCGTAGCTGGCGACAGGTGGGCCACGTTCGACCGGCGGGTATGCGACGACGCGCCGAACCTGCCAACGACCGGAGACGAGTCCACATTGACGACCGGCAGTGTAGCCACTGACCAGCAGCTCAGGTGCCCCTTCGGTGGCGGCACGGTGCCGCCGGTGGAACACGAGGGCGACGTCGCCACCGAGGCGATCGAGTTCCTCACCACCTACTACTCCGAGCGTCGGCTTCCCGGGCTCCGTGAGCGGATCGACCAGGTGCTGGACGAGATCGCCCACACCGGGGCGTACTGGCAGACCGAGTCGGAGCTGACCTACGGCGCGAAACTCGCCTGGCGGCAGTCGACCCGGTGCATCGGCCGCGTCCGATGGGCCGGCCTCAAGGTCCGCGACCGGCGTACCGTCACCCGGACCGCCGACATCGCCACCGAACTCGCCGAGCACCTCGTGGCCGGGGACAACGGCGGGCGGATCCAGTCGGTCATCACCGTGTTCGCCCCGGACCACCCGACCGCCGGCCCCCGGGCCCGGATCTGGAACGACCAGCTCGTCCGCTACTGTGGCTGGCAGTTCGACGACCAGGTGCTCGGGGACCCCGCGCAGGTGACCATGACCGCTGCCGCAGTGCGCCTCGGCTGGCGACCGCCCGCCGAGCCGAGCCGTTTCGACCTGCTGCCCTGGGTCATCGAGACCACCGACGAGGATCCGACCCTCGTCGACGTCCCCAGGCACCTCGTCCGTGAGGTCGCCCTCAGCCATCCCGTCCACGCCTGGTTCGCCGACCTCGGGCTGCGGTGGCACGCTCTGCCGGTGATCAGCAACATGCGGCTGCGGATCGGCGGGATCGACTACAGCTGTGCCCCGTTCAACGGGCACTACCTCAGCGACGAGATCGGCACCCGCAACATGGGCGACGCCGACAGGTACGACCAACTGCGGGTGGTCGCCGCCGGATTGGACCTGGACACCAGCGACGAGTCCACGTTGTGGCGTGAGCACGCGGTCCTGGTGCTCAACCAGGCGGTCCTGCACAGCTTCCGCGCCGCCGACGTACGGATCTCCGACCCGCACACCGAGTCCGAGCTGTTCATGCGGTTCTGCGAGGCCGAGAAGCGCGCCGGTCGCCCGGTGTACGGCGACTGGTCCTGGATCAACGGCAGCGTCGGCTGGGCCGCCCTCTACCCGGTGCACCACCGCTACTACGACACCAGGGTCCCGAACCCGAACTTCTGGCCCGGCACCCCGTCCACCCAGACGCTGGAGCCCAGCCTTCGGGACCGGCACCATCCGACCGGTCAGCGGGTGCACTGAGTCATGGACATAGCCGCACTGCGCCAGAGCTGGAGTCAGCTGGCCGTGGCCGGACCGGAGGCAGCCCGGTTCTTCTACGCCACCCTGTTCGTCATCGCCCCGGAGACCCGGGCCATGTTCCCGCCGAACATGCAGCACCAGGAGGACAAACTCCTGGCCTCGCTGGGACACATCATCACCTCCCTCGACGACGGTGAGGCGTTGACGGCGTTCGCCAACCGGCTCGGGGCCGACCACCGGCGGTTCCACGGGGAGGACCGGCAGGGCCGGATGGTGCACCTGGCCGAGCGGCACTACATGTGGGTGGGGCAGGCGCTGCTCGGCACCCTGGAGCACTTCCTCGGTCCACGCTGGACCCCGGCCCTGAAGGCCGAGTGGTCGGCGGCGTACGAGGCGGTGGCCAAGATGATGCTCACCGGGGCCGCCGAGTCCGAGCGGTCCGCCCCGCCGTACTGGGAGGCGGAGGTGGTCAACCTGGAACGTCGGCGGGTGGACATCTGCGTCTTCACCGTCCGGCCCAACTACCTGTGCAACTACCTGCCGGGTCAGTCCCTCCCCGCCCAGCTCCCGTCCCTGCACACCTGGCGGTACCTGTCCCCGGCGAACGCCCCACGCGCCGACGGCACCCTGGAGTTCCACGTCCGGGCCACCGGCCGGTTCTCCACCCACCTGGTACGCCGGTTGGCCATCGGGGACACCCTGCTGCTCGGGCACCCGATGGGGACCGAACTGTCGTCGTACGACAGGGCCCCGCACCGCCCGTTGCTGATGATCGCCGGTGGGACCGGTGTCGCACCGCTGCGTGCCGTCCTGGAGGCGATCCAGCAGGGTTCCGGTCGACCGGTGACCCTCGTCGTGGGCGGGCGGACCCCTGACGACCTCTACGACCACCTGGCGTTGACCAAGCTGGCGGCGACCCCGCCCGCCGGGTTGCGGCCGGGCACCGGGGACGACCGATGGCTGCGGTACGTCCCGACGGTGGAGAACAGCTGGGGGTGGGACGGTGAGGTCGGGCGGGCCGTCGACACCGCGCTGCGGCTGGGCTCCTGGAACAACGCCGACATCCTGGTCTGCGGCTCCCCGGCCATGACCCGGGCCACGGTGGGCACCCTGCACAGCAACGGGCTACGGGCCGAACAGGTGTTGACCGAGAGCTACGACCACACCGTCTACCCACCCGTCAAGGCGACCGCCGCGCCGGCGTCGCGTGACTTCAGCTGGACAGGATCCCGATGACTGACCAAGGCGCCCGTCACCTCGCCCCGCAGACCGCCGCCGACATGCCCGGCGAGGTGGCCCAACGCCTGCGGTTGGTGGCGAGCCGCCGGTCCCGGGGGACCCAGTGGTACGCCGTCGAGGACCTCGAAGAGGTGGTGCGCTTCGCCGACGAGCGGATCGGACTGTTGCAGGGTGACCTCGACCGGAAGGGGCGGGAGATCACCACCCTGACCCGGCAGGTGGAGATGCTCCGGCACGGCACGCTGCCCAGCGCGGCACCCCAGGGGGCCGACCCGATGGTGGTCGAGTTGACCATGCGGGCGCAGGAGGAGGCGAACCGGACCATCGGTGACGCCAGCGACGAGGGCGCGGAGATCCTGGCCGAGGCCCGTCGTCAGGCCGACGACATCATCGCCGCCGCTCACCAGCAGGCCAACCGGCTGGCCCGGCTCCCGTCCCGGTCGGAGCCCGAACCCACCGGCCCGGCCGCGCCGCCCACCCCCGACCTCCCGGCCGGACAGGTCGCCGACCTGCAACGACAGCTCCGGGAGCTGCGGGAGCGGCATGCCGCAGTGCTCGCCGCCGCGAACAGCGCCCAGCAGCACCTGAGCCAGTGGCAGACCTACCTCACCGCCCAGGCCGAGCAGTTGCAGGCCAACGCGGTGACCGCGGCCACGGCCAGCGAACGGCTCCAGGCCGCCATCAAGGAGTGAGCGGTGTTCGCGGTCCCGGCGGGCCGGCGGCTCCAGGCCGGGATCAGGGAGTGAGCGGTGACCGCGCTCCCGGCGGGCCGACGGCTCCAGGCCGGGATCAGGGAGTGAGCGGTGACCGCGGTCCCGGCGGGCCGGCGGCTCCGGGACGCGATCGAGGAGTGACGGCCCGCCGACGGTGGCGGGGAGCCGTCGCCTCTGCTTCGCTGTAGACGACACCCAGGTGCGTGGCCGTCACGAGTGGCCGCGCCCGGTCGCAGCGAGGTGACACATGACCCACTACCCAGACTCCGTGACGATCCGCGAGGTCGGCCCCCGCGACGGGCTCCAGAACGAGGATCCGATCCCGACCGAGGCCAAGGTACGGCTGCTCGACGCGCTCTCCGGGACCGGTGTCCGACGGATCGAGGCGGTCTCCTTCGTCCACCCGAAGGCGATTCCGCAGATGGCCGACGCCGACGAGGTGTGGCGGCGGGCCACCCGGGTCGACGGGGTGCGCTACTCGGCGTTGGTGCCCAACACCCGAGGCGCCCAGCGGGCACTTGCCGCCGGGTTCACCGAGATCGAGGTGGTCGTCTCGGCCAGCGACACCCACAACCGGCGCAACGTCAACCGGGGCACCGACGAGTCGTTGGACGACATCGCCGAGCTGGTCGACCTGCTGCACGGGGCGGGGGCGACGGTCGAGGTGATCGTGGCGACCAGCTTCGGCTGCCCGTTCGAGGGGGACGTGGATCCGAAGCGGGTGGCCGGCATCGTCGACCGGGTGGTCCGCGACGGTGCCGACCGGGTGGCGTTCGGCGACACCACCGGGATGGGGACTCCACGTCGGGTCCGGGAGCTGCTGACCGAGGTACGCGACCGCAACGCCGACGTCCCGGTCCTGCTGCACTTCCACAACACCCGGGGCACCGCCCTGGCCAACCTGTTGACGGCGCTGGAGCTGGGGGTGACCGAGTTCGACGCCAGCGTCGGAGGGCTCGGCGGGTGCCCGTACGCCCCGGGGGCGAGCGGGAACCTGGCCACGGAGGAGGCGGTGCACATGCTCCACGACATGGGCATCGACACCGGGATCGACCTGTCCGCCCTGATCGAGGCCGCCGAGCTGGCCGAACGGATCGTCGGCACCCCCCTGCCCTCCGCCATCCTCCGAGCCGGCCCCCGCACCCCCCGCACCCCCCTCCCCACCACCCCCTGACCCCCACCCCCCACCCCCCTCCCCCCACCCCCTGACCCCCACCCCCCCTTGCGCCCTGACGGTCCCTGCGCCTGGTGATCAAGGGATTTGCGTCAAGCGGCAGTGCGATTCCTGACGCAAATCCCTTGATCACCAGGACGGGGCGGGGAGCCGGACGGGGTGGGGTGGGGTGGGGGCGATCAAGGGGTCGGGAGGTGTGGGGGAATGGGGGTGGGTGGGGTAGATTAAACGATCGTTCAGGGATGCTCTGGGTGGGTGGGGGTCGGTGTGGAGCTGGAACAGCTGCGCGAACGCGTACTCGGCGGCGGTGCGGAGAAGTACCACGCGGCCAATGCCGCCAAGGGCAAGCTCTTCGCCCGGGAGCGGGTGGCGTACCTGGTCGACGAGGGGTCCTTCGTCGAGGACGGGATCTACGCCAACGCCACCGCCGAGGGGTTGCCCGCCGACGGGGTGGTCACCGGCACCGCCACCATCGAGGGGCGTCAGGTCTGCCTGATGGCCAACGACTCGACTGTCAAGGCGGGCAGCTGGGGCGCCCGTACCGTCGAAAAGATCATCCGGACCATCGAGCGGGCGTACTCGACCGGGGTGCCGATGGTCTACCTGGTCGACTCGGCCGGGGCCCGGATCACCGACCAGGTCGAGCTCTTCCCGGGCCGACGCGGCGCCGGCAGGATCTTCTGGAACCAGGTACGCGCCTCCGGCTCGATCCCCCAGGTCTGCGCGCTGTTCGGGCCGAGCGCGGCGGGCGGGGCGTACATTCCGGCGTTCTGCGACGTGGTGGCGATGGTGGACGGCAACGCCAGCATGTACCTCGGCTCGGACCGGATGGTCGAGATGGTCACCGGGGAGAAGACCACCCTGGAGGCGATGGGCGGGGCGAAGGTGCACTGCACCGAGTCCGGCGTCGGGCACTTCCTCTGCAAGACCGAGGCCGAGGCGCTCGACGTGGTCAAGCGCTACCTGTCGTACCTGCCGGGGAGCTGGACCCAGACGCCACCGGCCGTCGAGGCGGTGCCCGCGCCCGCGAAGGTCGACCTCGCCGCGTTGGTGCCGACCAGTGAACGGCAGGCGTTCGACATGCGCCGGTACGTCAAGGGCCTCCTCGACGAGGGCAGCTTCTTCGAGATCCAGGCGCTCTGGGCCAGGGAGCTGACCATCGGGTTCGGTCGGCTCGACGGCGAGGTCGTCGGGGTGGTCGGCAACAACTCGATGTTCAAGGGCGGGGTCCTCTTCGTCGACTCGGCCGACAAGGCGAGCCGGTTCGTCCAGCTCTGCGACGCGTTCAACGTGCCGCTGCTGTTCCTGTCCGACGTACCCGGGTTCATGGTCGGCAGTGCTGTGGAGAAGCAGGGCATCATCCGCCACGGGGCGAAGATGATCACGGCGATCTCCGAGGCCACGGTGCCCAAGATCTGCGTGGTGGTCCGCAAGGCGTACGGCGCGGGCCTGTACGCGATGGCCGGCCCCGGATTCGAGCCCGACGCGACGATCGCCCTGCCCACCGCGAAGATCGCGGTGATGGGTGCGGAGGCCGCGGTCAACGCGGTCTACGCCAACAAGATCGCCGCGATCGACGACGAGACCGAACGGAAGGCCTTCGTCGCCGCCAGGCGCGAGGAGTACGAACAGGACATCGACGTCGTCAGGCTCGCCAGCGAGCTGGTGGTGGACACGATCGTCCAGCCGCACGACCTGCGGGCCGAACTGGTCCGCCGGTTCGCCGCCGCCCGGAGCAAGGAGCGGCACTTCTCCCGACGTCGGCACGGCGTCACCCCGGTCTGACCGACGGCTGCCCACAGAGGAGGACGAGATGGACTTCCGGCTCACCGACGAGCAGGAGGCGCTGCGGGACAGTGTCCGGGACTTCGCCCGCGAGGTCGTCGCCCCGGTCATCGCCGAGCACTACGAGCAGCACACCTTCCCGTACGAGGTCGTCCGGCAGATGGGGAAGATGGGCCTGTTCGGGCTGCCCTTCCCGGAGGAGCACGGCGGCATGGGCGGCGACTACTTCGCCCTCTGCCTGGCCTTGGAGGAACTGGCTCGGATCGACTCCAGCGTGGCGATCACCCTGGAGGCGGCGGTCTCCCTCGGCGCGATGCCGATCCACCGGTTCGGCTCCGAGGAACAGAAGGCCCAGTGGCTGCCGAAGCTGACCAGCGGCGAGGCGCTGGCCGGATTCGGGCTGACCGAGCCGGGTGTCGGCTCCGACGCCGGGGGCACCCAGACCCGGGCGGTGCTCGACGAGGCCACCGGCGAGTGGGTGATCAACGGGTCGAAGGCGTTCATCACCAACTCGGGCACCGACATCACCGCCCTGGTCACCGTGACCGCCGTGACCGGCACCCGACCGGACGGCTCCAAGGAGCTCTCCACCATCATCGTCCCCTCGGGTACGCCCGGATTCACCGTCGCCCCCGGCTACTCGAAGGTCGGTTGGAACGCCTCCGACACCCACGAGCTGACCTTCGACGACTGCCGGGTGCCGGCGGCGAACCTGCTCGGCGAACGCGGTCGGGGCTTCGCCCAGTTCCTCCGGATCCTCGACGAGGGGCGGATCGCCATCGCCGCCCTGGCGGTCGGGCTCGCTCAGGGCTGCGTCGACGAGTCGATCTCGTACGCCAGACAGCGTCAGGTCTTCGGCCAGCCGATCGGCAACTACCAGGCGATCCAGTTCAAGATCGCCGACATGGAGCTGAAGGCGCACACCGCCCGCCTGGCGTACTACGACGCGGCGGCCCGGATGCTCGCCGGTGAGCCGTTCAAGCGGCAGGCCGCCATCGCCAAGCTGCACGCCAGCACCGTGGCGGTGGACAACGCCCGGGAGGCCACCCAAATCCACGGCGGGTACGGATTCATGAACGAGTACCCGGTGGCCCGATTCTGGCGGGACTCCAAGATCCTGGAGATCGGCGAGGGCACCTCCGAGGTCCAGCGCATGATCATCGCCCGCGACCTGGGCCTCTGATCACCCCTGCCCCGGGCTCCCTCCTCCGTTCGCGTGCCGTTCGACGGGGGTGAGGTGGGCGACGGGGGTGAGGTGGGGGCGGAGGGTGTCCAGGTCACCCCGCGAGTCGAGGACCAACCGGCGGGCGTCGACCCGGGTGTCGTCCGGCCCGACCAGGACGTCCCGGACCGCCGGATGTTCCAGCCGCCAGCCCGCCCCCAGCAGGTTCGCCTCGACCAGCCGGATCAGGGCGCTCGGCGGGTCGTCCTCGTCGTACGGCTCCGACTCGACAGCGGACGGCGGTACGTCGAGTGCGATGGCCAGCAGTTCCGCCGACCGGTCCCGGATCACCTCGCCGACCTCCACGTCGTCGACCGGCCGCCGCCCGAGGAGGGCCGTCACGTGGCCCCGGAACGCGTCGGCGTCCTCGGCGGCCCGCCGCCGCCACCACGCGGGTGGGGCGTCGGCCCAGGTCGTCCAGCCCAGGTACTGCGGGTACGGGACGCCCAACAGTCGGCGTACGACCCGACGCTGTTGACGTGGGGTGAGTGGGGCGGTCGGTACCGGGTCGGCTGCCGGCGTGAGCCCCACCGGTCCGGTCCCGAGTTCCCGGAACGCCGCAGCGAGGGCGGGATGGTGTTTCGCCTGGAGTGCAGCGGCGTCTTCGTCCCAGTCCGACGGTCCGATCCCGTGTCGCAGCAGCCGACGCCAGCCCTCGTCGAGGTCCCGGATCCCCACCCCGGACCGGAGGGCGCTGCGTCGGGGCACCCCGTCGTGGAGCCGGTCGTACTCGTCGGGGACCAGGCTGGACCGGGCGAACGCCAGGGCGGCGGCGCGGGTCCCCCCGGCGGCGTCGACGGCCGCCGCGTCGGCGTCCCGGTGCAGGACGGCGGCGAAGGCGTCGAGTTCACGACGGAGCGCCTCGGCCCGACGCAACCGCCGACCCGCCCGGTGCGACCCGCCCTCGGTCGTCCCGGTTGCGGCAGCCTCATCGAATCCGGCCGTCTCGGTTGCGGCGGCCGTCTCGATCTCGATCGTCTCGGTCGCCTCCGCCCAGAGGTCGAAGAGGGAGTCGACGAGGCGGGCCGGTCGGTATCTCAGGAGCGTCAGCCGGTGGGCCACGACGGCCCGCAGTTCGTGCCGGTCGAGGCAGGCGAGCAGGGGTAGACCGATGCAGAGGAACCGTCGGCCGCCCACGACCTCCACCGTGACCACCGGGTCGGCGGTGAGGAGGACACGGTCGGGTGGCGGAACCCCGACCCGTCGGGCCACCTCGTCGACCAGGGCGGTGAGTTCGGGATGGGTGTCGGCGGTGACGGGGACTCCACCCCGGTTCCCCCACCGGGCCGCGCCGAGTTCGTACAGGGCCTGCACGGCGAACCAGAGCAGCATCACCGGGGCGAACAGGACCACCGGGGCGAGGAGGACGAGCATCCCGCCGTACGCCAGCGGGCCGAGTGCTCCGTTGTGCCGGGCCACCAGCCAGCGGGCTCGCCACCGGCCGAGGCCACCCGGTAGTTCGTCGTAGCTCATGCCGGGGATCCTGCCGGTCGGCAGAGCTGATGATCATTGGTCGTTCGGTGGAAGAGCGCTGTCCACCCATCCGGCAGGCCGGCAGCGACTGTCGGGTGCCGGGTGCCCGGGTCGGCAGCGGAGTGTGCCGGGTCGGCAGTGGGGGGTGCCGGGTGTCGTGCCGGGTCAGCAGTGGGGGGTGCCGTGGGCCGGGTCGGTGCTGCCTGCGGTCGCCCCCGGGTGCACCGCGTCGCGTACCCGGCGTAGGCCCTCCAGCAGGTTCGCCAGGGCTGCGGGTTCGAGTTGCCCGGTGAACCACTGCTCGATGATCCGCAGGTGGCCGGGGAGGGTCTCGTCCAGGCGTTCCAGCCCGGTCTGGGTGACCACCGCGTACGAGCTGCGGCGGTCGTTGGGGCAGGCCCGCCGACAGAGCAGGCCGTCCCGTTCCATCCGGTCGACCACCCGGGTGACCCCGCTGGTGGACAGCGAGGTCTGGGCGGCCAGGTCGGTCATCCGGAGTTGGTTGCCGGGTGAGCGGGCGAGGCGGGTCAACACCTCGAACTCGACCGGGGAGAGGCCGTGCTCTTCGAACTGCTCGGCGAAACGCGCCGACAGGCCGGCGTGCGCCTCGACGAGCAGCCCGACGGCGGTGATCCGGGGGTCGTCGAACACGTTCTGGTCCACCCACCCAGCATAGCAGTGCTTGACAGGAGGAATATTGCTGTAGCTATAGTTGCTTCTGCAACTGATTGATCGCACGTCCCCCTCTCTGGAAGGCAGTGTCATGACCGTCAACACCGACGGGGTCACCCGCGACTGGAACGGCCTCACCATCCCCACCCCGGGCACCTACGCCCTGGATGCGGCGCACAAGCGGGTCGGTTTCGTCGTACGGCACATGATGGTGAGCAAGGTGCGGGGTGAGTTCACCGAGGCGACCGCCACCGTCACCGTCGCCGAGGACCCGCTGGGCTCCGCCGTCAACGCCACCATCCAGGCGGCCAGCATCAGCACCGCCCAGGACGACCGGGACGGGCACCTCCGTAGCCCCGAGTTCCTCGACGTGGAGAACCACCCGACCCTGGAATACCGCAGCACCGGTGTGAAGTCTCATAACGGCAACGAGTTCGTGCTCTCCGGTGAGCTGACCATCCGGGGCGTCACCCGCCCGGTCGACCTGGAGGTCGAGTTCGAGGGGGTCGGCCGCAGCCCGTTCGGCCAGGACATCTTCGGCTTCACCGCCAGCACCGAGATCGACCGGGAGGACTTCGGCCTCACCTGGAACGTCGCGCTGGAGACCGGCGGCGTGCTGGTGGGCAAGAAGATCAAGATCGAGATCGAGGGCGAGGCCATCCGGCAGGCCTGACCTCCTCCTGACCGGCCCGCGCTGCCTCGACGGCACGCGGGCCGGTTCGCGTTCGTGAGGTCGACCCGTGCGGCGGGCCGCCGGGATCGCCGCGGCAGCCGTCGGTGGAATGTGAGATGCCTTCCCTTCTTCCCGGTCGGTGTTAACCGGGTGCCCCTCCTTTCACCTAACGTGGAGAACCTCACGATGTGCTCTCGGGACGGCGCGTTCCGCAGGCACGACCCTCCTGGAGGACACATGGGCAAGAACGTCGCGCACGGCGCCTTCTCCCGGGAGGATCGCGTCCGGTATCGGCAGAAGGTCCGACGATGTCTGGACGTGTTCGCGTTGATGCTCGACGACTTCGGGTTCGACGCCGACCGGCCGATGACCGGGCTGGAGATCGAGCTGAACCTCGCGGAGCCGGACGCCGGACCCGCCATGCGCAACGAGGAGATCCTCGCCGACATCGCCGACCCGCTGTTCCAGACCGAGCTGGGTCAGTTCAACCTGGAGTTGAACGCCCTGCCCCGGCTGATCGAGGGAACCGGGTTCGGTGACTACGAGAGGGACCTGCGCAGCAGTCTGTCCCGGGCCGAGAACCAGGCGGCGAAGTCCGACGCCCGGATCCTCCTGGTCGGCATCCTGCCCACGCTCACCGAACGACACCTGGTGGCTGACAACCTCTCCACCAACGAGCGCTACCGGGCACTCAACGACCAGATCGTCGGCGCCCGGGGCGAGGACATCGAGCTGGACATCCAGGGGGTGGAACGGCTCCAAACCCACACCGACTCGATCGCCCCGGAGGCGGCCTGCACCAGTCTCCAGTTCCACCTCCAGGTCGCCCCGGACAGCTTCGCCGACTACTGGAACGCCTCCCAGGCCATCGCGGGGGTCCAGGTCGCGGTCGGCGCGAACTCCCCCTACCTGTACGGCCGCCAGCTGTGGGCGGAGACCCGGATCGCCCTGTTCCAGCAGTCCACCGACACCCGCCCGGACGAACTGAAAGCCCAGGGGGTACGCCCCCGGGTGTGGTTCGGGGAGCGCTGGATCACCTCGATCTTCGACCTGTTCGAGGAGAACGTCAGGTACTTCCCGCCGTTGCTGCCGATCTGCGAGGACGAGGACCCGGTCGAGGTGCTGCACGCCGGTGGGGTCCCCCAACTGGCCGAGCTTCGACTGCACAACGGGACCGTCTACCGGTGGAACCGCCCGGTGTACGACATCATGGACGGTCGCCCACACCTGCGGGTGGAGAACCGGGTGCTCCCGGCCGGGCCGACGGTGGTGGACATGCTCGCCAACGCCGCCTTCTACTTCGGACTGGCCCGGGGGCTGGCCGAGGCGGACCGGCCGATCTGGAGCCAGCTCACCTTCAGCGCCGCCGAGGAGAACTTCCACGCCGCCGCCCGACGGGGCATGGACGCCGTCCTGCACTGGCCCCGCCTCGGCGAGGTGCCGGTCACCAAGCTCGTGCTCGACGTGCTGTTGCCGAAGGCGGCGGCCGGTCTGGACCGGTTCGGTGTCGCGGCGGCGGAACGGGACCGGCTGCTCGGCATCATCGAGCAGCGCTGCCGTACCGGGCGCAACGGCGCGGTCTGGCAGACCGAGACGGTGTGGGCGGCCGAGCGGAAGCGGGGCATGGACCGGAGTGCGGCCCTGCACCACATGGTGCAGCGGTACGCGGAGCTGCAGGCCGGCAACGAGCCGGTGCACACCTGGCCGGTCGACGCCTAGGGGACCCCGACCGGGACACCCCCACGGCCGCCTGCACACCCGACCCGGGCTCGCTCGCCGGTCCGGGCCGGCTCACCGACCCGGCCCGAGGCGCCGATCTTGCCCCGGCACCACCGACCCGGCCCGGGCTGGTCACCGGTCCGTTCGGGTCACTGGTCTCGGCGGCCGGGGCGTGGGCGGGGGGTGACCGGTGGGCTGGCGATGACGTCGGTGACCTGGTCGGCGGTGGAGTCCGCCCCGGTCGGCTTCGACGTCGGCTCGGCCGCCGACGAGGAGGTCGGATCCTCGGACTCCGTGGTCCGGGTCCGGGGCTTCCGTTTGGCAGTCGACGTCGCGGACCGGGACCGGGAGGACCGTGCGGTGGTCGGCGGGTCGGCGGGGGGAGCCGGTTCGGCGCTGCCCGCGACCCCACCCGGCACGGACGACCCCGCCCGAGCGGAGGACCCACCCCGTGCGGACGACCCGTCCGGCGTGGACGACCCGTCCGGCGTGGACGACCCGGCCACGTCAGGCGATCCGGCCCCAGCGGACGACGCCGCCGCATCGGACGGTACGACCGCGTCCGCCCGGTCCTTCTCGGGGCTCGACGATCCCGGCTCGGCGTTGCGCTGCCGGGGAAGCCGGGCCGGTCCACCTGTCGAGGTCACCTCGGCGGGCTCGGTGGCGGTGGCGGCCCCGCCCGCCTCGACGGCGGCCTGGTCGGGTTCGGCGTCGGCCCGGGCGGACCGGGTGGCGGTGCGCTGGGCGAGTGCGGTGAGCAGCGCCGAGGCACCGGCCCCGACGACTACTGCGTACGGGGCGACGAGGTGGGCCGAGACCTGCTCCGGGTCGAGTGCTGCCAACCTCGACACGACCAGGAAGTAGGCGACCGCGACGAGGAGTGGTCCGGCCGCCCCGGAGACCGTGGTGCCGACCCGACGGAGCGGGTCACGGGCGTACCGCCGGGCGGTGAGGGCGCCGATGACCAGGGCGGAGACCAGCGAGAGGACCGCGCCCGGCCAGTAGAAGTAGTCGCGTACCCAGAATCCGGGGTTGTCGGCGCTCAGCTGCCAGATGCCGAGCTGGGCGCTGGTCAGGCCCCGACCGGCGATCACCCCGTCCACCACGGCGACCGCCGCGAGCAGCCACAACCACCCCGCAGTGGCGATCAGGTTCATGCGGGCGGCGGGGGAGTTCAGCGCCCAGAGGGCGGCCAGGAGTCCGAGCAGGACCCCCGCGCCCGCGTATCCGGCGGCGACGGTCTGGGGGGACGAGACGAACGGCATGTCGGCCGCCCGGGCCGGTACCGCCACCAGCAGGACGGTGGTCAGCCCGCCCAGTGCGGCGGCGACGGCCAGGACCGACGCCCCGAGGAACCCGGGGTCCGGTCGGACCGGGCCGGGACCCGGGTCGGTGCCGGGAGTCGGGTGTCCCCGTAGTCGTTGGGCGCACACCGCCCCGGCGATGGTCGAGGTGGCGGCGATCCAGGTCGCCCAGGCGAGGCTGGCGACCCAGCCCGCCTCCTGCGGTGCGGCCCCGGCCGGAGCCCAGGTGATGATGCCCAGCCCGTAGCCGAAGCCGAGTTGAGCCGCGCCCGCGCCGGCGGCGACGCCGACGGCGGTGGCGATGGATCCTCCCCAGCCCCTGGCCATGCGGGGGAGCGTAACGGTCCCGGGCTCGTGCGGCGAGTCGTGGTGGTGGCCGGTGACGAGAAGAGAGTCCTTCGTGACGCGCGGTGATCCGCGCTGATCCCGGCCGATACCGCCGGGGAGGGTTAGCGTGGATCCACGAGGGCCGGGGCGCCCGTTCCGAGGGGACGTGCCATGAGCGACGACCGCCGGGAGCCACCCACCGGGGACGACGACGACCGGACCCGGGGGTTGCCGCCCGGCGACGAGAGCGACGCCACCCGCCGGATATCCCCGGAGGGCGCGGACGTGACCTGGCTGTTCTCGTCCGACGACGAGACCCGACGGATACCACCGGCCGGTGATCCCCCGCCCGCGCCGACGGGCGGCGGGGACCGGGTCGGCCCGCCACCACCGGACCGGGTCGGCCAGCCACCGCCACCGGCGGACCGGACCGCGCCGTTGCCGGCGACGGAGTCGACCCGGGCGCAGGACCGGGTGCCGGGGGAGACGAGCGGACCGGCGGTCTGGTCGGGTCGGGCGGGGGTGCCGCCCCCTCGGCCCGGCGACTACCAGGAACCCGAGTGGTACGGCGAGGAGCCGGCCGGTCGGCGCTGGTGGACCCCGATCCTGCTCGGGGTCGTCGGGTTGCTGGTGGCCGCTCTGGTGGCCGTCGGGGCGTGGTTCGTGGGGCGTTCGGTGGAGGGTCCCGAGGAGACGCCCACACCGCCGCCGACCGTGGCGCCGACCTCTGCGGCGCCGACCTCGGCCACGCCTTCCGCCACGCCCGCCACCACCCCGGCGACGACCGCCGCCACCAGCGCCGCGCCGACCACCCCGCCGGTCGACGAGGTGCCGATGCCGCCGCTGGTGGGGCTCGCCGAGGCAACGGCGCGGGCCCTGCTGGACCGGCTCGGGGTGGCCTACCGGGTGGAGTACCGGGAGTCGGCCGAGAGCCCCGGAACCGTGGTGGCAACCGACCCGTCTCCCGGTGAACCGGTGCCGACGGGGCAGGAGGTGACGGTGGTGGTGGCTGCGGCACCCGAGTCCCCCACCCCGACCGTCACTCCCACCGGGCCGCAGGTGCCTCCGATCCCCTGACCGGGATCACCACATCCGGCGTCGTACCCCGAGCATCGACATTCCGGTCAGGGAGACGACGAGCCCGCCCACCCCTGACCAGAACAGTGAGGACGGCACCTCGTCGCCGGCCCGTCCACCCCTGCGGGGGTCGCCGACGGCCGACCCGCCGCCGACCCCGGCCGGTACCGCGCCCGGCGTACGGACCGGTCCGGGCGGGTACGTGCTGGTCCCCGCCGGTGTCCCGGTGGAGTACGGGTCGAGGTCGGTGACCGGGGCCGACTCCTCGACCACGAAGATCGCCGGTGCCGGTGACGGGTGCTGGACGCGGTCTGTGGATCCGGCCGGATCCGGGGCCGCGACCAGGATCGCGGTCGCGGTGCCGAACATCGCCAGCAGGCCGAGAATGGAGCCGATCCGGACACGGTGTCGGTGGTGAGTGCCGAGCGGGTCGAGCCGTGTGGCGGGCAGACTGAGCATGGCCATCCCAGGTTCGGGGTCTGAGGCCGCGCGGGGTGCTACATGCCGGGGTGGGCGTACCGAAGTCTATGGCAGAGGCCCACCCGCCGGAGGCGAAACGTGAAGGTCAGCCGACCCGGACCGGGGTGCGGACGACGGGCCGTCGAGGCCGTAGGGCCGTGTGCGGGCGGGGCTGCGGGGCGGCCGAGATCTGCTCCAGCCCGGCGCGCTGGACGAAGATCGACCGGCGGCGGACCGCGTCCCCGGTCGCGTCCAGCTCGTAACCCTCGAGCCAGAGCCAGCCGTGGTACGTCGGCCAGTCGAGCACCCGGATCACCCGGAACTTGATGGGGCGTCGCTTGAACTGGACGCTCGCCGCGCGAGTCACGTGCAGAACGTCACCGGAGCGGGGAAGCACATGGGCTCCTGAAGGATCGTGGGCCGGCGGCACGCCGGCGGCGGCTGGACGGGGGGTGTCACATCCCGGCGAGAGGTCGTGCCCTCGTTGACCGGCTTTGGTGCAAACTGTGCTGGTCCGGCCGGGCCCGCTGGTGGCGCGCCGACACCCGACCTGCACCCGGTTCCACCCGGTTACCCCTCCCGCTGCTCCGGTTTCAGCCGGTGGCGGCGAGTCACTCCCGGTACGGACCGATCACGTGTTCTCGCAGCTCAAGGTCGCCGTTGTGGCCCCGTTCGAGGCGGTTTCGACACACTGGTCCGGTGGTCGACCGGAACGGTGAGTAACCCGAGCCATACGGACAGAGTGCATCAGTGTCGTCCGGCATGCAAGTTGCACGTCGACTTTTGCCGATGCGTGAACGGGCGGCGACATCGATACGTGAACACGCCACGGCATCCCGCTTGAAGCTCTCGATGCAGAGCGGCACACTGGACGCCCGTTTCGCCGTCGCGGCCGGCCGACGAACGGCTTCACCCCCATGCCGCGAACGATCGCCCGCCGTTCGACGGTCGCGCCCCCGGCGGGAGTCGACGTAGGCGCGATCTACCGGAGGTAGCTCGGGTGAGCGCGAGTGTCCAGCGTTCCGGACCAGCAGCCCCTGGGGCGAGCCGTGAGTGAGCGACGCAGCCCCACGATCCGACGCCGCCGACTCGGCGCGGAACTTCGCCGCCGCCGCGAGTCGGCGGGCATCACGATCGAAGCCGTCGCCGAGCAGTTGGAGTGCTCGGCCTCGAAGGTGTCCCGCATCGAGACCGGGCACACCACCGCCACACCCCGCGACGTACGGGACATGCTCCGGATCTACGGGGTGGTGGACGAGGAGAGCGACGAACTGGTGCAGTTCGCCCGCGAGGCCCGGCAGAAGGGCTGGTGGTACCCGTACAACAACGTCCTCTCCGGCGCGTACGTGGGACTGGAGGACGCCGCCCGCACCATCAGGACGTACGAACAGCAGGTCGTCTCGGGTCTCCTGCAGACCGAGGAGTACGCCGACGCGGTGATCCGGCAGGGTCGATCGGATCTCCCGGTCGAGGAGGCCCGCCAGAAAGTGCGTGTCCGAATGGGACGCCAGTCGTTGTTGACGCAGGACGATCCGGTCAATCTATGGGTGGTGCTCGATGAGGCCGTGGTGAGCCGGCCGGTGGGCGGGGACGCGGTGATGCGTGGCCAGCTCCAGCGGTTGGTGGAGGTTGCCCAGCTACCGAACGTGACGATCCAGTTGTTGCCGTTCGCGGCGGGAGCACACTCCGGTATGGACGGCACCTTCACCATTCTCAGTTTCCCTGAGCCCGGTGACCCCGATGTCGTGTACGCGGAGAACGCCATGGGAGGGCTCTTCCTCGAAAAGGGCGAGGAGCTGAAGAAGTACGACCTCATCTTCGAGAACGTTCGAGCAGCGGCCATCGGACCGGAGGAGTCCATTGCACACATCGCGACACTGGCAGAGGAGCCGTTGTGGAAGTGGCGACCAAGGGGTTCCCCGAGGACCTGACGCAGGCAGTTTGGTTCAAGAGCTCCAAGAGTGGTCCGAACTGTGACAACTGCGTGGAGGTGGCGTACGCGAGCAGCGCGGTCGGGGTCCGGGACACCAAGGACCGGTCCGGACCTGCGCTGATCTTCGCTCCGGGTGACTGGCACGCCTTCGTCGCCGGTGCCAGGAAGGGTGTGTTCGGCCGGTACTGACCCACCGGCCAGATCGAGGGGCGCGGAACTCTCCGGCAGTGTCGCCGGATCGGTTCCGCGCCCCTCGTGCGCTCGCACCCGCCCCGGCCACCGGGTCGTCGAACACCGCTCCACACGACGCCGAACAGGGCTTATGTCCGTCGTGGACAGGATTCACCCCGTCGCCACTTCCGGCCCGTGTCGTTGAACCACTCGGTACGGCGCTGGTCGACCAACCGGCCGCAGGAATGCGTAACCGAGCGAGGCAGGCGAGACGGATGACGACGATCGGGTCAGACAACCACACAAACGGTCCGGGCAAGCAGGAGCGGTTCGGTGGCAAGTACCGAGGCTCCCGCCGCGACACGGTCCTCACCGAGGTGGTCACGGGTGACAGCGAACTCGACGGCCGGGGTATGGCGCCCGCGCCGGAGCAACCCGGTTCACCCCTGTCGTTGCCCTCCATGGAGTCCGGCCCGCTCCGGGAGCCGTCGTATCCGACAGGAGGATGGCCGATGGACCCGAACGACACGCTCGTGGACCACCCGCTGATGCGGGGTCTGCTGCTCGAACTGCCGCCCCGGGGGAGCATCCCCCCGCCCGGCTGGCTGGACCGCTGGTTCGAGGCGACCAGGTCGATCCTGGAACTGCTATACGTGGAGGGCGTCGGGCGTCCGCGGTGAGGTGAGGACCGGCTCTGCCGGTGCCCCGGCGTCCGGCTCCGCCACGGCCCGTTCGGCCAGGCGGCTGTGCCGCAGGGAGTGCCGGACCGCGATCGCGGTGACCACGAGCAGGCCGACGGTGACCGCCGGACCGGTCAGACCCGCTCCGTCGAGCAGGTCGAAGCCGTTCACGGAGAACACCCCGACCACTGCGGCCAGGCCGGTGGCCTGGAGCGGGAGCCCGATCAACGGATGGGCGGCGGCGGCCCTCAGCCCGTGCGGGGCGGGGGTACGCGGCGCGGCGGCGAAGGCGGCGGCCCCGGCGCTGAGCCGACGCAGTCGGCGTACGGTGCAGACCGCCACCACCAGGGCGGGGACCGTCGCCAGGGCCAGCCCGGCCGCAGCCCGGTCGACGGGGGCCGCCCCGGGGCTCTGCAACCCGGCCATCAGGACCCCGCCGGTCAGGCCGAGACCGGCCAGGGTGAGCGCGAACAGCCAGTGGACCCGGCGACGGAGCGTGTACGCCCGGTGCAGCCGGGGCATACCGTCGGCGACGATTCCAGCGGTGAGCCAGACGGCGGCGACCGTCACCAGCACGATGAGATGACTGTCCATGTGAATACCCTTGCCCACTCAGGCGGCGGGCGAATCCGGGACGGCACCCCCGGTTGCCCCGGAGCCGACCCGTAGGGGGCTGCCACCGGCGACGACGACCCCTCCGGAGACGACGGTGGCGACGGTGGCGACGGTGGGTCGTGCCGGTGCGGGCGGCCGTCGGCCCGGGAACCGGTGCCGGGGCACCACGACGAGCGCACCTCCCCGGGTCGTGGTGGCCGGGCGGCCACGGCGACCAGGAAGGTGCGCTCGGTGCGGAGCCTGTCAGACGGCGAAGGTGGGGGGGCGCTCGGTGGCCGGAGCCGGTGGACGCGCCTTCCACAGACCGGTCTTCTGGGCCGCCAGGCGACCCAGGTAGGCCGGGTTGAGGATGATGTAGCGGCGCCAGAGGCGCTTCGGCTCCAGGCCGAGCCGCCAGAACCACTCCAGCCCCGCCTTCTGCATCCACGGCGGGGGCTGCTTGAGCAGACCGGCGTGGTAGTCGAAGGCCGCGCCGACAGCCATCATCGGGATGTCCAGCAGCGGACGCATCGCGTACGTGAAGACCTCCTGGCGGGGGCAGCCGAGCCCGACCAGGAGCAGCCGCGCCCCGCTGGCCCGGACCCGGTCGGCGATCTCGACGTCCTCACCCGGCTGGACCTGGCGGAACTTCGACGCCTCCACCCCGGCGATCCGCAGGGTCGGGAACATCCGCTCCAACGCCGGGATGAGCCTGGCCAGGGTCTCGTCGGTCGAGCCGTACAGGTAGACCGGCAGCCCCTCCTCGGCGAAGCGGCGCAGCACGTGCAGGGTCAGCGTCGGACCGTAGACCCGGTCCGACAGGCCGGCGCGGTGCAGCAGGTTCAGCGCCCACCGGACCGGCTGTCCGTCCGGGGTGACCAGGTCGAAGGAGTTGAGCCGGGCGTTGTGCGCCGGGTCCAGGACCCCGGTCATCACCCCGTGCACGGCCAGCGCGGTCAGGGCCAGCGGACGCCGCTCGTGGCCGGCGGCCACCACCTGCTCGGTGGCGGCCGTGTAGTCGGTGGCGTCGACCAGGACACCGAGTACGTTGCGCTTGGTGTTCATGCCCCGGGCACCCACTTGTCGACGTTGGCCTCGTAGATCTCCCGCATGATCATGGGAACGTCGTACACCTGCTTCCAGTCGGGGTAGTCGTTCTGGAACGCCTCGTTGGATCCGATCCACCACTTGTGGTCGCCGATCCGGTTCGCCTCGACGTACTCGGTCACCATCTCCCGGCCGGTGATCTGCTCGGCCAGGGCGAAGGCCTCCCGGTTGGAGACGTTCGAGTGCCGCCCGCCACCGAGGTTGTAGACCGCCGCCGAACGCGGGTCGCGGAAGAACGCCTCGAACGCCGAGACCACGTCCGAGCTGTGGATCGCGTCCCGCACCTGCTTGCCCTGGTAGCCGTAGATGTTGTACGTCCGGCGCTCCATGTTGGCCCGCATCACGTACCCGAGGAAGCCGTGCAGTTCGGTAGCGGAGTGCGCGGGGCCGGTCAGGGTGCCACCCCGGAAGCAGGCGGTACGCATGTCGAAGTAGCGGCCGTACTCCTGGACCATCACGTCCGCGGCGACCTTGGAGGCCCCGAAGATCGAGTGGAGGCAGGAGTCGATCGACATGTCCTCCCGGATGCCCTGCTCGTACGGGTGCCCCGACTCGATCTCCCAGCGGGTCTCCAGCTCCACCAGCGGCAGGCTGTTGGGGCGGTCGCCGTAGACCTTGTTCGTGGAGCAGTGGACCACCGGCGCCTCGATGCAGTGCTCGCGGACGCACTGGAGCACGTTGAGGGTGCCGACGGCGTTGACGTCGAAGTCGGTGAAGGGGTCGCGCACCGCCCAGTCGTGGGACGGCTGCGCGGCTGTGTGGATCACCACGGCGACGTCGCGGCCGTACCGGGCGAAGAGCTTCGCCAGCGAGTCCCGGTCCCGGATGTCGATGCTGTGGTGCGAGTACGCGGAGCCACACTCGTCGGCGAGGCGGCGCACGTTCCATGCGGTCGACGCTTCGGCGCCGAAGAACTCCTGCCGCATGTCGTTGTCGATGCCGACGACGTCGAGACCGAGGCCGGCGAAGTGCCGTACCGCCTCCGAACCGATCAGACCGCCCGATCCGGTCACCAACGCGACAGCCACACGCCACTCCTGGTTCATTCGGAGCCTAGGGACAAAACCACCGGAGCATAGCGTGGTGCCCGGAGGACCCCGACACGAAGCAAGGGCCCCGCATCGCTGCGGAGCCCTTGGCTTGTGGTGGGGAAGGGGGGAGTTGAACCCCCACGCCCTTTCGGGCACACGGACCTGAACCGTGCGCGTCTGCCATTCCGCCACTTCCCCGTGGCTCGACCGGGAACACTGTATCCGGTCCGATCTCCGCTGTTTCCAGCGGGCTCGGCACACCCTACGCTGTCCCTGACCGTTGCCTCGATCGGTTACCGTACCCAACGTCAGCTACCCGACGTGGGTCACTGTTCGGTGTTCGGTTACCGTTCGTGGCGGACGAAAGAGTAGCACGACAGCGTGGGCCCGTCCGAGCGGGCCGACGACAGGCGGCCGAGCGGCGTGTGAGCTGCGAGCGCTTCGGCCGGATACCATCATGTCCTCGGGACCCGAGGAGGAGCCGGTGAGCGTGCTGCAACGCTTCGAGAAGCGACTGGAAGGCCTGGTCGAAGGGGCCTTCGCCAAGGTCTTCAAAGGGGTGGTCCACCCCGTGGAGATCCTCAACGCCATGCAGCGGGAGGCCGAGGCGCACAAGGCGATCCTGGCCGGTGGGCGCACGTTGGTGCCCAACCGCTACGTGATCGATCTCTCGCCGTACGACCACAGTCGGCTGGCACCGTACGCTGCCGCGTTGGCCCAGGAACTGGCCCAGTCGCAGGCGGAGTTCATCGGTGAGCAGGCCTGGACGGTCTACGGCGACGTGATAGTCGAGGTCGAGCGGGGTGAGGGCCTGGACACCGGAATGTTCCGGGTGACCGCCGAGGTCTACACCGGTGGTGACGTGGCCCCGGTCTCCGCGCCCGGCTACGACCAGGGCGGGTACGACCAGGGTGGCTACGACCAAGGCGCGCCCGGCGGTTACCCCGCGTACGACCAGGGCGGCGGCTACGGCCAACAGCAGCAGGGACACGGCGGCACCCGCAACGTCCGGCTGGTCTCCGGCGACGGCCGTACCTACCCGTTGCAGATGGGCTCCACCGTGATCGGCCGAGGCGACCAGGCCAACCTGCGCCTGCCCGACGTCGGCATCTCCCGGCGGCACGCCCGGCTGGACTTCGACGGCGGGCAGGTGGTGCTCACCGACCTCGGATCGACGAACGGGACCATGGTCAACGGTCAGCGGGTATCCGCTGTGGCCCTGAACCCGGGTGACATGATCCAGCTCGGTACCACCACCCTGACCTTCCGCGTGGACGGCTGACCCGCCTTGCCCGAACTCGTCATCACCGTCGCCCGGTTCGGGTTCCTGATCCTGCTGTGGATCTTCGTGTTCACGGTGGTCGGAGTGATCCGGCGGGACCTGTTCGCGGGTGCCAAGTCCGGGCGACTGGTGGCCCCGCCCCGCGCGGTCGGAACGCCGGCCGGTCCGGCGGCCAAGCCCGCGAAGGTCAAGCGGGGTCGCGCCGCCCGGCAACTGGTGGTGACGGCGGGGCAACTCGCCGGCACCAGGATCACCCTCGGCGAAGCGCAGATCACCATCGGCCGGGCTGAGGACTCCACCCTGGTCATCACCGATGACTACGCCTCGGCCCGACATGCCCGGCTGGTCCCGCGTGACGGGCAGTGGTTCGTCGAGGATCTCGGCTCGACTAACGGCACCTACCTGGATCGCGCTAAGGTCACCGGACCTACCCCCGTCCCCCTCGGCGTGCCGATCCGGATCGGCCGCACCTCTCTCGAATTACGGCCATGACTCTGACCCTGCGCTATGCGGCCCACAGCGACCGCGGTCTGATCCGAGACGGCAACCAGGATTCCGTCTACGCCGGACCGCGGCTTCTCGCCGTCGCCGACGGTATGGGCGGCATGGCCGCCGGTGACGTCGCCAGTAACATCGTCATCGGTGCCTTGGCGCCGCTCGACGAGGACGTCCCTGGGGACGCACTCGTCGACGCGTTGCGTTCCGCCGTCGGCACCGCCAACCAACAACTCCGCGACACCGTGGACGCCAATCCGCAGATGGAGGGGATGGGCACCACGCTGACCGCGACCCTCTTCTCCGGCAGCAAGCTCGGAATGGTCCACATTGGTGATTCCCGGGCCTACCTGCTGCGCAACGGCGAGTTCGCGCAGATCACCAAGGACGACACGTACGTCCAGATGCTCGTCGACGAGGGCCGGATCAGCGCCGAGGAGGCGAGCAGCCACCCCCAGCGCTCGCTGCTCACCCGGGCGCTCGACGGTCGCGACATCGACCCCGAGTACAGCGTCCGTCACGTCCTGCCCAGCGACCGCTACCTGATCTGCAGCGACGGTCTCTCCGGTGTGGTGAGCGCCGAGACCATCGCCGACACCATGCGGGAGTACACAGACCCGCAGCAGTGCGTCGAGCGACTCGTCCAGCTCGCACTCCGCGGTGGTGGCCCGGACAACATCACGGTGATCATCGCCGACGCGACCGACCGGGACATCGTCGAGTCCTCCCCGATCGTGGGCGGCGCCGCCGCCCGGGACCGGGGCATGGCGACCTCCGCCGACGACTCCACCCCGGCCGCCCGTGCCTCGGCGCTCTCCGCGCCGCGCCCGCCCGCCCCGGACGAGCCGACGGCCAACCGGGACGACGACCCGGAGCAACCCAAGCGGCGTCCGGTCCGGACCGTCGCGATGGCGCTGGCCCTGCTGGTCATCCTCAGCGGTGCGGTCTTCGCCGGCTGGACCTACATGCAGCGGCAGTACTACGTCGGTGCCACCGAGTCCGGCCAGCTGGCCGTCTTCCGGGGGGTGCCCGGCCAGGTGGCCGGGATGGACCTCAGCAGCGTGCACTTCACCAGCCCGGTCCAGCTCGACGACCTCACGGCCGCCGCGCAGGAGCAGGTCAAGCAGGGCATCCAGGCCCGCAGCGAGAGTGACGCCGAACGTCGGCTGGCCGACCTGACCGACGAGGACCCGGCCAATCCGAACCTGAAACCGCTCTGCCCGCCGGCGCCCACCCCGCCGCCGTCGAGCCCGTCGCCGAGCCCGGCGTCGAGCGGATCCCCCTCCCCGGGGCAGGACGACGCGTCGCCGACCCCGCGCGGCAGCGCCGTGGCAAACGAGGAACGGGCGACCCCCCGACCGACGGCCACCGCCGAACCGACCATCACACCCGACGCACTCTCGACCGACCTGCCGCCGGCGTTCGATCCGGCAGGCTGCCGGTCGGCCGAGTGAGCGCCGGCTCGATCCCGAGGAACGACGCGTGACCGCAGCGGCCAACCCGGTGACCTCGCCCAGCACGGGCGAGGAATCCGGCGTACGCCTGGCCCGGTCACGACGCAACTCCGAGCTCTGGTTGCTGCTGCTGGCCATGGTGCTGACGGCCGCGTACCAGGCGATGATCGAGGCGAACGTGCTGGACACGGTCACCTCGGACTTCTGGGTGCCGGCCGCCGCGCTGACCGCCGTCTTCGTCGGCGTACACGTCGTCATCCGGTTCCTCGCCCCGTTCGCGGATCCGGCGCTGCTGCCGGCGGTGGCCCTGCTCAACGGGCTCGGCGTGGGCTTCCTGCGCCGCCTCGACCTGGACGACGCCGCCCCGGCGGACCGGGCCGACCTGGCCACCTTCGCCGGGATCGGTGGGCGGCAGCTGCTCTGGACGCTCATCTCGGTCCTGCTCGCCGCCGGGCTGCTGGTGCTGATGCGCGACCACCGCTCCGTCTCGCGGTACGCGTACACCCTGGGGTTGGCCGGCATCGTGCTGGTGATGATCCCGGCGGTGCTGCCGGCGCGGTTCTCCGAGATCAACGGCGCGAAGCTGTGGATCCGGGTCGGGAGCTTCTCCATCCAGCCGGGTGAGTTCGCCAAACTGGCCCTGCTCGCGTTCTTCGCCTACTACCTGGTGCGAAAGCGCGAAGTGCTCTCCCTGGCCAGCCACCGGTTCCTGGGCGTCGACTTCCCCCGGGGCCGCGACCTCGGTCCGGTCCTCGTGGTCTGGGCGGTCAGCCTCATGGTGCTCATCTTCCAGAAGGACCTGGGCACCTCGCTGCTGTACTTCGGCATGTTCGTGGTGACCCTGTACATCGCCACCGAACGGGTCAGCTGGCTGATCATCGGTCTGCTGCTCTTCTCCGTCGGGGCGTACCTGGCGTACTTCCTCGGCAGTACGGTCGGCGGGCCGTTCGCCAACTTCTACGTCCGGGCCGAGATCTGGCTCGACCCCTTCGCCGACCCCACGGACAAGGGCTACCAACTCGTCCAGGGGTTGCTGGCACTCGGCACCGGCGGGTTGTTCGGGGCCGGGCCGGGCGGTGGTGAGCCGGGGATCCTCCCCGAGGTGCAGAACGACTTCATCTTCGCCGGGATCGGCGAGGAGATCGGGCTGTTCGGGCTCTCCGCGCTGCTCGTCGTCTACCTGCTGATCGTGCAGCGTGGACTGCGCGCCGCCCTGGCCGTCCGGGACTCCTTCGGCAAGCTGCTCGCCGGTGGGCTCTCCTTCACCCTCGGCCTCCAGGTCTTCGTGATCGTCGGTGGGATCAGCGGACTCATCCCGCTCACCGGTCAGACCACGCCGTTTCTGTCCGCCGGTGGCTCGTCGCTGATGGCGAACTGGCTGCTCGTCGCGGTGCTGCTGCGGATCTCCGATGCGGCGCGCCGCCCGGTCGTCACCGGTCGTGGAACGACCTCCCGGCCGGGTGGTGGCCCTCCGGAGCAGCTGCACGGTGCCCAAACGGAGGTGATCCGCCCGTGAACGCACCCCTGCGCCGTGTCGGTGTGGTGGCCATGGTCCTGTTCGGCCTGCTCTTCGCCAACCTCAACTGGGTCCAGGCGTACAAGGCCGACGAGTACCGGACCAGCGACTACAACGGTCGGGTCCAGGTCGCCGAGTACGACCGCAAGCGTGGCAACATCGAGGCCGGCGGTACGGCCCTGGCCACCAGCCAGGCCACCGACGGCAACCTGAAGTACCTGCGCACCTACCCTGGTGGGGCACAGTACTCCCATGTCATCGGGTACAAGCCGGTCAACCTGGGCGACACCGGGATCGAGCGGCTGGAGAACGACTTCCTCGCCGGCACCAGCGACCAGCTCATCGCCGACCGGGTCAAGGACATGTTCACCGGGGACGAGAGCGGCGGCGGCAACGTCCTGCTCAGCATCTCCAAGAACGCGCAGAAGGCCGCCTACGACGGGCTGCGCAACAACAACAACGGCGTGAAGCGGGGTGCGGCGGTGGCGCTGGACCCCCGTACCGGCGCGGTGCAGGCGCTGGTCTCCATGCCCAGCTTCGACCCGAACCCGCTGGCCAGCCACGACACCAGGGAAGCCAGCGCGGCCTACAACAAGTACGAGCAGGACCCGGCGGGCCCGCTGAAGAACCGGGCGCTGGCGGAGGTGTTGCCCCCGGGCTCCACCTTCAAGATGGTGGTCGCCGCCGCCGCGCTGGAGGACGGGGTCACCCCGCAGACCCGGATCCCGGCCGGGTCGAGCTGGCGGGCGTCCACCGGCGGTAACACGATCACCAACGCCGTCCCGTCGATCTGCCCCCAGTCCGAGGTGACGCTGATGAAGGCTGTCACCGACTCCTGCAACACCGGGTTCGCCCAGCTCGGCGTCCGGATCGGCGCGGAGGCCCTCAAGGAGAAGGCCCGGCAGTTCGGGTTCGACCAGGAGGACCTCACCGTCGGTCACCTCGGCGAGGGCGGCCACCGGGTGGCCCCCAGCCGGACCGGCGACATCCAGAACCCCGACGGGGGCACCGACGAGGCGGCCCTCGGCCAGTCCGCGATCGGGCAGCGGGACGTCCGGATGACCCCGTTGCAGGGGGCGCTGATCTCCGCAGCGGTGGCCAACGGGGGCGCCCAGATGCGCCCGTACCTGGTCCAGCAGTTGCTCGCCCCGGACCGGACCACCGACTACTACACCGCCCGCCCCCGGGAGCTGCGCCAGCCGGTCAGCTCGAAGGTCGCCGGGGACCTGCGGGACATGATGGTGAACGTGGTCCGGGAGGGGACCGGTCGCAACGCCGCGTTCGACGGCTACACCGTCGGAGGCAAGACCGGAACCGCCCAGTCCGGCCCGCAGAACGCGGACCACGGCTGGTTCATCGGGTTCGCCCTCGACTCCAAGGGGACCCCGGTCTCCGCGGTCTGCGTGGTGCTGGAGGAGGCCGGCAGCGGCGGCAGCGCCGAGGCGGCCCGGATCGCCGGACGGATCATGCGGGCGGCGGTCTCCGACTCCGGGGGACGTTGACATGCTGAGCCCCGGTGTTCAGCTCGGCAACCGCTATCTCCTCGACGAGCGGATCGCCAGCGGCGGCATGGGCGACGTGTGGCGCGGGACCGACCAGGTGCTCGGCCGTACCGTCGCGGTGAAGAGCCTGTTGCCGGCGCTGTTGGACGAGCCCGGCTTCGCCGAGCGGTTCCGCGGTGAGGCACGGACCATGGCGACCATCAACCACCCCGGTGTGGTGGACGTCTACGACTTCGGCAGCGACCAGCAGATCGCATTCCTGATCATGGAGTACGTGGAGGGTGACGCGCTCTCCTCCACCCTGAACCGCGTCGGTCGACTCACCCCGGCCCGGACGATGGCCCTGGTGGCACAGGCCGCCGACGCGCTGCACGCCGCGCACCAGAAGGGGATCGTGCACCGGGACGTCAAGCCCGGCAACCTGCTGGTCCGGCCCAACGGCACCCTGGTCCTGACCGATTTCGGCATCGCCCGCTCGGAGTTGGTGGGTCAGCTCACCGCCGCCGGTTCGGTGCTCGGGACCGCCTCCTACATCTCCCCGGAGCAGGCCACCGGTGCTGTCGCCACCGCCGCCTCCGACGTGTACGCGCTCGGTGTGGTCGCGTACCAGTGTCTGGCCGGTCGACGGCCGTTCGAGGGGGACAACCCCCTGGAGATCGCCATGAAGCACGTCCGGGACAACCCCCGGCCGTTGCCCGGTGACATCCCGCCCCCGATCCGGGCGATCGTCGAACGGGCCATGGCGAAGGACCCGGCGGCCCGGTGGCCCAGTGCCGCCGCCCTGGCCGGGGTGGCCCGCCAGGCGAAGCAGGCGATGTCGCAGCAGCAGAACCGGGGCGGCGGGCCGGTCGGGCCGATCTCCGGCGTGCCGTCCTCCCCGGCACCCCCGCCCCCGGGGCGGGCCCAGGTGCCCAATGCGTCCCGCCAGCCACCCCGCCCCCCGGTGAACCAGCCCAGGCCGGTCGCCTCCCAGCCGATCTCGCCCCAGCCCCGTCCACCGATGGTGGCCCGGCCGCCCGCCCAGCCCGGACGACCGCCGATGGCCGGTCCCCCGCACCGGCCGCAGGTGTCGCCCCCGCCCCGACCGCAGGTCGCGCCCCCACCGGCTCGGCCGCCGGTGGCGCCCACCGGGATGGGGCACCACCATATGCAGCACGCCCCGCAGATGCAGCCGGGGATGCCGCCCCCCGACCGGTCCTTCGGGTACGCCCGCCCACCGGTCCCACCCGCCGAGCCCCGTCGGTCCAGCTCGACGGCGGTGCTCTTCGTCATCCTCCTGGCCGCGCTGGTCCTGCTCTGCTCCGGCGTGGTTTCCTACTGGCGTAACAGCGACCTGTTCGCCGCCGGGCCGCGTACACCCACGGTGATCTCCGGCGAGCACGCCGTCGGGGAACGCGACGATCTGGTCCAGACGTCGTACCGTCGGATGCAACGGCTACTGCCGAATGACGGCGAGACGACGACGAGCGAAGGACGAGAGACCCGATGACAGCGCAGGCCCGCCTGCTCGGTGGCCGCTACCAGGTCGGCGACCTGCTCGGCTACGGCGGCATGGCTGAGGTCCACCACGGTCGTGACCTGCGGCTCGGTCGGGACGTCGCGATCAAGATGCTCCGCGCCGACCTCGCTCGGGACGCGACCTTCCAGATGCGGTTCCGGCGGGAGGCACAGAACGCCGCCTCCCTGAACCACCCGGCGATCGTGGCCGTCTACGACACCGGCGAGGAGACCGGCCCGACCGGCGAGACCCTCCCGTTCATCGTGATGGAGTTCGTCAACGGGCGCACCCTCAAGGAGGTCCTGGGCGCCGAGGGGCGGCTCCAGCCGCGCCGGGCGCTGGAGATCTGTGCCGACATGTGCGCGGCGTTGGAGTTCAGCCACCGCCACGGCATCATCCACCGGGACATCAAGCCGGGCAACGTGATGCTCACCCTGACCGGTCAGGTCAAGGTGATGGACTTCGGCATCGCCCGGGCACTGGCCAGCGGGGCCACCACGATGACGCAGACCAGCGCCGTCATCGGGACCGCCCAGTACCTCTCCCCGGAGCAGGCGCGCGGTGAGGCCGTGGACGCCCGTTCCGACGTGTACGCGGCCGGCTGTGTGCTCTTCGAGCTGGTCTGCGGACATCCGCCGTTCGTCGGGGACAGCCCGGTCAGCGTCGCCTACCAGCACGTACGGGAGGCGCCGCCGACGCCGAGCGACATCAACCCGGACGTCACCCCGGCGATCGACGCGATCGTGCTGAAGGCGCTGTCGAAGAACCCGCTCAACCGCTACCAGAGCGCCGGCGAGATGCGTGCCGACCTCCTCCGTGCGGCGGCCGGTCGGCCGGTGCTGGCCACCCCGGTCATGCGGGAGGAGGAAGAGGCGACGCACGTCGTCGCCCAGACCGCGGCGGTCGGCTACCCGTCCGCCGCCGGTGCGGCGGCGACCCGGACGGCTCCTGCGGCCCGGGTCGGCGACGCCCGACGTCGACGGACCTCGTCCTGGCTGATCGCCCTCTTCGCCGCCGTCGGGGTCCTGGCGGTGATCGCGCTCGTCGTGGCGCTGCTTCCCGACAGCAACGATCCGGTGGACAGCCGGGTGGCCGTACCGGTGCTGACCGGGAAGACGGAGAACCAGGCGGTCGAGGAGTTACGCGCCGCCGGGTTCAACCCGGTGGTCGGCGATCAGATCTTCAACAGCAGCTGCGAGAAGAACCAGGTCGTCGAGCAGGAACCGGCGGCGGGCACCCAGCTGGAGCCCCAGCAGACCGTCACCATCCAGATCTGCGGGGGCCCGCAGGAGGTCGACGTCCCGAAGGTGGTCGGCTCCCCGTTCGACAACGCCGAGCAGCAGATCGAGGACCGCAAGCTGGTGGTCGAACGCCGGGACGTGGACAACGCCCAGCCGGAGGGGACCGTCGTCAAGGTCGACCCGGAGGAGGGCACCAAGGTCGCCGAGGGCACCAAGGTCGTCGTCAACGTCTCCAGGGGCAACATCCGGAAGGTGCCGAACCTGGACGGGCTGAGTCGCAGCGAGGCCGTCCGGCAGGTGGAGCAGCTCGGTTTGGTGGCCAGGGTCGTCGACGGTGAGGCGGTCCCACCGGACCAGGCCGGTCGGGTCAGTGGGCAGAACCCGGCGGCGGGCCGCAACGCCAAGGTGGGTGAGCGGGTCACCATCGAGGTCAGCGTGCCGGAGGAGCCCGACCCGGAGCCCACCGGCGAGAGCCCCAGCCCGGATGATCCGACGGGCACCCCGACGCCGCCCGGCAACGGCAACGGCAACGGCAACGGTGACGGTGGTGGCGAGGGCGGCGGCCTGCTGTTCCGGCAGACCGCGACCTGGCGCTCCGTCGACTGACCGGCACCCGGCCGAGGCCGGCGACCCGTCGCTGTCAGGCGGCGGCGAAGGCGGCCAGACGCCGGGCGTCGACCTCGGCGGCCAGCTCCGGAGCCCGGTCGAGCGCCTCGGGGTGGCCGCAACCGGCCAGCCAGTTCGCCAGCATCAGGTGACCGCCTTCGGTCAGCACCGACTCGGGGTGGAACTGCACCCCCTCGATCGGCAACGTACGGTGGCGCATCGCCATCACCACCCCGGAACCGGTCCAGCCGGTGACCTCCAGCTCGTCCGGGAGGGTCTCCGGTCGGACGGTCAGTGAGTGGTACCGGGTGGCGGTGAACGGGTCCGGGAGCCCGGCGAGGACCCCGACGTCGCTGTGCCGGACCTCGGAGGTCTTGCCGTGCAGCAGTTCGGGGGCCCGGTCCACGGTGGCACCGAACGCCTCCCCGATCGCCTGGTGGCCGAGGCAGACCCCGAAGATCGGCAGCTCACCGCCGTACCGGTGGATGACGTCCAGGCAGATTCCGGCCCGGTCCGGGCTTCCCGGGCCGGGGGAGAGCAGCACCCCGTCGGCACCGAGCCGTCCGACCTCGGCGACGTCGATCTCGTCGTTGCGGCGTACCTCGCAGTCGACTCCGAGCTGACCCAGGTACTGCACCAGGTTGAAGACGAACGAGTCGTAGTTGTCGATCACCAGGACACGCATCGTCGTCACCGTTCCCGGTCGGAGGGCGGAGTGTTGTTCTGATCAGTGTCGTACGGCAGGTCGTGGTCGTCGTCGGAGGGGGCGTCCTGGCCGGGGAGGTCCGGGTCCCCGCCGCCCGGGCCACCGTTCTCGCCGGCCGGCTGCTCCACCTGGACGTCGTCGAAGGGCAGCAACGGCTCGGCCCAGGGGAAGACCACCGCCCACAGCAGGTAGACGGTGGCGGTGGCCAACAGGAGGCTGCCGACCAGCTTCCCGGGCACCCCGAAGGGGAGCTTGCGCCAGATCCACGCGTACACGTCGTCAGCCTCCCAGTTCCGGCGGACGACCCTCGGACTTCGGCACCTTACGGTCGAGCTCGGCGTGCACGATGAGCCGTTCGTAGTTGTCGAACTTCGGGTTGCAGGTGGTCAGGGTCAGCATCGCCTTGGTCGGCTTGGCCTTGGGGCGACCTGGGACCGCCGCCACCACCTCGACCTGGGAGGGCTTGACGATGTGGTTGCGGGTGACCCGGTAGACGTGCCACTCGGTCTTCGACTCGGTCACGATCGCGTCGCCGTCGTGTAGTTCGTCGAGCCGCCAGAAGGTGGCCCGGTTGCGGTGTCCGGCGACGGAGAAGTTGCCCACCTCACCGGGGAGCGCGGTGTCCGGGTAGTGCCCGGGGGCGTACCTGATGTCCTGCTGGCTGACGCCCTCCACCACGATCCAGCTCTTGTCGAGCTTCGGGATGTAGAGCCCGGCGATGGGCTTGCCCTGCACCGGCGGTGCAGGGGTCTCCGGCGCGGCGGAGGCGGACGGCCGGGCCGAGGGGACGACGGTGGGGTCGTCGGTCGGTGCCCACTCCTGCGCCAGCTGCGCGGAGAGGTCGTCCTGGTGGGCGTTGACCTTCGCCGACTTGCCCCAGATCTCATACCCGGCGAAGAGCATCACCACCAGGCCGAAAGTGATCAGGATTTCCCCGGAGAACCGGATCCCGGTACGCACCCGGGACCAGAAGGTGGGGCGGGTGAGTTCGGAGTAGACGCTCTTGTAACCCTCGCCGGTCTGCTCCGGTCGGAGCTGGACGACCCGCTCCCCACGACGCGGGCGGTGTTCCTCGCCGGTGGTGGGGTCAACCCCGGTGGGGGCGACCGGGTCGACCTGGGGCACCGCGCCCATCAGGGCGGTCGAGTCCATGGCCGGGGGGCGCTCCGGCGACCGGCCGGACAGGTGCGGCGGAAGGTTCCCCCCGTGGCCCGGCTGGGCAGGACGCGGGTCGGAGTGTCGAGCACCACCACCGGCGGGCTGTGCTGCGGTGCGGTCGGTGTCGCGTCGGCTCCGGGCGGTGACCGTCGGAAGGATCGCCGTCGCCGAGGGGTCCACCCGGTCGATGAAGGCGGTGGGGCTCTCCGCGCCGCCCTCGGCCCTTCTCGGGGTGTCCTGGGCGTGGCCGGGCCTGTCCGGGGTGCCCGTCCGGGTCGGTCCGCTGTTGCCGGGGCTGCCGAGCCGAGGCGCGGAGTCGTCGCCGTACCCGGGCTGTTCCCGCCGGGACTGGTCGTTGCGCCGTGCGGCGGCGGCGTCGGTCGGTTCGGGGCGACGGGCAGTTCGGGGTGGCTCGTCCCGGCCCTGGTCGTCTCCGCCGATCCCACCCGACCAGGCCGCTGCGGTGGAGCGCCGGTCGGCCGTCGACTCGGTCGGTCGGCCGGGCCAGGCCGGGGGTGCCGCGTTCGTCGGGACGGCCGGGATGCCGCCGCCTGCTCGGCCTGCCGACGTTCGCGGGCCGGGTCCGCCGGACGGCGGCTGCTGGTCGGGGCTCGCGGGCCGGATCGGCCGGTCCGGGCTCGACTGACGCATCGCCCGGTCGGGGCTCGACGGGCGGACCGTTCGGTCACGGTCGTCGGGGCGGGCAGCCTGGTCGTGGCCGCCGGCGGGCCGTCCCCGCAGGTCTGGTCCGGTGGGACGGGCGCGGAGGTCGGCGTCGGCAGAGCGACGGGCGTGCGGCTCTGGTCCGGTGGGTCGGCCGCGCTGGTCCGTTTCGGCAGGGGGCCGGGCGTGCGGATCTGGTCCGGTGGGCCGGTGGGCCGGGCGGTCCGTGTCGGCAGCGGGACGGGTGCGCCGGTCGGGGGCGGTGGGCCGGCCGCGCTGGTCGGCCTCGGCGGCGGGCCGTGCCTGCGGGTCGGGTCCGAGGGTGGGGCGGGTGCGTCGCTCCGGGTGGACCGGTCGGGCCGTCGGTGTCGGGTCCGGCCACGGGCTGCGGGGCGCGCGACGGGGGTCCTGCGCGGGGTCACGCCGGGTCACGGGGGCGAGGAAGGCGGTGGCCTCGTTGAGCGGGTCGTCGTGGCGGCCGTCGCGCTCGTCCCGCCAGTCGTCGTGGCTCACCGGGGCACCGTCGCCGAGCGCAGGGCGGTCGAGTCCTCGAATGCCGGCACGGTGACCGGGGAGACGGTCTCGCTGTAGCCGAGCTGGTAGTCGTCGACCGCTTCCTTGAACAACCGGACTCCCTTGGAGCCGGCGAGGGCCTGCTGGAGCGCGGCCGGATCGCCGATTGCTACGATCTTGAACGGTGGAGAGTACACCCGGCCGTGTAGCAGCAGGGTGTTACCGACGCAGCGTACCGCGCTGGTAGCGAGCACGCGGACATTCATGATTGACAGGGCCTCGGCACCGCCGGCCCAGAGCGCGTTCACCACCGCCTGGACATCCTGCTGATGGACGACCAGTTCGTCGTTGCTCACCCCGTCGGGCAGGGCCTGGTCGCCGAGGCGCTGGGCGTCGTTCAGCTCGACGGTCACGCCCATCCCGGTGAGGGCCGTGAAACCGGCGCTCTGCCGGCTCGCGTCGCTGCGCTCCCGTTGCTCCTTGATCGGGCCGTCCGACTCGCCCAGGGCGCCGGTGGTGTTCTCGACGTCGGCCCGGAGCTCCGCGGCCCGCCGCTCGCTGGTCTCGACCTGCTCCCGCCGATCCTCGATGACCTGCTTGAGTTCGGGGCGGCGGTCCTCGCGCAGGGCGGTGCCACCGGCAGTGGTGGCGGTGGTGGTGAAGAGCAACCCCGCCGCCAGAGCGATCATGGGTACGAAGATCGACCACCCCGGTCGTCGCTGGCGTGGCCGTCGTGGCACCAGCCCGGCGACCGCCCGCCGGAGCACCTTGCGCCAGGAGGCCGCGCCGGAGGTGTACTCCACGTGCGCTCCTTCCCGTGGTCGATCGGTCGGCCCGTCCGGAGCCTGTCGATCAGTGGTCGGACCCGAACAGTCCTCCATAATTCGGTCACCGCGTGTGGCGGACCGGCACTATTCGTGGCTTGGGCGGGTTCTGTTGACTACGCTAGCTGTCGAACATTATTGGCCATGGACCGTCGCCCCCGCGCCCGGTTGCCAGGCCGGCCGGGTAGTCATCCCTCAGGAGAGCGTCGTGCCCAAGTCTCAGGTTCGCAAGAAGAAGGTGTACACCCCACCGACGGACGTGCGTCCGACCACGACCGCGTCGGCGCGCACCAAGCCTAGCCCCGTGTGGCTGCCCGCCCTGGCGGTCTCCCTCATCGTCCTCGGCATCGGTTGGCTGGTCGTCTACTACCTCTCCGAGCAGGCGTACCCGGTGATGTCCTGGGGCTACTGGAACCTGGCCGTCGGGTTCGGTGCCATGGTCGGGTCCCTGATCGTGCTCTCCCGTTGGCGCTGACCGGGTAGCCCCTGCTCAGCGCTTTCGGTCCCCGCCGCCTAAGGTGTCCGCAGGGCGGCGTGGCCCCGAGTGCGAGGAGTCTCACGTTACCGATGGGTAACCTTGCGCGTAGGCTGCACTGCATGACCGAGCGGAGCGAGGTCATCGACCGACAGGTCGGATCCGCGGGTGCGGCGTGACGCCGGTCACCCGCTGAGCCGTACCTCCGGTCGCCGAGCCGCTCGACAGGCAGCAACCGGGAGGCCAACTCGATGGGCAGCGTCCAGATCGTCACCACGATCCTCGCGGCCGCCATCACCGCCGTTGCGGTGTGGCTTGCGGTACGCGCGGTCATGCAGATGGTGGCCGTCATCCGGCTGGGTCAGCCGGACCCGTCACGCTCCACCGACGTCGGTGCCCGCACCAAGGTCATGCTGGCCGAGACCGCCGGCCACACCCGGATGCTCCGGTGGAGCGTGGTGGGAGCCGCGCACTGGTTCGTCATGGTCGGCTTCGTCGTGCTGTCTTTGCTGGTGCTGGAGGCGTACTTCGAGGTCGTCTCGCCCACCGGCGGTCTGCCACTGGTCGGCGGTTGGGCCCTGTACGGCCTGCTCACCGAGGCGATCGGCATCCTCGGCACGATCAGCATCCTGGTCCTGATCGGCATCCGGGTACGCAACCGGCCGACCCGCACTGGCGGGAAGTCCCGGTTCACCGGGTCCACCATGTGGCAGGGCTACTTCGTCGAGGCGGTGGTCCTCGCGGTCCTGGTGATGGGCTTCGTCATCCGGGGCTTCAAGGTCGCCACCGACCACTTCGCGTACCCGACCTGGGCCACCCCGCTCAGTCACGCCGTCGGCGCGGTCCTGCCCGACTGGGAGAACGGCGTCAGCATCGCCGCCCTCATCAAGATCTCCATCTCGATGACCTGGGTCATCGTGATCGCCCTGAACGTCACGATGGGCGTGGCCTGGCACCGCTTCCTGGCCTTCCCGAACATCTTCTTCAAGCGGGAGCCGGCCGAGGCGAACTCCGGTCTCGGTGCGCTGCGCCCGATGACGAGCCAGGGCAAGCCCCTCGACTTCGAGGAGGCCGACCCGGAGACCGACCAGTTCGGGGTCTCACAGGTGGAGCAGTTCACCTGGAAGGGGCTGCTGGACTTCAGCACCTGCACCGAGTGCGGGCGGTGCCAGTCGCAGTGCCCCGCCTGGAACACCGGCAAGCCGCTCTCGCCCAAGCTGCTGATCCTGAGCCTGCGCGACCACGCGTACGCGAAGGCGCCGTACCTGCTGGCCGGGGGTGGCAAGGACCTCACCGGCGAGGAGAAGGCCACCGCCGCGCAGCTGGCCCACATGGACGTCCTGGCGCTGGCCGAGGCGGAGAAGCCGCTGGTCGGCGACGCCGAGTCCGGGGGGATCATCGACCCGGACGTCCTCTGGTCCTGCACCACCTGTGGTGCCTGTGTCGAGCAGTGCCCGGTCGACATCGAGCACGTCGACCACATCGTCGACATGCGGCGCTACCAGGTGCTGATCGAGTCGAGCTTCCCGTCCGAGGCCGGCGTGATGCTGCGCAACCTGGAGAACAAGGGCAACCCCTGGGGTGCCCCGCCGAACACCAGGGAGGACTGGACCAAGGGTCTGGACTTCGAGGTGCCCCGGGTCGGTGAGGTCGAGGACTTCGAGTACCTCTTCTGGGTCGGCTGCGCCGGTGCGTTCGAGGACCGGGCCAAGAAGACCACCCGGGCGGTCGCCACGCTGCTGCACGAGGCCGGTGTCTCCTTCGCCATCCTGGGCGAGGGGGAGACCTGCTCCGGCGATCCGGCCCGCCGGATCGGCAACGAGTTCGTCTTCCAGATGCTGGCCCAGCAGAACGTCGAGACGCTCAACGAGGTCTTCGAGGGGCGGGAACCGGCCAAGCGCAAGATCGTTGCGACCTGCCCGCACTGCTTCAACACCCTGGGCAACGAGTACGGCCAGCTCGGCGGCGAGTTCGAGGTGGTCCACCACACGCAGCTCCTGGCCCACCTGGTCGCCGATGGCAAGCTCACCCCGGTCCAGCCGGTCGACGGCGGGGTCACCTACCACGACCCGTGCTACCTGGGCCGCCACAACCGGGTCTTCGCCCCGCCGCGTGAGGTCCTGGGCAGCGCCATCGGCGGGGGCACGGGCGACGCCGACCTGATCGAGATGCCGCGCAACAGCGAGCGCTCGTTCTGCTGCGGTGCCGGGGGCGCGCGAATGTGGATGGAGGAGCGGATCGGCAAGCGGATCAACGTGGACCGGGTCGAGGAGGCCATGTCCACCGGGGCGAAGACGGTCGCCGTCGGCTGCCCGTTCTGCTCGACGATGCTCAACGACGGGGTCAACGGCAAGGCTGCCGGAGAACAGGTCGAGGTGGTCGACGTGGCCAGCGTCCTGCTCCGCTCGGTCCGGCCGGAGTGACCGGAGGGTGACCGACCCCCACATTGATGGGTACCCCTCGATCGCCGAATAGTGGATACCGTTGGTGTGCAAGCGATTGCTTCACCGTAATGGTGAAGATTGTCTTCTTGCCCCGATCGCTTTGCTTCCCTAATGTTGGGCACCGGCCGCTTGTGGGTCGTCTGTCTCGCCCTCCCCTCCTCGCGAGGCGCCCGGCGGCCGGTCGGCAAAGGAGTCGGTGCCGGTGGCGAGCCTGCCCCCTCATCGTCGTGTCCCGAAAACGCCCGCCCGAGTACGCGGCGCGCGACGGGCATTGGCGCGTCTGACAGCCCTGTGTGCTGCCGTGATCGTCGGCGCCGGGATGCTCGCCGTACCGGCGCAGGCGGAGCCCACGGTCGAGGAGATCGAAGCGCAGATCGAGAAGCAGTGGCGCCAGCTGGAACCCACCATCGAGCAGTACAACAAGGTGCGGTCCGAGCTGAGGGTCAACCGCAAGAAGTCCGACGACCTCGCCAAGAAGATCGAGCCGTTGCAGCTCGAAAGCGAGTTGGCGCTGAACCGGATCGGTGAACTCGCCTCCCGGTACTACATCATCGGCCCCTCGTACGAGCTGGGCGCGGTGCTGGTGAACAGCCGCCCCGGGCAGCTCGGCGAACAGCTCACCCTGCTGGACCGGGTGGCCACCGAGCAGCGTCGGCAGATCGAGGACGTCCTGGCCGTCCAGGCCAGGTTCAACACCCAGAAGGAGAAGCTGGACACGCTCGTCACCACCCAGGTCAAGCAGGAGAAGGATCTGGCGAACCGGCGCAAGAAGATCGAGGGTGAGATCAAGACCCTCCGGGCGTCGATGCCGAAGACCACAGTGCAGACCGCCAACTGCCCGACCATCAACGGGGTGGTGAACGCGGCGGCGCGTACCGCCATCCGGGTCGCCTGTGCGCAGATCGGCAAGCCGTACGTGTTCGGGTCCACCGGGCCGAACTCCTTCGACTGCTCCGGACTGACCCAGTACGCGTACCGGGCCGCAGGCATCAGCCTCACCCACTTCACCGGGGCACAGTGGAACGAGGGACGGGCGATCCCGCGTAACGAGGCCCGCCCCGGCGATCTGGTCTTCTTCCGCAGCGACCTCAGTCACGTCGGCATCTATCTGGGCAACGACAAGATGGTGCACGCGGCGAGAGCCGGTGTCCCGGTCAACGTCTCCAGCATCAACACGATGCCGGTCGCCGGGTTCCGACGACCTGGCTGACCCTCGGCGTACCCGAGGCCCTCCGTCGTCGACCACCAGACGACGGAGGGCCTTCGTGTGTGGGCCGCGCCGCGCCCGAGAGTGAACGAACGTGAGACGGAGTGTCACGTATCGCTCCGTTGCGGATAGGCGGTCGTCTCTCTACGCTGGTGAACCGTCGGTCGGCAGCAGAACCGTCCAACCCGGGCGGTCACGAACGACACCGCCGAGTCGCCCGCAGGGGTGATCCGGGAACCCAGGTACGTCGGGGTCAATCCGCAGTCCGCTGCGGTAGGGCGTCCCCTTCCGCCCGAACCCGTCAGCTGACCCGGTAGGCGGTTCCGTCGAAGGAGTACCGAGCCCGGTGGCACTTCATGCCCCGCGGCCACCGTCCACCAGGTCGGCGCAGGTCGACCCGGTGCCGGCTGGGCCGCGCCCACGCTCGTTCCGTTGCACCACAGCACTGGCCGCGACCGCTGCGGTCCTGGTCGGGGCCGCCGTCCTCGGGGTCCCCGGCCCGGCGTACGCCGAACCGTCGGTGACAGATCTCGAACGGCAGATCGACAGGGACTGGCACCGACTCGAACCGCTCATCGAACGGCACAACGCCGTCCGGCAGGACCTCGCCGACAAGCGTCGGGAGGCCGCCGCCCTGGCGGCCAGGATCGACCCGCTGCAACGCCAGGTCGACGCGGCGATGAAGCAGGTCAGCGACCTGGCCGTGCGGGCGTACAAGGGTGAGGGCTTCTCGGCGCTCAACCTGATGCTCTCCGGGCGTACCCCCGGTGAACTGGTCGGCCGGATCGAGCTGATGGACCGGTTCGCCCACCGCCGGCAGGAGGACGTCCGGGCCGTCCGGGACCTGCGTGACGAACTGGCGGCCGGGAAGACCCGACTCGACCGGATGATCGTTCAACTCACCCGGGCGGAGAGGGGGCTCGCCGCGAGCCGTCGACAGATCGACGCCGAGATCGCCAGGTTGCAGAAGCTGCGGCTGCGGGCGTACGACAGCGGTGCCGGTGGGCCGCTCCGCCCGGCGCCCTGCCCCGTCACCTACCCCGGGGGTACGGCAGGTGACGTGGTCCGGTTCGCCTGCGCCCAGATCGGCAAGCCGTACGTCTGGGGCGCCGAGGGGCCGAAGGCGTACGACTGCTCGGGATTGATGCTCGCGGCCTGGGCGAAGGGCGGTGTGGCGCTGCCGCACAACGCCGCCCGGCAGCGGAAGGTGACCTCCCCGGTCGGCCGCGCCGACCTGCGCCCCGGCGACCTCGTCTTCTACTACCGCGACGTGCACCACGTGGGGATGTACGTCGGTGACGGCTGGGTGGTGCACGCCGCCCGGTCCGGGGTGCCGGTGCGGATGAAGCGCCTCGGTGACGCCCCGATCCACAGCTTCGGTCGCCCCGGCAAGGGCTGACCGTTCCGGCTGTCGGCGAGTGCACGTCGGCCCGTGAGACCGACGTGGTGTCCCTGCCGACGGCAGGCCCGGGTACCGCTGTCGCGGTGGTGCCCTGCGCGCCGCCCCCGCTGGTCCCGCGGGGGCGGCGCCGGGTCCTCCCCCGGCGGTCCGTCCCGTGCCCGCTCACGTCCCCCGGCGGGGCGCCGTGGCCTTCGGTGGCTGCTGGTCGGTGCCGGCGGGCCGGTGCTTTCGGGCCGGGTGTCGGCCCTGGGTCAGCGGGTCGGCCAGGTGCGCCAGTGTTGCCAGGAGCGGCTCGGGGTCGGGCCGCGCTGCCCCTGGTAGCGGGAGCCGTAGACGGCCGATCCGTACGGGTGCTCCGAGGGGGACGAGAGCCGGAAGATGCAGAGCTGTCCGATCTTCATCCCCGGCCAGAGGGTGATCGGCAGGTTCGCCACGTTGGACAGTTCCAGCGTGACGTGACCCGAGAAGCCCGGGTCGATGAACCCGGCCGTCGAGTGGGTCAACAACCCCAGTCGGCCCAGGGAACTCTTCCCTTCGAGTCGACCGGCGAGCTGCTCGCCGAGGGTGATCACCTCAAGGGTGGAGGCGAGCACGAACTCGCCCGGGTGCAGCACGTACGGCTCGCCCTCGGGCACCTCGACCGGGGAGGTCAGGTCGTCCTGCTGGGCCGCCGGGTCGATGTGGGTGTACAGGTGGTTGTTGAAGACCCGGAAGAGCCGGTCGAGGCGTACGTCGATGCTCGAAGGTTGCACCAGGGAGGGCTCGAAGGGCTCCAACGCGAGCGTGCCCGTCTTGATCTCGATCAGCAGGTCACGGTCGGAGAGAAGCATTTGGCAACCCTATCGAGCACGCTCCGGGGCACCCGATCGGGTGCCGGTGATCGTGCCGGGTGACCAGCGTGTCGGGTCGATTCTCGTACAGGTGTTCGATAAGATGTGGACATGGCTTCCTGGTCCGACTTCGCCGCCGACGACCCCCGACTCGCCGACGGGATTCGCCTCCTCATGCAGCAGTACGGGCCGGGCTTCGGCTACCTGGCCACCGTCCGCGCCGACGGTGGACCCCGGGTCCACCCGGTCTCCCCGGTCATCACCGACGAGGGGCTCTTCTGCTTCGTCATCGACTCGCCCAAACGCCGTGACCTCGAACGCGACGGCCGGTACGCCCTGCACTCCTTCCCCCCGGAGGAGAGCGACGACGAGGCGTACGTCGCCGGCCAGGCCAGCCCGGTGACCGACCGGGCCCGGATCTCCCGGCTCGCCGACGTCGGCCGCGCCTCCCCCGACGCCGACTGGCGGCTGTTCGAGTTCACCATCGACGTCGCCATGCTCACCCGACGCGACCTGGGCGGCCTGGACGTTCCCGGTGCGCCGCCCCGACGTCCGGCGGTCCAGGTGTGGCTGGACCCGCGCGCCAGCCACGGCACCCGGCCCGACTCCGCCACCACCCCGGACCCGTGGCCTCCCGCCCGCCGAGCCCACGTCACCGCCGCCTGAACCCTCGTCCTTTCACGTCACCGGCCCTGCCGCCGAGGACGCTCGCGTCGATCATGAGGTCGGCGGCCCTGTGGATCTTCCGACCACCCGCCGACCCTCATGATCGACCCGGGTGCGAGTGGGCGAGGCACGGCTCGGGGGTGGCGTGGTGCGGTGGCGGCCGGTTCGGGTACAGTGGGGCGGCCTGCGGGTGTAGTTCAATGGCAGAACATCAGCTTCCCAAGCTGACAGTGCGGGTTCGATTCCCGTCACCCGCTCCACCACGAAAGCCCTGACCCGGAATCGCATCCGGTCAGGGCTTTCGTCGTTGCAGAGCCACGTCGAACAGCCGCTACGGGTGTGGTCGGTGGCCGAGCGAGGCGGCGTACGTCATCGCTCATCCTCGGTGGGCAGGTAGAACGCGGTGGTGGCCGCGACTGCGGCCGCGACGTGGCCCGGTTCGCCACCGCCTGCCAGGTGGGCCTCGCCCCAGGCGGCGGCGCTGCGCCGGGTGAACTCGCGTCCGGCGGGCGACGCCCCGAACTTCTCGTGGTCGAGGACCTCGCCGTCGCCCAGGTGGCCGGCGAGGGTGAGGAGATGCAGATCCCAGCCGACGCCGCCCGCACCGGGACCGTAGGTCGGGAACATGGGCTCTCCGACGGCCGCAGCGTGGACCAGTTCGAACTCGGTGTCCCCGGCCGATCCGGGAGACAGGCGCACCTCGACCTCGCTCGTGCCCGGCCACTCGTCCGCGCCTGGCCCGAACATCCAGGACACCCGCAGCAGGCGCGGCGGCTCGCACCGGAGGATCTCGCCATGCTCGCCGCCGTCCAGCTCGAACGCCCCGCCGAGGCGCAGGTCGCCGGTGACCGGCTTCATCCAACGACTCAGTCGCTCGGGGTTGGTGATGGCGTCCCACACGTCGTCGAGATCCGCGTCGTAGCGACGTCTCAGCTCCATCGTGTAGGCCTCACCGGCGGGCAGGGTGGCCGTGCCCATCTTCCGGCGGGCCGCGGACAGTTCGTCGAGTACGTCTCTCATCGTCATGCTCCGTTCGGTAGGGAACCCACGTGCCTACGCTGCCTCGTCGGGCCTGCCAGGCTCGTCGTCGGCCGCTTTCCGGGCAGTACGCCTGCCGCGGGCGAGCTCGGTCTGCAGCGCGTCGAGTCGCTGGTCCCAGAACGTGCGGAACCGGTCCAACCACGCGTCGACCTCGCTCAACGGCCCGGCCTCCACGGCGTAGAACCGACGAGCCCCCTCCGCCCGGACCGACGTGAACCCGTGCTCACGAAGAACGCGCAGATGCTGGGAGACAGCAGCCTGCGACAGCGCGAACTCGACCCGGACCACGTCCGTGATCGCACCGGAGGTCTGCTCACCGTCGGTGAGCAGCTCCAGGATGCGCCGACGCACCGGGTCGCCGAGGACGTCGAACGCGTTCACGAGATCAGATTTTACCAGGATCCACTTATATAAGCTCGCGCTGGTATTTTTTGATGACTCTCGCGGTGTCAGCGCCCATCGACACCGGGTGGCAGTGGCGTGCCAACAGTGGTGCCGCTCGACCGATCAGGCTTCCTCGAATCCCCGGAACGTGCCGGAGGGGTCTACGGACCTGGCGAAGTCGGCGAAGTCCACGTTCGCGAGCGCGAGATTGTCCGAGACCTCGGGGTACCAGCGTGGAGGGACCCGGAAGGTGCGTCCAGGCTCCCGGTCCAGGTCGACGGCGAGCAGGGGGTGCTCGCCGTCGGTCATCGTGGTCGCGTCGGCGACGAACAGGTAGGGCAGCCAGCCTCCGTCGTACCTGGGGGCATTGGCCTCGACCAACCGATTGACCGTCACCCTGCGGTACACGGGATCGTCGACGCAGGTGGTGCTGCACCCCCACCTGCGGAAGTCGTCCATGACGGCCTTCCAGGCACCGTCATCGGTGAAGTCCGTGCGGAGCACCAACGAGCTGAGGTCGACGGGTCTGGGCAGCGGATTCATCGCAGGTGAGGTCAGGGTGGTGGCTAGGCAGCGAGGAGGTCGGTCAGGGCCGTGATGTGCGGCACCGGGTGAAGTGCTGCCTCGCCTGCAGGACCAGGTTCGCCACCACCAGTGCCGGGTCCACGTCGGGCACCTGGATCTTGAGATGCGTCCTTGCCCACGGTGCCACCTCGCTCCATCGGTAGAACACCGTGCCATCTGGGGCGGGATTCACCGGGGGTGGGAGGTTGCCCGGCCCTCGATCTCCCGTGGTGTAGCGCCGCACGGACTCCCGGCTCTGTCCGAACCGCTCGGCCACGTCGGCGAGCGTGACCAGATCCTGATCAAGGACTCGGATCGCCGCCAACCCTGCCCGGTCGAGGTGATGTACGGCGGAGGCGATCGCGTCCGCCATGGTCTCTGCCTCCCGATCGAACTCGACGACCGGAAGGTTGGCCTCCGTACCGAAGGTGGCGTCGTCGCACCCGATGGTGAACAGGGTGTCGATCTCGTCGTCGGCAGGCTGCCGATCGAGCACGACGGTGAACATGTACGCCATCTTTCAGATGTCGAGTTGGCGGGCCTTGATGCTCTGAACGAAATCGGACCACTGGCCACTGGTGAACGACAGCACCGGTCCCTGCTGGTCCTTGGAGTCCCGTACGCCGACCACACCGGGATGGCCGTCCGCGATCTCGATGCAGTTTCCGCTCGAACCGGACCTGGTGCTCTTGCGCCAGCTCGCGCGAGTCAGGTCCATGTCGTCCCCCTACTTGGTCAGCTCTGCTGCGATCGCTCGCAGCGTATCTGGCGTGGGGTGGGTGCCAGGGCGAGATCGGGTCGACACCGCGAGACGGGTGCAGCGTGGCGGCTACCAGGCCACGTAGGTGCCGCGTTGGGGCACGGTGACCACCAGGCCCCGTTCCCGTAGCAGCGCCACCGCCTGACGGACGGTCCCGCGACTGACGCCGTACTCCTGTCGGAGCGAGGATTCGCTCGGGATGGGGCGACGGGACTCCAGCTTGCCCTCCTCGATCTGCTTCGCGATGACGTCGGCGAGTTGAACGTAGAGCGGCGTCGGGGACAAGGGATCGACCATTCTCCAACCCTTGCTGACGTTCTGGACGTCCAGACGTGGGGTACGTCCTAGACGAGCTGTACGAGTCTGGACGTTATGAACAAGTTGGGTTACCTTCTGTGAGCATGAGTAAACCGACTCGCAGGAGTGGGCCATGAGGTTCGGATCGGTCAGGCGACACCACCGGACAGAGCCGCTGGACCAGGTGGCTTCGGCCTCTGTCGGCCGGTGGTGGGCTCGGTGGCAGAGGTGACCCGGCGACGGGAGCCGGTGTTGATCCGGGCTGCCTGGCAGGTGTTGGAGGAGCATTGGCGGCACGTCTGCCCGTCGTGCGGGGTTGTCGGTGGTTGTCCGGCGGTGCGTTTGGCGCGTACCCGGATCGGGGCTTGGCGGCGGTACGGACCGTGATGATGGAGATCAAGCCCGGGGACGTCCTGTACGTCGCCGGGGAGGCGAGTGTCCAGTTTCGTCGGCGGCCGATCGTCCTGCGGGTGATCCGGGTGCGGACCGAGTGGCAGACGTACCACGGGTGGGTCTGGCTCGACGGGTACTCCCTCGACCGCAGGGGCGACGCGGTCGAGAGGCGGAGGGTCTTCGTCCAGCGTGCGGGGCTCCGTAGGTTCGTTGCGCCGGTACTGGTCGGGGCCGGGCGGGGGCTACTGCGCTGACCCGGCCAGCAGCCAGCGGCGTACCGACACCTCAAGCAGGACCCGGTCCTGCCCGGCGCGGACGTCCCAGTCGTATTTCGCGGCGAAGGCCGTCACGACCGGCTGCGGGAAGTCGCTGCGGTGCACCCGGGCGTGCCCTTCGGCGACGACGGGGGCGTCGCCGTCTTCGAGGGCCAGGGAGACCCGGGGGTCGGCGGTCACGTTGCGGACCTTGACGCTGCGCCCGTCGGACCCGATCCACCAGGTGCCGTCGGTGTGCACGAACCAGACCGGGGTGACGTGCGGGGAGCCGTCCGGACGCAGGGTGCAGAGCCAGACGTTGCGATCGTGGGCCAGGCGTGACGTCACGTCGGGAGGTGTCGGGGCGGCGTCGGTCATCGACTCAGCCAAGCAGACGGGGGTGGGAAGGAGGGCTTCCCACCCCCGGGCGTCGACAGGGGGCCTTCGGCACGGCGGGTCGTAGGGTGGCGGGCATGCGGATCGGTGTGGTGATTCTTCCGGACCGGCGGTGGGCGCAGGCCGGGCCGCGGTGGCGGCAGGCGGAGGAGTGGGGGTTCGACCACGCCTGGACGTACGACCATCTGGGCTGGCGGGACCTCGTCGACGGCCCGTGGTTCGACTCGGTGCCGACGTTGACCGCCGCCGCGACGGTGACCTCGCGGATCCGGCTGGGGACGTTGGTGGCCTCGCCGAACTTCCGGCATCCGGTGGCCTTCGCCCGACAGGTGACAGCCCTCGACGACATCTCCGCCGGGCGGCTGCTGCTCGGGGTGGGGGCTGGTGGGATCGGGTTCGACGCCACCGTCCTTAGCGGTGAGACGCTGCCGGCGCGGGCGCGGGTGGACCGGTTCACCGAGTTCACCGGGCTGCTCGACCGGGTGCTCCGTGAGGAGCGGACGACCTGGCGTGGTGAGTGGTACACGGCGGTGGACGCCCGCAACGACCCGGGTTGTGTGCAGCGGCCACGGGTGCCCTTCGTGGTCGCCGCGAACGGTCCCCGGGCGATGCGGGTGGCGGCCCGGCACGGTCAGGGGTGGGTCACCACCGGGTTGGAGGCCGACGACCTGGCGGGCTGGTGGCGGAGCGTGGCGGACCTGGGCGAGCGCCTGGACCGGGTGGTGGAGGGGGAGGGCCGCGACCCGGCGACCCTCGACAGGTACCTCCTGCTCGATTCGGCCCCGGTCTTCTCGTTGAGCAGCGCCGACTTCTTCGCCGACCAGGTGGGCCGGGCCGCCGCTGCGGGTTTCACCGACGTGGTGACGCACTGGCCGCGGGAGTCGAGTTGGTACGCCGGTGACGAGGCGGTCCTGGTGGACGTGGCGACCCGGCTCCTGCCGCAACTGCGTACGGCCTGACCCGTTCCTTCCTTACACCAGGTGGGTGGCGTGGAGGAGGGCTGTCACCCGGAGGTCGGTGAGGATCTCGTCCGGCGCGTCGGCGACCACGGCGGCGGTGCCGACCACTGTGGCCCGGCGGGCGGCGCAGATCTCGGCGACGGCGCGTAGTTGTGCGCCGGTGGCCACCCAGTCGTCGACCACCAGGACCCGGTCGCCGGGGTGCAGGTGGTCGTCCCGGACGCCCAGTTCGATCCGGCGTCCCCGGAAGTCGGGTGGCCCGGTCGCCCAGGTGACCCGGCCGGGGCGGGTCCGGGTGTCGTTCCGTTTGTGGGCGGGGGTGAACCCGACGCCGAGGGCGGTCGCGGCGAGGGGGCCGACGATCAGGCCGGTCACGGCCGGGGAGACGACGACGGTGGGCCGGGCGGTCCGGAACGGGGCGACCAGGGCGGGGCCGAGGGCGGAGAGGATCTGCGGGTCGCGCCACCACCCGGAGACGTCGCTGACCAGGTGGGTGCTGGTCGGGCCGGGGTCGACCCAGCGGAACCCGTCCACCAGCCGGGCGACCAGGTCGCTGTGAGGTGACGGATCGGCCATCGGCCTCCCCTCACGTGTGGACCGGGCGGTCGGAGGTGCCGGTCTCGCTCTGCCGGGTCCGCGATCGGATCGGCCGTACGGCCCGGGCGGTCAGAACCTGCTCGGTCGACGGGCCAGGTTCATTCACCCGCTCACGAGTATCAGGCATGCTGTCCCTCGTACGTACCCACACCTCGCAGTCGGGCCGTGGCCCGCTGAGCCCCGGATCCCGCGCCGGTCTCGGCGCGGCCCTCGTTCTGCTCTCGTTCGTCTGTCTGCTGGAGCTGACCGACGGCCGTGAGGTCGGGTACGTGCCGTTGATGGCCGTGGCGCCGCTGCTCACCGCGATGACGGGTTCGTGGCGGATGGTGGTCGGTGTGGGTGCCGCCGCGAGTCTGGCCGGTACGGTCTTCGCCCTCGCCGAGCCGACGACGTCGGTGGTCACGGCGACAGGGGTGGCCGGTGTCGCCCTGGCGAGTGCGGTCGGGGCGGGGTGGGCGGCGATCCGCCAACGGCAGGCCGACCAGCTGGCCGAACTCTCCAAACTGGCGCACGTCGCCCAGCAGGCGGTGCTGCGTCCGCTCGGCCCGCAGGTGGGTGCCCTGGCAGTGTCGGGCCGCTACATCTCCTCGACGGCGACCGCCGAGATCGGCGGCGACCTGTACGAGGCGATCGACACCCCGTACGGCGTACGGATGATCATCGGGGACGTCCGGGGCAAGGGGTTGGACGCGGTCCGGCTGGCCAGCATCGTGCTCGGCTCCTACCGGCACGTGGCGTACGAGCGGGCCGACCTGCGGGCGATAGTGGCGGACCTGGACCGGGCAGTGGCCCGGAACGTGGGGGACGAGGACTTCGTGACCGCCGCCCTGGTCGAGGAGCGGGGCGGGACCCTCACCATCGTCAACTGTGGGCACCCACCGCCGCTGCTGCTGCGCCGGGGGGCGGTGATCTCGTTGGAGCCACCGGCGACCGCGCCGCCGTTGGGGTTCATGCCGACCGTGCAGCCCCGGGTGGAGCGTCTCGAACCGGGGGACCGGCTGCTGTTGTTCACCGACGGGCTCGGGGAGGCGCGGCGGGACGGGGAGTTCTTCCCGACGGTGGACCGGGCCTGGCGGCTGCTCGGCCACGGGACCGTCGCCGACGGGTTGGCCTCCCTGGAGACCGCCCTCGTCGAGTGGGTGCACGGTCAGCTCGACGACGACATCGCCCTGGTCCTGATGGAGTACGCCGGTTCGCGTACCGGTGCGGCGTTGACGGTCCCGAGTTGGGAGGTCGGCGCGACAGAGGGGTGACCGGTATCACACTCGACTGCGGCCTTTCGGCCGGGGTCCCGCAGCCTTACGGGTTGTCGGTTCCTACCCGTCAGTAATACAGTCGGGGTTACTGATCGGTAACACCTGTCCGGAAGCGGGGCCAGCGACCATGACCCACTACAAGAGCAACCTCCGGGACCTCCAGTTCAACCTGTTCGAGGTCTTCGGAGCGGATCAGGCGTTCGGCCAGGAGCCGTACTCGGAGCTGGACGTCGACACCGCGCGCAGCTTCCTCACCGAGGTCGACCGCCTCGCCCGGGAGGACCTCGCCGCCAGCTACACGGACTCCGACCGCAATCCACCGGTCTTCGACCCGGTCACCCACACCGCGCCCCTGCCGGAGTCGTTCAAGAAGTCGTACCAGGCCTTCATGGACTCCGAGTTCTGGCGCCTGGACCTCCCGCCCGAGATGGACGGCACCCCCGCCCCGCGTACCCTCTGGTGGTCGCTCGCCGAGCTGGTCCTCGGCTCGAACGCCCCGGTCTGGATGTACGCCTCCGGCCCCTCCTTCGCCCACGTCCTGCACGTCGAGGGCACCGAGGAGCAGCAGCGGTGGGCGAAGTTCTTCATCGACAGGCAGTGGGGCTCCACGATGGTGCTCACCGAGCCGGACGCCGGATCGGACGTCGGGGCCGGTCGCGCCCGCGCCGTCCCGCAGCCCGACGGCTCCTGGCACATCGAGGGCGTCAAGCGCTTCATCACCTCGGGTGAGCACGACCTGAGCGAGAACATCGTGCACTACGTCCTGGCCCGCCCGGTCGGGGTGGAAGGCGTCGGCGGCCCCGGCACCAAGGGGCTGTCGCTCTTCGTGGTCCCCAAGTTCCACTTCGACTCCGAGACCGGTGAGCTGGGCGAACGCAACGGGGTCTACGCCACGAACGTCGAGCACAAGATGGGCCTGAAGGTCTCCAACACCTGCGAGATGACCTTCGGCGAGCACGGCGTACCGGCCAAGGGCTGGCTCCTCGGCGACCGGCACGACGGCATCCGGCAGATGTTCATGATCATCGAGTACGCCCGGATGATGGTCGGCACCAAGGCCATCGCCACCCTCTCCACCGGCTACCTCAACGCCCTGGAGTACGCCAGGAACCGGGTGCAGGGCGCCGACCTGACCCGGCAGTCCGACAAGACCGCCCCCCGGGTCACCATCACCCACCACCCGGACGTCCGCCGTTCGCTGATGCTCCAGAAGTCGTACGCCGAAGGGCTTCGGGCGTTGGTCTGCTACACCGCCTCCTGGCAGGACCGGGTGGCCATCGCCGAGGCAACCGGTGACGAGCCGGCCGTCGCCCTGGCCAAGCGGGTGAACGATCTGCTCCTGCCCCTGGTCAAGGGGGTCGGTTCGGAGCGGGCGTACGAAATCCTCGGCCACGAGTCGTTGCAGACCTTCGGCGGCTCCGGATTCCTCCAGGACTACCCCCTGGAGCAGTACGTCCGAGACGCCAAAATCGACACCCTGTACGAGGGCACCACCGCCATCCAGAGCCTCGACCTGGTCTTCCGCAAGATCGTGCGGGACAACGGCAAGGCCCTGACGGCGGTCGCCGGGGAGATCCAGGAGTTCATCGCCGCAGAGGGCGGAAACGGTCAGCTCAAGCAGGAGCGACAGGCCCTCGGCAAGGCGCTCACCGAACTCCAGAGCATCCTCGGCCTCCTCACCGGTTGGCTGGGCGAGGCCCAGGCCGGTGACGAGCGCGCCCTCTACAAGGTCGGGCTGAGTAGCCGCCGGTTCCTCCTGGCCCTCGGTGACGTGATCGTCGGCTGGCTGCTCCAGCGTCAGGCCGACGTCGCCCTCAAGGCGCTGGCCGATGAGGTGACCCCGGCTGACCAGGCGTTCTACACCGGAAAGGTGGCCGCTGCGAAGTTCTTCGCCCGCGAGATCCTCCCCCGGGTCGGCGCCGACCGGCGCACAGTGGAAGCCTGCGACCTCGACCTCATGGACCTCCCCGAAGACTCCTTCTAACCCACCCACCCGCGACATCGCGCACCTCCGCGCGGCTTCCCCGCGACATCGCACCTTTGCGCGACGTCGCGCGATGTCGCGGCTGTGCGTCGCGTGATCAAGGGGTTTGCGTCATTCCGGTGGTCACCGGTGACGCAAACCCCTTGATCACGCCTGGCGGGGGCGGGGCGGGGGCGGGGCGGAGGGGACGGGGGTGGGGGTTGGGGGTGGGAGGGGTGGGTAAGCGGGGCGGGTCGTCCGGGCGCAGCTCGGAGGTCACCGCACGGGGGAGTGCAGCAGACATGGGAGTTGGCAGCGGAATCTTCCTGATCGCCATCGGCGCGATCCTCACCTTCGCCGTACGGGCGAACGTGTGGTGGGTCGACCTGCGCGCGGTCGGCTGGGTCTTCATCCTGGCCGGACTCTCCGTGCTGCTCACCACGCTCTGGTTCTGGCAGGACCGACGCAAGCGGGCCCGGACCCTGATCGTCGAGGAGAACCGGCTGTCGCATCCCACCGCGATGATGCCGCCCCCACCCGACCCGCCACCCCCGACCGCCCCGCCGTCCTGACCAGCCAGGACCTGCAGGACCTGGCGCTCATGTGGGGCGTGAACGTTCCACCAGGGTCGCGTCGCCGGGTGACAGGTCAGCCCAGGCTCCCCGGGTACGGTGCACCGCCAGCTCGGCGGTGGACAGGCCGTCGTGCATCGGCCGGGTCGGGTCGAGGAGCCCGCTCAGCAGCGAGACGCCAGGGTTGTGCGCCACCAGCAGCACCGTCGACGCCTCCGCAGGCACCGACCTGATCAGCGTGAGCAGGGTACCGGGCAGGGCTTCGTAGATGTCCGGTTCGTAGCGTACGTCCGGGTCCGAGTGTGTCGGGTCGCCCTGGGGTGAGCTGCCGGAGCCCGCGCCGGGTCCGTCCGCCGCCCCGGCCGACGGTCGCCAGGCGGGTCCGTCGGTCGCCCCGGCCGACGTCTGGCGGGTGAGTCCGTCGGCCACCCCGGCCCACGTCTGGCGGGTACGTAACGCCGGTGAGCAGAGAACCACGTCGGGCCGCAGCCCGTACCGGTCGAGCCAGGTGCCGACCGCGACGGCGGCGGCCCGCCCCCGTGCGACCAACGGTCGGTCCACGTCGAGGATCTCCTCCCCGGGCGTCTCGGCCTTGGCGTGTCGCAGCAGCACCAGCGTGCGGTTCCGTCCCCTGTCGTCCGTCATGGGGCCAGCTTGCCGGATTGGTGATCAGTGTGCCGGGGTATGTCGATGGGTGCCGCACCCCTCACCCGTGGCCGCGGCGGTAGGCAACGCCAGCTGGACGCCAAGGAGGCGACAAGATGGGCATCGGTGGCAGTATCTTCCTCATCGCGCTCGGCGCGATCTTCGCGTTCGCCGTGGAGGCCAACCTCGGGTGGCTCAACCTGAGCGTCGTCGGCTACGTGCTGATGCTCGCCGGGGTGGCCGGGCTGATCACCACTCTCTACTTCTGGAACACCCGCCGTCGTACCGTGGTCGCCGCGCCGGCCACCCAGGACCGGGTCGTCGCCGAGCGGACCGTCCCGGTCCGGGACGACCGCGTGGTCCAGGAGTACCGCGAGGTCCGTCGTCCTGGCCACACCGTCTGACCCTCCGACCGACAGCGAAGGCTCTGCGCTCCCGAGGGAGGGCAGAGCCTTCGTGTGTACGCGCGCCGTGCCCCCGACGGTCAGGCGAAGATCGCGAAGTAGATGGCGATGTGGTGGCAGACCGCCGCCACCAGCGTGCAGGCGTGGAAGAACTCGTGGTGGCCGAAGACGGCGGGCCACGGGTTCGGCTTGCGGAGGGCGTAGAAGACCGCCCCCACGCTGTAGATCGCCCCGCCGACGACCAGCAGGACCAAGGCGGTGACCCCGCCGACGTGCAGAATCTCCGGCACCATCGCCACCGATACCCACCCGAGGGCCAGGTAGAGCGGGGCGGAGACCCAGCGGGGGGCGTGCGGCCAGACCACCTTGATCGCCACGCCGCCCAGCGCCCCACCCCAGACCAGGCTGAGCATGGCTGCGGCCGGGCGGGGGGCCAGGAGCATCGCGCAGAACGGGGTGTACGTCCCGGCGATGAACAGGAAGATCATCGAGTGGTCCATCCGGCGCATGATCTGGTAGCCCCGGGGCGACCACACGCGCCGGTGGTACAGCGCGCTGGTGCCGAACAGCCCGCAGACGGTGAGGCTGTAGACCAGACAGCTGATCAGGGGAGCCCAGCCGGGACGGAAGGCCGCGATCGAGCAGAGCACGACTCCGCAGACGAGGGCGACGAAGAACGCGTAGGTGTGCAGCCAGCCGCGCATCCGGGGCTTGCCGATGTCGACCGGCTTCAGACGAAGCGGAGCGGAGGTGGTCACGCCTAGAGGTTACGACACCGTAGGTTACCTACAGGTAGTGGTTCCGGTCACGGATCCGCCGCCGTCGGTACCGTACCCGGCTCGGTCGATCGCCGTGCCGGGCAGGGGCAGCCCGGCCCTGAGGGCGGCTGGCAGGATGGCGGGATGCGGTTACGGTCCGTCGGTGAGCACGCGTTGCTGCTCGACTGCGCCGACCCGGAACAGGTCGAGGCGGTTCGAGCCGAACTGTGGCGACGTCGGGAGACCGGTGAGGTGACCGCCGCCGAGATCGTCCCCGGTGCCCGGACCGTCCTCCTCGACGGGGTGCCGGATCCCGCACTGACGGCCGCCCTCCTCGCCGACTGGAACCCCGCCGAGACGGGCGCGGGACCGTCGGCGGCCGACACCGCCGAGGTTCTGGTGCCCACCGTGTACGACGGGCCGGACCTGGCCGCCGTCGCCGAGCACTGGGGCACGGACGTCCCCGAGGTGGTACGCCGCCTCACCGACCTCCGGTTCCGGGTGGCCTTCTGCGGCTTCGCACCCGGGTTCGCGTACCTGAGCGGTCTTCCGCAGGAGTGGTCGGTGCCCCGGCTGGCCAGCCCGCGTACCCGGGTGCCGGTCGGGTCGGTGGCGTTGGCCGGACGGTACGCCGGGATCTACCCCACCGAGTCGCCCGGCGGGTGGCAGCTCGTCGGTCGGACCGACATGCAGCTGTTCGACGTGGCTGCCGACCCGCCCGCCCGCCTCACCCCCGGGACCCGGGTCCGCCTGGTGCCGACATGACGCGCGTCGACCCGCTCGCAACGACGACTGCCGCCACTGTCGAGGTGCTCCGGGCCGGGGCGTCCACCACGGTGCAGGACCTCGGCCGTCAGGGGTGGGCACACCTCGGGGTGCCCCGGTCGGGGGCGCTGGACCCGGCGGCCCTGCGGCTGGCGAACCGGCTCGTCGGCAACCCGGAATCCGCTGCCGGGCTGGAGACCACGCTGACCGGGTGCGACCTCCGACTGGATCGGGCCGGGACGGTGGCCGTCACCGGGGCGGTGGCACGGGTGAGGGTCGGGGACCGCCCCGCCGACGTGGGACGCCCCGTCGCCGTACCGGAGGGGGTTCCGGTACGGATCGGACCGGCCCTGCGCGGGGTACGCAGCTACGTGGCAGTCGCCGGGGGCGTCGCCGTCGACCCGGTGCTCGGCAGCCGCTCCACCGACCTGCTCTCCGGGCTCGGCCCGGCCGTCCTCCGCGACGGCGACCGCCTGCCACTGGGCAGCCCGTTCGGGCTCCCCGCCGGGGTGGACTTCACGGTCGACGGGGTCGTCCCGACCGCGCTACGGCTCACCCTGACCCTCGGCCCCCGGGACGACTGGTTCACCCCCGAGGCGGTGCACCGGCTGCTCAACACTCCGTACACCGTCAGCCCGGACAGCAACCGGGTCGGCGTCCGGCTGACCGGTCGGGCGCTGACCCGCGCGGTGGCCGGGGAACTGCCCAGCGAGGGGCTGGTGCTCGGGGCGGTGCAGGTGCCGGCGAACGGTCAACCGCTGATCTTCCTCGCCGACCATCCGACCACCGGCGGGTACCCGGTCATCGGGGTGGTCACCGACGTGACCCCGCTCGCCCAGGCGCGGCCGGGGACTACGGTGACGTTCCATGGACCTCAACGCTGATCTCGGTGAAGGCTTCGGCATCTGGCAGCTCGGCGACGACGAGGCGCTGCTCGACGTCGTCACCTCCGCCAACGTGGCCTGCGGCTTCCACGCCGGTGATCCGTCGACGATGCGCCGGGTCTGCGAAGCCGCCGCCGAACGCGGGGTCGCCGTCGGAGCCCAGGTCGGATACCGCGACCTCGCGGGGTTCGGCCGCCGACACATCGCCTACGACTACGCGGAACTGCGCGACGAGGTGACGTACCAGCTCGCGGCGCTGGACGGGTTCTGCCGGCTGTTCCGGACCCGGGTGCGTTACCTCAAACCGCACGGGGCGCTCTACCACGCGGCGGCGACCGACGAGACCCAGGCGTCGGCGGTGGTGGCGGCGGTCAGCGACGTCGACGGCTCACTGCCGGTGCTCTGCTCCCCCGGATCGGTGCTGGCCCAACTCGCCGCCGGGGCCGGACTCCGGGTGGTCGCCGAGGGCTTCGCCGACCGGGGCTACCTGCCCACCGGTCGGCTCACCCCGCGCAACGCCCCCGGTGCCCTGCTCACCGACCCCGACGAGATCGCCGCCCAGGCGGTACGGATGGCCACCGAGCAGACGGTGGTCGCCGTCGACGGAACCGTCGTCTCCTGCCCCGTCGAGTCGATCTGCCTGCACGGCGACACCCCCGGCGCTGTCGAGTCCGCGAAACGGGTCCGGTCCGCCCTCACCGACGCGGGCGTCACCGTCACCCCGTTCGCGTAGGTGGCAGCCCACACCGGTGAACCGAGGTCCGCCAGGCCCCGTCATCAGGTCGTACCGTCGGCCATGAGGGAGTACGAGGATGGCACCGTACATCTACGGGGAGGAACCGGGTGAATCGTCCCGCTCCGGACCGTCCCGTGGTGGGGATCGGAACACCGAGGGCCGGAACCATCGCGAGGAATCGCTGACCCCGGAACAGTGGCGGGTCCTGGCGGACTACGCCGAGCGGGCCTGGGACGACCCCTTCCGGGCGAGGTTGTTGGCCAACCGGGACCATTCCATCCGTGCCGACGGCACCCACCCGATTCGCTCGGGGGTGGTGCTCGACAGGGCCGAACAGCAGGGCCTTCCCCTCGACTGTCCCCCCGATGTGCGACCGACGCTCGACGGATTCCTGAACCGACTACCGACTCTGCTCGACGGAGACGCCGGTGAGGCGTCACGTTTGACCCGACTCAGGTGTCGAGGCCCCGCAGGACCAACGGGAGCCGGGCGGGCGCACCGTCGACCACCCGGACCGGGACGCCCCAGTCCTGCCGGGTCAGGTGACAGGCGGCGTGTTCCACGTCCGCGTCACAGGTCGCCGCCTGGGCGACCACCTGGAGGACCCCCTCGGTGACCTCCGGGTTCACCACCAACTGCCGGGACAGGTCGGTGGTGGTGCCCGCCCCGGAGAGCAGCAGCTCCGGCGGGGACGCGGAGACCACCAGCCGGGTCGACGGCCCGTACGTGTCGTCGAGCTTCTGCCCCGGGGCGGGAGTGAAGACGACGTCCAGTGTCACCTCCCCGGCGGGCAGGTCGGTGGGGCGGCGCTCGGCCCGGTGCCGGGGACCGGCCACCGTGTTCGCCCCGGTGGCGGTGAGCGCCCCCGGGGCGAGCCGGGTCAGTCGATGCGCCGCCGACTCCACGACGAGGACCGACCCGTCCCCGGTCAGCACCACGTCGCTCGGCTCGGCCAGCCCGTCGGTCACCGTCGCGACCAGGCCCGTCGCCGGGTCGAACCGGCGAACAGCACCGTTGTACGTGTCAGCCACCAGCACGGAGCCGTCCGGCAGTGCACACACCCCGAGCGGGTGCTGCATCAACGCCTGCCCGGCCGGGCCGTCCACGTGCCCGAAGTCGAACAGGCCCTGCCCGACGGCGGTGCCCATGACGCCGTTCTCGACGTAGCGCAGGGCACTCGTCTCGCTGTCGGCGATCCACAGGCGGACCCCGTCGGCGGAGACGGAGAGCCCTGACGGCTGGGCCATCCACACGTCCGGCAGGGGACCGTCCCGCAACGCCTCGACCGTCGTCCCGGCGTACGTCCCGGCGGTCCGCTTGATCGGGTCGAACCACCAGAGCTGGTGGATCCCGGCCATCGCCACGACCATCCGGCCGTCGTACCAGGCCAGGTCCCACGGGGAGGAGAGGTCGACGGCGAGCGCGTCGTGGGAGTGGTCGTCCACAGTCGAGCGCCACTGCCGTCCCGTACCCGCCACCGTCGTCACCTCACCGGTGGCCAGGCGTACGCCGCGCAGCAGATGGTTGACGGTGTCCGCGACGACGAGGTCGTACCCGGCCACCTCGGCGACGTGCGGGGGGAGCAGGCACAACCCCTGCGGCTCGGAGAAGGTGGCCGACTCCGCCGGCCCGTCGACCCGCCCCCGGTCCCCGGTGCCGACCCGGCGGACCAGGGTCTCCCCGTCCGGCTCCAACTCCACCAGCGAGTGCCGGGCCGAGTCCGAGACCAGCAGGTTCCCGTCCGGCAGCGGCACCGCCTTCCCGGGGAACCGCAGCATCGTCGCCGCCTCGGCGGGCGGCACGTACGGTCCGTCGCCCCGGTGCAGGGTGCCCTTGGCCTCGTGGACCGTGATCAGCTCGTCGACCAGCCGGGCCAGCCCTTCGGCGTGTCCCTCCCCGGCCATCGTGGCCACGACGTACCCCTCGGGGTCGACCACGGCCAGCGTCGGCCAGGCGCGGGCCGCGTACTGCTGCCACATGTCCAGCTCGGGATCGTCGAGGACCGGGTGGTGCACCCCGTACCGCTCGACCGCCGCCGCGAGGGCCTCCGGGTCCTTCTCGTGCTCGAACTTCGGCGAGTGCACGCCGATCACCACGAGGACGTCGGCGTACTTCTCCTCCAACGGCCGCAGCTCGTCGAGCACGTGCAGACAGTTGATGCAGCAGAAGGTCCAGAAGTCCAGGATCGAGATGCGCCCACGCAGGTCGGCAAGGGTGAGATCCCGTCCGCCGGTGTTCAACCACCGACGGCCCCTGAGTTCGGGCGCACGGACGCGGGGCGAGGTAACCATGCGACCAACCCTGCCACGCCCCTGCTCACCCCGCCCGACGCCCCCGGTGACAGGTTCGTCGGATCACCCACGACGCCGACTCGGATGCAGCACCTGTCCCCTCACGTCTCGGGTCGCCGCAGATCCTGGAACGTTGCGGCCCCCAGCGGGGCCGATTCCCGCCAAGATCCAAGGGGCACCGGCTGCTCAGCGTCGTCGACCCTGGTGGGAGTGTTGCCGGGGGGTGGATTCGTCGAACCCCGGAGGCGGGGCGAGCTGGGACTGTCGAGGGAGGCGGTCGCCCCCCTGGATCCTCATGGCCGCGAACGGTTCGGTGAGTGCCGTCGAGGTGGCCGCGAACGGTTCGGTGAGTGCCGTCGAGGACGGCGATCCCGGGCCGGCTCTCCGACTGCTCTGTCGGTGGATCTCCGCGATCCTGTCATTGACGTGCCGGTCCAACACGTCGCGCCAGGAGCCGAACTGCTCCTTTGCGATGTCCATGACGCTGTAGTGGCCCAGGAAGTGACGCAGTCGAGGGTCGGGAAGCTGTGCAGACGCTTCGAGCCGCTGCTCTCCCAGTCTGGCGGCGGTGAAGTTCTGTTCCATCGCATCGAGGATCCTCAGCGCCGACGGATCGGTGGCGAAGGCGAGCTGCTCGGATCGCGGGAGCAGCTTCAATGCCTGCCGGGTGTCGGCGGAGAGGCAAGCGGCGAGAAGTTCGAAGACTTCCGCCTCCGAGCCGTTCCGCGCCGGCGGCTCCTGTTCCTGAGGCACTCTGCCCCCTCTCCGGTCGGTCGACTCGTGTGACCCCACTACGGGCAGCGGTGGTCACCGGTTCAACGGTCCGGGCCGTGCAGGGCGGCAGCACGACGGGGAACTGCACGTCGATGCCGGTGGGATCACCCGGGACGTCTCCGGTGAGGGTGTGCAGCAGGCGCCCTCGCCCCGTACAGCGCCCGCCGTCGCACGCGGCCGAGGCGGCGGGCAGCGATGAAGCGGAAACGTGGACCGGCAGCCACCCCGACCCGTCCCCCGCACCGAGCCGCCGCCCAGCTGCCTCGATCGCTGCGGAGGCGTACACCCAGAAGTGGTTCTTGGACAGTTCCTGTCAGGAGCTGACAGGAACTGTCCAAGATTAATGGGGATGAGGGGGAGGGGGAGAGACGTGGGCGGGGGCTGCGGTGTAACACCGCAGCCCCCGCCGTTGGACGTCGCGTTACTCGGCCGGCTTCAGGCAGAGCACCTTGTTGGGTACGTTGCTGCGGAGCACGACGTGCGGCTGACCGGGGTCCTCGCACTTGCTCTGGTTGTCGACCTTGGAGACGACGGTGAAGGCGCCCTCGTCGCCGCAGTCGGCCTCCGACGCGCCCTCACCTGACTGCTTGACGCAGGAGTTGACCGCCGGGTCGAAGGCGGCCGGGTCGTCCCCGCCGCCGATCTTGCCCAGCAACAGCAACAGACCCAGCGGTACGGCGAGGATCAGGACCGCCGCGACCAGGACCGCTGCCAGTACGCGCCCGTTGCGGACCTTCGGCGGCGGTGCCTCGGTCTTCGACTCGTCGGCCTCGGGCTTGAACGAGTCGAAGCGCCCCTGGTCGGCTTCGTTGCCGGACCCGGCACCCGGCCAACCCGGGCCGGACTGCTGCCCCCCGGGCGGGTACGGCGGCGGGAACCCGCCCGGCCCCGAATCGTTGCCCGGTGCGAAACCGGGTCCGGGGTTCTGTACCGCAGTGCCCCCGACCACCGGGGACTGGGCGCCACCGAAGGGGTCGTTGTGCGGCGCAGGGGCGTCGTGCGGGCGTACCCCGTTCATGGGGCGGGTGGTGTTGCTCGGCTCGCCGAACGCCGGCGGCGCGGCAGGTGGGAAGGCCGACGGGGCGGACGTGGGGCCGCTCTGCTCGCCGAAGCCCTGCGGGTGGCCGGGGGTGCGGTCGTGGCCGTCGAAGCGGGGCTCCGATCCGGGGCCTGCCCCGAACCGGTCGCCTCCCGGGCCGAAGCCACCGGCCCCCTGACCGAATCCACCGGCGCCGTGCTCGAACCGTTCCGTCCCGTGATCGAACCGGTCCGGTCCCTTGTCGAACGAGCCGGGTCCCTGGTCGAACCCGCCAGGACCCTGGTCGAACCCACCGGGACCCTTGTCGAAGGAACCGGGTCCCTGGTCGAACCCGCCAGGACCCTGGTCGAACTGGTTCGGGGCGCGGCCGTACGGCTCCGGGCCTCTGTCGTTCTGCTCCGGAGCCTGGCCGAACCGGTCGCCGCCCTGGTCGGGGCGGTCCGAGGCGGGCGGGTAACCACGGTCGAATCCGCCGGGGTTCTGGTCGAACCGGTCCGGTCCCTGGTCGAAGGAGCCGGGACGCTGGTCGAACGAACCGGGTCCCTGGTCGAACCGGTCCGGTCCCTGGTCGAAGGAGCCGGGACGCTGGTCGAACCCGCCGGGGTTCTGGTCGAACTGCGGCTGCTCGGCGGGGTAGCCGGCGTCCGGGGTGTTCGCCTCGTCGGCCTCCGGTCGGGCCGGGCGACCGTAGACCCGGGGCTGGGGCGCTGGTGAACCGCCGGGCGGCAGGGCCTGGTCGGTCGGGGCGACTCGGCTGGCCGTCGGCACCGAGGCGCTGGCCGAGACGGCACCCTGAGCGGGCTCCGCCCCCTCCGCCGAGGGTACGACGGCGCGTCCGGCACCCCCTTCGGGCGCGGTACGCGGAGCCGGGACCATCGGTCCGGCGGGCGACTGCGGCTGCTCGTGGCCGGAGTCGGCGGGGGACCAGCCGCCGCCGGAGCCGTACGACTGGGGTCCGGCGTTGCCCTGGTCGAAGGGCTGCGGTCCACCGAAGGCGGCGGGCGGGGCGTAGTCGGCCGGTGGTGCGGCGGCCAGGCTCGCGCCGGGGACCCGCTGTTCCTGACCCGGCGGCAGGGGAATGGCGTTCCCCGCCGAGATCCCGGGACCGGGAGCGGGCTGGTAGGCGGGGGGTTCCTCGGAGCGGTTCGCCGCCCAGTCCGGGGACTCGGGAGCCCGATCGGGTGCGGCGTCGTTGCGACCCCACGCCTCGTTGGGGTCCCACGGCTCGGCCTCCGGGAGCGCCGGGCGGTCGGTGCCCGCCCACTGGGGCTGGTTCTCGGCGCCGCCGCCGTTCCATGCGGGGGCCTCACCGGCCGGACCCGAGGTGTTACCGGCCGTCGGTCCGGGCGCGCCACCCGGGACCGGGGCGGCACCGGGCACCTGGGCCTTCCCCGCACCCGGGTTGTGGCCGGGGACCGAGGCGCTGCCCCGGCTGGGCGGGGGCGCGCCGGGCGTCCACGGGGCGGGCTCCGGACGATCGTCCGAGTGGGACGGTGCGGGCCAGCCGCCGGGCTGTCCGGCCTCGGGCGACGGCCACTGGTCGGCCTGCGGCCGGTCGTTCTGTGCTGGGGCGGGGGCTCCGGCCCAGGCGTTCGGGTCGGCCTGCTCGTCGCGGGACTGCGACTCCCAGCCACCCGGGGCCTGGTTCGGCGGCGGACCCCAGGCCGGGGGCGCTGAGCCCTCCTGGGCCGGAGGGTTCCAGCTGCCGGGTCGGGCCTGGTCACCGCCGGTGCCGGGACCCCAACCGCCGGGTCCGGCCGGGTCGGCGGCGGGCGTACCCGCGCCGGGTGCCCACCCACCGGCGGGCGCGGAGTCGTTGCCGGGACCGTTGGGGTTCCATCCGCCGGGCGCGGGGTCGTTGCCGGGACCGTTGGGGTTCCATCCGCCGGGCGCGGGGTCGTTGCCGGGAGTGTTCGGGTTCCATCCGCCGGCGGCGGGGACGGGTTCGTTGCCGGGGGCGTTCGGTGCCCATCCACCGGCGGCGGGGGCGGCGTCGGCACCGGGGTTGTTCGGGGTCCACCCGCCGGAGTGGGCGGAGTCGTCCGATGGGGAGTTGGCCGGGGGAGTCCAGCCGCCGGGGGTCGGGCCGTCCGATGGGGACCAGTTGTCGTGGGCGGGTGCGGGTTGCTGCGGCACGGATGCGGCACCCCGGGCACCCGGCTGCGGGTGCTGCTGTGCCCAGTCCGGGGCAGGCTGTCCGGCGGGTGCCCAGGCGGGCTGGCCCGGCTCGCCCTGCGGCGGGGCCGTAGCGGCGGCGCGACCGGGGCCGCCCGGCTCGGCCTGGCTCGCGGCCCAGGCAGGTTGCGGCTGGCCGGGGCCGCCCCAGGGGGCCGGCTCGCCCTGCGCCGCCCAGTTGGCGGTCGGGGGCTGCTCGTCGTGAGGCGCCCAGCCCGGTGCCGTGGGCTGGTTCGGACGGGCGGCCGGCGGCGGGGGTGCCCAGCCGAGGTCGGGGGCGTTTCCGTAGCTGTTGTCGTGCTGTTGCGCTGGCCGGTCGCCGTACGGCGCCGGTCCGCCGGCGCCCGGCGACACCTCGTCCGGCTCCCGGCCGGGGTGGTGCGAGCCCTCGGACGTCATCGGTGCGCCTCCTCATTCATGTCGGCCGCCGGCATCAGTCGAGTCTCGTCTGCTTGGCTGCCGGCGTCGCCAGCTGTCCCGGCCGTACGGACTTCCCGCACCCTAACCGGTGGCCGCCCGTGGCAGCCTGGGAGCATCGGGCCGTCACTCCCCGTTGCCGGGCCGTTTCGAGGGGCTTCTATCGGCTCGATCCGGCTCGTCGGCCGTCGTGGCGACCGAGAACCACCGTACCGGGCGGCGCAGCGGTGTGGAATGCCGGTGCCAGAGGCACGAACGTCGAAGACCCGCCTGATGGTTCAGGCGGGTCCGTCGCTCTGCTGGAGGCTGCGCGAGAGGGGCGTCGGCGTCAGCCGCCGTGACGCTGGGCGATCGCGAGGATCTCGTTGCGCACCGAGGGCGAGTTCACGCTGCGCAGCGCGTGCTCGATGGCACGGGCGCGGCGGTTGGCGTCGCGGCGGTCACGGATTCGCTTGATCATGCTCATGGGTCTCTCTCCTCCTGGCTATTCGGTTGTCGTCCCGTCGTTGGTTCTATTGAAGCGCGGAGACCTGGTTGATCGCCATTGATTATTAGGTGAGCTGAGACACCTGCCTAAGGATCGTAAGTTAGCCACCGTTAAGGCTGAAGATTGTGGTGGCGGCCACAGTGCACCCGGTGCTGACACGGACACGGCCGGTGCGCTCCGGGGGCAACCCGGGCACACCGGCCGTGGCAGGTGGGACGAAACGGTCAGGTCCAGGCCAGCAGGGCCGCCTCCGGGTCGGTGAGGAACTCGCCCACGTCCCGCAGGAACGTCGAACCCAGCTCACCGTCGATGATCCGGTGGTCGAAGGAGAGGGCGAGGGTGGTCACCTGGCGCGGCTTCACCTTCCCCCGGTGCACCCACGGCATCGGGCGTACCGAACCGAAGGCGAGGATCGCCGACTCCCCGGGCGGCAGGATCGGCGTACCGGTGTCCACCCCGAACACCCCGACGTTGGTGATGGTCAGCGTGCCGCCGCTCATCTGGGCCGGGGAGGTCCGCCCGGCCTTCGCCGTCTGCACCAATCCGGTCAACTCGTCGGCCAACTCCCGCAGACTCAACCGCCCGGCGTCCTTGATGTTCGGCACGATCAGGCCCCGCTCGGTGGCCGCCGCGATCCCCAGGTTGACGTAGTCCTTGACCACGATCTCGTCGCCGGTCCAGGTCGAGTTGACCAACGGGTGCCGCCGGACGGCGAGCAGCACCGCCTTCGCGACCAGCAGCAACGGCGACACCCGGACCTCACGCCACTCCCGCCGACCGCGAAGCCGCTCCAACGCCTTCATCGACCGGGTCACGTCGACGGTCAGGAACTCCGTCACGTGGGGTGCGGTGAACGCCGAACGGACCATGTTCTCCGCGGTGAGCCTGCGTACCCCCTTGACCGGGATGCGCTGCTCACGGTCCGCACCGAGGCTCGCCCCCGGAGCCGCCGCCGACGGCTCGGCGGCCGTGGTGGTCGTCGCCGCCTGTTGTACGTCCGCACGGGTGATCGAGCCCAGTGGACCGGAGCCGGTCAGCCCGGCCAGGTCGACGCCGAGATCCCGGGCGAGCTTGCGTACCGGCGGCTTGGCCAGCACCACCCCACCGACGTGACGGCCGTTGCCGTTCACCGACGTGGAGGCCGTCGCCGTGGCCGGAGAGACGGGCGTGACCCGGGCGGCGGGCACCGCCGGGGCAGCCGGCGCGGTCGGAACCGAGGTGGCAGCCGGAACCGCCGGCGTCGTCGGGACGGCCGGAACCGCCGGAACCGCCGGAACCGCCGGGGGCGGGGCGGTGGCCTTGCGGGGGCGACGGGTGGCAGCGGTGGTCCGGGGGCCGTAGCCCACCAGGACCGCCGTCCGTCCACCCGGGGCGGGGCCACCGATCAGGCCCGGTTCCACGGCACCCTCGCTCGGGGCCACCTCGACCGCCGCCGTGGACGGGGTCGCTGCGGGCTCCTCGACCGGCCCGGCGTCCGGGTCGGTGTCGATCGCGATGATCGGGGCGCCGACCTCGACGGTCGTGCCTTCCGCGTGGAAGATCGACTGCACCCGGCCGGCCCACTTCGCCGGAATCTCCACGGCCGCCTTGGCCGTCTCCACCTCGACGATCGGCTGGTTCAGCTCGATGACGTCGCCGACCTTGACCAACCAGGCGAGGATCTCTCCCTCGGTCAGCCCTTCACCCAGGTCGGGCAGGTTGAACTCCTTGATCCGGGACACGTCGCTCACCAGCCGAAGGTGCGGTCGACGGCGTCGAGCACCCGGTCGAGGTCGGGAAGGTACTCCTCCTCCACCCGGGCCGCCGGGTAGGGGGTATCGAAACCGGTCACCCGCAGCACCGGGGACTCCAACGAGTAGAAGCACTCCTCGGTGATCCGGGCCGCGACCTCCGCCCCCAGGCCCAGGTTGCCCGGGGCCTCGTGCACCACCACTGCCCGGCCGGTCCGTCGGACCGACTCGTACACGGCGGTCAGGTCCAGGGGGGAGAGGGTGCGCAGGTCGACGACCTCCAACTCCCTGCCGTCCTCGGCGGCGGCGGTCGCCGCGTCCAGGCAGGTGCGGACCATCGGCCCGTACGCCAGCACTGTCGCGTCGGTGCCGGGCCGGACCACCCGGGCGGCGTGCAGCGGGTCCGCCTGCGACAGCGGGGCGTCCAGGTCGACCTGCCCCTTCTCCCAGTACCGGCGCTTCGGTTCGAGGAAGACGATCGGGTCGTCCGAGGCGATCGCCTGCTGGATCATGACGTACGCGTCCTGCGGGTTGGCGCAGGTGACCACCTTCAGTCCGGCGGTGTGGGCGAAGTACGCCTCCGGGGACTCGGAGTGGTGCTCCACCGCCCCGATCCCACCCCCGTACGGGATCCGGATGACCATCGGGATGTTCAGCTTGCCCCGCGAGCGGTAGTGCATCTTCGCCACCTGGGACACGATCTGGTCGTACGCCGGGTAGACGAAACCGTCGAACTGGATCTCGCAGACCGGCCGGTACCCCCGGACGGCCAGGCCGACGGCGGTGCCGATGATGCCGGACTCGGCCAGCGGGGTGTCGATCACCCGCTGGTCGCCGAAGTCCTTCTGCAGCCCGTCGGTGATCCGGAAGACCCCGCCGAGCTTGCCGACGTCCTCGCCCATGACGACGACCTTCGGGTCGTGTTCCAGGGCGCGACGCAGACCGATGTTGAGGGCCTTGCCGAGGGTGAGCGTCTCAGTGGCCATCAGTGTGCACTCCCCTCGAACGACTCCAGGTACTTCGTGAACTGCGCCCGCTGCGCGTCGAGTTCGGGCGAGCCGTGGGGGTAGACGTGGTCGAACATGGTCACCGGCTCCGGGTCCGGCATGGCGAGCACCCGCTCGCGCAGGTGCACGGCCTCGGTCCGGGCCTGCTCGTCGACCTCGGCGAAGAACGACTCGTCGGCGAGCTGCTGCCGGTCCAGGAACGCCTTCATCCGAGCGATCGGGTCCTTGGCCTGCCAGGCCTCGACCTCGCTGGCGATCCGGTAGCGCGTCGGGTCGTCGGAGGTGGTGTGCGCCCCCATCCGGTACGTGTACGCCTCGATGAGGCTGGGACCCTGGCCGAGCCGGGCGTTGTCCAACGCGTGCCGGGTGACCGCGTACGTGGCGAGGACGTCGTTGCCGTCGACCCGGACACCGGGGAAGCCGAACCCGGCCGCCCGCTGGTAGAGCGGGACGCGGGTCTGCCGCTCCAGCGGCTCGGAGATGGCGTACTGGTTGTTCTGGCAGAAGAAGACCAGCGGGGCGTTGAAGACGCTGGACCAGACGAACGCCTCGTTGACGTCGCCCTGGCTGGTGGCGCCGTCGCCGAAGTAGGCGATGACCGCCTCGCCGTCGTCGGAGCCGGTCTTGCCGTCCATGGTGACGCCCATGGCGTACCCGGTCGCGTGCAGGGTCTGTGCCCCGATGACGATCGTGTACATGTTGAACTTGAACTCGTTGGGGTCCCAGCCGCCCTGGTCGACGCCGCGGAACAGGCCGAGCGGCATGATCGGGTCGATTCCCCGGCAGTAGAGCACCCCGTGCTCGCGGTAGGTCGGGAAGGCCATGTCCTGCGTACGCAGGGCCCGCCCGGAGCCGACCTGGGCCGCCTCCTGCCCCAGCAGGCTCGCCCACAGGCCCAGCTCACCCTGGCGTTGCAGGGCGGTCGCCTCGGCGTCCAGCTTGCGGACGAGGACGAGGTCGCGGTAGAGGCCGCGGTACTCGTCGTCGGTGAAGTCGACGCGGTACTCGGTGCCGTCCGGGCCGGTGACGGCGTCGATCCGCTCGCCCTCGGGGGTGAGCAGCTGCACCAGGTCGGTCTGGGCGGGGGTGGCCTTCTTCGTACCGCCGCCCTTGCGGGACCGTGGTGCGGCGCGGGTGCTGCGGGTGGTGACCCCGGGGTCGCCCTGTGCCATGCGTCTCTCCCCTGTCTCGTCTGCGTCGGCTGCGGGGGGTCACCCGGCCGCGCAACTCGTGTCGCCGGTCCAGCTGCTGCCGGGGGCGGTCCTGGCCGCCGCGCCTGGCCCGGGTGGGGTTGCCGCGCGACGTGAGTCAGGCTCGGATGGCCGAACCCGGCTCGGGGCGCCGGCGTCGAGTCGTGCCCTCCGCGCGGTGCGCGGAGGTCGCGGCTGCGTCGCCGTCGTGTCCATATTCGCAGAAAGGGTGAGCCGGCCCACAGTACGTCCGTCCACAGACTCATCTACCGGCGCCTTTACGACATTTGCTGGTCTTTGTCAGGTGGTCGATGGAAGATCCGCGTGTCGACACGCGGTAGGGGGCTGGTCAACTCAGCGTCACTGGTGGAGGCTGATTGGTGCCGAATGGCAGCAATACGAGCAATCTTCCGGTTTGGTGACGGGACCGGAGAGAAGAGGAGAGCCCGGTGTCCGTACGAGGTGGGAGATCCGGAGCCTCGCCGGGCGGCGGGCGACGTCCGGACGGCTACCGACGGGTGGTGGGGGCGCACCGGGCACCCGGCACCCCCGGCCCCAGCCGGGGCTACCTGCTCACCGTCGCCCTGCTCGCCGGAACCGCCTCGATGCCGCTGATCGCCGCGATCAGCACCGGATCGGCGACCGTCGGCAGCACCGCCCTCCCGGAGAGCGCCCCGCCCTTCCTCCCGCCTGCGTCGGCCGGGCCGGTGGTGATCCCGATGCCGGTGGCCAGTCAACCCGCGCCCACCACGGCCCGCCCCGAGACCTCCCCGACCAGCCTCGTCCCAGAGTCACCGTCGGCGGCCGGCACCCCGCTCATGCCGCTCCCGCCCACCGGTGACGCGGACGTCGCCGACCGGCCCGCCCCGAACCCCGGGGCGCTGCCGGCCCCCACGCCCCCCACGCGGACCCCCGCGCCCCGACCGACGCGGACACCCCGGCCGTCACCGTCACCGAGTCCGTCCCCCGGGCCGGTGCCCTCCTCCGGGCCGACGTCGCCCCCCACTCCGACACCCACCGCCGAACCGACAGCCACCGGATCGGCACCGGCGCCGGAACCGTCCAGACTGGTGGAACCGACCCACGCCGACAGCGCCGCACCGAGCGAACCCGCCGGAACCGAACCGGCGGGCACCGGTTGACCCGATGCCCGCCGGAAACGACCAGCCCGTCCCCTCGTCGGAACCGGCCAGCCGGGACGTCGGAGGTGACTAGCCGGTGCCCTCGTCGGTGAGGCGGTGCCGGTTCGCCTCGATCCAGGCGTCCAACGCCGCCGGGTCGTCCGGGTCGACCCCGTCGGCCATCAACTGGGCCACCGCAGCCGTCGCCGGGCTCCGCCGCTCACCCGTCGAGTAGAGCCTGGCGAACTCCGGCACCATCTCCTCGATCGCCGTGTCGGTCTGGGTGAGCGCCGACTCCGGCAGGCCCCGAAGCCGTCCGGCGTGTCCGGCCCACGCCCGCAGCACCCGGGGGAGCATCGCCGCGTCGTCCATGTCCAGGACCGCCCGTCGGTGCACCCAGTCGAGCAGGAACAGCCCGGCCACCGCCGGACTCCACCGCATCGGGTCGGCGTCCGGGAAGCCCGCCGCGTGGTCCAGCACCAGGCTCAGACAGAAGTGCAACGAGGCCAGTTCGTCGCCGTCGAGGTCGGTCAGCCCGAACCGGGCGGCCTCCGGCCCGCCGAGGAACCGACGGACCAGTTCGGTGCGCTCGTCGGCGGTCGGCGGCTCCACCGTCGGGGGCGGTTCGGTGGCCCGGCCGGGCAGCAGGGCCAGCCGTGCCCCGACCAACGCCCGGTCGGTGGCGAGCGACCCCTCGGCGGGGAGGTTTCCCAGGTCGTCGGTGATCGCCAGGTGCCGGGTCACCTCGTCCCGCATCCGGGCCGGGTCCTCCTCCCGGAACCAGGTCAACTCGTCGGCCCCGCAGAGCGTGCGGACCTGGGCCACGATCGGCTCGGCCGGGTTGCCGACGAAGACGTCCTTGGTGATGCCGATGTTGTGGTCGACGAGGGCGACGAGGGCGTGCTCCGGCCCACCGCCCTCCTCGTCGTACGCGAAGGTCGCCAGGTAGGAGGTCTGGTCGCCGTACACGTCGCCGTAGGACCAGGTGCCGGTGAGGTGGACCCGGCCGAGCTGCCCCGACCAGGTCGGTGCCTGGGCTCCGGGACGGACCCGGGCCGCCCCCTCGGCATCCGGCACGAGAGCGGCGAAGACCGAGCGGATGGTGGTCGCCGCGGAGGTCCGGCGACGCGCGGTGGCGGCCAGGAATCCGGTCACGAACTCGCGTACGGCGGTGTTCCGGTCGGTTTCGGCGATCGCGTACACGCTGCCGAGCAGGGCGGTGCCGAGCATCTCGGCGTCGAGAGCGCAGTCCAGCCTGGTCACGTCGCGGGCGGCATGCAGTACCGCGTCGTAGGGGGTCTTGGGCGTGGCCATGTCCAGACCCTACGCCCACACCGGCCCGGCGACACCAGTTGCGAACCCGCCCCGCCCCGACACCACCGGCCCGGTCACCGGCGGGCGGCCCGCAACGCCGAGCCCGCCTCCTCGTACGCGGTGAGGACGGCCCGTACCGGGGTCAGCACGTACTCCTCGCCGACCTCCCCGACGGCTGCGGTGAGCCGCTGGTCGGCCCGTCGGCGGACCCGTTCGGCGGCCCAGCGCACCACCGGACCGGTGACCGCCGTCAACAGCAGCCCGGCGAGGAGCCCCCCGAGCAGGAGCGCGGTGGGCAGGGGCACCTGACCGAGTTGCGGACCCTCCGGCGGGGGCAGACCGAGCACCCGCAGCGCGTACCCGAGCACCAGCCAGCCCAGCCCGGCGACGGCGGCGACGGTGACCAGCCACTGCACCCCGCCGATCAGCCGCCACCACACCGGCCGCTCGGGGACGCCCAGGTCGGTGCCGGCGACGGCCCGGTCCAGTCCGTCCGGCAGGTCGGCCAGGCGGGACCGGGCAGCCGCGGTCACCGCAGTCGACCAGCCCTCCGGCATCCCCTCGGCGGACCGGTCGGCGACGGTGCGGATCGCCAGCCCCAGCGCCGACCGTTGGGCGGCGGTCGCCTCCGGGACCGAGGTCGCCGCGAGCAGCTTGCGGTCGTCGGTCCCGGCCTGCGGATCGACAGCGGCGGTACCGCCCGTCCCGGGCAGGTGCAGCCGGTTGAGCGGGTCCGGTCGCAGCCGTCGCCAGCCCCGCACCACCGGCCATCCGGTGGCCAGCGCGGCCCGTCGCCGGTACGCCTGCCGGACCGCCTCGGTCACCGCCGGGACCCCGGCCGCCCCGGCGAGCGCGCCGGTCAGGGCACGGGTCGCCGCCGGGTCCGGCCCGGTCCGCGAGGTCGCCGTGCCGACCAACTCGTCGAGCCCGGCGACCACGGTGTCCGCGTCACCGGCGAGGCGACGCAGCACCGCCTGCCGTTCGGCGACGGTACGCTCCAACACCTCCCGCAACCCGACCATGCCGTCCGGGTCGATGGCGGTGGTGGGCAGCAGTGGCACCCCGCCCAGACCGTCCCGGTCGAGGAGGCGGCGCAGGTCGTCGAGGACCCGGGGCAGTTCGTGTCCGGGCAGCCGGTCGGCCTGGTTGAGCACCACCACCGTCACGTCCCGGTGCCTGTGGAACTCGCTGAGGTACCCGGAGTGGATCACGCGGTCGGCGTACTTCTGCGGGTCGACCACCCAGACCACCAGGTCGACCAGGCCGAGGAGCCGGTCCACCTCCAGCTGGTGCGACCGCTGCACCGAGTCGAAGTCGGGCAGGTCGAGCAGGACCAGCCCGTGCAGGGCGGTCTCGTCGTCACCGTCGAGGGCGCTCTCCCGCACGAACCGGTGCCGGGGCAGTACGCCCACCCAGTCGAGCAGCCGGTTGGCCCCGTCCAGCGGCCCCCACACGCAGGCGTGCGCCACCCCCGTGGTGGGTCGACGCACCCCCACCGGGGAGAGGTCCATCCGGGCGAGGGCGTTGAACAGGCTGGACTTCCCGCTCCCGGTCGCCCCGGCCAGGGCGACGACCGTGTGGTCGCGGGAGAGCGCCAACCGGGTTCCGGCCCGCTCCACGAGCGTGTGTGCGGACACCAGTCGGGCGTCCGGCAGGTGACCGTCGACCACCCGGAGGAAGTGCCGGATCCGGTCCAGGCGACCGACCAGCTCGTCGGCGTCGACCCGCTGGTCACCCCGGAGCGCGTCCCGTACCCGACCCACGATGCCCGTCAAGGGAACTACCTTCCGTTCTCGTCGGCGGCTGTCCGGTTCACGTGCCGGTGCCCTCGGTGGGGGTCGGCGCCGCCTCGACCAGTCCGCTGTGCCGACGGGTGACCTCCACCCAGGCTGCCGCGCCGCGAAGCTCGGCGGCGGTGGCCGGCTCCGGGCGGGCCTGCTCGGTGCGCGTCAGGAAGCGCGCCGCCTCCTCGTCGAGGAGGGTACGGACCCGCTTGAGCAGGTCGGCCCGCGCCTTGGCGGCCAGGGTCCGTACCGCCTGGTCGCCGAAGATCGCCTGGAGGACGGCCTGGGCGGCGACGGTGGTGCCGGCTCCGGTGGCCACCTCCGCCCCGGTGGGGATGAACGCCGTCGAGGCGAAGACCGCGATCATCACGGCCAGCCCGGTGGCGTTCACCGCGTACGCGGCGGTCCGCGCCACGAACCGCTTGTCGCCGCCCTCGGCGCGGACCAGCTCCAGGACCCCCCGTTGCCAGTCCCGGACCAGACGTTCGGCGCGTTCGGGCAGGTCGTCGGAGGGGTGGGCCAGCTCGGCGGGGAAGAGTTCCGCCCCGGCGGGATGGGCCCGACACCCGGTGTACGCATTCTCGGCCGCCTCGGCGGCCACCCCGCGCAGGAGCGTGACCAGTTGGGACTCGATGGCGGTCCGGAGTTCGGTGGCGGGCGCCGGGCGGCGGGTGACAGTGGCGACGAGCCGGTCCCGCAGCCGCCCGATCCGGGCCTCCAGGCTGCGGAAGAACTCCCCGGTCCCGACGAACTCCTGCCAGCGGGCCAACACCTCGCCCCGGAGCAGTCGACCGTCACGGAGCCCCTGCTCGACGGTGCGGTGCCCGCTGCGGTACGCCGCGCGTACCCGCTCGTCCAGCGCCTCGGCGGCGGCGGTCTGCTCGTCGGCGGCGGCGGCGAGTTCTTCGAGGGTGGGCAGGAGGGCGGCCAAGGCGCCGTCGAGCGTCTGTCGGATCACCGCCGTCCGGGCGTCGGCGTCGGCGGCCAGCCGACTGAACCAGGTGGCCATCGGCAGGGTGGCCCAGTCCGGGAGCATGCCCTGCCCGTCGACCTGGGTCTCCGGCAGGACGAACAGGGGCGCCGACCCGAGGTCCTGTTCGGCGAGCATCTCCGACAGGTGGGCGGCGACCTCGTCGATCGCCTCCGGCGGCACCCGGTCCAGCACCATGACGATCACGGTGCCCCGGGCCTGGGCGGTCCGCAGCAGCTCCCAGGGGACCGCGTCGGCGTACCGGGCGGCGGTGGTGACGAAGAGCCAGAGGTCGGCGGCGGAGAGGAGCTGACCGGCCAGGTTCCGGTTGGCGTCGACCACCGAGTCGATGTCCGGCGCGTCGAGGAAGGCCAACCCCGGAGGGAGGGCCGGGGCGTTCACCAGTTGCAGTGTCCCCGGGTCCTCGCTGGGCTCGTTGGTACGCGTCAGGCCGGGCAGGAGGTCGCCCTGGCGGAACCAGGCCGAGTCGGCCGGGTTGCACACCAGCACCGGGGACCGGGTGGTGGGCCGCAGCACCCCGGCAGCGCTGACCCGGGCCTGCACCAGGCTGTTGACCAGTGTGGACTTGCCCGCTCCGGTGGAGCCGCCGACGACCACCAGCAACGGGGCGTCGAGCTGGGCCAACCGGGGTAGGAGGTAGTCGTCGAGCTGGTTGACCAGGGCGGTCGCGGTACGCCGGGCCGGGCTCGCCGAGGGCAGTTCCAGGGGGAACCGGGCGCCGTCGAGCACGGAACGGAGCCCGGCGAGTGCCGGGGGCAGCCCGTCGCCGTCGGTGGGCTCCGGGGTCGGGGGGTGATCCGTCTCACTCCGCGCCGGGTCCGAGGGGGCGGGAGTGGGCGCGGGTGGGTCCTGTGGGTGATCCGACCGGTCCGGCCCGTCGCCCGGTCGCCCTGCGTCGGCCGCGACGGTGGGCACGCCGGTAGGGGTGGCGGACTCGCCATGCGGGATCACCGCTAAAGCGTGCCCGACCGATGCAACGGAAGACAACAGCAGGGTGCCCGAACGTGAAGTTGCGTCGGGTCCGCTCAAGTCCGATTTGACGTCCGGCGGTGGCGTGGCACTATTGAGTCACAGTCACTCAACTTGTGGTGGGTCCGCTCCGGTCGGGGCCCCCGCCAGCCCCAACGGTAGAAGCGAGGAAGCGAAGATGGCACGTGCGGTCGGTATCGACCTCGGCACGACGAACTCCTGCGTCAGCGTTCTCGAGGGCGGTGAGCCCACCGTCATCGCCAACGCTGAGGGCTCGCGGACGACCCCGTCGATCGTCGCGTTCGCCCGCAACGGTGAGGTTCTCGTCGGTGAGGTCGCCAAGCGCCAGGCGGTGACGAACCCGGACCGGACCATCCGGTCGGTCAAGCGGGAGATCGGCACCAACTGGGCCGTCGACATCGACGACAAGAAGTACACCCCGCAGGAGATCTCGGCCCGGACGCTGATGAAGCTCAAGCGGGACGCCGAGGCGTACCTGGGCGAGCAGATCACCGACGCGGTCATCACCGTCCCCGCCTACTTCAACGACGGTCAGCGTCAGGCCACCAAGGAGGCCGGCGAGATCGCCGGCTTCAACGTGCTGCGGATCGTCAACGAGCCGACCGCCGCCGCCCTGGCGTACGGGCTGGACAAGGGCTCCAAGGAGCAGACCGTCCTGGTCTTCGACCTGGGTGGTGGCACGTTCGACGTGTCCCTGCTGGAGCTGGCCGAGGGGGTCATCGAGGTCAAGTCGACCAGCGGTGACAACAACCTCGGTGGTGACGACTGGGACCAGCGGGTCATCGACCACCTGGTCAAGACCTTCCGGGGTGAGCACGGGATCGACCTCGGCCAGGACAAGATGGCCCTCCAGCGGCTGCGTGAGGCCGCCGAGAAGGCCAAGATCGAGCTGTCTGCGGCCACCACCACCAACATCAACCTGCCGTACATCACCGCCGGTTCGGCCGGTCCGCTGCACCTGGACGTGACGCTCAGCCGGGCCGAGTTCCAGCGGATGACGCAGGACCTGCTGGACCGCTGCAAGGGCCCGTTCGAGCAGGCGATCAAGGACGCCGGGATCAAGCTGGCCAGCGTCGACCACGTCATCCTGGTCGGTGGCTCGACCCGGATGCCCGCCGTGACCGACCTGGTCAAGCAGCTCACCGGCAAGGAGCCCAACAAGGGCGTCAACCCGGACGAGGTCGTCGCCGTCGGTGCCGCCCTGCAGGCCGGTGTCCTCAAGGGCGAGGTCAAGGACGTCCTGCTGCTCGACGTGACCCCGCTGAGCCTGGGCATCGAGACCAAGGGCGGCATCTTCACCAAGCTGATCGAGCGCAACACCACGATCCCCACCAAGCGCTCCGAGGTGTTCAGCACCGCCGACGACAACCAGCCCTCGGTGCTGATCCAGGTCTTCCAGGGTGAGCGGGACATCGCGGCGTACAACAAGAAGCTCGGCACCTTCGAGCTGACCGGTCTCCCGCCCGCGCCGCGCGGCGTGCCGCAGATCGAGGTCACCTTCGACATCGACGCCAACGGCATCGTCAACGTGCACGCCAAGGACCTGGGCACCGGCAAGGAACAGAAGATGACCATCACCGGCGGCTCCTCGCTGCCGAAGGACGACATCGAGCGGATGCGTCGGGACGCCGAGGAGCACGCGGAGGAGGACAAGCGTCGCCGCGAGGAGGCCGAGACCCGCAACGTGGCCGAGGCGCTCCAGTGGCAGACCGAGAAGTTCCTCGCCGAGAGTGGCGACAAGCTCCCCTCGGAGAACCGCGACCAGCTCAACGAGGCCCTCGGTGAGCTGCGTGGCGCCCTCGGCGGCACCGACATCGAGAAGATCAAGTCGGCGCACGAGCGGTTGGCGCAGGTCTCCCAGCAGGCCGGTTCGCTGCTCTACGCCCAGCAGGGCGAGCAGGGCGAGCAGCCCGGTGCGGGTGCGGGCGACCCCGGGGCCGGTCCCGCCGGTGCTGGTGGTCCGACCGGTGCGGCCGGTGCGGCCGGTGGCACCAAGCCCGCCGGTGGCCCGGACGACGTGGTCGACGCCGAGATCGTGGACGAGGACAAGAAGTGACAGGCCGTCCCCGACCCGAACTCATCGCACAAGGATCGAGGTGACCCCATGACGGAGAAGCCACGAGCCGCCGACCCGGAGGAGACCGGTTCGGGGTCGGGTGGCTCCGCGCCTGGCAAGCACGCCGCCGAAGATCAGCCGCGGGTCGTCGTCCGGAACAATCGCAAGATCAGCGAGACGGTGGAGCCGGTGGCGGCCGACGCGGCCGCCGAGGCCCCGGCCGAGGGTCTCGTCGAGGAGGCCGAGGTCGTCGTCGACGAGATCGAGGTCGAGGTGGCCCCCGCCGGTCCGGCGGTGGTGGACGCTCCGGCCGAGCCGGTCGAGAGCGCCAAGCCGGCGGAGTCGACGGAGTCCGCCGCGCCGCTCGGTGCGGAACTGGAGGCGCTCCGCTCCGACCTGGACGAGCGGACCCGGGACCTGCAACGGGTGACGGCGGAGTACGCCAACTACCGCAAGCGGGTGGACCGGGACCGTTCGGTGGTCCAGGAACAGGCGACCGGCTCCGTGCTGGCCGCGCTCCTGCCGATCCTCGACGACCTGGACCGGGCTCGCGAGCACGGCGATCTGGTCGGCCCGTTCGGCACCGTCGCCGAACAGCTCACCACGGCGGTGGGCAAGTTCGGGCTCACGCCCTTCGGTGAGCAGGGCGACGCGTTCGACCCGACCCGGCACGAGGCGGTCGCGCACCAGACCTCCGCCGACGTCACCGAACCGACCTGCGTCCAGGTCATGCGCCGGGGCTACCTGCTCGGCGAGCGGCTGCTGCGACCGGCGATGGTCGCTGTCGCCGACCCGGAATAGTACGAATCCGTGGCCGGGTCGTCCCGTCCGTCGACAGACGGGCGGGACGGCCGGGTCACGTCTGGCAGGGGGTGGACGGTTGAGTTCCAAGGACTGGATCGAGAAGGACTTCTACGCCGTACTCGGTGTGGACAAGTCCGCCTCCTCGGATGAGATCAAGAAGGCGTACCGGAAACTGGCCCGCGAGTCGCACCCGGACCACAACCCGGGTGATCCGAGGGCCGAGGAACGGTTCAAGGCCGCGTCCGAGGCGTACAACGTGCTCTCCGACCCCGCACGCCGCCGGGAGTACGACGAGATGCGCTCGTTGTTCGGCTCCGGCGCGTTCCGGCGTGGTGCCCGGACCGGTCAGGGCGGGGCGCCGTTCGACGTCTCCGACCTGTTCGGTCAGGCGGCCGGCGGCGCCGGTGCCGGTGACAGGCGTTTCGGGGGAGGGAACTTCTCCGACCTGTTCAGCTCGATCTTCTCCGGCGGTGCCGGTGGTGGAACGGGTCGGGCGGCCGGTCCGACCCGGGGACGCGACGTCGAGGCCGAGGTGGCGTTGGACTTCACCGACGCCGTACGCGGGGTGACGCTCCCGCTGTCCCTGCGCGCCCCGGGGGTCTGTGACACCTGTGGTGGCGACGGAGCCAAGCCCGGCACCCAGCCACGGCCCTGTCAGGTCTGCCACGGTGCCGGGGTGACCACCCGGAACCAGGGCGCGTTCGCCTTCTCCGAGCCGTGCCGCAACTGTCAGGGCGTCGGCACTGTGGTCGACGAGAAGTGCCCGGAGTGCCGGGGCACCGGCGGGGTGACGAAGACCAGGACCCTGAACGTCCGGTTCCCCGCCGGGGTCGCCGACGGCCAGCGGATCCGGTTGACCGGTCGGGGCGAGCCCGGGGAGCGGGGCGGTTCCCCCGGTGACCTCTTCGTGCACGTGAAGGTCCGCCCGGACGACCTGTTCGGCCGCACCGGGGACGACCTGACCCTGACCGTGCCGATCACGTTCCCCGAGGCGGTCCTCGGTACGGATCTCCGGGTGCCGACCCTGGACGGGGCGGTGACCCTGCGGGTTCCGCCGGGTACCCCGAGCGGACGGGTCCTGCGGGCCCGGGGCAAAGGGGTCGCCCGCCGGGACGGACCCGCCGGTGACCTGCTGGTGACCCTGGACGTGGTGGTGCCGGCGACGGTCTCCGACACCGCGAGGGAGGCGTTGCAGGCGTTCGACGAGCAGACGCCCTCGGCTGCCCGGGAACATCTCGACGTCCGGGTACGTCGCAACGGATGAGCCATGGTGGTTGGTGCACGCGGAGGTGAGCGCGGTGACGTCGAACGAGTACGCCGGTTCGGACGATCCTGCCTACGACGCCAAGGTACTGATGATCTCGGTCGCGGCGCGGATGGCCGGGATGCATCCCCAGACCCTGCGGCAGTACGACAGGTTGGGGCTGGTGCAGCCGGGCCGGGCCGCCGGTGGCGGTCGGCGGTACAGCGTCCGGGACGTGGTGCTGCTGCGTGAGGTGCAGCGCCTCAGCCAGGACGACGGGGTGAACCTCGCCGGGATCAAACGGATCATCGGTCTGGAGCAACTCCTGGACCAGGCGCAGCAGCGGGCGGCCCGGCTGGAGGCGGAGTTGGACGCCGCGTACCGCCGGGTGGCGGAGCTGGAGATGTTGGCCCGGTTCCCCGGGCGTGACCTGGTCCAGACCACGCAGACCTCGACCGCGCTTGTGGTGTGGCGGCCCCGGCGGCAGCCGGAGCGCTGACCTCGCCACCCCGTCGGTCGTACGCCGGCCCGGTCCGCCGATTCTCCGGCGCGGACCGGGCCGTTCCGTATACCCTCGTATCGGGCTTAATGGCACAAATTCGGGCTAATCGCTCGGCGAGGGGGAACCGTGGTCAAGTCTGCCAAGCGGGTGGCGCAGGAGGCCGAGGAGCGGCTCGACCAGGTCGCCGAGACGATCCGGCAGAAGTTCGACCGGATCAGCGACGACCGCTTCGCCAACCGACGGCCCCGACCCGAACCGGCCCGAGAAGCCGACCGCCCCACGGCGTCCGACCGGCCCACCGGCTCCGACCGGGCTGCCACGGCGGGCGGGTCCACCGCATCCGCTCCGGTCGGGAAGTCCGTCGGCTCGGAGCCGGGCCGGACGGCAACCGGTTCCCGGGGTGACGGCCCCGGCGACCGGGGTCGACAGCTGAACCGGTCCCCGATCGACAGGGCCCCGACGGCCAACCGGGCACCGGCGGGCCGCAGCGACGAACGGGCGCGACCGGCGGGCCGAGCCGAGCAGTAGGTCGGGCCGGGTCAGCCGAGGCGGCGGTTCTCCCGGACCAGGCCGCCCTCGCACCAGTCCCGGTAGACGAACAGGCCCGGCTGGGCCATCAGGGTCCGGGCGTTGTACGCCCAGGTCAGCATGAGTTCGTCGCCGTTGCGTTCGGCCTGTTCGAGGAGTTTGCGGAGGCGACGCCGGGGCTGGGCGCGGAAGTCGGTCCGGATCCCGTCGCCGGCGTAGATGTAGAGGCAGTGCAGGGCGAACCGGCGGGCCGGGCAGGCCGGATCCATCGCCAGGTCGAAGAGGGTCGTGATCAGCCGGTCCCCGGCGACCAGGAGGTCCCAGTCCTGGGGCATGGTGGTCAGCTGCACCGAGTCCGGCCGGTACGCCCAGGCCCGCAGCTCCGCCGGGGATGGGTCGACGGGATTGGCGAACCCGTGGAAGGTCGATCCCTGCACGCTCAACCGGACAACCTTCCCCGCGTCCCCGCCCGCGGAGGTACCGGCCGTTCCGCAGATCCTCGATGCTCGGGCCGAACGGTAGCGCGGCAGCGGTGACCTGCGGAAGTCTCCGGTCGGGAAGAATCGGGTGACGGTCGGGTCACCGGTTCGGGCCGTACGGCCGACTCGGTGCAGGCAGTGATCAAGGTCAGTCCGGGGTGGGCAGCGGTTGTCGTACCCGGTTGTCGGCTCGCCCCCGTAGCCACTGCTTGAACCAGACGGTGTCGGGCAGGCGGGCCAGCATCGGGCCGGTGACCACCGTGATCAGTACGTACGCGGTGGCCAGCGCTGCCAACTTCGGCTCCACGGTCCCGGCGGACACCGCGAGTCCGGCGATGACGATGGCGAACTCGCCCCGGGGGGCCAACGCCAGCCCGGCCCGCCATCGACCGGGTTCGCCGACCCCGACCCGGCGGGCCGCCAGGTATCCGGTGAGCAGCTTGGTCCCCACCGTGACCACCGCCAACACCAGGGCGGGCAGCAGCACCGGCGGCATGTCCCGGGGGTCGGTGACCAACCCGAAGAAGACGAAGAAGACCGCAGCGAACAGGTCCCGCAGGGGCGAGAGCAGTTCGGTGGCGTGGTGGGCGACCGGCCCGGAGAGGGCGATGCCGACCAGGAACGCCCCGACTGCGGCCGACACCTGCAACTTCGCCGCGATCCCCGCGACCAGGAGGGTCGACCCGAGTACGCCGAGCAGCAGGGCTTCCGGGTCCCCCGCCGACAGGGCGGAGGAGATCAGGTTGCCGAACCTGAGCGCCACCACCAGCACCAACCCCACGGTGAGCATCGCCACGCCGAGCGCGATCCCGCCCCGGACCAGACCCACACCGGCCAGGAGCGCCGTGAGCAGCGGCAGGTAGAGGGCCATCGCGAGGTCCTCGATGACCAGGATCGAGAGGACGACAGGGGTCTCCCGGTTCCCGACCCGGCCGAGGTCGCCGAGGACCTTGGCGATCACGCCGGAGGAGGAGACCCAGGTGATCCCGGCCAGCACCACGGCGGCCAGCCACCCCCAGCCGAGCAGCAGGGCGAAGGCGGCCCCGGGCAGTGCGTTGAGGACCGCGTCGATCAGGCCCGCCGGGGCGGCCGCGCGCAGGTTGCCGACCAGCTCACCGGCCGAGTACTCCAGTCCGAGCATGACCAGCAGGAGGATCACGCCGATCTCGGAGCCGACGGCGATGAACTCCTCGCTGGCGGCCAGCGGCAGGAGACCCCCGTGGCCGAAGGCCAGCCCGGCGAGGAGGTAGAGCGGGATGGGAGAGAACCCGATCCGGCGGCTGAGCCGACCGAGCAGCCCCAGCCCGAACAGGAGGGCGCCCAACTCGATGAGGATCGAGGTGTCCTCGGGCATCTCAGCCGTCCGGATCGTCGTCGGCGAAGATCGCGGTCACCCCGTCGAGGCCCTGACGGGTGCCGACCACGACCACCACGTCACCGGCGGCGAAACGGAAGGTGGGGTCGGGTGAGGCGATGACCTCACCGTGGCGCAGCACCGCGACGATCGAGGCGCTGGTCCGGGTACGCGTCCGGGTGTCGCCGAGTCGACGGTTGACGTACGCCGAGCCGGCCGGGATCGCGATCTGTTCGGTGAGCAGCCCGGCGGCCTGCTCCCGCAGCCCGGAGAGCTGCCCGAGCATCAGGGACGCGCCGAGGATGTCGGCCAGCGCCTCGGCCTCGTCGTCGGTGAGGGGGACGTCGGCCTGGCAGGAGTCCGGGTCGTCGGGGTCGTACAGGACCAGGTCCCGGCGACCGTTGCGGTGGGAGACCACTCCGAGCCGTCGGCCCGACTCGGTCGTCATCTCGTGACGGACGCCGATGCCCGGCAGGGCGGTCTGTTCGACACGTACGCGCACCAGCTCACGCTACTCCCGTACCACGACGTACGCCGATATCTCGTCGGTCTGTGTCGGTGGCGGGTCGAGGGCGACCCGGTCGAGGCGGACGTTACCTGGGTCACCGGTTAGAGTTGAGTGGAATACGCTCAACTCTCGTGTCGTCCTAGTCGTCGGACACGCCGATCCGGGGGAGCCTCATGAACACCGAACGTCTCACCACCAAGAGCCGCGAGAGCATCACCGGTGCCGTCGCCCTGGCCAACCAGCGCGGACACGCCACCGTGGAGTCCTGGCACCTGCTCGCCTCCCTGCTGGACACCGAGGGGTCCACCGCCGCCGGACTGCTGCGCGCCGTCGGGGCCGACCCCGCCGAGCTGCGCCGGGTCACCCAGCGGGCGGTCGACGCCCTACCCGCCGCGCGCGGGTCGAGCATCGCCGAGCCCACCCTGGCCCGCGAGTTCGTCAACGCCATCGGCGCCGCCGAGCAGATCGCCCGGCCCCTCGGCGACGAGTACACCTCCACCGAGCACCTGCTCGCCGGCCTGGCCCGGGTCGGTGGCGCGGTCTCGGTGGCACTGAAGAAGGCCGGTGCCACCGAGGAGAACCTGGTGGCCGCCTTCCCGACCGTCAGGGGTGGTGACCGGCGGGTGACCAGCGCCGACCCGGAGCAGAACTACCAGGCCCTGACCAAGTACGGGGTGGACCTGACCGCCAGCGCCCGGGACGGCAAGATCGACCCGGTGATCGGCCGGGATTCCGAGATCCGCCGGGTCATCCAGGTGCTGTCGCGGCGTACCAAGAACAACCCGGTCCTGATCGGCGAGCCCGGAGTCGGCAAGACCGCGATCGTCGAGGGGCTGGCCCAGCGGATCGTCGCCGGGGACGTCCCCGAGTCGCTGCGGGACAAGAAGCTGGTCTCGCTCGACCTCGGGGCGATGGTGGCCGGTGCGCAGTACCGGGGGCAGTTCGAGGAGCGGCTCAAGTCCGTCCTGGAAGAGATCAAGGGCTCGAACGGCCAGGTCATCACCTTCCTCGACGAGCTGCACACGGTGGTCGGCGCGGGCAAGGGCGAGGGCTCGATGGACGCCGGGAACATGCTCAAGCCGATGCTGGCCCGGGGCGAGCTGCGGATGGTCGGCGCGACCACCCTCGACGAGTACCGCGAGCACATCGAGAAGGATCCGGCCCTGGAGCGACGCTTCCAGCCGGTGCTCGTCGGCGAGCCGACGATCGAGGACACCATCGGCATCCTGCGCGGCCTCAAGGAGCGGTACGAGGTGCACCACGGCGTACGGATCACCGACGCCGCCCTGGTCGCCGCCGCCGGCCTCTCCGACAGGTACATCACCGACCGGTTCCTGCCGGACAAGGCGATCGACCTGGTCGACGAGTCCGCCTCCCGGCTCCGGATGGAGATCGACTCCCGGCCGGTGGAGGTGGACGAGATCGAGCGGGCGGTCCGCCGACTGGAGATCGAGGAGATGGCGTTGGCGAAGGAGCCGGACGCCGCCTCCGCCGAGCGGCTCGAACGGCTCCGCAAGGAGCTGGCCGACAAGCGCGAGCAGCTCACCGCCCTCTCCGACAGGTGGCAGCTGGAGAAGGGACACATCACCAAGCTCTCCACCGCCAAGGAGGAGCTGGAGCGGCTCGGCGGCGAGGCCGAGCGGGCCGAGCGTGACGGCGAGTTGGAGCGCGCCGCCGAGCTGCGGTACGGCCGGATCCCGGCGCTCAAGGCCGAACTCGCCACCGCCGAGGAGGAGCTGGCCCGGCTCCAGGCCGACGGCGCCATGCTCAAGGAGGAGGTGGGGGCGGACGACATCGCCGCTGTGGTCGCCTCCTGGACCGGCATCCCCGCCGGTCGGCTCCTGGAGGGCGAGACCGCCAAGCTGCTGCGGATGGAGGAGTCCCTGCGGGAACGGGTGGTCGGTCAGGCCGAGGCGGTAGGCGCCGTCTCCGACGCGGTCCGCCGGGCCCGGGCCGGGATCGCCGACCCGGACCGCCCGACCGGCAGCTTCCTCTTCCTCGGCCCGACCGGGGTCGGGAAGACCGAGCTGGCCAAGGCCCTCGCCGGGTTCCTCTTCGACGACGAGCGGGCCATGGTCCGCATCGACATGAGCGAGTACGGTGAGAAGCACTCCGTCGCCCGGCTGGTGGGTGCCCCGCCCGGATACGTCGGGTACGAGGAGGGTGGACAGCTCACCGAGGCGGTCCGCCGCCGCCCGTACTCGGTGATCCTGCTCGACGAGGTGGAGAAGGCCCACCCGGACGTCTTCGACCTGCTGTTGCAGGTGCTCGACGACGGTCGACTCACCGACGGCCAGGGTCGGACAGTCGACTTCCGCAACGCGATCCTGATCCTCACCTCCAACCTCGGGTCCTCGATGATCAGCGACCTGACCCTGGCCGAGGAGCAGCGCCGGGAGGGGGTCCTCGCGGTGGTCCGGTCGCACTTCAAGCCGGAGTTCCTGAACCGTCTCGACGACATCGTGGTCTTCGCCACCCTCCAGGGCGAACAGCTGCGGGCCATCGTCGACATCCAGCTCGACCGGCTGCGCAGCCGCCTCGCGGATCGCCGGTTGGAGCTGGAGGTCACCGACGCGGCCCGGACCTGGCTCGCCGAGCACGGATTCGACCCGATCTACGGGGCCCGTCCGCTGCGTCGGCTGGTCCAGTCGGCGATCGGTGACCAGCTCGCCAAGGCTCTGCTGGCCGGTGAGATCCGGGACGGGAACACGGTCGGTGTCGATCTCGCCGACGACAAGGACGGCCTGTCGGTCGTCGCGGGCTGACCATCGGGCGTACCTCGGGTGTCGCCGCCTCCGTCGGATCGGACGGGGGCGGCGACACCGCGCAATCCGGATTTGTCGCCCCCGACGGGACGAAGTGCGATACGCATGTACGCATGCGAATCCAGCGGATCGATCACCTGGTGCTCACAGTGGCGGATCTCGACCGGACTGTCGACTTCTACACCCGTGGGCTGGGCATGCGGGCGGAGGCGTTCGACGAGGGGCGTCGGGCGCTCGCCTTCGGCGGACAGAAGATCAACCTGTACGCGTCGGGGCACGAGCCGGACCCGAAGGCGGGCCGACCGACCCCCGGGAGCGGGGACCTGTGTCTGGTCACCGACACACCCCTGACCGAGGTGCAGGAACACCTGCGCGGTGCGGGTATCGCCGTCGAGGCCGGGCCGATCCGTCGTACCGGGGCGATGGGGCCGATGACCAGCCTCTACGTCCGAGACCCGGACGACAACCTGATCGAGATCGCCAGCTACCGCCGGGAGCCCGTCGCAGGCTGAGCCGGTCACCGGGGACGCCCCGGCCGGACCCGTCGGCAGGTCCGGCTGATCGGACCTGCCGGTGCCGGAGGTCCGGCCGTACCGTCATGGCCGTGATCGATTCCGTTGAGGACGGTGGGGCGGGACCGGACCCGTCGCCCCCGCCCCCGCGACCACCCCGACCCCTGTCGGTGACCGTCGCGTCCTGGCTGCAACTGGTCGCGGCCGGGCTCCTGGTCGTCCTGGTCGGGCTGATGATCTGGCACGCGGTCGACTGGAACACCAAGATCGACCAGACGGTGCGGCTGGTCCCGGAGGCCGACCCCGACGAGGTACGCGGCGAGCGGACCTGGAACGTCGTCGGGACCGTCCTGCCCGGCGCGTTCGGGCTGATCCTGGCCGCCTGGATCGCGGGCACCGCCCCGGGGGTACGCCGGGGCAAACCCCTCGCCCGGACCCTGTTCCTGGTCGCCGCCGGATTCCAGGCGCTGCTCTACTGCGGGCCGCTGCTCGGCGGAGCCGTCCTGACGGTCTTCTTCGTCGGTTTCGTGTTCGGCTTCGGCGAGCCCTGGGAGGAGTCGCCCGAGGGCGTGGCGGGGGACCCGTCGGTCGACGACCAGGTGTGGGCGGAGTCGAGGTTCGCGGAGGTCCTCTACAGCAGTCCGGATCCGTTGGGTGCGGTCCTCGGCCCGCTCCTCGCCCTGGTTCTCCTGCTCGTGGCCGTCCTGACCGTGGCCGTCGTCCTGCTCCTGACGGTGCCCCCGGCGGGGCGGTTCTTCGGTACCACCCGGACCCCCGCACCCCCGGTCGCCCATCCGGTCCGGCCCGGGTACCCGTTCCCCGGCTCCGGCCTTCCGCACCACCCCGGCTCCGGCTTCACGCACCATTCCCGACCCGGCCCCGGCCCGGTCGTACCGCCGGGGTACCTGATCTGCCCCGACCCCACTCTGCACCTCCCCGCACCGCCGCACGGGCCGCCCGAGGAGCCGGGCGAGGCGACACCCCGTACCTGAACGATTACTCGGCACCTGGGTGTTTCTCCTGCTGGCGCGGGGTTGTTACCGTCACCGCCGGTGCACCTGGGGAGGTGGTCGCAAATGAACGGTTCCGTAGCGTATTTGCTGACGGCGGCGGGATGCCTTGTCGCAGTGGCCGGTGTGGTCATCGCGATCGTCGCGCTGCAGAAGTCCAAGCAGAAGCAGAAGCCGGCGCAGTGGGCGGGGGCCGACCCGTTCCGCGACCGCGACTCCGACGCGCTGCGCGGCGACCCGCGCAGGCTCCGCCCCGGGGACGTCGTCGAGGTGCGAGGCGTCTCGTACTCCGTCCGAGGCTCGATCCACCTCGTCGAGGGCAGCTGGAGCTGGGCCGAGCACCTCCTCGACGACGCCCAGGGCGTCAAGCGGTGGGTCTCGGTCGAGGAGGACCCCGACCTGGAGCTGGTGCTCTGGGCGGCGGTACCGGCCGAGGGGATCACCCCGGGCGCGCCGACGATCGACTTCGGCGGCGTCCGGTACACGTGGGAGGAGACCGGCCAGGCCCGGTTCACCGCCGTCGGGAGCACCGGCCTGGACCCGAACGGCACCATGCGCTACCACGACTACCGGGGTCCCGGCCCGGCGCGGCTCTCCTTCGAGGCGTACGGCGCCGCCTGGGAGGCGGCCCAGGGCGAGCTGCTGCACCGGGGCGAGGTCATGATCTACCCGCAGGGGGAACCCGGGAAGGTGGGCTGAGGCGTGCTGGTCACCCTCGACACGCCCTACGTGGACACCCGGGCAGCCGACCTCAGCCTCGCCGTCGGTGACCCCGAGCGCCCCGCCCTGCACGTGCTCGACCTGACCCTGCCCGGCCCGGTCGGGCTGCGGTTGCGGCTCCTCGGCGCCTCCCACCAGGTCATCATGCGCAGTGCCGGGGGCGAGCTGAGCGAGACGGTGGCCTGCCTGCCCGGACGGTCGCAGCTGCCGCCGGTGGCGTACGACGAGGCGGCCGGGCACCGGTTCACCGCCTCGGTGCTCCGGCTCGACCCGGACGCCTTCACCGAGCGGGTGACCGAACTGCGCGACACGCTCGCCGGTGACCCGTACGCCCTGGTGGGGGTCTTCGGGTCCGACCTGGACGCGGTGACCGCGTTGGCGGTACGCCCCGCGCCGACGGACGGGGCGGTCGGGTGGCGGACCTGGCACGCGTACCCGCAGACCGGTGAGTTGGTCCTGACCGAGACGGTGGTGACACTGCGATGACGTACCGGCGTTGGTTCGTGATGGGGGTGGCCGTCGCCTTGGTCGGCGCGTTGGTCGCCGGGTTCTCCCTGTTCTTCGGCAACTTCTCGGCACGCGGGTTCGTCGAGGACCGGTACGCGAGGGCGGCGAGCCGGGACATCGGGCGGGACGCGTTGGCGTACACCTCGAACCGGCCGCCCAGCCAGGTCGCCAAAGAGGTCACCGACGCCTGGCGGCCGGCCGACCAGTACGTCGACGGCAGCGGGGTCTACCTGCGCTACGACAACGACTCGGTGGTGATCCTGCCGATCGCCGCCGGTTCGGTGATCCTGCTGGAGCGGATGAGGACCGCCTACCCGCGCTACCACTCGACGGTGGGTGGGGGCTGGGGTTGGGGCGGCACCAGCGGCAGCACCGTACGGGGCGGCGGCCCCGGCAGCGGCAAGTGAGCTCGGCAAGACCCACGACACCCTCACCCTGGAGCCCCCTGTGCAGAACCTCCTCAACGACCTGCTGGTCGTGCTGGCCTACGGCGTGGTCGGTACGGTGCTGATGGCCATCGGCTACGTGCTCGTCGACGTGGCCACCCCCGGCCGACTCAACGAGCTGATCTGGACCCACCGCAACCGCAACGCCGCCGTCCTGCTCGCCTCGAACCTCCTCGGGGTCGGGACGATCGTGGTCGCCGCGATCGTGGCCAGCTCGCACGACTTCGTGCTGGGCATCATCGGTGCCAGCGCGTACGGCCTCCTCGGGCTGGTCATCATGTCGGTGTCGTTCCTGCTGCTGGACGCGGCGACCCCGGGCAAGCTCGGAGCGATCCTGGTCGACCCGGAGCCGCACCCTGCGGTCTGGGTCTCGGCGACCGTCCACCTCGCCGTCGGTGCGATCGTCGCAGCCGCGATCATCTGATGGCGGCGAAGCGGCCACGCCCCTCGGGTGGTCGGCCTCGGCACGGGGGGCGTCCGCCCCGGCAGGCGGGTGGCCGGCCCCGGCAGCCGGGGGCCCGGATCACGGCGCAGCCGTCCGCCGGGGGCAAGAACACGGCGACGCAGGCGGTCGTCCTGTGGACCGTCATAGCCGGCGTGGTGGTGGGCTGCTGCGTACTGGGCATGATCAACCGGGACGACGGTTCGACGGTCGTGCCGCCCCCGGCCGATGTCGAGAGCTCGGCCACCGTGCCGATCCTGGCCCGGGCCGCCGAGCAGCACGGGATCTGCTACGGCTGGAAGCTCGTCGACGGGAGCCGTACCGTCAGCGTCGGCTCCAACCTGGGCGAGGGCCGGGCCGCCGACGAGGGTGCCGACTGCCCGCGCTGGGTGGTGGTCGAGGCCGACGTCGACTACACCCCGTCCAGCAGCGAGCGTTCCGACTCGGCGAGCGTACGGGTCATCGCCTCGCCGACCCTCGACGACCTTCGCGTGTCGTCGCTGCGGGCCGGACTGGACCGGTTCGGGCTGAGCCCCGACGTCTTCGTCGACGACCCCGGCTGGGCGGTGACCCGGGCGGCGACGATGCTGCCGCTGCTGGTCGCCGAGACCGGCCTGGTCGAGCCGTTGGCCACCACCTCCCCGGTCCCCGCCGAGCAGGTGCCGCCGCTGGCGGAGGCGGGTAACGACCTGTGGCGGGACCGGTGGGGGCAGCTGCTGACGGTGGCGGGCCTCCTGCTGGTGGCGGTCGTGCTGATAGTCGTCGGTCTGGTCCAGCGACACCGTCAACGCCCGCCGAGGCAGACGCCTCCGCCGGGAGGCCCGCCGCCACCGGGCGCCGGGCGGCCCGGACCCGGCTGGGTGCCGCCACCGGGTCAGCATCCGCCCCCGCACCCCGGTCAGGCGCATCCGCCGCAGGGTCTGATCCTTCCGCCGGGATACCGGCAGTCGGATCCACCCGGGCAGGTGCCGCCGCCCGGCCAGGGGCCGTACCCTCCGCCGGGGCGTCGATGACGGTGTCGGACACGCCGCAGGTGGTCGAGGAGTCGACACCACCGCGGCCCTACTGGCGGCTGGCCCGCTCGGCGGTGCTGCTCGCCGTCTTCGTCTGCGCGGCCTGCGGTCTGGTCTACGAACTCGCCCTCGTCGCCCTCGGCAGTTACCTGGTCGGGGACACCGTCGGCCAGGCGTCGATCGTCCTCGGGGTGATGGTCTTCGCGATGGGCGTCGGGGCGTTGGCCGCCAAGCCCTTCCAGAACCGGGCCGCCGCCGTCTTCGCCGCGATCGAGCTGGCCCTCGCCCTGCTCGGTGGCCTCTCCGTGCTCGGCCTGTACGCCGCGTTCGCCTGGCTCGACCTGTACGGTCCGGCGCTCGTCGCCACCGCCTTCGTCCTCGGCCTGCTGATCGGTGCGGAGATCCCGCTGCTGATGGTGCTGCTGCAACGGATCCGGCAGCAGGCGGCCGGGAGCGCTGTCGCCGACCTGTTCGCCGCCGACTACGTCGGGGCGCTGCTCGGCGGACTTGCCTTCCCGTTCCTCCTCCTGCCGCTGTTCGGGCAGCTCAAGGGGGCACTGGTGGTCGGGGCGGTGAACGCGGTGGCCGGGGTGGCGTTGATCTTCACGGTGTTCCGCCGGGACCTGAGCCGCCGGGCCCTGGTGGGCCTCTCCGCCGGCACCGTCGTGGTCTTCCTCTGCCTGGGGTACGCCTGGTTCACCGCGAAGGACTTCGAGGTGACGGCCCGACAGCAGCTCTACCGCGACCCGGTGGTGCACGCCGAACGCAGCAGGTACCAGGAGATCGTGCTGACCCGGTCGGTCGCCGAACCCGGGCGGAACGTCACCGACCTGCGGATGTTCCTCAACGGCGACCTCCAGTTCAGTTCGATCGACGAGTACCGGTACCACGAGTCCCTGGTGCATCCGGCGCTCGACGGAAGCCGGGGCGAGGTGCTGGTCCTCGGGGCCGGGGACGGCCTGGCGGTGCGGGAGGTGCTCCGATACCCCGACGTACGCCGGGTGACGGTGGTGGACCTGGACCCGGCGGTGGTCGCGCTGGCCCGCAGCAAACCGCAGCTGCGTGAGCTCAACGGCGACGCGTTCACCGATCCCCGGGTACGGGTCGTGCACGCCGACGCCTTCACCTGGCTACGGGACGCCCCGTACCGTTTCGACGCGGTGGTGGTGGATCTTCCCGACCCGAACGAGACGGCGACCGCGAAGCTCTACACGGTCGAGTTCTACACGCTGATCGGGGCGGTGCTCGCCGACGGCGGGCGGGTGGTGGTGCAGAGCGGTTCGCCGTACTTCGCGCCCCGGTCGTACTGGTCGATCGAGGCGTCGCTGAAGGAGGCCGGTCTCGTCAGCGTGCCGTTCCACGTGGACGTACCGTCCTTCGGCAACTGGGGTTTCCACCTCGCCACGGCGGGTGCCGACCCCCCTCGGCTGGGCCTGCCGGACGATGTGCCCGGTCTGCGCTTCCTCGACGAGGCGACGCTGCGGGCGGCCCAGACGTTTCCGGCCGACCGGAGCCGGGTCGACGTGCCGCCCAACACCCTGCTGAACCCCCGGCTCCTGGAGTACGCCCGCACCGAGTGGCGCGGATATTGATCACTGCGGCGGGTCGTTTGAGCGCTTGCCGTGCTCGGGTGGTGGGTAGTGGCTACGGTGTGTCCTGATCCATGGAGAGGAGTACCGTGGCCGAGCCCCACAACACGCCCGCCCGTACCCGGCCAGGCGTAGTAACCATTTCCAGCTATCTGCTCATCCTGTTCGCCGTCACGCAGGTCATCAGCATGATCGCGTCCCTGACCACCATCGGTGGAATCCGGGACGCCTTCGAGGCGGCGTACACCGGACCCGACCCGGAGGTGGGCAGCGCCGTCGCCACCGTGGGCATCGCGGTGGCCATCGGCACCAGCATCTTCCTGGTGCTCCTCGCGGTGGGGCTCTTCGTCCTCGCGATGCTCAACAACCGGGGCAAGAACTGGTCGCGGATCACCACCTGGGTGGTCGGCGGCATCATGATCTGCTGCACCGGCGGAAACCTGATCAGCGGTGCCGCCGGGATGGGCAACCAGTCCAGCCCGGACCTGGACACCGCCGAGCTGGAGCGTCGGCTGGCCGAGGCGGTGCCCGGTTGGCTCAACGGCCTCACCATCGCGCTGGGCGTGATCGGCCTCCTCGCGCTGATCGGGGCACTGGTCCTGCTGGCCCTGCCGGCTGCCAACGAGTTCTTCCGCAAGCCGCAGGGCGGCGGCTGGGAGCCGCCGATGCCCGGTTCGTCGTACCCGGGCGGCCAGGGTCAGCCCGGCTACCCGGCGAACCCGGGTTACCCGGCCACCCCCGGCTACCCGCAGACCCCCGGCACCCCCGGCCAGTCGGCCCCGGGTGAGTTCGGGTCCGGCCAGGCGGGTCCGCCGCACTCCGGCCCGCAGCCGGGCGAGCCGCCGGCGTCCGGCACCGAGGGGCACGGCCCGTCCGACCGGCCCTCCTGACCCGGAGCCGGTACGCGGGCGACGCCCACCAGGGCACCCGGGGGTACGACCGGCGGCGGAGAGTCGCCACCGGATGACACCTCCCGTCACTGATCCCTCCGATAGGTTGCAGTCCGAGACCTATCGGAGGGATCAGTCGTGTCGTACCCCGATCCGGCAGCCGCCCCGACGGACCCGACGGACCGTCGGCCCGGCACCGTCACGGTGGCCGCGACGGTGCTGCTGGTGATGGCGGTGGCAGCGATCGGGTCCGCTGTCGTCACCCTGGTCGGCCTGCCCGGCGTCGTGGACCGGTTCCGGTCGGACGTCGGTACGGCGGCCGGCCCGGACGAGGTCGGCGCGGCGGTGACCCTGGTACGTGCCGTCGTCTGGTCCTCCGCCCTGCTGACAGTCCTGGTGTCGATCCTGCTCGTGGGGCTCGCCGTCGGGCTGCGCGCCGGTCGTCCCGGTGCCCGTACGGCCGTCTGGGTCGTCGGTGGCCTGGGACTCGTCGGCGGCTGCTGCTCGGTCGCCGTACTGGTCGGTCAGCGTGTCGTGCCGCTGCCCGTCGACAGTGACCGCCCGGCGGACGCGGTGCTGCTGGCCGCCGTGTCGGACGCCTATCCGGCCTGGTGGTTGCCGCTGAACGCAGGCCTGTCGGTCGGTCAGGTGCTGGGTTACCTGCTCGCCGTCGCCCTGCTCGCCACCCCCGCCGCCCGTCGTTTCCTGCGCAGGAGATGACTCCTGTCCGGTGCTGTCCCCATCGACCGAGGTTCGGTACTGTGCGGTAACAACGCGTCCGTCCGTCGTCCGTGAGGATCCCGCCAGTGTCGTCAGAGCAGCGCCCGTCGCCGGGGTCGGCCCTGATCACCGGGGCGACGGCCGGAATCGGTGCCGCCTACGCCCGGCGGCTCGCTGCGGACGGGTGGGACCTGGTCCTGGTGGCCCGGGACGCCGAACGGCTCGACACGGTCGCCGCCGACCTGACCGGGCGACACGGTCGTCGGGTCGAGGTGATCCCCGCCGATCTGTCCACCGAGGACGGCTGTGCGGCGGTGGAGCGTCGACTCTCCGCCGAGCCGCCGGTGGAGCTGCTGGTCAACAACGCCGGGCACAGCGCCAACCGGTCGTTCGTGCAGTCCACGGCCGAGGTGGAGACCCGGCTGCTGCGGCTCAACGTGCACGCCGTGATGCGACTGAGCCTCGCTGCGCTGCGCCCGATGACGCAACGAGGTCGGGGGGCAGTGATAAATGTCTCTTCCGTCTCGGGTTTCGCGCCCATCATGCCCGGATCGACGTACCCGGCGAGCAAGGCCTGGGTGACCAACTTCAGTGAGTCGATCGGGCAGTCCGTGCGTCCGTTCGGCGTCCGCGTGATGGCTGTCTGCCCCGGCTACACCCGGACGGAATTCCACTCCAGAGCCGGCATCAACACCTCCGGCCTGCCCGGTTGGGCCTGGTTGCAGGCCGACGACGTCGTCACCGATTCCCTGCGTGACCTGCATAAAGGCAAGTTCGTCAGTGTCCCGTCGTGGCGGTACAAGGTGGCCGTCGCCGCGTTGCGGCACGCCCCCCGGCGTCTGTTGCAGGCCGTGACCCGCGACACTCGGGGTCGCCTGCGCCGAGACGCCGCCTGAGCCTCCAAGCCGACGGTGTACGCCGACCCCCGCGCCCGTACAGGCAGACTCTGATTACTCAGAGTTCCCATACATAGTCGGCCGTCGGTCGCCCGCTCGGTTGATCCCGGTGGACCCTGCACTCGGCTCCCAGACTTGCGCAGTACCCTCTACCCCCATGGGGGACCACGACGACCTGCGTAAATTCATCACTGACCTGGCTGTCGTGCACGGCCGGGTAGTGCTCTCCTCCGGCCGGGAGGCAGACTGGTACGTCGATCTGCGGCGCGTCACGCTCCATAACCAGGCGGCGCCGTTGGTGGGTCGGGCACTGCTCGACCTGACTGCCGACTGGCAGTACGACGCAGTAGGTGGGCTGACCCTGGGCGCGGATCCGGTCGCGCTCTCGATGTTGCACGCCGCGTCCACGACCGATCGGCCGTTGGACGCGTTCGTGGTTCGCAAGGCAGGCAAAGCGCACGGCCTCCAACGCCGTATCGAAGGACCCGACGTGGCCGGACGACGGGTTCTTGCGGTGGAAGACACCTCGACGACGGGCGGCAGCGTGCTGACCGCAGTCGAGGCGTTGCGTGAGGCTGGGGCCGAGGTGGTGGGTGTGGCGGTTATTGTTGATCGAGGCGCTGGGGACGCGGTACGAGCCGCGGGACTGCCGTATCGAGCCGCCTACACGTTGGCTGACCTCGGCCTTCTGGCGTAAAAGTCTGCCGATTCGGATCTGCTGATATGCAGGCGGATCGATGCTGCTGGTGGAAGGATGGAATACGTGGGAACTGCGTTGGCTGAAATGACCATGCCTCAGATCTCGCCGCTCGCCGGCGAGCCGATCGAACGTGCCGATGCCGAGCGGCTGGCCGGGGTGCTCAAGGCCCTCGCCGACCCTGCTCGGTTGCGGCTGCTCAGTCTGATCCAGTCGGCTCCGGAGGGAGAGGCGTGCGTCTGCGATCTGACCGCACCCCTCGGCCTCTCGCAGCCGACGGTCAGTCACCACCTGCGTATCCTCACCGAGGCCGGCTTGCTGGAGCGGGAGAAGCGCGGCGTGTGGGCGTACTACCGGCTGGTGCCGTCGGCGATCGCCACGATCGCCGATCTGCTCACCCCGCCGCGTAAGCGGGCCACCAAGAAGGCTCGCTGACGGTGTCCGTCACCCCGGTGACCGGCTGACGCCGGGCACCGGGGCCGGACGCGGCGTCAGCCGGTCCGTGGGTCAGCGGTTGACCGGCGTCCGGTAGGACGCGGGCGGCTCGTACGTCGACTCCCTGGCCAGGGTGTCGGCGGCCCGGCGCAGGCGGCGCTGTTCGGCGACGAACATCAGGCTGACGACGGCCAGGCCGAGCAGGAAGAGTCCGAGGATCGGCAGCAGGTTGTCACCGGGGGCGATCATCGTCCGGTCCTCGGTCTGCCACGGCCACAGGGCGCGGAGGCTGCCGAGCAGTGCCCCGGCCATCACGGCCAGGGTCATCCGGCGGTGCTTGTCCAGCAGCCACTGGAGCAGCTTCACGAACGAGGCCAGGCCGATCACCATGCCGGTCCCGAACACTGCGATGTAGCCGAGGTCCCGCTCGTTGAGGGCGGTGATGGTCGGTTCGTACAGACCCACGGTGAGCAGCAGGAACGACCCGGAGACCCCGGGCATCACCAGCGCGCAGACCGCCACTGCCGCAGCCACCAGCAGGATGAGCGGGTGCGGTGTGAGTTCCGCCTGCGGCAGGCCGGTCAGCAGGAACGCGCCGATCGCGGCGGCGACCAGGGCCACCAGGTGCCCGACGTGCCTCGGGCGGGGAATCATCGACAGCGGCACCATCACCGAGGCCAGGACCAGGCCGAGGAAGAGCCCCCGGGTGTGCTCCGGATACTGCGTCAGCACCGGTTCGAGCAGCTTCGCCGCGAGCAGCAGACCCGGCACCATCCCGAAGAACACCGGCAGCACCACCGACCAGTAGACCTGCCGGAACTGCTCTCCCGCCCGTCCCCAGCCCCGACCGCGAGGGACGTCCGCCACCGCGTAGCGAACCGCGCTCACGACGTGCCCCGCGGAGGCGATGAGCCGCTCGTACACGCCGGTGACCAGCGCGATCGTGCCTCCGCTGATTCCTGGTACGGCCTCGGCCACGCCGATGGCCGCCCCTCGGAAGACATGACCGACCCGTTCACCCAGTGCCATTGAGAATCCGTTCGTTCGTCAGTCCGGCCGGACCGCGGTACGCGGACCGGTCACGTGGGCAACCAGGCTACCGGGGGCCGATCGAGCCCTCGGCGGCCCCGGCCTGCGACGACGTTGGATTTACTGAGTATTGGGTCAGGTGTGGTGGCGGGGTGACGATCAGGCGCGGCGGTGCGTGGCGAGCCGGGCCCGGAGGAGTTCGAAGGCGATCGGCAGTACGGAGACCAGCACGATGGCGATCAGGATCGCCTCGATGTTGGCCTTCACGAACGGGATCTGCCCGAGGAAGAAGCCCAGGACCGTGACCCCGGTGCCCCAGAGGACACCCCCGACGACGTTGTAGGTCACGAAGGTCCGGTAGTTCATCCCGGACACCCCGGCCACGATCGGGGTGAACGTCCTGACGATCGGCACGAACCGGGCCAGCACGATCGACCGGGCGCCGTACCGCTCGAAGAAGCCGTGCGCCTTGACCACGTTCTCCTGCTTGAACAGGCGGGAGTCCGGCCGGCGGAACAACGCCGGACCGACCTTGCGGCCGAAGGCGTACCCGACCTGGTCGCCGGCGATCGCGGCGATGGTGATCAGCAGACAGACCACCCAGAGCGGGTAGGTGATGTACTGCCCGTCGGCGGTGAGCAGACCGGCGGTGAACAGCAACGAGTCGCCGGGCAGGAAGAACCCGATCAGCAGCCCGGACTCGGCGAAGACGATGGCCAGGATGCCGAGCAGCCCGAAGGTGGAGATCAGGAACTCCGGATCGAGCCAGTCCGGCCCCAGAGCCAGGGTGGTGGGCACGCGACGACCTCCGAATTGTGCCGAACGACAGCGGCGGTCGTACGGCATCGACGACGGCCGACAGTAGTCTAGGCCGTGACCGGGCGCTCACACCCCGCCACCGGCGTCGACCGGCGGATCAGCGGTAGTCGTCCTCGTCGCCGGTGACGAGGAGGGCCTGCTCGGCGGCGTCCCAGTCACCGACCTCCAGACCCCGGTGCGGCTCGACCTCGCCGTCCGCCGGGTCGGTCGAGGTCGCCTGCTCGACGACGTCGGCCTCCGGTGCCTCCGGGTCACGCTCCTCCGGCGTCAGGTGGTCGCTCGGGGTGAAGTCCTCGTCGGGCTGTCCCATCGTCCCTCCCTTGGATAACGGTGGAAAACTACCCACACCGTACGGGGTGCCCGGCCTCCCCGCTCGTCCCGCCGGGTACGCGTCGGTCGATTGCCACCCCTGCGGCGGCCTCACGATGCCAGGATGAGGCGGTGGGATTCCTGATCCGATTGGCGACCACAGCTGTCGCGTTGTGGGTCACCACCCTGGTCGTACCCGGGGTGGAGGTGAGCGGTCGGTCCGGGGCGAACACCGCGCTCACCCTGCTGGTGGTGGCGTTGATCTTCGGGGTGGTCAACGCGGTCCTCAAGCCCGTCATCCAGGTGGTCGGCTGCGTCTTCTACCTGCTCACCCTCGGCCTGTTCGCGCTCGTGGTCAACGCCCTGCTGTTCCTCCTCACCGACTGGATCGCCGACGCCCTGGACCTGCCGTTCCGGGTGGACGGCTTCTGGCCGGCGTTCTGGGGGGCGATAGTGGTGGCCGTGGTCAGCTGGTTGATCAGCATCGTCCTGCCGGACAACGTGGACCGCCGGTAGGCCGGTGAGCCGGTCGAGGTGGCGGTGTTCGGGGCGGTTGTGCCGCTGTACGGCTGCTACGGGATACTTGCGGCGGTGGACAGTGCGGTCCGGCGGACCAACGGAAGACAGCGGCCAACCGGCCGACAGCGGTAAGTAAGGAGCGTTCGACATGCCCATCGCTTCCCCCGAGGTCTACGCGGAGATGCTGGACCGCGCCAAGGCCGGCCGGTTCGCGTACCCCGCGATCAACGTCACCTCCTCGCAGACCCTGAACGCCGCCCTCAAGGGCTTCGCCGACGCCGAGAGCGACGGCATCATCCAGGTCTCCACCGGTGGCGCCGAGTACCTCTCCGGCCCGACCGTCAAGGACATGGTCTCCGGTGCGGTGGCCTTCGCGGCGTACGCCCGCGAGGTGGCCAAGAACTACCCGGTCAACATCGCCCTGCACACCGACCACTGTCCCAAGGACAAGCTGGAGAAGTTCGTCCGCCCGCTGATGGCCATCTCCAAGGAGCGGGTCGCCCGGGGCGAGGACCCGCTCTACCAGTCGCACATGTGGGACGGCTCCGCCGTACCCGTCGCCGAGAACCTGGAGATCGCCTCCGAGCTGCTCGACCGGGCCGCCGAGGGCAAGATCGTCCTGGAGATCGAGGTCGGCGTGGTCGGTGGTGAGGAGGACGGCGTCGAGAACGCCATCAACGACAAGCTCTACACCACCGTCGAGGACGGCCTGGCCATGGTCGACGCGCTCGGCCTCGGCGAGAAGGGCCGCTACATGGCGGCGCTGACCTTCGGCAACGTGCACGGCGTCTACAAGCCGGGCAACGTGAAGCTCCGGCCGGAGATCCTCAACCAGATCCAGGAGGCGGTCGGCGCCAAGTACGGCAAGGACAAGCCGCTGAGCCTGGTCTTCCACGGTGGCTCCGGCTCGCTGCTGGAGGAGATCCGGGAGGCGCTGGACTACGGCGTGGTGAAGATGAACATCGACACCGACACGCAGTACGCCTTCACCCGCCCGGTCGCGGACCACATGTTCCGCAACTACGACGGCGTACTCAAGATCGACGGCGAGGTCGGCAACAAGAAGCAGTACGACCCGCGTACCTGGGGCAAGCTCGCCGAGGCCGGCCTGGCCGCCCGGGTCGTCGAGGCCTGCGAGCACCTGCGCTCCACCGGCACCAAGCTCACGTGACCTGAACCGCCCGCAGGGCCTCCGCTCCGCCCGTCCGGGCAGCGAGCGGGGGCCCTTTCGGGCAGCACCCCCACTCAGTGGTGACGGGTCAGGATGCCCACCGCCTCGTGCACGTCGTCGGTGAGGTGGACGGTCTTCGCCAGGTCACCGAACGGCGAACCGGCAAGCAGGGGCCGCAGCAACGCCTCCACCGGCAACTCCTGCGTCCAGTACGTCCGGTCCAGGAAGACGTACGCGCCACTGGCCCCGTCGGTGCCGTAGAAGGTCTTCGTCGCCGCCTGGAACACCTCCTGGACGGTCCCGGCCCGCCCCGGGGCGAAGACGATCCCACCCCGGGCCAGGCGCAGGATGGTGTCCTCCCGGATCGCGTTCGAGAAGTACTTGGCGATCCGCCCGGCGAACAGGTTCGCCGGTTCGTGCCCGTACAGCCAGGTGGGGATGGCCAGTCCGCCGCTGCGGGCCCAGTCGACGTCCGGCCCGGCCGCCCGGGGGCGGGGCACCACGGCGCCGTCCGACGCCGGCTCGGCGGGCGCGTCGTCGGGGCCGTACCGCGCCCGGACCGCCAGCGCCGCCGCCGTGTACCGCTCGTGGTCGGCGTAGTCGGGTGCCTCGGCGAGCGTGTCGATCGCCGAGGCCAACTCCTCCACCGGGTACGGGGCGAGGAACGCGCCCAGGTTCGCCGCCTCCATCACCCCCGGGCCGCCCCCGGTGACGATCAGCCGGTCGGCGCGGGCCAGCTCCCACCCCAGCGTGGCGGCCATCCGGTACGGGGCGCTGCCGCGCAGCACCGCGTGCCCGCCCATGATCCCCACCACCGACTGTGGTCCGTGGTCGGCCAGCCAGGCGCGGGTGGCGTCGGCCAGGGCGTTGTCGACCCCGTGGTCGTGCAACCGTTGGGCCAGCGCCTCCTTCACCTCCGGCAGCGCGCCGCCGTGGGCCCGGAAGTGCTCGTAGACCCGGGTGTCGTACATGCCGGCGAAGCCCGCCTCGGCGAACCCGGCGGCCAGCTCCTGCGGGGTGTAGAGATGGGTCGGCTGGGTCGGGTAGGGCAGCTCGGAGAAGGGCGGGACCACGTTCGCGCCCCGCCGGAGCAGGTCCGCCCCGACCTCCCGGGACGCGAACCGACAGCCGATGAAGAGGGTGCCGGCGACGTCCACGTCGGCGAGGTCCGGCACCGGATCGAGGTCCAGCCGGAGCCCCTGGACCGTGAGCCCGGTGAGGCTGCCGGTGGTGAGCCGCTCGTCGAAGGCGGTCCGGGTCTCGATCTCGTCGGGGTGGGTGTGCGGCTCGATGACGTCCGCGGGAGGTGGGGTCGGCATTCCGCCATCCTGCCCGAACGGATCAACACCGAACCTCACCCGGGCAGCCCCGGCCTACCCCGGACGCCCTCCGGCAGCTGCCCCGGAGGGTGACGCGATACAGCCGTTCCGGTGGTCTCCGAGTCCCAACCCCCCTCGCGGAGGCCGACGCGAAGCGGGTTGAATGGGGCGATGCAGAACCTGTTGCCGGAGCCCCCGGCCACCCTCCTTCCCGAGGCCACCGAGGCGGACGCCGCCCTGGCTGCCGCCGGGCAGACCGCCACCGACGAGGCTTACGCGGAGGTCGCCGCGCGCTTCCCGACCTACAGCGCGGCGTGGGCGGCGCTGGGCGCCCGTGCCCTGGCCGAGGGTCAGGTCGTCGCCGCGTACGCCTACTCGCGGACCGGGTACCACCGTGGTCTGGACCAGCTGCGCCGCAGCGGCTGGAAGGGGCACGGTCCGGTGCCGTGGGCGCATCACCCGAACCGGGGATTCCTGCGCTGCCTCTACGTCCTGTCCCGGGCGGCCGGCGAGATCGGTGAGGCGGACGAGGCGGCCCGGTGCGCGCAGTTTCTGCGGGACTGCGACCCCGCCGCCGGGGACGCTCTCTCCAGCGACTGACGTCGCAGCTGGTCGACCCGGAACCGGCCGCCGTCGGCAGGCTCGTCGTCGGCTCTGATCCGCTGCCGGGGCGGGTACGGCACCCGCCGTACCCGCCCCGCCTCCGGCGGCTACAGCCCTTCGGCCACCGAGGCGGCGATCTTGAGCCAGGCGTCGCGGGTGGCTGCGGAGAGTCCGCCGTACCGGATCGGTTCACCGGAGTCGATGAGCCGTTCGTACGGCGCGAGCAGCACCGCCCGGGTCCGCGCGGCGAAGTGCTGCTGGATCGCCGGCAGGTCGATCTCCTTGCGCGACGGGGGCATCGACACCACTGTCACCGCCTGCCGGACCAACCGCTGTCGTCCGCTCTGCTCCAGGTGGTCGAGCATCCGGGCCGCGGTCTCCGCCGAGTCGTTACGGGCCGACATGGTGACCACCAACTGGTCGGTGGCGTCCATGGCGGCCTGCCAGTTGTGCGCCCGGACGTTGTTGCCGGTGTCCACGAAGATCAACTTGTAGAACCGGCTCACCACCTCCCGAAGCTCGCCGAACGCCGCAGCGGTCAGCATTTCGCCCCCGGTGGCCGACTCGTCCGAGGCGAGCACGTCGAACATGCCCTCCCCCTGGGACCTGACGTACTGCGACAGGTCCCCGACCCGGCCCTGCGCCCCCTCGAACTGTCCGAGGTCGCGCAGCAGGTCCCGCACCGTACGGGAGTGGAAGTCCTGCTGGGCGCGCATCCCGAGGGTGCCCTGGGTCTCGTTGTTGTCCCAGGCCAACACGTACCCGCCGCGCTTCTGTCCGAAGGTCATGGCGAGCAGCAGGATGGCCACGGTCTTGCCGGCGCCACCCTTGGGGTTGACCACTGTCACCTGACGTAGTCCGCCGAAGTTGCGCCGGACCATCTCGATGTCCTGCCGCAGTTCCTGCTCGTGTCGGCCCGGCGGCAGCTTGACCAGACCCGTCTTGTTGATCACCGCTCGGAGGCCGACGGTGGCCACCGGATCAGGCGGCCGGAGCTGCCGACGACGGGCGAAGTCCTCCGCAGTCGGCGGTACGGGCGGCTCCGGTGACCAGGCGGTGGCCGGGTACGCCGACGGACCGGCGTCCACCCCTGGGTACGACTGCGGTCCGGCGTCCGCCCCCGGGTATGCCGACGGACCGGCGTTCGCCCCCGGGTACGACTGCGGCGGCATCGGGTGACCGGATCCCTGGTGCCACGTCGCCGGAGGCCAACCGGCCGGATCCTGGCCGGGGGTCTCCTGATGCGCCCCCGGTCCCAGGGTGTGTGCCCCCGGTCCGGGTGCGGCCTGCGGTGGCGTTGCGGGGTCGGCGTGGCCCGACGCCGGGTGGGGTGCCGCGGGCGGGACCGGACCCGACTGGTCGACCCGGGGTGGCACCGGTACGGGGGGAGCGAACGTCGGGGGTCGTGGCCCCGGGCGGGCACCCTCCGCCTCGGGAGCAGCCGGATCCGGTCCGGCCGGAATCGGCGACTGCGGGATCGGGTCGGCCGGAGTCGGCGAGTGCGGGATCGGGTCGGCGGAGGTCGGCTCGGGAACCGGGTCGGCGGGTGTCGTCGGCTGCGGGATCGGGGCGGCCGGGCTGGGTGGCTGCGGGATCTGTGTGGTGGCCGGGTGCGGGGGGCCGCCCCCGCGTACCGGATCGGGGGAGCCCGGACCGGCGACCCGCTGCGGTGGCTGTGCCCAGGGTGACTCCTGCGACGCCCGCCCACCGCCGTTCGACGGCCCGTGACCCCCCGACGGTCGCCCACCACCGGCGGCCTGGGTGCCCGCCCCCGACGGTCGCCCACCACCGGCGGCCTGGGTGCCCGCCCCCGGCGTGCGTCCGCCGCCCGCAGACGGGGTGCCGGCCCCTGGCGTGCGTCCGCCGCCTGCGGACGGGTCGCCGGTCACCGACGGTCGTCCGTTGCCGGTCGACGGGTCGTCGGCGGCCGAGTGCTCATCGCTGGTGGCCGCGTGTCGCGGTGCGGTCCAGGGCGTCCTCGGCGGCTCGGGCGCGGCCCGGCCGCCGGTCTCCTCCGGGACCGCCACCGGCTGCTGGGGAACCGGGGGCGGTGCCGGCTGGACCGGTACCGGCTGGACCGGCTGGACTGGCACCGGCTGGTCCATCGTGAACGGGGAGTGCAGGTCGACGGGGGCGTTCACCGCCCACGGCGTCGCGGCGTCGTCGGTCGTCCTCGGCACCGCCGGTGGTGGCGGCTGACTGAGCGACGGGTACGCGTGGTGGTCGACCACCGGGGCGTCGTCGGCGGGCAGGTGTCCCTGGGCTGCCGTCGGACCACCGTGCTCCGGTGGCCAGACCGGCTCGACGTCCCGTTCGGGCACCGGCTGGTGACCAGGTCCACGGACCCGGTCGGCACTGTCGTCGGCCACGGTTCCTCCCCCACTCCTCCTGCCGAGGATAGGCGTCCGTGCGACGCAGGTCCCGTCGGCCGAGGTCGATGCGGGCCGTCGGGGCGAATCCGCCGGTCCCGTCGGCCCAGGTCGATGCGGACCGTCGGGGCGGATCCGCCCGGTCGTCGATCCCGACGAACCGTTCAGTTGGTCCAGACCGCCCAGGCGCCCGGCTCGATCCACCAGGAACGTTTGCGGTTCAGTTCACCCTCGACGCCGTCGTCGAGATAGGGGACCCGCTCGTCACGCGGGACGACCGCCACCGCCCGGCCCCGGGCACGGCGCACCTCCAGCCGTACCCGCTTCCTGCCCAACGCGCGTCGGGCGACCACGGGAACGGCCACCGCCACCTCGACCAGCCCGTCCGTCGGGTCGGGGGCGGTCAGCAGGGCCACGTCGTCGAGCCGGGCGTACCCGCCGGCGTTGCCGATCGCGCAGGCCAACAGCCGTTCCTCGCCGGTGGCCAGCACGACGTCGTCGACCTCGATCCGGCCCCGGAACGGCATCGGGCGACCGGCGTCGTCGGCGGCCCCGAGCAGCGCTCCGTCCAGGGTCACCGAGCCGCCGTCGTTGCGGAGCAGGTCCAGCCGACGTGCGTCGCCGTCGAGCACCGCCGCGGCGACCTCCGCCGGGTCGCGCGGCAGCCCGAGCTGCGCGGCGAGGTCCCGCTGCGCCCCCACCCGGGCCGGGTCGAGCGGGAGTACGCCCACCGGCGGCAGGTCCGGCACCGTACGGTTGCCCGCCAGGTCGGCGGGGCGTCGGCTGGGTGGCGGGGCGTACCGGCGCACCATCCGGCGCAGTACCGCACGCAACTGCGCGTCACTGGCGGTGGCGACGACGAGGCGGGTCTTGCCGTCCGGATCCGGCCAGGTCAGTCCGTCCGGGCGGGGTGGACCGTCGAGTCGGGCGAGGACAGCGTCGATCTCCGCGTCCGACCGGGCGGTGACCGTCTCCACCCGGGCACCCCGCCGGGTGAGCGCATCCGCGCAGGTCAGAACGGGCACCCGGGGGGTCTCGCAGCGCTCCCCGGCGGGTTCGCACCCGTCTCCGGCCGCCGGGCCGCAGCAGGAGTCGCCGCTGCCGCATCCCCCGGGAGCCCTCCGCTCCGAGTCGAGGGCGAGCAGCACCACGTCGTACACGGTCGGAGCCTCCTGCTTCTCGCCGTGACCCCTGCCGGCCACGTCGTCACAACTTGTTAGCCTGATCCCCCGGGCTCGCCAACCGGTCGCCACCTGGCACCCGAGCCTTCTGGAGGCAGAGAAGATGCCAGCGATCGTGCTCATCGGCGCTCAGTGGGGCGACGAGGGCAAGGGCAAGGTTACCGACCTGCTGGGTGAGCGGGTCGACTACGTCGTGCGCTACTCCGGCGGGAACAACGCCGGACACACCGTGATCACCCCTGACGGGCAGAAGTACGCCCTGCACCTGATGCCCTCCGGGGCACTCTCCCCCGGGGCGATGATCGTCATCGGCAACGGGGTGGTGGTGGACCCGAAGGTCCTGCTCAGCGAGATCGACGGGCTCGCCGAGCGGGGGGTGGACGTCTCCCGGCTGCGGATCTCCGGTGACGCGCACCTGATCATGCCGCACCACCGGGCGTTGGACCGGGTGGTCGAGCGGTACCTCGGCTCCTCCCGGATCGGCACCACCGGCCGGGGCATCGGCCCCGCGTACGGCGACAAGGTCGCCCGGATGGGCATCCGGCTCCAGGACCTGCTCGACCCGGGCATCCTGCGCAAGAAGCTGGAACTCGCGCTCCGCGAGAAGAACCAGCTCCTGTTCAAGATCTACAACCGCAAGGCGATCGACGTCGACGCGACGATCGAGGAGTACCTGGAGTACGCCGAGCGGCTCAGGCCGTACATCGCGGAGACCCGGGCCATGCTCTGGGACGCCCTCGACCGGGACGAGATCGTCCTGCTGGAAGGCGCCCAGGCCACCATGCTCGACATGGATCACGGCACCTACCCGTTCGTGACCTCGTCGAACCCGACCGCCGGTGGGGCGTGTGTGGGCGCGGGTATCCCGCCGACCGCCATCAACCAGGTCATCGCCGTGAGCAAGGCGTACACGACCCGGGTGGGCTCCGGCCCGTTCCCCACCGAGCTGTTCGACGAGAACGGCCAACACCTGCGCAAGGTCGGCCAGGAGTACGGCACCACCACCGGCCGGGAGCGGCGCTGTGGTTGGTTCGACGCGGTGGTCGCCCGGTACGCGTGCCGCCTCAACGGGGTCACCGACCTGGTCATCACCAAGCTGGACGTGCTCACGGGCCTGCCCAAGGTGCCGATCTGCGTCGGGTACGAGATCAACGGTGAGCGTTTCGACGACATGCCGATGACGCAGACCGACTTCCACCACGCCCGCCCCGTCTACGAGGAGCTCGACGGCTGGTGGGAGGAGATCGGTGAGGCGCGTACCTGGGAGGACCTGCCCAAGAACGCCCAGCGCTACATCCAGCGCATCGAGGAACTCTGCGGCACCCGCGTCAGCATCGTCGGCGTCGGCCCCGGCCGCCAGGAGAACGTGACCCTCCACCCCCTCCTCCCCTAACCCCGAACCCCCACCTCCCTCCAGCGCCCCCTCCGATTTCCGGCGTTGATCAAGGGATTTGCGTCATCGGTGAGCCTTCTGGTGACGCAAATCCCTTGATCAACAGGGCGGGGTGAGCCCGGTGCCGCGGTTGTCCACAGGGTTTTCCACAGGGGGTGAGGGTTTTCGGTGGGCGGGGGAGGGTGTGGGGGTGACGCCGCTCGAAATCCTTCAGAGGGTGGCCGCCCAGCAGGACGGCATGGTCACCACGAGCCAGGCCCTCGCCGCCGGGCTGACCCGAGGTCAGATTCGACAACTGTGTCGGTCCGGTCGTTGGGGCCGGCTCGCCCGTGGCTGCTTCGCGCCGGTAGGTGCGGCCGCCGACTCGGGACACGACCGGTTCGCGCCGGGGAGTGCAGCCTTCGATCCGGTACGTCGCCGGGGGCTGATCCGAGCCGCCGTCACCAGCCTCGGAACCGGGGCCTTCGCGGTGCTGGACACGGCTCTCGAACTGCACGGCATCGCCGGTCTCCGGCGAACCTCCGCCATCCACGTGTCGGTCCCCGCCGACCAGCCCAGGTCTCAGCGGCGCGGTGACCCCCGGGCAGTCGTGCACCAGCTGACCACCGTCCCGGGTGACATCGTCGACGTGGCTGGGATCCGAGCCACGTCACCTCTGCGTACCGTTGTCGACGTGGCCCTGCGGGAAGACCGCTACCCGGCTGTCTGTGTGCTCGAATCCGCGCTGAACAGGGGTTTCGTGACCGTCGAGCAGTTGGCGGCGGTGCCGGCGCTCGTCCGGGGACGCCGGGGTGCCGTCGCGGCGCGGTCGTACGTCCGGGAGGCGGACGGTCGGGCGCAGTCGCCACTGGAGACGCGCTCTCGACTGCGGTGCGTCGACGGAGGCGTCTCCCCTGACGCGCTGCAACTGGTGGTGCGCGACCAGGACGGTCACCTGATCGCCGTGGGTGATCTGGGATGGCGGTCGGCCCGATTGATAGCCGAGGCCGACGGTGAAGGCCCACACGGTACGCCGGAAGCCCTCTTCGCCGACCGTCGGCGGCAGAACCGACTCGTCAACGCGGGCTGGCGGGTGCTCCGTTTCACCTGGGCCGACACCCTCCGTCCCGACTACATCCCCTGGTCCGTCCGCGAAGCCCTCACCACCCCACCACCCCGCCGGGCCTCGACCCAGGGTTGGTGATCAAGGGGTTTGCGTCAACTTCGATCACCGACCTGACCCAAACCCCTTGATCACCGAATCGGGGCCGGGGGCCGACCCGGCCGGGGGCGGGAGGGGCCGGGGTGGAGCCGGCCGGGGTGGGGTGGGGCGGGGGTGGGTAGAGTTCGGCGGCGTGCGGGTACTTCTTCTTGGTGGTGGGGGGCGCGAACACGCGCTCGCCCTGGGGCTTGCTGGTGATCCGGAGGTCGAGGCGCTGATCGCGGCGCCGGGGAACCCGGGGATCGCCGGGCTCGCCGAGCTGCGGCAGGTCGACGCCGCCGACCCGGCGGCCGTGACCGCGCTGGCGGTGGAGGTCGCCGCCGACCTGGTCGTGATCGGACCGGAGGCGCCACTGGTGGCCGGGGTCGCCGACGCTCTGCGCGCCAAGGGCGTCGCGGTCTTCGGGCCCGGTGGCGAGGCCGCCCGGCTGGAGGGGTCGAAGACGTTCGCCAAGGACGTGATGGCAGCCGCAGGGGTGCCGACCGCCCGGGCGTACAGCTGCACCGACGCGGAGAGCGTCGCGGCGGCGCTCGACGAGTTCGGTGCACCGTACGTGGTGAAGAACGACGGGCTCGCCGCCGGCAAGGGTGTCGTGGTCACCGAGGACCGGGTGGCCGCCCTGCGGCACGCCGCCGAGTGCGGTCGGGTCGTCGTGGAGGAGTACCTCGCCGGACCCGAGGTGTCGCTGTTCGTGGTGACCGACGGGGAGGCGGCGGTGCCGCTCCTGCCGGCCCAGGACTTCAAACGGGTGGGGGACGGCGACACCGGTCCGAACACCGGCGGCATGGGGGCGTACGCGCCGTTGCCGTGGGCGCCGTCCGGCCTCGTCGACGAGGTGATGGCGAGCACCGTGCACCCGACGTTGGCCGAGATGCGCCGCCGGGGCACCCCGTTCGCCGGGCTGCTCTACGTCGGGCTGGCGATCACCGCCGCCGGCCCCCGGGTGATCGAGTTCAACGCCCGGTTCGGCGACCCGGAGACCCAGGTGGTGCTCGCCCTGCTGGAGACCCCGCTCGGTGGGCTGCTGCACGCCGCCGCCACGCGTACGCTGGCCGATCATCCGCCGTTGCGCTGGCGGGACGGCGCGGCGGTCACGGTGGTCCTCGCCGCCGAGGGTTACCCGGGGACGCCGCGTACCGGGGACGTGATCACCGGTGGTGACCGGCCGGGGATCATCCACGCCGGGACCCGACGCGGTCCGGACGGCGAGTTGCTCTCCGCCGGAGGGCGGATCCTCTGCGGTACGGCCACCGGCCCGGACCTGGCCGCAGCCCGGGACGCGGCGTACGAGCTGGTCGACGGGGTGACGCTGGCAGGGGCCCACCGCCGTGGGGACATCGCCACCGCCGCCGTCGAGGGCCGGATCGCACTGCCCGGCTGATCCGGCCCGAGGCGGGATCAGGCCTTGGGGATGTCGAAGAGGTTGGCGATGTTGGCGGCCAGGCCCAGGTCGCCCTTGGCCTTCAACTTTCCGGTCATGAACATCATGACCGGGTTCGCGCCGCCGCTGACGATCCGGAGGAACTCGACGGGCCCCATGGTCAGGGTGAGCTTCGGTTCGTGCTGCGGGGTCTTGTCGACGGTGCAGGTGCCGTCGGCGACGACGATCTCGTAGGTGTCGGATCCGCCGTCGGGCCGCCCGGTGATGGTCCAGTGGATCACCGCGTTGGTGGAGCCGGCCTTCTCCGGACGGAAGATCGTCGGGAGCCGGGTGAAGACCTCGTCGAGGACCGTGCCTCGCAGGTTGCCGGACATCACCTCGGCGATCTTGGCGTCCGGGGTGGACTTGACCAGCTGGGCGAACTCCTTCGGGCCGTAGTTGGCGAAGGTGGCCGGGTCGAAGTCAGTCATCGGGTTTGGCACCTCTCACGGATGGGTCGACGCAGGTTACTCAAGCGTAACCTTACGTATGAGTAGGTATGCTGGCAAGGTGCCCGACGTGCCCGCGTTCAAACGTCTGCCCCGGGCCGTACGCGAGCAGCAGATGCTCGACGCGGCCGTGCGGACCTTCTCCCGACGCGGTTTCCACGCGGCCAGCATGGACGAGATCGCCGAGTCGGCAGGCATCTCCAAACCCATGGTGTACGCATACCTGGGCACGAAGGAGGAGCTGTTCGTCGCCTGCCTGCACCGGGAGGCCACCCGGATGCTGGAGGCCATCGCCGGGGCGGCCGCCCCCGACCTCCCCGCCGACCTGCGACTGTGGCGCGGACTCCGGGCCTTCTTCGGCTTCGTCGGGGCACACCGGGACGGCTGGGCGGTCCTCTACCGGCAGGCCCGTGGCTCGCAGCCCTTCGCCGGTGAACTGGCGACGATCCGGGCACGGATGGTCGAGGTGGTCGCCGGGATGCTCCACCACGCGCGGTCCGAGCGAGAGCCCGAGCCCGCACGGGTGACCGAGTCCGGGCGGGAGGTGGGCGGATCCGACCTGGAGGTGGTGGCGTACGCCCTGGTCGGGGCGAGCGAGTCGCTTGCCGACTGGTTGGCCGACCACCCCGACGCCGACCCCGCCGCGACCGCCACCCGGATGATGACCGTCGCCTGGCTCGGCGCCGCCCGACTCCTCACCGGGACCACCTGGACCCCGCCGGAGGAGTAGGACGGCGGCTGCCCCGGACCCGGTGGTCGAGGAGCCTCCCGTCGGTCCGGCGAGGAAGTGTCGGTGGGGTGGTCGAGGATGGGCGGGTGCTTGACGGACTCGATGATGTCGAATGGGATCGGCTCGGCCACGCCTACGGGTCGGCCGCCGACGTGCCCGACCAGATCCGCGCCCTCCGGTCATTCGATCCGAAGGTGCGGGAGAAGGCGCTCGAAGCGCTCTTCGGCAACATCTTCCACCAGGGGAGCCGCTACCAGGCGAGCGCGTACGCGGTGCCCTTCCTGCTGGAACTGCTCGCCGCCGAGGACACCCCGGAACCGGACTGGGTGTCGAGCCTGCTGACCTCGCTGGCGATCGGGTACGACGAGGGTCACCTGCCCGACGGCTTCCCCGTCGACGACCTGCGCCGGTCGGCCGAGGGTGGACGCGAGTTGCTCGCCGCCAAGCCGCCCCCGGGCGACGAGGGCGAGTACCTCGAGTACCGCTACCTCGAATCGCTCGACGGGGCGGACCAGAACCGGTTCTGGGAGTACGTCTCCCTGGCCGTGTACGACGCGGTCCGGGAGGGTGTGCCGCTGTTCCGCCGCCTGCTCGACCACCCCGATCCGCAGCTGAGGATCGGGGCGGCGTATGCGCTGGCCTGGTTCCCGCAGGACGCCGCCGACTCGCTCGCCGCCCTGGTCCGGGTCACCACCCCGCAGCCCTCGACCACCCGGTTCGTCCGGAGTCCGGTGGAGGTGGCTACCGCCGTGGTGGCGGCCGGGCTGCTCGGTGCCGCCCCGGATCCGGGGTTGCTGACCGACCCGCGTCCGGTGGTGCGGTGGGCCGCCGCCGTGGGGCGGGCCCGGGTGCTGGGTGAGCACTGCGACGCGGCCACCGTCGACGAGCTGCTCCGCTGGACGACCCCGCAGCCCGGCGCAGATCCGCAGGCCGGTGCAGGCCCGCAGGCCGGTGCAGATCCGGAGACGGGCGCAGACCCGCAGGCCGGTGCAGGTTCGGAGGGTGCGGACGGGGGCGACGAGGAGGTGCCGTTCCTCGACGGTGACCTGGGCGGGTACGCGGCACTCGCCCTGCGCCAGTGCGGCCCGCAGCACGCCGACCGGGCGTTCGACGCGTTGCTCGACCGGCTCCCCACCGTCACCGGGACCGAGGCGTTGCCGGTGGCGACGGAGGCGCTGCGGATGGCCTTCCCACAGGGGCCGTTGGCGGCGGGGACCCCGGCGGCCGGACTGCCGCCCCGGCAGCGGCGACTGGTCGAGACGCTGGCCGCCGCCGAGGGGACCTGGCTGTTCGGCGACCGGACCTTCGGGAACTTCAGCATGCTCGTCGGTGAGTACGGGCTTCCCCGCAACCGGGACGCGATGCGCGCCTACCTCGACGACGTCGCCGAACCGGTCTAGGGGGCGGTTCGGCGGCGGAGCCGACGGGCGACCTCCACCAGCCCGGTGACGGCGGCCGACAGCCCGACCCCGACCAGGATTCCCCGGACCGGGTCACGTTCGAAGGCGAGGCCGCCGAAGTAGCCGAGCAGGGTGCTGTACGTCGCCCAGGTCGCGGCGGCGAGGGCGTCGTAGCCCAGGAATGGGCGCCGGGGGTAGCGGACCGCGCCCATCGTCAGGGTCACAGCGGTCCGTCCTCCGGGGATGTAGCGGGCGGTGGTGAGGATCAGTCCGCCGTGCCGGTCCAGTGCCCGGCGGGCCCGTTCCAGGCTCGCCCGCCGTCGACTGTCCGCCGGTGCCCGGTCCAGCCGTCCGCTGCCGCCCGATCGTCCGATGGCGTACGACAGGTGGTCGCCGGCCAGCGCGCCCAGGGCGGCCACCACGATCACCCAGGCCAGGTCGGGTTGCCCGGTCGCCGCGAAGACCCCGGCGGTGACCACGACCGTCTCCCCGGGCACCACCGGGAAGACCGCGTCCACCCCCGTCACCAGGAAGATCACCAGGTAGACCCATGGTGAGGTGACCGTCTCCCGGAGCAGGTCCAGCAGCGACTGCATCCCCCCATGCTCGACCGTACGGCGTCGAGAAACCGGCGCTTCTAGGCAACGGGCGTGGAGAGGGCCCGGCCCCACTCCACCTTGCCCTCGGCGGTGGGGGAGTGGGAGGTGAGCACCACCGGCACGTCGAGCGCCGCCGACACCGCCTCCGGCCAGTCGTCGGGGGTCTCGGCGTCGTACACCGGTCGGGCGGTGAGCAGTCGGTCGGTGAGTGCCGCCTGCCGGTCGAGGTCTCCGGGGCGGCCCGGGGCCAGCTCGCCGAGGGTGTCGTACCGGTGGCAGATGCGCAGGTCGAGGCCGTGGTCGGCGAGGTCGAGGTGGGTCAGGGCGAGGCCGTCGACGCCACCTGCCACGGCGAGGGCGTACCGGTGGGCCACGGCGTCGAAGTGGCCGAACCGGAAGTGCCCCTGCCACCGGTTGGTGGGGTTGCGCGGGTCGGCCAGGGGCAACGTCGGATCCTCGGTGACCAGGGGGCCGGGGCCGTGCCGGGTGGTGACGGTCCGTAGCACTCCCAACCGCTCGGCCTGCCCGGCCGAACCCGCCTCGGCGAGCAGGGTCTCGGCGTTGGCGAAGGTGGTGGTGCTCCAGGTGGTGTACGGGTGGAATCCGTGCCACTCGTCCAGGAGTACGCCCTGGGCGCCCTCGAAGACGCAGGTCCCGGCCCGCAGCACCCCGGTCAGGTAGGTCCTGTCGACGATCGCCACCCGCTCGGCGAAGGCGGTGAACGCGGGCAGGCAGTCGTCGACGGGTGGGGCGTCCAGCGGCCCGAGTTCGGCGGTGAGCCGGTCCCGCAGGGCGGTGAGTCGGCGGCGGAGCACGGCCGGGTCGTGACAGTCGGCGATCCGGGGTGCCTCGTCGGGGTGGGCGAGCCCGTACGCGACGGCCTCCCCCACCCCGAGCCCGCAGGAGCCGTGCCGCCCGTCGCCCCGGGCCAGTTCCCTGGCCCGGTTGGCGGCCCGGTGGTACGGGGTGGCCAGCAGCGCCTCCCCGTCGACGGTGAGCCGGTCGAGGGCGTCCGGCACCCCGACCTCGGCGAGGTGGTCGGCCTCGGCGGCCAGGGCCAGCGGGTCGACCACCACCTGCCGGGCCAGGTGGGTACGCACCCCGGGGCGGAACGTACCCGCCCCGAACTGCGCGAACGTGTGGTGTCGTCCGTCGCGCAGGACGACGTTGTGAGCCGCCTGCGCACCCCCGTTGAAACGGACCACCGTGTGCACCGGCCGGGTGGCGCAGAGCCAGTCCACGACCGTGCCCTTGCCCGCGTCGCCGTACCCGAGGTCGACGACCATGACGTGTCGCCCGCCGGCCCCGATCCCCCCACCGGTCCCGTTCGGGCGGGGGAGCCGGGGCCGGTGGGCGGTCCGGTCGGTGTCGACACCGACCGGACCGCTGCGGGTGGGTGTCCCGTTCACAGCCGGGTGACCCCACCGCTGGTGGGTGCGGCCCCCGTCGAGGCGGGCGGCAGGGTCGACACGACCGCCTGCCGACCGGCCCGCAGCGGGGCCAGCGCCTTGGAGACGGTCCCGGTCGCCGTCGACCCGGCCCGCTCCAGGTCCCGCAGGCCCTCCTCCAGGTCGATGGCCTGCTCACCGAGGCCGATGGTGAGGGCGATGGTCTCGCAGACCGCGTCCAGGTCGTCGAGGGTGACGGCGTTCTGCCCGAGCAGGTCGCGCCAGAAGTCCAGCACCTTCGAGTTGCGGGCGTAGTGGCTCCCGGCGGGGAGGAGGTAGTACGTGTCCCAGCGCTGGACGAGTTCGTCCACCATCCGGCGGATCGGGACGTCCTCGCCGAGGTCGTCGCCGATCAGCTTGGCCACCTCCCGGCGCTTGACCCCGGCGTAGGCCAGCTCGTCGCCGATGATGAACAGGTAGCCGCGCCGACCTCGCTTGTCCCAGCTGTCGGTGGCGGTGTGCCGGGCCATGAAGTACATGGCCAGCTCGTACGACTCCTGCATCTGGCCGCCACCGCCGCCCTCCAGCACCATCCGGCCGAGGTCGTCGTCCATCCGGTTGTCCGACTCGAACTGCCCGACCTGCAACGGGACCCGGTCGCAGGTGGCGTCGCCGATCGCACCGAACATGATCTGCGGGTCCCGGGCGTACCCCTGGCGTTGCAGCAGCCCGAGGAGCTGGGGCAGCTTGTTCTGGAGGGTGCGCGGGACGTGTCCCATCGACCCGGTCACGTCGAACAGGACCGCGATCGGCGTCGACTGCGGGTGCTCGGTCGAGTCCCGGCTCTCCCGCATCGCGTCCCGGGGGTCGAGGGAGGGGTGGACCTTCCGCGCCCCGCTGTCGCTGTACGAGAAGGCGCTCTTGCCGGTGGCCCGGCGGTACTTCTTCGCTGCGTCGTAGACGTCGGTGGACCAGACTCCGCTGCCCATGGCAGCCTCCTTGAGGGGTGAGGTGTTCCTCAGCGGGTGAGGGTGAAGGGTCGGAAGGTGCGGGGGCCGTAGAGCCGTTCCAGCACCTGGTCGAACTCGCCGAGCAGCTGCCAGGCGTCGTCGGGTCGGGACCGCAGGAACCGCTGCCGGCAGCCGTCGGCGAAGGCGAGCAGCTCGCGCGGGGCGCGGGAACCCATCAGCCAGGTCATGCACCGGGTGGCCATGGCGATGTCGGTGCCGGCCCCGGCCGGTTTCCGCTTTGCCACCTCGGGCGGGTACCAGTCGGCGAAACCGGGGACCCACGCCGGGACGGTGTGCCCGAGCGGGGTGGCGAAGCACCAGTCGACCAGGACCACTCCGTGGGCGTCGGGCTCGATCAGGACGTGCCGGGGCAGGACCGCCCCGTGCACCACCCCGGCGCGGTGGGCCAGGCCCAGGGCGACCAGCAGCCGTCGCCACATCCAGGCCGCGTCCCGAGGGTCGACCCCGTCCGGGTACGCCCGGCGTACGTCGTCGAGGCTGTGCAGACCGGGTACGGCGGCCACCACGTTGATCCGCCGTTCGGCGCCGGTGGCGGGATCCCGGTGCCGGAAGCTCTCCACCAGCCGGGGCACGTACGGCAGGTGCCGGGGGTCGCCCTGCTCCTCGATGGTGCGCAGGGCGTGTACCTCGCGGGCCATCAGGTCGTTGTCGGCCGGGTCGCGGGGCAGTTTCAGCAGCCGGTCCGCCCCGACGTCGTACAGGTCGGTCAGGTCACCGGCGTACCGGAGCGCACCGAGTCGGTAGTCGCCGAGGGCGACCGTCGAACCCGTACTCCCGTCACGGAACGCCCGCCACCTGGCGGTGACCTGCTGGAACGCCTCGACGGCGGCGACGCGTTCCCGGTCGTCGGCCGCACCCAGCCGGTCCGGGTGCAGCGCCGCGACCAGCTCCCGGTACCGGCGGGCCGGGGCCTGGTCGCCGAAGAGTTCGGCGTCGGTACGCACGGCGGCGACCAGGTGGATCGCCTCGGAGGTTCTCACCGGATCGTCTCCTCCCGGGCGGGGCGCAGCAGCGCCGGGTGCAGCAGTCGGGCGTCACCGGCGCGGTAGAGCTTGGCGCGGGGGCCGCCCCGGGCTCCGCCCCGCTCGGTGCTGGTGCCGGTGCTCTCCACGAACCCCGGCACCGAGAGCACCTTGCGGTGGAAGTTCCCGGCGTGCAGCGGGTGCCCCCAGACCGTCTCGTAGACGGCCCGCAGCTCGGTGATGGTGAACTCGGGGTCGAGGAACCGGGTGGCCAGCGGGGTGTACTCCAGCTTGGACCGGGCCCGCTCCAGCCCCTCCTCGATGATCCGGCCGTGGTCGAAGGCGAGCGGACGGCTGGGCAGTGCGGTCACCGCCAGCCAGGCCGCGTCCTCGGCGTCGGTTCCGGCGGTCGGGTCGGGCAGGTCGGGGGCGAACGCCAGGTACGCCACGGAGACGATCCGCATCCGGGGATCCCGGTCGGGGGCCCCGTAGCTGGCCAACTGCTCCAGGTGGACCCGGCCCAGCCGGTCACCGCCGAGCCCGGTCTCCTCGGCCAACTCCCGCCGGGCCCCGGTGATCAGGTCCTCGTCGGGGTGGACGAACCCGCCGGGCAGTGCCCAGTGGCCCTCGTACGGTGGCTCGCCGCGTCGGACGAGGAGCAGGTGCAGTACGCCGTCGCGGATGGTCAGCGCCACCACGTCCACCGTCACCGCGACGGCCGGGTACGCCCGGGGGTCGTACTCGGCGAGAAACTCCTGCTCATTCACGCTGCATTCCTCCCCGCCCGACTCACTCTCTAAGTGAGAAGAACTCGATCTGAGAACAACGTATCGCACGATCGGGTGACTGTCCACCCCGAGGTCGCCCAGGACCCGCCGCAGCTGGAGATCTTGGAAGCGGACGGCCCTCAGGGCCGTTCCTTCCCGAGATCTGCGAGAAGGCGGCTACGGGTGCGGCGGTCCGAGGGTTCCGGTCAGGTGGGGGTGGCCGGTGCGGGCACTGTGGAGGGCGAAACCCTCGGCGGGGGTGGCGGTGAAGTCGACTGTGGACGGCAGCAGGACCGGCCGCTTGAACTCCACCTCCACCGAGTAGGCGGCCGGTAGTCGACCGGCCAGGGCGGCCAGGCACCGGGCCTTGGTCCACATCCCGTGCGCGATCGGACGGGGGAACCCGAACAGGCGGGCCCCGAGCCGGGAGGTGTGGATCGGGTTGAGGTCGCCGGAGATCCGGGCGTACTCCGTACCGACCGACGGGGTCACCCGCCACCGGGCGGAGGGGGCCGGCGGTGCCTGCCGGTCCCGGCGCTCGCGCCCGCCACCGCCGTCGGGGGTCGACTCCCGACGCAGGTACGTCGAGACACCCCGCCACGCCTCGACACCCCCGACCGAGGCGGTCACCACGACGTCGACCTGCCGACCCCGCTCGTGTGGGCGCAACAGTTCGGCGTACGCGACGAGGTCCAACGGTTCCCCGGCGTGGACGGGGCGGTGGACGGTGATCCGGTTGGCCACGTGCACCAGACCCACCAGGGGCAGCGGGAAGTCCGCCCCGGTCATCAGCCGCAGCGCCAACGGAAAACCGAGCACGTGCGGGTACGTCCCCGGCAACTCGTCGGTCAACCGGAACCCGCAGACCCGGTCGTACTCGGCGAGGTGCCCACCGTCGACGGTCACCCCGTCGACGGCGTACTCCACGTCGGGCAGGGCGTCACCTCGACGGCCGCCCCCGAGGGGCAGCGCGCCGAGCAGGGCCCGCCGGTACAGCGGCCCGGCCGACGGCAACCCGGGCAGCTGCACCCGCTCCCGCATCCGCTCCTGCCCCACGGGCTTGTGTCGATCGGTCATCAGGCGCCCAACAGGCTCTGGCCGCAGACCCGGACCACGTTGCCGGTGACCGCACCGGAGGCGGGCCAGGCCAGCCAGCCGATGGTTTCGGCCACGTCGACCGGGAGACCGCCCTGGGCCATGCTGTTCATCCGGCGGCCCGCCTCCCGGATCGTCAACGGGATCCGGGCGGTCATCCGGGTCTCGATGAACCCGGGGGCGACGGCGTTGACGCTGATCCCCCGCTCCCGCAGGACCGGGGCCGACGACTCGACGAGCCCGATCACCCCGGCCTTGCTGGTGGCGTAGTTGGTCTGCCCCCGGTTCCCGGCGATCCCGGAAACGGAGGAGACCGACACCAGCCGTCCACCCGCCGGGACCAGGTCCCGTTCCAGCAGGACGTCGTTGATCCGTTCCTGGCTGGAGAGGTTCACGTCGAGGACGGTGTCCCACCGGTCGGGGTCCATCCGGGCCAGGGTCTTGTCCCTGGTGATCCCGGCGTTGTGCACCACGGCGTCGACCCGGCCGTGTCGACCGGCCAGGTGGTCGGCGAGCCGTTGCGGTGCGTCCGGTGCGGTCAGGTCCAGTTGTACGGCGCTGCCGCCGATCCCGTTCGCCACCGCCGCCAGGGCGTCCCCGGCCGCCGGCACGTCCAGGGCGACCACCTCCGCGCCGTCGCGGGCCAGCACCTCGGCCACCGCCGCGCCGATCCCCCGGGCCGCCCCGGTGACCACGACGACCTGCCCGTCGAGGGGGCGGTTCCAGTCCGCCGGGGCGACCGCCCGTCCGGCACCGACCCGGATCACCTGCCCGGAGACGTACGCCGACCGGCCGGAGAGCAGGAACCGCAGGGTCGCCTCCAGGCTGACCCAGGTCCCCTCGTCGGCGTTCTCGGTGACGTAGACCAGTTGGGCGGTGGTGCCCCGCCCGAACTCCTTGCCGACGCTGCGGGTCAACCCCTCCAGGGCGCGTTGTGCGGTGGCGGCCCGGGTCGAGGTGCACTCCTGCGGCGGGGTGCCCAGCACCACCACCCGACCACCGGGGGTCAGGGAGCGGGCGCGGGGGTGGAGGAAGTCGTACACCTGCCGCAGTTGCTTGGAGTCGGACACGGCGGTGGCGTCGAAGATCAGCGCCCCGTTCGTCGCGTTCGGCCGGACCGTGGGATCTGCGACGTCGGGCGTGGTGTCCCGCATCGCCGCCCCGGTGGCGAGGAGCATCCGACCGACCCGGTCGGCGAGCCGCCCACCCCCGTCGAGGACGAAGGGGCCGGGCAACAGCGGGTCGCCGGGGGTGAACCGGCGCAGTCGCGGTGGGTCGGGCAGTCCCAGGCGCTTGACCAGCGCGCGACCGGCCCCCGATCGGACGAAGCTCGCGTACCTGTCGGTCATAGCGGTAGCCTACTGGTCGGTAGGTTGTCGGCAAGTCCGCGAAACGGAGACGGGATCGTGCAGAGCATCCGGCGGGTCGCCGTCATCGGCGGAAACCGCGTACCCTTCGCCCGCTCCAACTCCCGGTACGCCCAGGCGGGCAACGCCGACCTCCTCGGCGCGGCCCTCGACGGGCTGGTGGCCCGGTTCGGCCTCGCCGGGCAGCGGATCGGCGAGGTGGTCGCCGGGGCTGTCCTCAAGCACTCCCGCGACTTCAACCTCACCCGTGAAGTGGTCCTCGGCTCGCAACTCGACCCGCACACCCCCGCGTACGACCTGCAACAGGCCTGCGGGACGGGCCTCGAAGCGGTCATCCTGGTCGCCAACAAGATCGCCCTCGGGCAGCTCGACGTCGGCATCGCAGGAGGTGTCGACACCACCTCCGACGCGCCCCTGGCACTCAACGAAGACCTACGCCGTACGCTGCTCAAACTCAACTCGGCGCGGACCCTCGGCGAACGGCTGAAGCTCGCCGCCCGGCTCCGCCCCCACCAGCCGTTCCGGCCCGAACTGCCCCGCAACGCCGAACCCCGTACCGGGCTGTCGATGGGCGACCACGCCGCCCAGACCGCGCTGCGCTGGAACATCGACCGGCAGGCCCAGGACGAACTGGCGCTACGCTCACACCAACGGCTCGCCGCCGCGTACGACAGAGGGTTCTTCGACGACCTGATCACCCCCTACCTGGGGCTGACCCGCGACCAGAACCTCCGCCCGGACAGCAGCCTGGAGAAGCTCGGGTCGCTCAAACCCGTCTTCGGCACCCGAGGACCGGACGCCGACCGGGCCACCATGACTGCCGGGAACTCCTCCCCGCTCACCGACGGGGCCTCCACGGTCCTCCTGGCCAGCGAAGAATGGGCCCGCGAACACCACCTGCCGGTGCTCGCCTGGTTCACCTGGTCGGAGACGGCAGCCGTCGACTTCGTCCACGGCGACGAGGGCCTGTTGATGGCCCCCGCCTACGCGGTGCCCCGGATGCTGGCCCGCGCCGGACTCGACCTGGCCGACTTCGACTTCTACGAACTGCACGAGGCGTTCGCGTCGCAGGTCCTGGCCACCCTCGCCGCCTGGGAGTCCCCCGAGTTCGGCACCGACCGGCTCGGCCTCGACGGCCCGCTCGGCACCATCGACCGCGACCGCCTCAACGTCACCGGATCGTCGCTGGCCGCCGGTCACCCGTTCGCCGCCACCGGCGGCCGGATCGTCGCCACCCTGGCCAAACTCCTCGCCGAGAAGGGCTCCGGCCGAGGCCTGATCTCCATCTGCGCCGCCGGCGGCCAAGGCGTAACCGCCATCCTCCAACGCTGACCCCCCCCTCCCCTTTCCCCACCCCTGCGCTCCCCACCCCGATCCCCGGGCTGCCCTTCGCCCCGATTCCCCGAGCCTCCGTGCCCTTCGCCCCGGTGATCAAGGGATTTGTGTCATTCCGCAGCCGGGATCTGACGCAAAGCCCTTGATCACCAACGACGGTGAGGCCCGTGCGGAGGCTCGCCGTCCTGCGCCGCGCTGCGCCGCCCTGCGTCAGTCCTGCGCTGGCTGGCGTTCTCGTGGCGCTGGCCCTTACGGATCTTGGACGGTTCTCGTTAGGAGCTAACGGAAACTGTCCAAGATCGGCACGAGGGGGTGCCGTGAGGTGGGGGGTGCCGTGGCGAGGCGAGGGGCTGGACGGGACGGGACGGGACGGAGTGTAGGGCGGGGAGGCGGGGTGCACGGGCGGTGGGTCGGAGAACTTGGAGGATCTCGGCCCCTCCTGGGGCCAGTTTCTACCAAGGTCCACGCTCTCGGAGCCGGTCAGCGACCTGCAGACGAGTTACCCGAGGGGGCAGCAGGGGGTCATGGGGGGTTCGATGCGGACACCGGTCAGGGTCACCGCGTCGGCGTACTCCATCAGCAGCGGTGACCAGCCACGCTTGGCTGCCCCGGTGGCGGCCGGGGCGGGGGTGCCGGTGGGGGTCGGAGGGGTGACTCCGGTGGAATCCGTGGTCGGGCCGCCGGTGGGGGTCCCGGTGGGGGCCGTGGTCGCGACCCTGGCGGGGGTCGGAACGCCGGTGGGGGCCGCTCCGGTGAGGGCCGGAGTGGGGACGCTGGTGGCGGGTGGGCGGCGGAGGACGATGTCCCGGAGGGTGGTGTCGGCGTAGGTCAGGTGGCTGACCAGGCCGTCGACCTCGCTGCGGCCCCAACCGGCGACCCGGATTCCGTAGAGCGGGCCGGTCCAGGTGATGCAGACGTCCCGGATGTCGATGCGTTCGCCGATCCGGGTGGCCGGGTCGCTGTGGAACCGGTCGGTGTTGTCCCCGGCGAGGAGGCGGAACCCCATGTCGACCCCACGGAGGCAGGCTCCGTCGACAGCCACGTCGTGGACGGCGCTGAGGTAGAAACCCTCGACGGCGTCCCGGACGCGTACGCCGGTCAGGTCGAGGCGGTGCGGGTGGTACGACGGGCCGGTGATGGTGTCGACGCCGGCTCCGACGGCACCCCAGTGGACTGCCATGCCGGTGTGTCCACCTGTGACTGTGACGTCACGTACCTTGACGTCCCGGACGGCACCCATGATCGCCACTGCGTTGGCGGCCCGGTTCGTGCCGTGGTCGACGTGGACCCGCCGTACGCTGATCGTGTCGATCCACTCGGGTTCGTCGGAGTACAGGTACCTGCCGACGGTGAGCCCGGTGCCCCGGTCGCCGTCGTGTTCACCGGGGCGGCTGGGCGCAGGCCGCAACCCGAGGTCCACCACTGCGACGTGGCCGCCGGTGACGTGCAGGACCGGGCGGTCGCCCGGGGTGTCGACGGTCAGCCAGGTCGTCGGGGTCCCCCCGGCCGGGGCGCCGCGCACCGTCCAGCCGGCGGGCACCGTCAAACCCCGATCGAGCGGGTACGTCCCCGACGGCAGCACCAGCGTGCCGCCCTCCGCCGCGTCGAGCAGGTGTTGGAGGTGGACCCGGTTCGCCTCGGCGTCCGACCCGAGGGTCACCGGTACGTGCCCGGCTTCGATGGTCACGGGGTGCCGCCGTCGAACCGGCAGTCGAGTTGTCGGGCGGTCCGTTCCCGGCGGTGCCCGCCCGGCTCGGTGACGCCGAGGAGCACCGGACCTTCCCGGTCGGTGGGCAGGCGCAGGTCGAGGGTGTGTGCACCCCGGTCGACGATCCGTACCGGCACCGCCGCCCCGGTGGTCAGGTCCACGGCGTCGACGGTCAGGTCGTCGGGGCGTACCCGGTCACCACCGGCTTCGGCGCTGGCCCGACCGGCCGCCCGACGGGCCGTCCGCAGCACCTTCAGCACCGCCCGGGCCGGTTTGCGCTTCGCGTACGACCTGGTGGGGTTGCGGGGGACCGGCGGTGCCGGTGGCACGGTGCCCACCCGGACCCGGACGGTCTCCGGGGAGGTCGCCGGGACGACCAGGAACGGGCAGCCGCTGGTGGCCGCCGAGGGGGGCGGCGGCTCGGTGGTGGGTAGCGGGTCGAGGTGGATCCGGTCGATCCGCAGCCCGATCGCGCTGCTCGTCGAGAAGCGGCCGTCCGCCCAGCCGGGCAGGTCGATCCGGGGGTCGCTCATCTCCACCAGGAGCAGGTCGTCGTCGCCGAGTTCGTCGGCGGCCAGCTCGAAGGAGATCGTCTCCTTGCTGCCGCCCGCCCGTAGCCAACCCTGTCTACGGGCCAGGACCGCGGCCCCCCGGATCCGGCCCTGCGAGCTGAGCACCACCAGCCGGGGGCGTTCGGCCTGCGCCGGGTCGGGCTTGACCCGGCTCGCCCACCAGCGGGTTCCGGCGTCGTCGAGTTGCAGTGTCACCGCCACCCGGATCGGCTGCCAGGCCGGTCGTACCTTGATGCCGACGGTGGCCGGGTCGCCGACCGCCCGACCGATGATCTGGTGGCCGCGGACCATCTGGTCGACGACACAGACGGTGGGCTGGTGGCCGCCGTCGACCACTGCCGGGAGGTCACCGACCGGGTGGGGGACGTCGAAGTCGGTGGTGAACCAGGACCCGACCGCCATCAGCGCGCCCCGGTCGGGAGGGCCGGATCGGTGTCCATCGTCGAGGGCATCCGGGCGGTGAGGGAGAAGGAGGGGGCCGGGGGCGGTGCACCCAGGTCGGTACGGGTGAGCATCGGCTCCCGGTTGCGCCACATCCGTTCCACCGCCGGGTAGAGCGGGTCGGCGTCGCTCTCGATGTGCCGGAACGCCGCCCCCATCGACTTGAGCAGGTGGGTGGCGGGCCAGACGTCCCACTGCGGCACCAGCGGGGTGACCAGGTCGCCCCCGCTGCGGTACAGCCAGAGCCAGAGTCGGGCGCGGCGGACCTGCTCGTCGGTCACTGTCAGCTCACCCCGTTTGGCCGCCTCGATCGAGGTGTCGAGGCTGCTCCAGTACTCGTCGGCGTCCTCGACCACTGTGGATACCCCGCAGGAACTCCACTCCGAGTGTCCGGCCTGGATCACCGGGATGCCGTACGCGGGCAGCTCGTTGCTGACACTGCCGCGGACCGTCACTCCCAGGTCGACGAGGCTCCACAGGGCGTTCTTGCTCAGTTTGGCGCTGGGGTGGAAGGCGACGTGCCGGTGTCGCCGGTGTTCCTGGGCGACCGAGGCGAAGAACCCGGTCGAGTCGTACAACGCCTGGCTGGGGTGGTCGAGGAAGAGCCACTGGGCGTCGGTGCGGCGGGCGGCGTACCCGGCGGTCTCGGCGAACCAGTCGGCGAGGCTGGGGAAGAGTTCCTTGTTGGTGCCGAGCGCGTCGGAGACGGCGTGGTTGAACACGGCGATCACCGGTCTGGCCGGGTCGAATCCGAACCGGGCGGCGACGTGGCTGCGCAGCCGGTCGCGTTCGGCGGGGTTGCTCAGGTCGACGGCGGCGGTGACCCCGCCGCGCCACCAGCTCGGCCGTCCCAGGTTGACCTTGGCCCGCCAGGCGATCAGCTCGGCGGCGGAGTGCAGTTCCAGTCGCCGGGGCCAGATCCGCTCGTCGAACACCGCGCCGATCTGCCGGGTCAGCTCGGCCCGGAAGGTGCCCGTCCCGGAGTCGTGTTCCGGGAACAACCCGTACGCCTTCAGACAGCCGGTCTGCTGGGTGTGGATGACCGGGACCCCCGCCCGGCGGGCCGACTCGACCTGCAGTCCCCACTGGTCGTAGTCGACGTGGCTGGTGACCAGCGCGGCGACCGTACCGGTTCGGAACAGCGTCTCGTAGAGGGCGGAGAGGCCGGCGCCGAGTTCCCGGCGGCGTCGGTAGTCGGCCCGGGTGGTGTGGTCGGCCGGGAGCCGGGGGACCTTGGCGAGTCGGCAGTACGTCGCGTCGGCGTACCGGGTGAGGGTCTCCTCGTCGAGGGGTTCGACCACCGGGAGGGACCGGCCGGCGAGGGGCAGCGGAAGGGTCGGGTCCTTGCGACGCCGTTCGAGCAGGTCGTAGACGTCGATGACGTCACCGGCCCCGAAGGCGCGGCTGAACCGCTCGACCAGGGACACGTCGAATCCGCTCCACAGGGTCCGGTGCCAGTCCTCCTCGACCCCGGTGAGCACCACCAGTCGGGCCGGTCGGATCCGCCGGATCGCGTTGGCGAAGACCAGGTTGCGCAGGGTGACCCGGACGTCCTGGTGGAACGCCTCGACGAGGATCGTCTCCGGGTGGTCCTGCGGTGGCAGGTGCTTCTCCCAGTACGTCGCCGCTGCGTCGAGGAACCACTGCAGCTCCGTGGGTTGCGCCTTGAGCCACACGGCGGCGCCGCCTTTCCGTCCATGTCCGGCCGGGGCCGGGCGTCACGTGGCGTCCACGCGCCGGGCCGGTTGGCCGGGGCGCGACGAGGGCAGGTCGGGTCGAAGAGGTTGTCAAGCTAGCGACCTCCGGTGACCGACCGGAGGCGTTCAGGTGGCCGCGACGGGAACGACGCACGGCTCTCGGGTGCGCTCCCGGCGAGCGGACACCCGTTCCTTACGTGCGCTCCCGACTCCACTTTTCGGTACTCACCGGGCGAAACCTCCCAGGGGTAAGACCCGTTTCGGATGATAGGGGTTGCTTGTCCACTATCGGAGGTTCGCATGACGGTGAGTCGATGGGCGTTGACCGTCCTGTCCGGCGCGGCGCTGGTGATGGTGCCCGCCGCGGCCTCGGTCGCCGACCACACCGAGGTCGCCCGGACCGCCGACCGCGCCGAGGTTGCCCCTGTCGCCACCGACCGGGCCGAGGCTCCCCGCTCCGCTGCCGTCGAACGTGTCGCAGCCCTGCGTACCGCCGTCGTCGACCGCGCCGGGACGCCCCGGGACGCCCCCCTGGCGACCGGGTCACCGCAGCCGGACCCCACGCCGTCGCCCCGGACCGACCTGTGTCGGCCGGGCCGACCGCCGACCGCCCCGGAGACCACCCGCCATCACGACGGCAACTACCTGTTCGGCCCGGCGCGGCTGCCCACCGCCTCCCCGGTCGGCCAGCTGCTCGCCGGCTACCAGCGCTTCGGCGGGGTCACCGAGGACCAGTGGGCCGCCGACTACACGCTGAACGACCGGACCTCCCTGCGGTACCCGCCGTCGAGCGGGTTCGTCCTCGGCCCCGACGGGCGGCCCGTCAAGACCCGGCAGACCCTCCTCGTGGGCTACCGCCTCGACCGGTTCGGCAACCCCGGTGGCAGCTTCCTGTCCCCGCTCGGCACCCCGTACGGCTCCCGGGCGCTCCCCCCGCTGAACCTGAACACCCCGGAGAAGTCACCCCTGGCCAACTACCACGTGTACTGCGTGACCAAGCCGTTCCCCGTCGACTCCGGACCCGCCGCCGGATGGTTCGCCCAGCCCGGCCTGGGCACCCAGTTCCAGCTCAACCCGGCGTACCTGCCGCAGGCCGGGGCGGCCCTCAACGTCACCTGGCTGCTCGCCAACGGGTACCTCGTCGAGGAGGACCTGACCCCCCGGACGGCGACCCGCTGCGCCACCGCCAGCTCCACCGCTGCCAGCTCCGCCCGCACCGGCGCCGCTGCCGCCGCGCGGCCGACCTGCTGAGATCGGGGGGCGGCTCGACCGACCGTCGGTCGCGGGGGCGGACACGGGAGGGCGGGCATGAACCGGTACGAGGTACGCGACGCCCTCCTGGCGGCCGGGACACCCCGGCACGCCTTCGTGATCGACGGGGTCGACGAGCCCGTACCGCCCCCGCCCGACCACTGGTTCCTGCGCCGTCACGACTCCGGTGACTGGGAGGTCGGCGCGTACGAACGCGGCGAACACGACGTACGCCTGCGCACCCCGAGCGAAGCCGACGCCTGCGCCCTGCTCTACCGGGCCCTCACCGGCACCTGACGACCCGGGAGCGTGATCGCGCCCACCCGGGAGACCTACCGGACCGCGGGGAAGTGCCGGTGCCGGAGAATGGACGGGTGACGACGATCCCGAACGTGCTCGCCAACCGGTACGCCTCACCCGACATGCTCGCCCTCTGGTCACCGCAGGAGAAGGTGAAGATGGAGCGGCGGCTCTGGATCGCCGTCCTCCGGGCGCAGGCCGACCTCGGGGTGACGGTGCCGGACGGGGTGATCGAGGCGTACGAGCGGGTCGTCGACGACGTGGACCTCGCCTCGATCGCGGAGCGGGAGCGGGTCACCCGGCACGACGTGAAGGCCCGGATCGAGGAGTTCAGCGACCTCGCCGGACACGAGCACGTGCACAAGGGGATGACCTCCCGGGACCTCACCGAGAACGTCGAGCAGCTCCAGATCCGGGCCTCCCTGGAACTGGTCCGGGACCGGGTGGTGGCCACCCTGGTCCAGCTGTCCCGGCTCGCCGTCGAGCACTCCGACCTGGTGGTCACCGGTCGGTCGCACAACGTCGCCGCGCAGGCCACCACGCTCGGGAAGCGGTTCGCGTCCGCCGCCGAGGAGCTGCTGATCGCGTACGAGCGGCTGGTGGACCTGATCGAGTGGTACCCGCTGCGCGGCATCAAGGGTCCGGTCGGCACCGCCGCCGACCAGCTGGACCTCTTCGACGGCGACGCCGACAAGGTCGCCGAGCTGGAACGGCGGGTCGCCCGGCACCTCGGCTTCTCCCGGACCCTGGACAGCGTCGGGCAGGTCTACCCGCGCTCCATCGACCTGGCGGTGATCTCCGCCCTGGCCCAGGTCGCCGCCGCGCCGTCCTCGCTGGCCACCACGATCCGGCTGATGGTCGGCCAGGAGTTGGCCACCGAGGGGTTCAAGCCGGGTCAGGTCGGCTCCAGCGCCATGCCGCACAAGATGAACACCCGTTCCTCGGAGCGGGTCAACGGGTTCGCGGTGATCATCCGGGGTTACCTGTCGATGGTCGGCGAGCTGGCCGGGGACCAGTGGAACGAGGGTGACGTCTCCTGCTCGGTGGTCCGCCGGGTGGCCCTGCCCGACGCGTTCTTCGCCGCCGACGGGCTGTTCGAGACGTTCCTCACGGTGCTGGACGAGTTCGGCGCGTACCCGGCGGTGATCAACCGGGAGCTGGAGCGCTTCCTGCCCTTCCTCGCCACCACGAAGATCCTGGTCGCCGCCGTACGCCGAGGCGTGGGCCGGGAGGTCGCCCACGAGGCGATCAAGGAGCACGCGGTGGCGGTGGCGCTGGGGATGCGGGAGAAGGGGGCGGCCGAGAACGACCTGTTCGACAGGCTCGCCGCCGACACCCGCCTCGGGTTGACCCGTACCGAGATCGACACCCTGGTCGCCGACCGGGGTGCCTTCACCGGTGCCGCCGCCGCCCAGGTCCAGGCGGTGGCCACCCGGGTGGCCACTGTCGCCGAGGCGCACCCCACCGCCGCCGCCTACACCCCCAGCCCCATCCTCTGACCCCGGCCCGTCCGCTCGTCTAGTGGGTGGGGGTGTCGGGGGCGGAGGTGAGGTTGGGGGCGCTGGCGGGTTCGGCGATCCCGCCGGGGGCCTCGGCGATCCCACCCTCCTGGGCGGTGTCGGCAGCGATCAGCGGCTGGTCCGGGGGCATCGACTCGGGAACTGTGGAGGCGACGATCACAGCGGTCCCGTAGGCGCAGATCTCCATCCAGAGCTCCCCGCAGTCGCGGCTGTCGAAGCGCATGCCGACCACGGCGTTCGCCCCGAGCCGCCGGGCCTCCTCGGCCAGCCGGGCGACCGAGTCGGTACGCCACCGGGTGAGGTTGTCCGGGGCCATCGGGTCGTACGCCCCGCCGCGCAGGTTCTTGACCCCTTCGCGGTACGGGTTGCGGGTTCGGGCCATCGAGGAGACCACCTCGCCGAGGATCTGGCGGATCTCGTAGCCGGGCAGTTGATCCGTGGTCACGACCAGCACGCCCTGAGCCTGGCAGACCCGACCCTGCGGGTTCGTCGGCCGTGTGCCACTGGCCGGATGCTGCAAAACGGCGCGGCGCGGACGCCCGGCACTCGGCCGACCATCCGCGCCGCCACCGGCCACCCGGGTCGCTAGGGGAGCAACCGCCGGTGGGGGTGCTCAACGTCTCAGACGCCGGCCACCGAGCTGATCCAGGCCCTGTTGAACGCGACGCTGCCGTAGTTCTGGATGCTCCGCCCGTCGGCGGTGGAGGCGACGCCGACCTGGGCGCCGTTGTAGAACTGCGGGCCGCCCGAGTCGCCGCGCCACGCGTTGCCGTTGACAGCGGTGCTCCGGATCGCCCGGCCGCCGTACGCGTCGGTGACGTTGGTGCTGGTCACCTGGACGGTGGCGGTCTTCAGGACGGTGGAGGCCGAGCACCCGCTGTAGCAGGTCATGCCCCACCCGAAGATGGTGTTGGTCGAGCCCACCGGCGGGTAGCTGCCGGAGAGCGTCACGGGGGTGTTGGTGACCGGGGAGGAGAGGCGCAGCAGGGCCAGGTCGTACTGGCCGTAGGTGGCGCTGACCGTCCGGGTGACGCCGCCGGAGGTGCGGTTGACGCTGCCCACCCGGACGGACATGGTGCCGCTGACGCAGTGCCGGGCGGTGAGCACCCAGTTCGCGGCGATGACGCTGCCGGAGCAGGTGAAGGAGCCGTTGCTGAGTACGGCTGCGGCCCACGGGGCGGACGCGACGGTGCCGCCGCCGATGATGGGGTTCGGGCCGGCCGGGGCGGCCACGGCCCCGGAGGACGCGCCGAGGACGCCGATCAGGGCGGTGCCGATGACGGCGAGCAGGGGGCGGATTCGCATGCGGGGGACTCCTTGCCGGGGGTGGGCACCCGGGGTCACCGGGTGACGCGGGCGCGGTGGGGTGGTCACCCACCGCGTTGATCGAACTATGTCGATGAACGATACGGGCGTCCGGTTGTGTCGGCAAGAGGCTGATCGGGGTTGATCGATGTAACGATTCGGCCTACCTGTCTGTCGGTAAAACGCCTGCTCCGGCGGCGTGTCCGGGCGCGTGTGGCGGGATGTCCGGCTGACGGGCCATGGTTGTGTGGATCACTGTCCTTGCTGGTCCCGGCCGGTGCGTCCGGGGACCCATCTGCCAGGTAGGCTTGCTGGGCTCGCCCGTAGTGGGCCGGCACCCAACTGCGTACACAGTCAGGAGTGCCCAGTGCCTCGCGTCGTCGTCGACGTCATGCTCAAGCCCGAGATCCTCGATCCGCAGGGCCAGGCCGTCGCAAACGCGCTGCCCCGGCTCGGCGTCAACGACGTCGCCTCGGTCCGGATCGGCAGGCGGATCGAGATCGAGTTCACCGGTGAGCCGGACCTGGACCGGGCCCGGGAGATCGCCGACAAGCTGCTGGCCAACCCGGTCATCGAAGATTTCACCATCCACGCCGTCGAGGCCGACGAGCCTGTGGAAGCGCGGCCGTGACCGCCCGGATCGGGGTGGTGACGTTCCCGGGGTCCCTGGACGACGGGGATGCGGCCCGGGCCGTCCGGATCGCCGGAGCCGAGCCCGTCCGGCTCTGGCACGGTGACCCGGACCTGCACCGGGTGGACGCCGTCGTGCTGCCCGGCGGGTTCTCCTACGGCGACTACCTGCGCTGCGGTGCCATCGCCCGGTTCGCCCCGGTGATGGAGACGATCGTGGACGCCGCCCGGGGTGGCCTGCCGGTGCTGGGGATCTGCAACGGATTCCAGATCCTCTGCGAGGCGCACCTGCTGCCCGGGGCGCTCACCCGCAACCAGCACCTGCACTTCCGCAACCGTGACCAGCGCCTCCAGATCGCCTCCACCGGCACCGCCTGGACCAGCGCCTTCCAGTCCGACCAGGAAGTGTTGATCCCGGTCAAGAACGGGGAGGGCTGCTACGTCGCCGACCCCGCCACGCTGGACCAGCTCGAGGCGGAGGGGCGGGTCGTCGCCCGCTACGTCGGCGGGAACCCGAACGGTTCGCAGCGGGACATCGCCGCGATCACCAACCAGGCCGGCAACGTGGTCGGCATCATGCCGCACCCCGAGCACGCGGTGGAGGCCCTCACCGGCCCCTCCCTGGACGGTCTCGGCTTCTTCACCTCGGTCCTCAAGCACCTGGTGGGGGCGCCGGCGTGACCGGTCGCGTCGAGATCATCGGTCGGCTCTACCGTCCGTCGGGCGACCACGGGCGCAGCGAGGAGAAGTCATGACCCCCCATCCGGACCCGGAGGAACGCCCGGTCTCGGGCGGCTTCCCGGCGGAGCAGGCGGGTGCCGTCGCGCCCCCGTCCGGTTCCCCGGCGAGCCCGGCCGGCGGTCGGCCCACCCCGGGTGCCGCCCCGGCTCCGGCGGGACCGCCCGCCCCGGCGACGGCCCCCCAGCGGCAGTCCGTGCAGCAGGCACCGCCGCCGTACCCCGGTCCGCCCGGCGCACCGACGCCGCGCGTCGACCAGAACGGCGGCCCGGCCCCGGCGGCCGTGACCGCCTCGGCCGGCGACGGCGCAGCGCAGGACCCGACCGGCCGCCCCGACGGCGGCCCGGTGGCCCCCGCCCCGCGCGGCCCCCAGGCCCCGACCGGCCCCGAGGCTTCGACCGGCCCTCAGGCCCCGACCGGCCCTCAGGATTCGGCCGACGGTGCCCCGGAGCAGGACTGGACCGCCGGGGTGGACACCGTCCCCCGCGCCGACGCCACCCCGCAGGAGCTTCAGCCCTACGCCGAGCTGGGGCTCCGCGACGACGAGTACGAGCGGATCCGGCACATCCTGGACCGGCGGCCCACCCAGGCCGAGCTGGCGATGTACTCGATCATGTGGAGCGAGCACTGCTCCTACAAGTCGAGCAAGGTGCACCTGCGCCAGTTCGGCGAGAAGGCTCCGCCCAGTGACCGGCTCCTCGCCGGTATCGGGGAGAACGCCGGTGTGGTGCAGGTCTCCGACGAGTTGGCGGTCACCTTCAAGGTCGAGTCGCACAACCACCCGAGCTTCGTCGAGCCGTACCAGGGCGCGGCGACCGGCGTCGGTGGGATCGTCCGGGACATCCTCGCCATGGGTGCCCGGCCGGTCGCGGTGATGGACCCGCTGCGGTTCGGCGCGGCCGACCACCCCGACACCGCCCGGGTGCTGCCCGGGGTGGTGGCCGGTGTCGGCGGCTACGGCAACTGCCTCGGCCTGCCCAACATCGGCGGCGAGGTCGTCTTCGACCCCTGCTACCAGGGCAACCCCCTGGTCAACGCGCTCTGCCTCGGTGTCCTCCCGGTCGACAGGCTGCAGAAGAAGGAAGCCACCGGCCCCGGCAACGTCGTGGTGCTGATGGGCGCCCGGACCGGCCGGGACGGCATCGGCGGCGTCTCCGTGCTGGCCAGCGCCACCTTCGACGAGGAGAGCGAGCAGCGCCGCCCTCGGTGCAGGTCGGCGACCCGTTCATGGAGAAGCTCCTGATCGAGGCCTGCCTGGAGCTGTACGACGCCGAACTGGTCGTCGGCATCCAGGACCTCGGCGGTGCCGGGCTGACCTGTGCGCTCACCGAGACCGCCGCCGCCGCCGGAACCGGCATGCGGGTCTGGCTGGAGCGGGTGCCGCTGCGCGAGGCCTCGATGGAGCCGCACGAGATCCTGGCCAGCGAGTCGCAGGAGCGGATGCTCCTGGTCGTCGCCCCGGACAAGCTGGAGGCGGTGCTCAAGACCGCCGAGAAGTGGGGCGTCTGGGCCACCAACATCGGCGAGGTCACCCCGCCCACCGAGGACGGGCAGCCCGGCCGGCTGCTCATCACCTGGCGGGACCACCTCGTGGTGGACGTTCCCCCGGGCTCCCTGGTCGACGACGGGCCGGTCTACGCCCGTCCGATGCGGGAGCCGGCCGACCTGATCCTGCTCCAGGCCGACCGGGCCGAGACGCTGCCCCGCCCGACCGACCCGGAGACCCTCCGGGAGACGGTCCTGCGGATGGTCGCGTCCCCGAACCTGGCCGACAAGACCTGGGTCACCGAGCAGTACGACAGGTACGTCCTGGGTAACACCGTCCTCGCCCAGCCGGAGGACGGCGGGGTGATCCGGATCGACGAGGAGAGCGGCCTGGGTGTCGCCCTCTCCGTCGACGGCAACGGCCGGTACGCCCGGCTCGACCCGTACAACGGCACCAAGCTGGCCCTGGCCGAGGCGTACCGGAACGTGGCGGTGACCGGCGCGAAGCCGATCGCCGTGACGAACTGCCTGAACTTCGGTTCGCCGGAGGACCCGGGTGTGATGTGGCAGTTCGCCGAGGCGGTACGCGGACTCGCGGACGGCTGCGCCGAGCTGGGCATCCCCGTCACCGGCGGGAACGTCAGCTTCTACAACCAGACCGGGGCGGCGGCGATCCACCCGACCCCGGTGGTCGGGGTGCTGGGCATCATCGACGACGTGGCCGCCCGGGTGCCGATGGGCTTCGTGTCCCGGCCCGAGGGCGAGCAGGACCAGCTCTACCTGCTCGGCGAGACCCACGTGGAGCTGTCCGGCTCCGAGTGGGCCTGGGTCACCCACAAGCACCTCGGTGGCGTACCCCCGCAGGTCGACCTGGACCGGGAGCGGGCACTGGCCGAACTGCTGGCCGAGGCGGCCCGGGTCGGGCACCTCAGCTCCGCGCACGACCTCTCCGACGGTGGCCTCGTCCAGGGTCTGGTCGAGTCCTGCCTGCGCAACGGCGTCGGTGCCCGGATCACCGTCCCGGAACGGTTCGCGGGTTCCTCGATGCCGTTCGTCTTCCTGTTCAGCGAGTCGGCCGGTCGGGCGTTGGTGTCGGTGCCCCGGGGACACGAGAAGGCGTTCGCCGCGCTCTGCACCGAGCGGAACGTCCCGTGGGAGGCGATCGGCACGACCGACTCCACCCTGGGCGCCCTCGACGTGCAGGGACAGTTCCAGCTCGGCCTGGACGAGCTGCGCGAGGCGCACACCTCGACCCTGCCCCGGCTCTTCGGCGGTGCGGCCGCGGTGGAGGCCGCCCAGGCGGTCACCCCGGCCGGTCTGGCGACCGCACCGGTCGGTGCGACTGTCGTCGACGCCCCGGCGGAGGCTGCCGAGACGCAGTCCCCGGCGGAGGACGAGGCGACCGACGGCCCGACCGACGCCCCACCGGTCGTGGACGGACCGGACGCTGCGGGTCCCGTCGATCCGCCGGCCGAGCCGGTCGAACCGGCCGACGCCGGCGGCACCGACGCGCGGCCCCGGCGGCCGACGAGCGCTGAGGACGTGGGCTCGGCCGTCCACGTCCAGCCCGGAGCGGTGCCCGGTTCGACTGGGGGCTGGCCGGGGCGGCCGAGCTCGGCCGGGTCTGCGCCGTCCTCGTGGTGGTGGACGTCCTTTCGTTCACCACCACCGTCGACGTGGCTGTCGGCCGGGGCATCCGGGCGCATCCCTTCCCCTGGAGCGAACAGGCCCCCGAGTACGCCCGCCGGATCGGTGCCGTCGCGGCGGTGGAACGAACCAGGGCCACCCCGGAGCGGCCCTGGTCGCTCTCCCCGTCGGCACTGAGCGCCGCCCCGCTCGTCGCCGACCTGGTGCTGCCGGAGCCGGACGGTTCGGCGATCAGCGCCGCCGCAGGTGCCGCCGGCCGACCGGTGGTGGCGGCCTGCCTGCGCAACGCGCCCGCCGTCGGCCGTTGGCTGCACCGCGAGGGGTACGGCTCCGTCGACGCCCCGATCGGGGTGATCGCCGCCGGTGAACGGTGGCCCGACGGGTCACTGCGGCCGTCGGTGGAGGATCAGCTCGGGGCGGCCAGCGTGCTGGACGCGGTCTCCGGGGTGCCCGGGGGCTCTCCGTCGAGGCGGCCATGGCGCTCGCCGCGCTGGCCAGCACCCCGGACCTGACGGCGGCGGTACGGGGCAGTGTCTCCGGCCGGGAACTCGCCGAACTCGGCTTCGCCGGGGACGTGGAGATCGCCGTCCAGTTCGGCGTCTCCACCGTGGTTCCCCTGCTCCGCCAGGGCGTCTTCGTCCCGGCCTGATCCACACCCCACGGTCTGCGACTTGCCCGGGGCAGTCCCGGCCGGTGGTCCGGGGAGTCCCTCTCCGTGAGAGGCGGCCTACGAAGAAGTGGGCCGCCCCGGGAATCGGGGCGGCCCACTCTCGTCGGTGTGAGGGTCGGTCAGGGACCGTCTCGGGTCAGTCGTCCAACCAGTCGAGTCGGCGGCCACCCCGCTCGGGCGGCGGGCCGTCAGCCCGTCCCCGGCCGGTCGGGTTCTGGCCCTGGCCCTGGTTCTGCTGGTCGCCGTAGTACCCGCTCTGCTGGTCGTACCCGCCCTGGGCGTCGCCGCGTTGGCTGTAGCCCTGCTGGTCGTACCCGCCGGTCTGCTGGTCGTAGCCGCCGCCGCGTTGGCGGGGCGGTTCCTGGCCGTATCCGCCGGTCTGCTGGTCGTACCCGCCCTGGCCGCCGTACCCGCCCTGCTGGTCGTACCCGCCGCCACGCTGGTCGTACCCGCCGGACTGCTGGTCGTAGCCGCCCTGGCCGCCGTACCCGCTCTGCTGGTCGTACCCGCCCTGGGCGTCGCCGCGTTGGCTGTAGCCCTGCTGGTCGTACCCGCCGGTCTGCTGGTCGTAGCCGCCGCCGCGTTGGCGGGGCGGTTCCTGGCCGTATCCGCCGGTCTGCTGGTCGTACCCGCCCTGGCCGCCGTACCCGCCCTGGTCGTACCCGCCCTGCTGGTGGTATCCGCCGCCACGCTGGTCGTACCCGCCGGACTGCTCCGGCTGCTGGCCGTAACCCGGCCCCTGGTCGGTGGCGGGCTGGTACAGCCCGGTGGCGTAGGGGTCGGCCGGTGGGGGATAGGAGGTGGCGTCGTCGCCCTGGTACCGGCCGGTGGGCTCGTCGTACCGCTCGCCGTAGCCACCGGCCCCACGGGCCTGGGTGGGCGGGTAGTCGCCCGAGGCTGCGCCGCCGGAGGCGTCGTAGTCGCGGCTGCCGTAGCCACCACCCGAGGCGGGAGCGGCGTTGCCGTACCCACCGCCCCCGGAGGCGGGAGCGTTGCCGTACCCGCCGCCGTAGCCCTCCTGCCGGGTCCGGTCGTCGTAGCCTTCCTGCCGGGTCCGGTCGTCGTCGTAACCACCGCTGCCGGCCCAACCCTGCTGCTGTCCCCCGGCCGGGTAGGGCTCGGGAGCCCCGTACGGATCCGGGGGTACGTCGTCGACCACCGGCCGCTGGAGCATCGTCGGGGCGTCGCTGAGGGCGGCACCACCGACCATCGTCGCGTCGGGTCCGGCGTCGATCCGGTTGACCACCCGGGTCTGGTCGTCGGCGGCCCGGGGGGCGGCACCGGCGGCGGCCGCCGAGTCGTCCTCGTCACCGTCGTCGTTGTCCCGGCGCTTCAGGTAGAGCAGCACGAAGGTGCCGACGCCGATGGCGACGAAGAGGGCGCCGAGCAGGATCAGCAGCATCCCGCCCATGCCACCGGAGTCCTGGTTGCCCGTCGGTTCCTGGGCCTGGACCGCCTCGGTGTTCTCGGTCGTCTCGTCCTCGTTGGCTTCCTCGGTGGCCTCCACGGTCGGGGCCGGTTCCTCGGTGGCCGAGGGGGTGGGGCTCGGGCTCTCCTCCACCTGGATGGGGAGCCGGATCCGCTGGCCGGTGATGCTCTGGCCGTTGGACCCACCGACGGTCATCGTGGCTCGGGCGGTGTCCTTGCTGGCACCGAGCTGGAGCTGACCGGGGCTGATCGGGTTCGAGGTGCTGCCACCGAAGCGGAAGTTGCCGCTGCCGTCGCTGCTGGTCTCGTGCCGTCGGCCGTTCCCGTCGAGCAGGATGACGGTGGCGTTCGACACGGCGTCGCCGTTGGCCTGGATGACGACCTTGCCGGAGACGGCCCGGACGGTCTGCACCTGCGGGCGGGTCGGCTCGGGCTCGGGCTCGGTCGGGGTCGGTTCCTGGCGGCCCTGCACGGTCACCTGGACCTGGCCGCCCTGTCCGACACCGGACTCGTTGCCCCGGGCCTGCACGAAGGCACCCGCGTTGGCGTCCCGGACGTTGCCGTTGGCCCGGAGTCGGACCTGCTGGTTCACCTGCTGCTGGCCGTTGAAGTCGACGCGGGCGCAGCCGGCCACGCAGCTCACCCCGGAGGGGAGGTTGCCGACGCTGATGTCGGCACTCTCGTCACCCTCACCTGCCGTGACCTGGACGTTCAGCGTGACCTCGGCACCGGCTCGGATGGTGACCGAGCCAGGGGAGACGCTGACGTCGGCGGCCAGGGCGGGTGTGGCGGGAAGTACGAGGCTGCCGGCAACCAGGGCTACGACCACACCGGCCCGCTGCCAGGCACGTCGGTGTGTTGACACGTCCACCGCCTTCCGGTCCGACCTCCCCGGCCTGCGGTAGCCGGGCCGAGGATCATCACGGTACGAATACACCGTCGGCCACTATGCCTTGTCTGACCGGATCGGCGCGACCCAGGGCCAGCGTCGCGCGTCGTACGGTCAGGCCGTATCGTCCCGTCGTGTCCTCTCCGCACAGTAAGTCCGAAGCCGTCGAGGCCGTACTCGCGGCGTTCGACGAGGGACGTACGCCCGAAAGGTCGGTCTATCGGGCAGCGGTTCGTGCCCTGCTGACCCTCCTGGCGGAGCGGGTGCCCGGCCGATCGGTGGAGGTGCGGATCCCACCTTACGGTGCAGTTCAGTGTGTTCCGGGTCCCCGACACACCAGGGGTACGCCGCCGAACGTGGTGGAGATGGATCCGCAGACGTGGGTGGAGACGGCCACCGGGCGACTCGGATGGGCGGAGGCGGTGACCCAGGGTCGCGTCCGGATGAGCGGAACGCGAGCCGATCTCTCCGCTCACCTACCGTTGTGAACCAGGGAAGATACCACTGTCGGTGACTCTCTGCTCTCGAATCGTGACTTTGGGTGTCGACACGGATTCGCGTACACTGTCAGGTGACGACAGTGGTCCCGGCCGCAGTGCGAAGGCGTCGAGCGCCCCGCCCGGCCGGTCCCGACCAATCTTGAGGGAGCGGCAGTGCCCCGAGGCGACGGCCGGCTGAGCCACGACCTTGACCCCCAACGACCCGGCCCCCAGGACGCGTGTGGCGTCTTCGGTGTCTGGGCGCCGGGGGAAGAGGTCGCCAATCTCACCTATTTCGGGCTGTACGCGTTGCAGCACCGTGGCCAGGAGGCAGCCGGGATCGCGGTCAGCGACGGTACCGGCGTGGTGGTCTACAAGGACCTCGGCCTGGTCGCGCAGGTCTTCGACGAGCCCACCCTGGCGAGCCTGCGGGGGCACGTGGCGATCGGGCACGCCCGATACTCGACCACCGGCGCCTCCACCTGGGAGAACGCCCAGCCGACCATCCGGTCGACCAACTCCGGCACCACGATCGCCCTGGCGCACAACGGCAACCTGGTCAACACCGCCGAGTTGCAGCAGGAGGTGCAGACCAGGGGCATCGACTCCGACGGGGCCACCAACGACACCTCCCTGGTGACCATGCTGCTGGCCAGCCGTCCCGACCTCTCGGTCGAGGCCGCCGCGATGGAGGTCCTGCCCCAGCTGCGGGGGGCGTTCAGCTTCGTCTTCATGGACGAGTCGACGCTCTACGCCGCCCGGGACCCCAACGGGGTGCGTCCCCTGGTCCTCGGCCGGCTGGAGCGGGGCTGGGTGGTGGCCAGCGAGACCGCCGCGCTGGACATCGTGGGGGCGAGCGTGGTCCGGGAGGTGGAGCCGGGTGAGCTGATCGCCATCGACGCCGACGGCCTGCGGTCCTCCCGGTTCGCCGCGCCCGAGCCCAAGGGCTGCCTCTTCGAGTACGTCTACATCGCCCGCCCGGACGCCACCATCGCCGGACGCAACGTGCACGCCGCCCGGGTGCAGATCGGCCGCCTGCTGGCCAAGGAGCACCCGGTCGAGGCCGACATGGTCATCCCGGTGCCGGAGTCGGGCACTCCGGCCGCCATCGGGTACGCGGAGGCCTCCGGCATCACGTACGGCTCCGGTCTGGTGAAGAACCCGTACGTGGGGCGTACCTTCATCCAGCCGTCCCAGACCCTGCGTCAGCTCGGTATCCGGCTCAAGCTCAACCCGCTGCGGGAGAACGTGCGGGGCAAGCGGCTGGTCGTGGTGGACGACTCGATCGTGCGGGGCAACACCCAGCGGGCCCTCGTCCGGATGCTCCGCGAGGCCGGTGCGCTGGAGGTGCACGTACGAATCTCCTCGCCGCCGGTGACCTGGCCCTGTTTCTACGGTATCGACTTCGCCACCCGGGCCGAGCTGTTGGCCAACGGGTTGGACAACGAGGGCATCCGGCGGTCGATCGGTGCCGACACGCTGGGGTACGTCTCCCTCCCCGGGCTGATCGCGGCGACCGAGCAGCCGAAGACCCGGCTCTGCCGTGCGTGCTTCGATGGGGAGTATCCGATCGATCTGCCGGCCGGGAACCAAATCGGCAAACATCTGCTCGAAGGTATCGGGCGTCGGGTCACGACCGGGTCGTCCGAGGCTCCGCAGCATGTCATCGAAGAGCTCGTCGCCACTCCCGGTGGCGCGGCACCGCACCACTCGTAGCAGCACCCGCGCGACAACCCGCGACGGCGACGGTGCCTCGGGCCGACCGGCCCGACCGCCGCCTACGACCGGCACCGCGAGAACCACAAAGGGGAGAACCGTGACGCACGTGTCCGAGCGCAGCGGCGCAGGAAGCAGCCCGACCGGCGCCGGCGGCGACCGTCAGCCCTGGACGGCCGGCACCGGCCGCCCCGGCCGCAAACGTACGGTCTCCTACGCCGACGCCGGGGTGTCGATCGAGGCGGGTGACCGCGCGGTCGAGCTGCTCAAGTCGAAGGTTCGCCAGACCCGGCGGCCGGAGGTGATGGGCGACCTGGGCGGCTTCGCCGGGCTGTTCCGGCTGGACACGACGAAGTACAAGAACCCGATCCTCGCCTCCTCGACCGACGGGGTGGGGACGAAGCTGGTCATCGCCCAGCAGCTCGACATCCACGACACCGTCGGCATCGACCTGGTGGCGATGGTCGTCGACGACCTGGTGGCCTGCGGTGCCGAGCCGCTCTTCCTGCTCGACTACATCGCCACCGGTGAGGTGGTGCCGGATCGGGTCGCCGAGATCGGCGCCGGGATCGCCGACGGGTGCCGGTACGCCGGTTGCGCGCTGCTCGGTGGCGAGACCGCCGAGCACCCGGGCGTCCTGCGGCCGGACGAGTACGACATCTCCGCCACCGGTGTCGGGGTGGTCGAGGAGAGCGACATCCTCAGCCCGGAGCGGGTCGAGGTGGGCGACGTGGTGATCGCGATGCGCTCCTCGGGCCTGCACTCCAACGGATACTCCCTGGTCCGGCACGTGCTGTTGGGCGCCGGCCGGATGCGGCTGGACGTGGTGATCGAGGACTTCGGTCGGCAGCGGACCCTCGGCGAGGAGCTGCTCACCCCCACCAAGATCTACGCTCAGGACTGCCTCAAGCTGATCGCCGAGGCCGAGGTCCGGGCGCTGTCTCACATCACCGGCGGTGGCATCCCGGGCAACCTGGTCCGGGTCCTGCCGGAGCACGTGGACGCGGTCGTGCACCGTTCCACCTGGAAGCCCCAGCCGATCTTCGACCTGATCCAGACCAAGGGGCGGATCGAGGACCCGGAGATGGAGGCCACGTTCAACATGGGCGTGGGCATGTTCGCCATCGTGTCGGCCGAGGACGCCGACCGGGCGTTGGCCACCCTGACCGGCCGGGGCGTGGACGCCTGGCAGGCCGGCGAGATCGTCGAGGGCACCGGCGCGGTGCAGATGGTCGGGCAGCACACCCGGGGCTGAGCCGGCCCTGTGGTCGTACGACCAACTGATCGGGGCTTACCCGAGTGGCCATCGCCGCCTAGCCTGAGGGGTGACCTCATGCGCTCCGGAGGTGACGATGGCCGCTCGGGACAGGCCGTTCAGCGGGATGCACGGGATCGCGGCGGTGCCGTCGTACGTCGTGATGCAGCCCACCACCCTGTGCAACCTGGATTGCGCCTACTGCTATCTGCCGATGCGGTCGGCCGACCGGCGGATGCCGGTGTCGGTGGCCGAGGCGGTGGCGGAGTCGGTGAACGGGTGGGCCACCCAGGGGCGCTTCTCGGTGGTCTGGCACGGCGGTGAGCCGCTCGCGGCGGGCCGGGAGCACCTGGCCGCCCTGATCGCCCCCTTCGACGGCGACGTCGAGCAGCACGTCCAGACCAACGCCACGCTGATCGACGACGCCTGGTGCGAGTTCTTCGCCGCGCACCGGATGCGGGTGAGCGTGAGCGTGGACGGCCCCCGGGAGCGCAACCACGAGCGGACCACCCGGGGCGGGCAGCCGGCGTACGACCGGATCCTGCGCGGGGTGGCGGCGCTGCGTCGACACGGGCTGCCGTTCTCGGCACTGGCAGTCGTCAGCCGACCCGAGCCGGGGCTCGCCACCGAGCTGTACGACTACTTCCTCACCCTGGGGTGTGACGTCCTCGGCGTCAACATCGAGGAGACCGAGGGGGTCAACCTCCGGGACAACACCCACGACCGGGCGGCGGTGACCGGGTTCTGGTCGGAACTGGTCGCGGCGTGGCGTCGTGACCCGCGGATCCACCTGCGGGAGGTGGAGTGGTCGCTGCGGTACGTGGCGGCGACCCTGGACGGGGCGGCCGACACGGTCCTGCCCCGGCAACTGGACCCGATCCCCACGGTCGGGTACGACGGGTCGGTGACGGTCCTCTCACCGGAGCTGGCCGGCTTCACCGATCCCCGGTACGGCGACTTCAGCAGTGGCAACGTGTTGCAGGCTCCGCTGGCGGAGATCCTGACGTCCGCGTCCGGTACGTCCTGGGTGGGGGAGTTCCTCACCGGTGTGGAGGCTTGCCGCTCGTCGTGCGCGTACTTCGGGTTCTGCGGTGGCGGCCACGCGGCCAACCGTTATTTCGAACACCGACGCTTCGACGGTACGGAGACCGAGCACTGCCGCAACAGCAAGATCCGCCTACTGGAGGGAGTGTTGGAGCATGCCCGAGACCACCAGGGACCGGCAGCCTGAGCGCATCGAGGCGGAGCCCGTCGATCTGATCGCGGAGCGGTTCAGGGACGCCGCCGTCGGCCTGAACGCGCTGTTGGACGAGGCCGAGGCGGCACGTCGAGAGCGGTCCGAGGTGGCGGGTGGCGACGGTGGTGGCGCGGTCTGCGCCTGGAACCACTTCGAGAACATCCCGACGTTCTACAACTGGAACAACCGACCCCGGTGAGGTCAGCCGTGATTCGGGGACCTGCTGGTACGGCAGGTCCCCGAGTCGGCATCTGGCTCGCCGGCTTCAGGTCGGCACATGCATGAGCACGCGGAGCTCACCGCGTGCTCAGATGTGACCGGAGGTCAGCGGGGCGGACGGGCCCAGTTGTCCGGGTCGTCGTCCGTATGGTCGTCGTCATCGTCGTCGACTTTGTAGTCGTCGTCGAAGTCGCGGTTCGACTTTCCGCTGCCGCCGAGTTCTCGCTGCAAGGCGGCGAGGTCGGTGTTCGGGGTGTTGTACTTCAACTCCCGGGCCACCTTTGTCTGCTTGGCCTTAGCACGGCCGCGCCCCATGGCTCGACCCCCTCGCACAGAATTCGGGGCAGCCCGAAGGCGGGCCCCGATGACGTCAGGCATCTCTCGTGGCTCTTACGGTACATGGGGATGCCACCGTTCGGCACCTCGGGTTGCCGACAGCCGGCTCAGCGAGTCGCAGTTGCCCATCCGTCACGGAGTGTACGGGTGGGGGGCGACGCGGTGGGCACCCGCTACACCGAACAAAACCCCACAGAAGGACTTTGTCGGGGCGTACCGCTCAGATCGTCGGGGAGTGCTCGGGGCCAAGGGAGCCGCGCCGCCCCGTCCGGTCGCGGAGCCCTTGATCACCGGGGCGGAGGAGGTCAGCGGAGGTGGATGGAGCGGAGCCGACCCACATCGGCCATCCGCCGCTCGGCCAGCCGGTCGGCGGCCACCGCCGGGGGAACGCCCTCGGCGTCGGCGAGCCGGAGGATCTCCCGGGTGGTGTCGAAGATCCGGGTGGCGCGCAGCTTCGCCCTGTCGAAGTCGAACCCCTCGATCTCGTCGGCCACCTGGATCACCCCGCCCGCGTTGACCACGTAGTCCGGGGCGTAGAGGACACCCCGGTCGGCGAGGAGCTTCTCGATCCCGGGGTGGGCCAGCTGGTTGTTGGCTGCCCCGGCCACCATCCGCGCCCGCAACTCCGTGACGGTGTCGTCGTCCAACGCGCCGCCGAGCGCGCAGGGGGCGTACACGTCGATGTCGGAGCTGACCAACGCGGTCGCATCGGCCACGAGGTCGACCTGCGGGTACGTGGTGCGGGTCCACTCCAGGGCGCGCGGACTGACGTCGGTGGCGACCACCTCGGCGCCGTCGTCGAGCAGGTGCCCGGTGAGGTGCTTGCCGACCTTGCCGAGACCGGCCACCCCGACCCGTCGACCGCGCAGCGTCGGGTTGCCCCACAGGTGTTCGGCGCCGGCTCGCATGCCCTGGAACACGCCCCAGGCGGTCAGCACCGACGAGTCGCCCGCGCCACCGTGCTCCACGCTGCGGCCGGTGACGTACCTGGTCTCCCGGGCCACCACGTCCATGTCGGCGACGTAGGTCCCGACGTCGCAGGCGGTGTAGTAGCGCCCGCCCAGCGACTCGACGAACCGGCCGTACGCGCGCAGCAGCGCCTCCGACTTCAGCTCCTCCGGGTCACCCCAGATGACCGCCTTCCCGCCGCCGTGGTCCAGCCCGGCCAGCGCGTTCTTGTACGCCATGCCACGGGACAGGTCGAGCACGTCGGCCAGGGCGGCCTCCTCGCTCGGGTACGGGTAGAAGCGGGTGCCGCCGAGCGCGGGGCCCAGCGCGGTGGAGTGGATGCCGATGATCGCCCGCAGGCCGCTCTGCTTGTCCTGGCAGAAGACGACCTGCTCGTGCCCGGTGGAACCCGGGTCGTCGGTGCTGGCGAATACGCCCATGACGTGCTCCTGGTGTCGCTGGCGTCCTCGTGGGACGCGCCCTCGGGGGATGCCGGCGGGGGTCTGCCGGTGTGACCGAGCCTAGTATCGCCTCGCCTGCACGGCGTCGGACCGGGGCGTCGGGTGGTCCGCCCTGGTCGGGGACGGCGCTGACGTGGGGTCCGAGCCCGAGTCGTGGGAGGATCGCGCAGTGCCGTCGCTCTTCGCCTCATACCTGCGCGTGTACGAGCCGCTGACCGCCTTCGACCGTAAGCGCCAGTCGTACTGGCGTCGGTACGTGGCCCAGGGGCGGGCGGTCGCCCCGTTGGAGGGGCCCGACCGGCAACGGACGGCGGTGATCGAGGCGCTCGGCGCGGGCTGGACCCGGCTGCCCGACCTGCCTGACGAGGCGTACGTCGTGGAGACCGACGACACGTTGCTGATCTGCCCGTGGAACCTGCGGATCCGGGTGGCCGAGGCGGCGTTGTCCGCCCGCGAGGGGGTTCCTCCGGTGCTCGCCGACGCGTTCGTCCCGCCGATCCTGGCCGGTCAGGCCAAGGCGGTGGTGGAGGACTGGCGCAGCGGCGCGCGGGTGCTGGAGCACGGGGTGCCCCGGGTGCACGAGCAGATCGCCACGTGGGGTGTCCCGCTGCGGTGGTTCGTGCTGTTCGACGCCGAGGAGCGCGACCACGTGACGGCGCCGGGGCGGCGGGCGCTGCGGTTCCGTACCGAGATCTCCAAGGCCCGTCAGCGGGCGTCCCGGGCGTTGTCGGTGTTGACCAAGACGGTCGGGGAGGCACCGATCACCGAGGCGGTCGAGGAGGCGGCCCGGTGGTTGGAGGAGTTCCACCCGCACTCGGTGGTGGAGTTGGACTACGGCGGTCTGGTGCACCTGCTGTCGGACGAGACCCTGGCCGCCGACGACTCGCCGGAACTGGTCGCGGCGGGCCTCGCGGGGCTGTCGAAGGGCGAGGCGGACGAGGCTTCGGCGGCGTACGACAAGCTGGTGGCCCGCTGGCGGGCGGTTCAGCTGCTCGAAAGGTGCAACTAGTCACAAAACAGCCAGTAATCCCGGTCGAATCCGAGGCTGGCTCGTAGCTGACGCATCACGAACCGTGATTATGAGTCCGAATAAGGTACTTTCTGAGGTGTATTAGTCGTATAAATCGGGCATGGTTCATCCGTCCGTCTAGGGACCTTCGGCCGTTCGGCCCATGTCGGACATCGGGGACTAGCCGGACCATGGGAGACGCGTCGGCCGGCGGGACCCCGGCCGATGTCTATACATGTGGAGGAGTGACCGATGGCATCGCGAACGCACGAACCAGAGCCGCTACTCACACCGGCCGAGGTGGCGTCGATGTTCCGTGTCGACCCGAAGACGGTGACCCGGTGGGCGAAGGCGGGCAAGCTCAGTGCCATCCGGACACTCGGAGGCCACCGCCGCTACCGGGAGTCGGAGGTTCGAGCCCTGTTGCAGGGGCAGATCCCCCAGCAGCGGCAGGGCGACTGACAGGAAGCGCTTCACCAGTTTCACATTTTCAGGGGCAGCGGAGATCATCCGCCGCCCCTGATTCGTGTCCGGAGGAGCCCTCGCCGCCCCGTCACTCGGCGGCGAACGTGATCCGGATTCCGACGGTGCCGGTCTCGCCCCGACGCATCCGGCTACCGAGCATCGTCAGTCGGCCGAGCAGCCGGTACTTCTCCTTGATCAACTGTCGGATCCGGCGGCTGTCGGCCTGGTCGCAGAGGACGGCGTGCCCCGGCACGGCCGGACCGTGCGGGCGCCCCCGCACGTCGCAGGGGGCCACTGTCACCTCGCCGCTGCGCCGGATCCGCTTGACCTTCCCCGCGTCGGCCGCCGACCAGACCGCCAGGGCGTCCCCGTCCCGGACCCCCCAGACCGGGGTCGGCACCGCCCGACCGTCCTTACGAAACGTCGTCACCAGGACGTACTTCTCCGCCGACAGGCGATCCAACGTGGTCATGCCGCCAGGGTACGGCTCACCCCGCCGCCCGGTGTCCCGGTTCGTGGGCGGTGGCGGGGGACACAGGTGCGGCACCGCCCGTGGAACCGCCCGTCGCAGCTCCCCACCCGCCCGCGCGTACTACCGCAAGCGGGTGGGACGCGACATCGGGTCAGACCTGGACGGTGGGGGGAAGCTGCTCGGGCGGGAGCCCGCCGTCACCGTCGACCACCTCGTCCGGGGTGCCGTCCTCGTTGAGGTCGACCATGGTGACGTCGACCTTGCCGTCGCCGTCGGTGTCGAACTGGAACAGGTCGGCCTTGCCGTCGCCGTCGGTGTCCACCACCCAGACGTCGGTCCGTCCGTCGTTGTTGGTGTCCGCGCGCAGCAGCTCGATCCGCTCGTCGCCTCGGGTGTCCACCGTCTCGGTGTTCTCCGCCGGGTCGGTGCTCGGCAGGATCTCCGGTGCCTGGCTCATGTCGGGTCGTCCCTTCCCTCTGTTGACCGCCGTCTGTACCCGATCCGGTCCGTCCCCACGCCTGCCGGTACGGCATCCGATCATGACAGGCCGACGCGACGGTCCCCCACGGAGCGTGGTCGCGTGATCCCGCAGGGGCCGACGCCCCGGGCAGCGCCGTCGGGTCGTGGCTGCATAGGGTCGCCCCATGAACGAGTGGAGCGAGCGGCCTGACCCGGGCGATCCCCGTGGCGTCACCGGCGATCGTTGTGTCGTGATCGGAGCCGGCACGATGGGCCTCGGCATCGCGTACGTGGCCGCCGGGGCCGGATACCGGGTGGAACTGGTCGAGGTGGACCCGGAGCGGGCCGCAGCGGCCCGTGACCGCCTCGGGGACCTCCGGGACCGGGCCGTCCAGCGGGGCAAGCTGACAGTCGACGAGGCGGGCGCACACCGGGACCGGCTCACGGTGGTCGGAGGGCTCGCCGAGGTCGCCCCGGAGCCCGCTGTGGTGATCGAGGCGGTGCCGGAACGGCTGGACCTCAAACGAGCGGTCCTCCGGGCGGCCGCCGACCTGCGTCCGGCCCTGTTGGGCAGCAACACCTCCAGCATCCCCATCACCGACCTGGCCGAGGGGATCGGGCCACGGGACCGCTTCCTCGGACTGCACTTCTTCAACCCGGTCTGGGCGATGCCGCTGCTGGAGATCGTGGTCGGCCCGGCCACCGCCGACGAGACCACCGTCGCGGCCGTCGCGCTCGCCCGCCGCCTGGGCAAGGACCCCGTCGTCGTACGCGACCTGCCCGGCTTCGCCACCTCCCGGCTCGGGGTGACCCTCGGACTGGAGGCGATCCGGATGCTCGCCGACGGGGTGGCCGACGCGGCGGACATCGACAAGGCGATGGTCCTCGGCTACAAGCATCCCGTCGGCCCGCTGGAGCTGACCGACCTCGTCGGGCTGGACGTCCGGCTGGACATCGCCCGGACGCTCCAGGCCGCGTACGGTGACCGCTTCGCCCCGCCGCCGCTGCTGGAGGAGATGGTGGCCGCCGGTCGGCTGGGCCGCAAGAGCGGCGAGGGCTTCTACCGCTGGGTCGACGGCCGCCGGGCAGACGCCCCGACGACGGCCGGGGAGGCGACCCGATGAGCGCCCCGACCCCGACCGGCGGAGGTGGCCTGCGGGTCGAGGAGCAGCCGGACCGCCTGGTGGTCACCCTCGACCGCCCGGAGAAGCGCAACGCCATCGACGCCGACCTGGTGACCGCCCTGCACCAGGTCTGCGCCGAGTTGGAGGCCCGGCCGCGACTCCTGCTGCTCACCGGCGGCGTCGAGGGGATCTTCGCGGGTGGGGCCGACATCGGGCAGTTGCGCGAACGCGGCCGGTCCGACGCCCTCGCCGCGATCAACTCGGCCGTCTTCGCCCGGGTCCGCGCCCTGCCCCTGCCGACTGTGGCGGCGGTGGACGGGCCGGCGCTGGGCGGCGGCGCGGAGCTGGCGTACGCCTGCGACCTGCGGGTGTGCACGGACCGGGCGGTGTTCGGCCAGCCCGAGGTGCGACTGGGGATCCTGGCCGGGGCGGGGGCGACCCACCGGCTTCCGGCGTTGGTGGGCGAGGCGCGGGCCAAGGAGTTGCTCTTCACCGGGCGGCGGGTCGACGCCGCCGAGGCGCTGCGGATCGGGCTGGTGAACCGGGTGGTCGCCGACCCGGCCGAGCTGATGCCCACCGCGCACGGACTGCTCGACGAGATCTCCAAGGGCTCGACGCTGGCGCTGCGGCTGACCAAGCTGGCGGTGGACGCCCCACCGGCCGCCCACCCCCACCTGGACCTGGTCAGCCAGGCGGTCCTCTTCGAGGACGAGGAGAAGCACCGCCGGATGACCGAGTTCCTCGACCGGAGCCGGAGCCGACGGTCGCCGTCCTGAACGTCGGCGGGGACGCCGTCGGTCGTTGCCGACGGCCTCCCCTGCCCTGCGTTGCCCGGACCTCGCCGACACCGCCCGTGCCCGGGCAGGTCACCGACGAGGCAGTGCGTCAGTCGTCGTCGGTGATCCGGAGTCCGGCGTCGTCGAGGGCCATGATCACCTGGGCCGACTCGGCGAACCCGATGATCAGCACCGCGTCCGCCCCGAAGTCCTTGATGTCCAGGGCACCCGAGGAGAAGTCGACGGGTACCTCGGCGCCCTCCGGCGGCGTGTAGGTGAGCAGCTTCACCCGGTCGGGGCCCATCCCGGCCCGCTCCAACTCGTCCCGGACGGACCCCTGGAGGCCCTCGCCGTACGAGTCCTTCCGGGCCACCAGGGCGATCTTCGTCGGCCCGTCCCGGAGCATCACGTCGGCGAGCGCCCGACCCTGGAGGTTGTCCGGCGGGGCGGTACGGAAGTAGAGCCCCTGGTCCTCCACCTCGCTCAACCCGGCGTCGGTGTTGGCCGGGGAGAAGAGGATCCGGCCGGCGGCCACCACGTCGGGCAGCACCTGCCGGGAGATACCCGAGGCGGCCGATCCGATGATCACGTGCACGCCGGCGGAGACGTGCGAGGCCACCGTCGCCTTGGCCACGTTCACATTGGTGCCGTCGTCGCCCTCGATGAAGCGCGTCGGCTCCCCGAGCACCCCACCCGCCGCGTTGATCTCACGGATCGCCAGCCGGACCCCGGCCAACTGCGGCGGATACGCCAGCGACAGGTCACCCGTCTGCGGCAGCAGCCCGCCGAAGACGAGCGGAGCGCCGCCCCGGCTGCCGCTGCCCGGCCGGGCCTTCGGCGGGGCCTTGGTGCTCGCCCGGGACTCGTCCCCGGCGCCCACGAACTCGGTCTTGCCCTCGTCGATCTTCTCGTGGTCGAAGTGGAGCGTGGCGTAGCTGGCGGTGGAGGGCTCCCCGGCGTCGGTGAACCCAGCCCGGTTCAGCGACATCCCCCGGTACTCGATGTCCTCGCCGTCGCGGGCGAGCCTCAGGCACGTGGGGATGTCGTCGCAGCGCTTGCCGCCGTTCGTGACACCGACGATCTGCCGGGCGACCTCACGGGGCGCCGTGGTGCCCGCCAACTCGGCGGCAAGGGCACTGATCACCACCGCGTCGTAGGACTCCCCGGCGTAGGGGAAGTCGGTCAGCTTCGGGTCGACCGCACGCAGCCGCTCCTTGAAACCCTCCGGCAGCGGGGTCAGGGGAGTGGTCCCCTTCATCCCGTCGACCAGGCCGGACCGGTCCTTCAACTGCGCGGGGAAGGAGTTCTGCATGTTGCCGTCTACGCCGTAGAGACGCACCTGTTGGGTGGTCGCCTCCTCGGGTTCGTCCGTCCCGCACGCAACGGTGGCGAACAGGAGCGCCGCAGCACCCGCCAGTGCGGCGGCGCGGGGGACGCGGGATGGGAGCATGGTCGTCCTTCCTTGGGCGAAGGTCCGCTGCGCACACTAGCGTGCCGTCGGTCACCGGCGGGAGCGCGGCAGCGGATCAGATCGTCCCCACGCAGCACCGCTCACCTGGTGTGATTTTCCCGGCACCCCTGGTGATCACTTGACCCGCTGCCCTACTGTGCGGCGAGTGACGGACCTATCACGGCAGATGTTCGACGACGCCACCGCCATCCTCGACTCGGCGCTCGACGGTGACGGCGCCGCCGTGGCCAGGACGATCGACACCGTCGTCGAGCGTTCCGGCCTGGACGGGGCGTACGGGATGGCCTGGTGTCTGGCGGCCACCCTCCTCGGCGAGGAGGTGCCGGTCGGGGGGTGCTCGTTGGAGTTCCCCGACATCGACGAGGCCGAGTACGACACCCGGTGGGTGGCCCGGTTCGTCAGCGCGTACGCCAATCACGACCAGGACACCGGTGAGGCACTGTTCGGGGCGGCGGTGGCCGACGGGCAACTCCCCGAGTGTCTCCAGACCCTCGCCGGGTCGACCCTGGCGACCCTGCGCAGTCGAGCCGGCTGACGACCCGGGAGGCGCGGCTGCTTCTGATCAGAAGGCGTGGTGCGAGGTCAGGGCCTCGTACTCGTACCGCTGGGTCTCGAACCGGACCTGGAACCGGACGCCGTCCTTGACGTTCGTGGCGACCACCACCCAGCCCGACTTGGCGGGCAGGTAACTCCAGTAGTTGCACTTGCTGGTCTTGTCGACGAAGACCACGCAGGCGTCGACAGGGAACGGGCTCGCGTTGCGCACGTTGATGTCCTTGCACCGGGTGGACGTCCGGTACGGCCCGGCGCTGCCGCCCCAGCCGGCGACCTGGAAGAACGAGCGGACCGACCCGCCGTAGCAGGTGGAGGTGGTGGCGAACTGGTTCTGCGCCCCCACCCCGGCGGTGACCTCGGCGATGACCTCGGCCGGTGCCGCCTCCGCGGTGCCCCCCGAGGGTGCCGCCCCGGCCGGACCGCCGATGGTGGCGACGGTCAACGCGACGGCTCCGGCCAGTGCCCGGGTGACAGTGACGGACATGCCCACCTCCAGATGCTCGAACAACCGTCCGCAGTGGACGGACCCCGTGCCGAGACGATGGTACGCGTCGATGTGTCGCCTGTCGCTCCCGGGTGTGTCCAGGGGGTGTGGTAGCTCTGTTGTCATGTCCGAGGGGATGCTCAGCAAGGTCCGCAAGCTGCTGGCCAAGGCGGAGGACCCGGCCTGCACCCCCGCCGAGTCCGCCGCGCTGACCGCCAAGGCCACCGACCTCATCGCCCGGTACGGAGTCGACAGCGCCCTGCTCGCCGCCTGTGACCCGGCCACCGACCCGGTCGGTGACCGGCTGGTCGACGTCCCCGCCCCGTACGCCAGGGACAAGGCCGGTCTGCTGGCCGCGGTCGCCGACCCCATGCGGTGCCGGTGCGTACGTCGCCGCAACGGCAGCGGCTTCGAGATGCACCTGTTCGGCTTCGCCAGCGACCTGGAACGGGTCGACGTCCTGTTCACCTCACTGCTGGTGCAGGCCGCACAGGGGCTCGCCGGCACCCCCGTGCCACCGGGCGTCCACGTCGCCGCCTTCCGGCGTACCTGGCTGGCCGGTTTCGCCCAGACCGTCGGGGAACGGCTCCGGGCCGCCGAGGAGGCGGCCGCCGGGCAGGTCACCGGCGAGTCGTACGCCCTGGTCCTCGTCGACCGGACCGACCGGGTGCAGCGGCGGGTCGCGGAGGCCTACCCCCGACTGCGTACGGCCCCACGCCGCCGACTGGCCGGCGGCGGGTTCGGCACCGGCGCCGAGGCGGGCCGCCGCGCCGACCTGGGCGGCAGACGGGTCCCCACCCCGTCGTCGGCCCGACGACTCCCCGGCCGAAGCTCGGCAGCCGAAGGTTGAAGGTGCGGTGCGGGATGCTGCGGTGCCGGTGTCCCGGGTGGTGCTGGGGGCTCCGGTGTCGGGTCAGCGGGTCACGGAGCGGTGGTAGCCGGTCAGCAGCTCCTGCCACCCGGCGGTCAGCGCCTGCCGGTAGCCCTCACCCGACTCGCCGTGCCGCTCGAAGTGCCGGTGCTCCACCTCCACCACGGTGTCGCCGGAGTCGTCCGCGCGGAAACGCACCTCCACCTCACTGGCCCGCTCCGGGTCCGGCACCGGTGCCCGGTCCGGCCCGATCTGCCAGGTGAAGACCAGTCGGTACGGCGGCTCCCAGACCAGGACCCGACCCCAGTCGGCCCGGAACCCGTACGGCCCGATCTCGTAGAGCATCCCGTCGGTGTGCGGCTCGATCCCCAACTCCACCAGCGCCGCCGACCCGGACCAGGTGTAGTCCCGGATCCACCAGTCGGCCAACTCCTCGGCGAAGACCTCGAAGGCCCGCTCCACCGGAACCGGCACGAGCAGCACACTCCGCACCGAGGCCGGCCCCACCTCCTGCCGAACCGCTGCCCCCTTCTGCGCCATAAGTCCGAATCTACCCAAAAGCCCGCCTCCCCGCCCTGCAACACACCCACCCTCGGGTGCTGCCTGATCCGTTGCGGGCGACGGTGGGTTGGGAGAGGTCGATCACGGGCGGGTTCTGGGGTCGGGAACGCAAAGATCCCCACCGGCGTTTCCGCTAGTGGGGATCTTGGTAGCCCGGCGAAAGGCTATGTGGCCAGGGGCGGGGTCGAACCGCCGACCTTCCGATTTTCAGTCGGACGCTCGTACCAACTGAGCTACCTGGCCTTGATCTCGGCTCATGCTACCCGGTGAGCAGGTGAACTGCCTGTGGGGACCGTCAGCCGATACGCAGAACGCCGCGCAAGGTGCACGCGGCGTAGCGTTGCGGTCCTGACGGGACTTGAACCCGCGACCTCCGCCTTGACAGGGCGGCGAGCACTCCAACTGCTCCACAGGACCTTGCTCTGTTGCATCCGGCCGAAGCCGGACCGTGCCCCCAACGGGATTCGAACCCGTGCTACCGCCTTGAAAGGGCGGCGTCCTGGGCCGCTAGACGATGAGGGCGGCCCCGCCATCATTGCACACTCGCAAGTTCTGGCGGACTTGCTCCCATCCGGCCCCGCCGGAGGCTTGCAAAGCATACGTGATCGGGTGCCGGTCGACAAAACCGGTACCGGCGGCCCCGTTCGGCCGTACAAAACCGCAGGTCAGCGCAGTTTGGTGATGCCGTACCGGGTCTTGAGGTCGAGGATCACCCGGGGGCAGGCGGCCACTGTCGGGGCCCGGTCACCCCCGCCGTCGTGCAGCAGGACGACCGCGCCGGGGCGGGCGGCCTTCTTGATCCGCTTGGCGATGGTGGGGGCGGTGGGCTTCGCCCAGTCCTGCGGGTCGACGGTCCAGTGCAGTGAGCGCATCCCCAACTGCTTGGCGACCGCCACCACCTCGGCGTTCCACCTGCCGCCCGGTTGCCGGTAGAACGGGACCTTCGCGTCCGGTACGGCGGCACGGATGGCGGCGCTGGTCCGTCTCATGTCGGCGCGGATGGCGGCCTTCGGCCGTCGGCCCAGGTCCATGTCGTGGTCCCAGCTGTGGTTGCAGAGTTGGTGCCCCTCGCGGGCGATCCGGGCCACCAACTCCGGGTACCGCTCGGCCCGCTTGCCGATGACGCAGAAGGTCGCCTTCACCTTCGCCTCGCGGAGCTGGTCGAGAACGGTCGGGGTGTACTTCGGGTCGGGGCCGTCGTCGAAGGTCAGCGCGACCTCGCGTACCCCTGTGGTCTTGCGCAGGCCGGCGGGGAGGCCGGTGGGACGCGCGCGGACCGGGGCCGGCGGGGTGCTGCGGGTCGGACTCGGGCTGGCGGCGGGCGCGGGGGGCGTCGACGGTGCGGGTGCCGGGGTGGGCGGGGCCGCTGCCGGGTCGGGTCCGGTGCCGGCCTGCCCACAGCCGGTGACGATGAGCAGCAGGCAGAAAGCGGACACGAGGGCGGCGCGAGACATCATCGCTCCGAGGGGTCGGGTGCGCGGACCCTCAGACGCTAGTGGAGGCACCCCCGGTACCGGCAGGGCCGGTCACGAGGATTGTTCGAGGGAGTCACAGAGGGCGATGGCCAGCGAGACCGCCTCGGCCAGGTCGACCGGTCGGACCACCCCGGCGGGCAGGGTGTCGGCCCGCCAGCCCGGCCCGGCGGCGAGGACCAGCAGGGGTCGGCGGGGCACCGCCAGGAGGGCGACGAGCTGACCCGGCTCCGCGGTCGCCCGCAGATGGGACCAGACCACCACCCCCGCCGGCCCGGTCCGGTTCACCGCCTCGACCAGCGCGGCCGGGGGGACCCGGGCACCGAGCATCCGGTACGCCACCCCGGCCTCGGTGAGCGCGGCGGCGAGCGCCTCCAGCGGGAGGGTGTGTTGTTCCTCATCGGCGCAGGAGAGCAGGATCCGGGCCGGTCCGGTGGTGGTGTCGGTGCGGATCACGGTGGCGAACGCCTCGGAGACGCACCGGGAGAAGAGGTGCTCGACCTCGATCAACCCGCCGGTGGCGGCGTGCCGTTCGCCGATCCCGGCGAGCACCGGACGGAGCAACCCCTCCCAGGTGGCGATCACCCCCTCGTCCGCCAGGTGTCGGGAGATGGTGGTGGCGACGGCCACCGTGTCGAGGCGCATCGCGGCGCGGGCCAACCCCCGGGCGGCCGGCCCGGCCCGGCCGACCGGGATCGTGGTCCCACCACCGGCCCGCCCGACCGGGATCCGTTCGACAGCGGCCCGGCCGAGCGTGACAGTCGTCGCGCCCTCGTCGCGTACGCCGTTGATCCGGGTCGAGGCGGCGATGCCGGGGGCGGTCAGGTCGGGGGCCTGCCGCGCCCAGCGGGCCGCCTCCGCCGGGCTGATCCCGTCGGCGGTCAGCCGCCTCATGATCTCCAACCGGGCCATGTCGGCGGGGGTGTAACGCCGGTGGTGACCCGGGGTGTGCTCGCTGGGGCCGAGCCCGTACCGCTGGTGCCAGGTGCGCAGCGTGGTGACGGCCACGCCCAACCGGCGGGCGACAGCGCCCGCGCTCAGCGCCTCATCGGCCACCCGACGGCTCCGCACCGTCAATGGCCCGAGGCGTACCACCCGCCGTCCCCTCCGGGCCGGTGGGTCGACCGGGAAGGTCCGTGGGGTGCAGGAACCTGTCGATCACCCCGCCCAGCCACGGCGCGTACGTCTGAGGTTCGGCGACCAGGTCCGCCGACACCTCGCCGGGGTCGGCCCAGCGCAGCTCGGCCACCTCGGTCGGCTCCGGGTCCGGCACCACGTCGGCCGGGAGTTCGCCCCGCAGGACGTGGTCGTACTCGAACTCCACCCGCCCGGTCTCCGGGTCCTCGGCGCGGTAGACGTACACCCCGACCTCGGTCAGGTCGACCGGGCCGATGCCCAGCTCCTCGGTGAGTCGACGGTTGGCGGCGGTGACCGGTGACTCGCCCGGTCGGGGGTGCCCGCAGCAGGAGTTGGCCCACCGCAGCGGGAAGCGGGTCTTCACCGCCGCCCGGCGTTGCAGCAGGACCTGCCCGGCGGCGTCGGTCAGCAGCACCGAGAAGGCCCGGTGCAGCCGACCCGGCGGGTGGTGGGCGTCGGCCACGCTCGCGGCACCGAGCGGCGTACCGGCGTCGTCGACCAACTCGACCGGGTGTCCCTCCCGGGACGTCATCGGGTACCTCCGGTGATGCGTTCGGCGGCCAGCTTGCCGGAGATGAGCACCATCGGTACGCCGACCCCGGGCTGGGTCCCCGAGCCTACGAAAACCACGTTGGACAGTGTGCGGTGGAGGTTGGACGGACGGAACGGCCCGGTCTGGAAGAGGCTGTGCGCTGCGGCGAACGGGGTGCCCGCCGCCATGCCCTGGTCGGCCCACTCGGCCGGGGTGACCGCCCGGAGCACCTCCACGCCGTCGCCGAACCCGACGTACCCGCGCTCCTCCAGGGTGCCGATGAGCTGGTCGCTGTAGCGTTCGGTGAGGTCGCCGCGCCACTGGAAGGGTGCCCGGTCGAGGTTGGGCACCGGGGCGAGGACGTAGTACGTGTGCCGGTCGGCCGGTGCGACGGTCGGATCGGTCCGGCTCGGGTTGGTGACCAGCAGCGACGGGTCGGTCATCAGCTGTCCCCGGCGGATGACCTCGTCGAAGGTCCCCTTCCAGGCCCGGCCGAAGTGGATGTTGTGGTGGGCGATCTTCCGGTAGCCCTGCTTCGAGCCGACGTGCAGCACCACGCAGGAGGGGGAGTAGGTGAGGCGGCGGGTCCGGGTCGGCGGGAGGAGGTCCCGGTAGGCGACCGGCAGGTCGGGGTTGAGCACCACCACGTCGGCCTTGATCAGCTCACCGTCGGTGGTGACGACCCCGGTGGCCCGCCCGTTGAGGGTCTCCACCCGCTCGACGGTGGTGTCGTACCGGAACTGGACGCCGTGCTTCTCGGCGGCGCCGGCCATGCCCTTGGAGACCGCGTGGATGCCGCCGCGCGGGAAGTACACCCCGGCCACCGAGTCCAGGTACGCGATGACCGTGTAGATGGCGAGCGCGTCGTGGGGGGCGAGCCCGGCGTACATCGCCTGGAAGGAGAAGATCCGCTGGGTACGGGGGTCCCGGAAGAACTGGTTGATCTTGGTCTGGAGTCGACGGAACGCGCCGGAGGCCAGCAGCTTCAACAGGTTGCCGGTGAGCAGGTCGGTCGGGGCGTCCAGGTTGCGCTCGATGAAGTCGGTCCGCTCCAGCCGCCACAGCTCCCGGGAGTAGTCGACGAAACGCAGGTAACCGTCGGCCTCGCGGGGGCCGCAGAGCTTCGAGATCTCGGCGGCCATCCGGGTGGTGTCGGTGAGCACGTCGAGGGTCGACCCGTCCGGGTAGTAGGCCCGGTACGCCGGATCCAGCGGAGTCAGGTCGAGCCAGTCGGAGAGCTCCTCGCCGACGGCCCCGAGCGCCTCGGCGATGAGGTCGGGCATGGTGAGCACCGTCGGGCCGGTGTCGAACTCGTACCCGTCCACGGAGAGCCGCCCGGCCCGTCCGCCCGGCACCGGCTCCCGCTCGACGACGGTCACCTGTCGGCCGCTGCCGGCCAGGTGCAGCGCGGCGGCCAGCCCGCCCAGACCGGCACCGACGACCACCACCCGGTCCGTACGCCCGCTCACCGTCCGCACCCGGGACCACCTCCTGTCACGAAGACTGCTCATCATGCCTGCCGCCGGGTGGCGGTGGCGGCGAGACCTGTCAGCGCGGTCCGCGCGGTCTCGTCCATCGACGCGGCGTCCAGTGCGGCCAGCGCGTCGGTGACCCGATCGGTGATCATCTGCTCGATCCGGTCGACCGCCCCGGTGGCCAGGACGACCTCGGCCAGCCCGGCCGTCGTCGGGTCGTCGGGTTCGGTGCCGGCCTGTTCCAAGAGCCGTCGCTGTGCCGGGGTGGCAAGCTGCCGGGCCAGCATCAACAGCGTGGTGGGCTTGCCGGTACGCAGGTCGTCGCCGGCCGGCTTGCCGGTGGTGGCCGGGTCGCCGTAGACCCCGAGCAGGTCGTCGCGGAGTTGGAACGCCTCGCCGACGGCCAGCCCGTACCGGGTGTACGCCGAGACCAGGGGATCGTCGGCGGTGACCCCGGCCAGGTAGGCCCCGAAGAGCAGCGGTCGTTGGACGGTGTAGCTGGCCGTCTTGTAGCGGGCCACCCGCAGCGCCCGGTCCACCGACCAGTTCGCCGCGTCGCTCTCGCCGAGGACGTCGAGGTACTGCCCGGCGACGGTCTCGACCCGCATCTGGTCGTAGCAGCGACGCACGTCGAGCAGCCGGTCGGCGGGGACGGTGGCGTGGGACATGAGCCGGTCGGCCCAGACCATGCACAGGTCGCCGACGAGGACCGCGACCGCCTCCCCGAACCGGCCGGAGTCCCCCCGGTGTCCGGCGGCGGCGTGCTGGGCGGCCAGTGCGACATGAGCCGTGGGTCGGCCCCGACGGGTCGCCGAGGCGTCCATCACGTCGTCGTGGACGAGCGCGAAGGTGTGCAGGAGTTCCAGCGCGGCCAGGGCCGGCAGGACCGGGGGGAGGGAGTCGTCGTTGCCCGCCGCCCCGCGCCAGCCCCAGTAGGCGAAGGTCGGCCGGACCCGTTTGCCGCCGGAGAGCACACAGTCACGTGCGGTCGCGGCGAAGCCACCCATCGCTGCGTCGATTTCCGTGAGTTGATCCACTTCGGCGGTGAGGAAGGTGGTGAGGGTGTCGTCCACCGCCGTGACCAGGTCTTGGGTGTACGCGGCCAGGACCGCGCGGACCGGATCGTCGCCCTCGGCCGGTTTCGCCGGCGCCAGGCGGAGCGCATTACCCGCAACTGCGTCGTTGGCCATGCGGGCGAGCGTACCCTAGGGTTACGAGTTGCGTCGATTGGTGCGTCGAATTTGAGGAGAGCCGGTGGACATGGACCTCACCGCCGCCTATGACCGTTGTCGTGAGCTGCACCGACGACACGGCCGTACCTACTATCTCGCCACCCGGCTGCTGCCCGCTTGGAAACGGCGGCATGTGCACGCTTTGTACGGATTCACCCGGTACGCCGACGAGATCGTCGACCGGACCGAGGACCTGCCCCCCGCCGAGCGGGCCGCCCGCCTCGACGACTGGGCCGGACGGTTCCTGGCCGGGCTGCACGGCGAACAGGTCGACGACGAGCTGCTCCCCGCCGTCCTGCACACCATCGCCGTGTTCGACCTGGACCGCGACGACTTCGCGTCCTTCCTCAAGAGCATGGCGATGGACCTGACCGTCACCTCCTACCGCACCTACGACGCCCTGCTCGACTACATGGAGGGCTCGGCGGCGGTCATCGGCACCATGATGCTGCCGATCCTGGGCAGCTCCGACCGGGCGGCGGCCCGCGAACCGGCCCGCCAGCTCGGCTTCGCCTTCCAGCTGACCAACTTCGTCAGGGACGTCGCCGAGGACCTCGACCGGGGGCGGACGTACCTGCCCGACGAGGACCTGGCCGCCTTCGGGGTCACCCGCGACGACCTGTTCGCGGCCCGGCAGCGCGGCCGGACCACCGAACCCATCAGGGAACTCATCCGGTACGAGGTCGCCCGCGCCCAGGCGCACTACCTCGCCGCCGCCCCCGGGATCACCCTGCTCGACCCCGCCTCGCAGGCCTGCATGCGGACCGCGTACGCGCTCTACGGCGGGATCCTCGACGAGGTGGCCGCGCAGGACTACGACGTCTTCGTCCGGCGGGCCACCGTGCCGCAGCGCCGCCGGATGTCGGTGGCCGCCCGATCCCTGCTCACCCCCACCGGCACCCCGGTGGTGGTGCCCGGCCCCGAGCTGACCGGCGAACCGCCGTCCATCGACCGGACCCCCCGAATCGACGCACCGGCCGTCGCACCGCAGAAGGGTTCGCCGTCCGTGTCGTCGACGGTGGTGGACGTGGCACCGGTGCCCCGACCGGCAGTCGGGTGACGGTGGTGCGTACCGCGATCGTGCTCTTCACCCGCGACCTGCGGGTGCACGACCACCCGGCGCTCGCCACCACCTGTGCGGCGTTCGACAGGGTGGTCCCCGCCTACGTCCTCGACCCCACCCTGGCCGACCGGTCCCCGAACCGGACCCGGTTCCTCCACCAGAGCCTCGCCGACCTCCGGCAGACCCTGCGCGGCCTCGGCGGGGACCTGGTGGTGCGACACGGCGACCCGGTGGCCGAGACGATCAAGCTGGCCGGTGAGGTGGGGGCCGAGGCGGTCGCCCTCTCCGCCGACGTCAGCCGGTACGCCCGCCGCCGCGAGCGCCGGCTGCGCGCCGAGTGCGAACAGCACCGCCTCCACCTGCGGCTCTTCCCAGGCCTGACGGTCGTGGACCCGGGTGCCCTGCAACCCGGCAGCGGCGACCACTACAAGGTGTTCACCCCCTACTTCCGGGCCTGGCAGGCCACCGACTGGCGGACCGGACTGGCCGCACCGGAGAAGATCGACCTCGCTGGTGGGCTGTCGGTGGGTCGGCTGCCGGCCCTCCCCGCCGGGGAGTCCCCCGACGCCGCCGTCGGGGGCGAGACCGTCGCCCGGTCCCGGCTGCGTGACTGGCTGCCCACCCACGACGGGTACGGCGACACCCACGACGACATGGCCGGTGACCACACCTCCCGGCTGAGCCCGTACCTGCGGTTCGGCTGCCTCTCCCCACTGGAGGTGGCCGACCGGGTCGGAGACCGGGAACACCCGTTCGTCAGGCAGGTCTGCTGGCGGGACTTCTACTACCAGGTCGCCGGGGCCTTCCCCGACCTCGCCCGGACCGCCTACCGCTCCGGGGCCACCGAGGACTGGCGGTACGACACCGACGTCCTGGACGCCTGGACCGAGGGGCGGACCGGAGTCCCGATCGTGGACGCCGGGATGCGGCAACTGCGCGCCGAGGGGTGGATGCACAACCGGGCCCGACTGATCACCGGCGGCCACCTCACCAAGCAGCTCAAACTGGACTGGCGAGCCGGGTTGGCGGTCTTCGGCAGGTGGCTGCTGGACGGCGACGTACCAAACAACTCCGGCAACTGGCAGTGGGTGGCCGGGACGGGCACCGACACCCGCCCGTACCGGGGATTCAACCCCGTTCGACAGGCCGAGCGGTACGACCCCGACGGCGCGTACGTCCGCCGGTGGCTACCGGAACTGGCGTCGGTCGACGGGGTCGCCATCCACCAGCCGTGGCGACTGCCCGAGGCGCAGCGCAAGGGGCTGGACTATCCGCCCCCGCTGCCGCCCCCCGGCCCACCCCCGCCCTGGCTGCGGTGAACCGTGAGGGGCGTCCATCCGTAGTGACGACGTCCGACCCGTAGCCACCCAGAAAGCAGGCGATCCCGTGCAGACAGACAAGCCGAACCAAGGTTCATCCGCAACGTCGTCCGGCGTCTTCCTATCGGACCAGGACGCGATCGCCGAGATGAGAGCCTGGCTCGGCAAGTCCGTAAGGGAGAATGTTGATCTCCAATTTGGAAATTACGATAAAGCCGAGATCGCACAGAGTGAACTGACCCGAGAGTACATCCAGGAACTGAAGAAGGTCAGCGATCTCTGTGGACGCCTGGAGGCAGGCGATCAGGCGCATTCCTCCACTGTCGACCACTCGGGTGCCGTCGCTCTTCTGAAGGCGAAGAGGCGTGAGTTCAACGAGTATGTGGGTGGTTTCCTCGACGTTCCGGAGAGCCCATCGCCGAGCACTCCCGCCACCGAGCTGCTGTCGCAGGCGCAGGCCGAGGGGCCCCGTCCGCAGGGTCGCCTGAGCACTGTCCCACCGTTTTCCTCGGCGATGGCACTGAAGTCCCCGCCGGTGTTCAACCGCGAGACGCAACAGTGGGCCGCCGCATCCGCTCCGGGTCGCCGAGACCACAGGGGCGGCCCTTCGAGCAGCAAGCCGACCAATCGGACGCCCGAACCGCGCCGGAGCGGAAGAAGCCAGTAGCCCACACCCTGTTGCAGTGCGCGACGACGGCTGAGCAGTGGCTCGCGTCTCACGCCACGTCGTGGCGCCCGTGCCACGACGTCCGGTTTCTCACGTTGCGTCGCGCTTTCGCGCCTCGTTCTCATCGGCGGACCGGTCGGCCCTGTGTCCGGGTACCGGCTCCGAGGACGCCGGCAGCCAGGGCGGTCAGGGCCGCCAGGGCCGCGACGAGCGGCCCGGTGCCGAGCCGGGGATTCACCATGGGAATCCAGTCGCCGAACATTGCTGGCGCGTTGTCGTAGCCGAGTGCCACGAAGACGGTGGCTCCGACGACCACACCACCTGTACCTGCCGCCAGGACGAGCGCTGTCACCCGGCGCGGGGAGGTGAGCAGCACCCACAGGGCACAGGCATACGTCACAGTGACTGCTGTCAGGTGCAGGCCCCAGTGTGGGAGTCGCCAGACGTCGATCCCGGTCGTGCCGTACCAGGCCCAGGGGGTGGCGACCACCGAGAACACGCTCACGCAAGCTGCCAGGACCACGACTCCGAAAGCGCCTGTTCTGACTCTCACTTCCGCTCCACTCCTGTTACCTGTGCGAGGTGAATGGAGCCGCCCGCCAGCAGCCCCATTCACCTCGCCAGCGGTTCCTCTACGACGTCTGCAGCGTCAGACCCATCACTGCGGTGATGTAGGGCACCTCGGTGAAAACGATGGTCTCATAGGAGAGGCCGGGCGTCACCGGGGTGCTTCCCGCGCTGACGACACCCCGTGCGGCGACATACCCGTCCGAGGACCGGATCGACCAGACAGGTCCGCCGCTGTCGCCGTGGGCAACAGAGCTGCAGCCACTGCACTGCCACCCCTCGACGCCGGTACGCGTGCCCTTCCCATCTCCGAGATCGTATTGGATGTAGTCGTTGACGATCTGAATTTGACACCGATTCGGATAGCTCGTGTATCCGCTCTGGCAGACGTACTCGCCTTCGAAGGACCACTGTTGGGAACGGACCTGGAACATGTAGTCGTCATTCACCCAAACCCCGGACTGAGCGTCAGCCCGGATGAGCGCGGCGTCAAACTCGACGTCCACTGCCTGAACGTTGCCGATATTGTTTCCGTTCATGGCCCGTACGTTGTTTCCAACGTTGTAGCAGTGCTCAGCCGTTAGGAGAAACTCGGTGCCGGAGGCGTTGCGCACGCCGAATGCGGCGGTGCAGTCCCAGCCGGAGGACCGTGTACTCACACGCGTCGGAATTCCCCCGGGGTAGGGCGCTTGTGGGTTCTCCCGACTGACTGGGGTGATCGGGTCACCGTTCACGGCGACGATGTCGGCCGCCGCGACTGGTCCGGCGTCCGCAGCCAACCTGGACAAGGTGTCGGCTCTGCCCAATTGCGAAAGCTGCCTGCGGGTGCGGGTCCTGGTCGAAGCCCGCTACGACGCGGTCGACCGGACCTGACTCCCGCCGAAGGAATTCGGGCACAACGGTGGCTGGAACGGCTGTCGATGGGTGATGCTGGCGGGATGGCTGAGCCGGAGCTGGTGGACGTGGTCGTGGTCGGGCTGGGCGTGGGCGGCGAGGAGGTCGCCGGGAAGCTCGCCGAGGCCGGTCTGACAGTCGTCGGGGTCGAACGCGACCTGGTCGGCGGGGAGTGCCCGTACTGGGGGTGCATTCCGAGCAAGATGATGATCAGGGCGGCGAACGCCCTCGCCGAGGCCCGTCGGGTCGACGGGTTGGCCGGGACGGTGCAGGTCAGCCCGGACTGGGCGCCGGTGGCGAGGCGGATCCGCGAGGAGGCGACCGACGACTGGGACGACCGGGCCGCCGTGGACCGGTTCGTCGGCAAGGGGGGTCGGTTCGTCAGGGGTGCGGGTCGACTCGACGGACCGGGTCGGGTCCGCGTCGGCGACCGGGTGTTCCAGGCCCGGCACGGGATCGTCCTCGGCACCGGGACCCGGCCGTCGATCCCGCCGTTGGAGGGGCTCGCCGAGACGCCGTACTGGACGAACCATCAGGCGATCGAGGTCGAGGAGTTGCCGACGGAGCTGGTGGTCCTCGGCGGTGGGGCGATCGGGTTGGAGTTGGCACAGGTCTTCGCCCGGTTCGGGGTCCGGGTGACGGTCCTGGAGGCGTCCGACCGGGTCCTGGCCGTCGAGGAGCCGGAGGCGTCCGCCGTCGTCGCCGACGCGCTGCGCGCCGACGGGGTCGAGATCGAGACCGGCGTCCGCGCCGAGCGGGTCGACCACGACGGGTCCCGGTTCACCGTGTACGCCCAGGACGGCCGGCGGTTCACCGGCGAGCGGCTGCTGGTGGTGACGGGTCGCCGGGCGCACCTGGACGAGTTGGGGCTGGACACCGTCGGGGTCACCGCCGACCAGCGGTACCTGCCTGTGGACGACCGGATGCACGTCACGGACGGGATCTGGGCCGTCGGTGACCTGACCGGTGAGGGGGCCTTCACCCACATCGCCATGTACCAGGCCGCGATCGTCGTCGCCGACGTGCTCGACCACGCCCGCCGGGCCGAGGCCGGGCCGGACGCCAGCGGTACGTCGAGTGTGGTCGGGGGAGCGGTGGGGGCGGTCAGCGCGGTGGGCGGGGCGGTCGGTGGTGCCGCCGCCGGTACGGTTCCCCGGGCCGACTACCGGGCGCTGCCCCGGGTCACCTTCACCGATCCGGAGGTCGGTGCGACGGGCATCACCGAACGGCAGGCCCGTGAGCGTGGGGTCAACGTGCAGGTCGGGGTGGGGCGGTTGGAGTCGTCCACCCGGGGGTGGATCCACCGGGGAGACGGCCTGATCAAGCTGGTCGCCGACGCCGACCAGGGGGTGTTGGTCGGGGCCACCTCGGTCGGTCCGGCGGGTGGGGAGGTGCTGTCCGGTCTGGTGGTGGCGATCCACGCGGCGGTTCCGATCAGTCAACTCCGCCACATGATCTACGCCTATCCCACTTTTCACCGGGCCATCGAGGACGCCTTGCGCGACCTCAGGTGACCGCAGTATCGCTGCATATTCCGATACAATTGGACAAATTGTCGGCTGGCTGTGCGATATGTGTCGGCGGGCGACCGTAATAGCCTGTCGCGGTGTCGAGCAGAACCTCTTTCCTCACGCGACTTCCGGAACCGGCCCGGGCGACCCTCGGTTGCCTGACGGCAGTGGCTGTCGCCGCCGCGACGATCTGGTACGTCGGACCGTGGTCGTCCGACGAGGAACCGCAGTTGGGTCCGGCCCGGCCGGTCGGAGCACCGGTCTCGGTCTCCGGTCGTACGGTCTCGGTGCTCGGGGCGGGTGACATCCTCGTCCACCCGCAGCTGTGGGACCAGGCACGCCGCGACGGCTCCTTCGGCTACCTGGACTTCCGGCCGATGATGGCGGGAGTCCGTTCCACGGTGTCGGAGGCCGACCTGGCCCTGTGTCACCTGGAGACCCCGGTCGCCCCGCCCGGGGGGCCCTACGTCGGATTTCCCACGTTCAGTGTCCCCGAGGAGGTGATCGCGGGCATCAAGCACGTCGGGTACGACGGCTGCTCGACCGCCTCGAACCACACCATCGACCAGGGACTCGACGGTGTCCGGCGGACCCTCGACGCCCTGGACCGGGCGGAGGTGGGGCACACCGGCAGCTACCGCAGCCGCAAGGAGTCCACCCAGCTGCGGATCTACCGTGCGGAGGGGGTGCGGATCGGTCATCTGAGCTACACCAAGAGCTTCAACGGGCTGCGCCCGAAGCCCGGGCAGGGCTGGGTCGCGCAGCTCATCGACCCGGACCGGATCGAGCAGGACGCCCGCCGCCTCCGGGCCGCCGGTGCCGAGATCGTCGTGGTCAGCCTGCACTGGGGCACCGAGTACGAGCACGAGCCCGACGTCGACCAGCAGACCTGGGCCCGCAGGGTGGCGGCGATCCGGGACGTCGACGTGGTCTTCGGTCACCACGCGCACGTCGTCCAGCCGGTCGAGCAGGTCAACGGCAAGTGGATCGTCTACGGGATGGGTAACCAGCTGGCACGGCACGCCGAGCCGGTCAACGCCAACCGCGACGGGGTCATGATCCGGGTGACCTTCGGTTCGAAGTCTGCCGCCGATCGGTGGAAAGTGGTGGCCATCGAGGCGATCCCCACCTTTGTGGATCTGAATCCGGATATCCGTTTGGTCGATCTGGAACGCGAATTGGCCGATGCGTCCCTGACGCCCGGACGGCGGCGAATCTACGAAGCGGCAGTCGAGCGGATCCAGGGAAATCTGCTCACCAGATCCGCCGACGAAGCAGGTCTGGTGGTGCGGGCGACACCGACGCCGGGTCAGTGACGACAATCAAACAAACAGTTCTGTCGTACCTCTCGAACCGGCCACTGGGGATTGCTAGCATTCCGGCGCCGGTCGATCTTGCCGGTGATCCGTCCGGTCGGTCGGGTCCGACCGGGAGGGCGACGAGGTTCGGTGTTGGACAACCAGCGGCGCTTCGCACCCCGATCCCCCGACGATTCGCCGGAACAGCTGCTCGCCTGGCGTCGGCGGGCCCTCGACCAGCAGCTGCCGGCAGCGGCCTTCCCGGCCGGGACGACGGCACCCTCCCTGGCCTACCTCTGGGCCACCATGCTGGTGGTGGCCGTGGCGATCCTCGGGTTCTCGGTGAACGCCGACCGCGCCGTACCGCCGGCCGTCGTCGACTCCCAACTCGACCTGGTGTCCCGCCTGGCGGCGGCGATCCAGACCTCGGCGCGTACCACAGCCGAGGAGTTGGACGGCACCGTCGCCGGGCGGGGCGGCGCGACCGACGAGGACCTCCTCGCCCGGGTGGTCGCCGACGGCGGCCCGTGGATCGGGGCGGCGATCGTGGCGAACGCGGACCGGCGTCCGGCCGCCACCCGAGGTGCCGAGGTGCCGATCGACCTGCTGCCGGCCGTCCTGCCGGCGGGTAGCACCGTCGCCGTCACCACCCCCGACGACCCGATGCTGGTACGGGGAGTCGTCCTGGACCCGGATCGGACGCTGCTGGCCGTCCAGCCCCTGACCATGCGCAACCTTCGGCTGAACCCGGACGCCGGACACGGCATCTTCATGCTCACCCCCGGCGGCGGCACCAGCCTGATGCAGGGGGCCAACGCGGTCGACGCGACGCACCTGCCGAAGATCCTGGAAGGACTACCCGAGTCGACCTCCCGGCAGAGCCGTGAGGTGCTCGTCGAGGAGTGGTCCGACCGTCGGCTCGTCGTCTCGTCGGCACCGGTACGCGGCACCGGCCTGGTGGTCGCCTCCGTCCTGACCGCCGACGTGACCGAGGGGACGTCGGCGGTGACCGGGCTGCTCCTGGGGCTGAGCCTGCTCGCCGTGGCGGCCCCGGCCTTCCTGCTGATGCGGATGTTCCTGGTCCGGCCGGTGCGGGCACTGTTGCGGCAGGCCAAGGCCGACGCGTGTGGCGCGACCACCACGACCCGACCGACGTACCGGATCGCCGAGGCGTACCGGATCGACAGGGCCCTCGCCCTCACCTCCGGGGCGGGACTGGCCCCGGGACGTCGGTGGCGTCCCACCGTCCTCCAGGGGCTCACCGTCGCTGTGGTGATCGCCCTGCTCTGGCCGGTGGCGGCGGTGGTGGTGACGCTTCGGATGCCCGCCACCTCGATCCCGGCCCAACTCGTCAACGACAAGGAGAACCGGGCGGAGGAGGCGAGCAGCGCACTGGGCAACGCCCTCGACGGCGGCCTCCAGGCCGTCCGGCAGGCCGCCCGCTCGGTCGACCCGGGGAACCGGTCGGGCGCCACCCGGGTGATCGAGGGGGGACTCGCCGACGAGCGTCGACTCCGGGCGCTCTACCTGGTCGACCGGGACGGCAAGGTGCTGGTACGAGCCGGTCGGGAGCCGCTGCGCACCACCGGGCCGGTTCCCGGCGAGACCGGGGTGCACCTGGACCCGTCGGTCACCCGGCTGCCGGTGGTGTACGCGTACCACCGTGTCCGTGGCGACGGCCACGCGCTGATCGGCGAGTTCGACCCGGACCGCCTCCTCGGTCTGGTCCGGCGCATCGACGGCCGGGTCCGGGTGGTCGACTCGGAGCTGCGGACCGTCCTCGACTCGGTGGGATACCAGGCGTTCCAGCTCCTCGAAGGCGACACGGCCCGGGAGGTGGCGGTCGAGGCGCTGCCCGGGGACACCGTCAGCCGATCCGTCGACGCCGACGGCGAACCGGTCCTGATCGCCGCCGCCGGTCTGGCCGCTCCGGCGACCGTCGCCCACCTGGAATGGTCGGTGGTGGTCGAGCAGCAGGTCGCCGCCCTCCGCCTGCCGCAGCTCATCGAGCGGCGCTGGACGCTGCTGGTGGCCGGCGCGGTGGTCGGCATCGTCCTGCTCACCCAGATGTGGCAGCTCTACATCTTCGTCCGGCCGCTGCGCCGGTTGGCCGCCGTCGCGGACCGGATCGCCGACGGCTCGGTGGACGTCCCCGTCCCCCCGCAACGCCACGACGACATCGGGGCGGTCGCCATGTGTCTGGAGATCTGCCGCCAGGTGCGGCACACCGGATCCGCCCGGTTCGGCGGCACCATCCGGATCCGAGGCTCGGAGGCGAACTTCACCAAAGTGCTGCCCCGGGTCCAGCGGCCGGCCGCGACCGCGGCCAGGAAGGGCTGACCGGTGGCCTACCTCTACACCGTCTACGGGCTCTGCTGCCTGGCCCTGCTCGTCGCCGGGGTGATCGAACAGCGCAACCACTACCGCAACCTGGAGCGGATCCCGCATCGGGTCCTGGTCAACGGCATCCGGGGAAAGAGTTCGATCACCCGCCTCTGTGCCGGTGCGCTGCGCGGCGGCAACCGGGTCGTGGTGGCCAAGACGACCGGGACGGCGGCCCGGTTCATCTTCCCGGACGCCAGCGAGGAGCCGGTACACCGCAAGTTCGGCATCGCCAACGTCGTCGAACAGATCGGCATCGTCCGCCGGGCCGCCGTGTACCACCCCGACGCCCTGGTGATCGAGTGCATGGCGGTGATGCCGGCGCTCCAGGAGATCAACCAGAGCAAGCTGATCCGGTCGAACATCGGGGTGTTGTGCAACGTACGGGAGGACCACCTCGCCGAGATGGGTCCGACTCTCGACGACGTCGCCCGGTCCCTGTCCCGGTCCATGCCGGTCGGCGGGGTGTGCATCACCGCCGAGAAGGACCGGCTGGCCATCCTCGAACAGGAGGCCGCCAAGCGGGACTGCCGGTTGCTGGCGGTGGACCCGGAGACGGTGACCGACCGGGAGATGGCGGGGTTCGGGTGGATCACGTTCAAGGAGAACGTGGCCATCGCGCTGGCAGTGGCCGAACAGCTCGGCGTCGACAGGCAGAGCGCCCTCGCCGGGATGTGGGCCGCCCCGCCCGACCCGGGGGTGCTCTCCGTCGCCCGGGTGCTGCACGGGACCAAGCGGGTCCGGTTCGCCAACATCTTCGCCGCCAACGACCCGGAGTCGACGTTCATGAACATCGAGCAGCTGGAGAAGCAGGGGCTCATCGGTCGTCCGCTGACCATGGTCGTCAACTGCCGACCCGACCGGATGGAACGCAACGGTCAGATGGGCGCCCTCAGCGGCCGGGTACGCCCGGAGAGCATCGTGCTGATCGGGGAGATGACCCGCAGCGCCCGCACCAACGTCCCGGCCGAACTCCAGGACCGGGTGGTCGACCTCGGCGGGAAGATCCCCCCTGACCGGCTGTTGACCGAGGTCCTCGACGCCACCGGGCAGGACTCCTCGATCGTCGCGGTGGGCAACATCCACGGTCAGGGCGAGGTGCTCCTGCACGAACTGGCCGCCCTGCCGAGCTGGGACCCCCAGGACCAGGGCCGGGCCGAGTCGATGCTGCGGACCCCGACGATGCCCCGCCCCGACGTGGACGCCGCGACCGTACCCCTGATGGAAAGGATCCGCCGGTGACCTTCGGGGGAGAACTCAGCGCCCAACTGGCGACCGCCTGCCTCGGCATCGGTCTGGTCTTCGCGCTGCTGTGCTACCTGACCACGAACCTGTCCCCCGGCGGGATGATCACGCCGGGGTGGATCGCCCTCGCGTTGATCGAGGATCCGCTCCAGGCCGGGGTGATCGTGGTGATGACGGTGGTGACGTACGGCCTCACCCGGCTGATGCAACGCATGGTCATCCTCTACGGCAAGCGCCTGTTCGCGGCGATCGTGCTGCTGAGCGTGTTCCTCCAGATGAGCCTCTTCGTGCTGGTCCAGGGGGAGCTGCCGTTGCTCTTCGCCCACCAGACCCTCGGCTTCGTCGCGCCGGGGCTCATCGCGTACCAGCTCGTCCGGCAGCCGCCCCGGGCCACAGTCATCGCCACCGCACTGGTCACCGCCATCACCTACGGGGTGGCGTTCAGCGGTGTCGTGGCCGGCTTCGTCCCGGTCACCTGACCCTTCGGAGAACAGTGAACTACCGGACCTACTCCCGTCGGCAGGCCGTACTGCTCACCGTGGGGGCCTTCGCCCTGCTGGTGGGCGGCAGCACCGTCCTGTACGCGGTGGCCCGCCCGCCCGCCCCGAAGTACGTGCTCACCCTCGGCACCGAGGGGCCGGCGACCGCCGCCCCGACCGGCCCGGGACTGAGCTACCGACGGCTCACCGCCCCGGACCGTACCCAGATCGTCGACGCCTCGGGGGCGACCGTGGCGATCATGACCGACGGGTCCCGGACGGCACACCTCGCCGGTCCGCGCCGGACGCTCGCCGAACCCCGCTTCACCAAGGCGAAGGTCCACCTCGACCACTGGGTACGGCTCGCCCCCCGGACCTGGCGGGCGGGGGCGGAGAACGAGAAGTGGTTCGCCGACTGGCTCACCAAGGCCCGCCGGGACCGGTCGGCCGACGTGCTGGCCGTGGCCATGGAGTACACCTACCTGGGCGCGCCGAAGAAGGACGCCGACGGTCGACAGTACTCGGGTGACGCCGCCTTCGGGCCGCTGTCCGACCTGGACCCGGACGGGCGGGCGGAGAACTCGGACTTCTACGACTACCTCGGCATCCCGTGGAGCTTCCCCGACAAGGAGGAGAAGCCCGCACCGGCGCACTTCCTGAGTCTCGACTGCTCCGGTTTCCTCCGGATGGTCTACGGATACCGGCTCGGCTACCCCCTGCTGGGCACCAACGAGAAGGGGCCGGGCCTGCCCCGGCGGGCCACCGCGATGGCGTCCGTGGGCCCGGGGACCCTGCTGATGCAGAACACCGGTCGGCGAGCCCGGGAACTCGACCGGCTCCTCCCCGGTGACCTGCTCTTCTTCAACGCCGGGCCGGTCCAGGGGGCCAACATCGAGCACTCCGGGATCTACCTCGGGGTGGACGACCGGGGGCACCACCGCTTCATCTCCAGCCGGACCACCGCCAACGGTCCGACCATGGGCGACCTGGGTGGCGAGTCGACCCTCGACGGGACCGGCTACTGGGCACAACGCTGGCGTACCGCCCGCCGACTCTGATCCGGGTGTCCGGGGCACCCGGCCGGGTCCGGGTGTCGGGTGTCGGTGGTCAGGCGTCGGTGGTCAGGCGTCGAGGTGGGGGGCGATGGCGGCCGCCGCCCGGTCCCGTCCGGCCGCGTTGCGCCGTACCGACCAGCCCAGCTCCAGGTGGACGAAGACGGCGTCCAGTTCGGCCGCCGCCCGGCCCTGCTGGTTGCGGGTGCCCTCCAACTGCCCGCACCGCTGCACCCAGGCCCGACACGGGGAGATCCCGGCACCGGCCAACCCGTCGGCGATCCGCTCGGCGAGGGCGTTGCGCGCCGCCGACCCGGTCGAGACCACCGCCTCGGCCCCCCGAAGGTTCCGGTCGGCGAACCCGTGCACCTGCACCTGCGCCAGACCGGCCCGGGCGAACTCGACCGCCAGGAGGTGGAACAACGACCGGTCGTTGTGGGCCACGTCCGCAGCGCCGTCCGCCGCCCGACGGTGGGCCCCCGCCATCAGCAGGACGCTTCCGGGGACCCGCCGGTACAGGTCCAGCCCGATCAGTTCGGTGTTGATGTCGAAGCCCGGATGGGGCACCTCGATCACCCGCCGTACCGGGGCGCTCCGGTCGACGAGGACCACCCCCCAGGTGCGATCGTCGGAGCCGTCGGCGGCCAACGCGGTGGTGGGACGGTCGGTCACCGGGTCGACGCCGTACCCGAACCGGAAGCCGAGCCCGCCGAAGGCCCGTTCCTGGCCCGCCCGGTCGTCCGGGTCGAGCAGCGACCCGGCGGCGTCGCGGGCCTGCCGCTGCTCCCCGGCGTCCGGATCGCGGTACGGCCCGGTGGGCGAGAGGCCCGCCATCACCTCGCCGATCAGGGATTCCGGGTCCACCGTCGGCGGGGGGTCGGCCGGTCGCCGTCCGGCGGCGCAGCCCGACGGCGCGAGCAGCGCGGCAGCCGCCACCACGAGCAGCCCGCGTCGACCGGGGTCGACGACGGACCGGATCGCGGCACCTTCCATCGGTACGGTCATCCGGCAAGCTTGGCAGAGCCCCGAAACCCTGCCCCCGTCGGCCGCCCGACGGATTTGGTCGTCCGTGACCGGTTTGCCGCGCCGATCGCCGGGAAGTCGGTACGGGTGCGAGCATTGCTGACGAGGATCGAGCAGGCCAGCCGACTGGACCGGGTGGGCGACCGGATGCAGAGGGTGGTCCAGTCAACCCTGCGTCCCCAGCGGGTGCGCGACTTCCTGCACGGGGTGTGGTTGGGCCACCCCCTGCATCCGGCGATGGTCCAGGTGCCGGTCGGGGCGTGGCTCAGTGCCGCCGTCGTCGACCTCCTGCCCGGGCAACGTCGGGCGGCGACCGCCCTGGTCACCCTGGGTACGGTGAGCGCCGTACCGGCGGCGGTGGCCGGGTGGAACGACTGGGCGGCGCTCTCCCGTGACCAACGTCGGGTGGGGCTGGTCCACGCCGGCGCCAACATCGTCGGGTTGACGCTGTACGCCGGCTCGTCGATCGCCCGACTCAACGGCCGACACGGGCTGGGCCGTACGTTGAGCTATCTCGGGTTGACCGCCGCCGGCGCCGGGGCGTACCTGGGCGGGCATCTGGCGTACAAGCAGGGGGCGCAGGTCAACCAGAGCGTCTCCGAGCTGCACCGGATGAGCGACGGTTGGCACCCGTTGGCCGACCTGTCCGACCTCCCGCAGCGGGAACTGCTCACCCGGCAGGTCGACGACGTCTCGGTGATCCTCTACCGGCACGGTGACGAGGTCACGGTGATGCTGGAGCGCTGCCCGCACCAGAGCGGCCCGCTCGGCGAGGGCGAGGTGCAGCAGATCGACGGGCACGCCTGTGTGGTCTGCCCCTGGCACGGCAGCGCGTTCCGGCTCAACGGCGGTGAGGTCGTCCACGGTCCGTCCGGCAACGACCAGCAGACCCTGCCGACCCGGGTGGTCGACGGCGTCCTGGAGACCCGGCTGCCCTGACGGGCGGCCGGTCCGGAGCAGTCCCGGCCACCGTCGGTCGCGGCCCGTTCCGGCCACCGTCGGTCGCGGCCGGGGGACGCCACCGTCGGTTCGCGGCCGGGACGGCCGGTGTCAGTCGCGGCGGTGTCGACCGCTGGGGCCGCCGCCGGAACCGCTCGTCGCGCGGGGGACCGCCGGTCGGCGGCGCAGCCCGAGGACGGCACCGATCTGCGCGCCCACGATGCTCGCCACGGCGAGGACTGCGGAGACCGCGAGCGGCCTGTTGACCCCGTCGTCGTGGTTGCCCCGGGCGGCCCCGGCGGCCAACAGCGGCGGGGTACCCGACTCGTGGTCCGGCGAGTCCGGGTGCGGCTGGTCGGCCGGGGGCGCGGCGGCGTCCGGGGTCGGCGACTCGGCCGGGGCGTCGTGGCCGGGCGGGGCGTCGTGGTCGGGCGCGACCGGGGCGGCGGGGGTCGTCGGCCGGGCCACGAGCCGACCGGCGGCGTGCGCCCGGGCACCCTGGTCGTCGGCTTCGGCGGGGAGCTTCAGCAGCTGGCCGGGGCGGATCCGGTCCGGGTTCTTCAACCGGTTGAGCTCGGCCACCTCGCGGTAGTCGGCGAAGTCGTCCAGGTACCGTTCGGCGACGGCGCCCAGGTAGTCGCCCTTCGCCACCCGGTAGACCGGGCTCACCGCCGGTTCGGCCGGACCCAAACCGGACCGGTCCGCCCCGGCACCGGCGAGGTTCACGGTGAGCCCGCCCGGTCCGGCGGCGGCCTGCGTCGAGGCGACCGGGGCGGACTGGGTGACCGCCGCCGGTGCGGCCTGCGAGGTCCCGGCGGGGGCGTACGGGTCGGCCAGGGAGGTGGCGGCGGTCGCCGCCGGGCTGGCGACGATGATCAGCGCCATCGCGCCGACGAGGGCAGCGGCGGCCTTCTGCTGGCGGCCCATCCCGGGGATCCGGGGCGCCGGACGGCGGAAGATCTGGGCGAGCAGTTCGACGAGCACCGACAGGGCGAACGTCGCCCACCCGAACCACCCGACCAGGGCCAGTGCCCGCAGGAAGAGCTGCCCGTCGTCCCGGCTGGTGAGGGTGGTGCCGACCTCGGCGAGGGTGGGCACGTGGTCGGGGAGCGGATTGCCGGCGAGGGCGATCAGCGCCAGCGGGCCGCCGACCAGTACCGCGCCGAGCACTGTGAGCGCGCCGAGTCCGGTGAGGACCTGTCCCGTCCGCCGTACGGCGGTGCCACGCGGTGCGACCATGGCTGCGTTCCTTCCTACGGACCTTCGGTGAGGGTGCGGGCGGTTGCCTCGCCGGAGACGGTGACCCGGTCACCGAAGCCGAAGAGGCCGAGCAGGAACCGGTCGTAGCCGACGTCGACCCGTACTCGGATGTGCTTCTCGCCGTCGACGACCGGGAAGGTCACCGAGTGGCTCGTCACCCCGGCGGCGGCGAGGTAGCTGCGGACGGCGGCGCGGGCGTCGTCCTCGTCGATCTCCTTGCTGCCCCCGGCGATCGCCCTGGCCCGGTCGATGGACTGGCCGCCGGAGCGGGCCGCCTCGGCCGCCAGGTTCTGCGCCCGTTGCGTCGACCGGAGCTGACCGGCGCCGTCGAAGGCCAACCCGATGATGGCGAGTACGCCGGTCAGGGCGACCGCCAGGAAGAGGCTGACCCGCCCGCTGTCGTCGTACGGCGACGGGCGCGGGTGCCCGGTCATCCCCGACTCCGGTAGCGGTCCAGGGGGGAGGTGAACTCCGCCGAGACGGCACGCCGGACGGGCATCCCCGGCATTCCGGGTAGCCGGAAGTCGGCGAACGACACGACGCAGGTGACCCGGACGGACACGGCGCTGGACTGGTTCGCGGTGGTGCCGAAGGCCGCGTCGAAGGGGGCCGTCCGGCCCCCGACCGAGCCGGTGAACCGCAGGGCCGGCGGCTCGGTGCAGTCGAGCTCCGACCAGTCCAGTCGGACCCGGGCGGCGTCGGCTGCCGCCGACCGGGCGGTGACCGGGTCCCGGGAGATCGAGGCGGCGCGGGCGGCGTCGTGGGCGGCGGACTCGATCGCCTCGGCGGCGATCGCCGTCCGCCCGGCGACCCCGGCCAGGGCGATCAGCGCGAAGAAGGCCGGGGCGAGGATCGCCACCTCGACCGAGACCGAGCCCCGGTCCCGTCCCCGGCCGGTGTCCTGCCGTCCCCCGGTGGGCGTCCGGCTCATGGGGTGTCCCCTGTGGTCCACCGCTCCCGGGTGCCGTGGGCGGTCTGCCGGACCGGGAAGTCGACCCCCGGCACCACCGACAGGGAACGGCCGGTGACAGTGCAGGTCACAGTGGTCGTGGTGGTGGTGCAGACCGGTCCCGGCCGGTCCCAGTCGACGAGCCAGTCCCCGGCGACGTCGAGGAACCCGACGGCCCGGGCCTCACCGGCCCCCGGCTGCGCCTGGTGGACCCGCTGCGCGTTGACCCCGCTCTGCGCGGCGTGCAGCGCCGTGGAGCGGGCCACGAACCAGACGGCGACCTGGATGGAGGCGAACAGCAGCACCAGGATCACCGGCATGACCACTGCCAGTTCGACAGGGTTGGCACCCTGGTCGGACCGGGCACGGAGGTGCTCCCGCGCCGGGCGGAGGGCTGCCGTGACCCGGCGGTGGACGCCTCGGAGCGGACGGGACCGCGACGACTTCTGCACTGTCGCTAGGGCGCGGGCGGGCCGGGGACGGCGTTCATCCAGGAGTCGACCCGGCTCCGGACCACCAGGGTCACGGCTGCCGCAGCGGCGACCAGACCGAAGATGATCACGGCCGTGGGGACCGGGCTGTCGCCCCGGTCACCGGCCCGGCGCAGTTCGGTGAGGCGGGTCAAGAGCACGACGTGCAGGTAGGCGACGAGACGCATGGGTTGCTCCTAGGGATGGAAGGGGCTAGAGACGGGCGACGAACGGGTAGGCGACGAAACCGAGCAGGACGAAGACCAGCAGCGCACCGGGGATGTCCAACCGACTGGTGATCCCCTCGGCCCGGGCCAGGTTGTCGGTGCGGATCTGGTCGCGCAGCGAGTCCGCCCGGGCGCGCAGGGTCTCGTGCACCTGGGCACCCTCGCTGCCGGAGGCCCGCATGATCGCCCCGACGTCGCCGAGTTCCGGGATGCCCAACTTGTCGGCCAGGTCCCGCAGCTCGTCCCAGGGGGAGTGCATCTGCATCTGGGCGATCCGCAGCGACTCCCGCAACCTGTCGAAGACCCACCCGTCACAGACCATCGCCGCCCGTTCCAGGGACTGCACCGGCCCGTGCGCGGCGGAGAGTTGCAGGGCCACCAGGTCCAGGTAGGCGCAGACCGCCTGGCGGAACTCGGCCCGCGCCCGGTCGGCCCGGTTCAGTACGTCCCGGTGGGCGACAAGCGCGCAGAGGGCGGCCGCGCCGATCCCCCCGAAGACCGGCAGGGCCAGCGGCATCCCGATCCCGGCGAGGAAGGCGACGGTCCCGAGCACTGTCGGCGCGGCCAACCCGATGAGGGCGGAGAGCAGCAGGGACAGCGTGTACTGCTCCGGGGTCCGGTCGATCAGGGCCAGTTCCCGGTGCGGTGGCCGGACCCACCGGGCCGCCCCACCGAGCCAGTCCAGCCGACGGCTGCCGGTGGACCGGCCGGTCCCCGGGGGCTGGTGCAGCCGACGCAGCGCCGGCCCCAGCGCCGGGGTGGCCGGCAGGGCCTCCTGGACGAGGAGGAACAGGCCCAACCCGACCACCCCACCACCGACCACGGCGAGGGTGAGCTGCCAACTGAGGATCACCGCAGCGCCTCCTCCGGGTCGGGGGCGGGCAGGAACCGGGCCGGTGGAGGCGGCTGACTCATGGTGCGGACCCAGACCAGCAGGGCGATGAAACCGGCCCCGAGGACGATCATCACCAGCTGCCCGGTCGGGGTCCCGTACGGCTGCATGTACTCGGCGTTGAGCAGCCCGTACGCCAGGGTCGCCAGGGTCATCCCGGTGAGGAACCGGACGGCGAACCGGGGTTGGGTCCGCTTGGCCTCCACCTCCCGTCGGGTGGCCACCTCGGCCGACGCGGCGGCGGCGATCGACCCGAGTACGTCGCCGAGGCGTTCCCCCCGATCGGTCAGGTGCAGGATCAGCGCCGCCACCACCTGGTCGCCGACCGGGTCCCCGATCTCCTCGGCGAAGGCGAGCAGGGCGGCCCGCGCCGACCAACCGGCCTGGAGTCGGGCGGCGAGGACGCGTACCTCGTCCTCGATCTGCTCCGGGACGGTGGTGACGGTCCCGATGATCGCCTGCTGGAGACCCTGGCCGACGGCGGAGACGTCCTTGAGTCGGCGGGTCCACTCGCCGACCGCCTCGACCCGGGCGATCGCCTGCTGCTCGGCCCGGCCGACGGAGAACAGCCACGGAACCCCGGGCACCGCGATCGCGACCAGCAGCCCCACCATCAGCAGCCCGGTCAGCAGGAAGGCCACCGCCCCGACGACCACCGCGCCGATCAGGAGGCGCTGGTGTCGACGCTGCTCCCGTCGACCGGTGCCGGGGCCGACCCAGAGGCGGCGCAGCCCGGCTCCGGTGGCGGGGCGGGCCGGACGACGGGTGCCGACCAGGGCGACGACGGCGAGGATCATCCCGGCGACGCAGGCCGCCCCGGAGAACACCGCGACGAGTTCGATGCTGCTGGTCACGGCCGTCTCACCGCCGGGCCAGTCGGGTGTGGCGGGGACGACGCCAGGCCCCGGCGCCCGCGTCGATCCACCGGCTGAGCAACCGGGCGTCGTAGCCGACCCGGAGCAGCTGTTCGCGTACCCGCTCGGGGAGGTGCCGGGGGACGGCACGGCCGTCCGGGCCGGGGGCGAACACGGCGGTGGTGACGATCCGGTTCCCCTCGCCCACCCCGACCACCTCGTCGACGTACGAGACGAACCGGTGCTTGCGACCCCCGATCGCGGTCTCGTCCTCGACGCTGACGTAGACGATCAGGTCCAGGGCGTTGCCGGCCATCCGGCGGGCCTGTTCGACTGTCATCTCCCGCCCGTGGGAGAGCGCCAGCTCGATGATCCGCTCGCTCACTCCCGCCGGGGTACGGGCGTGGATGGTGCAGAGCGACCCCCGGCTGGTGGTCATCGCCTGGAGCATCGGCACGATCTCCCGGGACCGGACCTCCCCGACGATGATCCGGAGCACGCCCATCCGCAGGGAGACCGGGATCAGGTCGGCGATGCTCACCTCACCCGCCGGTCGCCCGTCGAGTCCGCGTTCGCCGTGCCCCTCCCGGGCCTCGAAGCTCATCACCGCCCGGTGCCGTCCGCCGTCGCGGGTCGGCAGCAGTTCCCGGCTCTCCTCCAACAGCACGAACGGCTCGTCCGGGGGGATCTCCGCCATCAGGGCCCGCAGCACAGTGGTCTTCCCGGCCCCGGCCAGCCCGGCCACCATGATGTTCAGCCCGGCCCGCATCGACGCCCGGAGGAAGTCGCGCAGCAGCGGGTCGACCATCTCGTCGAGGTCGGCCCGGCCACCCGCCAGTTCGTCGAGGGTGACGTCGAGGGTGTTGTGCTTGCGGATCACCGCGTACGGGCGCTGGCTGACCAGGAACACCGCCGCGAGGCGGCTCCCGTCGGGCAGTTGCAGGTCGAGCGTGGGCTTGGAGGTCGACAGGGACCGTTCGGTCGCCCCGGCCCGACGGGCCGCCGCCTGGAGGATCTCCACCAGTTCGGCGTCGCTGTCGGCGATCGGCTCCCCCCAGTCGACCCCGCCGCCGTGCCGGGTGATCCGGATCTGGTCGCAGCCGAGGATGTGCACCTCCTCGATGGAGGTGTCGACGAGGAGGGTCTGCAACCGGCCCAGCCCGACCAGTTCGGCGGTCACCTGGTCGAGCAGGATCCGCTCCTCACCGGCGGGCATGGGGGTGCCGGCCCGACGGACCGCGTCGGCGTACCCGGCGACCACGTCGACGGCGAGCCGGGCCCGCTCGACGTCCTCCTCCTCGACTGTGAACTCCCGGCCGCGCTGCCAGAGGGTCAGCCGCTCGCTCAGTTCCCGGCGCAGCTCCCGTACCACTGCGAAGTCGGCCCGGCGGGACGGCGTCTCCGCAGGTGGAGGCGGTGCGGCGGGGGTGGGAGCCGGATTCTGGGGCGGCGGGGGATGCCCGTTCGGGGCCGTCAACGGTGGGGCGATCGAGGTCACCCCGGGCTGCGGACCGCGCGGGTCGTGCTGGACCGGCTCAAACCGCATCCGGCACCTCCTCCGCCGGCCAGGCGACCCGGGCCCGACGGTGTTCGAGCATCGCCCGGACCGGACCCTCCAGCCCCCGCGCCGCCCGCATCAGCGGCCGACCGGCCCGGACGGTCCCACCGAGGGTGAGGACCTCAGCGGTACGCCTGTCGTCGGGTATCCGGGCGATCACCGGGACCCGCAGCGCCTTGGCGATCTCGGCGTCGGAGTGTCCGTCGCCGACCAGGAGCAGCCGGAGCGTGCCCGAGGGCACCCGGTGCTCGACGAAGTCCCGCTCGATCGCCCGGACCACGGACCGGGTGACCGACAGGTCGGGCAGGTTCGCCCGGGTGACCAGGAGGACCACTGTGGCCGCCCGCAGGACCGGCCAGGGCGGGCCGGACACGTGCAGCCGACCGCAGTCGACGAGGACGTCGTACGGCGGTCGCCCCTTCTCCAGGTCGGCGAAGAAGTCGGTGAACCGCTGCCACAGCGGGGTGACGCTGCCCGCCTGGGCCGGGTCGACCACCCCGGGCAGCAGCAGCCGCTCCCGCTTCGGCGCGTCCAGGTCGACCAGTTGGGACCAGAACGCCTGCTCCAGGTTGCCGTCGCGCAGCTCACCGACGGCCAGCTCGCCGATGCCCCGAGGACCGTTGAGCACCCCGCCCAGGTAACCGGCCATCACCGAACCCCCGGCCGGGTCGCACTCGGCGAGGATCAGGCGACGGTGCCAGGCCAGCGCGCAGGCCAGCGCGGTGGTGGTGACACCGGGCGACCCCTTGGCGGAGACCAGCGCGACGATCGCCACGTCTCAGGCCGCCCTGGTCAGGACGAGGGCGATCCGCTTCTGGGCGGCGAGCACCACCACCGCCGGGACGTCCCGGTTGGCCAACGCCAGGTAGACCACCACGCTGCCGGTCTCCGGGGTGGCGGTGTCGATCACGGTGGCCTCGAACCGGGTGCCGGGACCCTTGCCGTCGGAGTTGCGGTCCGGGGTGGTGACCAGCAGGACCTCGTCGCCGGGGCTGAGCTTCCGGGCGGGCACCTCACTGGGGGGTAGGCCGAGTGCGATCTGCTGCTGCCCCGAGCCGAGCAGCGGGTCGTCGGTGAGTTGGGCCATGGTCAGCAGGGTGCCCGGGGTCAGCGACACCGCCGCCCGTTTGCCGACCACCTCCCCGATCCGGTCGGCGGCCACCGGGGACAGCCCCTGCCCGCCGGCCACCTGCACGGTGACGAGGTCGTCGGCGCCCACCTCCCGGCCCACCTCGACGGCGCGGGCGACGGCGAGGTAGGTGCCGGTGGCCCGGACCGAGGTCACCGCGAACGCGGCCCCCAGCCCGCCGAGGGCGATCAGCAGGACCGCCAGGCCGAGCAGCCCGGGACGCATCCGGCGCTGTCGGAGCACCTTCGGCGGTACGACCGGCGCGTCCACCGGGCCGGTACCGCTGCGCGTCACCACACTCACCTGGTCACCACCTGAAGTTCGTCGATCTCGATAGTGGTCGCGTTGCTGGTCCGGGTGAGGGTGAAGGAGTCCCCCGCCCCGCCACTGCTGGCGCTCCAGCTGACGGTCCAGAAGGTGGTGGCGCTGATCCGGTACCGGCCCGCCTTCGGGTACCCGTCGTCGTATCCGCAGTCGGGGGAGGGCCCACCGGCGTGCGGGCCGTCGGCCCGGTACGGGGTTCCGGGGCCGAGGCAGGTGCGCTTCTCCCCGTCGCCCATGTTCCAGACGGTCCGGTCGACCCGGGCGGTGATGGTGACGGTCAGCCCCCGGTCCGAGGCGGAGGCGCTGATCGGTCCGAAGTAGTTCGGCCCACGGCTGGCCCACATCCACACCGGCAGCCCGACCAGGCCGGGGCCGTTGCCCCGGCGGGGGGCGACGGCGATGTTGGGCTCCCGGAGACTGATCGAGGCGAGCGCCCGGCGGGCCAGCTCCTCCGGGTCCGGTGGGGCACCGAAGCCGGGGGGCGGGACGTCGCGCAGCTCCTGCCGTTGGGAACCGGGGTCGTCGACGCAGGTGACCGTGTACCAGAGGCTGCCCTCGACCTCGGTGGGCTGCGGCTCGGAGACCCGGTAGTAGCAGCCGTCGCCGTTGTTGAACGAGCCGAGGACGCTGTCGTGGCAGGGGTACTCCTGTCCCTCCCACTGGCACCTGGCGGCCGGGCCGCCGCCGCCCGGACGCCCGCCGCCGTCCCCACCGTCGTCGCCGTCCCCGCCACCGCCGGGGTCACCCGGCGTACCCGGGTCGTCGTCCCAGACGTTGCAGTCGTCCTGCCCGGGCGGGCACTCCGCGCCCGGGTCGGCCCGACCGGCGGCCCGGGCCGCCCCGCCGGGCCGGTCGCCACCGGCGGACGGGGCCACGACCAGGGCCGCCGCGAGCAGCAGCGCGGCGAACACCGCCGACGTCCGACCCCGGGTCAGCACGGCTGGTCCTGGTGGGCGTTGCCCCTGCTGATCCGCCACCTGCCGTCGGGATACCTGACGGCGGTGGCGGTGGCCAGGTGTCGACTGCCGGCCGAACCCGGCACCACCTTGCGGTCCTTGGTGTAGACCAGCCGATATCCGGTGGTGTCGAGGCAGTCCTGGATCTCCACCGTCGGGGGGTCGGCCTCCAGGTCGACGCCGGTCACCGTGGGATCGGAAACCAGTTTCCCGGTACGCATCGCGCCGTTCTCCTTGGCTTGGCGAATCGTCAGTCGAACCCGGGTCAGCAGGGGGTCGGCGAGATGTCGTGTCAACTCCGGATGCTGCGGGTCACTGGTACGGCTGGCCATCCTGGTCGCCTCCAGATATCCCTCGTACGCGGCCAGGGCGTCCTTTCGGGCCGCCGACTCCTCCTGGGCGGAGGGGCGGGCCGTGGTGGCGGCACCGGTCGCCCGCGACGGGTCGACGGGAGGCGGATCGGTGCCGCATCCGCCGACAGCCACTCCCAGCGCCACCAGCACGACCAGGCCGGCGCTGCGTCGACGGGGCTGTCGTGCGCGCGACAACGGGTGCCTCCTCGATCGACCCGAGGGTGGCCCGGGATCGTCGACGACCTCCGGGCATGCGGCAGTGTCTCCGGATCCCGATATTCGGAACCGATGCGCCTGTTCCACATTCACCTGTACGGATCTTGAAATTGCAGGGGTTGTGTTCGTCCTGGTCAGCCTCGTGCGCCTGTGGTTCTCGGGGTTGCGTAGTGCCTAGGGGGCGAGCATAAGCTGACGCCCGCCGATACAACAGAGGCAATTCGCCCGAATACGCACGGTGATGGATGGGGGAGGTGTCGGGTGGCAGATCACGGTGCGTTCCGGTGGTCCGATCAGCGGTGGGCCAAAACGGGACGCAGTGCAGCCGAAAAGGCTTCGGGTGTCCGGAGATCCGCTGGTCAACGTCGATGCAATCCGGTCACTTCTCGCGCCATCCGCAACAACCAGGCCCCGCCGCGACTACGGAACGTGCTGGGTGGCCCGGGGGTGGGGGCGGCCCCGACATGCCTGTGAAACCCCGGGAGACATCGCCCACGTCTCGGGGCGTACGGGTGTCGGCGGCCCTGGCCGTCGTACCGCTGCTCCGGCTGGCGGTGGTGCGGCACGCCGTACCCGTGGGGTCGCCGTGGCGGGCCGGGTGCGCGGGCTGTGCCGCCCCGATCGGCCTGGACCGGCCGTGGCCGGCGTTGAGCCCGGTGGCGCGGTGCGGGCGGTGCGGCACCCGGGTCGGCGCGCCGCCCGGCGTGGTCGAGGCGGCCGTCGTGGCGGCGGTGGCGGCGGTGATCCTGATCGGAGCACCGCCCCTGCCGACGGTGGCGCTGCTGTGGTGGCTCGGATGGGTGGTGCCGGCGACCCTGGTGGACCTGGCGGTGCACCGACTGCCCGACCGGCTGACCTATCCGGCGGCGGCCGGCACCTGGACCCTGCTCGGGCTCGCCGCCGTCACCGGGGCGGGGGCGGCACCCTGGCTGCGGGCCACCGCCGCCGGGCTCGTCCTGGCGCTGTCCTTCGCCGCCACCACACTCCTGCTGGGTCGACGCGGGTTCGGCCTCGGTGACGCCAAACTGGCGCTCGGCGTGGGCCTGCTGCTCGGCTGGTACGGGTGGTCGGCGCTGGTCGTCGGGATGCTGCTGGCGTTCGGCTTCTCCGCCCTGGTGAGCCTGGCCCTGCTCGCCGCCCGCCGCGCCACCTGGTCCACCCACCTCCCCTTCGGCCCCCACCTGACCCTCGCCACCCTCACCACCCTCCTCCTCCTACCCCACTGACCCACCCCCCTGACCCTCCCCTCCCTTCCCCTCCCCGGCCGCCCGCCGCCCGCCCGGCCGCCCGCCCGGCCGCCCGCGTGATCAAGGGGTTTGTGTCAGTGGGCGGTCCGTCGGTGACGCAAACCCCTTGATCACGGGACTTGTGGCAGCGGGGCGGCCCCTCGCGGGCGGAGGGCGGCGGGGTGGGGTGGGTGGGGTCAGTGGGGGGTGTGGGTGGGGACGGGTTGTTGGCTGCGGTGGGTGCGGCGGCGGATGAGGTTCGTGGTGGGGGTGACCAGGAGGGGGGCGAGCAGGAGGACCACTGTGGCGCCGAGGATGACGCCGACCAGGGCGTCGTGCGGGTAGTGCACGCCGACGTAGACCCGGGAGAAGGCGGAGAACGCCGCGATCGGCAGTGCGTACCACCCGAGGGTGCGGTGCAGCAGGTAGGTGCCGGCGGCCAGCGCACCGGCGATCGTCGAGTGGTTGCTCGGGAAGGACCAGTCACCCACCGTGGGGCACTCCGAGGCGACGATGGCCACGTCGGTGAGGACCTGGCAGGGGCGGCTCTGGGTGATCACCAGCTTGAGTCCCTCGCTGAGCCCGTACGCGAAGACCACAGTGGCCGGGACGACCAGGACGAGAGCCTTGTCCCCGGGGCTGCCGCCGAGGCGCCGCCAGGCGGCGAAGAGCAGGAGCAGGCCGAGCAGGATGATCGACGCCTCGGTGAAGTGGACCATGAACCACTGGGCGGCTGTGGGATTGGCGTCGGCGAACTCCACGACGTCCTGGTACAAATCAGTGCTGATGTCGGGAACATCCGTCACGCTGGTGTGAAACATACCCTATCCCATCATGCGTTCAGCGTCTGTTTACCGCACGGCACCGCAGGAAATCATCTCCGTTCACCACCAGCGTTCACTGGTGAACCGGAAACCTCACCTGAGACTCAGTGGCCGCTCGGTCAGCCCCGGCTGGCCGGCGACGAGTGGAACTCCCGAGCTGGAGGCGACGTGCAGAGCAGCCCCACCGTCGATGGGCAGGCGACCTTGCCCGATGCGGCGGACGAGGAGAGCTGGCGGATCCGGCGTACCGAGTCCGACCTCGACCGACTCGCCGAGACCGAATCGATCTTCGCCCTGAGCAACGGGTGGATCGGCTGGCGCGGGACGCTCGACGAGGGCGAGCCGTACGGAATGCCCGGCAGCTACCTCAGCGGCTTCCACGAGCAGCGCGAGTTGACCTACCCCGAGGACGGGTACGCCTTCCCGCAGAGCAGCGACACCGTGATCAGCGCGCCCAACGCAGCCCTGGTCCGGCTCCGGGTCGGCGACGAACCACTCGACCTGCGGACCGGCACCCTGCGCCACCACGAACGAACCCTGGACCTGCGGGCCGGAGTGGTCGAACGGCTCACCGAGTGGATCTCGCCCGCCGGGCACGGCGTACGCATCCGCAGCACCAGGCTCGTCTCCCTCTCCCGGCATCCCATCGCCGCCGTCCGGTACGAGGTGGAGCCCCTGGACGGGCCGGTCGAGCTGCGGATCACCTCCGACCTCCAGGCCAACGAGCGGGTGCCGGAACGCTCCGACGACCCCCGGGCGGCCTCGATCATCACCGACCCCCTCACCGGCGAGTACCGGCACCACGACGGCGTCGACGGCGTCCTCGTGCACCGCACCGAACACAGCCGACAGCGGGTCGCCGTCGGGGTGGCCCACGTGGTCGACACCCCCGACGAGTGGCACACCGACGTGGACCTCACCGACGACCGGTTCCGGGTCACCCTCACCGGCACCCTGACCCCCGGCCGGCGGGTCCGGCTCGACAAGTTCGCCGCGTACGAGTGGACGTCGACGGCGGGGGGCACCGGTGACCGGGACCTGGCCGACCACGTCACCGAGGAGGCGGCGGCGGCCCGTACCGAGGGGTTCGACGCCCTCCGCGCCGACCAGCGGGCCGCCCTCGACGTCGCCTGGCGGACCGCCGACGTGGTCCTCGACGGCGACGACGAGCTGCAACAGGCGATCCGGTTCTCGGTGTTCCACCTGCTCCAGGCCGGTCGCCCGGACGTGGACCGGACCATCCCGGCCAAGGGGCTGACGGGTAACGGCTACGACGGGCACGTGCTCTGGGACACCGAGGGGTACGTCCTGCCGGTGCTGACCTACCTGGCTCCCGCCATGGTCCGTTCGGCCCTGCGCTGGCGCCACGCCCACCTGCCTGAAGCCCGGGACCGGGCGGCCGAGCTGCGGCTGACCGGGGCCACCTTCCCGTGGCGGACCATCGGCGGCCGGGAGTGCTCCGGGTACTGGCCCGCCGGGACCGCCGGAATGCACGTCAACGCCGACATCGCCGACGCGGTGCTGCGCTACGTCGCCGCCACCGACGACCAGGACTTCCTCGCCGAGGCCGGGCTGGAAATGCTGGTGGAGAGCGCCCGACTCTGGCACGGCTTCGGACACTTCTCCGACACCGGCAGCTTCCACATCCACGGGGTCACCGGCCCCGACGAGTACACCGCCCTGGTCGACGACAACGTCTTCACCAACCTGATGGTCCGGCGGAACCTGCGCGGGGCGGCCGACGCCGCCGAGGCCCACCCCGAGGTGGCGGCCCGGTTCGGCGTGGAACCGGCCGAGATCGCCGACTGGCGGGCCGCCGCCGACGCGGTCCACGTGCCCTACGACCGCAAGCGGGGGGTGCACCAGCAGTCGGCGGGCTTCACCGAACTGCCCGAATGGGACTTCGACGCCATGACCGAGGACGACTATCCGCTGCTGCTGAACTTCCCCTACCTGGAGCTGTACCGCAAGCAGGTGGTCAAGCAGGCCGACCTGGTGCTGGCGGTGCAGCGATTCCCCGGTGACTTCGACGCCGAGGCCAAGGCCCGCAATTTCGCCTACTACGAGGCCCGGACCGTCCGCGACTCGTCCCTGTCGGCGTCCGCGCAGGCGATCGTCGCCGCCGAACTCGGCCACCTGGACCTGGCGTACGACTACCTCGCCGAGACCGCCCTCCAGGACCTCGCCGACCTCGGCGACAAGACCGGCGACGGCCTGCACCTGGCCTCCCTGGCCGGGGCCTGGCTGGCAGTGGTGCAGGGCTTCGGCGGCATGCGCGACGACCAGGGACTCCTCGCCTTCGACCCCCGACTGCCCGACCGGGTCGACCGGCTGGTGTTCAGCCTCCGGTGGCGGGGACACCGGCTCCAGGTGACAGTGACCCCGGCGGGCGCCCGGTACGAGCTGCCCGACGCCGAGCCCGGGGCCGAGGTGGAGTTCCGGCACCACGGCGAACAGCTCCGGGTCACCGCCGCCGCCCCGGTCACCCGGCCGCTGCCCGACCTGCCCGACCACGGCCCCGAGCCTGCGAGCCCGCCCACCCTCCGCCCCTCCCGCCGATAGGGAAGGGGCACCGTCAGTCGGCGGGGACGGCCGGTGCGGGCAGGCCGGACATCCTCGCCAGGACCCCTTCCAGGGCCTCGAAGGCGTACGCCCAGTTGTGGCACTTGAAGCTGCGCAGCCCGCCGATCGGGGTACGGCAGTCCACGCAGTACACCCCGGCGATGGCGGCCGGGACCTCGGTGTTGACGTACCGCCGGTCACCGAGGATCACCCGGGCGATCATCGCCCGGTCGTGCACCCCGGAGAGCGCCGACGAGACGATGTCGAGCCAGTTGACCCGTCGGCCGCACTTGGGGCAGTCCGGCTCGTCGCCGCTGACCCAGAGCGGGGCGCCGATGGTGCGCGGCGGCATCCCGAGCTGCTTCTCGATCCGGCGTACGTCGGCTTCGGCTGTGACCCACCGGTGTCGACCGGGCAGGCTCGCGGGGGAGTCGTACACCGCCCGGAAGAGGACCTCGTCCACCTCGACGGTCCTGCGTGCACCGGTCACGGCGTACCCCCTCTGTTCGTCGCCACGGTCGCGCCCACCACCGACGGTCGCAACCGGATCAACGACACGGCCGGTCGGCGGGTTGCCGACCGGGCCGGGCGGACCCGGAGGTCATCCGGTCAGGACCGGCCGGTGGTCTGGGCCGAGGCGAACGGACCCACCGGCTCCGCGACCGTCTGCGCGGGCCGGCGGTCCCCCTCCGCGACCGTCGGCACGGGGTGGTGACGCTGCCGGTGCCGGCCGGGGAGCGCGGCGGCCTTCCACCGCAGGGCCGGTCGCTCCACCAGATGCCACGAGGGTACGGCGAACAGCAGGCTGCCGAGCACGCTGAGCAGGACGTACGCGGTGATCCCGAACCGGTTGCCGCCCAGCAGCGCGATCACCTGCTGAACCGGGAACGAGTAGATGTAGAGGCCGTACGTGTAGTCGTGCCGGCGGAGGTGGCGGGTGAACCGGTCCGGTGCCGCGACCGCGACGTAGAGCAGCAGGTACGTGAAGGCCGGCAGGCCGAAGGCGTAGAACCCGCCCCATCCCAACGTCCCGACTGTCACCACTGCGGCCACCGTGGCGATCCGGCCGTCCATCGGAACCCGGTGCGCGTAGAGCCGCAGCACCGCCCCGAGCAGGAAGAGGAAGCCGAGGTGGAGCATCCAGTCCGCGGCGAACGAGCCGATCAGCGGGAACGGACCCACCGCACCGTGTGCCGGTGGGCGACTCGTCCAGTCGGGTGCGGTGAGGACGTCGCGCAGGATCAGCAGGTAGCAGCCCCCGGTGAGGACCAACACCGCCCGGGGTGCCCGGGACAGCACCGCCGTCCCGATCAGTACGGCCACGACGGCGTAGAACGCGAGGTCGTAGCGGAGGGTCCAGAGTGATCCGTCGAAGGCGCTGGGGCCGCCGCCGACCTGGCCGAACGGCGTGCTGGTGAGCAGCCCGGAGATGGTGAACTGCTCCATCGAGGCGAACCAGTTGGTCCGGACGTACTCGACGGGTCCCTGCGGGTGACTCCAGAAGCCGCGAAGTGTGCCGCGCTCGACGAGGGCGACGAACGGGGCGAAGGCGAACGCGGTGACCAGGAGGCAGACCCACAGCCCCGGGAAGACCCGAAGCAGCCGGGCCCTGACGAACCGGGTGAACGAGGAGCGGAGCCCGCTGTCGGTGATGAGGAACCCGGAGACGAAGAAGAAGCCGTACAGCGACAGCGCGCCGAGGTCGCTCTGCCCGGACGAGAGGCCGTGCCCGGGAGCGGGTCGACCGAATCCAAGTGGCCAGGCGTGGGCGACGATCACGCCGACGGCCAACGCCACCCGCAGCGTTCCGAACGCGTTTCGCCGGGCCGAGTAGCGCTCCGACAGTGGGGTCGGACGGGCGCGCTGAAGTCGGGACGCGAGCACAGGTGACTCCTCACAGACAACGATGACTGTCAGGATTATGACCGAATCTGACATGCTTGATTATGCTTTGCCCGTTTTCGCCGGTGCCGGTGCCGGTGCCGGTGCCGGTGGCGGGGCTGGGCGGGCCGGTGTGCGCGTGACGGCGATGCGGCATCACTGCCGAAGTGTTCCTGGGAGCTGCCTGAAGGAAGTCTGACGGACGTCTGTGTCGGAAAACGAATATGCCTCGTGGGTGTCGACGGCATCGCCGGCGCGGGACACTACCGCATCTACGTCGATGTTGGTACCCACAGTGTTTCCGGGCAGTCTCCGGCACTGCGTGAAAGTGCAGGTCAGATTGGCGATAAATTGACGTGTGAGAGTTGTTGCACCCACCCTGTCCATGGTTGAGGGGTAGCGACGGCCGCGCGGCGGCTGATAGCGTTCGATCTATCGGAAACACCCCTATCAATGAGAGGTGCATCAGTTGAGAAAGTTCGCCCTCGGGCTTGCCGGTGCAGCGATGCTCATCGCTTCTCCCCTCGCGGCGCCAGCGTTGGCTGCCCCCGCGTCGGCGGTCCCCGCACAGGTCAGTGCAACCGAGATCTGGAAGTGCTGGACCACGCGGGGGAACACCGAGACCATTCCCCGTGAGCAGTACTGGAGCTGCGTCGGTGGAATCGTCCAGCGGATCAGCACGTACGACGGCAGCCTCATCGCCAAGTACGACGGGAACTGCGCCAACGGGGTGTGGCAGCGTAACCGCAGTGCGACCTGGGTCGACATGATCCTCTACTGCCCCTCGGACGGCCGCCCCCGGTCCTGACCGGCCCATCCGAACGATTCGGTGAATGGTTCCTGGAATCTCTCCGGACCTAATGCTGGCTTGCAATAATTGTCTTCATGTTTCCTTTCTTGGAGCTGGAGGTGACGACGGCTGCGCGGCGACCGAGAGCGTTCGATCTACCACCAACCATTCCGGTCAACGAGAGGTACAACAGTGAGAAAGTTCGCCCTCGGGCTTGTCGGTGCAGCGATGCTCATCGCTTCTCCCCTGGCGGCGCCAGCGTCGGCGGCCTCCGCAGACAGCGCGACCGAGATCTGGAAGTGCTGGAGCACGCGGACGGGGACGGAGACCATTCCCCGGGAGCAGTACTGGAGCTGTGCCGGCGGAGTCGTCCAGCGGATCAGCACGTACGACGGCAGCCTCATTGCCAAGTACGACGGAAACTGCGCCAATGGGGTGTGGCAGCGTAACCGCAGCGCGACCTGGGTCGACATGATCCTCTACTGCCCCTCGGACGGTCGCCCCCGGTCCTGACCGGCCGCTCCGAACGACCTGGTGAACGGTCCGGCCATCCCCCTGAACGTGGGTGGTCGGACCACTCCGATCGCCGTCACCAGCCGCGCCACCCCGGCCGAGGGTGGCCCGTCCCGGTACACCTCGGCGAGGACGGTCCGCCCGACCGGCCGACACCGGACCTCAGCCGCCGCGAGGCGGTCCGCCTCGACCAGCAGCCCAACCCCCTGCCTCGGGTCGACGGCGTGCAGCCGTTGGGCGGCCTGGAGCAGACCCGGCAACATCCGTACCAGCTGGGCGTAGTGACCGTGCTGGAACGTCAACCACGCGTGCCCGACGTGCCGGTGCACCTCCGCCGCCGACGGACACCACCCCGGCGCGTCGTGAAGCTGACTCTTGCTCTGGAAGACCACCTGAGCGAGGGCGCGAAGCGAGACGCGGGCCTCCGTCCGTAGGCGACGAAGCTCCACACCGAAACGCGGATCAGCGATAGGCGACACGGCCGACTCCCGCAAAGAAGGGCTGAAGCGACGACCACGCCCACTTCCACACCGACGGGTTACCACATCGGACGGTGCACCGATCGCCACTCAGCGTGTCGACTCCGAGGTGTCGAGTGCGCGGGTACCCCGTGAATGCGCGCGAAGTTTCCCAGCACAAGGAAGGGGCAGGCCCTGTCCGGTCGTTGAGGGGCTGTCGGTCGTGACCCTGGTCGGGGTGCGAGGGCTTGACCTGGAGCGCGCTCCAGGTGGCAGAGTCCACGACATGGCAGCGAACACGGGAGTCGCCCGGCTGGTGCTGGGGACGATGAGCTACGGCACGTTGGTGGACCAGGATCGCGCGTTCGCGCTGTTGGACAGGTTCGTGGAGGTCGGCGGAGAGTGGCTCGACACCGCCAACTGCTACGCGTTCTGGACCGACCCGGACGGTCTCGGCGGGGCGAGTGAGCGCGTCATCGGGGCGTGGCTCGGTGCGCGCCCGGGAGTGCGGGAACGAGTGAAGATCGCGACGAAGGTCCGGCAGGACCCGCTGATCCCGCACCGCTGGCCCGAGTCCGCAGAGGGACTGTCGGCAGGGGCGATCGCCAAGGGTGTCGCCGGTAGCCTGTCCCGGCTCGGCGTCGACGCCGTCGATCTGCTCTGGGCACACGCCGAAGATCGGACCGTGCCGCTCTCCGAGACCGTCAGCGCTTTCGGTCGGCTCGTCGACAGTGGGGACGTACACCGGGTGGGTGCGGCGAACCACGCGTCGTGGCGAGTCGAGCAGGCGCGTGCCCTGGCGCGAGACGAGGGAGTGACACAGTGGTCGGCTGTGCAACTGCGGCACTCGTTGGTGCAGCCCAGACCTGGCGCCACACTGCCCGACCAGGGCCACAAGCTCCTCGCCGCCGACGACCTCGACTACGCGCGCACCGAGGGCCTGGACGTGTGGGCGTACACCCCGTTGATCCACGGCGGATACGTACGCCCAGACAAGCCCTTCCCCGAGGCGTACGACCACCCCGGGACCATCCGGGTTCTCGGCGTACTCAACGAGGTCACCGTCGAGACGGGAGCGACCCGCAACCAGGTGGTCCTCGCCTGGCTGCTGCGGCAGGACATCCAGCCCATCGTCGGGGTGAGCAGCCTCGCGCAGCTCGACGAGGCCGTCGGCGCGGTGGACGTGCAGTTGGACGACGAGCAGATGGCCCGCCTGGCCGCCGCCCGCTGATCAGGAACGGAAGCCCACGATGACGGCATCGCTGCCTCCGGCGCAGGTGGCCGAGCGGACCGGTCTCACACTGGACACGCTGCGGTACTACGAACGCGAGGGACTGATCGGTCCCGTCGACCGTACCTCCGGCGGGAAGCGCCGATACTCGGACGACGACGTGTTCTGGATCGGGCTGATCAGCTGCCTCCGCGACGCCGGCCTGGGCATCGCCGACCTGAGACAGTTCACGTCGATGCTGCGCGCGGGAGACGCGGCAGGTGACCGGGTCGGGTTCCTCACCCGACATCGCAGCGAACTGCAACGACGCGCCGCCCATATCGAAACCGCGATCTCGGTCCTGGACGAGAAGATCGCGTACTACAGCACCGCTGACTGAGCCGCCGACTCTCCTGATCGCCGTCGAACGACAGCGTCGAGCATCAGCCTGGCCCGACCTGGGATCTCCTCCTCGGGACAGATCTCCGACGAAGGGCATCCTCGATCGTGGCGAGGTTTATCAGCGGATCATCGAGGCTCATGCGACGTTCAGCTCCTGCGGCGACACGTACACGCCGCGGCGTCGGAACGCTGCCGGAGCGTGCACCACAGCGTCGACCCGGGCAGCGGGGGTGTTGAAGGGAAACCAGAAACGCCGTAGCGACCGGGTCTCGGCCCACGACGGCGCACCACGCCCGTCCTTGGCCGCCAGATGCTCGGTCAACGCTGCAAGGAACACGTCCCAGTGCTCGTCCCCCGTCGGGGAGGGTTCCTGTTCCAGCAGACCAGGGCGAATCTCGGACGGCTCCCATCGGTACTCTTCCAGGAACTCCGCCACCAACCGCCACCGTCGCGTCTCGTCGGCCCCGACGAGCAGGATGCCGAGGCGCGCCACTGTCAGCGGCTCATACCTCGCAGCACGTGCCCTCACGCCCCTGACACTAGTCGGGTTGCGTTTCGTTGGTGCGGTCGTCCCGCCCACCTGCCCCTGCGAGGCATCAGGCTGTCTTGCTTCGACGCCGCTTCAGTTCAGTGCAGACCTCGTCCACCGAGAACGTGTCTCCGGCGACGAAGTCCTCCCGCGACTGGCGCAGGTCCGCCCGAGCCTCGTCGTCGGAGAGCAGGTCGAGCGTCTCCCGGATCGACTCCGAGATTGGCAGGACATCGGCCCGGCCGTTGCGCCTGATCGTGAAGTGGGGGACAAGGCCGTAGTGGGTCGACCCCGCGTCGTGCTTCCGGGCGACCCGGTCGGCGAGTACGGCGATCCGGGCCTTGGCCTCGGTGATTGGAATGATCTCCATGGGAGCCATTTTTAGCGACCGGTCGTAATTATGGTCAAACCTGAAATATCGTCGACCTCGTCAAGCGCACGTCGGTGCCAGGCACAGGCGATCAGATGTCCGCGGAGGCGTCGGCGAGGGCCTCCCCGAAGAGCCGTCCAGCGAGTTCCACGCAGCGCATCCGGGCAGGCGAGAAGCCGTAAGGCATCTTGGTGATCGCCGTGGCGGCACTCATCTGTGTGCCTTCCTCCCCTGTCAGGTCGGCGTCATAGCTCTCGAAGATCTTCTCCTCGGCCGCGTCGAGTCCAGCTGCCTCGATGGCCTGATTCAGGGCCATCAGGTGAGCGCATCGCTGTACGGCGAGCTCTTCGACGCGCGGGTCGTCGGGTTCGACGCCGTCGTCGAGGGCAGCCTCGGCCGCCTCAAGACGATCCTCCTCGGCTCGCAGGTCGGGGTGGGTGGCCAGCACGATGAACGTGCCGGCCTGGATGGCGGCGCCCAGCGGCCCGAAGATCCGTTCTGTGACCAGCAGGGCGTCCAGATCGGAGGGGCGCAACGCGCCCGGGGGCAGGTGGCTGAGCCGGTCCGTGACCAGTTCGGAGAGCAGCCCCAGCGGGCTTCCCACCGCCTGCAGACGCTGGACGGCCGCGCGCCGACGTTTGACGGCGGCCTCCTGCGCCGCCAAGGTGCCCTCCAGCCTGCTCAGGACCGACTCGATATCCAGGGCTTCGTCCCGGGCTTCGCCGAAGGCGGCCCGCATGTCGTCCAGGCTGATACCGGCATCAGCCATCTTGCGGATCCACAGCAGGCGGGTCATGTCGTCATAGCCGTAGCGGCGGCGGCCGTCACCGCCGCGCTCGGGCTCCGGCAGCAGACCGATCTCGTGGTAGTGGCGGATGGCGCGTGGGGTGATCCCGGCGAACGTAGCGGCATCACCGATCTTGACCTGCCGGGGAGGCGTGAGGGAGGGGTACATCGCAGACAGAGCCTTTCGTGTTGTGGTGGCCCGACCCCACCACATGCCGCTACGGCATGTGCAACCCCATCCAACCGACACGACAATGCCCCCGCCCGAAACGGACGGGGGCGCTCATGAGGAACGACCCATGGTGCGGTGCGGTCGGTGGGCCGGAGGTACCACCATGCGAACCACACCGCCACGATCGCTGGTGACCCGCTACCCCTGCGTTTGCCTAGCTCACGGGCACCGGAGGGTGCCCGATGAACCCGGCCCGACCGACCGATCCACCGGTGCGATTCGCCGATCGGAAGAGATCAACCCGTTCCAACTCCTTCTCAATCTTCCCGACCATGCCGTCGCTCGCACGCCGGAATCCGGACTCGATGATGTCCTGGCGGAGCTGGCGTTGTCCGGTGCGATGGTGTTTTGGTGGACTCGTTGGCAACCCTCGATGATCCACGCTGCCCTGCGGGCGGGTGCGGACCTACCGGACATCGTGCGAGCGACCGGCCTCGGCGCGAGCGACATCGGCCGACGGTGGCGGCGATGGGCTGATGTCCAGACGCAGCTGGACATCGGCGGACGTCCGTCCGTGGGTCCCGTCGAGGTCCGGGCCATCGAGCGACGTTTCGGGCTGGGGGTGGTTCGATGACGCCGACCCGGCTTGCCCGAGACGTGAGCACGGTGGCGGTGGCCGGGATTGCTGCCTGGTCGTCGTGGAGTCACATGGTCGCCGTGGCGTTGAGGTTCGGGGAGCGTCCCGAGGTCGCCTACGTGCTGCCGCTATCGGTCGACGGAATGCTGGTTGTCGCGTCGGCAGCCATGGTCGAGGACAAGCGCGCCGATCGTCGGGTGCGCTGGTCGGCTCGGACGGCGTTCGCCGTTGGGGTGGCGGCCAGTGTGGCGGCGAACATCGCCGCCGCCGAGCCAAGCCTCGGAGCGCGGATCGTGGCGGCGTGGCCGGCGGTGGCGCTGCTGCTGGTCGTGGAGATGCTGACCAGAGCGCAACCGGTCTCAAGTGACAGCCAAGGCGGGACGAGGGCTGCTTACCCGCAGAAAGAGCCGCTGGCCTCCGGCGCTGCGCCCGTGCCATCGAAGTCGCGCCTAACGGACCTCTTGCCTCCGGTCGGAAACGCGCGAGCTGGCGCCGTCGGCGGTTCGGCGACTCGTCAGGTGCCAGGATCTGCGCCCCAGCGCACTGAACGACGGAAGCGAACCGGCCGAGCGCGGGCAGCGAACGGTAGATGTTGTAGCCCGGCTGCGCGCCGAGCGCCCCCAGGCCAGCCTGCCGGAGTTGGCGTCGGCCGCAGGGGTATCCGAACGTCATGTCCGACGCCTCGTTGTTGCAGCCAAGGCCGGGAAGGCGGAAGGCGAAGCAGGTCGTCCTTGACTCACGTTGACCGTAGAGACCCTCTCCTGGTGATCGCCGATTGTCGACACGGGACCGTACGATCGCGCGGTAGCCGAATCACTCGCGATCCGTGAGACCGGGGAGAACCGTGCCCATCATCAACGTTCCGCTCGACGTGCCGGATGACATCTTCGCGGGTATCACGGCCGGTGACCTGACCAGGTACGGCGGTGTGGTGCGGAACCATGCGGGTGCCATCTTGGTGCACCTGAAGGACGGGCTAAGTTCGGCGGAGACGCAGCGAGCAGTCGCGAAGGGTGCCGCGACAGTTCGGAAAAGCTCCAAGGTCACCGCTGTCGGGCTGGGCGTCGCGGCGTTGGCGGCGGTCGGTGTCGCGGTGTTGGCGGCTGCAACGAGGGTAAAGAAGCAGGGCAGTCCCCAGGGTGCCGAGCTGGAGATGCCGATCTGCATCCAGAGGTTCACCTTCTCGCTGCGTGCGTACTTGGACGCGGCTCGCGACGGACGCCTCGACGAGAAGGACGTCGAACGCCTGGTTTCGGATCTGGATGCGGTCGAAGCGGAATCCGATAGTGGCAGAATCACCGTTGATTTCTCAATCGGCCAATGGAAGGCGTTCGTTCAACTGGTGGCCAATTACACGAGGAGACTCGCCGAAGCGAATCGGGTCAAGGCGAGCGATCTTCGAGAGCTAGCCCACCCGCCTGACGGCGATGTTGTCTTGGACCTACGTCGCCACCTCGATCTCCAAAAGCAAATCTTCAAGAACGCCGCATAGCCAACAGCGCGAAGTGACTACCGCGTCAGGCAAATCGAGTGGGCCGACCGGGATGGATATGCAGCCGTTCTCCGCGATGCGACAAGAGACCGCAGTGGCGGGATCAATCGTTATTATGATGCAGCCTGCCAATTAGACAAAGATGCAGGTAGGCGGCAGGAAGTCCATCGCTGGTTGACATTGGTGACTTGGGGCGCTACCGACGCCTACCCAGACCGACCGGGCCGGCGTTCGGCACATAGCCATCGCGAGCCATCCTCTCACGGCGCCAAATCTCATCACGGCGCCGCCTCTCAAGCCGCTGGCGCCGCTTCTGCTCACACTCTTCGCACACTGTAAGCGTGCCGCGCAGTTTGGAGCCAGACACAAGGGTGGCATCCGAGATGTCTACGCCGCAGACTGTAGACATGGACAGCTTATTAAGTCTGTGCGCGACAGGCGGCGATGCTCCGTTCCTATCCGAGCTGGTTACCGAAGGAGGAATGATAGCCCAATCCATCTACGCAATGTATCCGTCAACATCCCGCTGAGCGATCCTACGAACGGTTGTAGACGGGTCTGAGCATGGTGCGTTTCGGCATCGCGATAGGCGAACGTGGCCGCCGTTGGTGCTGCTCTGGCCGCGTCCATTGGGTCAATTGGTCTGCCCGGTCGGAAGGTGCCGGCCGATGTAGCCGACATAGATCCGTCCGCCCTGCGCCGTATCGTCGTAGTAGTGCAGGCGGGGGCTGATCATCGCGAACTGAGCGATCTTGAAATGCGCACCCATGAAGATCTCGCCCGCCGGAATGACGGAGACCGGCACGGGCAGCACCCGCTTCCTCCAGAACGCCGGGTTGGTTCGGACCTCCTCGCTCTCGTCACGGGCGTGTCGACGCGTCGACCACTGGTGGCAGCCATCCGGAGTGTTCTCCAGGAAGCCATTCACGTCCCGGGCCCAGCGCCCGTCTGCCTTCGCCGCTGCATAGTCCTGGAGCACCAACAACGCATCCCAGGTCTTCGAAGCCCAGGCGCCCAGGGGGTCGTTGCTGTCGAGTTCCTCAGCGCAGTCGGGATCGCCCGTGAACACGATGTGCTGGAGTCTTGGCAGCCAACGGAGCAACTCGCCGAAGCTGTCCGGCCGGGAGACGTCCGCTTCCGATGGCTGTGCCGCCCAGGCCACCTCTGCTTGCCCAATAGAGGCGAGCCGGTGGCGCAGCGTCCGCTCAGTCTCCGCGGACCGGGTCAGGCGTTCAACCGCGTCCCGGTTCTCGATCTGCTCATCATCCAGCTGCCATTTGACGTCGTGATACGCCTTCTGTGTCTCATCGAGTTCGGCCTGGAGCTGCGCGAAGCGGGCTGCGATGTCCTTCTGCGCCTCCTGCGATGACTGACCGACCTCGATCAGACGCACGATCTCGTCGATCCCGTCGACGGTCAGTTCATCGACCCCTACCTTGATCTTCAGGTAGTCCAGCAACATGCCTTGCTGCGCGCTGGCGTCATCTTGTCGGCGATCACTCTCTCGCGTCTCGACGGTCGCCGCCCGGGGCTGCGACGGAACGAGCGATGGCCGCCTCGAACTGACGTCGCCGAGCCGGTGCACCAACATGTCGTCGGCGATACGTTCCAGCATCCGGTGTACCCGCGCCACCGATGCGGGTAGCGGTTGTTCGAGAGCCTGCAGTTGGGCGTTGGAGGCGAGGACCCGCGCGAGCCGGGGCTGTTCGTTGTCGTCGGCGATCCGTTCGGCGCTCAGCACACGGTGCCGCAGCCCGTCGACGACGGAGTCTGGTTGCACCTGGGAGCGAAAGGTACGAAGTCGGCCGGGCAGTACGAGGTGGGCCTGGCCGAGCCGGTCGTTGAGCAACTGTGTGGCCTCCCCGTCCAGCACGTAGCACGAGGCCATGCCGATGGTGAACCGGGTCAGGTTGGCGATTCGGTTAGTCCATGGGACTGAGGGCAGCGAGTCGTCGTTGCCTGCGACGAAGACGACACCTCGTCGCTCGGTGTCGATGAGGGCTCGGTGGACCTCGTCGACTTCGTCGCCCCGGATGACGATTGGTCGCGTCGTCAGACGTGCGGCACCGTCCCAGGCATCGATGATTTCGAGCATGGGCGCGAGAAAGCGAGGGGTGCCTGCGAGGCGGGGGCGGCTGCTTGGGTCCTCGCTGTCGGGGTCGGGGGATTCGATGTCGATCCAGGCCCACGCCGCCCGCTCTCTCGCGTTGGGCGAATGTACGGTCAGTTGGATGATCCACTGCCCGTCCGGCTTCGTTTCGACGATCCGTACGCGCGTTGACGTCGATCCATCCTGCCCCTCGTGCTGCACTAGGAGGGCCCTGACGTTGTCGCCGATGGTCGCCCACTGATTCTCTTGAAGCGCAGAAGGATCCCAGCCCTTGGGGCCCGCGATCCAACGGTCGAGTTGTTCCCGTACCAGTGGCTGCAGATGGTTCCGTTCGCGGTGGGTCGTGAACACAGACCTGAAACCGAGCATTGCACCGTCCCGAGGGTTACAGGCGAGAGGACTGCGCCGAACGCGTCGCCGCACTCGCTCGATGCGGCCCCGCTGACCTCCGTCTGCTACTCCAGCACCTGGTCTTGGTTCGGAAGCTGGAGTAGCAGCGGCGGTGTCGAGGTCGGCATCTGGACAAGGAGAGGTCTATCCGCTTGCTTGCTGGTCACCGAGATGAGCTGTTGATCATGTTGCGGATTCCAGGTCGTTGAGAAGCGCGTGTACAGGCGCCCAGCACATCCGCACCGTGTCCAGGTCGGGCACGAGCCCGTAGTCGATCTGGTGGCGGGGGTGCACGAAGTTGCGGTAGTCCCGGACTTTCTCCATGAAGTCCTTGGCGTCGGTCTGGACCCACTCTTGTCGATGCGCGTACTCGAGGAGCAGGTGAAGGCCCGCTCGTTCGGCCGGAACCCGTCGGCCGTTCCGGCCGACCAGGCCGTTCCTTCGCACGGTTTCGTCGCGGTCAGTTACCACGACGTGCAACAGGCCTTCGACGAAGCTGCCGATGCCGATGATCGCCAGCGCGTAGGCCCCGTTGTTCTGGCAGATGGACGCTTCGTCGGCACGCGCCATGAGGATGTCGACTGCCTTGCCGTTCCCGGTTAGTCGTCGCACCCGCTCGTGGAGGTCCGGCGGCGGCCCGTACAGGGGAACGTCGCTGCTCTGGCTGATCTGACCGAGCACGGGGCGCCCGCCGACGTAGGTGATGGTGAGCTGCTCGGGAGCCAGGAGGCGGTTCAGCTCCTGCGCGATCGGTTCGGCGGCCTCGACGCCGCCGTCGTACTCCAGCGGATCACCGATGCGACAAAGCAACCGGTCGAGGGCGGCGGCGTCATCGGCATGGCAATTGAGTACTTCAGTCAGCCAGGGGATCCGCGGAGAGCCGTCGTACTGCGGATCGCCAGGCCACCGGACCCGGTGCAGGAACCGCTCGACCTGCGTACCGGTCCGCTCGTAGGGACCATCGACGTCGCAGATCAGGCGGGCGACGCGTTCCAGAGTGAGCGGGTCGAGGGCAATCATCGGGATACCTCCCGGTCGGCGCGCTGCTGCGCGATGTCGAGTGCTTCGGTCAGGCGCTGGAGGATGATTGAGCCGCGCTTGCGGAAGCCAAGTTCGCTCATGGCCTCCTGGAGGCGCTCATCCCGACCACGCTGAAGCTGGTCGCTCACAAGCCAGGTGCAGATCTGTACCAGCTGTTCCCGCGTGTATTCGGTGATCCGCAGACCGATCGGCACGTCGGGGCGGGGGCCACGGCGGGTCGCCGGCGGCGTCGATGGCGCGGCGTGCCGGCGTGCCGGCGGTACGGGGTGGCTCCTCGCGGCGTGGTCGGCGCGGTCGACCGCCTGCTTCCAGCGGGCGATGAGTCGGGCTGTCTGGCCTGCCGGATCCACGTACCAGTCGGTCGACCAGATGCGGTGGAACTCCCAACCGAGGCGCTCGAGGTGCTGCTGGCGCAACCGGTCCCGGTCCCGGGCGCTGTGTGCCTGGTGGTACGAGTGACCGTCGGTCTCCACGGCGAGGACCATGCGGCCGGGCTGGTCCGGGTGGGCGAGGGCCAGGTCGATGCGGTAGCCGGAGACGCCCCACTGCGGCACGGCGTTGATGCCCTGCTGCTGGAGAGCCCTCAGGACGCTGCGTTCGAGGCCGTTGAGCTCGACCCCGGTGTGCTGTCGCGCGCCCAGGTCGCCGCCGAGGTCGACGAACTCCAGGTAGCGGCGGAGCAGTTCGGGTCCGCGGTTCCGTGTCGCCGCGGTCTGGTTCGGGTCCATGTCGTGATGGGAGAAGGCGCTCACCACGGTCATCCGACTCCGCGCTCGAGTGACCGCGACGTTGAGGCGCCGCTCACCGCCCTGCTGGTTGAGCGGTCCGAAGCGCAGCGGAAGTCGACCGTCTCTGGTCTTGGCGTAGCCGATACTCAGGATGATGGCGTCCCGCTCGTCGCCCTGAACGTTCTCAAGGCTCTTGATGAAGAACCGCTGGCTCGCGGCCAAGTCCTGGGAGAAGAAGTCGTCAAGGTGTTCATGCTCTCGGCGTCGGCTGCGCAGGGTCGCCTCGATCCGCAGGGCGTGCTTCTGCCCCATCGTGATGACGCCGAGGCTCTCGTTCGGTCGCTGCTCGGCGTGCTCGAGAATCAGCTCGACCGCCCGGCTGACCTCCTCCGTTGATGAGCCGCCTTGCCCGGGGGCGACACGGCCATCCACCGTCTCCAAGCGCAGCGGGCTGTCGACCTGCACGCCAGGGAACGTGACGAGGGACCGGTCGTAGATCTCGACGTTCGAGAACGCGATCAGGCGCTCGTCTCGGCTGCGGTAGTGCCAGGTCAAGCGGTACCGGTCCGAAATCAGGCCACCGAGGACGTCAAGAACGGACTCGTAATCCTCGAGGCTTTCGTCGCCGAGATCATCGTCTTCGCCAGCCGGGTTCTGCTGAATGAGGCGCCGAAAGAACGGCGTGGGTGGGAGCTGCTTCGGGTCGCCGGCCACGACGAGTTGGGTGCCACGCATGATCGAGGCGACCGCGTCGTGCGGCTCGATCTGGCTCGCCTCGTCAAAGATCACCACGTCGAACGACCGCTCGGGCGGCAGGATGCGGCTGACCACGAGCGGTGACATGGCCCAGCACGGGAACGCGGCGAGGAGCACCTCCGGTGCGCTGCTGAGCAGCTTCCGGAGGGATAGGTGCCGGCTCTTCTTGGCGGCCTCCCGCCGGACGAGGCCATTCTGGTCGGGATTGGCGTCTCGCGCCTTCCTCAGGTTCACCGCCACGTTGCGGCGCACGTGCCGGGCTGCCATCTCGATGTGCCGGCTGTCCGCAGCGCGGAAGTCCTGGACTACTGCTGCATGCTGCTGTCCGACGAACTGACCGAGGTACGGGACCCGCATGCGCATTTCGTCGAAAACCACCTGCAACCAGGATCGCAACAGGGTGTCGGCTGCCTCGTCGCTCGAGGCCTGCCGGGTGGCCAGGTCATCGAGCATGTGGCTTAGCCCCAGGGAGCGGAACAGCTGCTGCTGTTTGTTCAGGTCGGGCATCAGGAACAACGTCTCGCGGTCGGCATTCAACTCGGCGAGGGTGTTGGCCGCGGTGGTTGTCGATCCACGCTCAAGGCCGTCGATTCGGGCACATGCCGCCACCGCAGCGAGATGGTTCCGCACCTGCGTGAAGGAAGACATGCACAGGTCGGCGCCCGCCAGAGCAGTGGGCGCGCTGTCCTGACGGCTGAGCTTCCGCCACCGCTCACGCTGGTCCACTGCGGCGACCAGGCCCTGGTACATCTCGGCTCGCTTTCGGGGAGCGGCCGGACAGGTCCGCCGCACCTCGCGACGAAGCTGAAGCCGGCGGAAGATCCTGAGTGGCTCCGCCCGGCGAGGCCGGGATCGCCCTGGTGCTGTCGCGTATACGAAGTCTTCCAGATCCGGGCCGAAGACCTGCTCGCCATAGCTGGCGATGGTGCGGTCGACCTCGCTGAGCAGGTCGAACAGATCTCTCCACGCAGCGAGGTCGTCGGGTACGTCCAGCCCCGCGCGGTCGACCAAGTCCCGGATCTGGCGCTGTGCGCCCTGCAGGGCGCCGGCCGCGAGTTCGTCGAGATGCACAAGCACCTTGCCGACATCGTCTGGGGTGCGGATGGCGGCCTTCGCCCACGGCGACTCCCCGCGCCAGATCCTCAGGCCGCCACGATCCACGAACGTCCGAAGGTCCTCCCGCACGGACTCAAGCCTCGACCGGTCAAGGTTCCGCAGCTCGGATGCGCGCAGGTTGTAGCCGCTGACGTCGCAAGCTGGAAGCGCGAGAAGCTGCTCGATGACCTGAAACCCGCTCACGCCCCAGGGTTGCCGTACCTCGTGCAGCTCGGCCGGGTGCCGTTTCGCCGCAGCCCGGCGGCTGTGCAGGCGGCGGTGCAATTCGTCCGTGTCGACGGGTGGTTCGGCGCCGGCTTGGGTGAGGACGTTGGCGATGCGCTGGGCGACCTGCCGCTTGCTGATCTTGCGGTCGTGCAGGTCGAACACCAGGTTGTCGAGCCCGACGTCGCCAAGGCGGTTCATCACCGCTTCGATGGCGGCCCGCTTCTCGGACACGAACAGGACGCTGCGGCCCATCGCGGCCATGTACGCGATGATGTTCGCGATCGTCTGGCTCTTGCCCGTGCCGGGTGGGCCCTCGATGACCACATGTCGGCCAGACAGCACCGCGTCGATCGCCGACTGCTGAGACGAGTCCGCGTCGTGGACCAGGAACTCCTTGGTCGCATCGATCCGGTCGGCACTGGAGCTGGAGCCTTGAGCTTGCTCGGTACGCAACTGTTGCCGAGCGTCGCGGTCGCCCGCCATTGCACCGATCACCGGGTGTGATGCCAGCAGTTCGGCCGAGTTGCGGAGGTCCTTGACCATGGCGAGCTTGTCGAAGCTGAAGACGCCGGCAACCACTGCGGGCTCGAGCCGGAGAGACAGGCCGCTGGGAGCTACTGCCTCGGCGATCAGCTCGTAGGCGGCACTGAGCTGCTGATCCGGGTCAGCGATCTCGGACAGCATCGCGCTCAGCTTTTCGCCGAGGGCGCTGATGTCCGCCTCCACGCCGTACTGCCGTTCTAGCGCATACAGGAGGACGGGGTTGATCTCGGGTGACTCCGGCAGCTCCAGCGTGAAGTCGTTCTCGGTCGCCGTTCTGCTGTCCAGCCCAAGCTGCTGCAGGATCAGCGGTGCCCGCAGCGGTTGCATCGGCACGGAACCGCGGGTGTACGGACCGACCATGCAGAGCAGACCACGGGTCACCCAACCGGCCTGGATGCCCTGCTCCTCCTCCAGCTCAACCAGCTTCCGACGCAGGCTGCGCGCAGTATTGCAGGCGGCGTTGTGCCGGTCCTGGTCCGGGAACAACGTCCGCAGGCGAACCTTCTGTCCCCGGAGCAGGTCGGTGACCGCGCTGGCAGATGCCTCCGCAAGATCGAGGGTGGTGGCCTGTCTCTCCTTGAAGTAGAGCAGCGTATTACGTGGGCCGAAGTCGATCAGTTGGTCTGCCCACCGACCGGCGGCCTGTTGGACGAGGTGGAGTACATCCGGTTGGGTCAACAGCATCTCGTCTCCAAGTCAGTCGACGTACACCAGTGCTGATCCGCCGGGCCGTCGGCCCAAGGCAAAGCCCTCCAGAATAGGGCGCATGACAGGCTCATTCATGCATCGGATTTCCGACATCGACGTCATCGGAACGACCCCACTTAGTAACCTCCACCTCATCGCTTGGAGTACCTCCGTGCCGTTGTCGACTCATCGGGCAGGCCGGGATGTTGCGGTGCCGGGGGCGCGGTTCAACGCCGATGAAGGCCAGTTCCCACAGGTGCTCTGCGGCGCGGGAGAGGCCGTAGCAGGCGATCCTCACCAAAACTGGGCTCGGGAGGAAGCCAGGCGTCAGCGGGAGACGGTGGCCGAGGGCTTCGGCGATTCATGACTGCGAACGAAGTTGGTGGCATCGACGGTGGCGCTGACCAGGGCGCACGTCGTCGCGGTGAGGGCAAGCCAGAACACCGCAGTGCCCTTCCAGTCCTCGGCGATCTTCACGGTCACCACCTCGGTGTTTCCCGCGTCCACGGTCGTCCGGTTCCGCCGAACGCCGGGGTCAGGTTGGCGGCGCCAGCCGAACCGGACGAAGAACTTGGCCCAGGTGTGATTCGACCGCCCGCAGCCGAAGATCACTCCGTTGACCTTGCGTCCGCACCGGCCGCCGATCTGGGTGGTCACGCCGCATGTCGTCGGGGCCTTCACGGCGAGCAGCCAGGCCGGGATGGCGATCGCGATCGACGCCGACCAGGCGAAGCTGACGAGGTCGAGCGTGACGAGGTAGTAGACGACGCCGACGATGGCCAGCGCCTCGACGCCCAGGAGCACCAGGGCGTGATCTCGCTTCAGCATGTAGGGGTCTCCGCCTGATCGAGGAGGGCAACGATGTCGAGGAGTTCGGCGCGGAGCCGAGTCAGCTCGGCTGCGGTGACGCCGAGTTCGTAGTGGTGGTGGTGACCGGCGCGGGACAGCGCCCACCAGAGGTAGCTGGCTCGGCCTCCGAGGTGGGGGCCGGCGTAGTGGGCGAGCAGGAGCAGCTTCGGCCGCTGTACCCGGGTTCGTCCGATCTCGGGGCAGACCCGGGCCCAGTAGCGGTCCATCGCCGCTTCCAGTTCATGACGCAGCAGCCAGGCGCATGCTCGGGGCCATGCGCCCCGGGCGCCTCGGATGACACTGGTGAGCATCCGGTCGGCGGTGGCGAGATAGGGGGATATCGTCATCGCAACCGCCCAATGAACGCGACGGTGTTGGCGACCATCGTCCGTACAGGCATAGTTCGATGTCCGTGGAGCGCCTTTGCAACAGCTTGGACCGTTCGGCTGGTCTCAGCGCCGTAGTCACGGTCGAGCCGGGCGAAGAGATCCGGCCGGGACACAACACGGCCGAAGAGCCCGAGGCTGAGCCGGTCCTTGACGGTATGCGCGCTACTGAGCCCCTCCTGGATCTGCTGGTACGGGATGCCCCGCTGGTGCTGTACGGCTCGGTAGCGATCCATGCTCACCGACTCGATCGCGGACCGGCAGAACCCGGCGACCATCAGGTACTTGGCTTCGTCCGAGATCTCTGCGGCGACCAGTGCGCGGGCATCGTCGAGGTAGCGGTCCGCCGGGTCGTAGACCCTGCGAACCTCGACGATCGAGCCCTCGCGGCGGGTGACCTCGCGGACGTCTGCCTCGACTTCGAGGCGGCGGATCGCTTCCGGCAACCGGTCGTCGTGAGTGAACACGATGACCTGCCGGGTCAGGGCGACCTCCCGCAACACCTCGGCCAGGCCGTCGATCTTGGTGGGGTCCATGCTCTGCACGGGGTCGTCGATGATCACGAACCGGTACGGGCTGGTCTCGGCGCAGGCCCGGGGCAGGAAGACCGCGAGGCCGAGGGCGTGCAGCTCACCCTGGCTCATCACCGCGAGCGCGCTGGTCTCGACGCCGTCGGCGGCAACGGGGAACAGGACCCGGCGGGTGTTGTTCACTCCTTCCATCCGCAGCCGGTGCAGCTCGACGTTGCTCTCCTGGCGCAGCTTCTGCCACACCCGGTCCGACTGGGCGGCGAAGCTGCTCAGCCGGTCGGCGCGGATCGCCTTTTCGGCGGTGTCGAGAGCCGCACGAGCCTTGGTGAGCAAAGCCAGGGCCGGCGCCTCGGCGCGGACCACGGCTGCGACGTCGACCCAGCGGCGGATCGCGGCGCCGGGCTCGCGCCAGGCGTCGTGACGCTCAGTGAGCCAGCTGGCCGCCGCCTTCACGAAGGTGGTGTGCGCCGCGACGACACTGTCCCAAGCGGCCCGATCGGGGCCGAGGTCGGCGAGAGCTTCGCGCATCGCCGCGCTCTCCCCGGGGATGTGGGGTGCCAGCGCGGCGGCGGCCGGTCCCAGCAGCCGGTGGATGTCACCGAGCAACCCGTCGACCGTGCGCCGGGCGTGCGCGTGAGCCTGCTGGGCCGCCCGTGCCGCCGCAGCGACCGCGGCCATCGAGGCGAGTTCCTCCTCAACCTGCGTACGCCAGTCCTGGTCCAGGCTCCCGACGCGGCACACCGGGCAAGGGCCATTTCCACGATCGTTGTGCACGTCGAGCGCGGCCCGTAGCAGCCGGGCGCTCCGATCCGCGGCACCGCTGTCCGTCTCGGTCGCCTTACGCATCGCCGCCGCGGACTCGGCGAGGGCAGCCAACGCCGCACCCAGGTCGGGCAGTTCCTGCTCGGTGAGCCGCCGGACGGCTGCCGCTGCAGGCTCCTCCGACGTGGCGGTGCCGCCGCAGGCGAGGTCGGTCAGCAGGGGCAGGTCTGCGCGGAGCGGACGGGCGCCGAGCGCGCTCAAGGCGTCGCGGGCCCGGTCGTCGTCGATCCGGCCGAGCTGTTCGCGCAGCTCGGTGAAGGCCGCTTTGAGCGCCTTGGCTCGGTCGTCGTAGACCTTGCGCCGCCGCTGCAGCCGGGCGTCGGTGTCGCGTAGCGGGCCCAGGCCGAGGATCGGCGCGATCGCGTCGTACAGTTCGGTCGGCTTCGCGGTGATGACCCGTTCGAGGTCGCGGGCAGACAGGAACGGCCGGTACCTGGCGGCCTGACCGATCCACTGCGGCACCTGACCGAGCGGCATCGCGGCGCCACCCGTGGTCGTGGTGACCGTTGCGGAGGTCAGATCGGTGGCCCCGGCCGGCCAGGTGCGGTGGGTCGTCACCTGCTGGCCGGAGTCGAGCCGGAGGCTGAGGCGGATTTCCGATGCGCCGTCGTGGTGCAGGTTCCGCCAGCCCTCGCGGAAGGCCGGCGGGCGCTGCGCCCAGCGCAGGGAGTCCTCGGTCAGCGCGTACTCGACGGCCTCGGCGATGCTGGACTTCCCGGAGCCGTTGCGGCCCACGAACACGGTCAGTCCGGTCTTGGGCAGCCGCCCGACCGTGACCTGCTGGCCGATCCCGCGGAAGCCGGCAACCCGGATTTCTTCCAGGAAGGCCTGCGGCGCGGCGTCGCCCGTCTCACCCCGTTCGGGCGACGGCGGAAGGGCCTCACCTCGCAGTACGTCATCGAGGACCTGCTCGCCCTGGAAGGCGGCAAGGACCAGGTTGCTGACCGGACCGGGCACCTGGGACCGCTGAAGGCGGTCAACAAGCTCCTGGTAGAGCGTGAGTGTGTCGTTCATCAGACCCCCTGATGTCGTTGGCGCATCGAGGGAACCGCAGATTGGTCGCCTACACTGCCCTACACGCTGCTATCCCGGGATAACAGATTTGCGGTCGTCTTTCACTGCCTAAAACTCGTACCGTGACCGCCAGAGCAAGGAGGTGAGCCATGGAGGCGGAGTTAATGTCGCAGCGCGAGATCGCGCAGCTCGCGCGCGTCAAAAAGCCTGCGGTCATCACTTGGCGCCGGCGGCACCCCGACTTCCCTGCCCCCGTGCCGGGCAACGACGGCCAGCCTCTCTTTCCCGCAGACGCCGTCGTGGCTTGGCTACTCCGTACCGGGCTCGGCCGCGCCGACCCGGACACCCTGCGCGCCGAGCGGTCCATGCACACGCTGGCGGCCTACGCCCGGCGGCACGGCGGCCGACGCACGATCGTCGTTCTCGGCGCCGCGCTCTGCCTCCGCCACCTCACCGGCCAGGCACTGCCAGCCGATCCGCTGCCGCTGGCTCGACGCCTCGATCCTGAGGACGAGTTTCTGCTACACGAGCTGGCCGACGCCCCTGAACCGACCGGTCTCACCCAACTGGTCGAGCAACTGATCGAGGGAGCCTTCGACCCCTGGCACAGCTGTCAGTTCCTGCTCAGCTCCGCCAACCGCCTCGGCTGGCCCGAGCTGACAGCGGACGGACTCACCCCGCCGACGGTGGCCCTGATCCGTCGGGTGGCCGACGTGCCGACCCGGCTGCGCGCCCATCGCACCGTCACCATCGCCGACGGCAACGCGGGCGCAGGTGACCTACTGACAGCACTGGTAACCGACCAGGACCGCGACAATCTTCGAGTCAACGCGTTCGTCGCCAACGAGGAACTCGCCCGCCTGGTGCGCCGGCAGCTGCTCCTCGCCGAGTGGCCCGAGTTTCAGTTCGACGTGCGTGCCGATGAGCTGAACGAGGAGTTCGCCGAACCGGACCTCATCGTCACCCGGCTCCCCTACCAACCGGCGGAGAGCCGCGACGCCCTCGCCGACCTCAACCAGGTCGAAGCGATCGCCGATCTACTCGGTCCCGGCCGCACGGCCATCATCGTCGGCCCCGCCAGCAGCCTCGTTGACCAACTACGGGACGGGCCAGCGGCGTTGCGCCGGTCCGCGCTGCTGATCAGCGGCATCGTCGAGGCGGTTGTGCGGCTGCCGGGCGGCGTTTACCCGGCCAGGCCGGGCTACCCTGCTGCCCTGTGGTTGCTGACCCGGGATCCGATCCCAGCCGCCAAGGGCCGCGTGCTACTCGTCGACCTCAGCGGTCGTGCGCTTGACCAATCTGCTGTCGAGTCTGCGGCCGAGGACATCCTCCTCTGGCGTGCCGAGGGGCACCGCAGCGACGGCCACGATCCCCGCACCGGCCGGATCGTCCCACTGGAGAGCCTCGACCTGCGTCGGGCTGCCGCACTCCGGCCGCCCGGGCCAGCGTCGGTCACCTTGCGTGCCCGGCTGGCTGCTGACCGTCCGGCGCTTGTCGGCGAGGTTGAGCGCCGCCTCACCGACGCTGAGCAAGAGGCCATCCAGTACGCGAAGGAGCACGGCTTCCTGAACACTGGAGCGGTACAGCGCGATGAAGCCGGGCCTAAGGAGATTTCTTGTGGGGCGCTCCGAACGGCTCGTCGGGTCCGCTTTCTCACCGGGCATCGCCTGAAACCCGAGCATGTCGGACAGCGGGGTCACCACCGCGTCATCGGCGCAGCCGAGGTACTCGCCCAGGAATCCGGGCGTTGGATGGACCGGCTCACCCTCGCCGCGCAGTACCCGCAGGTTGCCCTCACCGAACCTGGTGACGTCGTGGTCACCAGCGTTCCTCGATTCGGCGTCCTCCTCGACGACGGCTTCTCGGTCATCGAGTTCCCCGCCAGCGGCCTGCGCATCTCAGCTGGCGACCCCCTCACCCCCCGAGTGTTAGCGGCACTCCTCAGCACCGTCCGCAACATGGCACGGAGCCCTGGTGCAGTGCGCAGCCCGCGACTGCGGGACGTCATGGTTCCCGACCTAGCCCCTGACGAGGCAGCCCGCCTGGACGAGGTGCTGCGCCGTCTGGAAGTTCGCGAGCTTTTACTGCAGCGGCAGGCCGACCTCTTGGCGAGGTTGCGCGAACTCGTCGTGACCGGCTTCGGGGACGGCACCCTCACGAGTCTGTACGGTACGAACTCCTGAACGAGAGAACGGAACACATAGTGCCCCCACGTAAACGTGCCATCGGACAGGCCGAGGTGTTCGGCGTGTCCAGCACCAAGCAGATCCAGGACATCCTGTGGAAGGCCGCCGACAAGCTGCGCGGCTCCATGGACGCCGCGCAGTACAAGGAGTTCGTCCTCGGCCTGGTCTTCCTCAAGTACGTCTCCGACGCGTTCGCCGAGCGCCGCGACCAGATCGCCGACAGTCTCTCCGACATCCCAGAGAACCGCCGCGCCGAGTTCCTCGACGAACGTGACGAGTACACCAGCGCCAACGTCTTCTGGGTTCCGGAGAACGCCCGCTGGGACTACCTGGTAGAGAACGCGCCCGGCGGCGTCGGCGAGCTGCTCGACGACGCCATGGACGCGATCATGCGGGAGAACCCGGCGTTGACCGGCGTCCTCCCGAAGATCTTCAACCGGGACAACGTCGACCAGAAGCGGTTGAAGGAACTCGTTGACCTGATCAGCGACGCACGCTTTACTGGCCACGGCGACCGGAAGGCACAGGACGTCCTCGGCGAGACGTACGAGTACTTCCTGGAGCGCTTCGCCCGCGCCGAGGGCAAGCGCGCCGGCGAGTTCTACACCCCGTCCAGCGTGGTGCGAGTTCTTGTCGAGGTACTCGAGCCCTACGAGGGACGGGTCTACGACCCGTGCTGTGGATCCGGCGGCATGTTCGTGCAGTCCAAAAAGTTCGTCGAGGCCCGCGCCGGCCGCGACCACACCCACGACATCGCCGTCTACGGCCAGGAAGCCAACGAGCGCACCTGGCGGCTGGCGAAGATGAACCTCGCCATCCACGGCATGGACCCAGTCGGCATCGGCGACCGCTGGGCCGACACGTTCGCCGACGACAAGCACCCCGACCGGCGAGCCGACTTCATCATGGCCAACCCGCCGTTCAACATGAGCGACTGGGCGCGGCGCGAGACCGACCCGCGCTGGCGCTACGGTGTGCCGCCGCAGAGCAACGCCAACTACGCCTGGCTCCAGCACATCCTCTACAAGCTCGGCGACCGCGGCAGTGCCGGCGTCGTCCTCGCCAACGGCTCGATGTCCTCCAAGCAGTCGGGCGAAGGCGACATCCGCCGTGCGATGGCGGAGGCAGACCTGGTGGCCTGCATGGTCGCTCTCCCGCCGAACCTGTTCCGCACCACCGCCATCCCCGCCTGCCTGTGGTTCATCACCAAGGACAAGACACCACAGGGCGCCAAGGCGCTGACCGACCGGCGCGGCGAAATCCTCTTCATCGACGCCCGCGCCCTCGGCACCATGGTCGACCGCACCGAGCGCATCCTCACCGACGAGAACATCGCCAAGATCGCGGACACATACCGCGCCTGGCGCGGCACCAGGTCCGCCAAAATCAAGGGCCAGACGTACGAGGACGTCCCCGGCTTCTGCTACTCCGCGAAGCTCGACGAGGTGGCCGCCCACGACCACGTCCTCATCCCTGGCCGCTATGTAGGAGCTGCGGAAGCCGAAGAGGACCCGGAAGCCGAGCCGCTCGCCGACCGCATCGAACGCCTGACCAAGGAGCTGTACGCCCACTGCGACGAGTCGCGCCGCCTCGAAGAGGAACTCCGTGGGCAGCTTGGGAGGCTCGGATGAGTCAGCGCCCGTTCCGGGATCTGGTGGTATTTGCCCGAGGTGGCGGCTGGGGGTCCGACAACCCGCTCGATGACCACGACCAAGTGTCGATCATTCGCGGCACCGATTTCGGCTCGGTGCGCACCGGTCGTGTGGACGCGGTGCCGCGACGGTGGGAGAAGCGTTCCAAGCTGGCCCAGCGTGTCCTGCGGCCCGGCGATGTAGTGCTGGAGATCTCCGGCGGCAGCGCGGCCCGTGGCCAGACGACAGGCCGAACGCTGTTCATCGGCGAGGAGGTGCTGTCGTACTTTGCGGGCGCAGTAATCCCGGCAAGCTTTTGCCGCGTCGTCCGGTTCGACATCACGCTGGTCGAACCCCAGTACGCCTACTACGGCCTGCAAGACATGTACTTCTCGGGCCGGGCGAGCGCCTACGAGAACCAGTCCACCGGAATCAGCAACTTCCAGTTCGAGCGGTTTTTAGACGCGGAACTGCTGCGGGTGCCACCGCTCGCCGAGCAGCGGCGGATCGTCACGCTGCTGAGCGCTATCGACGGCAAGATTGCGGTCAACGGCCGCATCGCCGAGTGTTCGCTGGCGCTCGCTGACGCACACTTCAGCGATGCAGTGGAGGGGGTTTCCACCAGGCCGGAGACTTTCGGTTCCATCGCTCAGGTAGGTGGAGGTGGGACGCCAAGCACCAAGGTTCCGGAGTACTGGGACGGCAACATTGCTTGGGCGACACCGTCGGATGTAACAGCGCTAGGAGCACCATACCTCTTCGGCACGAGCCGGAGGGTCACGGATGCGGGCCTCGACAACTGCGCATCGGCACTGTATCCCGCTGGCTCAATTTTCATGACGTCGCGGGCCACTATCGGAGCATTCGCGATTCCGCAGATACCAATGGCTGTAAACCAGGGCTTCATCGTGGTGGTCACACCGGATGAAGAACTCATGATGTGGTTGCTCCATGAGATGAGGGACCGCATCGACGAGATGCGCAGTTTGGCGAATGGATCCACATTCCTCGAGCTGAGCAGGAAGAACTTCAAGGCCATGGGCGTTCGACTGCCGACACCCGCCGCGCGCAAAGAATTCGCAGGGAAAGCCATCCCACTACACCAAAGGGCCGCGGCCGCCACAGCCGAGAACGCAACCCTTACCAAGTTGCGAGACACCCTATTGTCGGAGTTGATGTCCGGCCGGTTGCGGGTCAGGGACGCCGAAAAGGTTGTCGAAGAAGCGGTCTAGGTAAGTAAACGGTTCACGGGGAGGGGTTGTGATGGGGTCGGGTGGGTGGATGAACGAGGCGGACTGGGAGGCGCTCGCGCTGGATCACCTCGGGGAGCTCGGATGGGAGCCGGGTGCCGGGAAGGATTTCGCGCCGGGGTCGGGGCAGCGGCAGTCCTGGGCCGATCTGGTGCTCGTCGAGGACCTGCGGGCTACGGTCGAGCGGCTCAACCCCGACCTGCCGCCCGCGGCGGTCGCCGACGCGGTGCGGGCCGCCACCGACGTGGCCTCCCGGGAGGCGTTCGCCGAAAACCGGGCGGCCCACGAGCGGCTGGTCCACGGCATCCGCTCGGTCACGTACACCGACGCGTTCGGTGCCGAGCACAACCCCACGGTGCGCCTGGCCGACCTGGACGACCCCGGCCGCAACGTCTACCGGGCGATCAACCAGGTCACGATCGTCGACGGCGATTGTTGGCGTCGGTTCGACATCGTGCTGTACCTCAACGGTCTGCCGGTCGCGATCGTCGAGCTGAAGAACGCCGCCGACGAGAACGCCACCCTAACGGGCGCGCACGCCCAACTCCAGGCGTACCTCGCGGAGTTCCCGCTCGCCTTCCGGCACGCCGTCCTGTGCTTGATCTCCGACGGGGTCACCGCGAAGTATGGCACCCCGTTCACGCCCTACGAGCACTTCGCGCCGTGGAACATCGACGACGAGGGGGAACGCGTCGACACCACCGCGCCAGACTACGATGGCCCGGAAGCGATCATCGTCGCCCTCTACGGACTGTTCAACCAGCGGCGCTTCCTGGAAATCACCGGCGGCTTCGTCAACTTCACGTCGAAGGCGAAACGGATCGCGAAGGCACACCAACACTTCGCGGTCATCCGGGCCGTCGAGTGCATCGTGCGGGCATCGCAGAGCGACGGAAAAGCCGGCGTCGTCTGGCACACCCAGGGGTCGGGGAAGTCCGAGGAGATGGTGTGCACGGCGGCGATGACCGCCCGCCACCCCGCCTTGAAGAACCCGACCATCGTGGTGCTCACCGACCGCAACGACCTCGACGATCAGCTCTTCGACACGTTTCTCGATAGCCATACGCTGCTGGGCCAGAAGCCGGAGCAGGCCGACACCCGCGCCGAACTGCGGGACAAGCTGTCGAACCGCAACGCCGGCGGCATCATCTTCACCACATTGCAGAAGTTCGGGCGTACGAAGGAAGAACGCGACGCCGGCCGGCCACATCCGCTCCTTTCCGACCGGCGCAACATCCTGGTAATCGTCGACGAGGCGCACCGCAGCCATTACGACAGCCTGGACGGCTACGCCCGGCACCTGCGTGACGCGCTGTCGCACGCCACGTTCATCGCTTTCACCGGCACCCCGATCGCCAACGCCGAGGTGAACACCCGCGCCGTCTTCGGCGACTACATCGACGTATACGACCTCAAGCGTGCCGTTGACGACGAGGCGACGGTGCGGGTCTACCACGAGCCGCGGATCATCCCAGTGTCGCTGCCGCCGGACATCGACCCGGAGCGCATCGACGAACAGGTGGAGCAGCTCACCGCTAGCCTGGACGACGCGGAACGACGCAAGGCCGAGGCGTACGCGGCCACCATGAACACTGTTTACGGCGCCCCCGACCGAGTCGAGACCCTCGCGATGGATCTCGTCGAGCACTGGGAGAAGCGGCGGGAGCTGATGCGGCCGCAGCTCGGTGGACCGGGCAAGGCGATGCTGGTCTGCGCGACCCGGGAGATCTGCGTCCGCGTCTTCGACGCCCTCAAGGAGCTGCGACCCGACTGGGCGGACCCTGCCGTCGATAAGGGCAAGATGAAGATCGTCTTCCATGGGGTGCCACGCGACGAGGCGGAACTTCGCCAGCATCACCTACGCCCGTCTCAGCAAAAGACCGTTCAGGCCCGTGCCAAGGACCCGGACGACGAGCTGGAGCTGCTGATTGTGCACTCGATGCTGCTCACCGGCTACGACGCGCCGCCGATCCACACCATCTACATGGACCGGCCGATGAGGGGCGCCAATCTGATGCAGGCGCTGGCCAGGGTCAACCGCCGGTTCCGGGAGAAGCAGGACGGCCTGCTGGTCGGCTACGCCCCGCTGACGGAGAACCTGCGCAAGGCACTCACCGAGTACACGCGCAGTGATCAGGAGGACCAGACCCTCGGCCGTGAGATTGAGCGGGCGATCAGTGAGGTGTACAACGAGATCTCCGTTCTCGAGGCCATGCTCACTCCGGTCAAGTGGCGGGAGATCCTGGAGGACGAGAAGGACCCGACCCGCTGGCGCCGGGCGGTGAAGAAGGCCGCCAACTTCCTGCGCAACCCCAGGACCCCCGGCAACGACGTGGAGCCCGGCACGAAGCCGCTGCACCGGCGGTTTCGTGACTCGGCGGGCCGGCTGGAACGTTTTTACACGCTCTGCGCGACCAGCCGCGACTTCGCAGAACGCGCCGGTGACATCCAGCGGATGCGCCGCGACATCCGCTACTTCCGCGACGTGCGGGTCTGGATCGTCAAGGAGGAGGCCGCCGACCGAGAGGCCAAGGGCCTGCCCAACACGGCCGAGGTGGAACGCTATCTGTCCCAGCTCGCCGCCGAGGTGGTCGACGCCGCCGACATCACCGACATCTACGAGGAGGCGGGCCTCGGCAAGGTCGACATCACCGAGCTCAATGGGGTGGCGTTACAGCGCCTGCAGGACTCGGAGACCCCGCACCTGGCCGCTGCGGCGCTGCGTCGGCTGATCGAGCGGAAGATGCGTGAGGTCACCAAGCACAACGTGGTCCGTCAGGAGCGCTTCTCCGCCCAGCTCGAAGACCTGATGAACCGCTACATGCGTCAGCAGCTGACCAGCGCGCAGCTAATCGTCGAACTGGTCGAGCTGGCTAAGCAAGTTTCTGCGGACGCCCGGCGCGGCCAACAGTTCGACCCCCCGCTCAACCATGCCGAGCTGGCCTTCTACGACGCGGTAGCGCAGAACGGCGCCGCCTCGGAGCTGATGGGCATCGGCACCCTGGCGGAGATTGCCCGTGAGTTGGTCAAGTCGATCCAGTCATCGATCACGGTGGACTGGTTTTCCCGTGAACCGGTACGCGCCAAGCTCCGCAGCCACATCCGCCGGCTGCTGGCTCGTTACGACTACCCCCCGGACCATGAACGGGCCGCCGTCGACTTGGTCCTTCGTCAGATGGAGACCTTCGCGAACGAGTGGGTTCCAAGCTCGGACCGCCGAGTAACCATCAATCGATCAAGCTGACAGCTTCCGCACGCAGGGCATTCACGAGCTGGCGGGCCGGCTCGCCGGTCAGGGAGTCCGCCACGAGTGAGTCGTACACCCGCGAGTAAACCTTGATCTCCTCGGGGTCGGTGAGGGTCAGCTCGCGGGTGTAGGTCTCGATCGTGGCGAGGTGGGTGCTGTCGGGCAGCGTGTAGATCACGAAGGGATGTGCCTGGACTGCCGAGGGTGTAGCGCCCAGCGGCAGCACCGCGATGTTCACCCTGGGGAGGGTCGCGACTGACAGGATCTTGTCGTACTGGGCGGCGAGGGCGTCGTGAGGCACCGGACGGAACCGCAGTGCGGCTTCGGTGATGAGAAAGTCGAACCGTCGGCCCTTCTCGTACAGGGCGGCCTGCCGCTCTATGCGGGCCGCTGCCGCTCGGGCGGTGTCGCCGACCCCGAACACGTCGGCGAGGGCGAGGATGCTGCGGGCGTACTCGGCGGTTTGCAGGAGTCCAGGCACTGCCGCGTGCTGGAAGACCTGCGTGCGTACAGACTCAGCGAGGGTACGACCGATGGTGCGTTGGTGCGCGGCGCGCCCGCCGCTCAGGTTCCTGTCCCAGATGATCGAGGCCACCTGGACGGACTCGGCGATGTCCATCAGTTCGGCGGCGACGTCGGCTGGGGCGCCCGTGGCGTTCGCCCACGCTCGTACGTCGTCGACCGAGGGTTTCGTGCGGCGGTTCTCGATCTTCGAGACCTTCGACTGGGACCAGCCCAGCTCTGCGGCGAGTCGGGTGGTCGAGAGTCCCGCGTCGTCGCGGAGTTCACGCAGCCTGGACGCCAGCGTCGCCCGGTCGTCCACGGGTGGGCTCACCAGGCTCGGCGCAGCTCGCTCTGCACCAACGGCAGGTAGTCCAGCAGCGGCATGGAGTGTTCCATCGCCAGTGCCTGCTGGTTGAGCAGGTCCTTCACGTCGTTGATGGGCTCCATCGCCACGCGTCGGCCTTCCTCGTTGTACTCGATGACCACTGCGAGTACGTCGTCGAGCAGCCAAAAGTCCCGCGTGAGTCTACCCAGTGCCTCGGGGACCTCGGCCCGGTCCGCGATCCGCACGTCCTCGCCAGCGGCGACGTTGCCCTGGTAACCCAGGAGTTCGAAGCGGAGGTAATCCGACAGCGGGCGGTCGAGCACGTGGACCCGGCTCCAGCGCCTGCCTGATTCCACGCTGTCGGCCACCATGCGTAGCCACGGATCGGTGTCCGGTGCGCGGCGGGGCATCGGCGCTCCCTCGTGGAAAGCGCGCAGTAGGTCCGCCTCGCCTGGCGCGGTGTACCTGTTCAGGGTCTCCAGCCGGAACACCGTTCGCTCGACCTCGCGCAACCTGCGTTGGAGCTCATCCATCTGCATCGGGACTGTCCGTTCTGTCGCCACCTGCCGATCAAGTCTAGTCGAAGCCGAAGACTAGTCTCCAGGGCTGCGTTGTGGCAGTGTCGACCCCAGGCAACGAAGGGAGTCAACATGTCCGAGGTACCCGAGCTCCTGGTCTGGCGCAAGAGCTCAGCGAGCCTCAACGGCGACTGCGTGGAGGTGGCACCCATGTCCCACGGCGTGGCGGTGAGGGACTCGAAGAACCCTGACGGCGCGGTCCTCAGCTTCTCGCGATCGAACTGGCGGGCCTTTCTCGCAGGAGCGAACCACGCCGAGTTCCACGCAATGTGACCCTGCAAGATTCATGGCGAGTAGGACAAGCAAGGATGCCCGGCTCTGATGGTGTCCCGAGCCGGGTGTCCTCGCTTGCATGCGGCGTTGTCGTTCAGTTCGCTTGACGATTTAGCGATGGTCGCCGAACTCGCCTCTGGCCGCGCTACTGAGAAACGCGGCGAACTCGACAGTCGAGAACATCAGCACGGGGCCATTCGGGTCTTTGGAGTCTCGCACACCCATGACCCGGCCCACTCTGGCCACCTCGACGCATTGGCCACTCTGTTGGGTCCTGGTGCTCTTTCGCCATATCGCCTGGGTGAAGTCGATCACGAGTATTCCTTTGCGACTGCACGGATCATCGAGGTCGAGTCGTCCGGGCTGAGGGCCATCGCCCTGAGCCGGTCGAACGCCTGGATCGCCCCTCGCACTTCGGCGGTCCCCTCGGGGTAGAGGTCCCCAGCCATCGTCTCGATGTAGACGACTTCCCGGTCGGCAGGGTCAGCGAAGCCGAGGACGACGAAGCCGCCGGGGGTTCCCGGATGCGCGCCTGCCGTGAACGGGATCACCTGGATGTCCACGTGCGGCAGGCTGGCGATGGCGGCCAGGTGATCCAGCTGTGCCGCCATGGTCTCTGGGCTGCCGACCTGCCGCCTGATGGCGGCTTCGTCGAGAACGGCCCACAGTCCTGGTGGTTTCTCGCGACGAAGTAGCGCTTGGCGGCGCATGCGGATTTCGACCCGGCGCTCGATCTCTTCCTCGGTGAGCCGGGCGACCCCACCCTGAAGGATGGACCGGATGTATCGTTCGGTCTGCATCAGTCCCGGAATGGATATCAGCTCGAAGTTCCATATCCGCGCTGCGTCTGCCTCGAAGCCGATGTAGGTCGCGTACTCGTCGGGGATGCTGCCTGCGTACCGGTGCCACCATCCGCGCTGGGTGGCGGTCTGGGCGACCTCTATCAGGCTGGTCATCGTGGAGGCATTCGCGCCGTATGTCTGAAGCAGGGCCCGCACCGCCGGCACGCGAACGCCGACCAGGGCACGCTCGACCCGGGAGAGGTGGGACGGGGAGATCCCCGCGCTCGCTGCGGCATCCTCGATCGTCATGTCGATGGCTTGACGCAGGTTGCTCAGCTCGCGGGCGAGCCGTCGGCGTCTCACGGTAGGCCAGTTGGGCACGGGAACAGCATGCCACAGCCAACGACGAATTCCTTCAGACAACTTGTCTCGATCTAGTCGGAGCTGTAAGACTAGAAGCCGCCTAGGACTAGGCGACTGCGGGCCGACGCCGTCGGCTGGCAGGACCTGACCACACCGGGAGGTGGGATGGGTGGGTTTCCTGGCCGGGATCATGACGGGCGCGGCCCTGCTGGTCGGCTTCGCGGCGGGATTCGCGCTGTTCAAGCGCTCGCAGCGATGGTGCCCGGGGTGCGGAAGCATGATCAGCTTGACGCACTGCCCGCAGGCCGGGTAGCCAGATGATGATCCGCCGCCGAACGGTAGGGCATCACGGCGGCAGACACGGTCAGCAGCGGATGCGACGAGCTGGGGCCGGGCATCGTGACGGTGTACTCCGGTGGTGACCAGCTGGATATCGCGCAGGACCTGTTGGACAGACATGTCACCTCCAGTGCCGACGGCCGGTGCGTGACCTGCGGCGTACTCGGGCCATGTCCCCGGCATGTTGCGGCGGTCAGGGTGTTTCTGCTCTCGGCGCGGCTGCCTCGACGCCGGCCTGGGGCGACGCGTCCGGAGTTGGCGGGCGTCAGCCGAGGTGATTTTGGCTGGTTGTCGGCTCGGCCGGCGGACCGAGGAACCTCTCGTTTCGACTGAACACAAGCCGGTCTGACGGAGGCGAGCAGAGATCAGGGACGGACTTTCATCGTGGGGTATCGACCAGGACCGAACAACCTACTCCGGGCGGCGCGGCAGGCGAGGCGATCCCCGTCGGGATCAGGTCGACCGATGTCGCGACAGGAGTTGGCTGAGGCGGTCAACACCTACCTGTACGAACAGCACCGGCATCACTTCGTCGTGGACGCCCGGTATATCGGCAAGCTTGAACGCGGAGAGCACCGCTGGCCGTTCGCGCGCTACCGGACAGCGTTGCGTGCGGTGCTCGGGAACGTCACGGACGCCGAACTCGGCTTCTTCGTGATTCATGGGCACGCCAACGACCCCGACATGCGGCCCGTCGAATCACCCCTGGTCGAGACGCCAGACGGCGTGCCGATCGACCCCGTCTCCACGAGCGCACCCTCTTCTTGCGAGGCGAATGGTCAGCCTCCGGCTACGCGACCCGAAGCGGGGATGGTGCGGGTGAGCGTCGGGACCGGAGCGGCGGTCACGGTGACGTGTCACGACGGGCCGGTCAGCCGTGTCGCAGTCCTTGCCGGCCCCGTAGAGCTTCTCGTCAGCCAGGACGGCGCGACTCCGGCGCCACCGTCGAGACCGGCCGCGACAGCCCCACCGGCCGGGCACACCTCGCCTGACAGGCACCTTCCCCGCCGCACAACAGCAGGAAGGAGCGCGGAAAGCACGACTTTCGCCTCCCTGAGCTGACCCCGCCCAACCGGCCACCTCAGGCGAGAGCACTGCCACCTTTTCTGGAGGTTTACCGTGTCCCCTCGTTCCGCGACGAGCTCATCGGAATCTTTGCTCCTTCACCGTGATGGCCTGGTGTTGCCCGGCTCTCGGTTGATCATCGGAGCCTTCCGGGACTGCACAGCTCAACACTCGACCGGGTCTCCGCCCCTGGGCACGGCAGCTCTGCTGGTCCTGCACCACGGTGAACAGTGGGCGGCCGAGATGATCTCCCGTGACTCATCCGCCGACGACCACGTCGTGGCTGCCGCGAAGCGGTCGATCGACACCCTGAACGAGGTCCGGATGACCTTGATCAGCGACGTCGACTCATGGGTCGAGAAGACGGTACGAGTATCCGGTGCGGCTCCGCTGCACACCGAAACGATCGGTTCGGTGATCGACCGGCTGGCCATCGCATGGGTTCGTTGGCGGCGACTCGTCGAGCTGGATGCCCGCCAGCGCAGTGGCATCCGACCTTCTCTGGCGCTACGGCAGTTCACCGAACTCGCGCACGCCTATGACGTCCTGGCGGTCGACGTACACGAAGGCCGCCGCCGGGTGCCCCGCTGGCGGGCCCTCAAGAGTTACCGGGAGCGCTGATGAACACTGCGGTGACGCTCAACGGGGCAGACAACGTCGGCAAGACCACCAACGCCCGGTGGCTGGCATCGGCCGTGCCGGACGCCATCTTCACCGGGACGATCGATCGGTGGGACCGTCGGTGGGAGGAGGTGTCGCGAGGCGACTTCAGCCGGTGGTGGTTCGTCGACAGCACCACAGCCGACCACGTCGACCTGGTCTTCACCTCTTATGCCGGGCGGGCCAAGGGCGGAGGGTCGCTGGCTGTGGAGGATCGGGGCTGGCCGATGCTCGTGGCGACCTGCGCGGCGACGGCCTCCGTCAAGGACGGAATCCCCATCGCCCAGGCCTTGGCCGAGGTCGAGGCCAGGGCGAGCCGCCACACCTCCGCAGCTCGGCGCGAGGTGCACATTTTGCTGCGGCACACGGACCAATCCGCTGCCGAGGCAGGCTATGCCCTGGCCCGTGACCGGGTTCCGGCCACGGATCGCTACGCCGCCTACCAACGGCGGCTGGCCGAGGCCATCGAGCTCCAGGCCGACCGCGGGGTCTACCAGGCGGTGGTCGTGCGCGGGGAGAGACCGCTGCTCGATGTGCAGCGTCAGATTCGCGAGACCGTGGCCAGGTTCGGCGTGCCCGTCGCCTCTCTGGCACCGGATCGGGTCGACCGGCTCTGGGTGCTCGCCGGCATGTCCGAGAGCGGCAAGAGCACCGTCGGTGAACTGCTACGTACCGATCACTCCGTTACCCGGTTGAAGATCGGTTACCTGCTCCGGCTCGCCGCCGACCGGTTCGGTGTGGCCGATCCCTACCTGGCCTGGGATCAGGTGACCGAGGCGCAACGGCTCTCGGAGGAGGTCCTGCGCTTCGCGGCCCTGAATCCAGGGTCGCGTCGGATCAGCGTGGAGAGCGCCCACAGGTTCGAGGCGACCGCACACCTACGGCGCATCTGGGGCGACCGCTGTACGGTCGTGTACCTCGACGCCCCGCAACAGGTCCGCCTGCACCGTGCCAACGAGCCGGCCGATTCGCTCGCCGACCGGGACGCGATCAAGCGGAGTCGCGGCGCGGACGACATCGCGTCGATCGCCGACACGGTCATCGACAACGGCGGCAGTCTTGCCGGCCTGAAACGAGCGGTCGCGGAGGTGGTCTACCGGAACTCGGGGAGCTGGATCCCCCCGCATCTGGACACGGTCGTCCCGGCGCCGGTGCAGCCGCTTCTCGCGGACTGCGCGGCTGCCCTGGTGGATTCCGGAACCGCCCTGGTCGCCGTCACCGGCAGTCTCGGCTACGACGGCTGGCAACCGGGGTGGAGCGACATCGACCTGCTCGTCGTACGAGACACGCTGCCGTTGAACTGGCTCCGGGACAGGCGGTTGCCCGACGCCGGCCCGGCCGGAGAGAAGATCGCCGTGTCGGCGTTCACCACCCACGAGGTGTGCTCCGGCCTGCTCCCGCCCCGGCTGCTGTACGCGTTGCGCCAGATCGCACGCGAGGGGCGGGGCCTGCTCTACCGCCGGAACGGGCTCGTTCTCCACGTGGCCGACCGGGACGTCGACGAACGAGCGGCCCGCGCCGATCTGCCGCTCGTCGTCATGGTGCTACGACGGTTGGCCGCCAGACCGGCGCTCGACGTCCGAGCCGTCTACAAGCACGTCGTCCTGATCATGAAGATCATCCTTCGGGCCGACGGGATCGACCTCGACGCCAGTGACGACGTCCGTCACGCCTTCGCCGCCGGCCACCGGGAGGCTGCCGTCGATCTACCGGCCGTCGTCGAGGTCGGCAGGGCAGGACAGCACCCGGACAAGGCCCTCGCCCTGCGGGTCCGCGCGGCCGCCGCCAGCATCCTCGCCTACCACGACGCCCTCGGCCACTCCGGCACGAACCACCCGACACCTCCCGTTCGAAAGGACTGACACCCACCATGACCACTGCCTTCGACGAGGTCCTCCACGCCGATCGAGTCACTCGACTGGGAGTCGGTGACACCACCCGGCCGGTCCGGGTCGTACACGGGCTCGACGGAATCCGCGCCGACGTCGCGGCAGACCAGGTCCTGGCGACCGGTCGTAGCCTGTGGCGGCAATGGCGTGAGCACCCGGAGTACCGGCCGCACGACCTGCTGCTGGGGTTGGACGCCGGCGGCATCGTGCCCACCATCGCTCTCGCCTGGGCCAGCGACAGCCAGTACCGCCTCGCCTGGAAGGTCAATCTCGACCTGCCCGAGAAACTCGTCTTCCACGAGCCGCACGCCCGACGCCTTGAGGTCTTCGCCTACGGCGACTTCAGAGGCCAGCGTGTCCTCATCGTGGATGACGAGATCACCACCGGACTGACCCTGACCAATCTCGTCAGCGCACTGCGCGACGCCGGAGCCGATGTCACCGGCGTGCTCTGCCTGGTCGAGGACACCACCGGCGGCGGACGACACCTACTCGAAAGCAACGAGGTCCCGCTGTGCGTACTGACCACGCTTTGATCCCCGCCCCCGGCCCGGTGTACCGGCGCGGCGGGCCGATCCTCGTCCCCCGCGCGCAGGCACCGCTCGGTCGGCTCCTGCCCTACCAACGGGCCAACGGTGAGCAGCCGATCCCACAGGAAGAGGGCGACACGGTACGGCGGGACGGCTGGCAGGTCGACCTCGGCTCGCGAGGACTCGGCGACCTGCTACTCGGCCTCGCCATGGCACAGGCCCTCCACAACGCCACCCACGAACAGTTCAGGACCCTGGAGTACGTCGGAAGCCGCGCCGATCTCATCGCCCGATGCACCCTGCCGGTCGCTGTCACCCACGGAGCTGGTCACCGACTGGGCACGACCGGCGGCGAGCAGATGCACAAATTCGACGCCGTCCCAGAGAAGCCCCCGACCATGCTCGACCTCGTCAGCGCTGACGTCGTCGAGGTCCACGCGGCGCTGTCGATGCGCTACTACCTCGACATCGAGCAGGCCCTCGGTGTACGGCTGCCCGCCGACGCCGATCCGTGCCCCAAGTTCCGCTCTGCCGTCGTCGCCCCGGAGCCTCTGCACGTGGTGTTCGTCTCCACCACGAGCCGTCCGGAGCGCAAGGACTACGGCGCCGACTACTTCGACGTCATCGCCGAACGCCTGGCCGACCGCCGCCCCGGCCCATGGCGCTTCACCCTGGTCACGTCGCCGGACCGGAAGCCTCCCGAGCCCACCCCACAGATCGAGGTCATCGACGGTCCACCGGCCGTGGACTGCGTCGACCTGTTCGCCAGCGCCGAGCTCGTCATCGGCAACGACACCGGCCTGACCCACCTCGCCGCCCTCACCGCACGGGCAGACGGCAGCGGACCCCAGGTGGTCGGCCTGTACGGACGACACGGCCACGCCAAATGGATCACCGGTTCGCCGCACCACCACGCGGTGGCCACACCCTTCTCCCACCTGATGTCGATCGCCGACGCGTGCCCCGTGCGTGACGGCTACGACGACGCACTCTGGGCCACCTCGAGCGACCTGCGCGCCATCCCCGCCCAGGCGATAGCCGACTTCGCAGGGCAATGTGCGGGCTGGTGGGGCCAGTGATCCGGCTCGGCCGCTACCGGCGGTTCACCGCGAACCGCACCCTGCATCTCGACGTTGGCGCCCACCGCCTCTTCGTCAAGATGAACCCGAACCAGGCGGAGGCCGCCGCCGAGATCGCCGGATACCGGCGGATCCGCGACCACTACCGGTTGCCGATCCTGCGTACCCATCGTCGAATCGGGCGCTGGACCGTCAGCCTGTACGACCGGCACCAGCCCGACCACCCGGACAGCGGCCTCCTCCTCGACGCCCTCACGGCCGCCGACGCGGGCCAGGTAACCAGCCTCCGCCACGGGCTCGACGCGATCCTTCAACGCTACGAACGGACCATCGCCGCGACCATCCGACAGATGCCCGCCTCAAGCACGATCGGCAAGCTCTACCGCGACCGGGCCCGACCACGAGGCAGACTCGACCACTACTACGGCCAGAACCCGATCCTGCTCAAGCTCACCGGCACCGACAGGATCCGGTGCGCGGAGCTGCGCGAGACCACTTTCGTGATCAACGGACAACCTCGGCGGATGGACTTCTACGCCCTCCTCGCCGAACTCCGCGCCACCTTCGACCCGGAGGCGCGGGTCTGGGCGGCGATGACCCAGGGAGATCCCACCGACTTCAACATCGGCCTCGACACCGACAACCAGCCCACCTGGTTCGACTACGACACTGGTGGGCTCAACGCCCTGCCCGGCGAGATCGCCTGCTTCCTGTGGTACCAACGGCTGCACGGGGCCTGGCTCGTCCCCCGCTACAACGCCGAGGCCTTCGCCGACCACCGAGCGGCGCTGGCCACGGCCAACGAACCCATGGTCCACATCAGGCGACTCTCGCCACGGGCGATCGGGATCGACTACCAACACCAACCGTCACCAGCCCGGCGAGAGACCATCACCCAGTACCTCACGCACATCGCCATGCCCCTCGCCGTCACCGCTGGTACCGACCTGCTCACCTGGCTACGCCCCTACCTCGCCATGCGTCTACTCTCCGTCTACCCACTGCATCAGCTGGATCCCCGCGACGCCGCGCTGTCGCTGGCCCTGCTCACCGACCTGTACGCACCCGACGCCGACCTGGAACACCTTCTCGGACTCACCGGTCAGCCACCGACGGGGCCTGCCTCATGAGCCGCGCCATCGCCGTCGTGACCGGGGCCGGAAGCGGGATCGGGGCCGCCATCGCCACTCGCCTCGCCGCCGACTTCGATCTCGTCATCACCCACCGTCATGAGGACGACGATCTCGCCACGGTCGTTGAGGCAGCTCGCCGGCAGGGTGCCCACACCGCCACCGTCACCGGCGACCTGGCCCTCCCCGACACCCAGGACGCCCTGCGCGCCGCGATGAACGACGACGCCTCTCGCCTGGCGGCCCTCGTCAGCAACGCTGGAGCGTATCCCCGCGTCCCCTGGCCCGCCCTGGACCTGGAGGCGTTCCGCGCGCAGCTCGACCTCAACCTCGTCACCCACGCTGCCGCCTTCCGCGCGGCCACACCGGCCCTGACCGCCAACGGGTACGGCCGCATCATCGCCATCTCCTCGGTGATGACACAGGTCGGTCGCGTCGACCTCGCCGGCTACATCGCCGCGAAGAACGGCCTGGAGGGACTCGTCCGTGCCCTCGCCCGGGAACTCGGCCCCCACAACATCACCGTCAACACCGTACGACCCGGTTCGATCGAGGTCACCGCCGAGCACACCGTGGTCCCCGACCACGCCGCCATGGTCAACCGCCAACTCGACCGGCAGTGCATCAAACGACGAGGCCAACCTTCCGACGTCGCCGCAGCCGTCGCGTTCCTCGTGTCACCCGACGCCGGGTTCATCACCGGCCAGGCCATCAATGTCGACGGCGGCTGGCACCTATCGTGACCGGCTCAGTCCTGTGGATCCGCCACGGCACCAGCCTCGACGGCATCCTGCGTCCCACAGCCCACGCCCGCCCCGACACGCCGCTGACCCTCCGCGGCGCGATCCAGATCGCCGCCACGGCGCGCGACCTGCGCGACCGGGGGATCCGGCCAATCATGGTGATGACCAGCCCGCACCCTCGGGCCAGGGCAAGCGCCGCGATCCTGGCCGATCTGCTCGGCACCCCACTCGCCCGACCGGACCCGCTCTACGCCGAATGGCGTGCCCCCGACTGCGTACTCGGCAAGGGACCCGACGACTACCCGACCGAGTACCAGGCATGGCGCGCGGCACGGCGCCGCGATCCAGACTCGGCGCTGCCCGGCGGCGAAAGCCTGACAGCGTTCCGACGACGCGCAGCGGCAGCCTCACTCGCCCACGAACAAGCCACCGACGGCGGCACGACGTTGATCGTGTCCCACCGGCTGCTGATTGGGGCTGTCGCGGCGATCAGCGCCGGCATTTCGCATGCGGGGGATGTGTTCCAAGCAGCGCGCGCCTTCCCCCTTTGCCCGGCGAAGGTCTGGTTCCTGCCGCCGGTCACGCAGAGAGCAGAGCCTCCACGTTCGAAACAATGAAGCCTTTCAAGGCATCGGGCTTCAGATCCACGGTAGGAAGAATCTCTACCGTCACCCGGTCAAGCGCGTAACCACCACGAGCCGGATCATCGAACTCCGGTCCGGTGCGCGTCGTCTCATCGACTCGCGTCAGGCGGCAGGAGAAGAAGTGCTGGACGGAGACTCCATCCCCGGCTGGCGAGCTGAACAGAAAAACCTGATGGAATCGCTCCGCCTCAGCGCCCAACTCCTCGCGCAACTCGCGACGCAGCGCACCCTCCAGCGAGTCGTCCGTCGGCTCCAGGCCACCACCAGGGGTCGTCCAATAGGGGGTCTGACCAGGCTTTGTGCGCTTGATCAGCACAATACGGTCGTGCTCGTCCAGGAGGATCGCTCGCACGGATCTACGTACGATCTGACGCATCCCAATCCCCAATCATCAACACCGCTCCCACCGGCGATCCGAACCTACACCGCAGCGCCATTCGGGCACAAACCTCAGAACGCTAGTGCTTGGCAGGAAACTCGAAGCGAGCCGTGGACTTCAGCCGCTACGACCCGATGCCGAACTGATCGAATCCGTGGATCAGTGATCTCGGCTATTTGCGCCACCAGGTAGCTCGTCCGCGCATGCCATGGTGCCAGGTGTCGGCTTGGAGTCGAGAATCCTCGATGGCCTGCCTGTCGCGCTCGGATCGGTATTCGCGGTAGGGCTCGTGCGGGCTCCAGTCGCCGATGAAGGGCCGCAGGTCGTCGGGCTCGGGTTCGATGTCGAAGTCGATGGCGGCGATGGCGCCGTCTCCTCGGGTGGGGTCGAGGCGGTCGGCGGCGGCTCGCGCCCAGGCAACCCATCGGGCGCGATTCTCCGAGTCGGCTGGGTCTTCGGGGGCGGCTTGCTCGAGTGCGTTGCAGAAGGCGCGGATCTCGTCGGCGGAGACCCAGGAGTTGTAGGCCCGACGGAACGCCTTCCTGCGCTGGAGTTCCGCGGCCAGGGGGCGGGCCTCGTCAAGAGCCGCCTGCCACTGGAGCCGTTTCTCTGCTTCCCGACGTTCCTGCTCGGCGACGTATTCGTCGTGGGCTCGTTGGGCGGCCACACGGGCTTCCTCGTCAGCGACGATCCCGGCCTCGACGTCTCGAATGATCCGGGGAAGCCGCTTCTCCAGTGTGGTTCGTTTGTCATCTGCCCAGGTGTCTTTCTTATCCCAGCCGGCGCGGGCGATTTCCAGCCGCAGGCGCCCGGAGGCAACCTTGTCGGTCTTGGGGAGCACCAGCCAGGGGTGGCGTCGCAGTCGCCGGGTCTCCTGATCGGTGGGAACGTGTGGGACCTCGTCGTACTCCTCGATCAGCTTGACCCTTCGCCGGGTCTTGTCGACCTGAAGGTAGACGGAGGGATGCTTGGTCTTGGTGTTCACCCCGACTCGGTGGCCTCGTCTTCGGGCCTCGGCGGCGAGGCCACGGATCAGGTCCAGCGCCCTGGAGACCGATGCCTCCGTGACCTCCAGTCCGGCCGGGTCCTTCTCCAGCGCGGCGAAAACGAGGTCGGGGTCGGTGGTGACCCGGCGAGTGTTGAGTCGGATCCGGTTCCAGTCCGTCTCGTCCGGGGCTTCGTCGTTGGACAGGCGGATGATCAGATCACCGGCGGCGCGTCCGGTGTGCTTGAGGTGGAACCCTGCGGGCACGAGGCCATGCTGCTTGGCGGCGTGGATCACCCGCCGGTACAGAGCGCGTTCCTCGGGAACAGGGCTCTCGACTCGCACGGTTCCGCCCTCCGCCTGGAGGCGTTCGACGAGTCGTCTGGCCTGCTCGACCGTCGCGGTGGCTGCGGATTGCTTCGATTCGGCCGCCGTGGCGGCGTCGACGGGTCGCGACTGGCCCTGGGCCGGCTTGCCTTGCTTGCCGGTGGTGGTGCGGCCGAGTTGGCGAGGTGTCGTCGTGGCCTCCATGAGGCGGTCTGGGTGGTCGGGATGGACGCCGTTGTCGAGGTAGAACCGGCCGGCGTCAGTGATCTGGGCCCGCCACACGCCGCCCCGACGGCTGACGTCAACGAGTCGACGGGTCTGAAGTGCCCGGGCCGAGAGGCGCTGGTCCACCCCGTCGGGGCCGCTGAGGTCGTCCCCCTCGCCGATCCGGCGCAACAACAGCAGTTGGTGTTCCTTCAGCGGATCCCATCTCTGCACCCTCACGACCTTCGCCGCCTCCGTCCCGGTCCACAAGGAACGACACCCGCTTCTGGCGGACGCAGGAGGATCTGGGACCCTCCGGAACAGCGGAGGTGGACTCAGAAGCACGGAGAGACCCGTCCGTCAAGTCTCGTGATTTAATCGTTACCTGCAAGAGGGTTGACCCGGGGTGTGTTGCCGGGGCGTACTGGATAGGCGTTTCCCCGCGCGACCCGATTGCTTCGGTCGCGTGATGGCGTGGGCGGCACCGTCGGGTGGCGCCTGTCGTCGTTCGTGGCACCGTCAGACGCTGTTCCTGGCCTGGGAGGGCGTTGAGTGATGGGAGGACCGCTGATGAAGGACCGTACGCCGGCGAGTTGAGCCGCTGTCCACGGCAGAAGCTGCTGTTCTGCGACTGTCGTGGCGAGTCCCCGCTGACGACTTTCCGCGACGTCGATGACGCCGTAAAGATCGTCGCCGCCGCCCTCGTGCGCTCGGCTCCGCCGCTTTCCCGTTCCCGTCGAACGGCGGCCTGCTGGTCAGGTCGCCGCGACCGCCGCTGCCCGAATCCGGCCCCGTTCTTCCCGAGCTGGGTTGTTCCTTGAAACCTCCACAGTGACACCTGGTCTCTCCGCGCATGTCGAGATCCGCCCGCCCGGGCGTCACCCGGCGCGTACGCGCATGCCCACGTCGGGGCGCCCGCGATGCCGGCCGACGTCCCGACCGCCACACAGAAGTTCCTCTCATCGACTTGGAGTCCATCCTGATCACGCATCGAACCTCGCCACCGCCGCTGGCGGTCACCACACCCTCGACGTTCCACGCTGACGGATCCGGGCTTGACCTCCCGCTGCCGGTCCGGCCGGGTCTCCTGCTTCCCGTCCCGCTTCACCAGGACCCCCGAACGGACCCCCTGCCTCCTCTCACAGCCCAGGTCACCCCCGCTGTCAGCGGTCACCGCCGTGCTGCGACTGACCCTTCGGACGGGTCTCTCCCCCGGGGATCGGCGGTGGCGGATGGCTGATCCGGTACTGCGGATCCAGTCCCAGCTCACCACCCGTGACCTCGTCCTACTCGGGTGGCTCGCCGACCACGGGGTCCTTACCTCCTTCCAGATCGCCCACGCCCTGTTCCCCTCGGTCGACTACGCCCAGGAACGCCTCCGCGTCCTCTCCCAGAAGCTTCAGGTGACCGACCGGTTCCGGCCGCAGAAGCCGGACGGCGGCTCCTACCCCTATCACTACGTCCTGACCCAACTCGGCGTCGAAGTCGTCGCCGCCCAGCGCGGCGAGGAACCACCGCGTAAGGACCAGGCCCGCAGGCGGCGCTGGCATCTCACCCGACGGGCGAACCTGCCCCACCTGCTCGGCGTCAACGGCTTCTTCGCCGACCTCGCCGCCCACGCCCGCTCCCACCCCGACACCCAACTCGTGCGCTGGTGGCCGGCGAGCCGCTGCCAGCAGACCGGTGCCTTCGCCGAACCCGGCGACAGCGTCACCGCCTTCGCCCATACGCCGAGAGCCCGGCCGGACGGTCACGGCATCTGGTTCGACGGGGACCGGAAGGTGCCGTTCTTCCTGGAGTACGACACCGGCACCGAGCGCCCCCTATCCCGGCTGGTCGACAAGCTGGACGGCTACCACGAACTCGCCCACGCCACCGGCCACGTCTGGCCGGTGCTGTTCTCCCTGCACTCGGCCGCCCGGGAACGCCACCTGCACCAGCAGCTCTCCGCCGCCGGCATCCGCTACCCGGTGGCCACCACCGTGCACCACGACGACACGGATACACGCCCGGCACAGGCGGTGTGGTGGCGGCACCGCCACCCCGGCCCGCCCCTCCGCCTAGCCGACCTCGCCCCGCCCGACACCAGCGTCACGACGACATGACCGGCGCGGGTACCCACCCGCTGTCCTGAACACCGCAGACGCCGTGTCCAGAACAGCGGTCCTCTCCCCGCCACGACGTCCAGTGCTCCTGTCAGAACTGTCAGCGGCTGTCGGTCCAACTCTGCCGTCCGATGACATCCACTGACAGAACCGCCCCTCGCCTCTGACAGTTCCCGGAGCTACCGTCCGCCGCCCTACATCCGGCCGGCAGGCTCTCGGCAACTGTCAGAGACAGTGCCAGACCCGTCCAGGAAAGGAAGACGAATGAACAAAGGACTCCAACCCCAGTTGGCTTGCCTGCTTTTCGGAGGACCGTGGCTCACACGCCCCGCGAAAACGCCATCCGGAGCTATCCTGACGAACCGCACCCCGGTGCCACCACCAATAGTGGCGCGAAACCCGAACGCACCCACAGAAAGCCAAAAGAGATCCCGATGGTTATCGCGCGGATCGACACCATACCCATGACCCCGACCGACCTCGACAACGCCGCCGAAGCTCTCGCCGTCCTCCTCAACCACTTCCTCAGCGACCACCCCGACCTCACCCCGTAGCCGTCCGGACCGCCGGCGGCCCAGGTCGCCAGCGGCACCGGCCCTCTACCTCGAAGGGATCCCCACCGCATGGCAGCCACACCTTCCACCCCACCCCGACGACGCGGCCGACGTGCGCACCCCACCACCGACACCGAACGACCGGCCGGCCCCCGCCGGGTCTGCATCTACGTCCGCCGCTCCACCGACGACGAACACCAGCCCTTCTCCCTCGACGCCCAACGCGCCGCCCTCGAAAAGTACGTCTCATCCCAGCCCGGCTGGACCATCGTGGCCGAACACGAGGACGACGCCTCCGGCGCCACCACCGAACGCCCCGGACTCAAGAAGGCACTCCACGCCGCGAAAGCCGGCCTCTACGACGTCCTGCTCGTCTACCGACTCGACAGATTCAGCCGCAGCGTCACCGACCTCCTCGACCTCGTCACCATCCTCGAAACCTCGGATGTCCGATTCTCCTCCGCCACCGAACCCATCGACACCGGCGGCCCATTCGGCCGCATGATGCTCCAACTCCTCGCCGTGTTCGCCGAATTCGAACGCAACATCATCATCGACCGAGTGAAAAGTGGCATGACCGCGAAAGCCAGCAAAGGAAAATGGGCCGGCGGCACCCGCCCCTACGGCTACACCGTCGACCCCGACACCCACCACCTCGTCCCCCACCCCGACGAGGCACCCATCCTCCGGGACATCTACCGCCTCTACACCCGCGACCGTCAGGGCACCCGCGCCATCGCCACCACCCTCAACACCCGCGGCGTCCCCAACCGCACCGGCAAGAAGTGGTCCGGACACACCATCAACCGGATCCTGGACAACCCCGCCTACGTCGGGGACATCGCCTACCGTGACGTCTACGTCCCCGACGCCCATCACGCGCTCATCGACCGTGACACCTTCCAACGCGCCCAGGACATCGCCACCGCCCGAGGTGACGCCCAGACCCAACGCGCCATGTCCGACTCGGACTACTACCTCACCGGCCTGATGACATGTCCGCAGTGCGGACAGCGGTACATCGGCACGTCCGCCAACGGCCGGACACGCTGCTACCGCTACTACACCTGCTTCACCCGCACCCGGTACGGCAAACACGCCACCTGCACGGCACCCCGGCTACCCGCCGACGACCTCGACCAGATGATCATGCGAGCCCTCCACGACTTCTACGCCACCGCCGAACCCGTCCTCACCGCCACCATCGAACGCGCCCGCCTCCACCGCGACACCACCACCGCCGACCGCGCCACGGAACTCACCGCCGTCGCCAACCAGATCACCACCACCGAAGCCGCGATCGCCCGCTACCACACCGCCTTCGAGAACGGCACCATGGACGACACCACCGCCGGGCCCCGCATCCGCGACCTCCGCCACCGACTCACCCAACTCCACACCCGCCACGCCGAACTCGAAACCGACCTCACCACCCAGCCCACAGCCCCGCCACCGGGCACCATTACCCGAATCCGGGACCACCTCACCGCAATCATGACCAGCGGCACCACCGCCGAACGCAAAGCCGCCATCGAGACCCTCATCGCCGAGGTCCGACTCACCGACCAAGGCGTCGTCCCCGTCTTCAAGATCCCCACCGACACGACGATGCCCCCGCCCAACCCGGACGGGGGCACTCATGATGAACAACCACCGGTTCGCACAATGGTGCGGTCGGTGGGCCGCCAGGGACTCGAACCCTGAACCTATGGATTACCGGCGTACCGGCCGGATCGGTTCTCATCCGAGGTCGTCCGGGCGGCTGGGGTGGTTCCGGGTCGGGTTCGGTGGGTGGGGTTGCTGTACTTCGCTGCTGTACTGATCCCGGCCGAGGAACTGCCGGAAGTGGGTACGCATCTCCAGCCAGTGTCGGCGTTCGTCGCAGGGGTGGAGTCGGCCGCAGTGGCACAGGCTCAGGGTGGCTTCGGCGTGTTTGGTGAGCAGGATGTCAGCGTGGTCGACCTGGGCTTGGGCGTATTCCCGGAAGGCGGCCGAGGTGTAGAGGGCTCCCACCGGGTCACCGCCGGGTGGCGGTGGTGCCAGAGGGCTTCGGCGACGGCGTCTCTGGGGTCGATGTCTCCGGCTGCCAGGCGTTCCCGGGTGAGGGCGATCCAGGGTGGGGAGGCGGTGGTGGGTTCGCCGCAGGCAGTGCGCATCCCTTCCTGGGCGAGTTGGGCCAGGCGGCAGGGGTCGCGTTGGTTGGTGTGCCAGCAGCCGGCGATCACGCAGAAGCCGGCGCTGTCGGGTCGGTGCGCCTCCCAGAGAGCGCGGGCCAGTCGCCACAGCAGGCGGTGTTGGCATCCGGTGGGCGGTTCGACGGGTGGGTTGTCGGCATCGAAGGACATGCACCGGCGATCCCGTCGGAGGTGGGTTCGGTTCCATGGCCAGCGGTCATGTCACGGTGACATGGGACGGGTCGACCAGCGGGCACGGGTCGCTCTAGGCTGTCGGCCTGAACACCTTGGGTAGTCGGATCGCAACGCTGGGAGCTGCCACGGTGGTCTCCTCCGCGGCCACCCGCGACGCCCTCAAGCGCCTCGGCCGCACCCTCGGCCGATGACCGCAGAACGCTGCTGCTGTAACCCGGTCCGCTATCGGTCGCCGTAGTGGTAGCGGCAGGCGACGATCTCGACATCGTCCTTGGTGATCCGGTACACCAGCCGGTGTTCGCGGTCGATCCGTCGGGACCAGAAGCCGGACAGTTCTCCCCGCAGGGGCTCCGGCTTGCCGATGCCTTCGTACCCGTTGCGCATCACGTCCGCGATCAGCTCGTTGATGCGCTTGACCAGCTTGCGGTCGGTGTGGCTGAGGTACTGGCTCCACGCCGTCGGGGTGAAGACCAGCCTCATGTGGCGTTCCGCCCGGCGTCCGGGTCGGTCAGCTCCCGCTCGGCCGCGTCGCCCTGCTCAAGCTCCGCGATCGAGCGGCGCAGGGCGGCGGCGTTGCTCGGGCTGCGCAGGAGGTACTCGGTCTCCTTCATCGACTCGTACTCGGCCAGCGACACGATCACCACCGGTTCGTGGCCGGAGCGGGTCACCACCACCTCCTCGGCGTCGTTGATGACGCTGTCGAGTTCGGCGGCCAGGTTCTGCCGTAGTTGGGTGAAGTTCACGGTCCGCACGACAACCTCCAGGGCGAGTACAGAAAACCGTACCTCAGGTAGGTGGGTATCGCCTCGCACCTGCCCGACGCTGTACTTCGCTGCTGTACGGGCCGGGATCATGGCTCGGACAGCCCGCCGAAGTGGGGAAGAGTGGGCCGCCAGGGACTCGAACCCTGAACCTATGGATTAAAAGTCCACAGCTCTGCCATTGAGCTAGCGGCCCGCGCGCTCAGGCTACCGGAACTCCACCAGCGAGGCCTTCCGGCTTCCCACCGCTGAGCCCGTCGGCCCTGCCCGGGGCGGGGGTTGGGGGCGGAATCCGTGGGTACGGGACCGTTCATGCGGATCGTGGTGGTGGGGGCGAGCGGGAACTCCGGCACGGCCATTCTGCGGCGGCTGGGTCGGGAGGCGGGGGCCGAGCTGGTGGGGGTGGCCCGTCGGGTGCCGGACGAAGATGCGGGGGAGCCGTACGACAAGGTGCGGTGGCACTCCTGTGACGTGGGGGCTCCGGGCGCTGTGGAGCGGCTGACCGAGGTGTTCGCCGGGGCGGGGGCGGTGGTGCACCTGGCCTGGCAGATCCAGCCCAGCCACGACCAGCGGATGCTGCACCGGACGAATGTGGCGGGGAGCCGGGCGGTGTTCGAGGCGGTGGTCCGGGCCGGGGTGCCGTCGCTGGTGTACGCCTCGTCGGTGGGGGCGTACGCCCCGGGGCCGAAGGACCGGCCGGTCAGCGAGCGGTGGCCGGCGACGGGGGTGCCCGGGTCGTCGTACAGCCGGGACAAGGCCGAGGTGGAGGCGTTGCTGGATCGGTTGGAGCGGGAGCACCCGGGGTTGCGGGTGGTCCGGTTGCGTCCCGGTTTGATTTTCCAGGCCGCCGCCGCGACCCAGTTGACCAGGTACTTCCTCGGGCCGCTGGTGCCGGTGCGGCTGCTCCGGCACGGCCGGCTGCCGTTGGTGCCGACCCATCGTCGGCTGCGGATGCAGGCGGTGCACGCCGACGACGTGGCCGACGCGTACGCCCGATCGGTCTTCTCGGACGTCCGTGGGGCGGTGAACCTCGCCGCCGATCCGGTGTTGACCCCGGAGCTGGTGGCCCGGCACTTCCACGGGTGGACGGTGCCGGTGGCCGCCCCGGTGCTGCGGGCCGCCGCCGCGTTGAGCTGGCGGGCCCGGCTGCAACCGGTGGACGCCGGGTGGCTGGAGCTGGCGTTGAACGCACCCCTGATGTCCAGTGAGCGGGCCGAGCGGGAGTTGGGGTGGCACCCGACAGTGGATTCGGTGAGCGCGTTGAAGGAGCTGTTCACCGGGATGGCGTACCGGCGGCACACCGGGAGCCCGCCGATGTCGGGCGGGTCCGGCTTGGCGGGCCGCCCCCTCGGTGTGCTCCGGGGGCGGCTCGCCGGACAGACGAACCCCTACTGACCGCCGGTCCGGGCGGTTGTCGGGTCAGAAGTCGGCGCAGAGGTACGGGTGGGCGCGCGGGAAGATCCGGCGGAGCTGCTCGGCGGCGTCGACAGGTACCGTCCCCAGGCCGTTGAGCTGCACCTCCACCGGGTCGAGGACCCCGTAGGCGAGGGCGGAGAGCCCGGCGGCGGTCAGCGTCGCCACCGGCGTCCCCGAACCACCGGCAGCCGTCGACGAACCACCGACCGGCAACACCGGACCCTTGGCCGGGGTGACCTCCAGGGTGCCGGAGCCTCCGTCGAGGAGGTGCTCACCGGCGAGCCACCGGTCCCCGGTCAGCTCGATCCGGACCCGGCCCGGCCCGGCGGGCAGCCCGGTCAGGGCGTCGAGGGTGAGCAGGCGGGCCATCGGGGCGGCGCAGTCCGGTCCGGCGGCCTTCGCCTCGATCTGGACGTCGAGGTCGGTGAGCCAGAGTTCGGGCAGCTCGTCCGGGGGGACCCGGACGCTGGTCCGGGCCACCTGGTCGACGTGCCGGGAGAGGAACTGCAACAGCAGCGCCCGCCCGTACGCGTCGGTGGTCAGGAGTTCGTCGCCGACGAGGTCGCCGCCGTGGCCGTCGATCCGGTAGGTGAGGGTCCCGACGGTGTGTCCGTCGACCCGGGCGGCGGCCAGCCACCGGTCGTCGTCGTCGCGGAACCGGACCGCCCGGTATTCGGGGAAGACGGCGAAGCCGTGCCGGTGGTGCAGGTACCTGTCGAGGAACTCCTGGTAGGCCGGGTATCCGGCCCCGATCCGGGTCCAGGTCACCTCGCCGGGGAGGTCCGCGCGCAGCAGCGGTCCGAGGTTCGCGGGGGAGAAGGTGACGGTACGCGGGGCGGGCAGCCCGGTGTAGCCGAACCTGGCGTAGAAGGAGGGGCGGAACGGGTAGAGCGCGCTCAGTTGGTGTCCCTCGTCGCGCATCTCGTCGAGGAGCTGGTGGAGCAGGGTGCGTACGAGTCCCCGGCGTCGGGCCAGCGGGTGGGTCGTCACCCCGGCGACACCGGCCGTCGGGCGTACGGTGCCGTGCAGGTTCTGCCGCATCGGGATGGCGCTGGCGGTGGCGAGGGTCTCGCCGTCCTCCTCGGCGACCAGTGTCCGGTTTCCGGTGAGGTACGCGGGTGCTGTCGGTTGCTCGTCCGCCCGCCCGGCCGGCACCGGGGAGCGGTAGAAGGCGTACGTCAGCAGGGGGAAGCTGGTGTTCGTGTAGTCGTCTGCGGTCACCCGACGGATGGTCATCAGCTCATCAAAGCGCACCTGAGCAGGGGTGCAACTGGATTGACCAAGGTCGTGGAGTGGGCTCGGGGGACTTCGGCGGGTCAGGCGGTGGTGACGTCGGTGACCACCACCGTGACGTTGTCCGGGGCACCGGCCTGGTGGGCCAGCTTCACCAACTGCTCGCCGCAGTGCTGACGGTCGCAGTACGTCCCCAGGGCGGCGAGGATCGCCTCGTCGTCGACGTAGTCGGAGAGACCGTCGCTGCACAGCAGGAGGCGGTCCGCCTCGTACACGGTGAGGGTGCCGATCGCGGGTGGGGCGTCGGCGCCCTGGACCGCCCGGGTCACCAGGGACCGCTGGGGGTGCTGCCGGGCCTGGGCGCGGGTGAGCGCCCCCTGGTCGACGAGCGCCTGCACGAAGGTGTCGTCCCGGGTGAGCTGGGTCAGTTCGTGGTCGCGCAGCAGGTAGCACCGGGAGTCGCCGACCTGGGCCAGCACCAGCGTGTCCCCGGCGAGCAGGGCGGCGGTCAGTGTCGTACCCATGCCCTCGCGGGCCGGGTCGGCGGTGATGGCGGCCCGGATGCGCTGGTTGGCGGTGCTGACCACGGCGGCCAGGGAGTCGGCGGCCTCGGTGGGGCCGGTCGGGGGTGTCAGTTCGTCGAGGATCCGGATGACGATCTCACTGGCCAGTTCCCCGGCGGGCAGCCCGCCCATCCCGTCGGCCACTGCGACCAGGCGGTCTCCGGCGAGGGCGGAGTCCTCGTTGTTCGTCCGGACCAGGCCGACGTCGTTGATGATGGCCGAGCGGAGGATCAGCGTCATGGGGTCAAGCTTGCCAAGAACCTCGTCCGTCGTCTCCACGCACTACCGCCGTCGGTCGGTTTTTGTGGGATACCGCAGCAGAAGGCTCGCCTGGACCTCCTCGTCACCGATCGCCTCGTAGCTGTGCGGTACGTCGGATGTCCAGCGCAGATGTCCTCCTGCGGCTGCGGTGGCGGGTTCCTGCACAGGTCCGGCGCGTAACACTCCACTGAAGACGGTGACGTGTTCGGTGACCCCGTGCTGGTGTGCCGGGGAGAGCTGCCCGGGGCCGGGGGCGATCCGCAGCCGGTACAGCTCGTACGTCGCGTCGCTGTCGGTGAAGACCTCCAGGAGGGTGGCGGTGACGGCGGCGCCGCGTACCTCGGGTTCGGTGGCGGGGCCGGAGAGGACTGCGGTCAGCGGTACGCCCAACTGGGCGGTGATCGCGTAGAGCGTCTCCAGGGTGGGGTTGCGGGTGCCGTTCTCCAGCCCGGAGAGGGTCGCCTTGCCCACCCCGGCGGCGCGGGCCAGGTGGGACAGGGAGAGGCCCCGTTCCTCGCGCAGCGCGCGTACCCGTTGGCCCACCTCGTCGGCGGCGGGGTCGAGGGGCCGACGGCGCTGTGGTGGCGGCTGGTCCATGCCGCTATGGTGCTACACGGCGTCGTTCCGTAAACGGAACGGTGGTGGGGAGGGTGGTCATGGCCGGACGGACGCAGCCGCTGGTGGCCGGGGTGGTGACCGCCCTGGTCGGGTTCGCCAGCTCGTTCACAGTGGTGCTGGCCGGGTTGAAGGCGGTCGGTGCCACCGACGCCCAGGCCGCCTCCGGCCTGCTGGTGCTCTGCGTCGGCTCCGGGCTGACCGCCGCCTGGCTCGGGCTCCGACACCGGATCCCGATCAGTGTCGCCTGGTCCACCCCGGGCGCGGCGCTCCTGGTCGCCACCGGCCCGATCCCGGGCGGTTGGCCGGTGGCGGTCGGTGCCTTCCTGGTCTCCGGGGCGCTCATCGTGGCCGCCGGCCTCTTCCCGGCCCTGAGCCGGGCCGTCGAGGCCATCCCCCGGCCCATCGCGGCGGCGATGCTCGCCGGGGTCCTCCTACCGCTGTGCACCGCGCCGGTACGGGCGCTCGTCGAGGAGCCGGCCCTCGCCGCCCCCGTCGTGCTCACCTGGGTGGTCCTGCACCGGTACGCCCGACGGTGGGCGGTTCCCGCCGCGCTGGCCGTGGCGGTGGTGGCCATCGCGCTCACCGCCCCCGGGGCCGGGGCGGCCGGAGGGCTGCGGGTGTGGCCGGTGTTCGAGGTGACCGCCCCCGCCCTGACGGTCCCGGCGGTGGTCGGGCTCGCCCTGCCGCTGTTCCTGGTCACCATGGCGGCGCAGAACGTCCCCGGGATGGCGGTGCTGGTCGGCTACGGCTACCGTCCGCCCTTCGGGGCCGCGTTGCGCGCCACCGGCCTGGCCTCCCTGGCCGTCGCCCCCGCCGGTGGACACGCGGTGAACCTCGCCGCCATCAGCGCCGCCCTCGCCGCCGGCCCGGACGCCCACCCCGACCCCGACCGCCGGTGGATCGCCTCGGTGACGGCCGGAGCCGGACTGGCAGTGCTCGGACTGGGGGCCGGGCTGGCCACCGCCCTGGTCGCGCTCTCGCCCCCGGTGCTGATCGAGGCGGTCGCGGGCCTGGCCCTGCTCGCCGCCCTGGCCACCGCGATCTCGTCGGCGGTCGCCGAACCGGACTCCCGGGAGGCCGCGGTGGTCACCTTCGTCGTCACCGCCGCCGGGGTGACCCTCCTGGGTGTCGGCGGCGCCTTCTGGGGGCTGCTCGCCGGTTGGCTCATGCTCCTGCTGTTCCGCCGCCGCCCGGCACCGCCCGCCGGGCCTGACGGCTCCGGCGGGGCCGTCACGCCCGGGCAGGCCACCGCACCGGCTGTCGGAGCCGTGCAGCCGGCTGTCGGGTCGGATGCCTCGGGCGGGGTGGTCACTCCTCCGCAGGGAGGTCTGCGGCGGGAACGGTGAGCCGCACCCGGCCCTCGGCGACGGCGTCGATCCGGTCGGCGAGGACGTACACCGCCCCGGTGGGCACCAGTTCGGTGGCGACCTTGAGGTAGCCGCTGTGCAGGAGTCGCGCGGCCAGGTCGGCCGGGACGTCCGGCTCCTCGACCGCCGTCGACTCGATCAGCTCGTCGAGGCTGCTCCCCGGGTCGGCGTTCGGCGTGCCCTGCACCGTCACCGCGTTCGGGTCGCCGCGCTGGACCAGATCGACGGTGCCGATCTCGGTGCCGGTGGAGTCGACCACCCACATGCCGGTGGTGACCCGGGAGAGGGGCGCCTGCTGCTCGGTGTCCTGCTGGCTCATGCTCGGCCGGTTCCCTGTCCGGTGCGTCGCTAAACGCCGTCCGGTGCGCCTGTCCGGTGCGGTGCCGAACGCCGTCCGGTGCGCCTGTCCGGTGCGTCGACGAACGCCTGTCCGGTGCGGGGCGGAAAAGCCCGGGGTCGACCCCGTCGTCAGCTGTCGCCGGACGGCGTCGGGGCACCGGAGGGACGTGGGGACAGCTCCCGCCAGGTGTCCGTCCCGTCGAGCAGGGCACGGACCGTCTCCTCCGCCTCGTCGGGGCCGGTGTGCTCGTAGAAGCGGGACACCCCCTCGGCGCCACCGGCCCGCTGTTCCACGTACCAGTGGTCGGCGTCCACCCGGAGGAAGACGTCCCGTCGGGCGAGCCGCCCCCACTTGCCGTTCCACCAGTGCTTCCGCTGCTCCATGGGAGCACCCTATCGAACATGTGTACGAAAGGAGTCGGCCCCTGCGGGATTCCCGCAGGGGCCGATGTGCGTACGGATCCGTTCAGCGCTGGGCGGGCGGCTCCGGGTCACGCCCCAACACGTCGTCGAGCGCCCCCCGCTGCTGCGCCGGGGTGGTCCGACCGGCGGCCACCAGGGCGTCCCGGATCTCGGTGAGCAGCTTGACCTCCTCGCTGGGTGCCGCCGGGGGCGGCTCCTCACCCCGCTGCCGCCGTTCGGCCAGCTTGTTCATCGGGAACACGACCAGGAAGTAGAGCGCCGCCGCGGTGAGCACGAAGGTGATCAGCGCGTTGATGAAGCTCACCCAGTCGAACGGGACGTTGCGTACCGTCCAGGCGGCACCTTCGAACCCCTCGTCACTTCCGGTGATCAAGACGCTGACCAGTGCGATCAGCGGCTTGAGGAAGGATTCGGTCAGCTGGGTGACCACGGCTGTGAACGCGGCCCCGATGACGATGCCGACCGCCAGGTCGACGACGTTGCCGCGCATGATGAAGTCTTTGAAGCCCTTGAGCATCGATACTCCCGTGGTAACCGGTCTTCCATCGGGGGCAACCTATCCTCCCGGCGGAGGCTCCAGGTACGCACCGGCCTCCCGGGCCGCCCGGACGGGATCGCCCGCCCGGATCGCCTCGACGAGTCGGCAGTGGTCGACGTACCGGTCGGGGGTCAGCTCCTCGCCCATGGTCCGGGCGATCGTGCGACGCAGGGCGGCACCGAGCGAGGCGTACAACTCGGCGAGCATGCCGTTGTGGGCGGCGGTGACCACGGCGGTGTGCAGCGCGGCGTCGGCCTCCACGAACTCCGCCACCCGGCCGCCGTGCCACGCGGCCTCCCGGTCGGCCAGCGCCGCGTCCAACGCGGCGAGATCCTCAGCGGTACGCCGTAGCGCCGCGAGCCGTGCCGCCTCCACCTCGAAGGCCCGGCGGACCTCCACCACCTCGTCGATCCGGTCGGAGTCGATGCGTCGGGCCACCACCGGTGCCAGTTCGTCGGTGGAGACCACGTACGTGCCGGAACCCTGTCGGCACTCCAGCACCCCGGCGTGCACCAGGGCGCGGACCGCCTCCCGGACGGTGTTGCGCCCGACGCCGAGTGCGGAGACGAGCTGGGGTTCGGTCGGGATCCGACCGCCCACCGGCCACTGCCCCTCCAGGATCCGTTCCCGGAGCGAGGCGATGGTCTCGGCCACCCGACGCCCACGCGGGGGCACGGCGACGGGCGGCGTGGTGGGGGCGGCCGGCGGGGCGTCGGCGGAACCGGTCGACGGTGTCACTGGTTACACCTCCCGTCTGAAATTCATCCCATGATTGTAGGTTCGAGGTCATGACCCCGCCAACGACCGTGCCTGCCGGCCCGGACGGCGCCGCCGCGCTCGCCGCGGCGACCCTCCCCGACGTCCCCGACGCGCCGCCGGAGACCCGGACCGGTCCACCCCGCTCACCGGTCACCGGCGGGCTGTTGGTCCTGGCCGGGATGCTGCTCGTCGCGGCGAACCTGCGGGCGGCGGTGACCAGCCTCGGCGCCCTCCTCGACGAGGTCCGCACCGGCCTGGCCCTGTCCGGGGCGATGGCCGGGTTGATCACCACCCTGCCCACCATCGCCTTCGCCGGGGTCGGCGCCCTCTCCCCGTGGCTGGTCCGACGGTTCGCCCCGGCCCGGGTGCTCGTCGTCGCGATGATCGCGCTCGCCGTCGGTCAGGCGCTGCGGGTGGTCACCGACTCGGTGGTGTTCTTCGTCGTCACCAGCGCACTGGCCCTGGCCGGCATCGCCGTGGCGAACATCCTGTTGCCGATGCTCGTCAAGCAGTACTTCCCGCACCGGACCGGGGCGGTCACCGGGGCGTACACGATGGCGCTCGCCATCGGCACGACGGTGGCGAGCGCCTCGGCGGTGCCGATCGCGCACGCCTTCGGGTCCTGGCGGGCCGGGCTGGGAGTCTGGGCCGTCCTGGCCGCCCTGGCGGTGCTCCCGTGGGTGCCGCTGGCACTGCGGGCCCGGGCCGCCCGACGCGGCACCACCCGGACGTCCCCGGTGACCCGGATCCGGGTACGCCCCCAACGGACCCGCCTCGGGTGGGCGATGGCCGTGTACTTCGGGGCGCAGTCGTTGAGCGGGTACGCGGTGATGGGCTGGCTGCCACAGCTCTTCCGGGACGCCGGATTCCGGCCCCAGGACGCCGGGCTGCTACTCGCCGGGTTGACAGCGCTCGGGGTGCCGGTGGCGCTGCTGATGCCCACCCTGGCCGGTCGGATGCGGAGCCTGAACCCGTTGGTGTTCGCGCTGACCGCCGCCTCGGCGATCTCCTACCTGGGCATGGCCCTCGCCCCGCGCGGCGGGGCACTGCTCTGGGTGGCGCTGCTCGCCGTCGGGCACGGCGCGTTCCCGTTGATCCTGACCACCATCGGGCTCCGGGCCCGGACCGCCGACGGCACCGTCGCGCTCTCCGCGTTCGCGCAGAGCATCGGATACGTGATCGGTGCCCTCGGCCCGCTGCTGGTCGGGGTCTTCTACGAGGCGACCGGGGCGTGGACCGCGCCGATCGGTGTCCTGCTGGTCGCCCTGGCCGTCCAGACGGCAGCGGGTACAGCGATCGCTCGTCCCCGATTCATCGAGGACGAGCGGTGAGTGACGGGATTCAGGAGGAGGTCGGCGTGGGGTCGCCGGCCACCGCCTGCTCGACTGTCGGGTAGGTGTGCAGCACCTCGACCAGGCCGCTGACCTCCAGGATGCGCAGCACTCCGCGCTGCGGGGCGGCCAGCCTGACCACGCCGCCGGCCTCGTCACAGCTGTTCTTGGCGCGGACGAAGACGGACAGCCCGGTCGAGTCGCAGAACGACACCTCCGCCAGGTCGAACACCAGGCGGCTACGGCCCTTGTCGAGCAGGTCGGTGATCTGGTCCTGCAACTGCGGTGCCGTCGCCATGTCCAGCTCGCCCGCGACCGACACGACGACCACGTCGCCGCGCTGTTCCGTGTGCACCGTCAAGGACATTCGAAGACCTCCTGTTATCGGGGGAACGGTATCCCACCGCAGTGGGGTATGCAGAGCCGGAGCCGCGCAACGATGGCGCTGATCATTTCTTTGCCGTGCGGCAACTAGTTGACGCCGTGCCGGTGATAGAGTCCGGCCGGTCCAGGTCAAGGAGGAAACCATGGCGCTGACCGCCGAGGAGAGCAGCCGACTGATCGGCCTGCTCCGGGATCACGCCGAGCGGATCACGCAGCGGTGGACCGAGGCCGTGGCTGCCCACCTGCAGGGTCGGCTCAGCCAGGCCGAACTGCTCCGGCACGTCCAGGACCTGCACCGTAGCATGATCAACCTCGGTGATCAGGGGCTCGTCGACCTGGAGGACCAGCGCGCCGGTGAGCTGCGCGCCGAGCTGTCCGAGCTGTCCCGGGGCTGGGCCCGGCAGGGCTTCTCCGCCACCGAGACCGCTGTCGGCGTCTTCGCCCTCAAGGACGTCCTGCTCGAGGTGATGGAGATCGACAACGCCTCGGACGCACTGCGCGACTGGGTCGCCTACTCCCGGCTCATCGACCAGATGGGGCTGTTCACCTTCGAGAGCTATGTGCGGACCCGGGAAAGCCTCATCGCCGACCAGGCCGAACAGCTCCTCGAACTCTCCACCCCGGTGGTCAAGCTCTGGGAGGGCGTCGTCGCGGTGCCGCTGGTCGGCACCCTGGACTCGGCCCGCGCCCAGGTGGTGATGGAACGGCTGCTCCAGACCCTGGTCGACACCGGCTCCCCGTACGCGATCATCGACATCACCGGCGTACCGGCCGTCGACACCCAGGTCGCCCAGCACGTCCTCAAGACCGTGGTGGCCGCCCGGCTGATGGGCGCTGACTGCATCATCTCCGGCATCCGTCCGCAGATCGCGCAGACCATCGTCGCCCTCGGCATCGAGTTCGGCGACATCGCCACCAAGGCGAGCCTGGCCGACGCCCTGCGGCACGTGCTCCGGCTCACCGGGGTCGAGACCGCCCGTCGGGCGCGCAGGGAGTCCTGATGGATCGGGTACCGATCCTCAAGATCGGCGACATCCTGCTGGTCTCGATCCAGCTGGACATGTCCGACCAGACAGCCGTCCAGCTCCAGGAGGACCTGGCCGAGCGGATCGTCGCCACCGGCACCCACGGGGTGCTCATCGACATCACCGCCCTGGACATCGTCGACTCGTTCGTCGGCCGGATGCTCTCCACCATCGCCTCGATCTCCAAGGTGCTGGACGCCGAGACGGTGGTGGTCGGGATGCGGCCCGCCGTCGCCATCACCCTCGTCGAACTGGGCCTGTCCCTCAACGGCATCCGGACCGCCCTCAACGTCGAGCGCGGCATGGAACTCATCGCCGCCCGAGCCGACCGCGACTGGTTCGTCGACGACACCGGCCCCGACGGCGAGACGACGGCATCACGATGACCATCGGCGTCGACCTGGGGCAGCCGCAGACCCAGGCGGTCCGCGCCGACGAGGACGTGGTCCGGGTCCGCCAGTTGGTGCGTACCGTCGCGGTGGCGGTCAAGCTCTCCCTCGTCGACCAGACCAAACTGGTCACCGCCGCCAGTGAGCTGGCCCGCAACACCCTCGTCTACGGCGGAGGCGGCACCGTCGAGGTACGGACCGCCGACAACGGTCGGCGGCAGGGCGTACGGATCGTCTTCGCCGACTCCGGACCCGGCATCCCCGACCTGGACCTGGCCCTCACCGACGGCTACACCACCGGTGGCGGGCTCGGTCTCGGGCTCAGCGGTGCCCGACGCCTGGTGGACGAGTTCGACATCGACACCGCAGTGGGACAGGGCACCCGGATCACCGTGACCAAGTGGTCGAGGTGAACCCGGACGTGGTCCCCGACCGGGGGATCTGGTTCCGGGTGGAGAGCAGCAGCGCGGCCAGCGCGGTCCGCCGGGCCGCCGAACGCCTCGGCGACCAGCTCCGACTCGGTGACACCCGTACCGCCGACCTGGCCATCGTCGCCGCCGAGCTGACCAGCAACCTGGTCAAGCACGCCGACGAGGGCAGTCTGCTGCTGCGTCCGGTACGCAGCGCCGGGCAGGCCGGTGTGGAACTGGTGGCTGTCGACACCGGACCGGGCATGGCCGACCTGACGGTCTCCTCCCGGGACGGTCACTCCACCACCGGCACGCTCGGTATCGGCCTCGGGGCCATCGTCAGGCAGGCGAGCTGGTCCGACGGGTACTCCCGGACCGGCCGGGGCACCGTCTTCGCCGTCCAGGTCTGGCCGACGACCGCTCCGCTGCCGACCTGGGCGGACGGGATCACCCGACCGTTGAGCGGCGAATCGGTCAGCGGTGACGCGTACGCCGTCCGGGTCTTCGAAGGACGACACCAGGTGCTGGTCTGCGACGGGCTCGGCCACGGCCCGCTCGCCTCGGCCGCCAGCGACGCAGCGCTCACCGCCTTCCGGACCGCCCCGGCCGCGTCCCCGGGCGTGGTGGTGCAGCACCTGCACCGGTCGATGTCGCACACCCGGGGGGCCGCACTGGCAGTCGCCGAACTCGACCCGGAGGCCGGGACGCTCCGGTACGCCGGGCTCGGCAACATCACCGCCACCGTGGCGGTGGAGGGCGGTCGACGCCGTGGTCTGGTGTCGCTGCCCGGGATCGCCGGACACCAGCGCCCGACGGTGCGGGAGTACGACTACCCGTTCGAGCGGGGCGCCTCGTTGGTGATGCACAGCGACGGCGTGGTCGACCGTTGGTCCCTGGACGACTATCCGGGGCTGGCGTCGCGGGCCCCGACCGTGGTGGCCGCCACCCTGCTCCGCGACGCCGGGGTCCGACGCGACGACGCGTGCGTCCTGGTCGCGCGGAGCTGGTCGTGACCGACGAGGCGGGGAACGCCCTGCTGCGCCTGACCCTGCGGGTGGAGCACGACATCTTCCTGGTCCGCCAGCGGGGCCGGGAGGTGGCGGCCGCCGTCGGCCTGGACCACCAGGACCAGGTCCGGATCGCCACCGCCCTCAGCGAGGTCGCCCGGGACCTGCTCGCCTGCTGCGGCGGGGCCGACGTCACCTTCGCCACGGTGGGTCACCCGGACGGCCGGTTCTCGCTCCAGATCGACCTGGCTCCGGTCCGGCCGCTGCCCGACGGGGTCTACCAGCCGCAGTCGGGGGCGGTGGCCCGGCTGGTCGACGTCCTGAGCGTGACGACAGTTGGTGAGGTTACCGTCGTGAGAATGTCCCGACGTGCCCCTGCGAGCGCCTCCGAGCCGGACCCGCAGCGCCTCGCCGAGCTTCGCAGCGAGCTGGAACACGCTGCCCCCGGCACCGCCCTGGAGGAGCTCACCACCCAGAACGACCAGTTGATCGCCGCCCTCGACGAGGTCCGCAGCCAGCGTGACGAGCTGGCAGTGCTCAACGAGGAGCTGGAGACGACCAACCGGGGGGTGATGGCCCTCTACAACCAGCTCACCGAGGAGCTGGAGGCGACCAACCAGGGCGTGGTCGCGCTCTACGCCGAGCTGGACGAGAAGTCCGCCCAGCTGCGGGCGGCGAGCGAGTCCAAGAGCCGGTTCCTGGCCAACGTCAGCCACGAGCTGCGCGCCCCGGTCACCGCCATCATCGGGCTGGGGCGGCTGCTCGCCGACTCCGGCTCCGATCCGCTCACCACCGAGCAGACCCGACAGGTCGATCTGATCAGGTCCTCCGCGGCTGACCTGCTCTCCCTGGTCAACGAACTGCTCGACCTGGCCAAGGCGGAGTCCGGCCGGATCGAGCCGAACTGGTCCGAGGTCGACCTGCGGGTGCTCTTCGGTCAGCTCCGGGGCACGGTACGGGCGCTGGCCACCCGCCCCGAGGTGGCCCTGACGGTCGAGGAACCGCCCCAGCCGTCGGTCGTCCGAACGGATGAGGTGTTGCTGGCCCAGGTGCTGCGTAACCTGTTGCACAACGCGCTCAAGTTCACCGAGCAGGGTGAGGTACGGATGCGGGCAGAGGGGCGGGACGGCCGCTGGGAGTTGTCGGTCACCGACACCGGTGTCGGCATCGCACCGGAGCTGCACGAGCGGATCTTCGAGGAGTTCTACCAGGTCCCCGGAACCTCGCGGTTCAACGGGACAGGGCTCGGTCTGCCGTACGCCAGGCGGTTGGTGACCCTGCTCGGCGGCACCCTCGAACTGTCCAGCGAGTCGGGCCGTGGCAGCCGCTTCACGGTCGTGCTGCCCGCGGGCGGAGCGTGACGGTGGACGGCGCACCGGCGACCATCCTGGTGGTCGACGACAGCCAGACCAAGCGCTACCTCCTGGTCAGCTGGTTGACCCGGGCCGGTTTCCACGTCGTCGAGGCGGAGACCGGCACCGATGCGCTGGAACGGGTCGCCCGGGATCCGATCGACCTGGTGGTGCTCGACGTACGCCTGCCCGACCTGGACGGGTTCGAGGTCTGCGAACGGATCAAGGCCGACCACCCCGCGATGCCGGTGATCCACGTGTCGGCGCACGCCGTGGACGTGGTGGACCGGGCACGGGGGCTGACCCGGGGGGCCGACGCCTACCTGGCCGAGCCGATCGAGCCTGAGGAACTCGTCGCCACCGCCCACGCTGTCCTGCGCTACTACCAGGCACGGCAGCGGGCGGAGCTGCTCGCCGAACGGCTCACCCTCCTGGCCGACACCTCGGTCGCCGTGCACGCCGCGCCGACCTTCGCCCAGCTGCTGCAGGCGGCGGCGGCCGGTGCCGCGCGGATCTTCAAGTGCCCGGTCGCCGTGGTGGCCGAGTCCTCCGACGGCGACTGCCTGGCCGGGATCAGCGCCGGGGCGGACGCCGAGGTGTCGGTCGTCCCGTGGATCGTTGACGACACCGGCGTACCGACCGGATCCACTGTCGAGGTGGTCGGCCCCGAGCGGTGGGGGCTGGTCGAGTGGCCCGCCGGGGAGACTGTCACAGTCGCCGCGGCCCGGCTCCGTGAGGACCGCGCCCCGCTCTACGTGGTGGTGCCCACCGCCACCCAGACCCGGGGGACCCCGGTGCTGGTGCAGCTGGCCCAGGCGGTGGCGGCGGCGGTCGAGGCGCAGCGCTCCTTCGACGAGGAACACCGGATCGCCGTCACCCTGCAACGCAGCCTCCTGCCCCGCCGGATCCCCGAGATCGCGGGACTGGACCTCGCCGTGCGGTACGAGCCGGCGAGCGCCCAGACCGAGGTCGGCGGCGACTTCTACGAGCTGGTGATGCTCGACGGGCACCTCCTGATGGCCATCGGTGACGTCTCCGGGCACTCCCTGCACGCGGCGACGGTGATGGCCGAGCTGCGTCACGCGGTGCGGGCGTACGCGGTGGAGGGGCACCAGCCGAGCCAGATCCTGCACCTGGTCAACGAGTTGATGCGGGAGCTGCTCCCGGCCGAGTTGGCCACCCTCTGCATCCTGCTGCTGCACCCGGGGACCGGTCGGGTCCGGCTGGCCAGCGCCGGGCACCTGCCGGCCCTGATCAGCCTCGACGGCAAGGTCGACTACGTCGAGCACTCCGCCCCGCTGCTCGGGGTCCGTGCCCCCCGCCCCGACGACCTGGAGTTCGACCTGCCCCGGGGGTCGACGCTGGTGCTCTACACCGACGGGCTGATCGAACGCCGGGACGCCACCATCGACGAGGGGATGGCCGCCCTCGCCGCCGCCGCGACGGTCGTCGACGACGACCTGGACGCCTTCTGTCAGCGCCTCCTGGTCGAGCTGGCCCCGCCGGAGATCCACGACGACGTCGCAGTCGTGGCCCTGCGCCGCCGCTGACCCGCTACCGCCCTGCGCCGAGCGCTCGGCATTCGACCGCCTTCGTTGCCTTGCCGGGCGGCATTCTGCCTGGTCACTGTGACTATAGGTGCGTGACCGAACTCTTCGTGTGAGATTGCCGTCCGGTCTGATGCGTTTTTTCGGGGTTCTGGATGAACCGATCGGGTAGCCATCCGTAGTGATGCTGTCACCAGGAGATTCGCCACCGCGTCGGTGGTGGCTGGCTGGTGACCGCCGTTCGGGGCCACCGAGGGCGTCGACCTGACGAGGAGCATCAGTGCAGAACACGCGTTTCACCGCCGAGCCGGACACCATGGACTCGGGCAACCCGCCTCTCCGTCATGGGGAGACCTTCCCTCGACGAGCGGGGTCGGGGGACTCTGAGCAGTCGACGGATCCGACCATGATGCAGAGCTTGCCGGATATGAGGTTCGCGGCGGATCCCCGCGGTCTGCATCGTCGTGACGGATCAAGTGGCGTCGTGCCGGATCTGCCCTCACTCGCGGCCGTTGCCGCGTCGTCGTATCAAGCCGATCCCACGCCCGGCCTGAAGCGACGGAAGACCTTCTTTATGCCAGGGGAGGAAGCCCTATACGGGTACGACGGCGAGGAGCTTCAGCGCGCTGCGACGAGACAGGGCATGGTCACCCCCGGGGGGGCGCCGGTCCGCCGCGACAGCCGGCCCGTCGAGGTGCCCCCGACCCGCCGACCGTCCGGAGAGGAGCTCGACACCAGCGCCTGGCAGGCGGGCTTCAAGAACTTCGCCGATTTCAAGGCGAAGGTCAGCCAGTATCTTCCGTCGAAGCCGGCCAGGATCGAGACGGGCGGCAACGTGCTCGCCACCATCGGGGCACTTGTCGACAACAAGCCGATGCAGGTGGCCGGCACGGCCCTGACGGGGGCGACGGCCCTGGACGGGCTCTACAAGGCATGGCGAGCGGAAGACAAGGAGCGGATGGCGCTCAACGCCGGCCACCTCGGCGTGATGGGGGTCAACGTCTTGAACATCTTCGAAGAACACAAGGGGGTGGCAGCGGCGGCCGGCCTCGCCACCGTGGCCGTGAACAGCTACGAGGGATATCTCGACAAGAAGGAGCAGGCCAAGGCGGCGGCGATGCTGAACGACGTGGAGATGGCGCTGAATCCCGTTCGACGGGACTCGGGCCCGTCGGGGTCGGCGACTGCGGCGGCCGCCGGGACCTCCACGGGGATGCAGCGCCAGGCTGGGCCGCGTCCCTGACCGTCCGGGTATCCCCGTGAGGTCAGGCCTCGCTCCATCCGTGGCCGACACCTCATCCCGGGTGGACACCGCCGGGCGCAGCCCGGCGGTGTCCGTGGTCCCGAGCAGTGGATCGGCGTCGGTGGGGAGTAGCTTGCCCGCAAAGACGGTCCCCTACTTCGCGGCGAGCCGGTCCAGGGTCCAGGCGTTGACGAACGCCTCCTCCTTCCAGGCGTCGTACCGGCCGCTGGGGCCGCCGTGACCGGCCCCCATCTCGGTCTTGAGCAGGTAGTCGCCCTGCGGGGCGGTGGCCCGCAGTCGGGCGATCCACTTGGCGGGCTCGTGGTAGAAGACCCGGGTGTCGTTGAGGCTGGTCACCGCCAGGATCGGGGGATAGTCCACCGAGGCGACGTTCTCGTACGGCGTGTACGACTTCATGTACGCGTACACCTCGGGGTCGGCCAGCGGGTTGCCCCACTCCTCCCACTCGGTCACCGTCAACGGCAGCGAGGGGTCGAGGATCGTGTTCAGCGCGTCCACGAACGGCACCTGGGCGACGATCCCGGCGAACGCGTCCGGGGCCAGGTTGGCCACCGCCCCCATCAGCAGGCCGCCGGCCGAGCCGCCCCTGGCCACCAGCCGGTCGGTGCTCGTCCACCCGGCCCCGACCAGGTGCCGGGCACAGGCGACGAAGTCGGTGAAGGTGTTCCGCTTGGCCAGGAGCTTGCCCTCCTCGTACCAGCGGCGGCCCAGTTCACCCCCGCCCCGGATGTGCGCGACGGCGAAGACGACCCCCCGGTCCAGCAGGGAGAGCCGGGTGATCGAGAACCAGGGATCCATGCTCGCCTCGTACGAGCCGTACCCGTAGACGACGCACGGGGCGGAGCCGTCCCGTGGGGTACCCGCCTTGCAGACCAGGGAGATCGGGATCCGGGTGCCGTCGTCGGCGACCGCCCAGTCGCGGTGCTGCTCGTACGCGGCCGGGTCGAACTCCCGTCCGTCCGGGCCGGGACGGACCGGCTTGCGTCGACGCAGCACCGTCGCCCGGGTGACCAGGTCGTAGTCGTAGACGGAGTCCGGGGTGACCAGCGAGGAGTAGCGCAGCCTGACGCTGCCGGTGCGGTACTCCGGGTTGCTGTCCAGCCCGACGCTGTAGATCGGCTCCGGGAAGTCGATGTCGTACGAGTCGGAGGTGCCCGCCGGGAGCACCCGGAGCCCGGTCAGTCCGTTGCTGCGCAACGAGACCACCAGGTGGTTGTCGAACGCGTCGACCGACTCCAGTCGGGTGCCGGGGGTGTGCTCGATCAGCGGCGTCCAGTCGCCCGGCGCGTCCGCCGAGGTGTACGCCAGGGCGAAGTCCTCAGCCCCGTCGTTGTGCAGGATCAGGAACCGGTGCCCGTGGTGCTCGACCGAGTACTCGACGCCCTGTCGGCGCGGGGCGACGACGGCCGGCTCGCCGGTCGGGTTCCCCGCCGGGATCACCAGCACCTCACTGGTGATCTTGCTGTGGATGTCGATCAGGACGAACCGCTCCGAGCGGGTCAGCTCGACCCCCACCCAGAACCGTTCGTCGGCCTCGGCGTGGACCACCACGTCCTGGTCGGCAGGGGTGCCGATCACGTGCCGCCAGACCCGGTCCGGCCGCCACGCCTCGTCCACCGTGACGTAGAACAGCACCGAGGCGTCCGCCGACCAGGCCGTGCCGTAGAAGGTGCCGGGGATCTCGTCGGCGAGCACCTCGCCGGTGGCCAGGTCCTTCACCCGCAGGGTGAACCGCTCGTCCCCGGAGAAGTCCGTGGAGTACGCCAGCCACCGGCCGTCCGGGCTGACGTCGAAGGCCCCGAGGGCGAAGAAGTCCTGCCCCTCGGCGAGGACGTTGCCGTCGAGCAGCACCTCCTCACCGTCGAGCGGGGCGCCGTCGACGCTCACCGGCGGTTCGGTCTCGCCGTCGCGGACCGCCCGGCGGCACTGCACGCCGTACTGCTGACCCTCGACGGTGCGGGTGTAGTACCAGTGGCCGCCCTTGCGGGTGGGCACCGACAGGTCGGTCTCCTGGGTCCGCAGGCGGGTCTCCTCGAACAGTTCCGTCCGTAGCCCGTCCAGGTGGGCGGTGCGCGCCTCGGCGAAGGCGTTCTCGGCCTTCAGGTAGGCGACGGTGTCCGGGTCGTCCTTGGCGGTGAGCCAGGCGTACTCGTCGACGACGGTGTCGCCGTGGTGGGTGCGTTCGGTGGGTACCCGCTTGGCGACGGGTACGGGGATCTCGGTGGTCACGGCGTCACGTTACCGGCCGGTCCCACCGGTTTCCGCGCACGACGGCCACCGGCGGGTGACTCCCCGATCACGGTCGGCAGTCGTCGGGTGTCCGACGATCCGTCGTCCGATTCCGGATCACCGGGGGTTCTGCCGCCGGTTGCGGGGTCGCGCCGGGGGCATCGATCGGTCACAGTGGACGACGGTGGTGGTGTGACGTGAACCCAGTGGGGGTGCTTTCAGTCATGAGATCGATACGGTTCGTCATCAACCTTCGTACACCTGTACGATGACCGGCATGTCGGGAGCAACGAGTTCGTCGATGGGGCGGTCGCTGTCCGCGAAGGTGGCCGATCGGCTCGGGGACATCTGCGGTCAGTCCTTCGCCCGCCTTGCCGGGGCGGCGGACGAGGTCGCGGGCGGGTTGGGCCACTGGGTGGCGGCACCCGGTGACGTGTCGGCGGCGACGGAGGTCCTCCGCCTCGCCGCCGAGTGTGAACTGAGCGTGGTGCCGCGCGGCGCCGGAACCAAAATCGACTGGGGATCCACTCCGGCCCGGGTCGACATCGTGTTGGACACCGGCCGGCTCGCCGGTTTCGGTCATCATCGTGAAAACCCCTCGGAGATCGAGGTCGGTGCGGGCACCCCGTTCCGCTCGATCCAGGACCGGTTGGCCCGGACCGGCCAACGGCTGTCGTTCGATCCGCCGTCGACGGGTGCCACCCTCGGCGGGGTGCTCGCCGCCGGCGAGGCCGGTCCGCTCCGGCTGCGCTACGGCGGCCCCGCCGACCAGGTGACCGAGCTGCGTCACCTCAACCCGGACGGGGTCCTGCGGGTCGTCCGCACCGACGTCGGCGGCCCTGGGCGCGGAGCACACCGCTCCCGTCCGACGACCACCAACCTGCCGCCCGACGTCCGCGTCGACTCCGCCTGGTCGAACGCCGACACCGGTGGGTGGCCGACCGACGCCGGTGAACAGTTGGGCCTGCTCTGCGGTTCCAACGGCGGGCTCGGGCTGGTGGTGCAGGCCACCCTGCGGACCCAACCCCTTCCGGAGACCCAGATCTACGTCGCCCGGCCGGTGGCCAACCCCCTTGAGGTGTCCGACCTGGTCGGTGAGGTGCGGGCCGCAGACGTGGGAGAGTCGGCGATCGAGCTGGACCTGGCCGGCGGCGCGGAGCTGAGCCAGTTCGTCAACGCCGAACACCCCTCGGTGGCCGGTCGGACCGTCCTCGGCGCGGGCAGCCTGGTGGTGCTGGTCGAGGGGGAGCGGGCCGACGTCGACGACCGGGTGCGGAGACTGCGCCGGGTCCTGGGCGGCCGGGTGACGACGAGCCCGACCGCGCCGCGCTGGTGGGGGCGGTACCCCTTCGGCGCCGGCGACGTGGTGTTGCGGATCGAAGCCGAGCCCCGACACCTGAGTTCCGCGATGTACGCCTTCGTCGACCACCTGCGGACCCCGGTGCCGATCCGGGGATCGGTGGCCGCCGGGGTGGTGTACGCCGTCCTACCGAGCCCCTTCGTCGCCGCCGAACGGGTGGTCTCGGTCGTCGAGGTGCTCCGTCGGTTGCTCCTGCTGCGGGAGGGCACGTGCGTGGTGGTGGCGGCACCGTCCGGAATCCGTGAGCTGGTCGACCTGTGGGGCGGCCTGCCCGGCCTGTCCCGGCTCGGCGAGATCAAGGAGCGGATCGACCCGGCCCGCCGACTCGCCCCCGGTCGTCTGCCCGGCGGCCACTGACCCGGTGGTCACGTCGCTGCCGGTCAGATGGCGTCGTTTCGGAGCACCAGGATGGCGATGTCGTCGCGGGGTGCCTCCACCGAGAAGTTGATCGTGGTGGCTCGCAGTCGGGCGGCCACCACGTCGGCGGAGTAGCCGGCCAGTGGGGCGGCGGCGTCGCGGAGCCGGTCCGCCCCGAACAGCTCCCGGCCGCGACGCCGCTCGGTGACCCCGTCGGTGAAGAAGATCAGCGAGTCGCCGGGGGCGAGGGAGAGCTCCGTCGTGGGGGAGGTGATCGAGTCGAGCAGCCCCAGCGCGGTGCCCGTGGTGCCGATGAAGGCCGCCCCGCTGTCAGCCTGCAACAGCACCGGCCGGTCGTGTCCCGCCAGGTGCAGCGAGACGTCGAGCCGATCGCCGTCGCCCGGCCCGATCGACGCCAGGGCGAGGGTGCAGTACCTGCCACCGCCCCTGTCGACGAGCGTCTCGTTGAGCCGGGACAGCACCTCCGGCAGGGGCTTGCCGTCGCCGACCAGCACCCGGATGACGTCCCGGACCAGTCCGGTCACCGTCGCCGCCTGCACCCCCTTGCCGGAGACGTCGCCGATCACGACGAGCCATCCTCCGTCCGGCAACGGCAGGACGTCGTAGAAGTCGCCCCCGACGTCGGCGTCGTCGCCGGTGGGGACGTACTCGGCGGCGAAGCCGATCCCGTCCACCACCGGGAGCGTCGGCGGCAGCAGTGACTGCTGGAGCGCCTGGGCGATCCGGCGGCGTTCGGCGTGGATCCGGGCGTTCTCGATCGCCAGGGCCGCCCGCCGGGCGACGTCCTCCAGCACGGCGACCTCGTCCGGGTCGTGCCGGTGCCGCTGGTGCCGCCCCACGGCCAGGGTGCCGAGGCGCTGGCCCCGGGCGATCAGCGGCACGGCGAAGCCCTCGGTCGGCGCGCTGAGCGGGACCTGCGAGCCGTTGCGGGTGGCCTCCTTCAGCCGGGCCTGGATCGACTCCGGCCCGGTCTCCCGCAACACCTGGTGCAGCTGCGGAAGGACCGACTCGTCGGCGTGACTGGCGGCGGCGAGCTTCAACCGGCCCCACTCGTCTGTGGTGTGCACCGCGCACCACTGACCCAACCTGGGCACCACCAGCTGGGGGATGAGCGCCATCGTCAGTTCCACGTCGAGGGAGTGGGCGAGGAGTTCGCTCGCCTCGGCGAGGAAGGTCAGCCAGGCCCGTCGGCGGACGTCGGCCCGGCGCAGCCTGTCGTTCTCCAGGTGCAGCGAGAGCCGTTCGGCGGCGAGCACGGCCAGGGGGCGGGCGTACCCGGAGGGCGCCGCGTCCAGCTCCAACTCCCCGACGTACGGCCGGTGCACCGCCAACGGCACCCGGAGCAGGTCCTGCCCGGATCGGGGGTGGCGGCCGTACCGGGCGAGCACCTGGGAACCCTGCCCGTCGCCCCGGTCCAGGTGGACCATCCCACCGGCCGCCCCGATCATCTCGCCCACCCGGCCGAGCAGGTCGGTGGCGAACTCGGGCAGCGGGTCGTCGGAGTACGGGTCGGGCATGGTCTGCATCAGCTCGCTCATGGCGGCGGCGCTGGGGGTCGACCCCTCGGAGGTCGTCACACGGGGGGCGGCGGAGGGGGCCTCCGGCCGGTGTCCGCCCGACCGGGGGCTGCCGGCGCGTTCGAGCCGGAACCAGACCCCCTTCCCGGTCGGGAGGTACGTGGTGCCCCATCGGCTGGCGAAGTGGTCCACCAGCAGCAGGCCCCGGCCGCGTTCCGACACCTCGTTGATCTCGGTGGTGTCGTTGCGGACCCCGACGATGAGTTCGTCGACGGGCCCGGAGGCGAAGTCCGACACCGTCACCGTCAGCCCGACGTCGTCCGCGACGACCTCGATGTCCAGGTCGGTGCCGGCATGCTCGACAGCGTTCGTGGAGAGTTCGGTGGTCAGCAGCAGCGCCTCGTTGACCAGCCCGTCGAGGTCGGCCTCGGTGAGGACCGACCTGACCAGTGCCCGGGCCGCAGCCGGGGTACGCCGGTCTGCGGGCAGCCGGACCCGTCGGACGTGCTCGTCCGGGCCCCCGTCCTCTGCGGCCCCCGCCTCCGCTGACATCTCTCATATCCTGCCCGGCGGACGCCGGGGTGCCAAGCTGATCTCTGTTGGATCCACCCCGCCGGTTCTCGTCGGAGGGCCGTGGTCAGCGTGGCGGCCGGGCAGGTCGGATGGCGTGGGCGCGGTCACGGGCACAATGATGGGATGGGTCGGCGTGCCGGCCTCCGCCCGAAGTCCCGAGCTTTGCGAGGAATGATGACCACGGCGAAACAGCCCGTCGCCCCGGACTCCGCTCCGGAGCGTGACGCGGTGCTCGACGAGTTGGCGGCGGCGCTGCGGCGGGTCCGTCACGGCGACCTGAAGGTGCGGCTGTCCCGCCGTTCGGGTGCCGCCGGTGAGGTCGTCGACGCGTTCAACGAGGTGGTGGCGCTTCAGGAGCGGCAGCACCTCGACCTGCGGCGGATCAGTCGGGTCGTCGGTCGGGACGGTCGGCTCACCGAGCGGCTGGACGAGGAGGGGTTGGAGGGCGCCTGGGTCGAGGGGCAACGGGCTGTCAACTCCCTCATCGACGACCTGGGGCGGCCGACGACGGAGATCGCCCGGGTGATCGTGGCGGTGGCCGACGGGGACCTCTCCCAGCACATGGCGTTGGAGATGGACGGCCGTCCACTGCGCGGGGAGTACCTGCGGATCGGCCGGACCGTCAACACCATGGTCGACCAGCTCTCCTCGTTCTCCAGCGAGGTGACCCGGGTGGCCCGGGAGGTGGGCACGGAGGGTGAGCTGGGCGGCCAGGCCGACGTACGCGGTGCGGCCGGCACCTGGAAGGACCTCACCGACTCGGTGAACACGATGGCGTCGAACCTGACCCACCAGGTGCGGTCCATCTCACAGGTGGCCACGGCGGTGGCGAAGGGTGACCTGTCGCAGAAGATCACCGTGTCGGCCAGGGGTGAGGTCGCCGAACTCGCGCACACCTTCAACTCGCTCACCGACACGCTGCGGCTCTTCGCCGAGCAGGTGACCAGGGTGGCCCGGGAGGTGGGCACCGAGGGCAAGCTCGGCGGCCAGGCGGAGGTGCCGAACGTCGCCGGGACCTGGAAGGACCTGACCGACAGCGTCAACTCGATGGCGTCGAACCTGACCGCCCAGGTCCGTAACATCGCCCAGGTCTCCACCGCGGTGGCCCGGGGTGACCTGTCGCAGAAGATCACCGTCGCCGCGCAGGGCGAGATCCTGGAACTCAAGGACACCGTCAACACGATGGTGGACCAGTTGTCGTCGTTCGCCGACGAGGTGACCCGGGTGGCCCGGGAGGTGGGCACCGAGGGCAAGTTGGGTGGTCAGGCCCAGGTCCGGGGAGTCTCGGGCACCTGGCGGGACCTCACCGAGAACGTCAACCAGCTCGCCGGGAACCTGACGAGCCAGGTCCGCAACATCTCCCAGGTCTCCACTGCGGTGGCCAAGGGTGACCTGTCGCAGAAGATCACCGTGGATGCCCGGGGCGAGATCCTGGAGTTGAAGAACACCGTCAACACGATGGTGGACCAGTTGTCGTCGTTCGCCGACGAGGTGACCCGGGTGGCCCGGGAGGTCGGTACCGAGGGCAAGTTGGGTGGTCAGGCGCAGGTCAAGGGCGTCTCGGGTACGTGGCGGGACCTGACCGACAACGTGAACTCGATGGCGTCGAACCTGACGTCGCAGGTGCGGAACATCGCCTCGGTCACCACGGCGGTGGCGAAGGGTGACCTGTCGCAGAAGATCACCGTGGACGCCCGGGGCGAGATCCTGGAGTTGAAGAACACCGTCAACACGATGGTGGACCAGTTGTCGTCGTTCGCCGACGAGGTGACCCGGGTCGCCCGAGAGGTGGGCACCGAGGGCAAGCTCGGTGGTCAGGCCCAGGTCAAGGGCGTCGCCGGCACCTGGCGGGACCTGACCGACAACGTGAACTCGATGGCGTCGAACCTGACCGCCCAGGTCCGCAACATCGCCCAGGTCTCCACCGCCGTGGCGAAGGGTGACCTGTCGCAGAAGATCACCGTGGATGCCCGGGGCGAGATCCTGGAGCTGAAGTCGACCGTGAACACCATGGTCGACCAGCTCTCGTCGTTCGCCGACGAGGTGACCCGGGTGGCCCGGGAGGTGGGCACCGAGGGCAAGTTGGGTGGTCAGGCCCAGGTCAAGGGCGTCTCGGGTACGTGGCGGGACCTGACCGACAACGTGAACTCGATGGCGTCGAACCTGACGTCGCAGGTCCGGAACATCGCCTCGGTCACCACGGCGGTGGCGAAGGGTGACCTGTCGCAGAAGATCACCGTCGACGCCCAGGGCGAGATCCTGGAGCTGAAGAACACCGTCAACACGATGGTCGACCAGTTGTCGTCGTTCGCCGACGAGGTGACCCGGGTCGCCCGAGAGGTCGGAATCGAGGGCAAGCTCGGCGGTCAGGCCCAGGTGAAGGGGGTCTCGGGCACCTGGCGGGACCTCACCGAGAACGTCAACCAGCTCGCCTCCACCCTGACCACCCAGCTGCGGGCGATCTCCCGGGTGTCGACCTCGGTGACCCGGGGGGACCTGACCCAGCGGATCGCCGTCAAGGCCCAGGGCGAGGTCGCCGAGCTGAAGGACAACATCAACCAGATGATCGTCACCCTCCGGGAGACGACCCACAAGAACGCCGAGCAGGGCTGGCTCGACTCCAACCTGGCCCGCATCGGCGGGCTCCTCCAGGGGCAGCGCGACCTCGGTGAGGTCTGCCGCATGATCATGATGGAGGTCACCCCGCTGGTAGACGCGCAGCTCGGCGCGTTCTTCCTGGCCGACACCCCCGACGGGTCGACCCGTCTGCGGCTCACCGCCTCCTACGGGTACGTCTCCCGGGGGCACGACGTCACCTTCGGTCCCGGCGAGGGACTGGTCGGACAGACCGCCCTGTCCCGCCGGACGATCCGGGTCGGCGCGGTCCCGGACGGGCGGCTGATGCTCCGCTCCGGTCTGGCCGAGACGCCCCCGGCCGACCTGGTGGTGCTCCCGGTCCTCTTCGAGGGGGAGCTGCTGGGCGTGATCGAGTTCGCCAGCGTCAGCCCCTTCTCCGAGCTGCACCTGTCGTTCCTGGAGCGGTTGGTGGCCACCATCGGCATCGCCGTCAACACCATCCAGGCCAACCGGCGTACGGAGGAGTTGCTCGCCCAGTCCCAGCGCCTGGCCCACGAGCTGCAGGAACAGTCGGCCGAACTCCAGCGTACGAACGCCGAACTGGAGGAGAAGGCGAAGCTGCTCAGCGAGCAGAAGGCCAACATCGAGACGCAGAACCGGGAGATCGAGCTGGCCCGGCTCGGGCTGGAGGACAAGGCCAAGGAGCTCACCCGGGCGTCGGCGTACAAGTCGGAGTTCCTGGCCAACATGAGCCACGAGCTGCGTACGCCGCTGAACTCGCTGCTGCTGCTGGCGCGGCTGTTGATGGAGAACTCGGAGCGGAACCTGACCGCCAAGCAGATCGAGTTCGCCCGGACCATCCACGGGTCCGGGTCGGACCTGCTGCGTCTGATCGACGACATCCTCGACCTGTCCAAGATCGAGGCGGGACGGATGGACGTCGAGCCGAGCGAGATCCAGTTCGCCGAGATCCGCGGTTACGTCGAGCAGGCCTTCGCTCCCCAGGCCCACGACAAGGGCCTCGACCTCCAGGTACGCCTCGCCAAGGAGCTGCCGTCGGCGCTGGTCACCGACGCGCAGCGGCTCCAGCAGATCCTGCGCAACCTGCTGTCGAACGCCGTCAAGTTCACCGACCACGGGGCGGTGACCCTCCGGATCGGGCCCGCCGCGGAGAACGCGATCTTCGACGTGCCGGCGTTGACCAACGCCCAGCAGGTGATCGCGTTCACCGTGATCGACACCGGGATCGGCATCTCCGACGACAAGCTGTCGCTCATCTTCGAGGCGTTCCAGCAGGCCGACGGGACCACGAGTCGCCGCTACGGCGGGACCGGCCTCGGGTTGTCGATCAGCCGGGACCTGGCCCGCCTGCTCGGCGGCACCATCACCGTGAGTTCGGCGCCGGGGCAGGGGTCGACCTTCACCCTCTTCGTGCCGGACGTCCTGGCACCGGACGCGGTGGTGGCCCCGCTGCCGCCGTCACCGTCACGGGCCGGGCTGCCGTCGTCGCTGCTGATGCCGACGTTGGAGTTGCCGCCGGCACCGGAGACCCCGGCCACCCGGCAGTTGGACGGGGCGACGGTCCTCATCGTCGACGACGACGTCCGGAACGTCTTCGCCCTGACCAGTGCCCTGGAGCTGCACGGGATGACCGTGTTGTACTCGGACAACGGGGCGGACGGCGTCCGGGTCCTTGCGGAGCATCCGGAGGTGGACATCGTGCTGATGGATGCCATGATGCCGGACCAGGACGGTTACGAGACCACCCGGCAGATCCGACGCAACCACCGCTTCGCCGACCTGCCGGTGGTCTTCCTGACGGCGAAGGCCATGCCGGGGGACCGTGAGTCGGCGCTCGCCGCCGGTGGCAGCGACTACATCACCAAGCCGGTGGACCTGGACCAGTTGATCGAGCTGATGTCGAACTGGATCAGCAGCAGTAGCCGAGGTAGCAAGGAGAGTTCGTGACCCAGATGGCGAAGGCGCTGCTGGTCGATGACCGCCGGGAGAACCTGATGGCACTGGAGGCGATCCTCCAGGGGCTGCCGGTGCAGTCGGTGGCGGTGGAGAGCGGGGAGGCGGCGCTGAAGCAACTGCTCGTCGACGACTTCGCGGTGATCCTGCTCGACGCCCAGATGCCCGACATGGACGGGTTCGAGACCGCCGGTCACATCAAGCGGCGGGAGCGGACCCGGCACGTACCGATCATCTTCCTGACCGCCGCCGACCGGGACGCGCAGCTCGCCCTGCGCGGGTACGCCGCCGGGGCGGTGGACTACCTCACCAAGCCGTTCGACCCGTGGGTCCTGCGGGCCAAGGTCTCGGTCTTCGTCGAGCTGTGGGTGAAGACCCGGCAACTCGCCGCCCAGTCGGATCTGGTCCGCGAGCGCGAGGCCCAGTGGCGCACCCTCACCGACGCCGTCGACGAGGCCACCACCCTGCTGCGCGGGACCACCCCCGAGGCTCGTACCCGCGCCGTGGAACTCCTCGAACAGGCCCGCTGGGGACCCACCCCCTGACCCCGGCCCGCGCCGGTGGGGTCAGGACGTGGACTGGTTGTTGCGGATCATCAGGGCGGAGCGGAGGCCGGTGATGTCCAGGACCCGGATCAGGAAGTCACCCACGTTGGTGAGGACCAGGAGGCTCTGCGCGTGACTGGCCTTGCGGCTCAGGACGACCAGGGTGCCCAGTCCCTGCGAGTCGCAGAAGGTGACCCCGCCGAGGTCGAGGACGATGCGCGGCGGCGGCTCGGTGAGGACCTCGTTCACGACTGTCGACAACTGGGTGGCCGTGAGCATGTCGATCTCACCGGAGAGGCGAAGGACTGCTTCGTCCCCGATCCGGTGTAGCGTGATGGACAGTTCGGCACGATCCACCCGGCCAGCCTAGCGCGGTCTGTCGGCTCCGGCCCGACGAGGCGGATACGTGGGTGAGACCGGGCGACGATCCTCCCGCCGACGACCGGCCCGTGTCGCCGTTGCTCGCCGTTGACCAGGTGGGAAGCGGTGTCTTCGGGGTGAGCCTGGGCACCTCGATGCGGGGTGCCTGCCGATTCGCTCTCCGACGCTGACACAATGGCGTCATCGTGACGCAGATGTTTCCCGCCGGATCCGGCCGCTACCCGGCCGACGCGCCGGCCTCCGAGGCCCTGTTCGACCGCGCCCGAGCCCTGGTGCCGGGCGGGGTGAACTCGCCTGTGCGCGCCTTCCACGCCGTCGGCGGCACCCCGCGCTTCATGGTCCGGGGGGAGGGCCCCTGGCTGTACGACGCCGACGACCGGCGCTACGTCGACCTGGTCTGTTCCTGGGGTCCCCTGGTGCTCGGTCACGCCCACCCGGAGGTGGTGGCGGCGGTGCAGGCCGCCGCGACCCGGGGCACCAGCTTCGGTGCGCCGACCCCCGGTGAGGTCGAGTTGGCGGCCGAGATCGTCGACCGGACCCCGGTCGAGCAGGTCCGGTTGGTCAACTCGGGCACCGAGGCGACCATGTCGGCGCTGCGGCTGGCCCGGGGGTTCACCGGCCGGTCCAAGATCATCAAGTTCGCCGGTTGCTACCACGGTCACTCCGACGGACTCCTCGCCGCCGCCGGCTCGGGCGTGGCCACCTTCGGCCTGCCCGACTCGCCCGGGGTGACCGGCGCGGCGGCCGGGGACACCATCGTGCTGCCGTACAACGACATCGCCGCGGTGGAGGCGGTCTTCGCCGCCGAGGGGCAGCAGATCGCGGCGATCATCACCGAGGCCGCCGCCGGCAACATGGGCGTTGTCGCACCCCGCGACGGGTTCAACCAGTCCCTCGCCCGGATCGCCCACGCGCACGGCGCCCTCCTCGTCGTCGACGAGGTGATGACCGGGTTCCGGGTGTCCCGCGCCGGTTGGCACGGGGTCGACCCCTGCGACGCCGACCTGTGGACGTACGGGAAGGTCATGGGGGGTGGCCTCCCCGCTGCGGCCTTCGGCGGACGGGCCGACGTGATGTCGAAGCTCGCCCCGGCCGGCCCGGTCTACCAGGCCGGCACCCTCTCCGGTAACCCGCTGGCCTGCGCGGCCGGCCTGGCCACCCTCCGGCTCGCCGACGACGCGCTCTACCGTCGGCTGGACGAGACGGCAGCCACCGTGAGCAGGCTCGCCACCGACGCGCTCGCCGCCGCCGGGGTGCCCCACCGGCTCTCGTCGGCCGGGAACATGTTCTCGATCTTCTTCACCGACGCCGACGTCGTGGACTACGACACCGCCCGCACCCAGCAGGTGCCGGCGTTCAAGGCGTTCTTCCACGCCATGCTCGCCGCCGGGGTGTATCTCCCGCCGAGCGCGTTCGAGGCGTGGTTCGTATCGGCGGCGCTCGACGAGGCCGCTTTGGACCAGATCGCCGGGGCGCTCCCGGCGGCGGCGACGGCAGCGGCAGCGGCAGGCTCCGGGGGGTAGGTAGCGGTGAGCAGTACGGTCGTCCACGTGCTCCGGCACGGCGAGGTGCACAACCCGGCCCAGATCCTCTACGGCCGGCTGCCCGGCTTCCGCCTCTCCGAGCTGGGCGTGCAGATGGCCAAGGCGGCGGCCGAGGGCCTCGCCGAGCGGGACGTCGTGCACGTGGTGGCCAGCCCGCTGGAGCGCGCCCAGCAGACCGCCGAGCCGATCGCCGCGCAGTTCGGGCTGCCGGTCGGGGTCGACGAGCGGCTGATCGAGAGCGCCAACTGGTTCGAGGGCAAGCGGGTCTCCCCCGGCGACGGGTCGTTCCGCGACCCCCGCAACTGGTGGGTGCTGCGCGACCCGGTGACCCCCTCCTGGGGCGAGGCGTACATGGTCATCGCGGAGCGGATGTTCGCCGCCCTGCACGCCGCCCGGGTCGCCGCCGAGGGGCGGGAGGCGGTGCTGGTCTCCCACCAGCTGCCCATCTGGACCCTGCGCCGGTACGTCGAGCGCAAGCGACTCTGGCACGACCCCCGTCGCCGGCAGTGCGCCCTGGCCAGCCTCACCTCGTTCCACTTCGACGGCGCCAAGGTGGTGGGGGTCGGGTACACCGAACCGGCCGCGCACCTGATCGCCATGTCCTCGACAGCCCGGACGGCAAAGGGCGCCTGATGATGCGAGCCCGCAGGTGGATCACCGGGCTGCTGGCTGCCGTGACGGTCTCGGCGGGGCTCGTCGGCTGCTCCGCCGAGCGGGGCGAGGAGCGCTGCGTCAACACCGACGGCATCATCGAGTGCGCCCCCGAGGAGCGCTCGACGGTGCCGGAGGTGACCGGTGAACTGCTCGACGGGACCGCGTACGACCTGGCCGACGCGCGGGGACAGGTCGTCGTGGTCAACTTCTGGGGCTCCTGGTGCAACCCGTGCCGGGCCGAGGCCGACGACCTGGAGAACACGTACCAGGCGACCCGGGACTCCGGGGTGGCCTTCCTCGGCATCAACGTGCAGGACGACCGGGACAAGGCGATCGCCTTCGAGGAGACCTACAAGGTCACCTACCCGAGCGTGTTCGACCCGGCGAGCCGCCTGGCGCTGCGCTTCGACATCGCGCCGAACAGCATCCCGGCCACCTTCGTCCTGGACCGGGAGGGTCGGATCGCCACGGTGATCCGGATGGCGGTCACCCAGGAGCGGCTGCAGCCCGCAGTGGAGAAGGTCGTCGCCGAGCAGGCCGCGATGGCCGGTCCCCGCTGATGGGCGAGACGTTCCGGGAACTCGCCCAGAACGGCCCCCTGCTGCTGGCGATCGGGGCGGCGGCGCTCGCCGGGCTGGTCAGCTTCCTCTCCCCGTGCATCCTCCCGCTCGTGCCTGGTTACCTCTCGTACGTCACCGGCCTGGCCGGGGCCGACCTGGAAGGCCGCCCGGCAGGTAGGGGCCGCCCTCCTCGCACCGGACCGACGGCGGCGGCGGCAGCGGGGGCGACAACGGCAGCCGGGACGACGACGGGGGGTGTCGCTCTGGACGAGCGGCCCGTCGACGAGCGGCCAGACGAGCGGCCCGGCGACGAGCGGCCCGGCGGCGAGCGGCGGGCGGCGGCTGTCAAGGGTCGGGTCCTCGCCGGGACCCTGCTGTTCATCGCCGGGTTCACCGTCGTGTTCGTCTCCACGGCGGTGGTGGTCTCCTCGGCGGGCCGGCTGCTCTTCGAGTACGACCGGATCGTGGAGATCGTCGTCGGGTCGTTGATCGTCGTGCTCGGTCTCGGGTACCTCGGGGTCGTACCGGGCCTGCAACGGGAGTTCCGGATCACCAAACTTCCCTCGGCCGGTCTGCTGGGTGCCCCGGTCTTCGGGGCGGTCTTCGCGCTGAGCTGGGTACCCTGTGTCGGACCCACCCTCGGGGCGGTGCTCGGGATGGGCGCGGTCGGCGGACAGACCGACCGGGCGGTGGTGCTGGCGGTGGCGTACTGCGTGGGGCTGGGGTTGCCGTTCGTGATCTTCGGGCTGGGCTTCCAGCGTCTGCTCGGGGTGTTCAAGGCGATCCGCCGCAACAGCCGGTGGGTCACCCGGGCCGGTGGCGCCCTGCTGATCCTGATCGGTCTGGCCCTGGTGACAGGTGGCTGGCAGAACTTCGTGATCTGGTTGCAGACCACCGTCGGGGTGGGTGAGGTGAGCATCTGATGACCGCCGTGCAGGACCGGACGAGCGACTCGCCCCCGGGACCCCGGCGGCGGGCCAACCCCGTGGTGGCGCTGCTGCGTAACTCGTGGCGGCAGTTGACCAGCATGCGTACCGCGCTGGTCCTGCTGTTCCTGCTCGCGGTGGCCGCCATCCCCGGGTCGGTGCTGCCCCAGTGGGGCGTCAACCCGGAGGACGTCCGGGACTACTACGCCACGTACCCGGATCTGGCTCCGGTGCTGGACCGCATCGGTGCCTTCGACGCGTTCGGCTCGATCTGGTTCTCCGCGATCTACCTCCTGCTGTTCACCTCCCTGGTGGGCTGCATCGTGCCCCGCCTGCGCGACCACGTCCGGGCGTTGCGGGCGAAGCCGCCCGCCGCACCGAGGCGGCTGGACCGGCTGCCCGCGCACACCGTCTTCGCCGCTCCCGCCGGGGGGGTCGAGGCCATCGCCGCGACCCTGCGCAAGCAGCGCTGGCGGGTCGCGGTCCGTGGCGACGAGGTCTCCGCCGAGAAGGGGTACGTGAAGGAGAGCGGCAACCTGCTGTTCCACTTCTCCCTTGTCGCGGTACTGATCACTTTCGCCCTCAGCTCCTGGTACGGCTGGAGCGGCAACCGTCTGCTGGTGGCCGGCGAGGACAAGGCGTTCTGCAACACCCGACAGCAGTACGCCGAGACCGACCTGGGACCCCGGGTGACCGACGCCGACCTGCCCGGGTTCTGCCTGACCCTCGACGAGTTCCAGGCCCGGTTCACGGAGTCCGGCCAGCCGGAGTTCTTCAACGCGCGGGTGAGCGCCGAGGAGCCCGGCCGGGAGGTGCGCACCGCGGACTTCTCGGTGAACTCCCCGCTGCGCCTCGACGGGGCCAGCGTCTACCTGCTCGGCCACGGGTACGCGCCGATCATCAAGTACACCGACCGCAACGGGCGGGCCCAGACCAGCATCGTGCCGTTCCTGACCACCGGAGACATGGGGCTGACCAGCGAGGGGCTGGCGGCCTTCCCGGACGTCAACGTCGACCCGGTGACCGGGGAGCGCAATCCGGACCTCCAGGTCGCCTTCGAGGGGATCTACCTGCCGACGGCTCCGCAGGAGCCGCCGTACGTCCGCTCCGAGTACCCGATGGAGCGCAACCCGGCGGTCCTGCTGATCCCGTACCGGGGGAACCTCGGTCTGGACGCGGGTATCCCCGGCTCGATCTACCAGCTCGACCAGCGTCAGGTCACCAACGGGAGACTGGAGCAGCTCGGCGAGGCCAAGCTGATGCGCCCCGGTGAGTCGTGGACCCTCGACGACGGTACGACAGTGGAGTTCCTCGGCACCCGGCGCTACATCACCCTCTCCGTCCGGCACGACCCCGGGGCGACGATGACGCTGGTGAGCAGCACGGTGCTCCTTGTCGGCCTGCTCGGTTCGCTCTTCGGTCGTCGCCGCCGGGTGTTCTTCAGGGTCGGTGCGGCCCCCACGAGTGGATCTCCGACAGGCAGTAGTAGCTTGGTCGAGGCCGGTGGTCTACCGCGTACCGATCAGCCCGGGTTCGCCGACGAGTTCGCGCAGCTCGTCAAGGTGATCGGGGACGGCGGGAAGGACCCCGGTGCGGGTCGGGTCGATCAGGATCCGCCCCGGACGCGAGAAGGGACCGAGTGATGTCCGCGCTCTCCGATCAGGTGGTGTCGATCGCGATCCTGGTGTACCTGGTCGCGATGATCGCCCACGCCGTCGAGTACGCCCTCGGCAACACCCGGACGATGTCCCGGGCCGCCACTCCCGCCCGGGAACTGGTCGGGGTCGGTGCCGGGGCGGCTTCCGGTGCTGGAACGGCGTCCGGTGGTGCGGCGTCCGGTGGTGCGGGGGCGACCGGTGCGAAGGCACCGGGGAACCGGGCCCGGCTGGCCGGTCGGATCGCCGTCCTCGTCACCGGACTCGGCGCACTGCTCCACCTTGCCGCGCTGGTCACCCGGGGGATCGCCGCGAACCGGATGCCCTGGGGCAACCTGTACGAGTTCGTCCTGACCGTCTCGTTCATCGGGGTGGCCGCCTGGCTCGTGGTGCTGTGGAAGGTCCCGTCGCTACGTCGGCTCGGTCTGTTCCTCACCCTGGTCCAGGTGTTGCTGCTGGCCACCGCCGAGCTGGTGCTCTACGTACCGATCGTGCCCCTGGTGCCGGCGCTCAACTCGTACTGGTTCATCGTGCACGTCTCCACAGTCGTCTTCGCCTCCGGGATCTTCCTCCTCGGCGCGGTACCGGCCGTCGCGTTCCTCATGCGCAACGGGTACGAGCAGGGCAGACGCAGCTTCCCGTACACGATGGCGAAGCGACTCCCGGCGGCTGCCGGCCTGGAACGGCTCACCTTCGGCCTGCACGCCTTCGCTTTTCCGATCTTCACCTTCGCGGTGATCGCCGGGGCGATCTGGGCCGAGGCGGCCTGGGGTCGGCCGTGGGGCTGGGACCCCAAGGAGGTCTGGTCCTTCATCTCCTGGGTGGTGTATGCCGGTTACCTGCACGCCCGGGCCACCCCGAGCGTCAAGCGGAACGTGGCCACCTGGTTGGCCGTCCTCGGCTTCCTCACCATGCTGATGAACCTGTTCGGCGTGAACATCTTCTTCGAGGGCCTGCACTCCTACGGCGGCCTCTGACGCGACGGCCACCCTCGACGCAGTTCGTATAACTACACTTATAAGAAGTGTAGTTATACGAAAGGGGTGCCGTCGTGAGCTGGTCCAAGCCGACAGGAATCTTCGACCGCGACGTGGAGTGGTCCGAGCTGAGCCGGTTCGTGGCCGACGACCGGGCCGGTGCCACCCTCGGCGTGGTGAGCGGCCGTCGCCGTCAGGGCAAGACCCTCCTACTGTACGAGCTTGCCCGGGTCACGGACGGGTTCTACTTCGGTGCCACCGAGGCCACCGGTACCGAGTCGCTGCGGCGGCTCGGCGAGGCGATCGGTCGGTACACCGAAGCGCCGGGGCCGGTGCACCTGCCGGACTGGGCGGCGGCGGTGGACGCTCTGCTCGCCCTCGGCCGTGACCGCCCGGTCACCGTGGCGATCGACGAGTTTCCGTACCTGGTCGGGGCCGTTCGGGACCTGCCGTCGGTGATCCAGCACGCGTTGACCCCTGGCCGCCCCGAGCGTACGCAGTCCAGGACCCGCTTGCTGCTCTGCGGTTCGGCGATGTCCTTCATGGGTGGGTTGCTGGCCGGCTCGGCACCGCTACGTGGGCGAGCCGGCCTGGAACTGCCGGTCCAGCCCCTCAACTATCGTGCGGCGGCGCAGTTCTGGGGCCTCAGCGATCCCACGCTGGCCGTCCAGGTCTTCGCGATCGTGGGCGGCACCCCGGCCTACCGGCGGGAGTACGTTCAGGACGACGCCCCGACCGGCCCGGCCGACTTCGACGACTGGGTGGTTCGGGCGGTGCTCAACCCCGCCCGTCCGCTGTTTCGAGAAGCGCGGTACCTGCTGGCCGAGGATCCCGACCTGCGCGACACCAGCCTCTACCACTCCGTGTTGGCTGCGGTGGCGGAGGGGAACGCGACCCGGGGTGGCATCGCGGGTTACATCGGGCGCAAGTCGACCGACCTGCAACACCCGCTCACCGTGCTGGAAGACGCGGGTCTGCTCGTCCGCGAGCCCGACCCCCTGCGCAGTGGGCGGAGCCGGTATCGCATCGCAGAGCCGCTCGTCACCTTCTATCAGGCAGTGATGCGACCCGCCTGGACCGCTCTGGAGCAGCGCCGTGGAGCCGACGTGTGGCGGCGGTCGCAGCGCCGATACCTCAGCGCCGTGCTGGGACCCAGCTTCGAGGAGATGGTCCGGCAGTGGACGCTGCTCTTCGCGGACCCGGAGAGCGTCGGTGGCGTCGTCGCGGAGGCGACCGCTGCCACCCTGACCGATCCGGCCACCCGGACCAGCCATGAGCTCGACCTGGTCGCCTTCGGTGAGCCACCCCTCGGCGACGGCCCGCGCCCACTGCTCGCCATCGGCGAGGCGAAGTGGGGCCGGCTGATCGGCAGGGCGGAGCTGGAACGGCTGGAGCGCGTACGGAATGTGCTGCGGGGTCGACCCGGCATCGACGCCGCCGGCACCCGGCTGTTGCTGGCCAGCGCCGAGGGCTTCACCGACGACCTACGCGCGACCGCAGCCAACCGCGGCGACCTGGTTCTCGTCGACCCGCGACGCCTGTACGAGGGCGACTGACACCGAAAGGTGCGAAACGCCACGACACGCGGCCGTCAGCGCCGCGCCCCCTCCTTCTTTCCCCCGGCGGCACGAGCCGGCAGCTGACGAGGCGGGCGGACCGCCGAGCGCTTTCGGATGTGGTGATCGGCCGACGTCGGGCAGGCAAGATCCACTATCGCTTGGTGAGCAGTTGCTCGACCTGGCGGGTGACCTGATGGGCGATCTCGGGCCGGTCGGCCAGCAGTCGGAAGATGCGGCCTGGCTGCCCCGTCAGCCTGGTTCGTCCTCGTCTGCCGGTGGCCGGGGCTGGCGGTACGTGGCGATGTACGCCTCCACGTCCGACCGCAGCCACACCGAACCGACCGACAGCGTTTGGAACGGTCGCGGAAAATTTGGATGCATCGCGATGGCCCGGAATCGTGACCGGCCGACGCCCAGCATCTTCAAGATCTCGCCAGCGGCGACGAGTGGACCTGGAACCTCATCGGTCATAGCCAGCAAGGTAGAACAGCGCTTTCGCGTCTCGGTTGACACGTTAACTAAAGCACGCTAAGGAGGTCGCGTGCTCAGCATCGTGTCAATACGGGCGCGATGAGCTAAACGTGTCAACATTGACACGGGGGTGGCTGAGGGTGTGGGATTGGTGACGCGGTGCCCCCGGTTCGGTGGAGGCTGAGTCCCGGCGGGCCGGGGTGCCGCGATGATCCAGCCCAGCCCGGGAGGCAGGCACGCCATGGTCGGCAAGGAACCCGTACTGATCAGGTTGTCCTGGTTCGTCCTGGCCTACCACCGGCGGCGGGCCTGCTGGACGTGCCGCCCCGACGGGTGTTGTCCGCGCGTGGAGCTGGCGCGTCGGCGTATCCGGGCCTGGCTGCGGTTCGGATCGAACCGGGGCGGCGCGGGCAACCGCCGGGGCAGCTGGTGACCGCGCCGGCGGTGCGGCCGGTGGTCGCCGGAGAGGTCAGGGCGGGAGACGTCCTGCACGTCACCCGGGCCGCGAGTGTCCAGTTCGTTCGGCGGCCCATCATGTTCCGGCTGATCCGGGTCAAGGCCGAGTGGCTCACCTACGCCGGGTGGGTCTGGCTGGAAGGTTACGAGTTGAACCGGAAGGGCGAAGCTGTCGCTCGGCGGAGGATCTTCGTTCGGTGGGCCGGGCTTCGGCTGGTGTCGCAGGAGGCCTGACCTCCACCTGGGCACCCGGTGGTCGGGGGTGGTCGGGCGGTGCGGGAGACTTGGGGGTATGGCGGCTCGTGGGTTTCCGTACCAGGATCTGAAGGACTTCCTCGCGGCGTTGGAGAAGGCGGGGGAGCTACGCCGGGTCAAGGCCCCCGTCGACCCGACCCTGGAGATCAGCGAGATCGTCACCCGGACGGTACGGGCGGACGGGCCGGCGTTGCTCTTCGAGCACCCCACCCGGGGCGAGATGCCGGTCGCGGTGAACCTGTTCGGCACCGAGAAGCGGATGGCGATGGCGCTCGGCGTCGAGAACCTCGACGAGATCGGCGCCCGGATCGGGGAGATGCTCAAGCCGGAACTGCCGGTGGGGCTCTCCGGGATGATGGACGGCCTCGGCAAGGTACGGCAGCTCACCTCGATGCCGCCGAAGAAGGTCAGGTCCGGCCCCTGCCAGCAGGTGGTCTACCGGGGTGACGACGTCGACCTGGACCGGCTGCCGGGGCTGAAGGTGTGGCCGGGTGACGGCGGGGTCTTCCACAACTTCGGGCTGACCCACACCAAGCACCCCGAGTCCGGCAAGCGGAACCTGGGGCTCTACCGGTTGCAGCAGCACTCCCGGAACACGATCGGGATGCACTGGCAGATCCACAAGAACTCCACCGCCCACCACGCCGTCGCCGAGCGGTTGGGCCAGCGGCTGCCGGTGGCGATCGCGATCGGGTGCGACCCGGTGACCGCGTACTCGGCGAGCGCGCCGCTGCCGGCCGACATCGACGAGTACCTGTTCGCCGGATATCTGCGCGGCGAGCGGGTGGAGATGGTCGACTGCCTGACCGTCCCGTTGCAGGTCCCGGCGCACGCCCAGATCGTCCTGGAGGGATACCTGGAGCCGGGGGAGCGGCTCCCGGAGGGACCCTTCGGCGACCACACCGGCTTCTACACCCCGGTCGAGCCCTTCCCGGTGATGCACGTGGAGTGCGTGACCATGCAGCGGGACCCGGTGTACCACACGATCGTCACCTCCCAGCCGCCGCAGGAGGACCACGGACTCGGCAAGGCCACCGAGCGGATCTTCGCCCCGCTCCTGCGGTTCCTCATCCCGGACATCGTCGACTACGACCTCCCGGCCGCCGGGGTCTTCCACAACTGCGCGATCGTCTCGATCCGCAAGCGGTACCCGAAGCACGCCCAGAAGGTGATGAACGCGATCTGGGGCGCGCACATGATGTCCCTGACCAAGCTGATCGTGATCGTCGACGAGGACTGCGACGTCCACGACTACAACGAGGTCGCCTTCCGGGCCTTCGGCAACGTGGACTACGCCCGGGACCTCCTGCTCACCGAGGGGCCGGTCGACCACCTGGACCATGCCTCGTACCAGCAGTTCTGGGGTGGGAAGGCGGGCGTGGACGCGACCCGCAAGCTCCCCGAGGAGGGCTACCACCGGGGTTGGCCGGAAGAGATGACCATGGCCCCCGAGGTGGTCTCGCTCGTCGACAAGCGCTGGAAGGAATACGGCATCTGATGTCCGCCACCGCCGAGACCCCCGGGCGGGTACGGGCATTCCTCAACCTGGTGGCGATCGAGCACTCGGTCTTCGCCCTGCCGTTCGCCTACCTGTCCGCGTTGACCGCCATGCAGGTCAACGGGGGGCGGGTCCGCTGGCTGGACCTGCTGCTGATCACCGTGGCGATGGTCGGGGCGCGGACCTTCGCGATGGCCGCCAACCGGATCCTCGACCGGCGGATCGACGCCCGGAACCCGCGTACCGCGAACCGGGAACTGGTCACCGGGGCGGTGAGCGTCCGGACGGCCTGGACCGGCGCGGCCGTCGCCCTGGTGGTCTTCCTCGCCGCCGCCGCCCTGCTCAACCCGCTCTGCCTGGTCCTCGCCCCGCTGGCCGTCGTCCCCCTGGTGGTCTACCCGTACGCCAAGCGGTTCACCGACTGGCCGCACGCGGTCCTGGCGATCGCCCAGGCTGTCGGCCCGGTCGGCGCGTGGCTGGCGGTCACCGGCACCTTCGCCGGGTCCTGGCCGGCGTGGCTGCTCGGCGCGGCGGTCGGACTCTGGATCGGCGGGTTCGACCTGATCTACGCCTGCCAGGACGCCGAGGTGGACCGGGAGATCGGGGTCCGCAGCGTCCCCGCCCGGTACGGGCTGCGGTTCGCCCTGCACGCCTCCACCGTGTCGCACGTGGTGACGTTCGGCCTCTTCGTCTGGTTCGGTGCCCTCGTCGGGTTCGGCTGGCCCTGGTGGGTCGGGCTGGTCCTGACCGCGCTCGCCTTCGGCTACCAGCACGTGGTCGTCACCCCGACCGACCTGAGCCGGGTCAACAGGGCCTTCTTCACCGCCAACGGCTTCGTCGGGATCGCCCTGTTCGCCTTCGCCCTGCTCGACCTGGTCCTCCGCCTCGACCTGCGCCCCTGACGCCCGTCCGCACGCCCTGACGCCCTGGCTCACCGCCTGACGCCCTGGCTCACCGCCGGTAGCGGGCGCTTTCGAGGGTCCAGTCGATGGTGCCCCGGACCGCCTGTCCGACCCCGTCGAGGTGGGTGGTGACCGACTCGTCGAGCGCCGACCCGAACGACGGGAGCCGGGCGCGCAGGGCCACGAAGCTGTCCATCGCCGCCCGCCAGCGCTGGGTGACGAGGGCCACTGCGGTGTCGACGGGTACGTCCCGTTCGGCGGCCACGGCCAACACCAGGTTGTGTCCGCCACCGGTGGCCCGGTCCCGATCCAGCGAGGCCAGGTCGTTGTACCAGGAGAGCAGGTCGTTGCCGAGTTCGCCGATCCGGCGTACCGCCGGGTGCCGCCAGACCGCCTCGGGTAGCGGACGACCGTGGACGAACTCGATCATCGGGTACGACACGTACGCCGCCGACGTGGCCCGCCGTAACCGGACGTACTCCTCGACACCGGGCCTGCGGCCCTGCACCCTGTTGGTCCGTTCCCGCCAGACGCCGTCGAGGTGGTCGGCGACCGCGTCGGCGAACCGGGTCCGCCAGGGGTGCGGCATCCGGCGGCGGGGCTCCTGCCAGGCGTGGGCCAGCAACCGGCGGAGCGGGCCGGTGAACCCGCTGGGACCGAACCGGGTGCCGTGGCGCAGGAGGCTCAGCACTGCCCCGCGCAGGGCACGGATCTGCTCCGGCGGCAACGCCGTCGGCCCGTCGCAGGCGTCGTCCACCAGGAAGAACCAGGTGTAGAGCGTGCTGATCACCCGGAGGTCGTCGGGGTCCGCGTCGGGATAGAGCCGTCCGACGTACGCGGCGAACCGGGCCTGGCGCAGGTGGTCGCCTGTCGCCTCGTCGGGGACGATCCCGAGGTCGGCCAACTCGTCGCCCAGCCAGTCCTGCACCTCGTCGACGTGCGGGGAGCACCGGGACGGCACCGGACAGGCCGAAGCGAGCTCCCGCAGGGTCTCCTCGACCACTGACGTCCCTCCCCGGACGGGCACGATGGTGCCCGCAGCATGCCAGGCGTCCGGGGCACCCGGACATCCGGGCGTACTTCACCCAGGGTGACCAGCGGCTTCGGCCGAAAGCCCGGCCGAGCGCCCGGGTGGAGCGCCGGTTGAACGCCGGTCGAGGGGCGGTCGAGGGTCGGTGCGGGGGAGGTCGGCGCGACCAGGCACGCTTGGGGGTATGCGTGAACCATGGGTGGTCGGGGTGTCGGGCGCGTCCGGAACCCCCTACGCCGCAGCGGTGGTCGGTGGGCTCCTCGACGCCGGGGAGGCGGTGGACCTGGTCGTCTCGCGGGCGGCCCGGCTGACGATCCTCGACGAGACCGGCCTGTCGTTCCGGGACGCGCACTGGGCCGACGACCTCTCGGCCTGGCTCGGTCGGCCGGTGGACGACGCCGACGTGCGGTACTGGCCCGCCGGTGACATCGCGGCCGGACCGAGCAGCGGTTCCTACCGGGTACGCGGCATGGCGGTGGTCCCCGCCAGCACGGCAGCCTGTGCGGGCATCGCCATCGGCCTGTCCAAGGACCTGTTGCAGCGGGCCGCCGAGGTGAACCTCAAGGAACGCCGCCCGGTGGTGGTGGTACCCCGGGAGACCCCGGTCACCCGGAGTCACCTGGAGCACCTCATCGCGTTGCACGACGCCGGGGCGGTGGTGCTGCCGGCCAGCCCCGGGTTCTACGGCGCCGGAGCGTCGGCGTCCGCCGCCCAGCTCGTCGACTTCGTGGCCGGGAAGGTGCTGGACGCCCTGGGCGTACCGCACACGCTCTTCCGGCGCTGGTCGGGCGAGTTGAACGCGGACCGTACCTGAGTCCGGCGGAACCGGTCGGGAAACGGTCGCGGGCCGGGCACGAGGCCCGACCCGTACGACCACGGTGGCGTCAGTACATGCCGGCGTTCGCCGGGCCGGGACCGGTGGTGGCCGTCGGACCCGCGTTGCGCGGCCTGTCGACGTCCTCCCCCTCCTCCAGCATGCCCTCGCCTTCCAGCAGGGCTCGTACTTCGGATTCCCGAAACCGACGATGCCCACCTGGAGTCCGGATACTGCCGATCCGGCCGGCTGCCGCCCATCTCGTCACAGTTTTCGGGTCCACCCGAAACAGCGCGGCCACCTCACCTGGTGTCAGCAGGCGATCTCCAGTGTCCACAGCCCCCTCCTCGCGTCGACGAAGCCCTCGGCTGAACCACACTGCCCCCGGCTGGTGCGAGCCCAGAGCCGTCATGAGGGACGTATGGCAATTACAGCACCGGCGACCAGGGCTGTCCGGCAAACGTGAAAAATGCACGGAGTGGGCTGTTGGTAGGGTCTGTAGGCCGTGGACGCCATCGACCTGAGCCTGTTGGAGCTGCTGCGCGGAAACGCCCGCCTGTCCTACGCCGAGCTGGCCCGTCAGGTCGGCCTCTCCGCCCCCGCCGTGCACGAGCGGGTCGGCAAGCTGGAGTCCAGCGGGGTGGTCCGGGCCTATCGGGCCGAGGTGGCGCCGGAGGCGATCGGGCTGGGCGTGACCGCCCTGATCGGGATCGTCGAGGACTCCGGCGGCGACACCGACGACATGCTGGAGGCGTTTCGCGGGATCGCCGAGATCGAGTCCTGCTACTTCATGGCCGGGGTGGAGTCCTTCCTGCTCAAGGCCCGGGTCGGGACCATCGCCGAGTTGGAACAGTTGATCGTACGGCTGAACCGGACGTCGGGGGTGGCTTCCACCCGTACCACCATCGCCCTCTCCACCAAATGGGAGAACCGCCCCCAGCCGGTCCCCCCGCCGTCGGCCGAGTGAGCCGCCCGCCCCGTCCCACCCGCCCGCCCCGTCCCAGCCGTACCAGCCGCCCGGACCGTCCCAGCCGTACCTGAGAATGTTTCGCTGTTACCGTTCCGGGGTGACACATCTGGACCGGGGCGAGGCGGCCCGACGAGCGTGGGTCACCGAGGCGATCGCCACGGTCGAGGCCGACGCCAACCGCTCGGCCGACACCCACCTGCTGCCCTTCCCGCTGCCCCGCGCGTGGGGGATCGACCTCTACCTCAAGGATGAGTCGGTGCACCCCACCGGCTCACTGAAGCACCGGCTGGCCCGCTCCCTGTTCCTGTACGGGCTCTGCAACGGCTGGATCGGACCCGAGACCACTGTCATCGAGGCGTCCTCAGGCTCGACGGCGGTCTCCGAGGCGTACTTCGCCCGGATGCTGGACCTGCCGTTCATCGCGGTGATGCCGGCCTCCACCTCGCCCGAGAAGATCAGCCAGATCGAGTTCCAGGGCGGCCGGTGTCACCTGGTGCAGGACCCGGGGAAGGTGGTGGTGGAGGCCCGGTGGCTGGCCGAGGACTCCGGCGGCCACTTCATGGACCAGTTCACCTACGCCGAGCGGGCCACCGACTGGCGGGGCAACAACAACATCGCCGAGTCGATCTACGCCCAGCTGGCGCTGGAACGGCACCCCGTACCGGAGTGGGTGGTGATGGGCGCCGGCACCGGCGGGACCAGCGCCACGATCGGCCGGTACGCCCGGCTGCGCCGGCTGCCCACCCGCCTCTGCGTGGTCGACCCGGAGAACTCGGCCTTCTACCCGGCCTGGCAGAGCGGTGACTGGTCGCTGCGGATCGACAGGGGATCGCGGATCGAGGGGATCGGCCGACCCTGCGTGGAGCCGTCGTTCCTCCCCTCGGTGGTGGACCGGATGGTCCAGGTGCCCGACCCTGCCTCCCTGGCGGCGATGCGGGCCGGATCGGTGGTCCTCGGTCGACGGGTCGGCGGCTCCACCGGCACCAACCTGTGGGGCGCGTTCGGGCTGATCGCCGAGATGCTCGCCGACGGCCGTACCGGCTCGGTGGTGACCCTGATCTGCGACGCCGGGGACCGGTACGCCGACACCTACTACGCCGACGACTGGGTGGCCGAACAGGGCTACGACCTCGCCCCCCACCTGGCCACCATCGACAGGTTCCTCACCACCGGCACCTGGCCGCAGGGGTAGAACGGCCTCAGGTTCCTCACCACCGGGGCCTGGCCGCAGGGGTAGCACCGCCTCAGCGGGGGGCGACCCGTTCCGCCAGCCCCGGATAGTGGCGGACGTAGCCGTCGGGGTCGAGGGTCAGGTCGGCGGTGAAGGTGCCGCTGGCGAAACCGACCCGCCCCGCACCGGAGGCGGTGTAGACCTGGTCGCTGGGCACCACCACCAGGCCGGGCAGCAGGACCCACGCCACTGTGATCCGGTGTTCGGTGCCCTCGGGGGCGTCGGTGAGCCCCAGACGTCGTACCGGCAGGGTGTTGAACAGCACCGACCCGGTGAGGTCGACGTCGACGGCGTCCGCCAGTCGGTCCGGGTCGTCGGTGCCGGGCAGGCCGGCCGTCGGATGTCCGGCGGCGGCCAACACCCCGTCCAGGTCACCCTCCTCGTTCGTGGTCACCCGCCAGCCGCTGCTGGTCTGCTCCAGCCGTACGCTGCGCGCCCAGCCCGCCCCCTCCGTCTGGACGTCCAACCGTTCGGTGGCCCAGTCGGACCCCGTGGTCACCGTGTACCGGCAGGTGTAGGGCACCGGGTCGACCGCCATCAGGGTGCCCCGCGCGGCCAGCCCCTGATCGTCGGCGACGAGGGCGTGGTCGGCTCCCGGGATGTCCGTCCGGCTCCAGAAGAGCGACTTCACCATGGTTCCGGAGGCTACGGCACCCGATGGGTCGCGGCAGCCGATGCGGGAAGGTCACGCAGGACGGGTGCGCCGCCCTCTGCACACGAACCGGCCGCCGCCACCGGTCGCCGGGAGGGCGACAGGCGACGACGGCCGGTCGAGAAGCGAGAACTCAGCTGGTACGCGCCGGCGGACGCCCGCCGAAGCCCCGGCGGTCGTCGCGCTGGTACCTGTCGTCGCGGCCGTGACCGTCGGACCGGAACCCGCCCCGGCGGTCCCCGAACGACTCACCGGCGCGCTCGCCCCGGTCGCCGAACCGGCGCTCACCCTGGGGACGGTCGCTGAACCGTCGCTCGCCCTGGGGACGGTCGCTGAACCGTCGCTCGCCCTGGGGGCGGTCGTCGAAGCGTCGCTCGCCTTGCGGGCGGTCGTCGAAGCGTCGCTCGCCCTGGGGGCGGTCGCCGAACGACCGTCCGCCGGAGGCGCGCTCGCCCCACGATCGGTCGCCACCGGCCCGGTCGTCGAAGCGTCGGGCCGGCCGGTCGCCGAACCGGTGCTCGCGGCCGGGGCGGTCGTCCCGACCACCCTGGCGACGGTCGTCGTAGCGGGACCCACCCCGGTCGCCGTACCCACCCCGGGAGTCCCGGTCGCCGAACCGGCGCGGGCCACCACCCGAGCGACGCGGAGCCGCAGGCTCCTCACGCACCGGCACCCCACTGGGCTCACGGGCCCCGACCAGATCCGCGAGGGCCTGGTCACCGACCCGGACCCGGGTCTGCTCCGGTGCCACACCGGCCCGCTCCATCATGGCGAGGGTGGTCCGACGCTGCTTGGGCAGGACCAGGGTGGCCACCGCCCCCGACTCACCCGCCCGGGCGGTCCGCCCGGCCCGGTGCAGATAGTCCTTCGGGTCCTTCGGCGGATCGATGTGCAGCACCAGCGTCACACCGTCCACGTGGATCCCCCGGGCCGCCACGTCGGTGGCGACCAGCACGTTCGTCCGACCCTCCCGGAACTCGGCGAGGGTCCGCGTCCGCATCCGCTGGGTCTTGCCGCCGTGCAGGCCACCGGCGCGTACGCCGACCGCCGCGAGCTGCTCGACCAGCCGGTCCACACCGAGCTGGGTACGGGCGAACAACATGGTCCGGCCGTCCCGGGCGGCGATCGACGCCGTCACGGCGAACTTGTCGTGCGGCGGGATCAGCAGCATGTGGTGATCCATCGTGGTCACCGCCGCCGTCGGCGGCGCGGTGGAGTGCGTCACCGGATCCGTCATGAACCGCTTGACCAGGGCGTCCACGTCTCCGTCCAGAGTGGCGGAGAAGAGCAGCCGCTGGGCGTCGGCCGGAGTCCGGGCCAGCAGTTCGGTGACCTCCGGCAGGAAGCCCATGTCGGCCATCTGGTCGGCCTCGTCGAGGACGGTCACCTCGACGTCGTCCAACCGGCAGACCCCGCGCGCGATCAGGTCGGCGAGCCGCCCCGGGGTGGCCACCACGATCTCCACGCCTCGGCGCAGGGCGTCGATCTGCCTGTCGTACGGGACGCCGCCCACGGCGGTCTTGAGGAACACCCCGACCGACTTGCCGAGCGGCATCAGGGCGTCGTTCACCTGCATGGCGAGTTCCCGGGTCGGCACCAGGATCAGAGCCCGGGGGTGCTGCGGCCGGGCCCGCGGGCCGGTGGAGACCCGGGCGAGCACCGGCAGGCCGAAGGCCAGGGTCTTCCCGGAGCCGGTCTGTCCCCGGCCGAGTACGTCCCGACCGGCGAGCGCGTCCGGCACCGTGGCCCGCTGGATCTCGAACGGGCTGGTGATGCCCTGCCGGGACAGAGCCTGGACCAGCGGCCGGGGCAGACCCAGCGCGCCGAAGTCCAGGACGGTCCCGTCCGGTCCGGCAGTGGCGTCCGCGCCGGTCTCTTCGGGTCGGGCGGTGGCGTCCGTCGCCGGGGTGGCCTCGGCGGCTGCGGTGTCGCCCGTGGGGGCGGTCTGGTCGATGTCCCCGGCGCCGGTGGCGGGAACGAGATCGCCGAGGGCCTGCGCCGACGTGGCGTCCTGCGGCGTGTCGAGGGCGGACAGGGGCGTGCTGACAGCGGTGGTCGTCAAGAAAAACCTCTCGAGCGGGGCGCATCTTCGCGATGGCCCGCCACGACAGGTAACGCCGCCGGATCGCCCGCAAGATCGCCCAAGGGCGCGCCGGAAGCGCGCCAGGTCAGTGATCAGTGCAAGTGTACTGCGTCGCTCCCGGCTCTCCACGACACTGTCCGCGGGTAGTGGGCGGGCTCACCCGCCGCACTCCGCACGAGAGACGTCTTCCCAGGTCAGGCTGGTTGGGTTGGGGCAAGCCCCCGGTGAGGGTCAGGCCAGGCCGCCGAACAGCCCGTCCATCAGGTCCCCGGCCAGCAGGACGACGAGCACACTGATCGCGACGAGCAGGGTCAACGCCACGGCCAGGACGATCACCACCCGGGTGTTGCTGGACTTCTGGTTGGCCGGTTCCGCCCAACCCTGCGCCAGGATGTGCCCGGTCAGCGAGCCGGAGTTCTCCACCGCCGGATTGCCGGACGGGAACGACACCGTGTTGAAGCCGGGACCGTCGGTGGTGCTGCCGCCGTACGCCGCGGTGGCCAGGTCCGGGCCACCGTCGTACGCCTTGCTCCCGGCCTCCGCCGGGGGGCGCCAGGCCGACTCGGCCGGTGCGGTCGTCGGTAGGGCGGCGGTGGCGGGCGCGGGCGGTCCGCCCCACCCGGCGTTCGGTCCCGGGGTGGGCGCGGTGGCGGGCGGAGGCGGGGAGGACGGCGGGTTGCCCCACGGAGTGGCCGGCGGCCCGGAGGCGGGCCGCGCGGGTGAGGCAGGCGCGGCGACCGGCGGGGCGGAGGTCGGCGGTGCCACGGCACCGGAGCTGACCGGCGGCGGCGGGAAGGGCGGGGCCGGCATCGGACCGGGCGGGGACGGTGGTGGCGGAATCGCCGGACCCGGCGGCGGCACCGGGGGACCGGGCACCGGGGGGACCGGCCCCGGCGGGGTGGGGGCCGGTGGCTGGGGCCGGGGCGGTACGGGGACCGGCACGGGAGCCGGGGTCGGCTCCGGGTCCGGCACGGGCGGCTTCGGCGGCTCGGTCGGCCGTGGGGTCGGCTCCGGCACCGGGGCGGGCTCCTGTGGCGGTGTGGGCTCGGGCCGGTCCGGTTCGGCGGGGGCGGCCGGGGTGGGAGTGGAGCCGTACACGTTCGCCCGGCTCGTGGAGGTTCCGGTCGCGGCGGCGGCCTCGGTGGCCGAGACCGGGCTCAGGCCGGGAACTGCGGCGCTGGCCCGCGCCGGGGCGGTCGGCGGGTGACCGGCCCGCTGCCCGGGTAGGGCGGGGCCGCCCGACGGGGTGTCGCCACCCGCGAACGGGGCGGCGGAGGCCCTCGACCGGCGTTCCTGCGTCGACGACTTCGCCCGGTAGGTGGTACCCGAGGGAGCCCGGCCCTTCGCGGTCTCCTGCGGGGGCGTGGCCCGGCCCGTGACACCGACCCGCGCCGTACCGGTCGCCGGGGTGGCACCGGGGCGGTCGCCGCCCGCCTGCGCAAGGGGGGAGCTCGGCACGCTGGCTCGGCCGGTCGGTGCCGGTCCCGGCACCCGGTCGGCCTGTTCGGGCGCGGATCCCGGATCGACAGCCGTTACCGGAACCTGCTCTTCGCCCATGCTCGCCCTCCGCACCAACGCCCCGCATCCGGCCCCGGAAGGGGAGCCGGTAATGCCTGGGTGTCACGGTGCCACATTCCGGCCCCGCAGCACAGCCGGAGCACCCGGTTACTCCCCGCGATCACCGGTGGCCGGGTGGACGCCGCCCCCGGTCCGGTGTCCGGCTCAGTCGACCGGGTGGGCGCTGTCGCTCGGCCTCGGCGTACCGCCGGCGGCGCTGCTCGTCCCGGCCGACGGTGAAGGGCTGCCCGACGGGGTGGGCTCGGGGTTCTCCGACGCGGGCGGCTCGGTGGTCGGCGACGGTGGTGGCGGCGGCGTGGTCGGCGACGGGGTCGGCTTCGGGGTGGTCGGCCCCGGAGTGGGGGTGGTCGGCCCGGGGGTGGGGTTGGTCGGGCCCGGCGTCGGGTTGGTCGGGCCCGGGGTCGGGTTGGTCGGCAGCGGCTTCGGCGAGGTGGAGGGCTTCGGCGTCGGCTTCGGAGTGGCCGACGGCGTCGGCGACGGCGTCGGCGTCGGCTTCGCCGTGGGCGGGGTGGTGGCCGGCGGCTTCGTCTCTGGGACCGCGCCGACCACCCGGGTCGCCGCGTACAACCGGGACCATCCGACGGGGGAGACCTTGACCACGTCGCCGGTGGTGGGGGCGTGGACCATCTTGCCGTCGCCGATGTACATGCCCATGTGGTGGATCGACTGCCAGCTGCTCCCGTTGGCGAAGAAGACCAGGTCGCCGGGGAGGAGGGCGGTGCGGGGGACGGTACGGCCGCTGGTGTGGCGGTACTGGTCCCGGGCGACCCGGGGCAGGCCGAAGTAGTCCGCTCCCTTCGACCGGTACGCGGCCCAGACCAGGCCGGAGCAGTCGAACGAGTCGGGTCCCTCCTTCGCCCACTCGTACGGGTCACCACGCTGGGCCATGGCGTACCGGACGGCTGCCAGCGCACGCGGGTGGGCGGTCAGCCCCTGGGAGCTGCCCCCGTTGACGTACCCCGCGCCGAGCTGCTCCTCGGCGGCGTCGCGCTGCCGCTCGATCCGGACCAGCTGCTCGGAGTTGTCCCGGCGCAGCTTGAGGAGCTTGGTCTCCTGGTCGCGGCGGGTCTTGTCGAGGACCGTGTACTCGCCCCGGGCGTTGAGCGCCGCCAGCTCGGCGGCGTTCAGCTCCTGGACGGCGGCCTGCTCGGCGGCGCGGGCCCGGGTCAGTTCGCCACCGGTGGAGGTGGTGGCGCCGGGGGCCTTGTCACCTCGGGAGATCCGCTGGAGCTGGCTGAGGTGGTGCAGGTCCTGGCCGAACTCGCCGGGGGGCAGCGCGGCGGCGGCCTTGAGGGTGTCCGCCGCGGCCTGGTCGGCCTTCAGCTGCGCGGTGGTCAGCGCCTGCCTGGCGAGTTCCAGGTTCTGCTTGGCGGTGGCCAGCCGGGCCTCGGCCTCGGTCCGTTTCTGTCCCAGCCCCAGCACCTGGTCGCTGACCAGCCCGAGCTGCGTCTCGGCGAGGGCGATCTGGGTGCCCAGGGGGCCGGCGGTGAGGTTCGTCGGCACCGTGGTCGGCGCACCGCCGCCCGGCAGGGTGGGGACACCGGGCTGCGCGGGGGACCCGGGAAGTTGCAGGCCACCTGCGGCGATCGGCCGGGAACCGCTGTCGGGCACGGTGGAGGGCAGCGGTGGGTCCGCGTACGCGGGTGCGGAGAGGATCGCCGAGGCGACCGCACCGAGCAGCGCGGCCCAGAGCCTCGGGCGCAGCACCGGCGAGATCACCGGGCGCCTCCGTGTCCGTCGCCGCCCGTACCCGCTGTCGACCATCCCGCTCCTCGTCCCGCAGGTCGCGCCTGGTGGGCGCGACGGGTCGGGTCCGCTACTGGTGTGGCGTCCCTTACCTGTCCTACCGCACCGGGTCCACGATGTCGATACGCGAACGGGTCACAGGAACCTGAGAGCACGGTGACGTGCCCGACCGTACCGAGACGCTCTCGGGCGTCCGACGTAGGCTCGACGCGTATCGCAGGTGGAAGGGACGAGGCTTTCGATGGACGCCGGACTCAAGCGTGAGCTGGAAGCGAAGGTGTACGCCGGGGAGCGGCTGACCCGGGAGGACGGCGTCGCCCTGTACGACAGCGACGACCTGGCCTGGCTCGGTCGGCTGGCACACCACCGGCGCACCGAACTCAACGGGGACCGGGTGATGTTCAACGTCAACCGGCACCTCAACCTGACCAACGTTTGCTCGGCGTCCTGTGCGTACTGCTCGTTCCAGCGCAAGCCGGGCGAGAAGGACGCGTACACGATGCGGATCGACGAGGCGGTCCGCAAGGCCAAGGAGATGGAGGACGAGCAGCTCACCGAGTTGCACATCGTCAACGGCCTGCACCCGACGCTGCCCTGGCGGTACTACCCGAAGGTGCTGCGCGAGCTGAAGGCCGCCCTGCCGAAGATCAAGCTCAAGGCGTTCACCGCCACCGAGGTGCAGTGGTTCGAGAAGATCAGCGGCCTCACCGCCGACGCGATCCTCGACGAGCTGATGGACGCCGGTCTGGAGTCGCTCACCGGTGGTGGTGCGGAGATCTTCGACTGGGAGGTCCGACAGCACATCGTGGACCACGCCTGCCACTGGGAGGACTGGTCGCGGATCCACCGGCTGGCGCACCACAAGGGCATGAAGACGCCCGCGACCATGCTCTACGGACACATCGAGGAGCCTCGGCACCGGGTGGACCACGTCCTCCGGCTCCGGGAGCTCCAGGACGAGACCGGCGGTTTCGCGGTCTTCATCCCGCTGCGCTACCAGCACGACTTCGTCGACTCCGCCGACGGCAAGATCCGTAACCGGATCCAGGCCCGGACGACGATGGCGGCACCGGCCGAGTCGCTGAAGACCTTCGCCGTGTCCCGGCTGCTCTTCGACAACGTGCCCCACGTCAAGTGTTTCTGGGTGATGCACGGGCTCTCGGTGGCCCAGCTGTCGCTCAACTTCGGCGTCGACGACCTGGACGGCTCGGTCGTCGAATACAAGATCACTCACGACGCGGACTCCTACGGCACCCCCAACACGATGCACCGCGACGACCTCCTCCACCTGATCTGGGACGCCGGTTTCCAGCCGGTCGAGCGCAACACCCGCTACGAGGTGGTCCGGGAGTACGATCCCGCCCCGCCCCTGGCGCAGCGGCGCGCCGAGCCGCAGCAGGTCTGGGCCTGAGTCACCGCGTACCCTGGCCCCGGCATGAGTGAGCAGAGTGGTTTCCCCCGACGGGACGCCGAAGGGCGCATCCTGACCCTTGGCGACCTGCTCGGGGTGGCGCTCGCCGGGGTGGTCATCGGGGCGTTGGCGCTGGTCCTGTTCGACCTGGCGTTCGCCTGGTTCGGTGCCGGCGAGTTCGGCCAGGCGAACGGTTGGCTCGCGGTCATCCTCCCGGCGTGGCTGTTCTGGGACGACTTCCGCTCCTGGGAGTTCGGTGCCGCCCGGGTGGTCTCGGCGCTGGTGGCGGTAGTGGTCGGGGTGGTCGTCGGACTGGTGACCGCCGGGTTGGTGGCGGGTCTGCCGTCGCTGGCCTCGGGTGCCCTGGGTGCCGCGGCCTGGACGGTGACGTACGCGGTGGTCTGGTTCCCCGGCGTGCGATGGCTGGCCCGCCGGACGGGTTGACCGGTACGCCGGGGGCGCGGGTCCTGCGGCGACGTGGAGGAGGAGTGACAGGGTGAGCGCGGCGGTCAAGTACACGCTGGGCCGGGTCGGGCTGTTCGTCGCGGTGCTCGCGGCGCTCTGGTTCGTCCAGATGAGCCTGTTCCTGAAGTTGCTGCTGGCGCTGGTCTTCTCCGCCGCCCTGTCGTTCCTGCTGCTGCGGGGGCTTCGGGATCAGATGGGCGAGGAGATGGCCGGTGCGGCGGAGCGCCGCCGGGTCGAGAAGGAGCGGCTGCGTTCCGCCCTGGCCGGGGAGGACCAGCAGGCCGACCCCGACACCTCCACCGGCTCCGATACTTCCACCGGCTCCGGGACCTCGACCGGCTCCGATACTTCCACCGGCTCCGGGACCTCGACCGGCTCTGGGACCTCGACCGGGCGTTCGGCGGACGGGCCGGAAGACGCCCGCTGACCGGGGTGCTCCGACCGGTGGCGGGTGGCGCCGGTTTTCATCCACTGCGTCAAGGGTGAAGCTCGTTGCCGGTATGAGGATCCGGTCGGGATGATTGCCTCAGCGACACATGTTGATATGACCATGTGAGTGGGCGTGGAGAGCCTGACGCAGAACGCGGCAGGCGCGCCCGAGGAGGCTCGCATGATCCGTATCCCCCTCCGTCGACACCTGGCGTTCGCCATGGTCGTCGGCATGTCGCTGGTGGCCGCCGCCACCGCGCCGGTCTCCGCCCGGCCCTCCCCCGACCGCGACACCGGATCGGCCACCGTCGAGTACCGGGTGCTCGGACCCCGTACGATCGCCGACCGCAACTCCGTCGCCGGGACCGGAGCCGCCATCGACTTCGTCGAGCACGGGGTGCTGCACGTCTCGGCCACCCGAGCGGAGGCGGCCCAGATCACCCGGCTGGGCTTCCGGTTGGAGGCGGTCCCCGCCGCCGACGAGCACGGCCACGACCACGGCGACGACTTCAGCACGATGGGCTTCCCGGCGGCCGACAGCAACTACCACGACTACGCGGAGTTGACGGCGGTGGTGAACAAGGTGGTCGCCGACCACCCGACCATCGCCCGCAAGATCAGCATCGGCTCGTCGTACCAGGGTCGTGACCTGATGGCGGTGAAGATCTCCGACAACGTCGCCACCGACGAGAACGAGCCGGAGATCCTGTTCAACTCGCAGCAGCACGCCCGCGAGCACCTCACCGTGGAGATGGCGATCTACCTGCTGAACCTCTTCACGGACTCGTACGGTTCGGACACCCGGGTCACCAACATCGTCAACACCCGGGAGATCTGGATCGTCCCGACCGTCAACCCCGACGGCAGCGAGTACGACATCGCCACCGGGTCGTACCGGTCCTGGCGGAAGAACCGGCAGCCCAACAGTGGCTCGGCCTTCGTCGGCACCGACCTCAACCGGAACTGGTCGTACCGGTGGGGCTGCTGTGGCGGATCGTCCGGCTCCCCCGCCTCGGACACCTACCGGGGTCCGTCGGCCTTCTCCGCGCCGGAGACCGCAGCGCTGCGCAACTTCGTCAACAGCCGGGTCGTCGGTGGGGTCCAGCAGATCAAGGCCAACATCGACTTCCACACCTACTCCGAGCTGGTGCTCTGGCCGTTCGGCTGGACGACCGCGAACACCCCCACCGGGATGACGGCCGACCAGTACAACACCTTCGCCACACTGGGCCAGCAGATGGCCGCCACGAACGGGTACACCCCGCAGCAGTCCAGCGACCTGTACGTCACCGACGGCGACAGCATCGACTGGATGTGGGGGCAGCACGGGATCTGGGCGTACACCTTCGAGATGTACCCCGGACGCTCCGGGGGCGGGGGCTTCTACCCGCCCGACGAGGTGATCCCGGCCCAGACCTCGCGTAACCGGACCGCGGTCCTGTTGATCAGCGAGTACGCCGACTGCCCGTATCGGGCCATCGGCAAGCAGGCCCAGTACTGCTGACCGAGTGAGGAGGGGTCCCTCGTCATCGGAGGGACCCCTCCCGACCCTTTCGGGGTGGTGCAGCGCACGTCACCCGGTGCCACCTGCGGTAACGAAGTCGGCCGGAGGTGCGCTACGGTGCTAGCGACCGTCCCGCAGCGAAGCCGGTGCGAAACCGGAGCTGTCCCGCAACTGTGATGCCCCGTCCGCACCGCGTGCGGGGACGAGCCAGGTCGCCTACGGCACGGTCGCGACCCGCGCTCTCGAGGAAGGGCGCCTCGCGGACGGCGGCCACCCTCTGCCCTGTCGGCGAAGCACCAGACTCCTCGGCCGACAGGAGGCACCACCGATGTCCAGACGTACCCCTCGGATCTTCGCGGCGGTGACCGCGGCCGTCGCGCTCGCCCTCGCCGGCTGCGCGCAGAACTCCGACGAGCCCACCACCGCGCCCAGCCCCGGCAACGGGTCCGCCTACCCGGTGACCGTCGGGGAGCTGACCCTCGACGCGCGGCCCGAACGGATCGTCTCGCTCTCCGCGACCGCCACCGAGATGCTCTTCGCCATCGGGGCCGGTGACCAGGTCACCGCCGTCGACGACCAGTCGAACCACCCGGCCGAGGCACCGAAGACCGACCTGTCCGGCTTCCAGCCGAACGCCGAGGCGATCGCCGGGAAGAACCCGGACCTGGTGGTCCTCTCCAACGACATGAACAAGATCGTGGATCAGCTGACCACGCTGAAGATCCCGGTCTTCCTGGCCCCGGCGGCGACCACTCTGGACGACTCGTACCAGCAGATCACCGACCTCGGGACCCTCACCGGCAACGCCGACGGCGCCGCCGACGTCACCAAGCGGATGCGCGACGACATCGCCAAGCTGGTCGCCGACCTGCCGCAGCGTGCCGAGAAGCTGACCTACTTCCACGAGCTGGGACCGGAGCTCTACTCCGCCACCAGCAAGACCTTCATCGGCTCGCTCTACAGCCAGGTGGGTCTGGAGAACATCGCCGACGCCGCGGACCCGGACGGCAAGCAGGGCGGCTACCCGCAGCTGTCCCAGGAGGTCATCGTCCAGGCCGACCCGGACTTCATCTTCCTGGCCGACACCAAGTGCTGCCAGCAGTCGGCGGAGACGGTCAAGGAGCGTAGCGGCTGGTCCGGGCTGACCGCCGTGAAGAACAACCAGATCGTGGCCCTCGACGACGACGTCGCCTCGCGCTGGGGTCCGCGCGTGGTCGACCTGCTGCGGGCGATCGTGGACGCGGTCGCCAAGGTCCCGGCCTGACCCTCGACCCCGACATGACCCACCGGCCCGACGCGGCAGCCCTCGGCCCCGACATGGCCGACCGGCCTCACCCGACAGTCGATCCGACATGACCCACCGGCCCGGCGCGACGACCCGGTCCGGCGTGCCCGCCCGACCCGGCGGCGCGCCGGCCGGGTTGCGGCCGGGCTGGCTGGTCGCCGGCCTGGTGGCCGTCGCCGTGGCGCTCGTCGTCGGGGTGTCCCTCGGCCCGGTCAGCCTTCCTCCGCTGAGCGTCGCGGCGGAACTGCTCAACCTGATCCCCGGAGTACGCCTCGACAGCGGCCTCTCCGAACGGGAGATCGCCATCGTCACCGAGCTGCGGCTCCCCCGGGCGGTGCTCGGTCTGCTCGTCGGCGGGCTGCTCGCCCTGGCCGGTGGCTGCTACCAGGGGGTGTTCCGCAACCCGTTGGCCGACCCGTACCTGCTGGGGGTGGCCGCCGGGGCGGGACTCGCGGTCACCACGGTCATCGCCCTCGGGGGCGCGGCCATCGGCGCGATGCCGGTGACCGTCCCCCTGGCCGCGTTCGGCGGGGCGCTCGGTGCGGTCCTGATGACGTACCTGCTCGGTTCGGCACAGGGCCGCCACCGGTCACCGGTGACACTGATCCTGGCCGGGGTGGCGGTCTCCGCGTTCCTCTCCGCCGGCCAGACCTACCTGCTGCAACGCAACGCCGACAGCATCCAGCAGGTCTACTCGTGGCTGCTGGGCCGGCTGGCCACCGCCGGGTGGGGCGACGTCCGGATGGTCCTGCCGTACTTCGTGATCACCGTGGCGGTGGTGCTCCTGCACCGGCGGGAGATCGACGTCCTGTCCCTCGGCGACGACGAGGCGACCAGCCTCGGGCTGCACCCGCAGCGGTCCCGGTACCTGCTGATCGCCGCCGCCTCCCTCGGCACCGCCGCGGCGGTGGCCGCCGCCGGGCTGATCGGCTTCGTCGGGATCATCGTCCCGCACGCCCTCCGGCTGCTCGCCGGATCCAGCTACCGGGTGATCCTCCCACTCTCGCTGCTCTTCGGCGGGGCCTTCCTCACCCTGACCGACGTCGTCGCCCGGACCGTCGCCGCGCCCGGGGAGATCCCGATCGGGGTGGTCACCGCCCTGCTCGGTGGCCCGTTCTTCGTCCTGGTCCTGCGGACCAGTCGGCGGCTGACGGTATGAGCACCGGACATCTCCCCACCCCGGCAGGACCGGCCGTCCAGGTCCGGGACCTGCGGGTCGACCTGGGCGGGGTGCCGGTCCTGTCCGGGGTCGACCTCACCGTGACGGCCGGTGAGTGGGTCGCCGTGATCGGACCGAACGGCGCCGGGAAGTCCACCCTGTTGCGTGCCGTCGGCGGCCTCCTGCCCGTGGCGGACACCGTCACCCTCTTCGGTACGCCCAGCGCGGCGTTGCGGCGTCGGGACCGGGCCAGGACGGTGGCCACCGTCGCGCAGTCCCCGGCCGTACCCCCCGGCATGGCGGTGCTGGACTACGTCCTGCTCGGCCGGACCCCGCACATTCCGGCCCTCGGCCGGGAGTCGGCCGCCGACCTCGCCGCGACCTGGGACGTCCTCGCCCAACTCGACCTGCTCGACTTCGCGCGCCGGGAGTTGGACACCCTCTCGGGCGGGGAACGACAGCGGGTCTTCCTGGCCCGGGCGTTGGCCCAGGGCGCCACCCTCCTGCTGCTCGACGAGCCGACGAGCGCCCTGGACATCGGCCACCAGCAGGAGGTGCTGGAGCTGGTCGACAGGCTCCGGCGCGAGCACGGGCTCACCGTACTGGCCACGATGCACGACCTCTCCCTCGCCGGTGAGTACGCCGACCGGCTGGTGCTGTTGGCGCAGGGGCGGGTGGTGGCGGTCGGCCCACCCCGGGAGGTGCTCACCGAGGAACTGCTGACCGAGCACTACCGGGCCACCGTACGGGTGATCCAGGGCGAGCACGGCCCCGTCGTCGTTCCCGTCCGCCGCCGCCACAGCCGACACCAGTGACCCGAGCCGCACCCCTGCCTCCCCGGGGCTCGACTGCGAGAAGGGGACCCCTCTCGACCGTATGCGTCAGTAAGGGGCCCTTCCTTCGGGGCGGAGGGTGACTATCCAGAAGAGGGCGCCCTGGGGGTCGCGGAGTGCGGCCGTCCGACCGGCGGGGGCGTCCATCGGCGGGACCAGCACGTCACCGCCCAGTTCGGTGGCGCGGACCGCCGCCGCGTCGGCGTCGGCCACCGCGAAGTACACCGACCAGTACGCGGGCAGTCCGGCGGAGAACCCGTCCCCGATCGGCGGCATCATCCCGGCGACCACCTGGTCCCCGCACCGCCAGCCGGTGTAGGTGACCGGGTCGGTGGAGTGGTCCTCCGGCTGCCAGCCGAAGACCAGCTCGTAGAAGGTCTTCGCGCCCTCCGGGTCGGGGGTGACCAGTTCGGTCCAGCTCATCGCGCCGGGGGCGTTGAACACCTCGGCACCACGCATCTCCATCGGCTGCCAGACGCTGAACGTGGCACCGGCGGGGTCGGCGAAGACCGCCATCCGTCCCTGGTCGAAGATCTGCAACGGGGGGACCACCACCTGTCCGCCGGCCGCCTCGACTCGGGTGGCGACCAGCTCCGGGTCGTCGGTGGCGACGTAGGTGGACCAGATCGGCACCTGTTCCGGGGTGGCCGGGGGGCCGACCCCGGCGGCGGCCAGCCCGTCCAGGAGGAAGGTGGTGTACCCGCCCGCCTCCGGCTGGGGGGTGACCCGACCGGTCCACCCGAAGAGCTCGGTGTAGAACCGCTTCGCCGCGGCCAGGTCGGCGGTGGCCAGGTCGGCCCAGCAGGGCACACCCGGTGGTACGTTCGCCACGCCCGCCCCCTCCGCCGTACCGGTTCGGTGACGCCGGACGGGGCGCCCCTGTCCGAATCGTGGCACCGTCGCGTCGACCGGCGCAGCCGAACCGGTCAGATGGGGGCGGGCGTACGGTTCAGCTGAACCGGCGTCCCTCGTCCCGTCGGTAGGCCCACCCGGCGAGGGAGCCGAGGGCGACGATCCACACCCCGAGCATGACCAGCGAGAGTGGTTCGGGTCGGAAGTCGCCGACCGCCGCCCACATCAGTTCGACGGCCCCCCGGGTCGGCAGGTACGGCGCGATCGCCTCGATGAATCCGGGGGCCTGACCGGGGCCGGAGAGCAGCCCTCCGCCGAAGGCCAGCGGGAAGAAGACGACCTGCGCCACGACGATCGCCGCCTTGGCCGGCAACGAGTATCCGATGGCCAGCCCCATCAGCGTGAACGGCACCGAGACCAGGCCGACGACGGCGGCGGCGAGGGCGAGTCGGGCCGCGCCCGTCCGGGCCTCGGTGAGGGTCGCCGCGATCACCACCACGGGGATCAGGGACAGGTAGGTCATGGCCAGCCCGGCCAGCACCCGACCGGCGAACCGGGGGGCCGATCCGGCGGGCAGGGTCCGCAGGTACGGGTCCCAGGGCAGGGCGCGGTCCTCGGCCACCCCGATGCCGTACTGGAAGATGTTGGCGCTCATCACGGCGAAGGTGACCATCGCGGCGGTGGCGTACGTGGCGGCGACCTGCTCGTCGCCGACGGCCGGTACGACGAAGAAGATCATCGCGGCGGCGGGGAAGAAGGCGCTGCCCACCACGGCGATCGGGGTCCGGAACAGTTCCAGGAGCTGGTAGCGGGCGTGGGCCAGGGCGAGTCGCACGGCTGTCTCCTCAGGCGGTGGTCGGCACGTCGGCGTCGGTCCGGTTCCCGGGGAGGGGCACGGCGTCGGTCCGGTTCCCGGTGGTCGGCGTGTCGGTGTCGGTCCGGCCGTCGGTGGTGATGGCGAGGAACGCCTCTTCCAGCGAGGTGGGGCGTACCTCCAGGTCCCGGAAGTCGACGTGGGCGGTGACGAGGTCGCGGACCAGTTGGTCGGCGTCGGCGGTGAGCAGGTGGACCCGCCCCTGCGCGTGTTCGACCCGGGCCACCCCGGGCAGCTCCGGGAGCCGGTCGGCGGTGAGGCTGACCCGGCGCAGGCCCACCACGCCCCGGACGGCCGAGACGGTGTCGTCGGCGAGCACCCGGCCCTGCCCGATCACCACCACCCGTTGCGCCAGGGCCTCGATCTCCTCCAGGTAGTGGCTGGTGAGCAGCACCGTTCCGCCGTCGGCGTGGAAGGCCCGGACGGCCTCCCACAGGACGTGCCGGGCCTCGACGTCCAGTCCGGTGGTCGGCTCGTCGAGCAGGACCAGTCGGGGGCGGCCGACGAAGGCCAGCGCCACGGCGAGCCGCCGTCGCTGCCCGCCGGAGAGCCCGCCGGTCTGTCGGCGTACCAGGTCGGTGAGGCCGAACCGGTCGAGCAGTTCGTCACGGGGGACCGGGTCGGGGTAGTGCCGGCTGACGAACTCGACGACCTCCCCGACCCGCAGGGTGCCGGGCAGCCCGGTCTCCTGCGGGGTGGCACCGACAGACCGCCGGTACGCCGGGTCACGCGGGTCCCCGCCGAACAGCTCCACCCGTCCGGAGCTGGGTCGGCGTAGCCCGACGAGCAGGTTGAGCAGCGTCGACTTGCCCGCCCCGTTGGGACCGAGCAGCCCGACCAGTTCACCGGCGCGGACGTCGAGGTCGACCCGGTCGAGGGCGAGGACGTCGCCGTACCGCCGGGTGGCCTGCTCGGCACGGGCGAGGATCATGTCGGCTCCTTCTTGTCGGTGGGGGTGAGCAGGGCGTGGATGGCGGCCGTGTACTCCTCGAAGGCCAGCTGCCCCCGTCGGGTGAGGGCGATCAGGGTGGTGGGGGTCCGCCCCCGGTGGGTCTTGGTGACCGCGACGTAACCGGCGTCCTCCAGCTTGCGCAGGTGGACCGAGAGGTTCCCGGCGGTCATGCCGAGGATCTCCTGGAGCCAGGGGAAGGCGGCCTGGTCGCCCTCGCCGAGGGCGGAGAGGGAGGCGACCACCCGGAGGCGGGCCTGGGCGTGGATCACCGGGTCGAGTTCGGTCACCTCCGGCCCCGGCCCTGGCTCCGGGGTCGGCAGCGTGGCCAGGTCACCAGCCCGGTGAGGAGCATCCCGCCTCCACCGGCGACGGCGACGACGAGGGAGTGCCAGCCGGGGCCGGCGAAGGTGCCGACCAGGTTGACGACGATGACTGCGACACCGAGGAGGAAGAGCCCCCGGTCCAGGAAGACGGCTCCGCCTGCCATGAGCAGGATTCCGGAGATCCCCACCGAGAGCGCCGACCAGAGCAGCCCGGTCAGGTCCGGCGGGAGTGTGTCGGAGACCTGGGAGGCGGCCGCGAACAGGGTCAGGAACGCCAGCGGCCAGGACCAGCCGTACCAGGCGCCCCGGCGGGCGGAGGATCCGGCGACGTGGCCCTGGGACCTGATCCCGGCCACTGCGGTGATCACCCCGGCCGTGCCGAGCAGGGTGAACAACGTGGCCAGGGGCAGCCAGCCCGGCATGTCGACGAGGGGCTCGTCGGTGGGAGGGAACCGGAGGAAGAGCAGCCCGAAGCCGATCAGCCAGGCCGAACCCCAGGGTACGTAGTAGACCAGGGGATTCGGTTCGAGACGGCGGGCGGCGGTGGTCCGCTGCTCGTCGATGAGGCGCAGGGCGTCGGCGGGGTCCTTCGGCGGCAGGTCCTCGTCGGTGTTCACGCAAACTACTTTAAACCACAAAGTCGAGGCGGGGCCAGTCGACGACGAGCGGGGGGCGACGTCGGGTGTCGACGCCGCCCCCCACTCGATGCCAGGTCAGCGGGGCGGGAGAGGACGGATCAGGTCGGTGGTGCCGGGGGCGGTGACGGGCAGCGTCAGCGGGGCGGCGGCGGAACGCAGCTTCTCGGCGGAACCGGACGAGGCGGCCGGACCGCAGAGGGCGGTGACGACGAACCCGAGCTTCGCCTCCAGGATCGGGTCGGGCTGACCCGGCACCCCGTAGTGGGTCACGTTGTCGGCGATCGTCACCTGCCGGGTCCCGTCCGGCGAGTGCAACGACATTGTGCTGTAACCGAAGACGACACCGTCGTGCCCCCACGCCGGCCCGCAGGGCAGGTTGATCCGGTAGATGCCCAGGCCGTACCCGTCCACGATCTGGTCCGGACCGACCGACACGGTCCGCTGCATCTCCCGCAGCTCCTTGGCGCCCAGCACCTTCCCGGACAGCAGCGCCCGGTAGAACCGGTTCAGGTCGTCGGTGGTGGAGACCAGCTCACCGGCAGTCCACGCCCAACTCATGTTGTAGACGCTGAAGTCGCGCAGCACACTCTCGTGCCACGGCAGGTAGCCCTTACTGTGCGGCCCGGTGATCCGTGGCTTCGTGCCGGGGAAGACGGTGTGCCGCAGCCCGAGCGGCTTGATGATCCGCCGGGTGATCTCCTCGGTGGCGGACCGGCCGGTCACCTTCTCCACCACCAGTCCGGCCAGGACGTAGTTGGTGTTGGAGTAGGAGAACCCCTCCCCGGGCGCTCCGGTACGCGGCATGTCCAGCCCGATCCGGGCCAGCTGACGCGGGCTGAACGTGCTGTCCCGGTGCTCCTCGACGCCCTCGGGGGTCGAGAAGAGGACAGCGTCGTACGTGCCGATGCCGCTGGTGTGGTTGAGCAGCATCCGTACGGTGACCCCGCTCGGGGCGAGGTCCGGCAGGTACCGGGCGACCGGCGCGTCCAACGCCACCCGACGCTCCCCGACCAGTTGCAGGACGGTGGCCGCCATGAAGGTCTTGGTGACGCTGCCGACCCGGTGCCGCATGTGCGGCTGCATCGGCCGACCGGTGTCCACGTCGGCCACCCCGCTGGCACCGTTCCAGGCACCCCGGCCGTCCCGGGCCTGGGCCAGCACCCCCGGCATGCCCGCCTCGGTGACCTTCGCCAGGTCGGCGGCGAGGACGTCGGCGGGCATCCCCGGGGGACGACCCGGCCGCCCTTCGGCGAGCGCGGGGGTACTTCCGCCGACCAGGACGGCCGATGCCACCACCGCCCCGCAGGCGGCCGACAGCAGGCGGCGACGTGATCTGTTCATGTGCCCTCCCTCGGGGACGAAACAAGACACCTTCATCCTGTGGCCCCGAATCCAGTGACGAATCCCGCTGGATGCCGACATCGGAATGGTTCCCGGGGAGGACCGACGGCACCGACCGGTCCCCCGCGTGACGGACCGACGACTCACCCGTCACCGGTCAGGGCGACGGACCCCGACGGCTCACCCGTCACCGGTCAGGGCGACGGGCAGCGGCTCGGCGTGCAGGACTGTGAGTCGGGAGACCGCCCGGGTCAGGACCACGTACAGGCGGTTCGACCCGCGTGGCTCGGCCGCCACGATCGCCGCCGGTTCCACTGCCACCACGTGGTCGTACTCCAGGCCCTTGACGGCTGTCGCGCCGACGACGGTGACCCGCGAGTCGGCGGTGACCTCGTCGGCGGTCGCGGCGGGGATCCCGGCGTCGGCCAACGCCGTCCGGAGCCGGTCCACTGTCGCGTCCGCGGCTATCACCCCCACCGACCCGTCGTGCGCCAGCGCCGCCCGGACCTCCGCCACCGTCGCCGCCACCGGATCCGCCACGGTACGCACCTCCAACGCCCCGTCCCGGCGTAACGACTCCGCCGGGGGGACGTCGACGGCGAGCGTCGCCAACAGCCGGTTGGCCAACTCCACGACGACGGCGGGCACCCGGAACCCGACAGTCAACGGCACCACCGCCGCGTCCGGTTTGCCCAGGTGGACCAGGGACTCCCGCCAGTCGGTGGCCGCCCACGGGGCGGTCCCCTGGGCCAGGTCACCGAGGAGGGTCACCGACCCGTGCTCGCTGCGCCGGGCGAGCACCCGGCACTGCATCGGGGAGAGGTCCTGCGCCTCGTCGACCACGACGTGCCCGAACCCGGGCGGACGCTCCAACAACCCGGCGACCTCGTCGACGAGGACCGCGTCGGCGGCGGTCCAGCGGGTCGCCTTCGGGGTCCGCCCGATCCGGCCCGACCGGAACAGCTCCTGCTCCTGCAGGGTGAGCACCCCGTCGGCGGCCTCCGCCAGCCGCTGCCCGTCGGTGCGGAGCAGGTGCAGCACCCCCTCCGGGGTCAGCGGCGGCCAGGCCGCGTCGAGGAAGGCCACGACCGGCCCGACCCGGCCCATCCGACGCAGCCAGGTGTCGCTCGGCGACTCGGCGCGCCGCTCCTCCGCCTGCCGTTGCAGCAGAGCCACCACCCGGGCCCGGACCCGCTCCCGGCCCACCGCGTACGGCAGCCCCTCCGCACGGGTCTGCGCGACGATCCGGTTCAGCGGGTCGACCCCGATCCGCCACCGGTACGAGCCGTCGGAGACCACGATCGGCTCGGTCGCCCCGGTCACGTACGCGTCGACGGCCCGGCGGAGCACCTCGGCCAGCCGTACGTCGTGTTTGAGGGCGGCCACCTCCGGGGGGTCCACGGCGCGTACCGGAATCCGGCCGACGAGTTCGTCCACTGTGGTCTGCTCGACCTCCACCTCGCCGAGGGCGGGCAGGACGGCGGCGATGTACGCCAGGAAGGCCCGGTTCGGCCCGACCACGAGCACACCCGAACGGCGCAGCCGCTCCCGGTGCAGGTAGAGCAGGTACGCGGCCCGGTGCAGCCCGACCGCTGTCTTCCCGGTGCCCGGGGCGCCCTGCACACAGATCGAGGTGTCCAGGTCGGCCCGGACCAGTTCGTCCTGCTCGGGTTGGATGGTGGCGACGATGTCTCGCATCGGCCCCGACCGGGGACGCTCGATCTCGCCGGTGAGGATCCGGCTGGCCGTACCCAGCTCCTCACCCCGTTCCAGGTGCTCGTCCTCGAAGCTGGTGAGCGTCCCCCTGTCGAACCCGAACCGGCGGCGGACCGCCACCTGACGGGGGTCCCGGGCACCGGCCCGGTAGAACAGCCGGGACAGCGGTGCCCGCCAGTCCAGCACCAGGGGCTCACCCGTCTCGTCGGTGACGTGTCGCCGCCCGACGTGGTACGCCCGACCCCCGTGCTCCGGATGGGTCAGGGCGAAGGTGAGCTTGCCGAAGAACAGCGGTGCGTCCGGGTGGTCGGCCAGCTCGGTGACCCGCCGGGACAGGTGCCGGCCGAGCTGCTCGGCGGTGTACGCGTCCCCGGCAACCCGGTCGCCGGTGGCGTACAACGCCTCGGCCCGTTCCCGCATCCGCCGCAGGGCGGCCCGGGACAGGGTCAGGTGCGCCTGCTCGGCGGCGAGCGGGTCGGTCGCGGTGCGGGTCGGGTCGGCTGCGGGCATGACGCACTCCGGCTTCGGTGGGCTGCGAACCCTACCGTCTTCCGTCAGCGACCTCCACCGGATTCCCCCAGCAGGGGGCGGACCTCGGCGGCGGTGAAGTGGACGAAACCCTCCGGGTCGGGATCGTCGGGGGTGGGTTGCAGGACCACCGTGTCCGCTCCGGCCTCGGCCCACCGGGCCACCCCGGCGGCGATCTGCTCGGCGTCGCCGGTGACGGTCACGTCGGCAGTCGAGTCGTACCCCCAGCGGGCGCCTTCGCGTTCCATCCGGGCGGCGGCGTCCGGGCCGGTCGCGGCGTGCAGGTAGACGGTGATCGGGTGCGGGTCGGTGCGCCCCGCTGCGGCGTGCCCCTCGTCGACGAGCCGCCGGGCCCGGCGGAGCTGGTCCGGGGTGGTACCGCCGGTGAGGATCGTCCCGTCGGCGATCTCCCCGGACAGGCGCAGCGTGCGGGGACCGACGGCGCCGACCCGGATCGGGGCCGCAGTGGTGGGCGGCCAGTCCAGGGCGACGTCGTCGAGGTCGACGTACCGGCCGGCGCAGGTGACCCGGCGACCGGCGAGCAGCGCCCGCAGCGCGGTGACGTACTCCCGCAGGAGGGTGACGGGGGAGTCGACCCGCGCGCCGACCTGCCCCATCCACTCCTGCACCCCGTGGCCCACCCCGACGTGCACCCGGCCGGGGAAGAGCCGGTGGAGGGTGGCCGTCTCCATCGCCGTCAACGCCACGTTGCGCAGCGGTACGGGCAGCAGGCCGACGCCCACCCGCAGCCGGTCGGTCCAGGCCAACGCCGCCGCCGCGCTGCTGATCCCGCTGGTGAGGAAGCAGTCCTCCCAGAGCCACAACTCGTCGAGCCCCGCCTCGTCGGCGGCGCGGACCACGGCCCGCATCCGCTCCGGGGGCGACTGCGGCAGTAGGACGACACCGAGGACTGTCATCGTCCCCACCTCCTCAGGACTGGTGAAGGGAAGGACCCCTTCCTATCGCATTCCGATGTGGAAGGGGTCCCTCCGGGGCGATCGGTCAGGCGGTGGGTACGGGCTGCGGCCCGGCGGGACGCGCCGCGACGGCCTCGTCCCCGGTGGAGAGTCCGACGACGTGCTGGTACAACTCCTCGGCGGTGAGCCCGAGGTACGACGGCACCCCGGCCCGCCGCTCGTACCGCTCCATGGTGACCAGGAAGGCGAGGGCGTACGCCGAACCGAGCGCGAGGAACGCCGCCGACCAGGCCGCGATGACCGTGTGCTCGCCCTGCACCAGGCGGGCCAGAGCGAGCCCGAGCCCACCCAGGTTGACCGCCGCGAACCCCCGGTACGCCCAGGTGAGCCCCGATGCGCCGCCCCGGCCGGTCCGCTTGCGGCTGACCCCGAATCCGCGTTCCCCACCCGGCAGGTCCCGGAGTGCGTCGATCATCGGCAGGGTGTCGGCCACCCCGAACGCCTCACTGTGCACCAGGTGGTAGTGCCCCCGTCCGAAGAGGACGACGGTGCAGACGGACACGACCATGAACGCCAGGAAGGCGAATCCGTACACGGCGTAGGGGCCGCTGACCGGGGCCACCCCGGTCGCCACCGCAGCGATCGGGGCGACCAGGTAGAGCACCCGGTTCAGTCCCTGCAGGTGGGTGACCATCGCGCTCAGGTAGTTGAGTCGCTGCGAGAGGGTGAGGCCGCGTACCCACAGGGGGGAGTCCGGGTGACGCAGCAGCAGACGCAGGCTCCCCGACGCCCACCGCCGTCGGGTCCGGTAGTACTCCTGGAGGTTCTCCACCTCCAACCCGTACGCCAGCGGGGTGCGCAGGTACACCGACCGCCAGCCCCGGGTGTGCAGCCGCAGGGAGGTGTGGATGTCCTCGGTCGGGGTGTCCGGGGCGAACCCGCCGACGGTCTCCAGTGCGCTGCGCCGCAGCATCGCCGAGGTGCCGGTGTAGATGGCGCTGTTGGTGCGGTTCTTGGTGGGCTGGATGCCGCCGTAGAACATCGCCTGCTCGTGCCATCCGGCGTCGTCGCCCCGCCGACGGCGGAAGGTGAACGACTCGGTGTTGTAGAACGACTGCGGCGACTGGACCACAGCCACCTCGGGGTCGTCGAAGTAGCCGACGGTCTGCTCGATCAGCTCCGGCAGCGGCACGTGGTCGGCGTCGAGGGTGACGACGAACTCGGCGTCGGTGTCGGTGAGCCCGAAGTTGAGGTTCCCGGCCTTGGCCCCGACCCGCTCGGTCCGGGCCAGGTACCGGGCACCGTACCGTTCGGCCAGGTCGCGGACCTCCGGGCGGGCGGCGTCGTCGAGGACCAGGACCGCGCGTACGCCCCGGACCCGGGTCGCCCCGATGACAGTGGGTTCCAGGACGGCTATCGGTTCGTTCAGGGTGGGGATCAGGATGTCGACGGTCCTGGTGGTCCCGGTGACCACCCGGGGCACCGGCCGGACGGCACGGCGGAGGCTGAGCACGAACATGACCGAGGTGGCCAGGCCGAACAGCTCCGCCCCCCAGGCGAGCGGGCCGTACCAGACGTCCCAGTTCACGACGGCGGTCCGCCACACGGCGAAGACGGCGGCCAGGACGAGGAAGGCGACGAAGAGGACGGGCAGGTACCAGGGGTCCCGGTCGGTGGTCTGCTGGAGTCGGTAGGAGGTCATGGTGTCGTCTCTGCTTCCTGACGCGACGGTAGGGGGGACACGAGTCGGCCGAGCCGCTCGTGGAGGGTGGGACCGGCCACCAGGACCCCGGTGCCGAGACCGGTGACGAGCGCCCCGGCCTCCCGGGCGACGAGCGCCCCGGCGGCCCAGTCCCAGTGGGCCAGTTCGTCCTCGTAGAAGGCGTCGTAGCGGCCGGCGGCGACCCAGCACAGGCTGAGGGCGGCGCTGCCGTTGCTGCGGACGTCCCGGACCGCCGGGACGACCCGGTTCGCCGTGTCGGCCTGCCGGACCCGGGACGAGGCGCAGTAGCCGAACCCGGTGGCGACCAGCGCGTGCGCCGTCTCGACCGGGTCGGCGACGGTGAGCGGGGACCCGTCGAGGTGTGCGCCCCCGCCGCGTACGGCGGTGAAGGTCTCGCCGCGTACCGGGTCGTGGACCACCCCGACCACCCCCGACCAACGGCCGCCGGACGTGCCGGGCCGGTGGCCGGGGTCGGTGGCGACCCACAGTTCGCAGGCGACGCTGACCGCGAAGTCGGGGAGGCCGTACAGGTAGTTCACGGTGCCGTCGAGGGGGTCGACCACCCACCGGAGGCCGGTCGTACCGGCCCGGTCGGCGCCCTCCTCGCCGAGGACGCCGTCGTCGGGCCGGTCCTCGGCGATCCGGCCGATCACCGCCGCCTCGCTGGCCAGGTCGGCTTCGGTCACCGGGTCGGTGCCAGTGGTCTTGACCCCGACCAGGCGGGTCCGGCCGGCCCGTCGCCGCAGCTCGGCACCGCCGGCCAGGGCCGCGGCGGTGGCGACGGCGAGGAGTTCGGCGGATCCGGCGTCGGTGACCGGGGCGGCGGTGTCGCTGCGGGGCGTCGGCCCGGTCCGGGTGGGCACGTCAGTCCCCCACCAGGTCGACAGGACCGACACCCACCCGCCGCGCCTCGGCGAGCACCCGCTCCCGGTACGCCCCAGGCAGCCGACGGGCCGCCGGGAGGACCGTGCACCGGGCGAAGCTGTCGTCGTCGTACGGCAGGGCGATCCCGGCGATCGGCAGCACCTCGGCCGGTGGGGCGGCCCCGATCACGTCCGCCACGGCGGCGGTGTCCCACGCACCGGAGGCGTCGACCGGCACCCCGAGGACCAGGTGCGACGACGTACCGTCCCGGACCACCGCCAGCGATCCGCCCGGCGTCGCGGCGGCGGCCTCGACCGCCCGCCGGAAGTCCGGGTACGCCTCGTTGGCCTCGAAGTCGCCGACCGCACAGGCCAGCTCGACGTCGTTCGCCGGCCACTTGCGCAGGAAGTACCGGTAGTTGGGGCCCTCGGTGCGCCTGTTCGCCGCGACGTCGCGCAGGTGGGGCAGGTGCAGACCCCAGAAGTCCCGGCCCAGCACGATGGGGGTCCCGGTCCGGGCCACCCGGTACGCCCACTCCAGGTCCTCCACCCCGTACCCGTGGAAGTTCCTGTCGAAGGTGAGGTCGTGCGCGGTGACCAGCGCCCGGGGCAGGGCGACCAGCGCGGTCCAGGCGAACGACCAGGGGATGACGTGCCGGGCGGTGACCCGGGGGTCGACGGCGCCGGGACCGTCGACGGCCAGATCGGCGAGGACCTTCCGGTAGTGCTCGTAGGGGCGCAGGTCGACCTCGACCACGTCACCGGTGTTGTTGTCGTAGTCGAGCATCTGCCCGACCAGGCACACCCGCTGCCCGTACCCGAAGTGCCGTTCGTAGAGCTCGGCCAGGCAGTCCGGGGGCAGGGCCATGTCCACGTCCATCAGCACCAGGACCTCCCCGGTGGCCTGCCGGACGGCGAGGTTGCGGGCGTGGCCGACCTGCCACGGGACCGCCGCCACCACCGAGACGACGTGCAGCCGGTCGGCGTACTCCCGGCACAGGGCGAGGTAGCCGTCGCTGAGTTCCAGGGCACCGACCACCACCTCGAACTCGTCGGTGGGCAGGGTCTGGTCGGCCAGGGCGGCGAAGGCGAGCCGCAGGTTGTCCAACCGGTCCCGGTACGGCACCACCACGCTGATCTTCGGATCACTCATCGAGGCCGCCCGGGGCCAGCAGGACCTTGCAGCTGCTCTCGTCGGTCGGGCCGAACCGGCGGGCGTCCACGTCGCACCCCAGCGCGGCGAAGCCCTTGCGGTAGTCGGCGAGCGGCACCACGTGGCTGACCAGCCGCTCGGTCGGGATCCGACCCGAGGTGACCAGGTGGAACGCCTCCACGAAGGAGCCGTGCAGCGAGTCGATCGAGCCGATCACCGACAGGCTCCGGTCGGCCAGCAGCATGGTGTCGATCGCTGCCACCTGCCGCTTCAACCCGATCCCCAGGTACGTCCCGCCGCAGGCCAACTGGTCGAACAGCTCCTCCAGCAGGACCGAGGTGGTGTCCACCACCACGTCCAGCGGGGCGGCCGGATCCCCGAAGAACCCGGTACGGGCCTCGGCGAGGGAGGCGTACGCCCGTACCCCCTCGGGGAGCCGGTCCCGGGCGAAGGCGAGCCGAGCCGGGGAGTGCTCGACCACCACCGGGGTCAGCCCCCTCAGCGACAGCGCCCAGGTGTAGAGCAGGCCGAGGGGACCGGCCCCGAAGACGTACGTGTACGCGGCCGACGACGGGGGTTGGATCTTGCGTACCCCGGCCAGGACGCAGCTCAGCGGCTCGACCAGCGCCGCCGCCTTCAGCGAGACGTGGTCCGGGAGCCGGTGCACGTACGCCGACGTGGTCCGGTACCTGTCGGCGAAGGCCCCGTCGTAGCTGACCCCGCTCTCCGTCCCGTGCTTGTTCACGCAGTGGTTGATCCGCTGGGTCCGGCACATCCGGCACCGACCGCAGAACGGGGTCGGGTTGATCACCACCCGGTCTCCGACGGCGACCTCGGTGACCGCCGGGCCGACCTCGGCGACGATCCCGCTCGCCTCGTGGCCGAGGGTCACCCCGCCGACCGCCACCGGGTATCCGCCGGAGACGATGCCGAGGTCGGTGCCGCAGATGCCGCAGAACCTGATGTCGACCACCACGTCGTCGTCGCCGACGGCGTGCAGGTCGGGCAGGTCGCGCAGCTCGATGTCCCAGGCGGAGTGGTAGGTGAGTGCCTTCACGGCTGACCCTCCCGGTCGTAGGCGCCTTCCCGGTGGTAGGCGCGGAGTGCGTCGCAGAGTCGGACGAGGAGTTCCCGTACCTCGTCCGGGGTGATGATCAGTGGGGGGCGGATCTTGACGGTCCGGCCGAAGCCGTACCGGCTGCCGCGCACGATCAGCCCGTGCTCCCGGGCCGTGGTGATGAAGGACTGGACGTCCAGGCTGGTGGGGAGGTCGAAGGCGAGCATCAGGCCGACGCCCCGTACGTTCGACATCCCGGGGAAGCGCCGCGCCAGGTCGGTCAGCCCCTGCCGGAGCGGCCCGGACACGGTCTCCACGTTCTCCAGCACCCGGTGGTCGCGCAGGTACCTGACGGTCTCCTCCAGGGCCACCAGGGAGAGCGGGTTCGCCCCGGAGGTGGAGGAGTGCTCCCACGGGTCGAGGACGTCGAGCTCGGAGCGCATGAGGACACCGGCGACCGGTACGCCGATCCCGCCGGCGCCCTTGGCGAAGGTGATCACGTCCGGCCGGAGTTCCCGGGCGAAGCCGGTGGAGGCGAAGAACGATCCGGTACGCCCGAAGCCCGTCTGCACCTCGTCGGCGATGATCAGGATGCCCAGCCTGTCGCAGGTCTCCCGGAGCGTCCGGAAGTATCCGGCCGGCGGCACGATGTTCCCGCCGTTGCCGAGGACCGGTTCGACGAGCAGCGCCGCGACCTGGCCGCTGGAGGCGTACTCGACGAAGTCCTCCAGCCGGGTGGCGCAGAGCATCCCGCACCGTCCGGGCTGCTGGGAGTAGAAGCAGTTGGCGCAGTCCGGAGCCGGGATCTTGACGGAGTTGGCGAACGGCAGGGTGAAGCTGCGGTGCCGGAAGGCGTTCCCCGAGACCCCCGTCGACCCGACGGTCTGCCCGTGGTGGGACAGGAACAGCGAGAAGATGTCGGTCTTGCCGGTGGCCTTCTGTGCGATCCGGATGGCACCCTCGTTCGCCCCGGATCCGGTGATGTCCCGGAACCAGAACGCCCCGATGTGGGCCGGCAGGAATTCGCGCATCTTGTCGAAGATCTGCCGGGACTTCTCCCTGGTGAAGTCCGAGGAGAGGTGTGAGCAGCGGTCGAGTTGAGCGTGCAGTGCGTCGACCACCGGTTTCGCCGAATAGCCGAGAGAGAGATTGAAGGTCCCGGACGCGCAATCGATGTACTGCTGTCCGTCGGCGTACAGATAGATTCCCTCGCCGGTGTACCCGCTCAATCCTGACGAGAGCGCCTCGGTCACACTGGAAGTCAATTCTCTTTCCTTTCCGTGCTGTTTTCCGGGCAGGGGTGAGCGGCGGGTGAGGCGACGCCGCACACCGAGGTCATCGGGTCTGAGGGGTCGTACGCTCGCCCCTGACCTGGGGGAGTGTCGGACACCTGACAGTTCTTCGGTCTTGCGCCAGGTGGTTGCCCCGGCCTTGTTCAACAATTCCTTGGTACGTCTCCGACCGTCGCCCTCGAAATCGTGGAAGCGCTCCCATCGGGATGTGCATAAGCCTGCTGACCGGTCGACCGGGTGTCAAGGGACCTTTGTCCCTCGATTAACGTCGATATCTCTTCGACCAGCCCCGACGCCCCTTCGGCGGGCTGTGTGCGTTAGCTCACTCGGGGTGTAGATGCAATTTCCACCGACCCTGTGGAGCCCCTCAGGTTTCCGATTTGTTCGTACGCCATTTCCGCGAGCCGTGACAATTGTTAGCGCCGAATGACGGGCCCGTTTCGTGGCTGGTCCACGGCCCGGGCGGAGGTCGACGACTCGCAGTGCACGACGACGCCGGGCCGGGTGGAGGTCGCCGGACGTGACGGCGTCGGTGCGCCCGGGGTGACCTGTGGATGCGGGGTCGGCCACTGGGTGCGGCACCGGCGGAGTCGGTCGTGAACGGCGGGGATACGGTCGGGGCATGGCTGAGCACGTCGCCCGACCACGAGTGGGGCACATCCAGTTCCTGAACTGCCTGCCGATCTACTGGGGGCTGATGCGGTCAGGGGCGCTCATCGACGTCGACCTGCACAAGGACTCCCCGGACCGGCTCAGTGCCGCCCTCGTCGCCGGGGACCTGGACATCGGGCCGATCTCGCACGTCGAGTACCTGCGGCACGCCGACGAGCTGCTGCTCCTGCCGGGGCTGGCGGTCGGCAGCGACGGCCCGGTCCTGTCGGTGAACATCGTCTCCACCCGTCCGCTGGCCGACCTCGGCGACGCGAAGGTGGCCCTCGGCTCGACGTCACGGACCGGCGTCCTCCTGGCCCAGCTGCTGCTCGGCGAGCGGTACGGGGTACGCCCCGAGTACTTCCGGTGCCCGCCCGACCTGACCCAGATGCTGCTGGAGGCCGACGCGGGGGTCCTCATCGGCGACGTGGCGCTCCGAGCCCTCTACGAGGCACCCCGGCGCGGGCTGGAGGTCACCGACCTCGGTCAGGCCTGGCAGGAGTGGACCGGGCTGCCGATGGTCTTCGCCGTCTGGGCCGTACGCCGTGACTTCGCCGCCGCCCACCCGGGGATGGTCAAGGAGGTGCACGAGGCGTTCCTGCGCTCGCGTGACCTCTGCCTGGCCGAGCTGGACCAGGTCGCCGAGGCGGCAGCCCGGTGGGAGCCGTTCGACGCGGCGACGCTCGCCTCGTACTTCCGGGTCCTGGACTTCTCGCTGGGCGAGCGGCAGGTGGCCGGGCTACGGGAGTTCGCCGGTCGGGCGGCGGCCGTCGGGGCCGCCCCGCCGCTTCCTGCGGGCGGCCCGGCCTTCTTCACCGGCTGACCCCCACCTGCATCACGGGCCACCCGCCGCAGTGGGTGGCCCGCCTGCGGGGCCGACCCTTTCCCTACGGGCGGCGTAGGAGGGTGTCGGTGACCTTCTCGCAGTTGTCCATGCCGTACTCGTAGCCCCGGTTGATGGGGTAGCGCAGCATCACGCCCATCGTCCAGTCCTCGCCGATGGCGAGGCAGTTGACGTGGATCTCCTGCTCGTCGATCCGGTCGACCCAGCCGTTCTTGATGGCGATGGTCTTGCCCACCTTCGCCGAGAACGCCTTGCGGATGCCGAAGTCACCCGAGCCCCGGACCAGGCGCATCTCCTTGAGGAGCCAGTCGGTCCACTCCGGTCCGGCGGCGCGGCCGTCGGCGATGCACTGTCCCAGCCGGGTGGTGTCCCGGGGGGAGAGGTTCGTCCGGCTCCACCCCTTGTCGTCGGCCACGCTGCTGTCCGTCATCTCGCAGATCTTGATCATCCGCTTGATCGAGGCGGCCCGGCCGACCTCGGTGTAGAGCCGCTCGGTCCGGAGGTTGTCGCTGTCGCGGATGATCAACGTGGCGTCGTTGAGCTTCCCGTCACCGGGCTTGTCGCCGGCCTCGTCGGCGCGGCGGAGGTAGTCGGCCACGATCCAGGCCTTGATCAGCGAAGCGGTGGTGCTCGTCTCGTCCATGTTCTTCGAGCCGATGATCTCGCCGCTGCGGGTGTCCATGACGCTCCAGCCGTACCAGCCGTCGATCTCGACGTCGATGCTGGTGCTGGTCAGGTCGAACGGGAGCGGGTCGGGCGAGGGGCTGGGCGACGGGGTCGGCCGGGAACTGCGGTCGGTGCTCGTCGCCTCACCGCCCCGGCTGGTGGTGTCGGGCACGTCGCCCCAGCGGGCGGCGGCGATGGACTCCAGCGGGGAGCCGGGCAGCAGCCGCAGCGAGATCAGAACCAGCCCGAGCAGCACCGACGCGATGGCGACGAGTTGTAACGGGGATGTCCCGTCCCGCCGGGGTCGGCGGCGGTTACGGCGGTCACCGGGCATCAGAGCTTGCCCACCGGTTGCTGCGGCACCTTGAGGGCGGCACCGGGTTGCGGGCTGACCAGTTGGGTGGCGACCGCGGCGCAGAGGTCTGCCCCGTAGTCGAGACCGCTCGCGATGGGATAACGCAGCAGCACGGCGAGGCTCCACTTCTCAGTGACGGCAAGACAGTTCACGTGCCAGTTGCCGTCATAGTTCAATGGAGTCCAGCCGTTCTTGATGGCGACCGGTCCCTGGTCGAGGATCGCCTCGGGGAGACCGTCGATGATCCCCCACCGGCCGCCGCCCTCCCGACGCTGCTGGTCGGCGTCGTCGGTGGTGCCCCGGACCTTGCTCATCTCGTCGAGCAGGAACGGGGTGTGGGTCGGCCCGGCGGCGGTGCCGTCGGCGATGCACCGACCGAGCCGGACCGCGTCCCGGGCGGACATCTCGGTGAAGGACCACCAGCCCCGGTAGCCGGGGACCCGGCCGGGGCGGGTGTCGGTCAGGTCGCACACCATGATCATCTGGCGGATGGAGGCCGGCCCACCGGCTGCGGAGTACAGCCGGTTGGCGGCGTCGTCGTTGCTGTCCCGGATGGACGTGACGATGTCCCGGCGGAACCTGCCCGGGATCGGTTCGTCCCCGAGTTCGCGGAGGTAGTTTGCGGCGAACCAAGCCTTGATCATGGATTCGGTCGAGTTGGTCTTCGCCATGTTCTTCGCCCCGGAGAGCTCCCCGGTGGCGTGGTCGAGCAGCGCCCAGGAGAAGAAGTCGCCCTTGAAGTTCACCGACACCGGTGCGTCGGCGAGCGTGGGCGGCGGTGGCTCGGTGGGCTCCGGCGCGGTCCAGGCGACGGCGGTGCCCTCGCCGGTGGGCGGGCTGTTCGTGAGTCGGGCGTATGCGGTCGGCACCAGCAGGACACCGCCGAGCAGGACCGCCACGACGGCGAGCACCTTGATCACGCGAGATCGCATGAGTGGGCGAACTCCAGAGGTCAGGGCCGGGGGAGACCGGGTTGTTGAGCCGAACGAGGGTCTGCCGCCGATGGCTGGGGGAAGGCTGGGGTCGCCCTGGCGGCCGTGATCGCCCTGCTCGGTGTGACCGGCAAAGTTTACGTCCGGTGCAGGCCGACGCCAGGGTGCAGCAGGCCACGACGCGCCCGAATGCCGGAAGATCGGCCCGGTATGCGTCCCTTGGACGGGTTCATCTTCCGGACGTGTCCTACCTCACACCGAAGTCCACGTCCGACAACGGCCCGGACGAGCCGACAGGCGACGCAAGGGCCACTCGGAATTCTGTTACACCCTCTGGTGCACTGAGGGGCTAGCTGTAACACTTGTCGGCATGTATGGCAACGACTTCGCCGGCGACGACACACCCGGCGGTGGCCTGCTCGGTGAGGTCGAGGCGGCGGAGGCGGCCCTCCGCGAGGCGGCGGCCCGGCAGCGTCAGGAACCGGCCGGGGAACCCGGCACCGACCTGTCGGCGTACTTCACCGGTGTGATCGAGGCCGACCAGAAGATCGAACCCCGGGACTGGATGCCCGAGGCGTACCGCCGGACCCTGATCCGGCAGATCGCCCAGCACGCCCACTCCGAGATCATCGGGATGCAGCCGGAGGGGAACTGGATCAGCCGGGCACCCTCCCTCAAGCGCAAGGCGATCCTGCTGGCGAAGGTCCAGGACGAGGCCGGACACGGCCTCTACCTGTACGCGGCGGCCGAGACCCTCGGGATCACCCGGGACGAGCTGGTCGACCTCCTGCTCGCCGGCCGGCAGAAGTACAGCTCGATCTTCAACTACCCCACCCTGACCTGGGCGGACGTCGGAGCGATCGGCTGGCTGGTCGACGGGGCGGCGATCGTCAACCAGGTGCCCCTGTGCCGGTGCTCCTACGGCCCGTACGCCCGGGCCATGATCCGGGTCTGCAAGGAGGAGTCGTTCCACCAGCGCCAGGGGTACGAGATCCTGCACACCCTGTCGCACGGCACCCCGGCCCAACGGGCGATGGCCCAGGACGCGATCGACAGGTGGTGGTACCCGTCGCTGGCGATGTTCGGCCCGCCGGACTCCGACTCCACCCACTCGGAGCAGTCCATGGCCTGGAAGATCAAGCGGTTCTCCAACGACGAACTGCGGCAGCGCTTCGTGGACATGTGCGTCCAGCAGGCGGAGATCCTCGGGGTCCGGATCCCCGACCCCGACCTGCGCTGGAACGCCGAGCGTCAGGCGTACGACTACACCCAGCCCGACTACGACGAGCTGATGCGGGTGATCAAGGGCAACGGCCCGTGCAACCGACAGCGGATGGCACACCGCCGACAGGCCCACGCCGACGGCGCCTGGGTACGGGAGGCCGCAACGGCGTACGCCGCCAAGCGCGCCGAGGAGAAGGAGACGGTGGCGGCATGAGCGATTCCGACCAGCCCCGGGCGGGCAGCCCGTCCCCGCTGTGGGAGGTGTTCGTCCGAGCCCGGCGCGGGCTGTCCCACACCCACGTCGGCAGTCTGCACGCCCCCGACGCCGAACTTGCCCTGCGCAACGCCCGGGACCTCTACACCCGCCGCCAGGAGGGGGTGTCGCTGTGGGTGGTGCCGGCGGCGGCGATCACCGCGTCGAGCCCTGACGAGAAGGACGCGTTCTTCGACCCGGCCGCCGACAAGGTCTACCGGCATCCCACCTTCTACGAGGTCCCGGACGGGGTGGCGCACCTGTGAGCGACCTGTTCGAGTTCGTCCTGCGCCTCGGCGACGACGCGCTGGTCGCCGCCCAACGGCTGGCCGAGTGGACCACCCGGGCACCCGAGATGGAAGAGGACATCGCGCTGGCCAACATCGCCCTCGACCAGCTCGGGGCGGCGCGGCTGCTGCTGACGTACGCGGGCGAACTGGAGGGCGCCGGTCGGGACGAGGACGCGTTGGCGTACCTGCGTGACGACCGGGAGTTCCGCAACTGTCTCCTGGTCGAGCTGCCCAACGGCGACTTCGCGGTGACCATGGCGAAGCTCCTCTTCCTCGCCGCCCACCAGCGGATCCAGTACGACCGCCTGGTCACCTCCCGCGACGAGCGGCTCGCCGCGATCGCGGCGAAGGCCCGCAAGGAGTCGGCCTACCACCTCGACCACGCGACGCTGTGGGTGAAGCGGCTCGGGGACGGCACCGACGAGTCGCACCGGCGGATGCAGGCGGCGGTGGACCAGATCTGGCCGTACACCGGTGAGCTGTTCGCCGCCGACGAGGTGACCGCCCGCCTCGACGAGCAGGGGGTGGTGGCCGTCCCGACGACCCTGCGCGACGAGTGGCTGGGCACCGTGGAGCCGGTGCTGACCGAGGCGACGCTGACCCGTCCGACCGACGACTGGGGACCCGCCGGAGGTCGGGACGGGGTGCACACCGAGCACCTGGGGTTCCTCCTCGCCGAGTTCCAGGTCCTGCACCGGGCGCATCCGGGGGCATCGTGGTAGCGCCCAGGGGTGCGGCCTCGGCTCCCAGGGTGGCGGCGGCTTCGGCTCACAGGGTGGCGGCGGCTTCGGCTCCCAGGGCGGCGGTGGCGGCGGTGGTGGATCCGGAGATCCGCGTGGTCACCATCGACGACCTCGGCATCCTCCGGTCGGTGCAGGAAGATCCGGACACCGGCCGGGTGACAGTCACCATCACCCCGACGTACACCGGATGTCCCGCCATGGACGTGATCCGCGCCGACATCCGTCGCGCGCTCGCCGCCGTCGGCCACCCGGAGGCCGAGGTGCACACGGTGCACAGTCCGGCGTGGAGCACCGACTGGATCTCCGAGGTCGGCCGGGCGAAGCTCGCCGCCGCCGGGATCGCCCCACCCGCACCGGCCGCCTCCGGCGCGGTGCCGCTGACCCTCGCCGTCCGCTGCCCGCAGTGCGGATCGGCGGATTCCGAGCAGGTCAGCCGCTTCGGCTCCACCGCGTGCAAGGCGCTGTGGCGGTGCCGCTCCTGCCGGGAACCCTTCGACCATGTGAAGGCACTGTGACTGTCACCATCACCCGCCCGGTCCGCCGCCGTCCGGTCTTCCACCCGCTGCCGGTGGCCGCCGTCGACCGGCTCACCGACGACGCCGTGGCGGTCACCTTCGCCGTACCCGAGGAGTTGCGGGCCGTCTTCGGGTTCTCCGCCGGACAGCACCTGACGGTCCGGCGGTCGACTGACACCGCCGCCGCCGCCTCCGCCGATGCCGCTGCCGCCGCCGACGGCGCTGCCGTGGCCGTGGTCGCCGACGGCGCTGCCGTGGCCGTGGACTCTGGTGGCGTGGACGTGCGCCGGTCGTACTCGATCTGCTCGACCCCCCAGGAGCTGGCCCGGCACGGACGGCTGCGGATCGGGGTCCGGGAGGTTCCCGGGGGCGCGTTCTCCGCGTTCGCCTGCCGCGCCCTGCGGACCGGCGACACCGTCGAGGTCCTGCCGCCCCTGGGCCACTTCACCTCGGCCTTCGCGCCGGAGCGGGTGCGCCGCTACGGCGCCGTCGTCGCCGGTTCGGGGATCACCCCTGTCCTCGCCCTGGTCGCCACGGCCCTGGCCGTCGAGCAGGCCAGCACCTTCACCCTGGTGTACGGCAACCGCACCGCGAACTCCGTGATGTTCGCCGAGGAACTGGCCGACCTGAAGGACCGCTACCCGACCCGGCTGCACCTGGTGCACGTCCTGTCCCGGGAGCTGGGCGAGTCACCTCTGCTCTCCGGCCGGATCGACGCCGAACGGCTGACCCGACTGCTGGACACCGTCGTCCCCGCCGACGCCATCGAGGAGTGGTTCCTCTGCGGCCCGTACGGCATGGTCACCGACGCCCGGGCGGTGCTGGCCGGGCGGGGGGTGCCCGACACCGCCGTACACACCGAACTGTTCCACGTCGACGCCCCACCCGAGCCGGTACGCCGGGTCGAGGACCGGGCCGCCGGTGCGGAGGTGACCATCGTGCTGGACGGTAGGTCGTCCCGGTTCGCCATGGACGCGGGAGAGCGGGTGCTGGACGCGGCACTGAAGGTCCGCCCCGAACTGCCGTACGCCTGCAAGGGCGGGGTCTGCTCGACCTGCCGGGCGAAGGTGGTCGACGGGGCGGTGACCATGGCCCGCAACTTCGCCCTGGAACCGGACGAGGTGGCCGCCGGATACGTCCTGACCTGCCAGTCCACCCCCACCACAGACACCCTCACCATCGACTACGACGCCTGACCACGTCGAGGCCCACCCCTGAGCGGCACAACCATGATCGTTTGCAGCCCACCTACGCTTTCGTCGGCATGTCGAGTCGGTCACCTGCAAACGATCATGCCGAGCGGCGGCTGCTGGGGTGGGTGATCACCGGGTCAGGGTCGGGCGCGGGTGGGCGGTCCAGTAGGTGAGGTCGGAGTGGTGTTCGGTGAGCGTGACTGGCTCGCCGCAGGCCTCCTCGATCAGCTTGACCGCCTCGTCCAGGTGCGCCGGACAGCCGTCCCACTCCTCGTCACGGAACATCTGGAGCCCGACCTCGCTCCGCCCGTCGCCCAGGGCCTGCGCAGCGTCGGGTGACACCAGCACCACCGTGTACCTGGCGGCCTCCCGTTCGGCCTCGGTGGGCGGCTCCGGCTCGCCTCGTCCACGCCGTCGAAACCGCTCGACGACCGACGGGATGGGGCCGGGCGAGTCCGCCGGATCAAACGGCCGCAACCATGCTGGCGAGGCAGGGGCGAGGTTCGAGGTGTCCAAGTCAACTCCTTCATGTGTGAAAATTGCTTGGGTGGATCGCAATTTTGCAACTATGATGGTCGCGTAGGGTGACCGTGTCAATAGGGCTCAGCAGGGAGGGTTGGTGCCGAAGCGGAGCTTGCCGACGGTGGTGGGTCGCGGTCTGAGCAGCGAGTTGCGGCAGCTGCGGCGAGGTCAGCGGCTTACTGGTTCGGCGGTCGCTGCCCAGCTCGGCTGGCAGTCATCGAAGCTTTCCCGGATCGAGACTGGTCAGCAAGGCGTCCGCGTGGAAGAGGTCGCAGCGCTGCTGGCCGTCTACGGTGTCGTCGGTCAGGAACGTGAGCGACTACTGACGATGGCCGAGCGGTCGCGTGACAAGGGTTGGTGGGAGGTCCATAGCGCTGGCCTGACCGCCTGGTCTCGTACTTTCAACAAGTTCGAAGCCGAGGCGACGCGCATCGTGAGTTGGCAGCCGCTGCTGATCCCGGGGCTGTTTCAGCTGCCGGAGTACACCACTGCTCTGATGCGGGCATGTGGTGTTGCCAAAGCGGATGCGGAGGCTCGGGTCGCTGCCCGGCTCGGGCGACAGGCAGTGCTTGCTCGCGACGTGCCGCCGGAGCTGCACTTCATCATCGATGAGGTGGTGCTACGTCGGCCCCTCGGTGGTCCGAGGGTGATGGCCCGCCAGCTCCGGCACGTGGTCTCGTTGGCTGACCGGCCGAACCTGCGGCTGCAAGTGGTCCCGCTTGCGTTCGGTGGGCACACCGGGCTGGACGGGGGGTTCGTCCTGTTCGACTTCCCTTTCCACCCGTCCGTCGTGCATCTCGAGCACAAGATCTCCGGAACGTTCCTGGAGGAGGCGGATCAAGTCGCGGTCTTCCGGCGGGCGGCGGACAGCCTGGCCGAGAAGGCATTGAACTCAGTCGAATCAATTGACTTCGTGGTGCAGGTCGCGGCTGAGTATGAGCGAGAAGGGAGCCGTTGAATGATCAACTCTGACCTGGCCCGAGCGACCTGGCACAAGTCGACCCGTAGTGGCTCGGATAGCGATTGCGTGGAGGTGACGGAGGGGGTGCGGGTGGTCGGGGTGCGGGACTCGAAGGACCCGTCCGGGCCGATCCTGGTGTTCGCCCGGACTTCGTGGACCGCCTTCATTGCCGACACCCCCCACCAAAACACCCCCCTCTCCTGACCCCCTCCCCGCTCAGAGCGTCGATCAAGGGGTTTGCGTCACGGTGGCGGTCGAGGATGACGCAAATCCCTTGATCAACGGGGGCTGCGGGGGCTGGCGTCGGGCGGGGGCTGGGGGCAGGTGGGTCGGGTGTGAACGATCATGGTCGGGGGGTGGCTGCGGGGGGTGGTCGAGTGCCGGTGGGTGAGGGGGGCCAGGTGGGTCGGCGTACGCTCGCTGGTGTGACGAGGAGCCGGGAGATCGACGACATCCTGCAGCGCGGCGCGGACGGCGGGCGGATCACGCCCGAGGAGGCGCTGTCGCTCTACACCGAGGCGCCCTTCCACGCGTTGGGGGAGGCGGCCGACGCGGTCCGGCGGCGGCGGTACCCGGACAACGTCGTCACGTACCTGATCGATCGCAACATCAACTACACGAACGTCTGCGTCACGGCGTGCAAGTTCTGCGCGTTCTACCGTGCCCCGAAGCACAAGGAGGGGTGGACCCACCCCACCGAGGAGATCCTGCGCCGGTGCGGGGAGGCCGTCGAACTGGGGGCCACCCAGGTGATGCTCCAGGGCGGGCACCATCCGGACTACGGGGTGGAGTACTACGAGGAGCTGTTCTCCTCGGTGAAGCAGGCGTACCCGCAGTTGGCCATCCACTCGATCGGGCCGAGCGAGATCCTGCACATGGCCAAGGTCTCCGGAGTGAGCCTGGACGAGGCGATCGCCCGGATCAAGACCGCCGGGCTGGACTCGATCGCCGGGGCCGGGGCGGAGATGCTCCCGGAGCGTCCGCGTAAGGCGATCGCCCCGCTCAAGGAGTCCGGCGAGCGGTGGCTGGAGGTCATGGAGCTGGCCCACCGGCAGGGCGTGGAGTCGACCGCCACGATGATGATGGGCACCGGCGAGACGAACGCCGAACGGATCGAGCACCTGCGGATGATCCGGGACGTCCAGGACCGTACGGGTGGGTTCCGGGCGTTCATCCCGTGGACGTACCAGCCGGAGAACAACCATCTCAAGGGGCGCACCCAGGCGACCACCCTCGAGTACCTACGGCTGGTCGCGGTGGCCCGGCTCTTCTTCGAGACCGTCCCGCACCTGCAGGCGTCCTGGCTGACCACCGGCAAGGACGTCGGTCAGCTCAGCCTCCACATGGGCGTCGACGACCTCGGGTCGATCATGTTGGAGGAGAACGTCATCTCCTCGGCCGGTGCCCGTCACCGGTCGAACCTGCACGAGCTGATCGGCATGATCCGTACCGCGGGTCGGGTCCCCGCGCAGCGGGACACCCTCTACAACCGGTTGGCGGTGCACCACACCCCGGCCGACGACCCGGTCGACGAGCGGGTGGTGTCCCACTTCTCCTCCATCGCCATGCCGGGCGGCGGGGCCGGGAAGTCGCTGCCGTTGACCCCGGTGAACTGACCGCCGCCGGGCACGGATCGGTTGCGGTTGCGTCTCGGTACGGGTACTGCCGTGGGGTGCCGACCGGCCGGTTGATCGGGCGTACCGGCCGGGGTTGCCCGGTCGAAGATGGCGGTCGAGGTGGCCGTTCGGGGGAAAACCATCACGGCCTTCCCGCAGCATCTCCGTCAATATCGGACAGCCTGGATGCGGGGATCGGTCGAGACGGCTCGTCGGCGGCCCGGGGACGGGGTGGCGAAGGTGTCGAGCGGGAGCTAGCGTGCCCGCTCATACCCCCTTCATCCTGCGGGAGAACCCTTGATGATCTTTCGTGGTCGGCGGCCGGCCCGGTTCGGTGCTGCCGTACTGCTCGCCGCCGGCATCGTTGCCGGGCTCGGCGCCCCGGCGTACGCCGCCTCCACCGAGACCGACCTCTCGCTGGACGTGGTCGGCACCCGGCTGGCGGATGAGGCACCGCTGAAACTGGCCTTCGCCAAGATCACGAATCGGGGGAAGAACACCCCGACCGCCCTCTCCGTGAGCATCGACGTGTCGAAGGTCGACATCAGGTACGTCCTCGCGGCACCCGCCGGAACCGACTGCGAGATCGAGGGCAGCGAGGAACGGATGGCCCGGTGGACCTGCGCCGTGCCCGCCGACGAGTTGCCCGGCCCGGGGGAGACCCTGGACCTCCCGATCGTGGTGTTCAAGTTCGGCGAGCGTAAGGGGGCGTACTCGGCCCCCGTCACGGTGACCATCTCGTCGCCGGACGACACCGACACGTCGAACAACCGTCGGACCGCGAAGCTGGAGCTGACCAAGAAGAGCGGCCCCGACCTCTTCGTCCTGGCCGACGACGTCAAGCAGTCCGTGGAGGTCAAGGGCGGCGAACTCCGGGTCCTCGGCGACCTGCACGCCGGTGAGACCGGCGTCCTGACGTACTTCGGGCTCAACCAGGGTGACGAGGCGGCCGCCGGACTCCGGGTCAGGGTCACCCTGCCCAAGGGGGTCACCTTCACCGAGACCGACGAGAACTGCGAGTACGACGCGGACCGCACCTCGGCCGTCTGCACCCACCGGAATCTGCCGCTGGCCCCGTTCCACAGCGACGACGAGGGCGACGCCGAGGGGTACGGGTTCCTCCACCTGCTCACCGTCGCCAAGGGTGTGAAGGCCGGCAGCCTCTCCGGGGGTGAGGTCACTGTGGAGCCGCTCGCCGGTGAGCTGCGTACCGCCACCGCGAAGCCGAAGTCCCTGCCGAAGAACGTCACCGTCCTGACCGACGTCGAGGACATCGACGCCTCTGACAACACCGACAGTTACGCTGTCATCGTGGCTGCTCGGGGCGGCGACGGTGGCGGTGGCGAGGAGCCGCCCGGCCTCCCGGTCACCGGCCCGCAGGCCGGTCTGATCGGTGGTATCGGGGTGGCCGTCCTGCTCGCGGGCGGGGCGATGTTCCTGGTGTCCCGGCGGCGTCGGGTGGTCCTGGTCGCCCCTGCTGACGAGAAGTCCGACAACTGAGCAACTGACGAGGTTCGTCCTCCATCGGCCCGCGCGGGCCGTTTACATAACGCACCGCAGTCGGGGCGGGACGGGGTCACCCGTTCCGCCCCGACTGTGTCCGCTCCCCGCCCGCCGAGCGGAAGGGTCCCCCTGCACATCGGAGAGCGATGGGAGGGGCACTTCCCTGCCGTCGGCGGGAGGCTGGCAGAGTGGAGGGGTGAGTGGTATGCCGCAGGGTCAGCGCGCCGGTCTGGACAAGCAGCCGCACGAGGTCGCCGCCATGTTCGACGGGGTGGCGGCGCGGTACGACCTGACCAACACCGTGCTCTCTTTCGGTCAGGACCGGTTCTGGCGACGGGCCACCCGGGCCGCCCTCGACCTGCTCCCCGGCGAGCGGGTGCTCGACGTCGGGGCGGGGACCGGAGTCTCCACCGAGGAGTTGACCCAGTCCGGGGCGTACGCGGTCGGGCTGGACCTGTCCCTCGGCATGCTGGCCGCCGGTCGGCGGACCCGTCCCACGCTGCCGTTGCTGGCGGGGGACGCACTGCGGTTGCCGTTCGCGGACGCCAGCTTCGACGCGGTGACGATCTCCTTCGCCCTGCGCAACGTGGCCGACCCCGAGGCGGCCCTGCGGGAGTTCGCCCGGGTCACCCGGCCCGGCGGTCGGCTGGTGGTGTGCGAGTTCAGCACCCCGGTGAATCCGGCGTTCCGGACCGTCTACCTGTCGTACCTGATGCGGTCGTTGCCGACCGTGGCCCGGACGGTGTCCAGCAACCCCGAGGCGTACGTCTATCTGGCCGAGTCGATCCGGGCCTGGCCGGACCAGGCCGGTCTGGCCGGTCGGATCGCGGGGTCCGGGTGGCAGCGGGTCGCCTGGCGCAACCTCACCGGGGGCGTCGTCGCCCTGCACCGGGCCACCCGTTCCTGACCGGTCGCCCGGTGCCGACGGCGCACACCGCCCGTCGGTGAGCGGTGTCCGTCGCAGCCGACGGGTAGGCGTCTTCCGGTGTCCCGGTACGAAATGTGAAACCCCGGAGTTTTGTCGATTTCGCCCGTAGGCTGCGCGCATGACCGGAGCAGACCCGTCGGCCGGTGAGCCGGCCACCGAGGACGATGCCGCCGAGCTGGTGGCCCAGCTCAAGGAGTTGGCCGGGGCCGACCCGGTGGCTGCCCGTCAGGTGGTCTCCGAGGTGCTGGCGGCGTTGGACCGGGCCGCCGGCGGGAGTCTGCGCGAACATCTACCGGAGGCGATCCGCCGGGACGTCGACTCGAACCCGGTCACCGGGGGTCACCACTGAGGGTGGGGCGTCGGACGGGGCCGCATCGTCGATGATCACTGTTGGTCGAGATCGGTACCGGAAACCGGACCGGAATCAGGGAGAAATCGGAAAACGAACAGGTGTAACCCGCTGTCACCTCGGAAACTTAGGTTTGCCTAACCCGTCTGGCGTGTTACGCCGGTCATAGACTCCTCACCGTCCGGCTTGTGAAGCATTTCACGAGCGAACGGGAGGAGGCGCGGATGACCGCGGTGGAGCACGATGCCGACGTGATCGTCGTCGGCGCCGGACCCGGTGGCTCGGCGACCGCGTACCACCTGGCCCGGCACGGCGTACGAGTGCTGCTGTTGGAGAAGACCGAGTTCCCCCGGGAGAAGGTCTGCGGCGACGGGCTGACCCCCCGGGCGGTCCGGCAGCTGATCCGGATGGGCGTGGACACGTCCCCCGAGGCGGGCTGGCTGCAGAACCGGGGCCTGCGGGTCATCGGTGGCGGCGTCCGCCTCGAACTCGACTGGCCGGACCTGGCCAGCTACCCCAACTACGGGCTGGTCCGCACCCGACTGGACTTCGACGACCTGCTGGCCCGCCAGGCGGTGGCGGCCGGTGCCGAGCTGCGCACCGGCGTCAACGTGACCGGGCCGGTGTTCGACGCGGACGACCACGTCGTCGGGGTCGAGGCCGAGGTCGGTCCGGGCAAGGAATCCGCCACCTTCCGGGCGCCCCTGGTGGTGGCGGCCGACGGCGTCTCCGGGCGCTTCCCGCTCGCCCTCGGGATGGCCAAGCGGGAGGACCGTCCACTCGGGGTCGCGGTCCGGCGGTACTACCGCTCACCGGCCCGCCACGACGACGACTACCTGGAGTCCTGGCTCGAACTGCGGGCCAAGGGCAGCGAGAAGCTCCTCCCCGGGTACGGCTGGATCTTCGGCCTGGGTGACGGCCGGGTCAACGTGGGCCTGGGCATCCTGAACTCGTCGAACGCCTTCGGCAAGACGAACTACCGTCGGCTGCTCACCGAGTGGCTGGCGAACACCCCGCCGGACTGGGGGATGGCCGACGAGGCCAACGCCGAGGGTCCGATCCTCGGTGCCGCACTGCCGATGGGCTTCAACCGGGTTCCGCACTACACCCGGGGCGTGCTGCTCGTCGGTGACTCCGGTGGCATGGTCAACCCCTTCAACGGCGAAGGCATCGCGTACGCGATGGAGTCCGGTGAGCTTGCCGCGGAGGTCGCGGTCCAGGCGCTGGCCCGATCGGCGGGTCCGGAGCGGGAGCGGGCGCTGATGGCGTACCCGCAGGTGCTCAAGGACCGGTTCGGGGGCTATTACCGACTCGGTGGGATCTTTGTCAAGCTGATCGGCAAGCCGGAGATCATGCGGTTGGCGACCAAACACGGAATGCCACATCCGCTGCTCATGCGCTTCGTTCTCAAGCTGCTGGCCAACCTGACCGACCCGCGGGGCGGGGACGCGATGGACCGGGTCATCAACGCGATGACGAAGGCGGCCCCCGCTGTGTAGGCCCTGACCTGCGGGTCAGCCCCGTACGGGGCTGAGAGGTCGACCCCCGGCGACGGACGCCGGTCGGGACGTGAATAGTGTGATTTCGCCAACCACCGAGGGCAGGGAAGGACGAGCAGGAGAACATCATGTCGCTCTCGCCTTACGTACCCATCATCGGGCTGTTCGCCATCGCCGCAGCGTTCGCGCTGTTCTCCGTGGCCGGCGCCCGACTCGCCGGACCCCGGCGTCTCAACAAGGCCAAACTCGAGGCGTACGAGTGCGGCATCGAGCCCAGCCCGCAGCCGGTCGGGGGTAGCCGGTTCCCGATCAAGTTCTACCTGACCGCGATGCTCTTCATCGTCTTCGACGTCGAAATGATCTTCCTCTATCCGTGGGCGGTCTCCTTCGACATGCTGCCGATGTTCGGGTTCATGGTCATGTTCGTCTTCATCGGAGCGATCTTCGTCGCGTACGCCTACGAGTGGCGGCGCGGCGGCCTGGACTGGGACTGAGGGAGGAACGCAGATGGGTATCGAGGAGAAACTTCCCGCAGGCGTTCTGCTCACCTCGGTGGAGAAGCTCGTCAACTGGTCCCGCAAGTCGTCGGTCTGGGGGGCCACCTTCGGCCTGGCCTGCTGCGCCATCGAGATGATGGCCGCCGGTGCCCCGCACTACGACCTCGGCCGGTGGGGCATGGAGGTCTTCCGGGCCTCGCCCCGGCAGGCCGACCTGATGATCGTCGCCGGCCGGGTGAGCCAGAAGATGGCCCCGGTCCTGCGCCAGATCTACGACCAGATGGCAGAGCCCCGGTGGGTGCTCTCGATGGGCGTCTGCGCCAGCAGCGGCGGCATGTTCAACAACTACGCGATCGTCCAGGGCGTCGACCACGTCGTGCCCGTCGACATGTACCTGCCGGGCTGTCCGCCCCGGCCGGAGATGCTGATCGACGCGATCCTCAAGCTCCGCGAGAAGATCGGTCAGGAGCCGCTCGGGCCCAACGGTCGCAAGATGCTGGAGGCCCGGCAGGCCCGCGGCGACATCCCCGTCGTGCCGTACGGCTCGATGCCGTCGTCGTACCGCAGCGACAAGGCCCGGCGCGCCGAGTGGACCAAGGCGGTCCGTGAGGGGCGCGAGGAGCAGCTGCGGATCGAGAACTGGATGAAGGCCCAGAACCACCTCCGGCCGCAGGGGAAGTGAACCGATGGCGAGCGAACGGAAGCCCGACCCGGTGACCGCATCCGAGGACAAGAGGCCCGGTGCGGCGAACGTGCCCGTGCCGGTGGCCCCGGCCGGGACGAGCAGCACCGCACCGGCCGACTACCCTCCGTCCAGCCCGGCTGGTCAGGGCATGTTCGGCATCCAGGGCAGCGGGGACACCTCCGGCTTCGGTGGTCTGGTCCGGCCGCAGAACCCGATCGTGGACGCCCCCCGCCCGTACGGGGGCTACTTCGACGAGGTCCGCGACGCGCTGGAAGAGGCGTACCCGCACTTCGCCGACGCGATCGAGAAGGTGGTCGTCGACCGGGGCGAGCTGACCCTGCACGTGCGGGCGGAGCGGATCCTCGAGGTCTGCCAGGTGATGCGCGACGACATGGCGCTTCGGTTCGAGCTGTGCTCGTCGGTGTCCGGTGTGGACTACCTGGGGGCTGACGACCGGCGGCTGCACGTGGTCTACCACCTCACCTCGATGACGTACCGCCGTCGGGTCCGGCTGGAGGTCGCGGTGAGCGCCGAGGCGCCGCACGTCCCGAGCGTCACCAGCGTCTACCCGACCGCCGACTGGCAGGAGCGGGAGGCGTACGACATGTTCGGGGTCGTCTTCGACGGTCACCCCGCCCTGACCCGGATCCTCATGCCGGACGACTGGGAGGGGCACCCGCAGCGCAAGGACTACCCGCTCGGCGGCGTGCCCGTCGAGTACAAGGGCGCCGAGATCCCGCCGCCGGACCGGAGGAGGTCGTACCAATGAGCTACGCCACCGAGCGCGAGACGACCGAGGGACGGGTCTTCACCGTCACCGGCGGGGACTGGGACGAGGTGGTCGCCGGCGTCGACCCGATCACCGAGGGCCGGATCGTCATCAACATGGGTCCGCAGCACCCGTCGACCCACGGTGTGCTCCGGATCATCCTTGAGCTGGAGGGCGAGACGGTCCGCGAGGCGCGTACCGTCGTCGGCTACCTGCACACCGGGATCGAGAAGAACCTCGAATACCGCAACTGGGTGCAGGGCTCGACCTTCGTGACCCGGATGGACTACCTCGCGCCGATCTTCAACGAGACGGCGTACAGCCTGGCGGTGGAGAAGCTGCTCGGCATCGAGGAGCAGATCACCGAGCGGGCCACCACGATCCGGGTCCTGATGATGGAGCTCAACCGGATCTCCTCGCACCTGATCTGGCTGGCCACCACGGGCATGGAGCTCGGCGCCCTCTCGATGATGCTGTACGGCTTCCGCGAGCGGGAGTACATCCTCGACATCTTCGAGATGATCACCGGCCTGCGGATGAACCACGCGTACGTCCGCCCAGGCGGTGTGGCGCAGGACGTGCCGGACGAGGCGGTCGTCAAGATCCGTGAGTTCCTCACGATGATGCCCAAGCGCCTCAAGGAGTACGAAGACCTCCTCTCCGGTCAGCCGATCTGGACGGGACGGACCCAGAACGTCGGGGTCCTGGACGCCACCGGCTGCCTGGCGCTGGGCATCACCGGCCCGGTCCTGCGCTCCGCCGGTCTCGCCTGGGACCTGCGCAAGACGATGCCGTACTGCGGCTACGAGAACTACGAGTTCGACGTGCCGACCCACACCGACGGCGACGTCTGGGGCCGGTACCTGGTCCGGATGGCCGAGATGCGGGAGTCGCTCAAGCTCGTCGAGCAGGCCGTCGACCGGCTCAAGCCCGGCCCGGTGATGGTCGCCGACAAGAAGATCGCCTGGCCGGCGCAGCTGGCCATCGGGGTCGACGGCATGGGCAACTCGCTGGAGCACGTCGCCAAGATCATGGGTCAGTCGATGGAGTCGCTGATCCACCACTTCAAGCTGGTCACCGAGGGGTTCCGGGTTCCGCCGGGGCAGGCGTACGTCGGGATCGAGTCCCCCCGGGGCGAGCTGGGCGTGCACGCGGTCTCCGACGGTGGCACCCGGCCGTACCGGGTGCACTACCGGGAGCCGAGCTTCATCAACCTCCAGGCCCTCCCGGCGATGGCCGAGGGCGGCCTGATCGCCGACGTGATCGCCGGTGGCGCCTCGCTGGACCCCGTGATGGGCGGTTGTGACCGATGAGTGTTTTCACCGAAGAGACCCGGGTCCGGGCGCGGGAGATCATCGCGCGCTACCCGGCCGACCGTTCCCGCTCGGCGCTGCTGCCGCTGCTGCACCTCGTGCAGTCGGAGGAGGGCTACGTCTCCCCGGCCGGCGTCGCGTTCTGCGCCGAGGTGCTCGGGCTGAACAAGGCCCAGGTGGGCGCGGTCGCCACCTTCTACACCATGTACAAGCGTCGGCCGACCGGTGACTACCTGGTCAGCGTCTGCACCAACACCATGTGCAACGTGCTGGGCGGTCAGGAGGTCTACGACACCCTGACCGAGCACCTCGGGGTGGGGCACGACGAGACCACCGCCGACGGGAAGATCACCCTTGAGCACGCCGAGTGCCTGGCGGCCTGCGACTACGGCCCGGTGATGACCGTCAACTACGACTTCTTCGACCAGGTGGACCCGCAGGCCGCCCTCGGGGTGGTCGAGGAGCTGCGCTCCGGTGGGCGTCCCCAGCCGAGCCGGGGTGCCCGGCTCTGCACGCTGAAGGAGATGTCGGTCCAGCTCGCCGGGTTCGCCGACGAGCGGGAGGGCGCCGTCGCCGACGGCGTACCGGGGGAACCGACCCTGCGTGGTCTGCACCTGGCGCAGCAGCACGGGGTCTCCGCCCCCGAATTCGACCGCGACGCCCCGATCCCGAGCAAGGCGGAGGCCGACGCGGCGGCGGCGAAGGCCAAGGCCGCCGACCAGGCCAAGGCGGCCCCGGCCGCCGAGCCGAAGGCGGTCCCGGCAGCGGCCGACAAGCCCGCCCGGTCGGCCGAGGCGACCGCCAGCACCGCCCCCGACGTGAAGGCCCCGGACGACAAGTCGCCGGAGGTACGCGCCGCCGAGACCCGGCAGCCGACCGCCGGCACCGCCGTCCCGGACGCACCCGGCACCACGGTTCCGGTCGACGGCGCTGCGCCGACCCCCCGGGACGCCCAGAAGGCGGAGGCGGCCGGCGCGGCGTCGAACGCTCCCGCCGGGGACGGCAAGCCGGCCGGTGACACGGCCACCGCCCAGGACCGCAACCTCAGGGAGGCGGAGTCGACCACCGGCACCGCCACCAGCAGCGACAGGGGGTCCCAGAAGTGACTTCGCCACGATCGGAGACGCTCGCCAAGCTCACTCCGGTGCTGACCCGGCGCTGGCTCGCACCGGACGCCTGGCGGATCGGCACCTACGAGAAGCTCGACGGGTACGCCGCCCTGCGCAAGGCGATCAAGGCCCATCCGGACGACCTGATCCAGCTGATCAAGGACTCGGGCCTGCGCGGCCGGGGCGGTGCCGGGTTCCCCACCGGTCTGAAGTGGGGCTTCATCCCGCAGAACGACGGCAAGCCGCACTACCTCGTGGTCAACGCCGACGAGGGCGAGCCGGGCACCTGCAAGGACCTGCCCCTGATGACCCACGACCCGCACGCGCTGGTCGAAGGGGTCATCATCGCCTCGTACGCGATCCGGGCCAGCCGGGCCTACATCTACATCCGGGGTGAGGCGGTGCACGCCGCCCGTCGACTGCGCAGCGCCGTCCAGGAGGCGTACGCCAAGGGCTACCTCGGCAAGGACATCCTGCGCTCCGGGTTCGACCTGGACCTGGTGGTGCACTCCGGGGCCGGGGCGTACATCTGCGGCGAGGAGACCGCCCTGCTGGACTCGCTGGAGGGCTTCCGGGGTCAGCCCCGACTCCGTCCGCCCTTCCCGGCCACCCACGGTCTGTACGCCAGCCCCACCGTGGTCAACAACGTCGGCACCATCGCCAGCGTCCCGCCGATCGTGCTCGGCGGTGCCGCCTGGTGGAAGTCGATGGGTACGGAGAAGTCCGCCGGCCCGATGATCTATTCGCTCTCCGGTCGTATCACCAACCCCGGCCAGTACGAGTGCGGCCTCGGCATCACCCTGCGCGAGCTGATCGAGCTGGCCGGTGGGATGCAGCCGGGGCACGACCTGAGGTTCTGGACCCCCGGCGGTTCGTCCACCCCGCTGCTCACCGCCGAGCACCTGGACGTGCCGATGGACTTCGAAGGGGTCGCCGCGGCGGGGTCGATCCTCGGCACCACCGCCACCCAGATCTTCTCCGACCAGGACTGCCCCGTCTACGCGACGTACCGGTGGCTGGAGTTCTACCACCACGAGTCGTGCGGCAAGTGCACCCCGTGCCGGGAGGGCAACTACTGGATGGTCCGGGTGTTCCGGCGGATCCTCGCCGGTCAGGGCACCCACGAGGATCTCGACACGTTGCTGGACACCTGCGACAACGTGCTCGGCCGCTCGTTCTGCGGTCTCGGTGACGGGGCGACCAGTTCGGTGACCTCCTCGTTGAAGTACTTCAAGCAGGACTACCTCGACTACATCGAGGGCCGGACCGCGCCGAGGCTGTCCGACAAGGCGCTGGTGGGGGCCCACTGATGAGCGCGAGGAACGAGCTTGCGAGTGGGAGGCCAGCCCGATGACCGACGTTGCGAAGCAGGTCGAGACCGTCACGCTCACCATCGACGGGGTCGAGGTCACCGCGCCGAAGGGCGCGCTGCTGATCCGGGTCGCCGAGCAGATGGGCATCGCGATCCCCCGGTTCTGCGACCACCCCCTGCTGGCCCCGGCCGGTGCCTGTCGGCAGTGTCTGGTCGACGTGGAGGGCCAGCGCAAGCCGGTCGCCTCCTGCACCCAGACGGTGGCCGAGGGCATGGTGGTCAAGACCCAGCTGACCTCGCCGGTGGCCAAGAAGGCGCAGGAGGGGGTGATGGAGCTGCTGCTCATGAACCACCCGCTGGACTGCCCGATGTGCGACAAGGGCGGCGAGTGCCCCCTCCAGAACCAGGCCATGTCGACCGGCCGGACGGACTCCCGGTTCCACGAGCACAAGCGGGAGTACCCCAAGCCGCTGCCGATCAGCAGTCAGGTGCTGCTGGACCGGGAGCGGTGCGTGCTCTGCCAGCGCTGCACCCGGTTCTCCGAGGAGATCGCGGGCGACAAGTTCATCGACCTGATGGGCCGGTCGTCCGCCGAGGAGATCAACATCTACCGGGACGAGGCGTACGGCGAGGAGGGCGACGCCGGTGACGTCCCCTTCAACTCGTACTTCTCCGGGAACACCGTGCAGATCTGCCCGGTGGGGGCGCTGACCGGCGCCCAGTACCGGTTCCGGGCCCGCCCCTTCGACCTGGTCTCCACCCCGAGCGTCTGCGAGCACTGCTCGGCCGGTTGCGCCCAGCGCACCGACTGGCGGCGGGGCAAGGTCCTGCGCCGGTTGGCCGGTGACGACCCGCAGGTCAACGAGGAGTGGAACTGCGACAAGGGGCGGTGGGGCTTCCAGTACGCCCGGGCCGCCGACCGGCTCACCACCCCGCTGGTACGCGACAAGCAGACCGGTGAGCTGCGCGAGGCGTCCTGGAGCGAGGCCTTCGCGGTGGCCGCCGACGGGCTGCGGGAGGCTCGCGACGGTGCCCGGGGCATCGGGGTGCTGACCGGTGGTCGGCTGACCGTCGAGGACGCCTACGCGTACGCGAAGTTCGCCCGGGTCGCCCTGAACACCAACGACATCGACTTCCGGGCCCGGCCGGTCTCCCGCGAGGAGGCCGACTTCCTGGCCAGCAACGTCGCCGGGGTCACCGACGTCACCTACGCCGACGTGGAGAACGCCCCGGCCGTGGTTCTGGTCGGGTTGGAGCCGGAGGAGGAGTGCCCGATCCTCTTCCTCCGGATGCGCAAGGCGTACCTGAAGAAGAAGCTGAAGGTCTACGCGATCGCCCCGTTCGCCACCCGTGGCCTGGAGAAGCTCGGGGCCAAGCTGGCCCGGGTGGTCCCGGGCGAGGAGGCCAGCGTGCTCGCCGAGCACGACACGGTCGCCGAGGCGCTCGGCACCCCGGGTGCGATCCTCATCGTCGGCGAGCGGCTGGGCCAGGTGCCCGGTGGCCTGTCGGCGGCGGCCGACGTGGTCCGGCGTACCGGGGCGAAGCTCGCCTGGGTGCCCCGGCGGGCGGGGGACCGGGGCGCCGTCGACGCCGGCTGCCTGCCGAACCTCCTTCCCGGTGGCCGCCTGGTCACCGAGCCGGCCGCCCGCGCCGAGCTGGGCGAGGCCTGGGACATCCCGGCCGGGGTGATCCCCAGCCAGGCCGGTCGGGACACCGACGGCATCCTCACCGCCGTTCTGAACGAGCAGGTCGGCGCGCTGGTGGTGGCCGGTGTCGACCCGAGCGACCTGGCCGACCCGCGCCGCGCCGAGCAGGCCCTGGACGCGGTGCCGTTCCTGGTCAGCCTGGAGCAGCGCCTCACCGCGGTGGCTCGCCGGGCGGACGTGGTCTTCCCGGTCGCCCCGGTGGTGGAGAAGTCCGGCAGCTTCCTGGACTGGGAGGGTCGGCTGCGCACCTTCGACGCGGTGCTGGACACCACGGCGATGCCCGACGGTCGGGTGCTCGACGCCCTCGCCGCGCAGCTCGACGTCCGGCTCGGCACCGGGGACGTGCTCAGCGTCCGCCGGGAGCTGGGTGGGCTGCCGCAGACCCGGCTCGACCGGCCGGGTCCGCCGCTGGTGGAGGCGGCACGGGTGCCGGAGCCCGGTGCCGGGGAGGCGGTCCTGGCCACCTGGCACCAGCTGCTGGACCTGGGCAGCCTCACCGACGGTGACGAGCACCTGGGCGGGACCTCGCGTCCGCCGGTGGTCCGGCTCGGCAAGGGCACCGCGGAGGCGCTCGGCGTCGCCGACGGTGACCCGGTGACGGTGGGCACCGACCGGGGGGCGTTGACCCTGCCGGCGGCGATCACCGAGATGCCGGACGGCGTGGTCTGGCTGCCGACCAACTCTCCTGGTTCGACCGTCCGGCGCAGCCTCGGTGCGACGTCCGGCGCGGTGGTACGGATCTCCGTCCCGGCCAACGAAAGGGGCGTGCAGTGAACGCGCTCTATCTGGCGCAGGACCCGACCCTGGCCGACTTCGGCAAGGATCCGTGGTGGCTGGTCCTGATCAAGATCGTCTTCGCCTTCGTCTTCGCCGTACTGGCCACCCTGCTGGGGGTCTGGTTCGAGCGGCGCGTGGTGGGCTTCATGCAGGTCCGGCCCGGTCCCAACCAGACCGGTCCGTTCGGTCTGCTCCAGACCCTCGCCGACGGCCTGAAGATGGCCTTCAAGGAGGACATCCTCCCGAGGTCGGCGGACAAGGTCGTCTACTTCTTCGCCCCGGTCATCTCGGTGGTCTGCGCGGTCACCGCGCTCTCGGTGATCCCGTTCGGCCCGATGGTGAGCATCTTCGGCCACCAGACGCCGTTGCAGGTCACCGACGTGCCGGTGGCGGTCCTGGTGGTGCTGGCGCTGTCGTCGCTGGCGGTCTACGGCATCGTGCTGGGCGGCTGGGCCTCCGGGTCGCCGTACCCGGTCCTCGGCGCGCTGCGCTCCAGCGCCCAGCTGATCTCGTACGAGGTGTCGCTGGGTCTGTCGATCGTGGCCGTGTTCATGCTCTCTGGCACCATGTCGACCAGCGAGATCGTCTCCGCCCAGGGCAGCGGCCCGAACGTCGAGTTCTTCGGCCTCAGCGTCCCGATGCCCGGCTGGTACGCGCTGCTGCTCTTCCCGAGCTTCGTCATCTTCTTCATCTCGATCGTCGGTGAGACCAACCGGGCCCCGTTCGACCTGCCGGAGGCGGAGTCGGAGCTGGTCGCGGGCTTCATGACCGAGTACAGCTCGCTGAAGTTCGCGCTCTTCATGCTCAGCGAGTACGTCGCCATGGTGACCATGTCGGCGTTCACGGTGACGCTCTTCCTCGGCGGGTGGCACGCCCCCTGGCCGATCACGATCTGGTCGGGGGCGAACTCCGGCTGGTGGCCGATGCTCTGGTTCTTCGGCAAGGTCGTGGCCCTGGTCTTCGTCTTCGTCTGGCTGCGGGGAACCCTGCCCCGGATGCGGTACGACCAGTTCATGCGGCTGGGCTGGAAGGTCCTGATCCCGGTCAACCTGGTCTGGATCGTCGGGCTGGCCGCCTTCCTGAAGACCCAGGGTTGGGAGCGGACCGACAAGCTGATCGCCTACGGCGTGGTCGCCGGGCTGCTGATGATCGCCGCGATCTTCTGGCCGAGCCGTCGGTACGAGCCGAAGCCGACACTTCAGGAACAGGTCGACAACCGGCCACACGGCAGCTTCCCGCTGCCCCCGATGGACCTGCAGGTACCACCGAGCCCGCGCACCAAGCGTGTGGTCGCCGAGCGGGAGCCGGCCAACGTCGCCGCCGCCCCGGACTCTCAGGAGGTGTGACGTGGGCGCGATCACCGGAACGTTCAAGGGGTTCGGGGTCACCTTCTCGCACATGTTCAGGAAGGTCGTCACCACCGACTACCCGTTCAAGCCGCCGGTCTCGGCGCCGCGCTACCACGGGCGGCACATCCTCAACCGGCACCCGGACGGGCTGGAGAAGTGCATCGGGTGCGAGCTGTGCGCCTGGGCCTGCCCGGCCGACGCGATCTACGTGGAGGGTGGCGACAACTCCGAGGAGCAGCGCTTCTCCCCGGGTGAGCGGTACGCCAGCATCTACCAGATCAACTACGCCCGCTGCATCTTCTGCGGGCTCTGCATCGAGGCCTGCCCGACCCGTTCGCTGACCATGAGCAACGAGTACGAGCTGGCCCGGGACAACCGCCAGGATCTGATCTTCACCAAGGAGCAGTTGCTCGCGCCGCTGCTGCCGGGGATGGAGCAGCCGCCGCACCCGATGCGGCTGGGCGACAGCGAGAAGGACTACTACGTCGGCGCGCTGACCAACCCGGGCACCTCGGCCGGGGCGGAGAGCTCGCCGATGGGTCCGGGGCGTTACCGGTTGGAGGAGCACCCCGGGGTGACCTTCCCCGGTGCCGAGCAGGCCGCCGACCGGGCCGCATCCGGCAAGCCCGACGGGGCCGCATCCGGCAAGGGAGACAAGGAATGACCACGCAGACCGTGCTCGCCGCCTCGGCCTCGGTCTCCGGCGGCGAGGCGGTGACCTTCTGGATCCTCGCCCCGCTGGCGCTGCTCGGGGCGTTCGGGATGGTGCTGGCCCGCAACGCCGTGCACTCCGCGCTCTGGCTGGTGCTGACGATGCTCTGCCTGGGCGTCTTCTACGTCCTGCAGGCCGGGCCGTTCATCGGGATGACGCAGATCATCGTCTACACCGGCGCGATCATGATGCTCTTCCTGTTCGTCCTGATGCTCGTCGGTAGGGACTCCACCGACTCGCTGATCGAGGTCCTGCGCGGGCAGCGGGTCGCCGCCATCGGGCTGGGCATCGGGTTCGCCCTGCTGCTGGGCAGCGGGGTGTACCGGGCCACCGCCGGGGGCGTACCGGTCGGGTTGGACCAGGCCAACGAGGGCGGCAACGTCCAGAACATCGCGCGCCTGCTCTACACCGACTACGTCTTCGCGTTCGAGCTGACGGCGGCGCTGCTGATCACCGCCACCATCGGCGGGATGCTCCTGGCCCACCTGGAGCGGCGCAAGGAGGACAAGCGCGACCAGGTGGCCACCATGAAGGCCCGGTTCGCCCCGGGCAACTACCCCGGGCCGAAGCCCGGCCCCGGCGTCTTCGCCACCTCGTCCTCGGTGGCCACCCCGGCCCGCCTGCCCGACGGCAAGCTGAGCGACCGGAGCACCCCGGACATCCTTCCGGTGCGCGAGTTGACGTCCGAGGAGAACACGCCGAAGGGGACCGAGAAGTGAGCGCACTCCCCGCAGTCGCCAACGGAAAGGCCGCCTGCTGATGGAAGGCTTCTTTTCGGTCGAGCCGAACTACTACCTGGTGCTCGCCTCGATCCTGTTCACCATCGGTGCGGTCGGGGTGCTCGTCCGGCGTAACGCCATCGTGCTGTTCATGTGCGTCGAGCTGATGCTGAACGCGGCCAACCTGGCGCTCGTCACCTTCAGCCGGATCAACGGTGACCTGAACGGCCAGATCATGGCGTTCTTCGTGATGGTGGTGGCGGCGGCCGAGGTCGTGGTCGGGCTCGCGATCATCATGTCGATCTTCCGCACCCGTCGCTCGGCCAGCGTCGACGACGCCAACCTGCTGAAGTACTGAGGGGCCCACCGGTGGAGCAAATTCTGACGTACGCCCAGGCGGCCGAGCCGGCCGGAACCGTCGCCTACGCTCCGGCCGACGGCCTGCTGGGCAACGTGTGGCTGCTGGTGGCGATTCCGCTGCTCAGCGCGGCGATCCTGCTGCTGCTCGGCCGTCGGGCCGACAGGTGGGGGCACTGGCTCGGGGTGGCCGCCGTCGGCGCCGCCTTCGTCCTCGGCCTCACCTTCTTCTTCCAACTCCGTGGGTTGGAGAACAAGTCCGTCGAGCGCAGTCTCTGGGACTTCATCGTGGTCGGCGACTTCCGCGTCGACTTCGGTCTGCTCTTCGACCCGCTCGCCGCTGTCTTCGTCCTGCTGATCACCGGTGTGGGCTTCCTGATCCACCTGTACGCGGTCGAGTACATGGCGCACGACGCGGGCCGGCGACGGTTCTTCGCGTACTTCAACCTCTTCGTCGCCGCCATGCTCCTGCTGGTGCTCGGCAACAACTACGTGATGCTCTACTTCGGCTGGGAGGGCGTCGGTCTGGCGTCGTACCTGCTGATCTCCTTCTGGACCGAGCGGCCCGCCGCCGCCACGGCCGGCAAGAAGGCCTTCCTGATGAACCGGGTCGGCGACGCCGGTCTGGCCATCGCGATCTTCATGATGTTCGCGACGTTGGGCACCACCCAGTACGACGAGGTGTTCACCTCCGTCGGCGGTCTCACCGCGACCACGGTGCTGGTGATGGGGCTGCTCCTGCTGCTCGGTGCGGCCGGTAAGTCCGGCCAGTTCCCGCTGCAGGCCTGGCTCCCGGACGCGATGGAGGGCCCGACCCCGGTCTCGGCCCTGATCCACGCGGCGACCATGGTCACCGCCGGGGTCTACCTGATCGCCCGGTCCAACCCGATCTTCTCGGCGAACTCCACCCTGCAGCTCGTGGTGGTCAGCGTCGGTGCCCTCACCCTGCTGATCGGCTGCATCATCGGGTGCGCCAAGGACGACATCAAGCGGATCCTGGCCTGGTCGACGGTCAGCCAGATCGGCTACATGTTCCTCGGGGTCGGGCTCGGCGGGGCGGCCTACGCCCTGGCCATCGTCCACCTCCTGGCCCACGGGTTCTTCAAGGCCAACATGTTCCTCGGGGCCGGGTCGGTCATGCACGGCATGAACGACCAGGTGGACATCCGCCGGTTCGGTGGCCTCCGCAAGTACATGAAGATCACCTGGTTGACCTTCATGGCGGGCTGGCTCGCCATCATCGGCATGTTCCCGTTCTCCGGCTTCTTCTCGAAGGAACCGATCATCGCGGCGGCCTTCGCCCGGGGGGACTGGACGTCCTGGCTCTTCGGCGGGGCGGCGGTCCTCGGTGCCGGACTGACCGCGTTCTACATGACCCGGCTCTACTGGCTGACCTTCCACGGCCCGAAGCGGTGGACCGAGGAGATCGAGCACCCGCACGAGTCCCCGCCGCTGATGACGGTTCCGCTGATCCTGCTGGCGATCGGCTCGATCGGTGCCGGTTTCCTGCTCTCCACCTCGGTGCCGGACTGGCTGACCGCGACCGCCGGACTCGGTGGCGCGGAGGAGCACCACGACGCCGTCCTGTCGCACTTCGCGGTCACCGTGATCTCGCTGGTGGTCACCGCACTCGGCGTCGGGCTGGCCTGGTTCCTGTTCCGCAACGGCACCGCCACCGAGCCGGAGCCCGCCGGGGTGGTGGTCACCGCCGCCCGGAAGAACCTGTACACCGACGCCGTCAACGTGGCGGTCTTCGAGAAGCCCGGCATCTTCCTCACCCGGGCCCTGGTGTACCTCGACAACCGTGGCATCGACGGCCTGGTCAACGGCCTCGCCGCCGGCATCGGGGGCGGATCGGCCCGGCTCCGGCGACTGCAGACCGGTTTCGTCCGGTCGTACGCGACGTCCATCCTCGCCGGCGCGTTGCTGGTGGTGGCGGCGTTCCTGGCCGTACAGGCGGGGTGGTTGGCGTGATCGACCTCAACCCGGCGGCCCCCGCCGGCGGACCACGCTGTGACGACGGAGGTAAGGCCGCATAATGTCCAACTTCCCGTTCCTCTCGGTGCTGACCGTGGCGCCGCTGGTCGGCGCCCTGGTCGTGGCCTTCCTGCCGCGCAGCCGGCCGAACCTGGCCAAGCAGGTGGCGCTCGGCTGGTCGCTGCTCGTGCTGGTGCTGTCGGTGGTCATGTGGGTCACCTTCCAGGCCGACGGTGACCGGTTCCAGTTCCGCGAGTCGTACCCGTGGATCCCCACCTGGGGGGTGAACTTCACCTTCGCCGCCGACGGCATCGCGCTCGTCATGCTGATGCTGATCACCATCCTGGTGCCGTTGGTGATCCTGGCCTCCTGGCACGACGCCGAGGCGTCGAAGCGGTCGGTGCCCGTCTACTTCGCGCTGCTGCTCGTCCTCGAATGCACGATGATCGGCGTCTTCGCCGCCGCCGACATCTTCCTGTTCTACGTGTTCTTCGAGGTCATGCTGGTCCCGATGTACTTCCTGATCGGCAGCTACGGCGGCCACCAGCGGCAGTACGCGGCGGTCAAGTTCTTCCTCTACTCACTCGTCGGCGGGTTGTTCATGCTCGCCGCGGTGATCGGGCTCTGGGTGGTCGGCGGCAAGACCTTCGACTGGGTGGCGCTGAGCCAGGTGGACATCACCACCGGAACCGAGCGCTGGCTCTTCCTGGGCTTCTTCATCGCCTTCGCGATCAAGGCACCGTTCTTCCCGTTCCACACCTGGTTGCCCGACGCCGGTGGCGCGGCCCCGGCCGGTTCCGCCGCGCTGCTCGTCGGTGTCCTGGACAAGGTCGGTACGTTCGGCATCCTGCGCTACTGCCTGCCGCTGTTCCCCGACGCGGCCAAGTGGTTCGCCCCGTACGCGTTGGCGCTGGGCGTGATCGGCATCATCTACGCAGCGCTCCTGGCCGTCGGTCAGAACGACCTCAAGCGGCTGGTGGCGTACACCTCGATCGCCCACTTCGGGTTCATCGGGGTCGGCATCTTCGCCTTCACCACGCAGGCGGGCACCGGGGCGGTGCTGTACATGCTCAACCACGGTCTCGCCACCGGTCTGCTCTTCCTGGTGGTGGGGATGCTGGTGACCCGGCGCGGCTCGGCGTTGATCAGTGACTTCGGTGGGGCCGGCAAGCTGGTCCCGGTCCTGGCCGGGGTGCTCTTCTTCGCCGGTCTGGCCTCGCTGGCCCTGCCCGGCACCGCACCGTTCGTCTCCGAGTTCCTGGTGCTGATCGGCACCTTCACGGTGAACAAGCCGGTCGCGGTGATCGCCACCCTGGGCATCATCCTGGCGGCGGCGTACGTGCTGTGGATGGTGCAGCGCACCACCCAGGGCACCCTCAACCCGGCACTCACCGAGGTCGAGGCCATGCGCAAGGACCTGAACCTGCGGGAGAAGGTCGTCGTCGCCCCGCTGATCGCCCTGATCGTGCTGCTCGGCTTCTACCCGAAGCCGGTCACCGACGTGATCAACCCCGCCGTCCAGGCGACAATGACCGACATCGGCCGCAGCGACCCCGCTCCGACGGTCGGCGGCGTCCAGGAGGCCTCCCGGTGAGCCTGCCGACCGAGCTGGCGAGCTCCGCAGTCGCGGATGAAAGGACTGCCCGATGAATGAGCTCACGCTGCCGTCGATCGACTACACGGCGCTGGCTCCGATCCTGATCCTGATGGGAGCCGCCGTCATCGGCGTGCTCGTCGAGGCCTTCGTGCCCCGGCCGCACCGGCACACCACCCAGCTGGTCCTGGCGCTGGCCTCGGTCCTGGGTGCGTTGGTGATGGTGATCCGCAACGCGGACCTGCGGATCATGAACGGCGACGACCGGGTCATCACCATCGGTGGAGCGGTGGCGGTGGATGGGCCGACGCTCTTCCTCCAGGGGGCCATCCTGGTCCTCTCCGCGATGGCCCTGCTCCTGATCGGGGAGCGGTCGGTGGAGCGCGGCGGTGCCTTCGTCGCCCAGGCGGCGGTCACCGCCGAGTCGCCGGAGGACCGGCGGCAGGCGCAGGGGCGGGCCGGGGCCACCGAGATCTACCCGCTGACCACCTTCGCGATCGGCGGCATGCTGATCTTCGTGGCGGCGAACGACCTGCTGACCATGTTCATCGCGTTGGAGGTCTTCTCCCTCCCGCTGTACCTGCTCTGCGCGTTGGCCCGCCGTCGGCGGCTGCTGAGCCAGGAAGCGGCGATGAAGTACTTCCTGCTCGGTGCGTACGCCTCCGCGTTCTTCCTGTTCGGTGTGGCACTGGTGTACGGCTTCACCGCCGGGATGCCGGACCGGGGCGCCGGGGTCGACTTCGCCACCATCAACGCCGCGGTGAGCGAGTCGCCCGCCAGCGACGTGCTGCTCTTCGCCGGTATGGCGCTGATCGCCATCGGCCTGCTGTTCAAGGCGGCGGCGGCCCCGTTCCACGTCTGGACCCCGGACGTGTACCAGGGCGCACCGACGCCGATCACCGGCTTCATGGCCGCCTGCACCAAGGTCGCCGCCTTCGGGGCCCTCCTGCGGGTCTTCCACGTCGCCTTCGCCGACGCCGCCTGGGACTTCACCCCGGTCCTCGGGGCGATCGCGGTGCTGACCATGCTCGTCGGCGCGGTGCTCGCGGTGACCCAGACCGACATCAAGCGGCTGCTGGCGTACTCGTCGATCGCGAACGCCGGCTACCTGCTGGTGGGGGTCCTGGCGCCGACCCGGGACGGGCTGTCCGGGACGATGTTCTACCTCGTCGCGTACGGCTTCTCGGTGCTGGCCGCGTTCGCGGTGGTGACCCTGGTCCGGGACGCCGACGGGGAGGCGACCCACCTGTCCCGGTGGGCCGGACTGGGCAAGCGGTCGCCGTTCTACGCCGGGATCTTCACGTTCATCCTCCTGGCGTTCGCCGGTATCCCGCTGACCAGCGGTTTCATCAGCAAGTTCGCGGTCTTCGGTCCGGCGCTCGCCGCCGACCAGGTGTGGCTGGTGATCGCCGGTGTGCTGACCAGCATGGTGTTGGCCTTCCCGTACCTGCGGGTCGTGGTGATGATGTGGCTCTCCGAGCCGGGTGACAGCACCCCGACGGTCGCCGTACCGGGTGGACTGACCGCGGCGGCGCTGATGATCGGGGTGGCCGCCACCCTGGTCCTCGGCGTGGCTCCCGGCCCGCTGCTCGACCTCGCGAACGGGGCGGCCGAGTTCGTCCGTTGACCGGGTCGACCATCTGAACGGGGCCGGGCGCTGAGGCGCTTCGGCCCCGTTCTCCGTCTCGCCGATGGGATCCCCGAACCGGAGCAGGTAGAGAGCGTGTGGCATGGTTGGAGACGTGGTGAATCCGGCTGGCGAGCGTTCAGGTGCCACCGGCTCCGGCGGTCGTCGGAGTCGGTCGAGCACGAGTCAGTTCGGCGCGCTCGGCCTCAGCATCGCCGATGCCCGCGTCGAGGCCTCGGTGCTGGGCGTGCTCGACTCGGTCGAGGCCGAGCTGCGCAGCAGCGTGGCGAGCGCGGATCCGTTCGTCACCGAGGCGGCCCGGCACCTGGTCGAGGCCGGCGGAAAGCGGTTCCGCCCCCTCCTCGTGGCGCTCGGTGCCCAGTTCGGGGACCCGGCCGGGGCGCAGGTCGTGCCGGCCGCCGTGGTGATGGAGCTCACCCACCTGGCCACCCTGTACCACGACGACGTGATGGACGAGGCGGCTGTCCGGCGGGGAGCGCCGAGCGCCAACTCCCGCTGGACGAACTCGGTGGCGATCCTGGTCGGCGACTACCTCTTCGCCCGGGCTGCGGACATCGCCGCCGACCTCGGTCCGGAGGCGGTACGCCTCCAGGCGCGGACCTTCGCCCGCCTGGTGCACGGGCAGATCGCCGAGACCGTCGGACCCCGTGACGGCGTCGACCCGGTGGACCACTACCTGGACGTGATCGCCGAGAAGACCGGTTCCCTGATCGCCACGTCGGCCCGCTTCGGCGGGATGTTCGGCACTGCGGCCCCGGAGCACACCGAGGCCCTCGCCGGGTACGGCGAGATCATCGGGGTGGCCTTCCAGCTCTCCGACGACCTGCTCGACATCTCCTCGGAGTCGGCCCAGTCGGGCAAGACCCCCGGCACCGACCTCCGGGAGGGGGTCCCCACCCTGCCGGTGCTGTACGCGTCGGCCTCCGACGACTCCGACGCGGCCTCGGTACGGCTGCGGGAGATCCTGGCCACCGGCCCGATCACCGACGACGCCCTGCACGCCGAGGCGCTCGGTCTGCTGCGGGAGAGCCCGGCGCTCAAGCGGGCGCGGGAGACCGTCCGCAGCTACGCCGAGGACGCCCGCAGCCACCTCGCCCCCCTGCCCGACCATCCGGCCCGCCGGGCGTTGGAGTCGCTCTGCGACTTCGTCGCCGACCGCACCAGCTGACCTCCGGCCACCGGCTTCCTCGGCCCCCTGGGGCCGTCCTGCGCCTGCCTTCCCGTCGCCATGCTGTCGTCGCCGGCACCGTCCGGGGTGCGGGTCCGGGCGAGTAGCCGATAGGCGACCACCATGAGCAGTGCCGCCAGGAGCATCGCGGCGGACGCGCCGTACCACATGGTGGGATAGCCCCATCGGTGGGCGACCAGGCCGAGGACGAGCGGGCCGACACTGCCGCCGGCGTACACCCCGGTCTGGGTGATGGAGGTGGCGGCGGCCGGGGCCTGCGGGTGCAGCCGGACCACCGCGAAGTTCACCAACCCGGGCCAGGACCAGCCCAGGCCGAACCCCAGCACCACCCCCGCCACCAGGGCGAGCGGACTGGCCACCGCGAGCAGCGCCAGTCCGACGGCACCGACCGCCGACATGCCGGCGACCACCGCGAGGTGGCCGGTGCTGCGCCGGTCGGCGAGCCAGCCCGCCCCGATCCGGGCGGCGACACCGACAGCGCTGCCGAGGGTGAGGGTGAGCCCGGCCAGGCCGGGGTCGAGGCCACGGACCACCGAGGCGTCGACCACGAAGGTGCCCAGGGCGTTCGCCGCCCCCGAGGCGAGGGCGGCGGCCACCCCGACGACGACCAGACCCGTCGAGACGTGTCCGCCCCGGGCCGTACCGGCCCGACGGGGTGGGGCCGCGTCGGCGGCGGTGACGGTGCCCAGCGCCGCCAACGCGGCCACCGCCGCAGCCACGAAGGCCCACCGCCACCCGACTGTCAACGCGATGGTGGGCACCGCCGCACCGGCCAGCAGGGTGGAGATCGGGATGGCTGCCTGCTTCACCCCGAAGGACAGGCCCTGTCGGCGTGGGGGTACGTGCCGAGCCAACGACGAGTTGCTGGCCAGTTGACCGAGCGCGTTCGCGGCGGCACTGAGCCCCAGCAGCGCCACCAGCATCGGGAACGAACGAGCCACTAGGGCGATTGCCAGCAGCGATCCGGCGGAGATCAGGATTCCGAGCCGGGCGCCGACGACCGAGCCGTACCGCTCGACCAGCGCGCCGGAGGGGACCGAGGCCAGGGCGCTGACTCCGAAGTACACCGACACGGCCAGACCCAGGCCGGCGGGGGAGAAGCCGAGGTCGCGGCCCATCTGGACGGCGAGTCCGCCGACCAGGAAGACCGGCAGGACACAGGCGATGGTGACGGCGACGGCTGCCGCGCTGGCCCGTACGGGGCGGGCGGGGGCGGTGCGCGTGAGGGTGTCGGGCATGATCTGGACAACCTAACCCGAGAGGCTTTCGGGCAACGGATCGTCGTCACCGGTGCACACACAGTCGACCTGATCTGGCATCCTCGACCGAACAGGCATTTCGATAATGGCCGGTTTTTCATATGGTGTAAGTCCCCGGCGTCGGAGGTGGTTGTGCGCGACCCCCTGGCAGAGCCTTCGGATCTCATCCGGAGTGTGTCCCGCGCGCTACGAGTGCTCGAGGCGGTCGGTCGTGCCCCGCGCGGGCTCACCGTCAAGCAGATCGCCCGACGCTGCGAACTGACTGTGGCGACGACGTACCACCTCGTTCGGACCCTGGCCTACGAGGGTTACGTGATCCGACGCGAGGACGGCACGTACATCGTCGGGTTGGAGGTGGCCGACCGGTACCGCGAGCTGGTCACCGCCTTCCGTGGCCCACCCGCGGTCGGGGAGGCCCTGCGCCGGGCGGCCCTGGACACCGGCTACAGCCACTACCTGGGCCGGTTCGTCGGCGGTCAGGTGGCGATCACGGCGGTCGCCGAGGGACCCCGGTCGCCGTACCTGGAGGACCTGGTCCCGGGCTTCGACGAGGGCGCCCACGCCACCGCCCTCGGCAAGGCCCTGCTGGCCACGCTCACCGCCGAACAGCGGTTCCGGTACCTCAGGGAGTACGGCATGCGGCCGTTCACCTCGGCGACCCTGACCAGCCCCGAGGCGTTCGAGGCCGACCTGGCCGCCGGGGACCGGCGGGGGATGCAGCTGGAGTTGGGCCAGTTCCGCCAGGGGGTGGCCTGTGCGGCGGTGCTGGTCGCCCCGGACAAGGACATGGAACGCCGGGTCGTGCTGGCCTGCGCCCTGCCCGCCGGCGAGATGATGACCTCGGCCCGGGTGGTCCGGGCCAAGCTGCTGACTGTGGCGCGGGCCATCGCCGAGGGCCTCACCGCGGAGTGACGGCCCGCCGGGTCCGGTCCGCCGTCGACTGTGGCGAACCGGACCGCGACGTGGGCCTCGTCTACGGTGGCGGACCGACGCCGCGTCGACTGCGACGAACCGGACCGCGACGTGGGCCTCAGCTGCCGATCGGCCCTCCGTCGAGGCGCCAGGCGACCACCACGCCCGGCTTGGCGACGTCCCCGTCCGGCCAGGTGGACGCCGGGGCGTCCACCGACGCCCCGGGCAGCTCGCCCGGGTGCTGGACGGCCACGAAGACCGAGCGGTTGTCGCCGGTGATGAGCGGCCCGCAGGTCTCCGCCCCGATCGGGACCGTGAGGAACTGCTTGAGGTGGCCCCGCTCCGGACCCTCCACTGCGGTGGCGAAGAGGCCGTCGTTGCTGCCCAGGGCGTTGCCGTCGGTGGAGATCCAGAGGTTGCCGGCGGCGTCGAAGGCGACGTTGTCAGGGCAGGAGATCGGCGACACCTTCGCCTTGTCGTAGCCGGCGAAGTAGGTCGACGGGTCGGCCGGGTCACCGCAGACGATCGGCAGCGACCACCCGAAGGTCCGTGCGGTGTTGTCCCCCGCGTCCTCGACCAGCTCCAGGATCTGCCCGTGCCGGTTGCCGACGCGCGGGTTGGCCTCGTCGGCGGCCGGCTTGCCGGCCGCGCCCCGCTCACTGTTGTTCGTCAACGCGACGTACACCTTGCCGGTACGCAGACTCGGCTCGACGTCCTCGGGGCGGTCCATCTTGGTGGCACCCACCCGGTCGGCGGCGAGGCGGGTGAAGACCAGCACCTCGGCGGCGGTCATCCCGTCCACGTACGACCGGTCGCCGGAGACCAGCCTGATCCACTCTCCCCGGCCGTCGAACGCCCCGTCGGAGGGGAGCCGACCCGATCCGTCGATCTCCCCGGCGCTGGTCTGCCCCAGCCGCGCGACGTAGAGGGTGCCCGACTCCAACAGGCTCAGGTTGTGCCGACGGGCCGCCCAGGAGTCACCACTGCGGTACTTCCGGTCCGAGACGAACTTGTAGAGGTAGTCGAAGCGCTCGTCGTCGCCCATGTACGCCACCACGTGCCCGCTGCGGGCGACGATGACGTTCGCCCCCTCGTGCTTGAACCGACCCAGCGCGGTGTGCTTGCGCGGACGGCTCTCCGGGTCGAACGGGTCGATCTCGACGATCCACCCGAACCGGTTCGCCTCGTTCGGGTGCTTCGACAGGTCGAACCGCTCGTCGGCCCGCTCCCACCTGCGGCTGCCGGTGGGATACCGGGCGGTGGTGGTGATGCCGTACCGGGCGAGCCTCGGCTGGTCCTGCGCGGGCACCTGGTCCCCGCCGACGAAGTACTGGTTGAAGTTCTCCTCGCCGGAGAGCACGGTGCCCCACGGGGTCGTCCCACCGGCGCAGTTGTTCAGCGTGCCGACGACCACCCGGCCGCGCTGGTCGGCGGCGGTACGCAGCCACGGCGAACCGGCCGCCGGGCCGGTCAGGTCGAACCGGGTCTGGTGGGCGGTGACCCGACGGTTGTACGGCCGACGGCCCCTGGTGACCACCCGCCACCGCCCGGTGCCGTCGACCCGCTCGATCTCCACCACCGACATTCCGTGCGCGGCCATCGTCACCCGGACCTGCTCCACCGACATCGCCTCGAAGGTGGTGAACCCGGGGAACATCAGGTCCTCGTTCGTGTACTCGTGGTTGACCACGAGCAGGGCGCGGCGCCCCTGCCGGTCCAGCGGGAGCACCCCGACGTAGTCGTTGTTGTAGCCGAACTGCTTGGACTGCCGGGCGGCGGTCTGTCGGCCCAGGTCGAACCCGGGGGCGTCGGGCAGCACCGGGTCACCCCAGCGGATCAGCACGCTGTGGTCGTACCCGTTCGGGACGACGAGGGAGTCGAGCCGGTTCGGCGGGATCGGCCTGAAGGTCAGCGCGCCGCTGCCGGTGTGGCGGGCGGGTGCGGTGAAGTCACCGAACCCCGGCGGGACCGGGGAGCCGCCCGGAGCGGCGGTGCCCTGGGGTGCGGCCGGGGCGGCGGCGGCCGGGGTCGTCCCGGCCGGCGCGCCACCGACGCCGAGGACCAGGGCACCGGCCGCCCCGGCCCGGACCACGCCCCGGCGGGTGACCTCGGCGTCGACCAGGTCGGCGAAGTACGGGTTGTCGGACCGGTTGGGTGCCGGGTGGTCACAGGCGTTGCCGCAGCGGTACAGGCAGGTCATGGCGGTACGGCTGCCGTGGCGACGGGTGCCCAGCAGGGGGAGCAGCCGACGAGGCTCGCTCATGGGTACCTCCTGAGAGGGTCGAAGCGCTCCGGGAAGGGGGGTCCGCTCTACGCCGGCCGGACATTTCCACGGGCCGATGAGCGGGCGTCAGCCTCGGCGTGAACCAGATGTGAACACCCTCCGCCGAGCCCGTCTGAGCTGGGCTGAACCGAATCGGTTCGTGGCACGTACTCCCCGGCGACCGCACCTGGGCACTCGTCGGAGCGAGGAGACGACCATCAGCGACCACGACGCCCACCTGCTCCGCGCGCTGCACGACGAACACGCGGAGGCGCTCTTCGCGCACGCACTGCGGCTGGTGAACGGGGACCGCCAACGCGCCGAGGACCTGGTGCAGGAGACCCTGCTGCGGGCCTGGCGGCACCCCGACTCGCTGGACCCGCAGCGCGGTTCGGTACGGGCCTGGCTGTTCACCACCGCCCGTAACCTGGCGATCGACGCCTGGCGTCGGCGGTCCAGCCGCATCGGTGAGGTGTACACCGACGAACTGCCCGAGCCGCCCCCGGCGGTCGACGAGACGGAGCGTGCGGTGGAGGCCTGGACGGTCGCCGAGGCGTTGAACCGACTCAGCCCCACCCACCGGGAGGTCCTGGTCGAGTGCTTCTACCAGGGGCGGTCGGTGACCGAGGCCGCCTCCCGTCTCGGAGTCCCGCCCGGCACCGTCAAGTCCCGCACCCACTACGCGCTGCGCTCACTACGGTTGGTCCTGGCTGAGATGGGAGTGACCGGATGACCGGGTGCGAATTCGCCTTCGACGACGGCGCGTACGTGCTGGGGGCACTGCCGCCGGGGGAACGGGCGGCGTACGAGCGGCACCTGTCCCGCTGCTCGGCCTGCCGGGAGTCGGTCGCCGAGATCGCGGTCCTGCCCGGCCTGCTCAGCCGACTCGACCCGAACGCCGTCGACCAGTTCCTGCCCCCGCCGTCGGAGCCGTCCCGGGTGCCCTCGCTCCTGGACTCCGCCCAGCGGCGCAGACGTGGCGAGCGGCGGCGCAACCGTTGGCGGCACGCGGGCACCGGGCTGGTCGCCGCCTCCCTGGCCCTGGTGGTCGGCTTCGGCGCGGCGACCTTCCTCCAGGAGACCGAGGCACCCCCCTCGGAGATCCGGATGGTGGCCATGCAGCCGGTGGCCGGGACGGTCCCGGTCTCCGCCGAGGTCGGGTTGACCGCCAAGGGCTGGGGCACCGAGGTCACCATGCGCTGCGGGTACGACCCGAACGCCGGCCACGGGAAGGCGTTCACCTTCCGGCTGGTGGCGTACGGGCCGGACGGCGCGCAGGAGCAGATCGGCTCGTGGCTCGCCGCCCCCGGCGACGACCTGCGGATCTCCGGGGCGACCCGGTTCACCGGGGCGGAACTGGTCCGGCTGGAACTGCTCCGGGCGGACGGGACCGCGGTGCTCGGCTACGACATCAGGTGACCCGCGCCGAGCTCGGCGGCGATCCGGGTGACCCGTCGATCCAGGTGTGCCGGGGCGCGGGCAGCGGATCGGGGGCGGCGATCCGCTGCCGCCGGGCGTGCCGTACCGCGTCCACCGTGAAGGCGACGAGCGCGGCCCAGACCAGGACGAACCCGGCCAGCCGGGCCGGTGGCATCGGCTCGTGGAAGACGAGCACCCCGATGCCGAGCTGGAGGATCGGGGCGAAGTACTGCAACAGGCCGAGGGTGCTCAGCGGCAGCCGGTTCGCCGCCCCGGCGAAGAGCAACAACGGGATGGCGGTGACCACCCCGGCCAACACCAGCAGGACCGTGTGCCCGGTGGAGACCCGGCCGAAGGTCGTCCCGCTGGTGAGGGACAGCCACCCCAGGTAGCCCAGGGCGGGCAGGGCCAGCGCCGCCGACTCCACCAGCAGCCCCTCGGCGGCCGGAACCCCGAGCCGCTTCTTGACCAGCCCGTACGTGGCGAAGCTGCCGGCCAGGAGCAGGGCCAGGTAGGGCGGGCGCCCGTAGTCCACGGTCAGCACCGTCACGGCCACCCCGCCGAGCCCCAGGGCCGCCCACTGGACCCACCGGAGCCGCTCCCCGAGCAGTGTCACCCCGAACAGCACCGCCACCAGCGGGGTGATGAAGTACCCGAGGGCCGTCTCCACCACCCGCTCGGTGTCCACCCCGAAGATGTAGGTGCCCCAGTTGACGGCGATCAGCACCGCCGCCAGGAAGATTCCCGCGAGGGTGCGGGGTCGGCGCAGCAACGACCTCAGGAACCCGAGGTTGCGCAGGGCGGCCAGCAGCAGGGCGACGAAGAGCACCGACCAGACGATCCGGTGGGCGAGCACCTCCAGCGGGCCGGTCGGGCGCAGCAGTCGCCAGTACAGGGGGAAGAAACCCCAGCAGAGGTACGCGGCCGCCCCGTACAGGTAGCCCAGGCGAAGTTCGGTCACTCCGTGACTGTAAGGGGCGAGGCGGGTTCTGGTTCCTTATCGGTGACTGGCTTCACCCGCCTGTCGAGTTCCATCCACACACCGGGTGCGACAGGGCCGAAACCGAGCTTCGCGTACACCCCCTGGGCGTCGAGGGTGGCCAGCAGGAGTCGGCGTACCCCCAGGTCGGCGAGGTGGTCGCGGACCGCCCCGGCGAGCCAGGTGCCCAACCCCCGACCCCGCTCGGCGCGGTCGACGTAGACGTCGCAGAGATAGCCGAAGACCGCCCCGTCGGTCACCGCCCGGGCCACCGCCACCTGGCGGTGGTCCCCCGGGCGGTAGACCCCGAACGGGATCGAGCCGGCGAAGGCCCGGCGCACCGTCTCCCGGTCCCGCCCCACCGCCCAGTACGCGTCGGTGGCGAGCCAGTGGTGGACCAGGTCCAGGTCGAGGCGCTCCGGATCGGTGTCGAGTCGGTAGCCGTCCGCGCGGATCAGTTCGGTCACCCGCTCACCCAACCGGAGCGCGGCCCCACCCCACCAGCGAGTTTCCGCCCACCGGACGACGGTCGGGGGTCGGGGCCGCGAACCGGCCCCGACCTGCCCTCCGGAGGTCAGTCCCGGTCGAGGATCGCCCCGAGGATCCAGGTGACCACGCCGACGAAGAGCGCACCCAGTACCGCCGGCCAGAAGCCCTCCACCTCGAACGGCAGCCCGGCCTTCCCGGCGATCCAACCGGTGAGCATGAAGAGCAGACCGTTCACCACCAGCGCGATGAGGCCGAGGGTGAGCAGGTAGAACCCGCAACCGACCACTTTGATGATCGGCTGGAGCACCGCGTTGACCACCCCGAAGATGACCGACACGATCGTCAGCGTGACCACCGTCTCGATCGCCGAGGCGGACTGTAGGTCGATGCCCGGGATCAGCAGCGTCGCCAACCAGAAGGCGACGACTGTGGAACCGAGCCTGATCAGAGGACCTTTCAGCGAATCCATGGCGGGCATGGTGCCACGGTCGGCCCCGAGTCGGGTACTCGTCGTCCCCGCCCGGTCACCGGCGGGTGGGGCGGCCGATCAGCTGTGACTCGATCGGGGTGGGCGAGAGCAGGGCCCACCGCAGCGCGCGTCGGTTCACCACCGCCACCATGTCCGCACGGATCCGGGTCAACCACCCTGCCGACCCGCCCAGTCCCAACGCCGTCCCGGCCAGGGCCGCCTCGTCGGCTGTCAACGGCTGCAACACGGCCAGATCCGCCCGGCCCAGCAGGTCCACGTCGGTCGGGGTCAATTCGTCCCGGACGACCAGGACCGTCTGCCAGGGCGTACCCGGGCCGAAGGCGGCGGGCATCCGACCGGCGTCCACCACCACCAACAGCGGACGCAGGGCGGTGGCGGGGTCACCGGCCACCTGCCGACCCGGCGGCAGCAGTGGGATCGCCGCGCCGGGCGTACCGACGCCCCGGGCGAAGGGCTCCCAGCTGCGGGGTCTGGCGGTCTGGACCGCCACCCGGGCACCGGCGGCCATCGCCCGCAGGAGCAGCAGCTGAGCTGCCCGGACCCCACCGACCAGCACGATCCTGGTGGGCTCCGGCCGGAACAGCCGAACCGTCAGCGCCCCACCGTGCCGGTTGGCTCCGACCATCAGACCCGCCTCGTCGAGGGCCGGTTCCAGGTCCGCCGGTTCCGGCCCCCCTGTGGACGGGTAGGCGGTGGGCAGCGCCAGCGGCAGGGTGGCGGCCAACCCGGGGAGGTGTTCCCCGTCCAGTCGGCTGACCTCCCCGCCGGTGCCGGTCACCAGCCGGTGCAGCGCCTGCCCCGCCCCGGCCAACTCGGCCGGATTCCACCCGGCCAGCCGTACGGTCAGCTGCACCGCCGGTGGATCGGTGCCGGTCGACGGGCCGGCGGAGAGGGACACCGTGGTCGACGCGGCGGGCAGGGCGAGCAGCCGGGGGATCAGCCCTCGGCAGTCGGTCGGCCACCGGCGCAGCCGGAAGGTGGCCTGCGACAGTGGACCCGTCCGCACCGACTTCCAGGTCTCCTGCACCGGCGGGTCGGCGTCGTGGTGGGCGTACTCGGCGAGGACCCGGAGTGCGGCGTGCTCCCCGAGAGGGCGGGCGGAGACCGGGCCGAGTCGGCGGACGGTCCGTCGGACCAGGCCCGCGAGGCGGCGTCGCAGCTCCTCGTCCGAGAAGCCGTCGGTACGCAGCACCCGGACCACCAGGACCGCCCGCCCCCACGCGGGCAGCCGGCCGTCGGTCAACTGGCGGTACGACGTGGCCGCCGCCCCCGCCCCGGTGCCCACGGCCGGGGCCGGGGCACCACCGAGCAGGAGTTGGACCCGCACCGGCGGACCGGGTGCGGTCGGCGGGGGCAGCAACTCCGACGGCGAGGGCACCTGCTGTCGGCCCCGCCCCAGCAGGTCACCCGGATCACCCAGCTCCAGCAGGACCGCCAGGCCGGTGGGGTCGTCCACCACGGCCCCGGGGTGGCCCGCCGGTTCGGCGGCCTGGATCGTCGCACCGGGGGCGACCCGGTCGAGCAGGCCGCCCGAACCGGCCGCCCGACGTCGGGCGAGGTGACCCCACGCCACGCCGAGCCACTCGAACAGCCACCGACCCCGGACCCGGATCCAGGCCCCGGTCAGCAGGAGGACGGCACCGACCACCGCCACCGCCGTCGACCCGGCCCCCCGACCGAGGGCAGCGACCGGCAGGGCCACCGCCACCTGCGCGGCCACCACCTGTCCGGCCCGTACGCCGACCGCCGACAGGCGACCCGTGACCGTCCACCGGGGCGCGGCCGACGCCGGTCGGGGCGCGGTGACCCGGTCGGCGGACGGGCCGGTGGTGGTAACCGTCACCGCTCCTCCTGTGCCGGTCACTCGTAGGGGTGGGGCTCGTCGACGTCGCCCATCGTAGAGCGCACGCGTGCGCTGCGTTGCCCATCGACCGTACGGTTGTCCACAGGGGGCGGTGGGGGGTAGCAGAACCACCATCGGGCGACTACCGTCAGCGACGAAATCGTACCGATCCGCACCCGGCCGTCGACTCGGGCAGATGGTGCGTCCCCACCGGGGCGGGCCGGGTGGATCGGCCAGGACCGATGAGACGAGGTGACCTCCGGGTGTCCCAGACCCAGTCGGAAGCTGCGGTGATGCAGTCGACCGCCGCGAAGTTCGAGCAGGTGGACCAGTCGTTGCAGAGCATGCTCACCGGCCTGATGGCCCAACTCCAGGTTCTGCAACAGGCCTGGCGTGGTGCCGGTGGCCGGTCGTTCGAGCAGGTCAAGCAGCAGTGGGGGCAGGACCAGGCGGCGTTGCAGCGGGCGCTGCGGGAGACCGCCCAGGCGATCCGTACCGCCGGTCGGCAGTACGACGTCGCCGACGCCGAAGCGGCGGGCCGGGTGTCCGGCACCAACCGTGGCGGCATCCAGCTCCCCCTCTGAGCACCGTACGCGTAGGAACCGGCCCGGAATCGAGAAGGGGAACGTCGATGGACAATGGTGTGCTTGTCGTCAACTTCGCCGCGTTGCAGCAGGCGGGGGCGGACATCCAGCGGGCGTTGAACACGCTCGAATCGCAGCTCGGGCAGTTGGAACGGGACGCCGCTCCGCTGGTCGCCACCTGGGCCGGTGACGCGCAGCAGGCCTACCAGGTCCGCCAGTCCCGGTGGCGGACCGCCTCGCAGGACCTCCAGGCGATGCTGCGCGACATCAAGATCGCTGTGGACGACTCCGCAGCGGACTACCTCAACACCGAGAAGCGCAACGTCAACCTCTTCCAGTGACGGAGATGGTGGTACCGGTCCACCGGCGTGCGGGTGCCACCACCGCCCACCACCACCGACTGTCCCCGATCTGCGGGTGGAACCGGGTCGTGGTCAGGCCGATCCGGCGGGGCGCCACCGGCGTCGTACCCCTCTCGGCAGCACCAACGCGGTCAGGACGGCGACAGTCACCACCGCCGCCGCGACCGAGGCGATCAGTGTCGCCCGGTCCTCGGCCCTCGCCCGCCGGGCCTGGCGCGCCACCGCCTCCGGGTCGGCCCGGTCGTCCGGCAGGCCCGCTGCCGGGGACCCGGACGGGTGCTGTGACAGTGCGGTCTCGGCGATCGCGCGGTACGGGTTCAACACGCCCGCGCCGTACCCGTCCGCCGAACCACCCGGCGCCGGGTCGACGGTGGCGACGATCCGGCGGGCCACCTCGACCCCGGTCAGGTCCGGCCGGTACTGCCGCACCAGCGCGGCCGTCGCCGCCACGAACGGGGTGGCGTAACTGGTGCCGTCCGCGCTCCGGTGGCCCTCCCCGGGTACGGCAAGCAGCACCTCACTGCCCGGTGCCACCAGGTCCACGTACGGCCCGGTCTGGGAGAAGTCGGCGCGGGAACCGGCCGGGGTGAGCGCACCCACCCCGAGGACCCCCTCGTACGCCGCCGGATAGGGCACCGGATCCCCGCTGCCGTGCAGGTTGCCGGCGGCGGCCACCACGACCACGTCCCGGTCGACGGCGTGGGCCACCGCCTCCCGTACCGCCGGATCATCGGCGTACAGGACCACGGAGAGGTTGAGCACCTGAGCACCCCGGTCCACCGCCCACCGGATCGCTTTGGCGAACTCGGCCGCCTCGACCGTACGGCCCGACTCCTGCCCGTCGACCACCTGCTGCTCGCTGACCCGGACCGGCAGGATCCGGGCCTCGGGGGCCAGCCCCCGGAAGGCGATCCCGGGCCGTGGGGAGGCGGCGATGATGCTGGCCACCCCCGTCCCGTGGCCGGCGCAGTCTCGGGTGCCGTCGCCCGGACGGTCGAGGAAGTCACTGCCGTCGAGGACCCGTCCGGCCAGTTGGGGATGCCGCCGGTCCACCCCGGAGTCGATCACTGCGACCGTCACACCGGCACCGGTGGCGAGCGGGGCGAGCCGGTCGGGGACGTACCTCAGGTGCGGCCACGGTGCCTCGGCGACCGGGCGGGCGGGCGCGGGCGGCGACGCGCAGCCCGGCGCCGTCCGTTGCGCGAGCGCCGGACCGACGGCGGAAGTGACAGGGGTCGCACCCGCCGGGCCGGCGACGGCGATCGTCAGGGCCGTGGCCAGGCCTGCCAGGCCGACCAGGCGTGCCGGAACCGGGAGAACCGGGCACCGGGACATCGATCGCCTCCGCCTCGTGTCGGCACCGGAACAGGATGTTATCGCTCGGCAGGTCGAGGCGCGGACCGGTGCCAACCGTGGGATTGTGATCTTGTTACTACCTTGTAGGTTGTAGGCGATAGCTATGGCCCGTGCCAGGGAGGAGAGGTGGCCGTGACCGGATGGGAGCCGGCCACCGATGCCGAGGTGGCCATGCGGGACGCGCTGCGCGCCCAGGACCAGGAGCTCTACTTCCGGATCCTGGCCCGCACCGACCTGCTGTTACCGGTGTCGGCGCAGTCGCTCGCCAACCGGACCGCAGCGGGTTGGGGGACCTGGACCACCGGCGGACGCACCCACGTGCTCGCCTTCACCTCCGCCGCCGCGCTGCGCGCCAGCCTCGGCGAGAACGCCGGGTCCAGCCGTCGCACCGCCTACGCCGACCTGGCCTCCGGCTGGCCCAACCACGAGTGGTGGCTGGCGGTGAACCCGGGGCTGCCCATCGAGGGCTACCTGCCGGCCTGGTTCGTCGCCCAGCTCTCCCGGGGCGACGTCCGGTTGCCGGGCCGCACCATGGGCGCCCGCGCCCGGCTCGAACGGGTGGAGTCCCTGGCCCGGGCGCGCAACACCCCCGCCCCACCGGAACGTGACGCCCCGCCCCGCCCCGCCGGGTATCCACCACCGGCGACACCGGACCGGGCCGAGACCGCACCGTTCGGGCCGCACCGGCCCGCCGCCGGTCCCACCACCTATCCGAACGGGGCACCGGGGGCCACCCCGGCCGGCGGTGAGCAGTTCCCACCGCCCCCCGCGACACCCCCACCCCCACCGGTGACTTCACCGACGGGGTCGGCCGCGCCACCGCCGACCTCCCCGGCGCCTCCGGCGACACCGCCTACCGACACCGGGCGTACCGCTGCGGCCAACGGTTGGCTGACCAGGCCGGGTTCGCCGAACGCACCGACCTCCCCGGCCACACCTCGTCCCGCTGCCGCCGAGCCCTCCCTCTTCGAGCCGGCACCCCGTCGTGAACCGCCTGTCGACCCGTCCCGGCCGGGCCTGCGGGCCACCCCGCCGACGCGTGGCGGGCTCGGCGGGCAGCCCTTCCCGAGCCGCCGACCGGCCGGATCGGCCGCCGAACACCACGCTCCCGCCTTCCAGTTCGGCACGGACCCGGAGGCCACCAGGGCACTGCGTTCCCCCGGCGAGGAGGCCCCCCACCCGGCGAGCCCGACGCCGAGGGCGGAGGAGGCGACCCAGGCGCTCCGCCCGTCGCCTGCCGAGCCCACCCAGGCGCTCCGGCCGTCGACCGCCGCCGAGGCCACCCGCGCTCTCCAGTTCGGATCCGGGCACCCGGAGGCCAGCCGGTCACCCGGCGTCGGTGGGGAGGTGGGCGAACCCACCCGGGCGATGCCGCTCGCCGCCCGGCGTCCGGTCGACCCGGACGCCACCCGCGCATACCGGGGTGGGATCCCCGCCGACGAGGCGACCCGGCCCCTGTCGGCGCAGCGACCCGGCCCGGCCGACGAGCCCACCCGCCCGATGTCGGCTCGACGGCCCGGACCCGGCCCGGCGGAGGACGCCACCCGCCCGCTGTCGGCGCAGCGTCCCGGCCCCGGCCCGGCCGACGAGGCCACCCGGGCGTTGCCGGCCGCCTGGCCGCGGGCCGATGCCCCGCCCTCCGCCGAGGGGCAGAACCGCAGCCCACAGCCCCCCGCAGCCTCGGGTACGCCGCTGGCGGAACACCCCGAACTCCGGGCGGCGACCACCGGCAACAGCGGGTCGACCAGTTTCTGGGAACCGGCCTCGGTCCGGCGACGGGCGGCCGGGGTGCCACCACCGCAGCGCGCGTCGGCGACCGGCCTGTCCTCGACGACCGGTGCAGCTGGGGCGGACCCGTCGGCGGCGGCCGGTGCGGTGGGGACCGACCCGTCGGCGGCGGCCTTTACCGCAGGGACCGGTCCGTCGGCGTCGGCTGGTGCGTCGACGGCGGCCGGTGCGTCGACGGGTGCGGCGGCGGGTGCCGGGGTGGCCGAGCCCACGCGGGATCTCGGTGCCGCCTACCGCACCGAGCCGAACCGGAGCACTCCACACCGGAGCACCTTCGACCGGGACGACGCGCAGCGGGACACCCCGTCGTCGGGCACCGCCGGTCAGGACACTCCCGGTCCCCGGTTCTCCGCCCGCGACCTGGCCGACCTGAAGGCCGCCCACCTCGACCCCAGCAACCTCGGTCCCGCCGACGAGGCGTCCGCCCCACAGGCGTCCGTCGAACCCCCGGCCACCCCGGCGGCTGCGCCCACGGACCAGGCGACCGTACGGATCGTCGCCCCCGACGGCGTAGCCGATGCCACCCCGGCGGACCAGGCGACCGTACGGATCGCCACCCCGCACGAGGAGACGGCGCGGGTCCCGACGGTGGATCCGCCCACCACCGACCTGGCCGAGGCGCAGGAGACCCGCTCGGAACCGGCCTCGGTCGCCGAACCGGCCTTCGACGTGCCCACCCCTCGCCGTCCGCCCTCCCCGATCGTGATCGAGGGCACCGTGATCGAGGCCCGGGAACTGCCCGATCTCGACACCGGACCCGGTGCCGCGCAGACCCCCTCGACGGCGGGAACCGATCCGACCCCGGACCGTCCGATCGTCGCCTTCACCGGCGCCGAGGAACCGGGGACCGCCGTAGTGGCCCCGGACTTCCCGCCCGAGCCGGCGACCCCGTCCCCGGAGTCCCCGAAGCCGGCGGAGGACCGCGCCGACGCCGACCGGGACGCACCCACACCGACCCCGGACGACCCGACCGCTGTCATCGCGTCGGACGACGCGACGGCTGCCATCGATTCGGACGTCCCGACCAGCGTCATCGCATCGGACGACCCGACAGCTGTCATCGATTCGGACGTCCCGACTGCTGTCATTGCACCGGACGAGGCAGCCGAGCCGGAGGCGACGCCGGAGCCGGACTTCCGGCCGGCGAACGCGGTCGAGCAGGACCTGCTCACCGCCGCCGGCAGCGGCAGCACCGACAGCTTCCTCTCCACCCTGCTCCTCGCCCGGGTCCTCCTGCCTGTCGCGCCCGAGTCGGCGGCGGGGAGTCGCCCCGGCGACCCGGGTTTCGTCTGGCGCACCGAGCGCCTCGACGGCGAGACGTACGTGGTGGTGCACACCTCGCCGGAGCGCCTGGCCGACCACCACACCGTCACCGTCGACACGGTGCTGGTGAAGTTCGTCCAGCTGATCAGGGCATGGCCGGACGAGGACTGGCTCTTCGCCGTCAACCCGGGCACCCCGATCGGGGCGAAGCTGCCCGGGGAACAGATCGTCGGGTTGGCGAACTGGGCCGCCGAGGTGGGCCTCGGTGCCGACGTCGAGGAACCGCCGACCGCCGGTGGTGCCGCCGAACCGGCCGTACGCCCCCGGAACACCCCACCGACGGTCGACGCCAACCTGCCGGTGGTGATGCAGAAGGCCGTCGCACCCAGTCAGCTCGCCTACTACCTGGAGCGGGGCTACGACCGGGTGTCGGGGTTCGTGCACCGGGCGAGCGAACTGGCCCACCTGAACACCCCGGCCCGCCTGCACGAGGCGCTCGGACTGGCCTACCCCGACTCGCCGTTCGCCAGGGACGCCGACGAGATCTACGTCCTGCGCTGGCCGGCGCACCGCCCCAGCCTCTACCGGATCCCGTACGGCGGGCAGAACGAGGACGCGATGCGGGCGATGGAGGGCTGGGTGATCGAGCGCCCCCCGTTCCGGGGCAACGGGTTCGCACCCGGGGAGAGCAGCGACGTGATCGCCGAGTTCAAGGTGGACAGCGCCCGGTTGCCGTACGGGGCTCAGCTGTGGCGGATCAGCTCCACCGGCACCGAGCACCTGGTGGCCACCCTGGACACCGACGCGCTGCGCTGGCGTCAGGTCGGTGACTCCTGATGCGTGACGGTTACGTCGCCCGGTGGCGGGACCGGGAGTACCAGGCCAGCCCGGACGGGGACGAGGTCCGGCTGTACCAGCCCGAACCGGGGGACGGGTTCGAGGAGATCCGCCCGGGGCGCTACGTCCGGGTGCTGCCCGTCCGCGAGGTCGAGGATCTGGTGTACGTGCGTACCACCTGCACCTGGCAGGGGCAGCCGTTCATCGTCCTGGCCGAGCACGACGGATGGCTGCGGGTGGAGTACACGGGCGGCAGGTGGCCGGTGGCCCAGGCGATGGGGCTGGAGGCGTTCGAGTTCGGTGTCTACCAGGGTTGGGCACCGACGACCGAGGTCGCCGACCTGCGGGAGCAGCGGCTCTGACCACCCCGGAAGCCGGTCGTCGCCACCAACGGTCAGGACTTCGCCCAGCGCAGGATCTCGCCGAGGACCAGGTCGGGGGCTTCGAGGTGCGGGAAGTGACCCACGTCGTCGAGGAGCCGCCACTCGTACGGGGCGGTGACGTACCGGCCGGAACCCTGGGCGGTACGCGGTAGCGACGCCTCGTCGAGTGCCCCGTGCAGTTGCAGGGTGGGGGTGACCAGGGGCCGCTGCATCAGCTTGACGAACCGGTACCCGTGTAGGCGCAGCACCGAACGGAAGGCCCACCGGTAGCCCTCCATGGCGCAGAACGCCGCCTGGGGGATCTGCATCGCGTCCCGGCACTGCCGGGCGTACGCCGGGAAGTCCGGGCCGGAGACCCAGCGTGGCCCGCCCCACCGACGCAGGGTCGCCTCCACCTCGGCGGCGTCGTCGCGGGTCAGGACGTGTTCGTACCGGGGGAGCTGGAACTTCAGCGCCGGGGTGGAGGCGGCGAACTGTCCGCGTGGATCGGCGAAGATCGCCGCGCGGAGGCGCAACGGGTGCGGTGCCCCGAGGACCACCAGTCGGCGTACGAGGGTGGGGTGGAACGAGGCGGCGGTCCACCCGATCTGCCCCCCGGCCCCGGTGCCGACGACCGTCGCGGAGCGTTCCCCCATGCCCCGGATCAGCCCGGCGATGTCGGCGGCGAGGGTGTAGCCGTCGTACCCCCGGGGTGGTTTGTCGCTGGCCCCGTAGCCGCGCAGGTCGACGGCGACCGCCCGGAAACCGGCGTCGGCGACCGCCGGGAGCATCTCGTGCCAGGCCCACCAGTGTTCGGGGAAGCCGTGCAGGAAGAGCACCAGCGGGCCCGCGCCGGCCTCGACGACGTGGAACCGGCTGCCGTTGGCCCCGACGAACCGGTGGGTCCACGGCCCGGGGGTCAGCACGCAGGACTCGTCGAAGGGGCCGCCACGCTGCTCGGTCATGCCTGACAGCCTAGGACCCCGCCGCCGTCGGCCGGGGCCACCCGACCCGCCGGTGCCGCAGGCGTCTCCGACCGGGTGCCCCGGGACCCCTGCGACCAGGGCGTACACGGGCACCGCCCGGGCAGGGTGACCTGCCCGGGCGGCGATGGTGCGACTGATCGATCGATCAGGAGAACCGGACCTTCAGCGAGGTGCCGTCCTCCTCCACGACCCGGATCTTCGTCCCGGTGGCGGGGAGCTTGACGCCGTGGTTCGGCAGCTCCGCGTACCAGTACTTCTTCGTGTCGTCGAAGAGCGGCTGCGCCGCCTGGCCCCGGATGTACTGCGGCTGGCTGTTCAGGTGCAGGGTGAACGAGTCGGCCTTGCGCAGGCTGAACGGGGCGTCGTACACCTGGATCCGGGCCCGCCACGGCTGGCCGGTCAGGTTGCTGATCGGCTTGGGCCGGGAGTCGATGATCAGGTTCCGGCCCTCACCCGGGTGGGCGAAGGTGTCGTTGTCCGCCCACCGGGTGTTCCAGTACGAGATCAGCAGACCCTCCTGGTACGCGTAGTGGTCCACCCAGTCGGGCTTGGTGTTGGCGTACCCGAAGAAGTACGGGCCGGTCTTGAGGTACTTGTCGTACGAGACGTACGACCGGTGTCCGGCGATGTAGAAGTTGTCGAACAGCCGGGTGTAGGTCTCCTCGGCGATGCTGAAGCCCCGCAGCGTCCAGTCACCCGGGCCGTCCTCGGCACCGTCGTCGGCGATCACCTGGCCGTCGGCGACCACGGTGAAGGCGTCACCGTAGAAGCCGCCGGCGGAGACGCCACCGTCGGTCTGGTACCGGAGCCGGACCTGAGCCACCTGACCGGCGGCGAAGTCCAGCGGGACGGCGACGTCGACCCACTCGCCACCGGTGCTGCCGTCGATCGCCGGACGCGGGTCCGAGTTGGAGATCGGCGGGATCGCCGTGCCGTCGATGGTGCCCGGCAGGGTGGTCCAGGTGGCCCCACCGTCCACCGAGCCCTCGATGAACAGGTAGTCGTAGTTCTCCTCGATCTCGTACCGGCCCTTGAAGGTCAGGGCCGCCGACGACTTCCCGGTGAGGTCCACCGTCCGGGTCATGCTGGTGTTCAGGTCGTCGTCGTTGCCGGAGAAGAACTGCTTGGTCCCCTCGAACGGCGCACCGTTGTCGAAGGTGTACTCCCGCTTCGGCAGGACCACCACCGCGGCCTGCGGCTTGTCGGAGTTGTACTCCTGCGGGCCGAGCTTCAGGGTGCGCTTCTCGCCGGCCACGACCACCTCGTAGTCGAGCCACCCGAGCTGGAGTTTGTTCCACGCCCCGAGGTCGCCACCGCGCTCGCCGATGCCGCCGTCGTTCTTGCCGCCCAGGCGGCTCTGCGCCATCAGCGTCCAGTGCTCGTTGTTGTTGTCCCCGCCGCTGAGGACGTTGTAGTCGTCCGGCAGACCGAGGTCGTGGCCGTACTCGTGGTAGAAGACGCTGCGGCCACCGTTCTCCGGCTGGATGGTGTAGTCACCGATCCAGACGCCGGTGTTGCCGATCTGCGTGCCACCGGCCGGGAAGTTCGGCGGACCGGTCTGACCCATCTGGGTGTTGTAGGCGTACCACCTGTGGCTCCAGATGGCGTCCTCGCCCTGGATCGGGTCACCGTCGGCCATGTCGCCGCCGGCGTGCACGATCTGGAAGTGGTCGATGTAGCCGTCCGGCTCGTTGAAGTTGCCGTCGCTGTCGTGGTCGTACCGGTCCCACTTGTCCATCGCCTTGACGTCCGCGGCGATCTGGGCGTCGGTGCGGCCCTGGGCCTTCTGGTCGACGACCCACTGGTTGGCGGCGTCCCGGACCAGGTCCCAGACGTTGTCGCAGACGATGTCGGAGCAGACCGCCGGGTCGCCGGTCGGGTCGTCGTCGGCCTTCGGGTCGCTGGAGCGGCCGTACCGGGCCTCGTTGTACTTGACCTTCACCCAGTTGGTGACGGTCCCCTCGACGCTGTAGCGACCCGAGGACTGGGCCTCGTAGTACTGCTTGAGCGACTCGTCCCCACGGTCGGTGCCGAAGTAGAGCTTCTCGAAGTGCGCCTGGTCGTAGTCGGCCTGCCAGACGGTGGAGTTGTCCACCGTACGGTCCGGCTCCGGGATCTCGTTGTGCAACGGACCGTCGAACTTGATCGGCCCCGGCGTGCCGGGGTCGGTGTCCTTGTCCGGGTAGTCAGGGTGCCTGTCGTTGCCGAACTCGGCCAGGATCACGAAGATCTGGTCGGTCTGCTCCCGGGACAGCTCGACGTACTGGTCCTTGTTCTTGCCACCGCCCACCCGGGCGGAACGGGCCGCGGGGCCGGTCGGACTGACGGCGGCCTCGCCGACCTTCACGACGGTGCTGCCGTTGATCCGTTGGGCCTCGGCCCGGCCGGTCAGGACGTCGGTGAGTCCCTTCTGGCGCAGGGCGCGGCGCTTGTCCTCCAACGGGTTGGGCAGGTCGTGCTCGGCGTGAGCGGGCTCAGCGGCCGACTGGGCGGCCACCGGCGACTCCGGCTGCGGCGCGGCGCTCGCGGACGTCGTCGCGACCAGTCCTGTCGCCGTCAGCGAGAGCCCGAGCAGACCCACTGCGACTTTGCGCACGTGGTACCTCCGGTGTGAGGGAACCGGCCCCACGGGGGTGGTACGGGGCCGGTGGAAATTGATCCCAGTCATGGGACTCATGGTGAACATAGACACCGGTGGGACGCGTGGGAAGAAGGACACGTCGATTTGTTGCAAGAATTTGGGCGCCCGGTCGCCCTCCGTCACATCTGCCCAGGCGGCAGCACGGGTGGACGCGCGGTGTCGGTCACCTGACTCTGCGTCGGCCGAAACGGGGATTTCGGATTTCCCGCAAAAGCGATGAGTGGCGGTCCGGGTACGGACCGCCACTCACCTGCTGGTATGGCCGGGATCGGAGATTCGTCAGTCGTCGTCCGACTTGCCGCCCTGCATCCCCGAGGAGATCAGCTCCATCACCGAGGAGTCCTGCAACGTCGTCACGTCGCCGAGCGACCGGTTCTCCGCCACGTCCCGCAGCAACCGGCGCATGATCTTGCCGGACCGGGTCTTGGGCAGCTCCGGCACCAACATGATCTGCCGGGGCTTGGCGATCGGCCCCAACGTCCTCGCCACGTGGTTACGTAACTCGACGATCAGCTGCTCACCCGCCTCCCCGGAGATCTCCGCGCTCCCCCGGGGGATGGCGAACGCCACGATGGCCTGACCGGTCGTCGGGTCGGTCGCCCCGACCACCGCCGCCTCCGCCACCGACGGGTGACTGACCAGGGCCGACTCCACCTCGGTGGTGGAGATGTTGTGCCCCGACACCAGCATCACGTCGTCCACCCGACCGAGCAGCCAGAGATGACCGTCGCCGTCCTTCTTCGCCCCGTCCCCGGCGAAGTAGACCCACTCGTCGCCGGCGCCCACCCCCGCGCCGAACCGGGACCAGTACGTCTCGACGAACCGGTTGTCGTCACCCCAGATCGTCCGCAGCATCGACGGCCACGGCTCCCGCAGCACCAGGTAGCCGCCCCCGCCGTCGGGCACCGACTGACCCTGGTCGTCCACCACGTCGGCGACCACCCCTGGCAGGGCACCCATCGCGCTGCCCGGCTTCGCGGCCGTCACCCCCGGCAACGGGGAGATCATCATCGCCCCGGTCTCCGTCTGCCACCAGGTGTCCACGATCGGCAGCTCACCCCGCCCCACGTACTGCCGGTACCACATCCACGCCTCGGGGTTGATCGGCTCGCCGACGCTGCCCAGCAGGCGCAGCGAGGACAGGTCGTAGCCGGCCGGGACCTCCTCGCCCCACTTCATCATCGTCCGGATCAGGGTCGGCGCGGTGTACAGGACCGTCACCCCGTACCTGTCGACGATCTCCCAGAACCGGCCCTTGTGCGGGGTGTCCGGGGTGCCCTCGTACATCACCTGGGTGGCGCCGTTGCTCAGCGGGCCGTACACGATGTACGAGTGCCCGGTGACCCAGCCGATGTCGGCGGTGCACCAGTACACGTCCGTCTCCGGCTTCAGGTCGAAGACCGCGTGCGTGGTGTACGACGTCTGGGTCAGGTAGCCACCGGTGGTGTGCAGGATGCCCTTCGGCCGGGCCGTCGTGCCACTGGTGTAGAGGATGAACAGCGGGTGCTCGGCGTCGAAGGGCTGCGCCGCGTGCTCAGCCGAAGCGGTCTCCACGGTCTCGTGCCACCAGTGGTCCTTCGCCGTCCAGGCCACCTCCTCACCGGTACGGCGCAACACCAGCACCGCCTCCACCGACGGGCACCTCTCCACCGCCTCGTCCACCGTCGGCTTCAACGCCGACGGCTTCCCCCGCCGGTAGCCGCCGTCGGCGGTGATCACCACCTTGGCCGAGGCGTCCTGGATCCGGTTGCTCAACGAGTCGGCCGAGAAGCCACCGAAGACCACGCTGTGCGTGGCACCGATCCGGGCGCAGGCCAACATCGCCACCGCCGCCTCCGGCACCATCGGCAGGTAGATCGCCACCCGGTCACCGGCGCCCACCCCCAACGCGGTCAGCGCGTTCGCCGCCTGACAGGTCAGCCGGTGCAGGTCCGCGTAGGTCAGGGTCCGGGTGTCACCCGGCTCGCCCTCCCAGTGGATCGCCACCTTGTCGCCCCGGCCCGCCTCGACATGCCGATCAAGGCAGTTGTACGCCACGTTCAGCTGCCCGCCCACGAACCACTTCGCGAACGGCGGGTTCGACCAGTCCAACACCGTGTCCCACGGCTTCGACCAGGTCAGCCGCTCGGCCTGGCGGGCCCAGAAGGCCAACCGGTCGGTGGCCGCCTCCTCGTACGCCCCGGCGGTCACGTTGGCGTGCGCGGCGAGTTCGGCCGGCGGCGGGAACTGCCTCGTCTCGTTCAGCAGGTTGGCCAGTGCCTCACCACTCATGCCCTACTCCTTCTCCGCCGACGTGACCTGGGTCTCGATGACGCTGAGGTTAACCGGGTACCCCCTGTCGGGCGACCCGTACGCCGTCAGTCGCGCCGAGCGGCCCCCACCCCGCGCCGAGCTGTAGGGAAGGGTTCCCCGTCGACCCGTACGTCCCCTCACCGCCTCTCCCTCCCGGCTGCGACGGGACGGCCGGATCCCGTCCGGGGTGGGCGCGGGTGCCCAGGGGCCGGCCCGATCCAGTCGCGGGTGCGCGCGGGTGTCCGGGCGGCCTGGTCGGGGGTTTCGCTAGCGTGGCGGGGTGACCGCCGACCCGCTCGCCCCGCTGCTCGAACTCGCCGACATCGCCCCCGCCGTCGCCCGGGCCCGCGACCGGTTCGACAAGGCCCTCTGGCACCGCGCCCTGCGCCGGCACGGCGGCCAGGTCGTCGCCGAGGTGAGCCTGCGGTCCGCCGTGGCCAGCGCCGCCCTCCAGGGGCAGGCCCACGAGCGGGAGGCGGTCCGGGCGGGCACCGTCACCGACCCGGTCCTCCAGGGCGCCCTCCGGGTCGCCGGGGCCGTCCCCGGGCTGGCCGAGCGGTGGCCGACGGCACCCCGACAGGTGCTGGCCAAGCTGCACGTGCTCGCCGCGCGCGACGTCGTACCCGCAGAGGATCTGGGGCGTCCGGTCGCCGACCCGGTCGTCGGTGCCCGACTGGACGGCCTGGCCGCCCTGGTCACCGGCGGGACCTCGGTCGACCCCCTGGTCCTGGCCGCCGTGGTGCACGGCGAGCTGCTGGCGCTGCGGCCGTTCCCCGGTCCCGCCCCGGTGGTGGCCCGGGCCGCCGCCCGGCTCGTCCTGATCGCCAGCGGGTTCGACCCGCGTGGCCTGCTCCCCGTCGACGTCGGCCACGCCGAACGGGAACCGGAGTACGTCGGCGCGGCAGGTGCCTTCGCCACCGGTACCCCGGACGGCCTGCGATCCTGGCTGCGACACTGCCTGACGGCCGTCGAGGTCGGAGCCGACCAGCTCACCCAGATCGGCGACGAGGTCCTCGCCGCCGCCTGAGCGACGGTGCGGCAGCGGCCCCACCCGTGGAGGCGGGTCAGGAGGCGGAGGCGACCTTGGTGCGGCGGTGCCGCCCGTACCAGGCGATCCCGATCGCCACGCCGACCCCGACGCCGAGCGCCGCCGCAGCCACCGGAACGGCGGGCCGGTCCCGCAGCCGACGACCGACCGGCACCGGGTTGCGGAACTCCAACACCGGCCACTCGCACTCGGCGGCCAGCCTGCGCAACGCCCGGTCCGGATTGACGACCGTCGGGTGACCCACGCACTCCAACAAAGGCCGATCACTGTACGAGTCCGAGTAGGCGTACGAGTCGGCCAGGTCGTACCCCCGCTCGGCGGCGAGTTCACGGACCCCGTCGACCTTGCTCGCCCCGGCCGCGTAGAACTCCACCTCACCGCTGTACCGGCCGTCCTCGACAGCCATCCGGGTGGCGATGACGTCGGTGATGCCGAGCAGCGCCCCGATGGGCCGGACCATCTCCTCACCGGAGGCGGAAACCAGCACCACGTCCCGTCCGGCGGCCTGGTGCTCCTCGATCAGGGCGGCGGCCTCGGCGTACACGTAGGGGTTGATGAGCTCGTGCAGGGTCTCCGCGACGATCTGACGGACCTGGTCCACCTGCCAGCCCTTGCAGAGGGTGGCCAGATAGTCCCGGGTCCGGGCCATCGTCTGCTCGTCGGTCCCGCCCAGCCGGAACATCAGCTGCGCGTACGCCGACTTGACCACGTCACGGCGAGTGATCAGCCCGTCCCGGTAGAACGGCCGACCGAACGCCAACGCGCTCGACTTGGCGATGACGGTCTTGTCCAGATCGAAAAAAGCGGCACCTCGGCCCACGGCGCGAAAGTCTAGCCCGATCGTCGAGCCTCGGCGGCGGTCCGGGGTGGGATGCCGACCAGGAAGTGCGGAAAGGAGTCAGAATATCACCCTGACCAGTGACCGTCGTCACACTGAGCGAGTGGGAATTCGCAGGGAGTGGAGGTAACGCCACTCGACGTGTACGCCGTGCTCAGGCATGCTTGTCCGCAAGACAAGTTTCCGGGTTCCCGCCCCGGCCCAGGCCCTCGGTGGTCGCACCCCCCGTGACTACCGAGCAGGTTCGGCTCAACCCCCCCGGAGCCGAACCACCCGACGACCCCCGTCACCCCCCGACGGGGGTCGTCCCTTACGCGGAGAGCGCTTCCGCCCAGCTACCGGCCCCGAAGCATGGTCAGCGGGACCCGCTTCCGCGCCGAAGTCAGCGAATCGTCAGCGAAGTCCGGTCGTGCCCCACTCCGTGGCCATCGTCGGGTCAGTGTGCCCAGTCTGGTCCCGATGGGCAGAGGTCGCAGCCGTCGCGCTCGCATGGCCGGAAGCCCTTGGGGTGGAAGCTCGTGGGCCGCACGCATGTGCTGTCGAGCGTGCATTCGACGACCTCGGTCTCGTGGACGATGGAGGTGCCCTGGCAGAACTTCGAGGCGTCTACGCCGCGAGCCAAGCGGCCCATGAGCCCTCCAGGCCGAGTAGGTCGGGAATCCGTTTCAGACTATTCCCGAAGGTCCAGTCTCGGCCCGCATGACCTTGGCTGGTCGGTGGGTCTGGGCGTCCGGTACGGCAGGTGATCACGCTTGGTGATCCGGGTGTACACCTGCCTCGGGGGCCGGGGGCGTCCCTTTGGTGGTTTTTGTCATCGCATCGATGGGGAGTGGTTCTCGTCGAGTGGATGACCAGGGGTCCTCCATCGGTGTCCGACCAGAAGACCTCCGGCTGTTCATGATCATCCCGGGGCGGGTGGCTCCACTCTGTAGCCCTATCCTCTGTGCGGATCGGCATACCTGCGCCGACCTTCGACCACAGAGGTGGGGGTGAACGTGCGGGTCAAACCGATCGCACGTGTCATGATCGCGGCACTTGCCGCCACAGTCGTCACAGTCGCGGCGCCGGGTCCCGGTGCCGCCGCCCAGAGCCGTACGGTGCCGTCCGAGCGGGCGGTCGACCTCGGTGTCGAGGGGTTCTGGGAGATGGTCGTCGACTCGACGAACCGTCAGTTGTACTTCAGCACCGGGTCGATGGGTTCCGGGGTCCGGGTCACCGACCTGTCCGGTGGCTCCGCCCGGCAGGTCTCGATGCCGGACGCCCGGGGCATGGCGTTGAGCCCCGACGCGACGACGCTGTACGTCGCCCTCAGGGATTCCGACACCATCGTCGCGTTGTCGACCCGGACCCTGACCGAGACCGCTCGGTACCCGCTGGGACGTTCGGTCTGCCCGACCTGGCTGGCGTGGGCGGGAGAGAAGCTGTACTTCGGGTACGGGTGTTCGTCCGGGCGGGGTCTGCTGGGATCGCTCGACGTGCGTACCGAATCGCCCGAGATGACTTTCGGGCTTCCACTGGAGGGCACGCATTATCGGGAGCCTCTGCTGCGGACCAGTCCGGGCGACCCGAACCTGCTCCTCACCGGGGACCCGACCTCCGGTGCCGTGTACCTCCCGTCCCGGGTGACCCTGCACGACGTCTCGTCGGGTACGCCGGAGAAGCTGGTGGGTCTTCCCGCGAGCAGCTGCGACGGTCTGCACTCGGCGGCTCTGCTGCCGGACGCCACCCGGGTCTTCCTCGCCTGCACCCGTCACGACACCAGTGGTCACATGCAGATGGCCACGAACCATGTCGGATTCTCGACGGCTGACCTGTCGCCGGTGAGTGTGCACCCCTCGGGGCGGATGGCGACGGCCGTGACGACCTCACCGGACGGCTCGCTCGTCGTCGTCGGCTACACCGACGGGCATTCGGTGGTCCAGGTGCAGCGGCTGGACGGCTCCCTGGTGCACCGGTACGAGTTCCCTGCCCAGTCGCCTCTCCAACGGTACGGCCTCGCTGCCGGTCCGGACGGCACCCTGTACGCGGTCACCCGTGACGGCGAGCGTTGGCGGCTGTGGGTCTTGTCCGATTACACCAGGGGAGGCAGCTCCCTCGGAGTGTCGACGCCCGTCGGGAACCCGGACGGTTCGGTGTCGGTGCGAGGCACCCTCTCCTTCGACGGGGAGGCGGCCCCCGGACGGCAGACCGTGCGGGTGACCCGGCAGGCCGGGACCACGGTCCACCACCTGCCGGATGTCACCACCGATGCCGGGGGTGGGTTCGTCGTCTCCGACGTGCCGACCGACAGCGGGCCGCACACCTACTCGGTCACCTACCCGGGCAGCCCGACCCGGGTGGCCGCCACCGGTTCGGCGAAGCTCTGGGTGGACGGTGCCAACTCCTCGGTCAAGCTCACCGCACCTTCGTCGGCCACCCGGGCCGCGAAGATGACGGTCACCGGGCAACTGGCCTGGGTCGGTTCGGCTCCGCCCAGGCCGTGGACCCTGACAGTGGTACGCAAGGACGCGGCGGGTAGCGGTACCCTGCCGAGCGTTTCCGCTGCCGCGAACGGGACCTTCTCCTTCACCGACACCCCGCCGGTCGGTGGTGCCAACACCTACACCGTCGCCCTCACCGGGAACCGGCGGTACGCGGGGTCGAGTGGGTCGGCGACGGTGCAGGTGTCTCGGGCCGCCACGTCGTTGAAGGTCACCACGAACGCCGCCGACCACTCCTTCGGCGGGAAGGCTACGGTCACCGCCCAGTTGGGTACGACGTACACCAACCGGTCGGTCTGTCTGCACGCCCAGCAGCACGGGGAGTCCAAGTTCCAGCTCAAGTGCGGGAAGGTGAACTCCGCCGGAAAGCTGACCACCACGATGCTCGTGAACCGGCGTACGGTCTTCTCCGCGACCTTCACCGGCGACCACCGGTACGCGCCGGCGTCGGCCTCCCGGACGATCACGTCGAAGGCGATGATGACCTCGTCGGTGGTGAAGCCGTCCTACACCAAGTCGGGTTCGTACCGGGTCTTCCAGAAGAAGTCGAACCCGGTGACCAAGACGTGGGTGTCGCCGAACAACAAGGGTGCCTGCGTGAAGTACACGGTGCAGGCGCACCGGTCGGGCAAGTGGAAGACGGTGACCAGCGGCAAGTGCCGGACTGTGAACTCGTCGAGCCAGGTCACCTACACCTGGACGGGTTCCCGGGCGACCGGGGTCAAGTACCGGGTGCGGGCCACGCTCACCGCGACCACCCGGAACTCGACGTCGACGAGTGACTGGGAGTACTTCCGGTTCCGGTAGGACGACGGTGGCCCGGGTCGTCCGACCCGGGCCACCACGGTCAGCGGATGATCGCGACGGAGGTCGTCCGCCCCGGCTCGAAGCAGACCAACCCCCATCCGTGCCGGTTGGTGACCAGCCAGGGATGCCCGACGAAGGTGTGCTGCCGGTGGGTCTGTCCCGGTTCGATGGTCTCGTAGTACCGCCGGTTCCCACCGTGGTCCAGCCAGAAGATGCGTACCGGTTGGTGCCGTCGGTTGACGAACTCGACGTACGTCACCTGGCCGCCGTCGACCGAGCGCAGTGACCGTTCCCGCAGCGGTGACAGGGCCGCGAGCTCGGGTTTCGAAGATGCCGGCGGCCTGGTCGTGGCCGACGGTCTCGGGCTGGTGCTCACCGGCGGCCGGGTGGTCGGCGGTGCCTCCTCCCGGGTCGCGGAGGGCGACGCCGCAGCCGACTCGACAGCAGGCCGGGTGGTGGGCGACGCGGACGGGGTGGGGGACGGCTGCGGGGCCCGGGTGGACAGCGACGGTGCGCGCGCCGAGTCGACGGGCGGGTACGACGGCTCTGCCGCCATCGTCGTCGGGGCGAGGGACTGGGTGCCGACGATGGCGATCGGCGAGTCGGAGGCCGGTGGGGCGTCCGACGGCTTCGGGGCGGTGACGAAGGGCAGCAGCCCGATCGCCACGGCGGCGAGCAACCCGACGGCCACCAGCGCCGGCACCAGGTCCAGGCCACCCCGCTCCGACTCGGCCCCCGCCGGTTTCCCGGTGGGACCGCCACCCGGCCCGGACGCGGTGACCACCGGCGACTCGATGGTGTCGACTGTGAGCCGGACCAGGGGGGCGGGTGACTGGATCGGTCGGGGCGGCAGGGCCGGCGCCGGAATCACGGGTACGGGCAGGTGGGGGCGCGGCTCGACGGCTCGGGCCGGGGCGGCGGTCAGGAAGGCCCGGGGCCCGGGGGCCGGGGGCAGGAACAGCGACGGCGGGATCCGAGGCACCGGGTGGCTGCCCCGGACCGGAGTCCGGTCATCGTGTGGTGGGTGCGAGTCGGCGTGAGCGTCGTGCGGTGAATCCGCCATGAACCCCGATCCCGATTATCCGGTGTGCCGCCCTGCGTCGTCAGGGCCGGCTCGAAGAAGCTGAACGTGTGGTCAGGGGCGGCGAGGTCGGCCACGGCCCTGGCCTGGTGATCCTAAGCGACGACTCAGCGTCATACCAGATCCACTGCCGTCGTGGTTGTTGTCCACAGCCGACGAAGTTATCCACAGGCGGGCATCGGCGGGCGGCGACGTGACCGACTCCGGCGTCAGGGTGGGGCTCCTGTCACCCGTACCCGCTGGAGGCCGCGATGCCGCCCCGTACCACCGCTGCGCCGTCCCGGCGACCACTGGTCGTGACCGGCGACGGTGACCTCCTCGACAACCTGCTGCGGCTCGCCGCCGCAGGTGGCACCGAGGTCGACGTCGCCGCCGACCCGGCGGCTGCCCGGGCCCGCTGGCAGCCCGCCCCACTGGTCCTGGTCGGCAGCGACCAGGCGCAGGCCTGCCTACGGGCCCGGCTGCCCCGCCGACCCCGGCTGGTGCTCGTCGGCCGCACCGGTGAACTCGACCCCGGATGGGAGGTCGCCGAACTGGTCGGTGCCGAGCACGTCGCCACCCTGCCCACCGCCGAACCGTGGCTCGTCGACCGGCTCGCCGAGTGTGCGCCGGGCCAGGCCCACACGACCGGTCAGGTCGTCGCCGTGCTCGGCGGGCGGGGTGGTGCCGGGGCGAGCGTCCTCGCCGGTGGGCTGGCGGTGACCGCCGCCCGGGCGCGTCTGCGGACCCTCCTGATCGACGCCGATCCGCTCGGCGGCGGGCTGGACCTGGTCCTCGGTTGGGAACAGCTGGCCGGACTGCGGTGGCCGGCACTCACCGACGCAGACGGGCGGGTCGACCCGCCGACCCTGGTGGGTGCCCTGCCCAGCCGGGGAGACCTGGTGGTCCTCTCCTGGGATCGGGGTGAGCTGCTCAACCTTCCCGCCCCGGCGATGGCCACCGCCCTCGACGCGGCTCGACGGGGGCGGGAGTACGTGGTCGTCGACCTGCCCCGGCAACTCGACGACGCCGCCGTGATCGCCCTCCAGTCCACCGACCAGGCGTACCTGGTCGTTCCGGCGGAACTGCGGGCCACCGCCGCAGCGGCCCGGGTGGTAGCCGTCGCCGCTCCACACTGCGCCAGCCTGTCGGTGATCGTGCGCGGTCCGGCACCCGGCCGCCTGAAGTCGGCCGAGATCGCGAAGGTGCTCGGCCTGCCCCTGGCCGGGACCCTCCGCCCCGAGCCGGCGCTCAGCCGAGGCCTGGAACGGGGCGAGGCGCCGGCTGCCGCCGGACGGGGACCGCTCGCGGTCCTGTGTCGACGGCTCGTCGCCGAGGTGACCGGCCAGTCGACGGCGGCGGGGGTGGCCTGATGAGCGGGCGTCCCGACCCGCAGGCCCTCTCCGCCCGGGTGCGCCAACGGTTCGCCGCCGACGCCACCCCGGTGACCGCCGCCGCCGTCGTCTCAGCGGTACGCGCCGAACCCGCAGCCGCCGTCCTCGGCGACACGGCGTTGCTGCGGATCGCCGATCGGGTGCACGACGACCTGGTCGGGGCCGGACCGCTCGCCCCGCTGCTCTCCGACTCCGAGGTGACAGACGTACTCGTGAATGGAACTCGGGTCTGGGTGGACCGGGGACGAGGGCTGCAACAGGTGGCGGTGCCGGTGGGCACCGTCGACGACGTACGGCGGTTGGCCCAACGGCTCGCCGCCGGTGCCGGACGACGCCTCGACGACAGTGCCCCGTACGCCGACGCCCGACTGCCCGACGGCACCCGCCTGCACGCGGTCCTGCCACCGGTGGCTACCGACGGGCCGTACCTGTCCCTGCGGACCTTCCGGCAACGGCCGTTCACCCTCGACGAACTGGTCCGCCAGGGAACCGTCCCCGCCCCGGTGGTGCCGGTGCTGGCCGCCGTCGTCGCGGCCCGCCTCGCCTACCTGGTCATCGGCGGGACCGGTTCGGGTAAGACCACACTGCTCAACACCCTGCTCGGCCTGGTGCCGTCGACCGAACGGATCGTCCTGGTGGAGGACGCCGCCGAGCTGCATCCCGTGCACCCCCACGTCGTCGGCCTTCAGGCCCGGACCTCCAACGTGGAGGGCACCGGGGCCGTCGGGTTGAGCGACCTGGTCCGGCAGGCCCTGCGGATGCGGCCGGACCGGCTGGTGGTGGGGGAGTGCCGGGGCGCCGAGGTGGTCGACCTGCTGGCGGCACTGAACACCGGCCACGACGGCGGGGCCGGCACCCTGCACGCCAACGCCCCGGTCGACGTCCCGGCCCGGCTGGAGGCGCTCGGGCTGCTCGGCGGGCTGCCCCGGGCGGCGCTGCACGCCCAGGTCGCCGCCGCACTCCAGGTGGTCCTCCAGGTCCGCCGAGGTGCCCGGGGACGACTCCTGGAGTCGGTCTGCCTGCTCCTCCCGCAGCACCCGGAACGGCTGGTCACCACGGTCCCCGCCTGGGTACGCGGGCACGGGCCCGGCCCGGCGGCCGAAGCGCTCGCCACACTCCTTCGGTCGCGGGAGGTGCCGGTCCCGACGGTGCTCGGCGTGTCCGGCGGGCAGGGGTCGGCATGACCACCGGAGGTTGGGCGGTGGCGGTGGTGCTGCTCCTGGCGGTGACCCTGCCGACCTGGGCGATCGTCCGGGGCCGGTCCCGGACGACATCGGCCCCCGAGGCCACCCCTTCCGCGCGTGAGGCGTCGGACCCCCTCGTCACCTGGGTCACCGAGCTGCGCCGGACTCCGCCCCTCGATCCCGACCGGGACCGGGACCTAGACCCGGACCCGGACCCATCGAACCCCGCACCTGTCGTTCCACCGAACCCCGCACCGGCCGCCTTAGGGTCCACGCCGGTCACCCCACCACCCGTACCGGCCGCTCCACCGCCGTCACCGGCTGGTCGGCCCCCGCAGCCGGGGCACCGCGTCGCCCCACCCGTCTCCTCAGCCGGCCCCATCGGTGGGACGGGTCCGCTCGGTCGCCCCGGAGCACCCGGTCCGCGCCGCCCCGGCCGCTCCGGGCCGTCCCGGCCACCCGACCGGCGGGACTCGCGTCGGCCACCGTCCGTGGGGGTGTGGCCCGGTGTCCCGCTCTCCCCGCCGACCACCCCACCACCAGGGTCGCCGGTCGGCGGAGGACCCGCACCCTCGCTCACCTCGGCGGCCCGTACCTCCAGCCCGGCCGCCCGACGCGCCCCGACTGTGCCCCCGGCCGCCCCGACCTTGCCACCTGTCGACCCGAGCCCGACACCGGTCGGCTCGCCCCCGCCGCTGGCTGCTCCGCCCCTGTCACCGGTGGCTCCGCGCCTGGTGCCGGTAGCTCCGCCCCTGTCATCGGTAGCTCCGCGCCTGGTGCCGGTCGCCCGGAACCGGCGGGCCGACGCAGCCACCCCCGAACCCGTCCGCCGCCGACCTGCCCGGTCGTCCGCGCCCGCCGGGCCGCCGTCCGGCAACGCCCCACCCACGAGGGGCAACGCCCCACCTGCGAGGGAGGCCGTCGACGGTCCAGCCGGGACCGGTTGGCGTCCCCGGCTGACCCGGGCCGTCGGTGGGGTCGTCGACTCGCCGCGCCAGACCATGCTGGTCACCGGTCTCGTCGCCGCCGGAACCGGTCTGCTGCTGGCCGGTCCGGTAGCGGCGGCGGCCGCCGCCGGCTACGGCCTCCTCGGGATGCGGGCCCTGCTGCGACAGCAGGCCACCCGGCGGGCGGAGCGGGACCGCCGACGCCGCCTGGACCAGCTCTGCGGTCTCGCCGCCGACCTCCGGGCCGGCCTCCCCGTCCCGGTTTCCCTGCGCCCCGACGGCGACGACAGCTCCGACGACACCGACCGGATCGAGCAGTTGGCGGCCGCCGCCGTACGCCTCGCCGAACAGACCGGCGCACCCCTGGCCGAACTCCTCGAACGGGTCGAGGCGGACACCCGGGTCGGTGACCGGGGGCTGGCTTCGGCGGCGGCCCAGGCCGCAGGGGCGAGGGCGACCGCCTGGCTGCTCGCCGCCCTGCCACTCGGCGGCATCGGACTCGGGTACGGCATCGGAGTCGACCCGGTGGCGATCCTGCTGCACACGCCGATCGGGGCGGCCTGCACGCTCGCCGCCGTCGCACTTCAGGCCGTCGGCCTGGCCTGGGCAGACCGGCTCACCGCGTTGCCGGGGAGGGCCGGTTGGTGCCCCCGGTGACGGCAGTTCTCCTCGGCACGGCCGGTCTGCTGGTGACCGTACTGGCAGTGGTCTCCCTCCGACGTCCGCTGCGCCGCCTGCGTCGCCTCCGCGTGGTGGCCACCGGCGGTCCGAGCAGTGCGGTGGCCACCGGCGGTCCGAGCAGTGTGGTGGCCACCGGTCGGGGCAGCCGCACCAGCCGACAGGTCAGTCGGGGAGAACCACCGGCCGGTGCCGGTCCCCCTGCCCGACCTCCGTACGCGTGGACGGGGCCGCCCGACCGGATCCGGCTGGCCGCCCTCCTCGGCGGGCTGGCCGTGGCGGTACTCGTCGGTGGATGGCTGGGCTGGCTGGGTGCGCTGCCCACGGCGCTCCTCCTCGACCGTCTGCTCCGTCGGATCGAGCCACCGGCGGTTCGTCGGCGACGGATTCAGGAGGTCGCCGACCTGCCGCTCGCGGCGGACCTGTTGGCGGCGGTGTTACGGGCCGGTGCCCCGGTGGACCGGTCGGTGCTGGCAGTGGCAGAGGCGCTCGGCGGTCCCCTGGGCGAGCGGCTCGGCCGGGTCGGTCGGACGCTGCTGCTCGGCGGCGAACCCGACGAGGCGTGGGCGTACCTGTCCCCGATCCCGGGTGCCGAACGGCTCGTCGCCGCCGCCGTCCGTTCCTCGACCAGCGGAGCAGCACTGACCGGTGCCTTCACCCGGCTCGCCGACGACCTGCGCGCCGACCGATCCGTGGCCGTGGAGGCGTCGGCCCGACGGGCCGGCGTGCTGATCGTCCTGCCCCTCGGGCTGTGCTTCCTGCCGGCCTTCATTCTTGCCGGTCTGGTGCCGGTGATCGTCGCCGTCCTCGGCGACGTCCTCTGAGGAATCCTTCGAGAAGGGAACGACATGCGCAGAATCGCCGCCCGCCTGCGCGGGGACGCCGGAATGAACACCGCAGAGTACGCAGTGGGAACCCTGGCCGCAGTGGCCTTCGCCGGTCTGCTGCTCAAGGTGCTGACCTCCGACAGCGTGCAGGCGGCGCTGGGCGGGGTCATCGACCGGGCCCTGCAGTGATCCGGCGCCGGCAGGCCGGTACGCGTCGACCCGTACCGCGCGTCGTGTCGTCAGTGACCGGGGACCGGGGTTCCTTCACCGCCGAACTGGCAGCCGGCCTGCCGGCGCTCCTGCTGCTCCTGCTGACCGGGCTCACCGCCGTCGAAGCGGTGACCACGAAAGCCACCTGCACGAACGCTGCCCGGGAGGCGGCACTCGCCGCCGCCCGGGGTGGCGACGGTGAGGCGGCGGGGGCGGGTGTCGCCCCGATCGGTGCCCGGGTCACAGTCGAGGTCGACGCCGACGTGGCGACCGCGACGGTCCACGCCCCGGTCCGGACCCTCGGTGCCCGCCTACCCAGGCTCACCGTGACGGCGACAGCGGTCGCCGCCGTCGAACCCGGTGTCCCGGAGGTCTCCCCATGACCGCAGACCACCCTGGCCGCCCTCCGACCGTCGACCGCCCCCCGACGTCGCCCGGCGGCCGTTCCGAGGCACCGACCGGCAGGCGCGACAGCCGTTCCGAGGCGTCGCCCGGCGGCCGTTCGGAGGCGGCTTCCGGGAGGGGTGGTGACCGGGGTGGGGCGACCGTCTGTGTGCTCGCCGCCGGACTGGTCCTGGTCGTCTGCGGGACCTTCGGGGCGGCGGTCGCCACCGCCGCGATGGCCCGGCAACGGGCCGGGATCGCGGCGGACTTCGCGGCGCTCGCCGGGGCCGCGACCGTCGCCCAGGGACCGGAGGTGGCCTGCCTGCGCGCCTCGGCGCTGGCCGAGGCGAACGGCGGGCGGCTGGCCGACTGCCGGGTCGACGGGCTGGACGTGCAGGTGACGGCGGAGGTCACGGTGACCGCGCTACCCGGTCTGACCCGGACGGTGACGACGACCGCCCGCGCCGGGCCGGTACGCGCCTGACCCCGGTGCCCTGCGCTCGCAGGGCGGGCCGGGCGTCGCGGTCGGCCGGTGCAACCCGACTGCTCCGGCCGGACCCCGCGCGTGCTGCACCCTTCAATTCGCGACCGAGCACTCGGCCCTCCGGCCCGGGAGTGGCCGAACCCGGAGGGCCGGGGTGCCCCGCCGGCACGCGAGGCAACCCGGCCCGGCGCGGTCAGCGGCCCTGCAACGCGTCCAGCGCGATCGCCATGGCGATCACCAGGCGGCGGTCGATCTGCGGGTGCTGGATCTCCACCACGTACCTGTCGCGCAGGCCCCACTTCTTGATCACCGAGAAGACCGGCTGGCCGTCGGCGACGAAGTCGAAGTGGTACGGCAGCCAGGAGAGCGAGTCGACGAAGCGTCGCAGCACCGCCACCGGCATGCTCCGCTCCTGACCGGTGACGGCGGGCAGGCCGGGCTGCTCGACGTGCCAGGTCGAGCGGAGCAGGGACTGGGCGAAGTCCTTGCGGAACAGGCCGATCGGAGTGCCGCCGGCGTCGGTGACGTCGTACGTGGCGGCGAGGTCGAGCCGCTGCCGGGCCTTGAACCCGAGCAGGGGCTGCTGCTTGGTGTCGTCGGTGTACAGGGTCACCTGTTCCTTGAAGGCGAGCCGCTTCTGCTGCGCGAACGCGAGCAGCCCGCCCTCACCGCCGTCGGGGCCGACGGAGTGCACCTCGTACTGGTTGACCATCATCCGGATGCGCTGGCGGATGTGGAACTGGTGTTGGCTCTGCAAGAAGTCAGGCTGCATGAACGTCTCCTCCGAAGGGTGCGCCGGAGTCTTGCACAGCTCGGCGACCACGGTTGCCCCACGACACCCGAGGCCCTGACCACCCCGAGGCCCTGACCACTCGGAGGCCGCGACACCCCGAGGCCCTGACCACCCGCGAGGCCGCGACCACCCGCGAGGCCGCTCGCAGGTCGCGAGCACCCGGGGGCCCCGACCGGCCGCGAGGCCCCCGACCACCGCGAGGCCGTGACGTGACCACCGCCCTGGGGTGTCAGCAGCGTCCGCTGTCGACCCCGGCCCGCATGACGAAGGTGTTGAGGACCTGGTGGATGCTGCGGAGCCGCTCGCTGATCTGGTCCAGTCGTTCCGCCTGGGCCAGCGCCGCCATCGCGGCACCGAGCGCGATCTGCTGGTCGGGGGTGAGGTGTTCCTGGTCGATCGTGTAGAGCAGGTCGACGGTCTCGGCGATGGTGTCGGCCACGGCTCCTCCTCCGGCGCAAGACAGCGGGTCAGCGATGGTCAGGGGTGCGCGATCTTCGATGGAAGCGCTCCCACGGGCTCAATTCCCAGCTGGGCCCGGATCTATTCCTGCCCCACCGGTCGAAGGCCGTCTCCTTCCGGTCGAAGGCCGTCTCCCACCGGTCGAAGGGTGTCTTCCACCGGCCGAAGGGCGTCCTCCGCCGGCCGGACAGCGTCCCCCACGGGCCGGAGAGCGTCGGACAGGTTGGCCAGGACCACGTCGAGGACCTGCACCGCCTCCGACTTGGCCAGCGGGTTGTTGCCGTTGCCGCACTTCGGGGACTGGACGCAGGACGGGCACCCGGACTCGCACCCGCACTCGGCGATCGCCTCCCGGGTGGCCCGCAACCAGGCGTCAGCCGTGCCGTACGCCCGCTCGGCGAAACCCGCCCCGCCGGGGTGCCCGTCGTAGACGAAGACCGTCGGTGCCTCGGTGTCGGCGTGGACGGCCGTCGAGAGCCCGCCGATGTCCCACCTGTCGCAGGTGGCGATCAGGGGCAGCAACCCGATCGCGGCGTGCTCGGCGGCGTGCAGTGCACCCGGGACGTCGGGCGGGTCGACTCCGGCGGCGGCCAACGCCTGCGGTGAGACGGTGAACCAGACCGCCACGGTCCGCAGTTCCCGGGTCGGCAGGTCCAGCGGTCGGGTGTCGATCACTTCGCCGGAGGCGATCCGTCGTCGCTGGTACGACACCACCTGGCTGGTCACGTCCACCTCGCCGAGGAAGAGCCCGACCGGCCCGGCGTCCACGTACGACCTGACCGACGCCACCGACAGCGAGGTGACGTCCCGGGCGTGGGTGGACCAGTCCGGCTCCTCCGGGTGCACCAGCGCACACCCGTCGGCCAGGTCCAGTTCGTCGACCACGTACGACACGCCCTGGTGCAGGTAGACAGCGCCGGGGTGGAGCAGGAAGTGCGACGACGAGCCGTCGACGGTGCCGAGGAGCCGCCCGGTGGCCGACTCGACCACGCAGACGGGGGCTCCTCCCTCGCCCCGGAGGTCCACCTCGGGGCGTTCCCGGTGCCGCCAGTACCACCCGGTGGGCCGGGCCCGCAGGGCACCGGTGGCGACCAGGGAGTCCACCGCCTCCTTCGCCCCGGTCCCGAACAGTTCCAGGTCGGCGGGGGTGAGCGGGGCCTCGGCGGCGGCGCAGGCGAGCTGCGGTGCCAGCACGTACGGGTTGGCCGGGTCGAGGACCGTCGCCTCGACGGGCCGCCCGAACAGGGCCTCCGGGTGGTGCACGAGGTAGGTGTCGAGCGGGTCGTCGCGGGCGACGAGGACCGCCAGCGCCTCCTGGCCGGAGCGGCCGGCCCGACCGGCCTGCTGCCAGAGCGACGCCCGGGTGCCGGGCCACCCGCAGATGACCACCGCGTCCAGGCCGACCAGGTCGACGCCGAGTTCCAGGGCGTTCGTGGAGGCCAGTCCGAGCAGGTCACCGTCGAGCAGGGCCCGTTCCAGTTCGCGTCGCTCCTCGCGCAGGTAGCCGGCCCGGTAGGCGGCGACCCGGCGGCCCAACCCGGGTACCGCCTCGTCGAGGGACCGGCGGGCGTGGGCGGCGACGACCTCGGCACCTCGGCGGGACCGGACGAAGGCGAGGGTGCGTACCCCCTCGGCGACCGTGTCGGCGAGCAGGTCGGCGGTCTCCCGCAGCGCCGACCGGCGGACCTGGGTGAGGTCGGCCCCGGCGGTGGCGTCGGCGGGCTCCGCCGGCAGCAGGGGCGGCTCCCAGAGGGCGAAGGTGACCCCGCCGCGCGGTGAGGCGTCCTCGGTCACCGCTGTCGTCGGCAGCCCGGTGAGCCGTTCCGCGGTGGTCGCCGGGTCGCCGGAGGTCGCCGAGGCCAGCAGGAACACCGGTCCCCGGTCCGGTCCGCCGCCCTGTCGGGGGAGGGCGGCGGCACCGCGCGCCTCGGGGATCCGACCGGATCCGGGGGTACGCCCGGACGCCGCGCACCGGCGTCGCAGCCGGCGCAGCACGTGTGCCACGTGGGAGCCGAAGACACCCCGGTAGGTGTGGCACTCGTCGACGATCACGTAGGTCAGCCGGCGGAGGAAACCGGACCACTGGGCGTGGCCGGGCAGGAGGCCGTGGTGCAGCATGTCCGGGTTGGTCAGGACGAGGCGTGAGTGTCGACGGATCCACTCCCGTTCGGCCCGGGGCGTGTCGCCGTCGTAGCAGGCGGGGCGGATCCCCTCCAGCTCCAGCGAGGTGACGGCGCGGAGCTGGTCGGCGGCGAGGGCCTTGGTGGGGGCCAGGTAGAGGACTGTGGCCCGGGGGTCGGCGAGCAGGGTGGAGAGCGCCGGCAGCAGGTAGGCCAGGGACTTCCCGGAGGCGGTGCCGGTGGCGACCACCACGTGCCGTCCGTCGTACGCCAGCTGCGCCGCCTCGGCCTGGTGTCGCCAGGGGGCCTCGACCCCGCGTCGGCGCAGCGCCTCCCGCAGCTCCTCGGGAACCCAGTCGGGCCAGGTCACGGGCGTCCCGGCGCGGGCGGGCACCTGCTCGACATGGGTGACCGGGTCGGTGGCGTTGCGGGACCGCAGTCGGCGCAGCAGGTCGGCGGGCGCCGTCACCGGCGCCCGTTCGCGGCCGGCTCGGGTAGCTGCGGAGGTCACGTCCTGCACTCTCGCACTGGTGTTCGGAGATCGACCCACGGACCCCGGGGTACGGAGTGGGGGCCGGTGGGTATGGGAGTGATCAGCCGATGCTCGGCGGGCCCGAGCGCGGCGGGGATGGTTAGATGCCCAAGGGAGTTTACGACTTCTGCGAGGAGGACCGATGGAGCTGTCGCTGGCGACCCACTCCGTGGGGGAGCACACGGTGCTGTCCGTCGGCGGCGAGGTGGACGTCTACACCGCACCCCGACTTCGGGAGCGACTCCTGGAGTTGATCGACGGTGGTGCCCACCGGGTCGTCGTCGACCTGGGTCGGGTGGACTTCCTCGACTCGACCGGCCTCGGGGTGCTGGTCGGTGCGCTCAAGCGGCTGCGGTCGACCGGCGGCTCGTTCGCCCTGGTCTGTGACAAGGAGCCGCTGCTCAAGATCTTCCGGATCACCGCGCTGGACCAGGTCTTCCCCCTGCTCCCGACGGTCGAGGCGGCGGTCGAGGCCGACTCGACCGGCGCCGGCGCGTGATGGCCACGGTCAAGCTCTCCTTCTCGCCCGCCCCGGTGCACGTCCGCACCGCCCGTCTGGTCGGGGTCGCGGTGGCCCGGCGGGCGGGGGTACGCGAGGACCTGCTGGACGAGGTGCGGCTGGCCATCGGTGAGGCCTGCACCCGGGCTGTCGCCCTGCACCGGCAGTACGGGTTGCCCGATCCGGTCCGGGTGGAGATGTCCGACGACGGGTCGTACGCGGTCCGGGTGATGGACCGGGCTCCGATCGAGGCGAGCATCGGGCTCACCGCCCTTCCGCCGGACGAGTTGGCGAACGAGTCCCTCACCGACGAGGCGCTGACCACCGGTGTGGGCTTCGCCCTGCTCGCCGGTTTCGTCGAGGACCTCCAGGTACGCCCGGTCGAGGAGGGTGTCGGCACCGAGGTACGGATGGTGTGGCCGGTCACCCGCTGACCTTTCATTCTCCCCCACAGACCGTGTTCGTTCGTCGAACACGGTCTGTGTCGTCGTGGTGACCCCTATATCAGAAAACCTCTCGTAACACAGCGATGAAGATCATCACCTGTGGGTGCCCCCTCGGTGTGACCTCCAACACGACGGAGGGCTACAGTACCCGGGTTGTCAGCAAGTGATCCGCCCCGCAGCCAGCGGGAATGGGTGCTCGTCGCTGTCCCTGTCGTCACAGGTCAGCGGGCTTGCGTTTCCGCATTCAGGGCGCGGGCCGGTGCGTCTCCACCCGCCGCGCGCGTGCACGGTTCAGGAGGACATGGATGTCCGGGACTCTGGCCGCCCAGGGTGGCGAGCTCTCCCTCACCGGTGCCAATCTGACGTACGTCGTCATCGCCGCGGTCGTCGCGCTGGTGGCACTCGTCTTCGCCGCCACCCTGACCAGAACGGTCCTGGCAGCCGGCACCGGCACCACAAACATGCAGGAGATCTCCGGGGCCGTCCAGGAGGGCGCCTCGGCGTACCTCCTGCGACAGTTCAGGACACTGGCCATCTTCGTGGTCGTCGCGGTGATCCTGCTCTTCCTGCTGCCGGTGCACGACACCGCCGGCAGCGAGACCCTCGTCAAGCTCGGCCGGTCGGCGTTCTTCGTGGTCGGTGCGTTGTTCAGCGCATTCATCGGCGGTGCCGGGATGTGGCTGGCCACCCGGGCGAACCTGCGGGTCGCCGCCGCCGCCCGGGAACGGGAGGGCGGCCGCGAGGCGGCCATGAAGATCGCCTTCCGGACCGGTGGCGTGGTCGGCTTCCTCACCGTCGGCCTCGGCCTGGTCGGTGCGGCCCTGGTCGTCCTGCTGTACCGGGGTGACGCGCCCACCGTCCTGGAGGGCTTCGGTTTCGGCGCCGCGCTGCTGGCCATGTTCATGCGGGTCGGCGGCGGCATCTTCACCAAGGCCGCCGACGTCGGCGCCGACCTGGTCGGCAAGGTGGAGCAGGGCATCCCCGAGGACGACCCGCGGAACGCCGCCACCATCGCCGACAACGTCGGTGACAACGTCGGCGACTGCGCCGGGATGGCCGCCGACCTCTTCGAGTCGTACGCGGTCACCCTGGTCGCCGCGCTCATCCTCGGCCGGGCCGCGTTCGGCAACGACGGCCTGGTCCTGCCGCTGATCATCTCCACCATCGGGGTCCTGGTCGCGATCATCGGGGTCTTCATCACCCGGCTGCGCGCCTCGGACCGCAACGGGCTGACCGCGATCAACAGGGCCTTCTACCTCTCCGCGGTGATCTCCGCCGTGCTGGTGGCCATCGTGTCGTTCGCGTACCTCCAGCCGTCCTGGGCCGCCCAGCTCGGTGAGCAGTGGCGGACGACGCTGAGCCTCGACGGCGGCGACCCGCCGTTCGGCCCGCGCGGGACCGTCATCGGCGCGGTCATCATCGGTATCGTGCTGGCCGCCGCGATCCAGGCGCTGACCGGCTACTTCACCGAGACCACCCGGCGGCCGGTGCAGGACATCGGCAAGAGTTCGCAGACCGGTGCGGCGACGGTCATCCTGGCCGGCATCAGCGTCGGCCTGGAGTCGGCCGTCTACTCGGCGCTGCTGATCGGTGCCGGGGTCTTCGGCGCGTTCCTGCTCGGCGGCGGGTCGATCACCCTCTCGCTGTTCGCTGTGGCGCTGGCCGGGACCGGCCTGCTCACCACCGTCGGCGTGATCGTCGCGATGGACACCTTCGGCCCCATCTCCGACAACGCCCAGGGTGTCGCGGAGATGTCCGGGGACATCGACGAGCACGGGGCCCGGACGCTCACCGAACTCGACGCGGTCGGCAACACCACCAAGGCGATCACCAAGGGCATCGCGATCGCCACCGCCGTGTTGGCGGCCACCGCCCTGTTCGGGTCGTACACCGACACGCTGCGCACCGCGTACGCGGACGCGGGCGTCGCCGACGTCGGCACCGAGATCCTCAACTCGCTGAACGTGGCGAACCCGAACAACCTGGTCGGCCTGATCATCGGTGCGGCGGTGGTGTTCCTCTTCTCCGGGCTCGCCGTCAACGCGGTCTCCCGTAGCGCCGGTGCCGTGGTGATGGAGGTCCGCCGACAGTTCCGTGAGCTGCCCGGGATCATGGACGGCACCCAGCGCCCCGAGTACGGCAAGGTCGTCGACATCTGCACCCGGGACGCCCAGCGTGAGCTGATGACCCCCGGTCTGCTCGCCATCCTCGCCCCGATCGCCGTCGGCTTCGGCCTCGGCCCGGGTGCCCTGGCGTCGTACCTGGCCGGGGCGATCGGTGCCGGCACCCTGATGGCTGTCTTCCTGGCCAACTCCGGTGGTGCCTGGGACAACGCCAAGAAGATGGTCGAGGACGGCGCGTACGGTGGCAAGGGATCCGAGGCACACTCCGCGACGGTCATCGGCGACACCGTCGGCGACCCGTTCAAGGACACCGCCGGACCGGCCATCAACCCGCTGATCAAGGTGATGAACCTGGTCTCGCTGCTGATCGCCCCGGCTGTGGTGGCGTGGAGCGTCGGGGACGACCGGAACACCCCGCTGCGCATCGGCGTCGCGGTGGCGGCCACGTTGATCATCGTCGCGGCGGTGGTCTTCAGCAAGCGCAAGGGGGTCGCCATGTCCGACGCCGACCCGGACGGCGGCGGTGCCGAACGTCCGGACCAGCGACCGGAGCGGGTCACCGCCTGAGGCTGGTCCTCGGGACCCCGACCGTGATCACCGGTCGGGGTCCCGAGCCCGGTACGTCGGCAAACCTGACCGGGGGCGGGCCGCGCCGGAGGCCGTACCCTGCATCGCATGCGTACCTGCCGGGCGAGCCCCGCCGTGAAGATGACGGCTGTCCTGGCCACACTGCTGATCGCCGCCGGTTGCGCGGTCGGCCCCGGAGCGCGGGCCTGGGCGTCGACGGTCTGCGCGGCCCTCGCCCCGTGGCGGGCGGAGATCAGCAGGCTGACCAGCAGCACCCAGCAGCAGATGACCGCCCAGACCACCCCGGCCCAAGCAAAGGAGAACCTGGTGCGCCTCTTCTCCGGGGCGGAACAGGCCAGCGAGACCGCCCGCCGGAAGGTCGCCGAGGCCGGGGTGCCCCAGGCCGACCAGGGGGCCGAGGTCGCCGCCGCCTTCCAGGCCACCCTGGGCAAGGTCCGGGACGCGTACGGCCGGGCCCGGGACAACATCGACGGGCTGAACACCGGCGAGCCGCCCGCCTTCTACGACGGGGTCCGCGCCGCCGTCGCCAAGCTCAACCAGGACTACGACGCCAGTGCCCTGGACACCAGCCGACTCCACTCCGAAGAGCTCAAAGAAGCCTTCGACGAGGTCCCGGAGTGTCGCTGACCCCGCCGGACCGTGCTGTCGACCAGGCCGACGACCGAACTGCGGACCCGGCGGTCGACCTAGCTGCGGACCCGGCGGTCGACCGTGCTGTCGACCCGCCCGGCGACCGAGCTGTGAACCGTGCTGTCGACCCGGGGCGGCAGTTGTCGCTGTTCGGCGCGGAGGCGGCGGAACCCTCGGTGTCCGACCTGGCCGGACTGCTCGCCGGGTCGGGCGAGGTGGTGCGGATGGGCGGCACCGCCCGGTTGTCGGTGGTGCTCGACGCCGCCTGGCGGGTGCACGTGCTGGTGGCCGAGTTCGCCAGACGTGGGATCGCCGCGACCTGGGAGCCGACCGCCGACGGCCGCTACCTGGTACGGACCTCGTATGCGAGCACCCTGGCACCGTTGGCCACCGCCTGGCTGCGCGCGGGTGTGCAGCGTCCACCCGCCGGGTTCCACCTCGACGGTCGACGGCTGCGGCTCTGGTCGGCCGCCTCGGGCAGCGCCGAACCGGCCGGGTTCCTGCTCGGCCTCAGCCCCGACGAGTCGACGTGGGAGCCGATCGGGGCGGCGTTGGCGGCGCTGGGTCTGCCCGCAGTGCTCCTCGACGGGGCGGCGGGCGGACCGGCGTACCGGATCGTCGGTCGACGTCGACTGGCCCGCCTGGTCGAGCTGGTCGGTGACCCGCCGTCGACGACCCCGCCGACCCACTGGCCGGCCCCACCCGCCCGACGTCCCGCCTGATCGGGCGATTCGTGCTGTGATGGTGGTCGCGGTCGTGGTTGGCTGCTGTCGTATCAAGGACAGCTCCCTGGTCGCTTTTCGGCAGAAGATGGGCAGGTGGTCGCTCGGCCGGGGGGCCGGCTTCGTCACGGTCACCCACCCGGTGGCCTACCCACGGTGTACGGTGGCGCCGTTCGGGACGACCGGCCCGTGACCGGCGTCGCCCGCCACGCCAGTGGCGGAACGCCGCCGCCCGCGAAACCCGAGAAGCGGACCACGCGTTACGTTGGACGTCCGAGCCGACCGGTGGAACGGCGGGGCCCGGAGGCGGGTCCACGGCCGACCGGCCGGCGGGCCACGAGCAGGAGTGAGGTCGGGGAGTAACGTGCCGAGCAACGCCAAGACCACCCGTCTGGTCATCGTCGAGTCACCGGCGAAGGCCAAGACGATCTCGGGCTACCTCGGCCCGGGGTACGTCGTGGAGGCCAGCTTCGGTCACGTCCGCGACCTGCCGCGCAACGCCGCCGACGTGCCCGCGAAGTACAAGGGCGAGTCCTGGGCCCGGCTCGGGGTCGACGTGGACAACGGGTTCCACGCGCTCTACGTGGTCTCTGCGGACCGCCGCCAGCAGATCAGCAAGCTGACCAAGCTGGCCAAGGAGGTCGACGAGATCTTCCTGGCCACTGACGAGGACCGCGAGGGCGAGGCGATCGCCTGGCACCTGGTGGAGACCCTCAAGCCCAAGGTGCCGGTCAAGCGGATGGTCTTCCACGAGATCACCAAGCCGGCGATCCAGGCTGCGGTGGCCAACCCCCGGGAGATCGACAGGGACCTGGTCGACGCCCAGGAGGCGCGGCGGATCCTCGACCGGCTCTACGGCTACGAGGTCTCCCCGGTGCTGTGGAAGAAGGTCATGCCGAGGCTCTCGGCGGGCCGGGTGCAGTCCGTGGCGACCCGGATCGTGGTCGAGCGGGAACGGCAGCGGATGGCCTTCCGCACCGCCGAGTACTGGGACATCCTGGCCACCCTCGCCGTCGCCCCCACCGGTGACGGTCCGCGTACCTTCAACGCCACACTCGTCGCGCTCAACGGCGACCGGATCGCCAGCGGCAAGGACTTCGAGCCGACCACCGGCCGGGTCAAGCCCGGCGCCGGGGTGGTCCACCTGGACGCCGGTGGTGCCCGGGGGCTGGCCGCCCGTCTCCAGGGGCGGCCGTTCACTGTCACCCGGGTCGAGGAGAAGCCCTACCGGCGTCGCCCGTACGCCCCGTTCATCACCTCCACCCTCCAGCAGGAGGCGGCCCGCAAGCTGCGGTTCTCGTCCCAGCAGACGATGCGTACCGCGCAGCGGCTCTACGAGAACGGCTACATCACCTACATGCGTACCGACTCGGTGAACCTGTCGGAGACCGCCATCGCGGCGGCCCGCCGGCAGATCGTCGAGCTGTACGGCGAGCGCAGCGTGCCGCCGGAGCCGCGCCGCTACACGGGCAAGGTCAAGAACGCCCAGGAGGCGCACGAGGCGATCCGTCCCGCCGGGGACAACTTCCGCACCCCGGGCGAGGTCGCCAAGGAACTGTCAGTCGAGGAGTTCAAGCTCTACGAGCTGATCTGGCGGCGGACCATCGCCTCGCAGATGACCGACGCGGTCGGCTCCAGCGTCTCGGTCCGGATCCGGGCCGTCTCCTCCGCCGACGAGGAGGCGGACTTCGGGGCCACCGGCAAGACCATCACCGACCCGGGCTTCCTGCGCGCGTACGTCGAGTCCAGCGACGACGAGAACGCCGAGGCCGAGGACGCCGAGCGTCGTCTGCCCAACCTCGTCAAGGACCAGCCGCTGACCGCCGACGAGTTGGCCGCCCAGGAACACCACACCCAGCCGCCCTCCCGGTACACGGAGGCGTCGCTGGTCAAGGCCCTGGAGGAGCTGGGCATCGGTCGTCCCTCCACGTACGCCTCGATCATGCAGACCATCCAGGACCGCGGGTACGTCGTCAAGCGCGGTCAGGCTATGATCCCGTCGTTCCTGGCGTTCGCGGTGATCGGGCTGATGGAACGGCACTACCCCCGCCTGATCGACTACGACTTCACCGCCAGCATGGAGAACGAGCTGGACGAGATCGCCGGAGGCGACCACGCCGCCGTCGACTTCCTCACCTCGTTCTACTTCGGCAGCAGCAACGGCGCCGGTGACCAGGCCATCGCCCGGTCCGGTGGGCTGAAGAAGCTGGTCACCGAGAACCTCAGCGAGATCGACGCCCGCAGCGTCAACTCGATCCCGCTCTTCACCGACGACGAGGGCCGCGAGGTGGTGGTCCGGGTCGGCCGGTACGGCCCCTACCTGCAACGGGAGGTGCCGGGCGCACAGCCGGCCGCCCCCGCCGAGGGCGAGGAGGGCGGTACCCCCGGCGACCGGGCACCGATTCCCGAGGGGCTGGCCCCCGACGAACTGACCCGGGAGAAGGTGCACGAGCTGTTCCTCGGCGGCAGCGGCGAGCGCAAGCTCGGCGACGACCCGGCCACCGGGGAGCCGATCGTGCTCAAGTCCGGCCGGTTCGGCCCGTACGTCTCCAGCGGCGAACGCAAGTCGTCCCTGCTGCGCTCCCAGTCGCCCGACTCGCTCACCTTCGACCAGGCGTTGAAGCTGCTCACCCTCCCCCGAGTGGTGGGCGTGGCACCCGACGGTGCCGAGGTGCTCGCCAACAACGGCAGGTACGGCCCCTACGTCAAGCAGGGCGACGAGTTCCGTTCACTGGACTCCGAAGAGAAGATGTTCACCGTCACCCTCGACGAGGCGCTGGCGCTGCTGGCCGCCCCGAAGGCCCGTCAGCGTCGGGCCGCTGCGCCGCCGCTGCGGGAGATGGGCGTGGACCCCCTCACCGAGAAGCCTTTGGTCATCAAGGACGGCCGGTTCGGCCCGTACGTCACCGACGGGGAGACCAACGCGTCCCTGCGCCGGGCGCAGACGCCGGAGGCGCTGACCATCGAGGAGGCCTCCGAGATGCTCGCCGAGAAGCGGGCGAAGGGACCGGCCCCGAAGAAGAAGGCCACGAAGAAGGCACCGGCGAAGAAGGCCACCAAGTCGACCACCACCAAGTCGACGGCCAAGTCCACGGCGGCCAAGTCCACGGCGACCAAGGCGACTGCGGCGAAGAAGGCCCCCGCCAAGGCGACCGCATCGAAGGCCCCCGCCGCGAAGAAGGCCGCCCCTGCCAAGGCCCCCACCCCCGCCGACTGACCCGTCCGCTCTCCTCGGTCTGGGCCGGTGGGTGAGGTCAGGGGCCGAGGAGGGTGGTCAGGTGGGGGTTGGTGAAGACCCGGTGGGGGTCGAGGCGGTCGCGCAGGTGCTGGAAGTCGGCGAACCGGGGGTACGCGGGGGCGAGTGACTCGGCGTCGCGCCAGTGCAGTTTGCCCCAGTGCGGGCGGCCGCCGAGTTCGGTGGCGACTGCCTCGAAGGCCCGGAAGTACGGCTCGTACGGCATTCCGGCGTATTGGTGAACGGCCACGTACGCCGAATCCCGACCGTGGCTGTGCGACAGCCAGATGTCGTCGGCGGCGGTGAACCGGACCTCGGCCGGGAAGAGCACCCTGAACGGGAGGCCGTCGACGATGCGCCGGAGGGCGTGCAGCGCCTCGGGCAGGTTCTCGCGCGGGAGGGCGTACTCCATCTCGGTGAACCGGATCCGGCGGGGCGTGCAGAAGACCCGGTCGGAGCGTCCGGTGTAGCGACGTTCGGTGAGGGCGCGGGTGGCGACGGTGGTGAGGGTCGGGGCGAGGGTGGGCAGCGCCCGGCCGATCCGGCAGAGTCCCCCGTAGAGAGTGTTGGCGAGCAGGTCGTCGTCGAGCCATCGTCGCCACCCGGGCAGCGGGCGGTCGTCGAGGGGCACTCTGTCGTTGGTCTTGACCTGTACCCGGTCGGTGTAGGGGAACCAGAAGAACTCGACGTGGTCGTGCGATTCGACCAGAGTGGACATCTGTCCCAGTACGGCGGTGAGCGAGTCGGGGCGTTCGTGGGCGTGTAGTACGAAGGCGTCGACGCACTGGAGGGTGACGTCGACCAGGACCCCCAGCGCACCGAGGGAGACCCTGGCGGCGGCGAAGACGTCGGGGTGTTCGTCGGCGTCGCAGTGCAGGATCTCGCCGACGCCGGTGACCAGGGTGAACGCGACGACTGTGGTGGAGAGGCAGCCCAGGTGTGAGCCGGTGCCGTGGGTGCCGGTGGCGATGGCCCCGGCGACGGTCTGGGCGTCGATGTCCCCGAGGTTCGGCAGCGCCAGCCCGTGTCGGGCGAGGAGGTCGTTGAGGTCGTGCAGGGTGGTCTCCGCGGGCACCGTCACCCGACGTCGTCCGATGTCGACTGTGGCCTCCGTGACCGGACGGGACAGTTGGAGTCGGTACCCGTCGGTGCAGGCCAGGGCGGTGAAGGAGTGGCCGCTGCCGACGGGCCGGATCCGGTGCCCCCGGGTGGCCGCGTCGCGGACCGCCGCCGCGGTCTCCTCGGCGTCGGCGGGGCGCAACACGGGGGCGTGGAAGTGCTGGTTGCCGGCCCAATTGGTCCAGCGGACAGGCGGTGTGGCGGTGCCGGCCATCGGAACTCCTCCCAGTGAACATGAACCAAATTCGCAACAGGAACGTTGTGCCTGGTAAATACCGCAATCGAGGTCGGCTCGTTAGTACCGGTAGTCACGTATTCGTGACGTTCAGATATGTTCATCCGTCGAAGGGGGGTGGCGCCGAGTGTCCACACCAGCCGCCACGACCGGGCCGTTGCGCCGGGTGCCGGTTCAGGGTCGAAGCGTCGCTCGGGTCCAGCGGATGCTGGATGCCTGCGCCGAACTCGTCGACGAGGTGGGGTACGAGGGTCTGACCACCACCCTGCTCGCCGAGCGCGCCGAGGTGGCGATCGGTTCGGTGTATCAGTTCTTCCCGGACAAGCGGGCGATCGTGCAGGCGTTGACCCTGCGGACGATCGAGTCCTACCTGCAGCGGCTGGACAAGAGGTTCGCCGCCGACGACCTCACCCACTGGTGGGACGGGGTCGACGCGGGGATCGACGAGTACATCACGATGCACCGTACGGTCCCCGGGTTCCGTACCCTCCACTTCGGCGACGTGGTCGACCTGCATCTGCTCGATGAGAAGCGGGACAACAACGGCGTGATCGCCGAACAGCTCGCCCGGGTGTTGATCGACCGGTTCGGCATCGCGGACGGACCCCGGCTGAGGTTCATCCTGGAGATCGCCGTCGAGGCGGCCGACGCCCTGATCAAGCTGGCCTTCCGTCGGTCGCCCGGCGGTGACGAGGCGGTGTTGGCGGAGGCCAAGGCGTTGATCCGGGAGTACCTGCACCGGCAGGTCGACGCGCCCGCCCACGACGTGGCCCAGACCGGCTGACCGTCGGCCGGGGCTCCGCGTCCGTCGGCCGACGACGTGCACCCGCCCGGCGGCAGACAGTCGAGGATCGGCCGGGCCCGCCCTCCCCGTCGAGGAGCGGGCCCGACCGAGGTCCACGCCGAGCGACAGCCCCGCGCCGACCGGCCGCATCACGCTGACCGGCGGCACCGCGCCGGTTCGTCGCGCCGGGTCGGAGGGCCGCATCGGGTCGGAGGGCGGCATCACAGGAAGGCTCGCCCCTCGCCTCGGTAGGTGGGGACCGTGGCCACCACCTCGTCGCCGTCCACCAGGTGCAGGTCGTTGACGCGTTCACACAGCTCACCGGCCTTGGCATGGCGGAACCAGACCCGGTCGCCGAGGTCGAGTCCGGCTGCCCCGGGCCCGGTGAGCGGGGTCTGCACCTCGCCGGCACCCTCGGCACCGATCATGCTCAACCCCTCCGGTAGCCAGGGGGTGGGCAGTCGACTGGCCGCCGCCGGACCGGAGGCGATCCAGCCGCCGCCGAGGACCGTCGCCACCGTCGGGTCGGGGCGGCGGACCACGGAGCAGGCGAAGAAGGCCGCCGGTGCGGGCCGCCAGGCCCGGTAGCCGTCGAACAGGGTCGGCCCGTACAGGCCGGAACCGGCGGTGATCTCGGTGATCGAGGGGTCCGCGCTGGTCGCCGCCACGCTTCCGGTGCCACCGCCGTTCACCAGTTCCAGGTCGGTGAGGTCACTGACGGCGGCCACCACCGCGCTTCGGCGGTGCAGCAGTTCCCGGTACGACCGGCGCTGGGTGAACCGGATGGCGGCCCCCAGCATCGCCTGCCCCGGTGGCGCGTCCCCGAGTCCGGCGATCTGTGCTTCGTACGCCATCAGCCCGACCAGTCGGAAGCCGGGCCGCTCGGCGACGGTGGCGGCGAGGGTGGCGGCGGCCTGCGCGGTGTGCACCGGGGATCGGCGGACCCCGACGTGCACCCGCCCGCCCAGGGGTCGCCAGGAGGCGTCCAGGTCCAGGCAGACCCGGATCTCGGGCCGCCGGTCGGCGGGTCGGACGTCGTCGACCAGGTCGAGTTGGGCGACGTCGTCGACCATCAGGGTGACCGTCTCGGCCAGGGCGGCGTCGGCTGTCAACTCGCCCAGCGATCCTCGCCCGACTGTCGGGTACGCCACCAGGACGTCGGTGGTCAGTTCGGCCCGGGCCAGCCAGATCGCCTCGGCGAGGGTGAACGCCATGATCCCGCGCCACCCCGGGGTGGCCAGGGCTCGCCGGGTCAGCTCCCGGCTGCGGACCGACTTGCTGGCCAGCCGGAGTGGCTTGCCTCCGGCCCGACCGGCGAGTGCCGTCGCATTGGCATCGAAGGCGGTCAGGTCGACCACGGCGTACGGCGGGTCGAGGTGGGCGGTCGCCCGGTCGAGTCGATCGCGTAGTTCGTCACGTTCGGTGGCCACTGGTGCACGCTAACTGTCTGGAACGGTATGCGAAATAGCCTCACCTCTGACCGGGCTGCGGTCGGTGGCCTCGGCCACCTAGGCTCGGCGAGCAGGCGATGTCCCGGCGGGTCGACGTCCTGCCGGGACTAGAGTGTCCGAACGGGGTGCCCAGTGATGGGCCGGCACGCGGAGGTACGGCCATCGAAAGCCAGCGCAACGGCGAGCCGTCCGGCGTGTCACGGACCAACGGCCCAGGTCAGGACGATCAGACCAGGTCGGCTGCCGGTTCCGTACCCGCCGGCGACCCGTCGACGGACGTCTCCGCCACACCAGGCGGCACCGCCTCCCCGGGCACCGACACCGCCCGTACCACCGACAAGCCCTCGCAAGGCGACAAGCCCTCCGGCGGCGGCAGCGCCCGTACCACCGACAAGCCTTCGGACGGCGGCAGCTCCCGTACCGGTGACAAGTCCTCCGGCGGTGACACCCCCGGCGGCGAGGCCGCCGGTGACTCCGCATCCGGGGGCGGACCGGCCGACCTCTCGGGGTACACGGCGATCCGGTCGGTGCTGCGGATCCGGCCATTCCGGCGGCTGTGGATCGTGCTCGGTGCCGCCTCGTTCGGTGACTGGCTGGGCCTGCTCGCCACCTCGGTCTTCGCCGCCTCGCAGGTGCAGGGCAGCACCGCCCAGGGTGCCGCGTTCGGTGCCGTCATCGCGGTCCGGCTGCTGCCCGCCCTGGTCCTCGGCCCGGTCGCCGGAGTCTTCGCCGACCGGTTCGACCGCAGATGGACCATGGTCATCTGCGACGTCCTCCGGTTCGCCCTGTTCGCCTCGATGCCGCTGGTCTTCCTCTTCGGGGCCAGCGGGGCGGTGGTCGTCGGCTGGGCCACCATCGCCACCTTCCTGATCGAGACGATCACCCTCCTCTGGATCCCGGCCAAGGAGGCCGCGGTCCCGAACCTGATCCCCCGGGCCCGACTCGAAGCCGCCAACCAGCTCACCCTGATCACCACGTACGGGCTCACCCCGGTCTTCGCCGCGCTGGTCATCGCGGTCCTGGACCGCAGCATCCGGGGGGTCACCGGGGGCGACATGCCCGGCTGGGCGGAGCCCGCGCAGCTGGCCCTCTGGTTCAACGCCTTCTCCCGGCTGGCGACCGCCCTGGTGGTGGCCTTCGGGATCAAGGAGATCAGCCAGACCCGGGCCAGCCGGCAGGAACGCCACGAGCAGAGCATGACCCGGCAGTTCCTCGAGGGCTGGCGGTTCATCGGTCAGACCCCCCTGGTCCGGGGCCTCGTCCTGGGCATCTTCGGCGCGTTCGCCGGCGGTGGCATCGTGATCGGCACCGCCCGGTTCTTCGCGAACTCGCTGGGCGCCGGTGACGCCGCCTTCTACCTGCTTTTCGGGTCGATCTTCATCGGGTTGGCGCTCGGCATCGGGCTGGGGCCGCTGATCGTGCGGGACATGTCCCGGCGTCGTTGGTTCGGCATGAGCATCGTGCTGGCCAGCGCGTCGGTGATGACGCTGGCCTTCGCCATCCACCTGTCCATGGCGATGGTCGGGGCGATCCTGGTCGGGGCGGGTGCCGGGATGGCCTTCCTCGCCGGCACCACACTGCTCGGCGGGGAGATCGCCGACGAGGTACGCGGCCGGGTCTTCGCGGTGGTCCAGATCGGCACCCGGATGGTGCTCATCCTGGCGATCGGCCTGAGCAGTCTCCTCGCCGGTGTCGGCGGGTCACGGCAGCTGAACATCGTCGACCTGGGCATCTCGATCTCCTCGACCCGCCTGCTGCTGCTCGCCGCCGGTGCGGCCGGGATCTTCGCCGGGGTCAGCGCCTTCGGGCAGATGGACGACAAGAAGGGCGTCCCGGTCCTGGCCGACCTGTGGGGCTCCATCCGGGGCAGGCCGCTGATGCCCGCCGAGTCGTTCGTCTCCAACGGCCTCTTCGTGGTCTTCGAGGGGGGGGAGGGGGCCGGGAAGTCCACCCAGCTGGAACGGCTCGCCGGGCGGCTGCGCGAGGAGCAGCGCGAGGTGGTGGTCACCCGTGAGCCCGGTGCCACCCCGATCGGTGTCCGGATCCGCGCCCTCCTGCTGGAGAACTCCGGCACGGAGGCGCCGTCCCCCCGGACCGAGGCCCTGCTCTACGCCGCCGACCGGGCGCACCACGTGGCGACGGTGGTCCGGCCGGCGCTGGTCCGGGGCGCGGTGGTGATCAGCGACAGGTACGTCGACTCGTCCCTGGCGTACCAGGGGGCCGGGCGGACGTTGCCGGTGGACGAGGTCTCCTGGCTCTCCTCCTGGGCCACCGGGGGGCTCAAGCCCGACCTGGTCGTCCTGCTGGACATCGACCCGAACACCGGACTGTCCCGGGTCGCCGCCCGCGGCGAGGCCACCGACCGGCTGGAGGCCGAGTCGGTCGCCTTCCACGAACGCGTCAGGTACGCCTTCCTCGACCTGGCCGCCACCGACCCGAAGCGGTACCTCGTCCTCGACGCCGCCCGCCCGACCGACGAGATCACCGAACTGGTCGCCAAGCGCGTCGCCGAGCTGCTCGTCGAGCCCGGTGACCTGGTGAAGCCGCGCCAGTCCGAGCCGCCTCAGAACCCGGGTCGACCCGAGTTATCCGACGAGGAGTTGGTGACGGTGAGGCACCCCACCTGATGTCTGACGTCTTCGCCGAGCTGGTCGGGCAGGACGACGCCGTCGACACCCTCCGCCGGGCGGCTGCCGCCGCCGCCGACGTGCTCCGCAACACCGCCGGGGCCGGGGCGGGGATGACCCACGCCTGGATCTTCACCGGGCCGCCCGGATCGGGCCGGTCGGTGGCCGCCCGCGCCTTCGCCGCTGCCCTCCAGTGCGTACACGGGACCGGGTGCGGGGCGTGTCCCGGCTGCCACACCACGCTGACCGGTACCCACGCCGACGTCCGGCTGGTGGTGCCGGAAGGGCTCTCCATCGGTGTCACCGAGATGCGGGCGCTGGTCCTGCGGGCCGCCAGCACCCCTTCCGGGGGCCGGTGGCAGGTGGTGATCGTGGAGGACGCCGACCGGCTCACCGAGGCCGCCGGCAACGCGCTGCTCAAGGCGGTCGAGGAACCACCACCGCGTACGGTCTTCCTGCTCTGCGCCCCGTCCACCCACCCGGAGGACGTCTCGGTGACCATCCGGTCGCGGTGTCGCCTCGTACCGTTGCGGCAGCCGCCGCCCGGCGCGGTGGCCGAGGTGCTGGTCCGGCGGGACGGCATCGCCCCCGACGTCGCACAGTGGGCGGCGGCGGCCGCCCAGGGACACGTCGGTCGGGCCCGTCGGCTGGCCCGGGACCCGCAGGCCCAGCAGCGCCGCTCGGCCGTCCTGGGGGTGCCCCGACGGCTGACCGGGGTCGGCGCGGCCTTCGACGCGGCCTCCGCCCTGATCGAGGCCGCCGAGGCGGAGGCGGAGGCGGCGGTGGCCGAGACGGACGCCGCCGAGAAGGCCGCGTTGCAGACCGCCCTCGGTGCCGGGGGCACCGGCCGGGGCGCGGCCGGTGCGGCACGCGGGTCCGCCGGTCAGATCAAGGAGCTGGAGAAGCGGCAGAAGTCCCGGGCCACCCGGGCGCAGCGGGACGCCCTGGACCGGGCCCTGGTGGACCTGGCCGGCTTCTACCGGGACGCGGTGACGGCGGCGGTGGGGGCACCCGTCGCGCCGGTGCACACCGACACCGCCGAGCTGTCCCGGGCCGGTGCGCAGAAGTGGACGGCCGAGGGGGCGCTGCGACGGCTGGAGGCGGTGCTCGAATGCCGTCAGGCGATCACGGCCAACGTGAAGCCCCGGATCGCGGTGGAGGCGATGATGCTCGCCCTGTGGAAGGGCTGACCCCGAGGCGTCGTCCACAGCCATCGACAGGCCCGATTGGTGTGCGGTACGGTCCCCGGTGACGCCGCCGTGACGGCGGTGGCACGCTGCGTGAAGCCGCGTCCGGGGGAGGAGTCGCCGATGCCGCGGGGGGAGATCGACGAGGCCTGGATCGAGGAGGCGGTGCGGCGTTACCGCCGGATCGAGACCCTCCAGGCCGAGTTCGACCAGGCGGTGTCGACAGTCGAGGTGACTGTCCGGTCGCCGGACGGGCTGGTCGAGGTGGTGGTCACCGCCGGGGGGCGGATCACCGGCGTCCGGTTCCTGGGGCCGCTGCACTCCCGTGACCCGCGCGCCGTCGCCGCCTCCGTGCAGGCCGCCATCACCGCCGCCGGGGACGCTGCCCAGTGGGCCAGGGAGAAGCTGCACAACGAGACCTTCACCGCCTACCGGCCGCTCGCGGGGGCCTGAGATGGATCCGCTACGCGACCTGGCGGCCCGCCTCGACGAGGCCGGCGACACCCTGACCGACCTGGCCCGGCGGGTCCCCGCCACCGACCCGGCCCACCCGGCCTTCGGTGCCGACGCGCCGGGACGGCTCGGAGAGGTCGGGCGGGCCCTGCACCGGCAGTGGACCGCCGCCACCGACGAGCGGTCCCGGGAGGCCGGCACCGCCGCCGCCCGGCTCTCCTCCGCCGCCGGTGCGGTCCGTGACGCCGCGCAGCGCTACACCGAGACCGACGCCGCCGTGGCCGAGTCCGTCCGGGACGCCCCGGCCCGGCACACCGGATCGGAACCCCCCAGCCGGTACGCCGGATCGGAGACCCCCAGCCGGTACGCCGACCTGGAGTCGGCCCGGTACACCCCACCGGACCCGGTCCGGCCCCGGGGGTGGTGATGGACGCGCTGGACCGACTCGCCGAACCCGGACTGGACCTCCTGGACCGGGTCGACACCCTGCTCGCCCGGGGTGCGCCGGAGCACCACCCGGTGTGGCCGCTGCTGCGGCGGCTCCAGGTGCTCCCCGGGGCGGCCCTGCACAGCTTCCTCGGTCTGCACCCGGCCCCGCTGGCCACCGCCGGGCACGCCGTCCGTCAGCTCGTCAGGGGCTACGACCAGGTCTGCGCCACCCTCTCCGACCAGGTCGCCTGGTCCGGTCCGGCCGCCTCGGCGTACGGGCGCAGCCGGGCGGCGCTGCTGCACCAGATCGACGAGGGGCCGGACAGTCTGGTGGGGCGGCTGGAGTCGACAGCCGGGTACGCCGACGCGCTCGCCGACTGGGTGGACCGCAGCCGGGTGGCGGTGGCCCGGACCCTCGCCGACGTGTTGGGCTCGGCGGAGGCGGTGGCAGTGGTGGCGGCGACCTCTCCCGGCCGGGAACCGTCCGACGGTGGGGCCGGGGTCGGTGAGGCGGCGGAGATCGCCCGGCGGGTCCTGGCGGTGCTCTCGGTGGCCTACGACGGGGCGGAGACCCTGCTGCGTGAGTGGTCGCCCAGCCTCGGCCCGGCCCCGTGGCGGCAACCCCCGCAGCGTCCGGTGCGGTTCGACGCCCCGACGAGGTTGGGCTGGTGAACGTGGCGGGAACTGCGGTGGGTCACCGGTCGGTGACGGGTGCCCCGCCTGTCGTCGTCGACGCGTCGTAGGGTGGGTTCATGGGCATGCTCTGTGCGGTCAGCTTCAACCGGTACGGGCGTCTCTACTATCTCGACCCCGGTGACCTGCACCCCCAGGTGGGGGACAAGGTCCTGGTGCCCACCGACGACGGGCCGGAGGTGGCCGAGTGCGTCTGGGCCGCGCAGTGGGTCACCGACGACACCGACGGGTTCCCGAAACTGGCCGGGATGGCCGGGGAGGGCGACCTGCGCCGGGACGAGACGTTGCGGCGGCGCAAGGCCGAGGCGAAGGTCGCCGCGAAGCGTCTGATCCGTGAGCACGGTCTGCCGATGAAGGTGGTGGCTGTCGACCACGTCTTCGCCGTCGGCGAGGGCAACAGCGACCGGACCACGGTCTTCTTCACCGCCCCGCACCGGGTGGACTTCCGGTCCCTGGTCCGGGACCTGGGCGCCACCCTGCACTGCCGGGTGGAGCTGCGTCAGCTCTCCGCCCGGGACTCGGCGCGGGTGCAGGGCGGGATCGGCTCCTGCGGCCGGGACCTGTGCTGCGCCACCTTCCTCACCGACTTCGAGCCGGTGACCATCAGGATGGCCAAGGACCAGGACCTTCCGCTGAACCCGATGCGCATCTCCGGGGCGTGCGGCCGACTGATGTGCTGCCTCAAGTTCGAGCATCCGCTGTACCAGAAGTTCCAGGAGTCCGCCCCGCCGGTCGGCACCCGGGTCACCACCGCTCAGGGAGACGGCAAGGTGGTCGGCCACAGCGTCCCCCGCGACGCCGTGACGGTACGCCTCGACGCCGACGGGTCCCGCTCCGTGTGCTCCCGCGCCGACGTCTGCGGCCCCCGCCGCGCCCACGACAGCCGCGACCAGTCCGCCCCTCGACCGGCCGACCGCCCGGTGACCGACCAGTCCGCCCCGCGACCGGTCGCCCGATAACCGACGGCTCCGCCCGGCGTCGGTTGAGCCGTCAGGTGGTGGCGTCCCCGCGCGCGGAGTCCTGAGCGCCTCGCTGGTGGGGGGCGGTGGTGGCGGGCGCGGGACGAACGACGACCGGCGGTTCGGCCAGCCGGGCCCGCAGCGACCCCGCCGGAACCAGCCACGAGGACTCCGGGTCGGCGTCCGGGTTGACCCGCCACCGTCGGGCCACCCGGTCCACGGCGATCGGATAGAGGGTCAGGGTGCCGTCCGGGTCGATCCGCATCCGGACGAACGACTTGGCGTCCTCGATCCCCTGCGCGGCGAACAGCTCGTTGAGGTTCACCCCGAACGTCGAGGCGACCAGGAGGTACGCGGCCACGACCTGGGTGGCGACCAGTCCGGCGACCGGCCCGTACGCGACGGCGGCGGCGACCGCCGGCAACGGCCACACCCAGTCGTGCACCGGCAGGTGCAGCCACGCCCAGGTGCCGACGACCGCCAACCCGACGTGGGCCAGCCCGTGGCCGACCCCGAGGACCCAGTGTCTGACCTGTCGGCTGCCACTGGCGGTGGGGGGCTTGGCGAAGAATCCTGCCCCGAGCAGTGTCACCACCACCATCACCACCAGGGGGACGCTGAACAGCCGCTGGTCGGTGGTGTTCATCTCCTGGGTCGACACCCCGGCCATCGCCAGCATCAGCAGGGTGTGCAGGAGCCCGAGGAGGGTGGCGAAACCGGGGTTCCGTCGGGGCAGCCGGGCGAAGACCCCCCAGCCGTACCGGCGGGACCGGTCGGCGGCCGGGAACCGGCCGGCCAACTCGTACTCCCTGGTCTTGCTGGCCCGCCGGGACATGGTGTCGCGGGGCGGGACCTCGATCCGCTCGGGCAGCTTGTGCGTGGGGTAGAGGTACGCGCCCCCGCCACCACAGGTGATCAACTGGCGGTCCGGGGCGGAGTACCTGGCGTAGTGGTGCAGGTCCCCCGTGATGATCACCTTCACCCGGGCGCCGGTCGGGGCCACCACGGTACGGATGAAGTAGTCGATCGAGTCGTACGCCTCGGGGTCGTCGGCGGCCTTCACCCACGTCGGTGCCGGAACGGCCAGGATCACCCGGGACTGCGGGCCGAGCCGCTCGGCGACCTGGTGAAAATAGGTGAGCTGCGGATCGTCGAGGTACGACCCCGACTGGTCGTCGAGGCCCAGCAGCCACCAGTCAGCAGGTAGCTCGGTGGCGAAGTACGACCGGGTCTGCCCGGTGGCCCACCCCCCGAAGTGCCGGTCCCGGGTCCGGACGAACAGCCGTAGGAAGGCCGTCAACCCGTCGTACCAGTCGTGGTTGCCGGGGATCGCGAAGAGGGTCGGCCGCTCCGCCGGGGTGACCGGCAACGCCGCCTGGTACGGCCCCTTGCACCGGTCCTCGTACGCTTCGTAGGCCGCCGACGGGTACACCTGGTCCCCACCCATCACCAGGGTCTGCGCCCGGGGCAGCCGGTGCCCGTCGACGCTCAGCTCCGGCTGGGCGAGCAGGTACGCCACCGAGTACGTCGCGTCGAACCCGTCGCCCAGGTCGGCGACGAAGTCGATCCAGAGCCCGCCGTCCGCCCCCACCTGCCGGGGCACCTCGTCGGCGAAGGCCCGCTGCAACTCCCGTTTGTCCAGGTAGGCCCCGAACAGCATCGCCAGCAGCGTACGCAGCCCGGTGCTGATCAGCAGCAGCGGCGCGAGCCACGGCACCGGCTTGCGCGGGGTGAACCCCAACTCCCGAGGATCCGTGCTGCGCGGTCGACGCGCCGCCCGCCCCCCGGCCGCCTCACTGGCCTCCGGATCATCCGGGTCGGTCGGCCTGGCGGGTTCGCTCGGCTCGGGCGACCTGGCTGGTCCGGTCGACCCGGCAGGCTCGGTCGGCCTGGTGGGGTCGACGGGGGAGGTGGGGTCGACGGCGGGGGTGGAATCGTCGCTCACCCGGCGCAGCGTAGTGCCGTCGACCGCGAACCGCTGTCCAGCCGCCGACCCACGGCGCGCCGACCCGACCGATCGACCCGACCCGTGGGGGATCCCCTTCGGCCCCGGGCGCTGTGTGGCGTAGACTTGGCGACCGTTGCCGCCTTAGCTCAGTCGGCTAGAGCGACGCACTCGTAATGCGTAGGTCGACGGTTCGATTCCGTCAGGCGGCTCGGTTCAGAAGCCCAGGTCAGGCGACCTGGGCTTCGCCGTTTCCGGAGTCCGGGTGTGCCCCGTCGACGGTGTCGGGTTGCACCGGGCGGTTGCAGACCGTCATTCGGTTCGGCTTGCTGTGGGCTCCCGCGCCACACCCACCCGCGACTGGAGGGCTGATGAGCGACTTTCACGACTGGAACGACATCCGCGCCGAACTGCATGATGGGGACGACGACGCGCTCGCCGAGGAACGTGCCCGGACGGAGGCGTGGGTCGACGCGTCTGACCTTGAGTCGCGGCGCACGGGCAGTGGGCGTTCGGACGTTGGTCGACGGATCGATTCCGTCAGCGCGCGAAGATGATTCCGCCCAGCGAGCTTTCGGCAGAGGTGAGCGTCATCTGTGCCTCGACCGTGAATCCGCCTTCTTGCAGCCAGGCCGCCATCCGAGCGGGCTGCCGACGGTGGACGTGAACCTTCATCGGGTGGCCGCCGTAGCCTTGGGTCTTGAGCCGTGATTCGTCACCGACGTGGAAGCTGACCAGGAGCGGGCTACCGGGACGCATCACTCGTCGGAAGCCTGTGACGACCGGGCCGACCTGGTCGTCGGGAACATGAATCAGCGAGTACCAGGCGACCAGACCGGCGACCGAGTCGTCGGCGAGAGCGAGGTCCGTCATGGAGCCCACGTCGAACCTCAGCGTTGGGTGGTCACGGCGAGCCACTTCGATCATGCCCGGTGACAGGTCGACCCCGAAGGCGTCGACGCCGAGTTCGTGCAGGCGGGCGGTGATCCGTCCTGATCCACAGCCCACGTCCGCGACCGGCCCACCACCGGCGGCTCGAACGAAGTCGGCGAACAGTGCCAGACTCGCTCGTTCGTACGGCGTCTCATCCAGGTGGTTGCGCAGGAGATCCGCATAACTGGCAGCGACGGTGTCGTAGGAGGTGCGAGTGTCCGCCAACCAGTCCTCAACGCTCATGGCGGCCACGCTAGATCAAGGCACCTGCCTCCTGACCCCACAGGCGGGTCGGGAAGTCCCCTGCGACCAGCGCAGCCTGCGGGTGTGGCATCCATCGATCGGTCGCGAGTAGGTTCCATGTCGGAGAGTGGTGCTTCACCGACTGACGTGCCGGCGGTTGGAGGGTGTCCGTGGGCAACAGCGAGACCGAGGCGACAGCGATAGCGCGGGTGTTGGAGGTCGAACGCCAGGCCGGGCGTACCCCGGAGGACGTGCGATCGAGTGGGTTGCCCTACGACGTCAGCAGCCCGCCCCGCAAGATCGAGATGAAGGCTTTCGGCGGGTCGGCCAGGGGACTCGCCATCCCCCTGGAGGACCGCCAGTACCAGGCCGCGATGCAGGACCCCGAGCACTTCTACCTGTACGTGGTGGACAACGTCGCGAAGGCCGACGAGGGTCGGATGCGGGTCCGGGTCGTCCACGGGACCGCCCTGCGGGACATGCTGGCCCGGAGCAGGCCGCACATCACGTACTGGCCCACGTTCCGGGTCGACGAGTACGACGCGGCGGACCAGATGTAGGGAAAGTGGGACCCGTCGGTCAGGTTGTCGGGCGGCCTGGTCCGGGGCAGGTGCCCCGGCTGCCCATCGCCTGATGTGGCGGGCAGGGGCGTCCGGGGGTCACGCCGACGTGCGCCCCGCAGACGGAGCAGGAACTCTGAGGTGCCACGACTGGACTCCTTCGGGGAACTGGTAGTCGGGGTGCTTGTCGACGTCCGGCTCGGCACCGGACCCGCCTGCTGACGTACCACGGAGGTAGGTCACCGAACCGTTACCGGCGGTGATCCTGATCGCGGCGGCGACCGGCACCTCGACACCGGGCTGGCTGCACAACTCCCACGTGGTCAGCTGCTCGGGGCGGGCTGCGTCGAGAAGCCGGTGGGCGAAGACGAGCGCGCGGGCCGCGCGTAGCCGGGGCGGCGGCATCTCGTCGGGCAGTGGCACGGCTCGGGCGTCGCGCGGGGGCACCGCCACCCACAGCATCGCCGACGACCCGGACCGATGGCTGATCTTGATCCCAGCCGGTGACTGGCCCCCGGGCTGCGTGTCCTGGCCGTACCGCTCGACGGCGGTGACGTCCGGGTGCTCGGCTGCCTCGAAGAGGGCCTGCATCATGTCCAGGACCTGGGATACCTGCACAGGGCCTCTCCTGATCTTCGGGGATTCGGGGCAGCTCACGGGCGGGGTAAGTGTATCGGTGGGGGCGTGGATCCCTGACGTTCACCGGGCCAGGTGGGCAGTGAGGCCGCACGCTTCGGCCAGGCGTACCAGGAGGGGGTCCGGTCTGGGGGTGCCGCGCAGGACGGTCGTCAGGACGGCGTGGGCGTGCGGTCGGAGGCGTACCTCGGGTGGGGCGATCCGGTCCGCCGCGAGCAGTGCCCGACCGGCAGCCGGTAGGTCGTCGAGGTGGGCGTACCCGTGGGCGGCGTCCACGAGGTGGTCCGCCCGGGTGCCGGGCGGCAGCCACCCGTACCCGGGTCGGGTCCTGGCCCGTTCGTGGCGGGCGACGGCGGTCACCGGGTCACCCAGCGTGACCGCCGCGGCGATCCGGACCCCTTCGACGAGGGGCGGACCGAACGCCGTCCAGTGGTGGTTCTCCCCGGGGCCGACCAGCTCGGCGACGTCACCGGCCTGGTCGACCAGCTGGGTCACGGCGCTGTCGTCGCCGAGTTGCGCCGCGCACATGGCTGCCTGCAACAGCAGGAACCCGTGGACCGACCGCCACTCGCCGACCGGCTGGTCCGGCGCGGCCAGCCGGTGGGCGACGGCCACGCACAGTTCGTAGGCGCGGCGCGGCTGACCCAGCTCCCGGACCACCCCGCCCAACGTCGACACCGCCCGCGCGGTCAGCACCTCGTCACCGACGGCACCGCCGACGGCCACCGCCCGGTCGGCGGCCACCCACGCCACCGGCGTCTGCCCGACCTTGCGGAGCAACACTGCTGTGAGTTGGTACGCCTGGCAGAGCAGCACCGCCGACTCGGTGTCCCCGTGTCGCCCCCGGTGCGCCTGCACCTCGGCGAGCAGGCGGGGCAGCCCACGGAACAGCCTGTCGTAGCGACCGTACTGGAACGACAGCCACCCGTGGGCCACCGCCTGCCGCAGGTCGGTGACCGGAGGATAGGACGGGCCGGACGGGGTGACGATGGTGTCGTACCTGGCCAGGACCTCCCGGATGCGGGCCACCCCGTCGCCGACCTGCGCCCCGGCGGGCGGCTGCGCACCGTCGACGGCGAGGACGAGTTGGGCGACGTCGATCCGGAGCGCGTCGGCGATCTCCCGCAACACCGACACCCGGTCCAGCCGACGTACGCCACGCTCGATCTTGTCCACCCACGACTTCGACTTCCCGAGCCGGTCGGCGAACACCTGCTGCGACAGCTGCCGTCGAACCCGCCAGTAGGCCACCCGCCGACCCAGCGGCACGCTGTTGTCAGGACTGAGCATCACGCCACCGCCGCTTCGGTGCGGCCTGGGTGGTGTCCTCCACCGGCGTCCGCTCCGCCTCGGCGAGCTGGAGGATCCGCTGCTTCGCCGCCTCGTGCTCCGCCGCCTGGATCGCCGCCCCGGACACCGACGGTTCCTTGCGGGTACGTCTGATCATCGCCATCCCCTGCGCATAGGTGGACAGGGGCGGCTTGTTCGCAACGCCCCCGAAGGAGGGGGCGGCAGATGTTTGTCGCCGTGACCCCATGAGGATCGTGCGATCACGGAGAGCGTTTAAGAAGGGGTACGGCGTCCACGACATGTCCGGAAATCGTCCGGCAAAGCGGGTCAGCTCGAAGCGGTGGTCAGGGCACCCCAATACTCCTGCGCCCACTCCGCGTCACGTTGGTCGAACGGAAGGCCGCCCAACCCGGCCTGAAGGTTGTCGGCCGCTGCGGTGGCGTTGCCGAGTGCCAGATGGGCCAGGCCGATGTTCATCCGGCCGAACGTCGGCGTCAGCCAGTAGGCGGAGGGTGGCACGACCTCCGAGTCGGCCTGTTCGGTGAGGTCGCTCGCTTCGTGGAGTAGGCGCTCGGCGCTGTTCCGGTCGCCGAGCAGCGCGTAGCCGTGCGCGGCCTGCACGCCGTCACCGATCCGCTGTAGGGGCGAAGCCCCGGGCGTCTGGTAGGCGGCGAGGAAATGCCGCACGATGCCCCGAGCATTGCCCCGTTGGCGCTCGACGTATCCACGGAAGTTCTCGGCCTGCGCGGCGAGGACCCCGCTTCCGACGGCGTCGGCCTGGTCGGCGGCCTCGATCAGCACTCGCACGGCTTCGGCGTCGTGGCGGGCCTCTGCGCGAAGCCAGCCGACGAACTGAGTCCATTCGGCGGCGATGGCTCGTAGTTCGGTCGCGTGCTGCCCTTGCGCCTCAGCGGCGAGATCCTGGGTGACACGCCATTGCGGTACGGCAGAGGGCAGCATCAGCGTGGCGGCGACGACGTCGTCCAGACGGCGCTGAGCGGCCAGGACGTCGGCGAGCAGCGCCACGGTCTGGACGTCCAGCCGAGTGGGATGGGCGGCCACGTAGGCGATGCGTTGATCATCGTCGGGCGTGGTGACAGCCGGGGTGTCGACGACCATCGCGGCGAGCACCCCGGCGGCTTGCAGCACGCGGTCGAGTTGGGTGGCGACGGCCCGGGTGGGCCGCGCTCGGCCGCTTTCCAGATCGTGCACGTAGCTCTTGCTGCAATGAATGTGACGCGCCAGGTCCCGCAGGGACATCCCGCAGCGGGTGCGTAGCCGTGACAGGTGGGTCGGGAACTGTGGATCGACGATGGTGCGGATGCGTGCAGGCATGGCCGGTCTCCCGAAAGGCTGGGCAGCGGCCCACCGGCCTACCCCGCCGGGCTGCCACTGTGGACGGTACGTGTTCCCGGGGTGGTCGACCACCCCGTTGCGCGGCCTTGCTTTTTCAGGTTCTTTTTTCTCGAAATTGAGCTACCTGGGTACCTGGCTAGCCTCATGTTAGCGCAGTCTTACGGTGCGTCAGTGATCTACCCGGGGCGACGTCCGGTCGGCTACTCGGAGCTGGCCGACATCCTGCGTGTCCAGATCACCGACGGGAGACTCAAGCCGGGCCAGCGGCTGCCATCCGAGGCGTTCCTGGCTCAGAGCTACGGAGTGGCCAGCAAGACCGCTCGTGCCGCCATCAAGCTGCTTCGCGACGAAGGGCTGGCGGTGTCGGTCCGGGGGTACGGGGTGGTGGTGCGGGAGCCGGTCGAGTCGGAGCCGGTCCACGCCGACGTGGACGACCGGATCTCGGGGCGGATGCCCAGCCCTCGTGAGCGGGACTCGCTCGACGTGCCAGAAGGTGTTCCGCTCCTCGTGGTGACCCATCCCGACGGTTCCCAGGATCTGTACCCTGCCGACCGGTACCACGTGACCTTTCGGCGGCGGTGAGGATCGGTCCGGGACGGGCCACCCACGAGGGCGGCGGTCATGAGCCTCAGGCGCCGGAGCCACCGGAAGCCATGAGGAGGGCGACGCCCACGAAGTACAGGATTCCGAGCACTGTGAAGACGTAACCCAGGACGAGCCCCACGGTGGCCAGACCGTTGCCCTGCTCGCCACTCTGGCGGATCTGCCGCTTGGCCATGTGGCCCAGCACGATGCCCACCGGAGAGAAGACGAAGGCGAAGATCAGCGACAGGAGCGCCAGAAGATTCGTGCCGCCGAGAGTGGTCGGTCGGCTGGCCGGAGGCGCCTGGTGCTCGCGAACGGCAGTCTCACTCATCGTTACCTCCTCTGTGGTCTTCACTTCCTCCAGTGATCTCCAATCTGGCCGGTCCGGAAACCCCGGGCGGAGGGGAGGGCTCTTGAGATCCCCTCGCCGGATCACCCCGCACGCCTGACGGTTCCAGAGAACGGCGCCGCACGATCGGGGCGGTCCGACAGTTCAGCATCCGAGATATAGCATCGATGCTATGACTTTTGCGGAGCGGCACACCGTGAACGAGGGGGCAGAGGAATGAGTGGTCGGGTCGACTGGAACGAGATACGCGACCGGCGGATGACGGAGCCGGGCGCTGCCGAGGCGTACGAGTCCACCCGGATCGCCTTCGAGTTGGGCCGGGAGGTGAGGCACCTGCGTGAACACAACGGCTGGAGCCAGACGGAGTTGGCTCGGGCGGCTGGAATGACCCAGTCGGCGGTCGCTCGCTTCGAGGCGGGCGGAACAGTGCCGACGCTGCCGGTGCTCGAACGCCTCGCCAGAGCGTTGAACATGAGACTCGACGTCCGGTTCGCGCCGAACGCCGATGCAGCGTGACGGCCGCTTCCCCGAGCCTGCTCCGGTAGCTTTCGGGCTACGCCCCAAGTCGGCAGGGGATTCCACCGTCACGTGATCGTCCCGTCGGCGTTGACCCCGGTGACAGCGTTCGGGCGCTCGCGATTCGCCGGCGGCAGCCGGGGGTACCACGTCGAGGACGCCCCATTGTTCGCGAGCAGCAGTGGAGACCCGCCATGGAGAGCCGTCTGAAGGTGCTGGGCCATCCGGTCCACCCGATGCTCGTGATGTTCCCGGTCGCGCTGCTCGTCACCACGGTGCTCTTCGACGTGGTCGACGTGGTCGGCGGGCCGGACTTCCTCGGCGAGGTCGCGTACTGGAATCTGAGCGTCGGCCTGGTCGGCGGTCTGCTCGCGGCGGCGGCCGGGTCGTTCGACCTGCTGGCGATCCCTTCCGGTACGCGGGCCAAGCGGGTCGCGTTGACCCACGCCGCCGCGAACGTCGCGGTGATTCTGCTCTTCGCCGCAGTCTGGGTGGTACGCCTCAACGCCGACTCCCGGGCGGCTGGGGGTGCGCTGCTCGCCATCGAGGTGGTCGGGTTGGCGATCCTCGCGATCAGTGCCTGGCTGGGCGGGGAACTGGTCGACAGGCTCGGTGTCGGGGTGGACCGCGACGCCCACCTGGACGCCCCCAGCTCGCTACGCCCCGCCGGTGCGTCCGGTGGCCCCGGTTCGACCGGTGGACCTGGCGCGACGGGCGGCCCCGGTGCGGGCGGGCCCCGGACGGGGGAGGGGCGGTGACGGGTCGGGGTGCCGGTGACGGGCTGCCCCGGGTCGGCCCGCCGGAGATCGAGCTGACCGAGGCCGCCGACGGGTGGCAGGTGATCGTACGGCTGCCCGGGGTGGCACCCGAGGAGGTCGCCGTCGAACTCCACGACCGGGAGCTGTGCGTACGCGCCCGGTCCGAGGCGGAGGTCAACGCCGACCAGGGGATACCCGGCGGCTCCGAGACCCGGGGGTTCGAGCATCTGATCGACCTGCCCGCCCCGGTGGACCCGTCGGCCATCGACGCGGTGATGGACCACGGGTTGTTGCACGTCCGGCTGCCCCGGACCACCCCCCGGACGATCACCGTCGGCGGTGCGCGTCGGACCCCAGGCCCGGTGGGCCGCACCGTCGACACCGTCGACCCGGCCGCCGACCGGGAACTACACGCCTCCGACCCGCCCCCGGGCGACCCCGACCGCCGGTGACCGGCCCGGCGAAGACCCCGGCCGTCGGCCCGCCCGGCCCGGCGAAGATCCCGGCCGGTCCGACGAAGACACCGGTCGGGTCGCTCGGGCCGTTGGGGGATCTGGTGCCGGGGGTGGAACGGATCGCCGTCCTGCGCGCCAACGCACTCGGCGACTTCATCTTCGTACTCCCCGCACTCGACGCGCTGCGCGCCGCGTACCCGAAGGCGGAGATCGTGTTGCTCGGTGCGCCGTGGCACGCGAACCTGCTCCGCGACCGGCCCGGCCCGGTGGACCGGGTCCTGGTGGTGCCGCCGGCCCCCGGGATCCGGGTCGCCGGCCCCGGTGAGGCCGACGGGCGGGTGGACGACTTCCTCGCCGAGGCCCGCGCGGAACGCTTCGACCTGGCGTTGCAGCTGCACGGCGGCGGGGCGAACTCCAACCCCCTGGTCACCGGCGTGGGCGCCCGGGTCACCGCCGGGCTGCGGGCCGAGGACGCGCCGCCGCTGGACCACTGGATCCGGTACGTCTACTACCAGCACGAGGTGCTCCGCTACCTGGAGGTCGTGGCGCTGGTCGGGGCGGGCGCGACCACCCTCGTACCGACGTTCGCGGTGACCGACGCCGACCGGGTCGAGGCCCGCGCGGTCCTCGGCGACCCGGACCGCCCCCGGGTCGCCCTGCACCCCGGGGCCTCCGACACCCGCCGCCGCTGGCCCGCCCACCGGTTCGCCGAGGTCGCCCGGGACCTCACCGGCCAGGGGTACGACGTCCTGATCACCGGTACGCCAGCAGAGCGGGACGTCGTCGAACGGGTGGTCACCGAGGCCGACGCCCCCGTCCGCCCCCTGATCGGGGCGTTGAGCCTGGGCGCGTTGGCCGCCTGCTACGCCGACTGCGCGGTGGTGGTCTCCAACGACACCGGCCCCCTGCACCTGGCGGCAGCCGTGGGTACCCCCACCGTCGGCGTCTACTGGGTCGGCAACCTGATCAACTCCGGGAGTCTGGTCCGCGCCCGGCACCGGCCGATCGTCTCCTGGACCGTGCACTGCCCGGTCTGCGGGGTGGACTGCACCCGGGGCCTCTACCCGCACCGGGAGGGCACCGGCGACTGCCCGCACCGGGACTCGTTCGTCGCCGACGTCCCCGTCGCCGAGGTCCTGGAAGCCGCCCGCGAACTCCTCCCCTGACCCGCCCTTCTCACGACAGGTCGGGGAGGGTGGTGTGCCAGGCTTCGGGGCCACGGTCGGTGACGGTGGTGGGGGATTCGAGGTGGTACGCCCCGCTGGGCAGGACGCCCGCGCCGCCGTCGCGCGCCAACACCGCCAGTTGGGCGGCCACGTCCTCGCCCTGGTGGTCGGCGGGGACCCGCCGCCAGAACTCGAACCCGCCCGCGTCGACGAGTTTCGCCCTGTCGAACAGGACACACCCGCCGATCCAGGACACCTTGTACGCCCGCCACGTGTCCGGTGGGATGTCCAGTTCGGCGGTGACGTGGAGCAGGTTCGCCGCCGAGTGGATCTGCGCCCGGTCCCACTCCGGGGTGTCGGGGCGGACCCGTTCGGGCACCGGCGGCCCGGTCCACTGCTCGTAGTGCCGGTGCGTGTCGGGGCGTACGTCGTCGAGGTAGGACAGCCCGTGGACGGCGTTGCCGACGAACCCGCACCCCAGCTCGTCGAGGGCGGTGACGAGTCGGCGTACGCTGCCCGGTTCCAGCCACACGTCGTCGTCGAGGCAGAGGACGTACCGGGCCGCCGAGGCGGCCAGCAGGTACGCCCGGTGTTCGGCCAGCCCGCGCCGGGGCAGCCGTCGGGTCAGGAGGACCGGGTGTCCCCGGTGGCGTAGCGCCCGGACCATCGTGGCCGCCGCCGGGTGGGCGAAGGTCGGTTCGTCGTCGGACTGGTCGCTGACCACCACCCCGAATCCGGGTACGCCCTCCTGGGCGGCCAGCCCGGCGAGGGTGACAGCCAGTTCGGCGGGACGGTTGCGGGTGGGGACGAGCACGTCGAGGCGACGTTCCCGGCGGAACCCTTCTGGCGTACCGGGGTCGAGGGGCCGGTTCACTGTGACGGGTCCGGTACGGTCCGACCCGACGCCACCCCCTCCGTGCCGCTCGAAAGCCCCTCGCCTGCCGGAACCTCCTCGCCTGCCTGCGGTCGTCCGACCGTCTGGGGTCGTTCGACCGCCGGGAGTCGTTCCACCGCCGGGAGTCGTTCACCGGCGCGGAGTCGTTCACCGGCGCGGAGTCGTTCTCCGGCGCGGATCCGTTCGATGATGGCCGAGGTGGAGCGGTCCGGGGTGTACCCGAGGGTGCGGACCTGACCGCCGAGCCGACGTACCAGCGGTGCCTCGGGCACCAGCTCGGGCGGGTAGTCGCCGCCCTTGACGTACACGTCGGGTCGGACCACCCTGATCAGTCCGGCCGGTGAGTCCTCCCCGAAGACCACCACGTGGTCCACACAGGACAGTGCGGCGAGCAGTGCGACCCGGTCCTCGACGGGGTTGACCGGCCGGTCCGGCCCCTTGAGCCGCCGTACGCTGTGGTCGGAGTTGACGGCGACGACGAGCAGGTCACCGAGGGTCCTGGCCTGTTCCAGGTAGCGGACGTGGCCGGGGTGCAGGACGTCGAAGCAGCCGTTGGTGAAGACCACCGACCGCCCGGACTCCCGCTGCCCGGCGACGATGGTCGCCAGTTCGTCGGCGTCGACGACGACCGGGCGGGTGTCGTCGCCCGGGTTGCCGCCCAGCGCCCCGAGCAGGTCCTCCCGTCGGCAGACGCAGGTCCCGGTCTCCGACACGGTGATCGTGGCGGCGAGCTGGGCGAGCTGCGCGGCGATCGGCAGGGGCGCGTCGGCGGCCAGGGCCAGGGTCATCGCCGCCAGGTAGACGTCGCCCGCGCCGACGGCGTGGCTGGCCGGGACGGGGGTGCTGTGGCTGCGCCTCGGGGTCCCCTCGGCCCCGCCGACGATCGCCCCGTCGGTGTCCAGGGTCACCGCCACCACGTCGGCCCCGGTCCGTCGGCGCAGCTCGGCGAGGCGTGACTCGGCCAGGACCGCCCTGTCGACGCCCTCTCCGGTCTCGGCGTTGACGGTGACCCCGGTGCCGGTCACGCTCAGCCCGTCCCCGGTCATCGCCACCCGTCCCTCGCCGGGCGTCGGCTCACCCCGGGGACCGGTGGCGGCGGGTCCGGTGTCCGGTCTGTCGGTGCCCGCGCGGCCGGTGCCCGGGAGCCCGGTGTCCGAGAGGCCGGTGTCCGAGAGGCCGGTGTCCGAGAGGCCGGTGTCCGAGAGGCCGTCCGACCCGCCGGGGGCGGTGCCCACGGTCAGCTCGGACGGGCCGTCGGCCGGATCGTGTCCGGGGTGGTCGAGGTGCAGGTCGTCGGGGGCGGTACGGCGTACCCCGGGGCCGCCGACCCGGGCCAGCAGCCGGGTCGCCTCGGCGAAGCTTGGGGTGACCACCGTCGGGGCGAGCCCGTGCCAGTCGGCCAGGTCGTGGGCGTCCAACGCGACCGTGGCGTACCGGTCCCGGGCGGTGATCAGCCAGGCCCGCACCGGGGCGGGCAGGGCACCGAGCCCGTAGTCGCAGACCACGAGGGTGGGAGCGGCCCCTGCGGCGGCGGCCTTCAGCTCCTCGGTGGCGCAGTCGAGGGCGGTGAGTAGCCGTTCCACCCCTTCGGCGGTCAGCGGGTCCGGGTCGCCGGAGTCCTCGCGGAGCAGGATCTGGTCGCCGGCGAGCATCCGTCGTTTCACCGGGGTCGGTCGACCCGGTTCGTTGACGGTCCGGTCCCAGACCCCGGCCCGGTCCAGGCAGTCGTGCAGCTCGTCCCCGGCGGCGTCCGCGCCGACGGGTGCCACGAGTACGGCCCGTCCGCCCAGCGCGGCGACGTTGACGGCGGTGTTCGCCGCGCCGCCCGCCGCCGAGATCCGACGTCGGAGGGTGAGTACGGGGGCCGGTGCCTCCCGGCAGAGCCGTTCGGAGTCGGCGAACCGCCAGTCGTCGACCATGGCGTCCCCGATCACCAGTACCGGTCGTTCCCGCCAGCTCTGCACCACGGAGGCGAGCCGGCCCTGTCCCGCAGCTGCGTGCGCCATGGGCTGCGGGTCCCCCGGCCCGCCCCGGTCAAACCTGTCGACCGGAGCACCCCGCCGGGGGTGTTTCGGGGCACCGGGGCAGGGAACGGATTTCGTCGGGACACGGAGAGGAGAACTCGGATGACATCGACGACGTTGCAGGGCAAGCGGATCGCGTTCCTGGCCACCGACGGGGTGGAGGAGGTCGAGTACGTCCAGCCCCGGGAGGCGGTGGAGCAGGCCGGGGCCAGTGTCGAGCTGGTCTCCCTGAAGCCCGGCACGATCAGGTCCTTCGAACACCTCGACCACTCGAAGGCGTACGACGTGGATGTGACGGCCGCGGACGCCGACCCGGGCCGGTTCGACGCGCTGGTGCTGCCCGGTGGGGTGGCGAACCCGGACTTCCTGCGGGCCGACCCGGACGCCGTCGCCTTCGTGAAGGCGTTCTTCGACGCGGGCAAACCGGTCGGGGTGATCTGCCACGGCCCGTGGACCCTGATCGAGGCGGGGGTGGTCGGGGGCCGCCGGATCACCTCCTGGCCGAGCCTGCGTACCGACCTGATGAACGCCGGGGCGAACTGGGTGGACGAGGAGGTGGTGACGGACGGCGGGCTCGTCAGCAGCCGTAATCCGGACGACCTGCCTGCCTTCTGCGCCGCGATCGTCGAGGAGTTCGCGGGGCGGCGCTGACGCGCAGGGGCGTCGCCGGTGGCGTAGGCGTCGTCACCGGCGACGCCGGGGCCGTGCGACTCCCCGGGCCGGGACACCGGAGTTCGACGTGCATGATCCGGGGCGTTCGGGAAATCCGGTCCGGGTGACGACGAGCGACGCAGCCCCGGTGTTGAATCCGCGACAGATCCGCCTGCTGATGGCGGGCCTGATGACAGGTATGTTGCTCGCCGCGCTGGACCAGACGATCGTCGGTACGGCGCTGCCCACCATCGTCGGCGAGCTGGGCGGGATCGACCACTACTCGTGGGTGGTGACCGCGTACCTGCTCGCCTCGACCGCCTCCACCCCGCTGTACGGCAAGATGGCCGACCTGTACGGCCGCCGTCCGGTGTTCCTCTTCTCCATCGTGACGTTCCTGGTGGGTTCGCTGCTGGCGGGTCTGTCGCAGAACATGACCCAGCTGATCCTCACCCGGGGGGTGCAGGGCATCGGCGCGGGCGGCCTGATGACGTTGGCGTTCACCATCATCTCGGATGTGGTGTCGCCCCGGGAGAGGGGCCGCTACCAGGGGTTGTTCGGTGCGGTCTTCGGGGTGTCGTCGGTCGCCGGGCCGCTGGTGGGAGGCTACTTCGCCGAGACCAACTGGCGGTGGATCTTCTACATCAACGTCCCGTTGGCGATCCTGGCCATCGCGGTCTGCACCCGGGTCCTGCGACTGGTGCCGTTCACCAGGCGGGAACACGCCGTCGACTGGCTGGGGGCCACCCTCCTGGTGGCCGGGGTGAGTTCCCTGCTGCTGGCGCTGAGCTGGGGCGGCAACGAGTACGCGTGGGGGAGCGCGACGATCGTCGGGCTCTTCGTGGCCGGGGCGGTCCTGGCGGTGCTCTTCGTCGTCAGGCAGGCCCGTGCCGCCGAGCCGATCCTGCCCCTGCGGCTGTTCCGCAGCCGGACGTTCTCGCTGGCCAACGTGGCCGGGTTCGTGCTCGGTCTGGTGATGTTCGGGTCGATCATCTTCATCCCGTTGTACCTCCAGATCGTCAAGGGCGCCTCCCCGACCCGCAGTGGTCTGCTGATGCTCCCGATGATGGTCGGGATCATCGGCACCTCGATCCTCACCGGTCGGGCGATGAGCCGTTTCGGCAGGTTCAAGTGGTTCCCGGTGGCCGGATCGGTGGTGCTGGTCGCCGGAATGCTGCTGTTCACCCGGCTCCAGGTGGACAGCTCCCTCGGGCTCGCCTTCGGGTTCATGCTGGTCATCGGCGTCGGGCTGGGGTTGTGCATGCAGTCGCTGATCCTCGGCGCGCAGAACGCGGTGGACCCGCGTGACCTGGGTGCCGGAACCTCGTCGGCGACCTTCTTCCGGTCCCTCGGGGGAGCGTTCGGGGTGGCCATCCTCGGCGCGGTGCTCTCCGCCCGGCTCGGCTCGGCCCTCGCCGAGCGGCTGCCCGGCGCGATCGCCCAACTCCCGCCGGACCAGGCCGCCGAGGTGGCCGGGCAGGGCGGCACCGACATCTCGATCAACGCACCGGAGACCATCCTCGCCCTACCCGATCCGGTACGCGCCGCTGTGCAGTCGGCCTTCGTCGACTCCCTGCACCTGGTCTTCCTGACCGCCGGGCTGGTCGCCGTGGTGGCGGTCCTGGTCACCCTCGCCCTGCCGGACGACAGGCTGCGGGGCGCGGGGCCGCAGGGGGCCACCGGCGGGGCTGATCCGCTGGGCGGCCCGGCACCCGCAGCCGGCGGCAAGCCGCTGGCGAAGGAGTCGAAGGGGGAGGCCGCCGCCGACATGCAGTCCAAGAGTCAGACGATGATCTGAACCGCGGCTACTTGAGGATCAGTCTGTTGGTCTGCTCGAAGACGTCCAGGTCGGCGAGGGTCTCCGGGACCGACAGGGAGAGCGGTTCGGGCAGCTGCCCCGGCCGGAAGAAGCCCGCCTCGGTGGTCTCGTCGGTACACCGCATCAGCTGCCCGTCCCACTCGTCGACCCGGAACGCCGCGGTGAAGAGCTGGTACGTGTGGCCGAACATGTTGGTCTGGATCCGGTCCGGGCCGGTGTAGAGGGCGAAGGCGCTGACCCGTAGGGCCCGCAGGCCGGTCTCCTCGCGGACCTCGCGGACCGCACAGTCGCCGATGGACTCGCCCAGCTCCATCGCCCCGGCGGGCAGCGCCCACTGGCCGTTGTCGGAGCGGCGGATCAGCAGGACCCGCGCCGCGTTGTCCCGGACGACGGCACGGGCGCCGACGAACATCAGGGTCCGGTCACCGGCCAGCGCACGGAGCTGCCCGACATAGGAATCTGCCCAGGAAATACTCACCCGGACAATCTAGGGAAGTTCTCCGCCCCGGTCCCGGATTTCGGGGAAGGGCTGCCCCGGCGTTCGGCATGGGCTGCCCCGACTTCCAGGGCGGGGCGGCCCGGTGTTCTAGGCGGCCCGGTGTGCAGGGAAGGGCGGCCCCGGCGTTCGCACCGCGCCGGGGCCGCCCGTTGTCACGGGGGTGTCCCCGCCCTTCCCATTGTTGCGAAAGCTCCTCGCGTGTGTCGCGCCGACCGGAAAACCGGTCCGAACCGATCGGCCGACGATCACTCGCCGGTGGTCACCAGCACCTTCCCGACCGCCCCGCTCTCCACCGCCCGGTGCGCGTCGGCCGTATCGGTCAGCGGATGCAGGTGCAGCGGCAGACCGGCCGCCTCACCGACCCGGACCGCCCCCTGCGCCACCGCCGCCGACACGTCGGACACCGCCCGCGCCTTCGCCGCCGTCGGCTCCGTGTAGACCAGGACGAACTGCCATCGGGCGTTCGGCACCATCGACCGCCGGATCGGCACCCGGACCTCGTCCCCGCCGTCGTCGGCGTACACGCAGACCGCCCCGCCGGGGCGCAGCAGCGCCACGTCGGCCTCGGCGTTACGCGCGGCGGAGACCTCCACGATGGTGTGCACCCCCTCCGGGGCGACCGCCCGGACCTCGGCCACCACGTCCTGCTCCCGGTAGTTCACCACGTGGTCGGCCCCGGCCGCCGCCGCGAGGCGGGCCTTCTCCGGGCTGCTGACGGTGGCGACCACAGTCGCGTCAGCCCACCTGGCCAACTGGATCGCCGCGTTGCCCACCGCCCCCGCCCCGCCCTGGACCAGGACGACGTGATCGGCCAGCGCCCCGGCGTGCAGGACGTCCGGCACGGACTCCCCGGCGGTCAGACACCGGTGGGCGGTCAGGAACGGGATCCCCAGGGCCGCCCCCACCTCGAACGAGGCGTCCCCGAGCGGCACCGCCTGCCGGGCCGGGACCACCGTGTACTCGGCTGCGGTGCCCCACTGCCGTTGCCAGGCGGCCTCCCACACCCAGACCCGTTCGCCGATCGACGACGCGTCCACCCCGGTACCGACCGCCTCGACCACCCCGGCACCGTCCTGCCCGGGGATCTGCCAGTCACCGACGGCCGGCCCCTGTCGGCGGGACTTCCAGTCGGTCGGGTTCACCCCGGCCACGGCCAGGCGCACCAGCACCTCACCCGGGCCGGGCTCCGGGACCGGCCGGTCCACCAGTTGCAGGACCGAGGCGTCTCCGCCGGTGTCGTACACGATCGCTCTCATCCGTACCTCCCGTCGGTATCGCTCCCCGGATCGTCCCCGGTCCTGCCCGCATCCGGCGACCCCGCCGACCCGGTCCGCGCCGCCTCGCGCCGCCGACCCCGGCGACCCGGTCCGCATCGGGCCGGGTCGCCGGGGGTACGGGATCAGTCCGTCGCCGACGCCCGGGTGATGTACTCCATCATCTCCGGGCTCGGACCGCTGTACTCCTGACGGATCTGGTCGGCGTTCTCCCCGTACATCTTGTACAGCGAGTCACGCAGACCCGGGTCGTTGCCGTGGAACTCCGCCAGCAACTCCATCCAGCGCTGCGCCAGCGGGCGTACCCGGGGGTCGGTCGGGTCGGTGCCGGCCTCCATCTCGGCCTGCACCTGCGCGATCAGCCTCGGCCACTCCTGCTCCGCCGCGCGGATCGCGTCCTCCCCGAGGGTGGCCCGCCGCTGCTCCAGCGCGCCCATCTGCTCCTCGGTGAAGTAGTTGCGAATCGTGTTCTCCACCTTCTTGACCTCCTCGATCACCGCGAGCAGGTCGACGGACGTGGGCCGCCCGGCCGCCTGGACCGCCGGCAGCAGCGCCGCCAACCGGTTACGCAGGCTGCCCAGTGCGGCGAGCTGCCGGTCCACGTGAGCCAGGTGGTCCCGCAGCAGCGCGACCAGATCCCCGCCCGTCCCGGACCCGCCCGTTCCCGGTGCGGCCGTTCTCGACCCGCCCGTTCCCGGTGCCGTCGCTCCCGACCCGGCCGTCCTGGACGCGGCTGTCCTCGGCCCTGCCGGTTCCTGGTCGGTCCCCTCCGGGCCACCGTCGAGCAGCGCCGCGATGGTCTCCAGGGACAGACCCAGCTCCCGCAGGGCGACGATCCGGTACAGCCTGTCGACGTCCCGGTCGTCGTAACGCCGGTGCCCGGCCGACGTACGGGTCGACGGGCGCAGCAGCCCCACATGGTCCCAGTGGTGCAGCGTGCGGACCGTCAACCCGGTACGCCGACACAGCTCACCGATCCGCCAGCCCGATTCCACGTCGTACTCCCTCTCGCACCACCGCGATCTGCGGTGGCAGGAACCGACGTTAGGACCTGACGTAGCGTCAGGTGCAAGCCCGGAACCGGCGCACCGAGGGCGAGCCGGACCGGGCCGAGCCGGGCCGGACCGGCCGGTGGGCCGGGACGGACCGGGCCGATGCTCAGGCGGCGGGCCTCAACACGACCTTCGAGTAGCCTGCCTCGCGCCGGTCGAAGCGCTCGTACGCCTCCGGGGCGGATTCCAGCGGCAGCTCCTTGCTGACCACGAAGCCCGGCTTCGCCCGACCCGCCACGATGAGGTTCCGCAGGAACTCGTTGTACGCCTTGACGTTCGCCTGCCCGGACCCCATCCGCAGGCCCTTCTCGAAGAACTTGCCCATCTTCACCAGCAGTTCACCCCGGCCCGAGTGCTCGTCCGGCGCACCGGGGTCGTGGGCCAGGTAGAGCCCGACCACCCCGAGCATCCCGGTCGGGCGCACCACGTCGATGAGGCTGTTCAACACCGCCGCCGGCTGCTCCTCGCCGCCCGACCCGTGCGCCTGGTAGCCGACAGCGTCGACCCCCCGGTCGGTGCCCACCCCGTCGGTGCGGTCGAGGATCTGCTGCACCGCGTCCCCGGAGGAGAAGTCGATGGGGGTGGCCCCGATCGATTCGGCCAACCGCAGCCGGTCCGGCACCTTGTCCACCACGAACACCTCGGCCGCCCCCATCAGCATCGCCGAGTACGCGGCCATCAACCCCACCGGCCCGCCGCCCATCACGGTGATGTTCTCGCCCGGGCGCAGCTCGCTCATCGCCACCCCGTGGTACCCGGTGGGGAAGATGTCGGCGAGCATCGCGAAGTCGTTCTCGAACTCGGTTCCCGGGGGCAGCTTCAGACAGTTGAAGTCGGCGAACGGCACCCGCAGGAACTCGGCCTGCCCACCCCGGTACGGCCCCATCGACACGTAGCCGTACGCGCCCCCGGCGAACCCGGGGTTCACTGTCAGACAGAACCCGGTCTTGCCCGCCCGACAGTTGCGGCAGAACCCGCACGCCACGTTGAAGGGCATCGAGACCCGGTCACCGGTACGGAGACTGACCACCCCGGGGCCGGTCTCCACGATCGTGCCCATGTTCTCGTGACCGAAGACGATGCCGGCCTCGGCGTCGGTCCGGCCCTCGTACATGTGCAGGTCGGAACCGCAGATCGCGGTCGTGGTGATCTTGACGATGACGTCGTTCGGATCCTGGATACGCGGATCGTCGACCTCGGAGACCGTGACGTCGTGCGGCCCCTGGTACACCACAGCCTTCATGTCTCGACCGTAGGCCGCCCGGGGGTTCCGTGCGGTCGGTTCGGCCGACTCCGCCGGGGATCAGCCGAGGCGGTCGATGACCGCCGGGGTCAGGTCACCGACCGACGACAGGACCACCGCCGCGAGCGCCTGCGCATCCGGATCCAGCGGGTACGCCCCGTGCGGCACCGCCACCACCCGCATCCCGGCCGCCGCCGCCGAACGCACCCCGTTGGAGGAGTCCTCGATCGCTGCACACCGGGCCGGATCGACCCCCAGCCGCTGCGCGACCGCCAGGTAGACGTCCGGGGCGGGCTTGCCCCGCTCCGTCTGCTCCGTCGACAGCGTGGTGCGGAAACACCCGGTCAGGTCCGTCGCCGCCAACGCCGCCGCGATCAGGCGGGTCGGGGAGGAACTGGCCAGCCCCAACGGCCACCGGGCGGCGATCCCCCGCACCACCCCGTCCGCCCCGTCGATCACCGGTACCCGGGTCTCGTACCGCCCGGCCATCTCGTCGACCACCTCCGTGGCGACCTGCTCGGCGGTCCGGCGTACGCCCAACTCGCCGCTGAGGTACTCGGCCCACTCGCCGGTGCTCATCCCCATCAGCCGCCGCTGGGTGTCCGGCTGCCAGGTCCCGCCGTGCGTCGCCACGTACGCCCGACGGACCTCCTCCCAGACCGGTTCGGAGTCCACGATCACGCCGTCGAGGTCAAAGATCACCGCATCCACCACGCCCCCATCCTCCCCGACCCCCCCGAGATGCAAGGAAGGGGTCAGGGGGTGGGGGGTGGGAGGCCGATGGGGTTGTCCGGCGGGATGACAGTGCGGCACCGGCGGGCGATCGGTTCGAGGAGTTCCCGCAGCCGATCCGTACCGGCTGGACCCAGGGTCTGCCACGGCCTGGCGGCGGCGGAGTCGGTGGCGTCCTCGATCCCCTGGAATGCGGCCCGCCCCCGGTCGGTGGGGGTGCCGTCGGCGGTCAGCCAACCCCGCTCGACCAGCCGCCCCCGGGCGTCGTGCCACTGCGCCTCGGTGAAGCCCCGGCCGAGCAGGTTCTTGGCCGGCATGTCCACGGCGACCCGCCAGGCCAGCGTCTCGACCGGGTCCAGACCTGCGGCGACGAGGGCGGCGACGTGCCCGTCCCCCCGGTGCTCGCGCAGGGTGGTGGCCGCCTGCCAGAGCCGGGCCAACGGGTACTCGGCCGGTGGGAGGGCGGCGTTCGCCGCCCCCAGGACCCGTCCGGCCGTGTCGACCGCCTCGGCCGCCGTCGCGATCAGGTCGGCGGCCTCGGCGAGGTGGGCTTCCGGTAGTTCGTACGTCGACTCGGCCAGCGCCTGCACCGCACCGGTCAACCGGGCCCGCAGGGCCTCCTCCGGGGTGGCCAGTTCCCAGACCGACGGCAGGGCACGGGCCACCATGTGCGGGGCGAAGGTGAAGAAGGCGGCCACCACCGGGGCGGCCTCGACGGGGCCGAGCGGGGCGGCCCGCCCGGCGAAGTAACCCCGCCAGTAGCCCCGTAACCCGACCGCCTCGTACGCGGCCCGGGACCGGGAGTGGAAGTAGGTGACTGCGTGGACCGGTTCGACGTACGTCCACATCGTTCGGGCGGTCCGTCCCGGATCGTCCTGTGTCACCACGTCCACCTCCACTGGCGGGGTCTCGGAACTACTGGGCGGCGAGGACGTCCACCACGAACCGCAGCGGACCGGCCGGACGGCCACCGGAGGCGTCGTTGCCGTACGCCAGTTCGGCGGGGAGGTCGAGCTGCACCCGGCTGCCCACCTTCACCCCGACGAGACCCTGGTCCCAGCCGGGGATGACCTGGCCGACGCCGATGCCGAAGGTGGCGGGCTCGCCACGCTCCCAGGACGAGTCGAACTCCTTGCCGTCCTTGTAGAAGACCCCGACGTAGTTGGTGGTGATGTTCTGGCCGGACTTGACCTCCGGGCCGGTCCCCTCGATGAGCGGGGTGACCTTCAGTTCGGTCAGGTCACCCTCGCCCCCGGTGACTGTCGGCTTGGTGCCGAGGGCCGGGTCGGCGCCCTCGGGCAGCTGCGGGGCGGGCGGAGCGGCGGGGTTGGCGGGGTCGGCCGGGTTGGCCGGGTCGGCGGTGGCGGCGGGGGTGCCTGCGGCCTGGTCGGCCGAGTCGTCGTCACCGCCCTGGCCGACCGCCACGAAGACGCCGACGAGGATCGCCACCACGGCGAGCCCGGCCCCGGCACCCACCCACGCCTGTCGGCGGCGCTTGGCCTCGGCTGCCTTCTGGGCCGCCAACTGTTCGGCCAGTCGCCGCCGAGCCTTGCTCTCCTGCGCGCCGCGCTCGCTCACGTCCTGGACTCCCTGCTGAGAAGTGGGTGCGTCCGGCCACGGACGCCGTCGCGGACACGGTACCTGGTGGGTCGCCGTACCTCCGACTATCGATCGTGATCGGTGGGAGAGATGGGGTGATTCGTGGGCATGTTTGGTAGGGGATGTCGGGGTAGGTTCCGGACATGACGATCCTCACCGACAAGGACCGGGCGCTCCTGGCCGAGCCCCAGCTCGCCCACGTCGCCACCATCGAGCCCGACGGAAGCCCGCACGTGACCCCCGTCTGGGTGGACACGGACGGGGAGCACATCATCTTCAACACCGCCAAGGGCCGGCAGAAGTACACGAACATCCAGCGCAACCCGGTGGTCGCCGTCAGCGTCGTCGACAAGGCCGACGACTACCGGACCCTCTGGGTCAAGGGGACCGCCGATTTCGTCGAGGAGGGTGCCGACGAGCACATCGACCGGATGACGCAGAAGTACCTCGGTCAGGAGACGTACCCGTTCCGGCAGGCGGGCGAGGAGCGGGTGATCGTCCGGATCACCCCGACCCACAAGCTGGGTCGCGGCTGAGGTGTGAGGAAGGGCCCCTTGTTGGCGCTAGGCGTTAACAGGGGGCCCTTCCTTGCAGCAGCGGCGGGGGTCAGCGGGTTTGTTGGTGACTCGGGGCGGTCGCCGTACCGTGCTGATGGGGACGGCTCGCCGACGGCTGCTGGGGGCCACCGGCTCCCTGCATGGCGGCGGCGTTCGCCACCTTCGCCTGGGACGGCCCGAAGGGGCCGTTGCGATAGGCATCCTCGATCAACGGCTGGGCGGCCGAGACCAGAGCGGCCCGGGTCGGCTCGTACTCTGCGGCAGCCTGCCGCGCCTGCTCCCCGGTCGCGTGCCGCCCGCTGCTGCTCAGCGCGTCGATCACCCGCTGCTCCAGTTGGGTGACCGGTCCTTCGGTGTCGGTCTGGTAGCTGAACGGATCGGCCACGCCCGTCGTGACCGTGATGTGAGCCGAGTTCTGGTATGTGAGCGCCTCCCCGGTGGGAGAGTTGCCGACCTTCTCCCGGAAGCTCGACCGCTCCACGCCGATGGTCGCCCGGTACCGCTCGGCTTCCTCTCGGACCTTGAGGATCCGGTCGAACTCGATCAGCTTGTCGAGCGGCTCGGCGACTGCCGGATCGGTGACGATGCGGTTCGTCTGCGTCCTGGTCAGCACGGCCGCCGCGCCGTAGAGGTAGCCTTCGAAGTAGCCGACGAAGTGCTCTGCTCGGACGTGTGGGTCGAAAGCCATGACCGGGGCTCCTGTCGTGGGTCGCCTGCTTGACCGCTACTACGGAGACGGCCGAGATCGGTTCGAGTGACCTCCGTCAGGCCGATTTGCGGGGGGCCGCCTTCTTCGGCGGGGTGTTCGTGGCCTTCTTCGCGGCGGTCTTGCCCGTCTGGGCCTTCTTCGCCGGGTTCCGCTTCTGTGCGTCGGCCTTCTTCACCGGGGCCTTCGACGAGTTCTTCTTCGCCGTAGCCGGGGCCTTCCTGGCCGTACCCTGCGACTTCGTTGCCTTCTTGGCCGACCGGGCCGACGTGATCGGGGTCGGCTCGCCCGCACCCGCGTCGGACCGTCCGCCCGCACCGCCGCCGGACTCGCCCCGGGCGGCCCGCGCCCTGTCGACGGAGGCTTTCAGGGCGGCCATCAGGTCCACCGCGGCAGGCGGGGCCTCCTCGGGGGCCTCCGGCTGGACGACCTCCCGACCCTCCACCTTGGCGTCGATGACCTCCTGCAACGCGGCCCGGTAGTCGTCGGTGAAGACCTCCGGCTGGAACTCCCCGGCCATCGAGTCGATCAGGGAACTGGCCATCGCCAACTCCGGGGGACGGACCTTCAGGTCCTCGCCGAGGAAGGCGAAGTCGGGGGTACGGATCTCGTCCGGCCAGAGCATCGTGTTGAGCAGCAGTACGCCCTCACGGACCCGGAGGGTGGCCAACTGCTCCCGTTGGCGGATCGCCACCTTGACGATGGCCACCCGTTCGGCGTCGGTCAACGCGTCCCGCAGCAGCACGTACGGCTTCGTCGCGGCCCCCTCCGGCTCCAGGAAGTACGCCTTGTTGTAGAGGATCGGGTCGACCTGTTCGGCCGGGACGAACTCCAGGACGTCGATCGCGTGGGACGTGCTCAACGGCAGGTCGGCGAAGTCCGAGTCGGTGAGGACGACCATCTCCCCGCCGCCGATGTCGTACCCCTTGGCGATGTCGTCGTAGGTGACCTCCTTGCCGCAGACCTGGCAGGTCCGCTTGTAGCGGATCCGCCCCCCGTCGGCCCGGTGCACCTGGTGGAACCGGATGTCCTTCTCCTCGGTGGCGGCGTAGAGCTTCACGGCGATCGAGACCAGCCCGAACGAGACCGCGCCCTTCCAGATGGTCCGCATGCCGCTCCTCACCTCTTCCCCCGTACTGCTCAGGATGGCAAATGAACGAAGGCGGCACGTCGACTTCGCCGGGTAACTACAGTTCGACAGGTGCCCGGGGCGCCGCTGAAGCCGATGCTCGCCACGACCGGCCCCCTGCCGTCGGGCGTCGGGTGGACGTACGAGTTCAAGTGGGACGGGATCCGCGCGCTGGCCGACGTCGGCACCGGGCGGCAGCACCTGTACGCCCGGACCGGTACGGAGATCACGGTGGCGTACCCGGAGTTGGCGGGGCTGGCCGACCACCTGGCCGGGCTTCCCGACCCGGTCGACGACGCCCTCCTCGACGGGGAGGTGGTCCTCTTCGCCGGGTCCGGGGCACCCTCGTTCGTCGCCCTCGCCGAGCGGATGCACGTCCGGGACCGGGCACGGGCGGCCCGGCTCGCGGCGTCCGCCCCGGTCACGTACCTGATCTTCGATCTGCTCCGGTTGGGTGGCGCTGACCTGACCGGACGCCCCTACGTCGAGCGGCGGGAGGTCCTGGAGTCCCTCGGGGTCGGCGGCCCCCGGTGGGCGGTCCCGCCCGCCTACGACGACGGGGAGACGACCTGGCAGGTGGCGGGAGAACACGGCCTGGAGGGGGTGATGGCCAAACGGTCGACCTCCACCTACCGGCCGGGGGTCCGCTCGCCCGACTGGGTGAAGGTCAAGCTGGACGTCACAGGTGACTTCGTGGTCGGCGGGTGGCGGCCCGGGGCGCGGCGGATCGGCGGGCTCCTGGTCGGGGTGCCCCGCCCGGACGGTCGGCTCACCTACCGGGGGCGGGTCGGCGGGGGGATCGGTGCCGCCCTGCAACGGCAGCTCCTGCACGAGCTGGAACCGCTGCGGACCACTGGTTCGCCGTTCGCCGGGGACGTCCCCCGGGAGGACGCCCGAGGTGCGATCTGGGTGGATCCGACGGTCGTCGTCGAGGTCAAGTACGGCCAGCGGACCCCGGACGGGCGTCTCCGGTTCCCCCGCGTCCTGCGGCTGCGCCCTGACAAACCGGCCCGGGAGGTAGCTGATGTGGACTGAGGTGGAGGTGGGTCGAGGTGGCGGGTGACCGGCTCCGGGTCGACGTGCAGGGACGCGCGGTGGAGCTGTCCAACCTCGACAAGGTCCTCTATCCGGCGGCCGGGTTCACCAAGGGTGAGGTCATCGACTACTACACCCGGATCGCCCCGGTCCTCCTGCCGCACCTGGCCGACCGGGCACTCACCCGGATCCGGTACCCCGACGGCGTCGACGGTGGTTCGTTCTTCGAGAAGAACAGACCCGCCGCCACCCCCGACTGGGTACGCGTGGCCACCCTCCCCGTCCCCGGCTCCGGCAAGGGGCGGGAGACCATCGACTACGTGGTCGCCGACGACCTGCCCACCCTGGTGTGGTTGGCGAACCTGGCCGCCCTGGAGCTGCACACCCCGCAGTGGCGGATCGGCACCCATCCCGACCTGATGGTGGTGGACCTGGACCCGGGTGCCCCGGCGGCCCTGCGCCAGTGCTGCCAGGTGGCGTTGTTGCTGCGTGACCGGCTCGCCGTCGACGGCGTCGAGGCACACCCGAAGACCTCCGGGAAGAAGGGCATGCAGCTCTCCTGCCCGGTGGCGGGGACCCAGTCCGCCGAGGTGGTCTCCGGGTACGCCAAGCGGATCGCCCAGGAGTTGGAGCAGCGGCATCCGAGGCTGGTCGTGTCGAAGATGGCGAAGAACCTCCGCCCCGGAAAGGTCTTCATCGACTGGAGTCAGAACAGCGCGGCGAAGACCACCGTCGCGCCGTACTCCCTGCGGGCCGCCCCGACTCCGACCGTCTCCGCCCCGCTGACCTGGGAGGAGGTCGAGGCCGGCGCAGCCGGCGAGCGTCCGGCCACCACACCGTACGGCCCGACCGAGGTCCTCGACCGGGTCGAGACGTACGGCGACCTGATGTCGGACGGTGGTGTTCGACCTGCCCTTCCCGAGTAGCCCCGACGTTGTCAACGAGCCAGCGAGGAGCCCTGCGTCCGACCGGGACCCTGGTACGCGAAGGAGCTGCCTCCGCCGCCCGGACCCGGGCGGTGGCCCCCCTTCTGGAGGCGGCTGTTCGCCACGGACTGCTGGCTCTGGTTCGCACTGGCCCAGAGATCCGTGGTGACAGCGATCACCGCCGAGTCGAGGTCCCGGGTGGCTGCGTCAGCTGCAACTCTGGCCCTGGCGACGTGTGTAGCGGAGGTTGCCAGCCCTTCCCCGAGGCTCTGCCGAAAGGCGTCCTGCTCCAGGGTGGTGTTCCCGAAGCCCACTCGTCGGCGGGCCTCCTCCCGATCACGCATCGACTGTTCGCCCTCACTGGTGAGATACCGCAGGGTGACTGTCGTCGGTCCGCCGGTGTCGGGTGACGAGCGAACCTCGGTGAAGGTGATGTGGCCTCTGTTCTCGTACGCGGGAAGGATGGGTCTGTCGTGCCTGTCTCTGGCCGCAGGCTGCTGGTAGGGCGAGGAGCGGGGGCTGTAGCCCAGTGCAGCTTTTTCGATCTTGGTCTGTTCCTGTAGTTCGAGGCGTCTTTCGCGGGCACTGAACAGGAGATCCCGCACTTGGGGATGGTTGACGAGATGGATCTGCCCGTGGTCATCGAGGGCGTTGACGTACTGCTCGGTCACAGTGCGTGACGCGTGCTCTCTGAGGTCCGGCAGATGCTCCTGACCCGCTGTGGCTCCGGTCGTCAGGGATCCCTGAGCGACGAGGTCGGGGTGCTGGGCCGACGGCCCGGTCACCCCCTCCCTAGCCCTCCTGAGGGCATTGCCGATTCTTCCGAGTCGACTGTTGGTGGTCATGGATGCCATCTGGGAGATGCTGGGATCCGCTGCCCGGCTGCTGCCGGCCGGGATCGCCGCACACGCTGCCCGCGAGAGTCTCGGGGCCAGCTTCGGCAACTGAGTGATCTCCAGGGGCAGTGACAGGTAGTTGTCGTTGCGCTTCGCCACGGCCAGGTGGCTCTCGAAGTTGACGGTCGCCTGCCCCAGAAGGTCCCTGACCGTGGTGTCCCCGGGCATCGCCAGCTGATGGTCGTACGACGCTCTCACCACGTACTGCACGGCCTCCCTAGAGCAGTACGCGAACACGTGCTCGGTCGTGTAGAAGGACTCCTCACTCCCGCGGAGGATGTCGATGCTTTCGTTGACCACGTGCCCACCGAGTTCCATCCGGCTCTGTTGGTACCAGTACTCGGCCCTCGGCTCGTCGGCCGAGCCGCGTCCCGAGAGGACGGTGAGGTAGTTGAGCGCGTTCTCCGCTGCGCCGAGCTTGGCTCCGATTTCAGGGCGCTCGGAAAGCAGATCCCGGCCCTGCGCGGACAGTAGGCGATCGACGTAGAGGTTGACGACGTCGGAGTGGCAGATCTCTTTCACTCTGTCGAGGTTGACTGTCATGGGTGCGGGCTCCAGGGGAGGTCGGGGGTCACCGGCTGTGGAAGGGCGGGCACGGAACCGGCCTGCCCGCCCCTCTACGGGCACCCGTCACGTCCGGTTCACCCCGGGTTCCGCCCTCGGCCTTCTGGTGAGACGTGCCGAACCGCGTTGAACCGTCGGACGTACCCGTCCGTCAAGGGGGCGAACCGGTGACCGGCCGGCCCTTGCCACACCCGACGGGAGACACTTCGATGCCAGAGAAATTGTTCACGAATGAGAAGCTCAAGGAGATCTTTTCTGATCATGCCGACAAGTTCCCTGATCTCCCCGACGAAATGTCGCGTGCGCTGCTGGAGAACGGCGAGGTGAGGGCTCAGGTTGTTCAAGCCGAGATCGCCAAGAGGCGCCGCGATGCTCTGAAGTCGACCATGACGGACGGTACGATCGTGTCGTTGAGGTACCTGAATTCAGAGGAAGGTGGTAATCCGTTCTACACCGAGCCGGCGGTACGCAATTCCCGGGGGCGCGAGATCCTTCCCGCGTACGAGAATCGCGGGCACATCATTCTCCCGCCTGCTCCGGGTCGGGCGGAGTCGGGGGCGACGAGCCAGCCTCCCCAAGAACCCCGGCGCTACCTGGTGGACTTCGGTGAGGAGTCGATGCGTCAGCGAGCCGAGGCGCGCACGCGCGCCAACCAGGAGCCGGCAAATCTCGAAGAGCTCGCCTTCGACGCATCCCGCCGCAAGGAGCTGGCTACCACCGGTCCGATGGTGACCAAGGCCGACTCGCAATTCCAATACCGCCTCGCCAAGCTGTCGGAAGCCCTGAACAAGGCCGCCGATGCCCTGATCCGGGCCGGCAGCGATGCGGTCGTCGATCAGTCGCAGGTGAACAGCGCCGCCGCCGATCCGCCCCAGGCACAGAATGCCGCCGTCGCGAATGCCGCCGTCGCGAATGCCGCCGTCGCGAATGCCGCCGTCGCGAACGCCGCCGCAGCCCGGCCCGGTCAGCTGCCTCGACATGGTGTCGGCTCCGCCACCCGGCCTGCCGGGCAGGATTCGAATAGCGGACCCAGTCGGGCGCCCAACCGCACACCCTGACCGGACCCACACTCGAACAGGCCCTCGTGGTGGCCGCCAACCACCGCTCTGCTCACTGCCTGTGGGAGCGTCCGCTCTGCCGGTGTTGATCTGACCGGTGGTGGCGCTGCTGCACCGTACTCTGCCCGTGTTCACCCCTGCCGTGCTGAGCCTGGAAGGAAGGGCCGCGCATCGAAGCCGCGTTGGCGCTCTCGGCCCGCTGGGCCGTGAAATACCTGTTGCTTTCCTGTTTGACCAGACTGTCGAGACCGGTCTGGATCTTCAGCACATCGGCCGAGGCTTTTCGGATGTCTTTGTCGGAGGTGCCCAGTCTCCACGCCTTGGCCTTGTCGAACTCCTCCCGCTCCTCCTTGTTCTTGCCGATGCCTGCGTCCTTCAGCGACTTTTCCCGGTCGCGCATGTTTGCCAGTCCGGCGTCGGTCAGGTAGTGACCCTCCTGGACGGTCGTCTGCTGCCTGCCGCGCTCGTCTGAGGACGTGTGCTCGTGCGGGGCGATGATGTGACCGCTGTTGGCGTACGAATCGGCCAATATGTTGCCTTTTCTGTCGGCGAATGCGGGCTGGGTGAAGTGCAGGGATCCGTCGAACTCCGGATCATGAAGACCCTGGTAGTCGAGCGCCGATTTCTTGACGGCCAGTCGCCAGGCGAGCGCAGCAGAAGCCTGACGGAGTGCATATACGAGGCGTTGGACATCATGATTGTCGACCAGTGACTTCGCAGCATCTCCCATGGTGTCGACGTAGTGCGTCTTGGTCTCCGGGGAGATGTTCCAGGTGACTTCGTCCAGCGTCAGGTCGTGCTGCCGAGGCATGTCGTGAACTCCTGCAGGATCGGGCGGGGTTCGGCCCGGAACGAGGGCCGGTCACACTACGGAAGGCGGCTGCCTTCGGTTCGACCGAATTTCTGCGGGAGTGGGTTCAGGGGGTGTGGCGGAACGGACGCTGGTTGCGGACGCGGCGGGTGCAGGGCGTGGTGTGATCCGTCGGCAGGGCACATCGGCCGCCCCCGATCAGGAGTCGGTCACAGAACACCCGATGGTGTACGCCCTGGGCGTCCTCCCGGGACACTGTGACCTCGCCGACATCCATCACTCGACTGACCTGCGCCAATACCCGGGCGGCCGTTCTGGCGAAGATTCGGGCACGCATCAGGTCGGGTGCGGCGATCGGCAGGTGGATCACCCACCGGCCCTCCGCCTCACCGGTCACCATCGGGGCGCGGCGGCCCGGTGTCGGCCACCCGTCTCGTGTCGCTGGGTGGGGTCGGGCAGGAGCCGGCGCATCGGGGAGCGCATTCGTACCGCCTCTCGACGTGTGGGTGGGGGTGGACCTGCCGACGCAGCCTCATCCGGCGGTACGGCGGCAGGGAATCTCACGGAGCCCGGGGCGGCCGGACCGGAGGGTTGGTCCGGCCGCCCCGGATCGGGGGAGTAGTGCCGACGCGACAGGGCCACCACCACGGAAAGCGCCAACCGACCGCAGGCACCCCGTCACTGAAAGCAACGGTACGGCTCTGTATGGAGCAGTGTCAAGAGGGCTCGCAGTGCTTGCACTCTCCTCACTTATGTCAGGACTGTCATCCGCCTTAGTTGTTTTGCCGATGGCACCTCAAGCATCGATACTGGTGGGGCCAACCGACTGCAAGGGATCCCGCTGTGCCCATCCCGCCCACCATGTCTGAGCTGCTCGACGACCATGTCAAGCGTATCGAGAAGGGGGAGTGGCCCCCGGGAACCCAGCTGCCCGCAGCGCACATGCTGGCCGACGAGTACAACGTGTCACTCTCGACCATCAACCGGGCCTGGGCGACTCTGCGCAAGCAGGGTGTGCTGGTGGGGCGGCCTGGACGGGGAGTCTTCGTCGCCGAGCGGTAAAGCTGCATGGGGTCACCCGGTCATCCGGGTCCAAGATCGCATTGGGTTCGAGTGGTTTCTCGGCATCACTGGGGCTGAGTGCTGACCTGGTGGGGGTCGTACCCGTTGGGGTGGGTGGGGTCGTACCCTCGGTGGGGTTCGGTGCGGGGAACGGGTCGGGCCGGGAGAGGCGTCGAGGTGGGTGACGGGCGGTTCGGGCGGACCCTGGACCTGGGGTCGCGGGCCTGGTGGCGGGCGGTCGGGCGGCGGGTCGACCTGGCCGGGGAACACCGGTGGTTGGACGCGCCCGCGTGCGGGCCGGGGTTCCGGGCCGCAGACCTGGACGAGCGGGTACGCGACTTCTACGAGCACACCGCCCGGTGGCGGATGGACGTGTGGACCCAGTGGTCACCGGTGTTCCAGCCTGGCGGCGAGCTGATCAGTCGGCTGTTCGGTCGCCGGGTCCAACAGTTGGCACTGCCCACCCGGCCGATGGACGTGGCACACGGGATGGACTCCCGGGTGGTCCATCTGCTCGACGCCGAGGGGCGTCAACATGCCGCCGGTTGGCTGCGGACCCTCACCGCCACCGGAGAATACGTCTACAGCGGGTGTACGCCGCCCGACTGCCCCTGCACGAGCGGTTCCACGTGTACGCCGACCCGCGCGGGATCCTCCGTACCGACCATCATCTCCGGTTGTACGCGGCCCGGGTCCTGCACCTGCACTACCGTCTGGCGGCGGCCTGACGGCCCTGGCCGGTCGGGTCCGCCCCCTGTCGACGGTGCGGGCTGTGCTCCCCGACGGACTGCCCCGCCGACGGGGCATCGTCACCTGTCGGTTGGGGCGACGGGGTGGATACCCGACGACCGCCCGCCGCGAAACCAGGTGAGGTGGCCCCGGCCGCCAGCACCCGCTGCCGCGCCTCGTCGAGGGTCGACCGGGTCGAGCCGAGGTCGTACGTGCGTCGGTTCGGATTCCACGGCAGCTCCGTTCCGACCCGGAACATCACCGTCGCCTCCCTCTGCTGGTCGAGTGCCCTTTCGACCTCGCCCGCCCGCTCTCTCCACCAGGTGGCCTCCGGATAGTCGCCCACGCCGCGTTCCGCAGAGAATTTCGCCGCCAGGCGTAGCTGGTCACCGGCGTGCCGCTGCTCGGCGAGAGCCCGTCCAAGGTGCTGTTGCGTCCGATCGGGCACCCGACCGACGGAATCCAGCTTCGCCAGCGCGTTCGACTGGCTCGCCTCGGCCTTCCTGAGCAGAGCCGAGAATTCCAGTCGGTCGAGGTAGTCGAAGTCACCGTTGACCTGCTGACGCAGGTCGTCCCTGCCGTCGTCGCGATTCATGGCGGTCCATCCTGTGGGCTGGGTGGCCGGGTCGCCTGTCCTACGGGAGCCGACCCCTGCCGGTTCAGCCCGGCGGCGACTGCGTCCTCACAAACCCGTAGGTGTGGTCCGTCGACGCCGGTCACACTGGTGTCGTGCGTACCTTCGACGAGCTGATCGAGGAGGCCGCCGCCGTCGACGTCTCCGGGTGGGACTTCGGGTGGCTGGCTGGTCGGGCGACCGAGGAACGCCCACCGTGGGGTTACTCCCGCCTGGTCGCCGTACGCCTGCCCCGGGCCGCCGCCGCCCTGGACCTCGACACCGGCGGCGGTGAGATCGTCGCCGAGATGCCGGAGTTGCCGCCGAGGATGGCGGTCACCGAGTCCTGGCCGCCGAACGTCGAGCACGCCCGACGGCTGCTGGAGCCTCGCGGCGTCGAGGTGGTCGCGGTGCGCCCGGGAGAGGCCCTGCCCTTTCCAGACGCCGGGTTCGACCTGGTCACCAGTCGGCACCCCGTCGACCCGGACTGGGCGGAGATCGCCCGGGTCCTGGTCGACGGGGGTACCTACCTGGCCCAGCACGTCGGCCCGGCGTCGGCGTTCGAGCTGATCGAGTTCTTCGTCGGTCCGCAACCGGAGCACCGCCTCGACCGGGATCCCGTCCGGGAGTCCGCCTCGGCGGAGGCGGCCGGACTGCGGGTGGTCGACCTACAGAGCGTCCGCTGCCGGATGGAGCTGTACGACGTCGGCGCGGCCGTCTACCTCCTGCGCAAGTGCGTCTGGTGGGTCCCCGACTTCACCGTCGAGCGGTACCGGGGGACCCTCCGACGTCTCCACGACCACATCCGGCAACACGGGTCCTTCGTCGCGCACTCGACCCGCACCCTCGTGGAGGCCCGCCGGGTGGCCCGGGCCTGAGGACACGACCACCGGGTCTGAGGACACGACCACCGGGTCAGCGGGCGCGACCGCCACCCCCGTACTGCGAAGGTCGCACGATCCGTGGCCGGTTCATCTCGGCGAAGTCTTCCTTGGTCAACTTCTTCGGCGCAGTGTCCCAGCCGGACGCGAAGAAGAGGCCGTTTCCGGGGCTGCCCGTCGAGAGGTACGCGGGCATGGTGCTGGGACCCGAAGTCGGGAACTGCGGCACCTGTGCCTGTGCCGCAGCGGTGGTCAGGGCGGGATCGAATTCGCCTAGCGTGGCCATGCCCTGCCAGGTCGGAAGATTCGAATTCATCTCGGCGAACTCGCTGCTGACGCGGGTGTTCGTGGCCTCGTGGAGTTTGTCGTATTCCTTCTGGTTCGCCACGATCTCCTTCTCGCTGGCGTAGACGCCGTTCAACTTGGCTGCCTGGATCACATCGAACTCCTGCCGGTCACCCTTGAGGACCTGGTGTCCCTTCAGCAGGAAACTCACCGTCCCACCCATTCTCGGCTCGTAGAAGCGGATATGGTTCTCGTTCTTCTGAAGGCGCTGCTTGCGGTCCACCCCCGAGTACACGTGAGTGGCCCCAGCAGCCTTCGCTTCCTCGGTCCTCTTCTGCACCGCCTCCTGTTTGAGGATGGCGGTGGTCAGGAGCGCCATCTGGTTGACGTCATCTCTCGACTGATCGACGAGGCGCTGCTGCACCTCCGGTGGGAGCTGCTTGAACTGCTCTTGGTTCTCGGGGGTGAGGTAGGTGGTCAGTGGCTCTTCGCCGTTGCGTTTCGGGGAGGGCATGGGGGTGCTCCGTCCAGTCGGTGGACGCGCCGGGAGACCGGGCGGGTGCTGATCGCCGGTGTCGCGGGCGCCTCAGGGGTCGAATGACTCCACAACGGATGGCGGGGAAGGGCGGTTCAACACCGTCGTCGCGGTGTTCCTGCTCGACACGCGGGTCACGGGTCGGACAGGGTAGAACGATCAAGGGAGGGTCCCGGCAGGGGTGACCCTCACGGGCGACGAGGAGAAGCGCGATGTGGAGTGGGGTCTACGCCGAGGCGAGCATGTCGTTGGACGGCTACATCGCCGATCCCGACCAGGGCGGCTTCGACCAGCTGTTCCAGTGGTACGGAAACGGTGACGTCCACACCCCCACCGCCAAGCCGGACCTGCCGTTCTGGACGTCACCGGCGAGCGCCGACCACCTGCGGCGGCGGACCATGGGGGAGACCGGGGCGCTGGTGGTGGGCCGCCGGCTGTTCGAGTTGACTGCCGGCTGGGACGGGCAGCACCCGCTGGACAAGCCGGTCGTGGTGGTGACCCACCAGGTGCCGTACGGCTGGCCCCGGGACGACGCGCCGTTCACCTTCGTCACCGACGGGATCGCCAGCGCCATCGACCACGCCCGGGAACTGGCCGGGGGACGCTGGGTCGGGGTGAACGGGGGGACCATCACCCGACAGTGCCTGGAGGCCGGTCTACTCGACGAGATCCGGGTCAACCTGGTGCCGGTCCTGCTCGGCGACGGGGTGCCGTTCTTCGGACGCCTCGGGGTCGGGCCGGTGGAGCTGGACAACCCGACGGTCGTGGAGGGCGACCGGGTCACCCACCTCTACTACCGGGTACGCCGGTGACCCTCTACTACCGGGTACGCAGGTGACTTGACCCTCGACCTGGTCGAGGGGCCACAGTGACGGCGTGAACGAGGAGACCCGGGACGGGGCAGCGGACGAGACGATGGTGGCCATCGGGCAGGCGGTCGGGCTCGGCCGCACCGGGCAGGTGGCGGCGGCGCGGGACGCCCTCGGCGCGCTCTGGAACCGGGTCGGCCCGGACGGCGACCCGCTGCACCGGTGCGCCGTCGCGCACTACCTGGCCGACCTGCAGGACACCGTCGAGTCGGAGTTGGAGTGGGACCGGCGAGCCCTGGCCGCGGTCACCGGGCTCACCGACGAACGGGTCCGGCGGTTCCACACCTCGCTGCGGGTACGGGCCTTCCTGCCCTCGCTGCACCTGAACCTCGCCGACGCCCACCGCCGCCTCGGGGACCTCGAAGCGGCCCGCAGTCACAACGACCGGGCGCGGGCCCTGGTCGACGCCCTTCCCGACGACGAGTACGGAGCGACGATCCGGTTCGGCATCGAACGGGTCGGCGAGGCGCTCGAAGCCCGTACCCGGGAACCGCTCGTCAACTGAGCGGCGTAGGCCACGGAGACGCCCGCCGTCGGTGCATCAGTCGGCGTCGGGGCGGCGGGTGGCGGCGGGCTCGGCTTTGCGGCGGGCAACAGTGGCGGCAAAGCCGGCGGTGCGGCGGGGGTGGCGGTCGGGCTCGGCGAGGGGCGGCGCTGCGGGGTGCTGCTCGACGGCCGACGGGACGACGGCAGGGGCTGGAACCGGGTGTCCTCCCACTTGCGGGCCTCACCCACGCTCTTGGCCGCCAGGCCGATCTCCTGGAGACCGAGCCCCACGTACCGGGCGGCCGGGCTGGTCGCGGCGACGCTGTACGCGATGGTGGCGGCACCGGTGAAGCTGAGCAGGCCGCCGGCCAACTTCGGCACGTTCACCCTGCCGTCCCGGAGGCCGCGTACCACCTCGCTGGCGAACTCCCCGGCCGCCGTGCCCCCGGCGAGCAGGGCCGCCGCCACCGCCCGGGGATTCGGCGGTGCGACGCCGGTCCCCCCGGCCGCCCGACTCTGCTGCTCCAGGTCACGCTGGATGTCGAGCGCCAACGCCTGCAGAATCGGGGCGGGAAAATTGAGGGCCGCACCCGCCATCTTCGCGATGTCGCCGTTGGGAAGGAGCCCGACCCCGCCGTCCTCCCACCGGTAGCCCTCGCCGAGGCTCTTGAAGCCCAGCCCGACGCTCTGCACACCCATTCCGACGTACCGGGCCAGGTCCACCCGGCGGGCCATCCCGCCCACGTTGACCAGCAGGCCACCGGCGGTCATGACGCCGCCGATCAGCTTGGGAAGATTGAGCTTGCCATTCTGGAGGTAGCGGACGACCTCGCTCGCGGCGTCACCGACCGCCGTCGCCATGGAGACTCCGACGCCGGCGGTCGCGAGCTGCGCACCCTGCCCGGCGACGTCAGCGATGCCCACGGCGGGCACGGCCAGCGCCACCGTCGCTCCGGTCGCCTTCGCCAGGTCCCCATCGAGGTACGGGTTCCGGCGTGGCCCGGCCACACCGCCATCCTCGGCCCACCGGTGGGTGTTCAGCCGGGTCTCCGCCCCGACCTCCGCCTCGACGTCCGACTCCACCCCCCACCTCGGCTCCGACTTCGGCTCCAGTCCCGACCTCGGCTCAGGCTCGGGCTCCGCCCAGCTCCCCGGCATCAGGGTGCGCCGCTTCCCCGGCTCGGCACGTCGATGACCATTGCCGTCGGCCTCGAAAGGTCGCGCCGAGGCGGGCTGCCCGGACGGTACGTACGTCTGCCGCTGCACTCTGCGTCTCCCTCTCCGCTCACGCGCTGCTGCGTCGGTGCGTTCGGCCCGCCGGCCTCGTTGGCCCTGGTCCGTTGGTCCGTTGGTCCGTTGGCCTCCTGGCCTCACTGGTCCGCTGCGAGGGAAGGCTAGATTTCCGAAGCGGACATTTCCCTACCTCAAGGTGAACAGAGCTGCCCGGGAAGGTTGCTCTTCGACGCGGGCCGCCTCGCCTCCCTTCGCCGCCCTCCCGGGCTGCTCTTCGCCGAGTCACGCCTACCCCCGGTGGCTCTTCGCCGAGTCGCCCTTCCCCGGGCCCCCCGGGCTGTCCCGCGCGGGGTCGCACTTCCCCGAGGTCGCACTTCCCCGGGCTGTCCCTCGGGCTGCCTTCCGGCGGGCCGCACTGGGCTTGGGGGCATGGTGTTTCTCCGCAGGGAGTAGTGCCTCCCGTGCGCTGTGGAGCTGCCCCCACGGACGGGGCACCGGGTGTCGACACCGGTGAGCCCTCGCTCACGGTCCGGCTGGGCGTCGGCGAGGAAGAGCTGCCCTGACGGAGAAGCAGCCTTCGCAGCAGAGCTGCCCTTGAGGAAGAGCTGCCCTCGCGGGAGAGCAGCCCTCGCGGAAAGCAGCCCTCGCGGAAGACCTCCCCTCGCGGTATTCGTGGACGGTCCTATCGGCGGGGCAGCTCGAAAGGGCTTGCTGTCGGTGTCTGGTGGGGGTTGTTTGCGCAGGTTGTTGCCGAGATGCGGTTGGGGGACTCATAGGTGGGGCAGCTCGGTAGGGCTGCTGTCGCTACTGGGTGGGACTGCCTCCGCAGGTTGTTGTCATGGTGTCGATGGGCGGTCTCGTAGGTGGGGCAGCTCGACAGCGGGCGCTGGCGCTACTCGGTGGGGGCTGTTGCGAAAGGCGGGGCGCGGCGGGGTGAGGCGGCGCGTCGGCATGTGGCGGGGTGGGACGATGGCCGGGAGATGGGTGGGGGCGTGCGTAGGATGAAGTGCTGTCGGTGAATGTGCGGCCGGGGGCTGCGGGAAGGGATGTGCCGGATGGACGTTGCGCTTCCTGTGGCCGTACCGGCCTCCACGGCAGGGGTCGACCGGCCGCTGTTGACCTACCTTGACGGGCTCAGCGGGGAGCGGGTGGAGCTGAGCGCCGTCGAGCTGGGGCGGGGCGCGGCACTGACGGCGGGGTTGTTGCGCGACGAGTGTCTACTGTCGCCGGGCAGTCGGGTCGCGGTGCTTCTTCCGCCGCACTGGCGTACCGCGATGATTCTGCTCGGGGCCTGGTCGGTGGGGATGGCGGTGTCGTTCCGGCCGCGCGCCACCGCCGGGCTGCCGGTGCTGGAGCCGGGGGCCGACCGGCCGTACGACGGGGTGTTCGTCACCCCGCAGCGGCTGGACGACTGGCTGGAGGACGTCCCCGACGGTGTGCACCGGTACCTGGTCGGCACCGGCCCCGAACCCCTTGTCGACGTGCCGGTCGGCTGGCTGGACTGGTCGGCCGAGGTGCACCGGCGCACCGACGCCCCTCCGGAGCACCACCTGATCCACCCGGCCGATGCCGCCACTGCCGACGGCACCAGCTACGGCGAGTTGGGGCGGGTGGCGCAGATCCTCGCCGAACAGCTCGACCTGCGGGCCGGTGACCGCCTCCTGGTCGACGCGGCCGAGCACGAGCAGCCGCTACGGTGGCTGCTCGCGCCGCTGTTCGCCGGGGCCTCGGTGGTGCTCTGCGCCGACCTCGACCCGACCCGCCGCGACGAGATCGTCACCGCCGAACAGATCACCCGGGTCCTCTGACCGGCTACGCCATGATGGCGACCCCGGTCACCGTTGGTGACCCGCTCCGGGCTGTCCCTGGTTCTGGTGCGATCCACCCGCCGGGGGGCGATAGGGCTGGTACTGGGTCTGGTTCGGTCGACCCGTCTGCGGCGGATACTGCTGGTGCTGTGTCACCTGCCCCGAGCCCTGTCGTCCGTGCCAACTCGTCGGCACCTGCTGCCACGGTTGCGTCGGCTGGGGCTCTGTCGTGACCTGCTCGGTGTGGTGGAAGCTGTTCAGGGCCTGAGCCTGCCGGTGAAGTTCACCGCCACTGAGCCGGCTGTTGCGCAGGTCCTGCTCGATGGCGGTGGCCATCTGGCCGCGTTTGGAAGGTCCGAGGTTGTTGGCCTGGGCGAGTTCCCAGTTGAGCTTGTCGCTGAGGTCGGGGCTCATGTTCGAGCGCTCGCCGTAGAAGGTCGAGGTCAGCTCCGACCACTTCGTTCTGATCTCCTCGTCGCGTTCGCGATTCGGCTGGCTCTGCGGGAGGGCGCTCCCGAGGTCGGCCATCGAGGGAAGGGTGGTCGACCTGGCCGGTGCCCTCACGGACCCCTCGTGAAGGTCGGCCGGCAGCGTCGATCGGCGGAGGGGTTGATCCTGGGAACCCCAGGTCCGTGGTGCCGCCTGCTGGTCGTGGGTCGCCCTGTTCGGGTGCGGCTGCGGATTCTGGAACTCGGACCTGATCGATTCGAACGTCTGGGTGGCCGATTCTGCCGCCTTGTAGAGATTCGACCCTCGGAAGTTCGGAACGTCGGAGTCCTGCCTCTCCAGGACTGCGATCACGCCGGCAGCGACATGGCGATTCTGGTTGATGTCGTTGAATGTCGGTCTCTGGGACCAGTTCCCCTTGTCTTTGAGCAGTTCGAGCACCTCGTTGAGGGCCTGGTTCGAGTGGGGGGAAACCTGTTCGTGGGCCATGTTCCAGACGTTGACAAGCGATTCGTAGGCGAGTGTGCGCGTGGCGTCGGGTAGCGGGGGTGGCGAGGGCTGTCTCGCCGGGGGCGGTGACTGCAGGGCGGCGGCGCTGCTGGTAGCGCTGCTGACGTGCCCCGGCTGCGGGACCGGTCGCCGGGGAATGCGCCATGTGGGTGCGGTCGAGCTCGGCACGGCGGCGTGGGCGTATTTTTTTTGGAGTTCCGTGGCCGACCGGTATGCTGCTGTTTCCCTGGCGTCCATCTCGATCAGGGGGCGTCTGACCTTCTTGGCCAGGGCCAGAGTTGCCGATTGAATGTTTTCCAGACGGTGCGGATCCGCCGTCAGCTGCGACCGTGTCTCGTCGAGGACGACCGCGATCCTCTTCCAATTGTCGGCGGTGAGTTGGGTTTTCAGATCCCGAAGTTCGCCGGCCAGGCTGTTGAAGTCCGCAGTGCTTTCCTGCTCGGCGGTCCGGTAGACGGGCTCGGACAGTCCACTTGAGGTGGGTTCGTCGCGGCGATCGAAGGGTTCCGGCTGTGCGGCGAGCGTCGGTGATCCGAGCGGCGTCGGCTGCCAGTCCTCCGGGAGTCGGCTCTCGGTGAGGGTGGGTGACCCGGCTTCCGAAGGCTCCCAGTCGGGTCCGAATCTGTCGGACATGTCATCTCCTCTGCGGCCGATGGGGATTGGGCGGCCAGTCCGTCACTGTCCGTCAGGTGGCAGGTCGAAAGGGCGTGGGTGGTCACCGTCGTCCCCTGTCACTACGCAGGACCTCGACGCCGGGTTCGACGGGGGACGGTACTTTGTCGCCGATCACACCGCCGCGAGCAGGGCAAACGGGTGCCGGAAGTGGGCAGACCGGTGCCGGTACGTGGGTCAGTCGACGGAGGGGAGCGGCGGGCCGAGGACGTCGTCGGCGTCGACGATCGTGTATGCGTACCCCTGCTCGGCGAGGAACCGCTGCCGGTGCGCGGCGTACTCGGTGTCGATGGTGTCCCGGGAGACCACCGTGTAGAAGTGGGCCTGACGGCGGTCGGCCTTCGGGCGCAGGACCCGGCCGAGGCGCTGGGCCTCCTCCTGCCGGGACCCGAAGGTCCCCGACACCTGGATCGCCACCCCCGCCTCCGGGAGGTCGATCGAGAAGTTGCCGACCTTCGAGATGACCAGGGTACGGATCTCACCCGACCGGAACGCGTCGAAGAGCCGCTCCCGTTCCTTGTTCGTGGTGGAACCCTGCACGATCGGGGCGTCCAGGTACTCGCCGAGCTGGTGGAGCTGGTCGATGTACCCGCCGATCACCAGCACCTGGTCGTCGACGTGCCGCTGCACCAGGGCGCGGACCACCGGGAGCTTCGTCCGGGCCGTCGCCGCCATCCGGTATCGCTCCTCGGCCTCCGCCGTCGCGTACGCCATCCGCTCGGCGTCGGTGAGGGTGACCCGTACCTCGGTGCACTCGGCCGGGGCGATCCAGCCCTGCTGCTCGATGTCCTTCCACGGGGCGTCGTACCGCTTCGGGCCGATCAGGCTGAACACGTCCCCCTCCCGGCCGTCCTCCCGGACCAGGGTCGCGGTCAGACCCAGCCGCCGACGGGCCTGGAGGTCGGCGGTGAACCGGAAGATCGGGGCGGGCAGCAGGTGCACCTCGTCGTAGACGACCAGCCCCCAGTCCCGGGCACCGAACAGGTCCAGGTGGGTGAAGGCGCCCTTCCGCCGGGAGGTGAGGACCTGGTACGTGGCGATGGTGACCGGCCGGATCTCCTTGCGTTCACCGGAGTACTCGCCGATCTCGTCCTCGGTCAACGAGGTCCGGGCGATCAGCTCCCGCTTCCACTGCCGACCCGCGACGGTGTTGGTCACCAGGATCAGGGTGGTCGCCTTCGCCTCGGCCATCGCCGCCGCCCCCACCAGGGTCTTGCCCGCCCCGCAGGGCAGGACCACCACCCCGGAACCGCCGGCCCAGAAGGCCTCCACCGCCTCCCGCTGGTACGACCGCAGCGTCCACGGCTTCCCGCCGTCGGCACCCGACTCGGCCAGGTCGATCCGGTGCGCCTCCCCGTCGACGTACCCGGCCAGGTCCTCCGCCGGCCAACCCAGCTTGAGCAGCGCCTGCTTCAACCGGCCACGCTCGGAGGGATGCACCACGATGGTGTCGTCGTCGACCTTGTCCCCGAGCATTCCGGCGAGCTTCTTGCTCTTCGCGACCTCGATCAACACCAGCCGGTCCAGGCCCCGCAGGACCAGACCGTGCGCCGGATCGTTCGCCAACTGGAGTCGGCCGTACCTGTCCATCGTCTCCGCCACGTCCACCAGGAGCGCGTGCGGGACCGGATACCGGGAGTACGTGATCAGCGCGTTCACCACGCCCTCCGCGTCGTGCCCGGCGGCACGGGCGTTCCACAGACCCAGCGGGGTCAGCCGGTAGGTGTGCACGTGCTCGGGGGAACGCTCCAGCTCCGCGAACGGGGCGATGGCCATCCGACAGGCCTGCGCGTCAGGGTGGTCGATCTCCAACAGCAGGGTCTTGTCCGACTGCACGATCAGTGGTCCACTGCTCACGCCCCGTGTCCTCTCCTCGCCCCGATGTCGACCCCCGACGCCTCTGACCTGCGCCGGACCGACCCACCAGTGTGACACGTACGCCGGATTCCCCGAGAAAGACCGGCTGTCGAGGCAACCTGACCGGCCGCCACAGCGTCTACCAGGCGACCGCTGCTTCGGACGCCTCGACGCGTACCCGGCGGCGGAGGGTCGGGCCGGCGCGTGCGCGTTCGGTTTCGTCGCCCGGCCGGTCGGGGTCACCACCCCCGGCCGAACGGCGGCGCGACGGCATCGGGGGTGAACGCCACGCCCGGGCCCGCCCCCGGCCCGCAGGCGGCGATCCCCGGCCCGGACGAGACCGCGACGCCCACACCCGCAGCGAGTCCTGCACTGTCGAAACCCCGCTCCCGGTGACACTCTGGAAAGGGTCGGTACCGGACGAACGGGGAAGGCGGGCTGATGGCGGTCGACCACGACGAGGTGTCCACCACCACGATCGTCGCGTACGCGGTCGCGGCGACAGTCCTGTTCGGCTGGTTCCTGTTCGGCTGGCTCGTCCTCCGACAGGGGTTCGTCGCCTCCGTCGGCGAGGCGGCCGGCGCCGGATCCGCCCTGCTGGTCGCCGTGACCATCATCGGCAGCTACCGGCGCAACCGCCGCTGACCCGGGCCGCCGTACGCCCTCACGTGTCCAGGACGGCGGCGGTGATCCGGTGCAGGGCGAACGTGTGCAGCATCTCGGTGCGTTCGTCCTCCGCCCGCAGGTAACCGGCGCCGATCGACACCGGGCGCAGCAGCCGGGACGTGGTCGCCCCGTGCGGATCGACGTACCCCACCCAGACCAGCGCCTTGTCCCGCAACGCCTGTTGCAGGACGGCGATCGCGTCGGTGTGGGTGTGCACCGGCACCGGGCCGGTCCGGGGGGCGCCACCCCGTACCGTCGCTGGAGCCCGTCGGGCGGCCCGCGCGGCAGCCTCCCCCCGCCGGATCTGCTCCACCACCCCGAGCAGACGGGGCAGCGCCGGGCGGGGAGTGGTCAACGGATCCACCGCCCGGGAGGTCGGCGGCCGGTGCGGGGCCCGCCGACTCTTCGGCCTCGACAGGACGGTGGCCCCGCTGGCGTCCTCCGCCACCGGCGCGTACCCGGCGTCGCGCAGCGAACTCAACAACAGCCTGCTCTGGTACGTGGTGATCAGGACCGTCGGGGCGAGCCGGCGCAGCGCCAACGACTCCAACCGCCGGTCGGCGAGCACCTCCGCCAGCAACGCCTCGTCGTCGCTGCGCAGATACCCACCGGCCGACCCGGCCCGCAACCCCCCGTGCTTACGCGCCACGTCGTCGATCAGATAGGTCAACCCCTGCGGAACCGGGGTACGCGACCGGCGGGTGAACAGGTCGTGCAGGTCCTCGGCGGTGTACCCGTGATCCAGCGCCCGACGCACACTGGCCGGGGTGACCCGGTGCACGGCTGCCCCACCGGCCGACTCCGGTTCGGCCACCACGTCCAGCTCCCCGGAGAGCCCCGGATCGGCCGGCCCCGGCACCACCACCGTCAGGTCGGCCTGCACCAGGAAGTGGTCGACCGGGGCGGGGAGCAGCGCGTCGAGTGCCCGTACCGCTGTCGACGGGTCGGCGTCCCGGTTCTCGGCGAGCAACCCCAGCGGGTCGACCTGCGCCCGTTCGTCGGCGGTGACCTCGGCCAGGAGCAGCCGCCCGTACGAGGTCATCGCCCCCAGTCCCGTCACCCCCATCGCGGCCGCCTCGGTGAGCACCTGCCGGTGCGCGGCCTCCCGTCCCCGGCTGCGCCGGGGTGACCGCCACTCCAGCAGGGCCAGCACCTCGTCGACGGTCGGCGCGGTCGCCGGAACCAGATCGGCCAACACCCCGAGGACGGCCCGCCGGGCCGAGGGTGCCGCAGCCCGCTCCGCCTCGGCGGACAGCACCGTGATCGGCCGGTCCCGGTCGTCACGCTGACCGACCAACCCGACCTGTCGGGGCATGGCCAGCCAGGCCCGGGCCAGCTGTTCCCACCGTTGGGCCAGGGACCCGGCGCGCCACACCTCGTACCCGACGGTCGGCAGGACCTGCTGGTCACCCCCGTACCGGCCGTTGGCGGCGGGCAACTCCACCTCGCCGAGGAGCGCCGCCGCGTACGCCACCTCCACCAGCAGGGCGACAGTCGACTCGTCCAGCCCGACGGTCCGGGCCATCCGACGCAGGTCACGTACGCCGAGGCCCCCCGACCGCAGCACCGGCACCGGCTCGTCGGAGAACTGTTCCAGCAGCGCCTCGGTGTGCCGTACGACCTCCATGGTCTGCCCGGCCCCCGCCGAGTCGGCGGCCTTCGGCTCCCGGGGCGGGGACGCGACGGTCGGCGGGGCCGACCGCAGCGGGCCGAGCGGCCCGGAGTCCCGCCGCAGGAGCAGCCCCACCTCGCGGGGCAGCTCCACGGTCCCGGTGCCACCGTTTCGCCCACCGGCGACGAGCACCAGGAGTCGGTTGTCGAGCAGCCACCGTACCGGCGAACCGGTGGGGGCACCGCCGTTCGTCGGGTCCGGCGGGACGCTGTCCTCGGCACCCGTCGCCGGTGCCTGCAACGCCCCCGGGGGCACGCTGCCCACCGGCGGTCCGGCGGCCAGCCGGTCCAGGACCGCCCGAGCCGACGGGGGCGCGGACAGCAGCGTCCGGCGCAGCTTCGCCGGGTCCGCGCAGAGCGCCGCCGTCGTCGGGTCCAGCTCCGCCGCCGGTCGGCCCAGCCCCGCCGGGTACGGGCTGATCTCGTCCACCGACTCGGCGACGAGCAGGCTGCTCTCCGGGCCGTACAGCAGGAACAGCGCCCGCAGCCGCTGCACCGCCGAGCGGACCGAGGTGGGGGCGGGTGGCTGCGGACCGGCGGTGGCCATGGCCAGGATCGCCTGGGTGTCGGTGGTGCGCTCCTCGGGGTGCCGGGTCAGCCTGGCGGCGTCGAGGATGCCGATGGTGAACTGGTCCAGCCCGTCGAGGGCCCGGGTCACCGAGACCCGTGACAGGGCCCGGGTGGCGAGCGCGCCGACGTCGGCCGGGACCGGTACGACCAGGTCCGGCCGCAGCTGAAGGAGCGCGGCGAGGGCGTCGTCGGGCAGCGACCGTAGCTGGTCGGCGAGTGAGGTGCTCATCGTCGTTCCACGCTAGCCCGCCGGGACCCTCTCGCGCCCCTCGGACGTCCGGGTGAACCGGGACTGCGAGGTACCGTCGCCGCATGTCTGCACTGACGGTCGGCTTCGACCTCGACATGACCCTGGTCGACTCGCGTCCCGGCATCGCCGCGACGCACCGGGCGTTGACCGCCCGCACCGGCGTGTACGTCGACGCCGACGCGGCGGTCTCCCGGCTGGGGCCACCGCTCCGGGTCGAGATCGCCCGCTGGTTCCCGCCCGAGCAGGTCGACTCGGCGGTGGTGACCTTCCGGGAGCTGTACCCGGCGTACGCGATCACCCCGACGGCACCCCTGCCCGGGGCGGCGGAGGCGATCGCGGCGGTACGCGCCCGGGGTGGCCGGGTGCTGGTGGTCACCTCGAAGCTGGGGGCCCTGGCCCGCCTGCACCTGGACCACCTCGGGCTGACCGTCGACGAGGTGGCGGGGGACCTGTTCGCCGAGGAGAAGGCGACTGCGCTGCGGGCTCACGTCGCGACCCACTACGTCGGTGACCACGTCGCCGACATGGTGGCCGCGCACGCGGCCGGGGTGCCGGGAATCGCGGTGGCCACCGGTCCGTGTTCCCGGGAGGAACTGGCTGCGGCCGGGGCGGAAGTGGTGCTGGATGATCTCACCGAATTCCCGGGGGCGCTGGAAGGCTTGGTCCGGCTAGCCTTGACGGAGTAGTCGAATCGAGCGAAGCAGGGGAACCGAAGGTGCCGACGGGTCGAGTGAAGTGGTTTGACGCGGCCAAGGGATACGGGTTCGTCACCAGTGACGAGGGTGGCGACGTGTTCCTGCCCAAGGGCGCGCTACCGGCGGGTGTCACCGACCTCAAGGGCGGCCAGCGGGTCGACTTCAGTGTGGTGGACAGCCGCCGGGGTGCCCAGGCGATGGGGGTCAAGCTGCTGGAGGCACCGCCCTCGGTGGCCGAGCTGCGGCGCAGGCCGGCCGAGGAGCTGCACGGCCTGGTCGAAGACATGATCAAGGTGCTGGAGGCGAAGGTCCAGCCGGACCTGCGCCGGGGCCGGTTCCCCGACCGCAAGGCCTCGCAGAAGATCGCTCAGCTGGTCCACGCGGTCGCCCGCGAACTGGAGGTCTGAGGGGTCAGCCCGGCGTCGGCGGCCCGGTCCAGCAGCGCCGTCACGGCAGCGAGGCCGTCGACGCCCAGGTCTGCGGTGAACTCGTTGACGTAAAGCCCGATGTGCCGGTCCACCACGTCCGGCTCCATCTCCTGGGCGTGGTGGAGGACGTAGTCACGGCTGGCGTCAGGGTCGGCCCAGGCCTGCCGGACGGATTCCCGGATCCACCCGGCGGCGACCTCCGGGTCGACCGCGCCGCGCCGGGCCAGGATCGCGCCGAGCGGGATCGGCAACCCGGTGTCGGCCTCCCACCACTCGCCGAGGTCGACAAGGGCGGTCAACCCGTGCCGGGGGTACGTGAACCGGGCCTCGTGGATCACCAGACCGGCGTCGTACCGCCCGGCGGCGACGCCCGGCATGATCTCGTGGAACGGCACCACCTCGATCCGGGCCGGTGGCCGCTCCGCCGTCCAGAGCCGGAACAGCAGGTACGCCGTGGTCCGGTCCCCCGGCACGGCGACGGTGGCCCCACTGAGATCGGCCCCCGGCGTGCCCCCGCCCCCGGTCAGCACCAGTGGACCGCACCCGCGCCCCAGCGCCCCGCCGCACGGCAGCAGGTGGTAGTCGTCCAGCAACCAGGGCAGCGCCGCGTAGCTCACCTTGACCAGGTCGAACGCCCCGCGTTCGGCCGCCGTGTTGGTCACGTCGACGTCGGCGTAGGTCACCTCGACCGGCGGTGCCCCCGGCACCCGACCATGTACCAGCGCGTGGAAGACGAAGGTGTCGTTGGGGCAGGGCGAGATCGCCAGAGAGAGCGCCACACCCCCACGGTATCCCCGCCCCCACCACCCACGCCCTGCCCCCGTGCCCCCGCCCGCCTTCAGTTGGCCAGCAGCAGCATCCCCACCGACGCTGACCGGGCAGATCCTGCGTCAGCAGCCGCAGCACCTCCTCATAGCCCTGCCCGAAGCTCATCGACCAGCTCTGGCGAAGACGTACGAGTGAGCGCCCCGATCGCGATCCGATCCGACAGACGCTCACTTGACGACTTCACCTGACCAGCACGCGGCATACCCCTACAACGACCCCCAACGATCGAAGTAGCCGGTATTGCCCCTAGTCGAGTCGCCCGACACCGGCACGGAGCCATCCCGTAGGCGGATCCGTATTCTCGTCCGGGCGCCACTGGGCAGGTTGGACGAAGCCAGGATCGACCAGCTGCCAGCCCGCGAAGAGGCTGCGTATGCTGTCGGCATTGCGGAAGACGATCTGCGCACTCGCTTTTTCGTAGACCGCCACAGTGCGGGCGACCGCGTCGGGGTCCGGGCCGTCATCGGTGAGATGGGACAGCACGAGGTAGCTGCCCGGGGCCAGCGCGTCCCGAATCGTTTCAAGAATTCTTTCGGGACGATCCTTGTCGTCGACGAAATGCAGCACCGCAACGAGCAGCACAACGACTGGTTGGGACAGATCGATCAACCCGCCCCGCCGAAGATCACTAATGATCGATTCGGGCTGACGCACATCCCCTCGCATGACAGTTACGTCCGGGACGTCGGTCAGCAATTCACCGGCAACGCGCAACACAGTCGGGTCGTTGTCGACATAGGCCACGCGCGTGTCGTGCCCAGCGTTCTTTGCAATCTGGTGGACGCTGCCCTGGGTGGGGAGGCCGGGTCCTATGTCGACGAACTGCCGGAGGCCCGCACCTGCCAGCTCCCGCACTGCACGCTGCAGGAAGCGTCGGTTCTCCCAGACGAGGCTGGATGTTTCCGGAAGGAATTCCTTTATCTTCTCCGCGCGTTCGCGATCAACGGGCAGGTTGTTGTGGCCACCGAGGAAGTAGTCATACATCCTCGCTGGGTTGGCGACTGTCTCGTGCGCATCGCGATCGATATGTGCTGTACCATGAGGGGTTGGCTCAGCCATGCTCCCGCCTCCTTTCTGCGGTAACTGTCTCGCACAACGCCGCAGCCTGCAAGGGCTCAAGTCCGTGGCCGCACGTGGTAGCCGCCGACCGTGGCGTGCCCGAACGCCGACCGCTGCTTCGCAGGGCCGCATTTCCGCCGCAGCGACGAATCGACGTAGGTGGTGGAAGTGACGCAGAGGGCCGGGCGGTTCAGCGGGCGGTTGCCGATGACGGGCAGATGCGACTCTTGCTGGTCTGGGGCTTCAGGCGGGAGGGCCTTCGCCTGCTGGCGGTGAGACTGGAACGTCCAGGCCCGGATCGGCGTGCAGCAGGTTCGGATCGGGGGCCAGGAGGCCTCGATCGAGGTCCACAAGGGCTGCCGCCGCGTCAGTGAGGGCGGTGAACGCCTCGGCGAGCCGCCAGGCCGTCCGGTCCCGGGGGCCGACCGGGTTGGAGATGGTGCGCAGCTCGACGAAGGGCAGCCGGGCACCGGCGGCGGCGACCGCGACGGCGTACCCCTCCATGGCCTCGGCCACCGCGTCGGGGTGCCGGTGGGCCAGGGCGGCGGCCCCGGCGGCGGTGCCGGTGACGGTGCTGACAGTCAGCACCGAGCCGACGGCGGCGTGGGGGAGCCGGGATCGCAGGGTCGCCAGGAGAGTCGGGTCGGCGGGGATGACGGGGGGTGCGCCGAGAGCCTCGGCTGACATCCCCAACTCGTCGACGGGGATGAACCCGGCCGGGGAGTCGGCACCGAGGTCGGCGGCGACGCTGTACTCCGCGAGTACGGTGCCGCCCACCGGCACTCGGCCGGGGAAGCCACCGCCCACGCCGGCGCTGATCACCGCCCGGTAGGGGCGACCGGCGGCCTCAGCTCGGGCGAGCAGGCGGGCGGTGCCGGCGGCGGCGACAGCAGGGCCCACCCCCACCGGGGCGACTGTCACCCCGGCGGAATCCGGCAGACCGCGCCGGACCGCCTCCGCCTCGGCGGAGACCGCGGTCACCACGAGCAGCGCGGTCACGTCGACGGCCCCGGCGACTCGCGGCGATCGCCGTCCTCGGCACCGGCACCGGCAGTTCGGCTGACAGCCGAGGACGGTCGGTAGATGTGGTAGCCCGGCGGTGCCTGTCGGGCCTCCTCGGCCGGGGCGGTGCGGGCCCCGGCGGGCGCCGGTGAGGTCGGGGTCGGATCCTCCCGTTCCGGCTGGGGCTGGGGCTGCGGCTGCCGCTTCGGTCGGATCGAGGTGGTCCGGTCGCCCGGTGGAGGGCCGGTGACGGGCGCGGTGGCGGGATCGCCGTCCTTGGGCTTGGCGTCCGTGGGTTGGGCGTCCTCGGCGAGTTCGTCGTCGCCGAGGGGGCGACCGGCGAGGCGTTCGGCCCGGAGTCGCCGCGCGACCACCACCCCCCGGACGGCGGCGATGACCGCCACACCGGCGACGACGGCGACGCCGATCCGGCCGGAGAAGGGTACGAGCCCGAGTCCGCCTCCGGCGACGAAGGCGAGCATCAGGGCCGTCTCCGAGTGGGCGAAGGAGCTGGCCCGGAGCCGTTCCGGGATCCGCTCCTGGATCGACGCGTCGACGGCCAGCTTCGCGATCCCGCTCATCGCGGCGGCGACCAGGCAGAACAACGCGACCATGGCCAGCGAGAACTGGAGGGCGGTCAGGACGGCCAGCCCGGCCACGACGATGATGCCGCTGGTCTGGATCGCGACCGGCCGGTGGATCCGTAGTCGGGTGCCGACGGCGGTGGCCAGGAAGGTGCCGACGGCGAGCGCACCGCCGATCAACCCGAGTGCCAGCTCGGGGCCGAGACTCCGGCCGAGGAGGCTGGTGTCCAGGTCGCCCTTGCGCAGGGCGAAGGCCAGGAAGAGCAGCAGGAAGCCGTAGACGGCGCGGAGCGTCGCGGCACCGACCAGCGTGGCGATCACCAACCGCCCGGCGGGGCGACCCCGGCCCAGCGGCCGGTCCCCGTTGCGGCCCCACAGCGCCCGCAGCGGCCTCGGGACCCGCTCCGGCGGCTCGGAGTCGGCCTTCGGCGGCAACCGGAGCGCGACCACCATGCCGACCAGGAAGATGACCGAGGCGACCCGGAGTGGCCACTGCGGCCCGAACCAGAACGCGGCCAACCCGATCGGGGCCACCAGCGCTCCGGCGATGGTTCCGTACACGCTGGCCCGGGCACCGGCCTGGGACAGGCCGAGCCCCTCGGGTAACAGTCTGGGGACGGCGGCGGACCGGGCCACCCCGTACGCCCGGGACAGGGCCAGGACGCCGAACGCGGCCGGATAGAGGCCGAACCCGTGGAGGTGGTCGGAGATGAGCCAGGCCAGGAAGGCGCGGCCGAGCATGGTGACGGCCAGGGCGTACCGGCGGCCGTGCCGGAAGTGGTCGAGCAGCGGGCCGACCACCGGAGCCAGCATGGCGAACGGCACCATCGTCACCAGCAGGTAGAGCGCGACCTTGCTGCGGGCCTCGCCCAACGGGACGTTGAAGAAGATCGTCCCGGCCAGGCCGATCGCGATCAGGGTGTCCCCGGCGCAGGAGACGGCGTGCAGGTCGAACAGCCGGACCATGCCGGTCTCGTTGCCGGCGCCCTTGGTCCGGGCCTGACCGGCCTGGCGGGTCACCCAGCGTCCTCCGCTGACCGAGCCCCGCAGCAGCACGCGGGTGGCGCGGATGCCGGTGCCCACGGTGCGTCCGAGAACGGACCGCTGGGAGCGGGAGAACAACGGCATGTGGACATCCTCGCCCATCCGCCCCGTCGACCGCATCAGTGCGTGCAGAAGTCCCGCCACGGACCGAAGCGGGGAGTGCCTGGCGTCCCGAGACGAGCATGGGGAACAATGGGTGGGTGACCAGGCCCGCCGCCAGCCGCGCCCCCCGCCTCGACCAGGTCTGCGCCGCCGCCGTCGAGGTGGCGCGCGACAGCATCACCGAGGTGGATCCCGACGACGTCGGCGAGCACGTGAAGGCCGTCGCCGAGGGCGACCGACTCGTCACCCACTACTTCGAGTGCCGGCTCGCCGGCTACCGGGGCTGGCAGTGGGGTGTGACGGTCACCCGGGTTCCGCGCAGTCGGGCGGTGACGGTCTGCGAGACGGTCCTCCTGCCCGGTTCGGACGCGCTGCTCGCCCCCGGCTGGCTGCCCTGGCAGGAGCGGCTCAAGCCCGGTGACCTCGGTCCCGGTGACCTGCTCCCGACCGCGCCGGACGACTCCCGGCTCACTCCGGGGTACGTGATGTCCGACGACCCGGCCGTCGAGGAGGCCTCCTGGGAGCTGGGGCTCGGTCGCCCCCGGGTGCTCTCCCGGGAGGGGCGGGCCGACACGGCCCAGCGGTGGTACGACGGTGACCACGGGCCGCACGCCGCGATCTCGACGTCCGCCCCGCCCGCCGCCCGCTGTGGCAGCTGCGGGTTCTACCTCCCGCTGGCCGGTCAACTCCGGCAGGCCTTCGGGGCGTGCGGGAACTTCTACGCCCCCGACGACGGTCGGGTGGTCAGCGCCGACCACGGGTGCGGCGCGCACTCGGAGACCCTTGTCGAGACCGGGGAGACCCCTGTCGACGAGTTGCGGACCGTCTACGACGACAGTGCCGTCGAGGCGATGTCGGTCAGCCGGGCGCCGGGTTCGGTGGAGTCTGCCGAGCCGGCGGAGCCGTACGGGCACCCCTGACCGGAGTGGTCCCGAGCTAGGAGAGTCCGGCGGCGGCCCGGCGACGGCGTCGTTTCGCGTCGTGCCGCATCATCACGGCCAGACCGGGGATACCCCACAGAAAACCGGCCAGGCACGTCCAGAGCCAATCCTGGTGACCATGTTCGGTCAGCCAGTCGCGGAAGAGTAACAGCGCCAGGCCGGCCACCGCCCAGGCCGCCATTCCGGCCACGACGAAGGGGACCATCGGCGGGTCGAGCGGCTCGGGCCGCGGCTTCTGCTGCTGTCCCACGGCACCGAGGGTACGCGACGGGCCTTTCCCGCCCGCCGTCGATCTGCGACGATGCGCGCAGGATTCGATCTCCGCCGATGTGTTCGATCTTCCGACGACCACTGCGAGGGACCCGATGGCAGTAGCCCCACCCGAGAACGGCACCCCGCCCGAGCCCGCGCGTCCCCGGAGCGGGTTCGACAGGTACTTCGAGGTCTCCGCCCGTGGCTCGACGATGGGTCGGGAGGTCCGGGGTGGCCTGGCGACGTTCTTCACGATGGCCTACATCGTGGTGCTCAACCCGTTGATCCTGGGTGCGGCGGTGGACGGTGACGGGCAGCGGCTGGCGATCCCGGCGTTGGCGGCGGCGACCGCCCTGGTGGCGGGGTTGATGACGGTCCTGATGGGGGTGGTCGGCCGGTTCCCGCTGGCGGTGGCCGCCGGGCTCGGGGTGAACGCGCTCGTCGCGTACGAGATCGCCCCGGAGATGACCTGGGCGGACGCGATGGGCCTGGTGGTGATCGAGGGGTTGATCATCGGTGTGTTGGTGCTGACTGGGCTGCGTACGGCGGTCTTCCGGTCGGTTCCCACCCAGATGAAGACCGCCATCGGGGTGGGGATCGGGCTGTTCCTGACGATCATCGGTCTGGTGGACTCCGGGTTCGTCCGCCGGATCCCGGATGCCGCGAACACCACGGTCCCGGTCGGGCTGGGGATCGGCGGCAAGCTGGTGAGCTGGCCGATGCTGGTCTTCGTGGTGGGGCTGCTGTTGACCCTGGTGCTCGTGGTGCGCCGGGTCCGGGGCGCCATCCTGATCGGCATCCTCGTCTCGACGGTGTTGGCGATCGTCATGCAGGCACTGTTCAACATCGGTCCGTCAGTGGTCGACGGGGTGTCCAACCCGAAGGGTTGGTCGCTGAACGTGCCGGAGATCCCGAGGACGGTCGTGGCCGTGCCGGACCTGTCCCTGCTCGGCGACTTCAACGTCCTCGACTCGTGGAGCCGGGCCGGTTGGCTGGTCGCGTTGATGTTCGTTTTCACCCTGTTGATCACCGACTTCTTCGACACCATGGGCACGATGGTGGCGATCGGCCAGGAGGGGGACATGCTCGACGAGGAGGGGACCCCGCCCCGGGCCAAGGAGATCCTCCTCGTCGACTCGATCGGCGCGGTGGCCGGTGGCGCGGCGAGCGTGTCCAGCAACACCGCGTACGTGGAGAGCGCGGCCGGGGTCGCCGAGGGGGCGCGGACCGGGGTGGCGAACCTGGTCACCGGGGCGTTGTTCCTGCTGGCGATGTTCTTCGCCCCGCTGGTGGTGATCGTGCCGTTCGAGGCGGCGTCGACGGCGCTGGTGGTGGTCGGGTTCCTGATGATGACGGCGGTACGCACCATCGACTGGTCGGACTACGAGATCGCCATCCCGGCGTTCCTCACCATCGTGTTGATGCCGTTCACGTACTCGATCTCGAACGGGATCGGGGCGGGGCTGATCGTGTACGTGGTGGTGAAGCTCGCCAGGGGGAAGGCCCGTCAGGTGCACCCGCTGTTGTACGCGGTGGCCCTGCTCTTCGTCGGCTACTTCCTGCGGGGTCCGGTGGAGTCCCTGCTGCTCTGACCCCGGTACGGGAAAGGGCCGCCTGGCGGGTGCCCCCTCCGGCCCCGGTAAGGGCCGCCTGGCGGGTGTGCCTCTGACCTGGGTAAGGGCCGCCGGTGGCTGGGGTCCGTACCGGCCACCCCGCCCTGTTCCCGATCGGGGGCACCGGTGAGGATGGTCATAGGGGGCGGCCATCGGCCCGCTCATTAGTTAGGCTAACTATCGTGACGGAGCGGACGGTGACGGCGAGACGCGTGCCACCGGCGCAACTGGCCAGCCAGTTGCGTGATGCGATCACCAGATTGAACCGACGGGTCCGCCAGGCCCGGCCGGTCGGCGACCTGACGGTCACCCAGCTCTCCGCGCTCACCAGCCTTCAGCTGGCGGGTGCGCTGACGCCCAGGGAACTGGCCGACGTCGAACGGGTGCAACCACCCACGATGACCAGGATCGTCGCCAAGCTGGAGGAACGCGGCCTCGTACGACGTACGCCTCACCCGACCGATGGTCGCCAGGTCATCCTGGCCCCCACCGAGGGCGGCCACGCCGTGCTCGACCGGTTCCAACGGGCCCGCGACGAGTGGTTGGCCAGTCGGCTGACCGAACTCGACGAGGAGGAACGCGACACGCTACGGCGGGCCGCGGAGATCCTCCAGGGGCTTGCCCGAGGCTGATCGCCACCCGACCGCGCCCGGACCACCGGGTCCAGCCCGCGCCGAGCGGGCCGGGTCCGCGCGTGCCCTCGCGTGCCGCGCCACCGCGCCGCGCCGTCATCCGACGATGACGCGTACGACGGCGAGGAGGCGCACCGAGAGTGCAGGCCAAGTTGAACACGATGTTCCAGTCCCTACAGGTCCGTAACTACCGGCTCTTCGCCACCGGGCAGCTGATCAAGATGATCGGTGTCTGGATGATGTTCGTCGCCCAGGACTGGCTCGTGCTCGAGCTTTCGGACGACTCCGCCACCGCCCTCGGTGTGGTGGTGGCCCTCCAGTTCACCCCGGTGCTGCTGCTGACCCTGCTCTCCGGGCGGCTCGCCGACCGGTACGACAAGCGGATGCTGCTCTTCGTCGCCAACGCGTTCTGGACGGTGCTGGCGCTGGCCATGGCGGCCCTGGTCCTCACCGACCTGGTCCAGCTCTGGCACGTCTTCGTCTTCGCCGCCCTGCTCGGGGTGGCCAACGCGGTGGAGACCCCGGTCCGGCAGTCGTTCGTCTCCGAGTTGGTCGGCACCTCGCTGCTGCCGAACGCCCTGTCGCTCAACGCGGCGGTCTTCAACTCGGCGCGGATCATCGGACCGGCCGTCGCCGGCCTCTCCATCGCCGCCGTCGGCACCGGCCCGGTCTTCCTGGTCACCGCGCTCAGCTCGATCGCCCCGCTGGTCAACGTGGTCCGGATGCGTTCGGCAGACCTGTACCGCAAGGACCTGCCGCCGCTCGCCGACCGCGCCGAGGCCAAGGTCGTCGACGGACTGCGGTACGTCTGGCGTCGCCCGGACCTGCTGCTGCCGATGGCACTGATGTCGGTGATCGGGATGACCCTGTTCAACTTCCAGCTGACCCTGGCGGCGCTGGCCAAGACCGTGTTCAACACCGGGGCCGCCTCGTTCGGCCTGTTCAGCTCCGCCCTGGCGGTCGGCGCGCTGGCGGGGGCGCTCGCCGGCACCGGGCGGCGCAGCCGACCGTCGGTCTGGGTGGTGCTCGCCGCCGCCGTGGCCTGTGCCGTCAGCGGCACCCTAGTCGGGCTCGCCCCGGGATACTGGCTGGTGGTGGCGCTGCTCCTGCCGACGGGGTTCTTCATGGTCTACTTCGCCCAGGCGGCCAACCAGCGGGTCCAGCTCGGCGTGGACGAGGCGTTCCGGGGTCGGGTGATGGCCCTGTGGGTGCTGGTGTTCCTGGGCACGAACCCGGTCGGGGCGCCGGCGATCGGATGGATCGCGGAGACCTTCGGGGCCGGGGCCAGCATCTGGATGGGCGGTCTGATCTCGCTCGCCGCCGCCGTACTCGCGTTGGCCTGGCAGTTGCGCCGCGAGGGGGCCCGGCTCCGGCTGCGGGTGCTGCCCCGTCCCCGTTTCTACATCGTCTCGGCGGACTGCTGACCGCAACCGCGAACGCCCCCGACGGGATCCCGTCGGGGGCGTCGCCGTAGGTCTGACGTGTACATCGGGTCAGGGGCGCGTCGGCCCGTGGGCACGACGACTCCTGTCAGGGGCGTCGGCCGTGGGTCAGGAGGACTCGCGGGCCGCCGGACCGCTGCCGAAGAGGACGTCGTCCCAGCTCGGCAGCCGCTTGCGGGGCTTCCCGGCGCTCTCGTTGGTGGACTCGGCGGCCGCCGCGCCCTGACGTCGAGGCCGCAGGACGGCGAGCGACGGCACGGCCGGGACCTCCTTCGGCGCGTCGGAGTCGTCCTCGAACGCCGAACCCTGACCCCCGCCGAGCAGGGCGGCAGCTCCACCGCCGACCGCCCGCTGACGGTTGGTGTCCGCACCGGCAAGCGCCGCCGGGGTACGCGGTTCCAGCCCGCGCCCGGAGGTCGAGCCGAGCGGACGGTCCAGGGAGGCGAGGAGTGCGTCCCGCCCGGCCCGGATCGGGTCCCGGCCGGACCGGCTGTTCTCCGACGGCGTCGGCAGCCCGTGGCCACCCCGGCTCGGCTCACCCCGCGAGGGGCCGGGCAGGGCGCGTCCGCTGCGCTCCGGTGCCGGCTCCTGGCCGAGGATCGGAGTGGGGCGCTCGGCGCACAGGTACTGCGCCATGTCGTCGTGGGGGACGACGTGCTGTCGGGTCTTGTCCAGGTCCCAGACCGCCTGGGCGGTGGCCTTGCCGGAGGGCCAGGTGGCCACGATCCGCCAGGTGCCGTCGTCGCGACGCCAGGCGTCCCAGGAGATCTTCTCGGTGTCGATGCCGTGCTGGGCCAGTCGACCGTTGACGACCTCGGCGAGCGGAGTCGGCTTGTCGGCACCCTTGAGCCTGGTACGCCGGGCGTGCTGGGCGAGCATGGCCCGCTCCTGGAGCACCGGACCCGCGTACCGCAGGACCCGGTCGACCGGGACCCCGGCGATCCGGGCCACGTCCTCGGCGGACTCCCCGGCCCGGATGCGGGCCTGGATGTCCCGAGGGGACAGGGACGGCACCATCTCCGCCGCCGGGTTGGCGCTGGCCACCGTGAGCGGCGCAGCGCCGGGTTCGGCGTGCAGGGCGGTAGCGATCCGTTCGTCGATGGGCAGGGCGAGCAGTCGCCCGACCTCGTCGGCGAGCACCAGGGCCTGGCCGTCCTCGGAGAGGGCGACGAAGCGTACTGGGCGCATAGCGTTGCCTCCGTCCCGCTTCGCTGGCCGTACGCCACGAGTCGGCCACCCGGGCGTCTCGCCCCACGGTACGCCCCTCGGGCAGCCGATGGGGGATGCCGCGCCCGCATGTCGCGGATGACCAGCCTGATCAGTCAGTCGGGGACCGCCACCCGTGCTGCGGCGACGGTCCCCTCGACGGTACGCCTCACCGGTGCCCGGTGACGACACCGGTCCGGGTACGGCTTCGGCTCAGAGCCGGTCGAGCACGTAGTCGATCGAGGCGGTGAGGGCCTCCACGTCGGCCGGCTCGATCGCCGGGAACAGCGCCACCCGGAGCTGGTTGCGGCCCAGCTTGCGGTACGGCTCGGTGTCCACGATCCCGTTGGCGCGCAGGGCCTTGGCGATCGCGGTGGCGTCCACCCCGTCGGCGAAGTCGACGGTGGCGACAACGTTCGACCGGAGGGCCGGGTCGGTGACGAACGGCGTCGCCACGCTGGAACGCTCGGCCCAGCCGTAGACGATCGAGGCGCTCTCGGCCGTCCGCTTGGCCGCCCAGGTCAGGCCGCCCTGGGAGTTCATCCAGTCGGTCTGCTCGGCGGCCAGGAAGATGGTCGCCAGCGCCGGGGTGTTGTACGTCTGCTCCAGCCGCGAGTTGTCGATCGCGGTGACCAGGTCGAGGAAGGCCGGGATGTAGCGACCCGAGCCCTTGATCTCGGTCGCCCGCTCCAGGGCCGCCGGGGACATCAGGGCCAGCCACAGTCCACCGTCGGAGCCGAAGCACTTCTGCGGGGCGAAGTAGTAGACGTCGGTCTCGCCGACGTTCACCTCCAGCCCGCCCGCACCGGAGGTGGCGTCGACCAGCAGGAGCGAACCCGGGTCGGCACCGGCGACCCGGCTGATCGGCACCGCGACACCGGTGGAGGTCTCGTTGTGCGGGGTGGCGTAGACGTCCACCCCGGCCTCGGCGGCCAGGGCCGGGGCGCTGCCCGGCTCCGCCTTGCGGACGGTCGGCTCACCCAGGAAGGGGGCGTCCTTGACGGACTTGGCGAACTTCGCGCCGAATTCGCCGAAGCTGGCGAACTGGGCCCGGTCCCGGACCAGCCCGAAGGTGGCCACCTCCCAGAACGCGGTGGTGCCACCGTTGCCGATGACGACCTCGTACCCCTCGGGGAGGGAGAAGAACTCGGCGATGCCGGAACGCAGGCGGGCGACCTGGTCGCGGACGGTCTTCTGCCGGTGCGAGGTGCCCAACACGCTGGTCGAGACGTCGGCGAGGGCAGAGACGGCCGCCGGACGGACCTTGGACGGCCCGCAGCCGAACCGTCCGTCGGCGGGCTTGAGGTCGTCGGGAATCCGAATGGTCGAAACGTCAGCCACGGTTATCGAAGATCCTTCCGCATGGGCGGGCGAGCCTCCATGTTCGCACCCGGGACGGGTCGGCCGGTGGCTGGTCCCGGCCCGGGTGTTGAGGTGTCCACCACACAGTGAGTCCTGCGCCACAGACGGCGCGTCAGCGCAGGTCGGGTGTGAGAGGGGTGCCCCGCTCGACAGTCGGCGTCAACCGGGGGCGACGCCTCTCAGACGCCGTGGGGGACGGCGTCCCAGCCCTCGACCTCCTGGGGGCGGCGGGGGGCCGGACCGACGTACCGGGCCGCCGGGCGGACCAGTCGGCTGAGCCTCTTCTGCTCCAGGATGTGCGCGCTCCACCCACCCATCCGGGCGCAGGTGAACATCGAGGTGAACATGTGGGCCGGCACCTCGGCGAAGTCCAGCACCACCGCCGACCAGAACTCGACGTTGGTGGCGAGCACCCGGTCCGGGCGGCGGGCCTGCAACTCGGCCAGCGCCGCCTTCTCCAGCGCCTCGGCGACCTCGAACCGGGGTGCGCCCAGCTCCCGGGCGGTCCGGCGCAGCACCCGGGCGCGCGGGTCCTCGGCCCGGTAGACCCGGTGGCCGAAGCCCATCAGCCGCTTACCCCGGTCGAGTACGCCCTTGACGTACCCCTCGGCGTCGCCGCTGCGCTCCACCGCCTCCAGCATGGTCAGCACCCGGGAGGGGGCACCGCCGTGCAGCGGGCCGGAGAGCGCCCCGATCCCGGAGGAGATGCAGGCGGCGGCGTCCGCGCCGGTGGAGGCGACGATCCGGGCGGTGAAGGTGGAGGCGTTCAGGCCGTGCTCGGCGGCGGAGATGAAGTACGCGTCGACCGCCTTGACGTGCCGGGGGTCGGGCTCGCCGCGCCACCGCTTCATGAAGCGCTCGACGATCGTCTCCGCCTTGTCGATCTCCTTCTGCGGCACGGCGGGCAGACCGAGGCCCCGGGCGGACTGGGCGACGAAGGAGAGGGCGGTCACCGAGACGCGGGCCAGGTCCTCCCGTGCCTGGGCGTCGGAGATGTCGAGGAACTGGTCGAGCCCCCAGTACGGGGCGAGCATCGCCACGGCGGACTGCACGTCGACCCGGATGTCGCCGGAGTGCACCGGCACCGGGAACGGCTCCGCCGGGGGCAGGCCCGGACCGAACCGACCGTCGACGAGCAACGCCCAGACGTTGCCGAAGGACACCTGGCCGATCAGGTCCTCGATGTCCACCCCCCGGTAGCGCAGCGCGCCGCCCTCACGGTCCGGCTCGGCGATGGAGGTCTCGAACGCGACGACACCTTCGAGTCCGGGTTTGAAGTCAGCCATGTCGCTCTCCTGTACCTGGAGTCGGTACGCGCGGGTACCTGTCTGGTCGGAGCGCCCGGCCGGATACGAGGTCCGGCCTGGCCGGACGAGCGTCTCAGGCGATCCTCATGGATGTGTTCGTGACATCTTGCCTGGTGAGTAACCAGGGACGCGACCCGCTACCGGTGTGCTACGTGCGACACCACCGCCGGTGCCGGTCTGCAATGCCCCGGTGACGCTGGGCAGAATGCCCTGGTCAACTCGATTCGGCGCGGATCGGGCGGCGGGAGAGAGGATTGATGTGACGGGCGACACAGCGCTGCCAGCCGGGATGCGCAACGAGTATGCCGAGGAGAAAACGCTTTCCCGAGCCGATCTCGCCGCCGACTGGTGGACCCAGTTCGACAGGTGGTTCCGCCGGGCGGCGGACGCCGGGCTCCCCGAACCGAACGCAATGGTGCTCGGCACCGCCGACGCCGCCGGGCGGCCCAGCGCCCGTACGGTCCTGCTGAAGGGGTACGACCCCGAGGGCTTCGTCCTGTTCACCAACTACGACTCCCGCAAGGGTGCCGAACTGGCCGCCAACCCGTACGCCAGCCTGGTGTTCCCCTGGTTCCCGATCCACAGGCAGGTGGTGGTCGCCGGTCGGGTGGCCCGGTTGACCCGGGCGGAGACCGAGGCGTACTTCGCCACCCGACCCCGGGGTTCGCAGCTGGGAGCCTGGGCCAGCCCCCAGTCCAGGGTGATCGGGGAGCGGTCCGAGTTGACGGAGGGCTACCTGGCGGCGGAGTGCCGGTTCGCCGACGTCGACCCGATCCCCGCCCCGCCGCACTGGGGCGGGGTGCGGGTGCTCCCCGAGACCGTGGAGTTCTGGCAGGGCCGCCCCGACCGGCTGCACGACCGGCTCCGCTACCGGCGTACCGGCACCGGTGGGTGGACAGTCGAACGACTCGCCCCGTGACGGACGTCCAGTCCGAGACGTCCGGGTCGGCCGGGTCGGCGTCCGGTTCCAAGGCCGCGTCCGGGGACGGGGACGGGGCGGGGCGGACCCGGGCACCGCGACGGTGGGCGATCGACCTGCGGCCGTTGCGGGTGCCGGCGTACCGACGGTTGTGGCTCGGCAACGCGATAGCGATGTTCGGGTTCCAGATGACGGCGGTCGCCGTTCCGGTCGAGATGTACGCCCTGACCCGGGACTCGTTCTGGGTCGGCCTGCTGGGGGTGGCGTCGTTCGTACCGCTGCTGGTGTTCGGGCTCTGGGCCGGTGCGGTGGCCGACTCCCGGGACCGACGGCGGGTCCTGCTCGCGGGTTCGGTCCTGCTCTGGGCGTCGGTCCTGGGGCTGCTGGCCCAGGCGGTGCTCGGGGTCGGCAGCCCGGCACTCCTGCTGGCCCTGGTCACCGTCCACTCGATCGCCTTCGCGATCAGTTCCCCGGCGCGCAGCGCCGCCCTGCCCCGGCTGCTGCCCCCGGACCTCCTGCCGGCGGCGACCACGCTGAACTTCACCACGTTCACCGCCGCCGCCGTGGTCGGTCCCCTCGGCGCCGGGGTGGTCTTCGCCGTCTTCGGCACCGAGACCGGCCTGCCGATCGCGTACGCGCTCGACGCCGTGCTCTTCCTCGGTCTGGTGGTGGCCACCCTCCGGCTCCCGGCGATGCCCCCGGCCCCGGCGGCCGACGGGGAGCCGACCCGGGGTGGCCTGGCGGGCGTCTTGGACGGGCTCCGATACCTGTCCACCACCCCGATCCTGCTGCTCTCCTTCGCCGTCGACCTGGTGGCGATGATCATGGCGATGCCCCGGGCGCTCTTCCCGGAGGTCGCCGAGGGGCGGTTCGGCGGGGGCGCCGCGGTCGGGTGGCTCTACAGCGCGATGGCGATCGGGGCGATGCTCGGCGGGCTCACCTCAGGGTGGATCGGCAGACTGCGTCGGCAGGGCCTGGCCCTGATCCTCGCCGTGGTCGGGTGGGGCGCGGCCGTCGCCCTGGCCGGGCTCGCCCACCACCTCTGGCTGATGGTCGCCCTGCTCGCCGTGGCCGGTGTCGCCGACCTGGTCAGCGCGGTGGTCCGGCAGTCGATGCTCCTGGTGTACGCCCCCGACCGGATGCGCGGTCGACTCCAGGGGGTGAACACGGCGGTGGTGGCCGGGGGGCCTCGGCTGGGTGACCTCCGGGCGGGTGCGATGGCCACCGGGTTCGGCGGTGCCGGGGTGGCCTGGGTCGGCGGCGGGCTGGCCGCCGTCGTGCTGACCGTGCTCCTGGCGGTCGCCTTCCCGGCCCTGCGCCGGTACCGCCGTACCGATCCGGGGGACCCGCCGTCCTCCCCGCCCGGACCGTAGGTGACGTGGTCGGCGCGGAGCGACACCGATTGGTTAAGGTCCCGGGATGAACAACGTCGAGCCGAGCCCTGCGTCCGGGGCACAGTGGACCATTTCCGCCTCCGGTCACGAGGCGGTCGTCGTGGAGGTGGGCGGTGGGCTGCGGGCGTACCGCCACGACGACGTCGACTACCTCGACGGGTACGCGGTCGACGAGGTCTGCCCCGGCAGCGCCGGCCAGGTGCTCGCCCCGTGGCCGAACCGGATCCGGGACGGCCGGTACACCTTCGACGGGGTCGGCTACCGCCTGGCGCTGACCGAGCCGGAGCGTGGGGTGGCCCTGCACGGGCTGGTCAACTGGTCCCGGTGGCGGCTGGTGGAGCAGACCCCCGACGCGGTCACCGTCGAGTACGATCTGCCGCCGCAGCCGGCGTACCCGTGGGCGCTTCGGGTCCGGGGCCGGTGGAGCGTCGGCCCGGACGGGCTGCGGGTCGAGCACGAGGCGACGAACCTCGCCGCCGCGACCGCCCCGTTCGGCTTCTCCGTCCACCCGTACCTGCGCCTGCCCGGGGTGGCGGTGGACGACCTGACCCTGGTGGTGCCGGCGCGCAAGCGGCTGGTGGTGGACAGCCGCCTGCTGCCGGTGGGGGCGACCCCGGTCGCGGGCACCGAGTACGACTACACCGAGCCCCGACGGATCGGCGACGCCCAGCTCGACGCCGCCTTCGGCGAGATCGTCCGGGACGCCGACGGGGGTTCGGCGGTGAGCCTGACCGGCCCGGACGGCTCGGCCGGGGTCACCGTCTGGGCGGATCGGCAGTTCGGGTGGTGGCAGGTGTTCACCGGCGACGCTCTCACCGGGAAGCGGCACCGCCGGTCGGTGGCGGTGGAGCCGATGACCTGCCCGCCGGACGCGTTCCGGTCCGGCCGGGATCTGATCAAGCTGGCCCCCGGCGAGACCTGGCGGGGTGCCTGGGGCATCCGACCCGGCGTCTGAGCAGGTCGGGACCGGCATGGAGTTCACCGAGGTCGTCCGGCGTCGCCGGATGGTACGCAACTACGACCCGGACCGCCCGGTGCCGCCCGAACTGGTCCAGCGGCTGCTGGAACACGCCACCCGTGCCCCGTCGGCCGGGTTCGCCCAGGGGTGGGCCTTCCTGGTGCTGGAGGAGTCGGCCGACCGGGACCGGTTCTGGGCGGCGGCCACCCCGGAGGGCGGCGGCCGAGCGCGGTGGCTGACCGGGATGCGGCGGGCCCCGCTGATCATCGTTCCGCACGCCAACCGCTCCGCCTACCTGGAGCGCTACGCCGAGCCGGACAAGGGCTGGACGGACCGGTCGACCGAGCGGTGGCCGGTGCCGTACTGGTACGTCGACACCGGGTTCGCGGCGCTGTTGATGCTGCTCACCGCGGTCGACGAGGGGCTGGGGGCGTGTTTCTTCGGCATCCCCCCGCAGCGGACGTCCGCCTACCGGTCGGCGTTCGGGGTGCCGAACGAGTACGATCCGATCGGCGCGGTGACCATCGGTTACCGTGCCGTCGACCATCGGTCACCGTCGTTGAAGCGGGGGCGTCGCCCGGTCGACGAGGTGGTCCACCGGGGTCGGTGGGGCTGACTCGTTCCGGTGTCGACAGGGCTACCAGCGGTGTCGACCAGGGTCGACACCGACGGCGCGGGCCGACGTCGGACGAGGGAGCAGAACGCGGCGTGCCGAGGGCGGTTAGGCTGGCGTGGTCATCGGCGCCGCGTACCCCGGCGCCGTACCGCGACCCTGCCCGGTGTCGTCGGTCGACCTGACCAGGGGAGGGGAGCGTTCGTCGTGATCTTCAGAGCGGTCCGGGACGGGCGTCCCTACCCGGAGCACCACCTGACGCTCAAGCAGTGGGCGGAGATTCCACCCCGTCCGCTGCGGCTGGACCAACTGATCACCACCAAGCGGGAGCTGGCCCTGGACAAGCTCCTCGCCGAGGACTCCACCTTCTACGGTGACCTCTTCCCGCACGTGGTGCAGTGGAACGGCGGGCTCTACCTGGAGGACGGGCTGCACCGGGCCCTGCGCGCCGCCCTCCAGCAGCGCAACCAGATCCACGCCCGGGTGTTCGTCTACTCCGGGCATCCGGAGTGACCCGAGCGTCGGGCTGATCCCGGCGTACCCGACCGGGTCGACGGGCGGCTGTCGTACGGAGGACGTACCGTCATCCTCAGGAGGTCATCGACGGCGGTGACCTGTCGGCAGGAGGACGGTGAGGGCGATGTCGCGACAGCGGGACGACCAGCCCACAGGCGAGTTCCCGGGCGACTCCGGTTCCCGGCCGGCCGCACCACCGCCCCCCGCCCCGGGTGGGTCGTCGCGTGGTTCCGGGCGCGGGCTGCTGGTGGTGCTCGGTGCCGCCGCCCTGGCGGTGGTGGCCCTGCTCGGATTGCAGACCACCAACCTGCTGCCCAACTTCCGCAACCCGTTCGCCGAGGAGCAGACCGACCGGACCGGTCCGACGCTGCTCAAGTCGATTCAGGACCTCAGCCGTTACGTGGCCGCCGAAGGCAACTTCCAGGTCGTCGTCGACCTGGAGAACGACAGGCGCAACGTGCCGGACTTCCTCCTGGGTGAGCGGACCCTCTTCGTCGGGGCGGGCAGCGTCGAGGCGTACGTCGACTTCGCCAAGATCGGCGAGGGTGCCGTGGTCCCCACCGAGGACGGCACGTCGGTGGAGATCAAGCTTCCCGCGCCGGAGCTCGGCAAGACCAACCTCGACATGGAGAAGAGCTACGTGGTCGCCCGGGAGCGTGGACTGCTCAACCGGATCGGCGACCTGGTCGACGGCGACCCGAACCGCCAGCAGCAGGTCTACCGGATGGCCGAGGAGCGGATCACCACCGCCGCCCGGGACAGCGGGCTGGCCGACCGGGCCCAGGAGAACACCCGCAAGATGCTGGAGCAGCTGCTCGGGTCGCTGGGGTACGAGAAGGTCACCGTCACCTACACCGCCCCCTGATCCCGGAGACGAAGCGACCGCCCGCCCCGCGCACTCGGGGCGGGCGGTCGTGGTCTCCCGGTGTCGCGACGTCCGGATCATGCGGTGTCGCGACGGGTCATGCGGTGTCGCGGTGGGCCGAAGCGGCCCGGTGTCGCGGCGGGACGGGTCAGTAGCCGGTGCGGGCGGCGTAGCGGTCCTCGTTGGGCATCAACACCCAGAGCACCAGGTAGATGATGACCTGGGTGCCGGGCAGGAGCAGGGACAGCAGGAACAGCAGCCGGACCATGCCGGCGGACATGCCGAACCGCTGGGCCAGGCCGGCGCAGACACCGGCGAACATGCGCCCCTCGCGGGGCCGGACCAGTTTGCGACTCATCGTCGTCTCCCACTCTGCGGCGTCACGCCGCCTCTGCCTCCACGGTAGGAAATCCCCGGGTCCCCGCCCTCGCCCCCGAGGAGGACCCGTCGGTCCCGTCCCCGTAGGTGCTTACCCCGGCACCCTCCGTCCAACTCCCGACCGGAGCGGTTCCCCAGTGCGGCAGGCCGACCGGGAGGGGAGTTCCCGGAGGTCGGCGGCCCCTCGGGGGGCCACAACTTTCCAAGATCTGCCGGGTGGGGCTGTTAGCCTTTTGTCGCGGTCATGAGGAGGCGACGGTGACGTCTGGCGTCGGGGCGTTGTGGTCGCACCGCAATGCGCTGCGCATCCTCGTCAAGCGGGATCTGGCGGTGAAGTACCAGCAGTCGGTCCTCGGGTACCTCTGGTCGCTGATCGAGCCCCTGGGCATGGGGGCGATCTACTTCTTCGTCTTCGGGGTGCTCTACTCCCGGGACACCGGCAGGTACCTGGGTGAGGCCGCCGACTCGTACCCGCTGTTCCTGATCACCGGGATCTTCGCCTGGATGTGGACCAGTTCCGCGTTGAGCGAGGCGACGAACGCCCTCACCGGCCAGGCCCGGCTGATCACCACGATGAACGTGCCCCGTCAGGTGTTCCCGATCGGGCGGGTGACAGGACGGTTCGCCGAGTACGCCGCCGGACTGCCGATCCTGGTCGCGATCGCCGTCGCCTTCGCCGTCGCAGGGCGGATCGAGTTCGGCTGGTCGCTGCTGTCCCTGCCGTTGGCCGTCCTGGTGCAGGGCGTCCTGCTGATCGGGTTGGCGTTGCTGCTGTCGGCGTTCAACGTGCTGATGCGCGACATCGAACGGTTCATGCGGCTGGTGATCCGGGTGCTGTTCTACGCGTCGCCGATCATCTATCCCCTGGCCCTGGTCCGCGACTCGGACCTGCCCGGCTGGGTCAAGCTCGGGTACGAACTGAACCCGCTGGTCGGGATCTTCCAGTTGCACCACGCGATCTGGTATCCGGACGAGTTCCCCTCGGCCCGGCTGCTGGCCACCACGATCGCGGGGAGCGTCCTGGTGCTGGTGGTCGGCTGGTGGGCGTTCCGTCGACTCGAACCCGCCGTCCTCAAGGAACTGTAGATGGCCGAGCCGATCATCGAGGCCGACCAGCTCGGCATCCGCTTCGTCCGCAACCGGCGTCGTCAGCTCCGCCTGCGTGACCTGCTGATCCGCCGCCAGGCGGGGGCGTCCACGGACCGGTTCTGGCCGCTGCGGGACGTCTCCTTCCAGGTGGCTCCCGGGGACACCGTGGGTGTGATCGGGCGCAACGGCACCGGCAAGAGCACCCTGCTGCGGTTGATCGCCGGGGTGCTGATCCCCGACGAGGGGCGGATCCGGGTCGGTGCCGACGTCGCCCCGCTGCTGGAACTGTCCGCCGGGTTCTCCAACGACCTGACCGGCCGGGAGAACCTGTACCTCGTCGGCGGGCTGCACGGGCTCTCCACCGGCTACCTCAGGCGGCACTTCGACGAGATCGTCTCCTTCGCCGGTGAGCAGGTCGAACAGGCCATCGACACGGCGGTCCGGCACTACTCGTCGGGGATGAAGGTCCGACTCGGTTTCGCGATCATCTCGCACCTGCCGCACCCGATCCTGCTCATGGACGAGGTGACAGCGGTCGGGGACGCGGAGTTCCGTCAGAAGTGCTATGCGACGATCGACCGACTTCTCGGGGAGGGACGCACACTGGTGCTGGTGTCACACAACGAAAAGGACCTGACGAGGTTCTGCCGTCGAGGGCTCTACCTCGACGCCGGTCGGCTCACCGTGGACGGCACTGTCGACGAGGCGCTGAGCGCGTACCACGACGCGGTCGCCCGGTGACGCTCGCGATCGTGCTCGCCGCCGGTACGCCCGCGGCGGGGCTGCAGACGGGGACCGGTCAGCCGCTCGCCGACCGGTTGGCCACCCAGTGGCGGGAGGCCGGGGCGAGGGACGTCAGGTACGCCGCCGACCTCGTCGAGTTGGCCGAACTGGTGGCCGGGGCGACAGGTCCGGTGCTGGTCAGCGGGGCGGATCTGGTCGCGCACACCGCCGTACTGCGGCATCTGGCGACCAGCCCGGTGGGGCCGACGGTGGCGTTGGTGCTCACCGACCCGCCGGGGGCGGGTCGGACGTCGGTGCGGGAGGAGCGCGGCCAGGTGGTCGACGCCGGGCCGGCGCAGGAGTTGGCCGACGGGGCGACCGGGATCTTCGGCGGTGCCGTCCGGGTCGGCGTCGACGACCTGCCGACGCTGGCCGCCGCCGCCCGGGCCGCAGCGACCGGGGTGGGGGCGCTCGCCGGGGGGATGGCCACCGAGGAGGCCCCGGCCGTGGACCGGCTCTTCGCCGGACTCACCGCGCTGGGGACCCTGACCTTCGCCCACCGGGTACGCCTGCTCGTCGCGCACCGGGTCTCCGACGCCGCCGGACTGGCCGCCGCCGAGTCGGCCGTCGGTGCCGTCGACGAGGACCGGGCCGAGCTGCGGCTGTCGGTCAAGGAGAAGGACGACTTCTTCACCACCTACTTCGTCAGCACCTGGTCGCCGCAGGTCACGAAGGTCTGTGCCCGGGTGGGGTTGGGTCCGACCGCCGTCACGATGATCTCGGTGGTCTTCGCGGCCGCCGCCGCGCTGCTGTTCGCCACCGGGGACCGTCCGGCGCTCGTCGCCGGTGGGGTCCTGCTCTACCTCGGGTTCGTGCTCGACTGCGTGGACGGTCAGCTGGCCCGTTACACCAGGCACTTCAGCGCCTGGGGTGGCTGGCTGGACACGATGGCCGACCGGGCCAAGGAGTACCTGGTCTATGCGGGTCTCGGGTTCGGGGCCACCCAGGCCGGGTTCCGCTGGGGTTGGGCGTTGGCCGTCGCGGCGATGACGTTGCAGACCGTCCGGCACATGACCGACGCCTGGTACGGGGTCCTGCACGACGAGGCGGCCCGTCGACCGAAGGCCGTCGCCACCGGTGGGGGCGGGATCGGCGACCGGCTCAACGCCGCGTCGAACCGGGTGCAGGCCGACACCGGTTCGGTGTCGTACTGGTTGAAGCGGACGGTGGTCTTCCCGATCGGGGAGCGGTGGGCGTTGATCGCGCTGGCGACCGCCCTGTTCAGCCCTCGGGTGGCCCTGGTGGCGGTCCTGGTCTGGGGGACGCTGGCGTTGGCGTACACCGGGGCGCTGCGGACCCTGCGGGCCCGGTGGATGTGGGTGCCGGTGCTGGACACCGTGGACGCGACCCTGCACCGCGACGACGGTCCGTTGGCCGCCCGGCTGCCGGTGCTGCGGGCCGTGGGTCCGCTGACCCTGGCCGCCCTCGGGGCGCTCGGTGCGGCGGGGCTGCTGGTGGCCGGGTTGGTCGGGGAGCCGTCCGGGCCGCGGTGGATGGTGCCGGTGGCCTTCCTGGTGTTGCTGCTGGCCGGGCTGGGTGCGGGGGCGGCGCACAACGGGCCGCTGGACTGGCTGGTCCCGGCGGCGTTGCGGGCCGGGGAGTACCTCTTCGCGATCGCGGTCGGGGTGATCGGCGACGTACCCGCGTGGTTGATCTTCGGGTACGTCTTCGTCCTGACCCTGCACCACTACGACCTGGTGGCCCGGTTGGAGAAGCGACAGGCCGCGCCTCCGCTGCACGGGGTGACGCTGGGCTGGGAGGGTCGCTCGGCGCTGCTGACGATCGTGTCGATCGCCGGAATTACCAGTTTCGGGATGGCTACACTGAGTGTGTACCTTTTGGCAGCCTTCGTGGCGAGTGTGGTCCTCGCCTGGGTGGTCCGGCCGACCCGGACGGTGCGACCGGCCGCCGCCACGGAGACCGTGGGGAGCCGCCCGCCCGGCTGACGAGGAGGAGCCGGCCCGATGACACTCGTCAGTTTCGTCGTGCCGGCCTACCGGGTCCAGGCGTACCTGCGGGAGTGCCTGGACTCGATCCTCGACCAACCCTTCGACGACTTCGAGGTGATCGGGGTCGACGACGGGTCACCGGACTCCAGCGGTGACATCCTCGCCGGGTACGCCGACCGGGACCCCCGGGTCCGGGTGCTCCGGCTGCCCCACAACGTCGGCCTCGGTCCGGCCCGCAACGCCGGGCTGGACCGGGCCGCCGGTGACTACGTCTGGTTCCTCGACTCCGACGACTGGCTCGCCCCGGACTGTCTCCCCGAGGTGGCCGCCCGGCTGCGCGCCACCACCCCCGACGTCCTCGTCGTCGACCACGTCCGGCGGCAGTGGAACGACTCGGCCGGCCACAGCGCGTGGGCCGAGGTCCTCCCCACCCGCGTCGACGAGGACACCATCGACCTGGTCGAACGCCCGGAGGTGCTGCGCCTGCTGCACGTCGCCTGGAACCGGGTGCTGCGTCGGGAGTTCCTGCTCGACTCGCGGCTGCGCTTCGCCCCCGGCTGGTACGAGGACGTGTCGTTCACGTACCCGGTGATGCTCGCCGCCGAGCGGATCGGCGTACTGGACCGGGTCTGCGTCAACTACCGCCAGCGGCGCACCGGGGCGATCACCAGGACCCGGGGCGAGCGGCACTTCGAGGTCTTCGAGCAGTGGGACCGGGTGTTCCGGTGGCTGGACGGACAGGAGGCCGCCGGGGACCCGGACCGGGCCGCCCGGGTGGCGCTGCTGCGTCCGGTGGTGTTCGAGCGGATGGTCTGGCACTACCTGACGGTGCTGGGCAACGGCGAGCGGATCGCGCCACGGCTGCGTCAGGGGTTCTTCGCCCGGATCACCGCCGACGTGCGGCGCTGGTCGCCGCCGGGCGGCCCACCGGTCCCGCCCGGGGTCGCCGGGGTCCGGCACCGCCTGGTGACCGGCGGCCACTGGGGCACCTTCGCCGCCCTCCGCCGGGCGAACAAGGTCGGCCGGACCGCCCGTCGGACCGTCCGGGTGGTCCGCCGTCGGGCGGTGCCGGCGCTGCGGACCGGCCGCAACGCCCTCGGGTACGGCTACTACCGCGCCCAACTGAGCCGCCCGATCGACGAGGACCTCGCCGTCTACGCGGCCTACTGGTATCGCGGCTACGCCTGCAACCCGGCCGCCGTGTACGAGGCGGCCCGTCGGCTGGCCCCCCAGATCCGGGGGGTGTGGATCGTCCGGCGGGACCGGGTGGACCGTCTTCCCTCCGGGGTGGAGTACGTGGTGGCGGGCAGTGCGGCGTACCACCGGGTGTTGGCGCGGGCCAGGTGGCTGGTCAACAACGTCAACTTCCCCGACTTCGTCGTCAAGCGGCAGGGGTCGGTGCACCTGCAGACCCACCACGGGACTCCGGTGAAGGTGATGGGGCTGGACCAGCAGCGGTATCCGGTCGGGGCCACCGGGATGGACTTCGCCGGGCTGCTGCGCCGGGTGGACCGGTGGGACTTCAGCGTCAGCGCGAACCGGTTCTCCACCGAGATGTGGGAGCGGGCGTACCCGGCGGCGTACACCACCCTGGAGTACGGCTACCCCCGCAACGACCGGCTGGTCACCGCCACCGCCGAGGAGGTGGACCGGATCCGTGCCCGGCTCGGGTTGACCGGTCCCGGCCCGGTGGTGCTGTACGCCCCCACCCACCGCGAGCACCTGCCCCGGTACCACCCGCCGTTGCGTCCGGAGGCGTTGCTCGACGTCCTCGGGCCGACCGGTCGGCTCCTGCTGCGCAGCCACTACTTCCACGACCGGGAGCGGGGACGTCGGCAGGTGTCCACCGGCCGGGTCCTCGACGTCAGCGACCACGACCGGGTCGAGGACCTCTATCTCGTCGCCGACGTGCTGGTCACCGACTACTCGTCGGCGATGTTCGACTACGCGGTCCTGGACCGGCCGATCGTGGTGTACGCCCCGGACTGGGACGCGTACCGGGCGGCCCGGGGGGTCTACCTCGACGTGGTCGCCGAGGCCCCGGGGGCGGTGGCCGTCGACTTCGACGGGCTGCTCGACCTGTTCCGGTCCGGTGGGGTGTGGTCGGCGGCGGCGGCTGCGGCCCGGCACCGGTTCCGGGAGCGGTTCTGCGGTCTCGACGACGGGCACGCGGCCGAACGGGTGGTACGCCGGGTCTTCCTCGGTGAGCTGTCGGCTACCGAGGGGTAGATCCGTAATACGGCTGTCACGCGGGCAACATGGCACGTTCACCCGATGTGCGGATGACATGAAACTGGTCACAGTCATTCCAATTTCGGCGACCAGTTGCGGGGAGGTGACGGTGACCACCGTCGCGTTGAAGGACGTCACCAAGGTGTTCCCGGGTGGAGCACTGGCGGTGGACGCTGTCAACCTGGACGTGACCGACGGCGAGTTCATGGTCCTGCTGGGACCCTCAGGGTGTGGGAAGTCCACCCTGCTGCGGATGGTCGCCGGGCTGGAGGAACCGACCAGCGGTGACGTGCTCCTCGACGGTGAACTGGCGAACGACCTGCCCCCCGGGGACCGGGGGATCGCCATGGTCTTCCAGGACTTCGCGCTCTACCCGCACATGACGGTGGGGGAGAACATCGCGTTCCCGCTCCGGCTCTCCGGGGTCCAACCGGCGCCCCGGGGCGAACGGGTCGCCGACGTGGCCGCCGCCCTCGGCATCGGTGACCTGCTCGGACGCAAGCCGAGCCAGCTCTCCGGCGGGCAGCGGCAGCGGGTCGCCATGGGTCGGGCGATCGTCCGTCGGCCGGGCCTGTTCCTGATGGACGAGCCACTGTCCAACCTGGACAGCGGGCTCCGGGCCGAGCTGCGGGCCGAGATCTCCGCCCTCACCAGGGAGCTGGGGGTGACCACCATCTACGTCACCCACGACCAGGCCGAGGCGCTCACCATGGCCGACCGGGTGGCCATCATGCGGCGCGGGGTCCTCCAGGACGTCGGCACCCCCACCCAGGTGTACGGCCGTCCGGCCACCCTGCACGTCGCGGCCTTCCTCGGCAGTCCCCGGATGAACCTGCTGGAGGCGTCGGTCTACGTGCACCTGGACCGGTACGTCCAGCTCAGGATCGGTGAGCAGTCGCTCTACCTGCCCTGGACCGACATCCGCAGTCGGGCCGTGGCCCACTACCACGGCGAGCGGATCGTCGTCGGGATGCGGGCCGAGGCGCTGACCCCCGTGGTCCCGGACGCCCAGGGTGACGTCCTGCGGGGCCGCATCCGCTACCTGGAGCACCACGGACACGAGTCGTTGGCGTACCTCGACATCGGGGCCACCGCCGTCCTCGTCGACGAGATGGGCGGCCCGGTGTCGGGTGGGGTGCCCGGCCAGCGGGGACTGCGCCGGTTCGGGAAGGTGATGTCCCGGCTGACCGGACGACAGGCCCCCGCCGCGGAGCAGCCGGGTCGGACCGGGGGCGGCAACGGCGGGAGCGTCCTCGACGACGGGGGCCGCCACCACCGCCGTCCCGCCGAACTGGCGGTCCGGCTCGCCCCGTACCCGGCGGTCTCCGGCGGACACCCCCTGGCCGTGGCGGTCCGGATGGACGCCGTGCACTTCTTCGGTGAGCGGGGGGAGCGCATCGACGTCGGTCGGCGGTGAGCGGGACGACGCCGTCGCCGGTCGCGGGACCTCCCGGACGCGCCGTGCCGGAGGCGACACCCTGGGTGATCAAGGCCCGAACGGCGTTTGCCGGGTCCGTCGGATGGATAGTGTCAGACCGTGCTGGGCTTACCCGCTGGTGTGACCGCCTGTCTCTTCGATCTGGACGGTGTGCTGACGCAGACCGCCCTCGTGCACAACGCCGCGTGGAAACAGACCTTCGACACGTTCCTGCGCGCCCACGCGGAGGCCACCGGCGTGCCGTTCGTGCCCTTCGACCCGGGGCCGGACTACCACCGCTACGTCGACGGTCGGCCCCGCGCCGACGGTGTGCGGGCCTTCCTCGCCTCCCGGGGGGTGGTGCTGCCCGAGGGCGGCCCCGACGACCCGCCGGACGCCGCGACCGTCAACGGGCTCGGCAACCGCAAGAACGCCGTCCTGCTCGACCGGCTGAACCGGGACGGCGTGCAGGTCTATCCCGGATCGGTGCGGTACCTCACCGAGGTCGCCGCCGCCGGGATGCGGCGGGCCGTCGTCTCGGCCAGCGCCAACTGCAAGCAGGTGGTCAAGGCCGCCGGGCTGGCACCCCTGCTGGAGGTACGGGTGGACGGCCTGGTCGCCCGCGCCGAAGGGCTGCGCGGCAAGCCGCACCCGGACACCTTCCTGCGCGCCGCCGAGGTGCTCGGGGTCGACCCGTCCCAGGCGGCGATCTTCGAGGACGCCCAGGCCGGGGTGGCCGCCGGACGGGCCGGAGGATTCGGGTACGTGGTCGGGGTCGACCGGGTCGGTCAGGCCGACCAACTGCGGGCACACGGTGCCGACGTCGTCGTCACGGACCTGGCCGACCTGCTCGACGACGGCACACCGCAGGGCGAGGGGGGCGGGACATGATCCGCGAGCGGGCCTATCCGGTCGATCCGTGGCACGTCCGGGAGGTCCGGCTCGACATGGACGTCCTGGCCCAGTCCGAGTCGGTCTTCGCGCTCTCCAACGGGCACATCGGGCTGCGCGGGAACCTCGACGAGGGCGAGCCGCACGGCCTGCCCGGGACGTACCTCAACTCCTTCTACGAGCTGCGTCCGCTGCCGTACGCGGAGGCGGGGTTCGGGTTTCCCGAGTCCGGGCAGACCGTCGTCAACGTCACCAACGGCAAGCTGATCCGGTTGCTCGTCGACGACGAGCCGCTGGACGTCAGGTACGGCGAACTCCTCGACCACGAGCGGGTGTTGGACCTGCGGGTCGGCACCCTGCACCGGCGCCTGCACTGGCGCTCCCCGGCCGGACGGGAGGTGAAGGTCAGCAGCACCCGGCTGGTCTCCTTCACCCAGCGGTCGGTCGCCGCGATCAGCTACGAGGTGGAGGCCGTCGGCGGCCCCCTGCGGCTGATCCTCCAGTCGCAGTTGGTGGCCAACGAGGCGCTGCCTGCGCAGAGCAAGGACCCCCGGGTGGCGGCGGTCCTCGAATCACCCCTGCTGGCCGAGGAGGAGCTGACCACCAAGGACGGGGGTCTGCTGATCCACCGGACGAAGGTCTCCGGGCTGCGGGTGGCCGCCGCGATGGCGCACGAGGTCACCGGCCCGGAGCACACCACCGTCGACAGCGAGGGGTACGAGGACTGGGTGCGTACCACCATCGGATGTGTCCTCGCCCCCGGACAGAAGCTGCGGGTGGTCAAGTACCTCGCCTACGGCTGGTCCTCCCGGCGGTCCCTGCCGGCGCTGCGCGACCAGGTCGGGGCGGCACTGGCGGCGGCCCGACTGGACGGCTGGGACGGGCTGCGTCGGGCGCAGCGGGAGCACCTGGACGAGTTCTGGGACGCCGCCGACGTCCGGGTCGAGGGGGACCCGGAGGTGCAGCAGGCCGTCCGGTTCGGGCTGTTCCACGTGCTCCAGGCCGGTGCGCGGGCCGAACGGCGACCCATCTCGGCCAAGGGCCTGACCGGTCCCGGGTACGACGGACACGCCTTCTGGGACACCGAGATGTTCGTCCTCCCGGTGCTCACCTACACCCAGCCGCACGCCGTACGCGACGCCCTGTACTGGCGGCACTCCACCCTCGACCAGGCCCAGGACCGGGCCCGGACGCTCAACCTGCGCGGGGCCGCGTTCCCGTGGCGCACCATCGAGGGAGCCGAGTCGTCGGCGTACTGGCCGGCGGGGACGGCCGCCTTCCACATCGCCGCCGACGTCGCCGACGCGGTCCGCCGCTACGTCCAGGCCACCGGGGACACCCAGCTGGAACGGGAGATCGGGCTGGAGCTGCTGGTGGAGACCGCCCGACTGTGGCGGTCGCTGGGCCACCACGACCGGCACGGCAGGTACCACATCGACGGGGTCACCGGACCCGACGAGTACACCGCAGTCAAGAACGACAACATCTACACCAACCTGATGGCCCAGCGGAACCTCCTCACCGCCGCCGAGGTGGCGATGCGGCTGCGGGACGAGGCGCTGGACCTGGGGGTGACCGAGGAGGAGGCCGCCGCCTGGCGGGACGCGGCGCACTCGATGACCATCCCGTACGACGAGGAACTGGACGTCCACGAGCAGGTCGAGGGCTTCACCCGGTTGCAGGAGTGGGACTTCGAGCACACCCCGGCCGACAAGTACCCGCTCCTGCTGCACTTCCCGTACTTCGACCTGTACCGCAAGCAGGTGGTCAAGCAGGCGGACCTGGTCCTGGCGATGCACTGGCGCGGGGACGCGTTCACCGCCGCGCAGAAGACCCGCAACTTCAACTACTACGAGCGGCGTACGGTGCGGGACTCGTCCCTGTCGGCGTGCACCCAGGCGGTGTTGGCCGCCGAGGTCGGCGACCTCCAGTTGGCCCACGCCTACCTGCGGGAAGCCGCCCTGATGGACCTGCACGACCTCAACGAGAACACCCGCGACGGGGTGCACATGGCGTCCCTGGCGGGTGCCTGGATCGCGTTGGTCGCCGGGTTCGGCGGGCTCCGTGACCACGACGGGACGCTCTCGTTCACGCCCCGGCTGCCCTCCGGGCTGACCCGACTGGAGTTCTCCCTCCAGTGGCGGCAGTCTCGGGTGCACGTCGACGTGCGGTCACACCAGACGACGTACGCCCTGCGTCCCGGTGGTCCGGTGGCCGCCATCGAGCTGCGTCACCACGGGGAGTCGGTGCAGGTCACCCGGGCACAGCCGACGATCCTGCCGAATCCGCCGGCCGAGCCGTCGGCACCCGTACCCGAGCAGCCCGCCGGTCGGGCACCGCTCACTCACGCCCCGGAGTGACGGCGCGCCGGACCCGACGGCGGGCGGCGTCCGTGCCGTGAAGGGCGTCCGGCGGCGGTCAGCGTCCGCCGGTGGAGGGGCGTCCGGCGGCGTCGTGCGGGGCCACGGCCCGAGGGTCGTCGGCGGTCCGCGCCTGCGCGGCCTCGTCCGCCCAGTCCCGGCCGCGTTCGGCGTCGATCCGGCGCTGTTCCTGGTCGTCGGTCTTACGGTCCTTGCCCTGTCGCTTCGCCATCGCCGATCCCCCGCTCCTGACGAGTCGTCCCCGATCGGGGACGACTGGGCCTACCCGTCGGTGGACCCGGCAAACGGGACCAGCCGTCGGCGGGAAGGGGGCGTACCGCCCGGACGGGTTCCACTCCCGGGCCGGGTGGACCCGGATCGGCCCGGGGTGGGATGACTGGTGAGTTCCAGGCCCGAGGCGGGTAACCCCGGCGCGGCCGACTGGCGGCCGGTGGTTGCGGAGGTCGGAGATGGACACGTTGACCAGCGCGGTGCCGATCCCGGTGGCCGGGGCGGGACTCCCGGCCGACCTCGTGCTGCCCACCGACGCGACCGGGGTGGTCCTCTTCGCGCACGGTAGTGGCAGCTCCCGGCACAGCCCACGGAACACGGCGGTGGCCCGGGTGCTGCACCGACGCTCCCTGGGCACGGTCCTGGTCGACCTGCTCACCCCGGAGGAGGAACGCGTGGACGCCCGGACCGCGGAACTGCGGTTCGACATCGACCTGCTGGCCGACCGGTTGACGGCAGCCGTGGACTGGATGCGGACCGAGGCGGCTCTCCGCCGACTGCCGGTGGGGCTCTTCGGGGCCAGTACGGGGGCGGCCGGGGCGCTCGTCGCCGCCGCTCGTCGCAGCGACACGGTGGCGGCGGTGGTCTCCCGGGGTGGACGGCCCGACCTCGCCGGTCCCGCCCTGACCCAGGTACGCGCGGCGACCCTCCTGCTGGTGGGCGGCCTCGACGAGCAGGTGCTGACGCTCAACGAGGAGGCGCTCGCGCAGCTCCCGGAGGGGGTGGGTGAGCTGCGGGTGGTGCCGGGCGCCACCCACCTGTTCGAGGAGCCGGGGACCCTGGACCGGGTGGCCGACGACGCCGCCGACTGGTTCGCCGGTCACCTGGGGTGAGGTGCCCCGTTCGTCACCGGCGGTGGCGGTGCACGGTGTCCACCACCCGGTAGGCCACCGCCGCGATCGGCACCGAGACGAAGGCCCCGGCGATCCCGCCGACGAGGGTGCCTGCGGTGACGACCACCAGGATCACCGCCGGGTGCAGCCGGACCTGCCGTTTCATGATCAACGGCTCCAGGAAGTTACCCTCGGTCTGCTGGACCAGGATCACCGCCCCCAGGGTCAGCAGCGCCACCGTCGGACCCTGCGCGGCGAGTGCCACCAGGACCGCGAACGCCCCGGCCACCGTCGCTCCGATGATCGGGACGAACGCGCCGAAGAACGTGATCAGCGCCAGTGGCAGGGCCAGCGGCACGTCGAGCAGGACCAGGGCCAGTCCGATGCCGATCGCGTCGATCGCCGCGATCACCAGGGTGCCCCGGCTGTACGCCCCCAGGGTCCGCCATCCCGCCCGACCGGCCTCGGCGGTGACCTCCCGGTTCGGGCCGGTCATCCGACGCAGCACCCACTGCCACATCGACCGGCCGTCCTTGAGCATGAAGAAGAAGAGGACCAGGGCGAGCAGCGTGGCTCCGAGGACCTCCCCTGCGGTCCGTACCCCGGCCACCGGGTCCAGCGAACTCTGCCCGAACGCCTGCCGGGCCTGCTCGACCACCCGGTTCAGCTGCTCGTCGGTCACCGGCAGCGTCGAGGTGACGAAGTCCCGGGTGCGTTCCAGCCCCTGCCCCAACTCGTCGCTCAGCTCGCCGAACTGGTCGGCGGTCAGGGTCCAGACCAGGGCGCCGACGCCGCCGAGGATCCCGAGCAGGAGGAGGACGGTGAGCAGCGCGGCCAGCGCACCCGGCAGCCGGAGCCGACGCAGCAGCAACTGCACCGGGTCGAGCAGGGCGGTGAGGAAGACGGTGACGGCCAGCGCGATGGCCAGCGGGGCGAGCAGGACCGCGATCCTGCCGACCAGGTAGAGCCCGGCGGCGATCAGCACCAGGCAGGTGCTCCACACCACCGCCGTGCGTACCAGCCAGGGCAGGGCGGCCCAGGTCTGCCGAGGCCCGGTCCCGTCGACCACCTCGGGCGGCGACCCGGCCGCCACCGACGGGCCGGTGCGCGTCGCGTCGCTTGCCTCCGACGGGCCGGGTGGCGTCGCCTCGCCGGCCTCCGACGGTTCGGTGCGCGTCGCGTCGCTCTCCGCCGACGGGTCGGCGGACGTCGCGGAGGTGTCTGTCCCCGCCGTGCCGGGCCTACGCCCCGTTGAATCGTCCCGCTTCACGCCGGGCCTCCTCGGTGTCCGGAGATGGCGTTACCCGCCCGGAGTACCGTCGACACCCACAGCGACGGTCGGGTGTCCGATCCGATCGGGCAGCGGGTTTCGTGAATCCCGGGCAGGGAAGGCATTTGTCGGAACCGAGCTGAGGGGAGATCGTCGTGAGCGATTTCATGAACCGGGCGAAGGACGTCGCCGACAAGCACGACAAGCAGGTCGACCAGGGGCTGGAGAAGGCCGGGGACCTGGCGGACAAGCGGACCGGCGGCAAGTACGACGAGCAGATCGACAAGGGCGTGGACCAGGCCCAGCGGCGTACCGGGGACGGTGACCAGGCGCGCTGAGTTCGCCGCCCGGCTGCTCCCGAGCCCTCGCGGGGCCTCACACCTCGCACCTCACACCGGACCTTCGTTCCCCGCCTTCGCTCCCCGCGAGCCGGCGGCGGGGAACACGTCGTCGGCTCGCTGTGGAGCTGCCCCGTCTGTGAGACCGCCACCAATACTGTCGACGGCGGCCGCGTTTCCCGGCCCGCCCGGTGCGTGGGTGCTTCCCGCTGTGACCGTGTCCGCCGACGCCGAGTCGGCTGACCCGGGTAGCGGCTACTGCATTCACGTTTGCCCCGAACGCCCCCTTCTTAAAGGGATCTGTGGGTCGCCCCGTTCGTGAGGGCAGCTCCACAGTGAGCACGGACGACATGTCGGCGGGGAAGGACGACCCGAGGCGTCAGCATGGCCCGCCGACGGCCCCGCCGGGCCATGACGCAGGCCGCCGGGCCAGGCCGCCGGGCCAGGCCGCCGGGCCAGGCCGCCGGGCCAGGCCGCGGGCCGCCCAGCCAGGAGGCGGGCCGCCGGATCAGGACGCAGGCCGCCGGGTCACCACCCGGGCCGCCGGGTCATGACGCCCTGGCGGCGATCGAGGACTGTCGCTACCATGCGCAGTCGAGGCATGACCCACTGTGGGGTCGTGTCGACGGACCGACGCCGCCCATCGACGGTGCCGCACAGCCACAGGGAGTCCTCGTTGACAGCTGCACCCCAGACCGCTGCGCCCAGCTACCCGTTCAGCCCGCCCCACCGGCTCGACCTCGACCCCCGGTACGCCCAGCTGCGTCGGGACGAGCCGCTGGTCCGGGTGCGTCTGCCCTACGGTGAGCCGGTCTGGCTCGCCACCCGGTACGCCGACGTGCGAACCGTCCTCGGCGACCCCCGGTTCAGCCGGGCCGCCGCCGCCGGACGTGACGAGCCCCGAAACACCGAGCGTCTCCCCGCCTCCGGGATGCTCGGGATGGACCCGCCGGACCACACCCGGCTGCGTCGACTGATCGCCAAGGCGTTCACCGCCCGCCGGGTGGAGCGGCTGCGGGAGGGGACCCGGGCGGTCGCCGAGGAACTGGTCGACGGGATGCTCGCCGCCGGTCCCCCGGCGGACCTGGTGGCACACCTCGCCACGCCGCTGCCGATCCGGGTGATCTGCGACCTGCTCGGTGTCCCGGTCACCGACCAGGACAGGTTCCACACCTGGGCGGAGGCGATCGTCTCCACCACCTCGCTGAGCGCCGAGCAGACGCAGACGTACATCCAGAACCTTTTCGACTACATGGCCGGGCTGATCGCCCGCCGTCGGCAGGAGCCGACCGACGACCTGCTGACCGCGATGGTGCAGGCCCGCGACGCCGACTCCGACCGGCTCACCGAGGAGGAGGTCGTCCAGCTCGCCGCCGGTCTGCTGGCCGCCGGGCACGAGACCACGGTGACCCAGATTCCCAACTTCGTGTACGTCCTGCTCACCGAGGAGGGCGGCTGGAAGCGTCTGCGTACCGAGCCGGAGTTGATCCCCGGGGCGGTCGAGGAGCTGCTGCGGTTCATCCCGTTGGGCGCGACCGCCGCGTTCCCCCGGTACGCACTGGAGGACGTCGAGCTGAGCGGGGTCCTGGTCCGGGCCGGTGAACCGGTGATCGCCTCGATCCACTCGGCCAACCGCGACGAGCGGGTCTTCACCGACCCGGACACCCTCGACCTGTCCCGGGTGGTCAACCCGCACGTCGGATTCGGTCACGGGGCACACCACTGTGTCGGGGCTCAGCTCGCCCGGATGGAGTTGCAGGTGATGCTCGAAACGTTGGTACGGCGTACCCCGGACCTGCGCCTGGCGGTGCCCGAGTCGGAACTGACCTGGAAGACCGGGCTGTTGGTACGCGGCCTGACCGCCCTGCCTGTCGCCTGGTAGCGAGGAGGATCCCGATGGGGGAGAACGACTGGCGGGTCCGCGTCGACCAGGCCCAGTGCATCGGGGCGGGGATCTGCGCCAGCACCGCCCCGGCCCACTTCAGACTCGTCGACGGGCTGTCACAGCCGTTGGCCGGGTTGGTCGACCCGGCCGAGGAGGTACGGGACGCGGCCGACTCCTGCCCGATGGAGGCGATCACCGTCACCGACGCGGAGACCGGCGACCCTGTCGCCCCGCAACCCTGAGTCGGACCCGGCCTGCCACCGGGCAGGCCGGGTCGTCCCACCGGAACCCTGTCAGCGCGCCGACCGTCGTCGCCGGGCCGGGTTTCCTCGGGGTGACGTGCGTGAGACGTGTCGCTAGAGGCTGCCGAGCAGGCGGGTCACGGTGATCTCGATGACCACCCGGTCCGGGTTGGGGCGTGGGGTGCGGTAACGGTCGGCGTACCGCTGCTCGGCCTCGCGGACCGAGTCGGCGTCGGCGCGGACGACGGCCCGGCCCTCGATGGTCAGCCACCGCCGCCCGTCGACGTGACAGACCGCCACCGGGGACTGCGGGGTGGCCGCGACGTTGCGGGCCTTCAGCGACGTCCGCGAGGTGATCACCCGGGCGATGCCGGACTCGCCGTCGAAGGTGACCCCGACCGGTACGACGTGCGGCGTCCCGTCCTGCCGCAGGGTGGTCAGCGTGGCGAGGTGGCGTTCGGCGCAGAACCGGGTGACCCGGTCGTCGCGCGGGTCCAGCCGGTGGTCGGCCCGGTTCGGTGACATCTACCGATCATGGCACGGGCCTGGTGAGCCGTCCGGCGTCCGGCGCGGCCGAGACTGGACGGGCGGAGTCGGTGGGGTTGGCATCGCCCCGCTTGCGGGCCAGCCGGGCCAGGTAGAGCAGGGCGGCGGCCAGCACCCCGATGTCGTCCAGGTAGATCGGGTCGGGCAGCAGGTCGACCGGCAGGATGGTGTAGGCCAGCGCGCCGTAGAAGGCCACCTTCCCCTTGGCCCCCAGGGCACCGAGCATCTGCCGGGTCTTCCACAGCCGGAAGGCCAACAGCGCCGCACCGACGAGCGTCGCCACGGCCAGGACACCACCGAGAACGACGAACAGCCACGTCTCCTGGGACATGACACCACGCTAACTCAGCCCACCGACACCGCCACCGGTACGCCGCGCCTTCCGGCCCCCGCGCCCCCGTCTGCCCGTCGTCAGCTCGCCCGTCCTCTACCCGGGCGGACTTCGCCGCCCGGGTGCGTCCAACCTCGTCAAAAGGCCGGGGCGGTGGCGCGTCCCCGTCGGCGGGGGGCGACCACCGGCACCTCCATGGTGTCGGAGAAGGGCAGCAACGGCTGCTCGGCGACCGGGGCCGGCTCGGCGGCGGCGATCGCCTCGGCGCGGAGGCTGTTCGCGGCGGCGACTGCCATCTCGGCGGTCCGCCACGCGGCCTGCTCCTGCTCCCGGGCCGCCTCGTGGCGGGCGAACAGGTTGTCGCGTACCGCCTGGTGCAGGAACAGCTCCTGCTCGACGGGGTGCCGACGCGGGTCCCACCCGTTGCGGTGTCCGAAGACGTCGCTGAGCTGCTCGACGGAGATCTCCCGCCGCCAGTACGCGTCCAGCGCCGTCCGGTGCATGAAACGCTCCCGGTCGGCGTACTCGGAGGGGGTCTGGGCGGTGTGGGGCAGGGGCATCGAGGCGGCGGTGATGAGCCGACCGACGTTCTCCTCCGACTCCTGGTACGCCGTCCAGGCCGACTCGACCTCCTCCTGGGCGGCCAGCCACTCGGCCCGACGCCGCTGGGCGGTGGTGCCCGCCCGGTCGGCAGCCACCGCGATCTCCTGGGCGTAGCGGTCCCGTTCCCGCTCCTCCTCGTCGGCCCCGTCGTCGTCGCGCCTGCTCGGCATGGCGGCTTGGCTGATCCGACTCGCCACGCCGAGGCGGAGTCTTCCGGGGCGGGCCAGGAGCGCGGCGACGGCGACGCCGACCACTGTGAGCAGCGCCAGCCAGATCACGGCGGCCTGCGGGATATCGATCATGAAGGATGAGAGGACGGTCTGCATCACCAGCACCTCGGGTTCGACGGAGGGGGAAGGGCGGCGGGGAAAGGGCGGGTAGAACAAGAGAATCGGGGTGTCCCGGACGGGCGGACACCGGGCCGTGCGTTCGTCAGCGGGGTGCCCCTCGGGCGACGGTCGGCGACCGGTCGCCGGTGGTGTCGGGGGGCTGCTCCTGGTCGGCGGCGACCGCCGGTCAGTGCTGCGGCGGTCCGTGCTGCGGCGGGCCGCGCCGGTCAGTGCTGCGGTGGCGACCGCCGGTCAGTGCTGCGGCGGGCCGCGCCGGTCGGGAACCCCCGGTGTCAGGGGCGACCCCGCCCGCTGGGCCGCCTCGGCGACGATCGCGGGCGGCGGCGACTCGGGCTCGCCTGCCGTCGACTGGTCCTGCGGGGCCGGCTCTGCGGCCGTGGTCACCGCCGACGGCTCCGGGCGGAGGTCGGCGACGTGACTCGTCACCACAGTCGGGGCCACCGACGCGGTGGCGGTGGCCTCGGTCAGGGCGAGGGTCGCACCTCCGAGGCCGACGGCGAGGACCAGGACGGTCGCCGCCAGGCGGGTCAGATCCCGCAGCGCGCACAGCGCCGCCCACCACGTCGGATGGGTGGCTGTCGCGGGAGGCATCTGAACAACCTAGCGGTACGGCGCGTGGATCGCATGCGGCAGCGGGGATCCGTTACGTGACTGCGGCCACGGCACCACCCTCCGTCGGTCCACTGAGGACGAACGGGTGGCGCCTGCCGTCCGGTGCGTGAGGTTCAGCGGGAGTGGTGGGGGTGTTGCGGGCCGGGGGGACCGGGCCACTGATGGGGGGTGCCCGGGCGGGTGGCGGACGGCGGGGAGGCCGGTCCGGGGGTCTGCCCGAAGGGGGAACCGAGGTCGGAGACCTGGGAGGGGGAGACGTGCAGCTCCGGCCACAGGAGCCTCCCGTGTCCCGGGTGCCCCCTGAGAGGGCCGACATCGATGATGCCCATCCGCAGGTAGCTCCTGATGAGCTGCTGCGTGTCCACCGGGCAGTTCGCCGGGAACCCTCCGGCGACCACGGCGTGCTGGATCATGGTCTCCGTGCGTATCTGAACGCTCGGTGTGACGGCTACGACAGCCGGTAGCGGCGTGGACCAGTTGGCAGGATCGTCGAAACGCCTGAGCAGGTATTCGTGCAGGAGCATCCAGCTGTTCAGGCGGCTTGAGCTCGTCCGCCCGAGTGGGTCGGGCACGATGGTGGAGGCCCGGGGATCCCGGGCCACCCCGTTTCGGTCGAAGTAATTCCGTTGCAGGTGGTCCTTGATGAGGATGCGGGCCAACACCGGGCAGGACGACGGGAACCTGCCGTCCCGGAGGATGCTCTCGACAGCGCAGTTGGGATCCACCCACCTTCCGGGTTCGACGACCACGTAGTGGGGCAGGGGTCTGTTCGACGTGCTCGGATCGCCGATGTGCCGGTGCAGGGCCACCTGCAGGGCGGCCCACTCTGCGGGGTCGTCCTGAGCTGCCACGAAGCCGTCATTCTCGTGATGTGTGATGTAGGCACTGAAGTGATCTCAGCGACTTTGCGGTAGGTATTTGTACTCGAAGTGGGTCAGGTGCAGGGCTGCGGTAACGATGTCGCCGATTCGGCGTGGGCTGACGGTCGTGTGGCGTAGCGTCTTCCAGCGTCCGATCAGGATCGCGAATCCTCGTTCTCCTTGCCAACGTAGACCGCGTAGCAGTCGGTTGTAGGCGCGGTTGTCAGGTGCGAGTCGGCGGCCGTCGGCGGGTTGCTTGACCGGGGTCATGATGCCGTGACCTGCGCTTTCGTAGCCGGAGTCGGCCAGGGTCGGTAGGTCGAGTTCGGCGGCGGACCAGTTCAGGGCAGCGGTGATCCCGAGTTCGCGAGCGCAACTGGTGTCGTGTAGATGCCCGGGCAGCGCCGCCGATGTCCAGATCGGCAGCCCGTCGGGTCGAATGATCGCTTGGACGTTCGCGCCGAAGTCGCGGTGCTTTCCGGAGAACCAGGCATCGATCACCTCGCCCTTGACCGACAGGGTCGTCTCGGTGAGCCGGTCGCAGTCGAACAGCTTGCCGTCGAGGATCACATGCGACCAGTCGTCGGCCGCAGCCCGACGCAGAGCGGCATGCAGGTCGCCGGCCTGGGCGGCGAGCACGGCGACGCCCTCGTCGCGGTAGCGGTAGGCGGTCGCCCTGGAGATGCCGAAGCCGGCGGCGAGCAGGGCCATGTCCTCGGCCTTGCGGAACCAGACGAGCACCATCAAGGCCTGGTAGAAGCAGGTCAACGCCCGGGTGCCACGGCGGGTACCGCAGGCCCGTCGCTGTGCGTACAACAGATGCGCGAGGTGCTGCACGAGTTCCCTCGGGACGTCGACCATGGCACGATAGGCAATCACGTGGAGCCCTCTCGAAGACGTGGATCTGTCGCAAGGACATGTCTATCGATGGCTCCACGCCTGTTTCCACTGCCGCCCGACTCGCGTCCTTCGCCCGTGTCGCACCAATCAAACCCTTTGCGTTGCTGAGATCACCTCACTGGAGATTTCCCGGAGCTCCGACGGGCAGGCCGTCGGGAAACCGCGGGTTCTGAAATAGTGAATCGCGGAGTTCGGGACGAGCGACACGCCGTTCACTGTTGCCGTGCTCGGCATGCTTCTCTGCCAGTTGTCCGGGGTGCTGAGGCGATCCACGACATACGCCTCAAGGGCATTCCACTGTTCCTTGGTTCTCAAGGGCATGTTCGTCCCGACGTGTCGACCCGGGCGCTGGTTCAGTCGAGGAGGCGGATTTCTGGTCACCCGGGTCGGCGGAGGTCATCGGGAGTGGTGAGGGTGGTGCGCCCCGGTGGCACCGGGCCACTGGGGGACGGCGGCCGGTCGGGTCGCGGAGGTGGAGGTCGCCGGTCCGGGGCCGGCCCCCGTCGGGGTCTGCAGGGTGGCGACATGCGAATGGTGGTGGGCTCCCGAGGGTCGGCCCGCAGCCATGAGTCGAGCGTGTGCCTCCTCGAAAGGGGCGACGTCGATCGCTCCGCTGCTCAGATACTCGTGGATGGCCAACCGCGTGTCGATCGGGCACAGCTGTGGATATGATCCGCTGACCACGATGTTCATGACCATGCTGTACGGGTGGATCAGTCTGCCATGTGCGTCGACCGCCTGGTCGGGTAAGCGTTCACCCCAGTTGTTCGGGTCGTCGAAGTGGTTGTTGAGCACGTTACCGAGATCTGTCCAGTTGCGGACGATCTTGTCGGGTGAGTTACCCCTTTCCAGGTAGGTCGTGATGAGGTCTCGAAGGCTTTCGGGCATGGCCGCCGGGAAGCCCGAATCTCTCCAGTGGTCGACGTTTCGTCGAGGGAAGATGGTTTGCCCGCTCCTCGTGGTCAGCCTCTCCGGTAGCGAGGCTTGCCGGTTCCTGTCATCGGCGCAGAGGTGGCGGTGAATGGCATCCTGATACTCCTCCCATTCACCAGTCGTTCTGACCACCCGTCGTTGTTCTTCGGAGATCCGGGGCGAAGGGGGGCTTGCGGGTGGCGGTGGACGGAACGTCAGTGCACCGTGACCGCTGATCGCGGACGGGTCGCCCATGGGTGCAGGGGGGCCGGAGAGGTCGGTGACCTCGCCCCGACTCTGCTCCGCAGCGGCCAGGAACTGGGTCACCGCTGCCTCCTGCGGCAGGAAATGCCTGTTTATCGCCTTCATGGCGACGTAGCCTGCGACCACGTTTCGGGTGCTCGTCGGGTAGCCCACCTGACCGGGATCGGTTCTGATGAGGGCCAGCACCGCCGACTTGAGATAGCGTGGCAGCGGTCGGCCCCATTCGTACGCGTTGTCGAAGTGGGTGACGAGCCCGTTGTGGAGGAACTCCCACTGGCGAGGGCCGCCTCTCAGTTCTGCCTCGACGTTGAGGTAGGTCGCAATGAGGTTTCGTGTCGGCAGGGGGCAGGCGTCCGGGATCTTCGTTCTTCGGTAGTGGGCCACCTTCATGCTCAGGTTGATTCCATCGACCTCCTTTCCGGTCGACGGTAGGGGTTCGTGCCAGTGCCTGGGATCGGCGTTCAGATGCTTTTCGAGTGCGGCGTGAAGCTTCGCGAAGGTTTCCGGGGTCTCCTTTGGCATGCCCTGACCGACGAGCAGGAGTCGGTGGTGGTTCAGTCGTCGTGCAGGACATGCCGATGGTGTTGGTCACCGGTGGGAGACGGCCGGACCGGGGTCAGGCGTTGAGGCGTTGGTGCAGGTCGTCGTAGTCGGCGCGGGTGCGTTCGGTGGCGGGGACCGCCTCGGTGACCTGGCGGGTGACTCGGCGTACCAACTCGTTGTGGTGTTGCCGGGGGAGGCCGTCGAGGGTGGCGGTGGCGTGGCGCAGCCCGTCGGTGAGGTGCCCGGTCCGGACCAGGCAGGCGGCCCGGTGCAGCTCGACCTGGGCCCGGAGTCGGCGGTGTGACTGCGGGTAGAGCTGGGCGGCCCGGTCCTGGACGGCCTCGGCCCGGGCGAGGTCCCCGCTGTGGGAGTAGACCCACGACTGGGTGTGCCGGAGCCGGTGTTCGGCCCATCCCCAGAGGGACTCGTCGTTGCCGAGGACCGAGGCGGGGAGCTTCTCGGTGAGGTCGCCGAGCCGTTCGACGGTCGCCACCGCCTCGGCGTGCCGACCCGCGGCCGACAGGGCCTGGGCACGACCGGAAAGGACCTTGCAGTTCGCCACCGTGGGATCGGTGGTGAGGATCGGCAGGACCCGGTCGGAGAGGGCCACCAGCTGCTCCGGGGTCCGGCCCCCGTAGCAGCCGTCCACCACCTCCCAGCCCCGGACCAGTGTCATCGTCTCCGGGTCCTGCGACTCGTCGGCGAGGCGGTTGGCCGTCGACCACCACCGGCGGGTGAGCATCGACTGCCCCGTGGAGGTCGTCTTCAGTGCGACGAGGAGGGAGAGCCGGGCGGCGGCCTGCAACAGGCGTGACCGGGCCGGCTCGGTCGACGAGGCGAGGAGGCCGTGCAGGACGGCCAGGTCGATCCGCAGGTGGTCCGTCAGCTCCTCGGCGGAGAGCCGGTAGTTCGCCACCCCGTAGTCGGCGACGATCTGGTCCCACTCGTCGTGCCCGGCCCGGACCGCGTCGCTCAGCATCTGCCGGAGGGCCTCCAACCCCTCCGAGGAACCGGCCGCCGATACGGCAGCCAGGGTGCTCATCGACCACAACACCGTGCGTCTACGCATGTCCGGATCTCCTTCCTGGTTGACGTACGCCGCGATCAGCGCGCCGTCGGCCTGTAGGGCTCGGTCGCAGGCCTCGACGAACTGCGCCGACGGGCGCTTCGTTCCGTTCTCGACCTGGGAGATGTGGGTGTAGGTGAAGTTGACGGCGCTCGCGAGTTGTCGGAGAGACAAATGGCGGGCATTGCGGTGCCTCCGGAGAATGTCCCCGACCTTTTCCATGGTCACCCTCGACTCCGTTTCCTGGTCTGTGTGCCAACGGTGTACCGCTGTCCGGCACGTCGCCGCCTCGGCGACGCTGTCCGTGTCGCCGCTGGTGGGAGAGCCCCCGTCCGGCCGTGGCAGCCTCCAAGAAAGTGAGACGCTTTCGAATTCCGGGTGATTGGCAGATCTTGGCGTTGGCGCGCCGAGGAACCAGGAAGTCGTCTCACCATAACCCCATGCACAGCCGAAGAAGAAGAGGGTGGTCAATTCATGTGGACGAGATTCCGCAACTGGTGTCGAGGCCGCCACACGAGGCGGTCGGACGACAGGTGGCGGGCGATGCAGGAGGCCGAGTACGAGGCCGCGAAGCGCCGGATCCTGGCCGAAGCCGCCCGACAGCGGGGCACCCCCGAAGACCGGTGGCGGCGGGACGCCCCCGAGGTGGGCCGACAGCGGGGCACCCCCGAGGACCTGGGGCGGCACCGGTGGAACGACGGGCCGACGATCCGGCTCACCCCGTTGACCAGGCAGGCCCCACTGCTGACGTACGGACAGCGGCGGGGATACCGCTGTGAGCGGTGACCTGCCCGTCGGGCGGCGGGTGGCGTACTGGCGTGGTCGGCGGGGATGGTCGCAGCAGACCCTCGCCGACGCGCTGGGCATGTCGAAGAGCTGGGTGGACAAGGTGGAGCGGGGTGTCCGCCGGTTGGACAGGCTCTCCACCCTGCGGGAGGTCGCCCGGGCGCTCCGGATCGACGTGGACCTCCTGCTCGGCACCGGCCCGGCGGCACCCGTCGCGCGGGCCGACCAGGCCGACGGGCCGCTCACCGGCGCCGAGCTGGACCCGTTGCGGGCGGCCCTGTTCCGGTTCGACGCCGCCCTGGCCGGGGTCGACCCGACCGGCCCGACGCCGGACCGGCTCCGGGCGGGGGTGGAGCACGCCTGGTCGGCGTACGGGCACGCCGACTACCGGCTACTGGTGCGGATCCTTCCGGGGCTGCTCTGCCAGGCACAACTGAGCCGGGCGGCCCACCCGGACGACCCGGTCGCGGTCCACCTGCTGGGGCAGGTCACCCAACTGGTCTCGGCGGTGCTGTGCAAGCTGGGCGAGCTGGCCACCTCCTGGCTGGCCGCCGACCGGGCCATGACGATCGGCCGCCGGACCGCCGACCCGACGTCGGCCGCCGTCACCCTGACCCGGGTCCTGCGGGCACTGGACCGGCCCCGGCACGCCCTGGAGGTCGCTGTCGCCGTGGCGCACCGGATCGGCCCACCCGATCCGCAGACCGCCACACCAGAGCGGCACTGCGGGTACGGAACCCTGCTGGTGCAGGCCGCACGGGCCGCCGCCGCCAGTGGTGACCACCCGGGAACCGTCGACCTGCTGGACCAGGCCGCCGCCGTCGCCGCCCGACTCGGCGACGACCACCACTGCCGGACGAGCTTCGGTCCGACGGCGGTCGGGCTGGCCCGGGTCACCACCGCACTCGCCCTCGACCGGGACCGCGATCCGCTCCGGTCACACCGGGAAGTCCTCGACACCGTGGCCTTCGCCCGGCTGACCGTGGAACGGAGGGCGGCGTACCTGGTCGACGTGGCCCGGGGGTGTCTGCGCCGCAACGACCTCCCCGAGGCCGCGCGGGCGTTGCTGCTCGCCGACCGGACCGCCCCCACCGAGGTACGCCATCGTCCCACCGCCCTCGCCACCCTGCGTACGCTGCTTCGCCGGGCGTCCCGCCCGGACCCGGAACTCACCCGCCTCGCCGAAACTCTCCGGATAGCCCTTTGAACCGTCGTGCCGGGCGCCCGTCGGCGGGTCGATCGGCACGGCGGCTCGGATGATGGGCGGGGGCCTCGTCTAGCGGGACCGCCCCTGGGCCTGCACCGGGGAAGAGAACCTGTCAGTCACCGGCCCGGCCGACCCCGAATGGGTGGCGGGCCGGTCGCCACCGAGCCCGAGACCTGCGACACCAGCCGTCATGGCCTGGGCCGACGTGGACTCCGTCCCCCGTCCGGCCGCCGTCGACGAGGTGGCCGCAGGGTTCGTCGGAATCGGTAGTCCCAACGCCTTCATCCTGTCGGTGGTGAGGTCGGCGACGAGCCTCCTCCCCACCTCCTCGGTGTTGTCGGTGCGGTGACCCTGACTGAGTTCGCGGAACTGGTCGATGACGGCCGCTTGGAGCTTCGTGGCCGTACTCGGGGTCAGGTACGTCACCATGTGGCGGTGCGTCGACGGAAGGGCGGCCTGAAGTCGGTCCCTGGCGTTCCGTCCGACTTCTTCCTTTCGCGCCTCGGCGTTCTCCGCCCTCCAGGGGTTCTTCGGCATGTTGTATTTCCGCGACTCGATGATGTCGCACACCTTGTTGCTGAGAGTCTCTTGGGTGGGGGATTTGTGGTGATTCGGATCCGGCCTGTTCAGCTCCCACGCGGGCGTGCCGGCGAAAGCAGCACGCTCTCTCTCCGCCCGTTCGAGATCCCTCGAAACGGTGTTCGCGATGTCGGCCGCCTGTTCCGAGGTCAGATTCGAGACGATGAATTTGTCCTCGATGAACAGGGCGTCCTCAAGTCTCTTCCGGGGGTCATTCGTCGGGGGCATCGTGGTCTCCTCCTCGGTAGGGGGTCGGGCGACCTGACGACGGTCGGAAGGAGTCCCCGGTTCAGGTCCGACCGGCCTTCCCGTATCCCGGGACCCGGTCGGGCGGCTGAAACGTAGATCACTTGTAGCTTGACGTGCCTCACGCTGCGTGTGACGGTGAGGACCGGACCCTGTCCCCTGATGTGGGGGTTTGACCAGGTAGTTCGTTCAAGGGTAGGTGGGACCTTGCGTCAGCCGGAGACTCCCCAGGAGGCGTTCGCCGAGCTTCAGGCAGGCAACGAGCGTTTCGTCGACGGGACACCCCGCCACCCCAACCAGGACGCCGGCCACCGGGCGGCGGTCGCCGGGGAGCAGCACCCCTTCGCCGTGATCGTGGGGTGCTCCGACTCCCGTCTGGCCGCCGAGATCATCTTCGACCGTGGGCTGGGGGACCTCTTCGTCGTCCGGACCGCCGGGCACACCACCGGCCCCGAGGTGCTGGGCAGCGTCGAGTACGCGGTGACGGTGCTGCACACCCCCCTGGTGGTGGTCCTCGGCCACGACTCCTGCGGGGCGGTGGCGGCGGCCGGTGCGGTGGCCGCCGGAGGGCTCCGCCCGGCCGGACACCTCGGGGCAGTGGTCGACGCCGTCCTGCCCAGCCTCCGGCACGCCGCCGCCCAGGGCATCGTGGACCCGGCGGGGATCATCGACGTCCACATCGCCCAGACCGTCAACGAACTGGTCGGCGACTCGGCAGTCCTGGCCGGTGAGATCGCTGCCGGACGGTGTGCCGTGGTGGGGATGTCGTACCAGCTCAACGCCGGTCGGGTCCGGACTGTGGCGGCGGTTCCGCGTACCCTCTGACCGGTCTTTCGCGCCGGATCGCGAACCGGGCCGCGCGCCCCTCACGACGAACCGGTCTGCGCCTGCGACGACGAACGGGCCGCCCCCCGAAGGAAGGGGGGCGGCCCGGTTTCGCTACGACGCCCGGCTAGAGCAGGGAGACGTGGACGTGGTCGGTGTGGTTGGACGGGCCGCTGTAGGAACTCCAGCCCGTCGCCGGGAACCAGATCTGCCGGTTCCAGATGACGTAGTAGACACCCAGCCGGTCGGCGTTACGGACCAGGAACGCGGTCAGGTTGTTGCCGTACATCCGGGTGTCGTTGTTGTGCCAGGGGGAGAACCCGCGGTTCTGGAGGGACCAGTCGCAGGCCCGGCCCTTGGGGTGCTCCCACGGGCCACCGGGGCGGTAACAACCGACGAACCTGTCGAACCCGGCCCGCTTGACCTCCTTGTACATGTGGAGGGTGCGCGGGGTGATGCAGCCGGAGGTGGTGGGGTCGTTCTCGGTGCAACCCTGCGGCCGCCAGTTGCCGTTGGAATCCCGCCCCGGCGCGACCTTCGCCACCGGTGACTCGGCCACCACCAGGCCGCCGGTCAGGCCGGTGCCGCCGACCAGGGCGAGCGACTTCTCGGCGTCCCGCTTCTGCTTGGCCATCAGCGCGTGCTGCTTCTGCTGCTCGGTGACCTCGGCGTCGAGCTGCTCCTTGGCCTCGGCCGCCTCGTCCTTGACCTCCTGGACCTGGGCCAGCTTCCGGGCGTTGACCATGTTCAGCTCGTCGAGCGCCTGGGCCCGCTTGACGAACGAGTCGGGCTGGTCACTGTCGAGGAGCATCGCCATCGCGCCGATCCGCCCGCTGCGGTACGACTGGGCGGCGATCTGCCCCACCTGGGGTGCCAACCGGTCCAGCTCGCTCTGCGCCCGACGGACCTCCAGGTCGAGCTGGAGCTGCCGCTTCTTGGACTTCTCAAGCTTGTTCTGGGCCTGGGTGAAGTTGCGGTTGGTCGTCTCGATGACATCGTTGAGGAGCTTCGAGTCACCGTCCTCGTGCCCCGAGGGCCGAGGCTGGGCCATGGCCGGCGCTGACCCGGAGAAGATGGCCAGCGCGGTGATCACGGCCACCACCGGCGTCAGCCAGCGGCGTAGGGGTGCCGTCACAGTCGTCCCTTCCGTCGGCCGCCGACCGGGTTAGCTGACGGGTTCGGGACGGAAGTGGCCCCTACCGCTTGCGCGGATTCACCCCACGTACCTGGGTCCCCGATTCGCCTCGCGGCGATTGGGCGGCGGTCCCGCTGGCGCCGGTGCGCGCCTTCGGCGGTGACCGGCAGCGAGGTTACCCGAGAGTCGACTCTGGGATCTACGTCCGGAAGCCGACTAAACGCGTATTTTCGCCGTAGCGGCGGGTGACCAGTGATGAGCTTCTCATTCTGGGAAGCGTCGGCGGTCACACTGAGGAGTGTCACCATGCGGGGTCGGAACCTCCTTCTCGATTGCGCCACCCTGCGGGGGCGTCGGGGGACTGACTTCCGGCCCGGGGGTCGCTCAGGGCTTCGAGGGCGTCGTCGCGCTGAGCGGGGGGCCGGGGTCGGGGGGCGCCGTCGGGCCGGCCCGTCTTCTTCTCGGGGGTACGGCGTCCGGCGGCGGTGACCACCGCGGCCAGGGCTGTGGTCAGGGGTACGGCGGCGACCAGTCCGAGCGTGGCGACCACGCTGCGGACGATCTCCTGGGCGAGGAACTCGCTGGTCAGGACCTGCCCGGTGGGCCGGGAGTCGGCGACCAGCAGGAGCATCAGTGGCAGTGAGGCACCCGCGTACGCCAGCACGATCGTGTTGACCACCGACGCGATGTGGGCCCGCCCGACCCGGGTGCCCGCCTTGTAGAGCTGGAGTGCTGTCAGCTTCGGGTTGGCGTTGCCCACCTCGGTCACCGTGGCGGCCTGGGTGACGGTGACGTCGTCCAGGACGCCCAGGGACCCGATCACGATCCCGGCCAGCAGCAGTCCGTGCAGGTCGACGTCGGACTGGAACATCGACAGGGTGGTGGCGTCCTCGTCACCGAACCCGGTCAGGTGGGTGGCGGCGGTGGCGGCGGCGGCGAGCAGTCCGGTGAGCACCAGACTGCCCAGGGTGCCCAGGACCGCCACCGAGGTCTGGGCGCTGATCCCGTGGGTGAGATACAGCACGATGAACATGATCAGTGCTGATCCGACCACGGCGATCAGCAGGGGGGACCGGCCGGCGCTGATCCCCGGCACCACGAAGGTGAGCAGGATGGCGAAGCTCGCCGCCAGCCCGCCCAGGGCGGCCAGGCCCCGCCAGCGGCCGAACGCCACGATCGCGGCGGCGAAGAGGACCACCAGCCAGATCAGGGGCTTGCCGCGCTGGTGCTCGGCGATGTTGTAGCTGCTGGTCTCCGGATCGGCCGGGTCGACCAGCTCGACCAGGATGATCTCGTCACCCACCGCCACCCGGGGGGCGCCCGGGCCGTCCGGGATCGGGGTCTCGACCTCCTGCCCGGCGTCCGGGCCGCTGTCTGCCCGGACGGTCACCGTTCCGCAGGGCCGGTCGGCCCGTTCCGGGGTGCCCTCCGGTCCCGGTTCGACGGGCGGGCAGGGCACCGTCAACACCTGGGTGACGGTCCCGTGATAGCGGGGTACGTCCTCACCCCCGTCCGCCGTCGGCGTCCGCTCCGGCCAGAGCAGCAGGGCGGCGACGAGGGTGGCTACGAAGAGGGGAACCACCGTCGCGACGAGGACCCGTCGGACCCGGGGTGGGGCGGACGGGGCGTGACGTGTGTGGTCGGCTCCCATTGCGACTCTCCAAACGATCCACGGCGGATTACGTGTGCGTACGCCGGTCGGTTCACCCCGCCCGTGAAAATGCCCGCAACGGCGCAGTCGGGTACCCCTCGATCACCCAGGGTGACCGGAATGCGAGGTGCCCGGAGGTCCAACCGGGAATGGTAGTCACCGGATGTGGTCGCGGGGACGGGTCGGGGCTGGTGGTGGAGGTCGCCACACGCCGGCCCCGGGTGGGCGGCGGGCGCGCAGGGGCGGGGGTGGGTGGCCGGCGGTGGGCGGCCGGCGGCTCAGTGGCAGGGGGTGGAGGGGTGGGCGGGGGTCAGCCCCGCTTCATCAGGCGGCCGACGGCGGCCATCATCTCGGTGGCCATGTCCTCGGCGCGGCCGTCGGCGGCCCCCTCGTGCATGCAGTGCCGGGTGTGTCCGTCGAGCAGGCCCAGGGCCACCTTGTCCAGGGCCGCCTGGATGGCGGAGATCTGGGTGAGGACGTCGATGCAGTAGCGGTCCTCGTCCACCATCTTCTCGATTCCCCTGACCTGGCCCTCGACCCGGCGCAGCCGGGCGAGGAGCTGGTCCTTGCTGGCGGTGTACCCCCGGGAGGTGCCGGGTGCAGGAGTGGTCATGAAGCCAGCGTACGCCTACCCCCGACGGGTATGAGGTGGTTGCGGGACATACCCGTACGGGGTATGAGTAGGATAGGCTGCCGGAGACACACGGAAGCCTGTCGAGAGGAGAACGGGACATGGTCACCACCACCTACCGGGTGCAGGGCATGACCTGCGGACACTGCGTCAAGTCGGTCAGCGACGAGGTCGGCGCGCTCGACGGGGTCGACGACGTCCGGGTCGACCTGGCCGCCGGTGAGGTCGCCGTCACCAGCAGTCGCCCCCTCGACCCGGCGGCAGTGCGCGCCGCCGTCGACGAAGCCGGTTACGAACTGGTCGACGCCTGACCGACCCACCCCGGCACGGGCTCAGGGCTCAGGGGTCGGTGAATGCGGGCGGGTGTCGGGTCGGGCGGGAAGGGTGGAAGGGGAGAGGGATGCGGACGGTGGGCAGGATGACCGGGTTCGTCCTCGGTCTGGTGGGGGTGTTCGGTGCCGCGTACGGCGTCGGGCACCTGGTCGGGCCGATCGGCCCGCCGGCCGCTGTCGAACACCAGCACGGCGGCCACGACGGCGACCCCGGCGGCCCGGTCGGCGGGACACCGGGTGGGCTGCTCGTCTCCGAGCAGGGCTACACCCTCGACCCGGTCACCGCCCCGCCGGGGGAGTTCGCCTTCCGGATCACCGGGCCGGACGGACAGGCCGTCACCGGGTACGACGTGAACCACGACCGGCCCATGCACCTGATCGTGGCCCGGCGCGACCTCAGCGGATTCCGGCACGTCCACCCCCGGTTGTCGGAGGACGGGACCTGGCGGCTCCCCACCCCGATGGGCGAGCCCGGCACCTGGCGCGCGTTCGCCGACTTCCAACCCACCGGAGCGGACCCGCTCACCCTCGGGGTCGACGTGACGGTGCCCGGCCCGGTCACCCCGACCCCGCTGCCCCCGCCCACCCGTACCGTCGCCGTCGACGGGTACGACGTCACCCTCGACGGGGGGCTCCGACCCGGCCACGACTCCCGGCTCACCCTCACCGTGAGCAGGGACGGCGTACCCGTCACCGACCTGGAGCCCTACCTCGGGGCGTACGGTCATCTGGTGGCGCTGCGCCAGGGTGACCTGGCGTACCTGCACGCGCACCCGGAGGGCACCCCCGGTGACGGACGGACCCCCGCCGGTCCCGAGGTGACCTTCCACGTCGCGGCCCCGTCCCCCGGGACCTACCGGCTGTACCTCGACTTCCAGCACGGGGGCACCGTCCGCACCGCGGAGTTCACAGTGGTCGCGCCGCACCCGGACGGACCGGCACCGACTGGGTCGGCCACCGACGGCCCACCGGCGACGACGGCATCCGCCGAGCCCGACGACGGGCACGGGTCCCCCGGCCACCGGCACGACTGACAGGAGTCGCGATGACCACCACGAACGACCCCCGGCAGACCGCGCCGCACCGGATCGAGCTGGCCATCGGCGGGATGACCTGCGCCTCCTGCGCCGCCCGGGTGGAGAAGAAGCTCAACCGGATGGACGGGGTGAGCGCGACGGTCAACTACGCCACCGAGAAGGCGACCGTCGACTACCCCGACGGCGTCACCCCGCAGGAGCTCATCGCCACGGTGGAGAAGACCGGCTACACCGCCGCCCTGCCACCCCCACCCGCCCCGGCCGACGCCCCGGCCCCCGCCGAGCCGGTGGACGAACTGCGTACCCTGCGGACCCGGTTCTGGGTCTCGGTGGTCCTCTCCGTGCCGGTGGTGGTCCTGGCGATGGTCCCGGCCCTCCAGTTCACCTACTGGCAGTGGCTCTCCCTCACCCTGGCCGCCCCGGTGGTGGTCTGGGGCGGGCTGCCGTTCCACCGGGCCGCCTGGGTCAACCTCAGACACGGCGCGGCGACCATGGACACCCTGGTCTCCCTCGGCACCCTCGCCGCGTTCGGGTGGTCGCTCTGGGCGCTCTTCCTCGGTACCGCCGGGGAGCCCGGCATGACCCACCCGTTCAGCCTCGTGGTCAGCCGGACCGACGGGTCCGGGCACGTCTACCTGGAGGCGGCGGCCGGGATCACCGCCCTCGTCCTGGCCGGACGTTGGTTCGAGGCGCGGGCCAAGCGCACCGCCGGGGCGGCCCTGCGGTCGCTGCTGGAGCTGGGCGCCCGGGACGTGGCGGTGCTCCGCGACGGGATGGAGACCCGGATCCCGGCCGACCGACTCGTCGTCGGAGACCGGTTCGTGGTGCGTCCCGGCGAGAAGATCGCCACCGACGGGGTGGTGGCCGACGGCACCTCCGCCGTCGACGCGAGCCTGCTCACCGGCGAGTCGGTGCCGGTGGAGGTCGGGCCGGGTGACGCGGTGGTCGGGGCGACGGTCAACGCGGGCGGCCGACTGGTGGTCACCGCGACCCGGGTCGGCGCGGAGACCCAGTTGGCCCAGATGGCCCGTCTGGTGGAGCAGGCGCAGAGCGGCAAGGCCGCCGTGCAACGACTCGCCGACCGGATCTCCGGGAACTTCGTACCCGTCGTGATCGCCCTCGCCGTCGGCACCCTCGGCTGGTGGTGGGGGGCCGGTGCCGGGCCGGCGGCGGCGTTCACCGCAGCGGTGGCCGTACTGATCATCGCGTGCCCCTGCGCCCTCGGGCTCGCCACGCCGACCGCCCTGCTCGTCGGCACCGGCAGGGGAGCCCAACTCGGGATCCTGATCAAGGGACCCCAGGTGCTGGAGTCCACCCGGCAGGTGGACACCGTCGTGCTCGACAAGACCGGCACCGTCACCACCGGCCGGATGTCGGTGGTCGACGTGGTGCCCGCCGCCGGGCAGGACCGGGCCGAACTGCTCCGGGTGGCCGGGGCGCTGGAGGCCGGCTCCGAACACCCGATCGGTCGGGCCGTCGTCGCCGCCGCGACGCAGGAGGGTCCGGTACCGGAGGTCACCGGCTTCGCCAACGTCGAAGGGCTCGGCGTGACCGGGACCGTCGAGGGCCGTACCGTGCTGGTCGGTCGCCTCCGACTGCTGCACGAGCGGGACGTCGACGTACCGTCGGAGGTCTCCGGGGCGGCGACCGAGGCGGCCGGTGCGGGACGGACGGCGGTGCTCGTCGCCTGGGACGGGCAGGCCCGGGGAGTGCTGGTGGTGGCCGACGCGGTCAAGCCCACCAGCCGGGCCGCAGTGGCCCGGCTCCGCGCCCTCGGACTGCGACCGGTCCTGCTCACCGGGGACAACGCCACCGTCGCCCGGGTGGTCGCCGCCGAGGTCGGCATCGACGAGGTGATCGCCGACGTGCTCCCGGCGGAGAAGGTCGCCGTGGTCGAGCGCCTCCAGCAGGAGGGGCGGGTGGTGGCGATGGTCGGGGACGGGGTCAACGACGCCGCCGCCCTCGCCCAGGCCGACCTGGGACTGGCGATGGGCACCGGCACCGACGTGGCGATCGAGGCCGGCGACCTGACCCTGGTCCGAGGGGACCTGTTGGCCGCCCCCGACGCGATCCGGCTGGCCCGACGCACCCTGCGGATCATCAAGGGGAACCTGTTCTGGGCGTTCGCCTACAACGTCGCCGCCATCCCGTTGGCCGCCGCCGGTCTGCTCAACCCGATGATCGCCGGGGCCGCGATGGCCTTCTCCTCGGTCTTCGTGGTGGCCAACAGCCTCCGCCTGCGCCGGTTCACCGCCGCCACCGGCTGAGGCCCGCAGGTTGGCGCTGCTCACATCGCAGATCAGGGTTTGCCGTCGCGCGGGAGGGTAAGGAACAGAGCAAGCGAGACGTTGAGAGCTTGACAGCGAGGAGGTCTTCCGATGGGTTTCGACGACAAGGTGGAGAACACGGGTCAGAACGCCTCGGGCAAGCTCAAGGAGGGGGCCGGCCGGGTCACCGACAACGAGCGCCTTGAGGCCGAAGGCCGTAACGAGCAGGCCGGTGCCAAGCTCAAGCAGGCCGGCGAAAAGATCAAGGACGCTTTCAAGAGCTGACATATCCCGTACGACGTCGGGCCGACCACTGGCGAGTGGTCGGCCCGACGTGTCGTCGTCCCCCGTGCCCGCTCCGGTGACCGTCCCGCTTCCCGTGTAGCGTCCACCTCCGACGCAGGGCGTGAGACGGCTTCGCGTCGTGGGTCCACGGGTGAGGTGTGGCGAGGAGACCGGTTGCCGGGCAACCGATTCCGTCGGCGAATCCGTACCCCAGGTCATCGGCGGTGTGGACGAGGACGGGACTCATGGCGGGCAGACGTACCGACAGCGAGAGGGCTCTGCCCCGCTCACACCGTCGTCGCTCCAGGGGCGTCGGGGCGTTGCCGGTGGCGCTGGTCGCGGCGGTGGTACTGATCGGCGGCGGCGTCTGGACGGCGGGCAACGGCGGGTTCGACGCCCTCCTGCTCGACGGCGTGACCACCCCCGGACCGGTCCGGGCGCAGGCACCACCCCCACCCACGGAACCGGTGACGGCCGCCCCCGTCCCGTCGGCGGCCGCGACGACCCCGCCACCCGAGCCCGCCGTCACCTTCCCCCGCCGGGGCACCGGGCGGTTCTACACCGCCACCGCCCGGGGCGCTGTCGCCGGCAACGGCGGCCGACTCCTGCGCTACCGGGTGACGGTCGAGGAGGGAATCGAGAACCTCGACGTGGAACGGTTCGGCCGGGAGGTCGCCGCGATCCTCGCCGACGAGCGGGGCTGGACCGCCGACGGCCGGTGGCGGCTGCAACGGGTCGGCCCGGACGGTGCCGCCGACTTCACCGTCCGGCTCTCCACCCCGGTCACCCGCAGCCGGCTCTGCGGGGACCTCACCGACCTCTACACCTCCTGCCGCAACGGCGACGACGTGGTGCTCAACGTGGCCCGGTGGGTCGACGGGGTCCCACACTTCGACGGCGACCAGGAGACCTACCGGCAGTACCTGGTCAACCACGAGGTGGGGCACCGCCTCGGGCGCGGACACGAGCTGTGCCCCCGCGCGGGCGGCCCGGCACCGGTGATGCAGCAGCAGACGCTCGGCCTGCACGGCTGCGCCCCCAACGCCTGGCCGATGGTCTCCGGCCGGTCGCACACCGGCCCCTCCGGCCAGTACGACGACCCGATCCCCACCGGCAGCTGACCGAAGCGGGCGCCGACCGCCACCGAGGTCGGTGGGTGCCGACCGGCCGGTGGGGTCGGTGGGTGCCGACCGCCGGTGGACGGTCAGCGCAGGGCCGCGACGGCGGCATCGGCCCCGCCCCGCCAGACCGTGCCGACCTCGGAGAAGCCCGCCGTACGCAGGGCGTCCAGGTGCCAGCTGACCGGCGGTAGCCACTCCTGGCTGTGGTCGCCCGGGTAGATCTGTCGGCGCTTCTCGGCCTGCGGGGCGAGGGTCGGGTCGGTCTCGACCTGCTTCCACCAGTCGTCCCAGGAGAGCACCGCACCGGCCCGGTACCGGGCGTTACGCCGGTCACGCGCCTGACCGGTGAGCCGCTCGGTGAGGCCGGGCAGCCCGTCGTCGGGCATGCGGTCGACGTTGACGAAGATCCCGCCCGGACGCAGGACCGCCCGGATCTCGGCGTACAGCGTGGTCAACCGGTCGGCGGGGAGCCAGTGCAGGGCGGTGGCGGTGCAGACCGCGTCGTACCCGGTCTGCGGCAGGTTGTCCGCCCAGTCGGGGTTCCGCAGGTCGGCGGTGACGATGGTGGCCCGGTCGGCCAGGGACGCCTCGGCGATGGTGAGCAGGACCGGGTCGAGGTCGACGAGTGTGGGCCGGGCCTCGGGGAACCGGTCCAGGGCGCGCAGGCTGATCGACCCGGTGCCGCCGGCCAGGTCGAGCAGTTGAGGAGTGGGGGAGTCGACGACTGCCTCGACCGCGTCGAGCAGGGCGTCGAGGCGGTGTTCCCGGTCCGGCATGAAGGCTTCCTGCTGCCGGTCCCAGCTCTCCTGCCAGGCCCGAGCATCCAGTACGTAAGGGGTCATGATGGGCACGCTAGTTACCGATCCGGCGTGGTGTCCAGCGGTGTCCCGGTCCTGCTGCACATGTTTGGCAATTGTTCGCCGATGGGTGGGGTGGTTGCGAAGTGGAGCGGTGGCGGCCAACGAACGGGCACCCTCGTCACCAAGGAGAGACGCGGCAGAGAACAGATCGTGTACGGAAACGTGACGGCGCTCCGCCGGGCCTCCCGCCTCCTCGCCGCGTACGAGCAGGTGTGGCGAGACCGGATCCATGCCATCGACCAACTGTTGACCGAAGACCCAGGAAGGTGAACCACCCATGCCAGTGACCAGCACCCACCGCGACGAAGCGGCGCTGACGCTGACCGTCGTCTCCGAGTTCCCCGCCCCCGTCGACCGTGTCTGGCAGGTCTGGCAGGACCCGCGTCAGCTGGAACGGTGGTGGGGTCCGCCCGGGTGGCCCGCCACCGTCGACCGGCACGAGTTCACCGTCGGCGGCGCGGTCCGCTACCACATGACCGGCCCGGACGGCGAGAAGTCGTACGGCTGGTGGACCTTCACCGCCATCGACCCGCCGACCCGGTTGGCGTTCGACGACGGGTTCGCCGGACAGGACGGCGAACCGCTGCCCACCGACACCCCGACCCACGCCGTGGTCACCCTGGAGCAGATCGACACCGGCACCCGGATGACCCTGGTCAGCCACTTCGCCAGCGCCGAACAGCTCGAACAGCTCGTCGCCATGGGCATGGAGGAGGGCCTGGCCGCCGGGATCGGACAGATCGACGACCTGCTCACCGCAGCGGCAGACGGCACCACCGCCGGCTGAACCGGCCCGGGCCGACGGGGCGGCCTCTGCCGACCACCCCGTCGACCCGGTCAGCCGCTCAGCCTGCTGCGGCTGCGGCGGCGAACAGGTCCGGTGCCCGACCGGTGCCGTCCCGACCCGGCAGGGGGATCTCGAAGTGGACGGTCCGGCAGGTGCCGTCCCGGGCGTCGTGGACCGGTCGGGCCATCGACCGCCAGAACGCCTCCGCGCCGGGCGTACCGGTGTCGGTGTGCAGGTAGAGGTCCCGGTACCCGGGCTGGTCGGCGACGAAGGCCACCGCCAGCTCCACCAGGGCACGGGCCAGGCCCCGACGGCGGTGCGCCGGATCCACGTACACCCGGAAGAGCTGGGCGGTAGTGGCGTCCGGATAGCGTCGCGCCAGGAACTCCGGATGCGGCGGGCTCTTCGGCCCGGCGGCACGGACCGCCGTGGTGCCCACCACCCGGTCGCCGAGGGTCGCCACGAAGAGGGCGTGCCGGTCCGGCCGCAGGTACGTCCCATCGAGGTCGATCACGTCGAAGTGCCACTCGGGACGGTACCCGTGACCGAAGACGTGATAAAAGGTGTCGAGCATGACGCCCCGGGCGCCGTCGAGATGGTGCTGTCCGGCGAGCTGGACCTGATACCCGCCGAGGATGTCACTGATCATCCGAACTGACTCTTTCCTGTGCAATCGGCTTTCCTGTGCGATCGGGCGTGACGGCGTCTGCCGGCGGACCGGGCGCGACGGCGTCCTGTGGCGTGCGGTCTGGTGTGACGTCGTCGGGTAGCAACGACCGGGTCAACCAGTGCCGAGCCGCGGTGAGCAGGGTGGCCGCCGGACCCTCCTCGACGATGTGACAGTCGTGCAGGACCGCCACCCGGTCGGCCAGTCGGGCCACCACGTCACGGTCGTGGCTGATCACCAGCAGGGCCAACCCGTCCGCGTGGCGTACCTCGTCGACCAGGTCGAGGATCCGATCCCGGGTCACCCCGTCCAGCCCGGCGGTGATCTCGTCGCAGACCAGCAGCCGGGGCCCGGCGAGCAGGGCGCGGGCCAGCGCAGCCCGGTGCAGTTCCCCACCGGAGAGCCGCCCCGGGTTACGCGTCACCAGGTCCCCGGCCAGGCCCACCCGATCCAGGGCGGCGCGGGCCGCCGCGCGGGCCACGTCGACAGGGTGGCCGTGCAGCCGTACCGCCGGGCGGGCCACCTGGTCGAGGACCGTCCGCCAGGGATCGAAACCGGCCCGGGCGTCCTGGAAGACGTACTGCACCGAGGCGAGGTCGGTGAGGCTGCGGTCGTCCACAGTGGCGGCGAGCGGTCGACCCGCCAACGCGACGGTTCCGGCGCGCGGCCGGTGCAGCCCGGCGACACAACGGGCGAGAGTTGTCTTACCGCTGCCCGAGCGGCCGACCAGAGCGAGACATTCCCCGGCTGCCACCTGGACGTCCACCACCCGCAGGACGGTGTTCGGACCGTGTCCGGCCACCAGTCCGCGCACGTCGAGCAACCGTCGACCACCGGCCCGCTCCTCGCGGTGTGCGTACTCGCGGTCTGCGTCCTCGCGCGGTCTCTCCTCGCGCTGTCGGTCCTCGCGCTGTCGGGTCTCGGCTGCGGTGCGAAGGTGTCCCGGCGCGTCGGTCGGCCCGGTCGTGGCCACCAGGCGTCGGGTCCAGGGATGCCGGGGTACGGCGAACACCTTCCCGGTCGGTCCGGACTCGACGGGTACGCCCCGGTGCAGGACGAGCAGGTCGTCGGCGACCGCCCGAACCAGGTGCAGGTCGTGGCTGAGCAGCACCACTGCCAGTCCCTCCCGGGACGCCAGGGCGGCGAGTTCGGCAGCGACGTCCTGCCGGGTCAGGTTGTCCTGACCGGTGGTGGGCTCGTCGGCGACGAGGAGCCGGGCCCCGGCCAGCAGGGCGTGGGCGATGACCAGCCGTTGCTGCTGGCCGCCGGAGAGCTGGTGCGGGAAACGGCGCAGCGTTCCCCGGTCGGCTGGGAGCGAGACCCGTTCCAGCACCCCCCGGACAGCCGCCCGAGCCGACTCCCGCCCGACCCCCCACCGGCCGCCGATCCAGCCCCGACCTCGGCTGTCGCCCCTGCCGTCGCCGTCGTCGCTTTCGCGCTCGCCGTCGACGGGTGGGTGGCGGCGGGCGATCTCGTGCAGCACCGGGCCGATCCGGCGTACCGGGTTCAGCACGGCGGCCGGGTGCTGGGGTACGTACCCGACGCCGCCCGGTGGCGGTGGCTGCGCAGTGGTGACGGTACGCCCGGCGAGCTGCACCGTCCCGGTCAGCCGGACCCCCGGACCGGCCTCGCCGAGCAGCGCCCGGCCGAGGGTGGTCTTGCCGCTGCCGGACGCCCCGACGACGGCGAGTATCCGCCCGGCGGCCAGGTCGAACGAGACCCCGTCGAGCAGCCGTCGCCCACCGGCCTCGGCCCGCAACCCCACCACCCGTACCGCGACCGGTCCGTCCACCGCCCCCGTCACCGGCCCTTCCTTCCGGCGAGGAGGTGGTCGGTGGTGAGGTTGACGCCGATGGCGAGGGCGACCACCAGGGCGGCCGGGGCCACCACCGCCCAGGGTTGCAGGGCCAGTCCGGCCCGGTTCCGGTCCACCATCACCGCCCAGTCGGCGGCGTCCGGGGCCACCCCGATGCCGAGGAAACTGGCGGTGGCCACCAGGTACAGCGCCCCGATGAACCGGACCCCGGCGTCGGCGAGCAGCACTCGGCGTACCCCTCTGCCGATGTAGCCGACGGCCCGGCGGGACCAGCTCTCCCGGTACGACCGCATCGCCTCCATGGCCGGGCCGTGGGCCAGCGGCAGGGCGGCGGCCCGGCTGATCCGGGCGACCTCGGGGAGGCCGATCAGCGCGACGATCACCACGAGGGCGACCGCTCCGCGCGGGACCGTCGCCGACAGCATGATCAACAGTAGGAGGGCCGGTATCGCCAGGATCAGGTCCAGGGGGCGCATCAGCAGCTCGTCCAGCCACCGCCGTCGGGTGGTCGCGGCCCAGAGGCCCAGCGGCACGCCGACCAGGTACGCCAGCGCGGTGGCCGCCACCGCGACCCCGACCACCGTCCGTCCCCCGAGCAGCACCTGGGTGAGGACGTCCCGGCCGACGAAGTCGGTCCCCAGCGGGCCGTCCCCGACGAACGGGCGTCCCCGCCCGCCCGGCTCCCCGGCCACCACCGGCCCGACCAGGGCGACGAGCAGCGGTACGGCGAGCAGCACCGCGCCAACCACCGCCCGGGGCCTCACCGGACCGCCCCGGTCTGGGGTGCCAACCGGAACGCCACCACGTCGGCGACCAGGTTCACCGCGACGGTGACCACGGCGACCAGCACACAGAGCCCCTGGATCGTGGGCACGTCCCGGGCGGTGACCGCGTCGACGAGGGCGGTGCCCAGTCCGGGAATGACGAAGACCGCCTCGACCACGATCACCCCTCCGAGCAGCCAGTCAGTGGTCCGGGCGAGTTGCTGGACCACGGGGGCCAGCGCGTTGGGCAGGGCGTGTCCCAGCCACAGCCGGTGCCCCGGGATCCCGAGCCTCCTGGCGTGCGCCACGTACGCCGACCCGGCCGCCTCGATCATCCCGGCCCGGGTGAGCCGGCTCAGTGAGCAGATCGGCCGGGCCAGCAGGACGACCAGCGGCAGGACCAGTACCGCCGGTTGGGCCAGCAGGTTCCCGCCGGTGCCGACGGCGGTCGGCGGGAACCACCCGAGGTGCACCCCGAAGAGGGCGACGAGGAGGACGGCGAGCGCGAACTCGGGTACCGCGTAGAGACCCACCACCACTGCGGACAGGGCCCGGTCCAGTCGGCCGCCCTCGCGTCGGGCGGCGAGCATCCCCACCCCCACCGCCACCGGTACAAGCAGCAGCAGTGTGACTGCGGCGAGGAGCACGGTGGGGGCGGCGTTACCGGTCAGCACGTCGACCACCGGCCGCCCGGACACCAGTGAGACGCCCAGGTCCCCCCGGAGCAGGTCGGCGAGCCAGTCGAGGTACCGCTGCACGGCGGGCCGGTCCAGCTCCAACTGCTCCCGTACGGCGGCGATCCGGGCCGGGTCGGGCTGCTCCCCGGCGATCACCACTGCGGCGTCCCCGGGCAGCGCCTCGGTCAGCACGAAGACGACGGTGGCGACGCCGACGACCTGCCCGAGGCCGAGCAGCAGCCGGTGGCCGACGTACCGGTGCAGGCTCAACCCAACCAGACCTTGTCGAAGCGGGCCCAGTCCAGGGTGTTGGCGGGGGCGTTGACGGCCACGCCCCCCACCCTCGGGGCGGTGGCGACCAGGAAGTCGGCGAATCCCCAGATCAGGAAGCCGCCTTCGGCGTGCAGCATCCGCTGCATGTCCCCGTACGCCTGGCGGCGGGCCCCCTCGTCGGTGCTGGAGACGGCGCGGACGTAGAGGGCGTCGAAGTCGGGTCGGGTCCACCGGGTGGCGTTCGTGGTGCTGTTCGTGAGCAGCCGCTGCGAGATGTGCGTCTCGATCGGCATCGCCCCGGACCGGTAGGAGGCCAACGACCCGTTGGTGAGGATGTCCCGCCAGTAGGTGTCCTTGTTCCCGGTGGTCGGCACCACTGTCAGCCCGACCTGTCGGGCCTGTTCGGCGAAGGTGCTGGCGGCCTCGACGAAACCGCTGGCCACGGCGGCGGTGTCGAGGGCGACCCGGAGTCCCTCCGCGCCGGCCCGGCGGATCAGGAAACGGGCCCGGTCCAGGTCGGGGGTGCGCTGGGCGATGTCGTCGGCGTAGTGCTGGTAGCCCTTGCCGTACAGGTCGTTGCCGACCTGTCCGGCCCCGGAGAGCACCGTGTCGACGAGCTGCTGCCTGTCGGTCAGCAGGAACATCGCCTCGCGGAGGTCCCGGTCGTCGAACGGGGGTCGGTCGACCTTCATGGTGAAGCCCTGCATGGTGCTGTTGGGCATCGCCACGACGTCGACCCGGTCGTCGCCGGCGTAGGTGCGGGCGGAGGTGGGGGTGATGTCGTGGGCGTACTCGACCTGCCCGCCGAGCAGGGCGTTGATCCGCGCCGACTCCTCGTTGCCGATCAGGTACTCCAGCTCGTCGAGGTAGGGCGCACCGTCCCAGTGGTCCTCGTACCGCTTGAGCAGGAGGGACCGGCCGGGCTGGAAGGACTCGAACCGGAACGGGCCGGAGCCGACCGGCCTGTCGAAGGTGTCGGTCCCCTCGGGCACCACGTACGCGCCGAAGCCGGCCAACAGGTTCGGGAACTCCGCGTACGGGCGGGTCAGGGCGAACTCGATCCGCCGGTCGTCGACGGCGCGGCTGGCGCGCAGGTCCAGCAGGGCGAGGCTGGCCCGGGCCCGGAACGCCCGCTTCGGGTCGGTGATCCGGGCGTAGCTGTGCAGGACGTCGGCGGCCCGGACCGGACGGCCGTCGTGGAAGGTCGCCTCCCGGAGGGTGACCCGCCACCGGGTCAGGTCGGTGTTCGGCTCCCAGGTGCTCGCCAGCCGGGGCACGATCGACACGTCGGAGCCGTAGTCGGCGAGCTTGTCGAAGACCGCCTTGGCCCGGGACGCCTCGTTGAACAGGTTGGCCAGGTGCGGGTCGAGGGTCTCGTTGGCACCACCGCCGGCGAAGACGGCGCGGAGTCGGCCGCCGCGTCGAGGTGAGCCGGGGCCGGTGCCGGGCGTACCCGGGTCACCGCCGCAGCCGGCCAGGGCGGCTGTGGAGAGGGCGACCGCGCCGCCGAGCAGGGCACGTCGGCTCAGCCCGGCGGCACGCAGCGAGGGGGGATTCATGGAGGTTCCTTCCGTGGAGCGAGGGGTGGGTCGGCCGGTCAGCGGGTTGCGCTGTCGGCGCGGCGGCGGGCCACCAGGTGCAGCCGGTCGCCGGTGAGTCCGGTGCCCACGGCGGCCCCGGCGTGCCACGCCGGGTCGGTGCGCGGGCCGGGGGTGTCGAAGAGGGCCGGTACGTCGAAGCCCGCGGTGTCCAGCAGGTGTCGCAGCTCCATCGGGAAGAGCAGCCGCCAGGCAGAGGTCTGCACCAGGGGTTGCGGGCAACCCGGCCAGGTCCACGTCCGCCTCCGTCGCAGCAACTGCTCACCGTGGTCGATCCACAACAGAGTGTGCGATGTGTAGGGTGTGCCGCGCCAGTGCACCGTCCGGGTCCGTTCCCCGTCGAGCAGGTCGGTGCCGCCCCCGAGGAAGTACGCGCCGTTGCGCATCTCGGCCACGAGCAGCCCACCCGGGGTCAGGTGGGCGTGGCAGCGGGCGAGGAAGGCGGTCAGGTCGGCGTTGGTGTGGCAGTACAGCAGGGCGCTGTCCAGGCAGGTGATCACGTCGAAGGGGCCGGGTAGGGCGTACCCGCGCATGTCGGCGGCGACGAACCGGACGCCGGGGTGGCGGTCCCGGGCGTACGCGAGCATCCGCTCCGACACGTCGATGCCGGTGACCGCCCAGCCCGACCCGGCGAGGTGCCCGGCGTCGCGTCCGGTGCCACACCCCACGTCGAGCAGCCGTCGGCCGGACTCCGGGGCGTACCTGTCGACCAGGTCGGCGACGAACCGGGCGGCCCGGTGCTCCGGGTCGGGGAACTGTGCCTCGTACAGCTGGGGGTTGTCGGTGAGCAGGTTCGCCGAGACGACCGTCGGTCCGGTCACCGCCTGACCTCCCCGGCGACGACGGGTGCCGGTGTGGCCGGGACCGGGCGGGGGGTGAGCCACCCGGCGCGGTGCAGCAGCCACACCGACCCCGCCGAGGCCAGGCCCAGCCCGGCGCAGAGGAGCCAGGCCACCGCCGGTACCGCAGTGGTGGTGGTCGCGTCGTCCATGGCCCGGCCGACGGCCGCCGTCCCGACCGCCGCGACCACCCCGGAGACCAGGTAGAACAACCCGAAGTAGGTGCCGGTCAACCCGCCCCTGGCGAACGCCGGGATGAGTTCCAGGACGAACGGCTGGGCGATCATCACCCCGACCGCGAGCAGCAGCGCGGCTCCCAACACCGGAAGGAGCCGGACCGGGGCCGGGCCGGGCAGCGACACCAGCGGCAGGAGGAAACCGCCGCCCAGGACGGCGAGTCCCAATGCGATCGCCGGCCCCCGGGCCAGGTGCCGCTGCAACGCGGCGGTGACCGGCACCTGCCAGGCGAGGGTCACCACCGTGGAGACCACGAACAGCGCGGCGACCGCCCCCGGATGCCCGGTGGCCTGCTCGGCCTGCACCGGCAGGACCAGGTAGAGCTGGTTCTGAGAGGCGTACAGGGCGCTCAGGGCGAGGGTGAAGGCGATGAACCGGCGGTCGGTGACGCACTCCCGCCAGTCGCCGAGCACGCTCTGCCCGCTGGCCACCCTCGGCTGCGGCGGCAGGACCAGCACCTGGGCGACGGTGAGCACGGCGAACACCCCGGCCGCGCCGAGGGCGGCAACCCGGAAGTCGATCAGCAGCAGCGCCCCGCCGAGCAGCGGCCCGACCAGGGACCCGGCGCTGGCGAACACGTTGAACAGGGCGAACCCCTCGGCCCGCCGGTCCGGGGCGGCCTGCGCCAGGTAGGCCCGGACCGCCGGGTTGAACAGCGCCCCGGCCAGCCCGGACAGCACCGAGGCGGCGAGCAGCACCGGCAGGGACACCCCGACCGCGAACAACCCGAATCCCACGGTACGCAGCGCACAACCGGCGATGATCACGCCTCGGGACCCGAGTCGGTCGGCGGCGGTGCCACCGAGCAGGAACAGCCCCTGCTGACTGAGGTTGCGGACCCCGAGGATCAACCCGATCAGCGCGGCGGAGAGCCCGACGTCGTCGGCGAGGTAACCGGCCAGGAAGGGCAGCAGCAGGTAGAACCCGACGTTGACCCCGAACTGGTTGACCACCAGGAGCTGGATCGCCGTCGGGAAGCTGCGCAGCGTACGCCAGGTCGCTGTCACCGGGTCACCCCCGCCGGGTCGACCCGACCGGTCAGCCGGGACGTGACGCCCAGGCCGGGGGCGTCCCCCGGGTGCAGGACCCCGTCGTGGCCACCGATGCCGGTCCACGGGTCCTCGGCCAGCAGGAGATGGCCGTCCAGGTCGACCCAGCGGGCGTACCCGGCCAGGTGCAGCGCCGGGGCGATGCCGAGGGAACTGGCGACCAGACAGCCGAGCATGACGTCCATCCCGTGGTCGTGGGCGGCGGCGACGATCCGGGTGGCGGCCCCGATCCCCCCGCACTTGGCCAGCTTCACGTTCACCCCGGCCACCGCACCGGCCAGCCGGGGCACGTCGGCCTCGGTGGCCGCGTCCTCGTCGGCGACCACCGGGACCGGGGTCCGGGCGGACACCCAGGCCAGCCTGTCGACCCGACCGGCGGCGATCGGCTGCTCCACGGCGTCCAGCCGGTGACGGGCCAGGGCCTCCAGCCGCCGGACGGCCTCCTCCGGGGTCCACCCGCCGTTCGGGTCGAGCAGGAGCCGGGCGTCCGGGGCGGCGGCGCGGACCGCCGCGACCCGGTCCAGGTCGTGCGCGTCCCCGGCCTTGACCTTCAACACCCCGAACCCGGCGGCGGCCAGCCGACCGGCGGCCGTCCCCGCCTCGGCCGCAGAGACCAACCCGATGGTGTACGCGGTGCCCACCGCTCCCGGCTCCGGGGCGCCGACCAGCCGGTGCACCGGCACCCCGGTCAGCTTGCCGAGCAGGTCGTGGACTGCGGCGTCGACAGCGGCGGCGACACCGGGATGCAGGTCGGCGGTGACCGTCGGGAGGTCGTCCCGGAGCGACTCCGGGGCGTCGTACCCGGCGACCCGGTCGACCAGCCGGGTCAGGTGGGAGTGGATCCGGTCGGTGTCCAGCCCGAGGAAGCCGCTGGTCACCACCTCGCCGTGGCCGGTGTGCCCGCCGTGTCCCAGGTGCACCACCACCGCGTCGCGGCGCGCCATGCTGGACCGGGAGATCCGCAGCGGCTCACGCAGGACCAGCGGATACCCCGCCCACCACACAGCGATCCGCCCGCTCCCGCCCCCGGCATCGCTGATCCGCTCGCTGCGCTCGCTCACGCCGCCACCTCACTGCGTTCGGCGGGGGTGAGGGGCGTGGACCGGAGGGGGTCGAGGACGGTGCGGCAGCGGCTCCACCGGGTCACCTCGACCGACCACGGATGCCCGATCTCCACCGGGTGTCCCCGGGTCGGGCCGAGGAGCCCGTGCCGGGCGCACCACCCGTCGTCGTAGATCGTCCCCAGGTACCGGTGCGGGCCGTCGGGGAAGATCGCCAGGACCCGGGAACCCGGCTCGGTCCGGGCCACCCAGGCGGCCACCCGGGCGGTCGCCCCGGTGCTCCACCCGCCGGTGACGAAGGCGTACCGGGCCAACCGGCGGCAGCTCTCCACCGCCTCGGCCGGCCCCACCCAGTGCACCTCGTCGAAGGCGTCGTGGTCGACGTTGCCCGGGTGGATGCTGCTGCCCAACCCCCGCATCAACCGAGGCCGGGCGGGTTGGCCGAACACCGTGGAACCGACGGTGTCCACGCCCACCAGCCGCAGGTGCGGCCAGTGGCGGCGCAGGGCCCGGGCCACCCCGGCGCTGTGCCCGCCGGTGCCGACGCTGCACACCAGCACGTCCACCTCGTCGACCTGCCCGGCCACCTCGTCGGCGAGGCCCGCGTACCCGTGGGCGTTGTCCGGGTTGTGGTACTGGTCCGGCCACCACGAACCGGGCGTCCCGGCCCGTACGGCGGCCAGCCGGTCCAGCCGGGCGCGCTGCCAGCCACCCACCGGGTCGGGTGCGTCGACGATCTCCAACCGGGCCCCGTACGCCCCGAGCAGGGCCCGCATCGACGGTTCCAGCTCCCGGTCCACGACGAGGTGCACGGGGTGGCCGAGGGCCTGCCCGGCGAAGGCGAGCCCGATCCCGAGGGTGCCGCTCGTCGACTCGACCACCGGGGCACCCGGGGTCAGCTCTCCCCGGGCACGGGCGGCGGTCAGCATGGCCACCGCCGAACGGGCCTTCATCCCGCCCGGCCCGGCACACTCCACCTTGGCCCAGAACCCGCCGTGCCGGTACGGCAGCGGTGCCTCCACGTACGTCACCGGGGTCCGGCCGACCAGGGTGAGCAGGTGCGGGGCGCTCATGCCGGCACCGTCCGGTAGCGGTGCAGGGTGGTCGGGCCGCCGTCGAGCCAGAAGAACGGGTAGGGCTCGGCCGACACGCCGGTCACCCCCGCACCGAGGAACCGGGGCAGCACCGCGCTGCCGGTCTGCGCGAACACGACGAGGGGCTTGCCGGTGTCCCGGGCGTGTTCCAGCAGCGGCTGGAAGGTCCCGTTGCCCACTGTCATCCCGGAGACCAGCAGCGCCCCCGCCGCGTCGAGCAGCGGCATCGGGTCGGTGTGACACCGCTCGCCCCACTCGGTGACCCCGCCGACCCGGTCGCAGGGCAGGTAGCGCAACCCCCGGCCGCGCAGCTCGGCGAGCAGGGAGTTGACCACCCCGACCACCAGGACGGTGGTCGGCGGCCGGACCCGGAGGAGGTCCACCACGGAGGCGGCCCGCGCCGTCGACTTGGCGAGCGACGTCCCGGCGGGCAGGAGCACCGGTTCCGCGCCGGACTCCCCGTGCGGGCGGGCCGCCATCAGGTACGCGTCCAGCGCCGCGACCCGGACCGGGGTGAGCGGGTGGGTGAGCAGGTCGGCGACGGTCGCCCCGACACAGTCGTACGCGACGTCGTCGGGCAGTTCCCCCGGCTCCACGGCACAGGAGCCGACGGCCGCCCCGACCCGCAGACTCAGCACCTCGTTGCGGTACGCCCGGTTGCGCCCGGCGTGCCGGGCGCCCTGTCTGGTGACGAACCCGACGTCGACCCGGGTGGCCGTCGGGTCGGGGCCGAGTCGACAGGCCGACACCGCTGCCCGCAGGTCGTCCACCGACAGGTATCCGGTCTGCCCGATCGGCGTACCCGCAGGTGTCGGACCCGCCGTCGGGTCGCCGGGTCGGGGCGTGCCGGCAGTGGTCGGGGCGGTCACGCGGGGATCCCGGTCAGCTCGTCGGCGTACCGGACGTCGAGGCCGGCGACCAGGTCCTCGGCGACGTCGAGGGCTCCCGGGCCGGTGGTGTCGACGGTGGTCACGTGCCCGAGGTAGCTGTTGTTGCTGTTGGCGTCGTCGGTCCGGTGCCCGGCGGGCCGGTGGGAGTGGTCGACCACCCGGGGATCGGCCGTCACCCGGTCGACCCCGGTGATCTCCGCTACCGTTCCGGCCCGGGGCGGGAGCAGGAAGGCGATGGCGGCGCTGCGTACCCCGGTGTCGGTGGGGGTGAGGTCCGGCTGTTCGCCGAGGGCGAGCTGCGCGTACGCCATCGGGATGTCGATCCCGGTGACCCGGCGGATCAGCTCGGTGATCTGGTTTCCGGCGGGCCGAGGGTTGATCTCGACGACCCGGGGACCGGCAGCCGTCAACCGCAGCTCGGTGTGGGCCACCCCGTGGTCGAGGCCGACGGCGGCGAGGGCCGCGACGGCGGTGTCGGCGGCGGCCCGGCCGACCTCCGGTGGCAGGTCGGCGGGGAAGAGGTGGCCGCTCTCCACGAACCACGGTGCCCCGGCGAGCCGCTTCCCGGTCACTCCGACCACTGTGGTGACGCCGGCCGAGGTGACGGTCTCGACGCTCACCTCCGGGCCGGTGAGCAGCTCCTCCAGCAGGATCAGGGGGACCCGGTGCTGGCGACGGGCGTTGACCGGGAACTCGGCCAGGGCGTCGAAGGCGGCCCGGAGTCCGGCGGTGTCGTCGACCCGTCGCACGTGCATCCCGGCGCAGAGGTCGACGGGCTTGACGACCAGCGGGTAGCCGATCTCCTCGGCGGCGGTGACCGTCTCGGCCCACCCCTGGGCCACGGCGAACTCCGGCCCCGGCACCCCGGCGCGGCGCAGCGCGGCGCGGGCCAGGTCCTTGCGGTACGCCCGTTCGACGGCCTCCGGGGCGGCGCCGGGGAGCCCGAGGTGGGCGGCGACCCGGGCGACGGTGCCCAGGTAGTAGTCGCAGGAGGTGAGCACGCCGTCGAACCCGAAGGTGTCGTGCAGCCGGGACACGTGGGCCAACAGCGCCGGTACGTCGTTGGTCTCTGTGGTGAGGACGTTCTCCGCCGCCAGCAGGGGGTGGACCGTGCCCGCAGGGGTGGTGCGCAGGTAGTGGTGCAGGTCCCGGGTGAGGAAGGTGAAGCGGTGTCCTCCTTCCCGCACGGCTCTCGGCAACAGGGCGCTCATCGCGCCCACCCAGCTCTCCACGACCAACAGATGGCCCATCTCGTCTCCCGTCCAGCTCTTCAGAGACCCCCATCCTTATGGAAATGATTTCCGTTAGCAAGAACCCCGGGTGTTGCGCGCCGGAGACGCCGGGTGGAAAGGTCACGGCCCCCTCGGTGCGGTGGGCACCGAGGGGGCCGTGGAGAACAGCCGGTGGACAGGTCGAGGGTCCGGCCGACCTCAGCCGGGGAGGGTGGTGGGATCGAGGAAGACCAGCTGGGCGCGCTTGTCCGGTAGGTCGATCTGCGGGCCGAGGACGAACCCGGCACCGACGAACCGGGCGACGGCCTTGGCGTTGCGGGCGTCCGGCTCGGCCACGATCCGGGTCCGGCCGGGGGTGGCCAGGACGAAGTCGAGGAAGGCCCGCAGCAGGGTGCCGGTGAATCCGGGCTCCACCCCGTCGGTGGACGGCGGGCCGACCAGCAGGTGGATGCCGAAGTCGCCGGGCTGCACGTCGTACGCCTCGCCGACCGGGTCGTGCTCCGGCTCGTACGTCTGGAACAACGCCACCGGCACCCCGTCCCGGTGCAGCAGGTACGCGTGGTGGGTGTCCAGCGAGTCCAGGAAGGCGTAGATCTCGCCGACCCGTTCCCGGTCCAGGTCCCGCATCCCCCAGAACCGGGCCCGCTCCTGGCCGACCCAGGAGTGGATCACGTCCAGGTCGGCGACCGGTTCGACCGGTCGGATCGTCACCCGCCCGAAGCCGGGCACGTCCGTGCAGAGGTGCAGCCGGGCCCAGTCGGTGACCACCGGGACCAGGTCACCGGCCACCCAGCGGGGCAGTTGGTCGCGGTGGTGCGGGTCGCCGGGGACGCCGGACGCGCCGAACGGCACCACCCACCCGCCGGCCCCCCTGTCGCCGAGGTCCCAGACGTACCGGGCCACCGGTACCCGCAGGGCGTAGTCGGTCACCCCGGGGACGCTGGAGGTGGCGAGGACGCAGTCGTGGTCACCGGAGATCCCCGGGAACCGCTCGGCCGCGACTGTCACCGGCACCCGCCACGGGTTCACCAGGTGCACGTCCCCCCACGTCACGGTCGGGTCCAGGTCGGCGGCGGCGTCGGTCAACCCGGCTCGCAGGGCGCCGTCGCGGTCCAGGTCGGGGAGGCGGTCGTCGGCCAGGAGGGGGGCCAGCGCGTACCCGACCCGGGAGGTCAGCGACAGCCAGGGCCGGAAGATCTCCGGGTACGGCAGCGGCCCGGCCAGCCCGGCGAACGCGGGTCGGGCGGCGAGTCGGCGTACCACGGCGTGTCGGACGGCGGCGTACGCGGCGGCGTCGGCACTGTCGGCGTCCATCCGGCGGTCCCAGCGCAGGAGCCGGTCCCGCAGGGCGGTGGCGGCCGGGTCGAGCCCGTCGAGGGCGGCGAGCCGGGCGAGCACCGGCTCCGCCGAGGCGAGGTACGTGTCGGTGTGGACCTCCGGCATCCGGTCGGCGGTCCACCCGGTGCCCGCGTCGAGCAGGTGCCTGATCCGGTCGGCCCGGTACGGCGGGGCGAACTCCACGCCGTACCCGGTGGCGATCCCGCTCTGGTTGGCCATCACCGCGACCCCGTCGACCTCGGCGTGCGCCATCGTGGTGTGCCAGCCCTGCCAGGCGTGTCCGGCGTCCCAGGCCGGGACGACCCGTCGCAGGTTGTCAGGGTGACGGACCGGGACCGCCCCGGCGACCCGGTGCAGCAGCCCCCCGTCGGTGTCGGCGGCGAGGACCACGTTCACCGGTTCGGCCCAGCCGTCGAGGGCCCGGTCGACGTCGCCGACGGTCCGGGCCCGCAGCAGGGCGGGGAGGGCGTCGAAGCCCAGGTCGCCCCGGACCCGGGGTGGGTAGCGGAGGCTGACGGCGTTCGACCCGTGCCGGTCGTCGACGACGCCCTCCGGCCCGCCGACGACGACCGGGCCGCGTGCCGTCTCGACGACCTCGACCCGGACCGGGTCCGCGTCGGCCACCTCGACCGTCTCGACGTGGACGTGCGCGTCGGCCCAGCCGTCCGGGCCGAGGGCCTGGACGGCGTCGCCGTCGCGCCGCAGACGTTCGGCGTACAGGTCCTGGTAGTCGGCCATCGCGTTGGTGATCGCCCAGGCCACCGATCCGGCGTGCCCGAAGTGGGCGATCCCGGGGACGCCGGGCACGGCGAACCCGAGGACGTCGTACTCCGGGCAGGCGAGCCGGACCTGCTGGTAGACGTTGGGGTCCTCGCTGAGCCGGTGCGGGTCACCGGCGATCAACGCCGCGCCCGTGGCGGTCCGCCCGGCGGCGACCAGCCAGCCGTTGCTTCCGGCGCTCACCGGCCCGTCGGCGGCGAAGAGGTCGAGTGCCCCGTCGCCGAGGTGTCGGGCCACCTCCTCGCGCCACAGCTTGCTGGGGAACCCGGCGAAGAGGATGTGGTGCGACAGCCAGAGCGTCAGGGGGGTCCACGGCTCCCACCGCCCGGGGACGACACCGGTCGCGGCGAACTCGGGAGCCCGCGCGGCACCCTCGGCGAGCCCCGCGTTCACCCCGTCCACGTAGGCCCCCACCCAGGCGGCGGTGGCCGGGTCGAGGCCTGCGTGACACCGGCGGGCGGTGTCGACGAGGCGGGCCTGTCTGGCGAATGTGTCCCATTGCACGGCCTCGGTGCCGAGGAACGCTGCGCTACTGCCCTGGGCTCGGTGTCGCTCCACTTCGAGCTGCCAGGCGCGGTCCAGCGCAGTGGCCCTTCCCTGGGCGTACGCGAGCGAGAGGTGGTCGTCGGCGCGGAGGTGGGGGACGCCCCAGGGGTCCCGGAACACCCGCTCGTTGATGACAGACAGTGTGGGCTCCGGTGTGTTCGAGTGGCGAGAAGTATTGACAGGTGATTAGGTTAGGTTAACCTAAGTCGCCATCGCAGGTCGTCCCCGGTCGATCGCGAGGTGTCGCCCGGAGCAGGGCCCGGTCGATGCGTCCGGGGACGGCGCCGGGCACCGTTTGTCCACTGTAGATCGTGGAGGACCTGCCATGAGCCAGCCCGGTGAGCCCGTCGAGAACGCACCGATCCATCCGGCCAGCGGCCGCGAGCACCTCTTCAACGACGGGACGGTGGAGGAGTACCGGCGGGTCCTGGCAGCCGGAGTCGACAGGGTCGCCACACGCATAGCCGGCACCGACAGACCCTTCACCGGGATCACCCCGGCGCAGCTGGCCCCGCAGATCGCCGCCGTGGACCTGGACGCACCCCTCGGCGAGACGACAGCCGCCCTCGACGAACTCGACGAGCTCTACCTGCGCGACGCCGTCTACTTCCACCACCCCCGCTACCTGGCCCACCTCAACTGCCCGGTGGTGCTCCCGGCCCTGCTCGGCGAGGCCATCCTCAGCGCCGTCAACTCCTCCCTGGACACCTGGGACCAGAGCGCCGGCGGGACCCTCATCGAACGTCGCCTGATCGACTGGACGGCCGGTCGGATCGGGTTCGGCCCCACCGCCGACGGCGTCTTCACCAGCGGCGGCACCCAGTCGAACCTCCAGGCCCTGCTGATCGCCCGGGAGGAGGCCTGCGCCCGGGCCGCAGCCGACCGCCCCGGCCCGGCCACCCGAGCCGACCTCCTGCCCCGGCTGCGGATCCTGGCCTCCGCCGCCGGGCACTTCAGCGTCCAGAAGGCGGCCACCCTGCTCGGCCTCGCCCCGGACGCGGTGGTCACCGTCGGCACCGACGCCACCCGCCGGATGGACCCGGTCTCGCTGCGCCGGGAACTCGACCGGTGCCACCAGCAGGGCCTGGTGGTGATGGCGGTGGTGGCGACCGCCGGTACCACCGACTTCGGCTCGATCGACCCCCTTCCGGCGATCGCCGACGCCTGCGCCGCCGACGGCGTACGGCTGCACGTCGACGCCGCGTACGGCTGCGGGTTGCTGGTCTCCCGGACCCGGCGGGACCTGCTCGACGGCATCGAACGGGCCGACTCGGTGACCGTCGACTACCACAAGTCCTTCTTCCAGCCGGTCTCCTCCAGCGCCCTGCTGGTCCGCGACCGGGCCGCCCTGCGGCACGCCACCTACCACGCCGACTACCTCAACCCGGCGTGGACGGTGCAGGAGTGCATCCCCAACCAGGTCGACAAGAGCCTCCAGACCACCCGACGGTTCGACGCGCTCAAACTCTGGCTCACCCTCCGGGTCATGGGTGCCGACGCCCTCGGCGACCTCTTCGACGAGGTGCTGGACCGGGCCGCCGAGGCGTGGCGGATGCTCGACGCCGACCCGCGCTTCGAGGTGGTGACCCGCTCCCAGCTCAGCACCGTGGTCTTCCGGTGGCTGCCCGACACCGGCGAGGGGGGACCGGTCGACGACGCCGACCACGACCTCGCCGACGCCGCCAACAGGTACGCCCGGGAGGCCCTCGCCGCCTCCGGCGCGGGAATGGTCGCCGGGACCGTCGTCGACGGTCGGCAGTACCTCAAGTTCACGGTGCTCAACCCGGAGACCACCGGGGCGGACGTCGCGTACGTGCTGGACCTGCTCGCCGGGCACGCCCGCCGGTACGCCCGACAGCAGCGCGCCGCCACCCTCACCTGCCACGTCTGAGATGACCCGCCCCTCGCGTCTGGAGCACCCCATGTCCACCCACGACTTCGTCGCCATCGGGCTCGGCCCGTACAACCTGGGCCTGGCCTGCCTCACCGAACCCCTCGACGACCTCGACGGGGTGTTCCTGGAGGCCCGGCCGGACTTCGACTGGCACCCCGGGATGCTGCTGGCCGGAACCCGCCTCCAGACCCCCTTCCTGGCCGACCTGGTCACCCTCGCCGACCCCACCTCGCCCTACTCGTTCCTGGCCTACCTGAAGGAACAGGGGCGGCTGTACCCGTACTACATCCGGGAGAGCTTCTTCCCGCTGCGCACCGAGTACAACGACTACTGCCGGTGGGCGGCCGGGAAGCTCCCGCACCTGCGCTTCGGCCACCAGGTCACCGACGTGCGGTACGACGACGCCGACGAGACCTACACGGTGACCGCCACCGTGGCGGCGACCGGTGGACAGGCCACCTTCACCGCCCGGCACCTGGTCCTCGGCACCGGCACCCCGCCGTACCTGCCGCCGGCCTGCCGGGACCTCGACGGGGACGTGGTGCACAGCTCGGCGTACCTGTCCCACCGGGAGGCGCTGCGGGCCAGGCGCAGCGTGACAGTGGTCGGGAGCGGGCAGAGCGCGGCGGAGATCTACCACGACCTGCTCACCGACCAGGACACCCACGGCTACCAGCTGACCTGGGTGACCCGGTCGCCCCGGTTCTTCCCGCTGGAGTACACCAAGCTGACCCTGGAGATGACCTCGCCGGACTACGTGGACTACTTCCACGGTCTGCCCGAGCCCACCCGGTACCGGCTGGAGAGCGAACAGAAGAACCTGTTCAAGGGGATCAACTCGGACCTGATCAACGACATCTACGACCTGCTCTACGCCCGGAGCATCGCCGGACCCGTCGACACCCGACTGCTCACCAACACCGAGGTCACCAGCGCCGTCCACGGCGACGGCCGGTACACCCTGGGCCTGCGCCAGGTGGAACAGGGCCGGGACTTCACACTGGACACCGAGGGGCTGGTCCTGGCCACCGGCTACCACTACCAGGTCCCCGAGTTCCTGGCCGGGATCACCGACCGGCTCCGGTTCGACTCGCACGGCCGCTTCGACGTGGCCCGCAACTACAGCGTCGACCAGACCGGCCGGGGCGTCTTCCTGCAGAACAGCGGCACCCACACGCACAGCGTCACCTCACCCGACCTGGGGATGGGGCCGTACCGGAACTCGTCGATCATCCGGGACCTGCTCGGGCGGGAGCACTACCCGATCGAGAAGAGCATCGCCTTCCAGGAGTTCGGCGCCCCCTCCGGGGAGGCGTCGTGACCGCCGGGGAGACGGTGTTCCGGCACACCGACCCCCGGCTCGGTGAGTTCGCACTGCGTACCCTCGACCCGGTGGGGGACGCCGCGCTGCTGCACCGGTGGGTGACCCACCCGAAGGCCGCGTACTGGCTGATGCAGGAGGCCGACCTCGACGCCGTCGTCACCGAGTACCAGCGGATCGCCGACCACCCGCACCACGAGGCGTACCTCGGGCTGTGGCGGGGGCGACCGACCTTCCTCGCCGAGCGGTACGACCCGGCGCACGTGGAGCTGGTCGGCCGCTACGACAGGCAGGAGGGGGACGTGGGGATGCACTTCCTCTGCGCCCCGACCGACCAGCCGGTCCCCGGGTTCACCCGGGCGGTGATCACCACGGTGATGACCTGGCTCTTCGCCGACCCCTCGGTGCGCCGGGTGGTCGTCGAGCCGGACGTCGACAACAGGGCGGTCCAGGCCCTCAACGCCGCCGTCGGGTTCACAGTCGTCGGAACCGTCACCCTGCCCACCAAGGAAGCCCTGCTCAGTACCGCCACCCGGGCGGCCTTCACGGCCGCCGTCGGGCAGAAGGGAGTGCCGGCGTGAATCCGGTCGAGGCCGTCGCCCACCTGACCCCCGAACTCTGGGCCACCGCGAACCGACACCTGGTCCGCAAGGCGCTCGCCGAGTTCGCCCACGAACGCCTGATCGTCCCCACCCCGGTCGCCACCGCCGACCCCGGCCCCCGGTGGTACGAGGTGCGCAGCGACGACGCCACCGTCACCTACCGGTTCACCGCCCGGCTGCTCGCCCTGGAGCACTGGCAGATCGACCTGGCGAGCCTCACCCGGCACCGCGACGGCGTCGAACTGCCGGTGGACGCCGTCGAGTTCTGCACCGAGCTGCGCGGCGCGCTCGGCCTCACCGACGAGATCCTCCCGGTCTACCTGGAGGAGATCAGCGCCACCCTGGCCGGCGGGGCGTTCAAGCTGCACAAACCAGCGGTGGACGCGGCGGCCCTGGCGCGGGCCGACTTCCAGAGCATCGAGTCGGGGATGACCGAGGGGCACCCCTGCTTCGTGGCGAACAACGGCCGACTCGGGTACGGCAGCCACGACCAGCACCGGTACGCGCCGGAGGCCGCCCAGCCGGTACGCCTGATCTGGCTGGCCGCCCACCGCGACCACTCGGTCTTCACCTGCTCGACCGAGCTGGACCACTCCACCTTCCTGCGGCAGGAACTCGGCGAGGAGACCCTGAAGCACTTCGCCGGGACCCTGGCCGACCTCGGCCTGGACCTCGACGACCACCACCTCATCCCGGTGCACCCCTGGCAGTGGTTCCACAAGCTGTCGGTGACCTTCGCCGGTGAGGTGGCCCGACGGCACCTGGTCTGTCTCGGCGAGGGACCCGACGAGTACCTGCCGCAGCAGTCGGTGCGGACCTTCTTCAACGCCACCAACCCGCACCGGGACTACGTCAAGACGGCCCTGTCGGTGCTGAACATGGGGTTCATGCGAGGGCTCTCGGCGGCGTACATGGAGGCCACCCCGGCCATCAACGACTGGCTCGCCGACCTGATCGCCGCCGACGAGGTGTTCCGGTCCACCGGGTTGACCATCCTGCGGGAACGGGCCGCCGTCGGCTACCGCAACAGGCAGTACGAGGCGGCCACCGACAGGTACTCCCCGTACCGGAAGATGCTGGCCGCGCTCTGGCGGGAGAGCCCGGTGCCCGGACTGGAGCCGGGGCAGCGGCTGGCCACGATGGCCTCCCTGCTGCACACCGACCGGGCGGGCGGGTCCCTGACGGCGGCGCTGATCGAGGAGTCCGGGCTGCCGGCGGCCGACTGGCTGCGGCGCTACCTGGACGCGTACCTGACTCCGCTCCTGCACGCCTTCTACGCCCACGACCTGGCCTTCATGCCGCACGGCGAGAACGTCATCCTGGTGCTCGACGGCGGGGTGGTGCAGCGGGTGATCTTCAAGGACATCGCCGAGGAGATCGTCGTCTTCGACCCCGACGTCGAGCTGCCGCCCCTGGTCGGCCGGATCCAGGTCCGGGTCCCGGAGGAGGAGCGGCTGCTGTCGATCTTCACCGACGTCTTCGACTGCTTCCTGCGGCACCTCAACGCGGTCCTCGCCGAGGCCGGTGTCCTCGCCGAGGACGAGTTCTGGCGGACCGTCGCCGAGTGCGCCGCCGCCTACCGCGACCGGGTGCCCCACCTGGCCGACCGGCTCGCCCGCTACGACCTGTTCACCGAGGAGTTCGCGCTCTCCTGCCTCAACCGGCTCCAGCTGCGCAACAACCGGCAGATGGTGGACCTGGCCGACCCGTCGGCCGCCCTGCAACTGATCGGTTCCCTCGCCAACCCCATCGCACCGCACCGCCCCCGGTGACCGGTGGGGCCGCACCCTGACCGGGTGCGGCCCCACCGGTCAGGGGCTCGGTCTGCCGGCGCGGCGCGGGAACGTCGCCCAGATGTGCTTGGTGGTCGCTGTGGCGTACCAGCCCACGTCGAGGGAGAGCCGACGGGCCAGGAGCAGACCCCGTCCGCCGGATTCGGCGGGGCGGGTGTCGGCCAACTCCGGGACCGTGCCCAGGTCGTGGTCGGCAACGTCCAGCAGCAGACACTCGTCGGCGCTGAACAGCGTGACGATCGTCGGCGGCAGCCCGTGCCGCAGGGCGTTGGTGGCGAGTTCGGTCGCCACCAACGCCATCTGCTCGGGGACGTCGTCCAGTTTCTCCCCGTCGAGCAGCTGGTTGCCGGTCAGCGTGCGATGCAGGGAGGCGCGTAGTTCACGAAGCTCCGCCCCGGTCGTCAGTCGCCACTGCTGCACCTCGACGGCCTTCACCATCGGTGCGGAAAAGTGGAGCGTGCCCATGTCGATCAATTACCCTGACCAGCCGGAATCCATGCCTGTCGGCCGAAGGTCGGTCAGGAATGCGACACCCCGCGACCGCCGCGTCGGGGTCGGTCAGGGGAGCGGCTTGCCGCCTGTGACACCGAGCACCTCACCGGTGATGTAACTGGACTCCTGCGAGGCGAAGAAGACGTACGCCGGGGCCAGTTCCGCCGGTTGACCGGCCCGGCCCAGCGGGGTGTCGCCGCCGAACGACTCGACCTTCTCCTCGGGCATGGTGGCCGGGATCAACGGGGTCCAGATCGGGCCCGGTGCCACGCAGTTGACCCGGATCCCCCGGTCCGCCAGGTTCTCCGCCAGCGCCTTCGTGAAGTTGACGATCCCCGCCTTGGTGGTGGCGTAGTCCAACAGCTGGAACGAGGGCTGGTACGCCTGGATCGAGGCGGTGTTGATGACCACCGACCCCTCGCCCATGTGCGGTACGGCCGCCTTGGTCAGCCAGAACATCGCGTACAGGTTGGTCTTGAGCACCCTGTCGAACTGCTCGGTGTCGATGTCGAGGATGCCGCCCTCCTGGGCCATCTGGTACGCGGCGTTGTTGACCAGGATGTCCACGCCGCCGAGTTCGGCGACCGCCCGCTCGACCACGTCCTGGCAGTGCCCCTCGTCGCGGATGTCACCGACCACCGGCACCGCCGTCCGCCCGGCCTCGGTGATCAGCCGTGCCGTCTCCCGGGCGTCCTCCTCCTCTTCGGGTAGATGGGTGAAGAGGACGTCGGCGCCCTCCCTGGCGTACGCGATGGCGACCGCCCGGCCGATCCCCGAGTCCCCGCCGGTGAGTACGGCCCGCTTCCCGGTGAGCCGACCGCTGCCCCGATAGCTCCGTTCCCCGTGGTCGGGGGTGTCGGGCATCTTGCCCGTCTGGCCCGGCGGCGACTGCTGCCCGCCGGTCTGCTCGTCCGGGGAGCGGAACTGGTCCTTGGGGTCCTGCTGCTGAAACTGGTTGTGAGCCATTTCATCCCTCCCATGAAAGGTGCCCGTCCGTGCTGGGGAAACTTCCCCGTCGGCACTGGATCAATCAGGTTGGGAGGAAGGTTCCGTCCGGCATCGCCACGGCGAGTCGCCACTCCCGGCGACGGATGAGAGGCGGATTCCGCGTCAAAACGGGAATAGTCTGAGTGCGACACCGCAACCGTTCGCCTTCGACGATCGTCTTCCTGGGTGAGGACGACCACTGCTCAGGAAGAGAGCATGACCATCACAGCCAACGAGCCCAAGGTGAGTGTCGTGGTGCCGGCCTACAACCCCGGGCCGTACATCGAGAAATTGATCATCTCGCTACAGCGTCAGTCTATGCCTCGGGACCAGTTCGAGGTCCTGTTCGTCGACGACGGGTCCACCGACGAGACCCCGGCCCGCCTCGACGAACTGGTCGCCACCGAACCGAACATGCGGGTCCTGCACATCGAGAACTCGGGCTGGCCGTCGCGCCCCCGCAACCTCGGCGTCGACCAGGCCCGGGGCGAGTACGTCTTCTTCGCCGACGACGACGACTGGTTCGGCGACGAGGCCCTGGAACGCCTGCACGCCTGCGCCCACGAGTACGACGCCGACATGGTCATCGGCAAGATGGTCGGCCACGGGCGCGGGGTGCCCCGGGAGCTGTTCCGCAGGAACCGGTTCGACGCGACCCTGGAGAACGCCCCGCTGATCGACAGCATGACCTGTCACAAGCTGTTCCGACGGTCGATGCTGCTGGACAACGAGATCCGTTTCCCGGAGGGGCGACGCCGCCTCGAAGACCACGTCATGGTGGTCAGGTCGTACTTCGTCGCCCGCCGGATCTGCGTACTCGCCGACTACGCCTGCTACCACCACTTCCGGCGGCCCGACGCGGGGAACGTCACCGCCACCCGGCTCGATCCGGAGGGCTACTACACCAATCTGCGTGAGGCCCTCGACGTCGTCGACGGGTACACCCGCCCCGGACCGCTGCGCGACAGACTGCACCGCCGGTGGCTGCGCAACGAAATGGTCAACAGGCTCGCCGGGAAGGCGCTGCTGGAGGCCCCCGAGGACTGGACGGAGAAGGTCGCCCACCAGGTCCGGAACATCATCCGGGACCGTTTCTCGCCCGGCGTCGCCGCCGGGCTGCCACCCCGACAGCGGGTGGTGGCGTACCTCGCCGAGCAGGGCCGCCTCGGCGACCTGCGCTCCCTCGCCGAGTGGGAGACCGGCATCCGCGCCACCGCCACCCTGGACCGACGCGACCTTGACGGGACGGTCCTCACCGTCGAGGTCTCCGGCGGGTTGGTCTCCGGTGAACAGCCCGTCACCTTCGTCCACGACGAGGGGCGGGACCTGCTGACCCTCCCGGTGCCCGAGGTCGACGCGGACCGGGCCGACGCCACCGCCCAGGTGGCCGCGGCGAAGATGGATCTCGTCGCCCTCCGCAAGGAGACCAGCGAGGAGGTCTTCCTGCCCGTCGAGTCACGCACCGAGCGGATCCCCGCGCCGGGCGGTCCACCCGGCGCGTTCCACCTCGTCCACCGCAGCACCACCCGGATCGACTTCGCCACCCTCAACGGTGGGCGGACCGAGGGGACCTGGGTGCTCAAGGCCCGGATCCACAACTGTGGGTGGACCCTGGACACCCGGCTGCCGAAGCCGGTGAAGGTGCCGGCCGACGGGGTCGCCCCGACGCCCCCCACGCCGCCCGAGCCCCCCAGGGTCCCGTTGCAGGCCCGGATCGGACGCCGGATCCGCCGACTCCTCGGGGTCGGCACCGGCTGACCCGGCCCGCCCCGGTCGGCGGCGGGCGCGGACCCGGGGCGGCCGACGGGCACGTGGCCGACGCGATCCGGTCAGCCGGCGTGGACGTGGGGGCGGCGGGACCGGTCCGGCTCCTGGCGACGCAGGATCTCCCGGGTCACGTACGCCACCTCGCCCCGGCCGACGACCAGGTAGCGCAGCAGGTTCGCCAGCGGTCCCTGCTCGGTCCAGGAGAAGTAGACGTGGGGACGGCGGCCGGTGCGGTCCCGCACGTGCAGCAGGAGCGCCGCCAACGCACTCGGCACCGAGGTGCTCTCCACCGCCAGCACCCGGTACCCGCCCTCACCCGTCCCGGCCCCGACCGTCCTGCCCCGGACCGGAAGGCTGGTCTCGAAGTCCGACGGGTCGGTGACCCGTACCTCGACGAAGATCAGGTCGGCGTCGCCGGGGATCTCGTGGTCCGCCCGGGTCTCGGCCACCTTCTCCCGGTACGCCTCGGGCCGCTGGTCGGCCACCGGATGCGCGACGAGTCGGATCCGCCCCCGACGGGCGGCCTCGTCGATGATCCACCGCGCCTGCGGGTCCAGGTCGACGGTGTCCACCCGCAGCTCGTAGGCGCGGGACAACCGGGACAGCAGGGAGACCAGCAGCATCCCGGTGACGAAACACGCGGCGATCTTCACACCGTCCGGGCGCTGCACCACGTTCGCCCCGGTCGTGTAGACGAAGACCACGGTGATCAGGGCGAAGGCGAACCGGCGGCCGGTCTGCCGACGTCGGTGCGCCGACAGGGTCACCGCCGTCGCCGCCGACGTGATCAGGACCAGCACCCCTGTCGCGTACGCCCCACCCTGGGCGTCGACGTCGGCGCCGAAGGCGATCGTGATCAGGAAGGCCACCGCTGTGAAGACCAGGACCAGGGGCCGGACCGCCCGGGACCAGGTGGGCGCCATCCCGTACCGGGGCAGGTAACGGGGGACGAGGTTCAGCAACCCGGCCATCGCCGACGCCCCGGCGAACCACAGGATGGCGATGGTGGAGACGTCGTAGACGGTCCCGAACACCTGCCCCAGGTTCTCGTGCGCCAGGTAGGCCAGGGCCCGCCCGTTGGCCGCCCCACCCGGCCGGAACTCCTCCGCCGGGATCAGGAAGGTGGTGACGACGCTGCTGGTCACCAGGAAGACGCTCATCACGACGGCGGCGGTGGTCAGCAGTCGACGGGCCGCCCGGATCCGTCCCACCGGACGGGCCTCCGGCTCGCCCGGCGTACCCCGGATGTGGGGCATGACCGCCACCCCCGTCTCGAAGCCCGACAACCCCAGCGCCAGCTTCGGGAAGACCAGGAGCGCCACCGCGACCATCGACACCGGATCGCCGTGCTGCCGGGTCAACGCGGCCGACCAGTCGGCGAACACACCGGGATGGGTGGCCACCCGCCACAGCGCGTCGCCGATCACCACGACGTTCACCGTCAGGTACACCCCGACCAGGACCACGGCGACGCCGATCGCCTCACTGAAACCCATGAGGAAGACCGCCCCCAGCAGCGCCACCAGCACCAGGGTCACCACCACCTCGTGGCCCTTCAACGCTGTCGGCCAGAACGGGTTCTCGTCCAGGTGGGCGGTGGCGTCCGCCGCCGACAGGGTGATGGTGATGATGAAGTCGGTGGCCGCGAACCCGAGCAGGACCAGCACGAACAGCTTGCCCTGCCAGTACGGGAGCAACCGGACCAGCATGGCGATCGACCCCTCGCCGTGCGGGCTCTCCACCGCCACCCGCCGGTACACCGGTAACGCCCCGAGCAGGGTCACCAGGACCAACACCAGGGTGGCCACCGGGGAGAGCGCCCCGGCGGCCAGCGCCGCGATCCCCGGCTGGTATCCCAGCGTGGAGAAGTAGTCCACCCCGGTCAGACACATCACCCGCCACCAGGAGTGACGGCGGGTCTGCGGCGTGGCCGCCAACGGGCCGGGATGGCGCGCGGGACCCACATCCGGTGGGGTGAGCAACCAGGCGCGCAGCGACCGGAGCCGACGGGGAGCCGTCGGGATCCGCGAACCCGCACCCATCCGCTGCCCCCGTCATGCCCGGCCCGGTCACCGTGAGTATGCGCCGGATGTCGCCAACCGATCCGCCGATGCGGGGAGAATCAGCAGGTGGGTGGGGGTGCCGAGCCGGTGGTGGCCATCTCGTTCGCGGGCGGTTCGCGGGCGGTCCGCCGGCGGTTCGCGGGAGGGAGACGGTGATGACCGAGCCGTCGACCGGTGGATTCGGGCGCTGGCTCGACGAACACGGAACCCACCCGCTCTACGCCGACCCACCCGAGCCCGGCGGACTCGTCGACAGCGCCGTCTACACCGCCGGTCGGCGGCAGGCCTCCCCGGCCAGCCTCGCCGAGACGTACCGGTGTCTTCAGGAGCGGGACGGCTCGATGGCCTGGATCGGGCTCTACCGGCCGGACGAGGTGCAGGTCGCCTCGCTGGCCCGGGAGTTCCAGCTGCACGAGCTGGCCGCCGAGGACGCCGTCAACGCCCACCAACGGCCCAAACTCGAACGGTACGGGGACACCCGGTTCGTGGTCCTGCTGGCCGCCCGGTACGTCGACAGACGGGAGGTGGTCGAGTTCAGCGAACTGCACCTCTTCCTCGGCCCCCGGTTCGTCATCACCATGCGGCACGGTGAGGCCCCCGACCTGGTGGCGGTACGACGCCGACTGGAGTCCGAACCGCAGATGCTGGCCCGGGGTCCGGCGGCGGTGCTCTACGCGGTGCTCGACCAGGTGGTCGACGGGTACGCCCCGGTGGTCGCCGGGCTGGAGAACGACATCGACGAGATCGAGACCGAGGTGTTCGGCGGCGACCCCAACGCCAGCCGCCGCATCTACCAGCTGACCCGGGAGGTCATCGAGTTCCAGCGGGCCGCCCGCCCCCTCCTCGGGATGCTGGACGGGCTGGTCACCGGGGGTGCGCCGGACGGCGCCGACGAGGAGGTACGGCAGCGGCTGCGGGACGTCTTCGACCACCTGACCCAGGTGGTGGAGCGGGTCGACGGGTTCCGGCACCTGTTGCAGAACATCCTGACGGTGAACTCGACACTGGTGTCCCAGCAGCAGAACGAGGAGATGCGCAGCCTCACCGCGGCGAGCTACGAACAGAACGAGGAGATCAAGAAGATCTCCGCCTGGGCGGCGATCCTGTTCGCCCCCACCCTGATCGGCACGGTGTACGGGATGAACTTCGACCTCATGCCCGAACTGCACTGGCCACTGGGCTACCCGTTGGCGCTGCTGCTGATGGCACTGGTCTGCGGCAGCCTCTATCTGATCTTCAAACGACGGGGGTGGTTGTGACGGGCAGGTGAATTCCGCTACGGCGGTGGACGAGTCGACGCGAAGGCGGGTTAAGCTTTCGCGCGGCGCACTCGCCATCGGTGCGGGTCGGTGTGCGTACGACGACGCGAGGGGAGGTGGTCACGCCATGAGTAGCGAACCTCCGAGTACCAGCTCGACGACCACCGCCGCCCTTGCGAGCACCCCCGACTGACCTGCCGTCGGCCCCAGGGGCGGACCATCCCGTCATCCCTGGCCGAGGAGTCCCCCCATGCCCGCCAAGCTGCGCGCGTTCGCCCTCACCAACGCCCTCGGACGGTGGGGCAACGGCGGTACCGCCGTCGCACCCCGCCCCCGGCCCGCCGTACCGGTGAACGTCAGGACCACCGCCGAGAGCCGACTGGTCGACAGCGCCGTCTACACCGGCGGGCGGCGGTACGCGTCCCCGGAGAGCCTCGCCGAGACGTACCGCTGCCTGGACGGGCAGGACGGGGCGATGGCCTGGATCGGCCTCTACCGCCCGGACGCCGGTCAGATCGCCTCGCTGGCCCGCGAGTTCAAGCTGCACGACCTGGCCGTCGAGGACGCGATCACCGCCCACCAGCGCCCCAAGCTGGAGCGGTACGGCCAGACCCTCTTCGTGGTCCTCCGCGCCGCCCGGTACGTCGACTCCCGCGAACACGTCGAGTTCAGCGAACTGCACCTGTTCATCGGCCCCGACTTCGTGATCACCGTCCGGCACGGGGAGGCCCCCGACCTGGCCGCCGTACGACGTCGGATGGAGTCCGACCCGGGTCTGCTGGCCCGGGGGCCGGAGGCGGTCCTCTACGCCGTCCTCGACCAGGTGGTCGACGGGTACGCCCCGGTGGTCGCCGGGCTGGAGAACGACATCGACGAGATCGAGACCGAGGTGTTCGGCGGCGACCCGAAGGTCAGCCGACGCATCTACGAACTCAGCCGCGAGGTGATCGAGTTCCAGCGGGCCGCCCGCCCCCTCCTCGGCGTCCTGGACAACCTCGCCGCCGGATACACCAAGTACGGCACCGACACCGAACTCCAACGCCGACTCCGGGACGTCGCGGACCACCTGACCCACGTGGTGGAGCGGGTCGACGGGTTCCGGCACCTGCTGCAGAACATGCTCACCGTGAACGCCACCCTCGTCTCCCAGCAGCAGAACGAGGAGATGCGGGCGTTGACCGCGGCCAGCTACGAACAGAACGAGGAGATCAAGAAGATCTCCTCGTGGGCGGCGATCCTGTTCGCCCCCACCCTGATCGGCACCGTCTACGGGATGAACTTCGACCTCATGCCCGAACTGCACTGGCGGTTCGGATACCCCTTCGCGGTGGCGATGATGGGCATGGTCTGCGGCACCCTCTACCTGATCTTCAAGCGTCGCAACTGGCTCTGACCGACGCCACCCACCCGACACGGTACGGTCCGGCAGGTGACACCACTGCGCTCGCTCCTGTTGTTCGCCCTCGCCGCCGTCGCCGAGATCGGGGGTGCCTGGCTGGTGTGGCAGGGCTTCCGGGAGAACCGTGGCCTGTGGTGGATCGCCGGTGGACTGATCGCCCTCGGGGCGTACGGGTTCGTCGCCACCTTCCAACCCGACCCCAACTTCGGCCGGGTGCTGGCCGCGTACGGCGGGGTCTTCGTCGCCGGGTCGCTGGCCTGGGGCGTCGTCATGGACGGGTTCCGGCCGGACCGGTGGGACCTCACCGGCGCCGCCGTCTGCCTCCTCGGCGTCGCCATCATCATGTACGCCCCCCGGGGGTAGGGAAGGGACCCTCACGCCGGGTAGGTGTGGGAGGTGGTGGGGGGAAGGGTGGCCCAGAGGTGCGTGCCGGGGGTGAGTCTCAGGGCCGCAGCGGCGGGTGGGGTGAGGTCGGCGTTCACCCGGACCGGGCCGGTCAGCTCGACCCGGAGGTGGTCGCCGTGCCGTTGCACCCCGACCACCTCTGCCGACCAGGTGTTCTCGGCGGGTTCGGGTCGGTCGGGGTGCAGGGCCACGGCGGTGGGTGGGAAGGCCACGAAGACGTCGCCGTGGAGCCGGTCGGCGGTGGACAGGGTCAGGCCCGGCGGCACCGTGACCCGGTGTCCGTCGGCCGTACCCCGTAGCAGGTTCAGTCCGACCAGTCTGGCGACGTACTCGGTGCGGGGTCGGGTGGTGACCGTGGTGGCGTCGCCCTCCTGGACGATCCGTCCCTGTTCCACGATGACCAGCCGGTCGGCCAGGGCCAACGCGTCGAGGGGGTCGTGGGTGACCAGCACTGCCGCGCCGGGGTGTTCGGCGAGGTGTCCGTGCAGTCGGGCCCGGGTGTCCAGCCGGGTGCCCGCGTCGAGGGCGGCGAGCGGCTCGTCGAGCAGGAGCAGGGTCGGTTCGACTGCCAACGCCCGGGCCAGGGCGACCCGCTGGGCCTGCCCCCCGGAGAGCTGCCGGGGCCGTCGGTGGGCGTGGTCGGCGAGGCCGACCTGGTCGAGCCAGTCGGCGGCCCGACGACGGGCCGCCCGTCTGTCGAGGCCCTGCCGTCGAGGGCCGAACGCCACGTTGTCCAGCACGTCGAGGTGCGGGAAGAGGAGGTAGTCCTGGAACACCACCCCGATGCGGCGGTGCTCCGGACCGACCGGGTGGCGGTGTCCGGGACGGTCCAGTTCGACGCCGTCGAGAACGAGGTGACCGGCGTGCAGCGGGGCCAGTCCGGCCAGTGCCCGTAACGCGGTGGTCTTGCCCGCGCCGTTGGGGCCGAGTAGGGCGACCACCTCCCCGGCGGCGACGTGCAGTCGTACGTCGAGCCGGAAGTCGCCCCGGTCGACGACGAGGTGTCCGTCGAGCAGCGGGCCGGTCACGTGGTGCCGAGCCAGCGGTCCCGGAGCGCGGCGAGGATCGCCACCGAGACGACGAGCAGGATCAGGCTGAGCACGATCGCCGCCTCCAGGTCGGTTTCGAGGGCCAGGTACACCGCCAGGGGCATGGTCTGGGTGGTGCCCGGATAGTTTCCGGCGAAGGTGACGGTGGCACCGAACTCGCCGAGGGCGCGGGCCCAGGCGAGCACCGCCCCGGCGGCGATCCCGGGGCCGACCAGGGGCAGGGTGACCCGGGTGAAGGTGGTCCACCGTCCGGCTCCGAGGGTCGCGGCGGCCTCCTCGTACCTGGTGTCGACTCCGCGCAGTGCGCCCTCGACCGCGATGACCAGGAACGGCATCGCGACGAACGCCTCGGCGAGCACCACCGCCGTGGTGGTGAAGGGCAGGGTGAGACCGAAGGTCTGGTCGAGCCACCCGCCGAGCAGCCCTCGGCGGCCGAAGACCAGCAGGAGGGCCACGCCGCCGACCACCGGCGGGAGGACCAGCGGCACTGTGACCAGGGCTCGGACCAGCCGTCGGCCGGGGAAGTCGACCCGGGCCAGCAGCCAGGCCAGGGGGACGCCGAGCACCAGGCAGAGCACTGTGGCGAGGGTGGCGGCCAGGACCGACAGGCGGAGCGCGGCGAGGACGCCCGGTTCGGTGAGTCGGTGGGGCAGGGTCGCCCAGGGGGTACGCACCAACAGCCCGACCAGCGGCACAGTGAGGAAGAACAGCCCGAGTCCGGCGGGCACCAGGAGGGCCACCGGCATCCTCGCCCTGGTGGTGCCGGCGCTGCGTCGGGCCGGGGGCCGGTCTCGTCGGCGTACCCGCCGTCGACCGGGTTGGACGGGGGCGGGGCCGGTCACGGGGTCTGGAAACCGGCTCGGGTGAGGACCGTCCGGCCCGGTTCGGAGAGGACGTACGCGACGAACTCCCGCGCCCCGGTGGGGTTGGGGGCGTCGGCGAGACCGACGATCGGGTAGTCGTTGATCGCTGCGCCGGATTCGGGGAACTCCACCCCGTCGACCTTCTCGGCGGCCCGGACGTCGGTGCGGTAGACGAGGGCGGCGTCGACCTCGCCCAGGGTGACCTTGGCCAGCGCCCCCTTGACGTCCCGTTCCAGGGTCACCGCTGTCACCTCGACGTCGACGTCGGCGGCGGCCAGGGCCCGACGGGCCGCAGCCCCGCAGGGGACCTGTTCGGCGCAGAGCGCCACCTGGACGTCGGGTCGGGTCAGGTCGGCCAGCCCGGTGATCCGTTTCGGGTTGCCCGGGGCGACGGCGACGACCAGTTGGTTGCGGACGAAGGTGGTCGGCGGGCCTTCGGCGGCACCAGCCTCGGTGACCCTGGCCATGGTGGCCGGGTCGGCGGCGGCGAAGACGTCGGCCGGGGCACCCTCGGTGATCTGCGTGGCCAGGCCGGAACTGCCGGCGAAGTTGAACCGGACGACGACCCCGGGGTGGGCCGCCTCGAACTGCGTACCGATGGTGGTGAACGCGCTGGTCAACGAGGCGGCGGCGAAGACGGTCACGGTGCCGGTGACTGTCGTGCCGTCGCGGTCGCCGCCCGGTCGGTCGGTGGTGCCGCACCCGGCGACGGCGAGCAGCGCCGCAGTGATCAGGGCGACCGGCGCGAGAGGGATCCTCGGGATCGTCACGGCGTGCTCCTTCGCTGGCTGCCGACGGTGGGGGCGGCCCGTTCCACCACCACGGTCGTCGACTTGATGACGGCGACGGCGACGGACCCGACGGTGAGGCCCAGTTCGTCGACTGCCTCCCGGCTCATCAACGACACGATGCGGAACGGCCCGGCCTGGATGTCGACCTGGGCCATCACGGCGTCCCGGACGACCGAGGTGACGATGCCACGTAGCCGATTGCGGGCGGAGGACTCCTCGGCCCGGTCGTCGGGGCGGGTCCGCTGGCTCCGCAGGAACGCGGCGAGGTCGACGCCGTCGACGATGCGGTGCCCGTGGTCGTCGCGGGTGGCGGGGAGCCGTCCGGCGTCGACCCACCGCCGGACGGTGTCGGTGCTGACGCCGAGGAGGTCGGCGGCCTCGCCGATCCGGTACGTGGTCACCGGGTCAGGGTATCGGCTCGTTGTTGCGAGGGTGAATCGGCTTATGGACATGCAGATGCGGTGACTGAAGCGAATCTGGGTTCGCGGATGCGACCCGACCGTTCCGCTCCGTCCGGCCGGTGTCGACAAGTTACCTCTCGGTAGTCGGTCGGATGCACTCAGCAACCTCTCAGTTAGCGGTGTTAGCTTCCCCGCCAAGCCTGGATCCACTGAGGACGACGATGATCGTCTCTGCTGGCAAGGGTTGTGGTGAGGTCTGTTCACGTCCAGGTCGGGTCCTTGCGGACACGCCGGCTGGTGAGGGAGAAGTACGTGGTCTTCAAGCGGATGCTGGGTGCGTTCGGGGTGGGCGCACCCAGCGTCGACACGGTCCTGTCCAACCCGCACACGCGGCCCGGTCTGCTGCTCGACGGGCAGGTGAACCTCACCGGCGGCAGCAGCGACGCCGAGATCGACCACATCGTGCTCGGCCTGGTCACCAGGGTCGAGGTCGACGGCGCGGAGACCGAGCACGACGCGGCTGTCGAGTTCCACCGGATCCAGGTCGCCGGTGGCCTCCACCTGGGCGAGGGGCAGCACCTGGCCCTGCCGTTCCAGTTCCCGGTTCCGTGGGAGACCCCGGTCACCAGCCTGTACGGGCAGCCCCTGCACGGGATGACGTTGGGTCTGCGTACCGAGGTGGCGATCCGGGGGGCCGTCGACAAGGGCGACCTCGACCCGGTGCAGGTGCACCCGTTGCCGGTGCAGGAGCGGATCCTGGAGGCGTTCGGCCGACTCGGATTCCAGTTCAAGGGCGCCGACCTGGAGCACGGCTACATCTCCGGCCTCCAGCAGAGCCTGCCGTTCTACCAGGAGGTCGAGTACTTCGCCGCTCCGCAGTACGCGCACGGGATCAACGAGGTCGAGCTGACCTTCGTGGCCAACGAGTACGGCGTCGACGTGGTCCTGGAGTTCGACAAGCGGGGCGGACTCTTCACCCCCGGTCACGACTCGTACGGCCGGTACCGGGTGGCCCACACCGATGCGGACGGCACCGACTGGGCCGCCCAGGTCGACGGCTGGCTGCGTCAGGCGCTGGACCAGCGTCAGTCCCTGCTGGGCGGGGGCTACGGCACCGCCACCGGCTACCCGGCCCAGCCCGGCCACGGCCAGCCCGGCTACCCGCCCCAGCCCGGGTACGGCCAACCGGCGTACGGCCAGCCGGCGTACGGCCAGCCGGCGTACGGCCAGCCCGGGTACGGTGCCCCGCACGGCGGGTACCAGGAGGAACACCACGAGCGTCGGGGACCCGGGATGGGTGCGGTGGTGGCGGGGGTGGCCGGTGGTGCCGCCCTGGGCTTCGCCGGGGGCATGGTCGCCGACGAGGTCTTCGACGCCTTCGAGGGCGACGAGGAGGAGGGCGGCGAGGAGGGCTGAGCCCACCCGCACTTCCGTCGATCTCCAGCGCCGTCCGTCGGGCCACTACGGTCCACAGTGGACGTACGGCAGCCATTGATGATGTAATTCGTGAAGTTCAACCGTATCCGAGGGGGATTGTCCCGTTCGGGTCTTGCAAAGGAGTACCGATGCCCGTCACCGCCGACTTCACCAAGCTCGTCGACAAGTCGTACCAGGACAAGAGCGTGGCCGAGCTGGTCGACGCCCCGGTGGCCGCCCTCCTGGGGGTGAGCGACGGCGACGCCAAGCTGCTCAAGGAGGCCTTCAACATCACCACCGTCGGCGACCTGGGCCGCAACCCGTACTTCCGGACCGCGCAGGCGCTCGTCGCCCTCACCGGCGACGCCCGCTGACCCCTTCCGGGCGGCACTGACCCGCTCCGACGCCCGGCGGCACCGGTGGGAAGACCACCGGCCGCCGGGCGTCGGCAGTTCACCGCCCGGCGAGGGTGTCGGCCAGCCAGTCCAGCTGACGTCGGGTGTGGACGGCCTCGCCGCCCTCGTGCCCGTTGAACGGGTAGGTGTGGATCCGTCGCTCCGGCGGCACGGGTCGGCCGTTCGCCGCGCCGTACTGGTTGTACGCGGCGAATCCGGTGCTCGGTGGGCAGACCGGGTCGCGCAGGCCGATGCCGAAGTGGGCCGGTGCGACGGCCCGTCGGGCGAAGGTGACCCCGTCGACGTAGGAGAGGGTCCGCCGTACCGTCGCCTCCACGTCCCGCTGGACGGCGAGGTACCGCACGATCTCCCCGTACGGCGAGGCGTCGGTGAGGTCGAGGGCCCGTTGCACGTGGCAGAGGAACGGGGCGGTGGTCAGCACGGCGGCGAGGTCGGCGACGAGTCCGGCGACGGCGAGGGCGAGTCCTCCGCCCTGACTGTTGCCGGTCACGACGATCCGGTGGACGTCCACCCCGGGCAGTGCCCGGGCGGCGGCGACGGCCCGGACCGCGTCGGTGATCAGCCGACGGTAGTAGTAGTCGTACGGGTCGAGGATTCCCCAGGTGACCGGTGACGGGCCGCCGGGAGCACCGTACGGGTCGGGGGTGTCGCCGGGGCCGTACCGGCCGGACTGACCCCGACTGTCCATCAGCAGGTGCGCGTACCCGGCGACCGGCCAGAGCAGCCGCTCGTGGGGCAGGCCCCGACCCCGCCCGTAGCCGACGTACTCGACGACGGTGGGCAGCGGGATGTCGACCTCACGGGGGCGGGTGTACCAGGCGCGGACCGGGTCACCGGAGTATCCGGCGAAGGTGACGTCCCAGGTGTCGACGAGTCGTAGTCCGGTCGGCGTGGGCCTGACGTCGACCAGGGCCGGGCGGGTGGCGGCCTCGGCGAGGGTGGACTGCCAGAAGTCGTCGAAGTCGGCGGGTTCGGCGACGGCGGGGGCGTACCGTTCGAGCTCGTCGAGGGGGAGGTCGAAGAGGGGCATCGGGCCTCGCTGCGGGGGCGGTCAGGGATGCGGGTTCGGTGGTGCCGTGCTCTCCCGGACGACCAGCTCGGTCACCAGGTCGATCCGGCTGGTCGACAGCTCCGTGCCCCGGGCCAGGTCGAGGAGCATCTGCGCGGCGGTCCCGGCCATGTCCCGGAGGGGCTGGTTGACAGTGGTCAGCGCGGGGCCGATCCAGGCGGCGAAGGGCAGGTTGTCGTACCCGATGACGGAGAGGTCTTCGGGGACCCGCAGGTCGAGCTGCCGTGCGGCCCGTAGGACCCCCATGGCCTGGAGGTCGGATCCGGCGAAGATGGCGGTCGGGCGGTCCGGCCGGCTGAGCAGCTCCATGCCGTGGTGGTAGCCGGCATCCACGTAGAAGCTTCCGTAGCGGACCAGCGTCGGGTCGACGGTGAGGCCCGCCTCGTCGTGGGCGAACCGGAATCCGGCGGCCCGGGCCCGGCTGCACAGGACGTCCTGCGGCCCGGAGATGATCGCGACCCGCCGGTGGCCGAGTTCCAGCAGGTGGCGGGTGGCGAGCAGCCCGCCGTTCCAGTTGTTCGACCCGACCGTGGGCACCGACGCCGAGGTGGCGCTGTCGGTGTCGACGACGACGAACGGGATCAACTGCCGTTGCAGTTGCTGCTGCTGGGGCTCGGTCAGGTGGCACAGGACGAAGAGGACGCCGAGGGGGCGGCGGGCGAGGGCCGCGTCCAGCCACGCCTGGGAGGGGCTGTGTGCGCCGCCGAGCTGGGAGACCGCCAATCCGATCCCGGCGGTGGCGGTGACCGCCTCGACGCCGCGCAGGATCTCGGTGGCCCACTCGGAGTCGAACTCGTGGAACACCAGGTCGATCTGGCCGGCGCTGGCCGGTTGGCGGCGGCTGCGTCGCCGGTACCTGTTGCGTTCCAGGCTCTCCTCGACCCGGGCCCGGGTCTCCGGGGAGACGTCCGACCGGCCGTTGAGGACCTTCGAGACCGTCGCGACCGAGACACCGACCTCGTCGGCGATGGTGGCGATGGTGGCGGCAGTGGTGGGGGACGCCGTGGGCGGGCGCAGCACTGTCATCGGAGCCTCATCCAGACCATGGCGAAAGTTTCGAGGAACTTTAGCACGCGGGGTTGTCCGCGACGCGTACCAAGATCCTGAAACTCGTGATCATCGTACGAGGTCGACTGCATATCCGCTGTGAACAGGGAAAGTCGACAGTCGATCTGAGGGCCTTGACACATTCGGGCCGGACACCTAGGTTTCCGAAACAGATACCGCACTTGTTGCCGAAACTTTCGGGCTGTTCTCGGCGGCGGCGATGCGGCCACCACCTGGGCAGACGCGGTCGAAGGCTAAGGGGTCCGGATGAGAAGTCAGTTGCCCGTCGACACCGGCCCGGCGTCCGGAGACGCCGCCTGGCGCGATCCGCAGCTGCCCCCCACCGACCGGGCCGACGCGCTCATTCCGCTGATGTCCCTGGAGGAGAAGGTCGCCCAACTCGTCGGAGTCTGGGTCGGCGCGGACGCCTCGGGCGAGGGGGTCGCCCCGCACCAGGCAGACATGCTCGCCGACGACGCCCCACAGTGGAGCGAGCTGATCCGGTACGGGTTGGGCCAACTCACCCGCCCGTTCGGCAGCGCCCCCGTCGACCCGGTGCAGGGCGCCCGCTCGCTGGCGGCCTCCCAGGCGCAGATCGTGGCGGCGAACCGCTTCGGCATCCCGGCCCAGGTCCACGAGGAGTGCCTGACCGGTTTCGCCGCCTGGCGGGCCACCGTCTACCCCACACCGCTGGGCTGGGGTGCCGCCTTCGACCCGGACCTGGTCGAGGAGATGGCCGGGCGGATCGGCAGGTCGATGCGGGCCGCCGGAGTGCACCAGGGGTTGGCCCCGGTCCTCGACGTCACCAGGGACTACCGGTGGGGGCGGACCGAGGAGACCATCGGCGAGGACCCGTACCTGGTGGGAACGACAGGTGCGGCGTACGTCCGGGGGCTGGAACGGGCCGGGATCGTCGCCACCCTCAAGCACTTCGCCGGGTACTCGGCCTCCCGGGGCGGACGCAACCTCGCCCCGGTGTCGATGGGTCCCCGGGAACTCGCCGACGTCGTCCTCCCCCCGTTCGAGATGGCGCTACGGCTCGGCGGGGCGCGTTCGGTGATGAACTCCTACACCGAGATCGACGGTCTCCCGTCCGCCGCCGACGAGGGGCTGCTGACCGGCCTGTTGCGGGACCGGTGGGGGTTCACCGGCACCGTCGTCGCCGACTACTTCTCCGTCCGGTTCCTCCAGACCGTGCACGGCGTCGCCGCCGACGGTACGGACGCGGCCCGGCTCGCCCTGCGGGCCGGGATCGACGTGGAGCTGCCCACCGTGGACGCGTTCGGTCCCGGTCTGGTCGCCGCGGTCCGGGCCGGACGGGTCGACGAGGCGCTGATCGACAGGGCGCTGCGCCGGGTGCTGGTCCAGAAGGCCGAGCTGGGCCTGCTCGACGAGGACTGGCAGGGGCTGCCGACCGACGTCGACGGACTCCGGTTCGACGACGAGTCCGGCCGGGACGTGGCACTGCGGTTGGCCCGCCAGTCAGTGGTGCTGTTGCGCAACGACGGGCTGCTGCCGCTGCGTTCCGGGCTGCGGGTCGCGTTGGTCGGCCCGGTCGCCGACGACCCGACGGCCCTGCTGGGCTGCTACTCGTTCCCCAACCACGTCGGAGTCCACCCCGAGTACGGGCTGGGCCTGGAGATCCCGTCGCTGCGCGACGAACTCGTCCGGTTCCTTCCCGACCTCGTGCACCGACCGGGGTGCGCGGTCACCGGGGACGACACCACGGGCATCGACGCGGCCGTCGAGGCGGCCCGCGCCGCCGACGTCTGCGTCCTCGCCGTCGGCGACCGGGCGGGCATGTTCGGCCGGGGCACCTCCGGGGAGGGTTGCGACGCCGAGGACCTCCGCCTGCCCGGGGTGCAGGCCGACCTGGCCCGGGCGGTGCTCGCCACCGGCACTCCGGTGGTGTTGGTCCTGATGACCGGGCGGCCGTACGCCCTCGGCCCGGAGTTCGACGGTGCCGCCGCCGTCGTCCAGGCGTTCTTTCTCGGTCAGCGTGGCGGACAGGCCCTCGCCGAGGTGCTCACCGGCGCGGTGGACCCTTCCGGCCGACTGCCGGTGAGCGTGCCCCGTACCGCCGGGGGGTTGCCCGGGACGTACCTCTCCCCACCGCTGGGTCGCCGGTCGGAGGTCTCCTCGGTGGACCCCACCGCGGCCTACCCGTTCGGGCACGGGATCGGCTACACCACCTTCGAGTGGACCGACGCGGGGGTTCCCGACGCGGTGCAGGGGACGTCGACCGTTCCTGTCGACTGGCCCGTCGACGGCGAGACCACCGTACGGATCACCGTCCGCAACACCGGCCTGCGGGCCGGAACCGAGGTGGTCCAGCTGTACCTGCACGACCCGGTCGCCCAGACCACCCGCCCGGTGGTCCGGCTCGTCGGGTACGCCCGGGTGCCGCTGGACCCGGGCGCGGCGGCGGACGTGACGTTCCGGGTCCCCGCCGACGTCGCCTCCTTCACCGGGCGCGACGGTCGACGGATCGTGGAGCCCGGCGACGTGCAGCTGCGGTTCGGCAGGTCCAGTGGGGAGGCGTCGGCGACGGTGTCCCTGCGGTTGGCCGGTGCCGAGCGTCAGGTCGGTCACGACCGGGAGCTGCTCACCACCGTCACGGTCGACCGGGCCGACGTCGCGCCGACGGTGACCGTCGGGTCGGAACCGCGACGATGACCACCGGCACCCGGCGGCCCCCGGCGGTGGACCCGCCGCGCGGGACGCCGGTCGTCCGGGAGCGGGTGGTACGCCCCCGGCGGCGGAGTTGGCGGCAGGCGCTGCGCCGGGACTGGCAGCTCTACTCGCTCGCCGTCCTGCCGCTGCTGTTCTTCCTGATCTTCAGGTACCTGCCGATGGTCGGGAACGTGATCGCGTTCCGCCGGTTCCAGCCCGGCGGGAGCATCTTCGGTGAGTACTGGGTGGGGCTGCGCTACTTCCGGATGTTCTTCACCGACCCCACGTTCTGGCAGGTGTTCACGAACACCCTGGTGCTGGGGACCCTCACCCTGCTGTTCTGCTTCCCGTTGCCGATCGTGCTGGCGTTGCTGCTCAACGAGGTACGCGCCCGTCGGCTCAAGCGTTTCGTCCAGTCCGTGTCGTACCTGCCGCACTTCCTGTCCATAGTGATCGTCGCGGCGATGGTGATGCAGTTGCTGTCTGTGGACGGCACCGTCAACCAGATCGTCAGGGCCGCCGGGGGCGACCCCGTCTCGTTCCTGCAACAGCCGGAGTGGTTCCGGGCGGTCTACGTCTCCTCGGAGGTCTGGCAGACCGTCGGGTGGGGGACGATCCTGTACCTCGCGGCCCTGACCACAGTCGACGACAACCTCTACGAGGCGGCCCGGATCGACGGGGCGAACCGGTGGCGGCAGACCTGGCACGTCACCCTCCCCGGGATCCGGCCGACGATGGTGACCCTGCTGATCCTCAACATCGGCAGCTTCATGGCCGTCGGTTTCGAGAAGATCCTGCTGCTCTACAACCCGCTGACGTACCCGACCGCCGACGTGATCTCGACGTACCTGTTCCGGATGGGCTTCGAGTCCAGCAACTTCAGCTACGCGGCGGCGATCGGCCTGTTCGAGGCGGTCATCGGGCTGATCCTGGTCGTCTCGGCGAACCTGATCTCCCGCCGTACGGTGGGGACGGGCCTGTGGTGACCGGCTCTGCGCAGCCGACGCCGGGCCGACGCGGTACCCCCACGACGCCGGGGCGGCGGGGGCGGGGGCCGGGGGAGAGCCGGGGCTACCGGGTCTTCCAGGTCGTCAACGGGATCGTCCTGACCGCCGTCGTGGTGGTGACCCTGTACCCCTTCGTCACCATCGTGGCCCGTTCGCTCAGCGACGAGGCGTACATCATCTCGGGGCAGGTCAACCTGGTGCCCCGGGGGTTCGACCTGACCGCGTACCGGCTGGTGACGTCCGACGCGATGTTCTGGACGAACTATCGCAACACCGTCGTCTACACGGTGGTCGCCACCGCCATCTCCCTGGTGCTGACCACCTGTTACGCGTACGTCCTGTCCAAGCACCGGCTCCGGGGGCGCGGGGCGTTGGTGGGGGTCGCCCTGTTCACCATGTTCTTCAGCGGCGGACTGATCCCGAACTACGTGCTGATCACCAGCCTGGGGATGAAGAACAGCATCTGGGCGGTGGTCCTGCCCAACGCGGTGAACGTGTTCAACCTGCTGGTCATGAAGGCGTTCTTCGAGAGCCTGCCGGCCGAGTTGGAGGAGGCCGCCGCGGTGGACGGGCTGAACACGTACGGGACCCTCCTGCGGATCGTGTTGCCCCTGTCCAAGGCGATCATCGCCACGATGGTGCTGTTCTACGCGGTCTCCTTCTGGAACTCGTGGTTCACCGCGTTCCTCTACCTGGACCGGCAGGAACTGCTCCCGGTCACCGTCTACCTGCGCAACCTGATCGCCGGTGCGACGGGTGCGGGCTCGGCCGGGGCGGTCCCCGACGCCGACGCGGTGCAGGCGGCGGCCACCCTCCAGTCGGTGACCATCGTGCTCACCACCCTGCCGATCCTGGCGGTCTACCCGTTCCTCCAGCGGTTCTTCGTCTCCGGCGTGCTCCTCGGCGCGGTCAAGGGGTGATCGGGCCGGCCGACGCACAGTCGCACCACCCCACCCACCACCACCGATCGAAAGGACGAGCCATGCACCATCGAATGCGGCGCGGCGCGGCGATCGCCGTTAGCGGGCTGCTCGCGCTCAGTCTCGTCGCCTGCTCCGAGGAGTCGCAGGAGTCGACCGACCTCTCCGGCAACCGGATCGGCGCGATGGCCGACTACGGCGTCGGCGACCAGTTCACGGCGACCGAACCACTCGACTTCTCGGTGCTCTACAACAACCACACGTTCTACCCGCTGCGCAGCGACTGGCTGCTCTGGTCGGAGCTGACCAAGCGGACCAACGTCACGCTGGAGCCGGTGGCGGTGCCGTTGAGCGACTACGAGCAGAAGCGCAGCCTGCTGATCGGGGCCGGGGACGCCCCGCTGATCATCCCGAAGACGTACCACCCGCAGGAGAACGCGTACGTCGCCTCCGGCGCGATCCTCCCGGTCAGCGACTACCTCGACCTGATGCCGAACCTCAAGGACAAGATCGAGAAGTGGAACCTCGGGCCGGAGATCGACCAGCTCCGGCAGTCCGACGGGAAGTTCTACCTGCTCCCCGGGGTGCACGAGAAGCCGTGGCACGAGTACTCGATCGCGGTGCGGACCGACGTCCTGGACGAGCTGAACCTGGAGATCCCGAAGACCTGGGACGAGGTGTACGCGGTCCTGAAGGCGATGAAGGCCCGGTACCCGCAGAGCTACCCCTACTCGGACCGGTGGAGCAAGCCGACCCCCGGCGGTTCGATGTTGAGCATCGTCGGTTCCTCGTTCGGCACCCGGGCCGGGTGGACCTTCCAGCACGCCACCTGGGTCCCGGGGGAGGGGCGGTTCGTCTACACCGGGGCCAGTGAGCAGTACCGGCAGATGCTGACGTACCTGAACAAGCTGGTGGCCGAGGGGCTCCTCGACCCGGAGAGTTTCACCCAGACCGACGACCAGGCCCGGCAGAAGCTCGCCAACGGCAAGTCGTTCGTCATCGGGTCGAACGCCCAGAGCCTCGTCAACGAGTACCGTCCCGACCTGGCCAAGACCCTGCCGGAGGCGAAGCTGACCAAGATCCCGCTGCCGGTCGGCCCGGCCGGGGAGATCAACCCGGCAAGTCGCCTGGAGAGCGGGGTCATGATCAACAGCAAGGCCCGGGAGAGCGAGAACTTCGTCGCCATGATGCAGTTCGTCGACTGGCTCTATTACTCCGACGCCGGTCAGGAGTTCGCCAAGTGGGGGGTGGAGGGCACCACCTTCACCCGGGACGCCGCCGGGAAACGGACCCTCGCCTCCGACGTCGACATGGTCGGGCTCAACCCGAACGCCGGCACGCACCTCCAGAAGGACTTCGGCTTCCACAACGGCGTCTTCACCTACGGCGGGAACCTGGAACTGGTGCAGTCCCTCTTCTCCGCCGAGGAGATGGAGTTCCAGCGGGTGATGAACGCACGCCGACCGGTCGAGGTGGCCCCGCCGTACCCGTTCACCGACGAGGAACGGGAACAGGTGTCGCTCTGGGAGACCCCGCTCAAGGACCACGTCACTCAGAACACCCTGCGGTTCATCCTCGGCCAACGACCGCTGACCGAGTGGGACGCCTACGTCGCCGAGCTGCGGAGCAAGAACATGGACGCGTACCTGGAGCTGGTCAACAGCTCGTACGAACGGTTCCGCAAGGCCAACGGCTGACGACGGTGGGAGCCCGGCACCTGTGGGGCTCCCACCCCGACCCGCGTCGACGCCCCACGGAGGACAGGTATGCGTCACATCGTCGCCGACCAGCCCGTCGGCCGGTTCCCCGACGCCTGGCGGGCCTGCGTCGGCACCGGCCGACTCGACCTGGCGCTGCGCCGCGACTACCACGACTCCCTGGCCATGGTGCAGCGCGACATCGGGTTCCGGCACATCCGGGGGCACGGCCTGCTCAGCGACGGCGTCGGGGTCCACCGCCCCTACGAGTACGAGGGCACCCGCCGGGTGCACCACTCGTTCGGCTACCTCGACCAGATCGTCGACGGCTTCCTCGACCTGGGCGTGAAACCCTTCGTGGAGCTGGGTTTCATGCCGTCGGCCCTCGCCTCCGGCGACCAGACGGTGTTCTGGTGGCGGGGCAACGTCACCCCACCCTCCTCCTGGTCGGAGTGGGCCGACCTGGTCCGCGCCACGATCGGCCACCTCGTCGACAGGTACGGCCTCGACGAGGTCCGGCACTGGCCGATCGAGGTGTGGAACGAGCCCAACCTGACCGACTTCTGGGCCGGCGCCGACCGCGACGCGTACCACCGGCTCTACGAGGTGTCCGCGTACGCGGTCAAGGAGGTCGACCCGGCGTTGCAGGTCGGCGGCCCGGCCATCTCACCCGGGGCCGACGAGTGGCTGGCCCCCTTCGCCGAGTACGTCACCGCTCGGGGGGTCCCGGTGGACTTCGTCAGCCGACACGCCTACACCTCCGGACCGGCCCGGCACGTGCCGTTCGGCACGTACCAGACCCTGGAACCGGCGACCCACCTGCTGGAACAGTTCGCCGCCCCGGCGCGGCACCTGGCCGACACCCCGTTGGCCGGGCTGCCGGTGCACATCACCGAGTTCAACTCCTCGTACCGGCCGGACAACCCGATCCACGACACCGCGCTGCACGCCGCGTACCTCGCCCCGGTGCTGGCCGCCGGGGGTGACCTCGTCGACTCCTTCTCGTACTGGACGTTCTGCGACGTGTTCGAGGAGCAGGGCATCCCGACGGCGCTGTTCCACGGCGGATTCGGCCTGCTCACCCACAGGCAGATCCGCAAACCCACCTACCACCTGTACGCCTTCGTCGCCCGACTCGGCGACGAGGTCCTGGCCCGAGGCGAGGACCACCTGGTGACCCGGCACCCGGACGGGCGGATCGCGGTGCTGGCCTGGGGGCCGGTCGACGTCACCGGCCGCGAGCCGGTGCCCGAACGGCACACGGTGGAGCTGTCGGTCCCGCTCGGGCCACCCGGCACCGCGTCGGCGTTCCTGCTCCGCTCCTCGGTCGGCGAGGAGGCGGGCAACGCCTTCGCCGCCTGGCAGGAGATGGGTCGTCCCCGTTCTCCGAGCCCTCGACAGGTCGACGACCTGCGGGCGGCGTCCGAGCCGACCCGTACCCACCGGGCGACGCCGGTGGTGGCCGGGCGGGTCGAACTGGACCTGAGCCTGACCCGGCACGAGGTGACCCTCGCCGAACTGACCCCGGTGGTGGACGAGACCCCGCCCTGGTGCGACGACACCCGCCTGCTGGGGGACCGGCGGTGACCTCGCAGACGGTCGGGCAGTTCGGCGACGGGCCGCTGTCGCGGGCAGCCGCCCGGATCCACACCCTGTTGGTGGTGGAACTCCTCCTGCTCGCCACCGCCCTCCCCGCCCTGGTCGGCCTGGTCGGGCTCGGTACCGACCCGAGCAACCTGCCACTGCTCGTGGTCTGCCTGACACCTGTCGGCCCGGCCGTCTGCGCCGCCCTCTACGCCCTGCACCACCAGCGGCTCGACCTCACCGACCTGCACCCGGCCCGGCTGTTCCTGCGCGGGTACCGGGTCAACGTCGTCGCGGCGCTGCGGGTCTGGGTGCCGACGCTGCTCTGGGTGGCGGTCGTCGCGGTGAACCTCACCCACCTCGACGCCGCCGCCGTACCCGGTTGGTGGGTGGTGCCGTCGGTGCTGGTTGGCGTCGCGGTGACAGTGGTCGGGGTGACCGCCCTGACCGTCACCGCGCTGTTCGACTTCCGTACCCGGGACGTCCTCCGGCTGGCCCTGTACTTCCTGGTCCGTACGCCCAGCGTGCCGGTGGGCACCCTGCTGCTGGCGGCCGCCGGGGCCGGTGTCGTGGCGGTCTTCTCCGAGGCGGTGCTCGCCCTGTTCGGCGTGCTGTTCGTCTGGGCGCAGCTGCGGATCGGCGAACCCATGACCACCAGGCTGACCCGGGAGTTCGTCGCGTGAGCCGACTGATCGACTACCATCGTTCCACTGTGGATTTCAGGCCCGGCGTGGTGTTTCGGGAGGATTCGTGATCGGCGACGAGAAGGCCGTCCACCCGGCCTGGCTGGCCCCGGAGGCGTTCCGTCCACTCGGCTCCCGCCGGGTCCTGGTGCACGGCGACGGGCCGCTCGTCGACACCGTACTCACCGAGGTCACCCTGGCCTGCGCCCGGTTCGGCGGCCGGGTACGGCGGTCGGCGTACCCGGTGTCGTCCGGGGGTGACCCGGAACCGACCGGACCCGTCGACGTGGTCCTCGCGCTGCGCTGGGCCGGCCCGCTGCCCGAACCGGCGGCCAGGGCGGTCGCCGCCCTGCACGAACGCGGCGGCGGGATCGGCGACGAGGGTTTCCTGCTGACCCGGGTGGAGGAGGTGACGGTCCTGCTCGCCGGTGGCCCGGCCGGACTGCTGTACGGGCTGTTCCACCTGGTCCGGCTCGGGGCGGCGGCGTACTCACCCGACCTGTCCACCCAGCGGCACCGGCCCGGTCTGCGCCGCCGGATGCTCAACCACTGGGACAACGTCTCCTGCCATCCGGTGATGGGGCAGGTCGAACGGGGCTACGCGGGCGGGTCGATCTTCTGGCGGCACGGGGTGGCCCGACGCGACCTGGCCCGGGTCCGGGCGTACGCCCGACTGCTCGCCGCCGTCGGGATCAACGCCATCTCGGTGAACAACGTCAACGTCGGCCCGGTGGAGACGCGACTGCTCACCGACCACCTCGGTGACGTGGCCGAGATCGCCGACACGCTCCGGCCGTACGGCATCCGCCTTCACCTGTCGGTCAGCTTCGCCGCCCCGGTCACCCTCGGGGGCCTGGCCACCGCCGACCCGCTCGACGAGAAGGTCCGCGCCTGGTGGGCCACCACCACCCGGCAGGTGTACGAGCGGATCCCCGACTTCGGCGGGTACGTCGTCAAAGCCGACTCGGAGGGGCAGCCCGGCCCCTTCACGTACGGCCGCAGTCACGCCGACGGGGCGAACCTCCTCGCCGAGGCGCTGGCCCCGCTCGGGGGTGTGGTGCACTGGCGGGCCTTCGTCTACAACCACCACCAGGACTGGCGGGACCGCAGCACCGACCGGGCGCGGGCCGCGTACGACCACTTCGCCCCGCTCGACGGCGACTTCCGTACCAACGTGATCCTCCAGGTCAAGTACGGGCCGATCGACTTCCAGGCCCGGGAGCCGGTCTCCCCGGTGATCACCGCGATGCCGGCGACCCGCCTGGCCGTCGAGTTCCAGGTCACCCAGGAGTACACAGGCCAGCAGCGGCACGTCTGCTACCTCGGCCCGCACTGGAGCGAGATCCTCCGGTTCCACCCCTGGGGACCCGACGGCGGGACAGTGGCGGAGATCGCCGCCGGGACGGCCACCCCCGGACCGACCGGCTACACCGATCCGAGCCGCAGCGGGCTCGGCCACGGCGGAGGGATGGTCGCCGTCGCCAACGTGGGTGACGACCAGTTCTGGTGTGGACACCCCCTGGCCCAGGCCAACCTGTACGCCTACGGGCGGCTCGCCTGGGATCCCGGCCTCGAACCCCGGACCGTCCTCGACGAGTGGATCGACCTGACCTTCCCGCCCGGCAGCACCGCCGACCCCGACCTGGTCCGGGAGACCCTGCACGAGATCATGGGCGACTCCTGGCACACCTACGAGCGCTACACCGCCCCGCTGGGCGTCGGCTTCATGGTCGACCCGGCCGGACACTACGGACCCGACGTCGACGGGTACGAGTACAGCAGGTGGGGCACCTACCACCACGCCGACCGGGACGGGGTGGGCGTGGACCGGACCCGGGCCACCGGCACCGGCTACACCGGCCAGTACCCGTACCCCTGGTCCGAGGTGTACGAGTCCGTCGAGCGGTGCCCCGACGAGTTGCTCCTCTTCTTCCACCACGTTCCGTACGCCCACGTCCTGCACAACGGCAGCACTGTGATCCAGCACATCTACGACACCCACTTCGCCGGGTTCGAGCAGGTCGAGACGATGCGACGACGCTGGCGTCGACTACGCGGGACGATCGACGCACCGGTGTTCACCCGGGTCGCCGAACGCCTCGACGAGCAACTCCGCAGCGCCCGGGAATGGCGCGACCAGATCAACGCGTACTTCTTCCGTAAGTCCGGCGTACCCGACGAGCGAGGCCGCCGCATCTACTGACCCCGTCACTGCCCCCCGGCTGTTAACACGCTCTACGCGCGGTATCCCCTGCGAATCTTGGACGGTTTCTGTCAGCACCTGACAGTTTCTGTCCAAGGTCCGCATCGATGCGGCCGAGCTGCGCTCGGGCGCGGACCGCTGCGGGCGGGGTCGGGCCGGGCGGTGGGGCGAGGTCGGGGCGTCATGAGTGCCACGCCACATTCCGCCGGAAATCGGCGAAGGGATCGAACCGAGTCACGGGCGGCACGTAGAGCAGTCGACAGGCAGACCCGACCCCCGGACGGAGCCCACCCATGGCCGACAGCCCCACACGTGACGACGGTCGGAGTACCCCAGAACAGGAATGGTACGAAAGGCCCGAGTTTCGGGAGTACGGAAACCTGCTCGAAGAAAGCAACTACCGTCAATTCGCCGCAGTGTACGAAGCTCTGAGGAATGATAAGGCGGGGACCCGCGCAAACCCCGATCTGCACAACCAAATGGTGATGATGAAAGAAACCTACCTTGAAGGTCGCGAGTTTCATGGTGCGGAAATGGTTCTCGGTGAATTGGATAAGTCCAGGGCTAAGAACAGCAAGGACTGGGACCTGACGGAGCAATTGGAGAAGCTGAACCTGCGAGCAGCGCCTGAGCAGACGATGGGGCAACTCCCGTCGCTGGGGGATGCCCTCGCGGCACCGACGATGCCACCACCGCGTATCCACATCGATGAGGCCGCACCCGACCAGCGAGACGTCTCGGCTGTCGCCGCTTCGGCCTCCCCGCTACCAGGTGGCACGGGGATGCTCACTCCGGGATGGCTTGCGTCGCGGGTTCAGGGGAGCGGCCAGCCGGGCCACGCAGACCCGTCCAGCCCGTCCACCCCCGCGAAGGTCGACACTCAGGGAGGCCGTTCCGCCAAGCGGGCAAAGACCTCTTGACGGAGGTCGGCCTGCCGTCGGGAGGAGACGCCGGCCGGTCCGGGTGGTGCGGCACCGCCACCCGGGCGGGTCAGGCCCCGGCTTGCAGGACAGTGGTGAGGGCGAGGGCGCCGAAGAGGAGCAGGACGCTGGCGATGTTCAGCAGACCGGCGGCGAGCAGCGGCTGACGGCGTACCCCGTAGTAGCCGGCGGCGAGCACGCCGGCGAGCACGCAGATCGCGGCCGGAGCCAGTCGTGGCCCGTCCGCCGCGCCGACGACGATGAGGAACGCGCCGAGGACGCCGAAGAAGACGACGGTCCCGGCGAGGCCCGACAGGATGTTCGCCTGCTTCGGCAGGTTGCCGCTCCGCTGCATGGCCATGACCTCGACGGTAGCAACCAAGCAGGATGATCGCAGGCCGGACCGACAGTGGTTCGGCCCACTGAACCCCCAGGATGGAGAGCGACGATGCCTGATCAGGACGACAGATCCTGGTTAGCGCAACACTCGGCGTGGCGTACGCCCGAGCCGAGCCAGGACCGGGGTCCCCGCCCGGACGCGGACGTGTCGCGGGTGGCTGCGGCGCGGATGACCTCGCCCCGACCCGGCCGCAGCTCCGCGTCGACGTCAGGCCCCGACCGCGCCCCTCGGCCCGTCCTACGTGACCGCAGAGTCCGGGAGCCCCAGACGGCGAGCGTGAGTTCGACCGACGCGACGGTGACGGAGGTGGCCCGGTACCTCACCGATTTCGACCCGAAGAACCCCAGGTGGTTCAGCGACCACCGGGCAGAACTCCCGCCGGGGTACGAGCGGACGGAGCAGAACGCCCCACCCGGCTACTTCGGTCGGAACCAGGCGGCGACCGCCGAGGCCGCCCGGGCGACCGGCCGGCCGGGATCGGCCGGTGACCTGCCCGGTGCCGACCAGGGGACCCGACCCGGTCCCGAGTCCTCGGCCACCCGGCCGTCCGAGCGGTCCCAGACCGGACCGGCACCGTCGACCGGCCGTGGGCCGGGACACGGGGGGCACACCAGCGGGTGACGGCCCGCCGGATCCGGCGGGGGCCTCCGGCCAATCGGAAGTCCCCGCCGCCCGGGGTCAGATCGTGGCGAGGGCGGTACGGAGCCGACGGGCCTCGGTGACCAGCCGACTGGACCCACCCCGGTCGGCGACCTCGGCCAGCCCGGGGACCTCGATCCGGACCCCTGTCGTGGTGGCCGTCTCGGTGGACAGGGTCAGCAGATCGGGCAGGCCACGGGGGGAGCGCCCGGCGGCGAGCATCCCGGGGAGCGCGGCGGCGAGCAGCCGCCACACGGTCAGCGGGGCACCGGCCAGGGCGGCGTCGCGCAGCGGCCCGATCGCCCGGGACAGCTTCACCAGCTCGGCGACGACGAGCGTGCCGAGCTGCTGCCCGGTGCCGACCGGGTCGAACGTGCCGGCCGCCGCCATCGCCAGCAGGGCATCCACTGTGGCCACCCGGTCCGCGTCGTACCGGGCACCCAGACCGTAGGCGACGGCCAGGTCGAGGGCCACCCCGCCGGGGCCGGTCGTCTCGGCCAGCAGGGGCAGGATGGCGGTCCCGTCGCGCTGGTCCTGGTCTGCGGTGTTCACCACGATCGGCAGGGCGACCGCGGCGACCACTCCCCGGTGTCCGGGCAGGAGCGACGGCCAGTGCCGGTCCCAGCCGACGTCGCCGTAGGCGTGCCCCGGGTAGGCCGCATCGGCGGTGAGCAGCCCGTACCGGTCCTGGTACCCCTCCGGTGGCCGCAGCTCCACCAGGACCCGGCGGGCGACCTCGCGGAAGTAGGCGGCGTCGTAGCGGCTGACGTCCTTCGGGCGGACCGAGGTGGTGGTGGCCCGCATGACAGGTTGGGGCAGCCCGCCGCCGCGCAGCCAGGCGGCCATCCGGTCCCCCGCCGGGGTGCCCAGGGCGGCGGCCTTGTCGGCGACGGCGTCGTCGGGGCCGGTGGGCAGCCGCAGGAGGGCCTGGGTGAAGTCCCAGTGCCAGGGCTGCCGGTCGCCGAGCGCTGTCAGCCGCTCCAGCAGGGCGAGCGGGTCGAGCTGACCGTTGACCGAGGTGGGGTCGGCGATCAGCCCGGTGTTCCCGGGGTCGTCGAGGTGCATCCCGATCTCGGCGAGTCGGGCCCGCAGGAGTCGGTGTACGGCGGGCACCCGTGGGTCGGTGGGGACCAGCTCCGTCTCCTTCGGCGACGGGTCGGCCCGGCGTACGGCGGCCAGCAGCGACTCCCACCGGCTGCGCCGCCGTACCGGGTGCCTGGCCCCGGCGGTGGTGAACACGTCGGTGACCACCTCGCAGAGGCAGAACGGGTCCCACCTGTGCAGGTTGGCCCACGACCAGTGCCGGCGTGCGACGACCGGGGCGAGGGCGTCGTGCACCCGGGCGGCGTCGAGGGCGGTGAGCCGGACCAGCCCGTCGAGGATCCGCTCCATCGGGGTGCCCTGGCGTGGGGTGCCGAGCAGACCGGCGACCTCCTCGGCCAGCTCGTCGACGTCGGTGATCGGCGGCGGGGACGGGGCCGGGGGCGCGGGGGTGGGCAGGTCGTCGCCGCGTGGTTCGGCGACCGCCGGGCCGACGTCGCCCGCCGCCGGGTCGAAGCCGTGCTTGGCGGCCAGGGCGGTGGCCCTGTCGCGTACCTCCACCGCGGGGTGCTCGGCAGCCACCGCGATCACTTCGGCGATCTCCGCCGCCCGATCCCGGTGCGGCTTGCGGGCCACCTTGTCGAGCCAGGTGAGCTGCGCCTTGACCAGGGTCTTGTCCGGCCGGTACAGCACCTCCCGGGAGGCGTCGAGGATCGAGTCCAGCGGAAGGTCGGGAAGCTCCCGCAGCCGCTTCTGCGCCATCGTGGCGACCGGGGCCGGGGCGTCGGTGAGCAGCCGGAGGTAGTCGGTGGTCCGGGCGGTGACCTCGGTGGTGGTCGGCGCGAGCAGGTCGAGCAGGGTGACGAAGGCCCGCAGGGCGCTGGGTCTGTCCCCCCGCAGGAGCCGACCCGACGCGCCGTCGATCAGCGTCGTCCGGTCGACGAGGCCCTCGCCGGCCAGCTTCACCAACGCGGTGACCAGGGCGTGCCGCTCCCGGTTCTCCCAGTCGCGGTCGACGAGGTCGAAGTTCATCGCCGTGCCGATCCCGTCGACCTGGAACAGTCGGGGCAGCATGTACGGCAGGAACGGGTCCTCGCGGAGCTGGCCCGCGAGCGGCTGCCGTCGCCCCCGACCGGGGCGGTCCGGGAACTGCACACTGCTCAACCAGAGCTGCACCGACTGGTCGTCGATCGGGGGCTCGACCCCGGTGGCCCGGACCAGCGCTGCCACGAACCGCCACCTGTCGATCCAGCTCTGCTGGTTGAGCCGGGCGGCGAGCCGGTGGGCCAGGTCGCCGAGCCAGGTGATCTTCCGTGCTTCGGCGACCTGGCACACCAGCTCGGCGGCACGATCGCCGTCCAGGGCGACGGAGCGGCGGGTGAGGACCGCTGCGGCCTGCGCGGCGGTGGGCAGGCACCCCACCACGGCGACCGCCAGGGCGGTGCCGGTGCTGGCCGTCCACCACCGTGACTCGTCGCGTTCACGGCGCTTGACCCAGGCGGTCAGTTCGACGCCGATCTCCCGGCGGCGCTGCTCCGACAGGTCGCTCAGGGCCGCCACGATCAGGTGGGCGGCGCTCTTGTCGATCAGCTCGAACAGGTCGCTGGTGCCGCCCTCGGCCAGCTCCCGCCGCCGCCGGACGGCGCTCTTCATGATCTCGTCGCGCCGGCTCACACCCGCTCCTCGACCTGGTCGGTGGTGGACTGGTCGGCCGACCCCCGGGTCAGGGCCATCCCGGTGGCCAGGGCGTGTCGGCACGGACCCCGCTGCCCCCGGTGCTTGGCCCACCAGGGGCAGGTGCAGGTGAACGCGCCGTCGGGCAGGTGCCGGACCCGGTAGACCTGGTCCCCGCTGCGGACCGTCGCCGACGTCGGCGCACCCTGCGACACCCCGGACCCGTCCACCTCCACGGCACCGGCGTCGAGGAGGGCGCGGGCCCCGACCAGGCGCGGGTTGTCCCGCTCGGCCCGACCGGCGTCGTACGGCATGACCCTGTGGAAGTAGGCCCCCTCGGCGACGTCGTACCCCACCCGACCGGCGGTGCCGAGCTGGGCCAGGGCACCCCGGACCCGGGCGGGGTCGAAGCCGGCCTGGCCGGCGAGGTGGTCCACGTCGATCGTCGGATCCCAGGAGAGCAGGGCGGAGACCAGGTCGGCGTCGTCGACCACGTCGTCACCGGCCAGCGCCGTCAACGCCGCCCCCTCCCCGGAGAAACCCCGGTAGGGCTCGGGGGAGAGGGTCAGGGAGAGGCGCAGCGCCCCCGTGTCCAGCTCCCACGTGCTGGGCACCGGGGCGGAACCGGCCGCCACCGTCGGCCCGTACACCCGGAGGGTCCTGGCGAACCGCAGCATCGGACGCAGCGCGACCAGCCGGCTCGCCCCGGCCAGGCAGACCGCCCCCGGCACCGGTCGGGAGGTCAGCCGCAGCGTCCGCCCGGCCGGCACCACCCAGAGGACCGCCCGGTCGTTGGTGGGGGGCAGTCGACGCAGGAACGCCGCCGCCTCGGTCGCCGGGATCTCCGCCCGGGGCTCGAACCTGGCGGCCAGCACCTGCACCTCGGCGAATCCGCGCAGCCAGCGGACCGGCAACGGAACCTTCTTCTCCACCACCGGGCCGTCGAGGGTGGAGACGGTGAGGTCGTCCGGGCCGACCGACATGTGCAGCGGGTCGAGGCCGCCGACCCGGGCCAACGCCTCCCGCAGCGGGTTGTTCACGTCGACGTTCGTCGTCCCGTGCTCCACCACGTCGCCGTCGAGCCCCTCGGGGAGGGCGTCCATCCGGGCGTACACCCCGCAGCACCCGGAGAAGGACTCGAACCGCAGCCGGTCCCGGCTGCCGGTGACCACCGGGTCGAGGCTCGCCGGGCTCACCGGGCGGTGGTAGCGGGTGCGGGCCACCTCCGCCACCGCCAGGAGGCCGACAGCCGCCGCGTGCGGCGTGGTGAGGAAGCCGTCGAAGAAACGGGGGTGGGGTGCCGGTCCACCGCTGGTCTGCAGGGCGAGGCCACCCTGTCCGAGGGCCGAGGACCCGAGATACCGGTACGTCTGAACTGCGCTCACGTTCGGGACGCTAGGGCAGACCCCCGACAGAAGTCACCGGATGCGCGGCTGCGGACCGGCCAGCCGGTGGGTCAGGGCGGTGTGTCGGCGTCCCGCCCCGACGGTCCGGACCGCCGCCGCGAGGGCCCGACGGGAACCGACGAGCACCACCAGCTTCCTGGCCCTGGTGACTGCCGTGTAGAGCAGGTTGCGTTGCAGCATCATCCACGCGCTGGTGGTCAACGGCACCACCACCGCCGGATACTCCGAGCCCTGCGACCTGTGGATCGTCACCGCGTACGCGTGGGTCAGCTCGTCGAGTTCGTCGAAGTCGTACTCGATGGTCTCGTCCTCGTCGGTGCGGACGGTGAGCGTCTGCTCCTCGGTGGAGAGCGCGACGACCACCCCGACGGTGCCGTTGAAGACCCCGGCCTGCCCCTTGTCGTAGTTGTTGCGGATCTGGGTGACCTTGTCGCCGACCCGGAAGACCCGGCCGCCCATCCGCCGCTCCGGCTGCCCCTCCCGGGCCGGTGTGAGCCGCTGCTGGAGCAGGGTGTTGAGCGCCCCCGCCCCGGCCGGACCCCTGTGCATCGGGGTGAGGACCTGCACGTCGCGGCGGGGGTCCAGGCCGAACTTCGCCGGGATCCGGTCGTACGCCACGTCGACCGTGAGCGCTGCGGTGGCCTCGGTGTCGTCGCAGGCGAAGAGGAAGAAGTCGGTCATCCGGTCGAACAGCGGTGGACGGCCGGCGTTGATCCGGTGGGCGTTCGTCACCACCCCCGACTCCGCCGCCTGGCGGAAGATCCGGGTCAGCCGGACCCGGGGGACCGCCTCGGCGGCGAGCAGGTCCCGCAGCACCTCCCCGGCACCGACCGAGGGGAGCTGGTCGACGTCACCGACGAGCAGCAGGTGCGCCCCCGGCGGGACCGCCTTGACCAGCTTGTTGGCCAGGACCAGGTCGAGCATGCTCGCCTCGTCGACGACCAGGAGGTCCACGTCGAGGGGGTTGTCCCGGTCGTGCGCGGCGTCCCCACCGGGACGCAGTTGCAGCAGCCGGTGCACTGTGGCGGCCGGGTGCCCGGTCAGCTCGGCGAGGCGTTTCGCGGCCCGCCCGGTCGGCGCGACGAGTGTCACCTTCGCCTGTTTGGCGGCGGCGAGTTCCACGATCGAGCGGACCGTGAAGCTCTTGCCGCACCCGGGACCCCCTGTCAGGACCGCGACCTTCGAGGTCAGCGCGAGGCGTACCGCCTGCTTCTGCTCGGGGGCCAGCTCCGCGCCGGTGCGGGCCCGCAGCCAGGCCAACGCCTTCGTCCAGTCGACGGTGCCGAAGTGCGGCATCCGGTCGGCGGTGCCGTGCAGCAGCCGCAGCAGCGACCCGGCGAGGGACTGCTCCGCCCTGTGGAACGGGACCAGGTAGACCGCCTCGATCGGTGCCCCGTCGGTCGCCCGACCGGCGGGGGCCGCCTCGGCGGGAAGCGTCTCCCGGACCACCCCCTCCTCGCCGACGAGGTCGTCCAGGCAGGTGGAGACCAGGTCGGCCGGGACGTCGAGGATCTTCACCGCCTCCGTGACGAGCTGGGGGACCGGCAGGTAGCAGTGTCCGTCGTCGGTCGCCTCGGAGAGGGTGTACGCCAACCCGGCCTTGACCCGTTCCGGGCTGTCGTGCGGGATGCCGACCGACCGCGCGATCGTGTCGGCGGTCTTGAACCCGATCCCCCACACGTCGGCGGCCAGCCGGTACGGCTCGGCGGTCACCACGTCGACGGCGGTGTCGCCGTACTGCTTGTAGATCCGTACGGCGAGCGAGGTGGAGACGCCGACCCCCTGGAGGAAGACCATCACCTCCTTGATCGACTTCTGTTCCTCCCAGGCGGCGGTGATCTTCGCGGTCCGCTTCGGCCCGAGTCCGGGGACCTCGACCAGTCGGGCCGACTCCTCCTCGATGACGCGCAGGGTGTCCAGCCCGAAGTGCGCCACGATCCGCTCGGCGAAGACCGGCCCGATCCCCTTGACCAGGCCGGATCCGAGATACCGCTGGATTCCCTGGACGGTGGCGGGCAGTACCGTGGTGTACGAGTCCACCTCGAACTGTCGGCCGTAGCGCGGATGCGACGACCAGCGGCCCCGCAGCCGCAGGCTCTCCCCGCACTGGGCACCGAGCAGCGCCCCGACCACTGTCAGGAGGTCGGTGCCGCGTTCGGTGGCCACCCTGGCGACCGTGTAGCCGGTCTCCTCGTTGACGTAGGTCAGCCGTTCCAGGACCGCGTCCAGGACGGCCGTCGAGGGACGATCGTTCACCAGGGTCATCCTGCCGCCGTGGTGCCCGCCTCAGCGCACCGGGTCGTGGGTGCCGCGTACGACGTCGGGGCGGCAGCGCCGGACCCGGTCGGCGGCGAGCCGTCCGCCGACCGCCAACCCGTACCGCTCCACTGCGGTCAGGCCGTACGCGCCGCAGGTGGGGGTGAAACGACACCGGCCGGGCCAGTGCGGGGAGAGCCACCGTCGGTAGCCCCGGATGGCGGCCAGCCCGGCCCGGTCCACAACGGGGGAGCCGGTCGCCGCGGCGGCTGCCGAACCGAGCAGGAGCATGCTGGAGAAGAGCCCGAAGACGTCGCAGCAGTCGCAGCAGCCGTCGGGGTTCTTGGAGCGGGAGTTCTTCTGTTGTTGTCGGCGGTTGTACCGGGCCCGCTCCCGGATCTCACGGAACATGGGGACATGATCCGACACCCCCGCCACCTGTAAAGCGTCACCCGAGGGTGATCGACCCCTCCCCATACGGGGACGGTTAGGTTAACCTAACCTAACCCGGAGTGGAGTGGGAGGCGGACGTGAAGCGGAGCTGGGGAGCACTCGTGCTCAAGGCCATGGGGGGCCGGGACTTCCGGCTGACGGTGCTCGACTCCGAGCGGGTCAGCAACACCCTCCACCGGCTGCACGTCGACGGTGGAGGACTGCTCACAGCCGTCGACGTCCACCCGACGATGTGGATCCGGCTCTGGTTCGACAACGGAGGCCGTCCGCACCAGCGCGCGTACACACTCGTCGACCCGGACCCGACCACCGGCCGGTTCCACCTGGAGTTCGCCCTGCACGACGGGTGCGCGGCCCGCTGGGCCGGTTCCGCCGCACCGGGGGACACCATCCACGCGACCCTCCAGGGCAGCGCCTTCACCCTGCCCGACCCCACCCCGAGCCACCTCTATGTGGTCGGCGACTCGTCCTCCCTGCCCGCCGTCAACAGCCTCCTCGACGCCGTCGGCGACCTCCCGGCCACCATCTGGCTGGAGTACGCCACCGACGACGAGAAGGGCCTCACCCACCGGACCCGCACCGGTCAGGAGGTGGTGTGGGTGCCCCGGCTCGACGATGGACGACACCTCGTCGAGACCGTCCAGGCGGCCCTGCCCGTCGCCGTCGACGGGGCGTACCACTGGGTGGCCTGTGAGGCGGGGACCACCCGGGCCGTCGCCCGCCACCTGCGTCGGGGCCTCGGCGTGCCCCGGCACCAGATATCCGCCCTCGGATACTGGAACGCCAGGTGACCGCCGGCCCCACCGGCACCGTCCCGGTGCGGTCCCGGTGGTTCGTCCTGGCCGTGCTCTGCCTCGTCCAACTCGTCGTGGTGCTCGACAACACCATCCTCACCGTGGCGGTACCGTCGCTGACCCGGGACCTCGGTGCCACCACGGCCGACATCCAGTGGGTCATCAACGCGTACGCCCTGGTGATGGCGGGTCTCCTGCTCACCGCCGGGAGCGTTGTCGACAGGTACGGCCGCCGCCGGATGCTGCTGGTCGGACTGGTGGTGTTCGGGCTGGCCTCGGCCGCCGCAGCCGCCTCCCAGACCTCCGCCCACCTGGTCGCCGCCCGGGGCCTGCTCGGGCTCGGCGGTGCGCTGCTGACCACCGCCACCCTCGCCGTCGCGATGCAGGTGTTCGGCCCCGCCGAACGCCCGAGGGCGATCGGGATCTGGGCGGCGGTCAACGCCCTCGGTTTCGCCGCCGGTCCACCCGTCGGTGGTCTCCTCCTGGCCCACTACCGGTGGCCCGCCATCTTCCTGGTCAACCTGCCCGTCGTGGCGATCTGCCTGGTCGCCGCCCTGGTCCTGGTCCCCGAGTCCCGGCACCGCGCCGGTCGCCTCGACCTGGTCGGCGCGCTGCTGTCCACAGTCGGCCTCGGCACCGCCGTCTTCGCCATCATCCAGGGGCCGGAGCAGGGCTGGACGTCCCGGCCGGTGCTCGGCGCGTCGGTGGGCGCAGCGGTGCTGATCGCCGCCTTCGTCGCCTGGGAACGACACACCCCGGCGCCAATGCTCGACGTTCACTTCTTCCGGAACCGACGCTTCGTCGGCGCGATCTCCGGGGTCGTGCTGATCACCTTCGGCAGCGCCGGGGCGCTGTTCCTGCTCGCCCAGCAGCTTCAGTTCGTCAGGGAGTACCCGGCCTGGGAGGCCGGCGCCCGGATGGCCCCCTTCGCGCTCACAGTGGTGCTGCTCAACGTCTGCGGCGTCGCGGCCCTGCTGATCCGACGACTCGGGATCCCGCTGGCCATCGCCGCCGGGATGACCACCCTCGCCGCCGGGCTGGTCGTCGCCGCGTACGCCCCGCCCGACGGCTACCCGGTCCTGCTCGTCGGTCTGCTGCTGATGGGGGCGGGTTGCGCGGTGGCCAATCCGGCGATCGTGGAGGCGGTCCTCAGCTCCATTCCGCCCGAGCGGGCCGGCACCGGGGCCGGGATCGACGGGACCATGTCCGAGGTGGGCGGCAGCCTCGGCGTCGCCGTCCTCGGGGCGGTCCTCAACGCCCGGTTCACCGCCGCCCTCCCGGTGGCCCTGGCCGGTGCCGGGTCCTTCCCCGCCGCGGTGGCCGCCGCCGGTACCGCCGCCGAACGGGACGAGGTCGCCTCGGCGTTCAACGACGCCGTGGTGGTGGGGCAGACCGTCGGCGCGGTGGCCGTCCTCGTCGGGGGATGCCTCGCCGGGCTGCTGGTGCACCGGGCTGGTCGGCGTACCCCGGCCCCGTCCGGCCCCGAGCCGGTCCTGCCGGAGACCGGGGTACGCCCCGACGGGGTACGTCGGGCCGTACCGGCGGGCCGGTGAGCGATCCGGGGTGAGTCGGGGACCTAGTCTCCGGCGAGGCCACGCGACAGGTCCGCCAGGACTGTGTCCGTGTCGGGGGTGGCGGCGCACAGCCGCCCCGCGTAGTCCAGTGCGAGCAGGTGCTGCTCCGGCGTGAAATCCGCGATCGCGTCGGCGACGAGGAACGGCTGGATGTCGTGACTGAATGCGTCGGAGGCGGTCGCGAGACAGCCGATGTGAGCGTAGATTCCGCAGATGATCAATTGGTCGCGTCCCCGTTCGGCCAGCTCGTCCTTGAGCGCCGATCGGTGGAAGGCGCTGTAGCGCCATTTGGTGAATACCTGGTCGGCCGGACCGGGGGTCAACTCGGCAACGATGGCTGTGTGTTCCGGTGAGTCGGTCATCCCGGCACCCCAGACATCCTTGAGGAGGCCGCGCTGCTCGTCGGTCATGCGACCCGGTTGGGCGGTGTACAGCACCGGGATGCCCAACTCCACGCATCGTCGCCGCAGGCGGGCCACGTTGTCGACGAGGGTGGTCCGAGGTGGCTCGCTCGGCGGGAAGAAGTCGACGAAGTAGTTCTGCATGTCGTGGATCAGGAGGGCCGCCCGGCGGGGTGACGCACGCCAGGGGACCACCTTATCGGGCAGTTCGGACTTGTCAGGCATAGGGTACGGGGTGATCGCGGGGATGCCCATGCTGTCTCGCTCTGCAGCAGTATTGGTGCCTGAGTGTGACATCGGCAATTCTTTGGGTTAGCTCGAACCACACTCCTCGGCTGTTCCTCATCGGCAGCATACACTCCTGCGCACGCCATCGCCCCGCAGTTTGGAGAAGATGTGGATGCGCCCGAGCCAGTGTCTGATGTGGAATCCATCGATAATCTGCTCGCAATGGACGATCCCACTTTCGCACTGGTGTACCGACCCGGGCGAGGGCAGTTCGTCGAAGTCCTGACCGGAGACTCCGAGAGCTGCTGGTCCCTTGGGGAGATCCCGGTCGCCGCCGGGGTGGAGTCCGGCCTCAGCAGGGAATCTCTAGTGGTCGTGCCCTATCGACAGATCGTCGAGAGGGGGTTCGCCTGCGTTGACGACAACGTGCCGATAATTGTCCTGAAGATCCGTCGTAGTGAGCGCGTGAATTTGTCGGACGCGTTGCTCGCCCTGCCTCGGGACCGGATTTCCCTCAGGGGTGCCAAATTCGACGTCGACGACCGGGAGTACGCAGATACCGTAGCCGCTGTGCTGGCCGAAGAAATTGGAAGGGGAGAGGGGTCGAACTTCGTCGTCAGTCGCAGATTCGTCGCCGAGATCCCGGACTACTCGGTCAGATCGGCACTGGCTGTCTTCGCCCGCCTGCTCACCGGCGAACAGGGCTCCTACTGGACGTTCCTGGTCCACGCCGAGGGGCGTACGTTCGTGGGGGCCAGCCCGGAGCTGCACGCCGGCCTCACCTCGGGCACCGTCGTGATGAACCCGATCAGCGGCACCCACAGGTATCCGCCGCACGGACCCGACCTGCCCGACCTGCTCGCCTTCCTCGCTGACCCCAAGGAGACCGACGAGCTGAACATGGTCTTGGACGAGGAGCTGAAGACCATGGCCGCCATGTGCCCGCTCGGTGGACGTCTGACCGGCCCCACGCTGCGGGAAATGGCCCGGCTCACGCACACCGAGTACCTGCTGTCCGGCCGCACCCCGCTCGACCCGCGTGAGGTGCTGCGCGAGACCATGTTCGCGCCGACGGTCGTGGGCAGCCCCCTCAAGAGCGCGTGCGAGGTGGTTTCCAGGTACGAGCCGACAGGTCGTCGCTACTACGCGGGCGTCGTGGCTCTGATCGGCAGGGACGAGTCCGGTGTCCCCGAGATGGACTCCGCGATCCTCATCCGTACCGCCGAGATCGACGCCGACGGTCGGCTGGAGGTGGGCGTCGGAGCCACGTTGGTGCGCCACTCCGACCCCGGATCGGAGGTCGCCGAGACCCACGCGAAGATCTCGGGACTGTTGGCGGCCATCGGCACGGCCGGCGACTCCCCGGGCCGGGAGGTCCCTCCTCGCAGCCCGATGGCCGACGACCCGACGGTCCACACCGTCCTGGCGCGCAGGGAGAGCCGACTCGCGTCGTTCTGGCGCCGGGACCCACACGGCAGACAGGTGGCCGACCCCCTGCTGACCGGGAGGCGGGTGCTCGTCGTGGACGCCGAGGACGGCTTCACCGCGATGCTGGCCACCCAGCTTTCGGCATTCGGCCTGGTCCCGACGATCCGGCGGCACACCGAGAGCCTCGACATCACCGATCACGACCTGGTGGTCCTCGGCCCCGGGCCGGGCGACCCGCTCGACCACGGGAACCCCAGGATGGCCGGGCTGCGCCGGCTCACCGGACGGGTCCTCGATGCTGGCACCCCCCTGCTGTCGGTCTGTCTCAGCCACCAGATCCTGGCCTCACTGCTCGGGATGCGCATCGTCCGCAAACCCGTGCCCAACCAGGGCCGGCAGGTGGAGATAAGCCTCTTCGGGACCAGGCGGACCGTGGGGTTCTACAACACGTTCGCGGCGGTGACCGACCAGGACCGGCTGTACCCGCCCGGTCTGTCCGCCCCGGTGACCGTTTGCCGGGACCCGGACAGCGGCGAGGTGCACGCGCTGCGCGGCCCCGGTTTCACCTCCCTGCAGTTCCACCCGGAGTCGGTGCTGTCCCTGGACGGCCTGGCGATCCTCGGGGAGACCCTGGTGTCGCTGCTCGGCGACCCGGTGCCCACGACCGGCTCGGCGGCCTCCGGTGATCCTCAGTCCGTCGCGGCGGCCCTCCCGGCCAGGACACCGAAGGTGAGCGCCTGGCCGAGGGTCGCCCCCGTTCCCGGATAGGCGAGCCCGAACGGACTGGCCGCAGCGTTGCCGGCCGCGTACAGACCGGGGATCACCGAACCGTCGACCCGGATGACGCGGCCGTCCCCGTCGGTGCGGGGTCCGCCCTTGGTGCCCCCCAGACCGGCGTGCACCGCGACGGCGAAGTACGGCGGCTCGGTGAGCGGGCGCAGGGTCACGTGCTCGGCGCCGGAGTCACCGAGCGCACGATCGTACGCTCCGGTCCCCCGGCCGAAGTCGGGATCTCTTCCGGAGGTGGCGGCCCGGTTGAACCGTTCGACGGTGTCGAGGAGTGCTTCCCGGGGGACGTCGATCCGGTCGGCGAGTTCGGGGATGCTCGCCGCCGACGACAGCCACTGCGGCGTCGGATCACCCGGCCGCACCGGGCCGATCGGGTAACGCCCACGCGCCGACCCGTCGAACACCAGCCACGACGGGTCGGCGTCGAAGCGGAACTCCGCCGCCGAGAAGTTGTGCATGGCGCGACCGACGTCGTTGTAGTTCTGCGCCTCGTTGGTGAACCGTCGTCCATGCCTGTCCACCATGATGAATCCGGGGCGGGCCCGCTCGGCGAACAACATCCGGTACACCGGGAACCCGTCCACCTCGTCCCCGGGGACCCGGATCGTGGGACACCACCACGCCTCGGACATGTTCCCCAGCGCGGCACCGGCCGCCATCGCCAGCCGGAGTCCGTCCCCGGCGGCTCCCGGAGCGCCGACCAGGCCGCGGACCGGAGCGCGCAGGAACGTCCGCAGCAGAGCGGGGTCACGTTCGAAACCACCGGTGGCGAGCACCACCCGCCCGAGCTGCGGACGGCCCCCGACGACCACGCCGTCCGGCGACAGTTCGGTGACCCTGGTCGAGGACCGGACCACGACACCCGCGTCAAGGGCGGCGGAGAGCAGGGCGGCGACCATCGCCTGCCCACCGACCACGGTCAGGGTGCTGCGCCGCTGCGCCGCCACCTCACCGGCCGTGTGCCCCGCCGTCAACTCGTTCAAGGTGAACGGGGGCCGCCAGGGTAGCGGGGGGCGGATCCGCGTCAGCACCGCTTCGGAGGCCGCCAACGGGTGGGGTTCCAGCGACCGCACCCCCGCACCCCTGCCGCCGGGCCGTTCGGGATGACAGTCCGGGTACGGCAGAGCCTGCCAGCGCAGCGCCGTGTGCTCCTCCAGCCATCGGGCGACCCGTGGTGCCTCGACGACGTACCGCCTCAGCAGAGCGGGCGCGACGTCGCCGCCGGCCAGGGAGTCCAGGTACCGGGTGGCCGACTCCGCACCGTCCGTGCCGGGCTCGGCGACGTGGTTGTCGGGCACCCACACCGCGCCGCTGGACAACGCGGTGGTGCCGCCGATCGTCGAGGTCGCCTCGACGAGTGTCACCTCGGCTCCGGCCGCCCGAGCGGCCAGCGCCGCGCCCAGACCGGCCGCCCCCGAACCGATCACGATCACCGGGACTGACATGTCTCCTGCCCTACCGGGGGATTCCGCCACGCTTGACGACGGGAACCTCGATGCCGAGCGCCCGCATCTGCTCGCACGGGTTCATGAACTCCCGGATCTCGGTGATCTTCCCGTCGGCCAGCTTGAAGGAGTGGATGAAGTGGTTGCGGTAGAAGCCGGGCTCGTAGTCCGGGAAGAGGATCTGGCCCTCGCCGTCGCACTCGACCCAGAAGTGGTTCGGATCCTGTGTCTCGAAGACCTCGATGTTGAACCACTTCCAGTCCGGGAAGCAGTCCAGCGACCAGGCGGCCATCTCGGCGAGCTTCTCCCGGCCGCGTACGGCAGCGGGTTCCCCGGTGTCGGTGGTCCACAGTCCACCGTGTGCGTCCTCGGCGAGCAGCCGGTGCCGTTGCAACCGGGGTGGCCCCTCGGTCACGCGGAGATACTCCTCCACCACCGCCCGGTTCTGTCGCCGCAACTCGCGGTCAGCGTCGAAGTTGCGCTCGGTAAGATCGTTGTCCGACATGTCGTCATCCTCGAATGTGCCTGAGAGGTTGGGTGCAGGACGATGGTCACCCACCACCTCGCACCTCGCAAGCCCAGGTCGGAGGCGGTATGCCTGTCGCCCTATGGTTTCCGATCATGTACCAGTACATGATCGTCGACGTCTTCACCGACACCCCGTTGGCCGGGAATCCGGTCGCTGTCCTCCTCGACGCGACCGGACTGTCGACCGACCAGATGCAGTCACTCGCCGTAGAGACGAACCTGTCGGAGACCACGTTCGTGCTCCCTCCACAGGGGACCGCAGACGTCCGGGTCCGCATCTTCACGCCGACCCGTGAACTGCCGTTCGCCGGTCACCCCACACTGGGTACGGCCGTCGCCCTGGCCCACCTCAGGGAGCGCCGGACACTGGTCATGGAGACGATGGTGGGGGACGTGGAGTTCACCTTCCAGCAGGACAGGGGGCGGGTGCTGACGGCCCGGATGCGGCAGCCCGTCCCGACGTGGGAGCCGTACGAGCACGCCGCCACGCTCGCCGAGGGCCTCGGGGCCGCACCGGCGGAGCCGGTCGTGTACGCGTACCGCAACGGTCCCCGACACGTTCTCTTCCCGGTACGCGACATCGAGGAACTGTCGGGGCTCCGGCCCGATCTGCGAGTCCTGTCGACACTGCCGGACATGAGCGCCTTCTGTTTCGTCGGCGTCGGCAGCCACTGGCGGGCCAGGATGTTCTCTCCGGCCTACGGGGTGGTCGAGGACGCCGCGACCGGCTCGGCGGCCGGACCTCTCGCCGTGCACCTGGTTCGACACGGCCGGATCGACCACGGCAGGCAGATCGAGATCCGGCAGGGCGTCGAGATGGGGCGTCCCTCGACGATGACGGCCAGCGCCTGGGGGCAGGGTGACCGGTTCGACGCCGTGGAGGTGGCCGGTGCCGCCGTCGTCGTCGGACGCGGTGAGTTCCTCATCGACGGGGTCGACGACGACGGCGGCGAATGAGGTGGAGTCGCCTGTGCGGTTCCGTCGGGACGTGGTCAAATGGGAGCCGGTGATCGTGGGTCGGTGGGGTGCGGTGCCGGGCCTTCGTCGGGCCGGACCGGCGCCGACCGGGTGCGACACCCCGTACCGGCCGGGCCGGTACGCGTTGTTGGTGGTGGCGAGTTGTCGGGAAACAGGTGGTTGCTGTGGCGTTGGTAGGTAGGGTCATCCGCTTCGACGAGGTGCGCGGCTACGGGTTCATCGCCCCGTCGGCCGGGGGCGAGGACGTGTTCGTCCACGCCAACGACTTCGGGGAGCGGCGGCACGAGGTCCACCCGGGCATGAAGGTGGAGTACGAGGTCGAGGAGGGTGACCGTGGCCTCAAGGTGGCGAGCGTCAGCATCCTCGACGCTCCGGTGACCCGGGTGGAGCGTCCCGTCGGTGAGCGGGCACCCGCGCGGGTGGCCCCGGGCGACGACGACGGGCTCTGCGACGTCCTCTCCTCGCGGGAGTTCATGACCGAGGTGACCGAGCTGCTCATCGAGCGGGCACCGGCGTTGACCGCCGGGCAGATCTCGACCATCAGGCAGGCGTTGACCGAGCGGGCCCGCGCCCACGGCTGGGTCGAGGCCTGAGGCCGACGCCACCGGGGCGGACCGGTAGGACCGCCCCGGTGGCCGGGTCAGGCCGGGTCGCCCGAGAGCGACGTCCGCCGTTGGGCGGCCATGACCAGGGAGTAGACCTCCTCGCGAAGCTCACCGAACAGGGGTAGCTGCTTCGTGGCGATCTGGTGTCGGGGGCGTTCGATGGCCACGGCCAGGTCCGCGACCACCACCGACGGACCCTGCGAGAGCACGACCACCCGGTCGGACAGGTAGACGGCCTCGTCGATGTCGTGGGTCACGAAGAGCACTGTGGTGCCGGTCTCGGCCCACACCTTGAGGAGCAGGTCCTCCAGGCTCGCCCGGGTCTGGGCGTCCACCGAGGCGAACGGCTCGTCCATGATCAACATCTGGGGTCGGACGGCGAGTCCCCGGGCGATCGCCACCCGCTGCTGCATGCCGCCGGACAGCTGCCACGGATACAGGGCCGCGGCGTGCGCCAGGTTCACCATGTCCAGCGCCTCCCGAACCCGTTCCCGGATCTCGGTACGCGGCAGGCCACGGTCCCGCAGCGGCAGGGTGACGTTCTTCTCCACAGTCAGCCAGGGGAACAGGGAACGGCTGTAGTCCTGGAAGACGACGGCGACGCCCTCGCGGGGACCCGACATGGTCTCCCCCTGGAAGTCCACCCTCCCGCCGGTGATGGGGAGCAGTCCCGCGATGCACATCATCAGGGTGGTCTTGCCGCAGCCGGAGGGGCCGACGACCGAGACGAACTCGCCGGAGTGCACGGCGAAGTCGATGCTGCGTACCGCCAGGACGTCTCCCTTGCGGGAGGGGTACGACTTGCTGAGTTGACGGACGTCGAGCACCGGCGTCCCCGCCGGGCCGGGCGGGTCCTGCTGGATCGTCACGGGGTCCATCTCGTTCTCCTCGGGGTTCGTGGCGTGTGCCGGCTAGTGACGGTCCGCGTCGTTGGGTTTCGCACTGCGGTGCCATCCGAGCAGCACCCGTTCGACGAGCGCGAAGAGCGCGTTGAACGCGATGCCCAGGAGGGCCAGGAGGACGATCGCCGACCACAGCTCCGGGAACCGGAACAACCGCTGCTGGTTGACGATGTAGAAGCCCAGGCCGGCGGTGGCGGCGTACAGCTCGGAGATCACCATGAGGACCAGGGCGATCCCGATGCTGATCCGCAGGCCGGCGAAGATGGCGGGACTGGCGCCGGGCAGCAGCACCTGGAGGAAGTAACGACGTCGGGTCAGCCGCAGGCTCTTCGCGGCGGTGACCATCGTCCGGTCGATGCCCCGGACACCGTCGTAGGTGTTGATGAGGATCGGCCACAGGCAGCCCAGGGCGATCAGGAACACGTTCATGCCGCTGGTGATGCCGAAGATCACGATGGCGATGGGCAGGAGGGCGGTGACCGGCACAGACATGCCGAGTCGGATCAGCGGGTTGAAGAACGCCCCCGCCGGGCGCCACACCCCGATCAGGATGCCGGCGCAGATCCCGATGGCCGCCGCCGCCCCGTACCCGAGGCCGAGCCGGGCCAGGCTGGGCAGGACGTCGGTCAGGAACTGCTCGCTGAGGAAGAGGGTCGAGGGCGTCGTGGTCAGCCAGGTGTCGACGAAGGCGACGAAGATCTGCGACACCGGGGGTACGAAGAGGGAGCCGACCCATCGGCCCACCACCTCCCACACCAGCAGGACCAGGGCGAGCAGCCAGAGCGACTGGACGAACCGGCCCGTCCGCAGGGTCAGGTCGACGAATGTCGTACGAGTGGCACCGTGGTCGGTCATCGTGTGCTCCCCCGCTGGGCGTGACCCCACGGCACCGCGACCCGCTCGGCGAGGTTGAAGCCGTAGTACAGCAGCATGCCGAGCAGCCCCACCAGCAGGATCCCCGCGTAGACGAAGTCGGGTCGTTGAGCCTGCTGATAGGTGGTGATCACGGTGCCGACCCCGCTGGTCGCGCCGAGGAGTTCGGCGGAGAGGACCACGATGAGCGCGGTCGAGCTGGCCACCCGCAGCCCGGTGGCGATGGAGGGGGCCGCCGAGGGCAGGACCACCCGCCGCAGCAGCCGCATCCGGCCCCACCCCATGGTCCGTCCGGTGGCCAGCATGAGGGGTTCGGTGTCGCGGACGCCGTACATGGAGTTCAGCAGGATCGGCCAGAAGATGGCGTAGATCGCCAGCGCCACCTTCATCTGCGAGCCCAGCCCGAACAGCAGGATGGCGACCGGGAGGAACGCCGACGAGGGCACCGACCGGCCCGCGTGGATCAGGGAGGAGGCGGGTCGGTACAGGGACGTGAAGTAGCCGAGGAGCAGCCCCAACGGGATGCCGACGACACTGGCGACGACCATGGCGACCAGCCAGGCCCAGAGCGTCTGGGCCACTTCGGACAGGAAGCCCGGATCGATCAGGAGCTCCCCGACGCGCAGCATCGTCGTCGCCGGGTAGGGCAGGGAGTCCTGGGACACGGCACCGGTCCGGACCACCAGGTCCCAGAGCAGAAACATGGTCACGACCCCCGCCACCCCGATCACCCAGTCGGGTACCGGGCGCCTCCGACGTGCCCGGGCGGGCACGTCGGAGGCGGGCGCAGGCCGCGCTGGAGACTCAGGTGTCCGAGTCGCTGGAATCCCGGAGGCCATCTGGCGTCCTCTCCCTCGCAGATCGTGTGGTCACCCGCGCCGACTCCGGTCAGGACCTGGCGAACTCGGCGACGAAGGGACCGAGGTCCGGCTTCTCCTGGATGAGCTTCAGGTCCACCATCTGCTGGGACATCCGGTCCAGGCTCGCCATGTCCAGGCTGGGCTCCAACGCGTTCTGCGGCTGGGCGGCGAGGGTCTCGGCCGGCACCTTCTGGCACTCGGAGAGCAGCTGGAAGGACTCGGCGGTGTTCGCGGGGTCTTCGAGCTGCTCGGTGGTCTCCTTCAGCGCCTCGTGGAACCGCTCGGCGGCGTCCCCGCCGGCCACGAAGGTCTTCGACGCCACGTAGGTGGCGATGTAGACCTTCTCGCTGGAGGCGAAGGGGTCGGCCAGGCTGCGGACGCTGTCGTTGTGGTCGCCGAGCAGGGAGTAGCCGAGTTGGGCGGCGTCCACCCTGCCGCCGAGGACGGCGGGGATCTGCTCGGCGAAGGGCAGGGCCACGAAGCTGACGCTCTCCGGCTCCACGCCGTTGGCCTTCAACCAGCTCGCGGTGACGATCTGGTTGATGCCGTTCGCCTCGTTCACCGCGATCTTCTTTCCGGCCAGGTCGGCGGGAGCGGTGATGGGCGAGTCCTTGCCGACGAAGACGCCCTGGGCGGGTGCGGCCGGGGGGAGGGCGTTGACGTTCGCCCCCGACACCATCTGGATCGGGAACCCGGTGTTGTAGGCGTTGATGGCGGTGTACCCGTTGACGTAGCCGAAGTCCGCAGCACCGGAGAGCACCGCGGCCACCGCTGCGGAGCCGCCACCGGAGCGGACCAGCTCGACCTCCAGGCCGTGCTTGGCGTAGATCCCCTTGCCGGTCGCCCAGGTGTTCCAGATCTCGCACCCGAACGTGGTGACCGAGACCTTCGTGGTGCCGTCGGCGGAGGCGTCGTCGCCACCACCGCAGGCGGTGACGAGAAGCAGTGCGGAGATGGCCGCTGTCGCGCCCAAGCGTCGGTTGTTCATGTCGTCTCCTGGTCCCTGCGCAGGTGCCCTCGACGACCACCACCGAGGACGTTCGGTGGTGGAAGCGGGTGTCGGAAGCAGTGCTCGCTGACAATGAGGTGATCCGGAAGGCCCGTGGCCCACTCCGGAGGAAAGCGGCAGAAAGGTGCGGTGCACCGTGAAGCTGAGTGTGTCGCCGATCGTCGCGAGTCGGTCGGGCTGCACCCCAGCAGCACCCTGTCAGCCTCGCCGGCTTGGAGCAGAAGGTACGGGCCACTCCCACCCGTGTCAAGATGCGAAATGGTGTCTCGCATCTCGTCGAAACCAGGTTGTTACTTGGGCGGCGACTGGACCGAATTGCCTGCTCAAGCGGGCTCTCCGGGATTCATCCGCCGATGAGGGCAGATCGCACTGCGATACGTTCTCTCTGTTGACGCGCCCAGTGGGGGCGGCTACCTTCTCTCTCACAGATAGCGCCACGGCACCGATCCCCCGGGGGTGAACATGAGCATGGAGAAGCCCGTCGCGGGCCTTCCAGCCATCACCCGGGCGCCGATCGGTCACTGGAAGGGTCCCGAGTTCCCCGCTATCCGTCCCGGTACCGGCGCCGGCAAGGCCCTCGTCCCCTTCTAGGACGCTCCGCGCCCGGTCGTCCCCGCCTGCCCGAAACACCACGGGATCACCGAACCCCAGTACGACGCCACTCACCCCGCCGGTGAGTCGACCCGTCGTCGGTGGTCACCGGTGTGCAGGAGCCTGTCGACCCCGGCGCCCGAACCGTCACCCCGACCCGTGGCCGCCAGGCCACCGTCCCCTCCGGACGCAACGGCCGTACGGCCGGTCGTGGATCCCGGTCAACTCCCGCCCCGCCCCCGGCAACCCGACGCACGAGCGTCCGCCCCCTCCCGTACCCCAGTCGGGCAGGTGGGTGGACACCCGTACCCCAGCGCCCGGGTCACCCCATCCTCGCGAGCCGGTCCGTGGGCGAAAGACCAGAAAGCACGTACCCCAGATGACTGCTTCCTCAGTTCTGCACCCCGTCACCGGTCCCTTCGTCTGGCGCGGCGACGAACTCGCCGCCGACGGGGGCTGGATCCACCACCTGACCCCCGAGCAGGTCGACGAGCTGGAACGGGTCGGCCGCCGGTTCGTCGCCGACGACCCGGACCTGCGTACCGTCACCCCGGCGGAGTACCCGGTGCCGGTCTGCGCGGCGGTGATCGCCGAGATCGGCCGGGAGATGGACTCCGGCCGAGGGTTCGTCCTCGTCCGGGGGCTGCCCACCCACCGGTACGACGACGCCCTCGCCGGTGCCGTCTTCTACCTGATGGGACTCCACCTGGGAGTCCCGATGCGGCAGAACGAACTCGGCGACTTGGTCGACCACGTGATCGCCACCAGCGACAAGACCCTGCGGGACCGCTCGGCCGTACCGTCGCGGGTCCGGGACCGGCTGCCCTTCCACTCCGACAGCTCCGACGTGGTCGCCCTGCTGTGCCTGCGCCCCGCGAAGGAGGGGGGCGCGAGCAGCCTGGTCAGCGGGGCCACCCTCTTCAACGAGGTGCTGCGCCGCCGCCCCGACCTGGCTCCCCTCCTGCTGGAGCCGTGGTACTTCGACTGGCGCAAGCAGGATCCGGACGCCCCGGCCGACTGGTACACCTCGCCCATCGTCAGTCGGACGTCGGGAGTCTTCAGCATGTACGCCGGCACCGGCATGATCAAAGCCGCCCAGAACCACCGGGACGTGCCCCGACTCACCCCCGAGCAGATCGAGGTCCTGGACCTGCTCGACGAGGTCAGCCAGGAGCCCGGAGTCGCCCTGGACATGGACTTCCAGCCGGGGGACACCCAGTGGCTGCTGAACTACGCCGCCCTGCACTCCCGGACGGAGTTCGTCGACCACCCGGAACCGGAGCGCCGACGTCACCTGTTGCGGCTCTGGCTCAAGCGGGACGTGGGTCGGCCACTGGTGCCCCACTTCGGACGGCACGTCGTGATGGACAGGTCCGAGACCCGTGACACCTCCACCACCACGACCGAGGCGGGGCACTTCAGGATCGGCGAGGCGGTGGTACCCCGGCAGGACTGGGGTCACTGACCCGCGTCGGCCTCCACTGCGGACGCCGCCGACGGGGCTGCGGAATCCATCGCCACCGGCCGATAATGCGACGGTGACGAGAGCGGTTCGGGCACTTGTGGTCACCGTGCTCCTGGTGACGGTGGCGGCCTGCGACGGCACCACCGACGACACCCCGTCGGCGTCGTCCGGGCCGTCGTCGGCGTCGCCCACCCCCTTCGTGGCCCCGCCGCTGCGGCTGCCCGCCGTGCCGTCCGGCGGCGGTTGCCCGGTCACCGAGCCGAGCCCCTGGCCCCACCCCGACCAGGCGGGCCGGGTGCTCGGTCCCGGTCCGCTCCACCCCGTCGCCGACTACTTCGACGACGGGGTCCTGCGACTGCGTGACCTCGACCGGCGACCGGACGGCACGTACACGAAGAAGGTCCGGTGGATCGGATCCGGCTACGCCGGTCCGGTGCTGGTGCGGGCGGGGCGGATCGACGGGCCGGGCCGGGCCGGCGTGGAGTTCTCCTACCTCGGGGAGCCGCGCGACGGCGGGCACCACGCCGTCCTGACCCGCCCCGACAACGACCTGCCGGCCAGCACCACGGTCGACGGCCCGGGCTGCTACGCGTACCAGGTCGACGGTGCGACGTTCAGTGTGACAGTGGTGTTCCGCGCCGTCGCCGAGTGACCGACGCCGGGGGCCGGTCGCCCCCGACCGACGTCGGTACCGGCGGTGCGGTCGCACCCGACGGCTAGCGGACCACCTCGTAGACGGCCTTGAGGACGCCGTTGCCGTAGGCGGCGGAATCCCGCAGCGCCAGCCGCTGCTCCCGCTGCTCCCGACGGGAGAACACGCTCTTGCCCTCGCCGAGCAGCACCGGGAAGACCAGCAGGTGGTACCGGTCGACGAGCCCGGCGTCGGCCAGGCCACGAGCGAGTTCGGCGCTGCCGTGCACGAAGATCGCCCCACCGTCGGTCTGCTTGAGGGCGGCGACGTCCGCCACCGAGCGGAGGATGGACTGCTCACCCCACCCGTCGACGAGGGCGTCGTCGCCGAGCGTCGTGGAGACCACGTACTTCGGGAGGTCCCGGTAGGCGGCGTGATCCTCCGACCGGGGCCAGACCGAGGCGAAGGCCTCGTAACTGTGACGCCCGAACATCAGCGCCGAGGTCTCCCCGAGCTCCTCGCCCCTGGGGGGCTTGGTACCAGAGCGACGGCCCAGGGAACCGGTCGCCCGGCGAGCCGGAGACGGCTCAGCGGCGGGCCAGCGCCGATTCGAGCCGTTGGATGAGGGTCTTACGCCCCTTTCCGGCCCGTTCCGCGCGTAACGCCGCCTTCAACTGACCGGTGTCCAGGTCACGGACCCGCCGGGTCGCCTCGGCCACCGGGAGTTCCGCGAGCGGCACGCTCGCCGCGTCGCGGCGCGCCCGTCTGGCCGGCCCGGTGTTGGGGACGTACTGCCTGCCGGAAGTCGACTCCCGGCGCTTACGGGCGTCGGTGGCCCGCTGCTGCTCGGGGGAGAGCTGCTTCCACGCCTTGTCCGGCAGGTAACGGTCGGTCTCACCGTCGTGCCGCGCCCGGGTGGTGCCCTGCCGGGTACGCCACTTCTGGTCGCCCCAGCGCTGGAGGGACTTCTGGCGCTCGTCCTTCGGACCCTCGAAACCGCCGCCGCGCTTCTCGTACTCCTTGGTGAGCAGCTGCGACTTGCGCGCCGACCACTGACCCGGCTTGCCGCCCCGGTCGCCGGCCCGGATCTCGTCCTTGAGTCGTTCCCGCAGCTCGGGCTTCGTGTATCGCGCCATGGTCGTGAGTACCCGCCGCAGGACGACGTACCCGTGGCAGCTTGCGGTCGGTGTCCGGGGACAGCCTCGCCGACACCCGAGGTAAACACAACGTAACAATGTGTGTATCGATGCACGTGTTGGTTTTCGTATCGTCCTACCCATCGGCGGGAGTCACTCGGTGGGGGAGTCGTGGAGCTACTCGGTCGCGATGCGGAACTGGGAAGAATCAGCACGCTGCTCGGCAACGGGCGGGACGGCCGAGGTGGCTCCCTGCTCCTCCTCGGGGACCCGGGGATCGGTAAGACGACCCTGCTCAAGGCCGCCACCGGCGACCTGACCGGCAGACAGCTGCTCGAAGTCGACGGGTTCGAGGCCGAGATCACGATGCCCTTCGCCGCCGTACAGCGGCTCATCCGACCGCTGCGTCGACACCTCGACGCCGTACCCGACGGGCACCGGCAGGCCCTGCTCGTCGCCGCCGGTGAGGTCACCGGCCCGGCACCCGACCGCTACCTGGTCGGCCTCGGCGTGCTGGGTCTGCTGGGCGCGGCGGGCGGGTCGACCCCGGTGGTGTGCTCGGTCGACGACGCGCACCTGCTGGACGCGGAGTCCCTCGACGTCCTCGCCTTCGTGGGGCGTCGCCTGGCGGCGGAACCGGTGACACTGCTGCTCGCCGCCCGTACGACGGCGGCGTTCCCGAGCCGGGCGGCGGGTATCGCCACGGTGGCCCTGACCGGCCTGCCACAGGAGGCGGCGCGCCGGCTGCTCACCCGGTCGTTGCCCGGCCCGATCGATCCACTGGTCGCCGCCAAGGTGGTCGCCGCCACCGACGGGAACCCGCTCGCGCTCGTCGACCTGGCCGCAGAGCTGACGATCCAGCAGCTCACCGAGTCCAGTTTCGGTGACGAACCGCTGCCCGTCGGACGGCACCTCGAACAGCACTACCTGAGGCAGGTGTGCCGGCTCGGGGAGGAGGTACGCCTCTGGCTGCTCGTGGCGGCGGCCGACTCCACAGGCAACCTGGATCTGATCACCCTGGCCGCACAGGAGCTGGGGCTACCTGCCGACGTCGCGGAATCCGCCGAGGCCGCCGGACTCGTCGAACTGGGTGGTCACCGCCCCGGACGCCGAGGTGGCCGAGGGACGGATCTGGTTCGGCCACCCGCGACGCGAGCGGATCCAGGGGGTGCTCCTCACCCCGCCGGTCCGCACGGCCATCGAGGCCGTCGGTGCCGGGGCGCCCCTCGCGGAGATCGGACGCCGCCTCGGTGGCGAAGCCGGCACCCGGGTCTTCGACCGGCTGGTGGAGGTCGGGCTCTTCGAGGTCCAACCGCCCTTCGCCGACCAGTCGGCCGACCACCTGCGTGACCTCCATGCCTGGCTCGGCGACGAATCACCCGCCGCCGGTGCACTGCGAGAACTCGCGGACGCCCTCGACGCCTATCCGACCCCCGACGCCGGGACCACCCGCCGCCGAGAGCTGCACCACCGGATCCGTGCCGGGTTCGAGGCGGTGAGCGGTCAGGTCGCAGGTGTACCCCTGCCGGCCCGCAACCTCTTCCAGGAGAACGCCGTCCTCACCGCCGACCCGGTCCGTCTCGGCGGGGCCGGGTGGGGTCCGGCGGTGGCCGACCTGCACGTGATCCACCGGTTCCTGGCCCTCTTCCAGCACTCGACCGTCGTCCGGTTGGTGGCCCACCGGGTCCTCGTCGACCGGTTCGGAGCGGGGACCCGGATCGGGCTGCTCGAACTGCACCGGGAACTGTCCCGGATGACTGTCGACCCCGATCCGGAAACGACAGTGGCCGAGCTCGCCGGGCTGCTGCGTCCGGGGGAACCCACCGACCCGGCCCGCAGCACCCTCGCCGAGGTGCGGTGGCTGCACCGGCTCCGACAGCAGGCCCTCACCGCCCTCTGGGCAGGCCCCGAGGCCACGCCGGACGGAGTCACTGTCGACCCGTCGCAGGTCCGCAGGTCGGTGGAGGAGTGGCCCGGGTGGGTCCGGCCCGCCCCGGCGCTGGCCTGTTTCGTCCAACAGGTACCCGCCGCCGACGGGCTCCGGCTCGTACTCAACGGCGTCGGCGCCGGCCACGGCGCGGTCCGCAGCCGGGTACGCCGGCTCCTGGCCAAGGCCACACCGGACGGGACCGACACCGTCGACCTGTCCGTGTCGTCACCCCCCGACCCGTCCGGCTGCCTCGCCGAACTCACCGGACTCTTCGGCAGCAACGTCAACCTGCGCTCCCCGGCCGTCGGCCACGAGATCTCCTACCCGGGTACGGTCAGCGCCCGTCCACCGCGACAGCGGATCCCCCTCGACGAACTGGTCGTCGTCGTCGACGAGGCGACCCCGACGCTGCACCTGCTCCGGCGCGGCGACGAGAAGGCGGTCCGCATCGCGCACACCGGCATGATGGCCGGGGCCCGGCTGCCCAGACTGGCCCGCCTCCTGGTCCAGCTCTTCGGTGACGTGCCGAACGCGGCCGCCCCGACCACCCAGATCTTCGACCGACCACCGGAGCACCCACCCCGGGCGGTGTGGCGCAGCCCCCGACTCTCGATCGGCCGGGTGACGGTCTCCCGGGCCTCCTGGCGGGTCCCCGCCGACCTCGTGCCGAGCCGCCCCAAGGGGGTCGACGACGCCGAGTACCTGCTGACCCTGGCCGGGTGGTTCGCCGACCACCGGATCCCCCACCGGTCGTACGTCACGGCCACCGGGCCGGACCGGCCCCCCGGACCGGTCAAGCCGGTCTACCTCGACCTGGGCAACCTGCTTCTCGTACGCCTCTTCGAGCGACTCCTCCGCGAGCCCGACGCGGTGCTGGTGTTCCGGGAGGCCCTGCCGCAACTCGCCGACGCCCCCACCTTCGGCGCCGAGGGCCGACACGTGACCGAGTACGTCGTCGAGATCGGCCCGACGTGACAGCGCCGCCCTGGCTGTCGCTGCACGCCTTCCACAGCGGTGACCACGACCGGCTGCTCACCGAGACCGTCGCACCGCTGGTCACCTCGTTGCAGGCCGACGGCCGACTCGCCCAGTTCTTCTTCATCAGGTACTGGGAGGGCGGGCCGCACCTGCGGCTCCGACTGCTGCCGACCCGGCCGGACCTGGCGGCCGAGGTCGCCGACCGGGCCCGGTCGGCCCTGGAAGGGCACCTGGCCCGGTTCCCCACCCCACTGTCCGGTTCCGTCGAACAGTGGTCGGCCCTCGCCGAGCGGTACGCCCACATCGAGGACCGGGCCGACCACGACCGGCGGATCCGCCCACCCGACGTGGTGGAGGCCCTGCCCTACCACCCCGAGTACGCCGTCTTCGGCGGCCCCACGGCCACCCGCGCCGTCGAACGCCACTTCACCGACTCCAGTCGGGTGGCCCTGTCGGCGTTGGCCCGCCCGGTGTCCCCGAACCACCGTTCCCGCCTGGCGGTCGTCGCGTTGGCCTCGGCGCTGGCCGCGTGGCAACCCGACCGGCACCGCCTGGCCCACCTGCTGGCCCGATCCCGGTCCGGCTGGCCCCCTCCCGACGACCGGGGTCGGCGGCGGAGCAGTTACCAGCGGCAACGCGCCCCGCTCCGCCGACTGGTGTCCGGCTGCTGGCCCCCCGATCGGGGGTCGCCTCCGTCGGGGGATCCGGAACCCCTCGCCGCCGCCTGGTCCGAGTCGATCCACCGGCTCCACGGGGAGCTCTCGGAGCTGCACCGGGCCGGAGAGTTCCACCCCGACCTGCGGGCGGTGGCCGCCCGCTTCGCCGCCGACACCGGTCCGACCCGCGACGAGCAGCGACTCCTTGCCGTCCTGCTCCGCTGCGTGCACCTGCTCTGCAACCGGCTGGGAATCGGTGTCGACCAGGAGACCCAGCTGCACTACCTCGTCCACGCGACCTGCGTCGACATCGGTGATCCGGCCCGTGAACAGGAGGACGCATGACGCACACCCGCCCGCCGCAAGAGGAACCCGGCTGGTACAGCATCCAGATCCGGTACCACGCCCAGGAGAAGGACGACCTGATCCTGGACGGCGTACGGCCCCTGCTGGCCACACTCGCCGAGGTCGTCGACCGACCCCACCTGCTCCGACACTGGCGCCGTGGCCCCCACCTGCGAATCAACCTGCGGACCACCCCGCAACTCTGGGCGGAGGTGGTGCGTCCCACCGCCCACAGCCACCTCACCGCGTACCTGGACGACAATCCCTCGACGGCCACCTTGCGGGAGGCCGACCACCTGGCGGCGCACCGGCGGCTCGCCGTCCGCGAGGCCGACCCCGGCCCGCTCACCCCCTGGTACCCGGACAACACCCTCCAGTTCGAGCCCCACGAGGACCGCCGGCACGTCCTGGGCAGCGCCGCCCTGGCGAACCTGCTCGCCGACGGGTACGCCGACAGCACCGCCCTGACCCTCGACACCCTGGCCGCCGTCCGCAGCGGCGGGGTGGACCGGATCGGACACGCCCTGGACCTGATGTTCGCCTTCGGTCACCTGAGCGTCCCGCCGATCTCCCGGGGGTCCATGTCGTTCCGCTCGCACGTCGAGTCGCTGCTGGGATACACCGCCGATCCCGACGCCGTACGCAGCGCCTTCGACGAGCGGTACCATCGCCACCGTCCGGCGCTGCGCGACCGGCTGCACGCCACCGAAGCCATCGCGGCGGGAACCCGGACGGAACCCCTCGTCGCAGCCTGGCTGGACATCGTCCGACGTCAGAAGGCGCTGGCCGAGCCGCTGTTCACGACCGGGGCGATCGACCTCGACCACCTCGACCAGCAGGACATGGAGCTACGGCACCGCATCGAGTTCCACGACATCCTCCGGGAGACGCCCGACCACCACAGGGAGGTCCTGTCGCAGGTGTGGTTCCGCTGCCACCGGCTGGCCATCAACCAGCTCTACTCCCACCTGAGCCGGATCGGGATCGTGCCGACCCAGCGCTATCTGCTCTGCCACCTGGTGGCCCGCACGGTCGAAGAGGAGTACGACGTCTCACCTGTCGCCCGGGCCCGGCAGTTCGTCGCCGACCGACGGTGAACCGGGCACCGTTCCGACGTCCGGACCACCACGCCGCTCACCCTGACTGTGCCGTCAGTTAGTTGACACCGCCGCCACCCGAACAGCCGGTGACTGCCGTCGTCGCCCCCGAACACACTGCACGGCGTGACCACACGACCATCCACAAAGAACCCCAGTCCGATCGTCGGTCTCGCCGCCGCCGTCGTCCTCGTCCTGTGCTGCGGCGGCGCGATAGCCTCGTTCTCCGGCGACGACCAGCCGCCCTCGGCGTCGCAGGCCGCGAAGGCCCGCGCAGAAGGGCTCCAGCCGGAAGGCGCACCCGAGCAGACCCCGCCGACCCCCTCGCCCGACCAGCCGGTCGAGCCGTCGGAGTCACCGACCCCGGAACCAACCCTGGTCACCGCGACCCGGAAGCCCACCCCGGCCACCACCACCCGAGACCCGGCCCCCACGTCCACCACCCGGAAGCCCGCCCCGGCGACGACGACCCGGAAGCCCGCACCGGCGACCACCACCCGGAAGCCCGCTCCCACGTCCACCGCCCGCAAGTCGGGGCCGTACTACAAGAACTGCGACGCTGCTCGTGCCGCAGGGGTGGCACCCCTGTTCAGGGGCGAACCCGGCTACCGGCCGGAACTCGACCGGGACGGGGACGGGGAGGCCTGCGAGCCGGGCCGGGGCAACGGCGACCGTGGGGAGTTGGACCACAACGACGGCAACGTCTACTACGCCAACTGCACAGCGGTACGGGCCGCCGGGAAGGCACCGATCCGGCGCGGCGATCCGGGCTACTCCCGACGCCTGGATCGCGACGGCGACGGCATCGCCTGCGAGTAGGAGGCGGCCGGGCCACCAGGGCGCAGATCCAGCGGGATTCCTGGCGCACCTTCGGCAGGACCTGTGCCACGGCGAGGCAGACCAGTCCGGAATCGGTGATCTGTGGCGGTCTGCCTCGTCGGCGGGGTGTGCGAATGCTCGGGGTGATCTTCACATACGGTGCGGTGGGAAAGGACGTCCTTCTCATGCGTCACGGCATGATTCCGGATGCCCCTTCTTCGCGCCCCGACATCGACCCCTGACTTCGGAACCGCTCGATTAGTCCTGCCAGACGTTCAGTGCCCAGGCCAGGACGTACCAGACGCAGACGTACTCCCGCCCGGAGGCGATTCCGGCGATGTGGCAGGTGATCGGGTCGGGAAAGACGCCCTGGAGTCCCCACCCACCCGCCGCCATCGTTACCGGCGCCGTACTCACGGCCGCGGTGACGGCGGGAACCGGGGCGGCTTGGGCGGCCCCGGCCGTCACGCCCAGACCGCTGGCCACCAGGGTGACCACCATGATGGACCGGGTCAGTCGCTGCCGCAGCGATTGTTTGCGCATCAGGCTCCTCTCCACGCGCCCAAGCCCCGAGTCGGACCGTGGGCGTCAGTCGATGAATGTTGCGGTTCATGCTAAGCCGGGGAGAGGTTCTTCCTTCGGTCCACAATCCGACTACCGGGAATCCCATGCGGCGTTTTCGTGGGGCTTCTGGCCGAACTGTTCCCTGCCGGTTGATCGAGGCTTTCCTGGTCTCATCACCGTGTTCGTGTCCTTTGATGCGGCGATGTGAATAGTGGTCCCAAATCTTCAGCGCTGATGGTGTTGGGCGGATCGTGGGTGACCGGGAGGCAGTGCCCAGAAGACGTGACCGACGAGCAGTGTGCGGAACCTCAACCAGGACCGGCCAAGCTTGCAGTGGCCTTACGCCCTCCACGGATACCCCGACCGGCCGTGTCGGTAGTGGAGGCGGGCGGTGAGATCGTACGACCGGATCGGCGATCGCCGCCGCGTGGTCCTGCGCCCTGTGGAGATCGCGGCGCTCGGCGAGAGGGTCGCCAGCGACACTGCGGACCAGCGTGTTCCAGCCTGCCTTGCGTGCCCCACTGGTCAGCACGACGCGGGCGTCGGCGAGAGCGGCGTCGACCTGCACGGCGGCCTGCCGCGGAATCAGATGCGGTGTCGGCACGGCACCGTGGAAGCCGCGACGTCTTCAACCTGCGGGGGAGGTCGTGTTCGATTTGCGGCAAGGTGATGTTCGGAATGGGCGTTGGGTAGCAAAGGCCTAGCGCGTGCACCGCACGTCGTGCCGACGCGCCAGACAAGGGTAGTCGGGGTCCTTGTCCGGGTTCCCGCTGTCACCGGTGTGGTCCCGGGCGGCATCGACCTCCTGCGGGGCGGGGCTGGGTGAAGCCTGCACAGACGACCTGGGTCACGTGGGCGGCTCCCTGCCATCCCGGGTGATTCCACAGGCCGTTAGACTGATGCCTCGCGCCCCCGTAGCTCAGGGGATAGAGCATCGGTTTCCTAATGATTGTCGGACATCTATGCGCGTTCGGTTGACCTGGAGGTCGGCGCATTTTTTCGAGTGACATCAGTCGATGCTCGGCGTTGCTGTGATCGGTTGCCGGAGGTCCGCCGAGTCACCGCCGACTCAGCACTTTTTGGCCGCTGGCCCGTCTACTTCACCTCACCGAGTGAAGTCTTCCACGGTCAGCGTGCCCAACGAACCCGTAGATGACCGTACTCTGGGTGAGCCGCCCGGACCTCATGATGCGGAGGTCCGGGCTACCCCGCTCACCGCCTCGTCGAGGTCAGGTTCCGACGGTCGCGCTTACGGAGGTGGCCCGGGCCGCGGCGATCAGGTGACGCGCCGAGTTCCGCCGCCTTCTGGGGGATGAGCCCGACCGCCGCGCCCTCCCAGCAGCCCGACAGCAACGACGCGGCCAAGCCCCGGACCGTCGCGGGGTCCAACCCTTCGAGCTTGCTGTAGTCGGCAGTGCGTTGTTCCGGGTTGTTGACCGCCAGCGTCACCGACGGCGGCTGGTCTCCGTGCCTGTCGGGCGTGTTGAATGCCTCAAGGTCGACCGTCACGACTTGGTCTCGTCGGCGGCTTCGACGTGCTGGCCGTGCACAGCCAGCACGTGTCGAGCGCGCAGGCGGACGCCGTCCTTGAAGAGACACGTCCCATCGCACCACACCGGGCACGGCGGCTCGGTCGACGCCGTGGGTGGCAGCAGGTATCCGGCGTGCGACCACATCGCGAAGTCCACCTGGGCCGCAGGTTTAGCGACGGAGGAAGACGGTACGCGGGTCAGGCCAGACCCTGCCCATAGAGGTCGAACCCGATCTTTGCCACCTGGGCCAGGTGCTGCAGGTTCGCCGGAGCACCTACCAGCAGGTTCTTCCCCCGCTCGAGCAGCGACCGCACCCAACCCCTATCCGGCTGCTCCTTGGCCGCCTCCTGCTCCAGCTCGGAAGCGACCATCTCGTACCGGCGCTGCTGGTCCTCCGGCACCAGCCGGCCGAACTCCCGCAACGCTTCCGCGAAGACCGCCAACACCTGGCCCTCGTTGGTATTGGTCTGGTTCTGGGCGACATCTCGGTTGGGCCCGCTGGCTACGGGGCCGGGCTGGGCCGGTCGTGATCGCCGGGCGCCGGTGGCGTCTGGTCGTCGCCGTCGACGGGAAGGTCGTCCGCGGTGCCCGGCTGGCCGACGGGCGGCAGGTTCATCTGCTCTCGGCGTACGAGGTGAGCACCGGGATCGTGCTCGCCCAGGTCCAGACTGCGGCGAAGTCGAATGAGATCCCGGCGTTCACTGCGCTGCTGCGCCTGGTCGCGGCGGTGTGGGGATCACAGGAAGGCGTCCTGGTCGTCGCGGACGCGTTGCACGCCCAGACCGGACACGCTGACCTACTCGCCGCTGGCGGCGGGCAGTTGATGGTCGCGGTCAAGGCCAACCAGCCGACGCTGTTCGCCCCGCTCAAGGCCCTGCCCTGGGCGCAGGTCCCGGTCGGGGCCCAGAACCGCGAGAGCGGTCACGGCCGTACGGAGACCCGCACCGTCAAGGCGCTGACCCTCCAGACTCCGGGCGGGCTGGGTTTCCCTCACGCCGAACAGGCCGTCCGTATTACCCGGACCCGCACGGTCAAGGGCAAGACCAGCCGCGAAACGGCGTACCTGACCGTCTCGCTGCCCGCCGGCCAAGCCCAGCCCGCCGATCTGGGCACCTGGGCCCGATCGGAATGGCACATCGAGAATCGCCTCCATCATGTGCGGGATGTCACGTTACGTGAGGATGCTCATCAGGCCCGGACCGGCAACGGACCCGCCGTCTTCGCCACGCTCCATAACGCCGCAATCAGATGCCACCGCATCGACGGGGCCACCAACATCGCCGAAGCTACCCGGCGCGCCAACCACCGCCCTCGCGAGCTCATCGACGCCGTGACCACCTGAAAACCGACCGTGACCAGGGGTAACACGACTACGCAATGGTCCTGGCTGCTACCTGCCCTCTATGGGGCGGTCAGTCGTTGAGGTAGGTGTCCACGGCAGCAGATTCGTAGACGACGGGAAGCGCGGGCTGGCACCGGTTGCAGCGCCGGTAGTTGTTCCCGTCCTTCGGGCTGCGTATCGACCGGATCCAGTCAGCCAGTTCATTGCCAGAACCTCTCCTACTCGCATAAACAACGACGCTTCTTCCTTTAACCGTCCGAACTGGATGCTCTCGGGAATTTCACCGAGGCCCGCCTTCAGGGCCGAATCATTCTCACCTTCCAAGTCTCTGGTTACTCGGATGGCTGCTTCTGTCAGGATCCTGGCCACTACAAGAAAACGGAGTTTTGATCTTGACGTTGGTAATCAATGCTGCGAAGATGGTTGATGTCAGCGCGTCAGTTCTTGAGGGGAGGTGTCTCTTTTTCTGCCATCACAGGAAAGTGTCAATACTTCGACCAGGGCCGGTAATCGAAACCTCATCGCAAACCAGAAAGTTGGCTAATGAAGCTTCCTAGCGGCATGCGTCTCGGCTTTAAGGCCGCACTGACCAGTCTCGCAGCAGTCCTTGTAAGCGTAACCCTCTTGGCTCCGTCGCCCGCGCAGGCTGCAAGTTGGCACTCGATCAGCGGGGCGACTTACAGCTCAAACGACCGCTGGCACTTCTCAAGCAATCACCGCTTCAAGGTCGGGGAGGGGCAGGTTCAGGCGAAGTTCACGAAGGTTCCGAACTTCGCTTCGGGTCTCCCCGACGGTCTGTGGCTTGCTCTGGTTGGGCTCGATGGCAGAAACCTCTACCCGGCCGTTCGCCACAACGCTAGCAACGCAGCCAAGAATCAAGGACTGCTTCCGGCTGGCCAGGGCTTCAGGAATGCCCTAATGAGGACCAGTACCTGCAATAACTGCAGTCACACGTTCACTGGTGAGCAATACTACTGATCGTTCAAGAGACAGAATGTTGGAGCTTGGGGATGACTTACTCGGTCATCCCCAAGGGCGTTCGCGGGATGAGCTATGAAAAGTAATTGGCGCTTCGGATTCGGCTTAACTGCCATTTGTGGCATCGCTCTTCTTGCTGCTGGTTGTAGCAGTGGCGTCAGCGGCAATAGATATCTTTCGAAAGATGAGACGATCGGCGAGTATCGAGCTGAAGCAAGGAACTGGGAATTGGCCCCTGGCTGGAATTGGCCGGCCGAGCCTTACTCTGGAGAGGGGCCAGATGGCAAGCCAGCGGTTTATGAACAGGGATCCGCCAAGAATGACGTCAGCTTCTATTGGTTCTGCTCATGGGGTTCGACCTGGCTCGAAGCGGAGTTGTCTTCCGTGAGGGCGGCTGCGGCCTCGCGGCTTGCCGACGTACCGAATTCGCCATTCTATAAGACCTTGCTTGAGAGGGATCGGAGATTCTTCGACGAAGAGGTTCTCGATCCCATAGCGAGGGGCGACACGACGCGTCCTCGCGCGGTTATCATTACGAACTGCCAGAAGAGGGCATAGTGCGGATAGGGCAAAATAAAAGCGAGGGCGCTGCCTTCGCCTCGAACGAGACTGCGAGCGAAGATTCCGTCACCCATCGCTCCTCTAATCGGATCATTTCTAAGGGTCTCGCTCAAGGAATGGCATTACTGGGGCTTGGTGGCGGTCTGGGACTCCTGTCGTTCTTCAGTGAAATTGCCTCGCCGCCTATGCGTGATTTGCTGGCCTCGACGATTAGTGCGGGGTCCGCTTGGGCTCTGACTGCCTTCGTAGTGTCCATCTTGTTTGCCAAGTGGATGAGATGTGTTTCCTCTGCAATCGCCTCGCTAGTTGTGGCCACCGTCACCTACTATTTTCTCATCGTTGCCTCAGGAACTCGGTCGGGGGGATACGCTCTGCCCCGTGAAGGTGAGCCGGCTGCCCGCCTGGGGTTGCTCGCGCAGTTGGAGTCTATGGCAACCGGTATCCTCCTCTGGATTGGCCTCTCAATCGTCGCAGGGCTTGCAGTCGGTTCGTTGGGATATGTTGTCGGATCGAAGAAGGAAAAGTTCGCGGCGGTGGCGGCTGGCCTAACAGTGGGGATTCTTGCAGGTCCTGCCGTCTACCCGCTTACACCTCTTGCCTTTTACGGAGTCGCTGCACAAGGTGCGACAAGCATTGCAGGTGGACTGATTATTCTCTTGGCTTCCTTCATTGTGCCTACACTCGCCTTGGCGGCTAAGAGACGAAACCCTCGCTGGACTTACTTCGCAGCTTCAATATGCCTAGCTTTCGCGGCGGCTTTGGGTGTGTGGCATCTGGTAGAACAGGTGCGTATCACCCTCTAGCCTCGGCCCTTCGGTAAGGGCTGTCCACGGACTGGGCTGAGAACGAAGAAGTGCCTTCTGATCTGGGAAAATAGGGCTTGTCGAGAGTCCCATGTTCCTGTCACGGAAGGCACCTGCTGGGTGAAGGCTACCGCAACACGTCCGAAGATCATGGTGACCGGGGGCGGGCGGGGCGTGGTGGGTCACGTCGGTGCCCGGCTGCTCGCTGACCTGGCCGATGCGACCGGGCTGACCGGCGCGTTCGGTGAGGCCCTGGCCGGGCTGCGGCAGCGGCGGGGCGGGCACGATCCGGGTCGGATCGCGGTCGATCTGGCGGTCATGCTCGCCGACGGCGGCGAGGCCATCGCTGATCTCGCGGTGCTGCGTAACGAGGCCGGTCTGTTCGGGCCAGTGGCCTCCGACCCGACCGCGTGGCGGCTGTTGTCCCGACTGGACGAGCCGATGCTGGCCCACCTGCGTGCCGCGCGGGCCCGAGCCCGCGAGGTCGCCTGGGCCCAACACGCCGAGGTCCGCGGCGACCTGCCGCAGCCCACGGTGGCCGGCCGCCCGGTCGACGGCCTGGTCCTGGACATCGACGCCACCATCGTGATCTGCCACTCCGAGAAGGAAGCGGCGACCCGCACCTGGAAGAAGACGTTCGGCTACCACCCGCTGTTGTGCTTCCTGGACAACACCGGCGAAGCCCTCGCCGGCCTGCTACGGGAAGGCCGGGCCGGATCCAACACCACCGCCGACCACATCACCGTGCTCGACCAGGCCCTCACCCAGATCCCCGACGCGGCCCGGCACGGCACCCCCATCCTGCTACGCAGCGACTCCGCCGGCTCCAGCCACGGCTTCCTCACCCACATCCGAGCCTTGCGCGCCCAGCACCTCGACATCCGATTCTCCGTCGGCGCCGCGATCACCGAACCCGTGCGGACGGCGATCCGCGCCGCGACCGACTGGACCCCCGCCGTCGACACCGATGGGGACCTGCGTGACCATGCCGAGGTCTGCGAGATCACCGGCCTGTTCGACGACGACGGCTGGCCGCCCGGCACCCGGTTCCTGGTCCGCCGGGAACGCCCGCACCCCGGCGCCCAACTGACCCTGTTCGACACCATCGAAGGCTGGCGGCACCAGGTCATGGCCACCGACACCCCGCCCGGCGGCGGCAGCATCCAGCACCTGGAGGCCCGGCACCGAGCCCACGCCCGCCAGTTCGCGGTCGCGCTCCTGCTACGGGTCCTGAACATCGGCGCCTCGACCTACTACGCGTGGGTCAAGCAGGCCGAGCAGCCCTGCGACCGGGACGTGGTCGACCTGGGCCTGATCTCGAACATCCACGAGATCTGGGAGACCTCCGGGCGCACCTACGGCGCGGACCGGGTCCACCGGCAGCTACGCCGCGACGGCATCCACGTCGGCCGCAAACGCGTGGAGCGGTTGATGTCTGAGCAGGGCTGGCAGGGGGCGTTCCTGCGTCGCGGCTGGCGCGGCGGCTCCACGAAGCAGGATCCCCGGCACACGCCGGCGCCGGATCTGGTGAACCGGCAGTTCACCGCGGCCGGGCCGAACCGTCTGTGGGTCGCCGACGCCACCCGCATTCCGTGCGGTGAGGGCGTGTTCTGGCTGGCTGCGGTCCGGGATGTGTTCTCCCGCCGGATCGTGGGGTGGAAGACCTCCGACCGCTGCGACACCGACCTGATCCTCGCCGCCCTCGAATACGGCATCTGGTCGCGCGACGTCCGCGACGGCCAGTTGATCCACCACAGCGACCGCGGGTCGAACTACACGTCGTTCCGCTTCTCCGAACGCTTGCAGGACAACGGGATCCTGCCCTCGATGGGCTCCGTCGGCGACTCATACGACAACGCGCTGATGGAGAACTTCTGGTCGACGTTGAAGATCGAACTCGTCTACCGCACCTCGTGGCGGACCCGCGACGAGGCCGAGAACGCGATCTTCGCCTACATCGACGGCTGGTACAACACCCGCCGCATCCAACGCGAGCTGGGCTACCTCAGCCCGAACGAGTACGAGACCGCCTGGCACACCCACCAGACGCAACCAGCCGAACCACCTATCGCCATCCCGGCACCAGCCGGCAGCAGGTAACCACCGCTCCATCAAAGCGGGGGGAACTCACTCCGCCGAATACCGCCCCAACAGCCTTGGTAGAGCCCATGGCTATTCGCTGGTCGCGGGCACGCGTGGCGGTGCACCGCCGCTCCTGACGAAGGTGGCCGCGATCTGAATGGCAGTCTCGGGGCGGAGCCGGAGGTGTGCTGCGGGGTACTCGGTGGGTACTCCGCCGAAGTCGAAGTGGAGACCTTGTTGTGGAGCGGTGGCGGTGGGGTCGGTGAGGTAGCCGCCGGTGTCGGCGATGTGGACCGCGAAGGCGTGGGTGGGGTGGCCGAGCCCCACCTGGAGGCCAGGCGGCAGGTCGTCGGGATCGTCGGTGGTGTCGGAGAAGATGGTGACCACGACGGGCTCGCCAGCCTGGTGGATCTCACCCAGGAGGGTTTCCAGGGCGGCGGGTTCGGTCACGTCGGTTTCGTGGTTGTCGCGGTGGTCGCCTCGGTCGTAGGTCCAGGTCACCTTCATGCGATCGCCTTTCCGTTGCCGTTGTAGGTGCGCCAGTGGCGTACCTGTCCGTCATCGTCGCGTACGTAGACGGTCAGTCGTGTGCCGGCGGGGAGGAGCCGGGAGAGGATCTTCTCGCAGCCGTAGGGGGTGTAGTCGCAGGGCGGGTTGTTGGTCACGACGGCCGCGTCGGTGAGGTGTTCGCGGCGCATCCGGGCGGCGAGCTTGGCCTCCAGGTGGTCGGTCGTGGTGGCGATGAGTTGGTAGGCCGGTTTGAGGTCGGCGGCGGCAGCCGGTTCGCGGCCGGATCTCATCGGTATCTGTTGGCCGTCGATCAGGGCGACACCGGAGGTGGGGTCCTTCGCCTCCCGTCGAGGCAGGTCACGAGTGGCCTCCGACAGCCAGGCGGGTAGCAGCTCGGAGGATGTCGGTCCGTCGGTCGTGGTCGTGGGCGCGTCGCCTGGGATGGGCGGTCGGCTGATGTGGCTTTCACCTCCCGTCACCGGCCCCTCCGTACCGCCGATCTGACGAGCCCGTGCCAGCGCTTCCTCGACGTGCTCCCGGGCCTCGGTGCTCCGCCTGAGAACGGCTGCCAGGAGTTCCAGCACCTGCTCCAGGCCCGCCAGCGTCGGGCCCGGCTGCCCTCCGTGCAGCACCGCTGTGACGAGCCGTCGCGCCTCGTTGACCGCCGATCCCGCACCGGTCACCCGACCCTGTACCGCGGTCACCGCCACCGCCACAGGTGTAAGCGCGGCGATGATCTCCTGCGGCGACGGCTGGTGCGCCACCGCATCGACGGACCGGTAGGCCGTGCTGAGGACATCCGCAGCCTCGACCAGCCGGGAGCGGGCGTGCCCGAGTACCTGTCGCGCCCGGGCGAGACAGGCCGCGACGCCGGCGAAACCGGAGGCCACCGCGCGGGCGGCGGTCTGCTCGACACGTTGATCGACCGTAGTGGCCACCTGCTGCGCGCGGGCCACACCTGCGGCCATCGCCTGCAGGTCGGCACGTACGGTGCCGGTCAGTGACATCCTGCCCTCACCCACCCCCAACGCCCTACGCGGCAATGGCAGCGTAAGACCCATTGGCGGAACGCTGTTTGTCGAACTGGGACCGCCGGTGGTCGCCGGTGCGGTGGTGCGCTCGCCTCCGGGTCGTTGGGCATCCTGCGCCGGGCTTCAGCGCCGGAATTCCGCCTCCGGCGCCGCTGGGGTTACTGAACCCGAAGGCGCCCTCGCCTGTGTTCGCAGGGCTAGTGAGGACTGGGTAGCCACCGGTGGGCGTGTCGTCTGCTTGATTTCCGCAACATCAACTGTGGTGTGGGCTAGATTCTGGGTCATGAGTTTGTTGGGTGACGCGGTGGTGGTGCTGGACGGGCGGGGTGTGCTGGAGCCGCTGGGCGGGTTGATCCGGCAGGTGTACCGGCGGGCCGCGGACCGGCACGAGCCGGAACTCGGTGACGACGCGATGAGCTTCGGCACCACCGTGTGGCGCAACCTCACCAACCTGGGGAAGGCGACCTTCGAGGGGGTCGACGGGGTGCGGGTGCGGGTGGAGGACAACTCCCTGGAGATCCTCTGCGCCGGGTACGTGGTGCGGCTGTACTCGTTGCAGGGTGGGATCGAGTCGATCCGGTGGGAGGGCAGCGAGGCCCGCCTGGGCGGGGCGGTGGAGAACAGCCGCGACGGGCAGTTGGCCTTCGACGACGCCGAGCAGTTCCCGGAGGTCTTCGCCGGCGTGGTGCCGCCGAAGCGGCACCTGCGGGTCGCCCACACCGGCGACATCACCACCGGTGAGGCCACGGCGTACCTCGGCCTGCCCCGCGACAACCGAGAGGGCGGATCGCCGTGGTTCGAGGTGACGCTCTGGTTCGGTGAGGCCCTCACGGCGGGAACGCCCCTGCCCGTCCTCGGTGACCCGGCCGGGGTGCCGGGTCAGCGCCACGACGAACTGCCGGTCCCCGAGCTGCCGATCGAAACCCTGCGGTCCGCTCGCGTCGCCGGCCGTGCGCTCGGTGGCGGCACCGGCCGACCGGCGTGACGGGCGGAACCCCCCGCCCACCAGTACCGGTCACCGCGGCGGTCGCCGCGTTCGAGCCCCACGCCCTCGGGCTGGCGCGCCGGTGGCGGCGGATGCGCAAGAACGAACTGGCCCGGCAGGTCGGGGTGACGGCGGCGGCGGTCAGCCAATACGAGCTGGGACAGGCCCGCCCCTCGGCGGCCGTGCTCGCCCGGCTCGCGTTGGCGTTGGCGATGCCGGTGGAGTTCTTCGCCGCCGGCGTCCCGGCTCCGCCGTCGCCCGGGCGGGCGCACTTCCGCAGCCTGCGGGCCACCAGCCAGGCGGAACGGGACCAGGCGGAGGCCTTCGGTGAGGTCGCCTGGCGGATGATCGAGGTCGTCAGCCGACACCTGCGCCTGCCCGAACTGCGGCTGCCCCCCCTCGACCTGCCGGAACCAACCCGGGCCGAGGACCTCCGCGTGGTCGCGGCCACGGCCCGCAAGGAGTTCGGGCTCGACGACGGCCCGGTGCCGCACATGGTACGACTCCTGGAGGCACACGGGGTGATCGTGCTGTCCCTGCCCGACGCCTCCGAACGGGTCGACGCCTTCTCCCACTGGTACGGCCAACGCCCCTTCGTCTTCCTCAACCCCGCCAAGAACGACAAGGCCCGCTCCAGGATGGACGCCGCCCACGAACTCGGCCACCTGCTGCTGCACCACGACGCCGAACCCGGCAGCCAGATCCTGGAACGGGAAGCCACCGCCTTCGCCTCAGAATTCCTCGCCCCCAGCACCACGCTGGCCGACGAACTGCCCGCCCGCCTCGACTTCGACCGGCTGCACGAGGTCAAACGCCGCTGGGGCATCAGCCTCAAGGCCCTCGTGTACCGGGGACACGACCTGGGCATCTACCGCGACCACACCTACCGACGGGGCATGAGCCTGCTCGCCCAGTGGGGCCACCCCGAACCCGGCGACCTCGGCCCCCGGGAACAACCCTCCCTGCTCGGCAAAGCCGTCGACCTCCTCGACCAACAGCACACGACCATCGAGCACCTCGCCGCCCAGGCCGGCCTACCACCAGCCCTCGCCCGCACCGTGATCGACGCCGCCACCGAACACCTCCCCGAGCTACGACTTACCCCCGTGGGTACCTGACAGGGGAGGAACGGGAAATGTCGGTCTACTCCCCGCAGGTGCCGGCCGGGTTATCCGTCGATCACGACGCCGACGACAATAGCGGGAGCTATCTCCTTCCGGTGACCGGAGACAGCCGTGCGTCGGCGGGCAGGAGGCTGGACTGGTGGGCCGTTGCCGGATGAACGACACGCTCGTTGCGTGAAGTGCCGCTGACGCGATACCCACGCACGTTTCGGAGGTTGCCATGTCACCTGCTGGACCCGGACGAGAAGGGCCGCCGGAAGTGGTGACGGCGGAGTTGGTCCTCGACCGGGTGAGGGAGGCGGGTGGACGGCTCAGCCTGGAAGCCCTGGACGAGGTGACCCTGGCCGGGTGGCGGCATGCGGCGAAGGTGGCCAGGCTGCGGCTGTTGCGGGCCGGTCCGCAGCGGCTACGTACCTGGTCGTCTCCGGGTGGGATGTCCCTGTTGCTGGTCGAGGTGGACCGGCAGGGCGTCGAGTCGCCCGTCATGCCGCCACCGGAGACGCCCACCCGGCAGTGGGTTGCTCCGCCACGGCCCCGGCCCCGTACGCGGGAGTTCCTCGGCCGGGTCGTGCCGGTCCCCTCAACGGTGCGCCGCCCGCACCCGATCGTGGAGGACCTGACCGAGGCACTGGACTACCCGGAGCGGATGATCTACCAGGACCGTCCGTACCTGATGCCCAGGCGTCGGCCGATGCAGCGGATGCGCCAGATCTGGCAGGCCATCATCACCGAGGCCGAGTTCCGGGGCTACGAAACCCTGTTCCAGCACAACAGGCGGGACCATTACGACCGCGGCCACCTCATCCTGCGCATCGACCGGGAAGACTTCCCGATCCAGCTCTCCGGCGAGCAGGGCAAGCCGTTGCTACTGACGATCACGCAGGTGCACCCGGCCCGGCGGCGCGGGTACGACACCTGGACCGACACGCCCGACACACCCCTGCGCACACAACTCGGCGAGGTATTCACCCATGTCGAGCGATGGGCCGACCTGCTGATAGAGCGCCGCGAGGCCGACCGACGCCGCGAGCTCCAGTACATGCGCGAGCGCGAACGGAGGGAGATCGAGGCCCGACGCCAGTTCGCCGAGAACCACCGGCGCACGACCATCCAGGCGCGTATCGGCGAGCGGCAGTTCGCCAACGACGCCCGTGCCTACGCCGCAGCGCTGCTGGGCGTCGCCGGCGACCTGCGACCGGACCGCGCGGACCCGGTGCGGGCGTGGGCGGACTGGATCCTGCGGTACGCCGACCGGGTGGATCCCCGGCTCAACCCGGAGGGTGTGCCGAAGACCCCGAAACCCGGGCGCGACGACCTCCGACCGTTCCTGCCCCCGGGGCACTGATACTAGCCGTGGTACCAGCGGCGGTTCGGATGCCACGGCCGCTCCAGGTGTCGTCACGACCTCGGCCGACCGTCGAGGTGGCACCGGCACGGTGGCTGACGGTGGGGGATCGTCGGGGATGCCCGGCGGGTCGGCCAACGGATCGAGGCCGTCCGCGTAGGTGTGTGCCCAGGCCAGCCACGGGTCCTTGACCGGCATGCCGGCGGCGACCAGGTCACCGCAGTGGGCACGGATGTCCTCGGCTAGCAGCCACGCACTGACCTGCTCCCGCAGGATCTGGTCCCGGTGTGCCGTGACCAGCCGTTCGCGCTCATGCCGCAGCCGCGACTGCTTCGCCCGCACCGCCGCCTCCCGGCGGTCGCGCAACCGCCGACCGCGTCGGCGCAGGTCCTCGAGAATCGCGCGCAGCTCGTCCTCGAGGCGTTTGCGGGCGTAGTCCTTCCACTGCGCTACCCCGCCCTCCGCGTCGGTCACGGTCAGTACGAGGCGCAGCGCCCACCGGGCCCCGCTCTCCTCCCGTACCCGCACCTCGATCGGCTGTCCGTCCACCACCACGCTGAGCAGTGCGTCCTGACCCGAACGGACATCCCACCCGCGTGCCCCCGCCTGGTCACACAGCGCCTGAAGGAGCAGAAGCGTCCGGGACCGGTTCTCCTCAGACTCCGGCAGCCGACCCGGCTGGTCACGCAACCCGTCGACGACCGGATGGGGATCCACCAGCAGGTCCGGGACGGGGACCGGCGAGCGGCCACCCGGCTGGTAACGCCTGCTCGGATGCCGGCCCCTGCGCAACTCGATGACGAGGTCACCGGAGTTGCGGCCCCGGTGGACCAGATGCCAACCCTTCGGCACGTGCCCGTCAGAGCGCACCACGTGGATCAGTCGACGCCACGCCGCCCGCACCTGCTCGGGTGGATCAAGAACCTGCAGCGAGCCGCCCGCCTTCTCCAACAGGTCCAGTAACCCCTGCGCCGAAGAGGGCGGCGGCGCGGAGCCGGGCAGGGCATCCATCACCCGATGCTCGCACAGCCCCGGCTCCGAGCTGCCTACGACTTTCCGGGTGCGTCAGCGTTGTGTGAGCGGATCAGGTAGCGGTTTGCTGTGCACCACGACGAGTTCCCGGTTCGCCCGGGTCAGACTGGTGTACAGGGTTCCGGCGAATTCCTCCTGTCGCACGAAGTAGCGCGGCTCCACGACCACGACCCCGTCGAACTCGACACCTCTCGCCGAGTCGGGCGTGCGGACGGCAAGCCGGCGTTCCTCCCTGGTCCAGTCGCCCGCACCCGGTGCCGTGTCCGTCCGTCGCCACCCGTCGCTCAGAAGTAACCTGTCGATGGCCTCCGGATCGGTGGTGATGATCGCCGCCGTCCCACCGGGGTACGAGTCCAGGAGCCTGCCCGCCTCGGTGACGGCTCGGAGGTCGCGCTTGCCGGGTGTGCTGGCTCGGATGACTGCTGGCTCCGGCCCCTCGGTCTGCAGCGAGCAGGGCTGGTTCTCGCTGGCGGGGAGGAGCCGGTTGGCGAAGTCGAGAATCGGCTGGGTGGACCGGTATCCCCGTTCCACGACCTCGGGTTCGAACAGCTCGGCGTCGGGAAGTATGTGAAGCCGTCTCGCCAGTTGGTGCCAGTCGAGGTGGCCGATGTCCAGGCGGCGGCGTTGGTTCAGGTCGCCGACGATCGTCCATCGTCCGCTGGTGTTGTGGGCCTGGATGATCTCCCACTCGAGTTCCGAGACGTCCTGGGCCTCGTCGACGACGATGTGCCCGTACCTGGACCGCCTGTCGCTGAGGAGAAGGCCCAGTTGCGCGAATAGGGGAAGGTAGCGGCGTTTTCCCCAGGCCTTCGGGAACGGTGGGAGGGTCTCGATCCACCGTTGCTCCGTCTGGCTGGTCGGCGGGCGTCCGTCCGGGTCGCTGCTACTGCGGATGGCCTCGTAGGCGATTCTGACCTTGTCGGGCAGGCGGCTCGCCTTCCACTCCGGCTGTTTCTGGCACTCCAGGACCGCGTGTTTCGCCAAGCCTACGATGAAGCCGCCGACGTCCTCCGCTGTGCCCTCGCCCGGCTGTGCCGCAGTGCCCAGACCAGCGAGTTCGGCGAGCCATTCGGGTAGCGACTTGACAGTTATGGCTCCGGTGGTGTCGAGTTCCCTGACCGTGCGTGAGACGTGGCGGACGTACTGTTCGGTAGGTCCGAGTAGCAGCACCCGTGGGATGCTGCTCTTCTTCGTCGCCTCCTCGTTGACCAGGTAGCCCGCGCGGTGCACCGCGATGATCGTCTTTCCGGTTCCGGGGTGCCCCTGGATGATCAGGGGCATCGTCGGCGGTTGGGTCACCAGGCGGTACTGGTCAGGTTGGAGAGTGGCGAGCACGGAGGTCATCGCCTCTGTCCGGGGCGCGTGCAGGGCGTAGCGCACCGCGTCGACGGCACGCATGCCGTTCTCGAGGTCGATGGCCGCTGCCGACCGCTGTCGGTGCTCGGTCGGTTGAGGGCCTCGATCGGGGGATTCGGGTGGCGGGGCGGGAGCGACTTTCGGTCTGGGCAGGGCGATCGTATGTCTGACCAGCCCGGCACCGAGTACGGCGATCACGTCGATCTCTCTGCGGTTGTCCGCGACTCCGAGGCGTTCAACCAAGTCGACCATGCGGCGCCTGTCTGTGGTCGGCGATCCTGGGCCGGATAGTTCCGTGAGGACCGTCCACTCGGCGGTGGGGTTGTTCGCGCGTAGGACTGCACAGGCCAGGCCGGAGAGGTCGTGCTCGCCATGGACGATCACGTGGCCGTAGGGCTTCTGGCTGTCGGGTCCTTTGATCGAGGTGACCAGTTGGGCGAAGAGCGCGAGATAGCGGAGTTGCCCCCAAGCGGATCGAAACGGCGGGAGGGTTTCGATCCACTCTGCGGAGTACCTGCCGAGCCTCAGCGGTTCGGTGGGCACACCGCCCATGCGGATCACCTCGTAGGCGACCTCGAGCTTCACCGACAGGTCCACGGTGCGCTCCGCCCAACCCAGGCGTCGGTGGCAGAGCTGCACGGCCTGCTCCACGAGGTCTTGGACGTACCGGCCCACGTCAAGCCTGTCCGGCTTACGGCTGTCCGTGAAGCGGGGGTACCCGGCGATCCCGACCAGCCAATCGGTCTCCTGAACGACGGTTATGACTTTGCAAACATCAGCGGTGGACAGTCCGACGAGAGCTGCGGCGGTGTGGATCCTGCCGACGATCTTCGGAATCGGGGTGGTCCAGGCTGACACGACGAGCACGCGTCGTCGCTTGCGGCCCAGGTACCGCAACACGTCGACCGAGCGCACGGCCGCGATAGCGTCGGGGTCCACCCGGAAGTCCCCCGAGAAGGCGACGACGAGCGGTCCGTTCGGATGCCATGTTGCCAGGTCCGCAGGCTTGGCCGGCAGTGGCAGGCGACCGGCGGTTCCCCTTTTTGCCGAGGTGGCGCCACTCGCTGTGGGTGCCGCCGGCGTCGGCTTCTTCCCCGGTTTTCTTGGCCTGGATGGCGGAGCGGGTGAAGCTGCCGGCCTGGCTGCGGGTGTCTGCCCTGCCGGGTGGTCTGTCGGGGTGGCAGCACGGGCAGGCGAGGGTGTCGAACCGGCGCGGCGCGCGGACTGGCGGCGCGGCGGTGCCGGAGGGACGTCCAGCTTCCCCGGTTTGAAGGGCGACTGGTCGACGGGCACCGTGACCACCCAGTCGTCGGAGGCGTGTACCACCTCGGAACCCCGCGCCGTCAGGGTGCGGCGCACCACCACATCGTGGTCCAGTTCGTGGGCGGTGTACGGGTCGAAGAACACCTTCGCCTGCCGAGCGGCCCAGTTGATGACCGGATAGTCCCAGTCTGTGCTGTTGAGGTACCGCGTGCCGATGTAGAAGGCGATCCCGAGATCCCGGTCCGGACCGATGAGGCCGACGCGGCCGCAGAGGGGACCGATGGTTGCCCGTTCGCCTCGGGGGACGTTGTCGACGTAGCGCTCGTTGGCGCTGACGGCAATCTCCGGGTTTCTCCGGGCGAGTCGTCGCTCCAACGCCTGAAGGTAGCTCCGGTTGGTGGCGATCTCGTAGGCGAGGTCCTGGTCGCTGATCCCGGCCATCTACTGCACCTCCACTACGCAGACGGCCAGGTCCTCGGTGCTGAGCATGGCCGTCGATCGTGCCGTGATGTCCTGCAGGAGGCCCGCGTGGCGGTTGTCCTCCCGCTGCTGTTGGGCCTCGAAGAGCGGCACCATGCGGTGCCGGCCTCGGGCGCGCAGGGTCGCGATGCGCGACTCCAGCGACTCTGTCCGCCGTTGATGCACCTGTTCGACGCTGAGCCGTCGGGAGGCGAGGAACGCCTCGTTCTCGGCCGCTAACGTGTTCTGGCTCCGGATCTGCTTCTGCACCAGCAGATCAGTGCTCACGTCGAGCGCAGGCCGGAGGTCGACCGAGCCGTCGAACCACGCGGGCCGCAGGTCACCGGCCGCCACAGCGGCCATCAACCCGTCACCCAGGTCGGGGGCGACCTTCAGGGTCCGGGCGTCAACGGTAACGGTCCACACCTCGTGCAGTGGCCTCAGACCGTTCCAGGTGGCGATGCACAGATGCACGAGGTAGATGCCCGGGGCCACCCCGGCCTCCCGTGCCGACATCGCGACTGCGGAGAACCTCGTCTGCCGGTGCCCCGGCACGTCCAACGCCGCCCGTACCAACGGGTGATTGGCCGTCAGGAGCGGCACCCCGGTGGTACGGGACTCCTCTTGGTCCAGCGACAGTTGGATCGGCAGTTGGTGTGTCAGGTCGCTGAGGATCCGGTCGACCTCGGATCTCGTCTTGTCACCGCGCCGTGTGAGGTCACGGACGTGACCGGCGAGCTCGCTGTTGCCGATCACCGTCACGTGGTCGCCGTGGATCCGGCAGTGTCCGCCGTAGCTGCCCACCCAGTCGCTCACCAGCAGGGCCAGTTCCTGTTGCCCCACGTACCGGCCGGATGCGAGCAGATCGGGTTCGAGGCCCTCGATGTCGACGCCGTCGCTCGATATGAGGTGGGGTGCCGCCGCCTCGATCTCGTGGGCGGCCCTTTGCTGTTCTGCGATTGCCGCCAGGAACTCCTGGGTGCGCTGCACCCGCTGTGCGGGGGTCAGGGCGAAGTCGAGCAGGCAGGACTCGACTTCGGGCCACATACTCTCGATGATCGGTTCCAGGGCACCGATGGCGTGTTCGAAGATCCCGATCCGGGTGAGTACCCGCTCGAGGATGTCGGTCTCGATCGTCCCGGGGGTCGTGAAGTTGATGATCACGATCTCCTGTTCGGTCTGGCCGATCCGGTCGATCCGACCGATACGCTGCTCGATCTCCATCGGGTTCCACGGCAGGTCGTAGTTGACCAGGACGGAGCAGAACTCGAAGTCCAGGCCCTCACTCGCGACCTTGGTGGCAACGACGATGTCGTACCCGCCTGCCCGGAACTCGGCCATGATCCGGGCTCGGTCGTCCCTGCCCACACCACCGTGCAGTACCGCGGTCCTGCACCGGTTTCGTAGGTGCCGCTCAAGGTAGGCCAACGTCCTGCGGGAGAACGTGAAGACGAGTCCCTGCCTGCCCTGGCTGACCAGATCGTCGACAACGCCCAGGAGCCGCTCGAGCTTCGTGTCCACGTCGATGCCGGCTGCCAGCCCCCGCAACCGCGGCGACGGCGGCACATCCGGGCTGGACACGACCGCCGTCGCCGTGCCGTTGACCTCATCCTGTACGCCCGTAGTCTGCCCGGTATCCAGCACGAGTGCTGCGGCCTCGGGCAGGCAGCTGCCCGCGAGGCGTAGGGGCATCTGCATGCCGAAGTGCAGCGGTGTGTCCCTGACCTTCGCCCGCTCGACGCACCACTGCAGGTATGCCTGATAGAAGTCCTGCTCACGCTGGGTCCAGTTCACCTGGACGGGGCGCGGCTCCCGCACCGCCTTGTCCTCCTGGACCTCGATCTTGCGGGTGCGCGTGACCTGGGCCGAGAGCCCGCCCAACTCGCTGCAGATCCGCTTCACCTGGACCACGTCGCTCGGGGACAGGTGGGGCCGTTCCAGGAGCCCGCGCAGCAGCAGAAAATCGGGCCGCATGGTGATGACCCGTCCGAACGAGCTGTCGGACAGACCCGACAACCACCGCCGACGTGTGGCGTTGCTGACCGAGGCGTCGAGCAGCGAACCCGTGATCCGGTTCAGGACACGGTTGGGCTCGATCCGCTCCTGCAGGTCCGCCAGGTCCTGGAACTCGCCGGGCACCAGCAGTTCCAGGAGGTTGTACAGATCGTCGTTGCGCAGGTTCACCGGGGTCGCGGAGAGAAGAACGTACGCATCCGCCCAACGGGACAGCAGCTCACCCAACGCGTGGCTCTTGGTGTTCGAGTTACGGAAGACATGGGCCTCGTCGACGATCACTAGGTCGAGCTGGAGCCCCAGCTGCTCGACGTCGGTCAGCCCCTTCCACGCCCGTAGCCGCTCCACCGAGCAGATCCAGGCCATCCTCCTGTGCAGGCGATCCGACTCGATCCGGTCCTTGAGGTCGGTCAACCCCGCACCGGTGAGCTCGGTCAACTCGAAACCGAACCGCTCGCGCATCTCGTGCTGCCACTCAGGCGATCAAGTTCACCTTTGACAGGACCCTCGCGGCAGCAGCGTCGGAGGACCTCGGTCCGGGGGCCGTCAACCTGATTACCGGCAACTACTCCCTGACCGAGACCGATGTCGGTGTCACGTCTTTCGAGAGCGCCCTGACCGTCGGCCGCACCTACAACACGCGCCGGTCCGCCGACGCCGACGCGGCCAACATGTTCGGCCCGGGCTGGGTGTCCAGCGTCGAGGTGGAACGAGCGGATTCTCCGTACACCTCCCTGCACGTCTACGGCTCACTCGTACAGGTCACGATGAGCGAGGGTGACACGATCGGCTTCACCGCCCGGAACGCCACCACCTTCGATCCAGAGGTCGGAAGCGACTCGCTCAAGCTGGTCTACACCACGAGCACCGACCGGTACACCCTCACCAACCAGGACGGCAGCGTCGTCGTATTCTCCCGGGTCACCGGCGCCAGTGTCGGTAGCTACCACCCGACCTCCGTGACCGTCCCTGCCGGTCAGGCCGCCAGCCTGAGCTGGGAACGGCTGACGGTCAACGGCACCGAGGTGATTCGCCCGACCAGGATGCTGGCAGGCGTCCCCGGCGGCGTCAGCTGTGTAACGGTGACTAGGGGCTGCCGGGCCGTCAACTTCACCTACGCTACGGCCACCACCGCGACAGGAACAACCGAGGCAGGCTGGGGTGACCACCTTGGCCGGCTCCGGGAGATCACCTTCACCGCGTGGGACCCAGACCTGGCCACCCCAGCCATGCGGACAGTGGTGGTCTCCCGCTACGCCTACGACAACGCCGGTCGGCTCCGGGCCGCCTGGGACCCGCGTCAGGACTGGATCGACGGAGGCGTCAACCGGCAGGCACGCACCCTGTACGGCTACAACGCCGACGGGGTCCTGGCCACCATCACGCCCAAGGGACAGGATCCCTGGCATCTGGCCTACACGACGATCCCGGGCGACCCCGGCAAGGGCCGCCTGCACCAGGTAACCCGCACGGCCCTGGCAGCGGGAACCGCCACCCAGACCGTGGTGTACAAGGTGCCCACGACCGGATCCGGCGCACCCTATGACCTGTCACCCACCCAAACCAGCCGATGGGGGCAGGAGGAAGCACCAACCGACGCCACCGCCGTCTTCCGCCCGGATCAACTGCCGAACGGAAACCCCGCCTCCGGCACTCTGCCCACCTCATATCAGCGGGCGACGGTCACGTACATGGACGCCAACGCTCGTCTGGTCAACACCGCCAAACCCGGCGGTCATATCGACACCACCTGGTACGACCGGTGGGGGAACAACATCCAGACCCTGACGGCCGCGAACCGCCACCGCGCGCTGAGTGCCCATCCCACCGATGACGCCGCCGCAGAAAGTGGAATCGCCCGCCGCCTCTCCACCCTCGACACCTACACGGCCGACGGCCAGCGAGTCGACACCACGCTCGAGCCTGAACGGGACGTCATCCTTCCGAACGGCGACAGCGCCAGAGGTCGCAAGTTGACCCGCTTCAGCTACGACGAGGGCGCCCCCGTCAGCGACGACCCCTACAACCTCGTCACGACGAAGACCGAAATGGTTCGCGTCTGGGCAGGCGACAGCACTGTCACGGACTCCGACGAACGCACCACGACCACCGCCTACAACTGGAGCCTCCAACAGCCCACGGCCGAAACCGTTGATCCTGCGGGGCTGGCCCTCACCACACGCACCGAGTACGACCCCGCGACGGGGCACGTCACGTCTACGACCACCCCGGGGGGTGGCACCAGTACGACGACGCCGGCGACCCTGAAGGTCATCCACTACCGTGCCGGCACCGGCTCCGGGCACAGCGAGTGCGACAACAGGCCCGAGTGGGCCGGCATCCCGTGCCGCGAGCAGAGCGGCGGCCAGGCCGCCAGCGGACCGGAGGTACCGACCAAGGTCACGACCTACAACATGTTCGGCCAAACCAGGTCGGTGACCGAGAAGAACACCGCAGGCGTGTTGCGCACGGTCACGACCACCTATGACAGTGCCGGACGCATCCACGAGAAGGTGACCACGGCAGCCACCTCACTCGGCACCCAAGTACCGATAGAGCGGAATGTCTACGACCCGCCAACGGGTCTGCTGCTGCGCTCCCAGTCGGTGACCGCCGGAACTGTCGCCGCCGAGATCATCCGAAGCTACGACAGCCTCGGGCGGCTCACGTCCTACACCGATGCCGACGGCGTCACCTCCAACACGACCTACGACCTACTGGGACGGAAGGCGACCACCCACGACGGAAAGGCGCTACGCACCTATACCTACAGTGGGGAAACCGAGCACCGCGATCTGCTGACCTCGGTCAACGACTCGCAGGCCGGGGTCTTCACCGGGAGCTACGACCCCGACGGGAACCTGACGGGCGAGACCTGGCCGGACGGGATCACCGTGACCCGCGGCATCGACGAGGCCGGTTCCACCAACTCCATCAACTATGAGAAGCGGAACTGTTCCACCGGGGACTGTACCCTGCTTCTCGAAACCACGGTCGCCTCCGTTCACGGGCAGATCCGCACCAGCACCTCGACGCTGGCGAACACCACCTATCACTACGACAAGGCTGGCAGACTCACCAGAAGCGAGAACCGGCAATACGGCGAATGCATCACCCGGCAGCACCAGTTCGACGCCGCGTCCAACCGCACCACATGGAGCGTGTACGCGCCAGACGACGAGGGCGAATGCTCCACCACAGGCGCCATCCGGGCACGCACCTGGTCACACGACACAGCCGACCGGAAAACGGTCTCCAGTGGCTACACCTATGACCAACTGGGCCGGACCACGGCAATACCCGGGAACGATTCGGCCAATTCCGCCGATCCGATCACGGTGGCCTACCACTCCTCGAGCATGGTCCGAAGCCTCGAGCAGGGGAGCCGAACCGCAGAGTACACGGTCGACGTGACCGGTGAACGAATTCGGTCGTGGCAGGACAGCATGAATGGTACGACGGCCTCGTCAGTGAACCACTACGACGGTGACAGGGACGCCCCCTCCTGGACCCAGGAGACGCCCAGCCACTACACCCGTCCGATCAAGGGCGTCGCAGGAATGGTCGGGATTTTCTCGGCTAGCGACGGGCAGGTGAGCTGGCAAATCGAAGACCTCCGAGAGGTCATCGTCGCCTCGGTGCAGGAACAGGACGAGGGACTTTCCATCGTCCACGGGTCTGACGAGTACGGACTGGCGTACCAGGACAGTAGTATCGGCCAACGGCGGTACGGCTGGTACGGCACCTCGCAACGTGCCGCCGACACACCGGCAGGAATCGTGCTGATGGGTGTCCGACTCTACAACCCCCTCACCGGTTCCTTCCTTACCCCGGACCCTGTCTACGGCGGCAACGCGGGCCCATATGAGTACTGCTTCGGGGACCCCGTCAACTGCAGCGATGTGAGTGGCAAGGGAAGCAAGTGCAAGTGGCCGAGATGCGGCCGGGTCATCAACTCCCACTGGGTTCCGACCAAGATCGCTCGAGATCGGTGCGGAGCAGTACGGTTGTGCGCCAAGAATAAGTACAAGTGGCTTCAGGTCGCGCAGAGTTCCAGGCGCTACTTCCAGGACACTGATTCGTATCGGTTCTTCGGAATCTGGTACCCGATCAATGACGGATGGACGGCGGTGGTCCACGGCAGCTACCACATTCGTTCCCCGCACTAAACCCTCGACCCTGGTTCGGAGCCCCGCAGTGCACCTTGCTGCGGGGCTCCTTAGACCGGAAAATCAGCCATCGGTGAGCTGAATCGCCAGGCCAGAGCAGCCGAGCTTGAGGACATCCTCTCAATGTCCTCGAACAAACCGCGCAACGCCAAGATGGCCAGCAATCGCTTGACCAGTTCTGCCCAAAGCACGGGTGGTAGACCCTGAGCGAACACTTCAAAACATATGTGACCCAAGACACACGGTGAGGTCACCAACCAGCAGGGCAGATCCCGGCGTGAATGACGGTGGAGGTGCCAGATGGCCGAGGAGCAGTACCCCGGACTTCGGGAGTTCATGACAGCCCGTGGCGGGGCGCTGTCCCGGGCTGCCTACCTGCTGACCGGTGACCGCCATCTGGCTCAGGATCTGGTGCAGTCGGCCATGCTGCGGGTGCTTCGGCACTGGAGGCGGGTCAGTGACACCGGGCCGGAGGCGTACGTCCGGAAGACGATCTACCACGTGTACCTGACCGGCCGTCGCCGTCGGCGGATCCGTGAGCTGGTGACGGGGCAGGTGCCGGAGCCGCCTCCGGTCGACCCGCACGGGAGGTCGGACCTTCGGATCAGTCTGGACCGGGCGCTCGCGGTGCTGTCACCACGGCAGCGGGCGGTGCTGGTGCTGAGGTATTACGAGGATCTGTCCGAGGCCGACGTGGCCGCCGTCCTGGACTGCAGCGTCGGGGCGGTCAAGCGGTACGCGCACGACGGCCTGGCCCGGTTGCGCCGTATCGCACCGCACCTGGTGGACAACGTGACCGAGAAGGCGGAGGCATGACCGGCAGACTCACGGAGGCCATGCGGGACGGTACGGCAGAGCTGCCACCGGGCCTGTCCTACGAGGACCTACTCTCAGCCAAGGCCAGGCAGCAGCGGCGCACCAGAGCGGGAGCGGCGGGACTGGCGCTGGTCCTTGTTCTCGGCATCATCGCGGTACCAGGGCTCCTCACAGGGCCTGGCCGGGGTCCACACGCAGGGGTGACCGCTGCCCCGGGGGTGGCACTGTCAGTGCCGGACCGGGTGGGCGCGCCACAGTGGGGTGGCTGGTCGGTGCAGCGCCGCCCGGTTGCCGCTGCCTCCGTCATCTTTACGGCGGAGAACTGGTGGTACGAGCCGCCAAGTCTGGGTTCGGTGGCGGTGGTCGCCGCTGGGAGTGACGAGTACCGGCTTGTGTCCAGCGGGTGGCCGGTCCGGGCGGGCGAGGAGGCGCTGCTGTCGCCCGACGGTCGGGTTGTAGCCCTGCCGAATCAGCTCGTCGAGGCCGCCACCGGTCGGACGCGTTCCCTACCAGAGGTCGAGGGGACCGAGGAGACCATTCCGGCTGCCTGGTCACCGCAGGGAACCCTGCTGGCAGTCGTCGGTGTCGACGGCGGCCACGTTGCCGGCGCCGACGGGGTAGAGGTGTACCGGGTGCGTCGGGCGGTGCTCTCGGTGCTGGAGGTGGCCTCCGGTCGCCTCACCAGGGTCGCCGACCTCGAACCGGACAACCTCGCCTTCGGATGGCTCGTGGCCTTCGCCCCGGACGGGCGGACCCTGGCCTACCAGTCGGGGGAGACCATAGTCGTGGCCTCGGTCGAGGGCCACACCCGGCACCGCCTCACCGTGCCCGCGGGAACCCGACTGGCGGGCAAGGGGGCCTGGACCCCCGACGGCACCGGCCTCACCCTGGTCGGGCAGCGGCAATGTTGCACCGGCGACGCCTACCCCGCCCGCTGGCAGCTCACCCTTGTCTCCCCCACCACCGGAGCGGCCGTACCCGGGTTCACACTGCCGGAGCAGGAGGGCCTTGTGGCTCTCCGGCTGCTCGGCTGGGCACCCGACGGGGCGGCGGTGGTGGCCCGGTACCGCCCCGAACCCGGCGCCACCGTCGCCGGATTCGACTCACCCGACGGCATCACCAACGGGGAGTGGACCGCCTACGACACCGACGTCGCCGCCCTCGACCCGCAGGGCACCGCCCGGACCCTCCTGACCGGCGAAGACCAGGCCGTACACGGAGTCGACCTCGCCGACCAGGCGATCGCCAGCGGACTCACCCACCCCGGCACACTCCCGGCGGACGGCATCGGACCCCAGTACCGCTGGTACGCCCTCGTCGCGGGCGGCACCGGACTGCTCCTCGCCATCGGGGTGACACTGGCCATCTGGGGCATCCGCCGATCACGAAGCCGGCCGGCGGTAACCACCTGACCCGTGCTCGGCCGCCTTCGGCTGTTCGCTGCTGTCGGGTACGTGCGGCGGTGCGCCGCCGCTCTGGACGAAGGTGGCCGCGATCTGCATGGCGGCTCGGGGCGGAGCCGGAGGTGTGCTGCGGGGTACTCGGTGGGCACTCCGCCGAAGTCGAAGTGGAGATCTCCTCGTGGAGTGGTGGCGGTGGGATCGGGTTAGGTGGCCGTCGGTGTCGGCGATGTGGACTGCGAAGGCGTGGGTGGGGTGGCCGAGCCCGACCTGGAGGCCGGGTGGCAGGTCGTCGGGGTCGTCGGCGGTGTCGGAGAAGATGGTGACGACGACCGGTTCGCCGGCCTGGTGGATCTCACCCAGGAGGGTTTCCAGGGCGGCGGGTTCGGTCACGTCGGTTTCGTGGTTGTCGCGGTGGTCGCCTCGGTCGTAGGTCCAGGTCACCTTCATGCGATCGCCTTTCCGTTGCCGTTGTAGGTGCGCCAGTGGCGTACCTGTCCGTCATCGTCGCGTACGTAGACGGTCAGTCGTGTGCCGGCGGGGAGGAGCCGGGAGAGGATCTTCTCGCAGCCGTAGGGGGTGTAGTCGCAGGGCGGGTTGTTGGTCACGACGGCCGCGTCGGTGAGGTGTTCGCGGCGCATCCGGGCGGCGAGCTTGGCCTCCAGGTGGTCGGTCGTGGTGGCGATGAGCTGGTAGGCCGGTTTGAGGTCGGCGGCGGTAGCCGGCTCCCGGCCGGATCTCATCGGTACCCGCTGGCCGCCGATCAGGGCGACACCGGAGGTGGGGTCCTTCGCCTCCTGTCGAGGCAGGTCACGAGCGGCCTCCGACAGCCAGGCGGGTGGCGGCTCGGAGGATGCCGGTACGTCGGTCGTGGTCGTGGGCGCGTCGGGTGTGGTGGGCGGTCGGATGATGTCGCTTCTACCGCCCGTCACCGGACCCTGCGCACCGCCGATCTGACGAGCCCGTGTCAGCGCTTCTTCGGCGTGTTCCCGGGCCTCGGTGCTCCGCTTGAGAACGGCGGCCAGGAGTTCCAGCACCTGCTCCAGGCCCGCTGGCGTCGGGCCCGGCTGCCCTCCGTGCAGCACCGCCGTGACGAGCCGCCGCGCCTCGCCGACCGCCGACCCCCGCACCGGTCACCCGCCCCTGTGCCGCAGTCACCGCCACCGCCACAGGTGTAAGCGCGGCGATGACCTCCTGCGGCGACAGCTGGTGCGCCACCGGATCGACGGACCGGCAGGCCGCGCCCAGGACGTCCGCAGCCTCGACAAGCCGGGAGCGAGCATGCCCAAGTACCTGTCGCACCCGGGCGAGACCAGCCGCAACGCTGGCGGAACCGGAGGCCACCGCGTGGGCGGCGGGCAACTCGACAGCGTGATGGCGCCACCACCGTGGCGATGGTCTGGGCCACCACCATCGGCCCCGCTCGCAGCACCACCGCTGGCATCGCCCTGTGGTGGATCACGCTCAGCCTCTTGGCCCTACGCCGTGCCTGGACTCAACAGTGCGTCACTGTTCACCTGCCCGAGCTGCCCTGGCTTGCCCGCGTCCTTCAACGGCGCGGGTAGCACCCCTCGTGCGCAGCAGGGCCTCCACCGCTGCCGAAAGGGGGTCTGTCAAGTTAACGGCTGATCTTGGTTGTTGAGGCGGTCAGTGGTTGGTCGGGGTGAGTCGGCCTTCGAAGGCGATCTGGAAGGCGTTCAGGGGTGCCTTCCAGCGCATGGTCCAGCGTCGGCGTCCGGTGCCGGTGGGGTCGAGGCTCATCAACGCCATGTAGACACACTTCAAGGCGGCCTGCTCGTTCGGGAAGTGCCCGCGGGCGCGGACGGCCTTGCGGATGCGGGCGTTCACGCTCTCGATCGCGTTGGTGGAGCAGATGACCTTACGGATCTCCACGTCGAAGGCGAGGAACGGCACGAACTCCGCCCAGGCGTTCTCCCACAGCCTGACTATCGCCGGATACTTGCGGCCCCACGCCTCGGCGAACTCCAGGAACCGCTCGGTCGCGGCGTCCTCGGTCGCCGCGGTGTAGACCGGCTTGAGCGCTTTCGCGATCTTGTCCCAGTCCTGGCGGGCCGCGTACCGGAACGAGTTGCGCAGCAAGTGCACCACGCACGTCTGCACGATCGTGCGCGGCCACACCGTCTCCACCGCGTCCGGCAGGCCCTTGAGCCCATCGCAGACGAGCATCAACACGTCCTGGACGCCATGATTCTTCAGCTCCGTCAGCACGTGCAGCCAGTGCTTCGCGCCCTCGCCGCCGTCACCGGCCCACAGACCGAGGATGTCCCGGTGCCCGTCGACCGTGACCGCCATCGCCAGGTAGATCGGCCGGTTCGCGACCTGCCCATCGCGGATCTTGACGTTGATAGCATCGATGAACACAACCGGATACACCCGGTCCAGCGGCCGGTTCTGCCACTCCGCCATACCGTCCATCACCTTGTCGGTGATGGTAGAGATGGTCTGCTTGGACACCTCAGCGCCGTACACCTCGGCCAGATGCGCGGCGATCTCCCCGTGCGTCAACCCCTTCGCCGACAACGACAACACCATGTCATCGACCCCGGACAGGCGCCGCTGCCGCTTACGCACGATCTGCGGCTCGAACGTCCCCGCGGCGTCGCGCGGAACCCGAACCTCGACCGGCCCGACATCGGTGAGCACCGTCTTGCTCCTGCTGCCGTTACGGGTGTTCCCACTACCCCGACCCGCCGGGTCATGCCTGTCGTAGCCGACGTGATCGGTGATCTCCCCGTCCAACGCCGACTCCAGGACCCGCTTCGTGAGCTGCTGCAGCAGCCCACCCTCACCGGTCAACCGCAGCCCGTCACCACGAGCACGATCGACCAGCATCGCGATCAACTGCTCGTCCGTGACCGCACCCACCGGCCCGGAGGCCGGCTGTCCCACGATGGTCTCGGTCGTCATCTGGCGTCTCTCCCTTGATCGGTCGATCAGCCGTTATTTCTACAGACCCACCAGCGGGGCGTGACCCATTTCGAGGACCTTGCCGCGTACACGTACATCGACGCCGACACCATCGGTTTGGACTGGGGGTGGCTCACTTTTCCGCCCTGCGTACGAGCGGGTCAACGTCGGCTGGCTCGACACCCCGCACACCTTCGCCACGGGACCGACCCCGAGCTGGTTGACGGACGCGCTGTTCAAGATCACCGCAGGTCCCTCGATCGACACCACTCGTGGGTGCCACCGGTGTCTCCTCTGCCCGAGTGACACGGTGGGTGCGATGACGGAGGCGGCGCTGCGGGGGCACGCCGAGCTGCGGATCCCCTCGCGGCCCGGGGTGATGTTCGCCGCCCCGACTCTCGTCGCGCACTACGTCGACGTCCACTCCTACGGGCCTCCGGCCGACTTCATCGAGGCGGTGCGCGGGTACGATCCCGGCTGGATGGTCGAGCCGAGCCCGTGGGTACCCGACCACGTCGACCGTCTCGCCTTCTCCTGAGGGAGCGAAGTGGCAGGGCGCTGTCCTGGGTCGGGCGAGGAGCTGTGACGTCATCGGGATCGATCCGCGAGCTGTCACGTGGAACCGAGCGTTCCGGCCGTGACGTCCCACTGCCTCCGGTCAAAAGTAGATCGAGTGATGCCTTTGGGTGGCCGGTGGTGAGCTAATCGAGAGCTCCTGCGCCGACGTACCCGGAGAGGGTGGTCGGGGTCCTTGTGCGGGTTCCCGCTGTCGCCGGTGTGGTCCCGGGCGGCATCGACCCCCTGCCGGGGGTGAGGCTGGGTGAAGCCTGCACGGACGACCTGGGTCGCGCGGCCGGCTCCCTGCCATCCCGGGTGATCCCACAGGCCGTTAGACTGATGCCTCGCGCCCCCGTAGCTCAGGGGATAGAGCATCGGTTTCCTAAACCGTGTGTCGCAGGTTCGAATCCTGCCGGGGGCACCTCGAAGATCAGCGAAAACGCTCCCTGGCCTGCGGATACTATCCCGCATCGATCGGCCGACCTGTGCAGCCGGATGCCACCCGAGGCCACCGTTTGCAGCCCTCCGTGCAAAACACGTGCAATGATCTAGGACCGCTGGGGCCGCCCGTTCCCGCAGGTCACAGCCGCGAAAAGCGAAGAGGCCGCAGCATCCGCCGCGACCTCTTCCACCACACCGGCGGCCATCAGCTCAGCGCCGCCTCGATCCGCTCGTTCATCCGGCTCCGGTCCCCGTCGAGGCACTTTGCGTACACCTTGAACAGGACGACCAGGCGCTCGCCCCGCCGACCGTCCTTCCCCCGCCGACCGACGTATGACACCCCCACGAGGAGCTTCCGCGCCTGGCGGATGGTGACCGCGACCCGCCGGCCGACCTCCCCGCGCCACGGGTCCCACTACACCCGCGCCACGGGTCCCACTGCACCCGCGCCACGGGTCCCACTGCACCCGCGCCACGGGTCCCACTGCACCCGCGGCGCGAGGGAGGCACCGGAAGTGGTCACGCGAGTGCTCTCCCGGAGAGCTGACGAAAGTTATCTATCGTGACAAGGATTCCGTCGTGACTGACAGGAGCAGCCTTCCGATGACTCAGGAGACCGCCGGGGGCTTACGCGTGATCCGGATCGCCGACTACGACCCCGAGTGGCCCGCACGATTCAGTGCGCTGGGTAGCCGGCTGCGCGCGGCGCTGGGCGACGTCGCGCAGCGCATCGACCACATCGGATCGACGTCGGTTCCCGGCCTGGCCGCGAAGCCGGTGATCGACATTCAGATATCGGTCGCCGCGCTGGAGCCGACCGACCCGTTCCGGGTGCCGTTGCAAAGCCTGGGGTACGTCTACCGTGACACCAACCCGGAGCGGACGAAGCGGTACTTCCGGGAACCGCCCGGCGAACCGCGGACCCACGTCCATGTTCGTGAGGCGGGCAGCTTCTCCCAGCAGTTCCCGCTGCTGTTCCGTGACTACCTGCGCGCCCACCCCGACGCGGCGGAGCAGTATGCCGAGCTCAAACGTGTCGTCGCCGTCGAGCACGCCCACGACGGGCTGGCCTACACGAACGCGAAGGCGGACTTCTCCTGGAAGCTGATCCACCGGGCCGACGACTGGGCCCAGGAGACCGGCTGGCGGCCCGGGGCGAGTGACGCATGAGCGACCTCGGCCATCCGTACCTGATGTCGCTTGGCGACAGCGAGTGGTGGTGGTCAGAGTAGCTGGGAGCCGACGATCGCGATGAAGATCAGGATCACCGCCTCGCTGACCACCCACGAGTGGTCGTTGGCCCAGTCCCGGATCTTCGGCAGCGCCGCTGCCGCCCGCTGGCCGAACGCGAGCAGGGCGAGCAGTGGCAGTGCCAGGAGCAGCAGTGTCAGGAACAGGAACGGCAGCAGGTGCCACCACGGCCTGTCGTGGCCTGCCAGGCTCGCCGCGACCGCGAGCATGTTGGCCTGGTCACTGGGCATGGCGATGAAGAGCAGGAAGCCCAGCCCGAAGGCGTAACGGGGCTTGGCCTCCTGCAACCTGCCCATCCACTTCGGCGGCTGGGTGCGTTTGCGGCGGACGAAGACCGTCACCATCAGGGCCAGCAGAACCAGCAGCACCACCCAGTCGATCGCGCGACGCGTGCCGTCATGTCTGTCCTGTCCGCTCCCCGCCACGCGGACCAGGTGGAAGACGACGTACCACACTGTCAGCGCGACGAGCATGGCGAGACCGGCGCCCGTCAGGTAGGCCAGCGAACTCCGCTTCGGGTCCCGGCTGGAGGCGAGGAAGATCGCGGCGATGATCTGCGGACCGGCGATCATCACCACTGCGAGCGGTAGGACACTCAGCAGGTTCACCGTCACCTCCCTCCTGTCACATCCTCACCGAACCGACCCCGCCAGGTTGCTGTTCCGAGGATCCGACCCGACCGGCCGGGTCGGTCGCGGGCCTTCGGTAGAACACCAGGGCCCGCACGGCACGAGCAGGGTCGGCACCGGCACGAGCGGGGTCCGCATGGGCGCGGGGGCCGGGCGGGCGGACCTTCAGGCGTCGCACACCTCGTCGGCGTAGCCGGCGAAGCCCTCGGGTGTGTGGAACGTGGTCACGTAGCCACCACCGTGCTCACTGCCGTCGCCCTCCCACTGCTTGGTGAGGATCACGTCTGGGCCGGTCAGGCCGCGCAGCTCGCTGATCCGGAAGGGGAAGCTCTGCACTGCGCCTTCGTCCTCGTTCCACGCGCGCAGGTTGTAGACCTGGCCGTCGTTCAACGTGGGCGGTGCCGACTCGGTCTGCCAGCCGGCCGCCGGGTCGAGCAGCACGACCTCCTCCCTGGTGGGGGAGCTGCGGCCGGGTTCCCGCTGGAGTTGGATCACCTTGTCGGTGACCCCGTCGAGGCCCTCGCTGAGATAGAGGATGATCGTGTCAGCCCCGGCCTTGCCCCGGCACCAGTCGAAGACCCCGACCAGCCGGCCGTCGGCGTCCAGCCGTACTCCGACCGCACCCTCGATGGGCGCGCTGCAGCCGGTCAGCCCGGCCAGCATCAACGCACAGATCAGTCCCAGGTTCCCCGTCCGTCGCACTCCTTCAGTGTGATGATCGACGGTTGCCGATCGGTCACGGTGGGAAGTCGGCTTGGTGGCATCGGGACCGGCCCGCGGTCAGCTTCCGGGAGTAGCGGTCGCCGCCGGGCGGGGAGCCGCGGAAGCTGCCGGGCGGGGAGTGACGGTCGCCGCCGGGCGGGAGCCGCCGAGGGGCGGACCGGCGGACCACGGCGTGGGGTCGGGGACGTACCCGCTATGTTGTGGACGTGCACCTGACCGCAGTGGTCCCGGTTCGACGGTGATCCATTTTCCGGCGCAGCGGCGTGGCCCGCTCCGCGCTCTCAGCCTTCGCCTGGCCGCCGCCGTGGGCCTGGTCTTCGCCGTCGTCGCCGTCGTCTATCTCGACCGTAACGGTTACCGGGACGTCAACGAGGACGGCATCACCCTCCTTGATGCCTTCTACTACGCGGTGGTGTCGCTCTCCACCACCGGGTACGGCGACATCACCCCGGCCAGCGACTCGGCCCGGCTGGTGAACGTCCTGTTCATCACCCCGGCCCGGGTCCTCTTTCTGATCATCCTGGTCGGCACGACTCTCGAGGTGTTGACCGAGCAGTACCGGACCGGGCTCCGGCTGTCCCGTTGGGGGAGAACGGTGAAGGATCACGTCATCATCTGCGGCTACGGCACCAAGGGTCGCAGCGCGGTCTCGGCGCTGTTGGAGAACGGACTGGACAAGTCCCGGATCGTGGTGGTGGAGAAGAGCGGGCTCGCCCTGCGCCAGGCCACCTCGGCGGGGCTTGTCGCGATCGAGGGTTCGGCGACCCGGTCGGCCACCCTCAACGAGGCGCACGTCCGCAGCGCCAAGGCGGTGATCATCGCGACGGACAGCGACGACGCCTCGGTGCTGGTGGCCCTCACCGTTCGTCAGCTGACAGCCGGCCAGGTGCGGATCATCGCTGCGGCGCGGGAGGCGGAGAACGCCCCGCTGCTCAAGCAGAGCGGCGCCCACCACGTGATCGTCTCGTCGGCGACCGCCGGTCGGCTCCTCGGCCTGTCGACCTCGGCTCCGCCGCTGATCGACGTGGTCGAGGATCTGCTCACCCCCGGGCAGGGGATGGCCCTGGCCATGCGGTCCGCGCAGCGCGACGAGGTGGGCCGGTCGCCCCGCGAGTTGGAGTGCCTGGTCATCGCCCTGGTCCGCCGGGGGAAGGTGGTCACCCTCGCCGACCGGGCCGCTGCCGCCATCGAGACCGGCGACATGCTCGTGCACGTCCGCGACGACCGCCCCCAGCAGTCCACCTCGTCGTCCTGACCTGACGTCCCGAGGCCCCTGACCTGACGTCCCGAGGGCGAGGCCCCTGATCCGAGGCGTCCCGAGGGCGAGGCCTCTGACCCCCGCGTCCCGAAGGACGGGGATCCCGACCGCCACCCACCGGGGGCGGAGACGGAAGAAGTGGCCCTCCCGGGGGAGGGCCACTTCCACTACCGACGTGGTACGGCGGTCATCCCGCCGTCGTCAGACGATGGTCCAGGTGTCGCCGGCGGCGAGCAGCCCGGTGAGCTGCTGCTCGGGGCTTTCGGTGGTGCTGGCCTTGGCGGCGGCGACCTGCTCCTGGACCGACCGGTCGTAGGTGGGTCGGTCGACCGACCGGAACACCCCGATCGGGGTGTTGCGCAGGTCGAGGCCGGGGAGGCGGGACAGGGCGAAGGCGTACGCCGGGTCGGCGACCCCCGCGTCGTGGACCACGATCTGGTCGGCCGGGGTGGTGGCGGTGTCGCGTACCTCCAGACCGAACCCGCCCGGCGGGTGGACGACGCAGAACTGCCCGTCCTTGCCGAACGTGATGGGCTGGCCGTGCTCCAGCCGGATCAGGTGGTCGTCCCGGACGCCGGGCTCCTTCAGCTGCTCGAAGGCCCCGTCGTTGAAGATGTTGCAGTTCTGGTAGATCTCCACGAACGCCGAACCCTGGTGCTCGGCGGCGGCGCGCAGCACCGACTGGAGGTGCTTGCGGTCCGAGTCGATGGTCCGACCGACGAAGCTGGCCTCCGCGCCCAGCGCCAGCGACAGCGGGTTGAACGGGGCGTCCGCCGAGCCGACCGGGGTCGACTTGGTGACCTTGCCGACCTCGGAGGTGGGCGAGTACTGCCCCTTGGTCAGCCCGTAGATCCGGTTGTTGAACAGCAGGATCTTGAGGTTGACGTTGCGCCGCAGGGCGTGGATCAGGTGGTTGCCGCCGATGGAGAGGGCGTCGCCGTCCCCGGTGACCACCCAGACCGACAGGTCCGGCCGGGAGACCGACAGGCCGGTGGCGATCGCCGGGGCCCGACCGTGGATCGAGTGCAGACCGTACGTGTTCATGTAGTACGGGAACCGCGACGAGCAGCCGATCCCGGAGACGAAGACGATCCGCTCCCGGGGGATGTTCAGCTCCGGCATGAACTGCTGCACGGCGGCGAGGATCGCGTAGTCACCGCAGCCGGGGCACCAGCGCACCTCCTGGTCGGACTTGAAGTCCTTGGCGGTGAGCTTCAGGGCGACTGGCTCAGACATTCTTGAGGACCTCTTCCAGCATCGTCTCCAGCTCCGCGGCCGTGAACGGCAGGCCCCGGACCTGGTTGTAGCCGATCGCGTCGACCAGGTACGTCGCCCGGATCACGTGGGCGAGCTGCCCGAGGTTCATCTCGGGGATGACCACCCGGTCGTACGAGCGCAGCACCTGGCCCAGGTTGGCGGGCATCGGGGCGAGGTGCCGCAGGTGCGCCTGGGCGATGGAGAGTCCCCGCTGACGCAGCCCCCGGCAGGCGGCACCGATCGGCCCGTACGTGGAGCCCCAGCCGAGCACCAGCACCCGGGCGTCGCCGTCGGGGTCCTCGACCTCGACGTCCGGCACCGGGATGGTCTCGATCCGGGTGGCCCGGATCCGCACCATGAAGTCGTGGTTGGCCGGGTCGTACGAGATGTCACCGGTCTTGTCGGCCTTCTCCAGGCCACCGATGCGGTGTTCCAGCCCCGGGGTGCCGGGGACGGCCCACGGGCGGGCCAGGGTCTCCGGGTCGCGCAGGTAGGGCAGGAAGGTGGTGCCGTCCTCGCCGTTGGGCTCGGTGGCGAAGTCGACCCGCAGGTCGGGCAGGGTCTCCACGTCGGGCAGCAGCCACGGCTCGGAGCCGTTGGCGACGTAGTTGTCCGACAGGAGGATCACCGGGGTCCGGTAGGTCAGGGCGATCCGGGCCGCCTCCAGGGCGGCGTGGAAGCAGTCCGACGGGGACTTCGGGGCGACCACCGCGACCGGGGCCTCACCGTGCCGGCCGAACAGCGCCATGTTCAGGTCGGCCTGCTCGGTCTTGGTCGGCAGCCCGGTGGAGGGGCCGGCCCGCTGGACGTCCACGATCACCAGGGGCAGCTCCAACGCCACGGCCAGGGAGATCGTCTCGCTCTTGAGGGCCACGCCGGGACCGCTGGTGGTGGTGATGCCGAGCGCGCCACCGTAGGAGGCGCCGAGCGCCGCACCCACCGCCGCGATCTCGTCCTCGGCCTGCATGGTCACCACGCCGAGCTTCTTGTGCTTGCTCAGCTCGTGCAGGATGTCCGAGGCCGGGGTGATCGGGTACGCCCCGAGGAACACCGGCAGCCCGGAGCGGACCCCGGCGGCCACCAGGCCGAGCGAGAGCGCTGCGTTCCCGGTGATGTTGCGGTACGTGCCGGGCTGCATCTTCGCCGGCTTGACCTCGTACCGGACGGAGAAGTCCTCGGTGGTCTCGCCGAAGTTCCAGCCGGCCCGGAAGGCCGCGATGTTCGCCGCGACCAGCTCCGGCCGCTTGGCGAACTTGCGTTCCAGGAACCGGATCGTCGACTCGTACGGCCGCGAGTACATCCAGGAGAGCAGGCCGAGGGCGAACATGTTCTTGGCCCGTTCGGCGTCCTTCTTCGACACCGCGAGTTCGGCCAGCGCGCCGACGGTCATCGAGGTCAGCGCCACCGGGTGGACCGCGTACGCGTCGAGGGAGTCGTCGTCGAGCGGGCTGCTGGCGTAGCCGACCTTGGCCAGGTTCCGTTTGGTGAACTCGTCGGTGTTGACGATGATGTCCGCGCCCCGGGGTAGGTCGGCCAGGTTGGCCTTCAGCGCCGCCGGGTTCATCGCGACCAGCACGTTCGGCGAGTCGCCGGGGGTCAGGATGTCGTAGTCGGCGAAGTGCACCTGGAAGCTGGACACCCCCGGCAGGGTGCCGGCAGGAGCCCGGATCTCGGCGGGGAAGTTGGGCAACGTCGAGATGTCGTTGCCGAGCTGTGCGGTCTCCGAGGTGAAACGGTCACCGGTGAGCTGCATGCCGTCGCCGGAGTCCCCGGCGAACCGGATGATCACCCGATCCAGTTGGCGGACCTGCTTGGTCACGGCTGTACCTCGCTTCGCTGGGTGCGGTCCCCCGGGCGGCCGAACATGAAGGTGACCTCGCCTTGCCCGGACACGCGACCTCCTCGGTTTCCCCGCCGCCGGCCCGGTGGCGGGACGCGGCCTGCTGTGGTTCTCCACTGAGAGCCTACGTCCCGTGGCCCGTCCGATCGGCCCGGAGGTCCGCCGACTGGGACTGGATCGGGGGGTGGTTGGTGGCTAAACCTCCCACTTTGCCTCGCCCGCCGTAATTCAGATCACGCGCGGCACCGCGTCGTCGGGGTGCCGGGGTGGCCGTGAAGCGGCCTCCGACGACCCTCGCGGTCGCCGGGGAGACGTCGTCGACGTCCGGGGCTGGTGTCCGGGGAGGCGACGACGGCCCCGGTGCCGTTGGATGCCGCCGCCGCCCCGTCCGGTGCCAACGCCCAGGTCACCCAGCTTCCCGTACGCGGTGCCGTTGCCGGCACCGGCCCGGGTACGCCGCGGTCGGGAGCCACCAGCGCCGGAATCATCCGAGTGCGGGGCGTCCGACCGCAGTGACCGTGCGATGGAGACCCATTATTTGGCAATCGCCCCCCGAGAAAGCGATCCGGAAGGAAACAAATGCGTAACGTGTTCGGAGCGGTCGCGCTGTGCGGCCGGTAGTCTGACCCATCGTGACCGGCTACCTCGGCTCGTACGCCACTCTGGGGCTGCTCCTGATCGCGAGCGTGCTCTTCCTCCTGGTGGCCTTCGGGGCGAACCGGGTGCTACGACCGGCCCGGCCGGCCGAGCCGCGCGGCAAGCGGACCAACTACGAGTGCGGGCTCGATCCGGTGGGGTCCGACTGGGCGCAGATGCAGATCCGCTACTACGTGTACGCGTACCTGTACGTGCTGTTCGCGGTCGAGGCGGTGTTCCTCTTCCCCTGGGCGGTGGTCTTCGCCCGGCCCGGGTTCGGCCTGGTCACAGTGGTCGAGATGGCCGTCTTCGTCGGGGTCCTGGCGCTCGGCGTCCTCTACGCCTGGCGCAAGAACGTGCTGCGCTGGAACTGACCCCCGCCCAGCCCGCCGCACCCACCGGGCCGGGCCGGGGCGGGTCCGCCGCGCCGCTCAGGCCAGGCCGCGACGGGTGAGCGCGGGTGGGCGGTCGCCCCGGATCGAGGCGACCATGTCCAGGACCCGTCGGGTGGGCCGGACCTGGTGCGCCCGGAAGACCCTGGCCCCCAACCAGGCCGAGACGGCGGTGGCGGCGAGGGTGCCCTCCAGCCGGTCCGGGATCGGCAGGTCGAGGGTCTCGCCGATGAAGGCCTTGTTCGACAGGGCCACCAGCAGGGGCCAGCCGGTGTCCGTCAGCTCACCCAGTCGGCGGGTGACCTCCAGGGAGTGGCGGGTGTTCTTGCCGAAGTCGTGGGCCGGGTCGATCAGGATGCCGTCCCGGCGTACCCCCAGGTCGACGGCGCGTTCGGCGAGCCCGGTGACAGTGGTCACGACGTCGGCCACCACGTCGTCGAAGGCGGCCCGGTGCGGACGGGTCCGGGGGGCGAGCCCGCCGGCGTGCGAGCAGACCAGCCCGGCGCCGGTGGCGGCGGCGACCCGGGCGAGCGCCGGGTCGGCCCCGGACCAGGTGTCGTTGAGCAGGTCCGCCCCGGCCGCGACGGCCTCCGTGGCCACCTCCGCCCGCCAGGTGTCGATCGAGATCACCACCTCCGGGAAGGCGGCCCGGACGGCGGCGATGGTGTCGACGGTGCGCCGGATCTCCTCCGCGACGTCGACCTCCGCCCCCGGGTCACCCTTCACCCCGCCGATGTCGATGATCTCCGCGCCCTCGGTCACCGCCTTCTCCACGGCCCGCAGCGCGCTGTCGGCGGCGTAGGTCGCGCCCCGGTCGAAGAACGAGTCGGGGGTACGGTTCACGATCGCCATCACCACCAGCTCGCCGGGGGCGAAGCTCCGTCCGCCCAGCCGGAGCGCCTCGGCCATGGTGCCTCCTCGGTTCCTGTCACCGCACCGGGGTGCGAAGGGGTGCGTGTCGGGCCGGTGTCGGGGTCGCCGACGCTGGTCGCGAGGGGTGCCCGGCTCCCGGCGTCGGCCGGTCACCTCGTCCGGCCGGTCCGACGCTAGCCGGTCGGTCGGCGGTGCACCGGCACCGGTCCGGCCCCCACCGGACCACGCCGGACGGACGGTACGACGCACTGATCCGGATCCATCGGGTGGCAGGGCTCGCTCCGAACGGGCCGGCATGCCACGATCTGTCCATGGGTCAGGTTCTCCTGCTGTTGGTCGTGGCATTGACCGTCGGCGCCGTGGTGTTCGGGGTGACGGTCCTGGTCACCGGCCGGGATCCCGGCCTGGTGCCGGTCGAGCCGGACGGAAGCTCCGCTCCGCTGCCCGGTGGTCGCCCGTTGCGTGAGGCCGACGTGGGGGAGGTCCGCTTCGACACCGCCCTGCGTGGATACCGGATGGACCAGGTCGACCAGGCGCTCAGCCGGGCGGCGTACGACATCGGCTACAAGACGGAGCTGATCGAGGTGTTGGAGGCCGAGGTCGCGGCCCTGCGGGACGGGCGGACCGAGGAGGCCGACGCGCTGCGTCGTACCCGGGACCGGGCGATCGAGCAGCCCGCAGTGCAGCCCGTCACGACGACGGACGCCGCGCAGCCCGGCCAGACGGCAGCGCCGGATGCCCCGCAGCCGGTCCCCACGACGGCGGCGGATGCGGCACAGCCCGCCTCGCCGGTAGCGCCGGATGCCGCACAGCCGGTCCCGACGACGACGGCGACGGCAGCGGCGGCGGACGCGGATGCGGATGCGGCACAGCCGGTCCCGGCGACGGCAGCGGCGGCGGACGACGTGAAGGCCCCGGGTGTGGACGGCCCGGCGTCGACCGTGGACGACGCGGGGACCGTCGCCCCGGCGGCGGTCGGGACGAACGACGGGCGGCCGACGGCGGCGGACGACGTGGAGCCCGCCCCGGCGACGGCGGATCCCGGCGAGCGGTCCGGTCCCGGGTCTGCCGACGACGGGCCGGTACAGGCCGGAACCGGTCGCCCCGACCCGGCCGGCCGTTCGGAGTCGCTGTGACGTCGAGTGCGGAGGGCGAGGAGTTCCGTGCGGCAGCCCGTCCGGGTGCGGGTGAGGTCACCGCGACGGTGATCGTCGACGCCCCGGCGGAACGCGTCTTCGCGGCCTTCACCGCCTGGGAGCGGCAGTCGGACTGGATCCCCTTCACCAAGGTACGGGTGGTGGAGGGCGACGGGGGCGAGGGCAGTCTGATCGAGGCGGTCACCGCGCTCGGCCCGGCCGTGCTGCGCGACGAGATGCGGGTGGTCCGGGTCGACGCGCCGTACGAGGTGGGTGTGGTGCACTGCGGCAAGCTGTTGCAGGGGCCCGGGGTGCTGCGCTGCACCCCGCTCGCCCGGGACCGTACCCAGGTGGTCTGGCACGAGTGGTTCCACCTGCCGGGTGGGGCCGCGGGCCGGGTCGCCTGGCCGGTCCTCTGGCCCGGCTCGAAGGTCAGCCTGACGCAGGCTCTGCGCAAGTTCGGTCGCCTGGTGGAGCAGGGGCGACTGCCCTGACCGTCGAGCCACTACCGTGGACCGGGTGGACGACCTGGTGATCGGGGCCGACGGGCTGGCCCGCTGTGGGTGGGGGGCCGGCACCCCGGACTACGCGCGCTACCACGACGAGGAGTGGGGCCGGGTCCTGCACGGCGACGACGCCCTGTTCGAGCGGATGACCCTGGAGGCATTCCAGTCCGGGTTGTCCTGGCTGACCATCCTGCGGAAGCGTCCGGCGTTCCGGTTGGCCTTCGACGAGTTCCGGATCGAGGCGGTCGCCGGGTACGGCGAGGCCGACGTGGACCGGTTGCTCACCGACGCCGGGATCGTCCGGAACCGGGCCAAGATCGAGGCGGCGATCGGCAACGCCAGGGCCGCGCAGGCGGTGCCGGGTGGGCTCTCCGCCCTGCTCTGGTCCTTCGCGCCGCCGCCCCGACCGACCCGGCCGGGGTCGTTCGCCGAGGTCCCGGCGCTGACCGAGGCGTCCACGGCGATGGCGAAGGCACTGAAGAGGCAGGGCTTCCGGTTCGTCGGTCCGACCACGGGGTACGCCCTGATGCAGGCCACCGGAATGGTCGACGATCACCTCGCGGGCTGCCACGTCGCCGCTGCGGCCGGGCCCGTGGTGGGATTGACGTCATGACGACCGACACCGAGCACCGTGGCGGCGGGCACCGGGCGACCGACGAGGTCGACGGACGGGCCTGGGCGGTGCTCCTCCCGAGCGACAGGTACGACGCCGAACGTCTGGTGCACCACGAGACGTTGGAGTTGACCGGGCTGGACGACCCGGCCCCGCCTCGCTTCGGTGACCCGGTGGCGGTCCTGACCGACGAGCCGCTCCGGCTGGTGGCGCTCGGGCGGGTGGGTGCGCCGACCGGTCGACGGCGTGAGGATCCGGACGATCCGCAGTCGGAGACCGAGGCGGCGGCGCTGGTGGTGACGTACACCCGGCGGGCCTTCGACGAGCCGGTCCCGGCCGACGCGCTGACCCTCGACGGGCCGGTCACCGCCCTCGACGTCGCGGCCTGGCGGTCGCTGGCCGACCGGCTCGGTCCGCCCCGGGACCGGCGGTCCTGGCTGGTCAGCCTGGACCTGCCGATCGAGGCGGAGACGCCCGCCGAGGCGGTCCGCATCTTCTGGTCCTACGTGCAGGAGCTGGGTCCCCGGGAACTGCCCGCGTTCGTCTCGCCCTCCGGGGACGAACTGGCGATGCAGGCCTTCGTCCTCGGCGTCGAGGCCAACCAGGACCCGGAGGAGGACGACGACTGACTGTCGCGGGGTTTCCACAGACCGTGGTGGGGTAGTCCCGGGGCCGACCGACCTGCGGCAGGGGGATGCGATGCGGTTCCAGGACAGGGTCGTCTTCGTCACCGGTGGTGCCTCGGGTCTGGGTGAGGCCACCGCACGACGGTTCGCCGCCGAGGGCGCGAAGGTGGTCATCGCCGACGTGGCCACCGAGCGGGCCGGTCGGGTGGTCGACTCGCTGCCCGACGCCCTCGCCGTCACCGTGGACACCGGCGACGCCGCCTCGGTGGAGCAGGGCATCGCCGACACCGTGCAGCGGTACGGCCGCCTCGACGTCGTGTTCAACAACGCCGGGATCGACGGGAGACAGCAGCCGCTGCACGAGATGGACCTGGCGAACTGGGAGAAGGTACGCAGGATCAACGGCGACGGTGTCTTCCACGTCCTGAAGTACGGCATCGAGGCGATGCTGCGCGGGGGCGGGGGCGCGATCGTCAACACCTCGTCGACTGCGGGTCTGACCGCCCAGGACAACATCTCCCCGTACACCTTCACCAAGGCCGGGGTGGTGGGGCTGACCCGGTCGGCGGCGGTGGAGTACGCGGCGCACGACATCAGGGTGAACGCCGTCGCCCCGACGGTGGTGATGACCCCGCTGGTGGAGAACTTCATCGCCAGCGCCCCGGACCCGGAGGCGATGCGGACCCGGATGGAGTCGTTCAACCCGAAGCCGGGCATCCCGACCCCTGACGACGTCGCCGGGGTGGTGCTCTTCCTCGCCTCCGACGACGCCGCCTGGATCACCGGGCACACCGTCCCGATCGACGGCGGGTACGTGGCCCGGTGACGGGGCCTGGGGTCAGCGGCCGTCGAAGACGGGCCTGCGCTTCTCGACGAAGGCCTGCGTGGCGGCCCGGTGGTCCTCGGTGGCCCCGCAGATCGCCTGGGCCTGCGCCTCGGCGGCCAACGCCTCGGTGAGGGTCCCGGCGTCGGCGATGGAGAGCTGCCGTTTGATCGCCCCGTAGGCCACCGTCGGGCCGGCGGCGAGCCGGGCGGCCAGTTCCTGCGCGGCGGGGAGGACCTGTTCGTCCTCGTCGACCAGCCGGGTGAGCAGCCCCAGCCGGTGCGCCTCGGCCGCACCGACCGGTTCGGCCAGCATCAGCAGTTCGACGGCTTTGGCGTGGCCGACGAGGCGGGGCAGCGTCCAGGAGGCACCGGTGTCGGCGGCCAGCCCCACCCCGGCGAAGGCCATCAGGAAGCGGGTCTTCGGTCCGCCGACCCGGAAGTCGGCCAGCAGGGCCAGGGAGGCGCCCGCCCCGGCGGCCATGCCCCGGACCGCCGCCACCACCGGCTTGGGCAGGTCGGCCAGGCGCGCGGCGATCGGGTTGTAGTGCGACCGTACGGTGGCCAGCGGGTCGGGGCCGTCCAGCGCGTGTACGTGTTCGCGCAGGTCCTGCCCGGCGCTGAACGAGCCGCCCGCCCCGGTCAGGACCACCGCCCGACAGGCCCGGTCCTGCTGGAGTTCGGTGAGGGTGTCCCGGAGCGCCTCCTTGAGTGCCACGTCGAGCGAGTTCAGGGCGTCCGGACGGTTCAGGGTGAGGGTCACCACGGCGTCGGTACGGTCAACGAGGAGGGGCTCGGTCACTTGTCAACGACCCTTCTGTCGGGGCAGGCGGACGCCGGAGTCGAGGCACTGCTCGACGTAACGGTCGGCGGCGGGGCGCAGCCGGGTGGCGTGCCGGTCGAAGAAGCCGGCGGCCTTCGAGCCGGGCCAGCTCTCGGGCAGCAGCGCCGGGGGCAGCTGGGGGTCCCGGAACAGGAACGTACGCCACGCGTGCACCAGCCGGAACCGGGCCGCGTACGCCTCCTCGTCGGAGCTGCGGACCGTCACGGCGGCCAGCAGGGGCCGCTGTTCGGTGATGAACCGGTCGTAGGCGCGGCCGATCTCGGCGAGGTCCCAGGCGCGGCTGACCAGTCCCATCGCGCCCGGGGTGCCGGCGGCGTGGACGGCGGTGAACCGCTCGTAGCGGACCCCTGCCTCGTCGAGGAGCAGGTCGACCTCGGTGGAGGTGCGGGTCGCCACCCAGAACTGCTCGTCGAGGGTGCCGTAGCCGAGGAAGACCAGGTTCGCGGCGAGGCGTTGCCGGTCGCGGCGGCCGGTCGGTGGCTCCAGGACGAGCAGATCGAACCGTCCGTCCCAGTTGATTCGACCGGTGCGGTAGATCCGGGCCGCCGATTCGTCCAGTCGGCGTGCCGCTTTCGACGTGATCGAATACCCCGGTCCGGTGGCGAGTCGCAGGGGGTTCAACCACCCTTGACGGACCATACGGGAGACTGCGGTGCGAACCGCCGGCGGTGCGATTCCCAGCGGTGACAGCAATTTGACCAGGGAAGCGACCGGAGCGCGACCACCTCTGTTGCGGAGGTGGTCGCCGTAGAGGTCGAAGAGCGCCGACCGTGCCTGCATGACCGCACATTGTGACAGGCGTTCCCAAGATATGCTAGGTGCTGTTACATCCCTGCTGCTTCAGTTTGGGTCCGGCGGTGTTCATCAGGGAAAATCGTTGGTCGACACCCCGCGAAGGCTGCGGTGGTCATTGCGATGGAGGCTGTGGGGCAACCCACCGACCCTGGTGTAGGTCTGAGGGGAGACAACATGGCGGCGATGAAGCCGCGGACGGGCGACGGTCCGCTGGAGGTCACCAAGGAGGGCCGGGGCATCGTCATGCGGGTCCCGCTGGAGGGTGGTGGCAGGCTCGTCGTCGAGATGACTCCCGACGAGGCCAACGCGCTCGGTGACGCGCTGAAGGCAGCCGCCGGCTGACCGAGGCGTGCCCGGTCCGGCGGCATTCGTCGTGCGGACGGTTCGTCGACCCTGAGTCACCGGCGTCGCCGGTGACTCAGGGTTCTTCATCAACCCCGACGTGGGGCGCGTTCCGTGCGTACCCGCACCGACTCCTGGAGGTACGGACCAGCGTGCTTGCCTTCCGCCTGGTGGCCGAGCCGGAGCGGCTCGACACCCTCGTCCTGCCCACCCGACCCGACGACCGCACCGACGACGGGGACGCCGACGCCCCCGCCGCCCTGCTGGCGACCCTCGGCTGGGAACCGGCCGAGGAGGTCGGCGCCGAGGCGCGGGCACTGCTGCCAGTGGCCCGACTCCACGGGCGGGCCGGCGAGGCGCGGATGCACCTCCGTCCGCTGGGTTCCCCGGGGCGTCTGCTGCTGATCGGCACCGGGGACGGCGACGAGGCGGCCTGGCGGACCGCCGGGGCCGCACTGGCCCGCGCGGCCTCCGCCGAGGAGCACGTCACAGTGGTGATGCCTGCCGACGCCACCGACCTGGCGGTCCGTGGCCTGGTCGAGGGGCTGCTGCTGGCGTCGTACCGGTTCCGGCTCACCGAGGCGGGCGACTCGCCCGCGCTCTCCGGGGTGGACGTCGTGGTCGCCGACCCGGCGGCCCACTCCCGCAGCCTCGACGTGGCACGGATCACAGCAGAGTCGACCCGGTTCGCCCGGGACCTGACGAACACCCCGTCCTCGACGAAGAACCCGCAGTGGTTCGCCGAGCAGGTCGCCGCCGAGGTGGCCGACCGACCCGGGTTGACGGTGCGGGTCCGGGAGCCCGAGGAACTGGCCGCCGAAGGGTTCGGCGGGCTGCTCGCTGTGGGCGGTGGCTCGGCGAGCGGCCCCCGCCTGGTCGAACTGAGCTGGCAGCCGGCCCAGGCGACCACCCACGTGGTCCTGGTCGGCAAGGGCATCACCTTCGACACCGGCGGCATCTCGATCAAGCCGGTGCCGGCGATGAAGCTGATGCGCAAGGACATGGCCGGCGGGGCGGCGGTGGCCGCCGCCACCCTCGGTGCCGCGGCGCTGGACCTGCCGGTCCGGATCACCACGTTGATCCCGCTGGCCGAGAACATGCTCAGCGGAGGGGCCTTCCGCCCCGGCGACGTCGTCCGCCACTACGGGGGCCTGACCAGTGAGACCACCAACTCCGACGCCGAGGGGCGGCTGGTGCTCGCCGACGCCCTCGCGTACGCGGTCGCCGAACTCGCCCCCGACCTGCTCGTCGACCTGGCCACCCTGACGGGTGCCAACTCCGTCGCACTGGGCAACCGGACGGCCGCCCTCTACAGCGAGAACGACGACCTGGCCGGGGCGCTGCTGACGGCCGTCTCGGAGGCCGGTGAATCGGCCTGGCGGATGCCGCTGCCCGCCGACTACGTCGAGTACCTCGGCAGCGACCTGGCCGACCTGTACAGCGCCCCGGCGCAGGGGGGCGGGTCGGTGACCGCCGCCCTGTTCCTCCGCGAGTTCACCGGGGACCTGCGGGACCGCTGGGTGCACGTCGACATGTCCGCGCCCTCCTGGGCGGCTGCCGCCGACGCCGAGCTGACCAAGGGCGCCACCGGTTGGGGCGTACGCGGTCTGCTGCGCTGGCTGGCCACCCTCGACTGAGCCGGAGGCGACCCGGTCAGCAGTGGACGGCGGCGAGCAGCCCGTGACCGATCGGAAGGAGCGCCGGGATCCAGTGCTCCGACTCCCGGATCGCCTTGATCGTCTCGCGTACGGTCACCGTCTCGACGTCCCGGGCCGACGGGTCGCCGATCCGGCCGTCGGCGAATGCTCCGTTGAGGACGAGGACGCCGCCCGGCCGCAGGAGCCGCAGCGCGGCGTCCACGCAGGCACTGAACCCCATCGCCTCGGCGTCCACGAACACCAGGTCGTACGCCCCGTCGGCGAGCCGGGGCAGCACGTCGAGCGCCCGACCGGCGATGATCCGGGTACGCCCGGGTGGGAACCCGGCCCCGGTGAAGATCCGGCGGGCGATCCGCTGGTGCTCCACCTCCACGTCGATCGTGGTCAGTACGCCGTCGGCGCGCATGCCGCGCAGCAACCAGACCCCGCTGACTCCGGTGCCGGTGCCGATCTCCACCACCGCACGGGCACTGCCCGCAGCGGCCAGCAGACGCAGGGCGGCCCCGGCCCCCGGCGTCACCGCCTCGACCCCCACCTCCTGGGCGAGACCACGGGCGGTACGCAGGACGAGATCCTCGGTGACGTACGACTCGGCGAACTGTCCGGCCTGCGTCGACGGACCACCGGAACTGCCGGGACTGGCGACCATGGCGACGGGGCACCTCCGGGCGGCGAATTGGTGCGGGGCGGGTTGGCGCTATGAGCCTAGAGGCGTACGCAAACGGGTGCAGCCGGGGCGGTCACCGGGACAACCACTGACCCCACCCGGCGCATCCGTGCAATCCTGGAGGCGGTACCCCATCGGTCGCGACGGCCCGGTTCGACGCCGAGACCCGCGGCGTGGGGCACCAGGGGACACAAGTGGGAGGCACCGACGTGACCGACGGCTGGGACTGGCGCCAGCCCGGGACAACTGGGGCACCGGCGGGACAGCCGGCACCCGGTTCTCCACCGGCAGGGCCGCCGACGGGACCACCGTCCGAGGCCGGAGCGCCTCCGACGGGGCGTTCCGATCATCCGACCGCTCCGCCGCCCGGCCCGACGCCGGGCGTACCGACGACGCAGCAGACTGCCCACCCGGGCATGCCGGTGGGGCAGCCCGCCGCCCACCCGGGCATGCCGGTGGGGCAGCAGACTGCCTATCCGGGCGCGCCGGTCCATCCGTACGGGTCGGGAGCGGCCCCAGGGGCTCCCTACCGGGTCTCCGGATTCTCCGGTGGGCCGTCGGCTCCGGGCGCCCCGACGGCCCCCTACGGTGGCGCGGGTGCCCCCGGTGGGGCGTCGCCCTGGTGGTCCGACGCCCTGGCCGACCCGTGGCGGGATCCGTCAGCGCCGACGGCGGTGGTGCTCAGCGCCCCGTCGACGCGGGGCAGCGAGCCGGAGCCGGTCACCGACCCGGACGCTCCGGGCCGCACCACGCTGCGGCACCTCCTGGTGATCCCCCTGATCACCGCACTGCTCGCCGGGAGCCTGGGCGGTGCCCTGGGCTACGCCTTCGCGGTACGCGGCGGGGCCGGTGCCCCCACGGTCCTGGGCGCCGGGTCCAGTGAGCCGCCCTCGCTGGCCCAGCGTCGCCCGGAGTCGCTGGCCGGGGTCGCCGAACGGGTCCTGCCCAGCGTGGTGACCGTACGGGTGACCGGGGTCGGCGGGACCAGCGAGGGATCAGGCTTCGTGGTCAGCGGGGACGGACACGTGATCACCAACGACCACGTGGTGACCGGCGGGTCGGGCCGGGCGTCGGTGATCTTCCACGACGGCAGCACCGCCTCGGCGACGGTGGTCGGCCAGGACCCGGAGTCGGACATCGCGGTGATCAAGGTGGCCCGGACCGGGTTGCGGCCGGTGGAGTTCGGCGACTCCGACTCGCTCGCCGTCGGTGATCCGGTGCTCGCCATGGGTTCGCCGTTGTCGCTCGCCAACACGGTGACCGCCGGGATCGTCAGCGCGTTGGACCGGACCATGCAGGCCGGGGAGCCGGGCGGGCCGGTCCGCTACTACGCGGCGATCCAGACCGACGCGGCGGTCAACCACGGCAACTCCGGTGGACCGCTCGTCGACGGGGCCGGTCGGGTCATCGGGGTGAACTCGACGATCAAGTCGCTGGTCTCCGAGGGGCAGGAGGCGGGCAACATCGGCCTCGCCTTCGCCATCCCGATCAACCAGGCCAAACGGATCACCCAGGACATCATCGGCACCGGCAAGGCCCGGCGTACGGTGATCGGCGCGCAGGTCGGTGGACCCGGCGGGACCAACGGCAACGGCGTACGCCTGACCGCCGTGGAGCCCTCTGGACCGGCGGCCGGGGCGGGCCTGCGCACGGGTGACGTGGTCCTGAAGGTCGCCGGACGGCCGACCAACGAGCCGAGTGACCTGATCGCGTTGGTCCGCAAGTTCGCGCCGGGTTCGGTGGTGACGGTGGAGTACCGGCGCGGATCGGATCGGCAGGACGCCTCGGTGACGCTGGCCGCGGATGTCAAGTAGCGACCTTTCACCCCCTCCCCGACCCCCCTGTGACGTGCGTACCCTTGCCAGGACGCCGACGAGGAGGCTCAGGCAGTGTTCGAGAACCTGAACTGGTGGGAGATCGGGGCGCTACTGCTACTGGCGCTGCTGATCTTCGGGGACCGGCTGCCCAACGTGATCAGCGACGGCCTGCGGATGGTGCGCAACCTGCGCAACATGGCCACCAACGCGACCACGGACCTGAGCCGGGAACTGGGCACCGACATCAAGCTGGAGGACCTGCACCCGAAGGCCTTCATCCGCAAGCACCTGCTCTCCGAGGAGGAGGAGCAGGCGATCCGCAAGCCGGTGCAGAGTCTCTACGAGGACCTGCGCAAGGACGTCACCGGCGTGCAGGACGAGCTGAAGCAGGTGGCGGCGAACGTCGACCCCCGGTCGCCGGTCGCCACGCAGGCACGGGAGACCACCCCCGCCCCGCCGGTGACGCCGGTTCCCGCTCCGCGTCGGGAGAACTTCGACGACGTCACCTGACGAGGGACCCCCGCACCGTCACCGGTGCGGGGGTGTGGGTCAGCGGCTGGAGGGGGTGAGTCCGAGCGGCCGCCCGGCCAGCGACTCCCGGCGGACGGCGAGCCGGTCGGCGATCTGGGACAGGGCCTTCGCGGCCGGGGACTCCGGCTCGGCCAGCACGATCGGGGCGCCCGCGTCGCCGGCCTCCCGGACCCGGGTGTCCAGCGGGATCTGCCCGAGCAGCGGAACCTGCGACCCGATGGTCTGGCTCAGCGAGTCGGCGACGGTCTGTCCGCCACCCGCGCCGAAGATCTCCATCCGGGAACCGTCCGGCAGTTCCAGCCAGGACATGTTCTCGATGACCCCGACCACCCGCTGGTGCGTCTGCAGGGCGATGGCCCCGGCCCGCTCGGCCACCTCGGCGGCGGCGGCCTGCGGGGTGGTCACCACCAGGATCTCCGAGGTCGGCAGCAGCTGGGCCAGGGAGATCGCGACGTCGCCGGTGCCCGGGGGGAGGTCGAGCAGGAGGACGTCGAGGTCGCCCCAGAAGACGTCGGCGAGGAACTGCTGAAGGGCCCGGTGCAGCATCGGACCCCGCCACACCACCGCGGCGTTGCCGGCGGTGAACATCCCGATGGAGATCACCTTCACGCCGTTCGCCTCGGGCGGCATGATCATGTCCTCGACCCGGGTGGGTCGGCCGTCCGCGCCGAGCATCCGAGGTACCGAGTGTCCGTAGATGTCCGCGTCGACCACCCCGACGGAGAGCCCCCGGGCGGCCAGCGAGGCGGCCAGGTTCACTGTCACGCTGGACTTGCCGACCCCACCCTTGCCGCTGGCGACCGCGTACACCCGGGTGCGGGAGCCGGGCTGGGCGAACGGGATCACCGGCTCCTCGGTGGCACTGCCACCGCGCAGCTTCGCCTGGAGCTGCTGGCGCTGCTCCTGACTCATCACCCCGAACTCGATCTCGACACCGGTCACCCCGGGGACCGCACCGACGGCGGCGGTGATGTCGCCGCGCAGCTTGTCCTTGAGCGGGCAACCCGCCACGGTGAGGAGCAGCTCGACCCGGACCACCCCGTCGTCGCCCACCTCGGCGGAACGGACCATGCCCAGGTCGGTGATCGGCCGCCGGATCTCCGGGTCGTCGACGGTGGCCAGGGCGGCCTGGATGGCATCCGCGAGGGTGCTGACAGGTGCTGACATGCCCGCAATGCTACGTCGGCCGTCGTCAGGGGCCACGACCAGCGGGGGCGGTGTGCGCCAATCGACGTCCCCGCCCCGTGAATCGGTGCCCACCCGGTCGATCGACGCCCGCACCCCGCGAACCGACAGCCGTCCGGGGGTGGACGGGGTGGCCCCACCGGTGGGACGATCCCCACAGACGCCGCCCGCCTACGCCCCTTGAGGCAGGCGGCGTCTTCGTGCCCGTCCACCGCCGGCGGCACCGTGCGGCTGCCCCGGGTCGGTCACCCGTCGTCGCGGGGCTCGTCGAGCGGGTCGCCCGAACGGCCCCGCTGCGGCACCCGGTCCTGCTGGCGGCGCTCCAGGCGCTGCCGTCGCTCGTTCGCCTCGTCCAGCTCCTCGGCCAGTCGTGTCAACTCCGAGCGGAGGAAGTCCCGGGTGGCCACCTCGCCCATCGCGATCCGCAGGGCGGCGACCTCCCGGGCCAGGTACTCCGTGTCCGCCTTCTGCATGGTGGCCCGCCGTCGGTCCTCCTCCAACGCCACCCGGTCCCGGTCCGTCTGACGGTTCTGGGCCAACAGGATCAGCGGTGCCGCGTACGACGCCTGCAACGACAGGACCAGGGTCAGGAACGTGAAGGTGTACGGGTCGAAGCGCCAGTCCGGTGGGGCCAGGGTGTTCCAGCCCAGCCAGATGCCGATGACCACCGTCATGTAGACGATGAACATCGCCGTACCCATGCCCCGGGCGATCCCCTCCGACCAGTGGCCGAACGCCTCGGGGTCGATCCGGGGCAGGCGGAACCCGCGTGGCTCGCGCGGCTGGTCCAGTCGCTGCGGCCGGTGCTGCTCAGCCATGTCCGCCGTCCAGGGCCGGTCCGGTCAGGGTCGGTTCGGTCGGGTTGTCCCGGTCCCGCCAGTCCGGCGGCAGGGACTGGTCCAGGACGTCGTCGACGGTGACCGCGCCCACCAGGCGGTTGTTCTGGTCGATCACCGGCATGCCGACCAGGTCGTACGTGGCCATCCGGCGGGTGACCTCCGGCAGCGGGGTGTCCGGGCGCAGCGGGTCGATGTCGTTGACCACCACCCCGCCGAGCAGGTCGGCCGGGGGTTCCCGCAGCAGCGCCTGGAAGTGCACCATGCCCAGGTACCGCCCGGTCGGGGTGGTCAGTGGCGGCCGGGCGACGAAGACCTGGGCGGCCACGGCTGGCGAGAGCTGCGGTTCCCGGATCCGGGCGAGGGCCTCGGCGACTGTCGCGTCCGGGGGCATGATCACCGGTTCGGAGGTCATCACGCTCCCGGCCGTGCCGGGGTTGTACTTCAACAGTTGGCGTACCGGGTCCGCCTCGCCCGGACGCATCAGGTCCAGCAGCATGTCCTGCTCGGGCTGGGGCAGCTCGTTGAGCAGGTCCGCCGCGTCGTCCGGGTCCATCTCCTCCAGGACGTCGGCGGCGCGTTCCCGGTCCAGCGCGGCGAGGATCTCCACCTGGTCCCGCTCGGGCAACTCGCTGAGCACGTTGGCGAGGCGTTCGTCGTCCAGTGCCGCCGCCATCTCGTTACGGCGGGTGTCGGGGAGGTCCTGGAGGGCGTTGGCCAGGTCCGCCGGACGCATCTCCTCCAGTACGGCCAGCAGGTTGGCCGTACCCCGGGCGTCGGCGACCCCGGTCAGCCCCGGGACCCGGTCCCACTCGACCTGGTGCAGGTTGCCCCGGCGGGACAACCGGCCGGTCTGTTCCCGGACCGCGACCCGGGTCAGCGACCACTCCCCGTCCCGGGCGCGCTCCATCGCCACGTCGACCACGGTCGCGGCCTGGCCGTTCGGTTCGAGCTGCACCCGCCGGTCCAACATCTCCTCCAACACCAGCAGTTCGCTGGGGCGCTTCTCGAACCGGCGCAGGTTGAGGGTTCCGCTGCCCAACACGACCGCGTCGGCCTCGATCGTGGTGATCCGGTTGATGGACAGGAAGATGCGTCGCCGCATCGGCATCTCGGCCACCAGGCCGACCACCTCGGGCTGCTGCTGGGCGGGGCGGATCCGGGCCACCGCGTCACGGACCCGGCCCACCTGGTCACCGTTCGGGTCGAAGACGGTGACGCCGGCGAGGCGGGCGAGGTAGACCCGGTTCGGCGCGCTCACGGGCACCAGCCTAAGGGCCTAGTGTCTGTCAGCATGTCGACCCTGGCCTACGAGATCGTGGACGTCTTCACCGACCGCCCCTTCGCCGGAAACCCCCTGGCGGTGGTCTTCGGCGCAGACGGGCTCGCCACCGAACAGATGCAGGCGCTCGCGATGGAGTTCAACCTCTCCGAGACGGTGTTCGTGCTCCCACCGACCCAGGTCGGGGTCACCTACCGGGCCCGGATCTTCACCCCCGCCGCCGAGCTGCCCTTCGCCGGGCACCCGAGCATCGGTGCGGCGGTCACCGCCACCCGCCGGGGGCTCTTCGCCGCCGGTCAGGTCGCGCAGGAGTGCGGGGCCGGGGTCATGCAGATCGAGGTGGGCCAGGACGGCGCCACCCTCACCGGCGGGATCCCCACCCTCGGCCCCGAACTGGGGCCGGAACCGTTGCTGGAGATGGCCGGGCTCACCAGCGACGACCACGTGGGTCCGGCGGCCCGGGTGGCCGGTTGCGGTCTGGAGTTCCCCTACCTTCCGGTCCGCCCGGACGCGGTGGCGCGGGCGCGGGTCAACTCGGCGGCGGCACGACGGTACGGAGTGGAGCACGTGAGCGTCTTCTCCTGGAACGCCGAATCGCAAACCGCCCACGCCCGGGTCTTCGTTCCCGGGCTGGGTGTGCCGGAGGACCCGGCCACCGGTTCGGCGGCCCTCGGGCTGGGGGTGTGGCTGGTCGCCAGTGGTCTGCTGCCCGGTGACGGCCGTTCGAACTACACGGTGTTCCAGGGCGCCGAACTGAACCGCCCCTCCGTGCTGGCCTGTACGGTGACCGCCGGTGGCGGGGTGGCCCTGGGTGCCACAGTGACCGGGAACGTGGTCCCGATCGCCCGGGGCGAGATCGTCGTCCCACCTTTCGTGGGTTGAGCGCCGAGTCGGGTACGACAGGAGGCAGGCGATGACTGACCGGACGGCCGGGTCCCCCACCGGGGCTGACCCCCTCGTCGACGAGGCGATGAAGAAGGCGGCGGTGGCCTGGGTGAAGGTCCCCGGCTGCCCGGCGTACGCGCTGTGGTGCGTGGCGTCGGAGGGGGCGCTGGTCGTGGTGAGCGGGCCGGGGGAGCAGCAGGCCCCCGGGCTCGCCGACGCCGAACGGGCCGAGGTCAGCCTGCGTGGCGACCACGGCGGCCGGATCGTGACCTGGCCCGCCCGGGTGACCCGGATCCTGCCGGGCACCGAGGACTGGGACCAGACCGCCCCGGTGGTGGCGGCGAAGCGGCTGAACGCCTCCGGCAGCAGCGCCGACCTGGTGGCCCGGTGGGCCGCCGAGGGGTGTGCGTTGAGCCGGCTGTCACCGGCCGGGGAACCGTCGGCGGGGAAGGACCTCCCGGACGGCTCCCTGGCCGAGCCGCCGCGGGACGCCCCGGTGCTCCGGGCGACCCGCAAGCCGTTCCGGCTGCACCGGGTCCGCCGCCGCTGACCGGCGCCGCCTGCGCCCGGGCGGGGAGCCGTCGATCCCGTCGACGACGTCGACGACCTCGCTGAGCGACTGCAGCACCGGGCCGGGCCAGGCGATCTCCGGATTGAACACCAGGTGCCCGGCCAGGTCGGGGGCGGCCAACCGGAGGGCGGTCAGTCCGGCCCGCTGCGCCCCGGACAGCTCCTGACTGCCGCCGTCACCGACGTACAGGCACTGCTCCGGGGCCAGGCCGAGGTGCCGACAGGCGGCCAGGTACAGCGCCGCGTCGGGCTTGCAGCGCCCCACCTGGACGGAGAAGATCCGTACGTCCAGCAGCGGCCCGACCGCCAGCTGCGGAAGGAACGCCGGTAGCTCGTGGGTGCAGTCGCTGACCACCCCGGTTCGGATGCCCCGGTGACGCAGCGCGGCCAGGGTGGGCACCGCCTCGGCGCGTAGTCGGGTGTCCGCCCGGATCGCCAGGTGCCGGGAGGCGAGCGCCGCCCGCAGTGCGCCCGCCGAGGGGTCGACGCCGGCCTGGGTGCAGACCCAGCGCAGTGTCGCCTCCGCGTTGCCCAGCTGTCCGGTGGCCCGTTCGTAGAAGGTCCGGTCCAGCACCTCGGCCAGCCGGTCGGTGGTGCATCCGAGCAGGGCCGCGGTGCCCCGGTGGGCTCGGCCGCGTTGGACGGCGTGGGTGAGGGTGCCGAAGAAGTCGAAGAGAACAGCCTTGAATCTGGGCACGGGAGATCGCTCCGGGCGTCGAGGGGGAGGGCCGCCGGCGGGTCGGAAAGATCGTAACCGAGCGGTAGCTCTCCGTCTCGTGTGAGGATTTCCCATCGTGCTGTCTGTCGTCTCCCGCCCCTCGCTGGATCCGGTGACCGCCGGGGCCCTCGCCCTCGCCGTCGTCGCGGTCTCGTCCTCGGGGCCCCTCGTCGCGTACGCCGCCGCTCCGGCGCTCGCTGTCGCCTTCTGGCGGAACACGCTCGCGCTGGCCGTGCTCGGCCCCTACTCCCTGGCCCGTCGGCGGGTCGAGTTCCGGGACCTGGTCCGGGGGGCCGGGCGTCGCGAGGGCCTGCTCTGCGTCCTGTCCGGGGTGGCCCTGGCCGCCCACTTCGCCACCTGGATGCCGGCGGTGCAGCTCACCTCGGTGGCCACCGCCACCGCCATGGTCGCCACCCAGCCGGTCTGGCAGGGGCTCATCGCCCGCGCCCAGGGACGTCGGCTCCCGGGGCTGGTCTGGGTGGGTATCGGGGTGGCGGTCTGCGGGGCGGTGGTCGCCTCCGGAGCCGACTTCGTCGTCTCGGCCAGCGCCTTCGCCGGTGACCTGCTCGCCGTGGTCGGCGGGTTGTTCGCGGCGGTCTACACGGCACTCGGCGAACGGGCCCGGGTCAGCATCAGCACCACCACCTACACCACCATCTGCTACGGCGTGTGCGCCCTGGTCCTGCTGCTGGTCTGCCTGGTCGGTGGGGTGCCCCTGAGCGGGTACGACGTGGGCACCTGGGCCGCCGTACTCGCCCTGGTGGCCGGTGCCCAACTGCTCGGGCACTCGATGTTCAGTTTCGCCCTGCGGCGGGTCTCGGCGACCACGGTCAGCGTGCTGATCCTGCTGGAGGTGCCGGGTGCGGCGTTGATCGCGTGGGCCTGGCTGGGGCAGCTGCCCCGGATCACCGCCCTGCCCGGCCTGGCCTTGCTGACGGTGGGGGTGGCGGTGGTGGTGCTCGGCGGGGCGCGCGCCGGCCGTCGGGTCACCCCGGCCCCGGTTCCCACGGACCCCACCCCGTTGGACCGCTGACCGCCGGGCGTACCCCGACCCGCTGGAACGTCGACCGCCGGGCGGACCGACCCGGATCGACCGCTGACCGTCGGACGTACCCCGACCCGCTGGAGCGTCGACCGGCAGGGCTCGACACGGGGACCGATGTCGGTGGCGTCGGTTACCGTACGTCATGGCATACGACTTCCAGGTGACGGTGGACTCGTCAGGCCCCCACGAGCTGGCCGAATGGTGGGCGGAGACGCTCGGCTGGCGGGTCGAGCCCACCGACGAGGCGTTCATCAGGGGCCTGGTCGACCAGGGGGCGGTCACCGAGGAGGAGACGACCGTCCACCGTGGGCAACTGGTCTGGCGGTCCGGTGCCGCGATCGTCCACCCCGACGACGGTCGACGGGTCCTCTTCCAGGTGGTGCCCGAGGGCAAGACCGTGAAGAACCGGGTCCACCTCGACGTCCGGGTGGGTGCCGACCGGATCGAGGAGGAGCTGACCCGGCTCACCGAGCGGGGTGCGACCTTCCTGCACCGGGGCGAGCAGGGGCCGTACTCGTGGGTGACCCTCGCCGACCCCGAGGGCAACGAGTTCTGCCTGGCCTGAGCCGACGGTCCGACAGCGCACGTTCCCGGACCCGGCAGGCCCGGACCGGGCCCGCCGCGGGGGTGGGCCGCCGGCGTCGAGGTGGAGGGTCACCCACCTGTCGACGGGCGACCCTCCGACGGTACGCGAGGGGTGGTCGGCTGTCAGGGGGCGGTGCCGACGGCGGTGGTGCTGCCGACGATCGCGAAGATGATGAGCACCACGTAGAGGAGGATCACGAGGACCATGAAGGCGGTGATGATCCAGCCGACGATGATGCCGGCCTTGGCGAACCCCTCGCCGCCCTCACCGGTCTCCCGGATCTGCTTCTGGGCGATGTGCCCGAGGATCGCGCCGATCGGCGCGGTGATGCAGGACGCGATGCCGACCAGCGAGAGGATCAGCGAGGCGATGGCCAGGCTGTTGGTCCGGGGCGCCGGGGGGTAGCCGTACCCGTAGCCGCCGGGCGGGTATCCGGGTGCACCGGGCGGGTACCCGGCGGCCTGGTACGGGTCGAAGCCCGGGGCGGGTGCCGCGCTGTACGGGTTGGCCGGGGCGGGCGCGCCGCTGTACGGGTCGGCCGGTGCGTGGGCCTCCTTGCTCACCGGGGCGTACGCCTCCGGTCCGGCCGGCGAATACGCGGCCTGGTCGGCGGGGGCCGGCGAGGAGGGCTCCGGGTCGGCGGGCGGCGCGGGGATGGACGCCTGCCCGGGGGTGTAGGAGTGCTGGGGCGCGATGAGGGTCGGGTCGAGCGGCGGGGCGGACTGCGGCTGCGGTGCCGACGACTGTGGGGTGACCGCCGTCGGGTCGGACCAGTTGTCGGGCGAGGGGTTCGTCATATGGGGTCTCCGTCGGATGCGGGGTAGCGCCGTCAGGGTAGCCAGCACCGCTCAATCCGTCTGCGACGCTCCTCGAAGCTCGGTCAGCGCGCCACCGGGTGCCGCGTTGCCCGGGCCGCCGTGACCGGGCAGGATCGCGGTCATGGCGATTGACGCGCGAGCTGCGGACCGTTCCGGCAGCCGACCCAGACGGGACGCCAGCCGTCCCGGGTTCGCCCGACGGACCCGGGGCCTCAACACCTCGGCCGGGGCGGGACCGGACGAGCCGCTGGCGTTGCCGGAGCCGGTGACCCTGCGCCTGGACGGCAAGGTCGCGTTGGTGACCGGCGCGGGCAGTCCGGACGGCATCGGGTACGCCACCGCGCGTCGACTGGCCGACCTCGGGGCGCGGGTGGCGATCGTCTCCACCACCCGGCGGATCCACGAGCGCGCAGGTGAGCTGGGGGTCACCGGTTTCGTCGCCGACCTGACCGACGAGTCGGAGGTCGGTGCCCTCGCCGACGCGGTGACCGAGCAGCTCGGCGACGTCGAGGTGCTGGTCAACAACGCCGGGTTGGCGAGCCGGGCCAGCCCGGAGATCCTCCGCCCGGTGGCTCAGCTGAGCTACGACGAGTGGCGGGGCGAGATCGACCGGAACCTGACCACCGCCTTCCTGTGCAGCCGGGCCTTCATCGGGGGGATGGCCGAGCGGGGGTGGGGTCGGATCGTCAACCTGGCGGCGACGGCGGGGGCGGTCAACGCCCTGCCCACCGAGGCGGCCTACGCGGCGGCGAAGGCGGGGGTGGTCGGGCTGACCCGGGCCCTGGCGATGGAGATGATCGCCGACGGGGTGACGGTGAACGCCGTGGCTCCGGGGACCATCCACACCGCCGCGTCCACGATGGCCGAGATCAAGCAGGGGCTCGGCACCCCGGTCGGCCGCTCCGGCACCCCCGACGAGGTGGCTGCGGCGATCACCTTCCTGTGCTCTCCGGCGGCCTCGTACATCACCGGTCAGATGCTCGTGGTGGACGGTGGGAACAGCGTCCGGGAGGCGGAGTTCCGCTGACCGTCCGACGGGCGGCGTCCGTGGCGGTGCCGCCCCTCACCGGTACGACCCGGTGCCCCCGTCGGATCCGGCCCAGAACACCACTGCGACCCACCCGATGCAGCCGAGGACGTACAGCGCGGTGAAGACGTAGCCGAGGATCAGCCCCCAGGTGGCCAGTCCGTCGCCCTGTTCGCCGCTGCGCCGGATCTGTCGTCTGGCCAGGTGACCGAGAACGATCCCGGCCGGGGCGAACACGAAGGCGAAGATCAGTGACAGGACGGCCATGACGTTGGTGCCGCCCACCGACGGGGGACCGTACTGTCCGTAGGGGACCTGTGGGGCGTAGGGGGGCTGCTCTCCCCAGTGCTGGTGTGACCCGTGCCCCGCCGACGGCTCGTACGGTGACGGCGGCTGCTCCCCGTCCGTCGGACGCCGGTCGGGCCGGTCGGATCCTGGTGGTTGGCTCACGCCTGCCCCCTCGACGCCTACGGCTCCCCGGTCGACGCTACCGCCGCGGCGGGCCGCCGAGGGCGGATTCGCCCGCCCCGGGAGAGGTCGTCAGGACAGTCGGGTCAGGCCGGCGGCGGCCCGTTCGACGATCAGGCAGCGATCCTCGACGTAGTCGATTCCGGCCTCCTCGGCGATCTGTCGGGCCTGCGCCGAGACGATCCCGAGCTGCAACCAGACCGCCGGTGCGCCGATCGCCACCGCCTCCCGGACCACCTCGACGGCGTCGGCCGCCGGTCGGAACACGTTCACCAGGTCGACCGGGTGCGGGATGTCAGCCAGGGTCGGGTACGCCGGTTCCCCGAGGAGCGCGTCGACGGTCGGGTTCACCGGGATGATCCGCCAGCCGTACCGCTGCATCTCGGCGGGCACCCGGTGTGCGGCCTTGCCGGGGTTCCGGGACGCGCCCACGACGGCGATCACCGCGGAGTCGGCGAGGAGTTGCTGGGCGGTACGCACCTGGCGACTGTAGCCCGCCCGGGCGCTCGCCGCCGGACCTCGTACCGCCACGGTGCGACAATGGGGGCATGGAGACGTCCACGTTCGTCTACGACGGCGACTGCGCGTTCTGTACGCGTTGCGCGGAGTTCGTCGGGCGGCACATCCCCGGTCCGTTCACCGTCGTCGCGTGGCAGTTCGCCGACCTCACCGAGCTGGGGTTGAGTGCGGCCGAGTGCGGGGAGTCGGTGTGGTGGGTCGGGGTGGACGGCACCCGGGCCGCAGGGCCGGACGCCATCGCCCGGCTCCTCGGGGCCAGTTCCGCGCACTGGCGGGCGGCCGGGGCGGTGCTGCGTCTCCCACCGGTACGCGCGCTGGCCTGGCCGGTGTACCGGTGGGTGGCCCGCAACCGGCACCGGATGCCCGGCGGTACGGCTGCCTGCGCGGTCCCCTCCGCCCACCGGGACTGACCCGCCGCCGAGCCGACGGCCCGGCTAGCCGGGGCGGACCGACGGCGCGGTGCCCCTGTCGTCGCCCGCCCCCGCGAGGGACGGTTCGTCCACCGGGGCGGGCGACCTGTCGTCCGCCCCCGGTCCTCGGCGGTCCGCGCCGATCAGTCGCCGGAGCAGGTGCACCGGTCGGACCCGTTCCAGCGGCAGGAAGGCGGCCATGGCCACCAGGTGCGGGGCGAACGAGATGGTGATCGTCGCCATGGTCACCGCGTGGAACGAGTAGAAGAACCCGACCATCGCCAGGCGCCAGCGTTCCCGGAGCACCAGGACCACCGGACTGAGCAGCTCGAAGGCGACGATCCCGATCTGGGCGACGATCAGCAGGTACGGCACGGCGGCGATCAGGTCGGCCAGTTCGGTGCCGCGCCTGATGATCGCGCGGGCCAGCACCGACCCGGTCAGCCAGTCCAGCCCGCCGAAGCGCAGCTTGGCCCAGGCGGCCAGGAAGTACGTGCAGATCACCGCGATCTGGGTGACCCGCAGGGCCCACCCCCCCGCTTCGGTGCGGGTGGCGTCACCGTGCCGGGCACGGCCGGCGGTGGGCAGCACGGCCAGGGCGACGAGCAGGGCGAACCGGTCGTGGTCGACCTTGCCGTAGCTCATCGCGATGATCATCCACTCGAAGTAGAGCAGGAAGACCGACCAGCCGAGGAGCCGGGGAAGTCGCCCGGAGGCGGCGAGCAGGGCCACCCCGAGCAGCAGCCAGAAGACCACCGAGACCAGGGCGGGGGTGGGGGTGGGCAGCGGGAGGATCCGGCCGACGAAGAGCGGCTCGTAGAGACTCCCGGGCACGCTGACCCGGGTCCGGATCCACGGGGTGAAGAAGACCAGGTCCGCGGCGACGAAGAGATAGACCAGGGTACGGAAGGCCGCCACCCGGCCTCGGGGGACCGGCTCGGTCAACCACCGGGTCACGGGGTGCCCGCCTGCCACCGGACGACGGTCTCGTCGTGGTACGTCCCGGTCGGGCGGCCGTCGGCGATGCCGTGCCACCTGACGACGATCCGCACCTCTGCCAGGGCCGGCGCGTCGGGGTGCCGGTCGGCGTACGCGTCGGCCACCTCGCGGAGCCGTTCGGGCTCGGCGACGTACCAGCTCTGCTGTCCCTCGATCTCGGCCCGACGGATGCCGGTGGCGTCCTGGCCGAGGTCGACGAGGGCCCCGTCGCTGTCGACGCCCTCGACCCTGGTGTCCGGGGCGGGCTCGTTCGGGGGGTTGGAGGTGGCGTACATCCGGAACGGCCCGAAGGGGAAGTGGTCGTCACTGCCCCAGACGGTGCCGGCGAGCAGGAGGGCGAGGCCGAGCGCGGTGGCACCCAGCCGCAGGGCCCGGCCCCGAGTGGTCAGTGTCTCCATGGGGCGCTGACGCTACGCGTAACCCGGTGGTGACGGGTACGTCCGTTCGGTCGGTTTGTCCGCTCCGGTCCGGGAATTCACGCCGATCGCCACCGGAACGACGAACGGCCGGGCCGGTTCCCGCGCGGGGCGGGACCGACCCGGCCGTCACCGGTCGACGATCAGTGCTGGTGCTCGGACAGCTTCTTGCGGACGTCGTCCATGTCCAGCGCCTCGACCTGCTCGATCAGGTTCTCCAACGCCGACTCCGGCAGCGCACCCGGCTGGGAGAAGACGATCACTCCGTCCCGGATCGCCATCACGGTCGGGATGGAGCGGATGTCGAACTTGGCCCCGAGTTCCTGCTGGGTCTCGGTGTCCACCTTGCCGAAGACGATGTTCGGGTGCTTCTCCGAGGAGCGCTCGTAGAGCGGAGCGAACCGCTTGCACGGGCCACACCACTCGGCCCAGAAGTCGACGAGCACGATGCCGTCCTTGCCGGTCACCTCGTCGAAGTTCGCCGTGGTCAGCTCAACGGTTGCCATTGCCTCTCCGATCACCGCAGATTCGTTTACGCCCCCTCAAACGACAGGGGGGTGTCCGAGAATTCCCGGACCGGCGGTGGTGAAACGCCCGGAGCGCTCCGGAAGCCACCGAAATCATCGACGTACGTCGGTGTGGCCGGTGGTTGGCGGTTGGCAAGTGCAGTACGCAATTGCGTGACCACGGGTGATGGGAGCGTTTCCAGGTCCCCTGGCCTGTCAAGGGGGTGCGGACCGGTAACTTCGCTGCTGACGAGGGTGGATGTGACCTGCGGAGATCGCGGTGAGAATCGATCTCCGTGACTCTTCGTATTGTTACGAAAAGATAAATGTGACCCCGGTCTCTGTTGGTGCGGCGTCGGGCTGGGGCAGAATCTTCCCCATCAGAGCGTGGGCGGCGGGTGCCGGGGAGGGCCCCGCCGCTCATTGCGTCTGCACCCGGTTCGTGCGGTGACCACGACCCCCGCCGGGTGACGAACCCGGCGACTCGGATCAGCCCCCCGACGTGTTTGCCTCCGCATCCCGCCTCCGTCGGAATCGGCACATATGCTGACGCCGGAGGTCCGCATGAGCCACTCCGTCCCCGCCGAGCCGCCCTCGGCCGACCGGCCCGTCGCACCGCTCGCCGTCGCCGCGTACACCCCCGCCGAGTGGGATCTGCTCACCGAACTGCCGGGGCGGGCCGTGGTGGTCGCCGCCGTACCCGGTCCCGGTCGGGCCGACCCCGGCGTCGCGGCCGGTCTCGCCGGTCTGGAGGCGGTGGCCGCGGGTCGGTCCTTCGACAGCGAGCTGGTCCGTGCCGTGGCCGCCGCCATCTACGCCCGGCACGACGCCGGAACCCCGCAGCGGGTGCCCTCGGCCGCTCCGGGCGACCTGCTGGCCGCCGCCCGGGTCGCCACCCGGGTGCTGCACCGCCGCGCCGATCCGGCCGACTCGGCCGCCTACCGGCAGTGGGTGCAGTCGGTGGCGGCCCGGGTCCGCCGGGTGGTGCCCCCCGTCGTCGCCGCGCAGGAGCCGCCCGGCGCGGACGACCGACTCTTCCTGGACCGGCTGGGCCGGGCACTGCGGCTGCGCTGAACACCGCACCGGCCCCGGCGTCGTCGTCCACCGGCTCCGGCTGCCCGCGAGCACGGACGGCCGCCCGAATGCCTGCGGGCACGGACGGTGCCCGTCGCCAGCGAGCACGGACGGCACCCGGGTGACCGCCGTGCCGTAACCTGTTGTCCCCGTGACCGATGAGCAGCTTGAAGTCGGTGTCGGCCCGTGGACGGGCGACCCGCCGGAGGACCCCCGCTACGACCCCGAGCTGCTCGCCGAGGGCGACCGGCGCAACGTGGTCGACAGGTACCGCTACTGGAGCCGGGAGTCGATCGTCGCCGACCTGGACCGGCACCGCCACGGGTTCCACGTCGCCATCGAGAACTGGCAGCACGACTTCAACATCGGCACCGTGGTCCGCAACGCCAACGCCTTCCTCGCCGCCGAGGTGCACATCGTCGGACGGCGCAGGTGGAACCGGCGTGGCGCGATGGTGACCGATCGCTACCAGCACGTCCGACACCACGACACGATCGAGGAGTTCGTCGACTGGGCGGCGGGGCAGGGGCTCCCGGTGGTGGGGATCGACAACCTGCCCGGTTGCCGCCCGCTGGAGACCGCCGTCCTGCCGCGCCGCTGCGTGCTCGTCTTCGGTCAGGAGGGGCCGGGCCTGTCCGAGCCGGCCCGGGCCGCCTGCGACCACCTCTTCTCCATCGCCCAGTACGGCTCGACCCGATCGATCAACGCCGGGGTGGCCAGTGGGATCGCCATGCATGCCTGGGTACGCGCACACGCCGGTCCTCCACCGTCCTGACCTGCTCCGACGTCACCCGTCGGTGAACCGGATCCGCCGCCAGGCTTGACGGGGCGGCTGGACAGGAGAACGGTGGAGATGTGAGCGTCGCGGTGAGTTGTCCAAGATGTGGCGGGCCGGTACGGCCGGCGGACCTGATGCACTCCGAGTCGCGCTGTCTGGCCTGCGGGCCGGTCCCGCCGTTTCACGTGCCCCGGAACATCGGTGCGGAGATCGTGGCGAGTGTCGTCGACCGCCTCGCCGCCGACGTCGACCCGCCGTCGCGTCCCGGGGTGCCGCTGTGGTGTCCCTGGCCGCTGCCGGCGGGCTGGACGCTCACCGGTGTCGCGTACGCCGGTGACGACAGGGGTGGGATCCGGGCCACAGCGGTGGCCTGTGCCGGCCCCGCCCCCCTCGGCGGTGGCCCCGCCGATCTGCTCTTCGTCGCCGAGGAACCGGGCGTCGGACTGGGCACCAGGTTCGCCGGGACGACCGGCCCCGACCCCGGCCCTGAGCTGGTCGAAGCACTCCGTGATCCGGGTCCCCGCCATCCGGGACACCGCAGCACCGCAAAGATCAAAGTGGCCGGTCACCCCACTCCACTGTGGGTCGTGGAGTCCCGTGACGATCGAAGCGCGTACGCCGGAGAAGCTCGGGGAATGTGGCTTCATGCGATAGCCTGGCCGGCGAGTGCGGGACATCTGCTCGCGGAGGACGTCGTGTTGCACGACCTTACCGAGTGGACACCCCCCGAACTCGTGTACGGCGCACCGTCTCCGTACCTGCAGGGCAGGGCCTGACCGAGTCGTGTCGATCGAGGCAGAGTGGCCTCGATCTAGGACAGGGCTTGACAACCTGCCTCAGGTGTCGGAGAAAGGACGCAGATATTCACTGTACGACACCTTGCTGATACTGTGGGTGCCGCTGCGGTAATCGAACCCGGCGCCGCGCGAGAGGATGGGACCGCCATGGTCAAGAAGGTTCTCACCTGGGCCGGTATCGCATTCCTGGTTTTCTTCGTCGCCTACCGACCGAACTCGGCAGCGGACGTCTTCAAGTCGCTCGGTGGCGGCATCGTGGACATCGCTGAGGGCTTCGGCGACTTCTTCACCAGCATCGTCGCCTAGCCACCGATGGGTAGCCCCTCGGGTCCACCCTTCGACCCTGACGACCCGGATCGGGCCCGCCGGGAACACGACACCGAGCCGATCCCTCGCTACCGTGAGGACGGTCCGGAGTCGGGCTTCGGCGACCGCCCCGTCTTCTCCGACGACATCGGGTACGGCGACCGCGCGGGCTACTCCGGCGAGGAGCGGCCCGGCCAGACGTGGGTCCGTGATCCCGAGCCCGACTACCAGCCCCCCAGCATCTCCGAAGAGGAGTTGGCGGGCCTTCGGGTCGACGCCTCCGGGATGCCGCTCGGCCCCCGCCGGGTGCTGCCCCTGGAGGACGAGCCCAGCTCGCTCGTCGCCCGCTACCTGTTCCCCACCGAGCGGTACCGGGGGGAGTGGAAGCGGCACTGGATCCACCTCACCACCCCGGTCCTGGTCGGCGTCGCCGCCACCTTCGTCCTCGGTTACCTCTCCGGTTTCCTCGCCGGGCAGGACGTCGGCGCCCTCACCACGGTCGCCGTACTGGTCTGGTTCGCCGTGATGGGGTGGGTGGCCTGGCGGGTCGCCGACTGGTGGTACGACAGGTTCATCCTGACCAACAAACGGGTGATGGTGGTCAACGGCATCATCACCCGCAAGGTCGCGATGATGCCGCTGGCCCGGGTCACCGACATGAAGTACGAACAGTCCCCCACCGGCCGGGCCCTCAACTACGGCACCTTCGTCCTGGAGTCCGCCGGTCAGGACCAGGCCCTCCGCGAGATCAAGAACCTGCCCAACCCCAACGAGCTCTACCTGCGCGTCGTCGAGGAGATGTACGAGCCGCAGGCGGTCGAGGCGCGGCTGGGCAAGGAAGCCGACGAGGCGAAGGCCGACGACGGCGCCTGACGGTCCGGGAGACGGCTTCGGCGCGGCGGCGGGGCACGGAGGTGTGCGGTGACGACCAGGGACCCCTTGGAGGAGGAGTTCCGGGAGTTCGTCGCGGCCCGATCCGCCGCGCTGTTGCGGACGGCGTACCTGCTCGCCGGGGACTGGGCCACCGCAGAGGACCTGTTGCAGACCGCGTTGACCAAGACGTACCTGGCGTGGCGGCGGCTCGGCGGGATCGACGCCGTCGAGCCGTACGCCCGACGGGTCATGGTGAACACCTCGACGAGCTGGTGGCGACGTCGGTGGCACGGGGAGCGCCCCACCGACGTGCTGCCCGAGTCGGCAGCCGTCGACGAGATGGAGCGCCGACTCGACCGTGACCTGCTCTGGCAGCACCTGCGGATGCTGCCCAACCGTCAACGGGCGGTGTTGGTCCTGCGCTACTACGAGGACCTGTCGGAGTCGCAGACGGCGACCCTGCTCGGGATCTCCACCGGCACCGTGAAGAGTCAGACGGCCCGGGCACTGGCGACCCTGCGCCGCCGCCTGGGCGACCAACTGGTCCCCGACTTCCCGGCCCACCCGGCATCCGCCACGCCCGTCCGCCGGAGTGAACCGGTCCCGACTGTGGGTCAACGGCTGCGGACCCCCGTACAACAGGTGGCCCCGGCGCTCGCCGGTCCCGTCGTACCGACCGGGGTGGAGACCCGGTGAGCGGGGTGACGGGCCGGACCCCCGACCGGCCGGTACCCCCCGACGACCAACTGGTCCCCGACCAACCCGACCAGCCCGACGAGCTGGAACGGGCGGTACGGGAGTCGTTGCGGCGACAGGCCGAGCTGCCCCGACCGCTGCCCGTCGACCCGGCGGACCGGGCGATCCGCCGGGCCAACCGGACCCTGCGGCGGCGCACCCTGACCGGGGTGGCCCTGGCGGCCGTCGCCACCGTCGTGGTCAGTACCGGGGTGGCGCAGATCGGGGGCGGGTCGACCGGGCCGGACTCGCCGGTGCTCATCGGTGATCCCCTCGGCCCCTCGACTGCCGTCTCCGTCGGTCCGCAACCCCCGGCGGTCGGGGCGGTACGCGCCGAGGCGGACCTGATCGTCGGCACCTCGCTGGGCACCACCGAGGGCCGCCAGATCGAACTGGACGGGGTCGGCCCGGTCGAGCGGGCCCAGCGGATGGCCGACGACACCGGGTGGCTGCTCCTGGGCGGGGCGACCGCTGCCGGTCGTACCCTCTGGTCGGTCGGCTCGGACGGGACCGTCGGTGTGCTCCTGGCCGGAGCCGCGACGATCGTGGCGGCCCCGGACGGTCGACGGGTGGCGTGGCGCGACGGCGGGCAGCTCCACACCGCCGGGGTGGTCGCCGGGCAGCTGGTGGCGACCGCGGGGACCCCGGTGGCCGACGGTGTCGAACCGGTCGGCGTCGTCGGCGACACGGTCCTGGTCCGTCGGGACCCGCAACGGCCGGGCGTGGCCGGCTGGCGACCGGCCGAGGGGCCGCCGCGCGACCTCGACGGGTCCGTCCGGTACGTCTACGGCGGTCGTCCGGACGGGCGGCTGGTCGGTCAGGTCGTCGGCGGTGACGGCCGGTCCTGCCTGGCGTTGCTCGGTCCCACCGGAGGGGTCGAGGGTCGACCCGGCTGTGTGCCGCTCGGTCCGGACGGGCACGGGGCGGTCTCCGCCGACGGGCGCTGGCTGCTCGTCAACGGTCCGGACGGGGAGGCGGGGGCGGTCCTGGTGGATCTCGACACCCTCGGTAAGGCACCGGGAGTGCACCCGGCCGGTCCGCCGTTGACCGGAGCGGTGGCCTGGGCCCCGCCGGGGACCGCCCTCTACGCCGACCGGGCGGGCAACCTGGTCCGGCTGCGGGTCGACCGGGTGCTCGCCGGTGACCGGGGCACCTCGACCAGCCTGGCCGGGGCGGGGCCGGAACACCCGCCGGTGGTGGTCACCCCGAGCCACCCGTGACCGGGCGGCTGGTGGTCACTCCGAGCCACCCGTGACCGGCGGTGGTCGAGGAAGCCGTCGGGCGAGCCCGGTACGGTCGGATCGTGATCACCAGTCCCCGCATCGACCTGCACACCCACTCGACGGCGAGTGACGGCACGCTGACCCCGGCGGAGCTGGTCCGGGCCGCTGCCGACGCCGGCCTCGACGTGGTGGCGATCACCGATCACGACACCACCGCCGGGTGGGCGCCGGCCGTGGCCGCCCTGCCGACCGGGCTGAGCCTGGTCCGGGGGGCGGAGCTGTCCTGCTGTTGGCACGGCGTCGAACCGGCGCTGTCGCTGCACCTGTTGGCGTACCTGTTCGATCCGGAGTCCCCGGAGCTGGTGGCGGAGCTCGCGCGGGTACGGATCGCCCGGGAGACCCGGGCCGAGCGGATGGTGGCGCTGCTGCGCGCCGACGGCGTCGAGGTGAGCTGGCCGCAGGTGCTGGCCGGGGCCGCCGGGGGGACCGTCGGTCGACCGCACATCGCGGCGGCGCTGATCCGGGCCGGTCTGGTCGCCGACACCGCCGAGGCCTTCGCCCCGCAGTGGCTGGGCGAGCGGTACCGGCTGCCCAAGGACGACATCGACGTGTTCCGGGCGGTGGAGTCGGTCCGGGCGGCCGGTGGGGTGCCGGTCTTCGCCCACCCCCGGGCCAGCCGTCGGGGGCCGATCGTGCCCGACGAGTTGATCGCCGACCTCGCCGCCGCCGGGTTGGCCGGGTTGGAGGCCGACCACGAGGACCAGTCACCGGCCGAGCAGGCCCACGCGCGGGGCCTCGCCGCCGAGTTGGGCCTGCTGGTGACCGGGTCGTCGGACTTCCACGGCACCCACAAGACGGTCCGGCTCGGCGCGTTCACCACCGCGCCGCAGGCGTACGAGCGGATCCTCGACGAGGCCGGTGGGGTGACCCCGGTCGCAACCGGTTGACCTGAATTTTCCCTGCCCAGGGCGCCGATACCGTGTCCGGGTGGATGTGCAGCTGTTCGGCGCGGTGTTCGTGACCCTGTTGGTGATCGTCGACCCACCGGGCATGATGCCGATCTTTCTCGCCCTGACCGGTCCGCTGTCGGCCCGGGACCGGAACCGGGCCGCCTGGCAGGCGGTGGCGTTGGCGCTCGGCGTCATCGTGATCTTCGCGGTCGCCGGGCAGACCATCCTGGCCTACCTGCACGTGGACCTGCCCGCGTTACAGGCCGCCGGTGGGCTCCTGCTGATCCTGGTCGCCCTGGAACTGCTCACCGGCAAGACCGACGACCCGACGAAACAGGCCACCTCCAACATCGCCCTGGTGCCGCTGGGCACCCCGCTCCTGGCCGGGCCGGGGGCGATCGTGGCGACGATGCTCTTCGTACAGCAGGGCGACGGCCCCGGTGACTACGCCTCGATCGGCGCGGCGATCGTCGCGGTGATGGTGACCGTCTGGGTGGTGCTGCGCTTCTCCGGTGGGATCGTCAAGGTGCTGCGGCCGGGCGGGATCGAGGTGCTGACCCGGATCGCCGGTCTGCTCCTGGCGGCGATCGCCGTACAGCTCATCGCCGACGCGGTCTTCGCCTTCGTCACCCAGTACGCCCAGCAGGTCTGATCCGGTCCGAGCGGGTCACCGGACCCCGGTACCGGCGGGTCCGGTCCGACCCCGGTACGCCCGGCGGGTGGGTCCGACCCCGGCGGGTCACCGGATGCCCGTGTCGTACCGGGATGGCAGGATCGTAGGGGTGCGACGACCCACCTCGAACAGCCGTCCCTCCTCGACGGGTCGACGGACCCCCCGTCCCCGGGCCGACCAGTCCGAGCAGCTCGGCTTCGAGGGGATGCCGGAGCGGTTGTTCGTCTGCACACCGAGTCGACTCGGGACGTATGCCGACTGTCCCCGCCGGTACCGCTACTCCTACGTCGACCGGCCCGCCCCGCAGAAGGGGCCGCCGTGGGCGCACAACTCCCTCGGCGCGAGCGTGCACACCGCCCTGAAGAACTGGTATGCCCTCCCGACCGACCGGCGTCGACCGGAGGCGATGGCGGCGCTGCTCAAAGGCGTCTGGGTCCGTGACGGGTACCGCGACGACGAGCAGGAACGGGCCGCCTTCCGGCGGGCCTCGGACTGGCTGGAGTCCTACGTCGGCGCCCTGGAGCCGGGCGTGGAGCCGCTCGGGGTGGAGCGGGTGGTGGCGGTGAAGACCTCGGTCCTGGCCTTCAACGGGCGGGCCGACCGGATCGACTCCCGGACCGGCCCGGACGGGCCGGAGCTGGCGATCGTCGACTACAAGACGGGCCGGTCGGGGCTGGACGCCGACGACGCCCGGGGATCACAGGCCCTGGCCCTCTACGCGTACGCCGCCGAGCGGGTGTTCCGCCGCCCGTGTCGCCGGGTGGAGCTGCACCACCTGCCCACCGGGACCGTCGCCGCACACGACCACACCGCAGAGTCGCTGGCCCGGCAGGTGTCCCGGGCAGAGGCGGCGGCCCGGGACATCATGGCCGCCGAACGGGCGGTCGCCGACGGAGGCGACCCCGACGAGGCGTTCCCCACCACCCCGGGCACCCTCTGCGGCTGGTGCGACTACCGGCGCACCTGCCCGGACGGGTCGCAGGTCGACGGGAAGGAGCCGTGGGCGTCGGTCGAGCGGACCCTTACCGACCCGACCGGCGGCGGGCCCGTCTCCACCGGCGGCCTGTCGACGGCGACCGGCGGCGGGCCGGTTCCGACCGGCGGTGTGTCGGCGGCGACCGGCGGACCGTCGGGCTCACCCGGCGGCGTGTCGGGCGGCCCGCTCCCGGGCGGCGACCTGGATCGGGCCGATCAGTAGGTGCCTCGGGACGGCGGTCAACGCCAGTCTGAGGGTGCGGACGCCCAGATCCGCCGAGAGGGCGGTGGTGGGCAGTCCGAGACCGCCGTAGAGCCGACGGGCCCAGGCGGGTAGCAGACCGAGCGCGGTGGTGGCGAGACCCAGGTACGCCCAGCGGGGCGGTCCGAGGGTCAGGCCGAGCCGGACCGGGAGGCTGACCTTCCACGGGATCGGCGGCACGGTGAGGAAGAGCGCCGTCTCGGCGGCCTCCCGGGTCATCCGTAGCTGCGGACGGACCTCCCGGTAGTACGCCTCGACCTCGGCGGCGCTCCCGGGGACGCTGTCGGGGTCCAGCCCGACCAGGGCGGCGGCCCGACGCTGCTCGGTGTAGTACCTGTCGACCTCGTCGCCGGTCAGGGCCACTCCGGCCCGGCGGGCGGTGCCGACGAAGGACTCCACCTCGGTCACGTGCACCCATCGGAGCAGGTCGGGTTCGTCGACGCGGAACGGCGTACCGGTGAGGGGGTCCTTCGCACTCATCCGGGCGTGCACGGCCCGGATCCGGCGTCCGGCCCGTTCGGCTTCGGCAGTGGTCCCGAAGATCGTGGTGGCGACGTACTCGGAGGTGCGGACCAGGCGGCCCCACGCGTCCGTACGGTAGTTGCTGTTCTGCGCCACCCCGGCCATCGCCCTCGGGTGCAGCGACTGGAGGTAGAGCGCACGCAGGCCAGCCACCATCAGGACCGGCTCCGCGTGCACCTTCCAGGTGATCGAATCCGGACCGAAGAGGCCGAGATCATCGGAGTTCACCGACCAAGAGTGCCACGTCGAGCCCGCCGGTCGGCAACCGTCGCCGAGCCGGGACCGCTGACCCGTGACTCGGGAGCCGGGTCAGTGGTCGGTGTCGCGCCGGATCCGGCAGGCGGGGCAGAGCCCCCAGAAGGTCACCTCGGCCTCGTCGACCTCGTACCCGTGGGCGAGGTTCGGGTCGAGGCAGGGGGCGCTGCCGGTGGCGCAGTCGACGTCGGCGATCTCGCCGCAGCCCCGGCAGACCACGTGGTGGTGGTTGTCCCCGGCACGGGCCTCGTACCGGGCGGGGCTGCCGGCCGGTTCGATCCGCCGGGACAGTCCGGCCCGGGACAGCGCCCCGAGGATGTCGTAGACGGCCTGGGTGGAGACCGAGTCGAGCCGCATCCGTACCCGGCGGGTGATCTCGTCGACCTCCAGGTGGCCGCCGCCGCCGAGCACGTCGAGTACGGCGAGGCGCGGCCGGGTGACCCGAAGTCCCCTCGACCGGAGCAGTTCCTCACCGGTGGACATGCGGCAATGACAACACGCAGGAGTTCGGCGGACACGCGAACGGGTCCGCCGGGTGGCCCCGACCACAACCGATCGTCGGGTGAAACGTGGGTGAACCGGACCGGAACGGGCTGCGTGTACGGCTGTGAGAGGGCGGACCGTCGGCCGGAGGCCGTACGCTGGCGACCCGCGACCGTTACCCGACGTCGGAGGATCCGGTGTTCAAGGAGTTTCTCGGTCTGCCGCTGCATCCCCTCGTGGTGCACGCGGCGGTGACGCTCATTCCGCTGCTGGCGCTGCTGGGGCCGGTCTACGCCCTGCGGGCGCGGTGGCGTCCGAAGATGGACTGGGCGGTGGGGCTGCTGGCGGTGGGCGCACCGGTGGCGGCGTTCGCCGCGACCCAGTCCGGTGAGGCGTTGACGGACGCCCTGGTGGCCAAGGGCTACCCGCAGGAGGCCCTCGACGAGATCTACTACCACTCCCAGCAGGGTGACTGGCTGTTCCGGTTCACCATCGCCCTGTCGGTGGTGACCCTGGCGCTGCTGGTGGTCACCAGCGACCACCCGAAGGCCCCGAACTCGCCGTCGTGGGTCGGGCGGGTGTTGTCGGTGCTGGTCGTGGTGCTGGCCGTCCCGGTGCTGATCTACACCTTCCGGGCCGGGCACAGCGGGGCCGAGACGCTCTGGCAGAACACCTTCTGACCCTCGGGCGGGGTCCGGGACATCCGACCCTCGGGCCGCTCAGGGACATCCGACCCTCGGGTGGCTCAGAACAGCAGCCGGGTGCAGAAGAGGCAGAGCAGGATCAGCAGCACCGCCCCGGCGACCGAGCCGACCATGTAGGTGATCCGTTGGGCGCGCTGCTCGTCGGTGTCCAGCTCGACCATGTCCTGGGCGGGAAGTCGGCGGGGAGCCGCCGGTTGCAGGTGCAGCGGCGGCCGCCAACCGGCCGGTGGGGCGACGGTGGGCGGAGGCCCGGCGTACCCGCCGGTGGTGGGTCCGGGCGGCGGGGACGCGTCCGGCCCGGAGGGGTCCGCCGGGTGGTCCGCGGGGCGTCGCCAGTAGTCGTCGGCGGAGCTGGCACCGCTGGGCGTGGTCACGTCGACCGACGCTACCAACCCGCCGGGTGCCGTGGTACGCCCTCGACGGCGGGTCGGGGAGCAGGGTTCCGGGGCGGCCGGGCGCTATCCTTGCCCCTCGTGAGCGTGGATCCGGGGGTACGCGGCGACGACGACCGGGTGGTCGACCTGAGCGAGGACTTCGTCGTGCTGCCCGAGCAGACGTCCGACGACACCGACCGGGGCTGGGGCGAGCGGGGTGTCGGCAACGACGACCGGCTGCTCGCCGAACGGCCCCCGCACTGGGACTGACCCCCGCCGGGACCGGGCTGCCCGTAGGCGGACCGGTCCCGGGTGGTCGACGTCAGGACGAGGAGGTTCCGGAACCGCTGGCGGCCGGGGCCTTCGCGGACCCGCCGGAGGACCCGCCCGACGAGCTGTTCGACGATCCGCTGCCGGAGGTCCCGGACGAGCTGCCGGAGTCGGACGAGGAGCTGCTCGACGAGGTGGAGGCGGGCTTGTCGCCCCCACCGCCTCCGTTGCCCCCGCCGCTCCTGCCCTCGGAGCCGGATGAGCGGGAGTCGGTGCGGTAGAACCCCGACCCCTTGAACACCACCCCGACGGAGTTGAACACCTTGCGCAGCCGGCCCTGGCACGCGGGGCACTCGGTCAGCGGGGCGTCGGAGAAGGACTGCACCGCCTCGAGCTGGTCACCGCACGCGGTGCAGGCGTACTGGTACGTGGGCACGGTCTCCTCCGGGGTTCTGGAACGGCCGATTGGCACTCGACGTATTCGAGTGCCAATGTTGCGTCATCACCCCCGGGTTCGTCCAGCGGAAGTGTGGGGAGCGACACCCGCGCCGTCGACCAGGGTGACGAGTCCACCGCCGGGGGTGACCACCGCGCGGACCGGCCGGTCGTGCGGCTCGGCGGGCAACGTGTCGACCAGCTCACCGTCGTGCAGCAGCGCCACGGTCAGGGTCTGCGCCGACACCCGGGCCAGGGCCCGGTCGTACGAGCCGCCGCCGCGACCCAGCCGTGCCCCCCGACGGTCCACCGCCAACGCCGGCACGAACACCAGATCCGCCCCGGCGATCGCCTTCACCCCGAGCCGGGGCCCCGTCGGCTCCCGCATCCCCCGTCCCGCCGCCACCAGCGAACCGTCGTACCCGGCCCAGTCCAGGTCCAGGTCGGTACGCAATACCGGCAGCAGCAGCTCACCGCCGGGCGGGAGGGCGGCGCGCAGCCGGTCGGGCAGGTCGGGTCCGCCCGGCTCGGAACCCACTGGCACGTACGCGGCCACCCGGGCGGGGCGGATCCGGCGTACCAGGTCGGTCAGCTCGGCCCCGACCCGCTCGGCGGCGACGGCCCGCTGCTGCGCGGTCTGGGTCCGGCGGCGCAGCAGCAGGTCGTGGCGGGTCCGTCGCTTCGCCTCGACGGGAGTCGGTACGTCCTCGGAAAAATCGGCCACGCAACACTCCTGACGCAACGTTGGTCTATCGGTGGCTCTGTGTCAGCATCGCAGGATCGGGGGCGGAACTTCCGGGGGGAAGCGTGACGCTACGCGGGCGACTGAGCGCCGCCTTCCTCGCTGTGGTGCTCGGCCCGGTCCTGCTGGGCGCGGTGTTCGCCGGTACCACCATGGCAGCCGTCGACCGCAGCCGCTCCACCGAGCGGCTGCGGGTGGCGACCGCCTCGGTGCGTACCTCGGTGGACGCCCTCTGTCGGCAACTGCGGGCGGCGGCCGACTCGGTGGCCCTGGCCGCCACCTCCGCCCGGTCTGCCACCGCCGGTCAGGTGGTCAGCCGGGGCCTGGCCGCCGCCGTCCAGGTCACCGACGCCACCGGCCGGATCACCTACACCACCCCCGGGGCACCCACCCTGCCCTGGGAGGACTGCACCACCGCGACGGCGACCGGCGGACCGGTCCGGGCCCTGGCCGCCCGGGTCGACCTGCGCGACCCCGCCGGGGAGGCGCTCGGCTCGGTCGCCGCCGCGTGGCGGGTCGACCCGGCGTTCGTCACCGGGCTGGCCGCGGTGACCGGGGTCGCTGTCACCCTCCTCGACTCCGCCGGGGTGGCGCACAGCACCGACGGGGCCGGGCCACCCGGGGCGGCCTGGGCCGCCACCGCCGCCGACCGGGTCACCACCAGTGGCGACGGACGCTACCTGCGGCGGGTCACTCCGACGCCGGGCCAACCGCTGTCGCTGGTCCTGTCGGTCCGCAGCGAACAGTCGACAGGCAGGTACGCGATCCTCTCCGCCGTGGTGCTGTTCGCCGCCGCGCTGGCGGTGCTGGCCGCGTGGCGACTGGCCCGGGTCACCACCCGGCCCCTGGCCGAGCTGGCCGGGGCGGTCGACCGGGTCGCCCAGGGGGACCTGACCACCCGGGTGCCGATCCGCAGCACCGACGAGATCGGCCGGCTGGCCGCCGCCTTCAACCGGATGACCCGGGAGACCGACTGCTACGTGCAGGCCCTCACCACCAGCCGGGACCAGCTGCGCAGTCACCTGTCGGTGCTCGGCGACACCCTGTCGAGCACCCACGACCTGCACCGCATCCTGCCGGTGATCCTGCACAGCGCGATCGTGACCACCGGAGCCCGGGCGGGCGCGGTCCTGCTGCTCGACGGGGCCGGTGCCCTGGTCGGGCAGTGCGACGAAGGACTCGCCGACAGATGGCCCGACGGGACCGGGTCGAACCCGCCAGTGCTGCGGGTGCCGGTCGGCCGGGGGATCCTCGGCGCGGTCGCGGCCACCGGGGAACCGTGTCGGGGCCGGTCCGACCCGAGCGCGCCGCCGGTGGGTGAGCCGGGCTGCACGACGTACGTGGCGGTGCCCCTCGCCGTCCCCGGCCCGGCCGACGCGGGTGACCCGGCGTACGGGGCCGCCGTCGGTGCCCTCGGTGTCCTGGTGCTCTACGACAGGCACGGCGGGGACGAGTTCGACGACGAGGACCTGGTGACCCTGCGCACCTTCGCCGGTCAGGCAGCGGTGGCGGTGCACAACGTCCGGGTCCACGAGGAGGTCCAACGGCTCTCCCTCACCGATCCGCTGACCGGGTTGTGGAACTACCGCTACCTGCGGGAGTCCCTGCGACGGGAGGTGGAGCGCGCCCACCGGTTCGGACGGATGCTCAGCGTCCTCGCCCTCGACCTGGACCGGTTCAAGGCGGTCAACGACACGTACGGGCACCCGGCCGGGGACGCGGTGCTGGCCGAGTTCGCCCACCGGCTGCGCGGCGAGATCCGGGAGGTGGACCTGGCCTTCCGCCAGGGTGGGGAGGAGTTCGTGGTGCTGCTGCCGGAGACCGACGCGCGGGGGGCCGCGATCGTCGCCGAACGGCTCGGCGCGGCGGTCCGGGACCACCCGACGGTGGTCGCGACGAACACCGGGAACGCCGTCGAGGTGCACGTCACCGTCTCGGCCGGGATCGCCGTCTACCCGGACCACGCCACCGTCGGGCAGCAGGTCCTTGACGCCGCCGATGGAGCCCTCTACGCCGCCAAGGCTGCAGGTCGGGACACCTTCCGGGTGGCGGAGCCGCCGGCCGGGCCGAATCCCGAGGAGATGGTGGTCCGGGTACGCGCGGTCACCCCCGTCGACGGACTACCCCGTGCCGGGGCCCCGGGCGGCGCGTCTTCCGGGCCACAACCGCCGCGACAGCCCTGTGGCCGATAGTCTCGCGACATGTCGGAGCACTCAGCGAACCCCTCATCGGCCACCCCTCCAACCGGCCCTCGACGCGCGGTCAAGGCCGTCATTCCGGCCGCTGGCCTGGCCACCCGGTTCCTGCCCGCCACCAAGGCCGTGCCGAAGGAACTGTTGCCGGTGATCGACCGGCCGGTGTTGCAGTACATCGTCGAGGAGGCCGCCCAGGCCGACATCACCGACGTGCTGTTGATCACCGGACGCGGCAAGACATCGATGGTGGACCACTTCGACCGCCGCCCCGACCTGGAGGCCCGGCTGGAGGCCAAAGGAGACGCCGAGCGCCTGGCCGCTGTGAGACGCCCGAGCGAACTCGCGGAGATCTACACCTGCCGGCAGCCCGAACAACTGGGCCTCGGTCACGCCGTCGGGTACGCCGAGTCGCACGTCGGGGACGCCCCCTTCGCGGTCCTGCTCGGTGACGAGTTCGTCAAGCCCTCCGAGCCGCTGCTGCCGGCCATGTTGGAGCTCCAGGCCCGTACGGGCGGGGTGGTGTTGGCCTTCTTCGAGGTCGACCCGGCCGAGACGAAGCGGTACGGCATCGCCTCGGTGGAGCCGGCCGAGGCGGAGCTGACCGACATCGGGGAGGTCGTCAGGGTCACCGGCATGGTGGAGAAGCCGACCCCGGAGGAGGCCCCGAGCAACCTCGCCGTCCTCGGCCGGTACGTCCTGCCGGCCCGGATCTTCGACGCGATCCGGCGGACCGAGCCCGGCAGCGGCGGGGAGATCCAGCTCACCGACGCGATGGAGCTGCTGCGCAGCGAGGGGACACCGGTCCACGCGATCGTCTACCGGGGCACCCGCTACGACACCGGGATGCCGCTGGGTTACCTCCAGACGGTGGTGCAGATCGCCGCCGAGCGCGACGACCTCGGGGCCGAGTTCCGTACGTGGCTGGCCGGGTTCGTCAACGCCGACGCGTCGGGCGGGCCTAGTACATGACCGCGACGGCCGACGCCGAGGCGGCCGCGAACGAGTTGACGCCGCTCGCCGACTACCTGGGCAGTGTGCTGCGCAGGTTACGTGCGCTGCCTCCACTCGACCTCGACCTCACCCAGGCGTACGGCAACGTCCTCGCCGAGGACGTCGTCGCCCCCCACGCCTTCCCCGCCTTCGACCAGGCGGCGGTGGACGGGTACGCGGCGCGCTGGGAGGATCTCGCCGGAACCGGCCGGGGCGGTGCGTACGCCCCGGCCGGTTCCCGCAATCCGGGGGGCCGCACGGTCCGGCTGAACGTGGTCGGTGACCTCGGCGCGGCCAGCTGGCGGCCGGTCCGGTTGACGCCGGGGGCCTGTTTCTCGGTGGCGGCCGGTGCCCCGCTGCCGATCGCCGCCGACGTGGTGGTGCCTGTGGAGTGGACCGACCAGGGCATGGCCGCCGTGGAGATCTACCGGGTGCCCAAGCGTGGCTACGGGCTGCGGCGGGCGGGGGAGGAGCTGCCTGTCGGCACCCTGCTGGCCCGGGCCGGGGCGTACGTCTCACCGGCCCTGGTCGCGGTGCTGGCCGCCACCGGCATCGGGCACGTCGTCGTCCGACCCAGTCCCCGCGTGGTGGTGGTGGCCACCGGCGACGAACTGGTCGACGTGGGTCGGGCCAGCCAACCCGGTCAGGTGGTGGACGCCAACTCGCACGCGTTGACCGCAGCCGCGGCCGAGGCGGGTGCGTTGGCGTACCGGGTGGGGATCTGCGACGACGACCCGGAGGGGCTGCGTGGTCTGCTGGAGGACCAGACCCTGCGGGCCGACCTGATCATCACCACCGGGGGGACCGGGACCGGCCCCGGTGACATGGTGCGGCGGATCCTGTCCCGCCGGGAGGGGGGCCGGGCCGGGCCGGTCACCTTCACCGACGTGGCGCTCTACCCGGGCGCGGCCCTCGGCTTCGGCACCGTCGGTGCCGAGGAGGTGCCCGTCGTCTGCCTGCCCGGCGAGCCCGGCGCCGCGATGATCGGCTTCGAGGTGCTGGCCCGTCCGGCGATCAACCTGCTGGCCGGGGCGGAACCGGTGTTCCGACCCGGGGTCCGGGCGCACCTGTTGGAGACCGTCACCTCCCCCGGCGGACTACGCGAGTTCCGACCGGCCCACGTCGCCGAGCGTCGGGGCGGTGGGTACACTGTGCAACCGCTCAGCGGCGGCCCGTACACACTGTCCGGACTGGCCGAGGCGAACGGTCTGCTGGTGCTCGGCGAACGGGTGACCAGCGCGGCCGCCGGTTCCACGGTGGACGTTCTCCTGTTGGACCGTCGTCGGTGAGCGGGTCGTAGTCTCGACGGAAGGGTCAGCCGAGTGAGCTGGTTCAGGCAGGCCCCGGGGTGGCCGGTGGTGCTGGCGGACGGACCGGTGGTGTTGCGGCCGTACCGACGCTCCGACGCGGTGGTCTGGTCGCAGGTGCGCCGGGAGAACCAGGCATGGTTGGCCCCCTGGGAGTCGGCGATGCCCGGCACGTGGCACGACCTGAACTCCCCGGCCGCATTCCGCTGGGTGTACCGCGACCAGCGCCGGTCGGCGAACTCCGGTGAGGGCATGCCCTTCGCCGTCTGTCTCCGCGACGGCGGCGAGGAACGGTTGGTCGGTCACCTCAACGTGGGCAGCATCGTCCGGCGGGCGTTCTGCTCCGGGTACGTCGGCTACTGGGTGGACTCCCGAGTGGCCGGTCGGGGAGTGATCCCTACCGCACTGGCGCTCGCTGTCGATCATGCTTTCGGCCCGGGTGGCCTGCACCGGGTGGAGGTCAACATCCGCCCCGAGAACAAGCCTTCCCGCCGGGTGGTGGAAAAGCTGGGGTTCCGCGAGGAGTCGTACCACGTGCGGTACATGCACATCGCCGGTGCGTGGCGCGACCACATCGGATACGCCATGACCAGTGAGGAGGTCGCCCTCGAAGGCGGACTCCTGGCCCGCTGGCATCGGCTCCGCGCCGGCGGAGACTGACCTGTGGGTCCCGTCGCCGGGCCTGTCCGCCCGGCGCGGCGGACAAACTTCCAGGTCGGACACCCCGTAACCTCAGGTGACTGAAAGCTGTGGCAAGCGCTGACCGCCCGCAGGATCTTCAGCGTCCATCCGTGGTCGGCGGAAGATCGTGCGGTGGGTAGGCGGTTGCCCCGAATCTGGTGACGGGAGGGGTGAGGGTGCCGACCTCGGTGCTCCTCGCCGTCCTCGCCGCCGCCGGCCTGCTCGCCCTCGCCCCGGCGCTGGTCCGCCGGTACGACGCCACCGAGCGGCTGGTGGCGGAGCGGGCGCAGTCGACGGCGCGGGTACTCCAGCGCCGCCGACGGCGTCGTACTGTCCCGGGCCGCCGACCCGTCAACGCCTCCCGCGCCCTCGTCGTCACCCTCACCGAGGATCCGGTCACCGGCGGGCTCGCCGTCTCCGGGGCCCGCCCGACCACCACCGCCCACGGTGGCCCGGCCGACACCGGTGACGGCGATCCGGACAGCGCGGGTGACGGCGACCCGGCCGCCGACGGGCGGGGTGACCCGGGTCCGACCGGCCGCCCCGGCCCCGCCGCAGAGCCGGTCTCGGGTGGCGGCGTCGGTGCCGCCGCACCGGTCTCCCCCGCCTCGGGCTCCACCCGGCGACGCGGGTCGGCCCGCCGGGCCAAGCGGCTCCGGTCCGTACCGCCGTCGGGCAGGCGCGCCCCCCGCCGCCCGCCACCTGGTCGACACACCCCGGCTGTCTACCGGCGACGCCGGGTCCTCGCCGCCCTGCTGCTGCTCAACTTCGTCGAACTGATCGGCGTGGTGGTGGTCGGCCCCGGCTTCTGGATCAGCTTCTCGGTCACCGGCACCCTCCTGCTCGCATACGTGGTGCACCTGCGCGGACGGGCAGTCGCCGAGCGGCGACGACGACGGCAGCAGGCCCGGGAGAACGCCTGGCTGGCCGCCCGGCAGGCCGAGGTCCGCCGGGAACAGGCCCGCCGGGCCGCCGCCCGTCGGGAGGCGCAGCGCCGTCTCGCCGCCCAACGCGAAGGGGTACGCCGTGCGGCGATGGGCCTGGACCGCCCCGCCGACCTGCCCGCCGTGGCCAACGGGGGCGGCTCGGTGTCGTACCGGCGGGCCGGAGGGCTGCGGGGCCGCCCCTACTCCTCCGGCCGCAACAACCCCCACTCCGCCTGACCCGAGTTTCGTCCCGGATCTTGGTGGGATCTGGCCCCTCCCGGGGGCCGGTTCCTTCCGAGATTTCGCTGGTCGGAGGCGGTGGGGCGGGGTGGATTGGCTGCGGAGGTGAGCCGACTGATAGCCTTGTCGACGGCCCACCCGGTGCAGCTGGGTGGGACCTACGTCGGTACGCCGACGGAGGGGCTGTGGCGCAGACTGGTAGCGCACCTCGTTCGCATCGAGGGGGTCAGGGGTTCAAATCCCCTCAGCTCCACCCATCTTCACAGGCCGTTTCCGGGAGCCGGAGACGGCCTTTTTCGATCATGTCGCGCGTCCCGACCGTCGGGTGGCGTGGCGGAACCGGTCGACAGACAACATGAGGGCAGGATCTGTCACGCCTGTGTGCGATTCGCCCGCCGGAGCGCTGTGACCTCGGTTACCTAACTGGTGAGCGGGAATCACCGTGCCGGATCAGGATTTGGAGCCAGGTGTGACTGCTGTGCCGAACCCCGCCCGCCGTACGCGTACCGACCTCTCGGTGGTGGCCCGATGACCGCGACCGCCGAACTGAAGGTCACCACGTCGACCCCCGGCGACCTGATGAGCACCCGGCAGCGGGTGCGGTTGGTGCTGGTCCTCGGGTCGCTGATCGCGATCGGCCCGCTGACCATCGACATGTACCTACCGGCGTTCCCGGCCATCGTCGACTACTACGGGACCACCACGTCCCAGGTCCAGTTGACCCTCACCGGGACCCTGGTCGGCCTCGCCCTCGGCCAACTGCTCGTCGGTCCGCTCTCCGACGCCGTCGGTCGACGGAAGCCACTGATCGCCGGGATCGCCCTGCACATCGTGGCGTCGCTGCTCTGCGTCCTCGCCCCGAACATCGCGGTGCTCGGCACCCTCCGGGTGGTCCAGGGCCTCGGGGTGGCGGCGTCGTCGGTGGTCGCGATGGCGGTGGTCCGGGACCTGTTCGACGGGAAGGCGTTCGCCACCCTCCTGTCCCGGTTGTTGCTGGTCATGGGGGCGGCCCCGGTGCTCGCCCCGACGCTGGGCAGCGGGTTGCTGCGGTGGACCGACTGGCGGGGGGTGTTCGTGGCGCTCGCCGTCTTCGGGGTGATCCTCGTCGTGGTGGCGGCGCTCGGCCTGCCCGAGACGCTTCCCGTGCAGCGGCGGCGGCGTGGCGGGGTGGCCGCCACGGTGAAGCTGTACGGCTCGCTGCTGCGTGACCGTCCGTTCGTGGGGTTGGTCCTGGTCGCGGGGCTGGCGATGGCGGCGCTGTTCGCGTACGTCGCCGGGTCGTCGTTCGTGCTCCAGGGGCAGTACGGCCTCAACGAGCAGGAGTTCGGCATCGCCTTCGGCGCGGGTGCGGTAGGACTGATCGGGGCGACCCAGCTCAACGTCCGGCTGTTGCGTCGTTTCCAGCCGCAGCGGATCCTCACCGTGTCCCTGCTCGGCGGGACGGTGGCCGGGTTGGTCCTGCTCGCTGTGGCGGCGACCGGACTGGGCGGGCTGCCCCTGCTGCTGGCCTCCCTCTGGGTGGTCCTCGCGGCGGCCGGGCTGGCGATGCCGAACGCTCCGGCGTTGGCGTTGTCCCGCCACGGTGAGGCGGCCGGTACGGCGTCGGCCCTGCTCGGGGCGGTGCAGTTCGGCGTGGGCGCGGTGGCGGCCCCCCTGGTCGGGGTCTTCGGGACCGGGGCGACGGCGATGGCGGTGGTGGTGGCCGGCGGGATGGTGGCCGCGACAGTGGTCCTGTACGTCGTGGTCCGGCCGGGCCGGCTCGCCGACGTCGACCCGGACGCGGTGGTGGTCGTCGCCCACTGAAGAGCCCCGCCCGAGGGGACCGCCCGGCGGGTTCCGACCCGACGGAACCGCCCTGGTGCCGAACGGTCCCGGGGCACCGGAACCGTCAGTGTCGCCCTCGGCCGTGGGAGGTCGACGGGGCGCCGGGGTGCTGGAAATCTCCGGCGGGCGGTGCAGAGCTGGACGGCCCTGCGGGCCGCGCCCCAGGAGCTGTCTGCCAGGCGGCCTGCTGCACACTTGCAGAACCGCTCGGCGTCGACTCACGTGGCAGGAATTTCCGAAGGTTGTCGAAACCCTCCATTACTGCCAATACTTTCTGATCTGCCTTTATTTCTCTAGCGGAGATGGCGTACAGGTGGCGTCTGACCTTGGTGTGGAGGGTGGGGTCCAGCGTGTTTTCCCCCCATTCCTTCAGGAGCCTCAGCCAATCATCCTTGCTGCGCCGGGCCTCTGTTTTTCTTGGCTGCCTTGCTCGTCCGTCCCTCTTCCGGATTACCGTTTTCGTTTTCTGGTACGTCGTGAGCTTGTCGTAATTCGGAGATCCGGGTGGGATGCAGCGCTGGGCGAGAGACGGGTTCTGGGCGAAAAATCTCAACTGCTCCTCGCCGAGATCGACATCCTTGTTCTTGATGTATGCCAGGCGGCCTTCGACTCTAAGTCTCTCGTCTTTATCGTTCTTTCCCTCGAAATGATCGCGTATCCGTCTTGCCCAACCTGCGTCGGTTTTGGATTCTTTGTTGGGGGACTTCAGGGGTTCTGGGTCGTAGCTCGGGAGTTCCGTGCCATGGCTTGGCGATGACGCGAGGTCCCTCTCGGCGGGTCCGTATCCGACGTGGAGTCTGCTCGGATCGTCGAGGTCCAACTCGAAGGGGTCCATGGCGGCCGCGCCACTGATATCGAGGTTTGTGGGGGTGGGATGGTCGGCCATGCCGGTGTTGTAGGGGGCAGCGGGGATGGTGTAGTCGGCCGTGCTGACCTGGTAGCCAGGGGTGCCAGCATCAGGATAGGTCGTCTGGGGATGTCCGTTCGGGTTGCCGAACCGGGCCAACATCTCGTTGAGGGATCTCAGTTCGTCTTCTGTGTAGTCGGTCTGCACTGGTTCCTCCTGCAGTCTTGGGTTCGCTGTTCTTGACGGACGGAGGCCGCGTCCGGTTCACCCCGGCAGAAGACGACGGCGGGGCCGGTCCCTGGGATGGGACCGGCCCCGCTGCGTACGGGTCGGGGAGGTGTTACGGCTTCCAGGAACCGGCGGACTGGAACTTGTGGTTGTACTGGAGGACACCGTTGGTGTCGGCCACGTTGAACACCACGTTCCCGCTGCGCTTCGTGCCCACCGGCAGGTTGTTGCCGGAGGCGAGGGAGTCCCCGCAACCGGCCAGGATGCCGGCCAGGCCGTTGGTGGTGGTGCCGTCCGCGGCGACCCACTCGAAGTAGATCGGGTTGAGCGACGAGGTCCCCTTGGTGATCTCCGCGTCGACCTCGGCGATCAGGTACATGCCCTTGCTCGGGTCGGGGGAGAAGGAGCGGCAACCCTTGGTGCTGGTGGTGACCTTCTTGACGGTGATCTCCAGGTCACCGTCGTTGTCGCTGAGGACGAGGGTCGAACCGATCTTCATGTTGTACGTCTCGCCCTGCGGGGCCGGGGAGGCCGGGGGAGTGGTCGGCGCGGCGGTGGTGGGGGCCGGGGTGGTCGGCTCGGCGGTGGTGGGCGACGGCGACGGGGCCGGACCTGTCGCCGACGGCCTGGGACCGGCGGAGTTCTCCTCGGATCCGTCCCCGCCACCGAGGATGATCGCGATGGCGCCACCGGCGCAGCAGAGCAGGAGGAACGCCGTCACGACGGCGATGATGATCAGTGCCGTCCTGCTGCCCGAACCGGACGGTGGCGCGTGGGGAGCGCCCAGGTAGTGCCCGCCGGAGGCCATCTTGGCCGGCGGGTAGGCCGCCCCGCCCTGAGGGGAGTACGGCGCTCCGGACGGCGGCGGGTACGGCTGACCGGAGGTGGGCGCCCCATACGGCTGCCCGGAGACCGGCGGTGGGTACGGCTGCCCGGACACGGGAGGCTGCTGACCGTACGGCTGCCCGGAGACCGGGGGTTGCTGACCGTAGGGCTGCCCGGAGACCGGGGGTTGCTGGTGTTGCGCGTACGGCTGCCCGGAGACGGGGGGCTGCTGACCGTAGGGCTGCCCGGAGACCGGGGGCTGTTGGCCGTACGGCTGCCCGGAGACGGGGGGCTGTTGACCGTGGGGCTGGCCGGAGACGGGGTGCTGCTGCTCGGCGGGGGGCTGTCCCATCCCCGCAGACGACGGGTACGGGGCGGTCGGCGGGTACGCCGGGGTCGGTGGGTACGCGGGACTCGGTGAACTCCACGCGTCAGCCGCGCCCCACGGGTCGTCCTGGGGTGGCCCGTCGGCCGGGCGCGCCCATGGATCGTTGGGCGGCGGCGGAGCCGTCGGGTCGACGGGAGGGAGCGGCTGGTTCGACGGCTCCTGAGCCGGTTGGCTGGGGTCCTGCGGCCCGTATGGGGGCTGGGGGTGGCTCACCGTACTCCTAGGGACCTGGAGAAACTCGAACAGCCTGGACGCTACCGTGCCCCGGCAACCCTCCGATCCTGGTGGGCGGGCTGCTCTCCGGTCGTCCTCTGTTCGGCCGGGAACATCCGGCCGAGAACATGTTGCCCGGTGGCGGGGCGCCGATCACGAGGCTCAGGGCAGGTGCAGCACCGCTGCGGTACGCACCAGATCCCCCTCGACGACGAACCGGCCACTGATCGTCGTGGGCGGTGCGGGCACCTCTGCCGCGTCGACCCGGGCCGGGGCGATCCGTGCGGTGAAGGTGCCGGAGTCCGGGTCGAGGTCGACCAGGGCGTCGTGGAAGTCGAGCCACTGGCGGACCACCGGGTGCCAGACCTTGTAGACGGTCTCCTTGGCACTGAAGAGCACCACCGGCCAGGAGACCCCGGTCGGGAGCCGGGACATCCGGTCCTCCTCCTCGGGGAGGCAGATCAGTCGGCGTACCCCTGCTTCGAGGGTGCGGTGGTGCTCGGCGTCCATCCCGACGGACCGGAGGTCGGTGGCCCTGGCCGCAGCGGCGGCGCAGTAGCCGCGGGTGTGGGTGATGGCACCGACCACTTCGGTCGGCCAGACCGGGGACCGGTCCGGGGCCGAGGGCACCGGTGTCGGTGGCAGGCCGAGGGTCGTCATCGCCCGCCGGGCGCAGACCCGACCGGCGGTGAAGTCGTGTCGGCGACTCGTCACTGCGGACTCGGTCAACGCGGCCTGTTCGGCGGGGAACAGTGGTGCGGTGAAGTCCGGCGGCTCCGCCACCGCCACCGCCACCTGCGGTGGCAGCAGGTCACGCATCACGCCCCCCGAGCAGCATGCGACGACCGTACTCCAACCCGGCGGCTCGCGTGGTCCCGCGGGTGGGCGACCGACGCCGGGAGAACGGGGTGGGAATTGCGCGAGGCGCAATCGACGGATGACGGTACGTTAGATGCAGGATGTAAACCATTCGGTTGGCATCACATCCGTCGGAAATCTGCATCAGCTGCCCCATTGTGCGGTTCGCCCCTGGTGGCTAAGCTGCTCATGCGCGCCCCAATCGCCCGCTTCCCCCGTGGCAGGCGATTGGGGCGCGCATCTTCGTTTCCGGCCCGCGCGGGGTCTCAGATCCAGCGGCCGTCCAACCACATCCGGGCCGACCACTCGGCGGACGTGATCACCTTTCCGACGAAGACCGGATAGAAGTACGCGAAGCAGAGCGCCACCAGCAGCACGTATGCGCCCACGATCAGGCCACCGACCAGCCGTCGATCGGCCCGTTCCTGTTCGGCCTCGGTCTGCGCCGCAGCTGTCGCCACCACGGTCGGACCCCCCGACGCCGAGTCCGACCGGGCCGACGTGCCGCCGGATCCCGTCGTCGCCAGGGTCGGCGACGCCGAGCCCGGGGTGGCGATCGCTCCCAACACGTACGTCACCGCCAGTACCAGGAACGGCAGGACGGGCGCGGTGTAGAAGGAGAACATCGTCCGCCCGTCGAGGGCGAACCAGAACCAGGGCAGCAGACCGAACGCGGTGCAGAGCAGGATCGCCCCGGCCCGCCAGTCCCGCCGGGCCAGCCCCAACCAGGCGATCCCGGCCAGCGCCGGAAGGAACGACCACCACAGCAGCGGGGTGCCCAGCAGCAGCACCTCGGCCGCGCAGGCCGCCGCCCCGCAGGGGCCGTCACCGTTCCAGTAGAAGGCGACCGGACGGCCCAACAGCAGCCACTGCCACGGCCACGACTGGTACTTGTGCGGTTCGGTGAGGCCGCTGTGGAAGCCGTACGCGGCGAGATGGTATTCCCACAGGTTCTTCAGGGGCCCGATGACCGGGATGTCACTGAGGGCGGTGACGTGCGCGTACTGCGCGGGGTCGCGGTAGTAGCCGTGGTCGGTGAGGAACCAGCCCGACCAGGTGGCGAGGTAGGCCAGGACCATGACCACCCCGGCCAGGACCATCCAGGGCAATTCGTCGAGGAGGGCGTCCCGCCACGGTTTCCGGACGCCGGCCGAGCGGCGCAGGTTGACCTCCCAGAACAGTGCCAGGAGGCCGAAGGCCGGCAGGAAGTACAGGGCGCTCCACTTGACAGCGACGGCCAGGCCGAGCAGCGCCCCGGCGGCCAGCCGCCACCAGGGCCAGTTCCGCCACCCGCCGGCCGGGCGCCCGGACCGGCCGGGCCGGGACGGGTCGAGCCCGGCGTCGATGGCACGCGCCCACCGGCGTCGCCGGGCGTCCCGGTCGAGGACCAGGGCGCCGAACGCGGCCAGGACGAACAGCAGCAGGAAGATGTCGAGCAGGGCGGTGCGCGAGAGCACCAGGTGGAAGCCGTCCAGGGCGAGCAGGAGGCCCGCCGTGCAACCCAGCAGGGTGGACCGGAACATCCGTCGTCCGATCCGGACCAGCAGCAGGACCGACACGATCCCGGCGACGGCCGCCGAGATCCGCCAGCCGAACTCGGGGGCCGTGGTCATCAGCGCCCCGGGCACGTCGATGCCCTGCTCGGTGTCGGAGTACCCGAACGCCCACTCGCCGAGCCCGATGAGCCACTTGCCCAGCGGCGGGTGGACCACGTACGCCGCGACGTCGTCCTTGTAGTTCCACTCGACGCCCTTGTCGACGAGCTGCCACCCCTCGCGGGCGTAGTAGACCTCGTCGAAGATCTTGCCCTTGGGGTGGCTGAGCCCGACCAGCCGCAGGATCGCGGCTATCGCCACCACCACTGCGGTGGCGAGCCAGGAGTTGACGTCCAGCCGGGCGTCGATCGTGGCCAGTCGGCGTCGGACGATGCCGACGCCTCCGCCGCCCCCGCCGGACGGGAAAGCCTTCGCGGCCGGATCCGGTGTCGCCGGTCCGGTGTCGCCGGTCGCCGCATCGGCCCGGTCGGCGTTCGCGCTCTGCGCTGTCGACGCACTCGTCACCCGGCGATCGTAGGCTGCGAAGGTGCCCGGTGGCGCCTGTCGTCCCGATACCGGTACGAACGTCGATGAAGGAGTGCCTCTTTTGGGTGACATGTCGGAGTGCGGTCGGCTGGTGCTGCTCGGCGCGCCGCTCGGAAACCCCGCTGACGCCTCCACCCGCCTGCGCGAGGTCCTGGCCACCGCCGACGTGGTCGCCGCCGAGGACACCCGTCGACTGTCCCGGCTCGCCCGGGACCTCGACGTCACGGTCGGCGGGCGGATCGTCTCCTACTTCGAGGGCAACGAGGAGCGGCGTACCCCGGAACTGGTCGACGTCCTCCGCGCCGGACATCTCGTCGCGCTGGTCACCGACGGGGGGATGCCCAGCGTCTCCGACCCCGGGTACCGGCTGGTGCGGGCGGCGCTGGATGCGGGCGTCCCGGTCACCGCCGCCCCCGGCCCCAGCGCCGTCACCACCGCCCTGGCCCTGTCCGGGCTGCCCTGCGACAGGTTCTGCTTCGAGGGTTTCCTGCCCCGGACCCCCGCCGGTCGCCGGTCCAGGCTGCGGGGGCTGGCCGCCGAGGAGCGGACCCTGGTGCTGTTCGAGGCGCCGCACCGGATCGCCGGGGCCCTGGCCGACCTGGCCGCCGTCTTCGGCCCGGACCGTCCGGCCGCCCTCTGCCGGGAACTGACGAAGACCTACGAGGAGGTCGTCCGTCGCCCGCTCGGCGAACTGGCCGCCTGGGCCGCCGAGAACCCGCCCCGGGGAGAGATCACCCTGGTGGTGGCCGGGGCGCCGCCGGCAGCCGCGCAGCGGCCCGACGACGCGACGCTCCGCGCCGAGGTGGCCGACGAGGAGGCCGCCGGGATGTCCCGCCGGGACGCGATCAGCGAGGTGGCCATCGCGTACGGGCTGCGCCGCCGCGAGGTCTACGGCATCGTCCACGCCACCGACTGACCGCCCTCCCCGCCGAGGCGGCGGCGGTGTGCTCGGGCGGCGGCGGTCCCCGCCGAGGGGTGGCCGCCGGTGTCCCCGGTCAGATGGCGGTGACCAGGAAACCGAGCGTGATCAGCAGGGGGCCGCCGAGGGAGGCGGCGATCGCCCAGCGTCGCATCCGCCCGTCGGGAAGCCGGGTCGCCCCGCCGTACCTGGCGATCCCGACAGCGCACGCCCCCACCGCGGCCAGCCCGAGCAGCCACCTCAGGTGGGTGACAGCACCGGTGCCGACGTACGCGGTCTCCCCGTCCGGTCCGGTCATCCGGGCGGTCAGCTCGGTGCCGGTGGCGGTGTGCTCGGCCGACACGCCGGTGACGCGTACCCCGTGGGCGACGAACCGTGAACGGTCGGCGACGAAGGTGCCCCGGCACCGTTGGGTCAGCCCACCCCCGGTGCAGTCGCCGATCACCACCGTCCCCGTCGTCGCGTGGCCGACGGCGATCCACACCGGCCCGGCGGTGACCCAGGCGAAGAAGGCCGCCAGCAGGCTCAACACCAGCACGGCGGAGAGGCCGGGCAGGGGGTCGGGCGGGCGGGGGGCACGACGTGCCCGGCTCTGCGTACCCCGGCGGTTGCCGGTGCCCGGGTCGGGGGCGCGGCTCGGGGGGTCGGGGCGGATCGGGGTGCCGTCCCAGTGCACCTCCTCGATCGGCAGCCAGAACGCGTCGTCGTCGGCCGGGTCCTTGGGCCGTCCCCGACGGTTCTGGCGGATCGGCACCCGGTTCGGGACCGCGTCCACCGGGGCGCCGGTGGTGGGTTCGGTCTCGACGGCCGTCCCGATGGGCTGGGTGACGGCGGCGGGGTCCTCGCCCGGCGTACCCCCCGGCGGGGACGGTCGGTCGCCCTCGGTCGCTCCCGATCGACTGTCGTTGTGCTCACGGGCGGTGCCTCTACCAGTCACGATGTTCATTGGACACCGGCAGGGGAGGGCTGGGATGGCAGCTCAGACCGCGTGTCGACGACAAATCGGATCGATTGCTCAGAGTCATCGGGGTGTGACGTCGGCGTGGTCTGCCCATAGGTTCGCGACAGGCGTGGGCCGGTCACTAGGCTTGCTGGTCATGAGTCACGTTCTCGCGGCAGTGGCCTGGCCGTACGCCAACGGCCCCCGCCACATCGGTCACGTCTCCGGCTTCGGCGTTCCCTCCGACGTCTTCGCCCGGTACATGCGGATGGCCGGTCACGACGTGCTCATGGTCTCCGGCACCGACGAGCACGGCACCCCGATCCAGGTGCAGGCCGACAGCGAGGGGGTCACCCCCCGCGAGCTGGCCGACAGGTACAACCGGGTGATCGTCGAGGACCTGCACGGCCTCGGCCTGTCGTACGACCTGTTCACCCGGACCACCACCGGCAACCACTACGCGGTGGTGCAGGAGCTGTTCGAGGGGATGCACCGCAACGGGTACATCGTGCCGAAGGTGACGATGGGAGCGATCTCCCCGTCGACCGGCCGGACCCTGCCCGACCGGTACATCGAGGGCACCTGCCCGATCTGCGGGTACGACAGCGCCCGGGGCGACCAGTGCGACAACTGCGGCAACCAGCTCGACCCGGTGGACCTCGTCGACCCCCGATCGAAGATCAACGGGGAGACCCCGCAGTTCGTCGAGACCGAGCACTTCTTCCTCGACCTGCCCGCCCTCGCCGACGTACTCCGGCAGTGGCTGGACACCCGGGAGGGGTGGCGGCCCAACGTGCTGCGCTTCTCGAAGAACCTCCTGGACGACCTCCAGCCCCGGGCCATCACCCGGGACCTGGAGTGGGGGGTGCCGATCCCGCTGGAGGGCTGGGTCGACCGGTCCGACAAGCGGATCTACGTGTGGTTCGACGCCGTCATCGGCTACCTCTCCGCCTCCATCGAGTGGGCCCGCCGCTCCGGCGACCCGGAGGCGTGGCGCAGGTGGTGGTCGACCGACGACGCCGGCAAGGACGCCCAGGGTTACTACTTCATGGGCAAGGACAACATCGTCTTCCACTCGGTGATCTGGCCCGCGCTGCTCTCCGGCTACTCCGGGGAGGGGGCCAGGGACGGTGAGCCCGGTCGGCTCGGACGGCTCAACCTGCCGACCGAGGTGGTCTCCAGCGAGTTCCTCACCATGGAGGGGCGCAAGTTCTCCTCGTCCCGCAAGGTGGTCATCTACGTCCGGGACTTCCTCGAACGGTACGACGCCGACGCGCTGCGCTACTTCATCGCGGTGGCCGGACCGGAGAGCAACGACACCGACTTCACCTGGGCCGAGTTCCTCCGCCGCAACAACGACGAGCTGGTGGCCGGTTGGGGGAACCTGGTCAACCGGTCGGTGTCGATGGCGGCGAAGAACTTCGGCGCGATCCCCCCGGTCGACCCGGCCGGGCTGACCGAGGCGGACGAGGCGTTGCTGACGGTCTCCCGGGCCGGGTTCGCCACCGTCGGCGACCTGATCGGTCGGCACCGGCAGAAGCAGGCCATCGGGGAGGCGATGAAGGTCGTCGCCGAGGCCAACCGCTACCTGTCCGAGCAGGCCCCGTGGAAGCTCAAGGGCGAGGAGGACAAGCCCCGGATGGGGACCGTCCTGCACGTCGCCCTCCAGGTGATCAGCGACGCGAACACGCTGCTCACGCCGTTCCTCCCGCACTCCGCCCAGAAGATCCACGAGCTGCTCGGCGGCACCGGCGTACACGCTCCGATGCCGTCGATCGTCGAGGTCGACGACCTCGACGGCGGACCCGGTTACCCGGTGTTGACCGGGGACTACACGGTCGGGGCCCGGTGGGAGTCGGTTCCCCTCGATGCGGGTCGGCAGCTCACCGCACCGAAGCCGGTCTTCCGCAAGCTCGACCCGTCCATCGTGGAGGAGGAGTTGGACCGCCTCGGCGGCTGACGTCCCACCGCCGGGCGGGCGCGGTGACGCGGCCCCGGGGATCACCCGAGGCCGCGTCGGTCGACCGGGGCCGGACCCGCACCGGCCCCGTCCCCGGTCGTCTCAGGCGCGGGCCATCGCCGGCTGGCCGATGAAGTCGAGCATCGCCCGGTTCATCTCGTCGGCGTTGGTCCACGGGATGCCGTGCGGGGCACCGCGCAGGGTGACCAGTCGGCTGTCCGCGATCATCGGCTGCAACCGCTGCCCGGTCTTCGGGTAGGGCAGCACCTGGTCCTGGTCGCCCTGGATGATCTGCACCGGTACGTCGATCCGGGGCAGGTCACCCCGGAAGTCGGTGAGCCAGGCGTCCACGCACTCCAGGGTGCCGATCGCCGAGGCCCGCGAGCCGATGTCCCAGTGCGCCCGGTACGCCTCCTCGCTGACCAGCTTCCCCCGGTTCTCCGGGTAGTTGAAGAAGCTGTCGCAGAACTTCGTCAGGTAGGCGAACCGGTCGGCGACGATGGCCTGCTTGAACCCGTCGAAGAGGCTCTGCTCGACCCCCTCGGGGTTGTCCGCCGTCTTCAACAGGTACGGCGCCAGCGGCGCGGCCAGCACCGCCTTGCTGATCCGCTCGGAGCCGTACGTGCCGAGGTAGCGGGTCACCTCGCCGGTGCCCATGGAGTGCCCGACCAGGATCACGTCGGTCAGGTTCAGCTCGGTGAGCAGGACGTCCAGGTCGGCGGCGAAGGTGTCGTAGTCATACCCCGTGCTGGGCTGGGCGGAGTTGCCGAAGCCGCGCCGGTCGTAGGTGATCGTCCGGTATCCGGCCTGCAACAGCGGACCGACCTGCTTCTCCCAGGTCGCCCCGTTGAAGGGGAACCCGTGGATCAGCACCACCGGCTGCCCGGTGCCGTGGTCCTCGTAGTACAGGTCGATGGGCGCGAGGTTCTCCGCGCCAACGGTGACGAAAGGCATGCGGATCTCCTGATCAACTGACGTCTCGGACCCCCACGCCTACCCGACCCACCCGCCGTTATGCCGCCCGTCCCGGTCCCCGTGCCGCAGGTCTGGCACCGTTGGTCGCCTCGGTTCGAACCGGACCCGCTCGGCGTCCGTCAGGTGACCGACGAGTCGAGACCACCGGAGGTCGCAGTGTCGGATGCGGACTTTCTTGATGATTCCAGGTTGACCGCGCCCTTGGACGGGAGCGGGGACAGTGCGCCCAAGCGCCTTCAACGCCGGACGGACCAGCAGTGGGGGGAACTCCTGTGGAAGTTTGCCCGGGATGAACTGGACCAGGAGAGAGACATCCAGTCGGTCAAGAATCACCTGTACGACATCCAGCGGGACAGGGTTCCGTTGAAGCGAGGTCAACTGCTGTTCTTTGCCATCCATCCGGAGTATGCGGAGAAACATCTTCCGAGCGGATCGAAAAATCGAGCCAGCCTGGAGGCGTACGTTCCCGTGGAAGAGATCTCCGAAGTGCCGGTCGAGAAGCCGGGTTGGTCTCGAACGGATGCGGACTGGGCAGATCTCCTGAAACTGCGCTCGCTCGGTGAGCTGCACGAGAGTAAGTTGATCAAGAGTGTCACGACTCACCTGAGTGACATCAAGGCCGGCAAGATAAGGATCGGCGAGAAGCAGGTGGAGTTCTTCAAGAATCATCCGGATTATGTAGAGAAATACATCAGGGAGGGCACGAGGAACGGTCAACTCGTCGCCGGGCTGGAAGATCCTCCCTCAGCAAGGGCGTCGTCGGCGAGAAGAGGGCCGCAGAAGAGGAGGGCCGCAGAGGGTCCGTCGATTCCGAAGAAGTGGCGTGCCGAGTCCGAGTGGGCGGCGCTCGTCGAGGCGCACGCGACCGACGCGCCGATGAGCGCGCGGGACCTGAAGGCCACCGACACCTACCTGAGCGACCTCAAACGGGGAAAGGTGAAACTGAAGGGACAGGTGGTGGCGGTCTTCCTCGCCCATCCGGCCTACGCGGGGCGCTACCTGCCGCCCGATCCCCAGCAGCGGGAGCCCTACGAGGCGGCGAAGAGGGCCCTGGACGCCGCCCCGGACGAGGGCACCGTCGAGGTGCACGAGGCGGCGCGGGCGACGGTGCCGGTGCGGGTGTCGGGGCCGGTCTCCGTGGCCGGTGTCCCGCCGCTGCGTCTGCCCGGCCTGCGCGGCCCCGAGCTGCTCAGAGCCGGTACGGAAAGTCGACCACCCGGTCGTCGGTGACCTCGGCGGCCGGCGCCCACGTCTCGTGGACGCCCCGTTCGTGGCACTGGGCGCCGGTCACCGCCACACTGTCCGGGTCGGGTCGACACAACCGCAGCCGGAGCCAGCCCGACTCCTCCCGGAGCACCTGGCAGGGGACCTGACGCCAGTGGGCGTACCGGAGTCGCCGGGCCACCGTCTCCACCGGGTAGCGGGCGGCCCGGGTGATCGCCTGGACCCGGAACCCGCCGGGAAGGTCGGCCACCGCCTCGTGCTCCGCACCGGCGTACCGGCCGACGAGGTGGGTGGAGCGGGGTGCCTCGCCGACGGGGACGTACTCCTGGTCGGGGGCGAGATCGGGAACGGCGGCGAGGAGGTGCCGCCACCGGGGGCCGACCATCCGCAGCCACCCCCGCTGCTCCGCCTGGTACGTGTAGAGGACCACCTCCACCCCCTGCGCCGGGTACGCCACCAGGCTCGCGTTGGCCGGCATCGGCAGGTCGACGAGGTCCCGGGTGACGAACTCGGGGATCAGCTGGTCGTTGCTGGGCGCGAACCCGGTGCCGAGGACCGGAGCGCCGAGGCGTTCCGAGGCGGGCAGCGCCGTCAGCCCCCGGTACGCCGCCCCGGTCGGGACGTCGTAGTCGCCCGGGTCGGCGGCCCGCCAGCGCAGCGCGTACGCCACGTCCGGGTTGTCGGCCACCCCCTGGCCGTCGCCGCGCAACACCGCAAGGGCCGCCGGGGTACGCAGGTGGGCGACGTCGTGTTCCCGGTAGCAGAACCCGTGCGGCAGCCACCCCCTGACGTGTCCGGCGAGCTGTCGAGCGGAGAGGACCTTCATCATCCGGGTGCCCCGGCGCAGGACGGCGGTGGCGCGTACCGCCCCGACGAGGGGGTCGTCGGCCGCCTCCGGCCGCTGGGTGAGCTGCTGCACCCGGCCCCACCCCACCGTCCGGTGCACCGGCATCAGCAGCGGCGACTCCGGGGCCTCGGCCTGTTCGGCGGCGCCCTGCACCGCTGTCACCTCGGTACAGTGCACGAACCGTCGCCACGCCGGGCCGCCCTCGGGTCGGGGAGCCCACTCGAAGCCGGTCACCTCCGCAGCGCTGAACAACTCGTACGCCGCGCCTCGGGCGATCTCCTCGGCCGGGTAGGTGGTGCCCTCGAAGGTCACCCGCAGACCGGTCCGGAGACCGGCTGCGCCGCTGGTCAGGGGGGCGACGTCCATCCGGGCGACGGTAGTCCTCCCCGGTTCCCGCCGGATGAACGTCAGGTGGCCGGACGGGACAGCCCCATCCGCCGAACCGGGCTGGCCGGTGGCGCTGTCCGGCGGGCTTGGCCGGTGGACACCATCGACTTCCTTGATCGTTTGCGGTTCACCTGCACGACACGCCGGGGGAGGTGTAGGTCAACCGCAGACGAGCAAGAGAACCGCGTCTCGGGTCGAGTGGTCGACCGGTGGGGGAGTCGCGGGGGGTGGGAGTGTCGCGGTGGGGGCGTCGCGGGGTGGGGGGTGGTGTGTGATCCTCGCCAGGTGACCAGTGAGCCGACCGAGTCCCGCACGAAGCGTGCCGCCCGCCGGGCAGGCGAGTTCCCGCCTCCGCCCGAGCCGCTGCCGGTGGCCGTACCGGACAGCCACACCCACCTCGACATCACCGTGACCGAGGCCGGGGTGCCCGGCGTACCCTCGGGGCCGTCGAGCGCGCCCGACGACGCGGCGGCCACCCTCGACGCGGCGGCGAGCACCGGGGTGGCCGGGGCCGCCGCGAACGCCGTGGCGACGACCGGGGCACTGGCCGCCGTGGACCCCCTCGCCGCCGCCGAGGCGGTGGCGGTGGCCGACTCGGGGCTGCTCACCGACCCGGTCGAGGCGATCGTGCAGGTGGCCGCCGCCGCCGGGGTGGACCGGCTGGTCCAGGTCGGGGTGGACGTCGGGTCGTCCCGGTGGGGGGCGGAGGTCGCCGGGCGGCACAGGGCGGTCGTGGCCACCGTCGCCCTGCACCCGAACGAGGCCCCCCGCCTGGCGGACCTGGACGCCGCCCTCCGGGAGATCGAGGCCCTGGCGGCGCAGGACCGGGTACGCGGGATCGGCGAGACCGGGATGGACTTCTTCCGCACGGGCGAGGAGGGGCGGGCGGTCCAGGAGGAGAGCTTCCGGGCGCACATCGCCATCGCCAAGCGGTACGACAAGACCCTCGTCGTCCACGACCGGGACGCCCACGCCGACGTCCTGCGGATCCTCGACGACGAGGGTGCTCCGACCACAGTGGTCCTGCACTGCTTCTCCGGTGACGCCGAGTTCGCCGCCGAGTGTGTCCGCCGGGGTTACCTGTTGAGCTTCGCCGGGACCGTCACCTTCGCCAGCGCCGACGCCCTCCGGGAGGCCGCCGCCCTGACCCCGCCGGAGCAGCTGCTGGTGGAGACGGACGCGCCGTACCTGACCCCGACCCCGCACCGGGGGCGGCCGAACGCGTCGTACCTGATCCCGCTGACCGTCCGGTCCCTGGCCGCGACGACCGGTCTCGACCTGGAGACCCTCTGCCGTCACCTGTCGGCCAACGGCGAGCGCGCATTCGGCCCCTGGCGCTGATCTGGGCGGTTTCCGAAAGAGGTGGATGAACCGCGGCCGGCGAGTTACGTAGAGGTGACGTCGGACGTACGGGTCCGTCCATCGCCCCTACCGCCTGGAGAGTGATCCGTGGAGTCGTCCCCGCAGCGTCCTGAACCGACCGACCCGTTCTCGCGGGACTACAACGCCTACGCCGATCTCAGGGACGGTAGGACCTTTTCCTTCGTGCCCAAGGCCGGGTCCGGCTCCGCATCGAGTGTCTTCACCCTGAGCTTCACGATCCGGCCTGCCGAAAAGGTCGACGTCGACACCGCCGGGTGGGTTGGCATGAACGTCCGGGAAATCGCCAGTATCGATCCCAGGACGAGGTTCCCGGCAGCTTCGGGCACCGATCACTACCGCTTCCAGGTGGCCAGGAGAGACCTGATCTCGGCGAAACTGACCCAGGTTTTCCTTGGTCGGGTCCGAGAAGGGGGACTCGATCTCGGAATGCCGGTGACTCTCGACGCGTCCGAGGCGTTGATGGATGCCACGAACAACTACCACCGGCTCTACGACCGCTTGAAGAACAGCGATGCGGCCGGTCGGGCGACGGCGGCCGGGCTTGCCCTGCCGGGTGGCCCGCCACCTCCGCAGCAGAACCCGTATTCATGGCCCGCTCCGCGCAGGCCCGGGGGTGACGTCCGACCCGGGCACTCCCCGGGCACCGGCAGATCGTGAGCCCGAGGTGCCGTTGTCGCCCAGGATGCGGTAGGCCTGAAAATCAACTGACTTTGCTGCGTTCTGCCTGAACCACAGGTCATGTTCGGTCGTCATGTAGGCAGAGGTCTGAGAATGGTGTGGCAACAACACTACCGAGAGTAAGGTGAGGGCGATGCCTGGTCAGACGGCAGAAGGTGCTCAGACGGCGGGAAATGGTCGGACGGCAGAAGATGGTCAGACGGCGGGAGATGCGAGGACTCCGAGAGGGCGAGGGACCGATTGGGAGACGGTCGGCAACTTTCTTGCGGTTTGGCGGGAGTACCCTGCAACTCGGAACTTCCGTATTCCCCATTGGGCTACGGCGGAGACGCCGGATGGGTCTTATTATCCGGTCGGCCGAGCCCTCCAAAACACCATCACCCACCCGCAAAGAAGCGCCCGGGCTCCAGCGGACGTGCAAGAACTCCTGAACGACTACCTTCAGAACAGGCACACGCTGCAGGCGCCTCCGCCCCAGTGGGGACCGGACGCCAGGCAGTGGGGCGACCCGGATTCATGCGGTCCCCAGGGGCAACCTCACCCCCGTTACCACATGCCTCCGCAGCGGCAAGCGTCGCAGGCGAGTGACAACAGTGTCGCGCTCGCAGCCGGAATGCAGATCGGGGGCGGTCCCGCCCAGACAAACGGCACCAACGGCACCAACGGCACCAACGGATATGTGAACGGTTCGACGAGTCCGCCTGGTAGCCCGCGCCGGTGAGCAGGGCGGTGGTAAGTCCCGGGGGACGTGCGGCTGGTCGGGTCGTGACCAGTCGGGGGTGCACAGCAGATCCGTGACCACCGGGGCGGGTGGCGGTGGGAGGGGAACCCCCGCTGTGCCGCAAGCGTCAGCAGGGGACCGGCCCCGTCCTTACTTCAGGTGGGTGAGGAAGGTCTGCCAGGTGGTGGGGGTGAAGGTGAGGGTGGGGCCGGTCCGGTCCTTGGAGTCCCGGACGGCGACCACCCCGGGAAGGTTGTCGGCGACTTCGACGCAATTGCCGCCGTTGCCGCTGCTGCGGGTGCTGGTGCGCCACCGTGCTGCGGTCAGGTCCATGTCTGGGCCACCTCGCTGATCAGGTCGACTGACTGCCAGTGGGAGAGGGCCTCGGCGCGGACGTTCTCCCACGCGTTCAGTATCGCTGCCATCTCGTCGGTGTCGGTGACCACGGTGCCCTTCAACGGGTTGTCCAGGTAGCAGGCCATCTGGTGGTCCACTGCGGTGGCCAGGACGAACGGCCCGTTGAGTCCGGCGTAGGCCCCGACGGTGGAGGGGACCACCTGGATCCGGACGTGGTCGGCCTCGGCGGCGGTGACCAGGGCTGTCAACTGTTCGCGCATGGTGGCCGGGCCGCCGACCGGGCGGCGCAGGACCGACTCGTCCACCACGGCGGTGAACCGGGGCGGGTTCTTCTCCCGGGTGAGGATCGTCTGCCGGGCCATCCGGGTGGCGACGTGTCTGGCGATGTCCTGCGGGGGCAGGAGGCCACCCCGGGTCAGGACGGCGCGGGCGTACGCCTCGGTCTGGAGCAAACCCGGGAAAACCAACGGTTCGTACGACCGGAGCAGGACCGCTTCGGCCTCGATCTCCTGCCAGGGTCGGAACCAGATCGGCTCCTGTCGTCTCGGTTTGTCCGGCCAGATGTCCGCGATGTCCCGGCCGAGGAGTCGGGCCGCCGCCGCCCGGTGCCGGGGCTGCGGGACCCGGTCGTCCCGGAGCCACCGGGCCGGGGTCTTGGGGTCGACGCCGATGCGCTCTGCGATGGACTCGAAGGTGTGCCCGGACTCTTGCAGCGCGGCTCGGAGCACTTCGTTCATGGCTCTCCTCAGAGGTCGAGGTGAATATCCGCGCACCATATACATGACGACCTGTGAGTGTCCCGCTACTTACGCGAAGTTGGTGGGAGGAAAATTTCCGACCACTGAAACGGAGCCCCAGATGCCGCATCTTGGCGCGCCGAGGCCCGCTCCGGCCCGGGCGTACGGGCCACCGACCCCACTGCGTCCCGGCGACGTGTTCCTGCTGACGTCGACGGCGAGTCCACAGTTCCACAGGCCGATCACCATCCGGATCATCAGACAGTGGGACCGACCGACGTACCACGGTTGGACCTGGGTGGACTGCTACCAGCTCGACCACCGGGGCGAGGCGACCACCCGACGCGAGCTGTTCCTGAGGCCCGACGGACTGGTCCGCCCGCCGTCCACCCCGGTCGGGCGGTCGTGACCGCCGGCCGACGCCCGAACCAGCGCCGGTACCGGGTGGGACACGATCCGGCCCGACCCGGGTGGCGGTGCCAGGCGTGCGGGATCGCCTGGCCCTGCTCGGCGGCGAAGCTCCAGCTGCTGGGGCGGTTCCGGGAGGACCGAGCGGCGTTGCTGGCCCACCTGACCCTCCTGCGGGAGGAGGCGACGGCGCAGCTCGCCCGGCTCGGACAGCCGATCCCGGTGGCGGCACTCGACGACAGGTTCGTCGGGTGGGCCAGACGGCGGGGGTAGCCCGTTCCTAGCCGAGCGCCCGGGCCGTCGCCTGGCGCAGCTGACCCGGCCGGGGCAGGCCGGAGCGGATGGCGGGGACCACGACGGACGGGGAGGTGGACCGGGGACTCCCGCCGTCGAGGCGGAGGGCTGCCAGCCCGGCGACTGTGAAAGCTGTCGGCGGGACCTCAGCCGACGACCGCTCCCACCCCGCGTCCACGTGACCCGGGGGCGACGTCGGTTCCGCCGGGTACTGCGGAAGTGCGAGCGGGGTGAAGGTGCGCCTGTTCGTCGGACTCGGCACGAAGCTCGCCGGATCCGTCCGGTCCGGCGGGTTCATGGTGTTCTCCAGGACCCAGTCGTACCGTTTGGCGAGGGCCGAGCCCGGGGTCATGTTCTTCGGCCGCCACCCCAGCTCCACCCACGTGGCCAGCTCGTGGTCGCTGATCCGGTGCTTCTCCGGCTCGGCGAGTCGCGCGCCGATCGGGACGGAGAACCTGCCGATCGACTGTCGGCCCGACGAGTTCGTCAGGAACCTGCTGATGGTCCTGGGCCGGACCACCGCCACGAACTGCTCGGAGGTGTCGTCCCGGCGGGGTTCCCGGCCCTGCTCGATGCAGCGCGACAGGCACTCCTTCGCGGTGACGGCATAGACCTCGGAGCTGAACTCCTGTCGGCTCCCGGTCTCCTTGACGAACCAGGAGGAGTTCGGCGGTAGACGACCGTCCGACTCCAGCTCGGCCCGGATCAGCATGGGCATGTCCGGCGGGCCGAAGTACTCGCTGCTGTCGGGCGAGTTCCACTTCTGGAGGGCCGCAGCCGCCCACCCTTCGGAGCCGTGCGGCTCCCAGGACCCAGGACGGTGCGGGCCGGAGTGGCGTGCTTTGAACCGGAGATACTCCGCCATGAATGCGATCCAGTCGGTGGCGTCCCAGGTGTTCGAGGGTTGAGCCGTCACGCGTAGGTCAGGCATCTGTTCCGGTCCTCTCGGATGGTGGACCCTACCGGCCCCGTCCGGCGTTCGGGTTCCCCTGGTTGGGGACGGGTGGACGGTGGTGGGGTTGCCCGGATCTGGTGGTGCCGAGCGAGGTATCCGTCCGGGTCGAATAGCCGTTCACCCGTGCCTCGGCTGCGGCGAGGGTCTCGGCGGTGGGAGCCGACAGGCGCCGGATCGTGGGGGACGGTGGGGCGGTGGGTGTCTGGGCCACGGGGGACGTCGGGGTGGTCGGGGTCTGGGGCGCGGAGGACGGTCGGGACTGTTCCGAATCCGCATAGCTCGGCGGGGACCAGACGGGATACTCCGAGTAGGCCGGGGGCTGTGTGGGCTGTACCGGCGCCTGCCCGGGCTGTACTGGTGGCTGCTCGGGCTGCGCCCGGGGGGTCCGGGGTCGCTGCGGCCCGAACATCCCGGGGTTGGAGGCCGCGACCCAGCGGTTGTAGGCGGCCTCGTCCGGGGCTCGTTCCCAGGGGCTGCGGGTCTCCTGATACCGCGGGGTGGTGGACGGAGTGAAGGTGGACGGTCGGTTCGGACCCGGTACGAACGTCTCCAGATTGTGGTGGCTCAGCGGGGTGAGGTCGCTCTCGGCCACCCACGCTTGCCGTGCGGCCAGCCTCGGGTTCAACCGGATGTTGCTCGGCGGTGCCCACCCGTTGTGCTTCCAGGTCCGTAGCTCGTGGTCGTCGATGTCGAACCTGTGCGGATTGAGCAGCCGTCGCCCGACCGCGATGGACATGTACTGACCGGTCTGGATCCGGAAGTTCCTCGGGTCCTTGGCCCACAGCCTGCTGATCGTCCGGGGATGAACGATGATCACCGGCACCTGCTGGAAATCCGTTTCCCTGGGCGCTCGCCCCTCCTGCATGCACCGGTTCAGATAGACGTGGGCGGCCCTGGCGTAGACGTTCGAGCTGACCTCTCGATTCCCGCGCCTGCTCTCCCGGACGAAGTTGGACGTCCCTTGGCCCAGGAAGTTGTCGTGTTCGAGAAGGCCGCGCACCGTCGGCGGCATCTTCGCAGGACCCAGCCACTGCGGGCTCTCCTTGTCGGTCCACTCGCGTAGTTCTCGAATGGCCCATTCGTCCCGATCGCTCGGGGTGTAGTGCCTGATGTTGCCGGGAGTGAGTCCCTTGTTGCGCGCGTTCATGAAGCTGCTGACGAAGGCGATCCAGTCGCCGTCGGTCCAGGCTGTGGGCTGTGTTGGGGGCATGCTCCCGTCCCTCCGGCTGTGCACTGCGTCGTAGAGGAGTGACGGACCCGGTCGACATCGGTTCGTGTATGTGATCTATGTCACAGGCATTGTGGGCAGGGGTTTCGGTCGAATGCGGCGGAATTCGTCGTCACGGACGGTGACCCTGGCGTCCGGTCGTACGCCCGGATCGCGCATCAGGGGGAAGGGCGGCGGAGAGGGGCGTCGGGAGGCGACTCGTCCTCGACCGGTCGGCCAGGGTTCGGCGGGCGATGTCGGCTGTCATCTCCGGCGTCGTGCCGGCGGCGGGGCTGTCGTAGGCGGCAAGGTCGCGGGCCGAGGGTCCCGGTTCGCCGCTCGACGAAGGAGCCGGAACCGACGCACCAGGACGGTTCACCTCCCCGGCCGGGAGGTCCGCCGAGAACGCCGGGGGTGCCTGCGGTCCCGGGTACGACGGCGTCGGCGTGGACAGCCGGGGGGCTGGCGGAGTCTCCTGGTACGCCGGTGGGTGGTGAGGTATCAGGTGCAGGGTCGGCCTGTTCGCCTGAGGATCGTGCCCCACCAGCGCGTAGGTGGACGGGCGGGAGGGGTCCGGCACGTACGTCTGAAGGTTCTGCGGGTCCGGGTCGAGGACCTGGTACCGCTTGAGCCACTCGGTCCGGGTGTGCCACCTCGACCCCGGTGGGACGAACCGCTGGTCCCAGCCGTTTGCGATGATCATCCGCAGCTGGTCGTCGGTCACCCGGTGCCGGTCGAGATCGTGCAGCCACCTCCCCACGGGGATGCTCTCCAGCGACTCGCGGACCTCCCGCCGGAGCAGACGGTTGCGGTGCACACGGGCCACCATCGCATTGCCGTGGTCGTTCTCGGCGGGATCACGTCCTTCGAGCCTGGTCTTCACCTCCAGGTCCCGCATCGCATCGATCATCACCGCAGGGCCGTACTCCGTGACCCCACCCCGGGTCCTGACCTGACGTACGGCCCCTGACGGAAGGAGACCGTCCTGGATCATCCGGGCCTGGATCCGCTCCAGCAGGTCCACCGGGCCGAAGAAGTCCTTGTGGCCGATGTCGTTCCAGTCCTTGAGCTTGCGCAGCACGTCCTGGTCGACTCCGACGATCCAACCCGCCACCTGGAGGCCGCCCCCCGCCCGGCGCAGCGTCTCTTCGGCCCGCTGGTAGTTGTCCATGTACCTGATCCACTGATCATCCTCGTTCGTCACCGGATGTCCCTTCTGGTCGGTGTGGTCCGATCGGGTCACCGTCCCGCAGGCCGAGGCCCGACGGTGGTCCAGGAGGTGGGCCGGGTGGGCGACGGGGTGCCGAGCCGGGTCGTGGACCCGGACCCGGATTCCTGCGCGAGGGGACCTCGCGTCTCGGTGGCCCTGAGGTGCGCCGCCACGACCTGGTCCGGCAGGGGCGCGGTCGACGGGACGGAGCCGGGGGAAGGCGGGGAGTACGGCGGCAGTTCCCCCAGCACCGGGGGAGGCTGCGGGCGGTAGCCGGGGGCGAGTTCGTCAGGGGGAGGGAGACTCGGCGCGAGATGGGGCGGCAACCCCCTCGGCACGAAGGTGCCCGGGCGGGACGGATCCGGCAGGAAGGTCTCCGGGAGGTGGGGATTCGGCTCGTGGAGTCGGGAGTTCCGGATCCACCGCACCCGGTCGTGCAGCGGGCTGCCCGCAGGGGCGAACGTCCCGTCGAGCCGGAAATCGACGAGCACCCGGATCTCACCGTCGGTCAGTCGCCCCTCACGGAGCCGTCGCCCCATGTTGATCCTGGCTGTCTTCTCGACGAACACCACGTCACCATGGCGTTCGTGCCGATGGACGTTGAAGCGGACCTCGCACTTCTCGTCCTTCTTCGGTAGCCGACCCTTCTTCCCGCAGTGTCCGAGGAACGCCTCCAGCGCCCGGGTGTAGGTCGCCTCCGTGTACGCGTGACCGCCGTCGGCTTCGCGGTGACGGAGGAATGCGGACTGGGCGGGAAGGACCCTCTTGTCGATCAGGAACGTGCGGAGGCGGTGCGGCATCGACGAATGGCCGAGATACTCCGGATCCCTGTCGTCCCTCCACCGGTCCAGGAGGGCGGACACATCCTCGTCGGCGTCGACAGCGGCGAACGGCTCACCGTCCTCCTCCCGGAAGGCGATCCTCCGCCCGGTGTAGTCAGCGAGGAGCCGCTTCGTGAAGTCGAGCCATTCCTCGCCCGTCCGAGGGTTCATCGTGAGGGTGCCTCTCCTCTGCGGTGCCGTCGTCACCGGCTTGACGGAGACGAGAGGGAAGGGGTTCGGCGGCGCTCGATGATGTGGGTCACATGACGGCAGGGGTGGGCCGTGGTCGATGGTCGCCCGGCGGCGGGCCGTAGGCTGTCGGGTCATGGCCGTAGACCTGCTCGGCCCGGCGCAGATCCGGGAACTCGCCGCCCGACTGGGCGTGGCACCGACCAAGAAGCTCGGCCAGAACTTCGTCCACGACCCGAACACCGTCCGCCGGATCGTCGCCGCCGCCGGGCTCACCGGCGACGACGTCGCCCTGGAGGTCGGCCCCGGGCTCGGCTCCCTCACCCTGGCCCTGCTCCCCGTCGCCGCCGGGGTGCACGCCGTCGAGATCGACCCCACCCTGGCCGCCGCCCTCCCGGAGACCGCCGCCCGGCACGCCGGCCCGTACGCCGCCCGGCTCCGGGTGCACCGGGCCGACGCCCTCCGGGTCACCGCCGCCGACCTCACCGACCCGGCCCCGACCACGCTGGTGGCGAACCTGCCGTACAACGTCGCCGTCCCGGTGGTCCTGCACCTGCTCGCCGAACTGCCCAGCCTGCGCAGCGGACTGGTGATGGTGCAGAAGGAGGTCGCCGACCGGCTCGTTGCCGGTCCCGGCTCCAAGGTGTACGGCATCCCCTCGGTCAAACTCGCCTGGTACGCCGACGCCCGCCCCGCCGGACGGGTCCCCCCGAACGTGTTCTGGCCGGTGCCCAACGTCGACTCCGGCCTCGTCGCCTTCACCCGACGCGAACCGCCCCGCCCCGACGTACCCCGCAAGCAGGTCTTCGCCGTGGTCGACGCCGCCTTCGCCCAACGCCGCAAGACCCTCCGGGCCGCCCTCGCCGGGTGGGCGGGTGGGGCGGACCGGGCCGCCGCCGCCCTCGTCGCCGCCGGGGTGGACCCCTCCGCGAGGGGCGAGTCACTCACCGTCGAGCAGTTCGCCGCCGTCGCCGCGTCGGCCCCGACCGCCGCCCCGGCCGCCCAGTAGGCTGACGCGGTGCCCGCCGAGGAGGTGTCCGTGACCCCCCAGACTCCCGTCGAGGAGCCGACCGTGGACCGACAGTTGGACGACCGGTCGCGCCTGCGGGACGTCGTCTCGTGACCGAGCCCTGGCGCCCGGACGAGGACGGGCAGCGACGAGGAGCCAGCGGCCCGGTCCGGGTACGCGTCCCCGCCAAGGTCAACCTGCACCTCGGGGTGGGACCCCTGCGCCGTGACGGCTTCCACGAGCTGAACACCGTCTACCACGCCATCTCCATCTTCGACGAGCTGACCGCCCGCCGAGGCGACACCCTCAGCCTGACCATGGAGGGCGAGGGCACCGGCGAACTGGCCCTCGACGACACCAACCTGGTCCTGCGGGCCGCCCACGCCCTCGCCGGATACGCGGGCGTCATGCCGCACGCCCGACTCCACCTCCGCAAGCAGATCCCCCTCGCCGGAGGGCTCGCCGGAGGCAGCGCCGACGCCGCCGCCACCCTCGTCGCCTGCGACGCCCTCTGGGGCACCGGCCTCACCCGGGAGGAACTCGCCACGGTCGCCGCCGACCTCGGCTCCGACGTGCCGTTCCTGCTGCACGGCGGCACCGCCCTGGGCACCGGCCGAGGCGAGACCGTCAGCCCCGTCCTGGCCCGCCCCACCTCCTGGTACTGGGTCGTCGCCATCGCCGACGGGGGCCTGTCCACGCCCGAGGCGTACCGGGAGATCGACCGGCTCCGCGACAACGGCGCGGCCGGTCCGCCCCTGGGCAGCACCGACGCCCTCCTGGCGGCGCTGCGCCAACGCGACCCCCGGGTCCTCGCCGCCGCCCTCGGCAACGACCTCCAGGACGCCGCACTGGCGATGCGCCCCGCCCTCGCCGACACCCTCAAGGCCGGCCAGGCCGCCGGGGCGCTCGGCGGCCTCGTCTCCGGGTCCGGCCCCACCTGCGTCTTCCTCGCCGCCGACGCCGCCGACGCCGACCGGATCGCCGCCGAGATCGAAGCCGCCCAGGTCTGCCGCCAGGCCCGGGTCGCCTACGGGCCGGTCCACGGCGCGCGCATCCTCTACTGAGCCCTCCGCGTAGGCTTGGCCGAGGCGTCCCGTGCCGTCCGGCACCGGGATGCCTTGATCATGGGAGGTACGTGGGTGGCGAACATCGTCAACCTGGACCGGGTGTCAAAGGGGTACGGAGCGGCGGGTGCGCTGCTCACCGACGTGTCCCTCGGGCTCGACGACGCCGACCGGATCGGGGTCGTCGGGCTCAACGGCGCCGGCAAGTCGACGCTGCTGCGGCTGCTCACCCGGACCGAGGAACCCGACGACGGCCGGGTCACCCACCGCCGTGACCTGCGGGTGGCCTGGCTCCCGCAGAACCTGGCCCTGACCCCCGACGCCACCGTCCGCGACGTCGTGCTGGGCACCGCCTGGCTGGCCGAGGGGATGGGAGCCGAACACGAGTGGGCCGGTGACGCCGGGGTCCGCGCCATCCTCGACGGCCTCGGCATGCCCCACCTCGGCCTCGACCAGCCCGTCGGCCCGATGTCCGGCGGCGAACGCCGACGGGTCGCGCTCGCCGCGCTCCTGGTCCGCGACGCCGACCTGCTGATCCTCGACGAGCCCACCAACCACCTCGACGTCAGTGGGGTCGACTGGCTGGCCCGGTACCTCACCGGACGCAAGGGCGCCCTGGTGGTGGTCACCCACGACCGGTGGTTCCTGGACGAGGTCTGCACCACCACCTGGGAGGTCGCCGACCGGACCGTCCGCTCCTACGACGGCGGATTCGCCGCCTGGACCCTGGCCCGGATCGAACGGGAACGCGTCGCCGCCGCCACCGAGGCCCGCCGACAGAACCTGCTCCGCAAGGAGATCGCCTGGCTGCGGCGGGGACCGCCCGCCCGGACCTCCAAGCCGAAGTTCCGCATCGACGCGGCGAACGCGCTGATCGCCGACGTCCCACCGCCGCGCGACACCATGTCCCTGCAACGGCTCGCCACCGCCCGACTCGGCAAGCAGGTGTACGACCTCACCGACGTCACCCTGCACGCCGGGCCGAAGGAGATCCTCCACGACGTGACCTGGCAGGTCGGCCCCGGTGACCGGATCGCCGTCCTCGGCGCCAACGGGGCCGGCAAGACCACCCTGCTGCGGATGCTCGCCGGGATCACCCGACCCGACGGCGGCACCTTCGTCACCGGATCCACCGTCCGGCCCGCGTTCCTCTCCCAGGAACTCGCCGAACTCCCCGGTGAACTCCGGGTCCTCGAAGCGGTCGAGGAGGTCGCCCGCCGGGTCCAGCTCGGCGACCGGGAGATCTCCGCCGCCCAACTCGCCGAGACCTTCGGCTTCGACGACCGCCGCCTCTGGACCCCGGTCAGCGACCTCTCCGGTGGGGAACGCCGCCGGTTGCAGATGCTGCGCCTGCTCGCCGCGGAGCCGAACGTGCTCCTGTTCGACGAGCCCACCAACGACCTGGACACCGACACCCTCGCCGCCCTGGAGGACCTCCTCGACTCCTGGCCCGGCACCATCGTGGTGGCCAGCCACGACCGGTACCTCGTCGAACGGGTCACCGACGTGACGTACGGGATGTTCGGCGACGGTCGCCTGGTCCACCTCCCCGGTGGCATCGACGAGTACCTCGCCCGCGCCCCCGGGCGGGCCGCGTCCTCCGCCTCCGTCGGCAGCCCGGCACCGGGCGGCGGCACCACCGCCGCCCCCGTCGGGGCCGGGATGTCGGCCGCCGAGGCGCGGACCGCCAAGAAGGAACTCACCCGACTGGAACGGCAGATCGGCAAGCTGGACCAGAAGGAGACCACCCTCCTCGACCAGCTCGCCGCGAACGCCACCGACTATGCCAAGGTCGCCGAACTCGACGGCAAGCTCAAGGAGGTACGCGCCGAACGGGAACAGGTCGAGGAGACCTGGCTCACCCTCGCCGAGCAGGTCCCCGGCGACTGACCGGACACCGCCCGGCCGGTCGGCGGCCGGGCGTGTGCGGCGTCACACCTCGACATGCGGGACAATCGTCGTCGACCCCGCACCCGAACGGCGTTGGAGACTCAGAGATGGCCCACACCCCCGTCAACCACCCCGCGCAGCCGGTCTACCGGGCGATCGGCGGGATCACCGGTCTGTACTTCGTGGTCTTCGGCGTCGTCGGCGTGATCGCCACCGCCGGGAGCGAGCTGTTCGCCCGGGACGAGACCAAGGTCTTCGGCCAGGGCACGAACCTCGGGTTCTCCCTGTTCAGCATCCTCGTCGGGGCGGCCGTCCTGGCCGGCACCGTCCTCGGCCGCAACCGTGACGTGGTGATCAACGCCGTCGTCGCGTACGGCCTGATGGTGGTCGGCCTCGCCGGGCTGGCCTTCATCCGGACCGACGCGAACATCTTCAACTGGAGCGTCACCAGCAGCGTGGTCGTGATGACCCTGTCGATCGTCCTGCTGATGGTCAGCATGTACGGCAAGGTCGGCACCGACGAGGAGCGCGACGCCTGGCAGAAGGCCCGCCTGGTCCTCTGAACGCGGTCTCCGACCCGGCGGGGGCGGGACGGGTGGGCGACCACCCTTCCCGCCCCCGCTCGCGTTCCCCGGTACGCCGACACACCCCGATCGCCGGACAGCCGACCCCCACCTGGGCGACAATTCGGACGCACAGGTCAGCGGCGAGCGAAGGAGCGATCGTGGCGCACATCCCGGTGAACCACCCGGCGCGCACCCTCTACCGGATCTTCGCCGGCCTGGTCGGGGCCTACATCCTGCTGTTCGGCGTCGTCGGGATCGTGGTCACCTGGGGCGAACCGCTGTTCGCCCGCAACAGCACCTGGGTCCTCGGACTCCGTACCAACCTCGCGTTCGCCCTGGTCTCGGTGATCTTCGGAATCGTCCTGATCATCGGCGCGTCCCGCCGGGGCAACCTCGGCCACTACATGAACCTGACCGCCGGGGCGGTCTTCATGGTCACCGGGCTGGCGATGATGTCGGTGCTCCAGACCAGCGCCAACTTCCTCAACTTCTCCATGTCCACCGTCGTGGTCTCGCTGCTGTTCGGGCTGCTCCTGCTCGCCACCGGCCTCTACGACAAGATCGGTACGCCCGAACACGCCGAGGAGCAACGACAGCGCCGCAACCACCCCGTCGCCGAAGGCCACTGACCGACATCGGTCAGACCCGGACGGGGCGACCGGCCCGGTCCTGGTGACCCGGTCCTGGTGCACCGGCCGGCCCGGTGGTCAGGCCCGGTTGGTGATGAGGCCCGGGTCGGCCTCCAGGTGGGACAACCCGTTCCAGGCCATGTTGACGAGGTGCGCGGCCACCGTCTCCTTACGCGGCTCCCGCACCTCCAACCACCACCGGCCGGTCAACGCCACCATCCCGACGAGTGCCTGCGAGTACAGCTCGGCCAGCTTCGGGTCGTACCCCCGGCTCTTGAACTCGGCGCCGAGAATGTGCTCCACCTGGTGCGCGACGTCGTTCATCACGCTGCTGAAGTTCCCCGCCGCCGACATCAACGGCGACTCCCGGACCAACACCCGGAAGCCGCTGGTCTCCTCCTCGATGTACCCGAGCAGCGCCAACGCCGCCTGCTCCAGCAACTCCCGGGGATGACCCGCCGTCAGTGCCGTGGTGATCCGGTCCAGCAGCGCCCGGACCTCCCGGTCCACCACCACCGCGTAGAGCCCCTCCTTGCCGCCGAAGTGCTCGTACACCACCGGTTTGGAGACCTTGGCCCGCGCCGCCACCTCCTCTATCGAGGTGGCGTCGAAACCCCGCTCGGCGAAGAGCTGCCGTCCGGTGGCGATCAGTTGCTCCCGGCGCTGGGCAGCCGACATGCGTACCCGCGAGGGAGGTTTCGCCGCCCGCCGCCGCACCGCCGCCGAACCGCCCGGCTCCGACCCGCCCTCCGTACCGTGCCCGCCTCGCTCTGTCACCCGGCCATCCTGCCAGGTGTCGGCGCGCCGATCCGCCCCGTTCGACCCGCCGCTGCCGTTCAGCCCTGCGGTGCCCTTCGACTCGCTGCCGTTCAGCCCTGGGGCCCCGTTCGGACCCGATCGGACGCGGTCGGCTCCGGGTCCGTCCGGACTCGACGGGACGCGATCCGCTCCGGCTTCGGCCACCGGACGTCACGGGCCACACCGACCCGCTCGAAGAGCCAGATCACCCGCGCGGAGATGTCAATCTGTCCACGCAGGACACCGTGCCGGGCGCAGGTCGGATCGGAGTGGTGCAGGTTGTGCCAACTCTCCCCGAACGACAGGATCGCCAGCGGCCAGAAGTTCGCCGCCCGGTCGCCCTGCCGCAGCGCGAACGGCCGCTCGCCGTAGACGTGGCAGACCGAATTGATCGCCCAGGTCACGTGGTGCAGCAACCCGACCCGGACCAGCCCGGCCCAGAAGAACGCCGTCACCGCCCCCTGCCAGGACCAGGTCACCAGAGCCCCGGTCAGGGCCGGGCCGAGCAGCGAGACGGCCACCAGGACCGGGAAGAGCCGGTCCACCCGGCTGATGTCCCGGTCGGCGAGCAGGTCCGGTGCGAACCGCCGACGGTTGGACAACTCCCTGCCGAAGAACCAGCCCACGTGGGCGTGCAGCAGGCCCCGGGCCAGGCCCCCGGCGCTCGCCCCGAAACGCCAGGGTGAGTGCGGGTCGCCGTCGAGGTCGGAGAAGGCGTGGTGGCGTCGGTGGTCGGCCACCCACTGGATGATCTGCCCCTGGATCGCCAGCGACCCGGCGACCGCCAACGCCACCCGCAGCCACCGCCCCGCCTTGAACGAGGCGTGGGTGAAGTGTCTGTGGAAGCCGACTGTGACGCCGAGCCCGGTCACCACGTACCAGACCAGGGCGATGATCAGATCTGGCCAGCCCAGCCAGCCGCCCCAGGCCACCGGCACCGCCGCCAGGAGCGCGACGAACGGAGTCGTCACGAACACCCAGAGGACGACCAGGCTGCTCCGGGGCCGGGTCCCCTCGGTGATCGCGGTGGGGCCACCGGCCGACGGTTCCACGACGACTGTCGGCATGGGCACCTCACTGTCAGGAGGGAGGACGAGCAGTTGGTTACGCCTACGTCACCGTAACCGAGGAAGCTCAAGACCACTGCGAAGAGTCACCCTGCTGACGACGAGAACGTCGTACGGTTCTCCTAGTATGTCGACCATGGTCGATCCCGTCGCCGCAGAGGTCCGTCGACTCCGTACCGAGGAGCAGCTCTCCGTACGGGAGATCCGCGCCCGGACCGGCCTCGGCCGCAACCGGGTCCAGGAACTCCTGCGCGGGGTCCCCCAACCCGACTGGACCCGCCGCCCCAACGCCCGCGACGACCTCCGTGCCGAGGCGGAGGCGCTGCGCGCCGACGGATGCACGGTCCCGGAGATCGCGACCCGCCTGGGGGTCAGCAAGTCGACGGCCCACGCCTGGGTGGCCCACCTCCCGCTCGATCGGGACGAGGAGACCGAGCGAGCCAGGCGGAAAGCCCACTCCAAGGTCATGACCGATGCACAGTGGGGAGAGCATCGTCGGGTCAGGGACGAAGCGCGAGCCGCCACGATCGCGGCCGGTGCGGATGCCGTGGAGCAGCTGAATCACCGTGACCTCGTCCTCGTCGGGGCGGCGATCTACTGGGCCGAAGGGACGAAGGCCAAGCCGTGGCGGCCCAACGACTGCCGGGTTCGATTCGTCAACAGCGACCCGGGGCTCATCGACCTCTTCATTCGATTCGTCGAGGTGATGGGATTCTCCCGGGAGGCGCTGCGCTACCGGGTGAGCATCCACGAGACCGCCGATTCCGCTGCTGCAGTGCGGTGGTGGGCGGAGCGGGTGGGAGTGGCACCGGACGCCTTCCAGCCGACGACTCTGAAGCGGCACAAGCCGACCACCAACCGCCACAACCTCGGTGAGGGCTATCACGGCTGCCTCGTCGTGGAGGTGCCCAATTCCCGCGAGCTCTACTGGAAGATCGAGGGGACCATGAAGGGCTTGGCGGATGGCGTGGCGACAATGAAGCGCTAAGGTGTACGGGTCCGGTTGGCCAGTGCTCTGTCCGACCTCGACCTTCCCGGGTCGTCTAATGGCAGGACGTCAGGTTTTGGTCCTGATTGTAGGGGTTCGAGTCCTCTCCCGGGAGCTTCGGCTGATCGGTCGCCGTCGTCTGGTTAGAGTGGCGGCGAGACTGTCCGCCGTCCCGACGGGAGCCACGTCGTGCCCCAGCCCCAGTCCCGTACCGTCGTCGTGCTCGCCGCCGGTGAGGGCAAGCGGATGAAGTCGGCCCTGCCGAAGGTCCTGCACCCGCTGCTCGGCCGTACCCTCCTCGGGCACGTGCTCACCGCCGCCGCGCCGTTGACCGCCGACCGGACCGTCGTCGTGGTCGGGCACGAGGCCGACCAGGTCCGGGCCCACCTGACCGAGGTGGCCCCCACCGCCACGACGGTGCTCCAGGAGCAGCAGCTCGGCACCGGACACGCGGTCCGGATCGCCCTGGAGGCGATCCCGGACGACGCCGGCACCGTGGTCGTGATCAACGGGGACGTTCCGCTGCTCCGACCGGAGACCGTCGGCGCCCTGGTCGACGCGCACGAGGGAGCGGGTGCGGCCGCGACGGTCCTCGCCGCCGAGGTGCCCGACCCGACCGGCCTGGGCCGGATCCTGCGTGACGCCGCCGGGCGGCTGGAGCGGATCGTCGAGGAGCGGGACGCGACCGACGAACAGCGGGCGGTACGCGAGATCAACGCCGGCATCTACGCCTTCGACGCCGGGCACCTGCGGGTCGCGCTGAGCAAGATCTCCACCGACAACGACCAGGGCGAGGAGTACCTCACCGACGTGTTCGCCCTGCTCGGGTCGGCCGGTGAGCCGGTGGCGGTGCACGTCGCGGCCGACCACGTCGAGACGTTGGGCTGCAACGACCGGGTCGAGTTGGCGGCGCTGCGTCGGCTGCTGCGCGACCGGGTCAACGAGGCGTGGATGCGGACCGGGGTCAGCATCCTGGACCCGGACACCACCTGGATCGACGTCACCGTGGCGGTGGACCGGGACGCGGTGATCGACCAGAACACCCAGCTGCGTGGGGGCAGCGTGGTCGGAGCCGGTGCCGTGGTCGGGCCGGACGTCACCCTGATCGACACGGTGGTCGGGGCGGGGGCCACGGTGCTGCGCAGCCACGCCGTGCAGGCCGAGGTGGGGCCGGGTGCCACCGTCGGCCCGTACGCCTACCTGCGGCCGGCGGCGCGGCTGGCCGAGCGGGCGAAGGTCGGGACCTTCGTCGAGGTGAAGAACTCCGAGGTCGGCCCGGGTGCCAAGGTGCCGCACCTGTCGTACGTGGGTGACGCCACGATCGGGGCGAAGGCGAACATCGGGGCGGCGACGATCTTCGTCAACTACGACGGTCAGGCCAAGCACCGGACCACGGTCGGGGAGGCCGCCTTCGTCGGCTGCGACACCACGCTGATCGCCCCGGTCGAGGTGGGTCCCGGGGCGTACGTGGCGGCGGGCAGCTCGATCACCCAGGACGTGCCGGCGGGCGCGTTGGGGGTGACCAGGGCCCCGCAGCGCAGCATCGAGGGGTGGGTGGCCCGACGGCGGCCCGGTACCGCCTCGGCGGCGGCTGCGGAGCGGGCGGGGCAGGAGGCCGCCGGTGGGGCGGCCGGGACCCCAGGGGACGCGGCGGAGGGTGCGTCGGGGGCGGCCCGCTAGGCAAGCGAAGGTGAGCGAATGCACGGGAGCACCCAGCCGGTGGGTCCGGCGTCAGACGGGGTAGATACTGCAACCGCAAAAAGTCTCCGGCCACCACCGCCGGGTACGCCGACCAACGGGAGCAGACCGGCCATGGGCAGCATCGTCGCCGAAAACCGCAAGAGCCTGATGCTCTTCTCCGGACGTGGTTTTCCGGAGTTGGCCAACGAGATCGGTGAGGTGCTCGGCGTCGCGCCGACACCGACCGACGCGTACGAATTCGCCAACGGCGAGATCTTCGTCCGTTTCAAGGAGTCGGTTCGTGGTTCGGACGCCTTCGTGGTGCAGTCCGTCACCCACGGGGTCAACACCTGGGTCATGGAGACCCTGATCATGGTCGACGCGTTGAAGCGTGGGTCGGCCAAGCGCATCACAGTGGTCCTGCCGTTCTACCCGTACTCCCGGCAGGACAAGAAGCACCGGGGGCGGGAGCCGATCTCGGCTCGACTCGTCGCCGACCTGCTCAAGAGCGCCGGGGCGAACCGGATCCTCACCGTGGACCTGCACACCGCGCAGATCCAGGGGTTCTTCGACGGCCCGGTGGACCACCTCTTCGCGATGGACATCCTGGCCGACTACGTGCAGCGCCGGTACGTCGGCAGGCCGATGACCGTGGTGGCCCCGGACTCGGGTCGGGTCCGGGTGGCCGAGCGGTGGACCGACCGGCTGGGCGGGTGCCCGTTGGCCTTCATCCACAAGACGCGGGATCCGCTCAAGCCCAACCAGGTGGTGGCGAACCGGGTGGTCGGGGAGGTCGAGGGTCGGGTCTGCCTGATCGTCGACGACATGATCGACACGGGTGGCACGATCTGCAAGGCGGCGGACATCCTGAAGGAGGCCGGTGCGGCGGACGTGATCGTCGCGTCCACCCACGCCCTGCTCTCCGACCCGGCCACCGAGCGGTTGAAGAACAGCCCGATCAGCGAGGTGGTGGTGACCAACACGCTGCCGCTGCCGCCCGAGAAGCAGCTCGACAAGCTGACGGTCCTGTCGATAGCGCCACTGTTGGCCCGGGCGATCCGCGAGGTGTTCGACGACGGGTCGGTGACCACCCTCTTCGGTGGGCTGAGCTAGCGGTCGAGCGACGCCACGACGGTCCCCGGCACGCGCTGACCGGGGACCGCCGTCAGGCGCGTCACGGCCTCGGGTAGACTACTGCGGTTGCCACGGCGAGGGTGCCCGGCGGGCCGCAGATGGCCGCACGGAGGCGCCGTCATCGACGCGGTGCTCCGGGCAGTCGATCATGACACTGAGCCCCTGCGAGCCCCTCGCCCAGCACCGCCAGTCGACAAACCGCCGCAGCGAAAGCATCAGGAGTCTCCCCGTGTCCGAGGTAAAGATCAGCGCCGAGCCCCGTACCGAGTTCGGCAAGGGTGGTGCCCGTCGTACCCGCCGGGCCGGCAAGGTGCCTGCCGTGCTGTACGGCCACGGCGAGAAGCCCAAGCACATCGCGCTGCCGGCGCTGGAGTTCGCCGCCGCGATCCGTAAGGGCGGCGCCAACCAGCTCTTCGCGATCGAGGTCAGCGACGGCACCCAGGTGCTGGCGCTGCCGAAGGCGATCCAGCGTGACCCGATCAAGGACACCTTCGAGCACATCGACCTGCTGCTGGTGCGGCGGGGCGAGAAGGTCACCGTCGACGTGCCGGTCCAGCTCACCGGCGACGCGGCCAAGGACACCCTGATCGTGCACGACCACGACACCCTGTCGGTGAACGCCGACGCCACCAAGGTGCCGGACCACCTGGAGGTCTCCATCGAGGGCGCCGAGGCCGGCACCCAGGTGACCGCCGGCGACGTCGAGCTGCCCAAGGGCGTCGAGCTGGCCGTCGAGGCCGACACGCTGGTCGCCTCGATCACCGCCGCTCCGACCGCCGAGCAGCTGGAGGCGACCCTCCCGGAGGCCGAGGAGGCCGCCGAGGAGGAGACCGCAGCCGAGGGCGAGCAGGCGGCCGAGACCGCCGAGGGCGAGCAGGCCCCGGCCGAGGCGCGCGCCGAGGCCTGAGCGGACCACAGCATCCTGTGACAGGCGCTCCCGGCGTACCGGGGGCGCCTGTCGGCGTACCGGATGGGTGGCGGGACCGGTCGGCGGTGGCGACGAGGGGAAGGGGCGCTGGTGGCTGAGGAGTCGGGGCCGTGGCTGGTGGTCGGACTGGGAAACCCGGGTCGGGAGTACGCCGGTAACCGGCACAACGTCGGGTTCATGGTGGCGGACCTGGTGGCTGCCCGGGTCGGTGGGAAGCTCGGTCGACACCGGCGGGCGATGGCCGAGGTCGGGGAGGGGCGGCTGGGGTTCGGCGGCCCGAAGCTCGTGGTGGCCAAGCCCCTGACCTTCATGAACCTCTCGGGTGGGCCGGTGGCGGCCCTGGCGCAGTTCTTCAAGGTGTCGCCGGGGCAGATCATCGCGGTCCATGACGAGTTGGACATCGACTACGGGCAGGTACGCGTCAAGTGCGGCGGGGGCGAGGGCGGACACAACGGTCTGCGCTCGATGTCGAAGTCGCTCGGCACGAAGGACTACGTACGGGTGCGGTTCGGGGTGGGTCGTCCGCCGGGGCGACAGGACCCTGCCGACTACGTCCTGTCGGACTTCTCGTCCGCCGAGCGCAAGGAGTTGGAGTTCCTGGTGGACCGGGCGGCGGACGTCGTCGAGTCGGTCGTCACGCGGGGTGTCGAGCCGACTCAGAACGAGTATCACGGCCGCTGAGCGGGGGCGGGGCAGCTCCACAGCGGGACGCGGGGGCGGTATTCTGCGCCTTTTGACGGTTTCGTGTCACGGCGTGAGGTTGTGGCCGGGTCGACGGGAGCACGTGGTGGGCAGTCCTCCGATGATCGACGGGGCGTTCGCCCGGTGGTTGGCGGCGCAGGCCGGGCAGGCGTTGACGGCGCTCCGTGTCGAGCTGGGGTTCGCCGACGCCGGGGCGTTGAAGACGGCCGGTGACAAGGTGTCGCACGAGCTGATCCGGGCCGAACTGGCGAAGTGGCGGCCCGGGGACGCGGTGCTCTCCGAGGAGGACGCCGGTGCCCGGCTGACCTGGACGACGGAGGTGAACTCCGGTGGCGTGTCCCGGATGACCGCCGACCGGGTGTGGATCATCGATCCGTTGGACGGGACGCGGGAGTTCTCCGAGGCGGGGCGGTCGGACTGGGCGGTGCACGTGGCGTTGTGGGCGCGTAACGCCTCGACCCCGCACGGTCTGGTGGCGGGTGCGGTGGGTCTGCCCGCCCAGCACCGGGTCCTGGGTACCGACTATCCGCCGGCGTACCCGCCGATGACCCTGGAGGCGGCGACCTCCGGTGGCGGGCGGACCATCCGGCTGGCGGTGAGTCGGAGTCGTCCGCCGGTGTTCCTGACCGATCTGGCCGAGGAGGTCGGGGCACAGTTGGTGCCGATGGGGTCGGCGGGGGCGAAGATCGCTGCGGTGGTGACGGGTGAGGTGGACGCCTACATCCACGCCGGGGGCCAGTACGAGTGGGACTCGGCCGCCCCGGTGGCTGTGGCGACGGCCACCGGGCTGCATGCTTCCCGGATCGACGGTTCTGCGCTGAGATACAACGAGACGGATCCTCGCCTGCCTGACCTGCTGGTCTGCCGCAAGGATCTGGCCAACCGGTTGCTTGCAGCGTTGCAGAGGCATTCCGTAGCCTGAGTCTTCTTCACCTGTCCGACCGGAAAGGTCTGGAATCCATGCGCGGCACCCCTCGAAGCGAGGTCGGGTCATGACCTCACCCTCGGCCTACCAGGTCTCTCACCTCGACGCCTTGGAGGCGGAGAGCATCTTCGTGATGCGGGAGGTGGTGGCGGAGATGCAGCGGCCGGTGTTGTTGTTCTCCGGTGGTAAGGACTCGATCGTGATGTTGCGGTTGGCGCAGAAGGCGTTCGCGCCGGGTTCGGTGCCGTTTCCGGTGATGCATGTGGATACCGGGCACAACTTCGTCGAGGTTCTGGAGTATCGGGACGCGCGGGTGGCGGGGTTGGGGTTGCATCTGGTGGTGGCGTCGGTGCCGGAGGCCCTGGTGTCGGGTCTGGTGCGGGAGTCGGCGGACGGGATGCGGAACCGGTTGCAGACGCCGGTGTTGTTGGAGGCGGTGGAGAAGCACCGGTTCGACGCGTTGTTCGGTGGGGCGCGGCGGGACGAGGAGAAGGCGCGGGCGAAGGAGCGGGTGTTCTCGTTCCGGGACGAGTTCGGGCAGTGGGATCCGAAGAACCAGCGGCCGGAGTTGTGGTCGTTGTACAACGGTCGGCATCATCCGGGTGAGTCGATCCGGGTGTTCCCGTTGTCGAACTGGACCGAGTTGGATGTGTGGCATTACATCGGTCGGGAGGAGATCCCGTTGCCGTCGATCTACTTCGCGCACGACCGTGAGGTCATCTCCCGGGACGGCATGTTGTACGGGGTGAACGAGTTCATCCGTCCGCGTGCCGGTGAGATCCCGTTCATCGAGCGGGTCCGGTACCGGACGGTCGGGGACGCGTCCTGCACGGCGGCGGTGCGGTCGGACGCGGCGGATGTGGCGGCGGTGATCGCGGAGGTCGCGGCGACGCGGATCACCGAGCGGGGTGCGACCCGTGGTGACGACCGGGTCAGCGAGGCCGCGATGGAGGACCGGAAGCGAGAGGGCTACTTCTGATGAGTGTGCACGTGGAGTCCTCCGGGACCGTAACGCCCGCCACGACGACCGGCACCGCCACGGCGGGCGGGGTCGAGACGGGGTCGGGGCGGCCGATGGATCTGTTGCGGTTCGCCACGGCCGGGAGTGTCGACGACGGGAAGTCGACGTTGATCGGCCGACTCCTGTATGACACCAAGAGCCTGTTCACCGACCAGTTGGAAGCGGTCGAGGCGGTCAGCGCGGCGCGGGGTGACGAGTACACCAACCTGGCCCTGCTCACGGACGGGTTGCGGGCGGAGCGGGAACAGGGCATCACCATCGACGTCGCCTACCGCTACTTCGCGACGCCTCGGCGGAAGTTCATCATCGCCGACACCCCCGGGCACATCCAGTACACCCGCAACATGGTCACCGGCGCCTCGACGGCGGATCTGGCGTTGATCCTGGTCGACGCCCGTAAGGGCCTGGTCGAGCAGTCCCGCCGGCACGCGTTCCTGTGCTCCCTGCTGCGGGTGCCGCACCTGGTGCTGTGCGTCAACAAGATGGACCTGGTCGACTACGACCAGCAGGTGTTCGAGCAGATCGCCGACGAGTTCACCGCGTTCGCCGCGAAACTCGACATCACCGACCTGACCATCATCCCCGTCTCCGCGCTCGCCGGAGACAACATCGCCACCCGGTCGGCCCACATGCCCTGGTACGAAGGCCCCGCCCTGCTCCACCACCTCGAACACGTCCACATCGCCTCCGACCGCAACCTCGTCGACGTCCGCTTCCCCGTCCAGTACGTCATCCGCCCCCAGTCCACCACCGTCACCGACTACCGCGGATACGCCGGACAGGTCGCCTCCGGCATCCTCAAACCCGGCGACGAGGTCATGGTCCTCCCCTCCGGGTTCACCTCCACCATCAGCGCGGTCGAGACCGCCGACGGACCCGTCGAAGAGGCGTACCCACCCATGTCGGTGACCGTCCGCCTCACCGACGAGATCGACATCTCCCGAGGCGACCTCATCTGCCGCCCCAACAACGCCCCCACCCCCACCCAGGACATCGACGCGATGCTCTGCTGGATGGACGAAACCCAACCCCTGCGCGTCGGCGGCAAATACACCATCAAACACACCACCCGCACCGCCCGCACCATCATCCGGGCGTTGAACTACCGCCTCGACATCAACACCCTCCACCGCGACGACACCGCCACCGACCTCACCCTCAACGACATCGGCCGCGTCCGCCTCCGCACCACCATCCCCCTCCTCGCCGACGAATACCGCCGCAACCGCACCACCGGCGGGTTCATCATCATCGACGAAACCACCAACCGCACCGTCGCCGCCGGAATGATCGTCTAAAGGGCAGGGCCGGCCTCCTTTCAACGCCTACCGTCGACAGGCCCTCCCCGCTCACCGGACACCCGAGAGGGGAGGGGAAGTGGAGCCGGTTCGGGGATGACTGCGCGAGGGCTGCGACGGGGCGACATCCTGCGTACGCCGGTCGAGCTGGACATCGGCCGACGGTGACCCGAGCCGGGCGGCCGTGGCGGCACGAGCAACCCACGGATCGAAGACGAGGGTGGCGTTCTCGGCCCCTCGACGCCCCGGGGCACTCAAGCTCCCCCAGGCTATGTCGTGTTGGCTCTCGAATGCTCTGTAGTGAGGTGATCTCAGCAACGCAAAGGGTTTGATTGGTGCGACACGGGCGAAGGACGCGAGTCGGGCGGCAGTGGAAACAGGCGTGGAGCCATCGATAGACATGTCCTTGCGACAGATCCACGTCTTCGAGAGGGCTCCACGTGATTGCCTATCGTGCCATGGTCGACGTCCCGAGGGAACTCGTGCAGCACCTCGCGCATCTGTTGTACGCACAGCGACGGGCCTGCGGTACCCGCCGTGGCACCCGGGCGTTGACCTGCTTCTACCAGGCCTTGATGGTGCTCGTCTGGTTCCGCAAGGCCGAGGACATGGCCCTGCTCGCCGCCGGCTTCGGCATCTCCAGGGCGACCGCCTACCGCTACCGCGACGAGGGCGTCGCCGTGCTCGCCGCCCAGGCCGGCGACCTGCATGCCGCTCTGCGTCGGGCCGCGGCCGACGACTGGTCGCATGTGATCCTCGACGGCAAGCTGTTCGACTGCGACCGGCTCACCGAGACGACCCTGTCGGTCAAGGGCGAGGTGATCGATGCCTGGTTCTCCGGAAAGCACCGCGACTTCGGCGCGAACGTCCAAGCGATCATTCGACCCGACGGGCTGCCGATCTGGACATCGGCGGCGCTGCCCGGGCATCTACACGACACCAGTTGCGCTCGCGAACTCGGGATCACCGCTGCCCTGAACTGGTCCGCCGCCGAACTCGACCTACCGACCCTGGCCGACTCCGGCTACGAAAGCGCAGGTCACGGCATCATGACCCCGGTCAAGCAACCCGCCGACGGCCGCCGACTCGCACCTGACAACCGCGCCTACAACCGACTGCTACGCGGTCTACGTTGGCAAGGAGAACGAGGATTCGCGATCCTGATCGGACGCTGGAAGACGCTACGCCACACGACCGTCAGCCCACGCCGAATCGGCGACATCGTTACCGCAGCCCTGCACCTGACCCACTTCGAGTACAAATACCTACCGCAAAGTCGCTGAGATCACTTCAGTGCCCTGTCTTGACCCAGCTCATGGTCATGTCGACGCCGTTCCTGGCGAGCCACTGGCGTACGACTTCCACCGTGATCTCGCGTAGCGCTCCGTCCCGGGTCCCCGGATCACCGAATCGCGCCGACCAATGATCGTACTCAGTCGTATTGGCGGTGCTCGAACTGTTTGGTTTCAGGTGTGCGAGAAGGTCGTCATGTCTAGCCCTCGCCTGAGCCTCGGGATGCGGATCCGGCAGGTACACGAGGTTCATGTCTGCCTTCCTTCCGGCCAACGAGAACGCCAGGCACTCCGGGCGGTACCTCATCTCCTTCTCGTACTCCCGAAGATGCTTATTGTGGATGTGTGAGGGCTGTATCTCGATTCCCTGTCGACGCTTGAATTCCATGATGTCCCTGATCTTCGTCACTCTCGACGGGGCCGGGAAACCTTCGCCCTGCGAACGGGAGGCGGTGGCAGGCTCGCGCCCCGCTGCCGATACCGGCACGGGCGCCGGCACTGGCACCGGGGCGGGTGAGGGCTCGCGTGCCAGAGCAGGGGCGGGTGAGGGTGAGGGCGCAGACTCACGTACCAGGGCAGATCGGCGGGGACGCGCAGACTTGGGTGCCGACGCCGGTGCCGGGAGGGGTGCGGGGGTGGGCGGGACGACTTCGAGTTTCGCGTCGATACTGCGTCCCTTCCTCGGCATTCGGAGACTGCCTTTTCTGAGCTTCTCGTGGACCTCCAAGGCCCGGATGTGCTGCGCCCTTATCTGATTGGTGCTGATCTTCATCCCCTGACGGCTCGCGAGTTGCACCACCTCCTCCAGGTAGTAGTCGCACTGTGGCTCGCCGAGTTCCCCGGCTTTCTCCGCCTGGGGCGACGCGGGGCGGCCGGTTCCGGTGCTCGGACCGCCTGACGACGTCGTTGCCGACGGTCCCGCCGTTCTTCCTCGCGGTCGTGGCGACCTCAGTCGGGCGACGGTGGTGACGGCGGCCGGGGAGGGGCGTCTGGAAACCGGCGGGGCGGGCGACGGTGCACCGGTGGTGTCGGGTCCGAGTGGGGATGCGGGGCCACTGCGGTCGCCGACACCGCCGAAATCGATGTCACCGAAGTCGAAACCACTGAAATCGACGTCACCGGGGCCGCCCCCGGTGTCGAAGTCGATGCCGCTCCAGTCCATCGGGTCGCCCGAAGGGTCGGGGTCGTGGCCGGCGGGTGCGGCGTGCTCGTACGACATCGGGTCGCCGGGGTCGGAGTCGGAGTCGATGTCGTCCTGGTCGGTGTCCATGGCGGTGTCGCCGTCGTGCAGGAAGGTGGGGGTCGCCGGATTCAGAGGGGGCGTCGCGAGGTCGGCCTGGTCCGGATCCCAGTCCCCGTACGGATCGGGCGGCTGGTAGGGGTCGTGGCTCGAATGGGGGTCGACCATCTGAGGGGGCCTCCTTCCGCCTTCTTCGGTGAGCCGGCTGGGGTTCGGTCGGCTCTACCTACGGCGGTGTCCGCCTCCGGGTTCGACCCGAACCTCGGGCAGGCCGTCCGCTAGATCGGAAGCGTTGACAAGGGGCACTTCCTCACAGACGGGTGGCACCGGGGGAGGGGAGGGCCGTGAAGTGGGTGGGGGCGGTGAAGCCCCGGTCGGCGTACGCGTCGGTGACGGCGGCGGCGACCGTCTCGGTGCGGTCGGCGTCGACCAGGGCGAGGACGCACCCGCCGAAGCCACCGCCGGTCATCCGGGCCCCCAGGGCACCGGCGGTCAGGGCCGCCTCGACGGCCGTGTCGATCTCGGGGACGGTGATCTCGAAGTCGTCCCGCATCGAGGCGTGCGAGGCGGTGAGCAGGGGGCCGATCTCCCGGATCCGGCCGGCCCGGAGCAGGTCGACGGTGTCCAGGACCCGCTGGTTCTCGGTCACCACGTGCCGGACCCGGCTGCGGGTCTCGTCGTCGGGCAGCCGGTTCAGGGCACCGGGCAGGTCGACCACCCGCACCTCCCGCAGGGCGGGTACCCCCAGTAGGTCGGCGGCCCGGTCGCAGGTGGCGCGGCGGGCGGCGTACTCCCCGTCGGCGTGGCGGTGCGGGGCTCGGCTGTCCACCACCAGGATCGCCAGTCCGGCGGCGGCCAGGTCGAACGGGATGTGGTCGACGGCCTCGGTGCGGCAGTCGAGGAACAGTGCGTGTCCGGCGCGGCAGCGGATCGCCGCCGACTGGTCCATGATCCCGGTGGGGGCGCCGACGTACGCGTTCTCGGCCCGCTGGGCCAGCCGGGGCCGGTCCTCGTCGGGCAGGTGCACCCCGCCGAGGTCGACGAGGGCGGCCAGGACCGCCGCCTCCAGGGCGGCCGAGGAGGAGAGCCCGGCACCGAGGGGGACGTCCGAGGCGATGTACAGGTGCGCTCCGGGGACGGGATGTCCGGCCTCCAGCAGCCCCCAGACGACCCCGGCGACGTAGGCGGCCCAGCCGGTGACCCGGCCCGGCCCGGTCACCTCGTCGACGCCGAAGGTGACCTCCTCGTCGGTCAGCTCCGACCGGACCGTCCAGGTCCGCCCGTCCTGCGGTGCGGCGGCGACCACGGTACGCAGAGGCAGGGCGAAGGGGAGGACGTACCCGTCGTTGTAGTCGGTGTGCTCGCCGATCAGGTTGACCCGGCCGGGCGCCGCCCACCTGCCGGTGGGTCGTCTGCCGAACGCGGATTCGAAGGCTGCCCCGGCGCGGTGGGCGACGTCCCCGGCGGCGGGACGGGGGTCCGGCGTGCCGGTCACGGCCGGGCCAGCCGGTGTGCCTGGTAGAAGGCCCAGGCGTCGGCGACCATGTCGTGCAGTGTGGGTTTGCGGGGGACCCAGCCCAGTTCGGCGCGGGCCAGCGCGGAGGAGGCGACCAACTCGGCCGGGTCGCCGTCGCGCCGGGGGGCGACCTCCACCGGCACCGGCCGCCCGGTGACCTCCCGGACCACGTCGGCCACCTGCCTGTTGCTGAACCCGTTGCCGTTGCCGAGGTTGTAGATCCGGTGCTGCCCGCCGGTCGCCGCGTCGAGGGCGAGCAGGTGGGCGCGGGCCAGGTCGGCGACGTGGATGTAGTCGCGGACGCAGGTGCCGTCGGGGGTGGGGTAGTCGTCGCCGAAGAGTTGGAGCTTCTCCCGCACCCCGGCGGCCACCTCCAGGGCGATCGGGATGAGGTGGCTCTCCGGGTCGTGCCGCTCGCCGAGGGCCACGTCGCCGTCGAGGTGGGCACCGGCGACGTTGAAGTAGCGCAGCGAGACGGCGGCCAGCCCGTGCGCGACCGCCTCGGAGGTCAGCGCCATGTCGACGGCGAGCTTGGTGGCCCCGTACGTGTTGGTGGGGGCCTTGACCGCGGTCTCCGGGATGGGGACCTCGGTCGGGTCGCCGTAGACGGCGGCGGTGGAGGAGAAGATCAGCTTCGGTACCCGGGCGGCCCGCACCGCGTCGATCAGGGCGAGCGACCCGACGGTGTTGGTATGCCAGTACAGCTCCGGCCGGGTCATGGACTCCCCGGCGGCGATCAGCGCGGCGAAGTGCAGCACCGCGTCGAACCCCGCCTCCGGGGTGAGGACCCGGGCGACGTCGTGGAGGGACGCCTCGACGTGGACGGCCTCGGGGGCGATCGCGACCCGGTGGCCGGTCCGCAGGTCGTCGAGGACGACCACCTCGTGTCCGGCGTCGAGCAGCATCCGGGTGACCACGCTGCCGATGTAGCCGGCCCCTCCGGTGACGAGCAGTCTCACGTCGTTTCCTCCTGACTGGGTCGCCCCGCGCGGGGTACGTGCCGGTGCTCACCCTACGACTGACAGAATCGCTTGCATGTCCGACGCCGTCGCTCGTCCCCGCGTCCTGTCCGGCATCCAGCCGACCGCCGACTCGTTCCACCTCGGCAACTACCTGGGCGCGGTGCGGCACTGGGTGGCCCTTCAGGACACCCACGACGCGTTCTACTGCGTGGTCGACCTGCACGCGATCACCGCCGGGCACGACCCGAAGGTGTTGCACCAGCGGAGTCGGCGGGCCGCCGCCCAGCTGCTGGCCGTCGGCATCGACCCGGACCGGAGCACCCTGTTCGTCCAGTCCCAGGTGCCCGAGCACGCCCAGCTGGCCTGGATCCTCGGCTGCATCACCGGGTTCGGCGAGGCCAGCCGGATGACCCAGTTCAAGGACAAGTCGCAGAAGCAGGGCAGTGACCGGGCCACCGTCGGCCTCTTCACGTACCCGGTCCTGCAGGCCGCCGACATCCTGCTCTACCAGGCCGACGCGGTGCCGGTCGGCGAGGACCAGCGTCAGCACCTGGAGCTGAGCCGGGACCTGGCCCAGCGGTTCAACACCACCTTCGGGCGGACCTTCACCGTCCCGGCCGCGCACATCGTCAAGGACACCGGGAAGATCACCGATCTCCAGGATCCGACGGCGAAGATGTCGAAGTCCTCCTCGGCCCCCGGCGGCATCATCGACCTGCTGGAGGAGCCGAACCGGTCGGCCAAGAAGATCCGGTCGGCGGTCACCGACACCGGCCGTGAGATCGTCTTCGACGCACAGGCCAAGCCCGGCATCTCCAACCTGCTCACCATCTACTCCGCGCTCAGCGGCCGGGACATCGACGACCTGGTCGGGGCGTACGCCGGGAAGGGCTACGGGGACCTGAAGAAGGACCTGGGCCAGGTGGTGGCCGACTTCGTCAGGCCGATCCAGGAGCGGACGGCGGCGTACCTGGACGATCCGGCCCAGCTCGACGGTCTCCTCGCCGCCGGTGCGGAGAAGGCGCGTGCGGTCGCCGGTGAGACCCTGCGCGCCGCGTACGAACGGGTCGGGTTCTTCCCGCCGGCTCGGGGCGAGTGACCCGAGGCGGCGAACGTGGACGGGTCGGGTCACAGAGGGGTGGCGGTTGAGGTGGATCGTGGCGAGGGCTCGTCGCAGGCGGGTGGCACGATCCAGATCGGGATCGCTGTGGACATCCCGCAGCCGTGGGGACCGTTCCTGACCCGTCGGCGCGCCGAGGCCGGTGACCCGCAGGCCGCCGACATCCCGGCGCACGTGACACTGCTCGGGCCGACCGAGATCCCGGTGGCCGCGCTCCCGGCGGTCGAGGCGCACCTGGCCTCGGTCGCCGCCGCCCACCTGCCGTTCACTTTGCACCTGCGGGGGACCGGCACCTTCCGGCCGGTCACCCAGGTGGTGTTCGTGGCGGTCGCGGCGGGGATCAGCGAGTGCGAACTGCTCGCCGCCGCCATCGGGTCCGCCGCCGAGCTGCACCGGGAGGCCCGGTTTCCGTACCATCCGCACGTCACCGTGGCCCAGGACGTCGCACCGGAGGCCCTCGACCGGGCGTACGAGGACCTGGCCGACTTCTCGGCGATGTTCGAGGTGAACTCGTTCACCCTGTTCTCCCACAGCGGCCAGGCCAGGTGGCAACCGCGTCGGGACTTCCCGCTCGGCGGTTGAACAGTCGCCGCGTCCGAGACGGTTCGTCGACTCCATCGGCGAGGATGACACCGTGGACGTGATGGGGCGGCTCCAGGCCGGCATCGACCGTCGGCTCGACGGTGCCCGTCGGCGTTCGGCCGTCTTCGACCACGTCTGGCGGGCCGGGGAGTTGTACGCCGAGGCGCTCGGTGCCCGGCTGGCCGCCGCGATCGCGTACTACGGATTCTTCGCCGCGTTCGCGTTGGCGCTGGTGGGGTATTCCGTCTTCGGCGCGATCCTGGAGGACAACGACGACGTCAGCGCCGCCGCCGCCGACTTCCTCCGGGAGAACCTGCCGTTCCTCGACCCGGAGCAGATCGCCCAGAGCAGTGGCACCGTCGGGGTGGTGGGGCTGGTGATCCTGGTCTTCACCGGGATCGGCTGGATCGAGGCGATCCGTTCCTCGCAGCGTCTGCTGTACGGGCTCAACCAGCAGCCCGGCAACCTGGTGGTCCGGCGGCTGGTCGACCTGGGCGTGATGGTCGGCGTCTTCCTGCTGCTCGGCGTCTCGGTGGCCGCCGTCGACGCGTTGGAGTCGTTGCTGCGGTTCCTGCTGCGTAGCACCGGATCGATCGGCCTGACCACCGTCAGCGCCGTGCTGAGTGTGCTCGTCAACGCGGTGTTGGCCGCCGCGCTGCTGGTGGCCGTGCCCCGACTGCGGATGAGCCGGCGTCGGCTGCGTCCGGTGGTGCTCGTCGTCGCGATCGGCATCACGCTGCTCAACACGGTGGGCCGGTACTACGTGGTCCGGACGGAGCGCAATCCGGCGTACGCGGTGGTGGCCGGTGCCGTCGGGCTGCTGGTCTACCTGTACCTGCTCAACCAGTTGGTGCTCTTCGGGGCGGCGCTCGCCGCCACCAGTCGACACGGTCGGGTGGTCGACCTGGCGGAGGCTCCGGCTGCCCGGGACATCGACGTGGAGACCGATCCGGATGATCCGGATGCGGCGACCGTCGAGCGACGAAGATCCGACCCGGACTAAGTCGACCGCTTCGGATCGCTGAGTCGACCGCTTAAGATCACCTGGCAATTCGAGTGAACGGCACCGCGTCCTCATGTTCGCGGCCCATGATGAGCCGGTGGGCGCACTCGTGACGTTGGACCTGCCGGCGGACTCGCCGATGCTCGGCCTGCCCTGGATCATCACCTTCGGCCCGCTCGACGAGGCCGACGAGTGGGAGCCGGTGGTCTGCGGCCCGTACGAGCGCCCCCACGCGCTCGCCCTCGCCGAGGCGGTGGTCTCCGAGGAGCCCCTGATGGCGGTGGTCGAGCCGCTGTTGCCGGCGGTCTCCGCCGCCGAGATCCGCGACGAGATCACCGCCGCCCGTACCGCCGTCTGCGACACCACCGAGATCGACGAGATCGACCTGTACGGCGACTACGAGGAGACCGTCGACGAGGAACAGGACCGCCTCACCGAGGAGGAGCGGCACGCCCAGCCCCTCACCGAACCCACCGAGGACGAGCTGCGGGCCGGGTTCAACCGGATCGCCGGCATGCTCACCGGTAAGGGGATCTGACCGCGTACACCGGGGCTCCGGCCGGTACACGGGCTCTGGCCGCGTACACCGCTGGGCGACCGCGTAGACCCCTCGGCGGCGGCACCCGGACGATCCCGGGCACCGCCGCCGTTCACCCCCCACCACAAGGGGTCGTCAGAGCCCGGCCGCCGGCTGGCGTCGTGGCACGGCCGGGCGACCAGGGCGATCTCTGCTTACCCCGGGGAGCCCACCGTCAATCCCCCCGTGGGTCGGTGCTCGTCGAACCAGGCGGCGGCGTCGACGGGGAGCACGTGTCCGGTGCCCGCCGGGGTCAGCTCGGCACTGGCGGCGACCGCCGTTCCGTACCCGTCGATCGTCACCGGTGCGCCGCTGAGGTTGACCACGCAGGTCAGGGCGGCCGGACCGGCGACGCGACGGAAGGCGAGCACCCCCGGGTCGGTGTCGAGCCAGACCACCTCCCCGGCGTCGGTGGCCAGCGCCGGATGGTCGTGCCGGATCCGCAGCGCGGTCCGGTACAGCTCCAGGGTGGATCCGGGTACGCCGGTCTGCGCCGCCACCGACAGCGCCTGCCAGGTGGCCGGGGCGGGCAGCCAGCTCGGTGCACCCCCCGGCGGACCGAAGCCGTACGGGGCCAGTTCCCCGTCCCACGGGATCGGCACCCGACAGCCGTCCCGGCTCTCCCCGGTACGCAGGAACGCCGGGTCCTGACGCAGCTCGTCGGGGAGGTCGAGGACCTCCGGTAGGCCCAACTCCTCACCCTGGTAAAGGTAGGCGCTGCCGGGCAGGGCGAGCATCAGGAGGCTGGCCGCCCGGGCGCGGCGAAGCCCCTGCGGGCCGTCGCCGTACCTGGTGACGTGCCGTTGCTTGTCGTGGTTGGAGAGGACCCAGGTGGTCGGCGCTCCGACGATCGTCGACTCGGTCAACGCGGTGTCGATCACCTTCCGGAACGAGTCGGCGGACCAGGTGGCGTCGAGGAAGTCGAAGCTGAACGCCTGGTGCAGCTCGTCCGGGCCGATGTAGCGGGCCAGCCGCTGGGGCGTCTCGGCCCAGGCCTCGGCGACCGCCATCCGGCCGCCGGGGTAGCTGTCCAGGACCGGCCGCCAGGCGCGGTAGACGTCGTGCACCTCGTCCTGGTCGAAGTAGGGCAGCCGACCCTTGCCGAGTAGTTCGGACTGGCGGCGGCCGGTGGTCATCGAGTTGAAGCCCACGTCGGGCAGCCCCTCGGCCTTGATCATGCCGTGGGCGACGTCGATCCGGAATCCGTCGACGCCCCGGTCGAGCCAGAACCGCAGGATGTCGAGGAACTCCTCGCGTACCTCGGGGTGCCGCCAGTTGAGGTCGGGTTGGGTCGGGTCGAACAGGTGCAGGTACCACTGCCCGTCGGGGACCCGCGTCCAGGCCGGGCCGCCGAAGATGCTCTCCCAGTCGTTGGGCGGGAGACCGCCGTCGGGTCCCTGGCCGTCGGCGAACAGGTACCGGTCCCGCTCGGGGGAGCCGGGGGCGGCGGCCAGCGCCGCCTGGAACCAGGGGTGCGCGTCGGAGGTGTGGTTCGGCACGAGGTCGACGATGATCCGCAGGCCGAGCGCGTGCGCGTCGGTGATCATGCGGTCGAAGTCGGCGAGGGTCCCGAACATCGGGTCGACGTCCCGGTAGTCGGCCACGTCGTAGCCGCCGTCGACCATCGGCGAGGTGTAGAAGGGCGTCAGCCAGAGCGCGTCCACCCCCAGGTCGCGCAGGTACGGCAGGTGGTGCCGAATGCCCCGTAGGTCGCCGACGCCGTCGCCGTTCGAGTCGGCGAAGCTGCGTACGTAGACCTGGTAGACGACGGCGGACCGCCACCAGTCGTCGTCGGTGGTCGGCGGGGTGGGGTGGCGGGTGGTCATCGGTCTCGGACCCCGTTCTTCGGCGCGGGACGGTGGCGGCGTCCGGCCACGCCGCTGACGGGCGGGCGCAGACGTCCCAGCAGAATGCCGTCAAGCCCCTGAAAGAGTCAAGCAAACCTTACGCAAGCCCTTCCACCCCCACGGCCTCCCGGCCTCCCGGCCTCCCGGCCTCCCGGCCTCCCGGCCTCCCGGCCTCCCGGCCTCCCGGCCTCCCGGCCTCCCGGCCTCCCGGCCTCCCGGCCTCCCGGCCTCCCGGCCTCCCGGCCTCCCGGCCTCCCGGCCTCCCGTGGTGATCAAGGGGTTTGCGTCATGGGAACCCGCCGAACTGACGCAAACCCCTTGATCAACGCGGGACGGCGAGGGGGCGGCGCAGGGGCGGCGGAGGGGTGGCGGAGGGGTGGCGGGGGTGGGGGAGGAGTGGTGCGGTGGGGTGTCCCCGGCGGGGCGGGCGATCGCTGTGGAGCCACGGACCACCAGCTCCGGGCGGAACAGGTACTCCGAGTGGGGGGCGCCGTGGCCGTTGATCTCGTCGACCAGCGCCCGGACGGCCGCCACCGCCATCGCCGCTACCGGCTGACGCATGGTGGTCAACGGTGGATCGGTGAACGCCATCAGGGGCGAGTCGTCGTACCCGACGACGGAGAGGTCGTCGGGGACGGAGAGGCCGCGCTGGCGGGCGGCCCGGATCGCGCCCAGCGCCATCAGGTCCGAGCCGGAGACGATCCCGGTGACCCCCCGTTCCAGGAGCCGACCGGCGGCGGCCTCGCCCCCCTCCACCCCGAACAGGGACAGTTCGGCCAGTTCGGCCAGCTCGGCCTCGGCCAGTCCGGTGAGCCGGGACATCGCCGCCCGGAAGCCGGCCACCCGTCGCTGCACCGGGACGAACCGGTCCGGGCCGGTGATCAGGCCGATCCGCCGGTGTCCCAGGGCCACCAGGTGGGCCACGGCGAGCTCGGTGGCCTCGCGGTCGTCGCAGGAGACGAAGGGGGCGCCGATCCCCGGGGCGTACCCGTTGATCATGACGACCGGGAGCGGCCGGGCGATCAGGGACCGGTACCTGTCGTGGTCGGCGGCGGTGTCGGCGTGCCGACCGGAGACGAAGACGATCCCGGAGACCTGCCGGTCCAGCAGCATCTCGACGTACTCGTCCTCGGTGACCCCGCCGGGGGTCTGGGTGCAGAGCACCGGGGTGAAGCCGCTCTGGGCCAACGTGGACTCGATGACCTGGGCGAACGCCGGGAAGATCGGGTTCTCCAGCTCCGGGGTCACCAGGCCGACCAGTCCGGCGCTGCGTTTGCGCAGTCGGGCGGGGCGCTCGTAGCCGAGGACGTCGAGGGCGGTCAGGACGGCCTGCCGGGTCGCGGGGGCCACACCGGGGCGGTCGTTGAGCACCCGCGACACGGTGGCCTCGCTGACATCGGCCTGTTGGGCGATGTCGGACAGTCGAGCGCGCATGGCGGCACTGTAGCGCAGAGGCAACTTCTTGCGGACGACTCTGCAAGGCCTTCCATCCCCTGCAATGTCTTGCTAACGTCCCGGCAACACGTGAGACCTGCGGCGCTCCCCCCATGCGCCGGGCAGCAAGATCTTTCACCATTCCACTGGCGAGGCACCCGTCCCGGTGCGGCTTCGCCATGACGACAGGAGTACCGATGCGCATCCGTACCACGGGTGTGGTCGCCGTTCTCGGCCTCGCCCTGGCCGCCAGCGGCTGTGGCGGCGGCGACAACGACGAGCCGACCGCGAACGAGTCCGTCGACGCCGCCGGCGGAAAGCTGGTGATCTGGGCAGACGACCGCCGGACCGCCGCCCTGAAGCCGTTCGCCGATCGGTTCGGACAGGAGAACGGGGTCACCGTCGAGGTCCAGGCCGTCTCCAAGGACCTCCAGACCAACTTCGTCACCGCCGCCCAGCAGGGCAGCGGCCCCGACGTGGTGGTCGGGGCGCACGACTGGATCGGCAACATGGTGCGCAACGGCGCCATCGAGCCGGTCCAGCTCTCCGCCGATCAGCGCAGCGCCTTCGACGAGACCGCCGTCAAGGCGGTCACCTACAACGGTCAGCTCTACGGTGTGCCGTACGCCCAGGAGAACCTGGCCCTGATCCGCAACACCGAGCTGGCCCCCGAGGCCCCGGCGACCATCGAGGACCTGGTCGCCACCGGCAAGAAGCTCAAGGCGGACGGGAAGGTCACCGAGATCCTCTGCCTCCAGGTCGGCCAGACCGGCGACGCGTACCACCTCTACCCGCTCTACACCTCGGGCGGCGGCTACCTGTTCGGCACCACCGCCACCGGCGACTACGACCCCACCGACGTCGGCGTCGGCAAGCCCGGCTCCATCGAGGCGTTCAAGAAGATCGCCGCGCTCGGCGAGAAGGGCGACGGCGCGCTCAAGCGTTCCATCTCCGACACCAACTCCATCGCCACCTTCGCCGCCCGCAAGTGCGCCTACCTGGTCTCCGGCCCCTGGGCCACCGCCGACGCGAAGAAGGCCGAGCTGACGTACGACATCTCCCCGGTCCCCGGCTTCGCCGGTGGCAAGGAGGCCCAGCCGTTCGTGGGTGTCCAGGCGTTCTACGTCGCCGCGAAGGGCCAGAACAAGGCCCTCGCCCAGGAGTTCGTGGCCAACTACACCACCAGGCCGGACCTCGCCGTGGCCCTCTACGAGGCCGAGCCCCGGCCCCCGGCGCTGACCGCCGCCCTCGACCAGGTCAAGGCGAAGGACCCGGACCTGGCCAAGTTCACCGAGGCCGGCAGGAACGGCCAGGTCCTCCCGGCGATCCCGGCGATGGCAGCGATCTGGGACCCGTTCGGCAAGGCCGAGGCGGCGGTCGTCGGGGGTGCCGACCCGGAGAAGACCATCATCGCCGCCGGCAAGACGATCACCGATTCGATCAAGTAATGAGCGATCCGCTGTCCGGCTCGGGGTCCACGTCACGGACCCCGGGCCGGGAGCCCGCCGGCTCCCGGCCCCACCGGGGACGTACCCGCCGTCATGACGCCCCGACCAGCCTCACCGGCCTCGCGGTGAAGGTGGTCCTGCTCGGCCTGACCGCCGCGATCGCCCTCTGGGCCGCCTTTCCCCTCATGGCCGGGGAACACTGGATCGGCCTGGGGGTGCTGGCGGTGACCACCGCCGGGCTGTTCCATCTCTACCTGACCCCCCGCCACGTCCCGGCGAAGTACCTGGTCCCCGGGACCCTCTTCCTGATCGCCTTCCAGATCCTGCCGGTGCTCTACACGGCGAGCACGGCGTTCACCAACTTCGGCGACGGCCACCGGGGCGGGAAGGACGAGGCGATCGTCGCCATCCAGACCGCCTCCGTGCAGCAGGTCCCCGGCTCCACCGAGTACGCGATGACCGTCGCCACCACCGGCGACCCGGCCACCGGAGCGCTGGTCTTCCTGGTCACCGACCCGGACACCGGTGCCGTCGACGTCGGTGACGCCGACGGACTGCGTCCGCTCGACCCGGGTGCGGTGACGGTCGCCCCGGGTGGCCGGGTCACCGCCGCGCAGGACTACACGGTGCTCACCATCGGCCAGGCCAGTGCCCGTAGCCAGGAGGTCACCGACCTGGTGGTGCCCACCGCCGGGGGAGCGCTGCGCTCGTCCGGCCTGTCCCGGGCGTACGAGGGTCGGGCGGTCCGGGCGTACGACGCCGACTGCGACTGCATCAGGGACGCCGAGTCGGGCCGGACGTGGACCGCCGACGAGACGGAGGGCTCCTTCGTCGCCGCCGACGGGGAACGACTGGCCCAGGGCTGGAAGGTGAACGTCGGGCTGGACAACTTCACCCGGGTGCTCACCGACCCGACCGTCTCCGGCCCGTTCCTCACCACGCTGGTCTGGAACATCGCCTTCGCCGTCGGCTCCACCGGGGGCACCTTCCTGCTGGGCATGTTCATCGCCCTGGCGCTGCACTCACCCCGGATGCGCGGCACCAACGTCTACCGGGTCCTGCTGATCCTGCCGTACGCGATGCCGTCGTTCGCGATGCTGCTGGTCTGGCGGGACATGTTCAACACCGACTTCGGGCTGGTCAACAGCCTGTTCGGGCTGGGCGTCGACTGGTTCGGCGACCAGTGGAGCGCGCGGGTGGCGGTGATCGTGGTGCAGCTCTGGCTGGGATACCCGTACATGTTCCTGGTCGCCACCGGGGCGTTGCAGGCGATCCCCCACGAGGTGACCGAGGCCAGCACCGTGGACGGTGCCTCCCCGTGGCAGTCGTTCCGGGCGGTCACCCTGCCGCTGCTGCTCGTCGCGCTCTCCCCGCTGCTGATCGCCTCGTTCGCCTTCAACTTCAACAACTTCAACGCGATCTACCTGACCACCGCCGGGGCGCCGTTCCCCGCCGACAACCCGGGCAACGGGGCGACCGACCTGCTGATCACCTACACCTACCGGCTGGCCTTCGGCGGCCAGGGCGCGGAGTTCGGGTACGCCGCGGCGATCTCGCTGTTCATCTTCACCATCGTCGCCGTGATCAGCGCGGTCAGCTTCCGACGCACCCGCAGACAGGAGGAGGTGTACGCATGACCACGCGCACCGGAGTCGGACCGGCCACCGTACGCCCCCCGGCGGGCGGGACCGGGTCGCGCCGTCGGCGCAACCGATGGCTGACCACCGTCGGCTGGCGGCACCTGGTCGGCGTCCTCGCCGTACTGTTCAGCCTCTTCCCGATCGTGTTCGTGCTCTCCGCAGCCCTCAACCCGCTCGGCACCCTCTCCTCGACGGATCTGGTGCCGACCGGCGGGGTGTCGGTCGGCAACTTCGGCGAGCTGTTCGAGCGGACCTCGTTCGGCAGGTGGTTCCTCAACTCGCTGCTGATCGCCGGGCTCGCCTCGTTCGTGTCGGTGTTCCTGTCCGCACTGGCCGCGTACGCCTTCAGCCGGATGCGTTTCGCCGGACGCCGGGTCGGGCTCCTCTCCCTGCTGCTGATCCAGATGTTCCCGCAGTTCCTGGCGATCGTGGCGATCTTCATCATCTTCGGCACGATCACCGACCTGTGGCCGCAGATCGGGTTCGACACCCCGTGGGGTCTGCTGCTGCTCTACCTCGGCGGGGCGTTGGGGGTGAACACCTGGCTGATGAAGGGCTTCTTCGACACCCTGCCCCGGGAACTCGACGAGTCGGCCACCATGGACGGGGCGAGCCACGCCCAGGTCTTCTTCCGGATCCTGCTGCCCCTGGTGGCCCCGATCCTGGCGGTCACCGGGCTGCTCGCCTTCATCAACACCGTCAACGAGTTCCTGATGGCGAACGTCTTCCTGACCAGCAGCGACTCGAAGACCCTGGCCGTCGGGATGTTCGGGCTGCTGGAGGGCACCGAGCGCAACAACAACTTCGGCATCTTCGCGGCGGCCACCCTGCTCACCGCGATCCCCACCGTCCTGGTCTTCCAGTTCCTCCAGCGCTACATCGTCTCCGGGTTGACCTCCGGGGCGGTGAAGGGGTGAGTCGTCGAGCAGCGGGTCATCCGGCGAGGGCCTCCCGCATCCGCTGGATCTCGACCCGCTGCTCGACGGCGACGCTGGTGGCGGCCTCGTTGACGATGGAGTCGACGCCGAGCGTCTGCGCCTCCAGGGCCATCTTGACGGCTCCCTCATGGTGGTCGCTCATCATGGCGACGAAGAGCCTGTCGAACTCGGCGCCCCGGGCGGCCTCCAGGTTCTGCAACGCCTCCGGCGACTGCATGCCGGACATCCCGTGGGCGTGGCCCCGGTCCGCTGCCGCGTCCCGCTTGAGGCCCCGCGCCTCCAGCCAGCTCTCCAGGGTCTTGATCTCCGGTCCCTGGGCGGCCAGGATCCGGTCGGCGATGGCGGCGATGCCGGTGTTGGCGGCCCGCTGCGGGGCGAGCCGCGCCATGACGAGGGCCTGCTCGTGGTGCGGGATCATCATGGTGACGAACCGGACGTCGGCCGCGTTGTAGGAGGGCGACGGCAGCGGGGTGAACTCGTTGGCCGGCACCTTCTGCGCCGTCTCGCCGGGCCGGCCGGGGCGCAGGACCGGGGCGCTGGCGTCCGGGATCCCGGAGAGGGTGATCGGGTCCGGGGCGGCGGCGCTCGCGGTGGGCTCGGGCTCGTCGTCGCCGAATCCGAAGGCCACCGCTGCTCCGGCGACCAGTACGGCGACCACGGCCAGTTCCACTACGACGATGGTCCGCCACCGGCGGGACCGTCCGCGGATCTGTTTGCCTAGCACAGTTCGTCTCCTGCCCCCGACCCAGAGTTGGCCGGGATCGTAACGCGGCCTGGCCAGCACCGGAAGGGTTGCCGAGCGATATGGACGAATGCTCCGCGCTGCGCTTTTTGTTCAGGGACTTCGCAGGGACGAGTTACCTGATCGTTACCTTCCCTGGTTCGCGACTGTGATGCAGATCACAATGTCCTCGTCGGACCCCACGATATGGTCCCGCTACCTCTCCCCCCGACGAAGGGTGTCGTTCGATGTTCAGTAAACCCCCACAAGGGACGCGGCGGCTCGGGGTCATCAGCCTTGCCGCCACCGCGGCCCTTCTGCTGACCTCTGTGGCCGGTGCCCCGGCCAGCGCCGCCGTCGACGAGACCGCCGACCCGGGATACGTCATCCCCGGGGTGGACGAGATCAAGTCCAGCAGCAACTTCCGGACGATCGCCAACCTGCCCAAGTCGGGGGCGTTCGACAGGGAGTCCTCGTACAACACCGACATCGCCTTCCAGGGCAACTACGCCTTCGTCGGCAACTACGACGGCTTCACCACGTACGACATCAGCAAGCCGCGTAACCCGAAGCTGGTGAGCCAGGTCCTCTGCCCGGGTGCGCAGAACGACATCTCGGTCTACGGCGACCTGCTCTTCCTCTCCGTCGACTCCTCCCGCAACGACGACTCGTGCAACAGCACGGCGCAGTCGGCGACCATCAAGAGCTCGTGGGAGGGCGTCCGGATCTTCGACGTCTCCGACAAGGTCAACCCGACCTACGTCAAGGCCATCGAGACCGACTGCGGGTCGCACACCCACACCCTCGTCCCGGCCAAGACCAAGGACAAGGTCTACGTCTACGTCCAGTCGTACAGCCCGAACGCGAGCTTCCCGGACTGCCAGCCGCCGCACGACAAGCTCTCGATCATCGAGGTCCCGCTCAGCGACCCGACCCAGGCCAGTGTGGTCGCCACCCCGAACCTGTTCCCGGGTGAGCTGGGCGCCGCCTCGACCAGCGGCTGCCACGACGTGACCGTCTACGCCGAGCTGGACCTGGCCGCCGGTGCCTGCATGGGCGACGGGGTCCTGATGGACATCTCCGACCGGACCAACCCGGTCGTGCTCAGCCGGGTCCGGGACACCAACTTCGCCTTCTGGCACTCCGCGACCTTCAACAACAGCGGAAACAAGGTCATCTTCACCGACGAGCTGGGCGGCGGTGGCGCGGCCACCTGCAACCCGACCATCGGTCCGAAGCGCGGTGCGAACGCCCTGTTCGACATCGAGGGTGAGGGGGCCGAGCGGAAGCTCGTCTTCAAGAGCTACTTCAAGATCCCCCGTGAGAACACCCGGTTCGAGAACTGCGTCGCCCACAACGGCTCCCTGATCCCGGCCATGGGCCGCGACATCATGGTCCAGGCCTGGTACCAGGGTGGCATCTCGGTCTTCGACTTCACCGACTCCAGCAACCCGGTCGAGATCGGGTTCTGGGAGCGGGGTCCGCTGTCGGACTCCCGCCTGGTGCTGGGTGGCTCCTGGTCGGCGTACTACCACAACGGGTTCATCTACTCCTCGGACATCCAGAAGGGCTTCGACGTTCTCAAGATCGCTGACGCCCGGACCAACAACGCCGAGGCGGTGGTGGCCGTCGACGAGTCCAACCCGCAGAACCAGATCAGCTACCCCGAGTGCGACCAGGTGCTCACCGCCCGGGTCAACGGCGGCCTGACCGTCAAGTCCGGCAGCACCATCTGCCTGGACCGGGCGACCGTCAACGGCGTCGTCAAGGTCGCGGCCGGTGGCAGCCTGATCGTGTACAAGAGCACCCTCAACGGTGACGTCAACGCCAACGGCTCCCAGCTGGTCAACCTGGTGGAGACCACCGTCAACGGCGGCCTGAAGGCCGTCGGCGCCAAGACCACCATCAAGAACACCACCATCACCGGTACGGTCCGGCTCCGCTAGTCACACACACCGCCGGTACGGTCCGGCTCAGCTGGTCACACACACCGCCGGTACGGTCCGGCTCAGCTGGTCACGCACGTCGCCGGGTGGGCCGGTGGTGGCGGCCACGGCGCCCGGTCGGGGAGCTTCTCCGACCGGGCGCCGTGGCGTCGGCGGGCCGACCCGCGCCGAGGCGGCTACTACGATCCGTCGTTGATAGGGGAGGATGGGGCACATGGAAGCTCTGCGACTGATTCTCCTGTACCTGCACCTGATCGGCTTCGCGCTGCTGCTCGGTGGTGCGGTCGCCCAGCTGGTGACCGGAAAGATCCGGATGAACCCGGCGATGCTCTGGGGCGCGGTGATCCAGCTGGCCACCGGGATCGGCCTCTCCGCCCCGCTGCGCGACGGCGACGAACCGTCCCCGGCCAAGCTCGGCGTCAAGCTGCTGCTCGCCGTGTTGATCTTCGTCATGGTGTTCTTCAGCCGTAAGCGCGACGAGGTCAACCGGGGACACTTCCTGGCGGTCGTCGGCCTGACCCTGGTCAACGCGGCGGTGGCGGTCTTCTGGTGATCGTCGGTCCGGCCGTCGGGTGACCGGACGAAACGTGCCGGCCCACCGGCCGAGGATCGGACACGAGGGTGATCTGTCGCACCCAAGGGTTACGCAAGGGTAACGAGCGTTCAACAGTCGTGCACGATTGTCGGCCGGTGGGTGTACGCGGGCGTACGCTTCGCGTCCGTAACGATGAACCGCCGGCGGCAAGGCGCAGGCCGGCTCAAGGGCAGCCACCGCTTCTGGCGCGGTGTGCAATGGGAAGGAGACGTCTTGCGCACTGTGCGTGGGATGCGGATCGCCTCCGTCGTCGCGGTGGGCGGGCTCGTACTGAGCGCCGCCGCGTGTGGCGAGGCCCCCGAGGAGAACAACAGCGCCGGCAGCGGTGACCAGAAGTTCAACGCCTGCATGGTGACCGACGTCGGGGGCATCGACGACAAGTCCTTCAACGCCTCGGCCTGGAAGGGTCTGGAGGCGGCCAAGGAGCAGAACAGCAACATCGAGGTCAAGTACGTCCCGTCCAAGGCCGAGGCCGACTACGAGCCGAACCTGACCCAGTACGTCAACCAGGGCTGCGACTTCGTCCTGGCCGTCGGCGGACTGATGGGCGAGGCCACCGGCAAGATCGCCAAGGCGAACCCGAACCAGCAGTTCGGCATCGTCGACGCCGCCACCGGTGACCCGAACGTCTACCCGATGCAGTTCGACACCGCCCAGGCCGGCTTCCTCGCCGGATACCTGGCCGCCGGGATGACCGAGAGCGGCACCGTGGGCACCTACGGGGGCATGAAGATCCCGCCGGTGACCATCTTCATGGACGGGTACGCCGACGGCGTCGCCCACTACAACACCACGAAGAACGAGGACGTGAAGCTGGTCGGCTGGGACAAGGCCGCCCAGAACGGCTCCTTCACCAACGACTTCATCAAGCAGGACGAGGGCAAGAAGGTCAGCGACGCCCTCGTCGCCCAGGGTGCCGACATCATCATGCCGGTCGCCGGTGGCGCGGGCCTCGGCACCACCGGTGCCGCCCAGGCCTCCAACGGCCAGTACAACACCATCTGGGTGGACGTCGACGGGTGCGAGAGCACCCAGAACTGCCCGGCGATCATCACCACCGTGGTCAAGAACATCGCCGGTGCCGTCACCGAGGCCGTGATCAAGGCGGCCAACGGCGAGAAGCTGGAGCCCGAGCCGGGCTACCTGGGCACCCTGGAGAACGAGGGTGTCTCCCTGGCGCCGTACCACGAGTTCGACAGCAAGGTCCCGGCCGAGCTGAAGGCCGAGATCGACAAGCTGAAGGCCGACATCTCCGGCGGCACCATCAAGGTCACCTCGGCCGCGCAGCCGAAGTGACCGGTCCCGGCCGCCGACGGTGAGACGATCACCGTCGGCCGGCCGGGCCACCAGTTCGACACGTCCGGCCGTCCCGGTCGCCACGGGCCACGGTGCCCGAGCCCCGGGGCGGCCGGTCTGCGCCGATCCCCGCCACCCGGATCGGCGGCGGTCCGACCGGTCGGCCCGCTAGGCTGCACCATCCCCGCTCGCACCCTCGGAGGTTGCGCTGAGACTCGAACTGCGCGGCATCACCAAGCGGTTCGGTGACCTGGTCGCCAACGACCACATCGACCTGACGGTGGAGCCAGGAGAGATCCACGCCCTGCTCGGTGAGAACGGGGCGGGCAAGTCGACGCTGATGAACGTGCTCTACGGGCTCTACCAGCCGGACGAGGGCGAGATCCTGGTCGACGGGAAGCCACTGACCCTCAAGGGACCGGCGGACGCCATCTCCGCCGGGATCGGGATGGTGCACCAACACTTCATGCTGGTGCCGGTCTTCACAGTCACCGAGAACATCATGCTCGGGGCCGAGCACGTCCGGGGCGGCATCGCCGGGTTCCTGGACCGGCGGCGGGCCCGGCGTGAGGTCGCCGAGGTCTCGGAGCGGTACAACCTGCGGGTCGACCCGGACGCCGTCATCGAGGACCTGCCGGTCGGCATCCAACAGCGGGTGGAGATCGTCAAGGCGCTCACCCGCGACGTCGACCTGCTCATCCTCGACGAGCCCACCGCGGTCCTGACGCCGCAGGAGACCGAGGAACTGCTCACCGTGATGCGGTCGCTCAAGGCGGCCGGCAAGTCGATCGTCTTCATCACCCACAAGCTGGGCGAGGTCAAGGCGATCGCCGACCGGATCACCGTGATCCGGCGGGGACGGACCGTGGGCACCGCTTCCCCCGAGGCGAGCCGGGACGAACTGGCGGCGCTCATGGTCGGGCGCAACGTGCGGCTGACGGTGGAGAAGCAGAAGGCCACCCCCCGGGGAGCCGGTGCTGGAGGTCGCCGGCCTGGTCGTCGACGACGACAGGCAGGTACGCGCCGTCGACGGGGTCGACCTGACAGTGCGGGCGGGAGAGGTCCTGGGCGTCGCCGGGGTGCAGGGCAACGGGCAGACCGAGCTGATCGAGGCGATCATGGGCCTGCGTCCGGTGCTCGGCGGGACCGTCGCCCTCGACGGACGGCCGATCGACGGCTGGTCGACGAAGAAGGTGCTCCGTGCCGGGGTCGGGTACGTCCCCGAGGACCGCAGCGTCGACGGGGTGGTCAAGGAGTTCAGCGTCGCCGAGAACCTCGTCCTGGACCTCTACGACCGGCCGCCCTTCGGTCGGGGGCTCGCCCTACGGCTCGACGAGATCGCCCGGTCGGCCCAGGAACGGATCGACCAGTTCGACGTCCGTACCTCCTCGGCCGAGGCGCCGGTCGGGACCCTCTCCGGCGGCAACCAGCAGAAGGTCATCGTGGCCCGGGAACTGTCCCGGCCGCTGAAGCTCTTCATCGCCGCCCAGCCGACCCGGGGCGTCGACGTCGGGTCGATCGAGTTCATCCACAGCCGGATCATCCACGAGCGTGACGTCGGCACCGCCGTCCTGGTGGTCTCCAGCGAACTGGACGAGGTGATCGCCCTCGCCGACCGGATCGCGGTGATGTACCGGGGCCGGATCATCGGCATCGTCGGCCCGGAGACCTCGCGTGAGGCGATCGGCCTGCTGATGGCCGGCATCGTCGGCGAGACGGCCGAGGGACCAGGTAGCGAGGACCAGCAATGACCGACCCAGTGCCCCCCTCGGGCTCCCCCGACAAGGAACCGGCGACGCCGTCGCAGGCCGAACAGGCCGCGCTCGACAACACCGAGCGGGCCGATCCGACAGCCACCGGGCAGCCGGCCGAACAGGCAGCGCCCGAACAGCCCGCCGAGCCGACAGCGACCGGGAAGCCGGAGCCGACCGACGCCGAGCCGGCAGCGACCGGGAAGGCCGGGCAGTCCCACAAGCCGTCGCTCGGGCAGGCCTTCCTGGACAACCTCTGGGCTGCGAACACCTTCACGGTGACCCTGCTGTCGCTGGTCCTGGCGATGGTCGTGGGCGCGATCCTGATGATCGTCTCCGATCCCGACGTCCTCGCCACCTACGGCTACATCACCGCCCGGCCCTCGGACGCCATCGGGTCCAGCTGGGCGCTGGTCAGCGACGCGTACGCGAACATGTTCAAGGGCGCGGTCTTCGACCCCGACGCGGTCGGCTTCCAGGCCGCGATGAGCCCGATCTCGGAGACCCTCACCTACACCGCCCCGCTGGTCTTCACCGGCCTGTCGGTGGCGCTGGCCTTCCGGGGCGGCATGTTCAACATCGGGGCCCAGGGGCAGGCCACCATGGGTGTCATCATGGCCGCCCTGGCCGGGTTCCTGCTGCCGCTGCCGCCCGGGGTGCACCTGGTCGTCGCGGTCCTCGCCGGTGCGCTGGGCGGGGCGATCTGGGGATTCATCCCCGGCATCCTCAAGGCCCGTACCGGTGCCCACGAGGTGATCAACACGATCATGCTCAACTACGTCGCGTTGTACTTCCTGACCTGGCTGATCATCCAGAACGGCATCCAGGACCCGAACCGTACCGACGCGATCAGCAGGTCGGTGGACGCCTCGGCGCAACTGCCCCGACTCTTCGGGGACGGGCTACGGGCGCACTCGGGGATCATCCTCGCCATGCTGGCCACCGCTGCGGTGGCCTGGCTGCTGAACCGGTCGACGCTCGGATTCGAGCTACGCGCCGTCGGTGCCAACCCGGACGCCGCCCGTACCGCCGGGATCAGCGTCACCCGCACCTACGTGCTGACGATGGTCTTCGCCGGAATCCTGGCCGGCCTCGGCGGCAGCAACATGGTCCTCGGCTCCACCGCAACGGCGCTGACCCCGCTGGTGGTGGCCCAGATCGGATTCGACGGGATCCTCGTCGCGCTGCTCGGCCGGGTGAAGCCGTGGGGGGTGGCGCTGGCCGCGTTGCTGTTCGGCGCCCTCCAGGCCGGCGGTAACCGGATGCAGTCGTACGCGGGGATCTCGCTGGAACTGGGCACCGTCCTGCAGGCGCTGATCGTCATCTTCATCGCCGCGCCGGCCCTGGTGAAGGCGATCTTCCAGCTCCGGGCCGCGCGGGCGGCCCGGCTCCAGACGAGCCTGGCGAAGGGCTGGTGACGCCGATGTCCACCACGGCTGTCGAGGACGTCGCGGTCGCCCCGGTCGACCAGGGCTTCTGGACCCGTACCCGCAAGGTGGGGTTGCTCCTGGTCGGGCTCGGCCTGATCGGCGCGGTCCTGTTCGGGTCGCTCGCCACCGGTGAGCAGGCCCGGTTCACCCTCAGCGAGGACTCCGCCGGTGCCGCCCTGGCGATCGACGGTACGGTCGGCGCGATCCTGTTCGGCCTGGTCGCCCTGGCCGCCGGGGCGGCCCTGCTCGTCGGGGTGCCCCGACGCTGGTTCGTCCTGGTGCTCGGGGTCGGCCTGGTCGGGTTCGTGCTGTCCTTCCTCTGCTGGCAGATCTCCGACGCGCAACCCGGGCAGAACTTCATGCCCCTGGTCAACATCCTCCGGGGCACCTTCATCCTGGCCCTGCCACTGATCTTCGGTGCGCTCGCCGGGGTGCTCTGCGAACGCTCCGGCGTGGTCAACGTGGCCATCGAGGGGCAGCTGCTGATGGGGGCGTTCAGCGGGGCGCTGTTCGGCAGCATCTCCGGCAGCGTCTGGGTCGGTCTCGTCGCGGCGGCGATCGGCGGTGCGACGATCTCCCTGCTGCTCGCCGTCTTCGCCATCCGGTACCTGGTCGACCAGGTGGTCATGGGCATCGTGCTCAACCTGCTCGCGCTCGGGGTCACCGGGTTCCTCTACGAGCGGCTGATGCAGACCGACCCGACCCGCTACAACAGCGCCCCCCGGTTCAGCAACTGGGAGATCCCGCTGCTGTCGGACATCCCGCTGCTCGGTCCGGCGCTGTTCCGCGGGAACATCTTCCTCTACCTCGGACTCCTGCTGGTCCTGGTGCTGCACATCGCGCTGTTCCGGACCCGGTGGGGGCTGCGGACCCGGTCGGTGGGCGAGCACCCCACCGCCGCCGACACCCTCGGCGTCAAGGTCCTCCGCCTGCGCTACCTCAACGTCACTCTCGCCGGGGTGGTCGCCGGTATCGGCGGGGCCTCCTACACCCTGGCCCTCTACTCGTTCACCAAGAACATGATCGGTGGAAAGGGGTTCATCGCCCTGGCCGCGCTGATCTTCGGCCGGTGGAGTCCGACCGGAGCGCTGCTCGCCGCGCTCTTCTTCGGCTTCGCCGACCAGCTCGCCACCTACCTCGGCGCCATCAACAGCATCATCCCGAGCCAGTTCCTGGCGATGCTGCCGTACCTGGCGACGATCCTGGCGGTGGCGGGCCTGGTCGGTCGGGTACGCGCACCGGCCGCCGACGGCAAGCCGTACATCAAGGGCTGATGAGCGGGGCGACCCGGTCCGGACCGGGTCGCCCCAGCAGCAGGTCACCGAGCGGGTACGGCAGAATTGTCGGAATGCAGATCGACTGGGAACGGCTGCGGGCCGCCGCCACCGAGGTGATGCGGCACGCGTACGTGCCGTACTCGAAGTTCCCGGTCGGGGCGGCCGCCCTGGTCGACGACGGCCGGATCGTGGTCGGGTGCAACGTGGAGAACGCCGCGTACGGGGTGGTGCTCTGCGCCGAGTGCGGGGTGGTCTCCTCCCTGCACGCCACCGGTGGGGGTCGACTGGTCGCCCTCTCCTGCGTCGACGCCACCGGGGAGCCGCTGATGCCCTGCGGCCGGTGTCGGCAGCTGCTCTGGGAGCAGGGCGGCCCGGAGTGTCTGATCGAGTCGCGGACCGGCCCGCTGCGGATGGCCGAGCTGCTCCCGCACGCCTTCGACGTGGCCGACCTGGACGCGGTGACCCGGGAGCAGGCGGTACCGGTGGTGCCCGACCGGCTGGCGGCCTGGCGGGGGCGGGGGACCGTCTTCGTCCACCCCGACCTGTCGGCCGGGCGGGAGGTCTGGACGGCGTACTGGGAACGGTCCGCCGGGGACACCGACGGTGCCGAGACCGGGGTCCTGGAGGAGGGGCCGAGCTGGGACGCCTCGACGGAGGCGATCGCCTGGGGGCTGGCCCGTACGCCTCGGGTGGTGGTGGTGGACGCGGCCGGAACGATCTTCTGGGCCGGCGAGGGGGAGCCGCCCTCGGAGATTCCGATTCGCTGGGGTGGGTGAGATGGGTACTTTCACTGCTGTCGACGTGATCCGCGCGAAGCGCGACGGGGGTGTGCTCTCCGACGGGCAGATCGACTGGGTGGTGGACGCCTACACCACCGGGCTGGTGGCCGACGAGCAGATGTCCGCGCTGGCCATGGCGATCCTGCTGAACGGGATGACCGGCCCGGAGATCGCCAGGTGGACCGCGGCGATGATCGCCAGCGGGGAGCGACTGGACCTGTCGTCGGTGCCCCGGCCGACTGTGGACAAGCACTCCACGGGTGGGGTCGGCGACAAGATCACGCTGCCGCTCACCCCGCTCGTGGCGGCCTGCGGCGGTGCCGTCCCGCAGCTGTCCGGGCGGGGTCTCGGACACACCGGGGGAACCCTCGACAAGCTGGAGTCGATCCCGGGCTGGCGGGCCTCCCTGAGCAACGACGAGTTCCTCGGCCAACTGCGCGACGTGGGCGCGGTGATCTGCGCCGCCGGCACCGGCCTCGCCCCCGCCGACCGCAAGCTGTACGCGCTGCGCGACGTCACCGGGACCGTCGAGGCGATCCCCCTGATCGCCAGCTCGATCATGAGCAAGAAGATCGCCGAGGGGACCGGGGCGCTGGTGCTCGACGTGAAGGTCGGCTCCGGGGCGTTCATGAAGTCCGTCTCCGACGCCCGGGAACTGGCCCGGACGATGGTCGAGCTGGGCGGGGCCCACGGGGTCCGTACCGTCGCCCTGCTCACCGACATGTCCACCCCGCTGGGCCGGGCCGTCGGCAACGCCGTCGAGGTCACCGAGTCGGTGGAGGTCCTCGCCGGGGGTGGCCCCGCCGACGTCGTGGAGCTGACCGTGGCCCTGGCCCGGGAGATGCTCGACGCCGCCGGGCTGCCCGACGCCGACCCGGCCGCCGCGCTCGCCGACGGGCGGGCCATGGACACCTGGCGGGCGATGGTCCGCGCCCAGGGCGGGGACCCGGACGCCCCGATGGCCACCGCCAACGAGGTGGAGGTGGTCGTGGCCGACACCGACGGGTACGTCGCCGAGGTCGACGCGTACGCCATCGGGGTGAGCGCCTGGCGGCTGGGTGCCGGTCGGGCCCGCAAGGAGGACCCGGTCAGCGCCGCCGCCGGGGTGGTCCTGCACCGGCGACCCGGAGACCGGGTCCGGGCCGGGGATCCGCTGTTCGAGCTGCGCGCCGAGCACGCCGGTCGGATGCCCGCAGCGCTCGCCGAAGCCACGAGAGCGGTTCGCATCGCCGAGGTTCCGCCGCCGGTCGAACCCTTGGTGATCGAGCGGATCGGCTGAGCGGGGCGACAGCGGTGCGGGTAGGGCAAACGGTAACATTCCCTGTCCAGGGGGGACAGGCCGGCACCGGGACGACGTCAGACAGGGGTCTTGAGCAGTGACCGTACCTGCCCCCGATCCACGGGCCGTGCGTGAGGCGAGCCTGGAGGAACTGGACCGGCTCGGGCTTCCCCGACCGCCGACGAGCTTCCCCCTGGTGTGGGAGCCCGGCGACGAGATCGAACTGCGCCCGACCGGGGAGATCGAGGCCCGGATCGCGGTCCTGCACCTGATCCTGGCCCGCTGCTTCGGGATGTCGGCCGAGGAGGCGATGAGCTGGCTGCTCGGCTCCAAACTGGTGGAGATGCTCACCCCGCCGGAGTGGCAGTTCGTGGTCGGCGGCAAGGGTGACCACCGCTCCTTCGTGCTGCACCACGACGCGCTGTTCTCCCTGGCCTGGGTGCTGGGCCTGAGCAAGCAGCTCGACCCCCGGCTCCCGGTGGACGACCGGCTGCTGGACCGGATGCCGCAGATCTCCCGGGGGGAGACCTTCGACCAGTGGCGGGGTCGGGTGCTGGCCGCCCCGCAGCACCCCGCCGACGCCGCCGCCCTCCTCGACCTGCACTACTGCCTGGACTGGGCGTACCTCGAACTGGAGGAGGTCGGCGGGACACTGCCCGGCGTGGTCGACGCCAACGCGATCGGGCAGCGCCGGTGGGCGCTGGAGTGGGCGGTGGTCCTGCGTGGCCCGTACCACGACGAGCCCCCCGGCTGGGAAGAGGTCGACCTGTCCACCTGAGACCCTCAGCGGGGACGGTGGACGGTGAGGTCGACGGCGAGGGTCACCTCGACCGGGTCGGGAAGGGCCGCGATCCGTTCGGCCAGGCGGGCGGGGTCGAGGTGCCGGGCGCTGGGTCCCATCCCGACCAGGGTGGCCACCTCGGCGTGGGTCAGGTGCAGCCGGTGACGCAGCGGCGTCACGTCGACCTCGGTGAGATGGGCGGACAGGCTCCCGGCGACCCGGTCGGCCTTGGTGGGGTCGACCCGCAGCAGCCCCAGCGGGCCGACGAGTTCGGTGAGGTGGTCCTCGGCCGGGGTCACCACCAGGAGCGTCCCCTCCGGGTGCAGCACCCGCCGGAACTCGGCACCGTTGCGCGGGGCGAAGACGTTGAGCAGGACCGCGACGGCCCCGTCGGCCAGCGGCAGTCGCTGCCAGGTGTCGGCCAGCGCCGCCGTCGCCCGGGGGTGGACCCGGGCGGCCCGGCGCAGCGCCGGTTTCGAGACGTCGAGGCAGAGACCCACCGCCCCGGGCAGCGCCGCCAGCACCGCCGCCAGGTGCCGGCCGGTCCCCGCTCCCGAGTCGACCACCAGCGGGTACGCCCCGTCCACCGGCTCGTCCCCGTCCACGGGGTGGGGCGGGTCCACCGGGTCGGCCCTGTTCATGGGGTCGGCCCTGTTCGTGGGGTGGGGCGTGTTCGTCGGGTCGGGCGTGGACGGGAGCCGGTGCAGGGCGGTGGTGGCTGCGGCGGCGAGGGCGGCCGAGAGCGGTTCGTAGTGCCCGGCGGCGAGGAAGTCGTCCCGGGCGGCCACCATCTCGGACGTGTCCCCGACGTGCGGGGCGCGGCCGGTGAGCAGGTTGACGTACCCCTGTCGGGCCACGTCGAAGCTGTGCCGACTCGGGCAGCGCAGCATCCGGGCGGTCCCGGCGGTGACCTCGGTGAGCGGCTCGGCGCAGACCGGGCAGCGCAGGCGGGCGACGACGTGCGGGTCCATCCCGGTGATCCTCCCAGCCGGTACGCCCCGGCGCGCAGGCGGAGGTGGCACCGGCGTGGCGACGGGGTCGCGGGCGGTGGCACCGGCGTGGCGATGCTCGGCGTGAGTGGCGGGGTCGCAGGACCTGACTAGGGTCTGGCCATGGGTGCGATCTCACACGACGACATCGTCCAGGCTCCGAAGGCCTTGCTGCACGACCACCTCGACGGCGGGCTGCGACCGGCCACCGTCGTCGAGTTGGCCGCCGAGGTGGGGCACGAACTGCCCAGCACCGATCCTCAGACACTGGGCCGGTGGTTCGTCGAGGCGGCCGACTCCGGGTCCCTGGAGCGGTACCTGGAGACGTTCGCCCACACCGTCGCCGTCATGCAGACCAGGGCGGCGCTGCACCGGGTGGCCGCCGAGTGCGCCCGGGACCTGGCCGCCGACGGAGTGGTCTACGCCGAGGTGCGGTTCGCCCCCGAACAGCACCTGGAGCGGGACCTGACCCTGGACGAGGTGGTCGAGGCGGTGCTGTCGGGGTTCGCCGAGGGCAGTGCTGCGGCGGCTGCGGCGGGCACCCCGATCCGGGTCGGCACCCTGCTCACCGCGATGCGGCACGCCGCCCGTTCGCAGGAGATCGCCGAGTTGGCGGTCCGGCACCGCGACGCCGGGGTGGTGGGGTTCGACATCGCCGGGGCCGAGGCCGGGTTCCCGCCCACCCGGCACCTGGACGCCTTCGAATACCTCCAGCGGGAGAACTTCCACTTCACCATCCACGCCGGTGAGGCCTTCGGGTTGCCGTCGATCTGGCAGGCGATCCAGTGGTGCGGGGCGGACCGGCTCGGGCACGGCGTACGCATCGTCGACGACATCACCCCCGGCGAACCGCCGGTGCTCGGTCGGCTCGCTGCGTACGTCCGGGACAAGCGCATCCCGTTGGAGCTGTGCCCCTCGTCGAACGTGCAGACCGGGGCCGCCCCCTCGATCGCCGAGCACCCGATCGGGCTGCTGCGGGACCTGCGGTTCCGGGTCACCGTCAACACCGACAACCGGCTGATGAGCGGCACCTCCATGTCGCGGGAGATGGCGCTGCTGACCGAGGCCTTCGGGTACGGCTGGCGGGAACTGCAGTGGTTCACGATCAACGCGATGAAGAGCGCCTTCATCCCGTTCGACGAACGTCTGCGGATCATCGACGAGGTGATCAAACCGGCGTACGCGAAGCGTCTGTCCGGCTCCTGACCCCCGGCTGTCAGGCGTTCGGGGTCGGGCAGTGCCGGGGCTGCACGGTGGTGGTGCCCGGGTGGTCGGTGACCATCCGGGCCACCCGCCGGAGCACCACCCTCGCGCGGGCCGCCTCGGCGCCCAGCCCCACCTGTCGGCGTAGCACCGCGGGCTCGGACCGCAGCAGGGTGAGCCCCCGGTGCAGCAGGACCCGGGGGGCCTTGCGCTGTTCGGCCAGGTCCCGGGCGAGGCGGCGGAGGAAGGTGGCGCCCCGGGGTCGGCGAAGCGCATACGCCCCTGCCAGGAGGCCCTCCCGACGGCACTCCTCGACGATCTCGGCGGCGAAGATACCTTCGGCCACGAAAAGTGGCGACCTGGTGAGATCCAGTGTCCGGGTGTCCACCCGTCGGTCGGCACCGAGCGCATAAACCGGCACTTCGGCCTTGCCCTCCCGGGCCAGACGGGCGATTGTTCGCACTGCCGCCGTGCCATCCCACGACCCTGGTGAATCCCAGTCCACCTCTCCGTTCCGGCGCGGCAACGTAGGGTCATCGCCGTCCTTGTAAAAGTCGTCCAAACGAAGGACAGGAAGTCCCGTTCGGCGCGCTATGTACGACTTTCCGGACCCGGACGGGCCTGCGAGGAGGACGACGCGGCGAAGATGTTCCATTACCTTGGGTGACTCCGGTTAGACGGATTGCGATCAAATTGCATCAACATCTCATCACACCCTGCGTGACGGCCAGCCTGGGCTTTCGTCCCGAGGGGGCGACGTGGTGGAATCTCGGAGGTCCGACCCGCCGGGTCGGTCGCTGCGCGTTGCCCAGGCGACGCGTCGACACTGTGATCGCGAGGGCGGTGACGTGAGCAAACGACCAAAGGCGGCGGGCTCCTTGCGGTCTCGGCTGCGCCCCGCCGGGCGCCTCCGTGACCTGCCGATCTGGTCCAAGCTCGGCCTGATCATGATCGTGCCGACCATCGCCACGGTGGTCGTCGGCACGAGTGGGCTCATCGACCACCTCGAATCACTGAACAGCGCCAGCCGGGCCGGTGACATGGCCAGCCTGACCGGCTACTCCGGCGACCTGGTCAACGCCCTCCAGGACGAGCGCACCTCGGCGGTACTCCTGCTCGGCGCCCCCGACGGGCCGGCGAAGGAGCAGTACCGGGAGGCGTTCGCCCAGGTCAACAAGCGTGCCGAGGACGCCAAGGAGCCGTACGCCCGGCTCCGGTCCGAGCTGGAGGAACTCCCCGCGAACCTGGAGGGGCTGCTCGACCGGATCGACCAGAACCTCGGCGACCTGTCGGGCACCCGCAGCCAGGTCTCCAACGGCGGGATCCGGCTCACCGACGCGGCCCGCACCTACGAGGTGCTGATCAAGGACCTCCTCGACATCCGGGACTCGGCCGCCCAGATCTCCGGCGACGGTGACCTCGGTGAGCGGATGCGCGCCGCCTCGGCCATCGCCCAGTCCAAGGAGTGGCTGTCCCAGCGGCGGGTGGTGGTGCACCGCGCCCTCATCCAGCAGTCGCTCACCCCGGCGCTGCGCGAGGACTACATCGCCACCGGCACCGGCCAGCAGCAGTTCCTGGAAACCTTCTTCACCGTCTCCACCCAGGCGGAGGAGGAGTTCTACACCCAGACCGTCGCCGGTCCCGACCGGCGTGAGGCCGACAACTACAACGGCTGGCTCAAGAGCAACACCTCGCAGAGCATGGCCGGGGCACCGTTCGGGCCGGACCAGTGGGACGCGGCGATGACCGCCAACGCCAAACTGATCCGGAACGTGGAGGCCCGGCTCGACAGCGACGTGGTGCAGCGGGCCGACGAGATCCGCTCCGACGTGCAGCGTCAGGTCTTCCTGGAGACCGGCCTGCTGCTCGGCATGCTCCTGCTGGCCATCCTCTTCGCGTACCTCGTCGCCCGGTCGATGGCCCGGTCGCTGCGCGAACTGCGGCAGGGTGCCCTCGACATCGCCCAGCACGGACTTCCGCACGCGGTGGCCCGACTGCGTGACCCGCAGGTGACCGGACAGCTCTCCCCGACCCAGCTGGCCAACCAGATCGCCGAGCCGCTGCCGGTGCGCAGCAAGGACGAGTTCGGCCAGGTGACCGAGGCGTTCAACGCCGTCCACCTGGAGGCGGTACGAACCGCCGCCGAGCAGGCCGCGCTGCGGGCGTCGGTGGCCACCATGTTCGTCAACCTGGCCCGCCGGTCGCAGATCCTGGTCGACCGCCTCATCGGTCACCTCGACCGGTTGGAGCGGGGCGAGGAGGACCCGGACCGGCTGGCCGAACTGTTCCAGCTCGACCACCTCGCCACCCGGATGCGCCGTAACGACGAGAACCTCCTGGTGCTCGCCGGTGCCGACTCGACCCGGGTGCAGCGGGAGCCGGCGGCGCTCATCGACGTGCTCCGGGCGGCCCAGTCCGAGGTCGAGCACTACACCCGGATCGAGTTCGGCGTGATCGACCGGGACATCGAGGTCGCCGCGCACGCGGTCAACGACCTGGTGCACCTCGTCGCCGAGCTCTTCGACAACGCCACCGCCTTCTCCCCGCCGGACTCGCAGGTCATGGTGGAGGCCCGCCGGGTCGGCGAGACCGCGTCGCTGTACGTCGAGGACCGCGGCATCGGGATCAGCCCGGAGCAGCTGACCGACCTCAACGAGCGGCTCGGCACGCCGCCGCAGGTGGACGTGGCCGTCTCCCGGATGATGGGCCTGGTCGTGGTCGCCCGGCTCGCGTCCCGGCACGGTGTCCGGGTCGAGCTGCGTCCCGGTGCCGACCGGGGAACCGTCGCCGACGTCACCCTGCCCACCTCGGTCCTGACGCCCCGGGCGATCAACGGCCGCCAGGGACAGGCCCCCGCCCTCCCCGCCTCGGCTGGTGGACCCCTGCCCGGCGCGATGCCCCCGCCCGCACTGGGTCCGGCCGGCGGCGGTGCCCTCGCCGCCCTGGGCAGCGGTCCGGCCGGTGGTTCCGGTGGCGGGTTCATCCCGAGCCAGCGCACCGCCGGGTCGGGCAACCAGATGGCCCTCGGCGGCCGCTCCATCGACCCGGCCCCCCGTAACGGCAGTCCCGCCTCGGACGCCCCGAGTCGTCCGTTGCCCGCCTGGGGCGACCTGACCGGGGCCACCGGTCCGGCCGGGGACGACCTTCCGTCCCGGCCCTCCGGTGGGCACACCGTGGACCCGCTGCCGCAGCGTCGCTCCGGTGGGGAGGACGACCCGACGGGCCTGGGCCAGCCGGGCATCCCCCGCCAGCAGTCGAGCAGCCCGGAGGTACGGGCGTACTCACCGCCGCCGGTCTCCGCGCCTCCCGTCCCGCCGGTCTCGGCGCCCCCGGTGTCCAGCCCGCCCGGCTCGGTGATGCCGGTCTCCGGACAGCCGGTCTCCGGTTCGCCCGTGTCGGGTTCGCCGTTCCCCGGCTCGCCCGTCTCCGGTTCGCCGTACTCCGGATCGCCGGTGTCGGGTTCGCCGTACTCCGGATCCCCGGTTTCGGGGCAGCCGGCCCCACCGTCGGCCGACCCGACCACCGGTCGCCCGGCCGACGTCCCGCCGGGCCTGCCGGCCCGGCCCACCGGCCACCCGACGGCACCGCCCTCCTGGCCGCCGGTGCCCGGCGCCGACCGGGACCCGGTCACCCCACCCGTTCCGGAACGGCTCGCCGCCGCCCTGGACATGACGACGGAACTGCCTCGAGTGCCGCGCACCGATGCGGACGGCCCACCGCCCACCGCCCCGAGCCAACCGGCTCCGAGGCCGGTGGCGCCCCCGGCCGCACCCCGTCGTCCGACCCAGCAGAACCGCAAGCCGTACGCGGATGAGACGATGGAGCTGCCGATCTTCCGGGAGCTGGAGTCGGCCTGGTTCCGTACCCGCCGGCCTGGTCCGGAGGAGACGGGCGCCCGACCCACAGCGGCGGGTAGCGACGCGACCCAGCAGTTCACGGTGATCGACGCCAACGGTCGGGACGCCGAGCAGACCGCCGCCCGATCAACAGGTAGCGCACCGATGTCTGACACCTCGGCCACCGCCGGACCCACTGGCGACAACAGCGCCTTCACCCCCAACGGTGCGGGCGGGCGGTCGGCCGCCCCGGTCGGCGGCTGGCGTACCGCCGCCGACGACGGCTGGCGCGCCGCCACTGCGGCGAGTGAGGTGCCTGTCGCGGCCACCACCCAGACCGGTCTGCCGAAGCGGACCCCGATGGCGCAGCTCGTGCCGGGTGCGGTGGAGAAGCCGACGACCTCGGTGCAGCGGCGGACACCGGAGGCCGTACGCGGTCTGCTCTCCGCCTACCATCGAGGGGTGCAGCGCGGACGGAGCGATCCGGCCGACGGCAGTCCGACCGGCCCGGGGGAGACCTCGGGTGGGCAGCAATCCTCGCAGTCTGGCTCGGGCCCGGTGGCCGGGAGCGGGCAGAAGGAGCAACAACGATGACTACTACGCAGGACCTCGGTTGGCTTCTGGCCAACTTCGCGGACCGGGTACCCGGTGTCGCACACGCGGTCGCCGTCTCCGCGGACGGCCTGCTCCTCGCGTCGTCACGAGACCTTCCACGGGACCGGGCCGACCAGTTGGCAGCGATCGCCTCCGGACTGGTCAGCCTGACCCAGGGTGCCGCCCGATGCTTCGAGGGCGGTGCGGTGTTGCAGACGGTGGTCGAGATGGACAATGGTTTCCTGTTCCTCATGTCCATCTCCGACGGCTCGTCGTTCGCCGTGCTCGCCGCCCGCAGTAGCGACGTCGGGCAGGTCGGCTACGAGATGGCCCTCCTGGTGGACCGGGTGGGCGACGCACTGACCCCGCAGCCGCGTGCAGCTGCGGGGATGCTGGGTTGATCCGCGCTGACCAACCGGTCGGCACGACGACGAGGACGACGAGCACCGGGTCCGGCCGGTATCGGGTACGAGGGAGGTGAACGGCGACATGGCTGATCGTGACGAACCCACCGGAGCGTTGGTCCGCCCGTACGCCGTGACCCGCGGTCGTACCCGCCCCCGGCTGGACATCGCCCTGGAGGCGCTCGTCGAGACCACGGTGCGGGGCCGGGCCGCTGTCAATGGCAACGGCGGCGGTCGCGAACACCAATACATCGCCGCGCTGTGTGACGGACGCGTGCAGTCGCTCGCCGAGATCGCGGCGCGGATGCAGCTTCCACTCGGCGTGGCCCGGGTGCTCATCGCCGACATGGCGACGGACGGCCTGGTCGCGGTCCACGAGCCGACCACCTTGGACGACTCGAATGACGCGGTGGGCACTGAACTGCTGGAGAGGGTGCTGAGTGGACTTCGCAGGCTCTGACATGACGCGTCGGCCGCCGACCCCGAGCGGGCGCGTGACCTCGGCGAAGATCGTGATCGCCGGTGGGTTCGGCGTCGGCAAGACGACGCTCGTCGGCTCGGTCTCGGAGATCACGCCGCTGACCACCGAGGCCATCATGACCTCGGCCGGTGTGGGCGTCGACGACACCCGGCAGGTGCCGGGCAAGATGACGACCACCGTGGCGATGGACTTCGGACGGATCTCGATCGACCGGGACCTGATCCTGTACCTCTTCGGTACCCCGGGCCAGACGCGGTTCTGGTTCATGTGGGACGAACTGGTGCGGGGCGCCATCGGCGCAGTGGTCCTCGTCGACACCCGTCGGCTGGCCGACTGCTTCGCGGCGATCGACTTCTTCGAGCACCGACGGCTGCCGTACCTGGTCGCCATCAACTGCTTCGACGGGATGCAGTACCACGACCCGCAGGACGTCCGGGACGCCCTGGCGATCTCCCCGGAGATCCCCGTGGTGGCCTGCGACGCCCGGAACCGGGAGTCGACCAAGCACGTGCTGATCTCCCTGGTCGAGTACGTGCTGACGATGCGCCGTTCGCGCGCCGTCGCCCCCGCCTGACCCCTCGGTCGGAACCGCCCGGCGCCGGTGGCGCCGGGCGCGTCCCGCCGTCGGGCCGACGCCGCACAGGCCGACGCTCGGACCCCAGGTCGGCTATTCGACCGTCGCGTCGTCTCCCCGCGCCCCGGCGCGTCTCTTCGTGTCTCCTCGTGCCTCGTCGCGTCTCCTCGCGCCCCGTCGCGTTGATCGAAGCCGTTCGCAGGCCTCGTCGCGCTGACCGACGTCCTGGTGTGCCCCGTCGCGTTGACCTACGCCGGTCGCCTCGTCTGACCCAGGCCGTGGGACGTCCCGTCTGACCCACACCGTGGGACGTCCCGTCGCCCTGACCGAGGTAGTGCGGCCGGTCGTCGTCGCCTGTGAGCGCCGATGGGGTCGGGGTGGTTGTCCTGTGCCGTCGCTGCCTCAACGGACGCTGGGTGGCCCTCAGGCGGCCTCAGGAGACCTGCTCTAACGGCCCGTCAGCCCGGCTGGACCCGGCGCGACCGGGGGTCGCCCCCGCCCCGGTGACCGGGGCGGGGTGGATTCCCGGGTGGGCCGGGGGACCGACGGACCGGGGGACCGACGGACCGACCGCAGCATCCTTGGGCCGGCGCGACCCGGCCTCGGGACCGGTAGCCGGCGCTCCCCGGCCCTCAGTGACGAGGACCGGTAGCCGGGTGCTCCCCGGCCCTCAGCAGCGATGGCCGGTAGCCGGTAGGGGGCCGGGGGCGGCGGGTCAGGAACGGTAGCCGGCGGACCGGAACTCGTACTCCCGGTCGTCGTCGCGGTCGCCGGTGTCCCGGGTGAAGTCCCAGCCTCCGGCGGCCTCCCGACCGGGGCGACCCCCGACCGCGAAACCGCCGATCTCCTGCCCCCGTCGCCAGCCCCGGAAGTATCCGGTCGTGTTCTCGGCGAGGCTTGCCGCGTTACGCACTATCCGCAGCGGACGTTCCTCCCGCAGCGGCGAGCCGGGCACCAGGTTCGCCTGCGGTACGCGCTTCGGCAGCCCCGCTGAGGTCTCCGCGCCCACCGCCGGCTGCGCGGCCTGCTCGGCGGCCTGCCAACCGGTGTCGGCGGTGCTGCCCCATTCGAGTTCGTCCTCGGGGTGCCCGACGAACCACGCGGACTTCGCCGCAGCGAAGATCAACAAGTCTCCGTCGCCCTCGTCGGCGACCGGTGGCGGGCGGTGCTCGACGGGTGGCCGGTGCTCGGTCGGCTTCCGCTGCTCGGTCGCCGCCCGCTGCTCCAGGGAGACCCGACGGCCGAGTGGTTCCCGACTCTCGATCGGCTCACGGCGTTCGAGAGGCTCACGGCGTTCGAGAGGCTCACGGCGTTCCAGGGGTTCGCGGCGTTCCAGGGGTTCGCGGCGGGCCAGTGGCTCACGGTGTTCCGGCGCGGGGCGGTGGGCCGCCGCCGGTGGCTCGATCCGGTCGACCGGGTCGGCCGAGTGGCCGCCACGGGCCGCCTGCTGCTGGTCGACCAGCCGTAGGGGCGGACCGTCCAGACGCTGGTCGGCAGCGCCCGGCGTCTCGCGTACCTCGCGACCGGGCAGGGGCGGCTCGACGAGCCGCAGCACCGGCGGCTCCTTCGGCAGGTCGTCGGCGAGCCAGGGCGGGGTCACCCGACCGTCGCCGGTGCCCGGGTCGGTGTTGGCGTCGACCCGTTGCCCGGTCGGCTCTCCCGGGTAGACAGTCGTCGGGCCGTCCACTGCAGCGTCGTCCCGGTCGTCCGGGTTGCTGACCAGCGGCCAGTTCGCCCGGGAACCGGGGGCAGCGGGCGGCTCCTGTCCCGGCCGTGGGTTCGGCACCGGGACGCTCACGTCGATCGCGCTGAAGCTCCCGGTGCCGGGCGCCGGGTCCGGCTCGGTCGGCCGGGGCGGCAGGAGCGCCCGCTGACGGTCCGCACGGGCACTCTCGATGGCTGCGGTGGTGAGGGTGGGCCGGAACGGCTCTCCCGTCTCCGCCGGCGAGACCTTGCTGCGCTGCGGCGGGGTGATCGGAGTGATCCCCGGGGGCGGCGGTGGCGGTGCGGAGACCGGCCGGTTGGCAGGAGTGTCGACCCGGGTGGGTGCGTCGATCAGCGACGGCCTCGGCTCGGTACGGCGAGGCGGTGCCGACACCGGCGACCCGGCGACGGCAGCGGGGCTGACCGGGACGGGTGCCACCGGTGGTGGCCCGAACGGCGGCGGTGCCACCGGAGGCGGGCCGAGGGGACGGGGCGGCATCGGCGGCGGCCCGTCGGAGACCGGCTCCGGGCGACTGCGTCGACCGGCGGGTGCCGGCGGCGGCTCGGTCGGTCGGACGCTGCGCAGCCCGGCTCCCGGGGCGGGCAGCCCGGGACCGGCAGCGGGCAGCCCGGGACCGGCAGGGGCCAGCTCTCCGACCGACTCACCACGTCGGGCGGCCGCCCGACGACCCGGAGCCGTCGTCGGCGTGGTGATCCGGGCGTTGAGGGCGCTCACCAGCGCGTCGCAACCGGCGTCCAGGGCCCGGACGGAGGCGACCGCCTGCCTGACGGTCTCGGCCACCGCAGAGGTGAACGCCCTGTTGACGGTGGCCCGGCGGGGCGTCTCGGAGATGGCGACCCGGAGGGCGGTGACCGCCTCGTCGATCTCCTCGGCCGGGGCCACCCCGTCGGCGGCGAGGTGGGCGGCCACGGCGTCCGCCGCGACCGATACGTCCCGCCCCCGGGACATGGTGCCCACGAGCATCCCCGGCTCGGGCAGCGCGTCGAGCACCGCGAGCGGCACGGTCTCGGCCGGATCCGGGTACGCCCGCAGGGCGGCCGGGTACAGCTCGCGGAGGACCTCGCGCAGGGTCACCGCGGCGGAGTGTCGACCACTGGCCAGAGCCGCATGGGCGGAGAGGACCTGCTTGTAGTTGGCGAGGTCACGGGGAGCCGGGAGGGTGACGGCGGAGAGCGCCCCGGCCTGGAGGGCGCGGGCCAGGCCGACCGCCCGACGGACCGCCGGGGGTGCCTGCATCTCCTCCAACGAGTCGTCGTCGGCGAACCGTTCGGCGAAGTCGTCAACGGAGTCGTCGTCGGCGATCGCGAGTGGACGGCCGGCGGCACTGAGCAGCGAGGTGACCGTGTGGTCGTCGCTGTCGGCGGCGATCGCCACACCGCCCGGACCACCCGAGCGCTCCACGAGCAGGGCGACCAGCCGGGCGTAGCCGGCCGGATCGTCACCGATCTCGTAGACGTGCAGCAGCCGGCCCGCATCGTCGACCACAGCGGACGTCAGCGCCGAATCGGCCGGAGCCGTCCCGTCAGCGGCTTCCGCCGAGGCCAGACCGCAGTACACGCGCACGAGCGCCACGGCGTCGTCCTCCTCCCGAACACAGGTCGTTCTCTGCCAGTGACTGATGCTCCCCGCTCCGGGTCAGTCGCGCCAGTCCACTACCGCAGAGATCTTCCCGACAATGGTGCGCCAACCCAAACTGGCGGTCTGCGCGCCGATCTTGCGCAGTCGTCGCCGGCCGAAGAACCCGCCGACACCGCCCTTGACGGTGGCCCGCAGCGCCTCGTCGAGGTCGTCGAGGCTGGACCCGGCGGAGAGCATGTCGAGGACGGCCGGCAGGCGCAGCGCGTACGACAGGTCGCGGGCGGCCTCTCCGGCCTGGATCAGCAGGTTCGGGTCCCACGTGTCGTGCCCGCCGCGTAGGTTCTCCACGACCAGGTCCAGCTCGTAGGTGTCCTCGTCGAGCGGGGCCACGTCGGCCGGTTCGATCCGTTCGGACAGATCATTCCAACTGTCCAGTTGGGACAGATCGTTGGGCGCCCCGGACCGGACGAAACTGACAAGCGCCTCGGGGGTCTTGAACAGCAGCAGGTGACCCTTGTGGGTCAGGAAGACCGGCACCTCCTCGTCGCCGGCCGGGTCCTCCTCCTCGGCCGCCTCCTCGTCGGTGTCGTCGTCGTCCTCGCCGTCCGGCTCGTCCTCGGCGTCGTCGTCCGACTTCTCATCGTCCGACTTCTTGCCGTCCGACTTCTCGTCGTCGGTCTTCTTGCCGTCGGTCTTCTTGGCGCCGTCGGTGACGCCGGCCGCCTCCCGCTCGCTCGCGGCGAACTCGTCGGCGACCTCCTCGTCGAGGATGACGACGGTCTCGTCGTCCTCCTCGACGGCCTGCCGGCGGGCCAGGAAGGGGTCGTCCTGGTCGCGTTCGGCAACGTCGGTGGGGGTCACCTCACGGGCGGGCCGGTACGCGCGAAGGGTGAAACCAGTCCCCCCGGCGGGCAGGGCGATCTCCACCGGGTCGATGCGTACCTCGTCCCAGAGCGAGCGGTCCCGGTCGACGGCCGGCACCTCGTCGGCGTCGACGTCGTCGGGCTCGGCCGCGCCGCTGGGGTCGTCGGGCTCGGTCGACGCGGTGGTGTCGTCGAGCTCGGGCTCGTCGGCGTCGGGCCGTTGGGGCGACTGGCGGGCCACGCTGACCTCCGGTTTGCTTCGGGTTGCCCACTCGACGGCTTCTCCTGCCCCGAGTGACTCTGCGCACATACCCTAGTGGGCGACTCCGGTACGGCGCTGCGCGCACCCCGATGACGACCCTCCGTCAGACGTGAGGTGGCTTCACGAATGTCGGTCAGGTCGCCGCCCGTACGCCTCCCCCCGTTGGCATCGGTCCGGTACGACCAGGGCACACCGTACGGTCGACGGACGCCTGCGCGTCACCTCCCCGTCACCACCGTCGACACGCGACCGAGTGACCACACCCACAATGCGAGACGGCTCACCATCTTCTGGACACCCCCGGACGAGGGGCCGTCCCCGGGCTCAGGGGGCCAGGGCCAGATAGCCCCGCTCGGCCGCCTCCTGGAGCAGCCACTGGTCCCGGTACCACCCGGGGCGTCGGACCAGGTCGGCGTGGCTGCCGCGCTGGAGTACCCGGCCGGCGTCGAGCACCACGATCTCGTCCATCTGCGCCAGTCCGCGCAGCCGGTGGCTGATCAGGACCACGGTGTGCCCGGCGGGGGTGGCCGCCAGAGCCGAGTCGAGGACGGCGTCGGCCGCAGCCGGATCCAACCCCTCGGTCGGCTCGTCGAGCACCAGCACCCCCGGGGCGGCGAGGAGGGCACGGGCCAGGGCCAGCCGTTGGCGTTGACCACCGGAGAGCTGGCCGCCCTGTTCGCCGACGACGGTGTCCCAGCCCTCCGGCTGTTCGCGTACCCACTCCAGCAGACCGGCCGCCCGAGTCGCGGCGGCCAACTCCTCCGGGTCGGCCCGAGGACGGCCGAGCAGCAGGTTCTCCCGGACGGTGGCGTGGAAGACGTACGCCTCGGCGAGCAGACCGCCGACGGCGGCGGGCAGGGCGTCCGCCGGATACCCGGTGAGGTCCACCCCGTCCAGGGTGACCCGACCGGTGGTGGGGCGTACCGCGCCGGTGAGGACGGCGGCGAGGGTGCTCTTGCCCGCGCCGCTCGGCCCGACCACGGCGATCCGGCGTCCGGCGGGCAACTCAAGGTCGAGCCCTTCCAGCGCCGGGGCGGCCCCGGCCCGGTACCGGACGGTGACCGACTCGAACCGGACCCGGTGCGGCGTCCCGGCCGACCCGGTCCGCGAGCCGCCGTCACCGGAGGCGGCGGCGTCACCGGAGGTAGCGGCGTCGTCGGAGGCAGCGCCGGAGTCGGGGGCAGGGCCGGCATCGGAGTCGGGGGCCGAGTCGATCAGGGAGGCGATCCGGCCCAGACCGGCCCGCAGCTGGGTCCACTGCCGGGCGGCGCCCACCAGAGCCAGAGCGATCTCGACCGCCGCCAGGGTGCCCACGGCGAGCACCCCGACCAGGACGCCGTCCACGCCGGACCGGAGGCTGACGAAGACCACCGCCGCCGCCGTCAGACCGGCCACCAGCACCCCGGCCGCGTCGACTGCGAAGCCGGCCGCGGCGAGGCGACGCTCCAGCCGGGCCAACCGGTCGGCCCGACGACGGGCCCCGTCCAGGGCGTGTCCGGTGGCACCGAAGGCGGCCAGGTCGGCGGCGCCGTGGGTCAGGTCCACCGCGTCGGCCGCGAGCGCCCCCCGCAGCGGGGCGACCTCGGCGGCCCCCCGCCGGGTGAGCAGCGTGGCCAGGACGGGCAGCGCCACCCCGGCCACCAACAGCCCCACCGCGAGGACCCCGGCGGCGGCCGGGGAGAGCAACGCGGTGCCGCCGACCGCCAGGACACCGACCGAGACGGCGGCACCCGCCGGCACCACCACCCGCAGCAGCAGGTCCTGGACCGTCTCGCCGTCGGAGACCAGGCGGCTCAGGGCGTCCCCGGAGGGCTGACCGGTGCCGTCGCGGCGGGCGGCCAGGCTGGCGAAGACCCGGGCCCGGACGTCGGCGACCAGCCGCAGCACCGCGTCGTGGCCGGCGAGCCGTTCGGCGTACCGGAACAGCCCCCGGCCGATGGCCAGCGCCCGTACGCCGACGATCGCCACCGTCAGCCGGTCCAGGGGCGGCTGCCCGGCGGCGGCCATCAGCAGCCAGGTGGCGGTGGCCATCAGGGTCAGTCCGGCCAGCTCCGTCGCGGTGGCCAGCGCCCCCGCCCCGACCAGCCGACGCAGGTACGGCCGGGTGAGCCGGAGCACCGTCCGCTCGGCGGCCAGTCGACCGGTACGACCCCGGTGTCCCGCCGTACCGCTGTCGCCCGGGGCGGGGTCTGTGTTCGGTCGGCCGCTCATCCGAGCACCTCGGCGTGGGGGGTGAGTTCGGTGACCCGTCCGTCCACGACGCGCAGGACCCGGTCGGCGTCGGTCAACAGGGCGGGGCGGTGCGCCACCAGGACTGCGGTCCGGCCGTCGACGAGCCTACGGGTGGCGTCGAGGACCGCCGCCTCGCTGGCCGTGTCGAGTCGGGCGGTCGGCTCGTCGAGCAGCACGATCGGGGCGTCCCGCAGGAACGCGCGGGCCAGGGCGACCCGTTGCCGTTGCCCGCTGGACAGGCCGTGGCCGCGTTCGCCGAGTCGGGTGGCGAGCCCGTCGGGCAGGGCGGCCACCACGTCGTCGAGGGCGGCGTCGCGCACCGCCGGGGCGAGCGCCGCGTCGGGGGTGTCCGGGGCACCGAGTCGGATGTTGTCGGCCAGTGAGGTGGCGAAGAGGTGGGCCCGCTGCGGCACCCAGGCCACCTGCCGACGCCAGGCGTCCAGGTCGACGTCGGCCAGGTCGACGCCGTCGACGGTGATCCGGCCCTCGGTCGGGGTGACGAACCCGAGGAGCAGCCCGAGCAGGGTGCTCTTGCCCGCGCCGCTGGGGCCGACGACGGCGATCCGCTCGCCCGGTCGGATGGTCAGGTCGACGTCGCGCAGGGCGGTGGTACGCGGGTACTCGACGCTCACCCCGACGAACCGGATCTCGCCCCGCCCGGTCGGGGCCGGGGCGCGACCGGCCCGGGGGGTGTCGGGACCGGTGGGGGAGACGGCGAAGGCGTCGTTGAGGGCGCTGAGCCCCTCCATGCTGGCGTGGAACCGGGCACCGGCGGTCCGGAGGGGGAGGTACGCCTCCGGGGTGAGCAGCAGCACCAGCAGGGCGGTGGACAGGGCCAGCCCTCCTTCGAGCAGACGGATCCCGACCGGCACCGCCACCAGCGCCACGGACAGGGTGGCGACCAGCTCCAGGACCAGCCCGGAGAGGAAGGCGATCCGCAGCGTCTTCATGGTGGCGACCCGGTGGCCGTCGGCCATCCGACGGACCACCTCGACCTGGGTCCGGTCCCGGCCGAAGACCCGCAGGGTGGGCAGCCCGGCCACCATGTCCAGGAAGTGTCCGCCCAGCCGGGACAGGCGTCGCCACTGCCGTTCGGTGGCGGCTTGGGCCTGCCAGCCGAGCAGTGCACCGAAGATCGGAATGAGGGGCAGGGTGGCCGCGATGACGAGCGCCGAACTCCAGTCGGCGACGAAGACCCGCAGCAGGACGGCAGCGGGCACCGTGACGCTGAGCACCAGTTGCGGCAGGTACCCGGTGAAGTAGGCGTCCAGCGCGTCCAGCCCGCGTCCGGTCAGGGTGGCCAGCTGTCCGGCCCGCTGCCCGGCCACCCACTCGGGGCCGTGCCGGCCCACCGCGCCGAGCAGGTCCCCGCGCAGGGTGGCCTTCACCGTCGCGGCCAGCCGGGCGGCGACGGTGCCCTGCGCCCAGGTCAGCGCCGACCGGGCGGTCACCGCGGCCAGGAACCCGGCCAGCGCGGGCCGGTGGAGTCGACCCTCGAACCCGGTGGCCAGGAGGGTGGCCAGGGCGGTGGCCTGGGCGATGATCAGCAGCGCGGCGACCACGCCGAGCACGGCGAGCAGCGCGAGGTCGCCCCGGGCCGCAGGAACCCGGCGCAGCAGACGCGGATCGAACGGACGGCGGTTCACCGGTGGTCCGGCCTCCGGTGGCCGAGCCGTCCTCGCAACACCCAGCAGCACATCGCCCGAAAGCCTAGTCGGGTCGCCCGGACCGGCAGCGCCATGCCCGGTCAGCTCAGGAAGAGGGTGATGGGAAGGGCGGCGAGGGTGGTGGTCAGGGTCAGCGCGGCGGCTCCGAGCAGCCGGGGTGGGCGGCCGGTGACCAGCAGCCGTTGCACCCGTACGTCGAGGTCCCGGTCGCCGACACCGAGGGTGCCGGCCGGGGTGATCCGGTTGCCCGCAGCGGCGAACCGGCGCAGCGCCCCCGCCAGCGGGGCGTCCTCGTGCAGTTGCCGGGCCTTGTCGTCGGCGCGCATCTCGACCAGCAGCGCCACCCGGTCGTGTGCCCGGTGCACCCACCGCAGCCAGGGCAGCGCCCGGCAGAGCGCGGTGAACGGCAGGAGCACCAGGTCGTGCCGCTCCTGGGCGTGGGCGCGCTCGTGGGTGAGGACCGCCGCCAGTTCGGCCTGGTCCAGCAGGTCCAGGGTGCCGGCGCTGACCACCACGCGGGGACGCATCCCGGGTAGGCAGTACGCCGCCGCGCCGGGATGGTCGAGCACCAGCGCACCGGGGGCGGCCGGATCGTCCCGGGCGACGAGGGTCAGCAGGTCCCGGTGTCGCCGCTGGGCGCGTACCGCGGCGTGGATGCTGCGTACGGTGGTGGTCAGCAGGACCGCCCCGATGCCGAAGCCCACCCCGACCAGGGACAGGTGCACCACGCTCACCTGCGCCGGCAGTCTGCCGTGGAGCAGGTCGTCGGCGAGGGCGAGCAGCGCGCCACCCGTCGGCCGGTCGTACGCGGCCAACCCGATCGCCATCGGCAACCCCATCGCCGACAACCCCAGTGCCAGGCCGACCGCCTGCCAGCAGACGATCGCCACCCGGGGACTGCGCCACGTCCAGGTGGAACGGGACAACACCTGAGCGGTCAGCCAGCAGGCCAGCACCGCTGCGGCGAAATGCACGGCGTACGCCACGACCGCCGCCCTACCGGTCCGTGGCCTCGTCGACCACGGCCGGCTGTCGCCGCCCACCGCCCGGCTCGGTCGCCGGGCTCTCGCCCGACCGGGCCGTCGGCGCAGGGGTCAGTCCGGCCTCGGCGCCCAGCGCCGCCCGGAGCACGTCGGCCTCGGTGCCGGTGACCGACCTGGCGAAGCGGACGAGGGCCGCGTCCCGGCTGCCACCGAGGTCGAGGGCGTCCAGCATGAGCTGGGCGATGTACGCCTCACGGCTGGCCGCCGCCTGGTACCGCCAGGCCCGGCCCTCCCGCCGACGCTGCACCATCCCCTTGCCGGCCAGCCGGTCCAGGACGGTCATCACAGTCGTGTACGCCAACTCGCGTCCGTCGAGGGCCTCGGCGACCTCGCGGACGGTCACCCCGTCCGACGTGGCCGGGACGGTGTCCCACAGCACGTCCATCACCGCACGTTCCAGATCACCGAGCCGAGTCACACCGCAATCCTACCCCCGGTAGTAGAACCGTCCTCGTCCCGCCCGAGCAGCGACGGCCCGGGACCCGCCGGGACGGACCGGGGTCAGACCCCCTTCGGGTGCCAGACCGTCTTCGTCTCCAGCAGGGCGGTCATCCGGGTCACCCCCGGGTCGGCGGACCAGTCGTGGTCGGCCGGGACCGGCCGCAGGACCCGCTTCAGGTTCTCCGCCGCCCGGACCTCCAGGTCGGTGGCGAAGGCGGGATCGGCCACCCCGGCCAGGTCGATCGCGTTGACGTCCAGGTGACCCGCCAGGGTCGGCACCGTCTCGGCGAGCGCCCCGGTGAGGATGTTCACCACCCCGCCGGGGAGGTCCGAGGTGGCCAGCACCTCGGCCAGGGTCACCGCCGCCAGGGGCGCCGACGGCGAGGCGGCCACCACCACCGTGTTCCCGCTCACGATCGCCGGGGCGATCACCCCGACCAGGCCGAGCAGCGCCGGTCCGGCCGGTGCCACCACCGCCACCACCCCGGTCGGCTCCGGCGCGGACAGGTTGAAGTACGGCCCGGCCACCGGGTTCGCCCCGCCGTACACCTGGGCGAGCTTGTCCGCCCAACCGGCGTACCAGACCCACCTGTCGACTGCCGTGTCCACCTCGTCGCCGGGGACGCCGAGCGCGACGAACTGCTCCCGGCGGCCCTCCAGCATCTCGGCGACCCGGTAGAGGATCTGACCCCGGTTGTAGGCGGTCGCCGAGGACCACCCCTTCACCGCCGCGCGGGCGGCGACCACCGCGTCCCGGGCGTCCTTGCGGGAGGCCAGGGCGACATTCGAGGACTGCACCGGATACGACCGTCCCGACTCGCTACGGGGGAACTTCCCGCCGATGAAGAGTTTGTACGTCTTGCGTACCGCGACCCGCTCAGCCATTGAGGTACGCCTCCAGTCCGTGCCGGCCACCCTCGCGGCCGTAGCCCGACTCCTTGTACCCGCCGAACGGGGACGTCGGGTCGAACTTGTTGAACGTGTTGGCCCAGACCACCCCGGCCCGGAGCCGGTCGGCGGTCCACAGGATCCGGGACCCCTTCTCGGACCAGATCCCGGCCGACAGCCCGTACGGCGTGTTGTTCGCCTTCTCCACCGCCTCGGCCGGGGTACGGAAGGTCAGCACCGACAGCACCGGGCCGAAGATCTCCTCCCGGGCGATCCGGTGGGCCTGGGTGACCCCGGTGAAGATGGTCGGGGCGAACCAGAAACCCCGTTCGGGCAGCTCGCACGGGGGCGACCAACGCTGCGCCCCCTCGGTCGAACCGGCCTCGGACAGTTCCCGGATCCGGGCCAGCTGGGCGGCCGAGTTGATCGCCCCGACGTCGGTGTTCTTGTCCAGCGGGTCACCGACGCGCAGTCGGGCCATCCGCTGCTTGAGGGCGGTCAGCACCGGCTCGGCGACGGACTCCTGGACCAGGAGCCGGGAACCGGCGCAGCAGACGTGCCCCTGGTTGAAGAAGATGCCGTCGACGATCCCCTCGACCGCCTGGTCGACAGGGGCGTCGTCGAAGACGATGTTGGCGGCCTTCCCGCCCAGCTCCAGGGTCAGCTTCTTGTCCGACCCGGCCACCGACCGGGCGATGGCCTTGCCGACCTCGGTGGAGCCGGTGAAGGCGACCTTGTCCACGCCCGGGTGCTCGACGAGGGCACGTCCGGTCTCGCCGGCCCCGGTGACGATGTTGACCACGCCTGGCGGCAGGTCGGCCTGCTGGCAGATCTCGGCGAAGAGCAGGGCGGTCAGCGGGGTGGTCTCGGCCGGCTTGAGCACCACCGTGTTCCCGGCGGCCAGCGCCGGGGCGATCTTCCAGGCCAGCATCAGCAGCGGGAAGTTCCATGGGATGACCTGCGCGGCCACCCCCAACGGACGCGGCTGCCCGCCGCTGGGCCTGCCCGTCGGCTGCCCACCGAAACCGGCGTACTCCAGCTTGTCGGCCCATCCGGCGTAGTAGAAGAAGTGTGCGGCCACCAGGGGCAGGTCGACGTCGCGGGACTCCCTGATCGGCTTGCCGTTGTCCAGGGACTCCAGGACGGCCAGCTCCCGGGAGCGCTCCTGGATCAGCCGGGCGATCCGGTACAGGTACTTGGCCCGGTCCCGGCCGGGCATCCGGCCCCACACCTTCTCGTACGCCTTGCGGGCGGCCTTGACCGCCCGTTCGACGTCCTGCGGGCCGCCCTCGGCGACCTCGGCGAGGACCTCCTCGGTGGCGGGGTTGACCGACTTGAACCCGCCGCCGTCGGCCGGATCCACGAATCTGCCGTTGACGAAGAGCCCGTAGGACGGTTTGAGGTCGACCACCGAGCGGGACTCGGGGGCGGGCGCGTACTCGAACATCACGTTCAGTCCAGGGTGAAGTAGTCGGGACCGCCGTAGCGGCCGGTCGTCAGCTTGGTCCGCTGCATCAGCAGGTCGTTGAGGAGGCTGGACGCGCCGAACCGGAACCAGTCCGGGTCCAGCCAGTCCGCGCCGACGGTCTCGTTCACCAGCACCAGGTACTTGACGGCGTCCTTGGTGGTCTTGATCCCCCCGGCGGGCTTGACCCCGACCTGCCGCCCGGTGGCGGCCCGGAAGTCGCGGACCGCCTCCAGCATCACCAGGGTCACCGGCAGGGTCGCGGCGACCGGGACCTTGCCGGTGGAGGTCTTGACGAAGTCGCCACCGGCGAGCATCGCCAGCCAGGAGGCCCGCCGGACGTTGTCGTACGTCCCCAGCTCGCCGGTCTCCAGGATCACCTTGAGGTGGGCCGACCCGCAGGCCTGCTTGACGGCTGCGATCTCGTCGTGGACCTCGGTGTACCGGCCGGCGAGGAAGGCCCCCCGGTTGATCACCATGTCGATCTCGTCGGCACCGGCCTCGACGGCGGCCCGGGTGTCGGCCAGCCTCACCTCCAGGGGAGCCTGACCGGAGGGGAAGGCGGTCGCCACGCTGGCCAGGTGGACCGGGGACCCGCGCAGCACCTCGGCCGCGTACGGCACCATCGACGGGTAGACGCAGACCGCGCCGACGTGCGGGCAGGACGGGTCGGCCGGGTCGGGGCGCAGCGCCTTGGCGGCCAGTGCGCGTACCTTGCCGGGGGTGTCCGCCCCTTCGAGGGTGGTCAGGTCGACCATCCGGATCGCCAGGTCGATCGCCTGGGCCTTCGCGGTGGTCTTGATCGAGCGGGTGCCGAGTCGAGCCGCCCGCTGTTCCGCGCCTGTCTGGTCCACGCCGGGCAGCCCGTGCAGGAAGCTCCGCAGCGCTGTCTCGGATCGCCCCAGGTCGGTCAGGTCCGACCGGGCCGACGTCGTCGTCGCCGTCATGGCCGGAAGTCTACGCATGCCCAGGTGGACCGCGCCCAGCGACGATCGTCGACCTCACGTCGGTGCGGCTGTGGGCGCACCACCCGACCCGACCAGCGGGTAGGTTGAGCGATCGTGGACGTACACGTCATCAACCATCCGCTCGCCCAGTCGCGGCTGACCGCCATGCGGGACGCGCGTACCGATTCCGCCTCGTTCCGGGCGGCACTGCACGAACTCACCACCATGCTGGTGTACGAGGCGGCCCGGTCCTTCCCGGTGGAGACGTACCCGGTCACCACCCCGGTCACCGAGGCGCAGGGCACCCGGCTGGCGAACCCGCCGCTGCTGGTGCCGGTGCTGCGGGCCGGGCTCGGGATGGCCGACGCCGCCCTCGGGCTGCTCCCGGAGTCGTCGATGGGCTTCGTCGGGCTGGCCCGCGACGAGGAGACGTACGAGCCGCGTGCCTACATGGAGTCCCTCCCCCGGGACCTGGCCGGGCTGCCGGTGCTGGTCCTCGACCCGATGTTGGCCACCGGCGGTTCCCTGGAGCACTGCTGTCGGCTCCTGGCCGACCGGGGCTGCACCGACATCACAGTGCTCTGCGTGCTGGCCGCGCCCGCCGGGATCGAGCGGCTGGAGCGGTCCGGTCTGCCGCTGCGACTGGTCACCGCGAGCATCGACACCGGCCTCAACGACAGCAGGTTCATCGTCCCCGGCCTCGGTGACGCCGGTGACCGCCAGTTCGGTGGCATGCCCCGCTTCTAGGAAAGGAAAGGCAGGTGGGGTGGTTGTGGCGCGACTCCGTTCCGGTCGGGTGCGCCGACCGGCTAGCGTCTCGGGCCATGACTGGTGAAGCGATCGCCGAAGAACTCCTCCTCCTCGCGTACGACGACGAAACCGGCAAGGCGACGATGCCCCGGATCAGCCTGGATCTGGGGATGGCCGCCGCCGTCCTGGTGGAGCTGGCGTTGGCCGGGCGGATCGCGTACGCCGACGGCAACCTCTCGGTGGTCGACACCACGCCCACCGGCGCGCCGATCGTCGACGAGGTGTTGACCCGGATGGCCGCCGACGACCCGCTCTCGTCGTCGTCGTGGGTGCAGCGGCTGCGTCACGGACTCCGCGACCGGATCCTCGGTGACCTGGTGCAGCGGGGTGTGGTCCGCGACGTCGAGGAGACCGAGCTGGGCTTCATCGTGGTGCACCGCTACCCGATGGTGGACCCGTCGGTGGAGGAGGACACCCGGCGGCGGCTGACCGAGGCGCTCACCGGTGGCCCGGCTCCGGACGAGCGGACCGCCGCCCTGGCCACCCTGGTGGCGGCGATCCGGATGGAGCCGGTCCTGGGGCTGACCGGGGAGGCCGCCCGCGACGTCGACAAGCGGTTGGCGGAGATCGCCGGTGGGGCCGGCTTCTCCGGCGAGGTCAGCATGGAGGACTCGGTGGTCCGCCCGTCGGTGGCGTTGGTCGTGATCGCTCTCGGTCAGGCTGTCGACGCCGCCCTCGGTCCCCGCCGGTGACGCCGCTGCGGTGATCGGAGCGCCCGGGGCCGGTGTCCCGTCACCGGCCCCGGGCATCTGCGTCTTTTCGTCAGATGACCGCCTCCACCTGCATATACATGAAGTGTATAGCTGGTGTGTATAGTGGTCGGCATGTCTGTTGGCTTTGCCCTGCTGGGCCTGCTGGAGCGCGGCCCCCGGCACGGCTACGAGTTGAAGCGTTCCTACGACGACCAGTTCGGCCACGGCCGCTCCCTGCACTACGGGCAGGTCTACGCGACGCTGGCCCGCCTGTTGAAGAACGGCCTCGTGGAGGTGGAGTCGGAGCCCGGGGCGGGACCGGACCGCAAGCGGTACGCGATCACCTCGGCCGGTGTCACCGACGTCGAGACCTGGCTCGGCAAGCCGGAGCAGCCCGAGGTGTACCTGCAGAGCAAGCTCTACACCAAGGTGGTGTTGGCGCTGCTCACCGGCCGGGACGCCGTCGACCTGCTCGACATCCAGCGCGCCGCCCACCTGGGCCAGATGCGGGAACTGACGAACCGCAAACTCACCGGGGACCTCGCCGACCAGCTCGTCTGCGACCACGCCCTGTTCCACCTGGAGGCCGACCTGCGGTGGCTGGAGCTGACAGTGGCCCGGCTGGACCAGCTCCGTGCCCAGGTGCGCAAGGAGGACCGATGACCACCCCGAGAACGGACCCGCCGCTGCTGACGGCGGAGGACCTGACCAAGACCTTCGGGGTCACCCCGGCCCTGGACGGCGCATCCCTGCAGGTGCACGGCGGCGAGGTGCTGGCACTGATGGGACCCTCCGGTTCCGGCAAGTCCACCCTGCTGCACTGCCTCGCCGGGATCGTCGCCCCCGACGCCGGGCGGGTGACCTACGCCGGGCAGGACGTGTTCGCGATGTCCGACGCCCAGCGCTCCGCCCTGCGGCGTACCGAGTTCGGGTTCGTCTTCCAGTTCGGCCAGTTGGTGCCGGAGCTGACCTGCCTGGAGAACGTGGCGCTGCCGCTGCGGTTGGCTGGGGTCCGTCGGCGGGAGGCCAACCGGCGCTCCGCCGAGCTGCTGACCCGGCTGGAGGTCTCCGACGTGGCGCAGAAGCGTCCCGGTCAGGCCTCCGGCGGGCAGGGCCAGCGGGTCGCCGTGGCGCGGGCGCTCGTCACCGAACCCAAGGTCATCTTCGCCGACGAGCCGACCGGCGCCCTCGACAGCCTCAACGGCGAGCGGGTGATGCAGCTGTTCATCACCGCCGCCCGGGAGACCGGCGCGGCGGTCGTGTTGGTCACCCACGAGGCGCGGGTCGCCGCGTACTCCGACCGGGAGGCCGTGGTCCGCGACGGGAAGGTCCGCGCGCCGGAGTTCGTCCGATGAGCGCCCCCGGACGTCGCGGCCCGACGGCCTGGCTGAACGACCTGCTCCTGGGCATCCGACTGAGCGTGGCCGGGGGGCGTTCCGGCTGGGTCCGCCTGGTGATGACAGCGGTCGGGGTGGGGCTGGGCGTGGCGATGCTGCTGACCGCGACCGCCCTGCCCACCGTCGGGCTGGCCCGCGCGGATCGGAGCGAAGCCCGGAGTCCCGGACCCGGGGTGGAAGCTCCCGGACCGGACACCCTGCTCTACGCCAAGGCCGACACCGACTGGCGGGAACTGCCCATCCGTGGGCTCCTCCTCCAGCCGGAGGGCGGCCAGGCGCCGGTGCCACCCGGGGTGGAGCGCACTCCCGCCCCGGGGGAGATGGTCGTCTCGCCCGCCCTCGCCGAGCTGCTCGCCTCCCCGGACGCCCGGCTGCTGGCCGAGCGGCTGGATGCCAGGGCGGTCGGCACCATCGCCCCGGAAGGGCTCTCCGGCCCCCGTGACCTCTTCTACTACCTCGGTGTCGACTCGCTGGAGGCCGAATCGTTCGGGGTGAGCCGGACCGACACGTTCGGCGGCGGGGGCCGGGAGAGCGGGGAGAGCCTGCCGGCGGTGCTCCTGGTCCTGGCCATCCTGGGACTGGTGGTCCTGCTCCTACCAGTGATGATCTTCGTGACCACCGCCGTACGGTTCGGCAGCGAGTCCCGGGACCGACAGTTGGCGGCGATCCGACTGGTCGGCGCGGACACCACGACGACCCGCCGGATCGCCGCCGGGGAGACCCTGGTCGGCACCCTGTTGGGGATGGTGGTCGGCGGTCTCCTCTTCCTCGCGGCGGGCCGGGTGGTGGGCGACCTCGTCCCGGTCCGGTTCAGCTTCTTCCCCGCCGACCTGCGCCCGGTGCCCGCCCTGGTGGCCCTGGTCGTCCTGGTCGTGCCGACCGCCGCAGTCCTGGTCACCCTGTCGGCGCTGCGCGGGGTGATGATCGAACCGCTCGGGGTGGTCCGGCGTGGCCGGGAACGGCGGCGTCGGCTCGGGTGGCGGCTGGTCCCCCCGGTGCTCGGCGTGCTGCTGCTCGCCCCCCTGGTCGGTGGGTTGAGCGACGGCACCGGAACCCTGGTCGAGGTGCAGATCACCGCCGGGGTGACCTTCCTGCTGCTCGGCATGGTGCTCCTGCTGCCCTGGCTCGTCCAGTCGGTGGTCCGCCGCCTGCGTGGTGGGGGAGTCGCCTGGCAGCTCGCCGTACGCCGACTCCAGCTCGACAGCGACACGGCGGTCCGGGCGGTCTCCGGAATCGCGGTCTCGGTGGCCGGCATCATCGCCGTCCAGGGCGTACTCGGTGCCGGGCAGGCGGCGATGACGGACCGGCACGGGGACAGCACCCTTTTCCAGGCCTCCGTGTCGGTCTACAGCGAACCGGCGGGCTGGCCGGCGGAGCGGATCACCGCGACCCTCGCCGACACCCCCGGGGTCGACAGGGTCAGCGCGGTCGCCCGTCCGCTCGCGGTCTCCGGCACCTCGACGGTCAACGTCTGGATCGCCGACTGCGACGGCCTGCGGTTCTACGCACCACTGCCCACCTGCACCGACGGCGACACCTTCGTCGCCGACGGCCGGGAACGCCCGGAGATCGCCCCCGGGGCCAGCATCGTCCTCGACGAGGACGACCCCGGGACGCGCTGGACAGTTCCCAACGGCAGTCGGCCGGTCGAGCAGTACGACCGGCTCGTCATGGCGGACCTGCTGGTCACCCCCGGCGCGCTCGCCGTACCGACCCCGGAGCCGTCCACCTTCCTCGTCCGGCTGGACGCCACCGACCCGGACGCGATCGAACAGGTCCGCACCGCCGCGTACCGGATCGACCCGCTCACCTTCGTCTCGGACTTCGACGAGCAGGTCACCAGTGGTCTGCTCGGCGCCTTCGAGCAGGCGTTGCAGGTGGGGGCGATCGCGCTGCTGCTGCTCATCGGGGCGAGCATGCTGGTGAACGTCCTCGAACAGCTTCGGGAACGCCGACGGCTGTTGGCGGTGCTCTCCGCGTTCGGCACCAGACGCCGGACCCTCTCCGGCTCGGTGCTCTACCAGGTGGGGATCCCGGTCCTGCTCGGACTGGTCCTGGCGGTGGTCACCGGCGGTGGACTGGGGGCGCTGCTGCTCGCCATGGTGCAGGAGCCGATCAGGTTCAACTGGGCGGCGATCGTCGGGGTCACCGGCGCGGCCGCCGTGGTGGTGCTGGTCGTCACCGCCGCCAGCCTCCCCCTGCTGTGGCGGCTCACCCGGGCCGAGGGCCTGCGCACCGAGTGACGAGGTGACCCGACCGGGCGCGGCCGATCCCCGATCGACAGCGCCCGGTCGCCCCGCCGCCTACACCCCGAGGGCGGCGGCGGTCTCCGCGCGCAGGGTCCGCAGGTCGGCGACCGCCCGCCGCCGCGCCGCCGGAACGTCACCGTCGGCCACCGGGACCACCACCTCCAGGTACGCCTTGAGCTTCGGCTCGGTGCCGGAGGGACGGATCACCACCCGGGCGGTGTCGGTACGCAGGATCACCACGTCGGCGTCGGGGAGCAGATCCTCCGCAGAGGTGACCGCCGCGCCGAGCAGGGTCTCCGGGGTGTGCTCCCGGATCCGGGCCATCGCGTCGGCGATCCGCGTCAGGTCGGTCACCCGGACCGAGAGCTGGTCGGTGTGGTGCACCCCGAACTCGGCGGCCAACTCGTCCAACCGGTCGGTGAGGGTACGGCCGGTGGCGTGCAGCTCGGCGGCGAGTTCGGCGACGGTCAGGGCGGCGGTGATGCCGTCCTTGTCGCGTACGTGATCCGGGGCGACGCAGTAGCCGAGCGCCTCCTCGTACCCGTAGACGAGGGGGTCACCGCCGGCCCTGGCCCGTACGATCCACTTGAAACCGGTGAGCGTCTCGCCGTACGGCATCCCCCGGGCCGCACACACCGCTTTGAGCAGTGACGACGAGACGATGGTGGTGGCGTAGAGCCCCCGTACGCCCCGGCGCATCAGGTGGTCGGCGAGGAGCACCCCGACCTCGTCCCCGCGCAGCATCCGCCACCCGGACCCCACCCCTGCGGCGGTCCCCGCCGCTTCCTCACCTGCGGCATCAGGGGCCGCGTCGACATTCGGCGCCGCGTCGGCACCCGGGGCCACCGGCTGCCGGACGACGACGGCGCACCGGTCCGCGTCCGGGTCGTTGGCGATGGCCAGGTCGGCGTCGGTGGCCTCGGCGAGCGCGACGAGACGGTCCACCGCACCCGGTTCCTCAGGGTTGGGGAAGGCCACTGTCGGGAAGTCGGGGTTCGGTTCGGCCTGGTCGGGGACGATCCCGGGGACGGGGAACCCGGCGCGGGCGAAGGCGGCGGTCAGCACCGCCGCACCCACCCCGTGCAGGGGGGTGTACGCCACGGCGAGGTCGCGGGGGCCGTCCGGGGTGGTCACCTCGGTGGCCCGCTCCACGTACCCGGCGACCACCTCGTCCCCGAGGACCTGACCGGGAAGCCCGAGCGGCACGTCGGCGAGGGGGCCGACCGCCCGGATGGCCGCCTCGATCCCGGTGTCGGCGGGGGGCACGATCTGCGCCCCGGCACCCAGCGGGCCGCCCACCTCTTCACCGAGGTAGACCTTGTACCCGTTGTCCTGCGGCGGGTTGTGGCTGGCGGTGACCATCACCCCGGCCGCCGCGCCGAGTCGTCGTACCGCGTACGCCAGGACCGGGGTGGGCAGCGGGCGGGAGAATACCAACGCCGGGCGACCCGCCCCGGTGGCCACCTGGGCGGTACGGACGGCGAACGCGTGCGACAGGTGCCGGGCGTCGTACCCGATCACCAGGGGGCCGGTCGCCTCCTGGGCGGCGAGCCACCCGACGAGCCCGGCTGCGGCCTGGGTGACCACGGCGAGGTTCATTCCGTTCGGCCCGGCCCGCAGGGGACCCCGCAGACCGGCGGTCCCGAAGGTCAGCGGCCCGGCGAACCGGTCGGCGAGTTCGGCGGCGCTCTCCGGGAGCCGGTCGAGGACCGCCTGCAACTCCTCCCGCCCGGCCGGGTCGGGGTCGTCCGCGATCCAGCGTCGCGCCCGCTCGCGGAGTTCGTCGATGTCAGTGGTCTCGGCCGCCATGCCACGTTGATAGCACGACGGCGGGCCGTCGTCGCACCTCCCCGGGGAGGGCAGGTGCGAGGAGGCCCGCCGTCGGTGGTCGGGTCGAGGGGTCGGTCAGCCGCTTCCGGTGAGCTGGAAGGACTTCACCATCTCGTCGAAGATCGGCTTGCTCTCCTCGAACCGGTCGTGTCCGGAGGTGAGGTAGAAGGAGTACGCCTTCCCGTCGTGCACGACCCCACGCCACACCCCGTGCCGACGCTGGTCGCCGTCACCGCAGGTGTACTCGAACTCGGCCGCCGCCTTCCCGGCCAGCTCCGTCTCGCCCATGGTGATCTGGTTGTACGGCTTCGCGCAGGTGTTACGGGTACGCAGACCGTCCGAGGCGACCTCGGCCCAGCGTAGGGAGGTGGTCCCGAAGTTCTCCACGATGATCCGTACCCGGCGGCCGGAGTCCTCGGGGTCGGTGAAGTCCACGAAGCTGCCCCCGGTGGCCCGCTTCCAGTCCTTGGGGACCATCACCCGCACCCCACGGGCGGAGTGTTCCCGCAGCTCAAGATCGGAGCCGACCGGCTCGGCGGTGGCCGAGGGGCCGGCCACCGGCTGCTGCTCGGGGCTCTCCTCGTCGCCTCCGCCCAGGGCGATCATCCCGATCACCAGCACCAGGACCAGCCCGGCGGCGGCGGCGACCTGGGTCCGGCGCGGCCAGCCCTTCACCGTGGCGACGAGTCGGCCCGCCCTGCCCTTCGCCGGGCCCTCTCCGGTCGGCCCGGACGCAGACGTGTTGGCCCAGGGCTGGCCGGTCCCCGGAACCGACCACTGGTTGCCGCCCCCGTAGGGGCTCCCACCGGCCGGTGGACCCCAGGCGGGTACGGCCTGGGTGGCGTCGGTGCCGGCCCCACCCACCCCGAACCGTTGGGTCGCCTCGGCCTGTCCGGCCCCGAACCGTTGGGTGGCTTCGGACTGTCCGGCCCCGAACCGTTGGGTCTCGTCCGAACGGTTGCCGTAGACGCCGGAGGCGGCCTCGGCCGGTCGGGCACCGAAGGGTCCCGCCGGGGAGGTCGGCCGGGCGCCGAACGGGTTCTGCTTGCTGGTCCCGAACGGGACCGCCTGGGTGGCGTCCGCCGCCGGCCGGGCCGCAGCGGCCCGGTCCTCGGCGCCCAGCCGCAGGGTCTCCTCGGCCGAGTCGCCGGTGGCGGGCTTGCCCGCCGGGGTCGGCATCAGGCCGGTCGGTGCGCCGGCCGAACCGGCCGCCCCGTCGGCACCCGGGGTCTGCTTCGAGTTCTCGCCCTTGGCGAGCGCGGCCAGTCGGTCGGTCAGCGACTCACCGGGGCCGATCATCGCCGACCCGCCGATCGCCCCGGTCGGCTTCGGTCGGGGTTTCGCGGCGGGCGTCGGCGGGGTCACCGGGCGCTGCGGCGGCACCACCGCGTACGGGTCGGTCACCGAGTGGACGGCGGTGGCGTTGCTGGTCAGCGCGCCGGTGAGCAGTTCACGCAGTTGGGCCCGGGCGGTGTGGACGTCCATCCGCCGGGCCGGGTCCTTCTCCAGCAGACCCATCAGCACCGGGGTCAGTGGACCGCTGCGCGAGGGCGCGGCGGGCGGGTCCTCCACCACTGCGTGCATCGTCTCGATGGGGTCGCCCCGGTCGAACGGCGGTCGGCCCTCCACCGCCGTGTAGAGCGTCACGCCCAGCGAGAACAGGTCGCTGGGCGGGCCGAAGTCCTGTCCCATCGCCCGTTCGGGGGAGATGAAGTGCGGGGACCCGAGGACCATCCCCGGCGTGGTGAGCTGCACGTCGGTGGGCATCCGGGCGACACCGAAGTCGGTCAGCACGCAGCGCCCGTCGGTGCAGATCAGCACGTTGGCCGGCTTGACGTCGCGGTGCAGGACCCCGATCGAGTGCGCCACCTCCAGCGCGCCGAGCAGGGCGATGCCGATCTTGGCGACCGCCCTCGGAGCGACCGGCCCGTCCTCGATCACCATGTCGGCGAGGCTGCGGGCGTCGAGGAGTTCCATCACGATCCACGGGCGACCACTCTCGGTCACCACGTCGTACACCTGAACCACCGCCGGATGCTGGATGGCGGCGGCGGCGCGGGCTTCGCGCAGGGTCCGTTCGTACATCGCGTCGCGGTCGCTGGGGGCCAGCCCAGGGGGAAGGATGACCTCCTTCACCGCGACGTCACGACGGAGCAGGGTGTCTGTGGCACGCCAGACCGTGCCCATACCACCGTTCCCCACCGGGGAACGCAACGAGTATCGGTCACCGATGGTGGTGCCGGGTGCCGCACGTCCGTTCGAGGGACTGGCTGGTCCGCCGCTCCACGTCGGAATCTGAGTCACAGAAAGGCCACCGGGGGAGTTCGAGGGGGGCTGGGACACAACCCCCCTATCTTGCTTGTTCAGACGCCCGATGCGAAACCCGACGCGGCGGACGATTATTTGAACGGTCGGTTTGACCCGGCGGTTCACCCCCGGCACCGACCCCGTGGTGTGCGGTATCCCTCATCCTGGCCGACGGGGGTTCCGTCCTACCATCCGGAGATGAGCGAACGGCGGTCGAGCGAGTCCGGATTCCCGATCAAGGACGTCTACACGGCGGCTGACCTCCCCGAGGAGCTCGACGAGCGGCTCGGTGCCCCGGGCGGATATCCGTACACCCGTGGGGTGTATCCCACCATGTACACCTCCCGGCCGTGGACCATGCGACAGTACGCCGGTTTCGGCACCGCCACCGAGTCCAACGCGCGATACCACCAGTTGTTGCGCGCCGGCACCACGGGTCTCTCCGTCGCCTTCGACCTGCCCACCCAGATGGGGTACGACTCGGACGACCCGATCGCACACGGTGAGGTCGGCAAGGTCGGGGTGGCCATCGACTCCATCGAGGACATGCGGCTGCTCTTCGCCGGGATCCCGCTGGACAAGGTCTCCACCTCGATGACCATCAACGCGCCCGGCTCGGTGCTGCTGCTGCTCTACCAGCTGGTCGCCGAGGAGAGCGGGGTGGCCGGGGGGCAGCTCAACGGCACCATCCAGAACGACATCCTCAAGGAGTACATCGCCCGGGGGACGTACATCTTCCCGCCGAAGCCCTCGCTGCGGCTGGTCGCCGACACGTTCGGTTACTGCCGTACCGAGGTGCCGAAGTGGAACACCATCTCCATCTCCGGCTACCACATGGCCGAGGCCGGCGCCTCGCCCGCCCAGGAGATCGCCTTCACCCTGGCCAACGGGGTGGAGTACGTCCGGGCCGCGCTCGCCGCCGGGCTGGCGGTGGACGACTTCGCCCCCCGGCTGTCGTTCTTCTTCGTCGCCCGGACCACCCTCCTGGAGGAGGTGGCGAAGTTCCGTGCCGCCAGGCGGATCTGGGCCCGGCTGATGCGCGACGAGTTCGGTGCCCGGAACCCGAAGTCGATGATGCTGCGGTTCCACACCCAGACCGCCGGGGTGCAGCTCACCGCCCAGCAGCCGGAGGTGAACCTGGTCCGGGTGGCGGTGCAGGGGCTGGCCGCCGTGCTCGGGGGCACCCAGTCGCTGCACACGAACAGCTTCGACGAGGCGATCGCCCTGCCCACCGAGAAGGCGGCCCGGTTGGCGTTGCGTACCCAGCAGGTGTTGGCGTACGAGACGGACCTGACAGCCACCGTCGACCCGTTCGCCGGGTCGTACGTCGTGGAGGCGATGACCGCCGAACTGGAGTCGAGCATCGACGCGTTGATGGCCCGGGTCTTCGAGTACGGGTCGTCGGTGGAGGCGATCGAGGCGGGGTTCCAGAAGCGGGAGATCGAGCAGTCGGCGTACCGGATCGCTCAGGAAATCGACTCGGCGGACCGGGTGGTGGTCGGGCTGAACCGGTTCACGGTGGACGACGACGAGCCGTACGAGCCGCTGCGGGTGGACCCGGCGATCGAGGCGGCGCAGGCCGGACGCCTGGCCGAGCTGCGTCGGTCCCGCGACGCCGGGGTCGTCGACCGGTGCCTGGCCGAGGTGCGGGCGGCGGCGACGGGGACCGGGAACGTGCTCTACCCGATGCGGGAGGCGCTGCGGGAGCGGGCCACCGTCGGCGAGGTGTGTGGGACGTTGCGCGAAGTCTGGGGTACCTACCGCCCCAATGATCGGTTCTGATCCTCCGGGGCGGCGCGCCGGCGACGACGACGTGATGATCTAGGTCGTCCGGGGTACTCGAGGTGATCTCAGAACGCACAGCGTGTGCGGTCTGTGGGAGGTGCGGCGTGTGAGCGTCGGACCGGCCGTCGCCGGGAGTCGTCGGGTAATTGTCGGAGCGTCAGGTGATCAGTCCGGCTAATGCCACAATTTGGAACGTAGCTCTCGGTGGTCGGCATCGTTTTTTGGGATCGCCGGCCGGTTACGCTTTGTAGGAGGTGTGGGGCAGATGACGGCCTTCGACCCCGATCTACCTGCTGTCCCGCAGGTTACCGACCCCGTACGGGAAGGTTTCGGTGACACTCAGCGATCGGATTACTACCGTAACGAGGTTGCGCAGCGTCACCGTCGGCGGTCTAGGCTGTCTGCTGTTCCGCCCGATGATCCATCCGTTTCTACTGATCGAGATGTCGCTGTGACGAGTGCGTTGACACTGCCCGGAGCCGGTCGACTGGCAACTGCGGAACCGCTGGAGTTCCCCGGATCCCAGCCGCTGCCGGCGGAGCTCGACCACCTTCTCGCGCTGCGCGTACCCGGACTGGTCGCCACCCGCCGTCACATCCACTCCCACCCGGAACTGTCCGGTGAGGAGTTCGAGACCGCCGCGCTGATCGCCCGGGAACTCTCCCTGGCCGGGCTGAACCCACGGCTGCTGCCGAAGGGCAACGGCGTCATCTGTGACGTCGACGGGCGCCCCGACGGTCCCGTGGTGGCGCTGCGGGCCGACATCGACGCCCTCCCGCTGACCGACGCCAAGGACGTGTCGTACCGGTCGACGGTGGACGGCGTCTGCCACGCCTGCGGCCACGACGTGCACACCACCAGTCCTGCTCGGAGTCGGCATGCTGCTGGCCCAGCTCGCCGACCTGGGGCAGCTCGACGGCCGGGTCCGGCTCATCTTCCAGCCGGCCGAGGAGGTCCTGCCCTGCGGCTCGCTGGAGGTCATCGAGGCCGGTGGCCTGGAGGACGTCGTCCAGATCTTCGCCCTGCACTGCGACCCGAACCAGCCGGTGGGGAAGGTCGGTCTGCGGGTCGGCCCGATCACCGCCGCCGCCGACAACGTCACCGTCCGACTCAGCGGACCGGGCGGGCACACCGCCCGCCCGCACCTGACCGTCGACCTGGTCGACGCCCTCGGTCGCCTGGTCACCGAGGTGCCGGCCCTGGTGAGTCGGCGGGTGCCGGCGAACAGTGGCCTCCTGCTGGTCTTCGGCCACGCCTCAGCCGGCACCCGTTACAACGTCATCCCCTCCGAGGCCTCGGCCTCCGGCACCCTGCGGGTGATGGACCGGGCCACCTGGGACCAGGTACCGAAGATCGTCGCCCAGGTGATCCGGGACGTCATCGCCCCGACCGGGGCCACCGTGGACCTGGAGTACCTCCGTGGTCGACCCCCGGTCACCAACGACGCCCGGGCCATCGACATCCTCACCGCCGCCACCGCCGCCGCCCTCGGTCCCGAGGGGGTCGCGGAGACGCCGCAGAGCATGGGTGGTGAGGACTTCTCCTGGTACCTGGAGCACGTCCCCGGCGCGCTGGCCCGCCTCGGCGTCGGACGGGCCAGCCCCAACATCGACCTGCACCGACCCACCTTCGACGTGGACGAACGGGCCATCCCGGCCGGGGTGCGGGTCATGGTGCAGACCGCGCTGCGGGCACTGGCGGCGGCTCGCTAGCCGGTCCGGTCGGACCGGTAGCGGGGTGGGCACCAGCCGAGGGCGGGGCGCCGGACGGGTCGACCACCGGCGTCCACGTCGGGCCGACCGGGCGGCCGGGCGGCGGGGGCGGCGGGTTCCGTCGCCGCCTGCGGCGGAGCACCACCACGAGCGCCCCCACCGGTACGCCGATCAGCAGCAGCCACGGCAGGACGGCACCCAGCACGGTCAGCAGCACCGCCACCGACAGCCCGAAGGCATCCCAGCCGGCGCGCAGTCCGGTCAGGAACCCGGTCCTCTCCTCGTCGACGGGAGCGGCGTCCGGGCCGACCAGCGTCACCGAGATCGTGGAGAGCGCGGTCAGGTCGGCGAGTCGACGCTTCTTCGCCTCCAGGGAGGCCAGGTCCGCCTCGCGGCTGGCGAGTTCCCGCTCCACGGTGACCAGGTCACCGATGTCCTCGGCCTGGGCCAGCAGTCGGCGGGCGCTCTCCACCCGGGCCTTCTGGGTGGTGATCCGGGCGTCGAGGTCGACCACCTCCTCGGTGACGTCCTCGGTGACGATGTTGCGGGACTCCTGCCGACCGAGCTGTGCGAGCTGGTCGAGAACGGCCGTGAACCGCTCCGCCGGGATCCGCAGCGTCAGTTCGGCGCGGGCGTCGGCCCCCCGGCTGCGCCGTTCGTCGCCGCCGACGAAGCCCCCGGCGGTGGTCGCCGCCGTGACCGTGGCGCGGGCGGCCTCCTCCACGTCCTGCACCTGGACCCGCATCGTCCCGGTGTAGACGATGGACCGCTGGTCGATCCGCAGGTCCGCCCCGCTCGCCTGGCCCTGCGCCCCGGGGCCACGTTCGGCCGGGGCCGGCGCCCCCGCCCGGGGGGCGTCCGCCGCCGGACCGGCCCGGTCGGCAGTCGACTCACTGCGGCCCGCCGAGTCACTACCACCGCCACCGCCGCCGCACCCGGCCACCGCCAGGACCGCCACCAGCCCCACTCCGGCCAGCGCGGACCCGCGCCGCCGTCCTCCCCGTGTCCTCATCCCTGCTCCGTCCGTCGGGATCGTGATCTCTTACCTCGGACGCGGCCCGGAGCCGTCGCGGTTCCGGCAGACTGCGGCCGAGGACGTCACGATCGAGTAAAGCGAGGAGACGCGATGAAACTGATCAAGTACGCCCACTCCTGCCTCCGGATCGAGCATGACGCAGGCGTGCTCGTCGTCGACCCCGGCGGCTTCAGCGAGGCGGAGACGGTCCTCGACGGGGCGGACGCCGTACTGGTCACCCACGAACACCCTGACCACCTGGACGTCGAGGCGATCACCCGTCGACTCGACAGGCGGCCCTTCGTCATCCACGGTCCGGCCGCGCTCGCCGGGATCCTCGGCGACGCCGCCGAGGCGCTGCGACCTGTCGAACCAGGACAGTCCTTCGACGCGGCCGGGGTCCCCGTGCAGACGTACGGGGGTCGCCACGCGGTGATCCACCCCGACATCCCGGTGGTCGACAACATCGGCTACCTGCTCGACCGGACGGTCTACCACCCGGGGGACGCGTTGTTCGTACCGGACGTGCCGGTGGACACCCTCTTCGCCCCGATCCACGCGCCCTGGTCGAAGTTCTCCGAGGTGGTCGACTTCATCCGGGCGGTCGCCCCACGACGGGCCTTCGCCCTGCACGACGGGCTGCTCAACGACAACGGACTGGCGGTGCTCGACCGGCAGTACACGGCGCTGTCCGACTGCGAGTACGCCCGGCTGGCCCCGGGCACCCGGCTGCCCGGCTGACCCGGTGTCCGATCCCGACCACGAGTCCGCCCAGCGGTTGTACGCCACGCCGCCGGAGCGGTTCGTCGCCGCCCGTGACGCCGCCGTGGCCGCCGCCCGGCAGGCCGGTGACCAGGCCGCCGCCCGTCGGCTCGCCCGGCTGCGTCGGCCCACCGTCGCGGCGTGGCTGGTCAACCTGCTCGCCATCGAGCGTCCGGACCTCGTCGCCGACCTGGTGGACCTCGCCACCGAGCTGCGCACCGCCCAGCGCGACCTGCGCGGACCCCGGCTGCGGGAACTCACCACCCGACGCCGGTCGGTGGTCGGGGCACTGGTCGCGGAGGCCCGCCGCCTCGCGGTCGGGGTGGCCGGTGGCCCGTCGGCCGGGAAGCTCCCGCTGGCCGAGGTCGAGGCGACGCTGACCGCCGCCCTCTCCGACCCGGACGTGGCCGGGCAGGTCCGAGCCGGTCGGCTGCTGCGGGCGGCGAGCTACGCCGGGTTCGGGGAGGTGCCCCGCCCACAACTGCGCCTGGTCACCGGCGGCGACCAGGAGCCGACCGAATCCGCGCCGACACGTCGACCCACCGGCCCCGACCGGGCCGCCCGCGCGGCCCGCGCCGAGCGGGACCGCCGCCGCCGGGCACTGGAACGGGAGTTGACGAAGGCCCGTACCGACCAGGAGCGGGCGGAGGCGGAGCTGACCGACGCCACGGCGACCGAACACGCCGACGGTGCCGCCCTGGCCGACCTGGAGAGCGAACTGGCCGACCTGGAGCGCCGCCGGGCCGCCGCCGAGCAGGAGCTGTCCCGGGCCCGGCGGACCCGCCGGGCGGCGGAACGGAGCCTGACCGCGGCCCGGCGGCGTACCGGTGAGGTGGAGGCCGCGGTGGAGGCGCTGACCGCGCAGGGGGATGCGGACCACGATGGGCAGGAGGCAGACTGATCACGATGAATGACGGCTTTCAGCGCGGCAGCGGGGCGGAGGCGGCCCGGCGGTCCCGGACCCCGGGCCGGTCGACCCCGGTGAGCCTCACCCCGGAGCGGGTGGCCGCCGCCGTCCGGCCGGAGGTCATGGCGTTCGGCGACGCGTTCGCCCGCTGGCCGGGCACCCTACGCCGGGCCCGGCAACTGGGCATCTCCAGCTGGACGTTCCACGTCGCCGGTTGGGCGGGGGCGCTGGGTGACGTCTCCGCCGCCACTGTCTCGTCGGCACTGGGGTTCCTCGCCCCGGAGGCGGTGGCCGAGGGGTGGGACGGGGTGAGCCGGTTGGTCCGGCCGACCGAGGTGGCAGCAGCCAGCCTCGCCGAGTGCTGCCGGTGGGGTGACGAACAGCTCGCCGACCTTCCCGGAGTGGACCGCCTGGTCCTGCTCCTGGACCGGGCGGTCGAGGCGGCCGACGCCACCGGGATGCCGCTCTTCGCCGCCTGGCGGTCGATGCCGATGCCGGCCGGTGCCCTGGGCGCCCGGGCCGCCGTCGGGCTGCGCCTGCTGCGCGAACACGTCCACGGCGCGTCCCTGATCGCCATCCGGGCCAGCGGAATGACCCCCCTGGAGGCGGTGCTCACCTCCACCGACGGGGAGGCCACCGCGATCACCTGCGGGTGGCCGCCCCCGTACCCGCCGGTGGGGGCGCTGGTCCGCCGCCGGTTCTGGGCCGACGCGGCGACGGACCGGTTGGTCTCCGCCGCGTTCGGGGTGCTCACCCCGGCCGAGGGCGGGGAGCTGGTGGAGTTGGTGGGCGCGGCCCGCCGACAGGTGACCGGCACCGGGACGTCGCCGGGGTGGGGTGCGGTGTGACGCGGTCCGGTCCTGCGGCCCCCGCTGGGCGGGGTGGGCGGTGGCGGCGCAGACTGGGAGGGTGGGAGAGGTGCTACGCCGTGGCGGTGCCGGTGGGGCGGGACCGCAGATCGGTGACGTAGTCGTCCGGCGCGCCCGCCTTCTCGGCGGCGTTCGCGATCTCCGAGAGGTACCACGAAGTGGGCAGGCCGCCCTCGTACCCGTCGAAGACGTAGATCCCGGCGGTCACGTCCCCGTCCAGGGTCGAGACCCGGACCCGCAGCGTGCGGTACGTTCCGGCGGTGACCCCCTCGATCTCGTCGAGCTGGGCGGCGTCGTAGGGGTGGATGTCGTAGAGGGCGACGAAGACCCGGTCGCCGGGGGACTCGACGACGGTGCTGACCGCGCCCTCCCACCCGATCACGCCCTCGCCGGCGAAGGTGAGCCGCCAGCCTTCCAGCCAGCCGATGCCGACCATCGGCGAATGCGGACAATAGGCGCGCATCCGGGCGGGGTCCAGGTTTGAGCCGTAGGCGGCGTAATGACGCACGGCGATGACGATAGCCCGACAGGTGGGTGGGGGAGAATACGACGGTGCGTGTCGAACGCGATGGGGAGAAGAAAGTCACTGTGGGCATGAGCGAAGGGCGAACCCGGTGAGCCAGATCGTGATCATCGGCGGCGGGCCGGCCGGCTACGAGGCGGCGCTGGTCGCCGCGCAGTTGGGCGCACCGGTCACCGTGGTGGAGGCAGAGGGGGCCGGGGGTGCCTGCGTGCTCTCCGACTGCGTGCCGTCGAAGACCTTCATCGCCAGCTCACAGGTGGTGACCGGGTATCGGGACACGGAGGACTTCGGGGTTCTCTCCGACGGCCTGGAAGCGGTCACCGTCGACGGGAGGGCCGTCAACGAGCGGGTGAAGCGGCTCGCCCTGGCGCAGTCCGCCGACATCCAGGCCAAACTGGTGAAGGCCGGCGTGACCTTCGTGGTGGGCACCGCCCGGATCGGCGAGGACACGCTCGGTCACACCCACCGGGTCGTCGTCACCCCCGCCGACGGTAGCGGTGAGTATTCGATCGCTGCCTCGACGGTGCTGATCGCCACCGGTGCCACCCCCCGCCAGTTGCCCACCGCCGTCCCCGACGGGGAGCGCATCCTGACCTGGCGTCAGGTGTACGACCTCCCCGCGCTCCCCGAGCACCTGATCGTGGTGGGGTCCGGGGTCACCGGCGCCGAGTTCGCCGGTGCGTACCTGGCCATGGGGGTGGAGGTCACCCTCGTCTCCAGCCGGGACCGGGTGATGCCACACGAGGACGCCGACGCGGCGATGGCCATCGAGCGGGTGTTCCGGTCCCGGGGGATGAGCATCCTGAACAACTCCCGGGCCGAGGCGGTCCGGCGCAGCGGTGACGAGGTCGAGGTCGAACTCTCCGACGGCCGGAAGGTGACCGGGTCACACGCCCTGATCGCGGTCGGCTCGATCCCGAACACCGCCGACCTGGGTCTGGCCGAGTACGGCATCGAGCTGGCCCGGGGCGGGTACGTCAGCGTCGACCGGGTCTCCCGGACCAACGTGCCGGGGATCTACGCCGCCGGTGACTGCACCGGGGTCCTGCCGCTGGCCAGCGTCGCCGCGATGCAGGGGCGGATCGCGATGTGGCACGCCCTCGGCGAGGCGGTCCGGCCGCTGCGGCTGCGTACCGTCTCGGCGAACGTCTTCACCGATCCGGAGCTGGCCACCGTCGGCGTCTCGCAGAACGAGGTCGACGCCGGCAAGATCCCGGCCCGTCCGGTGATGCTTCCGCTCTCCGGTAACGCCAGGGCGAAGATGGACGAGATCTCCGACGGGTTCGTCAAGCTGTTCTGCCGACCGGCCAGCGGGCAGGTCATCGGCGGGGTGGTGGTCGCCCCCAGGGCCAGCGAGCTGATCCTGCCGATCACCATGGCGGTGGAGAACAACCTCACCGTCAACGAGTTGGCCCAGACGATCACCATCTACCCGTCGCTGTCCGGCTCGATCACCGAGGCCGCCCGGCAACTCATGCTCCACGAACTCGAATGACCACCTGTTGATCATGGGTCGGCGGTCGCCGTGGGAGACCGGAGGTGCCGTCCGATCCCTGATCGTCCCACCTGCGGATGGCGGAGGGTGGTGACGGGGTCACCGAAGTGGCCCAAACGGGTGTGGTCAGGGTGGTCGGAGGGCGGGGCAGGTCGGCGACGGGGGGTCCGGCGACGTACCGTTGTCGGCGCGCACCGGCGCGCGCCGGACCTCGGTCCCGGCGACCCGGCTGCGTAGGGCCGCCGGCAGGTCCCGTGCCGGCGGCCCACCCGTACCGCCGGTCACGCCGTGGGCCGGACCCGGACTACCGGTCCGACCCACGACCGCGCCCCACCGGGCGGGTCAGCCCGCGACGGGTTCCGGTGTCGCCTCGGTGTCGGTGGTCACCGGTTGGGTGAACTGGGCCTGGTAGAGCCGGTGGTACGCGCCCCGGGCGGCGAGGAGTTCCTCGTGGGTGCCCTGCTCGACGATCCGGCCCTGCTCCATCATCAGGATCAGGTCGGCGTCGCGGATGGTGGAGAGCCGGTGGGCGATGACGAAGCTGGTCCGGTCGGTCCGCAGCGCCGCCATCGCCCGCTGCAGGAGCACCTCGGTACGGGTGTCGACCGAGCTGGTCGCCTCGTCCAGGATCAGCAGGGACGGCTCGGCCAGGAACGCCCGGGCGATGGTGACGAGCTGTTTCTCCCCGGCGCTGACGTTGCTGCCCTCGGCGTCGATGACGGTGTCGTACCCGTCGGGGAGGCTGCGGACGAACCGGTCCACGAAGGTGGCCCGGGCGGCCGCCATGATCTCCTCTTCGGTGGCGTCCGGGCGGCCGTACGCGATGTTGTCCCGGATGGTCCCGTTGAAGAGCCAGGCGTCCTGGAGCACCATCCCGACCCGTCCGCGCAGGTCGTCGCGGCGCAGGGTGGTGACGTCCACCCCGTCGAGGGTGATCCGTCCGGAGTCCAGCTCGTAGAAACGCATGATCAGGTTGACCAGGGTGGTCTTGCCGGCCCCGGTCGGCCCCACGATGGCCACCGTGTGGCCGGGCTCGGCGACCAGGGACAACTCCTCGATCAGCGGCTTGTCGGGGGCGTACCGGAAACTGACGTTCTCGAAGGCGACCCGGCCGCGCGGCTCGCGGACCCGGGCCGGTTCGGCCGGGTCCGGGGTCTGCTCGGTGGCGTCGAGGACGGCGAAGACCCGTTCGGCCGAGGCGACACCGGACTGCAGCAGGTTGGCCATCGACGCGACCTGGGTCAGCGGCTGGGTGAACTGGCGGGAGTACTGGATGAAGGCCTGTACGTCGCCGAGGCTCATCGACCCGGAGGCCACCCGCAGGCCGCCGACCACGGCGATCACCACGTAGCTGAGGTTCCCGATGAACATCATCGCCGGCATGATGATCCCGGAGATGAACTGGGCGCCGTAGCTGGCCCGGAACAGTTCGTCGTTCTTCGCGTGGAAGGCCGCCTCGACCTCGCGCTGCCGACCGAAGACCTTGACCAGCTCGTGCCCGGTGTACGCCTCCTCGATCTGCGCGTTCAGCTCGCCGGTGTGCGTCCACTGGGCGATGAACCGGGGCTGCGACCGCTTGGCGATCTGCTGGGTGACCACCACCGAGGCCGGGACCGCCACCAGGGCCACACAGGCCAGCAGCGGCGAGATGACGAACATCATCACCACCACCCCGAGCACTGTGAGCAGGGCGGTGAGCAGTTGACTCAGCGTCTGCTGGAGGGTCTGCGAGATGTTGTCGATGTCGTTGGTGACCCGGCTGAGCAGCTCCCCCCGGGGCTGCCTGTCGAAGTACGGCAACGGCAACCGGTTGAGCTTGTCCTCCACCTCCGCGCGCAGCTTCAGCACGGTCCGCTGCACGACGCCGTTGAGCAGCCAGCCCTGCCACCACATGAGCAGGCTCGCGGCCAGGAACAGCCCCAGCGCCAGCAGCAGGACCCGGGTCAGCCCGGCGACGTCGATGCCCGCACCGGGCACCAGGTCCATCCGGGCGAGCATGTCGGCGAAGCTGTCGTTGCCGGCGGCCCGAGCCTGCTCGACGGCCTGCTCGGGGGTGCTGCCCGGGGGTAGGTCCCGGCCGATCACGCCGGTGAAGATGATGTCGGTGGCCTGGCCGAGCAGCTTCGGCCCGATCACCGTGAAAGCGACGCTGACCACTGCCAACGCGACCACGGCGAGCAGCTGCAGGCGCTGCGGGCGGAGCCGTCGTAGGAGTCGGCGTGCCGACGGACCGAAGTTCATCGACCGTTCGGCGGGCATCCCCTGGGTCATGAAACCGCCACCCCGGTGGCCACCGCCGCCGGCCGGTAACCGGCGGGGCGTCACCTCGGCCTCCGGCCCGCCCTCCGGTTCCTGACCGTCCTTCTGCTCCGGTACCTGTGGCGAGGTCATGCCGGCACCCCCGTGCTCTGCTGCGACGCGACGATCTCGGCGTACGTGGGGCAGCTGTCCAGCAGCTCCGCGTGGCGGCCCACGCCGACCACGGCCCCGTCCTCCAGCACGACGATCTGGTCGGCGTCGACGATGGTGGAGACCCGTTGCGCCACGATCACCACTGCGGCGGTCGCGGTGACCGGCCGCAGCGCGGCCCGCAGGCGGGCGTCGGTGCCGAGGTCGAGCGCGGAGAACGAGTCGTCGAACAGGTAGATCTCGGGCTGGCGGACCAGGGCGCGGGCGATGGCCAGCCGCTGCCGCTGACCACCGGAGACGTTGGTCCCGCCCTGGGAGATCGGCGCGTCGAGGCCCTCCGGGAGCGCCTCGACGAAGTCCCGCGCCTGGGCGATCTCCAGGGCCTCCCAGAGCTGGTCGTCGGTGGCGTCCGGATTGCCGTACCGCAGGTTGCTGGCGATGGTGCCGCTGAACAGGTACGGCCGCTGCGGCACCAGCCCGATCCGACGCCACAGTTCGTCGGGTTCGAGGTCGCGGACGTCGACCCGGTCGACCAGGACCGTCCCGGCGGTCACGTCGACCAGGCGGGGGACCAGCGAGAGGAGGGTGGACTTCCCGGCGCCGGTGCTGCCGATGATCGCTGTGGTCTGTCCCGGCCCGACCTGGAAGGAGACGTCGTGCAGCACCGGGGCCGCCGCCCCCGGGTACTGGAAACGGACGTTGCGCAGTTCCAGCTCGGCGCGGGCGGTGACCTCCCGGACCGGCCGGGCGGGCGGCTCCACCGACGGCTCGGTGTCGAGGACCTCGACGATCCGCTCGGCGCAGACCGCCGCCCGGGGGACCATCATCAGCATGAAGGTGGCCATCATGACGGCCATCAGGATCTGCATGAGGTACTGGAGGAACGCGGTGAGCGCCCCGACCTGGATCGCCCCGGCGTCGACCCGCTGGGCACCGAACCAGAGCACCGCGACGCTGGAGACGTTGAGCACCAGCATCACGATGGGGAAGATCAGGGCCATCAACCGCCCGGTACGCAGGGCGGTGGCGGTCAGTTCGGTGTTGGCGACGGCGAACCGCCGGGTCTCGTACGGCTCGCGGACGAACGCCCGGACGACCCGGATGCCGGTGATCTGTTCCCGCAGTACCCGGTTGACGGTGTCGATCCGGGTCTGCATGAGTCGGAACCCGGGGACCATCCGGCGGATGACGGCGGCGAGGGCGAGGGCCAGGACCGGCACGCTGACCAGCATCAGCCAGGACAGGCCGAGGTCCTCGCGGAGCGCCATCACCACTCCGCCGACGCTCATGATCGGCGCGGCCACCATCATGGTGCAGCTCATCAGGACCAGCATCTGGACCTGCTGCACGTCGTTGGTGTTGCGCGTGATCAGCGACGGGGCGCCGAACTGTGCCACCTCGCGGGCGGAGAAGCTGTTGACGTGCCCGAACAGGGCCGACCTGACGTCCCGGCCGAACCCCATGGCGGTACGCGCACCGAGCCGGACGGCGACGATCGCGCACCCGATCTGGAGGACGCTGACCAGCAGCATCCACCCCCCGGTGCGGATGATGTAGCCGGTGTCGCCGCGCGCCACCCCGAGGTCGATGATGTCGGCGTTGAGGCTGGGCAGGTAGAGCGACGCCATGGTGCCCACGAACTGGAAGAGCACCACCAGCCACAGCGTCCGGTGGTACGGCCGCAGGTGCGTCCGCAGCAGCCGGATCAGCATGGAACCCCCTCGTTCGGTGGCAGACGGGGCCCGGCGTCGGCCGGGGCCAAGCGGACGGTACGCCTGTCGACGACGACGCGCTGCCCGTTTTCGCACTCGTCGTGGCTCAGTGTGTCGATGGGTCCGACCCCAGACTGTATTCCCGCATCACGGCGGTGACCTCGCGGAGGAAGGCGGTGGTCGCGGCGGCCTGCTCGGGGGTGAGCCGGTCGACAGCACGTTCGATCCCGTCGAGCATCGGACTCAGCGCCGCCACGACCTCGGTGAAGGCCAGATCGGTGACCTGGAGGGCGATCCGGCGACGGTCGTGGGGGTGTGGGGTCCGCTCGACGTGACCGGCCTGGACGAGACGGTCGACGAGGGTGGTCGCCGAGGCGGACCGGATGCCGAGCCGGTTGCCCAGCTCCACCGGGCCGAGCGGGTCGGGGCTGGAGACCAGGTGGTCGATGGCGGCGGCGTCGGTGGTGCCGATGCCGAGTCGTCGGGCCAGGGCCGCCCGGGTGTCGCCGGCGGCCCGGATCACCTCGCGCAGGGACCGGGCCGTCTCGCTGCGACCGGGGCTCTCCCGGGGTCCCTGGTGACAGGGCTCCGGTCCGGTCGGATCCGGGTCGGAACCGTCCCGGTGTGTCGGAGTTGACCGCACGCCTGTCATGGGTAGAAGCTAGCATTTCAGGTAGCTAGATTATCTAGCAGTCGGGAGAGTGTCGATGCCTCAGGGGCGGGGACGCTGGTGGGGGCTGCTCGCGATCAGCCTCGGTGTCGCCACGATCATCGTGGACACCACGATCGTCAACGTCGCGGTGCCCACGATCATCGGGGACCTCGACATCACCGCCACCGACGCCCAGTGGGTGCAGGAGGCGTACACACTGGTGTTCGCGGCCCTGCTGTTGGTGGCCGGTCGGATCGCCGACCGGGTCGGCCGACGACGGATCTTCCTCACCGGAGTGGTGGTCTTCGTCGCGGCGAGCGTCCTGGCCGCCCTCGCCGGAACCGGTGAGACCCTGATCGGCGCCCGGGTCCTCCAGGGGGTCGGCGGCGCGATGATGCTCCCCACCTCTCTCTCCCTGCTCAACGCCACCTTCACTGGCCGGGAGCGGGGCGTCGCCTTCGCCGTCTGGGGAGCCACCATCGGCGGGGCCGCCGCCCTCGGTCCGCTGCTCGGCGGCTGGCTCACCACCGAGTACTCCTGGCGGTGGGCGTTCGGCATCAACGTCCCGGTCGGCGCGATCGTGATCGTCGGCGCCCTGGCCCTGGTCGCCGAGTCCCGCGACGAACACGCCGAACGGGGCGTGGACTGGCTCGGGGCGCTCCTGTCGGTGGTCGGCATGACCGGGGTGGTGTTCGCCCTCATCGAGGGACGCACCTACGGGTGGTGGCAGCGGGAGAAGCCGTTCTCGATCTTCGGACTGGACTGGACCCCGGCCCTCTCGCCGGTGCCGGTCGCCGCAGCGGTGGGACTGCTCGCCCTCGCCACGCTGGTACGCCACCAGCTCCGGCGCAACCGGGCCCGCCGGGCGGCGCTGCTCGACCTCTCCCTGTTCGGGATCGGCTCGTTCCGCAACGGGATCGTCGCCGCCGCGATCGTCAGCCTCGGCGAGTTCGGCCTGCTCTTCGCGTTGCCGCTGTGGTACCAGAACGTCCTCGGCTACAGCGCCTTCGGCACCGGCCTGGCGCTGCTCCCGCTCGCCGTCGGCAGCTTCCTCTCCAGCGGCCTCGGCGCCGTCCTCACCCGCCGGTGGGGTGCGGTCCGGGTGGTGCAGCTCGGCGTCGCCGCCGAGCTGGTCGGGGTGGCCGGGCTCGGGCTCGTCATCGCCTCGGACACCGTCTGGTGGGCGCCGGTCGGCCTGCTCTTCGTCTACGGGGTCGGCGTGGGCCTGGCCACCGCCCAGCTCACCGGGGTCTCCCTCCGGGACGTGCCGGTACGCCAGAGCGGCCAGGGGTCCGGGGTGCAGAGCACCGCCCGGCAGATCGGCTCGGCGCTCGGCATCGCGGTGCTCGGCACCGTGCTCTTCGCCAGCCTGGGCGGGCTCCTCGGCACCCGTCTCGCGGACCAGCCCGGCCTCGACGCCGCCCAGCGTGACCAGATCGTCGCCGCCGTCAAGGACAGCGCCGGTGCCGCCATCGCCGGGCTCGCCGCCGACCCGGCCACCGCAGCCGTGGCCGAGCAGGCCCGCGACGCCTTCTCCGACGCCACCCGGTACGCGGCCTTCACCGCCGCCGGGTTCCTCCTGCTCGGCCTGTTCGCCTGCGCCCGACTCACCAGGGAATCCGTTCCGCCCGCCGGCACCCCCGCCGGCCGGTCGGCCCCCGATCCCCGGACCCCAGGGCAGCCCGACACCGGCCCCCGGACCCCCGGGCGGCCCGACACGGCGTCACCAACTCGTGGGTAGCGGCATCCCCTCGGTGTAGCCGGCAGTGCTCTGCACCCCGACCACAGCCCGTTGGTGGAACTCGGTCAGGTTGCGTGCCCCCGCGTAGGTGAAGGCGCTGCGCACCCCGGCGACGATCTCGTCGATCAGGTCCTCCACCCCGGGTCGGACCGGGTCGAGGTACATCCGGGCTGACGAGATGCCCTCCTCGAAGACCGCCTTGCGGGCCCGGTCGAAGGCGCTGTCCTCGGCGGTACGGGCGCTCACCGCCCGGGCCGAGGCCATCCCGAAGCTCTCCTTGTACCGCCGTCCGTCCTCGTCCTGGTAGAGGTCGCCGGGGGACTCGTACGTCCCGGCGAACCAGGATCCGATCATCACGTTGGACGCCCCGGCCGCCAGCGCGAGGGCCACGTCCCGGGGATGCCGTACCCCGCCGTCGGCCCAGACGTGCCGCCCCAGGTTGCGGGCGGCCGCCGCACAGTCGAGCACCGCCGAGAACTGCGGCCGTCCGACCCCGGTCATCATCCGGGTGGTGCACATCGCCCCCGGACCCACGCCGACCTTCACGATGTCGGCACCGGCTTGGACCAGGTCGCGTACGCCCTCGGCGGTGACCACGTTGCCGGCCGCGACGGGAACCCCGGGGTCGAGGGAGCGTACCGCCCGGAGTGCGGAGATCATGCGTTCCTGGTGGCCGTGTGCGGTGTCCACCACCAGGGTGTCCACCCCGGCGTCGAGGAGGGCACGGGCCTTGCCGGTGACGTCCCCGTTGATCCCCACCGCCGCCGCGATCCGCAGCCGATCCCGGTCGTCCACCGCCGGCCGGTACAGGGTGGCCCGCAGCGCCCCCTGCCGGGTCAGCACCCCGACCAACCTGCCGTCGTCGTCCACCACCGGCGCGAGCCGACGCCGACCCGCCGAGAGCCTGTCGAAGCCGGTACGGGGATCGGCGTCCGCAGCGACGGTGTGCAGCTCGGTGGACATCACGTGGCGCAACTGGGCGAACCGGTCGACTCCCTCGGTGTCCGCCTCGGTCACCACCCCGAGGGGGCGGTTGTCGTCGTCGACCACCACCACGGCGGCGTGGGAGCGTTTGGGCAGCAGGTGGATGGCGTCGCCGACGGTGTCGGTGGGGCCGAGGGTGAGCGCGGTGTCGTGGACCAGGTGTCGTCGCTTGACCCAGCCGACCACCGTGGCCACCACCTCGATCGGGATGTCCTGCGGGATGACTGTGACAGCGCCCCGGCGGGCCGCCGTCTCGGCCATCCGCCGCCCGGCCACCGCCGTCATGTTCGCCACCACCAGCGGGATGGTGGTGCCCGTACCGTCGTCGGTGGCCAGGTCCACGTCGAGCCGCGACCCGAGGTCGGAGCGGGCCGGTGCCATGAAGACGTCGTTGTAGGTCAGATCGTGCGCGGGAATCACGTCATGAAGGAACCTCACGGGACCATCATTCCCGCCCGCAGCCGGTCCCGCCCCCCGGTAACGCAGGCCGACCACCCCGGTCAGCCCCGCAGCAGCGCCACCGCGACCACCGTCATCACCAGCGCGACGACCCCGTCGAGGACCCGCCACGCCCCGGCCCGGCCCAGCAACGGCGCCAGCCGGTGCGCCCCCGCCCCGAGCGCGGTGAACCACACCAGGCTCGCCGTCACCGCCCCCACCCCGAACACCCACCGGTACGCGTGCTGCTGGGCGATCCCGCCGAGCAGCAGGACGGTGTCCAGGTAGACGTGCGGGTTGAGATAGGTGAAGGCGAGGCAGGTCAGCAGGGTCGCCCGCAGGGACGCCGGCGGACGGTCGGCGGGGGAGAGCGTGTCGGGGCGCGACGCCCGGCGGAGGGCCAGGGCGGCGTAGCAGAACAGGAACGCGGCACCGCCGTACCGGATCGCGGTGAGCAGTTCGGGACGGGCCGCGACCGCCGTCCCCACCCCCGCGATTCCCGCGCAGATCAGCACCGCGTCGGAGAGGGCGCAGATCAGGACCACCGGTACGACGTGTTCACGGCGCAGCCCCTGCCGCAGGACGAAGGCGTTCTGCGCGCCGATGGCCACGATCAACGCGAGGGCGACAGTGAACCCGGCGGCGGCCGAGGTGAGTACGTCGGGAGTCAGCACGCCCGTGACGGTAGGAGCCACCCGGCCGACCAGTCCAACTGAACTTTCTCTCGTGCCATAAGCTCACCTGATGGAAGGTCTCTCCTCGGAACAGCTGCGCACCCTCGCCGTCGTGGTGAGCGAGGGGAGTTTCGAGGCCGCCGCCCGGCTCCTGCACGTCACCCAGTCCGCAGTCAGCCAACGGATCCAGGCCCTGGAGGGTGCCGTCGGGCAGGTCCTGGTCCGTCGGGGCCGACCCTGCCGGGCCACCCCGGCGGGGGAACCCCTCCTGCGCCTGGCCGGGCAGCTGCTCCTGCTCGAACGGGAGGCGCTGGCCGAGGCGCGTGGACGCTGGACCGGCACCCCGGCGGCCGCCGGTGCCCCGACGACGGTGCCGGTGGTGGTCAACGCCGACAGCCTCGCCACCTGGTTCGTCGACGCCCTCGCCCGGCTCCCCGCAGAGCCGGCAGTCCGGTTCGACGTACGCCAGGAGGACCAGGACCACACCGCCGAACTGCTCCGCGACGGCACCGTGATGGCCGGGGTGACCGCCCAGCGCACCCCCGTGCAGGGCTGCCGCGTACGCCCGCTCGGCGCGATGCGCTACCTCGCCGTGGCCGCCCAGGGCACTGTCGAGCGGTGGTTCGTCGACGGGCTCACCGAGGCCGCCCTCGCCACTGCCCCGGTCGTCGTCTTCGACCGTCGGGACCGGCTGCAACACCGGTTCCTCCGGGAACTGGTCGGCCGGGAGATCGACCCGCCGGTGCACTACGTGCCGTCGGTGCCGGCGTTCAGCGAGGCCATCCGCCGGGGCCTCGGGTGGGGGCTGGTGCCCGAGCAGATCGCCGGCACGGACCTCGCCGCCGGCCGGTGCCGGGACCTCGTCCCGGGCCGCCACGTCGACGTGCCGCTGTACTGGCAGCACTGGCGGCTCGACTCGGTGGTCCTGAAGGCCCTCACCGAGGCGGTCCAGGCCGCCGCCGACACCGCGCTGCGCTGATCCGTACCCCGGGGAGGTCCGTCCTCACCCGTCGATGGTGCAGATGGCCGCCCCGGCGGTGATGACCGCACCGACCTCGGCGGCGAGCCCCGCCACGGTGCCGGCGCGGTGGGCGTGCATCGGCTGCTCCATCTTCATCGCCTCCAGCACCACCACCAGGTCGCCCTCGGCGACGACGTCGCCGTCCGACACCGCGATCTTCACGATGGTGCCCTGCATCGGGGCGGTGAGGGCGTTCCCGTCGGCCGGGCCGCCGGAGCCGGAGCCGCCACCCCGGCGGGTCGGCCGCCGGGCAGGCGCGGCGGCGGTCGTGGCACCCGTCGTGGCACCGGTCGTCCCGGCACCGAGACCGGCCGGGATGGTCACCTCCAACCGCTTGCCGGCCACCTCCACCACCACCGTCTCCCGTCCGGCCGGGGACCCGGTGACCCCGCCCACGACGTCGTACGGGTCGATGGTGTTGTCGAACTCGGTCTCGATCCACCGGGTGTGCACGGTGAACGGCTCGGCGGTGAAGGCCGGATCCCGGACGACCATCCGGTGGAACGGCAACACCGTCGCCATCCCCTCGACCACCATCTCGTCGAGCACCCGTCGGGCCCGCTCCAACGCCTCGGTACGCGTCCGTCCGCAGACGATCACCTTCGCCAGGAGCGAGTCGAAGGCCCCGCCGACGACGTCCCCGGCCTGGATCCCGGTGTCGACCCGTACCCCCGGGCCGGTGGGTAGACGCAGCGCCGTCACGGTGCCCGGGGCGGGCAGGAACCCCCGCCCCGGGTCCTCCCCGTTGATCCGGAACTCGATCGCGTGCCCGCGTGGGGTCGGGTCCTCGGTGAGCCGCAGCCGTTCCCCGTCGGCGATCCGGAACTGCTCGCGGACCAGGTCGATGCCGGCGGTCTCCTCGGTCACCGGATGCTCCACCTGGAGCCGGGTGTTCACCTCCAGGAACGAGACGGTCCCGTCCGCGCCGACCAGGTACTCCACCGTCCCGGCACCGTGGTAGCCGGCCTCCCGGCAGATCGCCTTCGCGCTGTCGTGGATCTGCGCCCGCTGGTCGGCGGTGAGGAACGGGGCCGGGGCCTCCTCCACCAACTTCTGGTGCCGACGCTGCAACGAGCAGTCCCGGGTGCCGACCACCACGACGCCGCCGTGCTCGTCGGCGAGGACCTGCGCCTCCACGTGCCGGGGCCGGTCCAGGTACCGCTCGACGAAGCACTCTCCCCGACCGAACGCGGCCACCGCCTCCCGGGTCGCCGACTCGAACAGATCCGGGATCTCGGACATGGTGCGGGCCACCTTCAGTCCGCGCCCACCCCCGCCGAAGGCGGCCTTGATGGCGACCGGCAACCCGTGTTCGGCGGCGAAGGCGGTCACCTCGGCGGCGTCGGCGACCGGGTCCGGCGTACCCGGCACCAGTGGAGCACCGGCCCGCTGGGCGATGTGCCGGGCGGTCACCTTGTCACCCAGGTCGCGGATCGCCTGCGGAGTCGGCCCGATCCAGGTCAGCCCGGCGTCGATCACCGCCTGGGCGAAGTCGGCGTTCTCGGAGAGGAAGCCGTACCCCGGGTGGACGGCGTCGGCACCGGACCGGACGGCGACGTCGAGCAACCTGCCGACCGAAAGGTACGTTTCGGCCGCGCTCTCCCCGCCCAGGGCGTACGCTTCGTCGGCCAGCGTGACGTGCAGGGCGTCCCGGTCCGAGTCGGCGTAGACGGCGACGCTGCCCAGACCGGCGTCCCGGCAGGCCCTGACGACGCGGACGGCGATCTCGCCGCGGTTCGCGATGAGTACCTTGCGCAACGTTCAGCTCCTCCCGCAGACCCCGTCGTCAGTGAGCTTATCGGCCGACCCGTCAGGTGCTTAACGGTCGATCAGTGTGTGCGGTCGCACGCGCGGACGGGCCCGTGCGGCCGGGGCGGACGGGAAATAATCAACGCCGGACCGGACCGGCACGGGCAGGAGCAGCGATGATCGAGACACGGGGACTACGCAAGTCCTACCGCTCCCGGGTGGGGCGGGAGACCAAGACCGTCGACGCGGTGCGTGGCGTCGACCTGAAGGTCGACGAGGGGGAGATCTTCGGATTCCTCGGCCCGAACGGCGCCGGCAAGACCACCACCCTCCGGATGCTCGCCACCCTGATCGAACCGGACGGTGGGGAGGCCGTCATCGCCGGGGCCGACCTGCGCAAGGCCCCCGCCGAGGTGCGCCGCCGCATCGGGTACGTCGCCCAGGGCGGAAGCACCTGGGACGAGTCCACCGCCCGCGAGGAACTCGTCCTGCACGCCCGGATGTACGGCATCGGCAAGGCCGACGCGCAGGCCCGCACCGTCCGCGCCCTGGAGGCCTTTCAACTCACCGAGTACGCCGACCGCAAGTGCAAGACGTACTCCGGCGGTCAACGCCGTCGGGTGGAGATCGCCCTCGGCATCATCCACGAGCCGAAGATCGTCTTCCTGGACGAGCCGACCACCGGCCTCGACCCGCAGAGCCGGGCCTACATGTGGGACGAGATCCGGCGGCTGCGGGCCGAGGGGATGACCGTCTTCATCACCACCCACTACCTCGACGAGGCCGACGCGCTCTGCGACCGGATCGCGATCATGGACAACGGCGAGGTGGTGGTGGAGGGCACCCCGGCCGACCTGAAGCGCGAGATCTCCGGAGACGTGCTGGTCGTCGGGCTGGACCCCGACGCCGTCGAACCGGCCAACGGGCTCCTCGCCGACGAACCGTACGTCCGCAAGATCGAAAGCGGCGGGGACAGCGGCCTGCGGCTCTACGTCGACGAGGGCGCCACCGCCATCCCGTGGATCCTGCGCCGCGTCGACGGCGCCGGACTCAAGCTGCGCTCCATCGAGCTGCAACGCCCCAGCCTCGACGACGTCTTCCTCACCAAGACCGGCCGCTCGCTGCGCGAGTCCTGACCCGCGCATTGGTCCTGACCCGCGCCCGTCCTGACCCGAGCATCCCGTCCTGACCCGGCATCCTGTCCTGATCCGCATCCGGAGAGACAATGAAAACCGCCCGTGACACCTGGCTGGTCTTCCAACGCCAGATCCTGCTCCTGCTGCGCAACCCGGTCTGGGTCTTCGTCGGCGTCTTCCAGCCCGTCATGTACCTGCTGCTCTTCGCCCCGCTGCTCAAGTCCGCGCTGAACGCCCCCAGCCAGGCCGAGGCCTACAAGATCTTCGTCCCCGGCCTGCTGGTCCTGCTGGCCATCTTCGGCGGACTGTTCCAGGGCTTCGGCCTCATCGCCGAACTCCGCGCCGGGATCATCGAACGATCCCGGGTCACCCCGGTCAGCCGGATCGCCCTGCTGCTCGGCCGGTCACTGCGTGACGTCGTGTCGCTGATCGTCCAGGCGATCATCATCACGATCCTCGCGCTCGCCTTCGACCTGCGGGTCTTCATCGGCGACCTGCTGCTGGCGTACCTGATGCTCGCGCTGATCGCGCTGATGACCTCGGCCGTCTCGTACGGCGTCGCCCTCAAGGTCAAGAGCGAGGACGCGCTCGCCCCGCTGATGAACACCGTCGCCCAACCGGTCCTGCTGCTCTCCGGCATCCTCCTGCCGCTGGCCCTCGCCCCCGGCTGGTTGCAGGGGCTCGCCAAGTGGAACCCGTTCTCCTGGGCGGTGGACGGAACCCGCGCACTCTTCGTCGGCGACCTCGGCAACGAGAAGGTCTGGCAGGGGCTGGCCATCACCGCAGTCCTGTCGGTCGTCGCCGTCGCCTGGGCCGCCCGGCAGTTCGCCCGCAGCGTCCGCTGAGTGTGTGAGGGAGGGACCCCTTGCCGCTGGGGTCCCTTCCTCCCACCTCGGCGCCGGGGTGCCGCTCAGATCCGGTGGGGTCGGTCAGCGGACCCGGGCCAGGGTCAGACCGTCCGCCACCGGCACCATCACCACGTCCACCCGTACGTCGGCGACGACCTCGTCGTTGAACGCGGCGATCGCCCGGTCCGCCTCGTCGCGAGGGGCGAGGACCCGGCCGTGACGCAGCACGTTGTCCACGGCGATCAGGCCACCCGGCCGCATCCGGGGCACCAACTCCGCCCAGTAGACCGGGTAACCGGTCTTGTCCGCGTCGATGAAGGCCAGGTCCAGGTACGGCTCGTGGGGCAGGTCGCGCAACGACTCCGCGGCCGGACCGATCCGCAGCTCGATCCGGTCGTCGACCCCGGCCCGCGCCCAGTACCGGCGGGCGATCCCGGTGTACTCCTCGGAGATGTCGAGGCAGGTCAACCGCCCGCCGTCGGCGAGCCCCCGGGCGATCGCCAACGAGGACAGCCCGGTGAAGGTGCCCACCTCCACCGCCTGCCGCGCACCGACCAGCCGGGTGAGGAAGGTCAGCAGCGCCGCCTGCTCCGGCGCGACCTGCATTCCTGCCTGCTCGGGGAGGACCGAACGGGTCTCCTCGGCCAGGTCCTGCATGATCTCGTCCGGCGGGGTCCCGTGTGCCACGAGATAACGGTGCAGGTCATCGGTGAGCGTGAGCGTCTTGGTGGTCATGATCCGACGTTAGCCGAGCGGATGCCCGATCTGGCTGTTTGCCTCATCCTTCGTCCAGAGATCGACGATGCTCAGGTCGAGGTCGGCGAGGAGCCGGCGCAGCAGCGGCAACGACAGCCCCACCACCGTGCTCGGGGCCCCGTCGATCCGATCCAGGAACGGCCCGCCGATCCCGTCGATCGTGAACGCCCCCGCCACGGCGAGGGGTTCACCGGTCCCGACGTACGCGGCGATCTCCTCGTCACTGACCGCCGCGAAGTGCACCACCGTCGAGGCGACCGCTTCGCTGCGCCGACCTGCGGCGACGTCGATCAGACAGTGCCCGGTGTGCAGTACCCCGCTGCGCCCCCGCATCCGCCGCCACCGGTCGGTCGCATCCGCCGCGTCTGCCGGTTTGCCGAGAATCTCCCCGTCGAAGCCGAGCACCGAGTCGCACCCGATCACCAGCGTCCGCTCGTCGCCCTCGCGGAGCCGATCGAGCACCGCCTCGGCCTTGCGCCTGGCGAGTTCCAGACAGAGTTCCTCAGCCCGGTCACTGACCACCTGGGACTCGTCGACCCCGCTGACCAGCACGTCGGGTTCGATCCCGGCGGCCTGCAGCAGCTTACGGCGGGCAGGGCTCGCCGAGGCGAGCACCAGACGGAGCGGCATCAAGTTCGGCACGTCGCCGAACCTACCGGCTGATCCGGGGTGGCGGGTCATCGCCACTTCGTCGACGTCTCACCACGTACGCCCACCCACCACCGGCCGCCAACAGAACCCCGAGGGTGACCCAGCCCCGTACCCCCGAGCCGTCTTCACCGGACCCCTTCGCCCCGGGTCCGTCGCCCACCGCGACGTCAGTCGTCACTGTCGGTCCGTCACCCGCCGGCGGGTCCGCCGTCGGCACCGACCCCAACGGTGGTACGTCCGCAGTCAGCGCCGCGACCAGGTCGATCACACCGTGGCCGTACTGGTCGTCGCGACCGGGTGGCCCCTTGTCGACCGCGGTCGCCGTCAACCGGTGTACGACCTCACGTGCCGGTAACGAGGGAAACCTGGCCCGAATCAACGCCACCGCCCCCGCCACGATCGCCGTGGCCTCGGAGGTGCCGGTGCCTTTTCGGTATTTTCCGGCGTAGGAGGTGCTGTAAATATCGACAGCAGGAGCGGAGACGTCCAACTCTGGCCCGCTTACCGAGAAGTCGACGTGTTCTCCGTTCCGGTCGATTCCGCCGACTGCAATTACGTTTGGATGCGCGGCTGGGAATTTTACCTCGTTGTCGCGGGGGCGGTTCCCGGCGGCAGCAACCACTACGATGTCCGCCCCCACGGCGACGTCTAGCGCCTTTTGGAGTTTGGTGGTCGGCTCTGCTATGGAGGAGACGCTAATCACGTCTACGCTCTGTTTTGCGGCAAATGTTATTCCAGCGGCTAGAAGATCGCTGTCTCCATCTTCGTTCGTCACCTTTGTTCGCACCGGTAAGACCTTGGATCTCGGAGCGATGCCGAGTGCCCCACGATTGTTATCTAGCCCCGACGCTGCAATCAATCCCGCCATGCCTGTTCCATGGCTGTCTTGGTCAACTAGACCATTGCCGTTGCTGCGGGTGAGGTCGGTGCCGGGTGTGACGTTTCGGTTAAGGTCGGGGTGGGGGTCGAGTCCTGTGTCCGGTACTGCGACAGTAACCCCTTCTCCTTTAGAGAATTTGTGTGCCTCCGAAATTCTTAGATAGTGAAGATGCCACTGATCCTCTCGTATTCGATCCACGCTATCTATGCTGCTGGCAATCGCTGGCGCGGATCCTATATGCAAGAATAGCGTCGCAGCTAGGGCGGATATGCCCAAGCTGTAAGTCGTTTGCCAGTTCACCGGTTGAGGCCAATTGCTGGTCCTGGATCAATTGGGCCACGCTCTTCTGGTGCTCGAACCACCGGCGCAACTCCTTGATCGACCTCCCAGGGGTTGTCCGCATCCCAGGTATGTGCATTTGTCTCTCTTGAGCGAATGCGACTCTGGTTGCCTCCGATGCTGGATCCGCTCACGACTCCGGGCGTTCCCGGGAAGCTGTTCAACTGACCAGTTCGGCTAGCGCTGTTACCCGCTCCGCCGATGACGCCGCCGATTGGATTGACTTGCCGACTTGTGGGCCTACCTGCAGTCGGCTGCCCAATGCCTGCGGCAGGAGGTGTGCCAATAATGCCGCTAGTGGGTGCCGCTCTTGAGGTGGTTGTCATTTGCTGCGGATGTGCCGGGGTGCCGAGGTTGCTCTTTTCGACACGTCTTAATGGATCTGGCGCGGTTGGGGAGCCGGGCTTGTTGAAGGGTGTATTTGGTCCGGGTGATATGACGGGAGGAGTGGCTGAGACCGGAAGGATGGAGCTGTTGGGTGATGTGTTGATAGGTGGTGAAGGGTGTGGGAAGCTGGGGAGTGTTGCTGCACCTGCTCCGGATCCGCCAAGAATTGGTCCAACTCCCGTCCTGGCGTGGGCAGTGGAGCTGCCGTTCTCTGATCCGATATTAGGGGCAGGGGGCGTGGCAGTTCCTTGATTCGAGCTGGAGGTGGTCAGTGGTGGTGCGGCGCGGTTAAATGCCGAGATCGGAGCAGGGACAATGGGAGGGATTATGGGAGAGTCGGTGGGCGTGTAAACGTCTCGATCTGCATGGCTAGCACCGGGGTTTCCTCTGGATGCAGGTGGAGGTTTTTGGAGGGCGGCTTGGGCTTGGTTGAGTTCGGTGCTGAGGCCGTACATGACGACTCGGGCGCGGGCGTTCAGGCGCTCCAGGTCGGCGTCGGTCACGGGAGGACGGTCGGGCATCCGACTCCCGGCGACTGCTTTCGGGTCGGCCAGGATCTCCTCGTACGCCTTCTTGTCGCGGGATTTGACCGCGTACTCGTCGTGGAGGGTCTTGATCTGGGCTCGGCTGGTGGTGATGGCGTGCAGGGCGGCGGAGAGTGACCTGTGGTTGGCCACTGCCGCGTCGTGGGTGTGTTGGACGCGGGTGATGAGGCGGTCCAGCTCGCCGACGTAGGCGCGGGCGGCGGCGTTGCTCTCCGGGGGCCACGCCTCGGCGAGCCCGCGCCGGTATTCCCTCAGATGGCCGAGGTGGGCGGCGGACAGGTCGCAGATCTTGCGCCAGCCGGTGACGTGCCGCCAGTGGTTGGTGGTGTCCTGGTCCTGGAGGCAGGCCCACATGTTGGGCAGGCTCATCAGGTGCCAGGCGGTGAGGTCGGCCCGTCCGTTGCCCCGCTCGATCATGGTTGCACCACCACCGGGGCGGAGGGGGTGGGGCCGATGGGATCGGAGGGGGTGGGACCTGTGGGGTCGGCCAGGTGGGGTGCGGGGGACGGCACGTCGGTGAACCGGGCCTGGGTGAGCGCCCCCTCCACGTCGGTCACCCGGGCGGCGGCGAACGCGTCGGCCTCCCGGTACCGGTCGGCCACCCGGCCGGCGGCCTCGGCGAGCCGGCCGGTGTGCCCGCCGGCGGCCCAGATCATGTTGGTGGCGGCCTGCTGGGTCTCGTGGTGAGCCTGAAGGAAGCTGACCAGTTCGAAGAAGGCATCGGCCGGGTTGGGGACCGGCACCTGCATGTCGTCGGCGATGTACGACAGGTGCGGCGTGTAGTTGCGTCGCACCTCCGCGTCGAGTTTGTCGGCGAACTCACGCATCCGCCGGATGTCGGCTTCGATCGCGCCGTAGCTGCTCATCCAGGACGCCGGACGGTCCTCTTCCGGAATCATCGAGCCTCCGCACTGTCACCGCGTTGTCTCCGTCGGTGAGGTTAGCGGGTCAGGGCATCCCCCGGCAGTCCCGTTCCGGGTGGTTCAGCGGGGCCGTCCGGAGGTTCGCCACGCGTTCGGGCCGGGGCGGGGTGTGGCGGACGCCGGTCGGGCGCTCCGCGCCCAGGTCGAGGGGGTCGTGAGGCTCGGTGCGGCGGTCGGCACCGACCGGGAGGTCAGTACGCCCACCAGCGCGGCCAGTTCCTCCGCGGTGGGCGTACCCCGGACGACCCGGAACAGCGGTTCCTCAGCGGACATAGCACCCGAGGGTACGCGTCGACAAGCTGATCTTCGCGGAACAGGGCGTGCCGCCGATGTGCGAATCTCGGCCGCCGGGTAGCGTCTCTGGCGATGTCTGACGCGCAGTCCCAACTCGTCGCCAACCGATATCGGCTGATTTCGCCGCTCGGTCAGGGCGGTATGGGTCGGGTGTGGAAGGCCCGCGACGAGGTGCTCCACCGGGACGTGGCGATCAAGGAACTCGTTCCGCCGCCGGCCCTCACCGACGACGAGCGCCGCGAGATGCGGGAGCGTTCGCTTCGCGAGGCCCGTGCCATCGCCCGACTCAACCACGCCAACGTGGTACGCATCTTCGACGTCCTGCGCACCGACGGCGACCCGTGGATCGTCATGGAGTACGTCGCGTCGAGGTCGTTGCAGGACGCCATCGCCAAGGACGGTCCGGTGTCGGCGGCCCGGGCGGTGGAGATCGGACTCGGGGTGCTCGGTGCGTTGAAGTCGGCGCACAAGGCCGGGGTGATGCACCGGGACATCAAGCCGGGAAACGTGCTGCTCGGCGAGGACGGGCGGGTGGTGCTGACCGACTTCGGGCTGGCCACGATCCCCGGTGACCCGAACGTGACGCGTACCGGAATGGTGCTCGGCTCGCCCGCGTACATCGCGCCGGAGCGGGCGCGGGACGGCACGACCGGGCCGGAGGCCGACCTCTGGTCGTTGGGGGCGACGCTCTACGCCGCCACCGAGGGCAAGTCCCCGTACGCCCGTTCGTCGGCGATCGCCACCCTCGCGGCGCTGGCCACCGAACCGGTGCCCCCGCCGAAGAACGCCGGCCCACTGAAGGCGGTCCTCAACGGGTTGTTGAAGAAGGACCCGAAGGAACGGATCAGCGCGGAGGTCGCCGAGCGGCTGCTGCGGCGGGCCGGTGGGAAGCGGACCCGGACGATCCCGCTGCTCGACGGCGTACGCCGTCCGGGGCCGAACGGTCCCCGTGAGCCGCGCCCCCTGGTGGTCCCCGCGCCCCGACCGGCCGGTGAGCAGCCGACCCAGGAGGCGTCCGGGAAGCAGACCGGGCGGGGCAGGACGGCCAAGCCGGCGGCCCTGGCGGCCGGGGCGGCGGTGGGTGCCACCGCCAAGGTGCCGTCCCCGGCGAAGCCCCAGGACGCCGGTGACCCGACCACGAGACCTCCGGCGGACGCCGACCCGACCACGAAACTCCCGTCGGGGGGCGACACCGGTGGGTCGGGCACCGTCGGTGGCGACGCCGGGTCGACGTCGGCGGTGGGCGGCGGTACGCCGACCTCCACCGGTGCCGAGCCCACTGCCGCGCCGTCGACCGACGCCGACCTGACGGCGACGGCCGAGGCGACGACGCGTACGCCGTCGGCCGGAGCCGACGCCACGACGAAGCTCTCCTCGACGGGTACGGGGTCCGACCCGGCGGCCACGAAGGACGGATCGCCTGCCGTCCTGGCCGGGGGCTCCGTCGACGACACCCGGATCGACTCGCGGCCCGGACCGTCGACGGCCGACGGCCCCGGTGCGCCCACCTCCGTCCTGCCACCGGCTGCGGGGGTGTCGACCGGGCGGGCCCAGGTGCCGTCCGGCACGCCGACCCGGCTCGGACCGGTGGGGCGGCTCGGCCGACGGAACCTGCTGATCGGTGCTGTCGTCCTGGTCCTGCTGATCGGACTCGCTGTCGTCGTACCCCTGCTGTCCCGTGAGGACGAGCCGCGCGGTGCCGACGAACGGGCGGCGGCCACCACCGGCGCGTCGAGCGCACCGGCCTCGGAACCGGCAGCACCACCGGCCCCGACCAGCGCGGCCCCCAGTCCCAGCCCGACTCCGTCGCCCAGCCCGTCGGTGGTCAGCCCCTCACCGAGCGCGTCGGCCCAGCCGGGTCTGCCCCCGGGGTGGACCCTGCACCGGGATCCGGCCGGGTTCAGCGTGCCGCTGCCGGAGGGCTGGCGCAAGACCGGCAGCAGCTCCGACAGCGCCACCTTCAAGGAGCGCGGGGGCGTCGGCGAGCTGTTCATGCAGTGGACCAGCTCCCCGAAGGACGACGCGGTCGCGGACTGGCGTGCGTTGGAGCCGGCGCGTCGTGACTACGTCCGCAACTACCAGTACATCAGCATCGAGCGCTGCGACTACTTCCGCGAGTGCGCGGACTGGGAGTGGCGGGAGACCCGCGACGACACCCGGATCCGGGTCCGCAACCGGGGCTTCGTCACCGCCACCAACCGGGGGTACGCGATGCGCTGGGAGGTCGCCGACCGGGAGTGGTCGGAGCAACTGGCCGCCTTCGACGTCATCGCCCGGGGATTCGTGCCCGACCGACGGAACTGATCACGGAATCTGCCCCGGTGCGCAGATGATCCGCATGGATCGGCACCTCATTGGGTATCTCACCTCCCAAGACGGAGGGAGGTGCGACCGAAGATGAGTTACCGACACCGAGTGAGCAAGCCCTGCGTGGCACTGTGGGGTCTCATGGCCATGCTGCTGGTCGCTGCCGGAATGCCGACAATGATCGCGGTGCTGGGTGCCGTGACCGCGACCGCGTTCGTGCTGGCGGGATGGCTGCTGGTACGCCGTGGTGGTCTCGCCCGCAGCCGCCCGGCGGCGATCCCCGTGACGACCATGGCCCCGGTCACCCGACGCCGCCGGTCCTGATCCGACGATCCAACCGACGCGCCGAGCCCCGTCCGGTCCTCGGCGCGTCGGCGGCCCCTCGACGGCTCCGCCGCCCTCGCGACGCTGCAGGTCAGCTCAGTGCTGCCGGGTCGAGCCGCCAACGGAACGGCTCGGTGACGACAAGTTCCTCGCCGGCCTTGGCGACCTGGTCCTCGACGTAGTGTCGGCCGTCCAACCGGAACAGGCGCAGCGAGTGGCTGTCACCGTCCTGCTCGACCAGCAGGTACCAGGGGATCCGGGCGAGGGCGTAGAGCTGCATCTTGACCACTCGGTCGGCGGCGGCGTTCCCGGGAGAGACGATCTCCGCGACCAGGGCGACCTCTCCGGCCTCCACCACCGTTCCCTCGTCGTCGGTGTCGGCCACCACGATGTCCGTAATGACGATCCGGTCGAGGCCGAGCCGGACGTTCACCGCCTCGAAGACCAGGAGAGAGCCGGCGGCAGCGTCGAGACGGTTCGCCAACAGACGAGACATCCGCTGGTGCCGCTTGCTAGGGGCCGGGCTCACGATCAGGCTCCCGTCGAGCAGTTCGATCCGGTTGGCGTTGGCGTCCATGGCGAGGTACTCGGCCTCGGTCCAGGGGCCGACGTGGGGTTCCAGCGGGGCTGCGGTCACCTGCTTGCACCTCCGACTCCGGTCGCCAGACGGTCAGGCTCCCACGATACGAGTCGGCGGGGCGGGAGCGACACAGGACCGGACGGTAGGCTCGCGGGCCATGCCCCTGATCGACGGCCTCGCCTCCCTCTGGGAACGGCTGCTCAGCGCCCAGCCCGACCCGCCCCCACTCCTGGTCCTGCTCACCGCCGCCGTGGCCCTGGTGGTCGTGGCCGCCCGTATGCCGTGGCGGATCGCCCGTAACGCGATCACCATCGCCCACGAGGGTGGGCACGCGCTGGCCGCCCTGCTCACCGGGCGGAAGCTGCGCGGTATCCGGCTGCACTCGGACACCTCGGGGCTCACCCTCTCCGCCGGGCGTCCCACCGGCCCGGGGATGATCTTCACCCTCCTCGCCGGGTACGTGGCCCCGTCCCTGGTCGGGTTGGCCGGGGCGGTGCTGCTCGGCGGGAACCGGATCACCCTGCTGCTCTGGATCGTCGTGGCGCTCCTGCTGGCCATGCTGGTGCTGATCCGCAACGTCTTCGGCGTGGTGTCGCTACTGGTCACCGGCGGGGTGGTGCTCGCCGTGTCCTGGTACGCCCCACCGCAGGTCCAGGCCGCCTTCGCCTGGACGGGTGTGTGGTTCCTGCTGCTCGGCGGGGTACGGCCGGTCGTCGAACTCCAGCGGATGCGGACCCGGGGGCGGCTGCCGGAGTCCGACGCCGACCAGTTGGCCGGTCTCACCCCGCTGCCTGCGGTGTTCTGGGTGGCGTTCTTCGGACTGGTCAACCTGGGTGCGCTCGTCGTCGGGGCGAACCTGCTCGCAGGCCCGCTCCTGGCCGGTTCCGGGCTACTCGACTGACCGAATCTCGACACGCCGGCAACCGGACGACAGGCACCGCGCGTGTGGACAGCGATGGCACGCAGGAGGTGCGGGTGTCGGACGTCGACGGATTCGACGAGTTCTACCGGGGGAGCCGTAGTCGCCTCCTGGGCTTCGTCTACTCGCTCACCGGGAACCTCACCGAGGCGCAGGATGCGGTCCAGGAGGCGTACATCCGGGCCTGGCAGCGGTGGCCGACCGTGCACAGGTACGACGACCCGGAGGCCTGGACCCGGGTGGTGGCCACCCGGATCGCGGTGAGCCGGTGGCGCAGCCTGCGCAGCCGGGCCCGGGCGTACCTGCGGCACGGGGCGGTCGAGTCGGTGCCCGGCCCGAACGCCGACTCGGTCGCTGTGGTCGCCGCCCTGCGTCAGCTTCCCGAGGAGCAGCGCGTCGCCATCGCCCTGTACTACCTGGTCGGTCTGCCGGTCGCGGAGGTGGCCCGGGAGACCGCCGCCCCGGTCGGCACGGTCAAGGCCCGGCTGCACCGGGGACGGGCTGCGCTGGCCGGGCTGCTCACCGACGTGGAGGGGGTACCCGATGCGTGACGACGCGGCCTTCGTCAAGGAGCTTCGCGACGAACTGAGCCAGGTCTGCTGGCTGGCCCCGGAGGAGATCCGCGCCCGGGGCGAGTGGCGGAGTCGGCGCGTACTGCTGCTGACCTTCGCAGTCGTCCTGGTCATGGTCTCCGGAGCCGGGGTGGTGGTCGTGGCCCGGCACCTGCTGCCGTCGGCGCCGACCACGGTGACCGGACCGACGCTGCTGGCCGAACCGCAGTCGAGGTTGGACGACGGCCCGCTCGCCGGTGACCTGACGTGGCCGCTGGCCGAGCCGGACTCGGGGGAGATCCCGGCCCAGGCGTTGCTGCAACCGGCGGACCTGCCGACGGGGGTGGGGGAGCACCTCACCGAGCTGGGCCTGGGCGAGACGGTCGAGGTGAACCCGATGCTGGAGGCCTGTCGGCAGGAGCGGGGACTGCCGTCGCAGGCCGTCTCCTCCCAGCTGTCGCGTTCCCAGACCCTGCTGGGCACCGGCCCGGCCCCGGACCTGCTGCTCATGCAGGACGTCTACCGGGTCGCCCCACAGACCGCCACGCGGTTCTTCACCGACCTGGACGTCCGGATGGCCCCCTGCGCGAGCTGGCGCAGCGTCGGAGACGTCGAGATCGACGGGCGGCCGTACCAGGCGGCGGCGACGCATCGGTTCACCGTCTCGGCCCGTGACTTCGCCGGTGACGGGTCGGTCCTGCTGCGACACACCATGACCGCCCCGATCGACCAGTCGGACGGGCGACAACTCGGCCCCTCCGACCGTACGGACAGCGTCGTGGTCCGGGTGGGGGACCTGGTCACCGTGCTCCGCCTCGGCCCGGAGAGCACGGAGAAGGAGCTGCGCCGGTTGGCCGGGGTGGCCGCGCAGCGGATGTGTGTGGCGTCCCGACCGACCTGTTGACCTACAGAGGGATGTTGCCGTGCTTCTTCGGCGGCAGGGTCTCCCGTTTGGTCCGCAGGACACGCAGGGCACGGACGATCTGGGTACGCGTCTCGTGCGGCGCGATCACCGCGTCGACGTATCCGCGTTCGGCGGCGACGTACGGGTTGGCCAGGGTGTCCTCGTACTCGGCGATCTTCTCGGCGCGGAGGGCGGCCGGATCCTCGGCGGCGGCCAGTTCGGCGCGGTAGAGGATGTTCACCGCCCCCTGGGCACCCATCACCGCGATCTGCGCCGTCGGCCAGGCGAAGTTGAGGTCGGCCCCGAGGTGCTTGGAGCCCATCACGTCGTACGCCCCGCCGTAGGCCTTCCTGGTGATCACGGTGACCTTGGGGACGGTCGCCTCGGCGTAGGCGTAGATGAGTTTGGCGCCCCGGCGGATGATCCCGTCCCACTCCTGGCCGGTGCCGGGGAGGAACCCGGGCACGTCCACGAAGGTGAGTACGGGGATGTTGAACGCGTCGCAGGTGCGGACGAACCGGGCGGCCTTCTCCGAGGCGGCGATGTCCAGGGTGCCGGCGACGTGCAGGGGCTGGTTGGCCACCACCCCCACCGGACGCCCCTCGACCCGGCCGTACCCGACCACGATGTTGCGCGCGTAGAGCGGTTGGACCTCCAGGAACTCGCGGTCGTCGAGGACCTGCTCGACCACCGTGACGATGTCGTACGGCTGGTTGGTCGAGTCCGGGACCAGGGTGTCCAGGGCTCGGTCGGCGTCCGTCACCTCCAGGGTGGCGGGGGCGTCGACGACCGGCGGTTCGTCGAGGTTGTTCGAGGGGAGGTACGACAGCAGCGCCCGGACGTACCCGATCGCGTCGTCCTCGTCGGCGGCCAGGTAGTGGGCGTTGCCGCTGCGGGTGTTGTGGGTACGGGCACCGCCCAGCTCCTCCATCGCCACGTCCTCGCCGGTGACCGTCTTGATCACGTCGGGGCCGGTGATGAACATGTGTGAGGTCCGGTCGACCATGACGGTGAAGTCGGTGACCGCCGGGGAGTAGACGGCCCCGCCCGCGCAGGGACCCATGACCAGCGAGATCTGCGGGATCACCCCGGAGGCGCGGACGTTGCGGAAGAAGATGTCGCCGTACAGGCCGAGACTGACCACGCCCTCCTGGATCCGGGCGCCCCCGGAGTCGTTGATCCCCACGACCGGGCAACCGATCTTCATCGCCAGGTCCATCACCTTGACGATCTTCTCGCCGAAGACCTCGCCGAGGGAGCCGCCGAAGACCGTGAAGTCCTGGGCGAAGACGCAGACCTGCCGGCCGTCGACAGTTCCGTAGCCGGTGACCACGCCGTCGCCGTAGGGGCGGGTCCGGTCCAGGCCGAAGGTGGTGGACCGGTGCCGGGCCAGCCCGTCGAGTTCGACGAAGGAGTCGGGGTCGAGCAGCGTCTCGATCCGTTCCCGGGCGGTCTTCTTCCCCCGGGCGTGCTGTTTCTCGACCGCCCGCGCGGAGCCGGCGTGGACCGCCTCGTCGACCCGTCGTTCCAGGTCCGCCAGCTTGCCGGCGGTGCTGTGCACATTGCTCCCGGCGTCGGTAGTCACCAGGGCAATATAACGATGGTTCAGCAGGGCCGTAGGCTGGCGGGATGCCGGGCTCGCCGTACACCGATCTGGATCGACCGCCCCTGTCGGTGGCCCGGCTGCGCCGCGCCCTCGTCGCGCCGCACGGGCCGTGGCGGAGGTTGGAGCTGGTCGTGGAGACCGGCTCCACGAACGCGGACGTGGCCGAGGCGGCCCAGGCCGGTGAGCCGGAGGGCCTGGTGATCGTCGCCGAGCGGCAGGTCACCGGTCGGGGCCGACGGGGTCGGGTCTGGCAGTCGCCGCCCCGGGCGGGGATCGCGACGAGCGTCCTGCTCCGGCCCGCCGAGGCCGTCGCCGAGCGCGACTGGACGCCGGTCCCCACGTCCCGGTACGGCTGGCTGCCACTGCTGGCCGGGGTGGCCCTGGTGGAGTCGGTGACCCGGTTGGCCGAGGTGGAGGCCGGTCTGAAGTGGCCCAACGACCTGCTGGTCGGGGGAGGCAAGTGCGCCGGGATCCTCGCCGAGGGCATCTCCCCGGCCGGGGCGGGTCGACCGCCCGCCGTGGTGGTCGGGATGGGCCTCAACGTCACGCTGCGCGCCGAGGAGCTGCCGGAACGGACGACGGGCCTCGCTGCCACCTCCCTGCAGCTGGCCGGTGCCACGGCCACCGACCGGGATCCGTTGGTACGGGCCCTGCTGCGGTCGTTGGCCGACTGGTACGACAGGTGGCGGGACGCCGGTGGTGATGCTGTCGCCTGTGGCCTGCGGGGGGCGTACCTGGAGTCCTGTCTGACGGTGGGGCGTCCGGTCCGGGTGCTCCTGCCCGGGGGTGAGGAGCTGACCGGTGAGGCGACCGGTGTCGACGCCGACGGTCGACTCGTGGTGTCCACCGCCGCCGGTGACCGCCCGCTCGCCGCAGGGGACGTCCTGCACCTGCGGTGACCTGCCGGCTGATCCGTCCGCCGAGGGTGGACGGTGGCGGGGCACGACACGCGAGCTGACCGGCTGACCCGGGCGGGTGCGCTGACCGGTTACCGTCAGCGCGTCCCGTTCCGCGAGGAGGTTGTCGTGGCGTTCCCCGAAGAGGTACTCACCGAAGACGAGCACGTGGTGCTCCACCTTCACCCGCACTGGCGGGCGTTGACCCGCCCGGTCGCGGTGTTGGTGCTCGTCGTGGCGGTGCCGTCGGCGGCGGCGATCCTCCTGCCGGACGGCGGCGGTCGCTGGATCATCTGGGCCGTGCTCACGGGACTGGCGATGGTGGCCCTGCTCAAGTGGAGCCTCTGGCCGTTCATGGTCTGGCGGAGCACCCACTACCTGTTCACCAACGAACGGGTGTTGTTGCAGCGGGGCGTGCTCTCCCGGGACCGGCGGGACATCCCGTTGGGCCGGATCAACGACCACTCGATGAACCAGGGTGTCGTCGACAGGTTGTTCGGCAGCGGCACCCTGACCGTCGAGTCGGCCGGGGAGCGGGGCCAGTCGGTCCTGCCCGACGTGCCCGACGTCGGCCACGTCCAGACGAAGCTGTACGAGCTGATCGAGGCCGATCACGACCGGCGGACGCTGGACGACGGCGAGCTGCGGGAGGCCCTGGCCGAGACCTTCGAGGGGCGGCCGCGTACCCGGCGTTCTCCGGGGGCGGAGACCACCCCGCCCGCCCGCTGACCCCTACTGCCCCGGGGCGCTGCTCCGCCCCGGGCGTGGCTCCTGTTCCCCGGGGCGCTGTTCCGCCCCGGGGTGTGGCTTGTGTTCTTGAGCGATGTTCCGGCCCCGGGGTGTGGCTACTGTCCCGGGGCGCGGCGGGTGCCGGCGTGCAGGTCCGCCGCGAGCCCGGCCTCCAGTTCGCGGTCGAGCGCGCTGGTCAGTGGGCTGATGTCGAGGGGCGCGGGTCGCCCCTGCGGCAGGGTGCCGGCAGCGCCGGGAGCGGGAGTGACGGCACCGGGGGTGGCCGCCTCGGCGACCACCGGGGCGGGTTGGAAGACGAAGGTGCGGTAGGACCAGAACCGGAACAGGGTGGCCAGCACGACACCGACGGTCTTGGCCACGTTCAGTGCGAGCAGACCGGTGACGCCCAGGCCGTACTTGGCCAGGGCCAGCACGCCCAGCTCGATGAGCAGCCCGGTGGCGTTGAACAGGAAGAAAAGGGCGTATTCCCGCCGCATCGCCGATTTCGGGCGATCCCGGTACGTCCAGTGCCGATTCATCAGATACGACGTGATCGTCGCCACGATGGTGGCGATCACCGTCGCCTTCAGCTGACCGTCCCGGAACACCGTCAGTGCGAGTGCGTTGAACACTGCGTAATTGATGACGGTGTTGATTCCGCCGACGACGCCGAACTTGAGCGCCTCGTGGACGAACTTCTGCCAACGCTCCGGCAGCAATCGAACAAGACGCATGGAAAACACCTTAGGCGAGTGATCGGTGCCGAGTGCGGTCGGCCGGGACGAGATGGGCGGAAGGTCACGCCCCGGATGTCTGGTCACGCTGCGCATCCGCGACCGGTGGGGTTCCCGCTTCGACGAAGACGAACCGCCGGTACGACCAGAAGCGGAAGAGGGTGCCCAGTCCGGTGCCGACGACGTAGCTGGAGATGTTGTCGGCCAGGGCGGTCTGGAAGACCTCCGGCCAGATGCTGCCCAGGCCGTACCGGCTGATCGCCAGGCACGACACCGCGATGCCCAGCCCCACGCTGTTGAAGAAGAAGAAGAGGAGGTACTCCCGGGCCGGGTTCGACCGTTGGCGGTGCCGCCAGGTCCAGAACCGGTTGCCCAGGAACGCGAAGGTCGCAGCCAGGACGGTGGAGATCGTCTTCGCGGTGACCTGCTCCATGCCGTGCGCCACGGTGAGGTAGTTGAAGAGGGCGAAGTCGACGACGAAGGCGAACCCGCCCACCGTGGCGAACTTCCCGACCTCCCGCACGAGGTGTCCGAACCGGTCGACCAGGGATGCGACGAGGCCCGGGCGGGTCGGCGGGGCGCCTGACTGCCCACCGGTCATCGTCGCGGCCACGGGGCGAGCGTACCGGTTGGAAGCGAACAGCCGGGGTAACCAGCCACGGCCGTACCGGAGCGTCGTCGACGCCCCGGGTGGGGGAGATCACCCGTGGAGGTGGTGAACGGAGCGTGATCACCAGGGAGAGACGGGCTGTCGCAGGTCGCACCGGTGATGGGAGGGGTACGCGGGCCGTCCGCGTCCGACACCGGGTGGACGCACTGCCACAAGATTTGCGTGAAAGTGCGCGCGAAAGTGGGTATCAGATCGAGAAATCGCAGTCTGGCCGTACCTTGTGCAGTTCTTCACAACCGCTCTCACTGACTGACCGCGCAGCCCGGTCTACTCTGAGCGCAATCCCAGGTTTTCACGACGACGGCGCGCCCGCGGCCGCCACCACTCGTGCATCCACCGATCGGTCAGCGTCGACCACAAGGAGATGTGTCATGGTTGCTCCGGCTACTGTTCGCGGCATCGAACAGGCCCCCACGTCCCACCCGAAGCTGCTCACCTGGGTCCGAGAAGTCGCCGAGCTGACCACCCCCGACCGCGTGGTCTGGGTGGACGGTTCCGACGACGAATGGCGTCGCCTCACCGACGAACTGGTCGAAAGCGGCACCCTCATCCGGCTCAATCCGGAGAAGAAACCGAACTCGTTCTACGCCCGCACCGACCCCTCGGACGTCGCCCGGGTCGAGGAGCGGACCTACATCTGCTCCGTCGACGAGGCGGACGCCGGCCCCACCAACAACTGGATGGCGCCGGCCGAGATGAAGCGGACGATGACCGAGCTGTACCGCGGCTGCATGCGCGGGCGGACCATGTACGTCATCCCGTTCGTCATGGGTCCGGTCGAGGCCGAGCACCCCATGTTCGGTGTGGAGATCACCGACAGCCCGTACGTGGTCGCCTCCATGCGGATCATGACCCGGATGGGTGCCACGATCCTCGAGGCGATGGGCGACGACGCCGACTTCGTCCACGCCCTGCACTCCATCGGTGCCCCGCTCGCCCCCGGCCAGCAGGACGTCGCGTGGCCGTGCAACGAGACCAAGTACATCTCGCACTTCCCGGAGAGCCGGGAGATCTGGTCGTACGGCTCCGGGTACGGCGGCAACTCGCTGCTCGGCAAGAAGTGCTACTCGCTGCGGATCGCCAGCGTGATGGGGCGTGACGAGGGCTGGCTCGCCGAGCACATGCTGATCCTCAAGATCACGTCCCCGGAGGGGAAGACGTACCACATCGCCGGTGCCTTCCCGTCCGCCTGCGGCAAGACCAACCTGGCCATGCTGGAGCCCACCCTGCCCGGTTGGAAGGTCGAGACCATCGGCGACGACATCGCCTGGATGCGTTTCGGCCCGGACGGTCGCCTCTACGCGGTGAACCCGGAGTACGGCCTGTTCGGCGTGGCCCCCGGCACCGACTGGAAGACCAACGCCAACGCCATGCGGACCCTGGACCGGGGCAACTCCGTCTTCACCAACGTGGCGCTCACCGACGACGGGGACATCTGGTGGGAGGGGATGGGCGAGCCGCCGGCCCACCTGATCGACTGGAAGGGCGACGACTGGACCCCGGAGAGCGAGGGCCTGTCCTCGCACGCCAACAGCCGGTTCTGCACCCCGATCACCCAGTGCCCGATCCTGTCCGAGGACTACTACGACCCGAACGGCGTCCCGATCGACGCCATCCTGTTCGGTGGTCGGCGGCGGGACACCGTACCGCTGGTCGCCGAGGCCCGGGACTGGGTGCACGGCGTGTACCTGGGGGCGACGCTCTCCTCGGAGACCACCGCCGCCGCCTCCGGCGCGGTCGGGGTGGTCCGTCGGGACCCGATGGCGATGCTGCCGTTCATCGGGTACCACGGTGGTGACTACTTCCGTCACTGGATCGAGATGGGCAAGGGCGTCGACGGTGACGAGTCGAAGCTGCCCAAGATCTACTACGTGAACTGGTTCCGCAAGGACGCCGAGGGCGACTTCCTCTGGCCGGGCTTCGGGGAGAACTCCCGGGTCCTCAAGTGGGTCGTCGAGCGGATCGAGGGCACCGCCGACGCGGTGGAGACCCCGATCGGCATGGTCCCCGCCCAGGACGCCCTGGACATCGAGGGCCTGGACATGACCCCGGAGGACGTCCGGATCGCCCTGAAGGTCGACCCGGAGGAGTGGCGGCGTGAGCTGCCCCTGGTCACCGAGTGGTTCGAGAAGTTCGGCGACAAGCTGCCCGGTGTCCTCTGGGCCGAGCTGGACGCCCTGCGGGCCCGCCTGGACGCGGAGTCGTCGAAGCGGTAGTGCGGTTGTTGCCCGTACCCGGCACGATCGGATGCCATGGAGACGGCGCAGGCCACTCGGACGGCCGCCGGGACCGATGAGGTCCGGCGGCCGTCCGCCGTCCGCGCGCTGGTGGTGCTGCTCGGGGTCACGGCGGTGGCGACAGTCGTCGTCGAGCTGCTCAACTTCTGGTACGCCCCGGACCCTGGGCTCGGGCTCGCCGTCCGGACCGGGTGGGCGCTGCTGCGTACCCTCGGATTTCTGATCCTGATCGGACACGTCCGACGGGGACGGGCGGCGGCCCGACCACTGGGGTTGATCCTCGCCGTCACCACCGTCTTCGCGGTGGCCCGGCTGATCGTGCCCCGCCAGGGTGTGCCCCCGATGCCGGGGGTGGTGGGGTTCGCGCTGCTCACCGCCCTCTGCGTGGCAGTGGTCTGGTTGCTGTACCGCTCGTCCACAGTCACCGCCCACCTGGTCCGGCACCGTAAGGGGCTGGTCCTGTCCGGACGCCGGATCGCCTGGCAGGAGGTCACCCCGAAGCGCCCGGAGGCGGCCGGATGGTTGCTGGCCGGGCGGGTCGCCGCACTGACCTACAGCCCGCTGATGCTGATTCCGGCGCTGGTCGCCGGGGGCGCGATCCTGGACGGTCGGCTGCTGGCCGCCCCGGCGGTGGTGTTCTGGTTCGTCGCCGGGATCGTGGTGAGCAACCTGGTCCTGTTCTGCGGAATCTTCCTGCTGCGGGGCCGACGGTGGGCCCGTCGTCTCCTCGTCGCGATCACCCTCGGGGTCCTCGCCGTCCACCTTCCCCTCTGCTGGTGGCTGCTCGGCGTGGACGGCCTCCTCCGGGACGCCACCCCCCTCCTGGCCGCCGCCGGACTCACCCTCTACTCCCTGCACCGAGCCCCACCCACCCCCACCCCACCCACCGGTCCGGTCGGTGAGGTCCGTTGATCAAGGGATTTGCGTCAGGATCCGAACTCCGGGTGACGCAAACCCCTTGATCAACGTGGGGAACCGGTGGGGGAGCCGGCGGCGGGGGAGCCGGCGGGGGGCGGCGGGGGCGCGGGGAAATGGGGGAAACGGTGGGGTGGTCGGTGCGGCGTGGGTGGGTGGGGTGGGGGTGGGGGTGAGGATGGGGTGGTGGCGGATGTGTTCGACCTGGTGGTGGTGGGTGCCGGCCCGGCGGGGGCGGCGGCTGCGCTGGCGGCGCGACGGCGGGGCGCGCAGGTCCTCCTGCTGGACCGGGCCGACTTCCCCCGCGACAAGGCGTGCGGGGACGGTATCGCCGCCCACGCGCTCGACGTTCTCGACCAGCTCGGCGTCACCGGGGCGGTCGACGGGTACGCCCCGCTGCCCGCCCTGCGGATGATCGCCCCCGGTGGCGGGTCGGTGGCCCGGCCCCTGCCCCGACCCGCGTACACCGTCCCCCGGGAGGTGTTCGACGCCCGTCTGGTGCTCGCCGCCCAGGCGGCCGGGGCGCAGCTGCGCCGCCACACCGTACGCCGGGTGGAGGTCCGCGCGGACCGGGTGGTCCTGGACGGCGTCGTCGAGGCCCGGACGGTGGTGGGTGCCGACGGTGCCGGGTCGGTGGTCCGTCGGGCGCTCGGCCAGCCGGTCAACCCGGGCCGCCACCTGGCGCTGGCCATCAGGGGGTACGCCCCGGCCCGCCCCGGTCCGGCCGAGCAGTTCATCGCCACCTCGGCGGCGCGCTGGCCGGCGTACGCCTGGTCGTTCCCGATCGGCGACGGACGGGCGAACGTCGGGTACGGGGAGGTGTTGCGCGGTGACGGGTTGACCCGGACGCACCTGCTGGAACGGATGGCCGACCTGCTCCCGGAGACCGATCCGGCGACCGTCGAGCGACTCCGCGCCCACCACCTGCCGCTGTCCACCCACCGCCCGGTAGCGGGGCGGGGTCGGGTGCTGCTCGCCGGGGACGCGCTCTCCCTGATCAACCCGTTCACCGGGGAGGGGATCTTCTACGCCCTGCTCTCCGGCGCGTTGGCAGGTGCGGCGGCGGCCGGGTCACCCGGGCCGGCGGCCGCCCGACGGTACGCCGAGGCGCTGCGCCGTCGGCTCGGCACCCACCTGCGGCACAGTTCGGTGGCGGCCTGGCTGGGGCGGCACCGGCGGATCGTCGACGCGGCCGTCCGGGCGGCCGGGTGTGACGAGCGGGTCTACCGGACCGTGGTCGAGTTGGGGCTCGGCGACGGTCGGTTGGATGTTCGGACCTTGGGGCGGATCGGCGGGTGTCTGCTGCGGCACGTTCCGGCTCCGCGGCCCTGAACCTGTCGAGGGGTCGCTACTCTGCAAGTGATGAATCCGCGGGACCTGATGTACTCGGTGTACGAACGCCGGCTCACGGCGAAGCTCGCTGGTAAGCCGGTGCCCCGGCATGTCGGTGTCATGTGCGACGGCAACCGCAGGTGGGCCCGGGAGATGGGGTACGTCGACCCCAACGACGGCCACCGGGTCGGCGCTGCCAAGATCAAGCATCTGCTGGGGTGGTGCGACCAGGCCGGGATCGGGCACGTCACGCTCTATCTCCTGGCCACCGACAACCTGCGCCGACCGGCCCGGGAACTCGACCCGCTCCTGGAGATCATCGAGAACCTGGTGGTCGAGTTGTCCGAGGAGGGCAACCCGTGGCGGCTGCGGATGGTCGGCGCGCTCGACCTGCTGCCCGCACAGACCGCCACCGCACTCAAGGCCGCCGAGGAGCGCACCGTCGACCGCAGCGGCGGCGCCGAGGTCAACATCGCCGTCGGGTACGGCGGCCGCCGGGAGATCGCCGACGCGGTGCGCTCACTGCTCGTGGAGCACGCAGCGGCCGGTGGCACCCTGGAGGAGCTGGCCGAGACCCTCGACGTCGAGCACATCGCCGAGCACCTCTACACCAGGGGTCAGCCCGACCCCGACCTGGTCATCCGGACCAGTGGCGAGCAGCGGCTCTCCGGCTTCATGCTGTGGCAGTCGGCTCACTCGGAGTTCTACTTCTGCGAGCTGAACTGGCCGGACTTCCGGCACATCGACTTCCTGAGGGCGCTGCGGTCGTACGCCACCCGGCAACGCCGGTTCGGCACCTGACCCCCTCCCGCCCCGGTCAGGGCAGGTGGTGGGCGGCGGTCTGGAGGAAGTCGCCGAGCGCGGCGGGAGAATCGATGGTCAGGTCGGCGGCCTCGGCGACCTCCTGACCGGTCTCCGGATTCGCCACTGCGACGCAGACACCGACGAAGCTGGGATCGGCGGCGGCCCGGGCCCGCAGCGCGGCGAAGGCCTTGATGTCGGAGACGTCGTCGCCGAAATACCACGCGCCACCGGCGGTCTGCACCACCTCGTCGATGACCATGCCCTTGTCCCGGTCGACGGGGGGCTTGAGCTCCAGGACCATCCGTCCGACCTGGACCCGCAGGCCCAGCCGCTCCGCCTGCTCCCGCCCCCACTGCTCGACGGTGGGGCCGAGGCTCGGGGCGGTCCGGTAGTGCAGCGCGACGGAGAGCCGCTTGAACTCGATCAGGGTCCCGGTGGGCAGCTCGGCGTGGGCCAGCTCGGTCAGCTCGGCCATCGTCGGCACCCAGGGCAGGGCGGCCGGTTCGGTCACCGTCTCGCCCCCGGAGTGACTGTGCTCCAGCCCGTACAGGCCGTACAGGTCGACGCCGGTGAGCCCACCGAAGTGGTCGCGCAGGAAGTCCACCGGGCGGGCGGAGACGATCGCCACCCGCTGGACGGCCGGTGCCAGGGCCTCGATGGCGGCGAGCACCTTCGGGGCGGGCTGGACCGCTGTGGGATCGTCGTCGACCGGCGCGAGTGTGCCGTCGAAGTCGAAGAAGAGCACGGTCTCGGCGGCCCGGGGGGCGGTCTCCCGCCAGGCCTGGTCGGCGTTCAGCGGGGTCTTCGGCTGCTGGTTGCCCAGATTCAACGACGGCACGGGCGACAGCGTACCCCGGTCTCGGCGCGGCAATCGCTGTTGTGAGGATGCGAACGGGACCGACCACCGGGCGCGGTCAGCGTTCGACGGCACCCCGGCCGGGGCGTACGAACGGCACGACTGTGGCCTCCGGGCGGTGGCTGAGCAGGTAACCCTCCACGAACCCGGCGTTGCGGTCCCCGGCGGACTCCTCGACCTCGTCGAGCCGCTCCACCAGGTAGTCGGTGAGCGCACTGAGCCTGTTGTTGAGCCGCTCGGTCAGCTCGGCGAGGACGGCCACCACCACCGAGGTCCCGGCGGCGGTGAGCGCGACGAGGTTGACGACGAGCGGTAACTGCCCACCGGAGACGACGCCGACCACCACGTTGCCTGTCAACACCACGGTCAGGGACACCGCCCCGACCACGACTGCCAGCCACTTCAGGGTCATGGACAGACCCCTCCTTCTGTCCCGCAGGGCTTGGTTCGGCCTTGTCCCGTCCCCCACCCGACGACGAGCCCAAGCAGTACGTTTACGGACGGTAGCGCGCCCGGTGGGAGTGGGGGAGGCAAAACGTCCGGACCGTCGGCATCGACTTTCGTCATCCGAGAAGGTCTCGGCCCGGTCCGGGCCCGGTCCCCGGGGGCCGTCGGGCCGGTCCGGGCGGCTATCCGGCCTTGCGCCCCCGTCGTCGCCCGTCGACCGGCAGGGTCGGGCGGTAGGCGAGGTAGCGGATGGTCTCCCGGATGTGGAACTTCTCCGCGTCGGAGACGTTGGGGTCGACCAGCCGCCGCAGCAGGGCCTCCACGTCGGGGTCCATCGGGGGCGGTGCCGGGGCGCTGCGGGGCGGGGTGGTCCGGTCCCAGCCGAGCGCACCGAACGCCGCCGCCGGGTTGAGGCCGAGCCCCTCACAGAAGGCGACGACCCGTTCGGCTTCGGGGTCGCTGGCCCAGTCTCCGCGTACCCAGCGGTTGATCGTCTGCCGGGACACCCCGGTGCGGCGGGAGACCTCGGTTCCGCTCCAGGCACGGGTCGCCCGGGCGTCGTCGAGGGCACGGCGGACGAAGGTGGCGAAGGCAATCTTCCGTGCGTGAGCGGTCCCGGTCACTACGTGACGGTACGACCCGTTGCCCCTCCCGAATCGGGCAAGCGCGTTCCTGTCACGTGAACGTGACAACACATTCGGATTTCCGGGAAGGGCAAGAGCGCACGTGAAAAGGGGTATCACCGGCGCAGGATAGATGCTCGTGGGTGCGGCCGTAAACAGACGAAAAGCTGATACTGTCACGTTCATGGGACATTCTACGGTGTGCCACGTGCCTGAGACCTCCAGTGCTCACCGGTGTCACCCGCCCCGAACCCGGGAGGCCCGGTGACCGATCTCGCAACCCGTGCCCGGGCCTTCGGTCTGGTCGCCCAGGGGGTGGCGGCGGGGCTGAGCGCCCCCTGGCGCCTCTACCTGGCCCGGGGCAGCCGTCACCTGTCGCTGAACGTGGGAGACCACGCCGAGTGGGACGCCTGGCGTACCCATCTCGGCTGCCCGGAACTGAGCGTCCGGGTGTACGACGCCGGTGGGGAGATCCATCGGCTCTCGGTGGCCGAGGTCGTCCAGGACGGCTGCCGGATCAGCGTCGAACTGGTCGAGGAGGTCGGCACCGGGGACGTGGACCGGCTGCTGACCCCCGTCGCCGCCTCCCCGGCGACGACCGGCCGACCCGGCCGACCTGCCGGGGCCGCCGGATGAGCCCCTTCCTCGCGGTCTTCCTCGTCCTGCTCCTCGGCTCGACCAGCTATGCGGCCGGCCGACTCCACGGGCAGCTCAGCTACCGGATCGGTTACCGGTTCGGTTACCGGCAGGGCTACTTCGACGGCGACCGGGGCGCCTGGAGCCGGCGACGCCGGGACGCCCAGGCCGCCATCGCCTCGGCCCTGGCCGTCCCCGCCCGACAGGTCGAGTCGGTGAACCGGGCGGGGACCACCTACACCGGGTCCTCGTTCGGCGCGCCGGCCGCCCGGGGGGCCGCCCGACACTCCACAGGCACCCTCGTCCGGCGGGTCGGTTGACTCGACCCGCTTTGCTGGGAGCCACACCCGAACCGGTCCGGTGCGCCGTGCGCGGCGAGGGCGCACCGGGGGGCCGTCGTCCGAGAGGGACGGCGACCCCGCCGGCCGGGATGCGCGCAGGGGGCATGCATCCCGGCCGGCTCGCCGCGTACCCGGCGTCGGTCCGACCTCCACGAGTGCCCTGATCCTCACGTTCACCTGCTGGAATCCGAAGATCCGTAGCGAACCCCTAGCCCCGGGGCGTCGGCGCGGCTAGCGTCTAGTCATGGCGCGGGGTTCTCCCGGGCCAGCCGGTCAGCCCGGATCTGCGCCTCGCGCACGGGGCCCGCATCCGACCCTGTGTCCCCGGGCGCCGGAGGAGGCGGAATACGGGTGGCGGGTGCCCATCCGTCGGAGCAGGCCTGTGACTACTCGCCGTACCGACGCCGGAGCCGACCAGATTCCGGCCGCGAAAGCCACGACCCGCCGCGCCACCCGAAGCCGCCGTACGGCGGACACGGCGTCGGCCGACCGTCAGGAGCCCCGACCAGCCGGCCAGGCGTACGTCCTGGACACCTCGGTGCTCCTGTCCGACCCGGCAGCCTTCCACCGGTTCGCCGAGCACGAGGTGGTGCTGCCTCTGGTGGTCATCTCCGAGTTGGAGGGCAAGCGGAGCCACCCGGAGTTGGGCTGGTTCGCCCGTCAGTCGCTGCGGATGCTCGACGAGCTGCGGATCCGCCACGGCCGACTCGACCAGCCGGTGCCGGCCAACGAGTTCGGCGGCACGCTGCGGGTGGAACTGAACCACACTGACGACGGCGTCCTTCCGCCCGGATTCCGCAACGAGTCCAACGACGCCCGGATCCTCTCGGTCGCGTTGAACCTGGCCAACGAGGGACGACAGGTCACCCTGGTCAGCAAGGACATGCCGCTGCGGGTCAAGGCCGCCTCGGTCGGGTTGGCCGCCGACGAGTACCGGCACGGTCAGGCCAGCGACCCCACCTGGACCGGGATGACCGAACTCCAGCTCGCCGAGGAGCAGGTCGGTGCGCTCTACGGCGGGGAGACCCTCGACCTCGACGAGGCGGCCGGGCTGCCCTGCCACACCGGGCTGGTGCTGCACTCGCCCCGTGGTTCGGCGCTCGGGCGGGTGCTGCCGGACAAGACCGTACGGCTGGTGCGGGGTGACCGGGAGGCGTTCGGCGTACACGGCCGCTCCGCCGAGCAGCGGGTCGCCCTCGACCTGCTGCTCGACGAGTCGATCGGGATCGTCTCGCTCGGCGGGCGGGCGGGCACCGGCAAGTCCGCCCTGGCGCTCTGCGCCGGCCTCGAAGCGGTGATGGAGCGACGGCGGCACAAGAAGGTGATCGTCTTCCGTCCCCTGTACGCGGTGGGGGGCCAGGAGCTCGGCTACCTGCCGGGCTCGGAGACGGAGAAGATGTCGCCCTGGGCGCAGGCGGTCTTCGACACCCTCGGGGCCGTGGTGCACGAGAACGTCCTGGAGGAGGTCATGGCCCGGGGCATCATCGAGGTGCTGCCGCTGACCCACATCCGGGGCCGGAGCCTGCACGACGCGTTCGTGATCGTCGACGAGGCCCAGTCGCTGGAGCGGGGTGTCCTGCTCACGGTGCTCTCCCGGATCGGTCAGGGCTCACGGGTGGTGCTCACCCACGACGTCGCCCAGCGGGACAACCTGCGGGTGGGGCGGCACGACGGGGTGACGGCGGTGATCGAGGCGCTCAAGGGGCACCCGCTCTTCGCGCACGTCACGTTGACCCGGTCGGAGCGGTCCCCGATCGCGGCGATGGTCACCGATCTGTTGGAGGACGTGCCGACCTGACAGTGGCTACTTGACTGCTTTGCGCCACCATGGTGGTATTTGCCGTGTGGTGCGAATCACAAATAGGGTCGTTCGTTTCCCATCCGCCTCACTGTGCGCGATCGTGTCCCACGAGCGCCCGCGTATCACGCACATCGTCGGTGGTCGTTCGTCACAGGCGGCGACCGGCATCGGGTGGGAGTCCACGCGTCGGCTGCCGCCGACGACGGGTCGGGGCGCTCGCGGTGCCGTGTCCGACCCGGGTGGACGTGCCCGGCACCGTTTCCTTGCCCCCGACGAAGGGACTACTTCGTGAGTCGGCTGTGGAGCCGTTTGGGTGCCCGCACGGCTGCCGTCGCACTGCTCTCCGTGGGCGTCGCCGGCGGCTTCTATCTGGGTGAGAACCAGGAGACCGAGCAGCAGGGCACCATCGCCCGCGTCGCCGTCGAGGTCGACAAGACCGAGCACGAGTACCAGCGCGAGCGGCAGGCCCGGCACCAGGTCCGGTCCGCCCAGCAGCGGGGCGCGGAGTACCAGGCCAAGCTGCGGGCGGCCAAGGCGGCCAAGGAGGCCGCCGAGCGGGCCAAGGAGGCCGAACGGGCCGCCGCGGCCCGGAAGAAGGAACGCGAGGAGGCCGAGCGCAAGAAGGCCGAGGAGGAGAAGGCGGAGAAGGAAGCCGCCAGAGCCTCCCGACCGTTCGAGGGACCCGTCCCGGACTCCTGCACCGAGTTCAGCGGCAACCGCCGTACGGGCTGCTCGATGATGGTCCAGGCCGGATTCGGGATGGACCAGTTCCCCTGCCTGAACAAGCTGTGGAACAAGGAGAGCGGCTGGAACCACCTGGCCCGCAACCCGTCCTCCGGCGCGTACGGCATCCCGCAGTCCTACCCCGGCAACAAGATGGCCTCGGTGGGGTCGGACTGGCAGACCAACCCGGTCACCCAGATCAAGTGGGGTCTGAACTACATCGAGGGTCGCTACAACACCCCCTGCCGAGCCTGGCAGCAGTCGCAGAACACCGGATCGTACTGACCGACAGGTGGTCCGCCACGACGGCGGGGTGTGGGATCGCCCACACCCCGCCGTCGACGTTTGCGCACCCGATCGACCTCGCAGAGGTGGCGGGCCGGGCCGATTGCTGATAGCTCTTGGGGGGTGACCTTGGGCCCAGGCGGCAACGACCCCAACCGGTTCGGCACCGAGGCGTTCTACGCCTCGCTCGGCCGGGCCTTCGTCGCCATGTGCGCCGTCGTGCCGGTCCTCTTCCTCATCGAGGCGCTCGACGTCTGGTTGGGGGCCGGGTTCGACATGGCCGCCGGGATCATCCCGCGCCGGATCGAGGGGCTCGACGGGGTCTTCTTCTCACCGTTCCTGCACCACGGCTTCGACCACCTCTACAGCAACAGCATCCCGCTGATCCTGCTGGGGACCTTCGTCCTGGCCGCCGGGCTCCGCCGGTTCCTCTGGTCGACCCTGGTCATCATCCTGGTCAGCGGGCTCGGCGTCTGGTTCACCGGCTCACCCAACTCCATCGTGGTCGGGGCCAGCGGAGTCATCTTCGGCTACCTCGGGATCCTGTTCATGCGCGGCATCGTCGAGCGGAGCTGGTGGAACTTCGCAGTGGTCCTGCTGGTCGGCCTGCTCTACGGGTGGCAGCTCATCGGGATCCTCCCCACCGACGAGCGGATCTCCTGGCAGGGGCACCTGTTCGGGCTGCTCGGTGGGTTCGTCGCGGCGATCATCTTCCGGCGACGGTCGACCGACGACTCCGACCCGTACCCCCTGACCGCCCGCTGACCGACCGCGTCACCGCCGGGTCGGGCCGGGCGTGCTGCCGGAGCGTCGGACCGGGGCGAGGGCGGCGACGAGCACGGCGACCAGGGTCAGCGCCGCCCCCATCAGGGTCGTCGGCCCGGGCTGGGAGGCCGCCGTCGGCAGGACCAGGTCCAGGGCGACGGCACCGACGATCTGCCCGGCGATGGTGGCCAGCCCGAGCAGCAGGACCCCGGTCAGCCCGACCAGTGCGGCGGCCACCGCGATGAAGGCGATGCCCAGCGGGCCGCCGAGGTAGAGCCACGGCTCGGTGGGGAACCGCCCGGTCGGCCAACCGCGTACCGCCACCTCGACGGCGAACGTGAGGAGCAGGGCGACGGTGCCGACTGTGAAGTTCACGGCGGTCGCTGTCATCGTGCTGGCGCTGGCGGCCCGGACCCGACCGTTGACCGCCTGCTGCCAGGCGATGCCGACACCGGCGAGCAGAGGCAGGACTGCCAGGGCCAACGCGCCGGGGTCGGCGAGTCGGTCCCCGACCGCCAGCAGGACCGCCAGGACGGTCAGGGCCGCCCCGGCCAGTCGGGGTGCGGTGACCGGTTGCCGGCCGGTGGGACCGATCCCGGCCCGGTCGACGAGCAGACTGCTGCCGGTCTGCCCGGCGACCACCGCCACCGTGAAGATCGCCACCCCCAGGGTGCCGATGGTCAACCCCTGGGCGGCCACCAGGAACGCCCCGCACACGCCGCCGAGGCAGTGCCACGGGCGGAGCGCTCCGGTGGCCAGGGCGGTACGCAGCGCCGCCACGCCGCGCCGACCGGAGGTGGTGGCGGAGACCAGGACCAGCAGCACCAGCAGCCCCAGGCCGAACGAGACCACGGCGGCGGCGATCCCGTCGGCCAGGCGTACGCCGAGTTCGCCGTTGATCCGGGACTGGACGGCCACGGCGACGCCGGAGGCGGTGGCCAGGGCGACCCCGGCGATCCGGCGGGAGGTGGGGGGAAGAGAGCCGTCCGTGGTCTACTCCTGCTCGGCCAGGGGGCGACCGTCGAAGTTGACCGCCGAGTAGAGGGCCAACTTCTCCAACCGGTGGTACGAGTCGATCACCCGGATGGTGCCGCTCTTGGACCGCATCACGATCGACTGGGTGTACGCCCCGCCCGCCCGGTAGCTGACCCCCCGCAGCAGGTCACCGGAGGTGATCCCGGTGGCCACGAAGAAGCAGTTGTCTCCGGTGACCAGGTCGTCGGTGGTGAGGACCCGGTCCAGGTCGTGGCCGGCGGCCAGCGCCTTCTCCCGCTCGGCGTCGTCGCGCGGCCAGAGCTTGGCCTGCATCACCCCGCCCATGCACTTGAGCGCACACGCCGAGGTGATCCCCTCCGGGGTGCCGCCCACGCCCATCAGCACGTCGACGTCGGACTCGCCCCGGGCGGCGGCGATCGCCCCGGCGATGTCGCCGTCGGAGATGAACCGGATGCCCGCCCCGGTGTGCCGGATCTGGTCGATCAGCTCGGCGTGCCTCGGTCGGTCCAGGACGCAGACGGTGACCTCGGACACGTCGGTGCCCTTGGCCCGGGCGATCCGTCGGATGTTCTCCGCCGGCCCGGCGTCGATGTCCACCACGTCGGCGTAGTCCGGCCCGACGGCGAGTTTCTCCATGTAGAAGACCGCGCTGGGGTCGAACATGGCACCCCGCTCGGCGACCGCCAGGACCGCGAGGGCGTTCGGCATGCCCTTGCTCATCAGGGTGGTGCCGTCGATCGGGTCGACGGCGACGTCGACCTCCGCGCCCGTGCCGTCGCCGACCTGCTCGCCGTTGAACAGCATCGGGGCGTTGTCCTTCTCGCCCTCGCCGATCACCACGACGCCCCGCATGGGGATCGAGTTGATCAGTTTGCGCATGGCGTCGACGGCGGCTCCGTCGCCGCCCTCCTTGTCGCCCCGGCCGACCCATCGGCCGGCGGCCATCGCCGCCGCCTCGGTCACCCGGACCAGATCCAGGGCCAGGTTGCGGTCCAGGTTCTGTGGGATGCGGGTCCTGGTGTTCGTCATTGACGGCTCCTCCTCGCGACGTTGCGGGGTGGACCGGCGTGCGGCCGCCGCCGGCTGTGCCGCTGATCCTCACACGGTGGTCGATTCGGCGTCCCCACTCGGTGGCCAATCTAACGCCGGGGTACCTAGGTGGTGGTGCCGAACGCGGCAACCGGGCTCCTGTCAAGATGGAATGGTGGAACCCGCACACTCTGCCAACCGCGTACCCGCCGACTCGACGCCGCCGGACGGCCAGCCCCCGGTGGTCTCGTCCGGCCCCCAGGAGGGGACTCCCGCCCCCGCGACCGAGGGGGCGGCCGTGCACGTCGACGGCGAGCCTGCCCCCGGCGTGCCCCCGGCCTCGGACCGGGCCGGGCGCCGCCCCCGGGACATGGTGATCTCCATGCTGGTGCTGCTGGTGCCGATCGCGATCTTCTTCGCGTTCTACCGGGGATTCCTCGGCGGCGACCAGCCGGTCACCGTCGACACCGCCCCCGCCATCGACCAGGCCCGGTCCGCGGCCCTCTTCCCCGTCAGCGAGCCCACCGGGCTCGGCGACAGCTGGCGGCCGATCCGGGCCAACTTCCAGACGGTGGACGACGGGTCGAACCTGCGCATCGGGTACGTCACCCCGGAGGGGCGCGGTGCCCAACTGGTGCAGAGCAACGTGCCGCCGGAACGCCTCCTCCCGACCGAGCTGACCGCCGCGGGGCAGCCCCAGGGGGCGGTGGACCTGGACGGGCGGAGCTGGCAGCGGTACACCGCACGTGGCAACGAGCAGGCGTACGTCCTGCTGGAGCCGGAACGGACGGTACTGGTGATCGGGGACGCGCGGGACAACGAACTACGCCAGTTGGCGATCTCCCTGCGCTGACCGGCCGGGTGTCACCGCCGAGAAGTGGATCGCCCTCCACTGTGGATCGTGGTTAAGCTGCGCCGGCTCCGCCCCGATGCGACAAGGCGTCGGGGTCGCCGCTGTGCAGAAAGAGAACAACGTGAAACTTCGTCGGTGGAGCGCGAGCCTCCTCACCGCCGCACTCTTCGTCCCCGCGCTGACCGCCTGCGGTTCGGGCGACCCCACCACCCCCGGTGCCGAAGCGGCCACCACCGCCGGTCCGGCGATCCCGGCCGACCCGAGGGAGGCCCTGCTCGCCTCGACCAAGGAGCTTCAGCAGGGCGACTACACCTTCACCGTCGCCAGCGACGGCCCTACCAGCGGCAGCGGGACGCTCAACCTGCCGGCAGCGAGCGCCGAGATCAGAGTGACCATCCGGGGTCCCGAGGCCGAGGACCTCACCATCGCCGCCCACCACACCCACATCGACGGCGAGCAGTGGATCAAGGTCGACGTCAAGGGGGCACTGCTCGACTACTTCCGCGACCTGAAGGCGATGAACGGCAAGTACCAGAAGGTCGACCCGGCCAGGGCCGAAGGCGTCGAGGGGCTGACGTTCGACCGGGCCGAGGACTACGACCCGGCCGGGGGCGAGGAACTGGTCAAGGCCGCCTCCGACATCGAGAAGGCCGGTGAGGGCCGCTACACGGGGACCGTCGACCTGACCAAGGCCACCGACGCCGGGGCGATCGACGAGGAGTTCGTCAAGGAGCTGGGCGGCAAGGCCGCCGCGGTGCCCTTCACCGCCACCCTCGACCCTCAGGGCCGGCTGACCGAGCTGGTCCTCACGATGCCGGCCGCAGGTGGTTTCCCGGCGCACGACGTCGCTGTGAAGTACGCCGACTACGGTGCCGCCCCCGAGGTGAAGAAGCCTCCGGCGGACAAGGTCGTGAAGGCCGCCGACCGGGTCTACACCCTGTTCGAGAGCTGATCGGTCCGGGGTCGGGGCGGTCACGAACCGCCCCGACGCGGTCACCGGCGCGAGCCGGGGCGGCCGATCGGTGATTACCGAAGCCGACGACAGGGAACAGAAGGTACGGAGCCCACCGGTTGCGTACCGCCGGCCGGAGGGCCGTGGCCGGGGTGGAAGCACACCCCGGCGGCACACCTCCGGCGACCTCGCGGGCCGGACTACCCACCTGGAGAGGTACCCCGTGACGATTCGGCGCTTCAGCACGGCGGTCTTCGCCGCCGCCCTCCTCACCCCCGCCCTGGCCGCCTGCACCGGCACCGACACCGCCGAGCCCGGTGCCTCGGCGACCCCGACCGCCTCCGGTAGCGCCGCGCCCGACCCGTCCGGCGGCCCGACCGGCGCGACCGACGCCGACGCCAAGCAGGCGCTGCTGGCCTCGACGAACGAGATCAAGAACGGCAACTTCACGTTCACCATGTCCGGTGGCGGGTCGACCGCCGAGGGACAGGTGCACGAACCGAGCCAGAGCGCGCAGATGAAGGTCACCCTCGGCGAGGCGGGGTCCGACCTGATGGTCGTCCTCGACATCGTCCACGTGAAGCCGGAGAGCTGGGTGAAGGCGGAGGTCGGCGGCCGCAACGCACCACGGCTGTCGGAGATCCGTGACGTCGACCTGAGCAAGTACCAGCGCCTGGACCAGACCAAGATCCAAAATGACCGCAACCTCGGCTTCGACTTCGACAAGCTCGACCCGGCGGGCAGCGAGGTGATCACGCAGAGCATGACCGAGGTACGGCGGGAGGGCGACGGCAGCTACGCCGGCACCATCGACCTGACCAAGGCCGCCGAGGCCGGCTCCCTCGACGACGGACTGGTGGCCCAGATCGGCCCGGAGGTCCGCACCGTGCCCTTCACCGCCCGCCTGGACCCGCAGGGCCGGCTCAGCGAACTGGCCATCCAGATCGCCGACACCGGCGAGGGGCGCGCCGAGGAGGTGAAGGTGACCTACTCGGACTACGGCAACGCCACCGCCGCCCAGAAGCCACCGGCGGACCAGGTCCAGGAGGCACCGGAGGCGCTGTACAGCCTCTTCCGGTGACCTGAGGAGATCCTGCGCGGGACCCGACAGCTGTCGGGTCCCGCGTCGCGTCCACGGGCCGCCCGACGGACGGGGGGTCGGCGGGTCCGACCCCGACCCCCGTCATGCCTGAGCGGGACCGCGGCACCGACCGGGTCGGATGTCATGCGAGGTGGCCGGGGCGGCCGGAGAGGGCCGGGAGTCGGCGGTCAGGAGTCGGTGGTCTGGCGGACGGCGTCGATCCGGGCCCGAGCCCCGTCCAGGCGACGCTGGCAGATCGCGGCCAGCGCCTCACCGCGCTCCCAGAGCGTCAACGACTCCTCCAGTGACGTGCCGCCGGCCTCCAGCCGCTCGACCACCGTGGCCAGCTCGGCCCGGGCCTGCTCGTAGCTGAGCCGCTCGTCCGGCCCGGCCTTCTTCTCGTCGCTCATCGGTCCCATCTCAGCACACCCCTGTGACGAACCGGCGGTGGCGCGGTCCTCAGTCGTCGACGGTGGCGGCCAGCTCTCCCTCGGCGAGGCGTACCCGCAGCTGGTCGCCCGGGCCGACCTCGGAGGCGGCGCGGACGACGTGACCGTCACCGCGCTGGACGATGGCGTACCCCCGGTCGAGGGTGGCCGCCGGGGAGAGACCGCGCAGCCGGGCCACCGTGTGCCGCAGGTCGTCACCGGCGGCGGCCAGTCGGTGGTCCAGACATCTGTCGGCCCGTTGACGCAGCGCGGTCACCTCCGTCACCCGCTGGTCGACCATCACCTGAGGGCGGGCCAGCACCGGACGGCTCCGCAGCGACTCCACGCGGTGCCGCTCCCGGTCCAGCAGGTTGCCGACCGCCCGTTCCAGCCGGGACCGGGCCTGCCCGATGAGGCGCACCTCCTCGGTGAGGTCCGGGACGATCCGCTTGGCCGCGTCGGTGGGGGTGGAGGCGCGTACGTCGGCGACGTAGTCGACCAGCGGCGCGTCGGTCTCGTGGCCGATGGCGCTGACCACCGGGGTCCGGCAGGCGAACACCGCCCGACAGAGCGCCTCGTCGGAGAAGGGGAGGAGGTCCTCGATGCTGCCACCGCCCCGGGCCAGGACGATCACCTCGACCCCCGGATCGGCGTCGAGGACCCGCAACGCGTCGACGATCTGCGGTACCGCACCCGGACCCTGGACCGCCACGTTGACGGTGCGGAAGTCCACCGCCGGCCACCGCCGCCGGGCGTTGGTCAGGACGTCCCGCTCGGCCGCCGAGGCCCGGCCGGTGATCAGACCCACCCGACCCGGCAGGAACGGGGGTCGTCGTTTGCGGTTGCGGTCGAACAGCCCCTCGGCGGCGAGCAGCTTCTTGAGCTTCTCCAGTCGGGCCAGCAGCTCACCGAGCCCCACCTGCCTGATCTCGTCCGCGCGGAGGCTCAGCGTGCCCCGGGCGGCGTAGAACTCCGGCTTGGCGTGCATCACCACCCGGGCACCCTCACGCAGCTCCGGCGCCCCGGCGTCGAGGACGTCCCGGTTGGTGGTGACGGTGAGGCTCAGATCCGCCGACGGGTCCCGCAGGGTGAGGAAGACGGTGCTCGCCCCCGGGCGCCGACTGATCTGCGCCACCTGCCCGTCCACCCAGACCCAGCCGAGTCGGGCGATCCAGGCGCCGACCTTCTGGCTGACCACTCGGACCGGCCAGGGCTCCTCGGCACTGCTCTTCGCACCCGACTCAGCCATCCACCCACCCTAGAACCACCCGCCGACATCCCCGACCGCCACTCCCACCGGGTACGGGGCTGGGGAACGCCGGAGGAACGGGGGTGGGTGGAACGGCACGTACGATGGTCGGGTGAGCGAGGCTGAGGCGACCCCCAAGACCGGCAAGCGCGTACTCCTGGCCAACCCCCGTGGTTACTGCGCGGGCGTGGACCGGGCGGTGCAGACCGTGGAGGAGGCGCTCAAGCTCTACGGTGCCCCGATCTACGTCCGCAAGCAGATCGTGCACAACAAACACGTGGTGCAGACCCTGGAGGCCCGGGGCGCGATCTTCGTGGAGGAGAACGAGGAGGTGCCCGAGGGCGCCACGGTGATCTTCTCCGCGCACGGCGTGGCACCCGAGGTCCACGAGCAGGCCCGGGCCCGCTCGCTGAAGGCGATCGACGCGACCTGCCCCCTGGTGACCAAGGTCCACCACGAGGCGCGCCGGTTCGCCGCCGACGACTACGACATCCTGCTCATCGGCCACGAGGGGCACGAGGAGGTCATCGGCACCGCCGGTGAGGCCCCCGCCCACATCCAGCTGGTGGACGGCCCGGACGACGTCGAGAACGTCACCGTCCGGGACCCGGAGAAGGTCGTCTGGCTCTCCCAGACCACCCTGTCGGTCGACGAGACGCTGGAGACCGTCGCCCGGCTCAAGAAGCGGCTGCCGCTGCTCCAGTCGCCCCCGAGCGACGACATCTGCTACGCCACCTCCAACCGCCAGCACGTGGTCAAGGAGATCGCCGCCGAGTGCGACGTGGTGATCGTGGTCGGATCCCGCAACTCCTCCAACTCCGTACGCCTGGTCGAGGTGGCCCTGGACGCCGGGGCCCGCGCCGGCCACCTCGTCGACTTCGCCCACGAGATCGAGGACGCCTGGCTGACGGGGGCGGACACCGTCGGCGTGACCTCGGGGGCCAGCGTGCCGGACGAGCTGGTGCAGCAGGTCCTCGCCCACCTCGCCGAGCGCGGGTTCGCCGACGTCCAGGAGATCACCACTGCGGACGAGCGGCTGACCTTCTCGTTGCCGCAGGAGTTGAAGCGGGACATGAAGGCCGCCGCTGCCGCCGCCCGGGGCTGATCCCGGTGCCGCAGCCGTCGGCGGGAACGGATCGGTGCGGGGTCCCGTCGGATCGGGTATGAGGAAATTCCGGATCGTCGTCTGCGCGTTGGTCGCCTGCACGCTGCTCAGCGCCTGTGCGGGTGACCCGGCCGACGACCAGCCCTCCGCCCCCGCGTCGACGACGGGAGAGACACCGGTGCCCACCGACCCCTCCGACCCGAGCGACCCGCCCGTCTCCCCGACCCCGGTCGACCCCACGGATCCGAGTACGCCGAGCGCGCCGGCCGACCCGACCGGGCGCCCCTCCGCCGGGGACCCCGGACGGCCGGGCGGAAGCGCCGCCCCGAAACCGGGCACCACCACCCTGACCGGCAGGGTCGGGGCCGGCGTGGAGCCGGGGTGCCTCCTCCTCGACGGGTATCTCCTGGTCGGCGGGGACACGTCGGTGCTCAGGCCCGGCGCCCGGGTGACCGTCACGGGGAAGGTCGAGGAGGGGCTGATGACCACCTGCCAGCAGGGCACCCCGTTCGTCGTGTCGACCGCCCGCCCGGCCTGACCGCGTCGGGAACTGCCGTCCGTCCGGCCTGACCGCGTCGGACCTGTCGCCCGTCCGGCCTGACCGCCCGGTCTCGTCGTCCGCTCAATCGCGACACCGGCTCCGGGCGGGCCGTCTCGGCCGGTGACAGACGGCGGAGCCCGTCCCCGAGTCCTCGGGGACGGGCTCCGCTCATCCGGTCGGGGGTGGAGCGGACCGGATCAGTTCACCGCGTGGATGGCGACGGCGCCTCGGCCGACGACGGCACCCTCGGTGGTCACCACGTTCAGCTCACCCTGCAACTCCCGGCCGGCAGCCGGGGTGGCGAGGGCGGTCACCGTACCGGTGAGGGTGGCGGTGGCGCCGTGCCGCAGGACGAGCGGGGTGGTCGGCGCGGTCAGCGAGCCCAGCGACGCCGCCGAGAACGAGTCCCGGTAGTCGTACGCGGTGCTGGTGCCCGGCCCGTCGACCGAGTAGCCGTCCACCACGACCCGGTAGCTGCCCGGCTGCGGGTTGGTGAGGGTCACCGCCTCCTCGGAGTCGCCGTCGGCCTGCTGGCCGACCAGGGTGTTGCCCCGGTAGACACTCAGGTCCAGGTCGGCGCCCGGGTTGGCGGTGTTGCCGATCCGGGCGGTGAAGGTGCTCGCCCCGGCCGGCACCTCGACGGTGAACTCCTGCTGCCCGCCGTCTGCGATGGTGGGCCGTTCGGTGTGGACGCTGGCCAGCGGGCCACCCCTGCCGGTCACCGGGACCGGGCCGAAGGTGTTCGTCAGCTCCCAGCTCACCGGGGTCGGGGTACCGGCGGTGACGCTGGGCAGGTCGACCACGGCCGGGGAGACCGCGACGCCCTGCACCCGGGCCTGCAACCGGAACGGGTTGTTCAACGCCGGTGAGGTACGCCGCGACTCGACCTCGATCTCCCAGACCCCCGGGATCGGGTTCGGGTAGTCCCGCTCCTGCGGCTTGCACACGTTCGGGTCGGAGAAGTTGGTGAAGCACAGGGTGCTCGCCGTGCCCTCCGTCGGCACCCCGTACGGGTTGATCGCGATGAACCGGGTCTGCGAACCGGTGGCGATGCCCGAGAGGTTCACCTGCAACGCCCCGGCCCCCGGCGGCACCGTGACGAAGTAGGAGGTGTAGCCGTTGCGGTCGACCGAGCCCTCGGCCGAGAAGGAGAAGTTCGGCTGCTTCGTCTCGTTGGCGGCGACCACGACGGTGGCGACCTCGAAGTCCACCACCGAGGTGTTCGGGTCGTCGATCGTCATCAGCGCGCCGTGCACCCCGGCGGTGCCCGGCTTGGCGGTGACCGGGATGGTGACCGGCTGGTTCAGCGGCAGCGACACCTGCTTGCGGGTACGGAAGGTGCCGTTGTCGCCCTCGAACGAGACCTCGTGGGGGATGCCCCGGGCCGGTCCGCTGGTCCGGGTGAGGGTGACCTCGTACGTCTTGGCCTGGTTGACCTTCTGGCCACCGTCGGCCACCGCACACCTGTTGTAGACGCCGGCACCCCGGTGCGGGTTCGGCACGAAGGCGCCCAGGTCGCTGTCGTACCGGCTCAGGCTGGCCGACAGCGGGGTGCAGACCGGGGCGTCGGAGACGTACGAACGGGTCTCCACACCCTCGTCGAGCAGCTCCCACGCGCCGGTCACGTCGAACATGCCGTAACCCTGCGCGTACGTCGGGACGCCCTCGATCGGGTTCGCCGAGGTGTAGACGGCCCGGCGCAGCGCGGCCGGGGTGACCCCCTTGTCGGTCGCCTTGGCGGCCGACAGCAGCAGGGCCGCGGCCCCGGCGGCCTGCGGAGAGGCCATCGAGGTGCCGTTGAGCATCTGGTAGCCCGGGGGCAGCGGGTAGCCCGCCTCCGGCACCGGGGAACCGGCCTGCCAGAGCGGCGTGGTGGAGATCGCCGAACCGGGGGCGGCGATGTTGGGCTTGAACCCGCCGTCCTCGCGGGGGCCGCGCGAGGAGAAGTTGAACAGCGCGTTCTCCTTGCGGACCACCGACCCGTAGTTGGCCAGCCAGGTGTCCTTGCTGATGCTGGCCGCGACGCTGACCACGTTGCCGGCCACCGACGGGTCGCCGACGGTGTTCAGGCCGGGGCCGGAGTTGCCGGCGGAGATGAACATCTGGACGCCGTAGATGTCGATCAGGTCGTTGTAGAGCTGGGCGCGGGCGTTGGCGCCGTCGTTGAGGGTGGGCAGGCCACCGATCGACATGTTGACCACGTCGACCTTGCGGTTGACGACCAGGTCGACCATGCCGGTGGTGAGCGCGGCGGCGGTGCACCCGCCACTCCACGAGCAGGCCCGGGAGGAGACCAGCTTCGCCCCGGGGGCGGCACCGTCGAAGGCGCTGTTGCCCAGCATGTCGTTGGCGGCGGTGATCCCGGCGACGTGGGTGCCGTGGGCGCTGGAGACGATCCCGATGTTGACGAAGTCGACGGGTCCGATGCTGGTGGGCACGGCCTTGCGGTACTCCACCACGAACGGGGTCTGCTCACGGACGGGGGTGGCCGGGTTGTCGGTGCCGAAGTGGCCGACCTGGAACTGCTCCCGGTAGGGGCGGAACTTCTCGTTCGCGGAGAAGACCTGGTCGGAGTTGGCGTCGACCCAGATGTCGTTGGTCCCCGGGTGGAACAGCACACCGAAGGTGTCGGTGGTGTCGCCGTCGCGGTTGACGTCGCCACGGTGGTCGGTGGCGGCGGTGATCGCCTCGCTGAACCTGTTGAACCGGTAGGTCCCGGCCGGGGCCGTCCAGGTCGTACCGGCGGCGGTGAAGGTGGGTCCGGTGACCTCGGTGGTCATCGGCCGCCAGCTGGCGTCCTCCAGCGGGTCGGTGGCGGTGACCCAGTCGGCGATCTTCCGCTCTCCGGTGGTGGTCTGCTGGAGCGCGGGGTGGTCGAGGTCCACACCGGAGTCCATGATGCCGATCGTCACGCCCCGGCCGTCCCACTGCGGGTTGGCGGCCTTGAAGGCCTCCGCCCCGGTCTCGTGCGTCGGCATGTACGGGTTGACGCCGGGGGTGTCCGCGTCCGGCCCGGCGAGGGTGGCACCCTGGGCTGCGGCGACGGTCCCGTCCGGGGCCCGCTCCGGGGCCGGGTCGGGGAGCCTGATCTCCTCGTCGAGGTCCACTGCGGCGACCCCGGGCAGGGTGGCGGCCTTGAGGACCTGGCCGGTCGGGACCGTGGCCAGGACGTACCCGACCCTGTCGTACTGCTGGCTGACCGAGCCGCCGAGTCGGCGGACGCCGTCGGCGACCTTCTTCGCGGCACCCTTGTCGGCGGCCACGATCAGGGTCACGGTCGGGGCCTTCTCGGCCTCGGCCTGGGCCAGCAGTCTGGCGTCGTGCGGGCCGAGCGTCTCGGCGGCGGTGGCCGGTGAGCCGTCGGCGGGCGCGGCGCTCGCGGTGGTGGCGCCGGCCACCACGGAGATCGCGCCGGCCGCCAGGACCGATGCGACGAAGGCGGCGGAGGTACGCCGACTCCTGATGCGGGGTTTGCTCACGTTCGGTATCCCCCAGGAAGGTGGAAGGCCCCGGGTACGCCGGGGCGCACGTGAGCGACATACTTCGTTGTTTCAGTCGTCGATGTCCACTACTCGGTAGTACGTTGTGACCAGGTCGTGACTTTCCGCGCCGGATGGTCCTACCCCGACCGTGCCGACCCCGTCAGTGATCGACGGACGTGGACGGCCCGGTCCGCGCCCGTTCGACCAGTTCGGGCGCCTGCGGCTGGCGGGGGGCCAGCTCGACCTGCGCCGGAACGGCGAGATCCTGATCGGACACCCCCAGCTCGGCGAGCTTGCGCGCACTGACCAGCACCCGGGCCTCCAGGCTGCCGACCGCCCTGTTGTAAGCGGTCACCGCCGAACCCAGCGACGAACCCAACCTCCCGACGTGGTCGCCGAGGGTGGACAGTCGTCCGTACAGCTCGCGGGCGAGCGAGTGCACCGCCACCGCGTTGCGCGCCAGGGCCTCCTGCCGCCACGAGTAGGCCACCGTCCGCAGCAGCGCCACCAGGGTGGCCGGGGTGGCCAGCACCACGTTGCGGGCGAAGGCGTGCTCCAGCAGGCTCGGGTCCCGCTGCAACGCCACGTCGAGGAACGGGTCGGCCGGCACGAACAGCACCACGAACTCCGGGGTGCTGTCGAACGCCGACCAGTACGCCTTCGCCGCCAACGAGTCCACGTGCGACCGGAGCTGCTTCGCGTGCCTGTCCAGGTGGCCGCCGCGCCCCTTCTCGTCGCGGTCCTCCATCGCGGTCAGGTACGCGTCGAACGGCACCTTCGCGTCCACCACCACGCTGCGTCCACCGTGCAGCCGGACCACCAGGTCCGGGCGTACCCCCCGATGGTCGGTCGCGGCGGTCACCTGCTCGTCGAAGTCGCAGTGCTCCAGCATCCCCGCCGCCTCCACGATCCGGCGCAGCTGGTGCTCACCCCACCGCCCCCGGACCTGGGGGGCGCGCAGCGCCGCCACCAGCTGTTTCGTCTCGGTCCGCAGCTCGCCGGAGACAGTCCCCATGGCCCGGACCTGTTCCCGCAGTTCAGCGTAGGCGTCGACCCGGTCCCGTTCCAGCTCGGTGACGCGGTTCTCGTACCGGCGGAGGGTGTCGTGCAGCGGGGCGACCGCCCGGGCCACCGCCTCCTGCGACTGGGCTGTCGCCTCGTAGCTCAACGCCCGCATCGACTGCTCCAACCGGCCCTCACCCTCCCTGGTGGCGGCGAGGGTCGCCTCCAGTCGGGCGATGTCGGCGGCGGCTCGGCTGCGGGCCGCGTACCACCCCACCGCCGCCCCGGCACCCAGGCAGACGACGACCACGGCCAGCGTCGAGAACTCCATCCCCGCAGCTTGCCAAACCACCCCGCTCCCCGCCCGTCTCCGCACCCGGGGAAGGGCTTGTGATCATCAGTAGGCTGCGGCACGGGCAGGCGTGGCGGGTTCCGGGTACCGTCGGAGTATGGAATTTCTGCTGGTGATCGTGCTGGTGGCCCTGCTCGGTGGTGGCTTCCTGTGGTGGAGGCGCGAGAAAGCCGCCCGACAGGTTCGCGAGCTGGCCGACGTGCGCGCCGACGCTCAGCGTTGGTACGAGCGCCTCGGTGGTCAGGTGATGAACCTGCAGGGCGACGAGCCGGCGGTCCGCCAGGCCCTCGTCGACGCCGGTGAGCGGTACAACGCCGCCGGGAGCCAGCTCGAACAGGCACGTACCGTGCAGCAGTTCCGGCTGGCCCGGGAGACGGCCCTGGAGGGGCTGGCCTACGTCCGGGCGGCCCGGACCGCGCTCGGCATCGACCCGGGGCCGGACCTGCCCCCGCTGGCCGCCGCGCAGGGTGCGGGGCAGTTGACCAAGGAACGCGAGGTCAACGTCCAGGGGCAGACCTTCAAGGCTGGCCCGCAGCCGGGCCAGGACACCCCCTACTACTACCCCGGTGGGCGGATGCAGGGACGGCCGGTGCCGGCCGGGTGGTACTCGACGCCCTGGTGGAAGACGGCGATGGGCGCGGGCGTCGGTGTGCTCGGCGGCATGCTGATCGCCGACGCGCTGCTGTCGCCGAGCTTCGGCGACCCGGGTTACGCCGCCGGCTACGAGGACGGCATGGACGCCGGTGGGGACATGGGCGACGGCGACTTCGCCACCGCCGGTGACCCGGGCGGCGGGGACTACGGCGGCGGCGACTTCGGTGGTGGTGACTTCGGCGGCGGCGACTTCGGGGGCGGTGACTTCGACTTCTGACCCGCTGCACCACGAAGGCGACGGCCGACCCGGGAACGGGTCGGCCGTCGCGCCTTTCGTCGTCGGTCCGGTCAGCCGGTGTTGCGCATCCCCGCGGCGATGCCGTTGACGGTGGTGAGCAGGGCCCGCTCCAGGGCCGTACCGTCGCTGGGGGCACGCCGACCACCGGGGGCGGTGACGACGGCCCGACCGGCGGCACCGGAGTCCCGGTACTGGCGCAGCAGCGCGACCTGAAGGTGGTGCAGCGGCTCCAGGTAGGTGTCCCGGACGGCGAGGGTGCGCTGGAGGACCGGCGAGTTGTCCAGCAGGTCGGGGCTGGAGGTGACAGCCAGGACCTCCCGCCGGGTCAGCTCGTACTCCGCCTCGATCTTGTCGAAGATCGGGTGGAGCTTCTTGGGGACCAGCGTCTCGACGTACCGGCGGGCGATGTCGAGGTCGGTCTTGGTCAGCATCATCTCGACGTTCGACAGGAACGTGCGGAAGAAGTGCCAGTTGCGGTACATCTCGGCGAGGACATCCGAGTGACCGGCCTCCCGGGCGGCGGCCAGTCCGGCGCCGACCCCGAACCAGCCGGGGACGATCTGCCGGGTCTGGGTCCAGCCGAAGACCCACGGGATGGCCCGCAGGCCGGAGAGCCCCGCACCGGTGTTGGGTCGCTTCGCCGGCCGGGACCCGATGTTGAGCTGGCCGAGCAGCTCGGTGGGGGTCGAGGCCCAGAAGTACGCGGGCAGGTCCGGGTCCTCCACCAGCGACCGGTAGGAGCGGTACGCCGAGGCGGAGACCGCGTCCATCGTCGCGTCCCAGCGCTCCAACATCTCGGCCGGCTGGCGGGGGGCGGTGTGCAGGAGGGTCGCCTGGAGCACCGCGGCGACAGTCAGTTCCAGGTTCTCCCGGGCCAGCGCGGGCAGGGTGTACTTGTCGGAGATGACCTCACCCTGCTCGGTGACCTTGATCGCGCCGTCCAGGGTGCCGTACGGCTGGGCCAGGATCGCGTCGTGGGTGGGTCCACCACCCCGACCGACGGTGCCGCCCCGGCCGTGGAAGAGCCGCAGGTGTACGCCGTGCCGGGCGGCCACGTCCCGCAGCGCCCGCTGGGCGCGGTGGATGGACCACTGGCTGGTGGTGATGCCGGCCTCCTTGTTCGAGTCGGAGTAGCCCAGCATCACCTCCTGGACGTCTCCCCGCGCCGTGACCAGGGCCCGGTACGCGGGCAGCGACAGCAGCTCGTCGAGGAGTTCACCGCCGGCGTCCAGCTCGGCAGGGGTCTCCAGCAGCGGTACGAACCCGATCCGGGCGCGCCCGGAGTGCACGTCGACGAGCCCCGCCTCGCGGGCCAGCACCACGGCGGCGAGGACGTCGTCGACGCCGAGGGTCATCGAGATGATGTACGACTCGATCACCTCGTTGCCGAACCGGTCCTGCGCCTCGCGGATGGTGGTGAAGACGTCGAAGGTCTTGCGGGCACCCTCGGTCAGCGGGATGTCGACGGCGGCCAGCGGACGGCGTCCGGTCAGCTCGTCGCCGAGCAGCTTGGTCCGCTCCAGCCGGGTCAGCGCCGGGTAGTCGGTGACCTCGCCGACGGCGTCGTAGAACTGGGCGAGGACGGCGTGGTGCGCCTCGGCGTGCTCACGGACGTCCATGGTGGCCAGGTGCAGCCCGAACGCGGAGACCGTGCGGATGGTGGTGGCGAGTCGGCCCACGGCGGTGAGCTGGCCGGAGTTGCGGGCCAGTGAGGCACGCAGCAGCTCCAGGTCGGCGATCAGTTCAGCGCTGCCCCGGTAGTCCCGACCCGGGACGTGCGGGGTGGCCTGCCGGAGTCGGGCCCGGGTGTTGGCCAGCTTCGCCCGGACGCACCGGGCCTTGAGCCGGTACGGCTCCTCGGCGTTGACCCGCCGGAACCGGGGGGCCACCTCGGGGAGGGCGTCGAGGTCGGCGGCGAGGCTGGCGGAGAGGTCCAGTGACACCCCGCGCAGTCGGCGGGAGACCGAGACCTCGTTGATCAGGGCTTCCATGGCCGCCTCGGTGGCGGCGATGCCGTGCTCGTGCTGGATGGTCAGCACCTCGCGGGTGACCAGCGGGGTGACGAACGGGTTGCCGTCCCGGTCGCCGCCGATCCAGGTGCCGAAGGTGAGCGGCCTGGCGGTCGGGGAGGTCTCCACCCCGAGGGTGCGCAGCGTCTCGGCGAGGTCGCCGAGGACCTGGGGGGCGGCCTCGGCGTACAGGTCGCGGAGATAGTAGATGGCGTTGCGGGCCTCGTCGGTCGGGTCGGGCCGGTCCAGCCGCAACTCGTCGGTCTGCCACATCAGGTCGAGCACCTCGGCGAGGCGGCGGTTGGCCGGACCCTCGTCGCTGGCCCCGTAGAGGATGGCGTTGGAGGTCTCGGTGTCGAGCTCGTCGGCGACGGTGCGCAGCTTCGACAGGATCGACCGGCGGGCCGCCTCGGTGGGGTGGGCGGTGAAGACCGGCCGGACCGCGAGTCGGCGGGCCGCCGCGGCGATCTCCTCCGCCGGCACCCCCCGTTCGGCGATCATCTTGGCGGCCTGGTCCAGCCACCCGCCGTGCATGGCCCGGCGTCGCCGCAGGTCGCGGGCGCGGTGCACCTGTTCGGTGATGTTCGCCAGGTGGAAGTAGGTGGAGAAGGCGCGGGCCAGCTTGGTGCCGGTGGTGACGTCGAGCCCGCCGAGCCGCTGGGCGGCGGCCGGGGCGTCGGACCGTACCTGGGCGCGGATCTCCTCGACCAGGTCGAGCAGGGGGCGCCCCTCCTGCCGGGCGAGGGTCTGGCCGAGCAGGGTGCCGAGGCGACGGATGTCGGCCCGCAGGGCGGCGTCGGGGCCGTCGTGGTCGTGCTGGTCGGTCACGATGCGCTCCTCACGAGAGTACGAAGGACAGCGCTGTCCGACTTCCCCTGATCGTATCCGCGCCACCCCTTCGGAGAGGAGGGACCCCTTCAGAACGCCCTCGGTGGAGGGAGGTGTCCCGTCGGGGACCCGACCCGGTCCGGGGGCTGCGACGTGGCATGTTTGTGCTGGTGGGCGGGGGTATGAGGGTGTCGTCTGTCGGATCCGCAACGATTCACGTGATCCAGCCCACCCCCACGGGCCGGGGTCCCCGCGCCGTGCCCGGACACCTCTCGATCGGGCGCCTGTGGAGCTGCCCCCACAGCCGGGGCAGGCCCGAGCAGACGGGTGCGGGCCGACCGGACGGGGCCGCCCGGGGCGGGATGGGAGCCGCCCGGCGCGGGCGGTACGGGAGGTCTCCCGTACCGCCGCGCCGGTTCGGGTCAGAGCGCGCGGACCCGGATGTCCCGGAAGTCCATCACGTCACTGTTGCCGTGGTTCTGCAACCCGACGAACCCGCTGGTGAACTGCCGCAGGTCGGTCGGTGGGTCGCCCGCCCGGGACGACTGCTTCCCCGGGACGTTGTCGAACTCGTTGAGGACGACCCCGTTGCGGATGATCGTGTAGCGCTGCCCGACCACCCGGATCTCGTAGTCGTTCCACTGGCCCTTCGGGGTGGCCCCCGACCGGTCCAGCGTCAACGGCTGGAAGTTGTAGACCGAGCCGGTCTTCTGGGTCTCACCGGTGGCCCCGTCGTAGAGCTGGATCTCGTGACCGCACATGATCGCCACCCAGGCCTGGGAGGTGCGGGCCGAGCCGAGGGTGGAGCAGGCTCCCTCGGGCCGGTCCTCCAGCGGGGTCCGGGGGTCCGGGAACCGGACGAAGACCCCACTGTTGGCGCGGGTGGTGCCGGGGGAGGAGTCCCGGAACTTCATCTTGATCGAGTAGTCGGCCAACTCCTGGCCCGCGTACCAGAGCATGCCCATTCCGCCGATGCTGCGGATGGTGCCGTCGAGGTTCAGGGCGAAGGAGCCCCCGGGTGCCTGTCGCCAGTCAGCCAGGGAGTGCGCGGTCCCGTCGAAGATGGGCTGGTAACCGGGGGTACGACCGATCGGGGAGTCGACCCCGGCGGCCCGCAGGGTGGCGGCCTCCTCGTTGTTGATCACCCGGGTCTTGAGCAGGTGGTCGATCGCCTCGTCCAGGTGGGCGAGGAAGGACCCCTGGTTGGGCCAGGTCCGCTCGTCGTCGATGAGGTCGTTGACCGTGCAGCCACCGTTGGCCTTCCGGTTGGTCAGCCCGGTGTCGGTGTCGAGCAGCCACACGGTGGCCCGGGTGTCCGGGGCGACGCAGCCGGTGGTCACGTCGACGGTGCCGGTGGCGGTCGTACCGTCGGCGTAGGTGACCTTCACCGTGGCCTGGTACGAGCCGTGCGTGCGGTAGGTGTGGGTCGGGTGCGGCTGGGTCGAGCCCTTGGTGCCGTCGCCGAAGTCCCACTCCCAGGCCACCCCGCCGACCTTGTGACTGGAGAAGGCGACGGTCCGGTGGTTGCTGGTGGCCGTCACCCGGGCTGAGGCGTGGGCCGGGCCGGGGGTGGCCTCCCCGCCGGTGTAGACGATCCGGATCAGCTTCTGGTTGCCGTGCAGGCTGAAGAAGCCACCCGCGTAGTCGAGCATGTAGAGCGCGCCGTCCGGGCCGAACTTGGCGTCCATCCAGGACTGGAGCTGGGTGCCCCCGTTGCCGCCCGGGATGATGGCCCGGAGGTCCTCGGCGAAGGCCGGGGCCCCCTGCTCGGGCACGTTGGCCGGGTCGACGGTGACCGCCACCCGGTTGTTGGAGTTGGACTGGTCACCGATGAACCACTTGTTGTCCCAGTACGCCGGCCAGGCCACGCCGCTGTTCGTGTCGACCGTCGACCGGTGGTAGGTCGGGCCGTCCATCACCGCCTGGCCGCCACCGCGCAGCCACGGGCGGGTGAAGGTCTCCTCGCCGAGGACGTACGAGGGCAGCCCGCTGCCGTCGGTCCGGGTCGGGTAGACCGGGCCGCCGCCCTGCGGGGAGTACCAGATCATGCTGGGGCGGGACGGCGGGATGTCCACCAGACCCGTGTTGCGGGGCGAGGTGTTCTTGAGGTTGTCGCAGTCGTACCAGCCGGCCAGCACGCTGGCGTCGGTGTTGCTCCGGTCCCGGTACGGCTGGTTGTCGCCCATGCAGTACGGCCACCCCTGGTTACCGGCGGAGGTGATGATGGTGGCGTGCTCGTACTTCGCCGGGCCCAGCTCCGGGCTCGGGGCGGCGGCGTCCGGGCCGACCCAGGCGGCGGTCAGCCAGTTGTTGACCGGGTCCCAGTTGAGGCGGGAGATGTTCCGGACCCCCATCACGTAGATCTCCGGGAGGGTCTTGCCCCCGCCCTCCTCCTGCCCGGTGAAGAGGTTCCCCTCCGGGATGGTGTACGTGCCGTCGTCCTCCGGGTGGATCCGCAGGATCTTGCCGTCGTGGCTGTTGGTGTTGCCGGAGGTACGGCGGGCGTCCTGGAAGGAGATGCCCGCGTACTCCTGGGTCCAGTTGTTGCCGGAGTACCCGCTGGAGCCGCCGGAGGAGTTGGCGTCTCCGCTGCCGATGTAGAGGTTGCCCTCGTCGTCGAAGGCCATCCCGCCACCGGCGTGGCAGCAGCTGTGGATCTGGGTGTCCCAGCTCAGCAGGTCCTTGCGGGTGTCCTGGTCGATGGTGTCGGCCTGCTTGTCGTAGGTGAACCGGGAGACGGTCCGCTTGCCGACCCGGTTCTCCCGGTCGATGGACTCGTGCGGCATCCAGAACGCGTAGACCCAGCCGTTCTCGGCGAACTTCGGGTCGAGGGTGATGCCGATCAGGCCCTCTTCGTTCTTGACCAGCTCACTGCCGCTGCCCCGGTTGCCCATCACCGGGAGGGTGGTGAGGAGCTTGACCTGCTTGGTCTCCGGGTCCCACCGGTGGATGGTGCCGCAGCCCAGGCCCACGTTGGGGTTGTCCCAGCTGGCGATCGGGCCGGACGGGCAGGCCGCCTTGCCGATGTAGAAGACCGAGCCGTCCGGGGAGATCGTCAGCCCGTGCGGTTCGCCGATCTGGTCGAGCTGCCCGGAGGTGTTGGCGGTGGTGAGCCGCTCCACCCGGTAGTTGGCGGCGATCGTCGCCTGGCAGTCGCCCCGGACCGTGCCGGAGGTCCACTGGATCGCGCCGAGCAGGTGACTGCGGAACCGGGTGTCGGTGGTCCAGCTCTGCTCGGTACGTCCCATCCCGGTGTAGAAGGACCGGCCGCCGTCGTAGTCACGGCACCAGGAGATCGGGTGGAACGGACCGTTGCCGGCGAGCCCGGCGTCGTAGCTGGTCTCGTCGACCTGGGCGACGGTGTGTACCCGCCCGACGGGGCTCGGGTCCCAGTTGATCCACTGGTCGGACCGCTTCCAGGTCAGCGGGAGGCCCTCGTTGGCCGGGTGCTGCCTGTCGGTGACCTGGACCACCGCCTCCTGCACCTTGGTCTCCGGGGCCGCCGGGGCGTCCTTGCCGATCAGCCACAGCTCGGAGAGCTGGATCAGCGGCTCTCCACTGTTGGCGGTGATGTTCAGCCGGTAGTGCAGGAACGCCCGGTCGTTGTCGAAGGCGTACTGCCTGGTCTGGAACCGCTGGGGGAAGGTCTGCCCGGTCCGCCGGTCCAGGTCGGTCCAGGTCTGTCCGTCGTCGGAGCCCTGGAGGGTCCAGTCCCTCGGGTCCCGGCCGGCGGAGTCGTTGGCCGAGGAGAGGGCGTACCTGTTGATCACCTTCGGCTCGGCGAGCTTGCCGGCGAGCCAGCCGGTGTTGGTCCGGACCAGCCACTTGGTGCTGGTGGTGCCGTCGAAGGCGTGCTGGGCGGTCTCGTTCGGCGGGTTGTTGCCGCTGGCGGTCGCCTCCACCACCTTCTCTGCGGCGGGCAGACTGGGCGCGGGGCGGGTACCGATCAGACCGGTGAACCACTCCGACCCGGGCTGGGCGTACGCGGCGTCGTGGACGCCGACGAACCCGCCGCCACCCTTGACGTACGCCTGGAACGCCGCCTCCTGGTTGTCGTCGAGGGTCACCCCGTTGGCGGAGAGGAAGACGACGCTGCGGTACCGGGCCAGGTTGTCGGCGGTGAAGACGCTCGGGTCGTCGGAGGAGTGGACGTAGAAGCCGTTCTCGCTGCCCAGCCTCTTGATGATGTTGGTGGCCCGGCTGACCGGGTCGTTCTGGTCGGCGGCGGGACCGTGGAAGACCAGGACGTTCACCACCCGGCTGCCCCAGGTGGGGGGTGCCGCGCTGGCCGGCTCGGCGGCGGTCGGAACCACGCTGAGCAGGCCGGCGGTGAGGACGGCGGCGGAGGTCACGGCGAGGGCGCGGCGGGTGGAGGTACGCAGTCGGGTCAGACGGAAATGGCGTTTTTGGGCCATTTCTGCTCCTTCTGTGGACGGGGAGGGTGGGGGAGGGTGGGGTCAGTTGCCGGCGGGCTGGTGTGTGGAGTGGTCGACCGCACCGGCGGGGGTGTTCGAGGCCGGGGCGTTGGCGCCGCCCGAGCCCGCAGCGGGGCCGTGCACGTGGGACCCGTGGTGCGGCGGCATCCGTCCGTTCTCGTCGAGGATGTGCAGGCTGGTCGCCATCCCGAGGTCGGAGTGGAACTGCATGTGGCAGTGCAGCATCCAGTGCCCCGGGCCGACCGCGTCCCCGGCGACGACCGTGAAGCCGAACGAGTCACCAGGGCCGAGGGTCTTGTTGTCGATCACCGGAATCGAGTCGACGAGGGCCTTGTTGTCCCCGGCCACCAGGCCGGTACGGGTGTCCGCCCAGGCGTGTCCGTGCAGGTGGAAGGTGTGCATGTCGTTGCCGATCCCGACGACGATGAACTCCACCTTCTCGCCCACCTTGGCGACCAGGCAGGTCGGCCCCGGCTGCGGGTCCACCGGGTCGCAGGTGTCGACCTCGGCGCCCCGCCGCAGGTTGATCGTCTGCCGGTCACCGAAGAAGCTGACGTAGGTGCGGTCCGGTCGGGGATCGCCCTGGCGGCGTACCACCAGGCCGCCGAAGAGTCCGGCGTTGAGCCCCTGGGTGCCGTGGCTGCCGCCGACCACGTGGTCGTGGTACCACCAGTATCCGGCCGTACCCGGGGAACCGGTCTTGCTGTTGCGCGGCTTGGCGTACCAGGTGTAGCTGCGGGACTGGCCCGGGGCGACGTACGAACCGGGCTCGACGGTGCCGTCGGAGTCCTGGGTGTACTTGACCCCGTGCACGTGCAGCGAGACACCGAGCGGGTGGCTCGGGTCGGTCCGCAGCGCGGCCAGGGTCGCCTCGGGCACCTGGTTGTGCAGGGTGAGCCGGAGACACTCGCCCTCGATCATCTCCAACGTCGGACCCGGGTACGACGCTGCCTGCGGGGTCAACCCGTACCCGAGGCGGACCTGGTTGGTCGACGGGTCCCGGGGTAGCTCCACCGCGTACAACTCGATGGAACGGTCCGGGGCGACGCACCCGTCGGGCTTCTCGGCGAAGTACCCGGACTGGACGGCGAAGGCGGTGCCCGCGCTGCCCAGGGTGATCGCCGCCACGGCCACCGCCAGCAGGGTCCGTAGGCCGCTTGTTCGAGGAGGTCTCTTCGGTTCCGGTCGGTGCTCGATCACGTCGGTCTGTTCCACTGTGGTTCCAATCGGGTCGGTCAGCCGTGGCCGGCGGCCCTCGCCGGCCACGGCTGACTCCGGTGGTGTGGGGTGGGTGGCGGGCTGTGATCACCCGCCCGGGGTCACGGCGTCAGCGGGGCGACCCGGATGTTGCGGAAGCTGACGATGTCGGCGGCGCCGTGCACCTGGAGACCGACGTATCCGTGCGTGTTCTGCCGACCGGCCCCACCGGGGTCGTCCGACCTCGGCGGGGTGAAGACCGCAGCCGGATCGTTGACGTGCTCGTTGATCAGCACGCCGTTGCGGAAGATCGAGTAGTGCTGTCCGACCACCCGGATCTCGTAGTCGTTCCAGGTGCCCTTCGGCGTGACACCGGCCCCGTCCAGGTCGATCTGGTCGAATCCGTAGACCGACCCGGTCTTGTACTGGTCACCGTCGGCGCGGTCGAGGATCTGGATCTCGTGGCCGTACTTGATGGCCACCCACTCCGGGCGGGACTCCTGCGGGTGCTGGTGCACACCGGGGAAGCGGACGAACACCCCGCTGTTGGCCCGACCGTCGCCCGGGGCGTCGTCGCGCCACTGCAACTTCAACGAGAAGTCCCCGTACTGGCGGATCGGATACCAGAGCATCCCCAGGCCGTCGACCGGCCTGCTGGTGATCGAGCCGTCGGCGTTACGGCTGAACCCACCCGCCCCGACGTGCTCCCACTCGTTGAACGAGGCACCCGAGCGGCTCAGCAGCGACCGGTAGCCGGTCTGCTCGTCGGACTTGCCGACGTTCGAGGCGCGGGCCGAGTCGACCAGGGACTGACGCTCGTCCCGGTTGATCACACCGAGGTGCATCAGGTGCTGGGTGGTCGCCCGGACGTGGGTCATGAACTCGTTGTGGTTGAGCCAGATCCGCTCGCTGGCCATCAGGTTGTTGATCGTGCAACCGGTGCCGACCGTCCGGTTGGGCAGGCCGGTGTCGACGGTGCCGAACCAGACCGTCGGGCGGGTGTCGAGCACCGCGCAGTCCGGGTCGGTGCCGCCCATGACCACCGTGAAGGTCACCGACTCCGCCGTCGAGGTGTTCCCGGCGTTGTCGGTGGCCCGGTAGCCGACCGTGTGCTGGCCCGGTCGGTTGACGGCGAAGGGCCCGGTGTACGTGGTGAAGGGCTGGCTGTCGAGGGAGTACTCGATGGTGGCCACGCCGGAGTCGGCGTCGGAGGCGGCGATGGTCACGGTGGCCGCGCCCACGTACGCCCCGTCGCCGTCGCGTTCACCGCTGAGGCTCGCCGTCACCGTCGGTGCCGTGGTGTCCGGGTCCGGGGGTGCGACCACTGTGAAGTCCACCGACTGGACCGCCGAGGTGTTCCCGGCGACGTCGGTGGCGCGGTAGTCGACCCGGTGCTCGCCGGGCTCGTTGACTGTCAGCGGTCCGGTGTAGGCGGCGTACTCCGCCCCGTCGAGCGAGTACTCGATGCTCTCCACGCCGGACTCGGCGTCGCTCGCGGTCAGGGTGACGGTGGCCGCGCCGACGAAGGCACCGGCGTTGTTCTGCTGGCCGGCGACCGAGGCGCTCACCGTCGGGGCGGTGGTGTCCTCCTCCTCGTCCTCACCGGTGACGACGAGCAGGCCGGCCATCATGCCGTGCCCGGGGATCGCGCAGAAGTACCGGTAGGTGCCGGGGGTGAGGACCACGTCCACCGTCCACCGACCGCCGTTGGCGTCGAAGGGGTCGGCCAGGATGTTGACGTCGACGTCTTGGTTGTACCTGGGGTCACCGGTCTCGAAGGTGAGGGTGTGCTGCATGCCGCTGGTGTTGCCGGTCGCGGCGCTGTTCTCGAAGACCAGTGTCGCCGGACCGGCCACGGCGGTGGCCGGAGCCGTCTTGTAGGCGGTGACGTCGTTGTCTGCCGTCCAGGTCAGGACCTGGTCCTGCAGTTGGTCGGCGTTCTCCTTCGCCCCCACGGGCACGGCGTTGAGGGCGGTCGTGAGCAGCAGGGTGAACGCCAGGGTCAGCGCGGCGAGGGGACGCCGGTACCGGCCGGCGGCGGGTGTCGGGGGACGGGGTCGGCGACTCGATGTGCCGTACCCGAGCGAGCGGAATGGCATGTCCGGCATACCTTTCAATCAAGGTCTTTGTCAGACTTTGTCGGGCATCCCGATGGCTGGTTCCACCGGAGCTGCCTGATGGTGGTGGCGTGACGGGCGCGCGGCAGCCTCACCTGTCCGTCCCCGCGTCGCCGGACGGCCGGTGACGGCCGGGCGGGACCACGGAATCGGCAGGCGTGCCGGAGGTGACGCCGAAGGTTGCGCGACGGGCAGGGTGAACCCGACCGTGTTCAGACGGGTGGTGGGGTGAGGGCGGGCGGGGAGGGGGTCTGTCCGGGCTGGTCTTCGCCGCCGGGTCGGGCGGGCGGGGGTGGAAGGTCCAGGGACGTGGCGCGCGCCGTCGCGCCGGAACGGATGTGACTGTGGGTCTCCGCCGAGGCGCCACCCCGACGAAGTGACCGTGGCCGTGGGCGTGAGGCGCGCCCCGTTGCCAGGTCCCGCGAGGTAGCCGCGCCGTCGGTTACCTCACCGAAACATCTTCGTGGCCCGACCCTAACGGACTTGCCATTGAGGTGTCCATATCTTTCGGTCATGGAGCCAAGACTTTTATCGTTCTGAACGAAAGTGATGGCTAAAGTCCACTTCGACCTTTTGCGCCAGCCATGCGAACCCGCTGTCCCGCCGGGTGTCCGCCCTGGTCAACGTCCACAATGGCGTCTGTGTGGACTCGCCCGCCGACCCGTCCGACCGACGCCGTCGTACGCCTCGACTACCCCGCGTCCCGCTCCCGGACGAAGACCCCTTCGCCTTGGCGGCCTTCGATGAGCCCCTCTGCCTTGAGGAGGAGCAGTGCGGTGCGGACCGATCCGTATGACACCCCGTACTGCTCGATGAGGCCCTGGGTGGTCGGGATCTGGTCACCCGGCTTGAGTGCGCCGGCCTGGATCTGCTCGCGGATCGCCGATGCGACCCGCTCGTACTTGGGCATGTTCATGTGTCTCTCCCTGGCTCGCGGAGCCAAGTAGATCACCGGAGATCGACAGCGTCTATAACGTCGACGGTGTCGACAATGTCGACACTCTGCGTTAGGCTGAGATCACTCGCCCTGGCTCGTAACCGGGTGGGTGCCTGCACGTGAGCGGCCCGGGGTGGAGGTGGCACTCCGATCCCCGGGCCTTGACCGGGAGGAGACCCGGCCCATGGGTAACTTATCGAATCCTGTCCACCCCTCGTGGTGCGTGCGGGGTGAGGAGTGTGCCGGGCGTGGCGACCTGCACCTGTCCCGACTCGCCACAGCTGCTCAGGGGGACGAGGTGTTCCAGCTCCGGGTGGGGCTGTGACGGATGGAGGTCGGGCCGAATCCGCCCTCCGGTCTGCTCCTCGAACTGTCCAGCGGGTCGGAGGCCGAACGCTGGCTGATCAGGGCCGACCAGTCCCGGGCACTGGTCCACCTGTCCCGCCGGTTGGTACGCCGACTGGATGCGGCGTCCCTCCGGGCCGCCTGAAGCGAAGGGCGGGAGGAGTCGACTGCGACCCTGGAAGGTTCAGGCCCTTCCAGGGGCCCGAACCTTCCAAGATCTACAAGGGTCAGGTGATGGGGCAGCGGCCGGCGCTGTAGTGGGCGACCGCGGCCATGATCTCGGCCTCCGGCTTGTCGGCGAAGTTGAGGGTGGCCACCAGGCCGGAACCGTAGAAGGCGTGGAGGACGCCGCTGTCCAGCGCGGTGAACACGCCGAGGTTCTGCACCATCCGGGGGTCGTGGGGGCGCACGACGAGCATCTTCTCCAGGCTCCACCGGCGGCGGGAGATCTGGGCGACGGCCTCCCACGGCAGCCAGACGGCCTGTCCTCGGGTCGGCCGACTGCGGATCCAGACTCCGGCCGGGCTGAGTGCCAGCACCGGGCCGCCGGAGGCGATCAACCAGAGTTGGAAGCCCAGCGGCAGGGCGATCAGGGGCAGCAGGCAGGCGAGCGCGCCGATCACGCCCAACCCGGGCAGGGCGGCACCCTCACCGACCTGGAGGGCGGCGAAGCCGGCCAGGCAGACGAACGGGGTGAGCACCAACAGGACCACCCCGCCCATGACGCCGCCCCGCTTCGCGATGCTGGGGCGGACCACGAACGGCTGGTCCTCCGGGATGCGCTTCGTCACCGGGGTCGTCGGGGGCGGGGGGTAGCCCCCGGGCGGGGGCGCGCCGTACCCGGAGGGCTGGCCGGGGTGGCCTGGATACGGGTTGCCGTACGGCTGGCCGGGCGGCGGGGGACCGGGCGGGGGGTAGCTCACCGGGGCACTCCAGGTGCTGGTCGGACAGGGCGGGATCAGGGTACGAGGCGGGCGACACGGTGTGTTCGCACAGATCTCCGCAGCGGGGATACCCTGAGGTGGCACCCCTGGTCCTGGACTGGACGCGGGGTCTTCGTCGTGTGTCGGCACCCGATTTTTCGCATCTGTGGTGCCGACTCCGGTACGTCCGATTTCCACGGGAAGTGACAATGACTACGCTTGCCGGACTGCTCGCCGCCGCCCTCGGTGACCCGGCCCTGGCCCGGGTCCGGGACCTGGCCCGTTCCGGGGCGGCCCAGGCCGACGGGCTCGACGTGACCGCCCCGGCGGCGCTGCGCCCCTTCACCACCGCCGCGATCGCCGCCGACGGTGGGGCGGGCGCGCAGGGGGGTGCCGGACGGCCGGTCCTGGCGGTGACGGCGACCAGCCGGGAGGCCGACGACCTGGCCGCCGCGCTGGGCGACCTCCTTCCGGCCGAGCAGGTGGCGGTCTTCCCCTCGTGGGAGACCCTGCCGCACGAGCGGCTCTCCCCCCGCTCCGACACCGTCGGGCGGCGGCTGGCCGTCCTGCGTCGGCTGGCCCACCCGGGCTCCGCCGACGCCCACGGGCGGACCGGTCCGCTGCGGGTGGTGGTGGCCCCCGTCCGGTCCCTGCTGCAACCGCAACTCAAGGGGCTCGGAGACCTGGAGCCGGTGCAGTTGACCGCCGGGGACGAAGCCGACCTGGAAGAGGTCGCCCGCCGGTTGACCGACATGGCGTACGCCCGGGTCGACCTGGTCACCAAGCGGGGCGAGTTCGCGGTGCGCGGCGGGATCCTCGACGTCTTCCCGCCCACCGACGAGCACCCGTCCCGGGTCGAGTTCTGGGGCGACGAGGTGGAGGAGATCCGTACCTTCGCCGTCGCCGACCAGCGGACCATCGAGGGCGTACCCACGCTCTGGGCGCCGCCCTGCCGGGAGCTGCTGCTCACCCCGGCGGTCCGTCGACGCGCCGCCGACCTGTCGCAGGCGCACCCGGAGCTGGCCGAGATCTGCGACAAGCTGGCCGAGGGCATCCCGGTGGAGGGGATGGAGTCCCTGGCCCCGGCCCTGATCGGCGCGGACTCGCTGGAGCTGCTCCTGGACACCATGCCGGGCGGTACCCACGTGATCCTCTGCGACCCGGAGCGGATCCGGACCCGCGCCCACGACCTGGTCCGTACCTCGGACGAGTTCCTCCAGGCCAGCTGGGCCGCGGCGGCCGTCGGTGGCAAGGCCCCGGTGGACCTGGGCGCCGCCGCCTTCAAGACCCTCGCCGAGGTACGCGCCACCGCCGCGCGGCTGCGCCAACCGTGGTGGACCCTGTCCCCGTTCGGGCTGGTCGAGGGGGAGACCCCGCCGACCCGCCGGCCCTGGGAGGACGAGCCGGAGGCCGGGGACGTCACCCCCGACGACGCGATAGCCGTCACCGTCGCCGCCCAACCCGCCCCCCTCTACCACGGGGAGACCCCCCGGGTGGTCGATGACCTCAAGCGGTGGTCCGGTGAGGGATGGTCGGTCGCGCTGGTCTTCGAGGGCCACGGCCCCGCCCAGCGGGCCGTCGAGGTGCTGCGCGACGCCGGTCTGGGGGCCCGTCTGGTGGAGCAGGTGCCGGCCGCCCCCACCCCCGGCGAGGTCCTGGTCACCTGCGGTTCCGTCCGGCACGGCTTCGTGGCCGAGGCGTCCCGGTTCGTGCTGCTCACCGGCGACGACATCACCGGAGGCCGGGGCACCTCGACCCGGGACATGCGGAAGATGCCCAGCCGACGGCGCAACACCATCGACCCGCTGGAGCTCAAGGCCGGTGACTTCGTCGTGCACGAGCAGCACGGCATCGGCCGGTACGTCGAGCTGGTGCAGCGGACCGTGAACGGGGCCTCCCGGGAGTACCTGGTGATCGAGTACGCGCCGAGCAAGCGCAACCAGCCCGGTGACCGCCTCTTCGTCCCCACCGACCAGCTCGACCAGCTCAGCCGGTACGTCGGCGGCGAGCAGCCGACCCTGCACAAGATGGGCGGCTCGGACTGGCAGAAGTCGAAGGCCCGGGCCCGCAAGGCGGTCCGGGAGATCGCCGCCCAGCTCATCCAGCTCTACGCCGCCCGGAAGGCGTCGAAGGGGCACTCGTTCGCCCCGGACACCCCCTGGCAGCGCGAACTGGAGGACGCGTTCCCCTGGCAGGAGACTCCGGACCAGCTCGCCGCGATCGACGAGGTCAAGCGGGACATGGAGGAGACGGTCCCGATGGACCGGCTGATCTGCGGCGACGTCGGGTACGGCAAGACCGAGATCGCGGTCCGGGCGGCGTTCAAGGCGGTGCAGGACGGCAAGCAGGTGGCGGTGCTGGTGCCCACCACCCTGCTGGTGCAGCAGCACTTCAACACCTTCGCCGAGCGGATGAGCCAGTTCCCGGTGACGGTCCGGCAGCTGTCCCGGTTCCAGACGGCCAAGGAGTCCGAGCGGACCATGGAGATGGTCGCCGACGGCACCGTCGACATCGTCATCGGCACCCACCGGCTGTTGCAGGCGGCGACCCGGTTCAAGTCGCTGGGCCTGGTCATCATCGACGAGGAGCAGCGGTTCGGGGTGGAGCACAAGGAACACCTGAAGACCCTGCGGGCCTCCGTCGACGTCCTGGCCATGTCGGCGACCCCGATCCCGCGGACCCTGGAGATGGCGATCACCGGGATCCGGGAGATGTCCACCATCGCCACCCCACCGGAGGAACGGCACCCGGTGCTGACCTTCGTCGGCGCGCACGACGAGCGGCAGGTGGCCGCCTCCATCCACCGGGAGCTGCTCCGCGACGGCCAGGTGTTCTACCTGCACAACCGGGTCGAGTCGATCGACCGGGCGGCGCGTCGGCTGCGGGAGCTGGTGCCCGAGGCCCGGGTCGCGGTGGCACACGGCCAGATGGGCGAGGAGGCCCTGGAGAAGGTGATGGTCGGCTTCTGGGAGAAGGAGTTCGACGTCCTGGTCTGCACCACCATCGTGGAGTCCGGCATCGACATCCCCAACGCCAACACCCTGATCGTGGAGCGGGCCGACCTGCTCGGCCTGGCCCAGCTGCACCAGATCCGGGGCCGGGTCGGTCGGGGCCGCGAGCGGGCGTACGCGTACTTCCTCTACCCGCCGGAGAAGCCCCTCACCGAGCACGCCCACGAGCGGCTGGCCACCATCGCCCAGCACACCGAGCTGGGCGCGGGCATGTACGTGGCGATGAAGGACCTGGAGATCCGGGGTGCCGGCAACCTCCTCGGCGGGGAGCAGTCCGGCCACATCGAGGGGGTGGGCTTCGACCTGTACGTCCGGATGGTCGGCGAGGCGGTCCAGGCCTTCAAGGGGGAACAGCCCGAGGAGGAGACCGACGTCAAGATCGATCTCCCGATCGACGCGCACCTGCCCCACGACTACGTCGGGGTGGAGCGGCTCCGCCTGGAGATGTACCGCAAACTCGCCGAGGCCCGCGACGACGACCGGCTGCGGGAGGTGGTCGCCGAGATGACCGACAGGTACGGCGAGCCGCCCGCCCCGGTGCAGAACCTGGTCGCGGTGGCCCGGTTCCGACTCCTGGCCCGCCGGTACGGCCTCACCGACGTCAGCATGCAGGGCAAGCACCTGCGGTTCGGCCCGCTGCCGTTGCCCGACTCCAAGCAGTTGCGGCTCAAGCGGTACCACCCGGACTCGGTCTACAAGCAGGCCACCGACCAGGTCAGCGTGCCCCGCCCGAACACCCGACGCATCGGCGGGGAGCCCCTGCGTGACCAGGCCCTCCTGGAGTGGTGCGGCCAACTGCTCGACGACGTCCTCGGTGCACCCGTCCCGGTCGGGGCGTCGAAGTGACCACCTGGGAGGCAATGGCCTCCGTACCGGATGTGAGAGAGTGACCCGCATGCGTGTTCGTCGTCTCATCGCCGCTGCCAGCGTCGCAGCCATCGGTGTCCTGTCCGTCGCCGGTTGCGGCAACGCCTCGCCGGACGTGGCCGCGTACGTCGGTGACACGAGGTACTCCCTCGACCGGGTGGACGACATCTACGACGACGCCCAGTCCCGCTTCACCGAGGCGGTCCGTCAGGAGGCGCAGCAGGCCGGGCAGACCCCGACCCCCGAGCAGCTGCGCGCCGACGTCACCCGCCAGGACGTCGTCGACCTGCTGGTCAGCATCGAGCTGGGCAACCGGGTGGCCCAGGCGCAGGGGGTGCAGGTCACCGACGACGTCAGCCCCGAGCAGCTCGCCGGTCAGCTCCGGATCCCCCCGACCGCCGAGTACGCCAAGCTCTGGACCCGGTGGCTCAACCTCTCCACCTCGTTGGGTGCCCAGCTGCCCCCCGCGCAGCTCAGCGACGACTCGGTGATGGCGGTGTACCGCGCCATCGCCAAGACCGGGGCGATCCCGACCGGTCTCGGCGTCGCCGAGGTGCGCCAGGCGTTCGGCGAGGGCACCTTCGTCCGGCAGGCCTCCGCGCTCAGCACCGCCCTGACCGAGGAGGCCGACAAGGTCGGCACCACCGTCAACCCCCGGTTCCGTCCGGTGGGTGTCCCGTCGGTGGTCAGCACCGGGCAGTCCCTGGTGTTCTACTCGTTGCCCTACATCGACGCCGCCGGCCCGGTCACCGACATCTCCAGCCCGCGCCCGGCCGCCGGGGATTCCGCCCCGGTCGCCCCCTGAGCAGTGGAGCACCACAGCGCATGACCCGACGGATCGTCCTGCTCGTCACCTCGCCCCGCCTCCCGGCCGGTCTGCTGACCGCCGCCGCCTGGGACGTCGTACGCGCCCACCCGGTGTTGGCAGGGGCGGAGAGCGACCTGACCCGGGCCGTCCGGGCGGCCGGTGCCCAGGTGCGGGTGGTCGACTCGGGAGCCACCCCGGCGCTGCTCGACGCGGTGGCCGCCCACGACACCGTGGTCTGGTTGGCCGGACCGGCGGGCGACGAGTCCCTGGCCCGGGAGCTGGGGCTGCGGCTGGCCCGGGAGCCGGGGCTGGCCGAGATGGAGCTGATGTACGGCTCCTGGGACCCGCCCGGTGCCCGGCTGCTCGACGCGGTCGAGGTGATGGACCGGCTCGCCTCCCCGGGTGGGGATCCGTGGAAGCGGGCGCAGACCCACCGCAGCCTCGCCCGGTTCCTGCTGGAGGAGTGCTACGAGGCGTACGACGCGATCGGCGCCGACGACACCGACGCCCTCCGCGAGGAGCTGGGTGACGTCCTGCTCCAGGTCCTGCTGCACGCCCGGCTCGCCGAGGAGCTGCCCGAGGGGTCCCGGTGGAACGTCGACGACGTGGCCGGGACGCTCGTGGACAAGATGATCCGCCGGAACCCGCACGTCTTCTCCGGGGCCGAGGCCGGCAGCCTGGCCGAGATCGAGGCGAGCTGGGAGCGGATCAAGCAGGCCGAGAAGGCGCGGGACTCGGTGCTGGACGGGGTCGCGTTGGGTCAGCCCGCCCTCGCCCTGGCGTCCAAGATCCTGGACCGGGCCGGGCGGATCGGGTTGACGGTGCCACCACCGGCGGCCGACACGTCCACCGACCCGGTGGCCCGTCTCGGCGCGGAGCTGCTCGCCACCGTCACCGCCGCCCACGAGGCCGGGCTCGACCCCGAGGCCGCCCTCCGGCACACCACCCTGGCGTACGCCGAGGCCCTGCGCGCCGCCGAACAGCTCACCCGCCCCACCCATCCCTGACCCACCCCGAGCAAACAAGGGCCCCTTGTTGACGGGGTGGAGTGAGAAGGGTGCCCTTCTCTACCGTAGGCGTTAACAGGGGGCCCTTCCTTACCCCTCAGGCGGGTGGGGGTGGGGGTAGGGTCCGCTGGGTGGAAGAGTTTGTGCCGCTCGCCGGGCGGATCGTCGACGCCCTGCTGACCAGCCGTCCCGGCCTCGCCACCGCCCTCGGGGACCACCGGTCCGACGACCGCCTCCCCGACCTGGGCACCGAGGCCGTCGCGGCGGACGTGGCGATGCTGACCGACGCGGCCGACGCGCTGGCCGAGGTGGACACCGACGCCCTCGACCTCGACGAGCGGGTCGACCACGAGCTGCTCAGCTCGTTCGTGGACCGGGCACTGTTCGAGTCCACCGAGATCCGCAGCCACGAGTGGGACCCGCTGCGGCACAACCCCGGCCCGCTCCTGCACGCCCTCCTGGCCCGCCCGTACGCCCCGGCGGAGGTCCGGCTCACCGACCTGGCCGGACGGTTGGCCGCCGTACCGGATGCGTTGGCGACCGCCCGCGCGACGCTGCGTGACGTGCCGCGCGTCCACGGCGAGACGGCGGTCGGGCAGTTCACCGGCACGGCGGCCCTGATCCGCGATGAGGTCCCCGCGCTCCTCGCCCAGGCCCCCGGGCTGCACGACCGGGTCGAACCCGCCGCGACGGCCGCGATCGCCGCGATCGAGGAGTTCGTCGCCGGACTCCGCGTCGACCTGGCCACCGACGACGGCCCCGGCCGCGACCCCCGGCTGGGGCGGCGACGGTTCGAGGCCCGTCTGTGGCACACCCTCGACACCGAGCTGAGCGCCGCCGAGATCCAGCGCCGGGCCTGGGACCGACTCGACCGGATCACCGAGGAGATCCGGGAGGCGGCGGTCGAGCTGGTCGGCGGTCCGGCCGACGACGAGACGGTACGCCGGGCGCTGGACCTGCTCGCCGCCGAGCACCCCGACGACCACACCATCGTCGACCTGGCCGCCACCACCCTGGACGAGGCGACCGACTTCGTCCGGGACCACGACCTGGTCAGCCTGGTCGACGACCCCTGCGTCATCGAGGAGATGCCCGAGTTCGCCAGGGGTGTGGCGGTCGCCTACTGCGATGCGCCGGGCCCCCTGGAGACGGCGAACCTGCCCACCTTCTACTGCATCTCACCCACCCCGGCCGGGTGGCCGGCGAGCCGGGTGGAGTCCTTCTACCGCGAGTACAACGACCACATGATCCGCGGTCTGACTGTGCACGAGGCGATGCCCGGTCACTTCCTCCAACTCGCCCACGCCCGCCGGTACGCCGGTCCGACGGCGGTGCGGGCACTCACCCGGTCCGGGGTCTTCGTCGAGGGCTGGGCGGTGTACGCCGAGGAGTTGATGGTCCGGCGCGGCTTCGGTGGCCTCCCGGTCCGGCTCCAGCAGCTCAAGATGCAGCTCCGGATGACCCTCAACGCCCTGCTCGACCAGCTGGTGCACTGCGAGGAGCTACCCGAGTCGGAGGCGCTGGCCCTGCTGACCGGGCGCGGTTTCCAGGAGGAGGGGGAGGCCGTCGGCAAGTGGCGTCGGGCGCTGCTCACCTCGACCCAGCTCTCCACCTACTTCGTCGGCTACACCGAGATGGCCGGGATCGGCGCGGCCCGCCCCGACGGGGTGTCCCTGCGGCAGTGGCACGACGAGATGCTCGCCCACGACTGCCCGCCCCCGCGCCACCTCCGTACCCTCCTGGCGGCGGGCTGACCGGGGGCCGGGACGAACCGGGCCGGGGGACGAACCGAACCGGGCCGGACGGGAGTGCCGCCCGGCGGTCCGGGGCGTCCCCGGCGTCGGTCAGGCCTCGGTGGGGCGGCGGTCGACCACGCCGGCACCGGCCGGGACCTCGAAGGCGGCGGGTTCGACGCTCGTCGTGTACCGGGTCAGGGCCAGCTCGACGGACTTGCCCTCCACCGTGCCGGTGAAGCTGCCGAGCACCCCCTCGTTGGTGACGCAGGCGCTGAACGGGTCGGCGACCTGGGAGACCTCCACGCAGGTGGCGTGGAAACCGGCGAGGGTGGTGTCGCTCTGCCTGATCGTCGCGGCCGGGTCCAGGGCGGCGGTGGTGAGCATTCCCATCACCACCGGCGGGGTGACCAGACCGCGCCGCTTGGCCTCGGTGAAGACCGCCACCGTCGGCTTACCGGTGGCCGGTGGGGCGGCCAGGGTGCAGACCGGCTGATCGGTGGTCTGACACTCGGTGGTCGCCTCCTTCGTCACGGTGAGCTTTCCGCCCGGGTACGTGTACGACGTACGGCTGGGCTTCTGCTCCTGCGCGATGGAGGCGGTCTGGCCGCCGACGAGCTGGTAGTCGGCCGTGTAGGTCAACTCCATCGCCTCGTCCATCCGGGCGGCGACCTCGTTGACGAGTTCGGCGTGGCCGAGGGCGCGACCGGCGTCGTCGAGGGTCTGGCACCCGGTGAGGGCGAGCGACGCGACGGCCGAGAAGACGAGCGCACGGAGAGTGGTCGTGACGGCGGGCATGGCGCCAGCCTTGTCGATCAGGTCGGCCGGGCGCAAACTCGTTGCCCGGTTGGGCCATGAGAATTCGGGAATGTCCGTCCTCGTCGGCGTCAGCCGGGTGACGCCGTGCCGTCGGGCGTCGCCCGATACGCTGCGTTCAACACCTGCCTCAGCCGCACCGTCGCGGCCCATGTCGGACCGGAACCACACAAACGAGGAGCGACACAGTGGCAACCATCGAAGGAATCGTCGCCCGGGAGATTCTCGACTCGCGGGGCAACCCGACGGTCGAGGTCGAGGTCGGCCTGGACGACGGCACGATCTCCCGCGCCGCGGTGCCGTCCGGCGCCTCCACCGGCGCCTTCGAGGCGATCGAGCTGCGCGACGGTGACAAAGGCCGCTACCTGGGCAAGGGTGTCGAGAACGCGGTCCAGAACATCGAAGACAAGATCGTCGACCAGCTCATCGGGTACGAGGCCAGCGAGCAGCGGCTCATCGACCAGAAGATGCTCGACATCGACGGCACCGACAACAAGGCCGAGCTGGGCGCCAACGCCATCCTCGGCGTCTCCCTCGCGGTCGCCAAGGCGGCGGCCGGCAGTGCGGACCTCAGCCTCTACCGGTACCTGGGCGGCCCCAACGCCCACCTGCTGCCGGTGCCGATGATGAACATCCTCAACGGTGGGGCGCACGCCGACTCCAACGTCGACGTCCAGGAGTTCATGATCGCTCCGATCGGGGCGCCGACCTTCCGGGACGCGCTGCGCTCCGGGGCCGAGGTCTACCACGCCCTGAAGTCCGTGCTCAAGCAGAAGGGCCTCTCGACCGGCCTCGGCGACGAGGGCGGCTTCGCCCCGAACCTGCCGACCAACGCCGCCGCCCTGGACCTGATCGCCGAGGCGGTGGAGAAGGCCGGCTACCGGGTCGGCACCGACATCGTCTTCGCCCTGGACGTGGCCGCCACCGAGTTCTTCGACAACGGCACGTACACCTTCGAGGGCACGGCGAAGTCCGCCGAGGAGATGAGCGCCTACTACACCAAGCTCGCCGACGACTACCCGATCGTGTCGATCGAGGACCCGCTGTCGGAGGACGACTGGAGCGGCTGGCAGACCCTCACCGCCTCGGTCGGCGCCCGGATCCAGATCGTCGGCGACGACCTGTTCGTCACCAACCCGCAGCGGATCGCCCGGGGCATCGCCGAGAAGGCCGCCAACTCCGTCCTGGTGAAGGTCAACCAGATCGGCTCCCTGACGGAGACCCTCGACGCGGTGGACCTGGCCCACCGGGCCGGCTTCACCTGCATGATGAGCCACCGTTCCGGCGAGACCGAGGACACCACCATCGCCGACCTGGCGGTGGCCACCGGCTGCGGCCAGATCAAGACCGGTGCCCCGGCCCGCTCCGACCGGGTCGCCAAGTACAACCAGCTCCTGCGCATCGAGGAGGAGCTGGGCGACGCCGCCCGGTACGCCGGGGTCGGCGCCTTCCCGCGCTACCGTTCCGCCTGACCCGACGAGCCCTCCGGGGAGGGGTGTGATGCAGCAGCGGCGCACACCGGGTGGTTCGCGCCCCGCCCGCCGGCCGACCGGCCGGCCGGGTGGGGCCCGGGGCTCCCGCGCGGAGTCACGCGGCCGCGCCACGGGCGCGGTCCGAGCCGCCGAGGGGGTACGGTCCGCGAACCGGCCCGCCGCCGCCCGACGTGCGGTGCCCGGTGGTGCCGTCAAACGGCTGTCCGCACCCCGCCCCCGGCGGATCACCGGGCGGGCCACGGTGCTCTTCGCGGTGCTGATCGCCCTCGCCCTGGCCTACACCTATCCGGTGCGGGTCTACCTCGACCAGCGGGCCGACATCGAGCGGATCGAGGCCGCCCAGGCCGCCCAGCGCGAGCTGATCGAGCGACGGGAGGTGGAGGTGGCCAAGTGGCAGGATCCCGCCTTCATCGAGAGCGAGGCCCGACGCCGGTTCTACATGGTCTACCCCGGGGAGGTGCCGGTGATCGTGCTCAACGACCCCACCGGCGCCGCCCGGGACGCCGGTGTGCCGAGGTCGGCCGGGCAACCCGAACGCCCCGACCCGTGGTACGACACCCTGTGGTCGAGCATCCGGGCCGCCGACGAACAACCCGGCCCCTGACCGTCGCCGGTCCGCGAACCGGCCCCGCACCTGGCGGGACACCCCACGACACCGACGAGAGATGGGCACCGTGACTGTCGTACCACCGCAGGAACCGGCGGCGGACTCCGTACCCGCACCGACGCGGGAACCTGCCACCGAGGCCGACCTGGCAGCGGTGGCCGCGCAGCTCGGACGCACGCCCCGGGGCACCCGGGCGGTGGCCCACCGCTGCCCGTGCGGTCGACCCGACGTGGTCGAGACGACCCCCCGGCTGGCCGACGGCACCCCCTTCCCGACGCTGTTCTATTTGACCTGCCCCCGGGCCACCGCCGTGTGCAGCCGACTGGAGTCGGCCGGGGTGATGAAGGAGATGGCCGAGCGGCTCGCCGTCGACCCCGACCTGGCCGCCCGCTACCAGGCCGCCCACGAGGACTACCTGGCCCGGCGGGAGGCGATCGGGCAGGTGCCGGAGATCGCCGGGGTCTCCGCCGGGGGGATGCCCGGTCGGGTGAAGTGCCTGCACGTGCACCTCGGACACGCCCTGGCCGCCGGACCGGGGGTGAACCCGTTCGGCGACGAGACCCTCGCCCTGGTGGAGCCCTGGTGGGCCGCCGGACCCTGCGTCGAACTCCCGGAGACCGAGTCGCCCCCGAACGCCGACCGGGAGACCGGGGCGTGAACGGGGAACCGGCCGGTGCCGCCGAGGCACCGGCCGTCGTCGTCCGCCGGGCCCGCACCCGGGACGTGCGGGGGATCCGTCGACTCGTCGACACGTACACGAACGACCGGCGGCTGCTGAGCAAGGCCACTGTCACCCTGTACGAGGACGTGCAGGAGTTCCGGGTCGCGGTACGCCCCACCGACGGGGAGGTGGTCGGCTGCGGGGCGCTGCACGTGATGTGGGAGGACCTCGCCGAGATCCGGACCGTCGCCGTCGACCCGTCCTGCCGGGGACAGCGCCTCGGTCACCGGATCGTCGGCGAGCTGATCGCCGCAGCCCGGGAGCTGGGCGTCGCCCGGATCTTCGTCCTCACCTTCGAGACCGACTTCTTCGGCTCGTTCGGGTTCGAGCCGATCGACGGCGCCCCGGTCCCGCAGATCGTCTACGAACAGCTCCTGCGCTCGTACGACGAGGGCGTCGCCGAGTTCCTCGGCCTGGAACGGGTCAAGCCGAACACCCTCGGCAACACCCGGATGCTCCTGCGCCTCTAGCCGCCGCACCCCTCGTGCCGGGTTCGTCCCGGGTGGGCTCGCGGTTGGGAGGGCTTCGGGTTGACGTGGGGCGGCATGCTGGCGGCGTGACGAAGACGGGTCGACTCGGGGTGTCCTGCGCGCTGCTCGTCAGCGTCCTGGCTCTGATCGGCGGGGTCCGACTGGTGGCACCGGCCACCTCCGGGGTGCAGGGGACACCACCCGGAGTGGACGGTCAGCTCACCTTCCTGCGGGGTGCCCTGGACGCCGGGGCCGGTGAGCGGGCGCAGCGGCTCTTCCCCGAGGGGCACTTCTTCGCCCACGTCCTCTACGGACTGGCCCGGGTGGAGTACGCGGCCCGGTTCGGGACGGGGGAGCCACAGCGGATCGAGGCGGTACGCGAGGCGGGGTGGGCGCTGGAGCAGCTGGACTCCCCGGTCGGCCGGGCGCCGTTCAACCCCGACCTGACCCCCGCGTACGGGGTGTTCTACGTCGGGTGGACGACCTGGCTACGGGGTGGTGTCCTCGCGTTGGAGGCTCCCGAGCGGCGGGACCCGGTGCAGGTACGCCGGTTCGCCGAGGACTCGGCCGCCCTGGGTGCCGCCTTCGACGCCGCCGGTACGCCGTATCTGCCCGCGTACTCGGGGCAGGCGTGGCCGGTGGACTCGACGGTGGCGGTGGCCGCCCTGCGGCTGCACGACACCCTGCTCCCGCCCCGGTACGCGGGGACCGTCGACAGGTGGCTGGACGGGGTGCGACAGCGGCTGGACCCGCGCACCGGGCTGATGCCGCACCGGGTCGACCCGGACACCGGGATGCCGGTGGAGGTGGCCCGGGGCACGTCCCAGAGCATGATCCACAGGTTCCTGCCGGAGGTCGACGGGGACTTCGCCCGCGAGCAGTACCTGCGGTTCCGGGACCGTTTCGTGACCACGCCGCTGCGGTTGGGTCCCGCCGTCCGGGAGTATCCGGAGGGGACCTCCGGGGTCGGGGACGTGGACTCCGGCCCGCTGCTGCTCGGGGTGAGCCTGTCGGCGACAGTGGTGACCCTCGGCGCGGCGCAGGTGCACGGCGACGACCGCCTCGCCGCCGCGCTGGCCCGGTTCGGGGAGTTCGCCGGTCTGCCCCTGCACACCCCGTCGACCGAACTCCTGGACGCCAGGTCGACGAAGCGGTACGCCTTCGGCGTGATGCCGGTCGGGGACGCCTTCCTCGCCTGGTCGAAGACGGCCCGACCCTGGGTGGCGTCCCCACCGACCGCCCCGCCCCCGCCGGACGTACCGGGGTGGTGGCAGCTCCCGTTGCTGGCCGGGCTGCTGGTGGTGGGGCTGCTGCCCTGGGTGCCGTGGCTGGTCGCCCGCCGTCGACGGTCCCGGGCGGGTGGTCTGTCGTAAGGTTGCCGACGTGACGACGCGTGTGGCTGCCATCGACTGTGGGACCAACTCGATCCGGCTGCTCGTGGCCGACCTGCCCGAACCCGCCGCCGGTCCGCAGGCCCCGCTGACCGACCTGAGCCGCCGGATGGAGATCGTCCGGCTCGGTCAGGGCGTGGACCGGACCGGTCGGCTCGCCCCGGAGGCGATCGAGCGGACCCGGGCGGCGCTGGCCGGGTACGCCACCGAGATCGAGAAGCTGGGCGCGGAGCAGGTCCGGATGTGCGCCACCTCGGCGTCCCGGGACGCCTCCAACGCCGACGAGTTCCGCGACATGGTCCGCCGTACCCTCGGGGTGGCTCCGGAGGTGGTCACCGGCGACGAGGAGGCCCGACTCTCCTTCACCGGGGCGGTCCGGGGGCTTCCCGCCGACGCGGCCGAACCGTACCTGGTGGTGGACATCGGGGGCGGCTCGACGGAGTTCGTGGTCGGGACGCGTACCGGCGGTGTCGAGGCGGCGGTGTCGATGGACATCGGCTGCGTCCGGATGACCGAGCGGCACCTGGCCGGCGACCCGCCCACCGCCGAGCAGGTCGCCGCCGCCCGCGCCGACATCTCCGCCGTCGTGGACCGGGCCCTGGCCGCCGTCCCGGGCCGCGACGCCGCCACCCTGGTCGGCCTCGCCGGTTCGGTCACCACAGTGGTCGCCATCGCCCAGGACCTTCCTGGGTACGACCCGGAGCGCATCCACCACGCCCGCGTCTCGTACGACCAGGTCGCCCAGGTCACCACCGATCTGCTGGCGAAGACCAGCGAGCAGCGGCTGACCATTCCGGTGATGCACCCGGGCCGGGCCGACGTGATCGGCGCCGGTGCCCTGGTCCTTCAGGTGATCATGGAGCGGGCCGGGATGTCGTCGGTGGTCGCCAGCGAACACGACATCCTCGACGGCATCGCCTGGAGCCTCGCCTAGCCGTGTCGAGGCACCTCCCGACGGGTGACGGCACGATGACGGTGGCCGAGGCCGAACGGGTGCAGGAGGAGTTGCGGCGCGAGGTCGACCTGCGGTCGTCGCTTCCGGGTCGGCCGGCCACCGTGGCCGGTCTCGACGTGTCGTACGAGGTGGGCAGCGACCGGGTGGTCGCCGCCGCCGTCCTGCTCGACGTCGCCTCCGTGCAGGTCCGCCAGGCGGAGTTCGTCGTCGGCGAGGTGACCTTCCCGTACGTGCCGGGGCTGCTGGCGTTCCGCGAGGTGCCGTTCCTGCTGGCCGCCCTGGAGAGGCTGACTGTCCGCCCGGACGTGCTGGTCTGCGACGGGTACGGGATCGCCCACCCGAGGCGGTTCGGGCTCGCCTGTCACCTGGGGGTGCTCACCGGGCTGCCCAGTTTCGGGGTGGCGAAGACCCCCTTCACCGCCCGTTTCGACCCGCCCGACCCGGCCCGGGGATCCTGGTCGCCGTTGGTCGACGGGGACGAGACGGTGGGCCGGGCGGTGCGTACCCAGGCCGGGGTGAAGCCGGTGTTCGTCTCGGTGGGGCACCGCATCGCTCTGCCCCAGGCGACCGACCTGGCCCTGGCGCTGGCACCCCGGCACCGGATCCCGGAGGCCACCCGCCAGGCCGACCTGCTCTCCCGCGCCACCCTCCGCACCCTCCCCCCACCCGACTAACGGGGTGGGCGGGCGGCGCAAGGCACCTCGTGGTCGGCTCGCAGGATGCACCGTCGCCCGTTCTTGAGGAGACGGTCGCAGAACACCCGGTGTCGTACCCCCTGGTCGTCCTCCGCCGAGACGGTGGTCTCCCCCGGGTCGACCTGGGTGAGGAAGGCCAGGGAGCGGGCTGCGGTCCGGGCCAGGATCCGGGCCCGGACCAGGTCCGCCGCCACCACCGGCAGATGGATGACGTACCTCTCGGCGGGGCTCACGCCGACCTCGCCACACCGGACGCCTGACGGGACTGCCACTGCCGTAACGCGTCCCGGATCTGCGTGGTCTCCTGCCGGGAGGCGGCCAGCGCCGCGTGGGCGGCGGCCAGGTCGTCGGCCACCCGGTCGAGGAAGGCGGCGACCTCGGCCGGGTCCAGGCCACGCCGCCTGACGGTGAAGGTACGGCTGCGCACCTGCCACGGCCGCAACGGACGGTACGCCCAGGACCGGTAGACCCCGGCGGTTCCGGCCATCGGTGTGAGAGTCGGTGTGGGCGTCGGTGTGGGCGTCGGACTGTCGACCGATGACCTGACGATCGTCGGCGCGGTGGGCGCGGTGGGCGCGGTGGGCGCGGTCGACGGGGTCGGCGGGTGTTCTCGGCGACGATGGCTGGGCTGCGCGCGCCTTCGCCGGTCGGACAGGGATCTCAGGAGGTCACGCAACACGGATTCACCCTCTTGTCGAGCTGGACCGGTGCCTCGGATGGGTGGTCCGGCCGTGCCCGGGATACGGCCGGACCGCCCGCCCTGCCGCCGCAGCCCTCGTGGCAGTACGTCGACAGAGCTGTACCAGTGGTCGGAGCGAACCATCGGGGTTCGCCCGCCCCGACCACGGTGAGCACTCCAAGTGCCACCCGGGAGTGTTCGTGACGAACCTACAATCGGTACCGGTTGTAGGTCAATACCGAACCCACGATTGCTTGAGGTTGGAGGAGTTCTCGTGGTCGAATGGGTGTGCCATCCGGGGAGTGTGCATGCCCAAGCAGCAATATCAGGTTCTCGCGGACGCACTGCGGGAGAAGATCGAATCAGGTGAGTGGCCGCCCGGCACGAAGTTGCCGAGTCGCGCCCAGCTCTGCAAGGAGTACGGAGTCTCGGACACCGTGGTCGGCAAGGCCATGATGATCCTTCGTGCCACCGGTCGCACCGAAACCCTCGAAGGGGTGGGCGTGTTCGTGGCGGAGTCCTCGGCCGACTGAGGTGAGCTGACCCGCCGCGCCCAACAAGAGATCTTGGAGCGTAAGTGCCCCTCCGCCGGGGCCGAAATCTTCCAAGATCCTCGTTTTCGGTTGGTTCTCATGATCGTTGGCTGTAAAGGTGCGCGACACGCCGGGCAGTGCGTCGGTTAACTGCAAACGATCGCTGGGCTGGGCTGGGCTGGGCTGGGCTGGGCTGGGCTGGGCTGGGCTGGGCGTGGTGGGGAGGTTCGTTGACGGTATTGTGGATTGCACAGTAGTGTGTGATGCGTGGATACCACGCAGCTGCTCAAGGGCGTGCTGGATCTCGCGGTCCTGGCCGTGCTCCGGGAGGAGGACGGCTACGGTTACGACATCCTGCGCCGACTCCGGGAGGCCGGCCTGGACGAGGTCGGCGACGCCTCGGTCTACGGGACCCTGCGGCGGCTCTTCGCCGCCGGTCTGCTGACCACGTACGTGGTGCCGAGCGAGTCCGGGCCGCACCGGAAGTACTACTCGCTCAACGCCGCCGGCCGTGACCAGTTGACCCGCTCCGGCAAGCTCTGGCGCTCGTTCGCCACCACCATGGACACGCTGCTCGACGATCGGGGGATGGCGGCATGACCGTCACGGAGCAGGAGATCACGGCGTACGTCGACCGGGTCCGGGGTGCCCTGGCCGACCTGCCGGCGCAGACCCGCGACGAGTTGACCGAGGACCTTCCGGAGCATCTGCGCGAGGTGGCCGCCGAGACCGAGGGGGACCCTCGTCGACAGGCTCGGCGAGCCCGAGGCGTACGCGGCCGAGTTGCGGGTCGCCGCCGGGGCGACCGGTCCGGCCGGCGGCCGGAACCTGGACCAGCGGGCCGCCGCCGCGTGGGCCGGGGCCCGTACCCGGCTGCGCGGGGCCGACCGCCGTCTCGGCCCACTCCTCGGGTACGCCTCGGCGAGCGAGTACCTGCGGCTGCTCCGTCCGGCCTGGTGGATCCTGCGTGGATACCTGGCCGCCATGCTGGTCACAGTGGCCACCACCGGTGGCTCGTTCGGGTTGCTGCCGAGGCTGGGTGGGAGCACCCTGGCCGCTCTGCTGCTGCTCGCGGTCTGTGTGGTCGCCTCGGTCTGGCTGGGTCGGCGTACCCCCGGGTTGGGACGGTGGCCCCGACGGGCGGTGGGGGCCGGCACCGCCGTGCTCGTGGTCTTCGCGCTGGCCGCCTTCGCCGACCTGGACGGCTCGCGGCGGGACTGGGGCGGCGGCGACTACGGGACGATCTCGGTGGAGACGCCCTACATCGGCGACGTCTTCGTCTACGACAGCGAAGGACGGCTGGTGCCCGACGCCCGCCTGTTCGACCAGGACGGCAACCCGATCCGGTTGGGTGACCCGTACTGCGAGTACGGGACGGACCCGGCGCGCGCGGCAGACGAGCAGCGGGTGCCGACGTATCCGCACTGTCCGCAGCGGGAGCCGTTCCGGGCCGCACCGGGAACGTCGGAGAGCAGCGGATCGCCCACCTCGGGACCGGACCCGTCCGGCACCGAGTCGTCCGAACCGGCCACCCCGACGTCCACCCGGACGGCCGAACCGACGGCGACGGATCCGACCGAGTCGGTGCCCACGCCGCGTGGCACGGTCCCGCCGCTGTCCACCCCGCCGGTCGTCCCGACGCCCGAACCAACATCCTGACCAGCGCCGACCGGGGGCGACGCGCGGGTGCCGACGTGGGGGGAGTCGGCGCCCGCGCAAGTCGTTCCCAGCAGCGAACAGGAGGTGAATGCCACTGTTCCAGCGTCTTCCGGCGGCGGGTACGGCGTGCGAGGCTACGCCCAATCATCGCCACTGTGCGACCAGCCAATGATGACTGACCGCGAGGAGGACGAGCTGATGGGCGTAACGACGAGCCACCGCGACCACGAGGTTCTGGGCCAGGGGTACCTGGCCGTCCCAGCCACCGGCACGACCAGCCCCGCCGTCATCGTCATCCCCGAGCGGTGGGGGATCGTCGGTCACATCACCTCGGTGGCGGACCGGTTCGCCGAGGCGGGTTTCGTCGCCTTCGCGCCGGACCTGCGGCCGGGCAGCCTCACCGAGGGGCCGGACGGGACGTACCTGATGACCGGCCCGGAGTTGGACGAGGCCGCGCAGCGGATCGCCGCCGTCGCCGACCACCTCGCCTCCCGCCCCGAGGTGACGGCGAAGGTGGGCTGCGTCGGATTCTGCGCCGGTGGCACCCTGGCGCTGTGGTCGGCCACCCGGTCCGACCGGATCGTGGCGGCCGTGGGCTTCTACCCGACCCTGCCCGCCGACGGGACGAACACCGACTGGATCGAGTACGCGGGCAAGAGCGCCCTCGTGCACCGCGCCGGTACCGACACCGGGTCCACCTCGGACGGGGTGGACGGCCTCCGCCGGGCCGTCGAGGCGGCCGGGGGCACCTGCCAGACCTACGACTACCCGGGCACCGGGCACGCGTTCTTCAACGACGACCGTCCCGACGTGTTCGACCAGCCGGCCGCCGCCAGCTCCTGGGCACGCACCCTCGAACTGTTCCGGGCCCGGCTTGGCTGAACCGCGTACCCCGGTCGAGGTCGCCCGCAGTGCCGTGCGGGCGACCGACCTGGCCGACCTCGACGCGGAGATCTCCGACTGTTTCGCCTGTCCCCGGCTGGTCTCCTGGCGGGAGGAGGTGGCCCGGACCAGGCGGGCGGCCTTCAGGGACCAGGAGTACTGGGGTCGACCGGTTCCCGGATTCGGCGCCCCGGACGCCCGGATCGGCATCCTCGGGCTGGCACCCGCCGCACACGGCGGGAACCGGACCGGTCGGATCTTCACCGGGGACCGCTCCGGTGACGTGCTCTTCGCCGCCCTGCACCGGGCCGGTCTGGCCAACCAGCCGACGAGTGTCGCCGCCGACGACGGGCTCACCCTGACCGACACCCGGATCTTCGCCGCCGTCAGGTGCGCGCCCCCGGACAACAAGCCCACCCCGGCCGAACGCGACACCTGCGCCCCCTGGCTGCACCGGGAGGTCGAACTGATCCGCCCCACCCTGCGGGTCGTCGTCGCGCTCGGCGCGTTCGCCTGGGCGGCGTGGTGGCCGATCCTGCGGGACACGTACGGGCACCGCCCGCCCAGCCCGCGACCGAGGTTCGGCCATGGGGCACACTGGTCCGGCGCAACCGCACCGGAAGTGCTCGGCTGCTACCACGTCAGTCAGCAGAACACGTTCACCGGTCGGTTGACGCCTGGGATGCTGGACGACGTGTTCGCCCGGGCGAAGCAGATGGCCGGGGTGGACTGAGACGGCGGGGGCGGAAAGTCGATGACGGACGGAGTGTCTGCGCCCGTCGGGTCCTGTGTGCCGGTGGTCCGGAGGTAACGGCCGGTGGAGCTCAACGTGCTGCGCAGGTGGTGGCCGGTCGCGCTGGTGGTCGCCCTGCTCGCCGTGGCGGCGCTGGCCGCCGGCAACTCGACGATCGGTGCCTCCCGGGTGCCGCCCGCCACCGACACCATCCCCCTGGTTCCGGAGTACCCGGAGCACGTCACCGAGTCGCAGATCCCGGTGGAGCCCCGAGACGCCGCCGAGTCCACCCGACCGGAGATCCCCCGGTGGCTCACCACCGCCGCGCTGGGCGTCCTCGCCGTGGTGGTGCTGGTCGCGATCGGGATCGTCGCCTGGGTGCTGGTCCGGGGGGCGGTCCGCCGTACCCGCCGGGCCCTGCCGCAGCCCCGGGCCGGACGCAGCAGCGAGGGGACCACCCGTGAGGTGGTCGCCGCCCTCGACGCCGGGCTCGTCGACCTGGACGACGCGGCCACCGACCCGCGTACCGCAGTGATCGCCTGTTGGGTACGCCTGGAGGAGGCCGCCGGGGCGGCCGGGGTGCCCCGCCGGACCGGCGACACCCCCACCGACCTGGTCACCCGCCTCCTGCGGGGCGACTCGTCCACCGGGGTACCGGTGATCGTCAGCGCCGACGTGCTGGCCGGGTTCGCCCACGTCTACCGGGAGGCCCGGTACGCCACCCGCCCCGTCGACACCGACACCCGGGACCAGGCCCGCAACGCCCTCCGCCGACTCCGCACCGAGCTGACCACCGACCGCAGCGAGGTGGCGGCATGAGCGAGTCGTGTGAGCGAATCGTGGTCGTCGGTCCTCGTGGCGACGCCGAGCGCAGCGAGGTGGCGGCATGAGCGAGCGGGTCGGGGGGATCGACGACCTGTTCAGCTCCGCCGAGGAGCGCCCGGCGCGTCCGGAGCGTCGTCGGGGTGGGCGGGTCCGTACGGTACTGAAGTTCCTCGTCGCCACCGGGGCGATCACCGCCGTCGTGGTGGCGGTCCTGCGCGCCGTCGGTCTGATCGTCAGCTTCGAGGTGGTGGTCCTCGGCGTGCTCGCCGTCCAGTTCGTCCACCGGATCACCGGTGGGATGAATCCTCCGCCCCGGCGCTCCAGCAACCGGCTGAACTCCGGTGAGGAGCCGGGCACCTGGAACTGGGGGGCGAGCGACGCGCTGCGGACCGCTGTGAACAGGTGGGCGCAGCCCCTGGAGGGGTCGGCGCGTCGGCCGGAGCGGTTCGCAGAGGTGATCCTGCCCCGGCTGGGCGAGCTGGCCGACGAGCGACTTCGTCAGCGGCACGGCCTGACCCGCGACTCCGACCCCGGGCGGGCGCAGGTCCTGCTCGGCGACCGACTCTGGACCTTCCTCAACAATCCGCCCCGACGCACCCCGTCGCCGCGCGACCTCGCGGTGATCGTCGCCGACCTGGAGAAGATATGAACGACGCAGACCGGATCATGCCCCCCGCCGAGGTCGGCCACCTCGCCCGCGAGGTGCTGGATGCGGTGGGCTCGGTCGTGGTCGGCAAGCGGGACGCCCTCGAACTGGTCCTCGCCGGTGTCCTGGCCGGTGGGCACGTCCTGCTGGAGGATCTTCCCGGGTTGGGCAAGACGCTCACCGCCAGGTGCTTCGCCCAGGCGCTGGGGCTGGACTTCCGACGTCTCCAGTTCACTCCGGACCTGCTGCCCGCCGACGTCACCGGCTCCTTCCTGTACGACCAGAGCAACGGGGACTTCTCCTTCCGGGCCGGGCCGATCTTCACCAACATGCTCCTCGCGGACGAGATCAACCGGACCCCGCCCAAGACCCAGTCCGCCCTGCTGGAGGCGATGCAGGAGAAGCAGGTCTCGGTGGAGGGGGTCACCTACCGCCTGGAGGAGCCGTTCCACGTCCTCGCCACCGCCAACCCCATCGAGCACGAGGGCACGTACCCGCTGCCCGAGGCGCAGTTGGACCGGTTCCTGATCAGGGTCTCCTTCGGCTACCCCGACCACGACGAGGAGTGGGACGTCCTGCGGCGGCGGATGGCCCGTCGCCGGGAGGAGGCGGTGATCAAACCGGTGGTCGACGCCCGGACCCTGCTGGCGATGCAGGCGGCCCTGGAGCACGTGGCGGTCGAGGACTCCGTCGGCCGGTACGTCGTGTCGTTGGCCGCCGCCACCCGGGAGCACCCGTCGGTGCTGGTCGGTGCCTCCCCCCGGGGTTCGCTGGCGTTGCTCCTGCTCGCCCGCGCCCGCGCGGCGATGGCTGGGCGGGACTACGTCGTCCCGGAGGACGTCAAGGAGGTGGCGGTTCCGGCCCTGGCCCACCGGATCACCCTCCGCCCGGAGATGTGGCTCCGTCGGGTCGATCCGTCCTTCGTGGTCGGTGAGGTCCTCGACGGCACCCCGGCCCCGGCCAGCGGTGCCCTGCCCAACCACGCCGGTCGGCCCGGACGCTGATGGGCGGGGAGTCGGCGACCGGCTGGGCGCCCACCTGGGCGCTGGGACGGGCGATCCTGCTCACCGGGCTGCTGCTGATCGCCGGGGTCCTGCTCGGCCGGGTGGACCTGGTGGTGTTGGCCACCCCGTTCGCCCTCGGCACCGCGTACGGGTTGCGTCGACGGCCGTCGGCCACACCGCAGGTCTGGCTCACCACCGACGACGGGCACCTGGTCGAGGGGGGTGAGGTCCGCAGCGTCATCAGCGTCGGCAACCCGGAGTCGACCGGGTACGACCTGGCGGTGGTCCGGACCCGGGTGAGCCCGTGGCTGCGCGGCACCCGGCTCGCCTTCGGGGGCGTACGGCTGGACCTGGGTGCCGGGCGTGGCGTGGACCGGCCGCTCGTGACCTCCGTACCGTCGCAGGAGGTGGTGGACGTGACGGTGGAGGGGACGGCCCGACGGTGGGGACGGCACCCGGTCGGACCGGCGGGTGCCCGCGCCGCCGCCGGTGGTGGCCTGCTGATGTCCCGGATCGCGGTGGTCGAGCCGGAACTCGTCCGGGTCTATCCCCGGACCGATCCGTTCGACGCGGTGGAGGCGATGCCCCGCGCCGCCGGCCTGGTCGGCGCGCACCACTCGCGGCGGCCGGGTGAGGGTGGCGAGTTGGCCGGGGTACGGGTCTTCGCCCCGGGTGACCGGCTGCGTCGGATCGACTGGCGGGTCTCCCTGCGGGCTCGGAAGCTGCACGTCGCGGCTACCCTGTCGGACCGGGACGCCGAGGTGGTGGTCCTGCTCGACCTCCTCGCCGAGGCAGGTCGCTCCGGTGGGATCGAGGGGGCGGCGTCGGTGCTCGACACCACCGTCCGGGCCGCCGCCGCCATCTCCGAGCACTACCTGCACCGGGGCGACCGGGTGTCGCTGCTGGAGTACGGCCCCTCCGCCCGTCGCCTGCGTCCGGCCTCCGGTCGTCGCCAGTACCTGACGGTGCTGGAGTGGCTGCTCGACGTGCACGCCGAGCCGTCCCCGCACGAGCCGTACGACCAGGTGTTCGGCCCGCACCTGCTCTCCTCGGACGCCCTCGTGGTGGTCCTCACCCCGCTGTTGGACGAGCGGTCGGCCCAGATGCTGGCCCGGCTGGCCGGGTCGGGTCGGTTCGTGGTGGCGGTGGACACCCTGCCCACCGGCCTCACCCCGCCCGCCACCCAGGGGTGGGACGAGGTGGCGTACCGGCTGTGGTCGCTGGACCGGGACACCATGATCCGGCAGCTCCGCGAGCACGGGGTCCCGGTGGTCCAGTGGGCCGGGGCGGGCAGCCTGGACGAGGTGCTGCGCGACGTGGCCCGGCTGGCCACCGCCCCCCGGGTGGGTGCCCGGTGACGGCCTGTCGGAACGGGTTCCCGGCCGTCGGCCGTGGAGACGGGTGGGGACGATGACCGCGATCACCGCACGGGTACGGGCCTGGCGACACGCGATCACCCGGATCACCCTGATCCCCCTGCTCGTCCGGCTCGGCATCTTCGCGGCCACCCTGGTGGGGTTCCTCCTGGCGTACCCACCGGAGGTGCTCGCCGGGCGGGGGATGGTGGCGCTCGTCGTCGCCGCCCTGCTGCCGGCGTTCGGCCCCGGTCGGCTCTGGCCGACCTGTGCGGCGTTGCTCACCGTCGCCGGGTGGCTGCTCGCCACCGCCGGGTTCGGTCGCCCGATCGTGTTGTGGCAGCTCCTGGCGCTCGCGGCGACGTTGTACCTGGCGCACACCCTCTGCGCCCTGGCGGCTCTGTTGCCGTACGACGCGGTGGTCGACCCGGACGTGATCGTCGGCTGGCTGCTGCGGGCGGGGGTGGTGGTGCTCGCCTCCGCAGTCCTCGGTGTCCTGCTCGCCGAGGCCGGTGCGCTCCGGTCGGGTGCGGGTTTCCGGACCGCCACCATCGTCGGGCTGCTGGTGGCGGTGGGGTTGAGTGCCCTGCTCGGGTGGTTGTTGCGCCGTCGGTGACCCCCGGTCACCCGATCGGGTGGGTCGGTGGCGGTGGGAACCCCTGCGGCGTCGGACCGGTCCAACAGGTGACCTGTCCAGTCGTGAGGGGAAGTGTCGCCATGCGCCACCCGGTGAGAGGTGCCTGTCGAATGGTCCTGGTCGGGCTCGTGCTCGTGCTCGCCTCGGCCGCCTGTGCCGACGGTGGCTCCACCGGTGGCGCGGCCGAGCCGGCGGGCGGCGGAGCGGAGTCCGAGACGCGGGAGCCGGCACCGGTGGACCCCACCGGTGTCACGGGTCCCGCCGTCGTGGAGTGCGGGCAGGCCCTGCGTCCCACCACCGCCGGGGGACTGACCGTGACCGGGCGGTTCCCCGCCGCCGTGTCGGCGGGTCGGCAGGTGGTCGAGGGGGAGGTCGAGGTCGAGAGCCGGGACGCCGTACGGGTGGTCGCCCCGGGTGCCGCCGACGTGTTCCTCGTCCGGCAGGGCCGGGTGGTGGCCCTGCCGGGGCCGCAGGATGCGGTGGGTGTCCGGTGGGATCTGCGGCCCGGCGAGGCCCGGACCCTTCCCGGCGTGGTTCCGTTGGTGCTCTGCGAGTCGGGTGGCGGCCCCGCCCCGGCGGGCAGCTACGAGCTGTACGCCCGGGTGGTGGTCACGACCGACGAGGGGGCGGTCGTGGAGTCCTACGGCGGCCCCTGGCCGTTGACGGTCCGCTGACGGCGAGGGCCGGACCACGACGGCGAAAGCGGACCGCGACGGCAGCGGACCACGACGGCGGGAGCGGACCCGGGACGGCAGCGGCTGGGAACCGACGTCGCGGTTCCCAGCCTCGGACGAGCAGCGGGCTCGGTCCGGGTGCTGCCGATCAGCCGAGGACGATGCTGACGCCCAACTCGGTGGAGAGGACGGTCCACGGCTGGGCGTAGCTCGTGCCGCCGCCCCCGGCGATCACGTTGCCCCGGATCCAGGCACCGGAGGCGTCCTTGACGTAGAAGGCACCGCCGGAGTCCCCACCCTGGCTCAGGGTTCCGCCGGTGAAGGCGATGACCGGCGACTTGCAGCCGGTCTGGGTGCAGACCTGGGCGGTGACGCTGGTCGCGGTGTGTCCGCAGTTCTCACCGGTGGTCCGGCCGCTGTGGCAGTAGTCGGTGAACCCGACGACAGCGCCCCCGGCCGAGACGACCGGGATGCTGGTGGTGCTGGTGACGCCGCCGGTGAAGACCCGACCGGCGTACGACGAACCGCCGATCAGCTCGAAGTCCATGGCGTGACCGGTGACGGTGGGCAGACGCCGGTTGGAGACGGTGCCGTACGTGTTGAGGCCGGACTCGGTCAGGACGGTGGCCCCGTTGGCGTAGCAGTGTCCGGCCGTGGTCATGAACCGGGTTCCGGCGGAGTTCTGCACGGCGTACCCGGAGGAGCAGAGGGCGCTCCCGGAGAGCAGTCCGCCGCCGCCGTAGTAGGAGGGCACGTCGTCGCGACGGTGCCAGCTGTCGGTGGTGGTGGCCCGGCTGACCTGGATCTGGCCGGCCGCCTGCCGCTGCGCGGCCTTCCCGGTGGAGAGGTCGGTCACCTTCGACACGACGTCGGCCGGGGCGTCGGTGCGCAGGACGATCTTTCCGGTGGTGGCGTCGACGTAGCTGGCGAACGAATACCGGGTGCCGTGGGAGGCGACGTAGTCGGCGATCCGGGACTGGACGGCCGTCAGGGCTGCCTCGGCGGCGGGCGCGGAGACGACGTCGGTGCGGGCGGTCCGGTCGGGGGCGCGGCTCTCGTCGAGGGCGACGGCGGCGGTGCCGGTGGGGGCCTTGTCCTTGCCCGGTCCCGCCTGGGCGGGGCCGGTGGTGAGCAGCGTCAGGACAGCGGTGACGGCGACTGCCGCGCCGAAGATCGTCCTGTTCGTCCTGGGCATCTGGATCCTTCCGGTCGGGGTTGCGGTTGTGGCCTGGCTGAGACCATCAGAAATCCGCCGGCCTCGATGCGGTAGGCCCGAGTAAGGGTTTTGACAGGCGGCGGTGCCCTCAGGCTGCGAAAAGGCGCAGCGGGGGACGAGTGGGCCGACCCCGACACCTCGGCCGTAACCCGCCCGGATCCCCCCGGTCCACCGACGGCGGGCGTCCGTCGCACTCCGGTGTCGTGAGCGGGGCGAAACCGGTGGCGCCGGTCACCCTGTGTGGGGTCGTGCAGGTCACAGGGTTGTGCTCCGTCACAGAAGGGGGCCGTGAGCGGTGTTGGCGGAGCCGGGCGGGGAAAGATGGATGACGTGAATCCGAAGCGGATCCTTGTCGTCGGTGCCGGCCATGTCGGGCTCTACGCTGCCCTGCGTCTGTCGAAGAAGCTCAGCAGCCGCGAGGCCGAGGTCATCGTGGTGGACCCCCAGCCGCACATGACGTATCAGCCCTTCCTGCCCGAGGCGGCGGCCGGCAACATCTCCCCTCGCCACTCCGTGGTGCCGCTGCGGCGCGAGCTGCGCAAGTGCACCATCGTGGCCGGGGCGGTGACCCGGATCGAGCACGACCGCAAGGTCGCGACCGTGCAGTCGATCGTCGGCCCGCCCCGGGAGATCTCCTACGACCACGTGGTGGTGGCACCGGGGTCGGTGTCCCGGACCCTGCCGATTCCCGGCCTGCACGAGCACGGCATCGGGTTCAAGACCATCGGCGAGGCCATCTACCTGCGTAACCACGTACTGGACCGACTGGACGTGGCGGCGGCGACCCTCGACGAGGAGGTTCGCCGCTCCGCCCTGACCTTCACCTTCGTCGGCGGGGGGTACGCCGGGATCGAGGCGCTCGCCGAGATGGAGGACATGGCCCGGGACGCCCTCAAGTACTTCCCGGAGCTCAAGCCCGAGGACATGCGGTGGGTCCTGGTCGAGGCCACCCAGCGGGTGCTGCCCGAGGTCGACCGGGACATGGGCGCCTACACGGTGCAGCAGTTGCTGAAGCGGAACATGGACATCCGGCTGGACACCCGGCTGGAGTCCTGTGTCGACGGGCAGGTGGTCCTCTCCGACGGGGACAGCTTCCGTTCCGACACGATCGTCTGGACCGCCGGGGTCAAGCCCTCGCCGATGCTGGACGCCACCGACTTCCCGCGTGACGAGCGTCGTCGGGTCACCTGCCTGCCGACCCTGCAGATCGTGGACGGCGACACGGCGGTCGAGGGTGCCTGGAGCGCCGGGGACTGCGCGGCGGTGCCGGACCTGACCAAGGAGCCGGGCAACTTCTGCTCGCCGAGCGCCCAGCACGCGGTCCGCCAGGCGTCCCGGATGGCCGACAACATCGTCAACGTGATCCGGGGTCGGGAACCGGTCAACTACGAGCACAAGCACGCCGGCAGCGTGGCCAGCCTCGGCCTGCACAAGGGCGTCGCCCAGGTGTACGGGATCAAGATGACCGGCTGGCCGGCGTGGTTCATGCACCGGACGTACCACATGAGCCGGATCCCCTCGTTCAACCGGAAGGTCCGGGTGGTGGTCGACTGGAGCCTGGCCTTCTTCCTCCGCCGCGAGGTGGTCGCCCTCGGCCAGCTCCACGACCCGCGCGAGGAGTTCGAGGTCGCCAGCCAACCCCCGGCCCGCGCCGGCCAGGCCTGAGTTCCAGCGGAAGGACCCCCGTCACCGGATCGCGGTGGCGCGGGGTCCTTCTCGTCGCCGGGTCTTGTTGGTCGCCGGGTCCTCTGGACGCGGGGTCTTGTTTGTCGCGGGGTCCTCTTCGGTGCGGGGTCCCTTTCGCGGCGGGGTCCTCTTCGTCGTCGAGGGCGGGTGACCGCAGGCCCCGCGAGGCGATCAGGGCCGCCAGGTCCAGGCGTCGGCGATCCGGGTACCCGGGCCGTAGAGCTGCTCCAACGTGATCCGCAGGCTCGGCGCGTGCGGTGCGTCGTCGGTCACGACCACGCACTCGGCCTCCCAGAACCGCGCGTCCTGGGCCGCCTGGCGTCGCTCCTGCTCGCTGCCCAGCGACGGCACGCCGTCCTCGGCCACCGCGTCGAGGAGCCGGGAGGTGGGGCGTTTCCAGACCCCCATCGCCGCCGTCGCGTCCTTGCCGAACGGGCCGATGAAGAACCCCTCCGGCAGGCGGAACTCGGCGTCGGCGGCGGTCGCCCAGCGCATCGGCCACGGCTGCCTCGGCGTGGGCAGCGGCACCGGGACCAGCACCCCGCCGGGGGAGACACACTCCCGCCAGTGCCCGCCGGTGACGAACTCCGGCAGCGGCGGCCGGTCAGCGGTGGGCAGCGGGGTCGGCGTCACCGGCAGCACCGCAGCGAACACCGCCGCCGGTACGAGTCGTCGTACCCACCCGTCGGCGCGGAGGGCCCTGTCGACGGCGAGGGTCGCCACCGTCGCCAGCAGCGGCAGGACGGCGAGGGCGAAACGCATCGGGAGGGCGCCGTCCACCACCGGCAGACCGGCCAACAGCCGGTACGGCCCGGGGATCCCGGTCCGTTCCCCGTCGACGACGACTGTGGGGCCGAGCGAGAGCGCCGCCATCACCACCGCCGCCACCAGGCAGGCGAGCACCAACCGGCGCTGCCCGACCCGTTCGGGCGTACGGGACCCCACCAGCAGCCAGACCGTCGCTGCCGTACCGGCCGCCAGCAGTGGCCACCCGAGGAAGGTGTTGTACTCGGCCGGACCGGTGGTCAGCCGGTCCGCCTCGGGACCACCGGCCACCGACAGCGGGGAGTGCGTCCACCAACCGGCCAGGTCGGCCGAGAAGTGGTACGGGCTGAAGATCCCGTCGGCGACGCCGAGGGGACCGGCGAACTGCACCCAGAGCGGGTAGCCCACCACCAGCAGGGATAGCCCGGCGGCGACCAGGAGCCCACCGGCGAAACCCGGCAGCGCCCGCCGCAGCAGGGCGCGGTCGGAGGCCGCGTAGGTGACAGTCATCACGACCAGGACCAGGGCGGTGAGGAACAACACCTCCTCGCCGACGAAGATCTGGGTGCTGACCACGGCGGCCAGTCCGAGCGCGGAGGTGACCAGCCGTCGCCGGTCCGGGCCACCCGGTCGCCGGGCTGGTCCGTCCGGCCCCGGGTCGGCGGCCCGGAGGAGCCGGACCACCAGCCAGACCAGCACCGGAATCAGCCACTGGACGGTCATGTGCAGGTGGGAGTTGGTCTGCGACACCATCCCCGGCCCGAACCCGGCCACCGCCGCGCCGATGCCGGCGGCGAGCCGTCGAGCCCGCAGGACCCGGACGAACAGCAGGTACCAGGCGATCGCGGTGCCCGCCAGCCCGCCCGCCGCGAGCAGCGCGAAGGTGACCGGGGCGCCGAAGAGCAGGGTGACCGGGGCGAAGACGACACCGAGTGCGACGACCGAGGTGTTGGCCATCAGATTGACCCCGTACGGGGCGTTGAGCTTGTCGGTGACCAACCCGAAGTCGCCCAGCAGCGCCCGGGCGTCCACGGCCAGGAACCATTCGTAGAGCGCCTGGTCAGCCGGGTTGAGCGCGAGCACCCGCCGACCCGGGTCCGGCCACAGCCCGTGGGTGAGCCAACCGGCGAACAGGACGAAGGCGAGGACGACCAGCAGGTCGGCGCGGTGGCGTACGAGCGCGACGGCCAGGGCGTTGCGACACCCGGCCAGGGCGGCGAGGAGCCTGACGCGACGGGGACCCGGGGTGGCCTGCGGTGCCGTCGGGGCGGGGCCGTCCTCGGTGGCCGTGGGGGCTTCGCTGGTCACGGATCGACCCTAGTGTCGCGGAGCCGAGCGGGTACGCCCGGTTCATGCGGACCCGCTACGGTGACACTGCACCACCGCGTGCCGGCATGACCGTAATCTGGTGTGTCGGCGTTGCGCTCTTCGGCGGGGCGAGCGGCTCTGACCCCGGTGGGGTGGGCGGCTTCGACCCCGGCAGGGTGAGCGGCTCCGTCGGGTGGTGCGCTGCCCTGCCCGGGTGGTGGAACGGCAGACACGGCCGCCTTAAAAGCGGCTGCCGCAAGGCGTGCGGGTTCGACCCCCGCCCCGGGCACCGACACTCTCAGCTTCCCTTCAGCTTACCGATCCCCACCCGGCACCCTCGGCCGTTTACTCTTGGGGTGCACGTTCACGTGCGACGACCCCCTGAGGGAGGCCTGAAAGTGAAGACTTCGAACCCGGTGCTCGCCCGCCTCGGTAAGGCGGCCGAGCAGGAGCGGGCCGCCGGGTACGCTCCGACCGGGCCGTACGGACAGCCCGGTTATCCACAGCAGCAGTACCCGGGTGCCCCCGTCGGCTATCCGGCCGCACCGCCGACCGTCACACCGATGTCGCTGGACGACGTGGTGGTCAAGACGGTCATGCTGCTGGCCATCGTGGGTGCCTCGGCCGCAGCGGCCTGGGTGCTCATGCCCGATGCCCTGCTCGGCATCGCGTGGATCGGTGCCGCCGTCGTCGGCCTCGTCCTCGGCATGATCATTTCGTTCTCCCGGATGGCGAACCCGGCCCTGGTGGTCGCGTACGCAGTCGTCCAGGGCGTCTTCGTCGGCATGATCAGCAAGACGTTCGAGGCGCTCTACAGCGGCATCGTCCTGCAGGCCGTGACCGCCACCTTCGGTGTGTTCTTCCTGATGACGATGCTCTACAAGGCGCGCGTCATCCGAGCCACCCCGAAGTTCGTCAAGGGCATGATCGCGGTGATGGCGGGCCTGTTCGCCGTCATGCTGATCAACCTGGTGCTGGCCCTGTTCGGCGTCAACACCGGTCTGCGCGACGGCAGCCCGCTGGCCATCGGGTTCAGCCTGGTCTGCATCGTCGTCGCCGCCCTGAGCTTCGTGCTCAGCTTCAACGAGGTGGAAGAGGGCGTCCGGATGGGGCTGCCCCAGCGCTACTCCTGGACCGCCGCCTTCGGCATCCTGGTCAGCCTGATCTGGCTCTACATCGAGATCCTGCGTCTGCTCAGCTACTTCCAGGGCGACGACTGACACGTCGCCGTCGACCGACGCCCGCCCCGCGACCTCGCGGCGGCGGGCGTCGGTCGTTTCGGACCGGGCGCCGCGAAGCCGGGTCGAGGGCGGGTGTCGGTCGGCCCCGGCGCCGCGGTCCGGCGTCGGTCGTTTCCGTCCCCGGACGGGGTCGCCCGTAGACTCGACGTCGATGAGTGCAGCGGACCTGACCCGGGCGAGGGATCTCCTGATCAACCAGGTGGGGCACTGGCAGCAACCCCGCTGGGCGGCCCCCGCCGCCAGCGGCGACGTCTCCCGGGTCGACCTGGTACACCGGCTGGTGCAGGAGATCGCGAACCTGGCCGCCGACGCGGAGGGCGGGCCACGGCGGGCCGTACCCCGGGCGGAGAACGACCTCAGCCTCCCCGACCAGCTCCGGGTGGTGGTCGCCGACCTGGTCGCCGCCGAACCACCCGCCGAGGTCCTGACCCACGCCACCGAGACGCTGAACGTCACCCGCCGGGCCCTCTGACCCGTCGACCGGTCAGTTCAGGCGTTCCAGGACCATCGCCATGCCCTGCCCGCCGCCGACGCACATCGTCTCCAGGCCGATGGTCCGGTCGTGCCAGTCGAGGGCGTTGAGCAGGGTCCCGGTGATCCGGGCACCGGTCATCCCGAACGGGTGACCGACGGCGATCGCGCCGCCCATCACGTTCACCTTCTCCTCCGGGATGCCGAGCTGCCGGTACGAGGGGATCACCTGCGCGGCGAACGCCTCGTTGATCTCCACCAGGTCGACGTCGTCGACAGTCATACCGGCCCGGGCGAGCGCCTGCCGGGACGCCTCGACCGGACCCAGCCCCATGATCTCGGGGGAGAGGGCGGTGACCCCGGTGGAGACGATCCGGGCCAGCGGGGTCAGCCCGAGGTCCCGGGCCCGCCGGGCGCTCATCACCACCACCGCTGCCGCTCCGTCGTTGAGCGGGCAGCAGTTCCCGGCGGTGATCCGGCCGTCCGGGCGGAAGACCGGCTTGAGCCCGGCCACCCCCTCCAGGGTCACCCCGGCCCGGGGGCCGTCGTCGACGCCGACCAGCGTGCCGTCCGGGGTGGTCACCGGGGTGATCTCCCGGGCCCAGAAGCCGTCGGCGATCGCCTTCTCGGCGAGATTCTGACTGCGGACGCCGAAGGCGTCCATGTCGGCGCGGGTCACGTCGTACAGCTGGGCGAGGTTCTCGGCGGTCTGCCCCATGGTCAGGTAGATGTCGGGAAGGTCGCCCGCCTCGCGGGGGTCGGTCCAGACCTCCGCGCCGCCCCTCGACCGCCGGGCGGACCGGTCACCGGCCGCCGCGAAGCGGGGGTTCTCCCAGCCGCCCCCGACCAACGCCTGCGCCTCGGGCGGCAGCCCGTCGGAGTTGCCCCGGGCGTACCGGGAGACGCACTCGACCCCGGCGGAGACGAAGACGTCACCCTCGCCGGCCCGGATGGCGTGCATGGCCATCCGGGTGGTCTGCAACGACGACGCGCAGTACCGGGTCAGGGTCGCGGCGGGCAGGGTGTCCAGCCCGAGGAGGGTGGCCACCACCCGGCCCAGGTTGAAGCCCTGCTCACCGCCGGGAAGGCCGCACCCCAGGTAGAGGTCGTCGATCTCGGTCGGATCGAGCTGGGGCACCTTGTCCAGGGCGGCCTGGACGACGGTGGCGGCGAGGTCGTCGGGGCGGACGTCGCGCAGGGATCCCTTGTGCGCCCGCCCGATGGGGGAGCGGGCGGTGGCGACGATGACGGCTTCGCGGGACGACTCGGTCGGCATGAGCCAACGTTAACTCGCCGGTAATATCCGGCGGAAGTCACTGCCGTCGCGGGAACCGTCACCCCCCCCGGCTCGCCCCGGCGGGGCCGGTCACTGGCGGGTGGCGACAGCTGCTGCGGCGACCACGGCGGGTAGCAGTGCGTGGGCCCAGAGCCGGTATCCGTCGGCCGAGGGGTGGAAGCCGTCGTGGCAGAACGTCCCCGGATCCGCCCGGAAGACCGGGCCGGTCTCGGCGGCCAGGTCCACCACCGTGCCCCCGGCGTCGAGCACGGCGACCGTCTGGGCGTCCGCGATCCGCCGACCGGACCAGCCGACCACCTGGCGCAGCGGCGGGGCGATCGCCCGAGCCGCACCCAGGTCCGGGCAGGTCCCGACGACCACCTCGACCCGGGCCTCCCGCAACCGGTGCACGGCCAGGCCCAGATGCGCGGCGACGTCGGCGGGCCGACCGAAGCCCGTCGCGTCGTTCGCCCCGATCAGGACGAGGGCCACGTCCGGCCGCTCGCCGAGCAGCGCCCGGGCCACCTGGGTGGAGAGGTCGACCGAGCGCGAACCGGAGACCCCGACGCTGGACAGGTGGACCCGCCGACCGGTCGGCCCCTCGGCGAGCAGGTGGGCCAGCTGACCGCCGACTGTCTCCTCCAGCCGGGCGACCCCGACGCCCAACGCCGACGAGTCCCCGAGCAGCACCAGACGCAGCACCGGAGCGCCGGAACGACCGACTGTGGCGCGCAGGGCGAGCCCCAGCTCCGGCTGGGCGTACCGGCGGTGGCGGGCGACGAGCGCCTCGCCGGCGAGGACCGCCGCGCCTCCCACCGTTCCGGCGACCACTGACAGCGCCGCCGCTCGACCGAGCCGGGCGGCGAGCCGACCAGGGATGACGTGACTGTTCATGTCAGTCCTTCCACTGTGGGTGTTTCGGCGGTGGCCGTCCCCGGGCCCGGCTGTCGGCCGACCCCGGTGGCGGTCGAGGCCGGATCGGCCCCGCCGGTCGTGACCCCCTCGTCCCCGTGGCTGCCGGCCCGAGGATCGGGGCCCGCACCGAAGAGGGTACGGCGACGCAACTGCGCCCATCGTCCCGCGGGCCCCCGCTCCCGCCCGCTGACCTCGGTGCCGCTGACCTCGGTGCCGGCGTTGCGGGCCGCCTCCCGGGCCGCCTGCGGCAGCGACCTGACCCCCTCACCGAGGGTGAGCGGACGCCGTTCCGGCCCACCGCCGAGCGCTGCCAACACGGTCGGGAGCAACGCGGCGGCCGCCATCGCATACCCCTCGGCGGAGGGGTGGAACCGGTCCCAGGCGAACATCCGGGTGGGTTCGGCGGTGAACCGGGGACCCAGCAGGTCGGCCAGCGAGACCGTCCACCCGCCCGACTCCACCACCGCCACCGTCTGGGCGGCGGCCAACTGGCGACTCCACCGGCGGGCCAGCCAGCGCAGCGGGGGCTGGATCGGCCGGATCGCCCCCAGGTCCGGGCAGGTGCCGACCACCACCGCGCAGTCCGACTCCCGCAGGGTGCGGACCGCGTCGACCAGGTGGCGTACGGCCACCGCGAACGGGCTCCGGTTGGTGACGTCGTTACCGCCGATCAGGATGACCGCGACGTCCGGCGAGTGTTCAAGGGCCGATTCGACCTGCGGCTTCAGCCCGGCGGAGAGCGACCCGACCACAGCGAACCGGTGCAACCGCACCGGGCGGCGCAGACGGCGGGACAACCCGGTGGCCAGGAGGGCGCCAGGGGTCTCCCGGCGACGGTGCACGCCGTACCCGGCGGCGATCGAGTCCCCGAGGACCACCACCGTCAGTGGCGGGCCGGGGAACCTCGCCCCGTAGACACCGTCGCAGCGGGGTGGCGGGGCCTCGGCGGCGGGAATCGACCGGCGTGCTGCGCGGGCCTGCCCGAAGAGCACACCGGTGGTGGCGGCGAACGTCGCCGCAGTGGCGCCCGTGCCGATCGCGGCCACCCGGACGATCCGCCGGGCCAGCTGTCGGCGTGGGCCCGTCGGTGCGACAGAACCAGCAGCGACCCCCATACCGCGACATTATCTCGTTCGTACGACACCCTGCCGCACTCGTCGTGGCCGGTGGGTGCCGGGATGGCGACGATCGGGGTACGGGTTTCCGACAGTGCCCGACGTCGGCGGGTGCGACCGGGTGGCGGACGCGTGCTTCGATGGCCCACGATGGTCGGGGGTAGAGAAGAGGTGTCGAGATGGGCAGGACTCTGAAGCGGACCGCGGCGTTCACCGCACTGGGCCGGGCGTTGGCGGCGGGGACCCGGGGCGGGCCGCCGCTGGGGACCCGGATCGCGGCGGTGCCCCGGATGATCAGGGCCAGCGTCAAGGGCGACTACGACGGTGGCCTCCGGCTGGCCATGATGACCGCCGCCGTGGCGTACGTGGCCTCGCCCGTCGACCTCGTGCCCGAGTTGATGCTCACCGTGTTCGGGCTGGTCGACGACGCTGTGGTGATCACCTGGTTGGCCGGGACCGTGCTCGCCGAGACCGAGCGCTTCCTGGAGTGGGAGGCCGCCGGCGGCTCCGTCATCCCGGGTCATGCCGTCGGCTGATCCCCCGTACCCTGGGCTGCGGAGCAGCCGACTGCCCGGCGCTGTCGCCGGTGCCGACGCAAGGGACACAACGAGGTGCAGTACTACGACAACGTCGTCGAGATGATCGGCAACACACCGCTGGTGCGCTTGCGCAACGTCACGGCCGGGATCCGGGCCACCGTCCTGGCCAAGGTCGAGTACCTCAACCCGGGTGGCTCGGTGAAGGACCGGATCGCGCTGCGGATGGTCGAGGACGCCGAGGAGGCCGGGATCCTCCGGCCCGGGGGCACGATCGTCGAGCCCACCAGCGGCAACACCGGTGTCGGGCTGGCCCTGGTGGCCCAGCTCAAGGGCTACCGGTGCGTGTTCGTCTGCCCGGACAAGGTCAGCCAGGACAAGCAGGACGTGCTGCGGGCGTACGGGGCCGAGGTGGTGGTCTGCCCGACCGCCGTCGCCCCGGAGGACCCCCGCTCGTACTACAACGTCTCCGACCGGCTGGCCCGGGAGATCCCCGGCGCCTGGAAGCCCGACCAGTACAGCAACCCGGCCAACCCGCGCTCGCACTACGAGACGACCGGCCCGGAGCTGTGGGAGCAGACCGGTGGACGGATCACCCACTTCGTGGCCGGGGTGGGCACCGGGGGGACCATCTCCGGCATCGGCCGCTACCTGAAGGAGTCCTCGCAGGGGCGGGTGTCAGTGGTCGGCGCCGACCCGGAGGGCTCGGTCTACTCCGGCGGCACCGGTCGCCCCTACCTCGTCGAGGGGGTCGGGGAGGACTTCTGGCCGACGACGTACGACCGGAGCGTCGCGGACCGGATCGTCGAGGTGTCTGACAAGGCGTCGTTCGAGATGACCCGGCGGCTGGCCCGCGAGGAGGGGCTGCTCGTCGGTGGTTCCTGCGGGATGGCGGTGGTCGCCGCGCTGGAGGTGGCCCGCGAGGCGGACCCCGACGACGTGATCGTGGTGCTCCTGCCGGACAGCGGCAAGGGCTACCTCTCCAAGATCTTCAACGACGCCTGGATGGCCCGGTACGGCTTCCTCACCACCGAGGAGGCCGAGCCCACGGTGGCCGACGCCCTGCTCGACAAGCCCGACGGGATCCCCGAGCTGGTCCACGTCCACCCGACCGAGACGGTCCGGGACGCCATCGACTACATGCGCGAGTACGGCGTCTCCCAGCTCCCCGTGCTCAAGGCGGAGCCCCCGGTGGTCACCGGTGAGGTGGCCGGCTCGATCGCCGAGCGGGACCTTCTCGACGCCCTCTTCACCGGGCAGGCCCACCTGCACGACACGATCGAGCGGCACATGGCCGACCCGTTGCCGATGATCGGTGGCGGGCAGCCGGTGAGCGAGGCGGTCGGTCTGCTGGAGAAGTCCGACGCGGCCCTGGTCCTGGTCGACGGCAAGCCCAAGGGCGTACTGACCCGACAGGATCTGCTGGCCCATCTCGGGGCCCGCTGACCCGCCACCCCGCAACCGGACCCCGGACCGAGGCCGCCTCCCACCCGGAGGCGGCCTCGCCTGCGTCCCGGCACCCCGTCGTCACCCTCCCGGCGCGCCGCCGTCACCGTCACCGTGCCGCCGTCACCGTGCCACCGTGCCACCGTGCCGCCGATCCCGTCTCGGCCTCCCGGCGCGCCGCCGTCACCCTTCGGTGAGCAGGGGTTCCCTCACAGCGGGCGGGTGTAGCGGAGGTGGGTGGTGGGGGTGCCGCCGAAGACCTCGGGCCGGCTCTCGCCGGTGGGCTGCCAGCCGCCGTGCTCGTAGAACCGGCGGGCGCCGGTGTTGCCTTCCAGGACCCACAGACCCGCCCGGTGCCAGCCCTGCGCCCGGATGGCGTCCAACGCGTCGATCATCAGGGCTCGGCCGGTGCCCCGGCCCCGTTCGGCGGGGTCGAGGTGGATGGCGTGGAGCAGGCCGGTGTCCGGGTCGCCCTCGTCGTCCGGACCGACGTAGCTGAACCCGACGAGTCGGCCGTCCCGCTCGGCGACTGTCATCCGGTGGTCGTCCCGTTCCCATCCCCAGCGTTCGACCCAGTACCACCCCATCGCCTCGCCGGAAGGGGCGGCCAGCGCCTCGGGCGGCAGGAAGGCGGAGTACGCGGCCACCCGCGACCTGTGGTGCAGTGCCCCGACCGAGGTGAGGTCGTCGACGGTGGCGTCGCGCAGAGTGATGGTCACCCGGCCGAGGCTACCGCCGGGGCGGGACCGGCACCGTGGCGAGATCCTCGGCGACGACGAGGTCCCCGGTGAAGTGCTCGCGGGCCTCGTCGACGAAGCGGGTCGGGTCGGCGTACCGCTGGGAGAAGTGGGTGAGCACGAGGCGGCGTACCCCGGACTCGGTGGCGACCCGGGCGGCCTGGGCGGCGGTGAGGTGCCCGACCTCGGCGGCGAGGGCGGCCTCGGAGTTCAGGAACGTCGCCTCGATGACCAGCAGGTCGGCCGCCTCGGCCAGGGCGTAGACCCCGTCGCAGAGTCCGGTGTCCATGACGAGGGCGAACCGCTGCCCGGGTCGGGGCTCGCTGACCTCGTCCCGGGTGACCCGTCGTCCGTCGACGTCGAGGTGGCCGAGGCGGGACAGTTCACCGACCGCCGGTCCGGTGATCCCGTACGCGGTCAGCCGCGCCGGCAGCATCCGTACGCCGTCGGGTTCGACGAGCCGGTAGCCGTACGTCTCGATCGGGTGGTGCAGCCGACGGGCCTCCAGGGTGCCGCAGCGCAGGGGGATCCGCTGCCCGTCGGCGTGGATCGGCTCGACTGCCAGTTCGGCGGTCTCGTGGAAGGCGCTGGCGTGCCGCAACCGGGCGAAGTACTCGGCACCGGAGGCGGGGAAGTGCACCGCCACGGGGTGCGGGACCCGGTCCAGGCTGAGCCGTTGGATGGTTCCGGGCAGCCCCAGGCAGTGGTCGCCGTGGAAGTGGGTGACGCAGATCCGGGTCAGGTCGGTGGCGGTGACGGTGGTGTGCAGGAGTTGACGTTGGCTGCCCTCGCCCGGGTCGAAGAGGATCACCTCGTCGTCCCAGCGCAGGACGTACCCGTTGTGGTTGCGGCGTCGGGTCGGCGTCTGGCTGGCCGTTCCGAGCACCACCAGCTCACGCATGGACACGGCGGGCCTCCGCAGACATGAAGCGACCCCCGGGGCTTCCACGCTCTCGCGCGGGCCGACTGGACTTGGGCCGGCACCCCGGGGGTCGGGTGGCTGTCGTGGTTTCGCCGCACCGCTGCCACACGGTCTCGACGATGGTGCTGATGCCCGCCTCGCGGCGGACGGGATTCACTGTCGAGGACAGCGGCTAGCGGACAGCCACCTCACGAGTCCGATTGCTATACAAGTCTGGACCACCTCCTTTCCCGTGTACCGCCACGCTACCCACGATCAGGCCCCCTCCGGTACTGATTTTTCGCAGATTCCGGTCGAGGTGGGGAAGGTCACGGACAGTGATCGAAAGGTCGCGGGTCGACGTGGCGGCGGCCGGGTGGAGCCCGCCCGGCCGGGTCAGTCGACCCCGATCGGCCCCGCCTTGGGGCCGTCCTCGTCGGCCGACTGGACCGACAGGGACGGGAAGTCCGCCAGGTCGCCCTCCGGCTCGGCGTCCCACTCCGGGAAGACCAGGTCGCTCTGGAGGTAGAGGCAGAGGAGTTGGGTCAGGTGACGCAGCCCTTCCAGGTGGGTGCGTTCGTGACCATGGGTGGCGTCGACCCCGACGCCGAGCAGCGCCACCCGGGCGTGCGCCCCGGCCTCCACCGCCGCCGCCAGGTCGGAGCGGTAGTAGTCGAAGACGTCCCGGACCAGGTTGACGTCGTGTGCGGCGGCGATCTCGGCCAGCTTCCGGGTCAGGTGGTAGTCGAATGGTCCCACCTCGTCGCTCATGGCCACTGTCACGGCGTCCTCGCGGGACTGTCGTCCGGGGCCGACCACCGCCGCGTCCACCGAGACGATCTCGGCGACGTCCGGGTCGAGGCCGTGACTGGCCCCGTGTCCGATCTCCTCGGTGACGGTGACCAGGAGGTGAGCGGTCACCCCCGGGGTCACCCCGGCGTCGACCAGGGCCTTGAAGGCGGTCAGGACCGCAGCCACCCCGGCCTTGTCGTCCAGGTGCCGGGACTTGAGGTAGCCGGTGGGAGTGAAGACCGCAGCGGGCATCATCGCCACGAAGTCGCCGACGTCGACACCGAGTGCCCGGAGTCCGGCGGCGTCGGAGACCCGTTCGTCGACGCGTACCTCGATCTGGTCCCAGCCGACGCCCTGCTGGTCGACGCCGTCGTTGTACCGGTGCCCGCTGGCCTTCAACGCCAGGACCTGACCGGTCATCACCTGGTCGAGGTCGTCGGTGAAGATCCGGACGTGGGCACCCTCGACGAAACGGGCGCTGTGGGTCCCGACGGACCTCACCTCCAGTCGGCCGTTCTCCTTCAGCCGTTTCACCATCGCCCCGATGGTGTCGGTGTGTACCACGAGAGCCCGGTCGGCCCCGGTGTCGCGGGGGCCGGGGAGGTGGGCCTTGAGGGCGCCCCGACGGGTCAGTGTGGAGGGGATCCCCAGCGCCGAGAGTCGTTCACCCACGTACTGCTGAATGTGGTCGGTCCGCCCCGACGGGCTGGGGATCTCCAACAGTTCCCACAGCACCTGCTGCAGGTAGTCAAGATCGATCTTAAGGGGAGAGATGTCGCGTACCGTCATTCTCCCGATGGTGCCGCACCGGCCGGAGACCACAACCGCTGCGGTGCTCTCGTACCGGGAAACAGCAGGTCGACGAAGCGCTCGGCGGTCGGCTGGGGTTCGTGGTTGGCCAGCCCCGGGCGCTCGTTGGCCTCGATGAAGACGTACTCCGGCCGGTCGTGGGCGGGCACCAGCAGGTCCAGCCCGGTCACCGGGATGTCCAGCGCCCGGCTGGCCGCCACGCACGCCTCGACGATCGCCGGAGACAGCTCCTCGGTCACGTCGTGGATGGTCCCACCGGTGTGCAGGTTGGCGGTCCGGCGGACGGTGAGCAGTTCACCCTGGGGCAGGACGTCCTCCATCGCGTACCCGGCCTCGTTCACCACCTCCCGGGTCATGTCGTCGACAGGGATCCGGGACTCACCGCCGGTGGCGGCGGCCCGCCGACGGCTCTGCCGCTCGATCAGCTCCTCGATGGAGTGGACCCCGTCCCCGGTGATCGCGGCGGGACGGCGGACGGCGGCGGCCACCACCTCGTGGTTGACCATGATGACCCGGAGATCCTCCCCGGTGCACATCTCCTCGATCAGCACCTCCGGGCAGAACCGGGCGGCCAGGTCGACGGCGTCGGCCAGCGCCTCCGGGGTGCGTACCCCGACGGTGATGCCGTTGCCCTGCTCACCCCGGGCCGGCTTGACCACGACCGGGCCCGCCTCGGCGAGGAAGGCCGCGTCCCCGTCGTCCCGGGTGGCGGTCCGACCCCTGGGTACGTCGAGCCCGGCCGAGGTGAGGATGCGTCGGGTGACCCGCTTGTCGTCGCAGCGGCTCATCGCCACCGCCGACGTCAACTCGGACAGCGACTCCCGGGTGTGCACGGTCCGTCCCCCGTTGCTCAACCGCAGCTCACCCCAGATCGGGTCGGTGACCTCGACCCGGATGCCCCGCCGCATCGCCTCGTCGGCGACGATCTTCGCGTACGGGTTGAGCTCGTCGTACCCCTGTGGGGTGGCCGGGAGGAAGAGCCGTTCGTTGATCGGGTTCTTCCGTTTCACGCAGAGGGTGGCGGTCCGGTAGAAGCCGAGCCGCTCGTAGAGCCGGATCGCCCCGTCGTTGTCGGCCAGGACGGAGAGGTCCACGAAGGACCGCCCCCGGTCGGTCAGCCGGGCGGCCAGCTCCAGGAGCAGAGCCTGACCGGTCCCGGGGGGCGCCTGGTTGAAGTCCACAGTCAGGCACCACAGGCTCGCCCCGTTGTCGGGGTCTCCGAAGACCGCCACGTGGTCGACGCCGGTGATGGTGCCCACGATCTCCCCGGTGGGTGTCTCGGCGACGAGGTGCAGGAACCGGTCGGTGCCGGCGTTGTCCACCAGGACCTCGACCGGGGCGGTGACCATGCCGTTGCGGGCGTAGATCCGGTTCACCGCGTCCCCGTCGGCCACGTCGCGCAGCCGCCGGATCCGCAGCCCGGGGACGTCCCCGTGCTCGGCCGCCTGGGCGGTCTCCTCGACGGCCGGACGACCCGGGTCGCCGATGCCGTCCGTGCCGTCCGGGGCGTCGCCCCCGCTCACCCGGCCCGGGCCGAGGGGAAGCCGGAAGGTCAACGAGGGGTCGATGAACAGCTCGTCCGGCAGGCGGGACACCAGGACGTGGGGGTCGCGCAGGTAGATGCAGATGTCCCGGGCCCCGGCAGCCTCGGACCGCAGGACGTCGGCGACGGCGGCCTGGTCGGTGAAGGTCTGCCCGAAGACCAACCGCCCCCACCCGCAGTCGAGTACCACGCTCGGTTCGTCGGCCGGGTGCTCGCGGTGGGCCACACCGTTGAGCGGGGCCACGGGGTCCCCGCCGGGGCCGACCCGTTCGTACCTGCGTCGGGCGCGTGTCCGGTCGGTTCGTGCCACGCCGGTCGCCAGGGTGTCAGTCACGGTCAGTCGATTCCGTGACTCTGGAGCCACATTTCCAAGAGTCCGAGCTGCCACAGCTTGTTTCCGTTCAACGGGGTGAGTTCGGCGTTCGGGGCGTCGAGCAGGTTCTTCACGTAGTCGGGACGGAACAGGTTCCGCCGCCGCGCCTCCGGGGCGGTGAGCGCGTCGTGGACCCGGTCGAGGAGCTTGTCCTCCAGGTGGGTGAGGCCGGGGACCGGGAAGTAACCCTTCGGCCGGTCGATGACCTCGTGCGGGAGGACCCGTCGACCGATCTCCTTCAGGACGCCCTTGCCGCCCTGGGCCAGCTTCAGCTCCGGCGGGCAGGTCGCCGCGAGCTCGACGAACTCGTGGTCGAGGAAGGGGACCCGGGCTTCCAGGCCGTGGGCCATGGTCATGTTGTCGACCCGCTTGACCGGGTCGTCGGTCAGCATGATCTGGGTGTCCAGGCGCAGGCCGGCGTCGACAGCCGTCTCGGCCCCGGGACGGGACAGGTGCCCGGCCACGAACTCCCGGGCCGGGTCGCCGTCGGCCAGCCAGGCCGGGTCGAGGACCCGGGCCAGCCCCGCTGCGTCCCGGTCGAAGAAGGCCGAGGCGTACGTGTCCAGGGCGGCGTCGCGGTCGACCCGGGCCAGCGGCGGGTACCAGTGGTAGCCGCCGAGGATCTCGTCCGCCCCCTGGCCGGACTGCACCACCTTGACGTGCCTGGCGACCTCCTGGCTCAGCAGGTAGAAGGCCACGCAGTCGTGGCTGACCATCGGCTCGGCCATCGCACCGACGGCGGCCTCCAGCGGGCCGACCAGGTCATGGGCGGCGACCCGGATCTGGTGGTGGTCGGTGCCGAAGGTCTTCGCCACCACGTCGGAGTACCGGAACTCGTCGCCCTCCCGGCCGCCCACCGCGTCGAACCCGATGGAGAAGGTGGACAGCCCCCGCTGCCCCTCCCCGGCCAGCAGCGCCACCACCAGGCTGGAGTCCAGCCCACCGGAGAGCAGCACACCGACAGGCACGTCGGCGACCATGCGGCGCCGTACGGCGGTGGTCAGCGAGTCCGACAGGGCGTCCTGCCAGTCTCGCTCGGTCCAGTCGGCCCGCTCGGGGACCCGGAGGAACGAGGGGGACCAGTAGACCCGCTCGTCGACCCGGCCGTCGGGCTCGTAGACCCGGACGGTGGCCGGGGGAAGCTTGGAGACCCCGCGCAGGATGGTCCGGGGCGGCGGCACGATGCTGTGGAAGCTGAGGTAGTGCGCGAGCGCGACCCGGTCGATGGTGGTGTCCACGCCGCCGCCCGCGAGCAGGGCGGGCAGGGTGCTGGCGAAGCGCACGGTGGTCGGGGTCTCGGTCAGGTAGAGCGGCTTGATGCCGAGCCGGTCCCGGGCCAGCACCAGTCGGCCGGTCGCCCGCTCGGTGATCGCGACGGCGAACATGCCGACCAGGTGGTCGACGAAGTCGGTGCCCCACTCGGCGTACGCCTTGAGCACCACCTCGCTGTCGCCGGAGGAGAAGAACCGGTGGCCCCTGCTCTGGAGCTCCGCCCGCAGCTCCTGATAGTTGTAGATGCAGCCGTTGAAGACGCCGGTGAGTCCGGCACCCGGATCCACGATGGGCTGGCCGCTGGCGGCGGAGAGGTCGATGATCTTCAGCCGGCGGTGGCCGAGCGCCACCCGCCCCTGGGACCACATCCCGCCGTCGTCCGGTCCCCGGTCGCTCATCGTCGCCGCCATGCGTTCCACGGCCGACACGTCGGCGCGGGAACCATCTCGTCGGAACTCTCCTGACAGTCCGCACATGGAGGAAATGCTGCCAGCGGTGCCCGAACATTGCCCGTTTGGTTGGTGACAGAGGAACTTCTATTTGATATAGTAGAGATTTTTTTGGCGGACTTGGCTAAGCGGGGGTTGAAGTTGGTCGCGTGGTGAAATGTCAGCCTATGTGGCGCTCTGGCTGTGACAAGAGCCACCGATCCGGGATCTTCGATCCAGCCCGTCCCGGCGCAGATCCACCCCCGAAGAAACCCCTGGTCGAGTGGTGTTCGTCGGTCAGTAGGCGCCGCACACGACGTCGGGCGGTCGACCAACACCGTCGGTCGACCGCCCGAGTTCACTCCTCGAAGAATGCCCGCTTCCTCACCCGTTCTGCCCGGATCAGCCCCGCCTTCGAATCAACGCGACCGGTAGGCGTCGGCGCGGTGTTCCATTGCCGTCACGGTCACGACGCGGTCGTCCTCGTCGATCTCGTAGAGGACGCGGTACATGCCCCGCCTGGCCGACCAGGTGCCTCCGAACGGCGGCAGGAGAAATGCCGCGAGTTCGTCGGCGTCGAGGACGTCGCCGGCTTCGACTGCGGCCTTGGATTATGGGCCAACTTCCGGCCGAAGCTCATCCTGTCCACTCGACCGCAGACACCCGAAACCCCCGGCACCCACGCGGGTGCCGGGGGTTTCGTCGATTCAGGCGGTCACACGCCGGTCCGGGCCACCCCGACCGGGCAGCTGAGCCCGTTCGGGCCGTGGTTGCAGTAGCCGTCCGGGTTCTTCGACGGAGCCAGGTACTGCTGGTGGTACGTCTCGGCGAAGTAGTAGTCACCCAACCGGTCGATCTCGGTGGTGATCTCGCCCTTCCCCGCCCGCGCCACGACCGGTGCGAACGCGTCCCGGGACGCCTGCGCGGTGGCCAGTTGGTCGTCGGTGGTCACGTAGATCGTCGAGCGGTACTGGGTGCCCACGTCGTTGCCCTGGCGCATGCCCTGGGTCGGGTCGTGGTTCTCCCAGAAGACCTTGAGCAGATCCTCGTAGCTGATCGTCGACGGGTCGTACGCCACCTGGACCACCTCGGCGTGCCCGGTCCCGCCGGAACACACCTCCTCGTACGTCGGGTTCGGGGTGATCCCACCGGCGTAGCCGACCGAGGTGGTGACGACCCCCGGCAGCGTCCAGAACAGTCGCTCCGCGCCCCAGAAGCAGCCCATTCCGAAGACCGCGACCTGGGTGCCCGGCGGGAACGGCGGCTTCAGCGGGGTGCCCAGCACCTCGTGGCGGTCGGCGACCGGCATCGCCAGCGGGCGACCGGGCAGAGCCTGGTCAGGGGTGGGTAGATCGGCCTTCATGCGGCGAAGGAACACGATGGAACTCCTTTCGTACCTCTCCCCGCGTGCAACACCGGCGGACCCGGCTTCCTTACCCGCCCCGCTGCGGCTCAGGCCCCGGCCAGGGCTGCGGTCTGAGGCCCCGGCCAGGGCTGCGGCTCAGGCCCCGGCGGTCAGGGCTGCGGCGATCCGGGCGGCGTACCCCTGGGCCTCGGTGTCGTCGGCGTAGCGGGTCCGGGGCCAGAAGAACCCGCGCAGCCCGTCGCCACGGGTCCGGGGGACGACGTGGGTGTGCAGGTGCGGCACCGACTGGGACACCCTGTTGTTCATCGCCACGAAGGTGCCGCCGGCCCCCAGACCGGACTCCACCGCCAGCGAGATCCGCCGGACCAGAGCGAAGTAGCCGGGCAGCGTCGGGGCCGGCAGGTCGCCGAGCGTCACCAGGTGACGGCGGGGCACCACCAGGACGTGCCCCTTGAAGACCGGTCGGGTGTCCAGGAACGCCACCCCGTCCGGCTCGTCGGCCACCCGGGACGCCGGTGCCCGCCCGGCCACCACCTCGCAGAACACACACCCGTCCACCTCCGGCAGGGTAACGGGCACCGGGTGACTCGACGACTGAGGAATCACGGCGATCCACTTGCCAAGACATCTGAATAAGTTCAGAATTCAGGCGTGGCGGCGACGAGAGAAGTTCAGTGGAGCGAGTTGCAGCGAGATCCCAAGAGCGTGGCCGCGCTAGCTGATTCGGGGGACGTCCGGGTCCGCAGACGGGACGGGGCGGCGCTACTGCTGACCCGGGAGGACCGACTCGTGGCGGCCGGTGAGGGAGCGGTGGCCGCTGCCCGAGCCCTTCGGAACGCACTGGCGCACCTACCTCACGAGGTTGCCGTCGAGGTGCTGACGGAGGAGTTTCCATGGCTCGGGCTCCTACCGGAGGCTGATCTTCCTCAGTTCGTCACCGACTTCGTCACCGCGGCGCGGATCTCGGCCGACTTGGGGGAGTGGTCGGTTCTGGCGCAGACGATCCGGGAGTGGAAGGCCACTGCCGCCGTCTACACAGACCCCGTCCTGGTACGGGAACTCAGCGAGCCCCTGTCCGAGGACCACGGTCCCGTGCCCGGCCCGGGGAGTGAGGGTGGGAGCCAAGCGTGGTGACCGGGTCGCACCGCCGGGGCGACCCGGCGGGTGGGAGGCCCGCTTCGCTACCTCGGGGGCGGCTAAGGGGTGGGAGCAGCTCTGCCAGTCCGCCCGGTCCAACACCTGGGAGGCCTGGGTCATCCTCACCGAGCGGCCCACGCAGCCGGACGACCCTTCACGACAGCATCGCCTGAGAGGACCGTTGGCCAGCCGGCAGGTGAGAGCGGGCGGTCTCTGCTCCAGTGGCAGTACGAGGTGACCGCAGGAGGACGGATCTGGTACTGCCCGGATCCGGAACGCCGGATCGTCTGGATCGTCGCGGCGGGGCCGTCCCACCCGAAACCCACCGAGTGAGGTAGCTCGCCGGTGGAGCTGTCGGAGTCCGGCGGCGGTGACCGCGTGGCGGGCACTAGCCTCACGGGAATGAGTCACGGCTTCGAAACTCTCGCCATCCACGCCGGTCAGGACCCGGAGGCGCGGACCGGCGCGGTGATCCCCCCGATCTACCAGACCAGCACGTACGCCCAGGACGCCGTCGGCGCCCCCCGGTTGGGCTACGAGTACAGCCGGTCGGGCAACCCGACCCGCGACGCCCTCCAGGAGTGCCTGGCCGCGCTGGAGGCGGGCCGGGTGGGTCTGGCGTTCGCCAGTGGTCTGGCAGCCGAGGACGCCCTGCTGCGGACGGTCTGCGCCCCGGGTGACCACGTGGTGATCCCGGACGACGCGTACGGCGGGACGTACCGGCTCTTCGCCCGGGTGGCGCAGCGGTGGGGGCTGGAGTACACCCCGGCGAAGGTCTCCGATCCGGACGCCGTCCGGGCCGCGATCCGACCCGGCAGTACGAAGATCGTCTGGGTGGAGACCCCGACCAACCCGCTGCTCGGCATCGCCGACCTCGCCACCCTGGCGGGCGTCGCGCACGACGCCGGGGCGCTGCTGGCTGTGGACAACACCTTCGCCTCGCCCTACCTGCAACAGCCGCTCCTGCTCGGCGCCGACGTCGTGGTCCACTCGACCACGAAGTACATCGGTGGACACTCCGACGTGGTCGGTGGGGCGCTCGTCGTCGCCGACCCCGACCTCGGTGACGAGCTGCGCTACCACCAGAACGCGATGGGGGCGATCAACGGCCCGTTCGACGCCTGGCTCACCCTGCGGGGGACCAAGACCCTCGGGGTACGGATGGACCGGCACTGCGACAACGCCGAACGGATCGCCTCCTACCTGGACGGGCACCCGAAGGTGGCTCAGGTGCTCTACCCCGGACTCCCGTCGCACCCCGGCCACGAGATCGCGGGCAGGCAGATGCGCCGCTTCGGTGGCATGATCTCCTTCCGGGCGACCGGGGGCGAGGAGCACGCCGTCGAGGTCTGCAACAGAGCGAGGCTCTTCGTTCTCGCCGAGTCGCTCGGCGGGGTGGAGTCCCTGATCGAGCACCCGGGTCGGATGACACACGCAAGCGCGGCCGGGTCGCCGCTTGAAGTTCCCGCCGATCTCGTGCGACTGTCTGTCGGCATCGAGACGATCGACGACCTGCTCGCCGATCTGGAGCAGGCGCTGGGCTGACCGCTGGCTGGGGAGGATGGCCGTGCAGGACATCATGCCGACCTGGGTCGGGGCGACCGCCAAACAGATCGCCCGGGGCGTACGACGTGGAGACGTCTCGGCGACCCAGGTCGTCGCCGACCACCTGGACCACGTCGCCACTGTGGACTCCGAGCTGGCCGCGTTCCGCGCGGTACGGGGCGGGGAGGCGGTCACCGAGGCGGAGAAGGTCGACGAGCAGGACGATCTGGCGAATCTTCCGTTGGCCGGTGTGCCGGTCGCGGTCAAGGAGAACACCCCGGTCGCCGGGCTGCCCACCTGGAACGGTTCGGCGGCGGTGCGTACCTCCGTCGCCGAGGCCGACCACGAGGTGGTCCGGCGGCTGCGTGGTGCCGGCGCGGTGATCCTCGGGGTGACCCGGATGCCGGAGCTGGGCCTGTGGGGCAGCACCGACGACGAGACCGGGTCGACCCGTAACCCGTGGGACCTCACCCGGACCCCGGGCGGCTCGTCCGGCGGGGCCGCCGCGGCGGTCTCGGCCGGGCTGGTGCCGATCGCACACGGCAACGACGGGCTGGGGTCGATCCGGATCCCCGCGGCCTGTTGCGGGCTGGTCGGCCTCAAGCCCGGCCGGGGTGTGGTCCCCTGCCAACTCGGCGCGGACGACTGGTTCGGCCTCGCCGAGCACGGGATGCTCGCCACCACCGTCGCCGACGCGGCCGTCGGGTTCGCCATCCTCGCCGGGCGGCGACCGGAGACGCTGGTGCCCCCGCAGCGGCTGCGGGTGGGGGTGTCGCTGCGTTCCCCGGTGGTCGGGGTGCAGCCCGACGCGCCCAACCGGGACGCCGTCACCACCGCCGGTCGGCTCCTGGCCGCCGCCGGACACGACACCCTTCGGGCCGATCCGGTCTACCCGACCGCGTTGGGCCTCCAGGGGCTGGCGACCTGGTTCGCGGCGGCGGCGGTCGAGGTCCAGGCCAGCGGGGTGGCACGGGGCAGCCTCCAACGGCGCAGCCGTCGACACATCGCGCTCGGGGACTGGGCACGACGTCGGGGGTACGTCCGGGAGGCCGACCGGGCCGCCTGGCGGGACCGCTCGATCGGGTTCTTCGCCGACCACGGTGTCGACCTGCTCCTCACCCCGGCCCTGGCCGGCACCCCGCCGCAGGCCGACGGGTGGTCGGGGCGGTCCTGGCGGTCCAACATCCTGACGAACGTCAGGTACGCCCCGTACGCCGCGCCGTGGAACATGGCCGGTCTGCCCGCCCTGGTGGTGCCGGTGGGGCGCCGTCCGGACGGTCTGCCGGCGGCGGTGCAGCTGGTCGGGCCGCCCGGGTCGGAGTTGTTGCTGCTCGGGGTCGCCGGTCAGTTCGAGCTGGCCGCCCCCTGGCCCCGGCACGCCCCCGGCTACCCCCGGGTGCCCGCCACCACCCCCTGACCGGCCGGCCCGACAGGGCCTGGTGGACCATCGGGGGCATGACGGAACTGGTCGGCCTCGACGACGTACGGGCGGCACGGGAGCTACTCACCGGTGTCGTCCGGGAAACCCCGCTGGAGCCCTCCCGTCCGCTGAGCGCGGCGCTCGGCGGGCCGGTGTGGCTCAAGTGCGAGAACGTCCAGCGTGCCGGGTCGTACAAGGTGCGCGGGGCGTACGTGCGGATCTCCCGACTGTCGAGGCGGGAGCGGGACCGGGGGGTGGTGGCGGCCAGCGCCGGCAACCACGCCCAGGGGGTGGCGCTCGCCGCCGGGCTGCTCGGCGCCCACGCCACCGTCTTCATGCCGGTGAACGCGCCGCTGCCCAAGGTCGCCGCCACCAAGAACTACGGTGCCCGGATCGAACTGGTCGGCAACACCGTCGACGAGTCCCTGGTCGCCGCCCGGGACTTCGCCGAGCGGACCGGCGCGTTGCTGATCCACCCCTTCGACCACCGGGACGTGATCGCCGGTCAGGGCACTGTGGCGTTGGAGATCCTCGAACAGTGCCCCGACGTGCAGACCATCGTCACCGGCGTGGGCGGGGGTGGGCTGGTCTCGGGGATCGCCGTGGCGGCCAAGGCGCTGCGTCCCGACGTCCGGGTGGTGGGGGTCCAGGCGGCAACCGCGGCGGCGTTCCCACCCTCGCTCGCGGCGGGGGAGCCACGGGCACTGTCGGCCTTCTCCACGATCGCCGACGGGATCGCGGTCGGCTGCCCGGGTGAGATCACCTTCACACACGTCCGGGAACTCGTCGACGAGATCGTCACAGTCACCGAGGAGGACATCTCCCGGGCCCTGCTGATGCTGCTGGAGCGGGGCAAGCAGGTGGTCGAACCGGCAGGTGCGGCCGGGGTGGCGGCCCTGCTGGCCGGGGTGGTGGAGGTGGAGACCCCGACGGTGGCGGTGCTCTCCGGCGGCAACATCGACCCGCTGCTGCTGCTGCGGGTGATCGAGCACGGGCTCGCCGCCGCCGGCCGCTACCTGCGGGTGACGGTCCGCTGCTCGGACCGGCCCGGTCAGCTCGCCTCGTTGCTGGCCCAGATCGCCGAGCACCGGGCCAACGTGGTGGACGTGGTGCACCAGCGAGCCAACCCGCACCTGCACCTCGGCGAGGTGGAGGTGGCGCTGTCGGTGGAGACCCGGGGGATGGAACACTCCGACGCGCTGATCAGCGCCCTGCGGGCCAGCGGTTACGAGGTGGGTCTGCTCGGCCAGGGAGCCCGGTGACCTCCGAGGGGGCCGGAGGTCACCGCCGGTCCGGTGGGGCCGGTTCGGCCCGGTGCCGCGCGGCCGGTGGGCGGCGGGGCACCGGGACCGGCGTCAGCCGCCGAACGGCTCGAAGCTGACCACGGTGACCTTGATGTCGGCCCCGCTCGGAGCGGTGTAGGTGACCGCCTGGCCGGGCCGGGTGCCGAGGATCGCCTGACCGAGCGCCGACTCGGGGCTGTAGACGGTCAGGTCGGTGGTGGCGGAGATCTCGCGGGAACCGAGCAGGAAGGTCTCGGTGTCGTCCGCGTCGTCGTCGAAGTAGATCGTCACGACCATGCCGGGTGAGATCACGTCGGCGGTCGGCGCCTCCCCCACCTGGGCGGTGCGCAGGAGCTCCTGGAGGTAGCGGATGCGCCCCTCCTGCTTGCCCTGCTCCTCGCGTGCAGCGTGGTAGCCACCGTTCTCCTTCAGGTCGCCCTCCTCGCGCCGAGCGTTGATCTCGGCGGCGATGACCGGCCGGTTGGCGATCAGCTCGTCGAGCTCGCCCTTGAGGCGGTCGTGCGCGTCCTGGGACAGCCAGGTGGCGGGCGCCTTGTTGTCAGTGGTGGACACAGGCGGTCTCCTCAGTTGTGCGGTACTGGCTGACAGGTGAACATCCAAGCTACCAGTGCGGCGCACCTGAGGGTGTGGTCGATCACCGGCCGTCGCAAACCGGGCTCGGGCTCCCGCCGGGCCGCAGGCGGGGCGTCCGGACACGCCTCAGGCCGGTTCGCGGCAGCGCATCACCTCACCGATGAAGGGTCGACTGGTGGTGGTCAGCCGGTGGCGGGCGGTCAGGTGCTGCTCCCCGGGGGGCGCGTTCACAGTCACCTGTTCCCGGGCCACCTCGAAACCGTCCTTGTCCCGGGCCCGGAGGGTGCAGATCGCCGATCCGCCCTCGGGGACCGTGACCCGGAAGTCGACGAGGATCTGGTCGTCGGTGATCTCGGTGTAGGTGATCACCTCGGCGTCGTACACCGGGTCGCCGTACATCCGGTACTGCTGGATCGAGACCAGGGTCAGCCCGGCCACCACCACCGCCACGGCGAGGCCGATCAGCAGCGGGCGGCCCCGACCTCGCCGGGGATCGCGCCGGCGACCATAGCGCCCGGAAGGGAAATTCGGGGCACCGGAGGAGATTGTGGCGTGCGTCTCGTTCACCGGTCGGCATCTCCTGGCGTCGTTGTCGGCGGCATCGGCAAGAATGGCTGCGAGTCCATTCTCCCAGCCCGGGACTGAGCCAAGGATGGCAGGTCGTCCCCGCCGGGTGGGCACAGACGAGGAGCGCCGACGTTGGCAGAGCAACTGCGTCTCATGGCCGTGCACGCGCACCCTGACGACGAGTCGAGCAAGGGCGCCGCGACCACCGCGAAGTACGTCGCGGAGGGGGTCGACGTCCTGGTCGTCACCTGTACGGGCGGGGAACGCGGCAGCGTCCTCAACCCCAAGCTCGACCGGCCCGAGGTGTGGGCCGACATCGCCGACATCAGGCGTGCCGAGATGGACGCCGCCCGGGACGTCCTCGGTGTCGACCAGGCCTGGCTGGGCTTCGTCGACTCGGGTCTGCCCCAGGGCGACCCCCTTCCGCCGCTGCCGGAGGGCTGCTTCGCCGCCCAGGAGGTCGAGGTGGCGGCGGGGCCGCTGGTACGGCTGATGCGCCAGTTCCGTCCGCACGTCGTCACCACGTACGACGAGGAGGGCGGCTACCCCCACCCGGACCACATCCAGTGTCACAACGTCAGCGTGGCGGCGTTCGAGGCGGCCGGGGACGCGTCGCGCTATCCGGAGCTGGGTGAGCCGTGGCAGCCGTCGAAGCTCTACTACGACATCGGGTTCTCCAAGGCCAAGATCCTGGCGCTGGACGAGGCGATGCGGGCGGCCGGCCTGGAGTCGCCGTACGCGCAGTGGTTGGAGCGGTGGGAGGACCGCCCGGACAAGGGGCCCCGGATCACCACCCGGATCGAGTGCGCCGAGTACTTCCCGGTCCGCGACGACGCGCTGCGGGCGCACGCCACCCAGATCGACCCGGACGGCTTCTGGTTCCAGGTGCCGATGGACCTCCAGCAGCGGGCCTGGCCGACCGAGGACTTCCAACTCGCCCGGTCGCTGGTCGACAGCCCGCTGCCGGAGTCGGACCTGTTCGCCGGGGTGCGGGAGACCGCCCATGTCAATTGACCGGTTCGCCCGGGGTTACCCTGGTGGGCAGCCGTACCCCGGAGGGATCCCATGCTGACCGCCGCCCAGGTGCTCGCCCAGAACAACTTCGGCAACACCCGTACGGGTGGGCTGACCGGTCCGATGGGGCTGTTCATCATCCTGGTCCTGGCCGCCGTGACGGTGCTGTTGATCCGGAACATGAACGCTCGGTTGCGGCGTCTGCCGACCAGTTTCGACCCCCCGGAGCAGCAGGCCGAGCAGGCCGAGGCCGTCCAGGTCGGGGCGAGAGTCCTCGATCCGACAGACGAGGGAACGGCACAGGAATCCTCACGGAATGCCGCCAACGGTGCCCAGCAGGACCGGAACGGGTAGTTCATTCGTGATTCACGCCGAACCGGATGGTCGCCCCCTGTTGCGACCATCCGGTTTGGCTTAGCCTTCCGCCGGGGGGACCAGACGTTCCCCGAGCCGTGCGCGGAAGGGGGAAGCCGATGCCTGTCACCACCGTGGCTACCCTCCGTGTCCTCCGGCGGCCTGCCGAGGGAGGGGATCGGTGACCTCCGACCGGGCCGGTGATGTGCACGACCGGCTCGGCCTGCGCGGAACCCCGCTCCGCGTGCTCCTGCTCACGGCCGCGGTCCTGGTGACGGCGTCGGCGACAGCCGTACTCGGCCTGACCCTGCCCACCGGTCTGCCCGACGACGACCCGCTGCCCGCCCCGGCCCGGTTCGGTATCGCAGTGGTCGCCTTCGCTGTGGCCCAACTGGCTCGGATCCGGTTCCGGACCTCGGGCGGGATGGTGAGCATCACCTGGGGCGAGGCGGCGCTGATCGTCTGCCTCCACCTGGTTCCCGCCGGCTGGCTGCCCTCCGCCGTCCTGCTCGGGGCCGGTGGCGCCTGGTGGGCCATGTCGTTGCTGCGGGACCGTCGCCCCGCCGTGGAGATCGTCCGGATCGCCGCCTCGCTGGCGGCGGCCACCGCACTGGCCGCGTCGGTCGCCACCGCGATCGGCAGCCCCCTGCTCGCCCCACCGACTGTCGGCACCGCACTCGCCCTGGTGGCGGGTGCGGTGACGTATCTGCTGGTCAGCGCGGTGCTGGGTGGGGTCCTGGTCGGGCTGCGGCACAGCGCGCCGATCGGCACCCCGCTGGTCGCCGCCCTCCGGGGCAAGCTGTTGATGTTCGTCGGTAACGTCGCCGTCGGTCTCCTGGTGGTCGCGCTGTTGGAGATCGACGCCCGGTGGCTGCTGCTGCTCCCGCCGCCGCTGTGGCTGCTCCAGCAGACGTACCGACACCGGCTCAAAGCCGACCAGGAGCACCGCAACTGGCGGGCGTTCGCCGAGGCCACGGCGGCCCTCAACCAGCTCGACGAACGCGGCGTCGCCACCGCCGCCGCGAGCGGTGCCCTGAACCTGTTCGGTGCCGAGACGGCCGAGGTGGGGGTGGCCCGCCCCGACGGGGGGTGGCGATGTCACAGGTGCCTCGCCGACGGTCAGGTGACCGTGGGGGAGTCCGATCGGCGTAGCCCGGCGAACCCCCCGAACACGAACTCGTCAGGCCGCTCGTCGTCGGGGACTCCGAGGTCGGCGAGCTGCGGTTGGTCTTTCCGCGTACGGCTCCACCCGGCGTCTGGGAACGGGACGCCGTCGCTGCCTTCGGCGACGCCCTCGCCGCCGCCCTGCACGACGCGGCGACCCACCGGGAGCTGCGCCTGGTCACCGAACGTTCCTCGTACGAGGCGGTCCACGATCCGCTCACCGGGCGGCTCAACCGGGCCGCCATGCTCAGCCAGGGCGACGTGGCGCTGCGCCAACTCGCCCACGAACACCCGGTGGCGCTCCTGCTCCTGGACATCAACCAGTTCAAGGAGGTCAACGACACCCTCGGGCACGCCGCCGGCGACGAGCTGCTCCGGTTGACGGCGAACCGTCTGGGTGGCATCGCCCGCTCCGGTGAGCTGCTCGGCCGGCTCGGCGGGGACGAGTTCGCCCTGCTGGTCACGGCGGTTCCGGTGATCAACGACCGGGGGGCTCCGATGGCGTACGCGCTGCGTCGGGCCCGGGAGGTCGCCGAGCGGCTCGCCGCCCCCACCGAGGTCGCCGGGGTGCGGATGTCGGTCGAGGTCTCGGTCGGCGTGGTGGTCGCCGCCGCCGGTTCGGCCGACCTGACCGAGTTGCTGCGCCGGGCCGACATCGCCATGTACCAGGCCAAGGGGGGTGGTGGCAGCATCGCCGCGTACGACGCCTCCCGGGACGCGGCGAGCACCGACCGGCTGGCCCTCCTGGCGGAGCTGCGGGAGGCCCTGGCCACCGACGACCAGCTGGTCCTGGCTCTGCAACCGGCTGTCGACCTGACCACCGGCGCCCCGACCGGGGTGGAGGCGTTGATCAGGTGGCAGCACCCTCGGCGGGGCTGGCTGAACCCGACGGAGTTCATCCGCCCGGTCGAGCACTCCGAGCAGCTCGGTGCCTTCACCAGGTACGTCCTGGACAAGGCCCTCGCGGTGGCGGCCGGCTGGGCGCGGGAGGGGATCAACGTCCCCATCTCGGTGAACCTGTCGGCCCGCAGCCTGCTGGACGCCCGGCTCCCGGCTGACATCGCCGACCTGCTGCGCCGGCACCAGGTTCCGCCCCGCCGCCTGGTCCTGGAGATCACCGAGACGGTGGTGATGAGCGAGTTGAAGGTCATCGACGAGGTGCTGGCCGCGCTGCGGGCGATGGGCGTCCAACTCGCCGTGGACGACTTCGGGACCGGGTTCTCCTCGTTGACCTTCCTCACCCGGATCACAGTGGACGAGCTGAAGGTGGACCGGTCCTTCGTGATCAGGATGGTGGACTCGCCGGAGGCGGCGGCGATCGTCCGGACCACTGTCGGGCTCGCCCACGAGCTGGGGTTGCGGGTGGTGGCCGAGGGGGTGGAGACCGCCGAGCAGCGGCTCGCCCTCGCCGAGTTGGGCTGCACCGCTGCTCAGGGTTACCACTTCTGCAAGCCGATCCCGGCCGACAAGATCAGCGCGGTGCTCGGCTCCATGATCGACACCACCCGCCCGAACGTCCTCCCTCTCCGGGCCGACGGCGCCTCCTGAGCGGGTGGCCGCCGGTCGGTCAGCCCCGGGGGACGACGTCGTCGAGGACGGTGGGGAGGGCGGCCCAGTCGGCCGAGGCGATGGTGGCGTACGACCGGGCCAGGAGCGCCACCCGGGCGGCGGCGGCCACCGGGTCGTTCCCGACCGCAGGGGCGAGCTTGTGGGCGTCGGTCATCACCAGCAGGTAGTGGTTGGCGTGGTACCAGGACGTGTCGATCCCGCCGTCGAGGTAGGCCGAGGTGTTCCCGTCGAAGACGACGAACCAGGGGCGCAGGGCGGTCTCGGCGTACCGGGTGCGGGGGTCCCCGGCCTGGGCGCGGAGCACGGCGGGGAAGGCCCGGGCCGAGCCGAGGGTGCCGGCGGCGCGCAGGGCGACCAGGTGGCGGGCGTACTCGACGTCGGTCCAGAGGACGTCGGTCGGATTGCCCTGCTCGACCGTTCCGGGGATCAGGTGGACGATGACCTTCCCGGCGAGCTGTGCCCGGGTCGGCCAGTTGTCGGCCCGGGCCGCCGCGTCCAGTGTGGGATGGGTCCCGAGCAGGTCGGCGGGGCGGAACACCCGGTCACCGAGGCGGGCGGCGAGGAGGGCGTCGAGCTGGGCCGGTCCCTGGCCGGTACGGCTGCTGAACCCGGTCTTCAACTCGATCTTGATCATCAGGGGGCCGGCGTCCGGGTGGGCGTCCAGCCAGAGGCGCACGTTGTCCAGGCAGTGGTCCAGGTTCCGGTTCCGGGTGCCGGTGTAGAGCTGGGCGGGGGTGGACGCCTGCACGCAGTTGTTGTCGTTGCCGAGCGGGTTGGAGTGGCTGACCCGCCACACCCTGCTGATCACGTCCGGCCAGACGTCCAGCTCGATCATGCCGACCCGGGAGTCGAGGGCCTGCGCCAGATAGGGGTAGGTCGCCTTCTCGTACGCGTTGTGGGTGCCGACCGCGGTCGTGGCCGAGATCCGGGCGGCCGGGTCGGCGGCGGACGCGGGGGTGGAGCGGGCCGGGGTGGGGGCGGCGGTGAGCACCGCAGCGACCACCGCCACCGACGTGAGCGCAGCCAGGGGACGGGTTCCGCGCATGTGTGCCTCCTTCGAGGGGCGGGTCGGCGAGACGCCGACACATGCACAGATCTAAATGCATGAGGATGAACGAGGGAAGGTCGTCCGGTGATCGCCGGCAGGCGGGCGGACCCGCTCCCGGGTGGATATGGTCGTCGGGTGAACCGACTCGTCGACGCCACCAGCCCCTACCTGCTCCAGCACGCCGACAACCCGGTGGACTGGTGGCCCTGGTGCGACGAGGCGTTCGCCGAGGCCAAGCGGCGTGACGTGCCGGTCCTGATCTCCGTCGGGTATTCCGCGTGCCATTGGTGCCATGTGATGGCACACGAATCGTTCGAGGACGAGGCGGTCGGGGCGCTGATCGACGCCGGGTTCGTGGCGATCAAGGTGGACCGGGAGGAGCGCCCCGACGTCGACGCCGTCTACATGACCGCCACCCAGGCGATGACCGGGCAGGGCGGCTGGCCGATGACCGTCTTCGCCACGCCGGACGGCACCCCGTTCTTCTGCGGCACCTACTTCCCGAAGCCCAACTTCGTCCGGCTGCTGGAGTCGGTCGGGACGGCCTGGCGGGAGCAGCGCGACGCCGTACTCCAGCAGGGGGCCGCGGTGGTCGAGGCGATCGGCGGCGCGCAGGCCGTCGGCGGTCCCACCGCCCCGCTCACCGCCGACCTGCTCGACGCCGCCGCGGCCCAGCTCGCCAAGGAGTACGACAGGGAGAACGGCGGTTTCGGCGGGGCCCCGAAGTTCCCCCCGCACATGAACCTGCTCTTCCTGCTCCGGCACCACCAGCGGACCGGGTCGGCCGAGAGCCTGGAGATCGTCAGGCACACCTGTGAGGCGATGGCCCGAGGCGGCCTGTACGACCAGCTCGCCGGCGGTTTCGCCAGGTACTCGGTGGACGGGCACTGGACGGTCCCGCACTTCGAGAAGATGCTCTACGACAACGCCCTGCTGCTGCGGGTCTACACCCACCTGTGGCGGCTCACCGGTGACCCGCTGGCCAAGCGGGTGGCCCGGGACGTCGCCCGGTTCCTCGCCGACGAGCTGCACCGCCCCGGTCAGGGCTTCGCCTCGGCCCTCGACGCCGACACCGACGGGGTGGAGGGGCTCACCTACGCCTGGACGCCCGCCCAGCTCGTCGAGGCCCTGGGGGAGGCCGACGGCCGGTGGGCAGCCGACCTGTTCACCGTCACCGACACTGGCACCTTCGTCCCTCATTCCGCCTCCGCGCCGGAAGACGGCACTCCGGACCGAAGGAAGGGCGTCGAAGACGGCACGAGCGTGCTCCGGCTGGCCCGGGACGTCGACGACGCCGCCCCGGAGGTACGCAGTCGCTGGCAGGAGGTGGTGGGTCGACTCCTGGCCGCCCGGGACACCCGACCCCAGCCGGCCCGCGACGACAAGGTGGTGGCCGCCTGGAACGGCCTGGCCGTCACCGCCCTCACCGAGTTCGTCCGGTTCGTCGAGATCGAGAACGCGACCGACCCGGGGTCGGCCGCAGGCGGACCGACCGCGACCGACCGGCCCGCCCTGGGCAGCGCGGACAACCTCCTCGCCGGGGTGGCGATCGTCGCGGACGGGGCGCTGCGGGACACCGCCGAACACCTGGCCCGGGTGCACGTGGTCGACGGTCGACTGCGCCGGGTCTCCCGCGACGGCGTCGTCGGGGAACCCGCCGGGGTCCTGGAGGACTACGGGTGCGTCGCCGAGGCGTTCTGCGCCATGCACCAGCTCACCGGGGAGGGCCGGTGGCTCACCCTGGCCGGACAGCTCCTGGACACCGCCCTGGCCCGGTTCGCCGCCCCCGGGGGCGGGTTCTACGACACCGCCGACGACGCCGAGCAGTTGGTGGCCCGACCGGCCGACCCGACCGACAACGCCACCCCGTCCGGCCGGTCGGCGATCGCCGCGGCGCTGGTGACGTACTCGGCGTTGAGCGGGGAGCCCCGGTACCGGGAGGCCGCCGAGGCGGCGTCGGCCACCGTCGCCCCGATCGTCGGCCGACACGCCCGGTTCACCGGGTACGCGGCGACAGTGGGGGAGGGACTGCTCTCCGGGCCGTACGAGATCGCCGTGGTCACCGCCGACCCGGCCGGTGATCCGCTGGTCGCGGCGGCGATCCGCCACGCCCCGCCCGGGGCGGTGGTGGTGGCCGGAGCACCGGACCAGCCGGGGGTGCCGCTGCTCGCCGACCGGCCGATGCAGGACGGACAGGCCACGGCGTACGTCTGCCAGGGGTTCGTCTGCCGCCAGCCGGTGACCACCGTCGACGACCTGCTCGACCAGCTGTAGGCAAGGGGCCGGCCCCTGTCGACGCGCACGGTCGACAGGGGTGCCCTTCTCACACTTGCCCACCTCCGGCCGAAGGCCGACGGGGACGCCGTTAGGCTTGCCGGCGAGATGGACACCCGAACCGGACTTCCCGTTGTCGGCATGGTGGGGGGCGGCCAGCTGGCCCGGATGACCCACCAGGCCGCGATCGCCCTCGGCCAGTCGCTGCGCGTACTCGCCCAGTCTCCCGACGACGGCGCCGCCCTGGTCGCCGCCGACGTGCAGTACGGCGACCACACCGACCTGACGGCCCTGCGCACCTTCGCCAAGGGGTGTGACGTGGTCACCTTCGACCACGAGCACGTACCCACCGAGCACATCGGTGCGCTCGCCGCCGAGGGGGTGAAGCTCTTCCCGCCGGCCGACGCCCTGGTGCACGCCCAGGACAAGCAGGTGATGCGGGAGCGTCTCGGCGAGCTGGGTGCGCCGAACCCGGCCTGGCGGCCGGTGGCCGACCCCGCCGACGTGATCGCCTTCGGCGACGAGCAGGGCTGGCCGGTGGTGCTCAAGGCGGCTCGGGGCGGGTACGACGGGCGGGGCGTCTGGCTGGTCGACGACGCCGCCCACGCCACCGAACTGGTCACCACCCTCCTCGCCGGGGGCACCAAGCTGATCGTCGAGGAGAAGGTGGCCCTGCGGCGGGAACTCGCCGTGCAGGTGGCCCGCTCCCCGTTCGGGCAGGTGGCGGCGTACCCGGTGGTGGAGACGGTGCAGGTCGACGGGATCTGCGTCGAGGTGCTGGCCCCGGCCCCGGGGCTGCCCGAGGAGCGGGCCGTCGCCGCCCAGCAGCTCGCCATCGACCTGGCCACCGCCCTCGGGGTGGTCGGCCTGCTCGCCGTCGAACTCTTCGAGACCCCCACCGGGCTGGTCGTCAACGAGCTGGCCATGCGCCCGCACAACTCCGGTCACTGGACCATCGAGGGGGCCCGGACCTCCCAGTTCGAGCAGCACCTGCGGGCGGTGCTCGACTACCCGATGGGCGACACCGGGCTGACCGCCCCGGTGGTGGTGATGGCTAACGTCCTCGGCGGTGAGCCGGGCGGCATCACGCTCGACGAGCGGCTGCACCACCTCTTCGCCGCCGAGCCCGGTGCCAAGGTCCACCTGTACGGCAAGCAGGTCCGTCCCGGCCGCAAGATCGGGCACGTGACGGTCCTCGGTGACGACCTGACCGACGTACGGGCCCGTGCGGCCCGCGCCGCCCGCTGGCTGACCGCCGGCCGTCCGTGAACGAGAAGAGGACCCGCATGACCACCGTCGGTTTGATCATGGGTAGCGACTCGGACTGGCCGACCATGAAGGCCGCTGGGGAGGCCCTGACCGAGTTCGGGGTCGGGTACGAGGTGGGCGTCGTCTCCGCCCACCGCACCCCGGGCAAGATGATCGACTACGGCCGGACCGCGGTGGACCGGGGCCTCAAGGTGATCATCGCCGGGGCCGGTGGCGCCGCCCACCTGCCGGGCATGATCGCCTCGGTCACCCCGCTGCCGGTGATCGGCGTACCGGTGCCGTTGAAGCACCTCGACGGGATGGACTCGCTCCTGTCGATCGTGCAGATGCCGGCGGGCGTACCGGTGGCCACCGTGTCGATCGGCAACGCCCGCAACGCCGGGCTGCTCGCGGTCCGCATCCTCGCCGCCGCCGACGAGGAGCTGCGCGGCCGGATGGTGGCGTACCAGGAGAGCCTGGAGAAGCTGGTCGCCGAGAAGGAAGCGGCACTGCACGCCACCCTCGGCTGAGAGTGACACCCCGCTGCTCACCGCATCCCGCGTAGAGCGGTCTGGAGGCGTTCCTGGGCGCGGCGGCGGCGTTCGTTGCTCGCGCCCAGGACGAGCAGGACCAGGCCGACCGGGACCAGCACCAGCCACGGCCCCAGGCTGAACAGGGCGTGCACCGCCACGACGACTGTCACCACCGCCCCGATCACCACCGGGGCCTGCTGCTGCCGTACCGAACCGAAGATCAGCACCGCCACCGCCCCGAGCAGGAGCAACACCTGACGGAGCATGCTCGAATCGGTGGCCAGCACGATCGCGCAGGTGGGGAGGAAGGCGGCGACCAACGCCGGCCCGTACGCCACCCAGCTGCTCAGGTCCGGTCGCTGCCGAAGCTCCAGGAGCCCGACGAGCAGGGCCAGGACCGCGAACGGCAGGGTGTACGCCTCGGGCAGCGCCACCTCGGCGACCCGCATCAGGATCCACCAGGCGGTGATCTCGCAGAGGACCACACCCCAGAACAGGATCCGACGCTCCACCGGCCGTCGCCTCGGACGGGTGGCCGCCAGCCCGAGCAGCGCCCCCCAGGCGGCGAGCAGGGCGGCGATGTGTCGGGGTGAGTCGAAGGCCAGTGCCAACGCGATGAGCGCTGCGGCGTACCCGCTCCACTCCACGGTGGCCGCCTCCCGGTACGCCTGGGGACGGCGCAGCCGGGGCAGGGTCGCGGCGACCACCTGCAACGCCGCACCGACGGCCAGCACCCCGAACGCGGACCAGACCGGGGCCAGGCCGACGACCAGACCGAGGGTGAGCACGAAGAGCTGCGCCTTGAGCGAGGCGAAGAGCCAACCGAGGATGCGGGCCCGCTGGGTCCTGCCGAACAGGGCGGCGACCGTACCCACTGCGGCCCCACCACCCAGGGCCTGGAGGGTCAGTCCCTGGGTGGCCAGCGCCCCGGCCAGTCCGGCACCCCCGGCGGCCAACCCGATCACGAAGGCCAACACCCGCGCCGAGCGCAGCGAACGGGCCCGCTCCAGCCGGGACGGGGGACGGGCCAGCGCCAACGCCAACATGGTGAGGGCGAAGACGACGAGTCCGGCCGCCGCCCCCGCCGGCCAGGGCCGACCGAGGGATACCGGGGTGATCAGCAGGGTCACCGCCACCCCGGGGAGCACCACCGGGACGGCCCGGGACCACCGGCCGGCGGTGAAACCGGTCGCGGCGAGCGCCGCAGTGCCGGTGAGCAGCAGCGCCGTCAACACGTGGGTGGCGTTCACCGCACCCGGGGGCGGGGTGAGCAGTTCCGGGGGCGGCCCCTGCCAGATCCGGGTCAACGTCCGGTACGGCTGCACCAGCGCGGCCAGCAGCGCCGGTGCGACGGAGACGACGGCCAGGACGACGGGGACCGCGGCGGCCGCCAGCGCCCCGGCGGCCGGGTTGACCCGCCACCGGGGCGTACCGTCGTCCGGCCCGCGACGCAGTGCCCCGTCGACGAGCATCGACCAGCGGTGTAGCGGCCGGGCGGTCTCGACCGGTGGGTCGGTGGCCACGCGCAGCAGCTCGGCCAGCACCCCGAGCAGACCCGCCACTGCGGCGTAGACCCCGAAGGGGAGGCCGGCGAAGACGGCGGCCAGGGCGCTGACCGTGGCACCGACGGCCACGCCGGCGCTGGTGTACGGCAGGTACTGCGGGATCCGACGCCGGAAGGCACCGACCAGTGCCAGCCCCAGGCTCGTGGCGGCCAGCGCCGAGGTCACCACGACCTGCGGGGAGTCGCCGAACCCGGCGGCCAGCGCGGCTACCGCACCGGGGGCGGCCAGCAGCGCTGCCCCGGCCGCCGCGCCACCCACCTGGGCCAGGTGCGGCGGCAACCCTTCCGCCTCGATGTCGACCTGCCCGGCGGCGACGACCCGGGCGACGGCGGCCACCGTGACGCAGATCAGCACGACGGCACCGAGGGCCAGGGCGGTGCTCCACGGCCGGGGCAGCCCGGCGGCAGCGGCGTACAGGCCGAGGATCCCGGCCATCGTGGCCCGGGACAACGCCGCCCGGGGGTCCACGGCGGCCACCGCCGCCATCGCGTAGCAGGTGGCGACCATCGCCCCCACCACCACCGGCGACCACCAGGACAACCCGAGGGCAGCCGGTACGCCGATGGTGGCGAGCACGGCGGCGGCACCGGACACGTCGTACTTCCAGGGGGGTGGCAGGAGCACCGCGGCGGCCACCCCGAGCAGCGCCAGGGCGGCCGGGGCCTGCCACGCGCCCCCGGCCGGCACCATCGGCCAGCCGGAGAGGTCCCCGGCCCAGATCGGGCCGGGGGTGGCCAGGACGGCCAGTCCGCTGCGCACCGTCGACCAGCCGGCGATCAGCCCGATCAGCACACCGCCGACGGCGACGCCGAGGACCGGACCGCGTCGCCACTGCTGCGGCAGCGCCCGGGCGGTCACCGCGACCACCAGGACCAGGATCGCGGCGACCACCAGTTGACCGCCGGGGGTGACCACGGCCGCGACCCGGACCATCGTGGCGACCAGGGCGGTGGTCACCGCGGCCAGGGCGAGGTCCGCCGCGTCCAGGGAGACGTCGGAGGGGCGGCGGGCGTCGATCATCGGGGTGAGCACCACGAGGGCCGTGGCGACCAGCACCAGGCCGCAGAGCCACAGGTCCGCCGCTGTGGTGCCGGGGGCGACGAACGCGGCGGCGCAGACCACCAGCGCGCCGAGACCGGTCCCGGTGGCCAGGGGGGTGGGTACGTGCCGCTGGGAGACCTGCACGAGCGCGGCGTGGCCGAGGGTGACGCAGACCGCCAGGAAGCTCGCGGCCAGCACCGGGACGGTCATCTCCCGCAGGCTCGCCGGGGTCGGGGTGGGGTCCACCGGAACCGTGGCGGTGACGAAGGCGGCCACCGACCCGGGCAGGGCGAACGCCGCGCCGCCCGCCGCCCACGCGGTGACGGTCTCCGCTCCGGCCGGTGCCATCCGGAACCGGGGCACCAACGCCGCCGCGATCCCCGCCAGGCAGAGGACCAACAGCACGACGCTGGTCACCGCCGGGCGGGCCAGGGCCGCCCCGGTCCCGACCGCGCCGATCAGCGCCGCGGTGACCACGTGGACCAGCGCGGACCGTTCGGTCCGGGCGGAGAGCCCGGCAAGTCCGATGCCGACGGCGGCCAGCACCATCGGCCACGGGGCCGCCGCCCACCCCAGGCCGAACGAGGCCGGTACGGCCAGGGCGGTAAGCGCCACGCCGACCACCGCGAACTCCCGGCGGATCTGCGGCGGCAGCGCCAGGACGGCGGCCACGGTGAGCAGGAGAGCGGCCAGCGGCAGCTGCCAGGCGGCGGCTCCGGTCGCGTCCGCCAGCACCCGGGGGTAGCGGTCCAGGTCGGCAGCCCAGGCGGGCAGCGCGGCCCACACGGGGGCGAGACCGGCCCGTACCGCGTCGAAGGCCACCACCAGCCCGCAGACGGTGAGCGCGGTGGCGGCGGCGAGCTGGGGACCCCGGCGGGCCGCCTCCGGCACCGCCCGGACCGCGAGCCCGGTCACCGCGATGACCGCCGCGATGACCAGCACCGCCCGACCGGGCAGGGCGACGGCGGCGATCCGGCTCGCCGCGACGATCACGGCGAGGGTCACCACCCCCGCCCCGACGTCGGGCAGCGGCGGCCGACGGGCGGCGAGCGTCCCGGCCAGGCAGAGCGCTGCGGCCAGCAGCAGCGCCGCGCCCGCACCGACGGCGACCGGCACCGTCGCGGCACGCAGCAGGCCGATCACCGCGAGCGCCAGGGCGAGGACCACGGCGATCGCGTGCAACACCCAGGTCAGCCGGGCCAGACCGGGCACCGGCCGGGCCGGTCCGGTGGGTCGACCGGTCCGGGCGGGTCGGGGTACGCGGCCGGACTGGTGCCCGCCCAGCACCTCGGCACGCTCCTCGGGTGCCGTCTCGGGGCGGCCCTCGGCCCGGCGGTCCCGAACCGGTTCGGGCAGGTCCCGGCGGACCGGGCGTTCCACTGTGAGCGGGGACCGGGCGAGCCACAGGTCGAGACCGGCCACGGCGGTGAGCACCAGGGCCCAGCCGACCGCGCCGTCGACCCACCCGTACGCCAGTGCGGGCAGGATCGGCTGGGCGGCCAGGACGGTGGCGAACCGGGGGGCGCGCAGCCCGGTGAAGCGGGCGTACAGCAGCGCCGTGGCGGTGGTCCCGCCGAAGACCAGCGCGACGAAGAGGGCACCCGGGAACCCGCCCGACCCGATCCGGTCGACGCTCCACAGGGCGTACCCGGCCAACGGCAACAGGAGCAGCCCGACCACGGAGATGGTCTCGGCGGTGGAGGTGAGCCCACGACGGGCCAGCACCGGGGGGACGAGCAGCATGACCACGGTGGCCAGCAGCAGGATGCCCAGCCGCCCGAGGGCGTCCATGGAGGTGCCGGCCAGGATGGCGAAGACCACCGCGGCCACCCCGAGCAGCAGTGCCCCCAGCCCCAGCGGGATGTTCTGCACCTCGCGGGAGGAGGCCTCGGGCGGGTTCTCCGGGTCGTCGGCGTCCAGCCAGATCGCGTCCGGCCGTCCGGGCGGGTCCTGCGGCGGCGGGACGGTGCCCTGCCGGGGGACCCGGGAACCCCTCCCGGCCCCGGTCCGCCGGGGATCGGCCGGATCCGGGCCGACCTTCGGGGTCCGGGGCCGCCCCGCGTCGGCGGGTCCGGTGTCCGCCCTCCCGGGGGCGTCGGCCCCCGGTCGGCCCGCTCCGGCCTTGCCCGGTGGGGTCTTCGGGGTGCCGGTCCGGCCGGACGGTCCGGTGCCCTGCGCCGGCGGTGCGGCTGCCGCCTTCGACGACTGTGTGGCCCCGGCGGCGTTCGCCGGTCCCGACGGGCGGCGGGTACGCCGGCGGAGCACCCGGTGCGGTCGGGTCGACTTGTTGAGGCCGTCCTCACCGGCGTGCGCGAGAATGTCCCGCTGGAAGAGCGCGGCCTGCATCTTCTGGGCGATCTGCCGCTGCTCGGCGGCGATGGCGGCCTCGCGCGCCTTCATCTCCGCGATGGAGCGTTCGATCTCCGCCAGATGCTCGGCCCACTGTGGCTGGGTCGCCCCGCAGTGCGGGCAGTGGGCGGCCGGCTTGCTCTCCTGGCCGCACGAGGAGCACTGGAAATCTTTCACGACACCCCTCCCGGCCGACCCGCACAGTGGACTTCCACTGTCGCAGCATGCCCAAACCTGGCCCGGATTTCGACACCTGTCGCCGCGTCGCGGGGCAGAAAAAGGTCGGCCGCCGTCGTACGCGGCCGACCGGTGCCGGTCGGTCGGTCTCCGGCGGCCCGGCGGGGGCCGGGTCGCCGGAGCGGGACGACCTCAGGGGCGGCCCAGACCCCGGTACTCCCAGCCGGCCTGGGTCCACAGTGTGGCGTCCAGGCAGTTGCGGCCGTCCACCACCCGGCGACCGGCGACCAGCTCACCCAGGACGAACGGGTCGGCGTTACGGAAGTCCGCCCACTCGGTCAGGACGCAGACCAGGTCGGCGTCGGCGACCGCCTCGTTCATGGTGGCCTCGTAGCCCAACTCCGGTACCGCCCGACGGGCGTTGCCGATGCCCTCGGGGTCGAAGACGTGCACGTCGGCACCGGCCTTGTGCAGCAGTGCCGCCACGGCCAGGGCGGGGGCGTCGCGTACGTCGTCGGTGTTGGGTTTGAAGGTGGCGCCGAGGACCGCGATCCGGGTTCCGGACAGGTCCGGCCCGGCCGGACCCGCGCGGCGGCCGAGCAGGTCGGCGGCGAGGTGCAGCACCCGGGTACGGCGGCGCAGGTTGATCAGGTCGACCTCGTGCAGGAACCGCAGCGCCTCCCCGGCCCCCAGCTCCTGCGCCCGGGCCTGGAAGGCGCGGATGTCCTTGGGCAGGCAGGCCCCGCCGAAGCCGAGACCGGCCTGGAGGAAGCGGTTGCCGATCCGGGGGTCGTACCCGATGGCCCGGGCGAGCTGGGTGACGTCCCCTCCGGCGGCCTCGCAGACCTCGGCCATCGCGTTGATGAAAGAGATCTTCGTGGCCAGGAAGGCGTTCGCGGCGACCTTGACCAGCTCCGCGGTGGCGAAGTCGGTGACCACCAGCGGGACCTCCCGGTCCTCGGTGGCGGCCAGGTCGAAGACGCCCTTGTGGGCGGCGTAGAGCATCCCGTTGGCCCACTCGCTCTTGACCCCGACCACGATCCGGTTGGGCCGCAGCACGTCGTCGACGGCGAAGCCCTCCTGGAGGAACTCGGGGCTCCAGGCCACCTCCACCTCGAGGTCGGTCGGGGTGTGCTTGCCGACCAGCTGCTCCACCCACTCGGCGGTGCCGACCGGCACCGTCGACTTCCCGACGATCAACGCCTTGCGGGTGAGGTGCTGGGCCAGGTTGGTCACCGACGCCTCGACGTACGACAGGTCGGCGCCCATCCCGTCGGCCCGCTGCGGGGTCCCGACGCAGATGAAGTGCACGTCACCGAAGTCGGCGATCTCGGAGATGTCGGTGCTGAACCGGAGCCGGCCGGCGGACAGGTTGCGCCGGAGCAGCTCGTCCAGGCCCGGTTCGTGGATCGGTACCTCACCGGCGTTCAACTTGGCGATCTTGTCGGCGTCGACGTCGAAGCCGAGCACCTCGTAGCCGAGCTCGGCGTAACAGATGGCGTACGTCGCACCGAGGTAGCCGGTGCCGAGGAAGGTCACCCGGGGCCGGGCGGCGCCGGAGGGCGGCGTCACCGCCGGGATCGCCGCCATCGGCTGGGTGTTCGGGTACGGGATCGTCACGCCTGTCTTCTCCGCTCACACTGGCGGCGCTCTGTTTGCGTCGCGTCTGGCCGGGCACCATGGCGGGCACCTGGGTTGATTGTGAATGCGTGGTGTGGTGGCCGACTCGGTGACGCCGACGACAGCATCACGCCGAGCCTACGCGTCGGTAACGTTCGCCTGGAGCATGTCGCTATCCTTCATTCTTGCGCGGTCGGCGGTGACCCGACACGGCACCGAATGCGCATGATAGCGGTGAAGGGGAGGTGGCCGACATGGCCGCAGGGGAACCGTTCGACGTCTACTCGTTGCCCGAGGAGCACCAGGCGATTCGGGACGCAGTTCGGGAGGTCTGCACCGCGAAAGTAGCCCCGCACGCGGCCGAGGCCGATGAGACGGGTGAATTTCCCGTAGCGTCGTACGAGGCACTGCGGGCCGCCGACTTCCACGCCCCCCACGTCCCCGTCGAGTACGGCGGAGCGGGCGCGGACGCCCTGGCCACCGCGATCGTCATCGAGGAGGTGGCCCGCGCCTGCGCCTCGTCCTCGCTGATCCCGGCGGTGAACAAGCTCGGCACCATGCCGCTGCTGCTGGCCGGTTCCGAGGAGCTCAAGCGCCGGTACCTGACCCCGGTGGCCGGCGGGGAGGCGATGTTCTCCTACTGCCTGTCCGAGCCGGAGGCGGGCAGCGACGCGGTGTCGATGACCACCCGGGCGGTACGTGACGGAGACCACTGGGTCCTCAACGGGGTGAAGCGGTGGATCACCAACGCCGGCGTCTCCGAGTACTACACCGTCTTCGCCGTCACCGACCCGGATGCCCGGTCCCGGGGGATCTCCGCCTTCGTGGTGGAGAAGTCCGATCCCGGGGTCGGTTTCGGCGCTCCGGAGAAGAAGCTCGGGATCAAGGGTTCGCCGACCCGGGAGGTCTACCTGGACGACGTCCGGATCCCGGCCGACCGCATCATCGGCGCCGAGGGCACCGGCTTCGCCACCGCGATGAAGACCCTCGACCACACCCGGGTCACCATCGCCGCGCAGGCGGTCGGCATCGCGCAGGGCGCGCTCGACTACGCCCGGGGGTACGTCGCCGAGCGCAAGCAGTTCGGCAAGCCGGTGGCCGAGTTCCAGGGCGTGCAGTTCATGCTCGCCGACATGGGGATGAAGCTGGAGGCGGCCCGACAGTTGACGTACGCGGCGGCGGCCCGCTCCGAGCGGGGGGACGCCGACCTGACGTACTTCGGGGCGGCGGCCAAGTGCTTCGCCTCCGACGCCGCGATGGAGATCACCACCGACGCGGTCCAGCTCCTCGGCGGGTACGGCTACACCCGGGACTACCCGGTCGAGCGGATGATGCGGGACGCCAAGATCACCCAGATCTACGAGGGCACCAACCAGGTCCAGCGCATCGTCATGGCCCGCCAGCTGCTCAAGGGCTGACCGACGGAGCGGGGGGCCGACCCCGGCCCTCCCAGTCGCGGAGCACCCGGTCGAGCTGGTCCACCAGGACCCGCCCGTACCGGGTGAGTCCGTCGGCGGTGCCGAGCAGGTCGGCGACCTCCCGGCAGGCCACCCGGAGCCGGGCGGACTCCGCTGCGGCCACCCGTCGGCCAGCCGCCGTCTCGTGGTGCCGCTGACGTCGCCAGAACTCCCCCACCGCCACGTGCGCGTACAGACCCTGGAGCAGGGCCGACAGTGGGCGTACGCCGTCGCGCCACGGTGCCGGGTGCCAGCTCTGCCCGGTCCGGGCGACGAGGGGGAAGAGGTCACCGAGGGCGGCCAGCTTGTTGTGCGCCACCTCGTGCACCAGGGTCGCCGCGACGGTCCGCGCGTCGCCGCGTCCGGCCAGGGCGATGCAGCCCACAGCTGTCGGGAGGGTGCCGCTGGTCAGGGCGGAGGTCGCCGCCGTGGTGCCCGGGATGCCGTCGGCCGCCGCCCGACCCGCCTCGTCGGGGCGTAGGGGTGCCACGACCGACACCATCTCGGCCAGCTCCACGGCCCGCCACCGGTGCCGGGTGGCCAGCAGCCGCCACCCGGGCGCGATCCGGGAGCGCCAGTCCGTCGCCCCGGACGCGTCGAGCGGGACCACGGTGTCCGGGCTGACGAGTGACATCGGGTCGTCCAGATGGAACAGCGCCGCGTTCCCGGCCCGGAGCCGGAAGACCGGATGCCAGGTCGGGGCGGTGTCGGACGGTCGCCGGTCACCGCCGACGACCGCGACGCCGTCCAGCGCCACCCGCCCCCGCGCACCGTCCACCCACAGCTGCGCACGAGCCTGTCGGTCGCCCGCCGGGCGGCGGAGGAGACCCACCCCCGGCAGGGCCGTCGCCACCCTCCCGTCGGGGGATGTCGGGAAGGTGACACGGGCCTGCGTTCCGGCCCGGAGCGCCGTCGCCGCCACCACCGCCCCGAGCATCGCCGGACGCGCCCCCGGGTCGCCGTCGCGCAGTTCCGTGAGGGTCTGCACCGCCCACACCCCGACCGCCGGGTGGGTGAGCACCGACCGGGCCGCCTCCGGATGGTGTCGCCGCAGGTCAGCCAGGAGATGCCAGGCCCGCTCGACCAGTCCGGCGTCCGGGTGTCCACTGTCGCGTCCGAGAGACACCACCTCCCGGACGGCCAACAGGTTGCGGCTGAGCTGACCGGCGCGGAGATGCCGGACGGCCCGGTGTCCACCACCGCCCCGGGCGATGGCCAGGAACGTCCCGGCTGGCATCTCGTGCCGATCGGTCCGCAAACGCGGCCTCCCCAGACCAGGTGGCACTCCACCGTGACGACGGTGAACATCGATGGCCGCTACGATATGTTACGGGCGAGACGCTGACTGTGCCGTTCGGAAATGGTGGCAGCCGATGGATCGAAGGTTGGGCCGGACGAGTTCGGAGGGGATGAGCAGCAACGACGGACCGTTGGTGTCTCACCTTCTCGACGTCGAGGAGCTCGACCCCGCCGAACTCGACGCCATCCCGCGACAGTCGCTCCGCCGGTCGTTACGGCGGCTGATGACCGAGACCGGCACTCCGACCGCCGAGTTCCTGTGGTGGTCCAACCAGAACAACGACTCACCGGGGGGTACGGCGGGTCGACCGCAGGCGCACCGACGCCGGTCGGGAGAGCGAGGGGGAGGGGTGACATGACGGAGGAGGCGGCTCCGGCCGGGGAGGGTCCCCCGTCGACCACAGTGGTGCGTGGGGGTCCTGCGACGGGCCCGGTGGAGACCAGGGTGAGCGCCTTCCTGGCCGCGGCGACGCTCACCGGACGCACCAACATGGTCGGTAACCTGGCGTTGTTGCTGGCCCGGGCGGGTCGACGGGTCCTGGTGGTGGACGTCGGCCGAGGCGCAGTGCGGGTCCACGACCATCTCAGCTCCTTCTACGCCGAACAGTCCGCGATCACCGACCACCTCCCCACCAGCCTGACCGAGCTGCTGTTCGCGTTGCCCGGCTTCGCCCCCGGCAGCACGAGCCTGCGCCGGTACGCGGTCGCCCCCGGCCGGTTGGACGTGGTGGCGGTACCCGACGTGGTGGAGTGGCCCTCGGTGACCCAGGTCGGGTCCGGCCCGGAAGAGGCCCTCCGGGTGGAGCTGCGCCGCCAACTCCGCTTCACCGAGTACGACGACGTCCTCCTCGACGCCCCGGAGTTCACCCCGACAGTGGCGCAGTGGCTCGCGGTGCTCTGCGACACGGTGGTGGTCTGCCTGCCGTACCGCCGACCCGAGCTGGCAGCCGTCGCGGCGGTCGCCCGTGAGGTGCACCGGGCCGCCCCGGCCGGGGTGCGGATCATCGCCGCCACCACCGGCCTCGACGGTCCGCCCGACACCGTCACCGGCTACGCCGACCAGGTGCGGCAGCGGTTCCTCGGTGCGCTCGACGAGCCCACCCTCGACATCGACTTCGCGCAGGTGGAGATCCCCGGTCCACCCGGGTCGTCGCTCGCCGCCCTGCTGGAGGACTCCCCGCACCGGGACCGGGTGCTCGACGCGTACGGGTCGCTGCTCGACCTGGTCACCGTCGGTGAGGTGAGTCGGGCGCTGCCCGAGCCCGACGCGGCCCGGGACCGGTACCGGCGCGGGCTGGGCCGACAGACCGCCGACGAGAGCGGGACGGTGTGCCTGGCGTACCGGGAGGCCCAACGCCCGTGGGCGGACTGGCTGCGCGGCGCCCTGGTCGCACTGGGGTTACGGGTCCGGGGGTGGAGTCGGGGCGGGACCGCCGTCGACGGCCCCTTCGTGGTGCTCGTGGTCGACCCGGAACCGGCCACGCCGCCGGACTCAGGGGTGCTGGCCCCACCTCTGGTGGAGACCGACGACGACTGGCTCAACGCCACGATCCAGCAGGTCCGGGACCGCCCCGACGCCGAGCTGATGGTGGTCCGCACCGTCCCGGTGACGGGGCTGCGGCCGGACGCCGAACGGGTCCTCGACCTCGCCGGGTGCACCGAGGAACCGGCCCTCCGGCGGCTGCGGGGCGCACTGGGGTTGGCGACCCTCGACCCGGCACCGGCCCACCGGGCCTGGCGGGTCGGCTACCCCGGCGGGAGCTGTCGGGACGAACCGGTGCCCGGGCTCCCCACGCCGCCGCGCGACTTCGTCGGCCGGGACCGGGAACTCGGCGGGCTCCGGGATCTGCTCCTGGCCGGGGTCGGCACCGAGCCGGTGGTGGTGCGGGGGCCCGCCGCAGCGGGCAAGACCAGCCTGGTCCGGACGTACGTGGACCGGTTCCGCGCCGACTACGACCTGGTCGCCTGGCTGCCGGCCGGCAACCGGCACGACCTGTGGCGGGCGCTCACGGCGTTGGCCGAGCGGGTGGGCTTCGGCCCCCGGGGCAACTCCGTGCAGGAGCTGCTCAAGGAGCTGGCCGGCTCCGGAGACCAGTGGCTGCTGGTGTACGACGGGGTCGTGGACCCGGCCGACCTGACCGGCCTGGTGCCGGGCGGCTCCGGCCACGTCGTGGTGACCCGGGGTGGGGACAGCCCACCCGGGTCCGGCCCCGAGGTGGCCGTCGGCGAGCTGACCTCAACCGATGCGGTACGACTGCTCACCCGCCAGGTCACCGGCCTGTCCACCACCGGGGCGGCGACGGTGGTGGAGGCGGTGGGCGGCTTCCCCCTCGACCTGTGGCTGTCCTGCGGGCTGCTGGACCAGGCCGGCATCCTGCTCGACAAGCGGGACCGGGTGCCCGGCCAGCGGGCCGTGGACGCGGCGGTGCAGGCGTTCGTGGCGGCGGTGGCGCCGTCGACCCGGGCGGAACCGGCCACCGGACGGATCGTCAGGGTGGCGTTGCGGCTGATGGGCGAGGAGCTCAGCGGCCGGATCGCCGTGGTGCTGGCGCAGATGTTCGCCTTCGCCGCGCCGGACGGCCTCTCCCTCACCCTGGCCCAGTCCCGCCGGGTACGCGCCCAGGTCGCTGCCGGTCTCGACGAGGAGGACGCGGCGCTGCTGCGCGCCGACGGGTGGGAGGTCGACAGAGCGCTGACAGTCGGTCTGCGCTACCGGATCTTCGACGTGACCTGGGGCAGCGACGGCCTGGTACGCATGCACCCGGCAGTGCAGGCGATCGTCCGGGACGAGATGGAACCGGCGCAGCGTACTGCCGGTCGGGACCGGTTCCTGCTCGGGCTGGCCGGTGCGGCACCCCGGACCACCGCCGCCGGTTCGGTGCTCCGGCACGAACTGCACCGACACCTGCTCAGCTCCGGTGCGCTGGCGGTCGACGACCCGGACGAGGTCCGCCGGTTCCTCGTCGAACAGCTCGAACACCTCATCGCCAGGGGTGAGGGGGAGGTGGCGGAGGCGCTGCGGCTGTGGCGTCCGGTCCTGGACCGCTGGTTGACCCGGCACGACTGGGCCGACCAGATCACCCTGCGGCTCGCCACCCGGCTGGCGGACGTGACCCGGATGCTCGGCCGCAACGACGAGGCCCTGGCCCTGAGTCGGGTGGTGGTGGAGCGCGGGGCGGCGCTGCTCGGCCCCGACCATCCCCGGGTCCTCGTCGCCCGCCGTGGCCTCGCCGGTGACCTGCGCGGGCTCGGCCGGTTCCGCCCCGCCCTGATCGAGGACCAGGCCACCTGGCGGGGGTTCCGGGACCAGTTCGGCAACTCCCACCCGGAGACGTTGATCGCCGCGTACAACCTCGCGAACTCGTACCATCTCGCGGGTCGGACCGACGAGGCGGCCCGGGTGGCGCGGCAGACCCTGAGCCGTCGGCTGCGGTTGTTCCCCGAGGACCATCCCGACACCCTGCGGCTCAGCGGTGACCTGGGGCGTTACCTGACCGACCTGGGGGAGACCGCCGAGGCGTACCGGCTGCTGACCGACGTCTACCAGCGTCGGGTGTCCTGCCACGGCGAGGAGGACATGCTGCTGCTGCGGACCGTCCGGCACCTGGCCGTCACCGAGCGACGTCGTGGCTACCTCGACAAGGCGAAGGCCCTCAACAGCCGGGCCCATCTGGTGCTGCGCCGGTTGTTGGGCGAGGACAGCCCCAAGGCGCAGTCCTGTCGACTCAGTCTGGCCGTCGACTACCACCTCGCGGGGGAGACCGACAAGGCGGTCCGGCTGGCCGAGGACAGCCTGGCCCGGTACGAACGCGACCTCGTCGACGACCACCCCTTCGTCCACCTGTGTCGCAGCGTACGGGCCGTGCTGATCCGCCACGTCGAGGTGACCGAGGCGGCGAAGGAGGGGCGGGTGGCGGCCGACGGGCTGGCCTCCCGGCTCGGCGAGTCCCATCCGTGGACCCTCGCGGCCAGGATCAACCAGGCCGGCAACCTCGCCGTGCTGGGACGCCTCGGAACGGCGGAGAAGCTGCTCGGCGAGGTGCTCGACGAGGGGCGAAACCTCCTCGGCCCCGACCACCCCCACCTGCTGGCGGCCCGACGGCTGCGGGTGGTGATGCTGACCGATGGCGAGACCAGCGACGGTTTCCGGCTTCGACCGATGCTGCTCGACTTCGTCGACCTGGAGGTGCCGGAGACATGAGCACGGATGCCCCCACCGGTGACGCGGGTACGCCGCAGTCCGCCGGTCGCCCCGTCGAGATCGTGCTCGGCAGTCACCTGGACGGACGGCGTCCGGGGGCCGTCGACGCCTGCGACGACCTGATGCGGGAGGTGCCCGCCGTCGTGCACCTCGCCCGGTACAGCACCGGGGTGTGCGACTTCGCGCTGGAGGCCGCACCTACCGCCGTCGACTCCACGGCCCTGTCGGCCGAGGAACGACAGCTCGTCGACCGGGACGTGGTGCACGTGATGACCTACCTGGACGCCCAGCTGCGCCCGGCCCGCAGCGGGAACCTGCTGCGGATCGTGCTGCACACCGTCCGGGGTGCCCTGTTCGTCCTCCAGGTCCGTCGGGAGCAGTACCTGGTGGCGATGGTCCACGCCGAGGGCGTACCGGCGGCCGGGGCAGAGCCCGCACCGTCGGGCGTCCAGGCCGCCGACGTCGCCCTGTCCCGCCTGGCCAACCGGCTGCGCAACGCCACCAGCCAGCCCGCACTCGACTACGGCGGATGGCTGCGCTTCGGTGTCCTCCCGGACGCCGTCGAGCCCGGGCAGACGCGGACGACGAGCACCCCCCGGACCCGGATGTGGGCCGTCGACTCGTCCTACGCCGACCTCGCGACGATCTGCCGCGACCATCTCGACCCGCAGTCCCTGCACTACGCGGCGGTCTGCCGACCGGGACAGGTCGAGGCCACCGCCGACCTGCTCGACGACGACCGGTTGGAGCCCTTCGCGGACACCATCGGGCCAGGCCGACGCCGGGCCTTCTACGGCCTGGTCGGCCAGCAGATCGACGTGCTGCTGCGGATGGTCGTCCGGGCCGCCCACCCGGCCCTCGGCTCCCGGGTACGGCGGCTGGTCCTCGACGTCGAGGAGGGGGCGCTCTACTGCTATCCGGTGGGCCTCGACCGGTACCTGTTCGCCGTCACGCTCGCCCAGGAGGGGATCGCCTCGTCGGACGAACGGGTGGCGCTGCTGAGCAGGGAGTTGAGCAGCTGACCGACGGCCCGGCCCAGTCGACGAAGAACCCGGTCGGGGCGGTTCGGTCAGCGGGCCCCGGCGGCGAGGGCGGAGCGCAGTTCGTCACGGACCCGTGAGCTGAGGTCACCGAGGGCACCGTCGGCCTCCGGCCGCTCCGGGCCGCCGGTCAGGTCCGTCAACGTCCGCAACTGGTACGCGGGGAGGTACTCGTGGACGACGTCGAAGATCTGGCAGATCTCCTCCAGCCGCTCCCACTGCTCGACGGTCGGCCCACCCGTACGCCGGACCTCGTCGTACCAGCCGGACACGGCCCGCCCGAACGCCTCGACCAGCTCGGTCAGCAGGGCGGCCACCCCGGCGGCCGAGTGGACCTGGGAGTTACGGATCCGGACCCGTACCGCCTGGCGGGCGGTCCGACCCGCCTCGTCGTCGTCGAACATCCGCCCCAGCAGCGCACCGACCGGCGCGTGCAGGTCGGCTGCGGTGAGGGCCCGGTCGAGGAGGGTGAGCACCGGGGCGGGCAGGCCGGTGAAGGGCGGGCCGGTGCCCGACCCGGGGGTGCCCGCCGTCGACGGGCGCAGGCCGTGCAGTTCCCGGTGCAGGGCGGTGAACTGCTGGGCGTTGTGGACCCGCAGCTCGTGCAGGGCGTTGGTGAGCAGACCCACCATGTGCTGGGTGGCCGACTGGCGGCGATCCAGCCGGGCCAGGTGCGGAGCCACCGGCACCAGCGGTCCCTGCTGGGGGTAACGCTCCTCCAGCCGCCCGACCATCGCCTTCAACTCGGCGGTGAGCTGGTCGGCGAAGGACCGCTGCCGGTACACCAGCGGTTCCCGTCCGACGGCCTCCCGCACCCGGGCGCGAAACTGCTCCGGCACCGGTTCCACCACCACCAGGAGGAGTTCACAGTCCCGATGGGCGTGGGCGGTCTGCGCCCTGGTCACGACGGCCGCCGCGTCCCCCTCGTCCAACAGCGGTCCGACCAGGAGGATGCCGCACCCGGCGTCGTCCCGTCCGGCCGGGATCCAGTAGTCGATCCGGCTGTCGGGACTCTCGGTGAGGGGATAGTCCGGGACGTACGAGTCGAGGCCGGAACCGACGAGCACCTGACGGATCTCGGCGGGCAGGTTGTTGCCCCGCAGCCCGCCGTAGAGGTCCCGGGCCGCCTCCCGGACCATCGTCGCCGTCACCTCGGTGCCCTGGTCCCGGGACCGCCCCCAGAGCCGGTGGCAGAGCGAGATCACCCGCCGGGGTACGCCGTGGGCCAGCTCCACCACCTGGGTGATCGCGTCCTCGGTGAACGGGGCCAACCGGTTGTCCTGCCGACGCAGGACGTACGCCCGGGCCTCGGCGACTGTCAGCGGGGTCATGACGACCTGCTCGCCGGTCCGGGCCCGGACGTCCCGGGGCAGCGTCTCCAGCAGGTCGGGCAGCCCGGCGATGATCAGGAACGTGTTGGAGGCGGCGAAGACCCGGAGCAACTCCTTGAACGCGTCGAGGGCCTCGTCCCGCTCCCTGCCCGCCGCCGTCAGCAGTTGGTCCAGCTCGTCGACGACCAGGACGAAGGGCCTCGGACCGTACCCGATCAGCAGGGCGAAGACGCCCATCGCCTGGAGGGCGCTGGTCTCCGTCGCGGTCAGGGTGCTGGTGATGCCCCGTTCCCGGAGCACCTCCGCCGGGGGGCGACCGGCGATCCAGTCCCAGACCGGGTTCTCGAAACCACCACGCAGCAGCAGCGTCAGCGCCCGAGCGAACTCGCTGTTGTCGGTCACCTCCCGCAGCCGGTCCCGGAGCTGACCGAGGAGGCGGTTCTCCATCATGTTGAAGGTGTCCACCACCGCCACCGGGTCCAGCGTGCCGTCGAGCAACGACTCCGCCAGCGGCGCCGTCACCCGGGACCGGCTCACCTCCACGGCGAGGATGTCGGCGTACAGGCGGCGGACCTGGCGGTCGACCACGTCCCGACGGTCGGCGAGTTTGTCGGCGAGGGCCCGGTACAGGGAGACGAAGGTGTCCGGCGGGGCGTTGAGGTGCAGCCACTGGAGGTCGCCGCCGAGGTGGTCGGTGGCGTGGCGGATCAGGTGGGAGGCGAGATGGGTCTTGCCCGTGCCGTGTTCGCCGACCACCGCGAGGACCCGACCCGCCGGGGTACGGGGCGCGGTCCGCAGGGCGGCCAGGTAGTCGTCCATCACGGCGGTGGCCTGCTGGATCGCCACAGTGGGTATGGTCACGACGCTCGACCCGGCATCCGCGATCTGCGCGACGGCGCTCGACGGGTAGGGATTGACCGCGCCGGTCGGGTCCGGTGCGTGCGCGTCCATCACGGTTGCTCCCTGAGGCGGCGGGACACACTGATGAAGTGTCGGGCAAGGTGGTTCCAGGTCACCTCATCCGGTCGGTTATCTTGCACCCGGAGTGTCTCGTACACCCCGAAGAGTAACTGTTGGATCTCGCCGATCGTCGTCTTTCGATTGTCCTGGAGGAACTCGTCGAGCGCTGTCGCGGCCAGGGGCGGAAGGGTACCGGTCGGCAGCCGGCGTAGCCGGTCGGTGGCGAAGAGGGTGGCGTGTTCGTGCTCGAAGGCGTCGACCTGTAGACGGATCGTCCGCCCGGGTGCGTGCTGGGTGCCCACCTCGGGGGTGGTCTCGGCGAAGAACACCATCCGCTTCGGGGCCCGGACCGCGTAGTACCGCAGCTCCTCCGCCAGTTCCGCGCGGGGCAGGAGCACGATCAACCACTGGCTCGCCGCCAGGCAGGTGGGCAGGTTCCGGTAGGTGCTGTCGGCGTCGTCCCGGGTCTCGTAGACGAGGTCGCTCTTGAGCAGTGTCAACGCGTGGAGGTTGTCCACCAGGGCGCGGCTGACGGTGCTACGGCGTACCGGGATGGTGTCGGTGTCCTGTGCCTCCCGGGTCAGGTCGACCACCTCGACGTCCTGCCGGTCGGCCTCGATCCGACCGCGTAACCAGTGCGCGCAGCGGTTGATCAGCGTGGTCTTGCCGCACCCCTTCTCCCCGCTGACCAGCACCAGTCGTCCCTCGTGGAGCAGGTCCGCGACGTCCTGGAACCGCTTCTGGAAGTCCTGGAACGACTCCTCGGTGTGGTCCACGGCGACGTAGTAGTCGAGGTGCTCCTCGTGCCGCAGCGGGTTGAGCGGATCGGTCTCGACGAACAGCCGGGGCACCGCGAACGGATTCGGTGGGGTCCCCGCGGGACCCTGGGGCGGTCCGTCGCCGGTCATCGCAGGCCCGCCGGAGTCCGGCCGGGCAGGACTCCGGGACTCTCCACCGCCTGGGCCACCTGCCCCACCTCCGCCTCCAACCGGTTCAACTCCGTGCGTCGGTGCTGTGCCCACGCCGACCGCAGGTCGGCCCCCGCGCTGCCGCGCGGAGGGTCGTACAGCTGACCGTCGGGTCGTTCGTCGAGGGCGGTGGCGAGCCGGCGGGGCAGCCCCCAGCTCCGGCGGGCGTCGGCCACCGCCCGAAGACGGCTCGCCAGTTCCTGCCGCCCCCGGCGGATCTCCTCCGGGTTCGGCAGCAGACCGGGTAACGCCTCCTCCACGTGGCGCAGCAGCGGCTCCACGGCGAGTCGGTACTGCCGGGCCGCCGCCCGCAACGCGTCCGCCTCGGCCCGCCGGACCCCGACGGTGGCCAGCCGGTGGCTGAACCAGGCGGCCAGCGCCGCACTCGCCGCCGCGAGCACCAGCGAAGGCGTCAGGGTGGCCCACGGGGACGGCCCCCCGCCACCCCCGCCGCCCCGCCCCGCCGCCGAGATCAGGGCCAGACAGGTCCTGTCGAAGTCGGCCGGGCGGTCCTGCCGCCACTGGTCGGGGTCGCCCTGCCGGTCGCGCCAACGCAGCTGGCCGTCGGTGGGGGCGGCGGAGGCCAGACCGAGCGCCGAGGCGGCGTCGACGAGGTCGGCCCGACGTTCTGCGGCCAGGCAGTAGACCCGGGCTCCGTCGTCGGTGCCGGGCGGCCGGGTGACGGCCTGGTAGGACCAGGCGACGACGGGTACGACGGCCACGGCGACCGCCACCGCCGCGAGAACCCGGCGCAGGTTGACGGATGGCGTCCGCATAGCTGCTGACTGTAGTGAAACGTGGCAATGCGTGGATACCGCCGGCCGGTTGGAAACCCGACTCACCCGGACGCGCCGCCCACCCGGACGGTCGGCGGGAGGCTCGGCGGGCCGACGGTGGGCGGGGTGCGTTCCCGGCCCACCCACCGGCGGTTCCGCCCGACCGGGGCTACCTGTCGTCGTAGGTGTCGTCGCTCCGTCGGCCCCCGCGAGGCGGGTCGGACCACGGCGACGCACCGGCGGTACGGCGGGGCAGCGGCTCGGTCGGGGTGTCGTCGGGGTATCCCAGGGTGAGGGGGGCGGTGTCCCGGTCCGTCGTCGGCGCGGGCGGCCACTCGGTGTAGGTGGGCTCCTCGTGCACCGGCTGCGGATGCTGCGGCTGCGGTGCCGCTGCCGGCGGGACCACCGCGGCACCCGTACGGGGCCACCGCCGCCACCGCTGACGACTGAACGTGGCCATCACCAGCATCACGCCGATCAGGAAGAGCGTGCCGTTGTCGACGGGCAGCTCCAGTGGCAGTGGATCACCGAAGACCGACCACCCCTGCGGGATCAGGTCCCGGACCTGGAAGGGGGCGACGAACGTCCCGACGTACGGAGTGGCGAGCAGCAATCCGGCGACGAGCGGGCCGAGCGGGGAGAACCGCAGCGTACCCAGCAGACCGAGCAGGATCGCGCCGACGCCGAGGTACACGGCGGGCTCGATCAGGTTGGCGGTGTTGAAGGCCCCGACCTCGACCCAGCGGCCGACTGTGCGGCTCGACCCGTCCTGTCCGAGTGTGACAAGGACCCAGGTGACCGGTGCCACCGCCAGCCCGGCGAGGAAGCTCCACAGATGTCGCATTGGCGCACCGTACCGTTTCCGGCATGACCGAGCACTCCTTCGCCGGCCGGGTGAACCCGGGTCGTGCTCCCGGGTCACCCTGAGTCGCATCATGACTGCGGTCGATGTCGACTGCTACGGAACAGTGCGCGGCGGCGTACTGGTGAAGTTCGTCGACGGCGTCGCCGGATCCGGGGTCTATGGCGGGAGGGGGAGCCTTCTCTACCGTATGCGTGAAGAGGGGGCCCTTCCTTTCTGAGGATCATAGGGCAAGATGGCATCACGGGATGTGCGACAGGTTGGTACCGGCCCGAAGGGGGATGAGCGGTGGGTGACGTGCTGTGGACGCCTCCGGCGGACGTACGGGATCGGTCCCGGATCGGTCGGTACCTACGCTGGCTGCGCGACGAACGAGGGCTGGAGTTCGTCGGGTACGACGACCTGTGGCAGTGGTCGGTGACCGATCCGGACGCCTTCTGGCAGTCGATCTGGGAGCACTTCGAGGTCGTCGCCGCCACCGCGCCCACCTCGGCCCTGGCCGAGGCGGAGATGCCCGGTGCCCGGTGGTTCCCGGGGGCCCGGCTCAACTACGCCGAGAACGTCCTGCGGATGCCGGGGCTCGCCGACGACGACCCGGTGGTGATCGCCCACGGGCAGACCCGGGCACCCGAGACCCTCACCGCAGCCGAACTGCGTGACCGGGTCCGCCGGGTGGCGGCGGGGCTGCGGCGGCTCGGTGTCGGACCCGGCGACCGGGTGGCCGCGTACGCCCCCAACATCCCCGAGACGTACGTCCTGCTGTTGTCGACCGCCGCCGTCGGCGCGATCTTCTCCTCCTGCGCCCCCGAGTTCGGCACCCGCAGCGTCACCGACAGGTGGCAGCAGATCGAGCCGAAGGTGCTCGTCGCCGTGGACGGCTACCGGTACGGCGAGAAGCCGATCGACAGGCGCGGTGAGGTGGCCGCGATCCGGGCCGCCCTGCCGTCGCTGACGCACGCGGTGACGATCGGGTACCTCGACCCGGCGGGGGAGCCCCCGGAGGGGATGCTGTCCTGGGCGGAGTTGGCGGCGGAGACCGACGAGCCGTCGACCTTCGCCCCGGTCCCCTTCGACCACCCGCTCTACGTTCTGTACTCCTCGGGCACCACCGGGCTGCCGAAACCGATCGTGCACGGGCACGGGGGCATCCTGCTGGAGCACCTGAAGATGCTCGCCCTGCACCACGACCTGGGCCCTGGCGACCGGTTCCTGTGGTTCACCACCACCGGTTGGATGATGTGGAACTTCCTGGTCTCCGGCCCGGCCGTGGGGTCGGCGATCGTTCTGTTCGACGGCAACCCCGGTCACCCGGACCTGGGGGCGCTCTGGCGGCTGGCCGAGGAGACCGGGACCACCTACTTCGGCACCTCGGCACCGTTCCTGCTGGCCTGTCGCAAGGCCGGTCTGGTCCCGAAGGAGATCGCCGACCTGTCCGCGCTGCGCGGCCTGGGTTCGACCGGCGCCCCGCTGCCCGCAGAGGGCTTCACCTGGGTGTACGCCGCCGTCAACGACCGTCTCCAGCTCCAGTCCCTCTCCGGGGGTACGGATGTCTGCACCGGTTTCGTCGGTGGGGTGCCGCTGCTGCCGGTGTACGCCGGGGAGATCGCCTGTCGGGCGCTCGGGGCGAAGGTGGAGGCCCGGGGCCCCGACGGCGTACCGGTCGTCGGTGAGCTGGGTGAACTCGTCATCACCGCACCGATGCCGAGCATGCCGGTCGGGTTCTGGAACGACCACGACGGCACCCGCTACCGGGAGGCGTACTTCGACGTCTATCCGGGTGTGTGGCGGCACGGCGACTGGATCACCATCAACGAGCGGGGCGGCTGCGTGATCACCGGCCGTTCCGACGCCACCCTGAACCGGGGCGGGGTACGCCTCGGCACCGCCGAGTTCTACTCGGTGGTGGAGGGGCTCGACCAGGTCGTCGACTCGGTCGTGGTCCACCTGGAGGACGACGAGGGCGGCGCGGGGGAGCTGTTGTTGTTCGTGGTGCTCGCCCCGGGGTTGGAGCTCGACGACGCGCTGCGCCGCACCATCGCCAGGGAACTGCGGACCTCGCTCTCGCCCCGGCACCTGCCCGACGAGATCCACCAGGTCCGCGCGGTGCCCCGGACCCTCTCCGGGAAGAAGCTGGAGGTCCCGGTCAAGAAGATCCTCACCGGCACCCCGGTCGACGCCGCCGCAGCGCAGGGCGCCCTCGCCAACCCCGAGTCCCTGACCGCCTTCGCCACCCTCGCCGCCGGCCGCCCCACCGCGTGACGGGTGCGGCCCCACCCCGCTGACGGGTGCGGCACCACCCGTCAGGCGAGGGTGTGGGTGACCTGTTCGGTGTGGGTGCGGGCGGGGAGCTTCTGCGGGTCCAGGTGGGCGCAGAGGACGGTGGAGGCCCCGGCCACCAGGGGGGCCAGGAGCCAGTCGACCGGGTCCGGGTGACGGGCGGTGTCGATCAGGACCCGCCCGCCCGAGGGGATGCCCAGCTGCGCGACGCGGGCCGTGGCGCGGGTCAGGAGTGCGACGTCCTGCGGCCCGGCCGGGGCCCCGCCGAAGTGGTCCCCGTGGACCCGTACCGCGTTCACGTAGTCGGCGAAGCCGTTCGGCACCACCCGCAACGGCAGGCCGAGGGGGTGCAGGGCGAGGGCGTACCGCTCGCCGGCCGGCCAGGCGTCGGCCTCGGTGATCCGGTCGGCGGCGGCGAAGAGCACCTCGACCGGACCCGGCGTGTCGGCCACCGTCGTCCCGGCCGACCAGCAGCCCAGCAGCACCGCCGCGGTCTGCCAGTGCGGGGGACACAGCACCCCCACCGGATCACCGTGGGTGACGGCGGCCTCGTCGACGAGGAGGTTGGCGGTCTTGGCCACCCAGTTGGCAGCTGTCGCACCGGAGATCTCGGTCCGCTCGCCGGTGGCGTCGTCGTACCAGGTCAGCAGGGGTCGGGCAGGGTCGGGTGCGATCGCGTCGGCGAAGACCCGGGCAATGTTGTCGGCCATCGTCGCGAACGATACGCCGCCGGTCCACGTAAGAACCGACAACGACAAGTCGGCGTACGGTCGGGTCGCAGTCAGCAGTGGTGCCGGGCAGCGGCGTAGGCTTGCTCGAAAGTGGCGTTCCCCACAGCGCCGCTATACGAGTTCCGACAGTGCCGAAGTGCCAGCCCGACAGTAACGAAGTGCAAGGAGTCGCCCCGTGACCGCCGGTCGCCCGCCCCGCGTGCTCATCGACGCCACAAGTGTCCCCGCCGACCGTGGGGGCGTCGGTCGATACGTCGACGGCCTGCTCGGTGCCCTGGGAAAGGTCTGTGGTTCCGGGGTGGACCTGGCGGTGGTGAGCCTCCGTACCGATCTGGAGCGTTACAGCCGGATGCTGCCGGGGGCGGAGATCATCGCGGCTCCGGCGGCGGTCGCCCACCGGCCCGCCCGACTGGCCTGGGAGCAGACCGGCCTGCCACTGCTCGCGCAGCAGGTGGGTGCCCAGGTGCTGCACTCGCCGTTCTACACCTGTCCACTGCGGGCCGGTTGTCCGGTCACGGTCACCGTGCACGATGCGACCTTCTTCACCGAGCCGGAGCATTACGACAAGTCACGCCGTACCTTCTTCCGTAGCGCGATCAAGACCTCCCTGCGCCGGGCCGACCGGGTGATCGTGCCGAGCAAGGCCACCCGGGACGAGCTGATCCGGCTCCTGGACGCCGACCCGACCCGGATCGACGTCGCCTACCACGGTGTGGACCACTCCGCCTTCCACGCCCCCGGCGAGGAGGAGAAGGCCCGGGTCCGGGCCCGGCTCGGGCTGGGCGGGAGCGACTACGTCGCCTTCCTCGGGGCGAAGGAGCCGCGCAAGAACGTCCCCAACCTGATCCGGGGCTGGGCTCGGGCGGTGACCGACCGGGCCGACCCGCCGGCCCTCGTCGTCGCCGGGGGACAGGGGCACGACGACGAGATCGACCGCGCCGTCGCCGAGGTCCCCTCGCACCTGCGCCTGCTGCGCCCCGGTTACCTGCGCTACGCCGACCTGCCCGGGTTCCTCGGCGGGGCGCTCGTCGCGGCGTACCCGTCCTACGGGGAGGGTTTCGGGCTGCCGATCCTGGAGGCGATGGCCTGCGCCGCCCCGGTCCTCACCACCCCCCGGCTCTCCCTTCCCGAGGTGGGGGGCGACGCCGTGGCGTACACCAGTGAGGACCCGGACCAGATCGCCACCGACCTGGCCGCCCTGCTCGACGACGAGCAGCGGCGACTCACCCTGGCCAAGGCGGGTTTCGACAGGGCGAAGGAGTTCACCTGGGCGTCCAGCGCCGAGGTGCACATCGCGGCGTGGAGTCGGGCCCGTTCCTGAGAGTTCGATTCCGGTCGGCGTGAGGAAGCGTCCGCCCCGTGGCGGTTCGGGCATGATGTGGTGATGCTCTACGCCGTCATTCCGGCGGGGGGTAGCGGCACACGTCTGTGGCCGCTGTCCCGTGCCGGCCACCCCAAGTTCCTCCACCCGCTCACCGGCACCTCGGCCTCGCTGCTCCAGGCGACTGTCGACCGGTTGGCCCCGCTGACCACGCCCGAGCGCACGCTGGTGGTGACCGGGGCGGCGCACGCCGCATCGGTGGCCCGACAGCTGACCGGGCTGCCCGAGCAGAACATCCTGGTGGAGCCCTCCCCACGGGACTCCTGCGCCGCCATCGCCCTGGCCGCCGGGGTCATCGCGCTGCGCGACCCGAAGGCGGTGATGGGTTCCTTCGCCGCCGACCACCTGATCGGGGACCCGCAACGATGGGCGGAGACCGTCCGGGAGGCCGTACGCGGAGCCGAGCAGGGGCTGCTGATGACGGTCGGGATCACCCCGACCCGCCCGGAGACCGGGTACGGCTACCTGGAGACCGGTGACCCGACCGGTGACGGTCCACTCCGGCCGGTGGCCGAGTTCAAGGAGAAGCCGGCAGCCGAGGTGGCCGAGGCGTACCTCCGCTCCGGGCGGCACCTCTGGAACGCCAGCATGTTCGTCTGGCGGGTGGACGTCTTCCTGGCCGAACTGGCCCGTCAGCAGCCCGCCCTCTACACCGGCATCACCGCGATCGCCGCCGCCTGGGGCACCCCGGAGCAGGACGAGGTCCTGGGGACCGTCTGGCCCACCCTGCCGAAGATCTCCGTCGACTACGCGGTGATGGAGGGCGCGGCGGAGGCCGGTCGGGTGGCCACCGTCCCCGGCGACTTCGGCTGGAACGACGTGGGGGACTTCCACACCCTCGGCGACGTCCTCCCCGCCGACGCCGACGGCAACGTGGTCCTCGGTGCCGAGGGCAAGCCCGGCGTGCTGATCAAGGACAGCACCGGCCTGGTGCTGGTGCCGCAGTCCGGCCGACTGGTGAGCGTCCTCGGCCTGCACGACGTGATCGTGGTGGACACCGCCGACGCGGTCCTGGTCTGCCCCCGGGACCGGGCCCAGGACGTCAAGGCGCTCGTCGACGAGTTGAAGGCACGGGGCGAGGAGAACCTGGTCTGAGGACCCCCGGGCCGACCGGTCGACACCGGTCGGCCCGACCTCAAGCGGATCAGACGGCGAGGGCGGCGACGGCGGTGCCGTCCGCCGGAGGCGGCAGCGGTACCGACGCCACCGACTCGGCGGCCAGGGCGGTGCGGAGCCGCTGCACGTCCGCCCCGAACCGGACCAGGGCGGCGGGGGAGGTCGGGTCGGCCGGGGAGGCCAACACCAGTCGGGTCGCCCCGGTCGGCCACTGCGGCATGGTGGCGGCCAGCGTGGCGCGTACCTCGTCGTCGACCAGGGTGAAGGTGGTGCCCGGCGCGACCACCTCGGCCACCGCGGCGATCGCCCGCCGGACCGCGGCCGGGTCGGCGGCCTGCTCCGGGTCGGCCGGGACCGTCGGCCGGTCCGGCAGGACGGCCGCGGCCCGCATCCCGGCGGCCGTCGCCTCGGCGGTGCCGAGGGAGAACAGGTCGAGGGACGCGTCCCGGACCAGTGTCGCCGCGCCCGGTCCGTCGTCGCCGTCGGCCGCAGGGAGATAACCCCTGACCACCGCCACCGGCACCTGGTCGCACTTGCCCTTGACCAGCTCGGCCGCGCCCGCCAGTTCGTCCACCACCGCCATCTGGGTCAGGCTCAACTCGTTGCCGTACGGGTCGACCTCGCCCCGGTGGTCGCGCAGCGCCGACATCCCGGCCACCCCGAGCGCCACGTCGGTCAACCCGTTGCGCCACGGCCGCCCCATGGTGTCGCTGACGATGACGGCCACCTCGACGTCGTACCGGTCCCGTAGTTCGGTGCGCAGCGTCCGGGCCGAGGCGTCCGGGTCCCGGGGGAGCAGGACGAGCTGGGTCTTGGCGACGTTCGACGCGTCGATCCCGGCGGCGGCCATCACGAAACCGTGGTGCGTCTGCACGATCCTGGTCGCCCCCCGGCTGGCCACCACCCGGACCGTCTCCCCGGCCAGCACCTCGTCCCGGGCGGCGAGCCGTTCGGGACCGTCGGCGGGCACGTCGACGAGCCGTCCCTCCGCCTTCGAGATGATCTTGCTAGTGACCACCAGGACGTCCCCGTCACGCAGCCACGGTGCGGCGTTGCCGATCAGTGCCGCGAGGTCGTCGCCCTCGGACACGTCGCCGATGCCGAGCACCGGCAGGATTTCCAGTCTCACGTCAGCTCCAATGCCGCCCGTACCATCGCCGTCGTCGCGGCCTCGTCGGTCATCCGCAGAGGTGCCGCGCGAACCGTCACCTCCGGTACCACAGTCGCCGCATCCTCCTCGGCGACCAGCCATCCGTCGAGCAGCCCACCGGTGCGGCGACTGCCGTAGAGGCGACCGACCCCGGCGGCACTGCACTCCACCCCCAGCACCTCCAGGCACCGGTCGGCCATCCCCCGGATCGGGGCACCCCCGATGATCGGCGAGATCCCCACCACCCGTCCCGGTGCCTCGACGATCGCCTGCCGAAGCCCGGGTACGGCCAGCACCGGGGCGATGCTGACCACCGGGTTGCTCGGCGCGACGAGCACCACGTCGGCGGAGCCGACCGCCTCCAGGACCCCGGGAGCCGGGGTCGCCGTGTCCGCCCCGACGAAGACGAACCGGTGGGTGTCGATCCGGGCCCGGTACCGCACCCACCACTCCTGGAAGTGGATGGCCCGCTGCTCGGCGGTGGCGGTCGGCGGGGCGTCGACGTCGTGACCGGCACCGCTGACCACCGCATGGGTCTCCAGCCGGTCGTCGGTGGCGGGCAGCACCCGCACCCCCGGCTGCCACCGGGCGGCCAGCGCCTCGGTGACCGCGTGCAGGGGGTACCCGGCGTCGAGCATGGTGGTCCGGACCAGGTGCGTGGCGATGTCCCGATCGCCCAGGCCGAACCAGGTCGGCTCCGCGCCGTACGCCGCCAGCTCCGACTTGACGGTCCAGGTCTCGGCGACCCGACCCCATCCCCGGTCCGGGTCCGCCCCGCCACCCAGGGTGTACATGACGCTGTCCAGGTCGGGGCAGACCTTCAGTCCGTGCAGGCGCAGGTCGTCGCCGACGTTGACCACTGCGGTGACCTCGGCGCCGACGGCGCGGGCGTACGCCCGGACCCCGACCAGGAACCTCGCCCCGCCGATGCCGCCGGCCAGAACCACGATGTGCATGGTTCCCATCCTCGCCTACGAGACGCCATGGGCTCGGGGTCGCCGGCAGAGACTAGGCTCACGTCCGCAACCGTCCATCAACACCCTTCGAGGGGGAGCTCGTGAACAGCCCCGCCGAGCCCGCGTCACCGGACGCGCCGCAGGCCAGTCAAGCGACCAAGCCACTCCGCGAAATCGGCGCATTCGTGCTTCTCGGCGCGAACGCGGTGCTGCTGTTCATCGGCCTGATCAGGTTGCTCGCCCCGAGCCACGGGGACTTCACCACCCGCGCCGGCAGCACCTACGGCAGCTTCGTCGGGCTGGAGGCCACCGTCCTGCCGCTGCTCGCGGTGCTCCTGGCCACGCACGTGCAGCCGGTGGCGCCGAAGGCCAAACTGATCATCCAGGCGGCGCTCGGGCAGTACGCGTTCGGCGCGGTCCTCGGCGGGTTGACCTTCCTGATCTGGACGGTGGGTCGGTTGGCCGCCGCAGACGTCCTCAACGCGCTGCTCGGGGTCCTCGGCCGGGTCGCCTGGTTGGCCCTGTTCGGGTTCGCGGCGTTCCTGGTCTACCAGATCTGGCGCACCCTGTTCCCGAAGCCGGTCTCACAGCCCGGCATGTACGGCCAGCCCCAGCCCGGCTGGCCGCAGCAGCCCGGGGGTTACCCGAACCCGGGCCAGCAGGGCGGCTACCCGCAGGCCGGCCAGTACGGCTACCCGCAGTCCGCGAACCCCGCCTCGGCTCCGCCCTTCGGTGCCCAGCCGTCCTCGCCGCACTCCGGACCCCCCTTCGGTGGCCAGCAGTCCGCACCGCAGTCCGCCCCGCCGTTCGGTGCTCCCCAGTCGGCTCCCCCCTTCGGCGGGCAGCAGTCCCCGCCGCCCTCCGCCCCGCCGTTCGGTGCTCCCCAGTCGGCTCCGCCGTTCGGTGCCCAGCCGTCCCCGTTCGCCGCGCCGCAACCGCAGTCGGCTCCGCCGTTCGGCTCCCCCGCTCCGGCGACGGGTGCCCGGGCGGCCACCCCGGCCGGGCCGGAGACCCCGTCGACGGGCACCGGGTTCGGCACGCAGACCCCGTCGGCCCCGCCGTTCGGGCAGCCGCCCTCGGCCGACCCCACCCAGGCGATCCCCAGCCGTCCGGCGGACGCGAACGAGGGGTTCCAGAACCGGCCGGCGGACGCGACGGAGGCGATCCCGAGCCGTCCGGCGGACGCGACGGAGGCGGTGCAGACCCAGGCCATCCCCGGCCGTCCGGCGGATGCCACGGAGGCGGTGCAGACCCAGGCCATCCCCGGCCGCCCGGCGGATGCGACCGAGGCGGTGCAGACCCAGGCCATCCCGCCCCAGCGTGGTGACGACACGGAGGCGGTCACCGGCCGCGACGGTGACAGCGACCGTACCCAGCCGTTCACGTCGCGTACCGACCCGAACTGATCCGTCTCCCCGCCCACCGGGCGGTCCCGGGCCGACCCGCCGCCGTCGAGGTGTCGGGTCGGCGGCCGGGGCGGCGGTGGGCGGGGGCACCGTCGCGGTCCGGGCGGGCAATAGGCTGTGCGAATGGTTGATCGCACCGAGCCCGGCCCCACCGTGGAGAGCACCCGCCGTGCTCTGCGTCGGGCGGCGACCGGACGGACGCTCGACGTGGCCGAGGCCACCGCCCTGCTGGCTGCCCGCGACGACGACCTGGCGGAGCTGCTCCGGATCGCCTCGGGCGTCCGTGACGCGGGCCTGCGGGAGGCGGGCCGCCCCGGCATCGTGACGTACTCGAAGAAGGTCTTCATCCCCCTGACCCGGCTCTGCCGGGACCGCTGCCACTACTGCACCTTCGCCACGGTGCCGCACCGCCTGCCGGCACCGTTCCTGGACCGGGACGAGGTGCTCGCGGTCGCCCGCGCGGGGGCGGAACAGGGCTGCAAGGAAGCCCTGTTCACTCTCGGTGACCGGCCGGAGGAACGCTGGCCGGCGGCGCGCCGGTGGCTCGACGAGCGCGGCTACGACTCGACAGTGGACTACCTGCGGGCCTGCGCGGTCGCGGTGCTGGAGGAGACCGGGCTGCTGCCGCACCTCAATCCCGGTGTGCTCTCCTGGTCGGAGTTGCAGCGACTCAAGCCGGTGGCACCGAGCATGGGGATGATGCTGGAGACCACCGCCACCCGGCTCTGGTCCGAGCCGGGAGGCCCGCACTTCGGGTCACCCGACAAGGAGCCGGCGGTACGGCTGCGGGTGCTCGACGACGCCGGTCGGGTGGGGGTGCCCTTCACCACCGGCATCCTGATCGGCATCGGGGAGACCCCCGCCGAGCGGGTCGACGCGATCTTCGCCATCCGCCGGGCGCACCGGGAGTACGGCCACCTCCAGGAGGTGATCGTGCAGAACTTCCGGGCGAAGCCGGATACCGCGATGGGCGGGATGCCCGACGCCGAGCTGCACGACCTGGCCGCCACCGTGGCGGTGAGCCGGGTCCTGCTCGGCCCGAAGGCGCGCATCCAGGCCCCGCCGAACCTCATCGAGGGGGAGTACGACCTGCTGTTGCGCGCCGGGATCGACGACTGGGGTGGGGTCTCCCCGCTGACCCCGGACCACGTCAACCCGGAGCGTCCCTGGCCCCAGCTGGACGAGCTGGCCCGGCACACCGCCAACGCCGGTTTCACCCTGCGGGAGCGGCTCACCGTCTACCCGGAGTACGTACGGGCCGGCGACCCGTGGCTGGATCCTCGGCTGCTGCCGCACGTGCGGGCGTTGGCCGATCCGCAGACCGGGCTGGCCGTCGAGTCCGCCCGACCGGTGGGGCTGCCCTGGCAGGAGCCGGACGAGGGGTACGGCGGGCGGACCGACCTGCACGTCGACATCGACGTCACGGGACGGACCGGGGATCGGCGGGGCGACTTCGACCACGTCTACGGCGACTGGTCGGCGGTGGCCGGGCAGGCCGAGGCGAGCGGGGCGGCGGGCCGGTCGGCAGCCGGGACCGGTGCCGCGGACCTGCGGGCCGGGCTGCGCCTGGCCGCCACGGATCCGGCGGCGCTGCTGGAGCCCGGACACGGGGACGCGGCGATGGCGCTCTTCGCCGCCGACGGTCCGGCGCTCGACGAGTTGTGCCGGATCGCCGACGACGTCCGACACGACGCCGTCGGCGACGACGTCACGTACGTGGTCAACCGCAACATCAACTTCAGTAACGTCTGCTACGTGGGCTGCCGGTTCTGCGCCTTCGCCCAACGGGAGCGCGACGCCGACGCGTACCGGCTCTCGGTCGAGCAGGTCGCCGAGCGGGCGGAGCAGGCGTGGGAGGCCGGGGCGAGCGAGGTCTGCCTCCAGGGCGGGATCGACCCGAAGTTGCCGGTCACGATCTATCCCGAGCTGGTCCGGGCGATCAAGGCCCGGGTGCCGGGGATGCACGTGCACGCGTTCTCTCCGATGGAGATCGTCACCGCGGCGGCGAAGGCCGGGGTGACCGTCCGGGACTGGCTGGTCCAGTTGCGGGAGGCGGGACTGGACACCATCCCGGGCACCGCCGCCGAGATCCTCGACGACGACGTCCGTTGGGTGTTGACAAAGGGCAAACTACCGGCGGCGGCCTGGGTGGAGGTGGTCGGTACCGCCCACGAGTTGGGCATCCGGTCGAGTTCCACGATGATGTACGGTCACGTCGACCATCCTGGACAGTGGTTGGCGCACCTGCGTGTCCTGGCCGGGGTGCAGGACCGTACCGGCGGGTTCACGGAGTTCGTGGCGTTGCCGTTCGTGCACACCAACGCGCCGATCTACCTGGCCGGGATCGCCCGTCCCGGCCCCACCTGGCGGGAGAACCGGGTGGTGCACGCGATGGCGCGGCTGCTCCTGCACGGGCGGATCGACAACATCCAGTGTTCCTGGGTGAAACTCGGTGACGAGGGGTCGGCGGAGCTGCTCCGGGGCGGGTGCAACGATCTCGGGGGCACCCTGATGGAGGAGACGATCTCGCGGATGGCCGGTTCCGGCAACGGGTCGGCCCGAACCGAGGAGCAGTTGGTGGCCATCGCGTCGGCCGCCGGACGGCCGGCGCGTCGGCGGACGACCGCCTACGGACGGACACGGGCTGAGCCGAGGTCGGCCAGCGTACCGGTGAAGGGGTCCTGAGCAGCACAGACTGTCGAACTTCCGATCGCCGACCGTCCACATCGTGGACGGTGCGTGATCGTGTTCGTGGTTCGGCGAGCGTGGCGAGGGGGACCGCGTTACCCTTTCCCACCAAGAAATGTGATCTTGGTGGGTGACCGGCTCTCGCCCGCCGTCGATACCCCCGTCGACGCGCATCCCGACGGATGGTCGTCGATGGGTGTACCGGGACTGCGATGGTCGCGCCACGGGGAAAACTCGGGCAACTCGCCGAGGGGGCGTTACTCGTCCGGGGTCTGAATCGATAGGGCAGGTTGCGAGGGCCGGGCGGCTCGGATGGCCGTCCGCAGTGGTGTCAGGAGGGCAACTCCATTATCAAGTTCGGCTTGACGGCGCACGTATTACACACGTGTAATTTGAATGGGGTTGTTCACACCGAACGCAACAAATCCGGATCGGACGGACAAACACGCCTTTCGCGTGGGGGGTTGCAGCGGCGCTGGCGCCGGTGCGCGACAAGGAGGCAACTGATGGACGGCCAGTTGGAGGTGGCCGACCTGCTCGGGAACGCGCCGGAGTGGCAGGAGCGGGCACTCTGCTCGCAGACCGACCCCGAAGCGTTCTTTCCCGAGAAGGGCGGTTCGACCCGCGAGGCGAAGCGGATCTGCTCGCGCTGCGAGGTCAAGACGGAATGCCTGGAGTACGCGCTCGGCCACGACGAGCGGTTCGGAATCTGGGGCGGGCTCTCCGAGCGGGAGCGGCGCAAGCTCAAGCGGCGGGCCGCCTGAGCGAATCGGGTCGGGGCGGTGGGGGCCGCCCGACCCGGGTCACGCGGACCGGGCCCACGGGGCGTACGGAACGGCCCCGGGGGAGGGGCCCGGCACCGCGTACCGGACCGGCGACGCCGGTGAGGAGAAGCCGGTCAGGACAGGCCGGTCAGGACAGTTCGTCGGGGTCGACGCCGAGCAGGTTGGCGACCTGCTCGATGATCACATCGTGGACGAGATCGGCGAGATCCTCGCGATCCATCGCCCGGAACTCCAGCGGTCGCCGGTAGAGCACGATGCGCGGCGGCACCTCCTGCCGACCGGGGCGGCCGGGCAGCAGCCGGGCCAACGGAACCTCGCCGTCCTCCAGGACGTCGGAGTCGTACACGTTGAGATCCGGCGGAACGTCCTCGACGGCGAACTCGACCCCGGCCAACTCCTTGGCGAACCGCCGTTCCAGACTCTCGACGGTGTCGAGCACCAGGTCGTCGAAGACCTCGGCCTTGGTCCGGGCCAGCGGCACGGTCGCCGGAACCAGCCGCCCGCGCAGCCCGCGACCGTGCCGGTCCCGGTGGGTCCGTCGGCCGGAGCCGGGGCGGCGGTGTTGCGGGCTCGTCATGAGGCACAGGGTAGCCCGGTCCCGGCCCGGCCTGCGTCTGTGCCGTGCCGCTGGCGCGTTGGACCCCCATCGGCCGATGGTACGAATTGTGATCACCGTGACGGGCGTGTCGTAACGCGAACCGGTGCGCCGGACCCGGTAATGGGGATACCCTGCGCCGGTGAGGTCACCACGGCGCTGCTCCCGAAACGCCTGCCCCCGGCAAGCGGTCGCCACATTGACCTATGTCTACAACGAGTCGACGGCGGTCGTGGGGCCGCTCGCCGCGTTCGCCGAACCCCACACGTACGACCTGTGTGAGCCGCACGCCCGGAGCCTGACGGCCCCGCGCGGCTGGGACGTGGTCCGGCACGAGGGCGAGTTCGAACCGCCCCCGCCGACCACCGACGACCTGGTCGCCCTCGCCGAGGCGGTCCGGGAGGCGGCCCGGCCCGCACCCCGTCCCCCGGTCGAGGACGAGAGGACCCTCCCGCACAACCCGCAGACCGGTCGTCGGGGACACCTCCGGGTCATCCCACCCCCGCACTGACCCGAACCGACCCGGGTCGACCCGTCCCGAAGCGGCCGGTCGAGGGTTCCCTGCCGATCGCGGGATGTCCTTGCGGCCGGGTTCGCAAGGCGACGACGATGGGGTGATGACGCCCCCGGTGGTCCCCCCAGCCGACGGTCCGATCGAGGTCCGGGAACTCTCCGCCGGCCACGACGTCGAACTCCTGCACCGGGGGTACGCGGAGATCCTCCTGCCCAGCTTCCCTCCCGACCAGTTGGAGGGCGTCGACGTCATCGGCGAAGGGTTCGCCTCGGGCACCACCCACGTGGGCGTCGCGGTGGCCGACGGTCGGCTGCTCGGCATGGCGGTGGCCGACTTGTTCGACGGGGTGCTGCTGCTGAGCTACGCGGCGGCCCGTCCCGGCCTGCGCGGAGGTGGGGTGGGCAGCGCGCTGCTGACCGGGCTGCTGCCCCGCTGGCGGGACCGGACGGGTGCCGAGGTGGTGCTCGCCGAGGTCGAGGATCCCCGGCGTCACCCCGTCGGGGAGTTCGGGGACCCCCAGGCGCGGCTGCGCTTCTACCAGCGACTCGGGTTCGGGCTGCTGCCCTTCCCGTTCTTCCAACCCCGGATCCGCCCCGAGAGCCGACGGCAACACGGGATGCTGCTGATGGTGCAGACCACCGGCGTACCGGTGCGGGCATCCCTGGTCAGGACGTTCGTCACCGACTACTTCGCCGGTGCCGAAGGCGGGACGGCCGACGACGACCCCGAGTACGCCGCCCTCCTGGCCCTCCTCGACCGACAACCGGCGGAGTCGACGCCGCTCGGTGTCGAGGACCTGCACACGGTGCCGCTCCTGGCCCCGGCCGGTGAGGCCGCCGAGCCGACGGGGTGACCGACCACCCCTCGCCGGGCGGGCGGGCTACCCGTCCGCCCCCGCCCCGGTGAGGCGGTCCACCACGTCGAGTTCGGCGACCACGTCGACCTCCCACCGCTCGACGACCTCCCCCCAGTGATCGGTGAAGGCGCTGCGCCGACGCCCCAACTCCTGCGGCGACGGGCCACGCGGGAAGAGCCGGGCGGCCAGCCCCTCGACTGTCACAGTGGGGTCGGCCACGTCCGTCGTCTCCGGTGGCACGCCCCCCGCCGTGGCCTCGACCAGCGCGGCCACCAACTCCGGGCGCTGCGGACGGCCCGCCCACGAGCGGGCTCGGGCCGCCGCCCGCGCCGTGATCTCGGCGTAGAACCGGTGGGTGTACGCGTCCGGCGGGTTGACCGGTCGGTCCAGGTCGCTCGCCATCCGCTGGAAGAGGAAGGCCCGCAGCACCGCCTGGCCGTACTGGCGGGCGGCGGTCACCGGATCGTCGTCGTGCAGCAGGTCGCCGAGGAGCCGATGCAGGTTGGCCAGGAGCTCCGACTCGACCTCGCCCTCCTCCTCCCTGAGGCGACGCAGCAGGGCACCGCAGCGGCGGCACCGGGCCGACGCCGAGCGTCGGTCACCGGCGGCGAAGGCCACCTCGGCCCACTCGAAGTAGAACCAGGCCAGCACCCACGGGTCGTCGAGGTCGACGAACTCCGACTCGTTGCTGCCGTACTCCTGCTCGGCGAGGACCAGGTGCCCGTCGTACCAGTAGGTGTGCGCGGTGAACAACCGCAGGTACAGCCAGGCCCGCCGACGGACACCCTGCTCCGCCGGGGCGCCGGCCGACCGCCAGCCCCGGTGCAGACCACACAGCTCACCGATGGTGCGCAGGGCCAGCCGGGCCTGGGTCCAGTGCGCGCCGGACGGCTTGCCCGGCCCCGTCGGATAGTGGTGGTGGAACCGGGTCAACTCGTCGAACAGGTCGCGGTCCTCGGCCACCCGGACCGAACGCTGCCAACTGTCGAGCAGCTGTCGACAGAACGAGAAGTCGACGTAGACGCCCCACCACCAGAACGCTTCGAGGAACAACAGGACGAACCGGGTCCGGGCCAGGTGGCGTTCGTCGACGAGCTCGGCCGAGTGCGCCAACCACTCGGTCTCGTACGTCTGCCAGACCACGTCCTCGTACTTGAACCACGACCCGTACGCCGTGGTGGTCTTGCCCTCGATCAGCCGGATCCGGTCGTAGTAGTAGGTGGCGGCCCGCCGGTGGATCCGAAGCCACAACTCCCGTCGGAACCGGCGGACGGCCTCGGCGAGCACCGGCCGGACGAAGTCGTGCAGCCGGTACCTGTCGTCGAAGGCCAGCGGTTCGAGCAACCCCAGACTGTGGATCTGCCGGACGGCGTCACCGATCCGGCCCGGGTCGGCGGCCAGGTCCTCGCCGTCGAGGAGGATCCGCACCATCTCGACGTCGAAGCTGTGCAGGAGGGAACAGACCTCCACCACCCGCCAGGCGTCCGGGTTGCGCTCGGGGCGGATCACCGCACGGACCAGGTCGTCGATGCGGAGTTCCCCGCTCTCCGACGCCCGCAGCAGCATCCTCCGCAGTCCGGCCGGGTCCATGGCCTCGGCCGCGTTCGCCCGGATCATCTGGGTGACGAGCTTCAGCCCGTACGGGTGCCCCCCGGTGAAGTCCAGCACCGTCGAGACCAGCGCCTCGGCCGAACGCTGCCCGAAGTGGTGGGTCAGGAACGCCTGGGCCTCGGCGGTGTCGAACCGGGGCAGTTCCTGGACCAGATCCGGGTCGAACACCCGGCGACCGTGCTCGGCGTACCCGTGGGGAACCAGGGGGAGGACGACCGAGGTGCCCGGCATCCGGGCGCTGAAGGCGACGAACCACTGACCGACGGCGTCGTCGATGAGCGTCTCGAAGCCGTCCAGGATCACCACCGCCCGACGTCCCGCCAGGAAGGTACGCCAGTCGGCGAGGAACGCCTCGTCCACCCGTCGCTGTGCCCGGCGCAGCCGATCGAGGGGGTCCTCCGGGGTGGGCTGGAGGTCGACGTGGATCCTCACGTCGGAGATCCGGCCCCCGGTCCCCGCCTGGACGTCGTTGCGGACCGCGACGACGGTGCTCGCCGCGTCCTGGGTGCTCTCGGCGGCTGCGGCGAAGGTGCCGAAGTGCCCCAGGTCCCCGCCGACGAGGTCACCCAGCAGCTGGGTCGACTTGTCGAGCAGGAGCGCCGCGACCAGGACGTCGAGGGAATCCCCGTACTCCCCCCGGTACGCCTCGCTGAGGCCGTACGGCTCGGCCCTCATCTCCGGCCGGGACGGCACCACGACGACGTCCGGGAACTCCTGCCGGACCGCCGAGCGCAGCAGGCCCAGGAACGAGGTCTTGCCCATGCCGTGCCCGCCCACCACGACCAGGGTCTCGTCGCGTCCGACGGCCTCCAGGACCCGGCGTACCTGGGGATCCCGGCCGACCAGGCCGTCCACCACCCGGACACCGGTCGGGACCCGTCCGGGCGCCTCCGTCCCGGCCCGCCCCGGTCGGCCGGTCGGGAGCTGCCCGGGCGCCTCCGTCCCGGGCTGCCCCGGTCGGCCCGTCGGGGCCTGCCCCGGGTCGTCCCTCGACGGTGACGATCGGACGTGTACGTCCTCGACGAGGCCCCGGGTGCTCGCCGACACCGTGGTCGGCCCCTCGGTCTCGGGGAGCGAGACCCGGCGGACCCGTCCACCGAGCCAGGCCGCCACCCGGTGCCCGGTCCGGCTCGGCCGCCCCCCACCCGTGGCGTCGTGGGTGAGGTAGGCGACCGCCACGACGAAGCTGCCGACCCCGGCCAACCAACTGGCCGCCTCGACGCCCTGTAGACCCCAGACCAGTGCGGCCGTCCCGAGGGCGAGGGTGACGACGGCGACGAGGAGCGCCCTCAGCTTCCGGGCCGGAGAAGACGGCATGGGGTCATTGTGCACCGACCAGCGATTTGCTTCGATGTGACATGTCGGCGTATGTCGGGTCCGGCCCGGTCGGGACCCGAGCCCTGTGTCGGCGACCCGACAACCGACGTCACCAGGTGCCGTCGTCGCGTACCCGGGCGGGGGCGTGACCGAGCAGCAGGGTGGTGAGAGCAGCGTCGACGTCCCCACCCAGGAACCATTCACCGCCCTGGTCCAGGGCGAAGACCCGACCGTGTTCGTCGACGGCGAGGAGGCTGTCCTCCTGCTCGGAACCGATCGGGAACAGTCGGGCCCCGATCACGGCGGCGGCGTCGGCCAGGGTGTCGGCGCTGTGCGCCACCCGGTGCGGGTGGATGCCGAACCGCGAGATCCAGACCTCCGCCCCGGGGCCGCGCCGACCCCCGACCAGTCCGGGAAAGGCGGCGAGGGTCCGGGTGGCCGCCGGGAGGGCGACGTGCCCGTGGGTCGCGCCACGGACCGCGCACACCTGCTCCACAGCGGCCGCCGCCAGCACCTCGTCGCCGAAGTGCGGTCGCCAACCCGCCGCCACCAGGGCGTCGGCCACCGGGTCGGGGAACCGCCCCGGCATCGGCGACACCTGCCGCCCCGGACGCCAGTCCTCGACGAAGGCCAGCTCCGACCAGGGCAGCAGGTCGAAGTGGACGAGGAGGGCCAGACAGGAGTCGCAGGGACGCTCGGCCGGACCGCCGGCCGGGTCGCCGGTCTCCCGGATCCGGTACGACTCGAACCGCGCCGTGCCGAACAGAAGCCGTGCCTCGTCCTGCCCCAGCGGCGGCTGTCCGGCGAGTCCGCGCCGGTGGTCGTGGTGGTGCAGGGCGTCGGAGACAGCGATCACCTCGGCGTGCCGCTCGCCCCCGCGCACCAGGTGCCCCGGGGGCAACCCGTCGAGGTAGGACCGGACCAGGGCATGGTGGTCGAGGTCGACGTCGCCCTTGACGCCGTACGCGGTGAACAGCTCGTCCTGCACCGTGAGGTGCGCGGCGACCCCGGGCGTCGGCAGCCGTCGAAGCTCCCGGAGCAGCTGGGCGGACGGGTCGACGGTGCGGGGCGGCGGACCCTGGGCGGGTCGACTCCGTCGGTACATCTGCTCGACCACGTCGGCGGGGACCCGGGGCCAGGTGGTGACCTCGCCGGACGCCCTGTCGATCACGGTCGTCGGCAGGTCGCCGGGGACCGCCCGGACGTCGGTGGAGACGGTGGAGGAGACGACGAAGCCCAGATCGAACTCGGTCACCGTCGGACTGCACTCGTGGCCGAGGCGTTGCGAGTCACGGCGGGCCCACACTGCGGCGAGCTGCTCGGCCTGCTGACGGTCGATCACCGTGCTGAAGTTACCGGACCCCACAGCTTCGTGGCGCCCGGTATGGTCTTCCCTACCTTCGGTGACGGAAGGGTGGGCTGGTGGAGGGTGTGGACCGGGACGCCAACCGTGCACTCCGGGCACGGTTCGACGATGTGTACGGACAGTATCGACAGTTGCGGTCCGGTCTGGACGAACTCCAGGGTCGGCTGGCCGAGCTGCGGGTGACCGAGCGATCCGCCGACGGGCAGGTCACCGTCACCGTCGGCGCTCGGGGTGAGGTGGTGGCCGTCGACCTCGACCCGGCCGTCTACCGGAGCAGGGACGCTCCGGCGCTGAGCCGCACCATCACGAAGACGGTGCAGGCCGCGGCGGGTGCGGCGGCGACGGCGACACAGGAGTTGATGGCCGGCTACCTGCCGGCCGGATCGGGGTCGATGGACTTCCTGCGCACCGGTGACCTCGGTGCCCTGGTGCGTCGGGCCGACGCGGCGGTCGAACGGGAGCGGGACGGCGATGGCTGACGGGCAGGTGTGGCTCGATCCCGGTCGAGCCCGGCGGGGCGGTCGGGATCTCGGACTGGCCGGGGCGGCGGTCACTGCCCGACAGCGGCAGGCGGGCGGCCGGATCGCGGCGGCGAGTGCGCAGCGACCCTGGGGACGCGACGACATCGGCGCCGCCTTCGAGCGCGGATACCGGGGCTACGAGGAGACGGTCCTGCGGGTCTGGGCCGGGCTCGGCCACCGCATCGAGGGCCTCGGTGACGAGGTCCTGCGGGCGGTGGACGCCGACCTCCGGACCGACACCGCGAGCGGCAAGCGGCTCGACCGGGTCACCGACCAGCGACGCTGACCGCCGGAGGCGTACCCGTGACTCTGTTGCCGAGTCCGATCCCGCACCCGCTGGACCTCACCCCGTGGGACCTGCCGGGCTGGGTGTACGAGGCCCTGGACTGGGTGGTCGGGGTGGAGTGGCCGGAGGGCGACGAGCGCGCCGTCTGGGACCTCGCCGACCAGTGGTACGCCGTCGCCGGCGCACTGACCGGACCCCGCGCCGACGCGACGGCCGCCGCCGGCGAGATCCGCAGCGGGTACGGCGGCACCGGGGCCGTGGCCCAGGCGTTCGACAACGCCTGGCGGCGGGTGGCCGACGGCGACGAGGCACCCCTGCCGGTGCTGTTGGCGATCACCCAGGACCTGGGTCGCCTCGTCGAGGAGTGCGGCTGCGACATCGAGGGCGCCAAGATCGAGGTGTGGATCGAGCTCGCGATCCTCGTGACCGAGCTGGCGATTCTCGCCACTGTGACGGTGTTGACGGCCGGTGCCGCCTCCCCGGCCGCCGCACCGGTGATCGCGGCGACCCGGGTCGTCGTCCAGCAGATCTTTCGACGGCTCGTCGCCCGACTGGCCCGCAAGACACTCAGGCCCGGGCTCAAGGAGGCCGGCGAACGAGCGGCCCGGGAGACGGTCCGGCACGCGGCGCGGGGGCTGGGACGCAAGGCCGCCCTCGGCGGTGCCGTCGAGGCCGCTGAGGAGAGCGGGATCACCCTCGCCACCCAGACCTACCAGAACACCACCGGACGTCGGCAGGGACTGGACGTCGGGGAGCTGGGCACCTCCGCCCTCGGCGGCCTGGCCGGCGGGGCCGCCGCGCCGTTGGCCTCGCTGGGACGGCACGCGACCGGCCGACTGACCAGAATGGGTGAGCACGTCGGCCGGTCGATGGGGGCCGAGGTGATCGCGGAGAACGCCGCCGGCCTCGCCACCGGGCAGGGGCCGACCTCGCTGGAGGAGGCGGCGCGGGCGGCGGCCTCCGGGGCCCGGGGTTCCACCACCGCCCAGGCCGACGCCGCCCTCACGGCCCGGCTCGACGGCCGGCTGAGCGCCCTCGCCGGTGGCCGGTACCCGCCACCTGGTCTCGTCCCGCCCCCGCCGACAGCGGATCCCGCCCGGCCCGACGTCGCCGACGCCCTGCCCGCCGCGGGGCCGACGCCTGCCGCCGTGACACCGCCCGCTGCCGGGCCGTCACCCACCGCCGGGCCGTCACCCGCAGCCGTGACACCGCCCGCAGCCGGGCCGAGTGCCGCCGCGTCGCCGGTCGCCGCGCCGGGAGCGGCTGTGTCGGGTGTCGAAGCGTCGCCGGTCGCCGGTCCGGGGGTGGCTGGGCCGACCGTCGCCGTGTCGCCCTCGTCGACAGTCGACATGTCGGTGGCACGGACCGCAGACTCGTCCGGCGGGGCGGCCACGGGGCAGGACCCCACGGCGAGGGCTCCGGTGACCGGCCCCGAGGTCGCCGCCCAACCCTCTCCGGTACGCGGCACCGACGCCGCCCCGACCCTGGCGGAGCCCGGGACGGCTGCCGCGACGGCTCCGCCCGGACCTGCCTCCGGATATCCCGGCGTGGCCCCGGTCGCCCCGGACGGGTCCCCGAGTCCGGCCACGTCCACCGGCCCGACGAACAACCCCGGCCCGCCCCCCGGACCTGGTCCGAGCCCCGCCATCTCCGGACCCGGCCCGAGTGCCGCCGCCCCCGGACCCGGTCCGAGCCCCGCCACCTCCGGACCCGGCCCGAGTGCCGCCGCCCCCGGACCCGGTCCGAGCCCCGCCACCTCCGGACCCGGCCCGAGTGCCGCCGCCCCCGGACCCGGGCCGGTGGCCGGTGAGCTGCGTCGCGTCGGCCTGCTCGACGGGACCACCCCGTCCTCGACGGCAGCCCCCACCCCGTCCACCCCGTCGTCCACCCCGGTCACGTCGTCGTCCGTCCCGGTCGCGTCGCCGTCGGGGTCGGTCGTTCCGCCCCGCACACCGCCGGTGCCGGGTGTCCCGTCGCCTCGGCAGCCGTCCCCGCTGCCCCGACCGGGTGCGGTCGCCGACCCGCTGCCGCCGGGGCGGGCAGGTGCCGACCGGCACGCGGCCTGGTGGACCGCCGAACGGGACGCCGCGCAGCGTCGGCAGTACCAGGGACACCTTCACTCCCGACGGGCCTGGTACGAACAGGGACGCCGCACCGCAGAGGCGGGACGGATGCGGGAGTGGGCGGACTACTACGCCCACCGTGCCCGGGTGTACTCGGCGCACGCCTCGCAGTTGCGACAGGCCGGGCAGGTGCGAGCCGCCATCGCCTGGGACGAGGCCGCCACCGACGAGTTCCGTAACAGCACCTACTGCCGTGACCAGGTCGACGTCGCCCTGAGCGGGGCAGCGGCGCCCCCGACGACGACTGTCGACGGCGAGGCGGACTTCCGCCGGGTCAACGAGAGCGGCGCTCAGGTGGCGCACGGGGCGGTGGAGACCGACGACCGGTCGGCGTTGACCGGCCGCGCCGGGCACCCCCCGCCGATCGACCGGTCCCGCCGCTACGGGCAGCGGGGCGGGTTGCGCCCACCGCTGCGGGTGCACCAGACCGACCTGGAACGGCACATGCCCCGGGACTCGGGCGGCCGGGTGCAGCGGACCGCCGACCCCCGCCGGGGCGGCTGGTTCCGACTGGCCAACGACGGGGGACCGCAGGCGGACCCGACCCGGGGCATCAACTGCATCGACTGCACCCTGTCGCTCTACGAGACCTGGGCGCACGGGCGACCCCGGGTGTCGGCGCCCCGTACGTTCGACGGCTACCAGTTCGGGGACGTACGGCGACCCATCGACGGCGAGGCCGGTGGATCGGCCCGGATCGAGGCGGCGACCGGTGGACGCTTCCAGCGCCTCTGCGCACCACCCCCACCGGGCGCGCCGGTGTCCCGGGGGGCCGCGGTCCACGGGGCGTACCGGCGGTTGCACGACCACCTGCGGATCGGTGGGCACGGCAGCTACGCCTTCGTGGTCACCGAGTGGGAGGGCGGCGGCGCGCACGTCTGGGTCGCCCTGAACCAGAACGGCACGGTCCTCTACCTCGATCCTCAGCTCGGCGTGGTCAGCGAACGTCCGCCGTACGGGCATCGGGGCGTCCCGCACCGGGACAACGTGGTCGACGTGGACGCCCTGGTGCTCGGCCCCGACGGTCGGCCGATGCCCCTGGACGGTCTGCAACGCGGCCGGTACAGCGTCCTGCCCGACCCCCCGCCGCAGCCTCGGCGGCCCGGGTACGCCGTGCACCACCCCGACCGGCCGGACCCGCCGCATCGGCCGGGTTCGGCGAATGTGGCCGGACCGCCGACGCCCGACGGGGATACAGCGGATCCGAGGACGCCAGGGGTGGACCGGAACGCTGCGGCGGTGGTGGAGACGGTCGGGTCGGAGATCTCCGCCCGGGAGGTGGTGGCCGCCGCCGTAGCCCTCGACGATCTGCGGACCGCCGGGGTGAGCCCTGCACGGGTCGCCGCCGAGCTGGACCCGGCGGCGTTGCAGCGCCTGGTGCCGCACCTCGGTGAGCAGGAGGCGCGGGACGCGTCGCTGGTGTTCGCGGACGACCGGGTTCGACGGATGCTCGACGAGGCGTGGCGCTCCCCGACCGAAACCGGCCGCGCGATGGCCGGGACCCTGCTGACCCGGTTGGCGGGTCGACCCGACCTGGTCCGGGTGATCCTCGACTCACCCGAGCTCGCCGTCTCCCTGACCGCCCGCCCGGTCACCCTGCTCAACCTGTCGGACAACCCCCGGGCGATCCAGGCGCTGACCGAGGTGCTGGCAGGGCTCGATGCGGATATCGAATCGAGCCCGTCGGGTGAGATCGGATCAGCCAATCGACCGTCGCTGATCACGGCGGAGCAGCAGGCCGTCAGCGAAGCAGCCCGATTGGCGCAGAAGCGGGTTACGCAGCCGAGATTCAACCCGGGAATGAGAGAAGATCCCGAATATATGCGTAGCTACATAACTGATCTTTATCGATCTGCGGAGGTGGCGCAGCGTCAGCTCAATGCGCTAGCTGTCGAAATCTCAAAGATTGATGGTCGGCAGGTGGGTAAGCCTGGATGGCGTACCGCTCCGAAGAGGTTGGACAGGGTTCGAGACAAGATCGCGAAGTTTCAGGGAGACGCCTCGAAGTTGCATGATCTGGCCGCTGCTAAAGTGGAGTTTCGTTCGCTGAATGACGTGTATCTCGCGTTGGAGCGCGTGATGGCTGATCCCTCGATCGAGATCGTGCGGTTCGAGGACAGATTCCTGGACCCGCAGAAAAGTGGATATTGTGATTTGCAGTTCGTTCTCAAGATGTCTAATGGGCACCTCGGAGAGTTTCGAATACACCTGGAGCAGGTTGACGAGGTGGCCGCCTGGGAGCACTCCCTCTATGAGGTAAGACGAGACATCGGCGCTCTGGCTCTGCAGGAGGGAAGGTTGATGACGGCTCGGGAGGAGAGGTTGGTGGATAGAATCAGAGAGTTTCAGAAAGCTTGTTTCGAGAAAGCTGTTTCATCTGCGATCGGGTCATCGGATGTCTGACGAATACGGCAGTGGCCTCGTTCCCTCGTATTATGAGTACTATGGATCGCCGGTGAAGATAGTCAATAGTCCTGAAGGCGTTCGTGTCTGGCGCCTCTCGATCGACGACGGATCCTGGATGGCGAAGAACGAACTCTTTGCGAAAATCGTTCTCGACGTCGGTGGTGAGGTGTACACGCGGTCGGTCGACCGGTTCGTCCAAGAGACCGAGGCGTTCCGGGGTCACTACCTCTCCGGTGAGGGGCCGGTCTTCGCGCTGTACGAGACGGTGCAGGCGATCCTCGACACCGCCGAGCGGGAGGGGCGACGCCTGACGCCGACCGAGGAGACCCTGATCCGGGGCATCCGGCGGAAGACCTTCGTGATGTTCGAGGAGGAGTTGCAGCGGGCCGGGAGCCCCGGTGCCGATCCGGATCCGCCCCGCCCCTGATCGTCGGGTGAGTCGGATGGATGTCCGGTCGTACCGGCGCTCGACGGGCGGAGGTTGTCGGCCGACGGCATCATCACGGTCATGAGCAACCCTGGGGAGTCCACCGGCCGCACCGATCTGTGGGCCTGGCCCGCCGGGCTGGCGATCGGGTTGGCGATCGGCCTGGGAGCGTTCGACGGTGCAATCGGTGTCATTCTCGGGATCACTTTCGGGGTGACCTTCGCGATCGCCTTCGGTGCCCTGTCCGGGAAGGCCGGGCAGGAATCCGACGGCACCGGGTAACGCTGCCCACACATCCGGCCTTCGGCGACCAGCGGGTCACCCGACCCGGTAGTAGCCTGACCCGCGGCCCAGACCGGGCGGACACGGTGAGGTGATCATGTCGGTACGTCGGCACGTGGTACGAGTCGTGGCGGCCAATGCGGTGCTGGGCGGCCTGTTGGTCGTCGGTGCCTCCCCGGCGTACGCCGACGAGGACTCGGTCCGGGTCCGGTCCACCAACGGGTTCTCCGCCGGTGGCTCACCGGGATCGGTGACGGTCGAGGTGCGCAAGCGCAGCGAGGGCTGCGTACGGGTGCGTACCGCGTTGGGGTTGCAGCTGGACGGGCTCCGGGCCGACCAGGTGCGGATGGAGGTCGAGGCCGACGGCGGCCGGGCTCCGGTGGGGGTGACCGGCACCGACGGCTCGGTGGGCAGCGGATTCGTGTCGCCGAGGCGACCCGTGCTCTGCGAGGGCAAGAAGGTCCAGGTCCGGTACCGGATCTCCTTCCAGGCCGGTGCTCCGGCCGGTCGGGTGGCCGTTTTCGCGCAGGTCAGCACCGCCCAGGGGGAGTCGTTCGGGCAGGATGCGACCACCTCCCGGGTCGGCGGCCGGTTGGCGTCCTCGCCCGGTCCCGCGCCGACCGTCACCCGAAGCCCGGTGACCAGTCCCAGCCCGAGCCCCACCGAGGAGGCCACCAGGGAACCCACCGAGGCCCTGGTCACCCCGACCGGGGCAGGCCTGGTTCCGGTCGCGGCCGAGCAGCCGTCCGCCGCGCCCACCTCCGGCAGCCTGTCACCCATCCTGTACTTCGGGGTCGCCCTGGTGGTGCTCGGTCTCGGGCTGATCGTCCTGCTGATCCGCCGGTCCCGGGCGGACCGGCGGGAACGGGCGGACCAGGCGATCCCGTCAGGTCGCCCCGACGGGATCGGGCAGCCCGGTCACCAGCGGCCACCGGCCGCCGGACCGGGGCCGGTTCCGCAGCCGCCCCGTGCCCGTGAGAACGTCTACCGCTCCGGTGGCGGGTCCCCGGCGGGCCGCCCCGCAGGCGGGGCACCGGCCGCCTCCGGCGGTGTCTACGGCCGGCCGGCGGGCCAGCCCGCCCCGCCGCCCCCCGCGTCACCGGCGGGGCACGTGTACGGCGCCCCGGCCGCCCGACCCACCGGGCACGTGTACGGCGCCCCACCCGCCCGGCCGACCGGGAACGTGTACGGCGCCCCCTCGGCCCCGGCCGTGCCACCGTCGGGGCCGGACCCCCGGTCGGCGGGTGGATCGGCAGCGGTGCCCGCCGTACCTCCGTCAGGACCTGACCCGCGCCTGGCGGGTGGATCGGCTGCGGTGCCCGCCGTACCTCCGTCAGGACCTGACCCGCGCCTGGCGGGTGGATCGGCTGCGGTGCCCGCCGTACCTCCGTCAGGACCTGACCCGCGCCTGGCGGGTCCGACGGCGGCCGCGCCTGGTCGACCGCCGCAGGCGACCCCGCCCCCGGTGCCGCAGGCGACCCCGCCCCCGGCACCCGCGCCCTCGCCGCCGGTGTCGGCGGCCGGTGGGGGAGCGGACCCCTCGTCCGCCGGCCCCACGACGCCCGCCACCGGCTCCCCGGCCGGTGACGCCCCGTCGTCCCCACCCACCGCACCCGGCCCGCAGACCGCCCCTGAGAGGACGTCCACGCAGGCCGGGGGTGATTCGACAGCGGTGATGCCGCAACCGCCGCAGTGAGCTCAGGCCAATCCGCAGGAGCTTCCCGGGACCCGTCATGCCGCTCCGTTACGCTCAGCTTCGTTGAGGACCTGCGGCGAGGAGCGGAACCGGTGAGTGATCTGTCCCAGATCGTGAAGGCGTACGACGTCCGAGGGACGGTGCCGGACCAGTGGGACGAGCGGGTCGCCGAGGTACTCGGTGTCGCCTTCGGCCAGCTGCTCGACCGGACCGACGAGCCCGGTGACGCCGTGGTCGTCGCGTACGACATGCGGGCCACCGGCCCAGGGCTGGCCGCCGCCTTCGCCAGGGGGGTGCAGACCACCGGGCGGGCCGTGATCGACATCGGTCTCGCCTCCACCGACATGCTCTACTACGCCTCCGGTTCACTCGACCTGCCGGGCGCGATGTTCACCGCCAGTCACAATCCGGCCCAGTACAACGGGATCAAGCTGTGCCGGTCCGGGGCCCGCCCCATCGGTCAGGACAGCGGCCTGGCGGAGATCCGCGAGCGGGCCCAGGCGCTGCTGGACGGTGCCGCCGAGCGCCCGACGGGTGAGCCGCCCCGGCCGGTGCAGCAGCGCGACCTGCTCGCCGACTACGCCGCCCACCTGCGCAAGCTGGTCGACCTCGGCGGCATCCGGCCGCTCAAGGTCGTGGTGGACGCCGGGAACGGGATGGGTGGGTACACGGTGCCGAGCGTGCTCGGCGACGCGGCCCTGACCGCCCTGCCGCTGGAGATCGTCCCGCTCTACTTCGAGCTGGACGGCACCTTCCCCCACCACGAGGCGAACCCGCTGGACCCGGCGAACCTGGTCGACCTGCAGAAGGCGGTCCGGGAGCACGACGCCGACCTGGGGCTGGCCTTCGACGGGGACGCCGACCGCTGCTTCGTGGTCGACGAGCGGGGGGAGCCGGTCTCCCCGTCGGCGATCACCGCCCTCGTCGCGACCAGGGAGCTGGCCAGGCACCCCGGCTCCACGGTGATCCACAACCTGATCTGCTCCACCGCCGTACCCGAGATCGTTCGGGAGCACGGCGGGGAGCCGCTGGTCGCCCGGGTCGGGCACTCCTTCATCAAGGCGGAGATGGCCCGGACCAACGCCGTGTTCGGGGGCGAGCACTCCGCCCACTACTACTTCCGGGACTTCTGGTTCGCCGACACCGGGATGTTGGCCGCGATGCACACCCTGGCCGTGCTGGGTGGGCAGGATCTCCCCCTGTCCGAGCTGGCCCGGGAGTACGAGCGGTACACCGCCTCCGGTGAGATCAATTCCACGGTGACCGACCAGGCGGCCAAGGTCGCCGAGGTCCGCGCCGCGTACCCGGACGCCGAGACCGACGACCTCGACGGGCTCACCCTGCGTTTCCCGGACGGTGCCTGGTTCAATCTGCGGGCGTCGAACACCGAGCCGTTGCTGCGGCTCAACGTCGAGGCTCCGTCCCGGGAAAGGATGATCTCGCTCCGGGACGAGGTGCTCGACCGGGTACGTCGATAGGATCCCTGCGCCGGTCGGCACCGCCGTCCGGTGAGACCGCACACGTGGAAGGAGCCGCGCCGTGGCCCTGGACCCGCAGTTGCTCGAGATTCTCGCCTGTCCGGACACACACCACGCGCCGTTGACCTACGACGCCCAGGGGCAGACGCTGACCTGCACCGAGTGCGGCCGGATCTTCGAGGTCCGCGACGACGTACCGGTGTTGCTGCTGGACGAGGCGCGCGGCGGGCAGCCGTCGTGATCGAGGGTACGACGGGGGTCAGCGGACGACGCGACCCCGACGAGGCGCTGCTCGACGACGCCCCCGCCCTGCTCGAACACGATCCGGGCGGGATGCTGCGACACACCGCCTCGGCGGGTGCCCAGGTACGCGAGTCGGCGGCACTGGCAGCCGAGGCGAACCTGTCGGTCCTCGCCGACGACGGGCGTCCCCGGGCGGTCGTCATCGCCGGTATCGGCACCGCCGGGCGTACCGGTGACGTGTTGGCCACGGTGGCCGGTCCGAGGTGTCCGGTCCCGGTGATCGCGCACCGTAGCTCAGGGGTTCCCGGGTGGGTCGGGGCGGCCGACGTGGTGATCGCGATCAGCGCCTCCGGGCGCAGCCCCGAGGCGCTCGGTGCGGCCGAGGCCGCCCACCGGCGCGGAGCCCGGCTGGTCGCGGTCGGGCCGCCCGACTCGCAGTTGCAGTCGGTCGCTGAGCGCGCTCGGGCGCCGTTCGTCCCGGTGCCCCGTCGGGCGCCGGCCCGGGCCAGCCTCTGGGCGCTCACCGTCCCGGTGCTGCTGGCCGCCCGGGCCCTCGGGCTGGTCAAGGTCAACGAGGCGGACCTGGCGGAGACGGCGGCCCGGCTGGACGCGGACGCCGACCGTTGCCGCCCCTCGGCGGAGTCCTTCGTGAACCCGGCCAAGTCCCTGGCCCTGGGGCTGGCCGGTTCGATCCCGATCGTCTGGGGCTCCTCCCCGTTGGCCACCGTGGCGGCTCGCCGGTTCGGTGACACCCTGTCGGCCAACGCCCGCTACCCGGTGGTCACCGGGGCGCTCGGCGAGGCCGGCCGGGGTCGGGTGGGCCTGCTCGACGGGGTCTTCGGCGGTCTGGGCGAGTCCTCACGGGACATCTTCGCCGACTCCGACGACACCGGGGACGCGACCCGTCTGCGACTGGTCCTGCTGCGCGACGGGGGCCTGAACCCCGAGGACGACGCCGACGAGCCGTTGGCCGTCGAGGAGCGCCGGGCCGACGCGGTGCAGACCCTGGCCGAGCGGCGCGGGGTCCGCTGCGACGTGGTGACCGCCGAGGGCGGCTCCGCCCTGGAGCGGCTCGCCTCGCTGGTAGCGGTGCCGGACTTCGCCTCGGTCTACCTGGCCCTGGCCCACGGGCTGGATCCGATGGCCGTCCCGGCGGTCACCGAGATGAAGGAACTGGCGAACCAGTGAACGGACGCTGCGGGTGGCGCAGCTGCCGGGCCGTGCCGGGGGCGGTGTGAGCGCCTCCGGTGGGACCAGGGCGGTCGTCGCCGCCCTCCTGGCCAACCTCGGCATCGCGGTGACGAAGTTCGTCGCGTACCTGTTGACCGGGTCGTCCTCGATGCTGGCCGAGTCGATCCACTCGGTGGCCGACTCCGGCAACCAGGGCCTGCTGCTGCTCGGCGGGGTCCGGGCCCGGCGGGCGGCCACCCCGCAGCATCCCTTCGGGTACGGGCGGGAGCGCTACGTCTACGCGTTCATCGTCTCGATCGTGCTCTTCTCCCTGGGCGGGCTCTTCGCGCTCTACGAGGCGTACCACAAGTGGTCGCATCCGGAGCCCATCACAGCATGGCACTGGGTGCCGGTGGTCGTCCTGGTGGTGGCGATCGGGTTGGAGTCGGCCTCGTTCCGGACGGCCGTCAGGGAGTCCAACCGGGTCCGCAACGGTCAGACGTGGGTGCGGTTCGTCCGTCGGGCCAAGGCCCCGGAGCTGCCGGTGGTCCTCCTGGAGGACTTCGGTGCCCTGGTCGGGCTGGTCCTGGCGCTTTTCGGGGTCGGGTTGACACTCGTCACCGGGGACGGCCGGTGGGACGCCGCCGGTACGGCGATGATCGGTCTCCTGCTGGTGGTCATCGCGGCGGTGCTGGCGATCGAGACCAAGAGCCTGCTGCTCGGTGAGGGGGCCGAGAAGCAGGACGTGGCGGCCATCGAGGCGGCTGTCACGGCCGGCCCCGAGGTGGAGCGGATCATCCACATGAAGACCCTCTACCTCGGCCCTGACGAGTTGATGGTGGCCGCCAAGATCGGCGTGTCGCACTGCGAGAGCGCCGAGGAGGTCGCGCGGGGGATCAACGCGGTGGAGATGCGGATCCGGGCCGCCGTACCGGTCGCCCGGGTGATCTATCTGGAGCCGGACATCTACGATCCGGCGCGGGCTCGGCGTGGAGCGAGCCCCGGGACACCGGCCCCGACCGGTGATGTGGTGGAGAACGCGGAGCACTGAGCATGGAGTTGTTGTACGGGCCGGTGCGGGACTACGCGTGGGGTTCGCGGACGGCGATAGCCCGGCTGCAGGGACGGACCGTGCCGAGTCCCGGCCCGGAGGCCGAACTGTGGCTGGGTGCCCACCCCAACGCCCCGGCCGAGGTGGACCGGGCCGGCGTCCGGGTGAGCCTGGCGGACCTGCTGCGCACCGAGCCGAGGCAGTGGCTCGGTGACCGGGTCGTCGAGCGGTTCGGCACCCGCCTGCCGTTCCTGCTCAAGGTGTTGGCCGCCGACGCCCCGTTGAGTCTGCAGGCGCACCCGGACGCGGACCAGGCCCGGGTCGGGCACGCCGCCGACGCCGGGAGGGAGCCGGGGCTGCGCAACTACGTCGACCCGCACCACAAGCCGGAGCTGCTCGTCGCGCTCACGCCCTTCGAGGCGCTGTGCGGGTTCCGCGATCCGAAGGTGTCGGCCGAGGTGTTCGCGGGTTTCGGCGTACCGGCGTTGGATCCGGTGGTGGCCGCGTTGACCACCGGGACGGACGGTCTGCGGGAGGCGGTACGGGCGCTGTTGACCTGGCCGACGGCCGAGCGGGCCGACCTGGTCGCCTCGGTGCTGGCGGCGAAGCCGACGGGGCCGGACGGCGGGCTCGTCCGGGATCTGGCGGCCGGGTACCCGGGGGATTCCGGGGTGCTCGTCGCGTTGCTGCTCAACCACGTCCGGTTGGCGCAGGGGGAGGCGATCTGGATGCCCGCCGGGAACCTGCACGCCTACCTCGGCGGGTGCGGGGTCGAGGTCATGGCGGCCAGCGACAACGTGCTTCGCGGCGGGTTGACCCCGAAGCGGGTGGACGTCGACGAGTTGCTGCGGGTGCTGCGGTTCGAGGTGCTCGACGATCCGGTGGTGGGCGCCCGGCAGGTGGGGGCGGGGGTGGTCACCTGGCCGGTGCCGGTGGACGACTTCGCCCTGTACCAGGTCACGTCGGCACCGGGGGAGGATCCGGCCCCGCTGACGGTGACCGGACCCCGGGTGGTGCTGTGCGTGGACGGTGAGGTGACAGTCGACGACGGGACCGGCCCGGTGGTGCTGCCGTGTGGGGCGGCGGCGGTGGGGACGGCGCAGGGCGGGCCGGTCACGGTCTCCGGCACCGGGACCGCCTACGTGACCACCGCCGGAGTCCTCTGACAATTCCGGCAAGATGCTCTTTTCCGAAATTCCCGGAATCGGTTGACGTGGCGGTGCCCGAGTGTGAGTCTGTGTGTGCGCAGCGTTGTCGCGACGATGGTCCGAGAGCGCGCGGGAACCAAACCGGGGGGATGCACGGGGCGGCCGAGACCACGGGTGGACATGTCCGCCCGGGGGACCGACCGCCCCGTGCGCTGTCCGACGCACGCGTAAGGTGGGCGATCGGGCAGTACATCGTTCGACAGGAGCTTCCATGACCAGCACCCTCCCGGCCACCACGACCGGTGGGCCGTCCGAGGCACGTCCGACCACCCTCGCCGAGGGCGACTACAAGGTGGCGGATCTGTCCCTCGCAGCGTTCGGGCGCAAGGAGATCCAGCTCGCCGAGCACGAGATGCCCGGCCTGATGGCGATCCGGCGGGAGTTCGCCGACGCGCAGCCACTCGCCGGCGCCCGGGTCACCGGGTCGCTGCACATGACCATCCAGACCGCCGTGCTGATCGAGACGCTCGTCGCGCTCGGCGCGGAGGTCCGGTGGGCGTCCTGCAACATCTTCTCCACCCAGGACCATGCCGCCGCCGCGATCGTCGTCGGCCCGAACGGCACTCCCGAGGCCCCGTCCGGCGTCCCGGTGTACGCCTGGAAGGGCGAGACCCTGGAGGAGTACTGGTGGTGCACCGAGCAGGTGCTCGACTGGCCCGACGGTCAGGGTCCGAACATGATCCTCGACGACGGTGGTGACGCCACCCTCCTGGTGCACAAGGGCGCCGAGTTCGAGCAGGCCGGAGCCGTTCCGCCGGTCGAGTCCGCCGACTCCGAGGAGTTCGCGGTGATCCTCGGGGTGCTGCACCGGTCACTGGCCTCCGACACCCGGCGCTGGACCCGGATCGCCGCCGGCATCAAGGGCGTGACCGAGGAGACCACCACCGGTGTCCACCGGCTCTACGAGATGCACCGCGACGGCAAGCTCGCCTTCCCGGCGATCAACGTCAACGACTCGGTGACCAAGAGCAAGTTCGACAACAAGTACGGCTGTCGTCACTCGCTCATCGACGGCATCAACCGCGCCACCGACACCCTGATCGGCGGCAAGGTGGCTGTCGTCATGGGCTACGGCGACGTCGGCAAGGGCTGTGCCGAGTCGCTGCGCGGCCAGGGCGCCCGGGTCGTGGTGACCGAGGTCGACCCGATCTGCGCCCTCCAGGCGGCGATGGACGGCTACCAGGTGGCCACCCTGGAGGACGTCGTCGAGACCGCCGACATCTTCATCACCGCCACCGGCTGCTTCGACGTCATCACCAACGAGCACATGGCGCGGATGAAGCACCAGGCGATCGTCGGCAACATCGGCCACTTCGACAACGAGATCGACATGGCCGGTCTGGCGAAGCGCTCCGACGTCACCCGGGAGAACATCAAGCCGCAGGTCGACCTCTGGCGGTTCGAGGACGGGCACGCCATCATCGTGCTCTCCGAGGGGCGTCTGCTGAACCTGGGCAACGCCACCGGGCACCCGAGCTTCGTGATGTCGAACTCGTTCGCCAACCAGACGATCGCCCAGATCGAGCTGTTCACCAAGACCGACGAGTACCCGATCGGTGTCTACGTGCTCCCCAAGCACCTCGACGAGAAGGTGGCCCGGCTGCACCTGGACGCCCTCGGCGTCAAGCTCACCCGCCTCACCGACGTGCAGGCCTCGTACCTGGGTCTCTCGCCGGACGGGCCGTTCAAGCCCGACCACTACCGGTACTGATCACCCGGACGTGACACGGAGGGGCCCCTCGTCGTCGAGGGGCCCCTCCTCCGTGTCCGGCACCGGCGGTGGGGTGGCTCAGCGGCGGGGGCGGCGGGGCCGGACCCAGGTCCAGACACACCACGCCAACCAGGTCAGCGAGACGGCGGCGGCCAGGAAGCGCAGCCGCATCGCGCTGAGCACCAGGACCACGGCGAGCACGGTCAGCCAGGGCAGGAATGCCTTCACACCGGCCATTGTGCCGTCTGCGCGCCCGCCGGTCACCTGAGCATCCTGCGGCGTACCAGCACCGCCACGATCCAGGAGTATCCGCAGTAGAGCAGCCAGAGAACAGTCACCGCCCAGGCCGCCGTCGTGAGACCGGCCAGGTTGAGCAGGACGATCACGGTGACCGCGATCAGCCAGGTCCGTAGCACCCCGAGCCGGACCATCGGGCGCAGCGGAACGAGCAGCGGGTGGGCGTACACCCGGTAGGCGCGGGCGGCGTCGGCGAACTCCCGGTCGGTCGGGTCCTGCGCCACCGCCTGCCCGAACGAGTTCCCGGCGGCCCGGAACCTGCCACGTTCGGCGGCCGCCGCCCCGTGCAGGGCCAGTGCGGCCGGGTGCTCCGGCCAGACGGCCAGGAACTCCCGTGCCACCTGCTCGGCGGCCCGGTCGTCACACGTGGCGTACGCGTGCTGGTAGCGGGAGGCGAAGACGGTCGGTGCCCCGGGGTCCTGCTCGGCCGCACGGGCGATCAACCGACCCGCCTTGTCGGTCTGCCCGACGGCGGTGCACAGGTCGGCGTACTGGCAGAGCAGCCACGGGCTGTGCGGGTCGAGGGCCAGCGCGGCCAGTAGGGCGCGCTCGGACTCGACGTACTCCCGCCGATGGCGGAGTGCGAGGCCGAGTCGACCCCACAGGTCGGCGTCGGGTCCGGTCTCGGCCAGTCCGTGCCGGGCCACAGTGACGACCTCGTCCCAGCGGTCCAGCAGGGTCAGCGCCGTCGCCCGCAGCTGGTACGCCACCCGAGTGCCGGCCACCTGCACGGGCAACCGGCCCAGCTCCGTCAGGGCCTGCTCGGGGCGGCCCAGGTCGAGCAGGGCAGCCGCCCGGTGCAGCTGCGGGTCGGGACGGGGTGGCTCGCTCGTCGGCTCGTCCGGGGTGAACCCGCTCATCCGAGCACCAGGATCAGCAGCAGCGTCTCCACCGACCCGATCAGCACCACAGCGGCCAGGCCCGGCCACCACAGCGAGGCCGGTTCGTCACCCCTGAGCTCGGCCAGCCGGAACGGCCGGGCCTGGGTACGGGTGGCGACCACCCCGACGGCGGCCCCGGCCAACGCCCCGACCAGCAGGACCGGCCGGTCCGTGGCGAACAGCGAGGTGAGGACGAGCCGGACCGCCACCGCGGCCACCCCGGCCCCCGCCACCGCCAGGCGGGCCGACCGGTCCGCTCCGAGCCGTCCGGCGTTGACCAGGGCGAGCACGGTGACCGTCGCGGGACCGCCGAACACGGCCGGGACCAGTAACGACTGGGGTCGCCAGGGTGCCCTCCGTCGTCGGTACGTCTCGGCGGTGATGGTGGGGGTGAACAGATCGTCGTCGACCACGGTGGTCCCGTCGGGTAGGGGAGTGCCGAATCGTGCCACAGTCGGATTGTCGACCGGATCGCCCCGGACGTCCCGGGCTGACCGGCTGGTACGTGCCGTGACGAGGCTGCTGCGGGCCGAGGTGTCCCCGGGTGGAGACGCGGGTCGGGTGTCGCCGGACGCGGTGGGGCAGTACGGTGCGGGTGACGCAATTCGCATCGACGTGAACAGGGATGGGACCATAACCCCCATGAGAGCCCGGGTACTGGTGGTTGACGACGACCCCGCGCTCGCCGAGATGCTCGGCATCGTGTTGCGCAGCGAGGGGTTCCTGCCCTCCTTCGTCGCCGACGGGGAACGGGCACTTGCCGCGTTCCGGGACAGCCGGCCGGACATCGTCCTGCTGGACCTGATGTTGCCCGGGATGAGCGGAATCGACGTGGCGCGGGCGATCCGGGGCGAGTCCGGCGTACCGATCGTCATGCTCACCGCCAAGAGCGACACCGTCGACGTGGTCCTCGGCCTGGAGTCCGGGGCCGACGACTACGTGGTGAAGCCCTTCAAGCCGAAGGAACTGGTGGCCCGGGTGCGGGCCCGGCTGCGCCGGGGCGAGGACGTCGCCCCGGAGCTGCTCACCATCGGACCGCCGGAGAACCAGATCACCATCGACGTGCCGGCCCACACGGTGAGCCGCAACGGCGAGGAGGTGAAGCTGACCCCGCTGGAGTTCGACCTGCTCGTCGCGTTGGCCCGCAAACCCCGCCAGGTCTTCACCCGCGAGGTGCTCCTGGAGCAGGTCTGGGGTTACCGGCACGCCGCCGACACCCGGCTGGTGAACGTGCACGTGCAACGCCTCCGGGCCAAGATCGAACCGGATCCGGAGCGACCCGAAATCATCCTCACCGTGCGGGGCGTGGGCTACAAGGCCGGCACCGGATAACCTTGGTCGCACTGTGACCTCCTCCCCGACCGTCACCGGATCCTCCCCGTCCTCCCGCCGGCGCCGCGCCGTGCGGGAGTCGTGGCACGGACTGCTCGGCTGGTTCGCCCGACTCTTCGGCGGCCTGCACCGGGCCTGGCGTCGGTCGCTGCAACTGCGGGTGGTCACCATCACACTCGTCGTCTCCAGCCTGCTGGTCGGCGGGTTCGCGTACCTGATCGCCGACAAGATCACCAACATCCTGTTGGAGAACGCCAAGTCCGACGTGCTGCTGCGGTTGCAGAACGGGCAGGACTACTCCGCCAAGCAGCTCAGCCTCTACAGCACCCCCCAGGAGGCGCAGCTCCAGGAGACCATCGAGGGCACCGTCAACTACCTGGCCGGAGGGGACCCGCAGCAGACCAACGGGGTGGTGGTCGCGCTCACCGCCGACCGGTACACCGGCGTCATCGAGTCCCGTAGTTCCTCTGACGTCGAGTACCAGGCCCTGATCAGCCGGGAGCTGCGGGCCGCCGTCGCCGACGGCAACGTCGCGCACCAGATCCGTACCGGCCGGCTGACCGGGGAACGCACCAAGTACCTGGTCTACGGCTCACCCGTGCCGACCCGGTTCGGGCAGTTGGAGCTCTACTACCTCGTACCGCTGGACCGGCAGGACGCCACCGCCGCCGACGCCCGAGCCACGGTGGTGGCCACCGGGGTCGCCCTGGTCCTCCTGCTCGGGCTGCTGGCAGCCCTGGTCACCCGGTTGGTGGTGACCCCGGTACGGGTTGCCGCCCGGACCGCCCAACGCCTCTCCGCCGGTCTGCTCGACCAGCGGATGGTGGTCGACGGCGAGGACGACCTGGCCCTGCTCGCCGCCTCGTTCAACCAGATGGCGACCAACCTCCAGCGGCAGATCCTGCGCCTGGAGGAGATGTCCCGGCTGCAACGCCGCTTCACCTCCGACGTCTCGCACGAGCTGCGGACCCCGTTGACCACGGTCCGAATGGCCGCCGACCTGATCTTCGCCGAGCGTGACGAGTTCGACCCGGCGGTGGCGCGCAGCGCCGAACTGCTCCAGGCCGAGCTGGACCGGTTCGAGGAACTCCTCACCGACCTGCTGGAGATCAGCCGGTTCGACGCCGGTTTCGCCATGCTCGACGCCGAGCCGACCGACCTGGTCCCGATGGTGCACCGGGTGGCCGACAGGTTGGCCGGGCTGGCCGAGCGGGTCGGGGTGGAGCTGGTACTCGACGTGCCGAACACCCCGGTCATCGCCGAGGTCGATCCCCGCCGGGTCGAGCGGGTGCTGCGCAACCTGGTCGGCAACGCCGTGGAGCACGGTGAGCGTCGCCCGGTCCACATCACGTTGGGCATCGACCAGACCGCTGTGGCGATCACCGTCCGGGATCACGGGGTGGGGCTCAAGCCGGGGGAGGAGAAGTTGGTCTTCAACCGGTTCTGGCGGGCCGACCCGTCCCGGGCCCGACAGACCGGCGGTACGGGGCTCGGCCTGTCGATCAGTCTGGAGGACGCCCGGCTGCACGGCGGCTGGCTGGAGGCGTGGGGGGCGCCCGGGCAGGGTGCCCAGTTCCGACTCACGCTCCCGGCCCGGGCGGGGGACCGGCTGACCACCTCCCCGCTGCGCCTGGTGCCTGCCGACGCGGTCCTGCCCTTCGGCGGACCCCGCGACGGCGGCCCGTCGGCCATCGGCGTCGGGACGGGGTCCGACCTGGTGACGGCGGTGCCGGTGACGGACCTGGCGAGAGCCGGGTCGGGGACCTGGTCGACGAGCGTCGTCACGGCGTCGTTCACCACGTCGGCACCGGGCCGTCAGCCGGGTCGGAACCCCTCCACCGAGGTGTCGGTCTCCGGCCACGACCCGGACGGTGGCCCGCAGGGCGGTCCGACACCCGCCGGTACGGCCGGTCGGGCCGAGGTGGGGTCGTGAGGTCGTACCGGATCAGACTGCTCGCCGCCGGTTGTGTCGGCGTACTGCTGGCCGGGCTCTCCGGGTGCGGGATCCCCAACGAGTCCGAGGTCCAGGTGGACGAACGCCGGCCGTCGGTGGTGGCCAACGGGTCCAGCCTGCGTCGTGACGAGCCGCCCAACCGGACCTCGGCCGGAACCGATCCGGACGTCTTCGTCCGCAACTTCCTCGCCGCCGCCGCCGGGGAGCCGGACCGGGCGTACCAGCGGGTCAAGCAGTTCATCGACCCCGCCGAGCGGGACCGCCTCCAGGAGAAGCAGGGCAGCGAGGTCGGGCTGACGGTGGTGCGCCTGCGCGACGAACCGGTGATCACCACCGACGTCGAGAGCACCAAGGTCCGCATCGCGGTGCAGCAGATCGGCCTGCTGCGGGCCAACGGCACCCTGGTGCCGCCGGTGGCGACCGAGAGCGAGTACCAGTTCGAGCTCAACACCGGCGAGCGCGAGGAGAGCAACGGGTTGTACGTCCGCAACCCGCCGAACGTGCTCCTGCTCAGCGACACCGCGCTGCGGGAGTTCTACCAGTCCGAGACGATCTACTTCTGGAGCTCCGACCGCTCCCGTCTGGTCCCCGACCAGCGCTACCTGCCGCTGGCGGTCGCCGCCGAGCGGCGGGTGACCGACGTGGTGCGGTGGCTGACCGCCGGCCCGTCGGACTGGCTCGGCCCGGGGGTGAGTCGACTGCCCGACGGCACCAGCCTCATCAACAACGCCACCGAGTCGGACGGCCGGTGGGAGGTCAACCTCACCATGTCGGGAGAGGACGACGACCGGCTGGACCAGCTCGCCACCCAGCTGGCCTGGTCCCTGCCCGAGTTGCAGGGGACCCTGGAGCTGAAGATCCGCAACCAGACCCGGCGGGTGATCGACAGTCTCCGCGAGCACCGGCTGTCGCACCCGGCGTACCCGATCAGCGACAGTCCGCAGCGGTTCTGCCTCTACGACGGGGTGATCCAGCCGTTGGCCTTCGCCGGGGAGCCGAGCGGGACGGTGCCGGTGGTGACCTCCGCGAACCAGCGGGCGGTGTCGGCGGCCCTGGCCCGCTCCGGGGACCAGGTCCTCGCCGCCCTCGTGCTGACCGGTACGGACGGCAGGAACCGCCTCGGTGTCGGGTCCGGCCCCACCGACGTGAAGATCTCCGCGACCAGCGCGCCGTTCACCTCGACCGGTCAACCGGTCTGGCTGCGCTCGGCCGCCCCGGACCGGCCGCACGGCCTGGTCGCCGCCGACGGGAAGCTCTACCGGTTCGACGCCGAGGCCAGGATGGAACAGGTGCCGCTGCTCAACGTCGCCGGTCGGGTGACGGCGGTGGCCGCCGCCCTCGACGGGCACCGGATCGCGGTGATCGCCGGTGGGGTGCTCTACGTGGCGGCGGTGAACCTCGACGGCGGTCAGGTCAACGTGGGTCCGGCCCGGCAGATCAGCACCTCCCTGACCGCGTTGACCGCTGTCGACTGGGGTGGCGAGAACAGCCTGGTGGTGGCGGGTAGCGGCGGCCGACCGGCGATCCACGAGACCAGCGTGGACGGTGCCCTGGAGGCACCCCGCAACACCGACGTCGGGGGGCAGGTGACCCACCTCGCGGCGTACCCGGTCAATCCGGTCGTCTCCATCTCCGCCGGGACGCTCATGTACGAGGCCAACGGGGTGGCCTACCGCAGCAATCCGTTCGAACGGATCAAGCAGGAACAGGTGCTCGTGCCGCCGCAGGCGAACGGGGCGACGGCGGGAAACCCGACGGCACCCTTCTTCCTCTACTGACCGCCGGGGGGACCGTGCCGGACTTCGCAGGGCTCTGGGCGGACCTCGGCGACCTGGTGTTGCCGGCCGAGTGCGCGGGGTGCCGCAGTGTCGCCACGCGCCTGCGGCAGGGGGTCTGCGCCGACTGTGCGGCCGAGCTACGGGCCCTGCGCCCCCGATCGGTACGCCCCACACCGGCCCCGCCCGGCCTGCCGCCCTGCGTGGCCCTCGGCCCGTACGAGGGAGCCCTGCGGGAGTCCCTGCTGACCTACAAGGACCGGGGACGGCACGGGCTGGCCCGGCCGTTGGGGGCGCTGCTGGCCGAGGTGGTGGCCGCAGCGGTGGGACAGGTCCGTCCGGTGCTGCTGATCGGGGTTCCCGACACCGCTGCGGCGGCCCGGGCCCGCTACGGGGACCACCTGGACCGGTTGACCCGGCAGGCGGCGACCCGGTTGCGGACAGCCGGCTGGCCGGTGCGGGTGCTCCACCCGCTGGTGGCCGCACCCCGTGCCGATTCGGCGGGTCTGGGCAGCGCGGACCGGGCGAGGGCGGCCGAGGCGGCGTTCCGGCTGCGCTCCGGCGCGTGGCGGCCCCGACCGTCCGCCCCACCGTCGTCCGCCCCACCCCGGAGTCGACCTCCGACCACACCGCTCCCGGTCGCCCGCTCCCGGGCCGGTCGGTCCGGGGTGTCGGAGCCGGTGGTCGTGGTGCTCGACGACATCCTCACCACCGGCGCGACCCTGGCGGCGGTGAGTCGGACACTGCGGGTGGCCGGACTCGCACCGTCGGTCGCGGCGGTCCTCGCCGCGACCCGGAGACGGCACAGTCGGTGACTGTCCGTGTTTCCGTTTCACCCGATGGTGTAACGACGTGTGAAAACTTTTGGGCCACGGTGACAACTGGGGGTGACTGCCGGGCCAATCGGCGTTAGCGTTTCGGTGTCCAGGGTAGAGGTGTTCGCACCGCCCCTGGCGGTGAGAGGAGGCGTAGCCGTACCTGACCGGTCGACGCCCGAGCGGGACTCCCGACAGGCGGATCGACCGGGTGTTGATCGAAACAGACCGTCCGTACGAGGAGGTCAGATGGACATCGTTGTCAAGGGCCGTAACGTCGAGGTCCCCGACCACTACCGGGTGCACGTCGCAGAGAAGCTTGCCAAGATCGAGCGGTACGACCACAAGCTGATCCGGGTCGACGTCGAACTCTTCCACGAGCGCAACCCCCGCCAGGCCGACCACTGCCAGCGGGTCGAGATAACCGTCGTGTCCCGTGGGCCGGTGGTCCGCGCCGAGGCCTGCACCGACGACTTCTACAGCGCGCTCGACGCCGCCATCGCCAAGTTGGAGACCCGGCTGCGCCGGGCTGCCGACCGTCGGCGGGTCCACCGGGGGCGGCACGCGCCGATCTCCGTCGCCGCCGCCACCGCAGGTCTGCCGGTGGTGGAACTCGACACCCCGCTGGCCGCGTCGCTCGCCGCCCGCAACGGTACGGCCACCGCCGTCGCCGAACGCGAGGACGAGCCCGAGGACGAGTTCGACGACCAGCCGTGGCACATCGCCCGGGAGAAGGTGCACCCGGCCGACCCGATGACCGTCGACGAGGCCCTGTTCCAGATGGAACTGGTCGGGCACGACTTCTACCTGTTCCAGGACAAGGAGTCCGGCCGACCCAGCGTCGTCTACCGGCGGCACGCCTACGACTACGGCATCCTCTCGCTCGACACCTGAGCCGATCCGCCGTCGGGACGTCGCGGTGGGTCGGTAGGAGACCCACCGCGACGGACCCGTACCTACCGGCTCACGTCACGCCAGTCGGAAGCAGGGCGGCTGTCGACGGCTCACGTCACGTCCGGCTGTCGACTGCTCACGTCACGTCCTGCGGGAGCAGGGCGGCGATCCAGCAGTCCACCCGCTGCCCCCGATGGTTCAGCCCGGCCCGCAGGGTGCCCTCCACGGTGAAACCGGCCTTCTCCGCAGCCCTTCGGGAGGCGGTGTTGCCGACCATCGCCCGCCACTCGATCCGGGCCAGCCCGAGGGTGGTGAACCCCCAGGTGCTGAGGGCGGCCAGCCCGGCGGCGACGTACCCTCGGCCCCTGGCGTGCGGGGCGACCATGAATCCCACGTCGGCCAGGAGCGGGTCGGTGGGGCTCAGCCGCAGGTCGATCACGCCGACGTAGCAGTCGTCCTGGTCGGCGAGCACGAAGTTCGCGGCGGTCCCCGCCGCCCAGGCGCGCCGGGTGACGCCCAGGTACGCCTCGGCGTCGTCGTGCCGGTACGGGACCGGGACCGTGGTCCACCGGATCGTCTCCGGGTCCTGGCAGGTGGTGGTCACCGCCCCCAGGTCCCGTACCTCCAACGGGCGTAGCCGCAGTTCGTGGTCGCCGACGGTGGCGAAGAGGGTGGGTTGGTCCCGACCGAAGACGGCGGCCCGGCGGGCCGCGAGGGTGCCCGTGGCGGCCGGTCCGGGTGCACCCGGCGCCGGCACCTCACCGGGCAGCAGGGAGCCGATCCACCCGTCGCCGCCCTCGGTCACCGGGTCGGCCAGCCGGAGCTGCCCCTCGATCCGGAACCCGGCGCGCAGCGCCACCAGCCGGGAGGCGTGGTTGCCGAGTTCGGCCTGCCAGAGCAGGCGGCGCAGGTCGAGGGTGGCGAACGCCCACCGGGCCAGGGCACGCACCGCCCGCTCCGCGACACCCCTGCCCCGGGCCCAGGGGGCGGTCCAGTAGCCCACCTCACCCGAGCGCAGCACCCGGTCGATGGAGACCAGGGAGCAGGACCCGAGAAGTTCCTCGCCGACCTCGTCGCAGACGGCGAAGGGCGCGCCGGTGCCGTCGGCCCAGGCCGCCGGGGCCAGGTCGGTGAGGAACCCGACCGCGTCCCGGCGGCGGTACGGGCTCGGCACCCGGGTCCAGCGCCGGATGTCGGGGTCCTGGCAGGCGCGGTGGACCGCGTCGGCGTCCGACGCCTGCCAGGGACGCAGTCGCAGGCCGTCCTCGACGATCTCCACACCGTTCATCGGGCAATCGTGCCGGACCGTTCGCCCTGGGCGTAACCGGATTGCCCGCTCGGCGGGCCGTGCGGCGCGGTTTATGTCGTATTCGGTGACTCCGAGGGCCGCCACCAGTGACGCGCACCCCGACCGAACGCCTACGATGGGTCGAGACTGTCTCAGGGGAGCGTTGATCCGTGTCGATTCTGGAAAAGGTCCTCCGCGCCGGCGAGGGCCGTATGGTCCGCCGGCTCAAGGCGATCGCCGCCGCCGTCAGCTCGATCGAGGACGACTACGTCGACCTCACCGACGAGGAGCTGAGCGGCATGACCGACCAGTTCCGGGAACGTCTGGCCGACGGGGAGACCCTCGACGACCTGCTACCCGAAGCCTTCGCGGTGTGCCGCGAGGCGGCTGCCCGGGTGCTCGGCCAGCGGCCGTACGACGTCCAGGTGATGGGCGGCGCGGCGCTGCACTTCGGCAACATCGCCGAGATGAAGACCGGTGAGGGCAAGACCCTGACCTCGGTCATGCCGGTGTACCTCAACGCACTGTCCGGGCTGGGCGTGCACGTGGTGACCGTCAACGACTACCTCGCCCAGCGGGACGCGGCGTGGATGGGCCGGGTGCACGAGTTCCTCGGCCTGACCGTCGGGGTGGTGCTGCCGAACCGGCCGTCCAGCGAGCACCGGGCCGCGTACGAGTGCGACATCACGTACGGGACCAACAACGAGTTCGGCTTCGACTACCTGCGCGACAACATGGCGTGGTCGAAGGACGAGCTGGTGCAGCGCGGTCACAACTTCGCCGTGGTCGACGAGGTCGACTCGATCCTGATCGACGAGGCCCGTACCCCGCTGATCATCTCCGGTCCGGCCGAGCACTCCGCCCGCTGGTACGGCGAGTTCGCCGGGGTGGTGGCCCGGCTCCAGGCCGGCAAGGACGGTGAGGGCGACTACGAGGTCGACTTCTCCAAGCGCACCATCGCCGTCACCGAGCGGGGTGTCGCCAAGGTCGAGGACCGCCTCGGCATCGACAACCTGTACGAGTCGGTGAACACCCCGCTTGTCGGCTACCTGAACAACGCCATCAAGGCCAAGGAGCTCTACAAGCGGGACAAGGACTACATCGTCAACGACGGCGAGGTGCTGATCGTCGACGAGTTCACCGGCCGGATCCTGCACGGCCGCCGGTACAACGAGGGCATGCACCAGGCGATCGAGGCCAAGGAGGGGGTGGAGATCAAGCAGGAGAACCAGACCCTGGCCACCATCACCCTGCAGAACTTCTTCCGCCTCTACGACAAGCTCTCCGGGATGACCGGTACCGCCCAGACCGAGGCCGGTGAGTTCAACAAGGTCTACAAGGTCGGCGTGGTGAGCATCCCCACGCACCGGCCGATGGTCCGCGAGGACCGCGCCGACGTCATCTACAAGACCGAGAAGGCCAAGTTCAACGCGGTCATCGAGGACATCGCCGAGCGGCACGCGATCGGTCAGCCGGTCCTGGTCGGCACGGTCTCGGTGGAGAACTCCGAGGTCCTGTCCCAGCTGCTGCGTCGCCGGGGCATTCCGCACTCGGTGCTGAACGCCAAGTTCCACGCCCGGGAGGCGGAGATCGTCGCCCAGGCGGGGCGCAAGGGCGCGGTCACCGTCGCCACGAACATGGCCGGCCGTGGTACCGACATCCTCCTCGGCGGTAACCCCGAGTTCCTCGCCGCGAGCGAGCTGCGCCAGCGCGGCCTCGACCCGGCCGAGCAGCCTGACGAGTACGCCAAGGCGATGGAGGAGGTCCTGCCGGAGGCGAAGCAGGCCTGTGCGGTCGAGGCGGAGGAGGTCGCCGCCGCCGGTGGCCTGTACGTCCTGGGCACCGAGCGGCACGAGTCCCGCCGGATCGACAACCAGCTGCGCGGTCGTGCCGGTCGGCAGGGGGACCCGGGCGAGTCCCGCTTCTACCTCTCCCTCCAGGACGACCTGATGAAGCGGTTCCGGGCGGGCGCCGTCGAGGCGGTGATGGAGCGGTTCAACATCCCCGAGGACGTGCCGATCGAGTCGAAGATGGTCACCCGCCAGATCAAGGGTGCCCAGGCGCAGATCGAGGGCCAGAACGCCGAGATCCGTAAGAACGTCCTCAAGTACGACGAGGTCATGAACAAGCAGCGCCAGGTGGTCTACGCCGAGCGGCTGCGGGTGCTCAACGGGGAGGACCTCTCCGACCAGGTCCGCAACATGATCGACGACACCGTCGAGGCGTACGTCCGGGGGGCCACCTCCGACGGGTACGCCGAGGACTGGGACCTCGACCAGCTCTGGACCAACCTCCGGCAGCTCTACCCGGTCGGGGTCACCGTCGAGGAACTGGAGGAGGAGGCCGGCGGTGAGCGGGCCAGCCTGGACCAGGACTTCCTCGTCGCCCGGTTGAAGGAGGACGCCAACGCCGCCTACGACCGGCGCGAGGAGCAGCTCGGCGAGGAGGGCACCCGCCAGCTGGAGCGGATGGTCCTGCTCCAGGTCATCGACCGCAAGTGGCGTGAGCACCTGTACGAGATGGACTACCTCCAGGAGGGCATCAGCCTGCGGGCGTACGCCCAGCGTGACCCGGTGGTGGAGTACCAGCGCGAGGGCTTCGACATGTTCGCCACCATGATGGAGGGCATCAAGGAGGAGACCGTCGGCTTCCTCTACAACCTCGAGGTCCAGGTCACCGAGCCGGAGCCGGAGGCCGAGGAGGTCCAGCTCCTGGAGAAGCCGGTGGAGATCAAGGCGAAGGGTCTCCAGCGCGCCCCCCAGCAGCAGGGGTTGCAGTACTCCGCCCCCACCATCGACGGTGAGGCCGGTGCCGGCGGGGTGGTCGTGGAGCGCCCCGAAGAGCAGGCCCCCGCGCTGGGTATCGGCCGGTCGGCCGCCCCCGCTCAGGGCGCTCCCTCCGGGTCGGCGTCGCAGCGTCCGGCCGCGAGTGCGGGCCAGAACGGGGGCGGGCAGCGTCCGAGCCCCGCGCTGGGCGGGCCGGCCGTCGCGTCGAACGTGGCCCGGCGGAACGCTCCGGGGCAGGCCGACTCCGGCAACAGCCCGTCGCGTAACGCCCCCTGCCCGTGCGGCTCGGGCCGCAAGTACAAGCGCTGCCACGGCGCTCCCAACGGCGGCGCCTGAGCCGTACGGCTGTCTCGGCGGCCTACCTGACGCACGGAACCCCGGGCACCCCCCACGACGGTGGGTGCCCGGGGTTCCGTGCGTCGTGGCGTCCCGACGGTCAGAGCACCTGGATCGTGGTGCAGAGCCAGGTGCCCCGCTGCTGTTCCAGGCGCAGCGCCATCGCCCAGGAGGTGCCGGTGGTGGTGCCGAGCACGGCGGCGGCCTCCACCGCCGTCGGTCGGGGTTGGCAGACCCGGAGTCGTCGCAGCCGCACCCCGGGTCGGGTGGAGCGGCGTTTCACCGGCCCGGACCGGGCCGCGCCCCGGGCCAGCTGCTGGGCGACGATGGTGGCCTGGCCCGGGGCGGCCAGTGGGCGGATCTGCCCCGGTGGCCGGTACCCGTTGAGGATCTCCAGGCACATCGCGACGAACCGGTGGGCGACCCGGAACGCCTGGGGGTCGACGTCGTCGTGGTCGAGACCGCCGGACAGGGGGTCGGCCGGGCCGGGGGACGCGGCGGGCCGACCGGCCGGCCCGGTCGGCCCGCCGGGTCGGGTGGGGGCGGACCGGGGGTCCTGGTGGCGGTTCGCCGGGCGGCCCGGTCGCCTGTCGAACAGGTCCAGTGCGAGTTGGGCGTTGGACGGGCGGGGCCAGAGGTCGGCCGGTTCCTCGGTGAAGGGCGGGTCGAGGGGTGGGACCGGACGCAACCGGACCGGCGGGCGGGTCGGGCCGGGGCGTCGGATGTCGACCATGTCAAACCCTTCGTTTGCTTCAGTTTGCCTCCGATAGCCTCAGTCTGAAGTACGCAGAGTCACCCGTCAATGGGATCGCGGAGCTGTCGGTCACTCCTCGTCGCGCTCGGCCAGCGGGTTCTTCCGGACCCACTCGGCGGTCTCGGTGTACTTGAGCTGGATGTACTCCTCCAGGCGGGCCCGTTCGACCCGCCACTGACCACGACCACCGATCTTGATCGCGGGGAGTTCCCCGCTGCGTACCATGTGGTACACCTGCGAATCCGACACGTTCAGCTCGGTGGCCACGTCGGAGAGCAGGAGGAACCTCGGCTCCACCAGAACCTCCGGGGTTGACGTTCGTTTGGTTCAGTTTGCCACCGGTGACCGACATCACCGGTGTGGCCGTCCCGGCGACTTCGTCGAGGACACGCCGGATCCTCTTGGCCTCCACGCGACGCCGGGTGTAGGACGGTTTCGACGTACGGCATGATCGGCACCCGAGGCCGCCTGCGCCTCGGTGGACAGCGGGGAGGCGACCCATGGGCGAGGACCGGATCCGGGTGTACGTACCGGCGACCGTGCCGCTGCTCGCGCGGCTGCGCGCCGACGGACTACCGGTGGACGACGGGCACACCGTGACCCCCGCCCTGCGCGAGTGGTACGCCGAGGGCGACGAGGAGGAGCTGGAGTACGTCGCCTTCACCCGAGCCGCCCAGGACGCGTTGGCGCTGCTGCACGACGACCCCACCGCCCCCCGTCGTCGGGTCGTGGTGGCGGTCGACCTCCCGGCAGCCGCGATCGGGCGTCCCGACGCCGTGCTCGGCTCCAGCCTGGTGCCGTTGACGCAGCCGGTGTCGGTGCAGGCGGTCGCCGCCCTGCACGTCGACGGCGACGAGGCGGTCCCCGACGTGACAGCCGCCGTCGAGGTGGTCGTCAAGGCGCTCGACGGCGACCCGGACGCCCAGTTCACCGTTGACGGCGCCGAGGACCACGAACTGGAGTGGTACGCCCCGAGCGAGCTGGACCTGCTGCTGCACTCGGCGTCCTGACCCGGGCCGGGTTCATCCCCTCCCGGGGGCCGTCTCGTCCCCGTCGAGGGGCTCCTCGTCGACCTCCTCGGCGGGCTTGAGGGTCCGGCCGAAGAGGATCAGGCAGGTGAGCGCCCCCACGAAGAGCACCCAGATCCCGTTGTCCACCCGGGAGGTGCCGAGGGAGGTCTGTGCCACCGCGTCCGCCTCGCTCAGCGCGGCGGCCAGGTCGAGCAGGGTCCGGCCGCCGACCCGGATGACCACCTCGGCGACCAGCAGGAGCAGGCCGGCCCCCGCCCCGGCGATCAGGTACGCCGGCCACCGGGGTGCGGTCGCCGTCGGGTCGCGGCGGACCGCCCGGCGGCGGGCCCAGCCCAGGTAGGCGAAGGCGATCACCCCGGCCAGGAGACCGGCGAGCAGGGACTCGGTGCGCGAGACCCACCTCGCCGCGCTCACCAGCGCCTCCTGACCACGGTCCCCGCCGAACAGGTCGAACAGTGGGTCCCGGGCCAGGCTGAAGGCGACGACGAAGACCAGCACCCCGAGGGCGGACGCCACCACCGCACCGGCCACCGCCGCGCTCCGCGCCCCCGCGACGGCACCACCGATGGTGGCTGCGGCCGCGGCCGTACCGGCGATGACGTTCGTCGTGGCGGTGTCGGCGTAGGTGAGGTTGATGGCCACCGCGGTCCCCGCGCCGACCAGCAGGCCGGTCCCGGCCGCCGCGACGAAACGGACCGTGGCCTGGTCGAACCCGCGCCGCGCGAGCAGGTTCACCGCGGCCAGGGCCACGGCGGCCCCGGCGACCAGCGCCGCCGAGATCACCCCGGGCAGCGCGAAGGCGGAGAGGCTGATGGCGGTGACCCCCGCCTGGGCCGAGCTGATCGCCCCCCGGGTGGACCAGAGCATCGCGGCCAGCCAGCCGAGAGCCAGGACGGCGAAGACCGCCGCCCCCGGCGCGAGCATCGCAACCGGGCTGCCGTCGGGGCGTTCCACCGCGTCGGTCGGGTCGGTCTCCCTCCCGGTGTCTCCGTCCCGGTCCGGCTCGCCGCCCGTCGTCGACCCGGGGGCCACGGCCTCGGTGTCGGGAGTCGCGGCCTCGCCTCCGGGTGTCGGGCCGCCGTCGGTGGACGGGCCGGTCCCGTCGGCCGCCACCGGGGCGGCCGCCGCCTGCTCCGTGGTGGCGCTGCCGGGATCGTTGCTCATCGTCTCCCCTTCGACGGTTCTCCGGCCCCCGGGTACGACCCCGTGGGCCGGGTGGTCAACCGGTTGTTCAGCGTACGCGCACCGGCGCGGACAGCCTCGCGGCCCGACCGGCCGGGCCGGTCCGGTGCGCCCCCGCGACCCGCCGGACGGACCGCCCCGCGTGACAGAATCGCGGCAGGTTCCGCCGCCGTGACCGGCTGTACCCCGCGCACGGCTTCCGGCGTCCGGCCACCCGGCCGAACGTCTGCGGGACCGGGTTCGCCCCCGCCGCCGAGAGCATCAGGAGCCGTGATGGACGCTGTGTTCGACGTACCCGAGCCGTACAACGAGCCGGTACGCAGCTACGAGCCGGGCAGTGCCGACGCCGACCAGCTCCGGCGGCGGTTGACCGAACTGGCGGGTGACCGGATCGACCTGCCGATGACCATCGCGGGTACGTCCCGGATGGCCGGCGGGGAGCGGATCGACGTCGTCGCGCCACACCAGCGTGCCCATGTGTTGGGCGTCACCGCGCACGCCACCCACGACGACGCCCGGCTCGCCGTCCAGGCGGCCAAGGACGCCGCCCCCGGCTGGCGGGCGTTGCCCTTCGAGGAGCGGGCGGCGGTCTTCCTGCGCGCCGCCGACCTGCTCGCCGGGCCGTGGCGGGACACCCTCAACGCGGCCACCATGCTCGGGCAGTCCAAGACCGTGGTGCAGGCCGAGATCGACGCCGCCTGCGAGCTGATCGACTTCCTCCGGTTCAACGTGCACTTCGCCCGGCACCTGCTGGCCGAGCAGCCACGGTCCTCCCCGGGGGTGTGGAACCGTTTCGACCACCGGCCCCTGGAGGGCTTCGTCTACGCGGTCACCCCGTTCAACTTCACCGCCATCGCCGGCAACCTGCCGTCGGCCCCGGCCCTTGTCGGCAACACAGTGGTCTGGAAGCCCTCGCCCACCCAACAGTTCGCCGCCCACTTCACCATGCGGCTGTTCGAGGCGGCCGGACTCCCACCCGGCGTGATCAACCTGGTCACCGGACGGGGGGAGGAGGTGTCCGACGTGGTGCTCGCCGACCCGGACCTGGCCGGCATCCACTTCACCGGCTCCACCACCGTCTTCCAGCACCTGTGGCGCACCGTCGGGCAGAACATCGCCGGGTACCGGGGTTACCCCCGCCTGGTCGGCGAGACCGGCGGCAAGGACTTCGTCGTCGCGCACCCCAGCGCGGACCCCGAGGCCCTGCACACCGCCCTGATCCGGGGCGCGTACGAGTACCAGGGCCAGAAGTGCTCGGCGGCGTCCCGGGCGTACGTCCCCCGGTCGTTGTGGGAGGGCGGGTTGGGTGACCGGCTCGCGGCCACCGCCGAGGCGCTGACCTACGGCGACGTGACCGACTTCCGCAACTTCGGCGGGGCGGTGATCGACGCCAAGGCGTACGCCCGGCACACCGCCGCCCTCGATCTGATCAACGGTGACGACTCCTGCACCGTCCTGGCCGGGGGCACCGCCGACGACTCGGTGGGGTGGTTCGTCAGGCCCACGCTCTTCGAGTGCACCGACCCGGCACACGAGACCTTCACCACCGAGTACTTCGGTCCGATCCTCGGTGTGCACGTCTTCGACGACGCCCGCTTCGACGACATCGTCACCCAGGCCGAGGCGATCGCCCCGTACGCACTCACCGGGTCGATCTTCGCCACCGACCGGCGGGTCGTCGACGCGGTCGCCGAGCGGATGCGGTACGCCGCCGGCAACTTCTACGTCAACGACAAGCCGACCGGTGCGGTGGTGGGGCAGCAGCCGTTCGGCGGTGCCCGGGCCAGCGGCACCAACGACAAGGCCGGTTCCTGGCACAACCTGGTCCGGTGGATGTCGCCCCGGACCATCAAGGAGACCTTCGTTCCCCCCACCGATCACAAATACCCGCACATGGGCTGAAACAGCGCATGGTGCCCCCGACGTCACCCGGTCCGGTGACGTCGGGGAGCGCTGTGGCGGCCGTCCCGGCCGGGAACCGCCGCACCCGGGATCTGGTCACCGAGGGTGACAGGAGATGACAGGTCGTACCGGCATGTCGGACTGTCGTCGGCCGACAGTGCACATAGGAAGTCCTACACGGGTGCCGAAATGGTGAAATCCTGGACGCCGCGACCGCAAAGTGGCAGCGTAATGGGCATGGCGGAATCCGGAGTCAACCCCACGGCGGCAGCTCTGCTCGGGCTGCTTCACGAGGGACCCATGACAGGCGGCCAACTGATGGCCGCCGCTGAGCGCCGACTGGCGCCATACTGGTCGATGACACGTAGTCAGGTCTACCGCGAGTTGCCGGTGCTGGCCGAGCGGGGTTTCGTTCGCCTGGGCAAGCCCGGCCCCCGGATGAGCCAGCCGTACGCGATCACCGCCTCCGGGAAACGGACGTTCTCCCGGTGGCTGGCCGAGAACCCGGGCAAGGACACGATCCGTAACCCGGTGGCGCTGCGGATCGCCTTCGGGGACCTGCACTCGGCGAACCAGCTCCGCAACCTCTACGCCACGGCCAACGAGTACCACACCGAGGCCTTGGCGGCGGTCCGTGAGCAGGTCAAGAACGCCAAGAAGGAGGGCGAGGCGTACGACGCCAGCGCCCTGGAGTTCGCGGTGGCCTACCACAAGGCCGCCCTCTCCTGGCTCAAGAGCGCCCCGGTCGGCAGCTGACCCGCCCGACCCCGGCGCGCCGAGCTGCCCGGAGAGCTGGGCTGATTCGGCCCGGTGTGCGGGCTGGCACGCTCACTCCTCCTCCGAGCTGGGCTGATTCGGCCCGGTGTGCGGGGCTCGCATGCTCACTCCTCCTCCGAGCAGTACGCTTGTTTGTCGTGACCGCTGCCGATTACGCCGAACAGCTCAAGGACCTCGACGCGACCCTGCGCAACATCGAGGCGGTGCTCGACCTCGACCGCCTGCGCAAGGACAAGGCCCGCCTGGAGCAGGAGGCCTCCGCCCCCGACCTGTGGGACGACCAGGCCCGCGCCCAGAAGGTGACCTCCCAGTTGTCGTACGTCAACGGGGAGATCAGCAAGCTGGGCAGTCTGCGTTCGCGGCTCGACGACGCCCACGTGCTGCTGGAGCTCGCCGAGGACGAGGACGACACCGGTGCGCTCACCGAGGTCGAGACCGAGATCGGTGGGTTGACCAAGGCCATCGAGGAGATGGAGGTCCGGACCCTGCTCTCCGGCGAGTACGACTCGCGGGAGGCGCTGGTCGCCATCCGGGCCGGGGCAGGCGGGGTCGACGCCGCCGACTTCGCCGAGATGCTGCTGCGGATGTACCTGCGGTGGGCCGAGCGGCACGGCTACCCGACCGAGGTCTACGAGACCTCGTACGCGGAGGAGGCGGGCCTGAAGTCGGCCACCTTCACCGTCAAGGTGCCGTACGCCTACGGGACCCTCAGTGTCGAGTCGGGGACCCACCGGTTGGTCCGGATCAGCCCCTTCGACAACCAGGGGCGGCGGCAGACCAGCTTCGCCGGGGTCGAGGTGCTGCCGGTGGTGGAGCAGACCGACCAGGTCGACATCCCCGAGAACGAGATGCGGGTCGACGTGTACCGCTCCTCGGGTCCGGGTGGCCAGTCGGTGAACACCACCGACTCCGCGGTCCGGCTCACCCACATTCCCACCGGGATCGTCGTCACCTGCCAGAACGAGAAGTCCCAGCTGCAGAACAAGGCCAGCGCCCTGCGGGTCCTGCAGGCCCGGCTGTTGGAGCGTAAGCGCCAGGAGGAACAGGCCAAGCTGGAGGGTCTGAAGACCGACGCGGCCGGATCCTGGGGCGACCAGATGCGTTCGTACGTCCTGCACCCGTACCAGATGGTGAAGGACCTGCGCACCGAGCAGGAGACGGGGAACCCGAGTTCGGTCTTCGACGGTGACCTGGACGCCTTCATCGAAGCCGGCATCCGTTGGCGTAAGCAGCAGCAGCTCGCCGACAACAGCGCGTGACCGTTCGCGGGCGCTGTGCTCGGTCGATCTCCCCCTGACCGGGCATTTGGATGACGCGCCACGCATCACCCGGGCGTGGGACTTGGCGTTGCGATTACACGGCGTAGACTCACCACCCGTGATTCAGCTTGAGCAAGTGACGAAGACGTACCCGAAGGCGTCCCGGCCTTCGCTCGACAACGTGTCCGTCTCGATCGAGAAGGGCGAGTTCGTCTTCTTCATCGGGCCCTCCGGCTCCGGCAAGTCCACCATCATCAAGATGCTGTTGCACGAGGTCACCCCGAACAAGGGGCGGGTCGTGGTGAACAACAAGGACGTCACGTCGCTGCGGTCCTGGAAGCGTCCCCACTTCCGGCGGTCCATCGGCTGTGTCTTCCAGGACTTCCGGCTGCTGCCCAACCGCACCGCGTACGAGAACGTGGCCTTCGCCCTGGAGGTCATCGGCAAGACCAAGGCGGTCGCGCGTCGGGTCGTACCGGAGGTGCTGGAGCTGGTGGGTCTCGGCGGCAAGGAGCACCGCTACCCGCACGAGCTCTCCGGTGGTGAGCAGCAGCGTGTCGCGGTCGCGCGGGCGTTCGTGAACCGTCCGCTGATCCTCCTGGCCGACGAGCCGACCGGTAACCTCGACCCGGACACGTCCATCGAGATCATGCGTCTGCTGGACCGGATCAACCGCACCGGCACGACCGTCGTGATGGTCACGCACGACTCCAACATCGTGAACCAGATGCGCCGGCGAGTGATCGAGATCGAGAGTGGCCGGATCGTGCGCGACCAGGCCCGCGGCGTCTACGGGTGAGCCGGCCCGGTACCCCCGCCGAACACCCTGACGACGAACACCTCATGCCGGAGACCCGGAGGAACCCCCGATGCGCGTGAAATACGTCCTGTCCGAGGTACTGGTCGGACTGTGGCGCAACGTGACGATGACCATTGCGATGATCATCACGATGGCCGTGTCCCTGACCATGCTCGGCGTCAGCGGCCTGGTCTACAACAAGGTCGCCGACATGAAGGACCTCTACTTCGAGAACGTCGAGGTCTCGATCTTCCTCACGCCGGAGGCGACCGAGGAGCAGCGGACCGCCCTGGAGGGCCAGCTGAGGTCCGACGCGCTCGTCCGGGAGGTCATCTACGTCGACAAGAACGAGGCGTACGAGCGGTTCAAGGAGATGTACCAGGACGCCCCTGACCTGGTCAACGCCGTGAAGCCGGACCAGCTTCCGGAGTCGTTCCGGCTGCGGCTGGTCGACCCTGAGCAGTACCGGCAGATCAACGACCAGTACTCGTCCGTCGAGGGCGTCGACCAGATCGTCGACCAGAGCCGGGTGCTGGACAAGATCTTCAACCTCTTCACCGCCGGGCAGAACGTCGCCCTGGTGGCCGCCATCGCGATGGCGATCGCCGCCCTCATGCTGGTCGCCAACACCATCCAGGTGGCGGCGTACAGCAAGCGGCGTGAGGTCGCGGTCATGAAGCTGGTCGGTGCCTCGAACTGGTTCATCCAGGCGCCGTTCGTCCTGGAGGCGGTCGTCGCCGGTCTGATCGGCGCGGTGCTCGGCCTCGGTGCGCTGGTCGGGTTGAAGACGTTCCTCTTCGACGGGGCGCTCTCCAGCCTCCAGGGGCTCTTCTCGCCGGTGAGTTGGGGCGAGATCTTCCTGACCTTCCCGCTGATGGCGGGCATCGGTGCCCTGGTCAGCGCGGTCACGGCCTGGGTCACGCTCCGGTTCTACCTGCGGGTCTAGTCACCTGCGGGGCATCCCCCACGGTCTCTGCGAGGCCCTCCCGTGCCGGGAACAAAACGGTGCGGGAGGGCCTTCGACGTTCCGGTAGCATGATCTCCGCCGTGCGGCCCGGTGCCTCGCGGCGAGGCGGGAAGGGGGTGGCAACCGAATGCCACGGGAGAAGGGGCGCAAGGTCGTCGCCTCCAACAAGAAGGCCCGGCACGACTACTCGATCCTCGACACGTACGAGGCGGGGATGGCGTTGACCGGCACCGAGGTCAAGTCGCTGCGCGCCGGGCGGGCCTCGCTCGTGGACGCTTTCGCCCAGGAGCGCAGCGGCGAGCTGTACCTGCACGGGATGCACATCCCGGAGTACACCCAGGGCACCTGGACCAACCACGAGCCCCGGCGTACCCGCAAGCTGCTGCTCAAGCGGCTGGAGATCGACCGTCTGATCGGCAAGACCCGGGAGAGCGGGTTGACCATGGTGCCGTTGCAGGTGTACTTCTCCGACGGCTGGGCCAAGGTCGAGATCGGCCTGGCCAAGGGCAAGAAGACGTACGACAAGCGGCAGGACCTCGCCAAGCGGGACGCGGACCGGGAGATCGCCCGGGTCGCCGGTCGGCGCAGCAAGGGAATGCACGAGTAGTTCGGGCGTTTCGCCCGCTATCGGGGTTTCGTCGTTCTCCAGGGTCGCCGGTCGGCCGGCCTCGGGATGAATCCGGTTGCGGGAGGCGTTAACATGGGGGTGCTGCCACGAAGGGCAGCCGTCGAGGGGGTGACTGGTTTCGACTTCGTACGTTGCGGCAGGGGAAGCGAGCCGAGGAAGCCGACGTCGTCTCGAGAATCGTTCGTCGGAAACTATAAGCGCCAAGCAAAATCGCGCTGACTTCGCTCTCGCCGCCTGAGGCGAGTAGTGAGTCTGTCGGCCTGGGAGCGCCTTCGACCCAGTTAGCCGGCATCAGCTAGAAGGCTGGCCAACCGGACCCGGTCGCGGGGTCCGTGCGGCGAGATCAATCAGCGACTGGGCCCGTCACACCGACTCGCTCGCGTGATCGGAGGGGCCGAGTAGAGGCACAGCGAGCTGCGCTCGGAGAAGTCCTGTCAAACCGGCGAAGGACCCGGGTTCGATTCCCGGCACCTCCACCACCAGCGAAGCGCCCCGGTCCTCCCAGACCGGGGCGCTTCCCTTTCCCACCCCACCCCCCCCCGGTTCTCCGTGTTGATCAAGGGGTTTGCGTCAGAATCCGGCCCAGGCCTGACCCAAATCCCTTGATCAACAGGGCCGGGCGGGAGGGCGAGGCGGGGAGGGCCGGGAGGGAGGGCGAGGCGATCAACGGGGCCGGGCGGGGAGGGCTAGGCGGGGTGGGGTGGGGTTAGAGGAGGGTGGGGATTTCGGGGTCGATGGGGACGGGGATGACTGTGGGGCGGTCGGCGAGGAGGGCGGTGGCCAGGGTGTCGCCGAGGGTCTCCGGGGTGTCGGCCACCACCGCGGCGCAGCCGTAGCCTCGGGCCAGCGCGGTGAGGTCCACCCCGGGCAGGTCCAGCCCGGGGACGCCCGGGGTGTCCTTGAGGGCGGCGAACGCCTTGAGGATGGCGTACTGCTGGTTGACCGGGACCACGACGATCAGCGGCAGCCGGAGCCGGGCGGCGGTCCAGAGGGCCTGCACCGAGTAGTGGAAGGACCCGTCGCCGATCACCGCCACGACCGGTCGCCGTCGGCCGGTGTCCCGTTCGGCCAGGGCGATGCCCACCGCCGCAGGCAGCCCGAACCCGAGGCCCCCGCTGGCCATGGTGAAGTAGGACGCCGGACGTCGGATCCACAGCCGACGGCGCAGGGCCGCCAGGTTGGACGGTGACTCCTGCACGAGGACCCCGTCGGCCGGCCAGTGCCGGGCCAGCGTGGCGAAGAGGGCGTCGGCGGTGAGCGGCAGACCGGCCCGGGGCGGGTCGGGTGCGGTGCGGGTGGCCGGTTCCGGCCGGTCGGTCACCGGCAGCAGGTCCACCAGGGCGTCGAGGGTCAGGCCGGGGTCGCCGAGCAGGCTCTCCCCGACGGGGGCCCGGGCGGCCTCCTCCGGGTCGTCGGTGACGTGCAGGAGGCGGGCACCGTCGGGCAGGTGGGTGCCGGGCAGGTGGGGGTAGTACCGGAACACCGGCGCCCCCACCACCAGGACGGTGTCGTGGCCGCGCAGCGCCTCGGCGAGCGGGGCGATGGCGTACGGCAGCACCCCCCGGAAGTAGGGGTGGTCCTCGGGGAAGCTGGCCCGTTCGGGGGCGGGGGCGGACCAGACCGGGGCGTGCAGCTTCTCGGCCAGGTCCACCGCCGCCGGCCAGGCCCGGGAGCGGTCCACAGCGGCACCGAACACCAGGGCGGGGGTCCGGCTGGCCGCCACGATCTCGGCGAACTCGCGTAACCGGCGGGGGTCCGGGGCGTACCGGGTGGCGACGGTGCGCAGCTGCGGGGGCGGGTCGGACGGCTGTTGCCAGTCGTCCATCGGCAGGGAGAGGAAGACCGGCCCGGTCGGTGGTTGGACGGCGGTGGCGTACGCCCTCATCAGGGCGGCCGGGATGTCCTGGGCGCGGACCGGTTCGTGGCTCCACTTGACGTACGGCTGGGCCAGTTCGGTGGCGCGGGGGCTGGCCAGTCGGGGTTCCAGCAGGAGCATCTCCCGGCTCTGCTGCCCGGCGGTGACGATCAACGGGGTGCGGTTGTGCCAGGCGGTGACGAGGTTGCCCATCCCGTTGCCGGTCCCCGGGGCGGTGTGCAGGTTGACGTGGGCGGGGCGGCGGGTGGCCTGGGCGTACCCGTCGGCCATCGCCACCGCCGAGGCCTCCTGGAGCGCGAGGACATAGTGGAAGTCGGCGGGGAAGTCCTGGAGGAAGGGCTCCTCGGTGGATCCCGGGTTCCCGAAGACAGTGGTCAGGCCCAAACTGCGCAGCAGGTCGTACGTGGTGTCGCGGACCGTGGCCATCGTCACCCCGCCTCCCGTGTGCGAGCCGCTCACCCCGAATGTAACCGGACAATCGTGATGAGAAGGCGATTTCGGCCAGCGGTACCCGGGGTGGGGCAGGGGAAGGGGCAGCTCGACGGCGGTCGGAGGGTCGACGCCGGGGGACGACGCCACCGGCAAAGTCGATCACCCTCGGTCAGAGGCCTTAACCAGCAACCGGGGCGCAGGCTATGGTGCCAGGCATGGCGGTGACAGCGCGCAGGGCGCGACGGTACGACGCGCCGCACGTGAGCGGGGTGCGTCAGTGCTCCCCGGCGTCCGGGCGCGGTTGCGGGTGCCAGGATCCGCCGGCGACTCGGTTGTCGGATGGTTGACATGCACAGGGAGGGCCCGGCGATTGGCGGTCATGTGACGGAGTCCATGACCGGACGGTTGCTGGTCGCGACTCCCGCGCTGAAGGATCCGAACTTCGACCGTACGGTGGTGCTCCTGGTGGCCCACGAGCCCGGAGGGGCGCTCGGCGTGGTGCTCAACCGGGCGACCGAGGTGCCGGTCGCCGAGGTGCTCGGCGACTGGAACGACCTGGCCCGGCACCCGGCGGTCCTCTTCGAGGGCGGCCCGGTCCAACCCGACTCGGCGATCTGTCTGGCCCGCCTGCACAGCCCGGTACGCCGGCTGCGCGGTTTCCACCAGGTCTCGGGGGCGGTCGGGACCGTCGACCTGTCGGTCGGACCGGAACGGCTGCGCGAGGAGGTCGCCGGCATCAGGGTCTTCGCCGGCTACTCCGGTTGGGGCGCCGGCCAGTTGGAGCAGGAGATCGAGGAGGGGTCCTGGTTCGTCCTGGACGCCCTGCCGGGGGACGCCTTCGTCGACCGTCCGGACGACCTCTGGCCGATGGTCCTGCGCCGTCAGGGCGGCATGTTGGCCGCCGTCGCCCACTTCCCGCCGGACGTGGCGTTGAACTGACCGCCGGACGTGGCGTCGAACCGACGGACCCGGCCCGGCGGGGCACCCCCGCGATGTGACCGGGACGGCCGAGATGTGTATAGTTTCGCCAGTGCCCGGGCGACCGGGACAGCAGTGGGGGGCCGTGGCGCAGCTGGTAGCGCACCACACTGGCAGTGTGGGGGTCAGGGGTTCGAGTCCCCTCGGCTCCACCCGAGCAAAAGGGTTCAGGACCCGGTCGATCTGATCGACCGGGTCCTGAACCCTTTTCGTATCCGTATCTGTCTACGATCAGCCCCGCATCACGCTGGCTGCGATCGGTTCCGCGCTGCGCTGCGCAGTCTGCGATCAGTCTCGCATCGCGGTCCGGATCGCGTCGCGTACCCGGTCGACGATCGCGACGGGGGGACCGAGCATCAGGTTCGCTGTCGCGGACTCCACGCCGGGGTGTGGCCTGGTCGGGGCCACCGCCTCGGCCATTCGGACCGCCCGGGCCAGGTTCACCAGCCGCTGAGGCGGGTGCGCCGCCCGCAGCTGCACGAACTCGTAGCGCTCCTCCCGGGTCGCGTGCTCCAGCACCGCCGTCCGCAGCGCCGCGAACCGGGCGTCGAAGTCGGGCGTCTGCGGGCCGTCGTCGACCAGGCCCTTGAGCAGCTCCTTGGCCTCTCGCTCCTCGTCGAGCCGGGCGTCGACCACGTCGGCTCCGCCGTCGATGCTGCCACGGGCGAGTGGGTGCACGATCTCCTCCTCCGCGGTCTCGTGCACCGCGAGTAGCCGGGTCAGCTCGTCCCAGGCATGCTGCCTCGACTCGCCCTCGCTCGCCGCGACCATCCGGAACAGCTCCTCGATCCGGGCGTGCTGGGCGAGCAGCAGGTCGATCACGTCGGCCCCGTCGGTCGGGTCGACGCCCGGCTGCGCCGTCACCGGTCGCCGTCCTCGGGCCGACGCAGCGACTCCACCGGATGCGGCCCCTCGGTCTCGATCCGGTACTCGCCGCCGAAGCGCTCCCGGTGCATGTCGATCACCTGCTCGCTCGCCGGCTTCTCGCCGCCGTGGATCTGCTCCTGCAGCCTCTCGAACCGCTCGTGGGCCTCCCGGACGTAGCCGGCCCCCAGGGTGGTCAGGTCGATCTGGGTGCCGAGGAGGTGCCGGAGGTACTCCTTGTTGGGCTCGAAGGTCACCGGCACCGGAAGCTGCGGGGCCAGGACCTCCTCGGGCTCGCGTCCGTCGAAGCGGCGCATCAGGTCACAGGCGGCCTGCAACTGGGCCAGCTCCATGTTGAGGTGCAGCTCCCAGATCGCCTTCACCTTCGGGTCCGGCTCCTGGGTCATGAACGAGTGGTAGAGGTAGACCTCGTTGTACTCGTGGTTGACCAGCCGCTCCCACCAGGTCTCCCCGGGGTCGACGAGCGACTCGTAGTGGGTGACGTGCTCCTGCTCGATCATGCCGATCTCGACGTAGAGCCGGCGGGCGATCGGCTCCATGTACTGGGGACCGACGTTCATGTAGAAGTTCATCGTCTGCTGTTCGGCCGACATGACGGTGAGCGCGTGCAGTTTGGACAACGGGTCGACGGTGTCGCGGTCGTACGGGTCCCGGACGTTGTCGTACGGATGCCTGTGGTGCAGTGTGGTCGGCCGTCCGGGCATCACCTCGGTGAGGTCGTCGACCACCTTCTTCGCCTTGCGCCGTTCGATCATCTCGAAGAGGTTGGCGTAGCGGTACAGGTGGTCGAAGTCCTCAAGGACCCCGAACTCGTACGCCTGCTTCAGGTAGGGGTCCGGCTCCATCCGGGCGATCCAGGCGGTCAGGTCGACCGCCACCTGCTCGTACGCGATGGTGGTCTCAAGGGTGCTGGCGATCGGCGGCAGGAGCCAGTTGACCACCTTCTGCTGCTGGGCCTCGATGTAGCGGGTGTACGCGAGCTGCCGCTTCACCTCCGGGTCGGGGCAGGTCCGGGCCATGTGGTGGCTGAACATGATCGACTCGATCTCGATCCCGTTCATGACGATCACCCGACACCTGGTGTACGGGTCCGCGTCCGGGTCGAGCGGCTCGACGTCCAGTTCGCGCCAGTTTCGCAGCTGTTGGTCGAGGGGGATGCCTTTCTCGGCGAGTGGATTGAATGTCATCGGTTACCCCTTTTATCGTTGTCGGTGACTCGGCCAGTACCCTCCGCAGTCGCCGTAAACCGGAAAGCCGGGGAGGACTTTTCCCGGCCGGTCCGGTCGGGCTCGTCGCCCGTCCGGAGGGTGGGTAGGGTCGTCCCCGACCGCGGAGCCGTCCGCGACGACGGCCTGACGGCCCCCCTCGACGAGAGGCTCCCCGGCACCGTGACCAGAACGTTGAGGATCACCACCCGCAACGCCACGTTCCAGCAGTGGCAGGCGTTGCTGACCAACCGCACCAAGCGGCAGCGGGCCGGTGAGTTCCTCGTCCAGGGGGTACGCCCGATCTCGCTCGCCGTCGAGCACGGGTGGCGGATCCGGACGCTCGTGCACCCCGACGGGGCGACCGGGTCCCGGTGGGCTCGGGACCTCCTCGACCGGGTCGACGCCACCCGGGTGGCGATGGCCGGTGAGCTGCTACGGGAACTCGGCGGCAAGGACGAGGAGGCACCGGAGCTGCTCGCCGTGGTCGAACTTCCCGCCGACCGGCTGGACCGGATCCCGCTGCGCGCCGACGAACTGGTGCTGGTCTTCGACAGGCCGACCACCCCGGGCAACATCGGCACCATGGTCCGCTCGGCGGACGCCTTCGGCGCGGCCGGGGTGATCGTCACCGGGCACGCCGCCGACCCGTACGACCCGAAGGCGGTCCGGGCCAGCACCGGATCGCTGTTCGCCGTACCAGTGGTCCGGGTGCCCAGCCATCGGGAGGTGCTGGACCGGGTGGGTGCGGCCCGGGAGTCGGGGGTCCCGGTCACGGTGGTCGGCACCGACGAGAACGGTGACGTCGACATCGCCGCGCACGACCTGACCGGCCCCACCGTCCTCGTCGTCGGCAACGAGACCCACGGGATCAGTGCCGCCTGGCGGGAGTCCTGCGACCGGACCGTCCGCATCCCGATCACCGGCGCGGCCAGCTCCCTGAACGCCGCCACCGCCGCCACCGTCGCCCTCTACGAGGCGGCGCGGCAACGCTCGCGGCGGTGACCGGGCGGGGGACCCCCGTCACACCGGCGGCAGAAGGTGACAGTCCGACGGAGGGTTCTCGCCGTCGGGTTGGAACGCGTCGGGCGGGGTAGCTTCCCAGGCATGCGGTACGTGCAGCTCGACACTCCCCGGCCCGTCTCCCGGATCGGCCTCGGCACCTGGCAGTTCGGCTCCCGTGAGTGGGGGTACGGCTCCGACTACGAACGTCGCGCCGCGGACATCGTCCGGCGCGCCCTCGACCTGGGGGTCACCCTCTTCGACACCGCCGAGTTGTACGGCTTCGGCCGCAGCGAACGGATCCTCGGCGCCGCCCTCGGCGACGAGCGGGACAGGGTGGTGGTGGCCACCAAGATCCTCCCGGTCTTCCCGGTCGCCCCGGTGGTGCAGCAGCGGGCGGTCGCCTCGGCCACCCGGCTCGGCGTCCGGCACATCGACCTGTACCAGGTGCACCAGGCGAACCCGGTGATCGCCGACACCACCACGATGAACGGGATGCGGACCCTCCAGGACCTCGGGCTGGTCGGCGAGGTGGGGGTCAGCAACTACAGCCTGCGCCGTTGGCGGTTCGCCGAGGCGGCACTCGGCCGGCGGGTGCTCAGCAACCAGGTGCGGTACAGCATGATCGACCGGGGCCCCGAGGAGGACCTGCTCCCGTACGCGCAGCAGGCCGGGCGGATCGTGATGGCGTACAGCCCGTTGGCGCAGGGCTTCCTCTCCGGCCGGTACGACGCGGACAACCCGCCCTCCGGGGCGGTCCGCCGGGCCAACCCGTACTTCCTGCCGGAGAACCTGGAGCGGGGTGCACCGCTGATCGCCGCCCTCCGTGAGGTGGCCGACGCCCACCACGCCACCCCGAGTCAGATCGCCCTGGCCTACCTGCTGCGGCACCCGAACGTGGTGGCCATCCCCGGTGCGTCGAGCGTCGAGCAGGTGGAGCGCAACGTCGCCGCCGCCGACATCGACCTCACCGACACCGAGTACGCCGCCCTGTCCACCGCAGCCCGGGCGTTCCGGCCGGTCACCGGGCTGGCCGCCGTACCGAAGCTGCTCCGGGCCCGGTTCGGACGGTGACCGGCGTCGACGACCGGCCCGGTTCGGACCCTGACCGGGGTCGGCGACCGGGCGGCCGGGCCGGTCCCGGCGGTCTCCCGAACGGGTGAAAGAGGTGGCCGAGCGGCCGGGCGGGAGGTGCCGGTCGGGGTTGACTGGGAGGCATGGAGAGCGGCCCCCTGCGGCAGGTGTACGCGGAGGTGCTCGACGAGATCGACGCCGGCGGGTTCGGGTTGCCGGCCGACGGTGACCTGACCGCCGAGCAGATCGTCGCGCACCTGGCCGCCAACGACGAGTTGATGATCGAGGCGACCGAGGCGGTGCTGGCCGGTTCCACCTTCGCCTACTACGACCTGGAGAGCATCCACCGACCCCAGTTGGACGCGATGGTCTCCGAGTACGGCGGGCTGTCCGGGCTGACCGAGCTGTTCCGGTCCACCAGCGGGAAGCTCTGCGACCTGGTGGAACGGCTCGGTCCGGCCGAACAGACCCCGGTCGAGACCCATCTTCGGGAGGGTTTCGCCCTGGTCGTGGACGAGGTCCTGCCCTGGGAGCGGACCCTCGACCTGCACCAGCGGGTACACCTGCCGGCCCACCTCGAACAGCTGCGGGCGCTGCGGGCGGCACCGGTGCGGCGACCGGTCACCAGGCCGGTGCCGGCCGACGGTCCCGCTCATCCCGGCTGACCGGTCGACCGGCCTCCGCCAGGCGGGTCCGACGTTTCCGCCGGCACCGCACCGTCGACTGTCGCCTCACCCGGTCGCCCACTGCTGTTCGACGCCCCCGGTGCAGGGCAGTTGGACGAGGTCGGTGCCGGGATCGCTGCCGCCGCCCTCGGGCTGGGCGCACTTGCCGGAGGCGACGCTGACCAGCAGGACCGCCGCCTCCCCGGCCGGATGCACCCGCCACTGCTGGTTGCCCTCGCCGTGGCAGCCGAACTGCTGGACCTTCGCCCCGTCGTCGCCGCTGCCGCCCTCGACGTCGAGACACTGGCCGTACGCGGCGTTGGTCAGGGTGACCGCGTCCGGGCCGGCCGGGGCGGCGACCCACTGCTGTTCCGGTGCGCCGGTGCAGTCGGCCAGTTCGGCGCGGGCCTTCTCGTGGCCGCCGTCGGTGCCGACACACCGTCCGGCGGCGACGCTCCGGAAGACCGTCGGGCCGGACACGCCCGCCGGAGTCGGGGTCGGGCTGGGCGTGGGGGAGGGGGTCGGCTCGACAGTGGTCGGGGTCGGGTCGGGGGTGTGCGACTCGGGCGGGGTCGGGGCGGCGGGCGACGTGGCGGCCTGGGCCGAGACCGGCGTCTCGGCGTCCCCACCGAACACGCCGGTGGCGAAGAACGCTCCCACCAGGACACCGGCCAGCCCGGTCGCCAGGGCGAACCGCAGCAGCGGATCACGGGGCAGAACGGGGCGGCGCGCCCGGTGGGTGCCGTAGACGGTACCGACGGCGTCGGGTCGTTCGTCGTGCAGGGGCATGGAGGCATCCTCACCGAGGCCCCGATCCGTCGGTCGACCACCCCCGGCCTGGTCATCGGCGGTGATCAGTCGATGACCGTGACGTCCTTCCAGAACGCCACCCGGTCCCGGACCATCGCCGCGTCCGGCAACGGCTCGGGATAGAACCAGACCGCGTCGGTGCTGCTCACCCCGGCGTGCTCCAGGGTGAGGTACGAGGCGGTGCCCTTCCACGGGCAGTACGTGTGGGTGTCGGAGTCCCGTAGGACGTCCTCCCGGAGCGTCGCTCGGGGGAAGTAGTGGTTGCCCTCGACCACCACCGTGTCGTCGCTCTCCGCGATCACCAGGTCGTTCCAGACGGCTCTCGGCATGCCGTCAGCCTAGGCGTCCCGGCCGCCCGTCGCCATCGACGTCCACCGTCGCGTCGAGCAGGTTCGCCCGGACCACGGCACCGGGCTCCGGTCCGGCCTCGACGACAGGGGTCCCGTCGGCCGCCCAGATCCCGGAGCGCCCGGCGGCCCGGTCGTACCCCTCTCCGGTGCCCCCGGCGAAGCTGGCGGTGACGACCGGGACCCGGTGGTCGGCGGCGACCCGGCGGGCCCGCTCGCCGTGCAGGGCCGCCTCGTCGGCTGTGTGCAGTACCCCGGCGACGTAGGCGTCCATGCCGAGCGCGGCGGTGGCTGCGGCGTGCGCGGCGACGCCGGTGTCCCGACAGACCGCCAGCCCCAGCCGGACGCCGTCGACCACCAGCACCGCCGGTCGCGCTCCGGGAACGAACCGACCGGTCTCGGCGGTCCCCAGGTGCATCTTCCGGTACGCCACCCGGGCGCCTGTCGCGTCGACGGCGAGCACCCCGATCGACGGTCCGCCGGGACCGGGCACCGGGGCGCCGACCAACGCCACCGAGCCGGTGGCGGCGCAGGCGTCCACGATCACGGCCAGCCCCCGGTCGGTGGGGTCCACCACCGGGGCGTCGACGTGGTACCCGGTCAGCGACAGCTCCGGGAAGACGACCAGCCGGGCTTCGGCCGCCCGGACCGCCTCGGCATGGGCCAGCGCGTTCGCCGACACGTCGTACGGGACGCAGTAAGGCTGGGCCACCGCCACCACCAGCGCCGGTGGACCGCCCGCCCCGGTTCCGGGGAGGTGGCGCGTGGAGGAGGACACCAGGTCACGCTATCCGCCCGGGGGTCGGCCGCGACGCGCCCGACCGGGTGGGAAATCGTCCCTGACCCGGCCGGTGTGAGCTTAAAGTGATCGCATGTGTGCGGTACGTGCCGACTGGTCGATGGACCACGACCGCGGTGTGGACCGGCTCCGACGCTCCTACGACTCGGTTCCCCCCGGGCAGACCGTCAGGTTGGCCAAGCGGACCTCCAACCTGTTCCGCCCCCGCGCCACGCCCCTGACGCCGGGGCTCGACGTCACCGGGCTGGGCGGCGTCCTGGCCGTCGACCCGGTGGCCCGCACCGCCGACGTCCAGGGCATGTGCACGTACGAGAACCTGGTCGAGGCCACCCTGTCGTACGGGTTGATGCCGCTGGTGGTGCCGCAACTGCGCACCATCACCCTCGGCGGGGCGGTGACCGGGCTGGGGATCGAGTCCACCTCCTTCCGACACGGCCTGCCGCACGAGTCCGTACGCGAGATGGACGTCCTGACCGGGTCGGGTGAGATCGTCACCGCCCGCCCCGAGGGGGACCACGCCGACCTCTTCGCCGCCTTCCCCAACTCCCTGGGCAGCCTCGGCTACGCCACCCGGCTGCGCATCGACCTCCAGCCGGTCCGCCGGTTCGTGGCCCTGCGCAACGTCCGGTTCACCGGGTTGACGGAGCTGGTCGAGGCGATCGGCGAGATCACCGGTACCCGGTCGTGGGAGGGGGTGGAGGTCGACGCGATCGACGGGGTGATGTTCAGCCCGGGGGAGGCGTACCTCGTCCTGGGGACCTTCACCGACCGGGTCCGGTCGGTGAGCGACTACACCGGCCAGGCGATCTACTATCGGTCGCTGCGCGAGCGGACCCACGACACCCTGCGCACCCACGACTACCTGTGGCGGTGGGACACCGACTGGTTCTGGTGCTCGGCCGCCTTCGGGGTGCAGCATCCGGTGCTGCGTCGCCTCTGGCCGACCCGGTGGCGGCGCAGCGACGTCTACCACCGGTTGGTCAGGCTGGAACACCGGCACCGGGTGTTCGCCCGGCTGGACCGGATACGCGGCCGACAGCAGCGGGAACGGGTGGTCCAGGACGTGGAGGTCCCGCTGGAGAACACGGCGGAGTTCCTCCGCTGGTTCGCCCGCACCGTCGGGATGAGTCCGGTGTGGCTCTGCCCGCTGCGGCTGCGGGAACCGTCGGGGCCGGGGTCCGCCCGCGCCTGGCCGCTGTATCCGCTGCGGCCGGGACGCGGCTACGTGAACGTCGGCTTCTGGGGGAGCGTGCCGATCGCGCCGGGGGCCGCCGACGGTGCCGTCAACAGGGCGGTCGAGGAGGCGGTGGCGCAGGCGGGGGGCCACAAGTCGCTCTACTCCGACGCCTACTACGACCGGGAGTCCTTCGACAGGCTCTACGGCGGCGCGGCCTGGCGCGCCGTCCGGGACCGGTACGACCCGCAGCATCGGCTCACTGGACTGTACGAGAAGGCGGTGGCACGACGATGAGCCTGACCGATCGAGAACCGGGCACGGCGAGCATCCCGCCCGAGCCGTCACCAGTCACCCGTCGCCCCCGGGCGACCGTCGCCGACGTCGTCCGGGCACTCACCGAAGGGGTGCCGCCGATCCGCATCACCGGGTACGACGGCACCGGGGTCGGCCCCGCCGACAGCGGCATCACCCTGACGGTCCGGTCCGAACGGGGACTGTCGTACCTGATCACCGCCCCCGGGGACCTGGGGCTGGCCCGGGCGTACGTCAGCGGTGACCTCGTGCTGGACGGGGTCCACCCGGGGGATCCGTACGAGGCGTTGCGGCTGCTCAAGGACGAACTCCGGGTACGCACCCCGACGGTGACCGAGATGGTGGAGCTGGTCCGTCGACTCGGGTGGGAACGGCTGCTGCCCCCGACGCCGCCTCCGCAGGAGGCGCTGCCCCGGTGGCGGCGGTTGATGGGCGGTCTCCGTCACTCCCGGTCCCGGGACAGCACCGCCATCTCCCACCACTACGACGTCTCCAACGCCTTCTACGAACGGGTGCTCGGCCCGTCGATGACGTACACCTGCGCGGTGTTCCGCTCCGGGCAGGACACCCTGGAGCAGGCCCAGACGGCCAAGTACGACCTGGTCGCGCAGAAGCTCGGGCTGCGGTCGGGGATGCGGCTGCTGGACGTCGGGTGCGGGTGGGGCGGGATGGTCAGGCACGCCGCCCGGGAGTACGGCGTCCGGGCGTTGGGGGTGACCCTGTCGGCGGCCCAGGCGCAGTGGGCGCGGGAGGCCATCGAACGGGAGGGGCTGACCGGGCTCGCCGAGGTACGCCACCTGGACTACCGGGACGCCCCCCGGGAGCGGTTCGACGCGGTCTCGTCGATCGGGTTGACCGAGCACGTCGGGGTGCGTAACTACCCCGGCTACTTCGTGGCGCTGCGCGACCGGCTCCGTCCCGACGGGCGGCTGCTCAACCACTGCATCACCCGGGCCGACAACCGGGCGCCGCACCGGTCGGGCGCCTTCATCGACCGGTACGTCTTCCCGGACGGGGAGCTGGCCGGTCCGGGGCGGCTGATCGGCGAGATCCACGACGTCGGGTTGGAGGTGCAGCACGAGGAGAACCTGCGCCGCCACTACGCGCTGACCCTGGCCGCCTGGGGTCGCAACCTGGTGGCGAACTGGGAGGACTGCGTCGGCGAGGTGGGGGCGGGCACCGCGCGGGTGTGGGGTCTCTACATGGCCGGTTCCCGGTTGGCCTTCGAACGCAACGGCATCCAGTTGCACCAGGTGCTGGCCACCCGGACCGGTCCGGACGGACGGAGCCGCCACCCGCTGCGCCCCGACTGGACCCCCTGACCCGGGTAGGGTCCCGGCCATGACGACGGGATCTTCGGTCGGGTCGGAAGGCGTGCCGGGCGCGGCGGACGGTGACTGGAAGGGTGTGGTCAACCAGATCCTGTACGCGGTGATGTTCACCCCGGACCTCGACGACGAGGCCGCCGCCCGGATGGCCGAGGCGATGCGGCAGCGGCGTCACCTCGGTGCCGGCCCCACCGTGTACGCCGACGCGATCGCCCGGGCCGGGCGGTACGACGGTCCGCTGACCGACGAGATCGACACCCCGCACGGAGAGGACCGGTTCCGGGAGTTCCTCCGTCGACTCGCCGTCGAACTCGACACCCGCCGCGACGAGTAAGCACCGCCCCGGGCGGGTACATGCGGGCGATGACCCGGTTCCTGTGCTGGCTGATCGGCCGGCCGTGTCCGCCCGAGCCGGCACCGGTGCACTCGGTGCCCCGTCCGCCCTGTACCCCGGGCCGACGGTCTCGTCGGCGGACCCGCCGACCCCGGGCCGGCGGCCGGCTTCCGCGTTCCCCCTGGAACCGCTCCCCGGAGCGGTAGCCGCCTTCCCCGGGCGGCCTCGCGACCGTAGGGTGGGCTTGATCCACATAGGTCACGAGGAGTCGTGTTGCGCATCCAACCGGCATTGGTGCTGGTCGTCGTCCTGGTGTCAGCGGCTCTCCTGCCGATGTCGGTGACCGGTGTGTCGGTCGCCCTCCCGGAGATCGGCCCCGACCTCTCCGCCGACCTCGCCTCGGTGCAGTGGGTGGCGACCGCCTACCACACCGCCTTCGCGAGCAGCGTCCTCGCCGCCGGGGCGCTGGCCGACCGACTCGGGGTCCGCCGGTGTTTCGCCGTGGGCCTCGCGATCTGGGGCGGGGCGGGGGTGGCCGGCGGGTTCGCCGACGACATCGTCCAGCTCGACCTGCTGCGGGTCGTCGGCGGGGTGGGAGGCGCCCTCGCCGCCGCCAGCAGCGTCGGGCTCCTCGCCCACTCGTTCCCCGGGCCGGCCCGGACCCGGGTGTTCGGGCTCTTCGGCATCGCCCTGGGGGTGGGGATGTCCTGCGGTCCCTGGCTCGCCGGGCTGCTGGTCGAGGGGTTCGGCTGGCGGTCGGTCTTCGTCGTGCTCGGGGCGCTCGGTCTGGTCCTGCTCGGGGCGACGCCACTGCTGCCCGACGTACGACACCCGAGGAAGGGACGGTTCGACTGGATCGGGACCGGCACCTTCGCCGCCGCCCTGGCGCTGGGGATCTTCGCCTTCGTCCAGGGGCCGGCCTTCGGCTGGACCCACCCACTCGTCGTCGGTGCCTTCGTCGGGTCGCCGGTCCTGTTGGCCCTCTTCGTCACCGTGCAACGGCGGCGACCCGATCCGATGATCGACCTGACCCTGCTGGCCCAGCCCAGGTTCGTGGGCATCCTGACCGCGGCAGCCGCCGTCGCGGTCGTCGTGGTGCCGATGGTGGTCTACCTCCCGTCGTACCTGACCGGGGTGGTCGGGATGGCACCCGGCGCGGCGGGGGCGACGACCTTCCTGATCACCGCCCCGGCCCTGGTCCTGCCGTTGGCCGGGGCGGCGCTCCTGCGGTGGTTCCCCGACCGGGCGGTGATCGTCGCCGCCGTCGTGGCGGTCTGCGTCGGGGCGGCCGGGTCCACCGTGATCGGGCCGGACAGCACCACCCTCGGACTGGCTCTGCCGCTGCTCACCATGGGGGTCGGGATCGGCCTGTCGATGGGGTTGCTCGACCGGCTGGGGGTCGGCAGCGTCGGACCGACCCGCGCGGCCACCGGTTCCGGCCTGGTCACCACCGCCCGGATGGTCTCCGAGACGGTAGGCATCGCGGTGGTCGGCTCGGTCCTGGCCGGCACCACCGGTGGTCGGCTCACCGACCCCGGGTTCACCGGCGGCCTCCGGGCCGTCCTCTGGACGATGGCGGGGGTGACGGTGGTCGCCGCGGTCGTCGTCGCCGTCCTGGTCCGTCACCGGGAACCGTCCCACCCCGCGCCGAAGCCGCCGGTGTCCGCCGGAATCTGACCGTCGTCGCCGCACCGATCCGGGCCGGGTGGGGCAGCGACGGCTATCGTGGCGGATCATGCGGAGCACCGAGCAGCGACTTGCCGAGATCCGGGGTGGCGTCGCACCCCGGCGGCACAACGCCCGTACGATCGCCGCGCTGACCGGCAACCCCGGTTGCACCCGCCGGGCCGTCCTGGACGGCGCCGGGGTGGACAAGACCGTACTGGCCCAGCGGGTGGGTTTCCCCGCCCGGTTCGGGCAGAGCCGGTTCGCCATCACCCGGGGCAACGCCTTCGAGGCGCAGCTCAAGGCCGACGGCGGGACGGTGCTGCTGGGGCTGGTCGCCGACCGGCTGGGGGTGCCCGTCCCGGAGCGGGCCACCTGGACCGACCTGGGCGACGACGCGGACCGCCGGACCGACAGGCACGAACGGTCCGCCGACAGTCTCCTCGCGGCGGCCCGTCCGCAGACCGACGCCGCCGCACTGTTCGACCATCCGCTGCTCGGTCTGGTGGTGGCCGGGCAGCGGGTCCACCTGGAACCCGACCTGGTCGCCGCGCGCCTCGCCGGTCGCTGGCACGTCGTCGAGATCAAGTCGTTCCCGGTGGTCGACGGGCAGGCCGACCCGGGGAAGGTGGCCGCCGCCGCCATCCAGTCCGCCGTCTACGTGCTGGCCCTGCGCGACCTCCTGACCGCCGCCGGGCACGACGCCGAACTGGTCAGCACCGACGTGGTCCTGGTCTGCCCGCGTGACTTCGGCAACCAACCGGTCGCCAGCCTGGTCGACGTCCGCAAGCAGCTGCTGGTGCTGCGCCGGCAGTTGGACCGGATGGACCGCATCGACACGGTGCTGGCCGGGGTGCCGGTGGACTTCACCGCCGACCCGGAGGCCGACCCGGCGGTGGTCACCGCCGCCCTGCGCCGGGTCGACGCCCGGTACGCCCCGGAGTGCCTGGCCAGCTGCGAGCTGGCGTACTTCTGTCGGGACGAGACCCGGGGACAGACCGGTGCGCTCGGCCGTCCGGTCCGGGAGGCGCTCGGCGGGGTGGCCACCGTCGGGGAGGTCCTCGCCCTGGCCGCCGGGGAGCAGACCGGGGGACCGGAGCAGGCCGAGGCCGCCGCGCTGCTGCGGTCCGCCGCCCGGTTGCGCGCCGACGCCCTCGCCGCAGGCCCCGCATGAGTACGCTGCGGGCGCTCGCCCGAGCGCAGGCCCTCGCCGCCGGACGGGCCCAGCCGGTGGCGACCGTACGGCACCTGCACCTGGCGGAGCGTCCCCTGGTGGTGGTGCCGTTGACGATGGCCGGGGAGGCGAACGCCCCGCTCGCCGCCCTGGTCGGTGCCGCACCCGACGAGGCGCGGCTGTTGACGGTCGCCCAGCCCCGTAACCGGGACCAGCGCCTACGGTTCGCGTCCGAGCTGGCCGAGATCGTGCTGCCCTTCCTCGACGAGCACCGGGGCGCGACCGAGGCCGTCCCCGTCGACCGGGGTCGCGACGTCCGGCACCGGTACGTCGACGCCCCGCAGGTGGTGGTCCCCAACCCGGCGGGGGTGACGTTCCTGCGGCTGCTGGGCCGGGCGATCCGGTTCCGGCGGGTCGACGGCGACCATCCGGTGCCCCCGTCGGTGCCGCTGCTCGGGCAGTGGCTGACGTTCTTCGCCGAGCGCGCCGAGCATCCCGGTTCCGCCACCACGGTGGCGTTGACCGAGGCGCTGAGTCTGCACTGGGCCACCGGACAGTCGGTGGTGGAGGACCTGCACCTGCCCGCCCTGCTCGGCTGGATCGACCCGCCGCCCGGTCAGGACGGACCCACTGCGTCGGCCCTCGCCGAGGACCCGGACCGGTGGCCCCCGGCGGGACCGACCACCGACCCGGAGTTCGACAACAAGGTCCTCGCCCCGGCGATGGCCGCGTACGACGCCACCGAGGGCGACCCCCGGGCTCGCGAGGCGGCGTACGCCCACCTCACCGGGCTGCTCCGCGGTCAGCTCGCGCCGACCTGGGACCTGGTGTGGCGGGGGCTGTCGCTGCTGCGCACCCTGCCCGCCGGGGCGCGGGTGGCAGGCCGGTTCACCGGGGACCGGGACTCCTTCACCGGCTACTGCGAGCACGTCGACGCCGGGGGTGGGCCGCAGCCCAGCCGGGACGGTGCTGTCGCCGCCGCCGCTCGCCTGCACCGCCTGGAACGGGCCCTGACGTCGTACGCCGTCCAGCGCGCCTACGACGACCCGCTGGTGATGGCCGAGTACCGGCTGACCGGGGAGGCGTTCGTCGGGGAGGTGACCCTCGCCGACCCGCACCGGATCGACGACACCGGCAAGCGCCCGGTGCTGCGCCCCCGGATCCAGGTGGTCACCGAGGAGTCGGTGGCGGTGCCGGTGGGGGCAGTCCTGTACTCCCCGACCCGCCCGGGGCAGAAGGCCCGGGTGGTCTACCTGACCCGGACCGACTCCGGGACCGAGGTGGTCCTGGAACTCTCCGGTGGGATGGGACGGGGCCGGACGGCCGCCCCGGGGACCGTGCCCGAGGTGGGGGAGCGGCTCTGCTACACCACCCTGACCGACACCTTCCTGCCCGCTGCGGCGTTCCCCGCACCGGAGGAGACCCCGTGGACCCACGGTGGTCCGCCTGTCACATCGGCGGCTCCGACGGCTGGGGTTCCGGTGGAAGATCCGGGGCGAGTCGGCGCAACGCGGTGAAGGTGGGCAGCAGCGCGTCGTACAGCTCCTCGTGCAGGGGGAGCAGGGACGCGTAGGTGGCTGCGGCGGCCGGGACCGGGTGGACCGTCTCGGCGATCTCGACCAGGTCGGCGGCCACGTCGATCGACTCGATCAGCTTCAGGGCCTGCATGCCGAGCAGGGCCGCGCCGAAACCGGAGCCCTCGTGTCCGGCCGGGAACCGGACCGGCATCCCGAGTACGTCGGCGAGCATCTGCCGCCACAGGGGGCTGCGGGCGAACCCGCCACTGGCCCGTACCTCACGGATCTCGTTGCCGGCGGCCTGGACCGAACGCAGCACCAGGGCGAGCTGCTGGCACACCCCCTCCAGGGCGGCTCGGACCAGATGCTCCCGCCGGTGGCCGTGGGTGAGTCCGACGTACGCCCCGCGCGGCAGCGAACTCCAGTGCGGGGCCCGCTCGCTGAGCAGGTACGGCAGCATGATCAGCCCGCCGGATCCGACCGGGGCGCGGGCGGCCAGCGCGAGCAGTTCCTCCTCGGTGGGGCGGCCGTCGGGGTCCCCGGCGGCGACGCCGTTCAGCTCGGGGGCGAGGGCGTCCCCGGCCCACCCGAGGACGATCCCGCCGTTGTTGACAGCGCCCCCGACGACCCACCGGTCCTCGGTCAGGGCGTAGCAGAACACCCCGCCGAGCGGGTCGACGGCGGGCCGTTCGACCATCACCCGGAGCGCCCCGCTGGTGCCGATGGAGCAGGCGAGGACGCCGGGCCGGACCGCCCCGAGGCCCAGGTTGGCCAGGGGGCCGTCCCCGGCTCCGACCACCACGGGGGTGTCGACGGGCAGGCCGGTGGCCCGGGCCGCCTCGGGGGTGAGGCCGGGCAGCACCGTGGTGGTGGGGACCAGGCGGGGCAGGTGTCCCCCGGTGATCCCGGCGATGTCCAGGGCCTGGGAGTCCCAGGCCAGGCGGTGGATGTCGAGCAGACCGGTCCCGGAGGCCAACGAGTGGTCGGTGACCAGTTCACCGCAGAGGCGGAGCAGGATCAGGTCCTTGATGCCCACCCAGTGGGCGACCCGGGCGTGCAGGTCCGGCTTCTGTTCGGCGTACCAGACCAGTTTGGGCAGTGGTGCCATCGGGTGGAGCGGGGTCCCGGTCCGCTGGTGCAGGGCCAGCCCGGTTACCGCGGCCCGCAGCCGTTCGGCCTGCCGTCCGGCCCGGGAGTCGGCCCAGGTGACCACCGGAGTGAGCGGCTCGCCGTCGGCGTCGAGCCCGATCAGGCTGTGCAGCGCCGAGCTGAACGACAGGCCGGCGACGGGGCGGTCCAACCCGGACACCACGGTACGGACGGTCTCCAGCACTGCGGCGTGGATCAGGTCGGGATCCTGTTCGGCCCGACCGGGGAACGGGGCGTCGAGCGGGTATCCCACCGAGTGTGTGCCGAGGGGGCGTCCCCGGGTGTCGTAGGCGACGGCCTTGGTGCTGGTGGTGCCGATGTCGACGCCGACCACCACCGGCCGGTGGTGGTCGGTCCCCAGCTGCCGGGCGTTTCCGGGGTCCACCACGTGCTCCCACTCTCGACGTCGGTGCCGGGGCGTCGGTCAGCACCCGTCGTGCGGTGACGTTACCGATTCGTCGCCGCCTGCACCATGTGGGCAGGTCGGGCGGGTTGCCGGTGTCGCGGCCCCAGTCTCCGGGATGCTCCGGTGTCGCGGACCATCCACCGAAGAGTCAGGTTTGCCACCCATTCATGCAATTGAAGGGTGGATGCCCGGTAGCTCCGGGCGAGTCGCCTCGTTGATCAGGCTGACACCCCGGGTTGCGCGGCTAAGGAGTCGGCGTGGCGATGTCTGATTCGACGGGTACCTGGCGTTATCAGTGGGCGTACCGGCAGAACGAGCGGCTGCGTCGGGCGTACCGGGCAGCCGAGCAGGAGTGGCGGCGGCGCGACGAGGAGCTGCGCCGGATGCGGGTCGCGGCGGCCGGGTTCGGTGCCGGGGTCCCCGGCCGGGCCGGTCTCCCCCTGGCGGTGGCGAGTGACGAGATCGTGCACTGGGCCGGACCCGCAGCGCGGCTGGTCGAGATGCGGCACACCGTCGTCCTCCCCGCCCCCGAGTTGACGGTTCCGGTCGCCGGGGCCGCGCTGCGTCCATGCCGCCGGGAGGGGACCCGGGTGCTCGACACCGGGCTCGCCGTGATCACCAGCCGCCGACTGGTGCTGCTCGGCGGCCGGGGGCGGCGCGACTGGGCGTACGGGCGGATGACCGGACTCGCCCACGACCCGGTCGCCTCGGTCACCCTCCTCCAGGTGCTCGACCGGCGACGCGCCTCCGGGCTGCTCCTGCCGTTGGCCACCGCCGCCGGGTTCCGGTTCACCCTCACCCTGGCCTTCGCCGAGGCGATCGAGCAGCGACCGACGGTCCTCGCCCAGCTCGACGAGCTGATCGCCGAGCACGCCCAGGTGCGGCCGTTCCGGCCGGAGATCGCCACCCCCGCCCAGGCCCGGTTCACGGCCAGGGTCCCGGGTGGGCGACGTACCGTCGCGGTGGCCGCCGCCGGGGCGATGCTGGTCCCCGCCGTCCTGATCGGCTCCGACCCGCCGGGGACCGGCGGTGACCAGGTGGCTGTCGCGGCCACCCCGGAGGCCGAGGTGGCCGCCGTCGCCGCGCCGGAGCGGGCGGCGACGTCCGTGCGACCCCGCTCGCCCAAGCCCCGCCGGATCACCGGGTCGAGCCCGTCGCCGCGGGACCGCTTCTGCGGCGCACCCCGCAACCCCTTCGGGTACGACTACTGCGGCCAGGGGGAACGGATCGAGGAACCCGACGAGCTGCTCTGCTCGTGGTTCACCTGCGGTCAGGACTTCTGGGAGGGGAAGGGCTACCTGGTGCAGTGCCGCGACGGCGCTGTCACCCTCGACGGTGGTCGGCCCGACGCCTGCGCCCACCACCAGGGGGTCCGCCGCACCGTCCGGCTCTGAGGTCGACGGGTCAGGCCGGTGGACCGGGGCGGTGCGCCAGCACCAGGTCGGCCAGGCGGCGCAGGGCCGGGGCGGCGGCGAGGAGTTCCCGCCGGTCCGGCTCGGCCAGCCCCGCCAGCCCGGCCGCGAGCAGGTCACCGCGGTGCCGTCGGTACGCCGCCATCCGCCCGACGGCCTGGTCGGTGAGGGTCAGCCGGGCGAGCCGACGGTCGGCCGGGTCCCGGTCCCGGCGCAGGAGTCCGGCCGAGGTCAACTCCCCGATCAGGGTGCTGACGGTGTTCGGGGCGATCCCCAACCCCTCGGCCACCTCCTTCACCCCGATCCCGGGCCGCCGCTGGACCAGGCGGAGCACCTCCACCTGGGCGTCCGGGAGGGCGGTGTTGCCGGAGCGCTGGGTGGCGGCCCGACGCAGCACCCGTTGCAGGTCGCCGAGGGCGCTGCCGAGCTGTTCCACAGTCTCGTCGTCAGTCGTCACGTCACTCATCTCACATCGCAACAACTCTGACTACAGAGCTATCGTGTCCGGGACCAGCACCGTACCCGGAGGGACCAGCATGTCCACCATCGCGCCAGCCGCCCCCCGGGTCACCCCACCCACCGGTCGGTCCGGCGCCGGCCTCGTCGTCCTGCTCGGCCTGATGACCGCCGTCGGCCCCCTCTCCCTGGACATGTACCTCCCGGCCTTCCCGGAGATGACCCGCGACCTCGAAGCCGGGGCCGCGCAGATCCAGATCTCCCTGACCACCTGCATGGTCGGGATGGCCGTCGGTCAACTCGTCACCGGACCCCTCAGCGACCGGTGGGGCCGACGCACCCCCGCCCTCGTCGGCCTCGCCGGGTACGCCCTGCTCTCCCTGGTCTGCGCCTTCGCCCCCTCCGCCGGCGCACTCGCCGCCCTCCGGTTCGGGCAGGGCTTCGCCGGCGGGATCGGTGTCGTCGTCGCCCGGGCCGTCGTCCGCGACCTCTACAGCGGGCGGGACGCCGCCAAGTACTTCTCCCGGCTCATCCTGGTCTTCGGGATCGCCCCGGTGGCCGCCCCCGCCATCGGCAGCCTGGTGCTGAAGGTCGGCTCCTGGCGTACCGTCTTCGTCACCCTCGCCGTGATCGGCGCGCTGCTCACCCTGGCCGTCGCCCGGTGGCTGCCGGAGACCCTCCCCGCCACCCGGCGCAGCACCGGCGGCCTGACCGCCCTCGGCCGCACCGTCGGGTCCCTGCTCACCGACCGGGTCTACATCGGGTACGCCCTCACCCAGGGACTCGCCTTCGCCAGCCTCTTCGCCTACATCTCCGGGTCGTCCTTCGTCGTGCAGGACGTCTTCGGCCTGTCGACGACCGTCTTCGCGGTCATCTTCGGCGTCAACGCCCTCGGACTGGTCGCGATGGGACAGGCCAACGTCCGACTCCTCGACCGGTTCAGCCCGCGTACCCTGCTCGTCGGCACCCTCGTGGTCAGCGGCGTCGCCGCCCTGACCACCCTCACCGGGGTGCTCACCGGCCTCGTCGCCCTGGTCCTGGTGGCGCTCTTCTTCTTCGTCAGCTCGCTGGGGATGGTGATGCCCAACGGGACCGCCCTGGCCCTGGACCGGCACGCCGCCCACGCCGGGACCGCCGCCGCCCTGCTCGGCGCGATCCAGTCGGTGATCGGGGCGGTCGCCGCACCCCTGGTCGGGCTCGGTGGGGAGGGCACCGCCCTACCGATGGCGGTGGTCATGTGCGTCGCCGCCGGACTCTCCCTCACGGTCGTCCTGACCCTGGCCCGTTCCCGCCGCCCGGCCGCCGGGTGACAGACGCGCGGGGTCGCCACCCGGCCGAAGCGCGGAGTCGCCGGGTGACCGACTTGCGGGGTCGGCGCACCATGGCACCGTGATCAACCGCGCAGGCACCCGACGCAGCAGGAAACGGGACGGCTGTAGCACCTGGAGCTGCGAGGGGTGTGACTGCGGACCCTTCGCACTCCTGCTGACCCTCGGTGCTGCCGCCGCCCGGATCGTCCCGGCACCGATGGCCGACCAGGCGGGTCGGGCGGCCATCCTCGCCTACCGACGCCGGCTCTCGCACCGCTGGCCCGGCCGGTGCCGCTACACCCCCACGTGCAGCGGGTACGGCCTCGTCGCAGTGCAACGGTACGGTCTGGCAGTGGGTGGTCGGATGGCCGCCGACAGGTTGCGGCGCTGCACGCCCGACGTGCCCGCCGGCACCCGCGACCCGCTCCGCTGACCGCCCCGCCTGGCGGCGGCCTAGTCCTCGTGGTGGCAGACCGCCTCCACGTTGTGGCCGTCCGGGTCCCTGACGAAGGCCCCGAAGTAGGTGGGGTGGTATTCCGGCCAGAACCGTGGGGCGTGCAGCACCTCGGCACCGGCCGCCACCGCCGCGTCGTGGAACGCCTGGACGGCGGCCCGGGTCGACGCGGAGAACGCGACGTGCAACTCCGGGATCGGGTCGGACGAGGTCGCCGGGCTGATCCAGAAGTCGGGCTTGTGGACGCCGTAACCGAGGACGTCGCCGTACTCGAGCATCCGTCGGGCTCCGAGCGGAGCGAGGACGGTGTCGTAGAAGGCCCGGCTGGTCGGGACGTCCCGGACCGGGATGCCGAGATGATCGATCATGTCGCTACCCCCGTGGATGTCGGTGTCGACCCAAACTAGACCGGGGGTACGACGGAGAGGGGCACCACCGGGATCGGTGGTGCCCCTCTCCGTGACCCAGGGCTCTAGGAGAGCGTCTGCAGGTAGTCCGGGTTGGCCTTCAGCCACTCCTCGACGGCCTTCTCCTCGTCACCCTTGTGGGTGTTGAACATCAGGTCTTCCAGGGTGGCGAGCTGGTCGCTGTCCAGCTTGAACTTGTTGAGCATCGCGGTGACCTCGGGGAAGTCGTCGCCGAAGCCGAGCCGGCCCAGGTTGTGGATCTGCTCGGCCTGACCCAGGGTGCCCTTCGGGTCGGTGAGGTCCTTCAGGTCGTACTTCGCGTACGCCCAGTGCGGGTGCCACAGGGTCACCACGATCGGCCGCTCGGCCTTGATCGCCCCGTCCAGCGCCGCCAGCATGGCGGGGGTGGAGGACGTCTTCAGCCGCATCTTGCCGTCGAGGCCGTACTGCGGGATGACCTCCTCCTGGGTGGCCTTGGTCAGCCCGGCGCCCGGCTCGATCCCGACGATCTCCCCGTTGAAGGTGCCCGCCTTGTCGGCCAGGTCCTCCAGCGAGTTGACGTCCTGCACGTAGGAGGGCACCGCGATGCTGAGGCTCGCGCCGTCGTACCAGCTGCCGAGCTTCTCCAGCTTGTCGCCGTACCGCTCCATGTAGGAGGCGTGGGTCAGCGGCTGCCAGCTGTCCAGGAACAGGTCGATGTCACCGTTGGCGAGACCCCCGTAGACCAGACCGGCCTCCAGGTTCTTCAGCTCGACCTCGTAGCCCTTCTCGGTCAGGATGTTCTGCCACAGGTACGACACGGCGATCGCCTCGTCCCAGGCCATGTACCCGATGGTGATCTTCTTGTTGGCGTCGTCGCCGGAGCCACCGGCCTCCGAGTCGCTGCCGCAGGCGGCGGCACCCAGCGCCAGGGTGGCGGCCATCGCCACGGCGAGGACTCGCTTCATGTTTCTGAACACAGTTGTCCTTCCTCTGTATCGGTGTGCCGGCGCAGCCGCGTACGCGGAAGAAGGGACGCCGGCGGGAGGGCGACGGTCAGTGGGCCTCCCGCGCGAGGCGTTGCGCCCGCGCGGAGGGGAACCTGTCGCCCGCGGAGTCGGTGAGTCGGTCGAGCACCACCGCGAGGGTCACCACGGCGATTCCACCCTCGAAGCCGCTGCCCACCTGGATCTGGGACAGGGCGAACATGATCACGTCGCCGAGGCCGCCGGCGCCGACCATGCCGGCGATCACCACCATCGACAGCGCCAGCATGATGACCTGGTTGACCCCGGTCATGATGGTGGGCAGCGCCAGCGGCAGCTTGGTCCGCAGGAGCACCATCCACGGGGGCGCACCGAACGACTCGGCGGCCTGGACGATCTCCTTGTCGACCTGGCGCAGTCCCAGCTCGGTCAGGCGTACGCCGGGGGGCATGCTGAACACCAGGGTGGCCAGCACCCCCGGCACCGTCCCGATGCCGAAGAAGAAGATCGCCGGGATGAGGTACACGAAGGCCGGCATGGTCTGCATCAGGTCCAGTACCGGCCGGGCCACGGCGGCGGCGCGTCGGTTCTCGGCGATGAAGATGCCGAGGGGGACCGCCAGCATCAGCGCGAGGGTGCTTGCCACGAGCACCTGTGCGAGGGTGCTCATGGTCTCGGCCCAGTACGGCATGCCGGCCACCAGGCCGAGGGCGACAGTGGTGCCGAGGGCGAACTTCCACCCCCGCAGCCACAGGCCGAGACCGGCGAACACCGCGATGATCACCACCGCGGGTACGCCGGTGAGCAGGTCGTTGAGGGGTCGTACCAGGGCTTCGACCACTGTGGCCACCGTGTCGAACAGCGTGCCCAGGTTGCCCGTGGCCCAGTCGACTGCGGATTCGGTCCAGGTGCCGAGCGGGATCCGGGGCAGCCAGCTGTCCAGCGGTGACTGGTTCACACTCACTGGTGCTCTCCCTTGGTGGTCCCCACGAGTTGCACGTCGTCCTGGGGCAGGTCGGTCGCGGATCCGTCGGTGTCGGTCGCGTCGGGGGTGGGCTCGGTCGCGGCGGTGGGCTCGTCGAGCACGTCGGTCGGCTCGGGTGTGGCGGCGGCCAGAGCGGTCAGGAGGGTGATCCGGGGGATCACGCCGGCCAGCCGACCACGGTCGTCGAGGACGGCCACCGGGTGCTGGCTCGCCGCCGAGTCGCCGAAGAGGTCGGCCAGGGAGGTGTCCGCGTCGACGCTTCGGACCCGCTCCGTCGACACGTACCCTTCGAGGTTCGAGCGACCCTCGCGGAGCGCCGCCGAGACCTCGTCCTCGGTGACGGTGCCGAGGAACTTCTTCTGCGGGCCGGTCACGTACACCACCGAGGTCTGGTTCTCCCGCAGCGCCTTGGTGGCGACCCGGGGGCCGGCGCTGATGTCCAGGACGCTCTGCGCCTTCTCCATGACCGAGGAGGCGGTGAGGATCCGGGTCCGGTCGACGTCGGCGACGAACTGTGCCACGTACCCGTTCGCCGGGTCGGTGAGGATCTCCTCCGCCGTGCCGATCTGGACGATCCGGCCGTCCCGCATCACTGCGATCCGGTGACCGAGCCGCATGGCCTCGTTGAGATCGTGGGTGATGAAGATGATCGTCTTGCCCAGCTCGGCCTGCAGCTCCAGGAGCTGGTCCTGGATCTCCCGCCGGATCAGCGGGTCCAACGCGGAGAACGCCTCGTCCATCAGCAGGATGTCGGTGTCGGCCGCGAGCGCGCGGGCCAGCCCGACCCGCTGCCGCATGCCGCCGGAGAGGTTGTGCGGCAGTTTGTCCGCCCACTCCTCCAGGCCCACCATGCGAAGTGCCTGCATAGCCCGCTCGCGCCGTTGGGCCTTCGGCAGCCGGGCGACCTCAAGTGCGTACCCGGCGTTCTCAAGCACGGTGCGGTGCGGCATGAGCGCGAAGTGCTGGAACACCATGCTGATCTTGTCCCGACGCAGCTTGCGCAGCGCTGCCGGCTTGAGTGTGGTCAGCTCGACCCCGTCGACCTCGACGCTGCCCTGGGTGGGGCGCACCAGACCGTTGAGCATCCGGATCAGGGTCGACTTTCCGGAGCCGGACAGGCCCATGACGACGAAGATCTCGCCGGGTCGAACCTCGAACGTCGCGTCGATCACGGCGGCGGTGGCCGAGAGTCCGGCCAGAGCCTCGGCGCGGGGCCGCCCGTCGGCCAGGCGCTCGACCGCCTCGTCGGCCCGGCTACCGAACACCTTGTAGAGCGACTTCACTGCGAGCGCAGACACGGTCCTCTCTCCGACGGAGGCCGGTGGCGGATCACGCCAGGGCACCCATCTTCACGTCTCGTCCATGCGGTATCGACATCGGTTTATTCAGTGATTCATCTGGGCCGGTTGGTGAAGCTACCGACGCTATCGCGGTAAATCCAGTCGGTCCAGGGTCAAACGTGGTGCTCGACACAGAATCGATGGCGCATCGGTATCGATTCGGGACGTACGCTCCAGGACTGACGGGTTGTCGAACACCCTCTGTGAACAGGTACTTTCCTGTCCGCCTGCGCGGATCGTGTCGCTTCCGACGCGGCCCGGCGAGCATTGCCGGACCGTCGCCACTGTCGTCGACGGAAGGTGATGATCTCTATAGGGAATCGTCATGCATCCGTCATATTTCCACTGTCACTTCCGTTCCCGATGTCCTCGGTATCGCGTTTCGGCCGCAGAAACCCGGCTGCGGAGATGCGGCACGAAATTGCCAGGACATCGCGGAGTGACGATATGGGCGTGGTGTCCCCCCGCTCCGGTAGGCGCCGGTTCCACCCCGCAGCTACGCCGCGACGGTACGGGCGGCGGCGTACAGGTCGGCGGGGAGCGGGTGAGCCAGTTCCCAGACGATCCGCATCGGCCGGTCCCCGGTGTGCGACAGGTACGTCATCGGCCCCGCGTACAGGTAGGGCGGCGCGCCCAGGTCCCGGTCCGGCACCCGGGACTCCCGGACGAACAGGTGCACGGTCGACCCCCGGTCGACGTGGTGGACGTACCGCTGCCCGGTCGCCGACCCGGTCGACGTGGTGCTCTGCGACTCCCACTGGAACAGCGTCTCGGTGATCGCCCGGTCGGCGTACATGGTGGTGGGGGAGTAGTGGTGTTCCGCCTTGACCAGGGTGACGAAGAACAGGTCGGCCCGGGCGTCGGGAAGCCACTTCACCCCCTCCCGCAGGGACCCCGGGTTCGACATCCCGAACGCCGCACACGCCTCGTTCCGGCTGTACCGGGCGTGCACCCGCAGCGGCCCCAGGGGCGTGGTGACCCGGTGGATCCGGTCCCGGAGGACCTCGGCGACCTGGCGCAGCTCCACGCATCGGGCCGGTTCCGCCCAGAGCCGGGCCACCCGCTCGTCCCGCGAGGTCAGCGGTGTGTTCGGCCCCCACAGGTCGAAGTGCAGGAGGTCCCAGAGCCGACCGGCACCCGGCGTGTTCCCGGCGGCGACCTTGCTCGGCTGCTCCCCGGCGGCGACCCGGGCCAGCAGGTCGAGGCGGTCGACGTCGTCGAGGTGGAGCATCCGCCCGATGGCCCGACCGAGTGCGACGTCGTCCGGCCCGGCGGGCGGCACCGCCAACCCGGCGGCCCGGCGCAGCCCGGTCCACCCGCCCAGCGCCGCCGACCGGTACACGTCCTCCACCTCAAGACCGGTCTCGGTGAGGAACTCCCCGAGGGTGACGTCCCCGAGCTGTCGCACCTCCGCGACCAGCCCGGCGCGGGAGGTGGGCATCGCCGACTTCAGGTTGGCGAGGACCACCTCCTTTGCCACCCGGTCGAGCTGGATGTGACACCCGCTCGGCAGCGACGGGAAGTCCTGCTCGACGGCGTCCCGGACGGCCCGACGACTCACCCCGGTCAGCGCCCGCCACCGCCTGTCGAACCGGAAGTTCGCGTGCTGGCCGCCGATGAAGTCGAGCACCGTCAGGCAGGGCTTGTCGTCGTCGAGGCGCAGCCCCCGGCCGAGCTGCTGAAGGAAGATCGTGGCGCTCTCGGTGGGCCGCAGCATCAGGATCGTGTCCACCATCGGGAGGTCGACACCCTCGTTGAACAGGTCGACGGTGAAGAGGACCCGGAGCTTCCCGGCCTTGAAGTCCCGCAGCAGCCCGTGTTGCGCGGCCCGGTCCACACCGGAGGTCACCGCCGCCGACGGTACGCCTCGCTGGGTGAACCAGTCCGCCATGAACTCGGCGTGTCCGATGCTCACGCAGAACCCGAGCGCCCGCATCCGCCCCGGGTCGACGGTGTCCCGTACCGCCCGCAGGATGATCCCGGCACGCGCGTGGTCGGCGGTGTAGAGGTTCTCCAGCTCCGTCCGGTCGTACCCCTGACCGCGTTTCCACCGCAGGTGGGACAGGTCGGTGTCGTCGTGCAACCCGAAGTACTGGAACGGGGCCAGGAGCTGCCGTTCCAGGGCGTCCCACAGGTGTAGCTCCACCGCCGTCCGACCGTCGAACCACCGCCGGACGTCCCCGCCGTCCGACCGGTCCGGGGTCGCTGTCAACCCCAGGAGTACGCGCGGCGTCAGCCGCTCCAACAACCTGGCGTACGTCGGGGCCTCCGCGTGGTGGAACTCGTCCACGATCACCATGTCGTACGCCCCGGGGTCGATCTCCCGCCGGTGCAGCGACTGGATCGAGGCGAACAGGTGCCGGGCCTCCTGCGGCCGTGCGCCGCCGACCAGCAGCTCCCCGAAGCTCCCGTCGGCCATCACCTGCCGGAACGTCGACCGGCTCTGCCGCAGGATCTGCTCCTGGTGCGCCACGAAGAGCACCGAGTCGACCGTCCCGGCCCGGTGCAGCCGCCGGTAGTCCAGTGCCGCCACGATCGTCTTGCCGGTTCCGGTGGCCATCACCACCAGGTTCCGGTGGCGTCCGTGGACCTGCCGCTCCGCGTCCAGGTCGGCCAGGATCTCCGCCTGGTACGGGTACGGCCGGACATCCAGGTTGGCGATCTCGGTCGGCGCCTCGTCTGCCCGCTCCCCACGCAGCGCGACCCGGAGCCGCTCCGCGTCGGTGGTGGCGTCGTACTCCTCGAAGGCCGGATCGTGCCAGTAGTCCTCGAAGGTGGCGGTGAACGTGTCGATGACGTGCGGCTGCTCGACGTTCGAGATCCGGACGTTCCACTCCAACCCGTCGAGCAACGCCGCCCGGGACAGATTGCTCGACCCGACGTACGCGGTGGTCAGACCGTTGCCCCGCCGGAACAGCCAGGCCTTCGCGTGTAGGCGGGTGGTCCTGGTCTCGTACGACACCTTGATCTCGGCCCCGAGTGCGGCGAGCCGGTCCAGCGCCCGCTGGTCGGTCGCCCCCAGGTAGGTGGTGGTGATGACCCGCAGCCGACCACCCCGGGCGAGTAGCTCCCTCAGCGCCGGCTCGACGGTGCGTACGCCGGCCCACTTGATGAACGCGCAGAGCAGGTCGACGCTGTCGGCCGAGGCCAGCTCGTGGTTGATCTCGTGCCCGATCCGAGGCTGATGCCGACCGTTGACCAGGAGCGCGCCGGTCGACAGCGGAGTGCTCGGGCGAGCTGGGAAGGTCGGCGCGGCTGGCGGCACCGGTGGGGCGGCGATGGCGTGCAACAGGTTCCGGGCATCGGTGACCTGGTCGTCGGCGTCGACGGCGGCCGGTTCGAGGTCGGCGATCCGCTCGGCGATCCGGTTGGCCACCGCCACCTGCCGGGCCACCCGGTCGTCCCCACCGGGTACGGCTTTCAGGGCGCGACGGGCCAGGTCGGCGAGGTGCCGGGCGAGGATTTCGGGCGCGTCGGCCGGATCGAGCCGGTCGAGCCGCACCAGAGCGGGATCGACGCGCTCTAGCTGTTCGGCGAGCTGACCGGTGATCAGATGCTCATGAATGCCCTGCCCAAGATCCGCCACCGAAGGAGGCTACCCAGCGAACCACTGCTCGCGTAAGTCCGAAAATTCACAGGCCCACGGTCGTCGAGATTGACGTGTGTTCGTTCGTGACCCTGCCCATCGATCTGGGAGGCCGGGTCCTGTTCCTGAGATGATTTCAGCTAGTTAGGTGGCAGATTGCCTGCTGTCGATAAGTTGGAATCTTTTACACGCTCCTCGGTCCACCGATATTTCCCTGAAATGTAATCGTCGGTTCGAGCTGAGTCGACGTTTGCTTCGATTCTTCTTACCAGAGACTAGTCGACGAGACCGTGCTGAGCCGAGTCCTTTTAAGGCTTGTGAGAGCCGGGAATCTCTATGGTTCTTACGGCGCGCCACCTGTGCGCGGTTCGGTTTTGCGACCTATGACCCTTTCGTCCGAACTTCACCCCCATTCTTGCTGCGGGCAGCTTGCTCGTGTCGGATTGTTGACACCCGAACAGGTTTCGATGTGTATCGATGCGCGAAGGGGACGTGACCTCGTAGGTAAGGCCTGGCCAGCGAAGCATCAACCACCAACTTTCACCTAATAGATCCGTCAACGCCTGATGTTGGCTCCCGCGAGGTGATGCATGCGAGTAGCCTCCAAGGCAGTCACGCAAAGACCGATCCGCTCGTCGAATAGATTGGGCTTGGACTCGGCGTAGTGACAATCCGTGAGAACTTTAGTGGCGTTATAGGTAGGGCGGGAGAGAATTGAGCGCGAACGACGTGGTCTTGCTGGAAGCGACGATTGATCGCGAGCGAAAAAAGACGGCGGGCAAGTTCCCTGTCGATGATTTTCACACGTTCTTTGTTTCTCGCCAGTATCTAAAAGACTACAGCCCTAACCATGAAGACGTGCTGTCGGGCCTGGTCGACGGGGAAAAGGATTGCGGCATAGATGGAATCTATGTCTTCGTGGACTCTCTTTGCATACGAGGCGATGAGTCGGTAAATCGTCTAGGACGTAGGGCGACACTGGATCTCATTCTAGTGCAGGTTAAAAACACGTCAGGGTTTACGGAGCCAGCGATTGACAAGTTGATCGTCAATCTGCCTAAAATGCTTGACTTTGGCCGAAATGAATCTGCGTTGTCTCAGTTCGTGAACCCAAAGTTGATTGAGGCGACTAGGCGGTTCCTCGAGGCTTACAAGGATCTCGACCTTCCGCGGCTTCGCATTTTTGTCGCCTTTGCCTCTCTGAAGGCTACACATGTTCATCCCCAGATTCAGAGAAAGGGCGAGGAGTTGGAGGGTGTCCTCCGGGGAATCTTCGGAGGATGCGAGCCTTCCGTCCAGTTTTTGGGGGCGGGGGAAATCTGTTCAATGGTGCGCGACAGGCCGCCAACAGTTCGTCGCCTTCAACTTGCCGAGAATCCTATATCAACAGACACTGCCGGAGGGTACATAGGGGTAGTTCAGCTGGATGAGTATGAGAAATTCATCACTCTTCCAGCTGGGGACTTAGATGCAGGCTTGTTCGAGGCGAACGTGCGCGACTATGAAGGTGAGACCGTCGTTAATCGCAGCATTCAAGAGACTCTAGGGCAGGCGGAGAGTGACATTGATTTCTGGTGGCTGAACAATGGAGTCACTATTGTTGCCTCACGTGTGCAGCCCGCGAGCAAAATGCTTGAGATGGAGTCACCGCAGATTGTAAACGGCTTGCAGACTTCAACCGAGATCTACAAAAGAAAAAAGGTGTCGGGTGGAGTTAAGGACGCGAGAAGCGTATTGGTGAAGGTTATCGAGGCGCCGGATGATGCGATCCGGGATCGGATCATTAGAGCGACGAATAGTCAGACGGCTTTTGGTCCTAGCGTACTACGGGCAACCGATCTAGTTCAGCGCCGAATCGAAGAGTATCTCCTTAACAAGAATCTCTTCTACGAGCGTAGGCGTCGGCATTACTTCAACAGACACTTTCCTGTCGACCGTATTGTTTCTATTGATGCGATGGGTCAGTCTGTCCTCAGCGCATCAGGCCAGGCTCCACATGATGCGCGAAGAAGTGCAGGGGTAATATTCGACAACAATGTTTATGATGCGGTCTTCCATCCGGACTACCCGTTGGCGGCTTATCACTCTTGCATTAAGATCCACCAGGCTTCGCGGGAATTCTTGTCAGCTTATAGGAAGAAAATATCTGTCGAGGACTTTCAATATCAACTGACTATGCTCATTGCAATCGCTTTAACTCGGAAGCACCAGCCGAGTATGCGGGATCTCGCTCGAGTGGAAGGGGTTGAGGTGCGCACTTCGGTCGCGCGCGAAATGTTCACGGTAATTCAAGAGGAGTATGATAAAAGTAGTCGAAGGACAGGCGTTTACCTGCTTGATCTTCTGGCTAAGGATCCTGAGGTCACGAAGCGTATTCTGGAGCGCGGGAAGGCTAGCCTTAGGTCTTTGAATCTTCCGGATCGATGATCAGGTTCTAGAGTATTCGGGGGCTAGTACTCCAGCCGCACTTGCCTGATCTGGAGTTTCGCCAGGTCATGGGCGCAATCGACGCGTGAGCGGCGCTGGCCGTGCAGCTGCGCCTGTCGATGCTATTCGTGCAGTGATCCAGGGGATCGCACTGTCTGTCTGTTGTGGTCGATCACGGGACGGGCAGGCTCCCGGGCTTGTGTTGATCGATGAGATCGTGGGTTGGCGGGCGGGTCTGGATGATCTGCTGGCGCGGTTCGCGCACCGGTTCGGGCGGGCGGAGCCGCGCCGGCAGGCGCTGACATACCTGGTCGGGCTGCTGTCGCCGTTGGCGACCAAGAACGGCTGGACCCTGGCCGAGGCCGCTGGCGACACGACGCCGGACCGGATGCAGCGGTTGCTCAACAGGTCCGCGTGGGACCCGGACGCTGTTCGTGATGACCTGTTTGCCTACGTGTCCGAGCACCTCGGTCACGACGACGGGGTGCTGATCGTCGACGAGACCGGGTTCCTGAAGAAGGGGATCAAGTCGGCCGGGGTGCAGCGTCAGTACTCGGGCACGGCCGGCCGGACGGAGAACTGCCAGCTCGGGGTGTTCCTGGCCTACGCCGGCCCGCAAGGGCGCACGTTGATCGACCGGGAGTTGTATCTGCCCCGTGGCTGGTGCGACGCCGCCGCCCGCCGCACCGAAGCCGGCATTCCCGCCAGCGTCGGGTTCGCTACGAAGCCCGCGCTGGGGCTGCGGATGCTCGAACGTGCCGTCACCGCGGGCCTGCCGGCGAGATGGGTGACCGCTGACGAGGCATACGGGCAGGACTCGAAGTTCCGGACCTGGCTGCAGCAACAGCGCCTCGGTTACGTCCTCGCCGTGCCCTGCAACCAGCGGATCCCGACCAACGTGGGCAGCTCCCGTCCTGATGTCCTCGCCGCGAACGCGCCGGCCCTGGCGTGGAAGCGGCGCAGTTGCGGCGACGGCGCCAAAGGGCCGCGACTCTACGACTGGGCCGTGGCCTCCCTACCCGGCACGATTGACGGATACGGCCACTGGCTGCTGACCCGCCGCAGCATCACCGACCCCACGGACTTGGCCTACTACCTGTGCTTCGGCCCCGCGGACACCGAAGACGAGCAGCTGATCCGCATCGCCGGGACCCGGTGGGCGATCGAGGAGTGCTTCCAGACCGCGAAGACCGAGGTCGGTCTGGATCACTACCAGGTGCGTCGGTACGACGCTTGGTACCGGCACATAACTCTCGTTCTGTGCGTCCACGCCTACCTCGCCGTCACCGCCGCGCAGGCCAAGAAGGGGGCGCCGAATCCGATGACGGCCTCATTCCGCTCACCCTCGGCGAGGTCCGACGTCTGCTGGCACACGTGATCACCACCACCCGACCCTTCGACCACATCCATCGATGGTCACGATGGCGACGCCGACACCAGTACCGCGCCCGAACAGCCCACTACCAGCGAAGACTCCGACTTCACCAGGTGCGGCTGGAGTACTAGGGCGGTGGGCGGGAAACAGGACGTCCGAGTCGTGCCCAGGGTTAACGCAGTTTGATGGCTCAATGTTGAGGGTGTTGTGGTGGCGGGAACAGCAGCACTCGGATGTCGGGTAGGTCGGCGAACGCATGCTCGATCATCGGGCGGACCCGGTCCCACTCCAGCAGGCCGTTGCCGCAGCCGAGCGCTGGTACGGCCACGGACGCGATTCGTCGCTCGCGTACCACCCGGACCAGGTCGGTGAGCCCGGCCTGAATGTCCGTGGCCTGTGAGTTCGCCCGCCAGTGTCCCTTCGTGGGGAAGTTGATCACGTATCGGCGAGGGCCGGGAGTGGCGGAGTCGAAGACGTGCATCTCGCCCAGTCTGACCCTCTTGGCGGCGCATGCTGTCCGATAGGACTCGTAGTTTGCCGGGTGGGCGTCCTTGAACTGGAGGGCGATTCCCTTGCCCATCACGCCCACGGTGTTGACCGCGTTGACCAGGGCTTCGGCGTCAGCAGTAAGTAGATCTCCGTTGCTGATGACGATCATCGGCGCACCTCCTTCCAGGCGTGGACGTAGTACCAGACGTGTCTGACATCGCCATCTGGCCGACTGCGGGCTTCTTCACTCAGCCGAGGCACGAAGGATCAGAACGTCGAAGGTCGGGGCGTGGTCCCAGCCGGGGCGGAGGCTGGTGACTCTGCTCCAGCCCCAGCTTCGGTACGCGGCCTGGGCCGGTGCGTTCTCCGGATCGGCAAGGAGGGTTGCCCGCTCCTCGTGGCGACCACGGAGCAGCTCGTCGTGCAGGGTCCTGGCGATTCCTCGGCGTCGCCAGGCCGGGGCGACCATCAGCTCGCTGATAGCGAAGGTCCGCTTCCCGTCCTCGTCGGTGAACCCGACCGGGACAGGCTCGTGGATTCCGGTCCACCAGCCTGTCCCGGCCGGCAACGGGAAGCCGTAGATGTACCCGACCGACTCCCCGTCGACAGTCGCGGTGACCAGGTCCCACCCGTCCCGCTGCATGTGACCGGCGAGTTGGCGGCGGTACCGGTCTTCGGTGTGGAACCCGTCGTCGTCCGCGTACACATGTAGGTAGAGGGCGACGAACTGGTCCACGAGGTCGGTCGCCTGGTGGGCGGTGTGGTGGCGTAGGTCCAGGCCGTCGATCACCTGTTCACCGCCTGGTCGTACGCCTCGACGAACTCGCGGGTCGCCGCCGTCGACCGCTGCGGCTGGGCCAGGGCAGCCCGGACCTGGTCGAGGTGTTTGCTGACCCGTCCCGAACTGACCTGGCCGACGTCGGGCAGCACACCCATCGCCACGTGCGCCGCCTCGTCGAGGTTGCCCTGCCTACAGGCCGCTTCGGCAAGCTGAACCGAGTAGTAGATCCGGTTACGGCGATGAGTAGGGGAGGGGTTGTCCACGATGGCGGTGAACGCCTTCCTGGCGCGGTCGAGATGGCCCAGGGTCAGATGGCACATTCCCTGGACACCGTTCATCTCCTGGTCGTTGACGAATTCGAGGAACGACGCGTCGTCGTCGTGGGTGCCACGCTCGTACTCTCTGCGGGCTTTGGTCATCTCCCGGATCACGCCACTGGCATCCTGCAACACCGAGTAGGCACGTGCCCGGCGTAGGTGCAGGAGCGTGGTCAGCCGGGGCGTGGCCCATCCGGCGCAGACCCGGAGCGCGGCCTCGGCGCAGTCCAGGGACTCGACGGGACGGTCATCGCGTAGAAGCCGGGCCAACCCGTCCAAGGCGAACGCCTCGGTCTGCGCGTCGTCGGCGATCCGCGCTCGGGTGATCGCCTCGTTGAGGTACGGCGTACCCTCCGGGCGTCGGTCGGCGTCGATGGTGAGCCAGGCGGTTTCGATGGCCAGGTCGGCGAGGGCGGTGTGGAGGGCTTCGCCGACCTCCCGGCTGTACCTGGCTTTCGCGGCCCACGTGGAGAGGTGGGCGTGGACTCGGATGGCGATGTCGCAGAGCTGGGTCGCGCCGACCGCCGCGTCGGCCCGACGGAGTTCGTCGACCAGCGAGCTGGCGTAGCGTACCTGCTCAAGGCCGATGGACCGGGGCGCGTCGGTGGGTGGCGCGAGGAGGTCGAGGGAGCCGGTCGCGGCGATTCCCGCGAGCGCGGCGAGGGCGTGGAACTGTCGGCGGTCCGTGGTGCCACCTCCTTTGTCGGATGCCGTGGCGGCGGCATCGGCCGGTCCCGGCGGGGTCGCCGGTCCGGCTTCCTTCTCGGGTACGTCCGGCGACCCGCCGTGCAGGGGCTGGTCGGGGAGGCTGAACCACAGGTGCCGGGGTGGGATCCGGAGCAGTCGCGCCCAGTGGACGAGCCGGTCCAGGTGGACGACGGGTGGGCCGGTCTCGATCCGGCTGAGCTGGGCCTGGGTGATGCCGAGCCACCCGGCGGCGGCGCTCTGCGGCAACGGGTTCCGCCCGTGGTACGGGTGGTTGCGGAAGGCCCGGATCGCTCGCCCGAGGTTCCGGTCGGTGAGGGCCTGGCGGAGCGGGGGATGCTCCCAGAAGGCGGCCGGTACGACGGGCGGCCGACTGAGCCGGTCCCGTTCGGCGGTGGCGCAGGGGGTGCAGCGTCCACTGTCGTTGTCGCGGGCGAGCCGCCCGCCACATCGGGGACAGGTCAGGGGGGTCACAGCACCTCGCCGTTCCGTTGCTGCCGGGCATCCATGGAGCCTCATCGAGGGTAACCATTCAACCCCTCATCGTGAGGGTTCGGTATGCGTGCCATGCATATCGGCCCGTCCGGGCTGAGGCGTCTCGCCCGTCCAACGCTCCACGCCAGGTGATCGCCTCGATACCCGCCGTTGATCGTGGTCAGTCGATCGCCGTCATGATGCGGCCCGTCGCGTCCCGGCACGCTGTGTCGCATGGCCCGGGGGCGTTGAGGTGCCTTCCTTACACCTGGAGGGGTGGGTATGACGTCGGAGGCGACGGCGCGGCGGTGGTTGCGGTTGGTGGTGGGGGATGCGGAGCTGTCGCCGTACCTCGTCGGGGTTGATCTGCGGCGGCTGCGTGAGCACCTGGCGGCGTGTCTCGCGGCGGCCGTCGACGGCGGGACTGTGGACGATCCGTGGAGTGGGCTGGGGCTGACCGAGGAGCAGCACGGTGCGCCCCGACCGGCCGGTGGATCATCGTCCCGGTCAGGCCGTCCCGGTGCGTACCGGACGCCGTCCCGGTCACGGGCGGTGGTACTCCCCGGCGAACGCCCCGCGCCCCGACGGCACCATCGAGCTGCACGTCCGTGCCGTCCCCGCCGGGACCGTCTCCCATGCCCTCGTCTACGAGGTACGCCCCGGCGAACTGCTCCACGTCGGCCCGCCGACCGACACCGGGCTGCGCCTGCTCGCCGCGGGCGTACCCACCGACCGGATCCACCTTCCCGACCGGGTCTCTTCGATGTAGGTGTCAGCTGACATGGGTCGCTAGTGGTCCGTGTCGGGGTGGTCCTACCGGCGGGGCAGTTCCACAGGACGTGGGACAGCCTCCGCCCAGCCGCTTCGCTGTAGGCCGGCAGCGGTCACACATCGTGGTCAGTTCGCTCAACAGGAAAGATTATTAACTGTTGATTGTGTCCAACTGTTGACAGGCTGCATCGATGAACGTGAAGCTGTGAGAGCGCTCTCTCGTCATCGACGGGGTTGCCACCAGCCGATACGGCTCGGTGTCCGTCCTGCCGTGCTGACCTTTCGAGGGTCGACGCGGGGTCGCGTGGAGCATGGTCCCCAACCGAAGGAGTCACCATGCGTAACAGAAAGTTGTTCAGCGGGAGGTTCGGTGGCGTCCTGCGTGGACTGGCGACGCTGGTGCTGGCTCTCCCCGTCACGCTCGCCGTGACCCCGAGCCCGGCCGCAGCCGTCGGTCCCGCCCTGCTACCCGTCACCGTCACCAACAACTCGGGCCGCAGCGAGGCCGTCCACCTGTACATCCTGGGCACCGACATCCGCCCCGGCGGGGGGCTCGGCTACGTCAACGCCGCCGGGACGTTCACCCGCTGGCCAGCCGGGGGCCTGCCCCCGACACCCGCCCCCGACGTGGCGATCCCCGGCCCGCCCCGGGGCGGAAGCGTCACAGTGCGGGTTCCCCGTTTCATCTCCGGGCGGATGTACTTCTCGTTCGGCCGCAAGCTCGACTTCCGGCTCACCCCGGACGGCCTGGTCCAGCCCGCCCCGTGGGCGGGGGCCGACCCGAACCGGGACATCCTCTTCGACTGGTCGGAGTTCACCTACAACGACGCCGGTATCTGGCTGAACAGCACCCAGGTCGACCACTTCGCCGTCCCGCACGCGGTAGCGGTCACCGACGCCCAGGGCACCAGGAAGACCGGTGAGCTGGTCGCCAACGGCCGGGCCAACGTGATCAACGGTCTCCGGGCACAGCCGGCGTTCGCCCGGTCGGTGGTCACCCGCTCCGACGGTACGGTGCTGCGGGTCCTCGCCCCCGGCAAGGCCGCCGAGGCGGGGCTGATGGACCCCCGGTACCTCGACGCGTACATCACCTCGGCGTGGCAGGCGTACACCGGTCGCACCCTCACGGTCGTGCCGCGCAGCGCCGAGCCGAACCGTCGGTTCTTCGGTCGGACGGTCGGCACGAACATGGTCTTCACCGATTCGGCGGGTGCCCGGGTCGCCACTGTCGCCAAGCCCACCACCAGCAACGTCTGGGGGTGCGACGGGGTCTTCAACGCCCCGAACGTCCCGCCCTTCATCGAACCCGAGATCAAACGCACCCTGTGTACGGCGCTGGTGCGCGGAACCCTCGGCCGGTACGACGTCGAGCCGAACCTGACCGCCGCCAACTTCTACCGCAACAGCGCCCCGAACCACTACTCCCGTCTCATCCACGCCAACATGGTCGACGGCCGGGCGTACGGGTTCCCCTACGACGACGTCGGCGGATTCGAGTCCCTCGTGCACAGCGGCGACCCCCGCTCCGCCGCCGTCATCCTGACCCCGTTCGGGAACTGACCACCACCACTGCGGGGACTCTCTCGCCGCACCGTCCAGAATCCGGGATGAAGGCTCGGTGGTCGAACCGGGGGTGGGCTGGTGCCGTAGTTGCGACGAACAGTTGTCGAGACGAGGAGCACCCGGTGGGCGGAAAGCCGAAGTCACCAGAACCGAAATCGGTGACGGACCTCAAGAAGTTCCTGACTCCCGAGAATCTGGCCAGTTTCACGCAACTGCCGAAACATGTCCAGAGGCGGATAGCCGAGAAGCCGGATACTTCCCGGGTCGTCCATGGGATGACGAGTCACGTGGCTGCCCTTGACAAACCCAAGAAGAAGGGCGGGCCTTCGCTGCGGCAGGTCATGGTCCACCAACAGCCAGGGATCCGGCAGCAATACGGCCAGAGGTACGAGGAACTCAACGCGTACATCAATGACTACTGCGCAGAACGGGCGCAGCAGGAGTTTGCCAAGGCCGTCGCGAATGAAGCTGCCGCGACCGGTGACGTGTCGCAGTACGCGGGAATGTCGTCGGCGCAGGGCGCACCGGGGCCGGTCGGCTCCAGCGTGAGGCCCGCGAACGCCGCCGGGCCGATGCAGTGGCAGTCGAGTTCGCTGGGCCGCTGACGGAACCAACGGTGACGGAGGCCGCCGGGCTGCAGCCCGGCGGCCTCCGTCACTGCGGACGGGTGCCGGGCCGGTCTGGACCGCCGGAGGTCGGGACGTCTCAGGTCAGCAGGATCGTCCGCAGTTCCGCGCCCGGGTTCAGGCCGCCGACCACCCGACCGTTCGCCGGATCGTGGACGTGGACCGTGTGGTTGCGGCGCATCAGCTCCCGGACCGACGGGGGCAGCGGCGGCGGGTCGTCGATCGTGTCGATGACCTTCCGGGCGGTCGTGACCAGCCGCACGGCGAGGGTCGCCCCGTCCGGGTCGACCCGGACCCGGGCGTACTCCCAGCCGGTGGTGGTGAGGTCGAACAGCTCGAACAGGCGGGCCAGCAGGGGCAGCGGGTCGATCACCCGGTCGAGCCGGGACGCGTGCTCACCGAGGACCGTGGTCGCCGCCGCCACCTGGAGGTACGGGTGCAGGCCGCCCGGTAGGGCGAACAACGGCCACCGCAGCTCGGCCGCCGCCTCCCGCCACAGCGGACGGTAGTTGCGCCTGTCGACCAGGAGCCGGTACCCGGTCCGCCGGTGCAGGTCGGCGGCCTGGCCGAGGACGAGTTCGTTGGCCTGGTCGGCGGACTCGTGGACGATCCGGGCGGCCACGACGAGACCGTCGTCGCCGTCGAGGAGACGCCTGATCGTGTCGGCCTGGTCGGCGACCGGAGCCTGGACGTGAAAGCCGAACCGCTGGCGCACCTCGGTCAGGAGGGCCTCCTGACGGCCCGGATCGTGCTGGACCTGGTCCCTACCCAGCACTCGCTGGAGCCACCCCATGTCGCCTCGTCTCCACAGTCACCCGAGAACCCGGCAATGCTAACCGAGCCGGGTGTCGATGCCACTGCACCCCACGTCGGACTGCTCTGCGCGGTTGACGGGGTCGCTACGGCCGGGACGGACGAACCGGTAACCCGCCGACTCCGTGAAATTGTCTCAGATGTGATCTTGAGCTGCTGTAATTCCTCCATCAGCTCCGTCGTGACTGGAAGGTGCACTATGTATGACTTCTCGGGTATGACCTTTTTGATCACCGGTGGCACGCGGGGGATCGGGGCCGGCGTCGCGCGGGCCGCAGCCGGCTACGGCGCACGGGTGGCCGTGTCGGGCACCGACGCCGACGCGGGCAAGACCGTGGTCGCCTCGATCGAGGCCACCGGTGGAGAGGCGCTCTTCGTTTCCTGCGACGTGACCGACAGGGAGCAGGTGCAGCAGATGATGGTCACCGTCGGTGACCACTTCGGCGGCATCGACGTGCTGCACAACAACGCTGGAGTGCACGAGAGCGCACTCACCACCGACGTCTCGATCGAGGACATGGACCCGGAGGTCTGGGACCGGGTGCTGGCGATCAATCTGCGCGGTCCCTGGCTGTGCGCCAAGTACGCGTTGCCGTACCTCAAGCGCAGCCGGCGGAACCCGTCGATCATCAACTCCGGATCGACGGGCGGCCTCGTCGGGTTCCCCGCCAGCCTCGCCTACGGGCCGAGCAAGGGCGGGCTCAACCTGCTCACCAAGAATCTCGCCGTGGAGTTGGCCCCGCACGGGATCAGGGCGAACAGCTTCTGTGCCGCCTCGGTCCAGACCGACATGGTCGAGCGCTACCTGGAGGCGGCCGAGGACCGGGAGGCGACCCTGCGGACCATGTCGGCGACCCACCTGGTGCCGAGGATCGGCACCCCGGAGGACGTCGCCCACCTGGTGTGCTTCCTCGCCAGCGAGCAGGCGTCGTTCGTCAACGGGGTCACCTGGCTGATCGACGGCGGTGCCTTCGCCTGGCGAGGGTCGAGGAGCTGAAGCGACCAGGCAGACACTCACGCCGGGGCCGACCACGCGTCGGCCCCGGCGACCGAGGGCCGGTAGGGTGCTGGTCAGCCGGTGGGGAGGTGGGGCGTGCTGGGGCAACGGGTGCCGCCCGCCGTCGAGGCGGAGCAGGTCGTCGGGGCGGTCCTGGCCGACCTCCGCTCCGGCCGCCACCGGGGCGTCGTGGTCGACTCGCCGCCCGGTGCCGGGAAGTCGACGCTGGTGGTCCGGGCCGCGGTCGAACTGGCCACCGCAGGTGAGCCCCTCATCGTCATCGCCCAGACCAACGAGCAGGTCGACGACCTGATCGACAGGCTCGCCGGCAAGGCACCGGAGCTGCCTGTCGGGCGGCTCTCGGCGAACGACTACCGGCCACCGGAGCGGGTCACCGCCCACGACCACGTCCGGATCGCCTCGAAGGTCACCGACCTCGACAACCCGGCCGTCATCATCGGTACGGCCGCCAAGTGGGCACTGGTCACCGAGGGCTCCTGGCCGTGGGCGATCGTCGACGAGGCGTACCAGATGCGCTCCGACGCGCTCCTGAGGGTGGCCCGGCGGTTCGAGCGGGCGTTGTTCGTCGGGGACCCCGGCCAACTCGATCCCTTCTCGACTGTGGAGACGAGCCGGTGGACCGGGCTGACCTGGGACCCGATGCAGTCGGCGGTGGCGGTGCTGCTGCGGCACAACCCGGACCTGCCGGTGCACCGGCTGCCGGTGTCGTGGCGGCTGCCCGCCTCTGCGGCACCCGTGGTCGCGGCGGCGTTCTACCCGTTCACCGGGTTCCGTGCGGGCACCGGCCCGGCCGACCGGGTGCTGACGCTCACCGAGCCCGGGGTGGGAGACCCCGTCGACGCGGCGGTGGAGGTGGCCGCAGCCTCGGGCTGGGCGCTCTACGAGCTGCCGGCCCGGCACACCCTGCGTACCGACGCTGAGGCGGCCTCGGCCTGCGCGGAGCTGGCGCTGCGGGTGCTGCGTCGGGGCGCGGTGGCGATCAGCGAACACGCTCCGCAGGGTGCTCCCGTCTCCGCCGACCGGATCGCCGTCGGAGCCGCGCACCGGGACCAGGTCGCGGCGATCCGCGCCCACCTCGGCGTGGCCGGAGCGGGGATCACCGTGGACACCGCGAACCGGCTCCAGGGCCGGGAGTACGACGTGACCATCGTCCTGCACCCCCTGTCGGGTCGGCGGGACGCGACCGCCTTCCACCTGGAGTCGGGGCGCCTCTGTGTGCTGACCTCCCGGCATCGGCACGCCTGCGTGGTGGTCGCGCGGGCCGGGATCGGGGAGCTGCTCGACGCCCACCCGTCGACCGAGCCGGTCCACCTCGACGTGCCGGTGCGGTTCCCGGACGGCTGGGAGGCCCACCAGCAGCTCCTGCACCTGTTGCACCGCCCCCGCGCCTGACCGTCCCGCGCCTCCGTCCCGCACCGTCCTGCGTCTGACCGTCCCGCGCTGTCCCGCGCGTCTGACCCACTTCGTCCCATGCGACTGATTTGTGCGGCCGACGGCAATGCACGTCGACGCCGATTGCGCCGCCACCAAGTCCCGGCATTGCTGTCGCGGTCCCGATAGTGAGACCACCCTGATGATCTATATCGGTCGATAGAGTCCGCCGCAAAGGCCGTCACCGAAAGGCGGACCATGACCGACCAGTCCCCACCCTTCCCCCGCCGCAGGCTCCTCGCCGGTGCGGCGGCCACCTCGGCGCTCGCCGCCGTCGGCACGACAGTCCTCGCACCGGCGGCGCACGCCGCCCCCGACACCGTCCCGACCGGACCCGGAGCGATCCGATCCGGTCCCGCCCCGGTGGTCCGGGACCGGATCGCCACCGCCCGTCTGGTCGCCGCCGACGGCGACCCGGCCGGGCTCCGCCTCCGGGCGGACCTGCACGAGAGGCTCACCGCATGGTTGGCCTTCTGGTCGGCGAACTCGCCGCCGTCGTGGAGCGCCCCGGTCGCCGTCCGGGGCACGACGACCCTCGCCGGAGACGCGTTCACCCTCCTCGCCGTCGAGGTCCGACGGGGCGAGACGCCCGTCGAGGCCTTCACGGCGGCCCGCCCCGACGCCGTCCACCGGGCCACCGAGGCGAGCCTCCACCACCACTTCCCGACGGTCCGCCGGTCCGTCGGGGGCGGCCTGCGGGTCGTCGACGGGTCTCCCGGGTTCACCGGGGCGACCGAGCAGACCGCCTTCGTCGCGGAGGTCTGCCGTGACCTGTGGGGCACCGCCGGACGGTCGGCCGACTGGCAAGGCGAGGCCGGTCGTGTCCTCGCCCGTACCGGCGGTCCCACCGACGTCACCGCCCGGTCGGGGTGGGCGGCCTTCACCCGGTCGACCCTCCGGATCGGCCTGGGTACCGAGTCCTACCAGTAGAGGAGAGCCAGATGGCCCGCAGTGAGTTCCGGTTCGTGGTCGACGGGGTCGACCTCACCCCCGAGCAGCAGACCCACATCTCCAACGAGATCCAGAAGGCCGGCCTCAACGCGCTCACCGTGGCCGGTGCCAAGTTGAGCGCCCCGGTCACCGTCGGGCACACGAACCCCAAGCTCCGCCCGGAGTGGTACGGGCTGTGGGTGATCGACGGGCCGCTCGGAGCGGAGCTGGGTCAGAAGATCAACGACATCGGGTTCTGGATCCAACGGTGACCGAATCCGTCCACCGGCCGGTCCCGCCGGAGCGGATGTGCCCGAGTACGCCGGCGGCGAACGCCACCGTCTTCCTCGGCATGATCACTCCGGCGGGGCGGGTCGCCTACGTCACCCCGCAGGTGCCGGCGGAGGTCGCCCTCGGTACGCGGACAGGGGAACCGGGGCCGGTGGAGTCCCGCTTCCGGCTCGCCGGCCCTTGCGTCACCTCGTCCTGCGGGTTCTGGACCGGCGTCCACTGCGGACTCGGTGAACGCCTGGCCGACTCCTACCGGGAGACGGGTGGACCGGCCGACGTGGACCTGCCCAAGTGCGCGATCCGCCGGTCCTGCCGGTGGTACGCCGAGCAGGGCGCCCCGGCCTGCGCCGCCTGCTCCCACGTGGTCACCGACGCTCGGTGACCTGGGCATCCGGTGGCCGATTCCGCCCCGCCTCGGCGTCGTCGAGCCACCGGCGGTACCAGCCGGCGAAACCGAGCGGCCCGCCGTCGGCGTCGAGCAGGGGCACGAACCCGCCCTCCTCGGCGGTGTCGTCGGCCCACATCGTGCCTCGGGCCGGGCCGGTGACCACCAGGGCGTCGCGCAGCGCGCACCCCCGGTGGCACAGGTAGAGCAGGCCCAGGAAGTGCGCCGGGTCGTACATGGTCGCGTCGTGCCGTTCCCACCAGGCAAGCTCCGCGGTCTCGAACTCCTCGGCGGTGGCGAAGTCCGCCTCCTCGGGCATCTCGGGTACGCCGTCGGCCTGGTTGAACGCCTCGGTGTACGGGAAAGGTCGACCGAGCGAGTCCGGCGTGGTCAGATCGGCCCCGTCCCCCTCCCACCGCCACCGTCCGTCGACCCGCCGGACCGGGAAGAGTCCGTACGCCGGGCCGGCACCACCAGCGCCGACCTGGAGCAGGAACGACCGGTACTCCGCCGGCAGGGTCACCGCCGACTGTCCCTCCAGTTCGGCCAGCTCCGCCACGCCGAGCGGTGGCTCGACAGTCCAGCCGTGCGCGTCGGCGCCGAAGACCTCCACCGGTGGCCCGGCGGCCAACCTGGCGAGTCTGTCCGGGACGTCCGACCAGTCGTGTTCGATCACGAGCGGCACCGTACCGGCGGGCACCGACACGAGCCCTCCCGGCCGACCCGCAGAGCGCCCTGACCTCCCCGAACGGGGCAACGCGAGCCGCCGTTCTCTCGTAGGGTGGGTGTGCCCCCACCCGTACGGCTGGTCCGGCACCGGCAGACCCGTCGTCACTGTGGGGCGCGCTCCCGGCCGTCGGGGCGGCAACCTCACGGTCGGTCGGCCGGGCCCGGTGGTGCAGATGATGCGGGATCAGCTCCACCGCCGGGCCCGGCCCCTCGAAGGGCCGTGGTCAGCTGGCAGGTCGGGTGGAAACCACGACCACTCGGCGACGTGCCCGGCTGCGGCCCCAGCCCCCAACCGGCGAGGGCACCGAGCACCGGGAAGGCCGTCCACATGAACACCACTCCGCCGATCCCGCCGCCGACGCGGGTCGGCGCGCCGTACCCGTCGACGTCCACTCTCAGGACACCTCCTGGCGCAGGGTCCGGAGCGTGCCGGCAGCGAGCGGCAGGATCATCCAGACCAGTAGCGACACCCCGATCCGGCCCCACTGGCCGGCGTCCACGTCGGTGCCGAAGAGCGGATCCATCGTCACCGTCGTGTCCAGCCACTCGGCGGGTCCGCGCAGGCCGGGAATGGTCGCCCCCAGGGTGGACCAGAGGATCGGCAGGAACAGGTACGTCACGATGGCCAGCGGGGTGTTCAGCAGGAGCAGACCGAATCCGGCGCCCATCAGCACCCCGGTCACCTGGAGCACCACCGCGTGCCAGAGCAGCAGTGAAGGAAGCCCCCACACGTCGGGGGTGCCGGTGGCGGCGGCGACCAGGCCGCCGAGCACGGCCACGGCGACGCTGACCAGCACCGAGGCGAGGGCGGTGAGGACCACTGCGGCGAGCTTGGCGACGATCACCCGTTCCCGACGCGGCACCAGGGTGAAGGTGCCCAGGGCGGTCCGTTGCGACCACTCGCCGGTGATGGAGAGGATCCCGAGCACCGGCAGCAGGATCCCGATCGGCAGCAGGGTGACGTAGAACAGGGCCTCGACGGTCCGTTCGGCGGCCGGCGCCCAGACCAGCATCGCGGCGACCAGGGCGACGTTCAGCAGGCCGATCGTTGCCAACAGCCAGGCCCCGGCCCGGGTGTCGACGAGTTTGCGCAGTTCCACGCGGGTGAGGCGGAGCAGGGGCGGCCGGTGGAGGTCGGCGGGACGTTCGGTGGTGATGGTCATCGGACGGCCTCCTGCACCGATGCGCCGGCGGTCAGACTGAGGAAGAGCTGCTCCAGGCCACCGCTGTCGGCCGGACGCAGTTCGGTGAGGGCCACCCCGGCGTCGGCGGCGACCTGTCCCACCGCTCCCGCCTCGGCGGCGACCAGCAACACCCCGTCGGTGTCGCTGGTCGGGTGGAGTCCGGCGGCCGTCAGCGCCGTCCGCAGGGCGGCCGGGTCGTGGGCCCGGACCAGGGTGCCCGCCCCGGCGAGCAGTTCGTCCCGGTCGCCGTCGGCGACGACCCGCCCGCCGCCGATCACCACGAGCCGGTCGGCCACCGCCTCCACCTCGCGCAGCAGGTGCGAGGAGAGCAGCACCGTCCCGCCCCGGTCGGCGAAGTCACGCAACAGGCCGCGCATCCAGAAGATCCCCTCCGGGTCGAGGCCGTTGGCCGGTTCGTCGAGGATCAGGGTTCGAGGGTCACCGAGCAGCGCGTACGCCAGGCCGAGGCGCTGACGCATCCCCAACGAGTACGCCCGGACCCGCCGCCGCGCCGCCACCTGGTTCAGTCCGACCCGGGCGAGGGCGGCGTCCACGTGTCGGACGTCGACTCCCATCGTCCGGGCGGCGACGACGAGTACCCCCCGCCCGGTCCGGCCCGCGTGCTGGGCTGCGGCGTCGAGCAGCACCCCGACCTCCCGCCCCGGGTTGGGCAGGTCCCGGTACGCCCGGCCGCCGATCGTGGCGCGCCCGGCGGTCGGCGGGGTCAGCCCGCAGATCATCCGCATGGTGGTGGACTTGCCGGCACCGTTGGGTCCGAGGAACCCGGTCACCGTCCCCGGCTCGCACCGGAACGAGACGTCCTCGACCGCTGTGTGGTGGCCGTACCGTCTGGTCAACCCGTCGACCTGAATCATGTGGTCAGCCTGCCCGCGTCACCGGGGTCCCCGCAGGGGCCGACGGTCGACCTCCGGATACACCTTCGTCGACGTCAGGTCTCGACTTCGGTAGCTGCCCGCAGCGCCCCGGCGGCACCTAGCATCGACGGGTGACCAGCGGCGGCGTACCGGATCATCAGTGGTTGCTGCCGGGTGCGGTGACCGGGCCGACCGGGCCGGGCACCCGGCGGCGGACCCCCCGGGACTGGGGCGTGGACGTCGTCTGCTTCCTGTTCGCCCTGATGTGCGTGGCGTTGACGCACGACGACGCGGTCCAGGGCGATCCGGCGTTCGCGTTGAACGCCGGCCCGGACTGGCTGGTGGGGGTGGACTTCTGGGTCGGCCTGGCGGCCTGCGGGGCGCTCTGGCTGCGTCGCCGGTGGCCGGTGGGGCTGGCCCTGGTCATGCTGCCGGTCGCGCTCTTCTCGGTCACCGCTTTCGGGGCGATGCTCGTCGTCCTGTTCACGGTGGCGGTGCACCGGCCGTTCCCGGTGGTGGGGGCGATCTTCGCCGCCCACCTGGTGGTGACTCCGCTGTCCCTGCTGATCCGGCCGGACCCGGACCTGTCGGTGTCGACGGCGACGGTGTTCGTCGGGGCGGTGCTCGCCGCGACGGTGGCCTGGGGGATGTTCGTCCGGGCCCGCCGGCAGTTGATCGTGTCGCTGCGGGAGCGTGCCGAACGGGCCGAGGCCGAGCAGCAGCTCCGGGTCGCCCAGGCCCGACAGCTGGAACGGACCCGGATCGCCAGGGAGATGCACGACGTCCTCGCCCACCGGATCTCCCTGCTCAGCCTGCACGCCGGGGCGTTGGAGTTCCGCCCGGACGCCGCCCCGCAGGAGATCGCGCGGGCCGCCGGGGTGATCCGGGGCAGCGCGCACGCCGCCCTGGAGGACCTGCGGGCGGTGATCGGGGTGCTCCGCGCCGACACCGTAGCGGAGTCGGCGGGGGAACCGGAGCCGCCGCAGCCGGCCCTGGCCGACGTACCGGCCCTGGTGCGGGAGTCCCGGGCGGCCGGGATGCGGGTCGACCTGACAGGCGAGGTGACAGCACCGGAGGCGGTCCCCACCGGACTCGGTCGGACCGGGTACCGGATCGTCCAGGAAGGGCTTACCAACGCCCGTAAGCACGCCCCGGGGGCGGCGGTCGTGGTCGAGGTGACCGGGGCACCCGGGGACGGTCTGACGGTGCGGATCACCAACCGGTGGCCGGTGGGCGGCGGCACCGGCACGGAGATCCCCGGCACCGGCACCGGACTGGTCGGCGTCGGCGAGCGGGTCACCGTCGCCGGTGGGCGGTTGGAGTACGGCCGCGACGACACCGGGGACTTCCGGCTGGCCGTCTGGCTACCCTGGCCGGCATGAGCGCACCCCTCGGCAGGCCGGACCCCGGGACGCCCCCGGCAGCGGGCGACAGCTCGGCGGACGAGCCGATCCGGGTGCTCGTCGTCGACGACGACCCGCTGGTCCGGGCCGGACTCGCGATGATCCTGGGCGGTGTGCCGGACCTGCGGGTGGTCGGGGAGGCCGCCGACGGCGACGAGGTCGGTGCGGCGGTGGCCGCGTACCGGCCGGACGTGGTGCTGATGGACATCCGGATGCCCCGGGTCGACGGGCTCGCCGCGACCGAGCTGCTGCGAGCCGCCCCGGATCCGCCGGAGGTGCTGGTGCTGACCACCTTCGACGCCGACGACCAGGTGCTGCGGGCGCTCCGGGCCGGTGCGGGCGGATTCCTGCTCAAGGACACCCCGCCGGTCGAGATCGTCCAGGCGGTACGCCGGGTGGCGGCGGGCGAGGCGACCCTCTCCCCGACCGTCACCCGGACGCTGATCCAGCACGTCACAGTCAGCGACGTGGCCGGCCCGGACGTCCGGCGGGATCGGGCGCTGCGCCTGTTGGCCGGGCTCACCGAACGGGAGCGGGAGGTGGCGGTGGCCCTGGGGCACGGTCGGACCAACGCGGAGATCGCGGCGCAGCTGTTCATGAGCGTGGCCACGGTCAAGGCGTACGTGTCCCGACTGCTGACCAAGCTCGACCTGAACAACCGGGTACAGGTGGCGCTCCTGGTGCACGACGCTGAGTTGGTCTGATCTACGGGGCATTTGCCCTGATCAGAGCGGTTGATGGCGGAGACGGGTCGTCGCTGGCGGTGTCCGCCGGTCCAACCCTGCGGAATGTCACGCAGAGTTGAATGTTTTCTTGAACCGCGGCCGCCTGCGGGCCGTACCAGTGCACGAGGATGCGGCGAGTCAGCCGCACCGCTGGGAGCTGCGGGAGGGTCACCGTGCGAGTTGGTCAGCAGTCGACGGATCCCATCGATAAGGTGCTGGGCGAGGTGCCGCTTCCGGTGCCACTGACCCCCAATGACGTCCAGGCTGCGGTCTGGCTGCTGGTGGTGCACGGCGCCGAGGAGTGGCCGTCCGGGCCGATCTGCCGGAACGACGGAGCGTCGTTCCCCTGCCGGTCGCACCGCTGGAGCCGGCGGGTGCTGGAGACACACGGGCTCAACGAGCGCCAGATCGAGGCGCTGATCAAGCACGGGAACCCCCGGGTGCACGTACCGTTCCCGTTCGTCCTGGACCGCCCGTCGGTCCGGCCCGGGACGGTTCCGGGGCGGCCGGGTGCCGTCCCGGGCCGACCGGGAATGGGTCCGGGACGACCCGGGACGATGCCGCCCCGGGCGGGCACGGTCCCGGCCCGCACCGGTGCGCCGGTCTCCCGGACCGGTGCGGTGCCGGGGCGTACGCCTGCCGTGCCGCCCCGGACCGGGCGCAACGTTCCCTACCCCGTACGCGGCCAGGCCGGCCGTCCCGCCACGCCCCCTGGGCGGATCGCGACCCGGCCCGGCCTGCCCAGCCGGCCGGTGGCGCCCCCCGCCACCGCGCCGCGTTGGTCCCAGGCGAGCTGAGCGCAGCGACTCGGCTCCCGGGGACGGTGTCGACGCCGGTCGGGTGGGGGACCCCCCTTCCCCCGCCTGGCCGGTGTCGGCGCGACCCGCACCGCACCCGTCTGGCGAACCGAGCGGGGTGACCTGCCGAAAGTCGCCTGACAGGCGGGGTGCGGGTGATGTCGCCGCCGCCGGACGGCCCGGTAACGTCAGCCCTCGGGCAGGCGTTCGCAGGAGGTGGCCGCGTGGCGCGGGGAGGCGTGTTCTGCGTCGAGGGGCAGTGGCACCGTGACCTCAACGAGCGGGGTTCGGTCCTGCCCACCCTGGAACTCCTGGAACGGCTCGGCAAGATCCGTTTCATCCACAAGGACGCGGCGACCCGCGACGAGCTGTTCTACTTCCTGGACCGCTGGCTGCTCAAGCAGTACGCCGACTACCGGGTCGGCTTCTTCGCCATGCACGGCGAGCCGAGCCGGCTCTGCCTCACCGACTGGGACTCGGTGGAACTGGCCGACGTGGCCGAGCGGATGGCCGGGCGCTGTGAGGGGCGGCGACTCTACTTCGGCAGCTGTTCGGTGCTGCGCGCCTCCGACGCCACCCTCCGGGGTTTCCTGGAGACCACCGGGGCGGCGCTGATCTGCGGCTTCACCAGGGAGGTGGACTGGGTCGAGTCCGCTGCGTTCGAGACGGTGCTGCTCGACGTCCTGGCCAACGGCCAACGGCACAACGCCGCCGAACTGCGGATGGGTTCGGCGCACTGGGCGCCGCTGGCGTCGTACCTCGGTTTCCGGGTGATCTACGCCAACGGCCGGGCCTGGCGGCCACCGGCCCGACCCCGGGTGCCCGCCCAGCCGGTCCCGACCCGGACCGTTCGACCGCACCGCCCGCCGACCTGACCCGGCCGGGACGCGATCCGTCCGACGGGTGCTCGTCCCGGCGTGCGTTCCGTCCGACGCGGGGTCGGCCCGCTGGTAGAAATGAGCGATGGCACGCCGCATCGCGAGAAACGACCGGATCGACCGGGACGAGCTGACCGAGTTCCTCCGACCCCGGCACCGGGTCGTCCTGATGACCACCCGAGCCGACGGCCGCCCCCAGTCCTCCCCGGTCTCGGCCGGCGTCGACACCGAGGGCCGGTTGGTGATCTCGACGTACCCGGAGCGGGCCAAGGTCCGCAACATCCGGCGCGACCCCCGGGTGTCGGCGTGCGTGCTCTCCGACGACTGGGACGGACCGTGGGTGCAGGTCGACGGCGTCGCCGAGGTGCTCGACCTGCCCGACGCCCTGGAACCCCTCGTGGAGTACTTCCGGTCCATCGCCGGTGAGCACCCCGACTGGGACGAGTACCGGGCTGCCATGACCCAGCAGGGCAAGTCCCTGATCCGGGTGACCGTCACCGACTGGGGGCCGGTGGCCACCGGCGGCTTCCCCGCCCGGCTCGCCGACTGACCGTCCGAGCCGTCTCGCCCGGCTCGCCGACCGGCCGCCCGAGCCGCCTCGACCGACCGGACCGAGCGCGACGGGGTGGGGACGGTTCTCCCGTCCCCACCCCGTCGGCCGGGCTTCGCGGGTCAGCCGTCGACGGCCGTGCGGTGCGTCGCCGCGCCGATCAGCTCCAGCGACACCTGGAGCCGCTCCAGGCTGATGTTCTTCTCGATGGTGTCCTCCGGGCTGTGGTACGGCGGCTCCAGCAGCGCCGGGGACTCCTCACCCCGCCAGGAGAAGTTCGCGCTGGCGATGCCGGCCTCCTGGAACGACTGGTGGTCGCTCGCGCCCCGCTGGGTGACCGGGGAGAGCTGCGGCTCGTACCCGAGCCGGACCGCCGCGGCGGCGACCTCGTCGGTGGCCCGGTTCGACTGACCGGTGAAGGAGAGCAGCCAGTACCGGGTCGCCGGGTCCCAGCTGGTGGCCACCATGTCGTTGTTGTAGACGGCCAGGAACCGGTCCCGCTCGGCCTGCGGCAGCTGCCTGACGTAGTAGCGGGAGCCGATCAGGCCCTGCTCCTCCGAACCCCACAGGGCGAATCGGATCGTGGCGTTCGTCGGGGTGTTCTTCAGGACCCGGGCCAGCTCCAGGGCCAGTACGGTGCCGGAGCCGTCGTCGTTGGCGCCGGGTGCCCCGATCACCGTGTCGTAGTGGGCGCAGACCATCACCACCGGTCCGTTCGGCCCGGAGGTGCCCAGTCGCTCGCCGATCACGTTGTTCGAGATCAGGTTGCGGTGCGCCGAGGTCTTGATCACCAGGACCAGGCGCTGGGCGGCGACCAGCTCACGGAGACGGTGCTTCTGGGCCTGGGCCACCCCGACCACCGGGATCGGCACCGGGTTGGCTGCCGAACCGGGCAGGGTGGGGGTGAACGCCGAGGCCCGCCGGGGCGCGACGGCGTCGGCCGGCAGGAAGATCACAGCCGCCGCACCCTTGGCCAAGGCGGTGGCCACGAGCTGCTCCCGCTGTGCGGCGACGTAGTCGATGAGGACGATCCGACCGGCCGCGTTGGCCGGGTAGTTCTCCGCGGCACCGGAGCCGACGTCGATGACCTGACCCCGGACCTTGGTGTCGAGGGCGCCGTGCGCCGACGCGCCCGCCTGCCAGCAGAGGTCCCAGGGCAGCCGGGTGGGGGAGCTGAGGTCGGCGAGGAACTTGTCGGCGACCGGGAACGGCTGCAACACGGTGTCGTAGCCCATCCGGTCGAGGGTGCGGGCGATGAAGTCGGCGGCCCGCCGCTCCGATGCCGTACCCCCGATGCGGGGACCGATCTTCTCGCTCAGGGTGAAGAGGTCGTTGAGCGCCCGCTTGGCGGAGGCCTGCCGGACGATCTTGCGGTCCTCGGGGGTGAGCTGGGGTGCCCGGACCGCACCGGGGCGCAGGTCGTCGGCGGCCCAGGCGGGGGCGGGCAGGGCGACGGTGGCGGCACCACCGAGCGCTACCGCGAGCATCCGACGGCGGTTCAGCGACGAGGTGGGGGCAGGGGTGAGCTGACCGTCCTGTGTGGTCAAGGGGTCCTCCTGGTTCGGGGGTGGACCCAGCACCGTCTTGCGGTGCGCTGGGTCACATGCGACCGAACATATATGTCCCCAGCGACCTTCTCAAGATCGGTGCGTACCCTTTTTCCGCAGGTCAGGTCAGTAGGCGGCGGTGAACCTCTGGTTACTGAAGCACGGCTTCTCGATTTCGTCGACGATCGCCACGGCCAGATCCTCGTAACTGAGCACCGATCGGCCGGCGTCGTCGACCACCGGGTGGTCGGTGCCCGTACGGTAGTGCCCCCGCCGCTCGCCCGGATGGAACTCCAGCGGCGGCGGGGAGACGTACGTCCAGGTCACACCGTTGCTGGAGGACCTGTAGAAGTCCAGGGCCTCGGCCTGACCCTGCGCCGATTCGCGGTACTCGTCGGGAAAGTCCGGCTCGTCGAGGAACCGGTTGCCGTTCGGAGTCAACAGGGTGGACCCACCACCCATGTGGATGACCCGGGGCGGGTGCGGCATCGGGCTGAGGGTGTGCACGAGGTTGCGGGCGGCGTCGAGCCAGAGCCAGCGCTCCCCGCCGCCGACGGCCACCACCATCACGTCCGCCTCGGCGGCGAGCTCCCGCACGCTGCGCTCGCTGGTGGCGTCCCCGGTGACCACGTGGACTCCGCCCAGGAGGTACGGGGCGACGGCTTCGGGACGGCGTACCGCAGCGGTCACCCGGTGCCCCCGACGGACCGCCTCCGCGGTGATCCGTGACCCGGCGGTCCCGCCGGCGCCGAACACGACGAGGTTGCTCATCACCCCAGGCTAGGGAGCGTCCCGACCGGCCGGGTCCGGAACGGGCGATCTGTGGCTGAGTCGATCGGACGGCCCGGTGCCGGTGGCCTCAGTCCACCAGGGCGGAGTAGACGAGTTGCCGCAGCTGCGGACGCAACGGCCAGGTGCTGGAGGGGACGAGCTGGGCGAAGAGCAACGCCGTGACCTCCTCGACCGGGTCGACCCAGAAGGCGGTGCTGGCCATCCCACCCCAGTAGTACTCTCCGACGCTGCTCGGCACCCGACTGGGGACCGGGTCGATGATCACCGCGAACCCGAGTCCGAAACCGACCCCGGCGAAGGTGCTCTCGGCGAACCCACCCACCGAGAGGTCCTCCAGGTCCCGCCCGCCGGGCAGGTGGTTGCGGGTCATGAACCGCACCGTACGGGGGCCGAGCAGGCGTACCCCGTCCAGTTCCCCGCCGCGCAGCAGCATCTGGGTGAACCGGTGGTAGTCGGCGGCGGTGGAGATCAGACCGGCCCCACCGGAGAGGAGGGTCGGCTCCTCCCGGACCAGGGCACCGAGCCGGTCGTGGCGCACCGCCCGCCCGGTGCGCGGGTCCGGCACGTGGAGGGCGGAGAGCCGATCGGCCTCCTCCTCCCCGACGTGCCACCGGGTGTCGGTCATGCCCAACGGGCGCAGGATCCGCTCGGCGAAGAAGGCGTCGAGGCGCTGCCCGGAGACCACCTCCACCAGTCGGCCCAGGACATCCGTGGCGACCGAGTAACCCCAGGCCGTGCCGGGTTGGAACAGCAGCGGGAACTCGCCGAAGACGGTGGTGGCCCCGGCCAGGTCCACCCCGGGCGGGGGCCCCAGCTCGTAGCCGGCCGCGCGGTACAGCCCGTCGACCACGGAGGTCTGCATGAACCCGTACGTCAGGCCGGCGGTGTGGGTGAGCAGGTGCCAGATCCGGATCGGCTCGGTCGCCGGCACCGTGTACGGCTTGAGCACCGACCCCTTGGAGTAGACCCGCATGTCGGCGAACTCCGGCAGCCAGCGGCTGACCTCGTCGGTCAGCTCGAACCGGCCCTCCTCCCAGAGCAGCATCGCCGCGACCGAGGTGACCGGTTTCGTCATCGAGTAGATCCGCCAGAGGGTGTCCTCGACGACTGGTGCCCCGGTCTCGACGTCGCGGACCCCGTAGGTGCTGGAGTGGGCGATCTCGCCCCGACGGGTGACGACGATCTGCCATCCGGCGAGCCGACCGTCGTCGACGTACCTGCCGAAGTGGTCGTCGATGCGGGCCAGGCGGCGGGGGTCGAGGCCGATCAGATCCGGGTCGGTGGTACGCGAGACGCTCACCCGACCGAACCTACTAGCCGGTACGGACAGCCCGGAAGTGTCACAGGTCGACAGTGAAAAAGGTGACGTCGGGTGGCAGGTATGGGCGGCAGGGTGGGGGCATGACGTGGTGGTCGGAGTTGGTGGAGTCGGAGCCGGAGTTCGCCGAGCGGGTGCGGTCCCGCTTCGCGGTACGCAAGCACGGGACGATGGCGACGGTGCGTCGGGACGGGTCTCCCCGGATCAGTGGAACCGAGTTCGGGTTCTCCGCCGGGCAGGTGCGGTTGGGCTGCATGGCGGGGTCGGTCAAGGCGCAGGACCTCCGTCGTGACCCCCGGGTGGCGTTGCACTGCCCGACGGAGGACGCCTCGGAGCAGGACCCCTCCGGGTGGCCCGGGGACGCCAAGATCTCCGGGGTCGCGCACGAGGAGTCCCCGGGGGAGGACGGGTCGCACCGGTTCCGGGTCGAGTTGACCGCCGTGGTGCTGACCCGGGTCGGTGACCCACCGGACCATCTGCTGATCGAGAGCTGGCATCCGGGCCGGGGCCTGGTGCGACGTCTGAGGCGGTGACACCTGCCGACCCCCGTCGACGGACCGGTGACGAACCGGTGACAATATCGCTCGGTTTCCATCCGGCACCGGAGTCGGTCCGGTGTGAACGTTCGTCGACGTCCGTCCGGTGCCCGTACCGCTGCACCGGAGCCGGGGTCGGACGACGGCGACGCGCGGGTGGTGGGGGAGTGGAGGTCAGGTGGCGGCGATCGACGGCGACCAGACGGGTCGGCACCACGGCGAGCCGGGACCTCCCCGCACCGGTGGGGCCGTCACGCAGGGCGGTGTCGGTGAGCGCAGTCGCAGTGCCGTCCGGCGGCGGGCCCGCAGTCGGCGGCGTCGACGGGCGGTGGAGGGCCTGACGGTGGTGGTCTGCCTGGTCGGCCTGGTCACCTACCTCGGTCGGGGAGCGGGCCGGGAGTCCGGGGTGCAGCACGCGGTCCTCCCGGACGGACCGGCCGGGGTGCAGCGTCCGGTCACTGTGGAACGCCCGCCCATGGGGACACCCGCCGTGGCCTCACCCGGGCTCAACCCCCGCGTCCGTCCCGACCCCACCCCGCCGCCGACCACCCCCGTCCTGGACCCGCGTCCGTCCCCGCCGCCCTCGGAACGCCAGGTGCTCACCGTCACCCGGGTCGACCTGCCCGCGACCGTGGACCTGACGGCGGACGGCCCCCGCGACTGGGTGCACCTCGGCCTCCGTGGGGCGGACTCGACGGTACGCAAACGGGACGGCTCCGGCGCGGTCGCGGTCGACGGGGGACGTGGTGCCCGGTCGGGACACGACACCAACCCGGAGCTCTTCGGCTGGCGCGACGGGGCCGAGGTGGCCCACCAGGCCGGTACGCCGCACGGCGTCCACACCTGCGGGGTGGGCAACGGGTTCCTGCTCACCGTCGCCGGGGACGGGGAGATCCGGACCGTGCGGATCTACGTCGGGGTGTGGATGGCGCAGGGGCGGTTGACGGCCCGACTCGGGCAGGGCGGGCCGCCGGCCGCCGTGGAGTTGGAGGATCCGCACACCGAGCACACCACCGCCTTCGACGTGCGGTTCCGGGCTGCCTCCGGGGACCGGTTGAGCCTGTCCTGGACCACGGTGCGGTCCTTCGATCCGGACTGCGGCAGCGTCAGCCTCCAGGCCGTCGCGCTGCGCTGACCCGTCGGGACCGCCCCCGGGACAGTTTGTCCGTCGTGACCCCCGTCGACGGGCATAGCTTCGTGGATGGTCCGAACCGACATCCACTGTGGAGGACGTCCCGATGAGCAGCAGAGCGCTCCGTACCGCCCAACCCTTCGGTGAGGTGCTACGGGAGATCCCGCTGCCGCCGTACGTCACCGGCGAGGACGTCCAGTTCGCGGTCCGGGCGGTGGTGGTGCACGCGCCGCAACGGTGGTCGGGAGGCACCGTCTGCCGCAACGACGCCAACCCGTTCCCGTGCCGGCTGCACCGGTGGGGACGCCGGGTCCTGGCGCTGCGGGGTGTCTCGCCCGCCGTCGTCGACGAGCTGATCGAGCGGGGCGACCCCACCGCCCAGGTGCCGGTCGCCTCGGCGTTGCCCGACGGTCGGAGCCGGGCCGCCCGGGGCCGACCGGGTCAGGGTTGGGCCGGTCTGGAGGCCTTGTCCGCGCCGCCCCAGTAGCGCGACCGGCGTTCCAGCACCAGGGGGGCGACGAGTGCGGCGAGCGCACCCCCGAGCATGGGGAAGACGATGAAGAGCCAGAGTTGTCGCAGCGCCGCCCCGCCCTCGAAGATCGCCGGTCCGAAGGACCGGGCCGGGTTCACCGAGGTCCCGTCGAGGGTCAGGCCGACGAGCAGGGCCGCGCTGAGGGCCACCCCGATCGCCACCCCGGCGAGGCCGGCGTGCTCGGAACGACTCGTCACCACCAGGACCACCAGGACGAACAGGAAGGTCAGGATGGTCTCCAGGAACATCGCCCCGCCCCGGCTGATGTTCGCCCCGTACCCGTTGGTGCCCAACGCCCCGGTCTGGTCGGCCACCCCGCCCCACCGGGTCAACGCCCAGAGGAAGAACGCGCCGACGGTGGCCCCGGCGAACTGGGCGATCCAGTAGGCGACCGCCCCGATCGGGGAGATCTTGCCGGCGATCAGGACGCCGAGGGTGACCGCCGGGTTCAGGTGGCTGCCGGAGAGCGGCCCGAAGGTGTAGACCAGCGCGATCAGGACGAACCCGAAGGCGAGGGCCACCACCACCACACCGCCCTGCACGCGGGCTGCCACGGCGCTGCCCACGCCGAAGAAGATCAGTAGGAGTGTGCCGACGAATTCGGCCGTGTACCGCCTGGCATCGTCCATGAGGTCAGCCTAGGAACGCCCACGGTGCCGGCCGGACAAAACCGAAGAATCGTGAAACCGTGTCACTCGTGCGAGATGTCGTGGTCGGCCGGGTAGTGTCGGTCGGGTAGGGCAACGTAACCGCGCTCGTCGTCGAGCCGAAGGATCCACGAGGAGTTCCGTCATGCTCACCATGACCGACAACGCCGTGCTGGTCATCCGGGACCTCGCCGCTCAGCAGGACGTCCTCGACGAGGGCGGGGTACGCATCGCCGCCGACTCCGAGGCGGGCTCCCTGACCATCGAACTGGTGCCGGAGCCGGTCCAGGGCGACCAGGTGGTGGACAACTCCGGCGCCCGGATCTTCCTCGACTCGGACGCCGCCGAACTGCTCAACGACTCCTCCGTCGACGCCGAGGTCGACGACGAGGGGGTCATCCAGTTCGGGTTCACCGAACGCGACGTCCGGTAGCCGCCGCCCGTCCGACACCGCCCCTTCCCGCCCGGGCCCCTTCTCACCCGGCCCCTTCTCGCCCGGCCGCCGAAGCACGGGTACGTCGTCCCCGCGACCTGTCGACTATGGTCGGCCGGTGGGTGTCGAACCGTACCGTTATCGATCGCCGGACGAGGACAGCGCCCGCTGGATCGGGTTCCCGTTCCGCGACGGCGACATCGTCGTCAGCACCCGGTCCAAGAGCGGCACCACCTGGATGCAGATGATCTGTGCCCTGCTGGTGTTCCGTTCCGTGGAGCCACCGGCGCCCCTGCACCGGCTCTCGCCCTGGCTGGACTGGCTGGCCGAGCCCCGGGACGAGGTCCTGGCCCGGCTCGCCGCCCAGTCCCACCGCAGGTTCGTCAAGACCCACACGCCCCTGGACGGGGTGCCGCTGGACCCTCGGGCGACGTACGTGGTGGTCGCCCGGCATCCCCTCGACATGGCCGTCTCCCTCTACCACCAGTCGGCCAACCTGGATCAGAACCGGTTGCGGGAGCTGACCGGGCAACCCGAGCCCATCGGCCCGCAGGTCCGGCCCTCGGCGGCCGACTGGCTGCGGTCCTGGATCGACCACGAGGTCGACCCCCGGGAGGAACTGGACTCACTGCCCGGGGTCCTGTTGCACCTGACCGACGCCTGGGCTCGGCGGAGCCGGCCCAACGTCGTCCTGGTGCACTACAGCGACCTGCTGTCCGACCTGGCCGGTGAGATGCGTCGGTTGGCCGACCGGCTGGGCTTCGACGTGGCCGAGGGGGAGTGGCCCGCCCTGGTGGAGGCCGCGACCTTCACCCGGATGAGGGAGCGCGCCGACCAGCTCGCCCCCGACCCGGTCGGTGTGCTGCGGGACCGGGCGGCCTTCTTCCGGTCGGGCACCTGGGGCCAGGGCCGAGACCTGCTCGACCCCGCCGACCTGACCCGGTACCGGCACCGGGTGGCCGCCCTCGCTCCACCGGACCTGGTGGCCTGGCTGCACCGCTGACCTGCGTACGCCGAGCGCGACGAAGGGCCCCGCCACGATCGTGGCGGGGCCCTTCGAACGCCTCGACGCCTGCGGCGTCACCGGGTGAGGCTCACCGGGGGTCAGTCGTCGTCCCGGTCGTCATCGTCGTCGTCATCGTCGTCATCGTCGTCGTCCCGGTCGTCGTCGTCATCGTCGTCGTCGACCGGCTCCTTCTCGGCCTTGACCACCGAGCCGTTCTCCCGGTCCACGTCGATCTCGTGCTCGGTGGTGCCGTTGACGATCTCGACACTCCACACCGGACGGCCGTCCTCGCGCTCCCGGTCGATGTCGGTGATCCGGCCGCCACCGGCCTTGGCGAGGGCGATCTCCCCGGCCCGCTCCCGACTGATCTTGTCCTCGGTCGGTGCGCTGCTGGACCCGGGCGCGACCGACTCGGTCGACGTCGGGGTGGCCGCCCGGCTGGTGGCCGTCAGGCCCGGGGCGGGGGTCTCGGTACCCGGAGCGACGGTCGGCTCGGTGGTGGCCGGGGTTTCGGTCGCCGCCACCAACGCGGTGTTCGCGCTGGTGTTCGAGGTCTTGTCGGCGGCGACGCTGCCCAGCGCCACCCCGGTGACCGACAGGACCGCCACACCGCCGATCGCCGCCAGCGCCAGAGACATCCGCTTCATGGTTCTCACTTCCCTTCCTCGGTTGCTGCAATCGAGGATCCGTCCTGGGCGGATAGCGGCGCGCTGTCCGAATGCTAAGGCCGGGTTAAGACCGTCGGACCGGGGTCGCGGTCAGGCCGCCACCGGCGGATTCGGGGTGTCGGGGGAGCGCGGTGGGCCGAGCCGGAGCAGGATCCGGGCGCCGCCGGTCGGACCGTTGCGGATCTCCATGGCCCCGCCACTGGCCTGGGCGGCCCGCCGGGCGATGTCCAGGCCGAGCCCGGTGGAGTTGCCGTGGCTGGCACCCCGTCCGACGGTGTCGGCGGGGATGCCGGGTCCCTCGTCGGCGACGGTGAGCAACACCTGTCCGCCGTGCGGGGCGAGACTGACGGCGAACGGGGTCTCGTCGGGGGTGTGCGCGAAGACGTTGCCGAGCAGGGCGTCGACCGCCGCCTCCACCTCGTCGGCGGGCAGCCCCACCGGAAGCGGTCCCTCGGCCAGGTCGAGGGTGACGGCACGGCCGGTGTCCTCGGCGAGGACCGACCAGAACTCCACCCGCTCGCCGACGATCGCCGCCGCGTCCGAGGCGGCCACCTCGGCGGTCGGGGTACGCCACCGGGCCTGCCGGATCACCCCGGTGACCGCCCGCTCCAACCCGTCGACGGCGGCGGTGACCCGGGAGGCGTCCCCCGGATCACGCAGCGACTCGGCCTCCAACCTGAGTGCGGTCAGCGGCGTACGCAGCCGGTGCGACAGGTCGGCCACCTGTTCGCGTTCCTCCCGCAGCAGCACCTGGATCCGTCCGGCGAGATGGTTGAGCGCCCCCGCCACCTCGCGTAGTTCGGGTGGCCCGGCGGGCACGACACGGGCGTCGAGTTCGGCGTTGGCCAACCGGTGCGAGACGGTGGAGAGGTCGGTGATCGCCCTGACCAGGCTGCGGGCCAGCCGGTCGGCGACGGCCAACCCGATCAGCACCAACAGCAGACCGAGCAGGGCCAGGACCAGCCAGGCCCGGTCGACTCCACGGGTCAGCTCGGCGGCCGGCACCACGGTCCGGATCACCCCGGTCCCGTCCTGGCGACCCTGGACCGCGATGACCACCTCCCGTCCCCCGTCGAACTCCGCGGTGAGGCTCTGCCCCTGGGCGGCGAGGTCCACGGCGGGGGTACGGGGGGCCGCCGCCCCGAGGACGGTCCCGTCGGGCAGGAAGATGCTCACCGACCGTCGCGAGTCGACCACCAGTTGTTCGACGGTCAGCCGGACGGTCTCGGTGTCGGCCGTACCGACCACCGGCACCAGGCTCTGCGCGTCGGCGGTGGCCCGGACGGTGGCCCGGTCGGCGGTGACGTCCCGGATCAGCAGGGCCAGTGGCACCAGGAAGGCGGTCAGGACGAGCACCCCGACGGCGGCGGCCAGCAACGCCAGGCGGCCCCTCACGACTGGACCCCGGGATCGGCCAGGCGCACCCCGACCCCGCGTACGGTGTGCAGGTACCGGGGGCGTTGGGCGCTCTCGCCGAGCTTGCGGCGCAGCCAGGACAGGTGCACGTCGACTGTCTTGTCCGCCCCGCCGTACGGGATCTGCCAGACCTCGGTCAGCAGTTCCCGTTTGGTGACCACCTGACCGGGACGTCCGGCGAGGTGGTGCAGCAGGTCGAACTCGCGGGGGGTCAGCTCCACCGGCGTACCGTCGAGGGTCACCTGCCGGGACCGGGGGTCGACCCGCAGCCCCCCGACGGAGATCGTGGGGTCGTCGGCCTCGGCGGCGGACGGCCCGCGCCGCAGCACCGCGCGGATCCGGGCGTCGAGCTGCGCGGCGGTGAACGGCTTCACCACGTAGTCGTCGGCGCCCGCGTCGAGCGCCCGGACGATCTCCGTCTCGTCGTCGCGGGCGGTCGCCACGATCACCGGTACCGCGCTGACCGCCCGGAGCATCCGCAACAGCTCCCGGCCGTCCAGGTCGGGCAGACCCAGGTCGAGGACGACCAGGTCCGGGCGGTCGTCCAGCGCGGATCGCAGCCCCTCCATCGCGGTGGAGGTCGCGGCCACGGCGTGGCCCCGTTCCCGCAACGCGCGAACCAGAGGGGTACGGATGGTGAGGTCGTCCTCGACGAGCAGCAGGCGGGGCACACCAGGCAGGCTAGCGGGCCGGTCACCAGGGGCCTGCGTCCTTAACCATCCTTTATCCCCCCGCTGAGCCCGGCCCAACGTCCGTTCGGGGATAGTCGGGGGCATGGGTCGACGCACACTCCTCGCCACCGTCGGGTGGCTGGTCACCGCCGTTCTCGCCACCGGCATCGGGCTCGGGGCGATCCGGCTGGTCGGTGAGGGCATCACCGGCACCCCCGGTGGGGTCCTCAGCCAGGAGGAGATCGAACGGGCGTTGGCCAGCCCGCCCCCGGCCGCCCCGACCACCTCGGGGAGCCCGGCCACGCCGGGAGGCCCGTCCACCACCCCGGGAGGCCCCGAACCCGCCACCGGCGGACCCGAGGCGTCGCCGTCGGCGACAGCCCCCGCCCCGACGGCCACCACGCCGAGCGCCCCCCGGCGGGTCTTCGCCGTGCCGGGGGGATCCGTCGTGGCCGAGTGCCAGGGCGCCGAGGCCCGGCTGGTCAGCTGGACGCCCGCCCAGGGTTACCGGACCACCGACGTCGACCGGGGGCCGGACGACGACGTGGACGTGACCTTCGAAGGGCCGGGCGGCGAGTACGAGCTGAAGGTGGAGTGCCAGGGCGGCGTCCCGGTGGCCGTTCCCGACGACGACTGACCGGAATCCCCGGCCGACTCCGGTGGGGGCGGGTCTCCCGTCCCCACCGCAGTCGTGCCGAGGGCCGGAGGATGTCGGTCCACTGTGGCACGATCCCCGGGTGCGTCGTCCCCACTGGTCGGTCGGCCTCCTCGTCGCGGCCGCCGTCCTGACCTGCGTGCACCTCGTCGGTGCCGCCGTCACGTCCCCGCTGCTGCCCTCCGCCCCGGTGCTCGTCTGGGCCGCCCTCCTGGCGTACGCGGTGGTGGCGGGGTGGTCGGCTCCCGGTCCGGTCCGGTCGGCGATGGTGGCGGTGCCGGTGGCCATGGGCGTCCCGGCGGTGGTCGACCACACCCGACGACTCCTCGCCGAGGCGGGCGGCTACGGCTGGACGGGCTACAGCGGAACGTCGGGGCTGGCGTCGGGCTGGACGTCCCGCTGGTGGGAACTGGTCCCGGCGCTGGGCGGGTGCCTCGCCCTGGGGGTGCTGGTGTGGCGGCTGCCGGTGCCGGCCGGCCGGTCTCCGACCCCGGGGGACCGGGTCGTCGCCGCCGTCTGTGGTGCCGGATTCGTGGCGTACCTCGCCTACGACCTGCGGCACCGGTGGGTGGCGGAGGACAGGTGGACCCCGGCCGGGTTCGTCGGCACCGCCGCGCCGGTGGTGCTGCTCGCCGTGGTGCTGCTCGTGCTGGGTCTGGTGCTCGTGGTGCGGTGTCGGGCCCGGGTGGTCGGGGTCGGTGCGGCGCTGCTCGCCGTGGCTCTGGCGGCGGCCCCCTGGCCGGTGCAGTGGATCACCGATTCGTGGTCCGGGGCGGGGTCGGGTCCCCGGACGGGCGCGTACCCCGGGGGCGGCGTCGGAGCGCCCGAGCTGGTGCTGCCCGTTCACGGGCCGGCGCTGGTGCCGTTGCCCGAACACACCTCGCTCGCGGTGCTGCCGGCCCTGGTGCTGGCGGCGCAGGTGGTGGCGGTCGCGGTCCTGCTGGTCGGCCTCGGTCGGGGGGCCGGATCCCGGACACGAGCGCACGGCGCCGTCCGACGGAGGTCGTGACGTCGCCGCGCTCTGGCCGTCTCCCACCCTCGCAGCCCAACGGCGGTACGCAGGCGGGGACCTGGCTCGTCCGGCACCAGTGCTCCGGACAGCCCTTCGATCCCCCTTCCCGAGGTCTCCAAACCCCCGATCGGCGAGACCTTCCACCATCTGCGAAGCCCGGCGTGGACCGGGCCGGGACCGGGTATGAGGCGGACATGGAACATTTCACTATCGCCACCGTCGCCGAGAAGAGCCCGGACTTCCGGCGGGTGCTCTGGACCGGGCAGCAGACCCAGCTCGTCATCATGACGATCCCGCCGAACGGAGAGATCGGTGAGGAGGTCCACGAGGGCATCGACCAGATCCTGACCTTCGTCAGCGGCACCGGTGAGGCCCGGGTCGCCGGCGAGACGAAGGAGGTCGCCCAGGGCGACCTGGTGGTGGTGCCCGCCGGGACGAAGCACAACTTCGTCAACACCGGGCCGAACCCGCTGGTCCTCTACACGGTGTACGGGCCGCCGGAGCACGCCGACCAGGCGGTGCACCGGACCAAGGAGGAGGCCGACCGGGCCGAGGCGGCGGGCGAGGACGAGCCCCCGACCTCCTGACGTGGGTGAACCCGGCGCCGGGCGGGGTATCCGGGGCGGATGCAGCCTCCCGTCTCCGACTACGCGTTCCTGTCCGACTGCCGGTCGGGGGCGTTGGTCGGCCGGGACGGCTCCGTCGACTGGTGGTGCCCGACCCGGTTCGACGGACCCTCGGTCTTCGGTCGGCTCCTGGACACCCGGGCCGGGCACTGGCGGATCGCGCCGACCCGGCCCGGACGGGTCGAGCGGAACTACCACTCGGGAACCCTGGTCCTGCGTACCGTGCACCACACCGCGCAGGGGAGCGTCGCGGTCACCGACGCCCTCGCCGCCGAGCCCGGTGCCCGGGGACACGAGCTGGGTCGGGACTCCCCGGCCGTGCTGCTGCGGGTGGTCGAAGGGCTGACCGGGCGGGTCCCGATGCGGTCGGACTACGCGCCCCGCCCGGAGTACGGGCAGCTCACGCCGTACCTGCACGAGGTGTTGGACGGTTCGGTCCTGGCCGCCGCCGGTCGGGTCACCCTCCTGTTGCGCGGCGGCGGGGTGACACTGCGCGCCGACCACGACCGGGTACGCCACGACTTCACCGTCTCGGCCGGGGAGACCGTCGCCTTCGACCTGGCGTACGCGCCCGCGTACGGGCATCCCCCGGCCCGACTGGAACCGGTGGCGGCGCTCGCCGACACGGTGGCGGCCTGGGAGGCGTTCCGGGAGACCCACCGGTACGACGGGGAGTACGCGGATCTGGTCCGGCACAGCGCGACGGTGCTGACCGGGTTGACGTACGCCCGCAGTGGCGCTGTCGTCGCGGCGGCGACCACCTCGCTCCCGGAGCGGATCGGTGGTGACCGCAACTACGACTACCGGTACTCGTGGTTGCGTGACTTCGCGATGACCATGCGGGCGCTCTGGGTGGCGGCCTGCCCGGAGGAGGCGGACCGGCTGTTCGCCTGGGCGGCCCGCTCGATCGGGCGGATCGGGGCGGCCCCGGTGCCGGTCCTGTTCGGTCTGGAGGGGGAGCGGTACCTCGCCGAGCACGACCTCGAACACCTGCGCGGCTACGCCGACAGCCGTCCGGTACGGGTGGGCAACGGGGCGTGGCGGCAGCGGCAGCTCGACGTGCCGGGCGAGGTGATCCTGGCGGTGTGGCGGCTGCACGAGTACCTCGGTGAGACCTTCGCCCCCGAGCTGCGGGAGATGGTGGTCGACCTCGCCGAGCAGGTCGCGTCCACCTGGCATTTGCCCGACCGGGGGATCTGGGAGGCGCGGGACGCCGACCGGCACCACCTGTCGTCGAAGGTGTTCTGCTGGGTGGCGTTGGACCGGGCGGTGGCGTTGGCCCCCCGGTTGGGGGAGCGGGCCGATCCGGGCCGGTGGGGGGCGATCGCCGAGGAGATCCGGGCCACGGTGCTGCGGGACGGGTGGAACGAGGAGGCCGGCGCGTACACCGCCGTGTTCGGGTCGGCGGAGTTGGACGCCTCGGCCCTGGTCCTGCCGCTGGTCCGGTTCCTGCCCGCCACGGATCCCCGGATGCGGTCCACCATCGCGGCCGTCGAGCGGACTCTGGGCGTCGGTGACGGGCTGGTACGGCGCTGGTCGTCCGACCCGGCGGGGTTCGTGATGTGCTCGTTCTGGCTGGTGGAGTGTCTGGTGCTGGCGGGTGAACCGGATCGGGCGCGGGAGTTGTTCGAGCGGGTGTCGACCCACGTCAACGACGTCGGGTTGTTCAGTGAGCAGATCGACCCGACCACCGGGGCGCAGCTGGGCAACACCCCGCAGGCGCTGTCGCACATCGGGTTGATCAGCGCGGCCTGGCGGTTGACCGAGCCGTCCACCGACTGAGGGTCCCGGCGCTCCCGGCGCTTCCGGCGCTTCCGGCGCGTACACAATGTGAACTCTGCAACATTTCTGCAAACTGAACTCATTGACGGTGCTGGCTGGGCAGACCTAGCCTGAGCGCAACCGGAAAGCCCTTTCCCCGGGTGGTCCGACCCGTGACATCCCGATCCGAAGCGTGGGCTCCGGCTCGGAACCCGGTCCTCGGCAACCCGTCCTCACCCGTACCGGTCACTCCATCGGTACGGGTGGCCGGGGACCGCCACGCCACCGAGCCCGTGCCCGCGGCCGGAACCGGATCCGGCTGCGGGCACGTCCGGCCGGGGTCCGGTGTCGACGACCCACGCGTCGACGCCGGACCCCGGTGCGTCGCCCGTCACCGTCGGCCGGTCGGGCGGGCAGGATTCGCCGCCGTGATCAGGGGTAGAACACCGGTCATGACCCGCCTTGACCAGCCCACTGTCGCCCTCTCCGACGACGTACGGATGCCGCTGCTCGGGTTCGGGACCTGGCAGGCCACCGGGGAGCAGGGGTACGAGGCGGTCCTGGCCGCACTCGACGCCGGCTACCGGCACATCGACACCGCCACCATGTACGGCAACGAGGCGGAGGTCGGTCGGGCCGTCCGGGAGAGCGGGCTGCGCCGGGAGGACGTCTTCGTCACCACCAAACTGCCACCGGACCGGGTCGGCCGGGAACGGGAGACCATCGAGCAGAGCCTGCGGGCGCTCGGCCTCGACCAGGTCGACCTCTGGCTGATCCACTGGCCGCCCTCCGCCGGGTCGGACAGCGTCCCGGTCTGGCGCGAGCTGCTCGCCGCCCGGGACGCGGGCCTGACCAGGGCGGTCGGGGTGAGCAACTACGACACCCCCCGACTCGACGAGTTGATCGAGGCGACCGGGGAGGCCCCGGCGGTCAACCAGATCAAGTGGAGCCCCTCGCTGTACGACAGGCAGCGGCACCGGGAACACCGGGACCGGGGCATCGTGCTGGAGGGTTACAGCCCCTTCAAGAGCACCGACCTGGCCGACCCCGTGCTGACCCGGATCGCCGCCGCACACGACGTCTCGCCGGCCCAGGTGGTGCTCCGGTGGCACGTCGACCACGAGATCGTGGTGATCCCCAAGTCGGTCACCCCGGATCGGATCAGGGTCAACGCCGACATCTTCGCCATCTCCCTGACCGCCGAGGAGATGCGCGACATCGACGCGCTCGGGACGTGACCACGACCTGCCGGGACGGCCCACCGGTCGACCGCCTCTGGCGTGCGACGATCGCACGGAGTAGTGTCTTGCCTTCAACGCGTCCCGCACCCCCTCGGAGGCGTACACCGCGATGGGTGGTTCCCCCCTGCGTGTCCTCATCGTCGGCGCGGGCGTCGCCGGGCTCGCCGTGGCCCGGGCACTGCGAATGGCCGGCATCCGGCCCGACGTCACCGAGAAGCGCCCCCCGGCCGACCTCGTCGACACCGGTCTCTACCTGCCCGGAAACGCCGCTCGGGCGCTGCGTCGACTCGACCTCGACGGCCCCGTACGCCCCCTCGGGCAGCTGATCCACAGACAGCGGTTCCTGGACGTCACAGGTGACCAGCTCTGCGAGGTCGACCTCGGTTCCCTCTGGAACGGCGTCGGCGAGTGCCGCGCCCTGCCCCGACTCGAACTGCACCGGGTGCTGCTCACCGGGGCCGGCGGGGCGGTCCGGCACGGTGCCGAGGTCACCGGTGTCGACGTCCTCCCCGACCGGGTCGGGGTCACCTTCGGCGACGGCACCACCGACGAGTACGACCTGCTGATCGGGGCCGACGGACCCCGGTCGTCGGTGCGTACCCTGGCGGCCCTCGGTGGGCCGGCCCGCCCGGCCGGTCAGGTCGTCTACCGGGCCGTGCTGCGGGGCGGCCCCCGGGTCACCGAGTGGACCGCCCTGCTCGGTCAGCGCTCCGGTTTCCTGGTCGTCCCGATCGGGGCCGGTCGGCTCCACGTCTACGCCGACGAGGCCGGCACCGAGCTGCCCGCCGACCCCCGCGCCCGACTCCGTGAGCTGTTCGCCGGGTACGGCGGCCCGGTGCCGCAGGTCCTGGACGCCCTGACCGACGTGGAGATCCACGCCGAACGCACCGACGAGGTCGAACTCGGTCGCTGGTCACGGGGGCGGGTCCTGCTGGTGGGGGACGCCGCCCACGCCACCGCCCCGACCCTGGCCCAGGGGGCGGCGATGGCGTTGGAGGACGCCGTGGTGCTCGCCGACTCGCTGGCCGGGTCGGACACCGTCGAGGCGGCGCTCACCGCGTACGAGGGTCGCCGTCGGCCGCGTACCCGATGGGTGCGGGACCGGACCCGGGACCGCAACCGGACCCGTGACGTCCCGCCGGCGCTGCGTGATCCCCTCCTGCGCGGACGGGGCGGACGGATCTTCGGGGAGCACTACCGGCTCCTCGTCGACCCGCTGTGATCGACCGGACGGCATGGGGTGTCACCCCGCCGCACCCCCGAACCGCGTTCCGACCTGCCGGGGACTATCCTCCTTGCGGATGACGGCTCGCAGATCAACAGTGCGCAGCCGAGCGGGACAACCGAGAACCGGAGGCCATTCGTGACCACCGTCGCACCCAAGCCGGTCGTGACCCGGCCCTGGCCGGTCCGAGAGCCGGTCAAGGGGTCGGCCCTCGCGCGGTTGCTGCGCACCACGGACGCGAAGCAGATCGGGATCATGTACATGATCACCGCGTTCGTGTTCTTCATGATCGGTGGCCTGATGGCCCTGATCATGCGGGCCGAGCTGGCCTTGCCCGGGATGCAGTTCCTCTCCCCGGAGCAGTACAACCAGCTGTTCACCATGCACGGCACGATCATGCTGCTGTTCTTCGCGACGCCGATCGTGTTCGCCTTCGCCAACTACGTCGTGCCGTTGCAGATCGGTGCTCCCGACGTCTCCTTCCCCCGGCTGAACAGCTTCGCCTACTGGCTCTACCTGTTCGGCGGCACGATCGCGGTGGCGGGCTTCCTCACCCCGGGTGGGGCCGCCGACTTCGGCTGGACCGCCTACACGCCGCTGAGCAGCGTCGAGCACTCCCCGGGCGTCGGCGCCAACATGTGGATCGTGGGTCTGGCCATCTCCGGTCTGGGCACCATCCTCGGCGCGGTCAACCTGATCACCACGATCCTGACCCTGCGGGCACCGGGCATGACCATGTTCCGGATGCCGATCTTCACCTGGAACATGCTGGTCACCAGCCTCCTGGCGATCCTGGTCTTCCCGCTGCTGGCCGCCGCGCTCTTCGCGCTCGCCGCCGACCGCATCCTCGGTGCCCACATCTACGCCCCGGAGACCGGCGGCCCGATGCTCTGGCAGCACCTGTTCTGGTTCTTCGGCCACCCCGAGGTGTACATCATCGCGCTGCCGTTCTTCGGCATCATCAGCGAGATCATCCCGGTCTTCTCCCGTAAGCCGATCTTCGGTTACAAGGGTCTGGTCGCCGCGACCATCGCCATCGCCGCCCTGTCGATGAGCGTCTGGGCGCACCACATGTTCGCCACCGGCCAGGTGTTGCTGCCGTTCTTCAGCTTCCTGAGCTTCCTGATCGCCGTACCGACGGGGATGAAGTTCTTCAACTGGATCGGCACCATGTGGCGGGGTCAGATCAGCTTCGAGACCCCGATGCTGTTCGCCGTCGGCTTCCTGGTGACGTTCCTCTTCGGCGGCCTCAGCGGTGTGCTGCTGGCCAGCCCGCCGCTCGACTTCCACCTGCACGACAACTACTTCGTGGTGGCGCACTTCCACTACGTGCTCTTCGGCACGATCGTGTTCGCCGTCTTCGGCGGGATCTACTTCTGGTTCCCGAAGATGTTCGGCCGGATGCTCGACGAGCGCCTCGGCAAGGTGCACTTCTGGCTCACCATGATCGGTTTCCACACCACCTTCCTGGTGCAGCACTGGCTCGGCAACGAGGGCATGCCCCGGCGGTACGTCGACTACCAGGACATCGACGGCTGGACGACGCTGAACATGATCTCCACGATCGGCGCGTTCATCACCGGTATCTCCACGCTGCCGTTCATCTACAACTGCTGGAAGTCGTACAAGGCCGGCCCGGTGGTCGAGGTCGAGGACCCGTGGGGCCACGGCAACTCGCTGGAGTGGGCGACCAGCTCCCCGCCGCCGCTGCGCAACTTCGACAAGATGCCCCGGATCCGGTCCGAGCGTCCGGCGTTCGACTACAAGTTCCCGGAGCTGGCCGCCGGTGGCCAGTCCCTGGCCGGTCCCCCCGAGGGCGGCTCGAAGCCGCTGACCAGCGAGTCCAACGGTGGCGCCAGCTACCAGGAGGACACCGCGACCCTCGACCGGAACTGACGCGACGAGCCCCGACGGCGCCGCACCCCACGAGGGTGCGGCGCCGTCGCCGTCGTACCCCACGTGGGTGCGGCGCCGTCGCATCCGCTGCGGCTCGGCCTGGTGGGGCGGGCGCGTCCCGGCCTGGGTGGGCACCAGGGCGTCGCCCGGTAGGTCCGCCGGCCGCCCCCGGACTCAGTCGGTCAGGCCCAGACTGACCAGCACCGCACCCTGGTACAGCGGGACCGGTTCACCGGTGCCGTCCAGCCGGACCAGGACGATCTGACTGCCCGCCCCCCGGGCCCGCAGGCTTCCCGCCGGTCGCAACGACACCAGCAGGTGCGCGCCGTCGGGGGTGGGCAGGAGGTGGGACACCACCTGGTCGTCGGTGGCCCCGGTGGACACCTCGACCCGCTCGGCGTCCACCCCGCCCACCAGCAGCCGGTCCTCACGGGTGCCGCCGTCGCCGTCGTCGAACCGGTAGAGCAGCCGCCCGTCGGGCAGTCCCATGGGCGGGCGGACTCCCTGCGGGGCGGTCACCGCCCGCCCCCGGGCGTCCAGGCTCACCGACTCGCCCCCGGGCTGGAAGGTGATCGTCCGGTCGACGACCCGGACGGAGTTCGCGGTGACCGATCCGGGTGCCGCGGTGAGCCTGCCCTCATCCAGGTCGACAGTCCACACCCGGACCGGGCGGGTCTCGTTCCGGTCGCCGCCGACCGACTCGGCGACCACCGCGTGGGCGTCGTCGGCCACGGCCACCACCTGCCCCCGGGGTGCGTCCGGCCCGGTCACCGGGCGTACCGCACCGGTGGCCAGGTCCAGCAGCACCAGCCGGTAACCCTCACGCGGCACGGAGACCAGAGCCCGGGTGCCGTCGGGGGTGAACGTGACACTGCCGACCGGGCCGAGCAGATCCCGGACCGTCCCGTCCACCCCCAACCGGGTCACCCGGCGCTCCCGCTCGACCAGACGCACGTACGCGTAGCCGCCGGGGCCGACCGCACCCTCCGGCGTACCCCGGGCGGTCCGGGCCTGCGTGGGGGTCGTCGCGCCGGAGGTGGTGTCCACGACCGTCACCCGGTCGGTGCCGGCCCCGGAGACGAAGAGGTACCGCCCGTCCGGGGTCACCCCGAACGGGGCGTCGGACAACTCGACCCCGGCGCTCGGCACCCCCGTCGCCAGGTCGACGCCGCCCCACCGTCGGTCCGGGGTGTTCGACCACAGGATCCCCCCGGTCGGCGCGGCGGTGCACCGGGCCTCCGTGGCGGGTCGGCGGATCTGCCCGTCCCTGCGGACCACCAGGCACCGGCTGCCGGTGACCGCCAGGTCGGTGCCGACCGCTGTGACGGTGTCGGCCGAGCTGTGCTCGGGCAACTCCGTGTCGTGTAGCCGCCCGTCGGCGACGAAGGCGTCCCGGGGGTCCTCGGCGAGCCCTCGCGCCACAGTCGGGGCCAGGGGGTCCCCGACCCCCACCCGGACGTGTCGGCGGGCCGGAGACACCCCGCTCAGGTCGTCGCCGAAGCGGTCGACCGGGTACAACCCCTGGAGGTCGGAGCGGCGGTCGTCGGGCACGTCACCGAGGAGGACGGCCGGACCCAGGCCGGTCACGCCCGGGGGCAGCTCGCCCACCCGGACCGGCCCACCCTCGTCGACCGGCCCCGAGCAGGCGACCAGCCCACCCATTCCCGCCGCCAGGAACACCGCCACCACCCGCCGACCACTCATGGGGCCATCCTGCCCGCCGTCGGCAACCCCGGCAGGTCGGCGCAGTGTCGCCCGCCGTCGCAACCGCTGTGGTTCAGGGGGCGCCCGCCGTCGGACCCGGCGGGTCGGGGCAGGGGGCGGGCGGGTCAGTGACCGACGTCGACCGGGACGAGCCCGGGGACCGTCGGCGTCGGCGGGGGCCGGTCGGACCGGCGACGGCGCAGCTCCACCGGGAGGACGGCGAGCGCGACCAGGAGCCCCAGGACGCCGGTGACCACGAAGCCCCACAGCGGGGCGGTACGGTCGATGACGGCCCCGGCCAGCGGCGCACCCACCGCCATCCCGACGGTGACGGCCGAGCCGTGCAACCCCATCACCATCCCGCGTACGTCCGCCGGGGCGAGGGTGCTGACCAGGTCGGCGGTGGCCGCGAGGGTGGGTGCGCAGAGCATCCCCGCCGGGATCAGCGCCAGGCAGAGCAGCCACCACGCCCCGCCGCCGAGCCCCACCGGGACGGTGCAGGCGCTCAGGCCGACGAGCAGCAGCAGTGGGGACACCGACCGGTTGAGCGATCCGTAGGTGAAGCCGCCGACGAGGGAGGCGACCGCCCACCCGGCGAGCACCACACCGGTCCACCCGACAGCCCCGTTCTCCCGGAGGACGGCGACCACCGCGACGTCGGTGCCCGCCAGGACCACCGTGGCGGCGGCGCTGATCGCCAGGACGGCGAGCAGGCGGGGGTTGAGCCACTCCCGGTAGGGCAGCCGGCGCGGCGGTAGCGCCGCCTCCCCGGCGCTACGGACCGGCGGGTCGAGCAGCCAGAGGACGACCCCGGAGACGACGATCCCGACGCCGACCGCCCAGAGGGTGGCCCGGGCCGAGATGGTGGTGGCCACCGCCACCGCCAGGGCGGGACCCACCATGAAGGAGAGCTCCATCGACATGGTGTCGAGCGCGTACGCCGGCCGGCGGCGCTCCGGCGGGACGAGGGCGGCGATCGACTGACGGATCACCGAGTAGACAGGCAGCGCCAGCAGACCGGCGAGGAACGCGGCCGGTAGGAGCAGGGTGTACGACAGGGCCGCCGCCGACGTCCAGAAGACCGCCTCGGCGACGGTGGTCAGGGCCACCACCGGACGGAGTCCGTACCTGTCGATCAGCCGCCCCAGCAGGGGATTGCCCAGCGCGGCCCCCACCGTGAGGGCCGCGCCCACCAGACCCGCCGCGCCGTACCCCCGACCGAGGTCGAGGACGACGTAGAACGTCACCGTGACACCGGCGGACGCGATCGGCAGCCGGGCGAGCACCGAGACCAGCAGCAGCGACCGGAGACCGGGCAGCGACAGCGCCTCCCGGTAGGGCTTCAGATTCATGGTGATGCGTACCTCCGGGCGTCATCTTCGACCCCGGATACGACATCCACCAATCACTTTCCGGTTATGCGCTCTGGATCACAGGGGTGCCCCGGAGCGTCACCCCGGCCCCCTCCATCGCCCGCAGCGCCACGTCGGTGGTGGCGGGGGCCACGGCGGCGGTCAGGTCGAGCAGGACGGTGGTGGCGAACCCCTCCCGGGCGGCGTCCAGGGCGGTGGCCCGGATGCAGTGGTCGGTGGCGATCCCGACCACGTCGACCCGGTCCACGTCGTGTCGGCGCAGCCAGTCGGCCAGCCCCTCGCCGTCGGTGGCGTGTCCCTCGAACCCCGAGTACGCGGCGGCGTGCTCGCCCTTGTGGAAGATCTTCTCGATTCGGCCGGTCTCCAGTTCCGGGTGGAACTCCGATCCGGTGGTCCCCACCACGCAGTGCCGGGGCCACGAGTCGACGAAGTCCGGCGGGTCGCCGAAGTGGGCGCCCGGATCGACGTGGTAGTCCTTGGTCGCCACCACGTGGTCCCACCGGTCCGGCTCGGCGGCGAGCAGCCGGGAGACGGCGGCCGCCACTCCGGCCCCGCCGCTGACGGCCAGGGAGCCGCCCTCGCAGAAGTCGTTCTGCACGTCCACGATGATCAGTGCACTGCCCACCGGGGTTCTCCTCTCGCTCTGCGGGGCCGACCTCAGCCCCGGGGTACGACTGCGGGCTGTCTCAGTTTCGACCGGGTGCGCCGCCTCAGCCCCCGGGTACGACGGTGACCGGGATCGCCGGATCCCCGGCGGAGAGCTTCAACCCCTCCCAGGGGATCGAGATGAGGCACTGCCGCAGGTGTTCCCGGGATTCGTCAAGCGACGGCAGGTCGACGGGTTCGCCGTCGGCGACGTACGTCCGCTGCAACAGTCGGTCGTGGGGCCGTTGGTCGGGTACGCCCTGCGTGACCACGATCTCCTCGACGGCGGTGCCGGTCGGCTTGTGACGTCGTACCGCCACCTTCCGGCCGCCGATGGTGGCCTTGTGCTCGGAGCGTTTCACCACCGGCCGCCCCGTGACCTCGACCAGCTTGTAGACGAGGCTGGCGGTGGGGGCACCGGAGCCGGTGACCACGGAGGTGCCGGCGCCGTACATGTCGACGGGCTCGGCGGCCAGCGCGGCGATCGCGTACTCGTCGAGGTCCCCGGAGACGATGATCTTGGTTTCGGTGGCACCGAGGGAGTCGAGCAGTTGCCGGGACTGCTGGGCGATCACCGCCAGGTCCCCGGAGTCGATCCGGACCGCCCGCAGCTGCGGACCGGCCACCTCGATCGCGTTGCGGATGCCCTGACTGATGTCGTAGGTGTCGACGAGCAGGGTGGTGTCCCGCCCCAACGTGGCGACCTGGGAGGCGAAGGCGGTCCGCTCGTCGTCGTGCAGCAGGGTGAAGGCGTGCGCGGCGGTGCCGGCGGTGGGGATGCCGTACCGCTCGCCGGCGGCGAGGTTGGAGGTGAACCGGAACCCGGCCAGGTAGGCGGCGCGGGCGGCGGCCACCGCGGCCTCCTCGTGGGCCCGCCGGGAGCCCATCTCGATGAGCGCCCGACCCCGGGCGGCGGTCACCATCCGGGCCGCCGCGGCGGCCACCGCGCAGTCGTGGTTGAGCACCGACAGGATCAGGGTCTCCAGCACCACGCACTCGGCGAACCCGCCGGAGACGGTGAGGATCGGGGAGCCCGGGAAGAACAGCTCGCCCTCGGCGTACCCCTCGATGTCGCCGGTGAAGCGGTAGTCGGCCAGCCAGGCGGCGGCGGCCTCGTCCACCACCGCGGTACGGCGCAGGAAGTCGACCTCGGCCTCGGAGAAGCGGAAGTCGCGGATCATCTCGATCAGCCGACCGGTGCCCGCCACCACCCCGTAGCGCCGACCGTTGGGGAGTCGACGGCTGAACACCTCGAAGACGCACTGTCGGTCTGCCGTGCCGTCGCGCAGCGCGGCGCTGACCATCGTCAGCTCGTAGTGGTCGGTCAGCAGCGCAGGGCGAAAGGTGCTCACGTCCCCAGCCTAGAGTTCGTCCGCACGTCGTGGTGGAGGGCCCGGTCGCCGGTCGCATTCGGCATTCGCCGGATCACCCGGGGTTCCGGTTCATCGGTTCGCCCGATCCGGTGGCACGATGGTGGCATGGCGGTTCCACAGGTTGCCCCGGTCGAGACGCCGGCCACCGACGCGTTGCCGGAGACCGACCGGCCCTGGGTGACGGTCGTGTGGGACGACCCGGTCAACCTGATGACGTACGTGACATGGGTGTTCCAGAAGCTCTTCGGCTACAGCCGGGAGCGGGCCGAGCAGCTGATGCTCGACGTGCACCACAAGGGGCGGGCGGTGGTCTCCAGCGGGGCCCGGGAACGGATGGAGCACGACGCGTCCCAGCTGCACGCGTACGGCCTGTGGGCGACGGTGGAGCGGTCGTGAGCATGTTCCGCCGCCGGGGCGACCGGTACGTGGCGACCTTCGCCGTCGACGAGGTACGGGTGCTGCACAAGGTCGCCTCCGAGGTGGTCGGGCTGCTCACCGACGGCTTCGACTACTCCGATCCGGTGGTCGGCCGACTCTTCCCCGAGGTCTACCCGGAGGACACCGAGGGCACCGAGGAGTTCCGCCGCTACACCGAGGGCGACCTCAAGACGGCCAAGATCGACCAGGCCGGGGCGATCCTGGCGGCGCTCCCCGACGAGTCCGGTGGCGAGGTACGCCTCGACGCCGAGGCGGCCGAGGCCTGGCTGCGGGCGCTCAACGACGCCCGGCTGGCGATGGGGGTACGGCTGGAGGTCAAGGACGGCACCGACCTGGGCACCGAGCTCGACGACGCGATCGCCGCCGACCCGACCTCCTCGCGAGTGTTCCAACTCTCCGTCTACGCCTATCTCGGATACCTCCAGGAGTCCCTGCTCAACGCCCTCGTCGAGGGGTAGAGGGCGGGACCTCCCCGGACCGACCGGCGCGGGGAGGTGAAGTGCGGCCGTGACGTGCCGGTCGGCCGCTGGTGCGCCGGTCGGGTCCGGGTGGTGGAGGACCGTCCGGTGGTGTGCCGGTCGGGTCCGGATGGGTGGACGCGCCGGTCAGGCCGCGTTGAGGGCGGCGAGTTCCCGCTCGTCGAGGGTCAGGTCACCGGCGGCGGCCGAGTCCTTGATCGTCTCCGGGCGGCTGGCCCCCGGAATCGGCACGACGACCGGGGACAGGGCGAGTTGCCAGGCCAGGCAGACCTGCTGTGGGCTGACCCCGCGTGCCTGCGCGATCTCGGAGAAGGGCCGGAACCGGCCGCCCAGGTCCCCGGCGCGGCCGATGCCGCCCAGCGGTGACCAGGGCAGGAAGGCCAGGCCCAGCTCGGCGCAGAGTCGCAGCTCCTTCTCGCTGCTGCGGAACTCCGGGGAGAACTGGTTCTGGACGGCGGTCAGCCGGTCACCGAGGATGTCGTGGGCCTGGCGGATCTGGTCCGGGTCGGCGTTGGAGATGCCCGCCATCCGGATCTTGCCGGCGTCGGCGAGGTCGCGCAGCGCCCCGATCGACTCCGCGTACGGGACCCGGGGGTCCGGGCGGTGGAACTGGTACAGCCCGATCGCGTCGACGCCGAGCCGGGCCAGGGAGGCGTCGCAGGCCGCCCGGAGGTACTCGGGGGAGCCGTTGAGCCCCCACTCCGACTCGCTGGGACGGGTGTGTCCGCCCTTGGTGGCGACGAGGACGCCCGAGGTGTCCCCGCCGTGGTCGGCCAGGGCCTGGGCGATGAGCGACTCGTTGTGCCCGAAGTCCTGCGAGCCGAGCGAGTACGCGTCGGCGGTGTCGATGAACGTCACCCCGGCGTCGAGCGCGGCGTGGATGGTCCGGACGGATCGGTCGGTGTCGGGCCGACCGGCGATCGACATCGGCATTCCGCCGAGTCCGACCGCTCCGACCTGCACCCCGCCGATGCGGCGTTGCTGCATGTGATCTCCTCACGTCTCGGCTGGCTCTCCGGGTCTGCGTACCCGCCCGACCCGGGGTGGGAAACGAACGCCCCCGGGTCTGGACACGAAGTTTTCCGCCCGGCGGATGGGAAGGTGACGGCAGCCACTTCGGCCTTGGCTCCGGCAGGGGTTACGCTGGGCCACGTGCTGAGCATCGACCGGTCGATCGTCGACGCGATCGTCGCCCACGCGCGTCGTGACCACCCCGACGAGGCGTGCGGCGTGGTCGCCGGCCCCGTGGGCGCCGACACCCCCACCCGGCACATCCCGATGGACAACGCGGCCCGCTCGATGACCTTCTACGAGTTCGACTCGATGGAGCATCTGCGGGTCTGGCGCGAGATGGACGACCGGGACGAGGAGCCGGTGGTCATCTACCACTCGCACACCGCCACCGAGGCGTACCCGTCCCGCACCGACATCTCCTTCGCCGGTGAGCCCGACGCGCACTACCTTCTCGTCTCCACCCGGGAACCGGACACCGAGGAGATCCGCTCGTTCCGGATCGTCGACGGCGTGGTCACCGAGGAGGAGGTCCGGATCCTGGACGCCGCGGTCGACCCGCACGCCGTCCAGTCGTACTTGTTCGGGCAGACCCCGGCGACGGTCGACTACGAGTGTTCGGGCCGCTGACCCTCCAGCACCAGCCCGACCCGTTCCCGTCACCGAAGTCAATCCGATCGAGGAGTCACCCAGTCATGGCCATCGAAGTTCGCATCCCCACCATCCTGCGCAGCTACACCGGCGGCGCGAAGGTCGTCGAGGGATCCGGTGAGACCCTCGCCGACCTGCTGACCGACCTGGACTCGCGGCACGGCGGGATCAAGGGGCGGCTGGTCACCGAGACCGGTGCGCTGCACCGGTTCGTCAACGTCTACGTCAACGACGAGGACGTCCGCTTCCTCGGCGCCCTCGACGCCAAGCTCGCCGACGGCGACAGCGTCACCATCCTGCCCGCCGTGGCCGGTGGTGCGTTCGGGTTCGCGGCGGCGGCGGCGATCGCCTCGTACGCGGCGTCGGTGGCGGGCACGGACGCCCGTCGGCTCTCCGCCACCCGCTGACGGCCCGCCATGGCCAGGTACGAGAGCCTGCTCGACGCCTGTGGCGGTACGCCCCTGATCGGTCTTCCCCGGCTCCGGCCGACGGTGGCCGACGGGGCGCCGCCGGTCCGGCTCTGGGCGAAGCTGGAGGACCGGAACCCGACCGGCAGCATCAAGGACCGGGCGGCCCTGTACATGGTCCGCGCGGCCGAGGCCGCCGGTCGGCTCCGCCCCGGTGACACCATCCTGGAGCCGACCAGCGGCAACACCGGCATCTCGCTGGCCATGGTGGCGAAGCTGCGGGGCTACCGGGTGGTCTGCGTGATGCCGGAGAACGTCTCCGCCGAGCGGGTCCAGCTGCTCCGGATGTACGGCGCGGAGATCATCTTCTCGCCGGCGGCGGGTGGCTCCAACCAGGCGGTGGCGGTGGCCAAGCAGATCGCCGAGGAGCACCCCGACTGGGTGATGCTCTACCAGTACGGCAACGAGGCCAACGCGCGGGCGCACTACGAGACCACCGGCCCGGAGCTGCTGCGGGACCTGCCGACGATCACCCATTTCGTGGCCGGTCTGGGCACCACCGGCACGCTCATGGGGACGGGGCGGTATCTGCGGGAGAAGGTCGAGGGGATCCAGGTCGTCGCGGCTGAGCCCCGCTACGGTGAGCTGGTCTACGGCCTGCGCAACATCGACGAGGGGTACGTCCCCGAGCTGTACGACGCGACGGTGCTGTCCCGCCGTTTCTCCGTCGGCACCCGGGACGCGGTGCTGCGTACCCGGCAGTTGGTCGAGGTGGAGGGGATCTTCGCGGGCTTCTCGACCGGGGCGATCCTGCACGCGGCGTTGGCCGTGGCGCACGAGGCGGTCCGGGACGGCCGCGCCGCCGACGTGGCCTTCGTGGTCTGCGACGGCGGCTGGAAGTACCTGTCCACCGGGGCGTACGGCGGCACCCTCGCCGACGCCGAGGAGGCACTCGAAGGCCAGCTCTGGGCCTGAGCGTTCGGTGGTGGCCCGGTCCGGCGAGTCGCCGGGCCGGGCCGATCGCTGTGTGTGATCGTGGTGGACGGTCAGGGTGACCTGACCGACGAGTCTCGTCGGGCTGGGTGTCGCCTTGGCGACAACTTCCACAAAGTGATTCTTGCTCCGCAAACGTCGGCGTAGGCTGCGCAGCGTGACGTACGCGTCGATGAAGATCATCGGTGGCCCCGAGGCCGGTGTGGTGACTACGGCGCGTGATCGTGGGACGACCGGATGCGCCTGACGGTACTGGGTTGTGCGGGGAGCTTCCCCGGCCCCGAATCCCCCTGCTCCGCCTATCTGGTCGAGGCTGAGGGTTTCCGACTCCTGCTCGACTTCGGCTCCGGCTCGCTCTCCACCCTCCAGCGGTACGTGGGGCTGCACGCCCTGGACGCCATCGTCCTGACCCACCTGCACGGCGACCACATCCTCGACGCCGCGTCGTACGTGGTGGTCCGCCGGTACGCCCCGGACGGCCCCTATCCGGCCCTGCCGGTGTACGCGCCGCCGGGCGCCCCGGACCGGCTCAACGCCGCGTACGGGCAGGACGAGAGCGCCGTCGACGACGTCTACCAGTTCTACGGCCTGCAACCGGGCACCTTCCCGATCGGCCCGTTCACTGTCACAGTCGACCGGGTCAACCACCCCATCGAGACGTACGGGGTGCGGCTGGAGCACGAGGGCCGGGTGCTCTGCTACTCCTCCGACACCGCCCCGTGCGACGCGTTGCTGCGACTGGCTCAGGACGCCGACGTCTTCCTCTGCGAGGCCAGCTACCTCGACGGGGTGGACAACCCGCCGGGTCTGCACCTGACCGGCCGGGAGGCCGGCGAGGCGGCCACCAAGGCGGGGGTGGGTCGACTCCTGCTCACCCACCTGGTGGCGGCCTGGGGGAGCGAGGCGCACACCGTCGAGTCGGCGGTCGGGGCGTACACCGGGCCGCTGGAGGTCGTCCGGGCCGGGGCCTCGTACGACATCTGACCTTCCCGACGACGGCGGGAGTCAGGCCGGTCGGGGCGGGTGGAGGGTCGGCGGGCGACGCCGGGTGTGAACCGGTGACACCCGGGCACGGGTCGATCAACCGACCGCATAGGGTGCAGGGATGGCGCGACCTGACGGGCGGACGCCCGACCGACTCCGACCTGTGACGCTGACCCGGGGCTGGAGCTCCCACCCGGAGGGCTCCGTGCTCGTGGAGTTCGGCGGGACCCGGGTGCTCTGCACCGCCAGCGTCACCGAGGGGGTGCCCCGCTGGCGCAAGGGCTCCGGTCTCGGATGGGTGACCGCCGAGTACGCGATGCTGCCCCGGGCCACCACGACCCGGTCGGACCGGGAGAGCGTACGGGGCAAGGTCGGTGGGCGTACCCACGAGATCTCCCGCCTGATCGGACGGAGCCTGCGGGCGGCGATCGACCTCAAGGCTCTCGGCGAGAACTCGATCGTGCTCGACTGCGACGTGCTCCAGGCCGACGGGGGCACCCGGACGGCGGCGATCACCGGCTCGTACGTGGCGCTCCACGACGCGGTGACCTGGCTGGCCGGGCGCAAGGCCCTGACCGGCAAGGTGGAGAAGGTGATGCACCGGTCGGTGGCCGCGGTCAGCGTCGGCGTGGTCGCCGGCGAGGCCCGGTTGGACCTCGACTACGCCGAGGACGTGACGGCCGAGGTGGACATGAACGTGGTCTGCACCGGCACCGGGGAGTTCGTCGAGGTGCAGGGGACCGGCGAGGCCGGGGTGTTCGCCCGCGAGCAGCTCGACGCCCTGCTCGACCTGGCCGTCGCCGGATGCGTCGACCTGGCCGAGGCCCAACGAAAGGCGCTCTCTCTGTGAGCGCGAGGAGTGAGCCTGCGAGCCCCGCAGTCGCGAACGAAGGTGGTCGAGTGAGCGCGAGGAGTGAGCCTGCGAGCCCCGCAGTCGCGAACGAAGGTGGCCGAGTGAACAAGATCCTGTTGGCGACGCGGAACCGCAAGAAGCTCATCGAGTTGCAGCGGATCCTCGACGGCGCGCTCGGCGCGCACCGGATCGCCCTGCTCGGGCTCGACGACGTCGAGGACTACCCGGAACTGCCGGAGAGCGGCCTGACCTTCGGTGAGAACGCCCTGATCAAGGCGCGGGAGGGGTGCCGGCGGACCGGTCTGCCGACGATCGCCGACGACTCCGGTCTGGCGGTGGACGCGCTCAGCGGGATGCCGGGGGTGTTCAGCGCCCGGTGGGCGGGGCGGCACGGTGACGACCAGGCCAACCTCCAGCTGGTCCTGGACCAGATCGCCGACCTGCCCGACGAGCAGCGCGGGGCGTCGTTCGTCTGCACCGTCGCCCTGGTGCTGCCCGGCGGCAAGGAGCACCTGGTCGACGGCCGCCAGCCGGGTCGGCTGCTGCGGGCTCCCCGGGGCGAGGGCGGGTTCGGGTACGACCCGATCTTCCTCGGTGACGGACAGGACCGGACCAACGCCGAGCTGACCCCGCAGGAGAAGGACGCGATCAGCCACCGGGGTAAGGCGCTGCGCGAGTTGGCGAAGCTGGTGGCGAAGGTGCTTCCGCCGGTGGCGTGAGAGTTGCGGGGCAGGGCCGGTCCTGCCCCGCAACGGACCCCCGGCCCCTAACGGGACCGGTTCTGCCCGGCCTCCAGGGTAGTCTCGTACCCGTTGCCGAGGCTGCTCGTCGCCGAGTTGCTCTGCGAGGGGTCGTGGTCGCCGGGCGCGCTGATCGCTGCCACGGTCGCCACCATCTGGATCGACTCCAGCATCGCCTCGATCTCGAATCCCGACCCGCCGTCGCGCTTGCGGCGTCGTCGCTCCTCGCGGAGCTGTTCCTCGCGTTCCTCGCGGAGTTCCTCTTCCCGTTCCTCGCGAAGCTCCTCCTCCCGCTCCTCCTCCAGCCGTTCCTCCAACTCCTCCTCTCGTTCGGCGAGGAGTTCCTGCTCCCGCTCCTCGGTCAGCTCCTCCAGTTCCAGGTCCTTGTTGCGGCGGTCGTTGCGTTTGACGGTGGCCAGGGTCTCGTAGAAGTAGCTGAGGGCAGCCTCGATCTGCCCCAGGGACTCGGTGCGGCGTACGGAGTACGAGGCGTTCCAGGGTTCACAGCGGACTGTGTGCACCTGCATCAGCTGTGTGTGGAACAGGTTCTCCCGGGCGGCGTACAGGGCGGCTGTCAGCTCCGGGTCGGCGTCGGGCCAGTTCGCCTCGACGTCGATGTCGTAGATCGCCATCGCTGGGATCTGCCACCCGGAGGCGTCGATCGTCGTGGACTGTCCGTCCTCGAAGACGATCACGAACTCGTAGCCGTCGTCGACGGGGCGCAAGAACGAGTAGTCAACCCGCGCCTTGAGGCGGTCCAGGACCTCCTGGTCGTCGAGGACCGGTAGCTCGGCGTTCGGGTCCTGCGGCGCGGGGTCGGTGGGCTGCACGAGAGACGCTCCTCACGGTCGGCGAGTGACTGAACCCTCATTAACGTCACCGACCCGCCGCCGGTTCACTGATTCGTGAATCAAGAGCAACCTGTTGTTCCAACCCTTCGTCCCCGGTCCCACCTGCGGCGGCGTACTCCCGCAGCACTGAGCCGGACCGGGTCGATGGGCCAGTCGACACGGCAGTTGCCGCCACCGGTCCCCCGGTCGGGAACCGGCAGTCGTTCAGGCGAGGGGGCCGACCTCCCGCTCGATCGAGTGCAGCAGGTCGGGGCCGCGCACCACCTGTCGGGCGGTCTCCAGGACCGGGGCGAGGAAGACGTCCGGGCCGGGGTCGCCCAACACCTCGCCGAGCGCGGCCAGCGCCGCCCGACCGGCCGGTGACGGGACCAGCGGGGCGCGCAGCTGCAATCCGCGTACGGCGGCGAGCAACTCCACCGCGAGCAGGCTGGTCAGGTTGTCCAGGACGGTGCGGAGCTTCTTGGTCGCCGCCCACCCCATCGACACGTGGTCCTCCTGCATGCCGCTGGTGGGCAGCGAGTCGACCGAGGCCGGGGCGGCCAGCCGTCGGTTCTCCGCGACGATCCCGGCGGCGGTGTACTGGGCGATCATCAGCCCGGAGTTGACCCCGGGGTCGGGGGAGAGGAACGCCGGGAGGTCCCGGTTGCGGGCCACGTCGAGCAGCCGGTCCACCCGGCGTTCGGCTATCGCCCCGACCTCGGCGGCGGCGATGGCCAGGTAGTCGGCGGCGAACCCGAGCGGGGCGCCGTGGAAGTTGCCAGTCGACTCGACCCGCCCGTCGGGAAGGACCACCGGGTTGTCCACCACGGAGAGCAGCTCCCGCCCCGCAATGGTCCGGACGAAGTCGAGGGTGTCCCGGGCCGCCCCGGCGACCTGCGGGGCACACCGCATCGAGTACGCGTCCTGGACGGCGTGGGCCAGGTCGTCGCGGTGCGAGTCCATCACCCGGGAGCCCTGGAGAAGTCGGTGGATGTTGGCCGCCGAGACGGCCTGCCCCGGGTGCGGGCGGATGCTGTGCAGCTCGGGCAGGAACGGCCGTTCGGAACCGAGCATCGCCTCGATCGCCAGGGCGGCGGTCACGTCGGCCATCGTGAACAGGTGCCCGGCGTCGTGCCCGGCGAGCAGCAGCATGCCGAGCATCCCGTCGGTGCCGTTGATCAGGGCCAGCCCCTCCTTGGCGGCCAGCTCGACCGGGACCAGTCCGGCGGCGTGCAGGGCGTCGGCGGCGGGCACCCGCTCACCGGTGGGCCCGAGGACCCAACCCTCGCCGAGCAGGGCCAGCGCGCAGTGGGCCAGCGGGGCCAGGTCGCCGGAGGCGCCGAGCGATCCGTGCTCCGGGACCCACGGGGTGATCGAGTGGTTGAGCAGGTCGACCAGGCCCTCGGCGACCACCGGGCGGACCCCGGACCGGCCCAGCGCCAGGGAGCGTACGCGCAGCAGCATCATCGCCCGGACCACCTCCCGGGGCATCGGTGCGCCGATGCCTGCGGCGTGCGAGCGGATCAGGGCGTGTTGCAACTCGGCCCGGCGCTCCGGGGCGACGAACGTGTTCGCCAGCGCCCCGAAGCCGGTGGAGACCCCGTACACCGGACGGCCGGCTGCCTCGATTCCGTCCACTATGGCCCGGCTGGTCGCCATGGCGGCCACGGCGGCGGGGTCGATCGCCACCGGGGCGTCGGCGCGGGCCACGGCGAGGACGTCGTCGGGGGTGACCCCGGTGGGCTGGACGATCACTGTCATCGGGGTACTCCGTCGTGCAGGACCTTGCGGATCAGTGGAACACCCGGCCGGTACGCCAGGTGCAGGTGGGAGGGGGCGTCGAGGATCACCAGGTCGGCCCGGGAGCCGACCCGCAGCCGACCGACGTCGTCCCGGCGCAGGGCCTGCGCCCCGCCGGCAGTCGCCGCCCAGACCGCCTCGGCCGGGGTCATCCCCATCTCGCGTACGGCCAGGGCGATGCAGAACGCCATCGACGAGGTGTACGACGATCCCGGGTTGCAGTCGGTGGCCAGCGCCACTGTCACACCCGCGTCGAGCAGCCGCCGGGCGTCCGGGTACGGCGACCGGGTGGAGAACTCCGCCCCGGGCAGGAGGGTGGCGACGGTGGTGGTGCCGGACCCGTCCGGCCGGGCGGTGCCCGCCAGCGCGTCGACGTCGGCGTCGTCGAGGTGGGTGCAGTGGTCGACGCTGGCCGCCCCCGCCGCCACCCCCAACCGCACCCCCGGCCCCGGGCCGAGCTGGTTGGCGTGCACGCGTACGCCCAGGCCGAGGGCCTGCCCGCTGGTGAGGACCGCCCGGGCCTGGTCGGCGTCGAAGGCACCCCGTTCACAGAACACGTCGATCCACTTGGCGTACGGGGCGGCGGCCCGCACCATCGGCCCGCAGACCAGCTCGACGTAGTCGTCGGGGCGGTCGGCGTACTCGGCGGGGACCACGTGGGCACCGAGGAAGGTGGTCTCCGTCGTGGACTCCGCGGCGATCCGCAGGGATCGGGCCTCGTCGGCGACGGTGAGCCCGTACCCACTCTTGATCTCGATCGTGGTGGTGCCCTGCCGCAGCGCCTCGTCCCGCAGCCGGGCGACGGTGGCGCGCAGCTGCGCGTCGGAGGCGGCCCGGGTCGCGCCGACGGTGGTCCGGATGCCACCCCCGGTGTACGCCTGCCCGGCCATCCGCGCCGCGAACTCGGCCGCCCGGTCCCCGGCGAAGACCAGGTGGGCGTGGCTGTCCACGAACCCGGGCAGGACGGCGGCCCCACCGGCGTCGATCCGCCGGTCGGCGGCTGGGGCGTCGGCGACCGACCCGACCCAGGCCACCCGTCCCCCCTCGACCAGGAGGGCGGCGTCCCGGCGGATCCCCAGCGGGCCGTCGGTCCCGTCGTTGGTGACCAGCTCACCGATGTCGTCGACGAGCAGGGTGCTCATCGGGTGACCTGCTCGATCGCGGCCCGCAGCTCGACCGGGACGTCGACGAGCAGGTGCCTGCCGTCGGCGACCACCTGTCGCCCGTCGACCACCACCTGCGTGACGTCGGCCGCGGTGGCAGCGAAGAACACCCCCACCGGTGGGACACCGGCGGTCCGGGCGCCGTCCCGCCGGACCGTCACCAGGTCGGCGCGCGCGCCGACGGCGATCCGACCGGCGTCGCCCCAGCCCAGCGCGGTGTGGCCGGTGACCCCGGCCGCCTCCAGTAGGGCCGCCGGCGTGAAGTGGCCGCGCCGTCTGGTGCGCAGCCGCTCGTCCAGCTCCACCGCGCGGGCCTCCTCGAACGGGTCGACGACGGCGTGGCTGTCGCTGCCCAGGCTGAGCGGGATCCCGAGGTCCGCCATCCGGTGGGCCGGGCCGATCCCGTCGGCCAGGTCCCGTTCGGTGGTGGGGCAGAGGCAGACCCCGCTGTCGGTGCCGGCCAACAGGTTCAGGTCGGCGCTCGTCGGATGGGTGGCGTGCACTGCTGTGGTGTGCGGTCCGAGGACCCCGTGGTCGGCGAGCAACCGGGCCGGAGTCCGCCCGTGCACCGCCCGACAGGCGTCGTTCTCGGCGGGCTGCTCGGAGAGGTGGACGTGCAGCGGGGCGGTGTGCCGGGCCGCCCACTCGGCCACCGTGGCGAGCTGGTCGGCGGGGACCGCCCGGACCGAGTGCACCGCCGCACCGACCCGGACCCGGGGGTCCGCCCCCTCCGCCTGCGACCCGGGAGGCGGTGACGGGGTGAACGCGGACACCCGCTCGGCCCACCGTTGCGCGTCGCCGTCGCCGAACCGCAGCTGCGGCCCGGTCAACGGCGCACCGTCGACGGTGGCGCTCAGGTAGCAGGTGTCCAGCAGGGTCAGCCGGATCCCGGCCTGGGTGGCGGCCTCGACCAGGGCCGCACCCATCGCGTTCGGGTCGTCGTACCGGGCGCCGCCCGGCCCGTGGTGCAGGTAGTGGAACTCGCCGACGGCGGTGATCCCGGCCAGCGCCATCTCTGCGTACGTCGCCCGGGCCAGGGCCAGGTAACTCTCCGGGTCCAGCCGTTCGGCGACCGCGTACATCTGCTCCCGCCACGTCCAGAAGTCCCCCCGCCCGCCGTGGGTACGCCCCCGCAGCGCCCTGTGGAAGGCGTGCGAGTGGGCGTTGGCCAGGCCGGGCAGGGTCACCCCGGGCAGGCGTACCGCGTCGGGGTGCACCTCGACCCCGGCGACGGGTCCCCCGCCCAACAACGGGGTGACCGCCGTGAAGAGGCCCTCGTCGGCCTCGATCAGCACGTCGGGGGTGGGCTCGTCGCGGCCGGGCAACCAGGCGTACTCGGCCAGCCATCTGGTGACTGTCATCGGCGGCGGCTCCTGTCGGGCGGGGTGGTCCGGGTCATCGGCTGGTCAACTCCGTCAACACCCGGGCCAGGGCGGTGACCCCGGCGGCGCAGTCCGCGTCGGTCGCCGCCTCGGCGGGGGAGTGCGACACGCCGGTCGGATTGCGGACGAACAGCATCGCCGTCGGCAGCCGCCCGGCCAGCACCCCCGCGTCGTGACCGGCCCCGGTGGGCAGCACCGGGGCGTCGAGCAGCGTGGCCAGCCGGGCGCCGAGCCCGTCGTCGAAGGCGACGAGGGGGGTGACCGACTCCTCCGTGCAGGTGACCCGGGTGCCGTCGCGGCGGGCCCGCTCACCGGCCTTGGCCCGGACCGCCTCGACCAGCCCGGCGAGGGTCTCCTGGTCGGCGGCGCGGGCGTCCAGCCACCCGGTCACCGTCGTCGGGATCGCGTTCGTCGCGTTGGGGGCCACCCGCACCCGACCCACCGTGGCGTGGGCACCCCGGGTCCGGGCCTCCTTGTTCGCCGCGAGGACGGTGAACGCGCAGGTGAGCATCGGGTCACGTCGGTCGGTCATCAGGGTCGTACCGGCGTGGTTGCCCTCGCCGTGGAAGTCCAGCCGCCACCTGCCGTGCGGCCAGATCGCGGTGGCCACCGCGACGGGCGCGTCCCGGTCGACGAGGGCCCGACCCTGCTCGACGTGCAGCTCCACGAAGGACGAGAAGCCGGCCAGCAGGTCGGGGCGGGCGCCCACCGGCCGGTCGCCCAGCGCCTCGGCGAGGCTCACCCCGTCGGCGTCGCGCAGCCCGGTCGCCCGCTGCGGGTCCATCGTCCCGGTGAGCAGCCGCGACCCCAGACAGGGTACGCCGAAACGCGCCCCCTCCTCCTCGGCGAACGCGGCCACCACCAGGGGGCGCGGTGGGGTGACCCCGGCGTCGCGCAGCTCGTCCACGGCGAGGAACGCGCTGACGATGCCGAGCGGCCCGTCGTACGCCCCGCCGTGCGGGACCGAGTCGAAGTGGCTTCCGGTCAGGACGGCGTCACCGGCGTCCGCCGGACCCCACCTGGCGAAGAGGTTGCCGTTGCCGTCGTCGGTGACCGGCATGTCCCGCCGCTCGGCCTGCCTCCGGAACCAGTCGCGGAGCGCCACCTCGGGTTCGGTGAACGCGTACCGCAGGTAGCCGCCGGTGGTGGCGTCCCGCCCGATCGGCGCGATCTCGTCCCACAGCGCCCGGAACCGGTCCGGAAGGGGTCCTCTCAGTACAGGATCCGTCGACAAGGGGAGGCCCTTCCTTACCTGTCGGTGGGGATGGGGAGGCGGGTGCGGTCGGCCACCTCACGGGCGGCGGGGTAACCGGCGTCGACGTGGCGCAGGACGCCCGTCGCCGGGTCGTTCGTCAACACCCGCTCGATCTTCTGCCCGGCCAGGGCGGTGCCGTCGGCGACGCAGACCTGCCCGGAGTGCAACGACCGGCCGATGCCCACCCCGCCGCCGTGGTGGATGGAGACCCACGACGCCCCGCTGGCCGTGTTCACCAGCGCGTTGAGCAGCGGCCAGTCGGCTATCGCGTCCGACCCGTCGGCCATCGCCTCGGTCTCCCGGTACGGGCTGGCCACGCTGCCGCAGTCCAGGTGGTCCCGACCGATCACCACCGGCGCGCGAAGCTCACCCGAGGCGACCATCTCGTTGAAGCGCACCCCCGCCCGGTCCCGTTCCCCGTAGCCCAGCCAGCAGATCCGGGAGGGCAGCCCCTGGAACGAGACCCGCTCACCGGCCAGCCGGATCCACCGGGCCAGGGACTCGTTCTCCCCGAACAACTCCAGGACGGCCCGATCGGTGGCGGCGATGTCGGCCGGGTCGCCGGAGAGCGCCGCCCACCGGAACGGACCCCGACCCTCACAGAACAACGGCCTGATGTACGCCGGGACGAACCCGGGGAAGTCGAAGGCGCGGTCGTACCCGCCGAGCTGTGCCTCCCCGCGGATCGAGTTGCCGTAGTCGAACACCTCGGCCCCGGCGTCGCCGAACCCGACCATCGCCTCCACGTGTCGGGCCATCGAGGCACGGGCCCGGTCGGTGAACTCGGCGGGTGACGCCGACGCGTACTCCCGGGCGTCGGCGGGGTCGACCCCCTCCGGCAGGTACGACAGCGGATCGTGGGCACTGGTCTGGTCGGTGACCACGTCCACGGCGACGCCCCGACGCAGCAGCTCGGGGAAGACCGTGGCGGCGTTGCCCACCACCCCGACGGAGTACGCCCGCCGGTCCCGTTTCGCCGCGAGTGCCAGGTCGACCGCCTCGTCCAGGCTGTCGGCGACCTCGTCGAGGTACCTGTCGCGTACCCGGCGGTGGAGACGACCGGGGTCCACGTCGACGACGAGGCAGGCCCCACCGTTCATGGTGACCGCCAGGGGCTGTGCCCCGCCCATCCCACCGCATCCGGCGGTCAGGGTGAGGGTTCCGGCCAGGGAGCCGCCGAACCGCTTCTCGGCCACCGCCGCGAAGGTCTCGTAGGTGCCCTGGAGGATGCCCTGGGTGCCGATGTAGATCCACGACCCGGCGGTCATCTGCCCGTACATGGTCAGGCCGAGAGCCTCCAGGCGGCGGAACTCCGGCCAGGTGGCCCAGTCGCCGACCAGGTTGGAGTTGGCCAGCAGGACCCGGGGTGCCCACTCGTGGGTGCGCAGCACCCCCACCGGTCGTCCGGACTGGACCAGCATCGTCTCGTCGTCGCGCAGCTCGGTCAGCGTCCGGACCAGGGCGTGGAAGGACGGCCAGTCCCGGGCGGCCTTCCCGGTGCCGCCGTAGACGACCAGGTCGTCGGGGCGTTCGGCGACCTCCGGGTCGAGGTTGTTCATCAGCATCCGCAGCGCGGCCTCCTGCGGCCAACCCCGGGCGGTACGTTCGGTGCCGCGCGCGGCGCGGACGGGCTCGGGCATGTCGGGCTCCTCTCAGCTGACGAAGACCTGGCGGCGGGCGGCGGAGACCTCGAAGGCCTCCAGCCGACGCTGGGTGTCGACGGGTGCGGCGTCGCAGAGCGCCTGCAACAGCACCATGGCCATGGTCATCGGGGCGGTGTGCAGGTCGAAGACGAGACCGGTGCCGACGGCGGCGGGCAGAACCAGGTCGGCGTGTTCGGTGGCGGGGCTGACCGGCGAGTCGGTGATCGCCACGATCCGCAGCCCCGCCTCCCGGGCCTCCCGCAGGGCTTCGAGGGTCTCCCGGGGGTAGCGGGGCAGGACGAACGCGACCAGGGCCCCCGCCCCCGCCCCGGCGGCCTGTTCGACCCGGTCGGTGAGGAGGCTGCCCGCCGTGTCGAGCACCCGGACGTCCGGGTGGACCTTCGCGGCGAAGTAGGCGAAGTACGCCGCCAGCGGGGCGGCGGCGCGCAGCCCCAGCACGGGGAGCGGGCGACTGGCGGCGAGCAGACTCCCGGCCTCGGCGATGCGGCTGCGGTCGGCGAGCTGTCCGGCGAGCCGACCGAGGTTGTCCATCTCGGTACGGACCGCCTGTTGCAGCTCGTTGCCGACCTCGGTGGGGCCGTCGGGCGCGCCGACTGTCAGTTCCCGGAGGCGACGACGCAACGCCGGGTAGCCGTCGTGGCCGAGGGCGGTGGCGAACCGGGTCACCGAGGGTTGGCTGACCCCGGCCAGCTCGGCGACCTCGGCGGCCGACAGGTACGCCACGGTGGGGGAGTGCTGGACGAGGCAGTGCGCGATCCGCCGCTGGGTGGGGGTGAGCCGGACCCCCTCGAAGAGGCCGAGCAGCCGCTCGGTCGATCCGCTGACGGCCCTTTCATTCATGTCGAGACTCTATGCATGAAATATTTCATTCCGCAACGGTCCTCCGGCAGGAGACCCGCCCGGGGGATGTCGTCGCATCGACGGGAGGGCCGGGCAGTGACGGGCTTCTCGGTACCATCCCTCTGCGGGTGAGCAGAGGGGTGGGGACATGCAGCCGGATGCGCCGTACAGGTTCACCGAGGTGATGGGCGGGTGCCGGGTCGGCGAGGTCTGGTGGGCCACCGACGGGCAGGACCGACTGGTGACGGTGGCGGTGCTCGACCCCGAGGTGGCACAGGATCCGGCCTGGCGGCAGGCGTTCGTCGGGATGGCCGACGCCCTCGCCGCACCCGGTGGTGGTGGACGGTCCTATCTGGCCGCCGACGTGTCCGGCCGGACCCCGTGGGTGGCGTACACCGCCGACGGCGGCCCCGGCGCCGAGCACCTGTTCGTCGCCCTCGGCCACGAGATCCGCCGCGAGGAGCCGACCCCACAGGCGTCCGGTCCGCCGTACCCGGTGTCGCCCTCGGGTGGGCAGGCGTCCGGGCCGCCGTACCAGCCGGTCAGTGGGGTGCCGCACGACCCGTTCAGCGCCCCGACCCGCCGGATCCAGCCGTCCCCGCCGCGCCCCCGGCGTACCGGCCTGTGGGTGGGGGCGGCGGCGTTGGTGCTGGTGGTGCTGGCGGGAACCGGAGCGGCCTTCGTCTGGCTCGACCCGGACACCCCCGACACCCCGCAGGCCGCCCCCACCACCACCGTCGAGGCGCTGCCCCCGCCCCCGTCCGCGCCACCGCAGGCGCCGGGCATCGAGCCACCGGCCGCCGGGCAGTGGCCCCGGGACTGGCCGAGGTTCACCCCCCAGGACCCGGTCCGTACGGTGGTCGACCTCGCCGATCTGGGCTTCGCGCTCAAGGTCCCACCGGAGTGGACCTGCACCCCTGCCGGGAAGGCCGAGGGGTACGTCAAGTACACCTGCGGCGTCTCCGGTGGACAGGGTGAACTCGGCGGTGAGCTGGTGGTGCGGGACTGTGTCCTGCCCTGCGACGAGCAGCGGCAGACAGCCATGCGGCAGGCCGAGGAGGCCTGGGGTCTCCAGTGGATCCGGGGTGGACAGTTCGTCTCGTACGCGGATTCGAGCCGGCTCGATCTCGACGGCGAACGGCGGTACGGTCTCGTCGTCGTGGCCTACGTGCGCGGCGGCGACACCGGTCGGGTCGACCGTCAGGTGGTGCTCCGCATGACGGCCCCGATCGACGGTGCCGGCCGACTGCGTCGGGTCGCCAACCACCTCCGTGACGCCCTGATCTTCTGACCCCCGCTCGACCCCCTGCCGCCTGGAGATCGACATGCCCTCCGCCGTCCTGGCGCGTCGGTCGACGTCACTGGCCGGTCTCCTCGTGGCCGGCTGTCTCGTCGCCCTGCCCGCCGTCGGGGCACCGGCGTACGCCGGAGACGAACCGGCGACCCCCGTCCCGGTCCCGTCGTACGCCCGCAACGAACCGGCGACCGCCGTCGTGGCACCGGCGACCGTCTACCTGGAGGCGACCTACACCGGACGCCTGCGCGACACCGAGGACGGGACCCTCCTGCGGCCCGACGAGGTGGTCGTCACCCGCCGCTGCACCGGGGTGGTGGTCGACCCCGACGGGTACGTCGTGACGAACACCGTCTGCGTCCGGCCGAGCGCCGAGGTCCTCCAGGTCAACGCCCTGTACCGGCTCGGCCGGACCCTCGTGCAGGACGGCCGCCTACCGGCGGCGGAGTTGGACGACTTCGTCGCCGAGCACCGGGACTCGGTCACCTTCACCGGTGACCGTCGGCGCAGCCGCCCCACCGTCACCCTGCTGGCCCAGACCGGCACGGCGACCTCACCGGCCGACCCCGACACGGCGGTCCGCGCCGCCGTCGTCGCGGCCCTGCCCGCCGTGGACGGGAACGCCGCCCTGGCGAAGCTGCTACAGGGTGGCCTCCCGGCCGTCGAGATCGGCCCCGTCGGCGTGCCGGCGACCGGCTCCACCCTGGACATCCTCGGGTACGGCATCACCGACTCGACCGACCTCCCCGTCACGTACGCCGTCCGGACCCGTACGGTCCAGGTCGTCGGGTTGACCGGGACGAACCGTACCGGGGTGGACGGGCAGGTCGGCCCCGACTCCAGGGGCGGCCCGGTGGTGGACGCCGACGGTCGGCTGGTGGCGCTCCTGGACACCGACACCACCGTCCCGGGTGAGCCCGTCCGGGACCTGATCAGCACCGCCAACCTGTACCGGCTGTTGGAGTCCGCCGAGGTGACGAACCGGTTGGGTCCGGTGGACTCCCGGTACCGCGTGGCGCTCGGCGACTACTTCGCCGGCCGGTACTCCACGGCCCTCGCGGGGTTCGAGGAGATCCTCCGCCTGGCTCCCGACCACGAGGGTGCCCACACGTACCGGGACCGGGCCGCCACCCGGCTCGACCGGGACGGGGACGTCCGGGGCGACGCCGGGGACTGGCTGTTCTACCTGCTCTCCGCCGCCGCCGGTGCGGCGGTGATCGCTGCGGCCGGGCTCCTCCGACGGCGACTGCGCCCCCGCCCGACCCACCCCGACCCCGAGTCGCAGCCAATCCCCGAGCCCGAACCCACCCCGGAGCCCGAACCCGACCCCGACCCTGAACCCAAGCCCGACACCGGACCCAAGCCCATCCCCGAACCCGAACCCGAGGCACGGCCGGAGGGCGGGGCTGCGGTCGGGGTCGGGGCCGGGCGGGGGTTCCGGGCCGACATCCAGGGGCTTCGGGCCCTCGCCGTGGTGCTCGTGGTGCTCTGGCACGCGGGGGTCCCGTTCGTCCCGGGTGGGTTCGTCGGGGTGGACGTCTTCTTCGTCATCTCCGGCTACCTGATCACCGCCGGGATGGCGGCGGAGATCGCGACGAGGGGACGGTTGTCCCTCGGCCGGTTCTGGGCGCGGCGGGTACGGCGGCTGCTGCCCAGCGCCGGGTTGGTGCTCGTCGCCTCCCTGGTGCTGGCCTACCTCTTCCTGCCCGGGATCCGGTGGCGGGACACCGCCCTCGACGTGGTGAGCAGCGCCCTGTACGCGGTCAACTGGCGGCTGGCCGAACAGTCGGTCGACTACCTGGCCGCCGAACGGGCCCCGAGCATCGTGCAGCACTACTGGTCGCTCGCGGTCGAGGAGCAGTTCTACCTGCTCTGGCCGGTGCTGCTGGTCGGCGTCGCCTGGCTGGCCCGGCGGGGGAGTGCCGCACCCGCCCGGTGGCGGACCCTGGCCCTCGTCGCGGTGGCCACGGTGCTGGTCACCTCGTTCGTCTGGTCGGTGCTGCTCGTCGCGCAGGACCCCGGCCGGGCCTACTTCGTGACCACCACCCGACTCTGGGAGCTGGCGGTCGGGGCGCTGCTGGCGCTGGTCCCGCTGCGGCGGCTGTCCCCCGTGGTGGGATCGGTCGTCGGCTGGGTCGGTGCCGGGGCGATCGTCGCCTCGGCGCTGCTGCTGGACACCACCGACCCGTTCCCCGGGCTGCTGGCCCTGCCCGCCACCCTCGGCACCGTCCTGGTCCTGGTGGCCGGTCCGGACCTGCGGTACGGCCCGGTGGTGGTGCTCCGGGTGGCGGTGATGCAGTTCCTCGGCCGGATCTCGTACACCCTCTACCTGTGGCACTGGCCGCTCCTGGTGGTGCTGACCGTACGGATGGACGAGCCCGACGGCCGGGCGGTGACCGCGGCGATGGCGCTGGCGGTGTTCCTGGCGTACCTGACCAGCAGGTTCGTGGAGCGTCCCGCCTGGCACTCGACCCGCCTGTCGGCCCGACCCGGTCGGACCGTCGCGGTCGGGGTGGGCTGCACCGTCCTGCCGGTCTGCGTAGGGCTGGTCCTGCACCACGTCGCCGTCGGACCGCCCACCGCCAGCACTGCGGCCCGCGACGTGCAGGGTGCCGCGGTGCTCGCCACCGGGCAGACCGGCGAACCCGTCGACCGGTCCGCGTCGGTGGTGCCCGACCCCTCGGTGGCCCGCGACGACGTCGCCTCGGTCTACGCCGACGGGTGCCACGCCAGTCAGACCGGCAGCCGGGTGCTCGGATGCACCTACGGTCGGGCGAACGCCCCGTTCACCGTGGCAGTCGTCGGGGACTCGCACGCCGCCCAGTGGGTGCCCGCCCTCCAGGAGATCGCGGCGCAACGCGACTGGCGGCTGGTGACCCACACCAAGTCCCAGTGCCCGGTCGTCGACGTCGAGGTGGCAGGTGGGGACGAGGCCCGCCCGAACCGCAGCTGCGGGCAGTGGAACCGGGCACTGCGGGAGCGGCTCGCCGCCGACCGCCCCGACCTGGTGGTCACCAGCAGCTACAACTACCAGGTCCATCGGGACGGTCGGCTGTTGACCGGTACGGAGAACGAGACCGCCCTGGCCACGGCGCTGCGCCGGACCTGGCGGGGACTCGCCGAGGTGGCACCGGTGGTGGTGCTGCGTGACACCCCCGCCCCCCGGCGGGACATGGCCGACTGCGTCTCGGCCCACCGGGAGGAGTTGACCAGGTGTGCCGTACCCAGGGTGGAGGCCCTGGCCGGTGTCGGGCCGATCCAGGAGACGGCGGCGGAGGGCCTGGCGGGCGTACACCTGGTGGACCTCAACGACGCGATCTGCCCGGCGTCCCGGTGCGCGCCGGTGATCGGCGGGGTCCTCGTCTACCGCGACACCAACCACCTGACGGCGACGTACGCGCGCACCCTCGCCGGTCGCCTCGACGAGCGACTACAGGCGGTCGTCGGATGAGCGGGCGGCCCGACGGATCCGCCCCGACCAGGAAGGACACGGCCATCACCGAGGTCTCTGCCGACGACGGACCACCTCCCGTGCTGCCGGGGCGGACCTCGGTCGCCCTGGTCCACGAGTGGTTCGGTGCGACGGGCGGTTCCGAGAACGTCTTCCTCGCCATCCAGGAGGTGTTTCCCCAGGCCAAGGGGTTCGTCCTGTGGCGTGACCGGGACGCCCGACGGGGGCTCGACCTCACCGAGTCGTGGCTGGCCCGGACGCCGTTGCGACGGTCCAAGGCGTTGGCGTTGCCCGCCATGCCGTTGGCCTGGCGGACCCTGACCAGGGAACGGTTCGACGTGGTGATCTCCTCCAGCCACGCCTTCGCCCACACCGTCAGGCTGCCGTCCTCGCCGCAGACCCGGTACCTGAGCTACGTCCACTCACCGGCCCGCTACCTGTGGAGTCCGGACTTCGACGGTCGCGGCTCCGGGGGTCTGCTCGCTCTTCCCCGACGGGTGCTGCGCGGCGTCGACGTGCGGCTGAGCCGACACGTGCACAGCTACGCCGCGAACTCGGCCGAGGTCCGGGACCGGATCCGGCGGTTCTGGGGGCGCGACGCCCGGATCGTCCACCCCCCGGTCGACGTCGACTACTTCGCCGCCGCCCCGCCCGAGCAGCGCGGACAGGACCGCAAGCACCTGCTGGGCGTGGGGCGGTGGATTCCGTACAAGCGGTTCGACCTGATGATCGAGATCGCCGCCGCCGCCCGTCGGCCGCTGGTGATCGCCGGTTCCGGGCCGCAGGAGGAGACGCTGCGTCGGGCGGCGTCCCGAGCGGGGGTACCCGTCCTGTTCGAACGACGGCCGTCGCGGGAACGGCTCCGCGAGCTGTACTGGGGCGCCCACGCCCTGCTCTTCCCGACCCACGAGGACTTCGGCATCATCCCCGTCGAGGCGATGGCCTGCGGGACCCCGGTGGTGGGGCTGGACCGGGGTGGGGTCCGGGAGACGGTCCGCGACGGCCACACCGGGTTCCTTGTCGACTCCACCGACCCCGGGGCGTACGCGGACGCGGTGCGCCGGGTCGACGGGCTGGACCGGGCTCCACTGCGGGCGTACGCCGAGCGTTTCTCCCCCGAGGTGTTCCGGTCGAACGTGGCCGACTGGGTACGCGATGCGACGCGCTGACCTGCGGACGACAGTGACGCGTCGGGGCGTACCGTCGGTCGTCGCGGCGGTCCTGGGGGGTGCCCTGCTCGCCGCCCTCGGGGTGGCGACGGTCCTGCCCCGACCCACGGTGGCCGGTGCCGTCGGTCTCGTCGTGGTCGGGGTGTGCCTGGTGGCGCTCTACCGAACCACCCGGTCGGCGACCTTCGCCCCGGTGTCGGTGACGTTCTGGGCGTTCGTGACGGTCTGGGTCGGCCTCGCGCCGCTGCTCCAGATCCGGGACCGGCGGCTGCCCTGGCCCGACCTCCCCCTCGACCGGTACTGGGTCACCGCGCAGGTGGTGCTCCTGTTCGCGGTGGTGGCGTACTGGGTCGGCAACACCCGTCCGCTGCCCGCGGCCCGGCGGTCGTCCTCCCCGCGTACCCGGATCACCGTCGAGAAGGCGGTGGTGGTGACCGGTGCCGCCGCCGCCCTCGCGGTGGTCTGCCTGCCGATGACCGGCGGCCTGGCGGTCCGCTTCGGCAGCCGCGACGACCTGCAACGGGCCATCGCCGAGGCGGGGCTCCGCAGCCAGCAGGACCTGGCCCTGCTCGGACTGCTGAGCACCCTTCCGGCGGCGGTCGGCGCTGTCGCCCTGGTGCTCTGCCTGCTGTGCTGGCGCAACCGCAGCCACGCGGGTCGTCGGGGCGCGGTGGCGCTGGCGCTGACCACCGGTACGGCGGCGCTGCTGAACCTGGTCTACAACAACCGCTGTCGGCGAACCGGTTCGCCGCCTTCGGTGTGCTCCTCGCCGCCGGTCTCGCCGTCGTCAGGTTCGACCGTCCGGCCCGGCGGGTGCTGTTCTCGGTGGGGATGCTGGTCGGGCTCGCCGTGCTGTACCCGCTGGCGAACCTGTTCCGCAACGAGCGGTCCCGGGCCGACCTCCGCCTCGGCCTGGACGCCTACTACACCTGGGACTTCGACGGGTTCCAGCAGACCGTCAACGCCGTCTTCCACGCCCGCGTCGAGGGCCACACCTGGGGGCACCACCTCCTGTCGGCGCTGCTGTTCTGGGTGCCGAGGTCCTGGTGGGAGGAGAAGGCGATCCCCGCCGGGAACGCCGTCGCCGCCGGCCGGGGCTACGAGTTCCAGAACCTCGCCCTGCCGTTCTGGGCGGAGACGTACGTGGAGTTCAGCCTCGTCGGGGTGGTGGTCCTCTTCTTCTGCTACGGCATGCTCGCCCGGCGACTCGACCGGGCGGCGGCCGGGTCCCCGGCCGGACTCGGCACCGCCGTCGCGATCGTCTTCGCAGCCTTCCACATCGGCCTGTTGCGCGGCCCGCTCGGCGCGCAGATCCCGTTCGTCGGGGCGGCCTTCGCGGTCCTCGTCCTGGCCGTCGCGGGGTGGCACGGCCCACGGTGGCGGCTCACCCGGCCACCGGAGGAGGTCGGTGCCGCCGTGGACCGGGGCGGGGCCGACCCGAGGCCGAGGGTGGTGATCCTGGCCGACTGGTGGTGGCCGCAGGAGGTGGGTGGGGCGGAACGGTCGGCCCGGTCGGCGGCCCGGGAACTGGCCCGGTTCGCCGAGGTGACTGTCGTCGTCCCGGCCGCCGCGCCGAGCACGTACGCCGACGGCCCGCTCACCGTGCACGCCGTCCGCCGCCCCTTCGCCCGTCGGGTGCACGACGACACCCGGGTCCGTCGAGGGCTGGAGTTCCTCACCGGCTGGACGCTGCCCTGGGTGGCGTCCGGGCTGACCCGTCGACTGCGGGCGGTGCGCCCCGACGTGGTCGTCGCCGGCAACATCTCCCGTACCGGTCCCTGGCTGCCGCGCTGGGTCGGGCGGCGCGGCCTGCCGTACGTCCGGGTCTTCCACGACCTGAGCGACACCTGCTGGCGGCGCTCCCGGATGCGGGACGGGCGGATCTGCGCGACGGTCTGCGGCGACTGCGTCGTCAAGGCGCTGATGCTGCGTCGGGTCACCCCCGACGACGCCGTCGCCGTCTGCGTCTCCGGGTTCGTCCGCGACGACCTGGTCGGCGTCGGGTTGACCACCCCGGAGGCCAGCCTCGTCGGCCACCCCCTGGTCGGCCCGGCCGAACCGGTAGCGGCCCCACCGCCCCGCACCACGGACACCGGTCTCGTCGTCGGCTACCTCGGCCGGGTCAGCCCGGTGAAGGGCATCGAGTCGGCCATCCGGACGGCCGCCGCGTACGCCCGGAACACCAGCACCGAGGTCACTGTCCTCGTCGCCGGTGCGGGACCCGCCGACTACGCCCGGACGCTCGCGGAGTCGGCCGACGACGCGGGTGTCGAGCTGAAGATGCCGGGACACCTCGACGTCGACGCGTTCTGCGCCGCAGTCGACGTGGTGCTGATCCCGTCCCGGTGGCTGGAGCCGTTCGGTCGAGTGGCCGTCGAGGTGGGTCGGTCGGGCCTGCCGATGCTGGTCGCGCCGCTGGGTGGCCTGCCCGAGGCGGCTGCCGTCTCCGGTGGGACGTACGGGTTCGCGGACTTCGACGACCCGGAGGCGGCGGCGGTCGCCCTCGCCGACCTCCTGGCCGGGGGTCGACCCGGTCGGGAGGCCCCGACGTCCTCGCCCCCGGCGGCCACCCTGGACCAGCAGGTGGCCGCCGCCGTCCGCCGGGCGCTCGACAGGACCACCGCGCCGACCCACCCGGGACCCTCCGAGCCCCCACCCGAACCCGACGCGCCCGAGGCGGCGGCGGAACCCCCACCCGAAGCCGACGGGGCGGAGCCGACGGTCACCGTCGGGGCGCGGCGGACCGAGCCCGGAGGTCGATCGTGACGGCGACGACGTCGGCGGGTGGACGTGGTCCGGCCCGGCTCGCCCTGACCGCCGGGCAGGTCGCGTTGATGGCCACCAGCCTGGTGCTCAGCCTCGCCCTGGGGTACGCCGGTGGCCTCGGCGCGGTCGGGGCGCTCGCCCCGGCGATGCTGGTCTTCCAACTGACCTGCGGGGTCCTGCAACGCTCGCTGGCCGAGGCGACGCTGCTGCGGGCGGCGAGCGCCACCCGGACCGCCGCACCGGCGGACTGTCGACGGTCGGTCGCGACGGCGGTGGTCGGCGGAGCCGTCGGCACCGTCGTGGCGGTCCTGTCGTCGCTGGCCGTACCCGGGGGATCGGTCGACCTGGCGGTGGCGTACGCGGTGGGGATCCCGTTCGCGATGGCCCTGGACATCGGCCGGTCCGCCGGGGTGGCGGGCGGGGCCTCCCGGGCCGTCCTGGTCGAGACGGTGGGGTGGCTCGTCGTCCAGTCGGTGCTGCTGGTGGCGTTCGCCGCCGTCGGGGAACCACTGCTGGTCTGCCTGTCGTGGACCCTCGTCAACGCCGCGTTCGCGCTGCTCGCCGCCGGTCGGGCGCTGCGGCGGCCGGACTTCGGCGGGCTGCTGCGCTGGGTACGCGACAGGCGCGACGCGATGGGGGCGGCCTCGCTCGACGCCCTGCTCGTCGGCCTCACCCCGCTGCTCGCCCTCCAGGTCACCGCCCTGGTCGCCGACGCGTACACGCTCGGGGTGATCCGCGTGGTGCAGCAGCTGTTCGGCCCGTTGGCCCTCGTCTCGATCATCCTCCGGCGGGTCCTGGTCTACCAGCGGACCGCCGGGACCCCGACGACCCGGGGACGGGACCTGCGGGACGGCGCGCTCGCCTGGTCGACGGTGGCGGTCGGCGCGGCAGTCCTCGGGGTGGCTGTGGTGCTCGCCCGGGACCTGGTGCCCGCGTTGGCCTTCCTGCCCGTCGGCGGGGTGCTGCTCGCGGCCGGGCTGGAGAAGGCAGCCCTCGGGTTCTCCTACGGGGCCACCCTGAGCCGGTTCGTCGACGGTGACTTCGGCACCCTGCTGCGGGCCCGCTACCTGATGCTCGGGGTGACCGTGGTGGCCGCGCCGCTGCTGACCGTGTGGTTCGGGGCGGTCGGCTACCTGGTCGCCGCCACCGTGGGGCTGGTCGGCTACGCCCTGGTGGTGGTCGCGCTGCCCCGACCGGCGCGGCCGGTCGCGGAACGGGTGGGCGCCGGAGGCGAGGTGTCCTGACGACCGACGGTCGTCTATGTTGTCAGGATGAGCGACAGCCTCGGCCTGCTGCTGCGGCGGGCGGGGTTCGGTCCGACGGCGATCGAGCTGACCGCCGCCCGCCGTGGCGGCCCCGACGCCGCCCTGTCGGCGTTGACCGCGCCGCCCGGTCCCGACCTCGGCGCTGACACCGCCCCCGTCCCGGACCTCGGCCCTGACGTGTACGCGGGACGCCGCGACCTCACCTTCGAGGAGAAGGTCCGGCTGGAGGACCTGCGGACGGTGCAGACCGGGCAGCTCACCGAGTGGTGGTTGGACCGGATGACCGTCGCCGGTCACCAGGCGGTCGAGAAGCTGGTCTTCTTCTGGCACGGGCACTGGGCGACCTCGGTGCGCAAGGTCCGCAGCCCGCAGCTCATGCTCGCCCAGCACCGGACGCTGCGCGGGGCCCCGGACTTCGTGGCGATGAGTCGGGCCATGGTGGTGGACCCGGCGTTGAACAACTACCTCGACGGTCACCTCAACACCCGGCAGGCCCCGAACGAGAATTTCGCCCGTGAGCTGTGCGAACTGTTCGTCCTCGGGCACGGCAACTACTCCGAACGCGACGTCAGGGAGGCCGGACGGGCCCTGACCGGCTGGCGGTTCAGCCTGACCAGGGGCGCCTCGGTCTTCGACGCGACGGCCCACGACCCGGGCCGTAAGACGGTCCTCGGCCACACCGCGCCCCTCGACGCGCAGAGCCTGGTGGAGCTGATGGTCAGGCACCCGGCCTGCCCCCGGTTCGTGGCGTCCCGGCTGTGGTTCCGGTACGCCTCGTCGGAGCAGCCGATCCCACCGGGGTTGCGGGAGCGGATGGCGCAGGCGTTCCCCGCGCCGATGGCGATGCTCCGGGTGCTCCTCGCCGACGAGGCGTTCCGGGCCACCGCCGGGTCGATGGTCAAGTCACCGGTCGAGTGGTGTGTCGGGGCGCTGCGGCAGGTGGGGGTGCGGCCCTCGGTCCTGTCGCCGCAGGACCGGGCGGCGCTGCGCAGTGACCTGGACGCCCTCGGGCAACTGCCGTTGGCCCCGCCCAACGTGGGCGGCTGGCCCGCCGGGGCGGCCTGGTTGACGTCCGCCGCGGCCCGGGTCCGGTTGCGACTGGCGGCGCGGATCGCCGGGTGGGCGCTGACCGACGGGCTCACCCCGGAGGGGTTGGCGTACCAGCTCTGCGTCGACGGGTGGACCGACCGGACGTACGAGGTGTTGAAGGGCAGCCGGGACCGTCGGCAGTTGATGGTCCTGGGGCTGGTCAGCCCGGAATACCTGGTGACCTGAGGATGGACGCGGTGACCCGCCGGAGGTTCCTGGTCGGCTCCGGGGTGGCCGGGGGTGCCGCCCTCGCCGCCGGTACCGGCGCAACGGGGCTGCTCGACCTGCTGGCGCGCGGTGCGACGGTCCCGACCGACACCGCACCGACGAACACCCTCGTGCTGGTGACCCTCTACGGCGGCAACGACGGGCTGAACACGGTGATCCCGTACGCCGACCCGGCCTACCACGCGGCCCGGCCGGAGCTGGCCTACGACCCCGAGCGGGTGCTGCACCTCGACGACGCCGTGGGGTTGAACCCGGTCCTGCGGGGGCTGCGCCGGATCTGGGACGACAGCAGGCTCGCCGTGGTCCTCGGGGTCGGCTACCCGAATCCCGACCGGAGCCACTTCACGTCGATGGACATCTGGCAGACCGCGTCACCTGTCGCGCCGGTCACCACCGGCTGGGTGGGCCGGTGGCTCGACACCACCAGGGCCGCCCCGGAGGCCGCCGTCAGTTTCGAGCCGGTGTTGCCGCCCGTCCTGGCCGGGGCGACCCGGTCCGGGGCCTGCGTGGGCGTCGGGGGCCTGGATCTGCCGCCGGGGCTCACGGCGGACGCGGTCGCCGGGCTGGGGCGGATCGAGCCCGGGGAGTCGAAGATGCAGGCGCGGGCCGCCGCCGCCTACCGCGACCTGCTCGACGTCGACAGGTTGGTACGCGGTGCCGAGGAACACCCCGACCCGGTCCCGAGCGTCGGTGGGCCGCAGGTCCTCACCACCGGACCGGGCACCCGCAGCGTCCTGGAGAACCAGTTGGCGCTGGTGGCCAGGTGTGTGGAGGCCCGGGTGCCGACGCGGGTCTACTCGGTCAGCCTGGACGGCTTCGACACCCACGCCATGGCGCTGCCCGGGCACGAGGCGCTGCTGACCCGGCTCGACCGGGCGTTGTCGTCGTTCGTGGCGCGGATGGCGGGCACCGAGGCGGGGCGTCGGGTGACGGTGGTGGTCTACAGCGAGTTCGGTCGGCGGGTCCGCGCCAACGCCTCCCAGGGCACCGACCACGGTACGGCGGGAACGGTCCTGGTGCTGGGGTCGCAGGTGGCGGGTGGCTGCTACGGCGAGCAGCCGAGCCTGACCGACCTCGACGACGGTGACCTGAAGGCGACCACCGACTTCCGGGACGTCTTCGGCACCGTGCTGGCGCAGGTGCTCGACGCCGACCCCGACCAGCACCTCGGCGGCGGGTACCGGGCGAGACCGCTGCCCCTGCTGCGCCCCACCTGAGCGCCCGCAGCCGAGACCGTCCGACCCCCACACCGGTTCAGCGACCGCAGCCGCGTCGTCCCCCGCCGCCCCGGTGCGCCCCGACGCGACCGGGACCGTTCAGCGACCGCCGCCCCGCAGGACCTCGGCGACGGTACGCAGCAGCACCTTGACGTCCAGCCAGAGGGACCAGTTCTCGATGTAGTAGTTGTCGAACCGGGCCCGGTCGGAGATCGGGGTGTCCCCCCGTAGGCCGCTGACCTGCGCGAGCCCGGTCAGCCCGACGGGGACCCGGTGACGCATCGCGTACGTCGGGTAGGTGGCGGAGAACTTGGCCACGAAGTGCGGCCGTTCCGGGCGGGGGCCGACCACGCTCATCTCCCCGCGCAGGATGTTCCACAGCTGCGGCAACTCGTCGAGGGACGTACGCCGCATGAACCGCCCGACCGGGCCGATCCGGCGGTCGTGCGCGATCGACCAGTTGGTCTGCGACTCGTACTCGTCGACCGGACGCATGGTGCGGAACTTGACCACCTGGAAGGGGCGGCCGTACCGGCCGATGCGTTCCTGGCGGAAGAAGACGCCCCGCCCACCCTCCAGGAAGGTCGCCACCGCGCCGAGCAGGAGCACCGGGCTCAGCAGGGCCGCCGCGACAGTGGCGAGGACCAGGTCGGAGGCGCGTTTGATGGCCCACCGGGGGCCGGTGAAGGTGGTGTCCCCGATCTCCGTGATCGGGATGGCCCCGACGTGGTCGGGGTACCCGGCCTGGGACCGCGAACCCCACAGGCGGGGCACCGCCCAGAGGTTGCACCCCGCGCTGAACGGCCGGAGCAGGACCTCCATCAGGGCCGCCTCCGAACAGTCCGGGTCGGCGATGACCATGACGTCGCAGTCGAGCGCCGGGATGAGCCGTTCGAGGTCGTCGAGGGTCCCGATGAGGGGGACCGGCCCGGGTCGCTGCGGTGCGGTGTCGACGAATCCGACGAACCGCAGCCCGTAACGGGGGTGTCGGCGCAGCAGCCGGGCGAGTTCCTGGCCGACCGGGCCGGCGCCGACGACGATGGCGTTGTGCTCCATCCAGCGTCGCCGCCGGGCGACGAGGATCAGTTTGCGGGTCCCGGCCCGGCCGACGACCACCAGCACCCCGCAGAGCGCCACGTCGCGCATGAACCCGCTGACGTACGGGACCGACTCGTGGCGTACGGCCGCGATGATGGCCACCGCCGCCCCGCAGGAGAGCAGCCGTCCGCAGAGGGTCGGCAGTTCGTCGAGGATCCCGAGGTGGCGGCGGGCCCGGTACAGTCCCCCGGTGGCGAAGACCGTCACCACGAGTGCGGCGTAGGCGAGCGTGCCCCGCCAGTACGTCTGGCTGACCAGCAGGGGGATGAGCAGGGCGACGACGTCGACCGGAAGGGTCAGCATCCAGGCGCGCAGCGCCCGGGTCCTCGTCGACGCCCGGGAACCGGCGTACGGCAGGACTGCTGTGGTCTCCAGGCCCGGCCGGTCGACGGGGTCGGGATCCGGCACGCCGGACACCGCAGACCCCTCGACCGGCCTCGGCGGACCGGGGATGCTCGGTTCGGTCCGGCGCGACATGGTCATCCCTACTCGGTGGAGGTCGACTACCTACCGGCGGCGAGGATCTCGGGTACGTCGTCGCGGCGGACCGCGTCGAAGAGGCGGCCGGCCTTCTCCTCGTCGGCGAAGACCACGCTCTCGCTGCCCACCCTGCCGGTGCCCGTCACCGGACAGGTGAAGAACTCCAGGTTGCCGCTGCGCAGGTGTCGCAGCTCCATCGCGAAGTCGAGCACTGACATCGACCTGTCGACCGCCGCCGCCTCGGCGGTGGCCCTGACGAACGCGTTCAACCGGGTGGGGCTGCTCAGCGTCCCGCCGGAGGCGGCCTTGTCCAGGATCGCCTTGATCACCTGCTGCTGGTGGCGGATCCGGGCGAAGTCGCCGTCGGGGAAGGCGTACCGCTCGCGGGCGTAGTCGAGGGCTGCGGAGCCGTCCATCGTCTGCCGGCCCGCCACGAACTCCCGTCGACCGTCGGCGTTGAGCGAGTGGGTGGAGGTGAATGCCTTCTCCACGTGGATCTCGATGCCGCCGAGCGCGTCCACGATGTCCTTGAACCCGGCGAAGTCCACCATCGTCACGTGGTCGATGCGGACACCGGTGAACTTCTCCACCGTCTGCACCATCAGCGGGACGCCGCCCCACGCGTACGCCGCATTGATCTTGGCGTCCCGGCCGCCCCGCCCCTGCTTCGACCGGGGCACCGCCGTCCAGGTGTCGCGGGGGATCGAGATCAGCTGTGCGCTCGACCGGTCCCGGGGCAGGTGGGCGAGGATGATCGTGTCGGTCCGCGACCCGGAGCTGTCCTCCGGGTCACGGGAGTCACTGCCGAGGATCATGATGTTCAACGCGTCGGTCGCCACGACCTGCGGTCGAGACTCCGCCGGGACCTCGTCGAAGGCGTCCACCCTGTCGATCGCCGAGTCGACGGACCTGACGTAGAGCGCGGCGGCCAGGACGCCACCGCCGCCGACCAGCGCCAGGACCAGCAGTCCGGTCAGCAGGAGACGACGCCCACGGCGAGGTCGGGCGGTGCCGCCCGGGTCGGCCCCGACCGGTGTGCTCGGTGCGGACTCCGGAACCTGTCGACCCATGGACATGTCGGCATGCTACTGACCGTCGACCGTCCAGGGTGTCCCCAGTCGCCGACCACACACCCGTCGATCCGGTGAAGAGGGCACCCGTTGTTTCCCGAGGGATGGTAGAACGCTCCTGTGGACGCAGAGAAGCTCCGGCGGAACATCGCCCGCACCCGGCTCGCGCCGATCGCGGCCTTCCCCAAACGGCTGGTCAGGGTGGCCCGGCACGACGCCAAGGTGCTCAAGACCTCGGCCCGTTGGCTGGTCACCTCCCGGGAGCATCACAACTACACGTACGAGTTGACCAAGCTGAGCCGGCACCACCTGGCCTGGTTCGTCAGCGTGGTGTGCGACGTACCGGTCAAGCAGGTCCGGGCGTACTTCCAGGAGATCGAGTCCGACGACCGGCTGCGTACCCACATCGAGGAGGCGACCGCCGGGGCGGCCCGCCGGGGCCTGGCCGACCGGCAGGTCCGCTACGCCCGCCGCATCGGGTGGTACGCGATCGTCCGCGCCACCGGTCCGGCGCACGTGGTGGAGACCGGCGTCGACAAGGGGCTGGGCAGCTGTGTCCTGGCCGCCGCCCTGCTGCGCAACGCCGCCGACGGGCGACCCGGTCGGGTCACCAGCCTGGACATCAATCCGGAGGCCGGCTACCTGGCCCGCACCGAGCCCTGGTCCGAGGTGGTCGACCTGGTGATCGGCGACTCGATCGCCTCGATCGACGCCCTGGACCGACCGGTCGACCTCTTCCTGCACGACAGCGACCACAGTCGAGCCCACGAGAAGCGGGAGTTCGACGCGGTCGAGGCGAGACTCGCCCCCGGGGCGGTCCTGCTGACCGACAACGTCACCGCGACCAACGTCCTGGCCGAGCACGCCGAGCGGACCGGCCGCCGGTTCCTCGCGTACCGGGAGACCCCGGCCCGGCACTGGTATCCGGGCGACGGCATCGGCGTCGCCTGGTGACCCCGCCGAGCCGCAGGTGGAGGCCGTAGCGGCCGCCCGTCTTAGTTTTCGCTTAGCCGGCTTGTCCCGATGGTGTCGGGTCGGGCAGCATCGGGTTCCGTGACCGACCCTGACCTGCCCGAGAACCTCGACCGCCCGTCCGGCCCCGGTCGGCGCAGAGCCCCCTCGGCGATACCGCCCCGGTGGCTGCTGGCGGTCGGCGTGGCCGGGGTCGCCTCCGTACTGGGGCTGACCCTCGTGCTGCGTGACGCCGCGCCGGTCTGCGCCGCCCCACCCCCGGTCGCGGCCCCGGTGCTCGCCGCCGGCCCGGGGGCGCTGGCCGCCCCTCCGGTGGCCGGACGGCTCAACCAGGGCAAGGCGACCTTCTACGACCTCGCCGGGGGCATCGGCAACTGCTCGTACCCGTCCCCACCGTCGAACAAGCGGTACGTCGCCCTCGGCCCCTCCGAGTACGCCTCGGCCGCCGCCTGCGGGGGATACCTCGACGTGACCGGCCCCAAGGGTTCGGTCCGGGTGCTGGTGGTGGACCAGTGCCCGGAGTGCGCCCCCGGGCACATCGACCTCTCCGCCGAGGCGTTCCGGGAGATCGCCGACCCGGTCCAGGGGATCGTCCCGGTCAGCTACCGGGCGCTCGTCGACCCGGCGCTCCCCGGCCCCCTGACCTTCCGGATCAAGGAGGGCGCCTCGCAGTACTGGTTCTCGGTGCTCGTCGGGTCGCACGGCAACCCGCTCCGCTCGGTGGAGGTCCGGCCGGGCACCTCGGGTGCGTGGCGTACCGCCTCCCGGCAGAGCTACAACTACTGGGAGATCGGGTCCGGGGCCGGAGCGGGGCCGTACTCGATCCGGGTGACCGACACCAACGGCAACCGGGCCGTCGCCACCGGCATCCGGATGGCCCCCGGTCAGGTCCAGACCACCGACGTCCGGATGTACGGCGGCGGGTCGGGCACCGCCCCCCGGGCGGCCCGTTCGGCGTCGCCGTCGGCGACCCCGTCCCGCTCCGCCTCGCCGAGCCCGAGCGTCAGCCCCTCGGCCTCCCCGTCGCCCAGCGGTTCGGCCTCCCCGTCGGCCTCCCCGACCGACACGCCCACCCCACCCCCGGCCGACCCACCGGCGGCCGGGGCGGCGGGCGGCGGCCAGCCCCACCCCGTCGCCTGCACCCGGTGACCGACGTGCGGACGAGGACCACGGTGTAGAGGATCGCTCCCCTCTGCACCGGCCGCTTCCCGACCTCGGTCACCGGGTCAGGGCGAGCCACATGTGGAGTTCGTCGCGGTCGTCGCCGGTTCCGACCCGCAGCGCACCGGGCAGCCGGCCCACCTCCCGGTAGCCGAGTCGCCGGTAGAAGGCGTCCAGACCGCCCCCGTCGCGGACGGTCAGGTGCAGCGCCTCCCAGCCCAGCTTCCGGCCGAGCCGTTCGGCCTCCCGCATGAGGGCGGCCCCGTACCCGTTGCCCTGGGCGTGTGGGTGGACCATGACCCGTTTCAGGGTGCACCAGTGCGGCTTGAGGTGGAACCGGTTGTCGGCGAAGACCAGGGCGGCGACCGGTCGACCGTCGGCGTACCCGACCAGGAGCCGGTCGGGGCCGTCGGTGATCCCGTCGAACGTCGGATCGGCCATGGACCGGACCTCGGCCTCGGTCACCGGGGGGACGAACCCGACAGCGCCACCGGCGTTGGTCACCTCCAACCAGAGCGCCACGAGCTGGTCGCGCAGGTGGGGGGTGAGGTCCGGGTCCAGGACGAAGTGCAGTGTCACGCGGACATCCTGGCCGCTGGCGGGTCGCACCCGCCCGTGATCGTGACGCGCCCGACATCGACGCCGTCGATTCGGCCGAGACCGCCGTGGTAGGGCCGGCGGGACTCGAACCCGCACTGGTACGGACCTAAACCGTATGCCTCCTGCCAATTGGGCTACGGCCCCGTCACCACCGCTGTCGAATCGTAGACCACCGCCGAAGCGGCCACCGCCCGCCAGGCACCGGTGCCGGGGGAGTCAGTCGAGTCCGAGGTCACGGCGGAGCTTGGCGACGTGGCCGGTGGCCTTCACGTTGTAGAGGGCACGCTCGATCTTGCCGTCCGGGTCGATGACGAAGGTGGAACGGATCACACCCGTCACGGTACGGCCGTACATCTGCTTCTCGCCGTACGCCCCGTACGCGCTGAGCACCTGCTTGTCCTGGTCGGAGACGAGGGGGAAGGTGATCGCGTCGTGCTCCCGGAACTTGGCCAGCTTGGCCGGCTTGTCGGGGGAGATGCCGACCACCTCGTACCCGGCGGACCGCAGGGAGTCGAGGGTGTCGCGGAAGTCGCAGGCCTGCTTGGTGCAGCCGGGGGTCATGGCGGCCGGGTAGGCGTACAGGATGACCCGGCGGCCCCGCAGGTCGGACAGGGCGAGGGTCTCCCCGGTGTCGGTGGGGAGGCTGAACTCGGGCGCGGGGTCACCGGGGGAGAGGCGGTCGGTCATGGCCCGACCCTACCGCCGCCCCGGCCGGTGCCGCCTGCGGCGACGCGCCGCCGCGCCGGACCCGGAGCCGACGCGCCCCGGCGCCGGACCCGGGGGACCGGAACCGGGGGACGGTCGGCAACCGCCCTTGTTGCCAGGTATTGGCAACAGTGGGGTCGGTGGTGAATACTCTGGCCGACAGTTGCGTTCATCGATCAGTTGTCGCCCCTGGGAGGCCCGGGTGGACACCCTCGCGATGCACATCTCCAACGGGATCATCGACGGCCCGGTGGCCGCCGCGTTCGCCGCGTTCGCCCTGGTCGTCCTGGTGTTCTGCGTCCTTCGCGGACGACGTGACCTGGACGACCGGCTGGCCCCGATGGCCGGTCTGGTGGCCGCGTTCATCTTCGCCGTCCAGATGCTCAACTTCCCGATCCTCACCGCCGGGGTCAGCGGTCACCTGATGGGCGGGGCGCTCGCCGCCCTCCTCGTCGGCCCCTGGGTGGGGGCGCTCTGCGTCACTGTGGTGCTCGTCGTGCAGGCGCTCGTCTTCGGTGACGGCGGGGTCGCGATGCTGGGGCTCAACGTCACGAACATCGCCCTGATCGGCACCGCCGCGGCGTACCTGCTGATCGCCCTCCTGCTGCGGGTGCTCCCGCGTACCCCCGCCGGGTTGGCGGTGACCGGCTTCGTCGCCGGGCTGCTCAGCGTGGTCGTGGCGGCGCTCGGCTTCGTCGTCCAGTACTGGCTGGGCGGGACCACCGACCTGGGCGGGAACCTCGGGGGCCTGGCCGCCACGATGACCGGGGTGCACCTGCTGATCGGCGTCGGCGAGGGACTGATCACGGCGACCACGGTGGTCACCGTCGCCAAGGTCAGACCCGATCTGGTGTACGCGCTGCGCCGACTACCGCCGACCCGCCGCCCCTCCTCGGCCGCCCCGGTGACCGGGGGTGCCCGGTGAACCGGCGGCTGTGGGGGTTCCTCGGTGCCGGTCTCCTGGTGGCGTTCCTGCTGGCCGGAGTGGTGAGCAGCTTCGCGTCGTCGCACCCGGACGGTCTGGACTCGTCGTTGCGCGAGGGCTGCACCTTCGACGCCGACGACACCCTCGTGGGCGGCAGTTGCCCGGCGCAGCAGGAACGGGACCACGAGATCGGCGGCCCGTTGGCCGACTACGGCATCGCCGGGCTGGACGACGGTCTGCTCTCCACCGGCCTGTCCGGGATCCTCGGGGTGGTCCTCACCTTCGCCGTCGGCGGTGGCGGGTTCTGGCTGCTGCGCCGCCGTGAACCGGTGGGGTCGCCGGACACCGCGGTCGGGGACTGACCGGTGGGGGCCGGGTCCGCACACCTGCTGTACCGGGACGGCACCTCACCCGTGCACCGGCTCCCACCCGAAGTCAAGATCACCGCGATGGTCGCCTTCACCCTCGTCGTGGTCGCCACCCCCCGCGCCCGGTTCTGGGCCTTCGGCGGGTACGTCCTGCTGGTGGCGGTGGTCGCCGCCCTCTCCCGGGTGCCGCCGGGGTGGCTGCTCGGGCGGGCGTCGATCGAGGTGCCGTTCGTCCTGTTCGCCTTCACGCTGCCGTTCCTCGGCACCGGCGACCGGGTGGACCTGTTCGGTCTGCGGCTGTCCGAGGAGGGGCTGTACGGGGCGTGGAACATCCTGGCCAAGGCGACCCTGGGGGTGCTCGCCTCGCTGTTGCTGGCCGCTACCACCACCACCCGGGACCTGATCCTCGGCCTGGACCGGCTGCGCTGCCCGCAGGTGGTCACCCAGATCGCCACCTTCATGCTGCGTTACCTGCCGGTGCTCGTCGGGGAGGCCCAGCGGATGCGGGTGGCGCGGATCTCCCGGGGCGACGACCCCCGCTTCCTGTGGCAGGTGCGAGGGCTCGCCGCCGGGGTCGGCACGCTGTTCCTGCGCGCCTTCGAGCGGGGTGAACGGGTGTACCTGGCGATGCGTTCGCGCGGCTACACCGGGCGGATGCCCCCGAGCCGGACGGACTCGGCGGCGGCCACCACCGGGCAGTGGCTGGCCGGGGCGACGGTACCGGCGGCGGCGCTCACCGTCGCCGCTGCCGCCGTCGCCCTGACGTGAGCACCACGGCACCCGCCCTGGACGTCAGGGGGCTCCGGTTCGCGTACCCGGACGGGCACGTGGCCCTGCGAGGGGTGGACCTGACGGTGGCGCACGGTGCCCGGGTGGCGCTGCTCGGGCCCAACGGAGCGGGGAAGACCACGCTGGTCCTGCACCTCAACGGCATCCTCACCGGCGTGGAGGGGACGGTGCGGGTCGGTGGGCTGACGGTGGGGCCGGACCGGGCCGTGCTCGCCGAGATCCGCCGTCGGGTGGGCATCGTCTTCCAGGACCCCGACGACCAGCTCTTCCTGTCGACAGTCGCCGAGGACGTGGCGTTCGGCCCGGCCAACCTCGGGCTGCGGGGTGCGGCGTTGGTGGCCCGGGTCGACGAGGCGTTGGCCGCCGTCGGCATGGCCGGGCACCGCGACCGCGCCCCCCACCACCTGTCGTTCGGGCAGCGTCGCCGGGTGGCGGTGGCCACCGTGTTGGCCATGCACCCGCAGGTCCTGGTCCTCGACGAGCCCTCGTCGAACCTCGACCCGGCGTCCCGGCGGGAGCTGGCGGAGATCCTGCGCGGCCTGCCGGTGACAGTCCTGATGGTCACCCACGACCTGCCGTACGCGCTGGAGCTGTGCGAACGGTCGGTGATCCTGGACGACGGCCGGATCGTGGCCGACGGACCCACCCCCCTGTTGCTCGCCGACGGGGAGGTGCTCGCCCGGCACCGCCTGGAGTTGCCCTACGGCTTCAGCCCCCGGCCCTGACCACCGGACGCCCACCGGGATCCCGGCCCGTCCCGCCGCCGTCCGGCTTCGCCGTCGCGCCGCCCGGCGACGACCCGTTCGTTGCGTCGTCGTCGGGCTCCGGCGTCGGATCGTCCGGCGGGCCGTCGGCCGGTCGGTCGGACGGGGCCAGGGCGGCGGCGGCTCGCAGCCGCAGGATCCCGGCGGCGGCGGCACCCGCCCCGGCGACCAGGACCAGCACCGTCATCGCCCGGACGACCTCCCCCGGCCACGGTGACGGCACTATCGAGCGGGTGAGTACCGTCGCGCTGCCGATCCCGGCGAACAGGGCCAGGCAGGTCCCGGCCAGCGCCAGCACGAAGTCCGCCCCCGGTCGGCGACGGACGGCGTACCAACCGGCGACCAACGCTCCGAGCCCGGTCAGCAGCGCCCAGATCTGCCCGCTGAGTAGCCCGACGAGCACCCCGGTCGGGCCGGTGGCCCCGGCGTCGACCTCCCGCCCGACGATCGTCACCCCGGCGGCGAGGCCACCGAGGGCCAGCAGTCCACCGATCCCGGCCAGGGCTCGCGCCCCGTTGCGGGTACCGGCCGGGACCAGCCCCAGCGCCCCCACGGCGAGCAGGCCGAGGGTGGCCCCCACCCACCACGGGTACGGGTCCGGTGGGGGCACCCAGTCCAGGGTGCCCCGGATCTCGCCCTCCTCGGACCCGCCCATGCCGTCGTCGTGGCGGATCGGGACCGCCCAGTCCCGTACCCGGTGCTCCCGGTCCGGGGCGGCCCGGACCTGGGCGGGCGGCCCCTCCTCCCGCCACAGCGCCCGCCGGTCGTGCCACTGGACGGTGGGAGAGTCGTCGATCCTGCGCCAGGTGGGGGCGGCGGCCGGGTCGGCCTCGGGCGGCAGCAGGGCACCCCCGGCGATGGTCCGGTTCAGGTACGTCGCCGGGGAGCGGAGGTTCTCGAACGCACCCTCCGGACCCACCCGCAGGTACGGCTCCCCGAAGTAGCCGATCACCTCGACGTCCCGGTCGCCGACGTTGGTCAACTCCAGCCGGGCCCCCGCCTCGATGGGTCGTACGCGCACCCCCGGCAGGTCGGGGAAGACCCCGGTGACCTCGGTCCGGTAGTCGGTCCCGGCGGGGGCGTCCGCCCCGTGTGCGGCAGCCGGGACGGCGGTCCCCACCAGCGTGGCGAGCACCCCGGCCAGGACCAGCACCAGCCTGCCGGAACGCCTCATCGGCCGGCTGCCTCGACGGCGGCGCGCAACCCGTCGGGGCTGCGGTCGGCGAGTTCCTCGCCGTCGACAAGGACGGTCGGGGTGCCGGTGATCCCGCTGCGGCTGGCCTCGTCGGTCAGCCGCTCGGTCCACGGCTTGAAGGCCTCGTCCCGTTGACAGGCGGCGAAACCGTCCCGGTCCAGCCCCGCCTCGACGGCGAGGTCGGTGAGCTGGTCGTCGCTGAGCCCGGCACCCCCCTCGGCGGGCTGCGCCTCGAAGAGCTTCTTCGCGTACTGCCGGTAACGGCCGTTCTCCGCCGCGCACCCGGCGGCGGCCGACGACCGGGTGGAGTACTGGGTGGTGGAGTAGCGGTTGAGGTACGCCACCGGGTGGTAGACCACCCGGACCGTGCCCTCGGCGATCAGCTGGTCGAGGGTCGGGCCGGTGACCTCCTCGAACTGCTTGCACGCCGGGCAGAGGAAGTCCTCGTAGACGTCGACGGTGACCGGGCCGGACCCGGCGACGATCCCGGTGCCCGCCTCGTTGGCCCCGGTCGGCACCGTGACGTCCCCGGCGCGCTGGCCGGACCAGACGCTCCACCCGATCAGCCCGGCGACGACCAGGAAGGCGACGGCGGCCACCGAGGTCCAGAGGGTCCGCTTGCGTCGCCGCTCCCGGGCCATCTGCTCCCGGACCACCCGTGCCGCGTCCCGGCGGCCCTTGCGACTACTCATCGTCGTCCTCCACTGTGGGATCACCGGCCAGCGCCCCGTCGACCGAGACGGGGGTGGCCGGCCAACGAAGCAGGAACCCGGCCAGCGCCAGGAACACCAGGTCCCGGAGGATCTCCGGGAGGTAGCTGGGGGACTGCCCGGCGGCCAGTTCCCCGCCGGTGCCGAAACAACCGCAGTCGATCGCCAGCCCCCGGCTCCACGCCGAGGCGATCCCGGCGACGAAGACCAGCAGCAATGCCACGGAGACCCCGGCGCTCAACCGGGTGGCCAGCCCGACCAGCAGCAGGACGCCCAGGGCCAGTTCGACGAAGGGCAGCGCCGCCCCGACCACCACCGCCAGGTCGTACGGCAGGATCTGGTAGGCGTTCACGGCCCGCCCGGAGGCGGCCAGGTCGCCGACCTTGGTGGCCCCGGCGACCAGCCAGACCGCTGCCAGTCCCAGCCGGGCGGCGAGGCCGAGCCAGGGGCGTAGGACGGTCCACCGTCCGGTCCGCGTCACCGCTGCGGTCATGGTCATAGGTCGTCCTGTCCCTGCGGGAAGTTCCGGTGCCTCAACCGGCGAGGGCGTCGCCGACCGCCTCGACCAGCTCACTGCGGGCCCGCGCCACCCGGGACCGGATGGTGCCCACCGGCACCCCCTCCACCACCGCCGCCTCCGCGTAGGAGAGGCCGAGCAACTGGGTCAGCACGAACGCGCTGCGGCGGTCCGCCGCCAGCCGCCCGACCAGGTCGGCGGCACCGAACTGACCGGCGGGGTCGGGGTGCAGCTCGTCGGTGTGGGCGTGGGCGGCGAGCCTGTCGTCGAGCCGCCGCCGCCGGACCACGGTGCGCAGGTGGTCCGCGCAGGTCCGCCGGGCGATCCCGAGCAGCCAGGTCCGCGCGCTGGACCGCCCCTGGAAGTCGGGCAGCGCCCGCAGCACCCGCAGGTAGGTCTCCTGGGTGAGGTCGTCGGCGCTGTCCGGGTCGACCAGGGCGGCGGTGAACCGCCAGACCTCGGCCTGGGTGGCGCGGACGAAGGCGGACACCGCCGCCGGGTCGCCGTCGCGGGCGGCCAGCGCCCACCGGGTGGCCGCCTCCCGGTCGGTGTCGGCCACGGCTCCGGCGGGCCAGACGGCGGGGCGGGCGGCACCGGTGTCACCGGGTTCGCGCGGTACGGGGATCACGACTGACCAGCGTACGCGTCCGCGACGGCGGGAACAGGGACCTTCGTCCTCACATAACCTGGGCCACGTCGGGAACTTTTCCGCCCCACGGGCCGACCACCCCTGCGTGAGACGTCAGACGGGTACGGCCGAGCCGGTGGCGGCGATTCCCGGGAGGCTGGGACTCGCCAGCAGCCGGTCTCGTCGGCGAGCATTGCCGACATGACTGCCGTCCCCCGCCGCCGCCCCCCGGTCAGCGCGCCCCGTCGACGGATCGTCCGTTGGGCCGCCGCCACCGGCCTGCTGGTCGCCGTCCTCGCGCTGCTGATCACGCCGGCCACCCCCGCCAGCGCCCACGCGGTGCTGCAGAGCACCAGCCCCGCCGCCTCGGCAGTGGTCCCGAACGCACCGGCCGAGGTGGTGCTCACCTTCAGCGAACCGGTACGCAAGATCACCGACCGGATCCGGGTGATCGCCCCCGACGGCTCCCGAGCCGACCGGGGCGAGCCCCGCTTCGACGGCGGTGTGGTCACCATCGGGGTGGCCGGGGACGCCGGACAGGGCACCTATCTGGTGAGCTACCGGGTGATCTCCGCCGACAGCCACCCGATCTCCGGTGCGTTCACCTACTCGGTCGGCGCCCCGTCGACCCCGCCCACCGACACCGGGTCGGACAGCCGGGCCGACCCGACCGTCGAGGTCGCGGTCAAGGTGGCCAAGTTCATCGGCTACGTCGGTCTGCTGCTGGTGGTCGGGGCGGTGCTGGTGCTCGCCGCGCTCTGGCCGACCCGGCTGGACCGGCGGGGGCCGATCCGGCTGGCCTGGATCGGCATGGGCCTGGTGGCCTTTGCCACCGTGGCAGCGATCTGGCTCCAGGTGCCGTACACCGCCGGGGGTGGGTTGTTCGAGGTGACGGGTGAAGGGCTGGGCAGCGTGGTGGGCAGCGGCTTCGGCACCGCCCACCTGGTCCGGCTGGGCCTGCTCGCCGCCGCCGCGTTCCTGCTCCGCCCGGTCCTCGCCGGTGTGGTCGGCCGAACCGACCTGATCATCCTGACCGTCCTCGGCGGCGCGGCGCTGTTCACCTGGCCGCTCGCCGGACACGCGGTGGCCTCGCCCGCCCCGGCCGTCTCGGTCCTCGTCGACGCGGTGCACCTGGGCAGCATGGCGATCTGGCTGGGCGGACTGGTGATGCTCGCCGTGTTCCTGCTGCCCCGGGCGCAGGAGCGGGAACTGGACGCGATCCTGCCCATCTGGTCGCGGTGGGCGGCGCTGTCGGTGGCGGCCCTGCTGCTCGCCGGTACGGTGCAGGCGCTGGTCGAGGTGGCCACCCTCGACGGGCTGCTGAACACCACGTACGGGCGGCTGGTGCTCGCCAAGATCGCCCTGTTCGCCCTGGTGATCGCGGTGGCGGCGGTCTCCCGTCACCTCGTACGCCAGCGGACGGCGGCGCAGCGCCCGACCCGGGTACGCCGACTGGTCATCGCCGAGTTGGCGGTGACGGTGGTGGTCCTCGGCGTGTCGGCCACCCTGGTGCAGACCCCGCCGGCCCGCAGCGCGGTGGTCGAGGGGGTGGGTGGGGCCGGGGGCACCCAGAACTTCTTCAACACCACGTTGACCAGCCCGATCTACTCGTTGCAGGTCGAACTCTCCCCGGTCCAGCGGGGCAACAACACCCTGCACCTGTACGCGTACACCCCGGACAACCGGCCGCAGCCGGTCGAGCAGTGGCGGGTGACGGCGGCGCTGCCGTCGGCCGGGATCGAGCCGATCGAGTTCCCGCTGCTCCCGTTGACCGACAACCACGCGACCAGCGAGGTCAACCTCCCCGCCGCCGGAGACTGGGAGTTCCGGTTCACAGTCCGTGTCTCCGACATCGACCAGGCCACGGTGACCGCCACCGTGCCGATCAGATAGGGCCGCAGGCCCGTCCCGAAGGAAGGTTCCACTGATGATCCGTCCCCGGCGTACCGCCACCTCCGTCGCGCTCACGCTCGGTGCCGCCGCCGCCCTCGTCCTGGGTGTCGGGGCACCCGCCGCCGCGCACGTCACGGTCAGTCCGGGCGAGGCCGAGCAGGGCGCCTACAGCCGGGTGGCGTTCCGGGTGCCGAACGAGAGCGACACCGCCTCCACGGTGAAGCTGGAGGTGACCCTGCCGGAGGACGCGCCGGTCGGGTCGGTGTCGACGTTGCCGGTCCCGGGGTGGACGGTGACGGTGGAGCGGCGACCGGTCAGCCCGCCGATCGAGGTGCACGGTGCCGAACTCACCGAGGCGGTGTCCAAGCTGACCTGGACGGCGGCCGAGGGCGGTGGGGTCAAGCCGGGCGAGTTCCAGGAGTTCCCGGTCTCGATGGGTCCTCTGCCTGAGGTCGACACGATGGTGTTCCGGGCGTTGCAGACCTACTCCGACGGCAACGTCCAGCGCTGGATCGAGCCCCCGGTGGCCGGTGGGGAGGAGCCGCAGGATCCGGCCCCGGTGCTCACCCTGACCGCAGCCGGTGCGGACGGGGCGACGGAGCCGGCCGCCGCGGCGGGGGAGGACGCCGGGGACGACCGGGCGGAGGGTTCCGGGGCGTCGACCGGGCTCGGGGTGGCCGGACTGGTCGCCGGGCTGGCCGGGCTGGTGCTGGGCGGGCTGGCGTTCGTCCGTACCCGTCGGGAGACCCCGGCGGTCGCGGCGGCCCCGACCGAGCCGAAGAGCTGACCGACAGCGATCGTCGGCCCGTCGGGTGTTCCCGGCGGGCCGACGCCGTTTCCCCGATGCTTCGCGGCGATATCCGCTGAATGTCTCCTTTGCCTGGGTAAGGTCGGCCGGGTACCAGGCCGAGGAGGGGAAGACGGATGCGGTTCGCGCGGTCGATCGCCGGGTTGCTGTTGCTGCTCGTCGGGGTGCTGACGGTCACCGCCGGGGGCCTGCTGGGTCTCGTCGCCCGGCACGCCGACGACGGCACGGCCTTCACCACCCGCTTCGAGCCGGTCCGCACCACCGGGCACGCCGTCGTCGTCGAGGACCTGACCGAACTGGTCGACGCCGACCTACCCTTCGCCCGGACCGGCGGCGGCCGGATCCGCCTGGACGCCGACACCGGCGGCACCCCCGCCTTCGTGGGCCTCGCCCCGACCGAGGAGATCCGTCGGTGGGCGGCCGGGTTCCCGCACGCCACGGTGCAGCGGGTCGGCCTGTCCCGAGGACCCCTTCCGGTACGCCTCGACCCCGCCGCCGCGTCGCCGCGCGCCACCGGGCCGGTGGTCTCCCCCCGGCAGGTCCCCTGGGTCCGTCAGGGCGTCGGCACCCTGCAATGGCGGCCGCAGGACCTGACCGGACAGCGGCTCGGTCTGGTGGTGATGCGGACCGACGGACGGCCGGGCCTGGCCCTGGACCTGCGAGGTCGGTGGACCCTCGGCTGGCTGCCCGTCCTGACCGCAGGGCTGCTCGCGGGCGGGACCCTGCTCGCCGCTGCGGGCCTGGCGGTGCTGCTGCGCCGCGCCCGGCCCCGGGAGGTGGTGTTCGTCGTCGAGCCCGACCAGGTGCCGGTGCTCGCCGGTCGCCTCGGGGTCACCTCGCTCAGCGGTCTCGGGACGCGGCCGACCCGACCCGGCGAGCGGGAACCGGTCGGGGTCGGCGCCCGCCCGAACCTCGGCTCCGAACCGGGGTCTCCGGGCGGCGACCTCGGTGGGCCACCCCGACCCCGACCGACGAGCTCCGGACCGACCGCGCTGACCTGGCCGCCGACCGGGCCGCAGGCCACCCCCCGACCCCTCACGGTGCCGAGCCGGCTGCGCCCCGCCGCCCCGCCCGACCGCTGACCCGGCCCTGGTCCCCGGCCGACCCCGACCCCCGGGCCTGGTCTCCGGTCGGCCCTGGTCCCCGGTGGCCCTGGCTCCTGGTCGGTCCTGGTGCCCGGCCTGTGGGCCGGTCCGTCCGGGCGGCCGCCGGCACGACGATGGCCCTCCGTGCTGCCGACACGGAGGGCCATCTGCACCGGGGGATCGGTGCCGTCCGGGAGCGTCCCGTCCGGTGAGAGGACGGTTCACTTGTGTGCTCTTGCGTCAGATTAGCGGAAAAGAGGGTTACTCGGGACTTTTGTCCGATTCGTGCGCCGTTCGAGGTGTCCCCCGAGACGCCGTCCGAGGTGTCCCTCGGATCGGCAGAGCCGCCACCAGGACCACGCTGAGCAGGACGTACATGTTCCGGACCAGGAAGTCGACGGGTGAGTCGGTCCGTACCGGAGAGACCCCCCAGTCCTGGAACGTCACCACGCCGTACGTGATCAACAGCCAGGTACCGACGGTCAGCGCGAGATGCCACCGACGTCGTCGACGCCCCGCCGCCGTCTCCCGGTCCGCGTCGAGCACCGCCCCCACCAGCACCACCACCGCCGGAACGAACCAGTAGATGTGGTGCGTCCAGGTGATCGGGGAGACCAGCGCGGCGACCAGCCCGGTCAGGGTCAGGCCGGTCAGGTGGTCACCGGAGCGGGCCGCCCGGACCGCCCGCCACAACCCGAACCCGGCCACCACCGCCACCAGCGCCAGCCAGAGGACCTGACTCGGGCGATCCGGGGCGGTGAACCGGCTGAGCAGCCCGAACAACGACTGGTTGCCCGTGTAGTCGGTGCGCCCGACCCGCTCGGTCGACCACAGCTCGTGGGTCCAGAACCGCCACGAGTCCCCCGGCGCGACCGCCGCCGCGAGCAGGGTCGCCACCGCGGCGGCACCGCTGGCCACCGCCGCCGCCCGCCACCTGCGGGCCGCCAGCAGGTAGACGATGAACAGCCCCGGGAAGAGCTTGAGCGCCGTCGCCAGCCCCACGCCCACCCCGGCCCACCGAGACCCCCGGGGTACGGCGAAGAGCAGGTCGGCCAGGATCAGCACGACGAGCAGCATGTTGATCTGACCGAAGGTGATGGTCTCCCGGGTGCTCTCCACGGAGAGGACCAGCAGGACCCCCACCGTCACGGTGAACACCCGGGGCAGACCGTGCCGCTCGACCAGCGGCAGGAGCAGCCACCGGGTGGTCACCACCACCCCGACGACGGTGGCCACCGTGAAGATCGCCTGGGTCACGCCGAGCGGAAGCAACGCGAAGGGCCGCAACAGCAGCGCGGTGAACGGGGGGTACGTGAAGTACAACTCACCCTGGACCCGGTCGGGCTGGACGTAGTCGTACAACGGGCGGCCGGAGGCCCACCACTCCATCGCCCGCATGTAGATCTTCAGGTCGAAGAAGTCGTGCACCCGTCCCGGCAGGTAGAGGGCGGGCACCACGGCCGCCAGGGCGAGCACCGTGACGATCCGACGGAGCCTGCGGCTGCCACTGTCCTCGTTCCTGACGGCAGGGGGAGCGGCGGGTTCGGCTGGCACGGGCAAACCCTAGCGGGCCACGACGAACAAGGTGTGTAGGCGCGGGCCGGCAGGCTGCGGCTAGTCTGTGGCGGTGGCTGACCTCCTCGTCTGGATCGACTGTGAGATGACCGGGCTCGACCTCGGTCGGGACAAGCTGATCGAGGTGGCGGCGCTCGTCACGGACCCCGACCTCCACGTCCTCGGCGAGGGCGTCGACGTGGTGATCCACGCCGACGACGAGGCGCTGGCGGCGATGCCGGAGATCGTCCAGACGATGCACGGCAAGTCCGGCCTGACCGAGGAGGTCCGGCGGTCGACGGTCACCCTCGCCGAGGCCGAGGACATGGTGCTCGACTACGTCACCCAGTACGTCAAGGACCCGCGCAGCGCGCCGCTGTGCGGCAACTCGATCGCCACGGACCGGGGGTTCATCGCCCGGGACATGACCCGCCTCGACGCCCACCTGCACTACCGCATGATCGACGTCTCCTCCATCAAGGAGCTGTGTCGTCGCTGGTACCCCCGGGTGTACTTCGGCCAGCCCAAGAAGGGGCTGGCCCACCGGGCGCTCGCCGACATCCGGGAGAGCATCCGCGAGCTGGAGTACTACCGACGTACCGTCTTCGTGCCGCTGCCCGGCCCGGACGTGGAGACCGCCCGGTCGATCGCCGCCACCCTCTGAACCCGTCGTTGCCCTGCTCCGAACCCGTCACCGTCCTCGACTGCACCCGGCCCGGCACTGCTCCGAACCCGTCGTCGGCGAGGCGGGAACCCGGTGGACGCCGAGCCGTCGGGTGTGGCTATTATTAGTGCGCTCCGCTCCGATGGGCGGACATGGTGGCTGTAGCTCAGTTGGCAGAGCACCGGGTTGTGGTCCCGGTTGTCGTGGGTTCAATTCCCATCAGTCACCCGCTTGGTGGATCGACTCCACCGCAGGTCAGGCCCCCTCCTCCGGGAGGGGGCCTGACGCGTTCCAGGGCTGCCGTAGAGGCCAGCCCGACGTGCCCGCCATCCCTGTCGACCAAGGGATTTGCGTCATGATCAGCGCGGAATCTGACGCAAATCCCTTGATCAACCCTGCGAAGCGGATGGGGTGGCGCCGGGCGCCGTGGGGTGTGCCGGGGGCACGGTGGGGGCAACGGCGGCTGCGGGTCAGTTATCGGCGGCCGGCTCGTACGGCAGGGCGCTGCCCTTGACGTACTCGTCCCAGTCCATCGCCCAGTCCGTCCACCCGTTGCCCACCTGGAGCCGACGCTCGGTGCCCTTGACGGTGATCGGGTCACCGACCCGGGTGTTCTCGAACAGCCAGGCACCGTTGGCCATCGACACGTTCACGCAGCCGTGCGAGACGTTGGTCCGCCCCTGCTGCCCCTCCGACCAGGGCGCGGCGTGGATGAACTCGCCGCCGTAGGTGAGCCGCTGGGCGTAGTCGATCTTCGTCCGGTACCCGTCCTCCGGACCCAGCTCGTCGAAGGTGTCGAAGACCGTCTTACGCAGCTTCTCCATCACCAGCATCGTCCCGCTCGACGACGGGGTGCTCTTCTTGCCCAGGCTCACCGGGATGGTCTTGACCACCTTCCCGTCCCTGGTCACAGTCATCTTCTTCGCCTTGTTGTCCACCGACATCAGCAGCTCACGGCCGACCTTGATGTCCACGGAGAGGTCGTTGCGGCCGAACCAGCCCGCGCCCATCGGCAGCCCACCGGTCTGCACCCGGTACGACACCGTGCTGCCCGCCTGCCAGAACTCCTTCGGCCGGTACCGGACCTCGGTCGGGCTGGACCACCGCCAGACCCCCTCCTGCGCCGGCTCGGAGGTGACGGTCATCCGCCGCTGCACGTCGGCCCGGTACTTCTCCGGGACCTCCCGACCGAACCTGACGATCAACGGCATCCCCACCCCCACCACCTGGTCGTCGCCGAGGAAGCTCGTCACCCGGACCTGCTTGGAGGGCTTGGCCATCGTGGTGAAGGTGCTGGTGGTCTCCGACGGCCGGCCGTCGTCACCGGTCGCGGTCACCGTCACGGTGTACGTCTCGCCGTACTCCAGTGCACCGGTCGGCAACCAGGTCGTACCCTCCTCGTCGAGCTTGCCCTCGACGGCCTCGCCGGCGGCGTCGGTGAGCTCGACGGTCGTCTCCGTCGCCTGGTCGGTGGTGAAGGTGACGGCGGTGGAGGCCGGCACGTCCTTCGCGTCCGCCACCGGCGCGGTGATCACCGCCGACGCCTTCGGCGGGTCCTCGACCCCACCCGACAGGCCCGGGGCGTCGTCGTTCGTGGTGCCACCGCCGCCACCGGAGGTGCAGGCGACTGTGAACGCCAGGACCGCGGCCAGCACCGCCGTGGCGGACACGCGGCGTCGCCCACCGCGTCGGTGGCCGGCGGACCGGATCGACTCGTTCTGGCTGACTCGCATGATTCCCTCACTGTCGTGGTTCGGCGACTGCCCGTCGTCTGTCCGACGTACCGGATCCAGGTCCGGTTTCCGACGACCGTCCGGCACATCCCGGCAATTATCACCGATTGGCGGCAAGATCCACCTTTTGCGATCGAGACCGACGGACGTGTCGACCCCTGTCGTACGCGGCCCTGCCGCAGCCCGACCCTCGACGACCGCTGACCTTCGTCGCGCTGTTCCCTCCGTACGCCGACCCGTCGCAGTCCGACCCCGACGTGCGCTGACCCCCGTCGCGCGCTCGCGCGCCCGACGGGGGTCAGTGGGTCGGGATGTCAGAGGGCGAGGGCCGCCTCCGCACCACCCTGGGGCACCGGCAGGGCACTGCCCTTGACGAACTCCGCCCAGTCGAGGTTCCAGGCCGTCCAACCGTTACCGGCGGCCAGCTTGCGCTCGGTGCCCTTGATCGTGATCGGGTCACCGACCCGGCTCTGGTCGAACAACCACTTCGCGTTCTCGGTCGACACGTTCACGCAGCCGTGCGAGACGTTGCGCTGACCCTGGTGCTGGACCGACCACGGGGCGGCGTGGATGTACTCCCCGCCCCAGGTGATCCGCTGGGCGAACTCGATGTCGGTGACGTACCCCTCCTCCGGGCCGAGTTCCTCCATGGTGTCGAAGACGGTGGCCGCCTTCTTCTCCATCACCACCATCGTGCCGCTCGACGACGGGGTGCTCTTCTTGCCCAGGCTCACCGGCATGGTCTTGATCACCTTGCCGGCCTCGTACACGGTCATCTGCTTGGTGGCGTTGTCGACCTTCATCTCGAAGGACCGGCCGATCTTCGCCGTCGCCGTGCGGTCGACGTTGCCGTGCCGGCCGTTGCTCAGCGGAATGCCCTCCAGGGCGATCCGGACCGCCAGCGTCGTCCCGGGCTTCCAGTACTCCGGAGCCCGGTAGTACGCCTGCGTGCCGTTGGACACCCAGTGCCAGGCACCCGGCTGCGGCGGGTCGGTCTGGACGAACATCCGCTTCTGCACCGCCGCCCGGTCCTTCTCCGGGATCCCCGGATGGAACTCGGCGACCACCGGCATGGCCACCCCGTACGACTTGTCGTCGAACAGGTAGAGCCCCGAGGTGATCGTCGACTTGGGCTTGGCCATCGTGGTGAACGAGGTCTCGCCCTGCTGGGTCCGCCCGTCCGCCGCGGTGCCGACGACCTTCGCGGTGTACTTCTTGCCATACTTCAGGGGCTTGCTCGGCACCCACGTCGACCCGTCGGTCCGCACCGACCCCTCGACCTCGTCACCGTCGGCCGTGGTCAGGACGACCTCGGTGACCTTGCCACCGTCGGGCAACTTCGCCCCGATCTCCGTACTGACCGGCCGGTTCTTCGCCCCGTCCTTCGGAGTGACCTCCAGGTCCGGCAGCGCCGACGAGTCACCCGGCCCCGCCGAGACGCCCCCCACCGAACTACCCGGCGTCGGAGTCGCCCCAGCCACGAAATCAGCCTGGTTCCCGCCGCTGCCGCAGCCCACCAGTGCGACCGACGCCGTCAGGGCCAGCGCGGCCACCACCGACCCGGCCCGCGTGAAACTGTGCATTCCCACCTCAGTTCTCACGTTCCTGGCGCACATCGTGCCGTACGCCGTCGAGACCGTGGCCCCTGGATCCGACAGAGTCGAAGATTTGACCGCCTATGTCCGTTAAGCTCGACCGAAGGGGGGAGGGGGTATCGGATTGGGACCCCTCCGAAAGGCCGTGCTAAGGTTCTCCCCGTTGCCACCGAGCGCCGCTAGCTCAACTGGCAGAGCAGCGGACTCTTAATCCGCGGGTTCGGGGTTCGAGTCCCTGGCGGCGCACCAGCAATAAAGGCTCTGATCTGGGGGTTCACTCCGGAGCAGAGCCTTTCTTCATTTCCGGGTACGCCCCGAATGCCCCCGGCGGCCGGGGAGCAGATGGACTGGATCGGCCGCTGTGGACGTGGTGTGATGCCGGCGGACCTGTATCGGTACCGGCGTACCTGCACCGGTGCCTCTCGTGGCCAGGGGAGAGGGAGCATGCGGACCAGCGCGGTCGGTGACGTGACGATCCTGCTTCCGGACCTCGATCCCGAGGACCTCGACCTCACCACCGACGTGGACGACGAACTCGACGACGTCCTCGTCGAGGGTGCCTCCTGGCGGAGTGCCGTCCTCGACGACGTCCGGGTGTGGGGGAGTCGGATCGTCGGTACGGATCTCGGCGAGAGCACCTGGAAGGCGGGCACCCTGTTCGGCTGCGAGGTCGTCCGCACCGACCTGTCCGGGGCGCTGCTGTCGGGTGTGACGATCGAACGCAGCGCGATCACCGGTTGCCGGTTCACCGGTACCCGGTTCGCCGACGTCCGCCTCAAGGAAGTGCTCTTCGAGGGCTGCCGATTCGACTACGCCACTTTCACCCGGGTCGCGGCCGCCGGGGCGGTGGGGTTCGTCGAGTGCATTCTCACCGACGCCGCCTGGTCCTCCTGTCGCCTGCCCGGTATCGCGTTCAGGTCGTGCCGCCTGGACGGCCTGGAGGTGAAGTCCTGCCGGCTCACCGGCGCCGATCTGCGCGGCAACACGCTCGGGGGCCTCAAGGCCGCTCTCGACGACCTGCGCGGCGTCACCCTCAGCGAGGACCAACTCGTTGATCTCAGCCGCCTGACCGTCGAGGAACTAGGCCTCACCATCCGGGGACAGTAGCCTTGACGGACGTGCCACACGGCGACAGGTGTCCACGGCCAATCGGGTTTTCTCGTAGGCGGCCAGTAGCCACCGTTGTTGCGGGCATCGGATCGAGGCTCGCGGAGGGTGGTGGTTGCTGCGATCATGGTTCGATGCGGGGAGTGGCATGAGCATCACGTCCGTGATCAACTACAAGGGTGGGGTCGGTAAGACCACGATCACCGCGAATCTCGGTGCCGCGCTCGCCGCCCGGGGCCGTCGGGTCCTGCTGATCGACCTGGATCCGCAAGCCAGCCTCACCTTCTCGTTCTACTCGGCGGAGGACTGGGAGCGCAACCTCGCGTACGAGAAGACGATCCTGCAGTGGTACGGGTCGGTGCTGGCCGACGGGCCCACAGATCCGCTGCACCCGTACGTGCTGACTCCGGAACCGGCGAACGCGCTGCTGCCCGACGGCGGCCGGCTCGACCTGGTCGCCTCCCATCTGGGCCTGGTCGACGTGGACCTGGACATCGCCGCGGCGCTCGGCGGATCGCGTTTCCAGCACGGCAGCCCGCACTTCCTGCCGTTGCACCGGTCGCTCGCCGACGGGCTCGGCACCGAGGAGTTCACCGGGTACGACGACGTTCTGATCGACTGCGCGCCGAACTTCACCATGGTCACCCGGACCGGAATCGTGGCCAGCGATCACATTCTGACCCCGGCGCGGCCCGACTACCTGTCCACGCTCGGCATCGACTACCTGCGGAGCAAGGTGTCCGAGCTGGTTCGCGACTTCAACCGGGTGGCCGCCCCCGGGCCGATGATCGACCCGCAGTACCTGGGTGTGGTGTTCACTATGATCCAGTACGCCGGGAACGGGCCGATCAACGCGTCCCGTAACTACCTGGCGCACGCCGACAGCCTTGAGGTTCCGAGCTTCCGGCAGACCATCCGGGAGAACAAGACCCTGTTCGGCACGGCGGGTGAACGGCGACTACCCGCCGTGCTGGTGCCGAACGCCAACGACAGGGTGCAGTACGAACTCGAACAGCTGGCCAGCGAGTTCCTGGCTCGCACCCGCCCGTAGAAGGAGAACGACCGGTGACCGACCCCGCCGACCTCGCGCACGCCGTCCTGCTGCGGGTGGCCGAGTTCGTCCGCACGCTCCCCGCCGACCAGCTCGCCGCGCTCGCCGACGGCACGGCGAAACTCTCCGTGGTCGACAAGGCCCGGCCCGCCCGCCGGTCGACCGCCGCACCGGCCTCGGCCGGGGTGGACACCGAGCGGGTACGCGCCGACCTCGTGACGATCGGCGACCGGGCGGCCGGCGCGCGTTACCTCGCCGACCTGAAGCTCAGCGTGCCGAAACTGCGGGCGCTGGCCAAGGAGCTGGGCATCGCGGTGTCCAGCAAGGCCAAGAAGGCCGACGTCGAGCACGAGATCCTGCAGTGGACGGTGGGCCGCCGGCTCGACTCGGCGGCGATCAGTCGCCCGCCGCAGGCCCGGAGCTGACGGACCCGCCCGGCGACAGGCTCGCCCGCACCTCGTCCAGCACCTCGGCCCAGAACTCAGGTGGCGCGGCGCTGCGCAACTGGCCGGTGAGGTGCTGGGCCAGCCGGTGCACCTCCCGCCGGGTGAACGTCGGGTCTGGCCCACCGCCGACCGGCGGCCGGGGGCGGGTCGGCGCGGCCAGCGGCACCGGGTCCCCGGTGCAGACGATGTCGAGGTGCCCGGTGGTGCGGGTCAGCGCCACGTAGAGCAGGCGGTGACCACGTTCGTCGCTGGCCACGATCTCCACCGGTTCGACCACCACCACCGCGTCGAACTCCAGGCCCTTGGCCTCCTGCGGGCTGATCAGGTTGACCGCGCCGCCCAGCTCACCGCGGTCGGCGCTACTCCAGGTGATGCCGTTGGCGGCCAGCGCCGTCTCGACCGGCCGCCGTTGCCGGGGCGGGCAGACCACGCCGACGAAGCGGCCGGCGTCGGCGTGCTCCCGCGCCACCGTGACCGCCCGACCGGCCAGCTCGGCCAGGCCGACCCGGTGTACGCCGGTCTCCGCCGGCCCGTCCCGGACCACCTCCAGCGGGGCCACCCCCGGTGCGGCCACCTCCAGCAGGGGTGCCGCCGTCGCGTACGCCTGGCGGGGTACGCGGTAGCCGTACTGCAGCGGGGTGATCCTGGCCGGGTGTCGGGTCGGCAGGTGGGCGAGGACCTCGTCCCACGAGTCGCGCGCCCAGCTGCCGGTGGACTGTGCGAGGTCGCCGACGACCGTCAGCGACCCGGTGGCGCTGCGTCGGGCCACCGCCCGCAGCTGCATCGGGGACAGGTCCTGCGCCTCGTCGACCACCACGTGGGCGTACCGCCGCCCCGGCCCGTCGATCAGGTGGGTCAGCTCGTCCAGCAGCGGCAGGTCCGTGGGTGACCAGGTCTCCCGGGACAGCCGGTCCGCGCCGCGCCGGTGCAGCGCCGTCACCTCCGCCGGGGTGAACGCGTCCCCGGCGGCGGCCTGCAGCCGGGCGGTGGAGCCGAGCAGGTCGCGCAGCAGACCGGTCGGGGTCTGCTGTGGCCAGAGCCGTTCGGCCAGGTTGCCGACCGAGTCCGCCCCGCCCGGGTCGACGCCGGTGCGGGCGGCCACCAGGGCGGAGAGCCGGTCACGAAGCAGCCGTCGCCGACCGGAGTACGGCAGGGCGGCGGCCCGCGCCCCGGCGAGCGCCTCGGCGACCTCGGCCCCGGGAATCGTGACGAACCGGCCGCCGACCAGCAGCCGTTCGGCCGGGTCGGGGGTGCCGATCCGAGCGTCCAGCGCGCGGGCCAGCAGGTCGGCCATCCGCGCCTCGCCCTTGATCCGGGTGACCGCGTCCGGCTCGGTGCGCCCGAGCGGCACCTGCGGGGCGAGCCGGCCGACGTCGCACAGCTCCACCCCCTCGTCGCCGAGGGCGGGCAGTACCTGCCCGATGTAGCGCACGAAGGTGGGGTTCGGCCCGACCACCAGCACGTCCGGGGCCGACATCTCGGTACGGTGCTGGAACAGCAGCCAGGAGACCCGGTGCAGGGCCACCGCGCTCTTGCCGGTGCCGGGGCCGCCCTCGATCACCAGCACCTGGTCGCGTGGGGCGCGGATCAGCGCGAACTGGGCCGCCTGGATGGTGGCCACGATGTCCCGCATGGTGCCGGTACGCCTGCGGGTCAGCTCGGCCAGCAGGTGCGCGTCCACCGCCTCGGCGATCTCGGCCAGGATCGTGTCGGTGAGCTCCTCGATGGTGTTTCCGGTGCAGGTGAAGGCGCGCTTGCGGCGTACTCCCGCAGGGTTGTCCACGGTGGCCTCGAACCAGCCGGCGGCGGCCGGCGCGTGCCAGTTGACCACCAGCACCTCGCCGTGGGCGTCCCGGATCAGGTGCCGCCCGACGTACCGGATCTCGCCCGACTCGGCATCGATCCGGCCGAAAGCCACCGCCTCGTCCGCCGCGCCGAGCGCCTTCGTGGCCGCGTCGGCGTACCGGCGCAGGTGGGCGGCGGCGCCGGTGTGCGCGGCTGCCGACGGCAGCCTCCGCAGGTCGTCGCGGCGCCGGTCGCGGTGCTTCGCCGCCGCGTCGAAGTACGCCTGCTCCTCGGCGATGTCGGCTTCCCTGGACGCCACGTGGCCCCTCCCTCACCCCGGACCGTCCGACCGCCCGGCCTCGGTCGGTTCACCGTACCGGCTGTCGGGGAGGCCGAGGAGGGCGGCGAGCCCGGTGACACCGCCGTTCACCGGCCGTGCCCGGGTCGACGGACGGGCACACCCCCCTTTCAGAGATGGATTTCGATGTTTACGGGGAGTAGCATCACCTGCGCCCAGGGTGTGGCGGTGGGGTGCGACACCGACCTCACGGCACATCACAGCCGGATGCGGAGGTCGGAGATGCAGGATGAACAGCACCGTCGTCGGTCGGTGAGCCGCCGGGACGTGATGCGGGGCGCGGCAGTGCTCGGCGGTGCCGCCGCGACTGTCGGGTTGGTCGCACCGGGCAGTGCGGCGGCCGCTCCCGACCCCGCGCCGGTGAAGCCGGGGCGGGCCGGACTGACCGGGCTCGACGACTGGCTGGGCTCCCTGGTGCAGGTGGCGAGCGTGGCGGCGAACGTCCTGCCGATGCTGGTGCTGGCGCTGCGGGGGGAGACGTCCGACCCGTACCAGACCGGTGGTGTGCAGTTCGAGGTGATCAACATCGACGGTGAACCGTCCCTCTACGCGCACAACGTCTCCGGTGGGGACGTGGGGCTCTCCTACACCCTGACCCAGTCGGCGCCCGCGTCGAACACGGGGGTGTACCAGCCGCTGCCGAAGGGCGGCGCGTACAAGTGCCAGGCCGACATTGAGCAGTTCACCGACGGTCAGGTCTTCGTGGCCCCCAACCCGGCCTCCCTCGCCTCGACCGGGGGGCTGGCCCGGACCCTGAGTTTCGCGGTGCGCGGCCTGACCATCGGGGCGGTGGTGCAGGTGGTCGGTGGCGTCAAGTTCTCGGTCGTAAAGGACCCCGCGACCGGATCGTTCACCGCGGTCATCGATTCCACCGGCACCCCGAAGACGCTGCGGGCCCAGGTCGAGGCGACCGGCCCGGACGGCAACGTGGTCCGCGCGGTGTGGGACTCCTCCGGCTCACCGAACCGGCCGAACAACGACACCATCCACCTTCCGCTCCCGGCGGGGGTGAACCTCGACCCGGTGGTCCAACTGCTCCAGCTCTACGTGGATCTCGACGCGCCCGGCCTGGACGCGGTCACCGCCGACCGCCGCAGTCGGGTGGTCTATCTCTGATCGTCGCGTCGCCCGGCGGAGGCGGACCCGCCGCCGGGCGACGGACCGTGGTCGGTGCCCGAACGGGCGTCAGAACAGGGTCAGTGGTCGTTCGACCGGGATCGGCGTGGGGAGTGGGGCGAGGTCGGGGACCCGGGCGCGTACCTCGTCGTGGAAGCGGCGGGCGAGGACCGGGGCGTCGGCGTTGTCCGGGGTGTGGACGAACACCGTCGGCGAGCGCCCTTCGCGGAGCCAGTCGGTCACGGTTCCGACCCACCGTTGCCAACCCTCGACGGTACGGTCCTCGGCGTCCCGACCGAGGTAACGGACTATCGGTCGGTCGGTCAGGGCGGTGGTACGCAGCGGCGTGCGCGGCTTCTTCAGCCAGGCGTCCCGCTCGGCGTCACTGCTCGGCGGGGTACGGAAGAACTCGGTGGTGTCGAAGGGGACCCACTCGGCGTCGACGTCACCGAGGACCCCTTCGAGCAGCGTCGCCGCCTGGCGGTCGGTGAAGAAGTCGGGGTGCCGGACCTCGACGGCGGACCGGTGGGCCTCGGGGAGACGGCGCAGGAACCGGGCGAGGGTCGGCAGGTCGGTGGGGCCGAAGGAGGCCGGTAGCTGGATCCAGAGGGCGTGGACCCGGGGGCCGAGCGGTTCCATCGCGTCCAGGAAGGCGCGCATCGGCTCGTCGACGTCGGTGAGCCGACGTTCGTGGGTGACGGGTTTGGGGAGTTTGACCACGAACCGGAAGCCCGGGTCGGTCTGCTCCGCCCAGGTGGCGACGGTCTCCCGGGTCGGGGTGGCGTAGAAGGTGGTGTTCCCCTCGACCGCGTCACACCAGCTCGCGTAGTGCCGTAGCCGTTCGTGGGCCGGCAGGGGGTGGGTCGTCAGTCGGCCCTGCCACTGCTTGTGCGTCCACATCGCACACCCCACCGACAGCCGCATCGTCGCACCTCCCGCGTCCGAAGGAGGGTACGCCACGGCCGCCGCCGACCCGGGTCGGCGGCGGCCGGACGGGCCGGATCGAGGCTCAGCAGCGGTTGATCGTCGAGTTGTTCAGGGTGACGTTGCTGATGGTCAGGTTGGTGGTGCAGGGGTTCTCGGTGATCCGACTGTTGGTCAGGGTGAAGTTCCGCAGGGTGATGTCCCGGTTGCCGGGGAACTCGCTGCGGGCCGCCAGTCGGACCTCCCCGCCCCCGCTGATGGTGCCCCCGTTGGCGGCGATGTTCACCCCGTAGCAGTTCTCGATGAGGACGGCGTTGTTGCCGGTGTTGGCGATGTCGACCCGGTCGATGGTCGCGCCACCGGACTCGGAGACGCAGAAGATGCCCCGGCCCCCACCGCGTGCCTTCACCGTGCCGACCCTGATGTTGGTCGGGTAGCTGGAGCCGACCCGCCCGTTGCGGTTGGCCATCCGGAAGGCGGCGTACCCGGTGCCCGCCCCGGCGTTCTCGGCGTCGACGGTGGTGACCGTGGCGTTGATGGTCTGGTTGAGCAGCAGACCGGACTCCCCGACGTTGCGGGCGGTGACGGTGCCGACGGTCAGCCCGTCCACCCCGTACGTCTCCACGGCGTGCGAGCTCGCTCCGGAGACGTACACGTTGTTGATCCTGATGTTGCGGGACCACTGGCTGGTGTCGCCCCGGTTGTCGATCCGGACGCCGAGGCCCCGGGAGAGCCGCATGTCGATCTGTCCGAGGGTCACCTCGGTGACGTTGCGCATGAAGATGCCGTACAGGGGGCTGCCGGTGACAGTGAGGTTCTGCACCTCGACCTGGGTGGTGCCCCGGGAGTAGATGGGGGCCTGGTCACCCGAGCCGGTTCCGGTGACGTTGATGGTGCCGCACACGTCGATGGTGGTGTAGCTGGGCAGGGAGATCCGGGAGTTCGCGCTGATCGACCCGGAGCCCCGGACCACCACCCGCTGCTTGCTGGTCCGGCCGGCGCTGAGGCTGCCGATCGCCGCCTGCACCGCGGCCCGCATGTCGGTCCCGGTGTAGACGGTGCTGCCACCGTTGCGGGCGGTCCAGGTGCTCCCGTTGAGTACGGCCTCGGCGTTGAAGGAGCCGCCCCCGCAGGCGCTGCCGGTGCCCAGCGGGGTCAACCGCCACTGCTGGTTCCATCCGTCGAGGTCCTGGTACTGGGCGATGGTGCCGCCGTCGGCGGTGGACCATTCCCACACCTCGACGGCCTTGTCGGAGTGCCTGTTGATCAGCCGGACGTGACCCCCCTCGGAGTCGGCGAGCCGGAAGTGCTGCCTGGTGTTGCCGCCGACGGCGGTGTTCTGCACCAGTGGGGTCCCGTCGGTGGTGTTCGGCAGTTCCAACACCTTGCCGCTGTGCACCGACCGGATCTGGTGGTAGCCGCTGCCCACGTCGACGAAGCGCCACTGCTGCACGGCCAGGTCGTTGCGGGTGAACTGGTTGACCGGGGCACCGTCGGCGGTGGCCCAGTCGTACAGGTCCATCGCCTTGCCGCTGTGCCGGTTGACCAGCACGTAGCTGGTGTTGGGGTCGACGGTGGCCGCCAGGGCGGTGGCCGGGGCGACGACCGCTGCGGTGGCGGCGGCGAGGGTGAGGGTGGCGACGGCCGTCAGGCCGATCCGCCGTGCGGGTCGGGTGCTCGGATGGTGCTCGCGACGCATCTGTCGACTCCTCGGGACGGAGGTGCGCGGGGTGGAGGCGCCTGTCGGTGGAGCAGCGGTGGTGGTGGCAAGCGCTTTCCCTGTTAGTTGAGAAATCTAACTATCTCTATCGATGATCGTCAACGAATTCCCGCTGATCAGCCCTCGTCGCCCGCCCGCTCCCTCGGGGGCGCGGAAACGGCCCCCGACCGGATGGTCGGGGGCCGTGGCTCGCCGAGGGTGGGTCGATCAGGGCGTGTCGGGTCAGGCGGGTTGGGTGAAGGCGTACCGGGTGGCGTGGTCCGGGTCCGTCGGGTCGATCTGGCGCAGGCCGGCGTCGGCGAGGCGCTTGTTGACCTCGTCGAGCTGCTCCCGGACCAACCGGGCCTCCTCCTCGGTGACCCGGCCCCGGTGTGGCTTGCCGGCGTGCTCGATCGTGCCGTAGTCGATCTTCTCGGCGCTCTTGCGGGCCTTCGGCGGCTTGACCCGCTCGGCGGTCCTGAGCAGCTGGGCCATCGGGACGTCGGTCGCCATGGAGTCGAACTCGCTGGCGTTGAGCACCACCCGGCGGGGCTCGCCCCCGTCGAGCCCGTCGTGGATCTCGACCACCGCGACGTCGAGCGCGGCGTCGTCGATCTGCTCCACCTCGGCCGGGGTGGCGTCCAACCGTACGGGCCCGGCGACCAGGTCAGGGTGCTCCAGTACCACGACGCGAACCATCTCGTCGTCGGCCTGGAGGACCGTGCCGCTGAAGTCGGAGACGTGGATCGTCTTCTTGCCCATGCGCGGAGCTTCTCCTGTCGTGCCGGTGGATCGGACCAGGAGAAGCTACCCGACAGGTGTGCGAAAACCGGCGCTGGACCCGCCCGGTGGCCCCGATTGTCAGCAGGTGCCCAGTCCGCGCCGGGTCGACCAGCCCGTCGGCAGGGCGTTCAGCTCTTCCCAGTCGAGCGCGGCGGTGTCGCTCCGGAGGCCGTGGTACGGCGGCTGCACCGGGAACCCCTGGGTCGACCCCGGGGCCTCGGAGGCTGCCGCGCCGCCCGGCCAGTGCTGCTTGCTCGACTCATCCCGCATGCTCACCACCTTTTCAGAGGAACTTTTCCATGTATAGAAATCAATATGAATAATGGTCGATGTCATAGCCGTCCGCCCGACGTCGGGTCGGAACGCATCGAGGCATGTCGTGTTCGAGAAGGCGACGACGGGGTGGCGAACAGGCGCGGGGCCGTGGATCCCGGGCCGGATCCACGCCCCGCAGCACTGTCCTCCCCGGCCCTGCCGTGGGCGGCGGATGGCGGAGCCGATAGCCGTAACGCTACGTATCGAAGCGTGGGCGGGCAAGGGGTCGAACCTCCTTTCGATCTGTCCAGTAACGGACTTGACCTGCGACTTCTCGGGGCACCGCGAGAACCGGTCAGGTAACGCAGCGTGCAGAAACCGATTCGCCGCGGGTCAGCCCGAGCACCTCGGCCGCCGCCCGACAGTTGGCGTGACTCGCGCCGTACGTCGCGACGAAGGCACGTGCCCCCGTCGGCCGCCACCGCCCCGGCCAGCCCAGCTCCACCACTACCACCGGATGGACGGCGGCCAGGGAACCGACCAGGTCGCAGGCGCCGGGGATCCGGTGCAGGTTGCGACCCACCAGGATGATCGGCCGTTGCCCGGCGAGCTGACGCAGACCCTCCGCCGAGGTCTCGGCGACCACCACCCGGGTCTGCTCGACGTCGGTCAGGTGCGGGCCGAGCCCCCACGGGACCCGTCCCACCGCTCGGGTCGACGTCGCGTGCACCTGCACCACGAGGGGACGGTCCAGGCCGTCGAGGTGCCCCTCCACCCGGACCGCCCGGCGGGCGGCGGCGTACCCGAGGTGGTGGTCGGGGGTGGACCCGGCGGGCGGTCTCCCGGCGGTGGCGGCGGCCAGCCCGGCGGCGCGACCGGCCGCCTCCTCGACCCGGGTCCGGTCCAGCCGGCCGTCGCCGAGCCCGGCGACGATCTCGGCGACGACCTCCTCGACCAGGGCGGCGTCCACCCGGGCACCGAGGCAGAGCAGGTCCGCCCCCGCCGCGAGGGCCCGCACGGCGGCCGGTCCCACCCCACCGGCGACCGCCGCCGCACCCTTCATCTCCAGGGCGTCGGTGACCAGTGCCCCGGTGAAGCCGTACTCACCGCGTAGCAGGTCGACCAGGACGGCCCGGCTGAACGTCGCGGGCATCTCCCCGGTGAGCGCCGGCACCCGGATGTGCGCGGTCATCACCGCCCTGGCCCCGGCGGTGACCGCCGCCGCGAAGGGCGGGAGGTCGCGCTCCCGCAGCACCTCCACCGGTACGTCGACGGTGGGCAGCTGCAGGTGCGAGTCGGTGACCGTGGCGCCGTGGCCGGGGAAGTGCTTGGCGCAGGCGGACACCCCGGCGGCCTGCAGTCCGGCCACCGCGGCGGCGGCGTGGGCGGCCACCCGGGCGGGGTCGGACCCGAAGGACCGGACCCCGATCACCGGGTTGTCGTCGGCGGTGTTCACGTCGACTGTGGGGGCCAGGTTCACCGTGACCCCCACCTGGGCCAGCTCCGCCCCGATCGACTCGTGCACCAGCCGGGTCGACGCCACGTCGTCGACCACCCCCAGTGCGGCGTTGCCGGGGTAGGGACTGCCGGTGGCGTGCGCCAACCGGGTGACGTCCCCACCCTCCTCGTCGATCGCCACCAGGACGTCCGAGCGGGCGGCCCGCAGGGCGGCGGTGCTCTCCGCCACCTGTGGCAGCGTGTGCACGTTCGTACCGAACAGGGTGTGTCCGGCCAGACCCTCGGCGACCAGGTCGACCGCCCAGGGCGGCGGCTGCGGCCCCCGGTAGGCGGCCAACAGCGTGCCGAGCACCAACCGGCGCAGTCCCGGATCCGAACCCACCCGCCGCCTCCTGCCACCCGCCGTGTCGTGCTGCCGGCCCGCCCCGGGACCGTCTCGCCCGGCCTCTTTCCCGCCGGTTCGGCCGCTACGCTAAGGCACCCATCCGCAGGAGCGTACGACTCCACGACGACCAGAGGACGTGGCATGAGTGCGACCCGGCTACCCGGCACGCCCCGCCTGCTGCGGGCGCTCAACGACCGAGCGGCGCTGGAACTGCTCCTCGAACAGGGTCCCCTCACCCGGGCCCGGCTCGGTGAGCTGACCGGCCTGTCCAAGGTCACCGCCTCCCAACTGGTGGAGCGGCTGGAGGAGCGGGGGCTGGTGACCCGGGTCGGCGAGCGGGCCGGGGGGCGGGGTCCGAACGCGCAGCTCTACGCGGTCCGTCCGGGCAGCGCACACGTGGTCGGGGTGAACGTCGGCGCGGACCGGGTGGTGGCCGCCTGCGCCGACATCACCGGGACGGTCCTCGGCCGGGTGGAACAGTTCACCGGCGACACCGACGACCCGGTGGGCGTGGTGCACACCGCGGTGGTCCAGGCCGCCCGCAGCGCCGGCGCGGAGCTGTCGAGCGTACGACGGGTGGTGCTGGGTACGCCCGGCCTCGTCGATCCGGGTACCGGGGACATCACCTTCGCGTTCGACCTCCCCAGATGGCACCGGGGGCTGCTCGCCGCACTCCGGGAGGATCTCCAGATCCCGGTCGTGTTCGCCAACGACGTCAACCTCGCCGCCGTCGCCGAGGCCCGGGCGGGGGCGGGGCGGGGGGTGTCTGACTTCGCCCTGATCTGGGTCGGGGCCGGTGTCGGACTGGCGATCATGCTCGGTGGTCGGCTGCACCACGGCAGCACCGGGGCGGCGGGGGAGATCGGCTACCTGCCGGTGCCCGGCGTGCCGATCCCCCGGGACGTCTCCCGCCGCGCGAAGCCGGCGTTCCAGCAGCTGGCGGCGGCCGACGCGGTACGGGCGGTGGCGGCCGAGCACGGTTTCGACGCTCCCACCGCCGCCGAGGCGGTACGCGCCGGGGTCGCCGCCGGCACCGCCGGTGAGCCGTTCCTCGACGAACTGGCCCGTCGACTCGCACTCGGGGTGGCCGGCACCTGCGTGGTGCTCGACCCGCCGCTGGTGGTGCTCGCCGGTGAGGTGGGGCAGGCCGGTGGCACGGCCCTGGCCGACCGGGTCCAGCACGAGGTGGCGGCGATCACCCTGGTCAAGCCCCGGGTGGTGACGACGGGGCTGGCGGAGGAGCCGATCCTGCACGGGGCGCTCTGGACCGCGTTGGACGCCGTCCGCGACGAGGTCTTCGGCTCGACCGTCGGCTGACCACCCCACCCCATCCCGGCCCGGTCGGCAGCCGTCGGTCTCAGATCGGGTCGCGGCGGCTGTCGGTCTCAGATCAGGTCGCGGCGGCGGAACAGGGCGAAGGCGGCGGCGCAGAGCACCCCGGCGACCCCGAGCAGCACCACCAGCGCCGGCCCCGAGGTGATCTCGTACGACCCGACGCAGCCGTGGGGACCGCAGTCCGCCCCGTCCCAGAACTCGACCCGGCCGTTGAGCCACGCCCCGACGTGGCTGGTGAGCATCAGCTGGTCCACCCGCTCGACGCCGACGATCTCCATCACCAGCCGGGCACCCAGCTCCCACACCACCGCGTACGCCGCCACGGTGCCCAGGGCGGCGGAGGTGTGTCGGCCCAGCGTGGCGAGGGCGAAACCGGTCGCACCGGCGATCAGGGCCAGCACCACACCCCGGCCGTACAGGAGGCCCAGGGACCGCCAGAACTCCCCGTCGACGGTGCCCGGCAGACCGGCCAACTGCCCGATCGTCCAGAACGCCCCGAGGTAGACCGCCGAGGCGACGACGGACAGCAGCAGGAGCGCGCCGAGCAGCGTACCGAGTTTGGTGGCGAGGACAGTCAGTCGGCGGGGCCGCCACAGCAGGAGGTTCACCACCCCACCGGAGTTGAGGTCGGCCCCGATGAACGAGGCCCCGACCAGGAACCCGAAGAGCACCAGATAGGCGATGAGGAAGTAGAGCAGGGGCTCGGCCTCGTGGGCGAAGACGAAGACCCCGTCGAGGTAGTCGGTGGCGATCGGAAGCCTGTCGAACTGCCCGGGGTCGTACGGCGAGCAGGTCGTGGGGTACTTGTCGGTGCCGAAGTCGTCGGCCGGCCGCTGCCCCTGCAGCTGCGCCACGCACCGCTCGTACTCCAGCTCCATCCCACGGATCTCCTGGGCCGCCGCAGCCCGGGCGTTCTGCACCTCGGTGACCGACGGCCGGTGCGAACCGGCGAGGGTGGTGGCCGTGGTGATCCCGAGGGCCAGTAGTAGCAACACCAGCATGAGCTGCACGAAACGGCGGGAACCCAGCCGTTCCAACTCGGCCCGGACGAGGTTCACGTGTCCATCCTTGCGGTGTCGGCCTCGGGCGCACCGAGGTCGATGACGGTGTCGCGGGCCGTGGCGTCGTCCACCTGCCGGGGCAGTGCCGGGGTGGCGGACGTGCCTGTCAGTTCCAGGAAGGCGCTCTCCAGGTCGGGACGGAGCGGGGTCAACTCCCGCACCCACACCCCCTGCTCGCCGAGGGTCCGGGCGATGAGTTCCGGGTCCTCGGTCCCGCCGACCACCAGGTGGTCGTCCTCCTCCCGGACCGGGAGCCCGGCGGCGCGCAGCAACTCGGCGGCGTCGGCGGGCTCGGCGACCCCGACCCGGACCTCGTGCCTGTCGAACCCGGCCAGGACGTCGTCGACCCGACCGGTCGCCACCCGACGCCCGGCCGAGACGATCGTGACGTGGTCGCAGATGAGCTGGACCTCGGCGAGGATGTGGCTGGACAACAGCACCGTCACCCCGGACTCGGCCAGCGACCGGGTGAGGTCGCGCATCTCCCGGATGCCCGCCGGGTCCAGCCCGTTCGCCGGTTCGTCCAGGATCAGCAGCTCCGGGTCCTTCAGCAACGCCGAGGCGACCGCGAGGCGTTGCCGCATCCCGAGCGAGTAGCCCCGGACCCGGTCGTGGCCACGGTCGCGCAGCCCCACCAGATCCAGCACCCGGTCCACCCGGCTGACCGGGACCCCACCGGCGACGGCCAGCAGCCGTAGCGTCCGGTGTCCGGTGAAGTTGCCGAAGAACTGCGGGGTCTCCACGATCGCCCCCAACCGCCCGGTCACCTTGGGCAGGTGGTGCGGACTGCGTACGCCGAGCACCGTCATCTCACCGGCGTCCGCGCGGACCAGCCCGAGCAGGGCCCGTAGCGTCGTGGTCTTCCCCGAACCGTTGGGGCCGAGGAACCCGTGCACCTGACCCGCCTCGACGTGCAGGTCGAAGCCGTCCACGGCGACCCGGGGGCCGTGGCGCAGGCTCCGGAACGTCTTGCGCAGCCCGGCGATCTCGATGACCGGGCTCACCCGGTGGGCCGGGGGCTCGACGGGGCGCACGGATACGACATGGACCGTCCTTCTGATGGGGTGACCAACGACACGGCGCCTCAGCCTAGAGCCGAACCACCGCCCCTGGGGGGCAGCCCGGCGGTGCGTGATTGGATGGGCGGGTGCACACTGACCTGATCTCCGGCGCCGGTGGTGCCGCGTCCGCATCGTCGTCCGTGGACGCCGACCTGGTGGTCAGCCTCCAGACCGTCGGGGTCCGCCGATCCGGTTCCCCGCTGTTGCACGACGTGGACTGGCGGGTCGAGCTGGACGAACGGTGGGTGGTCCTGGGACCCAACGGGGCCGGGAAGACCACCCTGCTGAAGTTGGCCGCCGGGCAGCTGCATCCGACCGCCGGGACCGCGCACGTCCTCGGTGAGCGGATCGGCCGTACCGACGTCAACGAACTGCGTACCCGGATCGGGCTCTCCACGGCCGCGCTGGCCGAACGGATCCCGGCCGAGGAGCGGGTCGCCGACGTGGTCGTCACCGCCGCGTGGTCGGTGGTGGGCCGGTGGCGGGAGGACTACGACAGGTACGACGAGTCGCGCGCCCGGGCACTCCTGGACCAGTTCGGGGTGAGTGGGCTGGCCGACCGGGCCTACGGCACCCTCTCCGAGGGGGAGCGCAAGCGGGTGCAGATCGCCCGGGCGCTGATGACCGACCCGGAGCTGCTCCTGCTCGACGAGCCGGCCGCCGGTCTCGACCTCGGGGGCCGCGAGGACCTGGTCGCCCGCCTGGCCGAGCTGGCCCAGGACCCGGACGCCCCGGCCCTGGTCCTGGTGACCCACCACGTGGAGGAGATCCCACCCGGGTTCACCCACGCCCTGCTGCTGCGCGACGGGGGAGTGGTCGCCCAGGGACTGCTGGAGCAGACCCTGACCGGTGACAACCTGTCGGAGACCTTCGGCCTGCCGCTGACCGTGGAGCGGCGCGGCGACAGGTGGACCGCCCGCGCCGTCTGATCCGCGCTCCGGCTTCGGCCGGGAGGCCCCTGCCCGTCGTACGACGGGCAGGGGCCGGTCTTCCGGCGCACGGGCATCCCGGTCGATGCCGAGGCCCGTACGGGTCGGACGGTTGAGTCGCCCAGGCACCATGGGTGCATGAGGTTGCTGCTCAACGTACTCTGGTTGATCTTCGGTGGTGGTCTGGTGCTGGCGGTGGGTTACGGCATCGCCGCCGTGATCTGTTTCCTGCTCGTGGTGACGATTCCCTTCGGGGTCGCCTCGTTGCGGCTGGCTGTCTACTCGCTCTGGCCGTTCGGTCGGACGCTGGTGCCGAAGCCGGGCATCGGGGTCGGTTCGGGGCTGGGCAACGTGCTCTGGGTGGTGCTGGCCGGCTGGTGGCTGGCGCTGAGCCACATCATCGCCGGGGTGACCCTCTGCTTCACCATCATCGGGATTCCGTTCGGCATCGCGAACTTCAAGCTGGTCCCGGCCGCGTTCTGGCCGCTCGGCCGGGAGGTCGTCGAGATCGACGAACTGCACCGCCCGGGTTACGTCCCCGCCTGACCGACCCGGCACCGGCCGGCCGCGTATCAGCTGCTTCCGGCGCGGCCGGCCGGGGCTGAGTACCGCCCTGCTTCGGCGCGGACGCCCCGGCTCCGGCGGTCAGCTCTGCTCGTCGGCGAGGCGTGCCCCGCGTCGGCGGAACATCCCCAGCCCGGGGATGCCGGCCACCGCGAGCTTGAGGTCGCGGGTGACGTCGAGGAGGTCGTGCACGTCCGGGCCGACCCGGTCCAGGGTGGCCAGGATGGGCAGGATGTCGGCGGTGAGGTGCTCCTTGAGCTTGGGCAACTCGTCGACGAGCCGGATCGCTGCGGTGACCTCCTCCTGGCTGAGTTCCTCGACGAACCGGTTCGCCATCGGAGCGCCCCGACGCAGTGTCGGTTCGTACGCGTCGAGGAGTTCGGTGGCGGTCACCGTCGCGCCCTGCGCGGCGGCGATCGTGCCGGCCGCCTGGTCGGTCACCGCTCCGGCCCGGGCGACGACAGCGGCCGCCCCGCCCGCCACCTGCCCCGCCTCGGCGACGACCGCGGCGGCGGAGGACGCGGCCTGCTCGGCCTTCTCCACCACCACTGCGGCGGTGGTGGAGACCCGCTGCGCCTCGGCGACCACTTCTGCGGCGGTGGTGGAGACCCGCTGCGCCTCGGCGACCACCCGGGCGGCGGCGGTGGCGACCTCGGTGGCGTTCTCGATCGCCGTGGTGGCGGCGACGCTGATCACCGCCACGTCGCGGACCGCCGTCTCGGCCTCGGCCACCACCCGGTCGGTCCGGTCGAGGGTCTCCTCGATCCGGTCGACCACCCCGTTGATCCGGGTGATCAGGGTGTCGACGCTGTCGAGCACCGCGAACGCGCGGGCGGGCACGGCGGCGAGTGAGGCGGCCGAGCCGAGCGCCTGATCGAGGGCGGACCGGGTGAGGTCGACCATCGCGGCCGGCCGGGGAAGGGGGATCACCATGGGACCAAGTGTGCGTCGGGACGCCAGGTCATCCGAACTCGCCCCGCTGTTCGCTGGCGCGCTGCACCGCCCGGTAGATCTGCCCGAACCGCAGCGCGTCGGGGGTGCGGAGCAGCATCAACTCCTTCCCCCGGTACTGCACCCAGAGTTCGTGCACCTGGTTGCCGCGTTCGTACGACCTGTCGAGCCAGCTCAGCGGCAGCTCCAGGAAGGGTGTCAGGGCCAGTGCCCCGACGGCCATCGCGGCCAGCACGATCAGCGCTGTCGTCCAGTTCCCCCGGTCCTGGGCCGACCAGAGCAGTGAGATCACGCAGACCAGGGCCACCAGCGGGGGGAGGGAGAGCAGCAGCACCAGAACGTTGCGGCCGATGACCCGACCCCGGACGGCGAGGGTCTTGCGGCCCCGCGCGTGCCAGACGTAGGTCACCTCGTCGATCGCGACTGTGACACCACCCGACCGGATCGACTCGGATGTCACCTGCACCGTGTCGTCCCGGTAATAGAGGGCCATCACTAAGTCTAACCGCTCCGGCCGACTCCGGCCGTCCCGTCGGGGATCGGCCGCACACCTCGGCCTCGACATCGCACACCTCGGCCCCGATGTCGCGCACCTCGGCCCTGCCCAGCGGGCGACCGGTCAGCGGCGTCGCTGGGAGTGCAGGTTCTCCATGGCGCGTTGCAGGGCCCGGTAGATCTGGCCGAACCGGAGGGAGTCGCCGGTGCTCAGGAGCTGGACCGGGGCACCCCGCCAGCGGATCCACAACTCCCGCTGTCGGCTGCCCCGGGCGTACGACCTGTCGAAGTACTCGAAGAGGGTGTCGGCGAGCGGGCCGACACCCAGCCCGGCCAGGGTGGCGACGCCGACGATGGCGACGGTGACGGTCACCGACGCGTCGAGCCAGAGCGCCAGGATCACCCCGAGGACCGCGGCGACGATCGGGGCGGCCAACGCCGCGCCGAGCGCGCCCCGTCCGGCGAGGACCCGCCAGGACCGGCTGCCCTGTCGGTGCCACACTTCATCGACTTCGGACAACTGATAGGTGTTCCCGTCGACCCAGATGGTCGTCGCAGTCACCTGCACCGACGGGTCGTCGTAGTGAATCGTCATCGAGGCTGCTCCGCTGGCTGGGCTCCCACCAGGCTATCTGTACCGGCGGCGGGAGCCTTATGGTTGGCACGCGACTTCGACGAGGAAGTGGAGGCGGCGTGAGCGAGTTCGTGCGGTTGGAGACCCGGGACGGCATCGGCACCATCCGGTTGGACCGGCCACCGATGAACGCCCTCAACACCCAGGTCCAGGAGGAGTTGCGCGCCGCGGCCACGGCCGCCGCCGCCGACCCGCAGGTCCGTGCGGTCATCGTGTACGGCGGGGAGAAGGTCTTCGCCGCCGGTGCCGACATCAAGGAGATGGCCGACATGTCCTACGTGGACATGTCGGAGCGGGCGGCGGAGCTGTCCGGGGCGCTCGGTGCGTTCGCCCGGATCGGCAAGCCGGTGGTCGCCGCGATCACCGGGTACGCCCTCGGCGGCGGGTGTGAGCTGGCCCTGGCCTGCGACTGGCGGGTGGTGGCCGAGGACGCCAAGCTCGGTCAGCCGGAGATCAAGCTGGGGGTGATCCCGGGGGCAGGGGGCACCCAACGGCTGGCCCGGTTGGTCGGCCCGGCCCGCGCCAAGGACCTGGTCATGACCGGTCGGATGGTGGACGCGCAGGAGGCCCTGCGGATCGGCCTGGTCGACCGGGTGGTCCCGTCCGCCGAGGTCTACGCGGCGGCCGTCGAACTGGTCACGCCGTTCCTGACCGGGCCGGCCCAGGCCCTGCGGGCGGCGAAGCTCGCCGTCGACGGTGGACTGGAGATGGACCTGGCCTCCGGGCTGGCCTGGGAGAGCCAGCTCTTCGCGGGGCTCTTCGCCACCGACGACCGTCGGGAGGGGATGGCCGCCTTCGTCGAGAAGCGCCGCCCCGACTTCACCGGTCGCTGACCGGACGCGTTCCCCGAGGCCGCCGAGGGTGGTTCACATTCTGCCTACCGGCCAGTAACGTGGTGGTCCGGTCGAGCCGACATCGGAGGGGCGCACATGGCGGAGCGGATCGAAGGTCACGGTGGTCAGCTGGCGCTCGCGGCGCTGCGGGCGTACGGCGTCCGTGAGATGTTCACCCTCTCCGGTGGGCACGTCTTCCCGCTCTACGACGCCGCGCACACCACCGGCTTCCCGATCTACGACGTCCGGCACGAGCAGTCCGCCGTCTTCGCCGCCGAGGCGGTGGCCAAGCTGCAACGTCGTCCCGGCCTGGCCGTCCTCACCGCCGGCCCCGGGGTCACCAACGGGATCAGTGGGCTGACCAGCGCGTACTTCAACGCCTCTCCGGTGGTGGTGCTCGGCGGGCGGGCTCCGGCGTTCCGTTGGGGCTCCGGCAGTCTCCAGGAGATCGACCACGTACCGCTGGTCGCCCCGGTGACCAAGCACGCCGAGACGGTGCTCGCCACCGACGACATCCCCCGGGCGGTCGGGGCCGCGGTGACCGCCGCCCTCACCCCGCACCGGGGGCCGGTCTTCCTGGACCTCCCCCTGGAGGTCGTCTTCTCGGTGGCCGACGTCGACGCCCCCGACGCCGCCGCCGTCGCCCCGGTCGAGGCCGACCCGGACGAGGTCGCCCGGGCTGCCGGGCTGATCGCCGGGGCGCACCGTCCGGTCATCGTGGCCGGGTCCGACGTCTGGACCGGTGATGCGGTGGAGGCGCTGCGCGCCGCCGCCGAGGCGTTGCAGGTGCCGGTCTTCACCAACGGCATGGGCCGGGGGGCGTTGCCCCCGGGGCACCCGCTCGCCTTCGCCAAGGCCCGCCGGGCCGCCCTGGGCGGCGCGGACCTGGTGGTGGTGGTCGGCACCCCACTGGACTTCCGGCTCGGGTTCGGTGACTTCGGCGACGCCGCTGTGGTGCACGTCGTCGACTCACCCGGCCAACGCGCCCAGCACGTCCAGCCGGCCGCCGCCCCGGCCGGGGACCTCCGGCTCGTCCTGACCGCCTTCGCCGACCACCCCGGCGATCGGGTCGACCACGCCGACTGGATCGCGCAGCTGCGTACCGCCGAGGAGGCGGCGAAGGCCCGCGACGCCGAGGCGATGGCCGCCGACACCGACCCGATCCGGCCCGCCCGGGTCTACGGCGAGCTGCGCCGGGTCCTCGCCCCGGACGCGATCACCATCGGCGACGGCGGGGACTTCGTCTCGTACGCGGGCAAGTACCTGGAACCGGCGCAGCCCGGCACCTGGCTCGACCCCGGGCCGTACGGGTGCCTGGGCACCGGGATGGGCTACGCGATGGGTGCCCGGGTGAGCCACCCGGACCGGCAGGTCTGCGTCCTGATGGGTGACGGCGCGGCGGGCTTCTCGCTGATGGACGTGGAGTCGCTGGTCCGGCAGCGGCTGCCCGTGGTGATCGTGGTGGGCAACAACGGCATCTGGGGCCTGGAGAAGCACCCGATGCAGGCCATGTACGGCTACGACGTCGCCGCCGACCTGCAACCCGAACTGCGCTACGACAGGGTGGTCGAGGCGCTCGGCGGGGCCGGGGAGACCGTCGCCAAGGCCGCCGACCTGGGGCCGGCGCTGGAGCGGGCCTTCGCCGCCGGAGTGCCGTACCTGGTGAACGTGCTGACCGACCCGGCCGACGCGTACCCCCGCTCGTCGAACCTGGCCTGACCCGCCCGTCGTCCCCCGGTCCGCCGCCGTCCCCGTCGTGGGGCGGCGGCGGTCGTCGTCAGGGACTTGACCAGGGATTATCAGGTGAAAGTAGGCTCCCGTCGCCGTAGGGTCAGCCGGGCCTCGGCGGCTTGTCACACCGGTAGGGCAGGGTGTGGCGGTCAACGGACGACGGGAGACGTGATGGAGTACGCAATTCGGGCAGAAGGGTTGGTGCGCCGGTTCGGGTCGACGACCGCCCTCGCCGGTGTCGACCTGCTGGTCCCGACCGGCACGGTCTTCGGGCTGCTCGGCCCGAACGGTGCGGGCAAGACCACCTCGGTCCGGGTCCTCGCCACCCTGCTCGAAGCCGACGAGGGGCACGCCACGGTGGCCGGCTTCGACGTACGCCGCGACGCCCACCGGGTGCGCGGGCTCATCGGCCTGACCGGGCAGTACGCCTCGGTCGACGAGACCCTGACCGGCAGTGAGAACCTGCTGTTGATCGGTCGGCTGCTCGGCATGGGTCGGGCGCAGGCGCGTGACCGGGCCCGGCAGTTGCTCGCCGACTTCCACCTGACCGACGCCGCCGGTCGGGCTGCCAAGACGTACTCGGGTGGGATGCGCCGCCGCCTCGACCTGGCGGCCAGTCTGGTGGGCAGGCCGCAGGTGCTCTTCCTCGACGAGCCCACCACCGGGCTGGACCCGCGCAGCCGCAACGAGCTGTGGGACATCGTCCGGTCGCTCGTCGCCGACGGGGTCACCGTCCTCCTCACCACCCAGTACCTGGAGGAGGCCGACCAGTTGGCCGGCGAGATCGCAGTGGTGGACCACGGCCGGGTCATCGCCCAGGGCACCCCGGAGGAGCTGAAGGCCAAGACGGGTGGGCAGAGTCTCTCGGTCCGGCCGGTCGACCCGGCCGACCTGCCGACCGTCGTGGCCGTCGCGGGGGCGGCCGCCGGCAGCGCCCCGGACGTCACCCAGCAGACCGTACGGGTCCCGGTCAACGACCCGGGGGTGCTCGCCGCCGTGGTGCGTCGGCTGGACGAGGCCGGGGTGGCCGTCGCCGAGCTGTCCCTGCGCGGCTCCAGCCTCGACGAGGTCTTCCTCTCCCTGACCGGTCAGCGGGCCGAGCAGGACACCCTGTCCGACACCGCTCCGGAGGAGACCGCCGCATGACCGCCACCGCCACCGCCGCCGCCTCCCCGCCGTTGACGCCGTCGCGTCGACCGAGCACCGTCGCCGGGCTGCAACACACGATGACCCTGGCCTGGCGGAGTCTGGTCCAGATCAAGCACAACCCGATGGAGCTGCTCGACCTGAGCATCCAGCCGGTGATGTTCGTGCTGCTGTTCACCTTCGTCTTCGGCGGGGCGATCGCCGGCTCACCCGGGGACTACCTGCTGTTCGCGCTGCCCGGCATCATCGTGCAGAACGCCTTCTTCGCCACCATGACCACCGGTTTCGGGCTCAACCACGACCTGACCAAGGGGGTCTTCGACAGGCTGCGGTCGCTCCCGATCGCCCGGTGGGCGCCGCTGGCCGGTCGGATCCTCGCCGACACCGTCAAGCAGGCCTGGTCGGTGACGCTCCTGCTCGGGGTCGGGATGGTGCTGGGGTTCCGGTTGGGCGACAACGGGATCGTCGGGCTCCTCGGGGCGTTCGCCCTGTTGCTGGCCTTCTCCCTGGCCGCGGCCTGGATCTCGGTCCTGGTCGGCGTGCTGGTGAGCGAGCCGGACAAGGTGCAGATCTTCGGCTTCATGGTGATCTTCCCGCTGACCTTCACCAGCAACGCGTTCGTGCCGACCGAGACGATGCCGGGTTGGTTGCAGGCGTGGGTGGAGGTGAATCCGGTCACCGTCCTCGCCGACGCCCTGCGTGGGCTGCTGGTCGCCGGGCCGGTCGCCGGCCCGGTGGTGCAGTCCCTGATCTGGGCCGCCGTCCTCGCCGCGATCTTCGCCCCGCTGTCGGTACGGGCGCTGCGACGTCGAGGGTGATCCACGACGCCGCGACGGTCGGGTCCCGGTAGGCCGACCGGCCTACCGGGGCTCGGGGGAGTCCTCGCCCCGGGGTGGCTCACCGTCGCGGCTGCGCGAACCCTCCCGGCCCCGGTCGTCGTCGCCGGGCGGGTCGTTCCTGCCTGTCGTTTCGGTGTCCGGGTCCGGCTTCGCCGGTGGTTCGGCCGCGCCGCGCAGGTCGTCCTCCCAGCGGCGGAAGAGGTCGTTGTCCTGTTTGCGGGACTGCTCGGCGAGGGTGCGCAGGAAGTCCGGGTCGTCGTCGGGGGCGACCGGACCCCGCCCGGGCCGGGCCGCCGGACCGCCGGGACGTCTCTGCGGCAGCGGCCGTCCGGCGAAGAACCAGGCGAGCCAACCGATCAGCGGGACGAGGAGGATGACCGTCACCCAGACGGCCCGGGGCATGGCCCGGACGCTGCCCTTCTCCGCCGACAGGCAGCTGATCAGCGCGAGGGCCGCGCAGACGACCTGGACGAAGATGAGGAGGATGAAGAGCCGGACCATGGCCCAATCATGACGCACTGTCGCCGGAAGTCACCACAGCTCGGGTAGCAGGAGCACCACGCCCGTCAGGGCGAGCCCCACGGCGGCGAGGGCGGCCAGCGTGAACGCCGGTCCGCCGGTGGCTGTCGGACCGGTGCCGGTGCCCCGTCGCCAGCAGATCGAGACGGCCGCCGCCCAGAGCCCGACCACCACCAGTCCGACCACCGCCCCGGCGGCGTCGTCGCCGGCCAGCGCCAGCCGGATCGCCAGGACCGCCACCAGGGTCGTGGCCAGGGCGGTCCGCCGCCAGGCCAGCCGGGTCCGTTCCGGTTGCAGTCCCGGGTCCCGTTCGCCTCCGGCCGTCGTCATCGCCGACCGACCGCCCCGGCGAGGACCGCCACCACCAGCAGCAGGGCGCCGACACCGACGATGAGGGCGAGGACGGCGGGGAAGCGGGAGGTGGGCAACTCCTCGTCCAGCCGGATGGCCCGCTCGGTACGGGCCCAGTGGTCCACCGCCCGGACCGCCACCCCACCGCCGAGCAGCAGGAGCACGATGGCGATGACCTCGCGCAGGTGGCGCAGGGGCAGCGGGGGGAGGAACTGCGCGACGGCCAGCCCACCGCCGATCAGGGCCAGCCCGGTCCGGAGCCAGGCCAGGAAGGTCCGTTCGTTGGCCAGGGAGAAGCGATAGTCGGGGGTACGTCCGACCTCCCGCAGTTCACGGGGGTCGAACCAGCGTCGGATGTTCTGCCACACGAGCGGTGATTATGCGCTTGTGTCCCGTCGTAGCCTGAATCGATGAGCGATCTCGACGCGATGACACTGCGGGCCGCGTACGACAACCAGGTCCGGCCGGAGGTCCCCGACCCCGTTCCGGCCGGTGTGGTGGTGGAACGCGACGGTCCCCTGGTCCGGATCACCGGGCTGGACGACAGGGGTTTCCTGACCTACCGCACCCTCGACGGCCTGGCCGGGGCGGAGCTGGACGCCCTGATCGCCCGGCAGGTGGACTTCTTCCGGGGGCGCGACGAGTCGGTGGAGTGGAAGCTCAACGCCCACGACGAGCCGGCCGACCTCCCCGACCGGCTCCGGGCTGCGGGTTTCGTGGCGGAGGAGACCGAGGCCGTCATGGTCGGCCCGGTCGCACCGTTGGCGTCCGCGCTGCCGGTGCCGCCCGACGGCGTACGCCTTCGCGAGGTGACGGGCCGGGACGACCTGGAGCGGATCGCGGCGATGGAGACGGCGGTCTGGGGTTCCGACAGGTCCCACCTCGCCGCCGCCCTGGACCGGGAGATCGCCGCCGACCCGCAGTCGATCACCGTCGTGGTGGCCGAGGCGGGTGACGAGGTGGTCGGGGCGGGCTGGGTGCGGTACGCGCCGAACAGCGGTTTCGCCTCGCTGTGGGGCGGTTCGGTCCTGGCCGACCGGCGGCGACGGGGCATCTACCGGGCGCTGGTCGACTACCGGGCCCGGCTGGCCGACCAGCGTGGCCGGACCCTGTTGCAGGTGGACGCCTCCCCGGACAGCCGGCCGATCCTGCAACGTTCGGGGTTCGTCCAGGTCACCTCCACCACGCCCTACGTCTACACTCCGTGATCATGGAACGGTTGACGGACGAGGAGCGGTTCACCCTCAAGACCGGGGCCTTCGGCGCGGTGTTCCTGGTGTCGAACGCCGATCCCGGGATCTTCGCCATGATCCGGGAGAGCTTCGCCGCCTCCGGGGTGATGGCGGGGGCCAGCGGGGTGGTCAAGGAGGCGTTGACCACCGGTCCGCAGCCGAAACTGCCCCGTGACTCGTCGTCGGAGGTCGAGTCGATGGTGCTCCCGGCGCTCGGGGAGGCGGTGGAGATCCTGCGCCGTAAGTCCCCGCCGGACGTGTCGACGTACCGGTCGGTGGTGTTGACCGCCGCCGACGAGGTGGCCCGGGCGCACGGGGGCGTCTCCCCGGCGGAGACCGCGGTGATCGAGCGGATCCGGGCCGCCCTCGGGGACCGACCCGCGCCCCCGGTGGAGGACTGAATCCCCACCGCTCCCGGGGACTGACCTGCTCCGTCGCAGCGGGGGTGACCTGAGTCACTCCCGCTCGCCCGGACCCGTAAGCTACTGGCAGGTAACATTGCCGGCGTGGGTAACCGCACTGCCGTCCCTGGTTGACCGGCTGGCCACAAACGCGCAAGGCTGCGCCCGTGACCGGGCGAGACATCGCCCCACCGGGTGAGAATCGCACCACCAAACAGGAGGGTCGTCGACACGCGATGAACATCGTCGTACTCGTCAAGCAGGTGCCCGACTCGGGCGCGGACCGCAACCTGCGCAGTGACGACAACACCGTAGACCGCGGTTCGGCGAACAACGTCATCAACGAGATGGACGAGTACGCCATCGAGGAGGCGCTGAAGATCAAGGAGGCGCACGGCGGCGAGGTCACCATCCTGACCATGGGGCCGGACCGGGCGACCGAGTCGATCCGCAAGGCGCTCTCCATGGGACCGGACAAGGCCGTGCACGTCGTCGACGACGCCCTGCACGGGTCCTGCGCCGTCGCCACCTCGAAGGTGCTTGCCGCAGCCCTCGGCCGGCTCGGCGTCGACCTGGTGCTCTGCGGCGCGGAGTCGACCGACGGTCGGGTCCAGGTCATCCCGCACATGCTCGCCGAGCGACTCGGGGTCGCCGCCCTGACCGGCGCCCGCAAGCTCACCGTCGACGGCGGCACCCTGACCGTCGAACGGCAGACCGAGGAGGGCTACGAGGTGGTCACCGCCGCCACGCCCGCCGTGGTCTCCGTCTGGGACACCATCAACGAGCCCCGGTACCCGTCCTTCAAGGGCATCATGGCCGCCAAGAAGAAGCCGGTGCAGACGCTCGCCCTGGCCGACCTGGGGATCGCCGCGAACGAGGTCGGGTTCGACGGCGCGACCAGCACCGTCCTGGAGCACAGCACGCGTCCGCCGCGCTCCGGCGGTGCGAAGGTCACCGACGAGGGCGCCGGCGGTACGCAGCTGGTCGAGTTCCTCGCCACCGAGAAGTTCGTGTGAGGGGTCAGGACATGTCTGAGGTTCTCGTCGTCGTCGAAGCCACCCGGGAGTTCGGCGTCAAGAAGGTCACCCTGGAGATGCTCACCCTCGCCCGTACGGTGGGCACCCCCAGCGCCGTGGTGCTGGGCGGCCCCGGGGCGGCCGAGGCGCTCTCCGCCAAGCTCGGCGAGTACGGCGCGGAGAAGATCTACGCCGCCGAGAGCGAGGAGATCGACGGTCACCTGGTGGCGCCGAAGGCCACTGTGCTCGCCGAGCTGGTCCGCCGGGTGCAGCCGGCCGCCGTCCTGCTCGCCGGTGCCCAGGAGGGCAAGGAGATCGCGGCCCGCCTCGCGGTCAAGCTGGACAACGGCATCCTGACCGACGTGGTCGGCCTGGCCGCCGACGGCACCGCCACCCAGGTCGCCTTCGCCGGGTCCACCATCGTCACCTCGAAGGTCACCCGCGGCCTGCCGCTGGTCACCGTCCGACCGAACTCGGTCACCCCCGCCCCGGCCCCGGCCACCCCCGCCGTCGAGCCGCTGACCGTCACCCTCGCCGACGCGGACAAGCTGGCCAGGGTGGTCGAGCGGGTCGCCGAGCAGAAGGGCTCACGCCCGGAGCTGACCGAGGCCTCCGTGGTGGTCGCCGGCGGCCGGGGGGTCGGCAACGCCGACAACTTCAAGCTGGTGGAGGAGCTCGCCGACCTGCTCGGCGGTGCCGTCGGGGCGTCCCGGGCGGCCGTCGACTCCGGGTACTACCCGCACCAGTTCCAGGTGGGACAGACCGGCAAGACGGTCTCCCCGCAGCTCTACGTCGCGTTGGGCATCTCCGGTGCGATCCAGCACCGGGCCGGTATGCAGACTTCGAAGACCATCGTCGCGGTGAACAAGGACGCCGAAGCGCCGATCTTCGAACTGGCCGACTTCGGTGTGGTCGGTGACCTGTTCAAGGTCGTCCCGCAGATCGCCGAGGAGATCCGCAAGCGCAAGTGACCCGAGGGTCGACGTCCGGCCGGTGGGGGACCTGGTCCCCCACCGGCCGTCTCACTCGGCGAGGACCCCGCGCAGCAGACTGTCGCCGGAGTGGCCGGGATCGTCGTCGAACCGTTCGGCCGAGATGTCCACCACCGAGTACTCGGTCAGGTCGACGGTGGGCGGCAGCGGGAGCAGCACGTCCGACCCCGCACCGAGCACCCCGACGGAGAACATCCTGCCGTTCGTCGGGTTGATCAACCAGACCTCGTAGTACCCCGGCACCTCGGGCAGGTTCGCCACGTGCAGGTGCAGCCGACCGTCGTCGAACACCCGTGCCTCCCCCCGCGCCTGCGGCGGAGTCGGCCCGTACGCGGCCAGCGGGGCAGTCGCCAGCACCACCTGCTCCCCGGCGGGATCGGTCGTACCCTCCCCGGAGCGGACCACCACGAGGGTTCCGACCACACCGAGGAGTGCGGCGGCCGCCGCCGTCACCCCGGTCGTCACCCACCGTCGCCACCGGGAGTGGGCACCCGGGGCCGGGGGGAGCGCCGAACCGGTTCCGGTCGGGGCGTCCGCCTCGGCCGGGGGCCGCCGCCGGACCGACCCGGCCCCGGCGGGTGTCGCCTCGGCCTCCCGGACGTCGGCGAGGATGCCCTGCCAGAGGGCCTCCGGTGGGGCGGGCAGTTCCCGTAGTGACCGGGTCGAGGTGCCCAGCCCCGCGACGTGTCGCAGCGACTCCACCTCCCCCCGACAGGGCGCGCAGGTGTCGAGGTGGGTGGCCTCGTCGGTGTCCGCCTCGCTCTCACCGAGCGCCAGGAAGACCAGCCGGCCGTGGTCCAGGTGCTGCACCGTCCACCTCCCATCTGCGTTTCAAGCTCGCCATGCCCCGCCGGATGTGACTCTTGACAGTGCCCAGCGGCACTCCGGTCACCGCGGCTATCTGCTGGTGTGTCAGGTCGTCGTAGAAGGCCAGTTCGAGCATCCGCCGCTGGTCCTGCGGAAGGCGGGCCAGCTCGTCGGCGACCACCAGCCGGTCGACGACGGTCTCCGGGTCCGGTCCGCCCGTCACCGGCTCCGGCAGCTGTCGTACGGTCTCGGCCACCCGGTTCTCCCGGGCCGTGGCGCGCAACCTGTCGACCACCTTGCGTCGGCCGATGCCGAGCAGCCAGCCGAGCAGGGAACCACGGGACGGATCGAAGGTGTCCCGCCCGAGCCAGGCGGCGACGAAGGTGGCCTGGGTGGCGTCCTCGGCGTCGCTGCGGTTGGCCAGCGTGCTGGTGGCCAGGTGGAGGACGGCCCGGCCGAACCTGTCGTACGCCTCCCGCAGCGCCGACTCGTCACCGGCACGGAACCGGTCCGCCAGGTCGTCCTCGGGTGGCTCGGATCTCTGCCGTACCGCTGTCACCGGGCGGGTCGCCTTTCGTGGGGTAATGCAGACTGTAGCCGTCCCGGACCTGGTGAATCGGCCGGGCTGGGGCCGGTGGCGGGATTCACCGCTGGCTAAGCTGAGCGGCGATGGCATACCTGGATCACGCGGCTACGACTCCGATGCTCGATGCGGCACTGGAGGCGTACGTCGTCACCGCCCGTGAGGTCGGCAACGCCTCCTCGTTGCACGCCGCCGGTCGTCGTGCCCGTCGCTCGGTGGAGGAGTCCCGGGAGCGGGTGGCGGCCGTCCTGGGCGCCCGCCCCTCCGAGGTGATCTTCACGGGAGGTGGCACCGAGAGCGACAACCTCGCCGTCAAGGGCGTCTTCTGGGCCCGGCGGGCCGCGACCCCCGGGCGGAACCGGCTGGTCTGCAGCGCCGTCGAGCACCACGCGGTGCTGGACGCGGTCGACTGGCTGGTCCAGCACGAGGGTGCCGAGGTGAGCCTGCTGCCCGCCGACGCCACCGGACGGCTCGACCCCCGGCGGTTGGCCGCCGACCTCGCCGCCCACGCCGACCGGGTCACGCTGGTCACCGCGATGTGGGCCAACAACGAGGTCGGGACGGTGCAGCCGGTGGCGGAGTTGGCCGAGGTCGCTGCCGAGCACGGGGTTCCGCTGCACACCGACGCGGTGCAGGCGGTGGGGCAGGTCCCCGTCGACTTCGCGGCGAGTGGGGTGGCCGCGCTGACGGTGACCGGGCACAAGCTCGGCGGGCCGACCGGGGTCGGTGCGTTGCTGCTGGCCCGTGACGTGGTGGCGACGCCGCTGCTGCACGGCGGGGGTCAGGAGCGCGACATCCGGTCCGGGACCCTGGACACGGCGGGGATCGTGGCGTTCGCGGTGGCTGTCGAGACAGCGGTCAAGGCCCAGCAGGAGTACGCCGTCCGGGTCGCCGCCCTCCGCGACGACCTGGTCCGTCGGGTCCGTGACGCCGTACCCGAGGTGATCTACAACGGGGACCCGGACGAACGGCTCCCCGGCAACGCGCACTTCTCCTTCCCGGGCTGCGAGGGGGACGCGCTGCTGCTGCTCCTGGACGCCCAGGGGATCTTCTGCTCGACCGGTTCGGCCTGCTCGGCCGGGGTGGCCCAGCCCTCGCACGTGCTCCTCGCGATGGGGGCCGCCGACGACCGGGCGCGTTCGTCGCTGCGCTTCTCCCTCGGTCACACCAGCACCGCCGCCGACGTCGACGCCCTCATCGGGGCCCTTCCCGGGGCGGTGGAGCGAGCCCGACGGGCTGCCGCCCTCCGCTGACCGCAGGCGGGGTGGTTAGGGTTGACGCCGAGGAAGGGAGCGGGCCGGTGAGGGTGTTGGCGGCGATGTCGGGTGGGGTGGACTCCGCCGTGGCGGCGGCGCGCGCGGTCGAGGACGGGCACGACGTGACAGGGGTGCACCTGGCGTTGGCGCGTAACCCCCAGACGTACCGGACCGGGGCGCGGGGTTGTTGCACCCTGGAGGACTCCCGGGACGCCCGACGCGCCGCCGACGTGCTCGGCGTGCCGTTCTACGTCTGGGACATGGCCGACCGGTTCCACGCCGACGTGGTCGACGACTTCGTCGCCGAGTACGCGGCGGGGCGCACTCCGAACCCGTGCCTGCGGTGCAACGAGAAGATCAAGTTCGCGGCGGTGCTGGACCGGGCGGTGGCCCTGGGGTTCGACGCGGTGGTCACCGGCCACCACGCCCGGCTCGGTGCCGACGGCCTGCTGCGCCGCAGCGTCGACCTGCCCAAGGACCAGTCGTACGTGCTGGCGGTACTCACCCGCGAGCAGCTCGACCGATCGATCTTCCCGCTCGGCGACTCCACCAAGGCCGAGGTCCGGGCCGAGGCCGCCCGACGGGGGCTGGCCGTCGCCGACAAGCCCGACTCGCACGACATCTGCTTCATCGCCGACGGCGACACCAGGGGCTTCCTCGCCGACCGGCTGGGTGCCGCCCCGGGGGACGTCGTCGACGCCCTCACCGGCGCGGTGGTCGGCAGCCACCAGGGGGCGTACGCGTACACGGTGGGGCAGCGCAAGGGGCTGCACCTGGACCGTCCGGCCCCTGACGGTCGCCCCCGGTACGTGCTGTCCATCACCCCGACGACCAACACCGTCACCGTCGGGCCGGCCGAGGCGCTGGAGGTCTCCACCGTCCGCGCCGACCGCCCGGTGTGGACCGGAGGCGCCCGGCCGGTGGCCCCCGTCGAGTGCGAGGTGCAGTTGCGGGCGCACGGCGACGTCGTCCCGGCCACCGTGGAGGTGACCGACGGGGGGCTGCGTGCCGAGCTGCGTCGTCCCCTCCGGGGGGTCGCCGCAGGCCAGGCCATCGTGGCGTACCGGCCCGACCCGGCCGGTGACGTGGTGCTCGGTTCGGCCACCATCACCGGCTGACCCGCCCGGTCGGGCGTCCCCGCGTACGAGGCGTGCCGGCCGGCGCGTACGGGGTGGGGGAGCGGATACCCTGCGACGGTGACTGATCAGTCCTGGCCCTGGCCGCCCGGTGCGGCGACCGGCATCGGTTCGTTGCCCGGCACCGACATCGCCGAGGCGCAGCGGATCGTCCTCGGTGAGCTGCCCGCCCTGCCACACCTGCCCGAGCTGCCCGCCCGTGGTCCGGGCGCGGACGTGATCGGCCGGACCGGGGGCCTGCTGGTCGAGCTGCCGGTGGAGCTGTACGCGGCCAGGTGGCGGGTGGCCCCCCGGCCGGGGCGGGACCTGCGTCGGGCTCGGGACCTGATGGAACGTGACCTCGACCAGCTCGCCGAGCAGGCCGAGGAGTACGCCGGGCCGGTCAAACTCCAGGCCGCCGGCCCGTTCACGATGGCCGCCTCCGTGGAGTTGCCGATCGGCGGGCGGCTGCTGCGCGACCCGGGGGCGGTGCGTGACCTCACCGGTTCGTTGGCCGAGGGGCTACGGGGGCACGTCGAGGCGGTCACCCGACGGCTGCCCCGCGCCTCGGTGCTGCTGCAGTTGGACGAGCCCTCGCTGCCTGCCGTGCTCGCCGGGCGGGTGCCCACCGAGAGCGGGCTGGGGGCGTACCGGCCGGTCGAGGAGGCGGACGCGACGGTGGCGCTGCGGACGGTGATCGAGGCGGCCGGGGTGCCGACCGTGGTCCACTGTTGCGCGCCGGAGGTGCCGTTGTCGGTGGTCCGCGCGGCCGGAGCCGTCGGTGTCGCGCTCGACCTGGGACTCGTCACCGACCTGGATCCGCTGGGTGAGGCGATCGACGCCGGGTTGGGGTGGTGGGCCGGGGCTGTCGACACCGCCACCCCGTCGGCCGGTCGCGCGCCGACCTCCGCCGAGGTGGCCGACCGGGTACGCCGGATCTGGACCCGCCTCGGGTTCCCGGCCGCCCGCCTCGCCTCTCAGGTGGTGGTGACCCCGGCGTGTGGCCTGGCCGGTGCCCCGCACGGGTACGTCAGGGGTGTGCTCGCCGCCTGTCGGGACGCCGGACGCCGCCTCGCCGACGCCTGACCGAGGCCTCGCCGGGTTTCCTGTCGTACCGGGTGGGCAGGATACGGAGCATGATTGGACGAATGCGCTCCGTGGTGATCGACTGTCCCGACCCGCGCGCCCTGGCCGGGTTCTACGCCGCGTTGCTCGGCCTCCCCCTGGTCGAGGAGGAGTCCGAGGGCGACTGGGTGGTCATCGGCGGCCCACGCGGACACCAGCCCCGGATGGCCTTCCAACAGGCCCCCGACCTGATCGCCCCGGACTGGCCCGACCCGCAGCGGCCACAGCAGTTCCACCTCGACCTCACTGTCGACGACATCGAGAGCGCGGAGCGGGCCGTGCTGGCGTTGGGCGCTCGGCGGCTGCCCGGCGAGGGGGACGACTTCCGGGTCTACGCCGACCCGGCCGGTCACCCGTTCTGCCTCTGCTGGGACTGACCAGCAGTCCGGATGGGTTGCGGGGGGCGGGCATGATGCCTTCGTGACCGCCTCCCCGCCCCGCCGCGCCACCGGCTCGCTCTTCGGCCTCGCCTACGGCGACGCCCTCGGCCTGCCGACCGAGTTCCTGACCGTCGCCGAGATCCACCACCGGTACGGTCCGGCGGGTCCGCGCGAGCTGACCGGGGATCCGGCGCTGGTCACCGACGACACCCAGATGGCCCTGGCGGTGGCCTGGGCACTGCGGGACGCGCCCGAGTCCACCCCGGAGGCCGTCGAGCCGCTGCTGCGGCAGCGCTTCGTGGACTGGTCGGTCAGCCCGGACAACGACCGGGCCCCGGGCATGACCTGTCTGCGGGCCTGCGCCGAGCTGGCCCGGGGGGTGCGGTGGCAGGAGGCGACGCAGGCGAACTCCAAGGGCTGTGGGGCGAACATGCGGGTCACCCCGGTCGGGTTGCTCGACGTCGACCCGGACACCCTGGCCGGGTTGGCCCAGTTCCAGGCCGGGCTCACCCATGGGCACCCGACCGGGCTGGCCGCCAGTGAACTGACCGCGTACGCGGTCCGGGTGCTGCGCGACGGCGTCACCCTTGCGGAGCTGCCCGAGGTCCTGGTGGGGCGGGCGCAGGGGCAGCGGCGCACGTACCACGGCGACTGGCTCGGCGACCTGTGGCAGCGCCCCGGCGTGGACTCCCCGCAGGAGTTCGTCGCCCGGGGTTGGGACGAGTGCCTGGGGGCCCTGCACCGGTTGGTCGACGCGTTGGCCCGGCCGGACGACGGCGGTGACCCGTGCCGGCACACCGGGGAGGGGTGGATCGCCGAGGAGGCGCTGGCCACCGCGCTGTACTGCGCGATCCGGCACGCCGACGACCCGGTGACGGCGTTGGCCCGGGGAGCCACCACCGCCGGGGACTCGGATTCGATCGCCGCCCTGGCCGGTGCGTTCCTCGGGGCGGCCGGTGGAACGGCCGCCTGGCCGACCGGGTGGGCCACCCGCATCGAGTACGCCGACCAACTCGCCACCCTCGGCGACACCTGGGACTGACCGCCGGGCCACCGGCCCCTACGCGGCGGCTCCGCCGGTCACACCGTCTGTCGCCTCGGTGCAGTCGGGTGACGTCCCGTTCGCGTGCCCGGGTGACGTCCCGTCCGGCGTACCCGGGTGACGTCCCGTCCGGCGTGTCCGGGTCAGCCCCGGGTCTGCGGGGAGAGGTGGGGCAGGGCCCTGACCTCCTGCCAGAGCGTCGGGTCGCAGCGACCGGCGCGGTCCCGGAAGGCGGTCAGCTCGACCCGGATCGGTTCCCCGAGGTCGAGGTAGCTGTCCCGGTCGGCCTGCGGATGCCAGTCCCGGGTGGGGATCGGCACGTGGTCGTCGCGGTGGCTCTTGTCCTGACTCGTGATCTTGAGTACGTCGGCCCGGTCCCGGGTCGTGCCCAGCACCAGGCAGGGGCGGACCTTCGAACCGGTGCCGTCGGCGTAGGGGACGTCGGCCCACCAGATCTCCCCCGGCCGTACGGTGCCGGTGCCGGACCGGTCGGTGCCCCGGGGACGGGGTGCCTTACCCGGGCGGGAGTCCTGCCGCCCCCTGGTCTTCGGTCGCGCGGCGCGACCCGATGCGCCGCGCCCGGGACGGGACCGCCGGCCGGAGGCGTGCCGCCAGGCGTCCCACGCCCACCCACCGGCGACGGCGAGCAGGATCAACGCCGCCCAGAGCAGCCAGTCACGCATCGGTACCTCCGGGTTCGTTCACCCTCGACGGGTGGCCTGCTCCAGGAGGAGCAGAGCAGGTGGCGGACTATTGTCCCACCGTCCCGATACGGTGCGGGGGTAGCAGAGTCACGGGAGGTTCGGCGGTGTCCGAAGACGGCGGTGGGTCCGAGGTTGTTTCGGTGTCCGAGGGTGAGGGGGTGCCGGAGGAGGCCATCGGCGGGCAGGTCAGTGCGGCACAGGAGGCGGCTGCCGGCGCGGAGCCGACGCCCCTGGCCCGGGACCGGCACGCGACGTTGAGCCAGGAGCTCACCGAGCACCAGTACCGCTACTACGTGCTCGACGCGCCGACCGTCTCCGACGCCGACTTCGACAGGCAGCTGCGCGAGCTGGAGGCGCTGGAGGAGCAGTTCCCCGCGCTGCGGACCCCGGACTCGCCGACGCAGCGGGTCGGGGGCACCTTCTCCACCGACTTCACCCCGGTCACCCACGCCGAGCGGATGATGTCGCTGGACAACGCCTTCGCCGACGAGGAGCTGGCGGCCTGGGCCGAGCGGGTCGAGCGGGACGCCGGCGGGACGGTCCCCTACCTGTGCGAGCTGAAGGTCGACGGCCTGGCGATCAACCTGACCTACGAGGGGGGTCGGCTGGTCCGGGCGGCGACCCGGGGGGACGGACGCACAGGTGAGGACGTGACAGCCAACGTCCGCAGCATCCGCGACGTACCGGCCCGGCTCACCGCGTCGGCCGAGTTCGCGGAGGTGCCGGAGTTCGTCGAGGTCCGGGGGGAGATCTACTTCCCGGTGGCCGCCTTCGCCGACCTGAACGCCACCCTGGTCGAGCAGGGCAAGGCGCCGTTCGCCAACCCCCGTAACGCCGCCGCCGGCAGCCTGCGCCAGAAGGACCCCCGGGTCACCGCGTCCCGGCCGCTGCGCCTGGTGGTGCACGGCATCGGCGCCCGGCGCGGCTTCCAACCCCGGACCCAGTCCGAGTCGTACGCGGCGCTGCGGGCCTGGGGACTGCCCGTCAGCGACCGGTCCCGGGTGGTCCCCGACCTGACCGGGGTGGCCGAGTACATCGCCCACTACGCCCAACACCGGCACGACGTCGAGCACGAGATCGACGGGGTGGTGGTGAAGGTCGACCCGGTCTCCATCCAGGGTCGGCTCGGCTCCACCAGTCGGGCACCACGCTGGGCGATCGCCTTCAAGTACCCCCCGGAGGAGGTCAACACCAAGCTCCTCGACATCGACGTCAACGTCGGCCGGACCGGCCGGGTCACCCCCTTCGCCGTCCTGGAGCCGGTCCGGGTGGCGGGGTCCACGGTGGCGCTGGCGACCCTGCACAACGCCCGCGAGGTGGAACGCAAGGGCGTCCTGATCGGTGACACAGTGGTCCTGCGCAAGGCCGGGGACGTGATCCCCGAGGTGCTCGGCCCGGTGGTGGAGCTGCGTCCGGCCGACGCCCGACCGTTCGTCATGCCGACCACCTGTCCGGCGTGTGGGACCCCGCTGGCCCCGGCCAAGGAGGCGGACGTCGACATCCGCTGCCCCAACAGCCGGTCCTGCCCCGCCCAGCTGCGTGAGCGGGTCTTCCACCTCGCCGGGCGGGGTGCCTTCGACATCGAGGTGCTCGGCTACAAGGGGGCGTCCGCCCTGCTGGACGCGCAGGTCATCACCGACGAGGGGGACCTGTTCACCCTCGACGCCGGGCAGCTGGCCCGCTCGGAGTTCTTCGTCAACAAGGACGGCAGTCTGGGCAGCAACGCCACCAAGCTGCTGGACAACCTCGCCGTCGCCAGGGAACGCGACCTGTGGCGGGTGCTCGTCGCACTCTCCATCAGACACGTCGGGCCGACCGCCGCACAGGCCCTGGCCAGGCACTTCCGGTCGATGGGGGCGATCGAGCAGGCCGGTGAGGCCGAACTCTCCTCCGTGGACGGCGTCGGCCCGACCATCGCGGTGAGCATCAGGGAGTGGTTCGCCGTCGACTGGCACCGCGAGGTGGTCCGCAAGTGGGCCGAGGCGGGCGTACGGATGGTCGAGGAGGGCGGCGACGAGGGACCCCGACCGTTGGAGGGGCTGACGGTGGTGGTCACCGGCACCCTGACCGGGTTCAGCCGGGACCAGGCGGCCGAGGCGATCCAGACGCGCGGGGGCAAGGTGACCGGTTCGGTGTCCAAGAAGACCGGTTTCGTGGTGGTCGGCGACAACCCCGGCTCCAAGGCCGACAAGGCGGCCACCCTCAAGGTCCCGATCCTCGACGAGGCGGGTTTCCAGGTCCTGCTCGACGCCGGTCCCGATGCGGCCCGGGAGGTGGCCCGGATCGAGGGGTGAGATCCGACACCCACCCGGGCGTCGCGTATACCAACTTAATTACGACTCCGACCGATTCGTGTATGTCGTCTCGGTAAGTACCACAGCCAGGGCGTTTCATAGTGACAGGGCGGTTACTCGTCCGGTCCGTAGGTGCTGCCCGGGAGGTGCGATGGAGGCCGTCGACCCGCGCAACTCCCTGCCCTGGGCAGCGGCGCCGTTCGTCGGCCTCCTCGCCGGCACCGGCCTGCTGGCCACGGTGGCCACCGTCGGAGCCCTCGTCGACCTGCCCGCCCGCCTGCCCGACCTGCCCACCGCGTTCTGGATCATGGCGGCGCTGGCGGTGGTCTGCGACGCCCGGCCGTTCGTGCCCCTCGGCCGTCGGCGGACCTTCGCGGTCTTCCCCTCGACCTGCTTCACCTTCGCCATCCTGCTCGGCTGGGGGCTGGGTCCGGCGGTGGCGGTGCAGGCCGTGGCGGTGCTCGTCTGCGGGGCACGAATGGGGCACGCGCCCTGGCGCACCTGCTTCAACATCGCCCAGTACGCCTGCGCCCTGGCCGCCGCCCACCTGGTCCTGCGGGCCGGGCCGGGTGCCTTCTTCGCCGGTGGACCACTGGGCTGGACCGACGTGGTGGCAGTCGCCGCGGCGACCGGAGTCTGGTTCGCCGTCAACTACGGCCTGGTCAGCACGGCACTGCGGCTGCGGTTCGGCGGGCGGTGGTGGTCCCGGGCCAGGCAGGGGCTCCCGTTCGAACTGCTCGCCACCGGTTCCCTGCTGCTGCTCGCCCCGGTCCTGGTCACCGCCGCCAGGGCCAGCGCCGCCCTGGTCCCCCTGGTGCTGGTCCCGCTCTTCGCCGTCTACCGGATGGCCCGGCTCTCCACCGAACAGGAACACGTCGCCGCGCTCGACCCGCTGACCGGGCTGCCCAACCGCAAGGCCCTCCTCGCCGAGGTGGCCGAGCAGGTCCACGTACACGCCGAGCGGGTCGCCCGCGACGAGCCGGACGCCCACCTGGCCCTGCTCCTGATCGACCTGGACCGGTTCAAGAACGTCAACGACGCCCTCGGCCACGCCGTGGGGGACCGGCTGCTCGTCGAGGTGACCGCCCGACTGGTCGGGGTCCTCGACGGACGGGACCTGGTGGCCCGGCTCGGCGGGGACGAGTTCGCCATCGTCGCCACCGGACTCGACGGCGTCGACCAGGCCCGTGAACTGGCCGAACGGGTGGTCACCGCGCTGGCCGAGCCGGTGTCGATGGACGGGCTCCTGCTCGACGTCGGCGGGTCGATAGGCATCGCGCTCTTCCCCGAGCACGGCGAGGACTACGCCACCCTGATGCGCCACGCCGACGTCGCCATGTACGACGCGAAGCACCGCGACGACACCATCGCCGTGTACGCCCCCGAGTCCGACCACAACTCCGCCGAGCGGCTCGCCCTCCTGGCCGACCTTCGACGCGTACTGGAGGCGGGGCCGCCGTCCGGGCGGACCGTGCGGGGCGGCGACGGGGCCGCCCTGCCCACCAGGCTGGCAGCCGACCCCGACCCGGCGCGGCCGGAGGGCGGACCGTGGTGGCGGCTGCGCCGCCGTCGACCCCGACCCCCGCTCGACGACTCCGACGAACTGCTGAACCGGATCCTCACCGGCGCCGACCCGGTCCGTCGGCGGGCGGCCGGTGAGACGACCGACGCCCCGGCGGCACCGGAGGGCACCGTCACCCCGCAGGTGGCCGCCCCGACCGCCGGACCCGGTGACCCCGACGTCGGGGAGATCACCATGTACTACCAGCCGCAGGTCGCCATCGACTCCGGAGAGGTGGTCGGCGTCGAGGCGCTGCTGCGCTGGCGGCACCCCCGACGGGGCATGGTCAACCCCGAGGAGCTGATCCGGGTGGCCGAACAGACCGCAGTGATGCGGCTGCTCACCCGCCGGGTCGTCGACGACGTACTGGAACAGCTCGCCAAGTGGTCCGCCGCCGGGACCGACCTGCGGGCCGCCCTCAACGTCAGCGTCCGGGACCTGCACAGCGGCGAGATCGCCGACCAGGTCGCCGACCGGCTGACCCGGTACGGCATCCGGCCCGACCGGCTCCAGGTGGAGATCACCGAAGGCGCCCTGATGGCCGACCCGCGTCGGGTCCTGGACACCATCACCCGGCTGCACCGGACCGGGGTGGCCATCTCCCTCGACGACTTCGGCACCGGGTACTCCTCCCTGCAACACCTGCGGCGACTGCCGCTGTCCGAGGTGAAGGTGGACCGCTCCTTCGTCCTCGGCATGGCCGACGACGCCGACGACGCGTCGATAGTCAGGTCGATGATCGACCTGGCCGGGGCGTTGGGCCTGCGGGTGGTGGCCGAGGGGGTCGAGGACGAGCGGACCTGGCGGCTGCTGCACGCCGCCGGGTGCGACGTCGCCCAGGGGTGGTTCCACGCCCGGCCGATGCCCGCCGAGGAGCTCACCACCTGGCTGGCCCGCTACCGCCCGCTGCGCCCCACCGTCGGGACCGACGCCGAGGTCCCCCGCCGGCACGCCCGCTGACCCCTCCGGGGCCGCCGAGGGGCGCGGGGCGTCGTCGGCCGAGGTCGACCCGGGGCGGACGGTCGGTCGGCGGAGAGGGGGAGCCGACGGCGGGACGTACCGGCCGGACAATAGACTCGCTCCGGTCACCGCACGTCATCCCCACCGACCGCGCGGTACAGACAGCGGACGTAGCAGGACAGCCACGAAGGGGGCACCGATGGCCGCCATCTCCCGCGAGGAGGTCGCGCACCTGGCGCGACTGTCGCGGCTCGCCGTGACGGAGGAGGAGCTGGACACCCTCGCCGGTCAGCTCGACGTGATCCTCCAGGCGGTCGCGCAGGTCGGCGAGGTCGCCGCGGCGGACATCCCGCCGACCTCCCACTCCGTACCGCTGACGAACGTCCTGCGCGACGACGTCGTCACCCCGGGCCTGACGCCGGCCGAGGCGTTGGCGGGTGCGCCCGACGCCGAGCAGCAGCGTTTCCGGGTACCCCGGATCCTGGACGAGGATGTGGCTTCATGAGTGACCTGACCCGGCTCACCGCCGTCGAACTGGCCGCCCTGGTGGCCGAGGGGCAGACCAGCGCCGTCGAGGTGACCCAGGCGCACCTGGACCGGATCTCCGCCGTCGACGGGCAGGTCAACGCCTTCCTCCACGTCGACACCGAGGGTGCGCTGGCCGCCGCCCGTACGGTCGACGACCGCCGGGCCGCCGGTGAGCCCCTCGGCCCGCTCGCGGGTGTCCCGGTCGCCGTCAAGGACGTCCTGACCACCAAGGGGATTCCGACCACCGTCGGGTCGAAGATCCTGAAAGGCTGGCGCCCGCCGTACGACGCGACGATCGTCCAGCGGCTCGCCGAGGCGGGCACCGTCATGCTCGGCAAGACCAACATGGACGAGTTCGCGATGGGGTCCTCCACCGAGTACTCCGCCTACGGGCCGACCCGCAACCCGTGGGACACCGGCCGGATCCCCGGCGGCTCGGGTGGTGGCAGCGCGGCGGCGCTGGCCGCGTACGAGGCCCCGCTCTCGATCGGTTCGGACACCGGCGGCTCGATCCGGCAGCCCGGCGCGGTCACCGGCACCGTCGGCGCGAAGCCCACCTACGGTGGCACCTCCCGGTACGGCCTGGTGGCGTTCTCCTCCTCCCTCGACACCCCCGGCCCCTGCGCCCGTACGGTGCTCGACGCCGCCCTCCTGCACCAGGTCATCGCCGGTCACGACCCGCGTGACTCCACCAGCATCCCGGCCCCCGTGCCGGACGTGGTGGCGGCCGCGAAGCTCGGTGCGACGGGCGACCTGACCGGGGTGAAGCTCGGCGTGGTCACCGAGTTCTCCGGGGACGGGGCCGAGCCGGGTGTCCTGGCGGCGTTCCGCGAATCGGTGGACGCCCTGGCCAAACTGGGTGCCGAGATCGTCGAGGTGTCCTGCCCGCACTTCACCTACGCGCTGCCCGCGTACTACCTCATCGCCCCGAGCGAGTGCTCCTCCAACCTCGCCCGGTTCGACGGGGTCCGGTTCGGCCTGCGGGTCGGCGACGACGGCAACCGGTCGCTGGAGGAGGTCATGTCGCTGACCCGGGAGGCCGGATTCGGCCCCGAGGTCAAGCGACGGATCATCATCGGTACGTACGCGCTCTCCTCGGGCTACTACGACGCCTACTACGGTCAGGCCCAGAAGGTCCGTACGCTGATCACCCGGGACTTCACCGCCGCCTTCGAGCAGGTCGACGCGCTGATCTCGCCGACCACCCCGTCGGTGGCGTTCCCCCTCGGTGCGCGGACCACCGACCCGTACCAGATGTATCTGGCCGACCTCTACACGATCCCGGCCAACCTGTACGGCGGGCCCGGTATCTCGGTGCCGTGCGGGCTTTCCGAGGGCCTGCCGGTCGGCCTCCAGGTGATGGCCCCGACCATGGCCGACGACCGGATGTACCGGGTCGCCGCCGCCCTGGAGTCGGTCGTCGGCACCCTCACCCCACCGGCACTGTAGACGCGAGAGAAGAAGGGGGCGGGATGCGTCGGGCATCCCGCCCCCTTCTCGGCCGTCGACGGCCGAGCCGTCCGCCCGCGTCGGAGTGCTGCTTGTCGACGTCGACGGCCGAGTCGGGGGTGCTGTAGCCGACCGCCCGTCGGGGTGCTGTAGCCGACCGCCCCGGTCCCGGCGTCCCGAGCACGGCAGGGCATGACTCGCATCGACGTCCGACGGTGTATGCTCGCTGTTTTCTCTTGGTGACGGAACGTCACCAAGAGGCCCGAATGGTGAGTGAAGTCGGGTCGAGGTGAGCCCGGAAGGCTCGGGACGAGAGGTGGGGCATGAACGCCACAGCGGTACTCATCGACGAACTGCGCCGGTGCCGGTCGTCCCGGGGACTCAATCAGGAAGAGTTCGGCCGGATGATCAGTTACAGCGGAACGCACGTCAGTGCCGTCGAGAGCGGCACCCGCCCGCCGACAGCCGAGTACGTCCGCGCCATCGACCGGACCATGGAGACCGGCGGCCTCTTCACCCGACTCCTCGACCGGCTCCCGCCCCTGGACCAGACCCCGGTCTGGCTCCGCGAATGGATCACCGTCGAGGAACAGGCAGTCTCCCTCCGCTGGTACGAACCGGTGTACATCCCCGGTCTGCTCCAGACGGAGGGCTACGCCCTCGCAACGTTGCGGGCCGGGGGTCTACTCACCCCTGAGCAGGTCAAGCACCGTGTCAAGTCCAGGATCGACAGACAGGCCCTACTCAACCGGGAGGATGCCCCGACGTTGGTGGTCATCCTCGACGCTGCGGTGTTGAGGCGGACCGTCGACGACGACCGGGACCTGATGCGGGGGCAGTTGGAGCATCTGGTCGCGGCAGCCGGGCTGCCGAACGTCAGGCTCCACGTCGTGCCCGAGGAGGCGGGCCTCTATCCGGGGCTGTTGGCCGGGTTCATCCTGGCCAACCTGCCCGACGGGATGTTGGCCGGGCATGTCGACAGTCAGGTGCGGTCCGAGACGGTCGGTGCTCGATCCGAGCTTGCTACCCTCGAAAAAGTGTGGGAGACGTGTGCTCGCAGTGCACTTCCTCAGCGGCTTTCCCTCGACCTGATCAAGGAAGTGGCGCAGTCATGGAGCTGACCAACGCCCGGTGGCGTACGTCCACCAGAAGCGGCCAGAACGGCGGCAACTGTGTCGAGGTCGCTGACAATCTTCCTGGTGTGGTGGCGGTGCGGGACAGTAAGGATCCGTCCGGGCCTGTTCTGAGGTTCACCGCGTACGCCTGGTCGACCTTCGCCACCAGTCTCAAGAGCTGACCGACGCACCTCGATAGACCTTGGAGGTAGGTGGCCCCTCCGGGGGCCGAAACTCTCCAAGGTCACCCGACCTGACCAGCGATTAGGTGGCGTTCGCCGTCACACGGTCGGCGACAACGCAATGAATGCTTGCACCCTTGGCCCCATCGAAATGACAGATCCCTATGCTGCTCAAGGTTGACGTGCGGTGACCGATGGTGAAGGATCAAGGTGTCGGCCGGCGTACTTGCAGTCGAAGTGAACGAGGGGTAATGGAAAGAGTGAAAAGGGCTGCCCTGATTGGTGTGAGCAGTCTCTGTCTTGTCCTGTCCACGATCTCTCCGGCCCACGCTGAAGGTTCCTGGTCGAGTAGCGTTAGCAATGCACTAACCGGGTTTACCTCCCGCAGTTGGACCGACAACAACAGCGATGCGACGGCGACTCGCACGGTGTGGTCGGGGTGCTCAACCGTTACGGGAACCTACCGCAACACCACGCTTGACCTCGCCCGCAACAGGACGTGGCCGTTGCCGGATGTGACGTACGGCGAACGAACCTCGTCGTGCGGCACGTTCAACTGGGGTCGGATGACCGATGTGGGCAGCTATCACTGGACCATCAAGAGAATCAACGATTCGGCTTCCGGGTGGCGCGTGAATGTAAGTTCTACCACCACGTACTACTGATTCCTGCGTTCGGCTGAAGTGGCCTGATATTCAGGGTCGCCTCCCTGGCGGGAAATCGGACCGGCGGGTCCATCGCACGATGTGGCCCGCCGGTCTGCCTTTGACCGGTGGGATGAATGATCTAAGGTAAGCGTGTGACCGTACTGATTGACCGGGTTTCGTTTCGGTACCGGCGGGACGTCACTGTCTTTCGGGACCTGGAGCTGGAATTCGGGTCCGGGGCGACCGTGCTGTTGGGGCCCAACGGCGCAGGGAAATCCACATTGTTGTCGCTCGTCGTGGGGCTGCTGCGCCCCGACTCCGGCACCGTCCGCGTCGGTGACCTCGCCAGTCACGTGCGACGTACCCGGTCCCGCTACCGCCGCGCCGTCGGGTGGCTGCCGCAGAACGTCGCGGCGGTTCCTGGACTGAAGGTGCGCGAGCAGGTCGCGTACGCGGGCTGGCTGAAGGGTCTCGACCGTCGTACGGCCTGGGACAACGCCGCCGACGCCCTGCGTCGGGTGGCCCTGATCGACCTGGCGGAGCGGCCAAGCAGGGCGCTCTCCGGTGGACAGTTGCGGCGCGTCGGGATCGCCCAGACGCTTGTGCACGACGCCCGGCTCATCGTGCTCGACGAACCCGCTGCCGGGTTGGACCCCCAGCAGCGGCGGGGCCTGCGGGAGGTGCTCAACAGCCTGGTCGACGGGGTCGACGTGCTGGTGTCGACCCACCAGACCGAGGACATCAGCGACGTCTATCAGCACGTGGCAGTGCTGGACCGGGGTGCCCTGCGGCACCGGGGCAGCGTCTCGTCGTTCCTGGCGCTGGCCCCGCCCGGCACGGAACGGTCGCGGCAGGCCGAAGAGGCGTACGTCCGGCTCGTCGGGGTCGAGGGCTGAACCGTGCGGACCCTCTACTCGTGGCGCGGACGCGCCGAGCCGTACCTTCTCGTGCCGCTGGTGGCCTTGGTGGTGCTACAGGGGGCGCAGGTCGTCGACACGGCCACGCCCGGCTACTGGGCGGCGGCGGTCGCCAAGGCGAACCTGATGCTCTTCATCGTGGTGCCGATCTGCGCGGTGAGTGCGGCGTGGGAGGGGTCCCGGCATCGGGGCGGACGGATCGAGACACTCGCCGTCGCCCGACCGGTCTGGCAGGTGGTTCTGGTGGCCCTCGCCCCGACGGTGGCGCTGGGGCTGGTGGGCATCACAGCGGCCCTGGCCGCCACGGCACCCGCCGCCCAGGGCGCCCCCGGCCACCCGTACCCGTGGCTGATCCTCGTCTACGTGCTGGTCTTGGTCGGGCACACGGTGGTGGGGTACGGCCTGGGGCGGTGGTTGCCGCCGGCCCTCGCACTGCCGGCCGGACTCGCCGGCTCGTACGTCTGGCTGGCCTACCCGGGGGCGATCGAACCGCTCTGGATCCGGCACCTCAACGGACTCTCCTTCGAGGGCTGCTGCGCGATCGACCAGGCCCCGGCGGTCCGGGCCATGCTCGCCACCGGCCTTTTCGCGGTGGGGCTCGTCGTCGGCACCCTGATCGCTCTCCTCGACACCCGTCGGACCCGGATCGCCGGAGCAGCGACCTTCGCGGCGCTGCTGGGGCTCGCGGTCACGGCGGCTCTGCCGCTGGGGGCCTCCTCGGGAGCTCCCCGCCCCGGTGCGCCCCGCTGCACCGACGCCGATCCGGTGCTCTGTCTCTGGCCGGAGCAGGAGAGGGTCCGGCCGGTGGTGCATCCCGCGCTCTCCTCGGCGTACGACCGGCTCGTCGCGGTGGGCCTGCCGCTGCCGACTGTCGTGACCGCCGCCGACGTCACCCGGCCCGACGCCGTCTTCGTCGCGCTGCCGCCGGGCGCGGTGGGCCGGGACGCCGTGCTCAGCCTGGTTTCCAGCCTGGTGCCGGACACCGTCCCGGACTGTGCCCTCCGGGGCGAGTGGCCGGGTGCGGACAGCCGGGCCGCGCTGGCGGTCTGGATGGCGCTGGTGGCGGGCGTACCCGCAGCGGAGCTGGGTGCTCCGCCGGAACTCGTCGACCTGGGCATCCGGGTCCGTCGGCTCGACGACGGGCAGCAGCTGGCCTGGTACCGGGCGAATCTTCCCCCGCTGGCCGACTGCACCACCCGGCCGCGTCTCGACCCGGCGGCGTTCCGGGCCGGTGCCGGATGATCTGGTGGTGGCGGGCGAGGGCACTGACCGTGGTGAGCCTGGCCTGCGTCGCCAGCCTGGTCGCCGGGGTGCTGATCGGCGGTGCGGTGCTGCCGCTGCCCAGCCTGGTCGGTTCGCTTGTCGTCCCGGTCGTCTTCGCGTTGCTGCTGCCGCTCGTGCCGACTGTCCTTTTCTGGTACGGCCTGGACCGTAGCAGCGTAGACCTGGACGCCACGGCGGTCCGGGCGATCTGGCTCCGGGACCTGTCGGTCGTCGTGGCCATGGTGCTGTGCACCGCTGCCGCAGTGGGGATCAGCTCACTGCTGGGTTGGTGGGACCTCGGCCCCGGCTACCTACGTAATCTCGTCGGGTGCCTCGGCCTGGCCCTGGTCGTCACCCCGTTCGTCGGCGCACGCCTGGCGGCGGTGGTGCCGATCGTCGCCGTGATCGTCAGCGCTCTCTTCGGCACCGGCGACGGTGGTCTGGTGCGGTGGTGGGCCTGGCCGATCGCCCCGGCCCGGGACGGGCCGGCGTTCGCCCAGGCGGCGCTGCTGCTGGTGGTCGGGGCGGTGGTGGCTCGATGGCAGGCCGACCGCCCCGTCCGTCGCCGGTGACCGGGTTCGACTGTGGCGGTGAAATCCGGCGGTGGGGTGGGGTGGGAGGCCTGACGCGGGAGCAGGTGGATCACCTGATCGCGGCAGCAGGGCTGCACTCATGATCGTTAGCTGTTGAGGGACACCATTCCCGGCGTGTCGTGTCGGTGAACAGCCAACGATCATGAGCGATGCGGTGACCGCCACGATCCTGCGGATCAACGGGGGTCCGGCTGGGGCCGGTCGGTCAGGTATCGGCGGGCACGGACGACGGCGCGCCGCTGCACCCCGGCCGGGACGAGCAGGGCCACGGCGACAGCCGCCCCGATGATCTGGGTGGAACCTCTCGTGCTGAGGTGGACCAGGCCGACTCGGAGAGCCACCATGGCGAGTTGCAGCCAGACGAGCCAGTGCTGTCGGGCCACTCCGGCGGCCTCCCGGGAATCGCCATGCGTCGATTCGTACCCCGGCCTGAGAGCGGTCACTCCGACGAGTCGGCGTGGTCGGGAAACCCGGCGGTGGGGTGGGGTGGCAACCCCATTAGGCTGGAACGGTTCTGTCCGGATCGCGCCTGGAGCGTCGCCATGACCACGACACTGCCCGCGTACGACGACGTCGTCGCGCGCTACGAGCCGGTGATCGGCCTGGAGACCCACGTCGAGCTGGGCACGAACACGAAGATGTTCTGTGGTTGCCCGACCGACTTCGGGGGGGAGCCCAACACCCGGGTCTGCCCGGTCTGCCTGGGGCTGCCCGGCTCGCTGCCGGTGGCCAACAAAGCGGCGATCGAGGCGACGATCCGGATCGGGCTCGCCCTGAACTGCTCCATCGCCCAGTGGTGCCGGTTCGCCCGGAAGAACTACTTCTACCCGGACATGCCGAAGAACTTCCAGATCAGCCAGTACGACGAGCCGCTCTGCGTCGACGGTTACCTGGACGTCGAGGTGAACGGCGAGACGGTCCGCATCGGCATCGAGCGGGTGCACCTGGAGGAGGACACCGGCAAGACGCTGCACGTCGGCGGGGCCACCGGGCGGATCCACGGGGCGACCGAGTCGCTCGTCGACTACAACCGGGCCGGCATCCCGCTCGTGGAGATCGTCACCAAGCCGATCCCCGGCACCGCCGAGCTGGCCCCGGAGGTCGCCCGCGCGTACGTCACCGAGCTGCGTGACGTCCTGCGCTCGCTCGGCGTCTCCGACGTACGGATGGAGGAGGGGTCGCTGCGCTGCGACGTCAACACCTCCCTCAACCTGCCCGGTCAGGAGTGGGGCACCCGGACCGAGACCAAGAACGTCAACTCGCTGCGTTCGGTGGAGCGGGCGGTCCGCTCCGAGATGCTCCGCCAGGCGTCGGTGCTCGACGCGGGCGGCCGGATCACCCAGGAGACCCGGCACTTCCACGAGGACACCGGGGAGACCACCTCGGGCCGGTCGAAGGAGACCGCCACCGACTACCGGTACTTCCCCGAGCCGGACCTGGTTCCGCTCGCCCCGGACACCGCCTGGGTGGCCGAGCTGAAGGCCGCCCTGCCTGAGCTTCCCCGACTGCACCGCCGCCGGTTGCAGCAGGACTGGGGCCTGTCGGACCAGGACATGCAGTCGGTGTTGAACGCCGGTGCGGTCGAGCTGATCGAGGCCACCATCGCCGCCGGGGCCACCCCGGCCGCCGCCCGCAAGTGGTGGCTCGGTGAACTGTCGCGGCGGGCCAACGAGGCGGGTGTCGAGCTGGCCGACGTCGGGGCCACCCCGGGGCAGGTCGCCGAGCTCCAGGGCCTGGTCGACGCGGGGAAGCTCAACGACAAGCTGGCCCGGACGGTCCTGGAGGGCGTGGTGGCCGGCGAGGGTACGCCGACCCAGATCATGACCAACCGGGGTCTGGAGGTCGTCTCCGACACCGGTGCCCTCACCGCAGCCGTGGACGAGGCGATCGCCGCCAACCCGGACGTCGCCGACAAGATCCGCAGCGGGAAGGTCGCAGCGGCCGGAGCCCTGGTCGGGGCGGTCATGAAGACCACCCGGGGGCAGGCCGACGCCAAGACCGTACGCGAGCTGATCCTGTCCCGCCTCGGCGCGAGCTGACCCAAACGACGTCTCTACCGCAGTCGGCAGTCGGCCCCGGATAGTCGGCCCTCGGTAGTCGGTACTCGGCCCCGGTCCACTGGACCGGGGGCCGAGCCACGTCTGCTCTCCCCGACAGTGGCACCTTTCGGTCCCCACCGGACCTTGGAAGCTTCGGCCCCTATGGGGCCACCCGCTTCCAAGATCTCGGGGTCACACCAGGAGTCAGCTGGTGGGGGTGGGGGTGGGGACGCTGGGCGTGGGGGTGGTGGGGGTCGGCGGGGTCGCGGTGGGCGTCGCCGTCGGGGTGGCCGGTTCGGGGCTGCGGGTGGGCGTGGGGGTGACCGGCAGGTTGGCCCCCGGGTCGGTGGGCTGGACGACGCGTCGTTCCAGGTTGACCTGCGCCTGGCCGGTGCCGCCGACGGTGATGTCGTCGTACGCCTGCAACTTCTTCTCGTCGTCGAAGTAGAGGACCGACATGCTCAGCGGGGTGGGTTCCTCGCCTTCCAGCCCGCGCAGCCCGGCCCCGCCGGTGGATCCCTGGACCATCAGCGTGGTGGGCTGCTCGCCGGGCACCTCCGGCAGCATCGACACCTGACGGTTGTGGGTGTGACCGGCCAGCACCAGGGGACAGGTGCCCGACAGGGGGCCGGCTGCCGCCGGGTCGTGGATCAGGGCGATGTCCACGGGGCGGGGGGAGTTGCGGACCGTCTGGGCGAGCTGCTCGCCGTTGTCGATCAGCTCGTTGGCGCCGGAGCCAGTCAGGCCACCGGCGGCCGGGGCGGTGCTCTTGTCGGGGGTGAACCGGGGGTCCCCGATCCCGGCGATGGTCAGTCCGGCCACGGTGGTGGCGGAGTTGTCCAGGACGATGGCGTTGGGCTGCCGGGCCACCGCCGCCGACGTACGCCCCGAGTCGTGGTTGCCCCGGATGTAGACGTACGGCTTCTCCAACAGGGCGATGGAGCCGACGTAGTTGGCCTCCGGCTCGCTGCCCCAGTCGGTGATGTCCCCGGTGTCGATCACCACGTCGACGCTGAACTGCTCGACGACGGTCCGGATGAGCTGCCAGCCGGTCGGGTTGAGGTGCATGTCCGAGACGTGCAGGACACGGGTGGTGCCGGGCTCCGGCTCGTACACGGGAAGGGCGGAGACGGTGGTGTAGAGCTGGCTGACGTTGCCGACGAGCCGCTTGAGCTGCTCGGCGTACTTGGTGTAGTCGTTGGCGATCTTGCGGGCGTCACCGACGATCGCCGGAGCGTTGACGAGCAGCCCCTCGTACCGTGGCTCCTCGATCGACTGCGGTCGGAGGGTGAGCGCGGCGGTGCCGAGGCTGCCGGCGGCGACGGCCAACGCCAGCGCCCCCGCCGCGGCGGTCCGCCGGGTGTCCCGGAAGATCAGGAAGGCCAGGATCAACGTGACCAGGACGACAGCGGCCACGGTCCGCAGGCCGAGCCGGACGACGCCGTCGCGGACGTCGTCGACGGCGGACTGGCTGGCCCGGGCGATGCTCGCCGGGTCGTCGATGAGTGCCTGGGTCCGGGTCTGGTCCAGCGCCCCCAGCTCGACGGTGAGGTGGGTGGGGCCGCTGTGGCTGTCCAGCAGCAGGGAGCCGAGCGGGGGGATGTCGACGCTGGTGCCACCGGCGGTCGACGGGGTCAGGCTCAGCTCGGCCCGGAACGGGCCGATGTCGGTCCTGACCTGCCCGCCGGCCAGGGTGCCGAGGAACACTCCGGTGAGGGCCACGGCGACCACGGCCAGGGCCACGCCCAGCCGGCGCAGCCGACGGCGTCGGTCCGATGTCAGCCCGTCCGGCCGATCGGTCCGGCCTGATCGTGGTATCCACCGACGGAAGCCCGTCGTGTTCCGGGCATCGGTGTCCCGGGTCCTGTCCTGGTCGTTCCCCTGGCCGTCCATGATGAGATTCTGACCTGCCCGTTGAAAGATCTTGGCAAACCGGCGTCACCGGTTCCGACGAATCCGTCTCACCGGTCCCGGTGGTATCCCTGGCCCGCCCGGTACCTCGGCGCCTCGGTCGTCCCCTGCGCCCCACCGGACGTACCGGGTCGTCAACTGCGTCCGGCCCCACCGTCGGCGAGGACCAGTCGCAGGATCCGGTCGTCCTCGGGGGCCGGTTCGCCCCGCCCGTCGTGGTTCGAGGTGCTCACCCAGATCGAGCCGTCCGGGGCGGCGACGGCCGCCCGGAGCCGCCCGTACCGGCCGGTGAGCACCTCACGGGGCTGGCCGAGGACCGTTCCCGCCTCGGTCGTCTCCACCAGCCAGACCCGTTCCCCGCGCAGGCAGGCCGTGGCGAGCAGCTGTTCGGTGACGGCGAGACCGGAGCAGGACGCCTCCCCGGTGGGCCACTGCACGATCGGGTCGGCGTACCGGTCGTCGTCGGAGCGTCCCTCGACCGCGGGCCAGCCGTAGTTGCCGTTCCTGGTGATCTGGTTGATCTCGTCCCAGGTGTTCTGACCGAACTCCACGGCGAACATCCGCTTCCCGGCGTCCCAACCGAAGCCCTGCACGTTGCGGTGCCCCAGGGACCAGACCGGCGAGTCGGCCCGGGGGTTGCCCGGTGCCGGCTTGCCGTCCCGGGTGATCCGCAGGATCTTCCCGCCGAGGCTGTCGCGGTCCTGCGACAGCGCCCGGTCACCGGCGTCCCCGGTGCTGGCGTAGAGGTGACCGTCCGGGCCGAAGCCGAGGCCACCGCCGTTGTGGACGTTGGCCTTGGGGATGCCGGTCAGGATCGGGGCGGGTCGGCCCCCGAGTTCCATCCGGGCGATCCGGTTGTCCCGTTCGGTGGTGTAGTACACGAAGATCGTCCGGTCCCGCTGGTAGTCGGGGGAGACGGCGATGCCGTGCAGCCCTCCCTCGCCCCCCGGGGCCACGTCCGCGACGGTCTGCACCACCGACACGGTCAGCCCCTCCGGCCCCGACTCCGGGCCGACCTGGAGGATGCGTCCGCTGTCGCGCTCGGTGACCAGTGCGCCGCCGTCGGGCAGGAAGGCGATCGCCCACGGCACCCGCAGCCCCTTGGCCAGGACGGTCGCCACCACCTGCGTCTCGCCCCCACCCGGGTCGGCACTCGCCGACGGGGTGGGCAGGTTGGGCGGCTGACCGGCCGGGTCCGGCTCCGGCTCGCCGAAGCTGCAACCCGCGAGCACCAACGCCGCGCAGGAGGTCGCGGCCGCCGCGCGGAGCCGACCGGTGCGGGGGTACGACGGGGTACGGGCCATCATCCGCCCCAGCCTAGTCGCCGGGCATCCGCCCGGCGGGACCCGGCAGGGCGGACTATCGTCGGCTGACGTGAAGGTCTGGATTCCCCACCCCGCCGGCCGTGACCTCCTCGGTGACCTGCCGGAGGGGATCACCGTCGAGGTGTTCGACGATCCCCGACGGCTCCCGTCCGACCCGACGGGGGTCCGGTTCTGGGTGCCGCCCTTCCTCAGCGGCGAGGCGGCCTCGGCGGTGCTGGCGCGCCTGCCCGACCTGGCGGCGGTGCAGTTGCTCTCGGCCGGTGCCGACGCCTGGGTGGGGCGGGTCCCCGACGGGGTGACCCTCTGCGACGCCCGGGGGGTCCACGACTCCGGCACCGCCGAGTGGGTGGTCGCCGCCATCCTGTCCCAGCTGCGCGCCTTCCCGGCCCTGGCCCGTGCGCAGGCCCGCCGACAGTGGGCGTACGACGAGGTCACCCCGACCGACGAGTTGGCCGGCAAACGGGTCCTGATCGTGGGTGCCGGGTCGATCGGCGCGGCGGTCCAGGCCCGGCTGGCCCCCTTCGAGGTCACGTTCACCCTGGTCGCCCGGACGGCCCGCCCCGACCAGGGGGTCCACGGTGTGGACGAGCTGCCTGCCCTGCTGCCCTCCGCCGACGTGGTGGTGGTGATCGTGCCGTTGACCCCGCAGACCCGGGGCCTGGTCGACGAGGCGTTCCTCGCCGCGCTGCCGGACGGGGCGCTGGTGGTCAACGCCGCCCGGGGGCCGGTGGCCCGGACCGACGCCCTGGTGGCCGAGCTGACCACCGGGCGGATCTCGGCGGCGCTGGACGTCACCGACCCGGAGCCGCTGCCCGCCGACCATCCGCTCTGGGAACTGCCCAACGTCCTGTTGACGCCGCACGTGGCCGGTTCGGTACGCGGGCTGCTGCCTCGGGCGTACCGGCTGGTGGGGGCTCAGGTACGGCGCTTCTCCGCCGGGGAGCCGTTGGTCAACGAGGTGGTCGGGGGCTACTGAGCGGGGGGCTTCCCGGCGGCCCCCTCGTCGGGGGCGGGGTCGCCGCGCTCGTCTGCCGGAGTCTCCTCCTCGGCGGTGGTCGGCTCGGTGACCGCCACCAGCCTGGGCAGGTCCACGCCGCGGACGGCGGGCAGCGCGAACACGGTGCCGTCGTCGAGGCGTACGGCGCCCCGGCCGCGTTGGTCGGGGAAGAGTTCGACCACCCGGTCCCAGGCGATCCTGCGCCGCCCGACGAGCCCCTGTAGGCGCAGCTCCCGGGCGTCGGCGTGGGTGCCGGTCCGCCATCCCCACAGCACCACGGCGAGCGGCACCAGCAGCACCGGGGACAGGTACCAGTGGGCGCAGGCCAGTGGCAGCGCCCCGATCGTCGCCACGCCTGCGGCGACCACGATCGCCTGGCTGTGCCGGAAGTGGACAGTGTCGACACGACTCACCCCCCGATGGTCCCACCCGGCCCCGATCCGGCCGGACTCGGGCGGCGGTTCCCCCGGCATCCCCCGTCGGCAGTGACGTGCATCACGACATCCGTCGCGCTCGGGGCGTAACCCACGACGGCTCGGCTCGTTCGGCCGATCAGTGGCGGTCCGACACCGCCCCGCCCCGTGCCCCCTCCACGAAGGCGACAGTGCCTGTGCTGCTCCCCACCCGCGTGCTGCGTACCCTCCCGACCTCCCGACCCTCGGCCGATCTCGTCGTACTCGCCGGCGGGCTCCTCGTCGTCGTCGCCGGGACCGCCGCCCTGATCCCCGTGCCGGTGGCGGTCGCGCTCGGCGGGATCCTGGCCGCTGCCTCGGCCGTCCTGCGCCTCGGCCGACCGACAGGGGTGTACCGCCCGGCGGTGCTGCTCGACGCCGCCGTCCTGGCAGCCGGTACGACAGCAGTCCTGCCCGCCCTCGTCCCGGTGCAGCACCGGGCCGTCGCCGCGACGGTCGGCCTGGCGGTCTCCGCCGGTCTGTTCGGGGCGGGGCTGCACCTGCTGCCCGGCCGGACCCGCCCACAGTGGTCGGACCGGTTCCGAACCCTGGCCGAACCGTCGGTGGCCTCGGTCGGGCTCTGCTTCACGGTCTGGGTGCTGCTACCCGACGGGGTGCCGCAGCCGGTCCGGTTGCCCGCGGCGATCGTCGCCGGTCTGCTCGCCGTGTCGGCCCTGACCGTGTTGACCGGCCGGTACCCGCGCTTCGCCGCCACCTGTCGGGGCGGGGCGCTGCTGACCCTGCTCGGGCAGGTCGTCCTGGTGGCCACCCTGGCCGCGCCGGAGGCCGACCGGTCGCCGGTGGTGGCGATGGTCGCGCTGCTGGTCGGGGCGGTGGTGACAGCGGTCGGGGTCCGGCAGGCGGCAGGCTCCGGCTCGGCGGGCACCCTCGCACCGGCCCGTACGCGGGTCCGCGCCGTCGTCCCGGCAGTGGTGGTCCTCACCGTCGGAGGCCACTACTTCGGCACCGTCGAGGCGATCGAACCGACCGTCTACTTCTTCGGGCTGGCCGTGGTACCCCCGCTCGTGGTCCGGGAGTTGATCCGCACCGCCGACCAGCGTCGGCGGGGCGCCGACCGGACCGAGGGACACGCCCGGGTTCACGCCCTGGTGGCCGGCGGACGGGACCTCGTCCTGCTCCTCGACGCCGAACAGCGGGTGATCTGGCAGTCCCCGGCCGGTCCGCGCCTGTTCGGCCTCGCCGACACCGCCGTCGTCGGGCGGCTGCTGCGCGACCTGGTCCACCCCGACGACGTGGCGCGGGTGGCCGCCCGGCTCGCCTCGGTCGAGGGCGAGAACGACGGGGGTCTGCTGATGGCCCGCCTCACCGACGGTCGGGGCGGCTGGCGGGAGACCGAGTCGACTGTCAGCGACCAGCGCAGCGTGCCCGAACTGGGTGCGCTGGTCCTGCACGTACGCGACGTCGGGGACTGCCGTCGACTGGAGCAGCGGGTCCTGCAGCTCGCCGTCACCGACCAGCTGACCGGGGTGGCGAACCGGTGCGCGTTGTTGGGGGCCGTCGCCGAGCTGCACCAGGGACACCTGCCCACCGAGTGGGCCGAGGCGACAGGGGAACCCGAGGCCCGGCCGATCCGCCCCCGGCCGCCCGGGACGTCGTGGCCGACCGGGCCACAGCCCGTCGGGGCGCTGCTCATCGTGGAACTGCACGGTCTCAGCGGAGTCAACGACGGCCAGGGGCGGGCGGCCGGTGACGGGGTGTTGATCGAGGCAGCCCGTCGGCTGCGTACCGCCGCAGGTCCCCAGGACCTGGTCGCCCGACTGACCGGTGACGAGTTCGCGGTCCTCACCCCGGTCGGGCCGGTGCCCGCGTACGCCCTGGCCACCCGGATGTTGACGGCCCTGAGCGAGCCGTACCGGCTGGATCCGGATCCGGCAGACCAGGGCGACGCCGGTCCCGAGGTCCGGTTGCAGCACAGCATCGGGCTCGCCGAGATCGACGGCGGGGATCCCGACGACGTCCTGCGCCAGGCCGACCTGGCCCGCCGTCGGGCCGCGCAACTCGGTCGGGACCGCATCGAGTGGTACGACGAGGAACTCGAACAGCAACTCCTGCGACGGCTGGAGCTGGAGCGGGGGTTGCCCGGGGCGGCGGCCCGGGGCGAACTGGACCTGGTCTACCAACCCGTCCTCGCCCTCATCGACCGGTCGCCGGTGGGGGTGGAGGCGCTGCTGCGCTGGCGCAGCCCCGAGCTGGGTACGGTGCTGCCCGGGGAACTGCTGCCGGTGGCGCAGACCCGGGGGCTGATGGGTGAGCTGGGTCGTTGGGTGCTGACCCGGGCCTGCCGACAGCTCGCCGACTGGACGGCGACGGGGGCCACGCTCTGGGTGGCGGTCAACGTCACCTCCGAGGAGTTGCTGGCCCCGGAGTTCGTCAGGCACCTCTGCGCGGTCCTGGCCGAGTACGGCCTGCCCGCCGACCGGCTGCTCGTGGAGATCTCCGAGCCGCAGCTGCCCGGCGACGAGGGCCCCGTGGCCGCCCGCCTGGGGGAGCTACGGGCGATCGGGGTGCAGACCGCGTTGGACGACTTCCGGACCGAGCACGCCTCGCTGAGCCACCTGCGTCGGCTCCCCCTCGACCTGTTGAAGATCAGCCCGGATCCGGACGGGGCCGACCAGACCCTGCTCGACGTCCTGGTCGGCCTGGGTGACCGCCTCGGCCTGACAGTGGTCGCCGAGGGGTTGGAGTCGATGGAACAGGTGGGCGACGCGCGGCGTTCGGGGTGCCGCTACGGGCAGGGCTACGCGTTGGCCCGACCCGCCACCGCCGAACGGGTGGAGGCGTACTTCGAGGAACGTTCCGGAGGGTCCGACGCCGCCGACAGCTGAACCGGTTCAGAAGGTCCGGGGCGGGGCGGTGCTGCCCCGGGGGGTCAGGTGGGCCGTCTCGTCCTGAGCCCCGGTGGCCGGTCCGCCGGCGACCACGGCGAGCAGTGCCCGGGCGGCGTGCGCGCCGTACGCCGGGATGTCCCTGCCGAGCGCCGTCAACGGCGGGTGGACCAGTCGACACAGCGGCGAGTCGTCCCAGGCCACGATCGACAGGTCGGCCGGGACCGACAACCCCATCTCCTGGGCCACCGACAGTCCGGCGATCGCCATCACGTCGTTGTCGTAGATCACCGCGGTGGGGCGGTCGGCGGCGCTCAACAGCCGACGGGTCGCCCGCGCCCCCTCCTCGCCTGTGTAGTCGGCCCAGACGGTCACCGGGGCGGTCAGGTCCGACCGGCGACACACCTCGTCGAAGGCCTCGGTGCGGACCCGGGTGTGCAGCAGCGACGCCAGCCCGGCGACCCTGGCGATCCGTCGGTGCCCGAGGGCCACCAGGTACTCCACCGCCTCGACGAGGGCCGCCGCGTCGTCGGACCAGACGTGGGCCAGGCCCCCGGTCCGGGCGGGTCCGCCGATCACCACCGCCGGAAGTTGCAGGTCCCGCAGGGCGGGCACCCGGCGGTCGTCGATGCGCAGGTCGCAGACGAGGACCCCGTCGACCCGCCGCTCGGCCCACCACCGTCGGTACACGGCGATCTCGGCGTCCGGGTCGGCCACCACCTGGAGGGTCAGCGCGTACGACCGGGCGGAGAGTTCGGCCTCCACCCCGCTGATCAGCTCCATGAAGAACGGTTCGATGCCGAGGGTCCGGGCCGGGCGGCACAGGGCCAGGCCGACGGCGTTGGCGGTGGCCCCGGAGAGGGCCCGTGCGGCGCTGCTGGGGCTGAACCCGATCTCGGCGGCGATGTCCATGATCCGTCGACGGGTCGCCTCGGAGACACCGGGCTGGCCGTTGAGGGCGTACGAGACGGCGCCCTTGGACACCCCGGCCCGCCGGGCGACGTCGGCGATCGTCGGCCGCTTCACCCAGGGGCCTCCTCCCGTGCTTCGGTGCTCGACCACTCACGCTACTTCACCCGGACCCTTTGATGATCACCCATGGGGTGGTGCTGTCGGTGGGCCGGTCCGGTGGGTGATCTCCGGCGGCGTTGACACTCCACAGGGGTGCCCGTACGGTGGCCTGACTTATCCGGTTCAGTCAACGTTCATCGATATCGGGAGCGTTCCGCATGCGCCGAGGAAGTACGAAGTCGTCCTGGATTCGCTGGACCCGCGCGGTCGCTGTGGGTGCGGTCAGCCTCACCCTGGTCGCCGGGTGCAGCGGCAGCAGCACCGGTGACGGTGCCGACGGTCGGGTCACCCTGAGGGTCAACTTCTGGGGTGACTTCGGTCTGGACCAGCTCAAGGGCAGGTACGAGGCCGCCAACCCGAACGTGCGGATCGTGCTCAACTCCGGCGAGTTCAACGCCCAGCACGAGGACCTGCAGAAGAAGCTGGTGGCCGGCTCCGGGGCGGCCGACATCGCCGCTGTCGACCAGGGCTTCGTCGTCCAGTTCCGCAGCCAGGCGGACAAGTTCGTCAACCTCCTCGACAAGGGCGCCTCCTCGTACGAGAGCCGTTACCTGCCCTGGAAGTGGAAGCAGTCGCTGTCGGCCGACGGCAAGACCCAGATCGGCCTCGGCACCGACGTCGGTGGGCTGGCCATGTGCTACCGCACCGACCTGTTCGCCGCCGCCGGGCTCCCCACCGACCGGGACCAGGTCTCCGCCCTCTGGCCCACCTGGGACGAGTTCATCGAGGTCGGCAAGGGCTACACCGCGAAGTCCGGCAAGAAGTTCATCGACTCCGGCACCAACCTGTTCAACCCGATCCTCGGCCAGCAGCAGGCGGGCTTCTACGACGAGCAGGACCGACTCCGGATGGACGGCGGCCCGAAGGTCGCCTTCGACTACACCATCAAGGCCCTCCAGGCCGACATCTCGGCCAACCTGACCAGCTTCCAGACCGACTGGAACCGGGGCTTCGCCAGTGGGGCCTTCGCCGTGCTCGCCTGCCCCGCCTGGATGCTCGGCCACATCAAGGAGACCGCGCCCGACACCGAGGGCAAGTGGGACATCGCCGCGGTGCCCGGGGGCGGCGGCAACTGGGGTGGCTCGTTCCTGACCATCCCCAAGCAGAGCAAGCACGTCGACGAGGCGTACAAGCTGCTGGAATGGCTGATCCAGCCGGAGCAGCAGATCGAGATCTTCAAGGAGGTCGGCAACCTCCCCTCCCAGCCGGCGCTCTACACCGACCCGGCGATCACCGAGTTCAAGAACCCGTTCTTCAGCGACGCCCCCGTCGGGCAGATCTTCCCGAAGATGGCCCAGGGCCTCACCCCGCAGTACCTGGGCCGACGCAACGGCCCGACGTCGGTGGCGGTCGAAGACGTGATCCGCCGGGTGCAGAACGACACCCTCAAGGGCGACGCCGCCTGGGCCGAGGCGGTCAAGGCAGCCGAGAAGGCCGCCAACGGATGAGCTGGCGGGACCGCCTCCACCGGTTCGACCTGAGGTACGTGCCGTACCTGCTGGTCGCCCCGTTCTTCCTGATCTTCCTGGTCTTCGGCATGTTCCCGCTGCTCTACAACGGGGTGGTGGCGCTGCGGCACTACCGGCTCGACGACCCGACGCTGACCGGCTGGGCCGGATCCGACAACTTCGCCCGGCTCTTCACCGACTCGGACTTCTGGAACGCGCTCTACAACACCCTCGGGATCTTCCTGCTCTCCACAGTGCCGCAGCTGTTCCTGGCGCTGGTCCTCGCCTCGCTGCTCAACCGCAGACTGCGGGCGCAGACCTGGTGGCGGGTGGGTTTCCTGGTCCCGTACGTCACCCCGCTGGTCGCCTCCACCCTGGTCTTCGGGGTCTTCTTCTCCCGCGACTTCGGGTTGGCCAACTGGGCGTTGCAGACCCTCGGCCTCGGCGACCCGGCCGCCCCGATCGACTGGCGGGCCACCAAACTCGCCTCCTGGACGGCCATCGCCACCATGGTCAACTGGAAGTGGATCGGCTACAACGCCCTGCTCTACCTGGCGGCCATGCAGTCCATCCCCCGCGACGTGTACGAGGCCTCCGCGCTCGACGGCGCGGGGGCCTGGCGGCAGCTGTGGCGCATCACCGTACCGATGATCCAACCGGTGGTCCTGTTCACCGTGGTCCTCTCCACCATCGGCGGGTTCCAGCTCTTCACCGAGCCGATGCTGTTCGAGCTGAACTCCCAGGCCGCCACCGGTGGCGCGAACGGGGAGTGGCAGACCGTCGCCCAGCTCATCTACAAGGTCGGTTGGAAGGACCTCAACCTGGGCTACGCGGGGGCGATGTCCTGGGCCCTGTTCCTGATCGTCCTGGTGGTGGCGGGCTTCAACGCCTGGCTGACCGGCCGACTCTCCGGAGGTCGACGATGACCGCCCCGAACACCGACGCCCCGGAGCGGACCCGTCGGGGGCGGTACGCCGCAGTGGGGCGGGCTCCCCAGGACACCCCGGCCGGCATCGGCACGTACCTGCTCCTGGCCACCTCGATGATCTTCGCCGCGTTCCCGCTGTACTGGATGTTCGTCATCGCCACCAGCACCGACGAGGCGCTCGCCCAGGTCCCGCCGACGGTGGTGCCCGGCAGCCGGTTCCTCACCAACATTGAGGAGGTCTTCTCCTCCCAGGACGTCTTCTTCGCCGCCGGCCTGGTCAACAGCTTCGTCGTCTCCACCGTCGTGACCGCCTCGGTGCTGTTCTTCTGCTCACTGGCCGGCTTCGCCTTCGCCAAGCTGCGGTTCCGGGGCAGCCGGGTCCTGATGCTCTTCGTGATCCTCACCCTCACCGTGCCCAGCCAGCTCGGCGTGGTCGCCCTCTACATCGTGATGGGGGAGCTGGGCTGGAACGGGACCCTGCTCGCGGTCATCGTCCCCGGCCTGGTCAGCGCGTTCGGCGTGTTCTACATGCGACAGGTCATCGTCGGCTCGGTCCCCGACGAGCTGATCGAGTCCGCCCGGATGGACGGGGCCTCCACCCTGCGGGTCTATGCGAGCATCGTCCTGCCGACACTCCGCCCGGCGTTGGCAGTGCTCGGCCTGCTGACCTTCGTGGCCACCTGGAACGACTACCAGTGGCCGTTGATCACGTTGGGTGGGACCGACTTCCCGACCTCGATGGTCGCCGTCTCCGACCTCGCCGCCGGGAACTACGTGGTCTACCGTCGGGTGCTCGCCGGGGCGTTCGTGGCCACCATCCCCCTGCTGATCATGTTGGTGGTCGGGGGCCGGCAGATCGTCCGCGGAATCATGGAAGGTGCCGTCAAGTCATGATCCAGCAGAACCTGCACGACGGGTGGACGGTGCGGGCCGTACCCGGCACCGAACCGGTCCCCGCCGAGATCGTCGACCGGAGCCTCCCGGCCGGCGTCCCCGGGTGCGTGCACACCGACCTGCTCGCCGCCGGGCTGATCGACGACCCGTACCTCGACGACAACGAGGTCCGGCTGGGTTGGATCGGGCGCACCGACTGGACGTACACCACCACCGTCGACTGGCGACCGGGTGACGACGACCGGGTCGACCTGGTCTGCGCCGGGCTCGACACGGTGGCCACCGTGACCGTCAACGACGTCGAGGTCGGCCGGGCCGAGAACCAGCACCGGAGCTACCGGTTCGACGTCGGTTCGGTGCTGCGACCGGGCGAGAACACCGTCGCGGTACGCCTCGACTCCGCCTACCGGTACGCCGAGGGGCACCGGGACCGTCTCGGTGACCTGCCGAACGCGTACCCGGAGCCGTTCAACTTCATCAGGAAGACGGCCTGCAACTTCGGCTGGGACTGGGGACCGACTGTGGTCACCGCCGGCATCTGGCAGCCCATCGGGCTGCACCGCTGGTCCACGGCCCGGCTGGCGACGGTCCGGCCCCTGGTGACCGTCACCGGTGCCGGTGCCGGTGACGGGGACGGGGATGCGGGTGTCGAGGGTGCCCGGGGTGCCGGTGCCGACGTCGGGCGGGTGGAACTGCACGTCGCCGTCGAACGCGCCGCCGACGTCCCGCTGACCGTCCGGGCGACGATCGCCGACGTCACCGCCGAGGTCACCGTCCCCGCCGGGCAGGACACCGCGGTAGTGGCCGTGACGGTCCCCGACGTCAGGCGGTGGTGGCCCCGGGGGTACGGCGAGCCGCACCGGTACCCGTTGACTGTCACCCTCCACGACCCGGCCGGGACGGTCCTCGACGAGTGGTCCCGCCGGGTCGGGTTCCGGACCGTCACCCTGGACACCACCCCCGACGCCCACGGGACCCCGTTCACCCTCGTCGTCAACGACCTGCCGATCTTCGTCAGGGGGGTGAACTGGATCCCCGCCGACGCGTTCGCCGACCGGGTCACCCCGGACCGGCTCGCCCACCGGTTCGACCAGGCGATCGGGGCGAACATCAACCTCCTGCGGGTCTGGGGCGGCGGCAGGTACGAATCCGAGGACTTCTACGACCTCGCCGACTCCCTCGGCCTCCTGGTGCAGCAGGACTTCCTCTTCGCCTGCGCCGCCTACCCGGAGGAGGAACCCTTCGCCACGGAGGTCGCCGCCGAGGCGGCCGAGCAGGTCACCCGGCTGTCGACGCATCCGTCACTGGTGCTCTGGACCGGCAACAACGAGAACATCTGGGGCTGGCACGACTGGGGCTGGCAGGAGCAGCTCGCCGGGCGGACCTGGGGCCTGGGGTACTACCTGGACCTGCTGCCCCGGATCGTCGGGGAACTGGATCCGACCCGCCCCTACTGGCCGGGGAGCCCCTGGTCCGGGCGGGAGGACCTGCACCCCAACGACCCGGCCCACGGCACCATGCACATCTGGGACGTCTGGAACACCGACGACTACACCAGATACCGGGAGTACGTCCCCCGGTTCCTCGCCGAGTTCGGCTACCAGGCACCCCCGGCGTACGCGACGCTGCGCCGCGCCCTCACCGACCAGCCGCTCGCCCCCGACTCGCCCGGCATGGCCCACCACCAGAAGGCGGCCGACGGGGACCGGAAACTCCAGCGCGGGCTCGACGCCCACCTGCCCGCCCCGACCGACTTCGACAGGTGGCACTACCTCACCCAGCTCAACCAGGCCCGCGCCATCCAACTGGGGGTGGAGCACTTCCGCTCACACCGGGGCGTCTGCATGGGCACCATCGTCTGGCAGCTCAACGACTGCTGGCCGGTGACCTCCTGGTCGGCGATCGACGGCGACGGCCGCCGCAAACCCCTGTGGTACGCCCTGCGCCGCGCGTACGCCGACCGGCTGTTGACGGTCCAGCCCCGTGACGGTGCGCCGGCAGTGGTGGCTGTCAACGACACCGGGCAGCCGTGGCGGGGTGCCGCGACGGTCACCCGGGTCACCCTGGACGGCGAGATCCGGGCGAAGACGACGACCGAGGTGGACGTGCCGGCGTACTCGGTGGTGACGGTGCCGCTCCCGGCGGAGCTGACCCGACCCGACAGGGCCACCGCGGAACTCCTCGTCGCCGAGGCGGGGGAGGGCGTCGACCGGGCACTGTGGTTCTTCGCCGAGGACCGGGACGTGACCTGGCCGACGGCGGACTTCGACAGCACCGTCGAACGCGTCCACGGCGGCGTACGGGTCCGGGTCACCGCCCGGACCGTCCTGCGTGACTTGACCCTCTACCCGGACCGTCTCCACCCGGACGCCGAGGTCGACGAGGCCCTGGTGACCCTCCTGCCCGGTGAGACGGCGACGTTCACGGTGCACGCTCCGGTCCCCCTGGACGGCGCCGCCCTCACCATCCGCCCCACTTTCAACACCGTCAACTGACGTGAGGAAGGGGGACCGACCGGGCCACCCGGAAGCCGAGGTCGTCGATCCGGAGCGTCGGATGACTGCGCCGCCGCACCGAGGCGCGGCAGCTCCAGTGCTCGTCGAACCAACCGCCGCCACGCAGCACCCGGTACGTGCCGTACACCTCGGCGTCGTAGACGTCCCAGCACCACTCCCAGACGTTGCCGAGCAGGTCGAACAGGCCCCACGAGTTGGGGCGGAGGCCACCCACCTCGTGGCTGCGCTCGCCGGAGTTCCCCCGGTACCAGGCGATCTCGTCGAGAGGCCCGTACCGGGGTCCGGTGGTGCCGGCCCGGCAGGCGTGCTCCCATTCGGCCTCCGTCGGCAGCCGGTACCCGTCGGCCGCCGGATCCCACGCCACTCCCGAGCCGTCGTCGTCGGTCCCGCCCTCGATCCGGTACGCCGGCGTCAGCCCCTCGATCTCGGAGAGCAGGTTGCAGTAGTGGACGGCGTCCGGCCACGACACACCCTCCACAGGCAGGTGCTCACCCTGCGCCCCACTCGGGTGGGTGCCGGTCACCGCCGCGTACTGGGCCTGGGTGGTGGGCACTGCGGCGAGGGCGAACGCCGCGACCTCGACCGACCAGCTCGTCTGCGTACGCCGATCCGACAACGTCACAGTCCCCGCCGGTACGGTGATCATCTGTCGTCCCCCGTTGGTCTGCACCGGGACACGATAGGTCGAAGAGCCCCGGGGGCCGCCACGGCGGGCGCGGTCGGCGTGGACAGGCGGTCTTGACACATCCGTGGCTATCCACAAGGGTCGATGGTGGGCTCGGAGCCCCTCCCGGGCCGCACCCCTGTCGCCCGGGAGGCACCCCCGATGTCGCCTGCCCTCACCCGTCGTCACCTGCTGCGCCTCGGTGGCGCGACCTTCCTGGTAGCGGGCACCTCCGGGTGGAGCCTCCCCGCCCTGGCCGCCACCACGGTCAGCGCCGACCTGGTCGTCTACGGGGCCACCTCCGCCGGGATCGTCGCCGCCGTACAGATGCGCCGGATGGGCCGGACCGCGGTGATCCTCGACCCCGGTCAGCACGTCGGAGGGCTCACCACCGGCGGGTTGGGGGCCACCGACAGCGGGACCAGCGCCTCCATCGGGGGTCTGGCCGCAGAGTTCTACCGCCGGGTGCAGGTCAAGTACGTTCCGGGACCGGTCACCCCCGCCACCCCGCTGCGGCTCAGCTTCGAACCGCACGTCGCCGCCGAGGTCTTCGACGACCTCCTCACCGAGTACGCCATCCCGGTGTACCTGGGGGTCCGGCTCTCCGGCGTGGACCGGTCCGGTAACCGGATCACCGGGCTGACCGGGTCGAATGGGCAGCACTTCACCGGCCCGATGTTCCTCGACGCCTCCTACGAGGGGGACCTGCTGGCGCTGGCCGGGGTGAGCCACACCGTCGGCCGGGAGGCCAACTCGGTGTACGGGGAGACAGTCAACGGCACCCAACTCCGTACCGGGCACCAGTTCACGCTGCCCGTCGACCCGTACCGCACCCCCGGCAGCGCGGTCAGCGGCCTGCTGCCCGGGATCTCCGGTACCCCGGTCGCCCCCAACGGCACCGGGGACGACCTGATCCAGGCGTACAACTTCCGGATGTGCCTGACCAGGGCGGCCGACCGGATCCCCTTCACCCCACCGGCGGGGTACGACCCGGCCGACTACGAGCTGCTGCACCGCTACGTCCAGGCCGGTTTCGCCGGACCCTTCTTCACCACCCACAACGTCGGGGGCGGCAAGACCGACTCCAACAACCACGGGGCCTTCTCCACCGACTTCATCGCGGCCAACCACGGGTATCCCACCGCCGGATGGGCCCAGCGGGAGACCATCGTCGCCGAACACCTGCGGTACCAGCAGGGGTTGATGTGGTTCCTGGCCACCGACCCCCGGCTACCGGCGAGCATCCGGACCGCGACCGCCGCCTGGGGCCTGGCCCCCGACGAGTTCACCGCCACCGGTGGCTGGTCCCCCCAGGTGTACGTCCGGGAGGCCCGCCGAATGATCTCCGGGTACGTGATGACCGAACGGGACTGTCGGGGCTCCGGGCAGGTGTCCGACCCGGTGGGACTGGCCAGCTACACGATGGACTCGCACAACTGCCAACGGGTCGTGGTGAACGGGGTGGTCCGCAACGAGGGGGACGTCCAGGTCGGAGTCCCCGGCCCCTACCCGGTGGCGTACCGGTCGATCGTCCCCACCGAGTCCCAGTGCGCCAACCTGCTGGTGCCGGTCTGCCTCTCGGCCAGCCACATCGCCTACGGCAGCATCCGGTTGGAACCGGTCTTCATGATCCTGGCCCAGTCCGCCGCCACGGCCGCCGTCCTGGCCATCGAGTCCGGGCAGTCGGTCCAGCAGGTGGACCCGGCGGCCCTCCAGACCCGGCTGCGTCAGGACGGGCAGATCCTGACCTGGCCCCCCGGCGGCGAGGGGGCAGTCACCCTGGACAACGCCGGACTCGGGGTCACCCGGGGCGGCACCTGGCTGGCCAGCACCGCCATCGGGGGCTACCTCGGGGCGAACTACGAGCACGACGACAACACCGGCAAGGGGGAGACCTGGATGCGGTTCACCCCCACCCTGCCCAACTCCGGCACCTGGACGGTCTACCTGCGCTGGACCGCCAACGCCAACCGGGCGGCGAACGTCCCCGTCGACATCGCCCACGCAGACGGGGTCACCACTCGTACCGTCGACCAGCGCTCCTCCGGCAGCCAGTGGGTCGCCCTGGGCACCTACCCCTTCACCGCCGGCACGGCCGGCAGCGTGCTGATCCGCACCGACGGCACCACCGGGTACGTCGTCGCCGACGGAGTCCGCTTCGACCCCGCCTGACCACCGCAGTGGTGGCGAACGGGCGGCGGTCGAGGTCCGCTCTGCGGCCCGTGAGCGTCCCGCGCCTGCGGGACGCGGTGGCCGTGGCCGTGGCCGTGGCCGTGGCGGGGCGGGTGATACCCGAACTGCCTCCTGTGGAGCTGCCCCGTCCATGGGACCGCACCCAGGCATGTCCCGGCCCTGACGCCGAAGCCAGGCCGGCCGTGCCGCGGTCACCGGGGGTCGCGCAGCTCCTCGACCAGTCGCCAGACCGCCGTCGAGGGGTTGGCGTCAGGTGGTTCACCGAGCGCTCGGGCGTGCGCGGTGGCGGTGTCGACCCCGTCCCGAAAGCCGACGAAGGCGAGCTTGGTCTTGTCCCAGCCCTCGACAAGCCTGCGGAGGTGGTCGCGTGCCTTCTTGGCGTTCTCCAGATACCGGGTGCAGTTCTCGTGGTGCAGGATCAGCCACACCTCGAAGCAGGGGTTCGACCAAAGCAGGCCCACCCGGAGGCGCTGTGCCTCCTTCGTAGCCTCGCCCGTAAGGAACTGGTCGACGTCGCAGACGACGTACGTCTGGTCGAAGTCGTTGTCGTCGCGTCGACGGGCTGCGTCCCGCACGGTGCCGAGCGGAGAGCCCTTCTCGACCACGACCACGAGGCGGTGGCGCACCCACGGTTCCCGCCCGAGCCCTTCGAGGTAGGCGCGCTCGGTGGATTCACCGTTGGTGACGGCGAGGATCGTCCGCCGCTGCTCGCGGAATCCGACTCTGCGCTGGAGGTCGGTCTCGCGGATGGTGCCGCTCTTCGTCCGGCTCGTGGTCTGCCGCTCACTCCGTCGCTTCGTCATCCGCCTGTCCTCGCGCCGCGATCGCCTGCTCGAACAGGTACGCCGACAGGTCCGGTACCGCACCGTAGTTACCGTTCAGGTACCGGCGCTGGCGGTTCTCGCCCTCCTTGCGGGGCTTGAAGTCCGTCAGCGGGTAAAGGGTGGAGGCACCCTCGGAGTCCTTCTCGGCGAACCAGATCTCGTCCCGGTGGAGGATCTCCTCGGTGTCGATTGTGCCCAGAAGGGCAGCGTCGTGGCTGGTGAAGATCAGCTGACTGTGCCGGGGGTTCGAGACGGAGGACTGAAAAAGCCCGATGAGTTTCGCGGTGAGCAACGGGTGCAGGCTCGCGTCGATCTCGTCCACACACATCGTGCCCCCGCCGTCGAGCACCGTCGCGGCTTCGATGGCAAGTCCGAGGAGCTGTTGGGTACCGGTCGACTCCTCCGCCAGCTCGAACAGCACCTCACCCACCGGCCCCTGATGGGCGAACTTCAACCGCTTCCCTCGGGCGCTTCCCCTGTTACGCGCGTTTCTTGGCATTCCCACCTTCCCGTCCCTGTTGGGTTTGCTCGGTGCGAACGAAAAGGCTGCTTCTTCGGTCACCGTAGTCGTCACCTCGACGACATCGACGATCCCGACATCGGCTGCCCGTAGCAGTTCGATCAAGGTGCTTCTACTTGCCCCGCTCTCCGGCCAGCCGGATCCGTTCAGGGGGATTCGATTGACGGAGTGTGGTTGATGACGACTGGACATCTTCTGAAACCACCGGTACGTGTCCCGTAGGGGCTCCGGGCTGGCTTCGTCAGGGCCGGCGGGGCGGTTGTCGAAGCGGGAGACGGTGCTGAGGAAGAGTGCCGTCGGGGCGGTGACCTCGGCGATCCGTTCCAGCATGACCCGTTGGCTGGACTCCTCGCCCCACGCGTAGGAATCGCCGGTGCGTTCGAAGACCCGACGCTTTCGTCTGAGTGGATAGTGGTAGAGCCACTCGTTCAGTACGCCGTCGTTGTCGAGGGTGAAACCGTAGGTGTGCCTGACGCCCCCCAACTCGATGTCGACGACGTAGTGAGAGGAAGCGTCGAGAGAGTCGGGGGTCATCCGGTAAGGCTCGCGAGGCACCCCGAGACCCGGCTCGACCTCACGGTCGGAAAAGATCACGAAGCGACGCATGAAGGACAGGGCGTGCAGGCAGTTGGACTTGCCGGAGGCGTTGGCCCCGAAGACGCCCACCACCCGGACCGCCCGGGCGTCCTCGTCGTCGCGGTAGGCGGGGGTCAGGTTGAGTTGCTGCTCGTCCCGGAACGAACGGTGGTTGGCGAAGCGGAAACTCAACAGCATGACTGTGCCCTCTGATCTCAGGCTCTCCGGCCGTTCCCTGCGAGTAAACCACGCAGGAGGGCCCGGAGCAGTCATCCTGCCGGTGCTTCGCGATCCTCGTGCCCGCAGGCTGCGGAGCCGGAAGGGCACTGAGGTGGATGGGTGGTCGTGCGGAGGGCATGCATCGCGTCGGCGGCCGGAAGGTGATCGCTGAAAGGAGGGGCCCCTTCTTAACCGTAGGCGTTAAGAAGGGGCCCCTCCTTTCAGCTCACTCGGGGACGCGGCGGTAGGCGCCGTCGCTGGCGGAGGTGGCCATCGAGGCGTACGCCCGCAGGGCTGCGGTGACCGGACGGACCCGGTCGATCGGGGTGTACGGCTTGTCGCGCTTCTCCTGGGCGATCCGGCGGGCCTCCAGCACGTCGGCCGGGACGTTCAGCTCGATGGACCGGTTCGGGATGTCGATGACGATCTCGTCCCCGGGCTCGACCAGGGCGATCAGTCCACCGGAGGCGGCCTCGGGGGAGGCGTGTCCGATGGAGAGTCCGGAGGTGCCGCCGGAGAACCGGCCGTCGGTGAGCAGGGCGCAGGAGCGGCCCAGCCCCCGGCCCTTCAGGAAGGAGGTGGGGTAGAGCATCTCCTGCATCCCGGGGCCGCCCTTGGGGCCCTCGTACCTGATGACCACGACGTCCCCGGCGACGATCTCCTTGGCGAGGATGGCGGTGACCGCGTCGTCCTGCGACTCGTACACCTTGGCCGGGCCCCGGAAGGTCAGGCACTCCTCGGGCACCCCGGCGGTCTTGACGACGCACCCCTCGGGGGCGAGGTTGCCGTGCAGGATGGCCAGCCCACCGTCGGCGGTGTACGCGTGCTCGGCGGAGCGGATGCAGCCGTCGGCGGCGTCGGTGTCCAGCGACGACCAGCGGTTGGTGGTGGAGAAGGGCTCGGTGGTGCGGACCCCGCCGGGGGCGGCGTGGAACAGCTCCTTCGCCTCCTCGGTGGCCTTGCCGCCGCGCACGTCCCAGTCGTCCAGCCAGCCCTGGAGGGTGGGGGAGTGCACCGAGTGCACGTCCCGGTGGAGCAGCCCGGCCCGGTTGAGCTCGCCGAGGATGGCGGGGATGCCACCGGCCCGGTGGACGTCCTCCATGTGGTAGTTCGGCGAGTTGGGGGCGACCTTGGCCAGGCAGGGGACCCGGCGGGAGACGGCGTCGATGTCGGCGACGTCGAAGTCCAGTTCCGCCTCGCGGGCGGCGGCGAGCAGGTGCAGGATCGTGTTCGTCGACCCGCCCATCGCCACGTCGAGGGCTACGGCGTTCTCGAAGGCCGACCGGTCGGCGATCGTACGGGGCAGCACGGTGGCGTCGTCGGCGTCGTACCACCGCTTGGCGATTTCCACGACGGTCCGGCCGGCCTCGACGAACAGCGACTTGCGGGCGGCGTGGGTGGCCAGTGTCGACCCGTTGCCCGGGAGGGCCAGCCCGATCGCCTCGGTGAGGCAGTTCATCGAGTTGGCGGTGAACATCCCGGAGCAGGAGCCGCAGGTGGGGCAGGCGGAGCGCTCGATCTCGCCGAGCTGGTCGTCGGTGACGGCCTCGTTCGAGGAGGCGATCATCGCGTCGATCAGGTCGATCTTCGAGTGCACGATCCCCTCGATCGCCACCGTCTTGCCGGCCTCCATCGGGCCGCCGGAGACGAAGACGGTGGGGATGTTCAGCCGCAGCGCGGCCAGCAGCATCCCCGGGGTGATCTTGTCGCAGTTCGAGATGCAGACCAGGGCGTCGGCGCAGTGGGCGTTGACCATGTACTCCACGGCGTCGGCGATCAGCTCCCGACTGGGCAGGGAGTAGAGCATCCCGCCGTGTCCCATCGCGATGCCGTCGTCGACGGCGATCGTGTTGAACTCCCGGCCCACCCCGCCGGCCTCGGCCACCGCGTCGGCGACCAGGCCGCCCATGTCCTTGAGATGGACGTGGCCGGGGACGAACTGGGTGAAACTGTTGGCGATGGCGACGATCGGCTTGCCGAAGTCGTCGTCGGTCATCCCGGTGGCCCGCCAGAGGGCTCGGGCGCCCGCCATCGTCCGACCGTGCGTGGAGGTCCTCGACCGCAGCTCAGGCATGACTCCAGTCTGTCACCGTCGACGGCGTACGCCCCAGGTGTGTGCGCTGTGTCCCAACAGATGCACACCCGGTACCCCGCCACGGGGACGCATCGGGCAGAGTTGTGCGCGTGCCTTTCCCCTCTGGCGTCGCCGTCGCGGCGTTGAGCGGGCTCGTCGCCGCCACCGCCACCGTCCTGCTGATCGTCGCCGTCCGACCCCGCTCCGGTCGCTGCCGGGTCGGTCAGCTCCTGTTGGTGCTGGCCGCGGTGACGGCGACGGCCGGCCTGGCGGTGGGGTCGACCGTCGGGGTCGGTGATCTCGACCACTCCGGTTCGGTCCCGGGTGGGCGTGGCGTCCTGGTGTGGCTGGTGGCCGCCGGCACCGTGTCCAGCGGCCTGATCTTCTGTCTGTGGCTGCTCCGGCTGCCCGGGGCCAGGACCTTCGACGCCGCCGCCGGTCGGCTGGCGTTGGACGGTCTGATCGTCGCCACCGCCGTCTGGTTCGTCGGGTGGGTGCTCTTCTCCGAGCCGACCCGGCTGCTGGGGGCGGCCACCCCGGCCGTTGGTCCGGCGATCCTCCTGGCCACCGTCAGCACGGCACTGACGGTGGGGCTGGGCCTGATCGTGGTCCTCCGGGCGACACCACGGTCCCGGTTGGCGGTCTTCGCAGCCGGGGTCACCGGGGTCACCGTCGGCGGGCTCGGCATCTGCGCCGGGGTCGCCCAGGGCGGTGGCCTGCCGGCGCTGCTGGGGGGCGTCCTGCTCGCCGTGGGGCTGCTGGTGGTGGCAGTGGTGGCGACCCGGCCTGAGGTGCCCGGCCAGGTGGACGTCGACCGGATCGGTCGGGACAGCGGGTACGCGGTGGTCCCGATGGTCGCCATGGCGACCTCGGCGATGTACCACCTCCTCCAGGACGGGCGGTTCGACGCCCTCGGCATCGTGGCCGGCAGCGTGGAGGGGTTCGCGCTGGTGGCCCGGCAGTACCTCACCCTGCACGACCTGCGCGGGTACGCCGGGCTGCTGGCCGAGCGGGAGCAGCACTTCCGGGAGTTGGCGCACACCGACGCGCTCACCGGGCTGGCCAACCGGCGGGGGTTGCTGGGGGAGTTGTCCTCGTGCGCCCGGGCCGGGACCCCGCACGTGTTGATCAGCCTGGACCTGGACGGGTTCAAGATCGTCAACGACATGCGCGGGCACGACGTGGGTGACGCGGTGCTGGCCGAGGTGGGTCGGCGACTACGGGCCAACGTACGCCCCGAGGACGTGACGGCCCGGCTCGGCGGGGACGAGTTCGCGGTGCTGATCCACGGCGGGCCGGAGGTCGCCGCCCCGATCGCCCAGCGGCTGCTGGACGTGCTCGGTGAGCCGTACGAGCAGCCGGGCGGTCCGGTCTTCCTGTCGGTCAGCATCGGCGTGGCCGGCCAGGGCGACCAGGGGCCCGAGGCGACCGCTCCGACCGACATGCAGTTGATGCTGCGCCACGCCGACCTGGCCCTGCGCTACGCCAAGCAGCGCGGCAAGAACCGGATCGAACGCTACGACGTCGCCTACGACCAGCTGCTGCGTCGGCGGACCACTGTCGAGCACGAGCTGCGGGGGGCGATCGGACGGGGCGAGCTGAGTCTGGCGTTCCAGCCGGTGGCCTCGCTGCCGTCGGTACGCCCGGTCGGTGCCGAGGCGCTGCTGCGGTGGCGTCATCCGGAGTTGGGCAGGGTCGGGCCGGACGAGTTCATCCCGCTGGCCGAGGAGTCCGGGATGATCGCCAGCCTGGGGGCCTGGGTGCTGGACCAGGCGTGTGGGCAGCTGTCCCGCTGGCTGGCCGACGGTCACGACGTCTGGGTGTCGGTGAACGTCTCGCCCCGGGAACTGCACGCCCCGGAGTACGTCAGGCAGGTCGCCGAGGCGCTGCGCGCCCACCGGGTGCCGCCGCAGCGGCTGGTCCTGGAGGTCACCGAACACGCTGTCGCCACCGATCTGGACGAGCTGATCCGACGGCTGACCGCCCTGCGCCGGACCGGCGTACGGATCGCCCTGGACGACTTCGGCGCGGGGTACTCGTCGTTGGGCCAGCTGCGTCGGCTCCCGATCGACATCCTCAAGATCGATCACAGTCTGGTGGCGGAGCACGAGCCGGTGCGTCCGGTGGACCGGGACGGGCCGGCCTTCGCCCCGATGGTGGACATCGTGATGCGCCTCGGTCACCAGCTCGGGTTGGAGGTGATCGCCGAGGGGGTGACCAATCGCACGGAGTTGGCCGCTGTGGTCGCCGCCGGGTGCCGGTTCGGTCAGGGCGCGCTGTTCGGCTGGGGCGTCCCGGCCGAGCACCTGGAGGCGATGTTGGACGCGGCGACGAGCCCGGGGGCCCGCCCGTCGTCGGCCGGTCCGCCCCCGCAGCGGCCCGGTGATACCGACCCTGAACAGCCCGTACGTCCCTCGGGCGGCGCGTCGGAGGGCGGCACGCCGGGATCCGTTAACCAACATGTGGGATCAGTTGACTCATCGCGTGAGATGCGTCAGGCTTAGCCCCATGTCGTCTAACCGGTCGCTGCGAGTACTTATCTGAGCGCACTCTCCCTACCTGAGAGTGCGCTGGCCCCGTGCATCTGCACGAGGGCTTTTTTGTTGCCGTCGAAACGTCAATCGAAACGGGCCCCGCCCGTGCTGCACTACCAAGACCAGTGCCTCCACTCCAGCCGAAGGCCAGAACCGCCATGACGAGACCCACGCCCGAGACCCTCGCGAACTCCGCCCGCCGGGCCCGTGCGGCCACCGAGCCGGCGAGCGACGTCGACCACACCTCCACCACCCGTGGCGCCGCAGTCCAGGCCGCCGCCGTCGCGACCCCCGAGCCGGCCGTGCTCTCCGGCGCCGGTTCGCTGGTGCGGTCCCTGGAGGCGCTCGGCGTCGACGTCGTCTTCGGCATCCCGGGTGGGGCCATCCTGCCGGCGTACGACCCGCTCTACGACTCCACCGTGCGGCACATCCTGGTCCGGCACGAGCAGGGTGCCGGTCACGCCGCCACCGGCTACGCCCAGGCCACCGGACGGGTCGGTGTGTGCATCGCCACCTCCGGTCCGGGCGCGACGAACCTGGTCACCCCGATCGCCGACGCGTACATGGACTCGGTGCCGATCGTCGCGATCACCGGGCAGGTGGCGCGCCCGGCGATCGGCACGGACGCCTTCCAGGAGGCGGACATCCAGGGGATCACCCTGCCGATCACCAAGCACAACTTCCTGGTGCAGACCCCCGAGGAGATCCCGCAGGTCCTCGCCGAGGCGTTCCACCTGGCCGCCTCCGGCCGTCCCGGCCCGGTCCTGGTGGACATCCCCAAGGACGTCCTCCAGGCGCAGACCAGCTTCACCTGGCCGCCGACCCTCGACCTGCCCGGGTACCGCCCGACCCTGCACCCGCACGGCAAGCAGATCCGGGAGGCGGCCCGGCTGATGAGCAACGCCCGCCGCCCCGTCCTGTACGTCGGCGGCGGTGTCCTCAAGGCCGGTGCCACCGAGGGGCTGCGCAAGCTCGCCGAGCTGACCGGGATCCCGGTGGTCACCACCCTGATGGCGCTGGGTGCGTTCCCCGACTCGCACCCGCAGCACCTGGGGATGCCCGGCATGCACGGGACCGTGGCCGCCGTCTACGGGCTCCAGAAGGCCGACCTGATCGTCGCCCTGGGTGCCCGGTTCGACGACCGGGTCACCGGGAAGCTCGACTCGTTCGCCCCGGACGCCACAGTGGTGCACGCCGACATCGACCCTGCCGAGATCGGCAAGAACCGCCACGCCGACGTGCCGATCGTGGGTGACGCCCGGCACGTGATCGACGAGCTGATCGCGGCCGTCACCGTCGAGCGGGCCGCCGACCGGGTGGTCGACCACGCCGACTGGTGGGTGCAGCTCGACGACCTGCGCAAGCGCTACGCGCTGGGGTACGAGGAGCCGTCCGACGGGACCCTCTCCCCGCAGTACGTCATCAAGCGGCTGGGCGAGATCGCCGGCCCGGACACGATCTTCGTGGCGGGTGTCGGCCAGCACCAGATGTGGGCCTCGCAGTTCATCTCCTACGAGAAGCCGTACACCTGGTTGAATTCCGGTGGTGCCGGGACGATGGGCTACGCGGTCCCGGCGGCGATGGGCGCCAAGGTCGGCAAGCCGGACACGGTGGTCTGGGGGGTGGACGGCGACGGCTGCTTCCAGATGACCAACCAGGAGCTGGCCACCTGCGCCCTGGAGGGCATCCCGGTCAAGATCGCCCTGATCAACAACGGTAACCTCGGGATGGTCCGGCAGTGGCAGACCCTGTTCTACGGGGAGCGCTACTCCAACACCGAGCTGGGCACCCACAAGCACCGGATCCCCGACTTCGTGAAGCTCGCCGAGGCGCTGGGCTGTGTCGGGCTGCGCTGCGAGAACGCCGAGGACGTGGACGCCACCATCGAGGCCGCGATGGCGATCAACGACGCCCCCGTCGTGGTGGACTTCGTGGTCGGCAAGGACGCCATGGTGTGGCCGATGGTCCCCGCCGGCACCAGCAACGACGAGATCATGTTCGCTCGGGGCGTCCGCCCCGCCTTCGACGAGGACGACGTCTAGTCATGACCGATTGCACCGAGCGCAGCGAGGGCCATGAGGGCGTGACGGGAGAGGCACTGCGATGACCATGCACACACTGTCGGTGCTCGTGGAGAACAAGCCGGGCGTCCTGGCCCGGGTCTCCGGGCTGTTCTCCCGGCGGGGGTTCAACATCAGCAGCCTCGCCGTCGGAGAGACGGAGAACCCGCACGTCTCCCGGATCACCATCGTCGTCAACGCCGAGCGTTCGCCGCTGGAGCAGGTCACCAAGCAGCTCAACAAGCTCGTCAACGTGCTCAAGATCGTCGAGCTGGACGCCCAGGTCTCCGTCGCCCGGGAGCTGCTCCTGGTCAAGGTGCGGGCGGACCGTGCGGCCCGGGCGCAGGTGCTGGAGACGGTGAACCTGTTCCGGGCCCGGGTGGTCGACGTGGCACCCGACACACTCACCGTCGAGGCGACCGGCACCCCGGACAAGCTCGACGCGCTCCTGCGCGACCTGGAGCCCTTCGGCATCAAGGAGATGGTCCAGTCGGGCCTGGTCGCCATCGGGCGGGGGTCGCGGTCGATCACCGCCGGCCCGACCCTGCGGGCCGCCTGACCGCACACCCGGCCCGAACCCGCTGGTTCGGGCACCGGACGGCCCGACCTGCGGGCCGTCACCACGACATCGGTCCGGCTCCACGGCCGACTGAGCCACACAGTCCACGACGGGCCGACCGGGCCGCCGTACGAAAGGGAAGTTCCATGAGCGTTGAGGTGTTCTACGACGACGACGCCGACCTCGGCCTGATCCAGGCCAAGAAGGTCGCCGTGATCGGGTACGGCAGCCAGGGCCACGCCCACGCGCTGTCGCTGCGCGACTCCGGGGTCGACGTGGTGATCGGTCTGCCGGCCGGGTCGAAGAGCCGGCCCAAGGCCGAGGAGCAGGGTCTGCGGGTACTGACCCCGGCGGAGGCGGCGGCCGAGGCCGACGTGATCATGATCCTGGCTCCGGACACCGCCCAGCGGTCCCTGTACACCGAGGCGATCGCCCCGAACCTGGCGCCGGGCAAGGCCATCTTCTTCGGTCACGGGTTCAACATCCGGTACGACCTGATCAAGCCCCCGGCCGACGTGGACGTCGCGATGGTGGCCCCGAAGGGCCCGGGTCACCTGGTCCGTCGGCAGTACGTCGACGGCAAGGGCGTGCCCTGTCTGGTCGCCGTCGAGCAGGACGCCAGCGGCACCGCGTTCCAGCTCGCGCTCTCCTACGCCAAGGGGATCGGCGGCACCCGCGCCGGTGCGATCAAGACCACCTTCACCGAGGAGACCGAGACCGACCTCTTCGGTGAGCAGGCGGTCCTCTGCGGCGGTGCGGCGGCGCTGGTGCAGACCGGCTTCGAGGTGCTGACCGAGGCCGGGTACGCCCCGGAGATCGCCTACTTCGAGTGCCTGCACGAGCTGAAGCTGATCGTCGACCTGATGTACGAGGGCGGTATCGCCCGGATGCGCTACAGCGTCTCCGACACCGCCGAGTACGGCGACCTGTCCCGGGGGCCGCGCGTCATCGACTCCCGGGTCAAGGAGGAGATGCGCAAGATCCTCTCCGAGGTCCAGTCGGGCGAGTTCGCCCGCGAGTGGGTCGCCGAGGACGAGGCGGGCCGGCCGAACTTCGCCAAGTGGCGGGCCGAGGGCGCGGTCCACCCGATCGAGGAGACCGGCCAGAAGCTGCGCAACATGATGAGCTGGGTGGACCGGCCGATCACCGAGACGGCCTGATCACAGTCGTTACCGCAACGGTCCGCCGACACCCCCTCGCGGGGCGTCGGCGGACCGTCCGCGTCTCACCGAGGGTGTGCCGAGGCAGGGGATCTGCGTCACGCAACGGCCCTCCACAGGTCCTGCGCAGACCGCGATCGGCGCAGGTGACATCGGGTCCGGCAGGGGCCTGTGAGGGCACTCACGCCGGTCGTCGGGGCGAGCCGCGCAGCTTGAGCCCTACGATCGGGCCTAGGTGCGCAAGCGGCACCACGGCCAATGGGTCGGTCGGCGCAGGGCGCATCGCAGCGTCGGCGTAGCACATCACACCACGCATCCGACATCTACGAGGACCGATGACTCCTGTCGTACTGATCGCCGAAGAACTCGCTCCCGCCGCCATCGAGGTGCTCGCGCACGACTTCGACGTCCGTCACGTCGACGGCACCGACCGTCCTGCGCTGCTCTCCGCGCTCGCCGAGGCGGACGCGGTGATCGTCCGCAGCGCCACCCAGATCGACGCCGAGGCGATCGCCGCCGCCCCGCGGCTGAAGGTGGTCGCCCGGGCGGGCGTCGGTCTGGACAACGTCGAGGTGCCGGCGGCCACCGCCCGGGGCGTGATGGTCGTCAACGCCCCCACCTCGAACATCGTCTCCGCCGCGGAGCAGGCCGTCGCGCTGCTGCTCGCCGTGGCCCGCAACACCGCCAGCGCCAGCGCCGCGCTGAAGGCGGGGGAGTGGAAGCGGTCCAAGTACACCGGCGTGGAGATCCAGGGCAAGACCGTGGGCGTGGTCGGTCTCGGCCGCATCGGTGTGCTCTTCGCGCAGCGGATCGCCGCCTTCGGCACCCGGCTGATCGCGTACGACCCCTACATCCAGCCGGCCCGCGCCGCCCAGCTCGGGGTGCGCCTGGTGGGCCTGGAGGAACTGCTGCGGGAGAGCGACTTCATCTCGATCCACCTGCCCAAGACCCCTGAGACGGTCGGGCTGATCGGCGAGAAGGAACTCGCCGTCGTCAAGCCCGGGGTGCGGATCGTCAACGCTGCCCGGGGCGGCCTCGTCGACGAGCAGGCCCTGGCCGACGCGATCGCCGAGGGGCGGGTCGCCGGCGCCGGCGTCGACGTCTACTCCAAGGAGCCCTGCACCTCCTCGCCGCTGTTCGCCTTCGACAACGTGGTCGCCACCCCGCACCTGGGCGCCTCCACCGCCGAGGCGCAGGACAAGGCCGGTCTCGCGGTGGCCAGGAGCGTCAAGCTCGCGCTCCAGGGCGAGTTCGTGCCGGACGCGGTGAACGTCCAGGCCGGTGGGGTCGTCGCCGAGGACGTCCGGCCGCTGCTGCCGCTGGCCGAGAAGCTCGGTCGGGCCTTCACCGCCGTCGCCGGTGTGGTCGCCGCGAGCGTCACCGTCGAGGTACGCGGTGAGATCGTCGACCACGACGTCTCGGTGCTCAAGCTCGCCGCCACCAAGGGGCTGTTCAGCTCGGTGGTCGAGGAGCAGGTGACCTACGTCAACGCGCCGCACCTGGCCGCCGAGCGGGGCGTCGAGGTGACCCTGACCACCCAGGTCGAGACCCTTGAGCACCCGAACCTGGTCACCGTCCGGGGCGCGCTGCCCGACGGTCGTACGGTGAGCGTCTCCGGCACCGTGGCGCACACCGGCACCCGGGACGTGCTCAAGCTGACCGAGGTGGACGGTTTCGACGTGGAGATCGGTGCGGAGGGCATCCTGCTCTTCCTGCGCTACGTCGACCGGCCGGGTGTGGTCGGCACCGTCGGCTCCCTGCTCGGTGAAGCCGGCGTCAACATCGCCGCCATGCAGGTGGCCCGTCGGGAGGCCGGCGGCGAGACGCTGATGACCCTCACCGTCGACCAGGCGCTCGGCGCCGACCTGCTGACCTCGGCGGCCGACTCGATCGGCGCGACCTCGGCGAGCGCGGCGGACCTGCGCGACGAGTGATCATCGACAGTGGGGGCCTGGTCGCGACGCGACCAGGCCCCCACTGTCGTTTGGGGAAGGACCCCTGCGGGACGTCCGTGGTGGAGAGGGTTCCCCTGCCCACCCGGCCATCCGGTTCAGCGGCCTACGTGGCTGGGCGGCGGGTAGACCGAACCGTCCTGGACGTCGAAGAGCATCAACCGGTGCTCCCCGGCGAGCCGCTCGATGTCGAGTAGCACCTGGTCCGCGCAGGTCGGGACCAGGTTCATCTCCACGTGGTCGCTGGCGGCGTGCAGCGGGGCCACCTCCCACGGCGTACCCGGCCCGGCGGGGCGGTCGGGGTAGATGGCGGTGACCGCCCGGTAGAACGCCACCACCCGTGGATCGGGGTAACGGTCCACATGCTGTCCCTGCCGGCACCGTTGTACCGCCGTCCGCACGTCGGCGGGGGTCGCCCCGTCCCACAGTGCCCACACGCTCAGATCGAAACTCACGGCGGACAGCGTGCCATCCGTCGGTCACCACAGCGCAACGGCCCCGCGTCGCACCGACCACATCCCGTCTCGACGGTCCGGTGTGGAGATGCTTGCGTAGAGTTGCGTCGATTGGCTAGCGTTGGCCTGCGGCTACCGGCTGGACTCGTGACGTCGACCCGCCTTCGGGTGGCGTGGTTCGGCGTCCCGGTCGACCGGCCCGTACCCCTCGGCTGCGCGAACCACGCGCACTCGTCGCTGGCCGGCCCGCACGGTCGTTGCCGAGACCGTGCGGGCCGATCGGGGTGCGGCCCGCGAGGGCCGGAGTCCGTCGACAGTCCTGCCCGGACCGGTCAGCCCCGACGGTGGGCGAACAGCGCCCGGTAGGGCGAGTCCCCACGGAACCAGGCCAGCCCGGCGGGGCCGGCGGCGTAGAGCGCCGTGGCGTACGCGTCCGCGACGGCCAGGTCGGGGCCGACGACTGTGGCCGCGACGAGCCGGTCGGCCGGTTCACCGGTGTGCGGGTCCACCACGTGTCCCTGCCGTCCGGTCACCCCCGAGGTCCCCACCGCGCCCGAGGTCAGCTCCAGCACCAGGGGCGGCCGCCGGGAGTCGGTCGGGTGGTGCACCGCGACCCGCCACGGTCCGCCGTGCTCGGCGGTGCCGCGTACCACCAGGTCCGCCCCGGTGAGCACGGCGTAGTCCTCGATTCCGGCGGCCCGCAGCCGGGCGGCGGCCCGCTCCACCGCCCACCCGCCGAGCAGACCGCCCGGGTCGAAACCGCCCGGCACCGCCCAGGCGTCGAACCACCCGTCGGTGGCCGCCCGCATCGCGGCGCACCGGTCCACCAGGTCGGCCAGGGGTGGGTACGACTCGGGGCTGATCTCCTCCCGGCGCAGCTGGGATACGAGGCTGTGGGGCTGGTTCGGCCCGTACGTGAGGTCGACCGCCCGCAGTTCGGCCACCGCGTCGCGGAGCGCCTCGCCGACGGCCCGCCGACCCAACTCGTACGGGGCGTTGAGGATCAGGGTGTACTCGGCGGTGCTGGTCCGTACGGTGTGGGTGGCGCTGAGCCGCCCGGTGTCCGGGGCGCCCGAGCCCGCCGGGACCGGCCTGGACGGCCCGAGCCGCAGGTCCGGGCGGCGGACCGGCTGGTCCACCCGGTGGGTCGGTGGTGGCTGGTCGATCCGCATCACGTGCTCCCTCACCGGCGGCGCCGCGTCGTCGTGGTCGTGGGGACCCGTCCGGCACCCCTGGTCACACGGTAGGCAGCGAAGTTGACCGGGTCATGAATGCCGCCTGTAAAGGGTCTGTGCATCCGACTATCCCACGATCCGGAAGATGTGTACCGGGAGGCGGGATGGCGTCGTACCGTTGCGCCCAGGTGACGAGGTTGAGGAGTCGATGGTGGCACGGATCGCGGTGGTGGCCGGAGACGGGATCGGACCCGAGGTGGTCGCGCAGGCCCGTAAGGTCATCGACGCCGTCCTTCCCGGGGTCGAGGCCACCGAGTACGACCTGGGCGCGGCGCGCTGGCACCGGACCGGTGAGGTGCTGCCCGACTCGGTCCTGACCGAGCTGGCCGACCACGACGCCATCCTGCTCGGCGCTGTCGGCGACCCGACGGTCCCGCCGGGGGTGTTGGAGCGGGGTCTGCTGCTCAAGCTCCGGTTCGCCTTCGACCAGTACGTCAACCTCCGCCCGTCGCGGCTCTGGCCGGGCACCACCGGCCCGCTGGCCAACGTCAAGCCCGGCGAGGTGGACCTCGTCGTGGTCCGGGAGGGCACCGAGGGCCTCTACGCCGGTGCCGGTGGCTCCCTGCACCGGGGCACCCCGGCCGAGGTGGCCACCGAGGAGAGCCTGAACACCCGCCACGGTGTGGAGCGGGTGATCCGGGACGCGTTCGCCCGGGCCTCCCGCCGGGAGCGGCGCAAGGTCACCCTGGTGCACAAGACCAACGTCCTGACCCACGCCGGGTCGCTGTGGTCGCGCGCCTTCGAGGCGGTCGCCGCCGAGCACCCGGACGTGACCACCGAGTACCAGCACGTGGACGCCGCCGCGATGTTCCTGGTGACCCAGCCCCAGCGGTACGACGTGGTGGTCACCGACAACCTCTTCGGTGACATCCTCACCGACATCGCCGCCGCCGTCACCGGCGGGATCGGGCTCGCCGCCAGCGGCTGCATCAACCCCGACGGCACCTATCCGTCGATGTTCGAGCCGGTCCACGGCTCGGCCCCGGACATCGCCGGCAAGGGGCTGGCCGACCCGGTCGCGGCGGTCCTCTCCGCCGCGCTCCTGCTCGACCAGCTGGGACACCCGGAGGCCGCCGCGCGGGTCACCGACGCGGTCGCCACGGAGCTGGCCGGTCGGCGGGCGGGCGTACCGCTGAACACCGACGAGGTGGGCGACCGGCTCGCCGGTTACGCGACCTCCTGACCCGCGTCGAGGCGTGACCCGGCCGGTGCGCCGGGGTCTGCGCCTCGACCCGGCCGGTGCGCCGATCCCCGGGCCGTGACCGAGTGCCGTCCCCGGCCCCCGTACCCTCGTCTGCGCGGGGCTCGTCGACCGATTGTCGACAGCACCGCAGGTGTCGTCTGCCCCGAACTGCGCTTTTCGCTGAACGACCGTTCGGGGTAGGTTTCTCAGCAATGCCGTCGGCGTGTCCTACCGGCACGCCGGAACCCCAGGGAGGTCAGCCCGATGAGCGGTGGTGACAAGCTCGACTTCGAGATCCGTCCGAATCCCGCGCCGGTATCCGTCGCGGACCGGGCCACCCTGCTGGCCGACCCGGGATTCGGTCGGGTCTTCACCGACCACATGGTCACCATCCGGTACGCCGACGGCAAGGGCTGGTACGACCCCCGCGTCGAGGCGCGGGCACCGATCCCGATGGACCCGGCCAGCGCGGTGCTGCACTACGCGCAGGAGGTCTTCGAGGGGATGAAGGCGTACCGCAGCGTCGACGGCGGCGTGACGCTGTTCCGCCCGGGGGCGAACGCCGCCCGGCTCAACACCTCCGCCCAGCGCCTGGCCATGCCGTCGCTGCCCGCCCCGGTGTTCCTCGACTCCCTGCACCGGCTCGTCGAGATCGACAGGGAGTGGATCCCCGAGGGTGAGGACGGCAGCCTCTACCTGCGGCCGTTCATGTTCGCCAGCGAGGTCTTCCTCGGTGTCCGCCCGGCGAACGAGTACCTCTACTGCGTGATCGCCTCCCCGGTCGGGGCGTACTTCTCCGGCGGGGTCAAGCCGGTGACGGTCTGGGTGTCGCCGAACTACACCCGGGCCGCCCCGGGCGGCACCGGCGCGGCCAAGTGCGGCGGCAACTACGCCGCCTCGCTGGCGGCCCAGGCCGAGGCGATCGAGGCCGGCTGCGACCAGGTGGTCTTCCTCGACGCCGTGGAGCAGCGGTACGTCGACGAGCTGGGCGGGATGAACGTCTTCTTCGTCTACGACGACGGCACCGTGGTGACGCCCCCGCTGACCGGCACGATCCTGCCGGGCATCACCCGGGACGCGATCCTCACCCTGGCCGCCGAGGCCGGGCACCGGGTCGAGGAGCGGCCGGTGAGCTTCGCCGACTGGCAGTCCGACGCCGCCGGTGGTCGCCTCCGTGAGGTCTTCGCCTGCGGTACGGCGGCGGTGGTCACCCCGATCGGGCAGGTCCGCTTCCCCGACGGGGAGTTCACCATCGGGGGCGGCGAGCCCGGCGAGGTGACGATGGGTCTGCGTCAGCAGCTCGTCGACATCCAGCGCGGCAAGGCCGCCGACCCGCACGGTTGGGTCCACCGGGTCCTCTGACACCGGGTCGACCGGGTCTCTGACACCGGTCGGCGGGGCCGGACCGAGTCCGGTCGGTGCCGTCCCGCAAGAAGCAACGAGACGACGACGGCCGGTGAGACGTGGTCTCACCGGCCGTCGTCGCCGTTCGGTCAGAGGATCGCACCGCCCGCGCTGTTCGGCGGGGTCGCGGAGTGCCGCTCGCCGTAGTAGCCGCCGAGCTGCTCCCGGTACGTCGGGTCGGAGTGGCTGCTCTCGTCGTACTCCGGGGCCGCCTTGATCTGGTCCTTGTCCCGGTCGACGTAGACCTTCTGGTCGTCGTGGTCCACCCGGTCGACGGTCCCGGCGGGCAGCATGACCTTCTTGCCGAAGATCCACGGGCCGGTGTCCACCACGAGGTAGCTGTCGTCCACGGAGTGGCTCGCCTTGTCGATCTTGCCGATGCTGCCGTCGATCGCCTCGACCTTGTAGCCGGTCAGGTCCGCGTCGGTGACGCCGGACTCGTCCCGGTAGCGCCACGGGTCGAAGCCGCCGGCCGGGGCGCCACCGGCGACGGCGCCCTGCGGGTCGATCGGTGCGGTGGCCTGCCCGTCGGCAGGAAGCCCCGCCCCGGTTCCGTGGCCTGGAGTCGCGTGGGCCGGCGTGGTGTGGCCCGGCGTGGGCGTGGAGCCGAAGCTCTGCCCGGTGGCCTCGGGGGTGTGGGTGTCCATCGGCGTGTGCGTGCCGGTGCGCTCCATGAGGGATACTCCTGACCCGGCCGTGTCGGCCGCCTGGGTGAACATGTGCTGTCCCCGAAACTCCTACCCGCGCGGTCCGCGGGAAAACGCCCGATCTGCCGGGTGTTTTCCACCCCGAACCTGGTGACGCGCGAGGGCCGGCACCCCCGAGAAATCCTCTCGGAGAGTGCCGGCCCTCGACCTGCGAGCTGAGTGCGTACTCAGGCGAGCGCGGCGTGAGCGTCCAGCGCCACGGCGGCGGCGTGCACCACGGCGGCGATACGCAGTCCCTCGTGGATCTGCTCCCGGGAGAAGCCGGAGGCGCGGAGGGTCTTCTCGTGCGACTCTAGGCAGACCCCGCAGCCGGTGATCGCCGAGACGGCGAGGCACCACAGCTCGAAGTCGCCCTTGTCCACCCCCGGCCGGGCGATGATCTGCATCCGCAGCCGGGCCGGGATCGAGGCGTACTGGTCGTCGCCGATGAGGTGCTTGGCCCGGTAGTAGACGTTGTTCATCGCCATGATCGTGGCGGCGCCCTTGGCCGCCTCGACCGCCTCCGGGGTCAGGTGGTTCGACGCCTCCTCGGCGACCTCCTTGAGCAGCACCGCGTTGCGCCCGGCCACCGCACAGGCCAGGGCGGTACCCCAGGCCTGCTCCGGCTTGAGGGTGGAGGTGCCGATGGTGGAGCCGAGGTTGAGCCGGATGTCCTTGGCGTACTCCGGCAGGACCGCCTTGACCGCGTCGAGCCCCATGTCAGGCTCCGGCGCCGGCGAGCAGCTGGGTGGCGTCCAGGGTGTCGCCGCCCTTGTTCCAGTTGCACGGGCACAGCTCGTCGGTCTGGAGGGCGTCGAGCACCCGCAGCACCTCGGAGACGTTCCGGCCGACCGAGCCGGCGGTGACCATGGCGAACTGGATCTCGTTGTCCGGGTCGACGATGAAGGTCGCCCGCTGGGCCACGCCGTCGGAGCCGAGGATCCCGCAGGCCTCGGTCAGCTCCCGCTTGATGTCGCTGAGCATGGGGAACGGCAGGTCGCGCAGGTCCGGGTGGTCCTTGCGCCAGGCGTAGTGGACGAACTCGTTGTCCACCGACACCCCGAGGACCTGGGCGTCACGGTCGGCGAAGTCGCCGTTGAGCCGACCGAACTCGGCGATCTCGGTGGGACAGATGAAGGTGAAGTCCTTCGGCCAGAAGAACACCACGCGCCACTGACCCTGGTGGGTCTTGTGGTTGATCGTGTCGAACGCCTTCTCCGCGTCGAGCGAGACGCAGGCGGTCAGTTCGTACTCGGGGAACTGGTCACCGACAGTGAGCACGGGGTCCTCCTTGACTACGGCGCGAGGCCGGTAACTGGATCGGTTCCAGATACTGCCGTAGTGGTGTTTCCTGCTGGTGGCGGCCGGGCTACTTGTGAAGTCGATCACCGGCGGTCGGTCGCACCCGACACTGGGCAGGAATGGGGTATCGCCACCCACCGTCACCGTCCCGACATGTGGGTTTCGCGCCCCGGAACCGCCTCGCGGGTGGCAGAGTACGGAACGTGACCAGGTCCGTCCTGATTATTGCCACCTAGCGCGCCGGCCTCCCTTCGCCGACGCGCAGACCTCCCGCATCCGCGGGGGGTCTTTTTGTTGCTCCCGGAAGCTCCCAGAAAGGCCCCCGATGACGTTCCAGGTGTACGACACGACGTTGCGCGACGGTGCCCAGCGCGAAGGGCTCACGTACTCGGTCGTCGACAAGCTCGCGGTGGCCCGCCTCCTCGACGAACTGGGCGTCGGTTTCATCGAGGGCGGCTGGCCGGGTGCTGTCCCCAAGGACACCGAGTTCTTCCGCCGGGCCCGTACCGAACTCGACCTCAAGCACGCCGTCCTGGTCGCCTTCGGTGCCACCCGCAAGGCCGGTGTCGCGGTCGCCGACGACCCCCAGGTCCAGGGCCTGCTCGACGCCGAGACCCCCGCCGTGGCACTCGTCGCCAAGGCCGACATCCGGCACGTGGAGCGGGCGCTGCGCACCACCGGCGAGGAGAACCTGGCGATGATCCGGGACACCGTGACACACCTGGTCGCCCAGGGGCGGCGGGTCTTCGTCGACGGTGAGCACTTCTTCGACGGCTACCGGTACGACCCGGAGTACACCGCCTCGGTGGTGCAGACCGCGCTGGCGGCGGGGGCCGAGCGGTTCGTCCTCTGCGACACCAACGGGGGGATGCTCCCCTCCCAGGTGACCGCCGCCATCGTCGACCTGACCACGCGGACCGGGGTCGCCCCCGAACTGCTCGGCATCCACTGCCAGAACGACACCTCCTGCGCGGTGGCCAACACCATCGCCGCCGTCGAGGCCGGGGTGAAGCACTTCCAGGGCACCGCCAACGGGTACGGCGAGCGTCCCGGCAACGCCGACATCTTCGCCCTGGTCGCCAACCTCCAACTCAAGCTCGGGCTGCCCGTCCTACCGGAGGGCTGCCTGGAACAGATGGTGCGCGTCTCGCACGCCATCAGTGAGATCGCCAACATCGCCCCCGACACCCACCAGGCCTACGTCGGGGCCGCTGCCTTCGCCCACAAGGCGGGGCTGCACGCGAGCGCGATCAAGGTGGATCCGCTGCTCTACAACCACGTCGACCCGGCCGTGGTCGGCAACGACATGCGGATCCTGGTCACCGAGATGGCCGGTCGGGCCAGCATCGAGCTCAAGAGTCGTGAACTCGGTCTGGACCTGGCCGGCCATCCGGAGACCCTTACCCGGGTCACGAAGCGGGTCAAGGAACTGGAGGCGGGTGGCTGGTCGTTCGAGGCCGCCGACGCCTCGTTCGAGCTGCTGGTCCGCTCGGAGCTGCCGGACGCCGCCCCACCCCGTCCGTTCGCCCTGGAGTCGTACCGGGTGCTCGTCGAGCACCGCGAGGACGGGGCGGTGGTCTCCGAAGCCACCGTCAAGATCCGGGTGGGCGGTGAGCGGGTGATCGCCACCGCCGAGGGCAACGGCCCGGTCAACGCCCTCGACGAGGCGCTGCGGGTCGGCCTGACCCGGCACTACCCGCAGCTGCGCCAGTTCGAGCTGGCCGACTACAAGGTCCGGATCCTGGAGGGCACCGTCGGCACCGGTGCGGTGACCCGGGTGCTGGTGGAGACCGCCGACGGGGCGGGCGGGGACTGGACCACCGTCGGTGTGCACCCGAACGTGGTGGAGGCGAGCTGGCACGCCCTGGTCGACTCCCTCACCTTCGGTCTCGCCCGGACGACCGAGTAGGCCCACCGCTGCCGGCTCCGGTCCGGGACGATCCGCGAAGGGGGCGGTGGGGGCGGCCCCACCGCCCCCTTCGTCGGTCGGCCGGAGGGTCGGCTCGGCCGGGGCGGCCCGGTGGTCGCTGCCGGGCACCGGGCGTACGGGAATTCGCCCTCGATTGCCGGACAATCCTTTCGTGAGAATGGAAGGGTTCGCGTTTCGCAATTATTCAATTGCCTGACAAGGATGCGACACGCCATGATCGAATGTTGACTCAAGTGATTTGTCGATGCTAGTTTCCACTTGGTTTCGACGTCGGAGTTTCTGGCAGTATTACCTGCTCAGGGTGGGTGAAGGGGCTCGCTGAAACTGGGTCCCGAACAGCTGGTCGACCATCGTCTGAAGTGGAGCGTCGAGCTCCCTCCGGTTTGTTGCGCACAGCAGTTTTCGGCTCGTCTGTGGCGAGTCGGCCCGTATTACCTCCGGTCAATCAAGGGAGAAAACTGTCATGGCCAAGTTCTTCTCGCGCAGGTCGGCGGCGGTGGCGTTCAGCGTGCTGGCGCTGACCCTGGCCGGTGGCGGCATCGCCGCTGCCGCCCAGCCCACCACCGTCGCCAAGTCCCCCCTCGACTCTCCCCAGCCCGGCCCCCGGTTGGCCGCCCCCGGTGGGCAGCCCGTGGTCACGGCGCAGGAGGCCAAGGCGGCCAAGGCCGCCCTGGCGGGCGGGGTGGGCACCGCCGCCGTTCCCGGCTCGACCTCCTACGCGGTGGTGACCGCCGCCGGGGTCTTCGTCCGGGGCAACGACGCGGTGTCCGCCACCAAGTGGGGTCCCGGGCAGTACCAGGTGCTGTTCAACCGCAACCTGAGCAGGGGGGCCTACGTGGCGACCGTCGGTGACGACGACGACTGCTGCATCCCGCCGGCCGGGGAGATCTCGGTGGCACCGCGGCTGTCCACGCCCAACGCGGTCTTCGTGCAGACGTACGACCTGGCCGGGGTCCCCAGTGACCGGCCGTTCCACCTGGCGGTCTTCACCCGCTGATCCGTGCCGAACCGGTGCCGGTCGCCCCGACGGGGTGGCCGGCACCGTCGGTGTCGAAGGTGATCCGTCCCGACCGGCGGGGGTCGGGGAAGGTGTCGGGATTGCCCGGTTGAGGGGTCATCGGTGGTGCTTGGCCCACCAAGTCCGACGTTTGTCGGGGCACCCGCTCGGGAAGCAAGCACCGTGACGGACATCTCGGACACCCTGGCCAGCCTGCCCACCACGGTCGATCCCGATGCGAGCGGCTCCGAGCTGGAACAGACCCTCTTCGAGGTCAAACGGGTGATCGTCGGGCAGGACCGGCTCGTCGACCGCCTCCTCACCGCACTGGTCGCCGACGGACACTGCCTGCTGGAGGGCGTACCCGGAGTGGCCAAGACGTTGGCCGCCCAGACCCTCGCCACAGTCGTCGGCGGCCGGTTCTCCCGCATCCAGTTCACCCCCGACCTGGTCCCCTCCGACATCGTCGGTACCCGCATCTACCGGGCCTCGACCGAGGACTTCGACGTCGAACTCGGTCCGGTGATGGCGAACCTGCTCCTCGCCGACGAGATCAACCGGGCTCCGGCCAAGGTGCAGTCCGCACTGCTGGAGGCGATGGCCGAACGGCAGGTGTCGATCGGTGGCCGGACCTACCCCGTACCGGAACCGTTCCTGGTGCTGGCCACCCAGAACCCCATCGAGTCCGAGGGGGTCTACCAGCTGCCGGAGGCCCAACGGGACCGGTTCCTGATGCGGATCGTCGTCGACTACCCCGGCGACGCCGACGAACTGGCCATCCTCTACCGGATGAGCAGCGACCGGCCCCGACCCCGGCAATGCCTCGACCCACTCCGGCTGCGCGAACTGCAACGCCGGGCCGGTCGGGTCTTCGTCCACCACGCCCTGGCCGAGTACGTCGTCCGGCTCGTCCTCGCCACCCGCGACCCGGCCCGGTTCGGGGTGCCGGAGATCGCCCCGATGCTGGCGTACGGGGCCAGCCCCCGGGCCACCCTCGGCCTGGTCGCCGCGGCCCGCGCCCGGGCGCTGCTGCGGGGCCGGGAGTACGTGCTGCCCGAGGACGTCCGGGAGTTGGCGGTGGACGTCCTGGCCCACCGGCTGGTGCTCTCGTTCGACGCGGTCGCCGACGGGGTGGACGCCGGGTCGGTGGTCCGGCGACTCCTGGAGGTGGTGCCCCCGCCGAGGATCGCCCCCGGCCGCGACGAACGGCCGGTGGCCTTCGGCGTCGACGTGCCCGCCGGCATCGACCGGACCGTGGCATGAGCCCGCGTGACCTGTTCGCCGCCGTCCGGCCCGCCGCCCATTGGCTCGGGATGGCCCCACCCGCCTCCTCCTCGGCCGCCCCCTCCCCGGCCGCCCCGACCCGGGCCGGGTCGGTGGCGGTCGCCACTGGGGCATCCGGGGACGGGCGACCCACCGGTGGCGGGCGGTGGTCCGGGTCGTCGGACCCGGACCTGAACGATCTCACCGGGCACCGACGGCTGCGGCGGCTGGAACTCACTGTCACCCGTCGCCTCGACGGCCTGCTGCACGGGCAGTACCGGGGCCTGCTGCGCGGTCCCGGCAGCGAGGCCGCCGGGAGCCGGGAGTACCGCCCCGGTGAGGACGAGGTGCGGCGGATGGACTGGGCGGTGACCGCCCGCACCGCCGTCGCGCACGTCCGGGAGGTCGACGCCGACCGGGAGCTGACCACCTGGCTGGTGGTGGACGCCAGCCCCAGCATGGAGTTCGGCACCGCCGAGCTGGACAAACGGGAACTCTCCGTCGCAGCGGTGGCCGCCGTCGGGTTCCTCACCGCCGGGGCGGGCAACCGCCTCGGCGCCCACGTCCTCGACGCCACGGCCGTCCGCCGGTTCCCGGCCCGGTCCGGGCGTACCCACCTGCTCGGTCTGCTCCGGACCCTGCTGACCGCGCCCCGGACGGGTGGACCCGACGCCGGGGTCACCGGACGGTCCGGCGACCCCCGCCGGTCCGGGGTCCCGGCGACCCCGAACCCACCCACCCTCGTCGACGCGGTGGCCGCCGCACACCGGGTCGCCACCCGGCGGGGCCTCGTCGTCGTCGTCTCCGACTTCCTCGACGGCCTCCCCGACGACCCGGACCGTCCCGCACCCTGGGAGCCGGTGCTGCGCCGGCTCGCCATCCGACACCAGGTCCTCGCCGTCGAGATCACCGACCCCCGGGAACTGGAACTGCCGGACGTCGGCCTGATCACCCTGGTCGACCCGGAGACCGGTCGCCGCCGGGAGGTCTGCACCTCCGACCCCGGACTGCGCCGCCGGTACGCGCTCGCCGCCGCCGCCCAGCGCGACCAGGTGCGTCAGGCGATCCGCCGGTGCGCGGCGACCCACCTGCCACTGCGGACCGACCGGGACTGGACCCTCGACGTCGTCCGGCACGTCCACACCCAGCGCCGACTGGCCGCCGTCCCCGCCTCGACCCGGCGAGGTGCCGCATGATCTGGCAGTCACCGGTACGGCTCTGGCTGCTGCTCGGGGTCGCCGCGCTCGCCGTCGGCTATCTGCTGGTGCAGCGTCGACAGAGCCGGTACGCCGTCCGCTTCACGAACCTGCGGCTGCTGGACCGGGTGGCACCGGAGCGTCCGGCCTGGCGGCGACACGTACCGGCGGGGTTGTTCCTGACCATGTTGGCGCTGCTGGTGACCGGGTTCGCCCGGCCCGCCGCCGAGGTCCGGGTGCCCCGGGAACGGGCCACAGTGGTGGTCGCCGTGGACGTCTCCACCTCGATGCTCGCCACCGACGTCGACCCGGACCGGCTCGACGCGGCCAAGTCGGCTGCCCGCCGGTTCGTCGACGGACTGCCGCAGGAGTTCAACGTCGGTCTGGTGGCGTTCGCCGGGAGTGCGGCGGTGATGGTGCCGCCGGACACCGACCGGGAGGCGCTGCACGACGGCATCGACCGGCTCGCCGAAGGCATCACCGGGGTTCAGGGCACAGCGATCGGGGAGGCGATCAGCGCGTCGCTCGGCACGATCCGGGCCCTGGACCACGAGGCGGCGACGAAACCCCCACCGGCCCGGATCATCCTGCTCTCCGACGGGGCCAACACCTCCGGGATGGACCCGATGGAGTCGGCGGCGGAGGCGGTGGCGGTCGAGGTGCCGGTGCACGCCATCTCGTTCGGCACCCCGTCCGGGTTCGTCGACCGGGGCGGCCGCCCGATCCAGGTGCCAGTGGACGGGCAGACGCTGCGGGCGGTCGCCGAGGCCACCGGCGGGGGTTTCCACGAGGCCACCACCACCGAGGAACTGCGCGCTGTCTACGAGGACATCGGCACCTCGGTCGGCTACCGCACCCAGCGGCAGGACATCTCGGCCCGGTTCATCGGATTCGGTCTGGTCTTCGCCATGGCGGCGGCGGCCGGTTCCCTCCGGTGGTTCTCCCGCCTGCCCTGACCCGCGCCCGCCCCGGGGACCGCTTCAGCGACCTGCCCCTGACCCGCCCGCCCCGACCTTCGAGGAGCGACGTATGGCAACACAGACCGGACTGGGTGAGCCCCGTGGCCCGTGGTTCGTCTCCCCGGACCTCGGCCCGGACGGGCACGGCGGGTGGGGCGTACCGGGAACGGGTCTGGACCCGGGACGGCGGCGACCGGGCCGGTTGCTGGCCGGGCTGACCGTGGTGGCCCTCTCCACCCTCTCCGGGGCGGCGGCCGGTGGCTGGGTCGCCGGCCAGGCCGGCGACCCGGAGGCGGCCGCGACGGCGGCGGCGGTCCCGGCGGAACTGGTGACCGCCGCCGGGAAGACCGTCCCCGGGGTGGTGTCGGTGCTGGTGGCCGGGGCGGGAGGCCGGTCCGCCACCGGATCCGGGTTCGCCATCGACGGCGAGCAGCACATCGTCACCAACGACCACATCCTCGCCAGGGGCGTCGGCGGGGGAGTGACGGTCGAGACGCCGAACGGTCGGCGGTACCCGGCCGAGGTGGTCGGTCGGGAGCCCGGCAGCGACCTGGCGGTGCTGCGGGTGCCGCCGGACGCCGGGCTGACCCCGCTGCCACTGGCCAAGCCGGGCGCGACCCGGGTCGGAGAGCCGGTGCTCGCCGTCGGTTCGCCGCTCGGACTCGCCGGTACCGTCACCGCCGGCATCGTCAGCGCCCTGGACCGGCAGGTACGCCTCGGGTCGAACCGGCACACGGCGGTGCAGACCGACGCCTCCATCAACCCCGGCAACTCGGGGGGACCCCTCGTCAACGCCCGGGGTGAGGTCGTCGGGGTGAACACGGCGATCGCCACCATCGACGGCAACGGGTCGATCGGGATCGGTTTCGCCATCCCCATCGAACAGGTTCAACAGAGCGCCGACACGATCATCGGAAAGGGTGGCTGAGCTGCGGAGAGTGCATGATCCACCACGGAGGATTCTGCGAAATCTCCTTTTCCGGCCGTATCCGGATCGACCCCTGGCGTCGACGCCGTCGATCGGCATACTCAGCCGGATGGAAGGATCTCTGCTCGCCGCGTTGTTGCTGCTCGGCCTGCTCGTCGGGGCCGCCGCAGGAGCCGCGTACACCCGGGCGAGGCGAGGCTGGGCGGACTACCAGACAGCCCGCCGGGCGGTGCCCGTCACCCGTCGCGCCGCCTGGTTGCTGATCCGCGCGGTCACCACGAAGGTCGGGGTCGTCGCCCTGCTGCTCGTCGGCGCCGTCGCGTACGCCGCCGTCGCCCCGGAGGCCGACTCCGACCCGGCTGCACCACAGCCGACCCCGGCCTCGACCTCCAGCCCGAAGACCCAGGACGAACCCGGGGACCGTTAGCCTCGGGGCATGGACGACGGACTGCGGGTCACCGACCGGTTCTCGGTGCCCGGTGCCGAGCTGCGGGAGCGGTTCTCCCGTTCGTCCGGCCCCGGTGGCCAGGGGGTGAACACCACCGACTCACGGGTCGAGTTGAGCTTCGACCTGGCCGGTTCGCCGAGCCTGCCCGAGTCGCTGCGGGCCCGGGCGCTGAACCGGCTCGCGGGTCGGCTCGTCGACGGGGTGCTGACCGTCGTGGCCAGCGAACACCGGGCGCAGCTGGCCAACCGGGCGGCGGCCCGGGACCGGATGGCCGCGCTGCTGCGGGAGGCGGTCGCCCCGCCACCGCCGCCCCGTCGGCCCACCCGCCCCTCCCGGGGCGCCAAGGAGCGCCGGCTGGCCGACAAGAAGCGTCGGTCACAACGGAAGCGGGACCGTCGGGCCGACGACGACTGACCGTCCTGCGGGGACCCGATGCATTGATATGGCTCACTGTTCCTGGTTGAATTCCGTCGGGAGCAAGGGCACTGGGTGGCCGCCGCCGGCCTCCGGCCCCGGCGTCGATCCGCATCGTCGTACCCCCGTGACGGGAGTTGCCCCACCATGCTCCGACCATCCTTCACCCGGACCCTGCTCACCGCGCTGACGGCGGTGCCGCTCGCCCTCGCCGCCGCCCTGGTCGCCGTCGGCACCCCCGCCCCCGCTCCGGAGGTGCTTCCGGTCGCAGCGACCGCCCCGGTACGGGTCATGCCGCTGGGTGACTCGATCACCGGTTCACCCGGCTGCTGGCGGGCGATCCTGTGGAACCGGTTGCAGTCCACCGGACACACCGACGTCGACTTCGTCGGCACCCTCGGCCCGCAGGGCTGCGGACAGCCGTACGACGGCGACAACGAGGGACACGGCGGTTACCTGGCGACCACTGTGGCCAACCAGAACCTGTTGCCGGGTTGGCTCGCCGCCACAGACCCCGACATCGTCCTGATGCACTTCGGCACCAACGACGTCTGGAGCAACATCGCACCGGCGACCATCCTCGCCGCGTACGGCAGGCTGGTGGACCAGATGCGGGCCGCGAACCCGGCGATGAAGGTGATCGTCGCCAAGATCATCCCGATGGCGCCACCCACCTGCGGCGAGTGTGGTCAGCGGGTGGTGGCCCTCAACAGCGCCGTGGACGCCTGGGCGGCCGGCAAGAGCACCGCCGCCTCGCCGATCGTCGTGGTCGACCAGTGGACCGGGTTCAGCACCGCCGCCGACACCTACGACGGGGTGCACCCCAACGCCGCAGGCGACCAGAAGATCGCCGACCGCTGGTATCCGGCCCTGGTGGCGGCCCTCTCCGGCGTCGCCCCCACCCCCACCGTCACCCCGACGCCGACCGCCACCCCGACCCGCCCCCCGACCACCCCGCCGACGAACGGCGCCACCTGCGCGGCGACCCACCGGGTGGTGGGGCAGTGGCAGGGCGGCTTCCAGGGCGAGGTGACGGTCCGTAACACCGGGACCACCCGGACCACCTCCTGGACCGTCACGATCACCCAGCCCGCCGGGACCCGGATCACCCAGGTCTGGAACGCCGAGCTGACCGGCTCCGGCGGCACGTCCACCGCCCGTAACGTCGGCTGGAACGGCGCGCTGAACCCCGGGGCCGAGACGAGCTTCGGGTTCCTCGGCAGCGGTACCCCGGGCACCCCCACCCTCACCTGCACGCCCGGCTGACCGGACCTCCCCTTCCCACCTCACCCACCGCTGCTCCACCTGCCGCGGTGGGTGAGTGGGGGAACCGAGCCCTTCTCCACCCCCGCCGTCGACAGGGGTTCCTCCTCACCCCGTGGCGAGGGCGCAGAGGAGGCGGTGCCGCAGGGCGGCGGCCCGGTCGGCGAAGGCCCGCTGGGCGGCCGCGTACTCGGCCCTACCCTCGGCGGTCTCCACCAGGACCGGGGGATGTCCCAGGGCGGCCAGGTCGTACGGGCTGGCCCGCATGTCCAGCGTCCGGATCTCCCGGGCCAGGGCGAAGGCGTCGGCGACCAGTTCGCTCGGCACCAGCGGCGACAACTTGTACGCCCACTTGTACAGATCCATGTTGGCGTGCAGACAACCCGGCTGTTCGTTGGCGTGCTGGGTGTCCCGACGGGGGGTGAGCACGTTCAACGGGCGGGCCGGGGCGGTGAAGAACCGGTACGCGTCGAAGTGGGAGCACCGGACCCCCCGCTCCTCGACCACGGCGGCGGTCCGCTCCGGGGACAACCGCAACGGCCACGCGTTGTGGCGTACCTCCTCCTGGGTCTGCCGGTAGACCATCGCCCACTCGTGCATCCCGAAGCAGCCCAGGTGGGCCGGGCGCCCGGCGGTGGCGGCGAGCAGGGTGCCGATCCACTCGACCGACTCGGCCCGCCGGTCGCGTACCCCCGGGGTGTCGAGGGTGACCCCGGCGGCGGTGGCGCGGTAGTCGCGCCCGAACTCGTCCGGGTCCGCGTCGGCCAGGACCACCCCGGCACCGGGATGCCACCGGCGCAGCTGGGCCGGACGGTGCGAGTAGTAGGTGAAGAGGAAGTCCTCGACGGGATGCTTCTCACCCCGGTGTCGTCGGGCCAGGTGCGGCGCGAGCCAGGCGTCCACCCGCTCCTCGTGGGCCTGCCGCCGCGCCCGCCAGTCGGTCGGGGCGAGCACGACGAGGGAGTCGGGGGCGGCGGTCACCAGAGAAGGGTACGACCGCCACCCCGCCCGTCCCGCTCAGGGAACGTCCACCCGTACCCCGGCGGAGAAGACCCCGCTGCGCAGTTCCAGCTCCTCGGGCGTCTCCCCGTCGGCGACGGTGAACACCAGCGGCAGGACCAGCCGGGTCCCGGCGGCCACCGGGTCGGCGAAGACGTCCCGCCCCTGGTTCATCGCCCGGGTGGCCGACTCGTCGACGCCCACCCAGCGCCCGGCCGGCAGGTACGCCCGCTGGAGCTGACCGTGCCAGGCCTGCTGGTCCGGGGTGACGTTGCGTACCCCCACCGTGGCGTCGCACCGGCGACCGTCGGTGTCGGCGGCGCCGCAGTCGACCCGGTAGACGGTGAACTCGAACGCCGTCTCCCGCAGCGGCACGCCGACCGGGCCGGACACGCCTCGCCCCACCCAGGCCCCACTCGTCGGCTGCTGGCCGGCGTTCATGGCGGTGACCTGACGGGTCCCGGTCCACCCCGCCACCCCCACCACGCCCACCAGGACGAGGACGGCGGCGCTCACCAGGAGCCAGACCGGTGGGGTGCGGCGGCGCTGTGGTGCCCGTGGAGCCCCCGGCTTCGGGTAGACGGTCCCGGGTGCGCCGGACCGACGCCCCATGGCGGCGTACTCCGGGGCACCCCCCGTCGACGCGGGCCGTTGCGGGTCGGTCGGTGGCCCCGCCGAGGCGGCCGCGTACGCCCGGGTCCGGCGACGACGCTGCCACCACCACAGGCCGAACCCGCCCAGGACGAGCAGCAGCGCCAGCGCCCCGAGGAGGATCGGCAGGCGCAGCCAGCCGCCCCCGGCCGGTTCGTCGGCAGTCTGCGCGACGTTGCTCCAGATCGCCGTGGAGCAGTCGTACGGTCGTCGCCCGTCGTCGCGGTACGCGCAGGCGGGTGCGGCAAGGGGCCGGTTCGGGTTGTCGGTGTGCAGCGTGGTCTGCACCGTGGTGGTGCCCTTCGGCGGTAGCTTGAGCTGCCAGGTCACCTCGTCGGGCCGCCCGGCCGCGTGACTCGACCGGCCACCGCCGGTGACGTTGCTGACCGACGCCCCGGCGGGCAGTTCCTGCCGGACAGTGGTGTCGACCGGCCGGTCACCGGCGTTGCGTACCTGGATCCGGTAGCCCGGTGCCGGGGTGCCGGCCGAGGTCACGGCCACCGTGACGGTCGGGGTCGACGCCCGTAGCGGCGCCCGGTCCGGGGTCGGTACCGCCGGTGGGGCCGACGGCATGGTGGTGGACGTGACGCTCGGCCCGACGGTGGCCGCCGCCACCGGCCGGGCGTGACGGGCCCCGAGCGCCGGTGCGGCCGCCGCCGGTGTCGGTGTGACCCCTGCCGGTGTCGGTGCGACCGCCGCCGGTGTCGGCGTGGTCGTCACCGGCGACGGGGCCGGTGCCGGTGGTGTGGTCGGCGGCGGCGCCCCCGGCTGCGGGGCCAGAGCCGGAAGAGCGGCGAGGGCGCCGAGGCAGTGCGCGAGCACCGCGATGGCCTTGTGGTGTCGTCTCGATGCAGGCATACCAACGAACCTCCGCCGCCGACGGTAGGGGCGCGGTGACGTCGTGCGGGTACGAAGCGCCGAATTCCGCCCCGCCGACCGGCCCGTGACGTACGCTGCCGCGCCGCAGTGGTGCGCGGGCAGCACCTTCTCCTGGTCGGGCGGCTAGATTGGCGGGGTGCGTATCGCTCGTTTTGCTCATGCCAAGGGAATGTCGTTCGGAGCCGTCGAGGGCGAGCCGGAGGCCGGCCCCCAGGGGCTGACCGTCGCCGAGATCCAGGGGCACCCGTTCGGTGAGTTGACTTTCACCGGGGCCCGCTGGGCGCTGTCGGACGTCCGGCTGCTCTCGCCGATCCTGCCCAGCAAGGTGGTCTGCGTGGGGCGCAACTACGCCGAACACGCGAGCGAGTTGGGCAACGAGGTGCCGACCGAGCCGCTGCTGTTCCTCAAGCCCTCCACCTCGGTGATCGGCCCCCGGGACGCGATCCGCCTGCCGATCTTCTCCAAGCAGGTCGAGCACGAGGCGGAACTGGCAGTGGTGATCGGGGCGCCCGGGGCCCGGCGGGCGGACCGGGCTGCGGCGGAGAAGGCCATCTTCGGCTATACCTGTGCCAACGACGTCACGGCGCGGGACCTGCAGAACACCGACAGCCAGTGGACCCGGGCCAAGGGCTTCGACTCGTTCTGCCCGATCGGTCCGTGGATCACCACCGGGCTTGACGTCCGGGACCTGGAGATCCGGTGCGAGGTGGGGCGCGACTCCGACGAGACCATGGAGGTACGTCAGCTCGGCCGGACCCGGGACATGGTCTTCGACGTCCCGGCGCTGGTGTCCTACATCTCACACGTGATGACGCTGCTTCCCGGAGACGTGGTGCTGACCGGCACCCCGGCGGGGGTTAGTCCCCTCACGGACGGGGATACGGTCACCGTACGGATCGAGGGCATCGGTGACCTGACGAATCCGGTGGTCCCGGTCTGACAGTGGCCCGACGGGCGAAACCGCAGCTCAAGGGCGGTTTGGGGGGTCGGATTTGGCCACTCGGCCCGGGGAGGGTAAAGTTTCTCCCCGGTGCCAGATGGTGCCGATGGGGTATGGGGTAATTGGCAGCCCAACTGATTCTGGTTCAGTTAGTCTAGGTTCGAGTCCTGGTACCCCAGCAACCGACGTTCCCAGCGAACGTCGGTCGCTGGCTTCTGACGGAGTTCCCACTCCGGCCCCCGCGAGGGAGGCGGAAAAAGATCTCTGATAGAGTACAGCGGAGCCGCCCGGAAGGGCGGTGAGAAAGAAGAAAGTTCTGGCCCCGTCGTCTAGCGGCCCAGGACGCCGCCCTCTCAAGGCGGTAGCGCCGGTTCGAATCCGGTCGGGGCTACAGCACAGGCCCGTCTCGCTTCAGCGAGGCGGGCCTTCTCCTGTTTCCCACCCCACCCCACCGATCCCCCTCCCGGCCCGGGATCGCCCCGTTGATCAAGGGGTTTGCGTCTGGATGATCTCCAACGGTGACGCAAACCCCTTGATCAACGGGGCACTGCGGGGGAGCGGAGGGTGAGGGCAGGGGGCAGGGGGCAGGGGGTTAGAGGCCGGAGAGGCGTTGGCCGGCGCGGACGACTGCCATGGCGTGGCGTTCGCCGGGGCGGCGGCCGAGGCGTTCGATCGGGCCGGAGATGCTGATCGAGGCGATCACGCGGCCGGTCCGGTCCCGGATGGGGGCGGAGACGCTGGCCACACCGGGCTCCCGTTCGGCGATGCTCTGCGCCCAGCCCCGGCGGCGTACCTCGGCGAGGGTGCGGCCGGTGAACTTGGCGCGGGGGAGCAGCGGCATCACCGCCTCGGGTGGCTCCCAGGCGAGCAGGATCTGCGCGGCCGAGCCGGCGGTCATCGGCAGCACCGAGCCGACCGGCACCGTGTCCCGCAGGCCGCTGGCCCGTTCGGCGGCGGCCACGCAGATGCGTTCGTCGGCGCGGCGCAGATAGAGCTGGGCGCTTTCGCCGGTGGCGTCCCGGAGTGCGGCCAGTAGCGGCTCGGCTGCGGTCAGCAGGACGTCGGGAGCGGCGTTGGCGAGCTCACCCAGTCGGGGGCCGGGTCGCCACCGTCCCTGGGTGTCCCGGACCAGCATCCGGTGGATCTCCAACGCCTGGGCCAGCCGGTGTGCGGTGGCGCGGGGGAGCTTCGTACGGTCAACGAGTTCGGCCAGGCTGGCGCCGTCGACACAGGCGGCCAGGATGACCACCGCCTTGTCGAGAACGCCGACACCGCTCATACTGTGTCCCACAAGCCGAAATTTACCTCCCAGAATTTAGGATGTCCAGATGGTGGGAGACACTCAACCAAGGACCCTGGCCGAGAAGGTCTGGGACGCACACGTCGTACGGTCCGCCGAGGGCGAGCCGGACCTGCTCTACATCGACCTGCACCTGCTCCACGAGGTGACCAGCCCGCAGGCCTTCGACGGGCTCCGGATGGCCGGTCGCCGGGTCCGCCGCACCGACCTGACGCTCGCCACGGAGGACCACAACACCCCGACGGGCTACGCCGACCCGGCGTTCCGGTTGCGCCGGGGTGACCTGTTCACGATCGAGGACCCCACCTCCCGGACCCAGATCGAGACGCTCCGTCGCAACTGCGCCGAGTTCGGCGTCCGGCTGCACCCCCTCGGTGACGAGAACCAGGGCATCGTCCACGTCATCGGGCCGCAGCTGGGGGTCACCCAGCCGGGCATGACGATCGTCTGTGGCGACTCGCACACCGCCACCCACGGTGCCTTCGGGGCGCTCGCCTTCGGTATCGGCACCAGTGAGGTGGAGCACGTCCTGGCCACCCAGACCCTTCCGCAGGCCCGCCCGAAGACGATGGCGGTGAACGTGGTCGGCGAGCTGGGCCCGGGCGTCACCGCGAAGGACCTGGTCCTGGCGCTGATCACCCAGGTGGGAACCGGCGGTGGCCGGGGCCACATCGTGGAGTACCGGGGCGAGGTGATCCGGTCCCTGTCGATGGAGGGGCGGATGACCATCGCCAACATGTCCATCGAGTGGGGCGCCAAGGCCGGCATGATCGCGCCGGACGAGACGACCTTCGCGTACCTCAAGGGGCGGCCGAACGCGCCGCAGGGGGCCGACTGGGACGCCGCGCTGGACCACTGGCGGAGCCTGCCCACCGACGATGGAGCGGTCTTCGACGCCGAGGTCACCCTGGACGCCTCGCAGGTCACGCCGTTCGTCACCTGGGGCACCAACCCGGGCCAGGGCGCGCCGCTGGGCAGCGCCGTGCCGGAGCCGGACTCCTTCGGTACCGAGCCCGAGCGGGCCGCCGCGCACCGGGCGTTGGAGTACATGGACCTGACCCCGGGGACCCCGCTGCGGGACCTGGCCGTGGACGTGGTCTTCGTCGGCTCCTGCACCAACGGCCGGCTGGAGGACCTGCGGGCCGCCGCCGACGTGATCCGGGGCCGCCGGGTCTCCGACGGTGTACGGATGCTCGTCGTGCCCGGTTCCGCAGCGGTCCGTGAGGCGGCCGAGGTCGAGGGGCTGGACAAGGTCTTCACCGACGCCGGAGCGGAGTGGCGGTTCGCCGGCTGCTCGATGTGTCTGGGCATGAACCCGGACACGCTCAAGCCGGGGGAGCGGTCCGCCTCCACCTCCAACCGCAACTTCGAGGGCCGTCAGGGGCGGGGTGGGCGTACGCACCTGGTGTCGCCGCCGGTCGCCGCCGCCACCGCCGTGGTCGGTCGGCTGGCCGCCCCCGCCGATCTGTGAGAAGGGCAGTCAGCTGATGGATAGCTTCACCACCCACACCGGTACGGCCGTACCGCTGCGTCGGTCGAATGTGGACACCGATCAGATCATCCCCGCCGTGTACCTCAAGCGGGTGACCCGGACCGGCTTCGCCGACGGATTGTTCAGCGCGTGGCGGGAGGACCCGGAATTCGTGATGAACGATCCCGTACGGGCCGGCGCATCGATTCTCGTGGCCGGTCCGGAGTTCGGCACGGGATCCTCCCGGGAGCACGCCGTCTGGGCATTGCGGGACTGGGGTTTCCGGGCGGTCGTCTCACCCCGCTTCGGCGACATCTTCCGCGGCAACTCCCTCAAGGAGGGGTTGCTCCCGGTGGAGTTGGAACAGTCCGCGGTCGAGCAGATCTGGGCTCTGGTCGAGGCCGACCCGACTGCCGAGGTAACCGTCGACCTGGTTGCCCGCGAGGTCCGGGCCGGGGGCTCGACGTGGTCGTTCCCGCTCGACGACTTCAGCCGGTGGCGGCTGATGGAGGGCTTGGATGACATTGGACTAACCCTCCGCAACGAGTCCGCGATCGGCGCTTTCGAGGCGACCCGCCCGCAGTTCCTGCCCTCGGTCGCATAGCCCGACGCCCGACCGTTACTCGCTTTCCACCCCCCGCCGGGACGACCCGGCGGGGGGAATCCGTTACGACACAAGGGCTTTTTTCCCCCGAATGTTTGTGTCCTGGCAGCACAGGGCATACCGTGCGCGCAGAATGGCTCGCGTCGAGTCAGTTGCACAATCGGGAGGAAGTCGTGAACAAGGCCGAGCTCATCGAGGCCCTCGCCGCTCGTCTGGGAGACCGAAAGACGGCGACGGCGGCGCTCGACGCAGTCCTCGCTGAGGTCCAGGGGGCGGTCACCAGGGGCGAGAAAGTGGCCATCACCGGATTCGGAGCGTTCGAGAAGCGTGTCCGGGGGGCGCGAACAGCGCGGAACCCGCGCACCGGTGAGGCGGTGAAGGTCAAGAAGACATCCGTCCCGACCTTCCGTCCCGGTGCCGGTTTCAAGGAGATGGTGGCCAGCGGCAAGGTGCCGAAGGCCACGGCGGCGGCGAAGAAGAGCGTCACGTCCACCGCCAAGACCACCGGTGCCAAGGCGACCGGTACGAAGACCGCGACCGCCAAGGCGACCACCGCCAAGGCGACCGGGGCGCGCAAGACGGCCACCGCGGCGGCCAAGAAGACCACCGCGGCGAAGGCGGCCAAGACCACCGCCACCAAGGCCACCACCACGAAGAAGGCCGCCCCGGCGAAGAAGAGCGCCACCACGGCCAAGTCGACCGCCGCGAAGAAGACCACGGCGGCGAAGAAGACCACGACGGCCAAGAAGGCCCCGGCGGCGAAGAAGTCGCCGGCGAAGAAGGCCCCGGCCAAGAAGGCGGCTTCCCGCCGCTGAGCCACCTGCACGAAGGGCGTCCACCGTCGCGGTGGACGCCCTTCGTCGTCTCCTCCGGATCCGTCAGTCGACGCAACCGACGTCGACCCGGCTGCACCCCGGAGCCCGCCGTGGGCCACGAGGCCCGGAGCCCGCCGTAGGTCACGAGGTGCGGAGCCCGCCGGAGGTCACGAGGCCCGGAGACGGGCGGGGCGGGACCTCCTAGACCGGGTCGGTGGCGAGCAGCCGTCCGGCGGCGAAGGCGAGCAGCCACCCGCCGCCCTTGGGCGTCGGATAGTCGCCGGGCCGACCGATCAGCCGCTCCAGGACACCCGGGATCACCTTGCCCTGGCTGCACGCCGCGAGGCGTCCACCAGCGACGGCGAGCTCCGTCAGGCAGGCCGCCGCCGCCAGGACCCGTTCCTCCAACTGCTGCCCGGGGGCCGGCTCGTCCAGGTCGCCGACCACCTCGATCGGCAGGCCCGTCGACTCGGCCGCCGGGCCGAGGGTCTGGACGCACCGGCGCACCGAGGCCGACAGGAGCCGGTGTGGGCGAACCACCTCGACCAGGGGGGCCAGGGCCGCCGCCTGCGCCAGTCCGGTGGCGACCAACGGGCGAGCGGTGTCCGGACCGGACCAGGTGGCCCGTCGTCCCGCCCGGGCGTGCCGGACCAGCAGCACGGTGCCGGTGACCGTCGGCAGGGCCGCGAACGCGGCGAGCACCTCCGCGTCGTGCGGGTAACTGGTCCGCCGGACCGCCTCGTCGACGTCGAACCAGCCCACCTCGTCGACCTCGGTGCCCGGCTGGAACCCCCCGGTCCCCACCGCCTCCATCGACCAGTAGTCGACCCGCTTCGGTCGCCCGTCGACGGAGTACCGGACGGTGGGCAGGCGCACCTGGGGCACGGCCCGGACGTCGCTCTCCTCGGCCACCTCCCGAACCGCCGCCACCAGTGGTGCCTCGTCCGGTTCCAACCGGCCCTTCGGCAGCGACCAGTCGCCGTACCGGGGTCGGTGCACCAGGCACACCTCGACCCGATCGGCGGTACGCCGCCACACCACCCCACCGGCGGCGCGGATCTCCTCGGTCACCGCAGCCACCCCGTACGGCGGCCACGGTCCGCCCGCGCCCACGCCGAGGGGAAGTCGGCGCGTACCCGACGGACCGCCGCGCGTTCCCGCTCCACCAGCCGACCGGCGACCAGCGCCGACAGCGGATCGCCCGAGGCGGTGGCGAGTTCGACCCAGGTGTCGGCGGCGACCGCCGCGTCCTGGTGCTCCCCGAGCAGCCGCTGCACGTCGGCAAGCGCCTCGGCCAGCCTCCGGGCGTCCTTGCCGACCACCCCGGCGACGGCGTTGACCGCGTACCGGGCGCGTTTGGCCTCCTTGCGTACCTCGTGCCAGTGGTCGTCGGGCCCGAGCGGGTCGAGGCCGGCGGCGTCCACACCGACCGAGGCGGTCAGTTTCCGCCACGGCCGCCGGACCAGCCGGGGCAGCTTCTCGGCCGCCGGTGCGGCGGCCCGGGGACGCAGCCGGGGTGCCCGGGCGGCCAGCACCAGGGCGTCGGTCAGCGCCACGTAGCGGGGCGAACGCAGCGCCTCGTCCACCTCGGCCAGGGCCGTCTCCTGCCGGGCCGCCAACGCCGCGTCCAGCCGGTCCACCGCCCCCGCGTCCAACGGGCCGAGCGGATCGGCGTCGGCGGTGCGCCGCAACCGAGCCCGCAGGACCTCCACGTCCCGGGCCGCGCCGAGCACCCCGGCGAGCCAGCGCAGCTCCTCCCGCAGCGGCCGGGACCACTCGGGCACCACGAGCGGGGCGAAGGTACGCAGGTCGCTGCGGAGTCGTCGGCACCCCACCCGCATCTGTTGCAGGGCACTGCGGTGGCTGCCCGGGACCGGTACCCGCGACCGGACCAGCGGGTCGTGGGTCAGGAGCCGGAACACGGCCCGGCGGACCGCCTCGGTGACCACGTCCCCGGCGGTCGGGTCGTCCGGCAACCCGGCCGGGGCGACCAGGTCCGGTTCCCCCTCGGGGTCCGTCCCGAGTGCCCCGACCTGCTCCGGCACCACGAACCGTAGGGCCCGCACGTGCTTGGGCAGGAACGAGCCCGACTCCGCCCCGGCGGCGGTGAGCAGCCCGTCGAGCTGTTCCAGCAGGTCGGCGTCACCGCCCCGTCGTTCCACCTCCACCTCACGGAACCTCCCGGCTGCCCGACCGGCCTCGTCCAGGACCGTCACCCGGTCGTCGGCCACCTCGGCCAGCAGCGCACCGTCGGCGGCGCGCACCTGGTGGCGACGTCGACTGGTCCGGATGGTGGCCACCGGGGCCAGGTCTGCACCCCGGGCGAAGACGGTGACCAGCTCCACCAGGTCGGCGGGGACACCGGCGCGGCGTGGGCCGGGCCGGGACACCTCGTGGCGTACGCCGACGGTGTCGGTCGGCAGCTTGACGGTCCACGGCTCCGGCTCGCCCCGGCGGTGCCGAAGCGACACCCCGGATCGGGCCAGCCGCAGATCGGCGGTGTCGAAGTAGGTCGCCACCAGCCGCACCGGGGAGCGGGACTCCACCCGGGCACCGGTGGGGGCGACAGGGGACAGGTCCGGCACCTCGAACTCGTCCGGCACCTCGTACTTGCGTTCCTCTTCCAGCATCGCCGTCACCCTATGCCTGCCGCCGGATCATCCGGACCTGCCACCGACCCGACGGAGCAACAGATCCTGGAGGTGGCCCACGGGCGCCTCCTGCGGACCGGTACGCCGGCTCCAGGTGCCGTCACCGGCCAGCTCGAACGCCTCGACGTCGTCGCTGAACGCGGTGGCCAGCACGGCGTCCAGCTCGGCCCGGGCCACCGGGTCGCTGACCTGCACCAGCGCCTCGATCCGGCGGTCCAGGTTGCGGTGCATCAGGTCGGCCGAGCCGAGCCAGAACTCGGCGTCGCCGTTGTTGCCGAACCGGAAGATCCGGGAGTGTTCCAGGAACCGGCCCAGGATCGAGCGGACCCGGATGTTCTCCGACAGCCCCGGCACCCCCGGGCGCAGCGTGCACATCCCCCGGATCAGCAGGTCCACGTGCACCCCGGCCTGGGAGGCGCGGTAGAGGGCGTCCACGATCTTCTCGTCGACGAGCGAGTTCACCTTGAACTGCACCAGCCCCGGCATGCCGAGCCGGACGTGGGAGATCTCCCGTTCGATCCGCTCCACCAGCCCACGCCTTATCCCCTGCGGGGCCACCAGCAACCGGCGGAAGGTGGTCTGCCGGCTGTATCCGGTGAGCACGTTGAACAGGTCGGTCAGGTCGGCCCCGATCTCCGGGTCGGCGGTGAGGACGCCGAAGTCCTCGTACAACCGGGCGGTCTTGGGGTGGTAGTTGCCGGTCCCGATGTGGCAGTACCGGCGGATCTGGTTGCCCTCCTGCCGGACCACCAGGGCCGTCTTGCAGTGCGTCTTCAACCCGACCAGGCCGTACACCACGTGGCAGCCGGCGCGTTCCAGCGTCCGGGCCCAGCCGATGTTGGCCACCTCGTCGAAGCGCGCCTTCAACTCCACCAGCACCACCACCTGCTTGCCCGCGTCGGCGGCCTCGACCAGGGCGTCCACGATCGGGGAGTCGCCGCTGGTGCGGTAGAGGGTCTGCTTGATGGCCAGGACGTGCGGGTCGGCGGCGGCCTGCTCGATGAAGCGCTGCACGCTGGTGGCGAAGGAGTGGTACGGGTGGTGCACCAGGACGTCCCCGTCGCGCAGGGTGGCGAAGACGCTGCGGGGCACCTCCCCCTCGGTGAGCCGGGGGTGGGTGGCCGGCACGAACGGCGGGTCCTTGAGGTCGGGGCGGTCGGCCTCGCCGTACACCTGCCAGAGGGCCGACAACTCCAGCAGTCCCCGGACCCGCAGCACGTCCTGGGAGTCCATGTCCAACTCCCGGACGAGCAGCTCCAGCATGTGGTCGGAGATGTTCGCCGCCACCTCCAGCCGGACCGGCGGGCCGAAGCGTCGCCGGGCCAGTTCCCGTTCCAGGGCCTGGAGGAGGTCCTCGTCGCGGTCCTCGTCGACCTCCACCTCGGCGTTGCGGGTGACCCGGAACAGGTGGCACTCCACCACCCGCATCCCGGAGAAGAGCTGTCCCAGGTGCACCGCGATGAGGTCCTCGACCGGCAGGAACCGCACCCCGGGCAGGTCCCGGCCGACCCGGACGAAGCGGGGTACGTTGTTCGGCACCTTGACCCGGGCGAACAGCTCGGAGCCCCCGTCGGGGTCCCGCACCGAGACGGCCAGGTTCAGCGACCGGCCGGAGATGTACGGGAACGGGTGCGCCGGGTCGACGGCGAGCGGGGTGAGCACCGGGAAGATCTGCTCCCGGAAGTACGTCCGCAGCCGCTCCCGTTCGGCGTCGTCGAGGTCGCCCCAGCGCAGGATCCGGATGTCCTCGGCGGCCAGCTTCGGCAGGATCTCGTCGACGAAGCAGCCGGCCTGCCGGGCGGCCAGCTTCGCGGTCTTCTCGGAGATCAACTCCAACTGGGTCCGCAGCGGCAGCCCGTCACCACCCCGGACCGGGAGTCCGGCCTGCAACCGGCGCTTGAGCCCGGCGATCCGCACCATGAAGAACTCGTCGAGGTTGCTGGCGAAGATGGCCAGGAACTTCATCCGCTCCAGCAGGGGAGTGCGCGGATCCTCGGCCAGCGCCAGCACCCGGGCGTTGAAGTCGAGCCAGGAGAGTTCCCGGTTGAGGAAACGGTCCTCCGGCAGGGGTGGGTCGGCGGTGGGCTGATCCGGTTCGGGGTCCTCGGCGTACGGGCCTTCGTCGAGCACCTCCTCCAGCCCGGCCGAGGCCGACGCGGCGTCGAGCTTGTCCGCGTCCCGGGGGCGCGGCTCGGCGCTCAGCGGCTCCGGGCGGGGCAGCTCCTCCGCCTCGGCCTCGGCCGGGGTGGGCGTCGGCTGGGTGTCGACGGAAGGCCCGGCGTCGACGGAGGGCTGGTCGGTGGGGCGGAAACGGCCGTCGGCGCCGCGGGGGCGGGAACCGTCGCGGGACGGGCCGGACGCGGCGGAGTCACGGTTGCTGGGGTGCCTGCGAGGGGTGCTCACCTGCTCATAATCACCTGATGCGGGTGAACGGAAAATGAACTTCGCCGGTGGATCACGCCATCGTCGGGAAGGTCACCCGGACGACCTCGCCGGTGGCGTCGGTCTCCACCCGCAGCCGTTGCCCGAGGCGGAGCAGCCGCAGACCGGAGGCGTCGAACGCCCGGGCCGGGAAGGTGAGCTCGGTGCCGTCGTCGAGCAGGAGGACCCCGCTGCGGGTCGCCGCGTCGTAGCTGGCCACCGTTGCCTGCATGCCGTCACCGTACACCGGGGCCGGGGCGACGAGCGCGGCCGTCCGGGGGCCCAGGCCCAGTCGGACGGCCTCGGCCAGGTCGGTGGGGGTGTCCACGTCCCGCCGCAGGCTCGGCCAGTCACCCGTCAACGGCACCGCCCCGTCGGCCCGGTGCGCGGCGGCGGAATCCCTACCGAACCGGGGGGCCAGGGGTGTCCCGGCCGGTGCCGCGAGCAGCACCGTGCCGTCGCCTGGGGCGTCGGCGACGAACCGGCGTACCGGTGGGGAGGCGGCAGCGGTCAGGGCGGCGGCGAGCTCGGTCGGACGCAGCGCCGGCAGGTCCGCTGTGAGTGCGGCCACCGGACCCCCGGTGACCAGGGCCGAGGCGTACGCCAGGGCGGCGTTCAGCCCGGCGTCGGGAACGTCCGGGACCACCCGTACCCGTCCCGGGTCGGCTGTCGTCGCCGCCACCAGTGGATCGTCGGTGACCACCACCACCTCACGGACCCGGCGGCAGTCGGCCACCGCCCGGACGGTGTCCGTCGCCAGGGCCAGGGCCAGGGTCTCGTGCGGGACCGTCGGCAGGGCGCCCCGCAGGCGGCTCTTGGCCGCGCCGAGGCGTTTCACCGGCACCACCACCGTCCAGGTCTGAGCCACCGCACCATCCTGCCAGTCCCACACCGGTACCCTCACTGGCCGGACCCGGGGCGAGCAGGCATGATTTCGCTGCGGGTGTGCGCGGGGGTTCGTGGGGCGTGCGGGGCTGGCAACGAGGAGGCAGGGTGGGGCGCCGGAAGCTGGGGTTCTGGCAACGGTTCGCCGTGGTGCTGGCCAAACCGGTGATGACGATCTGGACCCGGCGGACCTGGCGGGGCGAGGCGCACCTGCGCCGCGACGGCGGCACGATCATCGTGGCCAACCACCTCTCGCACGCCGACCCGATGGTCCTGGCCCACTTCGTCTACGACGCCGGCCGGTGGCCCCGGTTCCTCGGCAAGGCGAGTGTCTTCCGGGTCCCGCTGGTGGGCGGGCTCCTGCACCGGTGCCGGCAGATCCCTGTGGAGCGGGGTACGACCGAGGCGGCCAAGTCGCTGGAGGCCCTGGTCGCCGCCATCGACGAGGGCGGCGCTGTGGTGATCTACCCGGAGGGGACCACCACCCGGCATCCACAGCTGTGGCCGATGCGGGGCAAGACCGGTGCCGCCCGGCTGGCACTGGCCACCGGTGCTCCGGTGGTCCCGGTGGCGATGTGGGGTCCCCAGCGGATGTTCGACCCCCGCACCGGACGGTTCGACCCCCGACCTCGCATCCCGGTGACGGTGGCGGCGGGACCCCCGATCGACCTGGGGCGTTGGCAGGGGTCCGCACCCACCCGGGTGGTCCTGGAGGAGATGACCGACCAGATCATGCTGAGCCTGCGGGACCTCCTCGCCGAGTTGCGCGAAGAGACACCACCGCCGCTGTGGCAACGCCCGGCGGCCTCGGACCGCGTCGGCGACCAGCGGCCGGGAGGCCCCGAGTGACAGGCGGCGGGTTCCCCGGTGACCGCACCCGGGGGAGCGGACGGAGCGGAGGGGCCGCGACGGTGCACACCGGCGGCAGCGTACGGATCGGATGGCGCGGTGCGGATCGCGTCCAGCGGAGCGAGGTGGCGGCGTGAACGGGCAGGTCGCGGTGCTGGGCGGCGGATCGTGGGGGACCGCCTTCGCCAAGATCATTGCTGACGCGGGGCGGGAGGTGACGGTCTGGGCGCGTCGACCGGCGGTCGTCGAGGCGATCCGCCGGCGGCACAACCCCGACTACCTGCCCGGTGTACGGCTCCCCGCCCGGGTCACCGCGACCGGGGACGCCGTCGAGGCGATCACCGGCGCCGAACTGGTGGTGCTCGCCGTCCCCTCGCAGACGCTGCGCGGAAACCTGGCCGAGTGGGCCGCCGACCTGCATCCGGACGCCACACTGGTCTCCCTGATGAAGGGGATCGAGCTGGGCACCACGAAACGGATGAGCGAGGTGATCGTGGAGACCGCCCGGGTCACCCCGGACCGGGTGGTGGTGGTCTCCGGGCCCAACCTCGCCCCGGAGATCGCGGCCGAGCAGCCGGCCGCCACCGTGGTCGCCGGCACCGACGCCGACCGGACCGCCCTGGTCCAGTCCTGCATCAGGACCCCGTACTTCCGGCCGTACACCAACGACGACGTGATCGGCTGTGAGCTGGGCGGGGCGGTCAAGAACGTCATCGCGCTGGCGTACGGCATCGCCACCGCCATGGGGTTCGGCGACAACACCCGGTCGATGCTGATGACCCGGGGGCTGGCCGAGACGGCCCGCCTGGGGGTGGCCCTGGGCGCCGACCCGATCACCTTCGCCGGGCTGGCGGGGATGGGTGACCTGGTGGCGAGCTGCTCCTCTCCGCTGGCCCGTAACCGAACCTTCGGCGAGCACCTGGGTCGGGGTGCGACCCTGGACGAGGCCCGGGTGGCCACCCGGCAGACCGCCGAGGGGGTCAAGAGCGCCCTGGCCGTCCGGGACCTGGCCCGCGCCCACGGGGTGGAGATGCCGATCACCGAGCAGGTCGAACGGGTCTGCCACGAGGGCCTGGACCCGCGCATCGCCGTGGACGTGCTGATGAGCCGTACCGCGAAACCCGAGTCCTACGAGTGAGCAGTGATGACTGACCAGAACTGGCACGACGGCACCCGGTGCGTACACGCCGGTCTGCCCGACCCGGTGCCGGGTGCGCCGTTCCTGCCCGGACCGGTGTTCGCCGCGCCGTACCACGTCGACCCCCGGGAGGGGCCGTCGGCCGCGCCGAACGGCTACGGCCGACCCGACAACCCGACCCGTCGCCTCCTGGAGGCCGCCGTCGGCGAGCTGGAGGGCGGGGACTGCCGGGTCTTCGCCAGCGGCCAGGCCGCCATCACCGGCCTGCTGTTGGCGGTCCTGCGGCCCGGGGACACCGTCGTGCTCCCCGCCGACGGATACTTCCCGGTCCGCTCCTTCGCCGCCGACACCCTGGAGACCCTCGGGGTACGGGTCCACTACGCCCCGACCGCCGGGCCGTACCCGTCCTTCGACGGGGTCCGGATGGTGTTGCTGGAGTCCCCGGCGAACCCCGGCCTGGACGTGGCCGACATCCCGGCGGTGGCCGAGGCGGCGCACGCCGCCGGGGCGCTGCTGGCCGTGGACAACACCACTGCCACCCCGCTCGGGCAACGCCCCCTCGACCTCGGGGCGGACGTGGTGGTGGCCTCCGGCACCAAGGCCCTCACCGGCCACTCCGACCTGTTGCTCGGGTACGTCGCCACCCGGTCCGCGCCCCTGCTGGAACAGGTCACCGGGTGGCGTACCACCACCGGGGCCGTTCCCGGGGCGTTCGACGCCTGGCTGGCCCACCGGTCCCTGGCCACCCTGGACCTGCGCCTGGCCCGGCAGTCGGCGAACGCCGAGGCGGTCGCCCGGGCACTGGCGGCCCGACCCGACGTGGCCGGGTTGCGCTGGCCGGGCCTGCCGACCGACCCGGCCCACCCGGTGGCGGCGCGGCAGATGCGGCGGATGCCCGGGGTGCTCTCCTTCGACCTCGGTGACGCCGACCGGGTCGCCCGGTTCGTCTGCGCCGCCCGGTTGGTGGCGGCCGCCACCTCCTTCGGGGGACTGCACACCACGGCCGACCGCCGTGCCCAGTGGGGCGACGACACCGCGCCGGGATTCGTCAGGCTCTCCTGCGGGGTGGAGGACACCGTCGACCTGGTCGCCGACGTGGTCGCCGCGCTCGACGCCGCCGGCACGGCGTGATCGCGGCCCGCCGGGGCGTACGGGGGTGAGCCCGGTCCACCGGTCGACCCTCGTCGAGCGGCTGCGTACCGCCGGTTGCGTGTTCGCCGAGGAGGAGGCGGACCTGCTCCTGGCCGCCGCCGGGGAACCGGAGGCGGTGGCCGCCCTGGCCGAGCGCCGCATCGCCGGTGAGCCGCTGGAACACGTGCTCGGCTGGGCCGAGTTCTGTGGACGCCGGGTGCTGGTGGACCGGGGGGTGTTCGTCCCGAGGGCCCGGACGGCCTGGGTGGTGGAGACGGCGGTGGCGGTGACCGGCCCGGCGTCGGCGGTGGCGGACCTGTGCTGTGGATCGGGTGCGACGACGGTGGTGCTCGCCGAACGGTTGGCCCCGCGGTGGTTGGCCGCCGTCGACCTGGACCCGGCGGCAGTGGCCTGCGCCCGCCGGAATCTGGCCCGGTGGGGCGTACCCGTCCTGGTCGGTGACCTGTTCGCCCCGTTGCCTCGGGCGTGGCGGGGACGGCTCGACCTGGTGGTGGCGAACGCTCCCTACGTGCCGACGGCGGCGGTGGCCACCCTGTCTCCCGAGGCCCGGTTGCACGAGGCCCGGTTGGCTCTCGACGGTGGGCCGGACGGGCTCTCGGTGCTGCGGCGGGTCGCCGCCGACGCGGCGCGGTGGCTGGCTCCCGGCGGCCACCTGGTGGTGGAGGTCGCCGCCGACCAGGCCGGTCCGCTCTGCACGGTGCTGCGGGGGTACGGGCTCGACCCGGCCGTCCGTCACGACGAGGACCGGGACGCCACGGCCGTCGTGGCCGGTCGTCGACCCTGACGGCGGTGGCGCGGATCCCCGCCCGACCGGCTCTCGCCGGAGCCTCGGTGGCTCTGTCGTCGGGCGGGGTCACGCAGGCGGTCGGGCCGGTCAGCGGTGGGCGGTCCGCCGGGGTGGGTCGGCGGTGAAGGCGGCCCAGGCGGCGGGGGAGAAGGTCAGGGCGGGGCCGCCCTGGTCCTTGGAGTCGCGTACGCCGACCACGCCGGGGACGGTGGCCATCTCCACGCAGGCACCCTCGTCGCCACTGTGGGTGCTCTTGCGCCAACCGGCGCGTTCGAGCGCCTCGCTGAGTGTGGGGGTCATTGTCGGTGGTGTCCCTTCAGGATTCGGAAGAGCTCGTCACGGCTCGCCGCCGGGCTGAGAGCGACGGTCCGCAGGTGTTCCATGATCTTGGTGCAGGTGCGCAGTTCACCGGGGCGGTCGAGGATCATCTGCCCGGCCACCGTCTCCACGGAGGCGATCATGGGGTCCTCCGGGTCGGCGAACTCGAGGATGTGCAGGGAGCCCCGGGTCCCCCGGTGGTAACCGGCGTTCAGGGGGATCACCTGCACTGTGACGTTCGGTAGTTCACCGAGTTTGATCAGTTGGTGGAGCTGGGTCTCCATGACCGCGCGCCCGCCGACCGGGCGCAGCAGGGCGCCCTCGTCGATGATGAAGTCCAGGATGGGCTGTTCGGCGCTGGTCATCCGTTGCTGCCTGTCGAGTCTGATGTGGACCCGCTGTTCGAGTGCGTCGTCGGTGAGGGTGTGCGGACCGCCGAGCATGACCGCCCGGATGTAGTCGGCGGTCTGGAGGAGGCCGGGGACCACCGACGGCTCGAAGTTGGCGATCCCGGTGGCCTCCGCCTCCAGCGCGATGAAGTCGATGGTCCGCTTGTCCAGCAGGTACGAGTACTCCACCCACCAGCCCTTCTTGCGAGCGTCCTTGGCCAGTTGCACAGCGGCGGCGACCTCGTCGGCGGCGACACCGTAGAGGGTCAGCAGGGCCCGTACGGTGGCCGGATTGACCAGCGTCTGGGCGTTCTCGTAGCGCGACAGGGTGCTGCGGGTGCTGCTGATCTCGTCGGCGGCCGCCTCCAGGGTCAGGCCGGCGGCTTCTCGGTGATGACGCAGGGCGATGCCCAGTCGCCGGGCGCGGGCGGTCTTCGGAGCCATGCATCGATGGTCGCACACCTCTCCGGGAAATCGTGCATGAGAGTTTGGCGATGAGAGTTGCATTCATCCCCATGGAGATGTCAACCTGTGACGGAGTCCTCACCGCCGGTTGTCGTGGCGACGGTGGCGGTGAGCGACCGGAGGGGAAGGGGCGCGCGGCGATCGGGTTTTTCTCCCCCGTACCCGATCGCCGCGTGCCACCGACCAGCCAGCGGGAGGGAAGTCGGATGACGACAGCCGGATGTTGGCCTCGCGTCTCGCGGTGTCGGTGGTGCGCCCGGCCGGTGTTACGCGACAACGAAGGCGCCTGGATCCACGCCGATCTCGCCTACGTCTGTCGCGTCTCCGGCGGCGGTCTGAGCTACGTCTGCCGCGACTCGGGAGGCGGGCTGGCGGCCACCACGGCCGAGCCGGAAGGGGCCGGACGTGTGTCCTGAGACCACGCCGTCCTGTTCGGAGGGACGGCGATGACGCGTTTCCTCGTCGTGCTCACCGACGTACGGCCACTGGACGAGGGGGGACGCAACGAGCGGACCACCCCGGAGCGCCGCCGCCAGGTCGTCGGTGCCAGCAACCGGGAGGCCGCCGACCGGATCGCCGGTGCCTTCATGGCACTGGGCATGGTCCGAGCCGGCCGCCAACGGGTGAAGGTCCTCGTGGTGGGCCGCCGGCTGGCCGGTGAGGTGGCCCGGGTGATGTCGGACAGTCGCGCCGATCGGGCGTGCTGACCTACGGCTCAGAGCATCCGGCGATGCCGCAGGTACGCCACCAGTTCGTCGTAGACCCCGCCCTCGTTGGCGAACATCGCCACGTTGCGGGCCGTGGCGAGCCACGGCCGGGTCGACGGACGGACCTCCTTCAACGCCCGCTCCAGGTCCGGCTGCCCGATCATCCGCACCTCGCCCCGGCGTACCGAGTCGGCCATCGCGAACTCGGCGGCGGTCTCGCAGAGGTGGGCCAGGTCGGCCCCGGAGAAGTCCTCGGTGGCGGCGACGACCCGACCCAGGTCGATCCCGGCGATCGGCCGACCGCGCAGGTGGTACTCCAGGATCGCCCGACGGGCGTCGACGTCCGGCGGCAGGACCAGCACCATCCGGTCCAGCCGACCCGGGCGGCGCAACGCCGGATCGACGTCCCACGGGGTGTTGGTGGCGGCCAACACGAACACCCCCTCGTTGTCGCCCTCCATGCCGTCCAGTTCGGCCAACAGCTGGTTGCCCAGGGTGCGCAGCGCGCTGGAGGAGGTCTGCGAACGCTTGTGACCGAGCGCGTCGATCTCGTCGAGGAAGAGCACGCACGGGGCGTTGCGTCGGGCGGCCTGGAACAGCTGGTGCAGGTTGCGCTCCGAGTTGCCGACCCACATGTCGAGCACGTCCACTATCGACAGGGACAGGAAACGGGCCCCCATCTCCCCGGCCACGGCCCGGGCCAGGAAGGTCTTGCCGCAGCCCGGCGGGCCGTACAGCATCAGACCGCCGCGCAGACTCTTGCCGTACATCCGGCGCAGCTCCGGGTTGCGCAGCGGTCCCAGGAAGGCCATCTCCAGCCGCTCCTTCACCGCTGCCATCCCCCCGACGTCGGCCAGCCGGACTGTCGACGACTCCACGTCGAACACCCGGTCGGCGTCGCCGGAGACCGGGTCGGGCTCGTCCCCGGCCCGGACGAAGCGGGGCGGCACGATGTCGGCCAGTTCCCGTTCGTACGCGGCGAGCGGATCCCCCGCGTCGTCCCCCGCGTCGGGCGTGGTGGTCGACGGCGGTCCGGCGGGCGTCGACGACGGCCCGGAAGCCGCCGACGGTGGCCCGGCCGGGGCCGACGACGGGTCGGAGGCGGGCGGGGCGAGGGCCCGCTGCATGAGCGTCTGCGCCTCGGTGTTGCCCGGGTCCCGGGCGAGCACCTGACCGAGGTGGGCGATCGCCTCCCCGCCGCGTCCGCGCTCCACCAGCAGACCGGCCAGGTGCAGGCGCAGCGGAAGGTCGTCCGGACGGGCTTCGAGGGCGGCCGCCAGGCTCACGAGCAGCGGGTCGGGGCTCATAGGATCAGCAGCGTAACGAAGGGGTCGTCAGGGCCTCGCGGGGCTCGACCGACAGCTCTCACCGAACGTGGACGGTTACCATACGTATATGGCTTGTTGACCGATTGCGTCGGACCCCCGTGTTCCCTGGGTATCGGCACCGCCCATTCGCCACGCACAGTAAGGTCGACCGCGTGAGCGCCGTCGGCGGCACAGCGAACTTCACAATCGGGACCGAAGAGGTGACCCAGTGACCACCCCAGGCAAGACCCGCGTGGCGATCGTCTTCGGCGGCCGTAGCCCGGAACACGGCATCTCCTGCGTCAGCGCCGGCAGCGTGCTCGACGCGCTCGACCCGGACGAGTTCGAGGTGGTGCCCATCGGGATCACCCGCGCCGGCCAATGGGTTCTCGCCGACGGCATCGCCGCCGACCTGGCGATCCAGGGCGGGCGACTACCGGAGATCACCCCGGACTCCGGTGCCGAACTGGTCCTGCGGGCCGACCCCACCGGGGGCGGACTGATGGTGCTCGAACCGGGCGAGGGCCCCCGTGTCCTGGCCGACATGGACGCGGTCTTCCCGGTGCTGCACGGCGCGTACGGCGAGGACGGCACCATCCAGGGCATGTTCGAGATGGCCGGCCTCCCGTACGTGGGTGCCGGCGTCTTCGCCTCGGCAGCCGCGATGGACAAGGAGTTCACCAGGAAGCTCTGCGTCGCCGAGGGCATCCCCGTCGGCCCGTACGCGGTCCTGCGCAGCGGGATGACCCTGAGCGAAGAGGACAAGCAGCGCCTCGGCCTGCCGGTGTTCGTCAAACCGTCCCGGGCCGGTTCGTCCTTCGGGATCACCAAGGTCGCCGACTGGGACCTGTTGGACGAGGCGGTCGCCGCCGCTCGCCGGTTCGACTCGAAGGTGCTCGTCGAGGCGGCCGTCGTCGGCCGGGAGGTCGAGTGCGGCGTCCTGGAGAGCGAGGTCGGGGGCGTCCCCGAGACGTCCCTGCTCTCCGAGGTGCGGGTCGTCGGCGACCACGACTTCTACGACTTCGAGGCCAAGTACATCAACTCGGAGCGGGCCTGCGAGTACGACATCCCGGCACTGCTGCCCGACAAGGTCACCCGCCAGGTCCAGGAGTACGCCGGGCGGGCGTTCACCGCCCTCGACTGCGCCGGCCTGGCCCGGGTCGACTTCTTCGTCACCCCGGACGAGCAGGTCTACCTCAGCGAGATCAACACGATGCCGGGGTTCACCCCGACGTCGATGTTCCCCCGGATGTGGGCGGCGGCCGGACTGGAGTATCCGAAGCTGGTCGACCGTCTGATCCGCACCGCCCTGCGCCGGGGCACCGACAGGCACTGATCCCACCGGAGCCGGCCCGTCCCGACGAGGGGGCGGGCCGACCTCCCGGTCAGCCGCCGCAGCCCGACGGCGGGGTGCCGCCGGAGCGGACCGACTCCACGACCGTGTTCGAGACCGCGGGCAGCCACTGCAACGGCTGGTCGTACTCCTTCGGCACCGTGACCTGGACCGGGACTTCCCGGTCGACGGTGGTGAACACCGTGGCGTCGGCCTCGTCCGCCCCGTGCCAGCAGACCCGGTTGACGGTCCAGACCTCGTCGGTCTCGTCGAAGGTGGCGGCCGGGCCGCCGCAGGTCACGGTCAGGGCGGGATCGCCGTACGCGGCGTTCTGCTCGGGACCGGCGGTGACCGGACGCTGGGCCAGCCCGCCGACGGTGGGCGGGAGTTGGGACAGCAGGGCGCGGCAGACCACGGTGGGTCGTTCGGCCAGGTCCGGGGCCGGCAGATCGACTGGTGCGCTCGACTGCGGGCGGGCCGAGGTGGGCGACGGGGACGCCGCGCTCCCGGCCGGATCGTCCGGGCGGAGCTGGGCGAAGGCCAACCCGGCGACCAGCAGGGTCACCGGCACCGCCACGGCCGTGGCCAGCCAGGCTGCGTTGCGATTGGTACGGTCCGGCGTCTTCTCGCCGGATGACGTCTCAGTGCTCTCGTCCACTTACAGGCGCACCACCGAACACGTGAGGGTGCGGGTGATGCCGGGCACCATCTGCACCTTGCTGACAATGAGTTTGCCGAGTTCGTCGACGGTGTTGGCCTCGGTGAGGACGACCACGTCGTACGGCCCGGTGACGGCGTCGACCCGGACCACGCCGTCGAGCCCCGCGATGAGACCGGCCACCTCGCGCGCCCGGCCGACTTCTGTCTGGATGAGGATGTACGCCTGAACCACGACTCGCCCTCCGTCCTCCGCCCGTCGCCGTCGAGGCGGCGGCCCGAAGGGGAAACTACCCTACGGAGCAGGCGTGATCCCTATCGGTGGTCAAGGAGAAGCGGTGAGCGAGCAGGGTGGGTGGGCGTGAGCGTCGCGGACGTCGGAGAGTTCGGGTTGATCGACCGGGTGACCGCCCGACTGGGGCACGGACCGGCCTGCCTGCTCGGCCCCGGGGACGACGCCGCAGTGGTACGCGCCCCGGACAGCCGGGTCGTGGCCTCCACCGACGTGCTCGTCGACGGGCGGCACTTCCGCCGGGACTGGGGCAGCGGGGTCGACACCGGGCACCGGGCCGCCGCGGCGAACCTTGCCGACATCGTGGCGATGGGGGCCACCCCCACCGCCCTGCTGGTGGCGCTCTGCCTGCCGCCCGAGATCGAGACCGGCTGGGCCGAGGAGCTGGCCGACGGGCTGGCCGCCGAGGCGGCCAAGGTCGGGGCGAGCGTTGTCGGCGGGGACATCTCGGCCAGCCCGACGCTGACAGTGGCGGTGACCGCCCTCGGTGACCTCGGCGGCCGGGCCCCGGTGGTGCGCTCGGGTGCCCGCCCCGGCGACGTGCTCGCGTTGGCGGGCCGGACCGGGTACGCGGCGGCCGGCTACACCGTCCTGTCCCGGGGTTTCCGGACCCCGAAGGTGCTGGTCGAGGCGTATCGGCGGCCGGAGGTGCCGTACCCGGCCGGCCCTCTCGCCGCCCGGTCGGGCGCCACCGCCATGATCGACGTGTCGGACGGTCTGCTCGCCGATCTCGGGCACGTGGCAGAGGCCAGCGGGGTCCGGATCGACGTACGCTCCGACGCCTTCGAGGTGCCCCGGCAGATGCGCGACGCCGCCCAGGCGCTCGGCATGGACCCGTACGCCTGGCTGTTGGCCGGTGGCGACGACCACGCCCTGGCCGCGACCTTCCCACCCGGGGTGGAACTGCCGGAGACCTGGCGGCCGATCGGCCGGGTCACGGCGGGCTCCGGGGTCACCGTCGACGACGCCGACCACGAAGGCCCGGCTGGCTGGGACCACTTCCGGTGACGGGTCGTACCCTTCACACCGTGAGTGAGCTGGAGATCAGGGCGGTGCCCTTCGACTCGCCCGTCGCCGGGCTGTTGATCGGTGCGGCGATGACGGAGCTGGGCGCCCGGTACGGCGGCACCGGTGACGACACCCCTGTCGACCCCGCCGAGTTCGCCCCGCCCGCCGGAGCCTTCCTCGTCGGCTACCTCGACGGTACGGCGGTGGGGTGCGCGGGCTGGCGCAGTCACGGCGACGCGGGGGAGGTCGCCGAGCTGAAGCGGATGTACACGGTCGCGACCCTGCGGGGCCGGGGCGTGGCCCGGAGGGTCCTCGCGGCGGTGGAACGGTCCGCCCGGGACCACGGCCGGACCCGCCTCATCCTGGAGTGCGGCGACCGGCAACCCGAGGCGATCGCCCTGTACTCCTCGCTCGGCTACGAGCGCATCCCCAACTTCGGCTACTACCGGGACGCCCCCGGCTGCCTCTCCTTCGGCCGGGACCTCTGACCCCCCGGACCCATCAGTGTCGGCACCGGTGATCCGCCCACGCACCGGTCCAGACCGCGAGATCCTGTACCCACTTCGCGGTGCTCTGCCGGGACTTGACCCGCCACTTCGCGGCGTTCCTCGACGCGAAGTCGTCCAGGACCGCGCGCCGAGTCGCCGTCCACGCGGGGAACCGGGCCAGCCACTCCTCGGCCTGATCGGGGGTGTGGCCGCTACCGATCAGCCATTGAACGAGCAACGCGAGTTCGACCTACGGTGCCGCCTTCGTCGCGTAGGCCCAGTCGACGATCCGTAGGCCGTCCGTGGTCACGATCAGATTGGTGGGGTTCAGGTCGGAGTGCACGAGTGTCCCGCCGGTCATCGCCGGGTCGGCGAATCCGAGCCGGGTTGCCGGAGTGAACCACGTCTCGCCCAGAGCGGGAGTCTCCTGAAGCCCTTTCAGCGTCACCGCGAACACATCGAGATCCGGACTGCCAGGGGACAGGTCGGGGTGGGGACCGGCTAGATGCTCGGTCCCCACCACCAGCCAGCCGGCGGACTCGAAGTGCCACCGAACTGCGGGCGGGTACCAGTCGACGGTGCTGGTCGCCGCCAGCTCGTAACGCAGTGACCGAACGCTCGGCTCTGTCGAAGCCGCCTTCACGAAGACCTTGCCGGTCGGCCCGACGACGGTGGAGGCGATCTCCGCATGGTCGCCACTCGAAGCGGGGAGGACGTCGAAGGCTCCTCCCACCCGTCCGGCGATCTCTGTCGTGACGATCTCCGGCAGAGCAGTCCAGTCACGGCGCATGGGCCATCTCCTCCTCCATTATGCCTTTCCGCGGGGATCCGGAGGCGGACACGACAGAGCCGGCGGACCGGTTTCGGTCCGCCGGCAATGGCAGAGCTGGTGCTGGCGTTACCGCGTCAGGCGCGGGCGACCTTCCCCGCCTTGATGCACGAGGTGCAGACCTTGAGCTTCTTGGTCGTGCCGCCACCGGCCGGGGTACGCACCGACTGGATGTTCGGGTTCCAGCGGCGGTTGGTCTTCTTCTTCGACCACGGCACGTTGTGGCCGAAGCCCGGCCCCTTGCCGCAGACGTCGCACACGCTAGCCACGGGATACTCCTGAGATTGAAACGTCATGAGGTCGCCACCAGGCAGGGTGCTGCCCGGGCAACCTGGCCAGGTTACCCGATGCTCCGCCGACCTGGCGAACCGGCCCTGTTCGACCCCGTTGCGACGCCGACGGTGCCCGGGTGGATCGCGCCGTCCCCGGCGCGTGTCGGTGAGCGCCAGTAGGCTTCTCGCCGTGCTGGACACCCTCGACGCCGCCACGGTACGCCGCTGGTGCGACGGCGGGCTGGCCGTGCTCCGCCGGCACCAGGGCGAGATCGACGAGCTGAACGTCTACCCGGTGCCCGACGGCGACACCGGGACCAACCTGGTGCTCACCCTGGCCTCGGCCCGGCAGGCGTTGGCACTGGACCTGGAGACCCTCCCCGACGATGGGGCGACCGGTCACGGGCACGCGCTGCGGCTGATGGCCCAGGGGGCCCTGATGGGTGCCCGGGGCAACTCGGGAGTGATCCTCGCCCAGATCCTGCGCGGGCTCGCCGACGCGGTCGCGGCCCTCCCGGCGGTACGCGGCCGGGCGCTGGCCGCCGCCCTCACCCACGCCACCACGGCCGCGTACGACGCGGTGACCGCCCCGGTGGAGGGCACGGTGCTCAGCGTGATCGCCTCGGCGGCCGAGGCCGCCCACGCCACCGACAGCGACGACCTGCCCATCGTGGCCCGGGCGGCGGCCGACGGGGCGGCGCTCGCACTGGACCGCACCCCGACCCAGCTGCCGGCGCTGGCCGGCGCGGGTGTGGTCGACGCCGGTGGGCGAGGGCTCTGCCTCCTGCTCGACGCCCTGGTGGCGGCGGTCACCGGCGAACACCCGGACGATCCCGGTCCCGGACCGGACCGTCCCGCACCGGAGGAGCCACCGGCGGCCGGGCCACGACCCCCGGCGGAGGCCGGTGCCGACGGGCCGCCGGTGACCCCACGACCGCCGAAGGGCAACGGTGCCGACGGGCCGCCGGTGACGGTCCGGGAGAGCGGCTCCACGGAGTACGCCTACGAGGTGCAGTTCCTGCTCGACGCCGAGCCGGAGGCGGTGGGGCGGATGCGGGAGGCGCTGGCCGGGCTCGGTGACTCCCTCGTCGTGGTCGGCGGGGACCGGACCTGGAACGTGCACGTGCACGTCGACGACGTCGGGGCGGCGATCGAGGCGGGGGTGGTGGCCGGCCGGCCGTACCGGATCTCGGTGACCCGCTTCGCCGACCCGCCGCCCGCCGGTGCTCCGGCACCGCCCGGACCCGGCGACCGGACCGGTCGGACGGCGGTGGTGGCGGCCACCGGGACGGGCCTCACCGAGCTGCTCACCGGGGAGGGGGCGGCGGTGGTGCCGCCGGAACCCTCGGCCGAGCTGCTGCTGGACACCGTCCGGTCCACCGGAGCGGCCGAGGTGGTGGTGCTGCCCGGGGACGCCGCCACGCAGGCGGTCGCCGCCCTGGTCGCGCGGGAGGCGAACCGGGCCGGGGTCCGGGTGAGCGTGGTGCCGACCCGGTCACCGGTGCAGGCGCTGGCCGCCCTCGCCGTACGCGACCCGGGCCGGTCCTTCGAGGACGACGTGATCGCGATGGCCGAGGCCGCCGGGGCCTGTCGGTACGCCGAGGTCCGCTACGCCGCCGCGGCGGCGCTGACGGTGGCCGGGCCGTGCCGCGCCGGGGACGTCGTGGCACTGATCGAGGGGGAGGTCCACCTGATCGGCACCGACCTGGTGGACACCTGTAAGCAGGTGGTGGACCGGATGCTCGGGGGTGGGGGCGAGCTGGTCACCCTGCTCTGCGGGGCGCAGGCCCCCGCCGGGCTCGCCGACGCGGTCCGTGACCACGTCGGGCTCCGGTGGCCGTTCGTGCAGGTGCACGCGTACCCGGGTGGGCAACCGCACCATCCGCTCCTGGTGGGGGTCGAATGACGTCGGACACGTCTCAGGTGGACACGCCGCTGTCGAAGCTGGTCGGGGCGAAGACCGCGAAGGCGCTCGCCGGTCACCTCGACCTGCACACCGCCGGTGACCTGATCTATCACTTCCCGCGCCGGTACGACGAGCGGGGCGAGCACACCGACATCCGTAGCCTGGACGTCGGTGAGCAGGTCACCGTCCTGGCCCAGGTGCACCGCACGGCGGTACGCCCCATGCGCCAGCGCCGGGGAAACCTGTTGGAGGTGACCGTCGGTGACGACTCCGGCGGGACACTGACCCTCACCTTCTTCGGTAACCAGGCGTGGCGGGAACGGGAGCTGCGTCCCGGCCGGTGGGGGATGTTCGCCGGGAAGGTCACCGAGTTCCGGGGGCGGCGTCAGCTCAACGGCCCGGAGTACGTCCTGCTCGGCGACTCCACCGACGGGGAGGCGGCGGCCGACGAGGAGGTCGAGGAGTTCGCCGGTGCGCTGATCCCGGTCTACCCCGCTGCGGCGGCGGTGCCGACCTGGGTGATCGCCCGATGCGTACGGGTGGTGCTGGACACCTTCACCCCGCCCGACGACCCGCTGCCGACCGCCGTACGGGTCGGCCGGAACCTGGTCGGGATCGGTGCCGCGTTGCGGGAGATCCATCGCCCGTCGAGCAAGGAGGAGCTGTACCGGGCCCGCCGTCGACTCAAGTGGGACGAGGCGTTCGCCGTCCAGGTGACGCTGGTGCAGCGCAAACGCCGGGCCGCCGACCGGCCCGCCCAGGCCCGCCCCCGGCGTACCGGTGGGCTGCTGGACGCCTTCGACGCCCGGCTGCCGTACGAGCTGACCCCGGGGCAGCACCGGGTCGGTGCGGAGGTGACGGCGGACCTGGCCACCGGGCATCCGATGCACCGGCTGTTGCAGGGTGAGGTCGGGTCCGGCAAGACGGTGGTGGCGTTGCGGGCGATGCTCCAGGTCGTCGACGCGGGCGGCCAGGCCGCCCTGCTCGCGCCGACCGAGGTGCTCGCCGCCCAGCACCACCGGGGGATGCTCGACCTCCTGGGTCCGCTGGCTCAGGCCGGTGAACTGGGCGGGGCCGAGGACGCCACCCGGGTCGAACTGGTCACCGGTTCGCTCGGCGCGGCGGCCCGACGTCGGGCGCTCGCCGAGGTGGCCCAGGGTCGGGCCGGGATCGTCCTCGGCACCCACGCCCTCCTCTACGAGGGTGTCGACTTCGCCGACCTGGGGCTGGTGGTCGTCGACGAGCAGCACCGGTTCGGCGTGGAGCAGCGCGACGCGTTGCGTGCCAAGGCCGACCAGCCGCCACACGTCCTGGTGATGACGGCGACCCCGATCCCCCGGACGGTCGCCATGACCGTCTACGGCGACCTGGAGGTCTCCACCCTCGCCGAACTACCGCAGGGGCGTTCGCCGATCGTTTCGCACGTCGTACCGGCCGCCGAGAAGCCCGCCTTCCTGGACCGGGCGTGGCGGCGGGTACGCGAGGAGGTGGCCGCCGGGCACCAGGCCTATGTGGTCTGTCCCCGGATCGGGGAGGGGCCCGCAGGTGCGGAGGAGGAGCCGCCCAAGGAGGACGACAACGGTCGACGTCCCCCGGTGGCGGTGACCGAGGTCGCCCCGTTGCTCGCCGAGGGGCCGCTGCACGGGCTGCGCATCGGCGTGCTGCACGGCCGCCTCCCGGCCGACGAGAAGGACGCGGTGATGCGGTCCTTCGCCGACGGGGAGGTCGACGTCCTGGTCGCCACCACCGTCGTCGAGGTCGGCGTCAACGTCCCCAACGCGACGGTCATGATCGTGCTGGACGCCGACCGGTTCGGGGTGTCCCAACTGCACCAGTTGCGGGGGCGGGTCGGGCGGGGTGCGGCGGCCGGACTCTGCCTGCTGGTCACCGAGGCGGTCGAGGGTTCCTCGGCCCGGGAACGGCTGGACGCGGTCGCGTCCACCACCGACGGGTTCAAGCTCGCCGAACTGGATCTGGAGCAGCGTCGGGAGGGCGACGTGCTGGGGGCCACCCAGTCGGGTCGTCGCTCCCACCTGCGGCTGCTGTCCCTGCTGCGGGACGCCGAGCTGATCCGTGACGCCCGTACCGAGGCGATCGGCCTGGTCGAGGAGGACCCGGAGCTGACCCGGCATCCGGCGCTGGCGGCCTCGGTCACCGCGCTCGTCGACGCCGACCGGGCGGAGTACCTGGAGAAGGGCTGATCCCGCAGCAGTGGCCGGTGGGACCTTCCACCGTCGTGGGTGGGCGGTGGTCTCCCGTCGCCGGGTGTCGGCGGGGTCCACGCGCCGCTGTCCGGAGACGACGATGGCGCGTCGACCAGGTCTGGTCGACGCGCCCTCGTCGCGTCACGTGCGAACGGGTTCGGCACGGTCAGCGTGTCGTCCCGGGTCCGGTGGGGTCTCGCCCCACCGGGTCGGATCAGGCGGTGAAGCGCAGCTTACGACGACGGGCCACCACGAACAGGACCGCACCGGCACCGAGCAGCAGGATCGCACCCGCGGCGATGCCACCGGCGGCGGCGCCGGTCACCGGCAGGCCACCACCGGAGCCACCCTCCTCGTCCTTCTCGCAGTCCTTCGGCTGCTCCCAGACGACGACCTCGTCCTTGACGTCACCGATGCTCGGGGTGACCTTCAGGCCCTCGTAGGCGTCGAAGGAGACCGAGGTCTTCTGGCCGGGAACCCCGTCGAGGGTCTTGACCTCGCCCTTCTCGGAGGTGAGGGTGACGCTGAACTCGACGCCGTCGGCCGGGTTGTCGATCAGGAAGGTGAGCTGGTCGCAGGTCTCCTCCAGGTCGAAGGTGGGCTCACCCGGCTCGGGGAGGACCGGCGGCTGGCTCGGGGTGGGCGAGACCGGGGTGCTCGGGGTGGGGGTCGGCTCGTCGCTCGGGCTGGGCTCCGGGCTGGGGGTCGGCTCCTCGCTCGGCGACGGCTCCGGGCTCGGCGGCTGCTCCTCGCTCGGCGGCTGCTCCTCGCTCGGGCTGGGCTCCGGGCTCGGCTGCTCCTCGCTCGGGGTCGGCGAGGGCGGCTGCTCCTCCTGGCACTTGCCGGTCACCTTGGCCTTGGCGGTGCGGGTGGCGAAGAGCTTCGACCGGCCCTTGTCCCACTCCAGCCGGACGGACAGCTCGGCTGCCTGGCGACGGGGGACGGTCTGCTCGCCGACCAGTTCGCCCTGGCCCGCCTTCGGAACGAGGGCGCCGGGGACGAGGTTGGTCACCTCGGTGGCCGAGGGGCTCCAGACGCCCACCACAGTGGCGTCCCACTGCCGCTCGCTGTTGCGGACGGTCCACGTGACCCGGACGCTGCCGTCCTTCAGCTTGCAGCCGGTGCCGTCGATGATGGGGTGGTGGGCGCTGGCCGGGGCGGCAGCGATGGTCGCTGCCCCGGCGAAGCCCAGGAGCGCGCCGGCGGTGACCGCCACGACGCGCCGCAGCGGGGAATTGAGACGGATCAACGTCTGCTCCTGACGAGGGGGTTGGTCCTGATACGTGCGGCGGGGGGACGGGAGCCGGCACGCCCCGGACGGGCGCGGGCTCACTGTGGCGTCCTCCGACGCCAGCGCATCCGGCAAGATCGGACGCAGGACGTGACTGTACCGATCGATCGCGAACGCGCTACATCTTCAGGCTGGGCTAAGGAATCTGTGACCTTTCCGTGATCTTGGCCGAACCTGTGGTGACCCGGCGGTCACCAGTGGTCCACCCCGGAGGTCCCGTCAGCGGTGGATCTTCAGGGTTCTCCCAGTTCACCGCGGGTTCGATGCGGGTCGTGTCCTAACCGGACGGCGTGGAGGTCGATGCGGGCGTCGGTGGCGATCGGACGGAGAAACGCCGAGGGCGAGTCGACCGGTCGGTCGACTCGCCCTCGGGGTTCAGGCTTACGTACGGATCTCTCAGGCGGTGAAGTGCACCCGACGACGTCGGGCCATGACGAAGAGCACCGCGCCCAGGCCGAGCAGCGCGACAGCGCCCGCGGCGATGCCGCCGGCAGCCGCGCCGGTCACCGGCAGGCCTTCTTCCTCGCCGCCGCCGGAGCCACCCTCCTCGTCCTTCGGCTCGTCCTTGTCCTTGCCCTTGTCGCACTCCTTCGGCTCGCTCCACTTGAGCGGGCCGCCGGAGTCGAGGTCACCGGTGACGGTGACGGTGAAGCCCTTGCCGGCCTTGAAGGTGACCTTCTCGGTCTTGCCCGGCTCGACCGTCACGGTCTTGGCCTCGCCCTTGCTCGGGGTGAAGGTCGAGTTCAGGGTCTTGCCGTCGGCCGGGTTCTTGATCTCGAAGATCATCTCGTCGCAGGTGGAGTGGTAGCTGCCGTCGGGGATCCCGACCTCCGGCTTCTTGCAGTCCTCCGGCTGCTCGTGGCCGCCCTTGAAGGCCTCCATGCCCTTGGCCTCGACGGTGATGTCGCGCGAGTTCTCCGCGTCGAGCTTGTGCTTGACCAGCTCACCGGCGGGGACGGTCACCTCTTCGCGGTACTCGCCGCTGGCGGTGATGGTGAACGTGGTCTTGATGTTGCCCCGGTTGGCCAGGGTCAGGGTGACGCTGCCCTCGCAGTCGAAGGTGGGCTCGACGGCGGGAGCGGCGACGCAGGTGTCCTTGCCGCCGTTGTACCAGGCCGACGGGCCCTTCGACTTCGCGCCGACACCGGACTTGCTGCCGATCTTGCGGTCGTCGTAGCGGGCGCTCTTGTCGGTCAGCGGGTCGATGATCTCGTCGCCGAAGACGAAGTCGACCTGGGTGAAGCAGGCCGGGACCTCGACCTGGAACTCCAGCTTGGCCTGCTGGAGCTTGCCCTCGCCGATGCCGGCGAACGCCTTGACCGACTTGTCGAACAGGTACTGCGGGGTGGCGAAGCGCGCCGACGGAGCCAGGTAGGACACCAGGGCGACGGCCTGCTCCTGACCCTCGCAGAGCGGGCCGTTGGTCAGGGTGATGGAGGCTTCACCCTTCGGGCCGTCGAACGTGTGGGTGTAGCGGGCGTCCTCGGCGCTGACGCACTGAGGTCCCGGGGGCGGGGTGGTCTCGCCGGAGGGGCTCACCGACGGCGACGGCGGCACCGGCGTCGGAGTTTCGGCGCTGGCGGGCGAGGCGCCCATGACGGCCGTGAAGCCGAGCATCGAGGCGGCGACGACGGCAAGCGACCGTCGCAGCGACAGCGGGGGACGGATCACACGTACTCCCGGGGTGAGGGGCGAGCAAGGGGTGCGGCGCGGGGCGGCGGCGGGAGTCGCGGCCGAACGTCGGCGCGGTCCGCAGTGATGCCTCCCCGGCGCCGGGCCGGCGAACCACCGCCGGCACCGGTCAGGACCCTAGTCGGGGCAACCGGCACGAAACAGCCCACTGACACTGACAAGCGTCATGTTATCGATCTGAGATCATTGATATACGGAAAGTGAGACATTGTCGAGATAATGGATACGGACCGTGCCGGTCGAGGGGGTGGCTGTCGGCGTACCGTCGCTGACTGTGAGAACGTCGGGGCGACGGACGTGACGACGGCGGTACGCAGGAGGTGTCGGTGACCCGGATCGTGGCCGGAACGCTCGGCGGGCGGCGGATCGCCGTGCCCCCCGGCGGGGGAACCCGCCCCACCTCGGATCGGGTGCGCGAAGCCCTGTTCAGTGCCGTCCAGGCCGAAGTGGACCTGGACGGGGCCCGCTTCGCCGACCTCTTCGCCGGGTCCGGCGCGGTCGGCCTGGAGGCCCTCTCCCGGGGGGCCGAGCACGTCCTGCTCGTCGAGTCCGATCCGCGCGCCGCCCGGGTCGTCCGGGAGAACATCGTCACCCTGCGGGCCGCCCCCGCCGCCCGACTGGTCACCGGTCGGGTCGCCACCGTCCTGGCGACGGGTCCCGACGGCGGCCCCTACGACGTGGTCTTCGCCGACCCGCCGTACGCCGTGTCGGAGGAGGAGGTGACAGCGATGCTGGCCGCCCTGGTCGAGGGGGACTGGTTGACCGCCGACGCCCTCGTGGTGGTCGAGCGGTCCACCCGGTCCGCCCCCTTCACCTGGGTGGAAGGTGTCACCTGCACCCGCAGTCGCCGCTACGGCGAGACCACACTTTGGTACGGTCGCCGATCATGAGACGTGCGGTATGCCCCGGCTCTTTCGACCCGGTCACCAACGGGCACCTCGACATCGTCGGGCGGGCCAGTCGACTCTTCGACGAGGTGATCGTGGTGGTCACCATCAACCAGTCGAAGACCTCGCTGTTCACCGTCGAGGAACGCATCGACATGCTCCGCCAGGTGACCTCGTCGTACGACAACGTCCGGGTCGAGTCGTTCCGGGGGCTGCTCGTCGACTTCTGCCGGGCCCAGGAGGCGAGTGTCCTGGTCAAGGGGCTGCGGGCGATCAGCGACTTCGACTACGAGTTGCAGATGGCCCACATGAACATCGGTCTGGCCGGGGTGGAGACCCTCTTCATGCCGACGAACCCCCTCTACTCGTTCCTCTCCTCCAGCCTGGTCAAGGACGTGGCCAAGTGGGGCGGGGACGTCACCTCGCACGTACCCGACGTGGTCCGCGAGGCGCTGCGCTCCCGCCTGGACCCCTCGGTCCGCGACTGACGTCTCACGGTCGGGGTCCGGCCGGCCGCGACACGCCGGTCCGCGACGCGCCGGGCCGGGGGGAACGGACGCGGGTGGCCGGTGCGCGACATCATGGTGCAGCGGGAGGACGGCCGCAGCCCGCATCATGTAGGTCGGCAGACGAACGACAGGAGTGAGGTACCGGTGGACCCGCTCGACCGCATCGACGAACTGATCGCCCTGGTGGAGACGGCACGGTCCGTCCCCATGTCCCGGAACAACTGCATGGTCGACCGGGGTGAGATGATCGCCGCGCTCGACGAGCTACGTGCCGAACTCCCCGCCGACCTGCGTCGCGCCGCCGCCCTGCTGGAGGAGCGGGACAAGATCATGGAGGCGGGCAAGCGCGAGGCGGACCGGATCATCAGCGAGGGTGAGGCGGAACACGCCCGGCTCGTGTCGGTCAACGAGATCACCGTCTCCGCCGAGCACGAGGGTGCCCGGATCGTCGCCGAGTCCCGGGCCGAGGCGCAACGCCTGCGCCAGGAGGTGGACGACTACGTCGACACCGCCCTGGCCAACTTCGAGCAGTTCCTCACTCGGGCACTCGCCTCGATCGAGCGGGGCCGGGACAAGATGCACGCGCTGCGCGAGATCGGCACCTTCGCCGGAGAGGAGACGGAGCGTCCCCTCTCGTTCTGAGCAGGGTCGGCGACCTGCGGACCGACCTTCGGTCCCGGCCCCCGGTTCGACGGTCGGCCGGTCGCCCAGGTAACCTCATTTGTCGGCCTCTCACCGGTCGGAGTCTAACTATGCCCAAGCACTCGTCGAACACACTCGATCCCAGGTCGCCGCTGGTCCTCGACACGAGGGACCTGCCCCGTCGGCCTGGCGTGTCGCGTACGGTCGAGCGGGTCGCCCCGGCACCGGCGGACCTCGGTGTGGAGCTGATCAGCGTGCCGGAGGGCGCGGACCTCGACCTCGACCTGAGGATGACGTCCGTCTCGGAGGGCGTGCTCGTCACCGGGACCGTCAGCGGTCCCGTCCGGGGCGAGTGCGGTCGTTGCCTGCGCGAGATCGACGACACGGTGACCGTGACCGTCCAGGAGCTGTACGCGTACGAGGACAGCACCACGGACGCCACGACCGAAGAGGATGAGGTGGGTCGGTTGCAGGGAGACCTGATCGACCTGGAGCCGGAGGTTCGGGACGCGTTGGTGCTCACCCTGCCGACCAACCCGACCTGCCGCGAGGACTGCCCTGGGCTGTGCCCCGACTGCGGGACGCCCCTGGACGAGTTGCCGGCCGACCACAGTCACCAGCAGATCGACCCGCGTTGGGCGGGCCTGTCGCAACTGACCCGTAAAGAGGAGTAAGAACCGTGGCCGTCCCGAAGCGCAAGATGTCGCGCAGCAACACCCGCTCCCGTCGGGCGAACTGGAAGGCTGTCGCGGTGGCGACCGTGGCCTGCCCGCAGTGCAAGTCGGCGAAGCTGCCGCACACTGCCTGCTCCGTCTGTGGCACCTACAACGGCCGCCAGGTCATCGACGTCTGACCTGGACGCCGCGTGACGCCCCCGACCCGTGGTCGGGTGGCGCGTGCAACCTGGCGATCGCCCGGTGACCCGGTGTCCGCCGACACTGACCGGCCCGCTCCGGCCAGTGATCCGGTGACACCGGGCACCGTGCGGATCGCCGTTGACCTCCTCGGCGGGGACGACGCTCCCGACGTCGTGGTTGACGGCGCTCTGCTGGCCATGCGTGCCGACCCTGACCTGCACCTGCTTCTCGTCGGCCCGGCTGAGACCGCGGCCGAGCTGGTGGGTGCCCTCGACCCGGTCCAGAGTTCCCGGATCACAGTTCGGCCGGTCCGCGACGTCGTCGCGATGTCCGAGCATCCGGTCCGGGCCCGTGGTCACAGCACCATCCGCGCGGCCGTGGCGGCCGTGCGGACCGGCTACGCCGACGCGATGGTCTCCGCCGGCTCCACCGGGGCGACGGTCACCGCCGCGGCGCTCGGCCTCGGCCGGTGGCCCGGGGTACGCCAGCCCGCGCTGGTGGCGACCCTGCCTGCCGTGGCGGGACCGGTGGTCCTGCTCGACGTCGGCGGAGCCCTGGAGGCGCACCCGGCCACCCTGTCCCGACACGCGGTGCTCGGGGCCGCCTTCGCGGCGGTGGCGCACGGGATCGCCGCACCCCGGATCGGCCTGCTCTCCGTCGGCACCGAGGCCGGCAAGGGCGACCGGGCCCGTCGAGCCGCCGACCCACTGCTCTCCGTCGGTCCACTGCCCTGCGACGCCCGGTACGTCGGTCTCGTCGAGGGGTACGACGTGACGCTCGGCGCCCGCGCCGACGTCGTGGTCACCGACGGTTTCACCGGTAACGTCCTGCTCAAGGCGATCGAGGGCGCGTACACGATGGCCGGCGGGGCACCGGCAGGCGTCGGCGCGCCCCGGGCGGCCGCCCTGCTCGGCGTCTCCGGCACGGTGGTGGTCTGCCACGGTGCCGCACAGGCCGCCGACGTCGCCTCCGGCCTCGCCCTCGCCGTCCACCTGTGGCGCCGCCGCGCCATCGAAAGGGTCTCCGCGCTGCTCACCGGTGGCGAGCCGGACGACCGTACCGACCGCACCACCGACACCGAGGTAACCGCATCATGACCAAGGACAAGCGACGGGCTTCCGTCGGCCATCTGGAAGCCGCCTTCGGCGTCGCCCTCGACCCCGACCTGCTCGAACGCGCGCTGACCCACAGGTCGTACGCCTACGAGAACGGCGGGTTGCCGACCAACGAGCGGCTGGAGTTCCTCGGTGACTCGGTGCTCGGCGTGGTCATCACCACCGCTCTGTTCCACAACCACCCGGACCTGCCCGAGGGACAGTTGGCGAAGCTGCGGGCCAGCGTGGTCAACATGCGGGCGTTGGCCGAGGTGGCCCGGGGCCTCGGGCCGGACGGTCTCGGCGCCTACCTGCTGCTCGGCAAGGGCGAGGAGACCACCGGTGGCCGGGACAAGGCGAGCATCCTCGCCGACACCCTGGAGGCGCTGTTGGGGGCGATCTACCTCCAGTACGGCCTGGACACAGCGGCGATCGCGATCCACCGGCTCTTCGACCCGTTGATGGCCGAGTCCGCCGGGCGGGGCGCGGCCCTGGACTGGAAGACCAGCCTCCAGGAGTTGACGGCGGCGCTCGGGCTCGGGGTTCCGGAGTACCGGATCGAGGGCACCGGCCCTGACCACCTGAAGACGTTCACCGCCTGGGTGGTGGTGGCCGGGAACCGGTACGGGGGTGCCGAGGGGCGGAGCAAGAAGGAGGCCGAGCAGCGGGCCGCCGAGTCGGCCTGGCGGATCCTCGACGAGCAGGCCGAGGCGGCCCGCCAGGCGGAGGCCTCCGACACCGCCCAGGCCTCCGACACCGCCCAGGCTGCCGACTCCGCCCAGGCTGCCGACTCCGCCCGGGTGTCCGACTCGGCCGAGGCGGCCGACCCCGCAGCTCTGGCCGACGGCGGGCTCGGGGCGGATCCGCAGGTCGCCGGGGAGCGACGTGCCTGAGCTGCCCGAGGTCGAGACGGTCCGGCAGGGGCTGGCCCGGTGGGTGACAGGCCGTCGGATCGCCACCGTCGAGGTGCGCCACCCTCGGGCGGTGCGTCGGCACCTGCCCGGTGCGGGGCACTTCGCGGAGGTCCTGGTCGGCCGGACGGTGCTCGACGTCCGGCGGCGCGGGAAGTACCTCTGGCTGCCGCTGGACAGCGGTGACGCCATCGTCGGGCACCTGGGGATGTCCGGTCAGCTGCTGCTGCAACCGGCGGAGGCCGCCGACGAGCCGCACCTGCGGGTCCGGTTCGGTTTCGCCGACGACGGGGCGCAGCTCCGCTTCGTCGACCAGCGGACCTTCGGCGGGTTGGCGGTCTCGGCAGGTGGGGCGGAACTCCCCACGGAGATCGCGCACATCGCCCGGGACCCGATGGACCCGGAGTTCTCCGCCGCCGGGTTCGCCACGGCGCTGCGTCGGCGGCGGACCGAGGTGAAGCGGGCACTGCTGGACCAGACCCTGATCTCCGGGGTCGGCAACATCTATGCCGACGAGGCGCTCTGGCGGGCGAAGCTGCACGGGGTCCGGTCCACCGAGGCGTTGTCCGGGCCGGCGGTGTCCCGGCTGCTCGGTCACGTCCGGGACGTCCTCGGCGAGGCGATCGCAGCCGGGGGGACCAGCTTCGACGCGCTGTACGTCAACGTCAACGGGGAGAGCGGCTACTTCGACAGGGCGTTGCACGTCTACGGCCGGGAGGGCGAGCCGTGCGACAGGTGCGGTACGCGGATCCGCCGGGAGGCGTTCATGAACCGGTCGTCGTACAGCTGTCCCCGGTGCCAGCCGCGCCCCCGGGCACTGCTCACCGCCCGCTGACCGGGTCCCCGTCGACCCGACCACGCGAACCCGACGCCGGGGACGGGCCGGGTTCAGGCGACCGGGCAGGGCACCCGCCAGGCGTCCAGCACCCGCTCCTTGCGCATCGAGGTGAAGCCGTAGCCGACGCTCGTCACACAGAAGTCGGTGGTGGTGCCCGCGTACTCGACGTGGAAGACCGGTTTGCCGGCGTCGGTGAACGGCAGCAACCTGTCGCACTGGCGCAGCCTGACACACTCCTCGTCGACGGCGAAGTCGAAGTCCGGGGCCAGCGCCGCGACCTGCGGGAGGCCGCCCCGCAGTCCGGGGGAGAGGCCCAGCGAGCGGGCGAGGTCGGCGACGCGTCGGTTGAACAGCAGCTGGTCGTCGAAGGTGACCGGGAAGCCCGTGTAGCGGGTGTAACCGTCGGCGTCGGTGAGCAGTACCGCGGTGAACCCCTTGCCCCGGCAGAGCCGGAACCTGTCGGCCAGGACCGGCCGTAGCTCGTCCCACCTGCGGACGTCCAACCAGTAGGTGTCGGGGCGTACCCCCGGGTGCCCGCGTACCTCGATCGGGAACCGGCCCTCGTCGGGGTCGGTCGTGACGTACGAACCGACGCTCACCTGGCAGACCAGTCGGCGGCCCAGGTCCCGGAGCCGGGCGGTCTCGGCGGCGGTGGTCCGCACCGGGTCCAGCAGGAAGACCTGTGCCTCGACGGTCAGGTCGAGGGGGCCGGTGAGCTGCCACTGCCACTGCCAGTGCCGGGTCACCCCGGCAGGCCAGGGGCTGGTCGGCGGCGGGCGCTGGGGCGCGGACTGACAGCCGGCCAGGAGTAGGAGCACGACGACGACCGGCAGTCCCCGACGTCCCCGGCGACCTGCTGATGGTCCGGCCCCGTCCCGCATCGGCAGCTCCCGGTCCGTGCCGTGGCGGCGTCGACGACCGGGGTACGCCGCGCCGCCGGCTCACCTCATCAGGTGGAACGACCGACGGCACGGGTACGACGTGCCCGGTGGGGCACCGAGCGGTCCGCTCAGCGGGGAGCGGCGAACTTCTGCGTCCAGTACGGCCCGTCGCCGGTGGCGATGCCGACGCCGATCTCGGTGAACGCGCAGTTGAGGATGTTCGCCCGGTGTCCGGGGCTGTTCATCCAGGCGTCCATCACCGCTTCCGGCGTCCGCTGGTTCCACGCGACGTTCTCGCCGTAGGTACGCCACACGTAGCCGACCCGGTCGAGCCGTTCGCCGACGTTGCTGCCGTCACTGCCGGTGTGCGACATGTTCCCGGTGTCGGCCTGGTCCTGGCTGTGCCGCTGGGCCGCGGTGGTCAGCTTGTCGTCGATCTGCACCGCGCCGCACCCGGCCTTGGCCCGCTCGGCGTTGACGATGTTCACCACCTGCTGGGCCTGACTGCCGGTGGTTCCGGCGACCTGGGGGGCGGCCTGGGTCGGGGAGCTGCTGCGCTCGATCCGCCGGGACGGGGCGGAGGTGTTCCGCTGCGGGTCCGGGGTCGGCGAACTGGTGGTGCGGCTCGGTGACGGCGTCGCCCGGGACGGGGAGGGGGAGGCCGTCGGCGACGGGGAGGTCGACGGGGTGGGTGAGGCCGACGGGGTGCTGCTCGGGGTGGCGGCGTCGAGCGTCTCGTCCACCAGCGGGGCGACGGCGCTGGGTTCGTCGGTGGCGCCGGTGAAGGAGGCCGGGGTGTCGTCTCCGGGCAGCAGCAGGGCGCCGACGCCCAGGCTCACCGCGAGGGTGGCGGCGGCGGCCGTACCGCCGATCAGGACCGGACGCGGCAGTCGGCGGGGCGGACGGTGGCGTCCCTCGCCTCGGACCGGCGGCCGGTCCGTCGTGCGGTCCTGCGGGGCGGGATGGGGTGCGGTCCTCTCCACCACCGGTTCGGCAGGGTCCGCCGCCGGTACGACAGGCAACCGACCGGTCGTGCCGTCGGTGGCGGCCGGGCGCTCGTACCTGGTCGGCTCCTCGGAATCGTCGCCGAACAGGTAACTCGACCGGGGCTCGGGTCGGTCGGTCAGCCAGGTCGGTTCGCCGGTCGGCGCGTCGTCCCGTCGCGGGGAGGTGTCCGGGTCCATCGGGTCGGTCCAGCCGTACACGCCGTCTGCCTCCAGGGTTCGGTTCCGGGCGGTGGTGACGCTACGTGGGGGGGTCTGGGGGAGCAATGTGGCTAAGAAAGAGTTAAGACGAACTCGCGTCCGTGCGTACTCCGTTCCGGAACTATGGCGTACAGTAAATGCGTCCGGACAGAGCGTGTCCGAGCCTTGTGGCAGCCCTCGGCGAGTGGCCCCGGTCGACGTGGAGATGATCTACGGCCTGCGAGAACTTGACGAGGACGCGGTTTCGGCTCAATATGTAGGTGTCGCCAGTCGCGCCCGGCCGTGCCCGCTTATCGCAGGGGATGGTAGTCGCGAACACGTGGGCGCGCGTTGGCCGGCCTTTCCGGCAGCGCATATCAAGGAGTCAGCATGGCGAAGGCCCTCTACGGCCACGTAGGTGCAGCGCCCGATCGGCGCCTGCTCGACGAGGTCACCCGGTTGCGTGCCAGGGTTCAGGCAATGGAGTTCGAGATCACGCGCCTGCGCGCCGAGAACGATCGGCTCGCGGCGGCTGCGTCGGAGGCGGACGACCTCCTTCGGCTGGCCGAACCGGCGTTGACCTGATCTTCACGGCCGGAAAACTGAATCGCTGAACACGAAAAAGCGCGCCGGACACTTCTGTTCCGGCGCGCAGCCTTTTGTGCACCCGCATTTCCTGATCTTGTGGCCGTCGTCACCCTCGCCGTTACGTGCCGCAGTTCCCCGTTCCTTCCCGAGGTCGCCTCGGTGACCGGGGCGGGTCGCGTGCTCCGACGTCCGTACCGGCGGGTTAGTCTGCGGGTTCACCAGGTCCGCGCAGCCAGCGGCGGTACGGCGGCCACCGGACGAGGATCGAGAAGGTGCATCTCAAGAGCCTGACGGTGAAGGGGTTCAAGTCCTTCGCCTCCGCGACGACGTTCAAGCTGGAACCCGGGATCACCTGCGTGGTGGGTCCGAACGGTTCCGGCAAGTCCAACGTCGTCGACGCCATCGCCTGGGTGCTGGGTGAGCAGGGCGCCAAGGCGCTGCGCGGCGGCAAGATGGAGGACGTCATCTTCGCCGGCACCACCGGGCGGGCGCCGCTCGGGCGGGCCGAGGTCACCCTGACCATCGACAACACCGACGGTGCCCTGCCCATCGAGTACACCGAGGTGTCGATCACCCGTCGGATGTACCGATCCGGCGAGAGCGAATACGAGATCAACGGCGACTCGTGCCGGCTGCTCGACATCCAGGAGCTGCTCAGCGACTCCGGCATCGGCCGGGAGATGCACATCATCGTCGGGCAGGGTCGGCTCGACGGCATGCTGCACGCCAAGCCGGAGGATCGGCGGGCGTTCATCGAGGAGGCCGCCGGGGTCCTCAAGCATCGCAAGCGCAAGGAGAAGGCGCTGCGCAAGCTCGACGCGATGCAGACCAACCTCAACCGGCTGACCGACCTCACCACCGAGCTCCGTCGTCAGCTCAAGCCGTTGGGACGGCAGGCCGAGGTGGCCCGGCGGGCCGCCGCGATCCAGGCGAACCTTCGGGACTCCCGGCTCCGCCTGCTCGCCGACGACCTGTTCACCCTGCGTAACACCCTGGACCGGGAGATCGCCGACGAGACGGCGGTCCGGGAACGGCGCCACGAGGTGGAGGCCGAACACGCGCAGGTGCAGGGACGGCTCGGCGAGTTGGAGGCGGTCCTGGCCGAGGACGCCCCGCTGCTCGCCGCCGCGCAGGACACCTGGTACAAGCTCTCCGCTCTGGCCGAACGGTTCCGCTCCATCGAGCAGTTGGCGCTGGAACGGCTGCGCCACCTCAGCGCCACCGGCGACGACGAGCGGCCCGGCCGCGACCCCGACCAGTTGGAGGCCGAGGCCGACCGGGTCGGTGAGCAGGAGGAGGAGCTGCGGGCGGCGCTCACCGACGACCAGATCCGGCTCGCCGAGGCGGTGGAGCACCGGCAGGAGTTGGAACGGCAGCTCGCCGCCGCCGAACGGGAACTGGTCGCGGCGGCCAAGGCGATCGCCGACCGGCGGGAGGGACTGGCCAAGCTGACCGGGCAGGTCAACTCGGCTCGGGCCCGCTCCACCAGCGCCGGGGAGGAGATCGAACGGCTCGCCGCCGCGCACGCCGACGCGATGGCCCGCGCCGAGCTCGCCCAGGCCGAGGTGGACGCGGTGGCCGAACAGTCCACCGAGGCCGACCGGGACAACGCCGACCTCGACGCCCGGCACGCCGAGGCGGTCGCCGGGCAGGAGGCGGCGCAGACCGCCGTCCGTTCCCTGGTCGACGCCGAACGCGCCGCCGAGAAGGACGCCGCCACCTGGCAGGCCCGGGAGGAGGCGCTCGCCATCGGGCTGCGCCGCAAGGACGGCGCCGGGGCGCTGCTGACCCGCGCCGAGAAGGTGCCCGGACTGCTCGGCAGCCTCTCCGACCTGCTGACGGTCACGCCCGGTCACGAGGCGGCGCTCGCCGCCGCGCTCGGCGGCCTGGCCGACGCGGTGGCGGTCAGCGGGGTGGACGAGGCGGTCGAGGCGATGCGACTGCTGAAGATCTCCGACGCGGGCCGGGCCGGTCTGCTGGTGGGCAGCCCGCCCGGACCGGGTATGCAGGGGTCGGCTGACGCCCTGCGTCCGGCCTTGCCCGCACACGCCCGCTGGGCTCCCGACCTCGTGGAGTGTGGTGCCGAGGTGCGCGCGGCGGTGCACCGGGCGCTGCGCGACGTGGTCGTCGTCGACGATCTCGCCGCCGCCGCCGACCTGGTCGCCGACGAGCCGGAGTTGCGGGCCGTCACCCCCGAGGGGGACGTGGTCGGGGCGTACGCGGCGGCCGGCGGGTCGGCCAAGGCCCCCAGCTTCATCGAGGTGACAGCCGCCGTGGAGGAGGCCCGGACCAACCGGCTCGCCGCCGAGGAGACCGCCACCGGGCTGCGGGAGCGACTCGTCGAGGCGCGGGCCGAGGTGTCGGTGGCCAAGGAGGCGGTGCAGCACGCCGCCGCCGCCCGTCGGGAGGCGGAGAGTCACCGCAACGCCGCCGCCAGGCGGTTGGCCGAGTTGGGGGCGGCGGCCAGGTCGGCGAAGGCGGAGACGGACCGGCTCGGTGAGTCCCGGTCCCGTGCCGAGGCCGCCCGGGAACGGGACCTCACCGCCCTGGCCGAGCTGGTGGAGCGGCTGCGGCTGGCCGAGGCCACCCCGTTCGACGCCGAGCCGTCCAGTGCGGAGCGTGACCAGCTCGCCGCCCTGGTCCCGCAGGCCCGACAGAACGAGATGGAGGTCCGGCTGGCGGTCCGGACCGCCGAGGAGCGGGTCTCGTCGATCGCCGGTCGGGCCGACTCGCTGCGTCGGCAGGCCACCGCCGAACGGGCCGCGCGGGAGCGGGCGGCGGCCCGCCGGGCGGCCCGGGCACGGGGTGCCGGCATCGCCGATGCGGTCGCCGGTGGCGCCCGCGAGGCACTGGGCCGGATCGCCGTCTCCACCTCGCGGGCCGAGGAGCACCGCGACGCCGTGGCGCGCGAACGCGCCGCCCGCGAGGCGGAACTCTCCGAGGTACGCGGGTCGGCGAAGCGGCTCGGCGCGGAGCTGGACCGGCTGACCAGCCAGGTGCACCGGGACGAGGTGGCCCGGGCCGAGCAGCGGATGCGGATCGAGCAGTTGGAGGTCAAGGCGGCCGAGGACTTCGGTCTGGACGTGCCGACCCTGATCGGCGAGTACGGCCCGACCCAGCCCGTACCGCCGACCCAGGCCGACGTGACGGCGGCCGAACGGGACGGTCTGCCGGTGCCCGAACCGGTCCGGTACGAGCGCCCGGTGCAGGAGAAGCGGGCCGCCAAGGCGGAACGGGAACTGGCCCTGCTCGGCAAGGTCAACCCCCTGGCGCTGGAGGAGTTCGCCGCGCTGGAGGAGCGCTACAAGTTCCTCACCGAGCAGTTGGAGGATCTCAAGGCCACCCGCAGGGACCTGCTGACGGTGGTCAAGGACGTCGACGAACGGATCCTGGAGGTCTTCGCCAGCGCGTTCGCCGACACCGCCCGGGAGTTCGAGCAGGTCTTCACGGTCCTGTTCCCCGGTGGCGAGGGGCGGCTGATCCTCACCGAACCCGACGACCTGCTCACCACCGGCGTGGAGGTGGAGGCCCGCCCCCCGGGGAAGAAGATCAAGCGGCTCTCGCTGCTCTCCGGCGGGGAACGGTCGCTGACCGCCGTGGCCATGCTGGTGGCGATCTTCCGGGCCCGGCCCAGCCCGTTCTACATCATGGACGAGGTCGAGGCGGCCCTCGACGACGTCAACCTGGGGCGCCTGATCACCCTGCTGGCCCAGCTGCGGGAGAAGAGTCAGCTCATCGTCATCACGCACCAGAAGCGGACGATGGAGGTCGCCGACGCGCTCTACGGGGTGACGATGCGCAGCGGCGTGACCCAGGTGATCAGCCAACGGCTCAACCGGGCCGAGGGGGAACAACCGCAACCCGCCCCGACCGCCGTCGGTGCGCGCCCCGTTCGGGGTCGTGACGACGACGCGTCCGGGGCGGGGGGCGACGACGAGCGGCACGGCCGCGAGAAGGAGAACGACTAGTGGCTCGGGAACGCGCGACGGCACTCCTGCTGGACTTCGACGGGGTGCTGCGGCGCTGGGACCCGGCGGTCGCGGCCGGGGTGGAACGCGAGTACGGCCTCTCCGACGGGGTGCTCGCCGAGATCGCCATGCACTGGGGGCGGCTCCAGCCGGTGCTCACCGGGCAGATCAGCCACGCCGAGTGGATGACGAGCGTGGCCGACGCGCTCACCCCGTCGGTGGGCAGCCCCGAGCGGGCCCGGGCGGCGGTCGAGCAGTGGCAGCGCTACCGGGGCGAGGTGGACCCGCAGGTGCTGGACTTCGTCAGGGAGGTCCGGGCCGCCGGGATCAGAGTCGGGCTCGGCACCAACGCCACCGACCAGCTCGACACCGACCTGGCGGCGCTCGGGCTGGTCGGGGAGGTGGACGTGGTGGTCAACTCCTCGGTGGTCGGGTTCAACAAGCCGGCGAAGGAGTACTTCGAGGCCGCCTGCCAGGCCCTGGAGACCACGCCGTCGCGGGTGCTCCTGGTCGACGACGAGGACCGGGCGATCAGCGGGGCCCGGGCCGCCGGTCTGTCCGCGTACCGCTGGACCGGCACGGAGGGGCTGCGGTACGTCCGCGCCGCCCTCGCCACCTGACGCGGAGGGCGGCGTCACCGGCCGCACCGGCCGGGGCGCTGCCCGACACGGTGCAGCCGGCGCTCATCGGGGTGCCCCCGCGCTGGGCGCCGGGAGCTTGGTCGGGGGCACCGTCGGGGCGTTGGCGCGGCCGACGGTGACCGCAGCCGGGGCGGCCACCGGCTCCCCGCCCGGCAGGCGACGCTGCTGGGGCTCGTTCGGCTCGGGCTCGTCCGGCATCGCGTTGTGCAGGCGCAACGGCTCCTCCCGGAGGAAGCAGACGGCGATCAGGGCGATCAGGGCGAAGGGGGCGGCGGTCAGGAAGACGTCGGCTGCGCCGTGGCCGTACGCGCTCTCCACGACGGCCCGGATCGGCCCGGGGAGCGCGCGGACGTCGGGCAGCCCGCCGTCGCCGGTGCTGCCGGCCGGGGCGCCGAGTCGGGTGAGCCCGTCGGTCAGGTAGCCGTCGACCCGGTGCGACAGCAGCGCGCCGAGGGCGGAGACGCCGATCGCGCCGCCGAGGGTGCGGAAGAAGACCACCAGCGAGCTGGCCGCTCCGAGTTCGTGCGGGTCGACGGCGTTCTGCACCACGAGGACCAGGTTCTGCATCGTCAGTCCGAGCCCGACCCCGATCAGCGTCATGTAGACGCCGAGCAGCACGAAACTGGTGTCGGCGCGGAGCGTACCCATCAGGGCGAAGCCGACGGTGAGCAGCGCGGAGCCCGCGACCAGGTAGCGCTTCCACCTGCCGGTCCGGCTGATCACCTGGCCGACGACTGTGGAGGAGACCAGCAGTCCCAGGATCAACGGCAGGGTCATCAGGCCGGCGACGGTGGGGGACTGCCCCCGGCTGATCTGGAAGTACTGGCCGAGGAAGATCGATACCCCGAACATGCCGACACCGACAGCGATGCTGGCGACGGTGGCCAGGGTGATGGTCCGGGAGCGGAACAGCCGGGGCGGGATGACTGGTTCGGCGGCCCGGAACTCCACCACCACAGCGAGGGCGCCGAGCAGCAGGGCGCCGAGGACCATGACCAGTGTCGGTACGGAGAACCAGGCGAACCGGTCACCGGCGAAGGTGACCCAGATCAGCAGGGTGGAGACGCTGGCCGTGATCAGCGTGGCACCGAGCCAGTCGACGCGGACGGGGCGGCGGACCACCGGCAGGTGCAGGGTTCGTTGCAGGACCACCAGGGCGGCCAGGGCGAACGGCACCCCGACGTAGAAGCACCACCGCCAGCCGAGCCACGACGTGTCCACGATCAGGCCGCCGACCAGCGGGCCGCCGATGGTGGCCACGGCCATCACCGCACCCAGGTAGCCGCTGTACCGGCCGCGCTCGCGGGGCGCGATCATCGTGGCCATGACCACCTGGGCGAGCGCGGTCAGCCCGCCGGCGCCGATGCCCTGGAGGACCCGGCAGGCGATCAGCTGACCGGTGCTCTGGGAGAGTCCGGCCAGCACCGACCCGAGCACGTAGATCAGCAGGGCCAGCTGGACGAGCATCTTCTTGTTGGTCAGGTCGGCGAGCTTGCCCCAGATGGGGGTGGTCGCGGTGGTGGCCAGCAGGGCCGAGGTGACCACCCAGGTGTACGCGGACTGCCCGCCGTGCAGTTCGGTGATGATCCGGGGCAGGGCGTTGGTGACGACGGTGGAGGAGAGGATGGCGACGAACATCCCCAGCAGGAGTCCGGAGAGCGCCTCCAGGATCTGCCGGTGGCTCATCGGGACAGTCGTCGTCCTGCCGGAGGCGCTCGCCTGGGTCATCGTGGTTCGCCTCCGCAGGGGTTTCGTGATCGCGTGCCGAAGCCACCGTACGACTTGGTTGCCTGAAGCAACAACCTGACGTGACGTAGATCCGTCTCACGATCGCCCGGCCACCCCCGGGCGGCACGACGGTCAACCCCAGGTGTCGTTGAACCGGCTCAGCAGCCGGGCCAGGTCCGCCAGATCCTGGGCGGGCCAGTCCTCCAGGGCCCGCCAGATCTGGTCCAGCCGGGAGGACCGGGCGGCGTCGAACCGACGCTGCCCCTCCTCGGTCAGGCTGAGCTGCCAGGCGCGCCGATCCGTCGGGTCGGGGTCCCGGCGGACCAGACCGAGCACCTCCAGGGCCTGGATCTGTCGACTCAGCGTCCCCTTGCCGACCCCGAGGCGGGTGGCCAGCTCGGTGAGCCGGGTCGACCCGCACCGCCGCAGCCAGAGCAGCAGACCGTAGGCGTTCGGCTCGATCTCGGGGTGCACCTCCCGGGCGATCTCCAGGGAGATCGCCCGGGACCGGCGCAGCAGCGCGGTCAGCTCGTGCTCGACCGCCCGCACCGGCTCCGGCAGCTCCTCGTTCATCCGAGCCAGGGTACGGCCGCCACCCGCCCGGTGGTGCTCGGTCGACCGGTGCCACCGGCGGCGACGACCGGGGCCTCTTCGCTGTCGTTCAGCCGGTGAGCCGGTGGTGGGCCACCGGGCGCAGGTGCCCCTCGCTGGAGGTGCCCTCGATCGTCACCTCGGCGGCCCGGCCCCGGTGCGTGAGGGTCGCCACCGCGTTGCCGAAGTACGGGCCGGCGAGCTTGCGCCAGCGCACGTTCGGACGGCGTACCCCGGCGGAGCGGGCCAGGGCGCGGGTGGCCGACGCCGGGCCGGCCGCCCAACCCAGCCGCATCAGCGGGCGCATCCCGGCCGGCACCTGGTTGTGGATGGGCGAGCAGGTGAGCTGGTGCACCGGGGTCCGGACGGCCGGGTCGGCGAAGCTGGCCCGCGCCACGTACGAGTGGTGCACGTCACCGCCGAGCACGCTGATCGACGCGGGTGCCGGGTACGCCGGTCCGGCCCCCACCCGGTCGCCGGGCTCGTTGCGTCGGCCGCTGCCGAGCCGGGCGAAGACCTCGCCCAACGCGGTGAACGAACGATGGAACGCCGCCCAGTGCTCCAGGTCCAGGGCTCGACGCAGCTTCTCGCCCAGCCCGGCCACCCACGGCCGCGCCGAGTCGGCCAGCCGCTCGTTCCAGGCCTCGACGTGGTGGATGCCCGGCGGCAGCAGCCACGGCAGCGAGGAGCCCACCACCAGGTGGTCGTAGTCGCCGTGGGCCTGGTCGACGAACCACGACCACTCCCCGCCGGGGAGCATCGCCCGGCTGCCCGGCTGGACGACCCGGCTGCACCGGGTGTCGAGCATGACCAGCCGGGTCCGGCCCAGGTCGAGCGCGTAGCTCCACGGGTACTGCACGGCCCGCCAGCGCTCGGGATCGTGCGCCACGTCGGACTCGGTGTCGACCCGGCTGCCGAACTCCCGCAGCACCTCGGTGGCGTCCCCGGCGGCGATCACCTCGGTGTAGACCGGGTCGGCGGCGATCTCGTCCGGTGACAGGTTCCCCAGGTGCTGGTAGACCCAGTACGAGGCGAGCCCGCTGCCGATCCGCTCTGCCCACCAGGGCTGTCGCCGCATGTCCGCCCGCCAGGCGGCGGAGGTGTTCCAGTCGTCGATGATCTCGTGGTCGTCGAAGATCATCACCGATGGGGTGGTGGAGAGCAGCCAGCGGATCTCCGGATCCCGCCACGACTCCAGGTAGAGCTTGGTGTACTCGTCGAAGCTCACCACCTGGTCCACCGGGGCGTCCTCCGGGCGCCGTCGACGCCGCTTGAGCAGCCGCTTGACCGTCGGCGAGGTGTTGTCGGCGTACACCTGGTCGCCGAGGAGCACCAGCAGGTCGGGCAGGTCGGTCGGGTCACCCGAGGCGATCGACCGCCGGGCGTACGCGTCGAGGGCGTCCGGGGGGAGTCGACGGGTGGTCGCGTGCTGGGTGGTCTCCCGGCACGAGCCGAAGGTCAACCGGACCGGCTGCTCCCGGTCGTCGGTGGCCCGGGTCCGGATCACACTGGCCGGGTACGGGTCGTCGGGCGTCGGCCAGACCAGCTCGTCGTCGACGAGGACCTCGTACGGGGTGACGCTGTCCGGGGTCAGTCCCTCCACCACCACCAGTGCGTAGTGGTGGTCGTACGCGCTGAAGGTGGTGGCGGTGCCGCCCGCCGCACCGGGGGTGCGGACGGTGACCACGGCGGGAGCGTCGGTCTCCACCCAGACGGTGGCCCGCGTGCCGACGACCCGTCGGAGCAACGGACCGATGAGCAGGCGGGACTCGGGCATGCGGACTCCTCGGCAGGGAAACGATCTCTCATCTTTCTACCTGTGGGAGGGCTCCGCCACCCGGTGGTTCAGGTGGCGGACCAACGGTGGTCCGCGTGCCGGGTGCGGTCGGTGCGACGACCGCGTCGACATCTGACAGGATTTCGGTATGACGGAATACGTCCTCATCGCCCTCGCACTGCTCGGTGTGCTGGTCCTCGGCGGCATCGGTCTGGTGGTGCCTCGGCTGCGGCGTCGGCAGGAGCCTCCGCAGCCGCAGGTCGACACCCGCGTGCAGGAACCGACCGCGCCACCGGTCGAGGCGCCCGAGGGCGACCTGTCCACCGGGGTCCTGGTGGAGCCCCCGCCGGTGCTGGAGGCCCCGCCCCCCACCCTGGAGGTGCCCGAGCCGACCGCCGGTCGGTTGATCCGGCTGCGCTCCCGGCTGTCCCGCTCCCAGAACGCGTTCGGCCGGGGGCTGCTCGGCCTGCTCAGCCGGGACCACCTGGACGAGGACGCCTGGGAGGAGATCGAGGACAGCCTGATCACCGCCGACGTCGGGATCGACGCCACCCGGGAGATCGTCGACCGGCTGCGGGAGCGGACCCGGGTCCTCGGCACCCGCTCGGCCACCGAGCTGCGGGCACTGCTCGCCGCCGAACTCGTCAACGCCCTCGACCCCGACCTGGACCGGTCGTTGCACACCACCGGCAAGGAGGGCGTCCCGGCGGTGCTGCTCGTCGTCGGGGTCAACGGCGCCGGCAAGACCACCACCTGCGGCAAGATCGCCCGGGTCCTGGTCGCCGACGGACGCTCGGTCACCCTCGGCGCGGCCGACACCTTCCGGGCCGCCGCCGCCGACCAGCTGGAGACCTGGGGCGGCCGGGTGGGCGCCGAGACGGTACGCGGACCGGAGGGGGCCGACCCGGCCAGCGTCGCCTTCGACGCGGTCCGCCGGGGCATCGAGGCGGACACCGACACGGTGCTGATCGACACCGCCGGTCGGTTGCAGAACAAGATCGGCCTGATGGACGAGCTGGGCAAGGTCAAGCGGGTGGTGGAGAAGCACGGCCCGATCGACGAGACCCTGCTGATCCTGGACGCCACCACCGGGCAGAACGGCCTGGAGCAGGCCCGGGTCTTCACCGAGGTGGTGAACGTCACCGGGGTGGTGCTCACCAAGCTCGACGGCACCGCCAAGGGCGGGATCGTGATCGCCGTGCAACGCAAGCTCGGCATCCCCGTCAAGCTGGTCGGACTCGGCGAGGGGCCGGACGACCTCGCGCCGTTCGACCCGGCACAGTTCGTCGACGCCCTCCTCGGCACCGAGCCGTTGGCCCGGGACGCGTAACCTCGGTGACCACCGACGATCGCACCTACGCCGGCTGGCGGGATCCCCGTCACGCGGCGCCGGGCCTCGGGAGACCGTACGTGACTTCGCAGGAGATCCCGCTGCACGGCGGGAACGTCAGCACCGTGGTCCGGGTCGGCGACACAGTGCGCCGCAACGCCGGCCCGTGGACCCCGGCGGTGCACGGGCTGCTCCGCCACCTGGAGTACGTCGGTTTCACCGGCGCACCCCGGGCCCTCGGCATGGACGAACGCAACCGGGAGGTCCTGTCGTACCTGGAGGGGGAGTGCGGGGAGTACCCGCTCGCCTCCCACTGGGTCACCGACGAGGCCCTGGTGACCGTGGCGACCATGCTGCGGATGTTCCACGACGCCCAGTACGGTTTCGTCCCGCCGCCCGGGGCGGTGTGGCGCTCGTTCGGCCCGCCCCCGCCGGACACCGAGGTGATCTGTCACCACGACGCCGCCCCGCACAACGTCATCTGGCGGCCGGACGGGACCCTCGGGCTGATCGACTTCGACCTCGCCTCGCCGGGTGCCCGGATCTACGACGTGGCGTACGCGGCGTGGACCTGGGTGCCGATCTTCTCCGACCGGGACTCCATCACGCTGGGGTGGAAACGCCCTGACCGCCCCCGCCGACTGCGGCTCTTCGCCGACGCGTACGGGCTGATCCCCCGGGACCGTCACCGCCTCATCCGCACCATCCGCAAGCGGATCGTGGACCACGTGGAGGGCATCCGCCGGATGGCCGCCGCCGGTGAGCCCGCCTTCGTCCGGATCGTGCGCAAGGGCTCGCTGCGTCGCCCGATGCGGGACCTGCGGCTGCTCGACTACGAGCGGCACGCCCTGGAGCACGCCCTGCGCTGAGCGCGTCGGGCTCCTCAGCCCACCCCGCCGAGACCGGCCCCGCCCACGCGAGGCCGGTCTCGGCCGTTCGGGTGCCCGGTCGTGCCTGGCTCGGTCGTGCCTGGCCCGGCTCGGTCGTGCCTGGCCCGGCTCGGTCGTGCCTGGCCCGGCTCGGTCGTGCCTGGCCCGGCTCGGTCGTGCCTGGCCCGGCTCGGTCGTGCCTGGCCCGGCTCGGTCGTGCCTGGCCCGGCTCGGTCGTGCCTGGCCCGGCTCGGTCGTGCCTGGCCCGGCTCGGTCGTGCCTGGCCCGGTCCGGTCTCGCCCGACTTGGGCTGGTCTCGGCGGTCCGGTCCGGCTCGTCGGTCGACGGCGTCATGCCGTCGGTCGGTGGCGTCGGGTGGTCACGGTGGGCTGTCGCCTCGGTGCGAAGCGTCAACCGTATCGCCGATCCGCTGGTCAGCCGGGTCGACCCCGGCCTCGGCCGACCGGCCCACCGGCCTCCGCCGTCCCGCCGACGAGACGGCGTTCTTCACACGCTGGAAACAAGTCGTCACGGTTCGGAAATCGACCGGGGATGTTCCGTGAAACAGCAGACGGACAGAGTTCCGGCCAACCGGCGACGGGCGATGCTGCGCGATGCCGGGAGGGAGGGAAACTACCGAGAGGAGGCAGCGTGCCCGAGCTAGATTCTGGTGCCACCGCCTGGATTTTGACTTCCGCCGCGCTGGTGTTGCTCATGACCCCCGGCCTGGCGCTGTTCTACGGCGGCATGACGCGTTCCACGTCGGTGCTCAACATGATGATGATGAGCTTCGGCGCGATCGGCGTGGTCAGCCTGTTGTGGGTGTTCTACGGCTACAGCATCGCCTTCAGTGGCGACATCGGCGGGATCACCGGTGATCTCAAGGCCGCCGGTCTGCGGGGCATGCTGGAGAGCGGCACCGAGGGCGGCATTCCCGACCTGCTGTTCGCCGGCTTCCAACTGATGTTCGCCGTGATCACCGTCGCGCTGATCAGCGGCGCGATCGCCGACCGGGCCAAGTTCGGCCCGTGGCTGCTCTTCGCCGGCCTCTGGGCCACCCTGGTCTACTTCCCGGTCGCGCACTGGGTCTGGGGCGGTGGCTGGATCGGCGAGCTGGGCGTGCTCGACTTCGCCGGTGGAACCGCCGTGCACATCAACGCCGGTGCTGCCGCACTCGCCCTGGCGCTGGTGCTCGGCCGCCGCGTCGGCTGGCCGAAGGACAAGTTCAAGCCGCACAACCTGCCGATGGTGCTGCTCGGTGCCGCGCTGCTCTGGTTCGGCTGGTTCGGATTCAACGCCGGTTCGGCCGGTGCGGCCGACGGTGCCGCCGCCGTCTCGCTGATCAACACCCAGGTGGCGACCGCCGCCGCAGTGCTCGGCTGGATCGTCGTCGAGTGGTTCCGCGACGGCAAGCCGACCACCCTCGGTGCCGCCTCCGGTGCCATCGCCGGCCTGGTCGGTATCACCCCGGCCTGTGCCTTCCTGGAGCCGCTGGGTGCGATCGCGCTCGGCCTGATCGCCGGTGCGGTCTGCGCGCTCTGCGTGGGACTCAAGTACAAGTTCAAGTACGACGACTCGCTCGACGTGGTCGCCGTGCACATGGTCGGCGGCGTCATCGGTTCGCTGCTCATCGGTTTCCTGGCCGTCGAGGTGCTGGCCGGTGAGGGTAACGCCGGACTGCTCTACGGCGGTGGCATCACCCTGCTGGGTCTGCAGGCCCTCGGTGTGGTCGCCGTGATGGCCTACTCGTTCGTGGTCGCGTACGTCATCGGCCTCGTGATCGAGAAGACCATCGGGTTCCGGGTCAGCCCCGAGGCCGAGGTCGAGGGCATCGACAACGCCGAGCACGCCGAGAGCGCGTACGAGTTCGGCACCACCGGTGGTGGCGGTGCGTTCGCCGCCGCGGGCATCACCCCTTCGGCCGCGCCGAAGTCGAAGCCCACGACCGAACCGACCGAGTCGACCGAACCGACCGAGCCGGTGAGCGAGAAGGTCGGCGGTTAACGTTCCTGGGATGGAGGGCTTGGACATGAAGCTGGTGACCGCGGTCATCAAGCCGTACCAACTGGACGCGGTGAAGGAGGCGCTGCACGCTCTGGGCGTGGCCGGTCTCACCGTCAGCGAGGTCCAGGGCTACGGCCGGCAGAAGGGGCACACCGAGGTCTACCGGGGTGCCGAGTACACGGTCGAGTTCCTGCCCAAGATCCGGGTGGAGGTGCTGACCGACGAGATCGACGTCGACAAGATCGTTGACGCCATCGTCGCGGCCGCCCGGACCGGCAAGATCGGCGACGGCAAGGTCTGGGTCACCGGGGTCGAGGAGGTCGTCCGGGTGCGTACCGGCGAACGCGGCCTCGACGCCCTGTAGGGAGCACGCGAATGGCCTCGTTGATCAGGAAGGAACCCTCCGGCGGCCCCGATGCCACGGAGACCGATTTCCTGATCAACGAGGCCGTCGGCGTACCCGGGGGAGTCGGGGCCCGACCCCGGGCGGCGCGGGCGGCGGCGTACGACAGGTGGCTCGCCGGGCTGCTGCCGCGACGCTCCGGGGTCGCCCTGGTCGCCGTCGGCGGGCTGGGGCGGAGGCAACTCGCCCCCTACGGCGACCTCGACCTGGTGTTGCTGCACTCCGGGGTGCCGGCGGTGGACGAGCTGGCAGCGTCGCTGTGGTACCCGATCTGGGACGCCGGGGTGCGCCTGGACCACTCGGTGCGGACCGTCTCCGAGGCCCTCTCGGTGGCCCAGGACGACGTCAAGGTCGCCCTCGCCCTGCTCGACGCCCGGTACGTCGCCGGTGACCGGGACCTGGTCGACTCCCTGGCCCGGACCGCCCTCGACCACTGGCGACGGACCGCCCTCCGCCACCTGCCCGCCCTGCGGGAGATCACCGAGACCCGCTGGCAGGCCCACGGTGAACTGGCGTTCCTCCTCGAAGGCGACCTCAAGGAGGCCGCCGGTGGACTACGGGACGTCGGCCTGCTGCGGGCCATCGCCGTCGCCGGGGTCACCGACGCGCTCCGCCCGGCGGTGCACGCCGCGCACAGCCGACTGCTCGACACCCGCGACGCCCTGCACCACCAGGTCGGTCGACGGGTCGACAGGCTGCTCGCCCAGGAGCGCGACGGCGTCGCCGCCCTCCTCGGACTGCGTCACCCCCCCACTGCGCCCTCGGCGACCGTCGGGCACGACGGCGACGCGGTGCTCCGGCGGGTCGCCGGGGACGCCAGGACCGTCGGCCATGCCCTCGACGACGCCTGGCGGGCCGCCGACCGGCTCCGCTCCGGCCGTCGGCGCGGGGGATTCGGTCGCCCGGTGCGCCGCCCGGTCGCCCGCGACGTGGTCGAGCACGACGGCGAACTGGTCCTCGCCCGGACCGCGATCGGCGCCCGCCCCGACCCGAGCCTGTCGCTGCGGGTGGCCGCCGCCGCGGCGACCACCCGTCTGCCGATCGCGCGGGCCACCTGCGAGTGGCTCGCCGCGTACTGCCCTCCGCTGCCCACCCCGTGGCCAGCCGAGGCCCGGTCCGCGCTGCTCACCCTCCTCGGCGCCGGTCCCGGCCTGGTCTCCGCCTGGGAGAGCTGCGACCGGTACGGGTTGGTCGACCGTTGGTTGCCCGAGTGGACCCGGCTGCGCAGCCTGCCCCAGCACAACCCGGTCCACCGGTTCACCCTGGACCGGCACCTGGTCCAGTCGGCGTACGAGGCCAGTCGGCACACCCGTGAGGTGGACCGCCCCGACCTGTTGCTGCTCGGGGCGTTCCTGCACGACGTCGGCAAGGGGCTGACCGGTGACCACAGTGTGGTGGGAGCTCCGCTCGCCGAGCGGATCGCCGCCCGGATGGGGCTGCCCCCTGCCGAGTCGGCGCTGATCGGGACCCTGGTCCGGCTGCACCTGCTGCTGCCGGACGTGGCGACCCGGCGGGACCTCTCCGACCCGTTGACCATCGCCGGGGTGGCCGAGCGGGTCGGCGACGTCACCACCCTGGAGTTGCTGTACGCGTTGGTCCGCGCCGACGCCGCCGCCACCGGACCGGCCGCCTGGTCGCACTGGAAGGGACGGCTGGTCGGCGAACTGGTCGCCCGGGTCCGTACCGCCCTGGCCACGGGTGCGCTCCCCGCGCCCCCGGACCCGGATCCGGCGCTGGTGGCGGGGCCGTTGCCGGTGGTCCACCTCGGCGAGGACCGGGTGTCGGTGGCTGCGGCGCACCGGCGGGGGCTGCTCGCGACGGTGGCCGGTTGCCTGGCCCTGCACCGACTGGAGGTGCTCGCCGCTGACGTCTCCACCGTCGACGGCCGGGCGCTGGTCGAGTTCCGGGTCCAACCCCGCTACGGGCTCGCCCCGGACCCGATCGCGCTCGGTGCCGACCTGCGTCGGGCCGTCGCCGGCGACGTGTCGGTGATCCAGCGGCTGCGTGGCCGGGCCCTGGCCGCCCGGGGTTCGGGAGGCGAGCCCCGGGTGGTGTGGCATCGGGAGGCGGCCACCGACGCGGTGCTGCTGGAACTGCGGGCCGCCGACGCCGCCGGTCTGCTCTACCGGGTGACCTCCGCGCTGGACGAGGCCGGAGCCCAGGTCCGGGCGGCCCGGATCTCCACCCTCGGTGCCGACGTGGTGGACGTGTTCTACCTGGTCGGTGCCGGACCCGACGAGGCCGAGCGGGACCGGTTGGCCGCAGCGGTGCTGGCCGCCGTGTGACCGCCCGCGCTGCCGGCCGTCCGGGTGACGCCGACCGTCGGGGTGGTCGTCCGACCCGCCGGGCGTCCGATGGTCCGGGCGGGCCGGGGCGCGAGTACGGACGGCGGGCTACCCTAACGGTGGTTGGACTGCCAGCCGATGTGCCCGCCGGAACACTGACAAACGGGATGTTCGTGTGTTTGACACCTTGAGTGACCGCCTGTCCGGGATCTTCACCAAGCTCCGGAGCAAGGGCCGGCTCACCGACGCCGACATCGACGCCACCGCGCGCGAGATCCGGATGGCGCTGCTGGAGGCCGACGTCGCCCTGCCGGTGGTCAAGGGGTTCATCGCGCGGGTCAAGGAGCGGGCGCGCGGCGTGGAGGTCTCCCAGGCCCTCAACCCCGCCCAGCAGATCGTCAAGATCGTCAACGAGGAGCTGGTGGCGGTCCTCGGCGGGGAGAGCCGTCGGCTCCAGTTCGCCAAGCAGCCACCCACGGTGATCATGCTGGCCGGTCTCCAGGGTTCCGGTAAGACCACCCTCGCCGGCAAGCTGGCCCGGTGGCTCAAGGGCCAGGGGCACCAGCCGCTGCTGGTCGCCGCCGACCTCCAGCGACCCAACGCCGTCGGGCAGCTGCAGGTGCTCGGTGCCCGCGCCGGTGTCGAGGTGTACGCCCCGGAGCCCGGCAACGGCACCGGCGACCCCGTCCAGGTGGCCCGTGCCTCCATCGAGCACGCCCGTCGGGCCGCCCGGGACATCGTCATCGTCGACACCGCCGGTCGGCTGGGTATCGACGCCGAGATGATGCAGCAGGCAGCGGACATCCGGGACGCCGTCAGCCCCGACGAGGTCATCTTCGTCATCGACGCGATGGTCGGCCAGGACGCGGTGCGTACCGCCGAGGCGTTCCGCGACGGTGTGGGCATCACCGGTGTGGTTCTGTCGAAGTTGGACGGTGACGCCCGTGGTGGTGCGGCGCTGTCGGTCCGGGAGGTCACCGGGCAGCCCATCCTCTTCGCCTCCACCGGCGAGAAGCCGGAGGACTTCGACGTCTTCCACCCCGACCGGATGGCCAGCCGGATCCTCGGCATGGGCGACGTCCTCACTCTGATCGAGCAGGCCGAGGCGGCCTTCGACACCGATCAGAAGGAGAAGATGACCGCCAAGCTGATGGGCGGGGAACAGTTCACCCTGGACGACTTCCTCGATCAGCTCATCGCGGTCCGACGGATGGGGCCGATCGCCAACGTACTGGCCATGATGCCCGGCATGGGGCAGATGAAGGACCAGCTCGCCGAGGTCGACGACAAGCACTTCGACCGGGTGACCGCGATCATCAGGTCGATGACCCCGGCCGAGCGGAGCAACCCCAAAATCATCAACGGTTCCCGGCGGGCCCGGATCGCGGGCGGTTCCGGGGTCACCGTGATGGACGTCAACCAGCTGCTCAACCGCTTCGCCGACGCGCAGAAGATGATGAAGCAGATGGGCGGCATGATGGGCCTGCCCGGCGGTGGGCGGCGCAAGGCCACCAAGTCACCGAAGAACAAGCGCAAGGGCACCAAGGGCGGCAACCGGCCGCGCGCCGGGGCGCAGGGCGGGCTGCCCGGCGGGTTCCCGGGCGGCATGCCGCAGCTTCCGCCGGGGATGAACCCGAACGACCTGACCGGCCAGGGGCTGCCGCCCGGGTTCAAGCTTCCGAAGATCGACTTCAACAAGCTGGGCAAGGGAGACAAGGGCCCGCGTTGACGCGTGTCGGTGACGGAGGGCGACCTGCCCGCGTTGACGGCTCGACGGGCCGGGCTCCTGGGGCGCGACGGACAGTGATCGGGTAGACCTGGCACATGGCTCTGCATGTGCGTGGTGTGCTTCTCCCCGACGACGAGGTACGGGACGTCTGGCTGGTCGGCGACCGGGTCACCTTCGAACCGCAACCCGGCGCGGAGACCGTCGTGGACCGGGGGTTCGTCCTCCCCGGGCTGGTCGACGCCCACTGCCACATCGGCATCGCCCGGGGCGGTAGACCGGTCGCCTCCCTCGACCACGCCCGGGCGTTGGCCCGTGTCGACCGGGACGCCGGGGTCCTCGCGATCCGCGACGCCGGGTCGCCGTTGCCGTACCCGGAGCTTGAGGACGAGCCGGACCTGCCCCGGCTGGCCCGCGCCGGACGGCACGTCGCGCCGCCCCGGCGGTACCTGCGGGACATCGGGGTGGAGGTGGCGGCGGCCGACGTCGCCGCGACGGTCGCCGAGCAGGCGCGGGCGGGCAACGGGTGGGTCAAGCTGGTCGGCGACTGGATCGACAGGGGGGAGGGGGACCTCGCCCCGGCCTGGGACGCCGCCACCATGACCGCCGCCGTCGAGGCAGCCCACGCCGCCGGGGTACGCGCTGCGGTGCACACCTTCTCCGAGACGGCCGTCGACATCATGGTGCGGGCCGGGGTGGACTCGGTCGAGCACGGCACCGGGCTGAGCCTGGACCTGATCGACGAGATGGCCCGACGGGGCACCGCCCTGATCCCCACGATGATCAACATTCGGACCTTCGGCGGGATCGCCGACCAGGCTCGCCCCAAGTTCCCCAGGTACGCCGACCACATGGTCGGTCTGCGGGACCGGTTCCCCGAGGTGGTCCGGGCCGCGTACGAGGCGGGGGTGCCGATCTACGTCGGGACCGACGCCGGGGGTGGGATCGACCACGGCCTGGCCGCCGAGGAGATGCTCCTGCTGCACGAGCAGGCCGGAATGTCCCCGGTGGACGTGCTGGCCGCCGCCTCCTGGCGGGCCCGGGAGTGGCTCGGGTTCCCCGGCCTCGTCGAGGGTGGCCTGGCCGACCTGGTGGTCTACCCCGAGGACCCCCGCCACGACCTCCGGGTCGTCCGCGCCCCCTCCCACCTCATCCTGCGCGGCCACCCCCTCCCCACCTGACCCCCCACCCCACCCCACCCCCTCCCCACCTGACCCCCCACCCCCACCCCCTCCCTCCCACCCCCTCCCTCCCTCCTTCCAGTCGCGTGATCAAGGGATTTGTGTCAGCCTTCGGCCCCCTGGTGACGCAAACCCCTTGATCAACGCGCCCCAGGGGGATGGGGGCTTGGGGGTGGGGGCAGGGTGGGGGATGGGGAGGGGCCGGGGGTGGGGAATAGGATGTGTGGTCATGGCGCGCGTGCTCACTCCCCGTGCGGAGGACTTTCCCCGCTGGTACCAGGATCTGATCGCCAAGGCGAAGCTGGCCGACAACGGCCCGGTCCGCGGGACGATGGTGATCCGACCGGCCGGTTATGCCATCTGGGAACGGATGCAGGCCGAGATGGACGCCCGGATCAAGGCGGCCGGGGCGGAGAACGCGTACTTCCCGCTCTTCATCCCGGAGAGCTACCTCAAGCGGGAGGCCCAGCACGTCGAGGGCTTCTCCCCGGAGCTGGCGGTGGTCACCCACGGTGGCGGCAAGCAGCTCGCCGAGCCGGTGGTGGTCCGCCCCACCAGCGAGACGGTGATCGGCGAGTTCATGGCCAAGTGGGTCGACTCCTACCGGGACCTGCCGCTGCTGCTCAACCAGTGGGCCAACGTCGTCCGGTGGGAGCTGCGTCCGCGCGTCTTCCTGCGTACCAGCGAGTTCCTCTGGCAGGAGGGGCACACCGCCCACGCCACCCGTGACGACGCCCGCGCCTACGCCCGCAGGATCCTGCACGAGGCGTACGAGGACCTGATGGTCAACGTGCTGGGCATCCCGGTGGTGGTGGGCCTCAAGACCGCCCGGGAGCGGTTCGCCGGGGCCACCGCCACGTACACCTGCGAAGGCATGATGGGCGACGGCAAGGCGCTCCAGCTGGGCACCAGCCACGAGCTGGGGCAGAACTTCGCCAAGGCGTTCGACATCACCTACTCCTCCGCCGAGGGCGGACGGGAGCACGCCTGGACCACCTCCTGGGGCACCTCGACCCGGATGCTCGGTGGGCTGATCATGGCCCACGGCGACGACAACGGGCTGCGGGTGCCGCCGAGGCTGGCGCCGATCCAGGCGTACGTGATGGTCGTCAAGGACGGCGAGGGGGTCGGCGAGGCGGCGACCGGGCTCCGCGACGCGCTGCGTGACGCCGGTGTCCGGGTCGCGCTCGACGACCGGACCGACACCGCGTTCGGCCGCCGGGCCGTCGACGCCGAGCTGCGCGGCTATCCGGTACGCGTCGAGGTCGGCCCCCGTGACCTGGCCGCCGGCAAGGCGGTGGTGGTCCGGCGTACCGACGGGTCGAAGGCACCGACCCCGGTCGCCGACGTCGTCGGTGCGGTCCTCGCCGCGCTCGACGCCGACCAGCAGGCCCTCCACGACCAGGCGCTCGCCTTCCGGCGGGAGCGCACCGTGGAGGTCGCCACGCTCGCCGAGGCGATCGACGCGGCGGCCACCGGGTGGGCCCGGGTGCCGTGGTCGGCGGTCGGCGTGTCGGGCGAGGCGGAGGCGAACGGCCAGGGCGTGACCGTCCGGTGCCTGGTCCGGGCCGACGGGTCGGTCCCGGACTCCGAGGACGAGCCCGACCTGGTCGCCATCCTCGCCCGCGCCTACTGAGGTACGCCGAAGGGTCCCACGCGGTGGGGCCCTTCGGGTGGGGTCCGCTCCCGCCCGGGGGCGGTGACGGGGCCGACACTCGCCGGAGGGGTTGATGAGCTTCGAGCCGGGGCGCCTGATCCTGCACCGCAACGTGCGACGCGGCCGGATCGGCTGGGTACGCACCGGCCGGGTGGTCAGCGACGACGAGCGGGGGCTGCTGATCCACGTGGCCCGCGACTCACCGGTGGCCAGCGAGGTCACCGAGGCCGGGCTCGGGATGCGGGCGGTCCCGTTCACCGAGTGGATCACCTCGTCGTACCGGCTGGCGCAGGCCACCTGGCAGGGTCCGTCGCTGCTGAAGTTCCTCCCCACCGGTGCCGCCCACTCGGTGTGGTGGTTCCGGGACGACGAGGACCGGTTCACCAACTGGTACGTGAACCTGGAGGAACCGGGCGTCCGGTGGGACGACGGGACCCTCGCCGGGGTCGACGTGACCGACCAGGACCTCGACGTGATCGTCAGGCCGGACCGCCGGTGGTCGTGGAAGGACGAGGACGAGTTCACCGAGCGGCTCGCCTTTCCCGAGCACTACTGGGTCGCCGACGAGCGGGCGGTCCGCGCCGAGGGCGAGCGGGTGATCGCCCTCGCCGAGGCGGGGGAGTTCCCGTTCGACGGGACCTGGTGCGACTTCCGGACACCCCCGGACTGGGACACGCCGGACCGACTGCCATCCGGATGGGACCGCCCACCGGCCCGCTGAGTGTGTTCCTCGTCACCCCGACCGCTGTCGGGGGAGCCGGTGCGGGTCCGGTGTGAGCGTTCGGCTCCGGATCTGGCAGAATGGGGCGCTGGTATCCGGCGAGTGTCCGGCGCCCTCTAACCCGGGCACCTCGCCAGTCCACCGAGCAGTCTCCGGCCCATCCCCACTGTGCCGGTCGGCTCTCACCCGTGCACCGCCCTTCGGGCTGGTGAGAATCGCAACAGGAGCGAAACAACTGTGGCCGTAAAGATCCGGCTCCTGCGGATGGGCAAGATCCGCAACCCGCAGTACCGCATCGTCGTCGCCGACTCGCGCACCAAGCGCGACGGCCGGGCGATCGAGTTCGTCGGGATCTACCAGCCGAAGGAAGACCCTTCGGTGATCGAGGTCAAGTCGGAGCGGGTCCAGTACTGGCTGTCCGTCGGCGCCCAGCCGAGCGAGGCTGTGCAGCGCCTGCTGGAGCTGACCGGTGACTGGCAGAAGTTCAAGGGCCTGCCGGCGCCGCCGCCCCTCAAGGTCGCCGCCGAGCGGACCGACCGCAAGGCCGCCTACGAGGCCGAGGCGAAGGCCGCCGCCGGTCTGGCCGACGCGCCGGCCAAGCCGGCCAAGAAGGCCGCCAAGACCGAGGCCCCGAAGGCCGACGAGTCGAAGGCCGAGGCCCCGAAGGCCGAGGAGCCGGCCGCTGCGGACTCCGGTGAGCAGGCCTGACGTGGCGCTGCGTCCGGCGCTCGAACACCTGGTCAAGGGCATCGTCGACCACCCCGATGACGTTCGCGTCCGGATGGTCGACTCCCGTCGGGGCAAGCGGCTCGAAGTCCGCGTGCACCCGGAGGACCTGGGCACTGTGATCGGCCGTTCCGGTCGCACCGCCAAGGCCCTCCGTCAGGTGGTCGGCTCCATCGGTGGGCGCGGCGTCCGGGTCGACATCGTCGACTCGTACTGATGCAGCTCACCGTCGGCCGGATCGGCAAGCCGCACGGCATCCGCGGTGAGGTCACCGTGGAGGTGCGTACCGACGAGCCCGAGGCTCGCTTCGCCCCCGGCTCGGTGCTGGTCACCGAGCCGGGGGCGGCGGCCGGGCGGGCCGCGCCGCCCACCCCGCCCACCCCGGGCGCCTACCGGGTGCCCGACCGGCTGACAGTGGTCGCGGCGCGGTGGCACCAGAGCCGACTGCTCGTCACCTTCGAGGGTGTCCACGACCGCAACGTCGCCGAAGCGCTCCGCGACACCCTGCTGGTGGTGGAGAGCGTCGACATCGACCCACCGACGGACCCGGACGAGTTCCACGACCACCAACTCGTCGGCCTCGTCGCCGTCACCCCGGACGGGGAACGGCTCGGCGAGGTCCGCCGCGTCGACCACGCTCCCGCCTCCGACCTGCTCGTGCTGCGTCGTCCCGACGGGCGCGACGCGTACATCCCCTTCGTCCGGGCGATCGTGCCGGAGGTGGACCTCGCCGGCAGTCGCGTGGTGGTCGACCCACCGACCGGTCTGCTCGATCTCTGACCGAGCTGGAGTCTCCCCCTCATGCGTGTCGACGTCGTGTCGATCTTTCCGGAGTACTTCGCCCCGCTGGACCTGTCCCTGATCGGCAAGGCCCGGGCCGGCGGGCTGCTCCGGCTGGCCGTACACGATCTGCGGACCTGGACCCACGACGTGCACCGCACCGTCGACGACACCCCCTACGGCGGCGGACCCGGGATGGTGATGCGTCCGGAGCCGTGGGGGGAGGCCCTGGACGCCCTCGCCCCCGACGAGTTGACCCCGGACGGGCTGACCCTGCCCCGGCTGGTGGTCCCCACCCCGTCCGGCGCACCGTTCACCCAGGCGATGGCACAGGAGCTGGCAGGAGAGTCGCACCTGCTCTTCGCCTGCGGCCGGTACGAGGGCATCGACCAGCGGGTCCTCGACCACGCCGCGACCCGGATGCGGGTCACCGAGGTCTCCCTCGGCGACTACGTCCTGTTCGGTGGCGAGGTGGCGGTACTGGTGGTCCTGGAGGCGGTCGTCCGCCTGCTGCCCGGCGTACTCGGCAACGCCGACTCGCTGGACGAGGAGTCACACGCCCACGGCCTGCTGGAGGGGCCGGTCTACACCAAGCCGCAGACGTGGCGCGGGCAGGAGGTGCCGGAGGTGCTCCGCTCCGGCGACCACGGCCGGATCGCCCGCTGGCGACGTGACGAGGCGTTGGTACGCACCGGGAACCGCCGCCCGGACCTGGTCGCCGCACTGTCCCCGGAGTCGCTGGACCGGCACGACCGGGCCGCCCTGGAGCGGGTCGGTGCCGAGCCGACGGTTCCCGACCCGACCGCGACGGGCCGGGACTGATTTCGTCTGCCGAGGCCGGGTGTGGCAGAGTAGAGCGGTTGCCGCAACCGACCGCGCCGCGGGAGGTTGCGAGGATCCTCGACCGGTGCCGACCCGATCGTCACCACCCGGGGATCAGAATCGCCCATCCGCGCGCCGACTGACGGTGCGCCGTGAGCCTCACGAGGTTTGTGATGAACATCCTGGACGCCCTTGACGCCCAGTCCAAGCGGACCGACCTCCCCGAGTTCCGGGCCGGTGACACCGTCAAGGTGCACGCCCGGGTCGTCGAGGGAAACCGGTCCCGTGTCCAGATCTTTCAGGGCGTGGTCATCCGCCGTCAGGGTGACGGTCTGCGCGAGACCTTCTCGGTCCGCAAGGTGAGCTTCGGCGTCGGCGTCGAGCGGACCTACCCGGTCAACAGCCCGGCCATCGACCGGATCGAGGTCGTGACCCGGGGTGCCGTCCGGCGGGCCAAGCTCTACTACCTGCGCGAGCTGCGGGGCAAGAAGGCCAAGATCAAGGAGCGTCGCGAGAAGCTCCCGAGCTGACCCCTCGCTCGGCGTCCCCCGCCTGACCTGCCCGTGTGTCGCACCGACGAGGGCGCACTACCCTGTTCGGTACGGGCGCAGGTGGGCAGCGACGGCACGACAGATGTCCACTACCGCCCGTGGGGCCTCCAGGGAGGCTCCCGGGCGGTAGTGACGTTTCTGCGGACCGGGGAGTTGCGTGGTGCGGACGGTTGACGACGACGGCACAGTCGACCCGTGGCAACGCCGGTCCCGACGCCGTACGCCGAGGCAGATGCCGCTGTGGCAGGAACTGCCACTGCTGCTGATCGTGGCCTTCTGCCTGGCCGTGCTGATCCGTACGTTCCTGCTGCAGGCGTTCTTCATCCCCTCGGGGTCGATGGAGAACACCCTCCTGGTCGGGGACCGGGTCCTGGTCAACAAGGTCGTCTACGACGTACGGGACCCGGTGCGCGGTGAGGTGGTGGTGTTCCGGGGCACCGAGCAGTGGGTGCCCCAGGTGGACCTCGGCCCCGACCCCGGCCTGGCCGGCCGGGCCGCGCAGACCGTCGGCGACCTGGTCGGGGTGGGCCGCCCCGGCGAGAAGGACTTCATCAAACGGGTGGTCGGGGTGCCCGGGGACCGGGTGGCCTGCTGTGACGAGCAGGGTCGGGTCACCGTCAACGAGGTTCCCCTCGACGAGACGTACGTCTTCCAGGACTCCCCTCTGGACCTCCCGCCGAACCCGACCGAGTGCCGGTCCCGGCGCTTCGACGAGATCGTGGTGCCGCCCGGTCAGATCTTCGTGATGGGTGACCACCGGCTCGTCTCGCAGGACGGCCGCTGCCAGGGTCCCGTACCCATCGACAACGTGGTGGGGCGGGCGTTCATGGTCGTCTGGCCGTCGTCGCGCTGGTCCCCACTGCCGGTGCCGGAGACCTACGAGTCGGTGCCGGCGGCCGCCACCGTCTCCGACGACGGGCCGTTGCCGGTACGGCCGACTCCTGGTGGGGGAGTCGCACTGCTCGTCCCGATTGCCACCGTGGTATCCGTTCTAGCGCGTTACGGAAGGTCGACACATGCCCGGCGACGTAGGCTCCTGTCGTGATTGACGAGCAGACCGACAAGCCCCGTAGTTCGTTCTGGAAGGAACTGCCCATCCTCCTGGGGGTGGCCGTCCTGGTCGCGGTACTGGTCCGCGCCTTCGTACTGCAGACCTTCTTCATCCCCTCCCCGTCCATGGAGAACACGCTCAAGATCGATGACCGGGTGCTTGTCAACAAGCTGGTCTACAACTTCCGGACCCCGGAGCGGGGCGAGGTGATCGTGTTCAAGGCGCCCACCGAGTGGAGCGGCAACCCCGACGGTGAGGACTTCATCAAGCGGGTGATCGCCGTCGGCGGCGACAACCTGGTCTGCTGCGACACCGAGGACCGGCTCATCATCAACGGTCTGCCGCTGGACGAGCCGTACATCTACGAGGCCAACGGGCGGCGGGACCGCGTGGCCGACCAGGAGTTCGACGTCACCGTGCCGCCCGGGCGGATCTGGGTGATGGGTGACCACCGGGAGGCCTCCGGCGACTCCCTGGAGCACTACCAGCAGTCCGGCCAGAACATCGAGTCGGCCACCATCAGCGAGGACGCGGTGGTCGGTCGGGCGTTCACGGTCTTCTGGCCGGTGAACCGGGCCACCTGGCTCACCGTTCCGCAGGGCTACCACGACGTACCCGATCCGGCGTCGTGACCTTGCCTCGTCGGCGCGGTGGTCCGGTCGACGGCCCGCACCGAGGGCCGTCGCGGCCCGGGTGGGCATGGGCGCGACGGGCGTCGTCTGGCAGGCTGGGACGGTGACCGTCTTCACCCCTCGCCGGGCCGGCCGGGTGCTGCTCGTCGACGCCACCGGCCGGGTGTTGCTCTTCACCGGTTTCGATCCGGCCCGCCCCGGCCACCGGTACTGGTTCACCCCCGGGGGTGGGCTCGACCCGGGGGAGACCCCCGCCGACGGGGCGGCCCGGGAACTGGCCGAGGAGACCGGACTGCGGATGACCCCGGGCGAGTTGGGCGAACCGGTCTGGAGCGAGACCGTCGAGTTCCCCTTCGACGGGGTCTGGTACCGGCAGGAACAGCACTTCTTCCTGGTCCGGGTCTCCACCTGGGAGGTCGACACCGCAGGGTTCGGCGCGATCGAACGAGCCACCGTCACCGGTCACCGGTGGTGGCCGGTGACGGAGCTGAGCACCTGCGGTGAGCTCTGCTACCCGCAGGAACTGCCGACCCTGTTGACCCGGCTGCTGGCCGGGACCGATCCGTCCGCCGGTCCGGCCGGGTCCGATTCCTGCGTCGGTCCGGCCGGGACCGATCCGTCCGCCGGTCCGGCGGGGACCCCCGGGGCGGGTGCCCGATGCTGACGCCGCCGCGCACCGTGGTCCGCCGGGAGGGCGGACTGTACGCGCTGGAACGGGCCTTGCAGCGCCGGGGCTTCCGGTACGTCGCCGGAGCCGACGAGGCCGGTCGGGGGGCCTGCGCCGGGCCGCTGGTGGCCGCCGCCGCCGTGCTGCCCGAGGGGCGTCGGGGCGAGATCGACGGGTTGGCCGACTCCAAGCTGCTCACCCCCACCGCCCGGGAACGGGTCCACGACGAGGTGGTGGCCAAGGCCCTGGCGTACGCGGTGGTGATCGTCCCCGCCGAGGAGGTCGACGCCCGGGGTCTGCACGTGTGCAACCTGGCCGCCATGCGTCGGGCGCTCGCCTCGCTGACCGTCCGCCCCGAGTACGTGCTCAGCGACGGGTTCGGCGTCGACGGGCTGGACGTGCCGGGGCTGGCCGTCTGGAAGGGCGACCGGGTCGCCGCCTGTGTGGCCGCGGCGAGCGTGCTGGCCAAGGTGACCCGGGACCGGCTCATGGTCGAGTTGGACGGCACCTACCCCGGTTACGGCTTCGCCGAGCACAAGGGCTACATCACCGCCGATCACTCGACGGCGCTGCGGGAACTCGGCCCGTGTCGGGAACACCGATTCTCGTACGTCAACGTCGCCACCGTCTCCGGGCGGGCCGGTCGACCGCCCCGATCACGCCGTCCCGGGCGGGAAAGGTCGTACGAGCCGATGGAGCGTACGGGGGCCTCAGCAGGTACCGTCGGCGTGGCGTCGGGCGAGCAACCTCGACCTCCCGCGCCGGTGGGGGAAGATGTCGTCATGGAAGGCGGAGTGCGATGAGCGCGGAAGATCTCGAGAAGTACGAGACCGAGATGGAGCTGCAGCTCTACCGGGAGTACCGCGACATTGTCCGCCAGTTCTCGTACGTGGTGGAGACCGAGCGCCGCTTCTACCTGGCCAACCAGGTCGACCTGCACGTGCGCAACTCCGACGGTGAGGTCTACTTCGAGGTCGAGATGCACGACGCCTGGGTCTGGGACATGTACCGTCCGGCCCGGTTCGTGAAGAACGTCCGGGTGATGACGTTCAAGGACGTCAACGTCGAAGAGCTGGAGAAGCCCGACATCTCCCTGCCGACCGACACCGGCTTCGGTAACTGACCCGACCACCCCGCCAGCCCTTTCCCGCGTACCGCCGCGCGGGGGAGGGTGCCGTCCGGCCCGGTTCCCTCAGCCCGGTCGTCCGGCTCCGCCGCCCGCCTGCGTCCCGACCCTCCACCGTGTACCCGCCCTCGTCGGCTGCTCGTCCGTGTCCCGGGCGCCTGCGCGGTGCCGCCCGGCCTGCGGTAGGGCCATAGCAGATCGTCGCCGTCGGTGGGGCGTCGTCCACAGTCGGTGCCCTGTCCACAGCCGACGACGGACGGGGCTGCGCCGCTGCGGTTCACCCCGGCACCCTCGCCGACATGTTCATCGTGACGGCGACTGCCCTGTTGCTCTGCGTACCCGCGCCGATCCCGCTCGATCCCGCCCCACCGGACCGCCCCACCACCGTCGAGCCGGTTCGGTCGGCCGCCCTGTTCCCGTCGGCCGCCCTGTTTTCGGCGGGTGCGTCGGTGCCGTCGATGCCGGCGGTCCGGTCGGTGGGGTCTTCCGTTCGGGTCGGGTCGGTACAGCCGGACGGGGTGGTCCCGGGCGGATTCCGCTGGCCCCTGCCCGGCACGCCCGAACTCCGGCGTCGATTCACCCCTCCGCCCGAGCCCTGGCTGCCGGGACACCGAGGGGTGGACCTGGCGGCGGGAGCGGGCAGCACGGTCCACGCGGCCGGCCCCGGGGTGGTGCTCTTCGCCGGGGCGGTCGCCGGTCGGCCGGTCGTCACTGTGGGGCACGCCGACGGGCTGCGGACGACCTACGAGCCCGTCCAACCGGTCGTCGACGTCGGGCAGCAGCTCAACGCCGGCAGCGGCCTCGGTGTCCTGCTCCCCGGACACCCTGGCTGCTCGGCACCGGCCTGCCTGCACTGGGGGCTGCGCCGAGGGCAGGAGTACCTCGATCCGCTCTCGCTGCTCGGGCTCGGCCCCGTCCGCCTGCTCCCGCTCCCCGGCTGAACCGAGTCCGGTCGAGTCCGTAGGGCGACATGGGACGGCCGCGCCGGCGCCCCGTCTGAACCGACTCCCGGTCGATTTCGCAGGGCCGCAGCGGGCGGCCGTGCCGGCTCCCGTCGGAAGGAAGGACCTTCCGACGGTGGGGGTGGTCGTGGGCCGGATCAGCGGTGGTCGAGCAGTGCGGGCAGCCGGAGGGCGAGACGTTCGTACTCGTCGGGGGTGTTGTAGACCTGGCCACAGAGGCGAAGCCACCCCCGGCCGTGCCACGACGCCACCGAGACCTCGGCGGCGAGTCGGTCGGCGATCCGCTGCCGCAGGGACCGGGCCGCGTCGAAGGTGGTGGCGACCCCGGGCGGCAGCGGCACCAGCCGCATCGCCACCGCCGGATCACCGGGGTCGGGCAGCGCCGCCGGCCCCACCCCCAGTGCCTCACCGACGACCCGTTGCCCGTACGCGGCCAGTGCGGCGTTGTGTCGGCGTACCCGGTCCAGGCCGAGGCTGCGGAGGGTGAACAGTCCCACCGGGGCGGCCAGCCACGGGGTGTAGTCCACTGTGGCCTGCCACTCCAGTCGGGCCGGGAAGCCCGACTCCTGCTCCCAGGAGACCACCGGTGGTTCGATCCGGTCCCGCCACGGCTCGGCCACCACCAGCAGTGCGGTTCCTCTCGGGGCGTACCCCCACTTGTGCAGGTTGCCGACCCAGAAGTCGGCGGCGACGTCGCGGACCGACACCGGCAGCATTCCCGGCACGTGGGCGGCGTCCACCAGCACCGGAATCCCGTGCGCGCGGGCCGCCGAGACGACGGCCGCGACCGGCATCAGCCGGGCGGTGGCGGACGTGATCTGGTCGAGGACGACCAGGCGGGTCCGGCCGGGACGCAGACCGGCCCGGACGATCCGGACGACGTCCTGGTCGGAAGCGGTCAGCGGCACCGGCAGGACCCGGGACGTCGCCCCGGTCCGGCGGCACTCCCGGGCGACGGCGAGGGTGACTGCCCCGTACCCGTGGTCGGTGCTGATCACCTCGTCTCCGGGGCCGAGGCCGAGGGACTGCAACACCACACCGACGCCGGTCGTCGCGTTGGACACCAACGCCGCACCCTGCGGGTCCGCGTCCAGGAACGTCGCGATGTGGCGACGGGCGTGGGCGATCCGGTCGGTCAACCCCTGGCTGTAGAAGCGCAGCGGGTTGGCCTCCATCTCGTCGCGCAGCCGGTGCTGGGCGCGTTGCACAGGGATCGGTACCGCACCGAACGACCCGTGGTTGAGGTGACTGACCGCCGGGTCGAGGGAGAAGAGCAGTCGGGCACCGGCGATCGGCTCGGGCGGTGGCGACGGGCTCACCTCGTGATCGTAGCCCGGCGCGGCCTCCCGGCCCGGTCTTCGCTCCGACCACCGCCCGGGCCCCTGCCGGATCCACTGGCGGGTGCGAGATCTTCTGGCGGGTGCGGGTGCGGGTGCGGGTGCGGGTGTGTGGGGGTGGGGTGCTCCCGGTGCCGCCCGGGGCTCAGGCCCGGGGGTGGGCCTGCCGGTACGCCGACCGCAGCCGTTCCACCGACACGTGTGTGTAGATCTGGGTGCTGGACAGGGCGGAGTGGCCGAGTAGCTCCTGCACCGAGCGCAGGTCCGCGCCGCCTTCCAACAGGTGGGTGGCGGCCGAGTGCCGCAGGCTGTGCGGGCTGGTGCCGGTCAGCCCGACGGCGCGGGCGTAGGCGGCCACGACCTGTCGGGCGGTCGTCGGGTTCAACCGGCCGCCACGCGCCCCGAGCAGCAGGGCGTCCCCGCTCGTCGGGCCGGCCAGCGCCGGTCGGCCGGCCCGGAGCCAGCCGTCGAGCGCCAGTTGGGCGGGCCGGCCGTACGGCACCGCCCGTTCCCGCCCGCCCTTGCCCAGCACCCGAAGCAGTCGTCGCCCCTGGTCGACGTCGGCGACGTCCACCCCGCACGCCTCGCTGACCCGAACTCCGGTGGCGTAGAGCAGTTCCAGCAGCAGACGGTCCCGCAGCGACACCGGCTGGTCGTCGTCGACGGGCACCTGGACCAACTGCTCGGCCTGGTCGGCCCGCAGGACCGTGGGTAGTTCCCGGTGGGCCCGCGGGGTGGCGAGCGCGGCGGCCACGTCGGTGGTGAGCAGCCCGGTGCGGTGCGCCCACGTGCTGAAGACCCGGGCCGAGGCGGCCCGCCGGGCCAGGGTGGAGCGCGCCGCCCCGGCGGTCCGCTGTCGGGCCAACCAGCTCCGCAGCACCGCGAGGTCCAGCCCGGCCGGGGTGGTACGCCCCATCCGGGCGGCGTGGTCGAGGAGCGAGACCAGGTCGGTGACGTACGCCCGTACCGTGTGCTCGGAGCGGCCGAGCACCTGCCCGAGGTGACCGGCGAAGTCGTCCACCGAGGCACGCAGGGCCACCGGCAGCGCCTCGTGCCTGGCCCGGGTGCCCCGGGGGTCAACCACCACGAACGGATCATGTCACCGCCGACCGGTGGCCGCATCCGCCCCGCCGGAACCCGGGCCGGACCGACCGGCGGTGTCGGAGGCGACCACCAGCCGGTACCCGCCGTCGTGGCGACCGACCAGGCCGAGCTGTTCCAACAGGGACAGCTTGCGCAGGGCGGTACGGAGGTCCACCCCGGCGCCGGCGGCGAGCGCCTCCACCCCGGCCACTCCCCGGCGGGGCATCGACTCCAGGATCATCGCCGCCTCGTCGTCGAGGTCGTCCCGGGGACGCTCCGGCCCCCGGGCCGGCGGGGCGAGGTCGGCGCCGATCCGGCCCACCTCCTCCAGCACGTGCGGCACCCCGGTCACCAGTCGGCTGCTCTCGGGATGGTCCCGCAGGATCTCGTGTGCCCCCACCGACATCGCCGACGTCACCGGGCCGGGCACCACCATCGCCGGGCGTCGCAACCCGATCGCCCGGCGCAGGGTCTGGGTGGCACCGCTGCGGGCCGACGCCTCGACCAGCACGGTGCCGAGGGTGGCGGCGGCGATCACCCGGTTGCGGATGAGGAACCGGGGCCGCAGCGGTGCCGAACCCGGCATCCACTCGCTGACCAGCAGTCCACTCTCGGCGATCCGGTCGAACAACGCCGTGTTGCCCACCGGATAGGGCCGGTCCACCCCGCAGGCGAGCACGGCGACCGTCACCCCACCGGCGGTCAACGCCCCCCGGTGGGCGGCGGCGTCGATCCCGAAGGCCCCGCCGGAGACGACCGTCCAGCCCCGTTCGGCCAGCCCGTAGCCGACGTCGGTGGCGACGTGCACCCCGTAGCCGGTGGCGGCCCGAGCCCCGACCACCGCCACCGACCGGTCCAGCACCTCGGTCAGGGACCAGGAGCCGCGCACCCAGAAGCAGAGCGGGGGAGCGGTCTCCCGGTCGACCCGGCGGCCGGGCGTGACCGGTCCGAGGTCGGTCAGCCCGTCGACCCGAGCGGGCCACTCCGGGTCGTGCGGGGTGACCAGCCGGGTGGCGAGCCGGTCGGCCCGGGCCAACGCCTCGGTGGCGATCGCCCGGGGGTCACCGGCCCCGAGCCGGGCGGCCACGGTGGCCCGCAGGGCGTCGTCGGGCGCACCGCCGTCGAGCAACAGCTCCAGGGTGGCGGCCGGACCCCACCGACCCACCAGGCCGTGGACCGACCGGGTGCCGGGCTCGGTGAGCCAGGTCAACGCCACCCGGGCCAGCAGGTCGTCGTCGCGGCTCACGACTCCTCCCCGGTCCGCAGGCCGGTGGCCTCCAGCACGTCGTCCCGGCCCGGGCGGTCCCGACCGTCCAGGTCGGCGATGGTCCAGGCCAGCCGGACGACCCGGTCGAAGCCTCGGGCGGAGAGGGAACCCCGGTCCAGCCGGGCCCGCAGCTCAGCGGTGTCAGGCAGGGGCAGCCGCCACGGTGGCCGGCGCAGCACCGGACCGGGGACCTCGGCGTTGAGGTTCAGCCCCAACGGTCTCCACCGGTGGGCGGCGGCGGCCCGGGCGGTGGTGACCCGGGCCGCCACCACGACGGACGACTCGCTCGTCGATTCGGTGGCCATCAGCTCGGCAGCCCGGACCGGCTGGACCGTCACCTGCACGTCGATCCGGTCGAGCAGCGGACCGGACAGTCGGCCCAGGTACCGCCGTCGGGCCAGCGGGGTGCACTCGCAGTGTGAATCGCCTGCGGGTTTCGCGCAGGGGCAGGGATTCGCGGCCAGCACCAACTGGACCCGGGCCGGGAACTCCGTACCGCCCCGGGAACGGGTGAGCCGGACCCGTCCGCTCTCCAACGGCTGTCGGAGCGCCTCCAGCGCGTTCTTGCCGAACTCGGCGGCCTCGTCCAGGAAGAGCACCCCCCGGTGGGCCAGCGAGAGCGCACCGGGCCGGGCCAGCCCGGAGCCGCCGCCGACCAGGGAGGCGACAGTGGCGGTGTGGTGCGGTGCCTGGAACGGTGGCCGGCGCAGCAGCCGTCCGTCCGCCGGGAGTCGTCCGGCTATCGAGTGCAGGGCGGTGACCTCCAGCGCGGCCCCGTCGTCCAGCTCGGGGAGGATCGACGGCAGTCGCTCGGCGAGCATCGTCTTCCCCGCTCCCGGTGGCCCGAGCAGCGCCAGGTGGTGGCCACCGGCGGCGGCCACCTCCACTGCCCGTCGGCCGAGGGACTGTCCGGCCACGTCGGCGAGGTCCGGCCCGTCCGGCGGTGGCGACGTCGGTGGGACGGGTGGTTCGAGCAGGGGCGTGCCGTCGCGGACGAATCCGACGAGTCGGTGCAGCGTGTCGACCGCCCGGACCCGTACGCCGGGGATCATCGCCGCCTCGGCGGCGTTCTCGGCGGGAACGACGACCCGGTCCAGACCGGCCCGCACGGCGGCGGTGACCATCGGCAGGACCCCCCGGACCGGCCGGACCGTCCCGTCGAGGCCCAGCTCACCGAGGAGCACCACCCGGTCCAGGGCGGTCAGGGCCAGCTCACCGGCCCCACCGAGCAACGCCGCAGCGATGGCCAGGTCGAACGCGGATCCGAACTTGGGCAGGTCGGCGGGGAGGAGGTTGATGGTGATCCGCCGGTTGGGCCACCGTTGGCCGGAGTTGACGACGGCGGCGCGGACCCGGTCGCGGGCCTCGTGCAACGCGGTGTCCGGCAGCCCGGAGACCACCACGGCCGGCAGCCCGGGAGCCAGGTCAGCCTCCACCTGCACCACGTGGCCGGTCACCCCGACCAGTCCGACGCAGTGCACCCGGGCGTAGCTCATCGCTGCCCGCCCATCTCAGAACGCACCCTTGAGGTGCTCGACCCGTGCCGGTCCGGCGGCGGCGAGCCGTACGGAGAGGACGTCGAACCGCAGCTCGGCGGCGCTGGTCCCGGTGGCGGCCAGCCACCGTACGGCCAGTCCCCGCAACCGGCGGGCCTTGGTCGGCACGATCGCCTCGGCGGGGACGCCGAACGCCTCGTTCCGACGCGTCTTCACCTCGCAGAAGGCGAGCACCTCGCCGTCCCACGCCACGATGTCGATCTCGCCCGCCGAGCACCTCCAGTTGCGGTCGACCGGCCGCAGGCCGGTCGCGATCAGGTGCCGCAGGGCACAACGTTCGCCGTACGCGCCGACGGCCTGGTTCCGCTTCGTCATGGGTGCAGGGTGCCGTCGAGGAGACGCCGTCGGGGGACCTCCTGTGGACGACGGCGTTCTGTGGACAACCGGACGATCATGCCCTTGTCGTGCTATGACGGGCTGGGCAGTCGAACCCGTCGGCCGACCGCCGGATCTCCCGCCGACCAGGGCGTACGGGGCGCGGCGCGCCGTACGAATGGCGCGGTGGAGCCTTCGTCACATACCGTGCCGGTCGTGGACGGACGACGGAGCTTTCCCGATGATCAGGACCCCCGCTGGTACTCCGGCGAACGGGGATACGGCGAGTCGGACTGGCCCGCAACGGACGAAGGGCGGTACCGGGCGGACGACCGCCGTGCCCCGGACCAGCGGACCGACCCGGGTCAGCGGCGGTACGAGGAGCTCGACGAGCCCTCGTCCGGACGGCACGCGACTGTGGGCCGGTACGCCCCGGGTGACCCGTTCGGCGGGGACGGTACCGAGTCCGGCGGTTACGCTCAGTCGCCGCCTCGACGGGGTGAGCAGTCCCCCGAGGTGACGGGGAGCGGTCGGGCCGCGGAATGGGACCAGTCCCGGTCGGCGCACACCTCGATGGAGATCGCGTTGCCGGTGGCCCGCCCGACGTCTGCCGCACCGGTCTCGTCGAACCCGTACGCCGCCGAGCCGCCCGCCCGCTACGACCCCGAGCCGCCCGTCAGGTCGCGTGACGCCGAGCCGCCCGTCAGGTCGCTCGACCCGTTGCGCTCGGCGCCGCTGGGCGGGTATCCGATCGTCGAGCCGGGCCGGGGGGCCGAGCCGGTGCGTCCGGGCGACTTCGGTCGACCGGCCGACCCCGGTCGCACGCCCGACGTCGAGCGTCCGGCGGACTCCGGGCGTACCGCCGTCTCCGGCCGTGGCGTGGAGCCGCCGGTGGGACCCGAGCCCCTCCCGGAGCGGGCGGTGGGCTCGGAACACGGGCGGGCGGTCGCCCTGGAGCGCGGCCCCGGCGGTGGTCTCCAGCGCAGCCCTGCCGTGGAACGCGCCACCCCGGCGGTTCGGGGCCACGCTGCCGGCCGGGTCACGGAGACGGATTTCGCCGGGCAGCCCGGCCCGAGCACCGACCCGACCCGTACCGCCGACACGACCCGTACCACCGACCCGGGTCGGGGCCGGGATCCTCTGGGTGGAGCCGAGCCCGCCGAGGGGCCGGTGCCGCTCGGCGGCGTCGATCTCGCGCGTGGCGTGGATCCCGCCGGTGGCGACTCGCGGCGCGGCCCGGCACCCACGAGCGGCGTCCCCGCACCCCGTGGCGTCGACCCGACCCCGGGAACGGACCAGGGCCGTACCGGCGACCGGGACGTCCTCACCGACCCGGGTCGCGGCGGCGATCGGAGCCCGTTCGCCGATCTGGACCGTTCGGGCGACCGGAGTCCGTTCGCCGATCTGGCGCGGACCGGTGACCGGAGTCCGTTCGCCGACCTGGACCGGGCCGGTGACCGGGACCGCTTCGGTGAGCAGGCCCGGGAGGTCGGTGTCCGGCCCGGCGGGGACCAGCCCGGGGGGACCGATCCGGTACGCGGGACCGATCCTGCCGCCGAGCCGGGCCGCCCGCAGCCGCCGAACCCGATGGACCTGCCGACCGGGCCGATGTCCCCGATCACCCCCAGGTCGGACTTCGGGGGCCCGGCCGGTGAGCCGCTGACCTTCGGGGTGGACGCGGGTCGTCCGACCGGCGGGCCGGCGGGGGACGGGGTGTACCGGACCCGGCGGCCCGCGCTGGCCACCCTGCTCATCCTGCTGGTCGTGATCTTCGAGGTGCCCGCCCTGCGGGTGCTCTACAACGGGACCGTCGGCGATCCCCTCTCCACCGCCAACGTCGTGGTCGGGATCTTCCTGGTGCTCGGGCTGCCGATCTTCGCCGTCGGCCTGTACGGGCTGCGTACCGGTGGTCTCGCCCTCTCCGACGGGGGACGGGGCTGGCTCCGTCCGCCCACGGCGTACCTGGCGGTCGGCCTGGCGTTGTTCCTCGCCGCCGCGATCGCGGCCGGCTGACCCGGCCTCCGCCGCAGGTCCCGCCCTGATCCGGCCGCCCACCCCGCCGTGGGCGGCCGGATCAGGGGGTTCGGTCCCGGGGATCGGAGGGGGGCGTACACTGGGCGACTGGCGACCGCCTCGTGCGGTCGACCTCGCGTGCCCTCTCCACGGTTGTCGTGGAGCGACGGCCCTCCCTGGTCCCGGTCGAACATGATCGGGCCCACCACGGCCGGCGACCGGGCGCCAGGATGCCCGGCCGCCGGCCGGGCGGACCAACCAGGGACCACAAGGAGTACCCCACCATGGCCGTCGTGACCATGCGTCAGCTGCTGGAGAGTGGTGTCCACTTCGGGCACCAGACCCGCCGCTGGAACCCGAAGATGAAGCGCTTCATCTTCACCGAGCGCAACGGCATCTACATCATCGACCTGCGCCAGACCCTCGAGTACATCGAGAAGGCGTACGAGTTCGTGCGTACCACGGTGGCCGAGGGCGGGAGCATCCTCTTCGTCGGCACCAAGAAGCAGGCCCAGGAGGCCATCGCCGAGCAGGCGACCCGGGTCGGCCAGCCGTTCGTCAACCACCGGTGGCTCGGCGGCATGCTGACCAACTTCCAGACGGTGTACAAGCGGCTGCAGCGGATGAAGGAGCTGGAGGCGCTGGGCGACCTCAGCGGCACCGCCGTCGGCTACACCAAGAAGGAGACCCTGCAGCTCTCCCGCGAGAAGGTGAAGCTCACCAAGACCCTGGGTGGTCTGCGGGACATGCAGAAGCTCCCGGCCGCGGTGTGGGTGGTCGACACCAAGAAGGAGCACATCGCCGTCGACGAGGCCCGCAAGCTGGGCATCCCGGTGATCGCGGTGCTCGACACCAACTGCGACCCGGACGAGGTCGACTTCCCGATCCCGGGCAACGACGACGCGATCCGGTCGGCCGAGCTGCTCACCCGGGTCGTCGCCGCCGCCGTCGCCGACGGTCTGATCGCCCGTTCGGGCCGTCGTCGGGGCTCCGACGAGAAGCCCGAGCCGGGCCAGGTCGGCGCCGACGAGCCGCTGGCCGAGTGGGAGCGTGAGCTGCTCGAGGAGCCGAAGAAGGCCGACGAGCCGACCAAGGCCGACGAGCCGGCGAAGGCCGACGAGCCGGAGCAGAAGACCGAGCAGCCGGCGGCCGCCGCCGCCGAGTAAGGCGTACCGTCGCTCCCCACCGCCGGGTCGCCCCGGCGGTGGGGAGCGCTCGCCCCGCCCGGCACATCCCGCTCGTGACCGGGTGACCAGGCCGACCATTCACGCAGTCCCAACACCGAAGAGAGAGTCATGTCCAACTTCACCGCTGCGGACGTCAAGCGGCTCCGCGACCTGACCGGCGCCGGCATGATGGACTCCAAGAAGGCGCTGACCGACGCCGAGGGCGACTTCGACAAGGCCATCGAGATCCTGCGCGTCAAGGGCGCGAAGGATGTCGGCAAGCGGGCCGGGCGTACCGCCGCCAACGGGCTGGTCGCGCACTCCGGCAAGGCGCTGCTGGAGCTCAACTGCGAGACCGACTTCGTCGCCAAGACCGACGCCTTCATCGCCCTGGCCCAGCAGCTGGTCGAGCACGGCGAGACCGCCGGTGTCGCCAACGCCGAGGAGCTGCTCGCCTCGACCCTCGACGGCAAGAGCGTCGCCGACGTGGTCCAGGAGCAGTCCGCCAAGATCGGTGAGAAGCTGGTGCTGAACCGCTTCGCCAAGGTCGACGGCACCACCGCCGTCTACCTGCACCGCAAGAGCCAGGACCTGCCCCCGGCCGTCGGCGTGCTCGTCGAGTACAGCGGCAAGGCCGACGAGGCCGCCGACTCCGACGCCCGTGCCGTCGCCATGCAGATCGCCGCGATGCGGCCGAAGTTCCTCACCCGTGACGAGGTGCCTGCGGACGTCGTCGAGTCCGAGCGGCGGATCGCCGAGCAGACCGCCCGCGAGGAGAACAAGCCCGCGGCCGCCCTGCCGAAGATCGTCGAGGGTCGGGTCAACGCCTTCTTCAAGGACTACGTCCTCGTCGAGCAGTCGTCGGTGGCGGACAACAAGAAGACCGTCAAGCAGGTGCTGGCCGAGGCCGGCATCGAGGTGACCCGGTTCGTGCGGTTCGAGGTCGGCCAGGCCTGAGCCGTGCCACGGACGCTCCGGCGTCCGTGCGGGGGAAGCATCGACGAGGAGGCCGCAGGTGTACGTCACAGGCACCGCGGCCTCCTCTTCGCATAGGGTCGTCAGCGGCAGGCCCGCAGGGCGCGGGCAGGCAGGGGCACGCGGGTGAGGGGAAGGGCGGCGGATGACGCAGGGTGTGAGTGACCGGGGTCCGGGGGCGGAGGATCCGACCGCACCACCACCCGGCCGGGCCCGGCGGGTGGTGCTGAAGCTCTCCGGTGAGGTCTTCGGCGGTGGGGCGATCGGCGTCGACCCGGACGTCGTCCAGGCGATCGCGCGACAGATCGCGACGGTGGCCCGCCGGGGCGTGCAGGTCTCCGTGGTGGTGGGTGGGGGCAACTTCTTCCGCGGCGCGGAGCTGCAGAAGCGCGGTATGGACCGCGCCCGGGCCGACTACATGGGCATGCTCGGCACCGTCATGAACTGCCTCGCGCTGCAGGACTTCCTGGAGAAGGAGGGCATCGAGACGCGGGTGCAGAGCGCTATCACCATGGCGCAGGTCGCCGAGCCCTACATCCCGCTGCGGGCCATCCGACACCTGGAGAAGGGCCGTGTGGTCATCTTCGGTGCCGGGGCCGGTATGCCGTACTTCTCCACCGACACGGTGGCCGCCCAGCGGGCCCTGGAGATCCACGCGGACGTGGTCCTGATGAGCAAGAACGGCGTGGACGGCGTCTACAGCGCCGACCCCCGGGTGGACCCGACCGCCAGCAAGTTCGAGTCGATCACCTTCTCCGAGGTCCTGCGGCGTAATCTGCGGGTGGCCGACGCCGCCGCGTTCAGCCTCTGCATGGAGAACGGCCTGCCGATGCTCGTCTTCGGCGCCCAGGGCGACGACACGATCATCCGGGCCGTCGGGGGCGAGAAGATCGGCACCCTGATCACCGCCTGACCGCGCCGGCTTCCACCCGCCGGGGGCCGGGTACGCCGGGCGTGGCCAGCTCACCGGCCCTCCGAGACCCACCAGCCACGACGAGCACAAGAAGGAGGCGAGGCAGCGGTGATCGACGACACCCTCCTCGAGGCCGAAGAGAAGATGGACCGTGCGGTCGAGCACGCCAAGGAGGAGTTCGGCGCGATTCGTACCGGCCGCGCCAACGCCGCCATGTTCTCCAAGGTCATCATCGAGTACTACGGCACCCCCACCCCCTTGCCGCAGATGGCCTCGATCGGGGTCCCCGAGCCCCGCATGGTGATCATCAAGCCGTACGACAACTCGCAGATCGGCGCCATGGAGAGGGCCATCCGCGACTCGGACCTCGGCGTGAACCCGAACAACGAGGGCAACCAGCTGCGCATCCTGCTCCCGCAGATGACCGAGGAGCGGCGCCGGGAAATGATCAAGGTCGCCCGGAACAAGGGCGAGGAGGCCAAGGTGGCCATCCGCAACATCCGCCGCAAGGGCAAGGAAGAGCTGGACCGGCTGGTCAAGGACGGCGAGGTCGGCGAGGACGAGGGCCGGCGCGCCGAGAAGGACTTGGACGACCTGACCCAGCGGTACGTGGGCACCGTCGACGACATGGTCAAGCACAAGGAGACCGAGCTGCTCGAGGTCTGAGCCGCTCGCCGACGACCGCCGGCGACGCCGTGGCACCGGGTGTGTGCGCCCTGCGGGCGTGCCTCCGGTGCCACCCTGCTTCTGCGGCCCGAACCAGGTCAGGCCCGGGTCGGGTCCAGCTCCAGCTTGAGGTCAGGCCCGGGTCGGATTCAGCCCGAGTTCAGCTCCAGGTGCAGGTCAGGCCCCGGATGGGCGGGTTCGGACCGAGAACCGGCCGCTGCCCGGTCGGTCGTCCACCCGGCCCGCCGGCCGAGTGCAGTAGGCTCGGCACGATTCCTGGCAGCCACGGGTGCACGGCAGGAGTCATCCGTCCGTCGGGCGGACCACATCGAACGGAACAGTCGCGCCGGTAGGGGATGATCGTGTTTCTGCGTCCTGTGGTGGTACCTGTACCTCGTTCGTCCGGTTCGTGATGTCCCCTCTCGACCCCTACAGCGGCACCGAGTCGCGCGGTTGGGACCGCCCCGAGCCGGGGCCGGGGTTGCCCTGGCCGGACCGGGACATGGAGCCGGGCCCGAGCCCACTGGCGGCCCGGCAACCCGGACCCCTGCCCGGCCGGTACGCCGAACCGGCCGACCGGGAGACGCCCACCGACCCGTACGGCGCCCGACCGGTCCCGGCCACGGGCCGCCCCGAGTCGGGAACTCCCGCCGGTGACCGGAACGACGTGCCCGCCACCGACCCCGGGGTCTCCTCAGCCGTGGGTGCGGCAGGACCGGCGACCCCGACCCCGGCCCCCGGCACGGGCCTGGGCCGGCCGTCCGCCTCCGGCCCCGCACAACCGCCGGTGGACGAGCGGCCCACCGCCCAGTTCGCCGCGATCAGGCCGGAGCCGGAACCCGGGTCGGATCCGGATCCGCAGGAGCCCTCGGACCGGCGTGGCCCGGGTCGCCGACGGGCGAGCGCCGATCGCCCCGCGACCCAGCAGCCGAGGCCGAACCGGGCCGGACGGAACCTGCCGGCCGCGATCGGGGTGGGGCTGGCGCTGGGCGCGCTGATCCTCGTCCCGCTGTTCACGTACCCGCCCGCCTTCCTGCCGGTGATCGCGGCCGCGGTGGGGGTCGGGGTCTGGGAGATGAGCCGGGCGGTACGCCGGGTCGGCGCCCGACCACCGACGGTGCCCCTGGTCGCCGGTTCGGTGCTCACCATCGTGCTGGCCTGGTGGGCCGGCCCGGACGCGCTCACCCTCGGTCTGCTGGTGACCATCGTCGGTGCCACGATCTGGCGGCTCGGCGACGGGTTCAAGGGCCTCAAACCGGACCTGGTCGCCATCGCGATGATCGCGGTCTACGTGCCCTTCCTGGCCGGTTTCGCGGCCATGCTGGCAGCGGTCCCCGACGACGGACACTGGCGGGTGCTGGTCACCCTGGTGGCGGTGGTCCTCTCCGACACCGGCGGGTACGCGACCGGGGTGTCGTTCGGTCGGCACAAGATGGCCCCGAGCATCAGCCCCAGCAAGTCCTGGGAGGGCTTCGCCGGCTCGGTGCTCGCCGCAGCGGCCGGCAGTGCGGTGCTGATCTGGTTGCTGTTCGACGTGGCTCCCTGGTGGGGGGCGCTGTTCGGGGTGGCCGTGTCCGGCGCTGCGGTCCTCGGTGACCTCGCCGAATCCATGATCAAGCGGGATATCGGGATCAAGGACATGAGCACCCTGCTGCCCGGGCACGGGGGGCTGATGGACCGCCTGGACTCGATTCTGTTCGCCGTACCCGCCGCGTACCTGATCCTGGCGGTCTTCGTACCGGTGGTGAGCTGAGGGATGACCCGCGTCGGCCCGCCGCCGTTGCGCCGACCAGGGTGGGTTCGGCGCCTCCGGAAGGATGCGTCCGGGCCGCGACGTGGGAGACTGGACGTGCCATGACGAGTCTGCCCTTGATCCCCGTCACGTCGGACGCTCCGGCCCGCCGCGCCGCGATGCCGCCCCGCCACCTCGCCGACCTCGACCTCGCCGGCCGCCAGGCGGCGGTCACCGAGTTGGGGGAGCCTGCCTTCCGGGCCCGACAGCTCTCCACCCACTACTTCGGTCGCCTGGTGCGGGACCCGGAACAGATGACCGACCTGCCTGCCGCCGGTCGGGCTCGGCTGGCCGGGGAGCTGATGCCCACCCTGCTCACCGCGGTCCGCGAGTTGGCCTGCGACGACGGTGCGACCCGCAAGGCCCTGTGGCGGCTGCACGACGGCGCACTGGTCGAGAGCGTCCTGATGGGCTATCCCGACCGGGTCACCGTCTGCATCTCCAGCCAGGCCGGATGCGGCATGGCCTGCCCGTTCTGCGCCACCGGCCAGGCCGGTCTGACCCGTAACCTCTCCACCGCCGAGATCGTCGACCAGGCCGTCTACCTGGCCGGGGTGGCGGCCTCCGGTGCGGTGGCCGGTTCACCGTCCCGGCTCTCGCACGTCGTCTTCATGGGCATGGGTGAGCCGCTGGCCAACTACTCCCGGGTGGTGGGGGCGATCCGACGACTGATCGCGCCGCCGCCGGAGGGCCTCGGGTTGTCCCAGCGGCACATCACCGTCTCCACCGTGGGTCTGGTCCCCGCCATCCACCGCCTGGCCAGCGAAGACCTCGGGGTGACCCTTGCGCTGTCCCTGCATGCGCCCGATGATGATCTGCGCGACGAGCTCGTGCCGGTCAACCAGCGCTGGAAGGTGGCCGAGGTGCTGGAGGCTGCGTGGGAGTACGCGGAGCGGACCGGCCGGCGGGTGTCGATCGAGTACGCGATGATCAAAGAAGTGAACGACCAGCCGTGGCGGGCCGACCTGCTCGGCCGGTTGTTGGCGGGGAGGCGGACCCACGTCAACCTCATCCCGTTGAACCCCACTCCGGGCAGCCGGTGGGACGCCAGTCCCAAGCCGGTGGAGCGGGAGTTCGTCCGGCGGCTCCGCGCGGCGGGCGTCTCCACCACCGTGCGGGACACCCGGGGCCAGGAGATCGACGGAGCGTGTGGGCAACTCGCGGCCGCCGAGGACACGGAGACCGAGCCGCCGCGGGAGGCGACGGCGTGACCGGGCTCAGCGAACAGGACCAGGAGACATAGTGGCGAGTCAGGGTCAGCGGTTCCGGCGCAAGGCGCTTCGCCGCGGTTACAAGGTCGATGAGGTCGACGCCTTCCTCGACCGGGTGGAAGCCACCCTCGACGGCCAGCCGGTCGGTGCCCCGGTGGCGTCGCAGGAGGTCCACGACGTCGTCTTCCGGGTCCGGTTCAACGGCTACGACGAGTGGCAGGTGGACCTGCACCTGGACCGGGTCGAACGGCAGTTGGCCGAGCTGGAGGAGCGCGGCGACGCCGCGAACCGGGACGCGGAGACCCGGATCACCGACCGGGTCGGCCTCCCGGACCGCGACCGGATGGTCCCGCGCGACCGGACGAGCCCTCCCGACCGTCAGGGTCCCCCGGACCGGATGGCCGCCGCAGGCCGGATGGGTCCCCCCGACCGGATGGGTCCGCCGGATCGGGACCGGATGGGTCCGCCGGACCGGATGGGTCCCCCTGATCGGATGGGTCCGCCCGACCGGATGGGTCCCGGGGACCGCATGGGTCCGCCGGATCGGGACCGGATGGGTCCGCCGCCGGATCGGGATCGGATGGGTCCGCCGGACCGGATGGGTCCCCCTGATCGGATGGGTCCGCCCGACCGCATGGGTCCCCCTGACCGGATGGGTCCGCCGCCGGATCGGGACCGGATGGGTGCCCCCGACCGGATGGGTCCGCCGGATCGGATGGGTCCCCCCGACCGGATGGGTCCCGGGGATCGGATGGGTCCGCCCGACCGGATGGGTCCGCCGCCCCGCGACGACCGGGGTCTGCCGCCCGGCGCGCCGTCGATGCCCCCCCGGGCACTGCCGGCGCAGGCCGGCCCGCCACCCGAGCGGTACGGCCGTTACGAGGAGTCGACCGGAGCCTTCGCCGGTGGGTACGAGCAGCAGCGCGGTGGGTACGAGCCGCCCCGGGCCCCGACGGGTCCGGGTCCGGGTGGACCGGGTGCGCCGATCGGCCACGGTGGTCCGCCGCCTCGTGGTCTGCCGGCCGGTCCGACCGGGTACGACCAGGACGAGTCCCGCTTCGACTCGTACGGTCCGGGAGAGTCCCGGTACGACGGGTACGGGTCGGACGAGCCCCGCTTCGACGGCTTCGCCGCCGGTCGACACGGGCGGCCGGACATGACCGCCGAGATCCACATGCCGGAGCGTGAGCTGCGGGGGCGTGGTCCGGGTGGCCCGCCGCCGCAGCAGCCGCAGATCGCCGGTCCGCCGGCGGGCGGTCCACCCCCGGCCGGTCCCGGTGCCGGTGGTCCGCCTGCGGTGGCCGGTCCGCCGATGGCCGGACCCCCCGGCAGCGACCTCTACCAGGTCGACCAGATCCGGCGCAGTTTCCAGGTGCGCCGCTTCGGCAGCGGGTACGACCCGGACCAGGTGGACCACTTCTTCGAGAGCCTGCTCAGCGGGATGGCCGGTCGTGGCCCGATGCCGGTGAACCCGAAGGACCTGGACACCCTCCGGTTCGGCCTGGTGCAGGGAGGCTACTTCGAGGCCGAGGTCGACGAGGCCCTGAAGAACGTGCAGGACATCCTCTTCGGCCGTTGACCCCACCTCGGTGGCCGGCAGGGAGAGACCCCACGCAACGCCGACGGCCGGGTGGGCCGGTTCGGGCGGGCTGTCCGGGCGCGAACGGAACCCGGGTCAGGACCGCAGGCCGTTGCGGCGCAGCACCACGTCGCCGATCACGATGCCCAGCAGCAGGACGGCCAGTCCGACCAGCCAGAGATCCTCGACCCTGCCCTCGTGGTTTCCGCACAGCATGGAGAGCAGCGCCAACGCGGTGACCACCGCGCCGATCCGCCCGGCCTTGCGGTGTCCGGGCTTGTGCTGATCTGGCGACGTCACCGGCTCACTTCCAGCCACTGTCGGTCCTTCCTCGCGATCGGATCTCCGGTTAGTCTGGCACGCCCCGTGTCGGCGTCGGTGTGGGGTCCGCCCTGATGGTGCCCGTGGACCTCGGGTGGGGGCCCCGACGAGCTGCTGCCGAAGGTCCCGTGCCGGTGGGGCGGAGGGCACTACCGGCGTCGCGGGTGGGTGGCGACACTGCCTCCGGTAGCGTTCTGGCGTACGCCTTGATTGCCTTGTTAGGGAGAACTGCGGTGCGAGTGACCGGTACGGGACATGCCAGCATGCGGATCGACACCCCTGCGGGCAGCATCCTGTGCGACCCGTGGGTGAACCCTGCGTACTTCGCCTCGTGGTTCCCCTTCCCGGACAACTCCCAGCTCGACTGGGAGACCCTGGGCCAGGTCGACTACCTGTACGTGTCGCACCTGCACCGGGACCACTTCGACGCGGCGCACCTCAAGCGGTACGTCTCGAAGGACGCCACGGTCCTGCTGCCCGAGTTCCCCACCTCGGAGATGGCCGACGAGCTGCGGGAGTTGGGCTTCACGAAGTTCCTGAAGGCGCCGAACGAGCAGGTGGTGGAGCTCGACGGCGGGCTCAAGATCATGATCCAGGCGTTGACCAGCCCCACCGACGGCCCGATCGGCGACTCCTCCCTCTGGGTGGAGTACGACGGGGTACGGCTGCTCAACCAGAACGACGCCCGCCCCACCGACCTGAGCGTCTTCGCCGAGCTGGGTCACGTGCACGCCCACCTGCTCCAGTTCTCCGGCGCGATCTGGTACCCGATGGTCTACGAGCTGCCGCAGGCGGCGAAGTCCGCGTTCGGCAAGCAGAAGCGGGAACGGCAGTTCGACAGGACCTGGCGCTACATCGACGACCTCAAGGCCGACAACGTCTTCCCGATCGCCGGCCCGCCGTGCTTCCTCGACGACGAGCTGTGGCAGTTCAACGACATCCACGGCGACGAGGGGAACATCTTCCCCGACCAGTCGGTCTTCCTGTCCGAGTACGCGAAGGTGGGCGGGACGAACGGGATCGTCCTGCTGCCGGGCAGCGTCGCGGAGGTCACCACCTCCGGCGCGACCACCACCCACCCGCAGCCGGTGGAGGAGTTCTTCGCGAACAAGGTCGCCCACCTGGAAGAGATGCGTGAGCGTAAGCGGCCGGTCATCGAGGCGGAGAAGGCCTCCTGGCGGCACCCGGAGATCGACGTGCTCAAGGAGCTCAAGCAGCGGGTCGAGCCGCTGCTGGAGGAGTCGATCTACCTGGCCAAGGGGGTCGGTGGTCCGGTCCGCTTCGACCTGGTCGGCTACGACGGCGACAGCGTCGAGTCGATCGTGGTGGACTTCCCGGGCAAGCAGGTCAGGTCGTACGCCGACGAGAAGGTCCGGTACCGGTTCCGGACCGAGCGGGCGCTGATGGAGCACCTGCTGCACATCGGCGAGGTGGACTGGGTGAACTCCCTCTTCCTGTCCTGCCGGTTCTCCGCCGCCCGGATCGGCCAGTACAACGAGTTCGTGTACGCCTTCTTCAAGTGCCTGTCCACCGAGCGTCTCCAGTACGCCGAGGGCTGGTACGACGAGCACGAGCGGTCCGTCGACGCCGAGGACATCACCCTCGGTGACTGGACGGTCCAGCGTCGGTGCCCGCACCTGAAGGCGGACCTGAGCCGGTTCGGCATCGTCGACGGTGACCAGCTCACCTGTCAGCTGCACGGCTGGAAGTTCGACCTGCCGTCGGGCCGCTGCCTGACCAGCGTCGGCCACAAGGTCCGCGCGCACCGGGTGGGCGAGACGCCGGAGACCGTCGAGGCATCGTAGGCGCCATCGGCATCGATCCGGGTCACTGACTTGCCCGGCATCGAGCCGGTTCACTGATTACGATGCTGGCCATGCAGCAGCCCTTTAGCGCCGTCGTGTCCGATTCCGCGCTCGGTACGGCGATCTCCGCCTACCGCACCTGTGAGCTGGCCACCCTCGCCAAGGACGGGACACCGGTCGCCTGGCCGACTTCCGGACTGCTGCGCCCGGACGGCACGATCATGGTCACCACCTCGTTGGGATACCCGCAGAAGGCCTTCAACGTCCGCCGCGATCCCCGGGTGGCGCTGCTCTTCTCCGACCCCACCGCCAGTGGGCTGGACCAGCCGGAGCAGATCCTGGTACGCGGCACGGCTGACTGCCCCGACCAGGTGCACACCGAGCCGACCGGGGACCTGGGCGCCTTCTGGGCCCAGATGTTCCGGCGTCAGCCGGTCAGTCGTCAGTACCTCGACTGGCCGGCGACCATGTTCACCGACTTCTACTTCATGCGGTTGCTCATCACCGTCACTCCGACCGAGGTGACCACCCGTCCGCTGCCGCCCCCCACCGACGCTGCGACCGAGGTGGCCGACCGTCCGCTGCCGACCCCCACCGACGCCGCGACCGTCGGGCACAGCTCGTTGGTCGGCGCGGAGGTGGTGTCGGCGTACCCGAGTGTGGTGTTGGCGGCCCGGGACGCCGCCGGGGCGCCGCTGCTGGTGCGGACCACCGTGACCGTCGGCGCGGACGGCTACCGGGTACGGGTGCCGGAGGGGGTCGACCCGGCCGAGGGTCCGGCCTCCCTGCTGGTCCACCGGCACGACGCGGAGCTGTCGAGCCTGCACAACGCCAACGTGCGTGGTGAGCTGGTGCACGGCGTCGACGGCTGGACCCTGCACCCCCGGCGACTGGTCGAGCCGGCAGCCCGGCACAAGCCCCGCCCGACGGACCAGCTGCGCACCATCCGTACCCTCCGGGCCGCCACCCGCCGCTACCTGCGCCGACGCGGCTGGTCGCGCCCGACCGTCCCCTGGGCGGCCTACCGCGCCCTCCGCCCCGACACCGACCACTGACCCCTGACCACTGACCCCTGACCACTGACCCCTGACCCAGCTCCCGCCCGCGGCTCTCGCCGCATTGATCAAGGGATTTGCGTCACCAGAGCGGCCGTCCGTGACGCAAACCCCTTGATCAACATCGGAAACCGGGCTCGGCGGGGGCGCTGAGGGTGGGGTGGGGTGGGGGGCAGGGATGGTCAGGGGGTCAGGTCGGTGAGGATGCGGCGGGCGGCGTTGTGGCCGGCGGCCCCGATGACGCTGCCCGCCGGGTGACAGCCGGCGCTGCCCGCGTACACCCCGGGGACCCCGGTGGCGTACGGCATCCGGTCGGCGAAGGAGACCGTGTTGTCGACGTGGTGGATGTGCCCACCGGTGATCCCGAAGTGGGCCTCGATCCCGGGCGGGGTCAGGGGCACCGCGTCGGCGATCAGGTCCCCGGTGCCCGGGGCGTACCGCTCGACGATCCCCACCAGGTGTTCCACGTACCCGGGCAGGGCCTGCTCCCAGGTGGTGCCGGTCAGTGCGTAGGGGACCGACTGGACGAACAGGGCCGAGGAGTGGTGTCCCTCGGCGTCCCGCAGCGAGGGGTCGACTGTGGTGTGCAGGTACCACTCGATGGTCGGCTCGACGGGCAGTCGCCCGGCCCGTACCTGCTCCCACATTCCCCGAAGGGCGGCCATCGGGGGCTCGCCCGCGCCCCCGACCAGGCTGGCCGAGCCGGGGAGCAGGTGGATCGTGGAGCCGAAGGGGCTGGGAGCCTCCTGCGGCAGGCAGGAGAAGCGGGGCAGCCCGGTCAGGGCCAGGTTGACCTTCAGGGTGGTGCCGGTGCGCCGGACCCCCGCCATCCGCGCGGTCAGGTCCGCCGGGAGGGCGCCCTCGGGCAGCAACCCCATCAGCCGGTACGGGTCGCAGGCCCCCAGCACCACCGGGGCGGTGACCTGCCGGCCGTCGGCGAGGACCACCCCCTCGGCGGCCCCCTGCGCCAGGGTGATGGCGGTGACCGGGGTGCCGGTGAGGATGGTGGCCCCGGCGGCGCGGGCGGCCTCGGCGAAGGTCCGGGAGACGGTCCCCATGCCCCCCTGCGCGATCATCCACGTCCCGTCCGCCCCGGGTAGACGGCACATGTTGTGCACGAGAAAGTTGTGACCCGTCCCGGGGTCGTCGGGGCCGGCGGTGAGCCCGGAGAGGCCGTCGGTGACCGCGTACATGCTGACCAGCAGTTCGGAGCGGAACCCGAAGCGGGCCAGGTAGTCGGCGACGGAGCCCCGGACCAGGTCCAGGAAGACCTGCCGCAGGGCGGGGCGCAGGTACCGCTCGGCGGTCTCCTCCACCGGCAGGGGCTCGGCGAGCCAGGCCGGGGCGAGATCCTCCCGAAGGTCGGCCAGTTCGGCCTGCATGGCCTCGTCGGCGGCGAGGTCGGCGGGGGAGAAGAACTCCGCGAGCTGAGCCCGGGTCGCCGCCCGGTCGCTGCCCATCAGCAGGTACGGCGAACCCGGACCCCCTGGGGTGGGCAGGAAGTAGTGCGGGTCCCGGCGCAGCACCGGGATCCGCAGGTCGAGGGTGGCGAGCAGTTCGGGGGGCATCAGCCCGAGCAGGTACGACCCGGTGGAGTGGGCCAGCCCGGGGACCTTGGGAAAGGGGTGCTCGGTGCGGGTGGCTCCCCCGATCACCTCGGCCGCCTCCAGAACCACCACCGTCAGCCCGGCCCGGGCCAGCAGGACGGCGGAGACCAGTCCGTTGTGCCCGGCCCCGACGATCACCACGTCGGCCCGAGCGGGCAGCTCGCCACTCATACCCCGGCAGCCTAGCCCCGATCCGGAGCCCCGAGTGCCCGTCAGCGTCGCCTGCCGCCCCCTACCGCGTCGATCAAGGGGTTCGCGTCACGGATCCGGCTGCCGGTGACGCAAATCCCTTGATCAACACGAATGGTCGGAGGGGGTGAGTGGGGCATCGAGTGGGTGGGGTGGTGCCTGTCGGCGGGGAGGAGGCCCTTCCTTACGGTATGCGTGAAGAAGGTGCCCTTCCTGACCCCGGGGCGCCTCGTGGTCGTTCGGGAGGAAGCCGCACATGTTCGCCTGGTGGGGACGGGTGGTGGTACGGGCACGATGGGCCGTACTGGCTGCCGCGGTGGCCCTGGTGGTGCTCGGGTCCACCTGGGGGGTGGGCGTGTTCGGGCAGCTCAGCGGTGGTGGGTTCGACGATCCGGCCAGTGAGTCGAGCCGGGCGGCGGAGCGGATCGCCACCGAGCTGGGGCCCCAGGGGGCCGACCTGATCGTGCTCTGGTCCGCCCGGGAGAACGGGCAAGGCGCGGAAGGAGGCACGTCGGGCGGGACCGTGGAGGATCCGGCCTTCCGGGACCCGGTGACCGCCACCGTCGCCGGACTGCGCGAGCAGCCCTCGGTGGCCAGTGTCACCACCTGGTACGACACCCAGGCACCGGCCCTGGTCTCGACCGACCGGCGGGCCACCTACGCCCTGGTGCAGCTAAACCCCCGGGACGAGGACGGCAAACTCGCCGCGTACGAGGAGCTGCGCCCCCGGTTGGACGCCCCCGGGCTGCGTACCCAGGTCGGCGGGGCGGTCGCCTTCCTGGAGACGGTGAACACCCAGACCACCCGGGACATCCTCCGGGCCGAGCTGATCAGCATGCCGATCCTGCTGGTGCTGCTGGTGTTGATCTTCGGTGGTCTGATCGCTGCCTCGATGCCCCTGCTGGTCGGCGGGCTGGCCATCCTCGGGGCGTTCGTCGCCGTCCGGGTGGTCAACCTCTTCACCGACGTGTCGATCTTCGCGATCAACGTGATCACCCTGATCGGGCTGGGGATGGCCGTCGACTACTCCCTGTTCGTGGTGAGCCGGTTCCGGGAGGAGGTGGCCGCCGGGCGCAGCACCTCCGCCGCCATCGCCCGCACCATGGTCACCGCCGGGCGGACCGTGTTGGTCTCCGGGCTCACCATCGCCCTGGCCATGGCCAGTCTGCTGATCTTCCCCCAGCCCTTCCTGCGCTCCATCGCCCTGGGCGGGATGGCCGCCGTCCTGGTCGCCATGCTGGGGGCGTTGACCGTCCTGCCGGCCCTGCTGGTGGTGCTGGGTCGCCGGATCGACGCCCTGCGGGTACCCCTGCCCTGGCGACGCAAGGGGCCGGCCCGCCCGCCCGAGCCGGGTAAGGGAGCCTGGGCCCGGATCGCGCACAGCGTGATGCGCCGCCCGGTGCCGTACCTGCTGGGGGTCACGATTCTGCTGTTGGCCCTGGCCACCCCCACCCTGCGGATGGAGTTCGGCGGGGTCGACGAGCGGGTGCTGCCGACCAGCGCCGGCCCACGGCAGGTGGCCGAGCGGATCGCGGACGAATTCCCCGGCGGCAGTGTCGCCCCGATCGACGTCCTCGTCTCCGGCGCGTCCCCGGAGACCGTCCAGACCTTCACCGCCCGGGTCGCGCAGGTGCCGGGGGTGACCGGGGTGACCCCCACCGCCAACCGGGGGGAGTCGACACTGCTCGCGGTGAGCTACGCGGGTGAGCCCACCGGCGACGAGGCCCACGACGTCGTACGGGCGCTGCGGGCACTGCCCGCCCCCGACGACGCGGAGGTGCTGGTCGGCGGGCGACCGGCCGCCGACCGGGACCTCCTGGACAGCCTCGTGGAGCGGCTGCCGTGGATGGCGGTCCTGATGGCCGTCGCCATCCTGATCCTGCTCTTCCTGGCCTTCGGGTCGGTGCTGCTGCCGATCAAGGCGGTGCTGATGAACCTCGTCTCGATCGGGGCGTCGTTCGGCGTGGTCGTCTGGGTGTTCCAGGACGGGCACCTGGCCGACCTGCTGCGCTTCACCCCCACCGGGTTCATCGAACCGACGAACCCGATCCTCATGCTCGCCGTGCTGTTCGGTCTCGCCACCGACTACGAGGTGTTCCTGCTGTCCCGGGTACGGGAGGAGTGGGACCGGACCGGGGACAACACCGCCTCGGTCGCCGCGGGCCTGCAGTACACGGGGCGGATCATCACCGCCGCCGCGCTGCTGCTGATCGTCGTGGTCGCCGGGTTCGCCACCGGCGGGATGACCTACCTGAAGCTGATCGGCATCGGGATGATCGTGGCGATCGTGGTCGACGCCACCCTGGTCCGCATCCTGCTGGTGCCCGCGACGATGCGACTGATGGGCCGGTGGAACTGGTGGGCCCCGGGACCGTTGGGTCGGGTCTACCGCCGGTGGGGCATCCGCGAGGCCACCGACGAGGAACTGGACATGATTCCCGGCGGCCCGGGGGAGCCGCACTCCACGCTCAACCGATAGTGGAGGTGATCGATACCCGGCGGACCTATAGTCGGCCGGGTATCGACACATCGGGAGGAATCCATGGATCGTCGTACCGTGCTGCGCGCCACAGTCATCGGCGCGGGCACCGCCGCCTTCTCCGGGGCGCTGTGGCAGCAGGCCTTCGCCGCCACCGCTCAACCCGGCCCCAGCCCGTACGGGCCGCTGCTCGCCGCCGACGCCAACGGCATCCAACTACCCGCCGGCTTCACCAGCCGGGTGGTGGCCCGCTCCTCGGAGCCGGTCGCCGGCACCTCGTACGTCTGGCATCCGGCACCCGACGGCGGGGCCTGTTTCCCCTCCGGTACGGGCTGGATCTACGTGTCCAACTCGGAGGTCCTCCAGCGGGGTGGGGTCTCGGCGATCCGGTTCGCCGCCGACGGGTCGATCACCTCGGCGTACAAGATCCTCGACGGGACCAACTGGAACTGCGCCGGTGGCGCGACCCCGTGGGGCACCTGGCTGTCCTGTGAGGAGACGCCCTTCGGGCGGGTCTTCGAGACCTGGCCGGAGGGGAACCGCGCGGCCGAGGTGCGGCTCGCGATGGGGCGGTTCACCCACGAGGCAGCCGCCTGCGACCCGGACCGGGAGGTCATCTACCTGACCGAGGACCGGGCCGACGGCTGCTTCTACCGGTTCGTCCCGGAGACCTGGGGTGACCTGAGGACCGGTCAGCTCCAGGTGCTCTGCGCCCCGGAGGAACAGACCAGCGGGCCGGTGACCTGGGTCGACATCCCCGACCGGGGCGGCGTCCCGGTGCCCACCCGCAGCCAGGTGGAGGGGGCCAAGCCGTTCTTCGGCGGCGAGGGATGCTGGTACGACAGGGGCGTCTGCTACTTCACCACCCAGGGCGACAACCGGGTGTGGGCGTACGACGCGGTCAACGAGACCATCGACCTGGCGTACGACGACGACCTCGTCCCGGCCGGCACCGCGCCCCTGACCGGGGTCGACAACATCACCGGATCCGGCGGCGGGGACCTGTACGTCGCCGAGGACGGCGGCAACATGGAGATCAACATCATCACGCCGACCGGGGTGGTCGCCCCGTTCATCCGGATCCTCGGGCAGGACACCTCGGAGATCGCCGGCCCGGCGTTCTCCCCGGACGGTCAGCGGTTCTACTTCTCCTCCCAGCGTGGCACGGCAGGGGTGAACGGCGGAGGCATCACCTACGAGGTGACCGGCCCCTTCCGGGCCTGACCGGCGGTCGGGGTGGCGGCGGCTCCGGCCCGCCGGACCCGCCACCCGGACAGCGCCAGGGTGGCGGAGTAGCCGGCGAGCACGATCACGTGGAACAGGTACAACCACAGCAGCACCGCCACCCCGGCGCCGATCTCGTCGAACCCGCCGAAGGGGATCCCCAGGTCCAGCGGCAGGGAGCAGAAGAGCACGAAACCGTGCAGGAAACCGGAGAGGTTCGCCGCGGTGAAAGACCCGACGCCCAGCGCGGAGAGCCAGTCCGGGGAGGCCGGGCCGACCACCCGGAACACCCAGAGCAGAACCGGGGTGAGCACCAGCCACACCCCCAGGAACGACAACACGATGCCGCCGAACCCGATCCACCCGCCCTGCCGGACCAGCCCGGTGGTGGTGGGCAGGGCGAGCAGGATGCTGAACAGCAGGGCGGGCGCCGGGGCGAGCAGGGGGAGCAGCAGCAGCCGTCCCCGCCAGCCGACCAGGGACTCGTCGGGGTTGGGCGGCTTGGCCACCGACACGAACGCCCGGCGCAGCCCCTCGCCGTAGAGCGATGCCGGGAGCAGGGCCGCCAGAGCCAACAGCGGGGTCAACTCCACCCCCGCGTCAACCAGCGCCTCCACCGCCCGGGGCGCACCGATCGCGTCCGGCAACGTCTCCACGGCGTACGAGGCGAGCCGGCGTACCCGGTCCGCCCCGGCGGCCAGCCCGGTCAACCAGATGGCCAGCAGTGCCACCGGGACCACGGCGATCGCCGAGTAGAAGGTGATCGCGGCGGCGTGCAGCGACAGGTCCCGTCCGCGTACCGGCCGGAAGGCGGCACTGGTGATCCGTTTCGCCCGCTGCCATCCGCTGCCCATGGCGATTCTCTTCCCCGTACCCTCTTCCGGCACGCATCACGATCAGGCTTCATGACGATCGTCTCCACCGACCGGCTTCTTGTGCGTAACTGGACCGAGGCCCCTGCGGATCTGGCCCGGTTCTTCGACATGTACTCCCGGACCGAGGTGGCCCGTTTCCTGGCCGGCCCCGGCCTGCCCCATCGATCTCGTCGTGGGCACCGCCCTGGTGCATCCGCTTCCCGGGCGGGACACCACTCGCCTCACCGACGACATCGAGGTGGGATGGCACCTGCACCCTGACTCGTGGGGCCGGGGGTACGCCACGGAGGCCGCCCGAGTCCTCGTCGACCGGAACTGGCCCTCGGCACCCCGCTGGTGCACGCCGTGATCCACCCGGAGAACAGCGCCTCCATGGCGGTGGCGCGTCGGCTCGGCATGACCCACGTCGGTCGGCGGACCGACTGGTACGGCGGCGAGGAACTGGAGACGTTCGTCCGGCACCGGACGGAGAACTGAGGCCTGCGGTTCGCCCGATGACTGATGACTGATGGCTGATGACCGGAGCCCGGTGACCGTCGCTGCCACCGGACTCCCTCAGAAGGGCAGCGCCCTGCCGTCGACTATCCGATTCCGTGCCTCATCGGTCGACGTCACCGCGACCTGCTGACCCCTCGTACCCGGTCATCTGACCCGGTGCAGTACGCGGTGCTCGTGGTCCTGCAGGTGGTCGTGGTGCTCGTGGTTGTCGAACTGCCTACAGGGTTGGCTGCGGTCCTTGCACGGGTGACTGTCGTCCTTGCAGGGGTGGGTGTCGTCCTTCTCCGCTTGACGGCGGTAACCGACGATCGCCGAGACCCGCAGGGCCGCGACCTCACCCGGCGACAACGGCCGGCCGCTGCTGCTCGCGGCGGCCAACGCCCGCCGGGCCTCCGCGTACAACGGTGATCCCTGCAGGCCGTGGTCGTTGAGGATGCCCAGCACCTGGTTGATGGCGGCGATGTTGCTGACCCGTTCGATGGCCTCCCGGGCCTGCTGCTGGTCTGGTGCGACGCGGGGCATTTTACTATTCCTGTGGGCGTCGTCACCGCTGCGTTCTCGGTGCTGCATGCTGTAGTAGACGGTCATTCCTGGGCCTCCCGGAAGGTGGGTGTGTGGACGTGCGCCTCACCTACGGCCCGCCCCCACCAGCGGTTCAGAGAGAACCGGAACGAAATGTGTGTCCCAGCTCATTACAAATGAGGCTGTCCGACACAAAATTCACCGATGTCGCATTCGTGACCGGCCTCACCGACAATACGACGCGAACAGTGGTGTCTCACGGGCCGCCCGCCCAGCTCGCCCCCTTTCCGCGACCCGACCCGACCCGACCTGACCCCGGCCTGACCGACCTGACCAGACCCGGCCGGACCTGACCTCGGCGGAGTCGAAGAGGTATGGGCGGCTGGCCCTTGGCTTTGGCTGGCTTTGGCCCCTGGTTTTGGCCCTTGGCCTCTGGCCCCCTGTCCCCCTGGCCTCTGGGCGAGGCGGGGGAGGGAGCGGTAGCGACGGCGAGTCGCCTGGCCGCGGCGCAGGTGTCGCCTCGGTGCCTCGGGCGTCCGGTGTGGGGTGTCCCGGGTCTGGTCGCGGGGTCCGGTGTGGCTGTGTCGCCCTGGGTCTGGTCGGGCGGGGTCTGGTGCGGCGCTACCGCCCTGGGCCTTGATCGTAACTCCGCCGTGGGCATGGTCGCGGCTCCGACACCAACCCCTCTCGGGCCTGTTCACAGGTCTGTCGGAGGTGTCGCGCCGGCCTCGTCGCACGCCCGGCAGGGGTAGTGCGTCGGAGACTGTCGAGCTGCCCCCATGAATGGGGCGGCATCCAGCTGATCGTGGCCTCCTCGCCTCCGCTGGGCGCCTGCCCCGCTGGCCCGCTGGTCCCCTGCGATCGTCGGCCCTCTGCGTCCGCTGGTCCTCTGCTTTGGCCCGTTACGTCTGCTGGCCCACTGCGTCCACCGGCCCTCCTTGGTCCTCTGCGTCTGCTGGTCGTCTGGGTCCGCTGGCCCGGTGGTGCCTGCTGGCCTGGTTCGTCCGGTGGCCCGCTGCGCTCTGTTGACGGATGAGCCCTTGTGGGGGTTCGCCCGGTCCGTCCGCTGCCTGGTGCGTCCGGTGTCCTGGTGTTCGCGAGGGCGGACGACGTCGTAGGTGATCCCGACGTTCTGCAGGTACGACCGGGGTCGGAGTGGTGCCACGCCGTCCCGACAACAGGGGCGTGGGAACGCGCCGCGATGGGCGGGACAGCGGACTCGGTCTCACAGGTGGAGCAGCTCGAAGCCTTCGGCGTGCCTGCCGTTACCGTTGCCGTCGTTGCCGTCGCCATCGTGGCTGATGCCGGCGATGAGCGGTCGTACGTCTCGATGGCTGCCGTGGGACAGGGGCGGTCTCACGGGTGGGGCAGCTCTATAGCGTTCAGCGCACCTACCGCGCCGATGCCGATGCCGCCGATTTCGGTTGCCGTGCGCGCCGTCGCCGCCGATTTCGGTCGCTTGTGCGCGCATGCCCGGCCGATTCCGGTCGCCGTACGCGCCGCCACCGATTCTGGTTGGCGCTGCTTCCGATTCCGTTGCCGTATGCGCCGTCCCCGCTGATTGCGGTTGGCGTTGCCGCCGACTCGGGTCGCTGTATGTGCTGCCGCTGCCGAGTCGGATGGCGGTAGCCGTGTTTCGGCCCTTCCGATGGGCGTCGCTGCATCCTTACTCGTCGGAGGTCGTCGCTGGGTTCGATCTTGTCGGGGATCTGCTGCCGGCGTTTTCGGTCGGGCGATCGGGAGGAGGTTCGGTTGGGGTGTCGCTTGTGGAGTCGTGAGAATCGCCGTTGATCGGGTGATGTTCCATTCTGATTTCTGAAAAGCCGGGTGTGCGTACACGATGGGGGAGGGACGGCCGGGACGTGCGACGAAGCCCGGTGGACCGGAGGGTCGGCACCGGGCTTCGTCGTCGAGGAGAGCGAGGTCTGAGTCAGAGGGTTCGATGCTGGGTCGGGGTCTCTTCGAGGGACGGGTCGAGGTGCTCGACGGGAGGACTGGGCCGGCTCTCCTGGCTCTCGACCCGGTCCTCCCGGGTGGCGGCGGCGACGCGTACCGCTGCGATCTGGCTGGTCGCGACGGGCTGGCCGTTCGCGGCCAGGTCCCGCTTGCGGCGGGCCTCCGCGTATTCCGGTGTGCCGACGAGGTGGTCCTCTTCCAGGTCGCTGAGGACGCTGTCGAAAGCGGCGGCGGTCTTCTGCTGCTCGATGACGTTCTGCATCTGCGGGTCGTCGGCCTCGAAATGGATACCGCCGGCCTTACGGCGGGTCTCGTCCTCGGTGGGCACCGGGTGTTCGATGGGCATCGACATTTTTCCAGCCTCCGTCGGTAGTCGGCAGTCGGGTGTGGTGCCGACTACGGACGGAGGTGGCGGCTGGTTCGGCGGCGTACGCCATGGATCGTGTGCCGAATCCCATGGCATGAAGTGCGCCGACAACGGGTAGTGCGTCAGCCGAAGGATTTCATTCCGTTCCAGTCTGCCCCCAACACCACTTTGACCGGGGTCCCGGTGTTGGTGCGGGACGGGTAGTAGAGGCGGATCTGCCCGTCGGAGGCGAACCGGACCCAGAAGTCCGGCACCCCGTCGCCGTTGACGTCGGGGATGGCGATCAGCACGTTGATGTTCGCCTCCGACCAGCCGGTGCCGTACGAGACGTCACCGTCGCGGGAGGCGGCCGCCTGCTTGAGCGAGTTCAGGTCGACGCTCCCGGTGACCGGGCCCGGACGGCCGTGCCGGACGTACATGTTGCCGTTGTCCAGGTTGCGCCAGAGCAGGTCCGGGGTGCCGTCCTGGTCGACGTCGGCGACGTTGACCACCTCCCGGCGGGCCCAAGCGGTGCCCTCCATCAGGGTCGCCTCCTGGAAACTGGCCCCGGTGTAGCCGGACAGCGCCCACATGGCGGTGCCGGCCCTGACGAACAGGTCGGGCAGCCCGTCGCCGGTGACGTCACCGATCGCCTTGATCTGCGTCCAGGTGGCCGGGTCGGGGGCGTCGGCGGGGAGGAGGACCCGCAGCCGTCTGTCGACGTCGAAGCTGCCGTACCCGTCGCCGGGGTAGAGCCAGAACCGGCCGTCGGGGGTACGGGCGAACAGGTCGGTGGAGCCGTCACCCGGGTACGCGTCGGCGTACTTGGTGATCAGGGCGGCCTTCCCGGTGCCCGGGTCGAACCAGTGGCCGGACGGGTTCAGGACGTTGCCCTTCGTGTACGACCCGGCGAGCCACGAGTACAACTCCCCGCCCTCGTCGCCGACGTAGTTGCGCAGGTTCCCGGTGGCGTCGACCAGGATCAGGTCGGGAATCCCGTCACCGGTGGTGTCCGCGGGCTGGTCGGCGATGTCCCGGGGCGGGACGTAGAACGTGTAGTCGGTACGGAGACTGCGGTTGCCGACCGTGTCGAAGGCGTAGACGTGCAGGGTGACCGGCCCGGAGTGTCGGGGTGCCAGGTTCGGCACCTCGGCGACCCCGTTCGTGGCCGGTATGTGGGTGATCCCCACGCTCTCGTAGGAGTAGCTGAACTGGGTGGCCCCCTCGGCGGTGAACCGGATCGGGCCGGTCTCGCCGAACTTCCGGGTGGACCAGGTGGCCCCGTCCGGGGTCGCCTCCAACCACACGGTGCTGGTGACCGTCGGGGCGGGCGGTGCCGAGGCGTCGATGGTGAACCGGCAGGGTTCGCTGCCGGGCGGGTAGTACGACGAGTTGGCGTTCGAGTGGTCCTCTGCGCGGACGTCCCAGGAGTAGGTGGCCTGATCGACCAGGGCGCTGGCCTGGATCGTCAGGGTGGCGTAGCCGTTGTTGTCGGGGGTGACGAGGGTGCCGGCGGGGACCGTCGTGCCGGTCCGCCACCACCGGAAACGCAGGCTCTTGAGGTTGCCGTTGGCGTCCTTGCCGGTGGCCGAGAGGGTGATCGCGGTACGGGCGATGGTGACCCCGGCACCGGGGCCGGGCACACAGTCGCCGCCGGGCGTGTTCCTCCCGCCCGTCGGCTCGTTCGGCGGGGTGTTGTGGACGACCGTCATCTCGGCGCTGTTGGCGCGGAACTTGCGCCAGGTGAGGGTGTCGGACTCGCTGGTGGCGCGCATGCCCAGGGTGATGCTCGCCCACCCCTTGTCGGCGGCCTCCTGGGCGGCGTTGATGACGTTGAAGCTGACGTAGTCGCGGTTGCAGTTCGAGCCGTACCCGTGGGCGAAGGACCGGCGCTGCTGGAGGGTCCGCCACTCGGGTTGCTTGTTCCAGGTGGTGCTGGAGGAGATCGCCCCGGTGAGCCAGAGCTGCATCTCCCGGTTGGTGCAGGACCAGGAGTGGGTGTTCTCCACCCGGAAGGTGGCCGAGCTGACGGTGGTGCCCTTGATCTTGGCGTCGTACTGCATCCGCCAGAAGGACCGGGTCAGCAGGGGGGTCTGCTGTTCGTAGCCGACCCGGGCGTCGGAGGTTCCGGTGTTGAAGTTGGTGCTGTAGAAGGTGTTTGTGTTGGGGTGCTGCCGCAGGACGGTGGCCCAGGACTGCATCCGGCTGTGCAGGGTCGGGTCGAGGAAGAGCGGGAAGACCGCCTCGGGATCGGTGAGCAGGCCGGTGGCGGCGGCGTCGAGGTGCAGTCGGGCCTCGCCGGTGCGGTCGCCGTCGAGACGGGTGGGCATCGGCGCCTGCCGGGCACCGGGCTCGGGTCCACCGAGGCCGGAGAGCTGGAGGACGTCGGCGGTGGTGGCCACCGAGGTCCGGGGCGCGACCTCCGGGGAGGCGGGTGCCCGTCCGGCGGAGTCCCAGGCGGCGGGGGTGGGGATCGAGCTGACCTCCTTCCCGGTCTCCGGGTCGAGGATCCTGACCCCGCCGGTGGCGGCGTTGTGTTCGAAGACCGCCGTGGTGGAGCGGAGCCCGTAGGTCAGGGAGGTGACTGCGTCGGTGGTGGCCGGGAGGTTGTTCTTGACGATCAGCAACTGCCCGAAGCCGCCCTCCTCGCGGGCGACGACGAGCAGGTCCACTCCGGGGCGTACCTCGGGGTAGAGGGCACGGGGACCGTCGAGGACCGGCTCCGGCAGCGGGCCGGGCCAGAGGTAGCCGATGGTGTGGTCGCCGACCTCCACCTCGGCCAGGACGGACTCGGTGGGGTCGCCCTGGGGGGTGGTCCGGGCGACCGGGACGAGCCGGAGGGACTGGGTGGTCCCGTCCCGCTTCCGGTCGTCGGCCGGTCGGTCGGCCGCGACGGTGCCGCCGGAGAAGCGGACCTCGTCGGGGGCGTTCACCGGTCGGATGTCCAGACCGCCGGGGGTCCGTGCGCTCCGGGTCAGGGTGGTGTCGATCGGTGCCCATCCACCGGTGTCGGTCTTCAGTCGGCGGGGCAGGGCCGAGATCGTGGTCCGCAGCTGTCCGTCGGGAAGCGCCCACGTCTGGGACGTCTCGGTGGTGGTGGTCTCCACCGCCACCTCCTGCCCGGTCCGCAGCGCCTCGGCCACCGCTGTCGCCTGGTCCTTCTCGACGGCGGCCGGTGCCGCCTCGGTGACCCGGTCACGCCCGGCACGGGGGTCGGCGGTTCGCAGCCAGTACGGCAACGAGGTCGCCAGCAGGGCGGCGACCAGGAAACCCAGGGTGCACAACAGCCGGGTGCGCGTACGCACGAAGGGTTTGAGCAGGCGTGGCGCGGTCACGGCGGTCTACTCCCGTGGGGGCCGGCGGGACAGGGGAGGCAACGACGATCAGCCCCTTCCGGCAGCGCCGGGGGGCCGATCGCGGGCACACGATCCCATGTCGACGTTCGGTTGCGTTAGAACCAGGAGGTTTACCTATTCGTGATGATCACGGATTGGTGATCGATGGTTACGCCGCGAGATCGATCTTATGCACCTTTTGCGGTACGTGATCTAAGGGCTGAATCAGTATTAGTCCACTGTGGTGGACAGTTCCGGTGTGTGGGCATGGGTGAGTGTTCGCCGGTGACGTAGATCACCGCCGATCGTCGGCGGCTACCGAAAGCGATCTTGAGTTACCGGGCGTGGTGGTCGACAGTGCTCGGACGCACGCCGTGTTTGACGTGCGCCGTCACGGCTCTCGCCGTGGCTCTTCCTCCGTCTTCGCGCCTGGGTGGGAGTCGACGTATGCCTGGAATCGGTTTGCTGCCCCGACGGCGGCCCGGCCGACCCGACCCGGCGACTGCGGGCCGCCTCCCGCGGTCCCGTACCCGGACCACCATCGCCCTGGCGCTCTCCTCCACCCTCCTGGTCACCCTCGTCCCCGCCGAGGCGTGGGCGGTCCCGGGACCGGGGATGAGCCGGACGGGGATGCCGGTCGAGCTGCCGGAGATCCCGACGATGGTCCACGTCGACCGGGACATCGACGCCGTCTCCGAGCTGACCACCGGAGCCGAGGTCCCGGCGGTCCCGTACGAGCCGCAGGCCGTCGACCCCTGGCAGGAGGGCACCGGCACCGTCGACCTCACCGCCGCTGCCCCCGGGGTCCCCCTGCCGGTGGAGGACCTCCCGGTGGCGCTCGGCGTACCGGAGGGGGGTGACCCGGCCGACCTGGCCGGCACCTGGACCGTCGACCTGGCCGCGCCGGAGGCCTCCCAGGCCGCCGGGGTCGCCGGTCTGATCATGAAGGTCACGCCCCCGGCCACCGCCGACCCGGCCGCCGAGGTGGCGCTCAGCGTCGACTACACCCCCTTCGCCGACCTGTACGGCCCCCAGGCCGCTGACCGGTTCGGTCTGATGCTGCTTCCCGACTGCGTCTTCGACGACCCCGACGGCGGGGACTGCGCCACCGACGAGGGCGGGGCGGCCCCGCTGCGGGTGGCCCCCTTCTCGGCACCCGGTCAGGACGCCGAAGCGGTCGTCACCAGCGAGGTGGAGTTGGTCGCAGCCGACGAGGCACCCACCGCCGCCGAGGACGACGAGCCGGTCCGCCGGATCGTCAACGGCAGTGTCTCGGTGGCCGCCCTGCTCGCCGGCCAGGACGCCCCCGCCGGGGCCGCCGCCCGCGCCGCGTCTCCCACCGCCGCCGGAGTCGTCGGCGTCCTCGACACCGGGGCCTCGGCGGCCGGTGACTTCACCGCCACCCCGCTGCTCTCCTCGGGGTCCTGGGCGGCCGGTGCCTCCTCCGGCGCGTTCACCTACGGCTACCAGGTCCAGGTCCCGGAGGCGACCGGCGGCCTCCAGCCGAAGATCAACCTCGGGTACTCCTCCCAGTCCGTGGACGGTCGGACCTCGGCCACCAACAACCAGGCGTCCTGGATCGGCGACGGCTGGGACTACAGCGCCGGGTCGATCACCCGCAGCTACGCCAACTGCGCCCAGGACTCGAAGAAGGCCGGGGCCAACAACGCCACCCACCGCACCGGCGACTTCTGCTGGGGCTCGAACAACGCCACCCTCTCCCTCGGCGGGTCCACCACCGAGCTGGTCTGGGACGCCGACGAGGCGACCTGGTTCACCGCGAACGGCGACGGGTCCCGGGTGGAACTGGTCAAGGACACAAGCAAGGCCAACGGGGACGCCGACGGCGAATACTGGATCGTCACCACCCGGGACGGGACCCGGCACCACTTCGGCCTGCACCGGCTGCCCGGGTGGTCCACCGGGGACCCGGTCACCAACTCCGTCCTCACCGTCCCCGTCTACGGCAACCACGCCGGGGAGCCCTGCTACCAGGCCGGCAACTGGGGGGCCTCGGTCTGCACCCAGGGTTGGCGGTGGTCGCTGGACTACGTCGAGGACGTCCACGGCAACGCGATGAGCCTGTGGTGGACCAAGGAGACCAACCACTACGCCCGCAACTTCAACTTCAAGGACCCCGTCCGGTACGACCGAGGCGGCTACCTGACCCGTATCGACTACGGTCAGCGGCGCAGCACTCTCTTCTCCGCCCCGCCGGTGTCCCAGGTGACCTTCTCCGTCGCCGAGCGCTGCTTCGCCGAGGGGAGCCTCACCTGCACCGAGGCGAACTTCACCAGCAAGGAACCCGCCAGGTACCGGATCTGGTACGACACCCCGGCGGACCTGCGTTGCACGGGCGGGCAGAAGTGCTGGAACGCCTCCCCGTCCTTCTTCACCCGCAAGCGCCTCGACAAGATCACCACCTGGACGCAGCGGCAGCCCGGCAGCACCGCCCGGCAGGTCGTCGACGAGTACCAGCTCAAGCAGTCCTTCCCGATCCTGCAGACCGGCACCAACACCGCCCTCTGGCTGGAGTCGGTGACCCGGACCGGCTACGGCCGGGCCGGTGGCACCGACCGGGTCAGCCTCAACCCGGTCCGGTTCGAGTCCAACGTCGAGGACATGCCGAACCGGGTCCGCAACGACCACCGCCCCGGGTTCTCCCGGCTGCGCATCGCCCGGGTCATCAACGAGTACGGCGGGGAGACCGTCGTCACCTACCGGCAGCCCACCGGCGCCTGTGCGACCGGTGCGGGCCTGCCCGGAAAGACCGACACCACGGCCCTGAGATCGAACACCCGGCTCTGCTATCCCGCGTTCTGGCACCCCGACCCGGCCGCCGAGGAGATCGACTGGTTCCACAAGTACGTCGTGGAGAGCGTCGAGGAGCTGCCCGTCATCGACGGCCCGGCGGTCAACACCATCACCAGGTACGCCTACGACACCCCCGGGTGGAAGCTCGCCGAGCAGGAGTTCACCAAGAAGTCCACCCGGACCTACTCCCAGTTCGCCGGGTTCGCCCAGGTCACCGTCCTGACCGGCAACGACGACGACAGCGACGGCAGTCGGCGTACGAAGTCCGTCGCCAGGTACTTCCGGGGGATGGGTGACACGGTCTCCGTCCCGGACGTCACCGGGACCGAGATCGCCAAGGACCGGGAGGCCTTCGCCGGGCGGATCGCCGAGGAGTTGACCTACAGCAGCGCCGAGCACGCCGACTCGAACTGGCTGACCCGCAGCGTCACCTACCCGGAGGCCCTGGAACTGGGCCGACGCGACCGGGACGACGGGCTCACCCCGCTGCGGGCCTGGCGGGTCACCGAACCCCGGACCCGGTCGTTCACCAGGTCCTCCGGCACCGGGGACGACACCCGTACCCTGCGGACAGTCGAGTCGAGGACCACCTACGAGACGACGTACGGTCTGCCGACGTCGATCGAGTCCCTCGGGGACACCGGGCGCACCGGGGACGAGTCCTGCACGTCGGTGCAGTACGTGCACCGTACCGACAAGCACCTCATCGGGTTGACCCGGCAGCTGCGGACCAGCCCGACCACCTGCGCCGCCGCCACCTTCGACGACCTGGGCACGCTCGCCTCGGCCAGCCGGATCGGCTACGACGGCGCCGCGTACGGCACCGCACTGGCAGTCGACGCCCGGGGACTGGTCACCCAGACCTGGTCGCTCAACGGCGCCGGGACCGGCTACCAGTCCGACGGCACCGTCACCTTCGACGCCCACGCCCGGGTCACCGGCCGCACCGACCCCGACGGCAAGACCTCGACCACCACGTACACCCCCGACACCGGCCAGGCCTTCCAGGTCCGGGAGAGCAACTCCCTGCAACACCGGCAGATCCAGGAGATCGACCCGGGGCGGGACGTGGTCCTGCGCAGCACCGACCTCAACGACCTGGTCAGCGAGGCCCGGTACGACGCCCTCGGCCGCCTCGTCCAGGCGTGGGGACCCGGCCGGAGCACCACCGCCACCCCCGACTTCGCCGCCGAGTACGTCGTCGAGACCGGAAAACCGTCGTACGTCCTGACCAGGCTGCGGGGACACGACAACCGGATCGACACCTCGGTCACCATCTACGACGGCCTGGGCCGGGAACGGCAGACCCAGGAGGGGGCCGTCGGCGGGGGTCGCCTGATCACCGACATCTTCCACAACGCCTCCGGCGAGGTGTGGCGGACCCAGAACGCCTACTACGCCGACGGTGCTCCGAACGGGACGCTCTTCACCCCGGCGGCCACCGACGAGGCCCCCGCCGCGGTGCCGAACGCGACCCACTACGCCTACGACGGGCTCGGTCGGGTCGTCGAGGAGATGCCGATCCACCACGGCGTCGAGGTGCCCCTGCGGGCCACCCGGTACAGCTACGGGGCCGACCACTCCACCGTGATCAACCCGACCGGGGCGCCCTCGTACCGGCTGTACACCGATGCCCTGGGCCGGACCGCCCGGGTCGACACCTTCACCAACTCGGCGCGTACCGCGTTCACCTCGATGCGATACGAGTACGACGACCGGGGGCAGCTCGCCAAGGCCACCCACTCCGCCGACCCGTCCCGCCCCTGGACCTGGGCGTACGACAGGCGGGGCCGGCTGGCCAGCGCCACCGACCCGGACACCGGCACCACCACCGTCGGGTACGACCACCGCGACCGGCAGGTGACCTCCACCAACGCCCGGGGGATCACCGTCTGGAACGGGTACGACGAGCTGTCCCGCCCGACCCAGCAGCGGCTGGGCGGCAGCACCGGAACCCTCCTCGGCCAGTACACCTACGACACCGCCACCCGGGGCAAGGGGCTCCCGGCCACCGCGACCCGGTTCACCGACGGACTGCCGTACACCCAGTCGATCGGCGGGTACACCGACGACTACCAGCCGACCTCGACCACCCTGACCCTCCCCACCGCGATCGCCACCGCCTGGGGGCTGGCCCCCACCTACCGGTACGACTACACCTACACCGACACCGGTCTGCCCGAATCGGTCACCCTCCCGGCCGTCGGCGCCCTGCCCAGCGAGAAGATGCTGGTCCGGTACACCGCCGACGGGCTGCCCCTGTCGGTGTCCGGCAAGGACTGGTACGGCTCGGAGACCGTCTACTCCCCGTACGGCCAGGTGCTGCGCTCCACCCTCGGGGCCCAGCCGTCCCGGGTGTGGACGACGGCCTCGTACGACGACGCCAGCGGTGCCCTCACCGACCAGCAGGTCTACCGCGAGCAGAAGGGACACACCGCCCGGGTCGCCGGGAACCTGGTGTCCCACCGCTCCTACGGCTACGACAACGCCGGGAACGTCAACTCGATCCGGGAACGGGCGATCGGGATCCAGGAACGGCAGTGCTTCAGGTACGACGCCGTCGGCCAGCTCACCACCGCCTGGACCTCGAACAACCTGACGTCGTGCATCGCCGGTGCGGCGGGTCCGGACGGTGTCCCGAACGTGGCTGCCGGTCCGGACGGGACCGGATACTGGCACCAGTACTCCTACGACCTGCTCGGCAACCGGACCCGGTTGGTGGAGAAGGACATCACCGGGGACACCGCGAAGGACGCGACCTCCACCTACACCTACGGTCGGGTCGACGGCGGGCAGCCGCGCACCCTGACCCGGGTCACGAAGGAGTACACCACCCCGGCCGGCGCGGAGATCACCGCTGTCGCCCAGCGCCTGTACGAGGCGACGGGGGAGACCAGGTCCGTCGCGTCGGTGGAGAACGGCGACGAGCAGACCCTGACGTGGACCCACGACGGTCAGGTCGAGCGGATCACCGGGCAGGGCAGCAAGGGCCGGTCCCCGTACGTCGGGGTGGCGGGTAAGTGCCTGGACCTGACCGGTGGGCAGGCGGTGGCCGGGCAGCCGATCCAACTGTGGTCGTGCAACGGCACCCCCGCCCAGCGGTGGACGTTCGCCCCCGCCCCGGGCCAGTCCGACGGTGACGTCGGCTCGGTGACCGTCTACGACGACTGGTGCCTCCAGCCTGCCGGCAGCGCCGCCGGTTCGGCGGTCCAGTTGCAGAAGTGCGACGGTGGGGCCGGTCAGCGGTGGGAACGGTCCTCGACCGGTCAGTTGACGCATGTCGGTTCGGGTCTGTGTCTGGCGGTGCAGGGGACGGCCACCGCCGACGGGACCCCGACGGTCCTCGCCGCGTGTGCGGGTGGGGCGGCGTCGCAGCGGTGGGAGGCGCAGTACGACACCCGGCACATCTACGGCCCCGACGGCAGCCGACTGTTGACCGTCCAGGGGCGGCAGGCCACCCTCGACCTGGGCGAGGCCCAGGTGACGGTCCAGTCGGGTGGGACGTGGGTCAGCACCCACCGTTCGTACGCGGCCCCCGGTGGGAGTGTCCTGCGGTACGCCCACGGGGCGGGCGAGTCCCAGTTGGCGGCGATCGCCGGGGACCATCAGGGCTCCCCCTATGCCGAGGTGGCCCTCGACGGGTCGGCGATGACGCCGAGGATCCGGAAGCAGGATCCGTTCGGCAACGCCCGGGGCACCGGGTACCTGGCGTCGAACACCGAGACCCGGACCGGGTTCCTCGGTGCCGTCCACGACGACGCGTCCGGCTACACCCCGTTGGGTGCCCGCCTGTACGACCCGGCGGTGGGCCGGTTCCTCTCCGCCGACCCGGTCCTCGACCTGGCGGACCCGTTGCAGTCCAACGGGTACGCGTACGCCCACAACAACCCGGTCACCCACTCCGACCCGTCGGGTCTGTCCATCTCCCTGGACGCGTCGGAGCGCGAGGCGGCTCTGAAGGGTGCGGGCACCTCATCTGCCGGTGTCGCCCAGGCCAACGCCACGATGGCCAAGAGCATCATGGACGTTGTTCTCTCCGTGGCCTGGAATGTTCTGGGCGAGTTTATCGGCCTCCACGCTGCGATGGGCTGCTTCGGCGGCAGTGTCTGGGCCTGCGTCGACCTCGTCACCAACCTCATCCCGATGAAGAGGGTCTACCAGACGGGGAAGGTCATCGCTGCGGTTCACCGCACCTTCCGAGCCGTTCAAAGCCTGCTCCAGGCCAAACGCATAGCAGCGAACACCCTCCGGGCCGCCAGAGCTGCCGAGGCTACTGCTCTGGCGGCGAAGAAGGCGGCGATCGAGCGGGCGAAGCGGGCGGCCCAGGCGGCGAAGAAGAAGGCCGCAGCGAAGGTCAACACCACCAGCAACCGGGCGGTGAACCAGGCCAAGAAGACCGGTAACCCGGTTCAGAAGCAGGCTCAGGCCAGGTCGAACCCGAAGGCCTCATCGGCCACTTCCACCAGCGGCGGGAAGTCTGGAGGCGGTGGTAAGGCCTCTGGAGGCGGTGGTAAGTCGACTTCCAAGCCGGGAGGTAACTCCGGGGGCGGTAGTCGTTCCCACGGTGGTTCCAGTGGTGGTGGTGGGAGCGGTAAGGCCGCCGGGGGTTCCTGTCAGAACCCGAACAACAGCTTCATCCCCGGCACTCCCGTGCTCATGGCGGACGGCAGCACCAGGCCGATCGAGGAGGTGGAGCCCGGTGATCGGGTGATCGCCACCGATCCGGAGTCCGGGCGTGCCGAGGTGGAGACGGTCACGGCCGCGATCACCGGCGACGGCGTCAAGCATTTGGTCACCATCACCGTCGACACCGACGGCGACCAAAGCACCGAGACCGCTGACGTCACTGCCACCGACGGGCATCCCTTCTGGGTCGTCGACCTCGGCGAGTGGGTCGACGCCACCGACCTCAACCCCGGCCAGTGGCTGCGCACCAGCGCCGGCACCCACGTCCAGATCACCGCCATCACCCGCCACACCCAGCGGGCCACCGTCCACAACCTCACCACCGCCAACACCCACACCTACCATGTAGAAGCTGGCCTCACAGCCGTGCTGGTCCACAACTGCGGCTGGGAGACCTATGGAAACAACAGTGCGGACGCGCATTACGACAAGCACGTCCTCGGCATGGATGACGACGGCAATTTCACTCGAAGACCGGACATGCCAGAGTACGACGATGAAAACGGCGGATTCGAGAGATTTGTAGCTGATTCGAAGGCTCTCATGTGCTCGGATGCTTGTCCGGTAGGTGTGAAGGAAGGTGCCCGAACCGACGGTACTTTGGTCAGGTACGATCCCAGAACCGGACAGGTGGGTATGCGGAGGAACGGAAAGATAGTCACCTTCTTCCGTCCCGACGACCCTGCCGTCTATTTCGAGAAGGAGCTAGCGCGGTGACGCATGGCGACGACGCATTTCGTGCTGCCTTTTCTGCCTTCGTTAGGGCCTCGGGACGGTGGCGGGACACGGAGCCCGAGACCCTCCTGGCTCGTTGGGTCAATTTTGTTGACGCTTGCGAGCGGGGGTATCGGGGTGATTCTCAGGACTACTTCAACGACCTGACATCGCGAGACTCCTTGGAGCGGGCGATGAACGCGGCGGAGCTGCAGGGATTTGCTGAACTTCCGGCGTTTCGCGCAAGGGTCGAAGACGTGGACGCCAAGTTTCGTCCCCTACTGCTCCCAGACGCGTTTTCTCGAATCGACGAGCGATCCTGGTGGGCGCGCGGTGTCGTGCGACACGGCGGTAGACGTTTGGCCGAGGATTTACGTCACCAATATCGAGTTCTCATCACAGAGGTCGCCTGAATCGCTCGCCTACGTCAGACTTCTTCCAAACCTGCGCCCCCTGCAGAGAAGGCACGTTGCCATTCTTTGTCCCACACGCGAAATGTTCGAATAATGAATGACCTCAGGCCAAGTTGAACCCGAAGGCTTCATCGGCTGCGTCCGGAGGCGGTGGGAAGTCTGGAGGCGGTGGTAGGGCCTCTGGAGGCGGTGGTAAGTCGACTTCCAAGCCGGGTGGTACCTCCGGGGGCGGTAGTCGTTCCCACGGTGGTTCCAGTGGTGGTGGTGGGAGCGGTAAGGCCGCCGGGGGTTCCTGTCAGAACCCGAACAACAGCTTCATCCCCGGCACCCCGGTGCTCATGGCGGACGGCAGCACCAGGCCGATCGAGGAGGTGGAGCCCGGTGATCGGGTGATCGCCACCGATCCGGAGTCCGGGCGTGCCGAGGTGGAGACGGTCACGGCCGCGATCACCGGCGACGGCGTCAAGCATTTGGTCACCATCACCGTCGACACCGACGGCGACCAAAGCACCGAGACCGCTGACGTCACTGCCACCGACGGGCATCCCTTCTGGGTCGTCGACCTCGGCGAGTGGGTCGACGCCACCGACCTCAACCCCGGACAGTGGCTGCGCACCAGCGCCGGCACCCACGTCCAGATCACCGCCATCACCCGCCACACCCAGCGGGCCACCGTCCACAACCTCACCACCGCCAACACCCACACCTACCACGCACTCGCCGGCAACGAACCGATCCTCGTACATAACATTGGTGGTTCGTGTGGAGTCGGGTTTCCGGATGATCCTTATGACCCGGCGGCCGTTGCTGAACGTAGCGCCGCGAACCGGGCGCTGTATGCTCCTAGCGACGCAGATCGAGCTGCTGAATTGGGATACCGAACTCGAATTCCTTCCCAGAAAGCCCACTTCGACTCTCATAGGCAAGAGGTTTTCACGGACGGAAAAAACTTTATCACGCGAGATGTTGATGGCCACAATGTGACGGATGGTTGGAAAATGTTCAATCGGAGAGGTAAAAGAATCGGAACTTATGACAGCGATCTCAACTATGTGAAGGAGTGAAATGTTTGCGATTGACGTGGAGTCGTTAGGGTCTGGCCTCGGGGTGGACGAGGGTGGTGTGTGTGCGATTGGTCGAATCACAATCGATGACTACTCGGAGGCGTTCGAAATGCCACTCGAATTCTGGGGAATACCTGATTACCTGCGTAGTTGGTGCAGGGCTTTTGTTGCCTTAGGGGAGAGCTCGTCCTCGACGTCTTGCCTGATGACCTCCATGTCGAATCCAGAAACCGCGAACTATTTAAGTTGCTGGCCGCTGTATCGAGACAGCGAGACTGTTTACGTTCAGAACTCAATTTTATTCCTGGACGAGGTTCGGGGTGCCTTCGATCCCAGTCAGCCATGGAGTTCGATCTCCCCGCGCGAGACCGTGGATGACGATGGGAATGTCTTATCTGAGTGGAGAACCTCTATGAATTCAATGAGGGAATTCTTTGATGCTCGCTGCTCGCAACGAGGATCCGAAGGCAGTCAATATTCGGAACTGCTTTGGCGATCGTCACGGCTTGGTTGACGGGCCGGACTTGCTGGCGGAGCGGGGCCTATGTTGCGTGGGTGCGGGCCGAAACGGCATGGCGCGTGGGGTTCATTTGATTGCTTGCAGAGCTATGCATCGTGACCCCGCAGGCTATGGTCCCAGCACTTCTGGCCAAAAGTTGGCTCGTCGCTTCCCGCATTGCCTGATGAGCAGGTGCTGACGAGCACGATACTCGCAGACTGCTTGTTGCCACACATTAGACGGTTTGGCTTCGTGGCGCAGGCGGGAGTTTGTTTCATGCCTTTTTCGCTAGCCCGGTCCGGGCGAACTAATCCGTAACGGGTTCCCTGGGCTCTTCCTGATTTCTGTCCCTCAAGGTCCTAGCCGATTGGACTAGCAGCTTGACTTGTGTGGGGGCTAGGAAGCTGGCGGCGGCAACCAGTTGACCAATCTCTGTGGTGGCGGGGTACGGCTCTTTCGCAGCCCTTCCAGAATTTATCGGCAAGTCCGCAATGACAAGTAGATCATTGATATTCAGCCGGAGAGAAGGCGCGATGTCTCGAAGGATCTGGGGCGTCGGTTGAAGCTTGCCTGTAAGCAGTTGATTGATGGTCGACTCGGCGCGCCCAGAGGCTCGGCTGGCGATTCTTGCTGATAGTTGGCGGTTCTGCATAAGCCCTCGAAGAACCCTAGCGAAGTAGGCGCTCATTGCCGAATTCTATACCGGTTGAGCGGCCACCGGCGTCCCAGCCGGAAGCGCAGTCGAGGCGCGAGGTTGGGCGCCAGAAGGCCACGGCAATGCACGTCGAGCTTCATCCCCGGCATTCCCGTGCTCATGGCGGACGGCAGCACCAAGCCGATCGAGGAGGTGGAGCCCGGTGATCGGGTGGTCGCCACCGACCCGGAGACCGGGCGTACCGAGGTGGAGACGGTCACCGCCGCGATCACCGGCGACGGCGTCAAGCACCTGGTCACCATCACCGTCGACACCGACGGCGACCAAAGCACCGAGACGGCCGACGTCACTGCCACCGACGGGCACCCCTTCTGGGTCGTCGACCTCGGCGAGTGGGTCGACGCCACCGACCTCAACCCCGGTCAGCGGCTGCGCACCAGCGCCGGCACCCACGTCCAGATCACCGCCATCACCCGCCACACCCAGCGGGCCACCGTCCACAACCTCACCACCGCCAACACCCACACCTACCACGCACTCGCCGGCAACGAACCGATCCTCGTACACAACTGCGGTTCAGGCGATTCCGATGACCTAATCCACATCTCTCGCGCCGCGCAGAGGGGGAACGGAGCCGATGAGCTTACTAGCGGGCTTAACTCTGCTCGGTATGCGGGCGACAATGGTTACGCCTATGTCGGGACTGAGGACGTGGTGCAGAAGTATGCCGATTATTCAGTCGGCACGCACGAGGACTGCTATACCAAGTTCATGTTCAAGCGTTCAGAGTTCGAGAAATACTTTGGCAAAGGTCTTTTATGCGAAGGTGGCCCTGGATTGGAATGGGAAATACCCCCATGATAAATTGACCTCTTCAATCGACTGACTCAAAGCAGGGAAAAGCTGTGGGCGCCGTGGTAGAAGGCAGAGACATCCATGATCTCCCCTTGTCGCAGTGGAGGGAGGTGGGCAATGAACTGGTGGGACGCACCGTTGATGTTCGGATCCTGTGCGTTCATGCCTTCGGCGTCGGCGTCGAGCTGACCGTTAATGGCGCCTACGGTCACGTCAATCCCCCTCGCGTCTCGGATGACCGTTTCACGGTCGAAGAAACAGCCAAACATCTTGGTGAAATTTGGAAAGCCGTCGTGCTGGCGGCGGACCCGGGTCGGCAGCCCACTCTGACCCTTCGCCCGTCTGAGATTGCAACCTCGTGGGGCCGAAATCCTATAAGGAGAGATGGTAGAAAGAGGGTATCAGTGCTGAATCCGGTGGATATTTCCGAGTTCCTTGCTCGTGTCGGGGAGCGTCTGCTCGAGTCGAGATCCACGCTGGAAGTCGATGAACCTCTGAAAGATTTTTGCGACTTGATTCGCTCTTCAGGGAGTGAAGGTTTGCTGGAGATTGAGCTCCTCAAGCGAGTGCGAAATGTTCAGAATCTCCATATCCCCGTAGAGGTCGTGCAGTATCTCGCTCACGTTTTTGGTTGGTCTTCGCTTCGTAGCTCCTTGGCCGGGTTGCTTGCAGGCTCGCAGGATGGGCGTGACCTGAGGGAAGTAAGAGTGCTGGAGCTAATCAATGATTCCCTTGACTCAGACTGGGAAGATCGAGACTTTTTCCATCGCTGCGGTAGAAAAAGGGAACTTTCGCCATTCACGTTGTCGCAATTCTGCGGCGTGCTTCCTGATTTTTGTCCCTCAAGGTCCTGCAGTGCCCCGGAGAACTCGATCGCCAGTCATCCCACCGAGACGGCAGGGCTTTTGCGTAGTCGTTTGAGGTGCGTCTGACCTGGCAGTACGTAGGGCCGTGGCCTGTGTGGAGGGTGGGGCGGAACGGGTGTGGCCCGTCGGTGATCATGAAGTTGCTGAGACAGCATGACACCGAGAAGGACCACACCCGCGCATGTCATCATCGCTGATTGACGCGATCCGTCAGCACGCCCTCGCCCTGACCGACTCCCCGACGGGTGGCCGCGAGGCATATGGCCTGCTGGAGGCCCTGGCGCGGGTGCCCGACCCGCGTGACCTGCAGGGTGTCCGGTACCCCCTGGCCAGTGTGCTCGCGGTGGCGGTGTGTGCGGTGATGGCCGGGGCGTGCACGTTCGCCGCGATCGGTGACTGGGTCGAGGTTTGTGCATCAGCCCCGTCTATGCGGGCAGCTCGAAAGGGCGTGAAGGAGTATCTGTCGCCCGGCGGCCGTGCCGGTTCCTGATCGTGAAACCGCTCCCGTGGTCTTGGCTCACGGGAGGGGCAGAGGAGTTCACGTGTCCGGGGAAGCGCGGCGATCGGTGGCGCGCACCCGCCGGACTGTCAGGCGTGTGGGGTCTGGTCGGCCTTGAGGGCCTGGAGGAATCCGGTCCACGCCTGGCCGGGGAAGGCGAGGGTGGGGCCGTTGCGGTCCTTGGAGTCGCGTACGCCGATGGTGTCTTCGGTGAGGCGGACCTCGACGCAGGCGGCGTTGTTGGAGCTGCGGGTGGACTTGAACCAGTCGCGGTGGGGGGTGGTCACGTCATCTCCTCGGCGATCCGCTGGATCAGGGCCAACGACTCGGCCGAGTTTAGCGCTCGTTCCTGGGCCTCGGCGAAGGTGACGACGTAGTCGGCGACCCGGCTGGACTGGTCGATGATGTCGCTGGAGGTGAGGACCTCCTGCCAGACCAGCTCGGGCAGTCGGGGCGAGGGGAACGACAGGATCTGGAACGGTCCGCCGAGCGCCGGGTGTGCTCCGGCGGCGAAGGGCATGACCCGGATGTCGAACTGGTGGGGGCGTTCGGTGAGCAGCGCGGCCAGGTGGTCGAGCTGGGCGCGCATCACCGTCGGGCCGCCGACCTGCTGACGCAGCGCGCCCTCGGCGACGACGGTGGTCAACCGCAGTGGCACCTCGCCCGTCAGCCTGGCTTGGCGGGCCATCCGGGCGCTGATACGCCGGTCGATCTCGGTGAGTCGGACGTAGGTGTTGCCGCCCCGGATTACTGCACGGGCGTACTCCTCGGTCTGCAACAACCCGTGGAGCAGTTCGTTGTCGTAGCTGCGGATTTCTGCCGCGCCGGCCTCGTAGCCGAGGAAGCGGAGGAACTCGGCCGGGAAGAGCTGGGAGTACTGGTGCCACCAGGCCCGCTGCATCGCCGCGACGCGCAGCTCCTCCAGCTCGGCGGCCTCGCTCGGCTCGATCTCGTAGATCTTGACGAGTTGGGCCAGTCGGTCGGCTGGCAGCTTGACCCGACCGGATTCGACCCCGGAGACGTACGCCTGGGTGATCCCGCTCGCCCGCCCGGCGGCGACGGCGGTCAGGCCCAGCTCCTCCCGGCGCTCCCGCAGCCGGATGCCCAGCTCCCAGGCGTGGACGGTGGGCGATGTCAAGGCGGGCTGCGACATCCGGCGCGAACGTGCGGGCTTGGGGCTCATGCCACTCCTCCAACATGGATCGGTCCCGGTGTTGAGAGACGCTACGCGCAAAACACCGAGTCTGCCAGACCCTTGATATAACCATCGGGATGGTCGATGCTGCTGGGAAGCAGTCGCCAGACGATGGAGGTAGTCATGGAGACCGAGGGTCGGTGGGTCTACCAGCAGGGGAAGGTTCCGCACGCGTTCTCGTTGTGTCGGGTGCTGGACGCGGGGACGTTCGAGCAGTCGTACGACCTGCTCGGGGTTGTTCGGGTCACTGTCGATCGGCGGTTTCCGGAGCGGTTGCCCGCCGCCTTGCGGCCGTGGGCGGTGGCCACTCTCACCAGCGGCGGGTACGGCTTCGGCCGGTACTACGCCTCGTACAGCACCCTCGACGAGGACGGTGAGCCGGACAGGGCCATCGCCGACGAGTACGTCGACTGGTCCGGCACCGAGACCCTGGCCCCCACCTCGCAGCCCTCGGACGGTGCGGGCGTCGAGCGGGCCTGAGGGGGCGGTGACGTTCGCGAGGCCGCGGGTCACCCTCAAGGGGGCGGGCCGGGAAGGGCCGGGAAAGCAGGGCGGGGCGGGCCGGAGCCCGGTGAGCAGTGTGCTTGCCGGGCTCCGGTGTGTCGTGCGGGTGGTTCCCGGCCTGGTGTCGGCCGGGGTGGTGGGGGATTACCTGCCCCGGCTCCGGCGTCGTCGCTGGGCGTCCGGGTCCTGCGTCTGGGTCTTGTCCTGGTCGTCGGACTGGCGGATCTCGCCGACGGTCCGTTCTCGCAGGGCGGCGATGTGAGGTCGGGTGAAGCCCGGGGTGGTGCGGGCGGCCTGGATCCCCCGCATCGCCTCCGCGTGCTCGACCGAGTCGTGGTCACCGTGCTCCCGCAAGGTGGCCCGAATCGTGATCAGAGCGTTCTCGTTGGCGACCTTGGCGGCGTCCTCGTCCCGTTGCCTGTCCTGCTGGGCCTGGAACCGGGCCTGATCCGCCTCCCGTTGTGCGTCGACTTCCGGTCGATGTTGGTTCATCCGGGGACCTCCTGGAGGATCGTCGATGCGTTGCGTGCCCGCCCTACGACGGCGGACCCCGGTCGGTTCGATGCGGATTTGACAAAGGATGTGGCGTAGCTCATTGCGCCCATCGGGTCGCCGAGAGTATTGGATCGAAAGTTGACGGACCGTGTGTGCGACGGCGTGCGTCGGGGGCTGCGGTGGCTAGGGTGGGCTGTGCAGGATGTCCCGCTGAGGGGGTGAGCCCGGATGGCCCAGGCAGCGTACGCACCGGAGCCGATGCCGCAGGGCACCGAGGCCCGACGAACCGCCGGAGCGTCGTTCGACGTGCTCCGGTGGCACGACGAGCCGTGGACCGCCCAGCTCGCCCTCGACCTGTTGCCGGAGACCAACGGCCCCAAGGTTGAGGTCCTGAGCGGAAGCGTGATCGTGACACCCCACGCCGGATACGACCACCAGGACGCCGAGCTTGATCTCGCGTACCTGTTGAAGCAGGCGGCCCGCCGGGCCAAGCTGTGGCTCTACGCGGAGGCCAACGTCGTCTCGGGCGATGACCTCTTCATTCCCGACATCGTCGTTCTTCGGGTGCCCGGGGGTGGCCGGACGACCATGGACATCCGGCACGCGGTCCTCCTCGGAGAGGTGGTGTCCCCGGTTAATCGGCGTAAGGACATCGTCGATCGTCCCCGGGAGTACGCCGCAGCCGGTGTTCCCTTCTTCCTCCGGGTGGATCTTCGTAACCGGATTCCCACGATCGCCCTCTACGAGTTGGTCGACGGGGAGTACCGGCCGCAGGCCGCCGCAGCAGCCGGGATGACGTTCGTGATGCGGGAGCCCTTCGAGTTCGCCGTCGACCCGGCCGACCTGCTCGGCGAGGAGGCCCCACCGACCGACGACGAGCCGGAGTAACGTCCAGCAACGGATCGGTGGGCACCGCAGGGGCAGGTCGGGGCGGGTTGGTGAGGCTCCCAGCGAGGGCTCAGACAGGGTGGGACAGAATGAGCCGGTGACGACCCCCCGCGACTGTGTGCTGCTGGGATCCACCGGTTCGATCGGTACCCAGGCCATCGACATCGTGCGAAGCAACCCGGACCGGTTCCGGGTGGTGGCGTTGGGTGCCGGTGGTGGAAACGTCGAGCTGCTCGCCGCCCAGGCCCTGGAGTTGGGGGTCGAGGCGGTCGGGGTGGCGAAGGCGTCCGCCGTGCAGGACCTCCAACTCGCCTTCTACGCCGAGGCGCAACGTCGGGGGTGGGCCACCGGGGACTTCAAGCTCCCGAAGATCGTGGCCGGGCCGGACGCGATGACCGAGCTGGCGCAGTGGCAGTGCGACGTCGTCCTCAACGGGGTCGTCGGATCGTTGGGGCTCCCGCCGACGCTGGCGGCGCTGCGCGCCGGGCGTACCCTCGCCCTGGCCAACAAGGAGTCCCTGGTGGCCGGCGGCCCGCTGGTCAAGGCCGCGGTGACCCGGCCGGGGCAGATCGTGCCCGTCGACTCCGAGCACTCGGCGCTCGCGCAGTGCCTGCGGTCCGGGACCCGGGCGGAGGTACGCCGACTGGTGGTGACCGCCAGCGGCGGGCCGTTCCGGGGGCGGCGGCGCGAGGAGCTGACCGAGGTCACCCCGGAGCAGGCGTTGGCGCACCCCACCTGGAACATGGGGCCGGTCGTGACGATCAACTCGGCGACGATGGTCAACAAGGCGCTGGAGGTGATCGAGGCGCACGAGCTGTTCGACGTGCCGTACGCCGACATCACGGTGACGGTCCACCCCCAGTCGGTGATCCACTCGATGGTGGAGTTCGTCGACGGGTCGACGATCGCGCAGGCCAGCCCCCCGGACATGGGGCTGCCCATCGCCCTGGGACTGGGCTGGCCGGACCGGGTCCCCGGGGCCGCCGGCGCGGTGGACTGGACCACCGCCCACACCTGGGAGTTCGCCCCCCTGGACGACACCGCGTTCCCGGCGGTGGCACTGGCCAAGGCGGCCGGTACGGCGGGGCGGTGCCGACCGGCGATCTACAACGCGGCGAACGAGGAGTGCGTCGCCGCGTTCGTCGCCGGGCGGCTGCCGTTCCTCGGCATCGTCGACACCCTGGAACGGGTCCTGGACGAGGCCCCCGACTATGCCGAACCAGGTACGGTCGAGGACGTGCTCGTCGCTGAGTCGTGGGCGCGTGCCCGCGCGCAGGAGATCATCGTGGCATCTGTGGAAGGAGCTTGATGGCGTACCTGCTCGGGGTGGTGCTCTTCGCCCTGGCCATCCTCATCTCGGTCAGCCTGCACGAGGCCGGTCACCTGATGACCGCCAAGGCCTTCGGGATGAAGGTCACCCGTTATTTCGTGGGCTTCGGCCCCACCATCTGGTCGTTCCGCCGGGGCGAGACCGAGTACGGCCTCAAGGGCATCCCCCTCGGCGGCTTCTGCAAGATCGTCGGAATGACCCCGCAGGACGACGACGTCGAGCCGGGTGACGAGAAGCGCGCGATGTGGCGCTACCCGGTCTGGAAGCGGACGATCGTGATGTCCGCCGGGTCGGCCGCCCACTTCGCCCTCGCCCTGATCGGCATCTGGATCATGGCGATCTCCGCCGGGCTGCCCAACCCGCAGTTCCCCAGCACCGAGGAGCAGATCCGGGCCGAGCCCGCAGTGGTGGCGCTCGCCGAGTGTGTGGTGCCGGAGTTCGCCAACCGGGCCTGCGCGGCTGGGGACCCGGCCAGCCCGGCCGCCACCGCCCAACTGCGCGACGGCGACCGGATCACCTCGCTCAACGGCATCCCGGTCGACGACTACGGCGACCTGCTCGCCGCGATCCGGACCGTCGCCCCCGGCAGCACCGCCCAGATCGGGTACGTCCGCGACGGCCAGGAGGCCACCGCCAGCACCGTGCTCGCCCAGACCCAGCGCCCCCCGCTGGACGACCCGAACGGCACCGTCACCCCGGTCGCCGCCCTCGGCGTGGGCCTGATCCCCAGCACCCCGGTCCGGGTCAGCTACGGTCCGCTCGCCGCGTTCGGGGCCACCGCCGACTTCACCGGCACCATGGCCGTCAACACGTACGAGGCGATGAAGCGGCTGCCGGAGAAGGTCCCGGCGCTGTGGAGCGCGATCACCGGCGGCGAGCGGGACATCGACACCCCGATCAGCGTGGTGGGAGCGAGCCGACTCGGCGGGGAGGCGGTGGCGAACAACGCCTGGATCGTCTTCTTCATGCTCTTCATCTCGCTGAACTTCTTCATCGGCGTGTTCAACCTGCTGCCGCTGCTGCCCCTGGACGGCGGGCACATCGCCATCGCCTGGTTCGAACGGGCCCGGTCGTGGATCTACGCCCGGTTCGGCAAGCCCGACCCGGGTCGGGTCGACTACCTCAAACTCATGCCCCTGACGTACGGGGTGATCCTCATCGGTGGTGCGTTCACCCTGCTGACCATCACCGCCGACGTCATCAACCCCATCACGCTCTTCTCAAGGTGAGTGCCCCAAAGTGACAGCTGTCAGTCTCGGTATGCCCGCCGTGCCGCCCCCGCCGCTGGCCAAGCGCCGCACCAGCCGCCAGATCATGGTCGGCGACGTTCCGGTGGGCGGTGGCGCCCCGGTCTCGGTGCAGTCGATGACCACCACCCTCACCTCCGACGTCAACGCCACCCTCCAGCAGATCGCCGAGCTGACCGCCGCCGGATGCCAGATCGTCCGGGTGGCGGTGCCCAGCCAGGACGACGTCGAGGCGCTGCCCGCGATCGCCCGCAAGTCGCAGATCCCGGTGATCGCCGACATCCACTTCCAGCCGAAGTACGTCTTCGCGGCCATCGACGCCGGGTGCGCGGCGGTCCGGGTCAACCCGGGCAACATCCGTCAGTTCGACGACAAGGTCGCCGAGATCGCGGCGGCGGCCTCGGCGGCGGGCACCCCGATCCGGATCGGGGTCAACGCCGGGTCCCTGGACAAGCGGCTGCTCGCCAAGTACGGCAAGGCCACCGCCGAGGCGCTCGTCGAGTCGGCCCTGTGGGAGTGCTCGCTCTTCGAGGAGCACGGGTTCCGGGACATCAAGATCTCGGTCAAGCACAACGACCCGGTGGTGATGATCCGGGCGTACCGTCAGCTCGCCGAGGCCTGCGACTATCCCCTGCACCTGGGGGTCACCGAGGCCGGCCCCGCCTTCCAGGGGACCGTCAAGTCGGCGGTCGCCTTCGGGGCGCTCCTGGCCGAGGGGATCGGCGACACGATCAGGGTCTCCCTGTCGGCCCCGCCGGTCGAGGAGATCAAGGTCGGGGCGGCGATCCTGGAGTCCCTCGGGCTGCGCGAACGCGGCCTGGAGATCGTCTCCTGCCCGTCCTGCGGGCGGGCCCAGGTCGACGTCTACAAGCTCGCCGAGGAGGTCACCGCCGGTCTGGAGGGGCTGCCGGTGCCGCTGCGGGTCGCCGTGATGGGCTGCGTCGTCAACGGCCCGGGTGAGGCCCGGGAGGCCGACCTCGGCGTCGCCTCCGGCAACGGCAAGGGTCAGATCTTCGTCAAGGGCAAGGTCGTCAAGACCGTGCCGGAGGCGCAGATCGTGGAGACCCTCATCGAGGAGGCGCTGCGGATCGCCGACGAGATGGGCGCGGAGCTGCCCGAGGAGCTGCGCGACCTGCTCCCCGGCGGGGCCACCGTCACCGTCCACTGACCCGTCACTCATCCCGCAGGCCGTGGCGTCCGACGAACCGGACACCACGGCCTGCGGCGTTTCCCCGGTCGCCGGTCGGCCACCCGCGTCCTGCGGTCGGGCGGCGGCGGACCGGGAACATCTGGCAGGCTGGTGGTCGTGCTGACGGTTCCGGTGCGCCAACTGGGGGAGTCGGAGCGTCGCGCCGTGGAGCGCCTGCTCGACCTCGACCCGTTCGCCGGGGCGCAGGTCGCCGAGCGGATCGCCGCCCGCGGGCTCGCGTGGTGGCGGGCCGAGGGCAGAGTCCTGGGGTACGGTGCCCGCCGCAACCTGGAGGCCATCTGCTGGCTCGGCGGGAACCTCACCCCGGTGCTCGCCTCCGACGCGGCGGTCGCCGCCTTCGCCGACCTGCTCGCCGGGGAGGAGCGACTCTGTTCGTCGATCGTCGGGCGGGCCGACGCCGTCCTCAGCCTGTGGGACCGGCTCGCCACGACCTGGGGGCCACCCCGTGACGTCCGCGCCAACCAGCCGCTCCTGGTCGCCGACGCCCTGCCCGGGGTGGTGCCCGACCCGGAGGTCCGCCCGGTGCGCGCCGGTGAGGTCGACAGGCTCTTTCCGGCGGCGGTGTCGATGTACACCGAGGAGGTGGGCGTCTCCCCGTTGACCGACGACGGGGGGCGCAGCTACCGCCGTCGGGTCAACGAACTGGTCCGGGCCGGGCGGGCGTACGCCCGGTTCGTCGACGGCCAGGTGGTGTTCAAGGCCGAACTGGCGGTGGTGACCCGGCGGACCGCCCAGATCCAGGGGGTCTGGGTGGCCCCGTCGTGGCGGGGTCGGGGGATCGCCACCGCGGCGATGGCGGCGGTGGTCCGCGACGCCCTCCTGCGGGTGGCCCCCACGGTCAGTCTCTACGTCAACGACTTCAACGAACCGGCCCGCCGGGTGTACCAGCGGTGCGGGTTCCGCCCGGTCGGGACCCTGGCCACGGTCCTCTTCTGACGCGACCGATCGAGCGTTGCGCCCCGGTACGGGTGGAAAAATGCGTTGAGCGGGACGTCCCGGACGGGAAGGCTGGGAGGATCGCCACCCCCCTGTCCCGGAGGAACCGCATGCGCCTGCTCCGTGACCTGTGGGTCACCTCCCCCCGTCGGATGGCGGTCGTCGTCGTCCTCATCGTGCTCGGCGCGGCAGGTCAGGCCGCCGCCTCCGCCCTGGCCGGCCCGGTCCTGGTGCACCGCTCCGGAGGGTTGTTCACCCTGCTGGCGGCGGCCCTGGTCGCCCTGGTCCTGACCGACCTGGTCGTCGGGCTGGTGATGGCCGGGTTGACCGCCGACTGGTCCGCCGACGTCCGACGCCGCCTCTGCCGGGTGGCGATGGGGCAGGACCTGCCCACCCTGGAGAACACCCCGGTCGGGGAGCTGCTGGACCGCATCGACGGGGACGTCTACCAGGTCGCTGCCGAGGTCCGGGGTGCCGGCGTACGGCTGACCCAGGCACTCGCCGGTGGGGTGCTCTCCACGGTGGTGGCCTTCGTCGTCTGGTGGCCGGCCGGGATCGGGATGCTGGTGGTCACCGCCGTGCTGGTGGGGGCGCTGCGTCGGCCCACCGCCCGGATCGCCCCGGCCCGGATGGCCGAGGAGGAGGCCTGGTCCGACCTGGCCGCAGTGGTCGAGGAGGCGGTCCACGGTCAGGACGACGTCCGTACCAGCCTGGCCCGTCCGTACGTGCTGAAGGTGTACGCGGGGCGGGCCGCCCGGGTCCTGGAACGGGGGATCCGGGTGTTCCGGCTCACCGGTCAGGTCACCACGATCGCCGGGGCGGTGATGCGGGGCGGGATCGCCGCTGTGGTGCTCGGCGGGTCGTGGGCGCTGTTCACCGACCGGATCGACGGTGCCCGGCTGACCGCCGTCTGGCTCCTCGCCCTCGGGTACGGCGCGACGGTCGAACACGCCAGCCGGCTGGTGCCGCAGATGCAGCAGGCCCTCGGGGCGTGGGCGCGGATCCAACTGCTCGCCGCCGGCGTGCAGGAGCCGACGGGCGGCCTGCCTCCCGTCCCCGGTGACCTGGTCATCAGGGGGCTCACCTACCGCTACCCGTCGGAGGACGCCGGACGGGGACCGGCCCTGCGCGACCTGCACCTGACCTTCGCCCGGGGCCGGTCGTACGCCCTCGTCGGGCGGACCGGGTCCGGCAAGTCCACGCTGGCCAAGGTGCTGTCCCGGGCAGTGGAGGTGCCCGCCGGGACTGTCTTCCTCGGCTCCGTGGACCTTGTCGACCTCGACGTGGAGCAGTTGCGCCGGTTCGTGGCGGTGGTGCCGCAGCGGACCGAGATCCTCGCCGGCACCCTCGCCGAGAACGTGGCCCTGTTCGACAGGGACCTGCTCGACGCCGCCGAACGGGCACTGCACGAACTGGGCCTCGACCCGTGGGTCGCCGAACTGCCTGACGGGGTGCGGACCCGGCTCGGGGAGGGCGGTCACGTCCTGTCCGCCGGGCAGGAGCAGCTCGTCGCGTTCGCCCGGATCCTGGTCCGTGATCCGCACGTGGTGATCCTGGACGAGGCGACCGCCCGACTGGACCCGGTGACCGAGGCCCGGGTGCAGCGGGCCACCGAACGGCTGCTCGCCGACCGGATCGGGATCGTGATCGCCCACCGGCTCTCCTCGGTCCGGCGCTGCGACGAGGTGGTGCTGTTGGCCGACGGTGCGGTGGTCGAGGCCGGGCCGATGGCCGAGTCGCGGCGCTTCGCCGAGCTGCTCGCCACCAGCGACAGCCTCGCCCTCGCCGGGGCGGGCGCCCAGGTCGGAGGCGGTCGGGGTGGGACGGCACCGGTGGTGCCCGAGCCCCGGCCGGAGGGCACGGACCCGGTGGTGGTGGCCCCCCAGCGGCCGGATCAGGTGGTGGCCCCGGAGCGGCCGGACCTGGCGGCGGTGGCCCCGCAGCGGGCGGAACCGGTGCCGAAGGGGACCCCGCCGCCGCTGCCCGGGTCGCCGCCCGCCCGGACCATGCGGGAGATCCTGCGGCTCAGCCGCAACGACCCCCGGTACGGCCTGGTCTCCATCGTCCTGTTCGCGGTGATGACGCTGCTGGGCCTGGACGGGGTGGTGCTGCCCTGGCTCTGGGCCGACGTGGTCGACGGCACCGCCGAACCCTGGCTGCCGGCCCTCGGGATCGTGGCCGCCCTGCTGGTCACCGCGCCGTTGCCGTACTTCACCAACCTGTGGTTCCCGCAGTGGTGGGTCCGGCAGATCCTGCGGATCAACGCCCGGCTGGTGCACGGGCAGACCGGCCCGCGTCGGGTCAGCGCCCACACCCCGGCCGAGGTGGTGGCGCAGGGCGGGGACACCGACCGGGTGGTGCAGATGACCGACAACCTCCTCGACCAGGGCATCGCCGTGGTGATGCTGGTGGGGATGACGGCGGTGACCGGCAGTGTCGTACCGGCGATGTTCTTCCTCGGCACCATGCTCGTCTCGGGGGCGGTCGCCACCGGGTTCGGGCCGATGCTGGAACGGTGCGCGCGGGCGACGGTGACGGCGCGGGCCGCGTTCGCCACCGCCCTGGTCTCCGCCCTCTCCTCGGCCCGGACGGTGAAGCTGGCCGGGGCGACCCGACCGGTGCTCGGTCACCTCGCCGACCTGGACGTCGTCCGCAGCGCCCGGCAACGTCGGGAGATCTCCCTGCAGGTGTGGTCGGCGTCGACCCCGGCGATGGTCAGCGGACTCCTGCCGATCGGCGCGTGGGCGCTCTACCTCGGCGGTGGGCTCTCCGCCGGGGCCACCCTGGTCGCGGTCTCCACCCTCGGGGCGGCCCGGTGGTTCGCCTGGACCACCGCCTCACTGGTCTCCAAGTACCCCTCGGCGCGGGTGTGGACGCGGCGGACGGTGGCGATGACGGGGGTCGGGGCGTACTCGACGGAGGTTCCCGGGCTGGACCTGGTGGCCGGGACCGCCCCGGCACCCGAACCGGCTCCGCGGAGCCCCCTGCGTCGGCTGGAGCTGACCGGGTTCGGCGCTGTCCACGAGGACGGCACGGTGGCCGTCCGCGACGTCGACCTGGCTGTCGAACGGGGTGAGCTGGTCCTGGTCGTGGGGCCGGTGGGGGCGGGCAAGTCGTCGATGCTGCGCGCCCTCGCCGGGATCGTGCACCACACCGGGACCCTGACCTGGAACGGGGAACCGGTCACCGAGCCGGAGGTGTTCCTCCGGCCCAACCAGGTCGGATACGTCGGTCAACTGCCCCGGGTGCTCTCCGGGACGGTGGCCGACAACATCGCCCTCGACCACGGGGTGGACGCCACCGGGGCGGTCACCACCGCCCAGCTCGACCACGACCTGGCCGCCGGTGGCGGGCTCGGCCTGGTGATCGGCCACAAGGGCACCCGGCTCTCCGGGGGACAGCTGCAACGGCTGGCGTTGGCGCGGGCGTTGGCACCGCGTACCGAGTTGTTGATCGCCGACGACGTCTCCTCCGCGCTGGACGTCACCACCGAGCTGGCGCTCTGGGAGGCCCTGCGCGGCCACGGGGTGACAGTGGTCGGGTCGACGTCGAAACGGGCCGCGCTGGTCCGGGCCGACCGGGTGCTCGTGTTGCAGGCCGGGACGGCGGTGGCCCAGGGGACCTGGGCGGAGCTGGAGCCGCGCTGGGGTCACCTCGCGGGGTGACCCCGGCGCGGCGGGGTGTGCCGGGTGGCGGCCCGGGTCACCGCAGTGGCCAGGACCCACCCGGCGGCCAGCGCGATGAACACCCGTTCCAGGACCCCGACCAGGGTGCTCCGCCCGACGACCAGCATCGCCAGGGCCACCGCCCCGGCCATCGGGAGCGCCGCCACGAAGGCTCCCGCCGCCAGCCGACGCAGCCGGGGTGCGGCGTCGGGGCAGACGGCCACCGCCGCCATCGCGAACACCACGAAGGCCGCCGCCGCCACCGCCGCCCCACCGTGCACCAGGTCCGCCACCGTCGGCTCCTCGAACGGGGGAAGCGGACATCCGTCGCTACAGGTCACCGCAGCGGACAGCGCCGTGCAGAGGGCGGCGACGGAGAGGAGCCCGGCGGCCGTACGCAGCGCCGAGGGCAGGGCGACGGCGAGCAGGAGCAGCGCCGTGGCCAGCGCGAACATCCCGGAACCGAAGATCGGGGCGTACGGACTCCCGGGGATGCCGGACTCGCTGACGTACCCGGTCAGACCCGGACCGGGACCGGCGACCACCGCGACGACGATCGCGACCACGCCCCCCACGGTGCCGACGGCGGCCACGGCGGCGGCGACCCGAGCCGTCACCTCCCGTGACGTCCGGGCCCGGGAGGCGGGCGGCACCATGGGCGACAACCTATCCGATCCGTGGTGGATATCCTGGCGCCGGTGTCGACGGTGATCCTGTCGACAGTGAACGCCCCTGCCCCTTCCCACCTGTGAGGGACCCCCGATGACTGTGGCCTACCTGGTGGCCGGTGTCCGCACCCCCTTCGGCCGGTACGGCGGCGCGCTGGCCGGGGTCCGCCCCGACGACCTCGCCGCGCACGTGATCCGGGAACTGGTGACCCGGCACCCGACGGTGGACTGGGACCGGGTCGACGACGTCGTCCTCGGCTGCGCCAACCAGGCCGGCGAGGACAACCGGAACGTGGCCCGGATGGCGGCGCTCCTCGGCGGGCTACCCGAACAGGTCTCCGGCACCACTGTCAACCGGCTCTGCGGGTCGGGTCTCGACGCCCTCGCCGTCGCCGCCAGACAGGTCGTCGCCGGGGAGGCCGACCTCCTCGTCGCCGGTGGGGTGGAGAGCATGAGCCGGGCACCGTTCGTGGTACCGAAGGCGACGGCGGCGTTCTCCCGATCGGCCGAGATGTACGACACCACCATCGGCTGGCGGCTGGTCAACCCGCTGATGGAGCAGGGGTGGGGGACCGACTCGATGCCGGAGACGGCGGAGAACGTCGCCGCCGAGCACGGGGTCGGACGCGCCGACCAGGACGCCTTCGCGTACCGGTCGCAGGTGCGGGCGGCCCGGGCGCAGGCCGACGGCCGGTTCGCCGAGGAGATCGTGCCGGTCCGCGTACCGGCGGGGCGGCGGGAGACCCGGCTCGTCGACGTCGACGAGCATCCCCGGCAGACCTCGATGGAGAAGCTGGCCGCCCTGCCCACCCCGTTCCGGGCCGACGGCACCGTCACCGCCGGCAACTCCTCGGGGGTCAACGACGGGGCCGTCGCCCTCCTGGTGGCCGGTGAGGCGGCGGTGGCCCGGTACGGGCTGACCCCGCTGGCCCGGATCACCGGGGCGGCCGCTGCGGGGGTGCCGCCCCGGGTGATGGGGTTGGGTCCGGTGCCGGCCACCGGCAGGCTCCTGGACCGGCACGGCGTCTCCCTCGCCGAGGTCGACGTGGTCGAGCTGAACGAGGCATTCGCCGCCCAGGCGGTGGCGGTCCTGCGGCAGCTCGGCCTGCCGGAGGACGCCGAACACGTCAACCCCAACGGTGGGGCGATCGCCCTGGGACACCCGCTCGGGGCCAGCGGCGCCCGGTTGGCGTTGACCGCCGCGACGGAGCTGCGCCGCCGGGGCGGTCGGCGGGCGCTGGCGACCATGTGCGTCGGGGTGGGACAGGGCATCTCCCTGCTGCTGGAGTCGGTCGACTGACCCGGCGGGACCGTCCCGGGCGGCCCACCCGGGACGGTCATCGATCCGACACGATCCACCACCTGTCCGGTCGTCTCGCTAAGTCGCCGGTCAGCGGCTTAGAGTGTTCCCACCACACGAGACGCGAGCTTCCGTCGGCTGTCGGCGGGTCGGTGTCCGGCACCGACCCGAGTGGACGCGGAAGGGACTGGGGCGGGGAGATGGACGAACAGGAGGGGCGGGCGGCCGGGATCGACCTGAGCCGGCCCAGCGCAGCCCGGGTGTACGACTACTTCCTCGGCGGGGCGCACAACTTCGAGGTCGACAGGCGGCTCGCCGCGCAGATAGCGGCCATGACCCCGAACCTCGCCGCCACCATGCGGGCCGGACGGGAGTTCCTCCGCCGGGCGGTGCGTACGCTCCTCGACTCCGGTGTGGACCAGTTCCTCGACATCGGCTCCGGGATCCCGACCGTCGGCAACGTCCACGAGGTGGCCCAGGCCGCCGACCCGTCGGCCCGGATCGTCTACGTCGACATCGACCCGGTCGCCGTGTCCCACAGCAGGGAGCTGCTCGCCGGCAACGAGTTGACCGCGGTTCTCCACGCTGACCTGCGGGAACCCGACCGGATCCTGGCCGGGGCCCGGGAGTCGGGGCTGATCGACCTCACCCGTCCGGTGGGTGTCCTCCTCGCCGGGGTGGTCCACTTCGTCCCCGACGCGGACCGCCCCGCAGACCTGCTCGCCACCCTCCGGGCCGCCGTCGCACCGGGCAGCTTCCTGGTGGTCTCACACTCCACCTTCGAGGACCAGCCACCGGAGATGCTCGACGCGCAGCGGCTCTCCGCGCGTACCGACACCGAGATCACCCTGCGCTCCCGGGCGGAGATCACCGGGTTCTTCGGTGACTGGACGATCCTGGAACCCGGGGCGGTGCACATGCCCCTGTGGCGGCCGGACCTTCCGCCCGACCCGGACGAGCGACCGGAGCGGTTCGGTGCGTTCGGCGGGGTCGCCCGGTACGACCACCCCGGCGGCTGACCCCGCGATGGGTGCCGAGCCGACCACCGGCGGGGAGACCGCCGACCTGACAGGTGCCCAGGAGTACGCCGCCGAGTGGGCGCGTCACCTGCGTCGCCTCGGCTTCGTGCCGCTGGACCCGGTGGAGGCCGAGCGGCTGTTGCTCGTCCACACGGTCCGGTTGGCGCAGGCGCTGCTCGCCTCCGACTTCACCGCCCGGCCCGCGCAGGACGTGGGTCGTGCCCTGGTGGAGGCCCACCTGACCGAACCGCAGATGCTCGACTGGTCGGTGCGTACCCTCGGTGTGTCGTTCTGTGCCCGGGTCGTGCCCGGACGGGTCGACCACCCGGACACCCCGGCCCGGGTCGCGGCGTTGCAGGCGGCGTTCGCCGCCGGGTTCGCGCGGGCGCTGCGCGACCGGACCTTCGCCCAGCAGGAACGGATCGCCCGCTCCGCCTGGCAGGCCCGGGACCAGATCGAGCGGGCGCTGCGCGACAGCGAGGCCCGGTTCCGGGCGGTGTTCGTCGGAGCGGCGATCGGCGTCGGTGTGGCCGGTGTCGACGGCCGGATCGTCGAGGTCAACCAGGCCTTCGCCGACCTGCTCGGGTACACCCCCGACGAACTGCGCGAGTTCAACGTGGCCGAGCTGACCCATCCCGACGACGCCGCCGGGATGTGGGAGTTGTACCAGGAGCTGGTCGAGGGCAGGCGGGACTGCGCCCGGGTGGAGAAGCGCTACTTCCGCAAGGACGGCACCGCCGTCTGGACCGACCTCGCGGTCTCCCTGGTCCGGCACGCAGACGGCCGCCCCCGGTTCACGGTCGCGATGGTCCAGGACATCACCGAGCGGCACGCGCTCCAGCAGCGGCTCCGGTTCCAGGCCGAGCACGACCCGCTCACCGGCCTGCCGAACCGGACCCTGTTCTTCCACCGGCTGAACGCGTTGTTCGCCGCCGCCGACCCGCAGCAGCGGATCGGTGTCTGCTTCCTCGACCTCGACGGGTTCAAGGCGGTCAACGACCGCCTCGGTCACCACCACGGCGACCTGCTGCTGGGGGTGATCGCCGACCGGCTCGCCGACTGCGTCTCCGGGCTGGGGCACCTGGTGGCCCGGATGGGCGGGGACGAGTTCGTCATCCTCGTCGACGGCGGTGCCGGTCTCGACGAGGTGGTGGCGGTCGCCGAGAAGGTCCTGGCCGCCGTGGCGGCCCCGGTCGACGTGGGTGACCACCAGCTCACCGTCTCGGCCAGCATCGGTGTGGTGGACTCCCCCGTGGGGCAGACCAGCGCCGCCGAGCTGATGAAGGCCGCCGACACCACCCTCTACTGGGCCAAGGGGGAGGGGCGGGGCCGGTGGGCGGTGTTCGACCCGGAGCGCAGCGCCCGTGACCAGGCCCGGTCGGCGCTCAGCGCCGGGCTCCCGGCGGCCCTGGACCGGGGCGAGTTCGTGGTCCACTACCAGCCGATCGTGTCGCTCGTCGACGGCACGATGTCCGCCGTCGAGGCGCTGGTCCGGTGGGTCCACCCCGAGCTGGGACTGGTCGGGCCGGACCGGTTCATCGGGCTCGCCGAGGAGAGCGGCCTGATCGTCCGGCTCGGCGAGTGGGTCCTCGGCCAGGCGTGCCGGGACGCCGAGCGGTGGCGGCGGGAGTTCCCCGACGCCCGGCTGGTGGTGAGCGTCAACGTGGCCGCCCGACAGGTCGACGACCCGTCGCTGGTGGACGTCGTCGCGGAGACCCTGCGCCGGACCGGACTCCCCGCCGAACTGCTGCAACTGGAACTCACCGAGAGCGCCGCGACGGGCGGCCCCGGGGAGCCGCTGCGGGCGCTGCACCGCCTCGCCGGGCTGGGCGTACGGCTGGCGATCGACGACTTCGGGACCGGCTACTCCAGCCTGGCGTACCTGCGTCGGCTGCCGATCCACGCCCTCAAGCTCGCCGCGCCGTTCGTGGAGGGCATCCGGGCCGACGACCCGACCAACGGGCACCGCGACGAGCGGATCGTGGACGCGCTGGTCCGGTTGGCCCACGCCCTGGAGCTGCGGGTCACCGCCGAGGCGGTGGAGACCGTCGAACAGGTCGAACGGCTCCGGGCGCTGCGCTGCGACACCGGTCAGGGTCGGTTGCTCGGCCCGCCGGTCCCCGCCGACGGGATCAGCGCCCGGCTCCGGGGCACCCCGCCCGCCTGACCCGCCCGGGACACCGGGTGTCGATCGCGTGGGCGTGCGGCGGGTGGGGTCGGTGCCTAGCATGAGGCGGACGGGCGAACAGGTGGGGGTGCCGGGTTGAGTGCGTTCACGGTGGAGGAGCTGCGCGCCGCAGTGAGCACCGGCGAGGTCGACACGGTGGTGTTGGCCATGGTCGACATGCAGGGCCGGTTGCAGGGGAAACGCTTCCACGCCCCGTTCTTCCTCGACCAGGTGGTCGAGCACGGCAGTGAGGGCTGCGACTACCTGCTCGCTGTGGACGTCGACATGAACACCGTGGACGGGTACGCGATGTCGAGCTGGGAGCGGGGCTACGGCGACCTGGCGATGCGTCCCGACCTGGACACCCTGCGCCGGATCCCGTGGCAGCCGGGCACCGCCCTGGTCCTGGCCGACGTCGAGTGGCCGGGCGGGGGCGGTCCGGTGCCCGCCTCACCCCGACAGATCCTGCGCCGCCAGCTCGACAGGCTCGCCGAGCACGGGCTGAGCGCGTACGCCGGGACCGAGCTGGAGTTCGTCCTCTTCGACGACTCGTACGAGCAGGCCCGGCGGCGCGGCTACCGCGACCTGACCCCGGCCACCGGGCACAACGTCGACTACACCCTGCTCGACACCGCCGGGGTGGAGCCCCTGCTGCGCCGCATCCGCAACGAGATGGCCGGTGCCGGACTGACCCCGGAGAGCGCCAAGGGCGAGTGCAACCTCGGCCAGTACGAGATCGCGTTCCGCTACGACGCCGCGCTCACCTGCGCCGACCACCACGTGGTCTACAAGAACGGGGCGAAGGAGATCGCCGCCCAGGAGGGCAGGTCGCTCACCTTCATGGCGAAGCCGAACGCCCGGGAGGGCAACTCCTGCCACATCCACTTCTCCCTGCGCGACGAGTCTGGTGCCTCGGCGATGCTCGGCGACGGACCGGCCCACCTCGGCGTCACCGGGCAGCGGGTCCTGGCCGGGCTGCTCGCCACCATGCGGGAGTTGAGCCTCTTCTCCGCCCCCAACGTCAACTCCTACAAGCGGTACCAGCCGGGTTCGTTCGCCCCGACCGTCCTGCGGTGGGGCGTCGACAACCGCACCTGCGCACTGCGGGTGGTCGGACACGGGCAGGGCCTGCGGGTGGAGAACCGGGTGCCCGGGGCCGACGTCAACCCGTACCTGGCGATAGCGGGGTTGATCGCCGGTGCGCTGCACGGGATCGAGCAGGAGCTGGAGCTGCCCGACGAGTGCGCAGGCAACGCGTACGACGACTCGACAGCCGACCGGGTGCCCGCCACGTTGCGGGAGGCGGCGACGGCGTGGGAGTCCTCGGCGGTGGCCCGGGACGCCTTCGGCGCCGACGTGGTGGCCCACTACGCCAACCAGGCCGCCGTGGAACTGACCGCCTTCGACGCCGCCGTCACCGACTGGGAGCTGGCCCGTGGCTTCGAGCGACTCTGAACCGGGCGGCTCCGCATCCGGTCGTTCCGGTCCGGGCGGTTCCGTATCCGGTCGTTGCGGACCGGGCGGTGACGAGGGTGGGGTGACCCGGGTCCGCAACCCGGCGACCGGTGAGGTCGTCGACCTGGTGCCGGAGACCACTGTGGCCCAGGCCGACGCGGCGATCGGGCGGGCGGCGGCCGCGAGCGAGTCGTGGCGGGCGGTGGACCCGGCCGACCGGGCACGGCTGCTGCGTCGGTTCGCCGCTGTGGTCGACGCGCACCTGGAGGAGTTGGCCCAGGTGGAGGTCCGTACCGCCGGGCACACCGTCGGCAACGCCCGCTGGGAGGCGGGCAACGTCCGCGACGTCCTCGACTACTACGCCGGTGCTCCGCAGCGGTTGACAGGTCGGCAGATCCCGGTGGCGGGCGGACTGGACGTCACCTTCCACGAGCCGCTCGGCGTGGTCGGGGTGATTGTGCCGTGGAACTTCCCGATGCCCGTGGCGGCCTGGGGGTTCGCCCCCGCCCTGGCGGCCGGGAACACGGTCGTCTGCAAACCGGCGGAGCTGACGCCGCTGACCGCGCTGCGCCTGGCCGAACTGGGCCGGGAGGCCGGGCTCCCGCAGGACGTGTTCACAGTCCTGCCCGGCCGGGGCGACGTGGTGGGCGAGCGGTTCGTCACCCACCCGGCGGTCCGCAAGATCTGCTTCACCGGGTCCACCGAGGTCGGCACCCGGATCATGGCCGGTGCCGCCGCCGGGGTGAAACGCCTCACCCTGGAGTTGGGCGGCAAGAGCGCCAACGTCATCTTCGCCGACGCGGACCTGGAGAAGGCGGCGGCGACAGCGCCGTACGCCGTCTTCGACAACGCGGGCCAGGACTGCTGTGCCCGGTCCCGGATCCTGGTCCAGCGGTCCGTGTACGACCGGTTCCTGGAACTCCTGGAGCCTGCGGTACGCGCCCTGCGGGTGGAGGACCCGGCCCGGGAGAGCGCCGAGATGGGGCCGTTGATCTCCGCCGGTCAGCGGGACCGGGTCGCCGGGTACGTCGACGGTGCCCGGATCGCCTTCACCGGCTCCCGCCCCGACGGCCCCGGATTCTGGTACGCCCCGACGGTCCTGCTCGCCGACTCGCCCGCCGACCGACACTGGCGGGAGGAGATCTTCGGCCCGGTGGTGTCGGTCCTCCCCTTCGACGACGAGGCGGAGGCGATCCGGCTCGCCAACGGCACCGAGTACGGCCTCTCCGGCTCGATCTGGACCCGGGACGTCGGCCGGGCGCTGCGGGTGGCCCGGGCGGTGGAGGCCGGGAACCTGAGCGTCAACTCGCACTCCTCGGTGCGCTACTGGACCCCGTTCGGTGGGATGAAACGGTCCGGACTGGGCCGGGAACTCGGCCCGGACGCGTTGCACGCGTTCACCGACGTCAAGAACGTCTTCGTCGCCACCGACGACTGACACGACAGGCCGACGGGGATGACCGACGAGTGAGCGGAGGACCGGTGCACTGTCGTTTGCAGGATCGGGTGGCGGTGGTCACCGGCGCGGCCAGCGGGATCGGGTTGGCCACCGTCCGTCGGTTCGCCGCCGAGGGCGCCCGGGTGGTCTGTGTGGACGTCGACGCCGAGGCGGGTCGGCGGGCCGCCGAGGAGGTCGGCGGGGAGTTCGTCGCGGCCGACGTCTCCGACGAGACGGCGGTCCGGGACCTCTTCGACGGGGTGGCGCAGCGGTACGGCCGCATCGACGTGGCGTTCAACAACGCCGGCATCTCCCCGCCGGAGGACGACTCGATCCTCGACACCGGCCTGGAGGCCTGGGAACGGGTGCTGCGGGTGAACACCACCAGCGTCTACCTGTGCTGCCGGTACGTCCTGCCGCACATGCGGCGGCAGGGGAGTGGCTCGATCATCAACACCGCCTCGTTCGTCGCCCTGATGGGGGCGGCCACCTCGCAGATCGCGTACACGGCGAGCAAGGGCGGGGTCCTGGCGCTGACCCGGGAGTTGGGTGTGCAGTTCGCCCGGGAGGGCATCCGGGTCAACGCGCTCTGCCCCGGGCCGATCGCCACGCCGTTGCTCACCGAACTGTTCGCCGCCGACCCGGACCGGGCCGCCCGCCGCCTGGTGCACGTCCCGATGGGTCGGTTCGGGCGGCCGGAGGAGATCGCCGCCGCGGTGGCCTTCCTGGCCAGCGACGACGCGTCGTTCATGACGGCGGCGCAGTTCGTCGTCGACGGCGGGATCACCGGGGCGTACGTCACCCCGCTGTAGCCGCCCGCGCCCCGCGTCGACGGCAGGGTGTGCGGTGATCAGCGTTCGCCGTGTCGATCGCGTTACGTCGCTGGTCCGCCTGGGTACAGGGTCCGGCACGGCCGGCGGTACGTCGTGTCGCGGAATCGGCCGGAGCGGGGAGGTCGCATGGGCTCGGCCCAGGGGGGCGAGAACGGGCAGCAGCGGCCCGTACTGCCGCCGTGGCTCGCCGCCGCCGTCGTCGGCGGGGGCGAGATGGGTCGTCGGCTCGGCGGGCACGACTGGACCCGTACCGATCTCGGCCCGCCCGGCGGGTGGCCCACCGCACTCAGCCACGCGGTCAGCCTCATGCTCTCCTCCGCCGCCCCCATCGTGATCTTCTGGGGCGACGACCATCTCGCCTTCTACAACGACGCGTACCTGCCCACCATCGGCGACAAGCACCCGGCGGCGATCGGCCGTCCGGCCCGGGAACACTGGTCCGAGACGTGGCACGTCCTCGCCCCGCTCCTGGAACGGGTACGCCGCACCGGGGAGTCGTACCAGGCCCGGGACCACCCCTTCGTGCTCGACCGGCACGGGTTCCTGGAGGACGTCCACTTCGACATCACCTACGACCCGCTGCGCGCCGTGGACGACGACGGCGCGGTGGGCGGGGTGCTGTGCCTGGTCAACGAGACCACCGCCCGGGTGGTGGGGGAGCGTCGGCTGCGCGTCCTCGCCGAACTGGGCACGGGACTGGCCGGCGCGGCCGGTGGGGCCAACGACCTGGGGACGATCGTGGCCGACGTGCTCGACCGGCACCGGACGGACGTACCCCTCGGGTTGTTGTGCCTGCCCGACGGCGACCGACCGGCGGTCGCCGGGGTGTGGGGGGTGGACGCGGCGGGCCTGCGGGCCGATCCGGCGCAGCTGGTCGCCGCCGCCGGTCCGGCCCCGGTGACGGTGCCCGTCGCCGACCTGGTCGAGAGCCCGGGGCCGGACGTCGTGGAGCAGGCGCTGATCCTGCCGGTCACGGTGACCGACGAGCCGGTCGGCGCCCTGGTGGTCGGGGTGTCCCGCCGGGTGGCCTTCGGGGACGAGTACCGCGCCTTCCTCGACCTGGTGGCCGCACAGATCTCCGGCGCGGTGAGCCGACAGCTGGCGTACGAGCAGGAACGCGTCCGCGCCGCGGAGCTGGCCGCGCTGGACCGTGCCAAGACCAACTTCTTCGCCAACGTCAGCCACGAGTTCCGGACCCCGTTGACCCTGGTGCTCGGCCCGGTGGAGGAGATGCTCGCCGACACCACCCTCGACCGGGCCCACACCGAGCGGCTGACCGTCCTGCACCGCAACGCGCTACGGCTGCTCAAGCTGGTGAACACGGTCCTCGACTTCTCCCGGCTGGAGTCCGGCCGCCGCACCGCCCACTACCAGCCGACCGATCTGGCCGACTACACCACCCGGCTGGTCAGCACGTTCCGTTCGGCTGTGGAACGCGCCGGACTGCGGCTGGTGGTGGAGTACGGCCGATTGCCCGCGCTGGTCCACGTGGACCGGGAGATGTGGGAGAAGGTCGTGTTCAACCTGCTGTCGAACGCTGTGAAGTTCACCTTCGACGGCGAGATCCGGGTCCGGATCGGCGACGGCGACGGCATGGTCCACCTCCGCGTCACCGACACCGGTGTGGGGATCGCCCCCGACGAGTTGCCCCACGTCTTCGACCGTTTCCACCGGGTGTCCGGGGCGCGGGCCCGTACCCACGAGGGGACCGGGATCGGGCTCGCCCTGGTCAAGGAGCTCGTCGAGATGCACGGCGGGCGGGTCGAGGTGCGGAGCCGACCCGACGAGGGGAGCACCTTCACCGTCACGGTGCCCTTCGGCACCGCCCACCTCCCCCCGGACCGGGTCGTCGAGACCGCGTCGCCCCTGCCCGACGAGCCCGAGCAGGCGCGGCTCTGGATGGCCGAGATCCCGCTCTGGGCGGGCCTCGGGGACCGCCCCGCCCCGGGGTCGACAGTCGACCCACAGGCCCGTTCGGCGACGGGGACCCCGGCGGTGTCGCCCCGCCCCGGGGGCCGGATCCTGCTCGTCGACGACAACGCCGACCTGCGTGACCACGTCACCCGACTGCTGCACCCCTCCTGGGAGGTGGTCGCCGTGGCCGACGGGGTGGAGGCGCTGGCGCTCGCCGTCGACACCCCCTTCGACCTGGTGCTCACCGACGTGATGATGCCCCGGCTGGACGGGTTCGGGCTGGTCACCACGTTGCGGGCCGATCCCCGTACCCGGCACGTGCCGATCGTCCTGCTCTCCGCCCGGGCCGGGCCCGCCGACGCCGTCGCCGGGCTCTCGGTCGGCGCGGACGACTACCTGACCAAGCCCTTCTCCGGGCAGGAACTGATCGCCCGGGTCCGGGCCAACGTGGAGCTGGGGCAGCTGCGCGGCCAGATCATCCGTCGGCTCCGGGGGCTGGCCGACGCGGCGGTCGCGGTGAACACCGCCCGCTCCACCAACGACGTGCTCCAGGTCGCCGCCGGACACGCGCTCACCCTCGCCGAGGCCGCCCGGGTCACCATCACCGCCGACGAGGTCCGGTACGAGGCGGACAGCGGGGCCACCGGCACCGGACCCCCCACCGTCGTGCCGCTCACCGGCACCACCGACGAGCCGCTGGGTGAACTGCGGGTGTGGCACCGCGACGGCGAGCGGACCGACACCGAACGGGCGACCCTGACGGAGCTGGCCCGGCTGATCGGGGTGCGCCTGGAGAACGCCCAGCTGTACGAGGCGGAGCACCACATCGCCACCACCCTCCAGCACAGTCTGCTGCCCCGGTCGCTGCCGAAGCTGCCCGGTGCGGTGATCGCCGGCCGTTACCTGGCCGGCACCGCCGACGTCGAGGTGGGAGGCGACTGGTACGACGTGATCGGCCTGGACGACGACTCGTCGGTGCTGGTCATCGGGGACGTGGTCGGCAAGGGCGTACGCGCTGCCGCCGCCATGGGGCAGCTGCGCAACGCGCTGCGGGCGTACCTGCTGGAGGGTTTCGACCCGGGGGAGGCGCTGACCCGGTTGAACCGGTTGGTGGGCTCCGCCGAACACCGGTCGTTCGCGACGGTGGTCTGTCTGTGGTTCTGTTCCCGCACCGGCCGCCTGCGGTACGCCAGCGCCGGGCATCCGTCACCGCTGTTGATCCGAGGAGACGACGTGGTGTTCCTGCACGATCGGGCGCTCGGTCCTCCGGTGGGGGCGATCCCCGGGACGCAGTACCGGACCGCCGAGGGGGAGCTGCCCTCCGGTGCCCGGCTGCTGCTGTTCACCGACGGGCTGATCGAGGACCGGGAGATCGGCATCGACGCCGCGTTGGCGCAGCTGCGGGCGGAGGTGGCCGGGGACGCCGAGCACGTCGCCGATCTGGTCGACCGGGTCGTCGACCGGGTGGGGACCCGCCGTCGCCGTGACGACGTGGCGGTGCTCGCCCTGGAGGCGACCGACGTCGACAGGTTCACCCTGCGGCTGCCGGCCGACCCGACCCGGCTCAGTGTGCTCCGCAAGCGGCTGGAGGACTTCCTCAGCGGGCACGCGGTGAGCGAGACCGACCTGTTCGACCTGACCGTGGCGATCTCCGAGGCCGCCGCGAACGCCATCGAACACCCGGTCGAGCCCCGGGAGGCGATGATCTACGTCGAGGTGACGGTCGTCGACCGGACGGTGGTGGCGACCGTCCGCGACACCGGGCGGTGGCGGGAGTCGACGGGTTCCGGGTTCCGGGGCCGGGGGCTGTCCCTGATCGAGGCGCTCGGTGACCTGTCGGTCCGGCACACCGAGGGCGGTACGGAGCTGACCCTGCGCCGTCGGCTCCAGCCCTGACCGGTCCGGCGCGGCGGCCCCCGGCGTCGCCGGTCTCCGATCAGGTCTGGCGGGTCAGACCGGGCGGAGCCAGTCCTGGTCGCCGAGCCCGGAGATCTCCAGCACCCGGGCCACCTGACGGGACGGGTGGACGGTGAGCGCCCCCGGGAACCGCCGTCCGAGGTGGAGCACCGCGTGGATCGCCGCCGAGTCGAAGAAGGTCACCGCCCGCAGGTCGAGGGTGATCCGACGGGCCGGTTCCCGCAGCGCGGTCTGCAACATCGTGTCGGCGGTGGCCATGTCGAGCTCGCCCGTCACCACCACGCGGAGATGGCCGTCGTCGATGCCGGCGGTGGCGGAGAAGACGGGTGTCGATCTCCCTTGATCCACGCTCACACCCTGACACAGCGGAGTGGACGCGGCAAGGATCCGGCCCCGCCGGGCGGTGACGCGGGTCACCCGGTCGGCGGGGATAGGCTTGCGGCATGAACGTCCGTGCGCCGCTGACCCCTGGCACGCTCTCCCCGTGGCGAGCGGTACCCGCCCACATCGTCCGCCCCGAGTACGTGGGTCGCAAGAGCCCCCGGGAGTACCGCGGTTCGCACGTCCAGACCCCGGAGACGATCGAGCGGATGCGGGTCGCCGGGAGGCTCGCCGCCCAGGCCACCCAGCTCGCCGGTACGCACTGCAAGCCCGGGGTCACCACCGACGAGATCGACCGGGTGGTGCACGAGTTCCTCTGCGACAACGGCGCCTATCCGTCGACGCTGGGCTACAAGGGCTACCCGAAGTCCTGCTGCACCAGCATCAACGAGGTGATCTGCCACGGCATCCCGGACTCCACCGTGCTCGTCGACGGCGACATCGTCAACGTCGACGTCACCGCGTACATCGACGGGGTGCACGGGGACACCGACGCGACCTTCTGCGTCGGTGAGGTGAGCGAGGAGGCCCGGCTCCTGGTCGAGCGCACCCACGAGGCGATGATGCGGGGCATCAAGGCGGTCGCCCCGGGGCGGCAGATCAACGTCGTCGGCCGGGTCATCGAGTCGTACGCCAAGCGGTTCGGCTACGGGGTGGTCCGCGACTTCACCGGTCACGGCATCGGGGAGGCCTTCCACAGTGGTCTGTACGTGCCGCACTACGACAGCCCCCGTCCCACCGAGGTGATGGAACCGGGGATGACCTTCACCATCGAGCCGATGATCACCCTCGGCACCTACCAGCACGACATGTGGGACGACGGCTGGACGGTGGTCACCAAGGACCGCCGGTGGACCGCCCAGTTCGAGCACACCATCGTCGTGACCGACAGCGGCCACGAGATCCTCACCCTCCCGTGACGGACCAGCCTGCCGCGCTGCGGGAGGGGCACCACGCGGACGTCTCGGGTGGCCGGCTCCGACCGGCCGTGTTCGGTGCGATGGACGGTCTGGTCACCAACATCGCGCTGATCGCCGGGGTGGGCGGCGGTGGCGTCTCCGCGAACAGCATCGTCCTCACCGGCACCGCCGGTCTGGTCGCCGGGGCCATCTCGATGGCGCTGGGCGAGTACACGAGCGTCAGGTCGGCCAACGAGCAGGTCGCCGCCGAGGTGGCGAAGGAACGGCGCGAGCTGGAGCGGCACCCGCAGGCGGAGGCCCGCGAACTGGCCGAGGTGTGGGTGGGCCGGGGGCTGCCGAGGAACCTCGCCATGGAGGTCGCCGAGACGCTCGCCCGCCGCCCCGAGGAGGCCCTCCGGGTGCACGTCCGGGAGGAGCTGGGAGTCGACCCGGACGACCAGCCCAGCCCCTGGACGGCGGCGATCTCGTCGTTCCTGTTCTTCTCCGTCGGGGCGCTGCTGCCGTTGCTGCCCTACCTGCTGGGGTTCACCAGCCTGTGGCTGGCCCTCGCCGTCGGCGGTGTCGGGCTGTTCGTCGCGGGGGCGGTCGTCGCCCGGTTCACCGGCCGGTCCTGGCTGCTCAGCGGGCTGCGGCAGCTGCTGCTCGGCGCGGCGGCCGCTGCGGCCACCTACCTGGTCGGGACGATGATCGGGGTGCAGGGCGGCCTGTGACGACGCGCCCGGTGCTCACCCGGCGGCGGTCGTCGGGCGGGCCCGCAGGCGCCGCCGCTCCCGCCCGGTGAACGTCTCCACGACGGTGAACAGCAACCCGGTGAGGCTCAGCAGGGCCAGGTCCACCAGTTCCGGCAGCGGATAGGTCACCAACGCCAACCCCAGCACCGTCACCACCCAGCCCACCCGGTACCGGCTGACCTGTCGGCAGCTGCGCCACCAGAAGAGCTGGTTGGCCACCAGGAAGATCGCCACCCCGCCGTAGAGGGCGACGTGACCCAGCAGGGTCGAGTCGTACGGGTCGCTGCTGAGGACCATCAGGTTGGTGCGCAGACCGAAGGCGTACACCAGGAGCCCACAGACCATCGGGAAGTGCAGGTAGACGTACGCGTCGCGGGCCAGGGCGGCGCGGTCGCCCCCCTTCCTGCGGCGCATGCTCCGTTGGGTCACGATCACGTCTGTGTCGAAGTACGCCCACCAGAGCGCGGCGAGCCCGAGCGCACTCAGGGCGACGGCGGCCAGGACCCCCGCCGACAACTCCTGCCAGTCGACGGAGAGACCGATGGCGACGATCACCTGGCCGAAGGCGATGAGCATGATCAGCTCGAACCGTTCGGTCCAGTGCTCGATCGAGTTCATCTGCCACGACACCGGCCCGGGTTGGTAGTTGCCCACCATCTCGGTGGCCAGGGCACCGGCCCACAGGGCGGTGACGATCGTGGCGGTCGCGGCGGTGTCGGGCCGGTCGCCCACCACGGCGGCCCCGCCCAGCAGCGCCCCGGCGACGATCATCGTGACGACCGTACGGCGGAACACCCGTGGGTCGATGCCCCCTCGCCAGCACAGCAGGGCCACCAGGAGCAGCCGGATGGCGACGTAGCAGACCGCCACGACGACCGACCCGGGCAGCCCGCCCGGGATCGTGGTGAAGGTCTGCGGCAGGGCGATCCCCAGGACCAGGGCGATGCCGAGGATCGTGAGCAGCGTGATCCGCAGGAAGCTCGCCTCGGAGCGGACGCTGTTGGTCACCGAGGAGTACGTGCACCACGCCCACCAGACCAGGCCGAGGACCAGCAGCGCCCGGAACATCCCGTGCCAGGTCCCCTCCCGGCCCATCAGGACGACGACCTGGATGAAGACGAACACGAACACCAGGTCGACGAAGAGTTCCTTCGGGGTGGCCCCGGCCTCCCCGGCGAGGCTCTCGTCGGCGAGCTCGTGCAGTACACGGTGCCGCTGTCGGAACACCGTCTGGTCCGCGACCACCATCACCGTCATCGTCAGGGTGAGCAGGGCCAACGAGCCCAACGGTGGAGTCAGCGCGGCCAGGGGCAGGACCAGCAGGGTGGCGGCGGCCCCGAGCAGCGGCCCCCGTCCCCAGATTCTGAGCACCCGCCGTTGGAACCCGACGAGTCCGACCAGGTACAGCAGCACACCGCCGAACAGGACCAGTGCCCCGATGCCCCGCCACGGGTGGACGTCCTCGGCGGCGGTGGTCCGTACCGACTGTTTGAGACCCATCGCGAGCAGGATCAACCCGCTGATCATCGGAAGGTGCCACAGACTGTAGGCGTCCCGGCCGGTGAGGGTCTGCTCGACCGGGCCGGCGTCGTGCAGGGCGCGTTCGGCCACCGGCTTGGCCACGTCGAAGTACGACCACCAGAGGATCGCCACGACCACCATGCCGAGCATCGACGCGGCGATCACCGGGACGGTGATCCGGGCGGTCCCCTCGAACCCCAGGCTGGTGCCGACGGAGATGATCGTCTCGCCGAGGGCGACGAGGATGATCAGGGCGTGCCGGTCCGTCCAGTGCCGGACCGAGTGGATCCGCCGGGAGCGCCCGTTGATCGCCCGGAGGGTGCCGAAGTCGCTCGTCACCGCCGCCGTGACCAACACCAGCCGGACCAGGTCGGGGTCCACGCCCTCCGGCAGGCGCGGCGGCACCAGCGCACCGGCCAGCAGGAACAGGCTCGCGCAGACCAGCGGCGTCCACAGCCGCCCGATGGAGACCCGTTCCCGCTCGGTACGGCGGATCACCGCACCGAACAACAGTTGGGCGGTGCCGCGTACCAGGATGAAGCCCACAGCGATGACCAACGGCCCGGTGAGCAGCCCCGGCTCGTCGGTGAAGGCCGTCGGGACGGTGACCGCCATCAACAGGACCACCACGCAGAGCCCGCAGACGACGGGGGTCATGATCCCCTGGTCCATCCGGACCGTGTTCCCCAGCCAGCTGCAGGAGGTCCAGGCCCGCCACAGCAGCAGCACCAGGAGGGTCCCCTGGTAGAGCCCGGTCAGGCTGAAGTCGGCCGCCATCAGGCGGCTCACCTCGAGGAAGGCGTAGACGAAGAACAGGTCGAAGAAGAGTTCCACCCGGGTGACAGCGGTCCCGTCGTCACCCGCGTGGACCCGCCCGCGCAACAGGCCAGGGGTCCCCGTCCCGGCGGCGGCCGGTCCGCCCCCGTCGACCATGGAATCCACTCTGCCAACGTCGGTTCCGTTCCGGGGCGGATCCGACGATTCCCGACGCGGCGCACCCCGGCTGGTCCGGCGGCTCCCGGGCCGGCCTCGATCGGCCCTCTGCCGGGTCCGGCGGTGCCGGTCGCCGGTGGTCAGCCGTCCAGGAGTTCCTCGACCGAGCCGTCGACCGGCCGACCCCGGGCCGCCAACTCGTCGGCCTGCCCGGCCAGCACCCGACCCACCTCGGTCATGTCGGCACCCGCCAACCGGGTACGCCGGACCGCGTCACCCGGATCACGGTAGTAGGTCCGGGTCAGCAGCCCGGTCACGGTGGCCGCCGCCAGCCGGGCCTCCCCGAGCATCAGCAGTGCCTGGTCGGTCTCGTACCACTGCGCCAGTCGGCCCGCCCGGGCGTGCGCGGCGCAGCCCCGGTACCAGGCCCGTCGGGCGGCGGTGCTGAACTCGGTCGGCCTGGCCCGGACCAGTTGGGCGAGATGCTGGTCGCGCAGCCCCGGCAGCCACCCCGACGGGTCGTACAAGGCGCGGGTGGTGACGTACCGGTCGGCGGTCAACGGCCACAGCGGGGTGACCGTCCGGGCCTGCCGCAGGTAGTCGTCGGCACCGGAGACGGTCAGGTCGACCAGGACCCCGTCGACCCGGCGGGTGGCCGGTCCCGGCCCGGTCCCGGGCCGGTAGGTGACCACCAGGAGGTTGACCTCCCCGTCCCCACCACCGTCGTCGTCGCCGTGGGCCAGCGGCCCGTGCACGGCGACGGCGAGCACGTCGGCGGGGAACCGTCGACGGATCGCCTCGGTGGCCCGTTCGGCGACCCGCCAGCGGGGATCGTCCCAGCGCGGTTCGTTCGGTGCGCCGCCCGGCGGTCGGCCGGGCACTCCGAGAGTCGGTCCCGCCTCCACGTCGGCCTCACCTCCGCTGCGCCCCCGCCGACTCGGAACGCATCCACCCTAGTCAGCCGGGTGCCGGAGCCACCGGACCGCCACGCCCGCCGGACCCTGACCGTGCTCGGGCTCGCGTGCGTCGGACCGCCACGCCCGCCGGGATCCTCACCGGTCCGCGTGCTCCCGCGCCAGGGTCGTCTCGCAGTGCTCCAACCAACGGATCTCCGCCTCGGTCTGGAACACCATCGCGTCCAGCACCAACCGCCAGGACAGGTCCGCCTCTCCGTGCCCGGCGCAGGTCCGACCGGTCAGCTCCTGCAACTGGCGCTCGGAGGCGACGCGTTGCTGCCGCAGCACCGCCCCGGCGTCCACCCCCGGCGTGGTCAACGCCAGCGCCAGCTTGATCGTCAACTCGTCGCGGGGGCGGCCGGTCCGGCTGACCGGGTTGGCGAACCAGCGCGCCAGCTCCGTCCGGCCCGCCGGGGTGATCTCGTACGGACGCTGTCCCGCCTCGTTCTCCGGAAGGGGGCGGACCAACCCGTCCCGTTCCAGTCGACCCAGGGTGGTGTAGACCTGCCCGATGTTCACCGGCATGGTCGAGCCGGTCGACTCCTCGAACGCGGCCCGGAGCTGGTAGCCGTACATCGTGCCGCGTTCGAGCAGGGCCAACAGTCCGTGGCGGATCGACATGGCTACGGAGTATGCATACCTGGTATCCCGGCCGCAACCACGGCCGTCGGCCCCGGTGACCGGCCTCGACGTCGGCCCCGGGTGACCGGCCTCAGCCGGGTCGGCCCGGGAAGGGCACGGTGAGCGGGGTCACCCCGGCGGTCCGACGCCACCGGGTGGCCCGCAGCGCGCAGTCGGTCAGCGCGGCCAGTGCCCGGCTCCGCTCCCCACCGGTGGTCACCGGCAGGGCCGCCCGCCAGAACGCCCCGGTCCGCTCCTCCACCTCGATGGCCAGCCGTACCGCGCTGGCCTGGTCGATCACCGGGAACGGCAGGGCGTACCCGGCCCGGTCGGCGGGGACCGACCCGCCGGCGTTGCTCAACTGCAGGACGAGGGCGTCCCGGCGGGACCGGTGGGCGGCCTCGGCGGCGCGTGCGGCACGTTGACCGGCCGCCGGCAGGTGCACGCCGATCGACCCGTACGCGTAGACGGCGGCGTACTCGGCCGTGAGGGCCGCGATCAGCGCCGCGTCGGCGGCGCTGGGGGTGGGCTGGGTCACTTGAGCGCCTCCACGTGGGTCGCCCGGGCGGCGGCGATGGAACCGAGCAGCGCGGCCCGGTCGGCGGGGGCCTCGGCACACGCCTGGTCGGCGGCCTCCCGGCCTTTCCTCTCTGCCTCCCGGAGGGTGGTGAGCACCGCCGAGGCGTCCCCGGTCGGGACGCCCCCGGTCGGGGTGGGCGGGGTGGGCGACGGTGTGGCGCCGGTCAGCCGCGCCAGCTCGGCGGCGTGCGCCTGGTGCGCCTCGGCGATCGGCGAGAGCCGGTCGGACAGGGTGGGGTCGCCGTCGACGGCGACCCGGTGCCGGGCGGCCAGTTCGAGTGCGCCGGCGAGCAGGGGCGCCAACGGGTCGGCGGCGGGGTCCGGCGCGTCCTCCCGGGCGAACAGGCCGCATCCGGTGACCGCTGCGGCCGTCCCACCCAGGGCCAACAGTGTCCCGGCGCGCAGCAGCCTCCGTCGGGTGTGCCCGGTTGTTCCGCCTGAAACTGTGGTCCTGCCCGTCGTCACCGGACAAGTCAACACCATCCGGGGCGGAGCATGGGCGACCGGCGTCGGTGCGCCGCCCGGCCCGCCGTGCGGGGAGCGCGTTACGCTCTGCGCAACCACCGGCGCGGATCGCCCGGTGGCGTGTCGGCATGGCGGCCGAACCGGGCCGTGGACCTTCGAAGGGGTGCGCCAGATGACGCAGCGTGGCCGGGCCACCAGACCGACGGGCAGGCCCCGCGGTGGCGAGGCGCCCCGGGGCGGTGACGCGACCGCGCGCCGCGACCGGTTGCGGGCCGTGATCGAACCGGTGGTGAGCCGGGCCGGCTACGACCTGGAGGACCTCTCGGTCTCCCGGGCCGGACGACGGCACGTGGTCCGGGTGATGGTGGACGCCGACGGCGGGATCAACCTCGACGCCGTGGCGGAGGTCTCCCGGTCGGTCTCCGTGGCGCTCGACGAGGCCGAGGCCACCGGTGGGGACCTCCTCGCCGGGGAGTACCAACTCGAGGTCAGCTCCCCGGGGGTGGACCGGCCGCTCACCCTGCCCAGACACTGGCGGCGCAACGTCGGACGGCTGGTCAAGGTCACTGTCCGCAACGCCGCCGGGCTGCCGGGGCAGCGCGGCGACCAGCCCTCCGGTGACCGGCAGGTGACCGGGCGGATCGTCGAGGCCGACGACGACCGGGTGGTGCTGGAGGCCGACACCGGGACCGTCACAGCCGCCCACGCCGAGCTGGGACCGGGGCGGGTGCAGGTCGAGTTCAACCGCCTCGACGAGATCCACGAATCAGACGAAATCCACGAATCAGATGAAATCGACGACGAAGACGATGTGGAGGACGAGGAGAGGTGAACATCGACCTCGCGGCGCTGCGCGCCCTGGAGCGCGAGCGGGAGATCCCGTTCGACACGATCCTCGCGGCGATCGAGACCGCGTTGCTGACCGCGTACCGGCACACCGAGGGTGCGGAGCCGCACGCCCGGGTGGAGATCGACCGCAAGAACGGTGCCGCCCTGGTGTACGCCCAGGAACTCGACTCCGACGGGTCCGTCACCCGGGAGTGGGACGACACCCCGCACGACTTCGGCCGGATCGCCGCCATGACCGCCAAGCAGGTGATCCTCCAGCGGTTGCGGGAGGCCACCGACGAGGTGCACTTCGGCGAGTACGTCGGCCGTGACGGTGACCTGGTCACCGGTGTGGTGCAGGCCCACGAGGCGCGTACCGAGAAGGGCATCGTCAGCGTCGACCTGGGCAAGCTGGAGGGCGTCCTGCCCCAGTCCGAGAAGGTGCCCGGCGAGCGGTACGAGCACGGTGACCGGATCCGCTGTGTGGTGGTGCACGTGGCCAAGGGCATGCGGGGGCCGCAGATCACCCTGTCCAGGTCCCATCCGGCGCTGGTGAAGAAGCTCTTCGCCCTGGAGGTGCCGGAGATCGCCGACGGCACCGTCGAGATCGGCGCGATCGCCCGTGAGGCAGGTCACCGTACGAAGATCGCGGTGCGCTCCACGGTGCCGGGCGTGAACGCCAAGGGCGCCTGCATCGGTCCGATGGGGCAGCGGGTCCGGGCGGTGATGAGCGAGCTGCACGGCGAGAAGATCGACATCATCGACTGGTCGGACGATCCGGCGGTCTTCGTCGGAAACGCGCTCTCACCGGCGAAGGCCCTCCGGGTCGAGGTGGTCGATCTGGCCGCTCGGGCGGCCCGGGTGACGGTCCCGGACTTCCAACTGTCGTTGGCGATCGGACGTGAAGGGCAGAATGCCCGGCTTGCTGCCCGGTTGACCGGTTGGCGGATCGACATCAAGTCCGACGCCGAGACCGGCTCCGGCTCCGGCCGGGGCTCTGCTGATCACGTCCGGGAGGCGGGCAGCGCGATCTCGGGCAGCTAGGGGTAGACTTCTTCCGGTGGTGGGACGCGCGCTGCCGGAGCGCACCTGTGTGGGCTGCCGGCTCAGTGCGCCGACCAGCGAACTGCTGCGGATCGTCGCGGTGACCGACGAGGCTGGCTACAGCCTCCGGCCCGACCCGTTCCGCAGACTGCCGGGTCGGGGAGCGAACATGCACCCGGATCCGGCCTGCTTCGCGCTGGCAGTGCGGCGTCGCGCCTTCGGGCGTGCGTTGCGGATCACCGGGATCGTCGATCACGGTGCGCTGGCCGAGCACGTCGACGCGTCAAACCACTACACCCGGTCAACCGGATCGGGTGAGGGTCGCAAGCAAGGTAGGACGACCGACATGGGCACACGATGAAGTCGCAGAAATGATCAGGCTTCAAGTGGACGAGTGAGGTCGTTGCGGGTGCTGCCCGCACGACCTCGGAGTGAGGAGTGCAGTGGCAGGTAAGGCCCGCGTACACGAGCTGGCGAAAGAGCTCGGGGTCGAGAGTAAGACCGTTCTCGCCAAACTGAAGGACATGGGCGAGTTCGTGAAGTCCGCGTCCAGCACCGTCGAGGCGCCCGTCGCCCGTCGGCTGCGCAACGCGTTCGCCGCCTCCGCCGGTTCCCCGGCACCGGCGGCTCCACCGGCGGCCACCCCGGCCCCGACCCCGACGCCCACCCCGTCCCCGGGACCCCGGGTCTCGGCGAAGCCGATGCCGCCCCGGCGGCCGGGTCCGCCGACCCCCGGACCGAAGCCCAAGGGACCCGTTCCCGGCCCGCCGCCCTCGGTGACCCCGGTCACCAAGCCGGCGAGCGCACACGACATCGAGGTGGCCGCCGCCGAGGCGCGCGCCGCCGCGCTCAAGGCCGAGCAGGCAGCGGCGGCGAAGGCCGCCGAGGCCGCCCGGCAGCAGCAGCGGGAGACCCCGCGCCGGGAGCCCCCGGCCTCCGGTGGTCCCCGTCCGGGGCCGCGCCCCGGACCCGGTGGCCCCGGCCCCGGCAACATGCCGCCCCGGCCGGGTTCCCCGGCTGCCAACCGTGGCAACGGTCCGGCCCCGACGCCGGGTAACCGGCCCGGTGGTCGGCCGCCGGCCCGTGGTGCCGGCAACAACCCGTTCGGCATCCAGGGTGGTCAGCAGCGTCCCCCGGCCGCCGGTGCCGGTGGTCCCCGGCCCAGCCCGGCCGGAATGCCGCCCCGGCCCAGTCCCGCCTCCATGCCGCCCCGGCCCAGCCCGGCCTCGATGCCGAGCCAGCGTCCGGGTCGCCCCGGCGGACCGGGTGCCGGTCGTCCCGGCGGCGGTGGCGGTGCCGGTCGTCCCGGCGGCGGTGGCGGTGGCGGTGGCTACCGTGGCGGTCCCGGTGGTGGCGGCGGTGGCGGTGGCTACCGTGGCGGCCCCGGCGGCGGTGCCGGTGGCGGTGGCGGGTTCCGGCCCGGCGCTCCGGCCGGTGGCGGCGGTCGTCCCGGTGGTGGCGGTCGTGGCCGTGGTGGCGGAACCGCGGGTGCCTTCGGGCGTCCGGGTGGTCGCCCGACCCGGGGTCGCAAGTCCAAGAAGCAGCGCAGACAGGAGTTCGACAACCTGTCGGCTCCGACCATGAGCTCGGGTGCCCCCCGGGGTCAGGGTCAGGTCGTCAGGCTCTCCCGTGGCGCCTCGCTGTCGGACTTCGCCGACAAGATCAACGCCAACCCGGGTTCGCTGGTCCAGGAGATGTTCAACCTGGGCGAGATGGTCACCGCGACCCAGTCCTGCTCCGACGAGACCCTGCTGCTGCTGGGTGAGCACCTCGGCTTCGACGTGCAGATCGTCAGCCCGGAGGACGAGGACCGCGAGCTGCTCGCGCAGTTCAACATCAACCTGGACGCCGAGGTCGCCGAGGACCGTCTGGTCGACCGGCCGCCGGTCGTGACCGTCATGGGTCACGTCGACCACGGTAAGACCAAGCTCCTCGACGCCATCCGTAAGGCGAACGTGGTGGCCGGCGAGGCCGGTGGCATCACCCAGCACATCGGCGCGTACCAGGTCCACGTCCCGCACGAGGGCGAGGACCGGGCGATCACCTTCATCGACACCCCGGGTCACGAGGCGTTCACCGCCATGCGTGCCCGTGGTGCCCAGGTCACCGACATCGTGATCCTGGTGGTGGCCGCCGACGACGGTGTGATGCCGCAGACCATCGAGGCGCTCAACCACGCCAAGGCGGCGGACGTGCCGATCGTGGTCGCGGTCAACAAGGTCGACAAGCCGGAGGCGAACCCCGACAAGGTCCGCCAGCAGCTCACCGAGTACGGACTGGTCGCCGAGGAGTACGGCGGCGACACCATGTTCGTCAACGTGGCCGCGAAGCCCGGTATCGGCATCGACGAACTCCTGGAGGCCGTCATCCTGACCGCCGACGCGTCGCTGGAGCTGACCGCTCCGATCGACGGGCCGGCGCAGGGTGTGGCGATCGAGGCCCACCTGGACAAGGGTCGGGGTGCGGTCGCCACGGTGCTGGTGCAGAAGGGCACCCTGCGGGCGGGCGACTCGATCGTCGCCGGTGGGGCCCACGGCCGGGTCCGGGCGATGCTCGACGAGAACGGCCAGCAGGTCGCCGAGGCGGGTCCGGCCCGTCCGGTCCTGGTGCTCGGTCTGACCACGGTGCCGGGAGCGGGTGACACCTTCCTGGCCGCCGAGGACGACCGTACGGTCCGGCAGATCGCCGAGCAGCGGCAGGCACGGCGGCGGGCGGCGTCCTTCGCCAACTCCCGTGGTCGGGCCACCCTGGAGACGCTCATGGAGCAGCTCAAGGAGGGCGAGAAGACCTCGCTCAACCTGGTGCTCAAGGGCGACGTCTCCGGTTCGGTCGAAGCCCTCGAGGACGCGCTGTTCAACCTGGACATCCCGGAGGAGGTCCAGCTCCGGATCATCCATCGGGGCGTCGGCGCGATCACCGAGAGCGACGTCATGCTGGCGAGCGCCTCCTCCGAGGCGGTCACGATCATCGGCTTCAACGTGCGGGCCGCGAACAAGGTCCGCGAGATCGCCGACCGCGAGGGCGTGGAGATCCGGTACTACACCGTCATCTACCAGGCCATCGAGGAGATCGAGGCGGCCCTCAAGGGTCTGCTCAAGCCGGAGTTCGAAGAGGCGGAGCTGGGCAGCGCGGAGATCCGCGACGTGTTCCGCTCCTCCAAGGTCGGCAACATCTCCGGCTGCATCGTCCGGTCCGGGATCCTCCGCCGCAACGCCAAGGCGCGGCTGCTGCGGGACGGGGCTGTCGTGGCGGACAACCTCACGATCAGTTCCCTCAAGCGGTTCAAGGACGACGCGACCGAGGTTCGCGAGGGCTTCGAATGTGGTCTGACCCTGGGCGGGTACAACAACGTCCAGGTCGGCGACATCATCGAGACCTTCGAGATGCGGGAGAAGCCGCGCGCCTGAGTGTGCGGTGAACACCACCGGTGACGGCCGGGGCCTGGACACGGGCCCCGGCCGTCACCGTCTGTCCCGCCTGGGACAATCTCCGGTGTGCCCAGGTACGCGCTTCTCCTCGCCCCCTCCACCAACCGTGTCTACGCCGACGCCGCAGGCCGCCTGGCCCGCGCCGAGCTGGAGATGTTCGCCGCCTCGGGGGTGCTCGACGCCGCCCCGACAGAGACCGCCACGGAACGCATCGGCGGGGTGGAGTACCTGACCTTCGCCGCCCCCGATCCGGGGCTGGGGGAGCGGGACCTGGCCCACCTGGCGAACCTGTCGGCGGCGTACGCGCTGTTCGAGCGGGTGGGGGAGGACCTGCTGCGGCCCCTCCCGCTGCGGCCCCTGGCCCGGTACGACTCCGACCTGGTCACCATTCCCAAGTACGTGGGCAAGACCAACGAGCAGTTCACCCGGCTGCTGCTCAACGCCACAGTGCTCGCCTCCGCCTCGGCCGGGGCGATGCTGGACCGCCGGCTGGTGGTCCTCGACCCGCTCTGCGGCCGGGGCACCACCCTCAACCAGGCCCTCATGTACGGCTACCACGGCATCGGGGTGGAGCACGACGGGAAGGACGTCGACTCCTACGCCGCCTTCCTGCGTACCTGGTTGAAGCGCAAGCGGCTCAAGCACAGCACCGAGATGACCTCGGTACGCCGGGACCGCAAGCTGGTGGCCCGCCGTTTCGAGGCGGTACTCGCCCCGACCCGGGAGGCCCACCAGGCCGGTGACACCCAGAAGGTCACAGTCCTGCACTCCGACACCCTCCGGGCCCGGGAGAGCCTGCGTCCCCGCTGCGCCGACCTGATCGTCACCGACGCGCCGTACGGGGTGGCCCACGGCAGCCGTACCGGGCGGGAGTTGTCCCGTAGCCCGTTGGACCTGCTCACCGCCGCCGTGCCGGTCTGGCGGGAGCTGTTGCGTCCCGGTGGGGCCCTGGGGTTGTCCTGGAACACCCACGTGACCCCCCGTCGGGCCGCCGAGGCGGTGCTGACCGGGGCGGGGCTGCGGGTGGTGGACGGGCCGGGGTACCTCGGACTGTCGCACCGGGTGGACCAGGCGATCGAGCGGGACGTGCTGGTGGCGGTGGTCCCGACCTGAAACGGGTGGCCGCCGGGGGGTGTCCGGCGTAGCGTTGCTCGCCGTGTACACGGGAACTGCCTGTTTCGACATGTTGCTGCCGGGGGACTCCCGGTCCCTGAAGGCCAAGCGGTCCTACGTCCGACCGATCGTCGCCGCCCTGCGCAGGTTCGAGGTCTCCGCCGCCGAGGTGGGGGCGGTGGAGCTGCACGGGCGGACCGAGATCGGGGTGGCGGTGGTCGCCGCCGAGGCCGCCCACGTGCGGGAGGTGCTCGACTCGTGCGAGCGGCTGGTGGCCGCCCGCCCGGAGGTGGAGTTGCTCTCGGTCCGCCGTCGGCTGCACGGGGTGGAGGACTGACCCGTCGGTCGGTGTCGCCGGGTGCCCGTACCCCGGCGGCGCTGCGCGGGCGACAGGGGCGCGCGGGTAGTGTTCGGATGTCGGCGGTCGGGCCCGGCGGCGCGGGGCGCCGTCGTCTCCGACCGGTAGCAGGTAGGTCCTGGAGGTGGGGGAGATGACGGATCCGGCCCGGGTACGTCGGCACGCGGAGCGGGTGCGCGAACTCGTGGCGTCGGTGGTGCGGAGTCAGATCAAGGACCCCCGGCTCGGGATGATCACCATCACCGATGCCCGGATCACCGCCGACCTGCGGGAGGCGACGGTCTTCTACACCGTCCTCGGCGACACCGTCGCCCAGCAGGACACCGCCGCAGCCCTGGAGAGCGCCAAGGGAATGCTGCGCAGCACTGTGGGCAAGGCCCTGGGGCTGCGTCACTCCCCGAGCCTCGCCTTCGTCTTGGACAACGTGCAGGACCAGGTCAAGCACATCGACGACCTGCTGGCCCAGGCCCGCCACGCCGACGCGGAGGTGCAGCGTCGGGCGGCCGGGGCGGCGTACGCGGGGGAGCCCCAGCCGTACCGGGAGGCCGACGACGAGGACTCCGACGGCGACGAGGGTGGGCAGTCCGGGACGACGGGGGCGGACCGGGGCGGGGACCGGCGGTGACGGCGCCCACCGGGGCGGTGCTGCCCGGCACGGCCCCGGGGGAGTCGGGGCCCACCGAGGCCGAGTGGGCCGCTGCGGTGGCCGCCGTCCGCCAGGTGCCGGCCGGGGGGCGGGTGCTGCTCGTCTGCCACGTCAACCCGGACGGCGACGCGTTGGGCAGCATGCTGGGCTTCGCCCAGGGGCTGCGCCGGCTCGGGGTGGACCTGTTGCAGGCCACCTTTCCCGGCCCGTTCGACCTGCCGGATCCCCTGCGGGGACTGCCCGGCGAGGAGATGTTGGTGCCGGCGACCGAGGCGTACCCGGACCCGGACCTGATGATCTGCTTCGACGCGGCGAGCGCCTCCCGGCTGGGTGAGCTGGTGGACCGGCTGGACACCGCCGGGGCGGCCCTGGTGCTCGACCACCACGCCTCGAACACCCGGTTCGGCGGGCTCCACCTGGTGGACCCGCAGGCCGCCGCCACCTCGGTGGTGGCCGAGGAACTGTTGGACCGGCTCGGGGTGCCGTTGGATGCCGGGATCGCCGAGTGTCTCTACGTGGCGTTGACCACCGACACCGGTTCGTTCCGGTTCGAGGCGACCACCCCGGCGGTCCACCAGATGGCGGCTCGGCTGCTGGCCACCGGGATCCGTCCGGGGGACATCTCCCGCCGGATCTTCGACCACCGGCCGTTCGGGGCCGTCCGGCTCTTCGGCGAGGTGCTCGGGCGGGCCCGGTTGGAGCCGGCCGCGGCGGGGGGCCGGGGTCTGGTCTGGACGTACGCCACCCAGGACGACCTGGTTCGGCACGGGCAGCGGCCGTACGTGTTGGAGGCGTTGATCGATTCCGTCAGGTGCACCGCCGAGGCGGACGTCAGCTGTGTGGTCAAGCAGGTGTCGGCGCACGAATGGGCGGTGTCGTTGCGCAGCAAGGGGGCGGTGGACGTCAGCCGGGTCGCTGTCGCTCTCGGCGGTGGTGGGCACCGGTTCGCCGCCGGGTTCACCGGTCGGGGCAGTGCCGACGAGGTGATGGACGGGATCCGGGGTCAGCTCGACGACGCCCTGGTGGGCTCGGAAGATCAGGTCTGACTCCGCCGGGTGTCGTCTTCCCGCGCTCGGTGAGGGCGGGGAGAATCGGCGGATGGAGCAGCCCCACGACCTCGCCGTCGACGCCACCCGGGTGTGGGAGCGTCCGATCGTCACCGTGCCGGTGCTGATCTGCCTCTCGCTCGTCGGTGGCCAGTTCCCGTCCTTCTCGACCCAGGCCAACCTCTACACCCTCGGTACCGGTGGGGTGCTCATCTGGTTGGGGCTGAGCAACAGGGTGCCGCGCCGACCGGCACCGCACCGGCTCGGTTCCGGTGTGGTGTGGTGGGTGGTCCCTGTCACGGTCTTCACCGTCCTGGAGGCGGCGACCTTCCTGATGGCCGCCAAGGACGAGTTCCCCACCTTCAGCCGGTTGGCCGATCCGCTGCTGGAGGACCACCTGGTCCGGTCGGCGGCGTGGGGGGTCTGGCTGGCCGGTTTCTGGGGGCTGGTGCGGCGATGATGCGGACGATCGCGATCGGTGGATTCCTCCTCTCGCTGGTGCTCTTCGCCGTGGTCGAGTGGGCGTCCCGGCGGGAGGGGTCGCGGATCCCGTCGCTGGGTGAGGTCTGCGGCCATCTGATGCGGTACGAGGTCGGCCCGGTGCCGGTGGGGCGGATCGCCCTGCTCGGGTTCTGGTGGTGGGTCGGCTGGCACTTCCTGGCCCGGTGACGGCCGCCGTCTGACGGGCGGGACGGACCGGCCGCGCCGCCACGGGTCGCATACGTCACCACCCGCCCACATGCCGGGAAGGAAAGGCAGCATGTGGAACTGAACGATAGCTTGGGAATCGGCCTGCGGGGTTGCCGTGCGCAGGTCGTGGGCGGTGACGTCGTACCAGGGTCGCCTCCCTCCAGGGTCTCAACCGACCCGGGCTCTCGCTGTCCGTAGCCCCTCCGGTGACCCCGGGAGCGCTGTGGTCGCTCAGCTGCACCGCCCGTACGACCGCCGTCGTCGGCGGTGGTCGCGCCCTGGAAGGGGACCAACATGTCGACCACTCCCAAGCCCGACACCACGCCCACCGTCGACGAGGCCCGTGAGCAGGCCCGTCGCGCCCTGCAGACCTCCATGGACACCCGTCAGTAGTTCTCGGGACCGCCCCTGCCCGCTCCGGGCGACGAGCCCGGGGGCAGGTGAGCCGACCGCCGCACCGACGTCGATGCCGGCGCGACAGTCGAGGTCGACGCCGGTGGGCAGGTCGTCCGGTAAGTAGCGGGTAAGGGGTTTCGTACTTACCTGTCGCTCTGCCAGGATCATGGCCGTGAGCACCCCGGTAGTCGCGTCACCGCGCAGGATCGCCGCGTTGGCCCTGCCCGCGCTGGTGGTGTTGGCGGCAGAGCCGCTCTACATCCTGGTCGACACCGCTGTGGTCGGTCATCTCGGCCGAACGCCCCTGGCCGCCGTCGCCATCGGCGGCACCGTCATGACGATCATCGTCTGGCTCGGGACCGTCGTCGCCTACGGCACCACCGGGCGGGCGGCCCGCCGCTTCGGCGCCGGTGACCGGGCCGCTGCGGTGGCCGAGGGCGTACCGGCCTCCTGGTTGGCAGTGGGGGTGGGGCTGCTGGTCGTGGTCGCCATGCAGTTCGGCGGCGGGGCCCTGGCCCAGGCCCTCGCCGGTGGTCCCGGTGAGGTGGCCGACGCCGCCGGGCAGTGGTTGCGGATCGCCTCCCTCGGCGCCCCCGGACTCCTGCTCGCCGCCGCCGGGAACGGGTGGATGCGGGGCGTCCAGGACTTCCGCCGACCGTTGATCTTCGTGCTCGCCCCGAACCTGCTCTCCGCCGTGCTCTGTCCCGTCCTCGTCTATCCCGTCGGGTTGGGCCTGCCCGGTTCGGCGGTGGCCAACGTCCTGGCCCAGACCCTGTCCGGCGGGCTCTTCCTCGCCGCCCTGGTGGCCGAACGGATTCCGCTGCGTCCCCGGGCCGGACTGATCCGTCGGCAGCTCGTGCTCAGCCGGGACCTGCTGATCCGGGGGGTCGCCTTCCAGGCCAGCTTCCTGTCCGCCACGGCGGTCGCCGCCCGCTTCGGCGCCGCCACCGTCGGCGCCCACCAGATCGCCCTGCAACTGTGGTTCTTCACCGCCCTGCTGCTCGACGCCCTGGCCATCGCCGCGCAGGCCCTCGTCGGGGCGGCGCTCGGCGCCGACGACGCCCCGACGGCCCGGGCGCTGGCCCGCCGGTTCGCGCTCGTCGGCGGCGTCTGCGGGGTGGTCTTCGCCGGACTGATCGCCGCCGGAGCGGGCATCGTCCCGGCCCTGTTCACCTCCGATCCCCAGGTACGCGAACAGGCGATGCTGGCCTGGCCGTGGTTCGCCGCGATGCAGCCCGTCGCCGGTGTGGTGTTCGCCCTCGACGGGGTCCTGATCGGAGCCGGGGACGTCCGCTATCTGCGGAACCTGACGGTGACGGCAGCGCTGGGCGGGTTCCTGCCGGCGATCTGGGCGGCGTACGTGTGGGATCTGGGCCTGGGTGGGATCTGGGCCGGACTGACCCTGTTCATGCTGCTGCGGCTCGGTGCGGTGCTGCTCCGACTGCGGTCCGGGAAGTGGGCCGTGGCGGGGGTCGTCCGCTGACGTCGGCGTGAACGCCGCCACCGGGTAGGCGGTGCCCCCGGGTCTTCTGGCAGGCTTGGCGGTCGTGAGCACAGACGGTCTGATCGTGGTGGACAAGCCCGGCGGCATGACGTCGCACGACGTGGTGGCGCGGATCCGCCGACTGGCCCGGACCCGGCGGGTGGGGCACGGCGGGACGCTGGACCCGATGGCCACCGGTGTCCTGGTGATCGGGGTGGGCCGGGCGACCCGGCTGCTGACCTACGTGATCGGGGCCGGGAAGGGCTACACCGCCACCATCCGGCTCGGTCAGGCCACCGTCACCGACGACGCCGAGGGCGAGGTGACGCAGAGCGTCCCGGCCGGCGGGGTCACCGACGAGGCGATCCGGGCGGCCCTGGCCGACCTCACCGGCGAGATCGACCAGGTGCCGAGTGCGGTGAGCGCCATCAAGGTCGACGGTCGGCGGGCGTACCACCGGGTCCGGGAGGGGGAGAGCGTCGACCTGCCCGCCCGTCGGGTCACCGTCTCCCGGCTGGACCTCCTGGCGGTACGCCGGGACACCCCCGACGTGGTGGACGTGGACGTCGACGTCACCTGCACCTCGGGAACGTACATCCGGGCGATCGCCCGGGACGCGGGTCGGGCGCTCGGGGTGGGCGGCCACCTCACCGCGCTGCGGCGTACCGCCGTCGGGGGGTTCACCCTCGACGAGTCGGCCACCCTCGACGAGCTGGAGGAACGCGCCCCCGAGGTGGTCGGCCTGCCGCTCGCCGCGGCGGCCGACAGGTTCTTCACCCGCCGCGAGGCCACCCCGGAGGAGGCGCGGACCCTCTCCCACGGTGGGCCACTGGCCCCGGCGGGCATCGACGGCCCGTACGCGGTGTTCGATCCGGCCGGGGGGTTGGTCGCTATCGTCAGCGAGCGGGACGGACGCGCCCGCGCCGAGATCGTGCTCGCGCCGGCATGACCGCCGGGTCCGCAGGTGCTGCCGACGGGGAAGGGCGACGGGAAGGGTGATGATGCAGCGGTGGCGGGGGTACGACGCGGCACCTGTCGACTGGGACCGGTCGGTGGTGACCATCGGTGTCTTCGACGGGGTGCACCGGGGGCACCAGGCGACGATCGGTCACGCGGTGGCCCGGGCCCGGGAGTTGGGGGTGAAGTCGGTGGTGGTGACCTTCGACCCGCACCCGGCCGAGGTGGTCCGTCCCGGATCCCACCCGGCGGTGCTCACCGAGCCCGACCGGAAGGCGGAACTGTTCGCCGCGCTCGGGGTCGACGCGCTCTGCGTGGTCCCGTTCACCGGTGAGTTCTCCCGCCTCTCGGCCGAGGACTTCGTGCACGACATCCTCGTCGAGCACCTGCGCGCCACCCTCGTGGTGGTCGGGGAGAACTTCCGGTTCGGTCACCGGGCCGCCGGTGACGTGGCGCTGCTGGGGCGGCTGGGCCACACGTTCGGCTTCGCGGTGGAGGACGGGCCGCTGCTCGCCGAGGAGGGGACGGTCTTCTCCTCCACGTACGTCCGGTCCCGGATCGAGGCGGGGGACGTGGCCGCGGCGGCGGCGGTCCTGGGCCGCCCGCACCGGCTGGAGGGGGTGGTCGTCCGGGGCGACCAGCGTGGCCGGGAGCTGGGGTTCCCCACCGCCAACCTGCTCTGCCCGCCGTATCCGGCGGTGCCGGCCGACGGGGTGTACGCCGGCTGGTTCATCAGGTACGGCCGGGCGGGCGGACCCACCGTGGCGCTGCCCTCGGCGATCTCGGTCGGCACCAACCCGACCTTCTCCGGCCGGGAGCGTCGGGTCGAGGCCCACGTCCTCGACTTCGACGACGACCTGTACGGGGAGCGGGTCGCCCTGGACTTCGTGGCGCACCTGCGCGGCCAGGTCAAGTACGACGGGATCGAGCCGTTGCTGACCCAGATGTCCGCCGACGTCGCCCAGGTACGTCGGATCCTCGTCTGACATCCCGAGGTGCACCTTAGCGGGCGCTTCCGTCGTGAGCTGGTACTGTGGCGGAGACGTCGGCTGTCCGACGAGGGGCCTCGCGTGCCTGCACGACGCCGCGGGCGCGAGGTCAGTCCGTCCGGTGATCCCGCCGAGAGCCGGGACGGCGGACTTACCCATCAACCCAGAGAACAGGGAGAAAATGGCGCTCGACCAGGAGAGCAAGGCCAAGATCCGCGCGGAGTACGCGACCGCCGAGGGCGACACCGGTTCCCCCGAGGTGCAGGTCGCGGTCCTCACCAAGCGGATCGCCGAGCTGACCGAGCACCTGAAGGTGCACAAGCACGACCACCACAGCCGTCGTGGACTGCTGCTGCTGGTCGGCCGGCGGCGCCGGCTGCTGAACTACGTCCAGAAGAAGGACATCAACCGCTACCGGTCGCTCATCGAGCGGCTCGGTCTGCGCCGATGACGTGACGGGAGAGCGGCACCTCGTGCCGCTCTCCCGTTCGGCGTCACCACCGACGAACCGGGCACGCGACCGACCCGAGAAGGGGAGCCGGTCAGCGCACCGGTCTCCGGTAGTGGCCTCCGGGCACCCCGGCCCCCGCGGTCGGCCCGTCCGGGCGCTTCGATCGAAGACCGGCCGTCTGAACAGCTCCTCACGCGTCGCGGGACCCCCGATGTGAAGGAGTAAGTCCAGAACATGACCGAGACCAACCTCGGCACCGAACACCGTACCGCCGTGATCGACAACGGGTCCTTCGGCACCCGTGAGATCACCTTCTCCACCGGTCGGTTGGCCCGTCAGGCCGCCGGCTCCGTCATCGCCCAGCTGGGCGAGACCGTCGTCCTCTCCGCCACCACCGCCGGCAAGCAGCCGAAGGAGCAGTTCGACTTCTTCCCGCTGACCGTGGACGTGGAGGAGCGGATGTACTCCGCGGGCCGCATCCCCGGCTCGTTCTTCCGCCGTGAGGGTCGGCCCAGCGAGGACGCGATCCTCACCTGCCGCCTGATCGACAGGCCGCTGCGTCCGTCCTTCGTCAAGGGCCTGCGCAACGAGGTCCAGGTCGTCGAGACCGTCCTCGCGCTGGACCCGCAGCACCCCTACGACGTCGTGGCGATCAACGCCGCCTCGATGTCGACCAAGCTCTCCGGCCTGCCGTTCTCCGGCCCGATCGGGGCCACCCGGATGGCCCAGGTCGACGGCGAGTGGGTGGCCTTCCCGACCCACGAGGAGCTGGCCCGCGCCACCTTCGACATGGTGGTCGCCGGTCGGGCACTCCCCGACGGTGACGTCGCCATCATGATGGTCGAGGCCGAGGCCACCGAGAACACCGTCGCCCTGGTCGCCGGTGGTGCCCCCGCCCCGACCGAGGAGGTCGTCGCCAGCGGCCTGGAGGCCGCCAAGCCGGCCATCCGCGAGCTGTGCCGGGCGCAGAGCGAGCTGGCCGACGTGGCCGCCAAGCCGGTCGCCGAGTACCCCGTCTTCCTGGACTACCAGGACGACGTCTACGCCGCGGTCTCCGAGGTGGCCCGCGCCGAGGTCGCCGAGGCGCTGAAGATCGCCGGCAAGGCCGACCGGGAGGAGGCCCTCGACCGGGTCAAGGCCCGGGTCGCCGAGGACCTCGGGTCCCGCTTCGAGGGCCGGGAGAAGGAACTCTCCGCCGCCTTCCGGTCGCTGACCAAGTCCGAGGTCCGCAACCGGGTCCTGCGCGAGCAGGTCCGCATCGACGGTCGGGGGCCACGCGACATCCGGCCGCTCACCGCCGAGGTCGGGGTGCTGCCCCGGGTCCACGGATCGGCCCTGTTCGAGCGGGGCGAGACCCAGATCCTGGGTGTCACCACGCTGAACATGCTGCGCATGGAGCAGTCGCTGGACACCCTCTCCCCGGAGAAGTCCAAGCGCTACATGCACAACTACAACTTCCCGCCGTACTCGACCGGTGAGACCGGCCGGGTCGGCTCGCCGAAGCGGCGCGAGATCGGCCACGGGGCGCTCGCCGAGCGGGCGCTGATCCCGGTGCTGCCGGCGCGGGAGGAGTTCCCGTACGCGATCCGGCAGGTCTCCGAGGCGCTCGGCTCGAACGGCTCCACCTCGATGGGGTCGGTCTGCGCCTCCACCCTGGGTCTGCTCTCGGCCGGTGTGCCGTTGAAGGCCCCGGTCGCCGGCATCGCGATGGGTCTGATCTCCGACGAGGTCGAAGGCAAGACCGAGTACGTGACCCTCACCGACATCCTCGGTGCCGAGGACGCCTTCGGTGACATGGACTTCAAGGTCGCCGGTACCCGGGACTTCGTCACCGCGTTGCAGCTCGACACCAAGCTCGACGGCATCCCGTCGGACGTGCTGGCCGCGGCCCTCCAGCAGGCGCACGAGGCCCGGCAGACCATCCTCGACGTGATGCAGGCGGCGATCGAGGCTCCGGCCACGATGTCCGACTATGCGCCGCGGGTCACCACCGTGAAGATCCCGGTCGACAAGATCGGCATGGTGATCGGCCCGAAGGGCCAGACCATCAACGCCATCCAGGACGAGACCGGCGCCGAGATCTCGATCGAGGACGACGGCACCATCTACGTCGGTGCGACGAACGGTCCGTCGGCGCAGGCGGCGGTGGAGCGGATCAACGGGATCGCCAACCCGACCCTGCCGAAGATGGGGGACAAGTTCCTCGGCACCGTCGTCAAGACGGCCGCGTTCGGGGCGTTCATCTCGCTCCTGCCGGGCCGTGACGGTCTGCTGCACATCTCCAAGGTGGGCGACGGCAAGCGGGTCGAGCGGGTCGAGGACTTCCTCAACGTCGGCGACAAGGTCGAGGTGGAGATCGCCGACATCGACCAGCGCGGCAAGATCTACCTGGACAAGGTCCGCCCGGAGGGCGCCGAGGCGCCGGCCGCCGGCGAGGCCGGCGGTGGCGACCGGCCGTCCGGTCGGGACCGGGGCGAGCGGGCCCCGCGCGACCGTGGTGACCGCGACCGCGGTGACCGGGCTCCGCGTGACCGTGGTGAGGGCGGCGGCGAGGGTGGCGAGGGCGGCGGCGAGTCGCGTCCGCGTCGCCGGACCCGGCACAGCTGATCCGTTCCGCGTCACCACCACCCCTCGTCGACACCGGGAGCAACTGTGAGTCGGGCCGACCGTGCACCGTTGCCACCGGATCGACGGGGGGTGGTGGGCGTTCGGGGGCCGGGCGCGGCGACGCCGCACCGGGCCACCGGACCGGCCCGCTCCGGGGCGACCCGGGGCCGGTCGGTCACCCGCATCCTGAGTGAGGATCCGCTCGGCGGTACGGTGCGTCGCACCGTGCTGCCCAGCGGTCTGCGGGTGCTCACCGAGGCGATCCCGACGATGCGCAGCGTCTCCTTCGGGATCTGGGTCGCCGTCGGGTCACGGGACGAGACCGCCACCCAGTCCGGGGCCGCCCACTTCCTGGAACACCTGCTGTTCAAGGGCACCCACAAACGGACCGCGCTGGACATCTCCGCGCAGATCGAGGCGGTGGGAGGCGAGACGAACGCCTTCACCACCAAGGAGTACACCTGCTACTACGCCAGGGTGCTGGACGAGGACCTGCCGCTGGCGATCGACGTCATGTGCGACCTGGTCGCCGACTCGGTGCTGGACCCCACCGACGTGGAGACCGAGCGTGGGGTGATCCTCGAAGAGATCGCCATGCACGACGACGAGCCCGGTGACGAGGTGCACGACCTGTTCAACCGGGCCGTGTACGGCGACCATCCGCTGGGTCGGCTGATCTCCGGTACCGAGGAGACGGTCACCCCGATGAACCGGCGGCAGATCCAGAACTTCTACCGCCGCCGCTACACCGCCCCGCAGATCGTGATCTCCGCCGCCGGCAACCTCGACCACACCACGGTGGTCCGGATGGTCCGGCAGGCGCTGCGCGGCAGCCCCCTGGAGACCGGGCCGGCCGCGCCGGCCGCGCCGGCCGCGCCCCGGCGGCGTACCCCGGCGGTCCGTACCCGCCCGCCGACGACGCTGGTGGAGTCGAAGGAGACCGAGCAGGCCCACGTCCTGCTCGGCTGCCCCGCCATGGACCGGCTCGACGAGCGACGCTTCGCCCTCGGGGTGCTCAACAACGTGCTCGGCGGGGGGATGTCCAGTCGGCTGTTCCAGGAGATCCGGGAGCGGCGCGGACTTGCCTACTCGGTCTACTCCTACGCCAGCCAGTACGCCGACACCGGCCTGTTCGCCGTCTACGCGGGCTGCGCCCCGGGCAAGGTCGACGAGGTGCTCGACCTGTGCCGGGCGGAGCTGGCCCGGACCGCCGCCGACGGGCTCACCGAGGCCGAGCTGGCCCGGGGCAAGGGGATGAGCAAGGGTGCATTCGTCCTCGGCCTGGAGGACACCGGTTCCCGGATGACCCGGCTGGCCAAGGGGGAGCTGCTCTACGGCACCGTGATGCCCGTCGACGAGCTGCTGGCCAGGGTCGACGCGGTGACCCTGGACGAGGTGAACGCCCTCGCCGCCGACCTGCTCGTCCGACCGATGTCCCTGTCGGTGGTCGGCCCGTTCGGCGACGACGACTTCACCTCCTGACCGTCGGGGGAACCGACCGGTGGTGGTCCCGCCGCTGCCGGGCGTCCCGATTGGGATAGGTTGTGCCCCGTGACTGACGAGCAGGAGTTGGGCCCGGCGATCCGGGTCGGTGTGTTCGGTGCCCGGGGCCGGATGGGCCTGGAGGTGTGCAAGGCGGTCGAGGCCGCCGCCGACCTGGAGTTGGTGGCGCGGATCGACCAGGGTGAGAGCCGTGACGCCGCCGCCGACGCCCAGGTGGTCGTCGACTTCACCACCCCGGACGTCGTCATGGAGAACCTCGACTGGTGTGTCGAGCGGGGCATCCACACCGTCGTCGGCACCACCGGGTTCACCCGTCAGCGCCTGGACCAGGTCCAGCAGTGGCTGACCGCCCGGCCGGGGGTGGGTTCGGTGATCGCCCCCAACTTCGGCCTGGGCGCGGTGCTGATGATGCAGTTCGCCACCAGGGCCGCCCGGTACTTCGAGTCCGTCGAGGTGATCGAGCAGCACCATCCGCGCAAGCTGGACGCCCCCAGTGGCACCGCCACCCACACCGCCCGGCTGATCGGTCGGGCGCGTACCGAGGCGGGCCTCGCGCCGCCGCCGGACGCCACCAGCGACGAGGTGCCCGGTGCCCGGGGCGCCGACATCGACGGGGTACGGGTGCACGCGGTCCGTGCCCTCGGGCTCGTCGCCCACCAGGAGGTGCTCTTCGGGACCCTCGGTGAGACGCTGACCATCCGGCACGACTCGTACGACAGGGTGTCGTTCATGCCGGGGGTGCTGCTGGCGGTCCGCGCGGTGGGCGACCGCCCCGGGCTCACGGTGGGCCTGGACGCCCTGCTCGACTAGGCGGGGTCGGGGGCCTGCGCCCCCGCCTCCCCGGTCTCCGCGTCGTCGGTCTCCGGCGGGCCGAGGGTGACGTGCAGGCGCACCTGGGGGACGAGCATGTCCTCGACGTCCAGGGCCCGGGCCGCCCCGTCGAGCTCCCATCCGGTGCTGGTGAGGAACTTGCGGGTCGCCTGGTCGGCGTCGAAGGACCAGGCGACCGCCCTGTCGAACCCGTCGCCGCGCCAGTGGTCGACCATCGCCGCGAGGAGCCGGCTGCCGTGCCCCCGCCGACCCCACCGGGGTTCGACGAGCAGGTCGGTCACGGCGGCCACCCCGGCACCGAGCCCGTCGGCGGGTTCGTTGGGGGCCAGGGCCTCCGCGTCGGCCGGACCGGAGGCGGCGAAACCCACCAGATACGATTGTTCGGCCTGTTCGACGGCGACCAGCACGCGGTGGGCGTCGGAGGGCGGTTGGCGCACCGCGCTGCTCCACCGTCGGGCGAGATACTTCTCGTCCAGGTTGTCCAGCACGTGCCGGGGCAGGATCCGGCGGTACGCGGCCCGCCAGGTCGCGAGCTGGATGCGTGCGATCTCGCCAGCGTCGTCTTCGCGCGCTGGGCGGACGTACCCGAGTGCCATGGCACGTGAGCCTACGCAGGGCGAGGGAGACGACGGTGGCGCAGGGTCCCGGACGAGTGGTGGCCCGGACCCTGGTACAGGGTCTCGTGGTCGTGGTGCTGGCGCTCGTGGTGGCCTGGTTCCTGTCCTGGGCCGCCGTCCGGCACGGCTTCTTCGACCTCAACGTCTACTACGGGGCGCTCAACCACTGGGTCAACGACGACGGGGAGATCTACGACTTCCTCAAGCCCGGCACCCAGTACGGGTTCACCTATCCGCCGTTCGCGGCGCTGGTCATGCTCCCGATGGCGTACCTGTCCTGGCATGCCGCGATCGTGGTGAGCGTGACCGCCGGTGTCCTGGTCAGCGTGGTGGTGATCTGGTGGCTGCTCGACCCGGTGGCCCGACGCAGCGGGTGGACCCGCTGGTTCACCCTGGCGGTAGCGGTCTGCCTGGCGGCGGCGTACGAGCCGATGCGGGAGACCGTCAACTTCGGCCAGGTCAACATGCTGCTGCTGTTCCTGGTCGCGGTGGACCTGCTGCGTCTGCTGCCGGCGGGCAGCAGGTGGGCCGGGGTCGGGATCGGGCTGGCCACCTCGATCAAGCTGACCCCAGGGATCTTCATCGTCCACCTGTTGGTGACCCGTCAGTGGCGGGCGGCGTTCACCGCGACGGGGACCGCCGCCGTGACGACGCTGCTGGCGGCGGCGCTGTTCCCGAACGCGTCGCGGGAGTTCTGGACGGCCGCGTTGTGGAACACCGGCCGGGTGGGGGAGTTGGCCTTCGTCTCCAACCAGTCGCTGCGCGGGGTGGTGGCCCGTCTCTCCCCGGACCACCCGAGCACCCTGGGGTGGCTCGCCCTGGTGCTGGTCACCCTGGTGATCTGGGCGTGGCGGATCCGGGCCGCGTCGGCGGCCGGCGACCACGCCACCGGGTTCGCCCTCACCGGCGTGGTGATGTGCCTGGTCAGCCCGGTGACCTGGGTGCACCACCTGGTGTGGCTGCTGCCCGGGCTGATCCTCCTGGTGGACAACGGGATGGCCGCCCCGGCCCGGAGCCGTCGTCGGATCGTCCTGCTGGCCGCCGCCGCAGTCGGGTACGCCTTCCTGACCAGCCGGATCGTCTGGTCGTGGGAGCGGGACTTCACCGGCCTGGACGGGTTCCTCGGCGGCAACGCCTACGTCTGGATCAGCCTGGCGCTGCTGGTGTTCCTGCCGATCCGGCGGGGCACCGCCCAGCCCGACGGTTCCCTCGCCGGGCCGCCGTCGCCGTCGCCGGACGCTCGCGAGCCGGTCTCCTCGGGGTCCGCCCCGTCGAGTCGCCCGACGTAACGCAGCTCGACCAGTCCGACGGGGATCCGCCCACCGGCCAGGGGGACGGGGTAGGTGGAGCGTTCGCCGTCGGTGGCCAGCCCGGACCGGGCGCAGAACCGGCGGGCCCGGAAGTTGCGGGCCAGCACCCAGAGCCGGTACTCCACCAGGCCCTGTTCGGCCAGTCCGGCGCAGGCCGCGTCGAGCAGGGCCACCGCCGTACCGTCGCCCCACCGGGTCCGCTCGACGAACAGGGAGACCACCTCGCCGTACGTCGGGTCGAGGTCGTCCCGGTCCTGGTTGTTGCGGTACGGGCCGAACGAGGTGAAGCCGACCACCTCGCCTGCCGACTCGGCGAGCAGGGTGGTGAAGGGGTTGTTCGGGTCGGCGGTGCCGACGTCTCGTCGCCGCTGCGCCCAGGCGGCCACGTTGAGCCGGTCGAGCACCTCCTCCGGCACGATGCCGGCGTAGCCGGCCTGCCAGCCGTGCACGTGCACCCGGGCGACCGCCTCGGCGTCCTCGGGGCTCTCGCGGCGAATCATCACCATTGAACCGTTTTATGTCCTGGGCGGACCGGAGTCCAGCTTCCGCTTGCGCGTCGTACCCGTGATTTAGGGTTCGTTCGATGGCAGCACCGGAATCGCTCTCCCTCGCCCAGGCCCGGCGGGTGGCGCTGGCCGCCCAGGGCTTCGCCGACCCGGCGCCCTCAGGGGTGCCCACCCGACGGCACCTGCGTCGGGTCCTCGACCGGGTCGGGTTGATCCAGATGGACTCGGTGAACGTCCTGCAACGCGCGCACTACCTGCCGCTCTACAGCCGGCTCGGACCGTATCCGACCGGGCTGCTCGACACCGCCGCCTACCGCCGTCCCCGGGAGCTGTTCGAATACTGGGGGCACGAGGCGTCCCTGGTGCCGGTGGGGCTGCACCCGGTGCTGCGCTGGCGGATGGCCCGGGCGCGCGACGACGCCTGGGGCGGGATGCGGCGGATCGTCGAGGAACAGCCGGGGCTCGTCGCCTGGGTGCGCGACGAGGTGGCCGCCCGAGGGCCGATCACCGCAGCCGAGATCGAGCACGACGCCCCCCGGGAGACCGGCAACTGGGGGTGGAACTGGTCGGCGGTCAAGAGCGCCCTGGAATACCTCTTCTGGGCCGGCGAGGTCACCGCCGCCGAGCGGAGCACCTCCTTCGCCCGCCGGTACGACCTGCCCGAACGGGTCCTGCCGTCGGCGGTCCTGGCCGCCCCCACCCCTACCGACGCGGACGCCCACCGGGCCCTGGTGGCGCTCGCCGCCCGCAGCCTCGGCGTGGCCGCCGAGCCCGAGCTGCGCGACTACTTCCGGCTGCCGGTGGCCGGTGCCCGGCAGGCCGTCGCCGAACTGGTCGAGGCGGGGGAACTGCTGCCGGTGCGGGTCCCCGGCTGGCGACACCCGGCCTACCTGCACCCGACGGCCCGGATGCCCCGCTGGGTCCGGGGCGACACCCTGGTCAGTCCCTTCGACCCGCTGATCTGGGAACGGGGGCGCACCGAACGCCTCTTCGGACTCACCTACCGGATCGAGATCTACGTCCCGGCCGCGCAGCGGGTGCACGGGTACTACGTCCTGCCGTTCCGGCAGGGGGAGCGGTTCACCGCCCGGGTGGACCTCAAGGCCGACCGGCGGGCCCGGGTCCTGCTGGTGCCGGCCGCCTGGATCGAGCCCGGTGCCGAGCCGGGGGAGACGGCCGTCGCCCTCGCCGCCGAGCTGCACCGGCTCGCCGGATGGCTCGGTCTCGAATCGGTGGCCCCGCCGGTCGCCGGGGACCTCGCCGGTCCCCTGGCCGCCGCGTTGGCGAGCCGCTGCGGTGTACCGTGACCGTGTGACGAGCGTTGACGGAGCCACCGGCCGACCGGAGCCCACCAGCACCGAACCCGGCTCCTCCGGTCACCCTCCGTCCGGCGTCCCCGTCGCGCCGGAACCCGTCGCAGCCGCCGCCCCGACCGCCGGGCCGTACGCCCCCGGGGCGGGACACCCCGCCGGACCGTACGCCCCGGACGGGTCGTACCCGCCGGACGGGTCGTACCCGCCGTACGCCGGACCGCCGCCGGTCCCCCCGCACCTGGTGCCCGAATCGGATCGGCTGACCCGGTTCGTCGTCAGGCTCTACGACCGGTCACCCCGCTGGGTGGTGCCACTGGCCGCCGTCGGGTGCGTCGGGCTCGGCCTGGTGTACACGCTGGCCAGCGATCCGACCCGGTCGGCACCCGACGCCGCCCCCTCCTGTCTGCTCAAGCTCACCACCGGGCTGGACTGTCCGGGCTGCGGGGGTACCCGGGCCCTCTGGTACGTGCTGCACGCCGACATCCCCGCCGCCGCCCGGCACCACTTCCTGTTCGTCTTCGCCCTGCCGTTCCTGGCGTACCTCTTCGTCGCCTGGGCCGGTCGTACGGCCTTCGGATGGCGGCTGCCCGAGCTGCGGATCAGCCCGAAGCTGATCGGCGGGTTCCTCGGGGTCTGGCTGGCCTTCTCGGTGGCCCGTAACCTCCCCTGGGAACCGTTCACCTCGCTCTACGTCTGAGCGGGCCGTCGGCGGCGGGTGAACGGGTCGACCGGGCACCCGGCTGCCACCGGTATGCCCGAGTTGGGGTGTCGGCGGGCCGACCACTACAGTCGCAGGAATGCCGGACATGGTGCAGCCGCAGGTCAAGCTCATCGCATGGACCCACTTCGAGGCCCCCGACGACGTCGCGTGGTCGACCGATGCCGAGGGGGGCCAGGCGCTCGCCGAGTTCGCCGGTCGGGCCTGCTACCAGAGTTGGAAGAAGCCGAACCCGGCCACCGCGACGAACGCCGGCTACCTGGCCCACATCCTCGAGGTCGGGCACCTGTCGGTGCTGGAGCACGGCTCGGTGACCTTCTACTTCACCGGGGTCTCCCGCTCCTTCACCCACGAGCTGATCCGGCACCGGCACTTCTCGTACTCCCAGCTGTCCCAGCGGTACGTCCCGGAGCGGGACGCGGCCATGGTGGAGCCGGCGGTGATCGCCGAGGACCCGGAGCTGCACAAGAAGTTCGAGGCCGCCGCCGAGGCCAGCCTCCGGGCGTACACCGAGCTGCTGGAGGGGCTGGAGCAGCGCTTCGCCGACGAGCCCAACCCGACCCTGCGGCGCAAGCAGGCCCGGCAGGCGGCCCGTGCGGTGCTGCCCAACGCCACCGAGACCCGGATCGTGGTCACCGGCAACTACCGGGCCTGGCGGCACTTCATCGCGATGCGGGCCACCGAGCACGCCGACGTGGAGATCCGTGAGCTGGCGGTGGAGTGCCTGCGGCAGCTGCAGCGGGTCGCCCCGAACGTCTTCGACGACTTCACCCTCTCCACCCTGCCCGACGGGACCGAGGTGGCGGCCAGCCCGCACGTCGGGTGAGTCCTGCACCCTTCCCGAGCGGGCCTCGGGTGACCGTCCGCTAGGTTGGAAGGCATGACCCACGACCACGCTGCCGCCCCTGGCCGGGCCGCGTCGCGCCCGTTCGGGCGACTGCTCACCGCGATGGTGACCCCCTTCACCGTCGACGGTTCCCTCGACCTCGACGGCGCCGCCAGGCTGGCCACATACCTCGTCAAGGAGCAGGGCAACGACGCGGTGGTGGTCAACGGCACCACCGGCGAGTCACCGACCACGACGGACGCGGAGAAGGAACGCCTGGTCCGGGCCGTGGTCGAGGCGGTCGGGGACAGCGCCCGGGTCGTCGCCGGGGTCGGCACCAACGACACCCGGCACACCATCGAGTTGGCCGCCGCCGCCGAGAAGGCCGGCGCGCACGGGCTTCTCGTGGTGACCCCGTACTACAGCCGGCCGCCGCAGAGCGGGCTGGTGCGGCACTTCACTGCTGTCGCCGACGCCACCGGGCTGCCGGTCATGCTCTACGACATTCCGCACCGCTCCGGGGTCCCGATCGAGACCGAGACCCTGGTCCGGCTCGCCGAACACGGGCGGATCGTGGCGGTCAAGGACGCCAAGGGGGACCTGACCGCCACCTCGTGGGTGACCAGCCGGACCGAGCTGGCCTACTACAGTGGTGACGACGCCCTCACCCTGCCCGCTCTGGCGGTGGGCGGCGTCGGACTGGTGGGCACCTCGACGCACTTCACCGGGGCGCTGACCAAGCAGATGATCGAGGCGTACGACAAGGGTGACCTGACGACCGCGTTGTCAGTGCACCGGCGGCTCCTGCCGCTGTTCACCGGGATCTTCCGGACCCAGGGGACCATCCTGGTCAAGGCCGGGCTGGCGGCCTGCGGGATGCCGGCCGGGCCGGTGCGTCCCCCGCTGGTGGACGCCACCGACGCCGAAATCGTCCAGCTCCGGGCCGACTGTGCGGCCGCGGGGCTGGCACTACCCGAATGACGAAACGACCAGACGGGTGCCGGGTGACGGCGCCGAGGACTCGATACCGGTGCCCGACGACGGCGCCGCAGAATGGGGTGGACGCGTGACCGAGGCGCACATCGAGACGGAACTGCCCCCGCCGCTGCCGGAGGGCGGTCTGCGGATCATCCCGCTCGGCGGACTCGGCGCCATCGGCCGCAACATGACCGTCTTCGAGTACGACGGCAAGCTGCTGATCGTCGACTGCGGGGTGCTCTTCCCCGACGTGGAACAGCCCGGGGTGGACCTGATCCTGCCCGACTTCGGGCCGATCCTGGACCGGCTCGCCGACGTACAGGCCATCGTGCTCACGCACGGCCACGAGGACCACATCGGCGCGGTGCCGTACCTGCTCGCCCACAAGCCCGACATCCCGCTGGTCGGCTCGCAGTTCACCCTGGCCCTGGTCGAGGCGAAGCTCGCCGAGCGGCGGATCCAGCCGTACACCCTGACCGTGCGGGAGGGGGGTCGGGAGCGGCTCGGGCCGTTCGAGTGCGAGTTCTTCGCCGTCAACCACTCCATTCCGGACGCCCTCGCGGTGGCCGTCCGTACCCCCGCCGGGTTGGTCCTGCACACCGGCGACTTCAAGATGGACCAGCTGCCGCTGGACGGTCGGATCACCGACCTGGCCGGTTTCGCCAGGCTCGGCGCGGAGGGCGTCGACCTGCTCCTGTCGGACTCCACGAACGCGGAGATCCCCGGGTTCGTCACCCCGGAGCGGGAGATCGGGCCGGTCCTCGACTCGATCTTCGCCAAGGCCCGGGGGCGGATCATCGTCGCCTCGTTCGCCTCGCACGTCCACCGGGTGCAGCAGGTCTTCGACTCGGCCCTCGAACACGGCCGCAAGGTCGCGCTGATTGGCCGTTCGATGGTCCGGAACATGGGCATCGCCCGGGACCTGGGGCTGCTCAACATCCCGGCCGGTCTGGTGATCGGCATCGAGGAGGCCACCGCCCTGCCTCCGGAGCAGATCGTGCTGATGTCCACCGGTTCCCAGGGGGAGCCGATGAGCGCCCTGGGCCGGATGGCCAGCGGTGACCACCGGCACATCACCATCGCCCCCGGCGACACCGTGGTCCTCGCGTCCTCGCTGGTGCCCGGCAACGAGACCTCGGTCTACCGGGTGATCAACCGCCTGGCCCGCGCCGGGGCGACAGTGGTGCACAAGGACGTGGCGAAGGTGCACGTCTCCGGGCACGCCCCCGCCGGGGAGCTGCTCTACCTGCTCAACGTGGTCCGGCCGAGCAACCTGATGCCGGTGCACGGGGAGTGGCGGCACCTGCGGGCCCACGCCCGCCTCGGCATCGAGTCCGGGGTCGCCCCGGACCGGGTGGTGCTCTGCGAGGACGGCGACGTGGTCGACCTGGTCGAGGGTCGGGCCAGTCTGGTCGGTCACGTCAAGAGCCGGTACGTCTACGTCGACGGTCTCGCCGTCGGCGACGTCAGCGAGTCCCTGCTCACCGAGCGTCGGGTCCTCGGTGACGGTGGGTTCATCGCCGCGACAGTGGTGGTCGACTCCGTCACCGGGAAGGTGGTCGGCGGGCCGACCGTCTCGGCGAAGGGCTTCTCCGAGGACCCGGCGGCGTTCAACCCGGTGGTGCCGTTGATCACCGAGGCGCTCAACCGAGCCGCCGCCGACGGGATCACCGACCCGCACCAGCTCCAGCAGATCGTCCGGCGGACCGTGGGCCGGTGGGTGAACGACGCGTACCGTCGTCGGCCGATGATCGTGCCGAACGTCGTCGAGGTCTGACCCGGTCGGTCCGCCGTCGACCGGCGGCGGACCACCCTCGTCCGACGAGGCCGGTCACCCGGGTACGGGTGGCCGGCCTCGATGGTTCAATCACCGGTTCGGAATAGTTTGTCGCCGATTCCTTCAACCGGTGGAGGGCCTCCGACCGTACTCCGACGAGGCAGGCCAGACCGGCCGGCCGGGAGGAGCGTGGCGGATGGACCGCAGACGGATGACAGCCATCGGCGTGGTGGTCGTGGCGGTGGGAGCGGCGACGGCGATCACCCTGCCGTCCTTCGCGGGGGAGGAACCCGCCCCTGGCGGTGCCCCGGCCCTCTCGGCGGAGCCGGCCCCGGCAGTGGTCGACGCGATGCGCCGCGATCTGGGGCTGACCCGGGACGAGGCGCTGCGTCGACTGGACCGGGAACGGTGGGCGGCCGGTGTGGTCACCGACCTCAGCGACGACCTCGGGGCGGCGTACGGGGGTGCGTGGCTCGGCAAGGACGGTCGTACCCTGAACGTCGCGGTCGCCGACCGAGACCAGGCGCAGCGGGTCCGCGCGGCCGGCGCGCAGCCGAAGCTGGTGTCCCGGGGTCTGACCCAGCTCGACACGCTCAAGTCCGCCATGGACCGCTCCGGGTCGGCGGCCTCCGACGCGGTCTCCGGCTGGTACGTCGACGTCACCGACAACTCCGTGGTGGTGCTGGCCCAGCCGGGCGCCGAGGACGCGGGGTGGCGTTTCGTCGACCGCAGCGGCGTGCCCCGGCAGGCGGTCCGGGTGGACGCCACTGTCGAGTCGCCCCGGCTGCTGTTCGACCTGCGCGGCGGGGACGCCTACCTCAACGGCCCCGGCCGCTGCTCGGTCGGATTCTCGGTGGTCGGCGGGTTCGTCACCGCCGGGCACTGCGGACGACCGGGTGACCGGACCGTCGGCACCAACCAGGTGGCCCAGGGGGTCTTCCGGTCGTCGTCCTTCCCGGGGGACGACTGGGCGTTCGTCCGGACCAGCGACGACTGGGTGCCGCAGCCGGTGGTGAACGACTTCGCCGGAGGCCTGGTCCCGGTGGTCGGTTCCCTGGAGGCCCCTGTCGGTTCCTCGATCTGCCGCTCCGGCTCCACCACCGGTGCCCGCTGCGGGGTCGTCCAGGCCAAGAACACCACGGTCAACTACCCGGAGGGTACGGTCACCGGCCTGACCCGGACCAACGTCTGCGCCGAGCCCGGTGACTCGGGTGGCTCCTGGCTCTCCGGCAACCAGGCGCAGGGGGTCACCTCCGGCGGCTCCGGCGACTGCCGGTTCGGCGGGATCACCTTCTTCCAGCCGGTGAACGAGATCCTGGCGGCGAACAACCTGACCCTGGTCACCGTCGGCAACGCGGCGGCCGTCCAGCAGCCCGCCCGCCGGAACCTGTTCGGCCGCGTCTTCTCCTGACGGCCCCGGTGCCGCCTCCCCTGACCGTCCGGTTCCGTGACCTCGGCCGTCCGGTGCCGCCTCCCCTGACCGTCCGGTGCTGCCTCTCTCGGCCGTCCGGTTCTGTGATCTGGGAAGCTTCCGGCCCTCAGAGGGGCCACCGGCCTCCAAGGTCCTTCGGAGGGGCCGCACAGCAGGCAGCGCAGCGGGCCAACGCCGGTGGTCAGGGGAGGGCGGCGACGGCGTCGGCGTACGCGACCCCGGTGGTCAGGGCCGAGTCGATCAGCACGGCGAGCTGGTCGGGGGCGACACCGTAGGCCAGGTCGGTGGTGACGTCCCCGGCGAGCACCAGTTCCCCGGTGCCGAGGTCGTGCACGAAGGCCCGGGGGAGCAGCCGGTCATGGTTCCAGGCGTTGCAGAACACGTACGCCTCGGCGAGGCGGGCCGCTGGCAGTCGGCGCACGGCGGCCACCCGGGCCTGGAGGATCTCCCCGTCGTCGCCGAGCCGGCGGAACTGGATCAGGGTTCCACCCCACCTGCCGAGCACGGTCCCGGTCTCGTCCACGGTGTAGTCGTCACCCCGGTCGTCGAGCACCGACTTGATCATCGACAGGCGCAGCGGGGCGAGCACCCCACCGGTCGGCTCGTCCCGTTCCGGCGGGGCCGTGTCCGGATCGTCGCCGTCGCCGTCGCCGGACAACGGCAACGGCAACGACACCCGAGGGCCGGACGGCCGTTCGGCGAGCCAGGCGGCGATCCGTCCGGACTGGTGCCCCGTGCCGTTGCGGGCGTCGAAGCTCCCGGCCAGCGCGGTGGCCGTGGCGAGCAGGTCGTGGCCGAGCGCCGCCACGTCCAGGGTGACCGCCGGTCGGGACCCGTACGCCGGTCGGCGCAGGGTACGCCCGCCCAGCCCGGCCTCCACCGCCACCGCGCACACCACTGCGGCACCGGCGGCGAACTCCATCAGCCGTCGGTCGTCGGGTGCCCGGTCGAGGCGGGGCAACTGCTCGGCGAGGATCGCCAGACCCCGCTCGGGGTTGCCGGTGAGGGCACAGAACCGCAGGTGGTGGACGAGGTACCCGTATCCGGTGGGTTCTCGACGGTGCCGCCGGTACGCCAGCACGTGTGCCCGCGCCGCACGGTCGGGCTCGCCGCAGCGCAGCCAGGGCAACAGCCCCACCGCAGCGGCGGCCTCCGGCTGGTCGGTGCAGCAGTCCGTCCCGTCGAGGGCCGGGGCCAACTCGGCCAGGGCCCCGCTCGGGTCACCCCATCCGGCCAGGAGTTCCGCCCGGCGTACCGGGAGGCAACCGGGGCAACCGGCGGCCGGGTCGGGTGCCGCGTCACGCCACCTGTCGTACCACCGGCGGGCGGCGGGCTCGTCCCCGAGGTGGTCGGCGATCCGGCAGTGCAGCTCCGCCACCACCTGGGACGGGTCCCCGTCGACCCGTCGACCGTCCACCGCCGACCGTCGGGCCAGGTCCTCCAGCATGGACCGGGCCTCGGTCAGGGCCACCCGGGGAGTCCCGAGCAGCGCCTCGACGGCGTGTCGCTGGTACCGGCGCAGCGCCGGGCCGACAGGCGGTCCACCGACCCGGTCGAGCAGGTCGTGGCAGTGCCGGACCGGTTCGTACAGCCGCCACGCCTCGCCCTGCTGCAGGTAGGTGTCGATGAGGTCGAGGCGGGCCTCGACGCCGTACCGGATGTCGCCGAGGGCGTCGGCGTAGAGCGCCACCCGCTCCAGCCGGGCGACCCGGTCCGGGGAGTCGGGCCGGTCCCGGGCCTCGGCCAACGCCTCGGCGAGGCTCCGGTCGGCGGGTCCGACCAGGCCGTCGACCCACTCCCGGCGGGCCGGGGGCCCGCTCACCGCAGACCACCGGGTACGTCGTCGACGGCGGCGGCGAGTCCGCGTCCCGCCGAGACCCCCCTGTCGACCAGCCGGTCCAACTGGTGTGGGGTGACCCCGCGTTCCAGGTCGGTGACGACCTCGCCGTGCACCCGGGCCCGACCGGCGTCGTCGACGTGCACGAACGCCTTGGGCCAGAGCTGGTCGTGGTTCCACAGGTCGCAGAAGGCGTGCAGCTGCGGCACCCGGTGGATGTCGAAGGTCGGTGCGGCCACCGTACGGATCTGCAACAGCTCCCCGGCGTCGCCGAGGCGCAGGAACCACACGACGGTGTCCCCCCACCGGGCGTAGCGGGTGCCGTCGGGTCCGGTCCGGACCGGGTAGCCCCGGTGGGCGAGGACGGCGGCGACGAGGTCGTCGGTCAACGGGCGCAGCGTCGACGGATGACCGCCGAGCGGATCGTCGGAGCGGACCGGCGACTCCATCCGACCTACCTTCTCGCAGAGAGGCGAATATCACGATCGGCGACGTAGCCCGTGTTGCGACGCGCGGACACGACCCGCAAAAGCGGCGGTCCACCGGCTCACGCCGTTACGGTGACCTTATGGCGGGCCGTACCCCTCAGGCGAGTCGGCGACGCGGCGCGTCGCCGCGCGGTACCACTAACAACCGTGCCCGCCAACCGCCGAAGAAGGCGAAGGCTCCGGTCCGCCGGAAGGCGGCCGCAACCCGTCCGGGCCCGGCCCAGTACGTCGGCCGGGCCGTCGGTGCGGTCTGGATGGGGGTGGCGCACGGCGTCGGGTGGGCGGTGCGGGCCGCCGGGCGGCAGGCCGCGTCCGCCAAGGACATCGACCCGGAGCACCGGCGTGACGGTGCCGGGCTGCTCGTCTTCGGACTGGCCCTGCTCAGCGCGGTGGCGATCTGGTTCTCCGGGGCGGGGCCGGTGGGCGCCCGCCTCGCCGACACGGTCCGGCTCTTCCTCGGGGCGATCTCCATCGTGGTCCCGGTGCTGCTGTCGATCGGCGCGTGGCGGCTGATGAGCGAGCCGTCCGACCCGGAACACCGGGGGCGCGGTCTGGTCGGCTGGGGTTCGATGCTGGTGGCCTTCGCGGCCCTGCTGCACATCGGACAGGCCCCTGTCGACCACGTCCAGCGTGACTACGCCGGTGGGCTGGTCGGTGCCGGGGTCGGTGACCTGCTCAAGGGGGCGGTGACCGGCTGGGTGGCGGTGCCGTTGCTGCTCCTGCTGCTGGTCTTCGGTCTCCTGGTGGTGACCGCCACCCCGATCAACAAGATCCCCGAACGCCTCGGGTTGCTCGCCGGGACCGTGGTCGGGCACCCGCCCACCGACGAGGAGGAGGAGGCCGCAGCACCGGCCCCGGCTCCCCGGCGGCCCCGCCGACGGCCGGCGAAGAAGGCCGCGCCCGCCCCGCCGTCCGAACCGGAGGACTTCGACGACGACGGCGACGACGAGCCGGTCGAGGTCCACGAGACCCTGCCCCTGCCCCGCAAGCCGCCGGGGAAGGTGCCGGCCGGTCGCAAGCCGGCGGACCCCCCGGAGCACTCGCCCGCGCCCACCCGGGCCGAACAGTTGGCCCTCACGGGCATGGCCGGGGACTACGCCCTGCCTCCGGCGAACCTGCTCTCCTCCGGTGCCGCACCGAAGACCCGCAGCAAGGCCAACGACGAGGTGATCACCGCCCTGCGGGGGGTGTTCGAGCAGTTCGGGGTGGACGCCGACGTCACCGGCTTCACCCGGGGGCCGACAGTCACCAGGTACGAGGTCGAGCTGGGGCACGGCGTCAAGGTCGAGCGGATCACCCAGCTCTCCCGCAACATCGCGTACGCGGTGAAGTCCCCGGACGTCCGCATCCTCAGCCCGATCCCGGGCAAGAGCGCGGTGGGCGTGGAGATCCCGAACACCGACCCGGAGAACGTGTCCCTCGGCGACGTCCTGCGGTCCCGGGCGGCCACCAGCGACCACCATCCGATGGTGGTGGCACTCGGCAAGGACATCGAGGGCGGCTACGTCGTGGCCAATCTTGCGAAGATGCCTCACATTTTGGTGGCGGGCGCTACCGGCGCCGGCAAGTCGTCGTGCCTCAACTCGCTGCTGGTGTCGATCCTGACCCGGGCCACCCCGGACGAGGTGCGGCTGTTGCTGATCGACCCGAAGAGGGTGGAGATGACCAGCTACGAAGGCATCCCGCACCTGGTCACCCCGATCGTGACGAACGCCAAGAAGGCCGCCGACTCGCTGGAGTGGGTGGTCCGCGAGATGGACATGCGCTACGACGACCTCGCCGCCAACGGGGTCCGGCACATCGACGACTTCAACCGCAAGGTCCGTACCGGTGAGATCACGGCACCCCCGGGCAGCGAACGTGAGATGCGGCCGTACCCGTACCTGCTGGTGATCGTCGACGAGCTGGCCGACCTGATGATGGTCGCGCCCCGCGACGTGGAGGACTCGGTGGTCCGGATCACCCAGCTGGCCCGGGCCGCCGGGATCCACCTGGTCCTGGCGACCCAGCGGCCCAGCGTGGACGTGGTCACCGGTCTGATCAAGGCGAACGTGCCGTCCCGGCTGGCCTTCGCCACCTCCTCGCTGGCCGACTCCCGGGTCATCCTGGACCAGCCGGGTGCGGAGAAGCTCCTCGGCCGGGGTGACGGGTTGTTCCTGCCGATGGGGGCGTCCAAGCCGATCCGGATCCAGGGTGCCTGGGTCACCGAGGGCGAGATCGCCGATGTGGTGAAGTTCTGCAAGGACCAGCGGGAGCCGGAGTTCCGCTCCGACGTGCTCGCCCCGGCGCAGGACACCAAGAAGAAGATCGACGAGGAGATCGGCGACGACCTGGACCTGCTGGTGCAGGCGGTGGAGCTGGTGGTGACCTCGCAGTTCGGGTCGACCTCGATGTTGCAGCGCAAGCTGCGGGTCGGCTTCGCCAAGGCGGGCCGGTTGATGGACCTGATGGAGACCCGGGGCGTGGTGGGACCCTCCGAGGGTTCCAAGGCCCGCGACGTCCTGGTCAAGCCGGACGAGTTGGAGGAGGTCCTGGTCGGCCTGCGCGGCGACGGGTGACCGGGGCACCACGCACGAGGGCCCGCCGGTGTCCGGCGGGCCCGTCGAGAGCGTACGGCTGGTGCGGTGGGCGGGTCAGCCGCCCATGATCAGCGCGCCGAGTAGCATGTTGATCAGAATCGCACCGACCCCTGCGGCGGCGGCGTACCAGCCGAGCGGCTTGTCGCCCTGAACCGCTCCGGCGACCCCGAGGGCCACCGCGACCAGACCGAACAGCAGCGGGAACAGGAAGAGACCGACCCCGGCGAAGACGAATCCGAGAATCGTGCAGATGCGGGCGGCGCTGGTGGTCGAGCGGGCCCCGGCGTGGGTGTTGGCCATGATCTCTCCTCCTGGCTTCGTGCTGTTCGGCGTCGGTCCGGCAGTACCCACGCCGGTGCACGGTCCAAACAGCACGCCCCGTACCGGGATCAATGAAAGAGCTTGAGACCGATCACACCGGCGACCACCAGCAGCAGGCTCAGCACCCGCAGGAGACTCGTCGACTCGCCCAGGAACAGCATGCCGACCAGGGCGGTACCCACAGCGCCGATTCCGACCCAGATCGCGTACCCGGTGCCGATCGGGATCTCGCGGAGCGCGTACGCCAGACCGAACATGCTGAGCACGAGCGCGCCCAGGAAGACCAGGGTGGGGGTGAGCCGGGTGAAACCGGCGCTGCGGCCCAGGGCGATCGCCCAGACCGTCTCCAACACCCCGGAGACCACCAATACGATCCAGGCCATGACGTCACCTCGGTGGGTGGGCCCGACCACCGGGGCCGGGACGAGTCGGTCACCGCACCCGAGGGCGCGGTGGTGAACTCGGGGCGTCTTCGCATGACCGGGTACGCCCACGACTCGTCCGGGGCGGCTCGTCGACACCGGGCCGCCTTCGGTGACCCTAGCACCGTCGACCAGGGGCGACCGGTGACGTCGCCGCCGTCGACGCTGCCCCGGGTCGGCCCGGTACCCTCGGACCGTGTCTGCCACCTCCCCTTCCGCCGAGCCGGGCCGTCGCGTCGCCCTGCTGACTCTGGGTTGTGCCCGCAACGAGGTCGATTCGGAGGAGCTGGCCGCCCGGCTGCACGCCGACGGCTGGCAGGTCACCACCGACGGCGAGGGCGCCGACGTGGTGGTCGTCAATACCTGTGGCTTCGTGGAGAAAGCGAAGCAGGACTCGATCCAGACCCTGCTGGCCGCCGCCGACACCGGTGCCAAGGTGGTCGCCGCCGGGTGCATGGCCGAGCGGTACGGTCGCGAGCTCGCCGACAGTCTCCCCGAGGCGCAGGCGGTGCTCAGCTTCGACGACTACCCCGACATCGCCGCCCGGCTCGACGCTGTCGTCGCCGGTGCCCCCCTCGACGCGCACACCCCCCGGGACCGGCGTGAGCTGCTCCCGTTGACCCCGGTGGCCCGGCGCGACAGCGCGGTGGTGCTGCCCGGCCACGGTGGCCCCGCCCCGGACCCCGCCGACCCGGCCCTGGACGAGCGGACCCCGGCGCACCTGCGTCAGGTGCTGCGTCGTCGGCTCGACACCGGGCCGGTCGCGTCGTTGAAACTGGCCAGCGGATGCGACCGCCGGTGTGCGTTCTGCGCCATTCCCGCCTTCCGTGGGGCGTTCGTCTCGCGTACCCCGGACGAGCTGCTCGCCGAGGCGGAGTGGCTGGCCGGGACGGGCGTCCGGGAGCTGGTCCTGGTCAGCGAGAACTCCACCTCCTACGGCAAGGACCTGGGGGACCCCCGGGCGCTGGAGAAGCTGCTGCCGCAGTTGGCCGCCGTCGACGGCATCGTCCGGGTCCGCGCCAGCTACCTGCAACCCGCCGAGACCCGCCCCGGGCTGGTCGAGGCGATCGCCACCACCCCCGGTGTGGCGGCCTACTTCGACCTCTCCTTCCAGCACTCCAGCGAGACGGTGCTGCGTCGGATGCGTCGGTTCGGCTCCACCGACCGGTTCCTGGAGCTGCTCGCGTCCGCGCGGGCGCTGGACCCGGCGGCCGGCGCGCGGAGCAACTTCATCGTCGGCTTCCCCGGGGAGACCCGGGCCGACGTCGACGAACTGGTCCGGTTCCTGACCGAGGCGCGGCTCGACGCGATCGGCGTCTTCGACTACAGCGACGAGGACGGCACCGAGGCCGCCGGGCTCTCCGGGAAGGTCGCCGCCGCCACTGTGAAACGCCGGTACGACAAGATCAGCGCGTTGGCCGACGAACTCTGCTCCCAGCGGGCCGAGGAGCGACTGGGCAGCATCGTCGAGGTGCTCGTCGACACCGTCGCCGACGGGGTCGTGGAGGGCCGGGCGGCCCACCAGGCCCCCGAGGTGGACGGCTCCACCACCCTGGTCGCCCCGGACGGCGGCGGCGTGGACCTGGCCGCGTTGCGCCCCGGCGATCTGGTCCGGGCCACCGTCACCGACACCGAAGGGGTCGACCTGGTGGCCGTACCGGATGAGATGATCTCGGCGGCGCCCGGCGCGGCGCGGTGACGGCGGCCCGGAACGGAGCGGGGGAGTCGAGTGACGCGGGACCGGACAGACCGCAGCGGGACGCTGCGGTGAGCCCGACGACGGAAGCGAGCCCGGTGGTCACCGCGGTACCGGTGGTCAACCCTGCGAACGCCCTGACCGCACTGCGGCTGGTGCTCGTCCCGGTCTTCGTGGCCCTGGTGATCGTCTCCCAGATGGACCGGCCGGGCTGGCAGATCGTGGCCTGCCTGACCTTCGTCTTCGCCTCGGCGACCGACGTCGTCGACGGGTGGATCGCCCGCCGGTTCTCGCTGGTCACCGCAGTCGGCAAGGTGGCCGACCCGATCGCGGACAAGGCGCTGACCGGTGCGGCGCTGCTGCTGCTGTCCTGGTATGGCGACCTGTCCTGGTGGGTGACCGGGTTGATCCTGGCCCGGGAGGTGGGAGTCACGGCGCTGCGGTTCTGGGTGATCCGGCACGGCGTCATCGCGGCGAGCCGGGGCGGCAAACTCAAGACCGCCCTCCAGATCGTGGCGATCGTCTGCTACCTCTGGCCCCTGCCGGATCCGCTCGCCGTCGTCGGCGGTTGGATCATGGCGGCGGCGGTGGTGGTCACCGTGGTCACCGGCTTCGACTACGCCCTGCAGGCCTGGCGTCTGCGCCGTCGGCGGTGACCCGGAGGGCCGGTGTCCGCGTCGTCGGCGGTGACCTGGGAGATCGGCGTCCGCACCGTGCGCGGTGAGAGCGTCCGGCCTCGGATCAGCCCGGGGTCGGTGGATTGACCCCGTCCGGTCGGGGAAGTGTGGATCGTATGAACAGCGACGCCCACGGACGGCGGCCGGTGGGTAGTCCGGCTGCCGCCGCAGTACACCGACTCGCCCTGCGGCACGAGACCCTGGCCACCGTCGAGTCGCTCACCGGCGGGCTCCTCGCCGCCGCGATCGTGGAGATCGCCGGGGTCAGCAGCATCTACCGGGGCGGGCTGGTGGTGTACTCCACCGACATGAAGGCGCAGCTCGCCGACGTGCCGACCGGACTGTTGGCCGAGCGGGGCGCTGTCGATGCGGACGTGGCGGTCGCTCTCGCCGAGGGTGGGCGACGCCGGTGCGGCGTGGACTGGTGCGTCGCGACGACGGGCGTCGCCGGGCCGGAGCCGCAGGACGGCAAGCCGGTCGGGCTGGTCTTCGTCGCGGTGGCCGGCCCCGACGGGACGACGGTCCGGCAACTCGACCTCGACGGGGGGCGGGAGCACATCCGGTCGGCCACCGTGATCGAGGCACTGCGCCTGCTCGCCGAACGGATCGACGCACTCGACGCCGTCCTCCGGTGAGGTGGTGCCCGGGGCGTCCCGGCGGCCCGGAGTCGGCCGTGGGAGGCGCTCCCGGCCCGGGGATCCATGGGCGGGGGAGGATGTCAGCGGGCGCGGCACCGGGTACGGTTGCGGGAAGGCCGGGTGATCCGCCGGCATGGCCGTGGTGACACGGCGTGCGGCGTGACTCTGCCGGGTGGTCGTCCCTGAGAAGGGGGAGGTGCGATGGTCCTGCTACGCCGCGTGATCGGGGATGCGCTGCGGGCCCGCCGACAGGGGCAGCACCGGACCCTGCGTGAGGTGTCCTCGGCCGCCAACGTCAGCCTCGGCTACCTCTCGGAGATCGAGCGGGGCCAGAAGGAACCCTCCAGCGAGCTGCTCGCCGCCATCTGCGATGCGCTGGGTGCCCGCCTCTCCGAGCTGTTGCGCGAGGTCAGCGACACCGTCGCCCTGGCCGAGCAGATGCCGGGGGTACTGGTGCCGGTCGGCGGGGAGTCCGCTGCACAGCCGACGCCCGCCACCGCTGTCGGCAGGGCCGGGGCCCGAGGGGTGCGCCAGGTCGGCTCCGACGGTGCCGTCGCCGTCTCGGTGCGTCAGGAATCGCCGTTGAAGGCCACCCTGCGTAGCAGTCGGGTCCGGTCGGCCGACCGGGACGTGGTCTGCGCTGCCTGAAGCTTGCTCCCGGCGTGGCCGAGGGTGGTTTCCGCCGCGTAGGGTTGGCGCACGAGCGCTGGCCTGGTCGGCGTCCGTGGCGTACCCGGGGTCCGGGTGGCGAACGCCTGGGACGATGGACACAGTGCCGCGCTACCGCCGGTCCGGCTCTGTCCGGTCCGGCGCAGGCGGAGCGATGCTACTGAGGGGACACGGCGAAGATGGCTAACCCGTTCGTCAAGGGTTGGAAGTACCTGATGGCGCTCTTCGGTGCCAAGATCGACGAACACGCGGATCCCAAGGTGCAGATCCAGCAGGCCATCGAAGAGGCCCAACGTCAGCACCAGGCTCTCGTTCAGCAGGCGGCGGCGGTCATCGGCAACCAGCGCCAGTTGGAGATGAAGCTGTCCCGGCAGATGTCCGAGGTCGAGCGCCTGCAGGCCAACGCCCGACAGGCCCTGGTCCTGGCCGACCAGACCCGGGCCAAGGGCGACGAGGCGCAGGCCGGGCAGTACGAGCAGTCCGCGCAGACCCTCGCCAGCCAGCTCGTCTCCGCCGAGCAGGCCACCGAGGACCTCAAGACCCTGCACGACCAGGCGCTGGCCGCTGCCGCCCAGGCCCGCCGCGCCGTGGAGAACAACTCGATGATCCTCCAGCAGAAGCTGGCCGAGCGCAGCAAGCTGCTCAGCCAGCTGGAGCAGGCCAAGATGCAGGAGACGGTGGCCGCCTCGCTGGAATCGATGTCCTCGATGGCCGCTCCGGCCAACACGCCCTCCCTCGACGAGGTCCGGGACCGGATCGAGCAGCGCTACTCCACCGCGATGGGGCGGGCCGAACTGGCCGGCAACTCCGTCGAGGGCCGGATGATGGAGATCCAGAAGTCGACCATCGACATGGCGGGCTCGGCCCGGCTGGAGCAGATCCGGTCCAGCCTCGCGGGTGAGCAGCTCGCCAACCGGCCGGACCAGGCCGCCGGTCAGCAGGCGGGCGGTCAGCAGGCCGCCCCGGCGAGTGACCCGGCCGCCGCCGCCCGCCTCGACGAGCTGCGGGCCAACATGTCGCGTGACCGCAACACCGGGGACAGCTCGGCCGCCGGCTGAGCAGAGGACGGCTGCCGGCGACGGCCACCGGTGATCCGGGGCCGTCGTCGACCCGGGGACCCAAGGGGGTAGGGATGGCGGACGAACGAGCACGCTACTTTCGTCGGCTGGGCAAGCTTCGGCGCTCGGCCCGTCGGTGGAGCGTCGCCGCCGGTGGACTCGGGGGCACCGCCGCCGTCCTCATCCCGTACGCCGGGATCGGTCTGCCGGACGCGGCCTGGGCCGGTGCCGCCGGGACCGCCATCGCGATGGCGGCCTGGCGTTGGATCGACCTGAAGGCGCTTGCCGCCCGACCGGCGCCCCCGCCGGTCGACCCGGCCGAGGTCGCCGCCCGCAACCGGGCCCGCCTGGTCGCCGCCGTCGAGCGGCTCCCGGCCGGACCGGGTGTCCTGGCCGAGGTACGCCGGGTGCGCTCCCGGTACGCGATGCGGGGCACCTCCGTCGCCCCGCTCTGGGGCCGCCTGGACCAGGCGGCGCTGGCGCTCGGCGGGATGTCCGGTCGGCTGACCGGACTCGCCGCCCCCGCCCTGGAGCAGGCGGCCGACGCCGACAGGTCACTACGGGAACTGGCCGGGCGGGTGGTGAGTGTCGAGCGGGCGCTGCACCTGGCCCCGGCCGAGCCCCGTTCCCCGCTTGCCGACGTCCACCAGGAGTTGGTCGCCCAGCTGGACAGCGGGGTCGCCGCCTACGAGCAGTTGGTGGTCGCCGCCGCCGGGTTCCTCGCCGAGGACTCCCGACCGGCGACCACCGAGCACGTCGCCGCCGCCCGGCTGGCCGAGGCGACCGACCTGCTGCACGGGGTCTCGTCGGCCCTCGCCGAACTCCGCGCCACCGCCCCCGCCACCGCCCCGATCCGGACCCCGACCACCTGACCTGCCGGACGACCCGGTCTACATCCCTCGGCCCTGGTTTCCCGGTTGCTGCCTGTACCCGTGCGACGTCTGGTGGGACGGGCCGCTGCGCGGTAAGGAGTAGGACGGTGGCTGGTCTCCGAGCCTCATGCCCGCGATCCCGGCGGTGAGCTGCTCTTCGTCAACCGGAAACATCACGGGAAAGGGCGACGACCCCCGTCCCGGTCCCGGGTACTCCGGCGGGCGACGGTACGAGGGCACCATGGGTGGATCCTCCGGTGCATTCTGCCTCCGCGCCAAGAGGGTCCCCGGTCTGCCGGGAACGTACGATGCGGGGAAGTCCCGGTTGACCGGACACGGCCGAAAACGGTTGGCCGCGCTGCATCGCTCGGCCTTGTGTCTGTTTCGGACTGCGTTCGTCCAACCGAGTTGCGAGATGGTCCGCAGCTCGTCTCTGCTGACATCCGAGTACTTGTGCAGGTCGTACAGTCGCCTTCCGATCGGAAAGTCGACAGTGATCCGCTCTGGTGTTATCAGCGGATTCAGAGGGCTCACCTTGACCCGCCAGGCCTCCACCTCGATCACGTCCTTCTTGGTGGGGGGTCGCCCTCGCAGACGCTGGGCGAGCCGCTGCATGGCTGCTATCCGCAGGGCGGGAGTCACCACCAGTTCACCCCCCACCTCTCGGATCATGAACCCGGACCCGGGCGGCAGGATCCCGTCTAGTTCGAGCTGCTGCCGGATGCGAAGGGGCATGTCGGCCGGGCCGCAGTATTCGGGGGAGTTGATGTCCTTCCAGCGGGTCAGCCGGTCGTACACCCCCGGATCCAATGCGTCGTCGAAGACCACGTTCCCGCTCTCGGACCGGGAGATCTTGCCGGTTCCGGTGGCCTCCAGGTAGGTCGCCATCACACTGACCCACTCGTCGTCGGTGCGGGGGTTCATGACGGTGCTCCTCTGCGGTGTCGGCTCCCTCTCTGACGTGTGCGGGAGCCGATGGTTCAGGAGGCATCGAGGTGATGTAGATCACTGGAACCCGTCAGGGTGGGTCGGGTGTCGGTGTGGTGACCGGGAGGGGGCCGGTGAACGGGGAGCTGCCGACGACGTTGAACGACCGGACCCGGTAGAAGTACGTCGTACCCCGGGACAGCCCGCTGTTGGTGAACCCGCGCCCGGTGACGGTGAAGGAGGCCGGGTCCCGGGTGAACCGGGGATCGGTGGCCCGCTGGACGACGAACCCCGATCCGGCCCCGGCCGGGGTGACGCAGGACCAGGTCAGGGTCACTGTGGCGGTGTCCGGGGCGGGGGCGGCGGCGGTGGCGGCGACGGAGTGCGGCAGCCCGGGCACCGGTGGTGTGGTCACAGTGGACACCGTCGACCAGGGGGAGACGGCACCGAGGTAGGTGGCGCGTACCCGGTAGTAGTAGGTGGTGTCCGCCGCGACCACGGCGTCCAGGTGTGTCTCACCGACCCCGATCGCGGTGGTGACGGGACCGCTGGTGAAGGTCGGGTTGGTGGCGCGTTGCACGTCTATCCCGGTGGCGAAGGAACGGTTGGTCCAGCCCAGGGAGATTCGCAACGGGGCGGCCGCCGGGACCGCCGCGGCCAGCCCGGTCGGCGGGTTCATCCGGACCGCGACGAGGACGCTGTTCGACCAGGCCGAGCAACCGGCGTTGTTCTCCGCCCGGAGCCGGTAGTGGTAGGTCACCCCCGGGGTGACTGTGGCGTCGGCGTAACGGTTCGCCGTGCCGGCCACCGTCAGGGCGGTCACCCCCTCGGTGAAGGCCGCGTCGGTGGCCCGCTCCAACCGGTGGCTGGTGGCCGCCGGTCGGCTGCCGTTGCCGGTCCAGGTCAGGTCGATCGCCGGCAGTCGGGTCGAGGTCCCCGGAACCGGGACGGCGGTCAGACCGGACGGTGCCCGGGGCGAGACCCGCAGCACCAGGGGGCGGGTCATGCCCTGGTCCCGGTGCCCGGCGAGGGTGCTCTGCCAGCGGTACTCCCACCCCAGGTTGACCACCTGGTTGACCACTCTCGCCGGACCCCCGTCGAACGGGCTGGTCCCCGTCCCGCCGGTACGGTCACCGGCCGGGAGCAGCGGGTCGAGCAGCCGTACGCTGTCGCCGAGCGTGAACGGCAGCACCGGGGCGACCGGGCGCAACGCGACCACCACGTCCTCGCGGGGGTTGACCCGGACGGTGTCCTTCCAGCCCAGCTCGGCCGGGTGCGGGGGGCGGAGGGTGCCGTCCCAGCCGACCCGGTTGACCACCTGGAGGTCGCACCCGGTCAGGTGCAGGGGATGGGTGATCCGGTCGGTGCCGACGATCCGCCACAGTTGGGTGCCGTCGTCGGGACCGCCGACGGGGGACGCCGGGTCGCCGGCGTAGAGGATCTCGGTGGCCGGGTCGGTGGGGCCGAGCGGGACGATCGCCGGGTTCAGCGGCCCGGCGTGCGGGTTGCCCACCCCGAGGCGGCCGGTCCGACGGCCGTGCCGGCGTTCGAAGATCTCCTGCACACCCTTGACCGCCAGGGGCAGGGTGACCGCCTCGATCGCCCCGACCGGGGTGAACTCCACGGTCGTGGCGTGCACCGTCACCCGGGTCTCCCGGGCGGTACGGGTGTCGAACGCCCTGTCGTACGCGGGCTGGGGCACGATCGGGGGGCGCTGGGCGACCGCGTACGCCCTCGGCAGCCGTTCGGCCAGCCGGGCCAGGTCGTACGCCTCGTCGGCCTCGCCCTCGACGCGGATCTGGAGCAGGGTCCGGGTGTTCGGCCCGTACCCGGGGCGGGTCGGTGGTGGACCGCCGACGTCGCGCTGGTCCGGGCCACCGGTGTGGTGGTCGTAGCGGGGGTCGAGGCAGGGCAGCGGGGCGGGACAGTCGTTGTAGAGGATCAACACGCTGCCGGGGGTGACAGTGGAGAAGTCGACCACCACGTCGGCCCGTTCGCCGGGGGCCAGGAGCAGGGCGTGGGCGTCCACGTTCAACACCGTCGGGTCCTGCCTGTCGTACCGGTACCCGATCGGCTGCGCGGGAAGCACCACGGGTGCCGGGAGCAGTCCGCCCTCGTTGCCGATCTGCACCAGGTCGGGACCGGCGGCGAGGGGGTCGGGGACACCGCCCGTCCGCCCGTCGGTGGGCCAGCGCGGCGGCCGGTCGAGGGTCCGGACCGCCTCCACCATCGGGACCTCCCCGGCGTCGGGGTCGGCGAGGGTGCCGTCGGGCCGCCACATCGCAGCGTCCGAGTCCGCCCGGTAGAGCTGGAGGTTCAGGCTCCGGTCCGCACAGGCGTTGAGGATCCGGAACCGGTACGCCTTCGGCCGGACCACCAGGTACGGGTAGGCGCACCCGTTGACCACGGGGGTGTCGCCGTACGCCTCGGGCACCGCCCCGGGGTGCGGTACCCCCGGAGCCAACGGCGGTTCGTCGGGGGCGGTGGCCGGGTCGTGGTGCGGGTTCGGCACCGGGGCCGCCGACCTGATGTGGTCGCCCGTCGGGTCGGCCGTGGAGGTCCCGGCCACCCCCTCCCGCAACCACGGGCCGTAGTCCCACCGGCCGGTCGGGTTGCGCCCCGACGGGTGGTACGGGTTCTGTCGGGGCTGGTAGACGTGCGGGTGCCAGAGGTCGCCCCGGGACCCCCACCGGCCCCGGTCCCAGGTCGGGTCCTCGGCGGCGAGTTGGGCGTCGTCGGGCACGAAGGTCTTGTCCTGGATGACCAGCGGCAGCTGCTCGGCGGGGAGCACCCCGTCGGCTACCAGCTCCTCCTCCACGGCGTCGGTGAGCAGGTACGGCGCGAGCTGCCCGGAGTAGACGGTGAGCCGGGACAGCCCCAGGGTGTTGTCGTGCAGCCACATCAGCCGGCCGCTCTGGCTGTTCGGGAAGTACAGCGTGGTGGAGCCGGCGCCCGGGTCCGGCATGTCCGGCACGTGGGTCAGCCCCACCCCGGTCGGGTACGGGGTGATCTCGCCGGCCGGGGTCACCCAGTGCAGGGGGTTGCCCGCGCTGATCCAGCCGGTGTGCGCCCCGGCCAGGTGGGGGACCGCCCGGTTTTGCGGATAGGGGGCCGGACCGTCCAGCGGCCCCGGACCCGCCCCGTCGAGGGTCGGGTCGACAGGGAGGAACAGGTCCCCGGCGGGCCCGGTCGGCAGCTGGTTGATGAACTTGATCCGTACCGGCCGCCCCCGCCGCGCGGCGATCAACGGCCCGTGCAGGTACGGCCGGTCCGGCGGGTGGACGGTGTTGTGCCCGGTCGGGTCGGTGCCGAGGTTCAGCTGCCGGTAGCCGCGCAGCCGGGTGGCGGGCAGGTCCCGGTGCAACCGCTGCCGGTACTCCTGCAACCCGATCTCGTAGTAGTCGCAGCCCGGGTAGGTGATGGTGTCGGGAACCGCCACCGGCAGGTGCCCGCCGAGGGCGTTGCGTCCGTGCGGACCGGGCAGCGGGAGCGCGTCGACGAACTTGCGGACACCGGTGCCGGCGACCACCCGATTCGCGGCGGTGACCTCCGGACGGGGACTGGTGGCGAAGTTCGGCACCGGGCCGTACCACCGGGGCGCGACCTGTGGATCGAGGCTGCCGGTGGTCGTCGGCGTCGCCGGGTCGGGGGTCCGGGCGGCCGGCACCGGCCGTCGGTCCGTCCCGCTGCGGGTGGGCCGCAGCAGCCAGGTGGAGCGGAGTCTGCGGAAGATGGCCATGGCGCTCCCGGGTCACGGCACCCACGACCGGACGCCGCCCTGCGACCGGTCGAGGTGAGCGGTGGGCGTGACGTAGTCGCCCGACAACAGAATGCGACGGTCGGATGATCGGGAGGAATTACCCAATCGTCCGAAAAACGCCCGCCCGGTCGGGGCTTGTCGGAGCGTCACCACCGGTTGCGGCGTGTCGGCCGATCACCGCTGCCCGCGTGTGTCGGAGCATCGCAGTGGCCGGCGTGTCAGGTCGGCTCCGGCTGGCAGACCGGGCACCAGTAGGTCACCCGCTCGCCCAGTTCCCGCTTGGCGATCGCCGTGCCGCAGCGTCGGCAGGGTCGGGCGCGGCGGCCGTACACCCAGCTCGTCTGACCCCGGTGCAGGGACCCGGTGGTGCTCTGCGTCCACCGGCCCCGGTTCGCGGCGAGCAGCCGGTGGGCGAGCCCCACCAGGCCCGGCAGGTCGGCCACCGCCCCGACCGGCGTCCACGGCCAGACACCCCGCAGGAACAACACCTCGCACTTGTACAGGTTGCCCACACCGGCGAGGTTGCGCTGGTCCAACAACGCCTCGGCGACCGTGACCTCCGGTCCGGCGGCCAGCCGGCGCACCGCCTCCTCCGGGTCCCAGTCCGCCCCCAACAGGTCCGGGCCGAGCGACCCGACCAGGGCTTCTTCCTCGGCGGTCGGCACCAACGCCACCTCGTGCAGGTGGTATCCGACGGCCACCGCCTCCGGACCGCGCAACACCACCCGGATCAGGTGCGCCGGGCGGGCGGTCCAGCGTTCCCCCGGCGCGTACGCCCGCCAGGCGCCCTCCATCCGCAGATGCGAGTGCAGGGTACGGCGCTCGTCGTCGGGGTCGACCAGGCGCAGCAGCAGGTGCTTGCCCCGGCTGGCCGACTCCCGGACGGTCCACCCGGCGAGGTCGACAGTTGCCAGCTGCGGCACCCGGAAGTCGCTGCCGGTCAGCCGGGCACCCGCCAACGCCCGGTGCAGGACGCGGGCGGTGTTCCAGACGGTGTCACCCTCGGGCACCCCCTCATCCTGCCCCGCCCGCACCGGACCCGCCCACCACCCGGGCCGAGTCCGCTCGGACGAGGGGCCGCAACGCGGTCGGAGCGACGTCGGCGGTACGGGTCAGGGCCGCAACGGTCGGAGCGACGGGTCAGGGCCGCAGCGACGTCGGCGGCGCGGGCCGGTCCGACCACGCGGAGGGCGCGACGCCGGTCAGCGGCGCTCCTCCGGACGCGGTGGACGAACCATGTCCTGGTAACGAGGGTGGCTGGCACCGTAGACGGCGTAGTTCAGCCGCGCGTGCGCCAGACTCAGGTCTCCGTTGGCGCCGCCCCGCACCACGTCGGCGTCGGCGTCACCCTGGCCGTCGTCGGTCCAGAAACAGACCGGACACGTGCCACCGCCGGTGAGGCAGGCGCAACAGGGACAGACTGGCGGAACCCATTGGTCACCCACCGGGGCAGCATTCCACATCCGCGGATCGGACAGGAGCACGGGAGCGTACCGATTCCTCGGCACACCGCCACCGGCCGGTGACGCTCAGCCCCACCCGCCCGTGACCGTCAGCAGATCACCGACCCGGACCGCCAGCAGGTCCACCGCCCGTCCACCGTTCACCGCAACAGCCACCCGATCGGCCGAGTCGACGTACACCACCAGGGCGCCGGGATTGGCGTCGGCGAAGGTCCGTCCGCGTACGGCGACGTGCCCGGCGACGACGACGGTGTCGGGGAGCGGGTCGAGCAGCCCGCCCTCGGCGGCGAGCTGGACGTTGCCGAACTGGTCCACCGTGGACACCTCGGCGGTGAGGACCCCGGCGGTGACCCGGACCGTCGGTGGGGTGAGCCGGACCAGGTCGTCCGGGTCGACAGCCGGACCGGCGTCGGCGAGCGGGGAACCGGTGGCCAGTCGGGCCGCCACCGGAGCGAAGACGTCCCGGCCGTGGAAGGTCCGGGAGACCTGCGGGGCCAACCAGTCCGGGCTGGACAACTCGACCACCCGGTCGATTCCGCCCAACGCCTCGGCGGCCTCCACCAGTAGCCCGTTGTCCGGGCCGACGAGCAACCCGCCCTCGGCGGCGACGGCGATGCCACGTCGACGCGTCCCCACCCCCGGGTCCACCACCGCCACGTGCACCCCCCACGGCAGGTACGGCACGGTCTGGGCGAGCACCGCCGCGCCCCGGCGTACGTCCGCCGGTGGGATCAGGTGGGTCACGTCGATCACCCGGGCCCGCGGGGCGAGTCGGCCGATCACCCCGTGGCAGGCGGCCACGAAGCCGTCGGTCAGGCCGTAGTCGGTGGTCAACGAGATCCAGGAGGGTTCCGCCATGCCCGAAGGCTAGCCCGCCCGACGGTACGCGGGGCGTGGTTCCGGTACCGGTGACGCCAGGACGACACCACTGCGGACCGACCGGCCCCTGCCGCCCCGCCATCCGGGTCGGGCACACTGCCTCACGTGAACAGTCGCATCCGGACCCTGCCCGCCGTCGTGCTGCTCGGTGTGCTGGTCGCCGGCGTCGCCGCCTGTGGGGACTCGTCGCGGGACCTCCCGCAGGCCGATCAGGCCCCGCCCACCACCGCGCCGCCGGCCCCCGCCACCGTGCCGGTCGAGCCCTCCGCCGACCCCTCGGCGGCACCGAGCCCCACCGGCACCGCCCCGACGTCCGCCCCGGCCACCCCTGCCGCCCCCGCGCCGACCGCTGCGACCGCCCCGCCGGGGGCCTCCACCGCCCGCCCGCAGACCAGTCCACCGCCGGTCGTGCTGCCGCCCCGGCCCGCCGCCGCGCCGAGCGCCCGACAGGTGGTCGCCGCCTTCCGGACGGCCGGGCTGAAGGTGTCGAACGTCAAGGACAAGTCGATCGACTGTGGACCCGACGGACTGGGTCTCGGCTGCTCGGAGCTGATCACCACCGACGCCGTCCGGATCTACGTCTTCCCCGACGAGACCAGCGCGGCTGACATCGCCGACACCTGGAGCGGGGCGTCCTACCGGGAGGGCAGCGTGGTCCTCAACTACCTGGGCACCAGCACCTCCACCACCGAGCGGGCCAGGTACGACAAGGTCCTCGCCGACCTGCGCTGATCCCGGGCACCCGACCGGGGGTCAGCCGCGCAGCCGCAGGCCACGTGGGGTGGCCCGGAACCCGGCGGCGGTCAGGGCGTCACTCAGCGGGGACGACCGCACCGCCTCCCCGTCGGCCCGCTCCACCGACAGCGCCCCCAACGCTCCCGAGTGGACGGCGTCGGCGAGCGCCTTCCCGGCCGCCGTCAACGCCTCCGGGTCGTCGCTGAAGGAGAGCAGGGTCCGGCCGCCCCGCTCGACGTAGAGGGCCAGGTCGCCACCGACCAGCACCACTATCGCCCCCGCCTTGCGGCCGGCCCGGTGACCGGTGGTCGTGGCGGTGCCCGTGCCGGTGTCGGCGGCCCGGTCGGGCCAGGGCAGCGCCGCGCCGTACGGGTTGGCCGGATCGGTCGCCGCCAGGACCAGTGCGGACCCGACCCGCCCCCGACCGTCGTCGACCTTCTCGGCGGTCGCCCGGATCCGGTCCACCGCCCCGGGGACCGCGAACTGCGCCGCCCCGAGACCCGCCACGAAGTATCCCCGCCGGGCGGCACCCCGTTCCTCCAACGCGGCCAGCACCGGGTACACCGCGGCGAAACCGCCGACCACCTGCTCGGCGACGACAGCGCCCCGGGTCACCACCCCGTGCCGGTCCAGCAGGACGTCGGCGAGGGCCGCCGCCCGTCGGGTCGGGTCGGTGTCCCGTTCGGGGAGCCGGGACCAGCGTCCGGCCACCGTCGGCGGCCCACCCCGGGCGGGGAGGGCAGGTCGGCCCGGCCGCCGGTACCGGGTCCGCCCGGCGGGTGGACGCGCCCGGTGGGCACCCCCGCCCCCGAGCAGCGCCCGCAACGGGGCGAGGGTGTCGTTGGTGAGGTGCCCCGCCCAGACCAGGTCCCAGAGCACGCCGGTCAGTGCCGCGTCGTCGGTCGACCCGACCCGGTCGGAGAGGGTACGGAAGAACAGCGCCTGACCGTCGGCGAGGGCGTCGAGGACGGCGTCGTGTTCCGGCGTACGGGCCAGCGCCTCGTCCGGCGGGGGCAGCAGCAGGGGTGCCGCGTCGGCGAAGGCCAGGGTGACCCACCCGTCCCCGCCACCGATCGCCCCGGACCCGGCCCAGAGCACCTCCCCACTGGCGCAGAGCTCGTCGAGGTGGGCGGGGGAGTAGTCGGCCACCCGGCCGGGCAGCACCAGCCGTTCCAGGGCGGAGGCGGGCACCGCCGCACCCTGGAGCTGCTCCACCGCGGCGGCCAGCCCCTCCACCCCCCGGGCCGACGAACCGACCTGCTGCCACCGGGGCAGGAAGGTGGCCAGGGCGGCCGGCGGCACCGGTTCGATCTCCCGGCGCAGGGCGGCCAGGGACCGCCGGCGCAGCAGCCGCAACACCTCCGCGTCGCACCACTGGGTGCCGACCCCGTCCGGGGTGAACTCCCCGGAGACCACCCGGCCGGTGGCGGCCATCCGGCGCAGTGCCTGCTCCACCACGGCGACCCCGAGCCCGAACCGGGCCGCGCAGGTGGCGGCGGCGAACGGGCCGTGCGTACGGGAGTAGCGGGCGACCAGGTCACCGAGCGGATCGGGCACCGGTTCCAGGTACGCCTCGGCGACCCCGACCGGCAGGGCCACCCCCAGGGCGTCGCGGAACCGGGCGGCGTCCTCGACCCCGATCCACCGGTCCTGTCCGGCCACCCTGATCCGCAGCACCCGTCGGGCCGCCGCCAGCTCGACCGGCCAGTCGGTAGGCACCCCCCGTTCGGTCAGCTCCGCGTCGGAGAGGTCACCGAGCACCCGCAGGAGTTCCACGACGTCCTCGGCGTCTCGGGGGCGACGCTGGTCGGTCAGCCACCGCAGTTGCCGACCGGTCTCGTCGAGCACCGCCGGATCGAGCAGTTCCCGCAGGTCGACCCGACCGAGTAGCTCGCCGAGCAGGGCCGAGTCGAGGGAGAGGGCGGCGGCCCGGCGTTCGGCCAGGGGGGCGTCCCCCTCGTAGAGGAACGCGCCGACGTACCCGAAGAGCAGTGAACGGGCGAACGGCGAGGGACGCTCGGTGACCACCTCGACCAGCCGGATCCGGCGGGCGGCCAGGTCGCGCATCAGCTGGGACAGCGCGGGTTGGTCGAAGACGTCCTGCAGGCACTCCCGGGCCGCCTCCAGGGTGACCGGGAAGTCGGCGTACTCCCGGGCCACGTCGAGCAGGTGGGCGGCGCGTTGGCGTTGCTGCCACAGCGGTTGACGTCGGCGCGGGTCACGGCGGGGCAGCAGGAGGGCGCGGGCCGCGCACTCCCGGAACCGGGAGGCGAACAACGCCGAGGTGCCCACCGACTCCTCGACGAGTTGGGCGATCTCGTCGGGGTCGAACGCGACCACCTCCGCGCCGGGCGGCTCCTCGGCGGTGTCGGGCAGCCGGACCACGATGCCGTCGTCGGAGGGCATCACCTGGGCGTCCACCCCGTACCGTTCGGCGAGCCGCCGGGCGATCGCCAGCGACCAGGGCCCGTTGACCCGGGCGCCGAGCAGGCAGTGCACCGCCAGTCGCCAGTCGCCCAGCTCGTCGCGGAACCGTTCCACCACCACCGTCCGGTCGTCCGGCAGGGACCGGGTCGCTGCCTGCTGCTCCCGCAGGTACGCCAGCAGGTTCCCGGCGGCCCAGTCGTCCAGCCCACCGGCGCGCAACGCGGCCACCGCCGTCTCGTCGTCGCGGCGCAGCAGCGCCCGGACCCGGGTCCCGATGGCCCGTCCCAGCTCGACCGGGCGACCGGCGTTGTCGCCCTTCCAGAACGGCATCCGGGCGGCCTGGCCGGGGGCGGGGGTGACGAGCACCCGGTCCGGGGTGATCTCCTCGATCCGCCAGGAGGAGGAGCCGAGCAGGAACACGTCGCCGACCCGGGACTCGTAGACCATCTCCTCGTCCAGCTCGCCGACCCGGGCCGCCCGTTCGGCACCGGCGAGGAAGACCCCGAACAGTCCCCGGTCGGGGATGGTGCCGCCGCTGGTGACCGCGAGTCGCTGGGCACCGGGTCGACCGGTGAGGGTGTCGGTGACCCGGTCCCAGACCAGGCGGGGCCGCAGCTCGGCGAAGGCGGTGGAGGGGTATCTCCCGGCGAGCATGTCCACCACCGCGTGCAGCGCCGAGTCGGGCAGGTCGGCGAAGGGGGCGGCCCGGCGGACCAGGGTGGCCAGGTCGACCAGGTGCCACGGCTCCAGGGCCACCATCGCCACGATCTGCTGGGCCAGCACGTCCAACGGGTTGCGCGGTGGGTGCAGTTCCTCGATCGCCCCCTGCGCCATCCGCTCGGCCACCACGGTGCAGGAGAGCAGGTCGCCCCGGTGCTTGGGGAAGACCACCCCACGGGAGACCGCCCCGACCTGGTGCCCGGCCCGACCCACCCGCTGGAGGCCGGCGGCCACGCTGGGCGGCGCCTCGATCTGCACCACCAGGTCCACGGCGCCCATGTCGATGCCGAGCTCCAGGCTGGAGGTGGCCACCACGGCGGGGAGGCGGCCCTCCTTGAGCGCCTCCTCGATCTGGCGTCGTTCCTCCCGGGACACGCTCCCGTGGTGGGCGCGGGCGATCACCGGGTCCGCCCCGGCGGCGGCACCGGACTGTGCCATCACCTCCGCCGGTTGTCGTCCGCGCCGACCCGGTCCGCCGCCCGACGGACCCGGCGACGCGGTGGTCCCCGACGGTGGCGGGTCCAGGGACGGTGGCGTCGCCTCGGACTCCTCGGCGGCGAGTTCGTTGAGCCGGGCACAGAGCCGTTCGGCCCCGCGTCGGGAGTTGGTGAAGACGATCGTCGACCGGTGCGCCCGGATCAGCGCCAGGACGCGTTCCTCCACGGCGGGCCAGATCGAGGCTCGGCGCGGCCCCGGTCCGCCGAGGTCGTCGACGGGCTCCTCCCGGCTCTCCAGCCGGGTCATGTCCTCGACCGGCACCTGGACGGTGACCTCGATGGTCTTGTCGGTGGTCGGCTGGACCACGTCCACCGGCCGGGACCCGCCGAGGAACCGGGCGCAGGTGTCCACCGGCCGGACTGTCGCGGAGAGCCCGATCCGCTGGGCCGGGGCGGGCAGCAGGGCGTCGAGGCGCTCCAGGGAGAGCGCGAGGTGGGCACCGCGCTTCGTGCCGGCCACCGCGTGCACCTCGTCGAGGATCACCGTCTGCACACCGCGCAGGGAGTCCCGGGCCGCCGAGGTGAGGATCAGGAACAGCGACTCCGGCGTGGTGATCAGGATGTCCGGCGGGGTACGGGCGAACGCCCGCCGCTCGTCGGCCGGGGTGTCACCGGTCCGCATCCCGACGGTGATCTCCGGTGGTGCCACCCCGAGCCGGGTGGCGGCCTGCCGGATGCCGGCCAACGGTGCCCGCAGGTTGCGTTCGACGTCGACGGCCAGGGCCTTGAGCGGACTGACGTAGAGCACCCGACACCGCTGCCGGGGGTCGGTCGGGGCGGGCGTCCCGGCGATCCGGTCGAGCGACCACAGGAACGCGGCGAGGGTCTTGCCGGACCCGGTCGGGGCGACCACCAACGCGTTGCGCCCGGCGGCCACCGACCGCCAGGCACCGGCCTGGGCGGCGGTGGGGTGGGCGAATGCGGCGGAGAACCACTCCCGGGTGGCCGGGGCGAACCCGTCGAGGACCCCACCCCTGCTCTCGCTGCCTGTCACCACCCCATCGTGCCTCGCGGCTGTGACAATCCCGGGACGGTCGACGCTGTTCTGTCCGAGAGGGACCTGAAAGCCGGCAGTTGAGCTTTTGGAGCGTTAAGTCTCACTTAACTGCTTGCACGTGAGTTGCAACTTACCGTAACTTCACTCGCAACGTGGTGTCGGGGGGAGTGGGCGATGACCGTCGAGGGCCGTTCCTCCTGGTCTGGCACCGACGTGCTCATCCGTAAGGTCGACAGTCACCTCGCCGCCCTCCGGGGTGGTCTGCACGGCGCCGAGCTGGAGTTGGCCGAGCGGCTCGCCGGGTGCCTGCGGGAGCTGGTCGTCTGCACGGCGCAGGCCAGCGCCGCCGACCGGGGGCAGGTCCGGGCCGCCGTGCACTTCTTCGTGCTCCGTCGGGAGAGCCGGGGCCGGATGCTGTCGGTGCGTTCCCTGTCCGCCGCCCACCGGGTGGTCAACCGGGTGGTGCTCCACCTCAACCGGCCGGATCTGGTGGTCGAGGCGTACCCGGCCGGCGGGGCGGCCCGGGCGCCCGGCGACGCCCTCCTCGGCTGAGGTCGTCCGGACGGGCGGCCACCGAACGACCGGACGGGCGAGCCACCGAAAGCGGATTTATTACGCAAAACCCTCCGCCTGACGACGATCTGGCGTGTGATCGGGACAGCGGCCCCGTACCGGAGAGGCCCGCCCGAGCGCCCCCGCGTCGACCTGGAGCACCCGTGCTGGCCCTGCTGATCCTTCACCTGCTGGCGGCGCTCGTCGCGCCGCTGCTGGTGCGGTGGTGGGGTCCCCGGGCGTGCTGGCCGCTCGCCCTGGCCCCGGCCGCCGCCTTCGGCTGGGCGCTGCTGCGTACCCCACAGGTCCGCGACGGGGCGGCGGTGGTCGAGACGTACCACTGGATCGGGCAGCTCGGTCTGGACCTGACCTTCCGGCTCACCACCCTGTCGTGGCTGATGACCCTGCTGGTCGGCGGGGTCGGCGCGCTGGTGCTGATCTACTGCTCCCGGTACTTCGAGCCGGGATCGATCGGGTTGGCCCGGTTCGCCGGGGTCCTGGTCGCCTTCGCCGGGGCGATGCTCGTCCTGGTCCTCGCCGACGACCTGCTGCTGCTCTACGTCGGCTGGGAACTCACCACGGTCTTCTCGTACCTGCTGATCGGGCACAGCACCGAACGGCGGACGAGCCGGTGGGCGGCGGCCCAGGCGCTGATCGTGACCACCCTCGGCGGCCTGGCCATGCTGGTCGGGGTGCTCCTGCTCGGCGCGCACGCCGGCAGCTACCGCTGGTCGGAGATCAGCGCCGCGCCACTGCCCGGGGGCGCGCCACTGGTCGTCGCGGTCCTGCTGATCCTCGCCGGTGCGCTCTCCAAGTCGGCGATCATCCCGTTCAGTTCCTGGCTGCCGGCGGCGATGGCGGCACCCACCCCGGTCAGCGCGTACCTGCACGCGGCGGCGATGGTCAAGGCGGGCGTCTACCTGATCGGGCTGGTCGCGCCGGTGCTCGCCACCGTCGGCCCGTGGCGACCGGTGGTGTTCGCCGCCGGGGTGGCCACCATGGTCCTCGGCGGGTGGGCCGCGCTGCGCCAGACCGACCTGAAACTGCTCCTGGCGTACGGGACGGTCAGCCAACTCGGTCTCCTCGTGGTGGTGACCGGGGCGGGCAGCCCGGACGCCGCGTTGGCCGCCGCCGCGATGCTGCTCGCCCACGCCGCGTTCAAGGCGGCCCTGTTCCTGGTCGTCGGGGTGGTCGACCACACCACCGGCACCCGCGAGGTGGACCGGCTCAGCGGCCTCGGCCGCCGCGCCCCGGTGCTGTGCACCGTGGCGGTGCTCGCCGCCGCCTCGATGGCCGGTGTGCCGCCCCTGATCGGGTTCGTCGCCAAGGAGGCGATCTTCGCCGCCTTCACCGACCGGCCGGTCGTCCTCGCCGGACTGGTCCTGGGCACCGTCCTCACCGTCGCCTACAGCATCCGGTTCCTCTGGGGCGCCTTCGCCACCAAGCCCGGCGTCGCGTCGACCGAGCCGGCCGCGTCGAACCTGCCGATGCTGGTGCCCCCGGCGCTGCTCGCCGGGTTCGGGCTGGTCGCCGGGCCACTCGCCGGTGGACTGGACGACCTGCTGCGCCCGTACGCGGAGCTGTTCGGCAGCCCCGGCGAGCACCTGGCGCTCTGGCACGGCCTCACCCCGGCGCTCGGCCTGTCGGCCCTCGCCCTGGTCGGCGGCGGGCTGCTGTTCGTGTGGCGCGGTCGGCTGGCCCCGGCGCTGGCCCGGCTCCGCGCCCCGATCGACGGCCAGCAGGGGTACGAGCGGCTGGTCCGTCGGTTCGACTGGCTCGCCATCGAGGTCACCGGGGCCACCCAGCGGGGCTCCCTGCCGCTGTACCTGGGCACGATCCTGCTCGTCCTGGTGGCGGTGCCCGGCACCGCGATGGTGACGGCCCACCCCTGGCGCAGCTGGGTCGCGGTCTGGGACACCCCGCTGCAACTCGTCGTCGTCGCGGTCGTCGCGGTCGCCGCCGTACTCGCCGTCGGTGCCCGACGTCGCCTGACCGCGATGCTGCTGACCGGGGTCACCGGCTACGGCAGCGCGATGCTGTTCGTCCTCTACGGAGCGCCGGACCTGGCACTGACCCAGTTCCTCGTGGAGACGGCGACCATCGCGGTCTTCGTCCTCGTGCTGCGCCGACTGCCGGACCGGTTCTCGGACCGGCCACTGCGGCGGGACCGGTGGATCCGGCGGGGGATCGGCGTCGCGGCGGGGGTGGTGGTCGCCGGTCTCGCCCTCACCGCCGCCGCCGCCCGGCAGGCACCGGCGGACTCGCTGGCCTTCCCGGACCTGGCCGTCAGTGAGGGGCACGGGCGCAACGTGGTCAACGTGACCCTCGTCGACATCCGGGCCTGGGACACCATGGGGGAGCTCTCCGTGCTGGTGGTGGCCGCGACCGGGGTGGCGAGCCTGGTCTTCCAACGGTCCCGGACCGGTCCCCGCCCCCGACGGCCCGAGCGGGTCCGGCCGCCCGAGGGGCCGCGCCCCCCGCAACGCCCGGTGTGGCTGCGGGGCGGGGCGACCCTGCGGCACCGGCAACGGTCGATCGTGTTCGAGGTGGTCACCCGGCTGCTCTTCCACACCCTCGTGCTCTTCTCCCTCTTCCTGCTCCTGTCCGGACACAACGCCCCAGGGGGAGGCTTCGCCGGAGGGCTGGTGGTCAGCCTCGCCCTCGCCGTCCGCTACCTGGCCGGCGGGCGGTACGAACTGGCCGAGGCGATGCCGGTGAGCGCCGGGGCGGTCCTCGGCGCCGGGCTGGCCGTGGCCGTCGGGACCGGGGTGGTCGCCCTGGCGGCCGGCGGGGCCGTCCTGGAGAGCACGACGATCTCGGTCACCCTGCCCGTCGTCGGGCAGGTGTACCTGGTGACGTCGCTCTTCTTCGACGTCGGCGTGTACCTGGTGGTGGTCGGGCTGTCGTTGGACATCCTGCGCAGCCTCGGTGCCGAGGTGGACCGGCACATCGAGGCCGCCGGGGGGTCCGGGCGGGGGCCGCTGGTCGGTCGGTCGGGGAGCGGGCCGTGAGGACCGCGGGCGTCGAGGGGCCGACGCTGGTGCTGATCCTCGCCGTCGCGGTGCTGGTGACGACGGGGGTGACCCTGCTGTTGGAGCGGAGCCTGACCCGGATCCTGCTCGGCGTCATCCTGATCGGCAACGGGGTCAACCTGCTGATCCTGGTCGGTGGCCGGGCGGGCGGCGCACCGGTGGTGGGCACCGGCCCGACCGAGCAGATGAGCGACCCGTTGCCGCAGGCCATGGTGCTCACCGCGATCGTGATCACCTTCGGGTTCACCGCCTTCCTGCTCGCCGTGGCCTATCGGAGCTGGTACCTGACCGGCAACGACGAGGTGCAGGACGACGTGGAGGACCGGCAGGTGGTCCAGTTGGCCGCGCGCAACGAACTCCCCGCCGCCGACCTCGGTGGGGAGGGTCCCGACAGCGACCCCGAGCAGGTCGACCCGCCGCCGCACCGGCGTCCTCCCGGCGGAGGCCCACGATGATGTCGGCGCTGGTCCCGCTGCCGGTGGTGGTGCCGTTGCTCGGTGCCGCCGTGACCCTGCTGCTCTCCGACCGTCCCCGGGCGCAGCGGATGGTCAGCGTCGTGGTGCTCGCCACCACGATGGCCGTCGCCGTGGTGCTCCTGGTGCAGGCGTACCGGTTCGGGCCGGTGGTCATGCACGTCGGCGGGTGGGAGGCCCCGGTCGGCATCGTCCTGGTCGCCGACGAACTGGCCGCGCTCCTGCTGGTCGTCTCGGCCGCGGTGACCCTCTGCGTGCTGCTCTACTCCATCGGCCAGGGGCAGGCGGACGTGGGGGAGACCGCCCCGGTCACCATCTTCCACCCCACCTATCTGGTGCTGACCGCCGGCGTCACCAACGCCTTCCTCGCCGGTGACCTGTTCAACCTGTACGTCGGGTTCGAGGTGCTGCTGGCCGCCAGCTTCGTCCTGATCACGCTGGGTGGGACGGAGGCCCGGATCCGGACCGGGTCGACGTACGTCGTGGTCAGCGTCCTGTCGTCGATGATCTTCCTGGCCGCGGTGGGGTTGGTGTACGCCGCCACCGGCACCCTGAACCTGGCCCAACTGGCCCAGCGGCTGGACGAACTCCCCGACGGCGTACGGCTGAGTCTGCAACTGATGCTGCTGCTGGCCTTCGGGGTGAAGGCGGCGGTCTTCCCGCTGTCGGCCTGGCTGCCCGACAGCTACCCGACGGCCCCGGCCCCGGTGACCGCCGTGTTCGCCGGTCTGCTGACCAAGGTGGGCGTCTACGCCATCATCCGGACCGAGACCCTGCTCTTCCCCGACGGGCTGGCCGACTCGCTGCTGCTGGTGGTGGCCGGGGCGACGATGCTGGTCGGGATCCTGGGCGCGGTGGCCCAGTCGGACATGAAGCGGATCTTCTCCTTCACCCTGGTCAGCCACATCGGCTACATGATCTTCGGGGTGGGGCTGAGCACCGTCGCCGGCCTCACCGGGTCGATCTTCTACGTGGTCCACCACATCACCATCCAGACCACACTGTTCCTGGTGGCCGGACTGGTCGAGGTCCGGGCCGGCAGCACCGACCTGCGCCGCATCGGTGGCCTGGCCCGGGTCGCCCCCCTGCTCGGGGTGCTCTTCTTCGTCCCCGCGATGAACCTCGCCGGGATCCCACCGTTCTCCGGTTTCCTCGGCAAGCTGGGCCTGCTCCAGGCCGGCGTCGCCGACGGCACCCCGCTGGCCTGGGTCCTCGTCGCCGCCGGCACGGTGACCAGCCTGCTCACCCTCTACGCGGCCTCCCGGGTGTGGAACATCGCCTTCTGGCGTACCCCGGAACTGGCCACCACCCGACCGAACGGCCGACTGCCCAACCTGATGGTCGGTGCCACGGCCGCCCTGGTCGTGCTGGGGGTGGCGCTCACCGTCGCCGCCGGACCGCTGTTCGACGTGACCGCCGACGCCGCCACCGACCTGGTGGAACGCACCCAGTACCTGCGGGCCGTCCTGCCCGGGGCGCAGTCGTGAGGCGGCGGCTGCGGTCCCGGCTCGGTCGGTGGCGGGACCAGGGCATCGCACTCGGCTGGCTGGTGTCGATCTGGATCCTGCTCTGGGGGGACGTCACCTGGGGCAACCTGCTCGGCGGACTCCTGGTCGGCGGGGCGGTCCTGGTCTTCTTCCCCCTGCCCCCGGTCACCTTCGGCGGGCGGTTGCGCGTCGGCGCCCTGCTGACGATGGGCGCCGCCTTCGCCGTCGACCTGGTCCGGGCCAGTCTCCACGTCGCCGCCGTGGCGGTACGCCCCGGCCCACCTCCCCGCAGCGCGATCATGGCCGTGCCGCTGCGGGTGCACACCGACCTCAACCTGGCGCTCACCGCCGAGGTGATCTCCCTGGTCCCCGGGACGTTGATCATCGACGTGGACCGGGAGGCCGCGATCCTCTACGTCCACGTCCTCGATCTGGACGGCACCGGCGGGATCGAGGCCAACCGGGAGCGGGTCCTGGCCGTGGAGCGCGGCATCGTCCGGGCCGTCGGCTCGGCCACCGAACTGAACCTCGTCACCGCCGACCGGGAGTCCGCACCGTGAACACCGTCCTCGCTGTCGCCGTCACCATCCTGCTCTCCGCCACCGCGCTGCTCGCCCTGACCCGGATGTACCGGGGGCCGTCCCTCCTGGACCGGGTGATCGCCGCCGACACGCTGCTGGCCACCATGGTCGCGGCGGTCGGTGCCGAGGCGGCCGTCAACCGGCACGCCACCACGTTGCCGGTGCTCGTCGTGCTCTCCCTGCTCGGATTCGTCGGGTCGGTGGCGCTGGTCCGCTTCGCCGTACGGGAGGAGGTCTGATGTTCGGCACCGTCGCCGACTGGCTCGGCGGATTCTGTCTCGTGGCCGGTGCCGGGCTCGCTCTCGCCGCCGGGATCGGGCTGCTGCGCTTCCCGGACGTCCTCGACCGGATGCACGCGGCCACCAAACCCCAGGTACTCGGGGTGCTGCTGACGATGCTCGGGCTGGCACTGCGGCTGCGTACCCCGGCCGACCTCGGCATGGTGGCGGTGGTGGGCCTGTTCCAGCTGGCCACCGCGCCGGTGGCCGCCCAGATGATCGGCCGGGCGGCGTACCGCAGCGGCCGACACGACCCGACGCTGTTGGAGTCCGACGAACTCGCCGGACGCCGCTCCGGCTGACGCCGTCGGGTCCCTCCACCCCCATTGGTCCCACAACCGCCGAGCGGTCCCAATTCGGGGACTGCGACGAATTCCCCCCTTGCGTATTGCCGATCGTCGATGTCAGTCGCAGTCTCATGCACAGTCCGTTGTCGATCAACGGTGACCGGTCGGCCATGGCCCACCCGGCCCGGCCGCCCTCCACTCCCGACCCGGAGGACCCATGAGATCCCGTACCCCCTGGATCGCCGCGCTGGCCGTCACAGCCGTGACCCTGGCGACCGGCCCGAGCGCCACCGCCGCCCCCGCAGTGGCCGCCACCGGGACGGCCCCGGCGGCGGCCCCCGTGGCGCTGGCCGCCCCGGACGTCCCGGTGGCGAACGTGCAGGCCCACCTGAACCAGTTCCTGGCCATCGCCAACGCCAACGGCGGCAACCGGGCGCACGGGCGGCCCGGCTACCTCGCCTCCGTCAACTACGTCCGGGGCAGGCTCGACGCGGTCGGGTTCACCACCTCCGTGCAGTCGTTCACCTACAACGGCGCCACCGGCTACAACCTGATCGCCGACTGGCCCGGCGGGGACCCGAACGCCGTGGTGATGACCGGGGCGCACCTGGACAGCACCACCGCCGGGCCGGGAATGAACGACAACGCCACCGGGTCCGCGGCCGTCCTGGAGGTCGCCCTGGCCGTGGCCCGGACCGGGTTCACCCCGGACCGGCACCTGCGGTTCGCCTGGTGGGGGGCGGAGGAGCTGGGGCTGCGCGGTTCCCGGCACTACGTCACCAACCTGCCGACCACCGAGCGGACGAAGATCAAGGCGTACCTGAACTTCGACATGATCGGGTCGCCGAACCCCGGCTACTTCGTCTACGACGGGGACAACTCCGACGGGGTGGGGGCCGGCCCCGGACCGGCCGGCTCGGCCCAGATCGAGCAGACCATCCAGGCGTATTTCACCTCCATCGGGGTGACGACCCGGGGGACCGACTTCGACGGGCGCAGCGACTACGGGCCGTTCATCAGCGCGGGCATCCCGGCCGGCGGCACCTTCACCGGTGCCGAGGGCACCAAGACCAGCGCCCAGGCCGCGCTCTGGGGCGGCACCGCCGGGGCCGCCTTCGACCCCTGCTACCACCGGGCCTGCGACACCCTGGCCAACGTCAACGCCACCGCCCTGGACCGCAACGCCGACGCCATCGCGCACACCGTCTGGACCCTGGCCGGGGCCGCCCCGCCGGCCGGCAGCACCGTCTTCGCCGACGGGTTCGAGACCGCCACCGGGTGGACCGTGAACCCGGCCGGTACCGACACCGCCACCGCCGGCCGCTGGGAGCGGGGCGTCCCCGCCACCACCAGCAGCGGCGGGGTGACCACCCAGCTTCCCGCAGCCGCCGGGAGCAACGCCCTGGTGACCGGGGCGGCGGCCGGGGCCAGCGCCGGGGCCAACGACCTCGACGGCGGGGTCAGCACCATCCAGTCCCCACCGGTCACCCTCCCGGCCACCGGGACGCTGACCCTGTCCCTCGCCGCCTACCTGGCCCACCTCGACAACGCCGACACCGCCGACTACCTGCGGGTACGGGTGGTCGGCACGAGCACCGTCACCGCCCTCACCGTCACCGGTGCGGCGGCCAACCGGGCGGCTGCCTGGCAGTCGGTCACCGCCGACGTCTCGGCCCTGCGGGGCCAGACCGTACGCGTCGTCGTCGACGCCGCCGACGCGGGCGCGGCCAGCCTGGTCGAGGCCGCCGTGGACGACGTCCGGATCGTGCGGAGCTGACCCGACCGACCCGGTTCCGACGCCGTCACCCGAGGTGGTGACGGCGCCGGACCCGGTGTGGCCACCCCCAGCGGAAGCGGGGTCCACGCCGATAAAATGTCAGGCATGACCGACTCCTCTGCCCAGGAGGGCAGCAGTAGCGAGCCGGGCTCCGCCCGGCGTTCCCCCCTGCCGACGACGTCCACGGCCGCCGTGAGTTCCCCGTGCTGACCCTCGTCGGACTCGTCCTGATCATCGTTCTCACCGTCGCGACCGGCTACTTCGTGGCCCAGGAGTTCGGCTACGTCGCCGTCGACCGGGGCAAGCTCAAGCAGCTCGCCGACTCCGGCGACCAGGCCGCCGTCCGGGCCCTGGAGGTCACCAGCCGCCTGTCGTTCATGCTCTCCGGCGCCCAGCTCGGCATCACGGTGACCACCCTGCTGGTCGGTTACGTCGCCGAGCCGTACCTGGGTGCCGGGCTCGCCCAACTGCTCGGCGGGGCGGGCGTCTCCCAGGCCGTCACCCTCCCCCTGTCCATCGTGCTCGCCCTGGTCATCGCCACGGCGGTGCAGATGGTCCTCGGGGAGCTGGCCCCGAAGAACCTGGCCATCGCCCGCCCCGAGCCGTTGGCCCGCGCGTTGTCCCGGTCCACCCTGATCTACCTGAAGGTGGCCGGTCCGCTGATCAAGCTCTTCGACCGGGCCGCCGTACGCCTGCTGCGCCGGGTCGGGATCGAGCCGATCGAGGAGCTGCCCACCGGCGCCACCCCCGAGGACCTCGAACAGATCATCGCGGAGTCCCGGGAGGAGGGGCACCTCGACGCGGAGATGTCCGACCTCCTCGACCGGGGGCTGGACTTCCGACAGCTGACCGCCGGGGAGGCGATGGTGCCCCGGGTCGACGTGCACACCATCCGCGCCGACGAGCCGGTCAGCCGGATCGTCGAGCTGCTCGACACCGGCCACTCCCGGTTCCCGGTGCGCGGAGCCGAGGGGGTCGACGACGTGGTCGGCGTGGTCGGGATCGCCGACGTGCTCGGGGTGCCACCGGCGCAGCGGGGCAGCACCCCGGTCAGCGCGGTGGCCGTACCGCCGCTGCTGGTGCCGGAGACGCTTCCGCTGCCGACGGTGCTGGACCGGCTCCGGTCCGGACACCGTCAGCTCGCCTGCGTGGTCGACGAGTACGGCGGGTTCGCCGGCGTGATCACGTTGGAGGACCTGGCCGAGGAGCTGGTGGGCCCGATCCTCGACGAGGACGACCTCCCGGAGCGGGCCCCCGCCCGACAGGAGGACGGATCCTGGGTGGTGCCGGCCCGCTGGCGGATCGACGAGGTCGCCGACAGCACCGGTATCGCCCTGCCCGAGGCCCCCGAGTACGACACCCTCTCCGGCCTGGTCATGCGGGAACTCGGTCGGGTGCCCGAGGTGGGCGATCGGCTGGAGATCGTCCTGCCGGCCGACGGCGAGGAGCCCAAGACGGTGCCCACCGCCCTGGTCGAGGTCCTGGCCGTCGACCGACACGTCGCCGACTCGGTCCGCATCCGCGTCGCCGCCCCCGAGGAACGCCAAGAGGTGACGGCATGAGCGAGCGGTGCGAGCGAGTCATCGTCGTCGTGGTCCATGTCGGTGCCGAACGTAGTGAGGTGACGGCATGAGTCCGGGGATCGCGCTCACTGTCTCGGTGGTGCTGCTGGCCCTCAACGGGTTCTTCGTGGCGGCGGAGTTCGCCCTGGTGGCCGCGAAGCGGTACCGGTTGGAGCAGCTGGCCGGGACCGGGGGACGCCGGGCCCGGGCGGCCATCGACGGGGTCCGTGAGCTGTCGCTGATGTTGGCCGGTGCGCAGCTCGGCATCACCCTGTGCACCCTGGGTCTGGGTGCGTTGGCCGAGCCGGCGATCGAGCGGCTGGTCGGTCCGCTGCTGCACGCGGCGGGGCTGCCCAACACGGCGAGTCACGTCGTCGCGTTGGTGTTCGCGTTGAGCCTGGTCACCTTCCTGCACCTGGTGGTCGGCGAGATGGCACCGAAGTCGTGGGCGATCACCCATCCGGAGCGTTCGGCACTGCTGTTGGCCCTGCCGTTCCGGGCCTTCGCCCGGGTGGCGCGGCCGGTCCTGTCGGTGCTCAACTCGTGGGCCAACGCGATGCTGCGGCTGGTCAAGGTGCATCCGCAGGACCAGTTGGCGCAGGTGCACGGGCCGAGTGAGCTGCGCATCCTGCTGGAGCAGTCCCGGGAGCACGGGTTGCTCGGCGCGGAGCAGCACCAGTTGTTGACGAGCATGTTGGAGCTGCAACGCACGACGGTGGCCAACGTGATGGAACCCTTCGACCAGATCGTCACGGTCCGTCGTGACGACCCGGCCGACCGGATCGAGCAGGTCAGTCGGGACAGCGGCCGGTCCCGACTGGCGGTGGTGGATCCGGGCGGCGAGGTGGTCGGCCTGGTCCACGTCCGGGAGGCGGTACGCGCTGTCACCACCGGTCGTAGTGCCACCGCCGGTGAGTTGATGAGCAGCGCCTTCACCCTGCCCGCCGATTCGACTGTCAATCAGGCGGTGGCGGCGATGCGGGGTCGGCAGGCCCAGTTGGCGCTGGTCCGCAACGGTGGCGGGCCGACCCGGCCGATCGGGTTCGTCGCGTTGGAGGACCTGTTGGAGGAGGTCATCGGCGAGTTCGACGACGAGACCGACTCGGTGCCGCGCGGGCGGCGGATGCGCTGAGACGGGTCCCGCGCGTCCGGCCCCCGAGCGGGGACCGGACGCGTGGGACGGGTACCGCGACGGGGTCGGGGTCGGGGTTGTCGGTGCCGCGGGGGCGGCTGGCGACGGGAGCGACGGCGGTGCGGTTGACGGGGGTGTCACCGGAGTCGGGTTGGCCGGGGCTGGGGGTCCGGACCACTGTGGTCAGCCCGAGCACCCGTCCGGGGCTGCGGTTTCCGGGGCGGGTGATGCTCTCCGCCGGTGACCGGGACGTGGCCGTCCGGCACATCGCGCTCGGCCTGGTCGCCCAGGCGGAGCCGGATGATCCGGGCCGGGGGCCCCGGCTGGTGGAGTTCCACCAGACGTCGATCGCCGGTCCGTTCGTGGTTCCGGCCGGACGACGTCGGGCTGTCGACTTCGCGTTGCCGCTGCCCTGGGAGACCCCGGTGACCATCTTCGGCGGGGTGCCGGTGATGGGGTTGCGCACCGCGTTGCGTACCGAGGTCGCGGTCGGTGCGGATCCGGGGGCGGGCCGGAGCACGTCGGTCCCGGTGTTCGTCCATCCGCTTCCGGTCCAGCAGCACGTCCTGGCCACTCTGGACACGCTGGGTTTCGTGATGCGTCAGGCGGCCCTGCAACTGGGGCGGCTGCCCGGGGTGGAGCAGACGCTCGGCGTGCACCAGCGGCTCGGCTACTGGGTGGGACCGCTGTACGCCGGTCCGATCACCGAGTTGGAGGTGATCTTCGTGGCCGACTCGGTGGGGCTGGAGGTGATCCTCTGGGTGGACCGCCGGTTGGCCCTGGCCGGTGCCACCCACCAGAGCATCAGCCGGTTCCGGGTCTGGCACGTCGGGGCCGACCAGCAGGACTGGCCGGCCGTGGTGGACGGGTGGCTGCGCTCGACGATCAACCGGCACGCCGCGATGGCGGCGCACGCGGACTGGTCGGCGCAGGTCACCGAGTCGGCGCACGTGAGTCGTCCGCCGGACCGTCCGGTGCCGCCCGGGATGGGGTTGGGCGGCACCGGGGGCGGGACCGGCATCGGCGGGGGTGGCGGGGGCGGTGACGGTACCTGAGGGTGGCGGTCAGCCGGCGGCGGTGGCCAGCTTGACGCTGAATCCGAGGAACAGGGCGGCGACCCCGGTGGTGGCCCCGGCGGCCAGTCGTCGTCGGCTGGCGAACTGCGCGGCCAGGAACGTCCCGGCGAAGATCAGCATGCTGAGGTAGACAGCGCTCGTCACCTGGGCGATCAGCCCGAGCAGCAGGAACGACAGCGCCGGCCAGGGGTAGGTCGGGTCGACGAACTGGATGAAGAACGACACGAAGAACAGGATCGCCTTCGGGTTGAGCAGGCTGATGACCAGCGCCTTGCGGAACGGACTGCGTGCCGCTTCCGGTCCGGCGCTGTCGATCAGACGCGGGGTGTCCGGGTCGTGCCGGGTCCGCCAGCGCCGCCAGGCGCCGAGGAGCATCGTCAACCCGACGTAGCCGAGGTACGCGGCGCCCGCGTACTTGATCACCAGGAAGAGCGGCGGGTACGCCTTGAGCAGCGAGGCCACCCCGGCGGCGGAGAGGACCATCAGCACCCCGTCGCCGAGGAAGACCCCACCGGCGGCCCGGTAGCCGACCCGTATCCCGCGACGGGCGGCGGTGGAGAGCACGAAGAGCGAGTTCGGGCCGGGCAGCAGCACGATCGCCACGGTGCCCAGCACGTACGTCCAGAGGTCGGTGATTCCCAGCACGGGGGAGATCATCGCCGGGTGCCCGTACCGGGTAGGTAGGCGGGGGGCGGGGTGCTCACCCCGGCGTCCGGTTCGGGTGTTCCGGGGGTGAGCCGGAGCGGGACGACCCCTGCCCAGTGCGGCAGGGCGAGGTCTTCCTCGTCGTCGCCGACCCCGCCGCTGCGGACCCTCGTCGACACCTCCCGCAGCGGCAGTGCCAGGACGGCGGTCTCGGCCAGCTCCCGTCGGCTGGGCGGTCGGGAGTCGGCGGCGCGACCGGGGCCGAACCTGTCCACCAGGGCGGTGAGGACCTCGGTCTTGGTCTGGTCGTCGGTGACCAGGTGGGCGGTCCCGTGCGCGACCACCGACCGGTAGTTGGCGCTGTGGTGGAACTGGGAGCGGGCGTAGACGAGCGCGTCGAGGAGGGTGACCGAGACGCAGACTGCCAGGCCGTCGGGGGAGCGGGCGGCCAGCAGGGGTCGGCTGCCGGTGGAGCCGTGCAGGTAGAGGGTGTCGTCGACCCGGACGTGCAGGGTGGGCAGGAGTCGGGGCTCCCCGTCGACGACGAACCCGAGCGTGCAGTGGTACGCCTCGTCGAGGACCGCGTGGGCGGCGTCCCGGTCGTAGTTCATCCGCTGTCGGGCCCGGGTGGAGGTGGTGCGGGGGGTCGGTGGGTACACGAGACGGATCCTCTTTGTTCTAGTACAATCTCTTAATTGTGTCAGCACGCTATCAGGTCACCGGGTCCACCGCCGTCGAGATTTCAGCCAGCATCGAATCGGGCATCCGGACCGGGGCGCTCCCCGCCGACGCGGCGCTGCCTGCGGTCCGTACCCTCGCCGTCGACCTGGCCGTCAGCCCGGCCACCGTCGCCCGGGCCTACCAGGACCTCCGGCAGCGGGGGCTGGTCGCCACCGCCGGTCGCCACGGCACCCGGGTCCGAGCCCGACCGACCGTCACCGTCGGTCGGTCGGCGCTGCGCCCGCCTCCCGCCCCCGGCACCCGGGACCTCTCCGCCGGGGAACCCGACGCGACGCTCCTGCCGCAGCTGGGTCCGCACCTGGCCGCCCTCGCCGCCGCGAAGACCCCCACCATCGGGTACGCCGACGCCGGAACCCTGCCGGACCTGGCCGACACCGCCCGTCGACGACTCGCCGCCGACGGGGTACCGGTCGGGGAGGTCACCCTCACCGGAGGTGCCCTGGACGGCATCGAACGCGTCCTCGACGCCCACCTGCGCCACGGTGACCCGGTCGCCGTGGAGGACCCCGGCTGGGCCAACCTCCTCGACCTGGTCGCCGCCCTCGGGTTGCGCCCGATCGGGGTCCCCGTCGACGACGACGGCCCCACCGAGGCCGGGGTACGCGCCGCCCTCGCCGCCGGGGCCCGGGCGCTGATCGTGACCAGCCGGGCGCAGAACCCCACCGGCGCCGCCGTCTCCGCCGACCGGGCCAGGGCCCTGCGCACCCTCCTCGCCGACCGGCCCGACCTGCTCCTCGTCGAGGACGACCACGCCGCCGAACTGGCCCGGGTGCCGTTGCACCCACTCGTCGGGGCGACCGGGTCGTGGGCCTTCGTCCGCTCGGTGAGCAAGCCGTACGGCCCCGACCTGCGCCTGGCTGTCCTCACCGGAGACGACACGACGGTGGCCCGCGTCGCCGGCCGGTCCCGGGTCGGCGCCGGGTGGGTCTCCACCGTCCTGCAACGCCTGGTCCTGTCCCTGTGGCGGGACCCGGGCACCACCGACCTGGTCGACCGGGCCGGTGCCGACTACGAACGTCGGCGCAACGCCCTGCTGTCCGCCCTCGCCGCCCACGGGCTGACCGGCCACGGCCGCAGCGGGATCAACGTCTGGCTGCCGGTGCCCGACGAGACCGCCGCGGTGACCGCCCTGCGTGACGCCGGCTGGTCGTTGGCGCCAGGTGCCCCGTTCCGGCTCGCCGCCCCACCCGCCGTCCGGGTCACCGTCAGCACCCTCACCGACGCCGACATCGCCCCCCTCGCCGCCGCGATCGCCAGCGCCCTGCACCCCTCCCCCCGCACCGGCCTCACCGCTTGACCGCACGGCCCCTTTCGAGGAAATGAATCTCGGGCAGTTTCCGTCAGCAGCGCAGTCAGCAGCGCACAGGAACTGTCCAAGATCCAGACCGAGCAGGGCTTCGGCGGCGGCACCGAGCATCACGACGATCTCCGGGACCGGACTCTCGCCGACCGAGGCGGCCGCCGGTGCGGGGCGCGGAGACGTTCCTCTCTACGGTGGGGGCACAGGGGCCGTCGCCGACCGGCCCGTCCGGCGTACCCCGGGAGCCGCGATGACCACCAGGCAGGCAGTGCCGCCCCGCGACCGGACGACGGTCGCGGCGATCCAGCGGCGTACCGTCCGGTTGCTCTTCCTCACCCAGGTCGTCGGTGGGGTGGGGGTGACCATCGGGGTCGCGGTCGGGGCGTTGCTCGCCACCGACATCGCCGGCACCGCCGTGTCCGGGGTCGCCCAGAGCGCGGCGGTGGTGGGTGCCGCGTTGCTCGCCGTCCCGGTCACCCGCCTGATGACCGGGTACGGGCGGCGACCCGGCCTGGTCCTGGCGTACCTGGTGGGGGCGGTCGGTGGGGTCCTCACCGTGCTGGCCGCGACCACCCGGTCGGTGCCCCTGCTCTTCCTGGGCATGCTGCTGTTCGGCGGGGGGAGCGCGGCCAACCTCCAGGCCCGTTACGCCGCAGTGGACCTGGCCGAGCCGGCCCGTCGGGGACGGCAACTGTCGCTGGTGGTCTGGGCCACCACGCTCGGCGCGGTGGCGGCCCCCAACTTCGCCGCCGTGGCCGACCGGGTCACCGTCGGGTGGGGGCTGCCCGCACTGTCGGGGCCGTTCGCGTTCAGCGCCGCCGCCTTCGTCCTGGCCGCCGGGGTGCTCCTGCTGTTCCTGCGGCCCGACCCGCTGCTCACCGCGCGCCGGCTGGCCGACCCCGTCACCGTCGACCCGGCGGCCCGGCCGTCGCGCGGGCTCCGGGAGGCCTGGTCGGTGGTGCGGGAGCGACCCGCCGCCCGGCTCGGGATCGCCGCGGTGGCCGTCGGTCACCTGGTGATGGTCGCGGTGATGGTGATGACCCCGGTACGCCTGCACGAGGCACACCACGACGTCGACGTCCTGCCGGTGGTGGGTCTGGTGCTGAGTCTGCACATCGCCGGCATGTACGCCCTGGCCCCGGTGGTGGGATGGCTCACCGACCGGCTCGGCCGACGTCCGGTGGTGCTCGGCGGGGCCGGGCTGCTGCTGGCCGCCTGTGCGGTGGCCGGTACGGCCGGACACGACACCTTCCGGCTCACCGCCGGTCTGGTCCTGCTGGGGCTGGGCTGGTCGGCGACGATGGTGGCGGGTTCCACACTGCTGTCGGAGTCGGTCCCGGTGCCGGTCCGCCCGACCGTCCAGGGGCTGTCCGACCTGATCATGGGGCTGGCCGGGGCGTCGGCCGGCGCGGTCAGCGGGTTCGTCATGCAGGTGGCGGGATATCCGGTCCTGACCCTGCTCGCGGCGGTCGCGGTGGGGCCACTGGTGGCGCTAGCGTTGCGGCCGGCGCCGCCGGTTCCGTACCGGGCCGACAGCGACGCGCCGGACGAGGGGGAGTGACAGTGCGGCTGACCGATTTCTGGACGCGGCTCGAGGAGGCCTTCGGCCCGGGGTACGCGGCCAGCATCGCCGCCGACCAGGTGCTGTCCCAGCTCGACGGGCGGACCGTCGAACAGGCGCTCGCCGCTGGTGAGCAGACCCACGTCGTGTGGCGTGCGGTCTGTGCCGCGTATCCCGACCGGGTCCCCGCGCGCCTACGCTGAGCAGCGCAGACGATCGCCCAGCGTGTCACTTGCCCAGTCGTACACCTGTTCGGCTATTGTCCACAGCGGGGTGCTTGTCCACAGGTCGCGGCCCGTCGGCTGGTTTTCTGTCGGACCCAGCGCCTAGCGTGTCCCGCGTGACGAGAAGCTCAGGAAAGACGCCGGCGAAGGCAGGGGTGGCAACCATGGCGGCAGGGCCTGACCGGGAGAAGGCACTCGACCTTGCTCTCGCTCAGATCGACAAGCAGTTCGGCAAGGGTTCGGTGATGCGGCTGGGGGAGCGGCCGGTCATCCAGACCGCGATCATCCCGACCGGTTCCATCGCCCTCGACGTGGCGCTGGGGGTCGGCGGGTTGCCCCGGGGGCGGGTGGTCGAGGTCTACGGCCCGGAGTCCAGCGGTAAGACGACGGTGGCCCTGCACGCGGTGGCCAACGCCCAGCGCAACGGCGGGATCGCCGCCTTCGTCGACGCCGAGCACGCCCTCGACCCGGAGTACGCCAAGGCCCTCGGCGTCGACACCGACGCCCTGCTGGTCTCCCAGCCGGACACCGGTGAGCAGGCGCTGGAGATCGTGGACATGCTGGTCCGCTCCGGTGCGCTCGACATCATCGTGATCGACTCGGTCGCCGCCCTGGTGCCGCGCGCCGAGATCGAGGGTGAGATGGGCGACAGTCACGTCGGCCTCCAGGCCCGGCTGATGAGCCAGGCGCTGCGCAAGATCACCGGCGTGCTCAACAACACCGGCACCACAGCGATCTTCATCAACCAGCTCCGCGAGAAGATCGGTGTCATGTTCGGCTGCATGTCGTACTCGACCCGGGTCACCCTGGCGGACGGCACGCAGGAGAAGATCGGCAAGATCGTCAATCAGCGGATGGACGTCGAGGTCCTCTCGTACGACCCGGAGACCGACCGGGTCGAGCCGAAACGGATCACCAACTGGTTCAACAACGGCCCGGCGGAGCAGTTCCTCCAGTTCACCGTGGCGAAGTCGGGCGGCAACGGGCGGGCACAGTTCGCTGCCACTCCCAACCACCTGGTCCGCACTCCGGGTGGGTGGCGGGAGGCCGGGGAGCTCATCGCCGGTGACCGGGTGATGCTGGCCGAGTCGCACCGGCTCAGCGAGCAGCAGTGGCAGGTGGTGCTCGGCTCGGTGCTGGGGGACGGTGCCCTCTCTCCCAACCGTGACGACCGTAACGGGGTCCGGTTCCGTCTCGGGCACGGTGCCGCCCAGGTCGACTACCTGGACTGGAAGGTGGCCCTGCTCGGGAACATCACCCATTCCCGGCGTACCGACTCGCGGGGTGCCGCCTTCGTCGACTTCACTCCGCTACCGGAGCTTGCCGAACTGCGTCGGGCAGTCTACCTGGGCGACGGCAAGAAGCACCTCAGCTGGGACTTCCTCAAGGCGTTGACCCCGCTGGCCCTCGCGGTGTGGTACATGGACGACGGCGGCTTCACCGTTCGGTCCAAGGGCCTTCAGCAACGTACCGAGGGCGGTTCCGGGCGGATCGAGATCTGCGTCGAGGCGATGGCCGAGGGCAGCCGGATCCGGCTGGTCGAGCACCTCCGACACACGTACGACCTGGACGTCAGGCTCGCCTCCCGTGGCGCTCGGGGCACCGCCTCGGTCCTGTTCACGACCGAGGCGTCGGCAAGGTTCCACTCGTTGGTCGCCGACTACGTGCCGGCGGCGATGGAGTCGAAGCTCCTGCCCCGGTTCCGTGGCCGGTGCACTGTCGAACCGCAGTTCGTTCCCGCCGAGCTGACCCCGGTGCCGGCCCGGATCATCGACGTGCACGTCAAGCCCAGGACCCGCTCGATGAACCGGTTCGACATCGAGGTCGAGGGAAACCACAACTACTTCGTCGACGGCGTCATGGTGCACAACAGTCCCGAGACGACCACCGGTGGTCGGGCGTTGAAGTTCTACGCCTCGGTCCGACTCGACGTGCGTCGCATCGAGAGCCTCAAGGACGGCACCGACGTGGTCGGTAACCGGACCCGGGTCAAGGTCGTGAAGAACAAGGTCTCCGCGCCGTTCAAGCAGGCCGAGTTCGACATCATGTACGGCAAGGGCATCTCCCGGGAGGGGTCGCTGATCGACGTCGGTGTCGAGCAGGCGATCATCCGCAAGTCCGGGGCCTGGTACACCTACGACGGCGACCAGCTCGGCCAGGGCAAGGAGAAGGCCCGGGAGTTCCTTCGGGAGAACCCGGACGTGGCCGCCGAGATCGAGAAGAAGATCCTGGAGAAGCTCGGCGTGGGGACGGCCGCTGGTGCCGACGCTGCCGGTGGCCCGGAGCTGCCGCCGGTCGACTTCTGATCGGCGGGTGGCAGGACGACGCGCCCGCACGGGGCGGGGCTGGGATGCCGGCCCTTCCCGCGCGGGCGATGCCACCCCCCGCCCCCGTCGGGGTCGACGTGTCGGCTCCGACGGGGACCACGACGACCCGACCCAGGGAGCGGCCGAGGCCTCACCTCCGAGTCCCGCCGAGGCGGCCCGCCGGGAGGCGGAGCTGGCCCGGGAGATCTGCCTGCGCCAGCTCTCCGTCCGGCCGCGCACCCGGGCGGAGCTGGCGACAGCGTTGACCCGACGGGGGATCTCCGAGGAGGTTGCCGCCGAGGTCCTCGACCGGTACGACGAGGTCGGCATGGTCGACGACGCCGCCTTCGCCCGGGCCTGGGTGTCGAGCCGACACTCGGGCCGGGGACTGGCGCGTCGGGCGCTCGCCAACGAGCTTCGCCAACGCGGGGTGGACCAGGAGGTGGCCGCCCCGGCCCTCGACGCCATCGACGAGGAGACCGAGGCGGAGACGGCACGGGCGCTGGTGGACCGGAAGCTGCGGACCGTCCGGGGCGAGCCCGATGCTGTCTTTCGCCGGCTGGTCGGCATGTTGGCCCGTAAGGGCTACCCGGCCGGGGTGGCGATCCGGGCGGTCAAGGACGCCCTCGCCGCGCAGAGCGCCGAGGCGGCCGAGTTCGCCGACCGGATCGACGCCGACGCATTGGCCGAGTCCGAGGGCGACCTCGACCGCTGAGTCTCCCCCTCGGACATCACCGCATCTGTCCGGCGATGTCCGATCCGCCGGTGGGCACGGAGTGACTTTTCCACTTCGCTCCGTTCGGGGGGTTCGATCATGACTCCTTGACCGGAGGGCACTCGGAGACCTAGCCTCGCCTTACAAGCTCAATTTGCCCGACCAGTGCAGGCTAAGCGCACAACATAGATGGCATAACGGAACAGCAACACTTTGGTCAGCTTTCTTCGTCGCGGACGGCCCTTCGCCGCCCGCGCCGTCGGCTGCTGACCCGACAACTGCACCCCCGTCGGTGGTGTCCCCAGTCGGGGCGCGACCGACGGTGAGCCACCCAGGCCAGGCGCTCCGGTCGGGCGTCCAGAGCCGTAGTAGGCGTGCCCACCGGCGCGGCGACTGCGGCGCCGACGTGCAGGGGAGGCGGCCATGGCTGGGCGGCAGAGGTTCACCGGTGGCCCCACGGAGGCGGCCGAATGAACGCCGTCGACGTCGTACTCCTGCTGACAGTCGTGATTCTGACACTTGTCGTGGTCGGTGCGGTGTTGTTCGGCATGCGAGTGATCCGCCGACTCTCGGCGGCCCCCGCCCCCGAGGACCCGGCGTTCGTGGCCGAGAAGGACCGGCAGGAGCAGTCCCTGGCCGCCCTGCGGACCGCAGCGGACGAGGCCAACAGCACGATCGACGTGGCGAAGTCGGCGGCGTCCGCAGCCCGGGCCGAGGCGGCGGCGGCCAAGGCCGAGGCGAAGGCCGCCCGGGCCGAGGCGGGTCGGGTGCTCGACACCGCCCGGATCGAGGCGGACACCGTCCTGGAGCGGGCCCACAAGCAGGCCGAGGCGGACGCCGAGCAACTGCGGACCACAGCCCGCCGCAGCGGCGAGCGGGAGGTGGCCGTCCTGGCCGCCACCACCCGGGAGCAGGCCGCCGAGGTGGACCGGCGGGCCACCCGGATGGACGAGCGGGAACGCCTGCACACCGAGGAGGTGGAGCGGCTCGCCGAGCGGGAGCGGCAGCTCACCGCCGCCGGCGCGGCCCTCGCGGCCCGCGAGGCGGAGCTGGTCCGACGCGAGGAGGCCCTGACCGAGGCGGAGGAGCAGCGTCGCCGGGAACTGGAGCGGGTCGCCGGACTGACCGCCGACACCGCCCGCACCGAACTCGTCGAGGCGATCGAGGGGCAGGCCAAGCGGGAGGCCGCGCTGCTGGTCCGGGAGATCGAGTCCGACGCCCGCAGCACCGCCGAACAGCGCGCCCGGCACATCGTGGTGGACGCCATCCAGCGGGTGGCCAGCGAGCAGACCGCCGAGAGCGTGGTCAGCGTGCTCCACCTGCCCGGCGACGAGATGAAGGGGCGGATCATCGGCCGGGAGGGGCGCAACATCCGCGCCTTCGAGTCGGTCACCGGGGTCAACCTGATCATCGACGACACCCCTGAGGCGGTGCTGCTCTCCTGCTTCGACCCGGTCCGCCGGGAGGTCGGGCGACTGACTCTGGAGAAGCTGGTCCTCGACGGCCGGATCCATCCGCACCGGATCGAGGAGGTCCACGACCTGGCCCGCCAGGAGGTGGAGGAGCTCTGCCTGCGCGCCGCCGAGGACGCCCTCGTCCAGGTCGGGATCACCGAGATCCACCCGGAGTTGGTCACCTACCTCGGCCGGTTGCGGTACCGGACCTCGTACGGGCAGAACGTGCTCAAGCACCTGGTGGAGACCGCGCACATCGCCGGGATCATGGCCGCCGAGCTGCGGCTCGACGTGCCGACGATCAAACGGTCGGCGTTCCTGCACGACATCGGCAAGGCGCTCACCCACGAGGTGGAGGGCAGCCACGCGATCATCGGGGCCGACCTGGCACGCAAGTACGGCGAGACCGAGGACGTGGTGCACGCCATCGAGGCGCACCACAACGAGGTTCCGCCGCAGACCGTCGAGGCGGTCCTCACCCAGGCCTCCGACGCCTGCTCCGGTGGGCGACCGGGGGCACGGCGGGAGAGCCTGGAGGCGTACGTCAAGCGGCTGGAGCGGATCGAGGAGATCGCGGCCGGCAAGCTCGGCGTGGACAAGGTCTTCGCGATGCAGGCGGGCCGGGAGATCCGGGTGATGGTCAAGCCCGACGACGTCGACGACATCGGTGCGGCGGTCCTGGCCCGGGACGTGGCCAAGCAGATCGAGGAGGAGCTGACCTACCCCGGTCAGATCCGGGTGACAGTCGTCCGGGAGTCCCGGGTCACCGAGATCGCCCGTTAGGCGCCCACCCCACCGACACCGGCCGGGTGGGTCGGCTCTCGGACCCGGGCACGGGTCCGCTCGGACCGAGGCCCATGGCGTTCGACCGGGGCGCTCGGACCGAGGCCCATGGCGTTCGACCGGGGCGCTCGGACCGAGGCCCATGGCGTTCGACCGGGGCGCTCGGACCGAGGCCCATGGCGTTCGACCGGGGCCGTCGGGGCGCAGCACAGACACCGAGGCCGAACCCGCGGAACGGGTTCGGCCTCGGTGTCGTTACGGGACTGTCGGGTCAGCCCTGTGGCTCGGTGACGCCGGTGACGTTGCCGGCCGTCGCGGTACCGCCCGGGCCGGGCTTGGGGGTCTGCTTCGAGATCCGGAAGGCCCGACGGGAGGAGCGCCGGTCGAGCCATCCGGCCAGCGAGGTGAGCAGGGAGTTGAGCACGATGTAGATGACGGCTACGACCATCGCGGCGGCGACCACGTTGCCACGGTTGGCCGAGAGGTCGTTGACGCCGCGCTGCAGCAGCTCGGGGAAGGCCACGATGTAGCCGAGGGCGGTGTCCTTGAGCAGGACCACGAGCTGGCTGACGATGACCGGGAGCATGGCCCGGGCCGCCTGCGGCACCAGGATCAGCTGCATCACCTGGCTCTTGCGCATGCCGACGGCGTACGCCGCCTCGGACTGCCCGGTGGGCACCGACCGGATACCGGCCCGGAACGCCTCGGCGAGGACCGAGCCGTTGTAGAGGGTGAGGCCGACGACGACCGCCCAGAACGCCGACACCGGCCCCTGGATCAGGAACGGCACGCCGTAGAAGATGAAGAAGATCATCAACAGCAGCGGTACGGCCCGGAAGAACTCGACGACGGCACCGGCCGGGATGCTGATCCACCAGTGGTCCGACAGCCGGCCGACGGCGAAGATGATGCCGAAGGCCAGGGAGAGGACCATGGCGACCGCTGCCGCCCAGAGGGTGGCACGCAGACCCGGCAGGATGAACTGGGTCCAGGTGGCCGCCTCGGTGAACGGCTTCCAGAGCCAGCCCTCCCACTGGTTGGCCTGGTCGAACTTCGCGTACACCCACCACAGGACGGCGGCCAGACCGATGCCGAAGACGACGCTCAGGATCCGGTTGCGGATGCGCGCCCTGGGTCCCGGGTGGTCGTAGAGGAGAGTGCTCATCAGCGCTTCACCGCCAGTCGGTTGGCCAGCCAGCCGAAGAGATAACCGGTCGGGATCAGGAACGCGGCGAACGTGCCGGCGAAGACGAGGAAGATCGGGATGACGGCGTCACCGTTGCTGTTGATCAGGTCCTTCATGATGTTCGAGGACTCCAGCAGGCCGATGGTGCCGACGATCGTCGCGTTCTTGCACAGGGCGATGAGGATGCTGCCCAGGGGAGCGACGACGGCCCGCCCGGCCTGGGGAAGGATCACGATCCGCAGGGTCTGGGCGAAGCTCAGCCCGACGGCCCGCGCCGCCTCGGCCTGCCCGGCGGGAACCGTGTTGACCCCGGATCGGATGGCCTCGCAGACGAAGGCGGAGGTGTAGACCGACAGGCCCACGACGCCGAGCCAGTAGTTGTTCAGGTTGAGGTCGTCCGACAGCCTCAGCCCGAGGGTGGAGAAGAGGCCGAAGTAGCAGAAGAAGATGACCAGGGTGAGGGGGGTGTTACGGAAGATGTTGACCCAGGCCGCACCGAAACCCCGTAGCACGGGTACGGGTGAGACCCGCATGGCGGCGAGGAACACCCCGAGCGCCAGCGCGAGAACCGCCGAGGCGCCGGTCAGTTTGAGGATCCAGAGGAAGCCCGACAGGTAGGCGTCGAAGTTCGTCGGATCAGCGAATACGTGCATCCATCGGCTCCCCGGGCACGAGATCGGTGTCGACACAGGGCGGGGCCGGCATCACGACGATGCCGGCCCCGTTTCGAATCAGGCGGAGCAGTTGGTCAGCTTGGTGGTGTCCAGCTCGGGAGCCGGGGTGCCGCTCTTGCCGACGGTGGCGTCCCAGGCGGCCTTGTAGGTGCCGTCCTCGGCAGCCGCCTTCAGGATCTCGTTGACCTTCTCGCAGCCGGCGGTGTCCTCCTTCTTGAGGCCGATGCCGTACGGCTCCTCGGAGAAGGTGTTGCCGACCACCTTGAACTTGCCGACGTACTGGTCCTGGGCGGCGTAGCCGGCGAGGATGATGTCGTCGGTGGTCAGCGCGTCGACCTGGCCGTTGTCCAGGACCGGCAGACACTTGGAGTACGAGTCGAACAGCTGGAGCTTGGCCTGCGGGTACTCCTCCTGGATCCGCTTGGCCGGGGTGGAGCCGGTGACCGAGCAGACGGTCTTGCCGTTGAGCTGGTCCGGGCCGGTGATCGTCGAGTCGGTCTTGACCAGGAGGTCCTGACCGGCCATGAAGTACGGGCCCGCGAAGTTGATCTTCTGCTTGCGCTCGTCGTTGATCGTGTAGGTGGCCACGACCAGGTCGACGGTGCCCTGCTGGATGAAGGGCTCACGGTTGTTGGAGACCGTGGTCTTCCACTCGATGCCGCTCTCCTCGACGCCGAGACCCTTGGCAATGATCTTGCCGATCTCGATGTCGAAGCCCTCGTACTGGTTGCCGGTCTGCAGGCCCAGGCCGGGCTGGTCGCCCTTGACGCCGATCACCAGCTTCTTCTGGTTCTCCGCCTTGCCGACGATGCCGCTGGCACCCGAGCCGGAGCCCTCCCCGGAGCCCTCGTCGCCGCCGCAGGCCGTCATGGTGACCGCCAGGGCGGCGGTCGCGGCGAGCGCCGCTACGCGCTTGATACGCATGTTCTTCTCCTTCTGACACAAGCCCCATCGGGAGGGCTTAGACGGAGCTCGCCGGGGGCGGCAAGTTCCACAACAGACGCAACTAGTGCGTCAGGATCTTCGACAGGAAGTCCTTGGCCCGCTCACTGCGCGGGTTGGCGAAGAACTCGGTCGGGACGGCGTCCTCGACGAGTCGGCCGTCGGCCATGAAGATCACCCGGTTGGCCGCGTGCCGGGCGAAGCCCATCTCGTGGGTGACCACGACCATGGTCATCCCCTCCTTGGCGAGCGAGGTCATCACGTCGAGCACCTCGCCGACCATCTCCGGGTCGAGCGCGCTGGTCGGCTCGTCGAAGAGCATGGCCTTGGGCTGCATGGCCAACGCCCGGGCGATCGCGACCCGCTGCTGCTGACCGCCGGAGAGCTGGGCCGGGAACTTCTCGGCCTGGTTGGCGATGCCGACCCGGTCGAGCAGGGCCAGGCCCCGCTCCCGGGCGGCGGCCGGCTTCTCCTTGCGGACCTTGATCGGACCGAGGGTGACGTTCTCGAGGATGGTCTTGTGCGCGAAGAGGTTGAACGACTGGAAGACCATCCCGACCTCGCTGCGCAGCTTCGCCAGCGCCTTGCCCTCGGCCGGCAGCGGCCGGCCGTCGAAGGTGATGGTGCCCGAGTCGATCGGCTCCAGGCGGTTGATCGTCCGGCACAGCGTCGACTTCCCGGAGCCGGAGGGGCCGATCACCACCACCACCTCGCCCCGGTCGACCGAGAGGGAGACGTCCTGCAGCACGTGCAGTGGCCCGAAGTGCTTGTTTACCGCATCCATCACGATGAGCGGTTCGCCCTTCGGCGCGTCATCCTGCACGATGACCGGTTCGCCCGTCGTCACGTCGCCCACCGTCCCTGTCCTCACCGGAAACCGGGATCGGATGAACCCCCGGTTTGGGCAACTGTAGGCGGGGCGGCGTGGCGCTATGCAAGCCAAATGGTCACGAGGGTGTAACACCCGTCCGGAGTCGTGTCCGGAATCCGAAATCCGAGCCGCAACGGGGTGCCACGGTGGCGTTCGACACGTACGCCGGGACACCATCGCAGGATGACCGAACCGGTACGACTGACCCGGTACGCCCGGGGTGGCGGGTGCGCCTGCAAGATCCCACCCGGGGAGTTGGAGACGATGGTGGCCGGACTCGGACCGGCCACCGGTACGGCCGAGTTGCTGGTCGGGCTCGACCACGGCGACGACGCCGCAGTGGTACGCCTCGACGAGCGGACCGGGGTGGTGACCACCGCCGACTTCTTCACCCCGGTGGTCGACGACCCGTACGACTGGGGTCGGATCGCGGCGGCGAACGCCCTCTCCGACGTGTACGCGATGGGCGGCACCCCGTTGGTGGGCCTGAACCTGCTCTGCTGGCCGAGGGACGTTCTCCCTGTCGAGTTGGCCCGGGAGGTGCTGCGCGGCGGGCAGGACGTGTGCCGGGAGGCCGGTTGTCACCTGGCCGGTGGGCACAGCGTGGACGACGACGGACCCAAGTACGGGTTGGCCGTGACCGGCCTGGTCCGCCCGGAGGAGTTGATCACTCTGGACGCGGGTCGGGCCGGGGTGCCGCTGTCGTTGACCAAGCCGCTCGGGGTGGGGGTGCTCAACACCCGGCACAAGTCGACGGGTGAGGTCTTCCCCGAGGCGGTCGAGGCGATGAGCACCCTCAACCGGGACGCGGCGCGGGCGGCGGTGGCGGCCGGGATCCGGTGCGGCACCGACGTGACCGGCTTCGGGCTGCTCGGGCACGCCTCGAAGCTGGCCCGGGCCAGTGGGCTGACGGTGGCGATCGAGGTGGGCCGGGTGCCGCTGCTCACGGGGGCGCGGGAGGCGGTGCGGGACGGGTTCGTCAGCGGCGGTAGCCGGCGCAACCTGGACTGGGTGGCCCCGTGGACGGAGTTCGGCGCCGCCACTGAGGCCGACCGGCTCCTGCTGGCCGACGCCCAGACCTCGGGGGGTCTGCTGGTGGCCGGGGAGGTGCCGGGAGCCGCTGTGATCGGTGAGCTGCTGCCGCCCGGTGAGCACCGGGTGGTACTCCGTTGACCATGGCGGGTGATCGGCGTCGGGAAGTGGGGACACGGCCTCGTCGGCCCGTGCCGGCGGGGCACCGTACCCGATAAACTGTCATCTTTCCGCTACCTTGAGCGACGGCGGTATCGGAAATTTTGCCCAGAATGGTCACAGACCGGTAACTTGCCCCCGGCTGCGGTCATATGCCCCGCACCATCGTCATAAGGCCCGATTCGGAGGCCGGTGGAACGAGCACAGCGAGGAGGCGCGGAATGACCGAGCTGTGGAACTGGAGAATCGACGGGGCGGCACCGGTGGTGGTGTACCCGGCGTTGGCCGAGGCGCTCGGCCGGGTGGTGATGCCGTTGGCGTTGGCCGATCCGGCCCGGCTGCCGGCGTACGCGGTGGTCTGCGACGTCTGGGAGGCACCGGGCGAGTTCGGCACCATCGTGGACTGTTACGGCGTCCCGGAGCAGTTGTCCGAGTTGACCTGCGTGGCGGCCCTGGCCCGGTTGCTGGGGCGGGAGTGCGTGCTGCGCGACGACACCCTCGACGCCGGACGGCACCTGCTCGTCGCACCCGAGGGCACCATCCGTCCGGTGCACTTCGAGGTGACCGAGACCGACGAGGGGGAGGTGCTCAGCGGTCGACGGCTGTGCAGCCTGGAACACCCGGGCTGCCGGGGGTGGTCGCAGTGCCACAGGTCGCGGTGGGCACCCGACTCGGTGGGTCCGGCGCTCGCTGCGGCCTGATCCACCCCGGGGCCGAGCGATCGCCGCCCGCCGGTCGGGCGGGTCAGGAGCCGGCGGCCTGCGGGGGGCGGGGGGAGCCGCCCCGGACGACCAACTCGTCGAGGAGGGTGCGGGTGGCCGCGGCGACCGCGGTCACCGCCGCGTCGAAGGCAGCGGCGTTGTGCGCGGCGGGGGCCCGGAACCCGGAGATCTTGCGGACGTACTGCAACGCCGCCGCCTCGATGTCGGCCTGGGTCACCACCGGGACGTACGGCTCACGCAGGGTCTTGATGCTGCGGCACATCGGCTTCTCCTCGCGCTGCAGGCTCGGCGGCCTCTGAGCCGAGGATAGGTCACCCACGGCCCCGGTACCCGGACGGCTACCCTGGTAGCCCGAGGAAAGGGGCGCTGCACCGGTGGCGAAGACCTACACCGTCGTGACGTACGGATGCCAGATGAACGTGCACGACTCGGAACGCATCTCCGGGCTGCTGGAGCAGGCCGGTTACGTACGGACCGGTGCGGGCGACGACAACCCCGACGTCATGGTCTTCAACACCTGCGCGGTCCGGGAGAACGCCGACAACCGGCTCTACGGCAACCTGGGACACCTGCGTCCGGCCAAGCGCCGCAACCCCGGGATGCAGATCGCGGTGGGCGGCTGCCTGGCCCAGAAGGACCGGGGCGAGATCGTCCGCAAGGCGCCCTGGGTGGACGTGGTATTCGGCACCCACAACATCGGCTCCCTGCCGGTCCTGCTGGAACGGGCCCGGCACAACTCCGCCGCCGAGGTGGAGATCCTCGAGTCCCTCGACGTCTTCCCGTCGACCCTGCCCACCCGCCGGGAGTCGACGTACGCCGGCTGGGTGTCGATCTCGGTGGGGTGCAACAACACCTGCACCTTCTGCATCGTGCCGTCGTTGCGGGGCAAGGAGAAGGACCGCCGCCCCGGCGACGTCCTGGCCGAGGTCCGTGCCCTGGTCGACGCCGGTGTCCTGGAGGTGACCCTGCTCGGGCAGAACGTCAACTCCTACGGCATCGAGTTCGGCGACCGGTACGCCTTCGGCAAGCTCCTGCGCGCCACCGGGGAGATCGACGGGTTGGAGCGGGTCCGGTTCACCAGCCCCCACCCGAAGGACTTCACCGACGACGTGATCGCCGCGATGGCCGAGACCCCGAACGTCTGCCACTCGCTGCACATGCCCCTGCAGTCCGGGTCGGACGACGTCCTGCGGGCGATGCGTCGGTCCTACCGCTCCGAGAAGTACCTCGGCATCATCGAGAAGGTCCGGGCGGCGATGCCGGACGCGGCGATCACCACGGACATCATCGTCGGGTTCCCCGGCGAGACCGAGGCCGACTTCCAGCAGACCCTCGACGTGGTCCGTGCGGCGCGCTTCTCCTCCGCCTTCACGTTCCAGTACTCCAAGCGTCCCGGCACCCCGGCCGCCACGATGGACGGCCAACTGCCCAAGGAGGTGGTCCAGGAACGCTACGAGCGGCTGATCGCCACGGTCGAGGAGATCACCTGGGCGGAGAACAGGAAGCTGGTGGGGGAGACCGTCGAGGTGCTCGTCGCCCTCGGCGAGGGGCGTAAGGACGAGCGGACCGGCAGGCTCTCCGGCCGGGCCCGGGACGGCCGACTGGTCCACTTCGACGCCGGTTCCCTCGACGGGCGGATCCGGCCCGGGGACATCGTCCACACCACCGTCACGTACGCCGCCCCGCACCACCTCAACGCCGACGGGGAGCCGGTGGCCCACCGGCGTACCCGGGCCGGGGACGCTGCCGAGGCGGGCCGCGCACCGCGTACCCCGGGAGTCCTGCTCGGGCTCCCCACGATGGGGCCGCCGGCGGAGTCGCCGGTGCCCACCACCGGCTGCGCCGCACGCTGACCCCACCGGGGCCGCGACACCGGCACCCCCGGAGCCGGGTCTCGGGGATCAGCCCGAGGACCTGACGAAGCCCCCGTCCCGGAACGGAACGGGGGCTTCTGGCCGGTCGGCTCTGCTCAGCCGGCCTGCTCGGCGAGTTGGAGGAACTGCCGCTTGGAGGACAGGGCCTGCTCGGCCTCCCGGATCCGGCGGGTGTCCCCGGCGGCCTGGGCCCGCGCCAACCGCTGCTCGGCCTCGGCGACCTGGTCACGCATCTGGGCCAGGAGCGGGTTGTCGGCCGGCGCGGTCCGCCGCCACGCGGAGTCCATCACCTCGCGGACCTTGTCGTCGATCGACCGCATCCGGCGCTCCAGCCCGGCGGCGGCCTCACGGGGCACCCGGCCCGCCTCGTGCCACTGGGCCTGGATGTCACGCAGCTTGGCCTGGGCGCCCTTCGGGTCGGCCTCGACGTCGAGCGCCTCGGCCTCGGTCAGCAGGGCCTGCTTGCGCTCCAGGTTGGCCCGCTGCTCGTTGTCCCGGGCCGAGAAGACCTCGCTGCGGCGGGTGAAGAACTCGTCCTGCGCGGCGCGGAACCGTTCCCAGAGCTTCTGCTCGGCCTCCTTCGACGCGCGCGGGGCGGCCTTCCACTCGGTCATCAGCTCCTTGAGCTGGTTGGCGGTGGTCGCCCAGTCGGTGGAGTCCTTCAGCTTCTCGGCTCGGGCGACCAGCTCCTCCTTGCCCGTCTGGGCCTGCTTGCGCTGGGCGTCCAGGGAGGCGAAGTGCGCCCCACGGCGGCGGGTGAAGCCGTCCCGGGCGGCGGCGAAACGCTTCCACAGCTCGCCGTCGGTCTTCTTGTCGACGCCGCGGATGGTCTTCCACTCGTCGAGGATCTCCTTGAGGCGGTCCCCGGCGGACTTCCAGCCGGTGGCCTCGGCGGCCAGCTGCTCCGCCTCCTCGACGAGGGCGGTCTTGCGGGCCAGCGCCTCGACACGGGCGGCGTCCCGCGCGGCCCGGGCCTCGCCGGCCTTCTCCTCGGCGACGGTGGCGAGCTTGTCCAGCCGGGCCGCGAGGGCGTCGATGTCACCCACCACGTGCGCTTCCGGCAGCGAGGCGCGGATCCGGCGGACGGTGGTCAGCGAGTGAGCCGCGTCCGCGGCTCCCGAGTTCAGCCGGGCCTCGGTCAGGTCCACCTCGGTCACCAGGTCGGCGAAGCGGCGGGCGAAGTGAGCCAGTCCCTCCTCGGGTGCGCCCGCCTGCCAGGATCCGACCACCCGCTCGCCGTCGGAGGTCTTGACGTAGACGGTGCCGTCCTCGTCGACCCGTCCGAAGGCAGTCCAGTCGCTCATGTGCCCATCCTCGTTCTTCCCGGCGTCGACGGGTGTGACCCGCGATCGCCGCCACGGCGCAGCAAGTTACTCCCGGCATTGTCACAGGTCTGACCGGGTCCGCGTCGAGCGCCTATCGCCGACCGTGACCATACGGTGTCCTACTGCCCGGTGGGGACCCCCGTGACAAAACCGGCAGCCGGTCCGGTAGCCGTACCGTACAATGTACGACAAGCGTCCGCCGGACGCCGGGAGGAGAACCCTTGACCGACAGCCGACCGCAGACCACGCCCCCGGCCGACACCGGCTTCGTGCCCAGCGCCGAGGACCTCGCCGCGCTCGACGACTGGTTCCGCCGCTACGACGCCCTCGCCACCGCCGGCGACGTGACCGGCACCGCCGACCTCGCCCTGTTCCCGCTGAACACCGTCACCGACGACGCCACCGGCGAGGCGTCGGCGCGACAACTGGACCGGGCGGCGTACCTGGAGATGATGGCGGGGGTCCTCGGCGGGCCGGCGGACCTGCAGATGGAGTCCCGCCGCACCCCGCACTTCCTCACCGGCAGCCTCGCGGTGGTCCTCACCGACGCCGACTTCACCGTCGACGGCCGACGGCAGCGGGTCCGGTACGCCGACGTCCTGGTCAAGGTCGGCGGCGAGTGGCGGTTCCAGACCATGATCCAGGGGGGTTGGGGCGACCAGGCCCAGTGACCCGGCGGCCGCACCGGCCGGCGGGGTGTGCCGAAGCGGGCCGCGCGGCGGCGGATACGGTTGCCCGGTGCCCCTGGTCGCCGCCGCCGTCTGTCCGCATCCGCCGCTGCTCGTCCCCGAGCTGGCCGGTGCCGCCGCCCCCGAGCTGGACGAACTCCGGGCCGCCTGCCACGCGGCGGTGGCCGACCTGCTCGCGGCCGAACCGGAGCAGATCCTGCTGGTCGGTGGCGGGCCGGAGACCACCCGTTTCGGTACCGCCGACTACGGCTCCCTGCACCGGTACGGACTGGACCGGTACGTGCGGTTCTGGAAGACCAACTGCGCGGGCGGCGACCGGCTGCCGCTGAGCCTCACCATCGGTGCCTGGCTGCTCGGACGCCAGGACACCGGGCGACCCCGGTTCGCCGAGGCGGTGGCTGTCGACGCCACCCCTGCCGAGTGCACCACCCTCGGCGAGGAGCTGGCCCGACGGGCCGACCCACGCACCGCCCTGCTGGTCCTGGGGGACGGGTCGGCCTGCCGGAGCACCTCCGCCCCCGGGTACGAGGACCCGCGTGCCCAGGCGTACGACGAGGGGGTCGCCGCGGCCCTGACCGACGCGGACCGTGCCGCCCTGCTCGACCTGGACCCCGACCTGTCGGCGCAGCTGCTGGCCGCCGGCCGGGCCCCCTGGCAGGTGCTCGCCGCCGCCGTCGAGGCCTCCGGTGGCACCTGGCGGGGGCGGCTGCACCACCAGTGCGTGCCCTACGGGGTGGCCTACTTCGTCGCGGGTTGGCACCGTGTCGACGACCCCGACGAGGTCGTCGCGTGACCGGCCCCGAGCCGCCCCGACCACCCCTGCCCGACCCGTCCGGGTCCGGTCTGCGGCCCGACTCTTCCGGGTCCGGTCTCCGGCCGGGGGCGGTGGTGGCGGTGGTGGGACCCACCGGGGCGGGCAAGTCCGCGCTCAGCATCGCCCTGGCCCACGCCCTCGGCGGGGAGGTGGTCAACGCCGACTCCATGCAGCTCTACCGGGGGCTGGACATCGGGACGGCGAAACTGACCCCGGCCGAACGTGCGGGCGTACCGCACCACCTGCTCGACATCTGGGAGGTCACCGAGCCCGCCAGCGTCGTCGGGTACCAGCGGCTGGCCCGCGCGGCGGTCGACGACATCCTGGCCCGGGGGCGGGTGCCGCTGCTGGTCGGCGGCTCCGGGCTGTACGTCAGGGCCGTCCTGGAACGGTTCGAGTTCCCAGGCACCGACCCGGTGCTGCGTGAGCGGTTGGAGCAGGAGTTGGCCGACGCCGGTCCCGCTCCGCTCCACGAACGGCTGCGCGCGGCGGACCCGGTGGCGGCGGCGACCATCCTGCCCGGCAACGGCCGACGGATCGTCCGGGCCCTGGAGGTCATCGAGCTGACCGGGGCGCCGTTCGTCGCCTCCCTGCCCGAACCCACCCCGTACTACCCGTCCGTGCAGCTCGGTGTCGACCTCGACACGGAGGCCCTGGACGAGCGGCTCGCGGTACGCGTCGACCGGATGTGGGCCGACGGACTGGTCGCCGAGACCCGGGAACTGGTCGGCCGGGGTCTGCGCGAGGGGCGGACCGCCAACCGGGCGTTGGGCTACCGACAGGTGCTGGGCGCGCTCGCCGGGGAGCTCACCGAGACCGAGGCGTACGAGGACACCATCCGCGCCACCCGCCGCTTCGCCCGCCGCCAGCGGTCCTGGTTCCGCCGGGACCTGCGGGTCCGGTGGCTCGACGGGGCCGCCCCCGACCTGGTCTCGGCCGCCCTGCACGCGCTCCGGACGGCTGGGTGATGATAGGGGCGTGGAGTTCACCAAGGGGCACGGCACCGGCAACGACTTCGTCATCCTTCCCGACCCGGACGGCGCCCTCGACCTGACGCCCGGCCTGGTCGCCGCCCTCTGCGACCGGCGGCGGGGCCTCGGCGGGGACGGGGTGCTGCGGGTGGTCCGGGCCGCCAAGCATCCGGAGGGCGTCGGTCAGGCAGCCGAGGCCGAGTGGTTCATGGACTACTGGAACGCCGACGGCTCGCCTGCGGAGATGTGCGGCAACGGGGTACGGGTCTTCGTCCGCTACCTGCTCGACACCGGCCTGACCGCACCCACCGGGGAGACGGTGCCGGTGGCCACCCGGGCGGGGATCGTCCGGGCCCGGCTCGACGGGGACCAGGTCGCCGTCGAGATGCGTCGTCCCCGGCTCTTCGGGGCCGCCACCGCCACCCTGGGCGGGCTCTCCCTGCCCGGTACGGCGGTGGACGTCGGCAACCCGCACCTGGTCTGCGCTCTGCCTGCCGGGCTGGACCTGCCCGGACTCGACCTGACCCGCGCACCCGGCTTCGACGAGACGGTCTTCCCCACCGGCACCAACGTCGAGTTCACCAGCTCCGCCGATCCGGTCGCCGGCACCGACGCCCACGTCCTGATGCGGGTCTACGAGCGGGGGTCGGCCGAGACGCTCTCCTGCGGCACGGGGGCGTGCGCCGTCGGTGCGGTGGCGCTACGCGACATCGGACTGGACACCGGAACCGTGGCGGTGGACGTTCCCGGTGGTCGCCTCACCATCCGGATCACCGAGGACTCCTGCTGGCTGACCGGCCCCGCCGTCCTGGTCGCCACCGGGACCCTCGTCCCGGCGACCTCCTGACCGACCCGCTCGTACCCCGACGACCGAGGGGTCCACTCCCAGGTGACCCTGGAGGTGGACCCCTCGACCGTACGGACGTCGGCGCGGATCAGGGAGTGGCGGCCGAGGCGGCGGCGATCTCCGGCAGGTCCACCGGACCGCTGTCGGCTGCCGGTGCCGGGGCGGAGGCCGGGTTCTGGGCGGCGGCACGGACGGCGGCGGCGACCGCCGGGGCCACCCGGGCGTCGAAGACGCTCGGCACGATGACGGTCGGGTTGACCTTCTCCTCGCCGACCACGTCCGCGATGGCCTGCGCGGCGGCGATCGCCATCTCCTCGGTGAACCCCTCGGCGTGGGCGTCGAGCATCCCGCGGAACACGCCGGGGAAGGCGAGCACGTTGTTGATCTGGTTCGGCTGGTCGGACCGGCCGGTGGCGACCACGGCGGCGTGCTTGCGCGCCTCCCGGGGGTCGACCTCCGGGTCCGGGTTGGCCAGCGCGAAGACGATGGCGTTCTTGGCCATGGTGGCGATGTCGTCCCCGGTGAGCAGGTTCGGCGCGCTCACCCCGATGAACACGTCAGCGCCCCGGACCGCTCCGGCCAGGTCACCGGAGTAGCCGTCCTTGTTGGTGTTGTCGGCCAGCCACTGCCACGCCGGGTTGAGGCCGGTCAGGCCACGGTGCAGGGCGCCCTGCCGGTCGTAGGCGACGATGTCCCCGACGCCCTGGCGCAGCAGCAGCTTCATGATCGCGGTGCCGGCCGCGCCGGCCCCGGAGACCACCACCCGGACGTCCTCGATCCGCTTGTCCACCACGCGCAGCGCGTTGGTCAGGGCGGCCAGTACGCAGATCGCGGTGCCGTGCTGGTCGTCGTGGAACACCGGGATGTCCAACGCCTCCCGCAGCCGGGCCTCGATCTCGAAGCAGCGCGGTGCGGCGATGTCCTCCAGGTTGATCCCGCCGTACGCCGGTGCGATCGCCTTGACGATCGCCACGATCTCGTCGGTGTCCTGGGTGTCGAGCACCACCGGCCAGGCGTCGACCCCACCGAAGCGCTTGAACAGCGCCGCCTTGCCCTCCATCACCGGCAGCGACGCGGCCGGGCCGAGATTGCCCAGCCCCAGCACTGCCGAGCCGTCGCTGACCACCGCGACGGTGTTGCGCTTGATGGTCAACCGTCGGGCGTCGGCCGGGTTCTCGGCGATCGCCTGGCAGACCCGCGCCACCCCCGGGGTGTACGCCCGGGACAGCTCGTCACGGGTCCGCAGGGAGACCTTGGAACTCACCTCGATCTTGCCACCGAGGTGCAGCAGGAAGGTGCGGTCGGACACCTTCCGCACGTCGACCTGGTCCAGGGCGCTCAACGCCTGGACCACCTGGTCGGCGTGGTTGGCGTCGGCGGTGTCGCAGGTGAGGTCGACGATCACGTTGGCCGGGTCGGAGTCGACCACGTCCAGGGCGGTGACGATCGCGTCGGACTCGCCGACGCAGGTGGTCAACCGGCCGATCGAGGAGGCGTCGGCAGGCACCGCGATTCGGATCGTTATCGAGAATCCGGCACTCGGAAGTCGGGTGATGGCCACGGGATACCCTCCGTCAACGCTGAGCGGCCGGTCGAAAGTTGCCCCGCCTTTCTACTCGCCTGCCGAGGTCGCCCGGCATCCGCCCCCGGAATTCGCCCCGCAGCCGGGTCGCCCGCCCCGGGTTCCACCGGTAGCCGGCCCCTGGTGTCCACCACCTGCGGACGGGCATATAGCTGGTGCGTTCGACGTTGGCACATGACAGGATTACCCGGTACGTGACAGAGCGGACAGGAGAACGGTTTGCGAGATCAGGAGACCTTCGTCTCAGTCGAGGACGAGGCGCTCGACGGCACCACCGGTGACTTCGACCTGTCGGAGCGGCAGGCGTTGCGCCGAGTACCCGGGCTCTCCACCGAGCTCGCCGACATCACCGAGGTCGAGTACCGCCAACTGCGGCTGGAACGGGTGGTCCTGGTCGGGGTCTGGACCGAGGGCACCGTCACCGACGCGGAGAACTCCCTCATCGAGCTGACCGCGCTGGCCGAGACGGCCGGATCGCAGGTCCTGGAGGGGCTGATCCAGCGACGCAGCCGCCCCGACCCGGCGACGTACATCGGCCGGGGCAAGGTCGACGACCTCACCGCCGTCGTCGTCGACAGCGGCGCGGACACGGTGATCTGCGACGGTGAACTCTCCCCGTCCCAGCTGCGCAACCTGGAGCAGCGGACGAAGGTCAAGGTCGTCGACCGGACCGCGCTGATCCTGGACATCTTCGCCCAGCACGCCAAGAGCAAGGAAGGTAAGGCGCAGGTCGAGCTGGCCCAGCTCGAATACCTGCTGCCCCGCCTGCGGGGTTGGGGCGAGACGCTCTCCCGGCAGGCCGGTGGCTCCGGCCGTGGCGGGGGCGCGGGGGGCGGGGTCGGTCTGCGTGGTCCCGGTGAGACCAAGCTGGAGACCGACAGGCGTCGGATCCGGCACCGGATCGCCCGACTGCGCCGTGAGATCAAGAGCATGCGGACGATCCGGCAGACCAAGCGCGCCCGACGGGCCCGCAACGCGGTTCCCGCCGTGGCGATCGCCGGTTACACGAACGCCGGCAAGTCCAGCCTCCTCAACCGGCTCACCAATGCCGGTGTCCTGGTGGAGAACGCGCTGTTCGCCACCCTGGACCCGACCACCCGCAAGGCGACGACCTCCGACGGTCGGCTCTACACCCTCTCCGACACCGTCGGTTTCGTCCGACACCTGCCCCACCAGATCATCGAGGCGTTCCGCTCGACCCTGGAGGAGGTGGCCGACGCCGACCTGCTGGTGCACGTGGTCGACGGTGCCCACCCGGACCCGGAGGAGCAGGTGCGGGCGGTCCGCGAGGTGCTCGCCGACGTGGGGGCGGACCGACTGCCCGAACTCCTGGTGGTCAACAAGGTCGACGCCGCCGACGAGGAGACGCTGCTGCGGCTCAAGCGGCTCTGGCCGGACGCCGTCTTCGTCTCCGCGCACACCGGGCGGGGGATCGACGGGCTCCGCGAGTCGATCGAGGACCGGCTGCCGACCCCGGCGGTGGAGATCCGGGCGGTGCTGCCGTACGACCGGGGTGACCTGGTGGCCCGGGTGCACCGGCACGGCGAGGTCCTCTCCACCGCGCACCTGGCGGAGGGCACCCTCCTGCACGTACGGGTCGACGAGGCGTTGGCAGCCGAACTCGCTCCGTACGCGGAGGTCGAGACGGTCCGGGCGGGGTCCGGTCGGCGCTGAACGTGTTGACCGGCCGGTAATCGGGGCATGCGACACTGACGTCATGCGCCGTGCTGTCATCTCGGTCACGGTCGCTCTCGGCCTGGCCGGGGCGACGGTGGCGTTATCGGGCGCGGCTGTGGCCGCGCCCGCTCCCCAACCCAAGGCGGAGCCGGGCAAGCGACAGTGCATGATCAGCGACCCCCGGTTGCGGGAGCTGTCCGGCCTGGTGGCCACCGAGGACGGATACATCGTCGTCAACGACAGCACCGAGATCGAGGCCAACAAGCGCGTCTTCTACCTCGACGACAAGTGCGCGGTGACGAACGCGGTCTCGTACACCCAGCAGGGACCGCTGGACACCGAGGACCTGGCGGTCTCGCCGGACGGCAAGACGCTCTGGATCGCCGACACCGGCGACAACATCACCAACGACCCCCGTCGTGAGCGGGTCGCCGTCTGGTCCATGCCGATCGACGGCTCCAAGCGGCCGGTGCTGCACCGACTCTCCTACCCGGAGCGCAAGCCGCACGACGCGGAGGCGTTGCTGATCGGGGCGGACGGCCTCCCCCTGGTCATCACCAAGGAACTCAAGGGCAAGGCGCAGATCTTCACCCCGACCGGCCCGCTGCGGTCCGGGGCCACCGACCCGGTCCCGATGAAGAAGGTCGGCGAGGTCACCCTGCCGAAGACGACCACCGAGAACCAGCTCGGCGCGGTCGGCCGGAACATGGTGACCGGGGCGGCCCGCGCCCCCGACGGTTCCCGGGTGGCCCTGCGGACCTACGCCGACGCCTTCGAGTTCGACGTCCGGGACGGTGACGTGCTGGCCGCCCTGACCACCGGCACCCCCCGGGTGACCCCGCTGTCGGACACCTTCGGTGAGGCGATCTCGTACACCCCGGACGGCAAGACCTTCGTGACGGTCTCCGACGCCGGTGACCTGGACGCCGAGGAGCCGGTGGAGATCCTGGCGTACACCCCGTCGACGGTGTCGGGCGAGGACGGCGCGGGAGACGGGTCGCCGCAGGAGAAGAAGCAGTCCTGGACGTCGAGCCTCTCCCTGGACGACATCACGTACCTGATCGCCTCCGTCGGGATCCTCGGAGCGGTCCTGGTCGGGGCGGGCATCGTCGGGATCGTCAGGGCCCGTCGACGCCCGGTCCCCGCCACTGCCGGGGTGACGTCGTCGGCCACCGGTACGCCCGATCGCAACGACCGGGACCGGGGCGGGGTCTACGGTGGTGCCGCCTCGGGGCCGGTCGAGCAGGACGCGCCCGCCGCCGCCCGCGCCGGTGCCCGCCCCGGCGGCTCGGGACGTGCGGCGGCGGCCGCCGTACCCCGGCCTGGGGGACAGCCCGGGTCGGCTCGGCCCGGTGGTGCCGGCGGAGGGCGACCCGCAGGCGGTGGGAAGCCCGCCGGTGGCAAGGCCGGTGGCGGCGTGTACGGCGGCGGTCAGTCCGGCCGGGGCGGTGTCTACGGCGGCGGCGGTGGTCGGCCTGCGGGCGAGGGCGGTGGTGGTCGGCCTTCCGGCGAGGGCGGCCGTGGTGGCGGCGGGGTCTACGGGGGAGCGGCCTCGGGTGGCCAGGGTGGTGGGCAGCAACGAGGTGGTGGCTCGGGTGGCCAGGGCGGTGGGCAGCCGCGAGGTGGTGGTCAGGGCGGTGGCGGTCGGGGCGGACAACCGCCGGCCCGTGGTCGGGGCGGTCCACCTCCGGGCAACCGGGGCGGCCAGCCCGGCGGAGGCGGTGGCCGCAGCGGCCAGGCGGGTGGAGGCGGTCGGGGCGGGGTCTACGGCGGCGGCCGGGCCGAACCACCGCGTCGGGCACCCCGGGACTCCGACTCCCGAGACCAGGATTCCCGTGGTCGACGGCGTGACGACGGCCCGGACGACTACCGGGGAGAGCGGTACTGACCTGCCGCCTGCCTGCGACGGCAGGAGTTCGGGTCGGTCAGATCCGGCGCAGCACCGCGACGACCCGTCCCATGATGGTGGCGTCGTCGCCGGGGATCGGGTCGAAGGCCGGGTTCTGCGGCATAAGCCAGACGTGCCCGTCGCGGTGACGGTAGGTCTTGACGGTGGCCTCACCGTCGAGCATCGCCGCCACGATCTCGCCGGAGTCGGCGGTGGGCTGTTGGCGCACCACCACCCAGTCGCCGTCACAGATCGCCGCGTCGAGCATCGAGTCGCCCTTGACCTGGAGCATGAAGACCTCGCCCTCACCCACCAACTCGCGGGGGAGCGGGAAGACGTCCTCCACCGACTGCTCGGCGAGGATCGGGCCACCGGCGGCGATCCGGCCCAGCATCGGCACGTACGCCGGGGCGGGGCGCTGGGCGCGGGAGAGCTCGTCGTCGACGGCGTCGCCGGGAGCGCGGACGTCCACCGCCCGGGGGCGGTTCGGGTCGCGGCGCAGGAAGCCCTTCTTCTCCAGCTCCTTGAGCTGGTAGGCGACGCTGGAGGGTGAGACGAGGCCGACCGCCTCGCCGATCTCCCGGACGCTCGGCGGGTAGCCGTGCCGGTCGACCCAGGTCCGGATGAACTCCAGGATCCGGCGCTGCCGAGCGGTCAGGTCGACGGTGGCCGGCTCCGAGAACGCGCTCACCGGGGCGACCGGCCGTACGGCGGGTTGGCCGGGACGGCTGCGCGGGGCGCCACGACGCCGACTGGCCGGTGTACCCGCGTCGGTCTTCTGCTGCGGGTGCTTCGGCCGGCTGGCCCGCTCCTCGGTCACGTCCGTCCTCCCTGGTCGGCGCTGACTGCCTCGCGGCACGTGGTGCGTACGGTGAAGGCCGGGCGACCCGCCGCTGCGGTGCTGCCCGACTGTTCCTGACCGTATAGGTGGGATCGGCCATTTTCAAACATCTGTACGACCGTTTTCGGGGTGTCGGTGACGGATGCCCGGTATTCCGAACGGGTGTTCTGCCGATGATACGTCCGGTTGGAACAGGTGTGCGATCAGATCATCGGTGGGGTGGGTAACCCGACCGGGTCCGAGGCGTTGGAGACTCGACGGGTCCGGCCCGCTGCGCCAGGGGGAGTCGACCTGGTCCGTGGGGTGGGTCCATCCGGTCCGGTGGCGGGGGTCCGCCCTGGTCGCGGGCGGGGATCCACCCTGGTCCGTGGGGTGGTGGAACGCCCGGTGTGCGGGGGTGGTCACCGGATGGTGTGGTGACGCGCCGGACACGCCGGTCAACTTGACCGGGGTCCGTCAGCGGCATACGGTCGACCCCTAGATGTAGTAGTCACATGGGTGTAAGTCGCCTACAGGTTGGGTTCGACTACCGACCGCACTCCCCGTACCGCCACCCCGGCGGCAGTCATCGGTGATGGCTGGCGTCGCCTCGGCGCGTGCGACGGGGGTGTCTGGTGCTGTCCGCGAATCGATGCCGAGGAGGTCGGGCGATGCGGTGTCCGTACTGCCGTCACGCCGACTCCCGGGTGGTCGACTCGCGGGAGGCCGACGACGGTCAGCTGATCCGTCGTCGGCGGTCCTGCACCGAGTGCGGCAAGCGGTTCACCACCGTCGAGGAGGCGGTCCTCGCCGTGGTCAAGCGCAGCGGGGTGACCGAGCCCTTCAGCCGCACGAAGATCATCGGCGGGGTGCGCAAGGCCTGCCAGGGGCGCCCCGTCGACGACGACTCGCTCGCCCTGCTCGCCCAGCGGGTGGAGGAGACCGTCCGCGCCAAGGGCGCTGCCGAACTGCCCAGCCACGAGGTGGGACTGGCCATCCTCGGCCCGCTGCGGGACCTGGACGAGGTGGCGTACCTCAGGTTCGCCAGCGTCTACCGGTCGTTCGACTCCCTCGCCGACTTCGAGCGGGAGATCGAGACGCTGCGGGAGGCGGCGCGGGCCCGGGAGGCAGGCGATCCTGCTCCGGCCGACCGCGTCCCGGCGACGGCGCCCCCGGGCGACCCCACCGTGAGGGTGGGGACCGCCGACGGCGAGGCGCGGGTCGACGGCCGTACCAACTGAGCTTTTTCCGATTTTTTCACGACAGTGACCATGCGTGGTGCGATGCTGCGCGGACGAGGGGTGGATGAGATGGCGGGGGACGGCGTGACAACCAGCCGGTCGCGGTCGAAGGCCGGCGCGGGACTCAAGGTCGAGCGGGTCTGGACCACCGAGGGGGTCCACCCCTACGACGAGGTCGCCTGGGAACGACGCGACATCGTCATGACCAACTGGCGGGACGGCTCGATCAACTTCGAGCAGCGCGGGGTGGAGTACCCCGAGGCGTGGAGCGTCAACGCCGCCAACATCGTGACCACGAAGTACTTCCGGGGTGCGGTGGGGACCCCGGAGCGGGAGTGGTCGCTCAAGCAGCTCATCGACCGGGTGGTGGTCACCTACCGCAAGGCCGGCGAGCTGCACGGCTACTTCGCCACCCCGGGCGACGCCGAGATCTTCGAGCACGAACTGACCTGGATGCTGCTGCACCAGGTGTTCAGCTTCAACTCCCCGGTCTGGTTCAACGTCGGTACGCCGTCACCCCAGCAGGTCTCGGCGTGTCTGCCGTACGACTCGTTGGTGAGCACCCCCGGTGGGCTGGTGCCGATCGGCAAGCTGGTCGAGGACGGGGCCGTCGGCACCAAGGTGTACGACGCGAGCGGCCTGACCAGGATCGTCGCCGTCAAGGACAACGGTGTCCGTGAGGTCGTCCGGCTGCACACCAAGGCGGGCTACCAGCTCGACGTCACGCCGGACCACGTCGTCTGGCTCAGCACCGGGGTCGGCAGCGGCAAGTGGGTGGAGGCAGGCACCCTGAAGCCGGGTGACCAGCTCGAATGGCACCGGACGTACGCCTACGGCGAGGACCAGATCGACCTGCGGGAGATCCGGGAGGCCGCCCTCGCCGGGTGGTTGCAGTCGGAGGGGTTCGTCGGTCAGGACACCGAGGGCACCAACCGGTCGTTGACGATCGAGGCGATCACCGTCAACGACGACGAGTTGGACTGGGTGACCGGCACCCTGGACGAGGTCTTCCCCGGCGTGCACCGCAAGGTGCGGACCGTGGCGACCCAGGACGAGACGTTGGACTGTCGGCGGACCCGCCTCTACGGGGAGCACCTGCGCCCCTTCGTGGACAAGTGGAACCTGTCGGTCCGTGGCGCCGAGATGACGGTGCCGCAGCGACTCCTGACCGCACCGCTCCCGGTCGTCGCCGCGTACCTGCGCAGCATCTTCCAGGCCGAGGGGTACGTCTCGTCGCGGGAGAGCTCGACCCTCGTCGCCGCAGACATGATCTCCGAGGAGCTGATCCGGGGGGTTCAGAGCCTGCTCCTGCGGTTCGGGATCTTCTCCCGCGTGTCGCGTAAGGCCGACTCCCGGCCGGACCGCCAGGACATCTGGACCGTCCGGATCCAGAACGACGGCGACCGTGACGCCTTCGCCACGCACATCGGGTTCGTCGGCGCGGAGAAGATGGCCAAGCTGGAGGCGGGCTTCGCCAAGCCGGGTCGTCCGGCCAACGACGTCAAGCAGCTGGAGGTCGACCGCATCGAGCCGCTCGGCGCGATGGCGGTCTACGACATCCAGACCGAGAGCGGCGAGTTCCTGGCCGGGAACCTTCGTGTCCACAACTGTTTCATCCTGGCCGTCGACGACTCGATGGACTCGATCCTCGACTGGTACAAGGAGGAGGGGCTGATCTTCAAGGGCGGCTCCGGCTCCGGGGTGAACCTCTCCCGGATCCGCTCCTCCCGGGAGCTGCTCTCCTCCGGTGGCACCGCCTCCGGGCCGGTCAGCTTCATGCGGGGCGCGGACGCCAGCGCGGGCACCATCAAGTCCGGCGGGGCGACCCGGCGGGCCGCCAAGATGGTCATCCTCGACGTGGACCACCCCGACATCGAGGAGTTCGTGGTCACCAAGGCGCGCGAGGAGGACAAGATCCGCGCGCTGCGCGACGCCGGGTTCGACATGGACCTCGGCGGCTCGGACATCGTCAGCGTCCAGTACCAGAACGCCAACAACTCGGTCCGGGTCTCCGACGAGTTCATGAGCGCGGTGGAGGGCGGCGGCGGGTTCGACCTGCGTGGCCGGCTCGACGGTGCGGTGATCGAGACCATCGACGCCAAGAAGCTGTTCCGGACCATTTCCCAGGCCGCCTGGGAGTGCGCCGACCCCGGTCTGCAGTACGACGACACCATCAACGACTGGCACACCTGCCCGGAGACCGGGCGGATCACCGCGTCGAACCCGTGCTCGGAGTACCTGCACCTGGACAACTCCTCGTGCAACCTGGCCTCCCTGAACCTGATGAAGTTCCTCCGCGCCGACGGCGGCTTCGAGGTGGAGAAGTTCGTCAGGTCGGTCGAGTTCGTCATCACCGCGATGGACATCTCGATCTGCTTCGCCGACTTCCCGACGGAGAAGATCGGCGAGACCACCCGTGCCTACCGGCAGCTCGGCATCGGGTACGCCAACCTCGGCGCGCTGCTGATGGCCTCCGGTCTGCCGTACGACTCGGACCAGGGGCGTTCCGTCGCGGCGGCGATCACCTCGCTGATGACCGGCACCGCGTACCGCCGCTCGGCCGAGCTGGCCGGGATCGTCGGCGCGTACGAGGGCTACGCCCGCAACGCCGAGCCGCACAAGCGGGTCATGCGCAAGCACGCCGCCGCCAACGACGAGATCAAGCCCAGCGGTACGGTCGCCACCGCCATCGTCCGTGAGGCCACGAAGCAGTGGACCCAGGGCAACAAGGTCGGCGAGAAGAACGGCTGGCGCAACTCGCAGGCCAGCGTGCTCGCCCCGACCGGCACCATCGGCCTGATGATGGACTGCGACACCACCGGCGTCGAGCCGGACCTGGCGTTGGTCAAGTTCAAGAAGCTGGTCGGCGGCGGCTCGATGCAGATCGTCAACCAGACGGTGCCGCGTGCCCTGCGCAGCCTGGGCTACCCGGAGGAGCAGGTCGAGGCGATCGTCGAGCACATCGCCGACCACGGTCACGTGGTCGACGCCCCGGGCCTGAAGCCGGAGCACTACCCGGTCTTCGACTGCGCGATGGGTGAGCGTTCCATCGCCCCGATGGGCCACGTGCGGATGATGGCGGCGGTGCAGCCGTTCATCTCCGGGGCGATCTCGAAGACGGTGAACATGCCGGAGGCGGCCACCGTCGCCGACGTCGAGAAGATCTACTTCGAGGGCTGGAAGCTCGGCCTGAAGGCGCTGGCGATCTACCGGGACAACTGCAAGGTCGGCCAGCCCCTGTCGGTGGCGAAGCCGAACAAGGGTGCGGCGGAGGTCGCCGAGGCCCCGGCCGCCGTGGCGGAGCCGGCCGTCGAGCGGGTCGTCGAGTACCGCCCGGTGCGCAAGCGGCTGCCGAAGAAGCGCCCGTCGCAGACGGTCAGCTTCTCCGTCGGTGGTGCCGAGGGTTACCTCACCGCCTCGTCGTACCCCGACGACGGGCTCGGCGAGGTCTTCCTCAAGATGTCCAAGCAGGGCTCCACCCTGGCCGGTGTGATGGACGCCTTCTCGGTGGCGATCAGCATCGGACTGCAGTACGGCGTCCCGCTGGAGACGTACGTCAGCAAGTTCACCAACATGCGGTTCGAGCCGGCTGGGATGACCGACGACTCGGACGTGCGGATGGCCGCCTCGGTGATGGACTACATCTTCCGTCGGCTGGCGCTGGACTTCCTGCCGTACGATCGCCGCGCCGAACTGGGCATCTTCACCGCCAAGGAGCGGGCCGCCCAGCTGCGGGCCGAGGCTGAGGCGGAGGCGAACGGCACCGACCTCACCGCGATGGCCGCCTCCGCACCGGTGGAGGCCGCGCCGGAGCCCAAGATCGGTCCGGTCGCCCAGCCCGCCCAGGAGGTCGCCGACGTCGTCGCCGCCAAGCCGGCTCCGGCGGTCGGCTCCAGCACCGAACTCCTGGAGGCCGTGATCGGCAAGGCCGCCGACGCACCGCTCTGCTTCACCTGCGGTACGAAGATGCGCCCTGCCGGAAGCTGCTACGTCTGCGAGGGGTGCGGCTCCACCAGCGGCTGCAGCTGACCCGTCGCGGTCTCGTCTGCGCCGAGGACGGCAGCCACGAGCCTGGGTGACAGGGGACGCCCCCGGACCACGGTGTCCGGGGGCGTCCCCGGTTTTCCTACACTGCGGTGGTGGGTGGGGAGCGGGTGCCGTTGGCGGGTCGGGCGTTGACCGAGCCGCACCTGTCCCGGCTGCCTGACGACCACCCGGACCGGGAGCGGATCCTGGCCGTGCACGCCGTCGCCCTGGCCGCCGGGGAGTCTGGTTACCTCGATCCGGCGACCGGACTGTTCGTGCTCAGCGCCGGGTTCCTCGCCCGTCGGGGCACGTGCTGCGGGCGTGGCTGTCGGCACTGTCCGTACGTGGACGACTGACGACTTTCCTCCCGTCCGCTCTTTCCGTACGGTGGCCGACGGGCATTCGGGGCGGGACGTCACCAGGAGGTGGAGACAGTGCGCGGGCGGGTGTGGTGGGTCGCGGCGGTGGTGTTGCTGGCGACGGGCTGTGCGCAGGATTCGGACGAGCGGGTGACGAAGCCGCCGGTGCCGCCGATGGACACACCGGAGGGCGTTGCCGCACCGGCGGCCTCGGCCGGTGGGGCCTGCGAGTTGTTGGACTTCGCGAAGATCGAGGAGCACGCCGGGGTCCGGTTCGACGTGGCCGCCGCCGGCGAGCGGGACGGCAGCCACACCTGTGTGGTCCGGGTCGGGCAGGACGACCTGCCGGAGTTGACCTTCAGCGTCAGCAGGACCTCACTGGACCGGGCTTCGTTCGCCGCCGACGCGGTGCCGCAGCAGGCCGACACGGTCTCCGGCCTGGGGCAGCAGGCGTACCGCCGGACCGTGGCGGCCTCCGACGGCGACGGTCCGGTCGCCGAGGTGGGGTGGCTGGCCGAACAGGGTCGCCTGGCGATCCTGCGCTACACGCTGCCGGCGGACGCCGAGCGGTCCGCGGCGCAGGAGCTGGCCGGCAAGCTGACCGAGTTGGCCAAGTCGGTGGAGGTCAAGCCCCTCTGACCGGGGCGTCGACGCCGCCGCCGGTCGACCGGGGTGACCGGCCGACCGGCGTGGGTCGGGTGGGCGTACGGTCAGCCGGCGGCTACGAACACCCGGGAGGCGACCTCTCGGGGCAACCGGACCCGGTCACCGGAGCGGTCGATGGAGACGCCGTCGCGCTCCTGGACGACGTTGACTGTGGCACCGGGGTCGACGCCGGCGGCGTGCAGTTGCCGGAGCACGTCGGAGTCGGTCTGGACGCTCTCGCAGATCCGTCGGACCACCACCGCCCCGGTGAGGCCGGGGAAGGCGAGGTTGCGTTCGCTGTCGTTGCCGGGGACGTCGGGAGTTCCCGCGCTACCCAGCTCCTCCAGTCCCGGGATCGGGTTGCCGTACGGCGACCGGGTAGGCCGGTTGAGCAGGTCGTACACCCGCTGCTCGACGGCGTCGCTCATCACGTGCTCCCACCGGCAGGCCTCCTCGTGGGCCTCCTCGTAGGGCATCCCGATCACGTTGACCAGCAGGAGTTCGGCCAGCCGGTGCTTGCGCATCACCGCGACCGCGCTGGTGCGGCCCTGGTCGGTGAGGGTCAGGTGCCGGTCGCCCTCGACGGTGAGCAGTCCGTCGCGCTCCATCCGGGCCACGGTCTGGCTGACAGTGGGTCCGCTCTGCCGCAACCGTTCGGCGATCCGGGCGCGCAGCGGCGGTACACCCTCCTCCTCCAGTTCGAGGATGGTGCGCAGGTACATTTCGGTCGTATCGACTAGATCGGTTTTAGACACCTTCATCCCTTCCTGGCGACGAAGGTGTCGACCCTCGGTCGTGTCGACGAGGTCACACTCCACGCCAGCGGTTTCCGTGGCCGATGCTACCCCGACGGCCGCCGAACGGCCTCTGTCGAACCGCCGTCAGCTGCCCCGATGGTGTTGACTGGGCGGCATGCCCGAATCCGCGAACCCGCTCGTCGAGCCGGACCGTCTCGCCGCCGAGTGGGCTCGGCCCGACCCGCCCACGCTGCTCGACGTCAGGTGGCGGCTGTCCGGTCCGTCCGGGCGGGGCGACCACGCCGCCGGTCATCTGCCCGGTGCCGTCTTCCTCGATCTGGACGCGGACCTCTGCGGGCCGCCCGGCCCGGCCGGTCGGCATCCGTTGCCCGACCCCGACACCCTCCAGGCCGTTCTCCGGGCCGCCGGGGTCCGGGCCGGTCACCCCGTGGTGGTGTACGACGGGGGCGACGGGATGGCCGCCGCCCGAGCCTGGTGGACGCTGCGCTGGGCGGGGCACCGGGCGGTCCGGGTGCTGCACGGCGGCTGGCCCGCCTGGGTCGGGGCCGGGCTGCCCACCGACACCGATCCGCCCGCCCCGACTCCGGGGGACGTGGTGGTCGACCCGGGCGGACTGCCGGTCCTCGACCCGGACCAGGTCGTCCGCCTCGTGAACCCGTCCGGCGGGGCGCAGACCGACCCGTCCGCCGGATCGCAGACCGACCCGGTCGGCGGGGCGCAGACCGACCCGGCCCGGGGCGCCGCGCCGGGGGTGCTCCTCGACGTGCGGGCCGCCGCCCGGTACCGGGGGGAGACCGAGCCGATCGACCACGTCGCCGGTCACGTACCCGGGGCGGTGAACCTGCCCGCCACCGCTCTGGTCGGTGCAGACGGCCGGTACCCGTCCACCGACGACCTGCGACTGCGGTTCGCCGAGGCGGGGGTGGAGCCGGGCCGCCGGGTCGGGGCGTACTGCGGTTCGGGGGTGACCGCCGCCCAGGCCGTCCTCGCCCTGCACCTCGCGGGGCGGCCGGACGCCGCGCTCTACGTCGGGTCGTGGAGCAACTGGATCGCCGATCCGGGACGCCCGGTGGCGACCGGGCCGCAGCCCGGCTGACCGGTGTCGCGGCCGCTCGGTGCCCGCGCCGCCCGGTGGACGTCGGTCCGACGTGCGACGATGGCCTGATGTCGGACGAGACTGTGGTGGTGTGGGACGAGTCCCTGCTCGCCTACGACCTCGGTGATCACCCGCTCGACCCGGTCCGGGTCGAGCTGACAGTCGCGCTCGCCCGCGAGCTCGGCGTCCTGGACCGCCCGGGGGTACGCCTGGTCCGTCCGCGACCCGCCGACGACGCCCTGCTCACCCGGGTGCACACCGCCGACTACCTCGACGCGGTACGGGCCGCCCCCAACGACCCGCTCTTCGCCGGGTACGGCCTGGGCACCTCGGACAATCCGGTCTTCCCCGGGATGCACGAGTCCAGTGCGTTGGTCGCCGGGGCCAGTGTGGCCGCCGCCGAGGCGGTGTGGCGTGGCGAGGCCCGGCGGGCGGTGAACGTCGCCGGAGGGCTGCACCACGCCATGCCCGACCGGGCCGCCGGGTTCTGTGTCTACAACGACCCGGCGGTGGCGATCGCCCGCCTGCTCGACCTGGGGGCCGAACGGATCGCGTACGTCGACGTCGACGTGCACCACGGCGACGGGGTCCAGGAGGTCTTCTGGAACGACCCCCGGGTGCTCACGATCAGCCTGCACGAGACCCCACTCGCGCTCTTCCCCGGCACCGGTTTCCCCGACGAGACCGGCGGCCCGGAGGCGGCCGGATCGGCGGTGAACGTGGCGTTGCCACCGGGCACCGGCGATCCCGGGTGGCAGCGGGCCTTCCACGCCGTCGTCCCGTCGGTGTTGCGGGCGTTCCGGCCGCAGGTGCTCGTCACCCAGTGCGGTGCCGACGCCCACCGGATCGATCCGCTGGCCGACCTGAACCTGTCCGTGGACGGTCAACGCGCCACCTACCTGGCCCTGCGGGCGCTCGCCGACGAACTCTGCGACGGTCGGTGGGTGGCCACCGGCGGCGGGGGGTACGCCCTGGTCGAGGTGGTGCCCCGAGCCTGGACCCATCTGCTGGCCGTGGCCACCGGGGAGCCGCTGACCCCGGCCACCCCGACCCCACCGGCCTGGCGGGAACTGGCCGCCGCCCGTCGGCCCGGTCGGGAGGTCCCGCTGCGGATGACCGACGACGTCGACCCGACGCACAGGCCGTGGCAGCCGACGGGGGAACCGGACCCGGTTGACCGGGCTGTCGCGGCCACCCGCAAGGCGGTGTTCCCCCTGCTCGGTCTGGACCCGCACGACCCGCGGGACTGAACCCGAGGCCGTACGCGGGTGGGCCGACCGGCCGGCGGCGACAGCGGAGGGAGGCGGTCGTGACCCGGGCCTACCCGGTCGACGTGCTGCTCAGCGACGGTACGACGGTCCAGCTACGACAGATCCACCCTCGGGACGCGCCGGGGATCGTGGCGATGCACTCGCGGTTCTCCGAGCGCACCCGTTACCTGCGGTACTTCTCGGCGTACCCGCGTATCCCGCAGCGGGACCTGGACCGGTTCGTGACAGTGGACCACCGCGACCGGGAGGCGCTGGTGGTGCTGGCCGGTGACCGGATCGTCGCCGTCGGCAGGTACGAGCGGCTCGGCCCGCAGGACCCGGAGGCGGAGGTGGCGTTCGTGGTCGAGGACGCCTTCCAGGGGCGGGGGATCGGTTCGGTCCTGCTGGAACACCTCGCCGACGCGGCCCGGCAGGTCGACGTGGCGAGCTTCGTCGCCGAGGTGCTCCCGGCCAACGGGGCGATGCTGCGGGTCTTCGCCGACTTCGGCTACCAGGTCCAGCGGCAGTTCGCCGACGGGGTGGTCCACCTCAGCTTCCCGATCGCCCCGACCGAGCAGACCCTCGAGGTGCAGCGGGGTCGGGAGCACCGGACCGAGGCCCGTTCGATCGCCCGGCTGCTCGCCCCCCGGGGTGTCGCCGTGTACGGGGCCAGCGCCACCGGTCAGGGGGTGGGTGCGGCACTGCTCGGACACCTGCGGGACGGGGGTTTCACCGGCGCGATCGTGCCGGTGCACCGCAGCGCGTCGAGCGTCGCCGGACTGCCGGCGTACCCGTCGGCGGCCGACGCCGGCCTGCCTGTGGATCTGGCGGTGGTCGCGGTCCCGCCGGAGGCGGCCTCGGCGGTGGTGGCCGACGCGGCCGCCGCCGGGGCACACGGTCTGGTGGTGGTCTCGGCCGGGTTCGCCGAGGCGGGACCGGACGGTGCGGCGGCGCAGCGGACCGTGGTCCGGGCCGCCCACGCCGCCGGGATGCGGGTGGTCGGCCCGAACTGCCTCGGCGTGGCGAACACCGACCCGGCGGTACGCCTCAACGCCACCCTGGCTCCGGTCCTGCCGAATCCCGGACCGGTCGGCATCTTCAGTCAGTCCGGTACGTTCGCTGTGGCGTTGCTGGCCGAGGCGCACCGGCGTGGACTGGGCCTGTCCAGTTTCGTCTCGGCCGGAAACCGGGCCGACGTCTCCGGCAACGACCTGCTCCAGTTCTGGCAGGCCGACCCGGGCACCGACGTGATCATGTTGTACCTGGAGACGTTCGGCAACCCCCGCAAGTTCGCCCGGCTGGCCCGGGGGATCGGCCGGAGCAAGCCGGTGGTGGCGCTCGCCTCACCGGCCCGGTCACCGGGGGTGGGGGAGAACCCGGGGCCGGACACCGAGGCGGTCAGCGCGCTGTTCGCCCAGTCCGGGGTGATCCGGGTGGACACCGTCGCCGAGCTGCTCGACGTCGGCCTGCTCCTGGCCGACCAACCCCTGCCGGCCGGTTCCCGGGTCGGCGTCGTCGGCAACTCCTCCGCCCTGACCGGCCTCGCCGCGACCGCCTGCGCCGCCCAGGGGCTGACCGTCGCCGCCGGATACCCCACCGACGTGGGGCCGCAGGCCGGGGCGGGGGAGTTCGCGGTGGCCATCGCCGAGGCGGCGGCCGACGAGGGGGTCGACGCCCTGGTCGCCGTGTGCGCCCCGCCCCTGCCCGGTCAGCCCACCGACGGGGCCGGTGACTTCGCCGCCGCGCTGCCCGCCGTGTCGAGCACCGGGAAACCGGCGGTGGCGACCTTCCTGGCCGGAACGTTGCCGGTCGGGCGGCTGCCGGCGGGGGTGCCGGCGTACCCCAGCGTCGAGGAGGCGGTCCGGGCCCTGGCCCGGGTCAGCACGTACGCGCGGTGGCGGAGCCGGGAACCGGGGGTCGTCCCCGACCTGTCCCGGGTGGACCCGGCGGCCGGGGAGGCGGCGATCCGGGCCGCCGGTGACCACCCGACCCGTCCCCTGCTCGCCGCGTACGGCATCGACGTGGTCGACTCGGTGTCGGCTCGTACCCTCGACGAGGTTCTGGCCGCCGTCGACCGGCTCGGCTGTCCGGTGGTCCTGAAGGCCGCCGCACCCGGCCTGCGGCACCGGCTCGACCTGGGTGCGGTCCGCCTGGACCTGGCCGACCCGGCGGCGGTGCGTCGGGCGTACGCGGAGTTGGCTGTGGCCTTCGGTGCGGACGTGCTGGTCCAGGCGATGGTCCCGCCGGGCGTGCCGTGCGTGGTCGAGGTGGTGGAGGATCCGGCCTTCGGGCCGGTGGTCGGGTTCGGGCTGGGTGGCGTGGCCACGGAGCTGCTCGGTGACCGGGCCTGGCGGGCGGTGCCGCTGACCGACCGGGACGCCCTGGAGTTGGTCGACGAGCCACGGGCGTCTCCGCTGCTACGCGGGCATCGGGGTGCCGCCCCGGTGGACCGGGCGGCCCTCGCCGACCTGCTGCTGCGGGTCGGGCGGCTCGCCGACGACCAGCCCCGGGTCCGTTCGCTGACCCTCAACCCGGTCCTGGCCCGCCCCGACGGGTACGCGATCCTGCACGCCACGGTCCGCACCGGGGCCGCCGTGGCCCGCCCCGACACCGGGCCCCGCCGACTCTGACCCACTCGTCTCCCACCCGGACCGCAGGGGGCACCGACCCGGGTCGTCGGAACCGGACGCAGGCGGAAGGCCCCGGTGAACCACCGGGGCCTTGATTCGCCGGTACAGCTCTCGTCGCCGGTCGTCGGCGGGGAGGTCAGCAGGCGTACGCCTCCAGGCGCTGGGCCCGCTCCGGTGCCCGCAGCTTCAGCAGGGTGACCTTCTCGATCTGCCGGATCCGCTCCCGGGAGAGGCCGAACTCGCGGCCCACCTCGTCCAGGGTGCGCTGGCGGCCGTCGTCGAGGCCGAACCGGAGCCGGATCACGGCCTGCTCGCGCTTGGAGAGGGTGGCGAGCACGACGCTCACCTCGTTGCGGAGCTCACCCCCGGCGGCACCCTCACCCGCCTCGTCACGGGGGTCGACGGCGGCGACGAAGTCACCCAGGGCGCTCTCGCCGTCCTCGCCGACCGCCTGGTCCAGGCTGACCGGCTCCCGGTCGTAGGATATCAGCTCGATGACCTGGAACTCGGGCACGTCCATCGCGACGGCGACCTCGGCGACGGTGGGCTCCCGGCCGAGCGTCACCGACAGTTCCCGCCGGGCCCGGACCATCTTGTTGACCTGCTCGACCATGTGCACCGGGATGCGGATGGTGCGGGCCTGGTCGGCCATGGCCCGGGTGATGGCCTGCCGGATCCACCAGGTGGCGTAGGTGGAGAACTTGTAGCCCTTGGCGTAGTCGAACTTCTCGACCGCCCGGATCAGACCGAGGTTGCCCTCCTGGATCAGGTCGAGGAAGGCCATCCCACGGCCGGTGTACCGCTTGGCGATGCTCACCACCAGGCGCAGGTTCGCCTCGAGGAGGTGGTCCTTGGCGGCGCGGCCCTCGGCCGCGACGACGTCGAGTTCGGCCCGGAGGGTGGGCGAGACGGGGGTGCAGGTGGTCAGCTTCTCCTCGGCGAACAGCCCTGCCTCGATCCGCTTGGCGAGGTCGACCTCCTGCGCCGCGGTGAGCAGCTTGGTCCGGCCGATCCCGTTGAGGTACGCCCGAACCAGGTCTGTGGAGACACCACGCTCGTCGGTGGCGTCCAGGTCGGTGAGGGTGTCGGTGGTCGGACTGTGCTGCTGCTCGATCATCTGCTGGGCCATCTCCGTCGTCTCCCCGCGTCGACTTCTGTGCCGCTTACCGGGCCACCTGGTGGCACCGGTGACGAACAGCTTGGCGGGAAGGACGTGAAACGGGAGTGAGGCGATCGGGGACCCGACAGGAATCCGAGGACCACGATGCCGCCGTACCACCGGGTGTTGCCGACACGGTACCTCGCCGACGCCCGTCGGACCAGGTCAGAAACCCTTGGTGGGGTCGGTTACCGTGCCATCGGCGACCATCGTGGTCGGTCGGTGCGCAGGCGAGGAGAGGGCTTCATGGTCTTCAGACGGCTCATGCAGGCGATGGGGGTGGGTGGTCCGCAGGTGGAGACCGTCCTGGCGAACCCGAACTGCCGTCCCGGCGGTCAGGTGGAGGGGCGGGTCCAGATCCTCGGCGGCGAGCACCAGGTGGACATCTCGTACGTCTCCCTCGGACTGCAGACCCGGGTCGAGGTGGAGAGCGGTGACAACGAGTACCAGAGCAACCAGGAGTTCCACCGCCAGCACATCACCGGCGCGTTCCCCCTCGCCCCCGGCCAGCGCTACGACATCCCGTTCCGCTTCGACGTGCCGTGGGAGACCCCGGTGACAGTGCTGTACGGCCAGCACCTGCACGGGATGACGATGGGTCTGCGGACCGAACTGGAGGTGGCCCGGGCAGTCGACTCCTCCGACCTGGACCCGGTCTCGGTGCACCCGCTGCCGGCCCAGGAACGGATCCTGGACGCCTTCGTCAGGCTGGGCTTCCGGTTCGCCCGCGCCGACGTGGAACGGGGTCACATCTACGGGGTGCACCAGACCCTGCCGTTCTACCAGGAGATCGAGTTCTACCCGGCGCCGCAGTACGCCCGGGCGATCAACCAGTTGGAGGTCACGTTCGTCTCCGACCCGCACCGGACCGAGGTGATCCTGGAGCTGGACAAGCGGGGTGGGCTGCTCACCGAGGGGCGGGACGCCTTCGGTCGCCTCACCGTCGACCACGCCACAGTGGACCGTACCGACTGGACGGCCCACCTCGACGGCTGGCTGCGCCAGTCCCTCCAGTCCCGGGGCCTGTTCTTCTGACCCTCCCCGGCGTCGACCCGACCCCGGGACCGGGGGACTCAGAGGTCGAGCAGCAGGGTGCGGGGGCCGACGTTGACGCTCTCCACGAGCATGTGGGTGCGGAACCGCCCGGTCTCGACGGTCGCGCCCCGGGCCCGCAGGGCCGTGACGACGGCCTCGACGAGCGGCTCGGCGACCTCGGCGGGGGCGGCGGCGGTCCAGCTCGGCCGACGACCCTTGCGGGCGTCGCCGTACAGGGTGAACTGGCTGACCACCAGGAACGGGGCGCCGGTGTCGGCCGCCGACCGGTCCTCGTCGAGGATGCGCAGCTCGTGCAGCTTGCGGGCCATCGTCTGCGCCACCTGCTCGGTGTCCGAGTGGGTCACCCCGAGCAGGACCAGCAGGCCGTCGTCGATCGACCCGACCACCTCGCCGTCGACTGTCACACCGGCCCGCCCCACGGTCTGCACCAGTGCCCGCATCAGCCGACCACCGGTTCCACGATGCCCCGCTCCACCAGGTGCGCCACGATCGGCCCGGCGGCCTCGGCGAGTTCGTCGACCGCCACGTCGTGCGCGGCGGCGAGCAACGCGAGCTGGTCCCGCAGCGGCACCTCACCGTCGGCCCCGCCGACCAGCGCCAGGACCAACGGATCGATCTCCTCGGTCCAGCGCAGACCGTGCGGCATGGCGAGCACCTGCCGGTCCACCGCCCAGCCCTCGTCGCCCATGGTGGCCTCCTGCCGGAGCTGGAGCCCGTCGGCGGCCCGATAGCGCTGGGCGAGCAGCCCGTCGGTGTCGCGTACCCGGAGGAAGTCCTGCCTGTCGAACCACTCGCCGACCCGGTCGCCCATCGGCTGCTCGACCCGCTGCCGCAGGTCCTCGACCCGGACCACCGGGTCGTCGTGCCCACCGCGACGCACCGAGACGATGCCGAACCCGACCGCCTCGATCCGGTGTTCGTCGAACCAGTCCAGCCAGGCGGCGGCCCGCTGCGGGTCACCGGCCTGGCCGGCGTCGGACAGCCACAGGTCCACGTACGCCATCGGGTCGGCGACCTCCCGTTGCACGACCCAGGCGTCCAGGCCGGTGCCGGTGAACCAACCGGACACCCGCTCCCCCCAGTCCTCCCCGGTGACGTGCACCCAGTTCGCCAGGTACTGCATGGTGCCGCCCTCGGTGAGCAGCCCCGGCGCGGCCGCGGCCAGCTCGGCACCGACCGCGTCGCCGACCCGACCGGAGTCGCGGTAGACGTGGGTGGTGGTGCCCGGGCCGACCACGAACGGCGGATTGCTCACCACCAGGTCGAACCGGCGTCCGGCGACCGGCGCGACCAGGTCACCGGCGAGCAGCTCCCACTCCAGGCCGTTGAGCGCGGCGGTGGTGGCGGCGAAGCGCAGCGCCCGGGCCGAGACGTCGGTGGCGGTGACCCGGCGGGCGTGGGCGGACAGGTGCAACGCCTGCGCACCCGACCCGGTGCCCAGGTCGAGCGCGGTCTCCACCGGCCGTCGGACGGTGGCCCCGGTCAGGGTCTGGGTCGCCCCGCCGACGCCCAGGACGTGCTCGGCGGGCAGCGGCAGCCCGGGCCGGGCACTGGCCGGCACGTCGGAGAGCAGCCACCACCCGTCCCCGTAGGGCTCCAGGTCCAGCCCCATCCGCAGACCGTCGCCGTGCCGCTCGACCAGGCCGGCGTCGAGCGCCTCGGCCAGCGGGAGCGGGGCCAGGGCGGCGGCGACGGCCGGCTCCGGCTCGACCTGCTCACAGACGAACAACCGGATCAGGGTGGCCAGCGGATCGCGTTCCTCGGTCGCCCGCAGGGCGGCCCGGAAGTCGTTGCGGGCCACCCCGGCGGTGGCCGCCGCGCCGAGCCGGGCGGCGATCCCGTGCGAGGTGTAGCCGGCCCGGGTCAGCGCGGTGCGCAGCGCCTCGACCCCGGCGGGGGAGAACAGCATGTCGTCGTGGTCCACCACGCCATCCTCCCTGTTGCGCCCCGGCCGTCCGGCACCGCCCACGCCGACGGCTCAGCGCGGCCCGGTCGCCAGGTACGGCCCGGGGGCCACCGGGACCGGCGGCGCGGCGGTCACCGTCGCCACCGCACGGCGACCGGCGAGCCGGTCCACCAGCACCGTGTACGTCACCAGCACCGGCACGCTGACCGCCACCACCTGCCAGGGCGCGTCGGCCATCGTCTCCGTCGCGCCCAGCCCGCCGTACGCCGCCGTCAGGGCGAACGCGAGCACGTTGTTGACCACGTGCAGTGCGACAGCGGCCTCCAGTCCACCGGTACGCCGGGTCAGCCATCCCATCAGCAGCCCCATTACCGTCAGCTCGGCGAAGCCCCACGGGGTGCCGTAGCCGTGCAGGGCGGAGAAGAGCAGGGCGGAGAGCACGATCCCCGGCCACGGGTTCGCCAGGTACGCCCCGACGGCCTGTGGCAGCCAGCCCCGGAAGACGTACTCCTCGGCGGCGGCCTGGAACGGCACGAGGAGCACGATCATCGACAACGCGACCCCGAACGCGGGCCACCCCACCCAGGCGGCCGGTTCGGTCAGTGACTCGTCGTGGCCGGTGAGCCTCAGCAGCAGTTCGGCCCCGAACAGCAGCACCCCGATCAGCGGCACCGCGGCCAGCAGGCAGACACCCAGCCACCGCAGGCGCAGCCGACCCGTCACCGAGGAGACGGTCCCGGCGGGGCGGCGCTGGACCCACCGGGCGGCGGCCAGGGTCGACGGCAGGGCGGCGGCGACAACGAGGAGGAGCAGTGCGGTGTCGGCGACCGGACCCAGGACGGGGATCCCGTCGTCGTCGGTGGGCCGACCGGTCAGCTCGGCCACCACAGCGGCCACCCCGAAGATCACACAACCGGTGAACACGGTTGCGGCGAGGACGAGCAGGGTGCCGGCCAGGGGACGCCACCACCGGTGCCGGGCGGTACGGGCGAGCCGGTCGTACGGGGTTGCGGGCGGTGCGCCGACGATCATGTGACCATCCTGCGCCGAGGGTCGACACGCCGAATCGGCGCGAGGGGTGATCCGAGGCCTGCCCTGGGATGTAGGACACCTCCTGCCGACGGGGGAGGCGCGTGGTGGTGCGCGGTTCGTAGGGTCGTACCCGTCATGAATGTCGTGCGTACGTGGTGGCTGCCGGTGGCGCTGGCGGCGGGGCAGCTGCTGCTCTGGCCCGGCCTGCCGGTGCTGCGTGGTGCCCCACCGGCGGCCGTCCCGACGGCGGTCGCCCTGGTGGCGACGGGGGTGACGGCCCTGGCGCTGGGGTGGCGCCGCCGGGCCCCGGTGCCGACCGTCGTGGTGGTGCTGACCGCGTCGGCCGTCGCCCAGCCGACGGTGCCGCCGGACGAGATGTGGCTGCTCGCCGTCGCCGAGCTGGTGGCGCTCTTCTCGGTGGCCGTCCACCGCACCGGCCGGACCACCTGGCTCGCGGTGGCGGGTGCCTCCGGCACGGCGGTGGTGGTGCACCTGGTCCGGCTCGGGTCGGGGATGTCCTGGGTCGGCGAGGTGGTGCTCGTCGTCCTCGGCTACCTGCTCGCCGCCGAGTTGGGGCGCAGTCGACGGCGCTGGCTGGCTGGGCGGACCGTGGCGGCGCGTCGACTCGTCGCCGCCGACGACGAGCTGCGACGGGCCGCCGAGGGGGAACGTCACCGGCTGGCCCGGGAACTCCACGACGTCAGCGCCCACCACCTGACCTCGATCGTGGTGACCGTCGGTGCCGCCGAGCGGCTGGCCGGGCGACGACCCGAACTCGTCGGAGAGGCGCTCCGCTTCGCGGCGTCCACCAGCCGGGACACCCTCACCGCGCTGCACCGGCTGGTCGCGGTGATGCGCGACGGCGACCGGGACGTCGACCGTCCCCTGGCGGCCCGACTGGCCGAACTCGCCGACGGGTTCCGCCGCCTCGACCAGCCGGTCCGCCTCGACCTGCACCTCACCGACCTGCCGCCCGCCCTCGCCGAGACGGTCCACGCCCTGGTCCGGGAGGCGTTGACGAACGTCCTGCGGCATGCCCGGGGCGCCGACGTGGAGGTCCGGGTGGCGGTCGACGGTGCCGTGGCGGTGGTCGAGGTCACCGACGACGGCCGGACGACCCCGGGCGTCACCACCGTCGGTGCGGGCCGGGGCATCGTGGGCATGCGGGAGCGGGCCACCGCGCTGGGCGGCACCCTGACCGCCGGTCCCGGCGGCGGTGGTTGGCGGGTCCGGGCGGAGTTGCCGGTCGCCGCCGCCCCGACCCCGGGCCGTCCGACCCAAGGGGCGATCCAACCGTCGTTGCTCACCACCGGACTGGTCGCCACCGCCACGGTGTTGCCGGTCGCCTCGGCGGTGGTGTCGATGGAGACCGAGCCGGAGCTGATCGGTCTGGGGCATCCGGGGCTGCTGGCGCTCGTCGTGCTGCTCTGCGCGGTGCACGCCGCCCCGCTGTTGTGGCGGGTCGAGCGGCCCTGGTGGACCCTTGTCGGGGTCGGCGTGGCCACCGCGTTGTGGCCGTCGGCGGCCCTGACGTTCGGGCTGCCGTCGGGGGCCACCTTCGTGCTGCTCATCGCGGTGGTCGTGGAGTTCGCGGCGGTGTACGCCGTCGGGGCGTACGCGCGTCCGGCGGTGAGTTGGCTCGGTGTGCCACTGGCCGCGCTGGCGTTCGTGGGTGGCCTGTTGGGCACCGCTGCGGGCGACGGGTCGCTCGGCGGTGAGCCGGTGAGCGTTCCGGTGGTGCTGTTCATGGTCGCCGTCTTCACGGTGCCGACGACTGTGGCGCTCCTGCCGGCCTGGGGTGCGGGCCTGTGGGTGCGTCGTCGGCGGGGCCTGGTCCTGAGTCGGGAGGGTGGTGCCCTGGCGGCGACCGCCGCCCGGTCGGTGGCGGTCGCCGCCGCCGAACGGGCCCGGATCGCCGAGGGGCTGCGCACCGCAGTCCTCGACCGGGCCGGGCGGCTGGTCACCGTCGCCGACAACGGCCCGCCCGCCGCGATCCTCACGGAGGCGCGGGCCACCCTCGCCGCTATGCGGGAACTCCTCGACGACCTGCGTCCGGACGCGGGCTCCCCAGGGAGCGCCCCGCAGCCGGGGGCCGCTGAGATCGCCGGGCTCTGCGCCACCCGCAGCGGCCCCGGCCGGCGGGTGACGTTCGACGGCCCGGAGACCGTCACCCCGCTGCCCGTCGCCCTGGACACCTCGGTGTACCGGCTGGTGGAGGCGGCGTTGGAGGCCGCCGTCGGGGACGTCGGGGTCCGTCTGCGCGTCGACGACCAGGAGGTACGCCTCGCGATGACCGGCACGACGATGGACGAGGTGGCGTCGGCCGCCGCCCAGGCCCGGGTCGAGGCCCTGGGCGGGCAGCTCCGGGTCGACCGGGCGGGGCTCCAGGCCCGCCTGCCCGTACCGCTGTCGGTCCGCACCCCCGTCGACACCGAGCCCACCCCCGACACGGCCGAGAACACCGGACCCGCACCGGGTACGGCCGACACCGACACCGGTACGGCCGGCCCCGCCGGTGCGGTGGCTGCCCCGGTCGACGCCGGGTCTCCCGGAGCCGGTCGGGTCGACGGGGTCCCGGCGTGATCCGGGTGCTGGTGGTGGACGACCAGCCGGTGGTCCGGGCCGGATTCGCGGCGATCGTCGACGCCGAACCGGACCTGTCAGTGGTCGGTACGGCCGCCGACGGATCCCAGGCCCTGGACCTGGCCGCCCGGACCGCCCCGGACGTGGTGCTGATGGACGTCCGGATGCCCGGGATGGACGGGTTGACCGCCACCGCCCGGCTCACCGCCGAACCGGCCGGCCCCCGGGTCCTGGTGCTGACAACGTTCGACCTGGACGCCTACGTCTTCCAGGCGTTACGCGCCGGGGCGTCCGGGTTCCTGCTCAAGGACGCCCAGCCGGAGGAGTTGCTCACCGCGATCCGGGTGGTGGCCGCCGGGGAGGGACTGCTCGCCCCGACGGTGACCCGGCGACTGATCGACGCCTTCGCCACCGGCACCCTCGCCCCACCGACCGCACCCGCCGAACTGTCCGACCTGACCCTGCGGGAGCGGGAGGTCTTCACCCGGCTGGCCGCCGGCCTGACGAACGCCGAGATCGGCGCCCAGTTGGGGGTGGCCACCGGGACGGTGAAGGCCCACGTCAACGCCCTGCTCGCCAAGCTCGGCGTCCGTGACCGGGTGCAGGCCACCATCCTCGCGTACGACCTGGGTCTGGCCCGCCCCCGGCCCCGCTGAGTACGCCCACCGGGCCGGGCACCCCCGGGCGGCAGGACCGGGGTGCCCGGCTCCCGGCCGCACGGTACCGGTGCGACCGGGCAGCACGGCGTCCTACGGCGAGCGCTGCGGCCCCCGGCCCTGTGCCGAGCCGTGCTGGTGGTGCTCCGCCGGGGAGGTCGAGGATTGGCTCGGTCGCTGGACTTCGGGGGAGGTGCCGGCGAGTGAGTTCCCCGTCGACGGCAGGGATGCCTGGGCCGCGAACGACACCTGTGACTGGGCCGGGATCGACGGGGGGCGGAGCTGGCTCTGCTGCATCCGTTCCCACACCCCCTTGATCTCCTTGTCGGACGAGGGGTCGGGACCACTGGGCGGCGTCGGTCGCGCGGTATCGAAGTTGGTCGGGTACTTCGTAGGGTGGCCGAATGCCTTGAGTACTCCGTTGTTCACCCGCTGTCGTACACTTTCGGTCAATTCCTGTCTGGCCGGTGCGGACACAGGCTCTCCTGCGAGCTGTTCCCACCTGGTGAGGTCGGTCCGGGCCTGTACGTTCCGTGAGAGGGCGACCTGGCTGTTGGGTGGCGTGCTGTCGAATACTGCGCGAACATCCGGGTCGAGCGCATTCCTGAGACGGGCTACGTTTACCCAGTCCTCGTTGGTTGCCGGCATGTGGTCCAAGGGGCTGCTCCGATCAGGGACGGTCCTGAGCCTGCTGTGGGTCGGTGGCCTGCTGGTTGCCAGGTGTCAGGGCTGCACAGCGGGCATGGTTCTCCCTGTTACGGTAGGTCGACGCTTCTGGTTCAATCGACAACGGTCTCTTTCCAGTGACCTGCCGGTCACTGAGCGTTCAAGGCGGCGTGCCTGTCCCCGCGCCGACAGCGACCGATCGGGGACCCGCACCGACCGGAGGCGGGGGGCTCAGGCGGGCCAGGCGCGGGCGGTGCCGTCGACCCGGACCATGACGTCGGTGCCCACCGGGGCGGCTGTCGCGTCGTCGAGGATCCGGGCGGTGATCCTGGTCCCGTCGGTCAACCGGAGTCCGACGAGCGCGTCGTGGCCGTGGAAGTCGTGGCGGAGCACCGTCGCCGACACGGTGTCCGGGCGTGCGGAGGGCACGATGCGTACCTGCTCCGGGCGGACCAGGACGGTGACCCGGCCCGACGCGGCGGTCCCGGCGACCGGGATCGGACCCAGCGCCGTACGGGCCTGACCGGCTTCGACGACCGCGTCGAGCAGGACCGCGTCGCCGACGAAACCGGCGACCCACGGGTCGGCGGGTGACCGGTAGACCGCCGTCGGGGTGTCGGCCTGGACGACCTGCCCGGAGCGCAGGACCACTACCCGGTCGGCCACCGACAGGGCCTCCCCCTGGTCGTGGGTGACCAGGACGCCCGTCGCCCCGTCGGCCCGCAGCGCCTCCCGGATGTCCTGGCGGAGTCCGGCCCGCAGCCCGGCGTCGAGGGCGCTGAACGGTTCGTCGAGCAGGACCAGCGACGGCCGGGGTGCCAGCGCCCGAGCCACCGCCACCCGCTGCTGTTGTCCTCCGGAGAGCTGGTGCGGCATCCGGTCGCCGTACCCGGCCAGGCCGACAAGGGTGAGGACCTCGTCGACCCGGGTGCCGCGTCGGGCCGCCCGGTCCAGGCCGTACCCGATGTTGGCGGCGACGCTCAGGTGCGGGAAGAGCGCCCCCTCCTGCGGGACCACGGCGATGCGGCGTCGGTGCGCCGGCAGGTGTCTGCCGCCGCCGGCCACCAGTCGCCCGTCGAGCGTGATCTCCCCGGCGTCGAGCCGTTCGAAACCGGCCAGGCAGCGCAGCAGTGTGGTCTTACCGCACCCGGAGGGACCCAGGACGGCTGTCAACTCCCCGGCCGGGACGGTGAGGTCGACCCCGTCCAGTGCCGTCACCCGGCCGTACCGCTTCACGACCCCGGTCAACACGACCTGACTCATCGGCGTTCCTCCTTGTCGAGCAGACCGCTGCGGGCGACGAGCAGCCAGGTGGGCAGCGCCGAGATGGCCACCAGCAGCGCCGCGTACGGGGTCGCGGCGGCGTACGCCCCGACCGCCGTGTTGGTCCACAACTGGGTGGCCAGGGTGTCGGTGCCGGTGGGGCGCAACAGCAGGGTGGCGGGGAGTTCCTTCATGCCGGTGAGGAAGACCAGTGCGGCACCCGCGCCGATCCCCGGCAGGGTCAGCGGAAGGGTGACGGTGCGCAGCACACCCCAGGGCCCCTTCCCCAGGGAGCGGGCCACCTCCTCCAGGCCCGGCGGGGCCTGGGCGGCGGCCCCGGCCACCGAACCCACTGCCAACGGCAGGAAGAGAGCGGCGTACGCGAGCGCCAGGAGCCAGGTGGTCTGGTAGAGCGGGTACGCGACGTTGATCCCGAAGAAGATCAGCGACAGTCCGACCACCACCCCGGGCAGGGCGTGCGAGATGTACGCCATCCGGTCCAGGACGGTGGTCAACGGCCCGGGGGCGCGGGCGATGAGCAGCCCCAGCGGCAGGGCCAGGAGCATGGTCAGGGCCGCCCCGGCCGACGCCAGGAGCAGGGAGTTACCGGCGGCGGCGGCCACCTCGGTCAGCGCCCCGGGCCGGGACACCCCGGCGACCAGTCGCCGGGCCAGGCTGACCGCCGGGACACCCAGGGCCAGGGCGGCGACAGCGAGGAGGGCGGCGAGGGCGGGCCACCGGGCCACGCCCAACCGGAGCCGGGCGGCGGGCCGCCGGGCACCGCCGAGCCGGGCGTACCGGGCACCCCGTCGACGGGTGACCGTCTCACCGGTCAGCAGCAGCACTGTCAGCAGCACCAGCACACAGGACAGCACCAGCGCCCCGGTCCGGTCGAAGCCCAGGTCGAAGGCGACGAAGATGGCCCGGGTGAACGTGTCGGTGCGCAGGATCGCCACCGCACCGAAGTCGGAGAGCACGTAGAGCGCGACGAGCAGCGCCCCGGCGGCGGTGGCCGGGCGGATCTGGCGCAACGTCACCTGCGTGAACGTCTGCCAACCACCGCGACCCAGCGACCGGGACACCTCCTCCTGCGCCGGGTCCGCGCCGCGCAGCGCGGCCGCGACCGGCAGGAAGACGTACGGGTACGAGCAGAGCGTCAACACCAGCGCCGCCGGCCAGAACCCCTCCAACGCGTCGACCAGGGAGACCCAGGAGAAGGCGGCGATGTAGGTCGGCACGGCCAGCGGAAGCGCGGCGAGCACCGCGAACGCCCGCCGGGCGGGCAGGTCCGTCCGGGTGACCAGGTACGCCGAACCGACACCGAGCAGCACACAGGCGATGGTCACCACAGCGGCCAGGCCGAGGCTGCGCAGGGCCAGCGAGGCGACCCGTACCGTCCACACCTCCGCCACGATCCGGTCCAGTCCGGCCTCGACGGTGCGTACCCCGAGGTAGGTCAGGGGGATGGTGGCCACGGCCACCGCCACGGTCGAGGCCGCGAGCAGCGCGGGCCGGGGAGCCAGCCGTCGGACCCCCGCCGGTACGCCGGACAGGGCCGGGCCGCGTCTGCGGTCCGGCCCTGGTCGGGCGTGCGTCGGGGTGGTCAGGGCACGAGCCCCGATTCCTTGATCAGAGCGACGGTGGAGTCCAGCTTGTCCAGGTCGTTCAGGTCGATCTGGGGCACCTGGAGGTCGGCCAGGGCCGGCACCCCGGCCGGTCCGGTGACGCCCTCGACGACCGGGTACTCGAAGGTCTGCTCGGCGAAGTAGGTCTGCGCCTCCGAACCGAGCAGGTAGTCGACGAACGCCTGGGCGTTCGGGTTGTCGGCGGCCCGCTTCAGCACGCCGACCCCGGCGACGTTGACCAGGCCGCCGGTGTCGCCACCGGGGAAGTAGTGCAGCTTGGCCTTGAGCCCGTCGATCGTGGTCCCCTGCTCCTTGGCGATCTCGCCGAGGTAGTAGTGGTTGACCAGTCCGACCGGAATGGTCCCGGCGAGGACGTCTTCGAGGATCTTGCCGTTGCCGTCGCGGATCTGCGGGTCGTTGGCCTTCATCCCGGCCAGGAACTCCTTGGCCCGGGCCTCACCGTGCTGGACCGTGATCGCGGTGACGAACGCCTGGAAGGAGGCGTTGGTGGGGGCGAGGCCGACCTTGCCCTTCCACGCCGGGTCGGTCAGGTCGAACACCGACTTCGGCAGCTCCGCCTCGGTCACCTGGTCGGCGTGGTAGACGAGGACCCGGGCCCGGGCGCTGACCCCGACCCAGTGCCCGTTGCCGGCCCGGTAGCTGGTCGGCACCTTGTCGGTGGTGGCCGTCGGCAGGGTGGTGAACATCTCCTGCTTGGAGACGGTGCCGAGGGCACCGGCGTCCTGGGCCAGGAACACGTCGGCGGGGGAGCGGTCACCCTCCTCCACCAGTTGGGCGGCGAGCTGCGCGGTGTTGGCGTACCGGGCGTTGACTGTGATCCCGGTCTGCTGGGTGAACTTCTCCAGCAGGGGCTTGATCAACTGCTCGTTGCGTCCGCTGTAGACGGTGATCTGCTTGTCGCCGGCGTCGCCGGATCCGGTGCCGGCCTCGGTGGACTCGTCACCGGAGCCGCAGGCGACCAGACCGGCCGAGAGCACTCCGAGGGCGAGCATGGCCGCAGTGGATCTGCGGAGGTTGATGGACACGGTGCTGAACCCCTTCTGCCTGCTCCCGGGAGATGTGAACCCGGCGGACGGTGCTAGAAGTTAGCACAGCCTAACCTCAACTTGACCAGCCCGCATGTGGGGCGGACGTCACGTCGCGGTTCGTCGGGGTGCCCGATCCCGGGGCGTCACAGGGTGCGCTGGCGCTTAGCCTGGGTCGGCTGGGTGGTCGCCGGCACGTCGGTGGCCGACCGTTTGGGCGGGCGGGCCAGAGGCCCGGCCGACCCCGGCCCGAGGTGCATCGCCGCCGCCGTCGCGGGTGCCATGGACCTGCCATCCGGCCGCAGCGCTGCGGCCTTCGCCCCGAGCAGGCTCGCGACGTGACGGGTGACGGCCTCCTTCAGGGCCGTGGTGCTCGCCGTCAGCCGCTCTCTGGTGGCCTGGATCTCCGCCTGGCTGGTGCTCACCCCACGGGCGGCGGCCAGGTCGACGAGGTGCGACTCTCCGGCGGTCGCGGGTCTCGCCCCGTTCTCCAGGTAGCTGCCGACCACGTCGTGGCCCTTCACGAGGATCACGACGTGGTCGGGGTTCCGGTAGATCCCGCCGTGCCGGCTCGCCTCCGGGGAGTCGACTTCCAGGTAGGTCGCATTGCCGCCGGCGATCTGTCGGGTGCCTTGGGCCCGGATCTCGATCGCCCGCTGCTGCTGATAGGCCGCCGTTGTCAAGGCTGCCTCCTCGACCAGTTGCAGGATGCCGGGCTGGTTGGCGATTTCGAGTTGTTCCGGCTCGGAGAGTCTCCGCTGAAGTCCTGCCATGGTGTCCCGGTCGAGGAACCTGTTGAGTCTCCCGAGGTGCTGCTCGGGCGTGCGAGTAACGGTCATGGTCGGGTGGTCCTTTCCGGTGAGGTAGCGGGCGTGCCCGGTCCACTCCACGACGGTGGTGGGGCGGGCATGCCCGGTCTACGGCGGTCGACCCGACTCAGTTCGACCCGACCAGCACCGGGAATCTCACAGGGCGCGCGCCCTCTGGGTCGGATGTCCGATCTGCGCGGGCAGGCCTGCCGTCGTGGTCGCGACGGGCGCCGGATGCCCCAGCCCGGCCGCCCGGGCGACCTGTTGCTGCATCGCCATGGGTCCCTGCTGCGGCCCTGTCGTACCGAGCGCCGTCGACCGGTCGGCCGACGGGATCGACAGGTGCCTGTAGGAGGCATCCACGTGATGCTGGACCACGCCTTGGAGCAGACCGTGGGTTTCTGCTCTGGCCCTTCGTAGAGTGTCGATCTCCGCGCGCGACGTGTGCAGGTGGTTGTCCCGGGCCTGCGAGACGTAGAGCGTCTCCCGGAAGGTCAGACCGACCGGGTCGGCCTCGTCGAGGTAGCTGGCCGGCCTCCCGTGCATCGTGAAGACGATGTGTTCCATTCGCTGGAATGCAGGGATCCCCATCGCGACCTCCTCGGGTCGGTGCCCCTCCCGGTAGGCGGCGTTCTCCGGCCCGACCGTCATGCTGTGCATCAGGGCCGCAGCCTGCACCGCCTCCTTGCCGGCGATGGTCTTGTCGGCGTCGTCGAGCGTCTTGAGGAGTTCCTGGACCAGGGGCAAGCGAGCGACGATCGCCTGCCCCTGTGCGGTGAGTCCTTCCGCTGCCGCCTGCCTGGTGTCCGGGCTGAGGTGACGGTTCAGGGCTGCCACCGCACGATTCGCGGCGGGGTAGCCCAACCGGCTCGCCACGTACTGGTTGAGCTCGCCGCGAGTGGTGGCATGCTCCGCGTGGAGACTCACGATCTCGGCGGTGCTGGCGTGGCGGCCGTTCTGGCGAAGTCCTTCGACCAACTGCTGTTCCAGCGGCGTCAACTGCTGGTCGGTCCCCTCCGCCAGGAAACTCAGCTGTGGTCGCCTCTGTCCATCGACGGCGACCACGTGGGAGAAATTGTTGTAGACACCTTCGCCCCGAGGTAATGGTTCCTGGTAGTAGCCGGTCTCATGTTCCTGACCACCCTGCTCGTCAGTCTTGAAGATGCGGGCTTCTATCGACTTCAGTCTGGCGATCTCCTGCTCCAGACCGGCCAGCCGGGCGAGCTGACTGCTCGACCCACGAGAGACAGATTCCTGCACCTCCGGCAGCAGATCCTCGTAACCTCGTCGGTTCTCCTCGGTGAGGTACGCGCTGAATGGGCGATCCGCCGGTGCTGTCGGTGAGTTCATGTCGCTTCCTTCGCTTCCTCTAACCCCGGGAGAGGGTTCACGGCGCTCGTTCTACGGTGGACGGTGTCTCCGGGTTCACCCGATCGCCTCGCTGATCGGCGCAGGTCCGCCGGTGTGCCTGTCGGGTGCGGCATGATCAGGGCATGGCTCTCTCACTCCCGATCGACCCGGCCGCCAACGATCTGCTGAACCGGGATCCGCTGGCCCTCCTGGTCGGGATGACCCTGGACCAGCAGATCCCGCTGGAGAAGGCGTTCACGTCGCCGTACGTGCTGACCCAGCGGTTCGGTCACGAGCCCGACGCCCGGGAGCTGGCCGGGTACGACCCCGAGGCGCTGATCACCGTCTTCGCCACCCCGCCTGCCCTGCACCGGTTCCCCAAGGCGATGGCCACCCGGGTGCAGGAGGTGTGTCGGGTGCTTGTCGACCGGTACGACGGCGACCCGACGGGGCTCTGGACCGGCGTCACCGACGGGCGGGAACTGCTGGCCCGCATCGCCGACCTGCCCGGCTTCGGCAGGCAGAAGGCGCAGATCTTCCTCGCCCTGCTCGGCAAGCGGTACGGCGTCACCCCGCCGGGTTGGCGGGAGGCGGCCGGTGGCTACGGGGACCCGGACGCGTACCGGTCGGTGGCCGACATCGTCGACGGCGAGTCGCTGCGCCGGGTCCGCGAGTACAAGAAGCAGGCGAAGGCGGAGGCCAAGGCCGCCAAAGGGTGATTCCCCGCCTTCAGGACACCATGCTCCGGTGGTTCTCCCCGAGGGGCCGTGCGGTCACGGGGGCACCGCTGTCAGTGGGGCGTCCGGCCGGGGACGACCGGGTTCCTCCCGTCCGGCCGGACGGGAGGAGGTGGTGCCGTGGCGTTGCCCTGCGGAACACCCGGCGAGGTCCAGCCGGTGGGATCGGGGGCCGGGTGGTGGTGCGGTGACCGAGCCTGCGCTGCTGCCGTGGTGTCGGCCGAGACCGTGGTCCCGGACTGTTCCAGTCTGCGCTGCACCGATTGGTTGAACGCCGTCCACGTCTGTTCCCGGAAGGCCGTCAGTTCCCGCACGTGGTCGGCAGCAGCGTGCCGCCCTGCGGCGAGGGTGGTGCCCACCAGATCAGGTCGGTCCGGGAGTAGCCCGTGGCGGCCCGTCAGCGAGTACGTGTACTCCTCCTTGGTGGCCGGGTCGGTGGCCACGATCAGCTGCATGTCCGGTGTTCGGTGTTCGGTGTTCGGATTCTCGTAGAATGTGGCATTCCCGTCTTGCAGGTGCCTCCAGACCTTCTCTCGGACGCGATTCTGCTGGTGGAGTTCGGCGGTAGTGGAGATCAGGTTGTGGATCAGCGTCGCTTCGTCTGCGGCGAGAGAGTCGTTCTGCTGGCTCGACCGGTGGGCCAAGGCCTCCTGATTCGCGGCGGACATGAAGGAAGTCAGCGGTGCCCTCGGCGTTCCTGTCGTCGGTAGCAGACCACGGCTTGTCAGCCTCTGTGAGGTCTCCTGGTTCAACCGGCTCCAGTTGAGTAGGTGGTTCCACCTGTCCAGGGTCGTCTCTTCCTCACTGGTGTGCTGTCCCATCGCCTTGCTCTTGGCGATGAATTCGGTCTCGGCTGCCGAACGGCTGGCGTGTCCGTGCTCGGCGTGGCTGTGTAACTTCTGTGCTGTCGGATCGATGAAAAGGAGTAGCTTCTCGTTCGGTTGCCAGGTGGCAGGGTCGATGTAGGTCTGCGCCTGCCGCCTGGCGACTTCCCCGATCTCCTCCTGCCGGCGGATCTTGGCCTCCAACTGTGACAGCCGCTCGACCAGAGGGGCTGCCGCGAGGGCGAGGCGCTGCTGTTCCTCGAGTGGGAGCAGGTGGAAGCCGCGCCGGTTCTCGTCGGTGAGACGGTCGGCGAGCGGGCCGGCGTCGACAGTGGGTCCGAGTGTCGGCGCCTCGTCTGTCGGGCGTCCGGCTGTGGGGGATGGCATCTGTTCCTCCGTCGCTTGGGTGGTCAGCCGACTCGCTCTACGGGTGTCTGCTTCCTCGGTTCATGTGACCTGAGCCCCTTGACCTGCGAGGCCGCCGGCCGGTGCCGGGCAGCGAGCCGGCACCGGACGCGGTCGCGGAGGTCGACGGGCGGTGCTGCCCGGTCCGGCTAAGACCGGGTGCTTCGACCGCGACCGGCGGCACCGACCTGTGGTGACGGGCGGCCCACCGCCGGTGTGGCGGTGCCGCCGCGCGGGCCTGCGCCGCCTGCACGGTGAGGTGTCCGGGCAGCGCCGGAGCTGATCCGGCCAGGTCGGCAGAGTATGTGGTCGGCGGGGGGGAGTTGACGTGCCAGGCCCTGTCCAAGGGCATGGTTGAGACGTGAACGGACGATCAGAAAGTCGTCGGACAGTTCCTTTCCTCGCCCGGCGTGGAGGTGACCGTTCTCGGGCGCGGCAGCGGCGACCATCCGCTCGTGCCCGCGGATCTCGATGCTCAGGTGCAGGAGCTGGTGGATCTGGTGGACCTCTTCACGAAGGAGCTTCTCGGAGGTGGGCAGGCCGTGCAGGAGCCGCCGGTTCTCGGGGGTGAGGTGTTCGGCCAGTGGTGATCCCGTCTGCGCCGGCGACGACGGCATCACGGCCCGCAGTTTCTCCGCCATCCGCTCGTTGAGTGCCGACCAGTTGACGAAGTGGCTCCACTGGTTCTGCTCGATGGACCTCTCGTCCGCGTGTCGCCCGGAGCGGATCTGATCGACGATGAACTGCTGCTCGGCCCGTGATCCGACAATGTGTCCCAGCCTGGCGTAGCTGTGCGTCCGTATCGTCGGATCGCTGGTGAGGATCAGGTGGGGGCTGAGGTCTGGGCCGTGCCAACCGGTGTACGGCTCCACCGCGGATCTGTCGACATGCTTCAGAACCCCGTACCGGACCTGTTCCTGTCGAAGGATGTCAGCCCGCAGTGCGTGCAGGAACTCGACACCGTTGATCTCCTGGAGTGCGTACTGCCGCTGCTCGTCGACCGGGAGTCGTGCGAGGCGCAGTCGGTTCGCCTCGGTGAGGTGGTCGGCGAGACGGTCGACGTCGGGCTGGGACGAGAGTGGCGGAGGAACCGGGTCGATCGGGCTCGGATCGGGAGTCGGTGACATCGCTGCCTCTCACGCTCAGGAGACCCGTGGCGGCCTTCCGGGCCGGGAACCGGCTCTACGGGGCGGGCCGACCTCCGGTTCAAATCCACCCTGCGAGGCGACGGCGTGGCGGAGGGAACCAGGCGGGGGCGGGCTGCGGACCTGAAGGCGGTGTCACAATGGGTGAGTTCCCCGTCGAGGAGGCCAGTGGTGAAGCGTCAGGCGTACGAGCCGATTCTGATCACCGACGCCCCACGCAGTCAGGACGACCAGCTCACCAGTCGGCAGAAGCAGTACCTGGTGATGATGCTGTTCCGGGTGGCCTGCGTGGTGATCGGCGCCGTCCTGGTCATGGTCGGGGTGCCCCTGCTCTGGCTCTGGTTGTCGCTCTGCGCCGTCGGCATGGTGCTGCTGCCCTGGCTGGCCGTCCTGATCGCGAACGACCGGCCGCCCAAGGAGGAACACCGGCTGGTCAACCGGTTCCGGGCGCGCCACCGGAAGGAGACCCCGCAGCCGGTCATCACCGCTGCGGAGCACCCTCACAAGATCATCGACGCGGAGGACTGACCTGAGGCGGGCGGGCACCCGCCGTCCCCACCGCCGCCGCACCCGACTCACCGGCGTGTCGGAGCGCCTCCACCGGTGCTGCCCCGTCCAACCAGGCGGCGATCAGCCCGGCGGCGAAGGCGTCCCCGGCCCCGGTGGCGTCCACCACGGGGACCCGGCGGGCGGGTGCCACCTCCACCGTCTGCTCCCGGTCCGCCCAGAGTGCGCCCGCACCGCCCCGTTTCAGCACCACCCGGCGTACCCGCTCGACCAGGAACCGGGCCTGCCCGGCGGGCTCCCCGGTTCCTGCGAGCACGGTCGCCTCGTCGGCGTTGACCAGCAGCAGGTCGACGTCGCGTACCCAGTCCAGGAAGGCCGTCGGCCCCACCTGCCGCAGCGGGGCGGCGGAGGCCGCGTCGACGCTGATCGTCAGTCCCCGGGCCCGGGCCGCCGCCAGCGCCCGCAGCCCGGCCGGACGGGACCCCTCGTCCAGCAGGGGATACCCCGACAGGTGCAGGTGGCAGGCGTCGGCGGCGGCCGTGACCACCGCTTCCACGTGCTCCGGGGTGAGTCGGAGGTTCGCCCCCCGCTCGGTGATCATGGTGCGTTCGCCCTCGGCGGCCAGCACGATCACCGTGCCGGTGGCCGTCCCCGACTGCTCGGCCAGGGCACAGTCCACCCCGCCCCGGGTGAGCTCGGCGACGCGTTCCCGGCCGGCGTCGTCGTCGCCCACCGCACCGACCAGGGTCACCGGGCGACCCCGGCCGGCCAGCCAGGCGGCGGTGTTGGCGGCCTGGCCGCCCCCGGTGACCCGGATCGCCGCCGGGGTGTCCGAGCCGGGCGCCACCGGCCCGGCCAGCACCGCGACCACGTCGGTGACGACGTCCCCGACGACCAGGACCCGCCCGGGACCGGTCACGTCGCCGAGGGGGTACGGCGCTCCGCTGCGGCGACCGCGATCCGGGCGGCGAGGTCGGCGTTGCGCAGGATGATCCGGATGTTCACCGCCAGGCTGGCCCCCTCGGTGGCGGAGTGGAAGTGGGACAGCAGGAACGGGGTGACGGCCTTGCCGGTGATCCCGTCCCGGGCCAGCATCGCCAGACCGTCGGCGAGGGTCCGGTCGTGCAGGTCCGGGTCGAGCTGCTCGTCGGTGGGCAGCGGGTTGGCCACGAGCAGCCCGCCGTGGTGCACGTTCTGTCCGTCGCGGGCGGCGATCACGTCGGCCACCTGCGTCGGGGACTCCACCGACCAGTCGAGGTCGAACCCGCCGTCGGTGACGAAGAAGCCTGGGAACCGGCGGGTCCGGTAGCCGACGACGCCGACCCCGAGGGTCTCCAACCGCTCCAGCGTCGCCCCGACGTCGAGGATCGACTTCACACCGGCGCAGACCACGGTGATCGGGGTCCGGGCCAGGGTGATCAGGTCGGCCGACTCGTCGAAGGTCTGGGCCGCCTCCCGGTGCACCCCGCCGAGTCCTCCGGTGGCGAACACCCCGATCCCGGCCGCTGCGGCCACCGCGCTGGTCGCGGCGACGGTGGTGGCACCGTCCGCGCCGGTCGCCGCCGCCACCGCCAGGTCGCGTACGGAGAGTTTGGCCACACCGTCGGCGGTGGCGAGTCGGGTCAACTGGTCGTCGTCGAGTCCGGCGACCAGCTCTCCGCCGATCAGACCGATCGTCGCCGGCACCGCGCCGGCCTTCCGTACGGCCTGCTCGATCTGCCGGGCGACGGTCAGGTTCTGCGGTCGGGGGAGGCCGTGCGAGACGATGGTGCTCTCCAGGGCGACCACCGGTCGCCCGGTCCGTAGCGCCTCGGCCACCTCGGCCCCGAATCGGATGTGAAAGTCGGTCATTTTAGGTACGTTACGGGCCGCGCCCGGGCCGCCCACGGTGGACCGGGCCGGAGTGACCTGCAAAACTGGAAAGTTGGAGGTGTCATCATGAGCACTCAGATCCTTGAGCGTCCGGAGCAGAAGGACGCCGATACCGGCCCCGAAATGTTCCACTACGTCCGCAAAGAGAAGATTGCCGAGAGTGCCGTCATGGGCACCTTCGTCATCGCACTGTGCGGCGAGACCTTCCCGGTGACGAAGTCGGCCAAGCCCGGCTCGCCGGTCTGCCCGAAGTGCAAGGAGATCTACGACTCCTGGGGCGAGTAGCGCGGGGCGGCCCGGCGCGGCCGCCCACCTGACCCCCTCCGTGGTGACCACCTCCACCACCCTCCACCGGTGGCCGTCCGTCCGCCGGTGGCACCTCACGGCGACCCCTGAACGCCCCGCCGGAGGGTCCTCTCCTCGGCCTCGACGCTGCCGCCCGGGTCGGTCTCGACCGGCGGCGTGGCGGCGCGTGGGCGCCGAGACGGGCGCTGGTTATGCTGAGTCGGCCTTCGCGGCACCCGATGCGCGAGGGTCTTTTCATGGGCGGTGGCACCCGTGGCCGCCGGACGCGGTCGGAAGGAGCGTGCACGTGGCTGCCCGGTTGCCGGCGATCGAGACCTTTCCGGCGCTGCGTGCCTGGCAGCGCAAGGCGCTCTTCACGTACCTGCGGGGCCGGTCCGAGGACTTCACCGCCGTCGCCACCCCCGGCGCCGGCAAGACCACCTTCGCCCTGCGGATCGCCGCCGAACTCCTCGCCGACGGCACCGTCGACGCGGTCACCGTGGTCGCCCCCACCGAGCACCTCAAGACCCAGTGGGCGCTCGCGGCGGCCCGGGTCGGCATCCAGCTCGACGCCGCCTTCCGCAACGCCGACCTGCACTCCTCGGCCGACTTCCACGGCGCTGTGGTCACCTACGCCCAGGTCGGCATGGCCCCGCAGGTCCACCGCCGACGCACCATGACCCGACGGACCCTGGTCGTCCTCGACGAGATCCACCACGCCGGGGACTCCAAGTCCTGGGGGGACGGGGTCAAGGCCGCGTTCGAGCCCGCCGTACGCCGCCTGATGCTGACCGGGACACCGTTCCGCTCCGACGACAACCCGATCCCCTTCGTCGAGTACGAACGCGGCGGCGACGGCCTCCTGCACTCCCGCGCCGACGCCACCTACGGGTACGCCGACGCGCTCCGCGACGGGGTGGTCCGACCGGTGCTGTTCCTGGCGTACTCCGGGGAGACCCGATGGCGGACCAACGCCGGCGACGAACTCTCGGCCCGCCTCGGTGAGCCGATGACGCAGGACCTGATCGCCCAGGCGTGGCGGACCGCCCTGGATCCGGCCGGGGACTGGATGCCGCAGGTGTTGCGGGCCGCCGACGCCCGACTGACGGTGCTGCGCAACGCGGGGATGGGAGACGCCGGCGGCCTGGTCATCGCCAGCGACCAGCAGGCCGCCCGCTCGTACGCCAGGCTGCTGGAGCAGGTGACCGGCGAGCGGGCCGTGGTGGTCCTCTCCGACGACGACGGGGCCTCCGCCCGGATCGCCACCTTCGCCACCTCCGAGCAGCGCTGGATGGTGGCGGTGCGGATGGTGTCCGAGGGGGTCGACATCCCCCGTCTCGCCGTCGGCGTCTACGCGACGAGCGCCAGCACCCCGCTCTACTTCGCCCAGGCGATCGGGCGGTTCGTGCGCGCCCGGCAGCCGGGGGAGAGCGCCTCGGTCTTCCTGCCCAGCGTGCCGCACCTGCTCGACCTGGCCAGCCAGATGGAGGCCTCCCGGGACCACGTGCTGGGCAAGCCGAAGGACCGCGAGGGCTTCGACGACGACCTGCTGGAACGCGCCCAGCGCGACGAACAGGCCAGCGGTGAACTGGAGAAGCGGTACGCCGCGCTCTCCGCCACCGCCGAACTCGACCAGGTGATCTTCGACGGGGCGTCCTTCGGTACGGCCGCCCAGGCCGGCACCCCCGAGGAGGAGGAGTATCTGGGCCTCCCGGGTCTGCTCACCTCGGACCAGGTCACCCTGCTGCTCAGCAAGCGGCAGGCCGACCAGGTCGCCGCCCAGCGTCGCCGTACCGCCGGGCAGCCCGCTGAGCCGGCCCCTGCGGCCTCGGCTGCCCCTGCCGTACCGATGAGTGCCGCCCAGCGTCGGGTGGCCCTCCGGCGCCAACTGAACGCTCTGGTGGCCGCCCGGCACCACCGGACGGGTCTGCCCCACGGCAAGATCCATGCGGAGCTGCGCCGGCGCTGCGGCGGACCACCCAGTGCCCAGGCGACGATCGAGCAGTTGGAGGAGCGGATCGCCACGGTCCAGTCCCTCTGACTCCACCCGGCGACCACCCGACCCACCCGACACGCCAGCCCCGGGGCGCGACCCGGCCCTGGCCCGGCCCTGCTCCGAACACGGCCTGGTCCGTTGCGGCCTGGTCCGTTGCGGCCCAGCTCCGACGCTGGCCTGGTCCGTTGCGGCCCAGCTCCGACGCTGGCCTGGTCCGTTGCGGCCCAGCTCCGACGCTGGCCTGGTCCGATGGGGCCCTGCTCCGATGCGGCGCTGCCCCGATGGGCCCGTCCCGTCCCGCCCCGGGTGCACGAAAGCCGACCGGAGGCGTCCCATGGACGCCTCCGGTCGGCTATGTCGGGTTCGGGGGTCAGTTCGAGATCAGGTCGGCACCCCGCCAGCTGAACTCGGGGTCTGCCGAGTACCGAACGGTGATCTTGACTAGATCCTCGGCGTACTTGTTGGCGTGGTGTCCACAGAACACCAACTCGCTTCCACCTGCCAGAGTGATCCGGAGCTTGCCGGCAGCATTGCAGCGGTCGCACCGTTCATCGGCGGCCGGGGGGCTCACCGTCTCGGGCGGCGGCGTGAGGGTCGGGTTCATCGCCTTCCTCCTCTGGTCGTCACCGATGAACAAACTCTTCGGTCGTTGCTCACCAATCGTGCAACACCCGGGTGGGATGATGCCTTCCCTGTGTGCCCCCGGGGGACCGAGGTCACACATGGCAGACACAGTGTGCCGTGCACCAAGGGTGCCACGTCAACGATCACGAACGTACAACCGCCCCATCACCATTCGGCGTTGTACGCGTGGCGACCAAAACGACACCCTCGGTTGACGCGGCAGGGTCAGTCCAGGTAATCCCGCAGGACCTGGGAACGGGACGGGTGGCGCAGTTTGGACATGGTCTTCGACTCGATCTGCCGGATCCGTTCCCGGGTCACCCCGTACACCTGGCCGATCTCGTCCAGGGTACGCGGTTGCCCGTCGGTCAGCCCGAACCGGAGCCTGACCACGCCGGCCTCCCGCTCGGAGAGCGTCTGCAGGACCTGCTGCAACTGGTCCTGCAGCAGCGAGAAGGAGACCGCGTCGACGGCGACCACCGCCTCGGAGTCCTCGATGAAGTCACCGAGCTGGCTGTCGCCCTCGTCGCCGATGGTCTGGTCCAGCGAGATGGGCTCCCGGGCGTACTGCTGGATCTCCAGCACCTTCTCCGGTGTGATGTCCATCTCCTTGGCCAGCTCCTCCGGGGTGGGCTCGCGGCCCAGATCCTGAAGCAGCTCGCGCTGGATACGGCCGAGCTTGTTGATCACCTCGACCATGTGCACCGGGATGCGGATGGTGCGGGCCTGGTCGGCCATGGCCCGGGTGATGGCCTGCCGGATCCACCAGGTGGCGTAGGTGGAGAACTTGTAGCCCTTGGTGTAGTCGAACTTCTCGACCGCCCGGATCAGGCCGAGGTTGCCCTCCTGGATCAGGTCGAGGAAGGCCATCCCACGGCCGGTGTACCGCTTGGCCAGCGAGACGACCAGCCGGAGGTTGGCCTCCAGCAGGTGGTTCTTGGCCCGCTCACCGTCGCGGGAGATCCAGAGCAGATCCCGCTGCATGTCCCGGACGAGCTTCTCCTCGCCCTCGTCGGCAGCGCGCAGCCGCTCGGCGGCGTAGAGGCCCGCCTCGATCCGCTTGGCGAGCTCCACCTCCTGCTCGGCGTTGAGCAGCGGCACCTTGCCGATCTGCTTGAGGTACGCCCGGACCGAGTCGGCGGAGGCGGTCAGCTCGGCGTCCCGCCGGGCCTGCTTGAGCGCCTCGGACTCCTCGTCGTCCCACTCGAAGTCGTTGTCCCGTGCCGAGCGGGCCGCGTCGGCCTCGGCCGCCCGGGTCAGCTCGGCCGGCTCCTCGACCACCACGTCCTCGATCTCGGCGGCGAGCTCCTCCGGGTCGACCTCACCCTCGGCCCCCTCACCCTTGGCCTTCCCTGCGGCCTTGGTGGGCTTGCCGGCCGCGGCGGCCACCGTCGCCTTGGTGGCCCGGGACTTGGTGGCCCGGGCCGGGGCGGCGGCCTTGGCGGCGACCTCACCGGTGGTGGTGGCGGTCTTGCGACCGGCCGCCTTCCGGGGAGCCGGAGCCGTGGCCTCCTCGCCACCGGCGGCCTGCTTGGGGGCGGGTGTGGCGGCCTTACGTGTGGTCTTGGCGGTGGTGGCCCGGGACGCCGGGGTGGCAGACCGGGCCGCCGCCACCCGACGTCGGGTGCTGGCGGAGCCGTCCACGACCACGGTCACTCCCGCTTCGGAGAGCGCCCGCAGAATCTTCTTGGCCTGGGTCGGAGTCACCTCAGCGGCCTCGACCGTGCGCGCGAGCTGAGCCGAGGTCAACTGGCCGCCGGCGGTCTGCGCATGCGCGATCAGCGTGTCGGTGAGCGAGCGTACGTCGGCACCGATGTGGCGGGGTTCTGTCACGAATGACCTTCCGGAGGCGAAGAGCGAGCACGGCCGGGTCGTCTGGCACAGGATGGAGCCCCGCGCTAAACGATGTGGTTGAGGAACCCGCGTGTCCCGGGCCGGCCGGTCGTTGGCGGTCCGTGGCGCGTGGGCAGGGGTGAATTGTAACGCCGTCTGCGGCGATCATCCTGCGCCGCACGGCGTCGTCGGCGGTTGGGACCACCGATTGGGCCCAGATGTGGACTTTGTAAGGATGATACGCGCGCGACGACGGAACGTCCCGGTCGTGCAGGAAGGGGACGAAGATGCCTTTGCCGCCGTCGTCACGACAGTTGCTGGACATCGCTGTCGAAGTGGCCCGGGAGGCCGCCGCGACAGCACACCGGATGCGCGTCGACGGGGTGTCGACGGTGGCCACCAAGAGCACCGACACCGACGTGGTCACCGCCGCCGACCGGGCGGTGGAGCGCCAGGTGGTCGACGCGCTGCGCCGGCTGCGCCCCACCGACGCCGTCCTCGGCGAGGAGTACGGCGCGGGCGACACCCCCACTGCCGGACCCGGCGGGGTGCGATGGATCATCGACCCGATCGACGGGACGGTCAACTACCTCTACGGGCTGCCGTACTGCGCGGTGTCGCTGGCCGCCGAGGTCGACGGCGAGGTGGTCGCGGGGGTGGTCCGCAACGTGGTCACCGGTGACGAGTGGACCGCCACCGCCGGGGGCGGCGCGTACCGGGCGGGGGCACGGCTGCACTGCTCCACCCAGACGGACCTGGGTCAGGCACTGGTCGCCACCGGGTTCGGCTACGACCCGGCCCGCCGGTCGCACCAGGCCCGGGTAGTCGCCGAACTGATCCCGCACGTACGCGACATCCGCCGGATGGGGGCGGCGTCGCTGGACATGTGCCTGGCCGCCGAGGGACGCCTCGACGCGTACTTCGAGAAGGGGCTGGCCCCCTGGGACATCGCCGCCGGTGGGCTGATCGCCGCCGAGGCGGGGCTGCGGGTGACCGGGCTGCGGGGTCTGCCACCCGGGCCGGACCTGCTCCTGGCCGCGCCGCCGGCGCTCTTCGAGCCCCTGCACGACCGGCTGGCCGACCTGGACGCCTCCGGCGGCCCCTGAGGCTGGACGCCTCCGGCGGCCCCTGAGGACCACCGGGAGGCGTCGACGCGGCTACTTGCCGACCGGCATCGGGCAGGTGCCCTGGGGTGCGACCGGGGAACCCAGGTCACCGAGGGACTGGTTGACCTCCGTGGTGGTGGCCAGCTGCTGGAAACCGGTGCCGAGGACCACGTCGACGGTGTCCTCCTCGCGCTCCGGGTCGAAGGCCAGCTCCGCGTTGTTGAGGAAGTACGCCCGCAGCAGGTGTGCCGAGCCGACGCCCTCGGGTCCGTACCGCAGGACGGCGACCTCGTCGACCGCCTTCTTCTCGTTGGCGACCTTCTTCACCTGGAACTTGCGGTTGCCGAAGTCGTCGGCGGTGGTCCGGGCCCGGCCGGCCTCGTCGGTGGCGTTCAACACATTGATCTTGACGTCCTTCGGTTCCCGGAGGGTCACGTCGGCCAACGGCCAACCCTCCGGGCAGCCCCCGCTGGCGCCGGCGTTGCGCTGGGTGTCGCGGACCACCGCGACCGCCACGAAGACCAGGGCGAAGACCGCCAACAGGCCGACGACGACGAGTGCTCGCACTCGCGCAAAGCTCATCCGGGCGCTCCCTGGACATGGTGGGTGGCAGCGACACCGGCGGCGTGTCGGTCCGCCGGCCGCCGAGTACGCCGCTGAGGTTAGCGGTTGTCCGACCGTCGCGTGGAAACAGTCGGACATGACGGCGCGCCACCTCGGAACCGGGTACTACTACCCCTATCTTCGTGTCGCCTGAGTCACATTGGGAACAACTTCTCGGCCTGGGGCGTACATCTCTGCCACGAGGGCGGTATACATGCCTCGCCCACGAGGGGGGTAAGGTACCGCGCTCGCTGGGGGAAGTTCCTCGGCGGCCCGGGCGCGACCGTCGTCGAGTCGGGTGACCGACACGTGACGGTGGCCGGCCAGCGGAACCGAAACAGCGTCGTCCGGCGTTACAACCGGAAGCGACATCATCGAAATGGGAGAGTGAAACCGATGGCCACCGACTACGACGCCCCGCGTCGCGACGAGGTCGACCTCGGCGAGGACAGCCTCGAGGAACTCAAGGCCCGGCGGGTCGACTCACAGTCCGGCGCCGTGGACGTCGACGAGGCCGAGGTGGCCGAGAGCTTCGAGCTGCCCGGCGCCGATCTCGCGGACGAGGAACTCACCGTCAAGGTGCTACCGATGCAGCAGGACGAGTTCCGGTGTGCCCGCTGTTTCCTCGTGCATCACCGCAGCCAGCTTGCGGTCGAGCGAAACGGTGAGTTGATCTGCCGCGAGTGCGTATGACCGTCCCACGGGTGCCGGGTTCGCCGGGTGCCCGTGTGCCGGCGGCGGCCTTCTGAACGGGTCGCCGCCGGAGCTGCCGTGCGCCGGTGGCCGGTACCTGCTTGACTCGCAGTGGGGGATGTCCCCGTCGCAGACGTCACGCGGGAGGTCGGACAGTGAGTGAGCCAGGCAACGGACCCGCGACGGGGCAGCCCGAGCCGCACGAGCTGGGTGAGACCGTCGCCGCACTGACCGCCGACGACCTCGAGCCGGCCAAGCGTCGGCAACTGCTGTCCCGACTCGTCGGGCAGAGTCGCAGTCGGGGGCGGCTCTCCGATCTGTTCAAACCACGGGCCGCCCTCAGGTGGATGACCGAGACGGTCGCCGAGGTGGCTCCGCACGTCCCGATCCGGGACCTGGCCACGCTGCGTCGGCACTACCCCGGACTCGACGGCGACCAGTTGGCCGAGCGGCTGGTCCGCAACGCGTCCCGGGCGACGGCCGGCGTCGGTGCCGCCGGAGGCGGCGTCGCGGCGGTCCAGTGGACCGTCACGCCGACCCTGCTCTCCGCCCCCGTCCTGCTGGCGGCCGAGACCGTGGCGGTGGTCTCGATCGAGCTGAAACTCGCCGGTGAGCTGCACGAGGTGTACGGCGTTCCACTGCCGACCGGCGGTACGCAGAAGACCGTGGCGTTGATCCAGGCCTGGGCCGGGCAGCGGGGGGTCAACCCGATGATGCCCGGCGTGGGGGTGGGCGCGGTGCTCGGCACGGCCGCCCGCAAGGAACTCCAGCACACGCTGCTCAAGCGCTTCGGCCGCAACCTCACCGCCCTCGGCCCGTTCCTCACCGGTGCGGCGGTGGCCAGCTACCTCAACCGGCGGGCCACCCGATCCCTGGGCGAGCAGCTCAGCGCCGACCTGCGTGAGCAGGGCAAGCAGCTGCCGACCCTGCCGCCCGCCATCGGGCCGAGCATCACGCCCTGACCCCGGCGGACCGTCAGCCGGCGTCGCGGGCGGCCAGGATCGCCTCGGCCAGCTCGACCGGGCGGCGGGTGCTCACCACCCAGAACGGGGTGGGGTCGTCCGGGTCGTCGAGCACGATCTGGACGGCCGGGCCGATCCAGGGCCGCTGCACCACGAAGGCGAGCGGGTCCGAACCGATCCCGAGCGCCTCCCGTCGACCCGCCACGTCCAGCGGCACCACGTCGGCGACGAAGCGGACCGGGATCCGGGCGTCGTCGACGAGGAGTTCGCCGTCGTGGACCCGTACCCGGATCCGGCCGAGCCACCAGAGCCCGCCGACCGCGCCGGGCACCAGCGCGGCGAAGGGCAGCCAGGCCCGTACGCCGGGGGCGCCCATCCAGACCTCGGCCGCGAGCAGGGCGGCGGCGGCCAGCCCGGCCAGCCACAGCCACCAGGGCAGGGTCAGGCGTTCGGTGTACCCGGGGGGCGCCGTCGTGGGGCGGGCCGTCGACGACGAGGATGGCGACACACTCACAGTCCGAGGGTACGGCGCACTCCGGCGTACCGACCGGGCAGGATGGCAGGGACACCCCGTGGAGCGGACGGAAGAGGAGGACCGTGTGACCGACGTCGTACCCGTGCCGGTGCGTCAGCTCGACGACCAGCTGCCGTTGCCGACGTACGCACACCCCGGGGACGCCGGGGCGGACCTGGTGGCTGCGGTGGACGTGGAGCTGCCCCCGGGCGACCGTGCCCTGGTGCCCACCGGCGTGGCGATCGAGCTGCCCGAGGGGTACGTGGGTCTGGTCCATCCCCGTTCCGGACTCGCCGCCCGGCTTGGCGTGACGGTGCTCAACGCACCCGGTACGGTCGACGCCGGTTACCGAGGTGAGATCATGGTCAGCCTGATCAATCACGATCGTGAGCGACCGGCGAAGATCTCCCGAGGCGACCGGATCGCGCAGCTCCTCGTGCAGCGGGTGGCGCGGGCGGAGTTCCGGCCGGTGTCGGAGCTGTCCGCCACCCGACGGGGCACCGGTGGGCACGGTTCGACAGGCGGACACGCCGGGCTCGTCGGACCCGTGGAGGCGGACCGGGCGGGCGGGCGGACGGAAGAGGTGGCAGGGTGAGTGCGAACAGCGGAGGGTGGGCGCAGTGATCTTCTCCCGTAAGCGGGCCCGTGCAGAGCAGACCGAGGTCCTGGACAGCCTCGACGGCGGTGACCAGGCCGCCGTGGAGCCGGCCCGTGGCCCGTACGACGTCTCCGAGGCGCCGGACGGCGTGCAGCGGCTCGACCTGGGCAGCCTGCACATCCCGGCGGTGCCCGAGGTCGAGGTCCGGGTGCAGGCCGACCCGCAGGGCGTGGTGCAGCAGGTCGTCCTGGTCCACGGTGACAACGCCCTGCAGCTGGGAGTCTTCGCCGCACCCCGGTCCGAGGGCATCTGGGACGAGGTGCGCGAGGAGATCCGCAAGTCGTTGTTCAACGACGGGGCCGCCGCGCAGGAGATCCAGGGCGACCACGGCATCGAGTTGCAGGCCCGGGTGCGGACCCAGGACGGCCTGACCGACCTGCGGTTCGTCGGGATCGACGGGCCGCGCTGGATGGTGCGGGGTGTCTACCAGGGGGCCGTCGCCACCGACCCCTCGGCGTCCGGCCCGCTGACCGAGTGCCTCGACGGGCTCGTGGTGGACCGGGGCCAGGAGGCCAAGCCGGTCCGGGAGCCGCTCCCGCTGCGGCTGCCCCGTGAGGCGGCCGCCGACGGCGACCAGACCGACGCCTGACCCGTTCACGAACCGCGCCGCCCACGGGCGGCGCGGTTCGTGGTGTTTCGTGCTGGTGCCGCCACCTCGTCGGGTCGGGTTCCGCCCCGACGAGGTGGCCGGCTCCGCGCCCCGACGGCGTACGCTGGCGGGACGGCCCCGGACTCCTCCGGGCGCGACTGCGGGGAAGCCGGTCGGGAGGGATCCCGGCGGGTGGCACCGGGTGTCGTTCGGGTGGAAGGTGACGCGCAGGTCATGAGGACCGACGAGAGCCGGGTGTCGCTGCGGCGGATGCTGCGCCGGTTCACCGCGACCGAGGCCGAGATCGAGGCGCAGGAGCTGCTCCGGGAGAGCGCCCAGTGCGGCGGCGTACCGGCCGGTCAGTGCCGCCGCGGGCAGGTGGTCTCGGTGGCGGGGCGGCTGCGGACGGTGGTCTACACCCCCCGGACCAACCTCCCCACCCTGGAGGCGGACCTCTACGACGGAAGTGACGTGGTGACCCTGGTCTGGCTGGGCCGCCGCCACATCGTCGGGATCGAACCGGGCCGCCACCTGACCGCCCGTGGCCGGGTCGCGTTGCGCGACGGCCGGAAGGTCATCTACAACCCGTACTACGAACTGGAGCCGATCAGGTGACGGCGGGACACGGCGAGGTGGAGGACCTGTCGACGGCGGTGCCGGCGCGGGGAGCGGGTCCGGCGGTGGAGGCCCCACGTCGCGCGGACACGTCGGCGACGTCGGCCGGGACGGCGGCCCCCGCCCCAGGGGGTCCGGGCGGCGACGAGCCGCTGCCCAGCATGGCCGAGCAGATGGCCGACCAGCTCGGTGGCTGGCGGGGGCTGGTCGAGTCCAGCATTCCTGTCGTCGTCTTCGTGGTGGCCAACATCCTCGGCGAACTCCGCCCCGCGGTGATCGCCTCGGTGACGGTGGCGCTGCTCATCGCCGGGTTGCGGCTGGCCCAACGTCGGCCGGTCCGGCACGCCGTCAACGGCCTGTTCGGTGTCGCCATCGGTGCCGCCATCGCCTGGCGGAGCGGTGAGGCACGCGACTTCTACCTCCCGGGGATCCTCTACGGCATCGGGTACGGGTTCGCCCTGCTGATCTCGGCGGCGGTCCGCCAACCTTTGGTGGGGTGGATCTGGTCGGTGCTGGTGGCCGGGGGGAAGTCGCAGTGGCGGCAGGACCCGAAGCTGGTCCGGACCTTCACCTGGCTGACCGTCCTGTGGGGGGTGGTCTGGTTGGCCAAGGTGGGTGTCCAGGCCGGGCTCTACCTCGCCCAACAGGACACCGCACTGGGCGTGGCGCGGTTGGCGCTGGGCTACCCGCCGTACGTGCTGCTGCTGTTGATCACGGTCTGGACGGTCCGGCGGGCCACCGGGGAGGAACCGGAGCGGGTGCCGACCGGCTGACCGGTCAGCCGCCGCTGCGGGTCCGTTCCACGCTGTCCGCGCCGAGGATCACGGCCCGGACGTCGTCCTCGACCTCGGCGGTGCAGACGAAGACCAGTTCGTCGCCGACCTCGATCGGGTCGTCCGGGGTGGGCACCAGCACCCTCTTGCCCCGCACGATGGCCACCAGCGCGCTGTCACGGGGCAGCGGGACGTCACGCAGCGGCTGACCGACGTACGGCGCGGCCGGAGGCAGGGTGATCTCGACCAGGTTCGCCTCACCCTGCCGGAAGGTCATCAGCCGGACCAGGTCGCCGACCGTGACGGCCTCCTCGACCAGGGCGGCCATCACCCGCGGCTTGCTCACCGCGACGTCGACCCCCCACTGCTCGGTGAAGAGCCCCTCGTTCTCGGCCCGGTTGACCCGGGCCACCACCCGGGGAACCGCGAACTCGGTCTTGGCCAGCAGGGAGACGACCAGGTTGGCCTTGTCGTCCCCGGTGGCCGCCACCACCACGTCGTGGTCGGCCAGGTCCGCCGCCTCCAGGCTGGTCAGCTCGCAGGCGTCGGCGAGGACCCACTGCGCACCCGGCACCCGGTCCGGGCGCAGCATCCGGGGCTGCCGCTCGATGAGCATGACCTGGTGGCCGTTGTCGATCAGCTCCTGGGCGATGGACCGGCCCACGTTGCCGGCGCCGGCGATGGCGATCCGCATTCTCAGTGCCCTCCCTCGGGCGCTGCCGCCACGCCGGTGACGGTCGCGACGATGTCGTCGGTGACCAGCATGAACACCTGGTCGCCCTCCTGAACCACTGTGGAGTCGGTGGGCAGGGTCCCGATACCGAACCGGATCAGGTACGCCACCCGGGCCCCACAGGCCCCCTCCAGGCTGCGGACGGTCCGCCCGACCCAGTCCCGGTGCACCGGGACCTCCACGATCGACACCGTGCTGGTCGGATCCCGGAAGATCTCGGTGGTCCCCTCGGGGACCAGGTGGCGCAGCATCTGCTCGGCGGTCCACCGGACGGTGGCCACGGTGGGGATGCCGAGCCGCTCGAAGACCTGGGCCCGACGCGGGTCGTAGATTCGCGCGGCGACCCGGGACACGCCGAACGTCTCCCGGGCCAGTCGGGCCGAGATGATGTTGGAGTTGTCACCGCTGGAGACGGCGGCGAAGGCGTCGGCCCGTTCGATGCCGGCCTGGCGCAGGACACCGCCGTCGAAGCCGACCCCGGTGACGGTGGTGCCGGCGAAGTCGTCGCCCAACCGCCGGAACGCGTCCGCGTCCTGGTCGACGACCGACACCGTGTGCCCCCGGGACTCCAGGCTCCTGGCGAGGGTCGCGCCGACCCGGCCGCAACCCATGATCACGACATGCACGCTCGTCCTCCAGAAGGTGCCACCCGATGGGCGTCGTCTGCGAACCCGTCTCGTCCTGGCCGCCGGCGCGGACCCGACGGTACTCCGCCGGGATCACACCGTCCCCCACCCCCCACCATCGACGGATGGCGCGTCGTACTCTTGGCGCTCGTGGCCCGTCCCACCTCACTGGTGAAGCGTCTGCTTCTCGGTCGACCGTTCCGGTCCGACCGTCTCCAGCACACCCTGTTGCCCAAGCGCGTGGCGCTGCCCGTCTTCGCCTCCGACGCGTTGTCCAGCGTCGCGTACGCGCCCGACGAGATCCTGCTGACGCTCTCCATCGCGGGCGCGTCCGCGTACTTCTTCTCCCCGTGGATCGCCCTGGCCGTCGTGGTGGTCATGCTGACCGTGGTGGCCAGCTACCGGCAGACGGTGCACGCCTACCCCTCCGGCGGCGGGGACTACGAGGTGGCCACCGTCAACCTCGGCCCCCGTGCCGGTCTCGGGGTGGCCAGCGCCCTGCTCGTCGACTACGTGCTGACCGTCGCCGTGTCGGTCTCCTCCGGGGTGGCCAACCTCGGCTCGGTGGTGCCCTTCGTCGCCGAGCACAAGGTGCTCATCGCGGTCCTCGCGGTGGTCCTGCTGACCGCGCTCAACCTGCGGGGGCTGCGCGAGTCGGGCAACCTGTTCGCGATCCCCACCTACGGGTTCATGATCGTGATCATCGGGATGATCGTCACCGGGCTGATCCGGATCTTCGTCCTCGGTCACGACCTGCGCGCCCCCAGCGCCGACCTGGAGATCCAGGCCGAGCACACGGTCACCGGATTCGCCCTCGTCTTCCTGCTGCTGCGGACCTTCTCCTCCGGCTGCGCGGCGCTGACCGGGGTGGAGGCGATCTCCAACGGCGTACCGGCGTTCAGGAAGCCCAAGAGCCGCAACGCGGCGACCACCCTGCTGCTGCTCGGCACCGTGGCGGTCACCATGCTCGTCGGGATCATCTGGCTGGCCCGACTGACCGGGCTCCAGTTCGTGGAGAACCCGGCCCTGCAGATCGTCGACGGCCCCGACGGGTACGTCCAGAAGACCGTCACCACCCAGCTCGGCGAGACGGTCTTCGGCGCCGGTTCGGTCCTGCTGTACGTGGTGGCCGGGGTGACCGCGTTGATCCTCTTCCTGGCCGCGAACACCGCGTTCAACGGCTTCCCGGTCCTCGGCTCGATCCTCGCCCAGGACCGCTACCTGCCCCGGCAGCTGCACACCCGGGGCGACCGGCTGGCCTTCTCCAACGGGATCCTGTTCCTGGCGGTCTTCGCCGTGGTGCTGATCGTCGGGTTCCAGGCCGAGGTGACGAAACTCATCCAGCTCTACATCGTCGGCGTCTTCGTCTCCTTCACCCTCTCCCAGGCCGGCATGATCCGGCACTGGAACCGGCACCTGCGGACCGAACGGGACCCGCAGGCCCGTCAACGGATGATCCGGTCCAGGGCGATCAACGCCTTCGGGCTGGTGCTGACCGGCACCGTCCTGATCATCGTCCTGTTGACCAAGTTCCTGCTCGGTGCGTGGATCGCGATCGCCGCGATGGCCCTGATGTACGCGCTGATGGTGGGCATCCGGCGGCACTACGACAGGGTCGCCGTGGAGCTGACCCCGGACGAGGGCCGCCCCGTCCTTCCCGCCCGCAACCACGCCATCGTGCTGGTGAGCAAACTGCACCAGCCCACCCTGCGGGCGTTGGCGTACGCCCGGGCCACCCGGCCGGACACGCTCACCGCCGTCACCGTCAACGTCGACGAGTCCGACACCCGCCAGCTCCAGCAGGAGTGGGAGCGGCGGGAGCTGCCCGTCGCGCTGACCGTCGTCGACTCCCCGTACCGGGAGATCACCCGGCCGATCCTCAACTTCGTCGCCTCCACCAGGCGGGAGTCGCCGCGCGACGTGGTCACGGTCTTCATCCCCGAGTACGTTGTCGGACGGTGGTGGGAGAACCTGCTGCACAACCAGAGCGCCCTGCGACTCAAGGGGCGGCTGCTCTTCGAGCCCGGGGTGATGGTGACCAGCGTCCCCTGGCAGCTCGCCTCGACCGCCGGTAAGAACCTCGACCGGCTCGACGCGGCCCTGAGCCAGGGGCCGCCCCGGGGTCCACGGGTGGCACCCCGCAGCACCCTGCCTCCCCCGGTCGAACCGGCCGACCCCGACCAGCCCGGCGAACGCCTCGGAGGACTGCGTGACTGAGACCGTGCCCGACCCGCGCCACACCGACCGGAGCCGTCCGGCCGACGACGGGAACCGGTCGGGGTTGACCGAGGCGCAGCGGATCGAGCTGACAGTGGACGCGGTGGCCCCCGGGGGGCACTGCGTGGCCCGGGTGGACGGGCAGGTGGTCTTCGTCCGGCACGCCCTCCCCGGTGAGCGGGTGGTCGCCGAGGTCACCGAGGTGCACAAGGCGTTCGTCCGAGCCGACGCGGTGACCGTCCTGGAGTCCTCCGCCGACCGGGTGGAGGCCCCCTGCCGGTACGCGGTGCCGGGCGGCTGCGGGGGCTGCGACCTCCAGCACGTCGACCCCGCCGCGCAGCTGTCCTGGAAGGCGACGGTGGTCCGGGAACAGCTGACCCGGCTGGGCGGGCTCACCGAGGCCGACCTCGACCGGTTGGGGGTCGCCGTCGAGGCGCTGCTCGGCGGATCGTTGGGCTGGCGGTCCCGGGTGCGCTACTCCGTCGACGCCGCCGACCGGGCCGGGCTGCTCAAGCACCGGTCCCACGAGGTGGTACCGATCGACCGGTGTCTGATCGCACACCCGGCGATCCAGGAGCTGCCGGTGCTCGGCGACGCCCGGTGGCCGCAGGCCGAGACGGTGGAGACGGTCGCCGCCGCCGACGGGCAGGTCAGCGTCGCCACCGTCGCCCAGGGCGTCCCGACCCGGGTGCAGGGGCCGACGACGGTCCGGGAGGAGGCCGCCGGACGGCGGTGGGAGGTGCCCGCCGACGCCTTCTGGCAGGTCCACCCGGCGGCGGCGGACACCCTCGTCGACGCCGTCCTGGAACTGCTCGACCCGCAGCCGGGGGAGTCCGTCTGGGACCTCTACGGCGGGGCGGGCCTGTTCGCCGCCGCGCTGGCCGCCCGGGTCGGCCCGGACACCCGGATCACCCTGGTCGAGGCGGCCGAGCAGGGGGTGGCCGCCGCCCGGGAGAACCTGCGGGACCTGCCGTCGGTGGAGGTGGTCGCCGCCCGGGTGGAGACCGCCCTGGCCCGTCGTCGGATCACCGGTCCGGTCGACCTGGTGGTCCTGGACCCACCCCGGACCGGTGCCGGGGCCGCAGTGGTCGAGGCGCTGGCCACGGCCGGACCCCGGGCGGTGGCGTACGTCGCCTGCGATCCGGCGGCCTTCGCCCGGGACGTCCGGACCTTCGCGGGGCTCGGGTGGCGGCTGACCGCACTGCGTGGCTTCGACCTTTTTCCGATGACCCAGCACGTGGAATGCGTCGGACTTCTGCACAAGGTGGCGTCCGGGTGATTTCCACCCGGACTGCACCGTGTCGCCGGGCCGATAGACTCTGCGGTCATGAGTGTTGATGAGGGCACGGCCAACCAGGGCGGGCTGTTGGCCACCGTGCGTGGTCCGCAGGACGTCAAGCGGATGTCCGCCGAGGACCTGGACATTCTCAGCGCCGAGATCCGTGACTTCCTGGTGGCCAAGGTGTCGCGCACGGGCGGTCACATCGGTCCCAACCTGGGCGTGGTGGAGCTGACCCTCGCCCTGCACCGGGTCTTCGACTCTCCCCGGGACCGGCTCCTGTTCGACACCGGCCACCAGGCGTACGTCCACAAGATCGTCACGGGGCGGCAGGCCGGGTTCGACAGTCTGCGTCAGCGCGGCGGGTTGTCCGGCTACCCGAGCCAGGCGGAGAGCGAACACGACCTCATCGAGAACTCGCACGCCTCCACCGCCCTGTCCTACGCCGACGGACTCGCCAAGGCGTACGCCCTGCGGGGCGAGCAGCGCAGCGTGGTGGCGGTCGTCGGCGACGGCGCGTTGACCGGGGGCATGTGCTGGGAGGCGTTGAACAACATCGCCGCCGCCCGCAACCCCCTGGTCATCGTGGTCAACGACAACGGCCGGTCGTACGCCCCGACCATCGGCGGGCTGGCCGACCACCTCTCCTCGCTGCGGCTCAACCCGAGCTACGAGAAGGTCCTGGACACCGTCAAGGACGCCCTCGGCTCCACCCCCCTGGTCGGCCGTCCGATGTACGAGGTCCTGCACGCGGTCAAGAAGGGGCTCAAGGACGCCGTCGCCCCGCAGGCCATGTTCGAGGACCTGGGCATCAAGTACGTCGGCCCGGTCGACGGGCACGACGTGGGCGCCGTCGAGTCGGCCCTGCGCGCGGCGAAGAGCTTCGGCGGCCCGGTGATCGTGCACGCCGTCACCCGCAAGGGGTACGGCTACCGCCCCGCCGAGCAGGACGAGGCGGACTGCTTCCACGGCCCGGGGGCGTTCGACATCGCCACCGGCAAGGTCACCGCCGCCCCGGCGGTGAAGTGGACCCACGTCTTCGCCGACGAGCTGGTCGCGATCGCCGACGAGCGCCCCGACGTGGTGGGGATCACCGCCGCGATGGCCGAGCCGACCGGGATCGCGAAGCTTGCCCGCAAGTACCCGGAGCGCACCTACGACGTGGGCATCGCCGAGCAGCACGCCGCCACCTCGGCGGCCGGGCTGGCCCTCGGTGGACTGCACCCGGTGGTGGCGGTCTACGCCACCTTCCTGAACCGGGCCTTCGACCAGGTCCTGCTGGACGTGGCGATGCACGGGCTGCCTGTCACCTTCGTCCTGGACCGGGCCGGGATCACCGGCCCCGACGGGCCCAGCCACTACGGCATCTGGGACATGTCGGTCTTCGGGGTGGTCCCCGGGCTGCGCATCGCCGCCCCCCGGGACGCCGCCACCCTCCGGGAGGAGCTGCGCGAGGCGGTCGCCGTCGACGACGGCCCGACCATCGTGCGCTTCCCGACCGGGGCGGTCGCCGCCGACCTGCCGGCGGTGCGCCGGGTCGGCACCGTCGACGTGTTGGCCGAGTCGGCCCGTACCGACGTGCTCCTGGTCGCCGTGGGCTCCTTCGGCCAGCTGGGCATGGAGGTCGCCGCCCGGGTCGCCGAGCAGGGGTACGGGGTGACAGTGGTCGACCCGCGCTGGGTCCGTCCGGTCCCGGCCGAGCTGGTCGACCTGGCCTCCCGGCACCGGCTCGTGGTCACCGTCGAGGACGGGGTACGCGTCGGCGGGGTCGGCGACGCCCTGGGCCAGGCGATGCGGGACGCCGACGTCCGGGTGCCCCTGCGTGACCTGGGCGTACCGGCGCAGTGGCATCCGCACGGCAGCCGCAGCCAGATCCTCGCCGACCTGCGCCTCACCGCTCAGGACGTGGCCCGCGACGTCACCGGCTGGATCTCCGGGCTGGACTCCCGCTCCGACGAGCCGGTCCGTCTCCCGGCCCAGCAGAACTGACCCCGTCCGACCCTCGGGTCGATCGTGGGGCGGTGGCCTTCCTGGAACACCGGAAGCGCCGCCGACCCCGTGGTCGACCCGGGGTCGTCCGGGTCCGTGGGAACCGGGTCGTCCGGGTCCGTGGCGGGCCGGGGTGGATCCACCCCGGGTCGTCCGGGGGAGGAGAGGCGGCCCGGTAGCCGCCTCGGGGCGCTGCCCGGGGTGCGGTCAGCGACCGCCGACGGAGCGGTAGTAGGTGCGCTCGGGCTCGGCGAGGCTGAATGTCTCCCTGCCCTCCGGCTCCGGGATCACCACCAGACCGGCCCGGTCGACCAGACGCGGGGTGTTCGGCGGGACGGCCAGGGTGCTGTCCTGCTGGTCCCGCCAGGTCAGTACGACCAACGGCTGACCCGGCACCGGCAGGACGTACGCCTGGAGCGGGTTGGCCCGGTCGGCGCGGGAGACCACCGGGGCGCCGTCGGACGCCGGACGGTAGACCACAGCGGTCATCGCGCCCGCGTCGGTCTCCCAGGTCAACTGCTCCAGCTTGCCCCGGTCACCACCACCGAGGGAGACCTCGCCGAGGGAACGGGCGCTGATCTTCTGCATCGGCCAGGAGGCGGGGACCGAGCGGGGTGCATCCCGGTCGCCGATCCGGCGCGGGATGCTGCCGAAGGGTCCTTCCCGGTCGGCCAGGACGCAGGTGTCCAACCCGGTCAGCGCCCGCCGACCCGTCCCACCCTCGTCCCGGACCAGGGGATAGCGGGGGTCGGTGGTGGCCGTACCGAGGTCGACCAGGCGGTCGGCGGCCCGACCACGGGGCAGCGACTCGGTGGCCCGCAGGGTCAGCGTCAACGGCGCGGCCTCGCAGTCCGCGATCTTCACCGTCGCGGTGAGGCCGTCGGTCTGCTCGACGGCCCGACCGTTCGGGCCGAGCACCCGCTCGACCCGGCCGGAGGTCAGGTAACGGCGGCCCTGGTCGGTGTGGACCGGGAGGAGGTCGGCGTAGATCAGATAGCCCGGGTCGGTGTACTCGGTGGCCCGCTCGACGGTGTACCGGTCGCCGTCGGCGCGCAGCTGCAGCAGCCAGGACGCGGACTCACCGGGCACGTCGGCGGCGACCAGGGCGATCCGCCCCTGGTCGACCTCACCGGAGTAGAGGATCCCCGAGGTGGGCATGTGGGCCCGGTCGTCGATGGGGGACCGCCAGGCTCGGACGGCCTCGGTGATCCGGTTTGTCGCCGGGCCGTCGTCGGCCAGGGAGCCCCGGGCGGGCCAGACCTCCAGGTCGCCGTCGAGGCTGTCGAATCCGACCCGCAGGTCGGCCCGGTACCGTTCGGTGTCGGGGCCGCACGCCGTCGCGGCGAGCAGCAGTGTCAGCAGGGTGGCCGTCATGCCGAATCGGCGGATCTGAGCCACCTTGTTACGCCCCCGATCGTCTCGCCGGTCGTGTGCGGAAGCCACATAGTACGAGATGTCGGGTCAACCGCCCGCGCCCCCTCGGGTCGATCGCCGACGGTGACTGTGCTGACCCCATCACCGGCCACAATGGACCTGGACCGGCAGGTTTTGCCGGGTTCGCCCTCCGGTAGACTCCGCCGACTGTGACGCCTGCCGAGACCCGTGCCGCCTCGCTGGACACCAAACCCCGAACCGTCGTCGAACCGGTCACCGAACGTGACGGTGTCGACGGTCGGGCCGTACCGGCTGCGGTACCGGAACGGGGGGCCGCCGAACGGTCGGCCTCCGACGGCGGCAAACGTCCCTGGTGGCACAACCGCCGCCGCCGGGACTTGGCCGCGTACGCGGTGTTCCTGCTCGCCGCCGTCTGGGTGACCAGCCAGATCTGGGTCGACCCGGCCGGCCGGGTCGCGTCGCTGTACGTCAGCGACCCCGCCCAGGTCCAGTTCTTCCTCGCCCACTCGGTGCGGGTGGTGCTGCACGGGGAGTTCCCGTTCTACACCGACCAGTTCAACTACCCCGACGGCGTGAACCTGATGGCCAACACGGCCATCCTCGCGCTCGGGATCCCGATGGTGCCGATCACCCTGCTGTTCGGGCCGGCGGTGACCTTCGTCCTGCTGATCACGCTGGCGCTCTCCGGGACCGCCTTCGCCTGGTACTACGTGCTGTCCCGGCACGTGGTCCGCAGCCCGCTCGCCGCCGCCGTCGGTGGCTGGTTCTGCGGCTTCTCCCCGGCGATGCTGTCGCACGCCAGCTGGCATCCGAACATCATCAGCCAGTGGCTGCTGCCCTTCATCGTCTGGCGGGTCCTGGTGATCACCCGGACCACCCGCCCCTGGCGGGACGGGGCGATCCTCGGCCTCCTGGTGGTCTGGCAGGCCTTCATCAACGAGGAGATCCTGCTCTTCACCGCGATGGCCTGCGGGATCTTCCTCATCGCCGTGGTGGTCCAGCGACCGGGGATGTGGAGCGCCGCGTGGCGTCCCCTGGGCAAGGCCGTGCTGACCTGCACCGTGGTCGCCGGGTCCCTGCTGGCGTATCCGCTCTACATCCAGTTCGCCGGTCCGATGGCGTACCACGGGCTCAGCTCGGCGGTGCAGGACTACGGCAACGACATCGCGGCGCTGGTCGCCCAGGGCTCCCCGACGTTGGGCGGGGACCGGCGGGCCAACGTCAACCTCGCCCCGAACTACTCCGAGGAGAACGCCTTCTTCGGGTGGAGCCTGGCGCTGATCGCCGTCGGCATCGTCGTCTGGCTGCGGCGGGAGATGATCGTACGGGCGCTCGCCGCCACCGGTCTGTTCTTCGTGATCCTCTCCCTGGGCGAGCGGATCACCTGGTGGGACCGGGAGCTGATCCCCGGCCCGTGGGAGCTGCTGGTCCGGCTGCCGCTGCTCGACGCGGTGGTGCCCACCCGGTTCGGCATGATCACGACGGTGGTGATCGGCATCCTGTTGGCGATCGCCGCCGAGCGGGTCCGGGCGCTCAAGGTCGCCGACCCGAGGACCCTGCGGACCCTCGCCGCCTCCGGGTTGGTCCTGGCGCTGCTGCCGATCGCCCCGATGCCGTTGAAGATGACCACGCGTCCCCCGGTGCCGGAGTTCATCACCTCCGACCGCTGGCGGGAGTACGTCAGCGCGGAGCAGACCCTGGTGCCGATCCCGGTGCCCAGCATGGGCAACACCCACGGCATGCGGTGGGCCGCCTCCACCAACCTCGACTTCAAGATCCCCGGCGGGTACTTCCTGGCCCCCCGCAACGCCAACACCGGTGACGCGGGCCGCTTCGGCGGTCGGCCGAGCGGGATGGGGTCGATCCTGGAGGAGGTGTCCCGGACCGGCCGTACGCCCAAGCTCGACGACCGGGAGCGGCGGCGTTCCCTCGACGAACTGCGGTACTGGAACGCGGCCATCCTGGTCCTGCCGGAGGGGCAGCCCAACGTCGAGCCGCTGAAACAGACCGTCGAGCAGATCGTCGGCCCGGGCCGGCAGGAACTCGACGTCTGGATCTGGGACGTCCGTCCGCTGACCCAGACGAACGACTGACCCGGACGAACGACTGACCCGGACGAGCCCGACCGGCCCGGACGAAGGGCTGACCCGGACGAACCCGACCGGCCCGGACCGACGTCCGAGTAGGGCCTACGACCGAACGGCAAGGCCCCCGATCCGAGTGAGGATCGGGGGCCTTGCCGTTCGTCAGTCCGAGACTTCCCAGAGCCAGACGTCGTCGACCCGCTGCGGCGGGGCCCCGAGCAGGCCGGCCATCAGGTCGCGGAGCACCGCCTCGCGGGGATGCTCGCCGAGGACCACCACCGAGGCCTTCCAGTAGCGCAGGTCCTCCGCGGCCTGCCGACGGTTCTCGTCGGTCAGCTCCGGCACCTCACCCGAGTCCATCGTGGCGTAGATCAGGGTGCTGGTCGGCCGGTTCGGGGCACCGAACATCCCCTCGTTCTCCAGGCCCGGGCCGATGAAGTAACCGGCCGGGATCGGGAACTCGTGCTGGGTCAGGGCGCTCCAGCGCAACGTGGTCAGGCCGTGGACGTTGCTGGGGATCGGCACCGGCACCAGGGTCCGGCCGTCTGGGACGTACTCCTCCCAGGCGCCGGACATGATGAACCGGGGCGGAAGGTCGACGTGCTCCGCCGGCAGCGGCCGAGGGAACAGGGGCAGCACGGCGAGTGCGATCGCCGCGAAGCCGACCGGACGGACCCACCGGCGGCGTCCGCCGTCGGCAGGGGCCGGCTCGTCGTCGGCCTTCTCGGCCCCGGGACCGGGGGAGTCGTCCTGCGGGGTCCGTGGCGCCGGGACGGCAGTTCCGGGACCGCCGTGGCGGGAGACCGCCTCCCAGGCCAGCGCCAGCAGGACCCCGAGCGCACCGGTGGTCACCAGCGCCAACCGGGTCGGCATCATCATCTCGACCAGCGGCATGCTGCTCGGGATGTACTCCCAGGGGCCGGGGATCTCGGTCACCGTGCCCCCCACCCGCAGGCGCGGGCCGAGGGAGAGGAAGGCGAACAGGACCGCGACGATCCCGAGGATCCGGGCCGTCAACGACCGCCGCCACAGCAGCACCAGCGCGAGCACCGACACCACCACCACCGGCCACCCGAACCAGGAGTTCTGCTCGGTGAGACCGATGGTCTGCTCCACCGCCGGGTCCCCGGCGAGGGTGTCCCGGGGGAACGTGACGAACGCGGCGAGGTCCTCGCCCCAACTGTGGAAGACCCCGTCCTGCAGGCCCCGCGACGACTGCGGGCCGTTGAACTGGAACCAGATCGCGTACCCGGTCAGCAGCAGCGTCAGCGCACCGCCGGTACCGAGCCCGGCCAGGAAGGTCCCGGCCTGGGCGCGGGCCGCCGTCGGGCGCTGCACCGCGTACGCCACCACGACGACCAGGCAGGCCAACGCGGTGAGCAGCAGCATCTCCTCGTTGATGAACACCTGGTACGCGACGAGCAGGCCGAGCACGATCCCGTTGCGCCGCCAGCGTCCCGGCTCACCGAGCCGGAGCACCCGGACGAAGATCAGCGGGAGCAGGAAGTTCGACACGAAGTTGGGCTGACCGTTGGCGTGGTGCACCACACCCGGGGCGAACCCGAGGAACGCGCCACCGATGAACGCCCCCATCCGGGACCGCACCAGGTAGCGGGAGAGCATCCAGTACGAGGTGCCGGCCGTGGCGGCCAGCGCACCGCCCAGGTAGAGGGCGTACGTCACCTGCGGGCCGAACAGCCAGGTGACCGGGGCCAGCGGCAGGGTCACCCCCAGCATGGAGGTGTTGGCCATCATGTTCACCCCGTCGGGGGCGTTCTGACGGCTGCTGAACAGCGGGTTCTCCAGGTTCCGCAGCGAGTAGGCGCCGTGCGAGAAGAGCCACTCGAACCAGCTGTGGTCTGTCGGTAGGTGGGACGAGACCCGCTGTTGGACGTCCACCCAGTAGTTCAGGCACACGAAGACGCCCAACAACACGTAGGCTCCGATGGCCAGTGTGTCGGCTCGATTCAGCCGGCGTAGCCGCCGGGGTGAATCGGTCGTGTCGGGTCCACCCGGGGCGGATCTGGTTTTTGCGTTCAACGAGGGATTTACCACCGGCACAGCCACGACGGGCCATCGTACAGGCGTGACCTGACCGCACCGGTCGGCCCGCGTCCGTCGGATCGGCGGGTCCCACTAGGTTGTCTCCAGGCGCAGCGTTTGGAGGTGGCCCGGATGCGGGTGCTGGTGGTGGAGGACGAGCGCAACCTCGCCGACGCGATCGCGCGGGGGCTGCGTAAACGGGGCATGGCGGTGGACGTCGCGTACGACGGCGACAGCGGGCACGAGGCCGCCTTCGTCACCCGGTACGACGTGATCGTCCTCGACCGTGACCTGCCCGGGGTGCACGGGGACCAGATCTGCGCCGAGGTGGCCGCCTCCGGTGCCCTGACCCGGGTGTTGATGCTCACCGCCAGCGGTACGGTGGCCGACCGGGTCGAGGGGCTCCAACTCGGCGCCGACGACTACCTGCCGAAGCCGTTCGCCTTCGACGAGCTGGTCGCCCGGGTGATGGCCCTGGGGCGGCGGGCCACCCCGGCCGCGCCCCCGGTGTTCGAGCTCGCCGACCTGGTGCTCGACCCGGCCCGGCGGGTGGTGACCCGGGGCGGTACCCCGGTGGAGCTGACGAACAAGGAGTTCGGGGTGCTGGCCGAACTGCTCAAGGCGCGGGGGGCGGTGGTCTCCAGCGAGGAGCTGCTGGAACGGGTCTGGGACGCCAACACCGACCCGTTCACCACGATCGTCCGGGTCACCGTGATGACCCTGCGCAAGAAGCTCGGCGACCCGCCGCTGATCGAGACGGTGGTCGGCGCCGGGTACCGCACGGCCGAGGTGCCGGCGTGATCCGGCGACCCCGGATCCGCCCGACCCTGCGGCTGCGACTCACCCTGCTCAACGGGGTGCTGCTGGTCAGCACCGGGGCGATCCTGATGTTCCTGGCCTGGCTGCTGGTCCGGGACGGCGCGCAGCTGACCGACCAACTGGCCCCGGGCAGCACGGTGACCCTGGCCGACGGCCGGATCCTGGACGCGGTGCAGTGGGAGCAGCAGCTCACCGACGCGGCCTCCCGGGAACTGGTGGTCACCGGACTGCTCGCCCTGGTCGGCATCAGCATCGTCGGAGTGGCCGGGGCGTACGCGGTCGCCGGTCAGGCACTGCGCCCACTGCACCAGGTGACCGCCACCGCCCGGCGGCTCGGCGAGGCCACCCTCGACCAGCGGATCGGCTACTCCGGTGCCGACGACGAGGTCGCCGAACTGGCCAAGACCTTCGACGCGATGCTGGACCGGCTCACCGAGTCGTTCGAGACGCAGAAGCGGTTCGTCGCCAACGCCTCCCACGAGCTACGGACGCCGTTGGCGGTGATGCGTACCGAGATCGACGTCACCCTCAGTGACGACGAGGCGGACACCGGTGAGTACCGCCGGATGGCCACAGTGGTCCGGGACGCCTCCGAACGGGCCAACGGCCTGGTGGACGCGCTGCTGGTGCTCGCCCGTAGCGAGGCCCAGGCCGGTCGGCCGCTCGGTCGGCGCTCCGAGTGCGACCTCGCCCAAGGCACCGCCAACGCCCTGTCGGCGGTCCGGCGGGAGGTGGAGCGGATCGGGTTGACGGTGGAGACCGACCTGGCGCACGCCCCGGTCGTCGGCGACCCCGGCCTGCTCGACCGGTTGGCCGGGAACCTGATCGAGAACGCGGTCCGCTACAACCATCTGCACGGGCGGATCTGGGTCCGGACCGGCTCGGAGGCCGGTCGCTCCTGGCTGGTGGTCGGCAACACCGGGTTCGAGGTGGACCAGGCCGACGTTCCGGGGTTGTTCGAGCCGTTCCGGCGAGGTGGCCGGGAACGGACCGGGGCGCGGGGGTCGGGGCTCGGCCTGTCCATCGTCCGGGCGGTCTGCGACGCCCACGCCGGGACCGTCCGGGTGGTCGCCCAGTCCGGGGGCGGGCTGGAGGTCACCGTCGAGTTGCCCGCCGCCGGGGCGGCGGCGGTCCGAGGGACGGACCAGTCGGTCACCCCGCAGCGCTGACCGCCCCCTCCCGGCGCGGGAGAGCTGCGCCCCTCCCGGGGCAACGGGCCAGCCGCCCCCGGGCCGGGTTCCCCGAGACGTCCCCGGAACCGACGACGCGGTGGTCGCCGACCGTCCGGGACGGGGGCGACCACCGCGACGTGCGGCGACGACGGATCAGGCGGGCAGGCTCGCCACTCCGGGCGGGAGGAACCGCCGGCCGGTGACCCGCTCACTCGTGCCGGTCCGGTCCAGGTACGGCGTGACGCCCCCCAGGTGGAACGGCCAGCCCGCGCCGAGGATCATGCAGAGGTCGATGTCGTGCGCCTCGGCGACGACACCCTCGTCGAGCATCAGCCGGACCTCCTGGGCCAGCGCCTCCAGGGCGTTGCGGCGTACCTGCTCGGCGGTGAGCGGCTGGTCGCCGACAACGAGCAGCGACGCCACCTCCGGGTCGATCTCGTCGTCGACGACGATCGGCCGACCGGACTCGGCGATCCGCTTGAGGTTCTCGCTGACGGCGAAGCGGTCCGGGAACGCCGCGTGCAGGGTGCCCCCCACGTGGTACGCCACAGCCGGGCCGACCAGTTGGAGCAGGGCCAGCGGACGCATCGGCAGACCCAGCGGGTCCAGCGCGTTGTTCGCCACCTCCAACGGGGTGCCGGCGTCGACTGCGGCGAAGACCGTGCCGAGGAACCGGGTCAGCAGCCGGTTGACCACGAACGCCGGGGCGTCGCTGACCAACACGCAGGACTTGCGCAGCTGCTTGCCGACGGCGAAGGCCGTCGCCAGGGTGGCGTCGTCGGTCCGGTCACCCCTGACGATCTCCAGCAGCGGGAGGACGGCCACCGGGTTGAAGAAGTGGAACCCGACCAACCGCTGCGGGTGTTCGAGGTCGGTCGCCATCGCCGAGACCGACAGTGACGAGGTGTTCGTCGCGAGCACCGTCTCCGGCCCGACGACCTTCTCCAGCTCTGCCCAGACCTGCTTCTTGACCGTCAGGTCCTCGAAGACCGCCTCGATGACGAAGTCGCAGTCGGCGAACGACGAGGAGTGGCCCGAGGTGAATGCCTCCGCCTTGGGCGCGCCGCTGATCAACCCGTACAGCCTGGCGGCGGTGCCCTTGTCCATCCGGCCCTTGGAGACCTGCTTCTCGATCTGGGTGTGCACGTACGCCACGCCCTTGTCCACCCGGGCCTGATCCAGGTCGGTCAGGACGACAGGGACCTGGAGTCGACGGGCGAACAGGAGCGCGAGCTGACCGGCCATCAGTCCGGCGCCCACGATCCCGACCTTGGTCACCGGTCGGGCCAGTTCCTTGTCCGGTGCACCTGCGGGCCGCTTGGCGCGTCGCTGGACCAGGTCGAAGGCGTACAGGCCGCTGCGCAGCTCCTCCGAGAAGATCAGGTCCGCCAACGCCTCGTCCTCGGCGGCGGTACCGGTGGCGAAGTCGGCGTCCTTGGCGGACTCGAGCAGGTCCAGTGCCCGGTTCGCGGCCGGTACCGCACCGTGCAGCCGCTGGTCGAGGGTCTGACGGGCGAAGTAGAGCACCCCCGCCCACATGTCCCGGTCCACCTCGGGGCGGGTGACGGTGGTCTCGCCCCCGACCACCCCGGCGGCCCACTCCAGGGAACGCTCCAGGAAGTCGGCCGGCTCCAGCAGGACGTCGGCGAGGCCCATCTCCGCAGCCTGCTTCGGCTTGAGCATCCTGTTCTGCATCAGCGGGTTCTGCAGGATCACCTGGGTCGCCGCCGGGATCCCGACCAGGTTCGGCAGCAGTTGAGTGCCGCCCCAACCGGGGATCAGCCCCAGGGACACCTCCGGCAGGGCCAGGGCGCCCGCCCCTCCCGACAGGGTCCGGTAGTGGCAGTGCAGGGCCAGCTCCAGGCCGCCCCCCATCGCCGCGCCGTTGACGAAGGCGAAGGTCGGGACGGTGCTGTCCTTCAGCCGGGCGAAGACCCGGTGACCGAGCCGACCGATCTCCAACGCCTGGTCCCGGTCCTGCAACAGCGGCAGGCTGGTCAGGTCCGCGCCCACGCAGAAGACGTACGGCTTACCGGTGACCGCCACGAACGCCGGATCGGCCGCGAGGGCGGCGGTGATCGCCTCGTCCAGGCTGGTCAGACCGGCCGGACCGAGGGTGTTCGGTTTGGTGTGGTCGTGTCCGTTGTCCAGGGTGATCAGGGCGGCCGGACGGTCCAGCCCCGGTACGTCCACCCGACGCACCAGCGCCCGGGTCACCACCTCGTTCGGTGCAGCCAACCCCGTCACTGGGCTCTCCTTTCCGTTCGCGACTGCGGGACTCGCAGGAACGGCTCATTCCTCGCGCTCACTGGGCGCCGCCTTCCCAGTGGGGGTTCTCCCAGATCACGGTGCCGCCCATGCCGATGCCGATGCACATCGCGGTCAGGCCGTAGCGGACCTCCGGGTGCTCGGCGAACTGGCGGGCGAGCTGGGTCATCAGTCGGACCCCGGAGGAGGCCAGCGGGTGGCCGATGGCGATCGCCCCACCCCACTGGTTGACCCGGGGGTCGTCGTCGGCCAGGCCGAAGTGGTCGAGGAAGGCGAGCACCTGGACGGCGAACGCCTCGTTCAGCTCGAACAGGCCGATGTCGTCGATGGTCAGGCCGGCGATGCGCAACGCCTTTTCGGTGGAGGGGATGGGGCCGACCCCCATCACCTCCGGTTCCACCCCGACGAAGCCGTACGACACCAGCCGCATGGCGATCGGCAGGCCCAGCTCACGGGCGGTCTCCTCGGCGGCGATCAGGCTGGCCGTGGCCCCGTCGTTGAGACCGGCCGCGTTCCCGGCGGTGACCTTGCCGTGCGGGCGGAACGGGGTCTTGAGCGAGGCCAGCTTCTCCAGGGAGGTGTCCCGGGGTGCCTCGTCCACCGCCGCCAGGCCCCAGCCGGCCTCAGGGTCGCGTACGGCCACGGAGACCAGGTCGCCCTGGAGCTTGCCGTCGGCGTACGCCTTGGCGGTCCGCTGCTGGGAGGCCAGGGCGAACGCGTCGGTGCGGGCCTTGGTGACGTGTGGGACCCGGTCGTGCAGGTTCTCCGCGGTGGCCCCCATGACGAGGGCCGACGGGTCGACCAGCTTCTCGGCCAGGATCCGCGGGTTGGGGTCGACGCCCTCACCCATCGGGTGCCGACCCATGTGCTCGACCCCACCGGCGATGGCCACGTCGTAGGCACCCATGGCGATGCCACCGGCCACGGTGGTGACGGCGGTCATCGCGCCGGCGCACATCCGGTCGATGGCGAACCCGGGCACGGTCTTGGGGAGGCCGGCCAGCAGGGCGGCGGTCCGGCCGATGGTGAGGCCCTGGTCGCCGGTCTGCGTGGTGGCGGCGATCGCCACCTCCTCGACCCGTTCCGGCGGCAGTTGCGGGTTGCGGCGGAGCAGTTCGCGGATGCAGCGGACCACCAGGTCGTCGGCGCGGGTGTGGGCGTACATGCCGCCCGCCTTGCCGAAGGGGGTGCGGACGCCGTCGACGAAGACGACGTCCCGAACGTCACGGGGCACTTGGAGCCTCCTAGCCGGCACTGGCGTTTCCCCGAATGCTACCCACCAGTAACCAAGCCCGCACCCCCGCCGGTGCCCCCGGCGTCACCGGATCGAGGGGTTCGCGTCACGTCTGTCGATCCCGCCGACGCAAACCCCTCGATCGACTCACTCCCCGGGCGGGTGGAGCGCGGCCGTCAGGGCGGGGACCAGCAGACCGAGCTGCCACTCGCGGGCGTTGAAGCCGCGCAGCACCTCCGCGACGGTCTCCTCGGTGATCTCCGCCGGCGGCTGCCACGCGAGACGGCGTACCGAGTCGGGGGTGATCAGATTCTCCGGGGGGAGGTCGTGCCCGCCCGCGATCCCGACCACCACCTCACGGCAGCGGGCCAACCGGGCCGCCGCCACCGGATCACGCTCCGCCCACCGGTGCGGCGGGGGCGGACCCTCCACCGCCGGGGTCACCGGCAGCTCGTCGTCAGGCAGCAGCCGGGCCTCGTCGAGCGCCGCCAACCAGGTCCGGGACAGTCGGCGTACCGACCGGCCACCGAAACCGGGCAGGGTCAGCAGCGTCTTCTCGTCCCGAGGGTCGAGTTCGGCGGCGGCGACGATGGCCGAGTCGGGCAGCACCCGCCCCGGGGCGGCGTCCCGACGGGCCGCGATCTGGTCCCGGGCGTACCACATCGACCGGACCCGGGCCTGCGCCCGCGCGCCCCGGATCCGATGGATCCCGGAGGTACGCCGCCAGGGCTCGGCGCGTACCCGGGGCGGCCGGGCACCGGCGCGGACCAGTGCGGCGAACTCCTCCGCCGCCCAGGCCGACTTGCCCTGCCGGTCCAGCTCGGCGTCGAGGGCGTCGCGCAGGTCGACGAGCATCTCGACGTCGAGCGCGGCGTAGGTCAGCCACGACTCGGGCAGCGGGCGGCTCGACCAGTCCGCCGCCGAGTGGTGTTTCTCCAGGCTGTAGCCGAGGAGCTGTTCGGTGAGCGCGGCCAGCCCGACCCGCTCGAAACCGGCCAGCCGGGCGGCCAGTTCGGTGTCGAAGAGTCGGCGTGGGCGCAGCCCCAGCTCGGCCAGGCAGGGTAGGTCCTGGCTGGCCGCGTGGAGCACCCACTCGACGTCGCCGATCGCGGCGTCCAGGCTGGTCAGGTCGGGCAGGGGCAGCGGGTCGAGCAACACCGTCCCGGCCCCGGCCCGGCGGAGCTGGACCAGGTAGGCCCGTTGGCTGTAGCGGTAACCGGAGGCGCGTTCGGCGTCCAACGCGACAGGGCCGGTACCGGCGGCGAAACGGGCCACCACGTCGGCGAGTTCTTCCAGCGTGGTCGCCGGCTGGGGGGTGCCGTCACGAGGGGCGGTCAGGGGTACGGGCCCGCCGGAGGTCGGGGTGCTGTCCGGGTCCACCGGTATGGCCGGTGACGGGTGGTGCGGTCCGTTTCCCGTACGACTTTCGGCGGCCCGACGGTTCAGGGGTGGTTCGTCGGTCACCTGACAACCCTAGTGCGCGTCCCGGAGGGTGGGGTGCAGCCGGTACCTGTGTGTCGGCCCGACACCGTCCGACCGCACGCCGCCACACCGTGCGGCGATACTTGACCCTGCATGACAGGGTCGGACTTCGGGGAAGACAAAGCCCGATCGCGCGGGTACGTTCCATCGGGCCGGTGGCCTAGGCGGGACGTCGTCGGCGGTGTGCCGGGGCGCTGTGGGAGGACATGGGCATCATGACGGCTGGTTACACGGGCGGTACTCCGGAACGTGACGAGGAGGCGGCCGGGAGAGAGACGGCGGGACGACCCGGTCCGTTACCACCGCGGTTCGAGCCCCGGCCGTCGGCCGCGCCGTACCCGCCGCCCGCCGCCCCCGGGTGGTCCGCTCCGTCGCCTGCGGTCGGGTCGGCGGCCGTCGGCTCCGCCCCCCGCTCCGGCGCCGGATGGTCACCGCCCGCCCCCGGCCGCCCACCCTCGGCCCCACCGGCCCAGCGCTCCCCGCAACCGGCACCGTCCTACGGTCGACCGGGCCCCCCGCAGGGCTGGCCGGGCAACCAGGCCGCCGGTGGGGGACCGGTCGCCGCGGCGTCGGGCCCACCCGGACCGAGGACCCCGCCCCTGAACCCCGGCCCGCTGCCGCCCGGGTCGGCACCTCCCGCCGGTGGCTGGCAGCCGGTCGCCCCCGCCCCGAAGGCCCGGGGCCGTGGGCTGGCATTCACCGCCCTGTTCCTCGCCGTGGTCCTGGGACTGGTCAGCGGCTTCCAGGCGCTGCGGATCCACCAGCTCACCGGCGAGCTGGGCGACCTCGACCAGCAGTTGACCGAGACGCAGGGGCGCGACGGCGCCCGGATGGAGAGCCTGGAGGGCCGCACCCAGGACCTGGAGCGGCAGACCTTCAACCCGGAGACCATCGCCACCGCCGTCCTGCCCAGCGTCTTCCGGGTCCGGGCCGGTGCCGCCACCGGCACCGCCTTCGCCGTGGGGGGACCGGCCGAGGGGGGCGGGGCCAACCTGTTCACCAACTACCACGTGGTGGAGTCGCTCTGGCTGACCGGTGGTCGGCAGGTCTTCCTGGAGCGGACCGACCAGCGGTTCCCGGCCACCATCGTCGAGGTCGACGAACTCAACGACGTCGCCCACCTGCGGACCACCGGGAAGTTCGACGGACTCGTCGCCGCCACCGACGAGGTCCGGTCGGGCCAGCAGATCGTCGTGGTCGGGGCACCGCTCGGCCTGGAGGACAGCGTCACCACCGGAGTGGTCAGCGCGTTCCGGCGGGCCGAGGGGCGGAACGGGCCGATGATCCAGTTCGACGCTCCGATCAACCCCGGCAACTCCGGCGGTCCCGTGATCAACGGGGCGAAGGAGGTCGTCGGCATCGCCACCGCCAAGGCGCGCAACGCCGAGGGGATCGGGCTGGCCGTGCCGATAAAGACCGCCTGCGACGGCTTCAAGATCTGCTGATCCCGGCCCCCCGGACGCCGCGCCGACCCTCCCGGCGGGGCAGCCGTCACCCCCTGAGAGAAGAGCGATGACCCAACCACCCCCGCAGGGCTCCTCCCCCGAGCCCCCGGCGGACCCCGGTTCAGCACAGCCCCGGGGATCCGTCTACGGTCGCCCGCCGACCTCCGGTCCGCCCGCCGGGTCCCCCCAGCCCGCGCAGACCCCGGCTCCACAGTCTCCCGTGGCACCACAGTCCGCCGCACCGTCACCCGTCTCGCCGTACGGCCCCCCGCCGCAGTCCGCGCCGTCCTACGCGGGGTCGCCACCGCCGCACTCCGCGCCGCCGTCACCCGTCTCGCCGTACGGGCCGCAGCCCCAGTCGGCACCGCCGCAGGCGGGGCCGGTGCCGCCGTACGGGCCGACGGCCTTCGCGCCTCCGGGATCCGCCCCGCCGTACGGGCCGTCGACGCCACCGGCCCGGCGGAGCCGGGCCGCCGTGGTACTCGGTGTCGTCGCCGGGCTGCTGCTGGTCTTCGGCGGGGTGATGACCGGACTCTTCGTCGTCACCGGTAACGAGCTGGACAGCGTCGAGAAGAAGCTCGCCACGTCGGTCTCCCAGGGGGAGGACCGGACCAAGGAGCTGGAACGACTCCGGGGTGAGTTGCAGACCGCCAAGAACCGGTTGGCCGACACCGAGCAGGATCTCACCGGAACCCGCAACGACCGGGACGAGCAGGCCCGGCAGAAGCGGGTCATCGCCGACTGTCTGAACCGGCTCACCACGGCCCTGGACGCGGCCGGTCGTAACGACCAGTCCGGTTTCAGCCGGGCGACCCAGGGGATGACGAGGATCTGCAACGAGGCCGAACGGTACCTGTGAGGCCGGGAGGCCGGCCGGGTCCCGCATCACCGCGTCGTGGTCGGCCCGTCGGCTGGTCGCGGGTCAGGCGGTGCCGGCGGGACGGTGTTCGGGCAGCGCCGTGACGCCGGGCGGGGGCAGACCGGCGGTGGAGGCGAGCAGCGCGCACCAGGCCGTCAGGTGGGCGGCCAGGTCCTCCCCGACCGGGGTCCAGGAGGCGCGGATCTCGATGTCCCCGGCGGCGGGCGGCCCGGCCAGTTCGCCGAACCGGGTCGACATGGTCTGGGTGACGGTTCCGCCGAGCGCCCGGTGCGGGGCCTGGTGCGCCTCCAACGCGTCGGTCAGCCAGGTCCAGCCCACCCCGGGCAGCAGTGGATCGGCGGCCAGCTCCGACTCCAGGTCGGCGGTGACGTAGGTGACCAGGCGCAGGGTGCCCTGCCACGCCTCGTGTCCGGCCGGGTCGTGCAGCAGGATGAGCCGCCCGGTGGCCACGTCGTCGTCGTCGCGCAGGACGGTGGCGGAGAGCGCGAAGGTGTACGGGGCCAGCCGCTGGGGCGCGCCCCCCTCCTCCAACACGATCTCCGCACGGGGGGTGACCGAGCGTAGTCCGGCGACCGCGCGGGCGAAGGTCTCCGGGTGCGCGGTCGGGGGGGCCATGTCGGCGAGCCTATGTCGCCGCCGGACGGACTGCCGGGCGGCGCGCCGACTCGTGCGGGCCCGCCGCCGCCGACGGTCGACGGTCGGTGACGACCCTTGATCGGAGTGTGTCGCACCGCTCCCGAAAGGGGAGGTGGTGACCCTGTGTGTCCTGGTTCGTCACCCGCGACCCGGGCGCTGTCGCGGGCGGAGATCACACCGGGGGCGGGCGGGCTCCGGGCGTGCGGCAGGCGTGCGACGATGGGGGAGATGACCACCACCAGCGCGGGCGTCGACGCCCGAGACGAACCCCGCCGAGGGCCTGCGGACTCGACCTTCGTCCGGGCCTGCCGGCGGCGACCCGGCCCCCACACCCCGGTCTGGTTCATGCGTCAGGCCGGCCGCAGCCTTCCGGAGTACCGGGCGATCCGGGCCAACGTGGCGATGCTGGAGTCCTGCCGTCGGCCCGACCTGGTCACCGAGATCACCCTCCAGCCGGTACGTCGGCACGGGGTGGACGCGGCGATCCTGTTCAGCGACATCGTGGTGCCGGTCGCGGCGGCCGGGGTCGAGCTGGACATCGTCCCCGGCACCGGTCCGGTGGTGGCCGAGCCGGTGCGGACCGCCGCCGACGTGGAGCGGATCCGACCGATCGACGTCACCGACGTGTCCTATGTGGACGAGGCGGTCCGACTGCTCGTCGCCGAGCTGGGCGACACCCCGCTGATCGGCTTCGCCGGTGCCCCCTTCACGCTGGCCAGCTACCTGGTCGAGGGGGGTCCGTCGCGGACCCACTCCCGGACCAAGGCCCTGATGTACGGCGACCCGGACCTGTGGCACGCGCTCTGCGGTCGACTCGCCGACGTGACCCTCGCCTTCCTGCGGGTGCAGGCCGCCGCCGGGGTCAGCGCGGTGCAACTGTTCGACTCGTGGGCCGGGGCGCTCTCCGAGGCCGACTACCGTCGTTTCGTCCTGCCGCACTCGACCAGGGTCCTGCAGGGCCTGGCCGAGACGGGGCTGCCCCGGATCCACTTCGGGGTGGGCACCGGCGAGCTGCTCGGGGCGATGGGCGAGGCCGGTGCCGACGTGGTCGGGGTGGACTGGCGTACGCCGCTCGACGTGGCCACCGGGCGGATCGGCCCGGACAAGGCGGTCCAGGGCAACCTCGACCCGTGCGTGCTCTTCGCGCCGTGGCCGGTGGTCGAGGCCGAGGTGCGGCGGATCCTGGAACAGGGCAGGGCCGCTCCCGGACACGTGTTCAACCTGGGGCACGGGGTGCTGCCGGAGACCGACCCCGAGGTGTTGACCCGGGTGGTCGCGCTGGTGCACGAGGTCTCCGCCCGCCCGGCGGAGTAGGCGGTCGGCGGGATGCGGCAGCCCTGGCGGGTGGCGGTGGTGGGCGGCGGGATCGCCGGGCTGGCCGCTGCGGTCCGGTTGCGCGACCGCGCCCCGGCCGACACCGAGATCACCGTGTACGAGCAGTCGGGTGCGCTCGGCGGCAAGCTGCGCACCGGTGAACTGGCCGGTCAGCCGGTGGAGTTCGGTGCCGAGTCGTTCCTGGTGCGGGATCCGGCCGGGGGCGAGTCCGCAGCGCTGACACTGGTCCGCCGACTCGGCCTCGCTGGGCAGGTCGTGCACCCGACTGTGGGACGTGCCGCGGTGGCCGTCGACGGCGGGCTGCGGCCCATCCCGGGCGGGACCCTGGTCGGCGTACCCGGGGATCTGGCGGCGGTGGCCACGGTGGCCCGGCCGGACGCGGACGCCGACCGCGACGAGGGCCGCCCGTTGCTCGACCCGGACGTCGACGTCGCCGTCGGGGCGCTGGTCCGTCGCCGGCTCGGCGACGAGGTGGTCGACCGGCTGGTCGACCCGATGCTCGGCGGGGTGTACGCCGGTCGGGCCGACGACCTGTCCCTGGCCACCACGATGCCCGCGCTGGCCCACGCCGCCCGCACCGCGCACACCCTCACCGGGGCGGTCCGGGCGGCCCAGGCGGCGGCACCCCGGGCGCCCGGGGCACCGGTCTTCGCCACGGTGGCCGGCGGGCTGAGTCGGCTGGTCGAGGCGGCCGCCGCCGCCAGTGGGGCCACGATCCGCCAGCACGCCGCGGTCCGTGAGCTGACCCGGGTCGCCGGGGGGTGGCGGCTGACCGTCGGGCCGACCCGCGAACCGGAACACGTCGAGGTCGACGCCGTGGTGCTGGCGGTGCCGGCCCGTCCGGCGGCCCGGCTGCTCGCACCGACCGACCCGGACGCGGCGACGACTGTGGGTGCCCTGGACTACGCCGGCGTCGCGCTGGTGACGCTGGTGCTTCCCGCGCCGGACCTGCCGGAGCTCTCCGGTTTCCTGGTCCCGGCCACCGAAGGGCTGTCGATCAAGGCGTCGACCTTCTTCACCACCAAGTGGGGGCACCTGCGTCGGCCGGACGGGTCGGCTCTGCTGCGAGCCTCCGTGGGTCGGTACGGCGACGAGACGCAGTTGCACCGCCCGGACGCCGACCTGGCCGCCACCGCCCACCGGGAGGTGTCGGGGGTGCTCGGCACCACGCTGCCGGACCCGGTCGCCGGGCACGTGCAACGCTGGGGCGGTGCCCTGCCCCAGTACACGCCGGGGCACCTCGACCGGGTGGCCGGGGTCCGGGCGGCGCTGCGCCGCGCCCACCCGACGTTGACCCTGGCCGGGGCCGGCTACGACGGGGTCGGCATCCCGGTCTGTGTCCGCTCCGGCGAGACGGCGGCCGACGAGATCATCACAGCACTGGGAGGTGCGGGGTCATGACCGAGCAGACCAACGCGGCACGGCTGCGGGAGCTGAACGACACCATCCGGTACACCATGTGGTCGGTGTACCGGGCCGGCAGCCAACTGCCGACGCTGCGGGAGAACGTCACCGGCGAGGTGGAGGCCCTCTTCGCGGAGCTGGCCGGGCAGGACGTGACGATCCGGGGCACCTACGACGTCTCCGGGCTGCGCGCCGACGCCGACCTGCTGATCTGGTGGCACTCCTCGACCAGCGACGCGCTCCAGGAGGCGTACGGGCGGTTCCGCCGGACGGCTCTCGGGCGGACGCTGACCCCCGTCTGGTCCCAGATGGCCCTGCACCGGCCCGCCGAGTTCAACAGGAGCCACATCCCGGCGTTCCTCGCCGACGAGCGGCCCCGTGACTACGTCTGCGTCTACCCGTTCGTCAGGTCGTACGAGTGGTACCTGCTGCCGGACGAGGAGCGTCGGGAACTGCTCGCCGAGCACGGCAAGATGGCCCGGGGCTACGCCGACGTGCGGGCCAACACCGTGGCGTCGTTCGCCCTCGGCGACTACGAGTGGATGCTGGCCTTCGAGGCCGACGAGTTGCACCGGATCGTCGACCTGATGCGGGACCTGCGGGCCTCGCGGGCCCGTCGGCACGTCCGCGAGGAGGTCCCCTTCTACACCGGTCGTCGCCGGTCGGTGGCCGAGATCGTCGCCGGCCTGGTCTGACCCGCGTGCCGGACCACACCGCCGGGCGCGAACACACGGCCGGGCCGGAGCACACCGTTGGGCCGGAACATGCCGCCGGGCCGGAGCACGTCGCCGGGCGCGAACACACGGCCGGGACGGAACACGCCGCTGGGTGGGAGGGCAGTGCGGAGCCGGTGGACGTGCCCGCCCGGTGGCTGTCGGGCACCGGGTCGGCCGACGAGCGGCGGGAGGTCCTGGGGGACCTGGCCGCCCGGGCCGACGCCGACCCGACGCAGCGGCAGCCGGTGGTGGAGGCGATCTGCCGGTTCCTGCGCGCCCCGGAGCCGTCGGCCCGCACCGACCGGGGACTACGGGACGCCGCCACCGGGCTCCTCGCCGACCGGCTCCGACCTGTGGGACAGGCCCCGCCCCGCTGGGCGGGGATCGTCCTCGACCTCTCCGGTGCGACCCTCGTCGACCTCGATCTCGGCGGCTGCGTCCTGGCCGGGGGGCGGTTCGCCGACACGAGGTTCCAGGGGACGACCACCTTCGTCGGCACCCGGTTCACCGGGGACGCGGTCTTCTCCCGGGCGGTCTTCGACGGCCCCGCCCGCTTCGGTGGGGCCACGTTCGACGGGGACGCCGCCTTCGGTCGGGTCCGGTTCCGTGGGCCGACCGACTTCGGTCGGGTCGGGTTCGGCGGCATCGCCTGGTTCGGGCGGGGTGAGGACGAGTTCTGGGAGGACGACCCGGCCTGGGAGACCGTCGACCAGTGGCGCCCGTTGCCCTGGGACGAGCCGAACGAGACCGACCCGAACTGGCCGCTCGCCGTCCTGACGGGGGATTACCAGGAGTGGTCCGAGGGTGGGGTCGGGGCCAGGTTCGGGGCGTCGGTCTCCTTCCGGCAGGCCCGGTTCACCGGTCCGGCCTGGTTCGGCAGGGCCCAGTTCGGCGGGGTCGTCGACTTCTGCGAGGCGTTCTTCGGCGCCGGGGCGCACCTGGAGCCGCCCACGGCGGACCTCACCGGCGCCCGTACCGGTGGCGAGGTGTCGGATCCCGAGGCGTACTGGCCGCCCGGTTGGCGGGTGGCGGCCACTTCGACCGGGTCCGGAATGCTGCTCGCGGAGGAGGACCTCCGGGCGTACCTGGTGCGGCTGGTCGACCCGGATCCCGCCGTACGCGACGGGGGTCTGCGCGGGCTGGTCGCCCTCGCCGACGACCGCCCCGCGTCGCGGCAACGGGTGGTCGACGCGGTCTGCGGGTGGCTGCGCCGTCCGGTTCCGTTCCCGCTCACCGGGGTCCACACCGCCGAGCAGGCCGCCGAGGTACGGCTGCGCGGGGTCGCCCAGGGACTGCTCGCCGACCGGCTTCGCGGCGGTACGCGGCACTGGCCCGGGATGGACCTCGACCTCTGCGCGGCGGTCCTCGTGGACGTCGACCTGACCGGGTGCCGGGCCCGGTACGCGGACTTCACCGGCACCCAGTTCCACGGTGTCACCCGCTTCGACGACAGCGGTTTCGAGGCGGCCCGGTTCGACCTGGGGGCCGGTGCCGGTGTGGCCGTCTTCCACGGCCCGGTCACCTTCACCGGTGCCCGGTCGGGCCGGTCGGGGCCGCACCCGTGGTCCTCGGGTGCGGCCCCACTCTGATCAGGTGGTCGCGGTGCAGGTGAGGGTCGGTGTGGTGGCGCTGCCGGAGCCGGTGAAGCCGAAGCTCGCGGTCCCTCCGGCGGGCAGGTTGCCGTTGTAGTTGGCGTTGCGGGCGGTCACCGTCGATCCGCTGGTGGTGACGGTGGCGTTCCAGGAGCTGGCGATCTGCTGCCCGCCCGGGTAGGTCCAGGTCACCGTCCAGCTCTTGATGGCGGTGGTGCCGGCGGTCACCTGGACCTCACCCTGGAAGCCGCCGGACCACTGGCCGGTGACCCGGTAGGCGGCGGTGCATCCGGCGGTGCCGGCCGGGGGCGTGGTGGGCGGGGTGGTCGTCGGCGGGGTCGTGGGCGGCGTGGTCGGTGGGGTGGTGGGCGGGTTGGTCGGCCCGCTGCCGCCGAAGTTCACGTCGCTGCACAGGTAGTAGGACTGGTCGAGGTGGCTGGCCTGCCAGATGGTGTAGACGATGTGCCGGCCGGTGCGACCCGGTGCGTTCGCCGGGATGTCGATCTGGACCCCTCCGGTGGTCGGGGTCCACTGTGAGGCCGGGGTGTTGCCGATCTGGCCGGCCAGCTCCAGGTCCTCCCAGCGCAGCGGGGAGGTCAGGGCGTTGAAGCCCTGTCTGGTCACGTAGACCCTGATGTAGTCGGCACCGTGGCTGGCCTGGTCGAAGAAGCGGACCCGGAAGTTGTTGGAGACGTTGGTGGTCCGCCACGCCCCCACGGTGTCCATGGACCGGTACCGGCCACCTTCGGTCCGGCCGCCGCTGCACAGCTGGCCGCTGGGGATGGCACCCTGGTGGTTGCCGGCGACGCCCTCACGGAACAGGCCGTTCCAGTTCCACATGGCGTTCGGGTTGTCCTGCCAGGCCTGCCAGCACATCGGGTCCTCGGTGGCCATGTTCGGGTTCTGGAAGTCGCCACCCCACCGCTGCCAACAGCCGTAGTTGCGCGAGGCCGGGTCCACGACGGAACCGTGGGCGGACGCGGGGGTGGCCAGGACGGTGGTCAGCAGCAGCACGGCCGCCACACCGGTGGCGAGCAGCCCGCCGACGAGCGGGATGCGTCGTACTCGGGAGATCGTGGACATGGGTTGAAGCCCCCAGGGGAGTGGTCGGTTGACGAAACGCCCGGACGGTCGCGAGTCGCCCTCAACTCGCGCCGGTGGTGCGGCTCCCACGTCGGCCTGTATCGCAGAGTGACATATAGATAGGCGTCAGTCAATGTGTCGTGGTGTTCCGGCCCTGGTGCACCGCCGGTCTACCATCGGGGCGACACCGGATCATGACGCCCCCGGCGTCCTCGCACCCGAAAGTCGCCATGTCACAGCACGTACCGCACGGCCCCCCACCCGCGCCGCCGCCCGGAGTCGGGTCGACCCACCCGCAGTACGGTCCGCCCGTGCCGCCGACTGGAATCGGGTCGACCCAGCCGGGGTACGGTCCGCCCGGGCGTCACCGACCCGGTCGGCGTGCGCTGCTGATCGGGGGTGTCGCCGCCACCCTGGCCCTGCTGCTCTGCGCGGGCGTGGGTGCGGTGGTCGCCTGGCGGGTCCTCCGCACCCCGCAGCCCGACCACCTGGCGGTCGTCTGGTCGACGCCGGCACCGCCGGACCGGCGGGACCTGCCTCGCACGTACGCGACCTGGGTCGGCGCGGACGTCGTGGTGCGGGCCACCGCCGACGGGGTGAGCGCGTACCGGCTGGCCGACGGGGATCCGGTGTGGACCGTCCCGCTGCCGCAGGGGCAGCGGATCTGTGCCGCCGCGATCGGGTCGAGCGGCCATCACGGGGTGTTCGCCCACGGCGGGCACCGGTGCGACCGCATCGGTGTGGTCGACCTGAGATCAGGGGAGCGGACCGTCACCGTCCGGATACCCCTGCCGGAGTACGCGGCCGAGCCGCCCCGGGGGTACCGGCTCCTCGCCGCCGGGGAGGTGGCCGTCTTCGACGACGAGGCGACGATCACCGCCGTCGGACTCGGTGACGGCGCGATCCGCTGGCGACAGGAGAAGGGAGACTGCGCCGCCGAGGTGTACGCCATGAGCGCCCAGCGGGTCCTGATGGATCGGCGGTGCCTGTCCGGGGAGGGCACGTACCTGGTCGGAGTGGACCCGGCCACCGGCGAGGGTCGGTTCGAGGCGCTGCTCGGTCAACGGACCACGGTGCAGAACGTGGTCTCCGTCGACCCGGTGGTCGCCGTGGTCAACCCGACGAGGTCCCCGGACGTCGTGGTGGCCGCCTTCGACCCGCAGGGCCGCCGGACCGTCGAGATCCCGGTCCGTGCCCCCGGGCGGGCCCTCGACTTCGCCAGCACCTCCGCGGAGACCGGGGAGCCGGGCACCAGCCCGTCCGGGATGGTGGTCCGCGACGGTGTCCTGTTCGCCGTGAACCAGGCCGACCGGGGACGGGTGACCGCGTTCGACCTCACCGACGGCACGCTGACCTGGACGCAGCAGGAGGGCGACGGGCGGACCCGGATCGTGCGGGTGGACGACCGAGGGGTCTGGACCACCCGGCAGGCCGCCGGATCGACGGGGCTGGTGCTGGTCGAGGCGGGTACCGGGGCGACGACCCTGCTCGGCCGGGGACTGCCGGCGGAGGTCGGGCCCTCGACCGGACCGGCCTTCGAACACGACGGGTACCTGGTCCTCACCGCCGGACCCCGCCCCGCCGACCGGGAACCCCTGGTGGTGGTGGCCCGGTGGCGGTGACGGTCGGTTGGGCGGGTCAGCGTGCCGGTCGGCCGGGGCGGCGCATCGGCACGTGCGGGATGCCGTCCTCGTCGTACTCCGGGCCGTCGGCGGTGAACCCGAACCGGGCGTAGAAACCGGCCTGGTGCGACTGGGCCGACAGGACGCACGGCACCGCACCGACCAGGGTCAGGGCCTCGGTCATCAGTCGGGCACCGTGCCCACCGCCGCGCTCGGTCGGAGCCACCACGACCCGGCCGATCCGGGCCGTGCCGTCCGGCTCGCGCAGGACCCGCAGGCACGCCAGGACGGCACCGTCGCGGCTGATCCAGAGATGTCGGGCGTCGGGCTCGACGTCGCGCCCGTCCAGTTCCGGGTACGGGCACTCCTGCTCCACCACGAAGGTGTCGACCCGCAGTCTGAGCAGGTCGTAGAGGGTACGCGGGGACAGGTCGGCGAAGGCGGACACCTGGAGGGACGTCGGCTGCACGCCCTGATGGTAGGCCGCACCGGAGCCCCGGTCGGCACCTCGGGTCGACCCCGCCGACCCGGGGGGATCGTCCGCCGTGGCGTCGGCGGACGGTTCAGGCCGGGCGGGCACCGACGGCGTCACGGATCTGCGCCCCCGGCTCGCCCGCCGACGTACGGGCGCAGTGCCCGCAGCAGAAGAAGCGGCCGGAGACCTCGACCCCGTGACCGACGATCTTGACCTGACAGTGTTCGCAGATCGGTGCCAGCCGGTGTGCGGCGCACTCGAAGCTGTCGAAGGTGTGTACGTCGCCGCTGACCGTACGGACCTCGAAGGCCATCCAGTAGTCGTTTCCGCAGACCTCGCAGGTCGCCATGACAGTTCCCCCGTGACAGACGTTTTCCCAAGCCTGCGCGACGGCGGTGGCCGATGGTCCGGAAACCGGACATTCAACTACATCGGCGGCGTGTCACGTCGGCGTGTCGGGTGACGTCCCGGGGAGCGGCCCTGTGCAGGCCCGGTCCCTGGTCAGCTCGGACGGGGCTCCAGGCGGACCGAGATCGAGTTGACGCAGTGCCGGGTGTCCTTCGGGGTGAAACCCTCGCCCCGGAAGACGTGCCCGAGGTGGCTGTCGCACCGGGCGCAGCGGATCTCGGTGCGGACCATGCCGAGGCTGCGGTCCTCGATCTCCCGGACCGCACCGGGCAGGGCGTCGTCGAAGCTCGGCCACCCGCAGTGCGAGTCGAACTTGTCGTCGCTGGGATACAGGTCGGCCCCACAGGCCCGGCAGTGGTACATCCCGGGGGTCTTGGTGTCCACGTACTCGCCGGTCCAGGCGGGTTCGGTGCCGCCCTGGCGCAGCACCCGGAACTCCTCGGGACTCAGGCGCACCCGCCACTGCTCGTCGGTGCGGGGCAGGTCGTTCTCGTCGAGACTCACCGGTCAACGGTACGTCGACTGTCGGTGCCATGGCATATGGTCGCGCCATGGGGGCTACCAAAGCCACGTCCGGGGTGGGAAAGCGTGCTGCCGAGCAGGTCGAGGTGGCCGGTCGGGAGGTCCGGCTGACCAGCCCGGACCGGGTGATCTTCCCGGAGCGCGGCTTCACCAAGGCGGACGTCTTCGAGTACTACCTCGCCGTGGGGGAGGGCATCATGCGGGCCCTCCGGAACCGGCCCACCACGTTGCAGCGCTTCCCGGACGGCGTGGACGGGGAGATGTTCTTCCAGAAGCGGGTGCCGACCCGGGGGGTGCCCCCCTGGCTGTCGACAGCCACGATCAGCTTCCCGAGCGGACGCAGCGCCGCCGAACTCTGCCCCGCCGACCTGGCCCACGTCGCCTGGGCGGCCCAGATGGGCACCATCGTGTTCCATCCCTGGCCGGTGCGGGCCACCGACGTCGACCGGCCCGACGAGCTGCGCATCGACCTCGACCCGCAACCCGGCACCGACTTCGTCACGGCGGTCGCCGCCGCCGGTGACCTGCGGGGGATCCTCGACGAGCTGGGGGCCACCGGGTGGCCGAAGACCTCCGGGGGGCGAGGGCTGCACGTCTACCTGCGCATCGAACCCCGGTGGACGTTCACCGAGGTCCGGCGGGCCACCATCGCCCTGGCCCGGGAGCTGGAGCGTCGCCGACCCGACCTGGTCACCACCGCCTGGTGGAAGGAACAGCGGGGTGAGCGGGTCTTCGTCGACTACAACCAGATGGCCCGGGACCGGACGATCGCCTGCGCGTACTCGCTGCGGGCCAACGCCCGGGCGACGGTCTCGACCCCTGTCGACTGGGACGAGCTGCCCCACGTCGAACCGGACGACTTCGACCTGCGGACCGTCGCGGCCCGGCTGGCCGAGCGGGGCGACCCGCACGCCGGGATCGACGACGCCCCGTGGGACATCACCCCGCTGTTGGAGTGGGCGGACCGGGACGCCGCCGACGGCCAGGGTGACCTGCCCTACCCGCCGGACCACCCGAAGATGCCCGGCGAACCGAAGCGGGTCCAACCGTCGAAGGACCGTGACCGCCCCCGGTAGTCGGACGGCGGAGGGTCCGAAAGGGATCGGCCGATAACGATCAAGTAACGGGCGCGAACCTTTTCCCGGGCGCACCCCCTCTTCCTGGTCACCGGTCAACCGGGGGCAGGGGAGGCGCGGGGATGAGACTGGTGTTGCGGCGGGCGCGGGAGGCGCGCGGGCTGCTGCTCGCCGCCGCCACGGCGGCCCTGGTGGCGGTGGCCCTGGTCACCGGGCTGGCCCACCACAACCGGGAGGCGATCGACGCCGGTCAGCGGAGCCTGCTCGCCGCCGCGCCCGCCGAGGAACGGACCCTGCTGATCAGCGGTGCCGGCGGGCGGGACCGCGCGGAGTACGCCGAGCGGGACCGCACCGTCCGGGACCGGTTCGCCGACGGGCTCGCCGGGGTGCCGGTCACCGTCGCCTCGGCCCGCTACGGCACGGGCCGGGAACTGATCGACGCGCCCGCCGTGGACCGGGACGGGGACGATCCGGTCTTCGCCACCCTGAGCACCCTGCCCGACCTGGCCGGACACGCCGAACTCGCCTCCGGCCGCTGGCCCCGCCCCGGCGCGGATCCGGTCGAGGTGACAGTGCCCGAGAAGGTCGCCTCCGGGCTGGGGATCCGCGCCGGGCAGCGGGTGCCCGTCGTGGACCGCAGCTCCGAGCAGGAGAGCGACCTGCTCGTCGTCGGCGTCTGGAACCCCGGTGACCCGACCGCCCCGTACTGGCGGTTGGCCCCGGGGGTGGGTGCCGCCGCCCCGACCGGGCCGGTCACCTCGTACGGGCCGTTCGTGTTGGACCCGGCGGACTTCGACAGGTCCTTCCCCCGATCCTTCTCCGCCGCCTGGCTGGTCCAGCCCGACCTGGCCGCCGTGGCACCGGGGCGGCTGGCCCCGGTCAAACAGGCGGTCGCCGAGGCCGCCGTCGAGGTGCCCGAGGCCGCCGGGCTCGGCACGTCGGCGCGCAGCGCCACCGACATCGACGACCTCGTCGACCGGCTCGCCCGAGCCGACCTGGTCGGCCGCTCCGCGCTGCTCACCCCGCTGCTGCTGATCCTGGTCCTCGGCGGGTACGCCCTCGTGCTGGTCGCCGCGCTGCTCAGCAACGACCGACGGGCCGAGACCGCGCTGCTACGCGCCCGGGGTGCCTCCCGGGGACAGGTGGTCGGCCTGGCCGTACGGGAGGCGGGGCTGGTGGTGTTCCCCGCCGTCCTGCTCGCCCCACCGCTGGCCGGGCTGGTCCTGCGCCACCTCGGCGGGGTCGACACCGGCCCCGGCCCGGCGGTGGCCGTGGCGACCGGGATCGGCGCTCTGCTCGCCCTGGTGGTGCCGGCGCTGCGTCGGGCCGGGACCTACGTCGCCGACCTCGCGTCCCGGTCCCGCCCGCGCCGGGGCGCGGCCGTCCAACGGGCCGGTGTCGACATCGCCCTGGTGGGGTCGGCGGCGCTGGCCTGGTTCCAGCTGCGGCAGTACTCGGGACCGCTGGCCGGTGCCGACGGTCGACTCGGCATCGACCCGTTGCTGGCCAGCGCCCCGATCCTGGGGGTCCTGGCCGGGGCGGTGGTGGCGTTGCGGCTGCTGCCCCCGGCGACCCGGGTGGCCGAACGCCTCGTCGACCGGCGACAGTGGACGGCCACCGTGTTCGGGATGTGGCAGGCCGGTCGGCGACCGCACGCCGGGCCGGTGCTGCTGCTCGCCCTGGCCGTGGGCGGCAGCACCCTGTCCTGGTCGCTGCTGAGCACCTGGGAGACCTCCCGCAGCGACCAGGCCGACCACACCGTCGGCGCGGACCTGCGGGTGGTCGAGCGGGGCGGGGTCGCCCCGGTGGGCCGGGCCGGTGAGCTGGCCGCCCTCGACGGGGTCGGGCGGGCGCTACCGGCCTGGCGCGACGAGCTGCGACTGGGGCGGGGCGACCTGCCGGTGACAGTCGTCGGACTGGACGCCGCCGGGGCATCAGGCCTGGTCCGGCTCGACGACCGGCTCGCCGACGAACCGGTCCCGGAGATGTTCGACAGGCTGGTCCGGGCCCGGGGGGCACCGGCCGGGATCGCGTTGCCCGTCGAGGCCCGGCAGCTCACCGGCGTCGTCGGCACCCCGGTCCGGGAACCGGTCCGTCCGCACCGGGTGACGGTGTCGATGGTGTTGACCACCGACGACGGGCAGGCGTACCGGCTGCCGATGACCGAGTCGGACAGCGACGGACGGCCGGCGCGCGTCACCGTCGACCTGCCGGACACCGGCGGGACGGCGATCCGGCTGGTCGGGTTCGCCGTCGACGCCCCGCCACTGGGGGACCGTTACCGGCTGACCGTCGCCGACCTGGCCACCGTCGACGCCGACGGCACCCGGCGGGCCGCGCCGGTCGACGGCGGGTGGGTGAGCACCGACGGGGGTAACGTCCGACTGCCCGCCACCGTCACCGCCGGCACCCTCGGCGCGGAGTTCCCGCTGCCGCCAAAGGGCGAGAGCTGGTGGTCGGTCCAACCGCCGGTACGGTTCAGCGTCCTGCCGACCGCCGAGGCCGAACCGGTACCTGCCCTCCTGACCCCCGGTGTCCGGTCGGCGCTGAGCCTGCGGACCGGGGAGACCGTCACCCTGGGACTGCCGGGGGCCTCCCTGCCGGTCCGGTTCGTCGGCGAGGTCGACGCGGTGCCCACCACCGGCGGGGACGCGATCCTGCTGGACCTCCCGGCGGCGGTGGACCGGTTGGCCCGGACCCGGGGGGTGGTGCGGCCGGTGCCGCAGTGGTGGGTACGCGCCGACGCCCCGCCCACCGCCGTCCGGAGCGCCGCCGACCTGTCCGGTGTCACGGTGGTCGACCGGATCGCCGTCGTCGAGACGGCCGCCCGCGACCCGTACTGGCGGGCGGCCCGGACCGGGCTGCTCGCGGCGGCGTTCGGTGCCGTCCTGCTCGCCCTGGTCGGGTTGGCCGTCGACGTCTGGGCCACCGCCCGGCACCGGTCGACCGAGTTCGCGGTCCTGCACACCCTCGGCGGGTCCCCCCGACTGCTGGCCCGGGCACTGCTGGCCGAGCAGACCTTCCTGGCGGGACTCGGCGTCGGGGTGGGGGTGCTGCTCGGCGCGCTCGTCGGTGCGGCGACGGCGCCCCTGGTGATCGTCACCCCCACCGCCGACCGGCCCGTCCCCGACGCCGTCTTCCACCTGCCCTGGCTGCCCGTCGGCGTGACCTCGGTCGGTCTGCTGGTGGCGGCCCTGGCGTGCAGCGCCGTCGTCGCCACCGGGCTGCGACAACGGATGACAGTGGCCCGGCTACGGATCGGGGCGCAGCGATGACGGTCCACGAGACCCTGCGGCGGATCCGGTCCCACCGGGCCACCTTCCTGCTCCTGACGGTGCTGACAGTGCTCGTCGCCGGGCTGGTGGAGGGGGTGCCGCGGATCACCGGCCGCCTCACCGAACAGGGCCTGCACCACCACGTGGCGGACCGACCGGCGGTGCTGCGGGACCTCGTGTACGACGCCGACCCGGCCGGGTACGTCGACGCCACCGGACCGGTGGCGGCCCGCCGGGCGGAACTGGACCGGCTCACCGAGCGGATGCCCGCACCGGTACGCGCCGTGGTGGCCCGCCGCTGGTACCTGGCCGAGGCTGCACCCGGTCGGCTGACCGGCGCCGACCTGGCGGCCCGGAACCTCCTGGTGGACCTGCGGTTGCGGACGTCACCGGGGGCCGCCGAGGCGGGCACCCTCGTCGACGGCGACTGGCCCACCGACGAGCCACCGGCGGCGGGTCCCATCCCCCTGGCCCTCGCCGCCGACGTCGCCGCCGGTCTCAACCTGCGGGTCGGCAGCCGTCTGGACCTCGCCGCGCTGCGCCCCGGCGACGGTGCGGAGCCGGTGGAGCTAATGGTGGTCGGGGTCTTCCGCCCCACCGACCCGGCCGACGGGATCTGGGCCGGACTCCCTCCGGTCCTGCGGGTCGTCGAACCGGAGGGGGACGGCAAACCGTTCAACGCGGTGGGCCTGGTCGGGGCGGGGGCGTTGGACGCCCGGGCCGCCGAGGGGTGGCCGCTGCGGTTCAGTTGGCGGTACCGGGTGGACGCCGACCGCCTCGCCCCGGGAGACCTGGACGCGACGGTCGACGGGCTGACCGGGATGCAGCGGGACGTCGTCCCCGGCGTCCGGTTCACCCAGGGCCTGGACCTGCCGTTGCGGGAGTTCGCCGCGTCGGTCTCGGCCGCCCGGACGTTGCTCGCCGTGGTGGCGGCCGGGGTCCTGGGCACCCTGGCCGGTCTGGTCCTGCTGGTGACCGGCCTGGCGGTCCGCGCCCGGCGGGAGGAGTTCGCCCTGATCCGGGCGCGGGGCGGCGGCCGGAGCAGTCCGGCACTGCACTGCCTGGCCGAGTCGGCCCTGGTGGTCCTCCCGGCGGTGGTGGTGGGCTGGTCGCTCGGTCGCCTGGTCCCGGGCGACGCCGCCGGCACCGGCTGGCTCCTGGTGGCGGTGGCCGTCGGGGTCACCGCGGCGTTGCCGGTGGCGGCGCTGGCCGTACCCGACGGGACGACGGGTCGGCGGGACACGGTCCGGTGGGGCACCGGCCCGCGTCGCCTCACCGTCGAGGTGCTGCTGCTGGTGTCGGCGGCGCTCGGGGTGGTGCTGCTGCACCGGCGGGGACTGACACCGGGTGCGGTGGATCCGCTGCTGGTCTCCGTGCCGGTGCTGGTGGCCGTGGCGGCGGCGACGGTGGCGCTGCGGGCGTACCCGTGGCCGCTGCGGCTGCTGGGTCGGGTCGCTGCCGGCACCCGGGGCGGGGTCGCCTTCCTGGGCGCCGCCCGGGCCGGCCGGTCCGGCGTCACCTCCCCACTGGTCGTGGTGGTGGTGGCGGTCGCCACCGCCGCGTTCTGCGCCGTGGTGGCCGCCGGGATCGAGGCCGGTCGGGACCGGTCGACGAGCCGGGCGGTACCGGCCGACGCGCTCGTCGACGGGTACCGGCTGACCCCGGAGACCGGGGACGAACTGGCCCGGCTGCCCGGGGTCCGGGCGGTGACCCCGGTGGCCGACGAGGCGGACGCGACGCTGTCCCGTGACGCCCTCGGCACCGACGCGGGGCTGGGGGACGTCACGGTCCTGGTGGTCGACGGCCCGGGGCTGGCCGACGTGGCCGGCCGCGCCGGGCGGGACGTGGCGGTACCCCGGGTGTTGTCGGGCGGGACGGATCCGGCCGGACCCGCCCCCGCTGTGGTCTCCCCGGCCCTGGCGGGGGAGCTGGCCGAGGCGGGTCTGGACCGGTCCGCCTTCGTCGAGTTCCAGGGCCGGCGGTACGAGTTCCGGGTGGCCGACACGGCAGGCGACTTCCCGCTGCTGCGCCCCGGCACCGACCGGTTCCTCGTCCTGCCCTGGCAGGCGCTGCCGACCCGGGTCTACCCGGCGGTGCCCACCGGGTTCCTGATCGCCGGGGCGGACCTGGACGTGGCCGCCGTGCAGCGCGTCGGCGACGAGGGGCAGCGGCGGTTCCAGTCCGGCGGTGCGCTGGCGGCGGCCGGTGGACCGCTGCCGGTGACCGTGTCGACCTGGGCCGATCTGCGTGCCCAGCACGGTACGGGTGGGGCGAACGGGGTGCTGGCCTTCGGGTTCCTCGCCGGGGCGGTCGGCGGTGCCGGGTTGGCGCTGCTGGCCGTCGCGCTCACGGTGCTGGCCGGGGCGCGGGACCGGGCGCAGACGGTGTTCCGGCTGCGCACCCTCGGCCTGTCCCGGGGGCAGTGGCGGGGGCTGCTGCTGATCGAACTGGCCCCGCTGACCGGGGTGGCGGTGCTCACCGGCGCGCTGGTGGGGGCGCTGCTGCCGGTGCTCCTGGCCCCGACGCTCGGCCTGCGGGCGTTCACCGGCGGCACCCCGGTGACTGTCACGTTCGATCCGGCCCTGGTCGCGGGGGTGTTCGGGTTGGGTGGGCTCGCGCTCGCCCTCGCCCTCGCCGTGGAGATGCTGAACAACCGCCGGTCGCGTCTCGGGGACGCGCTGCGGATCGACAGAGGGGAGTCGAGATGACGAGCACCATGGCCCCGACCGGTGACGTACCGGACCTGGCCACGTTGCAGCGACGGGCGGCCCGCCGGGCCGCCGAACGGGCCGGTGGGCAGGACCGGTTGCGCGGGCACATCGTCTGTGACGGTCTGGTCCGCATCTACCGCAGTGAGGGGGTGGAGGTGGTCGCCCTCCAGGGCCTCGACCTGGTCATCGACCGGGGTGAACTGGTGGCGATCGTGGGGGCGTCGGGTTCCGGGAAGTCGACGCTGCTGAACATCCTCTCGGGGCTGGACACCCCGACGGCGGGCATCGCCCGGGTGGCCGACTACGACCTGCTCGCCCTCTCCGCCCGTCGGCGCCTGAGCTACCGGCGGAGGGTCGCCGGGTTCGTCTGGCAGCAGACCGCCCGCAACCTGCTGCCCTACCTGACGGCGGTGGAGAACGTCGAACTACCGATGCGGCTGGCCGGTCGGCGCGGTCGCCGCGCCCGCCGGGACCGGGCCCGGGAGCTGTTGGAGACGGTCGGCATGGGCCACCGGGCCGACCGGCGACCGGCCCAGCTCAGCGGGGGTGAACAGCAGCGGTGTGCGGTGGCGGTGGCGGTCGCGAACGACCCGGAGGTGCTCTTCGCCGACGAGCCCACCGGCGAACTGGACGAGGCGACCGGCGCGGAGGTGTTCGGCGCCCTCCGGATGATCAACGCCGAGTTGGGGGTCACCGTCGTGGTGGTCACCCACGACCCGGCGGTGGCCACCCAGGTCCGTCGGACCGTCGCGATCCGGGACGGGCGGACCGCCTCGGAGGTACGCCGGACCGCCCGGGTCGGGGCGGACGGCACCACCGAAGTGATCAGTGAGGAGTACGCGGTGCTCGACCGGACCGGCCGGATGCAACTGCCGGCGGCCTTCGTCGACGCGCTGGCGCTGCGGGACCGGGTCCGGCTCGACCTGGCCCCGGACCACGTGCAGGTCAGGCCGGGAGACGACAGTGCCGGTGCCGAGGCGGACCGGGGCGACGGGAGGGAGCAGCGGTGAGTGCGGAGACGGTGGTCCAGGGGGTCGACGGGGCGTCGCCCGATCCGCCGGTACGCGTCGAGGGCGTGCACCGCAGCTTCGGCCGGGGCGAACAGGCCGTCGCGGCGCTGACCGACGTGTCGTTCACCGCCGGGACCGGTGAGCTGGTCGCCGTCCGGGGACGCTCCGGAGCGGGCAAGACCACCCTGCTCAACCTGGTCGGTGGGCTGGACCGCCCGGACTCGGGCCGGATCGTCGTCGCCGGCACCGACGTGGCGGTGGCGGCGGAGCGGGACCTGCTGACCCTGCGCCGCCACCGCATCGGTTTCGTGTTCCAGACCTTCGGGCTGATCCCGATCCTGTCGGCGGCCGAGAACGTGGGCGTACCGCTGCGGTTGGCGAAGGTGCCGGCCGGGCAGCGGGAGGAACGGGTGGCGGTGCTGTTGGAGCTGGTCGGGCTGGGTGACCAGGCCGCACAGCGCCCGTACGAACTCTCCGGCGGTCAGCAGCAGCGGGTGGCGTTGGCCCGCGCCCTGGCCAACGAACCGGACCTGCTGATCGCCGACGAGCCGACCGGCCAGCTCGACTCGGAGACCGGCCGGTCGGTGATGGACCTGCTGGCGGCCACGGTGCGGGCCAGGGGGACGACAGCCCTCGTCGCCACCCACGACCCGGCGCTCATCGACCTGGCCGACCGGGTCCTCACCCTGCGCGACGGCCGCCTGGTCGAGGGCTGAACCCGGGCGCCCCCCGGTCGACGCACCGGGCGCACCGCCCACCCCTGGTCACCCGCGCCGTCCACCCCGGGGCGCCGCGCCGTTTCCACGGGTCAGCGGGCCGGGCAGCGTAGGCCGTCCGGGGGGACCGTCAGGTCGATCAGGTACGCGTCGACCGCCTCGACGACACAGGCGGTCTTCGGGTACGCGGTGTGCCCCTCGCCCTCCCAGGTCACCACCCGCCCGACGGCCAGCATGGCGGCCAGGGCGGGGGTCTGCTCGTACGGGGTGGCCGGGTCACCGGTGGTGCCGACCACCACGATCGGTGGTGCCCCTTCGGCAGGTCCCGTCGGGTACGGGTCGGGTCGGGCGGGCCACTCGATGCAGGACAGCATCCCGGTCGCCAACGCCGGCCCGAACAGGGGGTACTGCTGCCGCCACTGCGACTGGTACTGCCGGATCTGCTCCACTGTCGGCCGCTGGGCCTCGTCGGAGCAGTTCACCGCGAGGTTGGCGTCGAACAGGTTCGAGTAGCGCCCGTCGGGTTCCCGGCCGGCGTACCCGTCGGCGAGGGTGAAGACCTCCGTCGGGTCCCCGCCCTCCAACTGGTCGATCGCCCGGGCCAGCGCCTCCCAGCCCGATTCGGTGTAGAGGGAGGAGACGACGGCGAAGAAGATCCAACCGGCGGTCGCCTCCCGGCCGTCGGCTCCCCGTACCGGCGAGGACCGGGCCTTGTCGATCGCCGAGGTGACAGCCTCCCGGGCGTCCGGGGCGATCGGGCACCGGGCGACGTTCGCCGCACACCATTCGTCGAAGTTGTCGAAGGCCCGCTCGAAGCCTCGGGCCTGCCCCTCCGACCCGGCGACCAGGTCCTGTCGGGGGTCGATCGCCCCGTCGAGGACGAGGGCCCGGACCCGCTGCGGGTAGAGCTGGGCGTAGGTCGCGCCGAGCAGGGTGCCGTACGAGTAGCCGAGGTAGGTCAGCTTGTCGTCACCGACCGCCGAGCGGATCGCGTCCATGTCCCGGGCGGCCTGTGCGGTGGAGAACAGCGACAGCTGGTCGCCGTACCTCTCGCCGCAGCCCTGACCGATGCGGCGGTTGAGCGCCCGGTAGTCGTCGAAGTCCTGCTGGTCGACCGGGTCGGGGTCGGATCCGAAGCTGGCGTCCAGGTCGGCGTCGGAGATGCACTCCACCGGGCTGGAACGGGCCACCCCGCGCGGGTCGAAGCCGACGATGTCGAACCGTTCGGTGATGCTGTCGGGCAGCCCACCGAAGGCCGGCCCGAAGGAGAGGTAGACGGCGGTGTCCACCCCCGACCCACCCGGGCCGCCCGGATTGATCACCAGTGACCCGATCCGGTCGCGCTGCTTGGCCGACCGGGCCCGCAGGAGGGCGATCTCGAAGGTCTCCCCGCTGCCCGGTCCGGCCGTCGCCCCCGTTCCGTCGCCCCAGTCACGGGGTACGGCGATCCGCGCGCACTCGTACCGCATGTCGGGTGCGCCCCGGCCGACCAGTTCCTGGGCCACCTCGGGGCAGGGTCGCCACCGGGCGGCCCGCTCCCCGGCGGCCTCGCCGTCGTCGGCGGTACGGGGAGCGAACGCCGGCAGGGTGCAACCGGCGGCGACCAAGGTCACGGCGACGAGTCCGGCGAGGATGAGCCGGACCCGACGGATCCGGTGCGACGTACGGGGCAACTGTCGACCTCCCAGGTGATCTCGACGCCACGCTACGCGGGGTCCTCGCGAACGGCTGCGGGATCCCCACGCAGGACCTCGTCCACGTCGTACCGGATCGGCCGGTCGAGCTGGTCGTAGCCGCAGGAGCGCGGGTCCCGGTCGGGTCGCCAGCGCAGGAACCGGGCGGTGTGCCGCAGCCGGTCACCCTCCATCGCGTCGTACGCCACCTCGCACACCAGCTCGGGACGCAACGGCTCCCACTCCAGGTTCTTCGTCCCGGTCCACCGGCTGACCCCGCCGGGGATCCGCTGCCCCCGCTCGTGGTCCCCGTGCACCCAGGGGTGCTCCCCGTCGACGTCCCGGTATGGCTCCAGCTCGTCGAGGAGCTCCTTGCGGCGGGCCGCTGTGAACGAGGAGCTGACCCCGATGTGGTGCAGCACCCCGGAGTCGTCGTAGAGGCCGAGCAGCAGCGAACCCACCACCGGGCCGGTCTTGTGCCACCGGAATCCGGCCACCACCACGTCGGCGGTCCGGGCGTGCTTGACCTTGGCCATCAGCCGTTTGCCCGGCGCGTACGGCAGGTCCGCCGGTTTGACGATCAACCCGTCCAGTCCGGCGCCCTCGAACACGTCGAACCACCGTCGGGCGGTCGCCGCGTCGGTGGTGACCTGGGTGACGTGCATCGGTGGGCGTACCCCGGACAGGGCCTGCTCCAGCCGGGCCCGGCGCTGCGGGTAGGGCCGGTCGGTGAGCAGCTCGTCGTCGACGGCGAGCAGGTCGAAGGCGACGAAGTCGGCAGGGGTGGTCTCGGCGAGCAGCTTCACCCGGGACGCGGCCGGGTGGATCCGCTGGGCGAGCAGCTCGAAGTCGAGTCGGGGCTGCCCCTGCGGGCCGTCCCGACGGATGACGATCAGCTCGCCGTCGACGGCGCACCGGACGGGCAGCTGCCGCCGGGCCTGCTCCACCACCTCCGGGAAGTAGCGGGTCATGCTCTTGCCGCCCCGGCTGGCCAGCTCGACCTCGTCGCCGTCGCGGAAGACGATGCAGCGGAAGCCGTCCCACTTGGGCTCGTACGTCAGCCCGGGGTCGGTCGGCAACGACGAAACCGCTTTGGCCAGCATCGGCTCGACCGGCGGATTGATCGGCAGGTCCACGGCCCCAGTCAACCAGATCGACGCGAGGCCGGCGTCCCGGTTCCCCGTCGACCGCCGGGCGTGTCCGGCCCGACGGTCAGTAGCCGGCGAAGGAGCGGATCGGCATGCGGGGGCCGTAGCGGGGGGCGTGCAGGCCCTCGGCGGCGAGGAGGAGGCAGACCCGCCCCCGGTGGCCACGGAACGGCTCCAGCAGCGTCAACATCCGGGCGTCGTCGCCACGGGGTTCACCGGCCAACGCCCAGGTCACGGTGTGGGGGACGTGGTAGTCGCCGACGCTCACCGCGTCCGGGTCTCCGTAGGCGACCCGGACCACCTCGGCGGCGGTCCACGGCCCGATCCCGGGGACGGCGGTGAGGCGACGGGTGGCCTCCGCCGAGTCCGCGCAGCGTTGCAGCCGGTCGGCCATGGCGGCGGCCCGTCGTAGCGTCTCCGCTCGTCGCTGCTCCACCCCGAACGGGTGGAAGACCCAGTAGGGGGCGGCGGCGACGGCGGCCGGATCCGGGGGGAGCAGCAGTTGCCGCACCGGGCCGGGGGCCGGTTCGGCGAAGTGCCGCACGATCGCCGCGTACCCCCGGTAGGCCTCGGTTCCGGTGACCTTCTGCTCCAGGATCGCCCGCAGCACCCGGGGGAAGACGAGCCCGGTGGTGGGCATCCGGAGCCCCCGGTGCCGGGCGGCGAGCCGGGCGACGAGCGGGTGCGACCGGGCCTGTTCGGCGAAGCCGGTCAGGTCGTCGCGGAGCCCGGCGACGGCGTCGGCGCGGTCGACCACCCATCCGGCACCGGGGCCGTACCCCTCGGCGACCAGGTCACCGCCGGTCGGCCGGAGGGCGAGGGTGGCCGGGCCGTCCGGGGTGCGGGTGGCCCACCAGAAGACCCCGTCGGCGATCCGGGCACAGGGGTCGTACCTGCTGAAGGTCAGGGCACGGACCGACGCCCCCAACCGGTGGTCGGCGGGGGGCCGCAGCACCCGGCGGGCCGCCGGACCTGTCGCGTCCACCCGGACACTCTGTCACGCGTCCGTGCTGCCGGGACCGGGGGTCGTGGGTCCGTGCTGCCGGGACCGGGGGTCGTGGTCCCGGCAGCACGAACGCACCGCGGCGTCGGCCCGTACGGGCCGACGCCGCTTCCGTGGACGTCCGCGTTGCCGGTGCACCGACGTCCAGGTCCACCCCGCCCCCCGTCGGCTGTCGCACCGGCCGCCACGGCGATCCGGGACACCGCCGACGGGGGGCGGAAGGGGTGTGTCAGTACGAGGAGCCGGAGTCGGCGTTCGACGGCGGCTCGACGGCCTTCGGGGTGCCGGTGGGCAGGCACTCCAGGTTCTTCTTGCCGTTGGGCTGCACGGCGAACCAGGTGCCGCCGACGCCCTGGCCCTTCCACTGGCCGGCCTTCTTGTCACCGATGTAGCGGTAGAGCGGCCAGCCGTCGAGGGTGATCTGACGGGTGCCGTCCTGCCGGGTCACGGTGCCGACCTTCTCGTCGGCGACCCCGTCGAGCTGCGGGTTGCCGTCGGTCAGCGCGGGCGGCCAGACCTGGGCGCACTTGTCGATGCAGTTCGACGCGGCCGGGTCGTTGGTGTCCTTGTCGAAACGGTAGAGCAGGAAGCCCTTCTCGTCGGTGACGACCTTGCCCATCTTGGGCACCGCCTTGCCCTTGAGCGCCTGCGTGAGCTTGACGTTCGACGGGATCGGGGCGGACGTCGGGTCGGCGGTCGGGTCGGCGGTGGGGGCCGCCGTGGGCTCCGCTGTCACCTCCGGGGTCGCCCCCGGGTCGGCAGTCGAGGTGGGTTCGGCGGCGGCGACGGCCACCGGCTCGGCGGGGCCGGGGTTCGTCCCGTCGTAGCCTGCCGGAGCGCAAGCCGTCAGTGCGACCATTGCACCTACCGCCACGACGACGGTCCGCTTCAGGTGTGCCACGTGCCCTCCTCATACTTGGTCAGTCGCCGAGTAGTACGCGGGGGAGCGTGTCAAGGTTGAACGCGTCGAGGTGGCCAATGTCACCGATCAATGGTTGAACCGGTTGGCCGTTTCCTGCGTATCAGGGCGCACCTGGCCGTTTGGCCGGAAAAACACCGATCGGCGCCGGCCCCCGTCGTGGGAGGCCGACGCCGATCGCTCGACGGGAACCGTCAGATCTTCACTGTCACCAGGGCGGTCGCCACCCCTCGGTCGCTGATGTTCTGCACCTGCAACTGCTCGATGTCGCCCCGCTCCACGGCGGTCGTGGCACCCAGGACCAACTTCTCCGAGTTGGTGTTGGTGCCCCAGCCGCCCTCCGGCACCGCCCAGGAGGAGATCACCGCCGTCGACCCGTCGCGGCGGACCACGATCAGTCGGCAGTCACGCGGACCGGGCAGCTTGTTCAGGACGAAGTTGACCTGCGTGCCGTACGGCTTGTCCGAGACGTAGAAGGTGGCCTCCACGCCGGTGCTGGCGTCGGTGCCCGCGTACGGGTCGCCCTCGATCTCGTCCCGGCCTCCGAGCCCCGGCCCCGACGCCGACGGGTTCGGGGTGCCCGGCTCGCCCACCGGTGCCGTCACGCTCGGCTGGGCCCCCAACTCCGACGGGGCGCCGCCCTCGGTGACACTGGCGATGCCCACCCCGGTCAACCCGCCGAAGACCACCACCGCCGCCGCCGTGGTGAGGATCTGCCGGAACCGCTGGCGACGTCGCTGGCCGCGCACCGCTGCCAACGTACGGTCCAGCAGCCGGGGATCCGTGGCGGTCTGCTCCATCGCCGTCATCGTCTCGCCGTCGATGTCGGAGAGCATCCCCACCACCGGGACCATCGTCTCCAACTCCGCCGCACACGCCCAGCAGGCGGCGAGGTGCTCCTCGAACCGTTCGGTGTCCTGCTCGTCCAGTACGCCGAGCGCGTACGCCGCGACGTCCATGTGCTCCGTCCGGCTCACTCCGTCACCCCCCTCTCCTGTAGCGCCGTGCGCAGTGCACGAAGTGCGTAGTAGACCCGCGACTTCGCGGTACCCAACGGCAGTCCCAACTCCTCGGCCGCCTCGGGCACGGTCCGTCCCCGAAAGTACGTGGCCACCAGGATCTCCCGGTGTGACTGACTCAGCGTACGCAGAGCGTCCGCCACCGTCATCGTCCGCAACACCCGCTCGGTGCTGTCCGCCTCCGCGAAGGCGGTCAGGTCCCGGTCGTACGTCTCGGGCGGGCGGGCCTGTTCACTGCGGTGCTCGTCGATCGCGATCCGCCGGGCCACCGTCACCAGCCAGGGGCGCAACGACCCCTGCCCCTGGACGCCCAGCCGGTGCGCGTTACGCCAGGCCCGCAGCAGCGTCTCCTGGACGATGTCCTCGGCGCGCTGCCGGTCACCGCCGGTCAGCCGCATCACGAAGGCCAGCAGCGGACCGGCGTGTTCGGCGTAGAGCAGCCGGATCAACCGGTCCGAGTGACCCGCGTCGTCCGGAGCCTGATGGCGTCCGGTCGTCGGTCGCGGGGTCACCGGGTCATTCTGGCGATCGACCGAACGGGCGTCGACCCCCCGGGTCGAGCGGGAGACCCGGGACTGGGAGCGGGCGGACATCCAGTCCGCCCGGACCCGGTCGCCGTGCCAGCCGGCCGCCACCGCATGCATGCAGACCTCCGGAACGTCCTGTCAGCTCAGTCGGCCCCCCCGACGGACTCCGTGGACTCCGTCGAGCAGGGCTGCCCGGTGATACGCAGGTGTCGCCCCAGCGGATCAACGACCGGCGGAAAAAAATCCCGAAGGGGGTGCGACCGATCCGGTGGCGTCCGCGTCGTGCACCACAGAGGTGCCCCCGACGAACCGGTCCAGCTCCCCACCGGCCACCACCCGGCCCGGGAACCAGTCCCCGGCCGCCCGTCGGGTCAGCTCCGGCACCGGGGGTTCCGTCCGCCCCGCCACCAGCACCAGATTGCCGAACCGTCGGCCGCGCAGCACCGCCGCGTCGGCCACCACGCAGGCGTACGGCAGGACCGCCCGTACCGTCGCCACCTGCCCCCGGGCGTGCCGCAGCGGTGGCCCGTCCGCCACGTTCGCCAGGTACCACCCGTCGGGTCGCAGCACCCGGGCCACCTCGGCGACGTACTCCACGCTGGTCAGATGCGCCGGGGTACGGGCACCGGCGAACACGTCGGCCACCACCACGTCGAAGCTCGCGTCCGGGGTGGACGCCAACATCGCCCGCGCGTCGGCCACCCGTACCCGGATCCGGAGGTCGGCCGGCCACGGCAACGCCCGGCGGACCAGCTCCACCAGGGCACCGTCGACCTCGCAGACCCGTTGGGCGGAGCCGGGACGGGTCACCCCGACGTACCGGGGCAGGGTCAACGCGCCCCCACCGAGGTGCAGCACCCGCAGCGGCGTCCCCGGCGGGGCGACCAGGTCGAGGGCGGCGGCGAACCGCCGGACGTACTCGAACTCCAGGTGGGTCGGGTCGGCCAGGTCGACGTGCGACTGCGGGGCACCGTCGAGCAGCAGGGTGAACGAGCGGGGCCGGTCCGGGTCGGGGACCAGTTCGGCCCGGCCGGTGTCGACCTCCTCGACCGACCGGTCCGCACCGCGCCGCCGACCCATCAGTGTCCGGCCCGGGCGGCGGCGGTCAACGCCCGGTGCAGCAGCCGGGCGTCGCCCAGCAACGCCCGCAGCCGGCGCTCCAACCCGGCGATCGGCACCAGGTTCTGCGGCGCCCGTGGATCCTTGTACGGCGTCGACGCGAACCGGGGGAGCGTCACCAGCGACAGGTCGGCCAGCCCGATCGCCGCCGACTCGGGCAGCTCCGCCGAACACTCCACCCGGACGATCCCCGCCCACGGGGCCCGACTGGCCACCGGCAGCCGCAGATACCAGGAGTAGCCACCCCAGGCGGTGCCCAGCCGGAACACCGGCGACCGCTGCCCCGACCGCAGCCCGGTCACCACCGAGGTCAGCCGGGCGTCGAGGTACTGGCTGTGCTGGGTCTTGACGTAGCCCAGGGTGCGCGGGAGGTTGCGCCGACTCCGCAGTGGACCGTCCACCACCAGCAGGTCACCGTCGGTACGGGCGGCCCCGGAGACCTCCACCTCCAGGGCGGTCAGCGGCCCCTGCACCGCCGCCGACAGCTTGTTCATCTCCCCGCTGCCCCCCACCCGGTGCACCGGGTACCGGATCCGCCCGGCCACCACCTCCCGCGCCGACGGACTCGCCGTGAACAGCCCCCGGCCCACCGTCGCCCCCGCCAGGCTCGCCGCCCCCCGCACCAGGTCGCAGCAGACCACCCCGGCGGCGTACGAGGCGGCCACCCCGGGGAACGAGGTCCCGTCCGGCTCCGCCGTCCAGACGCTGGCGTCGATCCGGCGTACCCCGTCGACCAGGAGGACCACGTCCGGTGCCGAGACGTCCCGGCACACGTCGATGGCCCGCCAGTCCACCACCGGCAACTCCACGGTGGCGTCGACCTGGGCGCTGCTCGGCGTCGCCGGTCCGGCCGGGGCCGCCTCGAAGGAGGCCCCGTACCCCGGGTCCCAGGAGTCGACGAACAGTTGCGCCCCGGCCGGTTCCTCCCCCGTCGTCACAGGCCGGTCCGTTCGACGCGGGCGGTACGGGCGTCCTTGCGGACCTCGAACCGGACCGGGATCCGTTCGGCCAGGGCGGGTACGTGGGTGACCACCCCGACCATCCGGTCCCCCCGGGCGGCCAGGCTTTCCAGGGTGGCGGCGACGGTGTCCAACGTGGCCACGTCGAGGGTGCCGAACCCCTCGTCGAGCACTATCGACTCCAGGCTCGCCGAGGTGGTGGAGAGCCCGGCCAGCTGCTCGGAGAGGGCCAGGGCCAGGGCCAGCGAGGCCTGGAAGGTCTCCCCACCGGAGAGGGTCCGCACCCCGCGCCGCAGCCCGGCGTCGTGGTGGTCGACGACGAAGAACTCCCCCTTGTCGTGGACGAGGTCGTACTGGCCGGAGGAGAGTTCCCGCAGGATCCGGGACGCCCCGTCGACCAGCAGGTCCAGCGCCTCGGCGAGCAGCCACCGCTCGAAGTTGTTGGCCCGCAGGTGTCCGGCCAACGCCCGCGCCAACCGGGCCTCGCGTTCGTGCCCGGCCCGCTGCTCACGCAGCCCGGCGGCCTGCTCACGGCGCTCCACCGACCGACGGTGATCCGCCTCGGCCCGCTCCACGGCGACCGCCGCCACCCGGACCGGATCGTCGTCCGGGGTCAACCCGGCGGCGGCGAGCAACTCGGCGATCCGCCCCTGGACGACCTCGGCCGCCCGGCGGGCCGCGTCGACCGCGGCGGCCCGCTCCGTCCGTTCGGTGTGCCGCCGGGCGGCCTGACCCGCGGCCCACTCGGCGAGGGCCGCCCAGGCGGCGCTCACGTCGTCCCGGTCGGCGGCCGGGGGCGCCAGCCGGGCCAGCCCGTCCCGGGTCGCGTCGAAGTCGCGCCACGAGGTCCGCAGCCGTTCCTCGGCCGCGTCCACCGCCCCCCGGGCCCGGCGGGCCGCGTCCCGGCCGGTCCGGACCGCGCCCGCCGCCTCGTCCAGGGCCCGGCGCAGCCGGGCGTGCTCGGCCAGGTCGTGCCGGAGCGCCTCCGGGGTCGCGGCCCCGGCGAGCCGGTCGTCCAACTCGGTCAGCCGGTCCCGCAGCTGGTCGTGCCGGGCCCGGGCGCGCAGCAGCACCCGCTCCAGGTCCCGGGCGGCCACGTCCCGGTCCTGCACCGCGCGTTTCGCCGAGTCGCTCTCGGAACGGGCCGTCTTCCCGGCGGCGACGGCCGCCGCCACCGCCGACCCGGCCGGCAGCGCCGGCACCCGGGACACCTGCTGTTCGCAGACCGGGCAGGGCGCACCCGCCGCCAGGTGGGCGCGCAGCACCGCCGCCTGGTCGGCCGCCTTGGCCGCCTCGTGCGCCGCGAACGCCGCCTCCAACACCGACTCGGCCCGTTCGGCGGCCGCCCGGGCCTGCGCCAGCGCGGCCACCGCCGCCTCGTGTTCGTCCTGGGCCAGGGTGAGCGCCGGGGTCACCTCGGCGAGCTCCCCGGAGATCCGGTCCCGGTCGGCGTAGGCCGACAGCAGCACCCGCGAGGCGCTCTCGTCGCCCACGCCGGCCAGCTCTCCGCGCAGCTTCTCCTCCCGCTCCTCGGCCACCGTCACCGCCGTCGCGGCCTCCTGGGCTGCGGCCCGCGCCACGCTGACCGCCAGCGCCACCTCGGCCACCCCGTCGGGGGGCCGGACCGCGCCGAGGACGGCCAGGTCGGCGTCGATGGCGGCCAGCGCCGCCCCCGCCTCCCGCTGCGCCGCGCGGGCGGCCTCCCACTCGGGTACGGCCGACCCGACCGCCCCGGCGAGGTCCCGTGCCTGCTCGACCCGCCCCTGCGCAGCGGCCAGGGCGGCGTCGTCGGTGTCGGTGAGGCCGCCGAGTATTCGGTCGACCTCCTCCAGACGCGCCTCGGCCCGCCCGGCCCGCTCGGTGGCCCGTTTCTGCACCTCCTCGTAGACCCCGAGGCCCAGCAGGTTGACCAGGATCTGCTGCCGGGTGGCCGGCTTGGCGTGCAGGAAGTCGGCGAACTGTCCCTGTGGCAGCACCACACAGCTGGTGAACTGCTCGTACGGCAGCCCGACGGCGGCCAGCACCGCCTTCTCCATCTCGGCAGGGGTGCCCGCCACCACCTCACCGAGGTCCTCCGGACTCAGCCCGGTGTCCAGTTTGGTCACGTCGAACCCGGGTGGCATGAGCTGCATCCCGGCGTTGGCGGTCTTGACGTTGCCCCGCCCGTCCCGCCGGACCACCCGGGTCGCCACGTACCTGTCACCGGCCGACTCGAAGACCAGCCGGACCCGGGCCTCGGTGGCCGACGGGGCGAGGGCGTTGCCCAGCCCCCGTGCCCCGCCCCACCGGGGCACCGTGCCGTAGAGGGCGAAACAGATCGCGTCCAACACGGTGGACTTGCCCGAGCCGGTCGGCCCCACCAGGGCGAAGAAGTCCGCGTCGGTGAAGTCGACGGTGGTCGGGTCCCGGAAGACGGTGAAGCCGGCGAGGTCCAGGCGCATCGGTCGCACTACCGGTCGACCTCCTCGAACAGCTCGTCGAACAGCTCCCGGACTCCCTCGTCGGCGTGCCCCCGGCTGTCCAGGTAGTCGGCGAACAGCTCCCGGGGGGACCGGCCGGCCCGCTGGGCGGTCCGGGTGCCGCTGCCGGGGGCCGGCACCAACTCCGGGTCGATGCGGATCTCCACCGCCGTCGGAAGCAGCTCCTGCACCTGTTCGCGCAGCCCCGCCCGGGGCTGCTCCCGGACGTACACCCGCAGCCAGCCCTCCGGGACGGTGGCCTCGGCCAGCTGCTCCAGGGTGCCCCGGACCGTACGCAGCGGCAGCGCCGCGGTCACCGGGACCTCCCGCACCCGGGCCGCGGTGGTCGGGGTCACCTCCACCACCGTCACCGAGGGGACGTTCTCCTGCTCCCCGAAGTCGACGGCCAGCGGGCTGCCGCTGTACCGGATCGGGCACGGGCCGTTGATCCGCTGTGACCGGTGCAGGTGTCCCAACGCGACGTAGTGCGCGGTGCCGGGGAAGACCGAGGCCGGGACGGCGTACCCGAGGACCGTGTGCGCGTCGCGTTCCCCGCCGCCGACCGCCGCCCCGACCACTGTCAGGTGGGCGGTGACCAGGTGCACCCGACCCGCCTCGTCGAACCCCTCGCAGAGCCGGGCCACGATCCGGCCCAGGTGGTCGGCGTAGGTCTGGTTGGCCTCGGCGGCGGTCAGGTCGTACATCTCCACCGCGCGGACCGCGTACCGCTGGGACAGGAACGGCAACGCGGCGACCCGCCACCGCTCGCCGCCTGCGGTGACCCCGTCGACGACGTGGTCGTCCGGGTTCTCCCGGACGCTGCCGCGCAGGGTGATCCCCGCCGCCTCGGCCCAGGGGCGCAGCGCGTCCAGGGCCGCCCCGTTGTCGTGGTTGCCGCCGATGGCCACCACGTCGGCCCCGAGCCGGCGCAGCGCCGTCAACGCCCGGGTGACCAGCCGGGTCGCCTCCGGGGTGGGGGCCGCCGTGTCGTACAGGTCACCGGCGACGATCACCAGGTCGGGGCGCTCGGTGCGGGCGACCTCGATGACCCCGGCGAGGACCTGCTTGTGCTCCTCGGCCCGGGACCGCCCCTTGAGCACCTTGCCGACGTGCCAGTCGGAGGTGTGCAGGATCTTCATCGGGAGGTCACCTGACTACTAGAACGGGATGTCGTCGTCGCTGCCGCCGCCGGAGCCGACCACCACGAACGGGTCGGTCGTCCCGGTGATCGACCGGAGGGTCTGCGAGGGGGCCCGACCGGCCTCGGAGACCCGGGTGGCCCAGGCCGGGAAGGGGAACTCCAGGCAGAGCGGGACCGGGATGTCCGGCTGGTTGACGAACATCGTCCCCGGTTTGGCCAACAGGGCCCGCTGCCGCTGGGCGGGCGGGAGGAAACCGTACTCCGGGCGGGACGCCTCGGCCGGGTCCAGCCGACCCACCACCCGGATCGCGGAGTTCGTCACGATCCGCCGCTCCACCTCGCTGGCGGTCTGCTGCGCCCCGACCAGGATGACGCCGAGCGAGCGTCCCCGCTCGGCGATGTCGAGCAGCACCTCCTTGATCGGCGAGGAACCCTCCCGGGGGGCGTACTTGTTCAACTCGTCCAGGACGACGAAGAGCAGCGGCTTGGCGGTCCCGGCCTTCTCCTTGCGCTCGAACTCGCTCTTGAGGGTCACCCCGACCACGAACCGCTGCGCCCGGTCCGGCAGGTTGTGCAGGTCGACCACTGTGACCTGGGCGCTCTCGGCGGTGTTGATGCTGTGCGGGCGGCGGGTGGCGAGGTCGCCCCGGATCAGCCGGGACAGGTCCTTCTTACTGCCGATCAGCCGCCGGGCGAAGGCGTTGACGGTGCCCAACCCGACAGCGCTGCCCGCCCAGTCGCTGCGGGTCTCGTCGTCGTTGAGCTGCTCCACGATGTGGTCGACCAGGTCGCCGTAGCTGCCCAGGCGTACCCCGTCGATGCTCACCCCACCGTCGGCGGGCTGGGCGTACCGGGCCAGGTGGGCGGCGACCGAGTGGACCACCATCGTGTACTGCTGGCGCTCGTCGTCGGCGTCGGCGAAGACGTACGGCAGCAGCCGGTCGGCGCAGAACTCCGACAGCGTCCAGTAGAAGCTGTCCACCCCGCTGAGCCGGCTGCTCACGTCCGGGGTGCCGGAGGAGTCGCCGACCCGGGGCGGGGCGTACACCCGGACGTCGGCGAAGGCACCGGCGTCCAGGCCGAGCTTGGCGTACCCGGCCCGGGTGGGTTCGTCGAGGCGGGTGTTGGGATGGTCGAGGAAGAGCAGGTCCTCGCCCTTGACGTTGAAGATCAGCGCCTTGGCGTTGACGGCGTCCCCGCCGAGGACCCCCGACCGGAACACCGAGTAGAGCAGGAAGGTGGCGAAGCTGGTCTTGGTGGCGACCCCGGAGATGCCGGAGATGGAGACGTGCGCCCCCCGGGTGCCGTCGAGGAAGTCGGCGTTGAGGTAGACCGGCACCCCGTCGCGGCCCATCCCCATCGGGATCCGCCGTTCCATCCGGTCGAAGTGCAGCGCCCGGGCCCGGGCGTCCCCCTCGGCGCGGTGCACCACCGCCCCCGGCGAGGGCGGCACGTAGAACTCCGGGTCGACCCGGGTGGTGGTGATCTCGGCGGCCTCCTGGACCATCGCCGGGAGGGTGCCGTCGGCGATGGCGAAGACGTCCGAGTCGAACTGCGCCCCCTCGTGCCGGGCCCGGACCTGGGTCACCACCCCGGCGATGGTCACCGGCTCCCGGTCGGGCAGCTCACGGCGGGTCACCACCACGTCGTCGAGTTGCAGGTAGCTGCCGGGGGCCACAGCCGTCCAGAACTGCAACGGGGTGGCGTCGGCGGTGCCGAGCACCCGGCCGACGCCGCCCGCGCCGTCGAACTCGTCGTCGGTCATCGGGGGACTCCGGTCAGCCGGGTGTCTCGGTCAGCGCACACGTCCTGCATCCTGCCCGAGGAGTGTGACAGGTTGCCACGCGACGTGCCGCCGCCCACTGGCGGCGACCGCCGACACACCGTCGGTGTCGACGGGCTCCGGTCGGTGGGCGACCCCGACCGGTGGTGGGCGACCCCGACCGGCGGGCGGCGGTGCCCGCAGCGGTCAGTCGCGGGCGTACCGGAGCAGGAGGGTGCCGTCGTCGGCGCCGAGCACGTGCCGCAGCGGCAACCGGCGGGGGAGCGTCTCCTCCCCGGCGGTGATCCGTCCCGCTCCCGGACCGGCCAGCAGCGGGGAGACGGTCAGGCAGACCTCGTCGACGAGGTCGGCGGCGGTGAGCGCGCCGAAGAGCCGGGGGCCGCCCTCGCAGAGCACCTGTCCGAGCCCACGGCGGCGCAGCTCGACCAGCCCGGCCGCGAGGTCCACCCGGTCGGTGCCGCACCGGAGGAGGTCGACCACGTCGGTCAACCCGGGCGGCGGCACGGCGGCGTCGTGGGTGAGCACGATCGGCCGGACCGGGGCGTCGGCGAACGCGGCCTGTCCGGGGTCGAGGGCCAGGGACCCGGAGACCACCACCAGCGTCGGGTACGCCGGCAGTCCGCGCTCCGTGCGCCAGGCCCGACGTCGCTCGTCCAGGCGCAGGGCGCGGTAGCCCTCCTCGCGTACCGTCCCGGCGGCGACCAGCAGACCGTCGCAGAGCATCCGGAGCAGCCGGAAGACCCGCTTGTCCGGTTCACCGGAGAGTCCTTCGGAGAGTCCGTCCACACTGACCGCACCGTCCAGACTGGCCACGAAGTTCATCCGCAGGCGCGGTCCGTCGGTCCGTTCGTACAACGTGGTCAGTTCGGTCTGCGACAACCCGTCGGCGGTACGGGGGGACGGCGGATCGACCTCGGGTGGCGGCAGGAGCCGGTGGATGGCGGTGCGTACGCTCATTCGCCGGCCGGCCCGGTCACCACAGGGGTCGGTACGGGAGTACGGTGCTGGCAGTCACACCAGTTCCGGCCGGGGCACTCGTCGTGCCGCCGTGCCCGGCACGCTCGGCAGATCATGCCGCCAGCCTAGGCCGAGGAAGGACAGGGCCGCATGTCCCGTCAGATCTTTCAGCTGAAGGTGTCCCTGTCCGGGCACCGGCCGACCCTGCGGCGGCGGGTCCTGGTGCCCGGGGGCCACACCCTGGACCGACTACACAGGGTGGCGGGGTGCCCGATGGACCGGCGGGACTGACCGGTGCGAGCACGACCCGATGGTGGAGGACGTCGTCGTCGCCGACCCCGACGAGGGGTGTCCGGACGGGCACTGCGGGTTCGGTCGGCGCCCCCGGCGTCGTCTCCCGACTGGTGGGACGGTGGCGCTCGGTGGGTGTCGGCCCTACCGCCGGTACGGTCCGACCTGATCGCACAGACGGGCGGGTCTCGGTGCCCCGCAGCCGTCCTTCCGTCCGTCGAGGGCGACGTATCGCCTGCTCAGGACGGTTGTGGCAGAGGCCGGGAAGGCTCTGTCGGTGGTGGCCCCGTCGGGGCCGGCGGTAACGATCTGGGAACGCTGCAAACGGTCTATTGACACTCCTGTAACCCCCCGGCAGTCTCATGGGAGCGCTCCCGGCGCTCGCGGATCCAGCGAACCGGGGCACTCGAAACCGGTCCGGCCCTCCGCCGGGCCCGGCTTCGCGAGCAGCACACCCCACCACGGAAACCCACTGCCTCACCACCGAAAAGAGGGGTCAGGATGAGCGTCACCACGCGGCGCAACCGCATGGCCGTCGCCGCCCTTGCCGCGATCACCGCACTGGGCGGTCTCACGGCCTGCGGCAACGACGAGAGCTCGACCACCGCCGACGGAAAGCCGGCCAAGCTGGTCGTCGACACCTTCGGCGAGATGGGCTACGACGAGCTCGTCAAGCAGTACGAGAAGGAATCCGGCATCAAGATCGAGCTGCGCAAGACCGCTCAGCTCGGTGACTACCGCCCCAAGCTGGTCCGCTACCTCGCCACCGGCAAGGGCGCGGGCGACGTGGTCGCCCTGGAGGAGGGCATCCTCAACGAGTTCAAGGCCAACCCGCGTAACTGGGTGGACCTGCAGCCGTTGGTCGCCGACCACTCCACCGAGTACCTGCCCTGGAAGTGGGAGCTGGGCAAGGCCCCCGACGGTCGGCTGATGGGTCTGCCGACCGACGTCGGCAGCCTCGCGGTCTGCTACCGCAAGGACCTGTTCCAGGCCGCCGGTCTGCCGACCGAGCGGGACCAGGTCACCGCCCTCTGGCCGGACTGGAACGGCTTCCTCGCCGCGGGCAAGAAGTACAAGGCCGGCAGCGGCGGCAAGGCCCTGATCGACTCGATCACCGCGGTCTCCAACGGCGTGTTGTTCCAGCAGGGCACCGACCTGTTCTACGACAAGGACAACAACGTCATCGCGGACAAGAGCCCGGCGGTCCGGGCCGCGTGGGACACCGCGACCTCGATGAGCGAGATCTCCGCCAAGGCCCAGACCTGGTCGCCCGAGTGGTCGGCCGGCTTCAAGCAGGGCAGCTTCGCCGCGACCTTCTGCCCGTCCTGGATGCTCGGCATCGTGGCGGACAACTCCGGTCCGGCCAACAAGGGCAAGTGGGACGTCGCCGGCGTGCCGGGCGGCGCGGGTAACTGGGGCGGCTCCTGGCTGTCCGTGCCGGAGCAGAGCGCCCACCAGAAGGAGGCCGCGAAGCTGGCCGAGTTCCTGACCAGCTCCAAGAGCCAGGTCGAGGCGTTCAAGCTCAAGGGCCCACTGCCCACCAACCTGGAGGCCCTGAAGAACCAGGACTTCCTGAGCTACACCAACGAGTACTTCAGCGGGGCCCCTACCGCCAAGATCTTCGGTGAGAGCGTCGCCAACATCAAGCCGGTCCACCTGGGTCCGAAGCACCAGGCGGTCAAGGAGAACGCGCTCGAGCCGGCCCTGCGGTCGTTCGAGAACGGGCAAGCCAACAAGGAGAAGGCCTGGGAGCAGTTCACGAAGGACGCCACCACCCAGGGCGCCTTCTGAGTCAGTCCCATCCGGTGGCGTTCGGGATACTCCCGAACGCCACCGGTCGGTCCCCCCTCCGCGTACCACCCTGAGCGAGGACCCCGGGCCTCGCCGGGAAAGGAACCCCCCATGAGCGAGCGCAAGCGAGCCACCCCTCCGGCCGGCGTCGTGGTGTCCCCAGGCCGTACCCACCGCAGCGGAGTGCCGTCATGAGCCTGTCGACCACGACGGCACCGCCGTCGCCAGCCGCCCCCCGGCCACCGGCCGCCAACTCCGGGCGTGCCAAGGGGCACCTGCTCAACCGCCTGGACCTGAAGTACTCGCCGTACCTCTACATCGCACCGTTCTTCATCGTCTTCGGCGCGTTCGGCCTGTACCCGATGCTGCGGACCGCCTGGATGTCCCTGCACGACTGGGACATGGTCGGCGACCAGACGTTCATCGGGCTGGACAACTACACCCGCCTGATCTCCGACGACTACTTCTGGAACGCGCTCGTCAACACCTTCGGGATCTTCGCCCTGTCGACGATCCCGCAGCTGCTCCTCGCGCTCTTCCTGGCCAACCTGCTCAACCGCACCCTCCTGCGGGCCAAGACGTTCTTCCGGATGGCCATCTTCATCCCCAACGTGGTCTCGGTGGCCGCCGTCGCGATCGTCTTCGGCATGCTCTTCCAGCGTGACTTCGGCATGTTCAACTGGCTGCTCAGCTTCGTCGGGGTCAGCCCGGTCGACTGGGACGCGGGCAGACTGAGCTCCTGGACGGCGATCGCCTCCATGGTCAACTGGCGGTGGACCGGCTACAACACCCTGATCCTGCTCGCCGGGATGCAGGCCATCCCGAAGGACCTCTACGAGGCGGCAGCCCTCGACGGCGCCAGCCAGTGGCGGCAGTTCTGGCAGATCACCCTCCCCATGCTCAAGCCGACCTTCATCTTCGTGGTCATCCTCTCCACGATCGGCGGCATGCAGCTCTTCACCGAGCCCCTCCTCTTCGCCAACGGCGTGATCCTCGGCGGCGACCAGCGGGAGTTCCAGACCCTGGCGATGTACATGTACGAGATGGGCATCACGAACCTGAACACCGCCGGCTACGGTGCCGCCGTCGCCTGGGCGATGTTCCTGATCATCGTGCTGATGTCGTTGCTCAACTTCGTACTCGTCCGCCGCTCGGCCAAGTGAGGAACGACCTGTGACCTCCGCATCCCAGCGCCTGTGGCGCACCAGCCCGCTGACCTACATCGCACTCGTCCTCGCGGCGCTGCTCTCGATCTACCCGTTCTACTACATGATCGTCATCGGCACCCGCAGCCTCGACCAGATCAACGACGTGCCCCCGCCGATGCTCCCGGGCGGTGAGTTCGGCGCCAACTTCGGCCGGGTCCTCGACAACGACGCCGCCAACTTCCTCACCGGCATGATGAACTCGATCATCGTCTCCTCGGTGGTGACGATCTCGGTGGTGCTGACCGGCTCGCTGGCCGGATTCGCCTTCGCCAAACTGAAGTTCCGGGGCAGCAACATCCTGCTCCTGGGCATCATCATCACGATGATGATCCCGACCCAGCTCGGTCTCATCCCGCTCTGGGGCATGATGCAGACCCTCGGGTGGTTCGACACCCTCTACGCGGTGACCGTGCCGTTCCTGGTCAGCGCCTTCGGGGTGTTCATGATGCGGCAGTACGCCAGCCAGGCCATCTCCGACGAGTTGATCGAGGCCGGTCGGATGGACGGCGCGAGCACCTTCCGGATCTACTGGAACATCGTGCTGCCGGCGCTGCGTCCGGCCGCCGGTGTGCTGGGTCTGCTCACCTTCATGGAGACCTGGAACTCGTTCCTGTGGCCGTACGCGATCCTCACCCCGGAGAACCCCACCCTCCAGGTGTCGCTGTCGTTCCTGTCGTACGCCTACTACACCGACTACTCGCAGGTCTTCGCCGCCACGGCGATCGGCACCATCCCGCTGGTCCTGGTCTTCCTCATCTTCGGCCGCCAGATCATCGGTGGGATCATGGAAGGCGCCGTCAAGTCGTGAGCAACCCGGCACCGTCGCCCGGGGTCGGGGTACTCGACCAGGGCACAGAGTTGACCTTCCCGTCCGGCTTCCTCTGGGGGGCGGCCACGGCGGCGTACCAGATCGAGGGGGCGGCGACCGAGGACGGTCGGGGCCCGTCGATCTGGGACACCTTCAGTCACACCGAGGGCACCGTGGTGGCCGGGCACACCGGCGACGTGGCGTGCGACCACTACCACCGGCTCGCCTCCGACGTCTCGCTGATGGCAGACCTGGGTCTGAAGTCGTACCGGTTCTCGGTCTCCTGGCCCCGGGTGCAGCCCACCGGGTCCGGCCCGGCCAACGCCAAGGGCCTGGACTTCTACCGACGCCTCGTCGACGACCTGCTCGACAGCGACATCGAGCCGTGGTTGACCCTCTACCACTGGGACCTTCCCCAACGCCTTGAGGACGAGGGCGGCTGGCCGGCCCGGGACACCGCGGCCCGGTTCGCCGACTACACCCGGCTGGTCGTCGACGCCCTCGGTGACCGGGTGCGGCACTGGACCACGCTCAACGAGCCGTGGTGCTCCGCCTTCCTCGGGTACGGCTCGGGGGTCCACGCCCCCGGCCGTACCGACTCGGCGGCGGCCGTCCGGGCCGGTCACCACCTGATGCTCGGTCACGGACTCGCGGTGCAGGCGCTGCGGGCCGCCCGCCCCGACGCGCAGGTCGGCGTGACGGTGAACCTGTACCCGGTCGACCCGGCCACCGACTCGCCGGAGGACGTCGACGCCGCCCGACGGATCGACGGGTTGGCCAACCGGTTCTTCCTGGACCCGCTGCTGCGGGGGTCGTACCCGCAGGACGTCCGTGACGACCTGCGCCGGATCTGCGACTTCGGACACGTCCGCGACGGTGACCTGGCCGTCATCGCGACCCCGCTGGACCTGGTCGGGATCAACTACTACAGCCGACACGTGGTGGCCGCCGGGCCGCCGGAACCGGCCTCGTCCGGTTTCGTCTCCGGCTCTACCTGGCCGGGCAGCGAGGACGTCCGGTTCGTCAGTCGGGGTGTGCCGGTGACCGACATGCAATGGGAGATCGACGCCCCCGGTCTCGTCGAGACGCTGCGCCGGGTGCACGACGAGTACACCGACCTGCCGCTCTACGTCACCGAGAACGGTTCGGCCTTCGTCGACACGGTCGTCGACGGCCGGGTGGACGACGTCGACCGGGTGGCCTACTTCGACGCGCATCTGCGCGCCGCACACGCCGCGATCAGCGCGGGGGTGCCCCTGGGCGGCTACTTCGCCTGGTCACTGATGGATAATTTCGAGTGGGCCTGGGGATTCACCAAGCGGTTCGGCATGATCTACGTCGACTACGACGACGATCAGGCGCGGATCCCCAAGTCCAGCGCCAGGTGGTACGCCGAGGTGATCCGACGCAACGGTCTGGCCGCACAATAGGCGAGGGCCAGCCAGTGGCGGGCGGCTCCGGCGCCTCTCCCAGCTGGGGTGACGCCGGAACCGCCCGATGTCGGAGGAGCAGACCATGACTACGCAGCGCACCCGGTCACTCGGGCGCCCGACCCTCGACGCCGTCGCGGCCCGTGCCGGCGTCGGCCGGGGGACGGTGTCCCGGGTGGTCAACGGCTCACCTCAGGTGAGTCCGGAGGCCCGGGCCGCGGTGCAGCAGGCCATCGCCGAGCTGGGGTACGTCCCCAACCGCGCCGCCCGGGCGCTGGTCACCCAGCGTACGGACTCGGTGGCTTTGGTGGTCTCCGAGTCGGGGGACCGGGTCTTCACCGAGCCCTTCTTCGCCGCCATCGTCCGGGGGATCAGCTCCGGCCTGCTGGAGACGCCGATGCAGCTCTGGCTCGCCATGGCCCAGTCCCCGGTCGAGCGGGAACGCGTCGAGCACCATCTCACCAACCAGCACGTCGACGGCGTCCTGCTGCTCTCGCTGCACGACGCCGACCCGCTGCCCACCCTGCTGGAGGAGCGCGGCCTGCCCACCGTCCTGGGCGGTCGGCCGGCGCGGATGCTCCACCCCGCCGCGACCCCCGGCTGGTACGTCGACGTGGACAACGTCGGCGGTGCCCGACACGCCGTGGAGTACCTGGTCGACCAGGGGCGACGCCGGGTCGCCACGATCGCCGGCCCGCAGGACATGGGGGCCGGGCTGGCCCGGTTGAGCGGGTACCGGGAGGCGGTCAAGGCCGTCGGCACCGGCCTCAACCCCGACCTGATCGCGTACGGCGACTTCAGCGAGGGCAGCGGTGCCGCCGGCATGCGGCGGCTGCTGGAGCAGTGCCCGGACCTCGACGCGGTCTTCGTCGCCTCCGACCTGATGGCCTTCGGCGCGCTGCGGGCGTTGCGGGAGGCCGGTCGTCGGGTCCCGGAGGACGTCGCGGTGATCGGTTTCGACGACGCCCCGGTGGCCCGGCAGGCGGAGCCGCCGCTGACCACCGTCTTCCAGCCGATCGAGGAGATGGGCCGCCAGATGGCCCTGCTCCTGGTCGCCCGGATCCGTGGCGAGGAGGTGCCCAGCCCGCACGTCCTGCTGGACACCCACATGGTGCGACGCGCCTCCGCCTGACCCGGTCGGTGCGGTCCGCCCGGCCCCGTCGCCGAAGACCGTCGGTGCGGTCCGCCGGACCTCGTCGGCGGTGACAGTCGGTGCGGTCCGGCACCGGCTGCCAGGAGAGTTTCACCCGGGTCATCCACCCGCAACACGGGCGAAATGGTCATCCGGCAGGCTGGCACCCAGCCTGCCGGATGTGCCGGCCCCGCCGTGTGGAGGGACAGACATGTTGCTCAGAGTTCGGGTGACCCTGCCCGACCGGCCCGGAACCCTCGGCCAGGTGGCCCGCACCCTCGGGGTCTGCGGCGCCGACATCGTCCAGGTCGTGGTGCTGGAGCGGCTCGGCGGGCGGGCTGTCGACGACTTCACGGTGGTCTGGCCCGGCGCGGGCCGCGTCGAGCGGCTGCTGGCCGGGTTGGCTGCCATCCCCGGTGTCCAGGTGGACGGGGTCTGGCAGGCGATCGGCGCACCCACCACCACCGGCCAGGACGCGGAGCTGTTGGCCCAGGTGGCGGCGAACCCGACCGACGGCCTCGCCACCCTCGTCGACGCGGTCCCCGGATTGCTGGCCGCCGACTGGGCGGTGGCCGCCGTGGTGCCGGTCGACTGGGCGTCCCGCGCCGGTGGGGGACAGGCGAGCGTCGCGCACGCGAGCTGGCGGGCCCCCGTCCCGCCCCGGTTGCCCGAGGTGACCCCGCTGCGGGCGCGGGCGTTGACGAGCGTCGACGGTGGGCACTTCGCGGTGGCGCCGTTCGGCCGGGCCGGGCTGGTCCTGCTGGTGGCGCGGGAACGCACCGACACCCTCACCCCGGCGGCGTTCCACAGCACCGAGGTCGACCGGCTGGCGCAGCTCGTCCGGGCCAGCGCCGTCATCCTCGGCGACCGCCTGGACCTGGTCGGCGCCCCCTCGGCGGTCGCCGGGTCCTGACCGTCGGGCCTTCGGCCCGACCCTCCTCGTCGGCTCGGCCCCGGTTCGGGGCCGAGCTGTCGCCCGACCCCCTCGGGTCTCCGGCGACGGGCCGACCCCGGTTCGGGGTCGGCCCGATCCGGTTCCGGGTGAATGTGATCTGCGCCCGGTACCGGGCTCGACACCGCCGGGCAACGCTCCCGCAATACCGGGCGGCGAAGGTCGGACCCAGGCGAGGAAGGGAACGAACATGGCGCTGTGGCGGATCCGGGCGACGGTCGACGACCGGCCGGGCTTCCTGTCGGTGCTCACTGCCAGTCTCGCGCTGCGGGGGGTGAACATCCTCAGCGTGCAGGTGCACACCACCGAGGCCGGTGCGATCGACGACTTCCTCGTCGACGCCCCCGACTCGGTCGACGAGGCGGAGTTGACGGCCGCCGTGGAGCGGGGGCGCGGTCGCCGGTGCTGGGTGCAGCGCAGCGAGGCACGGGGGTTGGCCGACCCGCCGACCCGGGTCCTCGGCCTGGCCACCCGGCTGGTCCGGGATCCGGAGGCGTCGGGTGAGGCGCTGCGGACCCTGCTCGGCGCGGACGAGGTGAGCTGGCGTCCCGCTCCGCCGGTCGACCGTCCGGGCCTCGACGACCACCGGATGCGGTTGGCCGACCCGACCGGCGGGACCTTCACCCTGCGGCGGGCCGCCCCGAGCTTCACCCCGGCCGAGTACGCCCGGGCACAGGCCCTGGTGGAGTTGGCAGCGACAGTCGCCCGACGCGCCGAGGACCAGGTCACCGTCGTCGTCGCCGACGGTGCCGAGGTACGGGTGCGCCCGGCGGGCGCCGACGACGTACCGGCGATTCTCGACCTGCACGAGAAGTCCTCGGAGCGCAGTCGACAGCGACGCTACCTCGGTGGCTGCGGGGTGCCCGCCCCGTCCCGGCTGCGCCGACTGGTCGAACCGGAGCGGGGGGTCACCCTCGTCGCCGTCGACCTCGACGCCCCGGGGGAGCCGGTGGTGGCGATGGCGAACCTGCTGGGCGAGGGGGACGAGGCCGAGGTGGCGCTCCTGGTCCGCGACGACTGGCAACGGCGGGGCCTCGGCACCGCCCTGCTGCGCCGGGTGGTCCGCCGTGCCGAGCGGGACGGGTACGCCGCCCTGGTGCTGCACGTCCAGGCGGAGAACGTGCCGATGCTGAGGACCCTCCGTCGGCTGGGCCGCCCCACGCCGGTGGACCGGGACGGGCCGCTGCTCACCGTCACCCTGCCGCTGACTGTGACCCCGGCGATCACGGGCTGACCGGGGGCCACGGCACGGGTGGTGGTCGACGGGGTTCCCAAGCCGTCGATGGGTGGATACATTGTCTGTCATCCATGGGAGCGCTCCCGGGCGCTCATCTGCGGACCCACCCCACCACCGGCCACCGGCGAGGTCCCCCGACGCCGTCCCGCGTACCTCGTCGGCTGCCGGGCACCTTCCGACAGGAGCCCCCGATGCGCCACCGCCCCCGCCCGCCGCTCGATCGTGGCCGGCTACGCCGCCTCGTCGCCGCCGGTGCCGCCCTGACCAGCGGACTCGCCCTCGCCCTCACCGCACCGCCGGCTGCCGTCGCCGCCCCGACCACCGCCACGGCCCCCACCACCGCTGCGGCACCCGCCTTCAACTACGCCGAGGCGTTGCAGAAGTCGCTGCTGTTCTACGAGGCGCAGCAGTCCGGCCCGAAGCCGTCCTGGAACCGGGTCTCCTGGCGGGGCGACTCGGCGCTCACCGACGGCTCCGACGTCGGCGTCGACCTCACCGGCGGCTGGTACGACGCCGGTGACCACGTGAAGTTCGGCTTCCCGATGGCGTTCAGCACCACGATGCTCGCCTGGGGAGCTGTCGAGTACCGGGCCGGGTACGTCCAGTCCGGCCAGCTCACCCACCTCCTGAACAACCTGCGTTTCGTCAACGACTACTTCGTCAAGGCCCACGCCGCCCCGAACGTCCTCTACGGACAGGTGGGCAAGGGCGACGACGACCACAAGTGGTGGGGGCCGGCCGAGGTGATGCCGATGGCGCGCCCGGCGTACAAGATCGATGCGAGCTGTGGGGGCGCGGACCTGGCGGGGGAGACGGCGGCGGCGATGGCCGCGTCGTCGATGGTGTTCCGCCCCACCGACGCCGCCTACGCCGACAAGCTGCTCGGCCACGCCCGGCAGCTCTACACCTTCGCCGACACGGTCCGCAAGAGCTACAGCGAGTGCATCACCGACGCCACCAGCTTCTACCGGTCCTGGAGCGGGTACCAGGACGAACTGGTCTGGGGCGCGATCTGGCTGTACCGGGCCACCGGGGAGGCCACCTACCTGGCCAAGGCCGAGACCGAATATGACAGGCTCGGCACCGAGAACCAGAGTTCCCTGCGCTCCTACAAGTGGACGGTGGCCTGGGACAACAAGCAGTTCGGGGCCTACGTGCTGCTGGCCAACCTGACCGGTAAGCAGAAGTACGTGGACGACGCCAACCGGTGGCTCGACTACTGGACCGTCGGGGTCAACGGGGAGAGGGTCAGGTACTCCCCGGGTGGGATGGCCGTCCTCGACTCCTGGGGTGCGCTGCGGTACGCCGCCAACACCGCCTTCGCCGCCCTGGTCTACAGCGACAAGACCACCGACACCACCCGCAAGGCCCGGTACAAGGACTTCGCCGTCCGGCAGATCGGGTACGCCCTCGGCGACAACCCCCGCAACTCCAGCTACGTGGTCGGGTTCGGAGCGAACTCCCCGAAGAACCCGCACCACCGCACCGCCCACGGCTCCTGGTGGGACAGCAGCAAGGTGCCCGCCGAGACCCGACACGTCCTCTACGGCGCGCTCGTCGGCGGACCCTCCTCGCCCGACGACGCCTACACCGACAACCGCGACGACTACGTGATGAACGAGGTCGCCACCGACTACAACGCCGGATTCACCTCCGCCCTGGCCCGACTCACCCAGGAGTACGGCGGCACCCCCTGGCCGGGTTCCCCGGGGCGGAGCGCCCCGACATCGACGAGCTGACCGTGGAGACCACGGTGATGCAGAACGAGCCCCGGGCCACCGGCCTGAAGGTGATCGTCTACAACAAGTCGGCCTTCCCCGCCCGGGCCCTGACCAACGGGAAGTTCCGCTACTACTTCCGCCCCGACGGCACCGGGCCGGTCCAGGTCACCCCCGGCTACACCCAGGGCTGCCCGTCCCCGACCACCGCCAGGCAGCACTCCGCCGACCTCTGGTACGTCGAGGTCGACTGCACCGGTCACACCATCGCCCCCGCCGGACAGTCGGCCCACCGGATGGAGGTGCAGTTCAAGGTCGGCGTACCGGAGGGCGGGACCTGGAACCCGGCCGACGACCCCTCGTACCAGAGCACCGCCGGACCCAACCGGAACGTCCCCCTCTACGCCGGGACCACCCGGGTCTGGGGCACCGAGCCCGGACCGTCGGCTCCCGACACCACCCCACCCACCGTCCCGGGCACCCCGGTCGCCTCCGGGCTCACCCCCACCTCGGTCACCCTCACCTGGCCGCCCTCCACCGACACCGGCGGCAGTGGGCTGGCCGGGTACGTGGTCCGCGAGCAGCAGGTCGGCAGCGACGTGGTGGTGGTCCGCAACACCACCACGAACAGCCTGACCGTCGACAGCCTCTTCCCGGCCCGCACGTACACCTTCTGGGTCAACGCCCGCGACGGGGCCGGCAACCAGTCCACCACCGCGCCGGAGATCAGGGTGACCACCCCGGCCGGCAACAGCGGCGACACCACCCCACCCGCAGCACCCGGTCGCCCCGTCGCCTCCGCCGTCGGCGCCGTCGGACTCACCCTCACCTGGCCCCCGGCCACCGACGACGTCGGGGTGACCAGCTACCGGGTCTACCGCCAGGCCGCCCCGTTGCAGACCCTGATCGCCACCGTCACCGGCACCACCCACACGGTGACCGGGCTGACCCCGGACACCACCTACACCTACTACGTCGTCGCCCTCGACGCCGCCGGTAACGTCTCCCCGCCGTCACCCACGGTGACGGCGACCACCACCCCGGCCGCTCCCACCTCGTCCTGCGCGATCGGGTACACCACGAACGACTGGAGCAGCGGCTTCACCGCCAACGTCACGGTCACCAACACCGGCACGACCCCGCTGACCGGCTGGACCCTCGCCTTCGCCTTCCCCACCACCGGCCAGAAGGCCGGGCAGGCCTGGTCGGCGACGGTCTCCCAGACCGGTACGGCGGTGACCGCCACGAACCTGTCGTACAACGGGGCGCTCGCCCCTGGGGCGTCGACGAGCTTCGGCTTCAACGGCACCCACACCGGCACCAACCCCAAGCCGACCGCCTTCACCCTCAACGGTCAGACCTGCACCACCGGCTGACCACCCCTCGACCCCTGGCCGCCGGTCACCTCCCCCACGGGCGGTGACCGGCTCCGGCCGTGCCAAGCGTGGAGAGCGCGAGAGGCGCGGAGGTGCGAGGGGGCGGGGCGGGTCAGCCTTGGAGGTCGCCGTGTTCGACGCAGACCGCCGACCATCCGGCCGGGAGGATCTGCACCTTCATCCGGCGGCGGCACCGGGCACAGAACCGTGGTGGCTCCAGCGACCTGGCGGACGCACAGGTCGGGTGGGTGCCGGTCGCCGTCGGCTCGCCGCACCTGTCACACCACAGTGGGGTCACAGGCCCGGTCCCCGTTGCTGTCACAGCGTCTCGGAGAGCGCCTTGACCGGCATCTTCAGGTCGTCGAGGAGCCGGAGGTCATCGGTGGCCGGACGACCCAACGTGGTCAGGTAGTTGCCGACGATCACCGCGTTGATGCCGCCGAGCAGCCCGTCCCGGGTCCCGAGGTCGCCGAGGGTGATCTCCCGGCCGCCCGCGTACCGCAGGATGGTGCGGGGCATGGCCAGGCGGAACGCGGCGATGGCCCGCAGGGCGTCCTTTCCCTCGACCACCTGACGGTCGGCCAGGGGAGTGCCCGGACGGGGGTTGAGGAAGTTCAGCGGAACCTCGTGCGGGTTCAGCTCGGCGAGCTGGGCGGCGAACTCCGCCCGCTGCTCCACCGTCTCACCGAGGCCCAGGATGCCGCCGCAGCAGACCTCCATCCCGGACTCGCGCACCATCCGCAGGGTCTCCCAGCGTTCCTCCCACGAGTGGGTGGTGACCACGTTGGGGAAGTACGACCGGCAGGTCTCCAGGTTGTGGTTGTAGCGGTGGACGCCCATGTCGACGAGGTCGTCGACCTGCTCCTTCGTGAGCATGCCCAGCGAGGCGGCGACCTGGATGTCGACCTCCGCCTTGATGGCGGCCACACCCTCGCGCATCTGCCTCATCAGGCGGGCGTCCGGCCCGCGTACGGCGGCGACGATGCAGAACTCCGTCGCCCCGGTCGCCGCGGTCTGCTTCGCCGCCTCGACGAGCGACGGGATGTCGAGCCAGACCGACCGGACCGGCGAGGTGAACAGGCCCGACTGGGAGCAGAAGTGGCAGTCCTCGGGGCATCCGCCGGTCTTGAGCGAGACGATGCCCTCGACCTCGACCTCCGGGCCGCACCAGCGCATCCGTACCTCGTGGGCGAGTTGCAGCGTGGCGGAGAGGTCCTCGTCGGGCAGGGTGAGCACGGCGAGGACACCGGCTTCGTCCAGGCCGACGCCGTCGTCCAGCACCTGCGCCCGAGCCTGATCGAGGATTTCTGCCATGGCTCGTACCCTACAAGGCCCCCGAGGCGGCGGGAACGCCGCCGACCACCCGTCCCGCCCACCAGGGCTCGCGTACGCGACGCGCCCGGGGACGGCGGGGTGGCCTCCACGCCACGCCGGTCGGGGGCGGCCGGGTGGTAATTTTCGCCCGACGGGCGGTGAGGGGAGTGACGGTGGCGGACTGGCTGGCGGCCCTCGATCGTCGTGCCGAACTGCGGGCGAGGGCCGGGCTCACCCGGCGGTTGCGACCTCGCCAGGCCGACGACGCGGTGGTCGACCTGGCCGGCAACGACTACCTCGGCCTGGCCACCCACCCCGAGGTCGTCGCCGCCGCCGCGCAGGCCCTGACCGGGTACGGGCTGGGTGCCGCCGGGTCCCGGCTGGTCCGTGGGTCGACCGAGGCGCACCGCCTGTTGGAGTCGGCCCTGGCGGACTGGCTCGGCGTCGAGGGCAGCCTCGTCTTCTCCTCCGGTTACCTGGCCAACCTCGGCGCGATCAGGGGTCTCGTGCGTCCGCGTACCCTCCTGGTCTGTGACGCCCACAACCACGCCTCGCTGATCGACGGGTGCCGCCTGTCCGGGGCGGAGACCGTGGTGGCCGGGCACACCGACCCGGCGGCGGTGGCCGGGGCGTTGGCCGCCGCGCCCGGCCGACCGGCGGTGGTCGTGACCGAGTCGGTCTTCTCCGTCGACGGTGACCTCGCCCCCCTTGCCGACCTGCACGCAGTCGCCCGCCGGTACGGGGCGTTGCTGCTCGTCGACGACGCCCACGCGGTGGGTGTCCTCGGCCCCGGCGGTGCCGGCGGGGTGGCGGCGGCGGGGCTGTCCGGCGAACCGGACGTGGTGGTCACCGCGACCCTGTCCAAGGCGCTCGGCGGTGCCGGTGGGGTGGTGGCGGGTCCGGCCGGGTTCGTCAGGCACCTGGTCGAGACGGGACGGACCTTCATCTTCGACACGGCGTTGCCGCCCGCCGTCGCCGCCGGGGTGCTCGCCGCGGTGCGGTTGGCGCAGCACGCCGACGACGAGCGCGCCGAACTCGCCGACCGGGCCGCCGCAGTGGTCCGTCGCCTCCGCGCCGCCGGTCTGAGCGTCCCGGCGCCGGACGGGGCAGTGGTGTCGGTGACCGCCCCGAGCCCGCAGGCCGCCACCGCCTGGGCCGCCGACTGTGCCGACCGGGGTGTGGCGGTGGGCTGCTTCCGGCCGCCCTCGACGCCGGACGACAGGTCCCGGCTGCGGTTGACGATCAACACGGGGGTGCCCCGACCCGACTTCGACAGGGCCTTGGAGGTCGTCGTCGACTGCGCGCCACCCGCCGATCCCACCGAGGCCGGTGCGGACCGTTCCGGATCGTGCGCCACGGTGCCGTCGTGACCGCGCCCTGGCAGGGGCCGGTGCTGGTCACCGGCACCGACACCGGCGTCGGGAAGACGGTGGTGACCGCTGCGATCACCGCCGCCGCGCAGGCCGCCGGGCTGCGGGTGGCGGTGGTCAAACCCGGCCAGACGGGTACGGCGGACGGCACCCCGACCGACCTCGACGAGGTGAACCGGCTGGCCGCGCCGATGACCGGCCGTACGCTGGCGAGCTTTCCCGACCCCCTCGCCCCCCTGGCTGCGGCCCGGATGGCCGAGTTGGAGCCGTTGGAGCTGTACACCGCCGTCGACGCGATCCGGGCCGAGGTCGACAAGCACGACCTGGTGCTGATCGAGGGGGCCGGTGGGTTGCTCGTCCCGATGGGGGTACGCCCCTCCGGTGAGCCCTGGACGGTGGCCGACCTGGCGGTCTCCCTGGACGCCCCGGCGGTGGTGGTGGCCCGGGCCGGGTTGGGCACCCTCAACCACACCGCGTTGACGCTGGAGGCGCTGCACCGGCGGGCGGTACCGGCCGGGATCGTGATCGGGGCGTGGCCCGCCGAGCCCGAGCTGGTCCACTGGGCCAACCTCACCGACCTGGTACCGGATCTGCTCGGCGCGCTGCCCGACGGCGCGGGCACCATGGACCCGGGGGTGTTCCGTCGCTCCGCCCCGGGCTGGTTGACCCCGGCCCTGTACGGCGTCCTCGACGACTGGCGGGCCTGGGCCGAGGACGCCGGCTGACCGGCCCCGAATTCCGAGGGCAGACGAGCGGCGCGGTCGGTCAGCGGGGTCGGCGGATCACGAAGGCGTCAGGCATCCGGAAGGTCAGATTGTCCGGGTACCAGGGTGCCCGGACCACCGTCGCCCCGGACAGGAGGGGAGCGACCTCCTCGACCACCACGCCCGCCTCCATCCGCGCCAACTGCGCCCCGACGCACCGGTGCGCGCCGACGCCGAAGGCCAGGTGCCGACGGGAACCCCGCTGCCCGGGTACGAGGTCGTCGGGGTGGGCGACCACCGCCGGGTCGCGGCCGGCCCGACCGAGCCAGAGCACGACGCTGCTTCCCGCCGGCACCACTGTGGATCCCAGCCGGGTCCTGGTCGTCGCCACCCGCCGCCACGTCACGATCGGCGGCTCCAGCCGAAGCCCCTCCTCGACCACGTCGGCCACCGACACCTCACCCCGCCGGAGACCGGCGACGACCCCCGGGTGACCGGCCAGCCGGTGCAGCAGCAGGGTGAGGAACTGGGAGGTGGTCTCCTGCCCGGCGACCAGGAGGAAGAAGAGCGCACCGACCACCACGTCGGGCGGGTGTCCGGCGGACCGGAGCCGGGCCACCAGGCCGCCCCCGGTGGCGGCGAACTCCCGCAGCACCAGGTGGAAGCGTCCGACCTCGGCGGCGAGGACCCGCTGCCGGTCGGCGTCCACCGGGGCCCAGAACAGTTCCAGGGCGGCCCGGGCGAAGTCCTTGACCACGTCGACCGGGGCGTCCGGCAACTCGACGAGCCGGGCGAGGGCCAGCAGCGGCAGGTCGGCGGCGACCTCGGCGTGCAGGTCGACCTCACGCCCGGTGGCCAGGTCGGCGGCGATCCCGGCGGCCCGTCGTCGGACCACCCCGGTCAGCCACTGACGCTGGGCCTCGACCCGGGACGGGTGCAGGGCGTCGGCGACTATCGCCCGGATCGCCGGATGGCTCGCCCCGGCGTTGTTGGCCAGGGTGGGCGGCAGCCGGAACCGGTGTTCGGCGAGCACCCGCAGGGCCGCCACCGGCACCGGGGTCACCGCGTCCAGGGCGTTGTCCGGGCGGTAGGTCTCCGGGTCGGCGAGGACCTGCCGGACCAGGGCGTGCCGGGTCACCACCAGATGTTCGACACCCACGTGGTCGGCGACCACCGCCACGTCGGGCCACCCGGTCCCGTCGATCCCGGGCGCGCTCGTCAGGCCCGGGGGAGGGGGACCGGCGACCGCCGTCCAGCTGCTGAACAGCACTCCGACACGCTAGCGGGAGGCGCCCGGGCGGGCCGGGTTCAGCTCCCACACCGTGGTGCGCTTCACCCGTACGCTCTCCAGCGCCGGGGGGACCGGCACCTGGTAGGTCGCCAACTCCCGGAACCGTTCCCGGGGCAGGAACGCCCGATCGGGGTCGCCGACCAGGACCCGCGCCCCGGAGCGCGCCGCCCGGAGCAGGAACCGCAGCATCCGGTTCGCCATCGCCTCGCTGTAGAACACGTCCCCGGCGAGGATCACCTCGGCGTCGGTGTCGGCGGTGTCCGGTTCGAGCAGGTCGGCGTGGTCGGCGGTGACGCGTACCCCGTTGGCCTCGGCGTTGAGCGCGACGGCGGCCACCGCCCGCTCGTCGATCTCGACGGCCCGGACGGCTGCCGCGCCCGCCCGGGCGGCGGCGATCGCCACCAGGCCGCTCCCGGCGGCCAGGTCCAGCACCCGGCGGCCGGCGACCACAGTCGGCTCGTCGAGGACGTACCGGGCCAGGGCCTGCCCACCGGCCCAGGCGAAGGCCCAGAACGGCGGGGGTTGGGCGCTGTGGAACTCACCCTCGGTCAGCTCCCACAGCCCGATCGGCTCGTCGGCCTGGTGCAGGCGTACCTCGGGGACGAAGGCCACCGGGGCGAGCCGGGCGTGCAGCCGGACGAAGGTCGAGGACAGGTCGGGCATGCCCCGATTGTGCCCGGCTCCGGATCCCGGGCGTGTCACGGGTGGGGGGTGAAGGGTTCACCACTGTCGGTGAAATGGCCCCCTCTACTTCACGGTGCGTGCGAACACGCCCGTCTACCGGCGGGGTGGGTCCGCTCCTAGCGTTGATCACTGGACAGGACCCGGGAGGCACGAGGGAGTGGTGACGGTGTTGCGGTACGCGTTACGGGTCGGGGTGGTGCTGGCCTGCCTCGCGGGCGTGCAGGGGGCCATGGCCCTGCCGGCGCAGGCGGCGTTCGGCACCGAACTGCGCGGTGTGCCGCAGGAGTTCACCGCCGACGGCCGGGTGGAGACGATCGATGCGGTGGTGGCCCGGACCGACCGGGACGGCGGATGCGTCAAGGTCCGCTGGTCGATGGTGCTTCAGGTGCAGGGGATGCGGCTGAACCAGGTCCGGGTGGACCGGATCGAGGAGACCGGCTCGTTCCCGGTGTCGATCCGGACCGAGGGATCGTCGGCCCGGGTGACCGACCGGCAACTCGACCCGGGGGTCAGTTGCCCGGACCGGACGGTGACCGCCACCTACCGGTTGGCGGTGACCGGGGACGTCGGGCAGGGCCGGATCAGCCTGGCCGCCGAGGCGTACGACGTGAACAACCGGTTGCTGTCCCGGCAGACCGCCACCCGGGCGGTGTTCGGGGCGGGCGGACGCCCGGAGCCGACCACCGCCGCCCCGCGTGACCCGGAGCCGACGCCGGAGCCGACTGTGGAACCGACTGTCGAGCCGAGTCTCGAACCGACGGTCGAGGCGGCGATCCCCGCCGAGGAGCCGATCGAGTCCACCGACAGCACCGACGTGCCGGCGGGTGCCGCGGGCCGGCCGACCGCCCAGACCGGCGGTGGTTTCGGCGTGGTGCACGCCGCCTTCCTCCTCGGCGGCCTGCTGTTGTTCCTGGGGGTCAGTCTGCTGCTGCGGCTGCGGCACCTGATGCGCCCGGCCGGTGCCCCCGACGAGCCGAACGACCTGACCGTCTCGATCGAGCCGGACGACCGGGCGGCGTTGCGGCAACGGTGGGAGCGTCCGGCCAGCGCGCAACGCTGGCGTCCCGCCCGCCGCTGACGGCGTCGACGCCCTCGGCCGGTCTCCGCAGGTCCGCGGGTCCTTCCGCGGGCCGACGGTCTCTCGGTCCGGTCTCCCCGGCCCGACGGTCCCCTCGGGCCGTCGGGCCGGTCTGCACCGGGCCGACCGCCGTCGGTCCGGTCCTCGTCAGTCCAACCGGGACGGATCGAGGCCGAGTTCGCGCGCTGCCACCAGCCGGATCCACTCGGTGAACTGGCGGCGGGAGATGACCCGGTCGTGCACGGCGAACTGCACGGCGAGGCCGTCCATCACGGCGTTGATCCGCCAGGCCGCGCCGTCCGGGTCGGTGCACTCGAAGGTGCCGTCGGCGACCCCGGCGGAGATCACCGCCGCCAGGTCCGTGCGCCAGCGCAGGTCGAGGCGGCGGGAGACCTTCTCCAACTCCGGGGTACGCAGTGACTCCGACCACCCGTCGATCCACATCGCCCAGGAGGTGCTTCGGCCGGTCGGTGGGTAGAGCCGCAGGATCCGCTTCAGTTTGGTCAGGGGTGGTGCGGCGGAGCGGACCACGGCGTCCAACCGGGCCAGATCCTGCTCGGCCGCGTACGCGTACGCCTGCGCCACGAGTCGGTCCTTCGTGGCGAAGTGGTAGAACACCAGCGCCTGGCTGACCCCGGCGGCCTGGGCCACGTCGGCTGTCCGGGTGTTGGCCAGGCCGCGTTCGGCGATCACGTCGCAGGCCGTACGCAGCAGGGCATCCAGCCGGATTTCGACCGCGCGTCTCGTCACGGCGTTACCGTAGCCTATCCGTTCGTGCACAAACAGTTACCGCCCGGGTGATGTTGCCGTGGACTGACCGAACCCGGAGCTTCATTCAAGTTTGTCGGTTTGTTCGCGCCTCCTGATCTGGGCGCCCGCCCACCCGTCGATGGGTTCCGGTCGATGGCCCCGCCGCCGACCCGACCCGACCGCCCGGCGGATCCTCCCCATCCTCCTAGGAAGCCCTGGGGGAGTCGACCCGGCTCCGCCGCGCCGGAATTCGCCCCCGATTTGGCAACCCTTCCCGGGCTCGGCTAAAGTTCCCATCCGTCACCCGGGAACACCGGGAGGCGTGCGGACGTAGCGCAGCTGGTAGCGCATCACCTTGCCAAGGTGAGGGTCGCGGGTTCGAATCCCGTCGTCCGCTCGGAGATGCCGCCACGACAGGGGCAACCTCGGTGGAGTGGCCGAGAGGCGAGGCAACGGCCTGCAAAGCCGTGTACACGGGTTCAAATCCCGTCTCCACCTCGGCAAGGACGAGGGCGATTGGCGCAGTGGGAGCGCGCTTCCTTGACACGGAAGAGGTCACTGGTTCAAACCCAGTATCGCCCACCAGCGAGCGAGGCGGCTCACCGGATAATCGGTGAGCCGCCTCGCTGCTTCTTGAGCGGCTTCCGGGATTCCTCGGGGGAGCTGCACCGGACCGCGTTCGCGGATCCCGCTGCCACCCGCCCGCCCACACCCCGACGGTCAGCGGCGTCGGCCCTTGAGGTGCCGGCCGAACTCCCTGGCGATCTCCCGGTTGGCGTCCCGTTCGGCGAGCGCCTGCCGCTTGTCGTACGAGCGGCGGCCCTTGGCCAGGGCCAGTTCCACCTTGGCCCAGCCCCCGGCGAAGTACATCGACAGCGGTACGAGGGTCAGCCCGGTCCCGTCCTCGCGGAGCCGGGTCAGGATCCGGTCGATCTCCACCCGGCGCAGCAGCAGCTTGCGGGTGCGTCGGGGCTGGTGGTTGGTCCACGTGCCGTAGCCGTACTCGGCGATGTGCAGGCCGTGCAGCATCAGCTCACCGTCGAGTTCCTGGGCGAAGGCGTCCACCAGCGACACCCGCCCCTCGCGCAGCGACTTGACCTCGGTGCCGGCCAGGACGAGGCCCGCCTCGTAGGTCTTGAGGATGTCGTAGTCGTGTCGCGCCCGACGGTTCGACGCGACGACCTGACGACCGGTCTGCCTGGACGCGACGACCTCCGGTGGTGCGGGCCGATAGGGGCGGGGACCAGCATAGGGTCCCCCGTCCGCCGCTGTCGGCCCACGGGGGCGCCGGGCCGCTCCCGTGAAGGTGCGACTCGGCGACGGCACCCGCCCGGATCGACGGTGCGGCCCAGCGGTGCGTGCCTACAGCGGCGGGGCGGGGTCCCGGCGCTCCTCGACGTACGGCTGGGCGGCCGGGGCGGCGACCACCTGGCGGCGGCGTCCCCAGATCAGCCCGGTCATGACGAGCCCCAGCACGCCGGCGCCCATCAGGATCCAGCCGACCACGTCGAGGTCGACGCCGGCGACGGTGGCGTCCATGGCGAAGGTGAAGATCGCGCCGACCGCGATCAGGAAGATGCTCGTTCCCATTCCCACGACAGCCTCCTTCGGGGGTGCGGTGTGCTGTCGACGGATCCAGTACCCCGGTGGCGAGCCGGACAATCCCGGTGGACGGGGGTGGGCGACGCCTGATCTTGGAATCGGGTACAGTTGGTGCCGTCACCGACACCGATCGGTGGCACGCGGACGTAGCGCAGCTGGTAGCGCATCACCTTGCCAAGGTGAGGGTCGCGGGTTCGAATCCCGTCGTCCGCTCGTGGTCTTTCCCGCCGGGGGAGACCGTCGCCGGAGCCGGTGATTCCGGTTCGGCCCCACGGGCGATTGGCGCAGTGGGAGCGCGCTTCCTTGACACGGAAGAGGTCACTGGTTCAAACCCAGTATCGCCCACCATCGATCATCGAAACGTCCGCTGCCGGCCCGGGGAACCCTCCCGGGCCGTACTCGTTGCGGCGTCGGCAGTCACACCTGGTCGACCAGGAGGTCGACCACCTCGTCGACGTCCCGGCGGGGGGTCGCCCACCCCGGTCGGCCGTAGCCGACCCGCAACACCATCTGCGGGGTCCCGAACCGGCCCAGGGACCGGCGCAGCACCTCCCGGGCACCCGGCACCTCGATCGGCTGGGACAGCAGGGACGCGGAGAGCCCGGCGTCGGTGGCGGTGAGCAGTACCCGTTGCAGGGCCTGCCCGGCGAGGATCTGGTCGACCCCGGTGTTGCCGGGGGCGCCGAGCACCGCCACCAGGGGCTCGGCCTCGAAATCCCGGCCGGGGGCGCGGTCGCGGTCGCCGAAGTCCCGGGCGGGTAGGAGGTCCTGGGGCTGGGACACCGGGCCACCGGCGTCGGCCGGGACCCCGTCGTCGGCCGGTCCGGTCCGTACCCAGTCGGCCAGTTCGGCCCGGTAGGCGGCCTCACGGTGCAGGACCCGGTGGGCGGTGTGCGCGATCTCGGCGAACGCGTTGACCGCGCTGACCCCGATCACCAGTTCCAGCCAGCACTGTTCGGCCCGGGCCGCCTCGCCGAGCCGCCACCGCAGGTCGGCCGGGACCGGGTCGGGTCGGAAGGGGGTGCGGTTGCTGAACCGTCGGGGCACCGCCGCGTGCAGGGTCCGCTGCGCCGGGGTCGGCGGGCGGGGGCGGTCCGGCACCAGGCGGGCCACCACCTCCGGGTCGTTCGGGTACGGGCGCAGCCGTACCCGGGCCGGTCGGCCCGCCACTGCCAGCGACAGCCGCAGGTTGAACAGGGCGGCCCCGCAGGAGAGCCGGGCACCCCAGCCGGACGGGTCGGTCACCGCCAGGCGACGCAGGGGGTCGACCGCCACCTCGATCCCGCCGTCGTGCAGACGGAACCGCCACGGCTGGGTGTTGTGCAACGACGGCGCGCGGACGGCGTCCCGGACTGCGGCCCGCAGGTGTTCGACAGTGAACCCGGTGTCCATGGTGAGGCTCCCTTCCACAGTCACGGTGCCCCGTACGGGCCGGTGGCGGGCAGGGCCGGACGTCCCGTCGTACCGGGTCCCACCGCGGGTGTCGGACGGGGGGCCGGGACCTTCGGCCCGTGCGGAGCCGCTGGCGGCCGGGTAGAAACGAGGAATGATCCGGGTGTTCCTTCTCGACGACCACGAGGTCGTCCGGCGTGGCCTGGCCGACCTGTTGACCAGCGGCGGCGACATCGAGGTGGTCGGCGAGTCCGGCTCCGCCCCGGAGGCGGCCCGCCGTATCCCGGCGCTCCGGCCCGACGTGGCCATCCTCGACGCCCGGCTGCCCGACGGCAACGGCATCGACGTGTGTCGGGACGTCCGGGCGGTCGACTCGTCGATCAAGGGCCTGATCCTCACCTCGTACGAGGACGACGAGGCGCTCTTCGCCGCGATCATGGCCGGTGCCGCCGGGTACGTCCTCAAGCAGATCCGGGGCACCGACCTGGTGGACACGGTGCGGCGGGTGGCGGCCGGGCAGTCGCTGCTCGACCCGGCGATCACCACCCGGGTGTTGGAGCGGATCCGCAACGGTGTGGAGCAGCCCCGGGAGTTGAAGTCCCTCACCGAGCAGGAGCGACGGATCCTGGAGTACGTCGCCGAGGGGCTGACGAACCGGGAGATCGCCGGACGGATGTTCCTGGCCGAGAAGACGGTGAAGAACTACGTCTCCAGTGTGCTGGCCAAGCTGGGGCTGGAACGTCGTACCCAGGCGGCGGTCCTGGCCACCCGGCTGCTGGGGCAGCGCCCCTGACGGGTGGCCGGTGCCGCGCCGCCGGTCAGAGGGGGACGCTCCAGTGCAGGACGGTCCCGTGCGGGTCGGCCGGGGTCACTGTGAACTCCCCGCCGTGGCGCTGCGCGCGTTCCCGGAGGTTGACCAGTCCGCTGCGGGCGGCGGAGGGGTCCATTCCGATCCCGTCGTCGGCGACCGTCACCGTCAACGCGCCGTCGGTGACCGCCACCGCCACCGACACCCGGTCGGCCTCGGCGTGGCGTACCGCGTTGGAGAGGGCCTCGCGGAGCACCGCCGTCAGGTCGGGACGGACCGCGTCGGGCACGGCGCTGTCGATCGGGCCGGTCAGTTCCAGGGCCGGGCGGTGCCCCAGGGCCGGGGTGGCGGCGGCGACCGCGTCGCGGATCTCGGTTCGCAGTTCGGCGCTCATCGGGGTACGCAGCTCGAAGATGGTCCGCCTGATGTCGCGGATGGTGGCGTCGAGGTCGTCGACGGCGGCGTTGACCCGTCTGGTGACCTCGGGGCGGGTGCTCATCGGGGCGGCGCTCTGTAGTTGCAGGCCGGTGGCGAAGAGCCGCTGGATCACCACGTCGTGCAGGTCCCGGGCGATGCGTTCCCGGTCCTCCAGGACCACGAGGAGTTCCCGTTCCTCCTGCCCCCGGGCGCGTTCCATGGCGAGTGCGGCCTGCCCGGCGAAGCTGCCCAGCAGCGCCACGTCGTCGTCGGAGGTGATCTGGACGCCCCGCTCCGGGGCGTGGGCGATGACCAGGACGCCGTGCAGGGTGTCGGCGGCGGCCAGGGGGGAGATCAGGGCGGGGCCGGTGGTGACCGGCACCGGCCAGGGGGCCGCCTCGGCCAGGTTGGCCAGCAGTTCGTGGCGGCGGTCGGTGACCGACCCGGCGAAGGTGGTCTCGGCGGCGGGCATCACCGTGCCGACCAGGTCGAAGGCGTGCTCGTCGGCGCCGTCGACCACTTCGACTGTGAACTGGCCGGCGTCCTCGTCGTAGAGGAGCACCAGCGCCAGTTCGGCTTCGGCCACCTCCCGGGCCCGCCGGGCGACCAGGGTGAGGGCGTCGGTACGCCGGACCTCGCCGAGCAGCACCGAGGTGATCTCGGCGGTGGCGGCCAGCCAGCGTTCCCGACGGTGGGCGAGCGCGTAGAGCCGGGCGTTCTCGATGGCGACCCCGGCGGCGGCGGCGAGCGCCACCACGATCTCCTCGTCGTCCTCGGTGAACTCGGCGGCACCCTGCTTGTCGGCGAGGTACAGGTTGCCGAAGGCCTGGTCGCGGATGCGGACCGGGACGCCGAGGAAGCTGTGCATCGGGGGATGGTTGGCGGGGAAGCCGTACGAGCGGGGGTGTTGGGTGATGTCCGGCATGCGCAGCGGGCGGGGGTCGTCGATCAGCAGGCCGAGGACGCCCCGCCCGTGCGGGAGGTCACCGATCCGGGCGCGGAGGTCGTCGTCGATGCCGTGCACGATGAAGTCGTGCAGCATCCGGTCGGGGCCGATGACGCCGAGCGCGCCGTAGCGGGCTCCGGCCAGCTCGCAGGCGGACCTGACGATCCGTTCCAGGGTGCTGCGCAGGTCGAGGTCGGTGCTGATGCCGACCACCGCGTCGAGTAGCGCCCGCAGGCGTTCCCGGCTGGCCACCACCTCGCCGACCCGGTCGAGCATCTCCTGGAGGAGTTCGTCGAGGCGGACCCGGGACAGGGGGCTCAGACCCAACGACGGGGTGGTGTGGTCGTGGTCCGAGTCGGGTGCGGTGGTGGGCACCGGGGGATGTTACCGCCGGTCACCCGCTGAGATGAGGTGACGACGCCGGAACGTGAGCAGGTGTTCGTTCCGTCGACCGGTCACCTCTGCGGGTCGCGGACCGCCGAGGTGTCGACGGTCTGGGTGGCGGGCAGCCTCGGGGTGTGCGGTGGCCCGGCGTGCTCCGGGTCGGCCAGCCCCATCCGCAGCGCCAGGTACGGGTACCCGAGGTCGGCGAGGAGCTGCCGCAGGGTCTGCCGGGTGCCGGGCATCTCCACCACCCCGGAGAGCGGGACCAGGGACACCCCGAGCCGGGTGGCGGTCAGCCAGGCGGCGGAGAGCGCCTCCCCGGCCCGCAGCCAGTCGACGGGTTCGTCCTCGTCGCCGTAGAGCACTCCGTACCGGGCGGCCCGGTCGTGTCCCGGCCCGACCGGCAGGGTGCCGGGGCGGCCGAAGTCACGGCCAGGGACCGTGGTCTGCGGGGTCTGTTCGGGCAGCACCTCCGGGGGTAGCCCGGTGCCGGTGTCGGCCCGGCTGGTCCAGTAGGCGAGTTCCTCGCGCAGTTGCGGGTCCTCGGCTTCGACGGTGTCGGCGTGGGAGGCGGTGGCGGCGAGCGCCAGGACCTGGTCGCGGTCGAGGACGTGCAGGTGGACCCCTTCGGCGGTGGCGGCCTGGACGATCTCCTCGACGGCGGCGTCGGGTACCGGGTCCTCGCTGACCGGCCGCCGGTCGGTGTGTCGGATCCGCATGCACTGCACGGCCCGCATCGCGGCCGGGTCGGCGCCGTCGTGCCGCAGGGCGGTCAACCGGGCCAGCAGGTCCGGCCGGTCCGGGTCGGGCAGGCGGTCGACGACGGGCGTCCAGCCCTCGGCGGCCAGCGCCACCCGGGCGTGGTGCAGGGCGGCACCGCAGCTGAGGGCGAGCAGTCGACCCTGCGGGTCGGTGGCGGTGAGCTGCCGGTCGGCGACGGCGTGCAGGTCCAGGGAGTCGGGTCGGACCTGCCACCGCCACGGCTGGGTGTTGTGCACCGACGGGGCGTGGCCTGCCGTCGCGGCGGCCTCGGTGAGGGCGTCGACGAGCGAGCGGTCGGTGCCCGGTGTCTGGTGGCTCATCGTCACGACCCTTCCGTTTCTGCCTTCGTGCCCCGGCGTGCGGTCGCGTCGGGGCGTCTCCATGGTCGCCGACCGGTGACGGCGTTCGCAGGGGAGAACGGTCCACCGGCACCGGGTCCTTCGACCCGAGTCGACGGGGCGTCCACGGTGCCCGATGGTGGCGGTGCAGGGACCTGCCTGCTGTCGCTGTTCCCCGAACCGTCCCGGTCACTCCGCCGGTCGGCGGATCACGGCGACCGGGCAGGGTGCGTGGTTGATCATCTGTTGGCTGACCGACCCGAGCAGCATCCCGCGCAGCCCGCCGCGACCCCGGGTGCCCACCGCGACGACCTGCGCGCCCCGGCCAGCCGCCTGCAGCAGGGCACCGGGGCTGCCGGCGCTCACCTCGACGTCGACGTGTACCTGCGGGTGGCGGTCCCGCCAGGGGGCCAGGGCCTCGTCGGTGTCGGCCCGTTCGACGGTGGTGGCCTCTTCGGCGTCGAATCCCTGGGTGCGGTACTGCATCGGCGACCAGGCCCGGACGACCCGGAGGGGGACGTCCAGCCCGGCGGCGCGTTCCACTGCCCAGCCGAGGGCCGGCAGCGACCCGGGTGAACCGTCGAAGCCGACGACGACCGGGGCGCGGGTCGGGGCGGGGCGTTCGACGTCCTGGCGGACGATCACCACCGGGCATTCGGCGTGGGCGCTGACGGTGACGGCGGTGGAGCCGACCAGCAGGCCGCTGAACCCGCCGCGTCCTCGGCTGCCCAGCACCAGGAGGGCGGCCCGCGCGGACCGTTCCGACAGGACGAGGGCGGTCGGGCCGTCGAGGACGTCGCCCTGCACCCGCAGGCCGGGCCGCCGGGCGGCGGCCTCCGCGGCGTCGTGTCGGACCTGCTGTTCGACCTCCCGGCGGGCGGTCTCGTCCGGCCACGGCCCGGGGGTGGTTCCGGGGCCGAGCCAGTCGGTGACGGTCAACCACTCGAAGACGTACGCCAGGCGGACCGGACGTCCGCTGCGGGTCGCCTCGTCGAGGGCCCAGTCCAGGGCGACACGGGCGTCGGCCGATCCGTCGTAGCCGACCACGATCTCCTGGTCGTCCATGGGTCCTCCCGGTCTGCTCAACGCCTCGGTCTCCCCGGTCTGCTCAACCGTTCGTCGGGTTGGTCTCGCGGACCCAACGCCACTCGGCGACCCGGGGGTCGTCCTCGCCGTACCGGCGGGTGTGGTCGCGGCACGCCTGGCGGGCGTCGACCATCTCCTGACGCAGGTGGGCGGTGCGGACGGCCAACCCGGGCACCCGGTCGAGGACGTCGATGACCAGGTGGAAACGGTCCAGGTCGTTGAGCATCACCATGTCGAAGGGGGTGGTGGTGGTGCCCTCCTCCTTGTATCCGCGGACGTGCAGGTTGCCGTGGTTGGTCCGGCGGTAGGTCAACCTGTGGATCAACCACGGGTAGCCGTGGTAGGCGAAGATCACCGGTCGGTCGGTGGTGAAGATGGTGTCGAACTCGTCGTCGGGCAGGCCGTGCGGGTGCTCCGAGGGGGGTTGCAGCCGCATCAGGTCGACCACGTTGACCACCCGTACCCGCAGCTCCGGCAGGTGCCTGTGGAGCAGGTCCACGGCGGCGAGGGTCTCCAGGGTCGGTACGTCCCCGGCGCAGGCGAGCACCACGTCCGGTTCGGTGCCGGTGTCGTTGCCGGCCCACTGCCAGATCCCCAGGCCGCGTCGGCAGTGCTGGATCGCCTCGTCCATGGTCAGCCAGTTCGGTGCCGGTTGCTTGCCGGCCACCACCACGTTGATGTAGTGCCGGCTGCGCAGGCAGTGGTCCATGGTGGAGAGCAGGGTGTTGGCGTCCGGGGGCAGGTAGACCCGGACCACCTCGGCCTTCTTGTTGACCACGTGGTCGATGAACCCGGGGTCCTGGTGGGAGAAGCCGTTGTGGTCCTGCCGCCAGACGTGGCTGGAGAGCAGGTAGTTCAGTGAGGCCACCGGCTGCCGCCAGGGGATCGTCCGGGTCACCTTCAGCCACTTGGCGTGCTGGTTGACCATCGAGTCGACGATGTGGACGAACGCCTCGTAGCTGGTGAAGACGCCGTGCCGGCCGGTCAGCAGGTACCCCTCCAGCCAGCCCTGGCACAGGTGCTCGGAGAGGACCTCCATGACCCGGCCGTCGGGGGAGAGGTGGTCGTCGCCGGCCACCGTCGTACCGACGAACGCCCTGTCGGTCACCTCGAACGCCGCCCCGAGCCGGTTGGAGGCGACCTCGTCGGGGCCGAACAGCCGGAACGTCAGGGGGTTGGCGGTGATCACGTCGCGGATCCAGGGACCGAGCGCCCCGGTCGCCCCGGCCGCCGGCTGGCCGGGGGTGGGCACCTCCACGGCGTAGTCACGGAAGTCCGGCAGGGCGAGGTCGCGTAGCAGGCTGCCGCCGTTGGCGACCGGGTTGGCGCTCATCCGGCGGGCGCCGGTCGGCGGCAGGGCGGCGAGTTCGGCGACGGGGGCGCCGGCGGTGTCGAACAGCTCCTGCGGGCGGTAGCTGCGCAGCCAGCGTTCCAGCTCGGCGAGGTGTTCCGGGTTCTGGCGGACTCCGGCGACGGGGACCTGGTGGGCGCGGTAGGTCCCCTCGACCTGCACGCCGTCGACCTCCCGGGGTCCGGTCCAGCCCTTCGGGGTCCGGAGGATGATCATCGGCCAGCGGGGTCGTCCCCCGTCGCCGCCGGTGCGGGCCCGGTGTTGGACGGCGGCGATCTCGTCGACGACCCGGTCCAGGGTGGCGGCGAGGCTCTGGTGGACCGTCGTCGGATCGTCGCCCTCCACCAGGTACGGCTGGTAGCCGTAGCCGCGCATCAGCTGGTGCAGGTCGTCGGGCCCGATCCGGTCCAGCACCGTCGGGTTGGCGATCTTGTACCCGTTGAGGTGCAGGATCGGCAGGACCGCCCCGTCCCGGGCCGGGTTGAGGAAGACGTTCGACAGCCAGCTGCCGGCCAGCGGGCCGGTCTCCGCCTCCCCGTCGCCGATCACGCAGGCCACCAGCAGGTCCGGGTTGTCGAACGCCGCCCCGTAGGCGTGGCTGAGGGCGTACCCGAGTTCGCCGCCCTCGTGGATGGAGCCCGGCACCTCCGGTGCGACGTGGCTCGGGATGCCCCCGGGGAAGGAGAACTGGCGGAACAACCGGGCCATGCCCGCCCCGTCGCGGCTCACCGAGTGGTACAGCTCGCTGTAGGTCCCCTCCAGCCAGGTGTTCGCCACCAGCGCCGGCCCGCCGTGCCCCGGGCCGGTGACGAAGACGGCGTCCAGGTCACGTCGCACGATGACCCGGTTGAGGTGGGCGTAGAGCAGGTTCAACCCGGGGCTGGTGCCCCAGTGCCCGAGCAGGCGGGGCTTGACGTGTTCGGGGCGCAGCGGTTCGCGCAGCAGCGGGTTGTCGAGCAGGTAGATCTGCCCGACGGTCAGGTAGTTCGCCGCCCGCCAGTACGCGTCCAACCGGTACAGCTCGTCGGAGGTCAGCGGGGAGGGCGGGTCCAACGCGGCGTCCATGCCGGGTCAGCCCCTTCCGGGTACGGAGTCGGTCAACCCCCGGACCACGAGCACCGGGGCCGGTGAGTGGTAGATCAGCGTCTGCGCGACCGGGCCGAGCATCCCCCGCCGGGGCTCGTCGCCCCGCGCGGCGACCACTGTCAGCTGCGCCGAGCGGGACTGTTCGACGAGGACCGTCTCGGCGTCGCCGTGGACGGTGTGGCACTCGACGGCGACCGCCGGGTACCGCTGCCGGTACCCGGCGACGATGTCGGCCAGATCCTCTCCGGTGTCGGCGGGCCGGTCCGGTTCGATCACCCGGACCGCCAGGACCCGGGCGGACCTGTTGGCCGCGCAGTCGAAGGCGAAACCGAGCGCGGCCCGGGAACTCGGCGAGCCGTCGACCCCCACCAGCAGCGGCCCCTGCGGGGGCGGGTCCCGGCGGACCACCAGGACCGGGCAGTCGGCGCGGGCGGCCACCTGCACCGCCGGGGTGTCCGCCGGTACGCACCGGCCGCAGTCGATCATGCCGCCGTCGCCGACGGCCACCAGGAACGCCGACGCCGACCGGCGGATCAGCGCCACCACCGCGTCGCCTTCGACGATCTCCTCGGCGACGGGCAGCGCCGAGCTGACCTGGTGGGCGACGACGAGAGCGCGGTCGATGATCTGTTCGGCCTCGGCGCGGGGGCCGATCGTGGTGGGCTGGGGCGTCGAGGCGGCCCAGTTGAAGGCGTGCAGCAGGGCCAACGCCCGGCCGTGCGTGACGGCCTCCTGCGCGGCCAACCGGACCACCGGAAGGTCCTCCCCGGTCGTACCGATCCCGGCCACGACCGCCGCCGACCCGTCGCGTGCGGACATCCGGCATCACCTCCCGGGGCGCCGCTGCCTCTCAGCCGAGCCTACCCCCGCAGGCCCCCGGCGGCGGCGGTTCCGGTCGGAGTGCCGAACCCGCCCGGGTGCTGCACACTGGCGCGGTGACAGGTGGACAGGACGCCGGAACCGGGCCGGGACCCCGGTCGGCAGTGGTGGTCAACCCGGCCAAGGTGACCGACCTCGACGACCTTCGGCAGACGGTCGACGCGGCCCTGACCGGGGCCGGCTGGCCGGCCCCCCGGTGGTACGAGACGACCCCCGAGGACCCGGGGCGGGGACAGACCGAGGAAGCGGTCGCGGCCGGTGCCGAGGTGGTCTTCGCCTGCGGCGGCGACGGTACGGTGATGTCCTGCGTCAGCGCGCTGGTCGGCACCGACGTGGCGCTCGCCGTCCTGCCCCAGGGCACCGGCAACCTGCTCGCCGCCAACCTCGGCCTCTCCGTCGACCTGCCCGCCGCGTTGGAGGTCGCCGTGGAGCGCGGCCGGCGTCGACTGGACGTCGGAGCGGTGGAGGACCGCTACTTCACGGTGATGGCCGGGATGGGCTTCGACGCCAAGATGCTGGCCGACACCTCCGAGACGACGAAGGCGCGCATCGGGTGGCCGGCGTACGTGGTGGGGGCGCTGCGCAACCTGCGCGACCGGCCGATGCGGGTCACTGTCACCATCGACGACCGGCCCCCGCTGCGCCGTCGGGCCCGGTCGGTGCTGATCGCCAACGTGGGTCGACTCCAGGGCGGGGTACGCCTGCTCCCCGACGCGAAGCCCGACGACGGCTGCCTCGACGTCGCCGTGCTCACCCCGCACAGTCTGCGCCACTGGGTCGCCCTGGGCTGGGCTGTCGTACGCCGCCGGGAGCGGGTTCCCCGGATGGAGGTGTACCGGGGGCGCCGGATCGAGATCACCAGCAACCGGGCCGAGCCCCGGGAACTCGACGGTGACCTGATCGAGCCGGGGCGGTCCCTGCGTGCCGAGGTCCGGCCCGAGGCGCTGTGGCTGTGCGTACCCCAGCCGCAGGAGGCACCGGACCTGAGCACCGACGCGGAGGCCGCGAGCGAGCGGGGGGAGGAGCTGATCGAGGAGACCCGCAGTGAGTAGCACCCGCCTGGTGCCGGAGACCCGGCTGATGCCCGACGAGGAGCTGTCCGCCGACGACGCCTGGCACACCCTGCGTCGGCACGGCGGGTGGGCGTTGCTGCGCGACGCCTTCGTCAGGTTCCGCTACGGCGACGGGTTCAGCCACTCCCGGGCCTTCGGTCTCCAGCTCTGCCTGGCCGTGGTCCCGTTCCTCATCGCCCTCACCGGTCTGATCAGTGAACTCGGCGTCGAGGAGGGTGGGGAGGTCGTCGCGGACACGGTGCTGGCGCTGACCCCCGGCGCGAGCGAGGAGATGGTCAAGGAACTGCTCGGCGAGGGGGAGCGCACCGAGCGCGCCGGTGAGCTGGCGCTCACCCTGGGCCTGATCACCGGGCTGTTCGCGTTGACGAGCACGATGGCGCAGATCGAGCGGGGCGCCAACCGGATCTACGGGGTGGAGCGGGACCGCCCCGCCCTCTGGAAGTACCTGCGCGCCGCTGCGCTGGCCGTCGCCGCCGGTCTGCCGGCCCTCGTCGGTTTCCTGATCCTGGTCGGCGGCGGGCCGATGGGTGACTCGGTGCAGCGGCACTACCGGTGGGGCAGCGGCCTCGACGCCGGTTGGGACGTGATCCGGTGGCCGCTGAGCCTCGGACTGACGGTGATCGCGGTCGCGGTCCTGTTCCGGTACGCGCCCCGCCGCCGACAGCCCGGACTGTCCTGGTTGTTCTTCGGGGCCGGGACCGCCACCGTCCTGTGGTGGCTGGCCAGCCTCCTGCTCGCCGCGTACGTGGCGTTCAGCGACGGGTTCGGACAGACCTACGGGGCACTGGCCGGGATGATGGCGCTGCTGCTCTGGGCCAACCTCACCGGGATGGCGCTCTTCGGCGGGCTGGCCTTCGCCGCCCAGTTGGAGGCGCTGCGCATCGGGGTACGGGAACCGGCCCGACCCGACCTGTGGCGGCCGGAGATCCGACGGGCCAACCTCGACGACACCGGTGAGATGACAGCCCTGTGACCCCGCCGCGCCGTCCTGGTGTATCGAAGGCGGGCATCGGGTATTGCGCGGCACGCCAAGTCGTGTGAGGGAGGCTGCCGTGACCGGGGTCAAAGAGCTGCTGCGGCGGCCACTGGGACATTTCACCGAACGAAGTCTCCTCGGACTCCTGGTGATCCTCGGGGCCGGTGTCGGGTTCGGACTCCTGTTGGTCCTGGTCCGGGTCGAGTGGCAGCCCCTGTACGACGTCGACCACGGACTCGCGGCCCGGCTCAACGAGCTGGTGGCACCGATCGGTCCACTCGTGACGGTCCTGACGGCGATCACCGACCTGGGTGGCCGCCCGGTGATCATCTGGCTGGTCAGCGTGGCGGTGGTGGGCCTGCTGATCCGTCGGCAGGGCCGCCTGGCCGTCTACGTGATCGTCACCGGGCTCGGCGCGCTGATCCTCGATCCGTCGCTGAAGACCCTCGTCGACAGGTTCCGCCCCGAGGTGGAGGTCCCGATCGGCACCTTCGCCGGGCAGAGCTTCCCCAGCGGACACGCCCTGGGCTCGATGGTGGCCTACGGTGCGATCCTGCTGGTCTTCCTCCCGGCGATGGCCCCCCGGTGGCGTAAGCCGGCGATCGCCCTGACCGGGTTGGTGGTCTTCCTCATCGGCTTCACCCGGGTCGCTCTCGGCGTCCACTTCCTCTCCGACGTGCTCGGGGCCTGGCTGCTCGGCGCGGCGTGGCTGGGCGTGACCGCGTACGCGTTCCGGCTGTGGCGTCTGGAACGGGGGCGACCGGTGGCGCACCTGACCGAGGGGTTGGAGCCGGAGGCGGCCGGCGACGTGGCCCTGGCCCCGGAGGAGGAGAAGCTGCTCCCGCACACCCGCGCCGGGATCGCCGAGCTGGTCGTCGGCTGGGTGCTGGTGTTCGGGATGCTCTACGGCTTCGGCATGTACGTCAGCTACTACGCCGGAGGCACCTTCTTCGAGACCCTCGACACCGACGTCCCCGCCTGGTTCGACGCCCAGCGCACCCCCTTCGGCGACGACGTCAGCTACTGGTGGAGCAAGGTCGGTGACACCCACGCCATTCTGCTGATCTCCATGGTGTTCTGCCCCCTGGTGCTGGCGGTGTGGCGGCGGTGGCGACCGGTGCTGTTCGTCGCGCTGACCATGTTCGGCGAGCTGACCCTCTTCCTCGCCACGGCCGCCGCCGTGGACCGGCCCCGGCCGCCGATCGAGAACCTGGACGGCCCGATGCCGACCTCGTCGTTCCCGTCCGGCCACATCGCCGCCACCCTGTGTCTCTGGGTGGCCGTCGCGGTCGTCGTCTTCCCCCGTACCGACAGGTGGTGGCGGTGGGTCTTCGTGGGCCTGGCGGTGGTCATGCCGGTCGGGGTGGCGATCTCCCGGATGTACCGGGGCATGCACCACCCGACCGACTTCATGGGTGCGATGCTGCTCACCGCCGCCTGGATCGGCCTGCTCTGCTGGGTGGTCCGCCCCAACGCCGACGTCGACGAGGGCAACCAGCCGGCCATCGAGTCCGAGGACGTGGACACCCTCGACGACGAGTTGGCCAAGGCCGCCCACCCGCACTGAGCCGACGACCACCGGGCGGACGTGATGTCGACTGCGATGACCTGGAACATCAGTGCCGGGTCGGCCGCTGCCGGGCGGGCGTGATGTTGACGGTGATGACCTGGAACATCCGGACCGGTGGGCGGGACGCCGACGGCGGGACCGGGCGACTGGACGCGGTCGCCCGGGTGGTCGAAGCCCACCGCCCCGACCTGCTGGCCCTGCAGGAGCTGCGCGGGTTCGAACGGGACGACCAGGCCCGGCGGTTCGCCTCGGCGATCGGGATGCGGTTGTACCCGGCCCGCAGCCTCTTCGGGCAACCGGTGGCCGTGGCGGTCCGCCCCCCGTTACGGGTCCTCACCGTCGCCCCGCTGCGTCGGCCGTTCCACCACGCCGCCCAGCGGGTCACCGTGGCCACCACAGCCGGTCCCCTGACCGTCCTGGCCGCCCACCTGGACCCGTACTCGGGGACCCGTCGGCTGGTGGAGGCGGGATGGCTGGCCGCCGCCGTCCGCCGCGCCCCGGGGGAGTGGGCGCTGCTCGCCGCGGACCTCAACACCCTCGACCCGGACACCGACCACACCGCCCGGGTGGCGGGGCTGCCGACCGCGTACCGGCGTCGTCACCTGCGCCGGGACGGGCGGACGGTGGAGACCCGGGCGACCGCCCGCCTCGCCGCCGCCGGCCTGGTCGACCTGTACCCGGCCCGGAACCCGGGAGACCCCGGCCAGACGGTCCCGACGACGGCAGGTGGGGGAGCCGAGTTCACGGGCGGCATGCGCCTGGACTACCTGTACGCCACCGCGTCCCTGGCCCGCCTGGCCACCACCGTCACCGTCCTGCGCGGCGGCGACACCGAATGGGCCTCCGACCACTACCCCCTACGAACCACCCTCACCCTCCACCCCTGACCCCCACCCCGCCCCCGGTCCCGCCCCCGACCCCGCCCCCGGCCCCGCCCCCGGCCTCGGCCTCGGGTGCGTTGATCAAGGGATTTGCGTCAGGTTCCAGGCCGGATCTGACGCAAATCCCTTGATCAACCACTCGGACCGACCCCGGGGGGAAGGGGCGGGTGGGGGGTGGGAGAGGGGAGGGGTGGGTGGAGAGTAGGGGTGGGGAGTGGGGGTGGGGGTGGGGATTGGGGTGGTTAGAGGAGGGTGTTGACGAGGATGGTGAGGAGGATGGAGGCGAGGATCGAGAAGAGGATCATGCCGAGGCAGCCGAGGCCGCCGCCGAGGAATCGGATCTCCGTGTTGCCGACGCGCATGGTGGTCTCCCGGGAGGGCGAGGGGGCGGACAGGGCAGCGCCTGCGCAACGGGGTCGGGTCAGAGCCGCCGGAGCCGGGGCAGGAGTTCCTCGCGCGCCCAGTCGAGGAACATCGGCTGACTGTCCCCGCCCACCTGCACGATCGCCACGTGGGTGAAGCCCGCCTCGACGAACTTGGCGAACGCCTCGACGTGCCGGTCGACGTCCGGGCCGCAGGAGACGCCCTCGGCCACGTCCTCCTCGCGGACGAACCGGGTCGCCGCGGCGAACGCCTCCGGGTTGGGCAGGTCGGCGTTGACCTTCCAGCCGTTGCCGAACCAGCGGAACTGGTCGTGCACGGTCTTGCGGCACTCCGCCTCGTCCGGCCCGTAGCAGATGGCCACCTGACCGAACCGGGGCTGGCCCATGCCGCCCGCCTCGTCGTACATCTCGATGATGCGCCGGTCGGGTTCGGTGGCGATGATGCCGTTGCCGTACTCGGCGGCGAGGGTCGCCGAGGACCGCCCGGAGGCCGCGATCGCCAGCGGTACGGGGCGCTGCGGCCGGTCCCAGACGTAGGCGTCGGGGACGTCGAAGTGGTTGCCGGAGAAGGTCAACGTCTCGCCGTTGAGCAGCGGACGGATGATCTGGAGCGCCTCCTCGAACATCTCGTGCCGCTGCTGCACGTGCGGCCAGCCGCCGACCACGTGCTCGTTGAGGTTCTCCCCGGCACCCAGTCCGAGGGTGAACCGGCCGTCCGACAGCACCCCGACCGTGCTCGCCTTCTGGGCCACCACGGCCGGGTGGTAGCGCCGGATCGGGCAGGTCACGAAGGACATCAGCTCGGCCCGGGAGGTGGCGTGGGCGACGGCTCCCAGCACCGACCAGGCGTACGGTGAGTGCCCCTGCGAGTCGAGCCACGGGTAGTAGTGGTCGGACATGACCAGCTGGTCGAAGCCGGCCGCCTCCGCCCGTACCGCGTGGTCGACCAGCTGCTTCGGGCCGGCCTGCTCGCACATGAGGGTGTAGCCGACGGTCACCATCTCGGGCGCTCCTCACTCGACTCGATCGCCGACGACTCGTCTCGTGGGCGACGCAACGTCCTCGGATACCCCCGGCTCCGCCGGTCAACCCACCCGGGCGGGACACGCCGCCGCCGGTCCGCTCCCCGCCGGTCCGCTCCCCGCCGGTCCGCTCCCCGCCGGTCGCCGTCCGGGTTGCGCAGTGTCCGCTTGACGTGATGGACGTCGATGGATAAGGTTCGGGCTTAACCGGTTCAGTCGGGTTGGCGGACATCCTTGTGGTGGGGATGGCGCGCCTGTGGCGGCTCGTCACCCTGGGTCGTCACAGGCCACACCGCGTCGCAGACCCGAGCGTGTGAACCGGTTGCCCGGCCGCCGGCAGTCGATGCCGCGTCCGCCGGAGCCGGACGGTGGCTGTCGGGCTGCAGCCGCCGGCCCCTGTCACGACCGCACCCCCACCTGGGCACCGGGGGACCCGTCCCTGAGGAATGCCATGAAGAAACGTCTGATCACCGCCGGGATCGCGCTGTTCGCGCTCCTGGCCGGAATCCTCCTCGTCGGTCAGCCGGCCCGCGCCGCCGCCGGTTTCACCGTCTCCGACGGCAAGCTGTACGACGCCAACGGCAACGAGTTCGTCATGCGGGGCGTCAACCACGCCCACACCTGGTACCAGCAGCAGACCAGTTCGTTCGCCAACGTCAAGGCCCTCGGCGCCAACACCGTCCGGGTGGTGCTCGCCAGCGGCCAGCGCTGGACGAAGAACGAGACCGCCGACGTGGCCAACGTGGTGTCGCTGTGCAAGGCCAACCGCCTGATCTGCGTCCTGGAGGTGCACGACACCACCGGGTACGGCGAACAGGCCGGCGCGGCCACCCTGAGCCAGGCGGTCGACTACTGGATCAGCGTCCAGAGCGCCCTGACCGGCCAGGAGAAGTACGTCATCGTCAACATCGGCAACGAGCCGTACGGCAACCAGAACTACGGCACCTGGGCCACCGACACCGCCAACGCGATCAAGCGGCTGCGGACCGCCGGGTTCGCCCACACGATCATGGTCGACGGTCCGAACTGGGGTCAGGACTGGTCGTTCACGATGCGCGACAACGCGGCGTCGGTCTTCGCCGCCGACCCGCAGCGCAACACCGTCTTCTCGATCCACATGTACGGCGTCTTCGACACCGCCGCCGAGATCAGCGACTACCTGGGCCGGTTCCGGACGGCGAAGTTGCCCATCGTGGTGGGCGAGTTCGGTCACAACCACTCCGACGGTGACCCGGACGAGGACGCCATCCTGTCGTACGCCCAGGCCAACCGGATCGGCTGGCTGGGCTGGTCGTGGAGCGGCAACGGCGGCGGGGTGGAGTACCTCGACCTGGCGGTGAACTTCGACCCGGCCAACCTCAGCAGTTGGGGGCAGCGCCTGTTCAACGGGGCCAACGGCATCAAGCAGACCGCCCGCGAGGCGTCGGTCTACACCGGCACCCCGCCGACCACGCCCCCCACCACCCCGCCGACGACTCCGCCGACCCCGCCGCCGACGACCCCGCCGACCAGTCCGCCGGCCGGCATCGGGTGCACCGCTACGTACTCGGTGACCGGTCAGTGGCAGGGCGGCTTCCAGGGCGACGTCAAGGTCACCGCCGGGGCGTCGCCGATCAGCTCCTGGGTGGTCCGCTGGACGTACGCCAACGGCCAGACCGTCAGTCAGGCCTGGAACGCCACGGTGACCAGCAGCGGCTCCACGGTGACGGCCGGCAACGTGTCCTACAACGGTCGACTCGCCGCCGGTGCCAGCACCAGCTTCGGCTTCATCGGCACCTGGAACGGCTCCAACCCCGTCCCCACCCTCTCCTGCAACGCCACCTGACACCTGACCCCCGGGTGACGATCACGGGGTCGGCGGTTCGCACCGTCGACCCCGTGATCACCGGAACGGGCCGCGTCAGGTGGCCGGGGTGAGCTCCAGGACGAGGGTCTGTTCGGGGTGCAGGGCCGGAGGCCGCAGGCCCAGGGTGGCCAGGGCGGCCCCGGTCAGGACCACCCCGTCGTCGGTCGTCAGCCAGCCCGGAGCGTCCCGTTGCAGGACCGCCGGGCCGGGCACCCCCTCGGCCGGTCGGACCAGGTAGCGGCGGTCCGGGTCCAGCCCGGGCAGGCGTACCGGGACGGGGACCCGGGTCGTCGAGGTGGCCAACCGGGCGATCGCGTACACCGCCGCCGAACGGTCGGGCGCGACGACGCCGTACACCCAGACCGCCGGGTCCGGATGGTCCACCCGGACCGTCCGGCCGGAGTGCAGCAACGGCCGGAGCCGCTTGTGCAGGGCGACCCAGGCGGCCAGCTCGGCCCGGTCGACGGGCCCGACCGCTGTGAGGTCCCACTCGATCCCGGTGTGGCCGAAGAGCGCCGTCGCCGCCCGGAAGCCCAGGTCGTGCCGACGGCCGGTGGTCTTCGACCGCTCCGGACCGACGTGCGTGCCGATCAGCTCCGGCGGGAGCAGCAACCCCGTCCACCGCTGGACGGGCAGCCGCTCCAGGGCGTCGTTGGTGTCGCTGGCCCAGACCCGGTCGGTGCGACGCAGGATCTCCAGGTCGACCCGGGCCCCGCCGGAGGCGCAGCTCTCGATCTCCACCCCGGGGTGCCGGCGTCGCAGCTCGTCCAGGAGCCGGTACACCGCCAGGGTCTGTGCCCGTACCGCCGGGCGGCCCCGGTGACCCGCCTCGGTCAGGTCCCGGTTGTGGTCCCACTTCAGGTACGCGATCTTCGGATACTCGGTCAGCAGCCCGTCGAGCCGGTCGAGCACGAACCCGTACGCGTCCGGTTCGACGAGGTCGAGGACCTGCTGGTGACGCCAGGACGGGGGGAGCCGCCCGGGGACCCGGAGCACCCACTCGGGGTGGCTGCGGAACAGGTCGGAGTCCTCGCTGACCATCTCCGGTTCGACCCAGAGCCCGAACTCCATCCCCAGCCCGGTGACGTGGTCGACCAACGGGTGCAGCCCGTCGGGCCAGACGGTGTCGTCGACGTACCAGTCGCCGAGCCCGGCCCGGTCGTGTCGGCGGCCGGTGAACCAGCCGTCGTCGAGGACGAACCGCTCCACACCCACCTCGGCGGCGACGTCGGCGAGCGCTGTCAGCCGGGTCAGGTCGTGGTCGAAGTAGACGGCCTCCCAGACGTTCAGGGTCACCGGTCGGGGCGTACCCGGGTGCTGCGGGCGGGACCGCAGGTGGGTGTGCAGGACCGCGCTGATCCCGTCCAGCCCCTCGGTGGAGTGCACCGCGTAGAGCAGGGGGGTGGCGTACTCCTCGCCCGGGGCGAGCCGTACCTCCCCGGGTGCCGGCAGCTCACCGCCGCCGAGGGTGGACTCCCCGGTCGGCTGCCGTTGGGCGAAGGTGACGTGGTCGCCGCTCCACGCGGTGTGCACCGCCCACACCTCGCCCCGGCCGAAGGTGAACCCGGGCTCCCCGGCGACCAGCAGCAGTGTCGCGTCGTGCCCGGTCCGCCCGTGCCGGCCCTCCCGGACCCAGGTCCCCATCTGCCACGGGTGCCGCTGCGGGCTCCGTTCCCGACACCACCGGCCGGTCAGGTCGAGCAGTTCGGTGGCGACCGCCGGGACCGGCAGCACCGGGGCCAGCTCCCGCACCTCGTACGCGGTGGTGCCGTCGTTGCGGACCCGGTGGCGGACGGTCAGCAACCCGGTCGGGTCCAGGTCCAGGTCGACGGTGAGGGTCAACGCGGCGTCCGGGTCGACGGCCCGGACCCGTATCCGGGCGGTCCGCTCCGGCTCGTCCGTGACGTCCACGTCGACCAGCCGGAACGCGGTGGACCAGGCGGTGCCGTCGCGGTGACCGGCGAGACCGGGCCGGCCGCCCCACCCGGCGCTCGCCTCCGGCAGCAGGGAGAGCACCGTGGGGGCGTCGAAACCACTCGGTACGACGGGCGGGCGGACCGCCCCGACGAGTGCGGTGAGGTCGGCGCCGGTGACCGGACCCAGGTCCGCACCCCAGTGCACGATCCGGGGCAGACCCTCGCCGCGACAGTCGAGCACCAACCGGGTGGCGCCCCGGCTCAGGTGAACAATGGTCATCGGGCCACTGTCCGCCACGCGGTGGACCGACGATTGACGGGGGTCGGTCCGGGTGCCAGGCTCAGCGCACATGGGGATCTGGCACTCCGACGGACTGCGGTTCGGTGCGGACTACAACCCGGAACAGTGGCCGGAGTCGACCTGGGCCGAGGACGTGGAGCTGATGCGCCAGGCCGGGGTCAACCTGGTCTCCGTCGGGATCTTCTCCTGGGCGCTGCTGGAACCCACCCCCGACCGGTACGAGTTCGGCTGGCTGGACCGGGTCCTGGCGCTGCTGCACGACGGGGGGATCGCCGTCGACCTGGCCACCGCGACCGCCAGTCCACCACCCTGGCTGGCCCACCGGCACCCCGAGACGCTGCCCCGACGCGCCGACGGGACCCTGCTGTGGCCCGGCGCCCGGCAGGCGTACTGTCCCAGCTCGCCGGTGTTCCGGCAGCGGTCCCTGGCGCTGGTCGAGGCGCTCGCCACCCGGTACACCGACCATCCGGCGGTGGTGATGTGGCACGTCTCCAACGAGTTGGGCTGCCACAACACCCACTGCTACTGCGACGTCAGCGCCGAGGCGTTCCGGGGCTGGCTGCGGGAGCGCTACGTCGACCTGGACCGGCTCAACGAGGCCTGGGGCACCGCCTTCTGGAGCCAGCGGTACCACGACTGGGCGGAGATCAACCCGCCCCGTACCGCCCCGACCTTCGTCAACCCCACCCAGCAGCTCGACTTCCTCCGGTTCTCCTCCGACGAGCACCGCGCGCAGCTGCGCGCCGAACGGGAGGTCCTGCACCGGCTGACCCGCCACCCGGTGACCACGAACCTCATGCTCGGTGACGGCGGACGGTACCTGGACTACCACAGCTGGGCCGACGACATGGACCTGGTCTCCAACGACCACTACCTGACCGCCGCCGACCCGCAGGCGCACGTCGGCCTGGCCCTCGCCGCCGACCAGACCCGTGGTGTCGCCGGGGGTGCGCCGTGGCTGCTGATGGAGCACTCCACGAGCGCGGTGAACTGGCAGCCCCGCAACCTGGCGAAGACCCCCGGGCAGCTGCGCCGCAACAGCCTCGCCCACGTGGCCCGGGGCGCCGACGGGGTGCTGTTCTTCCAGTGGCGGGCCTCCCGCGCCGGGGCGGAGAAGTTCCACTCCGCGATGGTCCCGCACGCCGGGACCCAGACCAAGGTCTTCCGCGAGGTCTGCCGGCTCGGTTCCGACCTGCGGGCCCTCGGGGAGGTACGCGGCAGCCGGGTCGACGCCGACGTGGCGATCCTGGTCGACGCCGAGGCCCGGTGGGGCGCCGAACTGGACGCCCACCCGACTGTGGACCTCGACTACGCCGAGCGGCTCCGTTCCTGGTACGACGCCTTCTGGCGGTGCGGCACCACAGTCGACGTGGTCCACCCCTCGGCCGACCTCACCGGTTACCGGCTCGTCGTGGTGCCCACCCTCTACCTGGTCCGCGACCCCGACGTCGACGCCCTGGACCGCTACGTCCGCCAGGGCGGGACCGTCCTCGTCACCTTCTTCAGCGGCATCGTCGACGAGCACGACCACATCCGCCTCGGCGGGTACCCGGGTGCGTTCCGGGACCTCCTCGGGGTCCGCACCGAGGAGTTCTTCCCGCTGGGCGAGGGGGAGCGGGTCAACCTCGACGACGGTTGCACCGCCGACGTCTGGGCGGAACTGCTGCACCCCCTCGGCGCCGAGGTGATGTCCGGGTACGCCGACGGGCCGCTGGCGGGCGTACCCGCCGTCACCCGGCACCCGTACGGCTCCGGCGTCGCCTGGTACGTCGGTACCCGCCTCGACCGGGCGGGTACCGCCCGACTGGTGGCCCGCCTGGTCACCGAGTCCGGGGTGCAGCCGCCCGTGCCGAGCCCGTCCGGGGTGGAGGTGGTCCGCCGCCGCACCGACGGACGGAGCTGGCTGTTCGTGATCAACCACACGGAGCAGGACGTCACCGTGGGGGCCACCGGAATGGACCTGCTCACCGGGCGTTCCCACGACCCGGAGGTGACGGTCCCGGCCGGGGAGGTCGTGGTGATCCGCGAATCCTCCCCACCCGAGGGATGAAACATCCGGATCGGATGGCGGTGGTCACCTCCCCGGCGTTGAACTCTCTGCGCGGGTGCTCGTAATCCCTGGTGAGCCGCGCAACCGCTGCGGCCCGATCGAGCGGAGAACCGAATGAGCCCGTCCCCCACGAGGTCGGGGAGCCAGGACATGCCCGGACCCAGCCACAACTACGGCAACTACCAGCAGCACGGTGGACCCGGCCAGAGCGGGGACCCGTCCATGGCGGAACTGCCCACCTACGACCAGGCTCAGTACGACCAGGATCCCGACGCGCAACGACGGGCGGCGCAGATCGCCGAGACTCGCCTCGCGTTCGCTCGGCCGGCTCCCGCCTCCCGGCAGACCGAGGACACGACCCCCGCCTACAAGGAACCCGACGTCTACGACGCGCAGCGGGACGCCTACCCCATGACCCCGCTGACCGCGAGGGATCCGGCCAGCAGGCGTCCGCCCGGCCGTTTCACCGACCTGCAGATGTCGGACAGCCCCCCGTCGAGCCCCACCCTGGAGCAGAACCCGTACGCCTCCTTCGCCGCCATGCGGGTGCCGACCCGGGGCGACACCCCCACGGCCTCCCACCGGTCCGGCTCCGGGCAACCCGGTGGCGCGACTGTCACCCCTGCTCATCTGGGGCGGCAGAACTCCGACCAGCAGCGGACTGCGGGTCCCCGTCAGTGACGCCGCCGGACGGTGTGACGCGAGGGAAACACTCCTTCCTGACACGCCGTGGTCGCTCACAGACACTTCACAGGGGGTCCCCCTAGGGTCGGTGAGCCATGGCCGGGTCCACGGTGGACCACGGCGTGCCTCGTACGGGAGTTTCGATGGTCTTCAAGAAGATGCTCAGTGCGTTCGGTGTGGGCGGTCCGAGTGTCGACACGGTCCTGGCCAATCCGAACACCCGTCCCGGAATGCCGCTCGACGGGCAGGTCAACATCGTCGGCGGGGACGCCGCCACCAACATCGAGCACATCACCCTCGGGCTGGTCACCCGGGTCGAGATGGAGAGCGGCGACAGCGAGTACGCCGGGACGATGGAGTTCCACCGGACGACCGTCAGCGGGCCTCTCCAACTCGCCCCGAAGCAGCAGATGTCCATCCCGTTCCAGCTGGTGATGCCCTGGGAGACCCCCATCACCGACGTGTACGGCCAGCGTCTGCACGGGATGACGATGGGTCTGCGTACCGAACTCGCCATCGCCCGCGCCGTCGACAAGGGTGACCTGGACCCGGTGGCCGTGCACCCGCTGCCGGTGCACGAGAGGATCCTGGAGGCGTTCCTGGCGCTCGGGTTCCGGTTCAAGAACGCCGACCTGGAGCGGGGGCACATCCGGGGCGTCAACCAGACTCTGCCCTTCTACCAGGAGATCGAGTACTTCGCGGCCCCGCAGTACGCGCAGAACATCACCGAGGTCGAACTGACCTTCGTCACCAACCCGCACGGCGTCGACGTCGTCCTGGAGTGCGACAAGCGGGGCGGGTTCCTGCGCCCCGGGCACGACGTCTTCGGCCGGTACTCGGTGCCGCACAGCGACGCCGAGCGCGGCGACTGGGTCCAGGTGGTCGACGGCTGGCTCCAGGAGACCACCGCCACCTTCGGCAACCTCCGCGCCCAGTACGGCGCCCCGGGCGGCTACGGCGCCCCCGGCTACCCGGCCCAGGCCGGATACGGTGCCCCGGGCTACCCGCAGCAGGCCGGGTACGGCGCGCCCGGCTACCCCCCGCAGCAGCCCGGGTACGGCGCCCCGGCCGGGTACGGCGCTCCCGGATACCCCGCGAAGGCCGGGTACGGTGCCCCGGGCTACCCGCAGCACCAGCAGGGCCGTGGCGGCGGCGTCGGCATGGGCGGCGTGGTGGCCGGAGCGGCGATCGGCGCTGTCGGCGGCATGGTCGTCGGCGGCATGGTCGCCGACGCGTTCGACGGTGACGACGAGGACGGCGGCGGCGACGACTTCGCCGGTGGCGACGACTTCGGCGGCGAGGAGTAACCCGCCGCCGACGTGGCCGGTGCATGTGGGGTGTGCCGGTCACGCGACGGCGGTGTGGCGGGGCGTCGACGTGGACCTCGGCGCTTCGCGTACGACGATGGCCTCCGGGGTGACCACCCCGGAGGCCATCGGTGCTCGCAGGTCAGTGCTTGCCCTTGCGCTCCCGACCGCTGCGGAAGTTGCTCCCGGCCTTGGCCAGGCCACGGCTACCCAGGTAGCCGAGAGTCAGCAGCGTGACGAAGAACCAGGCCTGCGGGGCGCGGAAGATGTCCACCCCCTGCGCGTTCTGACCGACCAGCTGCGAGGCGGCCAGCACACCTACCACGGCAGCGATGTAGACCCAGAACTCCGTGGTCGCGAAGGCCGGCTTGGTCTCCGTACCAGGAGAGATCATCGGCTGGCGGTGGCCGTCGTTCATGGCCGCCATCTGCCGGGTCTCCGCGTTCTGCATGGCCCGGTTCTGCGCCGGGTCCATCGAACGGGTCGGCATGTCCTGCATGGTCCGGTTGGCCGGCCTGGTGGATGCAGCCTGCGTGCTCATCTTGTCCTCCTCGGATGCGATGAGTGCGTCCTCCGCCCCGCTACCGTGTCCCTGCCACGGCACGGTCGACGTGCTCGGCGGCGGCACGTCGGGTCTACCCGAGGCCCCGGGGAAGGTAACCGCCCCCACCCCCACCAATACCCCCCGCCCCGGGGAAGGGAGAGGTGCCGGTGGAGATGGCCTCCCTCTGCACACCGCCGTGGGCAGCGCCCGCACCCGCACCGCGAGGCGTTCGCCGAGGTTTGGCGGGGGTGGGGGCGGGCAGGCGGGGGGTTGCCGACACTTCTGCGAGGTGATCGTGGTGCGTGAGGACGACACGATGCGGGCATCCGCCCGCAAGGCCGAGGACCGGATTCTCGGGGACCAGTACGGCGCGGGGGCGCTCGACGAGGTCACCGTCCCCCAGACCGACGTGGAACGGGTGATTCAGGACGTCGACCCCGGTGACCCCGCCGACGTACCGATCGACCCGGAGGTGCTGCGTGACGGTGGACCCACCCGAGGCCAGGGCGCGGTGACCACCACCGGGGGGACCGCCGGGCCGGCGAGCGTCCGGCGGGTCGCCCGGCAACCGGAGCAGCACCCCGGGCGGGTGGCGCCGACCACCACCGGGGACGCCACCACGGGGGGCATGAGTACGCCGGCCGGCGGTCCGACGAGCGACCAGTCCTCGTCGGCCGGTCAGGTCGGCGGGTTCACCGACGACTGAGCCCCGGACACCCACCCGCCCGTCCGGCTCCGCCCCGGTGGACGGGGTGGGAGAGGGTGCCCCGCCGTACGCGTCGGCAGGGCACCCTCGCCTCACCGGGGGCGGAGGATGCCCAGGTGTTGGGTGGCGCGGGTGAGTGCGACGTACAGGTCGCTGCGGCCACGGGGGGACTCGGCGACGATGCCGGCCGGGTCGACCACCAGGACCCTGTCGAACTCCAGCCCCTTGGCCTGCGCCACGGTGAGCAGGACCACCCGGCTCTCCAGTTCGGGATGTTCCCCGACCGCCACCTCGGGCACCTCGCCGACCAGGGCGGCCTCCAGGTCGGCCACCCGTCCGGCCGGGACGATCACCCCGAGTCGGCCTTCGGCGAGGTCGGCGGCCTCCTTGGCGGTCGCCGCCACCGCCTCCCGGACGAGCGAGTCGGGGGACACCGTACGGTCCCATGGCGGCACGCCGCTGCTGCGTACCGAGCGGGGCGGGGTCAACGCCGGGTCGATCTCGGCGAGTACGTCGGCGGCGACCGCCATGATCTCCGCCGGTGTGCGGTAGCTGACCGTCAACTCCTCAAGCCGCCAGCGCTGGGCCACGTACGGCTCCAACGCGTCACCCCAGGACGGGGTGCCGGAGAGGGCACCGGTCTGCGCCACGTCCCCGACGATCGTCATCGACCGGCTCGGGCAGCGCCGCATCAGCAGCCGCCAGGCCATCGGCGACAACTCCTGCGCCTCGTCGACGATCACGTGCCCGAACGCCCACGTCCGGTCGGCGGCGGCCCGTTGGGCGGTGGTGAGCCGCTCGGACTCCTCCTGACGGTCCAGGAGCCGGTCGGCGTCGATGAGGTCGGTGACACCCAGGATCTCGCCGCCGTCGGCCTCATCCTCCACGTCGATGGAGCGGGAACCCCGCCAGATCTCCAGGACGCCCTCGGCGTACTCCCGTTGCAGGACGCGGATGCGGTCCCGGCGGGCGGCGGCGGCGCGGTCGTCCTCACCCAGCAGGTGGGCCGCCTCGTCGAGCAGCGGGACGTCGGCCGGGGTCCACCCGCCCGGTTCCCGGTGGAGGAGGTCCCGTTCGGCGGCGGTGAGCTGCGGTGCGGCGGTGGCGATCCGGTCGGGGTCGGCGAACAGGTCGGCGAGCAGGCGCTGCGGGGTGAGCACCGGCCAGAGTTCGTCGAGCGCGGCCCGTACCCCGGGTTCCTCGGCGAGTTCGCGGCGGATCTCGGCGATGTCGGCCTCGGCGAGCAGGTTGTCCCCGCCGAGGGGGTCGGCGCCGATCCGCTCGGCGACCTGCGCGGCGAGGGCGTGGACGATCTCGACGTCGAACAGCGGCCGGGCCAGGTTGTGCGGTCGACCGGAGCGTCGGACCCGGTCCCGGGCGGCGCGGCAGGTCTGCGGGTCGAGGTGGAGCGCCTCCCGCTCCACCTCGACCTCCAACGGCTCGTCGGGCACCCACTGCCGGTCCCGGACCGCGGCGGCCAGGACCTCGGTCATCACCGGGCGGCCCTTGACCGCGGCGGCCTCGGCGGATTCGGTGCGCCGGGCGCTGACGCCGGGAAAGAGATCCGCCTGGGTACGCAGGAGCACGCCGGTCTCGGCGAGGGCGGGCAGGACCTGGGAGATGTAGCGCAGGAACGTCGCGTTGGGGCCGACCAGCAGGACACCCCGGCTGGAGAGCTCCCGGCGGTGGGTGTAGAGCAGGTACGCGGCCCGGTGCAGGGCCACTGCGGTCTTGCCGGTGCCGGGCCCGCCCTGGACCACGAGGACGCCGGGCAGGTCGGCGCGGATGACCTGGTCCTGTTCGGCCTGGATGGTCTCCACGATGTCGCGCATCCGCCCGGTCCGCCCGGCGTTGAGGGCGGCCAGGAGGGACGCCTCCCCGGTCAGTTCCTCGTGGCCGTTGGGGGTGGCGGTGGCGAGGTCGAGGACCTCGTCGTCGAGGCCGACGACGGTACGCCGTCGGGTCCGCAGGTGGCGTCGACGCCGTACGCCCTGTGGGTTGGCGGCGGTGGCGAGGTAGAAGGGCCGGGCGGCCGGGGCCCGCCAGTCCATCAGGAGGGGGTCGTAGTCGTCGCTGGGGTCGAAGATGCCGATCCGGCCGATGTAGTGCCGGCCGTCGTCGTCGGTGTCGAGTCGACCGAAGGCGAGACCGTTCTCCACCACGGCGTACTGGTCGACCTGCTCGGTGTACATCTGCACCGAGCTGTCGCGTTGGGAGCGGTCCTGGAGCGTGCCGCCGGTGCTCCGCAGCGCCTGGGTGAGTCGGGTGGCGGCCTGCTCCCGGAGGTCGTCCAACCGGCCGTAGAGCATCGAGACGTACGCCTGCTCGCTGTCGATCTCGTCGACGGAGGGCAGCTCACCGGGGCCGTCGGAGTATCTTGACAAGCTGTCTCCTCGGAAGTTAGGCTCCTTGCAGGAATGGCCGCGCGCCATTCCTTTTTGCGTTTCTGAACGGGTCAATCTACCGTGCCGTGCCGCCTCCGGCCAAGCCCACACCGTGCCCGAGCAGTCTCGCACCTCACCCCCACCGGCGAAGCCCGCCCGGCCCCGACGCCGACACCGACGACGACGGGGTCGGGTCGGCGTGGTGCCGACCCGACCCCGGGTGTGTCGTACGCGCTGGTCAGCCCTTGGCGACCTGGTAGAGCCGCTCCGGCGTCACCGCTCCGGCCAGGAGCCGGCCGTCCTCGGTGAGCAGGACGTTCACCAGCTTGGTGCTGAACAACCGACCCTTGCCCCAGTCGCCGCTGACCTCGGGCAGCCCGCCGATCAGGGCCGGGGCGTCCACCACGGCACCGGCCTCGGCGTCACCGGCCTCCGGCTTCGGGACCTCGTCGGTGTCGATCTCGGCGACCACCACGGTGGTCCACCCCTCACCGACGCTCGTCACGTCCCCGGCGTCCGGGTGTCCCGGCTCGTCGGCGGACGGCCGCCCCGGCCCGGAACCGTCCCGGCCGGGCTTGTCCCCGGTCGACTGCTCCGTGACGGTGGTGCCCGGCGGCGGGTTGAACCGGAACTGGTCGGCGTCCGGGCGGCGGTAGTCGATCTGGGTGAAGGCGACCTCGAAGGCCGGCCGGTCGGCGGCGTCGGCGAACACCTCGAACCGCAGCGGGACGTACTCCTCGGCGTCCACGGCGACCCGGATCTGGTCGATCAGGGACGCCTCGTCACGCGGCTTGAGGACCAGTTCGTACGCGTCGCGCCCGGCGACGGTCGCGGAGCGGCCGACGCTGACCTCCGTACTCGGGTCGATGGCGGCCAGGGCCGCGTCGGCGGCCTCCTGCGGGGTGGCCGGCAGGCTCGGCGGGACCTGCTCCTCGCCCGAACCCGACAGGGTCCGGTGGGTCGCCGACTTGGTCCGGCTGTCGTAGGTCCACAGGTCCCGGCCGTCCCGGACGATGTTGCGCTCACCGAGGGTGTCGACCAGGGCGACCCGCTGGCGGTCCGGCCCCGAGTGCCAGACCCGCAGGGTGTGCGTGCCGGTGGCCAGGGCGAGCAGGTCGTTGCCGCCGGCGGCCAGCCCGGCCAGCGGGGGCAGCCCCAGGTCGGCGCGCTGCACGACGGTGCCGGAGAGCCCCTCCAGCCGTGAGGTCTGGATGTCGACCAGGAGTTGGGCGGCGCTTCGGGGCGGCAGGCTCGGTTCGGCTTGGGCGGCGAACGTGCCGATCGCGGCACCCCCGCCGATGACTGTGACGGCGGCGGCTGCGGGAACCAGCCAACGCAGGACGGGACGACTTCTCAGGACGGACATCTGGCACCTCCGCCCCCCATGGTGCCGGGTGCCCCCTGTGAGCAGGCTGAGGACGTACGGCCGGGAGCCCGAACGGGTGGCACCCTTGACCCGTGCGGTTGCTGGTGGTGGAGGACGAGGCGCGGCTGGCGGCCGCCCTGCAACGCGGCCTGCAGGCCGAGGGGTTCGCCGTCGACGTGGCCGGGACCGGGCCCGCCGGTCTCGACGCGGCCCGTGGCGGCGGCTACGACGCGATGATCCTCGACGTGATGCTGCCCGGCCTGTCCGGGTACGAGGTGGTCCGACGGCTCCGGGCCGAGCAGCAGTGGCTGCCGGTGCTGATGCTCTCGGCCAAGGACGGCGAGTACGACCAGGCCGACGGGTTGGACTGCGGAGCCGACGACTACCTCACCAAACCCTTCTCGTACGTGGTCCTGCTGGCCCGGCTGCGGGCGCTGCTGCGGCGCGGGGCCCCCGAACGGCCCGCCGTGTTGACAGTCGGTGACCTCAGCCTCGACCCGGCCCGCCGACAGGTCACCCGGTCCGACGTCGAGGTCGTCCTGACCGCCCGCGAGTACGCCCTCCTGGAGTACCTGATCCGCCGTCCCGGCGAGGTGGTCTCGAAGATCGAACTGCTGGACCACGTCTGGGACGACAGTCTGGAGACCGCCCCGAACGCGGTGGAGGTCTACGTCGGCTACCTGCGCCGCAAGATCGGCCGGGACCGTCTGGAGACCGTCCGTGGGGCCGGCTACCGCCTCACCCCCCGCCCGTGAACGGAAGGGAACCCTCCTACCGCTCCCGGTCCGGGAAGGGTCCCCTCCTCACCCCGAGGCGGTGGGGGCTGCGGTCCCGGCTGATGGTGCTCGGGGTGTTCGGGCTGACCCTGGGCCTGGGGGCGGGCGGGGTGCTCCTGCTCGGCGTACTCGACTACACGTTGCAGCGCATCGTCGACACCGAGGCGCTGCGTACCGCCGACACCGTCGCCCGACTGGCCGCCGCCGACGCGCTGCCCGACCCCCTCCCGGTGGCCGGTGGACCCTCCTGGGTCCAGGTCGTCGACGCCCAGGGGCGGGTCGTCGCCGCCTCCATCGACGCCGACCGGCTCGTCCCGATGCTCCCCGTGGACCGCATCGACCCGGGGGTGCCGCAGCGGACCGAGGTGCCGGGTCAACGGCTCGGCCTCGACGGACGGGTACGGGTGGTGGCGGTGCCGGTGGGCACGACAGCCGAACCGTTGACGGTCCTGGTCGGGAAGTCGACGACGGACGTGGACCAGAGCGTACGGGTGGTGCGCAACCTCCTCGTGGTCGCGTTTCCCCTGTTCGTGGCGCTGCTCGCGGTGGTCGCCTGGCGGGTGGTCGGTGCCGCGCTGCGCCCGGTGGAGGCGCTGCGCAGCGGAGCGGCCGAGATCACCGGCAGCGCCCGGACGGGGCGGCTGCCCGTACCGGCGTCACACGACGAGATCCACCGGTTGGCGGTGACCCTCAACGACATGCTCGACCGGTTGGCCCGTGCCCGGGACCGGCAGCGCGCCTTCGTCGCCGACGCCGCCCACGAGCTACGCAGCCCGTTGACGAACATGCGGACCGAGCTGGAGGTGGCCCAGCGACTCGGCGACCGCACCGACTGGTCGACGGTGTCCGAGAACCTCCTCACCGACACCGAGCGGCTCAGCCGCCTCGTCGACGACCTGCTCCTGCTGGCCCGCCTCGACGCCACCGAGTCCCCGCCCCGCAGCAGACCGGTCGAGCTGAACGCCCTGCTCACCGCCGTCGCCGCCCGATACCCCTCGGCACCGGTACGGGTCGAGGCCGCCACCGGTGAGCCGGTCTGGACCGACGGGGACCCCGACGAGCTGCACCGGGTCCTGACGAACCTGGTCGACAACGCGGTGCGGCACGCCCGTACCGGCGTGTCGTTGGCGGTGCACCCGCAGGTCGACGGGGCGGGGGAGACCGCGTACCACCGGGTGACGGTGACCGACGACGGTCCCGGCGTGCCGCCCGCCGACCGGGAGCGGGTCTTCGGCCGGTTCACCCGGTTGGACGACGCGCGGGCGCGCGACGCCGGGGGCGCCGGGTTGGGGCTGGCCATCGTCCGTGACCTGGTCCGCCGCACCGGTGGCCGGGTGGAGCTCGCCGACCCCCCGGACGCCCCCGGCCTCCGGGTCACCGTCCACCTTCCGGCGCGGGCCACCCCGCCGCCGTCCCCGCCGCGCCGCCCGGAACCCGCCCGCTGACCCGGCCGGCGCGCCCCCTGCCCGACGGCTGCTGTCCGGCGCGCTGACCGGCGGGGTCGGATGCGGGCCGAGGGTCAGCGGCGGTCGGTGCAGACCTGCCGGGAACGGCCCACCGAGTCGGTGGACCAGACGACGGCGACGGTGAAGCAGAAGTCGACGTCCCGGTCCAGACCGTGGACGGTGTAGGTTCCGCTGCCCGCCGGGAGTTCGGTGAAGGCGCGCGGCTCCTCACCGGTACGGCTGCCGGAGACCACCACCGGACCCTCCGCCCCGACCGGATAACGCCAGCTCAACACCACAGTGTCCCGGGTGTCACGCAGCTTCAACCCGGCCGGGGGAGTCCCCGGGGAGGCCGGGGGGTCGGCGGGCTCACCCGCCCCCGGACCGTCGTCGGTCGTCCCCGACGACGTCGGGGTGCCGACCGGTGGGGCCGGTGGGTCGTTGCGCGAGCCGTCCACCCTGGCCACCCCGGCGATCACCGCCGCCGCACCGAGTACGACCACGACCACCCCGGCGGCGACCATCGGCACCAGCCGGTTCGGTCGGGGCTGCGCGGGTGCCCGGTGGACCGGAACCGGCAGCAGCCGCGACGGTGCCTCCGGGGCGGGGGAGCGGCGTACCCGGTGCACCCCGGGTGCCTCCGGCCCGCCCCGACCCCGGTGGGCGGTGCTCGTCGGTGCGGGGAAGGTGTCCGCCGGTGCCGGGAAGGTGTCCGCCGGGGGCCACCCGTGGTCGTCGTCGGTCGGGCTCCGGGGGGCGGGTACGGTCCCCGTCGACCCCGTCGGCGGGTACGGCTGGGACCAGGCGGGCGGATCGTACGGCGGCGGTGGCGAGGTGGACGGGTCGTAGGCCACCGGCTCGGTGGCCCCGGGCGGCTCGTACGGGGTCGGCTCCGGCAGGGCCGGCGGAATGTACGAGGTCGACTCGGACCAGGCCGGTCGGGTGTACGCCTCCGGTGGCCCTTCCTCCGGCAGGGCGGTCCGGGCCGACGGCACCCCGGCCGGCCCCTCCGTCATCCCGGGTGGCCCGTCCTCCGACGGTGCGGGAGGGGCCGGCGGTACTGCGGGTGGCTCCTCGTCGTCGGCGCAGACGTGTGCCGGGTTGGCCGACGCCCGGCCCAGGGCCGCCACCTGGGCGGCGAGCGGGTCGTCGAAGGCCAGGTACCGTCGACACAGCTCGTCGGCGTAGGTCAGGTTCCGGTGGGCGTCGGCGTACCGGCCACAGTCGCGTTGCATCGCCCCGAGCCGGGCCAGCATCTTGATCCCGCCGGGGTGGCCGTCGCCGTACACCTCCCGGTGCAGCTCCCAGGCGTCGAGGAGGCGGTCCCGGGCGACGGCGCACTGGCCCCGGGCGTACTCCACGGTGGCGAGGTCGGCGTGGGCGGCCAGCACCCGCAGCGACTCGGGGCCGTCGGTGGCCGTCAACTCGATGATGACGTCCGAGTAGAGCCGGGCGGCCCGGGCGTCGCTGCCCACCCGGTGCAGCACCGCCGCCAGGGTGGCCGCCGCCGAGACTGTCTGCGGGTCGGACCGGCCGTACAGGCGGGTGGTGGCCGCGTACGTGTAGGCGGCCCAACCCCTGGCGATCTGCGGTTCGCCGAGCGCGACCAGGATCCGCGCCAGCAGCCCGGCGGCGTCGGCGAGGTCGGGCGAGGCGTTCGCCGGATGGGGGTCGGCGTCGGCGAGCGCGTCGGTGAGCACCCGCCGGGCACCGTGCAGGTCGCCGTCGGACACCAACTGGTGTGCGTGGACGGTCAGTTCATCGAGGCCCGAGGACACGCCCCATCGTGCTCATTCGGCGACGGTATGTACAACCCCCGGAGTGACGGATTGTCAGGAGGCGTTCAGATGGTCGACCAACGTCTCGCTGATCCGGCGCAACTGGTCGACCTGGGCCGGGCTCAACGCGTCGAACAGGTGTCGGCGTACCCCCTCGACGTGGCCGGGGGCGGCGGCGGCCAGGGTGGCGAATCCGGCGTCGGTGAGGACGGCGATCTGCCCCCGCCGGTCGGTGGGGCAGTCCTCGCGGCGGATCCAGCCGGCCGCCTCCAGCCGGGCCGCCGCGTGGGACAGGCGGCTCCGCGAGGAGGAGGTCAGGGTGGCCAGTTCGCTCATCCGTACCCGCCGGTCGGGGGCCTCGGAGAGCCGGACCAGGATCTCGTAGTACGCGTGGGGCATGTCGGCGTCGCGCTGCAACTCCCGGTCGAGGGTGTCCATCAACACCCGGGAAGCGGTCAGGTACGCGCGCCAGGTGCGCTGTTCGTCCGGGTCCAGCCATCGGGTCATGACGTACAGCATAACCCCAGTAGTTGAACGCTCAACTAAATCGGGGTATGGTCGACGACATGGGAATCCACCGCCTCAACCACGCAGTGCTCTACGTCGCAGACCTCGACCGCAGTGTCGCCTTCTACCGGGACGTCCTCGGCTTCCAGCCGGTGCCGATGACCCCCGACGGATTCCGGGGAGCCACCTTCCTCCAGGCCCCCGACTCGACCAACGACCACGACCTCGGCCTGTTCGAACTGGGGGCGGGCGCCGGACCGTCCGCCGCCGGACGCAGCACCGTCGGCCTCTACCACCTGGCCTGGGAGGTCGACACCCTCGACGAACTCGCCGCCACCGCCGAACGCCTCGCCGCCGCCGACGCCCTGGTCGGCGCCTCCGATCACGGGACCACCAAGAGCCTCTACGGGCGCGACCCCGACGGGCTGGAGTTCGAGGTGGTCTGGCTGGTCCCCGCCGCCCTCCTCGACGACACCGCCCTCGCCGCCCGCAAGCGCATCGGCCGCCTCGACCTGCAGAAAGAGCGCCAGCGGTACGGCGGACAGACCCGCGGCGGCGTCGGCATCTCCGTACCGGCCTGACCCGATCCCACAGGGCCACCCGCCTGGCGGCCCGCCCGGCTGGACCCCGTCGGCTCGCCCGGTGGCCCGCCCGGCGGGACGGCGTACCGGTGGGGTAGAACGTCAGGATGTCCACCGACGCCGTACTCCGCGAGCTGCTCAGCCGACAACTCGACGCCTGGCTGCCTGCGGCCCTGCACCGCTCGCGCCGCGCCACCCTCGTCGTGGCCGGTGCCGACGCGGACACCCCCGAGGCGGCGGTCCGGGCCGTGGCCGCCGCCGGCGGCCTACGCGGTCGTCGGCTGACCGTCCTGGTCCTGGCCGACCAGGCCGACGACCTGCCCACCCGCCTCGGCGCCGCCGAGGCGACGCTCCCCGCCGAGGCGACAGTGCACCTGGTGCCCGGCGACCACACCCGCCTGCCGGTGGCGCTCAAAGCCGCCGGAGCCGCCGGGGCACCCGTCCTGGCCGTCCTCGACGCCCACCGTGCCACCCCCGCCGCCGACGTGCTGGCATCGGTCGCCGCCGGACGCCCCGGCGAACTCCTCCTGACCGCCCGTACCCCGGTCCGCGACACACTGGCCGCACGGTTCCCGTTGGTCGCCGAAGTCGAGTGGGTACCGTCCGACGCCACCGAACCCCGGATCGTCGCCTTCGCCACCGGCTCCGACCGAGGGCTGGACGCCTTCAAAACAGCCCTGTGGACGGTGGCCCGATCCACCGGCGCCCTGCTGCGCGACCCCGCCGACCCCCACGCCGACCCGGTGACCACCACCGTCGACCCGGACCCCGCCCCGCTCGCCGAGGCGCTGACCGCCGAGCTGACCCGCTCAGGCCCCCGTACCGTCACCGAACTGCGCCGACACGCCCTCACCGCCACCGTCTACCGCTCCGCCGACGTCCTGCCCGCCCTGACCGGCCTGCTCGACGCCGGTACCGTCCGACGCGACCCACCGGACGGCCGCCTCGGCGGCGACGTCCTGATCACCCTCGACCCCGCCGGCGCCACCCCCACCGCCTGACCCCACCCCTTTCCCTCTTCCACCGGTCCGGCCGCCGTCCTCCCACGCGCTGTTTCCGCGTGCGTCGCTCTCGAACCGGATCCAAGATCCAGGGGTGGTTTCCGGTGGCTGACGAGGAGATGAGAATGGACAGGACGGTTGCAGGACGGATCGCCGAGGAGCACCTGACGCGGTGGCGACGTCTGGGCTACGACCGGTGGTACGCGATGCTCGACGAGAAGGAGACCCTCCGCGTCGCCGACGAGGCTGAAACGGCGTACACGGTGGTCAGTTATGCCCTCGACGACGGTGAGGGTCGGATCCGCCTCTGCGTGGCAGTGGACGACGGTGGTTGGTCGGCGCTCCGCCCGCTGGTACGGGTCGAGACGATGCGGCCGGACGGCACGCTCGTCGACTGACGGATCGTCGCGTGGTCGGGTCGAATGCGGGGCAGCGGGCGGCGTGACCGGCCGTTAGGGTTCCAGAAATGACGGAGAATCGTATCGATCCCACACTCGCTCCGATGTTGGCGAGCACGGGCGACGAACGTTCCGTGCTGGAATCCTTTCTCGACCTGCAACGTGCCGTGATCCTGAACAAGCTTCGAGGGCTTTCCGACGCCGACGCGAGCCGCCGGTTGGTGCCCTCGGAGACCACCCTCACCGGACTGGTCAAGCATCTCACCCTCGTCGAGGAGAGCTGGTTCTCGTCACTGCTCGCCCGGGAGCCCGGCGCCGTCCAGCTCACCTCGCAGGAGGACGCCACGGCCAGCTTCGCCCTCACCGAAGAGGACACCGTCGAGCGGATCGCGGCGGCCTACGAGGCCCGGTGCGCCCGGTCCCGCGAGGTAGCCGCCCGGTTCGACCTCGGTCACGTCGTGCCGCAACCGCAGGTCGGTGAGGTGTCGCTCCGCTGGATCCTGGTGCACATGATCGGGGAGACGGCTCGACACGCCGGTCACGCCGACGTCCTCCGAGAACTGACCGACGGATCCACAGGCATCGTCTGACCCGACCTCGGGCCGGCTGGTGGCGGGGAGCTCTGCGGCGGTTCGTCGACAGCACGGATGGAATTTGGCACCATCGGCGGATGCTCGCCAGGGAGAGACCTGTGGTGGTCGCCGTGTGCGGTTGCCCGGGGGCGGGAAAGACAACAATCGCGTCAGCAACGGCCCGTCGCTTCGGACTGCCACTTCTGACAAGGGACGAGATCAAGACCGGTCTCGGTGTATCAGCTGCTTTCGCCGTCCACGACGGCCCTCCGCTCGACCGGGAATTTCACACGGCTGGGGGTCTCTTCAGCGTCCGCGCTGAGACCGTGATGGTCGATGCAGCCCGACTGCTCGCAGCCTCCGGAGTCAGCTTCATCGTGGAGTCCTCGGTGTTGTCCCGCAAACTGCTGGACACGCTGCTCGACTGTGACGCCCTGGTGCTCGCTGTTCACGTGGTCGCCCACGAGGCGGTGATCGATCGGCGCCTCGCGGCCAGGGCAGCTACAGGCGGGGCTGTCGACAAACAGCTCGCCGCTCAGTTCCAGCTCGGCGAGATGAAGCGGTCGATCTTCAAGCCCCCAGAAGAAGTCGATGCCGTCGTCGAGGTCGACACCTCCGACGGAACTCCGGTCATCGAGGCAGTCGAAGACGCGTTCTTCGCACTGCTTCCGCCCTCGGCTGATTCGGATGGGCTGACGGCAACCTGGCTCAGGCGTCGAGAAAGCTCCACGTCAGGGGTTGATCAGCAGTAGGCGACACGACCTGCCTTCAGGCGTGGCACGAGGGCGACGGATCTTCGTCGGCCCCCACACCAACCATTTTCTCCTGTTAGCCACCCCGTATAGGCAGGTTGACGATATATATCGGTAGACGTAATCTGACTGCATGGCGTCGATGCAAGAGCCCACTTTTCTGATCCTCACCGCGCTGGCGGCGGGGCCTAAGCATGGCTACGGGTTGACTCAGGAGGTCGCTGAGATCTCTGAGGGAACGGTGACGTTGCGGGCAGGCACCCTCTATGGCGCACTCGACCGTCTCGTGGAGCAGGAACTCGTCATGGTCGACAGGCAGGAGGTCGTCGACGGGCGGCTGCGCCGCTACTACCGGCTTACCGATACCGGCGCCAGTCAGCTCGCCGAGCGTGCCCGCCGCCTGCGCAAGCACGCTGAGGTTGCGGAAGGCCGACTACAGGCGCGACCGAACTGGGGCCTTGGTTTCACTGCTGACCCGTTCGGGGCCAGCGCATGACCGCTTCGGGAAACGGCACTGGCGAACTGCCGCCACACGTCGAGCTGGAACGCCGGTACCGGCGGCTGTTGTGGGCATACCCGGTCGGTTACCGCCGCGCTCACGGCGAAGAGATCCTCTCGATGCTGATGGACTCCGCTGAACCGGGCCGTCGCGTGCCAGCCCGGGCCGATATGGTCGATCTGGTCCGTGGGGCAGTGCGGCAGTGGTTTCGGCTACCGGTCGGCTTGTCGGCCGTGGTTGCGGCCGTGGTGGCGGCGGTGGTTCTTGGAGCCGTGGGAGCAGCTGCGGCTTCCTGGCTGGCATGGCAGACGGCTGCAGATCTACCGTCCGACGAGGCAGCCCTGCAGGCCGCCGAGGCCGCAGCCGGTGCCCCATTCTCCGCGCCGCGCCTCACGCGAATTGACCATGTCCGAGCAACCTCGCGTACGGTGTCCGTCGGTGCGAACAGCCCGAACGAGCAGCGGTTCCCGGACTGGACGATCGAAGCAGCACAGGCGCGACTGCAGGCCGACGGCTGGACGCTCGGTCCTGTCGAGAAGTCTTATTCCGCATCCCTGGACAACCAGCCTCTGATCAACCAGAGGTTTGAGGTAACCCGAGATGGTCTCGCCCTCACCGTGCTCGCGTACACCTTCACGTCCAACCAAGCCGGTGCGGGCGTACAGGTCGGTGTCCAGCCGGTCCCGCCGAGCGGGGAACCGGGAGCGGCCCTGCTGGGCTGGCTCGTCGGTGGCGCCACCGGTTGGCTTCTTACCGGCTGGGCGAGCTACCGCTTCCGGCGCCGAGGGCTACCCCGCCGGTTGGCTGCTCTCACGCTCGGTCTTACCGCGCTATGGCTCGTCACCGACACCACCATCGACACCTACAGAATTCTTGGCGAGCTCGCCTTCGCCGAGCCTGGCGTCGGTTTCATCGCACCAGCCTATTACTGGCACGTGACCGAGGCCGAACAGGTCATCGGTGCACTGGCCATCGGGCTCACAATCCTCGCTCTAGCCGCCTCGGGCCGTCACCGGCCCACATCACAGCCGACCGCAGCGGCGGTCTGACGAGCCCCGGTTCATCCCGCCAGCATGCAGATCCTCCGTACACCTGCTGCTCGGCGGTTCTAAAGCAACCTGGGCCCTCGTTCGCATGGCCGATACCGTGATCGAACCAGCGACGTCGTCGGTGTGAACTCCCGGCGGGCCGGTCGGATCGGTTGTCGTACGAGGTCATCCGGGCTGCTGAGGGTCGTCTCGGTCGGGTTCGGTCGGGTCGGTTGCTGTGCTCCACAGTTGTACTTCCTCGGCCGACCGGAGCACGTCGCGGGCGGCGGTGGCCACCGCGCAGTCGGCCGTGCGGCAGATCGGGCAGCGGCGGTCGGGGCCGGGCCGGTGGTCGCGGAGGACCCATCGGGCGGTGAGGATCAGTCGGTTGCGGATCTGGGCCAGGGAGCGGAACGGTGCGGTCATCCTCACCCCACCCCGAGGGCGGCGGCGAGGTGAACCAGCATCGTCGGGGCGGCCGGTTCCCGCATGACCTGAGCGAGTACGTCCCGACCCGCCGGACGGTGTCGGAGTTCGGCCGGTGCGACCCGGTCGGCCTCCATCAGCGCCCGACTGGCGTTGGTCGGGTCGTCGACTTGGAGGTACGCGCGGGCGGTGTCGATCAAATGCGCGGCGCGGTGTTCGGCGGGCAGCCACCGCCACCCGTCCCGGGCCATTGCCTTCTTGTGCCAGGCCACCGCGTCGACCCCGTCGCCCAACTCCACCGCTGCGACGACCCGGGCGGATTCCACTGCCGTCGGCCCGAACCCGGTCCGGTGGTGATCGTGCCCGTCACCGACCCGGGCAGCCAGGGCCGCGGCCTCGTCGAGTAGTTCGGCCACCGCCGCCTGATCGCCATATCCGGCGGCGGCCAACGCCGCCTGGACCAGCAGCGTCCCGCACAACGACGACTCCGCAGGTAGGCCTCTCTCGGCCAACGCCGGAGCGATCCGGTACGCGGCTGCCAGCATCGCCGACTTGGCCGCCCGCTCCTGCCCACACGCCCGCAGCACCTGACCGAGCTGCACCGCAGCGGCGGCCACCAGCGTCCGATCACCCGTGGCAGCGGTCACCGCCCGGTCGACCGCCAGCCACCCCGACTCCGGCGCACCCAGCTTGACCAACAGGGCGGCGGTGACCCGGTACGCCTCCACCAGCGGCACCCGACCCGCCACCGGATCAGCGGCGTGGACACGCTCCACGTCGGCCAACAACCCCGGCAACCGGTCGACCACGAGTGCGTAGCGGGCGTGCTGAAAAGCGGTCCAGACGTACGCCACCTGCCGGTCTACCTCGACAGCCGACACCACCGGTCGACCGCCCGCCGGTCGGCCGAAGGGAATCGTGTACCGCGACAGCGCAGCCCGGATCCGCTCGACGGCTGCGGTCAACTCGGTCACCCCGACGGGTTGGACGTCCCGACCGAGCAGCACCGCCGTGTCGATGCGCAGGGCCGCCGCGACCTCCTGGAGGCTCGACACCTTGTCCAGCGACCGGACTCCCCGCTCGACCTTGTCCACCCAGCTCTTCGATTTTCCCAGCCGGTCGGCGAACACCTGCTGCGACAGCTTCCGCCGTCCCCGCCAGTACGCCACCCGCCGACCCACCGGCAGCTCGTTCCCTCCACCTGGCAACCGCGTGGAACGTCTCTTCGCTGGGCCATCGCCGTCACTCTGCATCGCCACCTCCGTCGATAGAAGCGCGGCGGCAGGCTCGTCGTCGCACGCCATCCACAGTGACGCTGATCTGTCGTCACCCGCGACGACAGGAGAGATGGCAAACCATCCACATCGCTGACGACATTCAGGCGACATTCCGTTATGGTGACCCGCATGACCGCCCCGAACACCGCCCTGCGCGCCGTCCGCACCGGGATGCGGATGAGCCAGGACGACTTCGCCCGAGCACTCCAGGCCGCAGGTCACCGCGTGGGGGAGCCCAACGACGCCAACAAGAGACTCGTCCAGCGATGGGAGTCCGGCGCGATCGCCGCACCGCGACCCGTCTACGCCCGAGCCCTGGAGGTCGTCACCGGCCTACCCATCTCGCTCCTCGGGTTCGCCGCAGTGCCCGGCGGGCAGGTCGCTGACGACCGGCACGGTGGACACGACCTGACCTCCCCGATATCCAGCCTGGCTACCCCGACGCCGACGGCAAGGCCCACCACGGCCCACCGGTCGTACGAGGGTGTCTGGCTGAGCCGCTACCAGTACTACTCCAGCGGTAGGGGAGAATCCTTCGCCGGGCAGCACTTCGTGGTCGTGCTTCAACACGGCGACCGACTGACCGCGCGCAGCCTCCCCGGCTCGGCGGCTTCGTCCCTGTCACTGGACCTGACTGTGGACGGTGCCGTCGTCACCGGCACGTGGGTGGAGCAGACCGACCCGACCGGCTACTACCGGGGTGCCCGCTACCACGGCGCTATCCAACTCCTGGCCGAGCCCACAGGCCGACGGATGGCCGGAAAGTGGATCGGATTCGGCAAGGACATGGACGTCAACACCGGCCCGTGGGAGTTGGTCTTCCGCGACGCCTCGACCTCCAAGGCAACCCTCGACCGCTACAACACGACCACGGAGTAGCCGAGGGACCCTTCCATCCAGCCTGGTGTCATGTGGCGTTGCGGTCGGTCAACCGAAATCCTCAGGACTGCTGTCGGCTCGCCCGTCCTCGCGGACCAGTCGGTTGAGCCGCCTGCGTGCATGAGCATCGTGTCGACCGAGGGCCGCCAGCTCCGTACGCCGTCCAGCCCTGGCAAGCAGATCCATGTGCCAAAGGTGCGCGTTGTGGCGTTCGTAGTCCACGCTGTAACACTCCGCTACATCGCTGAGCACTGCGATCGCTTCGTCATAGTCGCCACGATCCTCTGCGACGCGCACCTTCTCGAACCAGTGGGGCACGAAACACGATCGTAGGGCCTCAACTGCTGACGTCAGCTTGGGAGTCGCGTCGATCTGCACCCAGGTCCTACTGAGTGGCAGAGCATCACCGGAGCGTCGAGTCGCGCTCAGCACGCCTCACTGACCCTTCGCACCAGGAGATCTTGGAAGCGGGTGGCCCCTCTGGGGGCCATGTCGCTCCGAGGTCTTGTGCCGCAGACCGTGGGTCGAGGGGGACTGCCCCGGGTTTGGTTGACTCGCGGGGTTGAGTGGTTCAGGCCGCGTGTGCGGGTCTGTTGATTGTCTCAAACTCGATCGGGGTGAGTCGTCCGAGGCGTTGTTGTCGGCGTCGGCGGTGGTAGGTGCGTTCGATCCAGATCACCATCGCCAGGCGTAGGTCGTGGCGGGTGGTCCAGCGTTGCCGGTCCAGGACGTTGCGTTGCAGGAGGGCGAAGAACGATTCCATCGCGGCGTTGTCACCGCAGGCGCCGACGCGGCCCATCGAGCCGACCAAACCGTTGTGGCGTAGTGCTTTCACGAACTTCTTCGACCGGAACTGGCTTCCTCTGTCGGAGTGGATCACGGTGCCGGCCGGGTTCCGTAGTCGGATCGCGTTGTGCAGGGCGGTGACGGCCAGGGAGGCCTTCATGCGGGTGTCGATGGAGTAGCCGACGATCCGGCCGGAGTACACGTCCTTGATCGCGCACAGGTAGAGCTTGCCCTCGGCGGTGGGGTGTTCGGTGATGTCGGTGAGCCACAGCCGGTTCGGGGCGTCGGCGGTGAACCGGCGTTGCACCAGGTCGTCGTGTACCGGCGGTCCGGCACGCCTGGTCAGGCCCTTGCGCTTGGCGAACACCGACCAGATCCGCTGCTGTGAACACAGTCGGGCGACCCGGTTACGGCCGGCGGTGACGCCGTGGGCGGGGAGTTCGTCGGCGATGAACCGGTACCCGAACGCCGGATCATCGTGGTGGATGTCCAGGGCGGCGTTGATCAGGTGGGCGTCATCGACGTCGCGTCGCGACACCGGGTCGGCGCGCCACGCGTAGTAGGCCTGCTTGCTGAACCCCAACACCCGGCAGGTCACCGCGACGGGGATCCCGTCCGCGGCCAGGTCACCGACCAGCGGGTACATCATTTTGGGGAGATCTCCCGGGCGAAGAACGCCGCCGCTCTCCGGAGGATCTCGTTCTCCTGTTCCAGGAGCTTGTTGCGCCGTCGCAGGTCCCGCAACTCGGCCGACTCCGAACCGGTGACGCCCGGACGGACGCCGTCCTCGACGTCGGCGAGCTTGAGCCAGCGGTGCAGACAGCCCTCGGAGATCCCGAAGTCCTTCGCGATCTGCCGCAACGGCGCCTCACCCTTGCGAGCGACCGCGACCACGTCACGGCGGAACTCCGGCGGGAACGCTTTCGGCATGACAGACATCCTTCCAGCGAGGAACGCATCCTCACAAATCAGGAGTCAACCAAACCGGGTGCAGTCCCAGGTCTTGAGGGTCGGTCGGTGCACGGTGGTCTGATCGTCGGTGATCATGCCGTCTGCGGCAGGGAGGCGGCGACTTGTGCGTAACTCGTGATCTTCGACGTGAGGTAAGAAAGAGGCCGGTCGGGGTGTCCCGACCGGCCTCTGACCTGGCGTTTCTTACGTGGGCGATGCTGGTATCGAACCAGCGACCTCTTCGGTGTGAACTGTCGGCAGGTCGGTCGGATCGGGTGCCGTCCGAGGTCATCCGGTCTGCCGGGGGTCGCTCCGGTCGGGTTCGGTGGAATCGGTTGCTGTACTCCACAGCTGTACTTCCCCGGCCGACCGGAGCACGTCGCGGGCGGCGGCGGCCACTCCGCAGTCGGCCGTGCGGCAGATCGGGCAGCGGCGGTCGGGTCCGGGTCGGTGGTCGCGGAGGACCCATCGGGCGGTGAGGATCAGTCGGTTGCGGATCTGGGCCAGGGAGCGGAACGGCGCGGTCATCTTCACGCCACCCCGAGGGCGGCGGCGAGGTCGACCAGCATCGTCGGGGCGGTGGGCTCCCGAGTCACCTGAGCAAGGACCTCCCGTCCCGCCGGGCGGTGCCGGAGTTCGGCCGGTGCGACCCGGTCGGCCTCCATCAGTGCCCGACTGGCGTTGGTCGGGTCGTCGACTTGGAGGTACGCGCGGGCGGCGTCGATCAAATGTGCGGCCCTATGTTCGGCGGGCAGCCACCGCCACCCGTCCCGGGCGGTCGTCTTCTCGTGCCAGGCCACCGCGTCGACCCCGTCGCCCAACTCCACCGCTGCGACGACCCGGGCGGATTCCACCGCCGTTGGCCCGAACCCGGTCCGGTAGTGGTCGTGCCCGTCACCAACCCGGGCGGCCAGGGCGGCGGCCTCGTCGAGTAGTTCGGCGACTGCCGCCTGATCGCCGTATCCGGCGGCGGCCAACGCCGCCTGGACCAGCAGCGTTCCGCACAACGACGACTCCGCAGGTAGGCCTCTCTCGGTCATCGCCGGGGCGATCCGGTACGCGGCGGCCAGCATCACCGACTTGGCCGCCCGCCCCTGCCCCGACGCGCGGAGCACCTGACCGAGCTGCACCGCAGCGGCGGCCACCATTGTCCGGTCACCTGTGGCAGCCGTCATCGCCCGGTCTACCGCCAACCACTCCGACTCCGGCGCACCCAGCTTCACCAACAGCGCGGCGGTGACCCGGTACGCCTCCATTAACGGCACCCGACCCCTCACCGAGTCGACGGCATGGATGCGCTCCACGTCGTGCAACAGCTCCGGTAGCCCGTCGACCAACCGCAGGTAGCGGGCGTGCTGGAAGGTCGCCCACGCGTGCGCGACCTGCTGGTCCACCGGTCCGGTCGGCGACACCCGCCGGCTCGCCGCCGGTCGACCGAGCGGGATCGCGTACCGGGACAGGGCCTCCCGGAGCCGCTCGACCCCGGCGCTCCGTTCGGCCACCTCGGCGGGCTGGGTATCCCCGAGCAGTGCCGCCGTATCCACCCGCAGGGCCGAGGCCACCTCCCGGAGGGTCGACAGCTTGTCCAGGGAACGCACACCCCGCTCGACCTTGTCTACCCAACTCTTCGACTTCTTCAACCGGTCGGCGAGCACCTGCTGCGACATCCGCCGCCGTGCTCGCCAGTACGCCATTCGCCGACCCACGGGCAGGGCCTCCGGCTGGGCGGGCCTCATCCGCTCCACCCACGAAACTGTTGGTGAAGCAGCCCGGTGGACACCCCGGACGGCGAATTGGGTTCGTGCGGCGTCACCGAGCATCACCCCTTGTTCAGCGAAGGCCGGCCGTTAATCGCGTAGCTCGGGCCTGGCACTTTCAGTAACCGTGACGCTACGATCACCGCGACGTGCGTTGAACTCACTCGCAGTACGAATGAGCTGGCCACAGGCCGTTCCACGTTGCTGTCGGAGCGTGGGGAACGTCGACTGCCGGTCACCGTTGGGATGTTGATGGCACCGTTCGGACGATCCACCCCAGCGCGGGGAGACGTAACCGGGTACCTGCTGAAGCTGATCCGAGAGTCCATTCCGCTGACTCAGGAACAGCTCGGTGTGGAAGTCGGCGTCGACCGCGCGACCGTGCAGAGCTGGGAGTCGGGGCGGCGGCCGTTCCTCGCCGTACCGTTCGGTCAGGCTGTCAGGGTCCGGCAGCGGCTCGGCAGACTCGGAGCGAACCCGGTCCTTCTCGACGCCCTCGCAGACGCCGTCGAGGCCGACACCGTCCTCTCTGCCCTCCTCGGCCCGAAGATCGAGCAGTCAGACATCACCGAGCAACCGCTCGGCTGCACCGTACTCACCCACCGGCTGGCCGACCTGATCCTCTGGGCGGTCCTCGGCCAGACCCCCACCTTCATCCGAGGCATGCCGATGGCCCACCGCCGACGCGGCCCGGTCGCCATCGGCCCAGCCCTGGGAGCCGAGGAACAACTCCTCTTCTTCTCCAGCCTGCACATCCTGGCCGAACGCGCCGCAGGCCAACGCCACCCGAACCTGCTCCTGCACCGGCAGGCATGCTTCCTTGCGGGCGTGGACCCCACCGGGTCATCCGCCACCTGGCTGGCCCAGAGCACCGCCCGCAGAACCCACCGGACGACCACCTTCCACACCTGGTCACCGCTGTGGCCCGACGCCCGCTCCGTTGTGACCTCCCTGGCCAACCAGGGAGACCCCGAACCACTACGAGACTTCATCGCCCGCGCGCACCCCGACGACGCCTGCCAACGCGCGGCCCTCAACTACTCCGCCTACTGGGTCGGCGAGATCCCATACCGCCAACCCGACGACTCCTTCATGACCGCCACCATCACCGACTGGCGCGGCAGCCGCCTCCTGCGGCACCTGGTCGAACGCCTCGACGCCGACCACCCGTTCATCGACCTCAACACCCACAACCTCTGGGCACTGCTCACCGCCCGACGCGGGCTCGTCCACGACCACCCCGACATCGGACAAGCCCTCGCCACGCGTGCCGTCGCCATCCTCGACAGCGACCGGATCTCCGCACAGTCCCGTCAGGAACTAACCTCTATCGTCTACAGCCTGCGGACTGAGGGCATCACCGGCACAGGGACGGGCAGATGAGCGACGACCAGTACGCCGCCGCAATGAGGTTCATCTTCGAGGCTGGCGTCCTGAAACGCGCCGCCCGGACCGGCTGGTGGTTCGCCGGAGTCAAACACCCCGAAACCATCGCCGAACACTCCCACCGCACCGCCCTGATCGGCATGATCCTCGCCGCCATGGAAGGAGCCGACCCCGCCCGGGTCACCATGCTCTGCACCCTGCACGACACCCAGGAAACCCGCACCACCGACCTGCCCCACATCGCCAAGCGATACCTCACCGCCACACCCAACATCGCCATCACCGCAGACCAGGTCGCCGACTGCCCACCCGCAGTCACCGACCTCATCACCGCCGCCGTCACCGAGTACGAAACCGGCGAAACCCTCGAAGCTATCGTCGCCCGCGACGCCGACAAACTCGAATGCCTCATCCAAGCCGTCGAATACCGCCACCAAGGCATCGACAACGTCCAACGCTGGATCGACAGCAGCCGTGCCGCCCTCAAAACCACCTCCGCACACCAACTCGCCGACGCCGCACTCACCGGCCAACCCCTCGCCTGGCTTGCACCACCACCGAGCCCCGCGAGCTGACCCCTCGCTTGTAAGTTCTGGGCGCCCCGTCCGGCGGGGTCCGTTAACGTCTGCGACCTCGGGCGGCTGTCCGTGATCGGTCGCCAGCGGCTCCCCTCGTCCCGGCCGGTTGCTGTCAGCGCTGCTGCCGCACACGGTTTAGGAAGGGGGTAGCGCCGGCCGGACCACGGCGCGTCCTACCAGGACTTACTTCCGCCGAATCCTCAACAGGCCGCTTGATCATTCCGCGCATGTTCCGGATCTCAGATGCGGCCCGCCGGTAGCTTCCGGCAGGCCGCAGCCTCCTGGTCGTCGTGCGGCTAGCGGAGCCGCCTCGCGGGGTACGCCTTGGCCTGCTGCTCCTGCAGGATACGTTCCATAGCCGCGTCCATGCCCGGTGCGACCTGGTCCAAGGCCTCGTGCCAGCGTCTGTGCTTGGCCATGCTGAACACCGCCGCGCCGCACTTCATGCACTCATCCAGTTCATCCGCCATGCATGCCAGGCTACTAACGCACTGCGATACCCACCTGTCCAGCTCGCTACAGCCCATCAGTTCACCAACTACAGATAAGGACACTCCAGCGGTCCTGGCCATCGAGCGGGCTAAGCATTGCCACCTGGGCAGACGTCGTCACCGCTGGTCGTCGTTGGTCGTTCACGATCAGCCTCCGGCGGCCTGGTGACGGCCTGACAAGGCGCTCGGGCTTGATCCTCGTCGTTTCGTCGCTGTCCAGCTCCTGTAATCCGCATGGGAGCCCACCTACACAGAACTGTCAGGTCTTGGACACTGTCCGCCATCGCAGCCTTGGGTACCAATCGGTAGATTGTCTCAGGTTGGAACTACCCTCTATCAGGATGGTGGACTTCTGTGACAAGGCAGCGCCGGGTAGTGTTCGCGAGGATCAATCGCCGTAACAACACCCTTGACATGCGCCCCTTCTCTGAAGACATGCGGGCGCTCGCTGAGAGTCGGCAGACGTCCTACCTTGTGCCTGCGACGCCGGAGCGACCGGCTCGCACCTGGTATGCCGCTGACATGCGCCTAGCCATGGGCGAGGACTTCATGACCGGGATCTTGGGATACTCGGTGGCTGATCAGAAGCGCTTCTTCGACTCCGATGGGTGGTCCTGGATCAAGGGGCCAACGGAGGACTCCGACGCTGCGTCCCAAGACACCGTAGTCCCGTTCGCGATTGACCTGCGGGAACATAACAGGTGGGTCGCCTTTGCTACGACTGGACGAATCCAACCCGCAAGCTTCCGGCCCGCGCTCGGCCAGGTGCTCTCCACGGCAGCACAGAATCTTCACCTCATGCCTGCCGACTGGGAATGCGACCCAGTTGTCTCCCAGCACACTGTGCAGGAGTGGATCGAGAAGCATCCGCTGGTGAAGCTTCTTCGTCGCACCGTCAAGTTCTCCAACCCGGGCCGAGACCTCGACGACGTCCGCACCAAGATGCGGGCGATGCGGGCCCGCCGGGCGACCGAGGAGTTTGCCGCCTACAACTCACAGGTACTGAACGTTGACTCCGAGGCGTTCCAGGACAAGCTCCAGGGCTTGGAGACCGGAGACACGAGGGTGCAGATGAAGTCACGCGAAGCTCAAGGCGTGGACGCGACCTTCGACAGCGACACCAGGACCGATGACACCCGGATCGACGACTACGGTAAGGATCTTGAGCGAGGCATGGACCTTGTGCTTCGAGCCCTCGTCGTCTACGCGGACACCAGGCCGCCAAGGGCTGCCGCCTAGCTGATCACGCTCAAGCGATGTCACACCCTGGGCGTACGTTTGTACTAACGCAGAGGAGGTGTGACGGGCATGGCGAGCCGAATCAACCGACACCTGTGGAGGGCCCTCGACTTCAGGCTCAGCGAGCTGCTCCGCGCGGATTTTGGTACGGGCGCTGCCTTCGGAGTGGCCGCGCTCATCCTGTCGTTCAGTCATCCAGACGCTGTCCTGCGGGCGGCACCTGGCGCCATCGGGGTAGTCGGCGTCATCGTGGGAGCGGTTATTGCAGGCATCTCGTTCCAGGCGGCGTTCATGGATCAAGCTTTCCTAAGAAAGCTTCGCGCTATCCAATCCGAGCCCGTCTACTATCTAGCTCCATTTCTCTTTACAGCAGTTTTGGGAGTAATCTCCATGCTGGCCTTGATCGTGATGTCAGCGGTCAGCCCTCAGGCTCCCGAAACGCTGATAGCCCTCATCAGCGCTCCAACCACTCTTCTCACGACGTGGACCATCGCAAGTCTGATTCCCGGCTTGTCGACCTTGGTGCAGTTCGTCGGTCTGAAGATGGATGCCCTTGACGTTCCCGATGACGTCGCCCTGCCAGAAGCACAGCCACAACTCCCACAACAATGACGCCTGATGTCATCCCGTCTGCCGTCGACCCGCACTCCTGTGGAGCAGACCACCGCCCGGCCCGCCACGTCAAGACGGCCTTGACGCTCGTACGGACGCTGGCGGGTCGGGCGGTGGTCTGCTCGGCTCGCCCGGGTTGACGGCAGACGGGATGGCTGCCACCGCCACCACCCACGGACCGCGACCCGCCGACGGTCCCCGGCCATCCCGGAGCCGGAGCGCCCCCGCCGGAGGCGCAGTAACCGCAACCCCGCCCCCGCCACCCGCCCGCCGTCGACGGACCCGGCGTCCGCTTCCTTGCGCCGCGCGATGCTCGCCGCGCGGCCCGGCCGGCTACCGGCCCACCACCCCCACTGGGCAACGGCCTGTCGTCACTCGGCGGCCCACCGGGCTCCCGCCCTTCGCGCCAGCCGCCGGGAGTCCTGCGTGGCCGGAGTCGGAGCGCCAGCGGAGCGACGGACGCGCGCCCTGGCGGCGGCGCGTGCGGCCCGCCAAGGGCCGCCTTGATAGACGTACAGAAAGTTCTCCCACATCGGCCGGTAGCTGGTCCGGGGCCAGTCCGGTACCGAGGTTCACGGCGGGTTGACGTGTCCGTACCCGGTGCTACTCTGGCGGTCGTCGAGCACGCCAGTGCGGCCTTCCCGCCGGATCGCTGGGCTCGACTACGGAGATGCTGAGCGGTCTCCCTGCCGCTGATGCGGGCCAGGTCCCGCCGGTTCTCGATCATGTTGGCCGCGATGTCGGCCCCGGAATCCGCTGAGTGGCCCAGCACGGCCTTCCCGCCGTCACGATGGCCCGGATTCGCTTCCCTTCGACGGGTGGGACTCGCCTGCGGCAACCCGCCGGACGCCGACCTCCAGGCACCCCACCCGTCCCGGCATCAGGTCCAGCAACCGGAAGGACCACGTCCCAGCGGCGGTCGGTCAGACCGGCCCTCCGGCGTCAGCCGCCCTCCCGGGCGGTGCCAGGAGACACCACGAACACCACCGACGGACAGCGTTCCGGCGTCCGGTGGCGGTTCGTAGCCGTCCCTGCCGCCCGCCCCTGAGGAGAGATCGTGTCCATCCTGTACCGTCCCGGCGTCGCTGCCGGTCGTGATGCCCAGGCTCTGCATCGGGCCGCCACCCCGGACTACTTCGGCTGGTTGGAGCACACCCGGACCGCTGGAGGTTGTGCCCGTCCGGTTCGGTTGACCGGGACCATGATCGCCGTCGACCGGGACACCGGGCGGGTCCTGGCCGAGCAGCACACCGACGAGCTGCCCGACCGGGTGCTCTACAAGGCGTGCGGCAACCGGCGTGCCGCCCAGTGCCCGGACTGCTCCTGGGTCTACGCCGGTGACGCCTTCCAGGTCGTCCGCTGCGGCCTGACCGGCGGCAAGACCGTCCCCGCCTCGGTGGCCCGGCACCCGGTCGTCTTCGCCACCTTCACCGCACCGTCGTTCGGCCCGGTCCACCACCGGCACATTTCACGGCACACCTGCGCCGATCGGCGACGCTGCGACTGTCGACTGGCCCCCTGTCACGCCCGCCGCGACGCTGCCACCTGCCCGCACGGGCGGCCCTCGGCCTGCTTCGCCCGCCACGACGCCGCCGATGCGCAGCTCGGTCGGCCGCTCTGCCTGGACTGCTACGACCACGACCACCAGGTCGTCTGGAACGCATTCTCCGGGGAGCTGTGGCGGCGCACCAAGCAGGCCGTCGAGCGGCACCTCGCCGCGCTCTGCCGCCGACGAGGCATCCCGGGAGTCCAGGTCGTCACCGACTCGGGCCGGGTCCGGCGGGTGCCGCCGGTGCGGGTGTCGCACGGGAAGGTCGCCGAGATGCAGCGCCGGGGCGCGGTGCACTTCCACGTCCTGCTCCGCCTCGACGGGGTCGACCCCGTCGACCGGCACGCCCTGGTTCCGCCGCCGACCGGGGTCACCGTCGACGACCTCGACGCCGCCGTGCACGTCGCCGCCCGGCAGATCGCTCTCACCGCCCCGCCGCACCCAGACCGGCCGCAGGGCTGGTCGGTCGCCTGGGGAGAGCAGGTCGACGTACGCCGCATCGGGACCGGCGACGGGGACGTGACCGACGCCAGGGTGGCCGCCTACCTGGCCAAGTACGCCACCAAGGCAACCGAGGTCACCGGCCACTGCTCCACCCGACTCACCCCGGAGACGATCGACGGCTACGCCGACCCGGAGGGCGGCCACCTGGCTCGGCTCATCGACGCCTGCTGGCGACTCGGCCGCCCCACCCCGCACCGCACCAGCGACACCCCCACCGGGGCCGGGAGCGTCAAGCACACCTTGACACCGGATCGCACCTCTATCCCGGGCTACGTCGGTGGGCGCACATGCTCGGCTACGGCGGTCACTTCCTCACCAAGGCCCGCCGGTACTCGGTGACCTTCGGGCTGCTCCGGGACACCCGGGCCACCTTCCGCCGCGTCGAGGAAGGCTCGATCACCGTCGGCACCCTGGCCTTCGTCGGCTCCGGGTGGCTCACCGACGGGGACGCCCTGCTCGCCAACACGGTCGCCGCCCAGCACCGGGAGAGTCGCCGGATCGGCCGGGAGGAACTCGCCCACGAGACGTGGTCGGGGGTGGTGGCGTGACCCGGCACCTCACCCCACGGTGGTACTCGCCCGCCGAGGTCGCCGTCCTGCTCGGCTTCGGCCTGTCCAAGGTCAAGGCGAAGATCGCCACCGGTGAGCTGCGCTCCATCAAGGACGGCAAGTACCGCCGGATTCTCCCCGAGTGGGTTGACGAGTACGTCCGTGACCAGGTCGACCGGCAGGAGGCTGCCTGATGCCCGCCCGCGCCCGCGCCAACGGGGGAAGGTTCGATCTTCCGTACCGCAAGGGTTTCGCCGCGTACGTCTGGGTCACCAAGCCCGACGGGAAGCGGACCCGCAAGTACGTTTACGGCAAGACGCGTGACGCTGTCCACGACAAGTGGATCAAGCTGCACCAGCAGGCGAAGCAGGGGCCGGTGGCGACAACCGTCCCGACGGTCGGCAGCTTCCTCACCTATTGGCTCACCGAGATCCTCCAGCCGAACCGGGCACCGCTGACCTACGCCACCTACGAGACGTTCGTCCGGCGCTACATCGCCCCCGGCCTCGGGGCGAAGCGGCTCGACCGGCTCCAACCCCGGGACGTGCAGACCTGGCTCAACCAGGTGGCCCGTACCTGTCAGTGCTGTGCCCAGGGCAAGGATGCCGTCCGCCGGACGGGGAAGCGCCGGTGCTGCGCGGTCGGCCGCTGCTGCCAGGCCGCCCCGTCGACCCGGACGGTCAGCGACATCCGGGCCGCTCTGCGCGCCGCCCTCACCCACGCCCAGGCCGAAGACCTCATCACCCGGAACCCGGCCGTGCCTGTCACCCTGGCCACCGTCCGCCGTCGACGCGGCAGGTCATGGTCCAGCGACGAGGCCCGTCGGTTCCTGGAATCGGCCCGCGCCGACGACGATCCCCTCTACGCCGCGTACGCCCTGGTCCTCGTCACCGGCCTGCGCAAAGGTGAAGCCCTCGGTCTGACCTGGTCGGACGTCGACCTCGACGCCGGTGAGCTGACCATCGGTCGGCAACTGCAACGGGTACGCGGGCAACTGCTGCACCGCGACACCAAGACGCAGGCGTCGGACGCCACCCTGCCCCTGCCCGACCTCTGCGTGGCCGCACTCAGGTTGAGGAGGAACCAACGCGACGAGGCGCGGGCCACCGCCGGAAAGGCGTGGCACGAGAACGATCTCGTGGTCACCACCCGCTACGGCACCCCCGTCGAGCCGCGTAACTTCCAGCGTTCCTGGCAGGCCCGGTGCGACAGGGCGGGAGTCAAGCCGATCACCGTCCACGACGCACGGCGGACCTGCGCGACCCTCCTGGCCGACCTCGACGTCCACCCGCGAGTCGCCATGCAGATCCTCAGGCACGCCCGGTTCTCGGTGACGATGGAGATCTACACCCAGGTCTCGTCCACGGCGACCCGGGACGCCCTCAAGCGCCTCGGTGAGTCACTCGGGCACTGACCGTGCTGCTGTACAAAGCTGTTGTACGGGCAGCAGAAAGGCCACCTTCATCGATGGAAGGTGGCCTTTGACCTGCGTGGGCGATGCTGGTATCGAACCAGCGACCTCTTCGGTGTGAACGAAGCGCTCTCCCACTGAGCTAATCGCCCTCAGCGCGGATGACTTTACCCGATCAGTCGGGTGGACCGCGAATCCGGGGTCAGTTGGTGGCTAGGTAGTGCAGGGCCTTGGCGACGACGTCGATGCCGAGGCTGTACTTGAGGGACAGCCAGGCCACGGTGGCGACGAAGACCAGGCCGACGGAGCCGAGGGCGAATCGCATCGGCAGGGGGCGGGTGGTCGCCCATCTGGTCCAGCCCTGTACGTGCCGTCGGGTGAACCCGAGTAGCCGTTTGGCCCAGTGGAACTCCACCGCCCAGATGCCCATGCCGGCGATGACGAGCAGCCAGCCGGGGCCGGGTAGCGGGATGAGGATGATGCCGATGGTGACGACAAGGGCGCCGGCGATGGCGACGGCGACCTTGAGGGTGACCCGGCCGGTGGGGTTGGCGCGGATCAGGGCGAGGGTGGTGCGTAGCCGCTGGCGGAGCAGGTGGCGCCGGGTGGGGGGTTTGGGGGCGCGGGGCGGCTTGGGCGTTCCGTTCACGTTGCGTGACGTTCCGTTGCGGCTGGGTTCGCCGCGTGATCCGGCCTTGCGGCCGGGTCCACGGGTGTCCGCGCCGGGGCGTCCGCTGCGCCCCGCGTTGGGGCGTGCGCCGCTTCCGGCGTCGTGCTGATCAGTCGGCACGGTGTCCCCCCGTTTTCGACCTGTGCCAGCCGCTACCTGCAACGACGTCGTCGAGGAGGGCCTTTCCACTGAGGATCTGTTTGTGGTCATTTCAACCCCTAGTGTGCCCCGGCCCGTCACTGGAACGGACGACTGGACGTTACCGGAGTAAGTCGTCGTCTGAACCAACCCCGGACACCGTGCGGGACCAACTGTTGGGCAGAACCGGATATCGTACAAGAATTTTCACATTCTACCTGCGTTTCCGACCCCCTTCCCACCACTGGGTGAAGTCAGCGTATGGCGGAGCGTAGCCAGGAGTAGCACCTGAGTATGGGAAAAGCGGGACACGGACGTTCCGCAGCGGTGCCGGGGGGAGAACGTTCATGAGTGTCATCCGACCGACGACCGTAGAGGTCGAGACGTCACTAAGGCTCGTCGCACCTGACGCCACCGCCTTGCCGGTGCGCGCCAGTCTGCGGTACGACCCTGCTGACCCGTATGCGGTCCACGTCCTGTTCCATGCCGAATCGGCAGGTGGCGAGGCGGTGAGCTGGTCGTTCGCCCGCGAACTGCTGGTCACCGGGCTGGACGACCCGGCGGGGATCGGGGACGTCCGGGTGTGGCCCTGGGCCACTCCGCGCGGCGACTTCGTCGCGCTGGCGCTGTCGTCCCCGGACGGCAACGCCCTGTTCGAGGTGCCGCGCAGTGTCCTGGTCCGGTTCCTGCGTCGCACGTACGTCGTGGTTCCGCGCGGTCGGGAGGCCGAGCACCTCGACGTGGACACGGCGGTCAACCGGCTGCTCGCCGGTCGCTGACCGACCTGCCCGGTGCCGCGCGGATCTGCCGAGTCCGCGCGGCACCGGCACACCCTCGTCCGGTACGCGCACCCCCCGCCCGGGTCAACCGCGCAGGTCCAGCCCGGGTCAACCATGCGTGGTCAGCCCCCCGTCGACCGGGATGACGGCTCCGGTCAGGTACGCCCCGGCCCGCGAGGCCAGGTAGATCGCGGTTCCCGCGACGTCCTCCGGTCGACCGATCCGGCCCAGAGGAACCTGTCGCTCGATGGTGGCCCGCAGCTCCGGGTCGTCGAGGGCGAAGGCCATCATCGCGCTCTCGAACGGTCCCGGTGCTATCGCGTTGACGGTGATCTGTTCGCCGGCCAGCCGGTGTGCGAGGGATCGGGTGAGCATGTGTACGGCGGCCTTCGTCGCCGAGTAGGCGTACACCTCCATGGCCGGCACCCGCAGACCGTCCACCGACCCGATGGTGATCACCCGGGCCGGGTCGTCGGGGTCGGCCGCCGCGCGGAGGGCGGGGAGCAGGGCGGTGGTGAGTCGGAACACCGCCTTCACGTTGATCGCCCAGAGCTTGTCGAAGGCGCTCTCCGGGTACTCCTCCAGACTCGCCCCCCAGGTCGCCCCGGCGTTGTTGACCAGGACGTCGAGTCGCCCGACGCGCTCCCGCACGGCGGCGGCGAGCTGCTGGGCCCCGGCGTCGTCGCTCAGGTCGGCGGGGATCGCCACGCAGTCGCCCTCGGCCTGGAGTTCCTCGGCCACCCGGTGGCAGACGTCGGCCTTCCGGGAGGAGATGATCACCTTGGCCCCGGCCCGGACGAAACCCCCTGCGATCATCAGCCCGATTCCCCGGGAACCCCCGGTGACCAGGACCGTCTTGCCGTCGACAGCGAACAGCTCCGTCATGCTCGATCCTCCCTCCCACGCCGCCGTGCACCGGGTCGGCTGGCGACGTCGGTCGAGCTGGGCGTACTCCTCGGAAAGCTAACCGGCCCGTAGCACGGCGACAACCCGACGCGACCGGTGGGGGGCGTGCCGGGATGCGGGCGGTCGACCCGCCGGTTACGGTCCTAGGTGATGGTCTCCTTCGGTCAGCCGCCCTCGGCCGTGGACATCCCCCCGGGCCAGCCGGGGCTGTCCCCGGGGGGCACCTCCGCGCCCGCCGCCGCCGTTCCGGTCGACACCCCGGCCCTTCGGGACCTCGCCCCGGATCCGGACTGGCGTCGTCCCGCGTTGGCCGGGGCGGAGCTGTTGATCCTGGTCACCGACGGTCGCGGCGTCGCCGAAGTGGACTTCCGCCAGGTGTCCTGCCGTCCGGGAACGCTGCTGTGGGTGCACACCGGCCAGGTGCTGCGCTGCGTCGGTCACCCCTTCGACGGCCTGGTCCTGCGGTGGTACGCCGAGGCGCCGGAGCGGTACGTCGCCGCCCCCCGCCAGTGGCACCTGCGGGGTGCCGACGGTGAGGCGGTACGGGAGGCGTTCCACCGGGTGACAGCGGACCGGCAGCGGTTCCCGGGTCCCGAGGCCGCCGACCTGCTCCGGTACCAGCTCGCCGCGTTGGTGGCCCGGTTGGCGCTGTCGTCGACCGACGAGCCCTCCGCACCGGGTGGCGAGCGGGGGACCTTCCACCGGTTGCGGCAGGAGGTGGAGCGGGACTACCGGCAGACCCGGCGGGTGGAGGACTACGCCACCCGGATCGGCTGCTCGGTGCGGACCCTGACCCGGGCCTGCCTGGCGGTGACCGGGCGCAGTGCGAAGCAGGTGATCGACGAGCGGGTGGCACTGGAGGCCAGCCGGTTGCTGGCGGCCACGGACGAGCCGATCGCCCAGATCGGCCGCCGCCTCGGGTTCCCCGAGCCCACCAACTTCGGCCGGTTCTTCACCCGTGAGGTCGGGCGCAGCCCGGGGGCCTTCCGCGCCGACCGGGAGCAGTGGCCGGCGGGCGGGGACCAGCGGGCACCGGACAGGGAGTCGGGGGGCGTCCCCCGGGACCAGCGGCCGGCTCCGTCGGCGGTGCGGACCCCGCCCGGCCAGCGCCGGTCTGCGGTTCCCGAGCAGCGTACGGTGGCCGGCGAACAGCCCTCGTCCGACGTCGCGCAGCCCGGGACGGCCAACGGGCGACACGCCACGTCGACAGAGGTTCCGAACCGACTCGTCCGGCCACGTCCGCCCGCCGGTCGGACCGACGAGCCCGACCGGGCATGATGGCAGGGTGCACATCTCCGCGCGCGGTGACTACGCGGTACGGGCGGCGCTCAGCCTCGCCGCCGCGTACCCGGGTCTGCTCTCGGCCCAGGTGATCGCCACCGAACAGGATCTTCCCCGTAAGTTCCTCGAGGCCGTCCTGGCCGACCTGCGCCGGGCCGGGATCGTCCGAGCCCAGCGCGGCGTCGAGGGCGGATACTCGCTGACCAGGCCACCGAACGAGGTGAACGTCGGGTCGATCCTGCGGGCCGTCGACGGCCCGTTGGCCGGGGTCCGGGGTCAACGTCCCGAGGAGACCCGGTACGAAGGCCCGGCGGAGAATCTGCCCCGGCTGTGGGTGGCCGTCCGGGCGTCGGTGCGACGGGTGGTCGACGAGGTGAGCCTGGCCGAGTTGGTCAGCGGCCGACTCCCCGCCCACGTCCGGAAGTTGACCGCCCTTCCGGACGCCTGGCAGCCGCGCTGACCCCGGCGTCGTAGCCCCTCCGCCGCCCCACCGGGGGAGGGGCGGCGGGTGCGGAGGCCACCGGGGCGTCGGTGCGGCCAGTGGGTGCCACCGCGGATGGCGGATGGCGGTGCGGCCAGTGGGCGCCACCGAGGGCGGCGGTGTGGTCAGGGGGTCGGGCGGGCGGCCAGGGCAAGCGGTTCGGCGACCACGAGGATGCTGTCGCCGGCCGGGATCCGGTGGACCACCCGGCACAGCAGGTGGGCGGGGACGCCGGTGAGCAGGGGCAGCCCGAACGGGCCGGGGAGTGCGTCGGTGACCCCGGCGGCCAGCGCCGCTGCGGTGTCCTGCTGATCCGGTGCCAGGAGGTGGACCACGACGTGTTCGGCCCGGCTGAGCACCGGGGCGCCGGGCGCGCCGACCCCGACGGTGAACGACACCAGCGGCGGATCGAGTGACACCGGGGTGAGCGAGGTGGTGGTGAATCCGGCTGTGATCACCTCCCCGCGCTCGTGTCGGGTCGGGCGGGCCACGGTGGTGACCACGCTGGTCGGTGCGGTGTGCTGCCGCAGCAGCCTGTCGAACAGGTCCCCGTCGACGGGGACCAGTTCGCCGGCCCCGGGGTGGCGCAGGGTCGACCGGAGGACGGCGGGGTGTCGGCGGCGGACCTGTCGACCGGTGGGGTCGGTACGGGGGGCGAGGGGCTCCACGGTCTGCGCAACGGTGACGGTGCCGGCTCGGATACGCCGACGGTGGCGACGGAAGAGGGACATGGCGTGTCTCCCTGGGCGGTCGACGAGGGGAGGTGACGGAATCCCAGGTGCGGGCCGGGCCGGTCGGCGGAGGGGGTGCCGGCCGGATCGGGTGACGGTGCGCGGGAGCGGGACGACCGGGGTCGTGACCCGGCGCGCATGGGCTCATGGTGCAGCAGCGGCGTCGAGGGGGTCAACGACCATTCGCCATCTGAGATCAGTGCGTATCCGGTGGTCGTCACCGGTTGTCCAGCACCGGGAACGAAAGCGTTAATCCTCTCTGGAAGATGGGGCATTCGGTGGGCCACGTTTCTGGCATCGACGATTAGGGAATGTTCGATGTCGACAGGGCACGGACGGTGCCGGCAGGACCGGAACGGGTGTCACGGCAGGGAAGGCACGAAGGGAGCGCCACGATGGGCCTCATGTTCCGCAAGCGCAAGAAGTACGGGCCGCTGGTCCTGAACTTCACCGAGAACGGCTTCTCCTCCTGGAGCATCAGGATCGGCCGGTGGTCCTGGAACTCACGGGCCAAGGCGCACCGGGTGGACCTGCCCGGCCCGCTCTCCTGGAAGCAGGACAAGTCCCGTTCCTGATCTTCGAAGCGGCCCGGCAGACCGACCGCCTCGGCTCAGCCGGCGGGGAAGCGCAGGATCCGGTCGTCGCCGTCGCGGACGTCCCCCCTGCCGTCGGTGTTGGAGGTGGTCACCCAGAGGGCGCCGTCCGGGGCCACCTCGACGGTACGCAGTCGCCCGTGGTCGGTGAGCTGGGCCGAGGGCTCGCCGAGCTGTTCACCGTCGAGCGGGACCACCCAGAGTCGTTCACCGCGCAGGGCGGCGACGTAGGCGGTGTTGCCGGTGATCGCCATGCCGGAGGGGGACGCCTCGCGTACCTGCCAGGTGAGCAGGGGATTGATGTACCGGCCCCCGTCGGTGTCCCCTTCGCCCTCCACCTCGGGCCAGCCGTAGTTGCCCCCGGGACGGATCAGGTTGATCTCGTCGACGTCGTTCTGGCCGAACTCGGTGGCGAAGAGCCGTCCCTCGGCGTCCCAGGCCAGGCCCTGGACGTTGCGGTGGCCGAGGCTGTAGACGGGGGAACCGGAGGTGGGGTTGCCGGGGGCGGGCTCGCCCTCCGGGGTGAGTCGCAGGATCTTGCCGGCCGGGTCCGCCGGGTCCTGGGAGCGGGCGGTGTCCCCGGCGTCGCCGGTGCCTGCGTACAGCATCCCGTCGGGGCCGAACGCGATCCGGCCGCCGTTGTGATAGGTCGCCTTGGCGATGCCGGAGAAGACCACCTCGGGGTCGCCCCCGTCGAGCCGGAACCGCACGATCCGGTTGTCGTCGGCGGCGGTGAAGTAGGCGTAGACCAGGTTGTCCGAGGCGTGGTCCGGCGAGACGGCGAGGCCGAGCAGGCCACCCTCACCGGCGGCGGAGACGCCGGGGACCTCGGTGACCTGTTGCGGCGTCCCGCCACCGGCGGGGACGCGCAGGACCCGACCGGAGCCGCGTTCGGCGACCAACGCGTCGCCGTCGGGCAGGAACGTGAGCCCCCACGGTACGTCGACACCCCGTGCCATCTCCTGCCCGGCCGACAGGTCGGGTGTCCCCGAGGGGGAGCTGCCGGGCGTACCGGTGGGGGCTGCCGTGGGTTCGGTCGCCGGAGGGGGACCGGTTCCGTCCTCGTCGCCGTTTCCGTTGCCGCACGCGGTCGTGCCGGCCACCAGGAGGACGGCCAGCGCCGAACCCCACCACACTCTGTGTCGCATTCGTCTCCCTCGACCTTCGGTCAGTCCGTCGTGGTAGCCCTACCCACCCAGTCGACCAGGTTGCACCGAAAACCTGGGAAAAGAGGTCGGCGGAGTCGGGGCGGGGGCGGCCGGGGTGGCGGTTCTCACCGTCGGCCCGAGGATGGTGTGACAGCCGTGTTAACAAAGCCACAAATCGGACTCACCTTGCACATCGATAGACGACTCCCTATCCTCGCTGTTGGAAAGCGCTTTCCAGTCGGAGGCGGTGGTGACGGCCCTGGTCACACCGCTGCGACTTTGTGAACGGACCGTTGCCGGTCCACACCGCACCACCACCAGCGCTCGACCACGAAGGTGAGGCCCAGGATGAGACGACCAGCGGGACTGAGACTTCCGGCGGCGGTGGCCACCGCCGCAGCGGTGGGAGCCGCCGTGGTGGTGGCACTGCCTATGCCCCAGGCGTCGGCGGCGACCGGCAGCGCCACCGGCTACGCGACCCAGAACGGCGGGACCACCGGTGGTGCGGGCGGACAGACGGTACGGGCCACCACGGGAACCCAGATCCATGCGGCCCTGTGCAACCGGGCCAGCAGCAGCACCCCGATCATCATCGAGGTGCAGGGCACCATCAACCACGGCAACACCACGAAGGTCTCCGGCAACAGCTGCAACACCGCCGCCGACAAGATCGAGCTGAAGGAGATCAGCAACGTCACGATCGTCGGGGTCGGCAGCGGGGCGCTCTTCGATCAGCTGGGCATCCACATCCGCGACGCCCGCAACATCATCATCCAGAACGTGACGGTCCGGAACGTCAAGAAGTCCGGGTCGCCCACGTCGAACGGTGGTGACGCCATCGGCATGGAGAGCACCGTCCGTAACGTCTGGGTCGACCACGTCACCCTGGAGGCCTCCGGCGGTGAGTCGGAGGGGTTCGACGGCCTCTTCGACATGAAGGACAACACCCAGTACGTGACCCTGTCCTACAGCATCCTGCGCAACTCCGGCCGGGGTGGACTGGTCGGGTCCAGCGAGAGTGACACCTCCAACGGCTTCATCACCTACCACCACAACCTGTACGAGAACATCGACTCCCGTACGCCCCTGCTACGGGGCGGGATCGCCCACATCTTCAACAACCACTACGTGAACCTGCGGGAGTCGGGCATCAACTCCCGGGCCGGGGCGCGAGCCCGGGTGGACAACAACTACTTCAAGAGCTCCAAGGACGTCCTGGGCACCTTCTACACCAACCAGGCCGGATACTGGCAGGTCAGCGGCAACATCTTCGACGGGGTGACCTGGTCGGCCCGTAGCGGCGACAACAACCCCGCCGGACCCAACCCGCAGTCCAACACCAGCGTCAGCATCCCGTACTCCTACCGCCTCGACGGGGCGAACTGCGTGCCGAACCTGGTCGCCCAGACCGCCGGCGCCAACAAGGGCAACCGGGTCTCCGACGGCAGCTGCTCGCCGACCAACCCCACCCCGGGTCCGACCAACCCCACCCCCGGCCCGACGAACCCCACCCCGGGTCCGACCACCCCGCCGCCCACCAACCCGCCGAGCGGCACCAACCTCAGCATCGGCGCCGGTTCCGACGGCTCCAGCAAGGCCAGCGGCACGAGCTACGGCGACGTGCGTGACGGCAACCTGGGCACCGCCTGGGGTCCCTCCGGTGCGACCGGTCAGATCTCCATCAAGTGGGGGACCGCGACCCGGATCTCCCGGGTGGTCATCCGGGAGGCCTCCGGGTCGACCGGTGCCATCCGGTCGTGGCGCCTGCTCAACGCCGACACCGGGGCCGTGCTGACCTCTGGCACCGGGGCGGGCACCATCACCTTCGCCACGACCTCGCTGCGCAAGGTCACCCTCGACATCACCGCCTCGTCCGGGGCGCCGAGGGTCGCCGAGTTCGAGACGTACGCCGGGTAGCGACACCCTGCCGGAGTCGGGGTGAACACCCGCCACGCGCTCCGGCTTCCCGACCCCGACCCCGCACCGGGGGCGGCGGCCACCCGGCCGCCGCCCCCGGTGCCGTGGTGCACCCGGTCCACGCGGTCAGGCCGGGGGAGCGTCGGGTGCCCGGCGGTCAGCCGCCGAACCAGGCTCTCGACCGGACGGGCACGAAGAGGAGCGCGACGAGCAGCCCACCCAGCAGGATCGAGGCGATCTCCGGACCGGCGGCGTTGAAGGTCCCGCTGACCATGGCGATCCCGCCGACCACGGCCACCGTCCACCGGGCCGCCCGCCACCCCCGCCACAGGCCGTACGCGAGGAGCGCGTAGGCGCTCACCCCGAGCACGATGACGGCGAGTCTCGCCCACACGGTCCAGTGTGACGCGAAGTAGAGCACGCCCGAGATCTGGACGGCGCCGACGAGGAGCATCAGGACCGCGACGGCGATGACCGGCGCCGGTGCCCGGGTGACCGGCTTCGACGGAGGCGGGGGCGGATCGTCGGACACCAGTCGTCTGACCGCCTGCGCGCTGACGCCGTACGTGCGGCTGATCTGCCTGACGGTCCGGCCCCGCGCGTGGGCGGCCAGGATCTCGTCGTCGCGCTGACTCATGCCTCAGACCGTAGTGTCGCAGGCGCGATGCCACCAAGGGGCGTCGGCGCAGCGGCTCGTCGCAGGACGTGGCCCGCGCCGTGGAACGGGACCTGTCACCTCCGCCGCCCGGGGACCACCATCGGGTGATGCGGCGGGTACCGGACGTGCCCGCCACCTCGGCCCGGAGGTGGTCTGGTGGAGTCACGGGTCTGGACGATCGTCGACGACGTCACCGCCTACGCCCAGCGGTACGTTCCGAGAAGGAGTCCCTGATGTCGCGTCGCGCCCTCGCCGTCCTGTCCGCGATCGTCCTCGCCGCCGGTCTGGTCACCCTGACCGCCGCCCCGGCGCAGGCCGCCCCCACCCTGCTGACCTGCAGCGGGAACCAGGCCCAGACCTACACTCCCGGCCTGACCATGCCGCAGCGGCCCACCCTCACCACCGGAGTCACGAGCTTCAGCAACTGCACCGGTACCACCGGCCCCATCAACGGCACCGCGGTACGCGGCTTCGCCAGCAACCAGGGCTGCCTGCAGGGTGCCCTGACCGGACCGTTCACCTTCGTGGTCGGCTGGGACCACGGCGGGCCCAGCACCGTCCGGGCGACCGACCTGGTGGTCACCCGGGTCCTCGGTCAGACGGCGGTGGTTCTCACCGGCACCGTCATCGCGGGCCAGTTCATCGGGGCGACGTACACCGAGGCCGCGGTGCTGTTCAACGTCATGCCGGCGGCCTGCCTGGCCGAGCCGGGTGTCCTGTCGGCGGCCGGTCCCGTCGTACTCGTCCTCGGGTCCGCGATCTGAGCCCACCCGGAATCGACAACGATCGACGAGCGAACAGGTGGTGAGCAGAGATGCAGCAGATCCCGATCAGTGATCTCGACATCGGTCCCGGGTGGATCCACGAGTGGTGTCTGGTCGCCCCCGACACCCTCGACCTGGCGGCGGTGGCCAACAAGTCCGCCTCGTACAACCAGGAGAAGCACTTCTCCGCGGCGCTCGACGCCCGCCGGGAACACGTCGCCGAGGACCACTGGGTGGCGATGACCTTCCGGGTCGACGGCCAGGTCGACCTGGCCGCCCTGGAGGCCGCGCTGCACCGGTTCGTCGCGCGACACGAGGTGCTGCGCTGCGGGTTCGAGCAACTCGCCGGTGACCTGAGGTGCGACGTGATGCCCCCGTCCGACGTGGTGCTGCAGCACACCGAGGTCGGCTACCGGGACAGCACCGAGGCGGTCCGGGACCACCTCGAATCCACCTTCGACCAGACGATCAGCGCGCTGAACTGGCCCCTGTTCCGGATGGGGGTGGTGGTCGAACCGCAGTGGTCGACCGTCTACCTCGCCTTCGACCACATCGTCTGCGACGGGATGTCCCTCGCCGTCGCGGTCGAGGAGATCCAACGGTGGTACGCGGAGGCCGCCGCCGGGGCGGTCACCGAGTTCGAGGTGGCGGGAAGCTACCTCGACTTCGGTGCCGCCCAGCGACGCCGGTACGCGGGCATGACCGCCGACGGACCGGAACTGGCCTACTGGCGGTCGTTCCTGGCCCGCTGCGGCGACTTCTTCCCGGAGATCCCGCTCGACCTCGGGATCGAGTCGGGGCGGATGTATCCGGCCGAGAACCGGATGGTCCAGCTCCTCGACGACGCCGCAGCGACCGCCTTCGAACAGCTGTGCCGCCGACACGACGGGAAGCTGTTCATGGGGGTGCTGGCCGTGGCCGGCCTGGCGCTGGGCCGGCTCTCCGGTGCCGACACCTACCACGGGTTGATGCCGGTCGGCGAACGTCAGGACCCCCGGTACCGGTCGTCGTTCGGGTGGTTCGTCAACACGATGCCGATCAGTTTCCCGATCTCGGCGGACCGGACGTTCCCGGAGACCGTCGCGGCGGTCGGCCATGCGTTCCGGGAGCTGATCGAGAGCGTCGAGGTGCCGTTCGTCAAGGCCTGGGAACTGCTCGCCCCGGAGTACTACCACATGCGGATGTGGCCGTACCCGGTGAACTTCTTCTCGTTCCTCGACTTCCGTCGCGCCCCGGGCGCCGAGCACTACGACACGTGGCGACCGAGGACGATCCCGCAGGCGTCGCACACGAACACCGGGAACATGTGGTTCTACCGCAACGCCGACGGGCTCCACCTGCACTGGATCACCGCCGACGCCCCGACGTGTGTCCAGGCGATGGCCGCCTACCGACGGGCCGTCTCCGAGATCCTCGCCGAACTGCTCGACGGGTAGCGTCGCCGACCCGGGACCGGGTCCCTCGGTCCCGGGCCGCCCGGCTACCCGTCGATCCGGGTGATGTTGCGGATCTTGTTGGCCGCGTCCAGGGCTGCCACCTTGTACGCCTCGGCCAACGTCGGATAGTTGAAGACGGTGTCGATCAGGTAGTCGACGGTGCCGCCGAGGCCCATCACCGCCTGTCCGATGTGGATGATCTCGGTGGCCTGGGTGCCGAACAGGTGCACGCCGAGCAGCCGCCCGTCGGCGGGGGAGACGAGCAGCTTCAGCATCCCGTACGAGTCGCCGACGATCTGCCCCCGGGCCAGCTCCCGGTAGCGGCCGATCCCCACCTCGAAGGGGGTGGAACTCTCGGTGAGCTGCTCCTCGGTCTTCCCGACGAAACTGATCTCGGGGATGGTGTAGATGCCGATCGGCTGCAACTCGTGCATGGCCCGGCCCGGTTCGCCGAAGGCGTGCTGGGCGGCGAGCCGCCCCTGCTCCATCGAGGTGGAGGCCAGCGCCGGGAAGCCGATCACGTCACCGACGGCGTAGATGTTGTCGACGGCGGTCCGGTAGTGGGCGTCCACGCTGATCCGGCCGCGCCGGTCCGCCTCCAGCCCGGCGGCGGGCAGGTCCAGGTCGTCGGTCTGACCCTGGCGGCCGGCCGAGTACATCACCGTGTCGGCGACGATCTTCTTGCCGCTCTTGAGGGTGCACAGGGCGGCCTTCTCGTGCTTCTCGACGGTCGCGACCTCCTCGCCGAAGCGGAAGGTCACCGACAGGTCCCGGAGGTGGTACTTGAGCGACTCGACGACCTCCTCGTCGCAGAAGTCGAGCATCCGCTCGCGTCGCTCCACCACCGTCACCTTCGTGCCGAGGGCGGCGAACATCGAGGCGTACTCCATCCCGATCACCCCGGCCCCCACCACCACCATGCTGCGCGGGATCGCCTCAAGGTTGATCACGCCGTCGGAGTCGACGATGGTCCGGTCGTCGAAGTCGACGCTGTCCGGGCGGGCCGGGCGGGTGCCGGCGGCGACGACCGCCTTGTCGAACGTGACCCTCGTCGCGCGGCCACCCTCGGTGTCCACCCAGACCGAGTGGGGGTCGGCGAACCGTCCCGTCCCGGTGAGCATGGTGATCCGGTTGCGGGCGAGCTGGTTGCGGATGACGTCGGTCTGTCGGCTGATCACGTGCTGGGTCCGGGCCGCCAGGTCACCGACGGTGATCTCGTCCTTGACCCGGTAGCTGCTGCCGTAGAGGTCGCGCTGGCTGAGGCCGGTCAGGTAGAGGACCGCCTCCCGCAGCGTCTTCGAGGGCACGGTGCCGGTGTTGATGCACACCCCACCGAGCATGTCGCGGCGGTCCACGATCGCGACCCGCCTGCCCAGTTTCGCGGCGGCGATCGCGGCCTTCTGACCACTCGGTCCGGAGCCCAGCACCAACAGGTCGAAGTCATACACGGGGGCTAGCCTCGCAAGATCTCGCGGTGGGCGCCAGTTGTGCGGCGAGGAAACCTCGCCTCAACTCTGCTGGTAGGTGACGGCGGTCACTCCGCAGGGCGCGTGCAGGTGGAGGTAGTGGGCACCCTCGCCGGAGTCGAGGTCGGCTCCGCCGACCAGGGCGACGTAGTCCATGGTCTGCCCGCAGACGAGGCAGTCGGGGTGCTCGGCGTCCTGGATCCAGTCGGGGTGCCCACCGAGGGTGGAGCCCTCCGGGTGCCAGGCGCTCGCCTGGTAGACGGAGCTGCGCGCCGGGCCGACGCTCGGCAGCACGGCGGGCGGATCCTCGGTGGACCGGTGCAGGTGCCTCGGTGCCGAGTTCTCCGGTGCCCAGGTCGACCCCCCGTCGGGGGTGACCCGGCCGTAGAGGGTGGTGTAGCAGGAGCAACCGAGGCAGGTGGTGAACCGCAGTCGACCCGACCACCCGGTGTGCGCGAGGACCTCCGCGACCCGGGGGTCGGCCGGGTCCAGGTCGAGCAGCGTCATCAGCGGTGACTCGCACCACGGGCAGGTGGGTGCGGCGGCGTCCGGCGCCGTCGGGGTCATCACCAGCCGGTACGCCACCGGCGCGCACAGGTCGCGTCGGCGCCCCTCGGGGTCGACGGTCCACCCGGCGGTGACGGCGTACCCGAGGGGACTCAGGTGCAGCCGGTCCAGGCCGGAGGGGGGCTGCTCCTCCCACCGGCGCAGCGCCGCCTCGGCGGCCGGGTCCTGGATGTGGGCGAGGATGAGCAGCAGATGGTTGAGCTGTCCGGGCTGTCGCCCGCCGTCGACCCGCTCGACGGCCTCGGCGACCACGTCGGCACCGGCCCCCCGGTAGAGCGTCGGAGGCCAGAGCACCCCCTGCTCCAGCAGCCGGGGCAGGTGGGGGGCGAGCCGCTGGGGGTCGGCGGCGGCGAGGTCCGCCAACTCCTCGACGGCGTCGTAGTCGTCGGACTCCGCCGCCCGGATCAGATCGTCAAGCATGGGCGGGATCGTAGCCCCCGGGGCCGACACCGCCTCCGGGGCGGCAGACGGCGAACCTCTGCCGCCCCGGAGGTCGGGTGTCGGGCGGTGGACGCCTTCCGTCGACGGCGTCCACCGCCACCCGTCATGGCCTGCGAGGACGGCGGGGACGGCGGGTAAGGCCGAAACCGATCACCCCGGCGACAGCGGCGAGGATTCCCCCGACCGCACTCCAGATCCACCGCGACCCGAGGTCGGGAACCCAGCCGAAGTCGATGTCGAACCAGCCGGAGTCGTCCGGTTCGGCCGGCTGCGCCGTCGGCTCGGCGTCGAGCACCGTGCCGGCCCGGGTGTCGGGCACCAGCGGTGCCTTCAGTTCCCCGTCGTCGCGGGAGCCCGCGCCGGTCGCCCCGAGCAGGAGCTCCACCTCGATCGGTTGACCGAGGTCGGCCTCGGGCAGGTCGGTCACCGACAGCCGGAGGTAGTACGTCCCCGGGAGGGGATCCGCCGACCAGGGCTCGGCCCAGGACCGGACCTGGCGCAGCGTGCACCCGAGGGTGACGTCGGTGGTGGCGTCGACCCGGGGGGCCTGTGCTCCGTCGGTGCAGGACTGTCGGCGGCGGAGCCCGTCGAAGACCTCCACCTTCCAGGTCGACGCCCCACTGCGGGCCTTCGGGGACGACACCGTCGCGGTGACCACGTGTCGTTCGCCGGCGACGGCCGAGAACGACCAGTACAGGTAGTCACCGACGGCGGCGTCCATCCGGACCGGTTGCCCGGCGGCGATGGGGGTGGCGGTCAAGAACGACGTACCGGCGCGGGTCACCGGCGTCGCGCCCGGCGACGGGGTGGGCGCGGCCGACGCCGGGGCCGGAAGGGTCAGCAGGGTCAGCCCGGCCAGGGTCACCGCCGCGCCGGTACGGATGATCGTGCTCTTCATCGGGTCGTGTCCCTCCAGGTGGCGAACCACCAGCGGGTCAGCAGACCGCTGACCAGCCCGGTGACCAGTCCGGCCACGGTCAACAGGATCAGCAGCACCCAGCCCCGCCCGAGGTCCGGGGCGGCCGGGGCGGGGGAGGACGCGACCACGTCGACGGTCAGCTCGACCGGCAGGCCCGGCGTGGTCCGGGTGCCCCGCTGGGGGGCGAAGGCGTTGCTCACCACCAGGCAGACGACGGTGGGCGCGACGGCGGTGGAGGCGTCCGGTTCCGGGGTCACCCCGATCGTCCGGTCCTCCGCGGCCGACCAGCGCAGACCGGCGGAGACCACGTCGGTGCGGCCGCTGCCGGCGTCCACCCCGCGGACCAGTTCCCGGCCGTCGCCGGTGGTGGCGCGCAGCAGGACCGCGTAGTCCGGGTTGACCGGGCGGTCCAGCGCCACGCTGACCGAGGCGCGCAGTTCCTGCCCGGGGCGGACCGGCACCCGGTACCAGCGGTGCTCGGAGAACTCCTCACGGTCGCTGTAGACCCCGGGACCCAGCAGCGGTGCCGCGTCGCAGACCGACGTGCCGCCGACCACGGTGGGGGCCGCCGTGTACGTGTCCTCCGCCCGGTCCACCAGTTGTTTGATCCGGGTGGTCAACTCGTCGGCGCTCTGTGCGGCGGTGTACGTACCGCCGGTGGCCGCGGCGATGCAGAGCAGCTGCCGACGGACCTTCTCGTCGGGGGCCAGGCCGAGGGTGTCGACGACCAGTTTCGTGCCCTGGGCGGCCAGTTCCCGGGCCACCTCGCAGGGGTCCGGGGGTGCGCAGGTGTCCTCACCGTCGGTGATCAGCACGATCCGCCGGACCGTCGTTCCGGTGCCGAGGTCCTTGGCCGCCTCGCGCAGGGCCAACCCGACCGGGGTGAACCCGGTGGGCCGCAGGTCCGCCACGGCGGCCTTGGCCGCCGTCCGGTTCACCGGGGCGACCGGGACGATCTGCTGGGTGTCCCGGCAGCCGCGTGCCTTGTCCTCACCCCGGTAGGTCGCGCCGAGCACCCGGATGCCGAGCTGGGTGGTCTCGGGCAGCGCGTCGACCACCTCGTTGAAGGCCTGTTGGGCCACCGAGATCCGGCTTCGCCCGTCGATGTCCTTGGCCGCCATCGAGCCGCTGACGTCGAGCACCAACTCGACCTTGGGTGGCTCGGCGGGCTCCGCCGGTGGCTCGTTCGCGAGGGCCGGTACCGGACCGGTCAACACCGCCGCCACCAGCAGCCCGACCACGACGGCTGTTGATCGTCTCTTGTTGATCACCGGGCGGAGTGTAGGTCGTGTCCACTTCGGAAGACGACCCGGGTACGTTCCGGACCCACCCCGGGCCGGTGCCCGGGTGGGGATCTGACATCCTCGGCTGGGTGACCACCGGCCCGTCCCGCCGCCGCCGTACCCGCCGTGGCCTCCTGCGACTGCTCCTCGCCCTCGGGGTGGTCGGGATCCTGGCCGCCGGTGCCGTGGTGCTGGTGCCCCGACTGCTCTCCCCCGGCCCGCGTCCGCTCTTCCAGATGCCGGTGGCCTGCGGCGAGACCTGGCAACTGGGCACCTATCCCGGACACGACGACTTCGACGTCGACTTCTTCCCCACCGAGGGGGAGTCGTGGGGGCGGCCGGTGCTCGCCTCGGCCGCCGGCACCGTCACGGTGGCGGGGATCAACGGGTCGCTGGGTGGGCGTACCCCCGAGGACCCGGACGGGCCACGGGGCCGGGGCGGCGGCTACTGGGTGAAGATCGATCACGGTGGCCGGTGGGAGACGCAGTACCTGCACCTGCTCGAACCGCCGCTGGTGTCCGAGGGGCAGCGGGTCGAGCAGGGCGAGCAGATCGGGCGGCTGGGCAGCACCGGCAACTCCGGCGCCCCGCACCTGCACTACGAACAGCGCCGGGGCTGGGCGAAGGTGGAGACCTGGTTCGACGGCCGACCGTCGGGCATCACCCACGACGACGCCGAGTACACCGTCCGGCTCACCAGCCGCAACTGCCCCGACTGACTGCGCCATCAGTCGGTGGGGACCCTGCCGCCCCGTTCCGTCAGGGCATCGGCTAGGAACATGACATGCCCCGCTACCTGCTCTTTCCCGGTCGCCATCACCTGCTGACCCGCTTCCAGGCCGGGTACCTGCAGCGGCTAGCCACCCCCGGTGACGGTGCGGTGACCGACGCGGACGACCTGGTGACCGTGGTGTGGGCGGTCACCTCGGCGAACCACGAGAACACCCGGCGCAACCCGGTCCCGTACCACCGGCGGGAGGCGGCCATCGAGCGGTTCAGCGTCCTCACCGGCCTGCGGTCGGTGGTCGTACCGGTCTTCGACACCACCCCCACCGACCGGTTCGCCGAGGTGACTGTGAAGACGGTGGCGGCGGCCACCGGATTGGAGCTGACCCCGGCCGACACCGTGGTCGCCTGCTCCACGCCCGAGGTCGCCGCGATGTACGAGGGGCTCGGCTTCGCCATCGCCGGGGTGGAGGCCGAGGTCGAGCCGACGCCCGCCAGGCCGTGGGACGTACTGCTGCGGCTGGCCGCCGACGACCCGTCGTGGCGGGACCTGGCCCACCCGGCGACGGTCGACCTGTACGCCCGCTACCGGCTCGACGACTTGGTCCGCTCGGTGGTCAACGACCCGGTGGTGGGCGACGAGGGCGGGCTGACCGCCACCCGTGACTACCGGACGTACGCCGAGGCGTTCGCGGGGGCCGCCCAGCGCAAGTGGGACACCGTACGCGAACACGTCCGGCCGGGCCGGATCGTGGACATCGGCTGCGGGGCGGGCGCGGTGCTGGAACTCGCCGACCGGGAACCGGCCCTGCGGGAGAGCGACCTGATCGGCGTCGAGGTCGCCCGGCACCTCCACGAGGAGTGTGTGCACAAGAAGGCGCAGGGGTTCTTCGTCAACCCGAACGTCTTCTTCTACCGCCGCAACGTCCTCGGCGGGGCGGTGTTCGCCCCCCGCTCGGTGGACACCACGATGACCTTCGCGTTGACCCACGAGATCTGGTCGTACGGCGAGCAGATGGCCTCCCTGCGCCGGTTCGTCCAGGCCATCTACGACCACACGGTGCCCGGTGGGGTCTGGATCAACAGTGACGTGTGCGGGCCGGACGGGCGGGACCGGACGGTCCACCTACGGTTGGCCACCACCGACGGGGTCGACCCCGGTCGGCCCCGTACCGACCTGGCGGCGGCGGGATCGGCGGAGGCCGCCGCGTACGTCGCCGGGCTGTCCACCCGGGCCCGGCTGGACCAGTTCGCGGTGGACCACCGGTTCGCCGTCGACCACCGCCCGGTGGCCGACGGGGTGGTGGAGCTGACCCTCGGTGCGGCGATGGACTTCCTGACCCGCAAGGACTACACGGACAACTGGCTGTCGGAGACCCAGGAGCAGTTCTGTGGCCTGGAGTACGCCGACTGGAAGGGCCTGCTGACCGACGTCGGCTTCGAGGTCGACCCGGTGAGCACGGCGGTCCGTAACGACTGGATCGTCACCAACCGGCTCGCCCCGGTCGCCACCCTCACCACCCCGGTCGGGGACCCGGTGGACTGGCCCGTCACCCACGTCCTGCTGGTGGCCCGCCGTCCGCTCAACACCTGACGGGGACGGGGCGGCGGTCGGACGACCGGTTCGCCGTCGAGGGGCGGCTCCGCGCTCCGGTGGAATGACCGCTCAGGTGCTCGGCTGGGCGTCCTCGACCCGGGCGGCGGCCCGGACCTCGTGCCGACGGACCAGCGCCACCATCGCCGTACCGACAGCCATCAGCACCGCCGAGGCGAGCAGGGCCACCGCGCCGTTGACCCGCAGCACCAGCAGCGCCGAGATCAACGCGCCGAGCCCCATCGTGACGATCGCCCCGACCCGGCGGGCCCAGGCCGCCCCCTCGCCGCCGGCCGCCCGGCTGTCGGCGGAGAGGTTCACCATCGTCATGGTCACCACGACTGTGGAGAGGTCCCGGATGCCGATGTGCCGGACGGCCGCGGCCTGGGCACCCAGCACCAGGGCCAGCAGTCCGGTGACGAACAGCATCGCCACGGTCCCCGGGTCCCCGGTGACCAGCCAGATCCCGGCCAGGACGAAGGTGAGCACGGTGTTGACGACCAGGATCACCAGGGCCGACCGGGGCAGCTTCGCGGGCCCGGACGCACCCCGGGTCAACCGGGCCGCCAGGACCGCGCCGAGCATGAACGCGAGCAGGGCCACCAGGTTGTTGAGCACCGGCAGGTCGGAGACGCCGGCCAGGCCGAACCCGATGAACAACACGTTCCCGGTCATGTTGCCGGTGAAGACCTGATCCAGGGCGAGGAAGCTGACCCCGTCGATCGCTCCCGTCGCCACCGTCAGCATCAGCAGCGACGCGTCGTACTTCTTGGTCATGACCCTTCCGAGGGGCTCGTCGGCGGACGGGATCCGCCCCGCCGCGACGACCGTGCCGGGCGCGGGGCGGCGGGGGACTCCGCCGGGACGCAGAGCGGGCAGGGCGAGCGTGCCGACGCCTCGTGAGCTCTGGCATCCGCTCGCCCCGCGCAGAGTTTACGCAGGTCGGACAGGGGGCGTGGGCGGGGCGTGCGGGCCCTTGTGGCCCAGGTCACCGCCGTGGTCCGGCCCCGTCACCGCAGTCGTCCGGTCCCGTCACCGCAGTCGTGTGGTCCCGTCACCCGGGCGGCGGGGCGAGCCAGAGCAGCGGCACACCGCTCAGGAGCATCACCGGCAGGCAGCGCAACGCCCGGCGGATGTGCCGGTGTTTGGTCAACGCGATCTCGGCGACCGTCGCGGCGTGCTGCCAGGCCTGGGTGCAGAGCTGTGCGGCGGTCTGGGCCGCGACGGGCTGACCGCCGGGGCGTAGCGAGGGGAACGCGAAGCGGTTCTCCGGACCCGGCGGCGACAGGCGGGGACGGACGGTCTGGAACAGGAACGTCCCGCCCGCGACGGTGGCGGCGGTGAACACCGCCAGCGCCGTCCAGGCCGCTGCGGCCGCCCACGAGGTGGGGCCGTCGCCGAGGACGAGCCGACGCACCGTGTCGTCGGTGGTGGCAGCCACCAGCGCCAGGAGTCCGGTGTGCACCGCGATGAGCATCCCGGCCTTCGCGTCGGCCTGCTGGATGGCGGTCTGGAAGGAGGCGGTGACGTTCATGGCGACCTGGAGTTCCTCGAACGGGGTGAGCGTCCGCTCCGGTCGGTCCGGCCCGGTATCGGGACGGTGCAGGGTGTGCAGCGCCCGGAGGACGAGGGGTGGCATCCGCATGGGCTCAGGGAACCCGACATCCCGGGTACGGGCGCCATCAGACGATGGCGTCCGAGGCGAAGAAGAGCGCCTCGGCGTACTCGCGGGCGAGGCGTGCGTGTCGGCGTACGACGCCGTCGTGGGCGTCCTCGTGTCCCCGCCACCGCAGGATCTCCCGATCCGCCGCCGCCCGGATCGTGTCCGGCGACGCCCCGGGAACCCGCAGGCAGGACCCGGGGTCCGCGCCGGTGGTGAGCGCGACGAGGGCGCTCTCGTCCTCCGGTGACAGCCACGACCCGTTCCCGGCCAGGTCCGTCGACGCCGCCCCGAGGGCCACCTGCCGAAGCTGCGGGGTCCGGGCCACCGCCCGCACCTGTGCCCGCAGTTCGGCCAGGGCCGCCGCACCACGGGCGTCGGTCAGCGGTACCCGCAGCCGGGACAGCGCGTCGATGGCGGTGGCGGCCCGCAACCGGTCGGCCCGGTCGACGAACCGGTGCTGGATCTCGGCGAGCAGGCCGTCCAGCCCCGACAGCCGACGCAGGTGTGCCCGGAGGGTGACAGCACCGAGGGCGGGAGGTCCGGGCAGGGCCGCCACCTCCCGCAGGCCGTACATTCCCAGCAGCGCCAACAGGTGGACGCGGGCCGTCCGGTCGATCGGGAGGGACGTCCCGGACAGGAACGTGTCGTACGAGTAGAGCAGGGCCTCCCGGGTCGGCCCGTCGAGTCGACGAAGGGTGTGCACCTGCCGGGCGTGCTCCTCGGTGAACTCCCCACAGACCGCCGTCTCGGCGAGCAGCCCGTGGACGGGTGTCACGGTGGCCACCAGCCCGCGCATCCGTCTCGCATAGGCCTCGGCGAGGCGACGCGCGTCGGACCACGGGTCCCGGCCGGTGCCGAGTTCGTCGATGCGACTGAGCACCCCCAACGCGGTCCCGGCGGTCCACCAGCCGGTCGCCGTGCCTCGCAACGCCCGCAGCGCCTCCCGGTCACCCTGCCCGGGGTGGGGCATGACGTAGAGCAGGGCGTCCGCCCCGGCGAGGGCGGCCATCGACACCCCGTCGAGCCCGGTGAGGGAGTCCAGGCCCGGGGTGTCGACCAGGACGTGGCTGTCGGCGAGCCGGTCGTTGACCGCCTCCACCACGAGTTCCGTGATCGACTCCCGGGGTGCTCCGAGCTCCGCCACGGTCTCGGGAACCCCACCACCCCGCCGGGCCGGGACGGTCCTGCTCGTCCCGTCGCGGAGTCGTACCTCGACGCGGTTCTGCGGTCCGGCGCGGAACCGGGCGACGACCGTCGTGCACTCGGTGGTGGCGGTCGCCGCCAGGGACTGGCCCAGCACGGCGTTGACGAGCGTGGACTTCCCGGCCTTGAGCCGACCGCCGACCGCGATCCGCAGGACCGGCTCGGCGAGCCGCCGGGCCACCACGTCGAGCGCCGTGGCGGCCGGGCCGGGGGACAGAGCCGGCCGGGTCCGGGCACACAGCTCCCGGACCCGGCCCGACAGGTCAGGGTGCACCGCCGAGGTCCCCCTCCAGCCGTACCTGAAGCTCCGCGCCCCGGCCGGAGAGGGCGGTGAGCCGGTCGACCCGGTCCTGTAGCTCGGCACGCCGCCTCTCCACCCGGCGGTCGTCGGCGGCCACCAGTTGCTCCTGCTCGGTCAGCTCCGCCCGCAACTGCGCCCGTTCGGTGGTGAGCTGGGTGGTGACGTGCGCGACGAGGGACCTGTCGACCAGGTCGACCACCCGCCGGATCTCGACCGGCCCCTCCACTCCGAGGTCGGAGACGACCCGGGCGACGTGGCGGGTCACGTCGGTCACCGACCGGGTCGTCTGGTCCCGCCGCAACCTGTTGAACATGGCCTCCCCGGTGATCAGGACCCCCACCATCAGGGGGATCGCCACGCCTCCGGTGACCACGGCGAGCAGGGTCGCTGTCAACGCCCCGGTCCGGTACGAGCCGGAGAGACGTTCCAGGTGGTCGATGGCGGATCGGTTGTCCTGTCTCCCGACGACCATCGCGGGGAGTCGACGGAGGCGCTCCGGCAGGACCAGATCGGTGCCGGTCGTCTCCAGTCCCGGCGTACCGAGGCCCTGGGTGATCTCGTCGAGGACCCCCCGGACGGACTTCCCCGTCTCCGTCTCCAGGTCCGCCCAGAGGGCGCGGACACCGGCCTCCACCTCGGCCGGGATCTCCTTGAGCTCCAGCGGCTCGGCCTCGGCGATCCGCTTGTCCAGAAGGGTGCGCAGATCGGAGAGGCTGCGCTGGAAGCCGAGTTGGAGACGTTCCCCCAGCTCCCTGGTCCGGGTCCGCACCGTGGTCCGCCAGGCGGCACCGCTGGACTCCAGCGCCGCGAGCTGCCGGGTCAGGTCGGCGACCTCGGCCTCCACGCCCGGGTCCCGGCTGAGCCGGCGCAGCAGCCGCGAGGACCGGGCGACCACCCCGTCCACCTCGTTGCGGGCCACGTGGAGCGCGTTGCCCAGCCGGACCTGGGATCCCCGGGCCGCCGCGTCGGCCAGGGCGGCGACCAGGTCGGGGAGGCCGCTGTCGTGCCTGCGCTCGCGGGCGGTGTCGTGCTCTCCCCGCTCCTCGGCCTCGACGCCGTCCCACCACCGGACGCTGCTGACCGGGAACCAGGGCGCGGTCACGAACCGGGGGGCGTGTCCGGCGAGGAGTTCCCGGTTGCGTTCCAGGGTCCGTGACCAGTTCGGATACTTGTCGATCTGGGCCAGGACGAAAAGCACAATGGCGATCCGTTCGGTCGCCTCGGTGAGGAACCGCAACTCCGAGGCGGTCATCTCACTGGCCCCACTGGTCACGAAGACGAGCAGGTCCGCCCGGTCGAGCGCGGTCATGGTGAGCCGGGCGTGCCCGGAGTCCAGCCCGCCGACACCCGGGGTGTCGATCAGTTCGAGCCCGCCGGTCAGCAGGTCGGCGGGGTGATCGACGGTCACGGCGACGACGTCCGGGTGGCGGGGTCGCCGGGACTCGGGGTCGACGGCCGCGTACGCGGACAGTTCGGACAGCTTGATCGGCTGCGGTTCGGTGGCGTCCCGGAACCAGGCCAGGGCCGACAGCTTCGGAGCGTGACGCACCGCGACGTGGACCGTCGTGGCGACGTCGACATCTTCGGGCATCAGGCCGTCCGCGCCGAGCAGCGCGTTGATCAGGGAGCTCTTGCCGCGTTTCTGCTCGCCTACCACGATGACGCTGGTGTGGTCGCCGACCAGGCGACCGGTCGCCGCCCGGATCGCCGTCCGGGTCGCCTCGGGCACCTCCTCCCCGAGGGCCTCGGTCACGTCGGCGCAGTACCGTGCCACCGCCGGCCCGAGGGGGTGCCGGTCGGGAGGGGGACTGGTGCTCATCGCTCTTCTCCTCTGGTACGCCCGCGGAACTCCTCCTCGGTGAAGAACTCGTCCATCGGGACGGCCTCGACCGGCGGTCGGGACGCCCGCCGCAGCGAGGTCTTCTCGGCCCGGGACACCCGTTCCACCGCCGGGTCTGCTCCTCCGGCCCGACGCAGCGCCGGAGGGAGGTCCGGTGTCCCGGCCCGGGAGGCGGTCTCCCGGTGTGCCGCCCGGTAGTGGACGGTGGTGTCACCCAGTTGCTCCACCTTCGACCGTTCCGAACCGTCCGACCGGGCGGTGTCGGACGTCGGGAGCCGGAGTCGGTCGGCGATCCAACCCAGTCCGGGGATCCGGTGGATGATGTGGCGACGTCCGCCGGTCTCCGACCCGGTGGCCTTCTCGACCTGCTCCTCGGAGTCGTCGGCGGCGGCGGACTGCGGGGCGGGTCGGATGGACGGCCGGGCCTCGACCGGTGGCGACCCGACCGCCGGGGGCGGGTCACGGTGCGGTTCGGCGGCGGCCGGGGGAGGTGCCGGGTCGCGGTGCGGTTCTGTGGCCGGTTCGGTCGGGGTCGGGTGGCGGTGTGGTTCGGGGACGTCCCCGGCGTAGACGTGGGTGACGCCGTCGAGCAGGACGTTACGACGGTGGTCCCCCGCCACGACGTGGACGGCCGGGCCGGCACCCCGTCGTACGGTCTCCCAACCGGCGTCGGCGTGCCCGGCCGGGAGCAGCCACACGGTCCCCCTCGACGCCGGTGTCGGAGCGGCGGGCGCCGTCGCCTCCGCAGTGCCGACCGAGGGCGGGCCGGTGACCCATCCGGGCAGGCCCGGTGTGCTCTCGTGCGGAGTGTGGAGAGTCCGGGCCGGGCGGTCCCAGTCGATCCGCAGCCAGTCGTGGTACGTCGTCCGGGTCCAGTCCCGCCACCGGTCGCGCCACGCCGACAGGGGTGGGATCTGCGCTGCCGCCCGGACCGGTCCGACCCACCCGACGAAGGTGTACAGCCGCCGCCCGGCCTGCTCACCGAACTCCTCGCTGAGTTCGGTGGCCCGGCAGGCGACACCGACGAGGACCCCGGCGTCGACCTGCGCCAGGGCGAAGCGGGGGCCGTCGTCGATCCGCCTGCCGTTGTTGACCGTCGCGTGCACGACGTCGGTCAACCAGTCCACCCCGGTCAGTCCGGCCGGGACGGCGCGCCACCAGGCGTCGGCGTGCCGGGTCCGGCCGAAGACGACGGGTGACCAGTCGGGGGTCGGGTGATCGGTCACGGTCCCTCGATCCGGTCGCCGGCCAGGTACCTGGTGACCACTCCGTCGCGGATGACGGGCAGGTTCCCGACCCGGGCCCGAAGCCGGTCGGCGAGCGAGACGAACTCCTGGTAGGCCCGACGTCGACCGTCGAGGTCGGTGCCGGCCGCGTCGAGCTTCCGCTGCTGGACGCCGATCTCCTCGGCGTTCCAGAGCCGGCGGAAGAAGCCCTTCCGTGCCTCGTCGAGCCGCGTCGACCTGGTCAGGTGGTCGTCCTCGGCGTCGCGTAGCTCTCGCCCCTGGTGAAGCAGCGCCTGGTCGTGGAGGCTGCGCAGGGAGAAGGCCAGGGGACGGTCCACCCCCTGGGGTCGGACGGCCCCCTCGTGGAGCTGCGGATCGGCGCGGGTGCCCAGCTCGCCGACGGTGACCGGGCAGATCAGGGTGGTCACCCCCGGACCGAAGAGGGTGCTGAGCGGTTCGCGGAGCAGGCCGGGGATCCGGCGCAGCGCGGTCCGTCGGTCCATCCCGGGGATGTCGTCCAGGAGGTCCATCTTCGTGATCAGGATGACGAAGGAGGGAAGCGCCGTGTCGTCGTGTGCCCGGCGGTCGTCGACGGCCCGCTGGAGGTGCTCGTGGATGCGCTGGAGCTCCAGGATCCGGTCCGGCGGCGTCCCCTCCGGTCGGCCCAGCCAGGTGGCCAGGTCCTCACCGTCGAGGACGATGTAGATGCTCTGCGAGACGGCCAGCCGGTCCCGGAGCGGACGGGCGTCGTTCTCGTGCTGACGCGCCCGCAGCGCTCCGCCCCGGAAGTCCTGGAGCACGATCCGGGCGAGCCTGTCGAACCCCTCCTTGAAGTGGAACTCGTAGGTGATCGGGCGGTCGTCCGAGGGTTCCGGGGTCTTCACCCCCTGTGTCATGTCCTCCCAGGCGTCCATCAGGTCCAGCCCGATGTCCGGATCGACGGTGAGCAGGTAGTAGCCGTCGACACCGGCCGCGAGGGTGGCGTACATCGCGTGCAGGAACACCGTCTTCCCGGATCTCGACGGGCCCAACATGGTGATGTCGACAGTGGGGATGTCCGGCATGGTGGTGTCCTTCCACATCGTCGGAGGATCAGAAGCGCTGAACGTGGGTGAGCAGGTCACCGAGGCGTTCGGCCGGCTCGACCAGGGAGCGGATCCGGGCCGTCTCGCCCTGGTCGGCCCCGGGTGTCGTCGCTTCCGGGGAGGCCGGCTCCAACGCCCGGTTGAGGATTCCGAGGTGGAGCATCCAGAGCGCCGGAACCCGTACGCCGATCGCCAGAGGGCCGCAGCTGACCAGCATGAACGCGCCCTGGACGTGCAGCGTCCGGGAGACCGCATCGATGATCGGCGTGAACGGGTCCCGGAGCCGGGCCCGCACCGCCGGGGTGTGGAAGTCCACCAGGTCGGCCTTCGTCACCACGATGGCCAGCGGGGTCAGCCGATCCCGGCGGGCGTCCAGCGCCCGGTGCAGCAGCCCGGTGAAGGCGGCCACGTTCCGGGGTGCGGCCGGGTCGGTCAGCAGCCCCCGGGCGTCGTGGAAGAGCAGGATCCCGCTGGCGGAGTCGAGGTCGGCGTGCAGGTCCCGGGCGGCCCGGCTGGTCCGTACCCGCTCGGTCAGGGTCGCCCCCCGGTAGTCGACCCAGGTGAAGGGGAGCACGTCCGCTCCGGCATAGCGCAGGACCAGGTCGAAGCTGCCGCGCTGGGCCGAGGCGTACGGGTAACGGCCCCGCCGGATCGCCCCCGCAGTCTCCCGCAGCATCCGGTCGTCGTCGGCTTCGGCGACCACCCGGAACCCGTCGACTCCCCGGTTCATGAGGGCGTACATCGACGCCATGTAGCTGGTCTTGCCGGCCCCGCTGTGACCGAGCATCACGATCCTCATGGCAGCTCCCCGAGGTCGGCCAGGTCGAACGGGTCGTACTCGGTGGTCCGTCGGGGACGGGGGGTGGGCACCACACCCCGGGCCCCGAGCGCGACGGCCAGGGCCGGGTCGGCCGCCCGCACCGGCAACCGGCCGAGGCGTTCCGCGACCAGGTCCGACAGGGCCGGTGTGGCGGCGACCCCGCCGACGAGCAGCACCACCGCCAGCCGGTCGACCGAGGTCCCGGCGAGGTCGACGGCCTGGTCCACCAGGGCGGCGACGGCGTGCAGGGTGGGCTCGACCCGCTCGTCGAACTCCCGACGGGTGACCAGGAGCGGTTCGGGCCACTCCGGGCGGGTGACCTGCACGGTGGTGGCGTCGGAGAGGTGCTCGCGCCACCGGGTCACCTCCGGCCCGTCCGGGGAGGTCCCGCCGGTGTCCCCCCGAACGTCTGCGTGCTCGTGCACCAACCGCCGCAGGGCGTCGTCGAGGTCAGCCCCGCCCACCAGGTCGGGTTCGGTGGCGGCGACCACCCGGGGCGCCGACCCGGCGGCCACCACCACAGCACCGGAGGCGGTGCGACCGCCCACGTCGAGGACCCCGACGAGGTCCCCGGGCCGGACCGGCAGCTCGGCTCGGCAGCCGCCGACGGCGGCCACCGGAGCCGGCACGAACCGTGGCGACGGTATCCCGGCCCGGTCTGCGGCCCGGCGCAGCGCGCCGACCTCGTCGGTGTGCCAGTGCCCCGGATGGGTGAGGACGGCGTCGGTCACGGTCGGATGGGGCCGCCCGGCGAGCGCGAGCCGCCACGCCCGGTGCAGGAGTACGGCGGCGAGGTCCTCGGTCGGTACCGATCGACCGGCCAGCCGGGTCGACCGGGCGGCGGTGAGGGCACGCACCGGCAGGAGTTCGACGCGATGCCGGTCACCTGCGGTGTCCCCGGTGCGGGCTGCCCCGGTGGGGTCGATCCACACGACCGAGGGGAACCGGGACACCCCGTCCGGGCCGGCCACCACTGTGGTGGTGTTCCCGACGTCGATCGCCGCGACTGTCGTCATCGTGCCTCCCGTCGGCGCGTACCGGCCACGAGGACATCAAGCCCTGGAATCCCGCCGGAGAGGACATCAGATGATGGGATCGGCCCGAACGGCCACACCTACGCTCGGTGGCGTACCCGTCGACCCCCCGGTCGCACCCCCGTCAGCCGGAAAGTGGGCCACTGTGGACGACGTCGTGGCGTGGCGCGATGACCGAACGCATCCGGCGGTCGCCGTCCGTCAGCCGGCCGGCACCAACCGGACCTGCCCCGCCGGGGCGCGGCGTCCTAGCATCGAAGCTCGACACCGCCAGTCGCAGCGATGGGGACGCGAGATGGTCGAGATCGGTCGACGTCCGGTCCGGTCCTGGCCGGCCGGGACCCTCCTGTCGGTCCTCGGGGAGCCGGATCGACAGGACCTGCTGGCCGTCGGCACTCCCCGCCGACTCGCTCGTGGCGACGCCCTGATCCGGGAGGGCGACGTCGGCGACGACGTCTTCGTCATCGTCGAGGGATGCACCAAGGTCTCCGGCGACACCTACGACGGCCGGACCACCCTCCTGGCCGTACGGGTGCCGGGCGACATCGTCGGGGAGTTCGCAGCGCTCGACGGGGGCCGTCGATCCGCCACCGTCGTGGCGTGCGCCCCCACGGTGGTCCGGTCCGTGGGGCGGGGTGCCTTCGACAGTTACCTGGCCACCCATCCGGCCGCGGATCACGCGGTACGGCGCAGCATCGTCGCCAAGCTCCGTCAGGCGACCCGGCTGCGGGTGGACGCCGGGGGCTCCGCCGCCGAGGTCCGACTGGCCCGACTCCTGACCTACCTGTCGGAGGTCTACGGTCGGCCGGTCGCCGAGGGACGACTGATCGACGTGCCGCTCAGTCAGGCCGAACTCGCCGCGATGGCGGGCGTCTCGGTGCCCAGCGTCCAGCGGGCCATGGCGGTCCTGCGCCGACGGGGCCTGGTGGTCCCGGGCTACCGGAGGCTCGTGGTCCGGGGCGACATCGACCCGTCCGCACCCGTTCCACCGGCCTGAGCCCGTCCGGTCCTCGACCCCGGCGGGTCCCGATGTCACATCCGTTCGGCAAGGAGGCGCGATGGCACGGCGAAGGCCCGGGAGACGTCGACTCTGCCTGGTCATGGACATGGAGGGCTACAGCCACCTCCGGTACACCGCGCAACTGACCGCCCAGGAGCGGCTGGGCGGCATCGTCAGGTCGATCAGCAACCGGGCTCGGCTGCATCTGCGGCGTACCCTCCGGCAGGACCAGGGCGACGGGGTGGTGATGGTCCTACCCACGGACGTGGACGAACCGGTCGTCCTCGCTTCCCTCCTGCTCGGCCTGCGGCACGCCCTGCACGTGGCGAACGGCGCCGCCGAGGACGGGGGCAGGATCCGGTTGCGCGCCGCCGTCAGCGAGGGAGTGGTGCACGAGGGGAGCACCGGTTACGTCGGTCAGGCGGTGGTCGAGGCGTGTCGGGTGGTGGACTCGGCCCAGCTGAAGGCGGAGTTGAAGGGACACGACGACGGTGACCTGGCCGTGGCGTTCACCGAGGGCCTCTTCGTCGACGTCGTCGAGCGGGGCGGCTACCCGGATCTGCCCGCGACCGACTTCCGTCCACTGCTGGTCGAGACCCCGGACAAGAAGTTCGCGGCGAAGGCTCGGGTGACCCTGCCCCCGCGTGGACCGGTCCCCCCGGTCCCCTCCGCCGACCGGCTCCGGCCCCGGTCCGTCGCGGTCGTGGCGGTCGGGGTGCTGGTCGGGGTGGCGGCGGCCGACGACGTGGCCGAGTTGGGGGAGCGGCTGGCCGGGCTCCTCGACGTCGACGAGGAGCCCGACCCCGGCAAGCCGGTGGGCAGGTCCCACCGGTGGCCGGAGCCACCGGACAGGCCGGACGAGCCCCTCGACGACGAGGTCGGAGAAGCGGAGCACCCGCCCGTCCTCCCGGTCGCCCTCGACGTCGAGGACGACACCGAGTCGTCGTCCGACGGGACCTGATCCGGTCCGTCGCCGGGGCCGGTCAGCCGGTCAGGGCGTTCACCGCGACGAAGAGGTACAGCAGGCCGCCGAGGCAGACCACGACCCCGCCGATCAGGGGTGCCCGGGACACCAGCGCCGCTGCGGCCGAGGAGCCTTCGGCTCGACCGGCCAGGAGCGCGAATCCCCGGATGGTCACCACCCCGACCCCGGTCAGCGTCGCCGCCATGCCGACCCCGAACGCCAGCACGAGCAGCACCCCGTCCAGCGCCCGGCCGGTCAACAGGCCGCTGACCAGCACCAGGAAGGCCGAGGGGGAGGGCAGCAGACCGCCGGAGAGACCCAGGGCGACCAACCCTCGCCGGGACCAGGGATCGGTCGGGGCGGGCGTCGGGTGGGAGTGGGCGTCGTCGTGGCCGGATCCGGCCGAGCCGTGGTGGTCGTGGGCCTGGGCCGGACCGTGCGTGTGGGCCGGGCTGTGGGCGTGGGCTGCACCGGACGCCGCAGCCTGCGGGGCGGGGCGGTCCCCGACGGGCCCGCCGACCCCCACCGGCACCAGCGCGTGGTCGCGGGTGCGTCCGTCCCCGTGGCCGTGGCCGTGGCCGTGGCTGTGCCCGTGGCTGTGCCCGTGCCCGTGCCCGTGCCCGTGCCCGTGCCCGTGATCGTGATCGTGTCCTCGGCCGGTGAGGTGACGCCAGACCAGGTTGGCGCCGACGCCGATGACCACCAGCCCGGCGAGGGCCTGGAGCCATCCGGTGATCGACTCGGTGCCGAGGCTGGCCACGCCGGTGAGGCCCACCCAGGCGACGGCGAGGACGAGCACCGAGAAGGTGTGCATCACCGCCACGATCACACCGAGCCGGGCCGCGTCCCGGTACCGTCCGCGCGTACCGACCAGGTAGGCGGCGGTGATGCTCTTGCCGTGCCCGGGGGCCACGGCGTGTGCCGCCCCCACGCCGAACGCGACGACGAGGGCGAGCCAGAAGACCGCACCGCCGTCGAAGAAGGCGACCAGTTTCGCGTCGAGCCCGCCGATGCCGTTCACCGGCGTACCCCCGTCCGACGACGGATCAGGAAGACGGCCAGGGCACCGGCCGCGGCCAGTCCGGTCCCGGCGGCCACCCAGGTCACCGCAGTGGGGGCGCCGCCGCCGGTGGCGGTGACCCGCAGGTCGTGGCTGGCCCCGGTGGCGGTGAAGAGCACCTGGCCGGGGCTTGTCGACCGGCCGGTGGCCACGGTGCGGTACGCCGGGTTCAGGTCGGTCAGGGTGGTGACAGTCAACCGTAGTTCGGTGACCGGTCGGGGGCAGTCGAAGCGCAGGCGCGCCCCCTCGGTCAGCAGTTGTTCCAGGGGGAGCAGCGTGCCGGCGCAGTCCTGCCCGGCCTGGCTGACCCTGATGTTGCCGAGCAGGTAGTCCCGGACCGCAGTGGAGCGTTGCAACTTCTGCTCGCCGGTGACTGTGGTGTCGACCGAGCCCTGGGTGGGGTCCTCGAAGGCCCCGACCGACTGGCCCAGCGCCACCCAGTCGTCCTCGGCGGCCTGCCAGACCAGGCTGACCCGGTCGCCGGAGACGCTGACGTCCGCCGCCGAGGGCGGACCGAACGGGTGGGCGGACGCCGGGGTGCCGGCGACGCCGAGCGTCGCCGCGACGGCGGTGCCGAGCGCGGCCAGTCCGGCGCCGATCGTTCGAACGCCGGCGCGGGACCCGGCCACGGCCGGGCCGGACGGCGGGTCGACCGCCCGGACGCGGGTACCGATCCTCACGTGTTTCTCCCTGTCGGTGCCGACCCGGGGTGGGCGACCCGGATCGGGCCGCCCACCCCGGGCACGGATCACTTGGTGACCGTGACCACCGGGCTGGTGATCTTCTGGTTCTCGCTGGTCAGGTAGACGTTGTGGGTGGAGTTCGCCTTGGCGGTCGGGGGGAGCTCGAAGCTGTAGGTGAGCCGGCCCAACTCGTCGGCGTTCTTGTAGCCGACGAAGACGCCGTTACGGCCCTCCTCGGCCTTGGTGTTGCGCAGGTAGACGGTGACCCGCTCGCCCGGGTCGTAGCCGAAGGCGTCGACCCGGACCCGGCCGCCGAGCGGGACGCTCTTCTTGTTGGTCTTGGCCTGCTCGCCCACGGTGTTCTCCGGGGTACGCAGCTCGTTGACGGTCCGCTCACCGGAGTCGTTCTTGCGGATCAGGAACCCGTCGTGGTGCTCGCCGTTGGCGTAGCGGGCCTCGAACCGGATCTGGTCGGACTTGACGTCGATGAGCTGGTACAGCTGGACGTTCTGGGCGGTGCTGGTCACCTCGGCCCCGTTGCCGGTCCAGTTCTGACCGTTGTTGAGCTGGTACATCTTGCCGCCGGAGTTGGACACGACGTACGCGACACCGTTGTGCACGGTGGTCGACTGACGGTTCGCCGCCACGTTGCCCCGGCCGTACGAGTGGTCGTGGCCCTGCAGGACCAGGTCGACGCCGTACTTCTCGAACAGCGGACCCCACTGGGCGCGGACGTTGGGGTTGTTCCGGCTGCCGGTGGTGGAGTAGACGGGGTGGTGGAAGGTGACGACCGTCCACTTGTTGGGGTTGTCCTTGAGCACCCCCTCCAGCCACGCGGTCTGTGCGGCCATCAGGGTGCTGTTGCTCTGGTGGTTGGTGTCCAGTCCGACGAACCGCACGCCCTGGTAGTCGACGTGGTAGACGGTCTGCTTGAACTCCGGGTTACCGGGGCCGTTGTCCGGGTACGGGAACTGCGGACGCCAGAAGGTGGACAGCCCACCGCTGTACTCGTGGTTGCCCGGCACGGAGATGTTGTTGACCTGGCCGTCGATGAAGCCGCTGGCCTTGTACCACTGGCCCCACTGCTCTTCGCTGTTGGCGTGGTCGATCAGGTCACCGGCGTTGACGATGACCTTGGCCTCGGGCCGGTCGGCGAAGGCCTGCCGGAACACCCGGGGCACGGCGGAGTCGATGTAGTTCTGGGCGTCGCCGTAGTAGATGAACGAGAACGGTTCGAGGCTGCTCTCGGCGGTGGTGAAGTCGACCCACTCGCTCCAGTTGGTGCCGTCGCCGACCCGGTACGTGTAGCGGGTGCCCGGCTTCAGGTCGGTGAACTCGACGGTGTGGTAGGTCGAGGCGTACCCGAGGGTGGTGTTGACCGGGCTGGTGGCGCTGGCCCGGACGGTCCGGACGGCACCGGCCGGCGGGGTGACGCCGCCGAGGGCCCGGGGGGCTTCGAGGATCTGCGCCTGCGCCCACTCGGCGGTGGCCTCGGCCCGCCAGGTGACCTTCTGCGTGGTGTCCGGCGTGGTGGTCGGGATCAGGATCAGACGGTCGGGCATCGGGGACGGCTTGTGGATCTCGGCCGCCGGGAACTTGGCCGGGGCGGCGTCGCCGAACGCGGCCGGTGCGAGTGCGAACCCGCCGACGAGCAGCGCCGTCGCGCCGATTCCGGCGATCTTCGCCCGCCGCGAGACGGTGAGCCAGGATCTACTGTGGCTAGTCACGATGAGAGTGCCCTCCAGCACAGGGGTTTCGCCTACCAGGGGTGAAAGGGCAGGCCAGTGGCATTACCGACGGTCCAGTGGAAGGCGACGCGACATCCAGCTTGCGCAGAGATGAACTCATGATCCACGGCTGTGGTGTCATGTGCGGCTGGCCGGTTGGTCCGCGACCGGACACCGACTGTTGATCTTGTGTTCACGGAGTCGGGCCTACGATGCGCTCGGCACCTGACGCCTCGTGCCGCCGGTCGGCCCGGACGTCCCGCGCCGGTGACCAACCGGTACGGCAGGCCGGTGCCGGAAGGAGCAGCCGGCACGGAAGGCCCGGGCCGGTCAGGACGGAACGGACCCGCGATGACACCTGACGCTGCCCGCCCGCCGACCCGGCGCCCGCCCCGGTACCGGGGGTGGGCGGTGGTCGCCGTCGTCGCGGCGATGGCGGTCTTCCCGGCGACCGAACCCCGGGCGGTGCTGATGAAGGACGACACCTTCGTCGACGCCCAGACCAACGGGATCCTGACCATCGAGGGCGGTGAGTGCTTCACCGATCCCGCGTACTCGACCCGGCTCGGCGACGTCGTGGTGCTGTACGCGTCGTGCGAGGAGGGCGCTGACAACCAGTCGTACGCCTTCCTGCACGCCCCGGACGGCCCGTGGGACCGGCCGGGGCTCGTCGAGTTCGCCAGGGCCGGGTGTGGCCGGGACTTCGCACGGCGGTGGACCTCCCGGGAGGCGTCCGGCCTGGACCACTACCCGGTGCTGCCCACCGAGGAGACCTGGGCGGACGGGGACCGCGACGTCATGTGCGTGGTGTACCGCCCCGGCGAGCGGATCACCCGTTCCCTGGTGCCGCTGGTGCGCTGAGGGGCCGGCGGTCAGTCGTCTCCGTCGGTGAGTTCGAGGTGGCGGTCGATCATCGCGTTGACCTGGCCGGGGACCTCCAGCTGGACGAAGTGTCCGGAGCCGACCGTCTGCCCGACGTCGGCCTGCGGGGCGAGCTGCGCCAGCCGGGCGTAGTCGGCGAAGGGGGCGTTGGACCCGACGTAACACGACGGGCGGTCCCAGCGGGCCAGGTCGGCGGCGTCGCCGTCGCCGGTGACGTACGCGGCGAGCCCGGCGATCGGCTCGTACGCGACCTGGGTGCTGGGCCTCGACGTCGCCGCGACGACCCGGCGGACCAGGCGGGGATCGGACCGGGGGAGGAAGTACGACCGGACGACGGCCTCCCGGGCCTCGCCGGAGGTGTCGTCGCGGAGGGAGTCGGCGACCCGGGTGACGGCCTCGGCGGCACCGGGTGGGCCGGCCACCGCGGAGTCGAGCATCACCAGCCCGGTGAACCGGTCCCGCGCCCCGGCGGCGGTGGCCAGCGACCAGACGCCCCCCAGGCTGTGCCCGACGGCGGTGACCCGTCGCAGGTCGAGTTCGGCGGCGAAGGCCCGGAGTCGTCCGGCCATCTGGTCGACGCCGTAGCCGTCGGGCGGGGGCGGGCTCTCGCCGTGTCCCGGCATGTCCACCGAGATCACCCGGGCGGACCGTCGGTCGGCGAGGTGCCGGGCGACGGGGGTCAGGAACTCGTGGTCGCAGCACCATCCGTGCACCAGCAGGAAGGTGTCGCGTCGGCCCCGGCCGGCGGTCCAGTACCTGATGCCGGCAGCGCTTCGGCTTTCTGACGTCATGGCGTCCTCCCAGTTCAGAGCGGTCTTCCTGGCTCTACTGAAGCCGAATGGTCACCGACTGTCATGGCGTACCATGCCTTTTGTGGGTATTCACCCCTTTTGTAATCTATCGCGGATCGATGTGGGGATGCGTCACCTCGGGGGGCGACAGTGAGCGACAGCATCGACCGTTTCTTCGCCCACCTCCAGGAGACGACCGGCGAGATCCTGCCCGTCACCCCCACCGGCGTCCTCCGGTTCGACCTCGTCGACGACAGCACGACCACCACCTGGTTCGTGACGATGCGCGATGGGCGGGCCCGGGTGAAGCGCACCGGCGGGGACGCCGACTGCGTGGTCGAGATGCAGGCCGCCGACTTCGAAGGCCTCCTCGCCGGGCGCAGCAACTCCGTCGCCCTGCTGTTCCGGGGGGTCGTCTCGATCGAGGGAGACCTCAAGCTGTACCTGCTCTTCCGCCGACTGCTGCCGAAGCAGGCGGACAGTGGCAACCCCGACCCGGACGTCGGCGTCCCGGTCAGCCGGGAACGCGACGGGATCCGCCTGCACGAGTGGAGCAGCGTCTTCCACGGCAACATGTTCATGATCAGCGGCCAGGACGGCAACGCCGAGGCCGGTCCCACGGTTCCGCTCGGGCTGTTCTTCTTCGACACCCGGTTCCTGTCGACCTGGCGGCTGAGCGTCGACGACCAGCCGCTCGCCTCCCTCAGCGTCGACGACGTCCGGTCCTTCGAGTCCAAGTTCGCCCTGGTGCCCGGCCGTCCCGCGCACTACGTGAACACCACCACGTCGATCCTGCGGCACCGGTGGCTCCGGGAGAACCTCGAAGAGGAGATCACCCTGTTCAACTTCGCCCCCGAGCCGGTCCGATACACCGTACGGCTCGACGTCGGGGCGGACTTCGCCGAGATCAAGGAGGTGCACGACGGGTTCCACCGGCAGCGTACGGTGACCAGCACCGTCGACCAGGACGCCCTGCGACTGCACTACCGGCGGCAGACCCTGCACCGGGAGACGGTGATCTCCAGCAGTCAACCAGCCCACATCGACGAGCAGGGCTTCACCTTCACCGTGACCGTCGACTCGCACGGCACCTGGTCCACCCGGATGCGGGTGCTGACCCTCGTACGCGACCTGCGCCAGCGCGACCTGCGGGAACGGCTGTACAGCTCCACCACCCGGGCCCGGGCCGAGGCGGGCCGGGAGATCGACGCGATAGTGTCGACGGCGCCCCGGCTCCGCGCCGACCACGAGGGGCTCAGCGAGGCGTACGAGTGCAGCGTCCGCGACCTCGCCGCGCTCTACTACCAGGGCCTCAACTTCGCCGAACGGCTGCCCGCCACCGGCCTGCCCTGGTCGATGACGCTACTCGGACGGGAGAGCCTGGTCAGCAGCTTCCAGGCCCTGCCCTTCCTGCCCGACCGGGCGGTGAACACCCTGCGGATCATGGCCCTGGCCCAGGGCGCCCGCCACGACCCGTTCCGCGCCGAACAGCCAGGTCGGATCGTCCAGGAGAGCCGGTACGGCGAGTCGGCGGCCTTCGACGACAGCCCGGAGGCAGCGGACTTCGGTGCCGTCGACACCACCCCGTGGTTCGTCATCCTGCTCGACGAGTACGAACGCTGGACCGGCGACGCCGACCTGATCCGCCGCTACGAGGTGGAGGCCCGCGCCGCCGTCGACTGGCTCGACACCGACGCCGACCCCGTCGGCACCGGATACGTCTGGTCCGACCGGCGCGAGACCCGGGCCGGACCGGTGAACGAGTCCTGGCGCAGCTCCGCCGAGGGCATCTGCTTCCACGACGGCCGACTGGCCACCTACCCGCACGCGGTCTGCGAGGTGCAGGGGTACACCTACGACGCCAAGCTCCGCGCCGCCCGGCTGGCCCGACGCTTCTGGAACGACAGGGCCCTGGCCGACAGGCTCGAACGGGAAGCCGCCGACCTGCGAGAACGGTTCAACAGTGACTTCTGGCTTCCGGACCGGGGGTACTACGCCCTGGCGTTGCAGACCGACGGGACCCCGGTCGACGCGCTCGCCTCGAACGTCGGACACCTGCTGTTCAGCGGGATCGTCGAACCGGCCCACGCCGAGCGTCTGGTCGGACACCTGCTGGGTCCGGCCCTCTTCAGCGGTTGGGGGGTGCGCAGCCTGGCCGCCACCGAGGGCCGGTTCAGCCCACTGGGCCAGTACACCGGCGCGGTGTGGCCGTGGGACAACTCCATCATCGCCTGGGGGCTACGCCGGTACGGGTTCAAGGAGGAGGCCGCCCGACTGTCCACGGCACTGCTGGCGGCCGGCCGGTACTTCGGCGGGCGGCTACCCGGGTTCTTCGCCGGGTACGACAGGGAACGCACCAGGGTCCCGGTGCCGTACCGGTTCACCGACAGCCCGTACGCGCCCTCGTCCGGGGCGACGTTGTTGCTGCTGAGGGTCCTGCTGGGGCTGGAGCCGTACGACGACCACCTGGCGGTCGACGCGGCGGTGCCCGAGGAGATGGGCCAGATCGCGTTGCTCGACGTCCGGGGCCGCTGGGGGTACGCCGACGCCCTCGGCCGGGGGCGTCGGCTGCGCGACCAGCACCCGCCCCGGTCGTGAACCCGGGTCAGCGGCGCGGGCGCCGCTTCGACGGGCGGGTGGGGCCGGCACGCCCCGGTGTGGACGGGCGGCGGGCCACCGGGCGGGACGGCGGTCCGTTCGTCGTCCCCCGCCGCCGGGCGGCCCCCCACACGATCACCGCCACCACGGCGACCACGATCCCGGGTACCACCCAGGCCCCGATCCCGCCCCCCTCCTCCTGGGCGGGGGCGGCGGCCGGTGCGGAGGCGGGCGGGGCGGTGCCCGCCGGTGCGGCGGAACCGGGGCTACCGGGGCGGCTGCGGTGCCCCTGCTCCAGGAGCGAGAGCAGGGCCGGGGCCGCCTCGTTCGTCGGTGCGGTCCACCCGGCCGGAGGGCCGCCGGTCGGCCCCCGGTAGTCGAAGCTCAGCGAACCCTTCACCTCGTCACCGTCGGAGGCGACGGAGAGCCACGTGGCGGTGTACCTGCCGGTCACCGGCCAGTGGGCGACGGTGAGCAGCGCGGGGTAACCGGTGTGGTAGAACGTCGGCTCCAGCCGACCGTCGACGAGGTAGTACTCCTGGACCGGCTTGTCCAGGCGCTTCGGCTCCCCGTGGGTCCAGGCACCGTCCACCCGGGCCCCACCCGGGGCGCGGAGGGTGAAGTGGGCCTGGGCGTGCGGCTGCTCGGTGAAGTAGAGCGCCACGTGCTCCAGGGGCGAGTCCACCACCGTGTCGGCGAGCGGGGCGGAGACGGCCAGTTGACCGTGGGCGGCGGCCGGGGCGGCGGGCAGCAACACCGCCGTCGACAGGACTACCGACAGGGCCGCCACCAGGGCTCCCACTCGTCGGGACGAGCCGACGCCGATTCGCATCTGCTCATGATGGCCATTCCCCTGGCCGGGGACAAGACGTAGAGTTCACAGCCCTGACATCGGAGGCGACACGACCGTACGGAGTGCGTCAATGCCCATGGGTGACCCTGCCCCCCGCCCCGTCGTCCGCCCCGCACCCCGTACCGTCCTCCGTTGACCGACCGGACCGGGTCGACCCCCGTCGGCCTGCTCGCCCACGGTGTCGGTGGCCGGGAGGACCTGCCCCTCTCGCTGCCCCAGCTCGTCGTCGCCGCCGCCCTCACCCTCGTGATCACCTTCGTCGCGCTGGGCGTGCTCTGGCGCTCCCCGAGGCTGGACCGCGACGGCCACGTCGGGCAGCCCGTCCCGCGTCGGCTCGCCGCGTTCCTCGACGCACCGGCGTTCCGGTGGGCGCTGCGCGGACTCGGCCTGCTCGCCGGGGCGTACCTCTGCCTGGCTCTGCTCGGCGGGCCCGACGACGAGGACAACCCCACGGCGGGCGTGCTCTACGTCCTCGTCTGGATCGGCCTGGTCCCCCTGTCGCTGGTGTTCGGGCCGGTGTGGCGGGCGGTCAGCCCGCTGCGGTCGCTGTACCTGGTGCTCGCGGCGGCGGCCGGGCGCAACCCGGACCAGGGGCTGCGACCCCTCCCGTCGGGCCTCGGGGTCTGGCCGGCGGCGTTCGGGCTGGTCGCCTTCGTCTGGCTGGAACTCGTCGCACCCGGTCGGGCCACCCTCCCGGTGATCAACGCCTGGCTCGCCGGGTACGCCCTGGTCATGCTGGTGGGCGCGGTGCGGTACGGCGTCGGGTGGTTCGACCGGGCCGACCCGTTCCAGGTGCACAGTGCACTCGTCGGACGGATGGCCCCGGTGGGTCGGCGCGACGACGGCGTCCTGGTGTGGCGCAACCCCCTCGACGGGATGGCCACCCTGCGGCCGGAGCCGGGACTGGTCGCCGTGGTCGTCGTCCTGCTCGGCTCGACCATGTACGACAGCCTCTCCACCGCCCCGGCCTGGCAGCGGTTCACCCAGGAGAACGGACTCCCGGCGGTGGTCACCGGCAGCCTCGGGATGGCCGGGGTCCTCGCCCTGGTCGCTGTCGCCTACCACCTGGCCGTCCGGGCGGCGGCCACCCTCGGGCGGGACGGCCAGGTGGCACCCGGGCGGGTCGGCGGGGAACTGGCCCACTCGATAGTGCCGATCGCCGTCGGCTACCTGCTGGCCCACTACTACTCGTTGCTCGTCGTCGAGGGTCAGCGGACGTTCGCGTTGCTCTCCGACCCGCTGGGCACCGGCGCGAACTGGCTCGGGACCGCCGACTGGAGACCGCTCACCGGCCTGGTCACCCCGGACACGGTGGCCGCCCTCCAAATCACCCTGATCCTGATCGGGCACCTGCTGGGCACGGTGCTCGCCCACGACCGGTCGCTGTACCTGTTCCCCCGGACCCGGGCGGTCACCGGCCAGCTACCGATGCTGGTGCTCATGGTCGGCTACACCGTCGCCGGTCTGCTGCTGCTCTACGCCGGCTGACCGGGTCGCCCCGCCGGTCCTGGTCAGCCCGACACCGACTCGGCCTCCACCTTGCTGCCACGACTGCGCAGGACGTGGTTGAGCAGCGCGATCAGCACCTCCTTGCTGGACTCGCGCAGCCGTGCGTCGCAGAGCATCACCGGGACCTCCGGATCCAGGTTCAGGGCGAGCCGTACGTCGGGGAGGTCGTACCGGCGGGCACCCTCGAAACAGTTCACCGCCACGATGAACGGGACGCCGTGCCGCTCGAAGTAGTCGATGGACGGGAACGAGTCGGCCAGTCGACGGGTGTCGGCGAGGACCACCGCGCCGAGGGCACCCAACGCCAACTCGTCCCAGACGAACCAGAAGCGGTCCTGTCCCGGGGTGCCGAACAGGTAGAGCACCAGGTCGTCGCCGAAGCTGATCCGCCCGAAGTCCATCGCCACGGTCGTGGTGGCCTTCTCCTCGACGCCGGAGAGGTCGTCGACCCCGACGCCGGTCTCGGTCAGGACCTCCTCGGTGCGCAGCGGCTGGGTCTCGCTGACCGCGCTGACCAGCGTGGTCTTGCCGACACCGAAACCGCCCGCGACGAGAATCTTGATGGCTGTCGGGAGGACCACCGTGGGGGAGTCGTCAGAGTTTCCGTAGTCCATTGATGAGTGCCTCGAATACGTGGTTGTCCGGAAGCAGGGTGGGCGGCCTCGGCTCGGAGACCCGGACCAGCCCCCGGGCGAGCAGGTCGTCCAGGAGGACCCGGACGGTGCCCAGGGGCAGGTGGAGGTGGGCGGAGACCTCGGCCAGGGCCAGCGGCCGTTGGCAGAGGTCCACGATGTGCAGGTGTTCGGGGGTCAGTCCGACCTCCAACTGAGGTGCCGGTGCCGTGGCGAGGACCAGCGAGATGACGTTGAAGCCGTTCCTGGTACGGGCTCGGCCACCGGTCATCGCGTACGGTCGGACCAGCGGTCCGGCGTCGTCGTCGACCCACAGGGGTTCCGCGTCGGGCATCTCGGCGCGTCCTATCGGATCGGCCGGGTGGGAGCGACGAGGAACCGACCGGCCCGTCCGACCACCATGGCCATCTCGTAGGCGATGAGTCCGACGTCGGCGTCCTCCCCGGCGAGGACGGCCAGGCACGCGCCGCTGCCCGCCGCCGTGACGAACAGGAACCGGCTCTCCATCTCGATCACCGTCTGTCGGACCGGGCCGCCGTCGAATCGGCGACCGGCCCCCTTCGCGAGGCTCTGGATCCCGGAGGCGACCGCGGCCAGGTGCTCCGCGTCGTCCCGGCTCATCCCGGTGGAGGCGGCCATGAGCAGGCCGTCCACGGAGAGCACGACGGCCTGCTCGGCCTGCTTGACCCGGCCGATCAGGTCGTCGAGCAACCAGGCCAGGTCACCGGCGGACTGCTGCTGCTGTACCACTCGTTCCTCTTTCTACCGGTCGGTGCCGCGCGCGGGGGGATCCTCCGGGTCGGGGCGGTCGTCGCCTTCGGTGTCCTGGAGACGTTCCGCGTCGGCGCGCCCGCGCAGGGTGCCCCGCTGGTACGAACTCATGGTCCGGCGGACCCGGTCGGGGGAGGTGACAGGCGCGTCGTCGTCGGCGTCGTCGTCGACGGTCGGCGAGTCGCGCAGCTGCGGGGCGATGCTGGACTGTCGGACCCGGACCGGGAGACCGGCGGGGGTCTGCCCGCCGTCCGGGGGTGTCGCTGCGGGGCGCTTCGGTGGTGTGGCCTGCAGCGGGGCGCCGTCCTCCGCCACCCGTGGGGTGGTCGGCGTCGGCGGGGTCTCCGGTGCCGTCGCGGGTGGCCGCTGCGCCGGGGACGGGGTGTCGGTCGGCCGGGCCGGACCGGCCGGGGTGATCGTGGGCAGCTCCTGGGTGGCCAGGACGTCGCTCGTCGGAGCCGGACCGGCGGACGGGACCGGACCGGCGGACGGAGACGGACCTGCGGACGGGGTCGGGTCGGCGGACGGGGCCGGACCGCGGGACGGGACCGGACCGCGTTGGGCGAGCGCCACCGACCCGCCCGGCTCACCGGCCCTGGTCCGGGCGCGGTCGGGCAGGCCTCCGGCGTTCGGGGCGGGTGCCTTCGTCGACGCCGGCTCCCGGCGGAACCCGTCGGCACCGGTGACCAGGTCCATCGGGATCAGGACCACGGCGGTGGTGCCACCGTACGGGGAGTTCTTCAGCCGGACGCCGAGCCCGTGCCGGGCGGCCAACTGGCTCACCACGAACAGGCCGAGCTGGTTGGCGTTGGAGAGGGTGAAGTCGCGCGGGGTGGCGATCTGCTCGTTCGCCGCCGCGTACTCCTCCTCGCTCATCCCGAGCCCACGGTCCTCGATCTCGATGGCGAACCCGTTCGCCACCAGCTGTCCCCTGACCTCGACCTGGGTGTGCGGCGGAGAGAAGGTCAGGGCGTTCTCGACGAGCTCGGCGAGGAGGTGGATCACGTCGCTGACCGCCCGTCCGGCCAGGCCGACCGACCCCAGCGGCAGCACCTGCACCCGGGGGTAGTCCTCGACCTCCTGGGTGGCGGCGCGGGCCACGTCCAGCATCGGCACGTTGCGTCGCCAGGCCCGACCGGGAGCCGCCCCGGAGAGGACGATCAGGTTCTCCGCGTTACGCCGCATACGGGTGGCGAGGTGGTCGACGCGGAAGAGGTCCTCCAGCTTCTCCGGCGACTCCTCCTGCCGTTCCATGGTGTCCAGGAGGGTCACCTGCCGGTGCACCAGACCCTGGGTACGCCGGGCGAGGCTGAGGAACACGTCGCGTACGGCCCGGCGCAGTTCGGCCTGCTCGACGGCGGTACGGATCGCCGTCTCCTGGACCCTGTTGAACGCCTGCCCCACCTGCCCGATCTCGTCGTCGCCGACGTCGAGCGGGGGCGCCTCGGTGGCGACGTCCACCTTCTCGCCCCGGCCCAGCCGCTGCACGACGGCGGGCAGACGCTCGTCGGCGAGCTTGTGCGCGGTGTCACGGAGCCGCTGCAACTCGGTCATCAGGGCCCGGGTGGTGGTCACCGAGATCACGATGGACGCGATGACGGCGATGAGGCCCAGACCGGCGGCGAGGATCAGCCGGACGACGACCATGACGGCGGCCGGGATGGCCCGGTCGACGATCTTGTCACCGCCGTCGAGAACCGACTCCTGGAGGCCGGACAGCGCCCGGTCGGCTGCCGGCTCCCAGTCCTGGGCGGCGACCACCGGGCGGGCGACGTCCCGGTCACCGGCGGTGATCCGGTCCTGGAGCTCGCCCAGCCGGCTGAGGTCGGTGCTGGTGAGCAGCGTCTGGAACAGGCTCCGGTCGTCGGCCCGCATCTGGTCGAGGGTCCGGTCGGCGAGGAACCGTTGGGCGGCCACCAGGTCACCGAAGCGGGAGTGCTCGGCGGGGGTGACCCGACCGGCGGCGAAAACCCCGGCCAGGAGGGTGTCCTGCTGGGCGACCAGCTCCCGGACCCGGTAGATCTCGATCAGGTGCCGGGTGTCCGCCTCGAGCACCCGGTCACCGATGCCGCCGATGACGTCGTAGATCAGGAAATGGCTGCCGACGGCCCGGGTGTAGGCGTCCTGGACGCCGGAGCGGTCGGCCGCCCGTTCGTCCACCGACCTGCGGACTCCGGGGAGGGCGTCCAGCTCGGCGACGGCGGCGTCGATGCGCTGGCGGGTCTGGTCGGTGCCGGCCAGCCTCGCCGTCCAGCCCGTCGCGGTGCGCCGGAAGTCCGCGGCCAGCTCGTCGACGGTGCGGCGGCCGTCCTGGAGGGCCTCCCGCCGGGACTCGTTGGGGGCGGCGAGGTAGGCGACGGAGAGTCGCCGCTCGTCCTGCAACGCGGGTACGAGGACCTCGCTCGGCGCGGCCACCTCGGTGTCCATTGCCCGGATGCCCAGGAGTGTGACGCCGTCGCGGAGGGTCACCCAGGCCGCGAACGACCAGAGTGCGACGAGCGACAACAGCAGAGCAATGACCTTCGTACGCAGATTGGTGCTGCGATACCGCATCAAACCGTCCCATGGGCGGACATCGGTAACCCTCCGGCATTTTCAGGCCGGTCGAGTTATTCGGAGGAGGCAGACCGGGAGACGCTAGCAGCTCGCCGACTCTCCACTCAAGACTGCCCGGATCGCTCGTGCGAAGTGCCCGGTCGGCCTCGTGGCGGACGTCGCCCGCCGTCCTCGAAGGACTCACTCACGACTCAGGAGTGGGTCCACAGGCGATGAAATGCGCAAAGGTGAAGCCGATCACCCCCCGGAGCCATGGATGTACGGAGAGGAGATGGCTAAGTTTGCCGGGGACGACCAACGCACGGGGGCCTCATGATTACTCAAAGTGATGGGAGAAGGGTGCTGTGGGGGTCTCCGACAGTGAGTCAGGAGTCAGGGCGCGGGTGATCCCGGCCCGCCGGGCGGTGCCCGGGATGCTGCGTGACGTCCACGCCGCGCTGCTCGACGCGGCGAACTCCTCCGACGGGGAGGTGGTACGGATCGGCCTCGGCCTGTCCCGGCCGTACCTCGTCACCCACCCCGTGCACGTCCAACAGGTCCTCGCCGAACGGCCGACCGTCTACCAGCGGGGCAGCGACACCGCGCTCTGGCGGTCTGTGCGCCGGGTGGTCGGCGACGGCATCCTCGGCGAGGGCGACGACTGGACCACCAGCCGGAAGGTCCTGGCCCCGCTGTTCCGCCCCGCCCGGATCACCGGCATCGCCGCCTCCCTGGTCGACACGGTCGCCGACGCGGTCCAGGGGATCGAGGCGGCGGCGGGCACCGCGACGCCCGTCGACATGGCCGACGAACTCACCCGCATCGTCGCCGCGGTGAGCGTCAGGACGTTCTTCGCCGACCGGCTCTCGCTCGACGACGCCCTGCGGATCACCGAGGCGCAGGCGACCATCCTCACCGCCATGATTCCCCGGGTCGTCGCACCGTTCGTACCGTGGTGGCTGCCGATGCCCGGCGACCGGCGCTTCCACGCCTCGGTCCGCACCATCGACGACATCCTGCTGCCCGTCCTGCGCCGAGCCGTCCACGAACCCACCGACGGCGACGACGTCCTGTCCATGCTGGTCCGGGCGCGGGCCGCCGACGGAGACCCGCTGCCCGACCGGCGGATGCGCGACGACCTCGTCTCCATGGTGGCGGTGGCCACCGAGACCAGTCAGACGGCACTGACCTGGCTCTGGCCGGTGCTGGCCGGACGTCCCGACGTGACCGCGCGGCTCACCGACGAGATCGACCGGGTGGTCGGGGCCGGTCCCGTCCGCGCCGAGCACCTGACCCGGTTGACCTACACCGGGATGGTGCTCACCGAACTGCTCCGCCTCTACCCACCCGGGTGGATCCTGCCCCGGCGGGCGACGACCGACGACGTCCTCGGCGGCGTACGCATCCCGAAGGGCGCGACGGTGCTGCTCTCGCCGTACGCCACCGCACGGATGCCGAAGTTCTGGGGGCCGACCGCCGGGGAGTTCGACCCGGACCGGTTCGCCCCCGGTCGTGCCGAGGCGCAGGGGCGGCACCGCTACGCCCACTTCCCCTTCGGCGGGGGGATGCACCGCTGCGTGGGCGAGCACCTGTTCCACCTCCAGGCCACGCTGATCGTGGCGACGGTCCTGCGCCGGTTCGAGTTCACGGCCGTCGACGACACCCCGCCCGGCGTCGAGGTCGCCGGGCTGCTGCGGGCGCGGCAGCCGGTGTCGCTCACATTCACCCGTCGCCAACGAGACCAGGAGCGCGTCTGATGTCAGTCGTCACCACCGAACTCGACTCCGCCGCCGAACACGCCCGGATCTGCGCCCTGGCCTCCCGGGGGCAGCGCGACCTGCAGAAGGTCGCCGCCGCGTACCCGGCGATCCTGCCCGATCCGCCCGTCGACCCCAGCATGCTCGGCGCCGTCGCGATGTCCACCGCGTTCATCGCCCCCTGGTGCACCGCCGCGCAGCTGCGGACCGCCAACCGGACCTCCCTCTGGATCACCGCCGAGGACTGGGAGATCGACTACCGGGCCACCTCCGCCACCGAGGTCGCCGAGGTCGTCGCCCGGTGCACGGCCGTCGCCGAGGGAGCCGCCCCCGACGACGGCGACCAGCTCGGACTCTTCCTCGCCCGGATCCGCGCCGACCTCGCCACCGTCGACGCCTTCGCCGACACGCACCCACTGTGGAGCGAGGAGGTACGTCGCGTCCTCGTCGCCGACGCCCGGGAGTGGCACTGGAAGGCCGACGGGGTACGCCCCACCGTCGAGGAGTACCTGGCCAACGCCGACGGCTTCGGAGCCACCTTCGTCAACGTCTCGCACTGGATCGCCACCGGTGACCCGGACACCCTCACCCACCTCGACGAGCTGACCCGGGCCAGTCGGCAGGCCCAGGAGATCATCCGGTTGGTCAACGACCTGGCCGGCCACGAACGCGACGCCCGCAGCGGTGACCTCAACATCCTCTCGCTCGGCCTGGACGCCGACGACGTACGGAAGCTGACCGCGGAGCGGATGACCGACTGCCGCGCACTGCTCGCGGAACTGGCCCGACGCTGCCCCCAGCAGGCCGTCTACCTCGCCCGGGAGATCGGGTACACCAGCGGGTTCTACCGCCAGACGGACTTCTGGGGTCACGTTGAACAGCGGTGAACTCGCCGAGATCGTCCGGATCGACGTCGACTCCGAGGTCCGTGACCTGGTCGCCCGGATGGTGCGACACCCGGCCGGTCAGGTCTCCGCCTCGACCTACGAGACCGCCCGGCTGGTGAGCCTCGCACCCTGGCTGACCGGCCACGACCGCCGGGTCCGGCACCTGGTGGCCACCCAGCGGGCCGACGGTGGCTGGGGAACCGACGACCCCTACGGGCTGGTGCCCACCGCGAGCGCCACGGAGGCGCTGCTGACCGTGGTGCGTACCGGCTCGGCTCCGGGCCTGGACACCGTCATCCGGGCGGCGTCACGGGCGGTGACCGCGTTGGCGGACCGGCTCGGCGACGTCCGCGCCCTGCCCGACACCCCGGCGATCGACCTCATCGTGCCGGCGCTGGTGGGGGCGATCAACGAGCACCTGGCCGACCCCCCGCCGGGGCTGCCCCGGACCCGGCTCCCGTTGCCCCCGGGGATGACCGGTGCCCGCCTGGCCGCCGTACGGGACCGGGTGGCCGCCGGTACCCCGCTGCATCCGAAGCTGCACCACGCCGTCGAGGTGGTGGCGGACCTGCTCCGCGACCTTCCGGGGCTCACCCCGCTGCCGTCGGGGACGGTCGGCGCGTCCCCGGCCGCGACCGCCGCGTGGCTGGCCGCCCGGGACCGCCCGGACGCCCACCCGGCGGCGCTGTCCTACCTGGAGGGCGCGGTACGCCCGCTCGGTGGACTCGCACCCTGCACCACCCCGATCGCGGTGTTCGAGCGGGCCTGGGTGCTCAGCACCCTCACCCGGGCCGGCCTGCCGGTCACCGTCCCGGCCGAGGTGGTCCGCAGCCTCACCGCCGACCTGGGTCCGGCCGGCGTCGCGACGAGCCCCGGGCTGCCCCCCGACGCCGACACCACAGCCGTCACCCTCTACGCCCTGATGCGGCTGGGCGTACCCGTCGACCCGGACTGCCTCTGGCCCTACGAGACCGGCGCCGGCTTCTGCACCTGGCCGGGGGAGGACGGTCTCTCCGTCACCACCAACGCCCACGTCCTCGACGCACTGGGCCGACACCTCGCCGACGGGGCCGGCCACGACCGGCATCACAGTGCCGTCGACCGGCTCCAACTGCTGCTGCTCGACCGGCAGGACACCGACGGGGCCTGGCGGGACCGGTGGCACGCCTCGCCCTACTACGCGACCCTCTGCTGCGCCCTGGCCCTGCACTCCTACGGCCGCCCCGCGACGGTGGCCCCGGCCCTGACGAGAGCGGCCCGCTGGGTGGTGGACACCCAACGGGCCGACGGTTCGTGGGGGCGGTCCGACGGCACCGCCGAGGAGACCGCGTACGCCCTGCATCTGCTCTGCACTGTGGCGTCGGGTCCCGACACCGCCGCCGCCGTGGCCCGGGGGCACGCGTACCTGATCGGGGTGGACGACGGGGAGGAGGGCCTGCCGCTCTGGCACGACAAGGACCTCTACCGTCCGGACCTGATCGTCCGGGCGGCCGTGCTCGTCGCCCGCCACCTGGCGGCCCCCGCCTAGGCCGGGGGACCGTCCGCCGACCACCCGGTCGGCGGACGCCCCCGGGTCGGGAACGGCTCCGGGCCCCGGCCGTCACCGACCGGGGCCCGGAGGATCACCTGTGGGTCACAGCTGCTCGCACTGGCCCCGCAGCGCACCCCGGACCGTGTTCGGCCGGTCCTCGTCCACCGGTGCCGGGTCGTTGCCCCGGCACCGCAGGGCGCCCTTGACCAGGCTGTCCGTGATCACCACAGCCTGACCGCCGACGTTGTCGAACAGGTTCACCGGGGAGTCCGCCCGGATCGATTCGAGCCGGACCCCGGCGGTGTTGCGCGAGGTCGACACCGGACCCTTGACCACCGTGTCGACCACCGTCACCGGACCGGTCGCCTCGAACACGGTCAGCGGACCCTTGATCGTCGCGCCGGTCACAGTGAGCAGCGCCGCGGTGTTCGCCACCAGCGGACCGTTCAGGGTGCCGCCGGTGACCACCAGGGAACCACCCTTGCGGACCGTGGTCTGCCCCGGGACGACGGCGTCCACCAGGCAGACCACGGCGCCCGGCTTGACCGTCACCGGCAGGTCCTGCCGACCGGTGATGGTCTCCGTGCAGGTCGGCCCGCCCTGCCCGACGGTGGAGCGGGGCTGGGTGTCCGGCGTGACAGGGGAGTTCGCCGCCAGGTACGCGGTGAGCATCGTCAGGTCGTTGTCGCCTGTCGTCACCCGGTCGGTGCCCTGCCCCAGCGTGGTGAAGTTGTCCCCACCGGAGGCCAGGAACGAGTTCACGGTGACCCGGTAGGTGCCGGTCGGGCTCAGCGGACTGCCGTTCAGCGAGACGGACACGATCCGGGACCCCCGGGGTGCCTGCGGGTCGTAGACGTAGGTCAGCCCCTTGGAGACCCCCAGCCACAACACCGGCCGGGACGCCCCCTCGGGCTGCCACTGCTCCTCCAACACCTGCTTGATCTGCGCGCCGGTGTAGGACTTGGTGACCACGTCGTTGGCGAACGGCTGCACGGCGAACGCGTCGGCGTACGTGATCGTGCCGTCGGTGCCGTACCTGAGGTCGGCACGCAGGCCACCGGGGTTCATGAAGGCGATCTGCGCCCCACCCCGACCGGGGTCCCGGGTGCCGGCGAGCTGCACGTCGGCGATGAGGTTACCCAGCGCCGACTCCTTGCCCCGGTCCTCGTTGCCGTTGGTGAAGGCCCGGGTGACGTCCCCCGTGACGGTGCCCAACTGACGCCGGCCCAGCTCCTCGGCCCGGGTCTTGGCGGCGGCCACGATCTCGGCCACCGCCGGGTCCTGCGGCGCACCGACCACGTCGACGAGGGTCGCCTCGGTGCCGGTCACCGTCCGGGTGGCCGGGTCGAAGGTCAACGTGACCCGGCCGAGCCGCTTGCCGTAGTCCTCGGCCTGCACCACCGGACGCAGCCGGTCCGAGCCCGGTACCGGGACCTGGAAGGCGTACGGCTGGTGGGTGTGCCCGCTGAAGATGACGTCGATCGTCGCGTCGGCCCGGGTGTAGCGGCCGAAGACCGGGTCGGCGGCCAGCTGCGCGGCGGAGCCGATGTTCTGCGTCGCCGCCCCCTCGTGGGCCAGCAGGACCACGACGTCGGCCTCACCGTTGGCCGGATCGCCGTCCTTGAGCTGGGCGGCGACCCGGTTCGCCTCGGCCACCGGGTCCCGGAACGTCAGACCGGCGATGCCGTCCGGACTGACCAGGGCGGCGGTCTGCTCGGTGACCACACCGACGAAGCCCACCCGGACCCCGCCGATGGTGTCGACCGTGTACGCGGGCAGCACCCGCTCGTCACCCCGGTACACGTTCGCCCCGAGGTGCGGGAAGTCGGCCCGCTCGGTGACCCGGCCGGTCAGGTCGGCCAGGCCCTTGTCGAACTCGTGGTTGCCCACCGCCGAGACGGTCAGCCCGGCCTTGTTCAACACGTCGATGGTCGGGTTGTCGTCGTCGATCGCGGAGACGAACGTCGACGCGCCGATGTTGTCCCCGGCGGAGACGAAGGCCGTGTTCGGGTTCTGCTGCCGCAGCCGGTCGACGAGCCCGGCGATCTGCGCGGCCCCGCCGACGGGCTGCCCGTTCGAGGCGGCCGGGGACTCCAGCCGACCGTGGAAGTCGTTGATGCTCAACAACTGCACGTCGATCGGTGCGGTGTCGGTGCCGGTCCTGATCCCGACGACCAGCGGGTTGTGGTCGCTGGCCCGGTACGCGTCCGGGGCGAAGAACGTCGGGTGACCGTCGTACTGGAAGGCGTACGACTCGACGGCGTTGATCTGCCAGACGTCGACACCGGTGACCCGGGCCGCCAACGACGGCGAGGCCACCACGTGGTCGAGCGACCCCGACTCGCCACCGAAGACGTAACTGGTCTTGCCGGTGTCGTTGAGGTTGCGGTAGTCCTCGTCGTAGAGGACCCGCATCGGATCCTCGTACGTGTAGGCGTTGAAGTCGCCCAGCAGCAGCACGTCGGGGGTGCCGAGGGTGTCGACGAAGGCCGTCAGGGCGCGGGCCTGGCGGACCCGGTCACCGTTGAAGGCGCCCTGCCCGTCTCCGGCGTCGGCGTTGTCCCCGGTGCCGGTGCCACTCTTGGACTTGAAGTGGTTCACCACCACCGTGAAGTCGACCGACCCGGCGGTGAAGGTCTGGGCGATCGGCTCGCGGGCGTTGAACCAGACGGTCTCGTCGTCGACCGACCGGGACGCACCCTTCGGCGCGACAGCCGCCGGCTTGAAGATGATCGCGGTGGTGATGACGTCCTGCTGCGCGGGGGCGGGCAGGTCGGCCGGGGTACGGACGTAGTCCCACGTGCCCGCGCCGTCGGCCCGGTTGAGTGCCCCGACGAGGCGCTTGAGTGCCTTCTGCGGGTCGGCGGCGTCGAACCGGACGGAGTTCTCGATCTCCTCCAGCGCCACCACGTCGGAGTCGAGCGCGCTGATCGCCGAGACGATCTTCGCCTCCTGCTTGGCCAGCGCCGCCTCGTCGTCGGCCCCCCGGGCCTCCCCACCGAAGTGGACGAAGTAGTTCAGCACGTTGAAGCTGGCCACCTTGACGTCCCCGCCCACGTCCACCGGGGCGGCGGTGCGCGGGTTGGTGGACTTGAAGGTGGTCCGACCGGCGGCCGGGGTGTCCGCGTCGACAGGGGTGGTCGGCTGGAGCCGCCACTCGCTGAACCCGTACGACAGGACCGTCGGGCCGAAGGCCTCGACCTGGTCGCCGACGCGTACCGGCTCCGTGCGGGACAGGTACGGCGGGGCCAGCCCGGCGCTGGAGAGGTTCGTGGTCCGGCCGTCGTCGAGCAGGAGTCGGGCCGACCTGTTGTCGGCGGCGACCTTCCTGGCCTCGTCGGAGCCGGGTGCGGCGACGTCGGTCGGGGTACGGGCCGGCTGCTCCCCGGCGGTGAGCACGAGCTCGCCGAACCGGTTGACGTTGTAGACCTCGGAGACGGCGAACCGGCCGACCGGCGCGACCAGCATCGACTCGACCGACTCACGGGCGGCGTCGTCCAGCGGCAGGGTGACCGGGACCGGCTCGGGCAGCGGGACCCCGCGCTGGCAGACCTGCACGTCGGCCCGGCCGGCGATGCTGAGCTGGGTCAGCCCGTTGAACTCGGACGCGGTGCCGGTGACCCGGACCCGGTCCCCGACCGCTACCGCCGGGTGGTTGGCGGTGTTCGTGGTCAGGTAGACGAAGACACCGTCGGAGGCGGTCCCGCCGGCCACCGGCCGATCCCCGCCACTACCGGCGGTCTGCAGGTAGACGCCGTTGTACCCGCCGGTGCGGTGGTCGGCGGTGACCACGCCCTCGACGGTGACCCGGGTACCGGCCAGCGGGGTCGCGTCCCCGGTGCCCTGGACCTGGGCGATGGTCCGGTCGACGGTGACGGTGCAGCCGGTGCCCGGATCGGGATCGGGGTCGCCCCCGCCGCCGTTGCGGACACCGAAGGTGTTCGGCGCGGGCGGACGCCACGTGCCGTCGATCTTCTGGAGGGAGTGGCCGACGGGGGTGGAGGCGGTCTCCTGCACCCCGATGTCGGTGCCGGTCAGCCCGTTCGCGGGGCCGCCGACGGCGGTGAAGGTCCCCTCGTAGGTGAGGAACTCGGCCACCCGTCCGCCGGGTTCGACCAGGGCGATGCCGTCGGGGGACCCGTTCTGGATCCCGTCGGTGGGGTACTCGGCGACGACCACACCGGCGGCCGGCACCGTCTGGGTGAGGGTTCGGGTGTGGTACGGCGCGCCGTTGGCCCCGTTGTAGAGCACGATCTGCCAACCGGTCAGGTCGAAGCCGACGGGGGCCTCCACCTCGACCGCCTCGCCGACGTCGGTACCGGCGTTGTCGTAGTGGATCTCGCTGATCGTGGGGGTCTGCGCCGTCGACGCCGGTTGGGCGTGGGCGGGCAGCCCGGTCGTTGCGATGAGCGCTCCACTGGAGACCAGTACGCCCAACACGGTTCGTGTCCGTCTACCGCTGTTCCAGTCCATGAACTCCGAGTCCTCCGAGAGGGATCTGGCCGATGGAGGATAAGCGGATCGGATTACCGAGCAGTAGACCCGAGACGGCGAAAGGGCGTGCCGTTCGGGTCAGGTGGACGACGACGCGTCCCGTCCCAGCCAGTCGGCGAAGTGGATCGCGCCGACGCGGTGGGTGTCGCCGGAGGGGACCAGGGTCCGCTCGTCCAGGAGCTGTCCGAAGTACCGGGCCTGCGGGTCGACGACGACGGCCCGGTCGTCGTGCCGTACGGCCAGGACCTCCTCGGCGATCCGGGCCAGGGGGAAGGACTCCGGACCGGCCAGCTCGACCACCCCGTCGACCGGGTCACCGGTGGCCAGTTCGACGAGCGTGTCGGCGACGTCGTCCACCGCCACCGGTCGGATCGGGGCGGGGGAGAGGCGGATGACGTCCCCGTCGGCCCCGGCCGCCACGATGTCGGCGAGGAACTCGTGGAACTGGGTCGCCCGCAGGATCGTGAACGGTCGACCGGAGCCCTCGATCAGCGCCTCCTGGGCGACCTTGGCCGGCATGTACCCGCTGTCCGGCATCCGGTCGGCGCCCACCACCGAGAGGGCCACGTGGTGCCCGACCCCCGCCTCGGCCCCGGCGGCGAGCAGGTTGCGGGTGGAGGTCCGGAAGAACTCCAGCGCCGCCCCGGGCTCGAAGGAAGGTGGGTTCGTCACGTCGACGACGACCTGGGCTCCGGTGAGCGCCTCGGCGAGGCCGTCGCCGGTGACCGCGTCCACACCGGTCCCCCGGGAGGCGGGAACCGCCTCGTGCCCTCCGGCCCGGAGTCGGCCGACCAGTCTGCGGCCGACGAGCCCGCTGCCTCCGACGACCACGATCCGCATGACGCCCCCTCGACTCGGAGATCCCCGTCCGGACCAGGATCCCGGACGGCACAGTCGCCGTGCCACACCCGTCCGTGCCCCGGGCGGGCCGGACGGCCATCGCCTGGGGCACCGCAGGGGCGGCGACGTGCCCCTGCGGACACCGGTCAGGGCTGCTGCGGTCCCGGTTCGGTGACCCAACCGGCGAAGAGCACCAGACCGGTGGCGCGGTGCACGGCGAGGAAGCAGAACGGCGGGGTCACCTCGACTGTGGTCACCTCCTTCGTCACCGATGCGCGGGGGGCCGCCCCGGCACGGGCGGCCATCGCCGTCACGGCGGCGGCACAGAAGCCGGCCTCGCCGAAGACGGCGGTGGCCGACTGCCGGGCCTGCGACACGTACAGGGGCTGCGCGCTGATCCCGGGGAAGTGGTCGCCGGGGGTCCCGACGGCGGAGCCCAGCCCGAACACCTCGGGGTGCTCCAGCAGGTCGTGGTCGGCGGTGACCCGGAACGGCACGGTCCAGACGTGCACCTGCGGGCGGTCGTCGGTGGCGGTGACCGTCCGGGTCCCCACCCCCGGACCGGCGGGCACCGGCAGCCCCGCGTCACCGGCCCACGCGGCGATCGCCGCCGGCACCACCTCCCGGGCCGGTCGGTCCGGCTCGGCGAGGGCGAGCACCACGTCGACGTCGGCCTCACCGGGCACCGTCAGCAGGCTCAACGGCCCCGCCGGGGTGGCCGACACGCGCAGCCGGGACACCTCGTCGGTGACCTGGTGCAGACCGTCGACGTCGCGCCCCCGCCAGGCGCCGACGGTCGGTCTGAAGGGTCGGCGTCGGAAGGGCTCGGCCCAACCGGTCCGCACCAGCAATGCGCTGACCAGCACCAGCAGGTCGGTCGGTCCGACCTGGACCGGCACGGCGGGGATCAGCCCGTCGGTCCGCTCGGCGGCCCACTCGTCCAGGGTCCGCTGGTCCGTCGCCGGGTCCCCTGTCAGCCGTCGACGCAGCGGTTCCGGCACGGCCGCCAGCCAGCTGTCGGTCAACGGCAGGTCGGCGGCGGACCAGACGCCCAGGGCCAGCCGGGTGGTCGGCGAGTCGACCAGGGGCAGTCCGGTCGGGGCGACGGCGGCCAGCTCACTGCGGGCCGCCCCACCGGCGTGCGCCGCCAGCAACGCCAACAGTGGGTACGCGCCCGCCCCGGAGAGCACCGTCGGTCGACCGTCGAGGGTCTGCGCCCACCCGGCGGTGAGGCGGTTGGCGGCGTCGACGCCCGTACCCTCTCGCACGTCTGCTCCCGTCGGTCGGTGTCCGGCCGGACCGAAGATATCCGCCGGGGACAACCGGAGCGCCCCCGACGCCGACCGCCCGGGTGACGGCGTCGGGAGACGTCGGCGGGTCAGGCCAACCGGATCGAGTCCCCGTCGACGGTGACCCGGGACTCGGCCAGCGCCGACCGGGCCGGGCCGCTGCGTACCGACCCGTCGGCGATGTCGAAGGCGCTGTTGTGGCAGCGGCAGACGATGGTGCCGTCGGTCACCTCGGCGACGGTGCAGCCCTGGTGGGTGCAGGTCGCCGAGAAGGCCCGGACGGTGTCCTCGGCGGGCCGGGTGACCACCACCCCCTCGGTCCCGAAGACCTTCCCGCCGCCGACCGGGATGTCGGCCAGCAGCGCCAACGCGGGTGCCTGCCCGTCGGGGGCGGCGGTGGCGCCGTCGGTCCCGGTGGGGGCGGGTGCCCCCGGTTCGGCCACCGGGGGTGGCGTGCCGTAGGTCTGACACCCGGTGAGCAGGGCGGTGGCACCGGCCGCGCCGGCACCGGTGAGCAGGGCCCGTCGGGACGGACAGTGCAGGTGGTTCATCGTTTCCTCCTGGTCGCGTGCGGCGGACGGCAGCCGGGTCACAGGTGTACGCCGAAGGTGGTGAAGTACCAGACCGACGAGGTCAGGAAGATCCCGATCAGGGCGGTGAACACGAGTCCACCGGCCACCGGGAGGACCCACCCGGGCAGGTCCCGTTTCGGCAGCACCAGCATCTTGGTGGTGAAGGCCCCGAAGAAGAAGCAGCCCAACGCCGAATGGACCACCGTCCGCAGGCTGTAGTCGGCGAACCCGACCGCGTACAGGCAGTGCACCGCGACGGGGATCGCCACCAGGAAGGCGACCCGGCCGGACCAGCGGTGCGCGGTCGACGCCCAGGAGGGGGAGAAGCCGCCCAGCTTGCCCCACATCGCCAGCGCCGACACCAGTTGCAGGATCGCGAAGACGACAGCGACGGTACCGAGCCACACCTTCACCGTCATCGGGCCGGAGAACCCGGCCACGCTCACCGCGATCCCGGTCGGCTCGTGCAGCCGCCCGTACACCCCCATGGCCACCGCCACGGCCGACCCGGCCAGCAGCGGGACCAGCAGCGACCTCGGTACGACAGGGGACCGTGCGGGTTCGGCGGACCACTCGGGTCGGTCGGTCGGCTCCAGTCGGTCGAACCGGTCGGCAGGTTCTGCTCGGTCGAACCGGTCCGCCGGCTCCAGTCGGTCGAACCGGTCCGCCTGTTCCGTTCGGTCGAACCGGTCGGCCCGTTCCGGACCGTCGAACCGGTCCGCCGGCTCGGGCCGGTCGGGCTGGTCGGTCCACTCGGACCGGGGTGGCCACTGTGCCTGCTCCGGCGGCTCGGTCGGCGGTGACCAGTCCCTACCCTGCGGCCACTCGGGCGGGCCGCCCGACCCGGACCAACCGTCCGGCTGGTCCGGGCCAGGGGATGCGGGGCCGGGGATCACCCGCAGGTCGAGGTCGTCGAAGGCGTCCCGGGGCTCGTCCGTGGCGGACCTGCGGCGGGCCACCCTCACTCACCGTTCCCCGGAGTCGGCAGGACCGGCACCGCGTCGATGCTCACCCCGTTGACGATCGTGGTGAAGAACGCCGGGTCCAGTGGTGGGGCGGGCACCGGCCTGCCGTTCCAGGTCACCACGCCGATCTGGGTGCCGTCGGCGAGCAGGATCCAGCCCCCGTCCACCCCGGCGTCGCGGACCTGCTGGCTGGCCCGGTACACCGACGGCTTGGTCGACCCGTTCGACGTGGCGGTGAACGTGAACGTCCGTCCACCCGCCGTCACCGAACCGGAGGCCCGGCCGGTGGCGCTGTCGAACGTGCCGGTCAGCCGGGACGAACCCTTGCCGGTGAGGCTGAACTCCCCGTCCACGGCGGTGCCCTGCAACCAGATCTCCAGGCTCCTGCCGTCGCAGACGTAGGCCGTGGCGTTGCGGTTGGTGACGGTGATCGCGATGGTCGCCCCGTTGTCCAGCCGCCCGGTCCAGGTGACGTCGACCTTGTTGTCGATGGGGACGTCGGTGCCCGTCGGCGGGGTGGTCGTCGGTGCCTGTGGCGTCGGCGCGGCCGTCGGTACGGCCGTCGGTGCGTCAGTCGGCGTCGCGTCCGGCTCCGGGGGCGCGGTCTCACCCGGTCGTTGCACCGACGGTTCCGGCACCTCCGACGGGGGCGAGGCGGTCGCCCCCGCAGCGGCGGCCTCGGGCGTGGAGCGCGCGGCCGGCGGGGCCGCCTGCGCACTCATCGTGAACAGAACGGCTGCCAGACCGGTTCCGGTCAGCAGCGTGAGCATCGGCGTCAAGCGCTTCATGAGCAGCTCCCTTCACCTGTCCGTACGGCGACGGAGCGCCGGACGGTTCAACGGAAGGGAAAGATCGCCGTCGGGGCTGCGGAGGCGGCCCACCGGCCACGGACCGACGGGTCCGTGGCCGGTGGACACCCTCAGGCGCTGGTCGGAACCTTGTCGGCGGTCGACGCGGCGGCGGGGGCGGGACCGGCAGCCGGCTCGACCGGCTTCTCGGCGTGACGACCGTTGGGGCGCGACACCATCGGGTACTCGGCGGTCTCGGCACCGCCCGCAGCGGCCGCCATCACCGCTGCAGCGGCCAGGTCGGCCACCCGCTTCGCCTCCCGCTGCACCCGGCCGCGGACCTCCTTGGCGTGCTTCTCCACCGACTCGGCCGAGCGGCGCGCCTCGTCCAGCCGGGCCATCTCGGCACCGAGTTCCTGCCGGACCTCGGTGAGGCGCGTCTGCAACTGGGCGTACTCCCGTTCGGCGGTCTCACCCTCCTGACGGGACTTGGCGATCTGCTGCTGGACCGTGTCCAACTCGGTCTGCAGCCCGGTCAGCGCCTCCCGGCGGTCCCGGATCGCCTGCTGCACGATGGTCAGCTGCTGCTGGTGGCTGGTGGCCTGCTCGTCGGAGTGCTGCCGGACCTTCGCGGCGTACTGCTGGGCCTCGGCGATCAGAGTGTTGATCTCCTGCTCGGCGGTGCTGCTCTGCTCGGCGAGGTCCTGCTCGGCGGCGGCCCGGCGCTCGTTGAGCTCCCGCTCCACGTTGGCCTGCCACTGTCCCAGCTCCTGCTGGGTCTGCGCCCGGGCCGCCTGCACCTCCTGCTGGATCTGGGTACGCGCGGCGGCCATGAACGCCTCGGCCTCGGCGCGGGCCTGGTCGAGCTGCTGGACGCTCTGCTCCTCGATCCGCTTCGCCTCCTGCTGGGCCCGCTCGTGGGCGGCCTGCCCCTCGGAGAGCAGCCGGTCGGCGGTCTTGCGGATCTCGACCAGCTCGGCCTGGGCGGCGGTACGCCGTTCCTCGTAGGCCCGGTCGTGCTCGGCCCGCCGGGCGGTGACCTGTTCGTCCAACTCCCGGAGGGTCCGGTTGGCCTGCTCCCGGGCCTCGACCAGGGTCCGCTCCGCCTCGGTGCGCAGGTCACCGGCGCGCTCGGCGGCGGTGTCGGTGATCGCATTGGCCTGCTTCTCGGCCAGGGCGAGGATCTGGTCCACCATCGGACCGAGGTCACGGAACGTCGCGCGGTCCAGCTGGGCCGGACGCTGCTGCAACTCGGTGAGCTGGGTACGCACCTGGGCGAGTTCGTTCGTCAGGTCGTGGATCTGGGCTGCCGACCGGACCCGGTCGGCCCCCATGATGGACAGTTCCCCGCCGAGGTGTTCGAGATGCCGGTCCACCTGTCGTTTGTCGTACCCGCGCAGGGCAAGGTCGAAATTCGGCCGCGAGTTCGCGTCCTCGCGTGCTGCGAACGGCTCTTCGCCGTTTGACATGCGCCTTCCTCCGTACGATCACGAGTGCCACGCCGGTGGGGACGACCGCCTCCCGGCCGGGGCGTCGGGCAACGCTACCGCCGCCGCCCCCCGGCCCGTCGTACCGCCCCGGGCCGTCGGATCGGCCCACCGGCTCCCAGACGATACGAGGGGTACGTGTCGATTCGATTGCGGTGTACCGATTCGGCGATCGTCTACGACTGATCGGTGCGGGTCGCTGACGCACCGGCCGGTGGGGTGGGGCCGGTCGTACCTGTCGGTGGTGCTGACGTGCTGGTGGAGGCGGAGTGCCATCATCGGCGCCATGCAACCTGGTCACCACCGGATCGACCTGTCTGTCGGCTACGAGCGCAGCCGGACCGGTCGGTTGGTCTCCCTCGCCGTCCTCGCGCCGCTCCTGGTGGTCACCTGCGGCTGCGTCGGGGCGATGATCGGTCAGTTCACTCGGTTCCAGGGGGGACCCGCTGCGATCACGGGGATCGCCGCCCTGGTCCTCGGCGGCGGGGCGGCCCTGCTGATGGGCCTGCTGCTGACCACCGTCGTCCGTACCGGGGCCTCCCTGACCGGTCCGTACCTCACCGTCACCAGGCTGTCGAGCAGGACCGTCGACCTGCGGGCCGCCACCTCGATCACCATTCACGCCGCCACCGACACGCAGACCGGGGTGGGCGCCGACGGGTCGATCGTCGCCCTGCCGGGCAACACCCGTACGCCGGTGCTGACGGTGGTGACCCCGGCCCGCACCGTGGGCCTGCGACTGCGCAGCCTCGACGGGGCACTGATCCCCGCCCGGCAGATGGTCGCCGTGGCCGACGCCCTGACCTGGGCGCACTGCCCGGGTGCCCGCGAGGCGGAGCACTGGCTGCGGGTCATGGCCGCCGACCCCCGGACGATGCTGCTCTGAGTCCGGTATCGGGACCGATGTCCGGTTCCCCGGTGGTCGGGGTCACCGGGTCCGTGGAATGACCCCACCCCCCCCGGGTCGTTACACCATCCGTACGCCCGTGCAGGCCGAGCCGCCGGGCCGACCCCCGAGAACCGACCCCCGTACGCGCCCGCCCCACCCCCCGGGGCCGCTTCTGGATGCCGCGCGTGTGTGGTTCTCCCCCCGACCAGAGAGGCACTCTCGATGCGTACCACTCTGTTCCGTAAGACCGCCCTGACCGCTGCGGGTCTCGCCTTCGCCGGTGGCGCCATCGCCGGACCGGTCGCCGCCATGGCCGCCCCCACCCACACCGGCACCACCACCGCCGTCGTGCAGGCCGAGCGCCGGCCGAACAGCGAGCGGGAACTCGACGTCCGCTACGAGGCGCAGCCGAACTTCTACTTCTGCGGTCCCGCCGCCGCCCGCAACGCCCTGAGCGTCCAGGGCAAGAACATCGACGTGCACGCCATGGCCGAGGAGATGGGCACCACCGAGAACGGCACCGACTCCATCAACGACATCACCCCGGTGCTCAACAAGCAGACCGGCCGGGACGTCTACCGCAGCGTCGAGACCCCCGACAAGCCCGACCGGAAGCAGACCGAGCGACTCCGCGCCGACATCGTCGGTACCGTCGACGACGGCCGGGCCGTGGTCGCCAACGTGGCCGGCACCGCCACCGACACCGACGGCGTCACCCACGCCTTCGAGGGCGGGCACTACATCAGCGTGATCGGCTACCGCGACGGTGGCGACGTCGTCACCATCGCCGACTCCGCCGACCCCGCCCACGCCACCTACCGGATGAGCGTCACCGAGCTCGCCGACTGGATCGCCACCCGGGGCTACGCCCACTGACCCACCCGCACGTCGAGGCCGACGAGACGGGGCCGACCCCACCAGGGGTCGGCCCCGTCGGCATGTCCGGGAGTCGTCGCCGAGGCGACGTCGGGCAGCCCCGGGGACGAGGTCGGGACGGGTCAGCGCTTGCGGGCGACCCCGGCCCAGTAGTAGGCGGCCTCCGGGTTCTCGACCGGCTGGTCGGGACGCCAGCCCAGGACCGGCGCCACGCCCGGCTCGATCAGCTCCCACCCCTGGAAGAACCGCTCGACCTCGGCCCGGTGCCGGGGCACCAGGGTCATCCCGTTGTTGCGGGCGGCGGCCACCGCGACCTCCACCGCCTCCGGGGCGAAGTCCTGCGTGGGGTGCGTGATCGCCAGGTAGCTGCCGGAGGGCAGGGCGTCCATCAGGACCCGGATCCGACCGATCGGGTCGTCGGCGTCGTCGAGCAGCATCAGGATGGCGACCAGGGTCAGTGCCACCGGCTGGGTCAGGTCGAGGGTCTCGGTCAGCGAGGCGTCGGTGAGGATCTTCTCCGGCTCACGCAGGTCGGCGTGGATGTACGTGCTGCGACCCTCCGGTGAGCTGACCATCAGCGCCCGGGCGTGGGCCAGCACGATCGGGTCGTTGTCGACGTAGACCACCCGGGTCTCCGGCGCGATCTCCTGGGCGATCTCGTGCAGGTTCGGGCGGGTCGGGATGCCGGTGCCGATGTCGAGGAACTGACGGATTCCCGCCTCGGCGACCAGGTGACGGGCGACCCGGTGCACGAACCGCCGGTTCTCCTTGGCCATCTCCCGCAGGGTGGGGATCGCCTCGATCATCGCCGCCCCGGTCGCCCGGTCGACGGCGAAGTTGTCCTTCCCGCCGAGCCACCAGTCGTAGATCCGCGCCGAGTGCGGGATGCTGTCGTCCACGATTGCTCCGTGCTGCGCTGACTCTGACACGCTCGTCCCCTTCGCGGGATCATCGGGGTGTCCATCGTAGACCGACAGGGCGGCGAGGTTTGACCGGCCGACCCGGCGGTACTTGGAGGCAGCCGACACCCACGAAGGGACCCGGGATGAACGTCAACGAGCTGCTCACCGAGGCGTACGCCCGGCTGCCCGACCTGGTCGGGGCGGCGGTCGACGGGCTCACCCCACCCCAGCTGCGATGGGTGCCCCAGCTGGGGGCCAACTCGATCGGCTGGCTGGTGTGGCACCTGACCCGGATCCAGGACCACCACGTGGCCCAGCTGCTCGGCACCGGGCAGCTCTGGACCGAGGGCGACCGGGCGGGCCGGTTCGGCCGCGCCGCGGACCCCGACGACACCGGGTACGGACACACCCCCGAGCAGGTGGCAGCCGTCGCCCCGCAGAGCCCGCAGGTCCTCGTCGACTACCACGCGGCGGTGTGGGACCGGACCCGGTCGTTCCTGGCCGGGCTGGCCCCCGCCGACCTCGACCGGGTGGTCGACGATTCCTGGGACCCCCCGGTGACCCTCGGCGTCCGGCTGGTCAGCGTGGTCGACGACAGCCTGCAGCACGCCGGGCAGGCCGGCTACGTCCGAGGACTGCTCCCCGGCTGACCCGCCCGGCGCACGGCACCGCCACCGCCGGCCCGTCCGGGTTCACGGCACCCCCACCGCCCGCCCGCCCGGCGCACGGCACCGCCACCGCCCGGCTCAGGGCACGATCACCGCCCGGCCCTCCAGGGTGCCGTCGCGCAGCCGCTGGTAGGCGGTGTTCGCCTCGGCGAGGGGGAAGGTGGTCACCTTCGGCTTCACCAGGCCACGGGCGGCGAGGTCGAGCACCTCGACCAGTTCGGGACGGCTACCCCAGTACGTCGTCTGGATGCTCACCTCGTACGGCACCGAGAAATAGGACACCGGGAGGGTGCCGCCGCCGATCCCGACGACGGTGAGGTCGCCGACCGTACGGGCGACCGCCGCGCCGAGCCGCAGCGTGGGGTCCACGCCGACGAAGTCCAGCACCACGTCGGCCCCGCGGCCCCCGGTGATCCCGCGGATCTCCTCGGCGGCCCCGTCACCCGCCGACACCGTGTGGTCCGCCCCGCACCCCTCGGCGAGGCGCAGCGCGTCCGCGCGGGAGTCCACGGCGATCACCTGGGCGGCGGTGGTGGCCTTGAGGATCTGCACCCCGACGTGGCCCAGCCCGCCGACCCCGATCACCACGGCGAAGCTCCCGGGCGGCAACTTCGACCAGGACCGCCGGATCGCGTGGTACGGGGTGAGCCCGGCGTCGGTCAGCGGCGCCGCCTGGACGGGGTCCAGCCCGTCGGGCAGCGGGACGACGTGCCGGGCGTCGGGCACCAGTTCGTACTCGGCCATGCCGCCGTCGAGGCCCAGCCCGCCACCGCCCCCGGGCACCGGTGCCGCGGCCGGGTTCTCGCAGTACGGGTCGATGCCGAGGCGGCAGCGGGGGCAGACACCGCAGCCCCACGGGCCGTACACCGCCACCGGCTGGCCCACCTCCAGCCCGGTGACGCCGTCACCGAGGGCGTGCACCCAGCCGGCGTTCTCGTGTCCGAGGGTGAACGGCGGGTTCCACGGCACGACCCCGGCCTCGAACTCGTCCATCAGGTGCAGGTCCGAGTGGCACGCCCCGGCGCCACCGATCTTGACGACCACCTGACCCGGACCGGGGCGTGGCTCGTCGACCTCTTCCAGCCGGGCTTCGGACTTCCATTCCAGCAGCCGTAGCGCACGCATGTCGGGCACCCCTTTCGTCGCGGCGTTCCCTGAGGCTCCCCGCTGAGCCGGTCGACAAACGGTGCGCCGGGTCCGGGTGGACGGCGACGACGTCGAAGTGCCGGGGGCGGGAGGACCTCCCACACCCGGCACCCCGACGGTGGATTTCAGTGCATCGACATCGCGCCGCGCCGTTTGGCGGCCCCACGGGCGGCCATCATCCCCATGCCCCCGCCGCGCATCGCGCCCGAGGCCCGGCCGAGCATCCCCCGGAGCACCTGCCCCGGCTTCTGCTGCTCGCCCATGTAGGCGGTGACGACGATCAGCGCACCGGTGAGCGCCGGAATCGCCCACTGGAGCATCTTCATCTGCCGTTGGGCGGCGGCCACCTGCTGGGGTGTCTCGTGGTTGGGCTCGGTCGTCCCCTCCACGGGCGGGCTGCCGGCGCGTTCCAGGCGCATGCCCAGCAACCTGCTGTAACCGGTCACGGCGAGCGCGCTGACGGTGAGCGCCGTCTTCACCGCGCTCATCCGCCCCACCCCGGCCTGTCCGATCACCCGGGGGCTCTCGGTGACCAGTTCACCGGCCGCGCCGGCCAGGTGGGCACCGATCGCCGCCGCGTTGATCGGGGTCCACCGCGCCCAGCCGGCCGAGGCCACAGGTAGCCGCTGGGTGGAGTCGCTGATCCGGGTCGCCGCGCCGTTGACCCCGAGCGCCCCCATGAGGGAGCCACCGAACCAGGCCGCCAGGCCCAGGTCGTGCATCGAGCGCAGTGCGGTATGCGTGTCCGACATCTGATCCCCTTCCGCCGTCTTGGGCGAGGCGGCATACCCGTCGTGCGCCGGACCATTCACCGCACCGGCCGGGAACGACGGCCACCGGTGACCGGAGGCTCGAGACGGACCGTCGCCACCCGGCGACGACCGGCCGCCGACCCGTCAGGCCGGCACCGGGGTCTGCCCGATCCCGGTGGTCTGCGCGTAGACAGCGGTGAGCTGTTCGGCGCAGCGTCGCCACGAGTAGCGGCTGCGGATCCGGTCGACCGAGGCGGTGGCGTAGGTCAGTCGGCGGACCTGGTCGGTGAGGAGCCGTCGCAGTGCTCCGGCCAGGGCCCGGGGGCTTCGCTGGCCGACCAGGTCGCCTGTCACCCGGTCGACCACCACGTCGGCGGCCCCGCCGGTGGCCTCCCCGACGACGGGTACGCCGCAGGCCATCGCCTCCAGTGCGGTCCGGCCGTACGGGTCGTGGTCGCCGGTGGCCACCAGGACGTCGGCGGAGCGGTACCAGCCGGGCAGCTCTTCGCGGGAGACCCCGTCGACCAGGGTGACCCGGGCGGCGACCCCGCAGGACTCGGCGAGTGCCGCCAGCCGGGCGGCGAACGGGTCGTCCGACCGACGGCCGGCAGGTCGGGGGCCGAGCACGACGCACTCGGCTCCCGGCACGGCGGGCAGCGCCCGGACCAGGTCGGCGAGGCCGCTGCCACCCCGGCTGGCCGCGACGGTGAGGATGCGCGACCGGGCGTCGCGGGGGGCCTTCGGCCCGTCCGGCCGGAACAGGGTCTGGTCCACACCGGCGGGGACCAGGACCATCCGGGACCGGGGTACGCCCCGCCGGATCAGGTGGCCGAGTTCCTCGGTGTTCTGCACCACGACCCGGTCGACGGCCTGTCCCAGTGCCCGGTCGTAGCCGGACCGGTGATCCACCCCGTCGGGTGCCGGTCCCGAGCCGGATCCGCGTCGGGGCCGGGGCAGGGGGGCGAGGGCGTGGTAGGTGAGCACCACAGGCACCGGGCCGGTACGCCGTACCGCGTGCAGGGCGGCCAGCCCGGCGTCCCAGCCGTGGGCGTGGACGACGTCGGGCGACCAGTCCTCGGCGCGCCATCCGGCGGCCAGGGATCGCCCGTACTCGCCGAGCTGTGGCAGGAGTTCCCCTGCGGTGGCGACGGGGCCGGTCGGCGTACCCGAGGGATGTCCCCGGACGTCGTGGCCGCCGTCGAGCAGTTCGGCGGTCAGCTCCGTGACGTGCCTGCCCCGGTCCTCGGCGTGCCCGCCGCCGGGGAGGTCGAGCGGGCCGACCGGCGTCGAGATCATCGCGATTCGCACACTCACTCTCCATCCACTCCGTCACGCCCGCTCACGCCGGGCATCCGTTCGGTCGCGCCCGCTCTCGGGCGGGATCGGACAGGTGAGCCGTCACCCGGGCCGTCCGGCGCCGAGGGAGGCGTATGACCGACAGCGGTACCCGGGGTTCGGCCCCCTAACCCTCGGGCAGCTGGGAGTTCTCCGGCGGCCCCGAGCAGCCACCCCACCTGGACGGTGACGCTGCGTCCGACCGACCGGACACCAGGTGACATTCGAGGGACTCAATGAGAAGCCGGAGATCCCTTTTGGAATGCGGTCCGATATGCGGGAATTGTGGATTCATGAAGTCTTGTTTTTGATTCGCCTGTCCGTCTCCTTTGTAGACAGGACTTGCAGAATCTTCTTTTGTCGACCTTCCCGCAGTTCACTCACTGTGCTCCGGTCCCGGTGGGTCAGTGTTCAAACCCATTTTCCTTGGCTAAAGTCGCCATCGTGAAAATCAACCGGGCAACCGACATGGCGTTGCGAATCGCCATGTTCGCTGCTGCGGCGCAGGGGCGCGCCACGGTCGACGAGTTGGCGATGTCACTGGTGCTTCCCCGCAGTCACGTGGCCAAGGTGGTGCAGCGACTCAGTCGGGCAGGCGTCCTGGTGACCATCAGAGGGCGGTCCGGCGGTGTGGTCATCGCCGAGGGGGCCGACAACGTCACCGTCGGTGAGATATTCCGCGCCTTCGAGGGGGACGGCGAGGTGGTCGAGTGTCACCGACCCCCCTGCCCGCTCTCGGCCAACTGCCAGTTGCGCATCGAACTGCGCCGGGCGCAGGAGGCGTTCATCGGGGTCCTCGACGACGTTCGGATCGCCGACCTGATCAAGGGATCGCCCGGGGAACTGCTGCGGACCCTCAGCGGGGCACCGCCCGGACCGACGGTCGTCACCCTGGCCTGAGAGACCCCGGCGGTGAGGCCCGCGTGGCGAGCCTCACCGCATCGACCGGCGTCCCGTCGGTTCAGCCCACCCCCACGGATCCGTCGCCGGAGCGCACACAGGCCACCGTCCGTGCCGTGGTCACGGCGGCCCCGCTGAGGCACCGCCCGAGCACCTGGTGTCCGGCGGCGTTCGGGTGCCAGGACTCCTGGCAGGTCTGGAAGTGGGTCACACAGGTGTTCGCGATCCGCTGGATGGCGATCTTGTCCTTGCCGGCGAGGCTCGTCACCACTGTGCCGTCGGGACGGTCCTGGAGCCGGATCGGGGTGGCCAGGGCTCCGGTGGGGCTGCCCGCCGACTCGCAGAGCCGAGCGCCGTCGAAGGCCCGCTGCACGTTCAGGTGGACCAGATCGGCGGAGGGGAACTCGGCGGCCAGGGTGGCGCGGACCGAGCCGACCAGCGTGCCGAGGCCCGCAGAGAACCGGTGTCCGGGCAGCAGGCTGGCCCGGTGGATCGGGCACCCGGCGGCGTACCGCTCGGCGCCGAGGGCGCGGAACTTGTCCCGGGTGTCGTCCCGGTCGTCCTCGGAGTGCAGGCTCGCCGCCAGGTCGAACGGGAGCGGGTTGGTGTAGTCCTGCAACACCACCCGGTGCTGTCCGTCGGTGTCGATCTCGGCCAGGGTGGCGAGGATCCGGCGGACCGCGTCGGTGGTCTCCGTGGTGGCCGCCGCGACCTGGGCGGCGGTGGCCAGGTCGGCGTCGCCGCACGGCTTCTGCTCCACCGGCCCACCCAGGTACGCCCAGAACTCCCACCAGCCCGTCCAGGCGTCGGCGATGAACCGGTTGGCGCACTTCTCCGCCACCGTGCCGAAGGTGAAGGAGGTGTTGTTGGAGCCGAGCCCGATCAGGACCAGGTCGATGTCGTGGGTCCGCCCGACCGCCCGGAGCTGGTCCAGTTGGGCGGGGACCTGACGGCCCTTGGCCCGGTCGGCGCTGGGGGCGGCGATGTCCCGGGGTTGGCCGCCGGAGCAGGCCAGGTTGAACCTGTCGACGATGCCCGGCAGGTCGGCCCGGTGCAGGGAGGCGTTGGCCGACCGGTGGCAGAAGAAGGCGTTGCTGTTCGGCGCGGTCCAGCCGGGGAAGCCCTGTGCCACCCCGGCGGTGTCGGTCACCGGCGTGTACGCCCCGGCCCCCTCCCCGCTGACGAAACTGTCCCCGAGTGCGACGGCGGCGGTGGGCAGGGCGGCCGTCGCCGGGGTGGACGCGACGATGGCGCTCGACAGCGCCGCCGTGGCGAGGCTGAGTCCCACAGCGAGGGCGGTACGGCGGAATCGGGCCATCGGGACTCCATCCATTCATGGAAATATGAAAGTTCCTCCGGGGGGCTGATCCCACCACGGGTGTGTGACGTACGTCAACGTCCGACCCCTTCCGGCTGTGGTCCGGGGGTGGTAAGCGGAGGTGGGGTTGCCCTACCGTTCACCCGGTCGGGCGCGTGGGGGATCGGCAGCATGTCGGCGTGTCGGGCTAGGCTCGCTGCGGCGCGCCGCTGATGATCTTGACCGGGGGCCGGCCGCCCGCACCACCGAGACCAGGAGTACGACCAGTTGACCGCACAGCCTGAGACCCTGTACGGGGCCGACGACCTGACCCACCTGGAGGGGCTGGACGCCGTCCGTAAGCGCCCCGGCATGTACATCGGGTCGACCGACAGCCGTGGCGTGGGTCACCTCGTCAACGAGATCCTGGACAACTCCACCGACGAGGGCGTCGCCGGGCACGCCACCCGGATCGAGGTGATCCTGCACGCCGACGGCTCGGTGCAGGTCGACGACGACGGGCGCGGCATCCCCACCGACGTGCACGCCAAGTCGGGGATCTCCGGGGTGGAGCTGGTGCTGACCCGGCTGCACGCCGGCGGCAAGTTCGGCGGCTCCGGCTACAAGACCTCGGGTGGCCTGCACGGGGTCGGGGCCTCCGCCGTCAACGCCCTCTCCCGCCGTTTCGACGTGACGGTCCGCCGTGGCGGCAAGGTCCACGCGATGTCGTTCCGGCACGGCGTACCCGGAGTCTTCGACGGCCCCGGCCCGGACGCCCCCTTCACCCCCGGTCCCGGACTCCAGGTGGTCGGAGCGGTCAAGCGGGGCCAGCCCACCGGCACCTCCATCCGGTACTGGCACGACGCCCGGTACTTCGAGACCGGGGCCGCCCTCGACGTGGCGGCGGTCCGGATGAAGCTGCGCAACACCGCCTTCCTGGTGCCCGGGGTCGGCTACACGCTGCGCGACGCCACCGGCGAGGAGCAGAGCGAGGAGACCTTCCAGTTCCCCGCCGGCCTCACCGACATGGTGGAGTTCCTCGCCCCGGCCGGAGACCGGCCGGTCTCCGGCACCCTGCTGGTGACCGGCGAGGGCACCTACCGGGAGAACGCCGCCGACGCCAACGGCGTCATGCAGTCCAACGTGCAGCGGCGGGCCGAGGTCGAGGTGGCACTGCGCTGGGGCACCGGCTACGACCGCACCGTCGAGTGCTTCACCAACACTATCCGCAACGCCCACGGCGGGACCCACCGCAAGGGCTTCGAGCGGGCTCTGGTCCGCAGCCTCGGTGAGGCCGTCCGCGCCACCCGGGGGCTGCTCAAGGCCAAGGAGGACCCGCCCACACTGGACGACGTCCTGGAGGGGATGACGGCGGTGGTGCACGTCCGGCTGCCCGAGCCGCAGTTCACCTCGCAGACCAAGGACGAACTCTCCACCGCCGGCATCACCAAGGTCATCCAGACGTTGGTGGAGCAGCACCTCAAGGCCTGGCTGGACGACCGCAAGACCAAGGCCGAGGCCCGGACCGTCCTCCAGAAGATCGTCGACGCGGCCCGGGTCCGGTTGACCCAGAAGCAGCAGAAGGACGCCGCCCGGCGCAAGACCGCCCTGGAGGGGGCGTCGATGCCGCCGAAGCTCGTCGACTGCCGCTCCACCGGGGTCGACCGCAGCGAGCTGTTCATCGTCGAGGGCGACAGCGCCCTCGGGTCGAGCCGGATGGCCCGGGTCGCCGAGTACCAGGCCCTCCTGCCCATCCGGGGCAAGATCCTCAACGTCCAGAAGGCCAACCTCCAGCAGGTGCTGGACAACGCCGAGTGCGCCGCGATCGTCCAGGTCCTGGGGGCCGGCTCGGGCCGGACCTTCGACCTCACCACCATGCGGTACGGCCGCGTACTGATCATGGCGGACGCCGACGTCGACGGCGCGCACATCCGTACCCTGCTGATCACCCTCTTCGCCAGGTACATGCGGCCGTTGATCGAGGCGGGGCGGCTCTACGCCGCGATGCCCCCGCTGCACAAGATCACCACGAAGGGGCGCAACCCGCAGACGATCTACACCTACACCCAGGCCGAGATGGAGACCACCATCCGTCGCCTGGAGAAGGCCGGCAAGCAGATCGTCACCCCCGTGCCCCGGTTCAAGGGACTCGGCGAGATGAACGCCGACGAGCTGTGGGAGACCACGATGAACCCGGCGACCCGGGCCGTACGCCGGATCACCCTCGACGACGCCGAGGCCGCCGAGCAGATCCTCGAACTGCTGATGGGGGAGAAGGTCGAGCCGCGCCGCAACTGGTTGATCAATTCGGCCGACCGGGTCGACCGGGAGGCGATCGACGCGTGAGCACCCTGTCGCCGACCACGCCGCGCCGAGAAGAGAGCTGAACGATGGCACGCCGCAAGGACAACCGCACGAAGGCCGACCTCGCCGCCTTCGACCAGGCCGGTGCGCGGGTCTTCGACAACCCGCTGGTCACCGAGGTCTCCGACTCCTACCTGGAGTACGCCTTCTCGGTCATCCACTCCCGGGCACTGCCCGACGCCCGGGACGGACTCAAGCCGGTGCACCGGCGCATCCTCTACTCGATGCACGAGTCCGGGTTCCGGCCCGACCGCCCGTACGTCAAGTCCGCCCGGGTGGTCGGCGACGTCATGGGGCGCTACCACCCGCACGGTGACGCGGCCATCTACGACGCCATGGTCCGCCTCGCCCAGGACTTCTCCCTCAACGCCCCCCTCATCGACGGGCATGGAAATTTCGGGAGTCCAGACGACGGACCGGCTGCGGCGCGTTACACCGAGTCCCGGATGTCGCGGGAGGCGATGCTGCTCGTCGGGGAGCTGGGGGAGGAGACCGTCGACGTCGAGCCGAACTACGACGGCTCGCTGACCCAACCGACGGTCCTCCCGGCAGCCTTCCCGAACCTGCTGGTCAACGGGGCCTCCGGGATCGCGGTCGGGATGGCCACCAACATGATCCCGCACAACCTCGGCGAGGTGGTGGCGGCGGCCCGGTGGCTGATCAGGTACCCCGACGCCACGCTGGACAAGCTCATGGAGTTCGTCCCCGGCCCCGACCTGCCCACCGGCGGCCTCCTGCTCGGCCTCGACGAGGTCCGCCGGGCGTACGAGACCGGTCGCGGGGTGGTCCGGATGCGCGGGAAGGTGGAGATCGGCCCGATCGAGGGCAGCCGGGGCCGCCAGGCGATCACCGTCGTGGAACTGCCGTACGGGGTGGGCGCCGAGAAGGTCATCGCGGCGATCACCAACGAGGTGAACAAGACCAAACGGCTCACCGGGATCGCCGACGTCAAGGACCTCACCGACCGGGAGAACGGCACCCGGCTGGTCGTCGAGTGCAAGGTCGGGGTCAACCCGCAGGCGCTCCTGGCCGACCTCTACCGGCTCACCCCGCTGGAGCAGTCCTTCGGCGTCAACAACCTGGTCCTCGTCGACGGGCAGCCCCGTACCCTCGGGTTGAAGTCGTTGTTGGAGGTCTTCCTGGCCCACCGGTACGAGGTGGTCACCCGACGGTCGTCGCACCGCCGTCGCCGTCGGGAGGAACGGCTGCACCTGGTCGACGGCCTCCTGATCGCCCTGCTCGACATCGACAAGGTGGTCAAGCTGATCCGGGCCGCCGACGACGCGCAGGCGGCCAAGGACGGGCTGATGGAGAAGTTCCGGCTCTCCGAGATCCAGGCCGGTTACATCCTGGACACCCCGCTGCGCCGGTTGACCCGCTTCGACCGGCTGGAGTTGGAGGCCGAGCAGGAGAAGCTGCGTCAGGAGATCGCCGAACTCTCCACCATCCTCGACGACGACAAGGTGCTCAAGAAGCTCGTCTCCGACGAACTGGCGGCGGTGACCAAGCAGTTCGCCGCGCCCCGCCGGACGACCCTCGTCGACGGTGACCTCAAGGAGGTCCTCGCCGCCTCGGTGCCGGCCGGGCCGCTGGAGGTCGCCGACGACCCGTGTCAGGTGATCCTCTCGGCGACCGGTCTGGTCGCCCGGACCGCCGCCGAGTCGGAGGAGGCGGTGGAGGGGCGCCGCGCCAGCGGCCGGGACAAGCACGACACCGTACGCTCGGTGGTCCACTCCACCGCCCGGGGCCGGGTCCTCCTGGTCACCAGCACCGGCCGGGCTTTCAAGATCGACGTCCTGCCCCTGCCGGTCCTGCCCCAACAGTCCGGAACCGTCGCCCTGCGGGGCGGCATGGCCGCCGCCGAACTGGTCCCGCTGGAGGCGGGCGAGACGGTGGTCGGGCTGGCCCCCGTCGGTTCCCTCGCCGAGGGATCCCCCGGGCTGGCCCTGGGCACCCGGCAGGGTGTGGTGAAGGTCTGCGCCCCGGACTGGCCGGTCCGCTCCGACGAGTTCGAGGTGATCGGGCTCCGCGAGGGCGACGAGGTGGTCGGGGCGACCTGGCTGACCGACGGCGCGGAGAGCCTCACCTTCGTCACCAGTGAGGCGTCCCTGCTCCGGTTCGCCGCGACGCTCGTGCGACCCCAGGGTCTCAAGGGTGGCGGGATGGCCGGGGTGGGCCTGCCCGCCGGGGCCCGGGTGGTCTTCTTCGGCGCGGTCCGCACCGACGACCCGGCGCACGGTGACCCGATGGTGGTCACCTCCACCGGGGCCACCGTCAAGGTGACCCCGTTCGCGGCGTACCCGGCCAAGGGGCGGGCGACCGGCGGGGTGCGCGCCCAACGTTTCCTCAAGGGCGAGGTGGACCTCTCGGCGGCCTGGGTCGGCCCCCGTCCGGTCGGTGCCACCGCCACCGGCGACCCCGTCGACCTGCCCCCGGCCGACCCGCGCCGCGACGGCTCCGGCTTCGCCGTCATGCTCGGCCCCACCATCCTCGGCCACCACCTCCAACGCGACTGACCCCCACACCCCCACCTCGGGTCTCCTTGGTGATCAAGGGATTTGCGTCAGGAGTCTGGCCGCCGATGACGCAAACCCCTTGATCATCAAGATGGTCGGGGCTGGGAGGCCTCGCGGGTGATCGGGTCAGGTGACGTGCAGGGTGGCGGCGAGGCGGGTCAGGTCGGCGGGGGCGGTGGGTGAACGGGCGACGACGGCGATCAGGTCGCGAACGGAGGGACGGTCGTGGACCTCGCTGCGGGCGGTGCGTTCGGCGTCGAGGATGGTTCGCCCGGCGGCACGCATGTCGCCGGTGAGGGCGTAGGCGCGGGCGGCGTCGAGAAGGTACGCGGCTCGGTGTTCGGTCGGTAGCCATCGCCACCCGTCCGTGGCGGTGAGTCGAACGTGGCGGCGGATCGCCGCCGGGGCGTTCCCGAGAGCGGTGTCGGCGACCACTCGGGCGGTCAGGATGGTGACCCGTCGGGCACCTTCACGGTCGAGGCCGCTGGCGAGCTGTTCGGCCTGATCGAGCAGCTCACCGGTGCTGCTGGCGTTACCGAGGCTGGCTGCAGCCAGGGCGGCCTGGGTCAGCAACGTCGCGCAGACGGCCGCCCCGACCGGAGTCTGCTCCCCGGCAGCCATGCTCTGGTGAGCGGCCACCACCGCAGCCTCCATCGCTGACCGTCGCCGCCCGCACGCCCGCAGCGCCTGACACAGCGGTACGGTCGCGGCGGCGCTCACCTGCGGATCGTCGGTGGCCAACGCCACGGCCATCGCCCGGTCGGCGGCCAGCCACCCTAGCTCTCCCTGGTCCACCTTGACCAGTACCAGCGCGACCAGCCCGTAGACCGAGACCGCGACGCCGTCCATCATTCGCCCTGGCCGGGCTACCTGCCCCGCTCGGGCCGCATCGATCAGGTCGGGCAGGAGCGCCAGCAGGTCCGGGTACCGGGCGTGCCGATAGGCCTGTTCCGCATGATCCAACCTGGCCCGTAGCCGAGCCGCATCCGAGGGTCGGACCGACGTCTCGACGTGGTACCGGGCCAACGCCGTCCGGATCGCCTCCAGCCCGGCGGCGGCCGGGGTGGATCTGTCGGGCCGGTCCGCCACCAGCACCTCCAGGTCGATGCGGAGCGCCTGCGCGACCTCCCGGAGATTCGACACCCGCTCCAGGCGGCGGACTCCCCGCTCCACCTTGTCGACCCAGCTCTTCGACTTCCCGATCCGATCCGCGAACTGCTGCTGCGTCATGTTCCGCCGAATCCGCCACTGCGCCACCCGGCGGCCCACCGGTAACTCGTTCACCGCCCGACCCTCCCGGTCACCCGAAGATTCCGAGCACGAACAACACGAGTACGACCACCGCCATCGTCACCCCGTACCCGTACTCCCGCCGGGACAACGCCCGGCGATCAGGCCGAGCCGGACAGGGCACCCGGTCCCCGTCCGGCAACGGCGGGGCACCCCCCGCCACCGAGCGCGCCGCCGGTAGCGGCCCCTCATACCGACGCTCATCCACTGGTACCTCCTTGTAGAGAGGGTTGGGCAGGTCCGGCCACGGACCCGATGTCGCGTAGCCGGACCGCCATCTGGCCCCGTGGGTTGCCGACCGGAGGGACCTGGAGCAAAGGTGCCATGGCAGCCATGGGTAGTCAACCCTTCCCGAGGGGTGGTTCACTGGTGATTGCCGACCGGGGAGGAATTCTGCCGTGCCGTCCTATTCATCTATCTATGAACGTATCGCTGACGAAATGACGGAACGGATCAAGTCTGGGGAGTTCCCGCCCGGAAGCAAGCTGCCCAGCAGGGCGGAGCTGTGCGCGGAGTACGAAGTCTCCGACTTCGTGGCGGATCGCGTGTTCCTGACCTTGAGGATGCGTGGCATGACCGAAACGGTCCCGGGCCGAGGCGTGTACGTCAGGAAGGACTGACCGGCTAGGGCCGTGGTCGCTCGTGGGATGGCCTGACGGCTCTGTGTGTGGACCTGACAGCATCGGGTGGGTGACCGATGCTGCGCTCGTTCTGCTGCACAGCCCGTTCGTCGGGCCGCTCACCTGGCAGGCCGTCGGTGCCTGGTTGACCCACCGCGGGTGGGCCGTGGCGGCCCCGGATCTGACCACGGCCGTGACCGGCGGCCCCCTGTACCAGCAGGCCGTCGCCGAGGCGGTGGTGGGCGCGCTGGTCGACGTGGACGCCACGACCCCTGTCGTTCTCGTCGGTCACAGTGGTGCCGGGCCACTCCTGCCACGCGTGGCCCGGGTGATCCCACACGAGGTGGTCGCGCTCTGCTATGTGGACTCGGCGTTGCCCTGTCCGGGGAGAAGCTGGATCGAGACCGCTCCACCGCCGCTCGTCGACCACCTCCGTGGGCGGGTCGACGGCGGCACGTTGCCGCCGTGGCACGAATGGTTCCCGCCGGGGGTCCTCACCGACCTACTGCCTGAACCACAGCTACGGGCGGACTTCGTCAGGGAGGTGCCGAGCCTGCCCTTCACCTACGATCAGGAGACGCCGGTGGGGCGGAACTGGACGCTGACCCGGGGGCCGACCGGGCGGGTGGTCTTGGGGACGGCGTGTTCCCAGGTGCGTTGGCAGGAACCGCCCATCACCACCAGGTCGCCGTGGCCGAGCGGGAAGCGCAGGCTGGGCGCGCCACCGCCGCGCGGGCGCAGCAGCAGGGGTCGGGGTGACCCGAACGAGACGATGGCGACCAGGGTGTCGGTGTGGGCGGAACGGCCCCGGGTGTCGCCGTGCCAGGAGACGCTGTCGCGCCCGTCGCGGTAGAGACACATCCCGGCGGTGACGAACGGCTCGCCCAGTTCCGGCGCGTAGTGCCGGGTCAGCGCCGCCCGGGCGGCGGTGAGCACCGGGTGGGGCAGGGGTCGGTCGGCGTCGTACCAGCAGAGGAGTCGGGGGACGTCGACGTCGGTGTCGTACATGGTGCGGCGCTCGGCCCGCCAGGGGACCTCGTCGAGGAGGGCGTCGAGGACCCCGTCGGAGCCGTGCACCCAGCCGGGCAGGTGGTCCACCCAGGCACCCCGGCTCAGCGGGTGCCGGCGTAGCCCGGCGAGCGGGCCGATCGACGGCCCGTCGGCGGCGAGGTCGAGCATCGACGGCTGGTAGGCGGCACCGGACATGCGCCCACCCTAGCGCCTGTTCGTACAGGTGTGCGATCACCCGGGTGGGCGGTTCCGAAGCCGGAGCCGGCCCGCAGTGGGAGATCTTGGAAAATTTCGGCCCCAGAGAGGGGCCATCTGCTGCCAAGGTCTTTCGCGGCGGGCGCTGTGTCCCGTCTAGCGTGGTGTGCGGGCTCCGACGAGGGCGAGGACCGCGTCGGCGACCCGGGACCGGCCGCGCCCGTCGACGGTCGACCAGGCGCGGGCGGCCAGCGCGGCCCGCCGCTGCGGGGAGCCGAGCAGCCCGCGCAGCGTGCCGACCGCCTCGGCCCGCGCGGCGTCGCCGAGGGCACCGGCGGCGGTCAGGGCGGGCAGTTCACCCAGACCGGCGACGATCCCCTCGGCCACCACCCGGTGGTACGACTCCCGCTGGTTGTCCACCACGCAGACCAGCCCGGCCGCCGCCCCCAGGCAGCACAGTTCCCACGTCGAGGTCCCGGCCGCACTGACCACCAGGTCGGCTGCGGTGATGAGGGCGGGAAGGTCGTCGGTGGGGCCGACCGGGTGCACCGACTGCCCCGGGCCGGGGGTGAGGGACGCCAGCCGTGCCCCGACGTCGGCCCGGCCGACCACCACTGTCAGCTCCATCGGGGCGGCGGTGTCCAGCAGCGACCGGGCCAGCACCGGGGCCGCCCCGAAGGCGTCGGTACCGCCGAAGAAGGCCAGCACCCGGGGGCGGGGGACCGGGACGGCCGGGGGCGGGGCGGCCGGTCGGGCGGTCACCACCGCGTCGCGCAGCAGCGGGTACGCCGTCCCGGCGAGCAGCCGACCGGGCAGCGGCCCGTACCGGGCACCGAGGTTCTGGTCGAGGTAGACGTCGGCGTCCTGGCCCCGGGTGTCCCCGTCCACCACTGCCAGGGTCACCACCCCGGCCGCCCGCAGCGCCCCGGCCCCGGCGGGGTCCAGTTCGTACGAGTCGAGCACCAGGACGTCGAGCCGGTGCCGTCGGGCCGTCGCGACCAGCTCGTCGGGGTGATCCGGGCCGGGGCGCAGCGGGATGCCCCGGTCGGCGAGCTGACGGGCCGCCCAGCCGACCCCCTCGACGGTGCCGAGGAACTCCACGGCGTGTCCCCGGGACCGGAACTCCTCGGCCAGGGCGAGGCAACGGACCAGGTGTCCGACCCCCCGTTCCGGCCCGGCGTCACACCGCATCCCCACCCGTACCTGCACGCCTCAGCACTCCTCAAGTCGTTTCTGGCGCACCCCGGCGTTGAGGGAGCGCAGCGCGGGCTGCCCGGTGAGCCAGTCGGCGAGCTTCGCCAGCGGGACGCTCACGTCGCCGAAGTGCTCGGTGACCGCCTGGACCAGTGCCCAGTCCTCAGCGGTGTCGAGGGTGAGGCGCAGGTCGGACCGGTCCGGGGTGAGCGTCACCCCGAGCACCCGGAACAGCTCCGGATGGGTGTACGCGTACGAGGTGACGTGGACCCGGTGGTGGTCGGTGGCGATCCGGTCCAGGGTACGCAGCACGTCGGCCCGGATGATCTCCACGTCCAGCCCCCGGGGCAGCGTACGGGCGATCGACGTGCTGACGTAGTCCAGCCCGGGCACCGCCCGGTACACCTGGGCCGCCTGGGTGACGATCTCCGGGTCGAGCAGCGGACAGTCGGCGGTGAACCGCATGACGGCGTCCCCCGGATGCCGGTCCACCGCCCCGACGAACCGGGCGAGTACGTCGTCGACGGGCCCCCGGTGGCAGGACACGGAGAGCTTCTCGCACTCGGCCACCACCGGGTCGTCGACCTCGTCGGTGCTGGTGGCGACCACCAGGTCGGCGAGGACCCCGCTGTCGGCGGCGGCGCGGACCACCCGACCGAGGACACTGCGACCGGCCAGTGGACGCAGCACCTTCCCGGGCAGCCGCGACGAACCCATCCGGGCCTGCACCACGCCGACGATCCTCGTCATGACCTCTCCCTGTTGGCCCTGTGCTGCCGTACCGCCGTGCGGACCTGTCGTTTCGCCGCCCCGGCACCGCGCCGGGCCAGCCGCAGCGGGGTGATCGCCAGCCGCCCCACCCGGTAGCTCAACGACCCGCTGAGCAGGCCGAGTTTCGTCTCGGCCCGGCGCAGGGCCCGTTCCCGGTGGTCCAGGATGTCCTGGGTCCAGGCGACCAGGGCACGTAGCCGGGTCAGCTCCTCGCCCTGCCGCCGCCACGCCTCACGCAACTGCTGGAAGTCCTCCGGAACCACGGTTGCCCCGGTCGGCCCCGGTGTCCCGGTCGGTCCCGGTGGCCCGGACGGTTCGACGGAACCCCCGGTCGGGGTCGCCGTCGGTCCGGCGGTCGACTCGACGCGCCCGGCGGGTGCCGGGCCGCGCAGCGCTGCGGTCACCGTCGCCTCCAGCGCGACCGCGTCGGCCACCCTCGACCGGTCGAGGTCCCGACCGGCCAGCCCGGCGAGGACGACGGTCAGACCGAACTCGTCCACGGTGGAGGTCCAGGGGTGGGCGTACCCGCCTGTGAGCAGGTCGGCGGCGTGACCACGCAGGGTCCGGGCCAGCACCAGGTCGGTGGGGACCGGGTCGGTGGACCTGCGGCTCGGGTCGAGGACCGCGTACCCGCCGTCGGGGGACACCACCACGTTCGTCACCCCGGCCACGGCGGGGGCACCGGTGACCCGGTCGCCCACGGCGAGGGCGGCGAGCCAGTCCGCGTACCCGGTGAGGAGTCGGCGCAGCTCGCGCAGGTCCCGACGCAGTGTGGCGTCGAGCAGGACGGTCCGCAGCAGCCGTCCCTCGGCGACGGGTCCGGTGAGCGCGGCCGGGTCCCGGTGGAAGCCGCTGCGCTCCCCGCCCGCCGGGTCGGGGGTCCGGGACCGGCCCAGCGGGGCGGCCACCCGCCACCGCCACCCGTCCGCCCCCTCGTACACCTCGGCCACCCCGATGTCCGGCCCGGGCCCCTCGACCAGGACGACCGGCAGCACGACCCGCCCCGACCCGACGTCCGCAGCCGCCGCGCCGGGAGAGCCCGGGTCCGCGTCGACGGGAGCCGGGTCCGCTTCGGCGGGGGCCGGGGCCGGCTCGGTGTCGACAGTGGTCGGCCGGTGGGCGACCACCAGCCAGCCGGGGGCGAGGGCGGCGCAGAGGCCGGCGTGCAGCGCGTCGACGGCCAGCCGGGCCGGGTCCTGGAGCAGCGGAGTGTCGGGCGGGGCGGCCCGGTCGGCGTAGGCGGTGTGCAGGACCGCGTCGAACAGGCCCGACGTGGGTCTGGCGGTCGACGCGCCGGTCGACAGCAGCGCCGTCGGGGTGACCGGGTCCGGGTAGGCGGCGAGGGTGCCCTGCGGGCGCAGCCCCACGGCGGTCAGCCGGGCCAGGAGCTGGTCCGGGTTCGCCGGTCGGTCGGTGTCCAGGACCCCGGCGACGGCCCACCTGGCGTCGTCCCGGCCCGCGTACCACGGGGTCGCGTCGACCAGCCGGGACAGGCCGAACGGGTTCGCCACGCCCAGCAGCAGGGTGCCCCCGGGACGCAGCGCCGCCACCAGCCGGTCCAGCACCGCAGACCAGCCCAGCGGCGTCCCCTCGACCGATTCGACCGGGTCCAGTCCGGCGGCGGCGACCACCACGTCGTACCCGGGGTCGGTGTCGATCCCGTCCACGCCGCCGACGACCACCCGGACCCCGAGCCCGGTCAGCGCGTCCGCGTCCGGCAGGGCCCGGAGCAGGCAGGTCACCTCGGCGTACGCCAACCGTTGCACGAACGTCGGGTGGTGCGGCCCGGCGAGCAGCACCCGGGCCCCGGCCGGCACCAGCCGGGTGGCCAGCACCGCCAGCGGGTCGCCCCCGGCGCTGTGCCCCCGGTCGCGGTCCGACCAGGCCGTCATCTCGCCCCCGGGCAGCTCCACACGGGGTACGGTCTCAGTCGCCAACGGGTTCCTCCTGGTGGTGCGCCCAGCCGAGCAGCTCGCGCAGGACGGCCGGGCGGCACAGGTGCTCGACGCCCAGCTCGGCTCGGGCGATCTCGGTGGCCACCTCGACGTCGACCTGCTCACCGTGCAGCTGTGGCCACTGTCTGCGGATCCGGGCGGTCCCGCCGAAGGTGGGGTCCTCGTCGGCCAGGACCATCGGGTCACCGTAGACGGCCGGTTCGCAGCCCGCCGCGATCCCGTAGAAGATCGCACTGGTCAGCCGGTTGGAGGCGACCCGCCGGTGTCGGCGCAGCTCGGTGAGCTGGTTGTCGAGGAAGGACGGGTCGGTGTCGCGCCACCAGTGCCCCCGGTAGCCGTGGCAGACCACCCGGAACCCGGCCCGTTCGTAGAGCTGCCGGACCCGGCGCATGCCGTACTCGTGCCAGTAGAGACAGACGGTCACCGGGCCCGGTTCGGTGTCGCGGATGCGGGCGATGAGTTCCCGGTGGTCACCCCGGACCCGCTGCCCCTCCCAACCGTGGAACGGGTACCAGATGGTGCCGGTCCGTTCCGCCGCCGGTGGGTCGGCCGCCCGCAGCGCCAGCAGGTACGCGAACGGCGCCCCGATCACCGTCACGTTGCGCCGCCCCACCGACCAGGCCCGCCGTCGGGTCTGCTCCGACCAGAGCAGGCTCGGGGTCCCCTCGACGTACGGGTGGCCGGGGGCGAGCCCGTCGCCGATGTTCCAGCCGTGCTGGACGTACCCGTCGATCCGGGGCGGGTGGCCGTCGCCGAGCCCGCAGTAGCGGGCCAGCACGTGGGCGTGGCCGTAGAAGTGGTTGGCGTGGTGCATCGACGTGGGCGTCTCCGGGTCAGGCCACCGAGGCCCGGGACCGACCGGCACCCAGTGCGGCGCCGAGGGCACCGATCACCCGGTCCTGGTCGGCCTCGGTGAGGCCGGGGTGCAGCGGCAACGAGAGCTGCTCGGCGTAGAACGATTCGGCCACCGGGCAGGTTCCGCGTCGGTACCCCAGGTCGGCGAAGGCCGGGTGCCAGTGCACCGGGATGTAGTTGACCTGCACCCCGATCCCGGCGGCCCGCATCCGGTCGTACACCTCGCGGCGGCGACCGTCGAGGACCCGGATCGGGTACAGGTGCCACGCCGGGTCCGCCCACGACCGGCGACCGGGGGTCCGGACGCCGTCCAGGCCCGCCAGCGCCTCGTCGTACCGGGCGACCAACCTGACCCGGGCGGCGAGGAAGTCGCCGAGGCGGCGCAGCTGGCTACGGCCCAGCGCGCAGAGCACGTCCGGCAGCCGGTAGTTGAGCCCGAACTCGTGCACCTCCTGGTGCCAGCCCCCCTCGTCCGGCCACCGCATCTCGTCGGTGTCCCGGACCAGCCCGTGGTTGCGGAACCGGCGGGCCCGCTCCAGGACCGCCGGGTCGGTCGCGGCGACCGCACCCCCCTCGGCGGTGGTCAGGTTCTTCGTCGGGAAGAACGAGAAGGTGGTCAGGTCGGCCAACGCCCCCACCGGTCGGCCCCGGTAGCGGGCTCCGATGGAGTGGGCGGCGTCGGCGAGCAGGAGGGTGTCGGTGCCGTCCACCGCCGCGCGCAGCGCGTCGTAGTCGGCCGGGTGACCGGCGTAGTCCACCGCCGCCACCACCCGGGTCCGGCCGGTCAGCGCCGCCGACACCGCTGCCGGGTCCAGGGTGTACGTCTCGGGTTCCACGTCGGCGAAGACCACTGTCGCGCCGAGGGCGACGGCGGTGCTGGCGGTCGCGGCGAAGGTCATCGGCGGGACGATCACCTCGTCGCCGGGGCCGATCCCGGTGGCCGCGTACGCGGTGTGCAGGGCGGCGGTCCCGTTGGACACCACAGCGCACCCGACCCCGCCGGTCCAGGCGGCGAGGTCGGTCTCGAACGCCGCCACCTGCGGGCCGGTGGTGAGCCAGTCGCTGCGGACGGCCGCCGCGACCGCCGCGACGTCGTCCTCGGTGACCGACTGCCGACCGTACGGGAGCATCCCGGTCATCCGGTCACGCCGAGCATGTCGCGGAGCTGGTCGACGCCGAGCCACTCGTCGTTGCTGTCGGACTGGTACGCGAACCCGTCGCTGACCTGCTCACACCCCTGGGGTGGCTGGTAGCCCCAGGTGGCGATGGTGGGCTGGACGATGAACCGGTCGGCGGCGCGCAGGGTACGGCGGCTGTCGTCCGGGGCGATCATCTCCTCGTGCAGCTTCTCGCCCGGTCGGATGCCCACCTCGTGGGTGGTGGCGTCCGGGGCGACCGCCTCGACCAGGTCGAGGATCCGCATGCTGGGGATCCGGGGGACGAAGAGTTCCCCGCCCTGCATCTGGTCGAAGGAGTCCATGACGAACTGGACCGCCGCGTCGAGGGTGATCCAGAACCTGGTCATCCGCTTGTCGGTGATCGGCAGGCTCTTGCCCTCCGCGGCGAGCCGACGGAACAGCGGGACCACCGATCCCCGGCTGCCCACGACGTTGCCGTACCTGACGACGGCGAACCGGGTGGGATGCTGGGCGGCGTAGTGGTTGGCCGAGACGAACAGCTTGTCGCCGACCAGCTTCGTCGCGCCGTACAGGTTGATCGGGCTGGACGCCTTGTCGGTGGAGAGGGCGATGACCTTGCCCACCCCGGCCTCGATCGCCGCGTCGACGACGTGCTGCGACCCGGTGATGTTCGTGGCGATGAACTCGGACGGGTTGTACTCGGCGGTGTCCACCTGCTTGAGCGCTGCGGCGTGCACCACGTGGTCCACCCCGTGCATGGCCCGGGTCAGCCGGTGCCGGTCCCGGATGTCGCCGATGAACCAGCGCAGCCGGGGGTCGTCACCGAGTTGCTGGCGCAGCTCGTACTGCTTGAGCTCGTCGCGGGAGAACACCACCACCCGGGCCGGGTCGGCCTCGGTGAGGACGTGCCGCAGGAAGGTCTTCCCGAAGGACCCCGTCCCCCCGGTGATCAGGATGGACGAGCCGTTCAACTCGCTCAATTGGTTCTCCCCTGGTCGTGTGGGGTCGGCCCGGCGCGGCCCGGCCGACCGGTCGGAACGTTAATCCCGGTGGGTTAACGAGTCGCCCTCGTCCGGTGAACGTCGGGTCCGACCGAACGTGAACGGGTGGCTGCCGTCTGGGTCCGACGGCGAGCCTCAAACGAAGTCCCAGGCCAGCGGGGTGCCTCGGGGCACGTCGCTGGTGAAGGTGCGGCCGAGGACCCGGTCGATCTCCACCGGCGGCAACCCGCCCGCCGGGCGGATCGAGCGGACGTTGTCCCGGGTCACCTGGTCACCGGCCCGGACGTCGGCCACCACGTACAACGAACGGCGGAACCGCAGCCCCTCCCGCTCGGTCGGGGTGGGACCGACGGTGGTGCCGCCGAGGGCGGCCCAGGCCCGTTCGGACTCCACACAGAGGGCGTCCAGCTCCGTCGGCTCCAGCGAGAAGTCGGAGTCCACCCCGCCGTCGGCCCGGCGCAACGTCACGTGCTTCTCGATCAGGCAGGCACCCAGCGCCACCGAGGCGACCGGGACCCCGATGCCGGGGGTGTGGTCGGACAGGCCCACCGGCACGCCGAACGCCTCGGCCAGCACCGGGATCCGACGCAGGTTGCTGTCCTGCGGCGGGGCCGGATAGGAGGCGGTGCAGGCGAGCAGGACGATCCCACCGGCACCGGCCTCCCGGGCGGCGCGGACGGCGGCGTCGATCTCGCCGAGGGTGGCCATGCCGGTGGAGACGACCAGCGGTTTGCCGGTGCTCGCCACCAGTCGGATCAGCGGGAGGTCCACCAACTCCGAAGAGGCGATCTTGTACGCCGGGACGTCCAGCTCCTCCAGCAACTGCACCGCCGAGGCGTCGAAGGGCGACGAGAACACCGTCAACCCGTGTCGACGGGCCCGCTCGAAGATCGGCTCGTGCCACTCGTACGGGGTGTGCGCCTTCTCGAAGAGCTGGTAGAGCCGCTCCCCGCCCCACAGGTCGTGGCCGGAGGAGATCCGGAACTCGGGGCCGTCGGCGTCGATGGTGATGGTGTCCGGCCGGTACGTCTGGAGCTTCAGCGCGTGCGCGCCGGTGGCCGCCACCGCGTCCACGATCTCCAGGGCCCGGTCCAGGCTGCCGTTGTGGTTGCCGGACATCTCCGCCACCACCAGGGGGCGCTCACCCACGCCGACCGCGTGCGGGCCGATCTTCACTGTCACCGTCATGCATCCCTGCTCATCTGAGTCCACACCACCTGGTGCGGCGTGCCGTCGACGGTCCGCTCGTAGCGGCGGACCACGTGGAACCCGAAGCGCCGGTGCAGGGCCAGCACCGGCTTGTTGTCGGCGAAGGTCTCCCCGCCGAGGGTGTGCGCCCCGAGTTCGGTGAAGGCGTACGCGATCGCCGCCTCCTCCAGCGACATCCAGGCCCGCAGCAGCTCCCGCCGCTGGTCGAGCCCGTCGACGTCGAGGTAGAAGCCCCACACCACGGCCCGGTCGGGCGTCGTCGCCCCGCTGAAGGTGACCACCCCGGTGTCCCGGTCGGCGTACCTGTGGATGAGCACCCGCCGGTCGGGGTCGGCGCAGACCCCCTTCCACCAGGCGGCGTGCTCGGCCGGGTCGATCTCGTGCCGGGTGTTGCTCACCGCCCGGACCTGCGGGTGGTTGCGCCACCGCAGCATCGTCGGCAGGTCGTCGTCGGTGGCCGGGCGCAGCACCTCGGTCACCGCCGACCCGCCAGCGCCGTGGACTGACCGGCCACCTCGGACGCCGCCGCCCCGGTGGTCTCGGCGGTGTCCGCCGCGCCGAGGGTGCCCCGGAGCCGCCCGGCCATCCGGTGGGCCCGGCGCAGCGCCACGTACGCCAGATAGGCGTCCCTGCCGATGAGCCGGTGCTTGAGCCCCGGCACCCCCTCCGGCTGGGGGTAGCCCTCCTCGGGCACGAACCGGCGGTAGTGCTCGGCGACCCGACGGAAGAAGGGCCGGCGCAGGTGCGGGTGGAGCCGGTCGTCGTTGCCCACCACCACCAGGTAGTGGCTGATCATCAGGGTGAACAGTTCGGCGCGCAGCTGCGGGTCGGGGGCGTGTCGGTCCATCCACGCGAAGAGCCGCTCGTACTGGGTGAACGCGTCGAAGTGTCGGCCGCTGCGAGTCGAGGTGATCGCCCCGAGCCGACCCTGCCGGTAGCGGTAGCAGACCCGGTCCAGGACGGAGATCCGCTTCGCGCCGATCAGCAGCGGGTGGCTGAACGGGATGTCCTCGTACCAGCCGGGATGGAACCGCAGCTCCAGTTCGTCGAGGAAGTCCCGGCGGACCACCTTGTTCCAGGCGGTGTGCTGCAGGCGCAGCAGCTGCGGGCGCTCGGCGAGGGAGACCGGCTCGGGCACCCCGCGCAGCAGGTGGCTGCTGGCGTCGACCTCCAGCCGACCGTTCTCGTGCACCCTGAGGTGGTCCAGGAGCAGGAGGTCCGGCTCGTCCCGGCGCAGCTGCTGCAGGACCGCCGGCACCGAGGCGGGGGGCAGCCAGTCGTCGGAGTCGACGAACCACACGTAGCGTCCCCGCGCCACGGCCAGGCCGGCGTTGCGGGCGAGCCCCAACCCCACGTTCTCGGTGAGCCGGACCACCCGGACGTTGCGTCGTCCGGCCGCGTACGAGGTGAGCATCTCGCCGCACCGGTCCGGAGAGGCGTCGTCGACCGCGATCAACTCGACGCTGTCGGATTCCTCGTCGGACAATCCGCCGAGGATCGACTCCAGGCACTGGTACAGATACGACTCGACGCCGTACACGGGGACGACGAAGCTCAGGAATGGGGTTCGCGTCGACTCAGTGACCACGCTCGACACCATCGACGGCGCGGGTGGCCGGCCCCGGAACCTGACGTGTACGGGCGGCGGGCGATTGCTGAACAGCCCGCCGCCCGTCGGTGAACTATCGGTTCAGGATCTGCTTGACCCGGCTGCCCAGCGCCCGCCGGACCCGGGTCTTCAACTGCTGGTCCCGTTCCGCGCCGAGCTTCTCCTGCAGTTCGCGGTTCTGCTCGCGCAGCCAGTCGATCCGGGAGACCAACTGGTCGTTGGGGGCGCATGCCTGCGGCCCCACACCGGGCGGGTAGACGGTGTCGAGCACCTGCTGGTCGAAGCGCGCGGCGCTGTCCCCGTCGGCGAAGGAATTGCCGAGTTCGTGTCGGGTGAGGAAGGCCATCATCGTCTCGTACCGGGCCTTGTGCCCGTTGTTGAGTGCCGTGTAGTCGGCCTCGTCGTAGAGCTGGGCGGCGTCCACCTCACCGGAGACGTCGGTCATCTCCCGGTACGGGATGTCGAAGTAGCGGGCCAGTTCCAGGGTGCGCGAGTCGTGCGCGAACAGGTAACCGGGGGTGCCCGCGATCAGTGCGGTGATGGTGCCGTGGATCCGGGTGCCGAAGTTGAAGTCGAAGTCGGCGAGGTGGTCCATCCAGGTCCACGGGTCGACGAACATCCGGATCTTGTCCTCGGTGAACAGCGGGTGCGAGGTGTGGATCGGGATGTTGCTCTTCTTTCCACGGTCCTCGGGGGCGTCACCGTAGAGCAGGACACCGAGGGTCTTGACGTCCTGCGGGATGTAACAGAGATTCGGGTACTTCCGGTGGTGGGAACTGATCACCTTCGCCATCGACTTCACGTACGGCGAGACGGTGAGCGCGATCTTGTCGTCGGTGCCGAGGTACGGCTTCTTCTTCTCCACCCGCAGGGTGTCGCCGTGCAGGAACATCGACGGACAGCCGATCACCTCCACCGCGTCGAAACCGAGCGAACGCAGATAGTTCTCCGTGATCTCACCGCGTACGCCGATGGTGTGCGAACGGTCGAGGACGGCCCCGACGAAGTCCTTGACCTGGTCGTCGATCGGGCGCAGGTATTCCAGGTCGCCCTTGAGGTTGGTCTGCGCGCCGACACCGTAGACGACCACCGGGATCTTCAGGCGACGGATCAGCCGGGTCATGCTGACCAGCCGGTGGGCGAAACTGCGCCGGAAGGCGTTGGCCAACGGGACCACGAACACGTCGTAGTTCTCGTTGATCATGTCCGCGTCCCGGGCGTCGGAGCGGAACCCGGTCGAGGTGATCTCCGCATTGGCGGTCCGGAGGATCTTGTGTGCCGAGTGGCTGAAAACCAGGTTTCCCGAGTTGTCGCCGATCCAGTTCCGCTCGAACGTCTCCTCCGGCGGGTAGATGTCGAAGGGCCCCTTCTTGGCCCGGAGCAGAATCCGCTGGTGCATCACTGGTCCCTCTCGTCCATGCCCCCGCTGGCTGGTCTGCGGATATTAGGGCATCGGCTCTTACCTACTCCACGCCCGTCACCACCGTCCGATTCGGCCGCGAAGATGAGCGGTCGTCCGATTGCGGTATGGTCCCCGGCGGCGGCCGGTCGACCCCCGGCGACGGAGCGTGGAGGAGGAGACGTCGTGGTGGTTCGTACGGTCGTGGTCGGTGTGGTGGCGTGACCAGCGTATCGGCGACCGGCGCGACCGCCACCGGAGCGACCCCCGCCCTGTCCCGGCTGCCCTCGCTCACCGGACTGCGGTGGATCGCCGCCCTGCTGGTGTACGGATTCCACGCCGCCACCATGCGGGTCGTCGCCGAGCCGGGACCCCAGGGCGTGTTGGAGAAGGTCTTCACCCTCGGCCTCTCCGGAGTGCAGTTCTTCTTCATCCTCAGCGGTTTCGTCCTGGTCTGGTCGGCCCGCCCCGAGGACTCGAAACGGGCCTTCTGGCGTCGCCGGGCCGCGAAGATCTATCCCAACCACATTCTCATGTGGATGGTCGTGCTGCTCGTCGGGCTCTACTTCGTCGACCCGGTGAACGGTCAGGTGGCGCTCACCAACCTGCTGCTGTTGCAGGCGTGGGACCCCACTCCGGGCCACTTCTACAGCATCAACACGGTCAGCTGGTCGCTCTCCTGCGAGCTGTTCTTCTACCTGTGCCTGCCGTTCGCACTCCCGGCGATCCGGCGGGCCCGACCCTGGATGCTCTGGGCCGTCGTCGTCGCCGTACCGCTGCTGATCCTGGCGCTCTGGCCGACGCAGTTGCTGGTGCCACCGGAGTACCGGTGGTGGTTCACCCAGATCTTCCCGATCACCCGGTCGTTCGAGTTCTGGATGGGCGTCGCCGCCGCCGAGCTGATGCGTCGGGGCTGCTGGCGTGGTCCCCGGCTGACGGTGGCCAGCGTCGTGTTCGTGGCCGTCTGGGTGGCGGCCGGTGAGCTCATCCGCGCCGAGCTCTGGGCGGCGGTCCTGTCGGTGGCGTACATCCTGGTCATCACCGCCGCGGCGGACGCCGACATCAACGGCCGCCGCTCACCCTGGCGCTCCCGGCCGATGCTCTGGCTCGGCGAGGTCTCCTTCGCCTTCTACCTGGTGCACGTCTTCGTCATGGTCACGGTGCTCCGGCTCGCCGGCGTCTACGGCGTCGGCCTGCCCGGCTGGTGGGGGCCGGTGGCGGTGGTGGCCTTCCTCCTGGTCAACCTGGTGCTGGCCGGGCTGATGCACAGGTACCTGGAGACCCCGATGATGCGCCTGCTCGCCCCCTCCCGCTCCGGCCGCACCCGGCGCGGGTCGGGACCGCAGTCGGCCGGTTCGGACCCACGACAGGTAGCGCCCGAGCCGCAGCCGGTCGCGCCGGAACCGCAGTCGGTCGCGCCCGAGCCGCAGCCGGTCGTGCCGGGGCCGCGCTCGGCGGCGTCCGCCGCCGAGCAGCCGGTGGGCGACGCCGAACGACGCTGACCCATCCCGTCGTGACGGTGATGCCGCTCACAGGACGCCGGATCCGGTCACGCGACGCAGGTGGGACGTCGCCCGCCGACAATCCCTCGGGGATGCTCACCGAACGTCCGGTTGTCGCCCTCGACGGATGGATGAAACCGCCCGTCCCATAGATACACGACACTGTCGGAGTGCGGTGAAGATTGCTGCCATGATCGAGGTTTAAGCAGGTCAAGCCGGGTTGGCAGGGAAAAGCTCGGCCAGTAGTGTCGCTGCGTCCGGTGCGGTTCCCGATCGCAAAAGCGACGCCGCTCCGACCCGCTCAATCGTCTCAGGACGAGCCGGGGACCCACGTAGTCCGGGGTGAATCCGGGAGCCAGCACTCCCGGTAGGGCGACTTCTTCCCGCCCGAATCCGTCAGCTAACCCGGTAGGCGGAATCGGAAGGAGCCCCGTTCCTTGCCTCACCATCCCCTTCAGTCGACAGTGAGACACCATCTCGGGCGACAGCTGCGTCGGCTCACCGCAGACCGCTCGTACCAGGTCGTCGCCGCCTCGGCCGCGACCCTCATGGTGGCCTCGGGCGTCGGAGTCGGCGTCGCCGTCACCGGTGACGGGTCCGACCTCGACCAGCCCACCCCGGCCACCGTCGCCGAACAGGCCCCCTACGCCGGTGACCTTCCCGCCCGCGCCGAGCTGAGCGCGCCGCAGACCGCGGCGCCGTCGCTGACCACCCCGGCCCCGACCGCCACCGCCCGCTCGCAGAGCCCCGCTCCGACGGCGACCGCGAGCAGCGCCACCAGCACCACCGCACCGGCGACCGACCTGACCCGTACGGCGACTCCGAAGCCGCCCGCGTCGAAGGTCCTCGACCACGACCACCAGTCCCAGATCACCTACTACTACTGCGGCCCGGCGGCGGTACGCAACGCGCTGTCGGCCATGGGCCTGGCCCGGACCCAGGACGACCTGGCGGTGCGGCTCGGCACCACGACGATGGGCACCAACTCGGCCGCCGACACCACCCGGGTGCTCAACCAGGTGGTGGACGGCAGCCCGTACCGGACCACGATGATCCCCGGCAACGCCGCCACCACCGCCCAGACCGAGCGGCTCCGGGCCGACCTGGTCGCGGCGGTCGCCGACGAGCGCGGCGTGGTGGTGAACGTGGCCGGGACCACCACCGACCTCGCCGGGGGCTGGCACTCCTTCCCGGGCGGACACTACGTCGCGGTGGTCGGTTACCGCGACGACGGCCGGACCGTGAAGATCGCCGACTCGGCGAATCCGGCGGTCCCGACGTACTGGCTGACAGTGGGCACGCTCGCCGACTGGATCGCCAGCCGGGGCTACTCCGCCTGAGTCGGCAGGCCCCACCCGGTCCACGAGACGGGCGCCGTCCCCCCGCGCAGGGGGGACGGCGCCCGTCTCGTTCTCGCGGGGCCGCTCAGGCGATGGGAGAGGGGCGCTCGTCCCGGTGCCCGTTCAGGCGGTGGGGGAGCGGCGTTCGTCCCGGTGGTCGCTCAGGCGGTGGGGGAGAGTGGCCCGGTGGCGGCGTCGGCCAGCCCGGCATCCCCACCGGTACGCGGACCCGGCGGGGTCCACGCCGGGTCCAGGTGCCGCCGGGCGGCCGCCAGGAACACCTCCGCGTAGGACTCGGCCGGGAAGTCCCCGAGGTAGCGGGCGCGGGTGTGCCACCGGGCCGACTCCGCCGGATCGGTCTGCAACAGCGCGGTCAGCACCTCGTCGACGTTCGACATGTCCCGCCGGAGCACGTACGCCGAACCGGCCAGGGGGAACCGCTCGGTGAACCGGTCACCCTCGCCCACCATGTCGGTCACCGCGTACGGCTTGCCCGAGTAGAGGTAGTCGGAGATGACCCCGGAGACGTCCGACACCAGCGCGTCCGACCGGTTGACGCACTCGGTGAGGGTCAGGTCCCGACCGGCGGCGGCCCCGAAGACGTGCGGCCGTCCGGTGCGGGCCCGGTCGGTGGAGAGCAGCTCGGTGAGCCGGGCCAGCTGTCGGGCCGAGGCCGGGTTCTGGGTGGTGTACGGGTGGGCCCGGAGGATGACTGTGGCACCCCGGGCCAGCAGCGCCCGGACCAGGGTCTCGCCCTGCGGCAGGGAGCAGTAGTTGGCGTCGGCGTGGTGCCCGGTCCAGGTGGGGGTGTAGAGGACCGTCGGGCCGGCCAGGCCCCGAACCGCCTCCCGGCGGACCTCGATCGCCTCCACCTGGGGGCGGCCGACCACCTCGAACTTCTCCGCCGGGATGTCGACCCCGGCGCGGGCGTACCGCTCGACCGCCGCCGGACCGGCCACGAAGATCCGGTCGAAGATCCCGGAGACCGGGTTGGCGCTGGGGGCCTTGTCGCTGTCGCCGTGGTGCAGCTGGATGTGGGTCAGGTGGTTGAACCTGACGCAGTGGCTGTTCTTCGCCCCGTGGTTGACGTAGAAGGCGACCTTCAGGCTGGGCACCAGCGCCTCGTCCATCGCCTTGAGGGTCGGGCAGAACACCACCGGGGCGCGGGTGGCCGCCGACACCGGGCCGAGGAACTCCGGCTCGCGGACGAGCACCAGGAACGGCCTACCGATCCGCTCCAGGTACGGCAGCCACATGGTGACCTGGTACTCCGAGCCGGGCGGGGCGGAGAAGTAGAGCAGGAACTCCGGCTGGAGGCGGCGTAGCGCCCGACCGACCGGCCCGCCACCGCTGCCCGGCCGGAACCGCCGCCGGGCCAGGTCGAGCGCGACGGCACCGACCCCGCCGCTCACCACGAGCGTGGCCAGCAGTGCGACCCAGGCGGGCAGGGCCAGGGCGGCGGCCGCCGCCACCACCGCGAGCAGCGCCAGGACGGCGTTGCCCAGTTGGGTGGCGACGGCCGGTGACCACTGCCGGACCGCGAGGTTGGCCGCCCGGATCTCCAGCATCCCGGCGTCGTGCAGCGGCCCGGCGAGCAGGACCAGCCCGAGCAGGGCCAGCGCGGTCACCGCCAGCACCGGGTCGAACCCGGCGTCGAGGCTACGCGCGTACCCCACCAGGACGGCGGCGGCGACGAGTGTCGTCTCGGCCAGCACGTCGGCACCGGGCCGGACCCGTCGCTCCAGCGCGGCGGCGGCCAGCGCCGCCACCGCGAGCGCCAACCCCCACCCCGTCGCGCCGGTGAACGCCACGACACCGAAGGCGACCAGGGCCCCACCGGTGGTCAGCACCCGAGCGGTCAGCTTTCTGACCAGGTCACCACGCATGTCACTCCGCTTTTCGGTCTCGCTGGGCCGGCCCGCCGCTGGACTGCTGTCGGAATCAGCCGGCGGTGGTCACTGCGGGCCGCTCCGACTGGACCGGTACGGCCTGGGGAGCCGTCTCGCCCGGTGCCCGGCGTACGTCGATCACCTGACCGGTCAGCTCGGAGATCAGCACGTCCAGGGAGGCCTGGGCGACGGTCTCGGCGGCCAGGAGGGTGTTCTCCGGCTCCTCGCCGAACGCCCGGGTCCGCATCGGGGTGGCGGTCCGCTCCGGGTTGATGCAGTTGACCCGGATGCCCAACTCGGCCCACTCGTCGGCCAGTGCCTGGGTCAGGTTGACCAGGGCCGCCTTGGTGGAGGAGTAGAGGGCGTACTGCGCCCGGCCCCGGGTGTAGGAGCTGGACGTGTAGAGCAGGAGCTGACCCTTGGTCTGCTGGAGGTACGGCAGGGACTGCCGGGCGATGGTGACCGGGCCGACGAAGTTGACCTGGAGGACCCGGTCCATCGTCTCCTCGTCCATCTCGGCGAGGGAGCCCTTCTCCAGGATCCCGGCGGTGACCACCACGTGGTCGATCCGGCCGGTGGCGTCGAAGGCGGTCTTGAGCGCCGCGGCGACGTCCTCGGCCTGCTCGACGTGGGTCCCGGTGCTGGAACGGCTGAACGGGAAGACCTGGGCGCCGTAGCGGCGGGCCAGCTCGGTCAGCTCGTGGCCGATGCCGTAGCTGCCGCCGAAGACCACGATCGTCCGCCCGGACAGCTCCTCGGTGTAGCTGCGCGGGTCGGTCTGCCGGGGCACCTGGGCGGCGGCCAGCTGGAAGAGCTTGTCCGCCAGGTGCACGTCCACCGGGTGGGTGACCTTGATGTTCTCGTCGGAACCGTCGATCACCTTGATCGGGGTGCCGGGCAGGTAGCGCAGCACCACCCCGCAGTCGTCGGTGGCGGCGAAGTCCGGGTCCCCGGCGGCCCGCCGGTACGCCTCCCGGATGGTCCCCGACCGGAACGCCTGGGGGGTCTGCCCCCGGCGCAGCCGGGACCGGACCGGGATGTCGGTGATGCACTCGTTCTCGTCGACCTGGACGATCGTGTCGGCGGAGGGGATGGCCACGTCCACCGCCTCGTAGGTCCAGAGCGCGTTGACGCACTCCCTGACGATCCGGCCGCTGACCAGCGGGCGGACCGCGTCGTGGAAGAGGACGTTGACGTCGCCCTCGCCCACCGCGTCCAGGGCGATCCGGGTGGTGTCGTTGCGGGTCCCGCCGCCCTCGATCACCTTGGTGACCTTGCGGAAGCCGGCCTTGTCGACGATCGCCTGGGCCTGCGGTACGTGACCGGTGGCCATCAGGACGACGACCTCGTCGATCTCCGGGGCGGCCTCGAAGACGGCCAGGGTGTGCTCGATGATCGGCTTACCGGCGATCTTCAGCAGCTGCTTCGGGATGCCCAGGCCGAGGCGGGTCCCGGTACCGCCCGCCAGCACCACCGCCACCGTCCGCGAAGGTCGCCACGGCGTCGCCGCCTCGTCGGTGGCGTCCGGGCCAGTGGTGTGGTCCTGCGTCATTGCCGATCCTCACTTCCGGGAAAAACTGACGGTGGGTGACGTCCGGGGTACGCCCGGATGAACCTTAACGCGGCCACCGCGCCGCCTGAGTCGGGCGGCGCGGTGGACGATACCGGGCGGATGCCGTACGGACGACGGGACTCTACTTGCCGTTCACGAAGGCCTCATAGGCCCGGATGACGTCAGCGGTCGGGCCATCCATCTTGAGAACGCCCGATTCCAGCCAGATGGTCCGTTCGCACGTGTCCCGCACCGAGGAGAGCTGGTGGCTGACCAGGAACACCGTCCCCGCGCCCTCCCGCAACTCCCGGACCCGCTGCTCGCTGCGCTTACGGAACCCCTTGTCGCCGGTGGCCAGCGCCTCGTCGATCAGCAGCACGTCGTGCTTCTTCGCCGCCGCGATCGAGAACCGCAGTCGGGCCGACATGCCCGAGGAGTAGGTCCGCATCGGCAGCGAGGCGAAGTCGCCGCGCTGGTTGATCCCGGAGAACTCGATGATCTCCGGGGTCTGCCGCTCGACGTCGGCGGGGGACATGCCCATCGCCAGGCAGCCGAGCGCGACGTTGCGCTCGCCGGAGAGGTCGTTGAGCAGGGCGGCGTTCACCCCGAGCAGGGACGGCTGCCCCTGGGTGTAGACCGCCCCCTGGTTCACCGGCAGCAGCCCGGCGATCGCCCGCAGCAGGGTCGACTTGCCCGATCCGTTGCTGCCGATCAGGCCGATCGCCTCGCCCCGGTACGCGGTGAAGCTGACCCCCTTGACCGCGTGCACCTCGCGTACCTGCGGTGACGAGGTGCGCGACACGATCCGCTTCAGGGCGGCCACCGGGCTGGAACCGGCACCGGCCCCCTTGTGCACCCGGTAGACCACATGGGCGTCGTCCACCACCACCGTCGGGATGCGGTCCTGCACCCGGGGGAGGGTGAGGGTGACGTCGTTGGAGTTCTCGAGCTGCTGCTCGATGACGTTCTCAACCACGGCCGTACTCCTGTTCGCCGCGCCAGAAGTAGATGAAACCACCGACGCCCATCACGAGCGCCCACCCGATCGCCACCAGCCAGAGCTGGGTCAGGGAGGAGTTCAGCAGCGGTGCCGACTCCAGCAGGGAGACCCGCGCCAGCTCGATGTAGACCAGCGCCGGGTTCAGCTCGACCAGTCGGGCCGCCCAGCCGGGCAGGCTCTGCTCGAAGAGGGTGACGCTGTAGAGCACCCCGGAGCCGTACATCCAGGCCCGCAGGAGGAAGGGCATGACCTGCTTGAGGTCGGTGACCTTGGCGCCCAGTCGGGCCACCCCCATGGTCAGGCCGGCGTTGAACACCGCCTGGCACAGCACCGTGGGCACCAGGAGCAGCCACTCCCAGGTGAGCGGCTCGCCGGTGACCAGGACGATGCAGACCAGCACCACCATCGCGCCCATCAGCTGCTGGAGCTGGGTGAGGACGACGGCCAGCGGCAGGCAGGCCCGGGGGAAGTGCAGCGCCCGGATCAGCCCGAGGTTGCTGGTGATCGACTGGGTGCCGTTCTGCACCGCCGTCTGGGTGAAGTTGAAGATGAACAACCCGGTGGTGAGGTAGGCGATGAAGTTCGGCACCCGGTTCTGTTCGAGCACGATGCCGAAGATCAGGTAGTAGACCGCCGCGTTCGTCAGCGGGGTGAGCACCTGCCACAGCTGCCCCAGCTTCGCGTTGCTGAACGAGGCGAGGAGCTTGGCGTTGGCGTACGCGGCGATGAAGTGCCGGTAGGACCAGAGCCGGCGGGCGTACTCGCCCAGCGGCGGCCGTTCACCGGCGACCCGAAGCCCGTGCCGGGCGGCCAGCTGCGCCTGGGTGAGGCCGGAATCGGGGTCGGCCAGCGCGGTGTTGGCCATTGGTGGGGCGCTCCGATCTCTTGTGCCGACGGGGTGCGCGTGGCGACGGGGCCAAGCGTGGGAGAGGACCAAGCGTGACCGAGTGGAGCGCCGCCTCGTCGCTGCGTGGACGGTAGTCGAAATAACGTCGGGACGCAACCGTATCGTCGTTGCGCTACATTGGGTGGCGTGACAGGTGAGAAGAGGGCGATGTGACAGCGCCGGAAGAGGCGCAGGTCGGAACCGGGAAGCGACGCGCGCCCGCCGGCGCGGCGGTGCTCCGCAAGGACATAACGTCCGCCATCCGGCGGGCCCTGATGCACGAACTGGCCGCCGTCGGATACGGCCGACTCTCGATCGAGGCGGTCGCCCGCCGCGCCGGGGTGAGCAAGACGGCGATCTACCGACGGTGGAGTTCCAAGCTCGAACTCGTGCTGGAGATCGTCTCCGCCAGCGCCGGACGGAAGCTGCCCACCCTCGACACCGGCAGCCTCCGGGGCGACCTGCACCTGCTCTTCGGGGTGGTGGTGCACGCGCTCGGCCACCCCCTGGCCGCGCAGATCATCCCGGACCTGCTCGCCGAGGCGGCCCGCAACCCGCAGATCGACGAGACCCTCCAGCAGGTGCTGCGCAGCCGACAGCAGGAGTTCGGCGGACGACTGGTCGGGCGGGCGGTCGAGCGCGGCGAACTGCCGCCGGACACCGACCCTGACCTGGCCGTCGACCTGGTCGCCGGTCCGCTCTACTGGCGGCTCGCCATCGCCCGGACCCCGCTCACCGACGCCTACCTGGACTCCCTGGTCGACACGGTGATCACCGCCCTGGGCGGCTCCTCCACCGGGACCCGCCCACCCGGGGCCGCCGTCCCCGCCGCCCGCAGCTGACCACCGGACGACCCCGTCGGGTCGACCCGGACCACGAACCTGTCGCACCGGTGTCGGGGCTCAGTGGGCGTCGGGGATCGGCAACCGGGACACGATGTGCCGGGCGATCTCCAGGGAGCTGGTCGCCGCCGGGGACGGCGCGTTGAGCACGTGCACCTGCCGGGGTGCCTCGACGATCAGGAAGTCGTCCACCAGCGATCCGTCCGGACGGATCGCCTGTGCGCGTACCCCCGCCCCCGCGCGGACGATGTCCGCCCCGGTCAGCTCCGGCACCAGGCGGGCCAGGCTGGCCGCGAACCGCTTGCGCGACAGCGACCGGGCCACCTCGGTCATCCCGTACCGGTAGTGTCGGCGACCCAGCGCCCACAGCCCCCGGTACGACAGCTCGTCCCAGACGTCGCGGACGTCGAAGCGCCCCCAGGAGTAGCCCTCCCGGGCGGTGGCGAGCACCGCGTTCGGACCGGCGTGCACGCTCCCGTCGACCATCCGGGTCAGGTGCACCCCGAGGAACGGGAACTGCGGGTCCGGGACCGGGTAGATCAGCCCCCGGACCAGGTCCCGCCGCTGTTCGGTCAGTTCGTAGTACTCGCCCCGGAACGGCACGATCCGCACCGGCGTCGACACCCCGGCCAGCCGGGAGATCCGGTCGGCGTGCAGCCCGGCGCAGTTGATCAGGACGTCGGCGACCACCTCGCCGCCGGTGGTGGTCACCACCACCTCGTCGCCCCGGTCGGTCACCCCGGTCACCTCGGTGCCGGTGCGCAGCTGAGCACCACCGGCGGCGAGCAGGTCGGCGAGGGTGCGGCAGACGGCGGCGAAGTCGACGATCCCGGTCGAGGCGACGTGCAGGGCGGCGACCGCCGCGACGTGCGGCTCGTGCTCGGCCGTCTCCGCCGGGTCGAGGAGCCGGACCGGGAGGCCGTTGGCCAGGGCACGCTGGTGCAGGTCGTGCAGGCGGGGCAGCTCGGCCGGGTCGGTGGCCACGATCAACTTCCCGCAGACCTGGTACGCCAGCCCGTGCTCCCGGCAGAACTCCACCATCGAGGCGCTGCCGGCCCGGCACAGGGTGGCCTTGAGGCTCCCCGGCTGGTAGTAGACCCCGGCGTGGATGACCCCGGAGTTGTGCCCGGTCTGGTGGGCCGCCCAGCCGGCCTCCTTCTCCAGCACCGTCACCTGGTCGTCCGGGCGCTCGGTCAGCAACCGGTGCGCCACGGCCAGGCCGACGATCCCGCCGCCGACGACCACGAACCTCGTCATCTTCACTCCCCTGCGCTCCGACGCCCGGCCGGAACCGCGCAGCGATGGTAGCGAAGACGGTTCACCCGCCCGATTCGCGCCCGATGCCTGCCGTTCCCCTAGACTGCTGCGGGTCCCGTCGCACAGGAGTCACATGTCTGAGGTCATCGCGCTCGGTCAGCCCACGGTCGGCGAGGCCGAACTCGCCGCCATCGCCGAGGTCTTCGCCTCCGGCTGGCTGGCGGGCGCCGGTCCCACCTGCCGTCGATTCGAGGAACGGTTCGCCGCCGCAGCCGGCACCCGACACGCCCTCGCCACCGCCAACTGCGGGTCCGCCCTGCACCTGGCGCTGCTCACCCTCGGGGTGCGCCCCGGCGACGAGGTGATCGTCGCCGACTACACCTTCCCCGCCACCGGACACTCGGTGCTCTGGGCCGGGGCGAAGCCGGTCTTCGCCGACGTCCGGCCGGACACCTGGACCGTCGACCCGGCCGCCGTCGAGGCGGCGATCACGCCCCGTACCGTCGGGGTGATCGCCGTCGACGCGTTCGGGCAGCCCGCCGACTACGACGAGTTGCGGGCGATCGTCGACCGGCACAAGCTCTTCCTGGTCGAGGACGCCGCCTGCTCGGCCGGCGCCACCTACCGGGGGCGGGCCGCCGGGAGCCTCGCCGACGTCGCCACGTTCAGCTTCCACGGCCGCAAGGGCATCACCGCGGGAGAGGGCGGGGCGTTCGTCACCGACTCCGACGACCTCGCCGCGCACGCCCGCAAGCTGCACAGCTACGGGGTGGAGGGGGCGCTCACCCGGGCCGAGCTGTCGCACCTGCCGATCCCCACCTTCACCGAGCTGGGCTACAACTACCGGCTCTCCGACATCTCCGCCGCGATCATGCTGGCCCAGCTGGACCGGTTGCCGCAGCTGCTGGCCGCCAAGCGCCGGACCGCCGCCCGCTACGGGGAGCTGCTCGCCGACCACGAGCTGATCACCACCCCGTTCCAGGCCCCGGACCGGGAACACCCGTGGCAGTCGTACGTCGTCACCCTCGACCCGGCGGTGGACCGGGGGGCGGTGGCGCTGGCCCTGCGGGAGCGGGGGGTCCAGTGCACCTTCGGCACGTACGCCTCGCACCTGCAACCGCTGTACGGGCCGACCGACCCCTGCCCCGTCTCGGCGGACCTGTTCGTCCGGCACCTCGCGATTCCGATGCACGCCAACCTCACCGACGCCCAGGTCGAGACCGTCGCGGCCACGCTGGTCGACGTCGTCGACGCCACGGCCGTCGGCCGCTGACATCCCCCAGGAAGGACATCGTCCGTCATGTCTAAGCAGACCGTCTTCATCACCGGTGGCGCCGGTTTCATCGGGCTGCACGTGGTGCCGCTGCTGTTGGACAAGGGATACCGGGTACGCATCTTCGACAACATGTTCCGGGGCGACCGGGACAAGGTCGCCGAGCTGGTGGCCACCGGTGACGTCGAGCTGATCGACCAGGACGTCCGCTACGGCGGTGCGGTGCACGCGGCCATGAAGGGCTGCGAGTACGTGATCCACCTCGCCGCGGTCTCGATCAACAAGAGCCAGGCCGACCCGTACGAGTCGGTCGACATCAACATGGTGGGCAACCACAACGTCTTCGCCGCCGCCGCCGACCACGGGGTGAAGCGGGTCGTCTACGCCTCGTCCGCGTCGGTCTACGGCGACCCGCAGAAGCTGCCGATGCACGAGGACGACCGGCTCGACCCGCTGACCCCGTACTGCATCGCCAAGCGGGCCGGGGAGGACCTGCTCGGCTTCTACCAGCGCAGCAAGGGGCTGAACTGGATCGCCCTGCGGTTCTTCAACGTGTACGGGCCGGGGCAGAAGCCGACCGCGTACTACACCTCGGTGATCAACCACTTCGTCAAGCGGCTCAAGACGGGCCAGCCGCCGGTCATCGACGGCAAGGGCGAGCAGTCGATGGACTTCATCCACGTCCACGACATCGCCCGCTCCGTGGTCGCCGCGATGGAGGCCGAGCAGGGCAACGTCCCGGTCAACATCGGCACCGGGATCGACACCTCGGTCGCCACCCTCGCCGAGATCCTGATCAAGGCCGTCGGGGTGGACGTCGAGCCGCAGTTCAACCCGCGCGAGGTGCTGGTCAGCCGGCGGGCGGCCGACATCACCAGGGCCCGCGAGGTGCTCGGCTGGGAGCCGACCATCACCGTCGGGGACGGGATGACCGACCTGATCAAGACCGAGGTGGCGTGACCACGGCCTCGACCCCCGGTGACCCGCCGCACGGCGGGTTGCCGGCCAACCCGTTCCACCCGCACGCCTGGGTGATCGGTGAACCGGTGATCGGTGAGGGCACCTGGATCGGTGCCTTCACCGTCATCGACGGCTCGGGCGGGCTGACCATCGGAGCCGGCTGCGACATCAGCTGCGGTGCGCAGATCTACACCCACTCCAGTGCCCGGCGGTGCGTCTCCGGTCGGGCGTACCCGGAGGTCGACCGCGCCCCGGTGGTGATCGGCAACCGGGTCTTCATCGGTGCCAACGCCACGGTCCTGATGGGCGTGACCATCGGGGACGGCGCGGTGGTCGGCGCGGGTGCGGTGGTCACCCGGGACGTACCGGCCGCAACGGTCGTGGCGGGGGTGCCCGCCCAGGTGGTCTCCACAGTCGAGGTGGACGGGGACGACGTCCGGTTCGTCGCCGCGCGGGACAGCTAGGAGCTTCCAGTCGTGCGTATCGCAGTCGTCAACAACTTCTTCCCGCCCCGGCCCGGGGGGAGTTCCCACCTGGCCGAGTCGCTCGCCCGGGGTTACGCCGCCGCCGGTCACCAGGTCCTGGTGCTCACGGCGGCCTACCAGGACGCCCCGTCCCACGAGGAGCGCGACGGCCTGCGCATCGTCCGGCTCCCGGCCTGGATGCTGCCGCAGACCCGCCTCGCGGTGAGCTTCGACATCTCCTTCGCCAGCCGCCCGAGCCTGCTGCGGCGGGTCCGTACGCTGCTCGACGAGTTCGCCCCGGACGTCATCCACCAGCACGGCCAGTTCTTCGACCTGACCTGGGCCACGTCGCTGTACGCCCGCCGCCGTCGGGTGCCGGTGCTGCTGTCGGTGCACACCCGGCTGGAGAACCCGGTGGCCCGGTACGCGAAGGTGTTCCGCTCGTTGGACGCCCTGCTGGTGAAGCCGTTCATGCGCCGGTCCCGGCCCCGGATCGTGGTGATGGACGTCCTCATGCAGGAGTACATCGAGGCCCGGTACCGGGGTGCTTACTCCGGTCTGGTGCCGATCCCGGTCGGGGTGGACCCGGACTGGGTGGTCGGCGGCAACGGCGAACGGGTCCGGGAACGCCACGGCCTGGGCGGGTCGCCGGTGATCCTGTCGGTGGGGCACGTGATCCCGCTGCGGGACCGGGTGGCGCTGGTGGAGGCGCTGCCCCGGGTGCTGGCGGCGGTGCCGGACGCGAAGCTGCTGATCTGCGGGCACGTCTACTACCAGATGTTCGCCGAACGGGCCCGGGACCTCGGGGTCGAGCACGCCGTCATCGCCGTGGGCAAGATCGCCAAGAGCGACGTCCCGGACTACCTCGCCGCCGCCACCGTGGAGTCCCACGAGCAGGGCATCGGCATGGGCACCGCCACCCTGGAGGCGATGGCGGCCGGGGTGCCGGTGGTGGCCCCGGCCCGACCGGACAACTTCCCCGGCATCGCCCTGCGCGACGGGGAGAACGTCCTGCTCTGTGCCCCCGGTGACGTCTCCGCCCTGGCGGATCGACTGGTCACCGCCCTGACCGATCCGGGCCGGGCCAAGCAGGTGGGGTTGGCCGGGCAGGCCCTCGTGCACGCCCACTTCAGCCTCGACCGGGTGCTCGACCGGCACCTCACGGTGCTCACCGAGATGGCCGCCGAACGCCGACGCTGAGTCGCACCGCCGACCGTCGACGCCGAGTCGCACCGCCGACCGTCGACGCCGACCCGACCCGACGCCGGCAACCGGATCTTCGGCCTGGTCGGCCCCGTCCCGACACTCGTGCCCGTCGTACTCCGTTCACCCACCCGCAAGGCGTGCGCCGTAGCTTGGCCCGGCGGTCCCCGGTGCCCCGACGCCGGTGCTGCGTCGACCTCACCGTCGACGCGGACCGTGACCGTCGGCGGCAACGAGCAACGGAGATCCACGACCATGACCCTCAGCGACCGGCTGCGCGCAGTCTTCGTCGACGCCCTCGAACTGCCGGGGGACGTCGACGTCGAGAACCTCACGTACCGCGACATCGAGCAGTGGGACTCCCTCGGACACATGACCCTGGTCGCCGCCGTCGAGGACGAGTTCGGCGTCCAGTTGGAGACCGACCAGGTCATCGACCTGAGCAGCTTCAAGGTCGCCCTCGACATGCTGCGGGGTCTCGGCGTCGATGAGTGAGCTGACCGGCCGGGTCGCGCTGGTCACCGGGGGGACCCGGGGGATCGGCGCGGCCACCGCGCGGGCGCTGGCGCGGGCGGGGGCGACAGTCGTCGTCACCGGGCGCGACGCGGACCGCGCGGCGGAGTCCGCCGGGGAGTTCGGCGGGTACGGCCTCGCGCTCGACGTCGGTGACTTCGACGCGGTCGGGGCGCTGGTCAGGCAGGTCGTCACCGACCACGGTGGCCTCGACGTCCTGGTCGCCAACGCCGGGATCATGGACACCGGTCTGCTCGGCATGATCCGGGCCGACGACGTCCGGCGGACCCTCGACGTCAACGTCGCCGGCACCGTCGCGGCCGTCCAGGCCGCCGGTCGGGCGATGACCCGTCGACGTCGTGACGCCGACGGCACCGAACGTCGGGGCGGGTCGATAGTGCTGCTGGCCTCGGTGGTCGGCACCTTCGGCGCCGCCGGACAGTCCGTCTACGCGGCGTCGAAGGCGGCGGTCGCCGCCCTGGCCCGCTCCGCCGCCCGCGAGCTGGGTCCCCGGGGCGTACGGGTCAACGCGGTGGCACCCGGCGTGATCCGTACCGACCTCACCGCCGCCCTGCCGACGGAGGTGCTCGACCGGCAGGCCGCGGCGGCGGCACTGGGACGGCTCGGCGACGCCGAGGAGGTGGCCGACGTGATCCGGTTCCTCGCCGGGGACGGCGCCCGGTACGTCACCGGTCAGGTCCTCGGGGTCGACGGAGGGCTCGTCCCATGACGCTCGTCGCGCCCTCGGCCCGACTCGTCGACGCCGCCACCGGTGCGGTCCTGGCCGGTGCCGACCTGACAGCCGCACTGACCCGGTCGGCGGCCGCCTACGCCGTGCTGCCGTCGGGGGTCGTCTTCGCCCGCAGCGGCACCGCGTTCGAGGCGGTGCTGCGCTTCGCCGCCGCGTTCGAGGCCGGTCGACCGGTGGCCCCCCTCGACCCGGGACTGGACCCGGCGGTCCTCGCCGACTTCGTCGACAGGTTCGCCCCGGCCGCCGTCGTGGGACTGGCCGAGGGGGGAGCCGGTACGCAGGCCGGTGACCCGCCGAAGGGCTACCGTACGGCCACCGACGAGGTGCTCGGCCCGATCTGGGTGCGGGACGCCGAACCGGCCGAGCCGCCCCACCCCGACCTGGCCGTCCTGCTCGCCACCTCCGGTTCCACCGGGGATCCGAAGTTCGTCAGGCTCTCCCGGGACGCGGTCCTCGCCAACGCGGCCGCCATCGGGACGGCCCTGCGGATCGGCCCGGACGAGGTGGCCCCGACCAACCTGCCCCTGTACTACAGCTTCGGGATGTCGGTGGTGACCAGCCACCTCGCCGCCGGGGCGACGGTGCTGGCGGTCGACGGCGGGGTGTTGGCCCGGGAGTTCTGGGTGGCGGTGGCCGAGTACGGAGCGACGTCGCTGGCCGGGGTGCCCCACCACTACGAGATGCTGCACCGGATCCGGTGGAGCCCGGCGGGGTACCCGTCGCTGCGGACCCTCACCCAGGCCGGTGGCCGACTGCGCGACGAGCTCATCCTGGCCTTCCACGAGCGGATCGACGCCGTGGGCGGCCGGTTCCACGTGATGTGGGGGTGCACCGAGGCGGCACCCCGGATGAGCACCCTGCCGGCCGGGGCGTTGCCCGAGCGGGTCGGCTCGGTCGGCCCCGCGCTGACCGGCGGCGCGTTCACCGTCCTGGACGCCGACGGGGTCGAGACCACCGAGCCCGACGTCGTCGGGGAGGTGGTCTACCGCGGCCCCAACGTGATGATGGGGTACGCCGAACACGCCGCCGACCTGGCTCGGGGGGACGACCAGGGCGGGGTCCTGCGCACCGGTGACCTCGGTGTGGTCGACGCCGACGGGTTCGTCTGGCTGCGTGGTCGACTCAGTCGGTTCGGCAAGGTCTTCGGGATCCGGGTGAACCTGTACGACGTCGAGGAGCTGGTCCGCGACCGGGGACCGGTGGCCGCCGTCTCCGGCCCGGACCGGGTGGTCCTCTTCGTCGAGGGGATCGACGCCGCGCAAGCCCGGGAGGTGGCGGGCCGGCTGTCCGAACGGCTCCGGATGCACCGCACCGGGTTCGACGTCCGGGGCGTCGACCGGCTTCCCCGACTGCCCAACGGCAAGATCGACTACCGCACCCTGGAGGCGCGGGTATGACCCTTTTCACCCTCGGCCAAGCCGAGCGGGAGGCCCGGCTCCTGCCGGAGCTGATCGAGTTGACCGAGCACCACCGGTCCCACAGCCCGGAGTACGCCCGCCTCCTCTCCGCCCTGGGTCACCAGCCCGGCCGCCGGTACGAGCAGGTGGCGGACCTGCCGTGGCTACCGGTCCGGCTCTTCAAGCACCACGTGCTCAAGAGCATCGGCGACGACGAGGTGTTCAAGGTGCTCACCTCGTCCGGCACCACCGGGGAGGTCAGCCGGATCCACCTCGACAAGGCCGCCGCCTCGACGCAGCAGCGGATGCTCAGCGCCACGATGCGTACCGTCCTGGGGACCCGGCGGTTGCCGATGCTGCTCGTCGACACGAAGGCGCTCTTCGCCGACAGGCGTTCCTTCTCGGCCCGGAGTGCCGGGGTCCTCGGCATGATGAACTTCGGCCGGGACCACACCTTCCTCCTCGACGAGCAGGAACGCCCCGACCTCGACGCCGTCCGGGGGTTCCTCGGCCGGCACGGGGGCGAGCCGTTCCTGATCTTCGGCTTCACCTTCATGACCTGGCTCTACCTCTACGACCTGGCCCGCACCCACCGGCTGGACCTGAGCAACGGCATCCTGATCCACAGCGGCGGGTGGAAGAAGCTCGCCGACCGGGCGGTCGACAACGCCGAGTTCCGCCGCCGGTTCGCCGAGGAGACGGGCCTGCGTCGGATCCACGACTTCTACGGAATGGTGGAGCAGATCGGGCTGACCTTCCTGGAGGGGCCGGACGGCGGGGGGCTCTACTGCCCCGACTTCTCCGACGTCATCGTCAGGGACCCGCGCACCTGGGAGCCGGTGCCGGTGGGCACCCCCGGGGTGGTGCAGGTGGTCAGCACGCTGCCCCGGTCGTACCCGGGTCACCTCCTGCTCACCGAGGACCGGGGGGTGGTGCACGGCGTCGACGACGGCGTCTGGCCGGGCCGGAGGTTCTCGATCCTGGGCCGACTGCCCCGCGCCGAGGCGCGCGGATGCAGCGACACCTTCGCGGCGGCGGCATGAGCGAGCGCAGCGAGCGAATCGTCATGGTCGGTCCTCGTGGCGACGCCGGAGCGCAGCGGAGGTGGCGGCATGAGCGAGTGCAGCGAGCGAATCGTCGTGGTCGGTCCTCGTGGCGACGCCGGAGCGCAGCGGAGGTGGCGGCATGAACGAGCGTAGCGAGGTGGGGCAGCGGTTCCCGGCGGGTGATCCGGTGACCGTGGCGGAGCTGCTGGCCGCCGTACGGGCCGCACCGACCGACGGGCCGCTCACCGTCGGCGACGACCGGGTGGTGGAGTTCCTGGTGGCGTTCGCCCGTCGACTGCTTCGTCCGGCGGTGGCCCGCCGGTATCCGGAGCTGGCGTCGCTGGGCTTCTTCCTGCGCCGGGGCGAGCTGGCCGCAGCCCTGGCCCGGGTCGCCGAGGAGCCCGGTCACCTGCGGTTCCCCCGGGGGCTGGTGTTCCACGTGCCACCTGCCAACGTGGACACCATCTTCGTCTACTCGTGGGCGTTGGCGGCGTTGGCCGGGAACGCCAACGTGGTCCGGATCTCCTCCCGGTCGGCAGGGGCGGCGGACGCGGTCCTGGACGCCCTGAACGAGACCCTCGCCGACGCCCATCCGGCGGTCCGGCAGACCCAGCGGATGGTCACGTACGGCCGGGACGACGCCGTCACCGGTGCGCTGTCGGCCGCCGCCGACCTCCGGGTGATCTGGGGTGGGGACGCCTCGGTGGGTGACCTGCGTCGGCACCCACTGGCCCCGCACGCCCGGGACGTCACGTTCCCGGACCGGTCGTCCTTCGCGGTGATCGACGTGGCCGGGTGGTGGGCCGCCGACGAGGTCCGGCGGGACGCCCTCGCGGTGGGTCTCTACAACGACGCGTACTGGTTCGACCAGGCGGCCTGCTCGTCTCCCCGGGCGGTCTACTGGGTGGGCACGGTGCGGGAGACCCCGGCCGCGCAGGCCGACCTGCTGGCCCGGCTGCGCCGGGTGCTCGACGACCGGCGACCGGAGATCGACCCGGCGATGGCGGTGCAGAAGCGGGTCGCCACCTACGGTCTGGCGTTGACCGGGGCGGCGACCGGGGTCCGGTTCGACGGCAACGACCTGGCCACCGTCGACCTCGCCGACCCCGCCGACCTGCCCCGCCGGTGGCTCGGGGTGGGCACCTTCCCGCAGGCCCGGGTGGACACCCTTGCCGATCTCGCCCCGGTGGTGGTCCGGCGCGACCAGACCGTCACCCACTTCGGGTTCGATCCGGCGCAGCTCGTCGCCTTCGCCCGGGCCGTCGGGGGCGCGGGGATCGACAGGCTGGTGCCGATCGGGGACGCGTTGACGTTCGCCGCCGTCTGGGACGGCTTCGACCTGCTGCGGGAGTTCACCCGGATCACCACGATCACCACCCGGTGACCGGGTTCGGGGCGGGTCAGCCCTTGTCGACGCCGGTGGCGACCACGTCGGGGGTGGTGCCGCGCAGTTGGCGGACCCCGGAGAGGGCGGCGACCCCGGCGGCCAGTACGTCGGCGATGGTGAAGATCAGCCGGGACGCCAGGGCGATGCCCAACGCCGCGCCGACGCCACCGTCGTCGAGCAGGAACGGGGCGAGGGCGGCCACCAGGACCGCCTCCCGTACGCCGAGCCCGGAGGGGGAGACGAAGGCGAACATCCCCACCGTCATCGCGATGGCGAACGCGCCCACGCACCGGACCAGCCCCTCGAACCCGGGGGTGGCCTGCGCGTTGGCCAGCAGCCACAGGTGTACGCCGAAGAGGCTGTAACCGAGCGCCGTCCACCCGATCACCCGGAGTACGCCGGACCAGGTGAGGCGTCGTTCCAGGGGCGGGCGTCGCAGCAGTCGCAGGACGAGCTGGACCAGGGCGGTGAGGACCCGGGGTACCGCGCAGAGCAGGGCGATCGGGAGCAGGATCGCCATGATCACCAGGGCGACCCGGACCGAGTCGGCGTACTCCGAGCCGCTGCCGACGGCCTCCCGGAGCGAGGGCAGGCCGATCACGCCCAGGCCCAGCGCCGTGGTCACCCCGAGTCCGACGGTGATCAGGGTGGCGAGGAAGGCCCGGGGGCGGGGCAGCCCGGCCCGGCGGCTCAACTCGATCTGCAGGACGTACGCCCAGACGCTGCCGGGGATGTACTTGCCGAGCTGACCCACCAGGCAGATCCGCAGGGCGGCGCCGACGGAGACCCGGTGTTCCAGGTCGGCGACGGCGGCCCGCCAGGCCATGGTGTTCGCCACCATGCCGAGCAGGGCGGCGAGCACCGAGAGGGCCACCGACGACCAGGCCAGCCCGAGCCAGGTCTCGCGCACCTGCGGCCACTGGTCGACGACGCTCCAGGTCATCCCGACCACGATGGCGAGGATCACCACCGCCCGTACGACCAGGTTGACCCAGCGCCGGGTGGGGCTCGTGGGTGTCGTGGCGTCCGGTGCGGTGGTCGACGTCGGTGCGACGTCGCCGCGAGCGGTGGTCTCTACCACGTGTCACCTGCCTGGGTGTCGGGTCGTCCGCTGTCCGGGGAGAGCGTGTGGGGGCCGGGCGGCGAGGCATCACCCTAGCCGACGTTCCGTCGCCCCGCTCGGCCGACGTGACGCCGTCCGGCCCACTGCCGGTGGCCCCCGTGTTGCATAGGATTCGGCCGGTGTTTAACGTCTGAACGCTCACCCCGCACCCCCCGAGGAGACCGAAGCGTGATCCCCATCTCCGTCGTCAAGCTCGACGAGGCGGCCGAACAGTTGGCAGTCGAGGTGATCCGGTCGGGCGTCCTGGCGCAGGGACCGATGGTGGCGCGGCTGGAGCGTGAGTTCGCGGCGCTGGTCGGCGTGGAGCACGCGGTGGCGGTGAACAACGGCACCACCGCGCTGGTGGCCGCGCTGGAGGTGCTGGACCTCCAGCCCGGTGACGAGGTCGTCACCAGCCCGTTCACCTTCGTCGCCACCCTCAACGCGATCATCGAGGCCGGGGCGACCGCCCGGTTCGCCGACATCCGCGAGGACGACTTCTGCCTGGACCCGGCGGCGTTGTCGGCCGCGATCGGCCCGCGTACCCGGGTGGTCCTGCCGGTGCACCTGTACGGCCAGGCCGCCGACATGGCGGCGATCACCGCCCTGACCCGGGAGCACGGGCTCGGGCTGGTCGAGGACACCGCCCAGTCGCTCGGTGCCACCGTCGACGGGCGCGGCGCGGGCAGCTTCGGCCTCGGCACCTTCTCGCTCTACGCCACCAAGAACCTCACCACCGGTGAGGGCGGGATGATCACCACCGACGACGACCTGCTCGCCGACCGGCTGCGGATCCTGCGCAACCAGGGCATGCGCCAGCGCTACCAGTACGAGGTGGCGGGACACAACTACCGGTTGACCGACCTCCAGGCCGCCCTCGGCATCCCGCAGCTGGCCGGGTACGCCGACAACGTGGCGCGGCGGCGGGACAACGCGGCCCGGCTGACCGCCGGGCTGGCCGACGTGCCGGGTCTGCGGCTGCCCGCCGAGCTGCCCGGCCGACGGCACGTCTGGCACCAGTACACGGTGCTGGTCACCGACGCCGCCGAGGTCGACCGCGACGGGGTGATCGCCCGCCTCACCGAGCAGGGCGTCGGGTGCGGCATCTACTACCCCCGCACCGTCTACGACTACGACTGCTACCGGGACCACCCCCGGGTGGTGGCCGACCCCGCGCCGGTCGCCGAGCGGGTGGCCCGCAGCTGTGTGTCGATCCCGGTCCACCAGCACCTGACCGACTCGGACGTGGACCGGGTCGTCGAGGCCGTCCGCAAGGCGGTCGGGGCGTGACCGCCCCGGTCGGCTTCGCCCTGGTCGGGACCGGGTCGATGGGCGCCCTGCACGCCCGGGTGATCGCCCAGTCGCCGCGCGCCCGGCTGGCCCTGGTGGTCGAGCCCCGGGAGAGCGTCGGCCGGGAGGTCGCCGACCGGTTCGGCGCCCGGTGGGCACCGGACCTGAGCGACCTGTCGGAGGTGGACGCCGTCGTCGTCGCCGCGCCGACGGAGCACCACCTCGGCCTCGCCGAGCAGGTCCTCTCGGCCGGGAAGCCGCTGCTGATCGAGAAGCCGGTCTGCGGCAGCCTCGCCGAGACCGAGGCCGTCGTGGCCCACGCCCGCCGGGCAGGGCTGCCGCTGCTGTGCGGTCTCCTGGAGCGGTTCAACCCGGCGGTGGTCACCGCCCTGGCGTTGTCCTGCCAGCCGGTGCACCTGACGATCACCAGGCACTCGCCGTACGTGCCCCGGATCCGTACCGGGGTGGCCTGGGACCTGCTGGTGCACGACGTCGACCTGGCGATCCAGGCGTTCGGCGGGGTCGAGCCGACCACCGTACGCGGCACCCTCGGCTACTTCCACAAGGACTCCGTGCCGGGTGCGGAGGACGTCGCCGAGGCGCTGCTCACCTTCGGCGAGGGCCGGTTGGCGAACGTGTCGGCCAGCCGGATCGGCCAGCGCAAGGTCCGCAGCCTGGTCATCGGTGAGGTGGACCGGCTGATCGAGGCGGATCTGATCCGCAAGCAGGTGACGATCTTCCGGCATGTGTCGTTGGACGCCGCGACGCCGGACGGGCGGGGTTACCGGCAGCAGAGCATCATGGAGGTGCCGGAGCTGTTGTCGAACCAGGAGCCGCTGGTCGCCCAGCTCGATCACTTCCTCGACATCCTCGCCGGACGGCTCGACGCGGACGCCGAGCGTGACCGGATCCTGCCGGCGCACCGCACCGTCGCCGCCGTGATCGCGGGAGACGCGTCCTGACCTCGGTCTTCGAGGTGATCCGGGGGTCGGGTCCGGGCGGCTGCCGCCGGCGGGCCGGACGGGTGCCGCTCCGGTAGGCTTCTGATCAACTGCCGGGCGGTGTACTCGCGTCCGCAGTGACGGTGACGAACCCCATCAGCCAGGCCGCGAGAAGGACCTTCCGCGGCAGAGAAGGGCGATATTCCCGTTGTGACCGCGATCGAATCCGGCCCCACGAAGACCGCCCCGGCGGTGAGCCCGGCGCAGGCGGGAGCGGACCCGTCGGAGGCCGCGACCGGCTCGGAGACCGGGCCGGAGCAGGCCGCGACGGCCTGGCCCGACACGGTCCCGGGCGAGGCGTTGCCGCCCATGCCGGTACGCCGTCGGTTCGGGCTGGTCGGCCGGGTCCGGCGCTTCGTCGGCGCGATCCCGCGTCGGCTGACCGACGCCGCAGTGGTCGCCTTCGCCCTGTACACGGTCATCTACCACCTGGGGTTCGTGTTCGACCTGCCGCCGTCGCGGTCGCTGCGGATCTGGCTGGGGGCCTGCGCGCTCCTGGTGGTCCTGCGGCTGGGCGTCGCGGTGCTCCGGGAACGGGCCGCCCTGCGTACCCCGGACCCGACGTCGGTGCCCGTCGAGCCCGAGGCCGGGGAGGGCGCTGACACCCGACGCGGACCCCGGTGGTGGTGGGTCCTGCCGGCCGTGCTGCTCGCCGTCGCGGCGGCCGTCACCGCCGGTCAGGGCGGCGGGATGCCCTGGTGGTGGCCGGCCTCGCTCGGCCTGGCCGCCGCCGTCGCGGTGGCGCTGCTGGCCCGACGTACCTGGCTGGTCGGCGGTGCCGACGACGAGGGCGCCCCCACCGTCTGGCAGACCTGTTACGTCCTGCTGGTCTCCGTCGGGGTCGGAGTCTCCTCCCTGTACGGCGCCCGCAACACCCCCGACGACGTCTTCTACGTCGGCAAGTCGGTGTGGGTGGCCGAACGGGACTCGGTGCCGGTGCGGGACTTCCTGTTCACCGAGGGCGTCCTGCCGGGGCTGAGCACCCAGCCGCCGATCTCCTCCATCGAGGTCCTGGCCGGTGCGCTCGGGCGGTTCCTCGGCATCCACGCGGCGAACGCCCTGTTCTACGTCATGCTGCCGGCGCTGGCCTTCCTGGCGGTGCTCGCGCTCTGGCGGCTGGTGCACCGGTGGGCTCCCCGCCGGGCCGTGCTCGCCTTCACGGTGGCCGTCGCCTACCTCTACCTGGTGGCCGGCTCCGACGCCGCCCTGGGCACCTTCCACCTGCCCCGGCTGCACGAGGGCAAGGGCATGTTCGTCTCCGCCGCCGTACCCCTGATGTGGGTCTACCTGACCGAGTGGTTCGAGTCACGGTCGCGGTGGAAGCTGTTCCTGATCTTCGCCCTCGGGGTCGCCTCGGCCGGGCTCACCTCGACCGCGGCGATCATCCTGCCGATCCTGGCCGGTGCGGCGGGCCTGGCGATGGTGCTGGTCGGCCGCTGGGGTGCGGCGGTGGCGGCGTTCGTCGCCGCAGTGGCGTACCCGGTCGGGTCGGTGGTGGTGAGCCGCCTGGCCCTGGGCGGCGTCACCGAGGTCGGCGGGCAGACCCAGTTCTTCGACGCGGAGGGCACCTACCGGCGGACCCTGATGCTCGGCACCCTCGGGGTGATCGGAGGGCTGGCCCTGTGGCTGGCTCCGCTGCTGGTACGGGGTCGGACCCCCCGCCTGATGGCCGCCGGTGCGGCGCTGACGATGAGTGTCCTGTTCGTCCCCGGGGTGCTGGAGTTCCTCGCCGACCTGACCGGGATCGCCGCGGTGCTCTGGCGGGTGCCGTGGATCCTGGCCCTGCCCGGCCTGGTCGGCATCCTGTGCACCGTCCAACTGCCCTGGCCGAGACGGTTCCCGCTGGTGGGTGCGCTGCCCTGGACGGGGCGGATGCTCACCTCCCTGACCAGCGCCCTGCTCGCGGCGGTCCTGATCACCTCGTTCGGTCTGTACGGGATCCCGATGTGGCACCGGGACAGCTTCGTCGAGACCCACCCGCACCCGGTGTGGAAGGTGCCGCAGGAGCGGCTGGGCCGCATCGAGTGGATCCACTCCCTGACCCCGGCCCGCCCGCCCGGCCTGCTGTTGGCCCCCAGCACCCTGATGCGTCTCGCCCCGATGATCAGCAGCGAGATGCGGGTCGTCCTGCCCCGCGACGGCTACCTGATCGAGTACGACTGGGAGTCGGAGTTCGCCCAGGACCGGCTCCGGCTCGCCGCCTTCGCCGACGGCAACGGGGTGCCGACCGAGGAGGAGCTGGCCGCCACCCTGGAACGACTCGACGTGACGACCGTCTGCGTGTACTTCGGCAACCGGCAGGCCCGTCGGGCGTTGGAGCGGCTCGACTTCGAGGTCTTCGGCGAACGGGAGGACCCGGCCGGGTCGGTCCGCTGTCTGCGCAAGATCGACGCGGGAGCGCCACCGGAGACGGACTGACTCCGCCGGTCTCCGGGTCCCCACGCAGCTCAGCGCGGGTGGGGGCGGGGGCGGTCCGGAAGCTGTGAGTCGTCCTCGATCGGGTTGCCGTCAACTGGGCACGAGGCTCGATACCCGAACGGCGATCACCGTTGTCTTCGCGTTAAGGTCGTGTGCAGCCAGGCCGAACCGACCAACGCCGCCGGCCCCCGCCGGCCGTGCCCAGCGGTCGCTTCCCGTCCGTCCGGCCCGGCTCGTCGTCGATCTCGTAGGGAGAGCCATCCTTGTTCGGCACGTTACTCCAGCGGCTCGGGGTCCCCGCCCGTGGTGCGCTACTGCTGCTGTGCTACTTCGTCATGCTGGTCACGGGTGCGCTCGGCTGGGTCGGCGCGTTTGCCGTCGCCGGGGTGGCCGCCGTGGCCGGCGAGTTCATCCTGAACCGTTGGTCCAACCCGTCGCGAGTCCTGCTGGACAAGGTCGGTCTCAGCCGGGTCTACCGGCAGCTCGCCCGGGACCTGTCGGTGGTCCTGCTGGCCGTCGCCACCGTCAGCCCCGGTATCGGGGAGACCATCGTCCTGTTGCTCCTGCCCGCCGTGGTCTGGACGGTCGGCGTCTTCGCCGGTGCGTTCAGCCGCATGATCAACCGTCGTAACCCGGTCTCCGCCCTGGTCCGCAACATCGACCTCGGGCCGATCCGCGAGGCGCCCCGCCCGCCGGTGTGGACGACCGGGCTGATGGGCAGCGGAATGGCCCAGGTGAACATCCTCCTGCTGCCGGCCGTGGTGATCGCCGCCCTGATCGGTGACCTGGTGCCGGTCTTCATCGCCGGCACCCTCACCATCGGGGCCGCCGCCCTGGTGGGCGGGTTCGTCGCGTTGACCTGGCTGCGGGGTCGGGGGCAGGGCACCGGCAAGAGCGCCGTGCTGGCGGCGGTGCAGACCTGGCTCGACGCGTACCAGCCGCAGGTGGCGCTCTACTTCGCCGGCCCGGCCAAGGACGTCTACCAGGCCAACATGTGGCTCGCCCCGACCGAGGCGCTCGACCAGCGGGGCGTGGTCCTGATGCGCAGCAAGGAGGCCTTCCTGGAGATGGCCGACACCCGGCTGCCGGTGATCTGCGTACCGACCAGTGTCGACTTCATGAACCTGGAGCTGGGCAGCATCCGGGCGTCGCTGTACGCGGCGAACGTCGGGGCCAACATCCACATGCTGCGTGAGCCGGGCATGAAGCACGTCTTCGTCGGACACGGCGACAGCGACAAGCAGGCCAGCGTCAACCCCTACAGCAAGGTGTACGACGAGGTGTGGGTGGCCGGTCTCGCCGGCCGGGAACGCTACGCCCGGGCCGGGGTCGGGGTCCTGGACGCCGACATCGTCGAGATCGGTCGACCGCAGCTGGCCGGGGTGCACACCTTCGGTGCCCCGGCGACGGACCGGCCGTTCACCGTCCTGTACGCCCCGACCTGGGAGGGGTGGCTGGACGACGACCCGTACCACACCTCGCTGACGGCGATGGGGGAGCGGATCGTCAAGGGACTGCTCAAGGCCCAGCCCGGGGTGCGTCTGATCTACAAGCCGCACCCGTTGACGGGGGCCCGGTCCAAGGAGACCAAGGCGGTGCACGACCGGGTGGTGGCCCGGATCGCGGCGGCCGGTGGTGACGTCGCCGCCACCTCACTGGACGGTCCGGGACACCGGGTGGTGACCGGTCGGGTGCCTGCCCTGTTCGACTGTTTCAACCAGACGGATCTGTTGATCAGCGACGTGTCCAGCGTGGTCTCGGACTTCGTGCAGAGCCAGCGCCCGTACGTGGTGGCGAACCCGAGCGGGCTGCCGGAGGACGATTTCCGGGTCAAGTTCCCGACCGCCCGGGCCGCGTACCTGCTCTCCCAGGACTGTGGTGAGCTGGAGAAGATCCTTTCGCTCACCCGGGCCGGGGACGACCCACTGACCGAGGCCCGCCGGGACCTCAAGACCTACCTGCTGGGTCCGGACGACCCGAACGCCATGGAGCGGTTCCGCGAGGAGATCACCCGCCTCTGCCACTGACCCCGCCGTCACCCGCCGCCCCGCCCCCGTGTCGACCACGAGGGCGGGGCGGTTCCGGGTCAGGGGGTCGGGGGGTGGGGGTCGCGGGAGACGACGTCGCCGCGTTCGTTCACCCAGCCCTTGGGGCGGGCGGGATTACCGGCGACGAGCTGGTACGGGGCGACGTCCCGGGTGACCACCGAACCGGCCGCGATCATGGCGTACTCGCCCACCTCGATGCCGCAGACCAGTGTGGCGTTCGCGCCGATCGACGCGCCCCGGCGGACCAGGGTCGGGGTGATCTTCCAGTCCGGGTTCTGGGCGCGCGGGCGGAAGTCGTTGGTGAAGACCGCGCAGGGGCCGACGAAGACCTCGTCCTCCAGGGTCACCCCCTGGTACACCGAGACGTTGTTCTGGATCTTGACCAGGTCGCCGACGACGACCTCAGCGTCGACGTACACGTTGCGGCCGATCACACAGCCGGATCCGACCCGCGCGGTGGAGCGTACGTGCGCCAGGTGCCAGATCTTCGTTCCGTCGCCGACCCGGGCACCCTCCTCGACGTCGGCGCTGGGGTGGACGAAGACCGTCGGGGAGAGGGATGGGGTGTCAGTCATCGGCAGACTCTTCACACGTCGGGGCGCATCGCCGCGCCGGGGTACGGGTTCGGGCGTACGCGCCACCGGCGGCGCAGGCGCGGCCCGGAGGCGGGCGCGGTGCCCGGCGGGCGAGGGTCGCCCCGCGTAGGCCCGCCGTAGCATAGCGACCCGACCCCAGTGGGCCGTCGCGTCGGGCCGGCGGATCTGCCACGATGCCCTTCACCGGTGGCGACGAAACGGGGGTTGAGGTGCGGATCCTGCTGGTCGAGGACGACCGTCGGGTGGCGGCGGCCCTGTCCTCCGCACTGACCCGGCGGGGGTACGAGGTCGAGCACGCCGCAGGGGTCTCGGCGGCCCTCTCGGCGGCCCCCAGCGACCTGGTGCTGCTCGACCTGAACCTGCCCGACGGCGACGGGGTGGATCTCTGCCGGGAGCTGCGGCGACGCAGCGGTTCCCTGGGCATCATCGTGGTCACCGCCCGGGGCGAGGAACGGGACCGGGTCGTCGGCCTGCGCCTGGGCGCTGACGACTACGTGGTCAAGCCGTTCTCGATGGCGGAGTTGCAGGCCAGGATCGAGGCGGTGCTGCGCCGGGCCACCCAGGTACGGCCGGAGCGCAACCTGATCTGCGCCGGGCCGTTGCGGGTCGACGTGTCCGCCCGGACGGTGAGCGTCGACGGGCGGGAGGTGGCCCTGACCCGCAAGGAGTTCGACATCCTGTTCTCCCTCGCCCGGCAGCCCGGTGTCGCGGTGCCCCGGGACCGGATCCTGCTCGACGTCTGGGGCACCACCTGGGCGGACGGGCACACGGTGGAGGTGCACGTGGCGTCGCTGCGCGGCAAGCTCGGCGACGCCCGACTGGTGGAGACAGTACGCGGGGTCGGCTACCGGCTCCGGGCCGAGTGAGGGGCCGGCGGTGCGTCGTCGACTGGTGATCAGCTACCTGCTGCTGATGGTGCTGGTGCTGCTCGCCCTGGAGACGCCGTTGGCGCTCACCCTGGCCAGCCGGGAGACCGACCGGCTCCGCGCCGACCGGCTCGCCGACGCCACCCGGTTCGCCTCGCTGGCCGGGCCGGCGCTGCGGACGGACGTGACCGGCCCGCTCGTCGGGGAACTGGACAGCTACGACGAGCTGTACGGGATCGGCACGGCGGTGGTGGACCGGGACCGCCGTACGGTGGCGGAGTCGGCGAGTTGGCGGGCCGGGCCGGGGACGGCGGCGGCCCTGGACACCGCCCTGTCCGGGTTGCAGAGCAGTGCCCCCGACTCGGTGTGGCCCTGGGTCGACGACCCGGTGGTGGTGGCGGTGCCGATCAACGACGGCGGGGAGGTCCTCGGGGCGGTGGTGATCACCACCGATTCGGAGCGGATCCGCCGCACCGTCCTCGCCTGGTGGCTCCTGCTGGCGGTGGTCGGCGTCGTCGTGGTGGTGGCCTGTGTCCTGTTGGCGTTCGGGCTGGCCGGGTGGGTGCTGCGACCGGTCACCGAGCTGGACGCGGTCACCCACGAGATCGCCGAGGGTGACCGGGGTGCCCGGGTCCAGCACCGGTGGGGTCCACCGGAGCTGCGTCGACTCGCGGCCAGCTTCAACCACATGGCCGACGCGGTCTCCGACGTGATGGATCGGCAGCGGGCCTTCGTCGCGCACGCCAGCCACCAGCTCCGCAACCCGTTGACGGCGTTGCGGCTGCGGGTGGAGGAGCTCGGTCCGAGCCTGCACGACGAGGAGGGGCGGGCCGAACACCAGTTCGCCCTGGAGGAGACCGACAGGCTGGCCCAGGTCCTCGACGCGCTGCTCACCCTGGCCAGGGCGGAACGGGCGGAGAACGAGCGGACCACCGTCGACGCCGGTGCGGTCGCCGCGTCCCGGGTCACCGCCTGGGAGCCGCTGGCCCGGCGACGGGACCTCACGCTGCGTCTGGTGACCTCCGACGACCCGACGTACGCCCGGACCGTGCCGACCGCCATCGACCAGGCCCTGGACGCGTTGATCGACAACGCGGTGAAGTTCACCGGCTCCGGTGGCGAGGTGACGGTCACGGTCCGCCGGTCCGGTGGTGGAACCTCCCTCGAGGTACGCGACGACGGGCCGGGGATGACAGTGAGTCAACTGGGTCAGGCCACCGAGCGGTTCTGGCGTGCCCCCCAGGTGCAGAACGTCGACGGGGCCGGTCTCGGGTTGACGATCGTCGCGGTCCTGGTCGACGCCTCCGGGGGGCGGCTCACCATGCGCCGGGCGCATCCGCGCGGTCTGGTGGCGCAACTCTGGTTCCCCGGTGCCGAACCGGAGCCGACCGCCACGTCCGACGTGCCGGAGACGGTCGGCTCCTGACCTCCGCGACGGTCAGCGACGCGGCCCGCCCGGCTGGAATCCGTACCGGTTCCCGTACTGACCGGCGGGCGGCCGGTGGGAGCTCCGCCGCACCGGCGGGGGGACGCGAAGGTGTGCCGGCGTTCGGATCCAGGCCTCCTTGAGCCCCTCCGCCTGGTCCGAGAGGTGGATGTTGGACTCGCTCTCCAGTTTTGCCAGGTCCTGTACCCGGTACGTGGTGACCGCCGAGACGCAATCCTTGTGGAGTGCCCCGATGAAGGCGACCTCGTCGCCGCTCGGGCACGCCGACCTGCCACCGAGGAGTTCATGTCGTAGCCCCGCGTCGTCCAGACGGTGTAGCGGTAGGCGTACTCGGCATACGGCCGGCCGTAGCGCTCCAGGGCGTGGTCGACGACGTCCCGGCGGGGTTCGCGTTGCCGGGTGGCGCTGAGGATGCAGGTTCCAGCCTGTACGAGGTGCTCCGCGAGGGTTGCGGGCATCGTGGGGTCCGGCGGTTGCAGGTGCGCCGTGCCGAAGACCTCCTCCGGGGGGACGGGGCTCCAGCAGTACAGTGGTGCCCGGTCCGCCCGGCGCACGTTGGCGGGGGTGTCGAAGCCGGTGTACTGGTACATGACGTCCTCCCGGGGCGAGCGGTGTCCCGGACGGCGGCCGGGACGGGTCCACCCCCACGACGGCCCCACCGTGTCACCGGTTCGGAGATGGGACAGAGGTCATGGCGCCGGTCACCGATGGTGCCCCGGGCCGGGTGGGCGGCCGAGTTGTCCCGACGGGCGGTGGGGACCCTGCGGACCGTAGGGCAGGTGCGCAGCTGACGGATACGGTCCGGCGGGGGCCGGTGGCATCGCGCCCGGGAGTGTTCTCGGCGGCGACCGGAACAGGATCGGGTGCGGCTGGTAGGACATCGGCTGGGTCGGATGCGGAATCGGCGGGGTCGGCCGTGGCCACGGGGCAGGCGGCGGGGCGAGTCGGGCCATGGCGCGGGTTGCCACCTGAGCCCGTTCGAAGTCCCGTTCCCACCGCACCTGAGCCGTACCCCACGCATTGGGGTTGCCCACTGTCGCCCCGCACTGCCGGCTGTCGCGGTCGAACGGGGTGGCGGTGTCCACGTACTCCGGACCGACACGGTCCGGGATCAGCACCTCCTGTTGGCGGCTGTAGGCCGCCGGACCCAGCGAGGCCAGGACGTCGATCCCGCCCCGAATCGAGATCTTGTAGAGCCACAGTCCACCCGGCGTCGGATCGACCGAGGCGAGGATCCGCCGGAACAGCTCCGGGTCGACGCGCGGATCCCGGGTGGTGCTGACGAATCGGGTGTAGGGCGAGGATTTCTGGTAGTCCTGGAGGCTGACGGGCAGGTGGTCGTTGTACCCGGTGAAGCCCTCCTGGAAGATGACGTCGGGGGGCCGGGAGTCCAACCGGTAGAGGGTCTCCCGATCCAACCGGTACACGACCGGGTTCCCGGCCGACGGTCCGGTACGAGCCACCCGCAACGCTTCCGGTGGGTAGGGAAGGTCCGCAGGGGGGTACGTGGTGACGTTCCGGTGGAAGCTCCGGTAGGCGTGGACGAAGGCGTCGTTCGATTCGGCCTCGTCGAAGGACTGGGCGTCACTGCCGGAGTCCGCGTACTGCGGCCGACCAGGATCCTGCAAGGCGTGGCTTCCTTTCCGCTGCCGAGTGGCAGAGGTGGGTACGGGCGCGCGGCGTGACCGGTTCGACGTCCTGCGCGACTGTGTCAGGGTTTGCTCTCCCGGTACCAGGCGGCGGCTCCCGGGTGCAGGGGGAGCGGAGTGGTGGCGATCGCCGACCGGGGGCTCAGCCGACCGGCGGCGGGGTGGGCGGCGGCCAGCTCGGCCCGGCGCTCCATCAACAGCCGGGTCAGCTCGCGGACCAGACGGTCCGGCAGGTCGGCCTGGACGATGAGGTAGTTCGGGTTGGCCACCGTGGTGATCGGGTCCACCCCGTAGACGGACCGGGGGATGTCCCGGGAGACGTACACCTCGGGGTAGTTGCGGCGGAGGGGCTCGATCCAGTCGCCGAGGTCGACGACCCGGGCGGCGGTGTCGGCGAGCAGTTGCTCCACACCCCGCACCGGCAGCCCACCGGAGAAGAAGAAGGCGTCGATCCGGCCCTCCCGGAGGGCGGCCACCGAGTCGTCCAGGTTCAGGGCGTGCCTGTCGACGTCGCCCGCCACCCCGGCCACCGTCAGCAGCCGGTTCGCGGTGATTCCGGTGCCGGAGCCGGGGGCACCCAGGGAGACCCGCCTCCCGCGCAGGTCGGCGACGGTCCGGATCGGGCTCTGCGCCGTGGTGACCAGGTGCAGCAGGTCGTCGTAGACGCGGGCCACGGCGACCACGGCGGGGGTGGGGGTGGTCACCGGGGCCAGGACGTCGGCCTGGGTGAAGCCCAGCTCGGCCTGACCGGTGCGGACCAGCTCGACGTTCGCCGCCGACGCGGCGGTCACCACCACGGTGGCCTCCACCTCGGGCAGCTCCCGGTTGAGGATGGTGGCCAGGGACTGGCCGAAGGCGTGGTAGACGGCGGTCGGGCTGCCGGTGGCGATCCGGATCTGCACCGTCTCGTCGGGGTCCTCCCGGCACCCACCGAGCGCGCCCGGCAGCATCAGCAGCACCGCCAGGCGGGCGGTGTACCGCCGTGAGCGCACAGACCAGCGACCGTTCACCCGCTGCACTGTGCGCCGTGAACGGGGCGGATGCAACCCGACCTGTGGTCGGGATGCGGTCAGCCGGTCGGTCGGACGGGGGTGGCCAGGGCGGCGGCGTCCAGGATCCGGTCCCGGTCCGGGCCGTCGGCGACGCTGACCACGAAGCATCCCGCCCCCGGGCGGAGCAGGGCCGGCACGTCGAGCATGGCGGCGCTGCGGACCAGGACGGCGGCCAGCTCCCGGTCGGCGAGTCGGACACCGAGGATGTGTCGGCGTACGTGCCGTCCGGCGGCCAGCAGCGCCGAGCGCCAGGCCGCTGCCGCCAGCCGGGTCCGCCACGCCTGACGGGTCGGGGAGGCCCCCGCCACCGGGCCGCCGAGGAGTTCCCGGCGGGCCTGCCGCCATCCGGTGTCCAGCAGCGCCACGTAGCTCGACTGGGCGGCCGGGGCGACCCGGAGCTGGTGCAGCTCGTAGCGGCGGCGCAGGCCTCCGACGGCCCGTTCGTGGCGGACCGGGACGGCGAGCCGGTCGAGGAGGTGGAGCATCCGCAGCGCGGCGTCCTCCCGGTTGAACTCGGCCGGCCCGGTCGGGCGGGGGCCGGTCGGGCGACGACGTCCCGCCGAGGCCGGGGCGGGCGCGGGGGTGCAGCGCAGCAGACAGGCGGCCTCGAACGCGTCCGCCAGGGTCGGCCAGTCCAGGGGACTGGCGGGGGTCACCAGCGGCTGGGCGCGGTCGAGCAGGGTGGATTCGCGGGCCAAGGCGGGCACTCCTGGGGTCGGGGGAGAGCCCCTACCGTCCCAACACGGCAGGCCCGGCGGTACCGATCGGGACGAGGCTTGAGGAAAACTTGCGCTACGAGGGCTGGAGGTCGGTCACCACGACGTCGACCTGCCGGGGCCGGTCGGTCGCCCCCGGCGACTCCAGCACCGTGTACTTGAGGTCCCGCAACGCCGTCACCAGGTCGTCGGCGGTGTCCGGCCGGGCGCCGGCGGTGAGCAGGTCCCGGACCAGCCGACCCTTCGTGGCCTTGTTGAAGTGGCTGACCACGGTCCGGACCGTCTCCCCGTCGACGGTCCGCTCGTGCAGCACCCGCACCGTCACCGTCCGTCCGGCCGACTCGCCCCGAGGGGTCCAGGTGGCCGCGTACGCCCCGGAGCGCAGGTCGAGCACCGGCCGGTCACCGGCGGTCGCGGTCATCGTCGCCGCCAGCTCCCGCCGCCAGTACGCCGACAGCGCCCCCGGGCCGGGCAGCCGTACCCCGATCGGGCAGCGGTACGGGGGGATCCGGTCGGTCAACCGGACCGCCCCCCACAGGCCGGAGGAGACCAGGACCGTACGGTTCGCCAGCCGGGCGGCGGGGGCGGGCAGGGCGCCCAGGTCCAGTGCGGCGTACAGCACCCCGGTGTAGATCCGCCCGGCCGGCGCACACGCGGCCCGGGTCAGTCGGGCGTTGCGGCGCAGTTCGGCGCGCTGTCCCTCGCCGAGTCCGAGGACCGTCCTCGCGGTGTGGTCGTCGCCGCTGCTGAGGTCGACGAGCGCGTCGAGGACCCGCTCCCGGGCCGCTGTCAGTTCGGGCAGGCTCAGGCGGGACAGGTCGAGGCGGCGGCCGGCACCGGCGTCGGCCTTGCCCTCCGAGGGCGGCAGCAGGATCAGCATCCGGGTACGTCTCCTCGACGCGGTCGGCACGGGACGGCCCGGTCAGCGTACGGGTCGGTGCGGGGACCCGATGTGACCGGCCTTTTGTCCCGATTGTGTCTCGGTTGGTGCTGGTGATCGCCTCGCGTGGCCGGTCCCGTCCAGGTGTGGCAGGGTGGCAACGTGCCACCGACAACCGCCAAGCAGCTGGCAGTGCCGACCCTGCACCGGGCCGCCCGGATCGAGGACGCGCTGCACCAGTTCTTCGAACGGCGTCTGCGGCGGACCGGTTGGCAGACCAACGTGATCGCCTACACCGGGTACGGCGCACCGGGCTGGATCCGGGTGATGTGCCGGGTGCTGCTGGGTCGGCCGGACCACCGGCAGCGGGGGCGGCTGGAGAAGGTCCGCGGTTGGCGCAGCTTCGCCACCCTGCCGGCCAAGCACGCCACCGTCACCATCGAGGCGGCCGGTGTGCGACACCGGGCCAAGGCCGACCGCAGCGGCTTCGTCCAGGCCGTGATCAGGGCGGATCTGCCGCCCGGCTGGGGGACGGTCCGGATCAGCCTGCCGGACGCCGCGCCGGTCGAGGCCCCGGTGCGGATCCTCGACCCGGACGTCACGTTCGGCATCCTCTCCGACATCGACGACACCGTCATGGTCACCGCCCTGCCCCGACCGCTGCTCGCGGCGTGGAACACCTTCGTCCTCGACGAGCACGCCCGGATGGCGGTGCCCGGGATGGCGGTCCTCTACGAGCGGCTGGTCACCGCCCACCCCGGAGCACCTGTCTTCTACCTGTCCACCGGGGCCTGGAACGTCGCCCCGACCCTGACCCGGTTCCTGTCCCGGCACCTCTACCCGGCCGGCCCCCTGCTGCTCACCGACTGGGGTCCGACCCACGACCGCTGGTTCCGCAACGGCCGGGAACACAAGCGGGCCACCCTGGAACGGCTCTCCCGGGAGTTCCCGAAGATGAAGTGGCTCCTCGTCGGCGACGACGGCCAACACGACCAGGACATCTACCGGGAGTTCGCCGCCGGTCACCCGGACAACGTCGCCGGGGTCGCCATCCGCCAACTCTCGCCCACCGAGGCGGTCCTGGCCGGCACCCTGCCCACCCCCCTGGACAGTACGGTCGAGGGGCCGGTCGGCCAGCGGTGGCTCTCCGCCCCGGACGGCGCCGGCCTGTGGCGGCTCATGCGCGACAACGGCCTCGTCTGACCGACGGAACGAGGGTGTGACTCGATGGACCATCAGGAAGAGTTCACCTACCTCCAGGAGAACCTGTCGGCGCGGGTGGGTGGGATCGTCGCGGCACTCACCGACGACCAGCAGCGGTGGTTGCTGGCCGTCCCGGACGTCCAGTCGCGCCTGAGCGATCTCAGGCTTCAGCAGGCCAACCTGATCGGGTTGGAAGACAAGCGCGACTTCGTGCTGGCCTCGATGGCGGACACCCCGAGGCCCGACCAGCCCTACTACTACCACTACCAACGCAGGGGACCCGACGGGAGACCCGATCCCAACCCCGGCCACTACGCCGTCCGTGTTCCGGACGTCCTCAACGGAATGCCCACGATGCGGGCGTTCACCTACATCACTAGAGATGCCGCCCGCCGAGCGGACGAGGAAGAGAAGCAGTTCGTGAGACTCTCGGCCGAACGGGGGGCGACGGTGACACAGAAGCAGATCGAGGACCAGGGTGCGAGAACGGATGCGGCTCAGCGCAGGCTGGAGCAGGCCGTCACAACGCTCCTCGGGATCCCCGATCCGACCCTGGTCCAGCAGGCGAATGCCAGGTCCCGGGGAGGTCCTCCGCCCGGCGGGGGAGGTTCGGGACCGTCCCGGGACCTCTCCGGTGGATCGGGTTCACACCGGGTTGCTCCCCGGCGGTAGAAGACCCCGGAGGAACGGCCCCGACCCGACCGTACGGAGGCTGTGGGCGCTCCGGCCGGTGATCGACAATGGTCTGGTGCAGGATCAGCCGCCGCCCTCGTGGCGGACTCCTCTTCCGTTGGCCGCCGACTGGTCGCTGGTGCTGGTCGGGGCCGCCGCCCAGCTCTACTTCACCTGGTTGTCGCTTACCGACGGCACCGTCTGGACGTTCGCCGGGGCCATGTTCGCAGGTGCTCCGGCGGCCTGGTGGGTGGCCCGACGGCGGGGGTTCGACCGGGACCAGCGCCGCCGACTGTGGGCCTCGGTGCCGCTGGCGGTCTTCCGGGTCCTGTTCGTCAGGCCCGAACCGCAGCTGCCACCGCTGCGGGTCGAGCCCCGGTTCACCCCGCCGCCGCAGACCCCCTCCGGGTCAGGAGGGGCGTAGCCAGAGGGCGCCCAGCGGCGGCACCCGCAGCGACACCGAGGCGGGCTGCCCGTGCCAGGGCACGTCCTGGGCGTGCACCTCACCGAGGTTGCCCACCCCGGAGCCGCCGTAGTGGTGGGCGTCGGTGTTGACCACCTCGGTCCACCGCCCCCCGGACGGCAACCCGACCCGGTAGTCCTCCAACGGCAGCGCGGAGAAGTTGACCACGCAGACCAGGGTCTGTCCGTCCGGGGCGATTCGGACGAAGGAGACGGTGTTGTTGGCCACGTCGTCCCCGGCCAGCCAGCGGAACCCGGCGGGGGAGGTGTCCTGGGCGTACAGGGCGGGGGAGTCCCGGTAGACCCGGTTGAGGTCGCCGACGAGGCGCTGCACCCCGGCGCGGGCCGGGTCGTGCAACAGGTACCAGTCCAGGCCCCGCTCCTCGCTCCACTCCCGCTCGTCACCCAGCTCGCAGCCCATGAAGAGCAGCTGCTTGCCCGGGTGCGCCCACATGTACGCCAGCAGCGCCCGGGTGGTGGCCAGCCGCTGCCAGGTGTCGCCGGGCATCTTCGCCACCAGCGCCCCCTTGCCGTGCACCACCTCGTCGTGGCTGATCGGCAGGAGGTAGTTCTCGCTCCACGCGTACGCCAGGGAGAAGGTGAGCTGGTGGTGGTGGTGCTGGCGGTAGACGGGATCCTTCGAGGTGTAGAGCAGGGTGTCGTGCATCCAGCCCATGTTCCACTTGAACCCGAACCCGAGCCCGCCGTCGGAGGTGGGGCGGGTGACACCCGGCCAGGCCGTCGACTCCTCGGCGATCATCATGACCCCGGCGTGGTGCTTGTAGACGGTCGCGTTCACCTCCTGCATGAACGCGATGGCCTCCAGGTTCTCCCGGCCGCCGTACTCGTTGGGCAGCCACTGCCCCTCCGGGCGGGAGTAGTCCAGGTAGAGCATCGAGGCGACGGCGTCGACCCGGAGCCCGTCGACGTGGAACTCCTCGCACCAGTAGAGGGCGTTGGCGACCAGGAAGTTGCGGACCTCCCGGCGGCCGAAGTCGAAGACGTACGTACCCCAGTCGGGGTGTTCGCCCCGGCGCGGGTCGGGGTGCTCGTAGAGCGGGGTGCCGTCGAACCGGGCCAGGGCCCAGTCGTCCTTGGGGAAGTGGGCGGGGACCCAGTCCAGGATCACCCCGACCCCGGCCCGGTGCAGGGTGTCGACCAGGTGCCGGAAGTCGTCCGGGTCACCGAACCGGGAGGTGGGGGCGTAGTACCCGGTGACCTGGTAACCCCAGGACCCGCCGAAGGGGTGCTCCATCACCGGCAGGAACTCCACGTGGGTGAAGCCCAGCTCCACCACGTACGCGGTGAGCTGTTCGGCCAGCTCGCGGTAGCCGAGCCCGGGACGCCAGGAGCCGAGGTGCACCTCGTAGACGCTCATCGCCTCCTGGTGCGGCCGACGGCGGACCCGCTCGGCCAGCCAGGCCCCGTCCGACCACTGGTACGTCGACCGGTGCACCACCGACGCGGTGGCCGGGGGCACCTCCGCGTACGCCGCCATCGGGTCGATCTTGTCCCGCCACAGTCCGTCGGCGCCGAGGATCCGGTACTTGTACCGCTGCCCGGAGACGGCCCCCGGGACGAAGACCTCCCACACCCCGCTGGAGCCCAGCGACCGCATCGGCCACCCGTCGTGCGCCCCCCACCCGGTGAAGTCCCCGACGACCCGGACCCCCCGGGCGTTGGGAGCCCAGACCGCGAAACCGACCCCGTCGTCGCGGACCCGCGCTCCGAGCGCCTCCCAGAGCCGTTCGTGCCGGCCTTCGGCGATCAGGTGCAGGTCCAGCTCCCCGAGGACCGGTGGGTGCCGGTACGGGTCGTCGACGACGGTGCCGTCCACGTCGAGGCGGTAGTCGAGCACGGTGCCGGGCAGGGTGACCTCGAAGACCCCGACGCCGTGCACCCGGGTCGCCGGGTGTCGTTCCCCGTCGACCAGGACGGTGACCGACTCGGCTCCCCGCCGGAGGGTACGCACCGTGGTCCGGCCGTCGGCCGGGTGTGCCCCGAGGATCGCGTGCGGGTCGTGCGTCTCGCCGGCGATCAACTGGTCCATCGGGCGTCGTCCTTCGGGGCGTCGTCGGTCAGGTCGGGACCGGTCGGGGCCGGGGTGTCGCCGGTGTCCGGGTGCCGGACCGTGAACACGTGTGCGGGTTGAAGATACGGGTCGAGCCGGACCGCGTTGTGCTGGCCCCAGTCGTAGGTCGTCCCGGTCAGTTCGTCGTGGACGGTGAACCGGTCGTGCCAGTCCAGGCCGAGCGCCGGCATGTCCAGGACGGTGTTGCCCCACTGGACTTCCCGGGAGTCGAACGAGCAGACCACCAGAACCGTGTTCCCGGTGGCCGGATCGTGTTTGGACCAGCAGAGCAGTGCCGGGTTGTCCACGTCGTGGAAGACGAGGTTGCGCAGCCGGTGCAGGGCCGGGTTCTCCCGGCGTACCCGGTTGAGGGTGCCGACGAACGGGGCGAGGGACCGGCCCTGGGCGAGCGCGTCGGACCAGTCCCGGGGGCGCAGCTCGAACTTCTCGTTGTCGAGGTACTCCTCGGCGCCGGGGCGGGGGACGTGCTCGAAGAGTTCGTATCCGGCGTACATCCCCCAGGAGGGGCTGAGCAACGCCGCCAGGACCGCCCGGATCTTGAACATCGGGGGTCCGCCGCGCTGCAACGACTCGTGCAGGATGTCCGGGGTGTTCGGCCAGAAGTTCGGCCGCATGTAGTCGGCCGCCGCGACCAGCTCCTCGCAGTACTCCCGCAGCTGCGCCGCCGAGGTACGCCAGGTGAAGTACGTGTACGACTGGGTGAAACCGATCCTGCCGAGCCCGTGCATGATCGCCGGTCGGGTGAACGCCTCGGCGAGGAACAACACGTCCGGGTCGACTCGCTTGACCTCGGCGATCAGCCAGTGCCAGAAGTCGAACGGCTTGGTGTGCGGATTGTCGACCCGGAAGATCCTGATCCCCTCGCCGACCCAGTGCAGCACCACCCGCAGGATCTCCGCCCGGATCCCCTCCGGGTCGTTGTCGAAGTTCAGCGGGTAGATGTCCTGGTACTTCTTCGGCGGGTTCTCCGCGTAGGCGATGCTCCCGTCGGCCCGGGTGGTGAACCACTGCGGGTGCTCGGTCACCCACGGATGGTCCGGGGCGCACTGCAACGCCAGGTCCATCGCCACCTCCAGGCCCACCTCGGCGGCGGCGGCGACGAAGTCACGGAAGTCCTGCGGCGTACCCAGGTCGGGGTGCAGGGCGTCGTGCCCGCCCTCGGCCGCGCCGATCGCCCACGGCGAGCCCACGTCGTCGGGACCGGCGGTCAGGGTGTTGTTCCGGCCCTTGCGGTTGACCCGCCCGATCGGGTGGATCGGCGGCAGGTAGAGCACGTCGAACCCCATCTGGGCCACCCCCGGCAGCCGGGACGTGGCGGTGACGAAGGTGCCCGACCGGGCCGGTTCGTCGGCCGTCGCCAGGACCGCCCCCTCGGAGCGGGGGAAGAACTCGTACCAGGCGGAGAAGAGCGCCCGGGGCCGGTCCACCCAGATCCGGTACGGCTCGCCGGTGGTCACCAGCTCTCGCACCGGGTACGCCCAGAGCAGGTCGGCCAGGTCCAGCGCCGGGGCGACCCGGCGGGACAGCGGCAGACCCTCGTCACTGAGCGCCGCGACCGCCGCCCGGACCCGGCCGGTGTCGGCGGCCGGGACCAGGGCGAGGGCTTCGGTCAGGACCCGGGCACCCTCGGCCAGGTCGTTCGCCAGGTCGCCGACCGTCTGCCCGGCGGCGACCTTCTTCGTCACGGCGTTCTGCCAGGTCAGATACGGATCCTGGAACGCCTCGACGGTGAAGCTCCACTCGCCGACGGCGTCCGGGGTGATGGTGGCGTGCCACAGGTCGTGCCCCGGCTCGCCGGCCTTCATCCGGGTGAACGGCCGACCCCGCCCGTCCGGGCCGAGCCAGACCACGTTGCAGCCGAGCGCGTCGTGTCCCTCGCGGTACGCCCGCGCGGACACCGGGACGACCTCCCCGACCACCGCCTTGGCCGGGTAGCGACCGCAGGAGACGGCGGGGGTGACGTCTTCGATCGGAAACCGTCCACTCACCCGATCAACCTACTGTGCGAACCCCCTTCGCGCGCGGCCAAGCGGGGTTCGCCCGCCGGTCGAAGCCCCGTCGTGGTCGCCCGTAGGCGAGGGCTTCGTAGCTTACCAATTCGCGCTGATCCGCTACTAACTCGCCACCGCATACAGCCGCGATATCATGAACACCCTCACCGGAATCGCCGCTGGCCGCCCTGGCTAACCACCGCCGTAACCACCACCTCACCAGCCACGAAAGATCAGGTCTGGGCCTATACGACTTCCTCGAATACACTGAGTTGACAATGCGTTCAGCGTGCCCCCGCACACACCTGACCAAGGAGCTAAATATGGCGAGACTCGTCCAAAGCCTATACATTTCGGCTCTCAATGGACTCCCAGTAGGCCAACTACCCACACGGGATCAACCCGTAGAGATTCCGGAATGCGCCGAGCCTGTCCCCCTCGGCAGATTCTTGAGCAGGCTACGAGACGGGGGAATCGCGAAGCAGAACGCCGGACAGGAGATCAGGGATTCCCTCGAACGACACGGTCAATACCTGCAACAACACCCCACCAAACCCAACAACTGGCAGCTTCCACCCACCGGCAAGCGCCTCGTCTGGCCCCAGTCCTTCTACATCTCCGCCCTCAATGGACTCCCAGTAGGCCAACTACCCACACGGGATCAACCCGTAGAGATTCCGGAATGCGCCGAGCCTGTCCCCCTCGGCAGATTCTTGAGCAGGCTACGAGACGGGGGAATCGCGAAGCAGAACGCCGGACAGGAGATCAGGGATTCCCTCGAACGACACGGTCAATACCTGCAACAACACCCCACCAAACCCAACAACTGGCAGCTTCCACCCACCGGCAAGCGCCTCGTCTGGCCCCAGTCCTTCTACATCTCCGCCCTCAATGGACTCCCAGTAGGCCAACTACCCACACGGGATCAACTCGTAGAGATTCCGGAATGCGCCGAGCCTGTCCCCCTCGGCAGATTCTTGAGCAGGCTACGGGACGGGGGAATCGCGAAGCAGAACGCCGGACAGGAGATCAGGGATTCCCTCGAACGACACGGTCAATACCTGCAACAACACCCCACCAAACCCAACAACTGGCAGCTTCCATCCACCGGCAAGCCCATCGTCTGGCCCCAGTCCTTCTACATCTCCGCCCTCAATGGACTCCCAGTAGGCCAACTACCCACACGGGATCAACTCGTAAAGATTCCGGAATGCGCCGAGCCTGTCCCCCTCGGCAGATTCTTGAGCAGGCTACGGGACGGGGGAATCGCGAAGCAGAACGCCGGACAGGAGATCAGGGATTCCCTCGAACGACACGGTCAATACCTGCAACAACACCCCACCAAACCCAACAAATGGAAGCTCATAACAGGTGCCGACATAATCCCCACCCATTTCGCCGCAGCCATGACCAGCTATCACCAGCGGGGACACACGACGCGCAAGTACAGTCCACAACCCACATCGATAGATCAAGCATCCAAGCGAGCCAGGATCATGTGACCTCCTGGCTCAGGGAGGGAACGCGGAGATGTGGCGGGTCGTGTCTGTGGAGATTCGGATGGCGGCCTCACCGGCGGTGTCGCCTATCGTTGGTTTTACGTGATCCGGAAGGCGGGCATGCGGTTGAACAGCAAGGGGTGGGCCACCATTCCGGCAGCCCTGCTGGATATCCGGACGAAGACCCGAAGTGGGCGCAGTTGTCGGAGGCGGCCCTGGCCGAGGCGCGCGATGCCGGTGGCATCGTGATCAACCTCGTTGTCTACGCCGAGGTCTCGGTGCGCTTCGAGCGCATCGAGATGTTGGACGAGGCGCTGCCCGCCGCAGACTTCCTTTGCGAAGAGTTGCCGTATCCGGCGGGCTTTCTCGCGGGCAAGGCCTATGCGCGGTATCGCCGCCCGGGTGGGGTGAAGCGAGCCCCGTTGGCCGACTCCTACATCGGGGCGCACGCGGCGGTGTGCCGGTACGCCCTGCTCACCCGGGACGCCGGACCCGTTCCGGCCGCCGCACTCGCCGCACCGCCACGGCTTCGCCGCAAGCTGGCGAGATCTTGGGAGGTTCTGGCCCCTCTGGGGGCCGCTTCCCTCCAAGATCTCCCATTTATCCCGTAGGGAAGTGGGTCAGCCGGGAAGTCAGGCGGGCGGTTCCGGGGCGACGAAGGAGCCCTTGCCCTGGCGGGTCACGATCCAGCCGCGCTCTTCAAGGATTCGAAGGGCGTATCGGATGGGCCAGGCGCTCGACTGGTACTGCTCACGCAGTTCGGCGATGGACGGCAACTTGTCATCCGGCTGCAGGGTTCCCGCCCGGATGGAGGCCGAGACGTCGGTGATGATCTGCTCGTAAAGCGGTACCTGCGGCATCGTGGTGCACCTCTCGTCAGCGCTTCGATCTTCGCACTCGGAGTGACGCACCGTGCCTTCTCTGTTGACTGTGACGGCAGTGCCTTCTATGTTGAGTCGAGTGGGGCCTCTCGTCAGCAGCGGAGTGCCTCGATCTCAGGGCGGGGTGGTTCCCCGTGCCACCCCGCCCTGACCTGCTCATTTCCCTGATCGTGAGGAGGCACTGATGAACGAGCGCCCGCACGAGGGGCCGTTGCCCCCGGCGTACCCGGTTGCCGGTGGTCGACCCCCGCTGCCCGACGGGGACCGGATGCCCTGCCCGCCTCGGCCCTCGCCGGTCTCCCGCCGGGAGTACGTCTCCGGGGTGGCCGTCGCGGTGGTGGTGCTGGTCCTGCTTCTGGTCGGGATCCTCGGATGGGGGAGGGCCGGATGGTGAACGAGCTGCCGGTGGGGCGGCGGGTGGCGCAGTGGCGGATCCGGCGGAACATGACCCAGCAGCAGTTCGCCGACCGGCTCGGCAAGTCGAAGAGTTGGGTCGACAAGGTCGAACGCGGGGTACGCCGACTGGAACGGGTGTCGAGTCTCCGGGAGGTCGCCGAGGCGCTGCGGATCGAGATGGACGCCCTCCTCCCGGAGCGACCCGGGCGGGCCGGCCCCGGGGCCGGGGTGGAGCGGCTGCGGGCCGCCCTCGCCCGGTACCACGTTCCGACGCCGACCCGACCGCCGGACCTCGCCGAGTTGCGGGTCCGGATCGAGCATGCGGAGCAGAGTTACCGGCACGCCAGGTATCCGGCGTTGCTCACCGTCCTGCCCGACCTCCTCGACGCCGTCCGGGAGGCCCGCGCGACACTTCCGGGTCGGACGACCGACGGGCTCCTGGTGCCGGTGTACGGCCTGATCGCGGTGACCCTGATCAAGGTGGACCAGCCGGAACTCGCCTGGCTGGCCGCGGACCGGGGGATGTCTGTCGCCCTGGCCGTCGGGGAACCTCGGCTGGCCGGGGTCGCCACCGTACCGCTGGTCCAGGCCCTGCGGGGTGTCGGTCGGCATCGGTCGGCGGTGGAGGCCGCCGTCGTCGCCGCCCACCGGCTCAGGCCCCCGGGCGACGCTCGCCCGGCCGACCCGTCCCTGGTCGGGGTGCTCCTGTCGCAGGCCGCGCTGGCCGCCGCCGGACGGGGAGACGAGTCCGGCACCCGAGAGTTGATCCACCGGGCCAGGGCGCTCGCCACGACGACCGGTGCCGACACCGGGCTCTCCCGTTCCGCCACAGGGGGCCGTGATGCCGACGTCGCGGCCCCCCGTTCCGCCGTCGGGAGCCTTGGCCCCGGCCTGTCTCCCGGTGGGGCGAGTTTCGGGTCGGCGTCGGTGGCTGCCGTCGAGGTGGTGGCCGAGACCGCCCTCGGGCACGTCGCGGCGGCGACGGTACGCCACGAACGGCTGCTCGCCGCCGAGGGCTGGCGGTGGCTGCCCCCCGAGCATCGGGCCGCCTACCTCCTGGACGCCGCCCGCGCGTACACACTGGCCGGTGACATGTTCCGGGCCGGTCGCACCCTCCTGGAGGCCGAACGTACCGCCCGCAGCGAGGTCCACGACCGACCCGCCGTACGCGACCTCGTCGCCGTGGTGGCCCGTGCCGCGACCGCCCCCGCCGGGCTGGCCCGCCTCGCCGCCGACCTCCACGTCACCTGAACCCACCCGAGCGCTGCCCGGTGCGAGTGTGAAAGGGGAACCCTTCCATGCCGTAGGCGTTAACAGGGGACCCTTCCTTACCCCAGGGTGCGGTAGAGGTCGAGGGTGCGGGTGGCGATGGTGTCCCAGGAGAAGTGGTCGACGGCCCGGCGGCGGCCCGCCTTCCCGAGGGCGGCGGTCCGGGCCGGATCGGAGAGCAGTTCGTTGACGGCGGCGGCCAGGTCGGCGACGAACTGGTCCGGGTCCAGCGGGGTGCCGGTGCCGTCGGCGGACTGCATGATCGGCACCAGGAGGCCGGTCTCGTCGTGGGCGACGACCTCGGGGATCCCGCCGGTGGCCGTCGCCACCACGGCGGTCTCGCAGGCCATCGCCTCCAGGTTGACGATCCCCATCGGCTCGTAGATCGAGGGGCAGACGAAGACCGTGGCGTGGGTGAGGACCTGGATCACCTCGGGCTTGGGAAGCATCTCGGCGACCCAGACCACCCCGGACCGGCCGGCCCGCAGTTCGGCCACCAACCCTTCCACCTCGGCGGCGATCTCCGGAGTGTCGGGAGCACCGGCGAGCAGGACGAGCTGGGTGTCGGCGGGCAGCTCCCGGGCGGCCCGCAGCAGGTAGGGCAGCCCCTTCTGCCTGGTGATCCGCCCGACGTAGACCACGCTGGGACGGGTCGGGTCGATTCCCAGCCGGTCCAGCACCGCCGTGTCGTGGTCCGGGGCGTACTGCTCGGTGTCGATCCCGTTGTGGATCACGTACACCCGGTCCGGGTCGACGGCCGGGTACGCGGCCAGGACGTCCCGACGCATCCCCTCGCTGACGGCCACCACCGCGTCGGCCGCCTCGTACGCGGTCCGCTCGATCCAGGAGGAGAGGGCGTACCCGCCGCCGAGCTGTTCGGCCTTCCACGGTCGCAGCGGCTCCAGGCTGTGCGCTGTCACCACGTGCGGCACCCCGTGCAGCAGCTTGGCGGTGTGCCCGGCGAGGTTGGCGTACCAGGTGTGGCTGTGCACCACGTCGGTGCCGGCGCAGGCGGCGGCCATCTCCAGGTCGACGCCCATGGTCCGCAGGGCGGCGTTCGCCCCCGCCAGCCCGGCCGGGTCGGGGTAGCCGGTGACCCCCGGTTCGGTGCGGTCACCGCCGAAGCAGTGCACCCGGACGTCGGCGAGTCGACGCAGCTCGCGGGCCAGGTACTCGACGTGGACCCCGGCCCCGCCGTACACCTCCGGGGGGTACTCCCGGGTCAACAGATCGACGCGCAGCGGTGAGGAGTCCGTCATGCCCTCGCACCCTAGTGCAGGAGAGTCGTCGTACGAGTGGTGAAGTCGGTCGAGGGTGGTTAGCGTCTGTTCATGGCTGCGAAGGTGCTTGCGATCGTCCTGGCGGGGGGAGAGGGTAAGCGCCTCATGCCGCTCACCGCCGACCGGGCCAAACCGGCCGTTCCGTTCGGCGGGATGTACCGGATGGTGGATTTCGTACTGTCGAACCTGGCGAACGCCGGGTATCTGAAGATCGTCGTCCTGACCCAGTACAAGTCCCACTCGCTGGACCGGCACATCAGCATGACCTGGCGGATGTCGACGCTGCTCGGCAACTACGTCACCCCGGTCCCGGCCCAGCAGCGCCGGGGGCCGTGGTGGTTCGCCGGGTCCGCCGACGCTATCTACCAGAGCCTCAACCTGATCCACGACGAGCAGCCGGAGTACGTCATCGTCTTCGGCGCCGACCACATCTACCGGATGGACCCCCGCCAGATGGTGGAGGCGCACATCGCCTCCGGGGCCGGGGTGACGGTCGCCGGTATCCGTCAGCCGCTCTCCACCGCCGACCAGTTCGGGGTGATCGAGGTCGGCGAGGACGGCCGGCGGATCCGGGCGTTCCGCGAGAAGCCCACCGACGCGGTCGGGCTTCCCGACGCACCCGACGAGATCTACGCCTCGATGGGCAACTACGTCTTCACCACCAAGGCCCTCCTGGACGTGGTGGAGGCCGACGCCGAGGACAAGACCAGCAAGCACGACATGGGCGGCAGCATCATCCCGCTGCTCGTCGAGCGGGGCGAGGCGAACGTCTACGACTTCCGCGACAACGAGGTCCCCGGCAGCACCGACCGGGACCGGGGTTACTGGCGGGACGTGGGGACCCTCGACTCGTTCTACGACGCCCACATGGATCTGATCAACGTCCACCCGGTGTTCAACCTCTACAACTTCGACTGGCCGATCCTGACCGCGCAGCCGCCGTACCCGCCCGCGAAGTTCGTCCACCAGTGGGGGGAGCGGGTCGGCCGGGCCGTCGCCTCGATGGTCTCCCCCGGTGCGGTGGTCTCCGGGTCGCTGGTGGAGAACTCGATCGTCTCCCCGAAGGTGAAGGTCCACTCCTGGGCGCACGTCGAGGGGTCGGTCCTGATGGAGGGGGTGGACATCGGCCGGCACGCGGTGGTCCGCCGGGCCATCCTCGACAAGAACGTGGTCGTCCCGGAGGGCGCCGAGATCGGCGTGGACCTGGAACGGGACCGGCAGCGCTACACCGTCTCCGACAACGGCGTCGTGGTCATCGGCAAGGGGCAGCGGGTCGAACCGTAACCACGTGTGACCCGGTCCCCGCCGGGGAATCAGCGAACCCACCGCACCACCCCACAGGAGGATCCCGTCGTGGCCCATCCCCGTGCCGGTCAGCCGGCCCAGCCCGCCGACCTCGTCGACGTGCCGAGGCTGGTCACCGCCTACTACGCCGAGCATCCCGACCCGGACGACCCGGCGCAGCAGGTCTCCTTCGGCACCTCCGGGCACCGGGGCTCGTCGCTGCGCGGGGCGTTCAACTCCGACCACATCCTCGCCGTCACCCAGGCCCTCTGCGACCACCGCCGGGACCAGGGCGTCGACGGACCCCTGTTCCTGGCCCGCGACACCCACGCGCTCTCCGCCCCCGCCGCAGTTGACGCGCTGGAGGTCCTCGCCGCCAACGGGGTCACGGTGCTGGTGGACAGCCGGGACGGCTACACCCCGACCCCGGCCCTGTCGCACGCGGTGCTCACCCACAACCGGGGGCGCACCACGGGCCTCGCCGACGGGATCGTGATCACCCCGTCGCACAACCCGCCCGACGACGGCGGGTTCAAGTACAACCCCACCCACGGCGGCCCCGCCGACTCCGACGCCACCAGGTGGATCCAGGACCGGGCGAACGCGATCCTCGCCGCCGGCCTCAAGGAGGTGCAACGGATCCCGTACGCCCGGGCCCGCGCCGCCGACACCACCGGTGAGTACGACTTCCTCGCCCACTACGTCGACGACCTGCCCGCCGTGCTGGACCTGGCCGCGATCCGCGACGCCGGGGTCCGGATCGGGGCGGACCCGCTCGGCGGGGCGAGCGTGGCCTACTGGGGGGAGATCGCCGACCGGCACCGGCTCGACCTGACGGTGCTCAACCCCACCGTCGACCCGACCTGGCGGTTCATGACCCTCGACGGGGACGGCAAGATCCGGATGGACTGCTCCTCGCCGAACGCGATGGCCTCCCTGATCGCCAACCGCACCGACTACGCCCTCTCCACCGGCAACGACGCCGACGCCGACCGGCACGGGATCGTCACCCCCGACGGGGGGCTGATGAACCCCAACCACTACCTGGCGGTGGCGATCGGGCACCTGTTCCGGACCCGGGACCGGTGGGGTGCGCAGGCGGCGGTCGGCAAGACCCTGGTCTCCTCGTCGATGATCGACCGGGTCGCCGCCGACCTGGGACGGCCCCTGCTGGAGGTGCCCGTCGGGTTCAAGTGGTTCGTCCCGGGGCTCCTCGACGGGACTGTCGGGTTCGGCGGGGAGGAGAGCGCCGGGGCGTCCTTCCTGCGCCGCGACGGCGGCACCTGGACCACCGACAAGGACGGGCTGCTGCTCTGCCTGCTCGCCGCCGAGATCATCGCCACCACCGGGCGGACCCCCAGCGAGCACTACACGGAGCTGACCGACCGGTTCGGTGCGCCCGCGTACGCCCGGATCGACGCCCCGGCCGACCGGGCGCAGAAGGCGGCGTTGGGGCGGCTCTCCCCGGCGCAGGTGACCGCGTCGGAGCTGGCCGGGGAGCCGATCACGGCCACCCTGACCGAGGCCCCCGGCAACGGGGCGGCGCTCGGCGGGCTGAAGGTGACCACCGGGTCGGGGTGGTTCGCCGCCCGCCCCTCCGGCACCGAGGACGTCTACAAGATCTACGCCGAGTCGTTCCAGGGACCCGAGCACCTCGCCCGCATCCAGGAGGAGGCCAAGGCGCTCGTCGACGGGGTCCTCTCGGGGAGCTGACCGGGACGCCGGCGTCACCGCACGGCACGCGGATCGTTACCCCTGTGGTCGTCGAGCAGAGGGGGTCCGCGTGCCCAGTCGTGTCCGGGCGATCGTCGGCAGGGTGCACGACAGGTGGGCGGCGTCGCGCGACCCGATGGGCTTCGCCCGGTCGCTCGGGGTGAACCTCAACGGCCGGGTGACCTTCTACGGGATCAACAGGCAGATGTTCGGGTCGGAACCGTGGATGATCACCCTCGGGAACGACGTCCACATCACCGCCGGGGTCCAGTTCGTCACCCACGACGGGGGCACCCTGATCCTCCGCAAGGAGCATCCCGACCTGGAGTGGACCGCCCCGATCGTGGTCGGCGACGACGTCTACCTCGGTATCCGGACCATCGTCCTGCCGGGGGTCACCATCGGCGACAGGTGCGTGATCGGGGCCGGTTCGGTGGTGGCCCGGGACGTCCCCGACGGCACGGTGGCGGCCGGGGTGCCGGCCCGTCCGATCCGCAGCACCGACGACTACCTGGCCCGGTTGCAGGCCAAGTCGCTGCGCGTCGGACACCTGCCCGCCCAGGCCAAGGCCGAGGCGATCAAGAAGATCTACGGCATCCCGACCGGCTGACCGCCCGGCCCGGGGGTCACCGGGGCGGACGCATCCGACGCCTGTCGAACTGGTCGCGCAGCTGCTCCGGGAGCAGTTCACGCAGCTGCTCGGGCAGCAGCGGCAGGTCCAACAGGCTCAACTTGATCTGGTTGCGTTCCTGGTAGCGGTTCGGGTCGAGGCGGACCACCTGCCCGGCGTCGCGCACGTAGCGGACCCGGACCGAGCCCTCGGTGGTGGCCTCCCTGATGACCAGGCCGTCCATCTCCACCGCCACCGCCGCCGAGTCCGGGCGCAGCTCCAGGTGGATCGTCTCGTCGGGGGAGAGGACCACCGAACGGGAGATCCCGGCCATCGGTGCCGACGGGGTCACCACCACCGCATGCGTCGCTGGGGAGACCAGCGGCCCGCCCGCCGCGTAGCTGTACGCCGTGGACCCGGTCGGGGTGGCCACCACCAGCGCGTCGCATCGGTAGTAGCCGTACCGCCGACCGTCCACCGACAGGGTGACGGTGACGAACCCGGAACCGGGCCGACGGACCAGGGCCACGTCGTTGAAGGCCACCACGTCGTCGCCGCACACCTCGCAGGAGAGGCAGGCGTGCGACTCGACGGTGAAGTCCCCCGTGGCCAGCCGGTCCAACGCCCCGGGCAGCTCCGGCGGGTCCACCTCGACCAGGAACCCCAGCCGACCCAGGTGCACGCCGAGAACGGGTTTCGGGGTGCGGACCGCCGCACGCAGCGCGCCCAGCATCGTCCCGTCCCCGCCGATGCTGATCAGGGCGTCACAGCGGGCGGCCAACTCGTCGGCGGGCACCGGCTGCACCGAGGACGGCACCCGGTGCCGGTCGGCCGACCGTACGGCCAGGGTGCGCCCGCGCCGGGCCGCCCACCGGTCGACGATCCCCACCACCTCGGAGACGTCCCGGGTGGGATGCAGCACCAGACCGAACCCGTACCCCGTCACCGGTCCAGCTCACCACAGCGGGTCCGGCCACGCGGCGATCCGCCCGATCTCCGGCGACAAGTTCTCCGAGGAGTTTCCGCGACGGCCCCGCCCCCCGGTCGTTGAAGTCATGTACCGACCAGGGCGTGGAGGCAGCTCGTCATGCGACTACTCATCACCGGTGGTGCCGGGTTCATCGGCGCCAACCTCGCACGGGCGGCGGTCGCCGACCCGTCCATCGGGGACGTACGGGTCCTCGACGACCTGGCCACCGGTGTGCTCGGCAACCTCGACGGGCTCGACGTACGGGTCGTCCCCGGGTCCATCCTCGCCCCCGACGTCCTCGACGACGCCGTACGGGGACGTGACGCGATAGTGCACCTGGCGGCCCTGCCCAGCGTCCCCCGGTCGCTGCGCGACCCGGTCGCCTCCCACCACGCCAACGCCACCGGCACCCTCTGCGTCCTGGAGGCGGCCCGTCGCCACGGGGTGGGCCACGTCGTGGTGGCCTCCTCCTCGTCGGTGTACGGGGCCAACCCGGCGCTGCCCAAGACGGAGCTGACCTGGACCCGCCCGCTGAGCCCGTACGCGGTGAGCAAGCTGGCCACCGAGGCGTACGCCCTGGCGCACCAGGCCTCCTTCGGGCTGCCCACGTTGGCCTTCCGCTTCTTCAACGTGTACGGCCCCCGGCAGCGCCACGACCACGCGTACGCCGCTGTGGTGCCCCGGTTCGTGTACGCCGCCCTCAGCGACGAGCCGGTGCAGGTCAACGGCGACGGGCGGCAGTCCCGGGACTTCACCTACGTCCAGACCGTCTGCGACGTGCTGTTGGACGCCGTACGGCGGACCGTCTCCCACCCGCATCCGGTGAACCTCGCCTTCGGGGCCCGGGTGGACCTGTTGACGGTCCTCGACGAGTTGGAGCAGATCGTCGGTCGGCCGATCACCCGTCGACACGCCCCACCCCGCACCGGCGACGTACGGCACTCCGAGGCCGACAACGAGGTGCTGCGTGGCCTCTTCCCGTCGGTGGTGCCCACCCCCCGGGCGCAGGGGTTGCGGGAGACCGTCGACTGGTTCCGGACCCACGTGATGAAGCAGCCGACCCGTTGACCGGCGCCGCCACCGGAACCGTCGAGGCCGGTGCGGCCCCGTCGTCCGGGGGCGGCCCGCCGGAGCCCGCCGGGGTCGGCCGGACCCGACGGTTGGCCACCGGGATCCTCTCGTCGCTGGCCGGTCGGGCGGTGGGCCTGGTCGCGCCACTGGTCGTCACCCCGTTGACCTTCGGCTACCTCGGTGCCGAACGGTACGGCCTGTGGATGGCTGTCACCTCCCTGACCGGGATGGCCCTCTTCGCCGACCTGGGGCTCGGCAACGGCCTGCTGACCCGGCTGTCCCGGCTGCACGGCACCGGTGACCGGCCCGCCGCCGCCCGGGAGGTCTCCAGCGCGTACGCGGTGCTCGGTGCGCTCACCGCCGGGCTGCTGGTGCTCCTCGCCGTCGCGGGGGCGACGGTCCCCTGGGCGGAGCTGTTCGTGGTGACCGACCCCCGGGTGGCCGCCGGTGCGCCCGCCGTGGCGCTGGTCTGCCTCGGGGCCTTCCTGGTCAACGTCCCCCTCGCCCTGGTGCAGCGCATCCAGTACGCCCACCAGGAGGTGACCCGCAGCAACCTGTGGCAGGCGGCGGGGAGCCTGTCGTCGGTGGCCCTGGTCGGCGTGGCGGTGGCGGCCCGGGTCGACCCGGTGCTGGTGGTGGCGGCGGCGGTCGGTGCGGTACCGGCGACGAACCTGGTCAACACCGTGGCGTACTTCGCCGGTCGGGGTAGGGACCTGCGGCCCCGCCGCCGACTCGTGGACCGGCGGGTCGCCCGGAACCTGCTGCGGCTGGGCGCGGCGTTCTGCGCCCTGTCGGTGCTGACCTCCGCCGCGCTCAACGTGGACGCCTTCCTGGTGGGGCGGGTGCTGGGGCTGACCGAGGCCGCCGTGTACGCGGTGGTCCTGCGGCTGTTCGCCCTGCTGGGTCTCTTCGTGACGGTGGTCAACCTGCCGTTGTGGCCGGCGAACGGGGAGGCGATCGCCCGGGGTGACGTGCGCTGGGTCCGCCGCAGCACCCGCCGGATGGTGCTGGTCTCCGTCGGGGCGGTGACACTGCCCGGGGTGGCCCTCGTGGTGGCGGGGAATCCCCTGCTCGACTGGTGGCTGCGCGATCCGCTGTTCCCGACCGTCCCGGTGGCGCTGCTGGCTGCGCTCGCCGGGTGGTCGGTGCTGGTGGCGGCGGCGGCCCCGCTGTTCATGGCACAGAACGCGGTGAGCCTCCTCGGCCCGCAGTTCGTCGGCTGGGCGGGGTTCCTGGCCGTGTCGGTCCCGGCGAAGGTGCTGCTCGCCGAGGGGTACGGCCTCACCGGCGTCGCCGTGGCCACCACCGCCGGCTACGCGCTCACCGTGCTGCCCGCCGCCGTCGTCGGCTACCGCCGGACCCTGGCCGCCGTCGCCACCGGCACCCCCGTCGTCGCCACCGGCACCCGCAAGGCCGTCGTCGGCGGCGAGAGGAGAACTGACGATGCGGATTGACGCCGGACGTCCCGGTCGGGCGCTGGGTGCCCTGGCCCGGCTCGTCGACGCGGCCTGGCAGGCGGGGAACCGGACCCGGCGGGCGGTACGCGGTTGGGCGGTCGCGCACCGGTTCGCCGCCCGGGGAGACCGCCTGGCCTTCGACCCCGACGGGACCTACACCTACGAGACCATCGAGGTGGGTGACGACGTCGACCTCGGGTACCGGCCGATCCTGATCGCCGCCCGCAGTCGGATCCGGATCGGCGACAACGTGATGTTCGGTCCGGAGGTGACGATCCGGGGCGGCAACCACCGCATCGACCGGGTCGGCCTACCGATGATCGCGGTCGGGAAGGAACCCGGCGACGAACGGTACGACAAAGGGGTGACCATCGGCGACGACGTCTGGGTGGGGACCCGGGCGATCATCCTGCACGGGGTGACCGTGGGACGGGGTGCGGTGGTCGGCGCCGGGGCGGTGGTCACCCGATCGGTGCCGCCGTACGCGATAGTCGCCGGTAACCCGGCCCGGGTGCTGCGGCTGCGCTGGCCGGTCGACCGGATCGCCGCGCACGAGGCGGCCTGCTACCCACCCGGGCGACGGTTGACCGAGGCTCAGTTGGCGGAGCTGTCCGACCTCGCCGCCGACGGCCCGGGGACGCCGCCGGCACCCGCCTCCAGAGAGCCGACCGAACCCGTGTCGGGGGAGCCGGTCGACCCGCCGGGGACCGCCGATCCGGTGGCGACGAAGGTGCTCACCGTCGACCGCCAGGCCCGGTAGTCGAAGTCGGTGGTGGCGCGGTTGTGGGCCGCCAGGCTCAGCTGCCGCCAGCCCGCGTCGTCGAGTCGGGCGGCACGGCGCAACCCGGCCCGGACGTCGGCCACCGTGGACCCGGCCAGGACGATGCCCTCCTGCCCGTCGACGACGTACCGGTGCAGGTCGCTGGTGTGGTTGAGCAGCACGGGGCAGCCGGCCGCCAGGCTCTCCGGGACCTTCGAGGGGAAACCCGCGTTGGCGTATCCGGCGTCCGGCCGGACCAGGACCGACAGGTGTGACCGGGACAGCTCCGCCAGGACCCGGTCACGGGGGACCCGGCCGAGGAAGGTGACCCGGTCGCCGACCTCGGTGAGCTGCCGCCGGTCGAGGTCGGAGGCGTGGGCCGCCTCGGCCCCGGTCATCCCGGCGACGACCAGTTCGATCCGGTCCCGGTCGGCGGGCGGGAGGGTCAGCAGCGCCGAGACGACCACCGCCAGGAGGTCCTTCGGTCCGGCGGTACCGGCGTAGAGCAGCCGTACGCCGGTCGCCGTCGGGGGTGGGTCACACCTGGCGTACTCGGTGGGATCGACGAGCGGCGGCACCACGAGCGTCGGCCGCCCGGCGGCCCGGAACCGCTCCCCGAGGGTCTGCGAGACGGTGGTCACCCGGTCGGCCAGCCGGGCGGCCAGCATCGACGCCCAGCGGTGCCGCAGGAAGTAGGGCGTCCACCGACCCCTGGGGAACTGGGCGGCGTCGTGTCGTTCGCAGACGTCCACCGTCAACGGTCGACGCAGGGCGGTCCGCAGGACCAGCCAGGTGGTGAGACTCCACAGGTTCAGGGGGACGCAGACCCCGGCCAGGTCCGCCGGGCGCAGCCCGTGCCGCCGCAGCGCCCGGACCATCCGCCACGGTCGGGTCCACTGCCACCACCAGCGCCCCCACCGTCCCTGCGGCGATCCGGTGAGGGTGATCAGCCGTACGCCCGGCGGGAGGATCGGCGCGGCCGGGGGCGGTGACCCCTGCGCAGGCCAGTCGTTGACCACGACGGTGGTGCCTCCCTCGGGGGTGGCCGACCGGGCCAGGTGCAGCAGCCGGTTGGACATCGCGTCGCCGTGGGGGAAGCGGAACGCGCTCAGGGCCACCGTCGTGTCGGGGGTGGCCGGCGACGGGCGAAGCGCCGGTTCGACCTTAATTGCAGTATTTCTCATTACCTAGTCACCATTTCTCCGGAAAGTCGGTTAACCGTACGTCGTCGCGGCGGGACCGTCGGTCAGGTGCCCCGGCCCGTCGTCGCCGACCCACGGAAGAGGTGACGATGGACGACCCCTATCGGCGGCCCCGACGTCCGGTGGTGGTGCAGCACTCGGCGGGCCGTTCCGGCTCCAACGGGCCGCTGACCGCCGTCGAGCGGGTCGTCGGCTCCCACCTCGCCGAACGGTACGAGTTCGTCCGGATGCACCAGTCCGACGACGGCAACGGCGCGCTCAACACCCGCCTGCTGCGCCGCTGGGTGTCGATGCTCCGGCAGGTCCGACCCGACCTGGTGCACGTGCGGGGACTGCAGAACGAGGGCTTCCACGGGGTGCTCGCCGCCCGGCTCGCCCGCGTACCCCGGATCCTCGTCACCGTGCACGGCACGGTCCGTGACCTCACCAGCCCGCCGTCGTGGCGTCGTCACCTGCTGGTGCACGGCGCGGAGCCGTTCACCCTCCGGGCCGCCACCCACGTCGGCACCGTCTGCGAGTACGCCGCAGCGCGACGGTTCGTCCGGGCGGTGGGGGAGAGGTTCGTCGGGGTCATCCCCAACGGCGTACCGGTCCCCGTCGACCCCACCGCCGCCCGCGACCGGGTCCGCGCCGAACTGGGCCTGGCCCCCAGCGACGTCGTCATGATCGCGGTCAGCCGACTGACCTGGGAGAAGGGGTACGCCGTCCTGGCCCGGGCGCTGCGGCGGCTGGCCCCCGGCCACCTCCGGCGGGTGCTCCTGGTCGTCGGCGACGGGCCGGACCGGACCGGGATCGAGTCGGCGCTGTCCGACGCCGGCCCGGTCGACGTCAGGTTCCTCGGATCCCGCCGGGACGTACCCGACCTGCTCTCCGCCGCCGACCTGTTCGTCTTCCCGACCCGGCACGAGAACCTGTCGAACGCGCTGCTGGAGGCGATGGCGTACGGACTTCCGGCGGTGGCCTCCGCCGTCGGCGGGAACGTGGAGGTGCTGCGGCGCGGCGGCGGCAGACTGGTGCCGCCGGACGACCCGTCGGCGTTGGCCGCCGCGATCGCCCCACTCCTGGCCGACCCCGCCGAACGTCGGCACCTCGGCGACCTGGCGCGCAAGGTCGTCGACGACGGCTACAGCCTCGACGTGATGCTCGGGACCCTGGACCGGACGTACCGGCGGATCCTCGGGACCCGGGGGTGAACCCGCCCGACACGCCCCGGGTCACACTGCTCGGGTTCACCGTCGCCGACGAGGAGTTCGCCCGCGCCACCGCCGGGGACGCCCTGCTGGCGACGCAGACGCACACCTTCGCCTGGGCGTTGGTCCGCAGCCTGACCACGGCGGGCTGCCCGGTGCGGCTGGTCTCGACGGTCCCGGTCTCCACGTACCCGCGTAACCCGCACGTCCTGTTGCGCGGCGGACGGTTCCGACAGGACGGCGTCGAGGGGCGGCTGCTCGGCTTCGTCAACCTGATCGGACTCAAGCACCTCACCCGGTTCCTGGCGGCCCGTCGCGAGGTCGCCCGGATCCTGCGGGAACGACACACCGACGTCCTCGTCGTGCACGGGGTGCACAGCCCGTTCCTGTGGAGCGGCGCGTGGGCCGCCCGCCGCGGTGACCTGCGGGTCGTCGTGGTCCTCACCGATCCGCCGGGAGTGGCCCAACCCACCGACGGTGGGCTGGTCCGTCTCCTGCGCGGCCTGGACGTCCGGCTGGTCCGGGCGGCGCTGCGGCGCTGCGCCGGAGTCGTCGCCCTGACCCCGGCGCTCGCCGACGACCTCGCCCCGGGGCGACCCCGGCTGGTCATGGAGGGCATCTGCACCCCGCCCGGCCCGGCCGGGTCCTCCCCGGCGCCCCCCGGGGTACGGGAGATCGCCTACGCCGGTGGACTGACCCGGGCGTACGGGGTGGACCGGCTGGTCACCGCCTTTCGCGCCCTGCCGGACCCGGATCTGCGGCTGTGCCTGTACGGGCGCGGCGACCTCACCGACTGGCTGCACGTCCAGGCGGTCCAGGACCCCCGGATCATGCCGCCGACAGTCCTCGACCGGGCGGAGGTGGTGGGTCGACTCACCTCGGCCTCGGTGCTCGTCAACCCCCGCCCGGTCGACCAGGACTTCGTCCGCTACTCGTTCCCCTCCAAGCTGATCGAGTACCTGGCCACCGGGGTCCCGGTGGTGACCACCCGGCTGCCCGGCATCCCGGCCGACTACACGCCCTGGCTGCGCTTCGCCGACCCGGACACCGCCGAGGGGCTGCGGGCGGCGCTGGCCTCGGTGCTCGCCCTGCCGCCCGACGCCGCCCGGGCGCTCGGATCGCAGGCGGCGCACTTCGTCAGGACCAGTCGGGGCCCGGCGGCCCAGGGCGAGCGGATGCGGACGTTCCTGGCCGACCTGGTGGCCGGACCCCGGGCGGCCGACCGGACGGGGTCGGCCACCGCCACGACCGGTTAGGACGTCTCCCTGCGGGGCCGACAGTCACCTGTGGTCCCGCACCACCAGCGCGGTCCCCGTCCCCGGGCGGCCGGGCGTCGGCCGCCGCACCGGCATCCCCGGTACGACGCCGTTCGGGGCCTTCGGCCGACGGCGGGCCTCCCGGTCCGGGTCGGTCAGCAGCGACCCGTCCTCGGTGGCCACCGACCCGCCCTCGGCGGTCAGGACCGAGGTGAGGCCGAGCAGGAGCCACATGCCCAGCGCCACGTCCCAGTGGCCGGTCATCCAGATGGGCAGCAACCCGACCAGGAACAGCCCGGTGAGGCGTCGGCCGCCGGCGGTGCGGGCCACCGGCACCAGGGCCGTGGCCACGACGGCGGCGAACAGCACCAAGCCGACCAGGCCGAGGTCGTTGCCGACGGTCAGGACCAGGCTGTGCGCCCCGAACCCGAGCGGGTTGGCGACCGGGAAGATCCCCGGGCCGACCCCGAGCAGCACCGACTCCGACCAGGACTGGAGGGCGTACGGCCACACCTGCATCCGCCCGGCGAGGTCACCTGTGGACCGGTAGGCGAAGAGGGTGTCCAGCCAGGTGAGGGCGGAGTGGGTCAGCCTGATCGGAACGACGACCAGCAGCACCGGGACGCCGATCAGCGCCACCGGCCAGCAGAACCGCCCGGCCCACCGGGAGACCACGAAGTAGCCGGTGCCCAGCACCAGGGCGAACAGGGCACCCCGGGTCCCGTTGAGCAGGACCGCGTACGCCAGGACCGGCAGGAGCCCGTACAGGCCGAGGCGCAGCAACCGGTGCAGGCCACCGACCCGGATCAGGACCAGCGCGAGGAGGAACCCGGTGGCCAGCGAGTACGCCGTGAAGTTGATGTTGAATCCCTCGATGCCGTACCGGACCGACAGGGCCATCGACCCGGTGCTCGGGGAGATCCCTGCGGCCTCGGCGTCGGCGATCACCTGCCCGGCCCGGATCGTGCACCCCAGCAGGTACGCGCCGCCGACGAGCAGCAGGTCGACCCGGGTGGTGACCAGGTGGCGCACCGTGACGAACAGGAACGTGGCGGCGACGTACAGGTAGGCGTTGGTGCGGGACACCCCGACGTCGGGGGTCCAGAACAGGGTGCAGACGGCCCACCCGCCGAGGAGCAACGCGAGTGTGTCGGCGGCCCGGGGTCGGGGCATCCGTCCGCTGAGTGCGACGGCGGCCAGCAGCGCCACCCCGAGCAGCGTCTGGTCGCGCAGCCAGCAGGCCAGGAACGCGACCACACAGAGGATGCCGACGCTGAGGGTGGTGACCTCCCGTCGGGGGGTGGGTGCCGGCTCGGGGGCGGACCCGGTGCCGGGGGGATGCCGTCGGGCCGACAGCGGGGGCAGACCGTTCATCGAGGAGCCGTACACGCCTTCGTCCTTCGCGCCGATGCGGATGGAACGACGTCGTGACGACGCCGAGAGGCCACCGGGACGTGGGCGGTCCGATGACGGCACGCCGGGCGACCCGTCGCCGCCGGGGCGACAGGCAGGGCATGAACCGCTCAATGGTGACTGGTCGGTTCTATCAGATGTTGGTGAAGTCAGATGCTTTTTCTGGATTTCGTTGCTTGGTCCGGCCTGTCTCGTTGCCCGAGTTGAGGCCTGCCGCCTGCCGGTGTCGGCACGCGGGGCCACCAGACGAACAACGGGAGCGTCAGTGACTTTCTTGACTGCCGGACGCCGGGTACTCATCACCGGCGGCACCGGCTCGTTCGGCCAGACGATGGTGCGTCGCCTCCTCGACGGAGACGTCGGCGAGGTCCGGGTACTCAGCCGGGACGAGGCCAAGCAGGACGAGATGCGTCGCCGTCTCGGTGACGAACGGGTCCGCTACCTCATCGGTGACGTACGGGACCCCGACTCGGTCCGGCTCGCCACCCGGGACGTCGACTTCGTCTTCCACGCCGCCGCGCTCAAGCAGGTCCCCTCCTGCGAGTTCTTCCCGCTGGAGGCGGTCCGCACCAACGTCCTCGGCAGCGCCAACGTCATCGAGGCCGCCGAACGCAACGGCGTCGGCTCGGTGGTGGTGCTCAGCACCGACAAGGCCGTCTACCCGGTGAACGCGATGGGCATCAGCAAGGCCCTGATGGAGAAGGTCGCTCAGGCCCACGCCCGCAACAACCCGCGCAGCGCCACAGTGGTCTCCTGCGTCCGCTACGGCAACGTGATGTACTCCCGGGGCTCGGTGATCCCGCTCTTCGTCGAGCAGGTCAAGGCGGGCCGGGCCCCCACCGTGACGAACCCGGCGATGACCCGGTTCCTGATGTCGCTGACCGAGTCGGTGGAGCTGGTGGAGCACGCCTTCCAGCACGCCCGCCCCGGTGACGTCTTCGTCCGCAAGGCGGTCGCCTGCACCATCGGTGACCTCGCCGAGGCGGTCTGCCGGATCTTCGACGTCCCGTCCAAGATCGAGATGATCGGGGTGCGGCACGGCGAGAAGCAGGACGAGACACTGGCCAGCCGGGAGGAGTTGGCCCAGGCCGAGGACTTCGGCGACTTCTTCCGGGTCCCGGTCGACGCCCGGGACCTCAACTACGCCGTCTACACCTCCGAGGGCGAGTTCCGGGAGTCCCTCCCCGAGGACTTCAACTCGGCCAACGCGCCCCGTCTGGACGTACCGGGGATCATGGAACTGCTCCTCGACCTGCCCGAGATCCGGGCGGAGCTGGCGCTGCGGGACCCGGTGCTGGCGTGCTGAGGCTGGCGCTCACCGGCGGCCGGGGCTTCCTCGGCTGGCACGTCCGGGTCCTCGCCCGCGCCCTGGGCTGGCCGGAACCGGTCCTGGTCGACCGCGACGACCTGCGCGACGAGGTCGCCACCGCCGCCAAGCTGGCCGGGGTGGACCGGGTGCTGCACCTGGCCGGGGTGAACCGGGGTGATCCCCGCGAGGTGGCCGCCGGCAACGTCGAACTGGCCGCCGCCCTCGTCCGAGGGCTGCGTCGGTGCGACACCCCGCCGCCCACAGTGGTCTTCGCCAACTCGGTGCAGGCGGGCAACGGCACACCGTACGGCGACTCGAAGGCGTTGGCCGCCGTCACCCTGGCGGCGGCCCGCCCGGACCTGGTCGACGTCGAACTGCCGAACCTGTACGGCGAACACGGCCTGCCGTACTACAACTCGGTGGTGGCCACCTTCTGCCGGCTCCTCGCCGAGCAGCGGGCACCGCAGGTGGACCAGGACCGGGAACTGAACCTGGTGCACGTCTCCGACGCGGCGGCCCGCCTGATGGGCGCCCCCGCCCAGGGTCCCTGGGACGCCGACATGCCGGGACTGCGCGTCGGGGTGCGCGAGCTGGCCGACCGGCTCGCCGGGTTCGCCGCCCTCTACCGGCAGGGGGAGATCCCACCGCTGACCGACCGGCACGCGGTACGGCTGTTCAACACCTACCGGTCGCACTGCTTCCCGGCGCACTATCCGCTGCCGACGGTGCGACGGGCCGACGCCCGGGGTGAACTGGTCGAGACGGTGAAGGTGCACGGCGGGGGCGGGCAGACGTTCTGCTCCACCAGTCGTCCCGGGGTCGTCCGGGGGGAGCACTTCCACCTGGCGAAGGTGGAGCGGTTCTGCGTCCTGCGTGGGACCGCCGAGATCCGGCTGCGTCGGGTCGGTGCCGACGAGGTGGTCAGGTTCCCGGTCGAGGGCACCGAGCCGGTGGTGGTGGACATGCCGACGATGTGGGTGCACAACATCGTCAACACCGGCTCGACCGAGTTGCTCACTCTCTTCTGGACCAACGAGCTGTTCGATCCGGTCCACCCCGACACCTGGGCCGAGGCGGTGGAGTTGACTCCGGCGGAGCCGGCCGTGGCGGCGGCGTGAACGCCCACCGGGCGGTCGGCGGGATCAGGGAGGAACAGGCATGACCAGAGTGATGACAGTGGTCGGTACCCGTCCGGAGATCATCCGGCTGTCCCGGGTGTTGGACCGGCTGGACCGTACCGTCGACCACGTCCTGGTGCACACCGGGCAGAACTGGGACCGGTCGCTGTCCGACGTGTTCTTCGACGAGCTGCGGCTGCGTCAGCCGGACCGGTTCCTCCGGGTGGACACCTCGTCGTTGGGGCGGGTCCTGGGCGGGGTCCTGGTCGGGGTGGAGCAGGCCATCACCGAGGTACGCCCCGACGCCCTGCTGGTCCTCGGGGACACCAACAGCTGCATCGCGGCGCTGATGGCCCGCCGGATGCGGGTGCCGGTCTACCACATGGAGGCCGGGAACCGGTGTTTCGACCTCAACGTCCCGGAGGAGACGAACCGGCGGCTGGTCGACCACGTCGCCGACTTCAACCTGGTCTACACCGAGCACGCCCGACGCAACCTGCTCGCCGAGGGTCTGCACCCCCGCCGGATCCTGCACACCGGCTCCCCGATGCGGGAGGTGTTGACCCACTACCTGCCGGATGTGGAACGCTCCGCCGTCCTCGACCAGCTCGGGCTCACCGAGGGCGGGTACTTCCTGGTCAGCGCGCACCGGGAGGAGAACGTCGACAGGCCGGACCGGTTGGGACGCCTGCTCGACTGCCTCCGCGCGGTCCGTGACACCTGGGGACTGCCGGTGCTGGTCAGCACCCATCCCCGGACCCGCAAGCGGTTGGAGTCCCTGGCCGCCGACGCGTTGAGCCTGGACCGGATCACCTTCCACGAGCCGTTCGGTCTGATCGACTACGTCCAGTTGCAGCGCCGGGCCCGCTGCACGCTCTCCGACAGCGGCACGATCAGCGAGGAGGCGGCGATCCTGGGCTTCCCGGCGGTCACCCTCCGGGAGTCGATCGAGCGGCCGGAGGCGTTGGACGCGGGCGGGATCGTCATGACCGGTCTGGATCCGGCCGGGGTGGTGGAGGCGGTCCGGGTGGTCGTCGACCAGGTCGCCGCCGACGGGGTGCCCTGCCCGGCCGACTACCGGGTCACCGACACCTCCCGCCGGGTGGTCGACTTCATCCTCTCCACCGTCCGCCGCCACCACGACTGGGCCGGCATCCGCCACTGACGAACCGACGCGGGCCGGGGTTCGACGCTCCGACTCGACGCGTGGGCCGGGGGTCCGACCTCCGGCCCACGCGTCGGCGGGTCACCGGCTGAGCACCACCCGCACGGTACGGGCGAGGATGCGCAGGTCCCCGAGGAAGCTGCGGGTGTCGACGTAGCGCAGGTACATCTCCACCTTCCGGGGCAGGACCACCGAGACGTAGTACTCCTCCGGCTGGGCGGCCTGCGCCAACTCGGCCGACTCGTGGCGGTACGCGATCGACGCCGGATCGGTGATCCCGGGCCGTACGGACAGGATCCGCAGGCGGGCCGGCGGGGGCCAGTGGGCGACGTACCGGTGCACCTCGGGGCGCGGGCCGACCAGGCTCATGTGGCCGACCAGGACGTCGTACAGCTGGGGGAGTTCGTCGAGTTTCGTGGCGCGCAGGAGTCGACCCACCCGGGTGATCCGGTCGTCGGTGTCGGAGGTGACGGCGGCCCCCGCCACGGTCCGCATGCTGCGGAACTTGTGGATGTGGAAGCTGGTGCCACCCCGACCGGCCCGCTGCTGGCGGAACAGTACCGGGCCGCCGTCGTCGAGCCGGATCGCCACCGCGATCAGCGCCAGTACCGGGGCGGACAGCAGCAGGGCCACGGCCGCGACCGTGACGTCGAAGATCCTCTTGATCACTGGAGCACCTTGTGGACAGTGGTGACGACCCGCTCGACCTGGTCGTCGGTCATGGCCGAGAAGAGGGGCAGGCTGACCACCCGGGCGAACTCCGCACTGGCGACCGGGAACAGGTCGTCGGTGAGCCGCCCCCGGTCGCGCCAGTAGGTGTGCTGGTGCAGCGGGATGAAGTGCACGCTGCACCCGACGCCGAGGCGGGACATCTCCCGGACGAACCCGTCCCGGTCGTAGAGTGCCTCGGAGCGCAGCCGGACCACGAACAGGTGCCAGGCGTGCACGTCCCCGGCCGGACCGGGTGGCGGGAGGTCGAGGGGGAGGTCGGCGAAGGCGTTCCGGTACCGCCCGGCGATCTCCTGTCGGCGGGCCCGCATCGCCTCCGCCCGGTCGAGCTGGACCAGGCCCATGGCGGCGGCCGGGTCGGTGAGGTTGCACTTCCAACCCGCCTCGACCACGTCGTACCGCCAGGACGGTCGGTCGCTGCGGTACCGGGCGAAGCCGTCCCGGTCGAACCCGTGCAGCCGGGTGGTGCGGATCCGGCGGGCCACGTCGGGGTCGCGGGTGACCACCATGCCGCCCTCGCCGGTGGTGATGGTCTTCGTGGCGTAGAAGCTGAACACCGTCGCCGCGCTGGTGCCGGCGCCCACCGGGATCCCCTGGCTGCTCGCCGGGAAGGAGTGGGCGGCGTCCTCGACCACCGCGAGCCGGTGGGTGTCGGCGAAGTCGCGCAGGTCGGCGGCGGACACGGGTTGGCCGGCGAAGTGCACCGGGACGACGGCGACGGTCCGGTCGGTGACCTTGCGGGCCGCGTCGGTGAAGTCGATGTGGAGGGTGTCCGGGTCCACGTCGACGAGGACCGGTTCGGCTCCCAGGTGGACCACGACCTCGGCGGTGGCGGTGAAGGTCCAGGTCGGGACCAGCACCTCCATCCCGGGGCCGACGCCGAGCGCCTCCAACGCCAGGTGCAGACCGGCGGTCGCGGAGTTCACCGCGACGGCACCGACCCGGCCCCCGCACGCGTCGGCGAAGCGCTGCTCGAAGCGGGGCACCAGGGGACCGCTGGAGAGCCAGCCCGAACGCAGCGCGTCGGTGACGGCGGCGATCTCCTCCTCCCCGATGTCCGGCAACGCGAAGGGAAGCCTGCTCTCGTCCACCACGAACTCCTCTTTCCTGCAATGCGAGTTTTCGGGTCTACCGCAGAGTTAAACTCCTTTCGCCCTTTCTGGTGACTATTCAACCGTTATGCGAATCTTTCTCGTGAGGTGCGAATGCGGGTCGGCCTGCTCACCCAGTGGTACGACCCCGAGCCGGGTCCGGCGGCACTGCCCGGTGCCCTCGCCCGGGGGCTCGCCCGCCGAGGTCACGACGTCCAGGTGCTCACCGGGTTCCCGAACTACCCCACCGGCCGACTCGCCCCCGGTCACCGGATCACCCGCCGCCGCGACGAGGTCGGCGACGAGGGCGTACGGATCCGCCGGGTCGCCCTCTACCCCAGCCACGACGCCTCGGCGCTGCGCCGCCTGACCACCTACGGCTCCTTCGCCGCCTCCGCCCTCGCCTCCGGCACCGACGCGCTGCGCGGCCTCGACGCCCTCTGGGTCAGCAACTCCCCGATCACCGTCTCGCTGCCGATGTGGTTCACCCGCTACGCCCACCGGATCCCGGTCGTCCTGCACGTGCTCGACCTCTGGCCGGACAGCGCCCAGGCCAGCGGATTCCTCGGCACCGGTCGACGCGGACGGGTCCTCACCCACGCCATGAGCGGCTGGTGCACGGCGATGTACCGGGCCGCCACCCGGGTCGCCTACATCTCGCCCGGAGCCGGGGAACTCCTGGCCCGTCGGGGCGTACCCGAGGAGAAACTCGTGCACGTCCCGATGTGGGCCGACGAACACCCGGGCCCCGGCCACGGTGACCTCCGCGCCGAACTGGGCCTGAGCCCCGACCAGACCGTCCTGGCGTACGCGGGCACCATGGGCGAGGCCCAGGGGCTCGACGCCCTGGTGGAGGCCCTGACCCTGGTCGACGAGCCCGGACTCGTCTGCCTCTTCGCCGGCTCCGGCAACGCCGAGGGACGCCTACGGGACCAGGTCGAACGGCACGGACTGCGCAACGTCAGGTTCCTCGGGCGGCTGCCCGCCGACCGGATGCCGGCCCTGCTGCGCACCGGTGACGCCCACGTGGTGAGCCTGCGACCCGCCGGGATGTCGGCCTACACCATGCCGAGCAAGGTCCAGACCATCCTCGCCGCCGGACGCGCCCTGCTGGTCGCCGCCGACGGGGACGCGGCGGCCGTCGCTGCCGCCAGCGGGGCCGGGATCACCGCCCGGCCCGGCGACCCGCACTCGATCGCCGACGCCGTCCGTGAGGTGTGCGCTCTCGGCCGGGAGAAACTCGACATCCTGGGCCGGGCCGGCCGGGAGTTCTACGACCGGGAGTACTCGCTCGCCTCCGGGGTGCGGCGGGTCGAGGAGGCGCTGCGGGCCGCCGCCGCGACCGGGGGCCGTCGATGAACCCCGGCACCCACGGCGACCTCGCCCCGCTGACCGCCGCCGACGTCCGGGCCGCCGCCGCGCTGCACGTCCGCGCCTTCGACAGGTTCTTCCTGTCCAGCCTCGGCGAGCCCTTCCTCAGGGAGTTCTACACCGGCTTCGTACAGGACCCCGACGCGGTCACCGCCGTGGCCCGGGACCCCGACGGTCGGCTCGTCGGCACCGTCGTCGGGACCGTCGCCCCGGGGATGTTCTTCCGCCGGCTCCTGCGCCGCAGGGGCGCCCGGCTGGCGTTGGCGAGCGTGCCGGCGGTGCTGCGCCGCCCCGGGGTGGCGGTACGGGTGCTGCGCGGACTCGCCTACCGGGGCGAGGTGCCCGTCGACACCCGGGGCGCCCTGCTCAGCTCGATCTGCGTCGACCCCGCCACCGAACACGGCGGGCACGGTCGCCGCCTCGTCGACGCCTGGTGGCGGGAGGTCCGCCGACGGGGGGTCACCTCGGCGTACCTGACCACCGACGCCGTCGACAACGACCGGGTCAACGCCTTCTACCGCCGGGCCGGATGGACCCCGGCGGGAAACTTCACCACCGCCGAGGGGCGGCCGATGAACTGCTACACCCGCTGCGCCGGGGGCGACGCCGACCAGCCGGTCAGCGCCAGTCGTCACCGGCCTCCAGTCGCCGGGTGAGCAGGGTCCGCAACGGGATCGACTCGCCGTCGCGGCCACCCCGGCCGAGGACCAACGGAGCCGGATCACCCGCCGGCTCCACCCCGAACAACCGGAACCGGAACCGGGACGGGACGCTCAACAGGTGGAACCGGCCCCCGGTGTCCACCGCCCGGGTCCGCGCCCGATCCACGTACCAGCCGGTCAGCGGGGTCCGGTAGCGCGCCCGGCCGTCGTGGGACCGGGCGGTGAGACGGGTCGTGGCCAGCCCGCGCCGGGTCGCCTCGGCGGCGAACTCCGCCACCAGCTCGGCCGCCTCGGCGTGCTCGGCCGCCCGCCGACGCCGCTCGGCCTCCGCGTGCGCCCGGACCGCCCGCCCGCGCTGCTCCTGCCAGTCCCGGCCGTCGTCGTCACCCACGCCCCGACGCTACGCCCCGCACCCCCGACCGGACCACGCCGGACGGGGGTGCGGGACACCCGACTCAGGCCAGGCCGGCCCGGCGCAGCGCCTCGGCCATCGCGTCGTTGACCGGGGCGGCACCCCGGCCGGAACGCTGCTGCGGCCCGCCCCGTGAACCCCGACCGCCCTGGTCACCACGCTGGTCACCCCGGCCGCCGCGCTGGCCACCGGCGGTCGACCGCCCGGACCCGCCCGCACCGCCCTGGTCGGTCCGGTCGCCGCGCTGACCACCGGAACCACCCGAACCACCCCGACGGCCCCCACCGGCGTCCCGCTGACCGCCGGTCGGCGTGGCACCCCGGCGACCACCCTCGCCGGACCCCCGACCCCCACCGGCCGGAGACTCGTCCTCCAGCCGCAGGGTCAGCGAGATCCGCTTGCGCGGTACGTCCACGTCGAGCACCTTCACCCGGACCACGTCACCGGACTTCACCACGTCCCGGGGATCCTTGACGAAGGTGTGCGACATCGCCGAGACGTGCACCAGGCCGTCCTGGTGCACCCCGACGTCGACGAAGGCGCCGAACGCGGCCACGTTCGTGACCACCCCCTCCAGCACCATGCCGGGGGTGAGGTCGCTGATCTTCTCCACCCCCTCGACGAAGGTCGCCGTACGGAACTCCGGCCGGGGGTCACGTCCCGGCTTCTCCAACTCGGCGAGGATGTCGGTGACGGTGGGCAGACCGAACGTGTCGTCGACGAAGTCGGTGGCCCGCAGCCCGCGCAGGATGGCGCTCCTGCCGATGATCGAGGTGAGGTCCTGCCCGGTGCCGGCCAGGATCCGGCGGACCACCGGGTACGCCTCCGGGTGCACGCTCGAGGAGTCCAGCGGGTCGTCCCCGCCGGGGATGCGCAGGAAGCCCGCGCACTGCTCGAACGCCTTCGGCCCGAGCCGGGGCACCTTGCGCAGCTCCGCCCGGCTCCGGAACGGGCCGTTGGCGTCCCGGTGCAGCACGATGTTCTCGGCCAACCCCGCCCCGATCCCGGAGACCCGGGTGAGCAGCGGGGCGGAGGCGGTGTTCACGTCCACCCCGACCGCGTTGACGCAGTCCTCGACCACCGCGTCCAGCGACCGGGAGAGCTTCACCTCGGAGAGGTCGTGCTGGTACTGCCCGACCCCGATGGAGCGCGGGTCGATCTTGACCAGCTCGGCCAGCGGGTCCTGGAGACGACGGGCGATGGAGACCGCACCGCGCAGCGACACGTCCAGACCGGGCAGCTCCTGCGAGGCGTACGCGGAGGCGGAGTAGACCGAGGCCCCGGCCTCGGAAACCACCACCTTGGTCAACGACAGCTCCGGGTGCCGCTTGATCAGGTCACCGGCGAGCTTGTCGGTCTCCCGGCTGGCGGTGCCGTTGCCGATCGCGATCAGCTCCACGCCGTGCGCCGCGGCCAGCGTCGCCAGGGTCGACAGCGAGGCGTCCCACTGTCGGCGCGGCTCGTGCGGGTAGATCGTGTCGGTGGCGACGACCTTTCCGGTGGCGTCCACCACCGCCACCTTCACCCCGGTACGCAGACCCGGGTCCAGACCCATCGTCGCCCGGGTGCCGGCCGGAGCGGCCAGCAGGAGGTCACGCAGGTTGGTGGCGAAGACCCGGACGGCCTCCTCCTCGGCGGCCTGCCACAGCCGCATCCGCAGGTCCGCCCCGAGGTGGATGAGGATCCGGGTACGCCACGCCCAACGGACCGTGTCCGCGAGCCACCGGTCCGCCGGGCGACCCGCGTCGGTGATCCCGAACCGGCCGGCGACCGCCGCCTCGTACCGGCTGGGTCCGGCCGGGACACCGTCCGAGTCACCCTCCGGCTCCGGATCCATCGTCAGGTCGAGCACGCCCTCCTTCTCGCCGCGCAGCATCGCCAGGATCCGGTGCGAGGGCAGCTTCGGGTACGGCTCGGCGAAGTCGAAGTAGTCGGAGAACTTCGCCCCGGCGGCCTCCTGGCCGTCGCGTACCCTCGCCACCAGCCGGCCCCGCGACCACATCTGCTCCCGCAGCGTGCCGATCAGGTCGGCGTCCTCGGCGAAGCGCTCGATGAGGATGGCCCGGGCCCCCTCCAGCGCGGCTGCCGGATCGGCCACCCCGGCGTCGGCGTCCACGTACCCGACGGCGGCGACCTTCGGCTCCAGCCCCGGATCGGCCAGCAGCGCCTCGGCCAACGGCTCCAGACCGGCCTCCCTGGCGATCTGGGCCCGGGTCCGGCGCTTCGGCTTGAACGGCAGGTAGATGTCCTCCAGCCGGGACTTCGAGTCGGCCGCCAGGATCTGTGCTTCGAGGGCCTCGTCGAGCTTGCCCTGACCCCGGATCGACTCCAGCACCGCCGCGCGCCGCTCGTCCAGCTCCCGCAGGTAGCGCAGCCGTTCCTCCAGGGTGCGCAGCTGGGCGTCGTCGAGGAGCCCGGTGGCCTCCTTGCGGTAGCGGGCGATGAACGGGACTGTGGAGCCGCCGTCGAGCAGCTCCACTGCCGCCCGTACCTGGCGCTCGGCGACGCCGAGCTCGTCGGCGATCCGCTGATGAACAGACTGCGTCACGATGATGATCCGCCTTCTCGGGTGGGTTCCGTCCTGCATTGTGCCGCCCTGCCCCGACAGCCGACCCCGCACCCGCCGGGAACCGCCGCGATCAGGGCCTCGACCGTCGCGTCCACCGCGTACCGGTGACCCGTCGCCCCGCCGTCGGGTCTGCGCTAGCGTGGCGATCATGGAACCACCTGCGGACGCGCGGGCCCGTCGACTCTTCGGCGGAAGTGCCCGCACCCTCGGTGACCTGGCCGCCAGCCCGTTCCGGGCGGACCGGGACCGGATCGTCAGCTCACCGTTCTTCGCCCGGCTGGCCGGTGTCACCCAGGTGGTCAGCCCCGGCGGATCCGGGCTGCTGGTGCACAACCGGCTCACCCACAGCCTGAAGGTCGCCCAGGTGGCCCGGGCGATCGCCGAGCGGCTCGGGGCCGACGAGGGGCACCGCGACCTGCTGACCGCCCTCGGCGGCTGCGACCCGGACGTGGTGGAGGCCGCCGCGCTCGCCCACGACCTGGGCCACCCGCCCTTCGGGCACCTGGGGGAGCGGGTACTGGACCGGCTCGCCCGCAACCGGCTCGGCCTGACCGACGGATTCGAGGGCAACGCCCAGTCGTACCGGATCGTCACCAGCACCGAGATCCGGGGAGCGGCCACCACCGGACTCGACCTGACCGCCGCCGTCCGCGCCGCGATGCTGAAGTACCCGTGGACCCGGCTGGACCACCCCGACCCGCACCCCCGCCTGCTCGACCCGCCGCCGCGCGGGGCCACCCCACCGCCGGACGACCCGGGCAGCGGCTCGTCGAAGTTCGGGGCGTACCGCACGGAGCTGGGCGATCTCCGGCAGGCCCGGGAGCCGTTCGTCGGGCGGATCGCCGACTGGCAGCAGACCCCCGAGGCGTCGGTGATGGACACCGCCGACGACATCGCGTACGCCATCCACGACGTGGAGGACTTCTACCGGGTGGGGGTGCTCCAGCAGGGCACCGTGGCCGCGGAGCTGATGGCCTGGCAGCGGGAGAGCGGCCACTTCCGGGCGATCACCGACCCGGCGCTGGACGGGGTGGCCCGCCGACCCGGGGCCGCCATCGAACAGCTCCGTCGGCAACTGCACCGCAAGGACTGCTGGATCGCCGACGACGAGGCGTTCGCCGCCGCCGTCGAGCACGTCCGCGCCGAACTGGTCGAGGGACTGTTGGCGTTGCCCTTCGACGGGTCGATCGAGGCGGAACAGTACGTGGCCCGCTTCTCCGCCCGCTGGACCACCCGACTGGTGGACTCGATCACCGTCACCGCCAAGCCCTCGATGCGCTCCGGTCACGTCCTGCTCGCCCCGGCCCAGTGGCACGAGGTGCAGGTCCTCAAGTTCGTCCACCACCGGTTCGTGTTGGCCCGCCCCGACCTGGCCCTCCACCAGCGGGGTCAGGCCCGGCTGCTGGACACCCTGGTCGACGCGCTGTGGGAGTGGCTGCTGGACCCGGAGGAGACCTCCCGGCTGCCGCGCCGACTGCACGACCTGGTCGAGTTGGCCGAGGCCGAACTGCACCCCCGGACCACCGACCGGATCGGCAAGGCCCGGGGACGAGCGATCATCGACTTCGTCGCCCAGCTCACCGACGGCCAGGCGGTGGCGATGCTCGACGTCCTCTCCGGGCGCTCCGGGGCGCTCTGGACCGACGCCTTCGTCCTCTGACCCGACCACCTCGGGGCGACCGCACCACCTCGGGGTGGTCGACCGCCTCGGACGGCCGGCGTCCCCGGGGCTGCCGACGACGTCAGGTGATCGACCGCCACCATCTGTCGACCGGCGGCGGGTCGTCGACCACCACCCGCTCGCCGGGACGGGGGACGGCCACCCGGACGCCCCGGGTCGCCGCCTCGGCCACCAGCCGCTCCACCGGTTCGGACCAGTCGTGCAGGGCCAGGGTGAAGGTGGCCCAGTGGACCGGGACCAGCAGGTCACCACGGAGGTCGACGTGGGCGGCGACGGCCTCCTCGGGGAACATGTGGATGCTCGGCCACGCCCTGTCGTACGCGCCGATCTGCATCAACGTCACGTCGAAGGGGCCGTGTTCGGCACCGATCTCGGCGTACCCGTCGAAGTAGCCCGAGTCGCCGGTGTAGTAGACCCGCCGCCGTTCCCCGGCCACCACCCAGGAACTCCAGAGCGTGCCGTCGCGGCTCAACCCCCGCCCCGAGAAGTGCTGGGCGACGGTGGCGGTGATGGTCAACCCGGCCACCCGGTGGCTCTGCGACCAGTCCAGCTCGACGATCCGGTGCTCCGGCACCCCCCACCGTTCCAGGTGGGCGCCCACCCCCAACGGCACCAGGAACGGCGCGGACTGCCCCTCGGTCAACGCCCGTACGGTGGCCAGGTCGAGGTGGTCGTAGTGGTCGTGGGAGATCAGCACCGCGTCCACCGCGGGCAGGTCGGCCAGCTCGACCGGGGGCTGGTGCAGCCGCTTCGGCCCGATCATCGACGACGGGGAGCAACGTCGGCTCCACACCGGGTCGAGCAGCACCCGCCGCCCCTCGATCTCGATCAGGGCGGAGGCGTGGCCGTACCAGACGATGTTGAGTTCGGGGTGGTCGCCGGGGGTGGGGGCGGCCCCGGGGCGTACCACCGGAACCGGTCGGCGCGGGTGGCGCTGCTGCTTGCCGAAGATCAGCTCCCGGACCAGGTCACGGTCGGGGGCACCCGCGATCGACCGGCTCCGTCCCCGGTTGCGGAAGGTGCCGTCGTGGAACTGCGGGGACCGGGCGGCCCGCTCGGCGCGGGCTCCGGTGAGCCGACCGCCGAGGGCCGCCGGAACGTCCCGGACGGCCCAGGCCAGTCCGGCCAGGGCGGCCAGACCCACTGCGGCGGGCACCCACCGCCCCGCACCCCGTCGGGGGTCCTGCGTCGTCGGTGCCGCCATGTCCGTCGTCCTCCCGCCCGTACCGCCGTCCTCCACGTTAGGGCACCGGGGACGGCGGCACCCGCCCGCCCGGCCCGGTGGTGAGCTGGTCCACGGCGGCGAGGAGGACACGTCCCATCCGGGACCGGGCCCGGACCGCCGGGTGGGTCGCCCCGAAGTCCTCCGCACCTGCCTGACCGGCCGCGAACAGGGCGTACGTCACCACCGGCGCCCCGTCCCCGGCGAAGACGATCCCGGCCTCGTGCCGGGCGTCGGCGAACCAGCCCGCCTTGGTGGCGACCCGGGACCGCTGCGCCGAGGACATCTCCCGGCGGATTCCGTCGGTGAACGCGACGGGGGAGCGGAGCAACCCGAGCAGGTGTCCCGTCGACTCCGCCGAGAGCAGTGCCCCGGTGGCCAACCCCCACAGCAGGTCGTGGGTGCCCCGGGCGGTGCTGGTGCCCAGGTGGAACCGGTGCGGGTCGGCCGCCGGTCGGACCTGGGTCTCCGGCCGGCCCTTGTCCCGCAGGGTCCGGTTGACCAGGGCGGCCGGGCAGACCAGCCCACAGAGTCGGACCGCCGTGTCGTCGGAGACGGTGAGCAGGTTCGCCAGCGCGTGCCCGAGGGTGACGGTGCTCGGCCAGGCCCCGTCGAGGGCGAAGATCCCGTCCGACCCGGGTACCACGACGTCCCGGGTGACCTCGATGCGCCGGTCGAGGGCGACCTGTCCCCGGTCGACCATGTCCGCCACCGCCACCGCCACCGCGACCTTGTTGACGCTGTACGCCTCGACGGGGGTGTCCGGCTCCTCGGCCACCGCCTCCTGCGGGATCCCGTCCGGCCCGGTGACGCTGACGTACGCCCGCCAGGTCCCGCCGGCCCGGCCCCGGTGCCGGGCGTACCCGGCGGCCACCCGCCGCAGGGCTCTCGCCGTCCGGCGGTCGGCGGCGGACCGGCCGCTCACCCGGACCGCAGGTTCCGGACCAGCCGGACCAGCCCGGTCAGGCCGGATCCCCACCCACCTCGGACCGCCGACCCGGCCGGTGCCGGGGCGAAGACCACCCCGTCGTGCGGGGGTGTCCGCTCCCCGGTCAGCCCGACCCGGCGCATCAGCGGTCCGACCAGGACGTCGTACGTCCCGGGGAGCACCGTGAACCCGAGTCGCATCAGCCCGTTGAGCCGACCCACCGAGACCTCCCGGCGGGGCCGGTCGACGCAGTCCAGGACGGCCCGGGCCACCCGGCGGGCGTCGGTCGCCGGGGGCGGTGGTCGACCGGCCCACCCCAGGTGGTTGGCCGCCTGCTGGTAGACCGGGGTGTCCACGCTCCCCGGGCTGACCAGGCAGATCCGCACGTCCGGTCGGTCCCGGCCCTCCTGTTGCAGGGTCCGGACCAGCCCGTGCAGGCCCCACTTGCTGGCGACGTAGGCGCTCATGTACGGCGCGGTGATGTGACCGAGCACCGAACCGGTGAGGACGAGGGTGCCGCCCCCGGTGGCCCGTAGCCGCCGCAGCGCCTCCCGGGCCACCACCGCCGCGCCCAGCAGGTCGGTCCGGATCACCTGCTCGAAGACCCGCTCCGGGATCTCCTCGAACCGGCCGTACGCCATCACGGCGGCGGTGTGCGCCCACACGTCGATCCGGCCGAACTCCCGTTCCGCAGTGTCGGCCAGCTCCTCGACCCGTGCCGAGTCGGTGACGTCGGTGGGCACCGTGAGGACCGTCGCGCCGACCGCCCGGCACTCGGCGCGTACCTGGTCGAGGGCCTCGGGGGAGCGGGCGGCGAGGACCAGCCGGTCGCCGCGGGCGGCGAACGCCTGGGCCGCCGCCCGGCCGATCCCGCTCGTCGCGCCGGTGACCACCACCGTCCGGCTCACGGTTGCAGCACGACCTTGACGCAGCCGTCGGTCTTGTCCTGGAACATCTGGTACGCCTGCGGGGCGTCGGCCAGCGGCATCCGGTGGGTCATCAGATCCTCCACGCCCAGCGGGTCGTCGTCCCCGGCGAGCAGCGGGAGGATCTCGTCGGTCCACCTGCGGACGTGGCACTGGCCCATCCGCACCTGGATGCCCCTGTCGAACATCTCCATCAGCGGCAGCGGGTCGGCCTCCCCGCCGTACACCCCGGAGACGGAGACGGTCCCGCCCCGCCGGACGGCCTTCAACGCCGCCTTGAGCACCACCAACCGGTCCCCGCCGACCTTGTCGATCATGGGTTGGGCGACGGCGTCGGGGAGCAGCCCGACGGCGGCCTGGGCCACCCTGCCGGGAGTGGACCCGTGCGCCTCCATCCCGACCGCGTCGATCACCGCGTCCGGACCCCGCCCGTCGACGAGGGCGATCAGCGCCTCCGGTACGTCGCTGAGCTTGTTCACGTCGACGACCTCGACCCCGTGCCGACGGGCCATCGCCAACCGCTCGGGCACCAGGTCGAGGCCGATCACCCGCTCGGCCCCGAGGTGCCGGCCGATCCGGGCGCAGAGCTGCCCCACCGGTCCGAGACCGAACACGGCGAGGGTCCCCCCGCGCGGCACGTCGGCGTACCTCACCGCCTGCCAGGCGGTGGGCAGGATGTCGGAGAGGTAGAGGTAGCGCTCGTCCGGGCCGCTCTCCGGGACCTTGATCGGTCCGAAGTGCGCCTGCGGTACGCGCAGGTACTCGGCCTGCCCGCCCGGCACCGACCCGTAGAGCGAGGTGTACCCGAACAGGCTGGCCCCCTTGCCCTGCGCCCGGACCTGGGTGGTCTCGCACTGGGCGTAGAGCTGTCGGCGGCACATCCAACAGGAGCCGCAGGCGATGTTGAACGGGATCACCACCCGGTCACCGGGGCGCAGGTGGTTCACCTCCGGCCCGACCTCCTCGACGATCCCCATCGGCTCGTGTCCCAGCACGTCACCCGGGTTCAGGTACGGGCCGAGCACCTCGTACAGGTGCAGGTCGGAGCCGCAGATCGCGGTCGAGGTGATCCGGACGACGGCGTCGGTCGGCTCCTCGATGCGGGGGTCGGGCACCTCCTCCACCCGGACGTCCCGCTTCCCGTGCCATGTCAGTGCCTTCATGAGGCTGCCTTCCCGTCGTCTCGGAGCCCGTTCACGGTCCTGATCCGTACGAGGTGCTACCCGTGTCGCCGCCCTTGAACCCTGGCCCACCCCGCCCGCATCCCGAGACCGACCGGTGCTTCCTAGATCGACTGTCGGTCGAGCACGTAAGATCCACCGCCGGAAGAAGGCCTCCGAGACCCACCGAACTCGTCGAGGCATGTGCCGCCACCGACCGGACCCCTCCGTCCCCCATCCGTGACCAGGAAGGCAGGACCCCCATGACCTCCGATCCGTACGACGATGTTCGGATTGACAGTGACCGCGACCGGACCGAGAAAGGCCGTGCCGCCGAGGGTGCGGCGGCGAGCCGTGACGTCGGCGACGAGACCACCGCAGCGACCACTGTGGCCGACGGTGGACGTCCCCGGCTCCTCGGAGACGTACTCGGCTGGTTCTCCGACGTCGACCAGGTGCTCTTCGATTGGATCCTGACCCGACAGGACGACCGCGGGGAGCGCGGCGACCTCCTCGAAATGGGTGTCTACCTGGGCAAGAGCGCCGTCTTCCTGGGTCGTTACCTGAGGGAGGGGGAGAGCTTCACCGTCTGCGACCTCTTCGAGTCCCCGGCCCCCGACGACGACGTCCGCAGTGAGATCGCCGAGTACCTCCCCCTGGCGACGCGGACCGCCTTCGAGCGGAACTACCTGTCCTTCCACAGTGAACTTCCCCGGGTCCTGCAGGCACCCACCTCGGTGGTCCCGGAACGGGTGGCCCCGCAGTCCTGCCGCTTCGTCCACATCGACGCCTCCCACCTGTACGAGCACGTGTACGGCGACATCGGTGCCGCGAGGGACGCCCTGCTCCCCGACGGGGTGGTGGTCCTCGACGACTTCCGGGCCGAACACACCCCCGGGGTGGCCCTCGCCACCTGGGAGGCGGTGCTCACCCGGGGGCTGCACCCGATCTGCCTGACCCCTGACAAGTTCTACGGCACGTGGGGGGATCCGAAGCCGATCCAGGAGGACCTCGTGGCGGTCCTGGCCGAGCGTGAGGACTGCGTCCTCGGCCTGGACGAGGCGGCGGGGCACCGCCTCCTGAGGGTCCGCCCCGCCGCCGGCCCCGACGACCGGGGATAGTCGACCGGCCCCGTGCGGTCGCTCACGGGAGTCGAGTCGAGAACGCCACCGGCGTCCAGCTCCGGGGAGCATGGACGCCGGTGGTGGTCGCCTCGGCGGGCCGCGTCGCGGCCCGGTGGGAGGGCTCAGGTGCCCGGGGTGTCCCCCCGCTTGGCGCTGGCCGCCAGGTAGTCGCGGTTGAGCCGGCCGATGGTGCTCAGCGGGATGCCCTTGGGGCAGACCACCGTGCACTCACCGGCGTTGGTGCAGCCACCGAAGCCGGCCTCGTCGTGCGCGTCGACCATCCCGATCACCCGGGTGTACCGCTCCGGCTGCCCCTGCGGCAGCAGCGACAGCTGGGTCACCTTGGCCGCGGTGAAGAGCATCCCGGAGCCGTTCGGGCAGGCCGCGACGCAGGCGCCGCAGCCGATGCAGGCGGCCGACTCGAAGGCGGCGTCGGCGTGGGCCTTCGCCACCGGCACCGAGTGGGCCTCGGGGGCGCTTCCGGTCGGCACCGTCACGTAGCCACCGGCGGCGATGATGTCGTCGAACGCCTCCCGGTTCACCACCAGGTCCTTGATGACCGGGAAGGCCTGGGCGCGCCACGGCTCGATGTCGATCGTCTCGCCGTCGGAGAACTGCCGCATGTGCAGCTGACAGGCGGTGGTGCCGCGCTGCGGTCCGTGCGCGTCACCGTTGATCATCAGGCCGCACATGCCGCAGATGCCCTCGCGGCAGTCGTGGTCGAAGGCGATCGGCTCGTCGCCGGCCAGGATCAGCCGCTCGTTGAGCACGTCGAGCATCTCCAGGAACGACATGTCCGCAGAGACGTCGTCGACCTTGTAGGTCACCATCCGACCCTTGTCCTGGGGGCCGGACTGGCGCCAGATGCGCAGGGTCAGGTTCACTTGTAGCTCCGCTGCGTCGGGTGGACGTATTCGAACTTCAGGTCTTCCTTGTGCAGCACCGACGGCTGCCCGGTCGCGGTGAACTCCCACGCCGCCACGTACGCGAACTTCTCGTCGTCGCGCTGCGCCTCGCCCTCCGGGGTCTGGTGCTCACCCCGGAAGTGCCCACCGCAGGACTCCTCGCGGTGCAGGGCGTCGATGCACATCAGCTCGGCCAGCTCGAAGAAGTCGGCCACCCGGCCGGCCTTCTCCAGCGACTGGTTGAGCCCCTCGCCGGTGCCCGACACCTTGACCCGCTTCCAGAACTGCTCGCGCAGGCTGCGGATCTCGTCGATGGCCTTGCGCAGCCCGGCCTCGGTCCGCTCCATCCCGCAGTGTTCCCACATGATCTGGCCGAGCTCCCGGTGGAACGAGTCCACGGTCCGGTCGCCGTCGACGGCCAGCAGCCGCTGGATCCGGTCCTCCACGTCGGCGCGCGCCTCGACCGCCGCCGGGTGACTCCCGTCGACCTTCTCGAACGGGCCGGCCGCCAGGTAGTTGGCGATCGTGCTGGGGAGCACGAAGTAGCCGTCGGCGAGGCCCTGCATCAGCGCCGACGCGCCGAGGCGGTTCGCGCCGTGGTCGGAGAAGTTCGCCTCACCGATCACGAACAGGCCGGGGATGCTCGACTGGAGGTCGTAGTCGACCCAGAGGCCGCCCATCGTGTAGTGCACGGCGGGGTAGATCCGCATCGGGACCTCGTACGGGTCCTCGCCGGTGATCCGCTCGTACATCTCGAAGAGGTTGCCGTACTTGGCCTCGACGGCCTTGCGGCCGAGGCGGGTGATCGCGTCGGCGAAGTCGAGGTAGACCCCGAGCTTGGTCGGGCCGACGCCCCGCCCGTCGTCGCAGACGTTCTTGGCGGCCCGGGAGGCGATGTCCCGGGGGACCAGGTTGCCGAAGGACGGGTAGATCCGCTCCAGGTAGTAGTCCCGCTCGTCCTCGGGGATGTCCTTCGGGTTGCGGTCGTCGCCCTTGGTCTTGGGCACCCACACCCGGCCGTCGTTGCGCAGCGACTCGCTCATCAGGGTCAGCTTCGACTGGTGGTCGCCGGAGACCGGGATGCAGGTCGGGTGGATCTGGGTGTAGCAGGGGTTGGCGAAGTACGCGCCCTTGCGGTGCGCCCGCCAGGTGGCGGTGACGTTGCAGCCCTTGGCGTTGGTGGAGAGGTAGAAGACGTTGCCGTACCCGCCGGAGGCGAGCACCACGGCGTCGGCCATCTCGGTGGTGACCTCACCGGTGACCATGTCCCGGACCACGATGCCCCGGGCCTTGCCGTCGACGAGGATCAGCTCCAGCATCTCGTGCCGGGTGTTCATCTCCACGTTGCCCAGGCCGATCTGCCGCTCCAGGGCCTGGTACGCGCCGAGCAGGAGCTGCTGACCCGTCTGTCCCCGGGCGTAGAAGGTCCGCTGCACCTGCGCCCCGCCGAAGGAGCGGGTGTCGAGCAGTCCGCCGTACTCGCGGGCGAAGGGGACACCCTGGGCGACGCACTGGTCGATGATGTTGACCGAGACCTCGGCCAGCCGGTGCACGTTCGACTCCCGGGAGCGGAAGTCGCCGCCCTTGACGGTGTCGTAGAAGAGCCGGTGGATCGAGTCGCCGTCGTTGCGGTAGTTCTTGGCGGCGTTGATGCCGCCCTGCGCGGCGATCGAGTGGGCCCGGCGGGGGCTGTCCTGGTAGCAGTAGGACTTGACCCGGTACCCCTGCTCGCCCAGGGTGGCCGCGGCGGCACCACCGGCGAGGCCGGTGCCGACCACGATCACCGTCATCTTGCGGCGGTTGGCCGGGTTGACCAGCTTGGCCTCGAAGCGGCGACGCTCCCAGCGGGTCTCGACGGGACCGTCCGGCGCCTTGGCGTCGGCGATCGGGTCGCCTTCGGTGTAGAGATCCATCTCAGGCCACCAATCCGGTGAGTACGGCGAACGGGACCAGCAGGAAGCCGGCGCTGAGCACGACGGCGAAGACCAGGGCCACCAGCCGGGCGCGGCGCTCACCGTTCGGGGTCTGCTGACCGAGGCTGCGCAGTGCGCTGAACACCCCGTGCCGCAGGTGGAACCCGAGGGCCACCACGGCCAGGGTGTAGAAGAGCGTGACGTACCAGCGCTCGGGGGCGAATCCGGCGACCACGTTGGCGTACGGGCGGTTCGGGTCGCCGACCGGGTTCAACGTCCCGGTGGTCAGGTCCATGATGTGGTAGATCAGGAAGAGCAGGATGATCACACCGCCCCACCGCATGGTGCGGGCCGCGTAGCTGCCCCGGACCTTCTTGCGGTGGGCGTACTTGACCGGGCGGGCGGCGCGGGCCCGCAGCGCCAGGGTGGCGGCGGCCCACATGTGCGCGACGGCGGCCACCACCAGGCCGATCCGCATGAACCAGAGGAACCACACCCCGGGCAGGATCGGCTTGCCGATGTCCCGTAGCCAGTGCGCGTAGCTGTCGAAGGACGTCGCGCCGGCGAAGACCTTCAGGTTGCCCAGCATGTGCGCGATGAGGAACCCCACCAGGAAGATGCCGGACACCGCCATGACGGCCTTGAGGCCGACGTTGGAGCGGATCGGCGACCGCGTTCTCGTGACTACCACGAGATCGACGCTAGGAGCTTGTTGGATCAGTCGTCCAATGCATCGAACTCGCAGTGTTGATAGTCATAGGCTATCCAGATGCAGCTCCATCAGTTGAAGTCCTTCGTGGCAGTGGCCGAAGTACGACATTTCACGCAAGCCGCCGACCTCGTCGGCATCACCCAGCCGTCGTTGAGTAAGCAAATTCACGCCTTGGAGAACACCCTCGGAGCCCCGTTGTTCGAACGGGTAAGGGGGAACATCACCCTCACGGTCGCCGGAGAGGTCCTGTTGCCGCTGGCCAGACGGATCCTCGCCGACGTCGACACGGCCACCCGGGAGGTGCAGGAACTGGTCGGGCTGCGCCGGGGGTGGGTCCGGATCGGGGCCACCCCGAGCCTGGCCACCTCCCTGGCCCCGCCGGTCCTGCGCCGCTTCCACGACGCGTACCCGGCGGTGGAGCTGCGGGTGGAGGAGGGCGGCTCCCAGGACCTGGTCCGGGGACTCCTTCGGGGCGCACTGGACCTGGCGTTGATCGTGCTGCCCGCCCACGGCACCGATCCCGGCCTGCGGACCGAGCCGATCCTGCGGGAGAGCCTGGTGGTCGCCTCGCTGGACGAACTCCCCGCCGCCCGCCCCACCGGCCGGCTGCGCATCACCGACCTGCGCGACCAGCCCCTGGTGATGTTCCGCGAGGGCTACGACCTGCGCGACGTCACCCTCCAGGCGTGCCGGGAGGCCGGATTCGAGCCCTCCTTCACCGTGGACGGCGGCGAGATGGACGCCGTGCTCAGCTTCGTCGAGGCCGGGCTGGGGGTGGCCCTGGTCCCCGGCATCGTGGTCGCCCGCCGATCCGGGATCCGGGTCACCCCGCTCGCCCCGCCCGGGGTGACCCGCACCGTCGCGCTCGCCCGCCGCCGCGACGCAGTGCCCACCCAGGCCAGCCGGGAACTGCGCCGGATCCTGCTCGGCTACGTGCAGACCACCATGGCCGCCGACGGAACCACCGTCGTCACCGGCAGCGACTGAGGCGACCACGGCCGACCGGCCCCACCCGTCGTGACCGATGTCGGCCCGTGGCCCCACCGACCAGGCCTCAGCGCCCCTCGGCCTCGTCCATCGCCCGGTAGATCCGCTGCTCGGAGACCGGGTACGGGGTCCCCAACGCCTGGGCGAACACGTTCACCCGCAACTCCTCGATCATCCACCGGATTTGTCGGGCCGCCGTCGACTCCCGTCGGGCCGCAGGCAGCGCGGCGAGCAGGTCCGCGTACTCCTTCTGCACCGCGGCGATCCGATCCTGCTGCTGCCGGTCCCGCTGCGGGTTGCCGGGCAGCCGGTCCAACCGCCGCTCGATCGCGGTCAGGTAGCGCAGCAGGTCGGGCAGCCGGGCGTACCCGGCCTCGGTGACGAACCCGGGGCGCACCAGGGCGTCGAGCTGCTGACGGATGTCGGCCAGGGCCGCCACCACCGCCAGGTTCCGGGTCGCACCGAGCCGCTGCTGGACCGCGTACGACGACGCGAGCACCCGGCGGACCCGGTCCATCACCTCCACCACCGTGTCGACGAGGTCGGCCCGGACGCCGTCGCGCAGGGCGGCGAACCCGTCGGCGTCCCAGGCCGGGCCACCGGCCTGCCCGATCAGCCTGTCGACGGCAGCCCCGGCCGCGTCCTCGATCAACGCCTGGACGCTGCCGTGCGGGTTCCGGCTGAGGGCCAGCTTCGCCTCGTTCGTCAACCGCCCCTGCAGGATCTTCGCCGGGGACGGCACCGTCAGCCGCAGGAGCCGCCGGGTACCCGCCCAGTGCGCCGCCTCCTGCTCGGCCTCGGAGTCGAAGACCCGTACGCCGACGGTGGCCCCCTCGTCGACGAGCGCCGGGTACGCCGTCACCGCGAACCCGGACCGGACCTGCTCGACGGTGCGGGGCAGGGTGCCGATGCTCCACTCCCGCAGCCCGGTCCGGGTGACCTCCGGTGCGGCTGCGGCCACCACCTGCCGTACCTGCTGGCGGAGTTGACGTTGCAGGGCCGGCAGGTCCTTGCCCTCGGCGACCGGCTGGTCCTCCTCGCCGATCACCCGGAAGGTGACCCGCAGGTGCGGCGGGAGCCGGGTCAGGTCCCACGCCTCGCGGGGCACCGTCACCCCGGTCATCCGGCGCAGCTGCCGGGTCAGCGCGTCCAACAGCGGCTCCTCGCCCGGGGTGATCGCGGCGAGGGCGTCGCGGGCGTGGTCCGGAACCGGCACGAAGTTGCGGCGGACCGCCTTGGGCAGCGACCGGATCAGCGCCACCACCAGCTCCTCCCGCAACCCCGGCACCTGCCAGTCGAAGCTGTCGGTCGGCACCTGGTTGAGCATCGGCAGCGGGATGTCCACCGTCACCCCGTCGGTGGCCGTCCCCGGGTCGAACCGGTACGTCAGGGGCAGGGTGACCCCCTCGGCCCGCCACTCGTCCGGGTAGTCGTCCTCCCCGACCCCACCCCGACCCTCGTTGACCAGCAGTTCCCGGGTGAAGGTGAGCAGGTCCGGCTCGTCGCGCCGGGTCTTCTTCCACCAGGTGTCGAAGTGCCGCCCGGAGACCACGTCCGCGGGGATCCGCTCGTCGTAGAAGCGGAACACCGTCTCGTCGTCGACCAGGATGTCCCGCCGACGGGCCCGGTTCTCCAACTCCTCGACCTCGGCGAGCAGCCGCTTGTTGTCGTCGAAGAAGTGGTGGTGGGTGGACCAGTCGCCCTCCACCAGTGCGTGCCTGATGAACAACTCACGACTCAGGCCGCCGTCGATCCGGCCGTAGTTGACCTTCCGGGAGGTGACGATCGGGACGCCGTACAGGGTGACCTTCTCGTACGCCATCACCGCCGCCTGCTTCTTCTCCCAGTGCGGCTCGCTGTAGCTGCGTTTGACCAGGTGCTGGGCGAGCGGCTCGACCCACTCCGGCTCGATCCGACCCGCCACCCGCCCCCAGAGCCGGGACGTCTCCACCAGTTCGGCGGCCATCACCCACCTAGGAGGCTTCTTGAACAGGGCCGAACCGGGGAAGAGCGCGAACTTCGCCCCCCGGGCCCCCAGGTACTCGTGCTTCTGCGCATCCTTGAGACCGAGGTGGGACAGGAGCCCGGCCAGCAGGGACTGGTGCACCTTCGGGGTGTCGATCTCCTCCGGCAGGTCCGCCCCGCCGCGTCGCCCGCCGGGTCCGCCCCCGTCCGGGGCGGCCGCGTCCGGCCCGGCTCCGCGTCCGGCCCGCCCACCGCGCCCGGTCCCGCCCTGATCCGGGGTACGCAGGACCTGCCGCAACTGGCCGACGATGTCCTGCCACTCCCGTACCCGCAGGTAGTTGAGGTACTCGGCCTTGCACAACCGGCGGAACGCGCTGGCGGAGAGGGTCTGCTGCTGCTCCCGCAGGTACCGCCAGAGGTTGAGCAGGGCGACGAAGTCCGACTCCTTGTCGGCGAACCGGGCGTGCGCCTGGTCGGCCTGGGCCTGCCGGTCCGCCGGTCGTTCCCGGGGATCCTGGATGGAGAGCGCGGCGGCGATCACCACGACCTCGGTGGCGCAGCCGTTGCGCTCGCCCTCCAGGACCATCCGGGCCAGCCGGGGGTCGACCGGAAGCTGGGCCAGCCGCCGACCGAGGGAGGTGAGGCGCCGGTCCGCGTCGGTCTCGGTGGGGTCCAGGGCGCCCAGTTCGTGCAGCAGGTTGACCCCGTCGGCGACGTTGCGCCGGTCCGGGGGGTCGATGAACGGGAAGGCGGCGATGTCGCCGAGCCCGATCGCCGTCATCTGGAGGATGACCGAGGCGAGGTTGGTCCGCAGGATCTCCGGGTCGGTGAACTCCGGGCGGCTGTCGAAGTCCTGCTCGTCGTAGAGGCGGATGCAGATCCCGTCCGAGGTCCGCCCGCACCGGCCCTTGCGCTGGTTGGCCGAGGCCTGGGACACCGGCTCGATCGGCAGCCGCTGCACCTTCAACCGGTTGCTGTAGCGGGAGATCCGGGCGGTACCCGGGTCGACGACGTACTTGATCCCCGGGACCGTCAGGGAGGTCTCCGCCACGTTCGTGGCGAGGACCACCCGACGTGCGGTGTGCGGGGCGAAGACCCGGTGCTGCTCGGCGGTGGAGAGCCGGGCGTACAACGGGAGGATCTCGGTGCCCAGCAGCGACCGCTTCTTCTGCACCAACCGACCCAGCGCCTCGGCGGTGTCCCGGATCTCCCGCTCGCCGCTGAGGAAGACCAGCACGTCCCCGGGGCCCTCGGCGGCCAACTCCTCGACCGCGTCCCCGATGGCCTGGATCTGGTCCCTGACGTTCTCCTCGTCGGCGGCGTCGTCCTCGTCGGTCTCGGTCACCTCGACCAGCGGCCGGTACCTGACCTCGACCGGGTACGTCCGCCCGGACACCTCGACCACCGGGGCCGGGCGGCCCTCGGCGTCGGCGAAGTGCTTGGCGAACCGGTCGGTCTCGATGGTCGCCGAGGTGATGATCACCTTCAGGTCGGGGCGGCGGGGCAGCAGCTGCCGCAGGTACCCGAGGATGAAGTCGATGTTGAGGCTGCGCTCGTGCGCCTCGTCGATGATCAGGGTGTCGTACCGGCGCAGCATCCGGTCGGTCTGCAACTCGGCCAGGAGGATGCCGTCGGTCATCAGCTTGACCAGGCTCCGGTCGCTCACCTGGTCGTTGAAGCGGACCTTGTAGCCGACCACGTCCCCGAGTTCGGTGCCGAGTTCGGCGGCGATCCGGTCGGCGACGGTCCGGGCGGCCAACCGCCGGGGCTGGGTGTGCCCGATCAGACCGTGCACCCCGCGACCCAGCTCCAGACAGATCTTGGGCAGCTGGGTCGTCTTGCCGGACCCGGTCTCCCCGGCCACGATCACCACCTGGTGGTCGCGGATCGTCGCGGCGATGTCGGCGGCCCGCTCGCTGACCGGCAGGCCGACCGGATAGGTGACGGTGGGTACGGCGGCCTGTCGGGTGGCCAGCCGGGCCTCGGCCCGGCCCACGTCTGCGGTGATCTCGGCCAACGCCTCGTCGCGTCGCTGCGGGTCACGCAGCCGTCGGACGCCGTCGAGCCGACGGCGCAGCCGACGCTGGTCGTCGAAGATCAGGGGGGACAGGCGGCGGTGCAGCTCGCGGACGGTGTCGGTCGCGGCCGGTACGGGTGGAGTCTGCATGACGTCGCCAAGGATAGGCAGCCGTCCGCCGGAGCGCCCGTGGGTTCCGCCCGGAGTGCCCGTCGGTTCCACCCGGAGCGCCTGCCGGTCCCGTCCGGAGCGCCAGTGGTGTCCGTCCGGACGGCCCAGTCTAGGCTTGACCGTCGATCGACGGGCGACCCTGGGGGCGGGATGACGACGTTGCGCGACACGGACCGGGCACTGGTGCAGGCCGCCGCCGCAGTGGCCAAGCTGCGGTGCCGCAGCGCCGCCCACACCCTCGCCACCGCGGCGCGTACCGCCGACGGTCGGATCGTGTCCGGCGTGAACGTCGTGCACCCCACCGGGGATACCTGCGCCGAGGTCGTCACCCTCGGCGCGGCGGTCACCCAGAACGTCGGCGCGCTGGAGACCCTCGTGACGGTCGGCGACCGGGGCCGGCAGGTCCTTGCCCCCTGCGACCGGTGCCGTCGGCTGTTGGCCGACCACCTCCCGGCGCTGCGGGTGATCGTCGGGCCGGTGGACGCCCCCGAGGTCGTCGCGGTCACCGACCTCCCACCCGGGACCTGACCACCCCGGTCGAGGCGTCGTCCGGGTCGCCCTGGGCGGGGCGGTCGGCCTGGTCGCTCGGGCCAGCGTGGTCGGCCTGGTTGCGCCGCCGCAGCCAGAGGGCGGCGGCGGCCGGTGCGCCGATCACGAGCAGGGCCACCTTGAGGCCGGTGGGGCTGATCGCGAGGTAGCCCAGTCCACTGGTCAGGCTCCCGACCCACCAGGCGGGGTCGAGGTAACGGCTGCGGTCGGGGTCGTACTCCCAGCCCCGGACCCACCAGCCCAGAGCCAGCAGGGCCAGGGCGAACACCATGGTGACCAGTGCCGCACCGATCAGCCGTCGGGAGTTCCCGTCACGTCGCGTCATGACATCGACGGTAGGGCACGTTCCGGTGCGGTAGCTCCTACCGCAGACCGATCCGTGCCCTGCCCGAGGGTGTAACCCGGGGTCGTACCGTCGTCGGCCCTCAGGCCCGTCCGGCACCGACCGGGGTGGCGGCGGTGCGACGCCGACCGAACAGGAGGTGGTCCACGCTCAGTCGACCGGCGCCGACCGAGGCGAGCAGGAGCGCAGCCGCGCCCAGGGTGAGGACGAGTTCGTAGCCGCCCTGGTCGACGAAGAGTCCGTTGCCGGCGTGGACGAAGACGAACGCGCCGACCATGTTGAGGGCGAGCAGGATCCCGGCGATCGGCACGAGCGCGCCGAGGATCAGGGCCGCGCCGCCGACGAGTTCGACGCCGGTGGCGAACCAGGCCGAGAGGGTGGGCAGGGGTACGCCGACCTGGTCGAAGAAGGCGGCGGTGCCCTCGACGCCGTTTGTCACCAGCTTCTGCCAGCCGTGGGCGAAGAACACGATGCCCACGCCGATTCGGGCGAGCAGGATGCCGAGGTCGCGGACGGTGCTGGGCAGGGTCATGGGACTCCTCCTGGAACGTGGGTCGACGGGTTCCTCCCGCGCGGCAGGTCGCCGCTCCGGGCGCGATGGTCACCGGCTGTGACCGTTGGTAGCGGACGAATGCCCTGATCAACGGGAAGATCCCGCACCGGGCCGTCGCAGTGTGCCAACCGTAGCGAGGAATGGTTGAGCCTTCAACCTTTGATTGTGAAAGATTTTGCCGCCGACGATTGATCCCTGAATGGGTGATAGCGACGTCGTGGCGAACCGTGGGGCACTAAGTGAGGTTTGCTCGACTTGACGGACGGCTCCGAGGAAGGGACGCGGCGTGGTCACACGGAGGCAGGTGCTCCTCATGGGGGCGGCGGGCGGTGCGGCGGCTCTGATGCCGGTGGGGTGGGGTGTCGCCCGGGACCTGACCCCCCGTCTGGACGCCACGGCGATACCCAAGTACGTCACCCGGCTGCCGGTGCCCGGGGTCATGCCGGCGCTGCGCGCCGACGGCGAGGTGGACGAGTACGCGATCGCGCTGCGTCAGTTCCGTCAGCAGGTCCTTCCGGCACCGCTGCCGACGACACAGGTCTGGGGGTTCGGCTCCGCCGCCCACCCCGGCACGTTCCACTACCCGGCCCGCACCGTCGAGGCCCGGGTCGACCGGCCGGTGCGGGTGAACTGGCTCAACGAACTCGTCGACGGTGACGGCCGCTACCTGCCCCACCTGCTGCCGGTGGACCCGACGGTGCACTGGGCCGACCCGGCCGGTACGGGCCACTCCGGTACGCCGAGCCGGTACGCCGGGCCGGTGCCGATGGTGGTCCACCTGCACGGCGGCCACAACCGGGAGGAGGCCGACGGCTACCCGGACGCCTGGTACCTGCCGACCGCCCGGGACCTTCCCGCCGCCTACGCCCGGGTGGGTCGGTCCTACGCGGAGTTCGAGGCCCGGTCGATGGAGGCGGGCGGTGCGCGCTGGTCGCCCGGGGCGGCCCGGTTCGAGTACGGCAACGACCAGCGGGCCACCGCCCTGTGGTACCACGACCACTGCCTCGGCCTGACCCGACTGAGCGTGTACGCCGGGGCGGCCGGCTTCTACCTGCTCCGGGGCGGCGACAGCGACCTGCCGGCCGGGGTGCTACCCGGCCCGGCCGATCCGGGTACGGCCCTCGGCGGCGGTCCGTACGAGATCGTGCTGCTGATCCAGGACCGGTCGTTCCGCGCCGACGGGCAGCTGTACTACCCGGACGGACTGTCGGGGGCCACCGAGGGCGTGCCACGGTGGCAGTCGTCCTTCTTCGGCGACACCATCGTCGTCAACGGGGCCACCTGGCCGGTGCTGTCGGTGCAGCGGCGGCGGTACCGGTTCCGGCTGCTCAACGGCTGCAACAGCCGGTTCCTCAGGGTGTCGGTGGTGACCGATCCCGCCGTCCGCCCGGCCCGGCCGGTGCTGCCGATCTGGCAGGTCGGCAGCGACGGCGGTTTCCTGCCCGAGCCGGTGGAGCTGGGTGCGGTCCCGCTGAGCATCGGGGCCCGGGTCGACGTGGTCGTGGACTTCTCCGAGGTGCCGGCGGGCACCGAGCTCTACCTGGTCAACGAGGGGCCGGACGGGTCGCAGGCACACGGGGACCGGCCGGCCGAGGCGGATCCGCACACCACCGGGCAGGTGCTGAAGTTCGTGGTCACCGAGCGGACCGGGCCGGACCGGTCGGTCCCACCCGATCAGCTCCGCCTGCCGGCACCACCCCGGCTCGGTCCGGCCGACCGGGTACGCCGACTGGCGTTGCTGCACGCCCGCTCCGGTGACCACGGTCGAGGCGGGTTCCAGCCGCTGCTGGGCGTGGTCGACGAACGGGGGCGGGGGATCCCCCTGACCTGGGACGCGCCGGTCACCGAGCAGGTCGAGCTGGGTGCCACCGAGATCTGGGAACTGCACAACCGCACCGGCGAGACGCACCCGGTCCACCTGCACCAGGTGCAGTTCGAGGTGGTCGGCCGGGGCCGGTCCCGGATCCGCCCACCCGGCCCGACCGAGCGGGGCCTGCACGACACGGTGCCGGTCTTCCCCGGCACGGTGACCCGGATCAAGGCCCGGTTCGACCTGCCCGGCCGGTACGCCTGGCACTGCCACATCCTCGAACACGAGGACAACGAGATGATGCGCCCCTACGTCGTCCTGCCCGCCGGTGCCGTCGAGGCGGGCGGCGGTGGTGGGGCCCGACCGGCGAGCCCCACCACCTCGGCGGGGCCGCCGGCCCCGACCGGGGAGTGAGACCGTCGGACCACGACGGCCCGTGGTGGCCCCGACTTCCCGTCGGGGCCACCACCGTGCGTCGGGCCGTCTCAGGCGGCGGTGGACCAGATGGCGCGGAATGCGGCGGCCTCACCGGCCAGCCACCGCTCGATCTGCTCGGGCCTGGCACCGTCGGGCATCCGGTGCGTCACCCCCCGCCGGACGTCGACGAGGACCGGCTCGGCGTGCGGCAGGACCGCGTCCATGTGCCGGGCCATCAGGTGCAGGGTGGCCAGGGTCGCCTCCTCGCTGGGCTCGGTCTCGTCGAAGTGCAGCCGGACGGCTTCGGCGCGACCGTCGGCGTACCTGATGCCGAACTGGGGGTTGATCTTGACGGGGAGGTCGCCGAGCATGGCCAGGGCGTCCCGGGTCTGCGCCAGGTCGACCCCGGCCGGGTCGCCGAGCGAGTGCAGCCAGGCCGTCGCCCCCGGGACCAGGGCCTGGTAGAGCGGTCGCCACCGGGGCTTGACCAGATCGGCCACCTGGGCCAGGTGGGACCCGCCGGTGTGGAAGGCCACGTCGGCCTTGAGCGCCTTGACGAACTGACCGTGCGGGTTGAAGCCGGAGCGGCTGGCCCGCTGCTTGCGCAGCCCACCGACGAAGGTGGCCTTGGTCGGGCCGGTGCGGTCGACGTAGCGGGTGAACCCCAGCAGGGTGGCGTACGGGGTGAGGGGGGTGGAGGTGGGCGCGGTCATGGGCGTCCTCCCAGCTCAGCAGCGCGATTAGTACACACATTCTAATCGACGGGTCTGACATTTCCCAGGGCGCGGAAGGGTCGGCCGCACCCCCCTCCACGGGACGTCTCAGCGTCCGATCTCGTCCAGTTCGGCGAGGTCCTCGTCGGTGAGGGTGAGCCCGGCACCGGAGATGTTCTCGCGCAGGTGCGCCCGCGACGAGGTGCCCGGGATGAGCAGGATGTTCGGTGACCGCTGGAGCAGCCAGGCCAGGGCGACCGCCATCGGTGTCGTCTCCGACCGGGTGGCCACGGCCGAGAGGGCCGCGGACTGGAGTGGGCTGAAGCCGCCGAGGGGGAAGTAGGGCACGTAGGCGACCCCCTGGTCGGCCAGCGCGTCGATCAGGTCGTCGTCGGCACGGTGCGCGAGGTTGTACAGGTTCTGCACGCACACCACCGGTGCGATCGACTGGGCTTCGGCGACCTGCTCCGCCGTCGCCGTGCTCACCCCGAGATGCCGGATCAGGCCCTCCTGCCGAAGTTCGGCGAGGGTCTCGAAGGGTTCGGCGAGCGAGCCGGGCCGGGGTCCCTCGGCATCGCCCAGCCGGAGGTTGACCACGTCGAGCGCTTCGAGGCCGAGGTTGTCCAGGTTCTCCCGTACGGCCCGGCGAAGCTCCTGCGGTCTGCGGGCCGGAGGCCAGCCGCCCTGCGGGTCCCGGGTGGCGCCGACCTTCGTCACGATGTGCAGTGACTCCGGGTACGGGTGCAGCGCCTCGCGGATCAGCCGGTTGGTGAACCGGGGGCCGTAGGCGTCGCTGGTGTCGATGTGGGTGACACCCAGGTCGACGACCTCCCGGAGGAGGGCGAGGGCACCCTCCTGGTCGGCGGGCGGCCCCAGCACCCAGGGGCCGGCGAGCTGCATCGCGCCGTACCCGAACCGGGTGACGGTCAGGTCTCCCATGGTCCAGGTGCCGCCGGGAAGGGAGGTGGGAAGCATCGTGGAACCTCTGCTCTCGTTCGTACGCACGGGTCGGCCCCTGCCAGTGCCTGCACCTGCGGTGCGGCCGGGCGGGGATGCCTGCTCCACTCTCCCCGGGTAACTTTCCATGGGGAAGTAGGCACCTGGAAGTGCGTAACGCACCCAGGAGGGGTGGAGGAGGCTCGATGACGACGACGACGGCGGCCCAGAAGAGGGCACAGAGCAAGGCGGCGTACGACGCCTTCCTGGCCGGATGCCCCAGCCGCCTGCTCCTGGACCGGATCTCCGACAAGTGGGTCGCCCTGGTCCTGGCCGCCCTCGGCAGCGACGGCTCGCACGAGTTCGGCGCCGACTGCGCCGGAGCGCCCCGGTCGATGCGGTACTCCGAGCTGTCCCGACTACTGGCCGGGGTCAGCCAGAAGATGCTCACCCAGACCCTGCGCTCCCTGGAGCGGGACGGCCTGGTCACCCGCACGGCGACCCCGACCGTCCCGGTCACCGTCTGCTACGAGCTGACCGACCTCGGTCTCTCCCTGCACCGGACCATGCGTGGCCTCAAGACCTGGGCCGAGACCCACATGGACGAGGTGCTCGCCCACCGGTCCGCCCACGACGAGAACACGGCCGTGCTCGGCTAGAGCTGACCGACCTCGGTGACCCGGACGACCGCGGCCCCGACCTCGTCGGAGGCGACCAGGTCGACCTCGGCGCTGATCCCCCAGTCGTGGTCGGAGTCGGGGTCGTCGAGGATCTGCCGGACCGTCCACCGCTGCGGGTCGGTCTGGTCGATCAGCAGCAGGGCCGGCCCCCGGGCGTTCGGCCCGGTCCCGATCCCGTCGTACGCCTCGAAGTACGGCTCCAACGCGTCCGCCCAGGCGTCGGCGTTCCACCCGTCGGCGGCGTCGAGCTCGCCCAGCAGGTCCCACCGGCGCAGCGCGGCCAACTCGACCCGACGGAACAGCGCGTTGCGCACCAGCACCCGGAAGGCACGGGCGTTGCGGGTGACCGCCGGCGGCCGGTCGTCCAGGGCGGCGGCGACCTCCTCGGCGTCGGACGGGTTGCGCAGCCGCTCCCACTCGTCGATCAGGCTGGAGTCGACCTGGCGGACCAGCTCACCCAGCCACTCGATGAGGTCGACCAGCTCCTCGGTCTTGGCGTCCTCCGGGACCGTCTGCCGCAGCGTCTTGTACGCGTCGGCGAGATACCGCAACACCAGCCCCTCGGACCGGGACAGCCCGTAGAACTGCACGAACTCGGCGAAGGTCATCGCCCGCTCGTACATGTCACGGACCACCGACTTGGGGGAGAGCTGGTGGTCGTCGACCCACGGGTGGCCCTGCCGGTACATCGCGTACGCGTTCTCCAGCAGCTCCGCCAGCGGCTTCGGCCAGGTCACCTCGTCGAGCAGCTCCAGGCGGGCCTCGTACTCGATGCCCTCGGCCTTCATCGCGGCGACCGCCTCGCCCCGGGCCTTGAACTGCTGCGCGGAGAGCACCTGGCGCGGGTCGTCGAGGATCGACTCGATGACGCTGAGCACGTCCAGGGCGTACGCGGGACTCTCGGCGTCGAGCAGCTCGATGGTGGCCAGGGCGAGCGGGGACAGCGGCTGGTTGAGGGCGAAGTCGAGTTGCAGGTCGTCGGTGAGCCGGACCCGGCGGCCGGTCTCGTCCGGCTCGGGCAGCTCCTCGACCACCCCGCCCGCCCGCAGCGCCCGGTAGATGGCGATGGCCCGACGCACGTGCCGACGCTGGGCGGCGGTGTCCTCGTGGTTGTCGGTCAGCAGGTGCCGCATCGCGGCGAACGCGTCCCCCGGGCGGCCGATGACGTTGAGCAGCATCGAGTGGCTGACCTGGAAACTGGAGGTCAGCGGCTCCGGTTCGGCCTCGACCAGCCGCTGGTAGGTCGGCTCACCCCACCCGATCGAGCCCTCCGGCGGCTTCTTCCGGACCACCTTGCGCCGCTTCTTCGGATCGTCGCCCGCCTTGGCCAGGGCCTTCTCGTTGTCGATCACGTGCTCGGGGGCCTGGACCACCACCCGGCCGATCGTGTCGTACCCGGCCCGGCCGGCGCGCCCGGCGATCTGGTGGAACTCCCGGGCCTTGAGCAGCCGGGTCCGGACCCCGTCGTACTTGCTCAGCCCGGTGAACAGCACGGTGCGGATGGGCACGTTGATGCCGACCCCGAGGGTGTCCGTACCGCAGATGACCTTCAGGAGACCGGCCTGGGCCAGCGTCTCCACCAGTCGGCGGTACTTGGGCAGCATCCCGGCGTGGTGCACGCCGATCCCGTGCCGGACCAGCCGCGACAGCGTCTTGCCGAAACCGGAGGTGAACCGGAACCGGCCGATCGCCTCGGCGATCAGGTCCTTCTCGGCCCGGGTGCAGACGTTCACGCTCATCAGCGCCTGCGCCCGCTCCAGCGCGGCGGCCTGGGTGAAGTGGACCACGTACACCGGGGCCTGCTTCGTCTCCAGCAGTTCTTCCAGCGTCTCGTGCATCGGGGTCATCGCGTACGAGAAGAGGAGGGGGACCGGCCGCTCGGCGGTACGGACCACCGCCGTCGCCCGCCCGGTCCGGCGGGTCAGGTCGGCGACGAACCGGGTGGTGTCCCCGAGGGTCGCCGACATCAGGACGAACTGCGCCTGGGGCAGCTCGATCAGCGGCACCTGCCAGGCCCAACCCCGGTCCGGCTCGGCGTAGAAGTGGAACTCGTCCATCACCACCTGGCCCACGTCCGCCCGGGCGCCCTCGCGCAGGGCGAGGTTGGCCAGGATCTCGGCGGTGCAGGCGATGATCGGGGCGTCGGCGTTGACGCTGGCGTCCCCGGTGAGCATCCCGACGTTCTCCGCGCCGAAGGTCTCGCAGAGGGCGAAGAACTTCTCCGACACCAGCGCCTTGATCGGAGCCGTGTAGAACGTCGTCCGGTCGTCGGCGAGGGCGGCGAAGTGGGCCGCCGTGGCCACGAGGCTCTTTCCGGAGCCGGTGGGGGTGTTCATGATCAGGTTGGCGCCGGAGACGATCTCCAGGAGCGCCTCCTCCTGATGGGGGTAGAGGTCGAGGCCGCGCTCCTTCGCCCAGCCGGCGAACGCGTCGTACAGGGTGTCGGGGTCGGCGCTGTGCGGCAGCGCGGCGGTGAGCGTCATAGCCGCTCCATCGTGCCCGCCCACCACCCCCACCCGCCAACCGGGGTTCCAGGAAGGGAAGAGGTCCTCGTCGACACGCACGAGAGAGGGGTTCCCCTCTCACGCCCCGGCGTCACCCGAGGCGGTTCGGGCGGGGACGGCTCGGTGGTAGACGAGGTCGAAGACCTCCCGGCCCTCCCGGTGGGCGCGGCGTTCGAACTTGGTGACCGGGCGGTGCGCGGGTCGGGGCGCCCACCCGGGGTGCGGACTGACCAGTTCCGGGTCGCCGTCGAGGGTGTGCCGCATCGATTCGGCGTACTCGGCCCAGTCGGTGGCGCAGTGCAGGACGCCGCCCGGGGCCAACCGCGACCGCAGCAGGGCCACGTGCCCGGCCTGGATGATGCGCCGCTTGTGGTGGCGGGTCTTGGGCCACGGGTCGGGGAAGAAGACGTGCACGGCGTCGAGCGAGTCCACCGGGAGGGCGTGCACCAGGTCGAGGGCGTCACCCTCGGCGACCCGGACGTTGGTCAGTCCGTCCCGGCCGACCAGGTCGAGGAGGTTGGCGATTCCGGGCGTGTGCACCTCGACCGCCAGATAGTCTCGGTCCGGGTCGTCCGCCGCCATCGCGGCCGTGGCGTCCCCCATGCCGGAACCGATTTCGAGCACCACCGGTGCCTCCCGTCCGAACAGGGCGGACGGATCGAGCGGCCCGTCCGCGACGTCCGACACGGTCAGGCCGTACGTCGGCCAGAGCCGGTCGAGGGCGTCGATCTGACGGCTCGTCATCCGGCCCCGGCGGGGGAGGAAGGTCCGGATCCGGGCGGTGGCGACAGGTTCGTGGTCGATGGAGGTCACAGCGAACCGAGCGTACGCCACCGTCGGCCCGGACCGGATGTGACGTGCGACCCGGGGTGAGCCGATCACCCCGTACGGCAGGTCGGGCGGCCACCGCCCGGCCGAGGACTACTGCCGGGAGGGGTCATGGTGCCTGTCACGCGCCTGGGCGTCGCGACGGCGGTCGGGATCGCCGCGCTCGTCACGCCCCTGTCCGCCACGCCCGCGACCGCCGCCGGGCTGAATGTCGCCGGGCCGCTGCCGGTGGCACAGCCGGCGGTCCCGCAGCCCGGAGATCCGTCCACTCCCGGCCTTCCCCCGCCGGGAGTCGTCTTCGTCGAGGTCAGCCCGAGCCTGGTGCAGCCGGGGTACCTGGTCGGGATCCGGGCGAGCTGCCACGACAACTCGTGGCCGGCGACAGTCTGGTCGGACGCCTTCGGCAAGGTGACCGTTCACCCGCAGACCGGGGTGCTCACCGCCAGCCCGATGGTGTCGACCCGGACCCGACCCGGGAACTACCGGGTGAAGCTGGAGTGCCGCACCGGGGAGACGGCCACCACGACCCTCCAGGTGGTGAAGAAGCACCCACCCACCCCACCGCCGACCCACCGGCCGACACACCGGCCCAGCCACGGACCGGCCACCGGGTTCGGTGGCACGGCCGGCCCGAGCGCCGGTGACCTGCTGGTCCCCGGGGGACTGGCGTTGACCCTGGCCGGCATGGTGGCGGGCGTACTGACCCTCAGGCGGCAGCGTCGGGCCAGCCGCTGGTGGGGGCCGTCGTGACCGCCGGCCACTCCACCGGGCACGCCGACGACCACATGCGAGGTCGTCGGTGACCGCCGGGCGGGTCCCGTTCGGTGGCGGGAGATCGAGTACGCCCCGGCCCGGCCCGGCCCCGCGCCCGACGGGCCGCCCGACGGCGTCGAGCGGACGGATCTACGGTGCCTCGGGCGGCCGACCCCAGCGTGGCCGCACCGCCCCGGCGGTCCGGCTCACCGACGCCGAGGCCCGGCGTACCGGCTGGGCGCTGGTGCCCACCGCGACCCCGCCGGGGACCCGGGTCGGCGCGGGTCGGCCACCGGTCCTCTCGCCCGCCCCCGCGACGGTGCCCGGACGGCGTCCCTGGTCGGTGCCGTTGGCGGTGCTGCTGGTGCTGTTGGGCATCTTCGCCACCGGGGCGGGGCTGGGTCGCACCGCCGGACCCTTCGACAGGGTCCTCGGCGAGCAGCACTCCGAGGACCCGACGGGCGTCCCCGTCCTGGCGGCGAGCCGACCGGTGAGTCTGTCGGTGCCGTCGATCAGGGTGACCGCTCCGGTGGCCCCGGTCGGTCAGGCCCCCGACGGGACCATCGACGTCCCGCCGCTGGACCGGCACGGCGAGACCGGCTGGTACGACCGCGCCCCGACCCCGGGTGAGCCGGGTCGGGCGATCATCGTCGGGCACGTGGACAGCAAGGACGGGCCGTCGGTCTTCTACGAACTGGCCCGGACCAAGCCGGGGGACCGGGTCGAGGTGGCCCGGTCGGACGGGTCGGTGGCCGTCTTCGCCGTCGACTCGGTGGAGCACTTCGCGAAGGACAACCTCCCCGCCGACCGGGTGTACGGCGACTCCGGCACCCCGGAGCTGCGGCTGATCACCTGCGGTGGGCAGTGGGTGGGCGGCCGGACCGGGTACCGGGACAACGTGATCGCCTTCGCCTCGTTGGTGGAGACCCGACGGGCCTGAGCGCGGCGCTCAGGGGGCGGGCACCTGCTGGACCACCTCGAACTCCAGCAGGTTCGCGCCGGTGGCGACCGGTCGTCGGGGTGCCTCGTCCCCACTCTGGGCGTGCGCCGCCCGGGACGGTCCCGCCGCCCACGCCTGGTAGGCCTGTTCGCTCTCCCACTTCGTGTAGACGAAGTAGCGGTTCTCGCCCCCGACCGGGCGCAGCAGTTCGAACCCGAGGAACCCGGGGGAGTTCTCCACGGCGGCGGCCCGGGCGGCGAAGCGCCGCTCCAACTCCTCCCCGCCACCCGGCGGGACGTCCAGTGCGTTGATCTTCACGATGGCCATGGGTCCAGCCTAGGCGTACGCCGGTGCTCACTCCGCCCCGACGGAGGGCGCAAGGTCCAGGTCGACCACGACCGGCGCGTGGTCGGAGGGCCCCTTGCCCTTGCGGGCCTCCCGGTCGACGTAGGCCGACCGGACCGCCCCGGTCAGCCCGGCGGAGGCGTACACGAGGTCGATCCGCATGCCCTTGTCCTGGTGGAACATCCCGGCCCGGTAGTCCCAGTAGGTGTACGGGTGCGGCCCCTTCATCGGGGTGGGCACCACGTCGTGCAGGCCCAGGTCGCGCAGGGCGGCCAGGGCGTCGCGTTCGGCCGGGGTGACGTGCGTGGAGGTGACGAAGAGCGCCGGATCCCAGACGTCGGCGTCGGTCGGGGCGACGTTGAAGTCCCCGCAGACCGCCAGCGGCGCCCCGTCGGCCAGGTCCTGCTCCACCGCGTCCCGCAGGGCGGCCAACCAGGCCAGCTTGTACGCGTAGTGCGGGTCGTCGGGGGTCCGGCCGTTGGGGACGTACACCGACCAGACCCGGGTCCCCCCGCAGGTGGCCGAGATGGCCCGGGCCTCCGGTTCGGGGAACCCCGGTTCACCGGGGAACCCGACCACCACGTCGGCCAGCCCCACCCGGGACAGGATCGCCACCCCGTTCCACCGGCCGTCGCTGTGGCTGGCCACCGTGTAACCCAGCTCGCCGACCTCGGCCACCGGGAAGGCACCGTCCGGGCACTTGGTCTCCTGCAGGCAGAGCACGTCCGGTCCGGTGCCGGCCAGCCAGTCGAGCAGCCGGGGCAGGCGGGCCTTCACCGAGTTCACGTTCCACGTCGCCAGGCGCATGCCACCAGCCTGCCCGATACCGGCCCCGGTCGCGGGCACCGGCGACGTGTCCCGCGCCGCAGATCCGTACGCTCAGCTGCCCGGGGTGTCACCCGGCCGGCTCTGTTCGGCGAGGAACCGTTCCAGCTCGGCACCGAGTTCGTCGGCGGTGGGCAGGGGACCGTTCTCGGCGGCGAGCAGGTTCTTCTCCCCCCGTCCCCGTTCGAACGCGTCGTACTGCTCCTCCAGGGCCTGCACCAACGCGGCGGCGTCCTCGGTCTGGGCGACCTGCCTGTCGATCTCGACCCGGACCACCTCGGCGGAGGAGCGCAGCGAGTCGGTGGGCAGCAGCAGCCCGGTGCTGCGTGACACCGAGGTGAGCAGGACCTCCGCGGCGGCCGGGTACTCGGCCTGGGCCACGTAGTGCGGCACGTGGGAGGCGAACCCGAGCGCGTCCCGGCCCGCCTCGCCGAGTCGGAACTCCAACAGGTGGCCGACGCTGCCGGGGACCTGCACCCGTTGCAGCCACGGTTCGTGTCCGGCGATCAGTTCGGGCCGGGTCGCGTGGGCGGTCACCCCGGCGGGGCGGGTGTGCGGCACCGCCATCGGGATGGAGTTGAGCCCGACGGTGAGCCGTACGTCGAGCCGGGCGCCGAGGCCGGCCACGGCGGCGGCGAACCGTTCCCACTGCAGGTCCGGCTCGGGGCCGGTGAGCAGGAGGAAGGGTGTCTCGTCGTCGTCGTGCAGCAGGTGCAGTTCGAGCTTCGGGGCGTCGTAGGACTCCCAGTGGTCCTCGACGAAGGTCATCACCGGTCGCCGCGAGCGGTAGTCGAAGAGCTGGTCGACGTCGAAGCTGGCGACCGGGCGGGCCTCGAGCGAGGAGAGCAGCTGCTCCCGGGCGAGCCGGGTGGCGTTGCCGGCGTCGACGAAGCCGGTCAGCGCCTGGATGAGCACCGGCTGACCGAGCTCGGGCAGATCGTCGCTGAGCTGGTACAGCTCGTGTGGGTCGAGCACCGGTGGGGACCTCCCTGTTGTGCGTACGATGACCGCGCCCGGCGGCCACCCGTTCGGAGGAACGTACCCACCATCCTCGTGCATTCCGGGGTCCGCCGGTGCGCCGCCCGCCACTGCGACGCTTTACTCGTTCTTTGTCGTTTTTGTCGGTATCCGGCGAGGGTCGGATGCTGTGGTGATCTCCATAGTGGACGCGTGGCGGTTGCCGCCCCGGGGTACACATGGAGAGGGAAGTTCGACAGGAGGATGCAATGTCGTCACTGATGCACCGGATCACCCAGTTCCTGCGCTCACCGAAGGGCCGGCAGATGGTCGATCGTGGGCGCCGTGAACTGGCCAAGCCGGCGAACCAGCAGAAGCTTCGCCAGCTCGCCAACCGGCTCTCCGGCCGGCGTCGCTGACCGGGGCCGGTCTGCGTACCCACAACACCCCTCCGTCCCACCACGGGAGCCTTCCTTGACCGACTCCGCGCCCCCCGACGGAGAATCCAGAGTCCCCCCGTCGACCTCACCCGCCGAACCCGCCACCCCGCCCCCCGGGGCGGGGACCGACGAGCCGTCCGCGCCGGAGGCGCCCCCGGCCACCCTCTGGGACAGGATGCGGCAGGACCCGCAGTACGCCCCGGAGCACCTGGCCCTGGAGGCGGTCCGCCGGCTCGGCCCGGAGGCCGCCCGGTGGGCCGGTCGGATCCGGGCCGAGCAGCCCGGGATCCCCGCCGACGCCCTGGCCGACATGGCGGTCCGTCGGTTCGTCAACCGGGCCCGGCTCTCCGGGGCGGTCTCCGGGGCGGCCGGGCTGCCCGGTGCCGTCATCGACGTCGGGGTGCTGGCCTGGACCCAGGCCCGGATGGTGCTGCACGTCGCGGCGGCGTACGAGGTCGACCCGGAGCACCCGGACCGCGCCACCGACCTGCTCGTGTTGCAGAAGGTGCACAAGGCCGCCCAGACGGCCCGGGTGGCCCTCGGGGTGGCGGCCGGACGGGAACGGGCCGGGGCGCTGTTCGGCGGCCCGACCCAGAGCCCCCTGGGCCGGGTGATGATCCGGTTGGGCGTCCAGCTCGCCCGGATGGCCGGGGTCCGCGCCGCGAAGCGGGTCTTCGCCAAGGTCATCCCCGGTGCCGCGATCGTCCTCGGCACCTGGGCGAACTCCTCCGCCACGAAGGACCTGGCCATCCGCTCCCGGGCGCTCTACCGGCAGCCCGGAGTCGGTGGCGTCCCGAGACCCCGCACGGGGTGAGCGCCGTCGCGGGCCGGTCGGTCAGGTGGCGAGGCGCGACGCCCGCCAGGTCACCTCGGCCAGCCGGTCCTGCCCCGCCGCGCTGGGGTGGAACCAGTCCAGTCGGTTGACCTCGTCGACAGTGAACCGGACCCGGTGCACGGCCCCGCCGTCGTAACGGCACCGGGAGCCGTAGGCCCGACAGGCGGCGGCGAGCTGGGAGTTGTACGCGTCGATCCGCTTGCCGAAGGTCGCCCGCCGGGCCACGTCCGCCTCGGCGGTGGAGGTCGGCGCGGCCAGCAGGGCCGGGCAGATGCCGGTCCGCCAGGCCCGTACCGCTCGGGAGTCCTCGTGCCCGATCTCCCAGAGCCGGTTGAGGTCCGGGATGCTGACCACCAGCACCCGGGCCTTGGGGCGGCCCTCCTTGACCACCCGCAGCCCCCGGTCCACCTGCTCGCGGAAGGTCGACACCGGAGTCATCTCGTCGACGGTCCGCCGACAGGCGTCGTTGGCGCCGATCAGGACCGTGACGTAGTCGGCCTTGCCCCGGACCGCGGCCTGGGCCTGCCCGGCCAGGGCGGACGCCCTGGCACCCGGGTCGGCGTGGTTGGCGGCCCGGCCCCGGATGCCCGAATCCTGGTCGAGGAGCCGCTGGTAGACGCTGTCCACCCGGAGCCCGTCCCCGGTCGACCAGGAGTTGCGCTCGCACGAGGTGAGCACCACACAGGAGCCGAAACCGGTGGTGATCGAGTCGCCGAGGGCGGCGATGGAGCTGGGGGAGTCACCTCGGGGCGGTGGACCGTCGGACGGGCGGGGACCGGCCTCGCCGCCCTCCTCGCAGGCGATCGCGACCAGGGCCGACAGGCAGAGCAGGGCGGTGATCCAGCGTCGAGACATCGTTCCCTCGCCCGGCGTCGGAGAGCTACAGCACGGTAACTTTATGCGTCCGGTGGTGGTTCGCGCCAGAGCCGTCCGGCCCCGCCCACCCGCACATCGGGGGCGGCATCGGCGGCCCGCCCCCGGTTAACCGGGCCGATCCGGGGTAGCTGGACGGGATGATGCAATCGCAACCCCGGCGCGCCCGAGGCACCGTCGGGCACGCGAACAGCGCGTTGAACCTGCGACTGGCGCTCGCCGGATTCGGTCTGGTCACCATGACCGTCTTCGCCGTGTTGGCGTTCCGCGCCGACCTGGTGCTGCTGGGGGTGGCGTGCGTCGTCCTCGCCGTGGTGGCCGTGATCGACCTGGTAGTCATCCAACGCCGCCGTGCCGCCCGACGCCGAGAGGAGCCGGGTAGGCGACACTCGCTCTTCGAGTGACAGGAGTACGAGATGCCCATCGCCACCGTCAACCCCGCCACCGGCAAGGTGCTCAAGACGTACGACCCGATGTCCGAGGAGCAGATCGACGCCGCCATCGACCGGGCCGACCTGGCCTTCCGGCAGTTGCAGGGCACGTCGTCGGCCCAGCGGGGCCGGTGGCTCACCGCCGCCGCCGACCGGATGGAGGCCGACCGCGACGAGATCGCCCGGCTGATGACCACCGAGATGGGCAAGACGTACGCGGCGGCCAAGGCCGAGGTCACCAAGTGCGCCACCGCCGCCCGGTTCTACGCCGCGCACGCCCCCCGGATGCTCGCCGACGAGCCCGCCGACGCCCGGTCGGTCGGGGCGAAGCGGGCGTTCGTCCGCTACCAGCCGATCGGCCCGGTCCTGGCGGTGATGCCGTGGAACTTCCCCCTCTGGCAGGTCATGCGGTTCGCCGCGCCGGCCCTGATGGCGGGCAACACCGGACTGCTCAAACACGCCTCGAACGTGCCGCAGACCGCCCTGCTGCTGGAGGAGGTGTTCCGTCGGGCCGGGTTCCCCGAGGGCGCGTTCGTCACCCTCCTGGTCGGCTCGGACGCCGTCGACCGGATCCTGAGCGACCCCCGGGTCCGGGCGGCCACCCTCACCGGCAGTGAGGCCGCCGGCCGGTCCATCGCCCAGATCGCCGGCCGGGAACTCAAGAAGACAGTGCTGGAGCTGGGCGGCAGCGACCCGTTCGTGGTGATGCCCTCGGCCGACGTGGCGACCGCCGCCGAGGTGGCCACCACCGCCCGGTGCCAGAACAACGGCCAGTCCTGCATCGCGGCGAAGCGGTTCATCGTGCACACCGACGTCTTCGACGCCTTCGCCCGGGAGTTCACCGCCCGGATGTCCGCGCTGCGGGTCGGCGACCCGATGGACGAGGGCACCGACGTCGGGCCGCTCGCCAGCGAGCGGGGCCGCGACGAGATCCACGAGCAGGTACGCGACGCCGTCGACCAGGGGGCGACGGTGCTCTGCGGCGGGCAGAAGCCGACCGGGCCGGGCTGGTTCTACCCCCCGACGGTGGTGACCGACCTGACCCCCCGGATGCGGATGTGGAGCGAGGAGGTGTTCGGGCCGGTCGCCGGGCTGTACCGGGTGTCGTCGTACGAGGAGGCGATCGAGGTGGCCAACGGGACCGCCTTCGGCCTCGGCTCCAACGCCTGGACCACCGACCCGGCCGAGCAGGAACGGTTCGCCACCGACCTGGACGCCGGGAACGTCTTCGTCAACGGGATGACCACGTCCTTCCCGGAACTGCCCTTCGGCGGGGTACGCAACTCCGGTTACGGCCGCGAGCTGTCCGCCCTGGGCATGCGGGAGTTCTGCAACACCAAGACCGTCTGGGTGGGGGAGGGGAGGGCGGGCGCCGGTGCGGGGGCGCACGCCGAGTGACCCGTCGTCGGATCGGTCGTCGTCGGTCCGTGAGGCCCCCTCGGGTCCATGCGTGACCGTCGGGTGGGGTGGGTATGGACGCCGCCATGACGGTGTTCGGATTCCACGCGTCCCACGAGCAGATCCACCCCCGCGCCCTGCTGGAGGCGGTGATCCACGCCGAGCGGGCCGGTTTCGACGCCGCCATGTCGTCGGATCACTTCGCGCCCTGGAGCGAACGTCAGGGGCAGTCCGGCTTCGCCTGGTCGTGGCTGGGTGCCGCGCTCCAGGCCACCAACCTGTCGTACGGCGTGGTCAACGCCCCGGGGCAGCGCTACCACCCGGCGATCGTCGCGCAGGCGATCGGCACCCTCGGGGCGATGTACCCGGGCCGGTTCTGGGCCGCGCTCGGCAGCGGGGAGAACGCCAACGAGCACATCACCGGCGAGGTGTGGCCCCGCAAGGAGCTGCGCAACGCCCGGCTGCGCGAGTGCGTCGAGGTGATCCGGGCGCTGCTGGCCGGTGAGGAGGTCAGCCACGACGGCCTGGTCCGGGTGGACCGGGCGAAGCTGTGGACCCGGCCGGAGGAGCCGCCCGCCCTGATCGGCGCGGCGGTGAGCGTGGAGACCGCCCGGTGGTGCGCCGAGTGGGCCGACGGGTTGATCACCGTGAACGCCCCGGTGGACCACCTGCGTCAGATGATCGACGCCTACCGGGACGCCGGGGGTCGGGGGCCACTGCACCTCCAGGTGCACCTGAGCTGGGCGCCGGACCAGCGCGACGCGGAGGCGCTGGCGTACGACCAGTGGCGCAGCAACGTGTTCGCCCCGCCGATCTGCTGGGACCTGGCCACCCCGACGCACTTCGACGTGGTGTCCGAGGAGATCCCGATGTACCGGCTCGCCGAGGTGGTGAACATCAGCTCCGACCTCGGCCGGCACGTCGGGTGGCTGGAGCAGTACGTGGAGCTGGGCTTCGACCAGATCGCCCTGCACCACGTGGGCCAGGAACAGCGGTCCTTCATCGACACCTTCGGCGCGGAGGTCCTGCCGAAACTGCGTACCGGGGCGTGACGGGGCGGGTCGGCGAGACATCGAGGGATGTTTGATCCTGGATGTCGTGCGGGTAGCCAGGGGCAGATGCCGCCCCCTGGAGGACCCGATGCCCTCGACCGCCGCCGACCGGTTTCCCACCCGACACCTGCCCCGGGTCCGGGTGCGGGACCTGCCTCCCGCCCCCGGATCGGCCTGGCCGATCATCGGCCCCGGAGTGATCGCCGCCGGCGTCGGCCTGGCCTCGGGCGAGTTCATCCTCTACCCGTACATCGCCTCGCAGGTGGGGTTGGTCTTCCTCTGGGCCGCCGCGGTGGGCATCGTCACCCAGTGGTTCCTCAACATGGAGATCGAGCGGTACACCCTGGCCACCGGGGAGACCGCCCTGACCGGGTTCTCCCGCTACTGGCGGCACTGGGGGTTGGTCTTCGCGGTGATGGTCTACTTCGCCAACCTGTGGCCGGGGTGGGCGTCGAGTTCGGCCACCATGGTCACGTACCTGTTCGGGGGCAGTGTCCCGGTGATCGCGGTGGGCATCCTGCTGGTGATCGGCGCGACGCTGACCCTCGCCCCGGTGGTCTACCAGGCGTTGGAGCGGGTGGAGTTCGTCAAGGTCGGCCTGGTGGTGCTCTTCGTCGGGGTGGCGGTGGTCTTCGCCGTCACCGCCGACGCCTGGCGTGAGGTGCCCCGGGCGGTCACCGCGCCGGACTTCCCCGCCGAGCTGGGGTTCGCGCTGATGCTCTCCGCCCTGGTCTTCGCCGGGGCCGGTGGGGGACAGAACCTGGTCCAGTCCAACTGGATCCGGGACAAGGGGTACGGCATGGGCGCGTACGTGCCGCGTCTGGTCAGCCCGGTGACCGGGCGCGAGGAGGCGGCCCCCGAGCAGGCCGGGTTCGTCTTCGAGCCGACCGAGGAGAACCTCACCCGGTGGCGGCGCTGGTGGCGGCTGGCCAACCAGGAGCAGCTGTTCACCTTCGTGCTCATCTCGTTCGTCACCATCACCCTGATGTCGATGCTCGCCTACTCCACCGTGTACGGGGTGCCGGGGCTGGCCAACAGCGTCTCGTTCCTCCAGGTCGAGGGGGAGCGGCTGGCCGAGACGGTCGGGCCGTGGTTCGGCAACCTGTTCTGGGCGATCGGGGCGCTGTCGCTGTTCGCCGCCGCACTGGGCATCGTGGACTACACCAGCCGGCTCGCGGCCGACGTACTCAAGACCTCCTACCTGCGCCGGATGTCGGAGAGCCGGATCTACTTCGCCCTGGTGTGGGGCCTGGTCGGGATCGGCTGCCTGATCCTGCTCGCCGGGATGAGCCAGCCGTTGCCGCTGTTGGTGATCTCGGCCTGCGTCGGCGGTCTGATGATGTTCGTCTACTCGATCCTGCTGCTGGTGCTCAACCGGCGGGTCCTGCCCGAGCAGATCCGTCCCCGCCCCTACCGGGTGGCCGCGTTGATCTGGGCCACGCTGCTCTTCGGCGTCTTCTCCGTGCTGACCGTCTGGCAGCAGGGTGGGGAACTGCTGGACTGGTTGACCCGATGACGGGGGCCGACGGCGCGACGGACCGTACGATTCCCCGCATGGTGACGGACTACTTCGCAGGCGACCCACGGAGCAACTGGGAGCGGATGCTCGCCGGTGACCGGTACGTCGCCGACGATCCGGAGATGGCCCGGCTCGGGCAGCGGGCGGTCCGGCTGACCTACGCCTACCACCGGGTGTGGGCCGAGGAGGGGCCGGAGAAGGCCCAGGAGATCCTCGTCGACCTGCTCGGCACCGTCGGGGCCGACGTGTCGGTCAAGCCGCCGTTCTTCGTCGACTACGGCGCGCACCTGCACATCGGGGACCGGACGTTCGTCAACGCCAACCTCACCGCCCTGGACGTCGCCCCCATCCGGATCGGTGCCGACTGTCAGATCGGGCCCAACGTGCAGTTGTTGACCGCCTGGCACCCGCTCGAACCCCGGCCCCGCCGGGACAAGATCGAGGCGGCCACCCCGATCACCCTCGGCGACAACGTGTGGCTCGGCGGCGGTGTGATCGTCTGCCCCGGCGTCACGATCGGGGACGACAGCGTCATCGGCGCGGGCGCGGTGGTGACCCGGGACGTCCCGGCGAACGTGGTGGCGGTGGGAAACCCGGCTCGGGTGGTCCGCGAGCTCTGAGCCGACCCGCCCGGTGCCGTCCGCCGTGACCACGGCGGACGGCACCGGGGTGGCGTCGGTCAGGAGCAGGGTGAACCGTTGAGGGTGATCAGTCCCGGCGCCGGTTTGGCCCCGCCGCCGGTGAGCGCGTTGAACCCGAAGGTCACAGTGCCGCCGGGGGCGATCCGGGCGTTGTACGACTCGTTCTTCGCGGTCACCGTCGCGCCCTTCTGCTCGGCTTTGGCCAACCACGCCTCACGCAGCTTCTGGTCGCCGGTGAACGCGAACCGGGTGGTCCAACCGTTCACCGGAGTGCTGCCGGTGTTGCGGATGGTCACCTGGGCGGTGAACCCGCTGCCGCCGGACCAGGTGCCGTAGTCGACGTACTCGGCCCGGCAGGTGGACGGCGTCGGGACGGGGGCGCCGCCCTGGTCGGCCAGGAAGGAGGCGATCCAGGTCAACGCCGAGTTCCAGTTGATCGCCACCTCGTTCGTCGAGTACGAGGCGATGTCGTCGACGAAGCAGAACTGCGGCTTGCAGCCGGCGAGCAGGGAGGCGACGAACGGGTCCTGGAGGGCCGCGTTCGGCCCACCCGCCAGGGAACCGGCGGGCGGGTTCGGCATCTGCGGGTTCAGCTGGTTGCCGAAGATCCGGCTGTGCTGGTTCTTCGCGTGGTGCTCGCCCCACCCGGTGACGTACGAGATGTTCAGGGCGTTGCGGCCGAGGAGGTAGTCCATCGTCTGCACGGCCCCGTCGCGGTAGCGCACGTCCCCGCTGAGGTCGAAGGCGGTGGCCATGACGACGGCGTTGTTGATGATGTTGCCGTTGCCGCCCCAGAAGTAGCTGCCCGGGTCACCGGGCATCGGCAGCCCGTACGCCTGGTCGGCGATCTCGGCCAGGTAGGTGTCGGCGGCGGCGGTCACCGAGGCCCGGATCCGGTCCCGGTCGGCGGCCGGTAGTCCGCTCGGCACGGTGGCCAGGTCGAGTCGACCCAGTGCGGCCACCCCCTGCCAGCTGAAACCGCGTACGTCGAAGACGTCACCGGTGTGGTGCGGCGAGGCGGTCAGGTCGGTCAGGTACGCCTTCTCCCCGGTGGTCAGGTACAGCTCGGCCGCCGCCCAGTAGAACTCGTCGGTGACCACGGTGTCGTCGTACGCCCCTCCGCCGTTGCTGTCGGTCGGGCTGGCGAGCCGGGCCGGGTTGGCCTTGGCCGCCGCGTACGCGGTCTTCGCCGCCGTGCCGCACCGGGTGGCGAACGCCCTGTCGTACGGGGCGAACAGCCTGGCGCACTGGGCCGCCACGGCGGCCAGGTTGAGGGTGGCGGCCGTCGACGGCGGGTGCAGCTCACGCAGCTCCGGGTCGTCGGCGGGGTCCAACGGCAGGCCGGTCCAGTTCCGGTCGTGGATCTTGTGGTGGGCCATCCCCGCCAGCGGCTTGCCGGCCGGCACCTGCATGCGCAGCAGGAACTCCAGTTCCCAGCGGGCCTCGTCGAGGATGTCGGGCACCCCGTTGTCCCGCTCGGGCACCCGCAGCGTGCTGTCGCCCAACGCCGCCCCGCCGTCGGCGGTCGGCGCGGTCTTGGTCCGCTCGAAGGTGTTCAGCAGCTGGTAGGTGGCCAGGCCGCCGTTGACGACGTACTTGCCGTGGTCACCGGCGTCGTACCAACCACCCCGGACGTCCAGCCGGTAGTCGCAGACCCCGGGCTGGCACGGCACGTCGGTGTCACCCCGGTTGGGGGCGACGTCCAGGTGGCCGGCGCGGCGGGCGTACTCCTCGCCGATCAGGTCGCCGTCGATGGCGATCCCGCTGCGCTGGGCGTAGAAGAACTGCACCGCGTCGGAGCGGAGCTGCTCGTAGACCGCGCCGGAGATGTCGAACGGGTGGCTGGTCTCGCCGTCGGCGACCAGGGTCAGCCCGGTGCCCGCCGTGCGGTAGGTGGAGAAGTCCACGCTGTGCACGTTCTGCCCGGAGGCCTCGTCCATTCCGCGCGGGGTGCTCACCCCGTCGGCCAGCACGGCACCGGCGGCCGACCGCAGCTGCCAGGCGAGCGGGTCGGTCGCCTCGGTGACGACAGTGGCGTTCTTGGGTCCGCCGGGCAGGTATCCGACCTGGTTGACCCGGACCCGCGGGCCGGTGTCCGGGACGTACGGCTCCGGCGGGTCGCCCCCGCGCAGGGAGACGTCGTCCAGGCAGACGGTCTGGGTCTGGGCCGCGCCGCCGATCTGGAAGATGAGCTGGGCGGCGTCGTTGCCCTCGGTGACGGTGAAGGTCTGCTCCACCCGGGTACGGGTGGCGGTCGCCGTCGCGTCGACAGTGGCGTACGCGGTGTAGGGCGCGGCACCCAGCTGGAGGACCGCTCTGAGCGCCGTCCCGGGGGTGGCCGAGACGTCGAAGCCGAGGGTGTACTCGGCACCGGCGACGAGGGGGACGGCGTCCTGGCCGATCCCGGCGTCCCACGGGTTGGCCAGTCCGCCGGCGACGGTGGTGCAGAGCTGCCCGTCGGTCACGGCGAGGGGGCCGGTGCCGAAGGAGAACCAGGGGCTCACCCCGTCGCTGAAGTCGCCGTTGCGGACCTGTTCCGGGGCTTCTGCGGGTGGGTCGGCGAAGGCCGGGACGGTGGTGCCGGTCAGGGCCAGGGTGGTCACCGTGGCCAGGATCGTGAGGCGACGCCGACGGCGTCGGGATGGCGTCACGTGGGTTCCTTCCGGGGGTGGGATACGGCGTGGTGGGGACCGGAGACCTGGGAGCGCTCCCAGATGTCGACCCGATGTTTCCAGCAGGTGACCGCCCTGTCAATCGACGAAACTGGATAAAGCCCGGTCGGCGCGGTGTGCCCAGATCACCGGCAGTGAGATTCACCGCGCCACGCCACGTCACCGTGATCTCCTAGAGACAACTGCGCCCTTCGCCTGGCAGGCTTCCTCCCATGACCCTGAAGCTGCGTTCCGTGGGGGCGAGCGACCGCGGGCTGATCCGCAGCGGCAACCAGGACGCCCACCACGCCGGCACCTGGCTCATCGCCGTCGCGGACGGCATGGGTGGGATGGCCGCCGGGGACCTCGCCAGTGGAATCGCCATCGACGCGGTCGGCCCGTTGGACGTGGAGACACCCGAGGGCGGCCTGGTCGCCGCCCTGCAGAGCGGGATCGACCTGTCCACCGAGCGGATCCGTCAGGCAGTCGCCGAGGACACCGACCGGCGGGGCATGGGCACCACCCTCACCGCCCTGCTCCTCGCCCGGACCGGCAGCTGCCTGGCCCTGGCCCACGTCGGTGACTCCCGGGCCTACCTGCTGCGGGAGGGGGTGCTCAAGCAGATCACCCGCGACGACACCTTCGTCCAGATGCTGGTCGACCAGGGGCTGATCCGACCCGAGGAGGCGAGCAGCCATCCCCGCCGGGCGGTGGTCACCCAGGCGTTGCAGGGCGACGAGGTCACCCCGACCTACGCGACGATGGTGCCCTGGGCCGGGGACCGCTGGCTGCTGTGCAGCGACGGCCTGTCGAACGTGGTCACCGCCGAGACCCTCGCCGAGACCCTCGCCGCCCACCCCGACCAGGACGAGTGCGCCCGGCGTCTGATCGACCTGGCCCTGCGGGCCGGCGGGCCGGACAACATCACCGTCGTGATCGGGGACCTCGTCGCCGACTAGTCGGGGCCGGGCCGGACTCCCCGGCCCGTCGCCGACGCCCCACCGGCGTGCGCCCGCCGTCGTCGGCGTGCCCCCGCCGGGCGTCCGCCGTCACGGGTGCCCCCGCCGGGCGCCCGCCGTCGTCGGGGTGACTCCGTAAGGCGTCCGCCGTCACGGGTGTGACTCCGCCGTCACCGGCGGATCTGGACGGCGGTGTCGGCGGCGGCGGCGTCGACAGCGGCGAGGAGCTGTTGCAGGGAACCCGGCAGGCTCTGCCGGGCGGTGACGATCCGGTCGGCCACCGACCTGTCGACGAGGGTCAGCACCCCCACCAGGTTCCCCGCCCGGATCAGCGCGGCCAGGGTGGCGGTGGTGGTGTCCAGGGGGCGCTGGGTCTGTTGCAGGCTCGCACCGAGTCGGACCCGGGGCGCGGCCACCTGGTTCGGGTTGACCCCCGGCCAGCGCACCGAGGTACGCAGGGTCAGCCCCCGGCTCTCCACCCGGCGGACCCAGCCCGCGCCGGCCAGGCGGTTGCCCACCCGCTCCCGGATCTGCATCTCGTCCCGGACGAACGCCAGCCACAGTCGGGCCGAATGGCCGTCACCACGTCTGATTATCTCGCTGAGGAGCAGGTCGGTGAGGGCCTCGTTGCGGGGTTGCCGGTCCAGTGCGAAGACGGTCCCGTTGTCCACTCCGAGGCGGCCGTCGAGAAGGAGTTCGGCGAGGGCGGCACCGGCGAGAGCGGTATCGAAGATCCTCCCCGAAGACAGCGGTTTTCCGGTGAAGTCGTCGTGTCCGACGAGGAAGAGTTCATCGGCCAGGCGCATTACGGGTGAACCGTAATTTGCATTCGTCATCCTCAGCCTTCCGGGAATGGGCATGGGGGTGCAGCGGCCGACCCGCATCGTACGACAAGATCACTCATCGTTCAACCATGTTGATCTAGAGTGACGACCGCGAGATGAAATGCGGCCAATGTACGAATATCTCGGTGACAGGACCTGGATGGACCGCCTTGTCCGCACGTCTTGTGGGAGATCCGATCAAGTCCTACTCTTCGATGGTTCCAGTCCGTGGACCACCCCTTGTCAAGTTGGAGCACAACCATGTCTGCCGATGAGTATCCGTTTCGTGGTGGCCTTCGCAGAGGCCGACTGGGAACGGCTCACCTAGTCTTTTTCACCGTCGCGGCCTCCGCCCCGTTGACGGTTCTCGGTGGTGGTGTCACCACCATGTACGCCGTCAGTGGAAACGTCGGCGCAGCACTTTCCTACGTTCTGCTCGCCGTCGTTCTCGGCCTTTTCGCAGTCGGGTACGCGGCAATGAGCAGGCACGTGGCGAATGCCGGGGCGTTCTACTCGTACATTGCCAACGGGCTCGGTCGGGGAACCGGCGTGGCGGGCTCGTTCATCGCGCTCGCCGCGTACAACGCGATCCAGATCGGGCTCTACGGCCTGTTCGGCGCGATCTTCGGTGACTTCATGTCGAGCAAGTTCTCGATCGAGGCGCAGTGGTGGCTCTGGGCGCTGGGAGCCTGGGCGCTCGTCGGCCTCCTCGGGCTGCTCCAGGTCGACCTCAACGCCACCGTGCTGGCAGTCCTGCTGGTCCTGGAGTGCCTCGCCGTCGCGATCTTCGACCTGGTCGCCCTGGGCAACCCGGCCGGGGGCACCATCACTCTGGACGGGCTGGCCCCGGGGAACCTCTTCGCCGCCGGCCTCGGGGCGGTCCTGGCGCTGGGGATCGCCTCGTTCACCGGCTTCGAGTCCGGTGCGATCTACAGCGAGGAGGTGCGTGACCCCCGCCGGACGGTGGCCCGGGCCACGTACATCACCGTCGCCTTCACCGGCCTGTTCTACGCCTTCTCGGCGTGGGCGCTGACCGTCTCCACCGGCCCGCAGAACGCCCAGGCCGCCTCCCAGGAGGCCGGTCCCGGCGTCATCTTCGGCGCCCTCGCCGAGCACGCCGGCCCGACCGTGGCGGACCTCGCCAACCTCCTGTTCATCACCTCGGTGCTGGCCGCCCTGCTGTCGTTCCACAACGGCGTCTCCCGGTACCTGTTCGCCCTCGGGCGCGAGCGGGTCCTGCCGGTCCTCCTGGGGCGGGCGGGCCGGCGCACCGGGGCGCCGGTGGCGGGCTCGGTGACCCAGAGCCTGGTCGCCGTCCTGGTCGTCCTGGCCTTCGCCTGGGCCGGACGGGACCCGATCATCGACCTGTTCACCTGGTTCAGCGGGGTCTCGGCGGTCGGCGTGGTGCTCCTGATGACCCTCACCTCCGCGGCGGTGGTCGGCTTCTTCCAACGGCGTCCGGGCGGTCCGGAGAACGCCTGGCAGCGCCTCGTCGCGCCGGTGCTGGCCACCGTGGCACTCCTGGTCGTCCTGGGGATCCTCGTGGTGAACTTCGACGCCCTGCTCACCCCGCAGACCCCGGCTGCGCTGCGCTGGCTGCTGCCGGCGATCGTGGCGCTGGCCGCCGTGGCCGGGCTGGTCTGGGGCGCGGTGCTGCGGTCCCGACGGCCCGAGGTGTACGCGGGCATCGGCCGGGCGGCGACCGAGGAGCGGCTGCCCGACCCGACCCCGCACACCCTGCCCGAGCGACCCGACGCCTACTCCGGTCGACGCTGATCGCCGACCCGACGAACGCCGACCGACCGGGGCCGGGCCACGACCGGTCCCGGTCGACCCGCTCGGGTCTCCCCTTCCGCCCTTTGGAGCAGCAGACGATGTCCAACCCCGTGGTACGCGCCGCCACCACCGCCGACCTCGACGAGGCCGGTCGGCTCCTGGCGGTGGCCTTCATGCCGGACCCGGTCAGCCGGTGGATCTTCCCCGACCCGGCCGAGCGGGCGCGGCTGCACCCGGCGTTCTTCCGACTCTTCCTGGAGGCCGTCCTCGACGCCGGTTCCCTGCACGTGGCCGGGGACACGGTCGGGGCCGCGCTCTGGCTGCCGGTCGACGGGCACGGCCCCGCCGAGGACGACGACGGGCCGGCCCTGCGGCTGGAGGCGGCGATCGGACCGGAACACACCAAGCGCTTCGCGGTCCTCGACGACCTGATGTCCGCCGACCACCCGACCCGCCCGCACAGCTACCTGCCGTTCATCGCCGTGCACCCGGACCACCAGGGAACCGGGGTCGGGCGGGCGCTGCTGGAGCACCACCTGCGTCGACTCGACGCCGAGGGCATCCCCGCCTACCTGGAGGCCAGTACGACCCGCAGCATCTCCCTGTACGCCCGGCACGGGTTCCGTCGTACCGCCGGGACCCTGGACCTCCCGGAGGGTCCGAGCCTGTACCCGATGTGGCGTGATCCGGCCTGACCCCCGGACGACGGCAGACGGCGGGCCGGGTCGTCGTTGACCCGGCCCGCCGTCGAACCGCTACCCGCAGCGGGGAGACCCCGCGCGGTGGTGCCTAGTAGGTGCCGTCGAGCTGACCGCGAAGCTTGGTCAGCGCCCGGGCGAGCAGCCGGGAGACGTGCATCTGCGAGACGCCGATCTGGTCGGCGATCTGCGACTGGGTGAGGTTGCCGTAGAACCGCAGGGTGAGGATCTTCTGCTCGCGCTCGTCGAGGGTGGCCAGCGCCGGCCCGAGTGCGACCCGCAGCTCCGCCAGCTCGAACTCGCCGTCCTCGCCGCCGAGCATGTCGCCCAGCTCGGTGGCCCGCTCTCCGTCACCGGTCGGGGTGGACAGCGACACCGCGTTGTACGCGCGGGCGCCCTCCAGGCCCTCCAGGACCTCTTCCTCGGTGAGCTTGAGGTGCGCGGCGATGTCGGCGACCGTCGGCGACCGGCCGAGGGTCTGCAACAGCGAGCTGTTGGCGTCGGAGATCGCCAGCCGCAGCTCCTGCAGGCGACGGGGCACCCGGATGTCCCAGGTCCGGTCCCGGAAGTGCCGCTTGAGCTCACCGATGATGGTGGGGATCGCGTACCCGGCGAAGTCGACGCCCCGAGTCGGGTCGAACTTGTCGATCGCCTTGATCAGGCCGACGGCGGCGGTCTGCGCCAGGTCGTCGGTCGGCTCCCCGCGCCCGCTGTAGCGGTGGGCGAGGTGGTTGGCCAGCGGCAGCCACGCCTCGATCGCCCGGTCCCGCATGGCCGCCCGGGAGGGGTGGCCCGCCGGGAGGGCGGCCATCGCGTTGAGGATGTCGCTGGCGCTGTCGGTGAGTGCCCGTGGGTCGAGCTTCTCGGTGGCCGCCGAGGGGGCGGGTGTCGCCTGCTCGGTGATGGTTGGCGCGGTCATGGTGGTCCTCCCTGCACCTCGTCCGCGGATGACAAAGACGTGACGCATTGGTATAGCTTCAGATGTCCGTTCGAGGGCTACCTTAGCCTGATCGGCTCGCCAAAATCTAGCCGAAAGGACGATGCACTTAGGTGACTTTCGACGACGAAACGCCCAAAAGGCGCGGATGCGTCGTAGATCACCAACTCTTCGCCCGCCGTGCCCGCATCGGACGACCGTCCGGGTCGTACACGAGGCGGTACGCCGGAAGCGCCCACAACCGGGTGAACCAGGGCAACCGTTGCGGTCGGTGCGGGCGCAACCGTCCCGGCGGCCGCGGACCCACCCGGCCCGAGTCGTGCCACTCCTGCAACGCCTCGGCGGCGGCGTCGATCGCCCGGACGGCGTCCTCCGGATCGATCAGGTCCTCGTCCTGGCCGCCGTCCGGATCCCGGTCCAGGTGTTCACGCCACAACCGCAACCGCAGGTCACGGGCGAAGGTCCGGGCGCCGTCGCCGAGCCCGGCCGGGTCGCGGGGCTCCCGCTCGTCCCGGGTGTCGTCCAGGACGGCGCAAGCCAGCTCGCTGTCGTGGGTCCAGGACCGGCGGTTGAGGTTGTCACTGCCCACGCTCGCCCAGACGTCGTCGATCACGCACAGCTTGGCGTGCACGTAGACCGGGTCGCTGTCGTGGTTCTCCACGTCGAAGACGTGGACCCGGTCCGGGGCCGCCTTCTCGCACAGCGCCAACGCCTGCTCCCGGCCCACCACGTTCGGCGGCAACGCCAACCGGCCGTCCACGTCCGGGTACCGGGGGACCACCGCCACCAGGTGCAGGTCCGGGTTGTTCCGCAACGCCTCGGCGAACAGGTCGGCCACCTCCGTGGACCACAGGTACTGGTCCTCCACGTAGATGAGCCGTCGGGCCCGGCACAGCGCCTTGGTGTAGCCCCGGGCGATGGTGCGCTCCCCGCGCGGGGCGAAGTTGTAGCGGGGTCGGACCGCCGGGTAGGTCCGCAGCACCTGGACCCGGTGCGGGCCGCACGGCGGCGGATCGGCGGGCTGCTCGGGCAGCGGGCCGGCGGACTGGTCGACCCCACGCAGCCTGTCGTACAGGTAGGCCAGCGGGTTCTCGGCGTCGAGCGGGTTCGGGTCACCCCACCGTTCGCGGAACGTCGAGTCGAGCGCCCCCACCACCGGCCCCCGCAACGCCACCTGTACGTCGTGCCAGGGCGGGCGGTCACCGTACTGGGGGGACATCGGGACCACCTGCGGATCGCCCCGGTGGTCGGCGTCGTCACGTCGGCTGTGGCAGAGGTCGATCCCCCCGGCGAACGCGATGTCCCGTTCCGGGTCGTTCAGGCGGCGCAGCACCACCAGCTTCTGGTGGTGCGACCCACCTCGGCGGACCCGCTGGTCGAGCAGCACCTCCCCACCGGCGGCCGAGATCGCCTCGCTGATGTTGCGGTTCTGTCGGTGACTGAACGACAGGGCGTGGTGGTGGGACCGCCACACGAGTCCCTTGACCACCACCCCCCGCTGTGCCGCCTGGGCGAACAACTGCGTGACGGTGGGTCCCTCCGGGCCCATGAGCTGGTCCGGGTCGCCCCGCCAGTCGGTGAAGAACAGGTGGTCGCCGGCCTCCAGCGAGTTCACCTCGCTGACCAGCCGGTCGAAGTAGGTCGTGCCGTGAATCAGCGGCTCGGCAAGGTTTCCGGTGCTCCAGACGGGTAACTCTGAGGCCGGGTTGGCGCGTTCGGTAGCGGTGAGGAACCAGTCCTGCGTCGGCACGTTCCAGCCTTTCGAGGTCGACGAACCGTCCTCACGGTAGGACCCCCGCCCTGGTCCCGCACGTCGAGTCCCGTCGTTTCGGGCCAGGTCAATGAGGGTGTACGCACGACACCGAGCTGACGACAACCGAGGAGGCCCCAGGATGTCTTCCGAGCCGACGAACCTGACCGACCACCACGAGCCGACGGTGGAGGGCGAACGGGGTGCCCTGGTGGCGGTGCTGCTCATGGTCGTACTCGGGGTGGCGGGCATCTTCGTCGTGTCCTGAGGGACGCGCCGGACACCCGGAACAGCCCGGGTGTCCGACCCGCCTCGACGTCAGGGGCGGCGGCTCGCCCCGTCGGTGTGCGGCAGCCGCTCGGACGGGATCACCCCGAGTCGACCGGCCTGGAAGTCCTCGACCGCCTGGACCAGCTCCTCGCGGGTGTTCATCACGAACGGCCCGTAGTGTGCCACCGGCTCCCGGATCGGCTGTCCCCCCATGACGTAGAGGTCCAACGCCGGGGTGTCGGCGTCCTGCTCGGGGTCGGTGTCGACCCGGAGGGCGTCCCCGGGGCCGTGGACGGCGAGCTGTCCGGTGCGTACCGGTCGCCGGTCGGTCCCGACGGTGCCCCGCCCGCCCAGCACGTACACCAGGGCGTTGAAGTCGGGCCGCCACGGCAGGCTCAGCTCGGCTCCGGGCTGGAGGGTGACGTGCGTGATGGTGATCGGGGTGTGGGTCGACCCCGGCCCCCGGTGACCGGCGACCTCACCGGCGATCACCCGGATCAGCGCCCCACCGTCGGGCGTGGTGAGCAGTGCCGACTCCGCACCCCTGATGTCCTGGTACTTCGGCTGGCTCATCTTCGCCACCCGGGGGAGGTTCACCCACAGTTGCAGGCCGTGGAACAGACCTCCACTCGTCACCAGGTGCTCCGGTGGTGACTCGATGTGTAGCAGGCCGCTACCAGCAGTCATCCACTGGGTATCGCCGTTGGTGATGGTCCCGCCCCCGCCGGTCGAGTCCTGGTGGTCCATGATCCCGTCGATCATGTAGGTGACCGTCTCGAAGCCCCGGTGGGGATGCCACGAGGTTCCCTTCGGCTCGCCGGGGGCGTAGTTCACCTCGCCCATCTGGTCGAGGTGGATGAACGGGTCCAGCTCCTGCATCGGGACCCCGGCGAAGGCCCGGCGGACCGGGAAGCCCTCGCCCTCGTACCCGCTGGGGGCGGTGACCAGGCGGCGCACCGGACGGTAGGCGGTGGACTCGGTGGGCTTCGGCAGCCGGGGCAGGACGAGGACGTCGTCGACTGTGACAGCGGGCATCGTGATCACTCCTGGGGTGCGGTGGTCGACGCGTCGCGGACGGCGCGCAGGCGGGTGCCGAGTCGGGTGAAGACCCGGGTGAGGCAGGCGATCTCGGCATCGTCGAGATCGTCGATCAGGTGGTGGCGGACCGAGGTCAGGTGGTGTGGTGCGGCCTCCCGGAGGGTGAGCAACCCGGCGGCGGTGAGCACCGCCTCGCTGCCCCGTCGGTCGTCCGGACACGACTGGCGGGCCACCAGGCCGCGCCGTTGCATGGTGGAGACCTGGTAGGTGAGCCGACTGGGCGAGAAGACCAGTCGGTCGGCCAGCTCGCCCATCCGCAGGCGCTGCCCGGGAGCCTCGGAGAGCAGGACCAGGACGTGGTAGTCGGCGAAGCTGAGCCCGCTGGTCGCCCGCAGGTCCTCCTCCACCTGGGTGAACAGCCGCTGGCTGGCTTCGATGTACGCCCGCCAGGCGGTCGTCCGTTCGGTGCTGAGGCTCTCGGTCACGCTGTCGACAGTAGCACTAATTCAAATTTTGACAACCTCTTGAAGGCCCGGGTGAGCGGGCTCTCAGCCGGTGATCTGACGGAAGTCGTCAGAAGCTGAAAAAGCCGCCGTGGGGTCCGGGGTGTCCCGGTCCCCACGACGACCTGTGCGGTGGGTCAGCGCCCCGGCGTACCGGCCGGACGCGGCTGCTGCAACCTGCCCATCAGCTGGCGGGCCTGGTCGGCCACCTGCGCGTCGACGGTGACCGCGTACTGACCGGCCCGCAGCGAACTCGTCGAGGTGAAGTCCCGCTGCCCGCCGGACATGGCGTGCGCTATCGCACCGAAGACGGCACCCCAGATCGCGCCGATCACCAGCCCGGCCAGGATCACCGTCACCCAGTTGCCGACCGTGAAGATCCCGAACAGCAACCCGATGAACAGGCCGAACCAGGCACCCGTGCCCGCGCCGAGCACCGCCGACCGGGCGGTGGTCAGCCGGCCGAGGACCGTCTCCACCAGTGTGAGGTTCGTGCCCACGATGGCGGTCTGCTCCACCGGGAACCGGTTGTCCGCCAGGAAGTCGACCACCCGTTGGGCGGACGGATAGTCCGGATACGACCCGATCGTCACGGCGGCGGGTCCGAGCTGCGGCCCGTCGCCGTTGCTGCTCGGTGCGGTGACCGCACCGGCCGGACCGGCGGTCAGGGTGGAGCCGCCCGGCCTACCGGGTTGCCAGGCCGCTGGTGTCGAGGGACTGGACATGAGCACCTCCTTCGTCACCGGCGGCCTTCCCGGACAGCCGGGAGAGGTAACCCGGGGGGCGGAGCCGGGATCGGCCCGGGTCGGGCCGGAATGCTTCTCGCCGACGCCGGGTAGGCAGCCACGTGCGAAGCGGACTGATCAGCGAACACGGATTCCTTGCCGACGGGCGGAGCGCGGCCCTGGTCGACCGGGGCGGCTCGGTGAACTGGTGGTGCCCGGAACGGTTCGACGGGCCGTCGGTCTTCGGCCGGCTCCTCGACGACGACGCCGGTGGGCACTGGTCGATCCACCCCGCCGACGGTCACCACAGCGAACGGTCCTACCTGGACGACACCCTGGTGCTGCGTACCGTGTTCCACACCGACGGGGGTGCGGTGGCGGTCACCGACGCGCTCGCCCTGGACCCCGACGCACGGGGGCACGACATCGGGCGGCGTTCGCCGGGCGTCCTGGCCCGGGTGGTCGAAGGCCTGTACGGCGAGGTGTCGATGCGGATGGACTACCGACCCCGGTTCGAGTACGGCCGGGTCACCGCGTACCTGGTGGGACGGGGCGACACCGTGGAGGCGACCGCCGGTGCGGCCCGGCTGCGGCTGCGGGGCGAAGCCGACCTGCACTGCGACGACGGGACGTCCACCGCCGCCTTCACGGTCCGCGCCGGTGAGGTCCGTCGGTTCACCCTCGGGTACGCCCCGACCTACTCCGGTGACGTCCCACCCACCCCCGACGCCGACGCGGTCCTGGCCGACGCGAGCGCCGGGTGGCGTTCCTGGGCGGACCTGCACGACTACCAGGGTCTCTACCGTGAACAGGTACGACGCAGCGCGATGGTCGTCCAGGGCATGACGTACGCGCCCAGCGGGGCCGTCGTCGCCGCCCCCACCACCTCGCTTCCCGAACAGATCGGCGGGGACCGCAACTACGACTACCGGTTCGTCTGGGTACGCGACTTCAGCCTGACCCTTCAGGCCCTCTGGCGAGCGGCCTGCCCGGACGAGGCGAACAGGCAGTTCGCCTGGGTGTCCCGGGCGATGGGGCTGATCGGCGACGAACCGGTGCCCATCATGTACGGCGTGGAGGGCGAGCGGGACCTGACCGAACACGCCCTGGACCACCTCCGCGGGTACGCCGACAGCCGACCCGTCCTGGTGGGGAACGACGCCTGGCGGCAACGCCAGAACGACGTACTCGGTGAGGTGCTGGACGCGGCCTGGCTGATGCGCCACTACCTGGACCCGATGGACGACGAGGTGCGGCACCTGCTGCGGGCCCTGGCCGACCAGGCGGCCCGGGTGTGGCGGGAGCCGGACGCCGGGATGTGGGAGGCGCGCGACGCCGACCGGCACTACGTCTCCTCGAAGGTGCAGTGCTGGACGGCGTTGGACCGGGCCGTCCGGTTCGGGTCCAGGATCGGCGACGCCGCCGACGTGGACCGGTGGGCCGCCGCCCGTGACGAGGTACGGGAGACGGTGCTGCGGCGCGGATTCGACGAGCGGGTGGGGGCGTTCACCGGGGCCTTCGACTCCGCCGAACTGGACGCCTCGGTGCTGATCATGCCGCTGGTGGGTTTCCTACCCGCCACCGATCCGCGATTCCGGTCCACGATGGACGCCATCCAGCGCCGACTGGGCCACGACGGGCTGGTCCGCCGGTGGGAGGGCGATCCGGCAGGCTTCCTGATCTGCTCGTTCTGGCTGGTCGGCTGCCTGGCGTCGGCGGGGGAGACCGACCGCGCCACCCTGCTGTTCGAGCAGGTGGCGGGCCGTACCAACGATCTGGGGTTGCTCGCCGAGCAGATCGACCCCGGTGACGGCGAACAGGTGGGCAACTTCCCGCAGGCGTTCTCCCACATCGGGCTGATCAACGCCGCCGGGCAGCTCACCGACGCACAGCGACAGCCCGTGCCGACCGGTGCGGGACCGAGGAAGGGAGCAGGCGCATGACCGGACGGTTGACCGGAAGGACCGCCCTGATCACCGGCTCGGACTCCGGGATCGGGCAGGCGACGGCCATCGAGTTCGGCCGGGAGGGAGCCGACGTCGTCGTGCACTACCTGCACGACCGCGACGGCGCGGAGCACACCCGGCGGGAGGTGGAGGCGGCCGGACAGCGGGCCGTGGTGGTGCAGGGCGACATCAGCGACGAGTCCGACGTCGAGGCGATGTTCGACTCGGCGTTGGCCGAGTTCGGGGCCCTGGACATCCTGATGAACGACGCCGGGGTGGACGCCTCGGGCGTCCAGGTCGCCGACCTGGACACCGCGACCTGGGACCGGGCCATCCGGACCAACGTGTACGGGGCGTTCTTCTGCTCGCGGCGGTTCGTCAGGCACCGGCGCGACCAGGGCGGACGAGGGAAGATCATCAACATCACCTCGATCCACCAGGAGGTGGCCCGCTCCGGCGGGTCGGACTACGACACCAGTAAGGGCGCACTGCTGGAGTTCGCGAAGACCCTGGCCCTCGAGGTCGCCCCGATGCGGATGAACGTCAACAACATCGGCCCGGGGATGGTGCTCACGCCCTTCAACCAGGAGGCCATCGACGATCCGGGGTACCTCGACGAGCAGGTGCAGAGCATCCCGTGGAAGCGGGCCGCCGAGCCGGAGGAGATCGGCAGGTTGGCCGTCTTCCTCGCCAGCGACGACGCGGACTACGTCACCGGGTCGACCTACTTCATGGACGGCGGGCTGATGCAGAACCAGGGCCAGGGCGCCTGAGTCGCGTCCCGGCCGCGCCGGGCCGATGCCCGAGTCGCTCGGCCGTGGCTGGTCCGGCTGCCTGAGCTGCGTCTCGGAGGTCTGGGCCGGTGCCGTGGGTGCTCCCCGTCGTACGTCGACGGGGAGCACCCGGTCGGCTCAGGAGCAGGCCGAACCGTTCAGGGTGAAGGCGGTCGGCGTGGGGACCGTCGACCCGGAGGAGTGGGTGCCCTGGAAACCGACCGAGGTGCTGGCCCCGGTCCCCAGGTTGCCGTTCCAGGCGATGTTGCGGACCGTGATCCGGTTGCCGGACTGGCTCCACTCACCGTTCCACCCGGTGCTGAGCCGGACCCCGGAGGCGACGTCGAAGGTGAGCGTCCATCCGTTGACGGCCGGTCCCCGGTTGGTGATGCGCAGTTCGGCGGTGAAACCCCCGGTCCAGCTGTTCGGGGTCCAGGTCACCCCACACCCTCCGGCCGGTGGGGTGGTCGCTGGCGGGGTGGTGACCGGCGGGGTGGTCGGAGGCGCGGTGGTCACCGGCGGGGTGGTCGGTGGGGTGGTGACCGGACCGGCGGCGACCGCCAGGTCGTACGCCCGTTGGGGAACGAACTGGCCCGCCCCGGCGATGCAGCCGTCCGCCTCGCCGGGCAGCTTCACCCAGAGCAGCGCGTCGATGGCCGGGTCGCCGGTGTTCGTGGTGCTCGGGGTGCCGATCGCCCGGCCGGGCGGGTCGCACCACTCGGAGCCGGCCGGTCCGTTGCCGTTGCGGCTGGTGTCGATCACCGCCTTCAACCGGGACACCCCGGTCGCGTGGATCACCTGCTTGGCCCAGTTGACCGCCTCGGAGGTGGTCCGGTAGTTCGACACGTTCACCGAGATGCCGTCGCCGCTGTTGGCGATGTCGGCGCCGTTGAGCCGGGAGGCGGCCTCGGCGGGGGAGAGCCACGCCGAGTGCCCCGCGTCGAAGTAGACCTTCGCCTGGGAGGACCCGGCCTTGAGCGCCTTTCCGGCGTACGCCATCGAGGCCCGGGTCTCGGCCTGCTGCGAGGCGTTCTGGCAGCTGGTCATCAGGGGGAGGACGTCGGGCTCCAGGACGATGGTGGCCGGACGACCGCCGAGGCCGGCGGCGACCTGGTCGACCCACGATCGGTAGGCGGTGTGGTTGGGGGCGCCCCCGCTGCTCGCCCCGCTGCAGTCGCGGTTCGGGATGTTGTAGACGACGAGGATCGGCCGCTTCCCGGCGGCGGCCGCCGCGCCGACGAAGGCGGAGACCTCCGACCTGACGGTGGCGGTGTTGGTGGTGGTGTACCACCGGGCCTGGGGGACGTTGGCGATCCGGTCCCGGATCACCGCCGCCCGGCTGTCGTTCGGGTTCTGCGCGACCCAGGTCGCCGCGCGGGTGTCCGGGTCGACGTAGAAGACGGAGTCGGCGGCGGCCGACGCGGGCCGGGTCAGGACGCCCGCCCCGATGGTCGCGGCCACCGCGACGGCACCGGCCACGGCGACCGCCGTGGCCAGACCTGAAGTTCTCCTCATCACTGCTCCTCGATCACAGATATCGACGTTTGCCCCTGGAAGCGCTCCCACGCGATTCTGTCAAAACTACGGGCAGGTTGCCGTCGTGTGAAGACCTCCGACAGTTCCGAGAGAACCGGATCCGACACCAGCGCCGACGTCGACCGGCTCCTCGATCACCCTCGGTCGTCCGCTCCGTCACCTCCAGCGCTTGTCGGGCGAGGGCCGCCACCTGCGGCATACGATGATCAGGTGACTGCGGACGTACTGGTGGTCGGCGCCGGGATCGCCGGGGTGGCCTGCGCCCGGGAACTGGTCCAGGCCGGGATCGGGGTGCGGGTCCGAGACCGCGCCCGGGTCCCCGGCGGCCGGATGGCCACCCGCCGGTTCGACGGCCGACCGGTGGACCTCGGGGCCGCGTACTTCACCGTCGACGACCCCGACTTCGCCGACGTGGTCGACAGGTGGCACGCCGCCGGACTCGTCCGGAGGTGGACCGACACCTTCCTCGCGTACGGTCCGGACGGCCGCCGGGCCGTGCCCGGTCCACTCCGGTGGGCCGCCCCCGCCGGGCTGCGTTCCCTCGTCGCCCACCTGGCCCGGGACCTCCCGGTGACCCTGGAGGAGCCGGTCACCTCGGTCGGACCGGGCCCCACCGCCGACGGGCAACCGTACGCCGCCGTGGTCCTGGCCATGCCCGACCCGCAGGCGGCCCGGCTGCTCGACCCGGCGCTGGCCGCGGCGACCCGGGTGGTCGGCGGACGACGGTGGTCACCGGTGCTCGCCGCCGCCCTGCACTTCCCGACCCGGCGGTGGCCGGACTTCCACGGTGCCTTCGTCAACGAACACCCGCTCCTGCGGCTGGTCTGCGACGACGGCGACCGTCGGGGCGACGGGGCACCCGTCCTGGTCGCACACAGCACCCCCGAGTACGCCGCCCGGCACCTGACCGACCCGGCCGCCGCCGGCCCCGCGCTGGCCCAGGCCACCGTCGCCCTGCTCGAACTACCCGAGCGGCCCCGACAGGTGTACGTGCACCGGTGGACCTTCGCCGCACCGACTGCCACCCGCACCGAGCACCACCACCTCGACGACGACGGCATCGGGCTGGCCGGGGACGCCTTCGCCGGGAAGCCCCGGGTGCAGAGCGCCTGGCTCTCCGGGCGGGAACTCGGCCGGGCGCTCGCCGCCCGACTGCGCCCGGCCACCGCCTGAGGGCGTCACCAGCCGCCTGAGGGCGGTCGGGGAGTCCGGGCGTGGGCGGTACCGGTCAGACCCGGCATCCCGCGCGGGCCGCCACCGGCGGCGCGGGTCACCCCGGCGGCAGCAGGATCTCGAACCAGACCGTCGACCCCCGCACCGTCGGGTCGGTGCCCCAGGCGTCGCTGAGCTGCTCGATCAGTCCCAACCCCCGACCCCGGCTGCTCAGGGTGTCGGTCCGGGCGCGGGTCACCGTACCCCGGGTGCCGGAATCGGAGACCGACACCAACAGCCGCTCCGCACTCAGGTCGATCTCGACCCGGGCGGCGGTCCCGGCGTGCAGCAGGGCGTTGGTGGTCAGTTCACTGGTGCAGAGCACCGCCGCCCCGATGACCTGCTCCGGGACCAGCCACTCGGTGAGCTGGGCGGTCATCCAGTGGCGGACCCGGCTCGGTGCTGTCGGCTCCGCCGGCACCTCCATGCTCACCGACCGGCTCGGCCGCAACGCGTACTCCACGGCGAGCACCGCGACGTCGTCCTCGGTCGCGTCGTCCACCGCGCCGCTGGCCACCGCGCAGAGGGCCCGGGGGTCACCGTTGCCCGCCTCGGCGACCGCCTCGGTGAGGCGGGCCAACCCGGCCGAGAGGCTCTGTCGACGCCGCTCCACCACGCCGTCGCTGAACAACAGCAGGGTGTCCCCGGGAACGAAGCGGACGGTGGTGGTGGCGAACCGTCCCCCCAGCCCCAGCGGAGGCCCCGGGGGCAGGTCGACGTACTCGGCCGTCGAGTCGCCATCGGCGGTGCAGCGCCGGATCAGCGGCGCGGGGTGCCCGGCGCTGGCGAGCGTGACCGACAGGTCGTCGGCGTCGACGACGCCGAGGACCACCGTGACGAAGAGTTCCTGGGTGTCCGCCTCCGCGCCCAGACTGGCGACCAGCCGGTCCAGGCCGGCGAGGACCACGTCCGGGCGGGGGTCGGCCAGGGCGAGCGCCCGCAGCGCGGCCCGGACCTGCCCCATCCGGGCGGCGGCCTGGACGTCGTGACCGGCGACGTCACCGAGGACCACACCGAGGCGGCCCGAGGGGAGCAGGAACGCGTCGTAGAAGTCGCCCCCGGCCGCGTTGCCGTCGACACCCGGGGCGTACCGGGCGGCGATGCGCAGCCGGGGCAGGTCCGGGAGGTGCTCCGGCAGCATGCTCCGTTGCAGGAGCTGGGCGGTCCCGTGCTGGGTCTCGAACCGGCGGGCCCGCTCGGCGGCCTGGCCGATCAGCTCCGCCAACGCCGACAGCAGGGCCTGCTCGGCGGTGGACCAGTGGTGCGCGGTCTCGTACCCCACGGCGAACCCGCCCCGGACCACCAGGCTGCGCAGCGGGACGGTGGCCAGGGCGCGGACCTTCTGGTCGTGCCGGTCCACTGCGTGTTCGCGCAGCGGCTGACCGTCCGGGGTGAAGACCGGCACGCCGGTACGGGCGGCGACGAGCAGCGGGGCCGTCGAGTCCCCGGCCACCCGCCGCCACAGCGGGGGCAGCCGCTCGTCGGCCTCGTCCAGCAGTTCGCCCCGGACCCGCCGCACGGTTCGGAAACCGGTGCCGTCGTCGACGGCGAAGGAGACCCGGTCGGCGTCGAACGACTCGGTGGCGTACCGGAGGGTGGCCCGGGCCACGTCGTCGAGGGTGAGGGTGCCGGCCAGGGCGGCCGCGAACTCGCTCAGGCTCAACAGGTGGTTGGTGACCTGTGTGGTCTGCGCCGCCACCGTCAGCACCCCGACGACCTCTCCGGTGCTGTCCCGGACGGGGGAGTAGCCCCTGGTGAAGACCGCCTGCTCGGCACCGTGCTCGTACCGCCTGTCGAAGGGCAGCAGGGTCTCGTTCTCCAGGAACGACTCGCCGGACCGGTAGGTCCGCTCGATGACGTCACCGACGCCGGGCATCCCCCACACGTCGGCGAAGACCTCGGGGGCCGGACGGCCCAGCGCCTCCGGGTGTCGGCCGCCGATCAGCTCGGCGTACCCGTCGTTGTAGAGGAGCAGGAGCTTCTCGCCGTACGCCAGGGCCATCGGCACGGGGGAGGTGAGCACGACGTCGACCACGGCACGGACGGCGGGGTCCCAGGACTCCGGCGGACCCAGCACGCCCCACGGACCGCCGGGGATCGCCGACGCCGTGCGGTGAGCGGTCCGGGCCCCCGGAACGGGAGCTGCGGGTGTGGGCACTCGCCCGACCGTGCCTGGCATGTGCGCAGCCTATCCGTAGTACGGCGGAGCTGTCGTTGATCATGGTGGCGACGATCGATGGTCGACCCTCCCCGGGCGGTGCAGGGATCGCCGTCTGCCCTGGTCAGGGCCGCCCTGTCGGTGGATGTCGGGAAAATCGGGGGGCACCGTCCGGCGTGCTGCCGCATCGAGGGGGTATGCGGCCCGCGCTAGTCCATGCGACAGGAGGGACATCATGCGGGAAACCCTCGCGGTCGGGGCGCAGAACGCCGTCGGTACCGCCCTGACCGACTTGTGGAGGTCGGTGCTGACCTTCGTCCCACGAGCCATCGCGTTCATCGCGATCCTCGTGATCGGATGGCTCATCGCACGCGCCGTCCTACGAATCGTCGATGCGGTGCTGGAGCGGGTGGGGTTCGACAAGGCGGTCGAACGAGGCGGCATCCGACGCGCCCTGGAACGCACCAGGTACGACGCGAGCGACATCCTGGCCAGGCTGGCGTACTACGCCGTCCTGCTGTTCACCCTGCAGTTCGCCTTCGGCGTGTGGGGACCGAACGCCATCTCGGACCTGATCCGAGGCGTGGTGGCCTGGCTGCCACGGGCCTTCGTCGCGATCGTCATCGTGGTCATCGCCGCCGCCATCGCCAACGCGGTACGGGACCTGGTCAGCGGTGCGCTGGGCGGGCTGTCGTACGGCCGGGTGCTGGCCGACGTGACCGCCGTGTTCATCCTGGCGCTCGGTGTGATCGCGGCGCTGAACCAGGTGGGCATCGCCACCACCGTCACCACTCCGGTCCTGATCGCGGTCCTCGCCACGGTGGCGGGCATCCTGATCATCGGAGTCGGCGGCGGTCTGGTCCGGCCCATGCAGCAGCGGTGGGACGGCTGGCTGGACCGGGCCTCCGAGGAGGCGCGTGCGGTCCGGGAACACCGGCAGGCCCGCAACGCCGGGCGCAGCGACTACGAGCGGCAGATGGCCGACCGTGCCGGACAGCCGACGCAGGCCTTCGGCCGGGCCGAGGAGCACACGCGGTAGGGCCGTTCGGTGGGCGACCGCCGGGGGATGTTCGCGCCGACCGGGCGTGGACGTCCTCCGGTGGTCGTCTCGACGGGACCCGGACACCCGTCGACCGCCTCGGCGTCCGGCCGGTGACCAGCGCCTCGGCGTCCGGTCCGGGGGTGGCTAGCCCCTCGGCGTCCGGCCCCGGGGCAGCTGGTCGGCCAGGGCGCAGACCCCGAGCAGGCGCAGGACCAACCAGTCCGGCTCGGACCAGTCCACCGGCCCGAGCGGCAGGAACCCGTCCTGCTCCAGCGCGGCGGCACGTACCCCCTCGGCGTAGCCGGCCAGGGCGGCGGCGGTCAGCGGCCGACGGTCACCGTCGAGGCTGTCCCTGATCGCTGCCGCGTGCTGGTCGACCAGGGCGAGCAGACCGGGCCGGGTGCCGGCCTCGGTCAGTCCGCTGGTGCCCACGGAGGCGGTCAACTCGGTGAGGGCGGATCGGGCGGAACCGATGGCGGTGCCGGAGGTCGTCCGATCGTCGGGTGGCGGGCGCATGGAAACCGAGGCTAACCAACCCGGCACCCCGTCGACCTCGTCCACTCGGCGGGTGGGGGGTCCACCACGCCGGTGGCCGGCCTACGGCCGGGGGATCGATTCGGCGACAACCGGGCACCGGGCCCGCAGGCCCCGGGCCTAGTCGCCGGGGCGGGCGTCCGCCGGACGGCGGCGGGCCGCGTCGTCGGCGATGATGACGGTGGCCACCATCAGCGCGACGCAGATGCTGAACAACCAGGAGCCGTCGGCGACCAGCTGGGCCGAGACCGGGGCCTGGACAGCGGCGAGCAGGAAGCCGAGCCAGGCGAGCCGCCGCTGACGAACGGTGAGAAAGCCGGAACCCTGTTGCATTCCGAAAGTCTTGCGCGCGATGCCCCGTTCGCCGTCCCCCGATCGGCCGATTCTAGATGGGCTGACCGTTCTTGTGCCCGTACGTTCGGGAAATCTTGTCCACTCGGCGGTGGCGGCGAGCGTAGTCATTCGTTCCAGTGACGGCGGGGTCACTCATCGACGGTGATCGTCGACGCCCCTCGATGCTCCGGTCGGCGCTGGAGCAGGTCGAGGGGGCACCCTCACCGGACCTTCTACGGCAGGATGGGCGCTCGTGTCCACCCGTGCCGGCGCACCCCGCCCCGCCCTGCTCCTGCTGGCCTACCTCGCCTTCGTCAGCCTCGGCCTCCCCGACGGGTTGCTCGGCGTCGGCTGGCCGTCGATCCGCACCGAGTTCGGCGTACCGACCGAGGCCGTCGGGATCCTGCTCACCGTCGGCGCGGCCGGCTACCTCACCTCCGGTGTCCTCGCCGGTTTCACACTGGCCCGGCTCGGCATCGGTCGGCTGCTGACCGGCAGCACCCTGCTGGCGGGATTGACCCTGACCGGGTACGCCCTCTCGCCCCGGCTGGCCGTGATGATCGGCTGCGCGTTCCTGCTCGGGATCGGCTCCGGGGCGATCGACTCCGGGCTCAACGCGTACGCGGCGGCGGCCTTCGGCCCGCGACACATGAACTGGTTGCACGCCTTCTTCGGCCTCGGCGTGGCGCTCGGTCCGTTGATCATGACCGCGGCGATCAGTCTCGGTCTGGGCTGGCGGTGGGGGTACGCCACTGTCGCCGCCGCCCAACTCGCCCTCGCCACGGCCTTCGCCCTCACCATCAGGGCCTGGCGGCACGGGTCCGACACCACCGCAGGCGTGGCCGGGGACTCCACGCCGCCGCCCCCTGCCGCACCGGTGCCGGTCGGGGAGACCCTCCGGCTGCCCGCGGTGTGGCTCGGGACGCTGGCGTTCATGCTGTACGTGGGCGTCGAGGCCGCGGCCGGCCTCTGGGCGTACCTGCTGCTCACCGAGGGACGAGGGGTGGGCGCGGCGGTCGCCGGGATCTGCGTCTCGGCGTACTGGGGGAGCCTGTTCGTCGGACGACTGGTGCAGGGGGTCCTCGCCGAACGGCTCGGTGCCGCCCGGGTCCTGCGGGCCAACCTGTACGGCATGGCGGTGGGCGCGGGGCTGATCGCCCTGCCCGCACCAGCCTGGGTGGCGGTGGCGGGCCTGGTCGTCCTCGGGTTCACCGCCGCACCGGTCTTCCCGCTGCTCACCCTCACCACCGCCGAACGGGTCGGGGCGGCCCACGCCGACCGGACCATCGGGATCCAGATCGGCGCCTCCAGTCTGGGCGTGTCACTGCTGCCCGCCGGGATCGGGGTGCTCCTGAGTCGGTACAGCGTGGAGTGGCTCGGGCCGGCCCTGGTGGTGCTCACGGTCGCCCTGGTCGCCCTGCACACGGCGGCGTCCCGACGCAGGTGACCCGGACGGGCTCGATCCGTCCGGGTCACCTGCGTCGTCACATGCTGTCCGGGCCGGTCCGTCCCATCGTCGACGGCCGGTACGCGCGCTCCTCGTCGGTCATCTCCCGACGCCGGTCCGCCGTCGTCGCGCCCCGGTCCACCGCCTCCGGCCCGTGCCCGAACTCGGCCTCCGCGCCGGCGTCGTTACCCGTGACGTCGTCGGACTGCCCGTCGACCGGAGACCGGGCGATGGCCCGGTCCAACTCCTCCAACGGCGTACGGTCCTCGTCGCGCCACACCCTGCCGTCGTTCTCCGTCATGCCATCAGCGGTACCCGACGGGCATCCCGGCAAACAGGCGGGGTCACGGTCGTGGACGCTCGACCTCTCCGCGCCAGGCTCCGGTCTCCTGCCCCCGGCGCTCGATGAACTTCTTGAACCGCTCCAGGTCGCCCTTGGCCCGCCGGTCCACGACGCCCAGCTTGTCCCCGGCCTGCTCCACCACACCGTGCGGCTCGAACTCCAGTTGCAGGGTGACCCGGGTGTTCTCCGGGTCCAGCCGGTGGAAGGTGACCACCCCGGCCTGCTGGGTGCCGCCGGTCGACCGCCAGGCGACCCGCTCGTCAGGGAGCTGTTCGGTGATCTCCGCGTCGAACTCCCGGGTCACCCCGGCGATCTCGACCCGCCAGTGGGTCATTGTGTCGGTGACCTGGCGGACCTCCTCGACACCCTCCATGAAGTGCGGGAACTCCTCGAACTGCGTCCACTGGTCGTACGCGGTACGGATCGGGACCGCCACGTCGACATGCTCGGTAACGCCACTCATCAGCTCTCCTCCGCCAAGCGCCGGTGATTCCGGTCGGGATCGGGGGCGATCCGCCTCACCAGCGCGTCGTCTCGTTCTTGTGGCCCAACGCGGCCCACACCTCGGAAACCGTCTGGTACGACGTGTCGGCGGGCAGTCCTTCGAGCGCCGACACGATGTCCTCCGGGGCGTTGTTGTCCCGCGCGTTCTGCAGCAGGGAAGCCCTGTCACCGGGCAGTGCCGACAGGCTGATGAACCGACCGAGGCGGCTACGTTGCTCGACGTCGGTGGAGGTCATCCCCTGGGGCGTGCCGCTGCGCAGGTCCCCCGCCGGTGCCGTGGTGGCCTCCGGCTGGTCCTCGCCCGCCGGCTCGGGCTGACGGAACTCGTCAACCCGGGAACCGGCAGTGCCGGGGCCCTGGACCAGGCCCTCGACCTCCTGGCTCATCTGGTCGTCGACTCGGGGCGAGTGCTTGCTGCTGCCACGTTCCATGCCCTAGCGCTACCCGGGGTGACTGCGGGTAAACAGAGATCGGTCGACGCGTCACGAACCGATCACCGGTCACGGCTCGACGGGGGAACGGGGTGGCAACAGCGGGTCGTCCGGGTCCGGTTCGCCCGCCTGCAACCGGCGGCCCCGCTGCAACTCCGCGTTGATCTGGACGCCCAGCATCAACGCGCAGTTGGACATGAACAGCCACACCAAAAAGGCGATCACCGCGCCGAGGCTGCCGTACGTGACGTCGTACGAGCCGAAGTTCGACACGTACAGACCGAAACCGAACGTGACGACGACCCAGACGACCAGGGCCACCGCCCCGCCGGGGGTGAGCCACCGGAACCGGGGTTGCCGGACGTTGGGCGCGATCCAGAACAGCAACGAGAGCAGGGTCATCAGCATCAGGGCCAGCAGCGGCCACTTGCTGACGTTCCACACCGTGACGGCCAGCCCGCCCGCGTTGACGAGGTCACCCACGGCGTCGGCGATGGGACCGCTGACGATCAGCCCGGTGGCGACCAGGGCGAGCAGGATCAGCGCCACCCCGGCGAGTCCCATCTGCAACGGGCGCAGCTTCCAGAAGGGCCGCCCCTCGGTCACCCCGTAGATGGTGTTGGCGGCCCGGGTGAACGAGCTGATGAACCCGGACGCCGACCAGAGCGCCCCGACGAGGCCGAAGCTCAGCAACACCCGGGCCCCGCTCTGCTGGTCGACCACGCCCCGAACCACCTCGACGAAGCTGTCGTTGGCCACGATCGCCCCGGCCCCCATCTCCCGGGCCAGGTCGAGCACCGTGTCCACCGTCTGCTCCCCGTCGGAGACCAGGCCGACCAACGCCACCACCACGACGGTGGAGGGGAACAACGCCAGGACCCCGTAGTAGGTCAGCGCGGCGGCCAGGTCGACGCAGTTGTCCTTGAGGAAGTTCTGCCCGCTGCGGACCAGCACCCCACGCCACGTCCGCCAGTTCAACTGCCGGATCCGCCGGGGGGCCGACAGTCGGGCCGCCGCAGCGGACTCGGTGTCCTCCCCGACCGGTTCCGTGGTCGCCGTCATGCCCGCTCCCTGCTGCCCGGCCGCGACGGCCGGGCGGATCGCCGTCGTCGCCGGCGGCTCGATCGCCCGCCGGTACCCCGACCCCGTCGTCGCAAAACCCTCCGCCGGTACGCCGGTGCGTTTGACCCGGCCGGTCCGGGGAACGGGAAAAGGTCAGGACCCGACACGGAGGAGGACGAGATGCCCGGGCGCGAGGTACTGCCGAGCACGCTGCGACGCTCCCCGGAGAAGGCCCAGCGTACCTGGGTCAAGACGCACGACTCGGCGGTGGAGACGTACGGCGAGGGGGAGCGGGCGCACCGCGTCGCCTTCGCCGCCGTCAAGCACGAGTTCGAGAAGGTCGGCGACCACTGGGAGCCGAAGGGACGCAAGGGCCCCAGCGACAGTCAGGCAGCCGGCGGCGGCCCGGCCCGACGGGCTCCCACCGCCGGTGGGGTGGACGCCAACGCCACCAAGGACCACCTCATGCAGGTGGCCCGCAGCCTCGACGTCAAGGGGCGGTCCACGATGACCAAGGCGGAACTGGTCAAAGCCATCCAGAAGGCCAACGACAGGCAGACGCGCAAGGCCCGCTCCCGCTGACCCACCGCCGGGGGATCACCAGTGGCCCCCGGCCGGTGCGGCGAGGTGGACCACCTTCGTCGCGGTCAGCTCGTCGAGCAGCTCCGGGCCGTAGCCGAAGCCCTGCCCGCTGCCCCGACGGGGGTGGGCGGCGCCACCGGGGGCACCACCGAACACGGCGTTGACCTTCACCGTGCCGACCGGCAGCTCCCGACAGGCCCGCTGGGCGTGGCTCATCGAACCGGTGAGCACCGTGGCGGACAACCCGTACGGTGACCGGCTCGCCCGCTTCAGCGCGTCGCTGAACGAGTCGACCACCACGACCGGGGCGACCGGACCGAAGGTCTCCTCCCGGACCACCACCATCTCGTCGGCGCAGTCGGTGAGCACCGTCGCCGGATAGAAGGCCCCCGGCCCGTCCGGGACGGTGCCGCCGACCCGCAGCCGCGCCCCCTCGGCCAGCGCCGCCGTGACCTGCCCGTGCACGTGGTCGCGATGCCGCCGGTCCACCAGCGGACCCAACTCGGTGTCCGGGTCCCGGCCCGGTCCGGCCCGCAGCGCCCCGGCGCGCTCGGCGAGCAGGTCGACGAAGTCCTCGGCGAGGTCCCGGTGGACGTAGATCCGCTCCACCGCCACGCAGATCTGGCCCGCGTTGGCGAACGCCCCGAGGGCGGCCTGCTCGGCCGCCCAGACCGGGTCGATCCCGGCGTCCACGATCAGCGGGTCGCTCCCGCCGTTCTCCAGCAGGGCCTTCGCCCCGCTGCCGACGCACGCCGCCGCGATGGCCCGACCGGTCGCCGTCGAACCCACGTGCGCCACGACGTCCACCTCCTGGGCCGCCAGGGCCGCCCCCACCTGCGCCCCGCCGGTCAGCAGGGACAGCACCCCGGGTGGCAGGACACCGTCGAGGGCCCGCGCCAGCAACCAGCCGGTCGCCGGACTCCGCTCGCTCGGCTTGAACACCACCACGTTGCCGGTGACCAGGGCCGCGCCGAGCAACCCGCAGGCGACGGCCACCGGATCGTTCCACGGGGTGATCGCTGCCACCACACCCCTCGGCTCGGGCACCATGAGGTCGACGGCGCTGCGGGCACCGTGCAGCGTCCGGCCGCCGCGCAGGGGGCCGAGTTCGGCGTACTGACGCAGGGTCCCGACCCCGGCCGCGACGCCACCGCGCGCGTCGTCGAGGGGCTTGCCCATCTCGGCGGTGGTGGCGTGGGCCAGCTCCTCCGCCACGGCCGCCACCGCGTCGGCGGCCCGACGCAGCACCTCGCCCCGCTGCGCCGGATCGGTCGCCGCCCAGCCCGGCGCGGCACCCCGCGCCGCAGCGACGGCCTTCGCCACCTCGTCCGCCGTCGCCACCGGTACGGTGCTGACCGGCCTCCCGTCGGCCGGGTCGGTGACCGCCAGGTCGCCGCCGTCCCCACCCGCGCCCCACACTCCACCGATGAGCTGCTCAACCCGGTACATGCGGCGCTGGATGCCCCGGCCCAGGCCGGACAAACACGTTTCGCCCGGTGGCCCGGGGGGTAGCCGGATCCGATGACCTCCCCCACCCAGACCGTGGACGCGGTCGTCGTCGGCGCCGGACACAACGGCCTGGTGGCGGCGAACCTGTTGGCCGACGCCGGCTGGGACGTCATGGTCCTGGAGGCCACCGGCGTACCGGGTGGGGCCGTCCGCTCCGCCGAGGTCACCGCCCCCGGCTACCTCAGCGACCTCTACAGCTCGTTCTACCCCCTCGGGTACGCCTCACCGGTGCTGCGCCGCCTCGACCTGGACCGGTACGGCCTGGCCTGGCGACACGCCCCCGACGTCCTCGCCCACCTCTTCCCCGACGGCCGGGCAGCGCTGCTGAACCGGGATCCGGACGTCACCGCCGCCTCCCTGGAACAGTTCGCCCCCGGGGACGGGGACCGCTGGCACGACGCGTACGCCGACTGGTCGACCGTCGCCGGGCCGATGCTGGACACCATCACCAGCCCCTTCCCCCCGGTGCGGGGCGGGTCGGCGTTGCTGCGTCGACTGCACGTCGGTGGGGCGCTGCGGCTGGCCCGCCGACTGGTGGTGCCGGTCCGCCAACTCGGTGACGAACTCTTCGACGGGGTGGGTGGACCGGCGTTGCTCGCCGGTTGCGCCCTGCACACCGACCTCTCCCCGGACGACGCCGGTTCCGGGGTGTACGGCTGGCTGTTGGCCATGCTCGGCCAGCAGATCGGCTGGCCGGTGCCGGCCGGTGGGGCACAACGGATCACCGACGCCCTCCTCGCCCGGCTGGTCGAGCGGGGCGGCCGGATCACGTACCAGGCCCGGGTGGACCGGGTGCTCGTCGCCCGGGGCCGGGCGATGGGGGTACGCACCGACGGCGGGACCCTGTGGCGGGCCCGTCGGGCGGTGGTCGCAGACGTTCCCGCCCCCGCCCTCTACCTGGACCTGGTCGGGGCGGCGGCGCTGCCGCCCCGGCTGGTCGAGGATCTGGCCCACTTCCGCTGGGACGGCTCCACCGTCAAGGTCGACTGGGCGCTCTCCGCGCCGGTGCCGTGGGCGAACCCGGCGCTGGCCGGGGCCGGCACCGTACACCTCGGGGCGGACCTCGACGGGCTGACCGGTTACGCCGGCAAGCTGGCCCGGAACAAGGTCCCCCGCAGGCCGTTCCTGCTCGCCGGGCAGATGACGGTGGCCGACCCGAGCCACTCACCTCCGGGGACCGAGTCGCTGTGGGCCTACACCCACCTGCCCTTCCGCCGGAACTGGCGGGCCGAGGAGATCGCCGAGCACGTCACCCGGATGGAACAGGTGATGGAGGACGCGGCCCCCGGGTTCCGGAAGCTGATCGTGGGGCGGCACGTGGCCGGACCGGCCGACATGGAACGGGACAACCCGAGCCTGGTGGGCGGGACGATCGGCGGCGGTACGGCGGCGGCGTACCAGCAGCTGTTCCTGCGCCCGATCCCCGGCCTCGGTCGGGCGGACACCCCGATCGACAGGTTGTTCCTGGCCAGCGCGTCGGCGCATCCCGGCGGCGGGGTACACGGGGCACCGGGGTCGAACGCCGCCCGAGCCGCGGTGGCCCGGGACCGTGCTCTCACCGGTGCCGCCTACGCCCGACTGATCCGATCCGCCCACCACACCCTGTACCGCTGACCCCACGCCGCCCCGGCCCCGCCCGGTGACGAGGGGCCACCGGGACGGCGCTGCGCCGAACACGTGCCCGCCGAAGGGGCGAACCCGGTGGCCCGCACGCAGGCCACCGGGTTCGGGTGGTTCAGGTGGTCCGGGGATGGACAGGTCAGGGGCGGGTGCCGGACCGGCCGCCCCGGGTGGACTTCTTCGCAGGCCGACCGGCCTTGGCGGGGGTACGGGTCCGGGGGGCCGGGTTGGTAGCGGGCTTGGCCTCGGCGACCGGTGCCGACTCGACGGTCTCGTCGGCGTTCGTCTCCGACGCGGCCGCCTCCGGGATGTTCGTCTCCGACGCGGCCGCCGTCTCCGGGGCCGTTGCTGCCTCCGGGGCGGTCGTCTCGTCGGCCTGTGGAGTCGCGGGGGAGCCGTCGACGGCGGTAGCCCCGGCCGGGGTGGCCTCGACGACGGGGGTGGCCTCGGTGGTCTCCCGCGTCGCGGTGGCGTCCGAGGCTGCGGTGGTCCCGGGCGTCGCAGCGGTGTCCGTGGTCGCATCGGTGGCGTCCGGGGTCGCAGCGGCGTCCGAGGTCGTGGTGGATTCCGACGTCACGGTGGGGGCGGCGGCGGTCGGGACGGCAGCGGCGGCCGGGGTGTCGTCGCCGGTGACCGCAGGGCCGGTGGTCGGGTTCGGCTCGACCTCGACCGGGTGGGCGCCGGTGCTGTCGATGTTGCGGTGCCGGCTGCGCAGCCGGAACGGCATCAGCGCGCTCTCGATCTTCGTGGCGGTGGTCATCTTCGACGCGCCGTCGCGCCGCTCCTCGAAGCGGATCGGCACCTCCAGGATGGTGTGCCCCAGCTTGGTGGCGAGGTAGTGCATCTCGACCTGGAAGCTGTAGCCGTTGGACTGGACCCGCTCCAGGCCGATGTCGACGAGCGCGTCGGCGCGCCAGATCTTGAACCCGGCGGTCAGGTCCCGGACCCGGACCCGCAACAGGGTGTGCACGTAGAGGTTGGCCCAGCCGCTGAGTGCCCGCCGGTACAGCGGCCAGGCCTCGTCGAGTTGGCCGCCGGGAACGTAGCGGGAGCCGATGACCACGCCGGCCCGGGTGGAGAGCAGGGCACCGAGCATGCCGGGCAGCGCCTCCGGCGGGTGGGACAGGTCGGCGTCCATCTGGGCGACGTACTCGGCGCCGCCGTCGAGGGCGCGGCTGATGCCGTCCACGTACGCCCGGCCGAGGCCCTCCTTGCCGGCCCGGTGGACGACCTGGATCCGGTCGGGGTGCTCGACGGCGAGCTTGTCGGCGACCTCGCCGGTGCCGTCCGGTGAGTTGTCGTCGGCGACCAGGATGCGCAACCCGGGCAGCGGAAGCGCGAGCAGTCGCTCGACCAGGACCGGAAGATTGCCCGCCTCGTTGTAGGTGGGGACCACGACGGTCAGGCGCACATCCCGCCACGGTGACGGCAACTGCACGGGTTCGATCATGACGGACATCCTCGGTTTGCCGACAGGGTACTCAGAGAGGGTAGCCACATGGTCGTGGCGGTTTCGTCAGGCTCCCCACTCCGCTACCGGAGACGGCGGCGCAGGCCGGTGGCGAGGACCGCCAGCCCGGTGACGGCCACGGCGGTGACAGCGGGTTTGTGGGTCCCCACCCAGAGTGCCGCCGAGCGGTGTCGGGTCCGATCGGTGAAGACGCCCTCGGCTCCCCGGTCCCGCTCCTGGTCGGCCGGGGCGTCCAGGTTGTCCCGCCAGGTCTGCGGGTCGACCGGAGTGGACGTCTGCTGGGCGTCGTACCCGTTGCGGGCCAGGAACCTGTCGAGCAGCCCGGGGAACAGGGTGTTACCCAGCCGGGTCCGCCAGGTCGGACCACCGACGTTGAGTTCCCGGGTCCCGCGGTCGGCGGCCCAGACCACGGCGCGGGCGGCCACCTCCGGGGCGAAGATCGGCGGAACCGGCTGCGGGTGCCGGGGGAGTCTGGTCCGTACCCAGGTGAACTGCGGGGTGTTGATCGCCGGGAGCTGCACCATGGACAGCTTCACCCCCGGGCAGTCGTGCAGCAGCTCCGACCGGAGGGAGTCGTTGAACCCCTGGATCGCGTGCTTGCTCGCGCAGTACGCCGACTGCAACGGAATCCCCCGGTAGGCGAGGGCCGAGCCGACCTGGACGATGGTGCCCCGCCCGTGCGCCCGCTGGTGTCGCAGGGCGGCCATCGTGCCGTACACGGTGCCCAGGTAGTTGACCTCGGTGACCCGGCGGAACTCGGCGGCGGAGATCTCCCAGGCCGGGGCGAAGACCGACACCATCGCGTTGTTGATCCACACGTCGATGCCGCCGAAGTGGTGCACGACGTCGTCGGCGGCCTGTTGGACCGCCCCGGCGTCGGCCACGTCGACCTGGTAGCACCGGACGTCGGCGGCCCCGAGCCGCCGGCAGTCCCGTTCGGCGGCGGCGAGACCGGCCTCCCCGCGCGCGATCAGCCCGAGGCGGGCTCCGCGTTGCGCGTACCGTCGGGCCACGGCCCGGCCGACCCCGGCGCTGGCCCCCGTCACCACCACCGTCTGCGTCACTGGTCGCCCTTCTGCCGGGTGGCGATGTCGGAGAGCCGCCGCAGGGTCTCCTTGTTGCGCTGGTGCAGGACCATGTCGTTGATCTTGGTCCGGATCCAGAGCAGCGGCCCGGCGGCGAAGTCCTCGCCGAGTCGGATCCGGGTCCGGCCGCCCTCCACCGGCTCCAGTGCGAAGGCCACGATCGCCTCCCCGGCGGGCCAGAGCTCGGCCCGCAGGGTCAGCCGGTACGGCGGCTCGGAGAGCAGCACCGTCGAGGTGTCCTCCAGGGAGAACGGCCACGGCCCGGCCCGGTGGTGCAGCTGACTGCCGACCCGGGGCCAGGCGTCGTCCACGTCGCGGATGTGCGCCGTCCCGACCACCCAGTCGCTGTACGTCCACCCGTCCGCCAGCACGGCGAAGACCTGCTCCGGCGGGGCATCGATCACTTTCTCCACAATCGCCACACTGCTCCCGGTACCCGGCCGACCGGCGGAGTATGCCGACCCGGGTTAGCTTCTGCGCGAGGGCGGGTAGGCGCGCAACGGTCCGAAAGGCAGGCGGGTGGGCGCGCAACGGGTCGGAGGACAGGTGTCGGACGGTCCGGGGTGGGGCCGCCCCCGACCCGCCGACGTTTACTCCCCGGGGCGCCGGGAACCCGCCGCCCGTGCGACAGGACCGTGATCCGGATCAGCGCAGGTCAGCCGGGGTTTCCGCCGGTGCTGACCGGGACGCGGCCGGGCTGTTCGACACGGTGCTCTTCGACCGTGACGGCACGCTCGTCGTCGACGTGCCGTACAACGGTGATCCGGACCGGGTGCTGCCGATGCCGGGGGCGCGGGCGGCGCTGGACCGGCTGCGGGCCGCCGGGTTCCGGCTGGGGGTGGTGAGCAACCAGTCCGGCCTGGCCCGAGGGCTGTTCACCGTCGGGGACCTGGCCCGGGTCAACGCGCGGATCGAGGACCACCTCGGCCCCTTCGACACCTGGCAGGTCTGTCCGCACGACGACGGGGACGGGTGCGGATGCCGCAAACCCGCCCCGGGTCTCGTCAGGTCGGCCGCCGACGAACTGGGCACCGTCCCGCAGCGCTGCGTGGTGGTGGGGGACATCGGTCGGGACGTGGTCGCCGCCGGGGCGGCCGGGGCGACCGGTCTGCTGGTGCCGACCCCGGTGACCCGCCCCCGGGAGGTCGCCGCCGCCGGGTGGGTGGCCAAGGACCTGTCGACGGCCGTGGACCAGATCCTCGCCCGACAGCGGGCGTTGACCCCGTCGGCCGCGCCCCGCCGGGCCGCGACGGTGCTCGTGGTACGCAGCGACTCGGCCGGGGACGTGCTGGTGACCGGCCCGGCGATCCGGGCCGTCGCGGCGTACGCCGAGCGGGTGGTGCTGTTGTGCGGTCCACGGGGACGGGCCGCAGCCGAACTGCTCCCCGGGGTGACCGAGATCGTCGAGCACCCGCTGCCCTGGATCGAGGCGGACCCGGCCCCGGTGGACCCGGCCGACGTGACCGGCCTGGTCGACAGGCTCGCCCGGATCGGCGCCGACGAGGCGGTCGTCTTCACCAGCTACCACCAGTCGGCGTTGCCGCTGGCGCTGCTGCTGCGGATGGCCGGGGTGGGCCGGATCAGTGCGATCAGCGACGACTACCCGGGCAGCCTCCTCGACGTCCGCCACCGGGTGCCCACCGGCGTCCCGGAGCCGGAACGGGCGCTCTCCCTGGCCGCCGCCGCCGGGTTCGCGCTGCCCACCGGCGACCGGCCCGCTCTGCGGATCCGTCCACCGACCCCGACCGGACTGCCACGACGGCCGTACCTGGTGGTGCATCCCGGTTCGGCCGCCGAGTCCCGGGCCTGCCCACCGGAGTTGGCGGCCCGGGTGGTCCGGCTGCTGACCTCCGCCGGGCACCGGGTGGTGGTCACCGGCGGGCCTGGCGAACGGGAGCTGACCGCCCGGGTCGCCGGGGGGACCGGCGTGGACCTGGGAGGCGGCACCGGCCTGGGGGACCTGGCCGCCGTCATCGCCCGGGCGCAGGCCCTGGTCGTCGGCAACACCGGCCCGGCGCACCTGGCCGCCGCGTTGGGCGTACCGGTGGTGAGTCTGTTCGCCCCGACCGTCCCGTACGGGCAGTGGGGACCCTGGCGGGTGCCCGCCGTACGGCTCGGCGACCCCACCGCCTCCTGCCGGGACACCCGCGCCGCCCGCTGCCCCGTCCCCGGGCACCCCTGCCTGACCGGGATCGACCCGCAGGAGGTGGTCGACGCGGTACGCCTGCTCGGCGTACCGACGCCCGGCCCCCGCCCGCCCGTCGTCGCCCCGGTGGCCGCAGTGACCGCGACGGTGGCGTCCACCGGCGGCGGGAGCGGCCGATGAACGTCCTGCTCTGGCACGTGCACGGCTCCTGGACCACTGCCTTCGTGCACGGCCGGCACCGTTACCTCATTCCCACCACACCCGACCGGGGCCCGTACGGCCTCGGCCGGGCCCGCACCTACCAGTGGCCCGACGGCGCGGTCGAGGTGACCCCGGAGGAACTCCGGGAGGCCCCGGTGGACGTGGTGGTCCTGCAACGCCCCGAGGAGTTCGACCTGGCGCAGCAGTGGACGGGTCGCCGCCCCGGACGGGACCTGCCGGTGATCTACGTGGAGCACAACACGCCGAAGGAGGGCGACGTCCCGCACTCCCGGCACCCGATGGCCGACCGGGACGACCTCCTGGTCGCCCACGTGACCCACTTCAACGAGCTGTTCTGGGACACCGGCGGGACCCGGACCACTGTGGTGGAGCACGGGGTGGTCGCGCCGACGGTCCGGTGGACCGGGGAACTGGACCGGCTCGCCGTGGTGATCAACGAACCCGTACGCCGGGGGCGGGTCACCGGCACCGACCTGCTGCACCGCTTCGCCGCCGTCGCCCCGCTGGACGTGTACGGCCTGGGGGTCGCCGGGCTCGCCGCCCACCTCGGACTGCCCGAGGAGCGGTTGACCAGCCACGACGACGTACCCCAGGCCGTGATGCACGAGGAGTTGGCCCGTCGGCGGGCCTACCTGCACCTGTGCCGGTGGACCTCGCTCGGGTTGAGCCTGGTGGAGGCGATGTCGCTGGGCATGCCGGTGGTCACCCTGGCCACCACCGAGGCCGTCGTGGCGGTGCCCCCGCAGGCGGGGGCGATCTCCACCCGGGTCGACGACCTGGTCGACGCCGCCCGGCGGTTCATCGCCGACCCGGTGGCGGCCCGACGGGCCGGCATCGAGGCCCGTACGGCCGCGCGGGACCGCTACGGCCTGGACCGATTCCTCGCGGACTGGGACCGGCTGCTGGAGGAGGAGCTATGCGGATCGCGATGATCTCGGAGCACGCCAGTCCCCTCGCCGTCCTCGGCGGGGAGGACGCTGGCGGCCAGAACACGCATGTCGCGGAGCTCTCCGCCGCGCTCGCCGCCGCCGGCCACGACGTCCGGGTCTACACCCGACAGGACGCCGTGGACCTGCCGGTGACGGTCCGCAGCCCGGACGGGTACGCGGTGGTGCACGTACCCGCAGGTCCCGCCGAGCCGCTGGCCAAGGACGCCCTCCTGCCGTACATGGCGCAGTTCGGGCAGTGGCTGACGGACAGGTGGCGGGGCGGCGACTGGGTGCCCGAGGTGATCCACGCGCACTTCTGGATGAGCGGGCTGGCGGGGCTCGCCGCCGGTCGCCGGGTCGGGGTGCCGGTGGTGCAGACGTACCACGCGCTGGGCGCGGTGAAGCGCCGCCACCAGGGGGTGCAGGACACCAGCCCGGCCCGGCGGGTGTCCTACGAGCGGGAACTCGGCAGGTCCGTGGACCGGGTCGTCGCCCAGTGCTCCGACGAGGTCGGCGAACTGGTCCGCCTCGGGGTGCCCCGGTCCCGGGTGACGGTGATCCCGTCGGGGGTGAACCTGGGCACCTTCGCCCCGCTCGGTCCGGCCGCCGAGGTGCGGCCCGGACGGCACCGGGTGCTCACCGTCGGACGGCTCGTCGAACGCAAGGGTTTCCAGACCGTGATCAGGGCGATGGCGCTGGTCCCCGACGCCGAGTGCGTGGTGGTGGGCGGGCCGCCGGTGGGGTTGCTGGAGTCCGACCCGTACGCCCGCCGGTTGCGGGCACTGGCCGGGTCGTGCGGGGTGGCCGACCGGGTCCGGCTGGTGGGGGCGGTGCCCCGGGAGGAGATGGGCCGCTGGTACCGCTCCGCCGACGTCCTCGTCGCCGCCCCCTGGTACGAGCCGTTCGGGTTGACCCCCCTGGAGGCGATGGCCTGCGGTGTGCCGGTGATCGGCACGGCGGTCGGCGGGATCAAGGACACCGTCGTCGACGGGGTCACCGGGGACCTGGTGCCCGCCCGGGATCCACAGGCCCTGGGCACCGCGATCCGACGGCTGCTCGACGACCGGATCCGCCGGTTCGCGTACGCCACCGAGGCGCTGGAACGGGCCCGCCGCCTGTACTCCTGGGCGGCCACCGCCGAGCGGCTGGTCGGGGTCTACACCGAGGTCGCCGCAGTGCACCGGCCGTACCGGGTGGTGGCCTGATGTCGGCCGTCCCGGTCACCGGGCGGGCCGAGACCCCGCCGCCGAGTCTGCTCGACACGCACCTGGCCGTCCTGGCCGCAGCCCTGGTGCCGTACCGGGCGTCGGCGGGGCTGCTGGCCCGGTGGGGTGGGGACCTGGCCCGGCACCTGGGGACGGGGGGTCGTCTCCTGGTGGCCGGCAACGGTGGCAGCGCCGCCGAGGCCCAGCACCTCACCGCCGAACTGGTCGGGAAGCTGCGCGACGACCGGGAGCCGCTGTCGGCGATCGCCCTGCACGCGGAGACCTCCGCGATCACCGCGATCGCCAACGACTACGGGTACGAGCAGGTCTTCGCCCGGCAGGTCCGGGCCCACGGTCGACCCGGGGACATCCTGCTGGTGATGTCGACCAGCGGCACCAGCCCGAACCTGCTCACCGCGGCGCGGGCCGGGCGGGACGCCGGGCTGCGGTGCTGGGCGTTCACCGGCCCGGCACCGAACCCGCTGGCCGACGTCTGCCACGAGACCCTCGCGGTGGACGCGCCGGACAGCCAGGTGGTGCAGGAGCTGCACCTGGTCTCCACCCACGTGCTCTGCGAGTACGTGGACCAGGCGTTGCCGGCGGTGCTAGCCGCCCGGGTCGCCCGGCCGGTCGCCGGCGAACCGTCCCCGGATCCGGTCCCGTCGGACGGGGTGTCCCCGGTCCGGACCGGCGTCGAGGTGGAACTGGGCGGCCCGCAGCGGCCGGTCGATCGAGGCGTGCGGAGGGGGAGACGGTGACGGGACCCGTGGTGGTGGTCGGGGACACCCTGCTGGACCGGGACGTGGAGGGGGTGGTCAACCGGCTCTGTCCGGACTCCCCGGTGCCGGTGCTCGACGAGACGGCGTACGCCGACCGGCCCGGCGGGGCGGGGCTGGCCGCCGTCTTCGCCGCCACGTACGGCGCCGAGGTCGCCCTGGTCACCGGGGTCTCCGGCGACGAGGGTGGAGCCCGGTTGAGCGCCCTGCTGGACGCGGCCGGGGTGCAGCTGCACCCGCTGTCCCTGGCCGGCCCCACCCCGGAGAAGGTGCGACTGCGGGCCCGGGGTCGGGTGCTGCTGCGCCACGACCGGGGTGGCGGCGCACCGGAGCCGGGTGACCCGAGCGAGGCGGTGCTGCGGCTGATCGCCCGCGCCTCGGTGGTGCTGGTCAGCGACTACGGCCGGGGCGTTGCCCGGCATCCGGCGTTGCGGGCCGCGTTGACCGGGACCCGGGCGCCCGTGGTGTGGGATCCGCATCCCCGGGGGCCCGCGCCGGTGCCCGGCGTCCGGTTGGTCACCCCTAACGAGTCCGAGGTGCGGGAACTGGCGAAGGTCCCGTCGGGCGGGTCCCGGTTGGCCGCCGCCGAGCGGGGCGGTCAGAGCCTGCGGGAACGGTGGCGGGCCGGGGCGGTGGTGGTCACCCTGGGCGGGGACGGGGCGTTGCTCTGCTCGGCCGGGTCGACCCCGCTGATGGTGCCCAGCCCGGCCCACGCCGACGGGGACACCTGCGGGGCGGGGGACCGGTTCGCGGCGAGCGCGGCGAGCGCGTTGTCGACGGGGGCGCTGCTCCCCGAGGCGGTGCAGCGGGCGGTGGCCGACGCGTCGGCGTACGTCGCGGACGGGGGAGTGGCCACCGCGTTGCCGCCGCCGGTCCGCCCGGCGTCGTCCCCTCCGGCCCCGTCCGTTCCGCCGCCCCCGGTCGCCGGGCGGGTGGGTACGGCCGAGGTCGCCTCGGTGGTGGCCGAGGTACGCGCCGCCGGCGGGACCGTGGTGGCCACCGGCGGCTGTTTCGACCTGCTGCACGCCGGTCACGTGGCGACCCTTCAGGCGGCCCGCCAACTCGGTGACTGTCTGGTCGTCTGCCTGAACTCCGACGCCAGCGTGACGGGGCTGAAGGGTCCACACCGGCCGGTGGTGGCCCAGGCCGACCGGGCACGGATCCTCGCCGCGTTGAGCTGCGTCGACGCAGTGCTGATCTTCGACGAGTCGACTCCCGAGGCGACCCTGTCCTGGCTGCGGCCCGACGTCTGGGTCAAGGGCGGGGACTACGCCTGCGGGGCGGGTGACGAGCCGGCGCTGCCCGAGGCGGGGATCCTGCGCCGGTGGGGAGGACACACGGTGGTGGTGCCGTACCTGGACGGACGTTCCACCACCGACCTGATCGCGGCGGCCGGTGCCCGACCGGTCCCGGTGGGCGTGGAGGGGAACCGATGAGCGTGACACCGCCCGGCACCGGGCCGACAGTGCTGGTGACCGGGGGCTCCAGCGGGCTGGGAGCGGCGGTGGTGACCGCCGTCGCCCGGGCCGGGGGACGTCCTCTGGTGCTGGACCGCCAGCCCCCCGGTGACGGGGTGCCGTGGGTCGAGTGCGACCTGGCCGACACCCGGGCCGCCGAGGAGGGCACCCGTGAGCTGGCCGAACAGGCCGGTGGGTTGGACGGGGTGGTCACCGCCGCCGGGATGGACGTGCCCGGCAGGCTCGTCGACGTCCCGGCGGTGACCTGGGAGCGGATCGTCGCCGTCGACCTGCTCGCCACCGTCGCGGTGGTCCGAGCGGCGCTGCCCTACCTGCAGGACAGTCGGGGGACCGTCGTCACGGTCGCCTCGACGCTGGGGGTGAAGGCGGTCGCCGACGCCACCGCGTACTGCGCGGCGAAGTTCGGGGTGGTCGGTTTCACCAGGTCCCTCGCCGCCGAACTGGCCGGTTCCGTCGGGGTGACCCTGCTGATCCCGGGCGGGATGCGGACCGCCTTCTTCGACGAGCGGGACGCCCGGTACAGACCCGGCCCGGACGCCGTACTCAACGAACCGGCAGACGTGGCGGCGGCGGTGCTGTTCGCGCTCTCCCAGCCGCCCGGCTGCGCGGTACGGGAAATGGTGGTCTGCGCCGAGCAGGAGTCGTCGTACCCGTGATCCTGGTGTTGCGGGCCCTCGGGGTCGGTGACCTGGCCACTGCGGTGCCCGCGCTGCGGGGGTTGCGGGCCGCGTACCCGGACCGGGAACTGGCCCTGCTCGCGCCCGCCTGGCTGGGGCCGCTGGTCGACCTGGTCGGCGGGGTGGACCGGCTGGTCCCGCTGGACGGGTTGGACGCCGACGTCGGCTGGTCCGGCCCCCCGCCGACGGTCGCGGTCAACCTGCACGGCCGGGGACCCCGCTCGCACCGGTTGCTCGCCGACGTCGGCGCGGCCCGGCTGGTCGCCTTCTCCTGCCCGCAGGCGGGGCACACCGACGGGCCGGAATGGGACGGGACCGAACACGAGGTACGCCGCTGGTGCCGACTCCTGCACTGGTACGGCGTCCCGGCCGACCCCTGTGACCTGGCGCTGCGGCGGCCGGTGGGGGCCGGTGTGCCGGACGGGACCACAGTGGTGCACCCCGGGACGAAGGTCGAGGCGAAGCGGTGGCCGGCCCAGCGGTTCGCCGCCGTGGCCGCCGCCCTCGGGGCCCGGGGACACCGGGTGGTGGTGACCGGGTCGGCGGCGGAGCGGGACCTCGCCGGATGGGTCACCGACCGGGCCGGGCTGCCCCCCGGGGCGGTCCTGGCCGGCCGGACCGACCTGGCGGAGCTCGCCGCCCTGGTGGCGCGGGCCCGCCTCGTGGTCAGCGGGGACACCGGGGTCGCCCACCTGGCCACCGGTTACGGCACTCCTTCGGTGGTGCTGTTCGGCCCGGAGTCGCCGCAGGTCTGGGGTCCTCCGCCGGGGCGGCCGTGGCACCGGGTCGTGCGCGGCGCCGGGCAGGATTGTCCGACCGCCGACGGGGAAAGTACCGACCTGCGGTTGGTGTCGGTGCAGGTGGAGGAGGTGCTGGCCGCCGTGGACGAGGTGGAACGGACGGTGCGGAGGGCCGGTGCGGTTGCGGCGTAGCGATCCGGGCAGACCGGGGTACGCCCGGATCCGCCGCGGCCGGGGCTGGTCGTTCGTCGCCCCCGGCGGTGACCCGGTACGCGACCCCGGCGAGCTGGACCGGCTGCGGGACCTGGTCATCCCGCCGGCCTGGCAGCAGGTGTGGATCTCGCCGTACCCGAACGGGCACATCCAGGCCGTCGGGGTGGACGCCGCCGGGCGGAGGCAGTACCTCTACCACCCGCAGTGGCGGCGCAGGCAGGACGAGGCGAAGTTCGACCACGTCCTGGCGGTGGCCCGTCGCCTCCCGCAGCTGCGGGACCGGGTCGACCGGGATCTGACCGGCCGGGGGCTGAGCCGCAGCCGGGTGCTGGCCACGGTGACCCGTCTGCTCGACATGGGGATGTTCCGGATCGGCAGCGACCAGTACGCCACCGGGGACGACCCGACCTTCGGGGTGGCGACCCTGCGCCCCGAACACGCCAGGTCCCGGGGCGGGTGCGTGGTCTTCGAGTTCCCGGCCAAGGGCGGATTGGACCAGGTCCGGCAGATCGAGGACCCGCAGCTGTGCCGGGTCCTGGTGGACCTGCGGCGACGGCGTCGACGGGCGGACCGGCTGTTCGGCTACTGGGACGGCCGCTCCTGGCGTGACGTGCGCAGCGACGAGGTCAACGGCTACCTGCGGGAGGTCAGCGGGGCGGAGATGACCGCCAAGGACTTCCGTACCTGGCACGCGACGGTCCTGGCCGCGACCCACCTGGCCACCACCGGCCCGCAGCGGTCGGTCACCGCCCGTCGGCGGGCGGTGGCGGCGGTGATGCGGGACGTCGCCGAGCTGCTGGGCAACACCCCGACTGTGGCCCGGACCTCCTACGTGGACCCTCGGGTCGTCGACCTCTACCACGAGGGTGTGGTGGTGCCGGTGGAACCGGGGACGCCCCGGGAGGGGGCGGAGCGGTCGGTGTTGGACCTGCTCGAACGGGCCTGACCCGGCGGCACGGTCCCGTCCGGGCGGCCTGTGTGTGGGTACGCGATCGGCCCGGGCCGGGCGACGTTCCGGTCCGGGCCGATCGCGTCGGGTCAGTCTGCCGGGGACCGCTTGACTGTGGATGCCGCCGTCTTGTCGATCCGTGACTGATCCAGGTGCCGGCTGCGCCACTCCTGGGGGGTGGTGTCGTGGGCCGCCCGGAACACCCGGCTGAAGTGCGCCGGGCTGGCGAAGCCCCAGCGGGCGGCGACGGACCCGATCGACCGGCCCCGCAGCGCCGGGTCGGCGAGGTCCCGTCGGCACCGCTGCAACCGCAGGTCCCTGACGTACGCGGCGACGGTGGTCTGTTCGGCCTCGAAGAGGCGGTGCAGGGAACGGAGCGAGACGTGGTGGGCGTCGGCGATGACCTGCGGACCGAGCGTGGTGTCCCCGAGGTGCCGCCTGACGTACGCCTGGACCTCGCTGAACAGGGCCCGACGGCGTACCTCGGCAGGCACCTCCTCCTCGGCGACCAGGTGCCGACCGAGGAGGGTGGTGATCAGGTCGAGCCCGATGGTGCCGAGCCGGGACGCGTCGGCGGCGTGGTAGTGCTCGGGGTGGTCGGTGACCTCGACGAGGAACTGCGCCAGGAGTCGGCCCACCCCCTCGGTGCCGGGCATCCGGGCCGCCAGCAGCGTGGAGAGCCGTCGGGGCGGCAACGGGACGACAGTGTGCGGGACGATCACCACCACCGACGAGGCGTGTCCACCGGCGCCGCTGTGGTGGTCCAGATGGTGCGGGCGGGCCGAGTCGTAGAAGGTGAAGTCACCAGGGGTGAAGTGGCTGTCCCGCCCCTCCTGGCGGCATCTGCTGCCGCCCCGGACGGTCAGCCCGAGCTGGTAGGAGCCCCTGTCACGCCGGTCCACCGGTCGACCGGGGGAGGTGGCGGTCAGCGAGGGGTAGTCGTGGCGGGCCAACCGGATCGGGCCCAGGTCGGTGAAGACCGCCCGGGCGGTGAAGTCGGCGGAGTGCTCGGTCCGGATCCGCAGCTTCGCCGAACTGCCGGAGACCGTCTCCAGCCACATGTCGAACCGGTCGGCGGTCGGCAGCCGCCGGGTGTCCACGACAGTGGTGTGCAACATCGGCGTCTCTGCCTCCCCGTCGGCCTCCGTCCATCGTTACCGATCACCCAGGGTGACGGGAGGAGACCAGAGCTTCGATCCCGTCGAGGATCCGGTCCAGTCCGAACCGCCAGTCCGCGTCGGCGTCGGTCTCCTCGGCGTCGGCCAGGTCGGTCATCAGGCGTCGGATCTGCGGGTACGCCCCGGAGCGGGTCACCACCTCCAGCTGCTGCCAGTAGCGTTGCCCGGCCTCGTCGGGGGTGGTCCCGGCGGCCGTCGCGGCGTCGACCAGGTCCAGGGTCAGGGCGGCGTGGCTGCGGGCGTACTGGCTGATCAGCAGGATCGTGGAGAGCGGCTCGATGCCCCGCAACCCGATCCCGTCCAGGGTCGCCAGTCCCTGCTCCATCCAGCCGACCTGGCGGGGGCCCATCGGGGGGCCGTCGATCGGGACGTGCCGTACCCAGGGGCGTCGCCGGATCCGGTCGACCAGTTCCCCGGCCCACCGGGTCAGGGCGGGCCGCCACTGTTCGTCGGGGCCCCGGGGTGCCGGTGGGTCCCCGTAGGCGGTGTCGGACATCAGACCGAGCAGGTCCTGCTTGGTCGGCACGTACCGGTACAGCGACATGGTGGCGAGCCCGAGTTCACCGGCGACCCGGCTCATCGACACGGCGGTCAGCCCTTCGGCGTCGGCCACCCGGATACCGGCGGCGACCACCTGGTCCAGGGTCAGGCTGCGCCGGGGTCCTTTCCCGGGGCGTTCCCGCAGCCCCCAGGCCAGCTCGATGCCCTGGGGCAGCTCGACGCCCGCCTCGCTCATCGGCACCTCCCGTGATCGGCCTTGACCGCCATCCTAGCTTCTGCGTATGTTGCACGCAGTAAAGCGTACGCCGTACGCAGAAAAGGGGACGCTCATGGCGACACCACCGGCGGTCGAGGCCGTCGCACTGCACAAGACCTACGGCAGGACATCGGTGCTCACCGGCCTCGACCTGCGGGTCGACCCGGGAACCGTGCACGCCCTGCTCGGGCCGAACGGGGCCGGGAAGACCACCACGGTGCGGATCCTCGCCACCCTCACCACCCCGGACGCCGGGCAGGCCCGCGTCGACGGGTACGACGTCCTGCGCGACCGGCGGCAGGTGCGCGCCCGGATCAGCCTCACCGGCCAGTACGCGGCGATCGACGACGGACAGACCGGGGTGGAGAACCTGAGGATGATGGGCCGACTGGCCGGACTGGGGCGGGCCGCCGCCCGCCGCCGCGCCGACGACCTGCTCGACCGGTTCGACCTCGTCGACGCCGGTGGTCGCCGGGTCGTCACCTACTCCGGGGGGATGCGTCGCCGCCTGGACCTGGCAGCCGGCCTGGTCGGCGACCCGTCGGTGATCTTCCTCGACGAGCCGACCACCGGCCTGGACCCGCGCAGCCGACAGGGGCTCTGGTCGGTCGTGGCCGACCTGGCCCGCGCCGGGACCACAGTGGTCCTCACCACCCAGTACCTGGAGGAGGCCGATCGACTCGCCGACGTCGTCGCCATCCTGCACGGAGGGCGGCTCGCCGCCGAGGGGACCCCGGCCGCCCTCAAGGCCCGGTTCGGGGCCCAACGGCTCGACCTGCGGCTACGCGAGGAGACCGACGTCGAGCAGGTACGCCGCCTGCTCGGGGACCGGGTCGTCCACCACGATCCCGAGCGACGGGAGGTGGGGGTGGTCACCGACGGCAGCGCCCCGCAGATCCGCCACCTGCTCGACGAGGTCGATCCGACGGGACACCGGGTGGTGCGGTTCACCGTCCGGGTCGCCACCCTCGACGACGTCTTCCTCGCCCTGACCGGTCGCCCGGCGACCGACCCGGCACAGCCCTCGACGCCGCAGTCCTCGACGCCGCAGTCCTCGACGCCGCAGCCCTCCACGGCGCAGTCCTCGTCGGCGCAGGCCTCCATGGTGGTGGCGGATGTCTGAGCTGCTCACCGCCGCCCCGGCGCCGCGTACCCTCCGACACCGGTCGGCCGCGACGTCCGCCCTGGTCATGGTGGCCCGGTGCGTACGGCTGTCCCGGCGCAACGTCGACGCGCTGTTCGTCTCGCTGCTGCTGCCGGTCCTGCTGATGCTGGTCTTCGTGTACCTCTTCGGCGGGGCCATCGACACCGGGACCCGGTACGTCACCTACGTCGTCCCGGGTGTCCTCGTCCTCTGCGCGGGGTTCGGGGCGGCGGGCACCGCCGTCAGCGTCACCACCGACCTCACCACCGGGGTCGTCGACAGGTTCCGGAGTCTGGACGTCAGCCCGGTGGCCATCCTGGGTGGACACGTCGCCGCCAGCGTCGTGCGCAACGGCGTCGCCACCGTCCTGGTCCTGACCGTCGCCGCCGTGATCGGATTCCGTCCGGCCCTCGACCCGCTGCGGTGGCTGGCCGCCGCCGGGGTGCTGCTGCTGTTCCTCCTGGCGGTCTCCTGGCTCGCCGCCGCCGCCGGGCTGCTGGCCCGGACCCCGGAGGCGGCCGGGGGGTTCTCCTTCCTGGTGATGTTCCTGCCCTACCCGAGCAGCGCCTTCGTCCCGGTGGAGACGATGCCGACCTGGCTGCACGGGTTCGCCGAGAACCAGCCCGTCACCCCGGTCATCGAGTCGATGCGGGCGCTGCTCCTGGGCACCCCCACCGGGTCCGCCCCGGGGTACGCGGCCGCCTGGTGCCTGGGCCTGCTCGCCCTCGGGGTGGCCCTCACCGCGGCCCTGTTCCCCCGTCGCCTCGCCTGAACCGACGCCGGGGCACCCCGTCGACGCGACGAGGTGCCCCGGCGGATCCGCTGCGGTCAGTCGTTGAGGATCTGGGCGAGCCGGTCGCGGAACCGACGCTCCGAGTCGCTCACCTGCTCGCCGCCGAGCCCGAGGATCCCCCCGGTCGGCGCGGCCCCCACCACCTGGTCGGCGATCTCCACCAACCAGTGCTTGTACGCCCCGGCCTGCCCCTCGTCGACCTTCGTCGCCAACAGGGCGGCAGCCTGCCCGGCCCGGGCGAGGACGTCGTCGATGAGGGCCTGCGGGTCGGCGGGGGCGACGACCGGAAGCTCGACCTCGACCCCGGGGAGGTCTCCACCGGCCTCCGGGTCCCCGACCCGGGCGACGATCTCCCCGGCGACCGCCGCCACCAGCGGGATCGCCGACTCCCGGCCGGACGAGATGATCTCCATCCCGGCCACGCCCTCCGCCCGGGTACGGCGGCTGCTGTCGGACTCGGCGGCGCTCGCGGCGGTCAGCACCGCCTGCGGCAGACCGACCAGGAGACCCCACTCCTCGTCGGAGAAACCGAATCCGGTGTACGCCGGCTGCTCGATCACGACAACGCCCCTCTCGAAGATGTGCACAGTGGTAGACGTCGACGGTGAACCGCCGACCGCAGGCGAGGCGTCCTCGCCGGCTCAGGTTAGTCGAGCGTCAGCAGGCCCTGTTCCGACACCACGGGTACGGAGAGCGTCTTGTAACCGACCTCGTCGAAGAGGACCGTCATCCGGTCGTCCTCGTAGTTGAGCACCATCCCGGAACCCCATTCCGGATGCCGGACCTGGCTGTGCACCGGGAAGGGAACCTCGTCCCTCACCTCGGCCACACTCGTCCCGGCATGACAGTTGTCGCAGTGCCCGCACAGCTCGGTCATCTGCTCGCCGAAGTACGCCAGCAGCGCCTGCCCCCGGCAGCCGGTGGTCTCGGCGAACGCCCGCATCATGTCGGTACGGGACCGGGTGACGCTCTGCTGACGTTCCGCCTGGGCCAGCGCCGCGTCGGCTGCGGCGGCGGGCCTGGGGCCGTACCGGGGGGCACCGATGCGCTGCCGCTTGCGCGGCTCCACCGCACCGACCTGCTCCAGGAGGGCGAGCAACTGTCCCAGCTTGCGGGGGCCGAGCCCGGTGGCGTCGCGCAACGCCTTGCGGGTCGCCGGTCGACTGCGGACCAACGCGGCCAGCTGGTGCAACTCGTCGCGGTTGGGCAGGCCGCCGCTGAAGTAGCGCTGCAACCCGATGTCCTCGGCCTGCCACAGCAGCAGCACCCGGGCCGGTTCCCCGTCGCGGCCGGCCCGCCCGATCTCCTGGAAGTAGCTGTCCGGCGAGTCGGGCAGCGCCATGTGCACCACCCAGGCGATGTTCGGCTTGTCGATGCCCATCCCGAACGCCGAGGTGGCCACCATGATCGGCACCTGGTCGGCGAGGAACGCCTCGTGCAGCTGCGCACGTGCCCCGGTCGCCATCCCCCCGTGGTAGAACTGCGACGGGAAACCGGCCTCGGTGAGCCGCCCGGCCAGCTCTTCGGCGGCCCGACGGGTCGGCACGTAGATGATCCCCGGACGTCTGTCGTCGTTGAGCAGCGTGATCAGCCGCCGCCACCGGTAGTCCTCGGTCGGGCAGTGCGCCACCTCGAGGAACAGGTTCGGCCGGTCCAGTCCGGAGACGACCACCTCGGCGTCGCGCAGCCGCAGCCGGGCGATGATGTCCTCGCGTACCGGGGGAGAGGCGGTGGCGGTCAGGGCCACCACCGGCGGGCGGCCCAGCTCGTCGATCAGGTGGCCCAGCGCCAGGTAGTCGGGGCGGAAGTCGTGCCCCCAGGCGGAGATGCAGTGCGCCTCGTCGATCGCGACGAGCGCCGGTCCGAGGTCCCGGACCTCGGCCAGCCGGTCCGGGTTGGCCAGCTGCTCCGGGGTGATGAACAGGAACTCGGCCTGCCCCTGCCGGATCTCCTCGATCGCTTCGGCCTGCTGGGTCGGGGACTCGTCGGAGCTGACCCGTACCGCCCGCAGTTCGGGTCGCTGTCGCTCGTTGAGGGCCGCGATCTGGTCCTGCTGAAGGGCCAGCAGCGGAGAGATCACCACCGTCGGCCCCGGGATCAGGCTGGCCGGGATCTGGTAGATCGCCGACTTACCCGCACCGGTCGGCAACACCACGAGTGCGTCGCGGCGTTTCATCACCGCCCGCATCGCGGCCAGCTGGTTGGGGCGCAGCTGCGTCCAGCCGAACAGGCTGCGGGCCGCACGGCGCAGGGTCGTGGAGTGGGGGTTCGTCGCTTTCATGGTGGCCGGGGACGTACCCTGACCGCCCCCCACCGAAACCGCCCACCCCGCCCGCCGAACGGTCGTCGCTCCGGTGGTCGTTCGCACGCCAGATGCCACTTCCCCGGCGTGTCGAGCACCTGAACCGCAAACGATCACGCAAGACCGGTCACGGCCGGTGCACTGTGCACACAGCGGAGTGGCCGGGGGTGCCATCATGTGCCGGTGACGACTGCCGCTGACCCCGAGGACGGCCGTGCTCCGGCCGGGATCCCTGAGCGGGCGACCGATGCCACCTGGGCGAACCGGTGGGTGGTCGGCCTGGCCGACGTGTTCGCCGTCGGCTGGGTGGCGGCTCAGATCTGGTGGGTGCCGGCCGACCTGGCCTCGGCGCTCTGGATCGGCGGGGTTCCGTACCTGTTGGCGGTGTTCGCCTTCGGTGCCGTCCTCCTCGCTTCCGGAGGCGGATCGGCGAGGCTCGGCGTGGTCGACCTCCGGCCCGGGGTGGCCGCCTTCCGGGCCGGGCCGAGTCGGGTGGCCGGCTGGCTCTGCGCTGGTCAGGTCCTCCTCGTCAGCGCGATCACCACGTCCCTGGTGGACCGGTCCCGGTGGGACGAGGGCACCGTCGAAACGATCTTGATGATCGACCTGGCGTTGCTCGTCCTCCTGGTCGGCGTGGTGGTCATGGCCCAGGCCGTCGGGGTCTTCCGGTCCCGGCCGCGCGTCGACCTGACCCCGACCGGCGTCGAGGCGCGGGACCTCCTCGGCTCCCGGGTGATCCCCTGGGCGGCCCTCGCCCCCGGTGGCCCGCTCCCGCCCTCGGGCCGGTCCGTGAGCCTCGTGGTGTCCCGCCCGGACCTGGTCGTCCAGCGGGGGTTGCTGATCAGCCCACGGCGTCGGCCCCGCATCAACGGGGACACCCTGGCCGTGCGCGTCGGGTTCCTCGCCGACGTCCTGCGGTACTACGTCGACCACCCCGACGAGCGGGCCGGGATCGGCACCCCGCAGGGGTACCTGCGGCTGCGCCGTAGCCTCGGCCTGCGGTGACCTCGGGGTCGGACCGCGCCCGAGAGCCGGACCGCCCCCGAGAGGCGGACCGGCGTCGGGGTCACCGGCGGCCGAACATCGCCTTGATCGCGGCGAACAGCAGCAGACCACCCACCAGGAGCCCGAGCAGGCGTACGCCCGGGATGTCGGCGGCGCTGGTGGCGTCGGCGAGGGTGGTGGGTTCCATGGTGGAACTCTGCCACGGCCGGTGCGGGGACGGCCACCGGCTAACAGTAAGGTTTATTGACTATTTCCGGTCCCGGTGTGAACATGGCAGGGCCGTGAGGCGGTCGGGCCTGCTGCGGTGTGAGCCGAGACGGGGGATGGGCGAGGCGCATGAGCGAGTTGACCTGCACAGTCGGCACGTCGAAACTCCACCCCCGGGCCCGGGGGGTGGCCGCGTGAGCGCCCCCACGGTCAGCCTGACCGCGCTGGCCTCCGCCGTCCTGCAACCGGGGTTCGTCGGCACCACCCCACCCACCTGGGTACGCCGTTGGGTCGGCGACGGCCTCGGCGCTGTGGTGCTCTTCGCCCGTAACGTCGTCGACCCCGAACAGGTCGCCGCCCTCACCGCAGCCCTGCGGGCGGAGCGCCCCGACGTCCTGGTCGCCATCGACGAGGAGGCCGGGGACGTCACCCGCTTCGAGTCCGCCCGGGGCAGCTCCCGGCCCGGCAACCTGGCCCTCGGGGTGGTCGACGACCCGGCGCTGACCGAGGCGGTCGCCCGGGACCTCGGCGGGGAACTCGCCGCCGCCGGGATCAACCTCAACTACGCCCCCGACGCCGACGTCAACTCCGACCCGGAGAACCCGGTCATCGGGGTACGCGCCTTCGGTGCCGCCCCGGACCTGGTCGCCCGGCACACCGCCGCCTGGGTACGCGGACTCCAGTCCGCCGGGGTGGCGGCCTGCGCCAAGCACTTCCCCGGCCACGGGGACACCCGGGTCGACTCCCACCACGACCTGCCCGCCATCCACGGCGACCGGACCCGGCTGGAGAGCACCGAACTGCTGCCGTTCCGGGCCGCAGTGACCGCCGGAGTGCAGGCGATCATGACCGGTCACCTCCTGGTCCCGGCCCTCGACCCGGACTTCCCGGCCACCCTCAGTCACCGGATCCTCGGTCGGGTCCTCCGCGACGACCTGGGCTTCACCGGTGTGGTGGTCACCGACGCGGTGGAGATGCGGGCGGTCACCGGGCGGTACGGCCTCACCGGTGCGGCCGTCCGCGCCCTGGCCGCCGGGGTCGACGCGATCTGCGTCGGCGGCGAACACGCCGACGAGGCGACCGCCCGGCTGCTCCGCGACGCCATCGTCGCCGCCGTCGTCGCCGGTGACCTGCCCGAGGAGCGGCTCGCCGACGCCGCCCGACGGGTCGGACAGCTCGCCACCTGGACCGCCGAGGAGCGGTCCGGTCGGTCCGGGTGGACCCCGACCACTGTCGACGGCTCCCCGGTGGGGCTGGTCGCGGCCCGCCGGGCGCTCCGGGTCACCGTCGACGGCGACCCGGGGCTGCTTCCGCTGGCCGGGCCGGTGCACGTGGTGGAGTTCGAGCCGTCCCGCAACATCGCGATCGGGGCGGAGACCCCCTGGGGGCTCGGTGCCCCGCTGGCCGACCTCGCCCCGGACACCACCACCGTCCGGTACGCCGAGTCCGACCCCCACGCCGACGCGACCGTCAGGGCCGCCGGTCGACGCCTGGTCCTGGTGGTCCGGGACCTGCACCGGCACGGATGGATGCGGGCGGCTGTGGAACGCGCCCTGGCCGCCCGGCCGGACGCGGTCGTGGTCGAGTTGGGGGTGCCCGAGCTGGTCGTCGGCCGGGTGCACGTGGCCACCCACGGGGCGACCCGGGTGGTGACCCGAGCGGCGGCCGAACTGCTCGTCGGCCGCACCTGAGGGCGGCATCGGCCCCGGGTGCGGCCGACGGCACCCGTCGGGAGGGGTGGACCGGTCAGGGCTCCAGGCGCAGGATCCGGTCGTCGTCAGGCCCCGGGGCACCACGCCCGTCACGGTTGTTCGTCAGCACCCACAGGGAGCCGTCCGGGGCGGGTTCGACGTGGCGCAGCCGCCCGTACTCACCGGTCAGCAGCGACTCGGCGCCCTGCCCGTCGGTGCCGATCCGGTAGAGCCGCTGCCCCCGCAGACAGGCCACGTAGACGGTGTCGTCGACGATCGCGATGCCGCTGGGGGAGGCCTCGTGGGTGGCCCAGGTCGCCACCGGCCGGACGTACCTGTCGTCGTCGGAGTCCCCCTCCACCTCCGGCCAGCCGTGGTTGCCGCCGGGCTCGACCCGGTTGAGCTCGTCGTACCGGTTCTGCCCGAACTCGGCGGCGAAGAGGGCACCCGTGGAGTCCCACGCCAGCCCCTGCACGTTGCGGTGGCCGTAGCTGTAGACGGGGGAGTCGCCGAAGGGGTTGCCGGGGGCGGGTCGACCCTCCGGGGTGAGCCGCAGGATCTTGCCGGCCAGGGAGTCCCGGTCCTGGGAGCTGTTCCGGTCCCCGGCGTCCCCGGTGCCGACGTAGAGCATCCCGTCCGGGCCGAAGGCGATCCGACCCCCGTTGTGGGTACGGGCCTTGGGGATGCCGGTGAGGACCGGCTTCGGGGTGCCCCCCTCCAGGGTCATCCGCACGATCCGGTTGTCGTCCTCGGCGGTGTGGTAGAGGTAGATCCAGCCGTCCTCGGGGTAGCTGTCGGCGACCGCGACCCCTATCAGGCCCCCCTCGCCGCCGGCGACCACCCCGGGGAACCCGGGTCACCTCCCCGCTGAGGCCCCCGGCGACCCGCAGGAGCCGCCCGCTGTCCCGCTCGGTGACCAGTGCCGAGCCGTCCGGGAGGAAGGCCACCCCCCAGAGGGTCGCCAGCCCGGTCAGCACCGTCTCCAACCCGGCCGGGTCGACCTGCGGCGGGTCTGCCACCGACGGGTCGGTGAACCACCCCCGCCAGTACGCCGCGCCGCCCACCACGAGCACCATCACCACTGTCAGCGCCCCGGCGAGCACGATCCGTCCCCGGGCGTACCTGCGGTCGTTCCGTTACCTCTCAGTGCGCTTTAGTGAGCACACGGTTGGTAGTCCTGCCTTGCGGCGGGACGGTCCCGGTCTGACCGACGGATGCCGTGCCGGGTTCACGCTTCGACGCCACCTGCCCGCGTACGCGGGTCTTCTGGTCGGCTCCACGTGCTGCCACCGGGCCACTCCCGGCGGTGTCGAACTCGGCCGCGAGAGCGGCCAGGTTGAGCGAGGCGTTGCGGTCGCGGTCGATGACCAGACCGCACGCCTCGCAGGTGTATTCGCGCTCGGACAGGGCCAGCTTGGCTTTCACCGTGCCGCAGTCCGAGCAGGTTTTCGAGGACGGGTACCAGCGATCGGCCACGAGTAGCCGGCTGCCGCTCCACGAGGTTTTGTATGCCAGCTGGCGGCGGATCTCCGCGATCCCGGCGTCGGTGATGTGCCGGGCCAGCTTGCGGTTGGCGAGCATACCGGTGATGTTGAGGTCTTCCACCACAACCGTGCCGTGCTCGCGGGCGAGCCGGGTGGTGAGTTTGTGCATCCCGTCGCGACGCAGATTCGCCACGCGGGCGTGTGCCCGGCCGAGCCGGGCCGCTGCCCGCTCCCACCGCTTCGACGGCCGACGTCCGGTGCGCCGGTCGGGGCCGGTCTTGCGCGACAGCGCACGGCCGAGCGAGCGCATCCACTGGTGCGCGGCGACCAGGTGGCGCGGGTTGTCGACCAACTCGCCGGTGGACAGCACCGCGAGATGCTTGATCCCCACGTCGACACCGACCACCGACACGGGCCGGGCGGGGGTGTGTTCGGCCCGTTCGGCCTCGACGGTGAACGACACGTGCCAGCGTCCGCCGTCGCGCCGTACGGTCGCGGACATGATCCGGGCGGTGCCGTTGTCCAGGCGGCGGGCCAGCTTGCGGGCCGACTCGTGTAGCTTCAATCGGCCCAGCCGGGGCAGCACGACATGCATCCGGTCGGGCTCGACCCGGATCGCCCCGGTCGTGAACCGCACGGATGGCGTGGTGCGGCGGCGAGACTTGAACCGGGGAAACCCGACCGGTCGACCGGCACGGACGCCCGTGCGGGAGTCGGCCCAGTTCTTCAACCCGCGCGCGAGCGCGTCCAGGCCGGTGTTGAACGCCTCCTTGGACACCTCGCCCCACCACGGCGCAACCTCCGCCTTCACGGTGTTCCACGCCTTCCGCAGGCCGGCCAGGGACCAGGACAGCGACGGCGTGAGCTGCTCGTCCGGCACGCCGTAGGAGCGTTCGGCGGTCCGCTGGTCCATGACCGCCTTGACCCGGGCGAGCGCCCAGTTGTGCGCGACCCGGGCCGCCCCGGCATGGGCGAGCACGTCACGCTCCTGGCCGGGGGTGAGGTCAAGGGCGAACCGGTACGCCTGGATCGCCTTCACGCCGGGCCGCTCTCGGTGGCGACCTCGACCGCGCGGCGGGCACGGTTCGCGGCGGCACGACGGCCGTACAGCCGGGCACACAACGACGTCAGGATCTCGGTCACGTCTCGGACCAGGTCATCATCGACCTCGGCCGGGTCCACCACCAGCAGGCGGCGGCCTTGCGCGGTCAGAGCGGCCTCGACGTACTCGGCACCGAACCGGGCGAACCGGTCCCGGTGCTCGACGACGATCGTCGACACAGCAGGGTCGCGGAGCAACGCGAGGAACCTCTCACGGTGCCCATCGAGTGCGGACCCGACCTCGGTCACTACCCGGTCCACGCCGAGTCCCTGCCCGGTGGCCCACACGGTGACCCGGGCGACCTGCCGGTCCAGGTCCGTCTTCTGATCGACTGACGACACCCGGGCGTACACCACCGTCTGCCCAGTCTCGACCCTCGCGCCGGTGATCGGTTCACCGACCATGATCAGGCGGCCGAGGCGGTACGCGGGAACAGGCAGCGTTCCGGACTCGTACCGCCGACGTGCCGTCGCGTACGAGACTCCCGTGGCCGCCGCCCATTCCTTCAAATTCACGACGCCGACCATAGTCGACTAGTGGGCACTCTTGACGACCGAAAGGCATCAGTTGTCAGCCCTCATCGCCCGACCCTATCCGCCCCCGCCCGCCCCCGCCCGTCCGCCGACCCCTGTCGACCGCGGGATCTCGGTGCTCGACGGGCAGCTCACTCCACTCTCGACCCGAAGGGTGATCTTGGATGCTGTTCGGGGTCGCCTCGGTCTCGTACGCTGAGCGGCGTGACGAACCGCACCGGTACCCCCCACCACACCCCCATCCGCCGCGCCGCAGGTCTCCTGGCCGGTCTGGCACTCGGTGTCGCCCTCCTCGCCGGTTGCAGCTCCGAGGGAGCCTCCACCGACTGCGGCCTGGACGCCTGCACCGTCACCTTCGAACGTGGCGTCGAGGCGCACGCCACCATCCTCGGCGTCGAGACCCGACTCGTGGGCGCCGAAGGTGACCAGGTCACCGTCGAGGTCGCCGGGGAGCGGCTGTCGCTCACCGTCGGACAGCAGGCCGCCGAGGTCGGCGGCTTCAGCGTCACGCTGGACAGCGTCACCGACCAGCAGGTCCAGATCCGGGTCGCCCGCAACCCCAACGGCTGACCGTAGGAGGGCTCCGACCGGCCCCGACGCGGTTGCGGCCGGGCCGGTCGGCACAGACGTTTGGGAATCTCCACATTCGGAGATTGAGGCGCCATGTCTCTCACCCGGAACGCCGAAGCCACCGCCTCGAAGACGGCGAACAGCCGGTGGCTCGAACTCCTCGCCCGGGCCGGTTTCATCGGCTACGGGGTGGTGCACCTGCTGTTCGCCTGGCTGGCCCTCCAGATCGCCTTCGGCAGCTCGCCCGACGACGGCGACCAGTCGGGAGCCCTCCGTACCCTCGCCGCCCAGCCGATGGGCAAGTTCATCGTGATCGCCATCGGGGTCGGCATGGTCGCCATGGCCCTGTGGCAGCTCACCCAGGCCGCCGTCGGTCACGTCAGCGAGGAGGGCAACCGACGCATCGTCGAGCGGGTCCTCTCGGGCGCCCGGACCGTGGTCTACGGCTGGTTCGCCTTCACCGCGTACAAGGTCGTCAACAGCGCCTCCTCCTCGAGCAGCGCCGACCAGCAGGAGGACATGACCTCCAAGCTGATGGAGTCCACCGGCGGTCGGTGGCTGGTCGGTTTCGTCGGCCTGGTGGTCGCCGGCATCGGTATCGGCCAGGCGATCTACGGGATCAAGAAGAAGTTCGAGAAGAACCTCAAGACCGGTGAGATGAGCGCGAAGACCCGTCAGCTCGCCCGCAAGCTGGGCATGGCCGGGTACGCCGCCCGTGGCTCCGCCTTCGCCGTCGCCGGTGTCCTGGTCGTGGTCGCCGCCGTCAACTACGACCCGGAGAAGGCCCGGGGCCTGGACGCCGCGCTGCGGACCCTGCGGGACCAGCCCTTCGGCACCATCCTGCTCGGACTCGTCGCCCTGGGCATCGCCGCCTTCGGCGTCTACTGCTTCCTCCAGTCCCGGTACCGCAAGGTCTGACGACCTGGTCGATTCCGGGTCTGCCGGGCACCATGGGGGCTTTGCGCCCAGATGGTCAGCCGGGCAGAGGGAGAGGAACACGTGCAGAACTACCTGACGACGGTCGTCGCCGCGCTCGGCGCGGCGACGGCCGCGTTGTTGCTCGTCGGCGTCGCACACCGGGTGATGCGGCGGCTCGGCCGTCGGTCCCTGCTGCTGAGCGAGCTCACCGAGCACGCACACCGGTCCATCCAGGTGACGGCGGTCGTCCTGGCCGTGCAGTTCGCCGTCCGGTTCAGCACCGGGTACGCCGTCGGCACCCCGTGGCGACAGATAGTGCTGCACCTGCTCGTGCTCTGCGTGATCGCCAGCACCGCCTGGCTGGTCACCTCGCTGCTGGTGGTGGTGGAGGACACGGCCCTGGCCCGGTTCCGGGTGGACGTCCCCAACAACAGGCACGCCCGACGGGTCCGGACCCAGGTGGTGATGCTGCGCCGGGTCACCATCGCGGTGATCGTGGTGCTGACCCTCGGCGTGATGCTGATGACCTTCCCGGCCGTACGGGGGATCGGTGCCGGTGTCCTGACCAGTGCCGGTGTCGTCGGTGTGGTCGCCGCACTCGCCGCACAGAGCCTGCTCGGCAACGTCTTCGCCGGGCTCCAGCTGGCCTTCAGCGACGCCGTACGCCTCGACGACGTGGTGGTGGTGGAGGGGGAGTGGGGCCGGATCGAGGAGCTGACCCTCAGCTACGTGGTGGTGCAGATCTGGGACGACAGGCGACTGGTCCTGCCCACCTCCTACTTCACCAGCACCCCGTTCCAGAACTGGACCCGGACCGAGGCGGCGGTCCTCGGCACCGCGATGTTCGACGTCGACTGGTCGGTGCCGGTCCAGGCGATGCGGGAGGAACTGCGTCGGGTGGTGGAGAGCACCGACCTGTGGGACGGCCGGGTCTGCGTCCTGCAGGTGGTCGACGCCACCGGCGGCACCATCCAGATCCGGGCACTGGTCAGCGCCGCCGACTCCGGCAGCCTGTGGGACCTGCGCTGCGTCGTCCGCGAACACCTGGTGGCCTGGGTACGCGACCAGCGGCCCACCGCCCTGCCCCGGATGCGGGCCGAGGTCGGCGAGGAGTCCAGCACCCTGCCCTGGCAGTCGGGACAGCTCCGACGCCCGACCCGCCGCTCCGGACGTGCCCCGATCGAGTCGAACCCGCCGGACGACGCCCGCCTCTTCGGCGGCAGCGACGACGGCGACGCCCGCAGTGAGGCCTTCGTCGGTCCCGCCGAGGACGGCGAGCACCGCGAGGAGCCGGCCGAGGCCCCGAACGGCCGCGTCGAGGCCCGCCGCTGACCCGCTGCCGTCCCCCGACGCGACCCGGGTCGTCGTGACCTTCGCACCCCGACGCGACCCGGGTCGTCGTCCGCCCTGTCGACCCCGTCTGCGCCCCCGACGCGACAGGGTCGTCGTGACCTTCCCGCCCGGGTCGGCGTTGCACCTGCCGGGTGGTCTGTCCGGAACGGGTGTTTGACGGGCTCCGTGACGGGGACTGCTGCCCACCAGGATTGACCGGTGCCCGGTCGGGGCATACAGCGCGGTGACGGTGAAAGGAGGGCAGCATGACAGAGGTGGCGAATTCTCGTACGACTCGGACCGGGGCCGAGCCGTCCACCGCGGAACTGGTGCAGCGGGCGACCGAGCAGGTGTCGCGGCTGATCCGGGACGAGCTGACACTGGCGCGGGCGGAGTTGACGGAGAAGGGCCGCCACGCCGGCATCGGGGTGGGCCTCTTCGGTGGTGGCGGTGCCCTGGCGTTCTACGGGCTCGGTGCGCTGATCACCGCGGTGGTCCTGCTCCTGGCGACCTGGATCGCCGCCTGGCTGTCCGCCCTGATCGTGGCGGTGGTGCTCTTCGTGGTCGCGGGCATCCTCGCGCTGGCCGGTAAGAAGCAGGTGAAGCAGGCCGTTCCGCCGGTCCCGGCGGCGGCGGTGACAAGCGTCCGGGCGGACGTCGACACGGTGAGCGCCGCGGTGAAGGACGGGAGGCGGCCATGACGGCCAACGGCAACGGCAACGGCACCGGGGACGCCGAGGCCCTGCGGGCGGAGATCCGGCGTACCCGGATGGAGTTGGGCGAGACGGTCGAGCAGTTGGCGGCCAAGGCCGACGTCAAGGCCCGCCTCAAGGACTCCGCCGATCACGCCAAGGAGCGGGTCAAGGACTCGGCCGACCACGCCAAGGAGCGCGTGAAGGAGTCCGCCGACCACGCCAAGGAGTTGTTGAAGGGCTCCGCCGGGCAGGCGAAGGAGCGGCTGAGGGGTTCGGCCGACCACGCCGGCAGGCGGGTACGCGAGCAGACGTCGTCGACCGCCGCGCGGGTACGCGGACAGGCGGCGCACACCGCCGAGGTGGCGCGGGGTCAGGCGCACGAGACGGGCGAACTGGTCCGGCGTAACCCCGTACCGTGGGCGGCCGTCGCCGCCGGTGCGGTGGCGGCAGTGGTGGTGTTGTTGGTCATCAGGGGGAGGAACAGGTGAGCAGGCGCGTCAACAAGGCCGTCTACAAGCCCGTCGGGGTTCTGATGGGACTGGCCGCCGGTGCGGTGGCGGGTGCTGTCTTCCGACAGGTCTGGAAGTTGACTGCCGGGGACGGTGACGCACCGAACCCGACCGACGAGGACCGCCGTTGGGTGGAGATCCTGGCTGCGGCGGCGCTGCAGGGTGCGATCTTCTCGGTCGTCCGGGCGGCCGTCGACCGTGGTGGTGCAGTGGGGGTACGGCGGATCACCGGCCAGTGGCCCGACTGAGCACGACCCCTCTCGAAGACCCCCTCCTGACCTGCTCAGAGGGGGTCTTGTCGTGGTCGGGGTGGCCCCGGCCGGGGAGCGTGAGGCATCGGTCAGGTCACATGTCGGAGAAATTCGTCGGGTAGGCTGTGCAGAGATTTTGCGTACGTGGTTTGCTGTTCCACGCTGTCGAGAGACGGCGTGGTTTGAGAGAAGTTCCCTTTACCGGGGGCCGCCTCAGGCTCCGCTTCTCGAAGACGGCCAATCGGCCGTACGGCGTGCTCGGCCGCCAGTTTTAGAAGGAGATTCACATGGCGCAGGGAACCGTGAAGTGGTTCAACGCTGACAAGGGCTTCGGCTTCATCACCGTCGACGGCGGGGGTGCTGACGTGTTCGTCCACTTCTCGGCCATCCAGTCCAGCGGCTACCGCTCGTTGGAGGAGAACCAGCGGGTGGAGTTCGAGATCGCTCAGGGCCAGAAGGGCCCGCAGGCCGAGCAGGTCCGCCCCATCTAAAGCGTCGCCGGCCGGTCGCCGCCGCTCATCCCGGCGGTCCCGACCCGTGAACGCGATCGAGCCCCGTATCCGTAGGGATACGGGGCTTTTTCGCAGGCCGGTCCCACCCGTCCGAGGCTGACCCGGGCACCCCCGCCCGACGTCGCAGGAGGCGACCGGTCGACCGGGGTCAGGGGCGTCGACGGGCGCGCAGGGCGAACCAGAGCACCCCGAGCCCCACGACGAGCAGGACCGCCCCGACCACCGCCCAGACCGGCTGGTCGCTCATCAGGCTGCCGCTGACGAACCCCAGGCCCTGCACCGTCCAGACCGCCCCGAGGACCACCGCCAGCAGCCCCAGGGTCAGCGCGAGCCAGTCCTTCATCGGAGCCCCCTTCGCCGCGACGCCGCCCTGCGGACCAGCCTGCCCCGCCGGATCACCGGCGGGGGGCGCCACGCCGTTCACCACCGGTCGTGCACCTGCGGGCGGACCACCTGGTCGTACGTGTCACGGACCGCGTCCAGCTCCGCGTCGGTCAGCGGCGCCACCGTGGCGGCCTCCGCGTTCGCCCGCGCCTGGTCGGCGTTGCGCGCCCCGGGGATCACCACCGTCACCCCCGGCTGGTCGATGATCCAGCGCAGCGCGAACTGGGCCACCGACCGGTCCGCCCCGACGAGCGGCACGAGCCGGCGGACCGCTGCCAGCCCCCTGTCGTACTCCACCCCGGAGAAGGTCTCGCCGACGTCGAAGGACTCCCCGTGCCGGTTGTAGGTGCGGTGGTCGTCGGCGGGGAAGGTGGTGTTCTCGTCGTACCGCCCGGAGAGCAGGCCGCTGGCGAGCGGGACCCGGGCGATGATGCCCACCCCGGCCTCGGCGGCGGCGGGCAGGACCCGCTCCAACGGCTTGTGCCGGACCGCGTTGAGGATGATCTGCACGCTGGCCACCCCGGGCCGGGCGATCGCGGTGAGCGCCTCGTCGCAGGTCTCGACGCTGACGCCGTACCCCGCGACGCGCTCCTCGGCGACCAGGGTGTCCAGCGCGTCGAAGACCGCGTCGTCGGCGAAGACCGGGGTCGGCGGGCAGTGCAGCTGCACCAGGTCGAGGGTGTCGACGCCGAGGTTCCTGCGGGACCTGTCGGTCCAGTCCCGGAAGTTCGCGAGGGTGTACGCCTCGGGGATCTGCTCGACCCGCCGTCCCATCTTGGTGGCCACTGTCAGTCCGGCGTCACCGCGCTCGCGCAGGAACCTGCCGATCAGCCGCTCGCTGCGCCCGTCACCGTAGACGTCGGCGGTGTCGAGGAATGTGACCCCGGAGTCCACGGCCGCGTTCAGCACGGCCAGGGCCGCGTCCTCGCTGACCTCGCCCCAGTCCGCACCGAGCTGCCAGGCGCCGAGGCCGACCACGCCCACGTCGCGGCCGAGCCGCGTGAATTTCCGTCTCTCCATTCGGCAGAGCCTAGTGACCGGCCGGTATCCCCCGCACCCCCGGCTGCGGCCCCGCCGCCGCGAGCCGGTGCCCCGGAGCTGGGAGACTACCGCCAGAACCGTCGAGGAGGAGCCGTGACCGACCTGTCCACGTTCATCGCCGGACTGCCGAAGGTGGAGCTGCACGTCCACCACGTGGGGTCCGCGTCCCCCCGGATCGTCGCCGAACTCGCCGCGCGCCACGAGGGCGACAGCCCGGTCCCGGCCGACCCGGACGCCCTGGCCGACTACTTCGCCTTCCGGGACTTCGCCCACTTCATCGAGGTCTACCTGAGCGTGGTGGACCTGGTCCGCGACCCCGAGGACGTCTGGCTGCTCACCCACGAGGTGGCCCGTGAGCTGGCCCGGCAGCAGGTCCGGTACGCGGAGCTGACAGTGACGCCGTACTCCCACGTCCGGCGGGGGATCCCCGCCCCGGCGTTCTGCGAGGCGATCGAGGACGCCCGACGGCGGGCCCAGGCCGACTTCGGGGTCGCCCTGCGCTGGTGCTTCGACATCCCCGGCGAGGCCGGACTCCCGGCCGCCGAACAGACGCTGCGGATCGCCCTCCAGGAACGCCCCGACGGCCTGGTCAGCTTCGGTCTGGGCGGCCCCGAGATCGGGGTGCCCCGACCCCAGTTCAAGCCGTACTTCGACGAGGCCCGGGCGGCCGGGCTGCGCTCGGTCCCGCACGCCGGTGAGACGACCGGCCCGGAGACGATCTGGGACGCGCTGCGGGAGTTGGGCGCCGAGCGGATCGGGCACGGGATCTCGGCGGTGGACGACCCGGACCTGCTGCGTCACCTCGCCGAGCGGCGGATCCCGTTGGAGGTCTGCCCCACCTCCAACGTCCGGACCCGGGCCGTGGCGAGCCTGGCCGACCACCCCCTGCCCCGACTGGTCGAGGCCGGGGTGCCGGTGACGATCAACTCCGACGACCCGCCGATGTTCGGGACCACCCTCGACGACGAGTACGCCGTCGCCGCCCGCCTGCTCGACCTCGACCCGGCCGGGGTGGCCGACCTGGCGCGTGCCGGGGTGGCCGCCTCGTTCCTGGCCGGACCGGAGCAGGATCGGATCATCGCCGAGATCGACGCTCATCTGGCCGCCGTGGACCGCTGACAGGTCGTCGAAGGGCGGGAGGGGAAACCGTGCGGCGCGCGGCGGAGACTGGTGTGGGGGACCGTCACTCCGCCGCGCGCCCGGCTGCACCGGCCGGGTGGGTGACAGGAAGTTCGGCCGGTGGAACTGATGGGTTCGCCGCCGATCATGGCACGGTCCGAGGCCCGCGGAGCCCCGGTTAAGCGGGATCTAAGAAAGACTTACGTCTGCGGACATGAGGGCTCAGTCCACTTCGGTCTCTCGGCCGCCCCACCGCCGACGGGCGCTTCGCGGCTCCCGGACCTCCCGGGCCATCCGACCCACCAGGCCGAAGCGGTTGACCGGCCGGGGCGCGGCATCCGGGTCGGCCAGCAGCATCACCACGCTGGCCCCGCCCATCCGGGCCCGGTCGATGCTCACCGAACCGTTCGCCTGCAGGGCCACCCGACGGGCGATGTCCAGCCCGAGCCCGGTCGACCCCTGGTCACTGGTGCCCCGGCGCAGCGCCCGGTCCGGGTCCGGGATGCCGGGGCCGGCGTCGTCGATCCGGATCGCCACGTATCCGTCACGGCGGGAGACCGCCACTTCGAACGCCGTACCCTGCGGGGTGTAACGGAAGACGTTGCCGATCACCGCGTCCAGGGCGGCGGCGAGTTCGGCCCGCGCCACCGGCACCGGAATCCGCAGGTGGGCGCCGGAGACCCGGTGCGGGCGGTTCTGGTCCCCGGCGAGCGCCGCCCAGAACACCATCCGGTCCCGGACCACCTCGCTGGCGTCACAGCTGCCCGGGGCGGTCTCCTGGGTGACAGCCTTACGGGTGGCGGTGATCAGCTCGTCGACCTCCCCCTCCAGGGTGACGATCGCCTGCCGGATCCGCCGGATCCCCCGAAGGCGGTCCAGCTCCGCCTGGCTCAACGGCCCCACGCTGGTGTCGTCGGACTCCAGGGCCTCCGCGTCGAGCCGGAGCACCGTCAGCGGGGTCCGCAACCGGTGCGACAGGTCGGCCACCATCTCCCGTTCGTCGGTACGCGAGACCACCAGCCGGTCCGCCATCCGGTTGAACGCGTGACCCGCCTCGGCCAGCTCCCGTGGCCCGCCGGGCTCGACCCGGACGTCCAGGTCCCCGCCGCCCACCGCGAGCGCCGCCCGGACCAGCCCCCGGGCCGAGTCGACGGCGCGGGCCGCCACCCGGTCCACCAGGATCACAGTGGCCCCGACGAGGGCGGCGCACACCGCCGCCAGCAGCCACCAGATCCGCTCCACGCCCTCGGTGAGGGCCGAGTCGGGGACGAAGACCTCCACCACCGCCACCGTCTCGCCGAGCGACACCGGATCGAGCCGGGCCACCCCACCGGGCACCGTCACCACCGCCGGTCGGCGGTCGGCGGCGACGGCGTCGAGGTCGGCCCCGTCCGCCCGACCGCCGGGCGTTCCGCCCCCGAGACCGTGGACCACGGGACGGGTCGCCGGATCGTCGCCGGTGGCCGCGACGGCCCGTTCCACCACCGCCGCCTCGGTGCTGACCGACAGCGCGCCGGTGACCAGGGCGCTGCGTCGGGCCGCGTCCGCGAGCGCGGCGTCGCGGGCCTGCTCGCGCAGGTTCGTACCGAGCGGAACCAGGAAGGCCAGCGCGACGAGGGTGCACATGCCGGCGGTGAGCCACGCCAGCGCCGTCCTCAGTCCGGTGCCACCAACCGGAATCCGACCCCCCGCACGGTGCGCAGGTAGCGCGGCTTCGCCGCGGACTCGCCCATTTTGCGGCGAAGCCAGTACAGGTGGACGTCGATCGTCTGGTCCTCGCCGACCGATGGCTGCCGCCATACCTCCTCCAAGAGTTCCCGCCGGGACACTACCCGGCCCGGACGGGCGGCGAGATACGCCAGCAGGTCGAATTCCTTGCGGGTCAGCGCCAGCGCCTCGCCGTCGAGGTGGGCGCTGCGTTCCCCCACGTCCACCCGGAGCCCGCCGACGGCGTGGACGGCCGGTGCGACGTCCCGGCTGGCCCGCCCGACCCGACGCAGGACCGTGGTGATCCGGGCGTCGAGGTGCGCCCCGGTGAACGGTTTGACCATGTAGTCGTCGGCCCCGGCCCGCAGCAGGCGGACCACCGACTGTTCGTCGTCGCGGGCGGTGGCGATGATGATCGGCACGTCGGTGATGCCGCGCAGCATCCGCAGCGCGTCGGAGCCGTCCAGGTCGGGCAGGCCCAGGTCGAGGACGACCAGGTCGGGGGTCTCGGCGGCCACCCGGCGCAGCGCCTCCAGCGCCGTACCGACGGCGTGCACGGCGTGCCCCCTGTCGGTGAGGGATCGCAGCATCGCGCCGCGTACGACGTGGTCGTCTTCGACCAGGAGCACGGTGGCCACGTCAAGAAGGTACTTCCCGTGGCAAGCCGACCCCGTTGCGGCACACCTGGGAACCCGGCAAGCTGGGACGGTAATGACGTACGTACTCTTCGCCGACACCCGTCTGGGGCTGGCCCGGGACGCCCTGGCCGGTCTGTCGGTCGGCGACGCCCTCGGCGAGCGGTTCGTCGGACCGGGGTCGACCCCGGCCGACCTGGCCGCCGGTCGGCTCCCACCGTCGCCCTGGCACTGGACCGACGACACCGAGATGGCCTGCTCGGTGGTGTCGGAGCTGGCCGCACTCGGGGAGATCGACAGGGACCGGCTGGCACGGGCGTTCGCCGACCGTCACCAGCCGCACCGTGGGTACGGCACCGGCGCGTCGACGCTCCTGCGCCTGATCCGTGCCGGCACGCCCTGGCCGGTGGCCGCCGCCTCGGCCTTCGACGGGCAGGGCTCCTGCGGCAACGGGGCCGCCATGCGGGTCGGCCCGCTCGGGGCGTACTTCGCCGACTCCACCGCCCGCGCCGCCGCCCAGGCCCGGGCCAGCGCCGAGGTCACCCACGCCCACCCGGAGGGGATCGCCGGGGCGCAGGCGGTCGCGGTGGCCGCCGCCCTCGCCGCCCGGGCCCGCCTCACCGACGACCGCCCGGCCCCGGACCGGCTGCTGGCCGCGGTGGCCGCCGCGCTGGACCCCGGAACCGACGTCCACCACGGGGTACGCCGCGCCGCCGCGCTCCTGGGTCGTCCGGTGGCCGACGCCGCCGACGCCCTCGGCAACGGCTCCCGGGCCGTCGCCCAGGACACCGTCCCCTTCACACTGTGGGTCGCGGCCACGCACCTCGCCGACTACCCGGCGGCGGTACGGGCCTGCGTGGCCGCCGGCGGTGACGTCGACACCACCGCCGCCGTCGCCGGGTCGGTGGTGGCCGCGCACACCGGCGTGGGGACACCCGGCGGGGTCCCGTCGGCCTGGCTGGCCTCCCGGGAGCCGCTGCCGGACTGGGTGTCCTGACCCGTCGCGGAGTCGTCGTCCCCGCCGGAACGCCGGAACCAGCGGCTGCCCAGCCACCCGAACGCCACCCCGCCGCCGAGCCCGGCCAGCAGCCCGCCGCCGAGCAGGACGTCGGCGCTCAACCAGCCCTCCTCGGCCGGCTCGTACGGTGCCGACCCGCCGAACTCGTGCGGCTCGGCGAGGCGGGAGCTGAGCGTCGGGTGGGCGTGCATCCCACCCCCGTGCTCCGCCGAACCGGCCGCCGGGGGCAGCAGGGTCAGCACCGGGGCCGGGTGCCGCCCGCCCGCCGGGTCGGCCCACCGGACCACGGTGTCGTCGGAGTAGGTCTGCACCACCTCGAAGGTCATCCGTTCGGCCTGCGGCAGCGGCCCCATGGAGACGGTGAGCCGGTGTGGTCCCGCCCCGCCGCCGGTGACCCGGACCCAGGTGACCGAGGCGGTGACGGTGTCGGTGCGGGGGCCGTGCAGGCTCACCACCGGCTCGTCCAGCTTCCGGCTGGTGATCTTCGGCGCCCACCCGTCGACGGACATCGGGTACGCCTCGGCGACCGGCGCGTCGGTCGGCAACCGCAGCTCGACCTGCCGGGTCCGGGCCCCGGGACGCTCCTCGGGCACCACGATCTCGAACTTCACCGGATCGCCCTGCCGGGCCTGCAGCGGGGTGCTCGTCACGTCCGCCGCCACCGCCGCGCCCGGCCAGGCCAGGACCCCCACGACCGCCACCGCCAGGGCGGCCAGCGGTCCGGTCCGGCTCCACCGGATGTCGCTACGGGTCATTGCGATCGGCCTCCCCATCGGTGTCGGGTCGCGGTGGCCGTACCGACTCCGGCCACACCCGAGTAGTTCGGGTGGGAGCCCGGAAAGGTTCAATCGGGGCGGGAACCGGGGCCGGGGTTCCTTTCCCGCCGGGAGGGGGGCGGGGCGGGACCGATAGCATCGCAGGGGCCGCCCGTCGGCCCTGTCCGTAACCCTTTGTCCGGAGGAGTCACCGTGTCAGCACCCCGTACCCCCGCAGTGGCCGACCCCGTCGTCGTCGCCGCCGGGACCACGGCGGCCGACGCGGTGGCCGCAGCCGGCCTGCCGACGAACGGCCCGAAGGCCGTCGTCGTGGTCCGCGACCCGCACGGACAGCTGCGGGACCTGGACTGGGCGCCCGCCGAGGAGACCACCGTCGAGGCGGTCACCCTCGACAGCCCGGACGGGCTGAACGTGCTGCGCCACTCGACCGCCCACGTGCTCGCCCAGGCGGTGCAGGACGTCTTCCCCGACGCCAGGCTCGGCATCGGCCCCCCCATCGAGAACGGCTTCTACTACGACTTCGCCGTCGACAAGCCGTTCCAGCCCGACGACCTGGCCAAGGTCGAGAAGCGGATGCAGGAGATCGTCAAGTCCGGCCAGCGGTTCCGGCGTCGCCGGTTCGACAGCCTGGACGAGGCGAAGAAGGAGCTGGCCGACGAGCCGTTCAAGCTGGAACTCATCGACGTCAAGGGGGAGGGCCTGGACTCCTCCGAGGTGATGGAGGTCGGCGGTGGTGAGCTGACCATCTACGACAACCTCGCCGCCAAGGAGGACACCGTCTGCTGGTCGGACCTCTGCCGGGGCCCGCACCTGCCGACCACCCGCCTGATCGGGGCGTTCAAGCTGATGCGGTCGGCCGCCGCGTACTGGCGGGGTTCGGAGAAGAACCCGCAGTTGCAGCGGGTGTACGGCACCGCCTGGCCGACCCGGGACGAGCTGAAGGCGTACCTCAAGCTGTTGGAGGAGGCCGCCCGGCGCGACCACCGCAAGCTCGGTGTCGACCTGGACCTGTTCAGCTTCCCCGACGAGCTGGGCTCCGGCCTGGCGGTCTTCCACCCCAAGGGCGGCATCATCCGCCGGGAGATGGAGAACTACTCGCGGATCAAGCACGAGCAGGCCGGGTACGCCTTCGTCAACACCCCGCACATCACCAAGGGCAACCTGTACGAGGTCTCCGGACACCTCGACTGGTACGCCGACGGGATGTTCCCGCCCATGGAGGTGGAGGGGGCGAACTACTACCTCAAGCCGATGAACTGCCCGATGCACGACCTGATCTTCCGGTCCCGGGGTCGCTCCTACCGGGAGCTGCCGCTGCGGATGTTCGAGTTCGGGACCGTCTACCGGTACGAGAAGTCCGGGGTGGTGCACGGTCTGACCCGGGTCCGTGGCATGACCCAGGACGACGCGCACATCTTCTGCACCGAGGAGCAGATGACCGGCGAGCTGAAGTCGCTGCTCGCCTTCGTCCTCGAACTCCTGCGCGACTACGGGCTCGACGACTTCTACCTGGAGCTGTCCACCCGCAACCCGGAGAAGTCGGTCGGCACCGACGAGAACTGGGAACGGGCCACCGAGGCGCTGCGTTCCGCCGCCGAGGAGTCCGGCCTGACCCTGGTGCCCGACCCGGGCGGCGCGGCCTTCTACGGCCCGAAGATCTCCGTCCAGGCCAAGGACGCCATCGGCCGGACCTGGCAGATGTCCACCATCCAGGTCGACTTCAACCTCCCGGAGCGGTTCGGTCTGGAGTACCAGGCCGCCGACGGCACCCGGCAGCGCCCCGTGATGATCCACCGGGCCCTGTTCGGGTCGATCGAGCGGTTCTTCGGGGTGCTCACCGAGCACTACGCCGGGGCGTTCCCGGCCTGGCTGGCCCCGGTCCAGGTGGTCGGCATCCCGATCCGCGACGACCACACCGGCTACCTGCAGGACTTCGCCGCCGCCCTGCGCGCCGAGGGGATCCGGGCCCAGGTCGACGCCGGTGACGACCGGATGCAGAAGAAGATCCGCACCGCCCAGCAGCAGAAGATCCCCTTCATGGTGATCGCCGGGGACGAGGACGTGGCGGCGGAGACCGTCTCGTTCCGGTACCGGGACGGCTCGCAGCGCAACGGGGTGCCGGTCGCCGAGGCCGTCGCCCACGTCCTGGACGTGGTCCGGTCCCGCGACAACGCCGGCCCCTCCGCCCTGGCCGAGTGAGACGGCCGTGCCCGCCGGGGACACCGGCGGGCACGGCCGGGTGCGGTGCCCGTCGGCCCCGGGTCGTAGGATCCCCGGTGTGACTGGGGCGGCGGGGCACAGCGACAGGAGCATGTCCGACGGGCTGGATCGGCTCTGGACACCGCACCGGATGACCTACATCTCCGGTGAGGACCGTCCGGAGGGGGGCTACGAACAGCCCACCGGCTGCCCGTTCTGCCTCGCCCCGGGGCTGGCCGAGCAGGACAGCCTGGTCGTCGCCCGGGGCGAACGGGTCTTCGTGGTGCTCAACCTCTACCCGTACAACCCGGGGCACCTGCTGGTCTGCCCGTACCGGCACGTCGCCGACTACACCGACCTCGACCCGGCCGAAACGGTCGAGCTGGCCACCTTCACCCAGACCGCGATGCGGGTGATCCGCCAGGTCAGCAGCGCCCACGGGTTCAACCTCGGGATGAACCAGGGCGGGGTGGCCGGTGCCGGGATCGCCGCCCACCTGCACCAGCACGTGGTGCCCCGGTGGGGCGGTGACGCCAACTTCATGCCGGTGATCGGGCAGACGAAGGTCCTGCCCCAGCTGCTCACCGACACCCGGGACCTGCTCGTGCGCGCCTGGCCGACCTGACCCGACCGCGCCCGCCGTCTTCGGTACGCCACCGCAACCCGCTGTGTCGTCGGGTCGTTTGGTGGTCGGCGTGGCCGAACCTTTCCGGCCCCGTTCCCGGCCGCGTCTTCGATGATCCGTGGGGCCCCGACCGCCCGTAAGGATGGTCATGATGGACGTCTGTCACTCGCTGCCCGGAACATTGACGGACATGAGGACACTGCGGTCGACTCGTCGGTTGGGCAGAAGCGGCATCGAGGTCAGTGCCCTCGGTATGGGCTGCTGGGCGATCGGTGGACCGTGGGCCGAGGGGAGCACACCCCTGGGCTGGGGGGCCGTCGACGACGAGGAGTCCGTCCGGGCCGTACGCCGCGCGCTGGACCTCGGCGTCACGTTCTTCGACACCGCCGACACGTACGGCGCCGGGCACGGCGAGCGGATCCTCGGGCGGGCCCTCGCCGGCCGCCGCCACGAGGCGGTGGTGGCCACCAAGTGGGGTTACACCTTCGACGAGCAGGCCCGGCAGGCCACCGGGAAGGACGCCTCCCCGACCTACCTGCGACGCGCCGTCCACGACTCGCTGCGTCGCCTCGGCACCGGCTGGATCGACCTCTACCAACTGCACCTGGCCGACCTTCCGGTGGCCCGGGGGCAGGACCTGGTCGGCACGCTGGAGGAACTGGTCGCCGACGGCCTGATCCGGGCGTACGGCTGGAGCACCGACCGGCCCGACCGGGCCGCCGCCTTCGGACGGGACGCCCCGCACGCCGCCGCCGTCCAGCACAACCTGTCGGTGCTGCGGGACGCCCCCGACATGCTCGCCGTCTGCAACCGGTACGACCTGGCCGGGATCAACCGGGGGCCGCTCGGCATGGGGCTGCTGACCGGCAAGTACGGTCCCGGCTCGACGCTGCCCCGCGACGACATCCGGGGCTGGACCTCCGGCTGGCTGGAGTGGTTCCGGGGCGGCCGACCCGCCCCGGAGTGGCTACGCCGGGTCGAGGCGGCCCGGGCGGCGTTGACAGCCGACGGCCGCACCCTCGCCCAGGGGGCGTTGGGCTGGCTGTGGGCGCGCAGCGACCGGACCATCCCGATCCCCGGCTGCCGCACCGTGGCCCAGGTCGAGGAGAACGCCGCCGCGCTGGCCTGGGGTCCACTCGAACCGGACCACTTCGTGGAGGTGGAACGTCAGCTGGCCGCCCTGCGCGCCGCCGCCCTCCGGGCCGTCGACAGGCCGTACTGGCCGAGCCCGATGCAGCCCGTCGCGGTGTCCTGACCGACCGACGGTCGGCTCACCGCTGGACGGTGTGCTCCGCCCGCAACTGCTCGGTGAGGTGGGCGGGGACCGGCTCGTGGCGGACGAACCTGCGTCCGAACGTGCCGGCCCCGCCGGTCAGGTCGCGCAGCGCGGGGGCGTACCGGACCAGCTCGGCTGCGGGAACCTCGGCTCGGACCAGGGTCAGGCCCTCGGCCTCGGGGTCCGGTTCGGTGCCCAGTACCCGACCCCGCCGGGCGGACAGGTCACCCAGGACCCTGCCGACGGTGTGTCCGGGCACCCGGGCCAGCACCTCGTCGACCGGTTCCCGCAGCGCCGGGCCGCCACCGTCGACCAGGGCCACCCGCACCGGCTCGGTGCCCACCCCGACACCCCCGGCACGCACCCGGTCGAGCACCTCCTGTGCCTGCGCCTCGCCCACGCACCAGAGCACCAGCTGCCGGGTGTCCGGGTCGTGCGTCAACCGGAGCGTCGGATCGGCGTCGACGAGTCGCCCCAGCTCGCGGGCGACAGCGTCGGTGTCGCCGTCGGCCGCCGCCACCACGGCCACCGGCAGCAGGGGTTCGGGCAGCTCCCACGGTACGAGCACCAACGGCTCCCGGACGTCGGAGATGGTGTCCCCGGTCGTCACACCGTCCCACCCGGTGACCGCGACGACGTCACCGGCCACGGCGAGGGGCACCGCACCCCCGGGCGTCCCCGACGGGGAGCGCAGGTCGGCGATGCGTACGTCCGGGTCGTCGGCGCCGGGGGCGCCCGCCCGGGCCAGGTGCACCGGCTGCCCCGGACGGAGCGTGCCGGAGAAGACCCGTACCAGCCCCACCCGCCCCGGCCCGGCCTCGACGGTGGTCTGGAGCACCTCGGCGACCAGGGGGCCGTCCGGGTCGCAGTCCAACGGCGGGCGGGGGGAACCGTCCCCACCGGTGACCACCGGCAGCTCCCGCCGCGACGGGGCCGGGAACGCGTCGACCAGCCCGTCGAGGAGCAGGTCCAGCCCGACCCCGGTGGCCGCGCAGACCGGCACCACCGGGTGCAGGTATCCCCGGGCCACCGCCCGGTCCAGTTCGGCGACGAGGACCGGCGGGGCGACGTCCAGACCGGCGACGTACCGGTCCAGGAGCGAGTCGTTCTCGCTCTCGGCGAGGATCGCCTCGACGAGTTCGTCGCGGGACTCGGCGATGGCCGACAGGTGCTCCGGATCCGGGTCGCGGACGACGGCGGGCAGCCCGGCGGAGTAGTCGTACACCCGGTCGGTCAGCAGCCCCAGCAGCCCGGCCACCGACTCCCCGTCGTCACCCAGCATCGGCAGGTGCACAGCGACCACGGTGTCGCCGAACAGCCGCTGGCACAGCGCCACCGCCTCGTCGAAGTCGGCGCGCGGGTCGTCCAGCCGGGACACCACCACCGACCGGGGCAGGTCCACCGCCGCGCACTCCTCCCACAACGCCACGGTGGCCGGATCCAACCCGTCGGCCGCCGAGACGACGAACAGGGCCGCGTCGGCGGCGCGCAGACCGGCCCGCAGCCCGGCCACGAAGTCGGCGTACCCGGGGGTGTCCAGGAGGTTGACCTTCACCCCGGCGTGCCGCAGCGGCACGGCGGACAGCGCCACGGACCGCCCAGGGTCGGCGACGGCGGGGCCGTCGGCACCGGCCGGTGTCCCGACCGGGACCGCAGCGCCCCGACCGGTCGCGTCGGTGGCCGCGCGCAACGCCTCGACCAGGGCGGTCTTGCCCACCCCGGAGCGCCCCACCAGCACCACGTTGCGGATCCCGCCGGGCTCGGTCACCACCGGTACACCGGCGGCCACCCCCTCGTCCTGACTCCTCTGCGCCATCGGACGCACCTCCCTCGACAGTGGTGGCGACCGCCGCGCGACGGGGAACGGCCCGGGCGAATCTGCGGCGCTATCCTCCGGTGCGGCGCCGGGTCCCCCGGACGGGGCGGGCGAGCGGGTGAGCTGGCTCACCTCGTGCGTACCGATCAGACACCGGGCCTCGACGGGACACAAGTCCGCCGCGCGGCGCGCCGACGGCCACCGGCCGTATCGTGTCCGACGGACCGCCCGTTATCGTGGGACCGCCATGGCGAAGATCTTCCAAGTGTCGGCCCGAGCGGCGATGACCCGCGTCGTCGAGCCGGTCGCACGCAGCCTGCTCCGAGCAGGCGTCACCCCCAACGCGGTCACCGTCGTCGGAACCGTCGGCGTGCTCGTCGGCGCCCTCGGCTTCGGGGCACGGGGGCACCTGGTCACCGGTGCCCTGATCGTGACCGTCTTCGCGCTCACCGACATGCTCGACGGGACCATGGCGCGGATGTCCGGCGGCGCCACCCGGTTCGGTGCGTTCCTCGACTCCAGCATGGACCGGGTGGCCGACAGCGCCGTCTTCGGCGCCGTGGCCTACTGGCTGGCCACCGAGGGCGACCACGCGGGGGTGGCCGCCGCGCTGCTGTGCCTGGCCGCCGGCGGGCTCGTCTCCTACGTCAAGGCCCGGGCCGAGGGGCTGGGGCTGACCTGCGACGTGGGCATCGCCGAACGGACCGAACGGCTGCTCATCGTCGGGATCGGCGGCCTGCTCACCGGCCTCGGCCTCGACCCGGCCCTGCCGGTGGCGCTCTGGCTGCTCGCGGCCGTGTCGGTCTTCACCGTGGGCCAACGGATGCTCCACGTCCACCGGCAGACCCGCGAGATCCAGCCGGAGCGGCAGTGAACGCCACCGAGCTCGCCTACGTCGCCGGGTGGCGGGTGGTGCGGGCGTTGCCCCGACCGGTGGTGGCCGCCGCCTTCGCCGCCGGTGCCGACCGGGCCCACCGCCGCCGGGGCACCGGGGCCACCCGACTGCGCGCCAACCTGCGCCGGGTGGTCGGCCCGGACCTGCCCGAGGCCGACCTCGACGACCTGGTCCGCCAGGGCCTGCGCTCGTACGCCCGGTACTGGATGGAGGCGTTCCGGCTGCCCTCGCTGAGCCGCGAACAGCTCCTGTCGGGCTTCCGACTCCGCAACCCGGAGCCCCTGCACGCCGACGTCGCCGCCGGTCGGGGCGCGGTCGTGGCGCTGCCGCACGCCGGGAACTGGGACGCCGCCGGTGCCTGGGTGGCGGCCACCGGATGGCCGATCACCACCGTGGCCGAACGCCTCAGACCGGAGGGGGTCTTCAAGCGGTTCGTCGCCTTCCGGGAGAGCCTCGGCATGGAGATCCTGCCCACCCACGGCGGCCCCCGACCCGCGTTCGACGTGCTGGTGGACCGGCTCGCGGCGGGCGGGGTGGTCCCGCTGCTCGCCGACCGGGACCTGTCGGCCCGGGGGATCGAGGTCGACTTCTTCGGTGCCCGCACCCGGATGCCGGCCGGACCGGCGCTGCTGGCGATCCGGACCGGAGCACCCCTCTACGTCGCCTCGATGTGGTACGAACCGGACGCCGCGTGCGCCTCGATCGACGGCCCCCTGCCCCTGCCCGACCCGGACAGCGGCCCCCTGGACCAGCGGGTACGAACCCTGACCCAGCGAATCGCCGACGGTCTGGCGGCGGGCATCGCCCGGCATCCGCAAGACTGGCACATGTTGCAGCGCATGTGGCTGGACCAGTCGGGCTCGGGGGCCACCACACCGCCGACCCCGTCGAAACGGTCCGAAGGAGCGTCCTGATGACGGCGAGGATCACCACACGGCGGCGCACGGCGGTCCCGAACGAAGGGGGCTGACGTGCGCGTCGGCATCGTGTGCCCGTACTCCTTCGACGTGCCGGGCGGGGTGCAGAACCACGTCATGGACCTCGCCGAGGCGCTGATCGGGCTCGGCCACCAGGTCAGTGTGCTGGCCCCGGCCGACGAGGACGCCTCCCTTCCGCCGTACGTGGTGTCGGCGGGCCGGGCCGTCCCGCTGCCGTACAACGGCTCGGTGGCCCGGATCGCGTTCGGTCCGGTCTCCACCGCCCGGGTCCGACGCTGGATCACCCGGGGCGACTTCGACGTTCTGCACGTCCACGAACCCCTGACCCTGAGCCTGTCCATGCTCGCGGTGCTCTCCGCCCGGGGACCGGTGGTGGCCACCTTCCACACCGCGATGACCCGGTCCCGGGTGCTCGCCGCCGCCCAGGGAGCGCTCCAGATCGTGCTGGAGCGGATCACCGCCCGGATCGCCGTCAGCGCGCTGGCCCGCAAGGTGCAGGTCGAGCACATGGACGGCGGTGCGGTGGAGATCCCCAACGGGGTCACCGTCGCCAAGTACGCAGGTGTCGACCCGCTGCCCGGCTGGCCGGGGGAGTGCGCCGAGGGCACCGGCGGGACGATCGGGTTCCTGGGCAGGTTCACCGAGTCCCGCAAGGGCTTCCCGATCCTGGTCGACGCCTTCGGACAACTGGCCCGGCACCGCCCCGGCCTGCGGCTGCTGGTCGCCGGACCCGGTGACCGCGACGACCTGTACGGGCGTTTCCCCGCCGACCTGCGGGACCGGGTGACCTTCCTCGGCCGGGTCTCCGAACCGGAGAAGGCCCGGATGCTGCGCAGCGTGCACCTCTACGTGGCCCCGAACACCGGCGGCGAGTCCTTCGGGATGATCCTGACCGAGGCGCTGGCCGCCGGCACCACGGTGGTCGCCAGCGACCTGGACGCGTTCCGGCGGGTCCTCGACGGCGGGCGGGCCGGGTGCCTCTTCCCGACCGGCGACCCGGTGGCCCTGCGGGGGGTCCTCGCCGAACTGCTGGACGCCCCGGACCGCCGCCGGGAACTGACCGCCTGCGGCGACCAGGTGGTGGCGCACTTCGACTGGCCCGTGGTGGCCCGCCGGGTGGTGGAGGTCTACGCCGCCGCGATCGAGGCCACCGACGGGCGGGTCATCGACCAGGAATGGGTGGGGCTCGCCTGACCACCGGGGTTGGTGGGGCGAACGTGCCCAGGTGATCCCGCCACTGGCGGCGGAGGAGACGGAGCAGCACTACGATGCCGGGAATGTGGTGGGTCGTGGCCGTGGTCGTGGTCGTCGGCCTGGTCGCGGCGTACCTGATCTGGACCGCCGGCCGGGTCGAACGGCTGCAGGTGCGCGCCGAGGCGGCGGCCCGTGCCCTCGACGCCCACCTGCTGCGCCGGGCCGCAGCCGCCGCCGTCCTCGCCGAGCGGCGCTTCGGTGTGGAGCTGTACGCCGCCGCCCGGATCGCCCTGGACGCCGGCCCGCAGGAGCGGGAGGCGGCGGAGAACGACCTGACCCGGCAGTTGCGGTCGGTGCGGCTGGACCCGACCGACCCGGAGTGCGCGGCGGTGGTCGCTGCCAGCCGACGGCTCGCCCTGGCCCGGCAGGTCCACACCGACCTGGTACGGGACGCCCGGTCGGCGCGGGGGCGTCCCCTGGTGCGGTTGTTACGGATGGGGCGCGGCCACGAGTGGCCCCGCTACTTCGACGTCGACGACCCCACCCTGCCCGCCTCGGCCGACGTACCGGCCTGAGGGGCGCGACGCCCCCACCGCCGGGGTGACGGCGGCCACAGAACAGGCCACCCGGGGTCTGATTGGCTGTCGGGCCGACGTTGGGACCGTCGTAGCATTTCGCACAGCCACCCTGACCCCCGTTCCGAGGAGCGATGACCCGTGTCCGAATCCACCTCCCAGCCCGCCACCGCCACCCCCGTCGTCGGCACCGCCCGCGTCAAGCGGGGCATGGCCGAGATGCTCAAGGGCGGCGTGATCATGGATGTGGTCACCCCCGACCAGGCCAAGATCGCTGAGGACGCCGGTGCCGTCGCGGTGATGGCGCTGGAGCGGGTCCCGGCCGACATCCGCGCCCAGGGCGGGGTGTCCCGGATGAGCGACCCCGACATGATCGACGGCATCATCGAGGCGGTCTCCATCCCGGTGATGGCCAAGGCCCGGATCGGCCACTTCGTCGAGGCCCAGGTCCTCCAGTCCCTCGGCGTCGACTACGTCGACGAGTCCGAGGTCCTCACCCCCGCCGACTTCGCCAACCACATCGACAAGTGGGCCTTCACCGTCCCGTTCGTGTGCGGGGCGACCAACCTGGGTGAGGCGCTGCGCCGGATCACCGAGGGGGCGGCCATGATCCGCTCCAAGGGCGAGGCCGGCACCGGTGACGTCTCCAACGCCACCACCCACATGCGCAGGATCCGTCAGGAGATCCGGCGACTCCAGTCGCTGCCCACCGACGAGCTGTTCGTCGCGGCGAAGGAACTCCAGGCCCCGTACGAGCTGGTCAAGGAGATCGCCGAGACCGGGAAGCTGCCGGTGGTGCTCTTCACCGCCGGAGGCATCGCCACCCCCGCCGACGCGGCGATGATGATGCAGCTCGGCGCCGAGGGGGTCTTCGTCGGGTCCGGCATCTTCAAGTCCGGCAACCCGGCCCAGCGCGCCGCCGCCATCGTCAAGGCGACCACCTTCCACGACGACCCGGACGTGCTGGCCAAGGTGTCCCGGGGCCTCGGCGAGGCGATGGTGGGCATCAACGTCGACGAGATCCCCCAGCCCCACCGCCTGGCCGAACGAGGCTGGTGAGCGGTAGGGCGACCGACGGCACCAGCGGAGGAGGGAACGTGACGGAACCGGTGATCGGCGTACTCGCCCTCCAGGGCGACGTCCGCGAGCACGTGGCCGCCCTGACCGGCGCGGGCGCCCGAGCCCTGCCGGTCCGGCGGGCCGAGGAACTCGACGAGGTCGACGGTCTGGTCATCCCCGGCGGGGAGTCCACCACGATCAGCAAGCTCACCGACATCTTCGAGCTCCGCGAGCCCATCGACAAGCGGATCGCCGACGGGCTGCCGGTCTACGGCTCCTGCGCCGGCATGATCATGCTGGCCGACGAGGTGCTCGACGGCCGTCCCGACCAGCGCGGATTCGCCGGCATCGAGATGACCGTCCGCCGTAACGCCTTCGGTCGGCAGGTCGACTCCTTCGAGGCTCCGGTCGCCCTCACCGGCGTCGAGGGGGGACCGTTCCACGCCGTGTTCATCAGGGCGCCCTGGGTCGAGCGGGTGGGCGGCGACGTCGAGGTCCTCGGCGAGGTGACCGAGGGGCCGGCCGCCGGTCGGATCGTCGCGGTCCGGCAGGGCAACCTGCTGGCCACCTCCTTCCACCCGGAGCTCACCGGCGACCTGCGTCTGCACCGCTACTTCGTGGACCTGGTCCGCAGCAGCTGACCCCGGTCCCGCCGAGGTCCACCACCGGGTCCGTCCCTGTCGGGGCGGGCCCGGTCCGCGCGCGGTGCCTGACACCGGAGCCGACGACGTCGGTAAGATTGCCGGGATTCGGCTGGGCATCTGCTCGCCACGACTTCCACCAGGGTCGACCGGCACCACCGAGTGCGCCGGGTGGGTCGGGGGCGGATGCGGTGCGGTCGACGCAGACGGCGGTAGCAACGGAGGTAGCAGATGTCCGGCCACTCAAAGTGGGCGACCACCAAGCACAAGAAGGCCGTCATCGACGCCAAGCGCGGCAAGATGTTCGCCAAGCTCATCAAGAACGTCGAGGTCGCGGCGCGGACCGGTGGCGGCGACCCGGCCGGTAACCCGACCCTCTTCGACGCCATCCAGAAGGCCAAGAAGAGCTCGGTGCCCAACGACAACATCGACCGGGCCGTCAAGCGGGGCTCGGGCCTGGAGGCCGGCGGTGCCGACTACCAGACGATCATGTACGAGGGGTACGGCCCGAACGGCGTGGCACTGCTGATCGAGTGTCTGACCGACAACCGCAACCGGGCCGCCACCGAGGTCCGGACCGCGCTGACCCGCAACGGCGGGTCCTTCGCCGACGCGGGCTCGGTGTCGTACATGTTCTCCCGCAAAGGCGTGGTGATCGTCCCCAAGGCCGGGACCAGCGAGGACGACGTGATGCTCGCGGTCCTCGACGCCGGTGCCGAGGAGGTCAACGACCTCGACGAGGCATTCGAGGTGGTCTCGGAGCCGGGCGACCTGATCGCGGTCCGCACCGCGCTCCAGGATGCCGGAATCGAGTACGAGTCGGCCGAGTCCTCCCTCATCCCCAGCGTGAACGTGCCGCTGGACGAGGAGGGCGCGCGGAAGATCTTCAAGCTGATCGACGTGCTGGAGGACTCCGACGACGTGCAGAACGTCTACGCCAACTTCGACATTCCGGACGAGATCATGGCGGCGATCGACTGACCCCGGGACGATCCCGGACAGACCCGAAAAGGTACGGGCGGCAGGTGGACACCTGCCGCCCGTACCCGTGTCGCAGGGGTCAGCCGACGTTCTCCCGGGACCGCCAGGCGGTCGCCAGGCCCACCCGACCGTTGGTCCGCAGCAGGGAGCCCTCGTAGATCCGGGCACCGGCCAGGACGAAGGCCACCGCCGCGACCGCCAGCAGCGCCAGGGACACGATCGGCTCCCACGCGGCGGCGTCACCGGTGAAGGCGCGCAGCGGCATCGCCATCGGTGCGGAGAACGGCACGTACGACAGGATCTTCAGGATGGTGGGGTTGTCGTTGAGGAACACCACCGCGAAGAAGGGCACCATCAGCGCCATCTGCACCGGCATGGAGGAGGAGGCGATGTCCTCCTGCCGGGCCACCACCGCGCCGGCCACCGCCCACATGGCCGCCAGCAGCAGGAAGCCGAACAGGAAGAACGGCAGGAACCAGCCGATCGCCGGTGCGATCAGCGACAGCAGTTCGGTGTTGCCGCTGAACTGAAGGCCGACCACCGTCACCAGGGACAGCAGCACGATCTGTCCGAGGGCCAGCACACACCCGGCTATCACCTTCCCGGCCAGTAGGGCACGGACCGGCACGGCGGCCACCAGGATCTCCACGATCCGGGTTTGCTTCTCCTCGGTGATGCTCTGCGCGATCGGCATCCCGAAGGCCTGGCTGGTGAGGAAGAAGACGAACGCGAAGATGAACGGCACCAGGAAGGCGGCCACCGGGTTGATCGCGTCCGGGTCGAGCAGTTGCACCGGCGGAGCGGTGCTCAGGGCGCGGACGACGTCGTCGGGGGTGTCGTCGAGGGCGAGGACCGTCGGCCCGGCGACGACCGCCGCCCCGACGTCGCCGTCGCGTACCGCCTGCTCGGCGGCGGCGTCGTCGGCGACGGTGCGTACCTCGTGTCCGGCCTCGGTCAGCGGGGCGACGACGTTCCCGGAGGCGCTGGAGACGGCCACGGTGGTGGGTTCGTCGTCGCCGGAGAGGATGCCGGGCAGGATGGTGGCCGCGGCGGCGATGAGGAGGAAGAGGGCCGTGCTGATCAGGAAGGCCCGGTCCCGGATCTTGATCTGGATCTCACGGGCGGCGACGAGCAGGGCGGCCTGACGGGTGTTCACTGGGTGACCTCCCGGAAGATCTCGGCGATCGTGGGCGTGACGGGACGGAAGACGCGGACCGGTCCGCGCTCCAGCGCGGCGCGCAGCACCTGCTGGTCGTCGACCTCGGCGGGCAGGTCGAAGACCGCGCGGGGGCCGTCGAGGTCGACCAGGCTCACCCCGGGGAGGTCCCGCAGCCAGCCGGCGTCGCCGTCGACCACCATCTCGAAGCGGGGTCGGCCGTAGGCGGCCCGCAGTTCGTCACGTCCGCCGGCGGCCCGGATCTCCCCGTCGGCGATGATCACCAGGTCGTCGCAGAGCCGTTCCACCACGTCGAGCTGGTGGCTGGAGAACAGCACCGGCACCCCGCTGACGGCTCGTTCCCGCAGCACCGTGACCAGGGTGTCCACGGCGGTCGGGTCGAGCCCGGAGAACGGCTCGTCGAGGACCAGGACCTCGGGGTCGTGCACCAGGGCGGCGGCGATCTGGGCGCGCTGCTGGTTGCCCAGGGAGAGCTTCTCCAGCGGATCGCCGCCCCGGGCGTCGAGCCCCACCCGGTCGAGCAGGTCGTCGGTCTTGCGTTGGGCGGTCGCGGCGTCGAGGCCGTGCAGTCGGCCCAGGTAGATCACCTGGTCGCGGACGGACATCTTCGGATAGAGCCCACGCTCCTCGGGTAGGTAGCCGAAGCGTCTGCGGTCCGCGCGGGTCAGGGGGGCGTCCTGCCACGTGATCGTGCCCTGGTCGGGGGCGAGGACACCGAGGATGACCCGCATGGTCGTGGTCTTGCCGGCGCCGTTGCCGCCGACGAAACCGGTCATCCGGCCGCCCCGGACGTCGAAGGTCACGTTCTTGAGTACGCGGTGGTCGCCGAAGCTACGGTCGACGCCGTCGAGTCGGAGTACTGAGGTCACCACTCCACGCTAGATCCACAGGGTGGGCCGACCCTCCGGCCCTGGGACGATTCCCTGGGTCCGCCGAGCGGGGGACCCCGGGTCATCCGCCGGGTTGGATCACCTCGTGTTCGTAGGCGAAGATCACCGCCTGGACCCGGTCGCGGAGCCCGAGTTTGGCCAGCATCCGGCTGACGTGGGTCTTGACCGTCGCCTCACCGAGACCGAGGGTGCCGGCGATCTCGGCGTTGCTGGCACCCCTGGCGACCAGGATCAGGACCTCGTGTTCGCGGGGGGTGAGCTGGGCCAGGGCGGGGGCGTTCCCGCCGACCGTGGCGGGGCCGGTGGGCCGGGTGAAGGCGGAGATCACCCGTCGGGTCAGCTCCGGGGCGAGCAGCCCGTCGCCGCGTGCCAGCACCCGTACGGCGTCGACGAGCGCCTCCGGGGTGCCGTTCTTGAGCAGGAAACCGCTGGCCCCGGCGCGCAGCGCGGCGAAGAGGTAGTCGTCCCGGTCGAAGGTGGTGAGGATCAGGACCGCCGGGCCGGGCGCGTCCGGGGTGGCCGCGTCGGTGATCAGGGCGGTGGCGGCGAGCCCGTCCAGCTTCGGCATCTCCACGTCCATCAGGACCACGTCGGGGGCGAGGGCGGCGGCGAGGGCGACGGCCTGCTCGCCGTCGGCGGCCTCACCGACCACCTCGATGTCCCCCTCCACCTCCAGGATGACCCGGAAGCCGGTACGCACGAGGGTGTGGTCGTCGGCGAGCAGGATCCGGACGGGTCGGCTGTCGGTGCGCTCGACGTCGTCGGTGCCCGGGTGCCATTCGGTCATGCCGACTGTTCCTCGGCCTGGACGGGGACCGGGAAGCGGGCCCGGACCCGCCAGCCGCCCCCGGTCCGGGGGCCGACCTCCAGGATGCCGTCGTGGGCGGTGACCCGCTCCCGCATCCCGATCAGGCCCAGCCCCCGGTCTCCCGTCGGCGCCGCGCCGGTGCCGTTGTCGGTCACGTCGACCTCCACCTCGTGCGCCAGGTACCGGATCCTGATGTCGAGCACGGTAGCCCGCGCGTGCTTGAGGGTGTTCGTCACGGCCTCCTGCGCGATCCGGTACGCCGCCTGCGACACCGAGTCGGGCAGTGGCACCGGGTCGCCGTACACCCCGAAGCCGGTCTCCAGCCCGGCGACACGGGCGCGGTCGGCGAGTTCGGGGAACTGGTCCATCCCGGCACCAGCCGGTTGCCGGTCGTCGGTGGCGTTCTCCGAGGCGCGGAGCAGGCCGAGCATGCGGCGCAGTTCGTCGACGGCGGTCCGGGCGGTCTGTTCGATCGCGCTCAGTGCCCTGCGGGCGGCCGCCGGGTCGGAGTCCATGACCCGGCGGCAGGCGGCGGCCTGCACCCCCATGACCGAGACGTGGTGGGCGACCACGTCGTGCAGTTCCCGGGCGATGCGGACCCGTTCGCCGATGACCGCCCGTTCGCGCGCCTCGGTCTGGGAGCGCCGGAGCTGCTCGGCCTGGGTCCGCAGCTCGGCGTCGCGGCGGGCGGCGATCCAGGCGGTGTCCCCGAACAGGTACGCGAACCCGAAGAACAGTCCGTTGATCAGGAATCCGTTGACGACCGCCGCCAACAGGGGTGGGACCGGACCGGCGGCCTGGGCGAAGGTGTCCGGTCCGATCTCTCCGACGGTGACGGAGTAGCTCACTCCGAGCCAGGCGAACATGGTGGCGATCACCCCGATGCGCAGCCGACGGGCCAGCTGTCGGTTCCGTCCCCACGCTCCGAGGGCGTAGATGGCGGCGAAGAGCGCCCCGGAGGTGACCTGACTCTCCGGGGCGGCCCGGAACTGTCCGGCGATGAAGGCGACCGAGGTGACCAGGGTGACCGCCTCCGGGAAGCGTCGCCGCCAGACCAGGGGTGCGGTGACCGCCACGACCCAGAGGACCTGTTCGGCCCCGGACGGCGGCGGTCCCAGCACGAACACGCCGGCGCTTCGGGTGAGGGTGAGGCTGAACAGCGCCAGTACGGTGACCGCCAGGCCGATCCAGAGGTCGACGCGGAGCTGTGGGGGTGTCGGTCCGGGCCGGCTCCACCGATCCCGACTGGTGCTGTCCATACCCGTGACGATGCCATCCCCGCTGCTTCCGGTGCGAGCAGCAGCGCTGTGGCGTTTGCTCACCTGCGGTGGCGGTGGGCCTTGACGATGCTGTCGACCACGTCCCAGGCCGTGATCGCGACCAGGACGACGACGGTCACCACGGTGAGGGTGTCGAGGTTGCCGCCCTCACGCAGCCATTCGAACCGGGCCACGAGGTCCGGGTTGAGCAGCCGTTCGGTGAGCAGCAGCCAGATCACCGGCACCGTGAAGGCGAGGCCCAGGAGGGCGTTGACCACTACCAGCCCCCAGTTCCAGTGGCCGACCCGGTACTTGACGAACTCGAACACGATCGTCGCGATCAGGACACCGAGGATGACGGGCAGCCAGAACCCCCACAGGTCGGGGTCGAGCAGGGCCATCGGCTCGCCGTCGACCCGCAGTTGCTGCCAGGGGAAGAACGCCACGCTCACCGTGAACAGCAGGACGACGACGGAGGAGATCGTGTCGGTCAGGGTGATCTGCCGCTCGACGGTCGCCTCGGGCAGGTCGTCGACGGTCCACCGGGTCAGGTACCGGGTCTCTCCGGTCCGTTCCATGATCGCGAAGCCGAGCGTGACCCAGAAGCAGATGTGCACGGCGACGCTCAGGGCGGTGGCGACGGCGGGGCCGATCGCGCCGAATCCGTCGCCGTCGAAGACGTTCACCAGGCCGACGACGGTGCCGACGATGGCCGGCACGTACGTCAGCAGCTGCCGCAGGAGGTTCCGCCAGGTCAGGTAGTAGGCGGGACCGATGAGCTGCAACCGCTGGTCGGCGTAGCGGGCGGCCAGCCGCTGCGGGTCGCCCAGTTCGGTGAGCACCTCCCGCTCGGCGCTCCGGTGGTCGGCCCCGGCGCCCACGCGGTCGTCGACGGCGTCGGCGATGGAGGCGCGTAGTTCGGCGGAGATCTCCGGGCGTCGTCCGGCGGGGACCGACTCCAGGGTGGCGGCCAGATAGCGGTCGGTCAGGGAACTCATCGGTCCACTCCTTCGATCAGTCCGGTCATGGCGGTCTGGACGGCGGTGAGGTCGTCGAGGAGGCGGCGGAGCACCGTCTCGCCCTCCTCGCTGGTCCGGTAGAACTTGCGGGGCCGGCTCTCCTTGGTGTTCCACTCGCTGGTCAACAGCCCCTGTTCCTCGAGCCGGCGTAGCAGGGGATAGAGGGTGTTCGCGTCCACCGCGAAGCCGTGGGTGGCCAGCCGTTGCAGCAGCGCGTAGCCGTAGTCGGGGCGGCGGAGGGCGATCAGGCTGGCCACCACCACAGTGCCCCGACGCAGTTCCTGAAGGTGGGTCCTGAGGACGTCGTCACTGACCATGCGTCACACCATAGTGTGTGCCACACACTATTGTCCAACGCGCACTGTTGTCTCCCGTACGGCATCGTGTCGAGACACGAACTAACGTCACACTCGGCAAGTTTGCAGTTTCTGCACCTTCGCTCGTAGAGTGCCCCCGTGACCACGGAGCGCCATGACCCCCGGTGACCCGGCCGCCCTCGGCCGACGTGACCGCAAGAAGCAGCAGACCCGGGCCGCCCTCGCCGACGCCGCCCTGCGGCTCGTCGACGAACGCGGCCTCGACCAGGTGACGGTCGAGGAGATCGCCGACGCCGCCGACGTCTCGGCCCGGACCTTCTTCAACTACTTCTCCACCAAGGACGACGCCCTGGTCGGCGACACCGACGGTGATCGGGAGCGGGTCCTGAGGGCCTTGGCCGACGTCCCGCCCCAGGTGCCGGCGTTGCAGGCCATCCGGCAGGCCCTGACCGAGGTCGTCGACGAGGTGCAGGGGGAGGCCGACCTCTGGCTGCTGCGGATGCGGGTCGTCGTGCAGCACCCCGTCCTCCTGGCCCGCCTGGTCGCCGGCAACGCGGCTACCGAGAAGGCCCTCGTCGAGGTGGTCGCCGACCGCACCGGGCTCTCCCCGGACGACACCTACCCCGCGCTCGTCGTGGCGGTCGGCGGTGCGGCCCTGCGCACCTCGATGGTCCGGTGGGCCGCCAGCGGCGGAGCCCGCAGCCTCGCCGAGCTGGTCAACGAGGCCTTCGCCGTCGTCGGCGCCGGCCTGCCCGACCCCCGTACCGCCCCCGCCGCAGCCGCGTCGGGGCAGGCAGATCCACGCGTGTGAGGAAGCGCCGATGACCGCAACGACCGAGCCAGTCGACTCACCCAAGGTGAGCGCCGGCCGGATGACTCACCGGGAGGTCCTCCAGGCCCTCTCCGGACTCATGGTGGGCATGTTCGTGGCGATCCTCGCCTCGACGGTGGTGGCCAACGCCCTGCCGCGCATCATCGCCGACCTCAACGGCAGCCAGACCGTCTACACCTGGATCGTCACCAGTGAGCTGCTGGCCATGACCGCCACCGTGCCCCTCTGGGGCAAGATGGCCGACCTCTACAGCAAGAAGCTGCTCATCCAGCTCTCCCTCGGGCTCTTCGTGCTCGGTTCGCTCGTCGCCGGGCTCACCCCGAACGTGGAGATCCTGCTGTTCAGCCGGGTGATCCAGGGCGTCGGTGCCGGCGGCATGACTGCCCTGGCGATGATCGTGATGGCGGCGATGATCCCGCCCCGGGAACTGGGCCGCTACGCCGGTGTCTTCGGCGCGGTCTTCGGTGTCGGCACCATCGCCGGTCCGCTGATCGGCGGGGTGCTCGTGGACACCTCCTGGCTCGGCTGGCGCTGGTGCTTCCTGATCGGCGTACCGTTCAGCATCATCTCGATCGTCCTGTTGCAGCGGACCCTGAACCTGCCGGTCGTCCGCCGCGAAGCCAAGATCGACTGGCTCGGCGCGGCGCTGATCACCGCCGGGGTCTCCACCCTGCTGATCTGGTCCTCCCTGGCCGGGCACAAGTTCGCCTGGGCGTCGGGCTGGACCGCACTGATGGTCGTCGGCGGCCTCGTCCTGCTGGCCCTCGCCGTCTGGGTGGAGTCCCGGGTCCCCGAGCCGATCATCCCGCTGAAGATCTTCCGCAGCCGGACCGTCGCGCTGACCACGGTGGCGAGCGTCCTGGTCGGCGTCGCACTCTTCGGCGGGACGGTCTTCCTGTCCCAGTACTTCCAGACCTCGCTGGGCAAGTCACCCACCGTCGCCGGCCTGATGAGCCTCCCGATGATCCTCGGCCTCCTGATCTCCTCCACCGCCGCCGGGGCACTCATCACCAAGTACGGCCGCTGGAAGATCTACCTGGTCGCCGGTGCCGCCGTGATGACCGCCGGGATGCTGCTGCTGAGCACCGTCGACGCCGACACCGGCGTACCGCTGCTCTCGGTCTACATGGCGGTGCTGGGCACCGGCGTCGGCATGCTCATGCAGAACCTGGTCCTCGCCGCGCAGAACGACGTCCCCGCCAACGAACTCGGGGCGGCCACCTCCGTGCTGACCTTCTTCCGCAGCATGGGCGGTGCGATCGGCGTCAGCGCCCTCGGCGCGGTCCTGGCCAACCGGGTCACGAGCCTGATGACCGAGAAGCTCGGCCCGGCCGCCGCCACCACCGGCGGCGGCACCGCCGAGGTCCCGGACCTCAGCGCCCTCCCCGAGCCGGTCCTGGCGATCGTCCGGGACGCCTACGCCACCGCCACCTCGGAGCTGTTCCTCATCGGCGCCCCGATCGCCTTCCTCGCCCTGGTCGCTGTCGTCTTCATCAAGGAGAAGCCGCTGCACGAGGTCAGCGGCGACGAGCGGGCCGAGAAGGAGGCGGCGGCCCTCACCGCCATGCACTGAGCCGTCCGACAGTGCAACCGGCACCGGCGCGAACCTCCGCCGGTGCCGGTTCACCTTCCGGACCTCGACCGACCGCCCGACTGGCCTCAGTTTCCCGCGGAGCCGAGCCGGCGGGCCCGGTTGGTGGTCGCCTCGACGGACTGCTGGGCGGTGTGGGTGCGCTGGACCAGCATGACCAGGACCTGCTTGACGCTGTCGAGCGACTGCAGGAGCGGACCGGGCTGACCGCCCTGGAGCACCATGCTGACGACCTGTCGGGCCTCGTCGACGTGGCCGATCGTGGCGGTGCAGGCCTCCCGGGCGGCGGTGATGCCCTGCTGCACCGGGGCGAGAGCGGCGATCGTCTCCTGCGGGGTGGCCTCGCGGGGCACCGTGGAGGTCGCCTTGACCGCCTCACCGGTGGCGGTGGCGAGGGTGCCGAGTCCGCTCTGGACGGTGGCGATGGCGGAGCGTACCCGGGTCAGACCGGCGGCGACCGCGGCGAACCCGGCACCGGCCGCCCGGACCGCCGTCTCCTGGGCCTGGTTGTCGGCGGCGGCGGTCAGGCTCTGCGCCCGCTCGACTCCGGTCAGGACGGCGCGCAGCTCGCCGGTGATCTCTTCGACGGTGGACATGCGGTGACACCTCGCGCGGGTGAGCAGGATCGGGGTACGAGGTACGAAACCTACCCGCCTCGGGTCCTTCGTCCTCCGGTCCACGGCCGACGGCAGCGGACGGGTCGACCGGCCGTCCGTTGCCATCGGCGCTCGACGTGTCGGCGGGCGCCACCCCCGGGGTCGGGTGGCGCCCCGACGATCAGCAGACCCGGCCCTGGCGGAAGGCGCGTTCGACGAAGGACGCCGGCCCGACCTGGAAGTAGCCGACGCCCGGCCGGACCGGGTGGCCGGTGTACAACTCCACCCGGGACCCGAGGCGGACCAGGTAGGCGGTGGCCGTACCGGCGTCGTTGTCGATCGACGCGCCCCGGGGGCCGTAGATCGCCTCCAGGTCGGCGAAGGACATCCCCACTGCGGCTCCGGACGGGGAGCGCGGCGGGGCGGTGGCCGTACCGATCCCGACGAGCCTGCCGTCCTGGAAGGTCAACAGGATCACCCCGGCCCACTCACCCGTGGCACCGGCGTCGACGACGGTGCCACAGACCGGGGCGGTCCAGTCGACGAGCCCGGCGGCCGTCAACTGGTCGAGGCGGGCACCGAAGCGGTACGGCCCGGCACCGGCGACGCCGAGGACGTCCGTCGGGGCGGCACCGACCCGGCCGTCGGAACCGGCCGGCGGGGCACCCGGTCCGGCCCAGCCGAGGTCGGTGGCCGGTGGGGCACCGGGTCCGGCCCATCCGGCGGTGGAGTCGGCCGGTGGGGCGCCCGGTCCGGCCCACCCGAGGTCGGTGGCGGGTGGGGCACCGGGTCGGCCGGGGGCGGCGTGGGCCGGGGCGGCGAGGGTGGCCGCGAGGAGTCCGGCCAGCACGAGGGTGCCGACGGCTCTGCGGACGGGAAGAGGGTTCACTGGTGATCACCTCCGGTGATCGGGGGAGGGGCGGCCGGTGTCGTGGAGGCGGCCGACTGAGGGGGTGCTCCAGCAGGGTAGGGCGGGCGGTGGCCGGTCGGCGGCGGTCAGTCCGAGATCAGACCGGAAACGCTGCGTGACACCGTTCGGACCGTCCGCTCCCGTCGCGTGGCCCCCTCGGGCACCCCCTGGCGCGGCGGATGGAGACGGGCCGCCGACCGGGGCTAGGGTGGACCGGCTTGATCTCTCGCAGACCCATGACTCGATCCGGGGGGACGCTCCATGGGCGATTCGTTCGCGCATCTGCACGTGCACACCGAGTACTCGATGCTCGACGGAGCCGCCCGGCTCAAGGACCTCTTCGCCGAGGCCAACCGGCTGGGGATGCCGGCGGTGGCGATCACCGACCACGGCAACATGCACGGCGCGAACGACTTCTACAAGCAGGCGATGGCCGCCGGGGTGAAGCCGATCCTGGGCGTCGAGGCGTACGTCGCCCCGGAGTCGCGCTACCACAAGAAGCGGGTCAAGTGGGGCCGCCCCGAGCAGAAGCGCGACGACATCTCCGGTAACGGGGCGATCACCCACAAGACCATGTGGGCGGCGAACAAGACCGGCCTGCAGAACCTGTTCACCCTCAACTCGCGCGCCTCCATGGAGGGCCACTACGTCAAGTGGCCCCGGATGGACATGGAGCTGATCGCCGAGCACGCCGAGGGGATCATCGCCACCACCGGGTGCCCGTCCGGGGCGGTGCAGACCCGGCTGCGGCTGGGGCAGTTCGACGAGGCGATCAAGGTGGCCTCGGCGTACCAGGACATCTTCGGCAAGGAGAACTACTTCCTGGAGATCATGGATCACGGCCTCGACATCGAGCGCCGGGTCCGGGAGGGGCTCACCGAGATCGGCCGCAAGCTCGGCATCCCCCCGGTGGTCACCAACGACTCGCACTACACCCACGAGGCCCAGGCCACCGCGCACGACGTGCTGCTGTGCGTGCAGACCGGCAGCAACATCGACGACCCGAACCGGTTCCGGTTCGAGGGGGGCGGCTACTTCGTCAAGTCCGCCGACCAGATGCGGGCTGTGGACTCCTCCGAGCTGTGGCAGGAGGGCTGCCGCAACACCCTGCTGGTGGCGGAGAAGGTCGACCCGGCGGGGATGTTCGAGTTCCGCAACCTGATGCCCCGGTTCCCGGTGCCCGAGGGGGAGACCGAGGAGTCCTGGTTCCGCAAGGAGACCTTCAGGGGGCTGGGACGGCGTTACCCGAACGGCATCCCCGAGGGGCACGTGGTCCAGGCCGAGTACGAACTCGGCGTCATCATCCAGATGGGCTTCCCGTCGTACTTCCTCGTGGTCGCCGACTTCATCCAGTGGGCGAAGAACCAGGGCATCGCGGTGGGGCCGGGCCGGGGCTCGGCGGCCGGGTCCCTCGTCGCGTACGCGCTGGGCATCACCGACCTGGACCCGATCCCGCACGGGCTGATCTTCGAGCGGTTCCTCAACCCCGAGCGGGTCTCCATGCCGGATGTCGACATCGACTTCGACGAGCGTCGGCGCGGTGAGGTGATCAAGTACGTCACCGACAAGTGGGGTGACGACAAGGTCGCCCAGATCGCGACCTTCGGCACGATCAAGGCGAAGGCCGCGATCAAGGACTCGGCCCGGGTGCTCGGGTACCCGTACGCGGTGGGGGACCGGATCACCAAGGCCATGCCCCCGGCGGTGATGGGCAAGGACATCCCCCTGGAGGGGATCTTCGACGCCAAGCACCCCCGGTACGCCGAGGCCGGTGAGATCCGGGGCATGTACGACTCCGAGAGCGACGTCAAGAAGGTGATCGACACCGCTCGGGGGATCGAGGGGCTGATCCGGCAGACCGGTGTGCACGCCGCCGGGGTGATCATGTCCGCCGAGCCGATCATCGAGCACATCCCGTTGATGCGCCGGGACTCCGACGGGGTGATCATCACCCAGTTCGACTACCCGACCTGCGAGTCGCTCGGGTTGTTGAAGATGGACTTCCTCGGTCTGCGGAACCTGACGATCATCGACGACGCGGTCAAGAACATCCAGCTCAACCACGGCAAGGAACTCGACCTCCTGGGGTTGGAGCTGAACGACAAGGCGGCCTACGAGCTGCTGGCCCGGGGCGACACCCTGGGCGTGTTCCAGCTCGACGGCGGGCCGATGCGGTCGCTGCTGCGGATGATGAAGCCCGACAACTTCGAGGACATCTCCGCCGTCCTGGCGCTCTACCGTCCCGGCCCGATGGGCGTGGACTCGCACACCAACTACGCGTTGCGCAAGAACGGCCTCCAGGAGATCACCCCGATCCACCCGGAGCTGGAGGAGCCGCTGCGGGAGATCCTCGCCCCCACCTACGGTCTGATCGTCTACCAGGAGCAGGTGCAGCGCGCCGCGCAGATCCTCGCCGGGTACACCCTGGGCCAGGCCGACCTGCTGCGCCGGGCGATGGGCAAGAAGAAGAAGGAGATCCTGGACAAGGAGTTCATCCCGTTCCGCGACGGCTGTCGGGAGCACGGGTACTCCGACGAGGCGATCCAGAAGGTCTGGGACGTCCTGGTCCCGTTCGCCGGGTACGCCTTCAACAAGGCCCACTCGGCGGCGTACGGCCTGGTGTCGTACTGGACGGCGTACCTGAAGGCGCACTACCCGGCCGAGTACATGGCGGCGCTGCTCACCTCCGTCGGCGACGACAAGGACAAGATGGCGCTGTACCTGTCCGAGTGCCGCCGGATGCGGATCCAGGTCCTGCCGCCTGAGGTGAACACCTCCGCCGGGCCGTTCACCCCGGTCGGCAAGGAGATCCGGTTCGGGCTCGGTGCGGTGCGCAACGTCGGCGCGAACGTCGTCGCCTCGGTCATGCGCTGCCGTGAGGACAAGGGCGACTACGCCGACTTCTACGACTTCCTGTCGAAGGTCGACGCGGTGGTCTGCAACAAGAAGACGATCGAATCGCTGATCAAGGCCGGTGCGTTCGACGCGTTGAAGCACTCCCGCAAGGGGCTGCTCGCCGTGCACGCCGACGCGATCGACGCGTACGCCGACGTCAAGCGCAAGGAGGCCGTCGGCCAGTACGACCTCTTCGGTGCCGGTTTCGGCGAGGCCGAGACGGCCACCGGCAGTACCACGGTGATGCCCGTCATCGGGGAGAGCGAGTGGGACAAGCGGGACAAGCTGGCCTTCGAGCGGGAGATGCTCGGCCTCTACGTCTCCGACCATCCGCTCTTCGGCCTGGAACACGTCCTCGGCGCGGCGGCGGACACCACCATCTCCGCCCTCTCCGAGGAGGGGACCGTCCCGGACGGGGCGGTGGTCACCCTCGCCGGGATCCTCTCGGGGGTACAGCGCCGGGTCACCAAGCAGGGCCGGGCGTGGGCGTCGGCGACCCTGGAGGACCTCGCCGGCGGGGTGGAGACGCTGTTCTTCCCCAACACGTACGAGGTGGTCGGGCAGTACATCGCCGAGGACGCGATCGTGGTGGTGAAGGGGCGGGTGGACCGTCGGGACGACACCCCCCGGATCATGGCGATGGACATGCAGATGCCGGACGTCACGAGCAACTCGGCGAACAAGCCGGTCACCCTCACCATCCCGGTGCACCGGCTCACGCCACCGCTGGCCGACCGCCTCAAGGAGACCCTCCTGCTGCACCCCGGCGACACCGAGGTGCACGTCAAGCTGAACCGTCGGGACCGGGTCGAGACCTGGCGACTCGGCCTGTTCCGGGTCGCCCCCACCACCGCCCTGATGGGTGACCTCAAGAGCGTGCTCGGCCCCGCGAACGTCAGCTGAGCAGCCCCGACGGCCACCGGGGCGGAATTGGCTCTGCCGACCCGCCCCACCCGTCGCTAGCGTCGGACCGGTGGAACTGGCACAGGCACAACGGCTCTGGCACCCCGAACCGGGTTGGCTGAACACCGCCAGCTACGGGCTGCCGCCCGACTCGTCGTGGGACGCCCTCCAGGCGGCCCTGGCCGACTGGCGGGTGGGGCGTACCTCCTGGGAGGGGTGGGACGAGGCGACCGGCCGGTCCCGGGCGGCCTTCGCCGCCCTGGTGGGGGCACCGGTCGCCGACGTGACGGTCGGGGCCACCGCGGCGCAACTGCTCGCCCCGATCGCCGCCGCCATGCCCGCCGGGGCCACGGTCGTGGTCCCGGAGGTCGAGTTCACCACCAACCTCTTCCCGTGGCTGGTCCAGGCCGAACGCGGGGTCCGGGTCCGGACCGTCGCCCTGGACCGGCTGGTGGACGCCATCGACTCCGACACCGACCTCGTCGCGTTCAGCCTGGTGCAGTCCGCCGACGGGACGGTGGCGCCGTACGACCGGGTGGTGGCCGCCGCCCGGGCCCACGACGCGCTGGTGGTGGTGGACGCCACCCAGGCGTGTGGCTGGCTGCCGTTCGACGCCACCCTCGCCGACGCGGTGGTGGTGGCCGCGTACAAGTGGCTGATGGCGCCCCGTGGGGTGGCCTTCGGCTACCTCGCGCCGGGCCTGCGGGAGACGCTGCGCCCCGACACGGCCAGCTGGTACGCCGGGCAGGACCCGCACACCTCCTACTACGGCCCTCCGCTGCGGCTGGCCACCGACGCCCGACGGTTCGACCTCTCCCCGGCCTGGTTCAGTTTCGTCGCCGCAGCCCCGGCCCTGGAGTTGCTCGCCGAGGTGGGGACGGCCGCCGTCCGGGCGTACGACGTGGGGTTGGCCAACCGGTTCCTGACCGGGTTGGGGCAGCCCGAGGGGGACAGCGCCATCGTCGCCGTCGACGTGCCGCAGGCCGAGCAGCGGCTGGCCCGGGCCGGGGTGCGCGCGGCCGTCCGGGCGGGCCAGGTCCGTGCCTCGTTCCACCTCTACTCGACCGTGCAGGACGTGGACCTGGCGCTCGCCGCGTTGACCGACTGAGGGGCGCGGCCCGGGCGGGCGCATCCAGGGGCCGGGTTCCCGACGAATCTCTGCGGTAGTGACCGTCTACCCGCCGGGAGCGTCTGGTGCCGACCGATCCGATGCCGACCGACGCCGTGGAGACGACCCGTAAGCGGCTGTCGAGGGCGGCGGAGGATCTGGACACCAATCTCATCGCCGGTCTGGTGTCGGACAGCGCCGACCGGTTCGGGGTGGTGCCGTACTGGGAGCGGGTCTGCGTGCCGCTGCTGGCGGCGTCGCCGGGTCGGGAACCCACCGAGATCGCCGTGGAGCACGCGTTGTCCGAGGGGATTCGGGTCGGGTTGGACGTGCACCGGCGGCACCCTCGGCGGCCGTACGCCCCGGACGGGGTGTTGTTGGCCGGTGCGGAGCAGGAACTGCACTGCCTCGGGCTGCACGCGCTCGCCGCGGCCCGGCGTGAGCTGCGCCGGGGCAGCCTCCTGCTCGGCCCGGCGCTGCCCTGGGCGGGGCTGGCCGGGGCGGTGTACCGGGCCCGTCCCCACTCGGTGGTGGTCTGGGCGCAGACCCCGGTCACCGGCCGGACGTACCGCCTGATCCGGTTCGCCAGGGACTTCCCGTCGGTCCGGGTCCTCGCCGCCGGGCCGGGGTGGATCGAACCACTGCCGTCGTCGATCATCCGGTTGGTGGGTCTCGCGGAGGCCGTTCGGGTCTGCTGAGCCCCGGCGGCCGGGTGCGGAGTCCGCTTACCGAGCCAGAAAGGCCACCGGCCGGGTCAGGAGTCGGACGGTCGGGTCAGGAGTCCGGTCAGGAGGGCGGTGAGGGCGGTCTCCGGGGCGAAGTCGGGCTCCGGGTGGGCGAGCTGGCCGACCAGCAGGCCTTCGACGAGGTCGAGCAGGACCCGGAAGTGGGCCTGCGGGTCGGTCGAGCCCAACCCCGTCATCAGCGGTACCCCCCACCCGGCCAGCCGCTGTCGCCCGGCGGTGATGGCCGGGCGCAGTTCGGGCCGGACGGCCGCCTCGAGGAACAGGGAGTGCCGGGCCAGGACCAGGTCCCGTCGGTCGGCGGTGAACTGTCGGAGCAACCTGCCGAGCACCGTCACGAATCCGGCGACGTCTGCGGGGACGAGGTCGACGGCGAGCGCGTCCCACGCCGCCGTCTCCACCTCCACCAGCCGCTCCAGGACCCCGGTGAGCAGCGCGTCGCGGGTCCGGAACTGGTTGGAGGTGGAGCCCTGGGGCAGCCCGGCTTCCTGGTCCACGGCGCGGTGGGTGAGCTGGCGGAGTCCCCGGGTGCCGAGGACCCGGATCGCCGCGTCGAGCAGGTGCTGCCGCCGATCTGTCACCCGGTCACACTACAGGCGTAGTCAGGGTCACTACATCTGTAGTACGGTGCGGGGCATGGGTCGACGAGCGGTGGTCGTGGGTGGCGGGATCGGTGGACTGGCGACGGCGATCGGTCTGCGTCGCCGAGGGTGGACGGTGACGGTCCTGGAACGGGAGGCCGACCTCCCGACGACCGGCACCGGCCTGGGCATCTGGCCCACCGCCCTGCGCGCCCTGGACGACCTGGGCGTGGGGGAACAGGCCCGACGGCGGGGGAGACCCCAGCTCGGCGGCGAGTTCCGCCGCCCCGACGGCACCCGGATCGCCACCATGGACACCGGCCGGCTCGCCCGCCGGCACGGCGACACCGTCCACCTCCTCGGTCGACCCGTCCTCCTGCGGCTGCTCGCCGAGGCGCTCCCCGAGGGCGTGGTGCGCTTCGCCGAACCGGTGACCTCGTCGGCCGGCCTCGCCGCCGACCACGACCTGGTGGTCGGCGCCGACGGCCTGCGCAGCGCGGTCCGGTCCGCCCTGTACGGCGACAGGTACCCCCTGCGGCACGCCGGTGTCGTGGCCTGGCGTGGCCTGGCCCCCCTGGACGTCGCCGTCGGCGGGGAGACCTGGGGGCGGGGGGCGAAGTTCGGCCTCACCCCGGTGGGACCCGGCCGGACCAACTGGTACGCCGTCCGCACCGCCCCGGCCGGGTGGCGTCCCGCCGACGGGCACCCGGCCGAACTGCGCCGGGTCTTCGGCGACTGGCACGACCCGATCCCGCGCCTGCTGGACACGATGGACCCGGCCGAGGTGCTCTGCCACGACGTCCACGACCTCACCCCGCTGCCGAGCTACGTCGACGGTCACGTCGCCCTGCTCGGCGACGCCGCCCACGCGATGACCCCCGACCTGGGGCAGGGCGCCTGCCAGGCACTGATCGACGCGGTGGTGCTGGCCGAGTGCCTGGGCCCGGACGTCGACGTCGCGGCGGGGCTGCGGGAGTACGACAGGCGCCGTCGCCCGCCCACCCGGCGGATGGTGGCCCTGGCCCGGGGCGCCGGACGGCTGGCCCGCCTCCGGCGTGGCACCCGGCTGCGCGACGCCGCCCTGCGGCTGGCCGTCGTGGCCGGTCCGCCCGGCTGACCCCCACCGCCCCGGTCCGCATCCCGACTGTCCCGGCGTGATTCGGCGCCCCGCCCGCCCCGGCGTGAGGTGGCCCGTCCCGTCGCGTCCCGGCTGCCCCGGCGTGACCCGGCCCGCCTCGGCGTGTCCCGGCGTGTCCCCCGGCGCGCCCGATGCGGCCGACAAGTAGGGTGTCGAACACACGTACTGCTGACGACCGGGGAGGGGGCGGCGTGCGCGTGCTCGGCGTCGACCCGGGGCTGACCCGGTGCGGGGTCGGCGTGGTGGAAGGCGTGCCGGGGCGACCGTGCACGCTCGTGGCCTACCACGTCGTCCGGACCGAACCCGACGAGGAACTGCCGATCCGCCTGCTGCACCTGGACCGCGCCCTCACCGACCTGGTCGCCGAGTACCGGCCGGACGCGGTCGCCGTCGAGCGGGTGTTCAGTCAGCACAACGTCCGTACGGTGATGGGCACCGCCCAGGCCAGCGGGATCGCCGTCCTGGCGGGCGCCCGGGCCGGGCTCCCGGTGCAGACGTACACCCCCAGCGAGGTGAAGGCCGCCGTGACCGGTTCCGGTCAGGCCGACAAGCGGCAGATGACGATGATGGTGACCCGACTGCTCCGGCTGGCCGAGCCGCCCAAGCCGGCCGACGCCGCCGACGCCCTCGCGTTGGCGATCTGCCACGTGTGGCGCGGGGGGACCCGGTCGAAGCTCGCCGCGGCGGCCGAGCGGGTCCGACGAGGAGGAACGAGATGATCGCCAGCGTCAGCGGGACCGTCGTCGCGACCGGTCCGGACCACGCGGTGGTGGAGGTCGGGGGGGTCGGGCTCGCCGTCCAGTGTTCCCCCGGCACCCTTGCCGGACTGCGGGTCGGCACGGCGGCCCGGTTGGCCACCAGCCTGGTCGTCCGAGAGGACTCGTTGACCCTCTACGGCTTCGCCGACGACGACACCAAGGCGCTGTTCGAGCTGCTCCAGACCGCCAGCGGGGTGGGTCCCCGACTCGCCCAGGCGGTGCTCGCCGTCCTCACCCCCGACGAGGTCCGTAAGGCCGTCGCCAACGCCGACACGGCGGTGCTGACCCGGGTGCCCGGGATCGGCAAGAAGGGTGCCGAGCGGCTGGTCCTCGAACTGCGCGACCGGATCGGTCCGGTCCCGGTGGGCGCCGACGGGGCCGCCGGGGTCACCGGCGGGGCCTGGCCGGAGCAGGTCCGGCAGGCGCTCGTCGGACTCGGCTGGACGGCCGGACAGGCCGACCAGGCGGTGGCGGCGGTCGCCGAGACGGTCGACGGGCCGACCCCGCCGGTGCCGGTCCTGCTGAAGCAGGCCATCCGCCTCCTGGGCCGGACCCGATGACGGCGGGGACCCACCGGCGGCAGCGAACGAGGGACACCCGATGACGGAGCCCAACCTGGTCTCGGCGTACGCCACCGACGCCGAGCGGGAGGCGGAGGTCAGCGTCCGGCCCCGTCGGCTGGCCGAGTTCATCGCCCAGCACCGGGTCCGCGACCAGCTCGACCTGCTGTTGCAGGGGGCGATGCGACGCGGTACCCCGCCGGACCACATCCTGCTCTCCGGTCCTCCCGGGCTGGGCAAGACCTCCCTGGCGAACATCGTCGCCGCCGAGTTGGGCACCAGCATCCGGGTGACTAGCGGCCCGGCGATCGAGCGCTCCGGTGACCTGGCCGCCATCCTGACCGGTCTCGCCCCGGGCGACGTGCTGTTCATCGACGAGATCCACCGGATCGCCCGGCCGGCCGAGGAGCTGCTCTACAGCGCCATGGAGGACTTCCGGGTCGACGTGGTGGTCGGCAAGGGACCGGGGGCCACCGCCATCCCCCTGGACGTGGAGCCGTTCACCCTGGTCGGGGCGACGACCCGGTCCGGTCTGCTGACCGGGCCGATGCGGGACCGCTTCGGCTTCGTCGCCCACCTGGACTTCTACGCCCCGGCCGACCTGGAGACGCTCCTGCACCGCTCGGCCCGGATCCTCGGGGTGCCGATCACCGACGACGGGGCCGCCGAGGTCGCCGGTCGGTCCCGGGGCACCCCCCGGATCGCCAACCGGCTGCTGCGCCGGGTCCGCGACTACGCCGAGGTCCGGGCGGACGGGGTGGTCACCCTGGAGACCGCCCGCGCCGCACTCACCGTGTACGACGTCGACGCCCTGGGCCTGGACCGGCTGGACCGGGCGGTCCTCACCAGCCTGGTCGACTCGTTCCGGGGCGGTCCGGTGGGGCTCTCCACCCTCGCCGTGGCGGTGGGGGAGCAGCCGGACACCGTCGAGGAGGTCTGCGAACCGTTCCTGGTCCGGGCGGGGTTGCTGGCACGCACCCCGCGTGGGCGGGTGGCCACCGAGGCGGCCTGGCACCATCTCGGCCGTATTCCACCGAATGGTACATTTGGTGCCGATGTTCCTCCCGTGCCCGATCTCTTCTCCCGGGCGCCCGATCAGGCGTGATCCGTTCGTGATCTGTGCCGCATTCGGCGTTCCCAGGTGCAGGGACTAGACTCGCCGCGGTCTGTACAGGACGTGAGATATCGCCTCCGCTCCGGCGCCCACCGTGCCGGAGGGTGGGCTGATGGGAAGGTCGACAACCGTGCTAATCGCAGCAGAAGGCGGCGGAGGAGGCGGCGGCAGCTTCATGCCGCTGTTGATGATCGCACTGCTCTTCGGCGTCATGTACTTCATGATGATCCGTCCGCAGCAGAAGCGGCGCCGTGAGGCTGAGCAGATGCAGTCCGCGCTGGCCCCCGGCGACGAGGTGGTCACCATCGGCGGGCTCTACGGCACGGTCACCGGTGTCGACGACGAGACCGTCCTGCTGGAGGTCGCACCCGGCGTGCAGACCCGGTACGCCCGCCCGGCCATCGCCCGGGTCGTCAAGCGCGCCGAGCAGGAGGAGGACGTGGAGGCCACCCCGGCCGCCTCCACGGCGGAAAACGCCGAAGTCGTCAAGGAGTAGTACCGCGCCCGCAGGGCAGCGGATATCGTCACAAGTGGATAGTTGGGTCGGTCTACCACGTCGGCACGTACCCACCCCCGCTCGCGTCGCCCCCCGGCGGCGTGAGGGGTTCGTGCGGCGTGGTCCCCGACCAGGCACAGCCGTCGCCGGGACCCCCGGCCCGAGATCCGCAGCCGTGCAACCAGCGGCGCGACCGTTACAGGGAGACAGACAGCCGTGGCACCACCTCAGGGACAGATGCGCCCCGGACGGCAGCTCGCCGTACTCGGGGCCATCTTCATCGTCCTCTATCTCTTGGTGTTCTTCGCAGCAGGTGCCAGCGGTGGGTGGAAGGAACGGTTGGAGCCCCGACTCGGTCTGGACCTGGTCGGCGGCACCCGGCTGACGCTGGAGGCGACGAACACCGTCGACGGCCGGCCCCCGACCTCCGAGAACCTCGAAGAGGCTCGACAGATCATCGAGAACCGGGTCAACGCCTACGGTGTGGCCGAGGCCGAGGTGATCACCGAGGGCGACCGGAACATCGTGATCTCCCTGCCGGGCGAGAACCGGGACCTCAGCGACGTCGGTAGCGCCGCCGAGCTGCGATTCCGCAAGCTCCTCAAGGCCACCGACGGCAGCGGGGTGCTCAACGCCCCGGTGCCGCCGGAGGCGGGTGCACCGGTGCCGTCGCCGTCGGGCAGCGCCGCCCCCTCCCCGTCGGGCAGCGTCGAGCCGGAGGTCACCTCCTCCCCGTCCGGCGGACAGGGCGGGATGGCCCCCACCCCGTCGCCGGACGCGTCGGCAGCCGAGCCCTCGCCGAGCGCCGAGGCGCCGGTGGTCGAGGGGATCGAGGCACAGCGCAAGGCGGTCGAGGAGAAGGTCGGCGCCGAGGCGTGGCAGACCGCCAACGGGCTCCAGGCCCCGGCGGACCTGGCCACCGACCCGTCGCTGGCCGACAAGCTCAAGCCGTTCGGTGAACTCACCCCGCGTGAGGTCGCGGTCCTGCCGGTGCCGGTCCAGTACAACGTCCCGACCATCGGCTGCGCCCAGCTCGACGAGCGTCCGCCGGCGTCGATCAAGGACGAGACCCAGCAGGCCGTGGCCTGCGAGAGCGGCATCAAGTACCTGCTCGACCAGGCGAAGGTGCTGGGCACCGACGTCAGTGACGCGAACGCGGTGCTCGACCAGACCAGCCAGTGGGTGGTCAGCCTCGACTTCCAGCGCAGCGGCCAGGAGAAGTGGACCAACCTGACCCGCGAGGCGTTCAACAACGAGGGTCAGGCCTGCGAGGCCAGCGCCCTGGGCCAGGACGGCAAGTGCCGGGTCGCGGTCGTGCTGGACAACCGGATCGTCTCCTCGCCGGAGATCCAGGGTGTGCTCACCGGTAGCTCCCAGATCACCGGTAGCTTCACCCAGGCCGACGCGGCGGAGCTGGCCGGCAACCTGCGCTACGGTGCGCTCCCGGTGACCTTCGAGGAGCAGGAGCAGCAGAACGTCACCGCCACCCTCGGTGAGAGCCACCTGCGGGCTGGTCTGCTCGCCGCCGCGATCGGCATGCTGCTGGTGATCATCTACTCGTTCTTCTACTATCGGCTGCTCGGCTCGGTCATCTTCCTGAGCCTGGTGCTCTCGGCGCTGCTGCTCTTCGGGGCGCTGGTGTTCCTCGGCCGGTCGATCGGCTTCACCCTGACCCTCGCCGGCATCGCCGGAATCATCGTCTCGCTCGGTGTGGCGGCGGACTCCTTCGTCATCTACTTCGAACGATTGAAGGACGAGATCCGGGAGGGGCGCAGCCCACGCAGCGCCGTACCCCGGGCGTGGGTCCGGGCCCGCCGGACGATCATCTCGGCGAACGCGATCACCATCATGTCGGCGGTGGTCCTCTACGCCGTCTCCGTCGGCACCGTGAAGGGCTTCGCCTTCGCCCTCGGTCTGGCCACCGTGATCGACCTCCTGGTGGTCTTCCTCTTCCGTCACCCGATCATGGCGATGCTCGCCCGGACGAAGGCGTTCCTGTCCCCGCGGGTCAGTGGTCTGGGGCGGGCACTGCCGCCCCGGACGGAGCCGACCAACCCGCGCACCCGGCGCGTCAAGGAGGCCTGAGTCATGGCGGAAAACTCACTCGCAGCCCGGCTCTACCGGGGCGAGGCCGGGATCAACGTCGTCGGTCGGCGCAGGCTCTGGTTCTCGCTGGCCGGGGCACTCGTCCTGATCGCCCTGCTCAGCATCGGGGTCCGTGGGTTCAGCCTGGGCATCGAGTTCGCCGGTGGCAACTCGTTCCAGATCCCGGCCAGCGTGGGCACCCTCGCCGACGCCGAGGCCGAGGTGGAGTCGGTCCTCGGCAGCGCGGGCGGGGGCGCGGAACTGGTCACCGCCCAGCAGGTCGGTAACGCCAGCGGCAGCTTCTACGAGATGCGTACGTCGCAGCTGAGCACCGACGAGTCCAACGCGGTCCGGGCGGAACTGGCGCAGCGGTTCGCACTGCCTGTCGACCAGATCAGCGGCAACCAGGTCAGCCAGGCCTGGGGTCAGCAGGTCACCCAGCGGGCGCTGCTCGGTCTGGTCCTGTTCATCGCACTGGTCAGCCTCTACCTGGTGATCCGGTTCGAGTGGCGGATGGCGGCGGCGGCCGTCTTCTCCCTGGTGATGAACCTGATCCTGACCGCGGGTATCTACTCGCTCGTCGGGTTCGAGGTCACGCCGTCGACTGTCATCGGCTTCCTGACGATCCTCGGCTTCGCGTTGTACGACGTCGTGGTCATCTTCGACAAGGTGCAGGAGAACACCAGAGGCATCACCGCGAACAACACCATGACCTACGCCGACGCGACCAACCTGGCGATCAACCAGAGCCTGATGCGGTCGATCAACACGTCCGTGGTCGCCCTGCTCCCGGTGGGTGGTCTGCTCTTCATCGGTGCCGGTCTCTTCGGGGCGGGCACCCTGAAGGACCTCGGTCTGGTGCTCTTCGTCGGTATGGCGATGGCCTTCCTCACCTCGATCCTGCTGGCGACCACGCTGTTGGTCGTCCTGAAGAACCGGGAGCCGAGGATCCAGGCCCACAACAAGCGGGTCGAGGCCCGGGCGACCGCTCTGGGCCGGGGGGAGAGCCCCGGCAAGCGCGCGGCCCGCACCGACGACCCGGCCGACGAGGGCGAGCCCGACGAGGCGGAGGCCGGCACCCCGGCCCTGGCCGGGGCGGCACCGAAGGTCGGTGCCCGTCCGACGGGCAAGCGTCCCACCGGGGCCCGGGGCGGCCGCCCCGGGGGCAACCGTCCGGGTGGGGGCAAGCGACGCTGAGTCGCACCCGGTTACCACCGATCAGGCGGCGTCCTGCATGCTGTGCCAACGGCAGGCAGGGCGCCGTCGTCGTCGACAGGGGGATCAGAGCGCCGTGACGGATACTCACACCACCGTCCGTGGGGACAGCGGACCGGAGATGGCCCGGCTGGTGGCCGGGCGGGTGCTCGACGTCCCGGACTTCCCCACCCCCGGTGTCCTGTTCAAGGACCTGATGCCGTTCTTCGCCGACGGTGCGGTGTTCCGGGCGGCGACCGACGAGATCGTGGCCCACCACGGGCGGGACTCCTTCGACGTGGTGGCCGGGATCGAGGCGCGCGGGTTCGTGGTCGCCGCCGCGATCGCGTACGCCACCGGGGTCGGTGTGGTGCCGGTGCGCAAGGCCGGCAAACTGCCCCGTCCCGCCCACTCGGCCTCGTACGCCCTGGAGTACGGCGAGGCCACCCTGGAGGTGCACGAGGACGCCTTCACCGCCGGTCACCGGGTCCTGGTCGTTGACGACGTCCTCGCCACCGGCGGCACCGCCGAGGCGACCCTCGACCTTGTGGAACGGGCCGGCGGCACGGTGTCCGGCTTCTCCGTGGTCCTGGAACTGGCCTTCCTCGGCGGCCGGGACAGACTCGCCCCGCGTCCGCTCCATGCGCTGTTGACCGTTTGATCCGGTGACCGGTGCACCGATCCCGAACTGGTACGACCGGCGGAGCGGCGGGGCACGGTGCGTGCGGGTAGCATTGCCCCTTGCTGACCGGGCGGAACGCCCGGCAGTGTGAGACCAGGCCGGCCGGCGAGACGCCCCCGGCGCATCCCGGCGATCGGTGAGGAGGCCGGTGTCCCACGATGTCGTCCCTCCGGCGGAGGGCACGGTGCACCCCACAGGCGACGCTGACGGCTCCACGAGTGGCCGTAACGGCACCTCGACCCCCCGGACCACGGAGTCCGCCAACGGCGTCTCCGGGTCCACCCCGGCGGAGCGGGCGGGGGCTGCGCGGGTGGCTGCCGTCCCCGACGACGGTGCCGCCACCGGTTCGGCGGTCGTCGGCCTCGGGGTCGACGACGACCCCTCCCCGAGCATCGGGTTCGGGCTCTCCCACGCCCCGACCGGTCGACGGGTGCGGGCACGGTTGGCCCGGTTCAACGCGCCCTGGCAGTCGTCGCAGGTCAGCGAGGTGCTGGAGCCGCTGATCGCGCTGCACCGGGAGAACCACCCGAAGGCCGAGGCCCGCCTGTTGCAGCGGGCCTTCGACACCGCCGCCCGCTGGCACTCCGGGCAGTACCGCAAGTCCGGTGACCCGTACATCACCCACCCGCTCGCGGTGGCGACCATCCTGGCCACCCTGGGGATGGACACCACCACTCTGGTCGCCGCCCTCCTGCACGACACGATCGAGGACACCGAGTACACCCTCGACCAGATGCGGACCGACTTCGGGGGCGAGGTGACCCTCCTGGTCGACGGGGTCACCAAGCTCGACAAGGTCAAGCTGGGTGACGCGGCCAAGGCCGAGACCATCCGCAAGATGGTCGTGGCGATGGCGAAGGACCCCCGGGTCCTGGTGATCAAGCTGGCCGACCGGCTGCACAACATGCGGACCCTCTCCTTCCTGCCGGCACCCAAGCGGGAGCAGAAGGCGAAGGAGACGCTGGAGATCCTCGCCCCCCTCGCCCACCGCCTCGGTATGAACACGATCAAGTGGGAGTTGGAGGACCTGGCCTTCGGGACCCTCTTCCCGAAGCGGTACGAGGAGATCAACCGGCTGATCGGGGAGCACCAGCCGCAGCGCGAGTCGCTGCTCAAGCAGGTCACCCAGAAGGTCGGCACCGACCTCAAGGCCGCCAAGATCAAGGCGGAGACCACCGGCCGGCCGAAGCACCTCTACTCGATCTACCAGAAGATGATCGTGCGGGGGCGGGACTTCAACGACATCTACGACCTGGTCGGGGTGCGGATCCTGGTCGACACGGTGCGGGACTGCTACGCCGCCCTGGGTGTGATCCACGCGAACTGGCAGCCGGTCCCCGGCCGGTTCAAGGACTACATCGCGATGCCCAAGTTCAACATGTACCAGTCGTTGCACACGACTGTCATCGGGCCCACCGGCAAGCCGGTGGAGATGCAGATCCGGACGTACGCGATGCACCGCACCGCCGAGTTCGGCATCGCCGCGCACTGGAAGTACAAGGACCACAAGGGCACCCAGATCGTCGGTCCGCCCGCGCACATCGACGAGATGACCTGGCTGCGGCAGTTGTTGGACTGGCAGCGGGAGGCGGCCGACCCGAGCGAGTTCCTCGACGCGCTGCGGTTCGACCTGTCCAGCCAGGAGGTGTACGTCTTCACCCCCAAGGGTGACGTCATCCCGCTGCCCACCGGCTCCACCCCCGTGGACTTCGCGTACGCGGTGCACACCGAGGTCGGGCACAAGTGCATCGGTGCCCGGGTCAACGGCAAGCTGGTGCCCCTGGAGTCGACGCTCTCCAACGGCGACGTGATCGAGATCTTCACCTCGAAGTCCGACACGGCCGGCCCGACCCAGGACTGGCTCGGTTTCGTCAAGAGCCCCCGGGCCCGGACGAAGATCCGTCAGTACTTCAACAAGGAGCGGCGCGAGGAGGCGATCGAGGCCGGTAAGGACGCGATCGTCAAGGCGATGCGTAAGCAGGGCATGCCCCTGCAACGCATGCTGACCTCCGACAACCTGATGGCGATCGCCCGTGACCTGCACCTGGCCGACGCCGCCTCGCTGTACGCGGCGGTCGGCGACAGCCAGGTCTCGGCCCAGTCGGTGGTTCAGAAGCTGATGGCCACGTACGGCGGGGAGGAGGGCGCGGTCGAGGACATCGCCGAGACCGCCGTCGCCACCCGCCCGCCGCGCAGCCGGGCCAGCAGCCACGACCCCGGGGTGGTGGTCAGGGGGGTCAGCGACGTCTGGATCAAGCTGGCCCGCTGCTGCACCCCGGTGCCGCCGGACACCGTGTTCGGCTTCGTGACCCGCTCCGGCGGGGTGAGCGTGCACCGCGACGACTGCGCCAACGCCGAGGACCTCAGGGCCCAGGAGGAACGGGTCGTCGAGGTCAGCTGGAAGCTCACCTCGGCCTCCACGTTCCTGGTCGCCATCCAGGTGGAGGCGCTCGACCGGCACAAGCTGCTGGCCGACGTGACCCGGATGCTCTCCGAGGAACGGGTCAACATCCTCTCCGCCACCGTCACCACCACCCGGGACCGGGTGGCGGTGAGCCGGTTCAGCTTCGAGATGGCCGACCCCAAGCACCTGGGGCACCTGCTGGCCGCTGTCCGTAAGGTCGACGGGGTCTTCGACGCCTACCGGGTCACCTCCAACGCCTGAGGCGACCGGATCACGAGAAACGCCCGCCAGCGGGGCCGGGCGGGCGTTTCTCGGATGTGCCGAGGGTCAGGCGTCGGTCAGGGTGAGGTCGGTGATGACGACCTCCTTCTTCGGGTGGCCACCCCCGGCCTGCTGGGCGAACGCCCCGTCGTCACCGGCGGCGGCGACCTCCTTGACGATGTCCAGCCCCCCGGTGAGGGTGCCGAGGACCGTGTAGTTCGGGTCCAGCGGCGAGTCACCATAGACGATGAAGAACTGGCTGCCGGTGCTGTCTGGCCCGGCGTTGGCCATCGCGATGACGCCCTCCGGGTAGGGCGGGCGCTTGTCGGTCGGCAGGTTCTCCTCGGCGAGCCGGTAGCTCGGGCCGCCGATGCCGTCGGTGTCGCGCCACCCCTTCCCCGATGCGCTCGGGTCGCCGCACTGGAGGACCTTGATCCCCTCGGTGACCAGCCGGTGGCACTTGGTGTTGTCGAAGAAGTCCTCGGCGGCCAGGTGGGCGAAGCTGCCCGCGGTGCAGGGGACGGCGGCGCGGTCGACCCGGGCGGTGATCGGACCCAGGTTGGTGGTGATCGTCAGGGTCTGGACCCCGGTGTTCGGCTGCTCGGCGCCGGGCAGCCCGACATCCTTGATCTGTGGGGGCCGCTGGTCGGTGGGGACCTCGGTGAAGGCGCACTGGACCCGCCCGGCAGCCGGTCCGGCGGTCTGCTCCGGTTCGTCGCCGCCGAACTGGCCGGCCAGCCAGACCGAACCGGCCACCACCAGCACCAGGGCCCCTGCGGCTGCCACGATGGCCTGGGTCTGACGGCGCCTGCGGGCCTTGGCCGCACGTTCGGCCATGTCCTTCTCAAGTCGGGCCCGCGCCGCCGCGCGCTGCCGGTCTCTGGTGGACGTCACGCCTTGATCCTCCTGGACTGCTCGGGCGCCCTCTGGTGCCGCGTGGTCTGCTGGGCCGCCTCGCGCCGATCGGTCCCGGTGCCGGGCCGGCCCCTGGTCGAGGTGCGGGTGTGTCCCGTCAGCCGGCGTCGGGGCTGGCCGGGGCGGTGTCCTGCCCGGGCTGGCCGACGGTCAGCGTCTGGATCGTCACGTCGGTCTCGGGCTTGACCTTGTTCCCGACGGCGTCCTCGACCGTCGGCAGATCACCGATCTTCTCCACCACGTCCAGCCCCTCGGTGATCCGACCGATGACCGGGTACGTCGGCTCCTCCGGGTCGAAGTCCTCGAAGAAGAGCAGGAACTGACTGCCGTTGGCACCCGGCGCGGTGCCGATCATCGCCACGGTGCCCTTCGGGTAGGCCGGCTCCCCCTCGGGGGCGGGGCTGCCCGACGCCTCGGGGGTGCCGGTGGGGACGTTCTCGTTGTAGAAGGAGTAGGTGGGGCCGCCGATGCCGGTGCCGCTGGGGTCGCCGCAGCGCAGCGCCCCCTCCTCGGTGATCTCGTGACAGGTGGTGTTGTCGTAGAACGACCGCCCGGCCAGGTGGTCGATGCTCGCCGCGCTGCACGGCGCGACCGCCAGGTCCAGGGCGGCGGTGATCGTGCCCTGGCCGGTGGTGATCGTCATCGGGCGGGTGCCCTCGGTGGGCAGGTCGGCGGTGGGGGGCAGGCCGACGTCCTTGAGGCTGGTGTTGGCGTTGCCGTCCTGCGGCGTCCAGGCGCAGACCTCGTTGTCGAGGGCCGTCTGGTCGGCCGGTTCGGAGTCGAACGCACCGAACGCCCACGCCGAGCCGGCGACGATCAGCGCCAGCACCACGGCCACCCCGACACCGGCCTGGACCTGCCGGCGACGTTTGGCGGTGGCGGCCCGCCGGGCCTGCTGGCGGTCGAGCTTGGCCCGCGCCAGTTTGCGCTGCCGGTCCCTGCTGGAAGCCACCGGTGCACCCCTCTCCTCTACCCTGGTGGTCGCGAGTGGGCGGACGCGCCCGTCGGGTGTCACCGTGCGCCACGCCACACGCCCGCCAGAGTGTACGGGTAACAGCTGGGAAAGTCGTGTACGAGGTGGCGAACCGCCCCTCGGTGATCGGCGTCGCCGCCGGTGCCCCGATCACCGACGGCTAGGCTGCTGAGCGGATGACAGCTCGACGGAAGGGGCGCGGACGTGCTCGTGGCCGGCTTTCCCGCACAGGCGTTCGGCACCAACTGCTACGTGGTGGCTGCCGGGCCGGGGGAGCAGTGTGTGGTGGTCGATCCCGGGATCGGGGTCCTCGACCAGCTCGACGCCCTGCTCGCCGAGCACCGGCTGCATCCGGCGGCGGTGCTGCTCACCCACGGGCACCTCGACCACACCTTCTCGGTGGCACCGGTCTGCGGTGCCCGGGGCATCACCGCGTACGTGCATCCCGGCGACCGGGAGATGCTCGCCGACCCGGCCAAGGGGCTCTCCGCCGACCTCACCGCGCTGTTCGGGGGGCGGCTGCCCTACACCGAGCCGGAGGACGTCGCCGAGCTGACCGACGGGGGGACGCTGCACCTGGCCGGGCTGGAGATCACCGTCGACCACGCCCCTGGGCACACCGGCGGTTCGGTGCTGTTCCGGCTGCCAGCCGGGGAGGACCCGGCCTGGGAGGCCGAGCAGCTCTGCCTCTCCGGTGACGTGCTCTTCGCCGGGTCGATCGGCCGTACCGACCTGCCCGGGGGGAGCATGCCGGCGATGCTCACCAGTCTCCGCAAGAAGATCCTCCCGCTGGCCGACGACACCGTCGTCCTGCCGGGTCACGGCCCGGCCACCACGATCGGTCGGGAGCGCGCGACGAACCCGTACCTCGCCGAGGCGTCGGGTGCCGGGGGCGCCGCACCGACCCGCGGTCTGTGACCTCGGCGGCCCGGACTTCCCGCGCGGCCGGGGTCGGCCGCACCGACACACCTTCGCGTTCGCGCCGGATGGGCGCGGGCGGCGTGAACGGAGCATCGATGAGCAAGCCCACCCCCATCTCCGGGTTCCCGGAGTGGACTCCGCAGCAGCGGATGATCGAGCAGTACGTGCTGGACCGGATCCGCGGCACGTTCGAGCTGTACGGGTTCGCGCCGCTGGAGACCCGCGCGGTGGAGCCCCTCGACCAGCTGCTGCGCAAGGGGGAGACCTCCAAGGAGGTCTACGTGATCCGGCGACTGCACGACGAGGCGGGGACGTCGGGCGGGGACGACACCCTCGGTCTGCACTTCGACCTCACCGTCCCGTTCGCCAGGTACGTGCTTGAGAACGCCGGGAAGCTCCAGTTCCCGTTCCGTCGCTACCAGATCCAGAAGGTGTGGCGGGGGGAGCGCCCCCAGGAGGGGCGGTACCGGGAGTTCGTCCAGGCCGACATCGACATCGTCGACCGGGACACCCTGGCCTCCCACCACGAGGCGGAGATGCCCCTGGTGATCGGGGACGCGCTCCGGTCGCTGCCGATCCCGCCGGTGACGATCCAGGTCAACAACCGCAAGATCTGTGAGGGTTTCTACCGGGGGATCGGGCTGACCGACCCGGAGGCGACGCTGCGGGCGGTGGACAAGCTCGACAAGATCGGTCCGGCGAAGGTGGCCGACCTGCTCGCCGAGACCGCCGGGGCGAGCCGGTCACAGGCCGAGGCGTGCCTGGCGTTGGCGGGGATCTCCGCACCCGACGCCTCGTTCGCCGACGCCGTCCGGGCGCTCGGGGTCAGTGACCCCCTGCTCGACGAGGGGCTCGCCGAGCTGGTGACGGTCGTCGAGACCGCTGCCGAGCACGCGCCCGGCCTCTGCGTGGCAGACCTGCGCATCGCCCGGGGCCTGGACTACTACACCGGCACCGTCTACGAGACCCAGCTCGCCGGGTACGAGCGGTTCGGGTCGATCTGCTCCGGCGGCCGGTACGACACACTGGCCAGCGCGGGCGCTGTCGCGTACCCGGGGGTGGGGATCTCGATCGGGGTGACCCGCCTGCTCGGCCTGCTCTTCGGTGCCGGGGAGCTGTCGGTGTCCCGGTCGGTGCCGACCTGTGTCCTGGTCGCGGTGACCAGTGAGGATCAGCGGGCGGCGAGCAACCGGGTCGCCGAGGCGTTGCGTCGGCGGGGGATCGCGACCGAGGTGTCGCCGAGCGCGGCGAAGTTCGGCAAGCAGATCCGGTACGCCGAGCGGCGCGGAGTGCCGTACGTGTGGTTCCCCGGGGTCGAGGGGGCATCCGACGAGGTCAAGGACATCCGCTCCGGTGAGCAGGTGAGCGCGGTGGCGGACCGGTGGAGCCCGCCTGTGACGGACCTGCGGCCGGTGGTGACCTGAGTCGCCACCCCGTCGACGTTACTGGCGCGTACGCCGGATGCGACCTACGGTGGCGTAAGTTACGCCACCGTAGGGAGATCCTCGTGACCGCACTGAGTCAGACCGCCCTGCTCCACGAACTCGAACCCGTGGTGGAGCGGAACCTCAACCGTCACCTCACCATGGCCAAGGAGTGGTTCCCCCACGAGTACGTGCCGTGGAGCGAGGGACGGACCTTCTCCGGTCCCCTCGGCGGCGAGGCGTGGACCGAGGCGGACACGACCCTGCCCGACGTGGCCCGGACCGCCCTGATCGTCAACCTCCTCACCGAGGACAACCTCCCCGCGTACCACCACCAGATCGCCACCCTCTTCGGTCGGGACGGGGCCTGGGGGACCTGGGTGAACCGGTGGACGGCGGAGGAGGGGCGGCACGGCATCGCCATCCGCGACTACCTGACCGTCACCCGGGCGGTGGACCCGGTGGCCCTGGAGCGGGCCCGGATGGTGCACATGGCCCACGGGTACTCCAACGCCCACGACCACCACATGCTCAACTCCCTGGCGTACGTCTCCTTCCAGGAGTTGGCGACCCGGATCTCGCACCGCAACACCGGCAAGGCCACCGGCGACGCCGTCTGCGACGCCCTGCTGGGCCGCATCGCCGCCGACGAGAACCTGCACATGGTCTTCTACCGCAACCTGCTCGGGGCGGCGTTCGAGGTGGACCCGGACCAGACCATGCAGGCGGTCGCCGACGTGATCACCAACTTCGAGATGCCGGGAGTGGGCATCGAGGGCTTCACCCGCAAGTCGGTGCAGATCGCCCTGGCCGGCATCTACGACCTGCGCCAGCACCGCGACGAGGTGGTGGTGCCGGTCCTGCGCCAGTGGGACGTCTTCAACGTCTCCGGGCTGGGCCCCGACGGGCAGGCCGCCCAGGAGCGGATCGGCCGGCACCTGGACGACCTGGAGAAGGCCGCGGCCCGCTTCGAGGAGAAGCGCGACGCCCGCCAGGCCCGCCTGGCCGCCGCCGCCCGCTGACCCCGCCCTCGGGGCCGTCCACGACGCAGCCCCGTGCCCGATACCCCGGCCCCGCCGGGTCGACCCCCTGACGGTGGGGGGCGTCGACCCGGCGGGGCCGTCGGCTTCTCCGGGGTCGTGCCACGCCGCCGGGGTCCTGCCGGGTCTCCGGGGTCGTGCCAAGCCGCCGGGGTCCTGCCGAGGCGCCGGGGGTAACCCGGGTCGGCCGGGCTCCCCGGTGCGGTCGGGCTTCCGGCTTCCGGTGGTGCGGCGGCCCGGACCGGTCGGGTCAGCCCAGCCCAGCCCGGCCCGGTCGGGTCAGGTCGGGTCGGTCAGGTCGGGTCAGGTCGGGTCGGGAGTTCCGACAGGGGGAAGGTCAGGCAGGTCGAGGTGGCGTGGGCGACCAGCCGGGACCGGGAGTCGGTGAGCCGGGCCTCGGCGAGAGCGGTGCGCCGCCCCTGCTGCAGGATCGTCGCCTCGCAGCGCAGCAGCCCCGAGGCGATGGTGACCGGCCGGAGGAACTTCACGTTCAGGTCCACGGAGGTGTAGCCGACCCCGGCCGGCAGGGTGGTGTGCACCGCGCAGGCCGCCGCCGTGTCCAGCAGGGTGGAGACGACACCGCCGTGCACGGTGCCCAGGGGGTTGTAGTGGAACTCCTGGGGCACCAGCTCCACCGCCACCCACCCCTGCCGGGCCTCCATCCGGCTCATCCCGATCAGGTGGATGACCGGGGGCGCGGCGATCTCCCCGTCGATCATCGCCTGGAGGGTCTCCAGGCCGCTGCGTCGGCCCAGGTGGTGGGCGTGGGCGGTCGGGTCGGACCAGGAGAAGGTACGGCTGCGCGCCACGTCCTGAGTCTGTGTCATGGACGCAGCCTGCCAGGACGTTGCTGAGTCTGTCAATCAGATCTAGCCTTGGTGGTCATGGAGCCCGAGTCGCTGGACTGGTCGATGGAGAACTGCACCATCGCGCGGGCGATGGAGATCCTCGGCGAGAGGTGGACCCTGGTGATCCTCCGGGAGGTGTTCAGCGGGGTCCGCCGCTTCGAGGACGTCCGGGCCCGCACCGGCATGCCCCGGCAGGTGCTGACCAACCGGCTGGCGATGCTGGTCGAGCAGGGGGTGCTGCGCCGCGAGCCGTACCGGGAGCCGGGCAGCCGGGCGCGGCACGAGTACCGGCTCACCGAGATGGGTCTGGGTCTGGGTCCGGTCCTGATCGCCGTGTTGGACTGGGGGGACCGGCACCTCGCCGACCCGGAGGGCTCCCCGCTCCGGGTCGAGCACCGGGAGTGCGGGGCCGACGTCCACGTCGAACTCCACTGCGAGCGGGGCCACCCGATCACCTCCCCCCGCGAGATGGCGCTCCGCCCCGGCCCGGGAGCCCACCGCCCACCCACCTGACCACCCCGCCTTAGCCCTGCGCCCCGCCCCCGACGGCGTTGACCAAGGGGTTTGCGTCAGGGATCGCGCCCTGGGTGACGCAAACCCCTTGGTCAACAGGGTGGGTCCGGGGGAGGTGGGGTGGGGGTGGGGGTTCAGCGGGGTGGGGTGGGGGTCACCAGGTGAAGCCGGCTGCGTAGGAGACCGAGGCCAGGGCCTGCTGGCCGGCGCTGTTGGGGTGGAAGTAGTCCCAGGTGGAGAGCTGGTTGAGGGTGAAGGGGTAGCGGAAGACCGCGTTGCCGTCGAAGCGGCAGTTCGACCCGTACGCCGTGCAGGCCTGGGCGAGCTGGGTGTTGTAGTCGACGACCCGCTGTCGTACCCGGTTGCGCCGGTCGGTGTCGGCCTGGCTGGTGGAGGTCGGGTTGGCCAGGAGCGACTGGCAGATTCCGAAGAGGGACCAGGCGCTGCGGGCGCCGCTGCTGTCCTTGCCCACCGACCAGAGGCGGTGCACGTCCGGGATGCTGATCACCAGCACCCGGGCCTGGGGTAGGCCGCTGCGAAGGCGGTTGAGGGCCGCGTCGATGTTGGCCCGGAAGGTGGCCGTCGAGGTCATCGCCGACTCCGAACCGGTGCAGGCGTCGTTGGCCCCGATCAGCAGGGTGACGTACCCGGCTCCCTGGCTGACCGCCGTACCCGCCTGACCGGCCATGTCCGCGGACTTCGCCCCGGTGCGGGCGGCGTTGTGGTTGCGCCCGGAGATGGCCGGCTCCAGGGCGCGGATGCGTAGGTAGTGGCTGTTGACGGCGGAGTTGTCGCCGGTGGAGAAGGATCGGGCGGTGCAGTCGACGTACCACCCGCAGGCGTTGAATCCCCGGGTGATCGAGTCTCCGAGGCTGGCCATGGAGGTGGGGGCCGCCTGGGTGGTCGGGGGGGCGGCGGCGGCGGGGTCGGCGAGGGTGAGGGGGAGCAGGGCTGCGCAGGCGGTGACGAACGCCAGGGCGCGGCGGGACAGGGGCATGGTGGCCTCCGGTTCGCGGGTGCCGGGACGGAACACGGTGACCAGATGGTATTGATAACTGTCTGTGTCCACAATGTTTCTGTTAGATCACTCCATGCGGGGGAGGTAGGGAATGGTATGGATCAAGGGGCTTGTTAACGATCTTAAGTATGTGAATACTTCACCGAGAAGCGGCCGGTTTCCCCAGACCCGCCGCGTTCACCCCCCTTTGGGCATGTCCTCCCCGGTGTGCCCGACTCTCCCTCCGGAGGTACACAGATGCGACCCACGAGGTCTACGTTCCGCCGTGCCGCCACCGTCGTCGCTGCCGGCACCCTGGTCGCCGGCGTGCTGGCCGGCGCACCCGCCCAGGCCGCGACGATCGCCTCCCCCGACGCCGCCGCCGGCCTCGCCGAGCGCCTGGGCGACCGGGCCGCCGGAACCTACGCCGACGCCACCGGCAAGATGGTCGTCCCGGTGACCGACGCCGCCGCCGCCCGTCAGGTCGCCGCCAACGGCGCGATCCCGAAGCTGGTCGAGCGCGGTGCCGCCGAGCTGGCCCGGGCCGCCGGCGAGCTGGACCGCTCCATCCACATCCCCGGGACCGCCTGGTGGACCGACCCGACCACCAACCAGGTCGTCGTCTCCGTCGACAGCACCGTGACCGGGGCGAAGCTGGAGCGGGTCCGGGCCGCCGCCGCCAAGAGCAACGGCGCGGTACGGATCGAGGCCGAGGCCGGGGTGCTGAGCACCAAGATCTCCGGTGGCCAGGCCATCTACGCCGGCGGCGGGGGCCGGTGCTCGCTGGGCTTCAACGTCCGCAGCGGCAGCACCTACTACTTCCTGACCGCCGGACACTGCACGAACATCTCCGCGAGCTGGTTCTCCAACTCCGGGCAGACCGCGACCCTCGGCACCCGTACCGGCAGCAGCTTCCCGGGCAACGACTACGGCATCGTCCGGCACAGCAACGCCGCCAACGCCGCCGGGGACGTCTCCCTCTACAACGGCTCGGTCCGGGACATCACCAGCGCGGGTAACGCCTTCGTCGGACAGTCGGTGCAGCGCTCCGGCAGCACCACCGGGCTGCGCAGCGGCTCGGTGACCGCCCTCAACGCCACCGTCAACTACGCCGAGGGCCGGGTCACGGGCATGATCCGTACCAACGTCTGCGCCCAGCCGGGTGACAGCGGCGGATCGCTGTTCAGCGGCAGCGTCGCGCTGGGCCTGACCTCGGGCGGCAGCGGCAACTGCAGCATCGGCGGCACCACCTTCTTCCAGCCGGTCGGCGAGGCGCTGAGCGCCTACGGGGTCAGCATCTTCTGATCGATCCTCTGGTCGAGGGCACCACACGAACCAGGGCGGGCCGCCGGGACACCCCCGGCGGCCCGCCTTCGTGCGCGCCCGGCGTGCCCGGCTCGGGACCTGCGCCCGGCTCGCGTCCTGTGTCCGGCTCGGCATCCGCGCCCGGCTCGGGACCTGCGCCCGGTTTGGCCCCGCGCCCGGCATACCCGGGGCGGGACACGGTTCGGGGCGGGTGGCCGGAGACGGAAATGGGATGTCCCGAGTCGGGTGAAGGGTTTGACTGGTGCCCGCCGAGTCCCGTGCGGATGTGCCCGGCTGAGGTGAGAAAAAGGGTGTCCTGACAGAATGCGGGGGCAGCCGTTACACGTGAGGAGACACAAGCCAGTGATCCGTACCCATGACGCCGGCAGCCTGCGCGCGAGCGACGCCGGCACGACGGTGACCCTCGCCGGGTGGGTGGCCCGCCGGCGCGACCACGGCGGTGTCGTCTTCGTCGATCTGCGCGACGCCACCGGCGTGGTCCAGGTGGTGCTCCGGGAGGAGGACGCGCACACGCTGCGCAACGAGTTCTGCGTACGGGTGACCGGCGAGGTCACCGTCCGCCCGGAGGGCAACGAGAACCCCGAGCTGCCGACGGGCCGGATCGAGGTGACCGCCGCCGGACTGGAGGTGCTCTCCGAGGCGGCTCCGCTGCCGCTGCCGGTGGACGACCAGGTCGAGGCCGGTGACGACATCCGCCTGCGCTACCGCTACCTGGACCTGCGCCGCAGCGGCCCGGCCCGGGCGATGCGACTGCGGTCCCGGGCCAACCAGCTCGCCCGGACGGTCCTGCACGAGCGGGATTTCCTGGAGATCGAGACCCCGACGCTGACCCGGTCCACCCCGGAGGGCGCCCGCGACTTCCTGGTGCCGGTCCGGCTCCAGCCCGGCAGCTGGTACGCCCTGCCCCAGTCCCCGCAGCTGTTCAAGCAGCTCCTGATGGTCGGCGGGATGGAGCGGTACTACCAGATCGCCCGCTGTTACCGGGACGAGGACTTCCGCGCCGACCGGCAGCCGGAGTTCACCCAGCTCGACGTCGAGATGTCCTTCGTCACCGAGGACGACGTCATCGACCTCGGTGAGGCGATCGTGTCGACCCTGTGGAAGGAGCTGGCCGACTTCGAGATCCCCCGCCCGATCCCCCGGCTCACCTGGCACGACGCGATGGCCCGGTACGGGTCGGACAAGCCGGACCTGCGCTACGGCGTGGAGCTGACCGAGCTGACCGAGTACCTGCGCGGCACCGAGTTCCGGGTCTTCGCCGCCGCGATCGCCGCCGGTGGGTACGTCGGCGCGGTGGTCATGCCCGGCGGCGCCGCCCAGACCCGCAAGGAACTCGACGGCTGGCAGGACTGGGCCAAGGCGCGCGGGGCGAAGGGGCTGGCGTACGTGGTGCTCGACGCCCAGACCGGCGCGCCGCGCGGCCCGGTGGCGAAGAACCTCTCCGAGGCGCACCTGGCCGGACTGGCCGACGCTGTCGGCGCCAAGCCGGGCGACGCGATCTTCTTCGCCGCCAACGGGAACACCCGGGAGGCGCAGGAGCTGCTCGGCGCGGCCCGGATCGAGATCGCCAAGCGGGCCGACCTGGTCGACGAGAGCGCCTGGGCGTTCTGCTGGGTGGTCGACGCCCCGATGTTCGAGCGGACCTTCGACGACAAGGGCCGGGAGACGGGGTGGACGGCGGTGCACCACCCGTTCACCTCGCCGAACGCCGAGTGGGTCGACCGCTTCGAGCAGGCCCCGGACCAGGCCCTGGCGTACGCGTACGACATCGTCTGCAACGGCAACGAGATCGGCGGCGGCTCGATCCGTATCCACCGGGGTGACGTGCAGCGTCGCGTCTTCGACGTCCTCGGGATCACTCCCGAGGAGGCGCAGGACAAGTTCGGGTTCCTGCTGGAGGCGTTCAAGTACGGCCCGCCGCCGCACGGCGGGATCGCCTTCGGCTGGGACCGGGTCTGCATGCTCCTGGCCGGGGCGGACTCGATCCGTGAGGTGATCGCGTTCCCCAAGACCCGGGGTGGCTTCGACCCGCTGACCGGCGCGCCGACCCCGGTCACCGCCCAGCAGCGGCTGGAGGCCGGGATCGACGCCAAGCCCAAGCCGCCGGCCGCCGCCCACACCGGCACCGCCGGCCCGGCCGCCCCGGTCGCCGACCCGACCTGACCCACCCGCCCCTCAGATCGCGGTGATCAAGGGGTTTGCGTCACCGGTCGCCCGCCGACGCGACGCAAACCCCTTGGTCACCTGGAAGGTGACGGTGGTGTGGATGCGACTGCTCGTCGTGGGTGCCAGTGGGCACCTTGGAGGGCAGGTGTGTCGGCGGGGACGGGACGCCGGGGTGCAGGTGGTGGGGACGTACCACCGGGGTGGTCCGCCGCCCGGGGTGCCGAGCCACCGGCTGGACGTCACCGACCGCGAGGCCGTCCGCCGACTGGTCACGCAGGTGCGCCCGGACGCCGTGGTGAGCACCCCCTACCGGTACGGGGACTGGACCGTCACCGCCGACGGGGCGGCGCACGTGGCGCTCGCCTGCGCCGAGGTCGGTGCCCGGCTGGTGCACCTGTCCAGTGACGCGCTGCACGCCGGGCGTCCCGAGCCGTACGCCGACCACGAGCCACCCACCCCGATCTTCCCGTACGGCGCTGCCAAGGCGGCGGCCGAGACGGCGGTCAGTGCGGTGGACCCGGGGGCGGTGCTGGTGCGTACCTCGTTGATCCTCGGCGACGCCGACAGCCCGCAGATCCGTCTCTGCCTCGACGCCCTGGCCGGTCGGGCCGCCCTCTACACCGACGAGATCCGCTGCCCGGTCGACGTGGGTGACCTCGCCGACGCCGTCCTGGAACTGGTCGGCACCGATCACGCCGGACCGTTGAACGTGGCCGGCCCGCAACCCGTCAGTCGGGCCGACCTGGGCCGCCTGGTGGCCGGTCGGTTCGGCCTCGACCCGGCCGGGTTGGCGACCACCACCAGCGCCGGGTCCGGCCCGCCACGGCCGGTCGAGGTGCGGCTGGACGTCTCCCGCGCGGTCACCGAGCTGCGGACCCGGCTGCGCGGGGCCGGCGAGGTGCTGGGCGGCTGACCCCCTGCAGGGAAGCGGGCCGGTGACCGCCGCCGGAGCGGGCCGCGCTCCGCCCTCGCCGGGCCGCGCCCCGCCAGGCCGCGCTCTGTCGTCGCCGGGCCGCGCTCAGCTGGGCCGCGCTCAGCCAGGCCGCGCTCCGTCGTCGCCGGGCGGGTTCCGGCCTCGCCGGGGGCGCGTTCAGTCTTCGACGAGCCGGACCGAGCTGCGGGCCACGACGTGCCGGAAACCCAGCCGCTCGTACAGCCGGATCGCACCGACGTTGTCCGTGTACACGCCGAGGGCGACCTGGTCGTACCGGTCGAACAGCCGCCGGGCCATCCCCGCCGTCAGCGCCGCCCCCAGGCCCCGTCCCCGGTGGCCAGGGGCGACGACCAACCCGGCGACGAATCCGATGTCACCCTGGCTCCGGTCCGCCCCGGCGGCGACGAGCCGGTCGCCGTCGCGGATGCCGTACCAGTCGACGATCCGGGGGTCACCCGGCCGGGAGGTGGTGGTGGGGAAGGCGACGTCGATCAGCTCCGTCAGGGAAGGACGGTCGGTTTCGTCGAGCCGAACCACCCGGTCCTGCTCCGTCTGGTCGGGTGGGGGCGCGTCGGCCCACCGGAACTCCCACTGGTCGACCCGGGCCGCGGCGAGCCGACCGGCCAGGGACCCGGGGTCGAGACCGGGCAGGTGCAGCCACTGTCCGGGGTGCACCACACCGGCGGCGACCAGGTCGGCGAAGATCGTCACTGCCGCGTCCGGCGAGCCGACGGCGTTGCCCGTCGGTCCCGGCCCGGGACCGGGCAGCCAGGCCACCGCCCCGCCGCGCCGGTATCCGCGTACCTCGCTGCCCCGCCGCAACCCGTGTCGGGCGTACGGATGGTGACCGGTGGCCTCCAGGAGAGCGGCCCGGCCGGTGAGAACCTGGTCGGTGGTGAGCACGACCGCCAGCCTAGAAGGTCCCCCCGGGGCGCACGGCGGGCGACCGGAACCCCGTCGGGGGCGACGACCGGGTCCAGGATGGAGATTGACGCGCGGACCGTTCGGGTACATCGAGTGCGACCTACTGGTAACCCCCACCGGAGGACCTCATGCTCGCCATCATCGCGGCCGTCGTGTTCGGCTTCGCGCTCCTGCTCGACCTGACCGGCACCACGCTCGGCGCCCCGGACCTGTTCGACTGGAACACCCTGGTGCTGATCGGACTGCTCCTGCTCGCACTGCACCTGGCCGGCGTCGGCAGCCGGGTCGGTGGCTGGTCCCGGGGACGCGGCCGGGGCCGCGGCTGACCGACAGTGATCAACACCGGGTCGGGTCCGCGCCGCGCTTCCGAGCGTACGGACCCGGCCCGGTACTGTTCATCCGATGGAGTCCGACGCCCTCTTCACCCTCGGTGAGCCCACCGGAGCGCCAGGAGCGCCCGGCGGGACCTCCGGTGCGTCGGCGACCGGTGTCGACGGCTTCACCGCGGTGACCGCCGACGCTCCGTTGCCGGTACGGATGCGCCCGACCGGGATCGACGAACTGGTCGGTCAGGACCACCTGCTCGCCCCCGGCGCGCCGTTGCGGCAACTGGTCGGGGGTGTCACGCCGATGTCGGTGATCCTCTGGGGACCGCCGGGCAGCGGGAAGACCACCATCGCCCACCTGGTGGCGCGGGCGACCGACCGGCGTTTCGTCGCGATGTCCGCCCTCTCGGCCGGGGTGAAGGACGTCCGGGCGGTGATCGACACCGCGCGACGGCAGCGCCGCAGCGGCGGCCCGCCGACTGTGCTCTTCATCGACGAGGTGCACCGGTTCAGCAAGACCCAACAGGACTCCCTGCTCGCCGCCGTCGAGGACCGGACCGTCACCCTGCTCGCGGCGACCACCGAGAACCCGTACTTCTCGGTCATCTCGCCATTGCTGTCGCGGTGCGTCCTGCTGACCCTCCAACCGCTCGACGACGCGGCCGTACGCGGCCTGCTGCGTCGGGCGGTCACCGACGACCGTGGCCTGGCCGGCGCGCTGACCCTGCAGACCGAGGCCGAGGAACACCTGGTACGCCTCGCCGCAGGCGACGTCCGCAAGGCGTTGACCGCCCTCGAGGCGGCTGCCGCCTCCGCCACCGCGCTCGGTGCCGACGTCATCGACCTGACCACCGCCGAGCAGGCAGTCGACGTGGCGGCGGTCCGCTACGACCGCGACGGTGACGCCCACTACGACGTGACCAGCGCCTTCATCAAGAGCATGCGGGGCTCGGACGTGGACGCGGCACTGCACTGGCTGGCCCGGATGCTGGTGGCCGGGGAGGACGCCCGGTTCATCGCCCGCCGACTCGTCATCTTCGCCAGCGAGGACGTCGGGATGGCCGACCCGGGTGCGCTGGGGGTGGCCACCGCCGCCGCGCACGCAGTGGAGTACGTCGGCCTGCCGGAGGCTCAGCTGAACCTCGCCCAGGCGGTGATCCACCTGGCCACCGCACCGAAGTCGAACTCGGCCACCACCGCCATCGGGGCCGCGATCGCCGACGTACGGGCCGGTCGGGGCGGTTCGGTGCCGCGCGGTCTGCGCGACGCCCACTACTCCGGGGCCCGAGGGTTGGGCCACGGCACCGGCTACCGGTACCCACACGACGACCACCGGGGCGTCGTCACCCAGCAGTACGTACCTGACGATCTTGTCGGTACCGACTACTACCGTCCGAGCGGACACGGCGCCGAACGTTCCGTCGGCACCCGGTTGCCGTTGCTGCGGCGCATCGTCCGAGGGCTGCCCGGTTCGGTCTCCCGACCGGACGGCGGTGCCGGGACGGAGCGGGCCGGCAGCGCCGCCGAGCAGAACGACAGCCGGTCGGGGACAGCGGTCCCCGACACGGCTCAGGAGGGCGGCGACGCCGTCGGGGAGGGTCAGCAGTGAGATCGCGGGGTTCCGAGCGACCGGAGGACGGCCCGGAGGAGCGGCGTGATCCGCGCGCCAAGGGGCGTCGTTGGGGCCGAGGCAGGGCGGAGGCCGAGCCGGAGCCGGAGTCGGGCGAGGAGTTCGGCTGGATCGACGACCTGCGGACGGCGAAGCAGGAGGGCGGTGATCTCGGACCGGGTGGTGAGCGCAACTTCGGCCCACCCCCACCGGCTGTCCCGCCACCTGCCGGTCCGCCGGGTCCGCCTCCCATGGCCGGTCCCGGTCCCGGTCCCGGTGCCGGGGCTCCCCAGCCGCCGCCCGGTGCACCGGGGCCGGACGGCCACCCGGGGGGCGATCCGTCGGCTCGTCGTCCGGGTGTCGGACCGTCGGGTCCTCCGCGTCGCGGGGGCGTACCGCCGGTGTCGCGTCCGGGCCCGGCTGCGGCCCCCGGTGGCCCCCCCGTCCCGCCCGGGCCACGCCCCGGGGTGGTGCCGGTCGCGGGCACTCGCCCGGCGGGTCCGCCCGTCGCCCCGGCTCCCCACGACGGAGTACGTCCGGAACCGGTGCCGGGCCGCCCGCCGTATCCGCAGGGTGGGCCGCCGCACGACGGCCCTGCCGACCACCCCGGCCAGGTGCCGCCGAGGGTCCCGCCGCCGACGGTCCAGTCGGCTCCGGTCCCTCCCGGAGCCCGCCACCAGCCGGGTCACCCGAACCAGCCGGGCCGCCCGGATCAGCCGGGCCGTCCGAACCAGCCGGGTCAGCCGGGCCGTCCGGGACGCCCGGACCCGTCCGGGCGGCACCCGGAATCGATGTCCGGTCCGCGCCCGAGGCCGGAACAGGCGTCGGGCCCGTCCCTCGGCCGGGGCGCCTCGTCGCCCGGTGACGGGCCGGTCGGCGGGCCCCCGGCGGCGCGAGCCGCAGTGCCTCCCGCCCCCCGTCCGGAGCCCCCACAGGACCAGTCCGGGCCGCACCAGTCTGGGCCGTACCAGGCCGGATCGGGACGGCCGTCGGGACCGCCTCCCGGGCCGCCGCCCCGCCGGGGTGGGCCGGAACCGGGCCGGTCCGATGCAGGTGGCCCCCGGCGTCGACCGGACGGCCCGTGGCCCGGCGCGCCGGTGCCCCCTCGGGAGCCGCACTCCGCCGCCGGCCCGCACCCCTCTGCCGGGCCGCACGCCGCTGGGCCGCACGCCGCCGGCCCGCATCCAGCGGCCGGCTCGCATCCCGCTGGCGGGCCGGACCCGGCCGCCCGAAACCCGGAACCGGGGCCGGCGCCCGGCGGGGCGCGCCCGGAACGGGGTGACGCCGCCGGCACCGCCTCGGCCGCCTGCGGCCCGACCGGTCCCCTCGGCGGGAGAGCCCGCCGAGCGACCCCAGCCCGGTGCGGAGGAGCCGCCGGCACGTCGACCGGTCGGCCGCCGCCGGGCCGCCGAGCCGGCGGAGCCGGAGGCCCCCGGTGCGGAGGCCGCCACCACGGCCTCGCCGTCACCTGCCCCGGGTCACGTGTCGACCCCGGTCCGGCCTGGCGATCCGCCGCCGCAGTCGTATCCGGCCGATGGCCCGCCGCGTACCGGCAGTCGGCCCGAGACGCCGCGCTCGACGCCGGGTGTGCCGCGCCCGGCTGACGGTTCCCCTGCGCCGCGTACCGGCGATCCGGCCGAGGCACCGCGCCTGGGTGCCGTCCCGGACGTGCCGCGCCCGGCCGACGGCCCGCCGGTGCCGCGTTCGGGGAACGCCCCCGAGGTGCCGCTCTCGGGCAACGCGCCGGAGGTCCCGCCTCCGGGTCACGCACCCCAGGTCCCGCCCTCGGGCAACGCGCCGCAGGTGCCGTCGCCGGGGACGACCTCGGCAAGCCGGGCGAGCGCCGGTGGTCCCGGACCGACGCCGGACGTCGACGACTCCGGTCCGCTTCCCGACCGGAGGCCCACCGGCGGATCGGCGGACCCTGCGCAGACCGGTGCCGCTGCACCCGGTGTGCCGCCACGTCGCGGCGGCGGCCGTCGCCGCGCCCCCGAAACCGACGAGGACTCCGGTACGGGACACCGGGGCGCCGCATCCGGCGAGTACCCGCCGGACCGGGTCCCCTCGCTGCGCCCGGCGGGGGAGGAGTCCACGGGTTCCCACTCCGCCCCGACGTCGGACCCCGGTCGGGCCCGACCGGGTGCGCAGCGGCCCTGGCCGGGCGGGACGGACCGGGCGGCGGGACCGGCTCGACCGGGCGTCGACCCGAACCCGGACGGGCGTCCGGTGCACCGTCCCACCTCGGGGCGTGCCGCACCACCCGCCGCCCCCGGCACCGGGCCCAGCGGTGGATACCCGTCGCTGGGGTCGCCCAGTGGTGGTCACCCCACGGTGTCGCCGCCGACGGGTGGCCAGTCGTCGTTGCGGTCGCCCAGTGGTGGTCATCCGACGATGCCGCCGTCGACCGAGGGCCGTCCGTCGGCCCGTCGGCCGGACGGGGCGCGTCCACCGATGCGTCCTCCCACCGGGGAGCAGCCGGTGGTGCCCACGCCCGACGCCGGGCGCGGGTCCGGACCGACCCCGACCGGTGTCGCCACCCCGAGCCCGCCCGGTGGCCCGCAGGCGGGCCGTGCGCCCGCCCCGGAGGGGCCGCCCACCCCCGGCGACGGGGGTACGGGCAACCGGCGACCGGGACGCCCGCCGGGCGAGCCGGAGCACCACGGCCGCGACCAGTCGGATGCCGGTCCGCCGCCACGCCGGCCCGGTCACCCGGAGGGGGACCGTCCGATCGCTGCGGCGGCGGCCGTGCCGCCACCGTCGGCTGCCCGGGCGGCGGCGTCGGTGCGCCCCGTCGACCCGCAGGGCCGAGCCACCCCGCCGCCGCCCCGGGACCCGGGGCGGCCCGAGGCCGGACCCGCGCCGAAGTCCGGCCGTCCGGATGGTCCGCCGCCGCGTCCGGCGACGGGTACGGCCCGGGCCGCCGCTGCCGTGGCGATCCCCGGACCGGCAGTACCTCGACCGGGTGGTCCCGACGCCGGGCCGACCCGTCCGGACCCCCGCCCCGGTCCCGACCGCGACACCGGGCCGGGCGACCTGCCCTCGGGCGACGGACCGTCCGGAGATCCCGTCCACCGGGGCGACCCCGAGGGGAGCGGGGCCGATCCCGACGACGCCGACGAGCGCACCGAACCCCGACGGCGTTCGCCGGGTCGGCGGCGGCTGCGGTTGGCCGTCCTGACCTCGGTGATCGTGGTCATGCTCGGGGCGTTGCCGGCGTACTTCGGCGCGCGGGCGCTCACCGACGACCCGGTCTTCGGGACCCTCGACGCGCTCGACGTGCCCGGGTGGGCGGCGACGCAGACCGTCGACGACGTCAGCGGGAGCCGCTGGTGCCTGCTCGACTGCCGACTGCGGGAACGCACCGCCGACTCCGAGCGTCCACCGGAGGAGACCGCCCAGGTCTACGAGCAGGCCCTGCTCCGCGACGGGTGGCGTCGGTGGGAGGTGGACCGCTGCCCGGACCAGCAGGAGACGGGGACGTACACGTGCTGGCGGCGCGACGAACTCACCCTCGACCTGTGGGTACGCGTCCCGACCTGTGTGCCGCCGCCGGTGGACGGTGAACCGGCGATCGTGCCCGTCCCGGAGCCCGGTGAGGAGCCGCCGGCCGAGTGCTCCGGGGCCTCGGTGACGTTGAAGGTGCGTAACGCCATCGACGACGACCGGACCCGCCCGCTGCCGAGCACCGACCCCTCACTGACCGGTGAGGACCCGTTCCCGACCCTGACCGACGACCCTCTCGGAGAGCTGACCCCCTCACCGTCGTGAGCGGGCATTCATCACTGACGGTAGGGTCTGGGGCTGGTGGGACGTCTGGTCCCACCGGCCCCGTGGGGCCTGCGCGGTCGCGACCGGTGACGGTGCCTGTACCGGTCGTGCACCCGGCGCGGCGTCGAGGCTCGACAATTCTGCCTGAGGAGGACATGCGTGGACTTTGGACAGGCCGCTGCCCTGGTCGCAGCCGGCGCGTTCCTGATGTTGGTGATCGTGCTGGCGGTGCCGATCCTGCGGTTGCGGCACACCGTGGACGCCGCGACCAAGATGATCACTGATCTCAACGAGCAGACCAGCCCGCTGCTGAGCGACGTCAACGTCACCGTCCGCAACGTGAACACCGCTCTGGAGCAGGTGCAGACCTCCCTGGACGGGGTGAACCTGCAGTTGGCGAAGGTCGACACCATGACCAGCCACGCCCAGAACGTCACCGCCAACGTCGCGAACCTTGCCACGGTGGTCTCCGCCGCTGCCGCGAACCCGCTGGTCAAGGTGGCTGCCTTCGGGTTCGGGGTCCGACGGGCCGCCTCCGCCCGCCGGCACGCCGAGAACGAGCGTGAGGTGCGCGACACCATCAAGCAGCAGCGGCGGGCCGCCAAGCGGGCGAACCGGAACTCCGGTGGCCGGGGCGCGGGTGAGCAGGCATGAAGCGGCTGTTCTGGCTGGGTATCGGGGTGGCCGTAGGCGTCCTGGTCGTCCGCAAGGCCACCCAGACCGCGCAGGCCTACACCCCGGCGGGTATCGCCGGTGGGTTGTCGGAATCCGCTGGCAACCTGGTCGAGTCGCTGCGTAGCTTCGTGGAGGACGTCCGGATCGGGATGGCCGAACGCGAGCAGGAGATCCACGAGGCGTTCGCCCGGGGTGAGGCGTTCGACGACCAGTTCGCCGAGCTGCGGGAGGACCCGCGGATCGGGGACGACAGGATCTTTCCCGAGGAGTACCCACGATGAAGACGGCGGAGATCAAGCGGCGGTTCCTGGCGCACTTCGAGGCCCATGGACACGCCGTGGTCCCGTCTGCTCCGCTGCCCGCGATCAGTGATCCGAACCTGTTGTTCATCAACGCCGGCATGGTGCAGTTCGTGCCGTACTTCCTCGGTCAGCAGACGCCGCCGTGGGCGCGGGCGACGAGTGTGCAGAAGTGCATCCGTACGCCGGACATCGACGAGGTCGGCAAGACGAGTCGGCACGGCACGTTCTTCCAGATGAACGGGAACTTCTCCTTCGGGGACTACTTCAAGGCGGGGGCGATCCCGCTCGCCTGGGAGCTGTCGACGAAGCCGGTCGCCGAGGGCGGCTTCGGCCTCGACCCGGAGCGGATCTGGCCGACGGTCTACCTCGACGACGACGAGGCGTACCAGATCTGGCGGGACACCGGGGTGCCGGCGGAGCGGATCGTCCGCCGGGGGAACAAGGACAACTACTGGTCGATGGGGATCCCCGGGCCGGGGGGTCCCTGCTCGGAGATGTTCTACGACAGGGGTCCGGCGTACGGCCGTGAGGGTGGACCCGAGGTCGACGAGGACCGGTACCTGGAGTTCTGGAACCTCGTGTTCATGCAGCACGAGATCACCGACGTGGTCGACAAGGAGACCTTCCGGATCGTCGGTGACCTGCCCAGGAAGAACATCGACACCGGGATGGGGCTGGAGCGGATCGCCTCCATCCTGCAGGGCGTCGACAACCTGTACGAGATCGACGAGGTCCGGCCCATCCTGGCCCGGGCCGCCGAGCTGACCGGCAAGCGGTACGGCGCGAACTCCGGCCAGGTGGCCGCCGAGTCGCACCCGGACGACGTCCGGCTGCGGGTGATCGCCGACCACGTCCGGACCGCCCTGATGCTGATCGGCGACGGGGTCACCCCCGGCAACGAGGGGCGCGGGTACGTCCTGCGTCGGATCATGCGGCGGGCGATCCGGGCGATGCGGCTGCTGGGTTGGCAGGACCGGGCCCTGCCCGAGTTGCTGCCGGTGGCGCGGGACTGCATGTCCCCGTCGTACCCGGAGGTGGCGGTCGAGTTCGACCGGATCTCGCAGTACGCGTACGCGGAGGAGGACGCGTTCCTGTCGACGCTGCGCGCGGGGACGACGATCCTGGACACCGCCATCACCCAGACCAAGTCGGCGGGGAAGGCGGCGATCAGCGGGGACCAGGCGTTCCAGCTGCACGACACCTACGGCTTCCCGATCGACCTGACCCTGGAGATCGCGGCCGAGCAGGGGCTCCAGGTCGACGCCGAGGGCTTCCGTCGGCTGATGGCCGACCAGCGGTCCCGGGCGAAGGCCGACGCGGCGGCCCGCAAGACCGGGCACACCGACCTGTCGGCGTACCGGACGGTGCTGGACACCGGCGGCCCGGTGGAGTTCACCGGCTACACCGAGCTGACCCGGGAGTCCCGGGTCCGGGCGTTGCTCTCCGGTGGCGGCGAGGTCGCCGCGGCGGGCGAGGGGGAGACGGTCGAGCTGGTGCTCGACACCACCCCGTTCTACGCCGAGGGCGGCGGTCAGCAGCCCGACCAGGGGTTGATCACCATCGGGGGCGGGCAGGTCGAGGTCTTCGACGTGCAGCAGCCGGTGCCGGGGCTGATCGTGCACCGGGCCCGGGTGGTCCGGGGCGAGATCCGTGCCGGTGAGGCCGGGTACGCCGAGATCGACGTGACCCGGCGCCGGGCGATCTCCCGGTCGCACACGGCGACGCACCTGGTGCACCAGACCATGCGCAACTTCCTCGGTGAGTCGGCGACCCAGGCCGGTTCGCTGAACGCCCCGGGGCGGCTCCGGTTCGACTTCAACACCCCGACCGGGGTGTCGCCGAGCGTCCTGACCGACGTGGAGCAGCAGGTCAACGAGGTGCTCCAGGCCGACCTGGAGGTGCACGCCTTCGTCACCACGCAGGAGGAGGCCCGCCGGATCGGCGCGATGGCGCTCTTCGGCGAGAAGTACGGCGAGCGGGTCCGGGTCGTCGAGGTCGGCGACTACGCCCGGGAGTTGTGCGGGGGCACCCACGTGTCCCGTTCCGCCCAGCTCGGACTGGTGAAGATCCTCTCCGAGGCGTCCGTCGGTTCCGGGGTGCGCCGGATCGAGGCGCTCGTCGGGATGGACGCCTTCGGGTTCCTGGCCCGCGAGCACCTGCTGGTGGCGCGGCTGGCCGAGCTGTTCCGGGTGCCCGGCGACCAGGTCGCCGACCGGGTCGAGCAGACGGTCACCCAACTGCGGGACGCCGAGAAGGAGCTGGAGAAGCTCCGGGCCCAGCTGGTCCTCGGCGGGGCGGCGGCCCTGGCCGCGCAGGCCCGCGACGTCCGGGGGGTGGCGTACGTCGGCACCGAGGCGCCCGAGGGGGCGGCCGGCAACGACGTGCGGACCCTGGCACAGGAGATCAAGGGTCGGATCGACGCGGCCCGACCGGCGGTGGTGGCCGTGGCGGCCCGTGCCGGCGGCAAGGCCTCCCTGGTGGTGGCCGTGAACGGGGCGGCCCGCTCCCGTGGCCTGGCGGCGAACACCCTGGTCAAGGCGGCCTTCTCCGGCCGTGGCGGGGGTAGCCCCGACCTGGCCCAGGGCGGCGGCCTGCCGGCTGCCGAGGCCCCGAACCTGCTGCTCACCGTCGAGAAGGCGATCGCGGACACGTGATCTGGTCAACTGCCGTCGACCCGGGGTGCACGAGTGGATCTCCGCTCGTGTGGTCCGGGTCGACGTGTCGTAGGGGAGCCGAAGCGTGATCGGGGTACGACTGGGTGTGGACGTCGGTCAGGTACGTGTCGGGGTGTCCCGATCCGACCCGCACGGGGTGCTCGCCACCCCGGTGGCGACCCTGGCGCGGGACCTCACCGCCGATCCCGATGCCGTGCCGACCGACATGGCGGAGCTGAAACGCCTGGTCAGCGAGGCGGAGGCGGTGGAAGTGGTGATCGGGTTGCCGATCAACCTCGCCGGGAAGCACGGTCCGGCGGCGGTGCACGTCAAGGCGTACGCGCAGCGCCTGGCCGATGTGCTGGCACCCGTTCCGGTGGCGTTGACCGACGAGAGGATGTCGACCGTGGTCGCTTCTCGTAGGCTGTCTGAGCGTGGCGTGCGTGGTAAGCGTCAACGTGCGGTGGTCGACCAGGCCGCCGCGGTCGAGATTCTGCAGAGCTGGCTGGACGCGCAGCGGAGGCGGACTTCATGATCGACGATCTGGACCTCGGGTTCGATGAGCAGGAAAAGGGGGAGAAGGGTCGGCACCGGCGTGGCTTCGTCGAGAGACGCAAGAGCACCGGCAAGGGCAAGCGCAAATCGGGCGGGGCGGGCAAGACCGTCGTCGCCGGGCTGGTGGCGCTGCTGCTCCTCGGTGGTATCGGCGGAGGCGCGTTCTACGGCTTCGACCGGGTGTCGAACTACTTCACCACCCCCGACTACGACGGCGCGGGCACCGCTGAGGTGACCGTCGAGATCAAGCAGGGAGCGTTGATCGCCGACATGGCGAACGCCCTGCACGAGGCCGGTGTGGTCAAGAGCCCGAAGGCGTTCGTCAACGCGGCGGCGGACAACTCCCGCAGCACGAACATCCAGCCGGGGACGTACAAGGTCCGCAAGGAGATGAGCGGCGAGAACGCCGTCACCGCCCTGCTCGACCTGAAGAACCGGATCGTCAACGGGCTCACCGTCCCCGAGGGGCGGACCGCCAAGGGCATCTTCAAGCTCCTCTCCGAACAGACCAAGATCCCGGTCAAGGAGTTCGAGGAGGCGGCGAAGGACCCGGAGGCGCTCGGCGTCCCGGAGTGGTGGTTCAAGCGCTCCGACGGCAAGAAGGTCGACAGGTCGATCGAGGGATTTCTCTTCCCCGACACCTACGAGTTGCCGCCGAAGGCCTCCGCCGAGTCGATCCTCCAGACGATGGTCGACCACTTCCTGACCGTCACCGGTGAGTTGGACTTCGCCGACCGGGTGCAGCAGGAGCGCGGTGGGATCAGCCCGTACGAGGCCCTGATCGTGGCGTCTCTGGCCCAGGCCGAGGCGGGCACGAAGGAGGACCTCGGCAAGGTGGCACGGGTCGCCTACAACCGGGTGTACGGGGAGTTCCCCTGCAACTGCCTGGAGATGGACGTCACCGTCAACTACTACTTCGAGTCGATCGGGCAGCAGGGCAAGACCTCCGCCCAGATGACCCAGTCCGACCTCGACAACCCGAAGAACCCGTACAACCGCAAGCTCAAGGGCCTGGTGCCCACCCCGATCAACAACCCGGGCAAGGAAGCTCTCGAAGGGGCGATGGATCCCCCGGAGGGCAAGTGGTACTTCTTCGTGGCCATCGACAAGGAGGGCAACTCCGCCTTCGCCGAGACGTACGAGGAACAGCTGAAGAACGAGGCGAAGGCCAGGGAGGCCGGGGTCCTCTGATGGTTGCCGAACGCCGGGCGGGGGTGATCGGCAAGCCGATCGCCCACTCCCTCTCCCCGGTGATCCACAACGCCGGGTACGCGGCGGCCGGGTTGACCGGCTGGTCGTACACCCGGATCGAGTGTGCCGAGGCCGAGGTCGCCGGCCTGGTCGCCGGTCTCGGCCCGGAGTGGGCCGGGTTGTCGGTGACCATGCCGGGCAAGGAGGCGGCGCTCGCGGTGGCCGACGAGTCCTCGCCGGTCGCCGCCGCCGTCGGTGCCGCGAACACTCTGGTACGCCGACCCGACGGCTCCTGGTACGCCGACAACACCGACGTCGCCGGGATGGTCGAGGTGCTTGTCGCAGCGGGGGTGACCCCGGGTGCCACGGTGACCGTCCTCGGTGCGGGGGGTACCGCACGGGCGGCCCTGGCAGCGGCGGCCCGGCTCGGGGCGACGGCGGTGACGGTGGTGGCCCGCCGGAGGGCGGCGATCGACGAACTCCGGCCGGTCGCCGACGCGCTCGGGCTGACAGTGGTCGGGGCCGGGTGGGACACGGCCGACAGACACTCCGACGTCGACGTGTTGATCTCCACGGTGCCGAAGGGGGTGGTGGATCCGCTCGCCACCGTCCTGCCCCTGCGGTCCGGGGCGGTCTGCTTCGACGCCCTCTACGACCCGTGGCCGACCCCGCTGGCCGCCGCCGCCGAGGCGGCCGGGTGCCGGATCGTCTCCGGGCTCGATCTCCTCCTCGCCCAGGCCGTCGGGCAGTTCGAGCAGTTCACCGGGGTGACCGCCCCGGTGGCGGCGATGGGTGCGGCGCTCGCCGCCGCCCGTCGACGAGCAGCCGGCAACCGCGTCCCCGGGTGACCGACGAGCCTTAACTGTGAGTTAAGACGCGCTTACGCGGCCTTGAGCTACTGATGTCGACGGCCGGTCCTGGCTACGCTGCACTTCGTACCACTGTCGACACAGGGAGTGTTCTCGTGACCAGGCGTGGAGTTCACCGCCTCACCCGGTACGCCGGGTCGCGGCGCAGGGCCACCGTTCTCGGTGTCCTCAGTGTCGGCGTGGTGGCCGGCCTCGTGGCCACCATGATGCCGCTGCTGGCCGACGACGCAGCCGCCGCGGTGGTGGCGGTCGCCGACACCACCGCCACGACGGTGCCGCAGGACGGCGACAACTCCACCAAGACGACCCTGGCGACCTGCCCGGCCCCGTGTGACGGGAACCGGTTCGGCTCCCGGGACGCGATCGTCGGGTTCACCGTCAGCGGGGTCCCGGCCACGGCGGTCAACATCCGGGCCACCCTGCGGGTGCACACCTGGCAGGACGCGGCGGCGACGGTGACCGCGTACGCCTCCGATGTGGACGCCGCCGACCGCCGCCCCGCCCCCGAGCAGCTCGGTGCGGCGCTGGACCGGGTGTCCACGGTGATCAAGGGCTTCAACGAGTGGGACGTCTCCGACCTGGTCCGGGGCAACGGCGACTGGACCGTGGCGTTGGCCCAGTCGGGGTTGGACACCCGGCTGTACTGGGCGTCCCGGGAGAACCGGGATCCCGGACTGCACCCGCGTCTGCTGATCAGCTACGACGTCGGCACGGGTACGCCGTCGGCCACCCCGACCCCGAGCGCCGCCCCGACCACCGCGCCCACCCCGGCGGCACCGAGCCCCACCGTCGAACCCTCGATGTCACCGTCGCCCACCCCGTCGCCCGTACCGGCGACGACCGCCCCGGCCCCGCCCACCAAGACCCCCGACAGCGGGTCCGGTCGGTGTGGGACGGTGTCGGATCTGTTGGTGCCCTCCTGCGGCGCCTGGTGGGGGATGTACTCCCCGGCGTCGGCGGCGACCGGGTGGGACCACGGCAAGGCGGTCACCGACGTGGAGGCCCAGGTCGGACGGCGGTTCGACGTCGTGCACCGCTACCACGACTTCTCCAACGTGGGCAGCAACGGGGCGTTCCCCGACGTGTACCAGCAAGCGCAGATGCGCGAGGGCCGGATCCCCTTCTTCGCCTGGGAGTCCCGGATCTTCTCCTCGGGAACGGTGTTGACCTGGGCTGACGTCTACAGTGGTCGACACGATGCGACGATCGACGCGGTGGCGGGTCGGATCCGGGCCGTCGGGAGCCCGGTGTTCATGGGCTTCGACCACGAGCCGGAGGACGAGCCGGCCAAGGGCAGCGACGCCGACTTCGTCAGGGCCTGGCGGTACGTCCACGACCGCTTCGAGGCGGCCGGTGCGAACAACGCCGTCTGGGTGTGGGTGATGATGGGCTGGTCGGGTCACTACGACAGGTACGCCGGCCTCTACCCCGGTGACCGGTACGTCGACTGGGTGGGCTACGACCCGTACAACTTCCACGTCTGCAACGGCAGCACGGTGTGGAAGAGCCCGCACGACACAGTGGGCGGCTTCTACCGCTGGCTCGACGAGCACCGTCTCGGCGTGGGCAAGCCGAGGATGCTCGCCGAGTTCGGCACGAACCTGCACCCGGGCGACCCGAACGCGAAGCGCCGGTGGTTCGAGGAGTTCCCGGCGGCGCTCAAGGCGCACCCGAAGATCAAGGCGGCGATCTACTTCAACTCGGCCGGTATGACCCGCAAGACCGGCGACTGCGACATGACCATGAACCACAACGCCTCGGCGGTGGCCGGCTTCGCCCAGGCGGGCCGGGACGGTTATCTGCGCCAGCCGACGCCGACCGTGAAACCGCGCTGACCGACCGGCACCGGGGGCGGGCGGATCATGACCGTTCGCCCCGGTGTCGGTAACCGGATTCGCCGACCGCCCAATCGGCGGATTTCCTTTTTCGCTCCACACGGGGGACGCTACCGGGGATCCTTCTCTCCCTCAGTTGGAGTCCAGCGTGCACCTTCCCTCGTTTCGCCGGCGGAACGCCGGATCTCGACGCCTCCCCGCGGCGCTGCTCACCCTGGCCGTCGGAGTGGCGGCGGTAGCCGCCGTACCCGGTCCGGCCGGTGCCGCCGTCGTGCCGGTCCCGGCACCCGCCACACTGGTCTCTGCCGACCCCGCCGATCAGACGCCACACGCCCGCGACGGGGAGACCCGCGCGTTCGCCCAGGTCGGCAACACGGTCTTCGTGGGTGGAAGCTTCACCCAGATCCGCCGCACCGCCACTGCGGCGTGGACCACCCAGCGCTACCTGTTCGCCTACGACCGGACCACCGGGCAGATCTCGACGACCTTCCTGCCGGTGCTCGACGGTGCGGTGAACGCCCTGATCGCCGGTCCCGGTGGGACGGTGATCGTCGGCGGTACGTTCCGCAACGTCAACGGGGTGGCCCGCCGGAACCTGGTCGCCCTCGACCCGAGCACCGGTGCGATCGTCGACAGCTGGGTCGGTCGGTCCGACGGCGGCACCGTGCGGGACCTGGTCCTGCACGGTGACGACCTCTACGTGGCGGGCGCGTTCAACTGGCTCAACGGCACCGCCCACAGTGGCCTCGCGCGGATCGACGCCGCCACCGGTGAGATCGACTCCACGTTCGACGTCAACGCCACCGTCGGACGCCACGACACCTCGTCCTACGTGTGGACGATCGACGTCTCGCCCGACGGGAACACCCTCGTCGTGGGTGGGAACTTCACCCTCCTCAACGGGCTGCCCCGCAACCAGATCGCGCTGGTCGACCTGACCGGGACGCCCAGCGTGATCGACTGGAGCTCCGAGAAGTTCGTGGCCCCGTGCGGGGCGCCGGAGACCTTCGTGCACTACGTGCAGGATGTCCGGTTCGGTGCCGACAGCAGCTGGTTCGTGGTCGGGACCAACGGCGGTTCGGGGTGGCCGGCGGCGTACTGCGACGCCCTGGTCCGGTTCGAGACCGCCGACCGGGGCACCGGCAAGGTCGCCACCTGGGTCAACTACACCGGCAACGACACGATCACCTCGGTGGAGGTGGCCGACGGGGTGGTCTACCTCGGCGGGCACTTCCGGTGGCTGAACAACCCCAACGCCAGCGACCGGGCCGGCAACGGCGCCGTCGACCGGCTCGGGATCGGCGCTGTCAACCCGGCGAACGGGATGCCGTTGAACTGGAACCCGCGTCGGGCCGGCGGCTCGGCGCTGCCCTCGGGTGCGAGCAACTGGGGCTCGTCGGTCCCGGTGATCTGGCGCGGCTCGGACGGGCTCTACTTCGGTCACAACTCCGACGGCATGGGCAACGAGTACCACGGTCGGCTCGGCATGTTCCCGCTGGCCGGCGGTCGGACCGTGACCCCGCGCAACCCGTCCACGGCGGCCACCGGCAACCTGCACCTGCGGACCGCCGACGGCGTCCTGGCGAAGGTTCCCTTCGACGGTGCGGCCCTCGGGACCCCGGCCACCGTCAACCAGCCGAACTGGACCGGTGCCGGTGCCACCTGGCAGGTCAGTGACCGGATCTACTGGTCGCGTACGGTCTCCGGCACCACCACCGGAAGCCGGTTGGACATCTCGCTCTACAACGGCACCACCATCGGCGCCTCGTGGGAGGCCTCCGGCTACAACGCGTGGTACAACGTCGGCGCGTTGACCGGGGCGTTCTTCGTCGACGGTCGGCTCTACTACACCCGTACCGGTGCGAACGGGCTGTACTACAGGTACTTCGAGCCGGACGGCAACTACCTGGGTGCCACCGAGTTCACCGCCCCGACCACCGGTATGACCTGGTCGTCGGTGCGGGGGATGGCCTGGGTGGCTGGCAAGATCGTTTACGGGGCCACCGACGGTACGCTGCGCACGGTGCCGTTCGACCCCACCGCCGCCCAGGTGGTGACGGGTTCGACCGCCACCGTCGTCGCCGCCCCGTCGACCGGTCTGACCTGGTCGCAGCCGGCGATGTTCTTCTCTGTGCAATGAGAAGTCACCGATCGTGACTTTTTCTCGGTAAGTTGAACCACCGGGGGGCCGGCGACGCAGTCTCGTCGCCGGCCCTGCCACGAGTTGGGGAGGGTGCGGTGACCGGGGAGGCGCGACGGCGCAGAGGAGCCGTGCTGCGCACGGTGTTCGCGCTACGACGGAGCTGGTACCGGTTGCGATACCCCCGGTTGACCCTGGGTCGGGACGTGGAGATCCGGGGCCGGATCCGGATGCGCCGGGGAGTCCGGGTCACCATCGGCGACCGGACCCGGATCAACAAGCTGGTCCGCTTCGCCGGGCCGGGCGAGGTGCGGGTGGGTGCCGACTGCCTGCTCAACGCCACCTGGATCGGCAGTTGGGTGTCGGTGACGGTGGGGGACCGTTGCCTGCTGTCCAACTGCGAGATGTTGGACAGCGACTTCCACAACCTGCCCCCGGAGCTTCGCCACGAACCGGCCGGCCCCCAGACCGAGGGTCCGATCGTGGTGGGGGACAACGTCTGGATCGGCACCCACGCACTCGTCCTCAAGGGAGTGCACATCGGTGACGACAGCGTCGTGGGCGCCGGTACGGTGGTCCGGTCCGACGTGCCCCCCCGAGTGGTCGTCGTCGGCAACCCTCAACAGACGGTGAAGAAGTTCCATGACTGAGCCCACCTCGCCCGGATGGTCGGCCGATCGCCCCACCGGCCAGCCCGACCGTACCGTCACCATCACCGACCTGCTGCGGATTCCGCTGCACCGGGTCCGCCTGGTCTCCGGTCTCGCCGCAGCCGGTCTCCTCGCCGCGCTGACCTTCGTCCTGCTGTCGCCGACCGCCGTCACCGCCAACGCGGTGGTGGCGGTCCGGCCGGTGGTGACCGACGCGTTCAGCCCGAGCGGGTCGAGCCCGGACCGGGCGGTGAACATGAACGTGGAGAGCGGCATCGCCACCGGCACCGACGTGATCAGCCGGATCTCCGACTCGATCGGCAAGAGCCCCCGGGAGGTCCGGGACGCCCTGGAGGTGGAGATCCCCACCGGCGGGCAGATCCTGCGGTTCGTCTACCGGGCCCCCACCGCCGACGAGGCCGTCGACTCGGTCAACCTCGCGGCTCGCTCCTACCTGGACGTCCGGCGGGAGATGTACGAGCAGCAGCGCACCGAGATGCTGCGCTCCTACGACGAGAACATCGAGAAGGTCACCGTCCAGCAGCGGGCCCTCCAACGCCGCATCGACAACGGGCAGGGCCCCTCCGACGCGACGGTCAGTGAGCTGTCCGGGATCAACAACCAACTCGCCCAGCTCAGCGGGGCACGCAGCGAGATCGCGGCGGTCGACGTCAACCCGGGTTGGGTGACGCAGAGCGCCGAGTTGGGGCTGGCGGCCCGCAGCGGCAACCAGCTGCTCCTGCTCCTGGCCGGTCTGCTCGGCGGGGGCCTGCTCGGCGTGGTGTCGGCGTACGGGTGGGAGTCAGTGGACCGGCGGATCCGTTCGGTCGCCGACGGCCGGGACGTCACCGGGCTGCCGCTGTTGGGTACCATCCGCCGCCGTCGGGTGCCCGGGCGCAACCAGCCCGTCGACGCCGACGTGCGCTACGTCGCCATGGCGATCGCCGCCCAGGTCCGGTCACCCGCCCGGGTGGTGGTGCTGACCGCCAGGGAGGATCCGACGGTCATCTCCGCGGGACTGGCGGTGGCGCTGGCCGCAGACGGTCGGCCGGTCTTCCTCGCCGACGACAGCGGACGGGCCGGTCGACTCCGGGAGGCGGTCATCGCCGGTCGGACCCGGCTGCCGCTGGACCGCTCCGGCGGGGCCACGGAGACCGAGAGCGCTCCCGCCCAGGGGCGTTCCCGGATGGCGGTGCCCAAACCGGCCGGGCAGGTGGTCCGGTCGAGCAACGCCCCGACCGCGACGATCCCCGCCGTGACCTCCGCGAAGGCACAGCGCCCCGGCGGGTCGCCGGCCCCGGCGGGGCCGCCCACCGCCGCGACCGCCAACCGCCGTCCGTCGCCGTACCCGGTGGCCGCACGGCTGTCGGGTGACCCGGACGCCACCGTCACACTGCCCCGGGTGAAGTCGGCCCGCAACGGCGACGCCGGCCGGGCCGCCGACCCCGACGAGATCGCGATCTTCTCCGGGAGCGTCCGGATCGGTACCGCCCGACAGGGCGCCGGTGAGCCGCTGGTGCTCTACAACTCGCCGCCGGCCGAGTCCGACGAGCGCGGCGTGGCGCTGGCCCGTCAGGGCACTGCGGTGATCGTCGTGGAGCGGGACCGGACCCGCCAGGCGGACCTGCGTCGTCTGGTGGAGCGGTTGCGGGCGGCCGGGGTCAAGCCGCTGGGCTTCGTCCTGACCCGAAACGGCCATGGCTGACCGGACGCCCCGGCCGCTGCCCGCACCGCCGCCGCTGCTGCCGCTGTGGCCGTTGGCACTGATGTTCGGTCTGGTGCCCGTCTGGTGGCTGGCCGGGGCCTTCTACCTCGGCTGGCCGCTGCTCGGCGCGCTGCTGTTCGCCCTCCTGGTCACCCGGGGACGGGTGCCGCTGCCCCCGGGGGTGGGGGTGTGGCTGCTGTTCTTGGCCATGGTCGTGATCAGTGCGACCCAGTTGACCAGCGGTTCATCGGTGCTGACCTTCTCGCTGCGGTTCGGGCTCTACCTGACGGCGGTGGTGGTCGGGTGCTACGTCTACGCCTGCGCCCGGGAACGCGCGAACCCGGTGCCGGTCCTGCTGCCGATCGCCGCGTTCTGGTTCTCCCTGGTCGTGCTGGGCTGGCTGGGGGTGGTGGCCCCCCGGTTCGAGATGACCACCCCGATGGAGATCCTGCTGCCCGGGGGGATCGCCGGCACCCCGTTCATCAACGACATGGTCCACCTCAGCACCGCCGAGTTCAATCCCCGCTCGCTCACCCCGATCTACCGCCCGGCGGCACCGTTCGCCTACACGAACAACTACGGCAGCGCGTACGCGATGAGCCTGCCGACGGTGGTCGCCCTGATCACCCTCCTGCGGCGGGGCGTGCTGCGGTGGGCGCTGCTGGTGTCGCTGCCTCTGTCGCTGGCCCCGGCCTTCCTCACCCTGAACCGGACGATGTTCCTCAGCCTCGGGGTCGGGCTGCTCGTCCTCGGGGTGCGGGCCAGCATGCGGGGCAACGTCCGGGTCGCCGCCTCGATCGTCGGGATCGCGGTCCTGGTCGCCGCGGCGACCACTGTGATCCCGGTCTTCGACCTGATCAACGACCGGGTGGAACGCAGTGACACGAACACCGACCGACTCTCCCTCTACGGTGAGGTGCTGCGCCGGATCGCCGACTCGCCCTGGATCGGCTACGGGGCACCGGTGAACGCGGACACCGTCACCGCCGACGCCCCGGTGGGATCACAGGGGCAGATGTGGATGGTGCTGTTCAGCCATGGCGTACCCGCCCTGCTGTTCTTTCTGGCCTGGTTCGTGGTGACCTACCTGGCGTGCGCGCGGGCCACCTCCTCGGCGGGCCAGTGGCTGGCCATCGTGCCGGTGGTCTGCCTGGTGCAGGTCCCCTTCTACGGCATGGCCAACCAGAACATCGCCCTGGCGTTCTACGTGATCTGCTTCGCGATGGCGATCGCGGAACGGGACCGCGTCGCGCTGCTCGACCGGCGACGGCCGTCCCCGGCCGTGGCGGTGCCGGCGTGACCGCGCCACCCCGGGCGTCCGACGACGTCGACGGCCGGTCCACCGCCGGTCCCGGTCGGTCCGACGACACCGAGGTACGCCGCAGCGCCCGCAACGGTGCGGCCGGACTTGTCGGCGCGGCCACCAGCGGACTCTTCGGGTTCCTGCTCGCGGTGGTGATCACCCGGGGATACGGGACAGCCGGGTCGGGGGCGTTCTTCGCCGCCATCGGCGTGGTCACCGTCGCCACCGCGATCTGCACCCTGGGGGCCGAGACGGGGCTGATGTGGGCACTGCCCCGACGCCGCCTCGGGCGCACCGGTGACTCCGCCCGGCTGCTGCCGGTGGCGCTCCTCCCGCCGCTGGTGGTGGCGGTGGTGGTGGCAGCGGTCGGGGTCGTCCTGGCCGCCCCGCTGTCCGGGTGGCTGCTCGACGACACCGGCGCGGGCGGGACGTCGCTGCTCACCGTCGCCTTCGCAGTGGTGCCGGTGGTCGTCGCGATGACGCTGTTGCTCGCCGCCCTGCGCTGTGTCCGGAGCATCCGCTCCTACGTGTCCGTCCAGTTCATCCTGCTCCCCGTCGCCCGGCCGGTCCTGGTCGGCGCGGCGGCGTTGACCGGCGGCGGGCTGCTGCTCGGCCTGACCGGCTGGCTGGTGCCGGTGGGGATCGCCCTGCTGGTCTGCCTCGTCCTGGTGGCCGGTCCGGTCGGGCTCCGCCAGGGGGCCGACCTGCGCCCGCAGGGCGACGACTGGCGGACGTTCTGGGGTTTCGCCCTGCCCCGGGCCGCGTCGGCGGCGATCGACGCCGGCAGCATGTGGGTGGGGGTACTGCTCACCTCGGCCCTGGCCGACCAGACCCAGGCCGGTGTCTTCGGGGCCGTCGGCAGGTACGTCCTGGCCGGACAGTTGGCCATGCAGGGGCTCCGGGTCGCCGTCACCCCGCAGCTGTCCCGGCTGCTCGGTCAGGGTGAGCAGGGGGCGGCGGCCACCGTCCACCGGCAGTTGACCACCTGGGGGCTGGTCCTGTCCTGGCCGGTGTACCTGCTCCTCGCCGTCTTCGGACCGGCGTTCCTGCGGCTGTTCGGGCCGGAGTTCGCCGCCGGGGCGGCGGCGATGACGGTCCTCGCCCTGGCCATGCTCGTCAACACCGGTGTCGGCAACGTGCAGAGCCTGCTGCTGATGGGGGGCCGCAGCGGCCTGCACCTGGCCGCCGCGGTGGCCGGGCTGACCTGCACCGTCACCCTCGGCGTCGCCCTGATCCCCGGGTACGGGGCGACCGGGGCAGCCGTCGCCTGGGGGGCGGGCATCGCCACCGAGAACCTCATCGCCTTCGCCTGCGCCCGTCGCCTCGTCGGACACCCGTTGACCGACAGGTCGATGGTCCGGGCGGCGGCGGCCACGGTGGCGGGTGTCGGGGCGGCGGCGGGGGTGGGCGTCCTCGTCGCCGGCCGGGGGATCCCGGGGCTGGTGGTGGCGCTGGTGGTGCTGACGGTCGGGGCGACAGCCCTGCTCGCGATGCCCCGGGTCCGGGCGGGCATCCGGGCGATCCTGACGCAGATCCGGGGCGGTCGACCCGCTCCGGCCCAATCCGTGAAGGGCAGGTGACCCGGTGTCGTCGATCCGGGACCGAGTCAAGGACCTCGTACCGAACCAGGTGACCGAGCGGCTGCGGGACGGACTGGTGGGCTACGGCGTCCGTACCGCAGCCCGCCGTCCGCTGCCGGACTTCCTGATCATCGGGACCAAGCGGGGCGGGACGACCTCGCTGTGGAACTACCTGATCCAGCATCCACTGGTGCCCCGGCTCTTCCCGGCCTGGAACACCAAGGCGTCGCACTACTTCGAGGAGCACTGGAACCGGGGCGAGGCGTGGTACCGCAGCCACTTCCCGACCGAGCGGCAGCGGGCGGCGCTCGCCGCCCGGCACGGCGGCCCGACCCGGGTCGGCGAGGCGGCCCCGCTCTACATGTTCCACCCCCTCGCCGCGCAGCGGGTGGCGGCGCTGATGCCGCAGGTGAAGCTGATCGTGCTCCTGCGCGACCCGGTGGAGCGGGCGTACTCGCACTGGAAGGAACGCCGAACCCACGGGATCGAGCCGTTGGACTTCCCGGCCGCGCTCGCCGCCGAGCCGGAGCGGACGGCGGGGGAGCGGGAACGGCTGATCGCCGAGCCGGAGTACTTCAGCGAGCCGTACGACTGGTACACCTACCGGGCGCGGGGACGGTACCTGGAGCACCTCGAACCGTGGCTGGACCGGTTCGACCGGAGCCGGCTGCTTTTCCTGCCCAGTGAGGACCTGTACCGGGACGCCCGCGCCACCTACACCCGGACGTTGGACTTCCTCGGGCTCCCCGACCACGACCTGCCGAACTTCAAGGTCTACAACGACCGTCGGTCGTCCCCCCTGGACCCGCAGGTACGCGCCGAGTTGACCGACTACTACCTGCCGTACAACGAGGCCCTGGAGCAGCGGCTCGGCCTGACCTTCGACTGGGGTGCCAGGTGACCGACGATCTGCGGTCCCGCTCCGACGGCCTGGGTTGGGTGAGCCGGGCGATCTTCGGCGACGACCGGATCGGGTTGACCGTCGACGGCGACCCACCGGCCGGGCACCGGGTGGTGGCCCGGTACACGGTCGTCCCGTCGGTCGGGCGGGCCCGGTTCCTGCTGCCCCGGGGTGCTGCGCGGGCCACCGCCGCCGCCCTGTTGGCGTACAACGCGTTGCGTCCGCCGAAGGTGCGGGCGCTGCGGGCCGGACTCGGCGGACTGGCCCGGCTCGGGGTGCTCGACGCCGCCCGTTTCCCGGCCCTGACCGTGTCGCTGCCCGCCGACGTGGAGCCCGCCGAGGCGCTGCTCGCCGCGCACCTGGCCGACGTGCTCGACGTCCACCCGGCGTACGCGGCGTGCGGGGTCCGGCCCCCGGACCCCAACCACAAGCCGACGCTGCAACTGTTCGCCGCCGACGGCACCCCCGGCGGGTACGCCAAGATCGGCTGGAACGGGGCGACGCGGGAACTCGTCGCGGCCGAGGCGGCGGTGCTGCGTACCCTGCCCGAGGTCTCCGGGGTCGGCGACCACCCGGTGGTGCCGCGCCTGCTCGCCGCGTTCGACTGGGCCGGGCACCCGGTCGCCGTCGTCGAACCCCTGCCCACAGCGGTACGTGGAGTGGGGGAGCAGGATCCGCCTCGGCTCGACGCGATCCTCGCCGTCGCCCGTCGGGGCGGGCCGCCGACGCCACCGCGCCCGGTCGGCGGCTCCGACTTCCTCGCCCGGCTCACCGCCGAGGCGGACCGGGCCGCCCGGTGGGATCCCGCCGGTGCCCGGGCTGTCGACGCCGTCGCCGCCCTCGCCCGCCGGTACGCCGCCACCGAGGTCGAGTTCGGACACTGGCACGGTGACTGGGTGCCGTGGAACCTGGGTCGGCACGCCGGTCGGCTGGTCGCCTGGGACTGGGAACACAGCGGCCCCGACGTGCCCGTCGGGTTCGACCTGGCCCACGACTCGTTCCAACGCGCACTGGTGCTCGGCGACCGGTCGGCGGCGGAGGCGGCGCAGGCGGCAGACGGTCAGCTCACCCGACACGGCGACAGGCTGGGCCTGTCCGCCGACGGCCACCGGCTGGTGGTCGACGCGTACCTGGTCGAGATGTGGCTGCGCAGCTGCCGCCTGGCACGGGCCGGTGCGGGGTGGAACGGGGCGCTGCATCCGGCGTTGCTCGACGTCGTCGAGGATCGACTAGCCGACGGCGTCGAGGACCGACCGACCGATCGAGCCGAGGGTCGACCAGCGGACTGAGTCGAGGATCGACTAGCCGACTGACCCGTGGGGACGGCCGTGCTGAGATCAGCCGGCGACCCTGTCGTAGAAGAAGAATCCGAGCGGACTTGTGGGGAGTCGCGGAGGAATGTCCACTGTGCAGGCATCTGATACACCGACCCTGTTGCTGGTCGGCTCCAGTGGTGGGCACCTGGCCCAACTGCTGGCACTACGTCCCTGGTACGAACGGTGGCCCCGGTGCTGGGTCACCTTCGACACACCCGAGGCGGTGTCCCTCCTGGCCGGGGAGGAACTCGTCGCCGCCCACCATCCGACCACCCGCAACATCCCCAACCTGCTGCGCAACGCCTGGCTCGCGGTACGGGTGCTGCGCCGACGGCAGATCGCCGCGGTGGTCACCACGGGTGCCGGGGTGGCCGTCCCGTTCGTGGTCCTCGCCCGACTCCGGCGGATCCCGACGATCTACATCGAGGTCTACGACCGGATCGACACCCCGACGCTGACCGCCCGGCTCTGCCGCCCGTTCCTGTCCGCGATGCTCGTGCAGTGGGACGAGCAGCGGCGGCAGTACCCGGAGGCCACAGTCGTGGGAACCCTCCTGTGACCGGCAGGGTCCGGGTCCTGGTCGCCGTCGGCACCGACAAACACCCGTTCGACAGGCTCACCGGGTGGATCGAGCAGTGGCACCCGAGCGTCGCCGACCGCGTCGACCTGACCGTCCAGCACGGACACACCCGGGCGCCGGCGGTCCCGGGGGCGGCACCCTTCCTCGGGCACGCCGACCTCCAGGACGCCATGTCCGGGGCCGACCTGGTGGTCTGCCACGGGGGGCCGGCGACGATCCTGGAGGCCCGGCGCAACGGGCACCTCCCGATCGTGGTGCCCCGTGACCCGACGTACGGCGAGCACGTCGACGACCACCAGCTGCTGTTCGCCCGACGGCTGGGCGCGGCCGGGCTGGTGGCGCTCTGCGAGTCCCGTACCGACCTCGTCGAGGCGCTGACCGCCGGATTCGCCGATCCCGCCCGGTTCACGGTGACGACCGACGACGGCACCGCCGACGCCCGGCAGGCGGCTGTCGACCGGGTCGGCCGGATCGTGGAGGACCTGGTGGCCTCCTCGACAGCACGACCCCGACACCGGTGGTGGTGGCCGTTCGGCACCGCCGGCCACCCCCACCCGCGCCCCGTCCCGCCCCCGAACGACGGAGGACCGACCCGATGAGCCACTACCCCACCGTCAGCGCCGTGGTCCCCACCCGGGACCGGCCGGAGCTGCTCCGCGCCGCAGTGACGGCGATCCTCGACCAGGAGTACCCCGCCCCGATCGAGGTGGTCGTCGTCTTCGACCAGTCCACCCCGGACGACACCCTCACCGGGCTGTCCCGACCGGACCGTCGGGTCCGGGTCGTCACCAACGACAGGTCACCGGGCCTGGCCGGGGCCCGCAACACCGGCACCCTCGCCGCCGAGGGGGAGCTCGTCGCGTTCTGCGACGACGACGACGAGTGGCTGCCCGGCAAGCTCCGGGCACAGGTGGACGCGTTGAACGCCGTACCGGGGGCGGAGTTCGTCAGCTGCGGGATCCGGGTCAGCTACGACGGGCGGACCGTCGACCGGGTCCTCGACCGGGACACGATCACCCTCGCCGAGCTGCTCCGGGACCGGATGACCGAACTGCACCCGTCGACCTTCGTGATCCGGGCCGCCGCCCTGCGGGACGGGTTCGGCCTGGTCGACGAGGAGATCCCGGGCAGCTACGCCGAGGACTACGAATTCCTCCTCCGGGCCGCCCGCAGCGCCCCCCTGGCCAACCTGACAGTTCCGTACGTCCTGGTCAGGTGGCACAAGCGGTCCTACTTCGCGCAGCGGTGGGACACCATCTCGTCGGCGTTGCAGTGGCTCCTGGAGCGCTACCCCGAGTTCGCCACCCAACCCGCCGGGCACGCCCGGGTCGCCGGGCAGATCGCCTTCGCCCACGCCGCCTCCGGGGACCGGCGGGGGGCGCTGCGGTGGGCCCGCCGGACCCTGCGGGGCAACCCCCGGGAACCCCGCGCCTACCTCGCCCTGGCCGTGGCCGGCCGGATGGTCAGGGCCGACGCCGTCCTGCGGACCCTCCACAAGCGAGGTCGGGGGATCTGAGCCGTACCGACGAGGGTCGCGAAGGTGACCCTGAACCGATCCGCAGTTGACGCAGCGCAATCAGACAGGCAAGGATCTCCATTCATGGCTCTCCACTCCCTCCGGTTCCGGCTCGTCGACTCACCCGACTCGTTCGGCGCCAAGCGCCGGGCCCGCCGGGCCGCCTGGCTCTCGGACACCTTCCCCGACCTCGCCGAGATGAACGTCCTCGACCTGGGCGGGCGGGTGCAGAGCTGGGCGGAGGTGCCCGTCCGGCCCAAGCACGTCCACGTGGTGAACCTCGAACCCCTCCCCACCGACCTGCCGGACTGGGCCGAGGCGGACCACGCCGACGCCTGCGAGCTGCCCAGGAGCATCCTCGACCGCCGGTACGACCTGGTCTTCAGCAACAGCGTCCTGGAGCACGTCGGCGGGTACGAGCGGCGTCGACGGATGGCCGAGGCGATCCAGGAACTCGCCCCGGCGTACTGGGTGCAGACCCCCTACCGGTACTTTCCCGTCGAGCCGCACTGGGTGGCCCCGGGGATGCAGTTCCTCCCGGTGTCGGCCCGGGTCCTGGTGGCCCGCAAGTGGCCGCTGGCCTACACCCCCAACAAGCCGTACGACCTGGCGATGAAGCAGGTCCTGACCACGGAGCTGATCGGGCGGGCGGAACTGCGCTACCTCTTCCCCGGTGCCACCATCCGCTCCGAGCGGCTCCTCGGACTGACCAAGTCCATCATCGCCGTCCGCCGTCCCTGAGCATCGCCTGGACCTGTGCCTCCCCTCGACCCGTCCGTAGGGCGGGACGGGGCGGGCGCAGCGTCGGAGCCGCCACCGGGCGTGACAGACTGACTGACGTGTTGCGTTGGCTGACTGCAGGTGAATCCCATGGTCCCGCCCTCGTCGCGCTCCTGGAGGGGGTGCCTGCCGGGGTCGAGGTGACCACCGGTGAGATCGGGCGTGACCTGGCCCGCCGCCGCCTCGGCTACGGCCGGGGCGCCCGGATGGCGTTCGAGCAGGACGAGATCGAGGTCATCGGCGGGCTCCGCCACGGGGTGACCCTGGGTAGTCCGGTGGCGATCCGGGTCGGCAACTCCGAGTGGCCCAAGTGGCAGACGGTGATGGCCGCCGACCCGGTGGACCCGGACGAGTTGGCCAGCCAGGCCCGTAACGCCCCGCTGACCCGGCCCCGTCCCGGCCACGCCGACCTGGCCGGGATGCAGAAGTACGGCCACACCGACGCCCGCCCGATCCTGGAGCGGGCCAGCGCCCGGGAGACCGCCGCCCGGGTGGCGGTGGGCACCGTCGCCAAGGCCCTGGTGAAGCAGACCCTCGGGATCGAGATCGTCTCGCACGTCGTCGAGTTGGGTCCGATCGCCGTCAAGCCGGGTCTGCGCCCCGAGCCGCAGGACGCCGACCGGATCGACGCCGACCCGCTGCGCTGCCTGGACGCCGAGGCCAGCGCCCTGATGGTCGCCGAGGTCGACGCCGCGAAGAAGGCCGCCGACACCCTCGGCGGGGTGGTCGAGGTCCTCGCCTACGGGGTGCCCCCGGGCCTGGGCAGCCACGTCCAGTGGGACCGCAAGCTCGACGCCCGGCTGGCCACCGCCCTGATGTCGATCCAGGCGATCAAGGGTGTGGAGATCGGGGACGGCTGGTTGCAGGCCCGGTCCCGGGGCTCCGAGGCGCACGACGAGATCGTTCCCACCGCCACCGGGGTCCGTCGGGTCACCGACCGGGCCGGGGGTCTGGAGGGTGGCATCACCACCGGTGAGCCGCTGCGGGTGAAGGCGGCGATGAAGCCGATCTCCTCGCTGAACCGGGCCCTGGCCACCGTCGACATCACCACCGGTGAGGCGACCACCGCCATCAACCAGCGTTCCGACGTCTGTGCGGTCCCGGCGGCGGCGGTGGTCGCCGAGGCGATGGTGGCCCTGGTCCTGGCCGAGGCGACGATGGAGAAGTTCGGCGGCGACTCGGTCGCCGAGATCCGCCGGAACCTGGCCGGTTACCTCGACGCCCTGGTGATCCGGTGACCGCGACCGGCGTCCTTCTGGCGCAGTGTGATCCTGTGACCGCGACGGGCGCCGTCCGGTGGAGCGTGATCCGGTGACGAAGCCGGTGGTCGTCCTGGTCGGGGCGCCCGGGTCGGGGAAGACCACTGTCGGCGAGACACTGGCCGCCGCGCTCGGCGTGGGGTTCCGGGACACCGACACCGACATCGAGGTCCTGGCCGGCAAGCCGATCCCGGAGATCTTCATCGACGAGGGGGAGGCCCACTTCCGGGACCTGGAACGGGCGGCGGTGGCCGCCGCCCTGACCTCGCATCCCGGGATCCTCGCTCTCGGCGGCGGCGCGATCCTCGCCGAGGAGAACCGGGCCGCCCTGGTCGGTCACACGGTGGTGCACCTGTCAGTGGAGCTGACCGACGCGGTGAAGCGGGTCGGGTTGGGAATCGGACGGCCGCTGTTGACGATCAACCCCCGGGCCACCCTGAAGCACCTGATGGACCAGCGTCGACCGCTCTACGCCGAGGTGGCCACCGCCACCGTGGTCACCGACGGGCGGACCCCGACCGAGATCGCCGACGAGATCGTCTCCCTGCTCGAACGCTGACCCGACGTGGATCCTGGAAGGAAGTGGCCCTCGGAGGGGTCGGATTCTTCCGAGATCTCCGACGTTCCGGCACCCTGTCGGGGCGTCCTGTTCCGTCGGTCGTCACGAGAAAGCGTGCCCTTCGGATTCTCGACGAGTGCTGGTCGGCTGCGCCTCGACGGAGGACGGAGACTAGGCTCGCCCCGATGAACGAGGTGACCCGGATTCCGGTCGGCGGCGATCAGCCGTACGACGTACTGGTGGGACGTGACCTGCTCGACGCGCTGCCCGGCCTGCTGCCCGGCGCGGACCGCGCCGCCGTGCTGTACGCGGCCCCGCTCAAGGGGCTGGCCGACGCGGTGGCCGACCGGCTGCGTGCCGCCGGGGTCGAGGCGCTGACGATCGAGGTCCCCGACGCCGAGGGTGGCAAGCGGATCGAGGTCGCCGCCGACTGTTGGGACCGGCTCGGGGCGGCCGGGTTCACCCGTACCGACGTGGTGGTCGGGGTGGGCGGCGGCGCGGTGACCGACCTGGCCGGGTTCGTCGCGGCCTGCTGGCTGCGCGGGGTCCGGTGGGTGCCGGTGGCCACCTCCCTGCTGGGCATGGTCGACGCGGCGGTGGGGGGCAAGACGGGGGTGAACACCGCCGCCGGGAAGAACCTGGTCGGCGCGTTCCACCCGCCGGTGGGGGTGCTGGCCGACCTGGCCACCCTGGACACCCTGCCCCCGGCCGACCTGGCCGCCGGGCTGGCCGAGGTGGTCAAGTGCGGGTTCATCGCCGACCCGGTCATCCTCGACCTGGTCGAGTGGGACCCGGCGGCGGCCGTCGACCCGACCGGACCGGTCTGCCGGGAGCTGATCGAACGGGCCATCCGGGTCAAGGCCGACGTGGTCTCCGGTGACCTGCGGGAGTCGGGCCTGCGGGAGGTCCTCAACTACGGCCACACCCTGGCCCACGCCATCGAGAAGGTGGAGGGCTACCGGTGGCGTCACGGCGACGCGGTCGCCGTCGGCCTGGTGTACGCGGGTGCCCTGGCCCGGCTCGCCGGTCGCCTCGACGAGGCCACCGCCGCCCGGCACCGCAGCGCGGTGGCCGCGCTCGGCCTGCCCACCGGGTACGCCGCCGACGCCTGGCCGGACCTACTGGCGGCGATGCGGGTGGACAAGAAGGCCCGGGGCAGCAGGCTGCGGTTCGTGGTGCTGGACGGCCTGGCCCGCCCGGCGATCCTCGACGGCCCGGACGACGACCTCCTGCACGCCGCCTACCGGGAGGTGAGCGCATGAGGGTGTACGTCCTCAACGGCCCGAACCTGGGCCGGCTCGGCACCCGTCAGGTCGACGTGTACGGGGTGACCAGCTACGCCGACCTCGTCGAGTTGTGCGAGTCGACCGGCCGTGACCTGGGGCTGGACGTGACGGTCCGGCAGACCGACGCCGAGCACGAGCTGCTGGGGTGGCTGCACGACGCCGCCGACGAGCAGGCGGCGGTGGTCCTCAACCCGGCGGCCTGGTCGCACTACTCGATTGCGGTCCGGGACGCCTGTGCCCTGCTCCGGGGGCCGCTGGTGGAGGTGCACATCTCCAACATCCACGCCCGGGAGTCCTTCCGGCACCACTCGGTCGTCTCGGCGGTGGCCACCGGGGTGATCTGTGGCCTGGGCGTCGACGGGTACCGCCTGGCCCTGCACCATCTGGCCGCCCGGGCCGGGGCGGGCTCGGTGGTGGATTCCGGCGCGCCGACCAGCTAGTAGACTTCGTGGGTCTGTCCGCCAAATGACGATCAAGGCAGGAAATGGCCTCTACCAACGACCTCAAGAACGGCCTGGTTCTCAACCTCGACGGGGAGCTGTGGGCTGTCGTCGAATTCCAGCACGTCAAGCCCGGTAAGGGTGGTGCCTTCGTACGCACCACGCTGAAGAACGTGCTCTCCGGCAAGGTCGTCGACAAGACCTTCAACGCGGGTACGAAGGTCGAGACGGCGACCGTCGACAAGCGCACCATGCAGTACCTGTACGCCGACGGCGAGGACTTCGTCTTCATGGATCTGGAGACGTTCGACCAGATCACGGTGCTGGGCGGGACGGTCGGCGAGGCGGCCAACTACCTGCTGCCCGAGGCCGAGGCGACCGTCGCCACCCACGAGGGGGTGCCGCTCTACATCGAGCTGCCGACCAGCGTGGTCCTCCAGGTCACCTACACCGAGCCGGGTCTGCAGGGCGACCGGTCGACCGGCGGCAACAAGCCGGCCACCGTCGAGACCGGGGCCACGGTGCAGGTGCCGCTCTTCATCACCACCGACGAGAAGATCAAGGTCGACACCCGCGACGGCCGTTACCTCGGCCGCGCCTGATGGCCGAGGGTCCCAAGCAGCAGATGCCGGCGCGCCGTAAGGCGCGCAAGCGGGCGCTGGACGTGCTCTACGAGGCCGACCAGCGCGACCGCCCTCCGGTGGAGGTGCTCGCCGGGTACATCGAGCGGATCGAGCGTCCCCGCCCGGAGCACCTGGGGTACACGGTCAGCCTGGTGGAGGGGGTGGCAGCGCACCTCGACCGGATCGACGAGCTGATCGCGAGCTACGCCGAGGGCTGGACCCTCAACCGGATGCCGGTGGTCGACCGCAACCTCGCCCGGATCGCCGTCTACGAGTTGCTCTACGTCGACGGGGTCGACGATCCGGTGGCGATCAGCGAGGCGGTGGAGTTGGCCCGGCAGATGTCGACCGACGACTCTCCCCGGTTCCTCAACGGGCTGCTGGACCGGATCTCCGAGTACGCCACCCGTTGATCACCGTCTTCCGCCTGGTGGGACGCGTTCCGGCAGGCGGGACACGGTGGTGAGCGGAAGATCACAGATGACCGCGAGGGGCCCGAGCCGTACGGCTCGGGCCCCTCGCGGTCGTGGTCTCAGGAGGCGAAGAACGCCCGGGGGTCGGCGACCAGGACCCCGTGCTCGGTGAGGCGCTCGATCAGTCCCGACGGGGAGGCGTCGTAGACGATCGCGAGGGCCCGCAGGTCGTCGGCGCGGATGGAGAGCACCCGGCCGTTGTAGTCGCCGCGCTGCTGCTGGATGGCGCGGGCGTACCGGGCCACGTAGGCGAGGTCCTCGGACGCCTCGTCGTAGAGCCGCTCCAGGTCCAGCACGATCTTGCTGGTCGGCTCGTGGCGCACCCCGCTGCCGTCGGGCAGCAGCTCGGAGACGGGTACGCGGTAGAAGTCGGCCAACTCGGCCAAGCGGGACACCGTGACCGCCCGGTCACCGCGTTCGTAGGAGCCGACCACGACGGCCTTCCAGCGGCCGTTGGACTTCTCCTCCACCCCCTGCAGGGACAGACCCTGCTGCTGGCGGATGGAACGCAGGCGGGCGCCCAGCGACTTGGCGTATTCAGAGGGCATTCGGACACTCCCAGTGCTGCTCGGGGTTCTCCCAGCGATCGCTACGGAGCGTGACGGTACGCAGATTGCGACACCTGGTCAAGTGCTCATGACATCACTGTTGAGATGGTCGGGTGAGTTGTCCCCATTTCTGGGGGCTGACCCGAGGATCAGCAGCCCGTGCTTGTCGAGTCGGTGACCACTGGTAACGTGGCGTGAGCTTCGGTAGTGGCTGCTCGCAGCCCCCGGGGCGCTACCGACATCCTTTAACGACCCGTCCCGTGAGGCGGGGAAGGAGGTCCGCCGTGGCCTACCCACCGGCTGCCCGACCGTCACCGGCGCGGCAACCCTCGGTGAAGGTGATCCTCACCGCCGCCGACGTCTCGCGCGTCGTCGACCGCATCGCCCACCAGATCCTGGAGAAGACCCAGGGGGCCGCGGACACCGTCCTGCTCGGCATCCCCACCCGGGGTGTCCCGCTGGCGCGGCGGCTCGCCGCCCGGATCAGCACCTTCGAGGACGTCGAGGTGCCGGTGGGGGTGCTCGACATCACGCTCTACCGCGACGACCTGCGCCGGCACGCCACCCGGGCGGTCGGACCGACCCAGTTGCCCTCCGGCGGGATCGACGGCCGCCGGGTCGTCCTCGTCGACGACGTGCTCTTCTCCGGGCGTACGGTCCGGGCCGCGCTCGACGCGCTCAGCGACGTCGGCCGCCCCTCCTCGGTGCAGCTGGCCGTCCTGGTCGACAGGGGTCACCGGCAGCTGCCCATCCGCGCCGACTACGTGGGCAAGAACATCCCCACCGCGGCGGTCGAGAACGTCAAGGTCACCCTGGCCGAGACCGACGGCACCGACGAGGTACGCCTCTACGGGGAGGCCGCGTCGTGAGCGGGCGCACCACAGCGCGGCGCAGCCGGTCGGCAGTGAACGAAAGGCGGGCGTACGCATGATCAAGCACCTGCTCTCCGGGGCGGACCTGGACGCCGACACCGCGACCCAGATCCTGGACACCGCGGCCGAGATGGCCACCGTCGCCGGCCGGGAGGTCAAGAAGCTGCCCGCGCTGCGCGGCCGGACGGTGGTGAACCTCTTCTACGAGGACTCCACCCGGACCCGGATCTCGTTCGAGGCGGCGGCGAAGCGGCTCAGCGCCGACGTGATCAACTTCTCGGCTCGGGGTTCCAGCGTCGCCAAGGGCGAGAGCCTGAAGGACACCGCCCTCACCCTCCAGGCGATGGGGGCCGACGCGGTGGTCGTCCGGCACCCGGCCTCCGGTGCCCCGCACCGGCTCGCCGACTGGGTCGACGGGTCGGTGGTCAACGCCGGGGACGGCACCCACGAGCACCCCACCCAGGCGCTGCTGGACGCGTACACGATGCGCTCCCGGCTGGGCCGGTTGGCGGGCCTGTCCGTCGCGGTGGTCGGGGACGTCCTGCACAGCCGGGTGGCCCGATCCAACGTCCTGCTGCTGTCCACCCTCGGTGCGAAGGTCACCCTGGTCGGCCCGCCGACGCTGATCCCGGTGGACATCGCCGCCGCGCTGGCCCCCGGCACCGCCGTCTCCTACGACCTGGACTCGGTGCTGCCCGGCACCGACGTGGTGATGATGCTGCGGGTCCAGCGGGAACGGATGGGGGACTCCTTCTTCCCCTCCGCCCGCGAGTACGCCCGCCGCTACGGGCTCGACGGCCCCCGCCTGCGTCGCCTGCCCGACCACGCCATCGTCATGCACCCGGGGCCGATGAACCGGGGGATGGAGATCACCCCCGAGGTGGCGGACTCGCCCCGGTCAACAATCGTCGAACAGGTCGCCAACGGGGTCTCCGTGCGGATGGCCGTCCTCTACCTGCTGCTCGGAGGGAGCAACCGGTGACCGCGTACCTGGTCAAGAACGTGAGCGTGGTCGGTGCCGCACCGACCGACCTGCTGATCCGCGACGGTGTCGTCGCCGACGTCGGGCCGGGGCTGTCCGCCCCGGACGCCCTGGTGATCGAGGCCGACGGGTTGGTCGCCCTGCCCGGCCTGGTCGACCTGCACACCCACCTGCGGGAGCCCGGCCGGGAGGACGCCGAGACCGTCGAGTCCGGGTCTCGGGCGGCGGCGCTGGGCGGCTACACCGCCGTCTGCGCGATGGCGAACACCTCCCCGGTCGCGGACACCGCCGGTGTGGTCGAGCAGGTCTGGCGGCTGGGCCGGGAGGCCGGGCTGGTCGACGTCCAGCCGATCGGCGCGGTCACCGTCGGGCTGGCCGGTGAACGCCTGGCCGAACTGGGCGCGATGGCCGACTCGGCGGCCCGGGTGCGGATCTTCTCCGACGACGGGCACTGCGTCGCCGACCCGAAGCTGATGCGCCGGGCGCTGGAGTACGTCAAGGCCTTCGACGGGATCATCGCCCAGCACGCCGAGGAGCCCCGGCTCACCGAGGGCGCCCAGATGCACGAGGGGGAGGTCTCCACCCGGCTCGGCCTGACCGGATGGCCGGCGGTCGCCGAGGAGGCGATCATCGCCCGGGACGTCCTGCTCGCCGAGCACGTCGGCAGCCGTCTCCACGTCTGCCACGTCTCCACCGCCGGCAGCGTCGAGGTCCTGCGCCAGGCCAAGGCCCGGGGGGTACGCGTCACCGCCGAGGTCACCCCGCACCACCTCCTCCTCACCGACGAGGTTGTGGGGGGGAAGAGTGAGCTTGCGAGCCCCGCACTCGCGACCAATGCCGGTCCGGTCGGGGAGAAGAGTGAGCCGGGTAGCCCGGAGGTGGGCCGGGACTGGGAGCCGGGGGCCAGCTACGACCCGGTGTTCAAGGTCAACCCGCCGCTGCGGACCGTCGCCGACGTGGCCGCCCTGCGCGCCGCCCTGGTCGAGGGGGTCGTCGACATCGTCGCCACCGACCACGCACCGCACACCGTGGAGGACAAGGAGTGCGAGTGGGCGTACGCCCGCCCCGGCATGCTCGGTCTGGAGACCGCGCTGTCGATCGCGCTGGAGGTGCTCGGACCCGAGTGGGACCTGATCGCCGAGCGGCTGTCCCGGGCACCGGCCCGGATCGCCGGGCTGACCGGGCACGGCGTCGACCCGGCCCCCGGGGTGCCGGCCAACCTGACCCTGGTGGACCCGGCCGCCCGTCGCCGGATCGAACCGGCCGACCTGGCCAGCCACAGCCGCAACACCCCGTACGCCGGAATGACGCTCCCGGGTCGCGTCGTGGCGACCTTCCTACGCGGCGAGGCGACCGTGCTCGACGGAAAGGCAGTGAAGTAACAGTGACTCGGAGACGAGCGGCGATCCTGGTGTTGGAGGACGGCCGGACCTTCCACGGTGAGGCCTACGGCAGCATCGGGGAGACCTTCGGTGAGGCTGTCTTCAACACCGGCATGACCGGCTACCAGGAGACCCTGACCGACCCGTCGTACCACCGGCAGGTGGTGGTGCAGACCAGCCCGCACATCGGCAACACCGGCGTCAACGACGACGACGACGAGTCGGGCCGGATCTGGGTGGCCGGTTACGTGGTGCGTGACCCCGCCCGGATCGGCTCGAACTGGCGCGCCACCGGCGGGCTGGAGGACCGGCTGGCCACCGAGGGTGTGGTCGGGATCAGTGGGATCGACACCCGGGCGCTCACCCGTCACCTGCGGGAGCGGGGCGCGATGCGGGTCGGCATCTCCAGCGTCGACGACGACCCGAGGGGCCTGCTGGCCCGGGTCCGGGAGGCGCCGCAGATGGTCGGGGCGGACCTCTCCACCCAGGTGACCACCGAGAAGCCGTACGTGGTGTCGGCCGAGGGGGAGCACCGGTACACGGTGGCCGCCCTCGATTTGGGGATCAAGCGCAACGTCCCGCGTCGGCTCGCCGCCCGGGGGGTCACCACCCACGTCCTGCCCGCCGGTTCGACCATCGAGGACCTGTTGGCCACCGGTGCCGACGCGGTGTTCTTCTCGCCCGGTCCGGGTGACCCGGCCACCGCGGACGGCCCGGTCGGGTTGGCGCGGGAGGTGCTGCGCCGCCGGATCCCGCTGTTCGGCATCTGTTTCGGCAGCCAGATCCTCGGTCGGGCGCTCGGCTTCGGCACGTACAAGCTGGGTTACGGGCACCGGGGGATCAACCAGCCGGTCCTGGACCGGTTGACCGGCAAGGTCGAGGTGACCAGCCACAACCACGGCTTCGCGGTGCAGGTGCCGGGGGCGGGGGTCGGCGCGGTCGTACCCGACCAGGTGATCGAGACCGAGTTCGGCGGCGTGGAGGTCTCCCACGTCTGCCTCAATGACAACGTGGTCGAGGGGCTGCGGGCCCGCGACGTGCCGGCCTTCACCGTGCAGTACCACCCGGAGGCGGCGGCCGGACCGCGCGACGCGGACTACCTCTTCGACCGGTTCGCCGAGCTGATCGAGGGCCGGAACCAGGGCGAGGGCCGTGGCCTCGACCGGAACACCACCGAAGGCGGCAAGGATGCCTAAGCGCACCGATCTCAAGCACATCCTGGTCATCGGCTCCGGGCCGATCGTGATCGGGCAGGCCTGCGAGTTCGACTACTCCGGCACCCAGGCCTGCCGGGTGCTGCGGGAGGAGGGCATCCGGGTCAGCCTGATCAACTCGAACCCGGCGACCATCATGACCGACCCGGAGTTCGCCGACGCCACGTACGTCGAGCCGATCACCCCGGAGTTCGTCGAGCTGGTCATCGCCCGGGAGCGGCCGGACGCGGTCCTGCCCACCCTGGGCGGGCAGACCGCGCTGAACACGGCCGTCGCCCTGGCCGAGGCGGGGATCCTGGAGAAGTACGGCGTCGAGCTGATCGGGGCCGACATCGAGGCGATCCGGCGCGGCGAGGACCGGCAGCTGTTCAAGGACGTCGTCGCCGCCGCCGGTGCCCGCATCGGCATCGAGGACCCGTCGTCGCTGGTGCCGCGTTCGCGGGTCTGCCACTCGATGACCGAGGTCGAGGCGGCCGTCGCCGAGCTGGGCCTGCCGGTGGTGATCCGGCCGTCGTTCACCATGGGCGGGCTCGGGTCCGGGATGGCGCACAACGACGAGGACCTGCACCGCATCGCGGGTGCCGGGCTGGCCGCCAGCCCGGTCACCGAGGTGCTGATCGAGGAGAGCGTGCTCGGCTGGAAGGAGTACGAGCTCGAACTCATGCGTGACCGCCACGACAACGTGGTGGTGGTCTGTTCGATCGAGAACGTCGACCCGATGGGTGTGCACACCGGCGACAGCGTGACGGTGGCCCCGGCCATGACGCTCACCGACCGGGAGTACCAGAGCCTGCGCGACCTGGGCATCGCGGTGCTGCGTGAGGTCGGCGTGGACACCGGTGGCTGCAACATCCAGTTCGCTGTCAACCCGGCCGACGGCCGGCTCGTGGTGATCGAGATGAACCCCCGGGTGTCCCGGTCGTCGGCGCTGGCCTCGAAGGCGACGGGCTTCCCGATCGCCAAGATCGCGGCCAAGCTGGCCATCGGCTACACCCTGGACGAGATCCCCAACGACATCACCCGCAAGACCCCGGCGGCGTTCGAGCCGTCCCTGGACTACGTGGTGGTGAAGATCCCCCGGTTCGCGTTCGAGAAGTTCCCCGGCGCCGACCCGGAGCTGACCACCACGATGAAGTCGGTCGGCGAGGCGATGAGCCTCGGACGGAACTTCACCGAGGCGCTGAACAAGGCGATGCGGTCGATGGAGACCAAGGCGGCGGGCTTCTGGACCACCGCCGACCCGGCCGACGCGACGAAGGAGAACACCCTCGCCGCGCTCCGGATCCCGCACGACGGTCGGCTCTACACCGTCGAGCGGGCGCTGCGTCTGGGCGCCTCGATCAGCGAGGTCTCGGCCGCGTCCGGCGGGATCGACCCGTGGTTCCTCGACCAGATCTCCGCCCTCGTCGAGCTGCGGGCGGAGATCGTTGCCGCGCCGGTGCTCGACGAGGAGCTGCTGCGCCGGGCCAAGCGGGCCGGGTTGTCCGACGGGCAGCTCGCCGCACTGCGCCCGGAACTCGCCGCCGAGGACGGGGTCCGTACCCTGCGGCACCGGCTGGGCGTACGCCCGGTCTACAAGACCGTCGACACCTGCGCGGCCGAGTTCGAGGCGACGACCCCGTACCACTACTCGTCGTACGACTCGGAGACCGAGGTGACCGGGTCGGCCCGACCGAAGGTCGTCATCCTCGGGTCCGGGCCGAACCGGATCGGCCAGGGCATCGAGTTCGACTACTCGTGTGTCCACGCGGTCATGGCGCTGCGGGGCGCACCGACCGGTTCGGGCGACGAGGGCGGCGGTTTCGAGACCGTCATGGTCAACTGCAACCCGGAGACCGTCTCCACCGACTACGACACCGCCGACCGGCTCTACTTCGAGCCGTTGACCTTCGAGGACGTCCTTGAGGTGTGGCACGCCGAGGACACCTCCGGTAAGGCCGCCGGCGGTCCGGGCGTGGTCGGGGTGATCGTGCAGCTCGGCGGGCAGACCCCGCTGGGCCTGGCGCAACGGCTGAAGAACGCCGGGGTGCCGGTGGTCGGGACCTCGCCGGAGTCGATCCACCTGGCCGAGGAGCGGGGCGCGTTCGGGGAGGTGCTGGCCCGGGCCGGGCTGCGTGCCCCGGCGCACGGCACCGCCGTCTCCTACGAGCAGGCGCGGGCGATCGCCGAGGAGATCGGCTACCCGGTCCTGGTCCGCCCGTCGTACGTCCTGGGCGGCCGGGGCATGGAGATCGTCTACGACGACCCGACGCTGCGCGACTACATCGGACGGGCCACCGACATCTCGCCGGACCATCCGGTGCTGGTGGACCGGTTCCTCGACGACGCCATCGAGATCGACGTGGACGCGCTCTGCGACGCCGACGGCGAGGTGTACCTGGGTGGCGTGATGGAGCACATCGAGGAGGCCGGTATCCACTCCGGTGACTCGTCCTGCGTGCTGCCGCCGATCACCCTGGCCGGTCAGCACATCGACCAGGTCCGCCGCTACACCGAGGCGATCGCCCACGGTGTCGGGGTACGCGGTCTGCTCAACGTCCAGTACGCGCTCAAGGACGACGTGCTGTACGTCCTGGAGGCCAACCCCCGGGCGTCGCGGACGGTGCCGTTCGTGTCCAAGGCGACGGCGGTGCCGCTGGCGAAGGCGGCGGCCCGGATCGCCCTCGGTGCCACCATCGCCGAGCTGCGCGCCGAGGGGATGCTGCCGGAGACCGGGGACGGCGGGTCGCTGCCGGCGCACGCCCCGATCGCGGTCAAGGAGGCGGTGCTGCCGTTCAAGCGGTTCCGCACCCCGGCCGGCAAGGGCGTGGACTCGCTGCTGGGCCCGGAGATGAAGTCGACCGGTGAGGTGATGGGGATCGACCCGCACTTCGGGCACGCCTTCGCCAAGTCCCAGTCGGCCGCGTACGGTTCCCTGCCGACCGGGGGGAAGATCTTCGTCTCGGTGGCGAACCGGGACAAGCGGGCGATGGTCTTCCCGGTCAAGCGCCTGGCGGACCTGGGCTTCGAGATCCTGGCGACCGAGGGCACCGCCGAGGTGCTGCGGCGCCACGGCATCGCCTGCGAGCAGGTCGGCAAGCACTACCAGGCCGGTGCCGACGACGACGCGGTGTCGCTGATCCTGCGCGGCGAGGTGGCCCTGGTGGTCAACACCCCGCAGGGGTCGGGGGCGAGTGCCCGCTCCGACGGGTACGAGATCCGCAGTGCCGCCGTCACCGCCGACCTGCCGTGCATCACCACGGTCCCGGGTGCGGCGGCGGCGGTGATGGGCATCGAGGCGCGGATCCGTGGGGACATGCAGGTCCGTCCCCTCCAGGAGCTCCACGCCACCCTGCGGCCGGCCCGGTGACGGCGGGGGTGCGGGTTGTTGTTTGAGAAGGTCGTCCGCAACGGGTTGTTCCGGGTGGGCGGCGGGGACGCCGAGGCGGCGCACGAGTGGACGCTGCGTCGGCTGGCGGTGCTCGGTCGGCAGCCTGCGCTGCTGGCCGCGCTGCGGGCCCGCTACCTGACCCGGGCACCCCGGACGGTGTTCGGGGTGGAGTTCCCCAACCCGGTGGGGTTGGCCGCCGGCATGGACAAGAACGGCGTGGCCCTGCCGGCCTGGCCGGCGCTGGGCTTCGGCTTCGTCGAGGTCGGCACGGTCACCGCGCACGCCCAGCCGGGGAACCCCACCCCCCGGATGTTCCGGCTCCGCGACAGCGAGGCCGTGATCAACCGGATGGGGTTCAACAACGCCGGTGCCGAGGCGCTCGCCGCCCGGCTGGCCGCGTCGTCCCGTCCGCTGGGGGTCCCGTTGGGGATCTCGCTGGGCAAGTCGAAGGTGACCCCACTGGACGAGGCGGTGGAGGACTACCTCACCTCGTACCGGGCGTTGCGGGAGCACGGTGACTACTTCGCCGTCAACGTCTCCTCCCCGAACACCCCGGGGCTGCGCGCGTTGCAGGACAGGGAGCACCTGGACGCCCTGCTGTCGGCGCTGGTCGGCGAGAAGCCGGTGCTCGTGAAGATCGCCCCGGACCTGACCGAACCGGCCATCGCGGAGCTGTTGGAGGTCTGCCTGGCCCGGGGCGCGGCCGGGGTGATCGCCACCAACACCACACTGTCGCGCGACGGGCTCGCCCCCGCCGACCGGCCGCGCGCCGAGGAGGCCGGGGGACTCTCCGGTCGGCCGCTGGCCGAACGGGCCCGTCAGGTGGTCTCCTTCGTGCACACCGAGACCGGTGGGCGGCTTCCGGTGATCGGGGTCGGCGGCATCATGGACCCGGACGACGGGGCCCGGATGTTCGACGCCGGGGCCAGTCTGGTGCAGCTCTACACCGGGTTCGTCTACCGGGGGCCAGCCCTGCCCCGGGCCGTGGCGGTCGCGTCGAACCGTGCCGCCGCCAGGTGATCCGGCACCCGGCCACCGCTGCGGCGGTGGTCCGGGTGGCCGGTGGCCACGGGAGGTACGGGAGGAACCGCTGCGATGACACCGGAGGAGATCCTCGCGGCCGACCGGGAACACGTCTGGCATCCGTACGCCTCACTCCCGCCGCAGACCCCGCCGTACCTGGTGACCGAGGCACAGGGGGTACGGCTGCGGCTGGCCGACGGCCGGGAACTGGTCGACGGGATGGCGTCGTGGTGGTCGGCGATCCACGGGTACCGGCATCCGGTCCTCGACGCGGCGGTCACCGACCAGCTGGGCCGGATGAGTCACGTGATGTTCGGCGGCCTGACCCACGAGCCTGCGGTCCGCCTGGCCCGTACCCTCGTCGAACTGGCCCCGGAGGGGCTGGAACGGGTCTTCCTCGCCGACTCCGGGTCGGTGAGCGTCGAGGTGGCCGTCAAGATGTGCCTCCAGTACCAGCGGGCCACCGGTCGGCCGCAGCGGCACCGGCTGGGCACCTGGCGCGGCGGGTACCACGGGGACACCTTCCACCCGATGAGCGTCTGCGATCCGGTCGGCGGGATGCACCACCTCTGGACCGACGTCCTGCCCCGGCAGGTCTTCGCCCCGCAACCGCCGTCCGGGTTCGACACCCCGCCCGATCCCGCGTACTGCACGGCGCTGGCCGAGTCGGTCCAGCGGCACGCCGACGAACTGGCCGCGGTGATCGTTGAGCCGGTGGTGCAGGGCGCCGGGGGGATGCGTTTCCACCATCCGGAGTACCTGCGGGTGCTGCGGGAGGTGACCCGGGAACACGGGGTGCTGCTGATCTTCGACGAGATCGCCACCGGATTCGGTCGGACCGGGACGATGTTCGCCGCCGAACACGCCGGTGTCGTCCCGGACGTGCTCTGTGTGGGCAAGGCGCTCACCGGCGGGTACCTCAGCCTCGCCGCCGCGCTCTGCACGCCGGAGGTGGCCCGGGGGATCTCCGCCGACGGTGGGGTCCTGGCGCACGGGCCGACGTTCATGGGCAACCCGTTGGCGTGCGCGGTGGCCGGAGCCTCCCTCGGACTGCTCCGGTCCGGGGACTGGGCCGCCGAGGTGTCGCGGTTGGGTGCCGGACTGCGGGCCGGTCTGGAGCCGCTGCGGGCCGCGCCCGGGGTGCACGACGTCCGGGTGCTCGGCGGGATCGGCGTGGTCCAGGTGGACCGTCAGGTCGACGTCCCGGCGGCCACGGCGGCGGCGGTGGAGTGCGGCGTCTGGCTGCGCCCGTTCCGGGACCTGGTGTACGTGATGCCGCCGTACGTCACCGACGACGCGGACCTGGCCCGCATCACGGCCGGGGTGGCGGCGGCGGTGGCGGCCGGCTGAGCCGAGGTCGGGCGACGCTCTCGGGCGCCACGATCGAAGAGGTCCACCCCACGGCGTGTCGCCGTCGGGGACACGACGCAGGAGGTTCCCGGACGGTCCCACCGTCGCGGGGTGTGAAGGAGGTACGGACGGATGGAGAGCTTCGGTAGCCGGTTGCACCGGTCGACGGCCGAGCGGGGACCGCTCTGCGTGGGGATCGACCCGCACCCGGGCCTGCTGGCCCGTTGGGGTCTGCCGGACAGCGTGGAGGGCCTGCGTCGGTTCGCCGAGACGGCGGTGGAGGCGTTCGGTGACCGGGTTGCGGTGGTTAAGCCTCAGTCGGCCTTCTTCGAGCGGTTCGGCGCGTCGGGCGTGTCGGTTCTTGAGTCAACTATCCGACAGTTGCGAGAAGCCGGTTCGCTCGTTCTGCTCGACGTCAAGCGCGGCGACATCGGCTCAACGGTCAGCGCCTACGCTTCCGCGTACCTCGATCCATCCAGCCCCCTGTATGTCGACGCGGTGACCGCCAGTCCGTACCTGGGGGTGGGTTCGCTGGCTCCGATGTTCGACCTGGCCGCCGAGCACGGGGGTGGGGTGTTCGTTCTGGCCCTCACCTCCAACCCGGAGGGGGCATCGGTGCAACGCGCTGTCAGTCCCGACGGGCGGACTGTGGCGCAGACCGTGATCGACGAGATTTCGCAGCTCAACAGCGGTGCGGAGCCGCTCGGCAGTTTCGGGCTGGTGGTCGGGGCGACCATTGGCGAGACAGGTCACGACCTGTCCACCGTGGGGGGTCCGCTGCTCGCTCCGGGGCTCGGCGCGCAGGGTGCCACGGCGGCGGATCTGCGTACCGTCTTCGGCGCCGCGCTGCCGTGGGTGCTGCCGACGTACTCGCGGGAGGTGCTCAACGCGGGTCCCGACGTGGCCGCGCTACGGGCCGCTACGGACCGCGTGCTGGCCGAGTGCCGGGCCGCTGTCGAGGGTGGCAACTGACTGACGGCTCGGTCACTGAGCGTCCATGGGCGCGTGCCCACGTTGCCGAAAGCTCCGCTGACCGCTAGTTTTCCCCGCGCTGGGAACCACGGACCCCTTTGGTTTCCAGCGACACCATCTTTCACAGATGCGGCGGTGCGTCCCGCCCGTCGCGATAGGGACCTGAGGAGAACTGGTGCCGCTCCCGTCACTGACCCCTGAGCAGCGCGCTGCAGCGCTGGAGAAGGCCGCGGAAATCCGCAAGGCCCGTGCTGAGCTGAAGGAGCAGCTCAAGCAGGGCAAGACCACCCTCGCCGCCGTGCTCGACCGGGCCGAGGGCGACGATGTCGTCGGCAAGCTCAAGGTCTCGGCCGTCCTGCAGTCGATGCCGGGCATCGGCAAGATCCGGGCGACCCAGATCATGGAGAAGCTGAAGATCGCCGACAGCCGCCGCCTGCGCGGACTCGGCGAGCAGCAGCGTAAGGCTCTGCTGGGAGAGTTCGCCGCCAACTGAGCCGCGACGCCGTGTAGAAACAAGCAGTGAGCACGGATGGCGAGGCGCGCCCGGCGGCTCGGCTCACTGTCCTGGCCGGACCGTCCGGTTCCGGTCGGGAGAGTGTGGTCGAGCTGATCCGGGCGCGTTCACCGTCCGTCTGGGTGCCCGTTCCGGTCACCACCCGGCCCCGCCGAGGGTGTGAGACGGACGGCATCGACCGGGTCTTCGTCGACCCGGCCGGGTTCGATCAGTTGGCCGAGGACGGCCAGCTGCTGGAGTGGGCCAGGATCGGGCCGTACCGGCGGGGTACGTCGGGCGAGCCGATCCGGTCCCGGTTGCAGGCCGGTCTGCCGGTCCTGCTGCCGTTGGACCTGACCGGCGCGTTGCAGGTGCGTGCAGCGTTGCCCCAGGCCCGCCTGGTCCTGCTCCAGCCCCCCGGCTACCGGCCCGATCCGGCAGTCGCGGCCGCCGTGGACCACGCCGTACTGCACGACCGCACGGATCGGGTGGTCGCTGAGCTGGTAGGCTTGCTCGGTTATTGCGTGCCATCGAGCTTTCCAGAGACGTCGAGCTTTCCAGAGACATCGAGCTTTCCAGAGACGCAGAGGTAACAGTGGGATCCATCGCCAACCCCGAAGGCATCACCAACCCGCCGATCGACGAGCTGCTCGACAAGACCACCTCGAAGTACGCCCTGGTGATCTTCGCCGCGAAGCGTGCCCGTCAGGTCAACGCCTACTACAGCCAGCTCGGCGAGGGCCTCCTGGAGTACGTCGGCCCCCTGGTGGAGACCACTCCGCAGGAGAAGCCCCTCTCGATCGCCATGCGGGAGATCAACGCCGGTCTGCTCACCGCCGAGCCGACCGACCAGCCGTAGCACCCGCCCCCGGTCCGTCGATGTCTGCTCGGATCGTCCTCGGAGTCGGCGGCGGCATCGCCGCGTACAAGGCCTGCGAACTGCTCCGACTGTTCACCGAGTCGGGGCACCGGGTCCGGGTGGTGCCCACCGCGTCCGCCCTGCGGTTCGTCGGGGCACCGACCTGGGCGGCGCTCTCCGGTCAGCCGGTCGCCGAGGACGTCTGGTCCGACGTGCACGAGGTGCCCCACGTACGGCTCGGTCAGCAGGCCGACCTCGTGGTGGTCGCCCCGGCCACCGCCGACCTCCTCGCCCGGGCCGCCCACGGGCTCGCCGACGACCTGCTCACCAACACCCTGCTGACCGCCAGGTGTCCGGTGCTGCTGGCCCCGGCCATGCACACCGAGATGTGGGAGAACCCGGCCACCGTCGCCAACGTCGCCACCCTCCGTGGTCGGGGGGTCCGGGTGATCGAGCCCGCCGTCGGCCGGTTGACCGGTGCCGACACCGGCAAGGGGCGGCTACCCGACCCGGCGGAGATCTTCGCTGTCGCCCGGCGGGCGCTGGCCCGGGGCGTCGACGCACCCGCCGACCTCACCGGGCGGCACGTGGTGGTGACCGCCGGTGGCACCCGCGAGCCGTTGGATCCGGTGCGCTTCCTCGGTAACCGGTCGTCAGGCAAACAGGGGTACGCCTTCGCCCGCGCCGCCGTCGCCCGGGGAGCCCGGGTCACACTGGTCGCGGCCAACGTCTCCCTCGCCGATCCGGCCGGTGTCGACGTGGTCCCGGTCGGCACCACCGAGCAGCTGCGGGCCGCCACCCTCGCCGCCGCCGAGTCGGCGGACGCCGTGGTGATGGCGGCGGCGCCGGCCGACTTCCGTCCCGCGACGTACTCCTCGGGGAAAATCAAGAAGTCCGAGTCGGCAGCGCCTACGATCGAACTCGTCACCAATCCGGACATCGCCGCCGAGCTGGGTCAGGCCCGTCGGCCGGACCAGGTGCTGGTGATCTTCGCCGCGGAGACCGGGGACGCCGAGGCCAACGGCCGTGACAAGCTCGCCCGCAAGCGGGCCGACCTCGTCGTCGTCAACGAGGTCGGTGCGGACAAGGTCTTCGGGGCCGAGACGAACACGGCGACGGTCATCGGAGCCGACGGTGCGGTGCACCGGATGCCCGAGCAGTCCAAGGAGGACGTCGCCGACGCCGTGTGGGACCTGGTCGTCGCGCGGTGGGAGACGTTTCCCGACAGGTGACCCGGGAAGGACCGTCCCCGCGCCCGGATGTCCGCGAGACTAGACTCCCGCGAGACGAGTTATCCATAGCTTAGGAGTGCCGTGACACGCCGCCTCTTTACTTCCGAATCGGTCACGGAAGGCCACCCCGACAAGATCGCCGACCAGATCAGCGACGGCATCCTGGACGCGCTGCTGACCGAGGATCCGCGCAGCCGGGTCGCGGTGGAGACCCTGATCACCACCGGGCAGGTCCACGTCGCCGGGGAGGTGACCACCAAGGCGTACGCCGACATCCCGAGCATCGTGCGGGAGACCATCCTCGACATCGGGTACGACTCGTCGAAGAAGGGGTTCGACGGGGCGTCCTGCGGGGTCAACGTCTCCATCGGGGCGCAGTCGCCGGACATCGCCCAGGGCGTGGACAACGCCTTCGAGCTGCGTACCGGGTCGTCGGAGAGCGCGCTGGACGCCCAGGGCGCCGGCGACCAGGGCATGATGTTCGGTTTCGCCTGCTCCGAGACCCCGGAGCTGATGCCGCTGCCGATCGCGTTGGCTCACCGGCTGTCCCGTCGACTGGCGACGGTCCGTAAGGACGGCACCGTGCCGTACCTGCGCCCGGACGGCAAGACCCAGGTCACCATCGAGTACGACGGCCTGCGCCCGGTGCGGCTGAACACCGTCGTGGTGTCGAGCCAGCACGCCGCGGACATCTCCCTGGAGTCGCTGCTCACCCCGGACGTCCGTGAGCACGTCATCGCCCCCGAGCTGGAGAGCCTCGGCCTGGACACCAGCGACTACCGGCTGCTGGTCAACCCGACCGGCCGGTTCGAGATCGGTGGCCCGATGGGCGACGCCGGCCTGACCGGGCGCAAGATCATCGTCGACACCTACGGCGGGTACGCCCGCCACGGCGGTGGGGCGTTCTCCGGCAAGGACCCGTCGAAGGTGGACCGGTCGGCGGCGTACGCGATGCGGTGGGTGGCCAAGAACGTGGTCGCCGCCGGGCTCGCCGAGCGCTGCGAGGCGCAGGTGGCGTACGCCATCGGCAAGGCCCACCCGGTGAGCCTGTTCATCGAGACCTTCGGCACCGAGACCGTGCCGGTCGCCTCGATCGAGAAGGCCGTCAACGAGGTCTTCGACCTGCGGCCGGCCGCGATCATCCGGGACCTGAACCTGCTCCGGCCGATCTACCGGCAGACCGCCGCGTACGGCCACTTCGGCCGGGAGCTGCCCGACCTGACCTGGGAGAGCACCGACCGGGCCGCCGACCTCAAGTCGGCTGCGGGAGCCTGACCGGCACCAAGCGCAGCGACCGGCGACCCGCCGAGGGGTCGCCGGTCGCTCGTGTCTGCGTCGACGTGCCGTTGCCGCACCTCGACCGCCCCTTCGACTACCTCGTCCCGGCCGACCTGGCCGACGCCGCGACGCCCGGCTGCCGGGTGAAGGTGCGCTTCGCCGGGCAGCTCGTCGACGGGTGGCTCCTGGAGCGGGCCGACGAGTCGGCGCACTCCGGTCGACTGGCGTACCTGGAGAAGGTCGTCTCCCCGGTGCCCGTCCTGGCCCCGGAGGTCGCCGGGTTGGCGCGCGCAGTCGCCGACCGGTACGCGGGCAGCCTCGCCGACGTCCTCCGGCTCGCCGTCCCACCCCGGCACGCCCGGGTGGAGAAGGAGATCCTCGCCGCCGACGCCGAGCCCACCATGCCCGAACCCACCACGCCCGAGCCCAGCGAGTCCACCCCGACGACGCAACGACGGAGCGGTTGGCGGGACTACCCGGCCGGCCCGGCGCTGCTGCGGGCACTCACGCAGGGGCGGGCACCCCGGGCCGTCTGGTCGGCGTTACCCGGGGAGGACTGGGCGGCCCGCTACGCCGAGGCGTGCGCCGCCGTCGTCGCCGCCGACCGGGGAGTGGTGATGGTGGTGCCCGACGCCCGGGACCTGGACCGCCTCGACGCCGCCCTGACGGCGACGCTCGGTGCGGGGCGACACGTCTGCCTGTCGGCGGCGCTCGGCCCGGCCCGCCGCTACCGGGCCTTCCTGGCCGCGCGACGCGGGGAGGTCCAGGTCGTGGTCGGCACCCGGGCGGCGATGTTCGCCCCGGTCGAGCGGCTCGGCCTGGTGGCGGTCTGGGACGACGGGGACGACCTGCACGCCGAGCCCCGGGCGCCGTACCCGCACGCCCGGGAGGTGCTGCTGACCCGGGCCCAACTCGCCGGGGCCGCCGCCCTGGTGGGCGGGTTCGCCCGTACCGCCGAGGCGCAGCTGCTCGTCGAGACCGGGTGGGCCCGGGAGGTGGCCGCCGACCGGGCGACACTGCGCAGCCGTACCCCGGCGATCGTCCCGACCGGGGACGACCCGCAACTGGCCCGCGATCCGGGGGCGGCGACCGCCCGGCTGCCCAGCCTGGCCTGGACTGCGGCCCGCGACGCGGTCCGTGCCGACCAGCCGGTCCTGGTCCAGGTGCCCCGGCGCGGCTACCTGCCGTCGGTCGGGTGCGCCGAGTGCCGGACCCCGGCCCGGTGTCCGCACTGCGCCGGGCCACTGGCCCTGCCGAACGCCACGGGGACGCCCGCCTGCCGCTGGTGCGGGCGGGTCTGCGCCGGGTACGCCTGCCCCGAGTGCGGTGGACGGCGACTCCGGGCGGCTGTCGTCGGTGCCCGGCGGACCGCCGAGGAGTTGGGCCGGGCCTTCCCCGGGGTGCCGGTCCGGACCTCCGGGCGGGAGGAGGTGCTGACCGCGGTGGGGGACGGGGCGGGCCTGGTCATCGCCACCCCGGGTGCCGAGCCGGTCGCCGAGGGCGGCTACGGGGCGGTGCTGCTGCTCGACTCGTGGGCCCTGCTGACCCGGGCCGACCTGCGTGCCGGTGAGGAGGCCCTGCGCCGGTGGATGACCGCCGCCGCCCTGGCCCGTCCGGCGTCCCGGGGTGGTCGGGTGGTGGTGGTCGCCGACGGGGGCCTCGCCGTGGTGCAGGCGCTGCTGCGCTGGGACGCCGCCTGGTTCGCCGGGCGGGAGCTGGCCGAGCGGCGGGAGTTGGGGTTCCCCCCGGCGGTCCGGATGGCCAGCGTCACCGGTCTCGCCGACGCGGTGGCGGACCTGCTCGCCGGGGCCCGGCTGCCGGCCGAGGCCGAGGTGCTCGGCCCGGTCCCCGCCGACGACGACCGGGAGCGGATGTTGGTCCGGGTGCCCCGTTCCCGGGCCGTCGAACTGGCCGGGGCACTGCACTCCGCCGCCGGTACGCGCACCGCGCGTAAGGCCGCCGACCCGGTCCGTCTCCAGATCGATCCGCTGAGCCTGTTCTGAGCGTCATGGTGACGGAGGGTTGCCGCCCGGGTGGTAGCATCGCCCGTCATGCCGGGGCGCGAGGACGACGCGAACGACGGTGGGTGTGGCGACGAGGTCGCCCGTCGGCCGGTCGCGACGCTGCCCGACCCGGCTGAACGCGGCACCGGTGTGGTGCCGTGTCGGTCCCGGCGTCGCCGTGGTGCCAGGGCGATGATGTCAACCATTCGGTGATCAGAGGTGGACCAGTCGTGACCGTTCGTCAATCGATCGTCTTCAACGGTGACCTCGGCAGCGGCAAGAGCACCGTCTCCGTGGAGATCGCCAAACGGCTGGGGCTGCGCCGAATCAGTGTCGGCGACCTCTACCGGCAGATGGCGCAGGAGCGGGACATGACCGCGCTCCAGCTCAACCTGCACGCCGAGCTGGACCAGGCCGTCGACGGGTACGTCGACCAACTGCAACGCGACATCGCCGCCTCCGGTGAGCGGTTGGTCATGGACTCCCGGCTGGCCTGGCACTTCTTCACCGACGCGCTCAAGGTGCACATGATCACCGAGGCCGGTGAGGCCGCCCGGCGGGTGCTGGCCCGGCCGTCCGGCCCGGCCGAGAGCTACACCTCCCTGGAGGAGGCGAAGGCGAAGCTGCGGGAGCGCAGCGACAGCGAGCGCAACCGGTTCGTCGTCCGGTACGGCGTCGACAAGGCCCGACTGCGCAACTACGACCTGGTGTGCGACACCACCCGGGCCGCCGCCGACGAGGTGATCGAACACGTCGTCGCGGTCTTCACCGGTGCGCTCGGCGCCGACGTCGTCCAGGACTCCCCGCCGCTGCTGCTGCTCGACCCGGCCCGGGTCTACCCGACCGAGGACATCGCCACGCTGCGGGACGTGTGGGACTCCGACCTCGTCGACGGGGTCGACGCCGCCGGTGACGAGGCCCTGGAGCCGTTGCAGATCGGTTACACCGGGGAGTACTTCTTCGTCGTCGAGGGGCACCGTCGGCTCAGCGCCGCCCTGCGGGGCGGGTTCCGTCTCGTACCGGGTCGGCTGGTCGCCGAGATGGAGGAGCCGGTGGTCGGCGGGATGAGCGCCGTGGACTACTTCGCCGCCCAGGTCCGGCCGTCGGTCGTCTACGACTGGCAGGCCGCGCACGGGATCGAGCTGCCCCTGCCCGAGCAGGCCCTGCTGCATCCGGAGACGGTCCTGGCCGGGGAACCGGGCCAGGGCGCCTGACCCCGGGACGCGCGGCGGGCACGACCGGCCGACCACCCTGGTCGACCGGTCGTGATCGGGACACTCCGTAGACTGGTACGGCACGGACCCGTCCCACCTCGCGAAGGAGCCACCCCGCGTGACCGTCCAGCCCATCCGTCTCTTCGGTGATCCGGTGCTGCGCACGCCGGCCGATCAGGTGGTCGACTTCGATGTCGAGCTGCGCAAGCTCGTCACCGACCTGACCGACACGATGCGTGAGCAGAACGGGGCCGGTCTGGCCGCCCCGCAGCTCGGCGTGGGGCTGCGGGTGTTCACCTTCGACGTCGACGACGTGGTCGGACATCTGGTCAACCCGGTGCTGGAGTTCCCCGACGAGGAGGAACAGGACGGCCCGGAGGGATGCCTGTCCATCCCGGGGCTCTACTTCGACACCAAGCGTCGACAGCACGTGATCGCCAAGGGTTACAACAGCTACGGCGACCCGATGCAGATCGTGGGCACCGGCCTGATGGCGCGGTGTGTCCAGCACGAGACCGACCACCTCGACGGGGTGCTCTTCCTCGACCGGCTCGACCCGGCCGGCCGTAAGACGGCGATGAAGGCGATCCGGGAGGCGGAGTGGTACGACCCGGGGGCCCCACCGACGGTGAAGGTCGACCCGCACCGCAGCCCCTTCGGTCTGGGGCGGTGACCGACGGATGCGTCTGATCTTCGCCGGTACCCCGGCCGTCGCCGTACCCGCCCTGGCCGCCGTCGCGGCCTCCCGGCACGAACTTCTCGCAGTGGTCACCCGCCCCGACGCCCCCGCCGGGCGGGGACGGGGCCTGGTCCGCTCCCCGGTGGGGGCCTGGGCCGACGAGAACGGGATCGAGGTCCTCACCCCGGCCCGTCCCCGGGAGCCGGAGTTCCTGGACCGGTTGCGGGAGCTGGCCCCGGACTGCGCCCCGGTGGTCGCCTACGGCGCGCTGGTGCCGCCGGTGGCCTTGGAGATCCCCCGACACGGCTGGATCAACCTGCACTTCTCGCTCCTGCCCGCCTGGCGGGGGGCGGCACCGGTGCAGCACGCCGTCCTGCACGGCGACGAGATGACCGGGGCCAGCGTGTTCCAGCTGGAGGAGGGGCTCGACACCGGGCCGGTCTTCGGCACCGTGACCGACGAGGTCCGCGCCGGTGACACCTCCGGTGACCTGCTGGAGCGGTTGGCGCACTCCGGGGCCGGTCTCCTGGTGGCGGTGCTCGACGCGATCGAGGCCGGCACCGTACGCGCCGAGCCGCAGCCGGCCGACGGGGTGTCGCTGGCACCGAAACTGACGGTGGAGGACGCCCGGGTGCGGTGGTCGGATCCGGTGTTCGCTGTCGACCGACGGATCAGGGCCTGCACTCCGGCCCCCGGCCCGTGGACCACCTTCCGGGGTGACCGGGTGAAACTCGGCCCGATCGTCCCCGCCCCGGACGGCCCTGACCTCGAACCGGGTGAACTGCTCGTGGAGAAGTCCCGGGTGCTCGTCGGTACGGCCACCACCCCGGTACGCCTCGGCGAGGTCCGGGCGGCGGGCAAGAAGGCCATGCCGGCCACCGACTGGGCCCGTGGCGTCCGCGTCGGCACCGGCGAGGTGTTCGCGTGACCGCCCCCCGGGGTGGCGGTCGCCCCCGACCCGGCGACGACCGGCGAGGCGGTGACCGGCGGGGTGGTGACCGGCGGGGCGGTGACCGGCGGGGCGACGACCGGCGGGGCGACGACCGGCGGGGTGGCCCGCACCGGTCCGCCCGACCGGCTGTGGACCGCCCCCGGTGGGTGGCGTACGAGGCGGTCGCCGCCGTGCACCGCGACGACGCGTTCGCCAACCTGGTGCTGCCGGCGATGCTGCGCGAGGCGGGACTGTTCGGCCGGGACGCCGCCTTCGCCACCGAACTGACCTACGGCACCCTGCGCCACCTGGGCACCCTGGACACGATCCTGACCGCGGCCGCCGGGCGGGACGTGGACCGGATCGACCCGCCGGTGCGCGACGCGTTGCGGATCGGCGCGTACCAGATCCTGCACACCCGGGTACCGGCGCACGCGGCGGTGTCGTCGACCGTCGATCTGGTCCGGACCGTCGGGGCGGGGGCGACCGGGTTCGCCAACGCGGTGCTGCGGGAGGTGGCCACCCGGGACGCCGACGCCTGGGCGGGGCAGCTCGCACCGGCCATGGACACCGACCCGATCGGGCACCTCGCGGTGACCTACAGCCACCCGCAGTGGATCGTCAGGTCGTTCGCCGAGGCCCTCGGGGGCGACCTGGGGGAGACCACCCGGCTGCTGATCGAGGACAACGTCCGCCCGCCGGTGCACCTGTGCGCCCGCCCCGGGCGGATCGACGCGGCGGACCTGGCCGACGAGGTCGGCGGGGCGCCGGGGGCCTTCTCACCACACGCGGTCTACCTGCCCGGTGGGGCGCCCGGTGACCTTCCGGCGGTCGCCCAGGGCCGGGCACACGTCCAGGACGAGGGGTCCCAGCTGGTCGCCGAGGCGCTGGTCGCCGCCGAACTGGACGGCCCGGACGCCCGGTGGCTCGACCTGTGCGCCGGCCCCGGAGGCAAGTCGGGGCTGCTCGGCGCGGTCGCCGCGCAGCGCGGTGCCCGGCTGACCGCCGTCGAGGTGGCCGAGCACCGGGCCCGGTTGGTCGCCGAGGCCACCCGGGGGTTCCCGGTGACCGTGCTGACCACCGACGGACGTACCGTCGGGGCCGATCCGGACCTGCCGGAGGGGGAGTTCGACAGGGTCCTGGTCGACGCGCCCTGCACCGGCCTCGGTTCGCTGCGGCGGCGGCCCGAGTCGCGGTGGCGTCGGCAGCCGGGTGACCTTCCGCCGTTGACCCGGTTGCAGCGGGAGCTGCTCACCGCCGGGATCCGGGCTCTCCGCCCGGGGGGCGTGGTGGCGTACGTGACCTGCTCTCCGCACACTGTGGAGACCCACGTGACGGTGACCGAGGCGGCCCGCCGGTGCGGTGTCCCGGTGGACTTCGTGGACGCCCGGCCGCTGCTGCCCGCCGGGATGCCGGGGCTCGGTGACGGGCCGACGGTGCAGCTCTGGCCGCACCGGCACGGCACGGACGCGATGTTCCTCGCCGTCCTGCGTCGCACCTGACCCCATACCGTATTCACCTGTCGGCGACCGTCGCGCCCGTTCCCTGCCGGGACGGGCGCGACGCCGTCCACCCCCGGTGGCCGTCGGGGCGGCGGTGAAGTCGGACGGCGAGGACCAGGCCCGGCCGCGCATGACCGACGAACCGTGGGCGCTGTGGCCGGACGGGGGTGGTCAGATGACGGGCAGGCCGGTGGGGCCGGCGTCGCGCATGGAGCGGGTGAGCTTCCGGTCGTCGCTCCAGAGGAAGCACCGGATGCCCCGGTCGCCCTCCTCCCACTCCCGCTGCGACGGCGGGTAGAAGATCGACCCCGTCCGGTACGACAGGTCGCTGTTGACGGGCACGGCGGCGAAGTTCGCGACCAGTTCCATGCACCGTTTGTGCACCTGGGCGTCGGCCCGGCCGAACTCCTCCCAGGTCATGTCGTCCTCCTGGTAGACGCCGACGAACTCGGCGCGGTGCGGTTCGCTGCACATGACCGGGGCCATGTAGTTCAGGTTGCCGCTGATCAGCTTCGGGTCGAAGCAGCTGTGGGAGAGGGGGGAGTCGCCGACCAGCGCGCCGCGGAGGCTGCCGATCCGGTTGACCGGGCGGGCGTTGTCGATGCTGTCGGTCTCGGCGACGTCGCACCGGTACCACCGGGCCCCGGCGCTCCACGCGGAGGTGGTCGGCACCGCGATGGTCAGGCTGAGCCGGGCCGAGCGCCAGTCCCCGCCGAGGACCTCCCGGACCCGCTTGTCGCACTCGGTCCGGGCGGTACGCAGCGCCGGTGACCCCGGCTCGGGTCGGTTCTCGGCCCGTGCGGTCCGGCCGGTGAACGCCCCGACGTGCAGTGCCTCGGCCAGGTGGTTGCGGGTGCAGTCGACGGTCTCGTAGGTGCTGGCCTGCACCACCACCGTGATCCGGGGCAGGCAGACGCCGCTGGAGGGCACGAAGGGCTGGGGTGGTCTCAGCGCCGGCCAACCGCCGGTGAGGTCACCGTCGGTGCCGGTGGGCTGCACGCACCCGCCGAGAAGTGTCACCATCGTGCCGGCCAGCGCCAGCGCGCCGAGCCACCGTCGCATCGTCTGCCCTTTCCCGGAGCTGACGGCCGGCTGCCGCGACCGGTACGGCCGTGCGCCGCCGGGCGTGCAGCATATGACACCGTCCCTGTTGGAGTGTTGCGGCGTTTCCTTCGATCGGCCAGTCACCGCTGCCCTTTCGTTCAGGAACGCCGACACCGGAGGGCAATCCTGTACCACCGGTCACATCTGGGTGACAACGGGTTCGAGGTGGTCCCGCGATGACGGCGGCCGGTGTCCGCATTCGTACACTGACCGGGTGACCGTACCGCCGCCGCTGATCATCGCCCCCAGCATCCTCGCCGCGAACTTCGCTCGCCTCGCCGAGGAGGTCCGTGCCGTCGAGGGCGCTGCGGACTGGGTGCACGTCGACGTCATGGACAACCACTTCGTGCCGAACCTGAGCATCGGCCTGCCGGTGGTGCAGAGTCTGCGGGCGGCGACCGAGATCCCCTTCGACGTCCACCTGATGATCGACGACCCGCACCGGTGGGCCCCCGGGTACGCCGACGCCGGAGCCTACAACGTCACCTTCCACGCCGAGGCGTGCGACGACCCGGTGGCGTTGGCCAAGGACCTGCGGGCGGCCGGGGCCAAGGCGGGACTGGCCATCGACCGGGACACCCCGATCGAGCCGTACCTGGACCTGCTGCCCAGCTTCGACACCCTGCTGATCATGACGATCAAGGCCGGGTTCGGCGGGCAGCGGTTCCTCCCGCACCTGCTGGACAAGGTCCGGGCGGCCCGGCGGCACGCCTCCGCCGGGCACCTGGAGCTGCGGATCGAGGTCGACGGAGGGATCGCCGCCGACACCATCGAGCAGGCCGCGCAGGCCGGGGCGGACGCCTTCGTCGCCGGGACCGCCGTCTACGGGGCCGACGACCCCGCCGAGGCGGTCCGTAAGCTCCGTTCCCTGGCGCAGCGCGCTTACGGCGAGTCCCCGGCGCAGCGCGCTTACGGCGAGAACTGAGCGTGGACCAGGCCGACGACCGACCCGATCTGATCCTCGTCGTCGACGACGACGCGGACATCGCCCGTTTCGTCGAGTTCAACCTGAAACTGCACGGCTTCGAGGTGGTCCACGCCTCCGACGGGCAGGAGGCCCTCGAGGTCATCGAGGGCCGCCGCCCGGACCTGGCGGTGGTCGACCTGATGATGCCCCGGGTCGACGGCCTGGAACTGACCCGTCGCCTCCGCGCCAACCCGATGACCTCCGCCCTGCCGGTGATCATGCTGACGGCCAAGGGGATGACAGTCGACAAGGTCCACGGGCTCGCCGCCGGTGCCGACGACTACCTGGTCAAGCCCTTCGACACCGCCGAACTGGTGGCCCGGGTCTCCGCCACCCTGCGGCGCAACAAGGAGGCCCGGGAGGTCTCCCCGCTGACCGGCCTGCCCGGCAACAGCCGGATCCGCCGCGAGATCCGCGACCGGATCCGCACCGGCGCCGACTACGTCGTCGGGTACGTCGACATCGACCGGTTCAAGAGCGTCAACGACCGGTACGGCTTCGTCCGGGGCGACGAGTTCATCTCCACCCTGGCCCGGAGCCTGCACCGGGCGGTGGTCTCGGTGGGCCGCCCCCCGGCCTTCCTCGGTCACGTCGGCGGTGACGACTTCGTGATCATCTGTAGCCCCGAGCAGATCCGCCCCCTGACCCAGCGGGCGGTCGTCGACTTCGAGAACGCCGCCGACCAGCTCTACGACCCCACCGACCGGGAACGGGGCTTCGTCGAGTTGAAGGACCGCCGGGGCAACACCCGCCGCGCCGCCCTGGTCACCCTCTCGATCGGCGTGTCGCTGTCCGACTCCACCAAACGGATCACCGACCCCCTCGCCGCGATCGCGGTGGCCTCCGAGATGAAGTCGGTGGCCAAGGGGCAGCCCGGGTCGTACGTCGCCGTGGACCGACGACGCAGCCTGTGAGGAAGCACGCGGGAATAGCGACATCGAGGCGTCGGCGTGTAAGACTTCCTGAGGTACCCACCACGCGCTGGCGGGACTCGGTGTGATTCCGAACCGGCGGTGATCCACGGCCCGGCCGTGGTAAGCCCGCGACCCGGTCGGCCTCGGCTGCCCGGTGGACCTGGTGAGAATCCGGGGCCGACGGTTGAGGACGGCCTCGCCGCCCTCAGACAGTCCGGATGGGAGACAGCGCGCGGGACGGATGAGGGCTTCGTGCTGGCTGCTGCCTGGCCGCCGCACGGGGTCCCTCGGGTTCGGCTCTGCCGTTCCCGTTCGTCGCCGCCTGCCTCACCCTGCCTGCGCATCACCGGCGAGTGAGAGGCAGAAGCAGACGATGACCGGGGTCTCCGTCGACGAGGCGATGCGTCGCGCGATCGAACTGGCCGCGCGGGGGCTCGGCACGACAAGCCCCAACCCGGTGGTCGGCTGTGTCCTGCTCGACGCCGACGGCCGCGTCGTCGGCGAGGGTTTCCACGCGTACGCCGGTGGCCCCCACGCCGAGATCGTCGCCCTGGCGCAAGCGGGGGAGCGGGCCCGGGGCGGCACCGCGGTGGTCACCCTGGAACCCTGCGACCACACCGGTCGCACCGGCCCCTGCAGCGTCGCCCTGACCAACGCGGGGGTGGCCCGGGTGGTGATCGCCGTACCCGACCCCGACCCGGTCGCCACCGGCGGCGGGGACACCCTGCGGGCCGCCGGGGTCCGGGTGGACGTCGGGATCCGCCGGGAGGAGGCCGAGGCGGGCAACATCGCCTGGCTCACCTCCGTACGCCGGGGTCGGCCCTACGTGATCTGGAAGTACGCCGCGACCCTGGACGGCCGGGCCGCCGCCGCCGACGGGACCAGCATGTGGATCACCTCCGAGGCGGCCCGGATCGACGTGCACGCCCTGCGCGGCACCGTCGACGCGGTCATCGCCGGGGTGGGCACCGTCCTCGCCGACGACCCCCGGCTCACCGCCCGTAACCTGCGTGACGGCAGCCTCGCCATCCGACAGCCCCTGCGGGTGGTGGTGGACTCGACGGGCCGGACCCCGCCGGACGCGAAGGTCCGCGACGGTGCCGCCCGCACCTGGATCGCCACCGCCGAGGAGGTCGGCGCGGACGTCGACGGTCGGGTCGACCTGCCCGCCCTGCTGTCCGCCCTGCACGCCCGGGGCGTCCGGGCCGCGCTGCTGGAGGGCGGCCCCCGACTGGCCGGGGCCTTCCTCGCCGCCGGCCTGGTCGACCGGGTGGTCGGCTACCTCGCGCCCCGACTGCTCGGCGCCGGACCGACGGCACTCGTCGACGCCGGGGTCACCACCATCACCGAGGCCATCGACCTGGACGTGACCGACGTCTGCCAGATCGGCCCCGACCTGCGGATCACCGCGGTACCCCGGAAGAGGGAGAGCTGACATGTTCACCGGCATCGTCGAGGAACTGGGTGAGATCGTCCGAACCACCCCCACCGGTGACGACTCGGCGCTGTTCGCCGTCCGCGGCCCGGTGGTCACCACCGACGCCCGCCACGGCGACTCCATCGCTGTCAACGGGGTCTGTCTGACAGTGGTGGAGGTCGTCGACGGCGACGTCTTCACCGCCGACGTGATGGGGGAGACGTTGCGCCGCAGCGCCCTCGGCGGGCTGCGCCCCGGCGACCCGGTCAACCTGGAACGGGCCGCCGCCCTCGGGTCCCGCCTCGGCGGTCACCTGGTCCAGGGACACGTCGACGGCGTCGGCGAGGTGGTCGCCCGGGAACCGGCCGCCCAGTGGGAGACGGTCCGGTTCCGCCTCCCCGACACCCTCTCCCGGTACGTCGTCGAGAAGGGCTCCATCACCGTCGACGGGGTGTCCCTGACGGTCGCCGACGTCGGGGACGACTGGTTCGCCGTCGGACTGATCCCCACCACCCTCGCCCTGACCACCCTCGGCACCCGGCGGGTCGGCGACCCGGTCAACCTGGAGGTCGACGTCCTGGCCAAGTACGTCGAACGCCTGCTCGGCCCGCGTCTGCCCACCCCGCACGCCTGATGGACCGTCGATCGACTCGAAAGGCCGTGACATGTTCGAGCACGCGGAGTTCGGCACCATCGACCAGGCGCTGGCCGACATCGCCGCCGGACGCCCCGTCGTCGTCGTCGACGACGCCGACCGGGAGAACGAGGGCGACCTGATCTTCGCCGCCGAACTGGCCACCCCGGAGCTGGTGGCGTTCATGGTCCGGTGGACCTCCGGGTACGTCTGCGTCCCCCTCACCGAGGACGAGTGCGACAGGCTCGACCTTCCCCCGATGCACCACATCAACCAGGACCGGCGCAGCACCGCGTACACGGTGACGGTGGACGCCCGGGAGGGGGTGAGCACCGGGATCTCCGCAGCCGACCGGGCCCACACCATTCGGCTCCTCGCCGACCCGGCGACCGGCCCGACCGACCTGGCCCGCCCCGGGCACGTGGTGCCGCTGCGGGCCCGCCCCGGCGGGGTGCTGCGCCGCCCCGGGCACACCGAGGCCGCCGTCGACCTGACCCGGATGGCCGGGCTCCGCCCGGCCGGGGCGATCTGCGAACTGGTCAACGACGACGGCACCATGATGCGCCTGCCGGAGCTGGAGAAGTTCTGCGCCGAACACACCCTCACCCTGATCAGCATCGCCGACCTGATCGCCTACCGGCGACGTACCGAGAAGCAGGTGGAACTGGTCGCGGACGCCCGGATGCCCACCGAGCACGGGGTGTTCCGGGCCCTGGGGTACCGCGCGGAGCACGACCCGGCCGAGCACGTCGCGATGGTCTACGGCGACCTCGGCGACGGCCGGGACGTGCTGGTCCGGGTGCACTCCGAGTGCCTCACCGGCGACGTGTTCGGCTCGCTGCGCTGTGACTGCGGCCCCCAACTCGACGCCGCCCTGGCCCGGGTCGCCGCCGAGGGGCGGGGGGTGGTCCTCTACCTGCGCGGCCACGAAGGGCGCGGGATCGGGCTGCTGCACAAACTCCGCGCCTACCAGTTGCAGGACACCGGTCGGGACACCGTCGACGCCAACCTCGACCTGGGGCTCCCCGCCGACGCCCGGGACTACGGCACCGGCGCGCAGATCCTGGCCGACCTGGGAATCCGTTCGATGCGGCTGCTCACCAACAACCCGGCGAAGCGGGCCGGTCTGGAAGGCTACGGCCTGACCGTCAGTGGCCGGGAGAGCCTGCCGATCCGCCCCCACCCGGAGAACGTCCGGTACCTGCGCACCAAGCGGGACCGGATGGGTCACCTCCTTGACGACCTTGACGACGTACCGGCCGGTCGGCGTGCCACCGGCGACGAGATCGGAGCATGATCATGGCAGGTTTCGGAGAACCCGGAGTGGACGCGGTCGACGCCGCCGGCCTGACCGTCGGGGTGGTCGCCGCCCGCTGGCACGGCGACCTCACCGACCACATGCTCGACCGCGCCGTCGCCGCCGCCGAGGCGTGCGGCGCCCGGACCGTCGTGGCCCGGGTCGCGGGCTCGGTGGAACTCCCGGTGGTCGCCCAGGCCCTCGCCCGTCGCTGTGACGTCGTGGTCGCCCTCGGCGTCGTGGTACGCGGTGCGACAGCCCACTTCGACTACGTCTGCCAATCGGTCACCGACGGCCTGACCCGGGTGGCCCTGGACGAGGGGAAGCCGGTCGCCCACGGCGTCCTCACCGTCGACACCATCGACCAGGCCCGCGACCGGGCCGGACTCCCCGGCTCCGCCGAGGACAAGGGCTGGGCGGCCACGGTGGCCGCCCTCGACGCCGCCCTGGCCATCCGGGGCGTGGGCGCGGCGGGCGCCCACCGGGTCGGCTTCACCGGCTGAGGTGTCGGACCTCCTGTCTCCGTACGATGCCTCGTTCCTTCACCGTGTGCCGGGCCGGATCGTGGTTTCGGACCGCAGGAATGTTCTAGAATCGCACACGTGACAGTGAGTGACAGCGTGTCCATGGGCAGGCGCATCGCCGAGGCGAGGAGCCGTAGCGGTCTCACCCAGGCTGATCTCGCTTCGGCCATCTCGCTGGACCGCTCGGTCCTCGCCAAGATCGAAAACGGTGGGCGTCGAGTCTCTGCGCTCGAACTGGCCCGGATCGCGACCACTCTCGGTGAACGGATCGAGTGGTTCGTGATGGAAACGCCTCCAGCGATCGTTTCCCATCGGAACCTTGAGGAACCGGGAGCGGAGAGCCCCACCATTGACCGGGCGATCGAGAGGGTCGCGTTCAACGTCGAGTTCGCCTCGCAGCGTGACGAACGATGGGTCACACGGTCGATCGACACGCTGCCACGGCCTCGGAACTCCGACGAGGCCGAAGCCTCGTCGGTTACTGCCCGAAGCCTGCTCAAGCTGGACGACGTCGCGCCGCTCGTGGACGTCGCCCGCACCTTCTCCGACCTCGGTCTCTTGGTCTTCGCCTTCGACCTGGGCCGCGACGCAGCCGATGCGGCTTCCGTCCTTCTCGACCGTGGCGGGGTGGCGGTTGTCAACGGTCACCTGCACGTCGGTAGGCGGAGGCTCGCTGCGGCACACGAACTCGGCCATTTCCTCTTCGCGGACGAGTACTCGGTCGACTGGCGGGTCTCCGACTGGGGGGACGACAACGCGTGGGAAGCACGGCTTGACCGCTTCGCTCGCGCTCTCCTGCTTCCAGCAACAGGTCTCACGCGAATGTGGGCCGACCTGGAGGCGCGCGGCGACGACCTACGAGCAAAGTGTGTCAAAGTGGGCAGCGCTTTCAGGGTCGACATGTCCACCCTGGCCCGCCGCCTCGTCGAGATCGGGATGATTGCACAGTCCGAGGGTCGGCAGGTTCGTGCGATACGAACAACTCGTGCGGACATCGTGGAATTCAACCTGATCGTCCCCGACGATCTCGCGGCACCGTACCTCCCGAGGCCGTACGAAGAGTCGGTGCTGAGGATCTACCGCCACGAAATGGTGTCGCCGGCACGCGCCACTGATCTTCTCTTCGACACCTGGAGCGAGGAGGACCTGCCGGTTCTGCCCAACCTACCGGAGAGTGCCATATGGAACCTCGTGTAGGTGATGGGAACAATGCCCGGGCCGAAGGGGTGCCCGGTAGTGTCCTCGTCTTCGACACAAGCCCCTTGGCGCACTTCGCCCGGCAGAATTGGCTCGGCGTTCTGAAAGCCGTGGTCGGTGACCGGCTGGCACTGGTGCCTGATGTCGTGGTGGACGAGTTGCAGCAGATGAGCCTGATGGACGATCGAGTCAAGGCCGCCCTCGACGCGGATTGGGTCGAGCGCCGAGAGCTCCGGACATCCGAAGAGATCCTGGCTTTTGCGAAGTTCGCTGCGCTGCTGGTGAAAGGTGAACGGAACAAGGGTGAAGCGGGAGTCCTCGCCCTTGCCTCGGTGGTCGGTGGAGTCGCTGTAGTCGATGACGGGGCGGGTAGAAGGGCGGCGCGCGAGAATGGAATCCCCCTCAAGCCGACCCTGGCGCTCCTGTGCGATGCCATCAGGCAGGATCTACTGACGGTGAAGCTGGTGAGTGCGCTCGCCGACGACCTGTTGGTGAGCCAGTACCGGTTGCCGTTCCCCGCTGGGGGATTCGAAAGTTGGGCCACTGAGCAGGGGCTCTGCTGAGTGGACCCACGGTGAGTCAGCTCCGGCCTGTCGCTGCGAGCGCTGTGCCCGGCCGTCCTTAGCTGGACGCCTCAGCTGCCCATCGGCTGCCGGTGGTTGACCGCCGCCCACTCCTGTCGGGTCAGTTCGTACTCGACCTCGCCCAGCTCCGTGCCCGGCAGTGGGTCGTCCCACTGCTGGTGGAAGCTGCGTACGTGGCGCATCCCGACGGCTGCCATGACACCCCGGGAACCCACGTTGACTGCCATCGTGTCCGCGACCACCCGATCACGGCCGAGCGTCTGGAAGACATGCCGTAGCAGGGTGCGCGCCGCCTCGCTGGCCAGTCCCCGACGCCAGGCACGCCGGACCATCCGGTAACCGAGGGCGCAGACGGTCGGGTCGTCGAGCTGATCGGGGCCGCCCGTCGGCAACAACATCATCAGCCCGACGAACTCGCCGTCCTCCTCGCGGTCCGGCGCGACGGATCCAGGGTCTGCTGCACCGATAGGTGACATCTGAGTTGGCTTGCCCTGTGGGTGAGCTGGAAGGATGTCGCTGTGCCCAAGCCCTACCCCCGTGAGTTCCGCGACGACGTCGTGCGGGTGGCCCGTGATCGGGACCCTGGTGTGACGGTCGAGCAGGTCGCGAAGGACTTCGGGGTCCACCCGATGACGTTGTTCAAGTGGATGCGCCAGGCTGACGTGGACGCCGGAACCAGACCGGGTGTCAGCGGCAGTGACTCGGCCGAGCTGCGCGAGGCCCGCAAGCGGATCAAGCTCCTGGAGCAGGAGAACGAGGTCCTGCGCCGGGCCGCTGCGTATCTGTCGCAGGCGAATCTGCCGGGAAATGGCTCTACCCGCTCGTGAGCGAGCTGGCCGCCGACGGGATCCCCGTGGCGGTGACGTGCCGGGTGTTGAAGATCGCTCGTCAGCCCTACTACCGGTGGCGTGCCCGCCGTGTCACCGACGCCGAGGAGGTGGCGGCGTATCGGGCCAACGCGTTGTTCGACGCCCACCGTGACGATCCGGAGTTCGGCTACCGATTCCTGGCCGACGAGGCCCGTACTGCCGGGCAGCCGATGGTCGAGCGCACCGCGTGGCGGATCTGCTCCGGCATGGGCTGGTGGAGCACCTTCGGCAAGCGCAAACGCCGGGGCAAGGGCGGCAAGGTCGGTCCCCCGGTGCACGACGATCTGGTCCGGCGGGACTTCACCGCCGACGGCCCGAACCGGCTGTGGCTGGCCGACATCACCGAACACCGCACCGCCGAGGGCAAGCTGTACCTGTGCGCGATCAAGGACGTGTGGTCCCACCGAATCGTCGGCTACTCCATCGACTCACGGATGAAATCGAGGCTGGCCGTCACCGCGGTGCACAACGCCGTCGCCCGACGCGGTGACGTCGCCGGCTGTGTCCTACACACCGACCGCGGATCCCAATTTCGATCACGAAAATTCGTCCGTGCCCTCCACCAACATCAGATGATCGGGTCGATGGGCAGGGTCGGCGCCGCCGGCGACAACGCCGCCATGGAGTCCTTCTTCGGCCTGCTCCAGAACAACGTCCTCGACCGCCGGACCTGGACCACCCGCCAACAGCTCAGGACCGCGATCGTGACCTGGATCGAACGGACCTACCACCGCCGCCGACGACAACGGTCGTTGTCCCGGTTGACCCCCATCGAGTACGAGACCATCATGACCCCACCGGCCAGTCAGGCCGCGTGACTGAAACTGTCACCTATCGGTGCAGCAGACCCCAGATCCGTATCTCGACAGTGTCAAGCGACGAAGCTCGGTTGATCATTGTCAACGCCGCTTGGTACGTTCCCGCACGGATGCGTGAGCAGGATGGTCGACTTCCCGCCGAGGTGTCAGCGTCTTGGGCATTCATTACCGAGACAACGAGACGCGGGTGAACGACCTGTGGAAGGCAGTACGAACGAGATTCTGGGACCCCTGCTGGTCGCCATGACAACGGCCGACGCCCGTTATCCCCGCCTTGCCATCGAACTCGTCAGCTTCTACGACGAGCGGTACCTCGTCGAGGTCGTCGCCCCGGCGTTGGGAAGATCCGTGGCTCCACTGACCACGACGGGGTGCCGGTCGCTCGGCGGGTGGCTGATGCGGAATCGGCCGGAGGCTCCCACGTCACCGAACATGGTGCGCTGCCGCCTGCAGGTAGGCAAGCCTGATCGGTGGCGTTACGAAGACCTCAGCGAGAAAGGCGCCGTCGTGCGGGCACACGGTTCCGACGGTGTCACCCGCTGGGCATACGTGGACGCCACAGTCAGAGCATGGCGTCCCGATCCTTCGGCCGACGTTCGGCAACTGGCGCCGACTGCCTGGCAGCAGGCCCCGAGCCTCGCCCTCCGTGAGGTCATTGACCCGTCCCTTGTCCTGTCGGCGCTTTCGATCAAGCACGCCGAGCCTTTCGAGTCCGAGTTCGGCGCGGCGGTCCGGCTGCATGGATCCCCTCGATCCGCCGACCTTGTCGAGTCTGCACTTGTGAGCCCCTGGGCTGACAGGTGTGACGTTGACGTGCATTTCGCGACGGGTATCGTGCTGGCCGCGAACAACATGTCGGCCAGTGGACGAGCACTCGTGCAGCATTCACTTGTCACGCTGGACACCTCAAGCCAATTCGGAGACGAAACATTCGCTGTACCAGATCATCGAAGCTTTGTCTCTTAACTATCCTGCCCACCCGAACACCGCTGTCTTAGCTAGCCGGTCCGGCGAGGGTGCGACGTCTGGAATAAGTTAGGATTTATGATCTGGGTATGTGGCAGATCGTGTTGCTGGGGCCGGTGGAGGACTGGTTCCTGGAGTTGTGTGAGGTGGATGCGGTGACCGCCAACCGGATAATGGAGGCGATCGATCACCTGGCGGATGCGGGGCCAGGCCTTGGTCGGCCCCATGGTCGACCGCATTCACGAATGCCGATTCCATAACCTCAAGGAATTGAGGCCGGGTCATCTGGAAATTCTGAGATCCGAATGCTCTTTGTGTTGTGTTGCTCACCTTGCAGGCCCTTCCGTAGTTTCCAGACCAAAAACAACGCTAAGCAGTTGATCAAGGCTCACACCAGGGACGGCTGCCCAGTAATGGCGGGTCGTGCGGGGAGCGCTTCGCCGCTTTCCGTGATCCCGGTACGTGGGATGCGTCGTCAGCGTCGGTGCCGTCGGTGGTGCTCGTCGGTCTCGGCGGTGATGCGGGCGGAGGTTTCCTCGCCGAGCCGGACGTAGATACCGAGGGTGGCCAGGCGCCGGTGGCGGGACTTGGCCTGCAACTCGGAGGCGCTGCGTCCTTTGGCCGCGAGGTGGGTCAGCCCGGAGTTGCGGAGTTGATGGAGGGTGTGCCTGGTGCCGTGCGGGTCGTGGAGCTGGGACGCCTGCTTGGAACAGGTACTCGGCGCGGGTACGACAGCCGGCCACGGCCGGTGTCGGGGCAGACGTGGACCAGGGCCGGCGCGCGGCGCCCGGCGGCGGGTGCGCGCCGGTCGGCCAGGAACACCGGCCCGGCGCTACGACCGGCCAGCAGTCGGGGCAGCAGGCGGGCGGTGGGGGTCTCCCAGTGCACATAGGCGCGGTCGCCGCCATTCTCGACGACCAGGGCGCTCAACGTCCACGGTCACTACTCGTTCGTGCTGCCCGACCTGGGTGGAGGCCGGCGCCCGCTGCGCAACCCCGATCAGCGGTAAGGCCCTTGGGGAGCATCGGAACGGAAAGTCACGCTAGGTCCGGGCCGCGTATCGCAGCGAATGCCGGCGATTGGGCCGAGCCCGATCCCGGCAACGCGCAGAACTTCCCCACCTATTGACAGGATGCATTCATGAGGTGTACCACGAGTTGCATCGATGCTCGTGGAGGTGGTTGTTGTGACCAGAGCCCACAGGCTCAGAACTCTGCGCCGCGCATCCGTCGCTGCGTGCTGCGCTGCTGCGGTGTTCCTCGGCGCGATGCCCACCGCCGCGGTGGCTTCGCCAGCACTATCGGTAGCGTCGCAGCCGTCATCGCCCTCGCGGGCGGGTCACTTCGCGCCCTACCCGGGTGGCGTCAGCCCGCAGACGGAGTCGTCCAATATCAGTGCCGGCGGCTGCACGTACCGGCAGGCCGTTGATGACCCTCACCTGTCCGGTGGGGATACCTCCGTTCACGGCTGGTGGATCAAGGTCTCCGGCAGTTGCCCCGAGAAGGCAGACGTGGCGGTGAATTTGCAGGGCTACTTCTGTGACTCCTTCTCGTGCTACTGGGTGACGGTCGGGTCGGGCAGCGGCAGGTACTACCCCGGGGGTGGCTCCGGTCAACGTGCCACTGGGAGAAAGACGTGCTCGAACTCCTCGACGGTCGGCTGGCGCGGTGTCGTGGACGTGGACCTACCCGGGATTATCGATCCGTCCGGCACCACTACGGGGACCGTTCAGAACCTCGCATGCAGCCCCTGACCGCCTCTGCGCCAATTCGGACCCCGGGGACTGCAAAGCTTGTTTCAATAGGACGTGCTCCAGCCGCACCAGCGTCGGAGTGCGTCGCAGCAGCTGATCGGGGTTGAAGGGTCTATCGCGATGAGCTTCGACGCGGCAACGTGGGACCTCCGAGGAAGTGAGCGATGTGGAGAGCGGTTGGCGTGCGTACCCGGACGCTGTTGACGATCACGTCGATCTTTGCCCGGTCGACCCAGGACGAGTCGTAGGGCTGGGTGCGATCTGCGACATCCGACCGGAACGCCTTGACGACCCGGACGCCCAGAGCTTCTCGGTCAGCGAATTCGCCGCGCTGGACGACGCCCGCCGCGTGATCTTGCATGATGCTCGTGGCTTCACGATCGGCCGGACGTCCGGTAGCACACGCGACGATGCTGTCCCGGACCATGTGGCCCGGGACAGCATCCTCCACGCGACGTTGAACGCCGTTCTTCCTGACGACGACGAGAGCCCCGAGGCACACCCGTGGGCGGAGCTGGCCGACCTGGCTCGGGCTCGCGGCCTGAAGGTCTCCGAGGAAGACCTGCGCGGCCTTCCATACGACGTGATCCTCACCGACGACGTGCTTCGCTGGCTCGCAAAGCCCTAAGGCCGACGACGGCCACCGCTACTACCGGCGACGGGTGGCCGGGTCGCGGCGTTGCTGCCAGCGGCGCAGCACCTCCGGTGACACCCGGACGTAGCGGGCCAGGGACGCCACCGAGGTGTGCCCGGAGAACGACAACAGGGTCGAGGTGTTCGCCCCGTCCTCCGCGGCGTGGGTCAACGCGGAATGCCGCAGCTGGTGCAGCGTCGCGCCTTCGCCCGCTCCGCGAGGGCCTCGGCGACCTTCTGCTTCGCCGCCGCCTCCCGTCTGCGGATCACCTGGTCGAACAGCAGCAGCGTTTCGTCGAGCACGTCGACGGCCGACTGCGCGAGCAGGGTCAGCAGGATCGGATACCGGCGTTCCGGCTCGCGCCGTTGCAACGCCTGCCCCGTCAAACGGCGGCCGACCCCGGCCAGGAAAACCGGCGCCGCTCCGCCGGCAGCATCGACAGGTCTAGGGTGTGCGCGTCCAACCGGCGCAGGTAGGTCAGCTTCTCCAACTCGGCCTTCACCCCGGCCGGGCTCGACGACATCGGCCCCACACCCAGCCACGCCAGCGGCGTCCGGCCTGGGTAGGCGTCCGGGACCAGCAGCAGGTCCAGCTCCGCGCACCGCCGGTCGGTGAGCAGGTGCCGCACCCGCGCCCACGTCTCACCCCGAGCGCGTGCCCTGGCCGCAGCCACCTGCCGCAGCAGCAGGATCACCCCCGGCCGCACCACCCGCGACGACAACAGATACTCGCAGGCCAGCCGGAACAGCAGCTTCGGCGAGTCATGCTCCATCGCCCGAGCGAACAGGAACTCCTCCAGCTCCTTCCACTCGGCCATGTCCATCGACCGCCAGCCGGCGTAGCCGGCCACCTCCCGCAGATGACCCGTCCGGGTCTGACCCCGCTCGCCGTACCCGCGCAACTCACCCATCGCGACCCCGAGCCGCTGCGACAACCGGCCCACCACCGCCACCGGGGCCGCCGCAACGTCATCGGGCACGAACCCCAGCCACGGCAGCGTGCACAACTGCACCGCCACACCCAACACGTTGCGGCCCGTACGGAACTGGCGCACGAACGCCTCGTCCGCACCGGTCAACGTGAAGTACCGAATCAACTCCGCCCGGTTGATCTCCGGGAACCCCCGAAGCCGCGCCAGATCCTCCGCCGAAAACACGTCCTGAGTCGCCACAACCCCACCACCCGAGCATCGACCGTCACCGAACGGAACGGGACGCTACCGCCGGGTGGAGAGCTTGATCAACCCTCAGTTCTTAGCGTTGTTTTTGGTCTGGAAACTACGGACGGGCCTGTACTGCTGGCACAAGGCAGCGGAGGAGGGCGGCTTGTCGCCCGGTTTGAGCTGGCCGGAGGCGATCTGCTCACGGATGTCGCGAGCAACTTGTAGGTAGGCGGCTTCAGGCATCGGTGGTGCTCTCAGAATGGGACTTGGTGGCTGTCATGTCTTCATCCGTCGCCAGGTGGTGAGCCGGCAGCCAAATATATCGGGGTCTTTTGATGCCGTGCGGCAAGTGCAGCCCGGACGCGAGGGGAGACATTGCTTGGAAGATGCTGCTCGGCCTCCTCTGCGGTGAAGAACGCGATGTCTTCCAATTCCTGCCGGGCAAGGTTGACCTCGCTCAGGTCGGCCAAGCTCCCACAGTCAAGAGTGAAGCTGATGAGCGATCGTGGTCGCTGTCCAGCGGGTGGTGCCCAGTCGACTACGAGTAGCGTCCCCACCATCACATTGATACCGAGTTCTTCCCGCACCTCGCGGACGCAGGCTTGGTGGGGATACTCGCCCTCCTCGACGTAACCACCAGGGAAGGTCCAGTGGTCGCGATAGGTGGGCTTTACGAGAAGAATCCTGCCGGTTGTGTCGGTGATCCAGGCTGATGCAGCGGCGTGGAAAGCGGACAAGTTGGCATACCAGACTTCGGGCTCCGTCCAGGTCACGCTGAAGACGGTAGTCGACCCTTCGGGGCCAAGGAGGACCTGTCAGGCAGGTGAGGTGCCTTCCGCCGTCAGGCATTGCAGGACTTCGTCGACGCGACGGACTGTTCGGTGAGGACTGAGGTGAGCGCACAACTCGCGGATCCGGCTGGTTACCCGGGCAGAGTTCACCTGCGGGGCGAGCACCGCCAGATCGTTCCCCCAGGTGAAATCCGAATCGATGTCACCCGCGTGGGCGTGCGTCGTTGCTATCAGGGCGGTGTGCAGCGCCCTTGTGCGGCTGTTGGTGGCATTCAAGGCCATCGCGTCAACCGCGTGCCTTAAGGCCTGCCGGTGCAGGCCGAGGTCGCCGAGGCAACGAATTGCGGCACCGGCCAGGTGCGCGGGGCCGAAGTACGTGGCCCAGGATGGCCTCTTGGGTCGGGCAGGGTCGGGGTGGCGGGGCAGCGCGGAGTGGATACTGTCGATATACCCTGAGTGGTTGTGGGCCGTCGTTCGCGGCCAGCGGCGTGCAACCCGATCTGATTCCGGGAGCCTTCGTGACTGCGACCGCCTCCTCGTTTGGTCAGCGCCTCCAGGGCCTGCTTCGGGAGGCAGGCGTCAGCTATCGGGCGCTCGCCGCGCGGACCTACTGAGGTGATCTCAGCAACGCAAAGGGTTTGATTGGTGCGACACGGGCGAAGGACGCGAGTCGGGCGGCAGTGGAAACAGGCGTGGAGCCATCGATAGACATGTCCTTGCGACAGATCCACGTCTTCGAGAGGGCTCCACGTGATTGCCTATCGTGCCATGGTCGACGTCCCGAGGGAACTCGTGCAGCACCTCGCGCATCTGTTGTACGCACAGCGACGGGCCTGCGGTACCCGCCGTGGCACCCGGGCGTTGACCTGCTTCTACCAGGCCTTGATGGTGCTCGTCTGGTTCCGCAAGGCCGAGGACATGGCCCTGCTCGCCGCCGGCTTCGGCATCTCCAGGGCGACCGCCTACCGCTACCGCGACGAGGGCGTCGCCGTGCTCGCCGCCCAGGCCGGCGACCTGCATGCCGCTCTGCGTCGGGCCGCGGCCGACGACTGGTCGCATGTGATCCTCGACGGCAAGCTGTTCGACTGCGACCGGCTCACCGAGACGACCCTGTCGGTCAAGGGCGAGGTGATCGATGCCTGGTTCTCCGGAAAGCACCGCGACTTCGGCGCGAACGTCCAAGCGATCATTCGACCCGACGGGCTGCCGATCTGGACATCGGCGGCGCTGCCCGGGCATCTACACGACACCAGTTGCGCTCGCGAACTCGGGATCACCGCTGCCCTGAACTGGTCCGCCGCCGAACTCGACCTACCGACCCTGGCCGACTCCGGCTACGAAAGCGCAGGTCACGGCATCATGACCCCGGTCAAGCAACCCGCCGACGGCCGCCGACTCGCACCTGACAACCGCGCCTACAACCGACTGCTACGCGGTCTACGTTGGCAAGGAGAACGAGGATTCGCGATCCTGATCGGACGCTGGAAGACGCTACGCCACACGACCGTCAGCCCACGCCGAATCGGCGACATCGTTACCGCAGCCCTGCACCTGACCCACTTCGAGTACAAATACCTACCGCAAAGTCGCTGAGATCACTTCACTACAGCAAGAGTTACCTGCATGACCTGGCGAGCGGTCGAAAGACCCCGAATCGGAAGGCCGCTGAGCGGTTGGACGCCGCGCTGAACGCCGGGGGTGCACTGGCCGCCCTCGCCACAGAGTCGGGCGTCGGCGACGAGTCGGTCTTCGACCACCGCGAGGAGTGGCAGCGCTGCGACGCCGAACGGTTGGCGGATGTCCTCGTCTCGCGGGAACCGACGGCAGGCCACGCCAGGGTTCTGGCGCATCAGTGGCTGGTCGCCGAACCACCGCAACGGTACGAACTCGCGGCAGGAAGGCGTGTCGGGGCGGGCACGGTCGACCGAGTCGAGCAGCGGGTGCGGCAGCTTCGCCGCCTGGACGACCACGTCGGTGGTGCCGAGACGTACGCGGTGGTCAGCGCCGAGCTGGACGCGACAGCTGGACTCCTGCGGGAGGGGAGCCACTCCGAGAGGGTGACCCGGAGGCTGCTCGTCACGATCGCGGACCTGTGTCAGCTTGCGGGGTTCGTCGCCGAGGACGCCGGGCGGGTGGGGGAGGCTCGCCGGTACTACCTCGCCGGTATGCGGGCGGCGCACGCCGGTGGTGACGCCGCTGCTGCGGCGAACTGCCTGAGCACCCTGTCCTACCTCGAAGCCAACCTGGGTGACCGCCGGGAAGCAGTCATGCTGGCCCGGTCGGCCTACGCCGGAGGGCGGCACGCGGCCGAGGCGACCGGTCGGAGCCTTCTGTTGGAGCGGGTCGCCTGGGCGCACGCCCGACTCGGTGAGGTGGGTCCTGCCGAACGGGCACTCGGCGCTGTCGAGGACGAGTACGCGAGCCGCGACCCCGAGTCCGCGCCGTCGTGGGCGTACTGGCTGACTCCCGACGAAGTGGAGATCATGACCGGCCGGGTGTGGACGGAACTGCACCGGCCCCTGCGCGCCGTGCCGATCCTGGAACGGGTGATCGCTGCGTACGGTGATCGTACGCCCCGGGAGACGTCGCTGTACCTCACCTGGCTCGCCGAGGGCTACCTCCAGGCGGGAGAGGCCGAACAGGCGGCGGACACGGCCGGGCGGGCGTTGGCCATGGCACGCCGAGCCCACTCCCACAGGGCGGTCGCCCGGGTGGCCGAACTACAGCGACTGTTGAAAGAGGTCGCAGGTGGCTCGGTCGCGGTCGACGCCTTCCTGGACCTGGCGGCAGATCTGTCCGCCACCACTGAGGCTCCTGGCGGACAGTAGCGGACGACGTCCGTCTGGAAGGTGCTCACTCGCCGTCACAGGATGTGATCGAGGCGTCTGGATCGGCGGGCTTTTCGGCCGTACGACCAAGGACGTCACGATCCGGTCAGCGGTCCGACATCCTCGGGTGCCGCTGTCCCCGACCGGGAGATGGGAATGAGCGGGAATGACAAGAGGGCCGTGAGCCGGGGTGAGCAGATCCAGGCGGCGGAGCGGGAGGCGGCCAAGCAGCGCATCCTCGATCTGGCCGAGGCCGAGCGGATACCGGTCGAGGAGACCACCCGGGCAATGCCTGAGCACGGGTGGCGGCGTGACCGGCGGTGAGCTGCCGATCGGGCGGCGGGTGGCGCAGTGGCGGGTACGGCGGCGGTTGACGCAGCAGGTGTTCGCGGATCGCCTTGGCAAGTCGAAGAGCTGGGTGGACAAGGTCGAGCGGGGCGTACGGGCGCTGGACCGGTACTCGGTGATCGAGGAGATCGCCGAGGTGCTGCGGGTCGACGCGGTGGTGCTGCTCGGCCGGGACGCCGCGATGGTGTCGGTGTCGAGCACCGGATCGGGCCTGGACGGGGTGGAGCGGCTCCGTGCCGCCCTGACCAGTTACGAGGTGTTCCGGACCGGGGCGGAACCTGCTCCGGTTTCGCCAGCCGAGCTGGACCGACACGTGGGGCACGCCGTGTTGACGTACCAGCATGCGCACTATGCGCTCCTGGTCCGGACGCTGCCGGGCCTGCTCGACGCCGCCCGACGACTCCACCGCGTCGACCCGGCTCGGGGCGCGGAGCTGCTGGTGCGCTCGTACCGGATCGTCTCTCTGCTGGCGGTGAAGCTGGGAGAACCGGAACTGGCCTGGCTGGCGGCGGACCGGGCGGTGGCAGTGGCGGGCACCGACCCCGGGTTGGCGGCGACGGCGGTGGTGCCGCTCGCGCAGGCGTTACGGGCCTCGGGCCGGGACCGGTTGGCGTGGACGGCGACGGTGGCCGTCGCGTGCCGGAGCGGGGTCGGTGGTTCGGTGGCCGGGGCGCTGCTGGTGCAGGCCGGGTTGGCCGCCGCCGGGTGCGGCGACCGGCGGGCGGTCACCGAGCTGCTCGACCAGGCGGAGGCGACGCTCGTACGCGGCCACGGTCGGCGGATCGACGTCGGGCCGGTGGAGGTCGAGGTGGCCAGGGTGGTGGCGGTGGCCGTGCTGGGGGACGCGGGGGAGGCGGTGCACCGGCACGAACAGGTGGTCAGGCGGGACGGGTGGCGGGGACTACCGGCCGAGCACCGGGGCGCGTACCTGCTCGACGTCGCGCGGGCATACCTCCAGTTCGGGGACCCGGTCGGAGCGGGGCGGGTGCTGGTGGCGGCGGACCGGGTCGCTCCGGCGGAGGTACGGTGCCGACCGACGGCGCGTACGGTGATCGCCGAGGTGGCGCGGGGCGACCCGGCCGCGTCGGACGTGGCCCGGCTGGCGACCCTGGTCGGCCTGACCCGGTGACCGCGCCGTTCCGGTCGGCGGCCCAGATCCGCAACCGGTTGATCCTGTCCGCCCGGTGGATCCTGCGCGACCACCGGCCGGCCCCGGACGGTCGGTGCCCGGTCTGCCGGGTGTCGGACTGCCCGACGGCCACCGCTGCCCGCGACTACGAGGACCTCCTGGTGGAACTCAAGCGGGAGGACGGTAGGTGAGTGGTGGCCTGAGTCTCAGGTGCCGGGGAGGTTGTCCCGGACCCACCCGGCGAGGAGTCGGGCGCAGTCGTCGACCGAGGCCTGCCAGGTCCGGTCCGCGCCCTCCCCGGCACCGTCGCTGACCTGCTTGACCAGCCGGACCGGGACGCCGAAGTGGTGGGCGGTGGCGGCCAGGGCGTAGCCCTCCATGTCCACCAGGTCTGCCTGGGCGGCCAACCGGTCCCGGGCGTCGTCGTCGGCGATGAACTGGTCGCCGGTGGCCAGCACCGGGCCGGAGTCGGCGAGGGCGAGCGGGGCACCGACGGTCTGCCCGGTGAGGGTACGGAGCAGCTCGGTGTCGAGGTCGTGTTGCAGGACCCGGCTGACCTCGTGGACCCCGGTGTTGCCGGGGCGCAGCGCGCCCGCCGTACCGAGGTTGATCACCGAGGCGGGTAGCGGACCCCGGGCCAGGGCGGTGGCCAGGGCGATCGCAGCGTTGACCTTGCCCATCCCGGTGAGCAGCACCGGCAGGTCGGTGTCGAGGTGGGCGGCCTCCTCGGCGAGGGCCAGGACGAGCAGCGGGCGGTCCGGGCTGATCGTTCCTCGAAGATCCATCGCGCGATGGTAGCCGTCGAACCCCGCTCCGTGGGGACCCGAGTCGCCCCGGATCGCTGTCACAGTCGAAACGCCGGGGCCACCGAGGGGTCCGGCCGGAACCGGGCGGCGGTGGCCCGGCCAAGCCGGCGGTGGCCCAGCCCAGCCAAGTCAAACCAGGCCAGGCCAAACCCAGGCCACGGCCAAGGCGGGGCCGGGTCGGTCAGGCCACCGAGTGGGTCACCGTGGCCCGGTACTGGCCGCCGACGATGTCGGTGGGGAGGGAGACGGTCAGCCGGGGGTTCCAGGCGACGGTGTTGCGTCCGGTGCCGGTCCATCGGGCGGCGGTCTGCGGGGTGGTGAGTCCGGCACCGGGCTGCGGCTGGAAGGTGCCGGTGCCGGTGGTCTCCAGCGCCGGTCCGGAGGCGTAGACCACCGAGTCCCGGCGGACTCGCTGGCCGGGCAGGCCGGTGTTGACGAAGTCGGTCATGGTGACGGTGGTGACCCAGGATCCGGAGGCCGCGCCCCGGTCGTCGACGACCGTGACCCGGCCGATCTGCCCGGCGACCGTCGGGGTGCCGCCGGTGACGGTGGGCAGGACGGCGGTGGGGGCGACGGTGATGGTGAGTCCGGCCGGGGCCGCCGCGACCGTCACTGTGACGGTTCCGGTGGTGGTGGCGTTGCCGTCGGTGACCCGGTAGGTGAAGCCGTCCTGCCCGACGAAGGCGACCGCCGGGGTGTACGTGCAGGCGGACGCGGTGCAGGTGAAGCTGCCCCCGGCGGTGGTGCCCCCGCCCGGGACGACGGTGAGGACGTCGCCCTCCACGTCGGTGTCGTTGCGCAGGACGTCGACCGTCACGGCGACCCCGCTGACGGTCGAGGCGGTGTCGGGGACCGCGACCGGCGGGTCGTTGACCGGGGTGACCGTGACGGTGACCGAGCTGGTGGCGGTACGGCCGCCCGGGTCGGTGGCGGTGTAGTCGAAGCTGGTCTGCCCGAAGTAGTTCGGCGGTGGGGTGTAGGTGCAGGCCCCGGCGGGGGTGCAGGACACGGTGCCCCGTCCCGCCGGGGGCTGGGTGACGGTGAAGGTCAGGGTGTCCTGGTCGGGGTCGGTGGCGAACGAGGTCAGGGTGAACGCCACCGGGGTGTCCTCGGGGGTGCCGAGGGTGCCGGTGGCGGCGACCGGCGCGTCGTTGACGTCGATGACTGTCGGTTCGGTGGCGCCCGGTGCGGAGGGGTCGTCGGTCACGTCGGTGTAGGTGGTGCTGCTGGTCGGTGACCCGTAGGTGATGGTGGCCTGGTTGCTGACCACCAGCCCGGCCGGGGCCGGGTCGTTGACCCGGATCCGGAACCGCAGGACCTGCTGGTTGCCGGGGGCCATCGTGCCCCCGGCGGTGGCGGTGGCACCGGTGCCCAGGTTGAACACGAGCCGGTTGTTGGCGGTGTCGAGGCGGGCGGTGTCGTCGCCGGCCGCGTCGGTCCGGGCCACCCCGTTGATCGTCATCGACCCGGCGACGTACGTGGTGCCCGCCGGTAACGGGCTGAGGACCTGGACCCCGGTGGCGTTCTCGCTGCCTGTGGAGTTGACGGTGGTGGTGTACTCCAGGACGTCTCCGGGGTTGACGATGGTTCCCCCGCCGACCCGGGTGACGGTGTTGGTGGCGGTGATGTCGGGCTCGAAGATGTCGATCACGGTGAACAGGGCGACCGCCTCGTACGACTCCCCGGTGGTGGTGAAGGCGACGGTGGCGGAGGTCTGGCCGTTGCCTATCGATCCGGCGGGTGCGGCGACGTAGTCGACGTCGATGCCGAGCTGGTTGACGTAGTCGGGGTTCTTGGCGGTGACCCGGGTGCCGAGGCGACTGATCGTGCTGTTGAAGAAGTTGGTGGCCGGGTTGAGGGCGTCGCTGAGGGTGACGCCGTTGAAGGCGATCGAGTCGCCGGTGGTGGCGAGGTCCCCCTCGGAGGCGACGGCGCCGATGCGGGCGTTGACGGTCCCCGTCGACGGGGTCCGGAACCCGGAGATGGTGGTGGTGACCCGGTTGTCGGCGGTGGTGGCGGCGAGTTCGGCGTACCCGTCGAAGATCGCCAGGTTGCGCAGCGGCTGGGTGGTGTCGCGGATCGCCGCCACGATCGCCCACCCGCCCCGGGCGTTGGTCCCCAGGTTGGTGGTGAGCCCGCCGACGGTGTAGGTGCCGCTGGTCCGGACCAGCGAGGTGACCTCGATGAACCCGGAGTAGGGGTTGCCTCCGGTGGAGGCGACCACGCCGGTGGTGACCTGGCCCTGGAGTGCCGTGTACCCGCCGCCGGGCGGGGCGAGGGAGATGTTGCGTCGGCTGGTGGCGGTGGTGCTGGCGCTGCCCATCCAGTACAGGCCCGCCCAGAGGACTGTCGCCCCGGCCGGCACGGTCAGGGTGGCGGAGCTGGAGTTCGTGGTGGCGGCGACGCTGTCCACGTCGACGTACTGCGAGGTGTAGCTGTTGTTGTTGATGACCGCGCCGGCCTGGGCGGCGGCGCAGGTCGGGGTGCCCGTCGTGGCGGGGGCGAGGCAGGTGACCAGGGTGTTCCCCGCGAAGATGACGTCCCCGCGTTCGGAGGCCTGGAACCGGGGCGTGAAGGCCCGGACGAGACCGGCCTGGGCCGGGGCGGCGACGACGACGGGTCCGGCCACGACCGCGACGAGGATCGCCAGGCCCAGGGACAGCCCTCGCCTGTACCGCACCTGCGTCACCCCCACATCACCCGTCGATTGTCGACCCAATTGCACCAAAGGTAACAAAAACCCCACACGGTGCCCGGGTGGTCCCGGGAATCGGCGTCAGGCCGGTGCCGGGTGGCGACCCGGATCGGTGTCGGATGGCGATCGAGGTCGGTGCCGGGAGAGCGGGCCGGGTGGCGATCGAGGTCGGTGCCGGGTGGGGTGACGGGGTCAGAGTCGGCCCGCGTCGCGGAGCCGGGCGAGGAACCGGCGGGTGCGGTCCTGGACCGGATCACCGAAGAGACGCTCCGGTGGGCCGGACTCCAGGACCCGGCCGCCGTCGAGGAAACAGACCTGGTCGGCGACGTCCCGGGCGAAGGTCATCTCGTGGGTGGCGAGGACCATCGTCATCCCCTCGGACTTCAGGTCCCGGATCATCGTGAGCACCTCCCCGACCAGCTCCGGGTCGAGCGCCGAGGTCACCTCGTCGAGCAGCAGCAGGCGCGGACGGTTGGCCAGCGCCCGGACGATCGCCACCCGCTGCTGCTGGCCGCCGGAGAGCCGATCCGGGTACGCCCCGGCCTTCGCCCCCAACCCCACCCGGTCCAGCAGCTCCCGGGCCTGCGCCTCCGCCTCGGCCCGGGGCCGTCGGTGCACCTGACGCGGGGCGAGGGTGACGTTGTCCAGCACGCTCAGGTGCGGGAAGAGGTTGTACGACTGGAACACCAGCCCGATGCGGCGGCGTACCCGGTCCGGGTCGACCCCGGGGGCGGAGATCTCCTCGCCGTCCAACTCGATCACGCCGTCGTCGAGTTCCTCCAGGAGGTTGACGCAGCGAAGCAGTGTCGACTTGCCCGAACCGGACGCCCCGATCAACGCCACCACCTGGTGTTCGGCCACCGTCAGGTCGAGCCGGTCGAGGATCGGCTGCCCCCCGAAGACCTTGCGCAACCCCCGGCACCGCAACACCGTCACCCTCCCGACTGGCGGCGGGCCGCCCGTAGGGTCACCTGGTCGGTGACCGCGATCAGTGGCACGGCGAGCAGCACGAACAACACCCCGGCCACGACGTACGGGGTGTAGTTGAAGGTCTGGGCCGTGGCGATCTGCGCGGCGCGTACCGCGTCGATCGGCCCGGCCAGGGAGACCAGCCCGACGTCCTTCTGCAACGCCACCACGTCGTTGAGCAGCGGCGGGGCCACCCGGCGGACAGCCTGGGGGAGGACCACGTGCCGCATGGTCTGCCGATGGGTCAACCCGAGGGACCGGGCCGCCGCGAGTTGACTGGGGTGCACCGACTCGATGCCGGCCCGGAACACCTCGGCCAGGTATCCGCCGTAGGTGAGCACCAGCGCCAGCCCGCCGAGGACCAGCACCGGTGGCATCCCCTGCAACCGCAGGCCGGGCACGCCGAGGGTGAGGACGTACAGCACGATGATCAGGGGGAGCCCTCGGAACGTGTACGTGTACCCGGCGGCCAGCCCCCGGATCGGGAAGAACACCGGTCCCCGCAGCGTCCGCAGCACCGCCACGACCAGCCCGAGCAGCAGCGCGCCGACGGCACAGCAGACCAGCAGCCGGAGGTTGAGCCAGAGCCCGGCCAGTACCTCCGGCAGGGCGTCCCGGGCGATCTGCGGGTCGAGGAAGGAGTCGCGGACCCGGGACCACCCGGGCGCCCCGGTGACAGCGACCGCCAGGAGCGTGCCGATCGCCGCCGTGGAGGCGGCGGCGACCAGCACGCTGAGCACCGTCTGTCGACGCCGGTACGCGTCGCGGGCCTGCTGGGCCGGGGAGGGGGAGTACCCCGGGGCGGTCATCCTCACCTGAGCTCGGGTGCTCCGGCCTCCTCGGCCAGCCACCTCTGCTCCAGTTGCTTGAAGAAGCCCTCGGTGGTGAGCTTCCCGACGGCGTCGCTGACGCAACCGGTCAGCGGTGAGTTCTTGTCGAGCAGCAACCCGAACGCCTCGGGGGAGCCGACCTGGGGCAGCTGTCCCACGACGACGGCGTCCTCGATCTCCGAGGAGGTGATCTGGAAGGCGGTGGGCAGGTCGACGACGAGCCCGTCGAGCTGACCGTTCTGGAGGGCCTTCTTGGCGTCGTCGTTGCTGTTGTAGACCTGCGGCTTCACCGTCGGCGCGACGACGTCGGTGATCGCCTGGTAGCTGGTCGTCCCGACCTGGGCGCCGAGCCGGGCGCCCCGCAGGTCGGCCAGGGACGTCTTTCCGGCGATCTTCGAGGTCTTCAACGCGATCACCGTCTGCCGCACCAGGTAGTACGGCGCGGAGAAGTCGACGGCCTGCTTGCGCTCCTCGGTGATGGAGAACTGGTTGATGTCGAAGTCGAACTCCTTCGGCCCGGGGGCGATGGCGCTGTCGAACTTCACCCGGGTCCAGGTCACCTCCGCAGGGGTGTAGCCGAGCTTCCCGGCGACCGCGTACGCCACCGCGGCCTCGAACCCCTCACCGTTGTCGGGCTTGTCGTCGACGAACCACGGCTGGTACGCGGGCTGGTCGGTGGCGATGGTGAGGGTGCCCGGCGTACGGGTCGGCAGGTCCTCCTTGGCGCAGGACGCGGAGGTGCCGGGGGCGGGGGTGACAGTGGAATCCTGCTGCGGGGAGCAGCCGGTGATGGAGGCGAGGACGACACCGGCGACGGTGAGCGCGGTGACACGGGGGATACGAACCATGGCGATCAGCGTAGAGGCATATCTAGATGCCTCAGTAGATCTTCCCACCATGTCGGTGGGGAACTCTGATCACCGGTCCCGCTCCACCCCGTCCGCGACGGTCGACCGGGTCGGCGCGAGGGCGCTCCCGGTCGACCGATCCTCGACGGGTTCGGGCCGACGGACCCGAACGGGTCAGGACGCGATCTGGATCTTCCGCCCGATCCCGGCCCGGAACTGGGCCATCGCTTCGGCGTAGCTGTCCAGGGGGAACCGGTGGCTGATGAAGACCGACGGGTCGAGCACCCCGGCGGCGAAGAGGTCGGCGGCGCGCTCGAAGCTGTGCAGCACCGCCATCGACCCGGTGACGGTGATCTCCTTGTTGTAGATCCGGTACGGCTCGATCCCCGCCCGGGTCTTGTACTCCGAGACACCGAACTGGAGGAACGTCCCGGCCGGGGCGACCCGACCCAGGCCGTCCTCGATGGCCGCCTGCACGCCCGTGCAGTCGATCACCACGTCCCAGCCGCGCGGCCGGTCCAGCTCGTCGGCACCGGCGGCGGAGGCCGAACACCCCAGCTGGACGGCGGTGGCCAACCGGTCGGCGTTCGGGTCGACGATGCTCACCGTCGCCGCCCCGCACCGCTTGGCCAGCTCCATCATCATCAGGCCCATCGTTCCCGACCCGTAGATCAGGTAGTGGTCGGCCAGCCGCCGGGGCAGGACGTCGAACCCCCGTACCGCGCAGGACAGCGGCTCGATCAGGGCGGCGTCGGCCGGGTTCATCCCTTCGGGGAGCACCACGCAGTTGCGGACCGGGGCGACGGCGTACTCGGCGGCCCCACCGGCGACGGTGACGCCGATGGCGTTCCACCGCTCGCACATGTTGCCCCGACCCCGACGGCACTGGTAGCACTCCTGACAGTGCAGGGACGGGTCGACGGCGACCGGGTCACCGACCCGGACCTCGGTGACGTCGGCGCCGACGGCGACGACGGTGCCCGCGAACTCGTGCCCCGGCACGATCGGGTACGCCGGGGCGAACTCCCCGTCCATGATGTGCAGGTCGGTGCCGCAGATCCCGCACCCGGCCACCTCGACGACCACGTCACGGGGGCCGGGCGTGGGGTCCGGGACGGACTCGATGCTGATCTGCCCCGGCGTGGAGATGACTGCTGCCTTCATGTGACCGCTCCCTCGAATGTCCTCAGAACCACATTTTTGCCGGGCTGTCCCGCCCGCCGCTCACACGCGCAGCACGACCGGCCCGAGCAGGGAGTAGCGGTGCGCCTCGGAGGCCGGGAGTCCGGTGTCGGTGACGACGGTGTCGACGTCGGCCACGTCGGCGAACCTGCAGAAGCTGCTGCCACCGAACTTGGTGTGCACCCCGGCGAAGACCACCCGCCGGGAGACCGCGACGACCTGGGACTTGACCGCCGCCACGGCGGGGTCGGGGGTGGTGAGCCCGTGCTTGCGGGAGACGCCGTTCGCCCCGAGGAAGGCCAGGTCGATGACGAAGCTGGCGAGCATCCCGGTGGCCCAGTGGTCGACGGTGGCCAGGGTGCGTCCCCGTACCCGCCCGCCGAGCAGCAGGACGGTGATGGTCGGGTGCGGGGCCAGGATCGCCGCCGTGTGCAGGGAGGCGGTCACCACGGTCAGCGGGCGGTGGGTGGGTAGCGCCTCGGCGATCAACTGCGGGGTGTAGCCCTCGTCGAGGTAGATCGACTCCGCATCGCCGAGGTGCTCCACGGCGGCGGTGGCGATCCGCCGCTTCTCCACTGCCATCCGGGCCGACCGGGTCTCCAGGGCGGTCTCGAAACGGGCACTCTCCACCGGGTACGCGCCCCCGTGGGTCCGGCGGACCAGACCCTGCTGGGCCAGCAGGCTCAGGTCGCGTCGGATCGTCTCCGCCGCGACGTCCAGATCGGCGGCGAGCCGCCGGACGTCGACGTCGCCCTGCCGGCGGGCCATGGTGAGGATGTGCTGCCGCCGCTGCGTCGCATCCACTGTGCACCTCCCGACGGCCTCGTGTTTCTCGTTTGTAACACCGTCCGGGCACCGCCGACCCGATCGTCTTCGCGCAGATCAGGTGGATTCGGTGCCCGGGACGAGCCCATCAAATGATCATATAAGCCGCCGATCTGCTGACCCCGGTGCCCGTTTCTCCGCCCCTGTCGCCCGTTTAGCACCCGCCGTGCCCACTCGGGCACCCCTGTCCGCCCGGATCCGGCCGCTCGACCGTCGCCTACCCGGGGGTGTCGACACGCCCCCACCGCGACCGGTGACCACCAGGTGACCCGGTCGCGGACCCGGTGTACGGGGTCGGTTCCCGGCTGGAACAATCGCGGCGTGAAGACGTTCGAGGAGTTGTTCGCCGAGCTGCAGGCCAAGGCCGCCGCCGGCACCCCGGGCTCCGGCACGGTGGCCGCCCTGGACAAGGGGGTCCACTTCATCGGCAAGAAGGTCGTCGAGGAGGCCGCCGAGTCCTGGATGGCGGCCGAGCACGAGGGCCCCGAACGGGCCGCCGAGGAGATCTCCCAGCTGCTCTACCAGGCCCAGGTGCTGATGCTCGCCACCGGTCTCGAACTCAAGGACGTCTACCGACATCTGTGAGTGCCCCGCCGCCGGATCAGACCCGATCGAAGGAGCACTCCGTCATGCTGCGCGTCGCCGTACCGAACAAGGGGGCACTGGCCGAGAAGGCCGCCCAGATGCTGCGTGAGGCGGGCTACCGCCAGCGCACCGACCCGAAGGACCTCGTCTGCCAGGACGTGGGCAACGACATCGAGTTCTTCTACCTGCGCCCGAAGGACATCGCCACCTACGTCGGCTCCGGTGACCTGGACGTCGGGATCACCGGCCGGGACCTGCTGATCGACTCGGGTGCCCCGGCCGAGGAGGTCATGGACCTCGACTTCGGCCGGGCCACCTTCCGCTTCGCCGCCCGCCCCGAGGACGTCGACGACGTCCGCGAACTCGGCGGACACCGGATCGCCACCGCGTACCCGGGGCTGGTCGAGCGGCACCTGGCCGACCTGGGCATCGAGGCCGAGGTGACCCGCCTCGACGGCGCTGTGGAGAACGCCATCCGCCTCGGCGTGGCCGACGTGGTCGCCGACGTGGTGGAGACCGGGACCACCCTGCGTCAGGCCGGTCTGGTCGTCTTCGGCGAGCCGCTGCTGCGCTCCGCGGCGGTCCTGGTCCGGCGCGCCGGGGCACCGGCCCACCCGCAGTCCGACCAGCTCCTGCGTCGGCTGCACGGCGTGCTCGTCGCCCGCCGGTACGTGATGCTCACCTACGACGTGCCTGCCGCTCTGCTCGACCGGGCCAGCGCCCTCACCCCGGGCATCGAGTCGCCCACCGTCTCCCCGCTGCACCGGGAGGGCTGGGTGGCGGTCCAGGCGATGGTCCCCCGCGAGGACGTCCACCGGATCATGGACGAGCTGTACGACCTGGGTGCCCGGGCCATCCTGGTGACCACCCTGCACGCCTGCCGACTGTGAGGTCGCTGCCCACTCCGGTGGCGCTGACCGTGGTGCTCCTCGGCGGAATGGCGTCTGCGGCACAGGGCACCGTCAACGCGGAGTTGGGCGAGCGGGCCGGGAACCCGGTCCTCGGCGCGGTGGTGAACAACCTCGTCGGCACCCTGCTGGTGCTCGTCGGACTGATGCTGCTGCCGTCGATGCGGTCCGGGGCGGTGACCCTGCGTCGGACCCGGCCGCCCTGGTGGGCCTACCTCGGCGGAGTCGGTGGGGCCGCCGTCGTGGTGGTCGCCACGGTCACGGTCCCGGTCCTCGGGATCGCCGTGTTCACCATCACCCAGGTCGCCGGGGCCAGCCTCGGCGGCCTGGCCGTGGACCGGGCCGGCCTGGCCGCCGCCGGTCGGTTCGCCCTCACCGGTCCCCGCCTCGCCGGAGCCCTGCTCGGGGTGGGCGCCGTGGCGCTGGCCCAGGTCGGGCAGCCGGCGGGGGAGCTGGCGCTCGCAGCGGTGCTGCTGGCGGCCCTCGGCGGGGTCGCCGTGGCGATGCAGTCGGCCCTCAACGGACGACTCACCGCCGCCGGCACCGCCGCCTCCGCGACCCTCGTCAACTTCCTGGTCAGTACGCCCCTGGTGCTGGCCGTCGCGGTGGTCGCCGGAGTCTTCACCGGCCCCGCCCCGACCTGGCCGGGGGCCTGGCACCTCTACCTCGGCGGGGTCTTCGGCCTGGCGATCGTGGTCAGCATGCTGGTCGGGGTACGCGCCGTCGGGGTGCTGCGCACCGGCCTGGGACTGGTCACCGGCCAGCTCACCGGGGCGCTGTTGCTGGACCTCCTCCTGCCGCAGGGCGCCGGGTTGCGGGTGCCGGTGCTCGTCGGCGCCGCCCTCACCCTGCTGGCCGTCCTGGTCGCCGGGCGGGGGAGCCGACCGCCCGCCGGGGTGGTCGCCGCAGTCGCCCCGACGGCCGGTACTGACGACAGCGGTCCGGTACGACCAGCGGGTCCCGCGGGTGGCCGGTGAGGTCGGGCCGACCGGCGATGGCAGACTGGTGGGGTGAGTGGATCCGAGATGGTGACCCTGCGTCCGCGTCGAATCCGGGTGGTCTGCTGGGCCTCGGCGGTGGCGCTGGTGGTGACCTTCAGCCTGCTGGCCACCGGTCTGCAGGGGCCCACCGGTAACGGGTACGGCACCTTCCAGCGTGGCGACGGGTTCGCCATGATCGGCCTGGGGCTGATCGGCGCGGTGGCGATCCTGCTCTTCACCCGTCCCCGGGTCCAGGCCGACGCCTGGGGCATCCGGGTGCGCAACATCATCGGCTCGTACGAGCTGCCCTGGGAGGTCGTCCGGGGGGTCCGGTTCGACAGGGGTGCCCCCTGGGCCAGCGTGGAGTTGCACGACGACGACCTGCTCCCGGTGGTCGCCCTCCAGGCGGCCGACAAGGACCGCGCGGTCGAGGGGGTCCGGGCCCTGCGTCGGCTGCACCAGGCGCACCGGTCCACCCCTGTCGGTCCCTGACCTGCGGCGCGACACCGGCCGACCGGCGTGCCCGGTTTGAGACGGCTCGGGGCGAGGGTGTAGAGTGGCCGAGTCGACCAGGCTGTCCGCGCCGTTCGGTGCCTTCGCACCGGCCACGACCGAGACAGCCGTTGAAGTGGAGCGCCTGCTCCCACCCGCGTCACCGATCGAGGTGGCCGGGTCCGGTCACCGGTTCCGGGCACGTCCCGGTCCCGGATGCGCGATCATCTGATCGTGTCGACCGGTCGAGCGGGCCCTGGCATGCGCCGGGGCCTTCTGCTTTCCGGCTCGGCTCCCACCGGGGAGCCCGCGGGGTCGGCCACCGTGGAAGTTTCGGACTAGAGGAGGCCCCATCAGCGTCGAACCACGCGTGAACGAGCAGATCCGGGCACGTGAGGTCCGACTGGTCGGCCCTGAGGGTGAGCAGGTGGGCATCGTCCCGCTGGAGCGCGCCCTGCAGCTGGCCGCGGACGTCGACCTGGACCTGGTCGAGGTTGCGCCGATGGCGCGCCCGCCGGTGTGCAAGCTCATGGACTTCGGAAAGTTCAAGTACGAGAGCGCACTCAAGGCGCGCGAAGCGCGGCGTAACCAGCAGCAGACCGTCATCAAGGAGATGAAGCTCCGACCGAAGATCGACCCGCACGACTACGAGACCAAGAAGGGTCACGTGGTGCGGTTCCTCAAGGCCGGCGACAAGGTCAAGGTGACGATCATGTTCCGCGGTCGGGAGCAGAGCCGCCCGGAGCTGGGTTACCGGCTCCTGCGCCGACTCGAATCCGAGATCTCGGATCTGGGGTACGTCGAGGCCGCTCCGAAGCAGGACGGCCGAAACATGATCATGGTGCTCGCGCCGCACCGGGCGACCAAGGCGGCCGCGGTCGCGGCCACGGCCTCCCGTGGTGGACCCCGTGACCGCGCGACGGACGAGTCCGCCGCTGAGGCGGTCGGCGAGGCCAGCGAGGTCGGTGTCGCCGGTGATACCGGCGTGACCGCTGACACCAGCGGCCAGTAACAGGGGAGAAGACGTTCCAATGCCGAAGATGAAGAGCCACACGGGTATGGGCAAGCGGGTCCGGGTGACCGGCAAGGGCAAGATCGTTGCCCAGCAGGCCGGTATGCGTCACAACCTGGAGAAGAAGTCCTCCACCCGTACCCGCCGGTTGACCGGCGTGGTCGAGGTGGCCAAGGCTGACGTCAAGCGCATCAAGAAGCTGCTCGGCCGCTGACGCGCGCCACCTGAACCGAAGAAGGAGTTGAGATGGCACGCGTCAAGCGGGCTGTGAACGCCCAGAAGAAGCGTCGTACCCTGCTGGAGACCGCGAGTGGTTACCGCGGTCAGCGCTCCCGGCTGTACCGCAAGGCCAAGGAGCAGGTGCTGCACTCGATGCAGTACTCCTACCGGGACCGTCGCGACCGCAAGGGCGACTTCCGGCAGCTGTGGATCCAGCGGATCAACGCGGGTGCCCGCGCCAACGGGCTGACCTACAACCGTCTGATCCAGGGCCTGCGTCTGGCCGGCGTCGAGGTGGACCGCAAGATCCTGGCGGATCTCGCCGTGCACGACGCCACGGCGTTCGCCGCTCTCGTCGAGGTGGCCCGCGCGGCCGTCGCCGCCGAGGGCACCGGTGGCGCCGCGGCCCAGGCCGCCTGATCCACCCGCACCAGATCATCGAGGCGTCTCCCATGCGGCCACCATCGCGTGGGAGACGCCTCGACGTCGTAGGAGAGACCGAACTGTTCACCCCGCGTACGCCCCGGGTCGTCGCGGCCCGCAGGCTGCACCGCCGACGCGACCGTGAGGCCACCGGCCGGTTCCTGGCCGAGGGGCCGCAGGCGGTCCGGGAGGCCCTCGCCGTCCCCGAGGTGGTCTGCGAACTCTTCGGCACCCCCACCGCCCTGGACCGGTACGCCGACCTGGTCGGCCGGGCCGCCGCCGAGGGGGTGCCCGTCTCCCCGGTCACCGACGAGGCGCTCGCCGTCCTCGCCGACACCGTCGCCCCGCAGGGACTGGTGGCCCTCTGCCGACACCTGGACGTCCCGCTGGCCACCGCGCTGGACGCCGGACCCCGCCTGGTGGCGGTGCTCGCCGGGATCCGGGACCCGGGCAACGCCGGTACGGTGCTGCGGACCGCCGACGCCGCCGGGGCGCAGACCGTCGTGTTCGCCGGGGACGCCGTCGACCCGTACAACGGCAAGTGCGTCAGGTCCTCGGCCGGAAGCCTGTTCCACGTCGACGTGGTCCGTGCCGCCGACCCGGTCGAGGTGGTGACCGCGCTGCGGACCACCGGTCTGCGGGTGCTGGCCACCACCGGGTACGGCGACACCGACCTCGACGACCTGGCCGATGCGGGCGGACTGGCCACCCCGACGGCCTGGCTGTTCGGATCGGAGGCGCACGGCCTCCCGCCGGAGGTGACCGCCGCCGCCGACGCCCGGGTCCGGGTGCCGCTGCACGGGCGGGCGGAGAGCCTCAACCTGGCAGCGGCCGCCGCCGTCTGCCTGTACGCTTCGGCCACAGCACTGCGCCGCCGGTGACCCGTGCGGCGACTGTCGGCCACGACCAGGGAGAACATCGGTCATGAGGAACGCCGTCAAGCGTTCGTTTAGCCAGCCCGCCGGTGTCGGCGGGCGGACGGCCTGACCCTTCCCCCTGCGCGAACTCCCACCGGCGGGCTGCGGCACAGCCGCGCGTCCGTAGACTCGCTTCGCCGCCCGTGAGGGTCGGCGCCGCCGTGAGGGAGTGCCCGTACGCCATGAGCTACCGCAACGATCCGTACGACCCGAAGCAGGTCGCCCTGCTCGACCCGGCCGCCCTGGCCGGTGCCGTCGCCGACGCCGAAAAGGCGTTCGCCGAGGCGGGCGACCCCGACGCGCTGACCGCGCTGCGCCCCGCGCACCTGGGGGACCGGTCCCCGGTGTCGCTGGCCCGCCGGGAGATCGGCGCACTGCCACCGGCCGCGAAGTCGGACGCGGGCAAGCGGGTCAACGAAGCCCGCCGCGCCGTCGAGGCCGCCTACGCCGCCCGCGCCGAAATCCTCGACCGCGAGCAGGCAGCCCGGGTGCTGGTCGAGGAACGGGTCGACGTGACAGTGCCGCACGACCGGCGGCCCCGGGGCGCCCGACACCCGGTCACCCTGCTGATGGAGCAGGTCAGCGACTTCTTCGTCGGGATGGGCTACGAGATCGCCGAGGGACCCGAGGTCGAGTTGGAGTGGACCAACTTCGACGCCCTGAACATCCCGGTCGACCACCCGGCGCGCGGGTTGATGGACACCTTCCACGTCGCCCCGCCGACCGGCGCCGACACCTCCGGTCTGGTGCTGCGGACCCACACCTCGCCGGTGCAGGCGCGGACCATGCTCACCCGGCGGCCCCCCATCTACGTGGTGGCCCCCGGCCGGGTCTACCGGACCGACGAGCTGGACGCCACCCACGCCCCGGTCTTCCACCAGATCGAGGGCCTGGTGGTGGACGAGGGCATCACCATGGCCCACCTGCGCGGCACCCTGGACCACTTCGCCCGGGCGATGTTCGGTGCGGGCGCGAAGACCCGGTTCCGGCCGCACTACTTCCCGTTCACCGAGCCGTCGGCCGAGTTCGACGTCTGGTTCCCCGAGCACCGCAAGGGCCCGCAGTGGGTCGAGTGGGGCGGATGCGGCATGGTCAACCCGAGGGTGCTGCGGGCCTGCGGGATCGACCCGGAGGTCTACTCCGGTTTCGCCTTCGGCATGGGCATCGACCGGACCGTCATGTTCCGGCACGGGGTCGGCGACATGCGGGACCTGGTCGAGGGCGACGTGCGGTTCACCCGCGCGTTCGGGGTCGGGGCGTAGGCGATGCGGGTACGAGTCACGGAAACGGTGGTCTGAAGTCATGCGAGTCTCTGTCAGCTGGCTGCGGGAGTACGTCGACCTCCCCGCCGACCTGCCCACCGGCGACCTGGCCCAGGCCCTGGTCGACCTCGGCATCGAGGTCGACTCCGTCGAGGACCTCAGCGGGTCGGTCACCGGACCGCTGGTGGTCGGCGAGGTACGCGAGATCGAGGAGCTGACCGGCTTCAAGAAGCCGATCCGGTTCTGCCTGGTCGACGTCGGGAACGCCAACGGCACCGGCGAGCCGCAGGAGATCGTCTGCGGGGCGCGTAACTTCGCCCCCGGCGACAGGGTGGTGGTGATCCTGCCGGGCGGGGTCCTGCCCGGCGGCTTCGCCATCGGCGCGCGTAAGACGTACGGGCGCAACTCCCACGGCATGATCTGCTCGGCCAAGGAGCTGGGCCTGGGCGACGACCACTCCGGGATCATGGTGCTCCCCGCCGACGTGGCGGCCGAGCCCGGTGACGACGCCCGCCCGGTGGTCGGCCTCGACGAGGTGGTCCTGGAACTGGAGGTCACCCCGGACCGTGGGTACGCCCTGAGCCTGCGCGGCTTGGCCCGGGAACTGTCCCACGCCCTCGGGGTGCCGCTGCGTGACCCGGGGGCGGCACCCGCCCCCGCCGGTACCGCCGAACCGGCGTACCCGGTGCGGGTGCTCGACACTGTGGGCTGCGACCGGTTCGCCGCCCGACTGGTGACCGGGGTGGACCCGACCGCGCAGACCCCCGAGTGGATGCGGCGACGGCTGACCGTCGCCGGGATCCGCAGCATCTCCCTGCCGGTGGACATCACCAACTACGTGATGCTCGAACTCGGCCAGCCGATGCACGCCTTCGACGCCGACCGGCTCAGCGGGGACCTGGTGGTCCGTCGGGCCGAGCCGGGGGAGAAGCTCACCACCCTGGACGGGGTGGCCCGCAACCTGGTCGCCGAGGACATGGTGATCTGCGACGACACCGGGCCGATCTCGCTCGCCGCGGTGATGGGCGGGGAGACCAGCGAGGTCGTCGCCGGCACCACGAACGTCCTCTTCGAGGCCGCCCACTGGGATCCGGCGATGGTCGGGCGGACCGCCCGTCGACACCGGCTGTTCAGCGAGGCGGCGAAGCGGTGGGAGCGGGGCGTCGACCCGACGATGCCGTTGGTCGCCGTGGAACGCGCCGTCACGTTGCTCACCGAGTACGCCGGGGGCACCGCCGGTGAGCACATCCTCGACCTGGACCACGTGGCGGCGCGTACGCCGGTGACCCTGCCCGTCGACCTGCCCTCCCGGCGGGTCGGAGTGGCGTACCCGCCGCAGCGGGTGGTGGCGATCCTGGAGCAGATCGGGTGCACCGTCACCCGGGGCGCGGACCGGCTCGCCGAGGACCCGGGCAGCGTCGGGACGACTGTCGGCGACGCCGAGGTCCTCACCGTCACCCCGCCGCCGTGGCGGCCCGACCTGACCGACCCGGCCGACCTGGTGGAGGAGGTGGTCCGCCTCGACGGGTACGACAGGGTGCCGTCGGTGTTGCCCACCGCACCCCCCGGACGTGGCCTGACCTGGCGGCAGCGTCGTCGCCGGGCGGTCGCCAGGTCCCTGGCCGAGCAGGGGCACGTCGAGGTGCTCAGCCAACCGTTCGTCGGGGTGCACCTCGCCGACCGGTTCGGCCTGACCGACGACGACCCCCGGCGACCGGCGGTCCGGCTGGCCAACCCGCTGTCGGAGCAGGAGCCGCTGCTGCGCACCACGCTGCTCGGCCCGCTGCTGGAGGCGGTCCGGCGCAACCTCGGTCGGGGCCTGCGTGACCTGGCCCTGTACGAGATCGGGTTGGTGTTCCGGCCCCGGGCCGACGCCGGGTCCCCGCCGGTCATGGGCGTCGACAGGCGGCCCACCGAGGCCGAGTTCGCCGCCGCCGACGCGGTGGTCCCGTCGCAGCCGCAGCACGTCGCGGTGGTCCTCACCGGTGACGTGGAGCCGGCGGGCTGGTGGGGGCCGGGTCGCCCGGCGGGTTGGGCGGACGCGGTCGAGGCGGGTCGGACGGTCCTCGCCGCCGCCGGTGTCCCTGCCGACCGGGTCGAGGTGCGGGCGGCGGAGGTCGCCCCCTGGCACCCGGGCCGCTGCGCCGAGCTGCTCGTCGACGGGGTCGTCGTCGGCCACGCCGGTGAGCTGCACCCGGTGGTGTTGGCGGGGCTCGAACTGCCCCGGCGGACCGCCGCGATGGAGCTGGACCTCGACGCGTTGCCGGACGCCCCGGTGGTTCCCGCGCCCGACGTCTCCGCTTTCCCGCCCGCCCTGATCGACGTGGCCCTGGTGGTCGACGAGCGGGTACCGGCGGCCGAGGTCGAGCGGGCTCTCGTCGAGGGGGCCGGTGACCTGTTGGAGAGCGTGCGCCTGTTCGACGTGTACGCCTCGGAGCAGCTCGGGGCGGGACGCCGGTCGTTGGCGTACAAGCTCACCTTCCGGGCACCCGACCGCACCCTGACCGTCGAGGAGGCGGTGGCCGCCCGGGACGCCGCCGTGGCCCGCGCCGCCGACCTTCACCAGGCCACCCTCCGCGGCACCTGACCGAAGTGAGGAGGGGTCCCTTCGTGACGATCCCGGTCTAGAAGGGACCCCTTCTCACTCCTCGTCCGGATCCAGGTGACCGAGGTGCCGCAGGCCCGCAAGATCGCGAACGGTGATCCGGCGGTAGTCGGTGTCCACCAGCCCGTCGGTCCGCAGTTCCCGTAGTGCCTTGTGAATTGTGGTCTCTGCAGCTCCGCAGATGGAGGCCAGCTCCGGCTGGGTCAGCCGTACGTCGATGACAACCCCGTCACGGTTGCGTCGGCCGTGGGTGCGGGCCAGATCCGCGATTACCCGGGCCACTCTGACCTGTACCCCGAACAAGGTGAAGTCGATCCGGCGGCGGTTGGACCAGCGGAGACGGTCAGACATCATCGCCGCAAGTTCCAAAGCAGCCTGAGGACGTGTCCGGAGGAAGCCATAGAGTTGCTCCCGTTGGATGACCCAGTAGCGGGTGGTGCCGCAGGTGGTCACCGTGGCGAAGCGGGGCTTGTTGTTTAGCGCGGACATCTCCCCGATCAGATCACCGCCAACTCGCAGTGACAGCAAAGCGGAACGCCCGTCGGGCAGGGCGACGGTGACCTTTGTGAGTCCGCCCGCCAGCAGGATCAGGTGTGAACCGTCGGCTCCCTCGTGGAGCAGGATTTGCCCGGTGGGCACCCGACGGCGTACTCCAAGTTCGAGCAGGGATCGGCGATCAGCCGGCTCCAGTCGCCGAAGAAAAGTGCCGTGTGGCCACTCGGGCTCTGACGGATCGCCTGCATGCATGGACGGTCTACCCCTCCTGAATCGGCAAGATTTGTCGAAGCGTAGCCGTGTCTGCGCGTAGCGCGATGTCGTGGTGCGGACAGTGGCTTGGAGTACCACGTAGGGCGCCAGCGCCCAGGCTGTCTGTTCGGGTGACCAGCCAGCGGCGAGCAGCAGCCGGTCGTGTCGATCATCATTCGTCACCGCAGACCTTCGCTTCCGGCATGAATTTCCCTAACGGGTTGGTTGACCGGTGGTCGATAGATTTCCCGGATCTCGTACTAGTAGGGGATCTCTATGCTGCAGCCGCTGTTCGATGTCCTCTGGCCGCCCGAGTGAGGCGGTTCGGATCGAGAGGCGACAGCAGATGAACTCTCCGGAACGGCGATTGCTGATCTCGGTGGACATGGAGCGGTACAGCCGTCGTGGCAACGTGCAGCAGCACGAGGCGCAGCGTGCGTTCCACGAACTCCTGCACGACGCGGCCCATGCGGTCGGCCTGGACCGTGCCTCCTGGACGACTCAGAAGGCCGGTGACGGCGAGTTGGCGATTCTTCCCCGGGACGTCGCTGAGTCGCGGGTGATCGGTCGGTTCGTGCCCGAACTGAACCGGCGTCTGCGCGAGTACAACAGCAGCCGGGTGGCGGCGGCGCGGGTGCGCCTGCGCCTCGCCGTCCACCAGGGTCTCGTACATCTCGACGGTGCCAACGGCTTCCCAGGCAACGCCGTCGTCCTCGTCTGCCGGCTCTGTGACGCCGATCCGGTCCGGCGGGCGCTGGCGGCCTTCCCGGAGGCAGGAGTCGCCTTGGTCGTGTCACCGGACATCTACCGTGAGGTGGTCTGCGAGTACCCGGAGGAAATGCGCTCTGAACGTTTCGTTCGGATCCGGATCAGTCGTCCTGAGAAGGGATTTGACGAACACGCATGGTTGTACGTTGTGGACGAGGACATGTCGGCCTTCCAGGAGCCCCAGGCTGATGGGCCGGACGACCAGGGAGGCCCCGACGATTCGGGCGGACAGATGTCGGGCCGCTCCGACCCTCGTCCAGAAGGACCCGCTGGAGGTAGCCGCTCTCACCGAGGCAATGAGGGGATTCGCACCGGAAACATCCGGGTCAACGGACCAAACGCGATCGGCTCGAATGCCACCGCGATCGGTTCGGTCGGCCGGGACCTCAACTTCGGCCCTGAGCGCGGTGGATGGTGAGTGACGGCCGGCTTCCCGAGGAGGATGCGGACCCGTTCGACGATGCGGGGAGCGTGGGGCCGAGGGATCGACGTTTCGACTCTCCGGGCGTAGACCCCGCCGCGAGGTGGGATGCCGCAGAGAACACGAGCCAGGACCAAGGGGCCAGCTCCGGAGCAGCCGCGAACGACGCAGCGGAGCTGCCCGGTGACGAAGCGGAGGAGCACCTCGACCCAGGTGAAGTGCTTACTCGGCTGGCCTCGTTGCTTGGTGGGCCGGCTGTCGGGGTCGGGGATGTTTGGGTTCGGGGGCAGAACGCCACCGGGCCGGGAGCGACCGCCATCGGTACCCTGAACCTTTCCACCTCTGGGACGAACGGTGCCGGTCACGCCTGGGCTGAGATGCTCACGGTCGAATCGGTCGAGCAGATGGCCGCTGGGTACGCTCCCGCCCCCGACGATCACCAACTCGATCATCAGCTCAAGCGCCGTCGCCTCGTGTGCCTATCGGGAACGGTTGGCACCGGCCGCTACACGACCGCGTGTCTGGCCTCGGCTCGCGACCGCGGGGCCGACCGGGTCGGCGTGCTCGGCGTCGACCATCTGGTCGACCTGCTCCGCCCCGATGGACCGATTCGTCACGGCCACGGCCATGTGTTGGAACTAGACGAGGCGAAAGTTCGTGAGCTGGACGGGCTGACCTTGATCGGTCTCGCCTCCCGGATGGAGACGAAGAACAGCACCCTGATCTTGATCGGCGAGTTCGGCAGCCGCACTCGCGAGGTCGCCGAGTATTTGGTCGAGCACCGGGCACCGAGTACCACTGAGGTGTTCCGGGTGCATCTGCGCCAACGGCTGCGCGGACGGTGCGTCCGTTGGTGCAAGAGCGGCTGCCAGGGGGATTGCGCAGAATCATACGTCGAGCGGCTTTTGGAACACCCTCTCCTGACGGCTCATCTGGCGGGCGAGTGCCGGACCGTCGAGGTGGTCAGACTCGTGGAGGCGCTCGACTCCCACGTCATTCCGGAGACTAGGTTCACCGAATGGCTGGAGCGGTGGTTGCCCAGCCGGTTGCGGGCACGGGCGACCCGGATTCTGTCGCTCGATGACGGCGAGGAGGACTCGTCCGCCGTTCCACCTGACCAGCGGCGGGCCTTCCGGATTGCCTGCGCGGTGTTGGCCGGGCAACCGGTGACTGAGATGTACGCCGCCGCCCAACGACTTTCTGGTGCGGGATTAGCCGGACCACCTCTCGTGGGGCAGCCTGATGCGCCGGTGCAGCCACCCTCCGCGCCCGTGTTCGCTGGATCCATCCGTGCAGGGCTGGACGTCCTGCTCGGCCCGACCCTGCGACAGGTGGTGCAGACGGTTGACGACCGTGATCCGTCGGGTGGGCGGCGGCTCGATTTCACCCCAGGCAATGAGGTGTTGCGGGCACCGTTGCTGGAGGCCGCCTGGTCGGACTGGTGGCTGCCGGATCAGTTCCTCGGTTGGCTGGCGGATCTCGTCCGCAGTGAGTCACCCGGGGTCCGGCAGGCCGCCGCAGGCGCAATCGGTCTGTCAGCCCGGCACAGTGTCCACGCAGCCCTGCACACCGTTGACCGATTGGCGAGGGAGCGGCGAGCCGGAGTCCGGCAGGCCGCCGCCATCGCGCTGGTGGCTATGGCTATGCAAAGCGAACTGCGTCAGCCCATTCGGGCTGCGTTAGACGAGTGGGCGGCTGGTGGGGCGGCGTACCTCCGGGACACTGTCGCGCGGGCCTACGCCCTGGGCCTGGCCCGGATCTGGCCTGACATCGCACTCCTGCACCTGCGTCTGGTCGCCCAAGTTCGGGGTCAGCGGTGGCACAACTCAGTCGTCCGTGGTCTCGTCGAGGTGTACTCGGCCGGACACGCTGCCACTGTTCTCCCGGTGTTGACGGAGTGGACCGCCTCAGAGGACACAGAGGTCCGCCTGCACGCCGCGCGGGCATTGCGGGTGCTCGCCGACCGGTCGGCGGCTTCTCCGTTCGAACACTGGCCTGAACTGTTGAACCTGACCCGGGACGGCACGGTCCGCCTTGACGACCTGGCGACCTGTTGGGTGGCTGCTCTGAGTATCCCGCAGACCGGCTACCGCGCATGGCGGACCCTTGGCTACTGGCTGAGCCTGGCCGACGGGCAGCCTGAACTCTCCGCTCTGCTCCTGAGAATGCTGGGGCTGGTGATGTCCGGAGAGGCGCCTCTGCGTCGCCGACTGGCCCACCAACTCGATCACGTCTGGGTGATCAACCTGCCCCGTACGCCCCTGCTCGCCGACGTGCGACGACTGACTGCCGAGGGAACCCGATGAGCATGTACTCCGACCCGGGCGGGGACGCCCAGGGCTCCGCCGCCGTGCCGTTGCGCCGTACCTGGTGGGAACGGCTCCTCTCGGTGTTTGACCTAACCGGTGAGCCGCCTCGGCCGGCACCACCGCCCGCACCCTCATCGGTGGGTTTTCGGCAGTCGGTCCCACAGCCGCTCTTGGTACCCGCTCGGGGGAACGCCTTCGATTTTCAGGTGCGGGTTGTGTATACCTGGACGGCCAGGAACATGTCCGTCGATCAGTTGCAGGTGCGAGCCCGTCTACACCTGCCGTGGGCCGGGAGCATCGTTCAGGAGCAGGCCACGGATCTGGCTTGTGGACATGACCCCCATCATGCCCAGGATCTTGAACGGGCACTGAACGACCACTTGGCGGGCCGTCGGTGGCCCCACTCGGACGCGCTGCTCGGTTTCACGGCTCTGGTGCGGGTCAGTCCGGACGAGCGGATCCGAGAGCGGTTGCGGCCGTACTGGGAAGAACGGATCGAGCTGGAGTACAAGCACGAGCTGCAGAAGATCCGTGTTGAGCAGGCCAACGAGCTGACCCGTTGCTGGTCAGCGGTGTTCCGAGGGCTTGAGGACCTGCCGGTGACGGCCCACGCGGCCTGGCTGACCAGTGAAGACTTCGCCGAGGTGTTCGGCCGCTATCTGACAGAACGGCGCGGCACGGTGCCGGAGTTGGTGTCCCTGTTGCGGGAAGCGGTGCGGGGGCACAACGACCTCGGGCTCGGCCCTTCGGAGTACACCCAGGCGTGGGACGCGGCGCTGCGCAGCTACGAAGAGCGTCACGGCCTGACACGGGAGAACCACTGACTCCGGGCACCTCCCTGGTCGGGAGCGAGGGAGGTGCCCGGCCCATTCGACGACGCTGGCGAACTGCTGAACGGTGCTGCATGGGCATGCGGTCGGCTGCATGACACATTGCGGCTGTGTAACGCGGCCTGCTAGCCTCCTTTGCATAGTCATGCGGAGGTAGGTATGGGAATTCGGGTCGGGGTCGCCGGGGCGAGCGGGTACGCCGGGGGTGAACTGCTGCGCCTGATCGCCGGTCACCCGGAGTTCGAGCTGGTCGCCGCGACCGCACACCGGCAGGCCGGCGAGCGGGTCAGCGCCGTACACCCGCAGCTCGTCGGGGTGGACCAGGTGTTCGGGGCGACCGAACCGGCCGCCTTCGCCGACGCGGACCTGGTCTTCCTGGCCCTGCCGCACGGGGAGTCCGGGGCCCTGGCCGCCGGGCTGCCCGACACGGTCAAGGTCGTGGACCTCGGGGCCGACCACCGGCTGCGCGACGGGGCCGCCTGGCAGCGGTACTACGGTGGGGAACACGCCGGCACCTGGACCTACGGCCTGCCCGAACTGCCCGGCCAGCGGTCGGAGATCGCCGGGGCGACCCGGGTGGCGAACACCGGCTGCTACGCCGTCGCCGTCACCCTCGCCCTCGCCCCCCTGGTCGCCGCCGGTGCGGTCAGCCCCGCCGACGTGGTGGTGGTCGCCGCCTCAGGCACCTCCGGGGCCGGCAAGGCCGCCAAGACCCACCTGCTCGGCAGCGAGGTGATGGGGGACCTGACGCCCTACAAGGTCGGCGCCCACCAGCACGTACCGGAGATCAAGCAGGCCACCGGGGCTACCGGCCTCTCCCTGACCCCGATCCTCGCCCCGATGCCCCGGGGGATCCTCGCCACGGTGACCGCCCTGCCGCTGACCGACGGGGTCGACCCCCGGGCGGTCCTGGCGCAGGCGTACGCCGACTCCCCGTTCGTGCACGTCCTGCCCGAGGGGGCGTGGCCGCACACCGGGGCCACCCTCGGCTCCAACTCCTGCCACCTCCAGGCCACCGTCGACGTCGACTCCGGCCGGGTGATCGTGGTCAGCGCCATCGACAACCTCGGCAGGGGCGCCGCCGGTCAGGCCGTCCAGTGCGCCAACCTGATGGTCGGCCTGCCCGAGCAGACCGGCCTGTCCGTCTACGGGGTGGCCCCGTGAGGTCGCCCCGGTCGAGCAGCGAGACGACGAAGGAGACGACGGCATGAGTGTCACCGCCGCACGGGGGTTCCGGGCCTCCGGCGTCGCCGCCGGGCTCAAGAGCGCCGGTGCCCTGGACGTCGCCCTGGTGGTCAACGAGGGACCCGACGCCGGGGTGGCCGGGGTCTTCACCGCCAACCGGGTGAAGGCCGCCCCGGTGCTCTGGACCCAGCAGGTGGTCAACGGCGGGGTCGCCCGCGCCGTGATCCTCAACTCCGGTGGCGCGAACGCCTGCACCGGACCGGCCGGGTTCCAGGACACCCACGCCACCGCCGAGCACACCGCGTCGGTGCTCACCTCGGCCAGCGCCCGCCTGATGGTCGGGGCCGGGGACGTGGCGGTCTGCTCCACCGGGCTGATCGGCGAACGGCTCCCGATGGACAAGCTCCTGCCGGGCGTCAAGGCAGCCGTACGCGGACTCGCCCGCGACGGGGGACCGGCCGCCGCCGAAGCGATCATGACCACCGACAGCCGGCCGAAGACGACGGTGGTCACCGGGACAGGCTGGACGGTCGGCGGGATGGCCAAGGGTGCCGGGATGTTGTCCCCCGCCATGGCCACGATGCTCTGTGTGCTCACCACCGACGCGGTGGCCGGTCCGGCGACCCTCGACGCGGCGCTGCGCGCGGCCTGCCGGGTCACCTTCGACAGGCTCGACTCCGACGGGGCGATGTCCACCAACGACACGGTGCTGCTGCTGGCCAGCGGGGCCAGCGGCATCGAGCCGACCGAGCAGGAGCTGACCGACGCGGTCACCGCCGCCTGCCACGACCTGGCCCAGCAGTTGCTCGCCGATGCCGAGGGCGCCACCAAGCAGGCCGCCATCGAGGTGGTGGGGGCGGCCGACGAGGACGACGCGGTGGCGGTGGGACGCGCGGTGGCCCGCAACAACCTGGTCAAGACGGCGCTGTTCGGCAACGACCCGAACTGGGGTCGGATCCTCGCCGCCGTCGGCACCACCTCCGCCGCCTTCGAGGCCGACGAACTCGACGTGGCGGTCAACGGGGTGTGGGTGTGTCGCCGTGGTGCCGCCGCCGAGGACCGCTCCAAGGTGGACCTCTCCGGGCGGGACGTCACCATCCGGATCGACCTGCACGCCGGCTCCGCCTCGGCGACCGTCTGGACCAACGACCTCTCGCACGCCTACGTCCACGAGAACTCGGCCTACTCGACGTGAGCGCGAGGAATGCAGCGCAGCGGAGTCCCGCAGTCGCGAACGAAGAGGTGGACCGGTGAGCGCGAGGAATGCAGCGCAGCGGAGTCCCGCAGTCGCGAACGGAAAGACGGCACAGTGACACTTTCGGCAGACCTCACCCAGGCCCAGGCCAAGGCGGCCACGCTGATCGAGGCGTTGCCCTGGCTGGCGCAGTTCTCCGGGGCCACCGTCGTGGTCAAGTACGGCGGCAACGCCATGATCGACCCGGAGTTGCAGCGGGCCTTCGCCGCCGACATGGTGTTCCTGCGCTACGCCGGTCTCAAGCCGGTCGTGGTGCACGGCGGCGGACCGCAGATCTCGGCGATGCTCGGTCGCCTCGGCATCGCCAGCGAGTTCCGGGGCGGCCTGCGGGTCACCACCGCCGAGGCGATGGACGTGGTCCGGATGGTCCTCGTCGGCCAGGTCGGCCGGGAACTGGTCGGCCTGATCAACGCGAACGGTCCCTTCGCCGTCGGCCTCTCCGGTGAGGATGCGGGCCTGTTCACCGCCGTCCGCCGCCCGGCGTACGTCGACGGGGAGCCTGTCGACGTCGGGCAGGTGGGTGACGTCGAGTCGGTCGACGTCTCGGCGGTCACCGACCTGATCGCGGCCGGTCGGATCCCGGTCATCTCGACCGTGGCGCCGGACGTCGACGGGGTGCTGCACAACCTCAACGCCGACACCGCCGCCGCCGCCCTCGCCATCGGCCTGCAGGCCCGCAAGCTGGTCGTCCTCACCGACGTGCCGGGGCTCTACGCCGACTGGCCGGACACCGACAGCCTGATCTCCGAGATCACCGCAGACGACCTGGCCCGACTGCTGCCGTCGCTGGCGTCGGGGATGGTGCCCAAGATGGAGGCCTGCCTGCGCGCGGTGCGCGGCGGGGTGCCCGCCGCGCACGTCGTGGACGGGCGGGTCGCCCACTCCACGTTGCTGGAGGTCTTCACCTCCGAGGGGTTCGGCACGATGGTCGTGCCGGAGCCCACCACCGCCTCGGTCACCGAGACGGCCGCCGACCGGGAGGGACAGTCATGACCGGGCTCGTGCAGCGCTGGCGGCAGAGCATGATGGACAACTACGGCACACCCCCGCTGGGCCTGGTCTCCGGCCAGGGCGCGGTGGTCGTCGACGAGAACGGCCGGGAGTACGTCGACCTGCTCGGCGGGATCGCCGTCAACGCCCTCGGGCACGCCCACCCGGCGGTGGTGGCCGCGGTGTCCCGGCAGGTCGCCACCCTCGGACACGTCTCCAACCTGTACGTCTCCGAGCCGCCGATCGCCCTGGCCGAGCTGCTGTTGGCGCTGGCCGGGCGACCCGGCCGGGTCCTGTTCACCAACTCCGGTGCCGAGGCCAACGAGACGGCGTTCAAACTGTCCCGGCTCACCGGTCGCAGCCACGTCGTCGCCACCCAGGGTGGTTTCCACGGGCGGACCATGGGGGCGTTGGCGTTGACCGGTCAGCCGAGCAAGGCCGACCCGTTCCGCCCGCTGCCCGGTGAGGTCACCCACGTCCCGTACGGCGACGTGGCGGCCCTGGAGGCGGCGGTCACCGACGCCACCGCGATGGTGATCCTGGAGCCGATCCAGGGGGAGAACGGCGTCGTCGTGCCGCCCGCCGGCTACCTGGCGGCGGCCCGGCGGATCACCACCCGGCGCGGTGCCCTGCTGGTGCTCGACGAGGTGCAGACCGGGATCGGCCGGACCGGACACTGGTTCGCCCACCAGGCCGAGGGGGTCGAGCCCGACGTGGTGACCCTGGCCAAGGGGCTCGGCGGTGGGCTGCCCATCGGGGCCTGCCTGGCCTTCGGCCCGGCCGCCGACCTGCTCCGCCCCGGCTCCCACGGCACCACCTTCGGCGGCAACCCGGTCAGCTGCGCGGCGGCCCTGGCGGTGGTCTCCACCATCGCCAGCGAGGGGCTGCTCGACCACGTCAAGCGGGTCGGGGAGCGGGTGCGGCGGGGTGTCGAGGCGCTCGGTCACCCGCTGGTCGCGCAGGTACGCGGCGCCGGTCTGCTGCTCGGCGTGGTGCTCACCGCACCCGTCAGCGGGGCGGTGACCGCAGCGCTGCGCGACGCCGGGTTCCTGGTCAACCCGGTGCAGCCGGACGTGGTCCGGCTCGCCCCGCCGCTGATCCTGAGCCCCGCCCAGGTCGACGCCTTCCTGGCCGCCCTGCCGGCCGCGTTGGACGCGGCCCGACCCACCGAGACGGAGACCCCCGCATGACCCGGCACTTCCTGCGCGACGACGACCTCACCGCCGCCGAGCAGTCCACCGTCCTCGACCTGGCCGCCCGGTTCAAGGCCGACAGGTACGGGCACAAGCCGTTGGCCGGCCCGAAGTCGGTGGCGGTGCTGTTCGACAAGCAGAGCCTGCGTACCCGGTTCTCGTTCGACGTCGGCATCGCCGAACTGGGTGGCCACCCCCTGGTGGTGGACACCCAGGTCACCCACTTCGGTCGGGGGGAGACCCTGGCCGACGCCGGTCGGGTGCTGTCCCGGTACGTGGCCGCGATCGTCCTGCGCACCCACGGCGACGACCGGATCGCCGAGGTGGCCGCCGGGGCGAGCGTCCCGGTGGTGAACGCCCTGACCGACGGGTTCCACCCCTGCCAGCTCCTGGCCGACCTGCTCACCGTCCGGGAACACCTCGGCGGTACGCAGGGACGGACCCTGACGTACCTCGGTGACGCGGCGAACAACATGGCCCACTCGTACCTGCTCGCCGGGGCGCTGGCCGGGATGCACGTGCGGGTGGCCGGTCCGGCCGACTTCGGTCCCGACCCGGTGGTCCTGGAGCGGGCCGCGCAGCTCGCCGCCGACACCGGCGGATCGGTCCGGGTCCTGACCGACGCCGTCGAGGCGGTACGCGACGCCGACGTGATCGCCACCGACACGTGGACCTCGATGGGGCAGGAGGCCGACGGGCTGGACCGGATCACCCCGTTCCTGCCGTACCAGGTCAACAAGGAACTGGTCGGGTACGCCGCGTCGCACGCGATCGTCCTGCACTGCCTGCCCGCGCACCGTGGCGAGGAGATCACCGACGACGTCCTCGACGGGCCGCAGAGCGTGGTGTTCGACCAGGCGGAGAACCGACTGCACGCGCAGAAGGCCCTGTTGGCCTTCCTGCTGGAGGGCCGGGGGTGACCGGCCCCCTGACCCGGGCCGCCCGGCACGCCCGGATCGTGGAGCTGATCCGGGACCGGGCGGTCCGCTCGCAGACCGAGCTGGCCGACCTGCTCGCCACCGACGGCATCCAGGTGACGCAGGCCACCCTCTCCCGGGACCTCAAGGAACTCGGCGCGGTGACCGCCCGGGGTGGTGACGGGCGCGGCGTGTACGTCATCCCGGAGGACGGACACCGTCCGCTGCGCGACGCCGAGGCGGCCCCGGCCCGGCTGGTCCGGCTGCTGCGGGAGCTGTTGAACGAGGTCGACGCCAGCGGCAACATCGCCGTCCTCCGGACCCCGCCGGGGGCGGCCCAGTACCTGGCGAGTGCACTGGACCGGGCCGGACTGCCGGAGGTGGTCGGCACCATCGCCGGAGACGACACCATCCTCGTGGTGGCCCGGGACACCGTCGGCGGGGCGGCGCTGGGCGAGAAGCTCTCCGCCTGGTCCCGCCGCGACGACAACGCCGAAGCCCGGCTGCCGGAGAACTGACCGTGACGACCAGAATGAGCGACGTGGACGACAAGAGCCTCACCGAGAACAGTGCCGCCACCAACCGTACGAGCCTGTGGGGTGGTCGGTTCGCCGGCGGACCCGCCGAGGCCCTCGCCCGGCTGTCGGTCAGTGTCCAGTTCGACTGGCGCCTCGCCCCGTACGACATCGCCGGGTCGCGGGCGCACGCCCGGGTCCTGGCCGGGGCGGGCCTGCTCGACCCGGACGAGCTGGGCCGGGTCCTGGCCGCCCTGGACGACCTGGAGGCGGCGTGCGCCTCCGGCGCGTTCCGTCCCACAGTCGACGACGAGGACGTGCACACCGCCCTGGAGCGGGGGCTGCTGGAGCGGCTCGGCGCCCTCGGCGGGAAGCTGCGCGCCGGGCGGTCCCGCAACGACCAGGTCGCCACCGACCTGCGGCTCTACCTGCGCGACCACGCGCGGGGGGTGGCCGCCCGGCTGGTCGAGCTGGCCGACGCCCTGGTCGAGCAGGCCGAGCGGCACGTGGACACGGCCGCCCCGGGGATGACCCACCTCCAGCACGCCCAGCCGGTGACCTTCGGGCACTGGCTCCTGGCCCACGTCCAGCCGCTGCTGCGGGACCTGGAGCGGCTGCGCGACTGGGACCACCGCACCGCGATCAGTCCGCTGGGCGCGGGTGCCCTGGCCGGTTCCGGGTTGCCCCTGGACCCGGTGGCGGTCTCCAAGGAGCTGGGTTTCCGGACCTCCTTCGCCAACTCGATGGACGCCGTCGCCGACCGGGACTTCGTCGCCGAGTTCCTCTTCGTCACCGCGCTGGTCGGGGTGCACCTGTCCCGCCTCGGTGAGGAGGTGGTGCTCTGGACGTCGCACGAGTTCGGCTGGGTCGAGCTGGACGACGCCTTCGCCACCGGTTCGTCGATCATGCCGCAGAAGAAGAACGCGGACATCGCCGAGCTGGCCCGGGGCAAGTCCGGTCGTCTCGTCGGCGGGCTGATGAGCGTGCTCACCATGCTCAAGGGCCTGCCGATGGCGTACGACCGGGACATGCAGGAGGACAAGGAGCCGGCCTTCGACGCTGTCGACACCCTGGAACTGCTGCTGCCCGCGCTCGCCGGAATGATCTCCACCATGACGGTACGCGTCGACCGGCTCGTCGCCGCCGCGCCGGTGGGGTACTCCCTGGCCACCGAGGTCGCCGACTGGCTGGTCCGTCGGGGGGTGCCGTTCCGGGAGGCCCACGAGATCACCGGGAAGCTGGTGGCGCTCTGTGTGGTCCGGGACTGCGCCCTCGACGAGGTCTCCGACAGCGACCTGTCGGCGGTCAGCGAGCACCTCGACCCGTCGGTGCGTGACGTGCTCTCGGTCCGCTCGGCCCTGGCCACCCGGACCACCCCCGGTTCCACCGGTCCCGGACCGGTCGCCGACCAACTCGCCGCCGCCGCCGACCAGCTCACCGGCTGGCGCGAGTGGGCCGCCGAGCAGGTCGTACCCCGCTGAGGCACTGTCGGGTCGGGGCGCGCACGTCGCGCTCCGACCCGACGCCGTCTCAGGGGACGTCCGGGCGCTCGCGGCGGGGGAGCTTGCCGACGATGGTGGCGTACGAGGCGTCCACCGCCTCGGTCAGCTCGTCGGCGGGGATCGCCCCGTCCAGGCGCAGCGTGTTCCACCCCGCCCGCCCCACGTACGGCATCACCCCGGCGTCCTCGGGGTAACGGCGCAGCCACTCGTCGGCCAGGTCGCGGTCCGGCCCGCACTTGAGCCCGATCCTCGCCCCGGTGTCCCCCGGCCCGAGGAAGGCGAAGATCCGGCTGCCGACCTTCACCACCTCCTCGTCCTCCCAGGGGCGGTCCAGCCAGGCGCCCGGCTTGGCCAGGCAGTACGTCAGCATCTGTGCGCGTTCCATGGGCGCGGCACCTCCGGTCGGGTCCTCTGGGTCAGTCTCGTCCCTGCGGGCCGGAAAAGCCCGGCGGCACCGGTTCGCGGTAACCCGCACGACGTCGTCGACCGGCCGGGTCTCCGCGTCGACCGGGGTCGAGGCGTACGCCTGATCACCGGCTCGACTGCCCCGCCCCACCGCCCGGGGCCGTTCCCGTGCTCCGGGCGGAGATCCGCTCGTAGCGCTGACTGGCGGCCTGGGCGCTGCCCAACCCGAGCCCCTCCCCGATGGCCTGCCAGGTCAGCCCCCGGGACCGGGCGAGGCCGAGCAGCCCCGCCTCCAGGGTGTCCACCTCGGCCCGCAGGTGGGGCAGGAGGGCGAGGGCGGCGAGCAGGTCGTCCCGGTCGACGGGCTCCTCCCCGGGGGTCGGCTCGGCGGCCCCGGCGGCCAGGGCCAGCACCAGGGCGACCGCCTCGTAGGGGTCGGCCAGATAGGGATTGAGGTGCCGGTGCCGCTGGGCCTCGGTGGCGGCGTGCCGCTCGGTGAGCCGGTGCAGGGCCGCCCAGGTGCGGTCGGGTCCGGGATGGGTGGCGTCAGGTTCGCTGGTCACCACCCGATCCCAACACTTCAACGAAACGTTGTCAACACTTCGTTGAGAAGGTCGGGTCGTAGAACCGCCCCCAGGTGGTGCCCGCCGTCGCGGACCTCACCCCTCCCCGCTGCCGGATGAGTCGTACGGGTGGTGCGCCGGTTCCGGTCGAGGGCGCTGAGGCTGGGCTGCCCGACGTGCGGGCCGTCCCCGGTGCGTTCCACCACCGCCCTTGCCCTTCTTCTCCTGGCGCTTGACCGCGTCCTTGCGGAACTCGACGAGGGTCGAGGTGAGCCTCTCGGCAGCCACCAGCCAGCCCTTACCCGGGTCAGGTGCGGCGCTGTCGTCGACGAGCACACCGTCGACCTCGACGAGCCCGTTGTCGTACGCGACGACGGTGACGGTCAGTTTCAACCCCTTGTCCTGAGCGGTGGGCTTCACCTTCCAGTGCTGACGGATGCGCTTGCCGGAGGCGGACATGAGGCTCCTTCCGGTCGCCTGGTCGACGACGTGCTCACATGACATCACCGTCGCACCCTTTCAGGTTTGACCATAATTATGACCGGTCGCTAGAATGGTCGCCATGGAGATCATTCCGATCACAGAGGCCAAGGCCCGGATCGCCGAACTCGCCGACCGGGTCGCCCGGGAGCACGACCACTTTACGATCACCCGCAACGGCCGGGCCGACGTCATGCTGATCTCGGTGGCCCAGTACGAGTCGATGCGGGAGACGCTCGACCTACTCTCCGACAACGAGGCCCTGGCAGACCTGCGCCAATCGCGGGAGGACTTCGCAGCCGGAGACACGTTCTCGGTGGACGAGGTCCGTGCCGAACTGGAGCGGCGTCGAAACAAGGCAGCCTGATGCCTCCGGGGGGCAAGCGGGCGGACGACCGCACCACCGAACCGTTCAACCCGTACACGGTGTCCTTCTCCCGGCAGGCCCGCCGCAACCTGCACGAGGACCTGCCGTTGGAGGTGGCGGTCGCAGCAACGGAAACCATCCAGCGGGCGATCGCGATCAACCCGTACCGAGTGGGCAAACCCCTCGACGAACCCTTCGACGGCTTTCATTCCGCCCGGCGCGGCACCTACCGGATCATCTACCGGATCAATGAAGCCAAACGAGTCGTAGAGATTCACTCGATCCGCCACCGACGCGACGCCTACCGTTCGTAGGACTCCTCCCCGGTCAGGCCCCGCGCTGACTGCGACTCTGGCCACGACGGTACGGCACCCCTGGATCGGATTGGCATTCAATCGCGCGAGCTGGTCAGACTCGGCGACAGCGGTTCACCGACGATGACGGCGAGATGGTTCGCATGGTGATGCATCGGGCTCACCGACCACATCATTGTGCGAACCGGTGGTCGTTCCTCATGAGTGCCCCGTCCGTTTCGGGCGGGAGCATCGTCGCGTCGGTGGGGATCTTGAAGACGGGGACGACTCCCTGGTCGGTGAGTCGGCTTCGGCGATGAGGGTCTCGACGGCGGCCTTGCGTTCGGCGGTGGTGCCGCTGGCCATGACCGCGGTGAGGTGGTCCCGAGCAGATCGGCGCCCGCTGACGTGAACGAGGCCGAGCAGGTCGCGTGGATTCCGCTCGACGAGGCGTACGAGCTGGTGTCCCGGGGTTAGATCGTCGGTGCCGGGACGGTGATCGCGGTGCTGGAGTTGGTGGCGCATAAGGCCCGGGGAGAGCTGTGGCGGTGAGTTCCCCCTGAAATCGGTGCAGGAGGCCGAAGCCCCTACCTGCGGCCTGGTTGGACATCAGGGCGAGGGTGCTGGCGCTGAGCGCGGGGTCCTGTGCGGCGTGCGCTGCGCGCAGGGCGAGGAGATACCAACGTTGGACCTCGCCGTCGTGGTGCGCGTCGAAGGCCATGAAACCGCTGGGTCGGGCGAGGGCGGGGCCAGACGACTTGCGGTGGCCGCCGGGTAGTGAGCCTCGCCATCGCCTCCTGAAGTGCGGTAGCGGCGTGGGTGATTATGCCGCCGGTGTGAGTGATCAGGCCATTGTGGGCCACTGCCATGGGCGTGGTCCGTGCTGTCCCCGAATGCAGGCCAGTCGGTGCCGTGCCTGCTGTCGCAGGCGGGGATGGTGACCGGCCATCTGCGCGGCGAAGGTGACCTTCCGGAGTTCTCGGGCGTCGCGGAGGACCTGGTATCCGGACCAGTCGGTGACGTCGTGTCCGTACCGGTGGCAGAACTGTGCCCATGACCCGGGGGGCGTGGTTTCGAAGGTGAGGTAGTCGACCGCGACGGAGGCGAGGTCCCACTCGGGTGGCCCGTGAGCGAAACGTTCCAGGTCGAGCAGGACGGGGGACTGGTCACGGCTGGTGGTGACGATGTTCCCCGCCCAGGCGTCTCCGTGGACGGCCGAGCGGGGCAGGCCGAGGGGGAGGAGTTCGTACTGCTGGGTGAGGTGGTTCAGGTGGTCGAGGAGCCAGCGTCGTTCCGCCTCGTCGAAGACGGTGGTCTGGGTCATGCGTTCTTCCAGCCGCACGAACGGGTCGAGGGGCGGTAGGTCCAGCTCCGGGGGTGGTTGGTGTAGCTGGTGGAGGTGACGGAGTGCGTCGGCGACGTGTTCGGGGTCGCCCTCCCGGTGATCGGGCAGTTCACGCCAGAAGGTGACCGCCCGCCCGTCCACCTCGACCGGTTGGTCGATGTCGGGTAGCGCTTCGACGACCCGCACACCGACCTGCTGCAGCCAGTGGGAGACCCGTACCTCCTTGTCGGCCGCCTCTCGTCGACCCTGTCGGCTGACTCGGGCGACGACCCCGGCCCGAAGCCGGTAGAGGGTGTTCTCCCCGGCACGGATGAGTTCGGCTCCGTCGGCGGTGAGTCCCGCCTGTCTGCAGCCGACGGTCAGCATCTCCAGAGTCGATCTCACCCGACGGATCCGACAGTCTGCAGGAGTCGGGCTCGCAGGTGCTGAGTTTCCGGGATGTCACGGTGCCGGGTGGCGAGCGTTGTGCGTGAGATCGCCCGCGAGCGAGTCACATCACACCACCGTCGTGTCGGCGAGGAAGTCGCCCGAGCTCGGCGATGAGTTGCCGTACGGGGGCCGGGTGGCGCGGCCCGGTCGCGGTGAGTTCCTCCTGTAATCGGTGGAGGAGGGCGACGCTGCGGACGGAGGCCACGTGGGGCAGACGGTCGAGGGCGCGGTGGGCGGTGTCGACGGCGATGTCGGTGTCGCCATTGCGCAGGTGAGCCAGGCTGAGCCAGGCTCCGTGGCGGAGCGCCGACCGCTGCGGCGGGGCTGTCCCGGGGGTGTGGGCGCGGGCATGAAGCAGCAGGGTGGCCTGCCCGAGGAGCTGTTTGCGGCGTACCGGCAGCCGTTCCGCGAGCATGACCAGCCCTCGTCCGGTGATGGCGTCGAGTTCGACCGGATCCATGTAGGAGGCCCAGCGGGGCAGCGGGCTGTCGGCGTTGCTGTCGCCCAGCTCCAGGGTGGCGTCGCGCATGCGGTGGAAGCCGGTGAGATCGCCGGCGGCGGCGTGGGCCAGACCGCTGCGAGCGGTCACCAGGGCGCGGACGGCGGGACCGGCGGTGGCTGCGGCTTCCTGCGCTGCGGAAGCGAGCTGGAGGGCGTCGAGGCCGAAACCCCGGTCTGCGGCCTGGTTGGACATCAGGGCGAGGATGCTGGCGCTGAGCGCGGGGTCCTGTGCGGCGTGCGCTGCGCGCAGGGCCAGGAGGTACCAACGTTGGGCCTCGCCGTCGTGGTGGGCGTCGAAGGCCATGAAACCGCTGGTCTGGGCGAGCTGTGCGAGGGCGGCGGCCAGACGACTTCCGGTGGCCGCCGGGTAGGAGGCGTGCCGGAGCAGTCGTGCGACGGCGGCGAACTGGTCGGCGACGAAGGCCCGAGCCGCGCCGCCGTGCTGGGTGTCGAGCTGCTGCGCATGGGTGACGACACTTTCGACCATGGCCAGCAGGGGAGGGGTGACTCGGCCCTGTTCCGCTGCCACGGCGGTGAGGGTGGGTGCCGGGTACTGGAGCGCACGCCAGGCGTGACCGGTCAGGGCGACACCGGAGAGCGCGAGGATGGTGCGGCGGGTGGGCACGGGTCCTCCCAGGAGGCTGAGCAGTCCGCTGCTGTCCCAGGGTACGTCCATCGAGTCGTCCACGCGCAGGGTCGTCTCCGGGCGACGAGCCCTGACACCCCATACCTCCTCGAAGGACAAGGCGGAATCCAAGGCGGTTGAGAGAAGCTGAACCACGAGGTCGGGTACCTCGCCGTGTGGTGTCTCGCCGTTCTTGATCCATTTGTACGGCGTCTTCTCGTGCACCCGACGGCTACTGCCTTGCTCCGACAGTGCGGCGTTCACGCGACGGGCCAGCGTCTCGGGCCGCCAGCCGGCCCGAATCAGCAACGAGCCCAGGTGGCCCTTGTGATGGTTCGGAGCAGATTCTTCCACGGCATCGTCCTCGGCGGGAATCCCATTGTTGGGCCGATTGCGTTGTGAGGGCAATTCGAGTAGGTCCGACGATAGCGGTTACCGGTGCTTCTCGGGGAAATCCGCACCATCCGCACCACCGCTCTGACCGTGTGCACCTCTCGCACCGCAGCAGGCGGTTCCGGTGGGCGCGGTCATGAGCAAGGCTGTGAATCATTCCAGCCTCGCACTGCCCGCCGATCGTGATCGGAACCGAACAGGGTCCTGCCGCCCTTGAGGCTCGTCTGCCGATGGCGCGCCGAAACTCCAAGCAATTGTGCGGCTCGGCGATGTGCACGCGAGCGCTATCGAAGCAGTGGAAGGAGGACCGGCAGTGAACACTCAGCAACCCGAACCGCCCATTCCGCCGGTGGTCGTCGACCAGGCCGCCGAACACGAAGCGGCGAAGCAACGAATCCTCGAATTGGCCGAGGCGGAACGGATACCCGTGGAGGAGACGACCCGGGTGCGGGGTCGGCGTGGACGGTCATGACAACTCGGTGCCGGTGGGGCGTCGGGTTGCGTACTGGCGGAGCCGTCGGAACATGACCCAGCAGATGTTCGCCGACCGGCTCGGCAAGTCGAAGTCCTGGGTGGACAAGGTCGAGCGGGGCATCCGGGAGCTGAACAAACTCGACGTGCTTCACGAGATCGCCGCCGCGCTGCGGGTCGACGTGGCCCTGCTCCAGACCGGGCCACTGAGCGGCGGCGCGGTCCCGCCCGCTGATGCCGAGCTGCGCGGATTGGTCGACGGGGTGCAGGCATCCCTGGCCCGGTACGGTCCCGCTGCCCCGGCCCGTTCCCTCGATCGTTTAGCACGGAATGCGGCGTACGGGTGGACGACCTTCCGCCACGGACGGCTGCGTCGGGTGCTGGCCGATCTGCCTGGCCTGCTGACTCAGTCCAGGCAGGCCCGGGCTGATGCGCCGGGTGCTGACGCGGTGGCTGTCGAGGTGTACCAGCTTGCGGCGACCGTGTTGCGGAAGGTCGGTGCGGCGGAGGTGGCGTGGCTGGCCGCCGACCGCGCGATGGCGGTCAGTGTCGGGCTCGGTGACCCGGTACTGGCCGCACGGGCGGCTGTTCCACTCGGCGGGGTGGTGCGGGAGCTGGCCCAGCCCCGCCCGGCCTTCGAGCTGTGCGTCTCCGTCGCGCACGACCTGGCTCCCACAGATCCCCTCGCGGTCGACGAGGAGCGGCTGTCGGTGCACGGGAGCCTGCTGTTGCAGGCGGCGATGGCCGCCGCCCAGCTCGGAGACCCCTTGACGGTGTTGGAGTTGGTCGACCAGGCCGCCGCCTGTGCCGCTCGGGTCGGGGACGGTCAGGACCATCACCACACCGGCTTCGGCCCGGCCCTGGTCGACGGGGTGCGGGTGGCCGCCGCCCTGGCCCTGGAATCCCCGGCTGTCGCAGTGGCGGCGCACGAGCAGGCGGTGACCCGGCCGGGGTGGTGGGGCCTCCCGGCCGGTACCCGGGCGGATCACCTGGTGGATGCGGCCCGGGGGTACGCCGGCACCGGGCAGGATGCGGAGGCGGCCCGGACCCTGTTGGAGGCGGACCGGATCGCGCCGGAGGAGGTGCGGGTACGGCCAGCGGCCCGGGCAGCGGTCGCCCTGGCCCTGCGGCAGGCGGACCGTCCTGATCCCCGCCTGGTCATGCTCGGGGAGTCCCTGGGCCTGGACGGTGCCCGATGACTCACGAGCGCGGATACGAGCGAGGCAACTGGCGTTACGTCAGTCCACCGAGGACCTGCGCGTCTGTGTGGCATTACCCCGCCTATGTGGGGAACCGATGATGCTCATCAACATGCTCAACCTCGTCCAGAGATCACCCCCGCATGCGCGGGGAGCCGCCATGCTGACGGTTGGGCACGGGTGGACGGACCGGATCACCCCCGCATGCGCGGGGAGCAGGTCCACGCCGTCCGTGCCACGGGGGAACAGCCCGGATCACCCCCGCATGCGCGGGGAGCAGTTGACCAGGATCACGCCCTGGTCGGCAGCCGCCGGATCACCCCGCATGCGCGGGGGAGCAGGGTTACGCCATTGGCCGGAAACGCGCATTACCAGGATCACCCCCGCATGCGCGGGGAGCAGGCCTACGCCGCCGGTATCAAGGATGCCGACGACGGATCACCCCCGCATGCGCGGGGAGCAGTGTTGGGTAGCCACGACGCCTACCAGGTAAGCGGATCACCCCCGCATGCGCGGGAAGCAGCCCCGGACCCGGCAGCCGATCGCCGCAGCGAAGGGATCACCCCCGCATGCGCGGGGAGCAGGTACACCGGCGGCACCTCCTTGTGGACGGCTGGGGATCACCCCCGCATGCGCGGGGAGCAGGTACACCGGCGGCACCTCCTTGTGGACGGCTGGGGATCACCCCCGCATGCGCGGGGAGCAGGATGACGGGCGGGCGCGGGGCTCCTACCCGCCGGGATCACCCCCGCATGCGCGGGGAGCAGGGGTGGACGAGCCACCGCTTCGACGGGATGTGGGGATCACCCCCCGCATGCGCGGGGAGCAGTGGTACGCCACCGGATCCTTAGTCACGTGCAGGGGATCACCCCCGCATGCGCGGGGAGCAGACCGGGCCCGGGGCGACGGGGGGCAGCTTCGAGGGATGACCCCCGCATGCGCGGGGAGCAGGGAATGGGTGAACTGACGTGGCGACGGTAGACAGGATCACCCCCGCATGCGCGGGGAGCAGGGGTTGAGCACGCACAGGTCGATGCAGGTGTCGGGATCACCCCCGCATGCGCGGGGAGCAGTGGCGGCTCGACCCCGGGCCGAACGACGTGACGGGATCACCCCCGCATGCGCGGGGAGCAGCACGGTTTGCCGGTGGCGGTGGCCTGCCACTGGGGATCAGCCCCGCATGCGCGGGGAGCAGCCCGCCCACCCTGGGCCGTTCGGAAGCCGGGGCGGATCACCCCCGCATGCGCGGGGAGCAGGCCGGGAGCGTCAGCATGAGCGTGTCCGCGATGGGATCACCCCCGCATGCGCGGGGAGCAGCACACCTGCGACAGGATCCCGGAGGCGGCGAGGGGATCACCCCCGCATGCGCGGGGAGCAGCCCATCGGTCAGCCCCCCTCAGCAGGCTTGGCGGGATCACCCCCGCATGCGCGGGGAGCAGGTTCCAGTAGGGTCTCGGCCCAGCGGCGCACGGGGATCACCCCCGCATGCGCGGGGAGCAGATCCATAGGGGTGCTGGCAAAAATCGTCGAGAGGGATCACCCCCGCATGCGCGGGGAGCAGGGCTATGCTCCGTATTTCCTCTCAGCGCACCAAGGATCACCCCCGCATGCGCGGGGAGCAGCACTCGATCCACGCCCCCTCGGACTTCTTGCAAGGATCACCCCCGCATGCGCGGGGAGCAGCGTGACCGGCGGGTCGGTGGCCGGCTGTGGGCAGGATCACCCCCGCATGCGCGGGGAGCAGAAGGTCGCCCGGGTCACCGCGCCGGTGAAGGCGGGATCACCCCCGCATGCGCGGGGAGCAGACCCGTGCGACGCAGCACGGCCAGGAGTACCGGGGATCACCCCCGCATGCGCGGGGAGCAGTATCGCTCCGCGATGAAGCGGGCCGACCGGCCCGGATCACCCCCGCATGCGCGGGGAGCAGGTCGTCCAGGACATCGACGTCACCGGACGCCACGGATCACCCCCGCATGCGCGGGGAGCAGGTGATGGACGGGGTCGGCGAGCTGGTCTTCCGCGGATCACCCCCGCATGCGCGGGGAGCAGAGGGGGTGACCGTGCGCCATCGTAGACGCACGCGGATCACCCCCGCATGCGCGGGGAGCAGCCGCCCCCGACCCGGGCGCGCTGCGGCAGCGTCGGATCACCCCCGCATGCGCGGGGAGCAGAGATCGCCATTCATCGTGCTGTTGATCTGGATGGGATCACCCCCGCATGCGCGGGGAGCAGCGGTTCCCGGCCGCGTCCAGGATGAAGATGAGGGGATCACCCCCGCATGCGCGGGGAGCAGCTGCGCATCAAGTCCGGGTCGATCAAGGACGTGGAATCACCCCCGCATGCGCGGGGAGCAGCTCGCCCGCCATGCCGCCGCCGGTGTCATCAGTGGATCACCCCCGCATGCGCGGGGAGCAGGCGGAAGGTCCCCAGGGGGCCGCCGACGCCCAGGGATCACCCCCGCATGCGCGGGGAGCAGCTCAGCAAAGTCGCGCGGGCGGCGTCCCTGCGGGGATCACCCCCGCATGCGCGGGGAGCAGAACAGCGAGCGGGTCAAGATGCTCGGGTCTTCCGGATCACCCCCGCATGCGCGGGGAGCAGGACCACGGGTCGAACCCCCGCGACCAGCACTCGGGATCACCCCCGCATGCGCGGGGAGCAGGGAGCAGAACGGCTTGCTCCGTGACATTCGGGAGGATCACCCCCGCATGCGCGGGGAGCAGTGATCGCCATGGGGGTTGCTCCCGTCTCGTGGGGGATCACCCCCGCATGCGCGGGGAGCAGCGCTCCCGGCGCAGCTGGTCGCTCACCACGGCGGGATCACCCCCGCATGCGCGGGGAGCAGACCGACACCATGCCGGCGGGGGCGTCGAACTCGGGATCACCCCCGCATGCGCGGGGAGCAGTGGGCGGCCCGGTGCATGTCGGCCCGCAAGGCGGGATCACCCCCCGCATGCGCGGGGAGCAGTGGATGCTCCGCACGCTGCGCCGCGTCTCCGACGGATCACCCCCGCATGCGCGGGGAGCAGACTTACTGACCTGGGGAGCTAAAGATCAACTCTCCAGTTTTCATTCACTTTGGTTCCGAAGATCATCTCAAGCTTTCCGGGTGGGAGTGGTGACGAAAGATCCGATTCTGAAGCTTGGACATCGTATCGCCAGGGGCTCCATAGTAGGCCCGATGCCGGTGGCGGACCGGGCCGTGGAACGAGAGTCAGCGCGGTACGGCTGCTCCGGCCGCCTTGGCGCGGCGGTACGCCGAGACCGTGGGGTCGTCGGCGAGCCAGTGCCGCCACGGCCGGTCGTGGGCCCGGCTGACCCCGACCCTGGGGCCGGCGACGACAGGGCCTCGCGCCCGGGTCGGAGGGCTCAGGACGAGCGGGCCGTCGCCGAGCAGGTGAGCCTCGTTGTGGTGGCGGGTCAGGGCCAGTGCCTGGCCGAGGTTGCCGGGGCCTCGGGCCAGCGAGTGCGGGGCGACCCGCTCTCCGCGTCGCCGCTGGGCCAGGTCGACCCCCTCGATCACCCTCCCGGCCCGGAGCAGGACGGCCGAGGCGGTGCCCGCCGGTCCGGTCACCACGTTGGCGCAGTGGTGTAGGCCGTGGGACAGGTACACGTAGAGCCGTCCGGCCGGGCCGAACATGACCTCGTTGCGGGCGGTCGGGCCGCGCCAGGCGTGGGAGGCGGGGTCGGCCTCGCCGGCGTACGCCTCGACCTCGGTCAGTTCGACCGTGACGGTACCTTCGGGGTGGTGGTGGGTCAGGGTCCAGCCGATCAGGGCCGGGGCGACCAGTGGTGCGGGCTGCGCCAGGACGGCGAGCGAGTCAGGCGACAACTGTCGAATCCTCCCGGATCCCGGCGGCTCGTGTCGGCCGTGCACTGGATCTTCGTCACACATGGTAGCCAGGGGGGCTCCGGAATAGTTGACGCAGCAACTATGTTGTCGGGGAGGTCCGGGAGCCACCGCCCCGGACCCGACCAGACGAGGAGCGGGAGCCCGCCATGCAGTTCGGAGTCTTCACCGTCGGCGACGTCACCGTCGACCCGACAAACGGACGGGAACCGACGGAGGCCGAGCGGATCAAGGCGATGGTGACCATCGCCCTCAAGGCTGAGGAGGTGGGCCTCGACGTCTTCGCCGCCGGGGAGCACCACAACCCGCCCTTCGTACCCTCGTCGCCCACCACGATGCTCGGGTACATCGCCGCCCGGACGTCCCGGCTGCAGCTCTCCACCGCCACCACCCTGATCACCACCAACGACCCGGTGAAGATCGCCGAGGACTACGCGATGCTGCAACACCTCGCCGACGGTCGGGTGGACCTGATGCTCGGTCGGGGCAACACCGGCCCGGTCTATCCCTGGTTCGGCCAGGACCTCCGCAACGGCATCGCCCTGGCCGTCGAGAACTACGCCCTGCTGCACCGGCTCTGGCGCGAGGACGTCGTCGACTGGTCGGGCAAGTTCCGCACCCCGCTTCAGTCCTTCACGTCGACGCCCCGCCCACTGGACGGGGTTCCCCCCTTCGTGTGGCACGGCTCGATCCGCAGCCCGGAGATCGCCGAACAGGCCGCCTACTACGGCGACGGGTTCTTCGCCAACCACATCTTCTGGCCCGCCGAACATACCCGCCGGATGGTCGCCCTCTACCGGCAGCGCTACGCCCACTACGGCCACGGCTCGGCCGAGCAGGCCATCGTCGGCCTCGGCGGGCAGGTGTTCATGCGTCGCAACTCCCAGGACGCGGTACGGGAGTTCCGGCCGTACTTCGACAACGCCCCGGTGTACGGGCACGGCCCGTCACTGGAGGAGTTCACCGGCCAGACCCCGCTGACCGTCGGCAGCCCGCAGCAGGTCATCGACAAGACCCTCGGCTTCCGCGAGTACGTCGGCGACTACCAGCGGCAACTGTTCCTCGTCGACCACGCCGGTCTGCCCCTCAAGACCGTCCTGGAGCAGCTGGACCTGCTCGGCGAGGAGGTCGTACCGGTGCTGCGCCGTGAGTTCGCGGCCCGGCGACCGGCCCACGTCCCGGACGCCCCCACCCACGCCGCCCGCCTCGCCACCGTCACCACCGACACCCCGCAGGAGGCCCGCCGATGACCAGCCGCAACCTGGTGGTCCTCACCGCCGGCCTGCGCCAGCCCTCCAGCACCCGGCTGCTCGCCGACCAGCTCGCCGCCGCCGTCGCCGACCAGGCGGCCCGACGGGACCTCACCCTCCACACCACCACCGTCGAGGTCCGCGAACACGCCCACGACGTGGTGAACCACCTGCTCACCGGGTTCCCGTCGGACACCCTCGGCGCGGCGATCGACGCGGTCGCCACCGCCGACGGGCTGATCGCCGTCTCGCCGATCTTCGGCGCGTCGTACAACGGGCTGTTCAAGTCCTTCCTCGACGTCCTCGACCGCGACGCCCTCGCCGGGAAACCGGTGCTGGTCGCCGCCACCGGCGGGACCGTCCGCCACTCGCTGGCCCTGGAACACGCCCTGCGACCGCTGTTCACCTACGCCCGCGCGGTGGTCGCCCCCACCGGGGTCTTCGCCGGACCCGAGGACTGGGCCGACGGTGCCGCCGACGGGGCGCTGCGCAGCCGCATCGACCGCGCCGCCGCCGAACTGGCCGACCAGGTCGGCCGCTACACCGCCCCCACCCGCACCGACCCCTTCACCCTCACCACCACCTTCGACCACCTGCTCGCCGGCGGCGACTGACAGCACCGCCGACGAGCGCCCGGGTCAGGACCGGTCGTCGGGGTGCGGGCGGAACACCAGGACGGGGCAGTGGGAGTGCTGGACGAGGGCCTGGCTGACCGAGCCGAGCAGCAGACCGGTGAACCCGCCCCGCCCCCGGGAGCCGACCACGAACAACGTCGCCTCACCACTGGCCTGGACCAACGCCGACGCCGGCTTCTCCGCCCGCAGCGTCCGCTGCTCCACGGGCAGGTCGGGATGCTCGGCCCGGACCGTGGCGACGGCACGGGCCAGCAACTCGTCGGCGTCGACCCGCCCCGCCGCGCCCTGCTCCACCTCGTCCGGGGCCTCCCGGTCGGAGTCGTCCGAGCGGACGTGCAGCAGCACCAGCCCGGTGTCGCGCCGGGCGGCCTCGTCGGCGGCGTACCGGACCGCGCCCAGGGTCGGATCCGAACCGTCGAGACCCACGATCACCGGACCCTCGACCGGGATCGGCTGCTCCGGCGGACGGACCACCAGGACGGGGCACTGACCGTGCCCGGCGACCTGCTGACTCACCGAGCCGAGCAGCAGCCCGGCGAACCCGCCCAGACCCCGACTGCCCACCACCAGCAGCTCGGCGCGGCGCGACTCCTCCACGAGGGTGGCCCCCGGGCCGCCGGCCACCTGACGGACCTCCACGGCCAGCCCCGGCCACCTGTCCGCCAGCTCCCGGGCGGTCTCCTCCAACATCCGTTGGGCGTCCTCGGTGGGGGCCGGGATCCCCAGGTCGTACGGGTTCAGCGGCACCCCGTACCCGAGGGGGTGCAGGTAGCCGTGCACGAGGTGCAGCGGCCGGGACCACCGGATCGCGGCCCGCGCGGCCTGCTCTGCGGCGACCAGGCTGGACGGGGAGCCGTCCACACCCACCACGACAGGTCGGTTCATGTTCTCTCCTGGGTCGGTGTGCGGTCATTGTCGACGGTTGTCGGCGTCGACCCCCGGCATTCTGCCCGGACACGCCGCCCGACACGCATTCCATGATCACCCGTACGGTCTGCCGCCGCAGCGGGGCCGCGACCAGGTCACCTGCCACCCCGGCCTCCCGTACCGCAGCCGCCGTACCGCGTATCCTCCGGCCGTGACCGCCGACCTGCGCCTACGTCCGGTACGCGACGACGACCTGCCGCACCTGTTCGGCTTCGAGCAGGACCCGCAGGCCGGGTGGATGGCCGCCTTCGGACCGGCCGACCCGGGCGACCGGGCCGCCTTCGAGGCCCACTGGTCGAGGATCCGCGCCGACCCGACGATCCGGCCGCGCACCGTCACCGTCGACGGGGAGGTCGTCGGCCACGTGGCCGCCTTCCCGGTGGAGACCCGCACCGAGGTCAGCTACTGGATCGACCCCCGACGGTGGGGCCGGGGATACGCCACCACCGCACTCGGCGCACTCCTGCGCGAACTTCCGCAACGCCCGGTGCACGCCCGCGCCGCCAAGGACAACAGGGCCTCCCTGGCGGTGCTGCGCAAGTGCGGCTTCGTCGTCGTCGGCGAGGACACCGGGTACGCCCCCTTCCGCGGCACCGACGTCGAGGAGTGGCTGCTCGAACTGCCCGCCGAGCCGGGTGACCGGGGCGGCGAATAGGCTTCCGTGGTGAACTGGCTGGAGATCCTCGGCTGGGTCGGCTCCGCGCTGCTGGTCTGGTCCCTGTTGCAGACCCGCCTCCTACGGCTGCGCGCGATCAACCTGATCGGCTGCCTGATCCTGATCGGTTACAACGCCGCCGTCGAGGTCTGGCCGATGGTCGGCCTCAACGTGGTGCTCGCCGTGATCAACCTGTGGTACCTGCGGACGCTGCTCGCCACCCGCCACGACGAGGCGACGTACCAGGTCGTCGAGGTCGGGGTGGACGACGCCTTCCTGGCCCACACGCTGCGGGTGCACGCCGCCGACATCGCCAGGTTCAACCCCGGGTTCCGGCCGACCCCGGACCGCGACGGCGGCTCGGCCTTCCTGGTCGTACGCGCCGACGAGGTGGTCGGGGTGGTGCTGGTCCACGCCGAACCCGACGGGGTGGCCCAGATCGACCTCGACTACGTGACAGCCCGGTACCGGGATCTCACCCCGGGGGAGTTCGTCTACCGGCGCAGCAGCCTCTTCACCGACCGGGGCTTCCACCGGGTGGTCAGCCCACCCGGCATGGTCGCCCCCTACTACAGCCGCCTCGGATTCCGCCCCCACGAGGGCCGGTACGTGCTGGACCTGCCGGTCACCCGGGCCGACGAACCGGCCTGAGAACGGACCCAGGATTCGGCGCGGTCCCCGCTGGGAAAAGACAGCGCTACCTCGGCCGGACGGGCCGGCCGGGGGCGTCGGTCCGTCGACCGTCGCGGCTACGGTGAGGAGCCGGCGTGCAGAGCATCTGGACCCAACTGGCACTGGTCGGGGTCTTGGTCGTCCTCAATGCGATCTTCGCGGGTAGCGAGATCGCCCTGGTGTCGCTGCGGGAGAGCCAGATCCAGCGACTGGAGCGCACCAGCCGCTCCGGACGGGTCCTGGCCCGACTGGCCAAGGACCCCAACCGGTTCCTGGCCACCATCCAGATCGGCATCACCCTGGCGGGTTTCCTCGCCTCGGCCGCTGCCGCGGTCTCCCTGTCCCGCCCCCTGGTGCCCCTGCTGGGCTTCCTCGGCGGTGCCGCCGAGGCGGTGGCAGTCGTCCTGGTCACCCTGGTACTCACCTTCGTCACCCTGGTCTTCGGTGAACTCGCCCCGAAGCGGATCGCCATGCAGGCCCCCGAGCGGTGGGCGCTGCTCATCGCCCGCCCCCTGGACCTGCTCGCCAGCCTCACCCGACCGGCCGTCTGGGCCCTCGGTGCCACCACCGACCTGGTGGTACGGCTCCTCGGGGTGAAACTCGACGAGCAGCGCGACGAGATCAGCCCGGACGAACTGCGCGACATCGTCTCGGGTAACCACGGGTTCACCACCGAGCAGAAGACCATCATCGCCGGAGCGGTGGAGATCGCCGACCGTCGGCTCCGCGCCGTACTCGTGCCTCGCCTTCAGGTGTTCTGCCTGGACAGCGGGACCACCGCGGAGGCGGCCCGGCTGGTGTTGGCCGCGTCCGGGCACTCCCGGGCACCGGTGGTCCGCCACGGCGGCCTGGACGACGCGGTCGGCGTGATCCACCTGCGGGACCTCGTCGGGGTGGCCGACGACCGACCCGTCGATGAGCGGGCCCGCCCGCCGATGATGCTGCCCGACTCCCTCCCGGTGGTCGACGCGCTGCGCCAGTTCAAGGCCGAACGGCAGCACATCGCCCTGGTGGTCGACGAGCGCGGGGCGGTCGAGGGGATCGTCACCCTGGAGGACATCCTCGAGGAGATCGTCGGCGAGATCTACGACGAGACCGACCGGGACGTGCACTCGGTCCGTACCACCGAGGACGGCGCCCTCGTCCTGCCCGGCACCTTCCCGGTGCACGACCTGACCGACATCGACGTCGAGCTGCCCAACCGCCCGGAGGGCGACTACACCACCATCGCCGGGCTGGTGCTGGAGTGCCTCGGCCACATTCCCACCGAGACCGGTGAACAGATCACCCTCGACGGCTGGACGTTGACGGTCACCGAGATCGACCACCACGCCATCGCCGCCGTGCAGGCCCGGCGGGTGACCCGGTCGGCCGAGACCGACGACGAGTCCACCCCGGCGGGCGGGCAGACCGACGACGGGGGGCAGCTTCCCACCCCCGAGCAGCGGCCCGTCACCGACACCGCCGACACCCCGGTGATGGACGGAGCCCGCCCCTGACCGCACCGGATCCGGCCGGACCCCGGTCAGGTGTCGTCGCCGGTGTCGGGTAGCCCCGGCACCGGTGGCACCAACCGGACCCGGTGCACCGGGAACAGGTGCGTGCCCCGGTTGATCAGCCGGGCGGCCATCCTGATCACCCACGGCCCGGAGGGGTGGTGCTCGGTGCCGATCAGCCGCCCGGCCACCCGCCCGTACCAGCGACGGGCCACCAGCAGATCGGTCAGGACCAACCGCCCGTTGGCCGGGTCACGACGTACCACCAGGTCCACCACCCGACCGAGCCGCCGACCGTCGCCGTCGTACGCGATCCGGCCGAGCACCTCACCCGCTCGCACGGTCCGACCCCGGGATCCGGTCGATCAGACGACGCCGCAGGTACTCCTCCAACGGGGCGGGGGGCAACTCGTCCAGACGGACCCGCAGCCGGACGGCACTGTCCACCCGTTCCACGAGCGGGTAGCGGATGCGTACCGCCGACGGCTGCCGGTCGCGGAGCCGGTCGGCGGCCCGGATCAACAGCCGTCCGACGACCCCCCCGATCCGCTGCCCGAGCACACCGGTCCCGGTGAGCAACGCGTCCACGACGACGGTGCCGTCGTCGGCGACCGCGAACTCGATGTCGTCGACCTTGCCGACGAGGAGCCCGTCGGCGTCGACGATCTGCCGGTCCAGCAGATGCTGACCGAGTTGCATCCGCACCGTCGTCACCCCCGGACCCTCGTCGGTGTCATCGTCGTCACTGCCCCATCCGGGTTGCCACCGCCAGCGGGATCGCGGCGACCGACGCCGCCACGATGACCACCAGGACGAGCGCGCCGAGCAGGTTCAACCACCGGCCGTTGACCCGGTCACCCAGGTACGTCCGGTCGTTGGCCACGATCAGGATCGGCAGGTACGTCAGCGGCAACGCCACCGCACTGACGATCAGCATGTACTCGGTCAACGTGATCGGGTCGACGGTGGTCATCAGGACCAGCATCCCGAGCAGCACGCTGACCAGCAGGACGGTGTGGAACCGGGCCGCCTCCCGGGGGCTGACCCGCTTGCCCCACTGCCAGCCGAAGTACTGCGCCGCCGTGTACGCCGCGGAGAGCCCGGTCTCCAGGGCGGCACCGAAGGTGACGGCGAAGAACGCCACCACCGCCAGGACCAGACCGACGGTGCCGAAGGCGATCACCACCGGCTGCGCCACCTGCTCCAGGCTGTCCAGGCGGGTGCCCGACGGGTGGTAGACCACAGCGGCAGTGGCGATCAGCGAACACGCCAGGAACGCGCCGACCGGGAAACCGATCAGGGTGCTGGCCCGGGCGTCGGAGAGGTCGTCGGCGCTCCACCTCTCCTCCACCCCGCCGGAGGAGAAGAAGAACACCTCGTACGGGCTCACGGTGGAGGCGAACAACGCCACCGCGATGAACCAGTACACCCCCCACCCGTCGCCGCCCGGCCCGGGGGCCAGCGCGCCCCGGGCCAGCGCACCCCAGTCCGTGGGCAGCTGGGTCAACGCCACAGCGAACACCACCAGCGTCAGCCCGGCCAGGCCGAACACCCGCTCCATCACCTGGAACCGCATCCGCCAGAGCACCAGCCACACCGCGAACGCCGCCACCGGCACCCAGAGCAGGTACGGCAGGCCGGAGGCCAGGTGCAGCGCCAGCGCCACCCCGCCCAGCTCGGCGGCCAGCGTCAGGACCGTGATCAGGTACGACGCCACCAGGTTGACCAGCGCCACCCGGGGGCCGAGCCGCTCCCGGACCAGGTCGAAGACCGCCCGGCCGCTGACCGCCGCGATCCGTCCGGCCATCTCGGCGTACGCGCAGATGGCGACCACGCCGACCAGGAGCACCCAGACGTGGCCCATCCCGAACCGGGCACCCGCCTGGCTCGCCGCCACCAGGTCGCCGATGTCGACGAAGCCGCCCACCGCGGAGAGGATGCCGAGCGTCGCGGCGAGGAGCTTCCTCACCGCACTGACGGATCGGGCCGGGTCATCGAGGCGACGATATCGGGACGAATGCCCTCAGAAGCGCTGAACCGGACATGCCGCCGGCGGTCGCCGACGACGTCCACCCACGCGAGGCCCCGGCCCGGCCCCGCCGTTCATCCGATCAGGCGGGCGTCAGGTTCTGCAGCCGGACCTGACCCCGGGCCACCAGCCGCTCCTCGGCGTCGACGATCTCCACCTGCCACAACTGCTGACTACGTCCCCGGTGCAGCGGCGTACCCACCGCGACCAGCTCACCCGCGCTGACCGCCCGCAGGAAGTCGGTCTGGTTGGAGACCCCGACGACCCGCCCCCGCTCGCCGAGCCAGAGAGTGCCACCGATGCTCGCCGCCGTCTCCGCCACGGTGCAGTACACCCCGCCGTGCTGGATGCCGTGCGGCTGGTGCAGCTCCGGACGCACCTGCCAGCGGATCACCACCCGGTCCGCACCGACCTCGTCGAACTCGAGCCCGAGCAGCCCGATCAGGCCGCCGGTCAGTTCCGGCATCTCCACGCTGTCCTCCCGCGATCATGGAAAAACCCAGCCTAACCGCCGGGTCGCAACCCTCGCTGACCCCGTCGCGCACCGTGGTACGGCCGTGACCAGGCCAGAACCCGCTTCGGCCACCCCGGGGTGATGGGGGAGAATCGGTGCTCGTGACCGACAGCACCCTCCCGCCCTCCGGGCGGGACTCCCTGACCGAAGACCTGCGGTGGCGGGGCCTGATCCAGGACTCGACCGACCCCGACGAGCTGCGCGGACTCCTCGACGGCCGCTGCACCACCTTCTACGTCGGCTTCGACCCGACAGCGGCCAGCCTGCACGTCGGCCACCTCATGCAGGTCGCCACCGCCCGCCGGCTGCAGCAGGCCGGACACCGGCCCCTCCTGCTGGTCGGCGGAGCCACCGGGCAGATCGGCGACCCGAAGGAGAGCGCCGAGCGCTCGTTGAACCCACCCGAGACGGTGGCCGGGTGGGTCGAGCGGATCCGCGCCCAGCTCTCGCCCTTCGTCTCGTACGAGGGGGAGAACGCCGCCCACCCCGTGAACAACCTCGACTGGACCGGCGAGATGTCGGTGGTCGAGTTCCTACGGGACGTCGGCAAACACTTCCCGGTCAACAAGATGCTGGCCCGGGAGGTGGTCCGGGCCCGGTTGGACAGCGGCATCAGCTTCACCGAGTTCAGCTACCAACTCCTCCAGGCCAACGACTTCTACCAACTGCACCAGCGGCACGGCTGCCGGCTCCAGTTCGGCGGCAGCGACCAGTGGGGCAACATCACGGCCGGAGTCGACTACGTCCGACGTCGCGGCGCCGGTCCGGTGCAGGCCTTCGTCACCCCGCTGGTGACCAAGGCCGACGGCACCAAGTTCGGCAAGACCGAGGGCGGCGCCGTCTGGCTCGACCCGGAGCTGACCAGCCCGTACGCCTTTTACCAGTTCTGGCTCAACGCCGACGACCGCGACGTCGGGCGGTACCTGCGGTACTTCAGCTTCCGCAGCCGCGACGAGATCGAGCGGTTGGAGCAGGAGGGGGCGCAGCGCCCGGCGGCCCGGCTGGCCCAACGTGCGCTGGCCGAGGAGCTGACCACCCTGGTGCACGGCGCACCGGAGACGGCGCAGGCGGTCGCCGCCGCCCAGGCGCTGTTCGGCCGGGGTTCGCTGACGGAGTTGACCCCGGAGACGCTGCGGGCGGCGCTGGCCGAGGCCGGCCTGGTACGCCTCGACGCCCTGCCCGACGTCGCCGGACTGCTCAAAGAGTCCGGGCTGGTGCCGAGCATGAAGGAGGCCCGTCGGGTGATCGCCGAGGGTGGCGCGTACGTGAACAACGAACGGGTCACCGAGGTCGACGCGACAGTGGCCCCGCAGGAACTGCTCCACGGCCGGTACCTGGTCCTGCGCCGGGGAAAGAAGTCCTTCGCCGGTGTCGACCTGGGCGGATAGCGCCACCCGGACGGTGTGACGGGGAACGCCCCCGACGGATTTGACGACCGATCCGTCGGGGGCGTAACTTTCTCTCTGCCAGCGCGGAACGGACGAACCGGGACTAAACAACCGGGAAGGCCGGAGCGCGGCGACCACTTCCGGAACCACGACCCAGGTCGCGGAGTCCGGGACGGGCGGAGCCCCCGAGCGACCTGAGGGTCGATTTGGCGGAGCGAACTCGACCGGGTAGAGTGGTCCGCCGGTAGGGAAACGGGCGAGTTGCGGGTGACCGCGCGGCCGGCCTACCAAAACCGCGAGATCCGATCCGACGGAAGTCGGCGGAATCGTGGTGCCCGTAAATGGTACGAAGCCTGACGAACCGCGAAATACCGGTTTGACACGGCGGAAACCACCGGGTAACGTAGTAAAAGTGCCCGGCGCGAGAGCGGGCACAGCGGGACGAAATGCCCCGGGTTCGGGTTCCACGGTGTGGGGTTCGGGTTTGGTGTGTGGTTGTTCTTTGAGAACTCAACAGGGTGCTTGATAAGCCAGTGCCAATTGTTTTATACCCCGTGGCTGGCTGGGAGCTTCGGTTTCTGGTTGGTTGACGGAATTCCTTTGGCAACAATTTGGTTTGTTGCTGGGATGGATTTTCCACAGGTTTTTGTTGGAGAGTTTGATCCTGGCTCAGGACGAACGCTGGCGGCGTGCTTAACACATGCAAGTCGAGCGGAAAGGCCCTTCGGGGTACTCGAGCGGCGAACGGGTGAGTAACACGTGAGCAACCTGCCCTAGGCTTTGGGATAACCCCGGGAAACCGGGGCTAATACCGAATATTACCACCGGGCGCATGTTTGGTGGTGGAAAGTTTTTCGGCCTGGGATGGGCTCGCGGCCTATCAGCTTGTTGGTGGGGTGATGGCCTACCAAGGCGACGACGGGTAGCCGGCCTGAGAGGGCGACCGGCCACACTGGGACTGAGACACGGCCCAGACTCCTACGGGAGGCAGCAGTGGGGAATATTGCACAATGGGCGGAAGCCTGATGCAGCGACGCCGCGTGAGGGATGACGGCCTTCGGGTTGTAAACCTCTTTCAGCAGGGACGAAGCGCAAGTGACGGTACCTGCAGAAGAAGCGCCGGCCAACTACGTGCCAGCAGCCGCGGTAAGACGTAGGGCGCGAGCGTTGTCCGGATTTATTGGGCGTAAAGAGCTCGTAGGCGGCTTGTCGCGTCGACTGTGAAAACCCGCGGCTCAACCGCGGGCCTGCAGTCGATACGGGCAGGCTAGAGTTCGGTAGGGGAGACTGGAATTCCTGGTGTAGCGGTGAAATGCGCAGATATCAGGAGGAACACCGGTGGCGAAGGCGGGTCTCTGGGCCGATACTGACGCTGAGGAGCGAAAGCGTGGGGAGCGAACAGGATTAGATACCCTGGTAGTCCACGCTGTAAACGTTGGGCGCTAGGTGTGGGGGGCCTCTCCGGTTCTCTGTGCCGCAGCTAACGCATTAAGCGCCCCGCCTGGGGAGTACGGCCGCAAGGCTAAAACTCAAAGGAATTGACGGGGGCCCGCACAAGCGGCGGAGCATGCGGATTAATTCGATGCAACGCGAAGAACCTTACCTGGGTTTGACATGGCCGCAAAACTGTCAGAGATGGCAGGTCCTTCGGGGGCGGTCACAGGTGGTGCATGGCTGTCGTCAGCTCGTGTCGTGAGATGTTGGGTTAAGTCCCGCAACGAGCGCAACCCTCGTTCGATGTTGCCAGCGCGTTATGGCGGGGACTCATCGAAGACTGCCGGGGTCAACTCGGAGGAAGGTGGGGATGACGTCAAGTCATCATGCCCCTTATGTCCAGGGCTTCACGCATGCTACAATGGCCGGTACAATGGGCTGCGATACCGTGAGGTGGAGCGAATCCCAAAAAGCCGGTCTCAGTTCGGATCGGGGTCTGCAACTCGACCCCGTGAAGTCGGAGTCGCTAGTAATCGCAGATCAGCAACGCTGCGGTGAATACGTTCCCGGGCCTTGTACACACCGCCCGTCACGTCACGAAAGTCGGCAACACCCGAAGCCGGTGGCCCAACCCTTGTGGAGGGAGCCGTCGAAGGTGGGGCTGGCGATTGGGACGAAGTCGTAACAAGGTAGCCGTACCGGAAGGTGCGGCTGGATCACCTCCTTTCTAAGGAGCACCATTCGTCGAAAGACGGTATGGAGCCCGCGGTCTGCGAATGTCAGGTCGGGGTGCTCAGAGGCGGAGACACTGGTGAGTTTTTTCCTGGCAACGGCCGGGTTCCTCTAGTACGGCTGATCTTCGGATTGGTGTGGAGCGGGGGGTCTGGTGCGGCTGGGAGAGGGCGGAGAGCACCCTGTTGGGTCCTGAAGGAACAACCATCGTGTTGTTGTTTCAGAGACTGTGGTGGGCTGCGGTGACGTGGTCTGTCAGGTCGCCAGGCATGGCCTGGTCTCGCATACCGCCGGCCCGTGGGGGTTGGGTTTGGTGTGGGGCTGTGGGTTGTGGGTTGGTCGTTTGTTGAGAATTGCACAGTGGACGCGAGCATCTTTGTGGTCAAGTTGTCAAGGGCGAACGGTGGATGCCTTGGCACCAGGAGCCGATGAAGGACGTGGGAGGCCGCGATAGGCCTGGGGGAGCTGTCAACCGAGCTGTGATCCCAGGGTGTCCGAATGGGGAAACCTGGCATCAGTCATGTGATGTCACCCGCATCTGAATACATAGGGTGTGTGGGGGGAACGCGGGGAAGTGAAACATCTCAGTACCCGTAGGAAGAGAAAACAACATGTGATTCCGTGAGTAGTGGCGAGCGAAAGCGGATGAGGCTAAACCGGTTGCGTGTGATACCTGTCAGGGGTTGCGTGGTCGGGGTTGTGGGACCCTGCTCAACAGGCTGACGACTGTTGGAGGAGTGAGAAAGCCAGTTGCTAGCTGAACAGTCTGGGAAGGCTGACCGTAGACGGTGAGAGTCCGGTAGGTGAAAGTGGCTGGTCTCCTGTGGGTGTTCCCGAGTAGCGGCGGACCCCTGAAATCTGCCGTGAATCTGCCAGGACCACCTGGTAAGCCTAAATACTTCCTGGTGACCGATAGCGGACGAGTACCGTGAGGGAATGGTGAAAAGTACCCCGGGAGGGGAGTGAAATAGTACCTGAAACCGTTCGCCTACAATCCGTCGGAGCCTTGCGGGGTGACGGCGTGCCTTTTGAAGAATGAGCCTGCGAGTTAGTGGCATGTGGCGAGGTTAACCCGTGTGGGGGAGCCGTAGCGAAAGCGAGTCTGAATAGGGCGTTTGAGTCGCGTGTCCTAGACCCGAAGCGGAGTGATCTAGCCATGGGCAGGCTGAAGCGTGGGTAAGACTACGTGGAGGGCCGAACCCACCAACGTTGAAAAGTTGGGGGATGACCTGTGGTTAGGGGTGAAAGGCCAATCAAACTCCGTGATAGCTGGTTCTCCCCGAAATGCATTTAGGTGCAGCGTCGCGTGTTTCTTGCCGGAGGTAGAGCACTGGATGGTCTAGGGGGCCCACAAGCTTACCGAAATCAGCCAAACTCCGAATGCCGGTAAGTGAGAGCGCGGCAGTGAGACTGCGGGGGATAAGCTTCGTAGTCGAGAGGGAAACAGCCCAGATCACCAGCTAAGGCCCCTAAGCGTGTGCTAAGTGGAAAAGGATGTGGGGTCGCATAGACAACCAGGAGGTTGGCTTAGAAGCAGCCACCCTTTAAAGAGTGCGTAATAGCTCACTGGTCAAGTGGTTCCGCGCCGACAATGTAGCGGGGCTCAAGTACACCGCCGAAGCTGTGGCATTCACATTTTTACTTCGCGGGGATCCTTGTGGTTCTTGTGCAGGTGTGTGGATGGGTAGGGGAGCGTCGTGCCGGGGGTGAAGCAGCCGAGTGATCGAGTTGTGGACGCGGCACGAGTGAGAATGCAGGCATGAGTAGCGAAAGAAGGGTGAGAAACCCTTCCGCCGGATGACCAAGGGTTCCAGGGCCAGGTTAATCCGCCCTGGGTGAGTCGGGACCTAAGGCGAGGCCGAGAGGCGTAGTCGATGGACAACGGGTTGATATTCCCGTACCCGCGAAGGAGCGCCCGTGATGAACCTCGTTGTGCTAACCACCCGAGCTGCCGGATGCCTTCGGGTTGATGGTGGGGAGCGTGGGAACCTGGCGGGTAGTAGTCAAGCGATGGGGTGACGCAGGAAGGTAGCTGAGCCCGGCCGGTGGTTGTGCCGGGGTAAGCGTGTAGGCCGTGTCGTAGGTAAATCCGCGGCGCATGTGGCTGAGACGTGATGCCGAGCCGATTCAGGTGAAGTCAGTGATCCTATGCTGCCGAGAAAAGCCTCTAGCGAGTTCCGAGCGGCCCGTACCCCAAACCGACACAGGTGGTCAGGTAGAGAATACCAAGGCGATCGGGTGAACTGTGGTTAAGGAACTCGGCAAATTGCCCCCGTAACTTAGGGAGAAGGGGGCCGGAGACGTGAAGCCCCGTGCGGGTGGAGCGTTGTATGGCCGCAGAGAGCAGGGGAAGCGACTGTTTACTAAAAACACAGGTCCATGCGAAGAAGTAATTCGATGTATATGGACTGACGCCTGCCCGGTGCTGGAACGTTAAGGGGACCTGTTAGCTCTTCGGGGCGAAGCGGAGAACTTAAGCGCCAGTAAACGGCGGTGGTAACTATAACCATCCTAAGGTAGCGAAATTCCTTGTCGGGTAAGTTCCGACCTGCACGAATGGCGTAACGACTTCCCCACTGTCTCAACCACAGGCCCGGCGAAATTGCATTACGAGTAAAGATGCTCGTTACGCGCGGCAGGACGGAAAGACCCCGGGACCTTTACTATAGCTTGACATTGGTATTTGAGTTAGCTTGTGTAGGATAGGTGGGAGCCGGTGAAGTCCATACGCCAGTATGGGTGGAGGCAATCTTGAAATACCACTCTGGTTGATTCGGATATCTAACTTCGGGCCGTGATCCGGTTCAGGGACAGTGTCTGGTGGGTAGTTTAACTGGGGCGGTTGCCTCCTAAAAGGTAACGGAGGCGCCCAAAGGTTCCCTCAGCCTGGTTGGCAATCAGGTGTTGAGTGTAAGTGCACAAGGGAGCTTGACTGTGAGACTGACAGGTCGAGCAGGGACGAAAGTCGGGACTAGTGATCCGGCACTTGCGTGTGGAAGCGGTGTCGCTCAACGGATAAAAGGTACCCCGGGGATAACAGGCTGATCTTCCCCAAGAGTCCATATCGACGGGATGGTTTGGCACCTCGATGTCGGCTCGTCGCATCCTGGGGCTGTAGCAGGTCCCAAGGGTTGGGCTGTTCGCCCATTAAAGCGGTACGCGAGCTGGGTTTAGAACGTCGTGAGACAGTTCGGTCCCTATCCGCCGTGCGCGTAGGATACTTGAGAAGGGCTGTCCCTAGTACGAGAGGACCGGGACGGACGAACCTCTGGTGTGCCAGTTGTCCCGCCAGGGGCACGGCTGGTTGGCTACGTTCGGAAGGGATAACCGCTGAAAGCATCTAAGCGGGAAGCTCGCTTCAAGATGAGGTATCCCGCCACATCTTTGGTGTGGGTAAGGCCCCCAGTTAGACGACTGGGTTGATAGGCCGGAGATGTAAGCTCGGTAACGGGTTGAGTTGACCGGTACTAATAGGCCGAGGACTTGACTACGAAGCTGCTACGCGTCCACTGTGCAACTCTTGACAAACGAACAGCAGACCACGTGTGTGGTGTTGTTTGATATGTCGATAGGGTTACGGCGGTCATGGCGGAAGGGAAACGCCCGGTTACATTCCGAACCCGGAAGCTAAGCCTTCCAGCGCCGATGGTACTGCACTCGGGAGGGTGTGGGAGAGTAGGACACCGCCGGACATCTTTCCAGTCGAGGGCCGCCCCATCCGGGTCGGCCCTCGACTGCGTGTTGGCGCCCTGGGCGGCGCAATCAGGAAGGAAATACCTGTGAGTTCAGAATCCCAGGGCGGAGATCGTCAGCGCCGCCACGACGAGCGCAGCGACCGCCCCCAGTCGTACAGCTCCCGAGGCCGGGACGACGACCGTCGTGGGCGGAGTGACGACCGACCTTCGTACCGTGGCGATCGCGGCGGCCAGTCGGGACGGGACGGGGGATTCCGAGGCGGGGATCGCCGCCCGGGCGGTTTCCGTTCCGACAGCGGCTCCGGCCGTGGGAACGGTGGCGGCTCCGACCGCCGAGACGGCGGAGGATCCCGCGAAGGCGGTTTCCGGCGTGACGGCGACGGCCCCCGTGGTGGTGGCTTCCGCCGCGACAGTGGCCCGTCCCGTGACGGCGGCTTCCGTGGCGACCGTGAGGGTGGCCGGGGTGGCTTCCGCAGCGGGGGCGCCGGCTTCGGAGGCGACCGTCGAGACGACCGCGGTGACCGTGGCTTCAACCGGGACGACCGGGGTGGGGCGCGAGGTGACCGCCGCGAGGGCGGGTTCCGCGGCGACGACCGCCGGTCCGGCGGGGGCTTCCGAGACGGTGGTGACCGCCGTGAGGGTGGTTTCCGTGGTGGGGATCGTCGTCCCGACGGTTTCCGTGGCGGTGACCGTCGCGAGGGTGGCTTCGGCGGTGGTGACCGTCGTGAGGGCGGCTTCCGTGGCGGCGACCGTGATGGTGGTTTCCGTGGTGGGGACCGCCGCGAGGGTGGCTTCAACCGGGACGACCGCCGTACCGACGACCGCCGTTCCGGTGGTTTCCGTGGCGGTGACCGCGAGGGTGGTTTCCGTGGCGGTGACCGTCGTGAGGGCGGTTACCAGGGTGGCGACCGGCGGCCCGACGGCTTCCGTGGCGGTGACCGCCGCGAGGGCGGCTTCGGCGGCGGGGACCGGCGTGAGGGCGGCTTCCGCCGCGAGGGTGGTTTCGGCGGCGACCGGCGTCCCGGCGGGGGTCGTGACGACCGGCGTGAGGGCGGCTACCGGGGCGGTGACCGCGACGGTGGATCCCGCAGCGGTGGGGGCTTCCGCTCCGACCGACGTGACGAGGGATCCCGTGGTGGGGACCGCCGTGAGGGTGGTTTCCGTGGTGGGGATCGTCGTCCCGACGGTTTCCGTGGCGGTGACCGTCGCGAGGGTGGCTTCGGCGGTGGTGACCGTCGTGAGGGCGGCTTCCGTGGCGGCGACCGCCGCGAGGGTGGCTTCAACCGGGACGACCGCCGTACCGACGACCGCCGTTCCGGTGGTTTCCGTGGCGGTGACCGTGACGGTGGTTTCCGTGGTGGGGACCGTGACGGTGGTTTCCGTGGTGGGGACCGTGACGGTGGTTTCCGTGGTGGGGACCGTCGTGAGGGTGGCGACCGGCGGCCCGACGGCTTCCGTGGCGGTGACCGTCGCGAGGGCGGCTTCGGTGGCGACCGCCGCGAGGGTGGCTTCCGCCGCGACGACCGGCGTGACGGCGGTTTCCGCCGCGACGACCGTGGCGACGGTGGCAACCGTCGTGAGGGTGGCTACCGGGGTGACCGGGACGGCGGCCAGCGGGGCGACTCCGGTCGGGGACGCTTCGACAGGTCGTCCGACGGGCGTGACAGCTACCGTGACCGGCCGCGCCGGGACGACCGGGCCGACTCCGGCGACCGTCGCCGCGAGGGTGGCCCGGACGACCGTGCCGCAGGTACGTCGGCCCCGGAACTGCCCGACGAGATCGTCGCGTCCGACCTCGACCAGGCGGTCCGGGCCGAGCTGCTGTCGTTGGCCAAGCCGGTGGCGGAGAGCGTCGCCCGGCACCTGGTGGCGACCGGCGCCCTGATCGACGACGACCCGGAGGGGGCGCTGGCGCACGCGCTGGCGGCCCGTCGTCTGGCCTCCCGCATCTCGGCGGTTCGGGAAGCGGTCGGGCTGGCCGCGTACCACGCCGGTGAGTGGCAGACCGCCATCGCCGAGCTGCGCACCTACCACCGGATGACCGGCGAGCAGAGCCACCTCGCGGTGATCGCCGACAGCGAGCGGGCGCTCGGCCGACCGGAGCGGGCCATCGACCTGTTCCGGGGTGCCGACCAGGAGAAGCTGGACCGGTCCGTGGCGACCGAGCTGCTGATCGTGGCGGCCGGGGCCCGGGGTGACCTGGGGCAGAAGGACGCGGCCGTGGCGATGCTGCAGGTTCGCGAGTTGACCGCCGAGGCCACCGAGCCGTGGACGGCGCGGCTGCGGTACGCGTACGCCGACGCGCTGCTGGCCGTCGACCGGCGGGAAGAGGCCCGGGAGTGGTTCTCCCGGGCGGCCGAGGTCGACGTCGACGGTGAGACGGACGCTGCCGAGCGGCTGCTGGAGCTCGACGGCGTGCTGATCGAGGGCGACGAGGAGGACGACGACGAGGACGTCGCCGGCCCCGACGCGGAGTCCGACCCGGCCGACCGGGACGGTGCGGAGGCGGACGGCGAGGTGGCCGGCCCCGCCCCCGAGGACGAGACCGGTGACAGTGCCGTGTCGGTGGATCCTGCCGCTTCGGTGGACCGGGACGGGGACTCCGAGCCGCGTGTCGAGGCCTCCGAGGCCGCTGCGGACGTCGACCGGGTGCCGGCCGACGAGGACGGCCCGGACTCCGGTTCGGACCCGGCCGACCGCACCGAGGAGTCGGGGACGTCGAAGACCGGTCCGGCCCCGGCCGAAGGGCGGGTCGACCCGGCGGCGGACCAGCGGTGAGTGACCTCTCCGGTGGGCCGTTGGCCGACGACTACCGGCTGGTCGTGTTCGACCTCGACGGGGTCATCTACCTGATCGACAGGCCCATTCCGGGTGCCGTCGAGGCGGTCGGTCGGCTGCGGGCCGAGGGTCGGGAGATCGCGTACGCCACGAACAACGCGTCGCGGCGCTCCAGCGAGGTGGCGGAGATGCTCAACGGGATGGGCGTCTCCGCCCGCCCGGAGGAGGTGCTCACCTCGGCTGCCGCTGCGGCTCAGCTGCTCGGGGAGCGGTTCCCGGCCGGTTCCGCGGTGCTGGTCGTCGGTGCCGACGCGTTGCGCGCCGAGGTGCGGGCGGTGGGGCTGAACCCGGTCGGGCGTGCCGACGACGCCCCGGTCGCCGTGGTTCAGGGTGGCGGTTCGCAGGTCGGGTGGACCGATCTGGCGGAGGCCACGATCGCGGTCAGGTCCGGGGCCACCTGGATCGCCACGAACACCGACCGGACGTTGCCCAGTGGGCGGGGGCCGCTGCCGGGCAACGGTTCGCTCGTCGCGGCGGTGGCTACCGCGTTGGGGCGGGACCCCGACCTGGTGGTGGGCAAGCCGGAACCGGCGTTGTTCACCACGGCGTCGCGGCGGGCCGGTTCGGGGCGTGCCCTCGTGGTCGGCGACCGTCTGGACACCGACATCGAGGGCGCCTGCCGGGCGGGCCTCGACAGTCTGCTCGTCCTGACCGGGGTCAGCGACGTGGCGGAGCTGCTCTCGTCCGGTCCCGAGCGCCGACCCACGTACGTGGCGTTCGACCTGGCGGGGCTCTTCGACCCGGCGGCGGTGGTCCGGGTGACCCCGGGGGCTGACGGATCCGTTCCGCCCGGTGGCGGCTGGTCGGTGTCCGCCGGGGGCGACGGCTGGGAACTCGTCGGCTCCGGTACGGCGTTGGACGCGCTGGCGGTGCTCTGCGCCGCAGCCTGGTCCACGGCGGTGGTTCCCGCGTTCCGTGCCGGGTCCCCGGCGGCGACGCAGGCGCTGGCGGAGCTGGGGCTGACTGTGTGATCGGTGGCCGCCGTCGTCGACGGCGGCCACCGCACCGGGCGGAAGTCCTGCTCAGAGCAGTTTGCGGAGCTTCATCAGGTCGAACGGGTTCGCCTTGATCGACACTCGGCGTGCGGCGAGGGCCTTGGTGATCTCGAGTTCACCACGGAGCAGGGCGAGCAGGTCGTCACCGGTGCTGCTGAGGGCGATCTTCGCCTTCGGGTCGTCGCCCTCGGTCAGCCCGACCAGCCGCCCGCCGGTCAACCGGCCGTGGAAGGCGGTGTCCAGGTCGGTGATCCTGCAGACCAGGGTCCGGTCCAGGTCGATGCGGTCCCGCACCGTGGCGGCGTTGCGGTCCAACCGGGCGGCGAGTTCCTCCAACGCCTGCCGACACTCGTCCACGCTGGCCACCGTCGCCTCCTCACACCGCACGCCACACCGTTTCCGGCACCGTACCGCACGGGGGCTCGCGGGCGGCCCGGTAGCGTGGACACCTGCACACCCACCTCGGAAGGACTCAGGTATGCAGGACGCGTGGCGCGCCTACCTCGAGCTGGTCATGGGCCTGACCGAAGCGCCCCGGAAGAAGGCTCAGGACACCGTACGACGGGTGGTGGGCTCGGGCGGGGCGACGGCGACCCAGTTGCAGTCGCTCGCCGAGGAGTTGGTCTCCACGGGTGCGGCGAACCGGGAGGCGCTGACCAAGCTGGTCCGGTTCGAGGTGGACCGGGCTCTCGGGCTGGTCGGTCTGGCCACCGCCGAGGAGGTCGCCGAGCTCAACCGGCGGGTGCGGGATCTCGAAGGACAGCTGCGTCAGGCCCGTCTCGACGGTGCAGCACCCGCGACGTCGGCGACCGGTGCGCGGGTCGGTGGCCCGGATGTGGAGCCGGTCGCCGAGGGTCCGCAGGACGCGTCCGTACCGGGTGAGGCGCCTGCCGGGCAGGCTGTGGCGAAGAAGGCGGTGGCGCGCAAGCCCGTCGCGAAGAAGGCCGTCGCGACGAAGGCGGTGGCGCGGCAGCCCGCCACCAAGGCGGTGGCGAAGAAGGCAGTCGCCAAGAAGGCCGTCGCGAGGCGATCCTCCGGGGACGAGCCGCCGACCACCGGTGGGTCCGCAGCCGAGGCGACGGCGTGACACCGGGGGACGTACCGCGTCCGGGGCCTCGCCCCGGCCCGCCGTCGGCCCCGGCACCGCAGGGCGTGCCGCGACCGGGGGGTTCTCCGCGTCCGGGGCCGCCACCGGGCGGGACCCGGGGGTACGACGGGGAGGCCGGACATCCGGCGGTGGACGCCGCCGTGCAGGCGATGGCCAACGCGGCGACGCTCTCCCCGGCCGACCAGATCGCCCAGTACGAGGCGGCCTACCAGACGTTGAGCGAGACCCTCGCCACCATCGACCGGGCCTGAGGAGAACCAGAACACCGTGGCACGTCGTAACCGGTTGGACGCCGAACTCGTCCGTCGAGGACTGGCCCGCTCTCGGGAGCAGGCCGCCGTGTTGGTGCAGGACGGTCGGGTCCTGGTGCGTGGGGCGCCGGCCCGCAAGGTCGCGGCCATGGTCGACCCGGCCGATCCGGTGCTGGTCACCGGGGACGACCCGAGCACCGAGTACGTCTCCCGGGGTGGTCACAAGTTGGCCGGGGCGCTGGCGGCGTTCGGTCCGCAGGGGCTGTCGGTGACGGGTCGGCGATGCCTGGACGCGGGGGCGTCGACGGGCGGCTTCACCGACGTCCTGTTGCGGGCGGGGGCGGCGGAGGTGGTCGCCGTGGACGTCGGGTACGGGCAGCTCGCCTGGTCGCTGCGGACCGACGACCGGGTGCGGGTGCAGGAACGGACCAACGTGCGGACCCTGACCCCGGAGTCGATCGGTGGTCCGGTGGGCCTGGTCGTGGCGGACCTGTCGTTCATCTCGTTGCGTCTGGTCCTGCCTGCCCTGGCGGGGTGCACCGATCCGGACGGTGATCTGGCCCTGATGGTGAAGCCGCAGTTCGAGGTGGGTCGGGAGCGGGTGGGGGCCGGTGGGGTGGTCCGGGATCCGGCGTTGCGGGCCGAGGCGGTCCTCGACGTGGCGGCCGGTGCGGCCGACCTGGGGCTGGGTTTGGCGGACGTGGCGGCGAGCCCGCTGCCGGGGCCCAGCGGGAACGTGGAGTTCTTCGTGTGGTTGCGCCGGGGGGCGCCGTCGCCGGATCCGGAGCGGGTCCGGGCGGTGGTGGCGGCCGGGCCGGACGGTCCGGTACGGTCCGGCGACCTGGATGCGACTGCCGAGGAGGTTGCGGGGTGAACGCGAGGGGGTCGGCGGATCGGACCGCGTTGCTGGTGACCCACACCGGTCGTCGACGCAGCACCGAACACGCCCGGGCCGTCGCGGCGGATCTGATCGCCGCCGGTTTCGAGGTGCGGGTGGTCGCCGAGGAGGCCGACGACCTGGATCTGCCCGGTGTGGTGCCGATGGCCGGTCTGGAGGCGGCCGAGGGCGCGGAGATCGTGTTCGCGTTGGGTGGTGACGGGACCTTCCTGCGGGCGGCGGAGCTGGCCCGGCCGGCGAAGGTGCCGCTGCTCGGGATCAACCTGGGCAAGGTGGGTTTCCTCGCCGAGGCGGAGATCGACGACCTGGACGTCGCCGTGCGGGACGTGGTGGACCGCAACTACGCCGTGAACGAGCGGCTCACGTTGGACGTGACGGCCGAGTTCGACGGTGGTCCGACGATCGAGTCGTGGGCGCTCAACGAGATCAGCGTCGAGAAGGGCGAACGGGCCCAGATGCTGGAGTTGCTCGTCGACGTGGACGGTCGGCCGTTGTCGCGGTACGGGTGCGACGGGGTGGTGTGCGCCACGCCGACAGGTTCCACCGCGTACGCGTTCTCCGGCGGGGGGCCGGTGGTCTGGCCGGAGGTGGAGGCGTTGCTGCTGGTGCCGATCAGCGCGCACGCCCTGTTCAGTCGGCCGTTGGTGACCGCTCCCGGGTCGACGTTCTCGATCACCGTGGATCCGTTCACCACGTTGGCGGTGCTCTGCTGCGACGGGCGTCGGGTCTACGACCTGCCGCCGGGGGCGCGGGTGACGGTCCGGCGGGGTTCGTTGCCGGTGCGGATCGTCCGGTTGCAGGACCGGCCGTTCACCGACCGGTTGGTGGCGAAGTTCGATCTTCCGGTGCACGGGTGGCGCGGCAACCGTCGGTGACCTGACAGCCGGAGATTCATGTTCGTCGCGAGTCGCGGCATGTGGGTGTGTCCGGGGCCGGTCGACCGCCCGACGTGCGGTGTCTCGCGTCGGCGTGTCCCGGGTCGGGACCGTCGGCGGGGCGACGGTGGGCCGCGTCGGCTGGTCAACTGTCGGGGCGCGCGTCTACTGTCGGGTGCTGTGCTGGAAGAGCTACGCATCACCGGACTGGGCGTCATCGAGGACACCACGCTGCCGCTGGCCGACGGGATGAACGTCATCACCGGCGAGACGGGCGCGGGTAAGACGATGGTCGTGACCGGCCTCGGCCTGCTCTTCGGCGGGCGGGCCGACGCCGGGAGGGTTCGCGCCCAACCCGGCCGGGCGGTCGTGGAGGGGCGGCTGCGGTTGAGCGGCCGGACTGCGGCCACCGTGCACGCCCGTACCGTCGACGCCGGTGGTGAACCCGACGACGACGGTTCGCTGCTGTTGAGCCGTACGGTCACCGTCGAGGGGCGTTCCCGGGCCTATCTGGGTGGGCGGAGCATGCCGGTGGCGATGCTCGGCGAGGTGGGTGAGCAGGTGGTGGCCGTGCACGGCCAGTCCGACCAGCTTCGTCTGCTGCGTCCGGCCGAGCAGCGGGCGGCGCTGGACCGGTTCGCCGGTCCGGAGCACGAGAAGTTGTTGGAGGCGTTGCGGGAGACGTACGCGGGGTGGCGGCGGGTGGTGGACGACCTGGCCGACCGGCGCAGCAACGCCCGGGCCCGGCATCAGGAGGCCGACCTGTTGCGGCTGGGGCTCGACGAGATCACCCGGGTCGACCCGCAGCCGGGCGAGGACGCCGAGTTGAAGGTGGAGGCGCAGCGGCTGGAGCACGCCGAGGGGCTGCGGACCGCCGCGCAGGTGGCCCAGCAGTGTGTGGCGGGTACGGGGGAGCCCAGCGACGAGGTTCCGGACGCCACGGCGTTGCTCGGTACGGCTCGTCGGACCCTGGAGGCGCAGGCCGGCACCGATCCGGCGTTGGGTGAGTTGGCGTCCCGGTTGGAGGAGGCGGCGACCCTGGTCGGGGACGTGTCCGCGGAGCTGTCGACGTATCTGGCGGCGCTGGACGCGGATCCGGCCCGGTTGCAGGTGGTGTACGAGCGGCGGGCGGCGTTGCGGGCGTTGACCCGTAAGTACGCCGACGACGTGGACGGGGTGGTGGCGTGGGCCGAGCGGGCCCGGGCCCGGTTGTCCGAGTTGGACACCTCCGACGAGTTCCTCGACGAGTTGGACCGGGAGGCGTCGCGGCTGGCCGGTGAGGTGGCGGAGTTGGCGGGTCGGGTGTCGACGTCGCGTCGGGAGGCGGCGGGGCGTTTCGCCGATCAGGTCACCGTCGAGTTGGCCGGGTTGGCGATGCCGCATGCCCGGATCGAGGTGGCGGTGTTGCCCCGGGCGGCGGGGCGTACCGAGCCGTCCCTGTCGGTGAACGGGGCCGAGGTGGGTGTCGGTCCGGACGGTGCCGACGAGGTGGAGTTGCGGTTGTTGGCCCATCCGGGGGCGCCGGCGTTGCCGTTGCAGCGGGGGGCCTCGGGTGGGGAGCTGTCCCGGGTGATGCTCGCCATCGAGGTGGTGTTCGCCGGGTCGGGTGGGCCGCCGACGTTGGTCTTCGACGAGGTCGACGCGGGGGTCGGTGGGCAGGCCGCGGTGGAGATCGGCCGCCGGTTGGCCCGGTTGGCCCGTAGTCATCAGGTGTTGGTGGTGACGCATCTGCCGCAGGTGGCGGCGTTCGCGGATCGGCATCTGGTGGTGGCCAAGGACACCGGGGGTGCGGTGACCACCAGTGGGGTGCGGGTGGTGGAGGACACGGCTCGGGCCCGGGAGTTGTCGCGGATGTTGGCCGGTTTGCCCGACTCGGATCTGGGTATCGCCCACGCGGAGGAGTTGTTGGCCGTGGCGGCCCGGGAACGCCGTTTCTGAGCCGGTTTTGTGGGTGCGGGCGCACCGGGCGCGGCCCCGGTGTGCTTCCCTGGGTAGGCGACCCTGCTCAGGCATGTCGCGACGGAATTGCCTTCCTCACATGCCAGGATGGTCAGGATGCGTCTTCCCACCTTGCGCCGCGCCCGGAACGTGGAACCGGGCCGGGTCCTCGGCACCGCGCGCCTCGACCGGCGGACGAAACGGCTGGTCGGGCGGCTCCGGCCCGGTGACATCGCGGTCATCGACCACGTGGACGTCGACCGGGTCGCCGCCGATTCTCTGGTGGCGGTCGGTGTCGCGGCGGTGCTCAACGCCAAGCCGTCGGTCTCCGGTCGCTATCCGAACCTCGGTCCGGAGGTGCTCGTCTCGGCGGGCATCCCGCTGCTCGACGACCTCGGTGAGGGGGTGTTCGAGCGGATCCGTGAGGGTGACGTCGTCCGGATCGAGGGCAACACGGTCTTCGTCGGTGACGAGCCGGTCGCGCACGGCAGTCTCCAGGACGCCGAGACGGTCGCCAAGGCGATGGCGGACGCCCGGGAGGGTCTGTCGGTGCAGTTGGAGGCGTTCGCCGCCAACACGATGGACTACCTGCGGCAGGAACGTGACCTGCTGTTGGACGGGGTGGGCGTTCCGGACATCCAGACGGAGATGTCCGGTCGGCACTGTCTGATCGTGGTCCGGGGGTACGACTACAAGGCCGACCTGGACGTGTTGCGCCCGTACATCCGGGAGTTCAAGCCGGTCCTGATCGGGGTCGACGGTGGTGCCGACGCGCTGGTGGAGGCCGGTTACACCCCCGACATGATCATCGGGGACATGGACTCGGTCACCGACGACGTCCTGCGGTGCGGGGCCGAGGTGATCGTGCACGCGTACCCGGACGGGCGGGCTCCGGGTCTGGCCCGGGTGAACAGTCTCGGTGTGTCGGCGATCACGTTCCCGGCGGCGGCGACCAGTGAGGACCTGGCGATGCTGCTGGCCGACGAGAAGGGTGCGTCGCTGCTGGTCGCGGTCGGCACCCACGCCACCCTGGTGGAGTTCCTCGACAAGGGGCGCGGCGGCATGGCGTCGACGTTCCTGACCCGGCTCAAGGTCGGTGGGAAGCTCGTCGACGCCAAGGGGGTGAGCCGGTTGTACCGGCAGAGCATCTCCGGGTCGTCGCTGCTGTTGCTGGTGCTCTCCGCGGTGGCCGCGATGGCCTCGGCGGTGACGGTCTCCACCGTCGGCAAGGCATATTTGGGCGTGGTCTCCGAATGGTGGGACAATTTCGTGTTCCAGCTGGGCCAGCTCTTCTAGATCCCGAACCGATAGAGGCTGCAAGCGTGATCAACTTTCGGTACCACGTGGTGTCCCTGACCGCGGTTTTCCTGGCGCTGGCGATCGGCCTTGTGGTGGGTACGGCCGCCCTCAACGGCCCGGTGGTCGACTCGATCAAGGAGCGGGTCAACGCGCTGAGCAAGGACAACCAGCAGATGCGGCAGTCGGTGCAGAACATGCAGAAGGAGCTGGAACAGGAGGAGGAGTTCGCCGCCGACATGGCGCAGGTCTTCCTGCCGGGCCGGCTCACCGACCGTCGGGTGCTGGTGTTGGGCCTGCCGTCGGGGCGGGACCACACCGAGGGCGTGATGCAGATGCTCACCACCGCCGGGGCGAACGTCACCGGCCGGGTCGACCTGCAGGACAAGTTCATCGACCCGGAGAACAACAGCAACCTAATGGAGCTGGCGACCGTCGCCGCCCGGCCCACCGCCCCGGCCACCGGTCTGCCCGGCAACGGGCACGGTGTGGAGACCTCCAGCGCGCTGCTGGCCAGCGTCCTGCTCGACCGCCCCGAGGGTGGTACCCCGGTGACCGACGCCGACCGGCGGGCCGTGCTCGCCTCGTACGTCAACGCCGGGTACGCCGCCACCGAGGAACGGGTGGCCGGTCCGGCGGAGGCGGTCGTGGTGGTCAGCGGGCAGCCGTACGTGGACAAGGACTTCGGCAAGAAGGACGAGTCGGTGGTGAAGATCGCCGAGCAGTTCGACCGGACCGGGGCGACGGTGGTGGCCGGTAACGGGTCGGCCGGGGGGAACCTGGTGGCGATCGTCCGGGCCGACCCGGTGTTGTCCCAGTCCATGTCGACGGTGGACAACGCCAACACCATCCAGGGGCAACTGGTGACGGTCCTGGCGATGGTGCAGCAGGTGACCGAGAAGAAGGCCGGTCAGTACGGCGTGGGCGACAACGCCGCCGAACGGATGCCTAAACTGCCCCAGTGAGCGAACGACGTGACGGCCTGTCCGGAAACCATCCCCTCGTGACGGGAGTGACCCCGTGAGCCTGCTGGGACGGTTGCTGGTCGCCGGCGCCGGGGCGGCTGCCGCCCGGTATCTGCTGCGTGAGGTCCGGACCGCGCCGGTCGGCCCGGACCTGGAGCGGACCAACTTCCGGGGCCGTACCGTCACCCTGGCCGCCGGTCCGGCGCTGGCCGCCGGTGCCGCCGGAGCCGGGGCGTTCGGTGCCGGGAGCGTCCCCGCCGGGGCGGCCACCCTGGTCGCCGGGCTCGCCTCCGGCGCGGTGGGGCTCTACGACGACGTGGTCGGGGCGCGCCCCGAGCAGCGGACGGCGAAGGGGTTCGCCGGTCACCTCGCCGCCCTGCGTCAGGGGCGGGTCACCGCCGGGCTGGTCAAGGTCGTCGGGGTGGGTGCCGCCGGGCTCGGTGCCGCGGCGCTGCTCGCCGCCGACCCCACGGTGCGGGGGCACCGACACCGGCGGGGGCAGGGCCCGCTGCGCGGTGCCGTCGACGTGCTGCTCGGCGCCGGGGTGGTGGCCGGGACGGCGAACCTGGTGAACCTGCTGGACCTGCGTCCGGGGCGGGCGGCGAAGTCCGGCCTGCTGTTCGGTGCGCCGCTGCTGGGTGGGGTGCACGGTGGGATCGCCGCCGGGGCGGTCGGTGCCGCCGCCGGTCTGCTCCCCGCCGACCTTGACGAGCAGGTGATGATCGGCGACAGCGGGGCCAACGCGCTCGGCGCGGTCCTCGGCGTCGGGTTGGCCGCGCGTACCGGGCCGGTCGGGCGGGCCGCCGCCCTGGCGGTGCTCGCCGGGCTCACCGCCGCCAGCGAGAAGGTCAGCTTCACCCAGGTCATCGGGCGGACGCCCGGCCTGCGGGAGCTGGACGAGCTGGGCCGTCGAACCGACTGACGTGACGAAACCGGCCCCCTCGGTCGGCGTCGGTCAGGTGGCCGGGGCCGCCGCCCTCATCGCCGTGCTGACCGTGTTCAGTCGGCTCGCCGGCTTCGGCCGTACCGCAGTGTTCACCTGGGTGGTGGAGCTCAGTGACCTCGGCGGCATGTACGTCGTGGCGAACTGGGTCCCGAACATCATCTTCGAGATCGTCGCCGGTGGGGCGATGGCGAGTCTGGTCGTACCGCTGCTGGCCGGTGCGGTGGCCGCCGGTGACCGGCGGTCGGTGGCCGCCACCACCGGGGCGTTGCTGACCTGGACGTTGACCCTGCTGGTGCCGTTGGCGGTGCTGGTGGCGGTCTTCGCCGACCCGATCATCGCCGCGGTCGGTGACAGGCCGTCGGCACCGGAGTCGGACGCCGGAGCGCGGATGCTGCGGGTGTTCGCCCCCCAGCTGCCGCTGTACGGCATCGGCATCGTGTTGACCGGGGTGCTCCAGGCGCACCGCCGGTTCGCCTGGCCGGTGATCGCGCCGCTGCTGTCCAGCCTCACCGTGATCGTGGTCTACCTGGTCTTCGGGGCCACCGAGGGGCGCGGGGCGTCGGTGGCCGAGGTCGGCCGGGGCGGGGAGCTGGTCCTGTCGGCCGGTACCACCCTCGGGGTGGTGGTGCTGTCGCTGTCGCTGCTGGTGCCGCTGCGTCGACTGGGGCTGCGGCCCCGGTTCGGGTACGCGTTCCCGCCCGACGCCCGGGCCCGCATCGGTGGTCTGGCGGTGGCCGGTGCGGTCACCGTCACCGCCCAGCAGGTGGCGTTGCTGGTGGCGTTGAACCGGGTGTCCGGCGGCCCGACCGGGTCCCCGCAGGTGTTCAACCTGGCGCAGACCATGTACCTGCTGCCGTGGGCCGTCCTGGCGGTGCCCCTCGCGGTCGCCGCGTACCCGACCCTGGCCGCCGCCTCGGCCGGCGGGGACGAGGCCGGATACCGGCGGACCCTGGCCTCGACGACCCGGGGGGTGCTCCTGTTCAGCTTCCTCGGCGCGGCGGCGCTGGTCGGCACCGCCGCCCCGGTGGCCCGGTTCTTCTATCCCGAGCAGCCCGCCGCCACGGCGGCGGCGATCGTCGGGTTCGCCCCCGGCCTGGTCGGGTACGGCCTGTTCGCGGTCCTGTCCCGGGCCCTGTACGCCAGGGGCGACACCCGGCCGGCCACGGTGGCGATCACCCTCGGGTGGCTGGCGGTGCCGGTGGCGGCGGTGCCGTTGGCGGCGTTGCTGCCCACCGCCGACCGGGTGCTGGCGGTGACCCTCGCCAACTCCCTGGGGATGCTCCTGCTCGGTGGGCTGCTCCTGGCGGCGGTGGCCCGCACGGCGGGCCGGGGGGCGCTCACCGGTGCCGCCCGGGCCGGTGTCGCCGGTACTCTCGCCGGGGTGCTCTCCGCCCTCGCCGGGGCGGGTGTGGCCCGGCTGCTGGCCGGGGTGGCCGACGGCACCCCGACGACACCGGTGGCGCTCGGCCAAGGCATGCTGTCCGCATTCGTGGTCGGTGTGGTGTTCCTCGCCGTGGCCTTCGCCGCCGACCGGCGGGACGTGCAGCCACTGCTGGCCGCAGTGGTGCGGCGGACCGGTGCGGTGGGTCGGCGGCTCGGGCGGGGCACCCGGTAGTCGTCCGGCCGTTGCACGACAACGACACGCCCCGTCAGCGGGGTGACGGGAAGGAGACGGTGTCCCGATGACCGACGCCACGTCGGCACCCCGGTGGACCGGCAGGGTCGCCCTGCTGCTCGCCTCCAGCACCGGCGGGGTGGGACAACACGTCCGGTCGGTGGCACGGGGTCTGACCGCAGCCGGTGCCGACGTCGTGGTCTGCGGACCGGCGGCCACCCAGGAGCAGTTCGACTTCACCGCCGCCGGGGCCCGGTTCCAGCCGGTGGAGATCCCGGCCAGCCCGACCCCCGCCGACGCCCGGGCCGTCGCCGCCCTGCGTCGGGTCCTCGCCGCCGACCCGGTGGACGTGGTGCACGCGCACGGTCTGCGGGCCGCCCTGGTGGCCGCGCTCGCCCGCCCGTCCGTACCGCTGGTGGTGACCTGGCACAACGCGGTGCTCGCCACCGGTGTGCGGGGCCGGTTGTCCCGGCTGGCCGAGCGGGTGGTGGCCCGGTCGGCGACGGTGGCCCTGGGGGCGTCGGCGGACCTGGTCGAGCGGGCCGCCGCGCTGGGTGCCGCGGACGCCCGGTTGGCGCCGGTCGCCGCCCCCGCCCGGCCGGCGGCGACGCGTCGCCGCGCGGCGGTCCGGGCCGAGTTCGGGGTGACCGCCGACCAGGCGATGGTGCTGTCCGTCGGTCGGCTGCACCCGCAGAAACGCTACGACGTCCTCGTCGACGCGGCGGCCCGGTGGCGGACCCGGACCCCACCGCCGGTGGTGGTGGTCGCCGGGAGCGGACCGGCGTACCTGCCGTTGGCCGCCCGGATCTCCGCGACCCGTGCCCCGGTGACGCTGCTCGGACACCGCGACGACGTGGCCGACCTGCTGGCCGGCGCGGACCTGGCCGTGGTGACCAGCGACTGGGAGGCCCGGCAGTTGTTCGCCCAGGAGGCGCTGCGCGCCGGGGTGCCGTTGGTGGCCACTGCGGTGGGTGGGCTGCCGGAGCTGGTGGGCGACGCGGCGTTGCTGGTGCCCGCCGGGGACGTCGACGCCGTCGACGCCGCCGTGCGGAGCCTGCTCGACGACGTGACGTTGCGCGCCGACCTGACGGCCCGGGGCCGGGTGCAGGCGGCGACCTGGCCGACGGAGCAGGACACGGTGGCCGCGCTGGAGGCGCTCTACACCGAGGTGAGCCCGCCGTCGACCGCCGTGGGAAGCCCGACGGCGGCCCCCGGTGACGGTGGCACCCCGCCGGTGGGGCACCAGTGATGCTGCGTCGACTCGCCCCGATCCTGCTGACCCTGGTGGTGGTGGCGCTGGCGGTCACCGCGCTGACCGCGCGGCCCGGCGACGGCCGGGCGGCCCAGCAGCGGGCCGACTTCGTCGTCCTCGTCGGGATGGCCGGTCTGCGGTGGGACGACGTCGATCCGCAGAACACCCCGAACCTGTGGCGGATGGCCCGGGACGGCTCCATCGGGTCGCTGTCGGTGCGGTCGGCGTACCACCCGACCTGCCCGGTCGACGGGTGGTTGACGTTGGGCGCGGGGAACTACGCCGGGTGGAACGGCGGCCGTCCGGGCGGGGAGTGCCCGCCCTCGGGTGTGGCGGTGGAACAGCCCGACGGGATCGGCGCGAACCTGCCCGACCAGGAGAGCGTGGTCATGCACAACCAGGACCAGCTGTCCTGGGGTGCGGTGCCGGGGGCGCTGTCGGAGTCGGTGCGCTGCTCGGTCGCCGTGGGGCCGGGTGCGGCGGTGGCGGCGGCCCGCCCGTTCGGTCGGGTGGACCGGTACGCCCCGCAGCTGCCGGCCGACCCGGCGGAGCTGCTCGGGTCCTGTGTGCTGAGCATCGTCGACCTGGGCACCGTCAGCGGCGAGGATCCGGCGGTCCGGGCCGAGACGGTCCGCGCCGCCGACGCCGACCTGGCCCGGGTGTTGGCCGCCCGCCCGCCGCAGTCCCTGGTGGTGGTGGCGGGGATCTCCGACACCTCGCGGCCCTCGCGGCTGCACGTTGCCGTCGCCGACGGCCCGGGGTGGGACGCCGGGTGGCTCACCTCGGCCACCACCGGCCGGGAGGGCTACCTGCAACTGGTCGACCTGGCGCCGACGGCCCTGGCGGTGCTGGGCCGTCCGATGCCGGAGCGGATGTTCATCGGCCGCCCGGCGGTCGCCGTGGAGGGACGACCGGCGGACCTGGCCACGGCGATCAGGGCGTCCGCCGACGCCGACCGGGAGGCCGGCGCCCAGCGGCGGGTCGCCGAGGGTTTCTTCACCGTCCTGGCGGCCGGACAGGTGCTACTCGCGGTGGCGGTGCTGCCGCTGCTGCGCCGGGCCCGCCCGGAGGCCGGGCCGTTCGGCCCGCAGCCGGTGTCACGCCGGGTCGTGGGGGTGGTGGAGGTGCTCCTCGTCGCCGCCGCGCTGGCCGTTGCGGCGGCGTTGCTCGCCGACCTGGTGCCGTGGTGGCGGGGGGAGCACGCCGGGTGGTACTTCGCCCTGGTGACAGCGGCGGTGCTGGTGGCGGCGACGTCGATGGTGCGGTTCGCCCCCGGGTGGGCGACCACGCTGGGGCCGCTGGGAGCGGTCGCCGGGGTCGCCACCGTGGTCGTCGGCGCCGACGTGCTGACCGGGGCGCGGTTGCAGCTCAACGGGGTGGTCGGCTACTCGGCGTTGCAGGGTGGCCGGTACGCCGGGCTGGGCACCGTGGGCCTCGGACTGTTCATCGCCGGGTCGCTGCTGACAGGTGGCTGGCTGGCCCAGCGGGTCCGTCGGGCGTGGCGGCCGGTGGTGATGGTCACTGTCGGGGTCGCGGCGGTGGTGGTCGTCGGCAGCCCGTACCTGGGGGCGGACTCGGTGGGGGCGATCGCCCTGACCGCCGGGGTGAGCGTCGCCGCGGCGATCAGCGCCGGGGGCTGGTTGACGATCAGCCGGTTGGCGTGGGCGACGATGGCCGCGCTGGCGGTCACCGTCGGTTTCGCCGTGTTGGACCTGCGTCGACCGGCCGCCGAGCGGGGCAGCCTCGGCCGGTTCCTGGCCGCGTTGGGCGACGGGACCGGCGGGTTGACGGTGCACCGGTCCAGTGCCGCGAACGTGGAGACCCTGATGAACAGCCCGCTGACGGTCCTGGCCGTGGCCGGGGTGCTGCTGGTGTGGTTCGCCCTGCTCCGCCCGTGGGGCGGGCTGATGCGGTTGTTCGGGATCTACCCGGCGATGCGGGGGGCGATGGCCGGCACGGCCGTGGCCGCCGCCATCGGGGGTCTGCTCGGCGGTGCCGCCCTGGACGTGGCGGGTGCGGCGGGTGCCCTGGTGGTGCCGATGGCGGCGTTGGCGGCGCTGCGGGTGCTGGACCACTCCGCCGACCGGAGCCAGCCGCCGGGGGACCGGCCCCAGGACGTGATCCGGGGAACGGACCGGCCCGCGTCCGCCGGGTCCGAGGCGGCGGCGGACACCCCGTCGGGTACGACGTCGACGGAGCCGCTCGCCCGGTCGGCGGGGGGCGTGGCCCCGGCCTGAGCGGCGGCGGCGACCGGTGTGACAGGCGTGGGCGGCGTCGTCGAGCCGGTGCGGGTGGTGCCGGTGTGACGGGTCGGGTGGTGGCGGGGGTGACCTCGGGTGCACCCTGCGGGCGGCCGTCGGGGAGGTGTTACCGTGGAATCCCGTGGATCGCGTGATCACTTCGCTCGACCCAGCCGTCTCCGGCTGGCGGTTGGCACTGATCGGCACGGCGGTCTGCACGACCGCGACGGACGACACGGGAGCAGGCGTTGGCCCCAACAGCACAGACGACCAGGCACATCTTCGTCACCGGAGGGGTGGCCTCCTCGCTCGGTAAGGGCCTCACCGCCTCCAGCCTCGGCAATCTGCTCAGTGCCCGAGGGCTGCGGGTGGTGATGCAGAAGCTCGACCCGTACCTCAACGTCGACCCGGGGACGATGAACCCGTTCCAGCACGGTGAGGTCTTCGTCACCGAGGACGGGGCCGAGACCGACCTGGACGTCGGCCACTACGAACGGTTCCTCGACAGTGACCTGTCGGGGAAGGCGAACGTCACCACCGGGCAGATCTACTCCGACGTGATCGCCAAGGAACGGCGCGGCGAGTACCTCGGCGACACCGTCCAGGTCATTCCGCACATCACCAACGAGATCAAGGCGCGGATCCTGGGCATGGCCGACCCGGACCAGGACGGGCAGGTCCCGGACGTGGTGATCACCGAGGTCGGTGGGACCGTCGGCGACATCGAGTCGCTGCCGTTCCTGGAGGCGATCCGGCAGGTCCGCCACGACCTGGGTCGGGACAAGTGTTTCTACCTGCACGTGTCGCTGGTGCCGTACCTGGCCCCGTCGGGTGAGCTGAAGACCAAGCCGACCCAGCACTCGGTGGCGCAGCTGCGCAACATCGGTATCCAGCCCGACGCCATCGTGTGCCGCTCGGACCGGGAGATCCCGGACAAGCTCAAGCACAAGCTGTCCCTCTACTGCGACGTCGACCGGGAGGCGGTGGTCGCCGCCCCGGACGCGCCCAGCATCTACGACATCCCGAAGGTGCTGCACCGGGAGGGCCTCGACGCGTACGTGGTGCGCCGGTTGGGGTTGTCGTTCCGGGACGTGGACTGGACCCGCTGGGACGACCTGCTGGAGCGGGTGCACCAGCCCCGGCACACCGTCACCGTCGCCGTGGTCGGCAAGTACGTCGACCTGCCGGACGCGTACCTGTCGGTCAGTGAGGCGATCCGGGCCGCCGGGTTCGGCCACCGGGCCCGGGTGAAGCTGCGGTGGGTGCCCAGCGACGACTGTGTCACCCCCGCCGGTGCGGCGGCGGCCCTGGCCGGGGTGGACGGCATCCTGATCCCCGGCGGGTTCGGGGTCCGCGGCATCGAGGGCAAGATCGGCACCACCCGGTACGCCCGGGAGAACGGCATCCCGCTGCTGGGGCTCTGCCTCGGCCTGCAGTGCATGGCCATCGAGGTGGCCCGGCACCGGGCGGACCTCGACGGCGCGAACTCGCTGGAGTTCGACGAGGAGGCCGACCACCCGGTCATCGCCACCATGGCCGACCAGGAGGACATCGTCTCCGGCAAGGGCGACCTGGGCGGCACGATGCGCCTCGGGGCGTACCCGGCGGTGTTGACGCCCGGGTCGATCGTGGCCGAGGCGTACGGCACCACCGAGGTCAGCGAGCGGCACCGGCACCGGTACGAGGTGAACAACGCCTACCGGGACGCGTTGGACCGGGCCGGTCTGCGGATCTCCGGGACGTCCCCGGACGGCCGGCTGGTGGAGTTCGTCGAACTGGACCGGGACCTGCACCCGTTCTTCGTGGCCACCCAGGCGCATCCGGAGCTGAAGAGCCGCCCCACCCGGCCGCACCCGCTGTTCGCCGCGTTCGTCAGGGCCACCATCGACTACTCGGAGGCCGACCAGCTTCCGGTGGACCTGGCCGAGCCGGTGTCGGCGGCGTCGGCCGGCTCCGCCTCGTGAGCGCCGTCGAGCACCGCTACGACCTGCGTTCCCGGCAGGAACGCTACGCCGGGCCGATCTTCGCCGTGGTCAGCGACGAGGTGGCCATGCCCGGTGGCGGGACGGCCGGCCGGGACTGGGTCCGGCACGTCGGGGCGGTCGCCGTCGTCGCCCTCGACGACGCCGACCGGGTGGTGTTGATCAGGCAGTACCGGCACCCGGTCGGTCGGCACCTGTGGGAGCTGCCGGCCGGGCTGGTCGACGTGGCGGGGGAGGACCTGCCGTCGGCGGCGCTGCGGGAGCTGGCCGAGGAGGCCGACCTGGCCGCCCGTACCGTCGACACCCTCGTCGACGTGTTCAGCTCGCCGGGCTTCACCAACGAGCTGGTCCGGGTCTTCCTCGCCCGGGACCTCACCGACGTGCCCGTCGACCGGCGTCACCAGCGCCGGGACGAGGAGGCCGACCTCCAGGTCGTCCGGGTCGACCTGGACGAGGCGGTGTCGAAGGTCCTGGCCGGGGAGATCACCAACGCGTCCTGCGTGGCCGGTCTGCTGGCCGCAGCCCGGGCCCGGGACACCGGGTGGTCGGCCCTGCGCTCCGCCGACGCGCCCCTGCCCGGCAGGGCCACGTCCTGACAGCCCCGTCGTACGGCGGGGGTGTCCCCGCCGTACGACGGGAGTCGGCTCTATCACCGGTGTGACCCCGCAGGTGGGGTGCCCACCGGACGTGGACACGGACCGGGGCCGCGCGGTGATCCGCGCGGCCCCGGTCTTCGGTTTCCTCACCCTTTCCGGACCCGCCGGGGCCCGGAACAGGCGGTGGGTCAGTCCCGCAGCGGGCGTCCCTGACCGTCGACGCCACCGTTGATCAGGATCAGGATGCCGTCGACGAAGCCCCACAGGGAGCCGATGCCGCAGGTGACGAGGGTGACCACGAGCTGAAGGGCGCCGATCTTGGTGTCGCCCATGTAGAACCGGCCGACGCCGAAGCCGCCGAGCACGATGCCGAGGATGCCCGCGACGACCTTGCTCTTGTCGGACACGTTCGGCGGGTACTGCTGGTACGGAGGAGTTGTCATGAGGCGTCACCTTAGTGATCCCACGAGCGGTGTCCTGCACCAAGGGGTGGGTAGTGCGACGATAGTGCCCGGACGGATGAGGCGGCCTGACCCACCGGCCACCTCACCCTGCCAACTCGGCAGGGTGGTCGACCACGGGCTGTCACACTGCCGGCTGCCGGCGGCCGACGGTACGCCTAGACTGCCGCCCACGGGACCGGTGGACCGGGCGGCAACGGGGCCGTCCCGCACCGCGTAGCCCGGGCGACCCCCGGCCCCGCAGAAAGGTGTCAGCATCGTGAAGGTCGGAATTCCCCGCGAGGTCAAGAACCACGAGTACCGGGTCGCCATCACCCCGGCGGGCGTCAACGAGTTCACCCGCGCTGGACACCAGGTCTTCGTCGAGGCCGGAGCCGGATCCGGTTCCAGCATCAGCGACGCCGAGTACCTCGCCGCCGGGGCGCAGATCCTCCCCGGCCCCGACGAGGTGTGGCAGACCGCCGACCTGGTCCTCAAGGTCAAGGAGCCGGTGGCCGAGGAGTACCACCGGATGCGCCCCGGGCAGGTCCTCTTCACCTACCTGCACCTGGCCGCCTCCAAGGCGTGCACCGACGCGCTGGTCGACCGGAGGGTCACCGGCATCGCCTACGAGACCGTCGAACTGCCCGACCGGTCGCTGCCGCTGCTCGCCCCCATGTCCGAGGTGGCCGGCCGACTCGCCCCGCAGGTCGGGGCGTACCACCTGCAACGGCAGGGCGGCGGACGCGGCGTCCTGATGGGCGGCGTCTCCGGGGTGTACGCGGCCAAGACCGTGGTCATCGGCGCCGGGGTGTCCGGGATGAACGCCGCCGCGATCGCCCTCGGCCTGCAGGCCGAGGTGCTGCTGCTGGACAAGAACGTGGGACGGCTGCGCCAGGCCGACGCCATCTACCGGGGACACCTGCAGACCGTCGCCTCCAACGCCTACGAGATCGAACGGGCGGTCCTCGACGCCGACCTGGTCATCGGGGCGGTCCTGGTGCCCGGTGCGAAGGCCCCGACGCTGATCAGCAACGACCTGGTGTCCCGGATGAAGCCCGGCAGCGTCCTCGTCGACATCTCCATCGACCAGGGCGGCTGCTTCGAGGACTCCCGGCCCACCACCCACGCCGAACCGACGTACCGGGTCCACGACTCGCTGTTCTACTGCGTGGCGAACATGCCCGGGGCGGTCCCGCACACCAGCACGTACGCGTTGACGAACGTCACCCTCCCGTACGCCCTGGAACTGGCCAACCACGGCTGGCGGGAGGCGCTGCGCCTCGACCCGGCCCTCGGACTCGGCCTCAACACCCACGACGGGCAGGTCGTCTACGGGCCGGTCGCCGAGGCACACGGCCTGACCGCCACCCCCCTGGCCGACGTGCTGGGCTGACCGGCCGGACACCGACGGCGAGCCCCGTGCCCCCCGACACACAGACGACGAACCCGACCGGGGCGGCGGCCCTGCACCGGGCCGTCGACGGCTACCTCGACCACCTCACCGTCGAACGCGGACTGTCGGCGAACACCCTCACCTCGTACCGTCGGGACCTGCGCCGCTACCTGACGACCCTGGCCGAGGCGGAGGTGGTCGACCTGGCGGTGGTGGGCACCGGACTCGTCGAGACCCACCTGGCCCGGCTCCGGGCCGGCGACGACGACCACCAGCCGCTCGGCACCGCCTCGGTGGCCCGGGCGGCGAGCGCGGTCCGGGGACTGCACCGGTTCGCCCTCCGGGAGGGGCTGACCGGCGGTGACCCCAGCCGCGACGTCCGCCCGCCCACCCCGCCGCGTCGGCTGCCCCGCGCCCTGCCGGTGCAGGACGTGGTCCGTCTCCTGGAGACCGCCGGGAGCGTGCACGCGGCGGGGGAGGGGGCACCCCTGGCGCTGCGGGACCGGGCGCTGCTGGAGTTCCTGTACGGCACCGGCGCCCGGATCTCCGAGGCGGTCGGCGCGGCCGTCGACGACCTCTGCGCCGAGGAGGCCACGGTGCTGCTGCGCGGCAAGGGCGGTCGGACCCGACTGGTGCCCGTCGGCGGGTACGCCCTCGACGCGGTCCGGGCCTGGCTGGTGCGGGGCCGACCGGGACTGGTCGCCGCCGGGCGGGGCACCCCGGCGGTCTTCGTCAACGCCCGGGGCGGGCCGCTGACCCGGCAGGGGGCGTGGACGATCCTGCGTCGGGCCGCCGCCCGGGCCGGCCTGCCCGTGGACGGGGCGGACGCGGTCTCCCCGCACACCCTGCGTCACTCGTACGCCACCCACCTGCTCGACGGCGGCGCCGACGTCCGGGTGGTCCAGGAGCTCCTCGGGCACGCCTCGGTGACCACGACCCAGGTGTACACACTGGTCACCGTGGAGCGGCTCCGCGAGGTGTACGCCACCAGCCACCCCCGGGCACTGTGACCCGACCGGCCACGCCCCGGTGACCCGACCGGCCGCGCCCCGGCGACCCGACCGGCCCCGACCCGGCGGGCCGGGGTGCCGACCGGAGGGGCCCGGCCCGGTAGGCTGGATCGGCAGGCCGCGCAGGGTGCGTCCGCCGGTCGTCACCACGTCCGGGGTGCCCCGGTCCGGCAGCGGCGCCGACCAGGGATGACCTGGTAGGCAGGGCGGTCGACACGCCGCACCGGTGCCGACCGGGGCGGCGGACGGTGGCGTACAGTCGGCATTGGCGCGGACCTCCTGAGGCGACAGCCGGGGTGCGCAGCGGCGCCGCGAGGGACGTCGGTCGGTTCCGACGTCGGGTGGACGTCGGGAGGGGGCAACAAGGACATGGCTGGCAACGGTGACCGTGCCGAGACCTGGACGTCGGAGCTCCGCGAACAGCAGGCGTCGCTCGGCGCGGACCTCGGGCCGGCGGACCCGGCGGCCTACACGATGCGTAAACCTATTCCCGAGCCGATGCCCACCGACCGGCACGGTCCGGCCCGGATCATCGCGATGGCCAACCAGAAGGGCGGCGTCGGGAAGACCACGACGACCATCAACCTGGGTGCCGCCCTCGCCGAGTACGGGCGCAAGGTCCTGCTCGTCGACTTCGACCCGCAGGGCGCCCTCTCCGTCGGGCTCGGGGTCAACCCGCACAACCTGGACCTGACGGTCTACAACCTGCTCATGCAGGACGACGTCACCGCCGAGGACGTCCTCATCAAGACCGACGTGGCCGGGCTGCACCTGCTCCCGGCCAACATCGACCTGTCGGCCGCCGAGATACAGCTGGTCAACGAGGTCGCCCGGGAGATGGCGTTGGCGCGGGTGCTCAGGAGCATCCGCAAGGAGTACGACTACATCCTGATCGACTGCCAGCCGTCCCTGGGCCTCCTGGCGATCAACGCGTTGACAGTCGCGCACGGCGTCCTGATCCCCCTGGAGTGCGAGTTCTTCAGCCTCCGAGGAGTGGCGCTGCTGCTCGACACCATCGACAAGGTGCGGGAACGGCTCAACTTCGACCTGGAGTTGGAAGGCATCCTCGCCACCATGTACGACAGTCGCACCACCCACTGCCGGCAGGTACTGCAACGGGTGGTGGAGGCGTTCGGCGACAAGGTCTACCAGACGGTGATCACCAAGACGGTCAAGTTCCCCGAGTCGACGGTCGCCGGTGCTCCCATCACGACCCTCGATCCGGCCTCGTCCGGTGCCCGCAACTACCGGCAGCTGGCCCGTGAGGTGATCGCCGCCCAGGCGGAGCGGTAGAGGGTGCACCGCCACGCCGAACCGCCCCACCCGTCGACTACGGTCGTCGAGTGACCGCCCCGCCCCTGGACCCGCCGCACGCGTCGCCCGAGACCGTGGCCGGTCCCGCCGACGCCGAGGCCACCCCCGAGGCGCAGGGCGGCGGGTTCACCGTCCGGCTGGAGAACTTCACCGGCCCGTTCGACCTGCTGCTGCAGCTGATCGGCAAACACAAGCTGGACGTCACCGAGGTGGCGCTGCATCGGGTCACCGACGAGTTCATCTCCTACATCCGGGCCATGGACGACCGTTGGGACCTCGACGAGGCCAGCGAGTTCCTGCTCATCGCCGCCACCCTCCTCGACCTGAAGGCCGCCCGGCTGCTCCCCGCCGCCGAGGTGGAGAACGAGGAGGACCTCGCCCTGCTGGAGGCGCGGGACCTGCTCTTCGCCCGACTGTTGCAGTACAAGGCGTACAAGGAGGCCGCCGCGTACATCGCCGACCTGGAGGCGGTCGGCGGTCGGCGGTACCCCCGGGCGGTCACCCTGGAGGCCAGGTACGCCGAGGCGCTGCCCGACCTGGTGCTGAGCATCGGCCCGGAGCGGCTACGTGCCCTCGCGGTCCGGGCGATGACCCCGAAACCGGTGCCCGAGGTGAGCATCGACCACGTGCACATGGTCCGGGTCAGTGTCCGGGAACACGCGGCGATCCTCACCGACCGGCTCCGTCGGGCCGGCATCGCCTCCTTCTCGCTGCTCTGCGTCGACTGCGACACCACCCTGGAGGTGGTGGCCCGGTTCCTGGCCCTGCTGGAGCTGTACCGGGAGGGTCTGGTGGCGTTCACGCAGGACCAGGCCCTGGAGGAGTTGACCGTACGCTGGACCGGCCCGGCCGACGGCGGCCCGGAACTGACCATCGACGAGTACGCCGGCACCGACGCCCCGGACCCGGCAGGTGACGCCCGACCCGCAGCCGACGGACCGGACCCGACGGGCGACGTCGCGGACCCGGCGGGCGAGCCGGAACCGGCAGGTGGCGGTGCGGAGGCGGGCATCGGCGGGGCCGATCCCGCCGGGACGAGCGAGGAGCGACCGGGATGAGCGACGAGCAGCGCCGGGACTCCCTGGCCGACCAGGCCGCCGCCTGGGTGCCGCCGTGGGCACCCGAACGCCGGTCCGGCGCATCACAGGACGGGACCGGACCGGAACCGTCGCCCCCGACCCCATCCCCCGAGGACCCCGACCCGGCCCCGGCTTCGGACGCCGCCCCGACGTCGGACCCTGACCCGACCCCGGCGTCGGCTTCGGACGCCTTCCCGACCTCGGCCCCTGACCCGACCCCGGCCCCGGCTTCGGAGGCCGCCCCGGCCTCTGACCCTGACCCGACCCCGGCTTCGGACGCCGCCCAGCTCTCTGACGCGGCCCCGACATCGGCCCCGGTCCCGGCCGTCGATTCAGGTTCCACCGATTCCGGTTCTGGTCCTGTCGACGCCGACCTCGGGACCGGTGCCCCCGGTCCCGTCGACGCCGCCCCCGGTGCGGACGAGAACCGGCACGCCGGTCGGACAGGCCGTCGGGGACGAGGGCGGCGGACCGCCCCGGAACCGGTGGCGGCCCCCACGCTCGACGACGACCGACTGCGCGGTGCCCTCGAAGCGATCCTCCTGGTCGTGGACGAACCGGTCAGCGAACTCCTCCTGGCCCAGATTGTCGAGCAGTCACCGGAGCGGGTCGGGCGGATGCTCGACGAGATCGCCGCCGGCTACACCGCCGCCGGACACGGCTTCGACCTGCGCCGGGCCGCCGGGGGCTGGCGGCTCTACACCCGGCCGGAATACGCCGGATACGTGGAGCGGTTCATCCTCGACGGGCAGTCCGTCCGGCTGACCCAGGCGGCGCTGGAGGCCCTGGCCGTGGTCGCCTACCGGCAGCCGGTCTCCCGATCACGGATCTCGGCCATCCGGGGTGTCAACTGTGACGGGGTCATCCGTACCCTGGTGTCCCGGGGACTGGTCGAGGAGTGCGGCACCGAGCCGGACAGCGGCGCGTTCCTCTATCGCACCACCACCCTGTTCCTGGAGAAGCTCGGGCTGAACTCGGTCGCCGAACTGCCGCCCCTGGCCCCGTTCCTCCCCGACGACGTAGAAGAGCTTGCCGATGCCACGCGATGACCGCCCCTCCCGCTCCGACCACCGCTCCGCCGGTCGCGGTGACCGCGCCACCAACCGGGGCGACCGGACCACCGGCCGCAGCGACCGGGACCGGTCCACTGGCCGCACCGATCGCGACGGGTCCACTGGCCGCAGCGACCGCACCGCCGGTCACGGTGACCGGACCGCCCCGCGCGGTGACCGCACCGTCGCCCGGGGCGAGCGCGGTGAGCGGGGTGCCGCCGATCGGCCGCGTCGCTCCGCGCTCGGTGCCGTCGGCCGCCCCGGCCAGAGCACCCGGCCCGCACAGCCCACCGAGGCCGTCGAGGGGGAGCAGCGTCTCCAGAAGATCCTCGCCGCCGCCGGTGTCGGATCCCGCCGGGCCTGCGAGGACCTGATCTTCCGACGTCGGGTCACCGTCGACGGGCGGGTCGCCCAACTCGGCGACAAGGCGGACCCGACCACCGCCGTCATCCACGTCGACGGAGAACGCCTCGTCACCGACACCAGCCTGGTGTACCTGGCGATGAACAAGCCACGCGGAGTGGTCTCCACGATGGCCGACGAGAAGGGCCGCACCGCCCTGGCCGACTTCCTCGACGGCTGGTCCGACCACCGCGTCTACCACGTCGGGCGGCTCGACGCCGACAGCGAGGGCCTGCTCCTGCTCACCAACGACGGTGACCTCGCCCACCGGCTGATGCACCCGTCGTACAAGGTGGCGAAGACGTACCTGTGCGAGGTGTCCGGCCCGATCCCACGCAACCTCGGCAGGCGACTCACCGACGGGATCGACCTCGAGGACGGGCCGGTCCGGGTCGACTCGTTCCGGGTCCTGGACACCGTGGGACGCACCGCGCAGATCGAGGTCACCCTGCACGAAGGGCGCAAACACATCGTACGGCGGATGATGGCCGAGGTCGGTCACCCGGTGTCCCGTCTGGTGCGTACCTCCATCGGACCGATCCGCCTGGGCGACCTGCGCAACGGGCGGACCCGACGCCTCACCAACGCGGAGGTCGCCGCCCTGTACAAGGCGGTACGTGACTGACCCGTCATTCGCGGGTACGGCTGCCGGTAGGCTTCCGTGCGGCCCAGCGGCGGGCGGTGTCCCGCTCGGGAACGCGCCGGGAGCGCCGGGCATCATTGACGACGGACGACCGTTCACCGGTCGGGGTCGACACGGGCTGAGGAGGAACACCGTGGTGGAGAACGTACCGACCGGGCGTTGTGTGGTCGCAGTGGATGGGCCGTCCGGTTCGGGGAAGTCCACCGTCTCCCGGCGGCTGGCCACCGGACTCGGCGCCCGCTACCTCGACACCGGCGCGATGTACCGGGCGATCACCTGGGCCGTGCTGCGCTCCGGGGTCGACCCGGCCGACGCCGAGTCGGTGGCCAAGGTCGCCGGCGAGACCGACCTGCGCATCGGCACCGACCCCAAGGGGTACGGCGTCACCGTCGACGGGGTCGGCGTGGACGCCGACATCCGGGGCGCCGAGGTGACCGGGGCGGTCTCCGCCGTGGCCGCCGTACCCGCGGTCCGGGCCCTCCTGGTCGGACGGCAGCGGCAGATGATCGACAACGCCGGTCGGATCGTCGTCGAGGGCCGCGACATCGGTTCGGTGGTCGCCCCCGACGCCGACCTGAAGGTGTACCTGACCGCCTCGGAGGCGGCCCGGGCCGCGCGGCGCAGCGCCGAGGACGCCGCCGACGTGGCGGCCACCGCCGCCGACCTGGCCCGACGCGACCGCCTGGACTCGACCCGCAAGGCCGACCCGTTGCAGCAGTCCGCCGACGCGGTCGTCCTGGACACCACCGAGCTGGGCATCGACGAGGTCGTCGACCGGCTACGTGAGCTGCTCACCGAGCGGGGAGTGGCATGAGGTCGCGGACGGCCGTCCTGCGGGACGTCCCGACGCGGAGCGGGAGAGCAGCATGAGTGACGACGATGGTTGGGTGGAGCTGCCCGAGCCCGAGGCCGGAACCGACGAGTCCACCGGCCCGGTGCCGGTGGTGGCGGTCGTCGGCCGCCCCAACGTGGGCAAGTCGACCCTGGTGAACCGGATCATCGGCCGGCGACAGGCCGTCGTGGAGGACATCCCCGGGGTCACCCGGGACCGGGTCCCCTACGACGCCCAATGGTCCGGCCGGGCCTTCACGGTGGTGGACACCGGCGGATGGGAACCGGACGCCAAGGACCGGGCGGCGGCGATCGCCGCGCAGGCCGAACTGGCGGTGGCCACCGCCGACGTGGTCCTCTTCGTGGTCGACGGAATGGTCGGATCCACCGATGTGGACGAGGCCGCGGTGAAGATGCTGCGCCGCAGCGCCAAGCCGGTCATCCTGGTCGCCAACAAGGCCGACAACGCCACCATCGAGATGGAGGCCACCTCACTGTGGTCACTCGGCCTCGGTGAGCCGTTCACGGTCTCCGCCCTGCACGGGCGAGGCTCCGGTGACCTCCTCGACGCCATCCTCAAGGCCCTGCCGGAGGCCCCGGCGATCGTGGAGAACCGACCCCGAGGCCCCCGCCGGGTGGCGCTCGTCGGCCGCCCCAACGTCGGCAAGTCCAGCCTCCTCAACCGCTTCTCCGGGGAGGACCGGGCGGTCGTCGACTCCGTCGCCGGCACCACAGTCGACCCGGTGGACAGCCTCGTCACCATCGGCGGCGAGACCTGGCACCTCGTGGACACCGCCGGGCTGCGCAAGCGGGTCGGCCGGGCCAGCGGCACCGAGTACTACGCCAGTCTCCGCACCGCCTCGGCCATCGAGGCGGCCGAGGTGGCTGTGGTCCTGCTGGACGCCAGCGAACCGATCAGCGAGCAGGACCAGCGGATCCTCGGCATGGTCACCGAATCCGGCCGGGCACTGGTGATCGCCTTCAACAAGTGGGACCTGGTCGACGCCGACCGCCGGTACTACCTGGACAAGGAGATCGAACGGGAACTCCGCCGGATCCCCTGGGCGCTGCGGCTGAACCTGTCCGCGATGACCGGCCGGGCCGTCGACAAGCTCGCCCCGGTCCTCCGTAAGGCCCTGGAGAGCTGGGAGACCCGGGTGCCGACCGCGCACCTCAACTCCTGGCTCACCGCCCTGGTACAGGCCACCCCGCACCCGGTGCGCGGCGGCCGGGCGCCGAAGATCCTCTTCGCCACCCAGGCCGGGGTGGCGCCGCCCCGGTTCGTCCTGTTCACCACCGGCCCCCTGGACGCCGGCTACCAACGGTTCGTCGAGCGCAAACTCCGCGAGGAGTTCGGCTTCGAGGGCAGCCCGGTGGAGATCTCCGTACGCCCCCGCAAGAAGCTTGGCCCCGGCGGCCGGGGCAAGGCCCACGGCTGACCGAGATCCGTCCCCCTGGGGTTTCCCCAGGGGTGTAGGGGCGGTCAGGAGGGGTGTGTGGCGCGGGGTGGGGGCGGTCGGGGGGCCGCGCCGATCTTGCGCTAAGCTGTAGCGGCTGCCACAGGGGTGACCCGAGTGGTGGCATCGGGACGTGGCGCAGCTTGGTAGCGCACTTGACTGGGGGTCAAGGGGTCGTCGGTTCGAATCCGGCCGTCCCGACAGCGAGAGGGTTTTCGCAGGTCATCGACTTGCGGAAGCCTTCTTTTCAGTGCTCGACATGGATGTCCGGTCTAGCGCGCCGCTGTTGGACTCCTTGACTCGGGCAGGTGTCGAATGCCACTCCTCGATCTCGAAAGCTCTCCGCCGGACTGTCCCGGATCTGGGCCGGGTGCCTCCGGGACTGAGACCGCTCACTGCGGGCCGGGAACTACCCCCATACCACCCGCTACAACTACCTTCTCGCCGCCGCGCAGCTCGGCCGGTACCTCGGGGAGTACTCGCCGGACCCGGACGCCGAGGAGGCGACCGAGGACCCGTGCGCGGTGACCCGGGGACACGTCGAGGTGTTCCAGGCCTGGATGATCCAGACCCGGTCGACCTCGACCGCACTAAACAAGCACAAGGGACTACAGCAGTTCTTCAAGTGGCTGCTCGTCGACGAACAGGCCACCCGATGGACCTGGTACGACAGCCCAAGACCCCCCGCAACTCATCCCGGTGATGCGCGACGAGGACACTGGCAAACTCCTCGCCGCGTGCAAGGGGAAGGGCTTCGCCAACCTGCGGAGCAGCTCGCCGCCTTCGACGCCGAATACCACAAGATCACAGGACGTGTGCAGGACCTTGTCCTGCTCGCCGCCGCGCACCAACCATCCCCCGACGTCAACGACAGCGAGTAGGCATACCAGGCCGGCCGCAGTCGGGCCACCGAACTGCAGGCCCAGTACGGACTCGCCGCCGACCAGCACCGTCGACTCGACGAGCTGACTCCCAACCTGACCGACGATCTGGCCCGCTGGAGACCCGTCCGCGCTGAGTACGAGGTCGCCAACCGCCTCGCCCAACTCGTCGAGGGCAAGGGCACCGAAAGCAACATCCGGATGACCCTCTCCACCTACGTGCTGACCCACCGGTTCCGACACGTCGTGACGGCCGCGAACACCCGACTCGGCCAGGTCACACACAACCGGTACCTGCTGCGCCACGTTACCGATTCGGACACCGGTCGCCGCGCCGGCCGCAACGGCCTCGGCCTGTCCGTCATCGATGCCTGGACCGGCCAGGAACGCCGCCCTGCCACCCTCTCCGGCGGAGAAACCTTCCTGGTCTCCTCCTGCCTCGCCCTCGGCCTCAGCGACGTCGTCCTCGCCGAGGCAGGAGGATCCCAACTCGGCAGTCTCTTTGTCGACGAGGGGCTTCGGGACCCTCGACCAGGAGGCACTCGACCAGGTACTCGACGCCCTCGACGGGCTACGCGCTGGCGGTCGTACCGTAGGACTCGTCAGCCACGTCGCCGAGCTCCGTAGGCGCATACCGTCCCGCCTGCATGTACGTGAGGCAGCCACCGGGTTCACCGTGATCGTCGAGACCCAGGCTGCGGACGGAGGAAAGCGTCGTGGCGCGTCCTCTGAGGTCACCCGTTCTGACCATCCCGGTGGGGCCACTGTCTCAAGTAAAGAGCAAAGGTCTTAGATGTTCAGAAGGTTCGGGCAGGTTCAGAGCCGTCGTCGACCTCGCAGATGAGGCGAGTGCAAGAGGAGGTCGCAGCTCGGTGGCGATCCGGTGCGCCGCTCGTAGCGGGCGTAGAGCGAAAGCCGAGAACCTATCAGACGTCGTCTGATGTTTGGCTGGCGGACATGGGAAGGTGGCGGGGGTTACTGGTGACGACCAGGATGGGCCGTCGAGGAATGAGCTTCGACCGTCGGCCGTCGAGGCCAGTCCGAACCCGCTTGCGATTCGATCGCGGCTCATCCCGATGCCTGGATCGCCCCACAATCCCCAATCGACCGACCTGGCGCGGAACACCGCATGCTCCGGCGGCGGTCCTGCCGCCCCCCTTGAGCGCGGCAAAGCACTCCTGGCCCATCGTGTCAATCGCCTGAACGAGGTCGGACTTCGGAACGAAACGGCGAGATAAATTCAGACCCTGCCGCCACAGAGAGCGGCACTCTCGGCGCCAGTGACAAAGGCAGTGACGGACGGGGTGGTTTTACGAGCACAGCAGGTTCCCGCGAGGTGCAGATTCAGCGACTGCTGAAGGAGTCCGGTCCGTGTGACGGCGGCACTCTCGTGGCGATGGTCAAACAGCGATGGCCTGGGACTCCCGATGCCCGCGTGCGGGCAGTCGTAGTCAAGGCGATCACCGCCGGTCTCATCCGCGACGAACAGGGGATTCTCTCCGCCGTCGATGATCCGGCCGGGCCAGGCCGGCCGGAGCCGGGAGCTGAGCGGCGGCCGGGACCGCTGCGGGCGGTGATCGTGGACGTGGAGGTGGTGGTCCGGGCCAGCGCTGACCGGCCGCAGGGTGATCGGCGAATCTTCCAGATCGGGGCGGTCCGCCTGTCGGCCGACACGCGATGGTGTGCTGAGGAACCGTCGTTTGTTTCCTGGGTCCGGCTTCCGGCCCTGGAGTGGGAGCAACATCTGCGATCGCCGGCGGCTCGTGAGCAGTATGTCCATCACGCGGCCGATCCTGCCGGGGTTCTGAACAGGTTGCGCCGTTTCATCGCCGACGCGGACGTGCTGGTGGCCTACAACGGTGTCAGCGCCGACTTTCCGGCACTCGATGATGCGGCGGTCCGGGCCGGGCAGCAGCCGTTGCACGGCCCGCGACGCGTCGACGCGCTCTACGTGGCCTACGCGGTGTGGCCGCACGCGGGCTCGCACCGGCTTGCTGAGTTGGCCGACAAAGTCGGTGTCGACCGGTCCGGGCTGGCGTGGCATGACGCTGCCGACGACGCGGAACTGACGGGCCGGCTGCTGCGGCACGCCGCCACCACCGTGGCGGGGTGGGACGCCGCGATGCGCAAGTTGGTGTGCACGGTCGGGGCTGGCAGTCCGGTCTGGGATCTGGTGACGTCGTTGTTGCCGGTACCGGTTTCCCGGATGGCTGTCGACGATGTGACGGTCGCGCAGGTCCTCGCCGACGCCCTCGACGGCCTCGGCACCCCGGGCGGGTATGAGCCGGTCCGGCGTGGCCGGTCCCGACCGGTGCTGCGCCTGCCCGCCGCGGTCCGAGGTCCGGACGGTGACGTTGACCCGCACGCGCTGGCACAGGTGGCCTCGACCCGGCAGGTGGAACGCCGGGCGGCGCAGCAGCAGATGGCGGCGCTGCTGAACGCGCAGATCCGCGCCGGTCGGGATGCGTTGTGCGAGGCGCCGACTGGCACTGGTAAGAGCTTTGCGGTGCTGGCGGCCGCGTTGCAGTGGCTCGACGGTGACCCGAAGCGCCGGGCGGTGATCGCGACGTACACCAAGGCGCTTCAGACCCAGATGGGCGCCGACATCGACCGGCTCGCCGCCGGGATTCCGGGTCTGGAGCGGTCCGCGGACCTGGTCAAGGGAGCAGCGAACCGGTTGTCCCTGCGGGCGCTGGTCGCCTCGCTCGCCGACGCGGCCGATGCCGCGCAGGCGGCTGCGGGCCATGGCCGGTCCGTCCGGGCCCGGTTCGCGGCTGTGCCGGGGTTCCGGGAACTGCTGATCTATGTGACCCGCAGGCTGGTCACCGCGGTCACTGCACCGCAGGGATGGCTGGCCCGGAGCGCCGACCCGGTCGACCTGCCGATCTTTCTGGCCGATTACCTTGCCGCCGGGTATGGGCCGGTCGTGGGCTCCTGGCTGCGTAGCATCAGTCAGGACACCGACGACTACGGCCGCCGGTCTGCCTCGCCGCTGGCGGCGATGACCGACTCGGTCGCCGAAGCGCTGGCCGGGCACCGGCTGGTGATCGCGAACCATGCGCTGCTGGTGAGTCGCCCGGACGTGTTCGGTGACGACACGCTGCTGATAGTTGATGAGGCGCATGCGCTTGAGCAGGCGGTCACCAGCGCGGCGAGCGCGGTCGTGGAGTATCGGCTGCTGGAGAATCTGGCCGGTGACCTGCGGCGATGGGCTGCCCAGCACGCGGACACCCCGCCCGGGTTGCGGACGGTGATCGCCGATCTGGAGGGGCATCTCGACACGGAGGTCCTGCCGCGATCGGCTCAGGCGGTGTTCGACACCGCCGGCGGCGAGCCGGGCGGCCGGCCGGCAACGCTGGCCAGTCCGTTCGGTGGCCTCGGAGGGGACCGGTCAGCACGGCAGTTGCTGTCGCGGCTCGACGCGATCGCGGTCGTCGCCGCTCAGGTGCACCGGCAACTGGCCGCGTTTCTGCAAACCCCACACATGCAAGCGGAGTCTTGGTGGGAGCAGGAACGGGCCGGTTCGCTGGCCGCTCGCGTCGCGCAGCTCGCTGACGCGGCCGGTCGGATCGTCGGTGACGCCAGCGCCGTTCTCGACACTGCACCCGATCCTGCCAACGTGGAGGGCAGCAGCGCGCCCGGCACCGGTGACCCGGGGGACGGCAGCGACGACGAGGGCGAGGTGACCGGGACGGTCGGTGCGGACGAGGAGGATCTCGGTGCAGACGGCGACGATCTCGGCCCAAACGGGTTGTTCCCGCTGACGGGCCCGGACCTGGGTAACCGAGTGGTGTACGCCGTCGAGCAAGACTTGGCCGGTGTCAGCGTGTCCGTCCGCCGATACGGGTTCTCGCTGGCGTCCGCTCCGATCGACCTGGCCCGCGAGCCGCAGTGGCTGGACGTCCGGCACCGATTCGCCCGGATCTTCTACGTGTCTGCGACGCTACAGGTGTCCAGCCGGTGGGAATACATCCGTGGCCGGCTTGGCCTCGGCACGACCGTCGACGCGTACACCCTGCCGGGCCCGTTCGACCTGGCCACCCAGGCCCGCCTGGTCTGTTTCACCGACTTCCCGAGCTGGGCCGAGCAGACCGACGGGGCGATCCGCACGGTCGCCCACCAGCTTGCCGGGTACGCCCGCGAGGCGATCCGCTCCGACTCGGAGCAAGGGTTCCGTGGTGGGGCGTTGGTGCTGACCACGGCGACGAAGGCTGCGGCTGCGATCACCGAACGGTTGCAGCAGCAGGCGGTCGAGGTGCCGGTCGCCTCGGCGCCGCTGTTGGGTAACGCCCGCGCCGCGCGGGCGTTCACCGACACCGGCGGGTTCTGCGTCGCGACGCGGGGCATGTGGCAGGGCGTCGATTTCCCCGCCGACCGTCTGTCGATGGTATGGATCAACAAGCTGCCGTTCGCGCCGTTCGCGGACCCGGTCGTGGCTGCCCGGCGGGCGGCGGTCGCCCGCCGCGCCGAACTGGGCGGGGCGGCGGACCCCGACCGGGTCGCGACCGAGTCGTACTATCTGCCGCTGGCGGCGATGGACCTGCGGCAGGCGGTCGGTCGCTTAATCCGTTCGCGCGATCACCGAGGCGTGGTCGTGATCAGCGACCGCAAACTTGCTGGCCGCACCGCGTTGAGGCGCGCGTACCGGCGGGTATTCCTGGAATCCCTGGAGCCGGGCCTGCTGGTCGCCGACGATGACACCGGCGAACCGGCGGGCGGGAACCTGACCACGATGACCGACGGGTGGGAGCGGATCTGGCGGTTTGTCGGCGAGACCGGGCTGGTCAACGCCGACCGGGTCGAGCAGCTGTGTACACCGCAGGCGCTCACCGAACAGACCCTGCTGCCGGCGACCCGCAAGATCCGGCAGGCGCAGCTGACCTCCGAGCAGGAGGCGGCAGCCCGCGCCGACGGCACCCTGGCGCGGCTGCTGACCGACCGGTGCGCGGCGATCGCGGGCTATCTGCGGTTTTCAGACACGCCACTGACGTTGAAACCGCAGCAGGAGCGGGTGATCGCCGCGGTTGCCAACGGTATGGACGTGCTGGCGCTGCTGCCGACCGGGTTCGGGAAGTCGTACACGTTCCAATTGCCAGCGTTGGCGCTGCCGGGGGTGACCGTGGTCGTGTCGCCGCTGATCGCGTTGATGGCCGACCAGGCCCTGGAACTCAACGCGACCGTCGGCGGGGCGGTCCGGGCGCTGGTGGGGCCGATGGCCGAATCGAACAGCCGCCGCGGCAAGACCGAGGTCGCCGAGCAGCTCACCGGCACGTTCGAGCACAGCATCAAGCTGGTGTACGTGTCCCCGGAACGGCTCGCCAACCGCCGCTTCCAGGATCTCCTGCGAGCCGCGGCCGCAGGGGGAATCCTGCGGCGGGTTGCCGTTGACGAGGCGCACACTTTCGTGCAGTGGGGCGACGACTTCCGGCCCAGCTTTCGCCGCGCCGGCCGGCTGCTGGCAGAACTACGGTCCAGGTACGGGGTGCGGGTGACTGCGGTGACCGCGACCGCGAACCGGGCTGTCCGCGAGGGGCTACGGACCGGCCTGTTTGGGCTGCCCGCCACCACGATGGCCGGTGAACCGCTGGTGATGGTCGCTGCGGACCCGCTGCGCCCGGAACTGGCGATCTACCGGCGAACGATGAAAGCCGCCGGCCCGAACACCATCGCCGGGCTGACCGAGCAGATCGCGGCCGCCTGTGACGGTCACGCAATCTTCTATTGCCTGACCGTCAAGCAGGTCGACGCGGTCTACGCCCACCTGCGTGCGTTCGTCGGTGACGGCGCCCAGCGCGTGCGGCGATTCCACGGCCGGTTGTCGGAGGCGGAGAAGGCCGCCGTGCTCACCGAGTTCCGAGACGCGCCAGCCAAGGGCGAGGACGGATATGCACCGTTACTGATCGTGGCGACCAGCGCGTTCGGTCTCGGCGTCAACCGCGGTGACATCCGATGCGTGTTCGTGGTGTCCCCGCCGACGGACCTGGCCGCCCTCTATCAGCAGCTTGGCCGTGCTGGCCGGGATCAGGCCGGCCGGCCACCCGGCGAGGTGACTACGCCGTCGGCGGGACTGGCGCTCGGCTCCGGTCGAGGGTTCCGGACCGTGATGTGGATGGCTACCCAAGGACTGCCACCGGAGACGTTGCGTACGATCGGGCAGGCCGTCCTAAAGGCGGCCCGCAACGGTGGGGTTCTGGACCCTGACCGGGTCACTGATGCGTGCATGACCGCCGACCTCACCGCCGGGAGGCTGTCCCGCAACGATGCCCGCCGGTCGGGCACCGTGTCGCAGTACCGGTCGACGGTCGTGCGAGCGCTGGCCGTGCTCGCCGAAACGGGAACGGTTGACGACCATGGAGACTTCCCGGCGACGGTGACGATCACACCTCTGGACGACCCGACCCGCTGCGACGACCACACTCTCACCGCCGCCGCCGGTGCGGTCGCCGCACTCGCCGCCACCGCGCCGGGTCGGCATCGACTGACCGAACTGCACAAGACTCTCACCAGGCAGGTGCGCGGCTACCGCATGATTGCCGACGACCCGGCACAGACCTGGGCGGTCCTGGCGACCCTGCACGACCTCGGTGTCATCGATCTTTCTCAGGCTGGCAACAACCGAACCCTGATAGCGGTCGGCCCGCGTGGAAACGCCACCCTGCCGGGCGACTACGTGCAAAAGATGACCGGGCACCGAGCCCGGCTGATCGACGACCTGCGGGAACTACGGGCCTGGTACGACGCCGACGAGTGCGCGAACGCGGGGTTTGCGAGCTACTTCTCTCTCACAGGGAAGGTGACGCTACCCGACGGGGTCTGCTCCACCACAGCGTGCCGGTGCTCGAGCTGCTGGTCTACCAGTAGTGACCGGTCCTCGCTGCCGCCGCTGCTCACCGCGTTGAACACACCCCGGCCGACGCCCGAGACTCGGCGGGACGCTGCCCCGTACCAGGCCGCCATCCAGCGTTACGTCCGGTCGCTGCTGTGGGACAACTACCGCGGTCTGACCGCAGGAATGATCCACCGGGTCCTACACGGCGACGAGACGTACCAGGCTGCCGACGGGCGACGGCGGCCGCTGTGGCCGAAGTTGCTGTATCACCGCCTGCGTGGTGTCGACCCTGGCATCAAGATCACGCATGTGCAGGAAGCCGTCACTGTTCTCACCACCAGTGGGGAGATCGTTGGTGACGGCCGGGTGTGGCGGTTGCGCCGCTACGCCGCACGTGAAGCCGCCCGCGCCCGCGCGAATGCCGGTGCGGCCACCCCGGAGGTAATCGCTTGACCGTGACCGCGGCCCCCGTGTGGCGGCCATTCGACGACGAACCGCTGTTCGTCCCAGAGCTGCTGCTAGGCCCGGGCGCAATCCCGACCGACCTGATCCATCGGATAGTCGGGTACTTAACCGCAGTCGCGCAGACCCGCAGCGCACCTCTGCACATCTGCACCGCGTTCAACGCCCTGCACTTCGGGTTCGACGTCGAAACCCACGGCTACCGGGCGGAGGTGCTCACCCCGGACCTGTTCGTTCCGGTCGCTGTGCAGCCGCAGGCTCGGTGCGTGCTGCCAGTCGGCACGTTCGTGCATCTCGATCGGGGTGGTCGCCGGTCGCTGCTGGCTGAGGTCGTCGCCCGGTACGGCGCCGACCCGGACGTTGACGTTGACGGCTGGACACCGGCTGAGCTGTCCGGCGCCCCGGCCGGCGTTGAGCAGTCTGACGGCACCCGAACCGGTATCGAGCGGGTTATCTTGGACGTGCAGGCGTTCGGTGCACTGAATGCCGCCGACTACAGCGAACTGAGTCGGCTACGCCGTCAGGTCCTCGACAATCGCGGGCATCTGACAGGCCCCGTGCAGTATCCGGCCGGGACCGATGGCCGTGACGATGTAGCCCTGTACGCTGCGTATCTGCTCGGGCCGGCCCGACCGCTGCTGCTCGGCGGACCGCTCGCCGAGTTGCTCACCGATCCTGGCGATGAGCAGGTACTTGCTGCGGCTCTGCACCAGACATTCGACACCATCGGCCAGTTGCTGGACGGCGCAGCCGGGTTGCGGATATGGAACGGATACGCCGTCTGCGGGGACCGGTTCACGCGGCGGTCCCACGAAGGCTGGCCCGGCCTGCCAGCCGCAGACATCGACGATGTCGTCGCGACGGTCCGCCGCAGCGCGCCGAACCCTCGCTACACCGCCGTTTGGCCGCTGCTGTCCAGCCGGATTCCCGCTGGCGGCACCCCCGACTCGCTTGGGCTCACCGGTGCCGCTGACATCGTCGTGCACACCAACCTTGTCGCCGCGGACCTGGCTGACACCGCTGTCGACGGACTGCTGCCCGAACGAGTACACCTGCGCGCCGACGATCCCTGGCAGGCCGGAGGTGTGTGGCGTACCCAGCGGGAGCCCGTCTCGGCGCTGGTGGTGGCCACCGACCCGAGGATCCCACTAGGCCTCGGTCACAGCCCTGCCGTTGACACCTTCGAAATGGTGGTCCCCGCCATCGAATACGCCGGCCCGGGCACCCTCGGCAACAGCGACAGGCCTGCCGAGCCCCAGCCCGAACACGTGGAGACAGATCCGCTCGGCGACGACGACAACCCCGACGAGAAACAACTCGGGCCGGCGGGGCGGCGCATAGACGAGGTTCCGCCCGGACCGACCCCGGCCGACACCAACACCACAGAAGGGGGAGAGACGGATCTCGTCGTCGTCGCGGACAGCCTGATCGTGTTCACCGTCGCACTGCGCGAGAGTCACTGGGAAGCCGGAGAGCTGCCCCTACCGTCTGCGGCCACCGGCGTGCTCGGCGCGGGACCGCTGATTATGCAGCTGCACCATGACGGGGATACCCTTGATGACAGCGAACAGGTGCAACAGATCAACCGAAGCGGCGCCACCCTGACCGGTGTCAGCTGGCCGTGGAGCTTCTACGCCGGGATCAAGGTCACCGTCGCTGCTGCCCGTAACGCGACCCGGATCAGCGTCACCACGACGCTGCTGAATCAGCCGTTGCCGTATGGCGACCAGTACCGTTGGGACGCAGACGCCGCTATCCTCGCCGCGTCGATCGGTGCCGAGCCTCCCGCTGCGGACTCGGCCGCCATGCCGCCGTCTCCCGAACCGTTACCGCCAGGAATTTCCGAACGCCAGCGCGGCATATCGCAACTGCAGCCTCTGATTATCTCCGCGCTGCACCGGCATGGAGAGCAGGGGGCGTTCGGTGCTCGGCGGCTCACCGGCCCACAGTTGCTCGCCGCCCTCTTTGGACCCGAACTGGTCGCGCCGCCGTTGATGTGGCAGGTCGTGTACACGTGCGACCGTCTCGTCGACGCCGGCACCCTGATCAAGGAGCCCGGCGATCCAGCGGAAGACGGGAGACCCAGCAGGCTCGAGACGTTCGTCTGGTGGCCAGACGGTACCGCCCGCCGTAGCGGCCACCAACTGCCGACTCGGGCGGAGATCCTTGCCGGCCAGGTCCGCGAACACTGGGTGCCTGCGTTCAAGCGACGGCTGCAGCCCGGACATCAGGCCAGTGACACCGCCCGTCGGGAGTACGCCGCCTGGGTTCTCAAGGTTTACGGCCCGAGCGCCGACACCCGACTTCCCGATGGATACACCTGGGTTCGTGGGCAGCTGCGTGGCTCAGGTGAACCCGCCCCGCTGCTACATCTCGCCGTGCCTCAGCAGTCCCGGCACTAACCCCCACCAACCCCTGGCTGAGCGCAACCTCTCCGAAAGTGAGTACCCCTACGATGGCCAACCCGTCCCGCCGGCAGCGGCGTAGGCATGCACAAGCCTGCCTTTGCTACAGCCCATTCACCCCACTACAAGCCGAGTCCGAATCCGAAGCGGTGACGGCACTGCGGGCAAGCCTGGCAGAGCTCGGCGATCCGGTAACGGACTCTTTGGCATGTCTGACCAGCGAACAGTTCGCCGCTCTCGCGTGGCAGTTATCTCAGCCAGGTAGAACAGACTTCCTCAATGACTTAGGTGTCCCGCCTGCCAAACGGCCAACCACGGTCTCGGCGGGTTGGGGCCTGACGAAACTTCGGGCGTGGCCGACACATAAACGCCACAAGGCAGCCATTTTTCTCACTGTCTCGGTAGCCGAACGACTCGAAACGTTGTGGCGTCGCCACGCCGATGCCGGATTGCTGGAGGCGGAGGAGGCGCTACGGCAAGCGTTGACCAAGGACCCGGCACAGACCGCGATCCTGCGCTTGGCGCTTGTGTGCCACGGCCCGGTCTCCCCGATCATGACCATCGCTCTGCGGGTCGGTCTGGACGCCGCTCTCGGCCTTCCTAGCTGGCCGCAGAAGGCCGCAGACGACATCATGCAGGCCTGCCGAGAGGTAGAACAGTCCATCATCGATTCTCACGAGACTAATGACAATGAAGGCGGAGACGCGCCTTGTGGCGACGGTGAAGTCGACGACGGCGGCAGCATCGAGTCAGCCGGTGTCGAAACATGCCGACCGCCCGGTCTCGGCAACGCCCCGATCGCAGAAGGATCTGAAATCGTGCCTGCCGAATCCAGCACCTTCATGCCAGCAGGTGACGTTGCGGCTGCCGCGACGAACCTGACCACCCGCCACACGGCGGCCCGGGAAGCTGTGGAGGCCCTTACCGACGCGCTGGGCCGTGGTCAGATCCCGGGCCGAACCGACCTGGACGCGGTCATCGAGTTCCTCGACGCGGCCGACGCAGCTTGTGACCTGCTCGCCCAGCTGGGTCGGGACACACCCGCTGACGTAACCGTCGAGGACCTGCTCACGGCACTAACCGCGACCGCCGAGCAGTGCGGTCAACACGACCGGCTCGCCGACATCAGCCGGCTCACCGGACCGACCAGCGAACACGACCGAATCACTGCGGCGATACAGCTCGCTGCCGATTTGCAGCAGAACCCGCTCTGGGACGCGAACCAGCAGCGGCAGGCGGCTGGCCTGATCGCTTTGCTGGACCTGATCATCGCCTCCGAGACCAAAGACATGCAGGCGCTGTCCGCGGCCCTGACCACTCTCGAATCGCATCTGCCCGCCGACCTTGCCGTCCTGCGCACCGCTGCCATTACCGGGCAGTTGCGAATGACTGGACCCGGCGAGGAGGAGACCAGCAACACGTCGGTCTCCGAGCCTGCGCCGCAAGCCGCCGAGACCGGCCCTGAAACGGCGATGGTCGCCTCTTTCGAACCGCAGCCGACCGCTACTGAGGAACCGGAGCCGGCTAACGCTCCACAACCGGTTGTCACGGTGCCTTCGTCGGTCGACGAGGCATTCACCGACCCTGCTCCGCTCGGCGAGGAGCAGCTGGCCACGGCCACGGACGGTTCGGCCGTTCGTGAGGATGTAACCGTCGATGTTCCTGAGGACGCCCAGGTCGGTGACGACGCTGGCCGGGGCCAGGCCGACGACACGAGTTCTACCGACCCCGCCGCCGGCCGTGAGCTGGTCCGGGAGCTGCTCGGCGCGGGCCGGCTCAGCCTGACCTATCACGCCGCCACGGCCTGCGGGGACCGGCGTCGTGCTGACGCGCTGCGGGTCCTCACCCTGGCCACTGCGGTTCGGAGCGAGACTTCCCCGACCGCCGACGCCTTACGGGTCGCTCTGGAAGCCGAGCAGGGCGCCGCGCCCTCAGGCGACACCACGGCACAGATGCTGCTGCTGGCCGGTGCCGTCCGGGCCTGCCTCGTCACCACCGACGCAGGCGCCGGCCAGGTCGCCCAGTCGGTGGCTGAGTCCCTGCGCGAGCTGCCGGCGGTGTCCTCGATCGCTGGCACGATCGGCACCGCCACGGAGAAGCGCCTACTGTACAGCCCGGACCTGCTGGCGGGGCTCGCCCCAATCGCCGGAGCGGACAACGACATAGCAGTTACCGTCGAGGCCGCCCAGACCGAGCTCAACAAGCCCCGAAACCTCGCCTTCGACCGCGCTGATCAGATCGCCACCCTGTGGTGGTCCCCGAACGGGGCCATCGGCCGGCTCCTGACCCTCGCGGCAGCCGACCGGCGTGTCGAGATCGACGCGGTAACCGAGAGCCTGCGCCTGTTCGCCAAGCGTCAGTACGTCGATGACCTGCTCGACCGCGAGGATGCCGAGATGCGCTCCGGTAGCACTCGCCCTCTGCAGGGCCGCCAGCGCCGCAAGCTCAAAGAGATGGTCGGACGGTCCGTAGCCGCCGTCCGAGCCTGGGCTGACGCCGTCCGGGTGAACCAGGCCACCGAACACGGCCCCGTACCGGCCGAACTGGCGCGTCTGCGTGTGGACGTGATCGCGCAGTGGCCAGCCGCCGAACTTGAGCTGCAGAACCTGATCGCCTCGGTCGCTGACACGCCATGGCTGCTGAAGGCCGAAGCGGCACAGGTGTGCCTGACCAGTCTAAACGGTAGCGTCGGCCTGCTCGACGGGCGCAAACTGACCGGCTCCGACCGGGATCCCGATGCCGTCATCTACCAGGAGTTGCTGCTCTGCCCGCAGCTGCCGTTCACCGCCGACGGCGTTCCCGAGCGGCCGGCCACCATCAACGAGATCGCCGTTGCGGCTTCCACCAGCTGGTCCGACGCGTTTGAGCAGCGGCTGCGGGCAGAGCAGTACGCCACTGCCGGGTTGCTCATTGGTGCCGTTACGGAGCCGGAGGAGTCCCGGGAGCTGAGCCAGCAGCTCACGGCTGCTGCCGCCGAGTCGCTATTGAAGCTGAAGGCCCTGTATCGCAGCGTGGCTGAGGACGTGGCCCGCGCCACCCGTCTCGGTCAGCTCGACGAGAACGCCGGCACCGCCGTCACCAGTGTTCTGGCGGCCGGGGATGTCTCCCGACTCGCCGCCGCGCCGGAGCAGGTCAACCTCAGCGACTACCGCAGCCGGCTGGTCAACGTTCGTGAACAGCTCCCGAAGTACCGGCACGAGGCCCAGGCGGCGTTGCGGCGCCGCGCGGACAGCGAAGTACCATCCGGAGCGGATCGCAGCCAGCGTCTGAACCAGATCCAGGACCGTATCGACGCCGGCGACCTGGCGACCGCCGAGGAGTACCTGCTCGCCGCGGTGCTCGGCGAGACTCTACCGTCCGCAGAGCCCTCGGAGGACCTGACCCATTTCCTGCGGCTGACCGAGCGGGTCCCCGGCGGCCTCACCCGGGACTTGATCGACGCAGTCCGCTACGGCAAACCTCACCCTGCGCTGGACGTCCACGAACTGACTCCCGCACAGCGAACCACCGCCGACCTGTTGCAAACGTGGCTTGACATGCGCGACATCCGGCACGACCGGGTGCAGCGCAGCAGTCTGGCGGCGGCGCTGCTGCTGGCCGGTATCGAGTTCGCTAGCATGCAGCCGGTACGGGATATGAAGCCCAAGGGAAGTTCCCGCCGTGCCTGGTGGGATCTGACCGGCGTACGCCGTATCGGCGAGACCCAGGGCGTACCGCAGTACAGCCCGCCGCCCGACGGCCAGCAACGGATCATGTTGTGCTGGGGGCAACCCGACGTGCGGGCCATGTTCGGCTGGATCGACCAGGACCCTGGAACCGACCTGCCGGTCATCGTGCTGCTGTTCGCCGCGTTGTCCACCGGCCAGCGTGAGGAACTCGCCGGGATGTGCGCCCAGCACAGCGAGAAGCCCGTGATCGTGATCGACGACATCGCGATTCTGCACCTGGCGTTGCACGGCAGCGGTCAGTTCATCACCACCGCTCGGACCCTGCTGCCGTTCGCGGCAACGAACCCCTACGCCCCGGACGGGCAGGCAGCCCTGCCGCTGGAGATGTTCTTTGGCCGGCGGTCAGAACGTGCCGACATCATCAACCCAAACGGCCCGAACCTGCTCTACGGCGGCCGGCAGCTCGGCAAGACGGCCCTGTTGCAGGAGGCCGCCCGGGCGTTCGGGCGGGTGCCCACGAACCTGCCGATTTACGTGACGTTGCCCAACGTCATCGGCACTAAGGTCAACCCGCTCACGCTGTGGGACAAGCTGGCAGAGAAGCTTGCCGAGAACAAGATCGCGTTGCCAAAGAGGACCCGCGACCCCGTTAAGGACGTCATCGCTGCGATCACCACATGGCTGGACCAGAATCCGGCCCGCCGGATGCTACTGCTTATCGACGAATGTGACGGATTCTTCGACGCGGACGCCGAACGCGGTTTCGAGCATGTCACGCATCTGCGTAACCTGCGCGACAAGTACCCCGGCCGGCGTTTCAAACCCGTCTTCGCCGGCCTGCATCAGGTACAGCGGTTCGCCAACCTGCCGAACCAGCCGCTGGCCAACGCTCACCTCGGTGACCAGGTAGCGATCGGCCCGCTCAGCCCCGAACCGGCATACCAGTTGCTGTTCACCCCCATGGAAGCGCTCGGTATCCGTTTCGCGTCCGACGAACTGGTCCATCGAGTCCTCGCCTACTGCACTTACCAGCCGAAGCTGTTGCAGATGGCCGGCAAAGCCCTGGTCAGCTCAGTTCTCAACCGCCGTGACGGCGGCCCTGTCTACCTGATCGACGAGAACCTGCTGGACCAGGTCCTCGGGTCCGAGTCGCTAAAGCAGCGGATCCGTCAGACCGTCCACCTCACCCTGGACCTGGACTCCCGGTACAAACTCATCGCCTTGGTCGTCGCCTACTTCGCCTTGGAGAACGGCGCCGACCACACGATGACGACCTCGCAGTTGCGCAACGAATGCCACCGTTGGTGGCCGGCGGGCTTCGCCCGGCAGGAGCCCGGCGAGTTCCGCTCGTTGCTCGACGAGATGCGTGAACTCGGGGTTCTTGCGGCCACCGTCGGCGGCACCCGCTGGCGGCTCCGGTCGACGAATGTGCTGCGGCTGCTCGGTACCGCCGACGAGATCTGGGAGGAGTTGTGCAGCTCCCAGTGGCGTAAGACGCCAACGAAGCTGTCCACCGAACAGGCTCGTGGCCACCTCGCCGACGGCCGGATCTCCCCCTGTACAGATCAGCAGCTGTCCAAGGTCGTCACCCGCACCGCCGGCAGTACCATCAGAGTTATCGCCGGGGCCAGGGCCACCGCCGTCGATCGGGTAGAGGAACTGCTGGAGCAGTCACGCAAGAGTTACGGGGCCCGGTTCCGCTTGACGGTCACCACCCGGCCTCAGACGTACGGAAGGGCGCTGCGGGGCGGGGACAATGGCGGCCAGCACCACGTAGTTCTGAGCCCGCTGCTTTCCGCCAAACCGGACACGGTCACGTCCACGATCGTCAACGCGATGCAGATCCAGCCGGCCTCCGGTACGACCCGGACCGTCGCCGTCCTTGTCGACGTTGAAGCCCCCGGCATTTTGGATTTGCTGACCAGCCCGGACCTCGGACTTGGCAGCGACGATGTGATCGCCCTGCGCCGGGCCACCGACATCGGTCTACGCACGTGGCTGGCGGACAACGAGCGGATGAAGGTGTTCACCGACGCGACCAGCCAGGCCCAGCTGATGACGGCAACCGGCGGATGGCCGCATCTGCTGGACCTAGCCGCGGAGAAGGCCCGCGAACACACCAGCACCAGAAAGATCTGCGAGCAGGTCACCGCGTATTTGGCGACCGTCGATGGAGCCACCGAATTCATCGAGTCGACCGGGCTGCGTACCGACATCGGCGCCGAAGCCGCGTTCCAGGCTCTGCTCGAGTACGCCGCTCCGGTCACCTACGATGAGATGATCGAGCTGTGCGCGCTCACCGGTTCCCAGCCGGACCGGACCGCCCGCATCCTTCAGATGCTCGACGTGATTGACCAGAGCGACGTCGACGGGCGGTGGGTGCCGGAACCCGTGATTGCCCGGGCCTGGCAGAGGCTGAACAGCGGCACATAGCGACGGTCAATGCTGCGCCGGTGGCGATATGTAACCGTCACCGGCGCAGCGGACTCCAGCATATGTTGGCGCTCCCTTGAGCATCTGACTGGACGTTTGTTTCGCGTTCACGTCAGTAGCGACCGATTTGCGCCTCGACCTCGTCAGGGTGATATGCCGGGCCTGACCCGGAAGACGCACATCCCAGCCAGCTCTACCGTGACCAGAATCAGCGCATTTCAGCCCGCGATCGTGTCTGATTCACTTTCACCCGACATCGACGTACATGAGGTCCGTCGATCCGAGCCCCGAACGCCGTACCCCTGAATCATGACCGCCCGACGAGCCTATCCGTCCGACCTGTCCGACGCCCGATGGGCCCTGATCGCACCCCGCCTGACCGCCTGGCGACAGGCCCGCACCGACGCCGGCGTCAGCGGCCGAACCCCCACCCACGACCTGCGCGAGATCCTCAACGCCATCCTCTACGTCAACCGCACCGGCATCGCCTGGCGCTACCTACCCCACGACTTCCCACCCCACCCGACGGTCTACGGCTACTTCGCCGCCTGGACCAGGGAAGGCATCTTCACCGAACTCAACTACCAGCTCACCGGCCTCGTCCGCGACCACCACGGCCGCACCACCCAACCCACAGCATCCATCATGGACAGCCAGAGCGTGAAGCCCTCCACCAACGTCCCACTGTCCACACAGGGCACCGACGCCGGCAAGAGAATCGTCGGCCGCAAACGCGGCATCATCACCGACACCCTCGGCCTCCTCCTCGCCGTCACCGTCACCGCCGCCAGCGCCAGCGACAACACCATCGGCATCAACCTGCTCGACCAGGCCACCACCACCTACCCCACCCTGACCAAGACCTGGGTCGACGCCGGCTTCAAGAACCGCGTCGTCGAACACGGCGCCACGCTCGGCGTCGACGTCGAGACCGTCACCAAGGACCCGCAGGTCAAAGGCTTCAGCGTCGTCAAACGGCGATGGGTCGTCGAACGCACCCTCGGCTGGCTCATGCACCACCGCCGACTCGTCCGCGACTACGAAACCCGACCCGACAACTCCGCCAGCATGATCACCCTCGCCATGATCGACAACCTCGCCAAACGCCTCACCACCGAAACCACCCCAACCTGGCGAGACGACTAAACCGTCATAACACACAAAGTACGTGAACCAGACGCCCTCTGAAAAGTAATGGCTTCAGGCAAGACTGAACCCTCAGGCACATCGACCTTCGCCCGCCGCAGAATGGCGAGCGCGCCTGCCGAAATGAGGACAAGCGAAGGCTGACCAGGCCGATCGGCATGCCCTCGCACTGTCGACGACGTGGCCAGGCTACGGCGCCGGGAGGTCAGCCTTGACCCCTGTCTTGCCGGTCAGGGAACGGTGAGGCAGGACGTCTTGGCTAGAGTCTCGCCGTGGTTGTGGTCAACACGGTTGAGAAGTTCGGCGTGGACGATTTCCTCGATCGCTCGTGGGACCTGCCGTCAGAGGTCACCGAGCCGCTGCGCGCGCATGTCGAGGTGACGCCCGACGGGTGGGTCGTGGACGTGTGGCCCATGACAGCGCAGCTCGCCGTCATCGTGCAGCCTTGGTTGATGAGCCCATCGGTGTCGAGTCGGGTTCCTGGTTCGTCAGCTCTGCCCAGGTCGCTGCTTGAGGCGAGTCATCGGTGTCATCAGAGCCAGATGATGGCGGCGATTAGGCTGGCAGGTCGAGTGCTTCCCGAACCGGTCCCGCTCCTCTGTGACGCCGTTCACCTCGCCCGTCGCCGGCGAGCCGATTGATTGTGCTGATGCCGGGCGGCTCGCGGGGATGCGGCATGCCGTTCAGGCACGCCGATCGGGTAGCAGAGTCGGCTACTGGGGTCTTTGGTCGCTGACCAGGCGATCTTGCCTGGATGTGAGCGATACCCGTGATTGTTTGTCACTTCATGTTATGCCTCCTCCGGCAACCCGTCTGCAATGTTGGCGGGTGCCTCGGCGGGTCCGCCTCCCCTGTCGATCGGAACTGAGGAGGTCTGGGTGAGAGCCAGAACAAGGTGGTCAAAAGCGTCGGGAGCAGGGCTTGCCGCCTTTACCGCTGCGATGGTCGCGGCGAGCATCGCCACGGCGGTGTCCGCTCAGGCGGCGGCCGGCTGCCAGGTCGGGTACGAGGTCACCGGAGCATGGCAGGGCGGATTCACCGCCAACATCAAGATCAAGAATCTCGGCGATGCCGTCAACGGATGGCGACTGGGCTGGACCTTCACCGCCGGCCAGGCCATCACCCAACCCTGGGGCTTCACCGCCAGCCCGACCAGTGGCACCGTCGTCGCCACCAACGTCGACTACAACAGGTCGATCCCCACCAACGCCACCATCGACGTCGGGTTCAACGGCTCATGGAACAACTCCACCAACCCTGCGCCGACAACCTTCACCCTCAACGGCACCACCTGCACCGGCGGGGTCAGCCCCACCCCACCACCCACGACACCCCCCACCACCCCACCGACGACCCCGCCTTCGAGTGCCCCGACGGTGGCGGCCGACGGCTCCGGGCAGTACCGCACGGTGCAGGCAGCGATCGACGCGGTACCGGTGAACAACACCCAGCGGGTCACCATCACCATCAAGGCGGGCACCTACCGGCAGGTGGTCCGGGTGCCCGGGAACAAGCCGCACATCACCCTGCGGGGGCTGGGCTCCGGTCCCGCCAACACGGTGCTGGTCTTCAACAACTCCGCCTACACCCACGGCACCTCCGGCAGCGCCAGTGTCTTCGTCGACGGGGCGAACTTCGTCGCGGAGAACCTGACCATCTCCAACGACTTCGACGAGAACTTGGCCAGCAGCGGACACCAGGCGGTCGCCCTGAACCTCAACGCCGACCGGGCGGTGTTACGCAATGTCCGGCTCCTCGGGGACCAGGACACCTTCCTGGTCAACGACCGGACCCGGGCCTACATGGTCGACTCCTACGTCGAGGGGACCGTGGACTTCGTCTTCGGTGGGGGGACCATCGTGATCGACCGGAGCACGGTGCACGAGAAGCGCTCCAGCGGGGGCACCATCACCGCCGCCAGCACCGACGCCGCGAAGACCTACGGCTTCCTCTTCTACCGCTCCACCATTACCGGTACCGGCTCCAACAACACCAACCTCGGTCGCCCCTGGCGGCAGGGCGCCCAGGTGCTGTACCGGGAGTCGAACCTCGGCGGCACCGTGAAGACGAACCAACCCTGGACCAACATGGGCGACGCCACCTGGCAGAACGCCCGGTTCCTGGAGTACCGCAATACCGGGTCCGGCGCGGCGGTCAACAGCACCCGCCCGCAGCTCAGCGACGCCCAGGCCGCCACCTACACCCCCCACCGGTACCTGGCCGGCACCGACGGCTGGAACCCCCTCTGAGTGGCGACAGCCCCACCGCGCCGTCACTCACCTGCACCAGCCCGTAGGGCTGAAGACGGGTGAGTCGGGGCCTGACCTCCGTGTCAGCAGGTCAGGCCCCTGGCGATATCGCACACCAGCGCTTGCTGCGTCCACTTCGTGCCCTCGTGGCAGCACCCGACCCCGGGAGGTCGGTTGCGCTCGATCCGGTTGTCCTCACGAACTGCTTTCGACTCGTCCGTTCCACCCGGCACTCCATCAGGGAGAACACATGAGAAGAACACGATCGACAAGGGTTTCGGCGACACCGTCCACACTGCTGGCCTCCGCCCGCGTCGCCGTGGCTTCGGCGGCGGTCGGCGTACTCGTCCTGGTCGGGCTGGTCGTCACCAGCCCGCAGGCGAGCGCGGCCACGGTCGCGGCGTTCCCGGGTGCCGTAGGCCCGGCGATGTACGCGACAGGTGGTCGCGGTGGCGACGTCTACCACGTCACCAACCTCAGCGACAACGCCAGCAACCCACAGCCCGGGTCGCTGCGGTACGGAATCAACAACGCGCCCGGCAGCGGGCGGACGATCGTCTTCGACGTGGCGGGCACCATCAAGCTGTCCCCCGCCGGCCGGCAGGGCTGGCTGTCGATCAGTAAGAGCAACCTGACGATCGCCGGCCAGACCGCGCCCGACCCCGGCATCACGATCATGGGGCAGACCACCAAGGTCACCGGCGAGAACATCGTCATCCGGCACCTGAAGTTCCGTCCCGGGAAGGACCAGGCCAATCCCGGATCGGCGACCAACGACGGGATCTGGATCACCGGCGACGACGTCATCGTCGACCACGTCTCGGTCAGCTGGCACGACGACGAGGGCATCAGCGCCAGCGACGGCGCCGGCCAGGTCACGGTGCAGTACGCCATCGTGTCCGACGGGTTGAACTACAACGGTCACAGCTACGGCGCCCTCATCGGTAGCGACGTGGCCGGATCGAACATCGCCTACCACCACAACCTGTTCGCCCATCACAAGAGCCGCCTGCCACGGCTGGGGAACGAGGTCGGGGCGTCGACCACCGTCGAGTGGAGCAACAACGTCGTCTTCGAGGGCAAGGGTTACAGCGGCGCCAACCAGATCGCCAACGCCAACTTCGTCGGCAACACCTACCTACGCCACAACTCCAGCAACCCCGAGGTGTACACCGGGACGACCGGGACGAGCGCTTACATCTCCGGCAACAAGGCCGACTACGACGGCGACTCGAACCTGACCAACGGTGCGGACGCGGGCTGGAACCGCTTCACCGACATTCCGAACCAACGGAGCAGCCGCTTCAACGTCCCCCACATGACCACCGAGTCGGCGGGCGCGGCACTGACGAAGGTGCTGGACGGTGCCGGCGCCTTCTGGTGGGCACGCGACGCCGTCGACACCAGGGTGATCCGCGAGACCCGCTCGACCAGCGGAGCCGTCCCCACCGAGGCCGACCCCACCGAGTGGAACACTCTGTGGAACGCCCCGCAGGTGAACCGCCCCAGCGGATGGGACACCGACCGGGACGGCATGCCCAACGCCTGGGAAACCGCCGTCGGACTGAACCCGAACACCGACGACCGTAACGGGGACACCGACGGCGACGGCTACCGCAACATCGAGGAGTACCTCGACCACGCGGCCCAGGGCAGTGGAACCCCACCGACCACCATGCCCCCGACCACGCCGCCCACGTCTTCCCCCACCACGCCGCCGGCCGGTGGGGCCTGCACCGCGACCTACCAGACCACCAACACCTGGGCCGGCGGCTTCCAGGGCGAGGTGACGGTGAAGGCTGGCAGCACGGCCATCACCGGCTGGACAGTCAGGTGGACACCCGCCAGCGGTCAGACCGTCACCCAGGCCTGGAACGGCCGCCTCACCAGCAGCGGCACCGCCGCCACGGTCACCAACGAGTCCTACAACGGCGCGTTGGCGGCCTCGGCCACGACCACGTTCGGCTTCATCGCGAACGGTACCCCGACGACACCGGCGCTGACCTGCACGAGCCCGTAGGACCACGCCCACCGCCGCGACGACCAGGCCGGCATCGCGCCAGGCGCCCCCCGGGTAGCCCAGGAGTCGCCGGGAGCGCCGGTCGATGTCGAGGGGGCCGTGCGCCATGAAAGAGCGTGGACCGACCTGTGGTGGGATCGGTCCACGCTCTCGTGGTGAGGCGGAACGGTGTCGATCTCCTGGAGTCGTGGAGGGCTCCCACCGCGTGCGGCACGTCACGCTCCGTCGTTCTGCGGTAGTCGGCCAGTCGGGTGATGCCGAGCTGCCGGCCCTGTAGGTCCGTCCGCCCTGGACGGTGACACCGTGAGGCCCGCCGTCGTCCCACCCGCCCTGCCGTCCGCTGCATCCGGTGTTCGAGCCTGAACGAGCCAGCGCCGATACCTCGTCAGCGGTGATCGGAAATCGTAGTGGGGCGAGTTCGTAACCCGAGAGGCGCTACCCCTTAAGGCAAATTCGGACCATTAGTAGTATAAGCATACGTACTGACTGTGACCCTTGCCTCACCATCGACCCATCTCTATGGTTGGTGGAAAGCGCTTTCCCATACCATGTTGCTATGTCTGAAAGGTGACATCGGATGAGACGTAACGTCTCCAGGCGGTGGCTTGCCTGCAGTGCCACTGTGGTCGCAGGTGCCGTCGCCGTGTTGGCGCTGCAGATTCCCAGCGCCTCGGCCGCCACCAACCTGAGCCTCGGTGCCGGCGCCGACGGCTCCAGCAAGGCCAGTGGTACCAGCTACGGCAACGTCATCGACGGCAACGCCAGCACCTACTGGTCGCCGAGCGGCTCGACCGGCACGGTCTCGGTCAAGTGGAGCAGTGCCACCACGGTGTCCTCGGCCGTCATCAAGCAGGCCTCGGGCGGCGGTTCGATCAGCGGCTGGCAGCTCAAGAACCACGACACGGGCTCCGTCCTGGCCAGCGGCAGCAGCGCCCCGAGCACCATCAACTTTTCCTCGGCCTCGCTGAAGAAGATCTCCTTCGTCATCACCGGCGCGTCCGGCACTCCTCGGATCGCCGAATTCGAGACGTACTCCAGCGGCGGATCGAACCCGACCCCGACCACTGGCCCCACCAGCGGCCCGACAGCCGGCCCGACCGGCAACCCGGGCACGCCGACCGGCGCCTGGCCGTCGTCGACCGGCTCGGTGAGCATCTCGGGCACGGTCAACGTCCCCAGCTTCCTCGACGGCGGGATGAAGACCTACTGCTGCATCGGTGACGGTGGGCAGGGCGAATCGCAGGACCCGATGTTCAAGATCGCCAACGGCGGCACCCTGCAGAACGTCATCCTCGGCTCGCCCGCGGGCGACGGCGTGCACTGCGAGGGCACCTGCACCCTGCGCAACGTGTGGTGGAACGACATCGGTGAGGACGCCGCCACCTTCAAGCAGACCAACGGCGGTACCTCCTACGTCATCGGTGGCGGCGCGCGCAACGGCAGCGACAAGACCTTCCAGCACAACGGCAACGGCACGGTCAACATCTCCGGCTTCTACCTCAAGGGGTCCGGCAAGCTGTACCGCGGCTGCGGCAACTGCACCACCTCGCACACCCGCCACGCGCGTATCGACAACGTCCTCGTCGACGACATCGACATGCTCGCCGGCATCAACAGCAACTGGAACGACACCGCGACGATCACCCGTGTGGTTGTCATCGGCTCGGCCACCATCTGTGGCAAGTACAAGGGCGTGCCCAAGGGCAGCGGCGACCCCGACTACCTCGGTGAGGGCTGGAACGACGCCAACTGCAAGGTCAACAGAAGTGATGTGACCTTCCGGTAGTTCCGGTAGTCACTGGACACGCCTGTTCACGAAGGGGCATCCGCCTGGCGGCGGGTGCCCCTTCAGGGTCTACTGCAGTGACCTTGATCAGGTGAGCAAGCTCGTCAACCTGACGCCTCACGTAGCCGAGCCGGTAAGATCGATACCCCGGGCAGGCTGGTCAGCCTCGATCGAACTCCCCATCCTTGGCTCCCTCGATGAAAGCCACCCACTCTCGGGACATGAACACCAACGCGGGGCCCGAAGGGTCCTTGCTGTCACGCAGTGCAACTGCGTTGGTGAGCTGGGCGACTTCCACGCAGTTGCCATTTGCGCCGCTACGGGTGCTCGTCCGCCACGTCACGGCACCCAGATCCGAAGCGTTCACCTTTCGCCTCCCCTAACACTCAGTGTATGTCGATCAAGCGGCGGAGGAGCCTCCGCGAATCGGCCACGTTCAGGGCAGCCGCTCGAAGCTGGTCGAACATCTCGGCGTACCGCCGGATGTCAGCCTCCTTCTCCAGGTACAGCGCGCCAGCCATGTTCTCGATGTAGACGAGTTCGGGGTCGGCGCCGTCCGGAAAGTCCATCACGGCGAACGCGCCATGCATACCCGGATGTGCGCCGACCTTGTAGGGCAGCACCTGGAGCGTGATGTGCGGTCGCGAGGCGTCCCGGACGCCCGTCGAACCGCCCGAGTGGGGGTAGCCAGCTCGATGGGTTCCGGATCTGCGAGTGAGCTGCCGGATGGTTTCGCCACCGGGTGGCGGTATACCGCCCCGCTGGTCGACATGCCGGTCTACCTCGGCTACCTGCGCCGACGGCTGGAGGCGGCCGGCGGCGAGGTCGCGATCCGTTGGATTCACTCGCTTGGTGAGGCCGTTGGTGTGGCCCCAGTGATCGTCAACTGCTCCGGGATGGGTGCTCGTGGCCTCGTACCCGATCCCGAGCTGACTCCGATCCGCGGGCAACTCGTCGTGGTCGAGTGCCCAGTGCCTGAGAGTCGTTGAACCATCGCGGCCTGAACGATAGGAGCCCATGCCGGTAAGCCCGTCGGGCGCTTTCGATCGGTGGCTTCAGGCTGGTGCGGTGGGCTCGTGCGCGACGACGATTGCCGCTTCGGGGATGCGGTTCTCGGTGAGAAGGGCGACGAGTTCGTTGAGCAGTGTGTCGAGGTCATCGGGGGTGCTCAGGTCGTAGTGCTTGGCGACGATCCGACCGTCGGTCAGGCGGGCTGCCTCCAACTCGGCCTCTCCGCTGCTCCAGATCGTGATCGCGGCAAGCCAAGACTCGGACTCGAAATCACCGCTGACGATCTGCTTGCCATGGTTCGGCTTGATCGGTCGCGCGTGCCAACTCATGCTCAGCCTCGCCCAGGTCTGGGCTCGGTCCGAGATGGCGGCTGACAGCGCCTCCAGCGGAAAGGTCACGTCCGCGACTGTTGCATGCTCTGGTCGGGGTGGTCTGCTGGCGATGCCGTATGTGGCCGGTCGAGCCTGTCAGGTGGCGTGCCGGGCCGCGACTTCGAACGTGGTTGTCCAGGGGAAGACGTGTCGTCGCTCGGTGCCGCTGCCGGGTGGGTGTGGCTCCCAGTCGTGTTCGGGGCCGAGAAGGATGTGTACGCCTTCGTCGCGAAGGTTCTCCACGGCTCGCCGGAAGGGGAGTCGGCGTGCGAGGGCGGTGTTGACGAAGGGCACGATGACGGTGGGCACCCGACGGCCGATCAGTTCGGCCACCGAGGTGGTGGCGTAGTTGTCGGCCATGCCGAGGGCGATCTTGTTGAGGGTGTTGAAGGTGGCGGGGGCGATGACCAGGGCGTCTGATGCGGCTGGTGACCGGCGGGCACCGGGGCGCGTCCGGTAGTCGGACCGCACGGGATCGCCGGTCATCTCCTCGATCGCCGGCACATCCAGGAAGGCCAGCGCACTGGGTGTGGCGGTGACGGCTGCCGTCCAGGTCTGTTCGTGGGCGGCCCGGACGAGTTGGGCCACGTCGGTCGCGGGCCCGGCGCCACAGACGACGATCTGCAGGTGGCCTTTCGTCACAGAGGGATCCGGGCGGTCTGGGCGAAGTCGAGGACGGCGGTGCGGGTAGAGCCCTTGGCGTGGTGGGCGAGGTCGCTGGCGATGCGTTGGACCGCAGGGCGGCAGCGGACCCCCTCGGGTGCCACCTCGTAGGCGGCGCGCAGCGCGTTCAGGCCGTGCTCGTGGCGACCCCATTGGGTGTAGGCGCGGGCGACGTCGAGGTGCAGCGATGCTCTGCGCTCGCCGATCGTCACCTTGCCGAGGGGCACGGTGCGGGCGATCGCGATTGCGGTGCCGGCGTCGCCGAGGGTGAGTGCGATGTTGACCTGGTGCAGGAGCACGTTGGTGAGGCCGAAGCCCGTCCACCGGTCGTTACCGTCGTAACCGAGTCGGGTTGCGGCGCGAGTCGCCTCGTCGAGCATGGAGTGGGCGGTGTCCCGGTCGTCCCGGCGTGCTGCGGCGACGGCACCACGGAGAATGAGGGCGCCGTAGACGGCGACGGCGTCGGTCGAATCGAGGCGGGTGCCCCGGTCAAGTACGTCAGCCGCGTTGCCGGCAAGGGTCACCGCCTGGGCGTTGTGGCCGTTACTCATCAGGGCGTGGGTCATGATCCGTGCGCTCGCAGCGACCGCTACCGGATCCTGGCTCGCCCCGGCGGCGCGGACGCTCCGCTCGGCCGCGACCAGAGCCATACCTCGGTCGCCGACTTTGAGAAGAACACTTCCGACGACGTGGTACAGGTCAGCTGCGAGGACATCGACCTGCGCCCGATGCCCTCCCTCCGCCTCGGCGCGGACGGGTTCGAGGGCCGACAGAAGCGGAGTGAGCTGGTGGAGCACGCGCTCGTATCGGCAGGCCTGGTAGTCGCGTTTGACTGCGACCACGTCGCGGGAGAACTGTTCGATGGACGGCAGCGTCGCCGGGGAATGGCCGGGTGCCACGAGTGCGTCGAGTAACGGCGCTGCGGTCGGTACCGCAGCTACCCCGATCGCCGCGCCGCGCAGAAGATCTCTTCGTCGCACGTCACCGTCCGCACTCGTGCCGTCGTGTCGGTCCGCTCCAGTATCAGCGGCTGTGGCGGAAAGCGCTGGTGTGATGCTCGGTGGTGCACCGGGGATTCCTGCCGTTCTCAGGGCATTGAATCGTCCCTGTTCGTCGGGTGTGGCTCGGGTCAACACGGTGTCCAGCGCAGCCTGCATGTCGGCGCGCGGAACGACGCTGCCGCCCTGACTGCTCCACTTGGCGACCGTCCTTCGTGCTGCGCCCAGGTGCTCGGCGAAGGCGGTGACGCTCATCCGTAACGCCTGGCGTAGTGCTGTTGCCTCCCGACCGGTCCAGGTCGTCACCGGAGCCATCGCAGGTCCCCTCGAAACGGACATCATCTGTCGATTGATCGTAGCGGTGTGTGGGGTGACTGCAGGTGCACCGTCAGTGCACCGACAGGGCATTTCACCGATTCGTCCTTCAGGCCAATCTGGAGTGGCCAGCCTGCTTATCCAGGCGCTTTGGGTGGCCAGAAGCAGTCTCAACGCGCGGGAGTTTCACATGGATGTGCCAATCGGCGGTAGGCCGGAATGCGATCCAGCGTACGGGCATGTGCTTCCGCCGGGCGCTCTGGCAAACGTGTGGGTGACTCCCCGTTCTCGTACCGCCAGCAGGGCTGCGGGAACGGGTGATGGGCGGTCGGCCCCCGTCCGCCGCCCGGGGGCGGTGGGCCGACCTCGCCAGTGGTTGGCCCACCGTCTTCCGGCTCTGGTCGGGGTGGGGGAGCGGGCGTGACCGTGTACATCTCCAGCAACGCGAGATCGGGCCAGCAGGGAAGGCCGCGCTCGTTGCACGCGGTGACGGTGGTGGCTGCCGATCCACCCTTGTTCACCTATGTCTGGCGTCGATTCTTCGACCAGTCGGGCCGACTGGGGGTTGGCCGGTGAGGGCCGGCGAACCCGGGTCTGACGGGAGTTCAGGCGACGGCGGTGGTCGGGTGGAGCATGTGCCGTCGCGTGGCCCTGTGGTCCGGCACGGGATTGGCTCGTCGTGGAGTACGAGGGTAATCGGATCGGGTTGTCGCTGTACCTGTCTGCGTGTCTGCACGAGGCAATCGAGGATCTTCGGGCGTTCGATGTGCGGAGCACGGGCGGTTGTGGTGGAGTGTTCGACCGGTTTCTCGGCTGGACGCATCGGAATCCCAGCGTTCCGCAGCCGACCATCGGCCCTTCATCACGACCGGACGAGACGGGGCTGCGAGCGGTGTCGGAATGATCGTCGCGAGTGGTCAACCGACGATCGTCAGGATGCGGGGACAGTGACCTCCCCGTAGGGCCAGGTGGACATCAGCGAACAGACCAGGAGACGGATCCTCATCGTGGCCTATCAAGCGGGGCCGAATGACCTGCTGCGCGCGGCGCGGCTGGCGCGGCGGTCTCCATCGGGTTCGGGGCGGCCGATGTCGCGGCAGGAGTTGGCGGAGGCGGTCAACGCGTACGCCTACGAGCACGCGGGGCGCAGCGTCACTGTCGACGCCCGCTATGTCGGCAAGCTGGAACGGGGTGAGCATCGGTGGCCGTTCGAGCCCTGCCGCACCGCGTTGCGGATGGTGCTGGGCAAGTCCACGAACGCCGAGCTCGGGTTCTTCGTCATCCACGGACACGCCAAAGACCCCGAGGTGGACGTGGCCGCACCGGGGACCTCGAACGTGCCCAATCCCGTACCCGATGACATCGATGGTGCGGCAGCGGTAGGCGGGGTGGTCGGTAACGAGGGTGGTGGGCTGGTCGTTCCGGTTGGTGCGGCGACGGTGCGGGTGAGCCTGATCGTCGAGGCGGCGCAGGTCAGAGTGGTGCGTGACGAGGTCCCGGCTGGCCGTGTCAGAGTGCTGGCGGGGCCGGTCGAGGTTGTCATCGAACCGTCCGACCCCGCGACCACCCTCGCCCCGGTACCGGCCTGTTCGAGCGCGCCGGTCAACGAGTCCCGGGTGCGCTGGCCCAGGGATGGGCGGCGGCAGCGATGACGGGTGTACAGGTCCCCTGGATCCGCCGTAACGCCGAGACTCTTGTCGATTTCGGCATGACGTCGCTGCCACTGAACTGGGTGTTTCCGCTCGCTGATGGGCGTAGGCGGGTTTGATGGGGCAGCGGCCGGCGGAGTTGAGGCCGCACGCGTCCGGGCGTCATTTTCTCGGGGCGGAGTTGCGATGCTGGCGGCAGCAGCGCGGGTTGTCGCTGGCGGGGGCTCGCGGCGCTGGTGTACGTGAGTCCGGACCTCCTTGGCAAGATCGAGAAGGCGGAGCGGACGGCCAGCCTTGATGTCATGACTCGCTGTGACGAGGTGTTGGAGACGGGCGGGGCGCTGGCCCGCTTGCGGCGCTTCCCGGAGCACCAGACGGCGACGTTTCCACGGACGGATGCGTCGACGGCGACGCCGACCCGATTCAGGGTGGTTACGGAGATCGTGGCTGTCGGCTCAGTCGAACCCGGGACCGCGCCCGAGATGCACGACGTCGGCTGGTCTTACCTTCTCTCTGAACCGCGCCCTGTCGGGGGGGCTGGGCAGGTAAAGCTGGAGGCTACGCGAGGTCGGCGGAAGGAGGGGGGTGGCGAGGCGCGTGTTGTCCCATGTAAACACCACCCTCGGCAAGCCGAGGAAACGCATAGGACGTCTCAGGGGCATAAGAATTGTCCGACAGTGAGGTGATCTCAGCAACGCAAAGGGTTTGATTGGTGCGACACGGGCGAAGGACGCGAGTCGGGCGGCAGTGGAAACAGGCGTGGAGCCATCGATAGACATGTCCTTGCGACAGATCCACGTCTTCGAGAGGGCTCCACGTGATTGCCTATCGTGCCATGGTCGACGTCCCGAGGGAACTCGTGCAGCACCTCGCGCATCTGTTGTACGCACAGCGACGGGCCTGCGGTACCCGCCGTGGCACCCGGGCGTTGACCTGCTTCTACCAGGCCTTGATGGTGCTCGTCTGGTTCCGCAAGGCCGAGGACATGGCCCTGCTCGCCGCCGGCTTCGGCATCTCCAGGGCGACCGCCTACCGCTACCGCGACGAGGGCGTCGCCGTGCTCGCCGCCCAGGCCGGCGACCTGCATGCCGCTCTGCGTCGGGCTGCGGCCGACGACTGGTCGCATGTGATCCTCGACGGCAAGCTGTTCGACTGCGACCGGCTCACCGAGACGACCCTGTCGGTCAAGGGCGAGGTGATCGATGCCTGGTTCTCCGGAAAGCACCGCGACTTCGGCGCGAACGTCCAAGCGATCATTCGACCCGACGGGCTGCCGATCTGGACATCGGCGGCGCTGCCCGGGCATCTACACGACACCAGTTGCGCTCGCGAACTCGGGATCACCGCTGCCCTGAACTGGTCCGCCGCCGAACTCGACCTACCGACCCTGGCCGACTCCGGCTACGAAAGCGCAGGTCACGGCATCATGACCCCGGTCAAGCAACCCGCCGACGGCCGCCGACTCGCACCTGACAACCGCGCCTACAACCGACTGCTACGCGGTCTACGTTGGCAAGGAGAACGAGGATTCGCGATCCTGATCGGACGCTGGAAGACGCTACGCCACACGACCGTCAGCCCACGCCGAATCGGCGACATCGTTACCGCAGCCCTGCACCTGACCCACTTCGAGTACAAATACCTACCGCAAAGTCGCTGAGATCACTTCAGTGGCGCATCGGATCTTGTGTGATAGTTCCAGGGTTTGTGCGGCGACGGGATCAATGTTGCGGCGACGGGATCAGGTCGCGCTGCTGATCGCAGAACCGGAGCAAGACGTGGAACCCGCAGCAGGCATCAGCAGTCCGAGAAACTGGCACGGAAAGGGCGTGACCAGTGGCGGTTGAGCGGTTCGGTTCACGAGGGGTGGCGGGGGTCGCGATGCGTGCCTATTCGGGTGTCAGTGACGTTGCCGGCATCCAGGTCGTTCGGGCCGAGGTGCACCGGGTCGACGGCGATCTCTGGCTGCCCGGTCCCGACACCAGCGAGGACCCCGACGGCGTGCACCCGTTCTGTCTGATCGCGCAGGCCGAGTCGGGGCGGATCGTGGGCTTCAGCTGGATGGACTGGTGGTCCGAAGCGGCCGATACCCGGGTCTACCTGCTGAGTGGATGCGTGGATCCGGCGTGGCGTCGGCGGGGCATCGGCACCGCCATGCTGCGGTGGCAGGAGGCGCAGGCCAGCGCGTTCGACCGCAGCGATCCGGTCGGGGGCCGGAGCGTCTTCGGTGCCAACGTGAGCGAGCACCAGCCGGGTAATCTGGCGTTGCTGACAGCTCACGGCTACCGGGTCGCGTTCACGGCCGTGGAGATGGCCCACGAGCTGAACGGTCTGCCGGACGGGGACGTTCGGCTGCCCTATGGGCTGGTCCAGCGTCCGGTTGAGGCTGCCCACCATCCCCAGATCCACCAGGTGATCGAGGAGTGCTTCGCCGGAGCACGCGACGGCTACCAGCCCAGGACCTACGAGGAGTACCTCCGCGACGTCCAGGACGTCGGCATCTGGTGCGTCGTCTGGGCGGGGGATGAGATCGCGGTGGTCGTGGTGAACGAGTTGCAGACCGACGGCAGCGCGTTGACGCCCTGGGTTGCCGTACGTCCCGCGTGGCGCCGGCGGGGGTCGGCCTTGCGGTGATGAGGCGCACGCTGCGCATCCTGGCGGAAGCGGGAGTCTCGACGGCCCGACTCAGCACGGTCGCGGAGAATCCGAACAACAGCGTTCGGTTGTACGAGAAGGCGGGATACCGGGTGATCGATTGGCAGCCTCGTTACCGCAAACCGGTAGAGGCGTTCTGAGGCGATGGTCTCTTGACCGGCTCGTGCCCTACATCCAGTGTTGACCAGCGATTAACTGTCGAGGGAGCATCGACGAAGTCGGGAACCAGGAGAGTTGGTGCGGGCTTGGCCCGAGACGTGGCCCGCTGCCTCGGCACGGACGCGCGGGAACGCTACTGGAGGAGCGTCAACACCGACGAGCCGGCTGTCGGGGCGATCGCCGGACTCGCTGAGACCGGCTCGGCAGCGGACGCCCCGTTGCTGCCTCGGCTGCTCGGCCATGAGCGGCCGAGGGTCCGTGCCCAGGCGGTACAGAGTCTGCGGCTGCGGGGCGCGGTCGTCGCAGGGGAGTTGGTGACATTGGTGCGGGATCCGTCACCGACGGTGGTGCGCCCGGTTGCCGGCGTTCTGCCCCCGGCCCTGCCGTGGGAGTGCTCCGGGACGGCCGGGTGGAGCTGCGTCGGGCTGGCTACCGGCTCCTGCCCGGCTGTGGTGGCGTTGATCTGCGGGCGGCTTTGATCCTGGCCGCCAGCGCGGACCCACGCCTGGCCGATCGGGGCAAGGCCGATGCCACCCGTATCACCCGTGACGCGGCGAGGACATCCTGGCGCCGCATCCCTCGACCGGAGATCCATACCACGGTGTGGAGCCGGCCAGACTGACGACGAGGTACTTTCTGAGGCCGCTGACGGATGGAGATTGACCAGAAGGGACCACCAGCTTCGACGATGACGATGTCGTCAGTCGACATCCGTCCGACGGTTGTCACGGGAAGGCCTCGTCGAGGTCGTAGTTGGCCCACCAGGAACGTCGATGCTTGTGCGGTGTCCCGGCGACTCGGGTGAGTAGGAGCCAGTTGCCGTTCAGCACGAGTGCGGCGTCTTCCGGCTGGTGGGTGAGGATACGGGCGACGGCCTCGACCATGGCTGGTGTCGACTGGCCGGTGGGGTCGTCCTTCGGCATGTGGAAGGTGATGTTGACGTACTGGTCGGGTTCCCACTCCCATGGGGAATGGTCGTCGCTTTCGGCGTCGAAGTAGCCGTTGCTGCCGCCATGGATGCTGACCGTGCATCCGGAGGTGGCCTGAAGGTTCGCGCTGAGTAGTCGGGGGTAGCCGGGTAGGTTCGACTCCTCGACGCCGGTAGGGCTGATGAGAGCGGCTACGTGTGCCAGTGGGATGTCTCCCGCCAGCGTCAACCGGTACTCGATGGCCACGTCGTGTCGTCCTCTCAGTCGCGCCGGACGATTTGAATGATCTCACCCTGGCGGGTCACCGCCGTGAGTTCCTTCAGGTGGGGGAGGGGCCAGTCGTCGAACTGCTTCTGCAGTGCGGGGAGGTCTCCACGCCAGTCGTGCAGGTTCAACGTCACACGCTGGGTCTGCTGGTTGGTCACCTTCCCCGACACCTCGGTCCAGAACCCATGCACGGCCTTGTTGGGCGTCGGGGCGTAGCAGTCGAAGACGTGGCCCTCGATCAGGTAGTCCGGGTCCTTGTCGGGCTTGCCGACGTCTCCGGTGTTCTGCCGGGCTTCGGCGATCTCCCGCCTGGTCGGGTTCTGGTGGACCCGGTAGCCGCGGCCGGCCGCCGTGTCGGCGCAGGCGTTCTCCAACTCCAGTGCCCGCTGGACTCGTGCGTCCTCCCGGGGTGGGATCCGGGTTCGCGGGCCGGTCGGTGTTCCACCGACGACGCCCGAGGGACGGCAGGTCCACGGGATGCCCAGCGGGCCGGACCCGCCTCGGTCGGAGCCGGGGGATCGGCGGACAGCGGAGTCGCCGAACGGGGTTGGGGGTGGGCTGGTCGGTGTGGGACCGCCAGCCCCGAGGGTTTTCCCGAGGCCCCGAGCTGCCGCGCCTCACTGATCGCGGCCTCGACGGCCTGTCGGGCGCGGTCGATGTGCTGGACCACCAGGACCAGCACCTGCCTGATGGTGTCCAGTGACTGCACCAGTGGCCCGGGCTGCCCGCCCTGAAGCACTCGGACGACGACCTGCTGTGCCTCGGTGATCAGGGGGATGAGAGCAACAGCCCCACCACGGCAGCCGTCGATCGCAGTCCGGGTCGCCGTCAATCCCGAAATGGTGTCGGAGGGCGTATTCTCCTGTACGGAGTGACGGGGAGCGAAGGTGACGAGGACCGGTTGGATTCTGGCAGGTGTGGGATTTGCGCTCTGGGCTCTGTCGCCTTTGCTCTGGGTTGGGGGAATCCTCGATCTGGATGTGAGTCTCTTCCTCGGTTCTACCGCATTACTTCCCTGGGCCACGTACTCAAGCATCAAGCGTTCCAGTGATTGCGAAAGCCGACACCTCGGCGGTGGCCGTCAGCGATCAGAGCCGTAGCGCACCTGACGTGACAGCCGCCGGCCGGGTGGTCGCCCGCGACGGCGGAGGCACCGGGTGGCACGGTATGTACCCCGAGCACGGGATGAGGATCACCCGCCCATGACACTGCAGCTGCGCGATTACCACGGCCACCCGTACGACCTGGTCACCGCCGAGGAAGCCGGGCGAAGGTTCGACGAGCAGATCGAGGCGATCATGCCGCACGGGGGCTGCGGGCAGACCCTCACCGTCGGCCCCGTCGGCCAGCCGACGCTGCGCATCGACATCGACGTTGACGCCGATCGGGCAGCCGCCCGCTGGCTACCCGACGACACCCACGCGACCGCCCTGGAACCGACCGTCGGGATCACCGTCTACGAGTCTCCCGACCGTGGCCTGATCGGCATCCCCGCATCCCTCGCCCGACTCGACACCCGCACCACCCGAGACCTGATCATCGAGTACGCGACCACCGGACGACGCCCCAGCGGCGTGTCCTGGACCGGCGAGGATGTTCCTGGTCGGTACGGCTGAAGATCTCAGGAGAAGTTCGTCGGGTAGACCCGGCGTTTGGTGCCGGTGCCCTGGGTGGCGGCCGCTGCTGCACTGCTGGGATCGGGGCGACCATGGGCGTCGGTGCGACCTTCGTCAATGGCCGGGGACGGTCAACTGCTCGACCACCTGGATGTGGCCCCGGGATGATCGCGTCCGTGGTCTGAAGGTTGTTGCTGTCGCCGCTGTCGCCAGTGGTCGTATGGGCCGACAATGCCGAGCGGCCTTATGCGCCTAGCGTGCTGGGCCTAGCCTGGTAGGCTGGCCTGCGTGGGTCAACACTCCGAGGATGATCTGCGGGCGGTTGTCGCCAGGTACGAGGCGACCAGGGCGGCCGCTCTGACTGAGCGCGACGAGCAACTGCGGGCGTTCCACGCGGCCGGTTGGCGACCGGTGGACCTGCAACGGAGCACCGGGTACAGCCGGGAAACGATCCGTCAGGCGCTCCGGCCGGAGATCCGGCGGGCGACTAACCTCAGCCGGCGTAAGACGCCGCGGCAGCCGCCCGCGGACTATCTCCTCTACGGCGACCGCAAACCGTATGTCGTGGCCGATACTCTTTCCACGCTGACCGGCCCGACCGCAGGCGTGGTCACCCTTCCGCGTCACCTGGACTGGTCCGGTCACGCCGAGTACGACCTGAGCCGGCCGGCCCGGCTGGCCAGCATGTACAAGGTGGTACTCACCGAAGCCGGCACTGTCGACGACCTCAACACGTGGCTCGACGCTGACCTGCTCCGACACCTGTGGCCCACCCTCTGGCTCCCGCCTCGACTTCGACGACACTGGGAGGAAGCCTTCCCCGAACTCGCCACCATCAGCGCGAACGCCGTATAAGCATGGATGCCTTCCATGGGAGGCTTGCCCGTATCGGGCTTGCCGCCACCCGCCGATACGGTTTCGCTCTCGCCGGCGGCTACGCCGTCCAGGCCGCAGGGCTGTTCGAACGCCCCAGCGAAGATGTCGATCTTTTTACCGCCTGGGACCGTCGCGACGATTTCAGCACTGCGGTCACGGCCGTCGTTGACGCCTACCGCGACGATGGTCTGACCGTTGACGTCGAGCGACAGTACGAGACGTTCGTCCGGCTGACCGTCGCCGGAGGCGACCGTGCATCCAAGATGGAACTCGGTGTGGACTGGCGGGCCAACGAGCCCATCCTCATGGCCATCGGGCCGGTCCTGCATCCCGACGACGCGGTAGCGAACAAGATGAGCGCGCTCTACGGACGGGCATTTGCCCGTGACTTCATCGACATCGACGCTACGCTCCGGTCGGCCGCTACACCCAGGACGATCTCCTCGACCTCGTGCACCACGCCGACAGCGGGTTCGACCGAGGCGTCTTCGCCGACGCGCTCGGACAAGCCAACCTGCTCGATTCCGACGACTTTGCCCAGTATGGCGTCACCGGCCAGGCTCTGAACGATCTCCGTGGCCGATTCGCTGCATGGCGCAGCGGACTACTCAACGAGCGGGGCGGATGATCTGAGGCAGCCGTCATCTGACGTCACACGCGGCCAGCAGCGGTCTCCCCCCAGGTGTGCTCGGGTGTCGCGGAACTCTGGAGTCGACAGGAATCCGGTTGCTGCGAGTGAGGGTTTCGTCATTGATCATCTGACACTCCTGCGGCGCTCATTTCGACGCGGGGACGGATCGCACTTACCTCGACAACCAGCGGCAGGCGGCCCGAGCCGTCCCTACGGCCGCATCCGAGTGCGTCACGGCAAGAGGAAGTCATCCGTGTCAGCACCGAAGAAGTACCCCGATGAGCTGCGTGAACGTGCGGTGCGGTTGTATCGGATTCGGACCCGAAACCGGTGATCCGCCAGCTGGCACGCCATCTCGGTGGGCATCACGAGGCGTTGCGCAACTGGATCCGCCAGGACGAAGCCGACCGTGGCCTACGCGGTGACCGGCCAACGACCTCAAAGGTGGAGGAGCTACGGCGGTTGCTGTGGGAGAATCCCGAGTTGAAGCGTGCCCACGAGATCCTGAAGGCCGCGTCGGCTTTTTTGTTCAGCGTGGGCCCACAGGCACCAGGTAACCACCCCTCCGGCAAACCGGGGGAACCCCAGCACGGTAGGGATCTCGTCCCGACCGGCCCGCAGCCAGCATCGGCGGTACAGCGCCCAGACTAACGCAGCCCAGATTACGCAGGTTCAAGACAGGCGGGTGGCCCAGCCCTTCGAGAGCCGCCTACGTCATAAGCAAGTGACGAGACAGCTCATCCAGTTCAGGCTTTCGACCGGCAGGGATGCGTGTGGTGAGCTCGGCCGTGAGGTCGCGGGCAAGTCGGTGGTATCGGATCCACTCGGGTGTCAGCCGGCGCGTCTTGTACAGGGTCTCTGTTGCGGGGATGTCTTGACCGAGTTCGGCCTGCGCCTGTGCCAGAGCAAGCAGATATCGCGATTCCCAGGTGACTGGCACACGGCTGCGCGTGGCGTCCACCTCGGCCGAGAGGCGAACCGCCGTGTCGAAGTCGCCGAGTTCGGTGGCGTTGATGACCGCGCTTTGCGCGACCAGACGGGGTCCGAACACGCTCCATCTATCGACTCGGTCTTGTCCGAGGCGTACGGCTGCGGTACGCGCGAAGGCGAGGAGGTCGGTAGCGGTGCCGGCGCGGTCATCGCGGGCGGCGGCTCCGGCGGCGTTGATCAGTAGACCACCCCAAACGGTGAGTTGTGCTGGGGTGGCGCGGCTCATTCGAGGTTCGTGGGTTTCGGCTGCCCGGGTGGCGGCAGTGAGGCTCTCTCGGAATCGGCCTTGCCTGCGGAGGATCCATGCGGCCCAGTACACCGCAGATGCCTTGGTGACTTCGTCGGCGCAGTGTTCGGATGCCGCGACGGCGCGTTCGGTACTGAGCCATGCGAGATCTTCGTGTCCGAGCATGACAGTGACGCCGGCGGCAAGCTCGAATACGGTCGCGAGGAGCGAGAAGGCGTGTTCCTGGTCAATGCCGGTCGATTCTCTGCTGGCGTGGCGGGCTTCGGCGATAAGGTCGGGCAAAAGCCGGCCGAGGATGCTGTATTCGCCGCGCTGCCAGATGTGCCAGGCGCTGTCGACTGAGGCCGCCAGGCGCGTGAGGTCGAAGTCTGCGTCGCTCTCCGCGAGCCCGCCGAGCTGGTCAACAGTGGAGCTGGTGATCGCTTCGCGGATTGCGGGGATGCCACGGTCGGGCTCGGGAGCAAAGGTGGTTCGCGGCGCGATGATCACGGACAGTTCGGCGCCGAGGGCGCTTGCGATCTTCGTCAGCGTGTTGAGGCGTGCGGAGTGGCGAACGCCTTGTTCGAGGCGTCGGATCACGTCGACAGAGATCCCGGCCCGTTCGGCAAGCTGGTCTTGGGTCAGGTGCGCGGCGCTTCGTAGCCGGGCGATCTGTTCACCAATCACGATGATCCTCCCGCGTGACCGTCTCCCTGCAACGTACGCGGCCACAACGGACCACGGGACCGCGCGAGGCGACTTCTTCGATGAATAGCCGTCAGCCAGGTTCAGCCGTGCCTTCATGAACGCCTGTGTGCCGAGCATGGTCACCGCCATGACTCGGCCCCTCGTCACCGGGATGTACGGCTCCTCGCCGGACTCGATGAACGCCTCCCACTCCTCGCCGGACATCTACCTCTATCGACTTGCAGTCGCCGTCCGTGTACACGAACTCGAAGTCGTCCAGGTCCACGCTCGGGAACAGCAACCCGGCCCGCCACAGCTCCAGGGCCTCCGCCAGTTCCGGCACGGCGTCGATGAAATCGCCCTCGCCGGCCAGCTGTGCCGCCTGTACCTCGCCGGCCGTGATCCGGCCGATCGTCACCGCGCCCTCGTGCCCGGATGCGTCTTCCCGCGCCCACCGCAGCGGCAGCGGCAGGTCATCGCGATCCGCACAGGCCATCTCAGGAGAAGTTCGTCGGATAGACCCGGCGCTTGGTGCCGGTGCCCTGCGCGGCGGACGCCTGCCGCTGTACCGCTGGGATCTGGGCGACCATGGGCGGCGGCGCGACCTTCGTCAACGGCCCGGGGACGGCCAACGGCTCGACCACCTGGATCTGCCCCCGCGCGATCGCGTCCGTGGTCTGGAAGTTGTTGCTGTCACCGCTCTTGTCCTGTCGCCACCGGTCGTTGCCGGTGACACTCGCCTCCGGCACGTCGAAGCTGAGAACGAGACCGCCGAAGTCGGTCACGTCGAAGAGGGCGGGTTCGTGCTCCTTCATCCCCATGGCCCACTCGGTGTGCTGGCGGGCGTAGGAGAGCGCCACGTCGAAGCTGAGCGTGACAGTGTGCCAACCCTGATCCTTGAACTCTGCGGCGACGATGTGTTTCTCCCACCGTTTGCAACCGATGGCACCGCCGGCCTTGCTGGGGTCGAGTCCCACGACGGAGATGCTGGTCGGCCCGGTGTAGAAGTTGTCCCGGTTGGTGCCCTGGTAGAACCGGAGCATCCCCGGAGGTACGGGTCCCGGTGCCGGGTTCGCCAGCCGCCACAGGTGTTCCTGTCGCGTGTTGAACGCCTGGAGGGCGACCGGGTCGTTCACGTTCACGGGGAGCTGTTCGAGGCAGGCGGCCAGCCGGTAGAGGATCAGCTTGTCGGCGATGACGCCGAGCGCCGCACCGGCGTACTTGGCCGAGAGGACGATCATGTTGGCGGCCGGTAGGTAGTCGCTGCCGACCTGGGTGTCGAGGAGCCCGACGCACAGCGGCGTGGGATGGCCCGTGTTGAGTGACGCCACGGCGTCGGCGACCACCTGGTGGGCCGTGCACAGTTGGGTGAGGCGCGTGGTCAACGCCGGGTGCGCCGGTGGGGATGCCTGGTTGTCCTGGGCGGCGCCGGGGGTCGGTTGCATAGCCGCGACCCTAGGCGTACGGATCACGCTCTGTCCTGACTCAGTCGCCAACGAGACGGATGGGCTGAGTGTCTACATGGACAGGTTCTCGATCGGGCCGGATGCGACCATGAAATCGGAGCATGGAGCCGTGCTCCCGTCTCCGATCAACCCTGCTCGCTCGGACTGGAACGGTGAGGCTATCTGCCGCATTGCGGACACCGCTCGTGCACGGGGGATGCCAGAGTGTCGACCGCCGCGCTGGAACGTCTTCGGATCGCGAGCGCCGTGACCAGGGTGGTTCCGCCGAGGAGGAAGACGACGGCGGCCGTCCCGGTGGCGACACGGAAGTCGGCATGACCGGCACCGACGACGGGGGCGATGTTCTCGGTCAGAGGGTAGAGGGCGAGTAGTCCGATCGGGGTGAGCAGGACGAAAATTGCCCAGAGCCCTCGGGTGTCACCGCGCAGCGACAGGATGGCCGCGGTGAGCATCGCCGTCAGCAGGAGAGCGGCGCCGGCTTCCGGAAGGAATGCGCCTCCGTAACTGAAGCGGTAGAACCACGTGCTTCTCCCGGACAGGGCTCCGGCTGCGATGAGGGCTGCCGCTGCGGCGACCGTCAAGGGCATGAGGCGATGACGTCGCGCCGTGTGGGTTGGGATTGCCAGTGCCAGAAAGCCCAGCATCGCTTGGGGAACCAGGACGAACATGTAGGGGCGGGGCAGTTCGAACAGCGCGGCGACGGGCACCACGGCGGCGGTGGTGGACAGTGCCAGCCCGATGGCGATGTGCACCCGGGCCGGGGCAAGAACATGAACGACGGCCGCCAGCAGCCAGGAGGCCCACACGACGATGCCGGTGGTGGCGAAGGGCCCGAAGGACGGTGAGCCCCACGTATCCGAGACGGTGACCGTCTCGGCGGCGGCCCAGAAGCCTGCGAGAGTGGTAGCGGTGATGAAGCTGAGAACGGCAGCGAGGCGTACGCCGGGTAGTAGGTCGGCGGCGCCGACGGCGCGTAGGCGCTCACGAATGCCCCCAGCCAGCACGTCCGTCACGTCGAGGATCGACGGCCAGCGGCGTTCGGATTCGGCCAGGTCGAGATATGTGCCGATGATCTCGGCGCCTCGTGCCTGCCGATAGCTGGTGGGATAGACCCGGAGTAGTTTCCGGTAACGGCGCTCCAGGTCCCTCATGCCAGTCCTCCCACAGCGCGTGGGGCGACGGGCCGGGCGGCCGGTGTCCATCTACCCAAGCGGGTGGTCGCTGCCTCCACGTTGCGCCGTAGGCGCTCGGTCTCACCGGCGAGGGTGGCACTGCCCGTGGGGGAGAGGCGGTAGTAGCGGCGCAGCCGGCCGTCGACTGTCTCCTCCCGGTCGGCCTCGATGAGGTTCGCGTCCACCAGCCGGTCGAGCGCGCCGTACAACGTGCCCGGCCGCAGCGATAGCCGACCGCCGGACAGGGTCGCCACCTCTCTGATGATCCCGTAACCGTGCAGTGGCGGCCCGGCGAGAGCGGTGAGGATCCAGAATGTTGGTTCCTGCAGTGGTATGTCCATCCCTGGGAATATATCGACGGCGAAGGTATACGGAGGCGAAATGCTGGGAACACCCTGATTCAGGACGGTAGTTCGCTCAGGCTGCCGGTGCCTGTCCGGTACGGTCGAAGGCCTTGCCGCAGGCGAACGTTCCCCCTCTCACCCGAGTGGAGTTCACGCGTGCCAGAGGACTGGCGGTGGGATCAGAGTCTGTTCCGAGGTAGCGCCGGGTACTACGAGCAGGGGCGTCTGCCGTACGCGCCGGGCTACGCCGACCGGCTGGCCGAGGTGCTGGGGCTGGACGGTCGCGGTCGGCTGCTGGACGTGGGCTGCGGCCCGGGCACCGTGACAGTGCCTTTCGCCGGGCACTTCGCCGAGGCGGTGGGGATGGATCCGGATCCGGGGATGCTCGTCGTGGCGGGGCGGCGTGCCGACTCGCTCGGTGTGCGGAACGTGACCTGGGTCGAGGCCCGGGCGGAGGATCTTCCCCGGGGGCTGGGAACCTTCCGAGTGGTGGTCTTCGCGCAGTCGTTCCACTGGACCGACCGGGACCGCGTCGCGGCGACCGTCCTGAGGATGCTGGAGCCGGGCGGCTGGATCGTGCACCTCAGCGATCTGAAGACGCCCCGCGCCGACCCCGCCCCGCTGCCGCATCCCGCGCCGCCGTACGACCGGATCGCCGCACTGACCCGGGAGTACCTGGGCGACGTGCGCCGGGCGGGACAGGGCGTCCTCGTGCACGGGACGCCCTGCGGCGAACGGGAGGTCCTGGCTCGGGCCGGCTTCGCGGGTCTGAGCCGTCTGGTCGTCCCGTCCGGTGCGGTGGTCGAACGTAGCGAGGACGATGTCGTGGCCTGGGGGTTCTCGCGGTCGGACATGGCACCGCACCTGTTCGGGGAGCGGATGGGGGATTTCGAACGGGACCTCCGCGAGGTACTGCGGGAGGCATCCCCCGATGGCGTCTTCGCCGAGCAACTGCCGGACACCGAGATTCTGTACGGACACAGGCCCGCCCAGCCGTGAGGCGGGGATCCCATGCGGCGGAGGGCGCGCCTCGACAACCGGCGGATCGCCGCGATCAACGCGTTCACCGCCCTCGGCCACTACGCGGCGCCGGCCGACGTCGCTGCTGCGGTGGCGTTCCTCGCCGGTCCGGGCGGGCGCTACATCACCGGGGCGACGGTCAACGTCGACGGCGGCTTCACCATCTGACCACGGCGGGGTGGGGCGGTCACGCGAAGCGGTCGGCGATGCTGGTCAGCTTGGTGACGTAGGCGGGCCAGTCGTGGTCGTCGGGGATGTTGGTGCTTCCCGGACGTAGGCCGATCGTCGAGTCGTGCTGCTCGCGCATGATGTCGGCGTGGCCGGCGTGCCGGGCGAGGTCGCAGGTCACGTGCAGGATGATCTGGTGCAGTGTCACCGTCTGCCGACCGGGCTGCCACCACGGCACCCGTCCCGGGGCGTCGAGGGGGAGCTGCTCGATCGTGGTGTCCGCGAAGACGGCGACTCGACGGTACAGGTCGATCAGTCCCTCCTTCGTCTCGTCCTCCCTGGCGTACCAGTCCGCCTGCGGGTCCTGCTCGAACGCCTCCTCGGGGACGAGGTCCTCGGGGGTCGGGAACTCCCGTCCGAAGGTGGGGCCGAAGTAACCGGCTTCGACGTTGAGGCAGTGCTTGACGACGCCCAGGAGGTTGTTGCCGGTCGCGGTCCGGGGCAGTCTGGCCTCGCGTTCGGTGAGGCCGTCGAGCTTCCAGAGCAGGGCCTCGCGGGCCGACCGGAGGTAGTCGTGCAGCACAGCCTTCGTGTCGCCGGGGTCAGCCATGTCCGTCAGTCTTCCTGATGTGCCGCGCCCCTGGTGTGCCACCGGTGGTGGTCGACGTCGACTTCACGTTCGGGGGCGGCGAAGGACGTTCAGGGCTTACCCGTCTAGCTGTCGTGCGACGGTGCCGGGACGCCGGGGCAGGTCGTCGGTGCGAGTCGGCGTGTCACTCGTCCGGGCCGTCAGGACGGCGAGCGCGGCGAGGCTGACGAGCACTGACAGGACGGCGACCGGCCCACCCGACCCGAGCACGGGCAGGATCGCCGGGAAGATGCCGTCGAACAGGCTGGTCGGGTCGTCGTACCGGCTGGCGATGGTGACGGCGGAACCGGCCGCGACCAGTCCGGCCACCCCGCAGACCGCGAGAGGAAGGGCACGGCGGGCGGGTGGCCGCAGCAGCGCCCACAGCGCCGCGCCGTACAGGACGGTGACGGCGGCGACGTGGAAGGTCCAGCCCGGGAATCGGTGTAGCGGTATGTCGATGCTGCCGTAGGTGGCCCACGGCAGCCAGAGGACTGCCGCCAGGCTGCCGAGAGCACCGACGACGATGGTGATCCGGACGGCCATTCTCGTCTCCCATCCTGCGGGTGTGCCGGCGGCGGGCGCTCCCGCCCCACCGCCCCGGTGACCGGTCACGAGGTCTGGAGCGAGACGCCCAACGCGGGTACCTCGGTGAACAGGGTGTACCCGTCCGGGACGTCCGGCGTCAATGGGGTGTCACCGCCGCCGGCCTGACAGCAGCGGCCATGTCCGCGCTGGTGGTGGTCACTGGGGCGGTGGACGGTCAGGTGATGGGGTGGTTCAGGTGGTAGTGGTCCCACCAGCTTGGTCGGTGCCTGCGGACGACGCCTGCGGTACGGGTCAGCAGCAGATGGCTGCCGTTCTGGACGAGTGCCGCGTCTTCGTGCCGGCCGGTCAGGATGCGGGTCACCGTCGCCACCATGTTGGGGATGCCCTTGTCGACGAGGTCGTCGGTGTGCATGTCGAAGCTGATGTCGACGTACTGCTCGGGCTCCCACTCCCAGTGGGTGTCGTCGTCTTCGGCGTCGTAGTAACCGTGGCGGCCCGAGGTGATGCTGATCAGGTACCCGTCTTCGTCGTAGCGGTCGACGGTGAGGAGACGGGTTCCGGCTGGAGAGGTGGTCTCGACGGTGTGGGAGCCGACGAGCTCTGCCACCTGGTGTAGGGGGATGTCGCCTGCCAGGGTCAGTCGGTAGCCGAAGCTCACGGTGTCGGTTCTCCTCGTCTCGGCAGACCTGGTGCCGTTGATCGAGCTTGCCCTACTTCCTCGGCTGACACGGGTGTCCTATGGCCCGTGCCGGCGGACGTCTCGTCCGAATCTCAGCTTTGACTTATATAAGTGGCAGCCGGTACGGTTCCTGGTCATGTACAGGGGGTTCGCGTCGGTACGGAGTGAGGGAGCTCGCCGGTTCCACACCGTCGAACCCACGGCGCTGACCGAGGTCGACGGCGTGACACAGTCCCGGCCCACCCATCCTGGAAAGGAATCCGCGCCGTGAAGTACACCAACTCGATCGAGATCGCCCTGCCGCGAGAGACAGTGGTCCAGCTGCTCGCCGACCCGACACACCTGCCGAAGTGGCTGCGCGGCATGGTGCTGCACGAGCCCGTGAACGGGACACACGGACAGGTCGGCACCACGTCCCGGGTCGTGATGCAGTCCGGTAAGAGCACCATGGAGCTCACCGAGACGATCACCCGCCGGGACCCGGCGGACCTGCACGGGATCCCCACCGACGTCGTCGTCCACTTCGACCGGGAGACCGTCGGCGCGGGCATGTGGAGCGCTGTCCGCGATCGGCTGACCGAAGCCGGTCCGGAGACGACGCTCTGGGTGAGCGACAGCGAATTCCGGTTCAACAGCCTGCCGATGAAGTTGGTGGGGCTCCTCATGCCCGGCGCCTTCCGCAAGCAGTCACAACAGCACATGCAGGACTTCAAGGCGTTCGCCGAACAGGGAAAGGACGTCCGCGAAGCCGACGGCTGACCCGTGGACGGTCAGCCGTCGGCGGCCGGTGGGTCACTCGGCGGTGTGCGCGAGGATGGCGTCGGTCACCTCCTCGTGGACCTCGGGCGGCAGGGTGTGTCCCATGCCCGCAACGACCATCAACCGCGCACCCGGGATCTGCTCGGCGATGACCGCGCCGTGTCCCGGCTTGACCGGCTCGTGGCTGCCCTCGACGACGAGCGTGGGCACCCGTACCTGATCCAGCACCCCGACCGGCTCGAAGTCCGGATCGGCCATCGCGGCCAGCCGATGGTTCGCCACCGCCGACAGGTCCCGGGCACGGTCGTAGATCCGCTCCTGGAGCCGACGCGTCGCGTCCTCGTCGAACGGCAGCCCCGTGCCGTGGAGCACCCGTTGCTCGGCGACCATGCCGTCGACCAGCGCCCGCCGACCCTCCGGCGGCGGGGCGGCCATCAGCGTGCGGTAGTGGTCCACGAACTCCGGGGCCGGTTCCGGCAGGCTCCCCTGCGGCTGTGGCTGCCCGGTCAGGGCCCGCACGATCACCTGACCCTCACCGCCGCCGAGGGGGGAGGAGGCGATGACGGTCAGGGACCGTACCCGCTCCGGCCGCTCGACCGCGACGAGCTGGCCGAGGAGCCCGCCCGCCGAATGGCCGACCAGGTGGGCGCTCTGCACCCCGTGGATGTCCATGACGCGGTACACGTCGTCCTTGACGTCGTTCCAGGTGTACGGCTGCGCGGCGAAGTCGACGGTGTCCGACCGGCCGGTGTCGCGGTGGTCGTACCGGATGACCCGACGGCCCCCGGCGGCCAGGCGACCCACGAACTCGTCGGGCCACAGGACGCCCTGCGACATCGACCCCATGATCAACAAAATGGGCGGGTCCGTCTCGGCGCCGAACTCCTCGCTCCACAGGTTCACGTTATGCATGCTCACAGCATGTCGCCCTCCCCACCGGGCGCCATCTGTAGAACTACCAGTCGCGCCAGATCCGTACGGGAGCCGATGCCCAACTTCGGATACATCTTGTACAGGTGGTACTCGACGGTACGCGGGCTGAGGAAGAGCCGGGCCGCGATCTGCCTACTCGACAAGCCGTCGGCGACCAGACCCGCGATCCGCAACTCCTGCGGGGTCAGCGCGTCCAACACCGCCGGGGGAGGGGCCTGCCCACTCTCACCCGCCGCCCGCAACTCCTCCCGCGCCCGCCGCGCCCACGGCACCGCACCAGCCCGCTCGAACGTCTCCGCCGCCCGCCGCAGGTGGGTCCGCGCCTCACCCGGCCGCTGCCCACGACGCAGCCGTTCCCCCAGCAACAACGCCGTCCTGCCCGCCTCGAACGGATTGGTGTGCAACCCCAGCGCCTCACCGAGGGCGTCCTCGCACGAGTCGACCAGACCCCGGCAGCGGGCCACCAGAGCCCGCGACTCGGGCGTCTGCGCATGCGCCGACCACCGCCGATATCCGTCGACCACCGCCCGGGCGCCCGCCCCGTCACCAGCACCCACCGCCGCCTCCACACGATCCGGCGCCGTCCGCCACACCACGCTCGGATGCCCCACCCCCGGACCCGCCGCCGCGAGAGCCGTGAACCGGTCGTGCGCCGCCGCGTGACGGCCCAAACACAGGTCGAGCAACCCCAGCGCGTACGCGGCCACCCCCGCCCGCAGACCCACCCGGTGGGGGATGGCGATCGCCGACGCCTCCCGGGCCTGCCGCCGACACGACTCCTCGTCGCCACGCAGCGCCGCCACCACCGCCAGGTTCGCCAGGTGCGCCGCCACCGTGTTCTCGTACCCGGCCTCCCGGGCCAGCGCCAGACCCTCCTCGGAGATCGCCTGACTACTCGCCAACCGCCCGCAGATGCGCTCCGCCGTGGCCGTGAACTCCAACACCACCGGCAGCTGCCCGGTCATCCCCGACACCCGGGCCACCCGACCGGCCCGGGTCGCCATCTCCGCCGCCAGGTCCGACTCGCCCAGCTGGCTGGCCGCCGCCGCAGCCCACAGGTACCCCGCCGCGTCCCCGCACCCGTCGACCCCCGCCAACGCCCGCCGCAGCAGGCCCGGCCCGGCGACGTCACCGTCCAACGTCAGACCGATCCCGGCCACCGCGTCCCGCAGGAAACCCTCCGGGAGGGCCGCGACCCTCCGGCCCACCGCCACGATCGCCGCCGTGTCACCGACGTAGGAGGCCGCCTCCGCAGCGTCGGCCAGCATGTCCAGGCCGTCGCCGGACGCCAGGATCCGGACCGCCTCGGCGGCGTCACCCGAGTTCAACTCGAACCGGCCCCGCAGGTGCGCGATCTCCACGGCCAGGACCGGGTCCCCACCGGTCTGTTCCCGCGCCTCGGCCAGCAACGACTCCGCCTGCCCCGACCGGCCACCGAGCCACGCCGCGACCGCCGCGTCCTTCAACCGGGCGGCCCGCACCGACGGGTCGGGGGTCAACCCGGCGGCCCTGGCGAGGGCGGAGGCAGCGGTCCCGTATCCGCCCCGATCACGCGCCCGCTCCGCGACCTCCACCAGCGCGACGGCGACCTCCTCGTCCTCACCCAGGGCGGCACCGGCCAGATGCCAGGCACGCCGATCACCCTCGGTCACCTCCGCCAGGACGGCATGCACCCGGCGGACGTCGTCGGGGGCGGCCCCCTCGTACACCGCAGACCGGGCCAGCGGATGCCGGAACCGCACAGCCGGACCCGACACCCCGACCAGCCCACTGCCCTCCAACTCCGCCAACGCCACCCGACCGGCCGACCCGCCGGGCCGTACCCCCTCCTCGGCCAACAACCGGTCCGCCGCGCGCAGGACCGGACCGACGTCACCCTCCACCGCCGCGACCAGGGCGACCAACCGGCCCGCAGCGGACAACGCGGCCACCCGGTCACCGAAGAGCCGACCACCACCGGGCAGCGGATCGGGCAGCGGCTCCCGACCACCCAGCTGCGCGGACGTCAACCGGTCACCGATCTCACCCAACGCCAACGGGTTCGCCCGGGTCAACGCCACCAACTCCCGGACCACCGGATCCGGCACCGCACCGAAGCGGGACCTCAACAGCTCCACCCCCGCCGACTCGGGTAGACCACCCACCTCCACCGTCAGCGGCACACCCCTGACCGGCAGGTCCCCCCGCACGGCGAAGATCATCGCGATCCGCTCCGTACCCAACCGCCTGGCCGCGAAGAGCAGCGCGTCGGCCGACGCCCTGTCGACCCACTGCAGGTCGTCGACCACCACGACCAACCCGTCCGGCACGGCGGCCTCGACAAGCACCGACAGCACACCGGCCCCCAGCAGGAACCGATCACCGACACCACCGGCGGCCAACCCCAGAGCGGCACACACCGCGTCGAACTGCGGCTCGGGCAACGCGTCGACAAGATCGGCCACCGGCCGCAGGACCTGATGCAGCGCCGCGAACGCAAGGTCGGACTCCGACTCGACGCCGGTGGCCCGGAGCACCCGCATCCCGCCACCCCGCGAGGCCACCGCGTCGAGCAGCGCCGACTTGCCCGCGCCCGCCTCACCCCGCACCACCACAGCGCCGCCGCAACCGTCCCGAGCCCGGGCGACCACCCCGTCGAGTACGCCCACTTCCGTCGATCTGCCGTAGAGCACGGAAACCCACTGTACGGAAGGAGCCTCCGCCGCCTGGATGTTCGGTGCCTGTCCGGCCCTCACCGTCAGCGCAGGTGCATGCGTTCGTCGACGGTGCGGGTCGGCTCGGTGAGGAAGACGTCGAGCGGAACCGACCCGTACGCGATGTTCAACGTGTCGAACCGGTAGTGCGAGCCCGCCCCGTAACGGGCGTCGAACCGGTAGTTGATCTGCCACCGCAGCCACTCGCCTCGCGGCACCCGCACCGCCCCCGGACGCCGCCGCCGCAACGGCCTACCCGCAGGCAACGGCACGAGATCGACCCACAGGTCCCCGTCGGAACGGCGGAGGCGAACCGTGTCCGGGGACGGATCCGCCCGGCGCAGGACACTCTGCGGCTGGAACTCCTCACCCTCGCTGAGGGTCACCTCGTGGGTGACAGTGGCCTGGCCCTCCGTCAGGGCGAACGCGACGGGGAGGGCGTTGCGAAGGGCGGCCTGGGAGCCGTCCCGAGACTGTCCGGTCCAGGAGGTCCTGACCCATTGGGCGACGACGATGTCCATCACAGGATCGTCTGGGACCACGCGCCTCCTGGCAATCCCCACCGTCCCCTCGGCCCTGCGACCGGTGCTCGACGGTACGGCGGCGACGGTCGGAGGTGGACGCGCAATGGCGGCGGCGAGGTCGGAGGAGAGTTGCGCTCTGGCCTGACCTTCCCCTCCGGACGGTCGGCCTGCACAACTACGGTGCAGTCCCGGTGAGCTGTGGCTTGGTGCCCAGATCGTCAATCTCATCGATCACGGTGCGGTCTGGTGCTGATCGGCGAACTGGGTATCCTTCCGTGAGCGGGATGCCCATCAATTGATGTCGTCGGGGATGGCTGCACCAGAACGGGCTACGGGTCGGCGGCCATTTACGGCATGTGGCGAAGGCTCGTTCGTCCCGGCCGTGAGCGTGGACCCTTCGCCAAGGTACATCCCCAGCTCAAGTCCCGTGGATGGCCGGCAAGGCGTCGTTCTGGTGGCGGCGCGTGAGCCGACGGAACGGACCCTTCGCAGGAAGCCGCCTACCGTGCAGCTCAAGGCGGGTAGAATTCGTACCCACCCGCAGCTCCCTCCGGAGCTGCCCTTCATTGAGGCACGAACGCGCCGTTGACTGCCCAGTCCTCGCCTGTCGCCCGCAGCTCCCTCCGGAGCTGCCCTTCATTGAGGCGACATCGCGCCCCCGCCGCCGGAGTCCGTCCCGGCCCGCAGCTCCCTCCGGAGCTGCCCTTCATTGAGGCCAGACCAGGGCGTCCACGGCCGGCTTGATGACCCGCCCGCAGCTCCCTCCGGAGCTGCCCTTCATTGAGGCGCGGAGCAGCGCCAGGCCGAGCTGGCCGCCGGTCTGGACCCGCAGCTCCCTCCGGAGCTGCCCTTCATTGAGGCCGGGCGGGCATCAACCGGCGCGGCGCGTACGCGGCCCGCAGCTCCCTCCGGAGCTGCCCTTCATTGAGGCTTCGTCTCCTGCGACGTCGGCCCGGACGCGCCCCCCGCAGCTCCCTCCGGAGCTGCCCTTCATTGAGGCGGCCACAGCGGGATACGGACGGTGTGGACGGTGCTGCCCGCAGCTCCCTCCGGAGCTGCCCTTCATTGAGGCGGCGTTCCACGCGCGAGCGCCCATCTCTCGCTTGCGCTGCCCGCAGCTCCCTCCGGAGCTGCCCTTCATTGAGGCATCGCCCGCTCCGCTGGCGATGGCTGCCGGGCGGTCACCCGCAGCTCCCTCCGTAGCTGCCCTTCATTGAGGCGGGGCGGTGCGGGTCCGGATGGACAGCCGCGCCGAGCCCCGCAGCTCCCTCCGGAGCTGCCCTTCATTGAGGCGAGGTGACGGCGGGCACCAGGGGGAATGCGACCGCCCCGCAGCGCCCTCCGGAGCTGCCCTTCATTGAGGCATGCTCATGTCGGGCAACCAGATACGCACCAACGTGGGGCGTGCCGGTGTGTACTGGGACAACGCCGCCGCCGAATCGTTCTTCACCACCCTGAAGAACGAGGTGTACCCCCGGCAGCGCTCCGACACCCGCGCCCGCGCCCGATTCGCCGTCGGCGAATACATCGAAATCCTCTACAACCGGCAACGGCTGCACTCCGCCCTCGACTACCGCACCCCAGCTGAAGCCCTCACCGCCTACCAGACTCCGATAGCAGCCTGACCAGCACATCTACGAAGATTTTTGACACAGCCCACATCTCCTGTTGCCGTGCCTGTCCGATTCGTGGCGGGTGATCTGGTGTGAGAGGCCGGTTCGCAGTACTACGTCTGTTTTGGAATGAGGGTGAACAGACCGGGTTCGTCTTCGGTGAGGATGCGCTGGTTGACCATGCGTTTCAGCTTCGCGCGGGTGCCTTCGACGTGTTTCGGTGAGGGTTCGACGCCGAGGGCGAGGCAGATGCCTTTGGCGCGCATGCCGGCGGGCGCGGCACCGAGGACATGCAGGATCTGCTGGTAGGGGCCGCTGGCGATCGTCGGATCGTCTGCGGTGAACTCGGCGGCGGCGAGGGTGCGCAGAGTGGTGCGGGTCGTCGCCAGGTCGGCCAGTTCGCCGTCGAGGCGGGCGAGTTCGCTGGTCAGGGCGGTGATCTGCTCGCGGAGTCGGTCGGCGTGCCGGCGTGCGGTGGTCTCCCGGTCGGTGATCAGGTCGAGGACGGTGGGGAGGTTCACCGGTGCCGCCAGGTGGGTGTGCTGGTTCCGGTCAGCCGGCGCACGATGTTCGCCGTCGAGGCCCACAGGGTTCGTGACACCGAGGATTCCGGTCGGCTCTCGTACTCGCGCACGAGGCGGCGGTGCAGCATCAACGTGCCGTTGACCTGTTCGACGATCCACCGCTTACGGATCGGCACGAACCCGGGCCGAGTGTCGGAGCGTTTGACGACCTCCACGTCGACCCCGAGGACGGCGCCGTGCAGCGCGAGGTCTTGTTTGAACCCGGCGTCGACCCAGGCGCGGCTCACCGTCGGGGTGTGTGCGACGACCTTGTCGAGCAGCCGGATACCAATGGCGTTGTCGGTGACCGACGCCGCGGCCACCACGACCGCGATGACCAGTCCCAACGCGTCCACCGCCAAGCCTCGCTTACGCCCCGACACCTTCTTCGCCGCGTCCTTGCCGGTCGTCGTGGCCGGGACGTGGTTCGCCGCCCTGATCGACTGGGTGTCCAACACCACCGCGCTCGGATCCTCCCGACGACCCACCTTCTCCCTCGCCTGGCAGCGCAGCAGATCGTAAATCACCTGGTCAGTGCCGTCATCACGCCACAGCGCGAAGTAGTAGTAGGTGGCCGACTTCGGCGGCAGGTCATGCGGCAGGTACGCCCACTGACAACCCGTCCGGTTCTGGTAGAAGATCGCGTTCACGACCTCCCGCAGGTCGTAGTCGCCTGGCTGGCCCGACACCGACACCGCGACGCGTCTGGTTTTCCACGCCTGCAGAAACGGCCCGATCAGCTCCCACTGCTCGTCGCTGACATCGCTCGGATACGGCTTCCGATCACCCATGACCAGGCTAACGCCCCACCCGCCCGAGCGGTCACGACCAGAACTCACATTCAACTCATCGACCTGCCGCTATCCACAGCGAACCCACCGGAAGGCCACCAACCAGACGCAACGCATAGATCAGATCAAGCTGCCGCAGACCGCCCTCTGATGTCGGGGTGGGGTTTGAGGATCACGACGAGCTGACGATGCTGGTGGACCGGTTGCGGCGGGATCGCCGTCGTGACCCGTACTCGGGCAGGTCTGCCTACTCGCGGGCCGCGCGGGATGTCGCGGATCGCTGCGAGAGGCTGATCGACGCGGGTGAGGCGGCCGTCGCGGTGCCGGCGCTGCGGAAGGCGGTCGACCGGATGACGACCGCCCTGATGTACATGGACAGTTCCTCGGGTGTACTTGGCGAGGACCTGGCGTACCTGATGGATCTTTATGCCCGGGCGTGCCGGGCCGCGCCGCCGCGACCCCGCACCCTGGCGGGGTGGTTGGTGAAGCTGGTGTTCGACGGTCCGGGCTGGCCGGATGTACGGCTACGCGACTGGGCTCCGGCCCTGGGACCGGCCGGGGTGGCCGAGGTGACCCAGCTCGTCGACGAGCGCGCCACCGCAGGGGATTCCGACGGCCGGCGGTGGGCGGTGCGGGATCTGCGGGAGCAGTTGGCCGAGGTTTCCGGCGACGTCGACCGGTACGTGACGGTGCTGGCGGAGCACCTGCTCAGCGCTGCGCAGTACAGCCGGATCGTGCGAGTTCTGGCAGAGGCCGACCGGCCGGCCGAGGCGATCGACTGGGCTCGCCGAGGCCTCGCCCACCATCCGCCCGGTTTCCAGACGGTGGAGCTACGAGACCTTCTCGTTCGGCTGTTGATCGACACGGGTGAGCCGAAGGCGGCGGTGGTCGAACGCTGGACGGCGTTCGTCGCTCAGCCGACGATCGACAACCTTCAGCCGTTGATGGCCACCGTGGTCGAGACTGACCGCGACATCGCCCACGCCGCCGAACGAGCGCTGACGGTGCTACGCGAGCGCGCCGGACAGGACCAGCGATACCTGCCCCACCTGATCGACGCCTTGGTGCTTGCCGACCGCCCCGACGAGGCATGGCAGAGCGGGCTGCCCCACTTGAACGACCTACCCGCCCGACAGCGCATCGAACTGCTGGAGACTCGGCGGCGTACCCACCCGGCCGACGTCCGGGAGCCGTATCAGGAACTCATCGACGCCCAGATGCTGGACTCGTACGACAAGCGCCGTTACGACAAGACCATCACGCTGCTACGCAACCTCCGCGACGCCTACACCGCGACCGGTGAAACCGCGCAGTTCGCCGCCTACCTCCACCAGCTCCGCACAGACCACCGACGCCGACCGAACTTCCTCACCAAACTCGACGCCAGCCGCCTGTAGCCACACGCTTGTCGCTGGCGGTATTGCCATCGAGTTGGTCAAGGCGGTCTGGGAGGCCAACGGCGAAGGCTCCGTCGTCCCGCCCGTGAGCGTGGACCCTTCGCGGGGGTGTTTTCCCAGCTCAGATCGCGACTGGGGTCCCATTGCTTCGGCCGTAAGAGGCGACGCTCCTGTCGGTGGAGTGGACCCTTCGCTGTAGCGCAGCTCAGGAGCAGGTCAGGACGGGTAGAATCTTGACCCTGCCGCAGCTCCTCCCGGAGCTGCCCTTCATTGAGGCTGGAGGTACTTCACGCCCTCCCCGGTCGCCCCCTGCTGGCCGCAGCTCCTCCCGGAGCTGCCCTTCATTGAGGCCAGGATGCCAATGGTCAACGCCGCAGTGATGGCGAAAAGCCGCAGCTCCTCCCGGAGCTGCCCTTCATTGAGGCGCATGTTCGCGTTCCCGAGGCTCACGTCTCCCTCGGCCGCAGCTCCTCCCGGAGCTGCCCTTCATTGAGGCAAGTCGACGTCTTCGAACTTGATCGTGGGGTGCTCGCCGCAGCTCCTCCCGGAGCTGCCCTTCATTGAGGCGACGCTCGGAACGGTCGGTTCGGTCGCCATTGGTCACCCTGCCGCAGCTCCTCCCGGAGCTGCCCTTCATTGAGGCCGGATCGACCGGCCGAACGCCGAGCACGGGCTGACAGCCGCAGCTCTTCCCGGGGCTGCCCTTCATTGGGATGGACTACCGATTCTTGCTGCGCCGTTGCGGCAATCCCGGCCGCAGCTCCTCCCGGAGCTGCCCTTCATTGAGGCCGGACGAAGACCGCCGCCAAGCACGCCATGAAGGTGCCGCAGCTCCTCCCGGAGCTGCCCTTCATTGAGGCCGGCCACGCTCACCCGCAGCCGACACCACCACCGGCACGCCGCAGCTCCTCCCGGAGCTGCCCTTCATTGAGGCTGGATCGACCTCGGCGAGGGGGCCGCCGACGAGTACGGCGCCGCAGCTCCTCCCGGAGCTGCCCTTCATTGAGGCGCCACGGTGCGGGTCGACGACACCGGCTCGGATACGCGCCGCAGCTCCTCCCGGAGCTGCCCTTCATTGAGGCGCCGCGCTCGCCCTGCTCTGGGCCGTCGTCGGCGTCGCGCCGCAGCTCCTCCCGGAGCTGCCCTTCATTGAGGCACGAGCAGCGCCGGGTCGTTGATCGACTTGTGGGTGGCCGCAGCTCCTCCCGGAGCTGCCCTTCATTGAGGCGGCAACGCCATCAGGTCGACCATGTCGCGCGGCTTGACCACCGGTCCGTGGTCGCCCTTGCTCCGGTTGAGGTCGACTGGTGCCGCGAGGTTGAGGCCCACTGCGACGGCACGCCGGTCTAACTCTCAGGAGGTCGTAGAGCGGACGAACGTGCCGTTCTCGCTCAGCGTGGTTATCCAGTCCGTGCTGAGTCTTGCGACATCGGCCGTGTTGACGGTGAACTCGCGGTTTCGCTGACCCCGCAGGACGACCTTGGTCTCGTCGGGCAGGAAACGACCGAGGAACGCGAAGGAGAGCAGCCGCCATCGGGCGTCACTGTCCTGTACGGGCCGGAGCCACAGCGGTGACGCCCGGCGCAGTGTGGTGGGAGTGCCTCCGGCTGCCGCAAGTTGTACTGGATGGACGGTCTTCCCCTCTTTGAAGTTGATCGGGAGCCCCAGGGCTCCCAGCGCGAATCGGCGATCGTGGCCGTTCACGGCATGAAGCCACTCCCGGGTTTTGATAGGCGGGTCGTACGGGGCTCCGAGCGCCGGTTCGGTGGCACGGAACCACCGGAACTGTTCACCGGCGTAGCCGAGCACCGTCGGCCAGTCGGGAAAGGTGCGGGCGCTGAGTCCGGTGACGAATACTTGAGGGCCGCCGAACACGGGGTAGGTGGGCGGGCTGCGCCAGACTTCGGGGGATGCCGCTGGAGCGTCCACGTCGTGACGGGCGAGGGCGGCGATCCGTTCCAGCGATTCGGCGCACGCGGTCAGCTCCGGTGGCAGGCCACGTTCGTCGAGGCCCAGTCCGCTGCTCGGAAGGACGGCTGCGGCGTGCAGCATCTCCGGCGTCCACGGTGCTGGTAGGTCGCCTTCGGCCGCGACGATACGCAGGCCGCCGAATCCGCGACGGGTGCGGGCGCCCAAGCCGCCGTATCGACAGAGGGACCACAGGGTCGCTACGGCGAGTGCTGCGGCGTCTTTGTTCGGGCCGAAGCGGAGCTGTAGGTCGAAGGGCGTTCCGGGCGTGACGAAGCTGCGGGTGAGTTCGCATCGACGGTTGCCGTCGGCGGGTTTGGAGAGCCCTTGACCGGCGAGGTATCCGATCCAGCGGGCATCGTCGCGTCTGCACCAGTCCGGCTGGGGGTTTCTGACACACTGCTGGGGGGCCGGGATCCGCAGTGCTACCGATGATGCCTGCGAGGTGTTGCCGAAGACCCGACTTTCCAGCGCGGCGAGTACGTCGATCCGGTCTCCTACCGTCGCCCCGGCCATCGCACGGAGCCAGTAGCGCATCGCACCGCGCAGAGACGAGACACGTACTCCGGCGTCAGCATCGGTGGCAGCGCTGTGGGGCCGGGATTTCCGGTTCGCGTCGAGTTGCTTAGCTTCGTGATCGGTCAGCGGGGCTTGATGGCCGCCGTTGAACAGCGGTGTGGTGACCTGCATGCTCAGCGTCGTCCAGGCCATGACTGCCTCTCGTTGTCGTGCTGTGTTGATCGGTGTTCATCAGCGGCGCCAGCGTAGGTGGGCCAGAGGGGCGGTGATCGGCCGGTCGTCCCAGAGGATCTGGGCGAAGACACCGACCACCAGGCACCAGGCGGTGCCGAGGCCGAGGATTGCCAGGCCGGTGGTGGTCGGCCAGGTCTGCCATGCCTCGCGTAGGGTCCGGCCGTTCTCCACGAGTGCCGGCGCGACGGCGACCAGGCCGATCACCGCGACGAGAAACGCGTGCACGGCGCCGACAGCGGCGACCGTCAGGGCGCGGCCGATCGATGCCACAGCGGCGACTCCGTGGTTGCGGGCTTCGACGATGAGGTAGCCGATACTGGCTGTGGTGAGGGCGGCCGGTGCCCACCAGGTACCGGACGGCTCCTGCCACCAGTGTGGGTGCAGGGTGAGTAGCGCGAACAGGCCGACTGTGCCGGCGGCGGGCAGGCGCAGGAGCCAGGCGGTGGCCCACAGTCTGCCGAAGGCGACGACGAGGGCACCGAGGATTGTGTAGCTGGCTGCGGCGGTGATCGCGGCTGCGTGGAAGTGTCCGTGGGCGGCGAGCGTGAGTGCGCCCGCCGCGCCGAGTGGTGGTAGCACGCCAGCCCATCGTCGGGACCAGCGGACGCTTGCGGTGATGGCGCGTCGGTGAGGTGTCGTCAGGGCGGTCGGATAGGTGGCGGCACGTATCACTCGCCCCAGCCGCATCCGGGGCAGTAGATGTCGATCGAGTACGTCGTCGAGGAGTGCCCGGTCGTCGCCGGTGAGTGGCCGGGTGGGGTTGTCGACTACGTCCCAGTCGGTCACCAGCGGCGGGCCTGGTGGTATCCGGCGCGATCGTGAAGTCGGTCTCCCGGGAGTTGGCTGCCGGAAGGCCAACGCGTCGACCTCGCTCTCGATCTCGGCGGGCGTGGCGGCGGCGAGGAGCGGATGGGTCTGGTGTGTGTCGAGGCAGCGGTGCCATTCCCAGCGGGCCTGTCGGCAGCGCAGCACCACCAGGTGGGTCGTGTCGGTGCCGAAGACTGTGCCCAGATCGAGGGCGGGAGGTTCTTCCTGCCAGAGACCGCGATTGGTTCCTGTCCCGCCGCGGAACGCCTCGCTGACTGCGAGGAACCGCAGACGGGCAGCCACCGGACGGAGTAACTCGGCATCCTCGGGGGCGATGTCGGCAACGGAGAGTTCACCGCTGATGGGCGTGGTGTCGGTGACGGCGAGCCAGGAGGCCTCGCCGATCCAGCACAACCACATCCACACCTGAGTCGATGTTGGGGTCGGCTCGTCCAGCAGGGTGCTGATCCGCTGGGGCAGCAGGCCGGGAGCGAGCAGGATGGCCAGCAGCGCGGGCCGATTGCGGCGCAGCCTCGTGGCCGTGACTCTGATTGCTGCCGCTGCCCTCGTCGGTGCCAGGGCGGCGCCACGTGGTAGGTGTGCGTCGAGCTCGAACAGGTCGGTCCAGAGTTCGGTGCTGGTGAGGGCGAGGATGTCCTGCGAGTTCCATTGGTTGGGGCGCCACCGGGTGATCGCGGGTCCGAGCCCGGTGCCCAGTCGGTCCACCAGCCCGGCCAGCCCGTAGGGCAGTCCGACCTCGGTGGACACCGTCAGCCTCTGCCGATCGGCTCGGATGCGATACCCATGAGGGTACGCAGACCGACGCCGAACGGAGTGAGGCTGAAGCGTCGGCCGTCCGGGTCGGCCTCGTACGCGTATCCGTTCATGGTCGTGGGGTTCGGCGGTCGGTTACACGAGCCGTCGGGCGTGAAGCAGGCCAACTCCTTGCGGACTCTTGAGTAGTCGAGTTTGCGTAGGGGCAGCCGGATGACTCGGTCACTGGTGTCGTGCAGCATGTGCGCCTCGACGGCGGTGACCTGCGTGTCGGGGAAGGACCGCAGTCCTTCTGCCAGCCCGATCAGGTAGGGGATGGCTGCTTTGAAGCCACCAGAGAGATGAAAGTGAAAGGTCTCGGCTGGTCCGTGCGGTCCGGGTAGCAGGGCCTGGCCCAGTGACCCGAGTCCGGACATCGCTTTGGCGAACCCCGATTCGTTGCTCGCGTCCAGGTGCGGCACGCGGACGATGGCCACCCCGGGCTGCGGCGTGATACTGCCTGGGGTGTCGACGAAGCGGATCCGTTCGGGTGCGCCCCCGGCCAGGCCGACAGCAGCCCACATGCCCGAGACGAGGCCGTCGACGGTGTCGGTGGCGAGAAGCACCACTAGATCGTCATCGGCGATGCGGCGTCGCCCGGTCACCCGGTGGAAGGTCTCCATCTCGGCGCATACCTTCACCGGCCACCGGTCTGCCTCGACCGCGCGGATCAGGTTGGCCTGCGTAGTTGGGAGGTCGCCTCCTACGCCGAACCAGACGGTCAACCTGTCGCTCATGGCGGCGGTGCTGGTGCCGACATCATCGAGCACGTGCTGCGGCTTGTGGCGGGTGATGACCGGATGGATGTCTCCGAAGAACTCGCGTGGTCGGTGGAATGCGTTCAGCACGCTGCATCCAACGGATATGAGGTGCACCGTCACGGCTGGCCCTCCCGGACGGACAGGTATCCGTATCCGGCCGAGGTCTTGGCTCCGACACCCAGCTCGTCCAGCGCGGTGGCACACCATCGCGCAACAGCCGCGACGTCCTCGTCTGGGCCGACGAAGTCGAGGGCGAAGGCGCCGCCGTCCACCACCAGGAACGCGCTGGGAATCGGCTGGTGGTGCTCGCCCGGTGCCTGCCGCTGGCTCGGACTGTAGTACGGCTGCTGGTGCGGGGTGACCACGTCACGGATGACGCTGACCGGGCCGTCGACAGGCAGCCCGTCGAGGAAGATCACGCTGCCTTTGGCGGCACTGTCGCCGTCCACCGGTGCAGAGACCCCCTCGGCGGTTTCCGTGGCGACTCGGACCCGGGGGAGCCCGAAGATCCTGTCGAACCGTTCCGCGTCGTCCCGATCGATGCCGCATTCGCGGGCCCATGCACAGGTCAGACCCTTGAGGGTGGAGCCGGGAATGACCGGGCAGCCGTAGGTGCCATGTAGGGACACACCGATTTCATACGGGTTGAGGCGGTTACCCACACCGATGGCCATCCGCCACTGTGGGGTGACCTTCAGGCGCTTCCTCACCAGCCTGCCCTCGCTCCGACCGACCAGCACTCTCAGCGCCCGGTCGCGCCGTTCGGCAGCCACTGCGAGCAGGCCGGTCTCCTGACCCAGGTCGAAGTCGGCGGCCCACCGCAGCACCGCAGCCTCCGTGTCGGTGTCGAACACCCCCATCCCGTTGACGAACGCTGCACGATGCAGCACGACGAGGGGATTCGCTCCAGAGCCCAACGCCCCGCCGTGCCCACGGACCAGCAGGTCCTTGGTCCACACGACTCTGCCGATCGGTCCGGCCGCTCTTCGGCTTGGATGACTCACCGTTGGCCTCCGCCGGGCGTCTCGTCGTCGGCGTCACCTTGCGCACCGCCGTCCGCGTTGCGGCTGGCGTTGCGTTTCGTGTCGCCGCCGGTGGCGATCCAGCGTGCTTCGGCGAGCCTGCCCAACCAGCCCGCGAGGGCCTGCACCTCTGCTGAGGCTCGGGCGTAGACCGACGGGTCCAGGTCGGCGAGGGCGTGCAGGAGCTTCTCACCGGTGTTGGCCTTGGCCCCGTCGACCAGCCCGCTGCGGGTGGTGAGGTGATGCCGGATCCCCTCCGCGACTCTTCGGTAGGCCCGGCCCAGGTCGCTGTCCGTGCTCTTGCCCAGCAGATAGGCGTAGGTGGCTGCCATCCCGGACATTCGGATCTGTACGGGGAGCTGGCGGTAGCGGGTGCGTAACTCCTTGGTGATCTTCTCTGGCAGCATGGCCGCTGCGGCCGAAGCCATCTGCTGGTCGACCCGACGGACCTGACCGCTCACCGGCCGGCCTCCACCGTGTCGTCCGTGGTCGTCGGATCGGGCACGGGCTTGACGTCCTCCGCGCGCAGCAGCCGCGCCCAGACCAGGCCCTTGCCGATCGTCTCGTCTCCTCCGACCTGGATCAGCCTGTCGTGCAGCAGATCACGAAGGAACTCGACGGCATCGTCGGTCGTCAGTCCACCGGTGGGTGGCATCGGGCGTAGCGTCAACGAGGCGGCGAGGATCGTCTCCGAGGGCAGGTACTCACTGTGAAAGGGGCCGTGCTGCACGGTCTTGCCCTCCTTGAGCTGCACTCGGGCGACGAACTCGGTGCACTCGGTAAGCAGAATCGGCATCACGTCCGACCCGACAGCGAGCAGGTCCTCGCGGAGCTTGTCGCCGAGCGCCACCAGGGGGGCGTCGCTGTCGACACCGCCGAGGACGTCGGTGGCGAGCTGGGCGGCCCAGTGCCGCAACAGCCGATCCGGTGCGTCACCCAGCTCGACCAGGCACGGCCCCAACACCTGGTTACCCGCACTGCCGGTACCAGTCCACGTACTCGATGCGGCGACCCCGCCCTCGGGGGCGATCCGACTCGGTTGCGGCAGCCCGCTCGTCCCGAGGCGGGCGTACTTGCGGGCCAGACGGTACAGCGCCAACTCGGAGGTGACCCATGCGAAGGTACGTTGCAAGGTCGGCACCGGCATCGCCACCACCTGCGCATCGCCGACGGTCAACCGGCCCGCGCTCAACTCGACCTCGGCGTCCCCGGAACCCCGAACCGGTGAGCCGAAGACCGGCACCACCAGCTCGTCGAGACCGGCATCCAGTGCTGCCTGGCGCAGCGCACCCTTGAGGCTCTGTCCCCAGATCACCGGGTACCGGGTGGTGGCCTCCCGCTGCACCGGCAGGTCCAAAACCCCGAGGCTGTCGGACGCCCCGGCATGCACGGGCGACTCGGCATACAGGTAGAGCAGCATCTCCCTCACGACCACACTCCTGTCAGGATCACTCCGAAACCCGCCGTCCGTAGCCGGTCGTGGTGGGGCCGCCCGTATGCGGTCCCGTGCACACCCGGACGTTCCCCGTCACCTACCGCCCAGTCCGCCGCCGCGTCCGCGCTGTCGAACTGCAACAGGTAGACCGAGCCGGGCGGGACCGCCCAACGCAGCGCGCGGGTGGCCCGTACTCCACCCGCGGAGCGCGGCGAGCCGGTGGCGATCGGCTCCGGCGGCCCGACAGCGGCGGCCATCAGTCGGGCACGGGGCGGAACGGTGATGCGCCAGCCGTCGGGCCAGATCGCCGGCGTGGCCACGTAGACCAACACCCGGCCGGCGGGGAACCCCTTCGGTGGCTCAGGCCAGCTGACCCCGTCCACTTCAGCCACGTCCGCCAGCCGACCGCGCCCTCCGAGTGTCACCGGTCCGGTGGCTGTCCGCTGCCAGGTGGCCGGCAGTACGCACTCGGCGAGCAGTGCGACCCCGTCCACCGGTCGCAGGAATGTCGCCTGGTAGAGCAGCCCTTCCTGAGCGACCCGATGCGGGGTGCGACCGAGGCCGATCCGTGGTTCGCGGGCCAGCGGCCCAGGATCGAGGTCCGGATCGTCACGGACGAAGGCCAGGTCGAGTTCGTCGACCCTGCGGTGGAGGTGATCTGAGTCGATGAGTTCGCCGCGCAGGTAGCCACCGAGGGTTTCCGAGGTCAACCACCCGTTCAACGGGTCGCCCTCGCCGATCATCAACAGCGGGGAGCCGTCACCGAGATCCGTGATGCCGCCCGACGGGGCCGGGCGTAACCGGGTGACCAGACCAGGGTCGTCAGGAAGACGGACCAGGTCGGCCGGCGCTGGGAAGTACGACGTCCACCAACCACCCCGATGCCAACGGGCGAGAACCGGGCCGCGGATCTCTTCGGGCTCCTGGCCGTATGCGCTGAGGGCCGCACCACCGACGGTACTCGGGCGGGGGAAAGCCGGCTCGGCTGACGCGTCCGGTCCGGCGTCGAACTGGCGACCGTCGCGAACCAGCAGCGCGTCGCGAGGAGTGAGGGCCAACCAGCGTCGCGTGCTGCTCACCGGTCGGTCTCCCTGTCCTCAGCGGGTAGTGGCAGGGCTTCCTGCCGCAGGAACACCGCGACTCGAGCGGCCCGCTCCGGCGTACGTCGTCCGTCGCTGCCACGTCCCAGGCCGGCCCGTTCCAGATGGCCGAGGCGAGCCAGGGCTTTCCCATCCGCCGCCGTGCCGCCGTGCCGGACGGCCAGTCGGCTCAGCTCCGCTTCGTAGAGTTCCTCGGGTAGGTTCCGGTCGGCGAACTCGCTGGCGTCACGGGTCAACTCACCGAGGAGCTGAGGAGACAGCCGCTGGTGCACGGCACCTGCGGTGAAGACCGCGAGCAGGTCTGCGGCTGTGTGGTCGGGCGCAACGCCGGTGGCCGGCTCCGGGGTGGGCGTCCAGGGCTGAATGGTGCTTTCCCGAGCGCCGCTGCGGCGTAGGAATCCGACCGCCAGCGCATGCTTGTCCGGGTGGCTCTCCTTCGCGTCGTGCAGCAACTGGGTCACTTCCGCAACCGCGCGCCGCAGCGATGAACCGCTGTGGAAATACAGGACCGCAGTGCTGGCGGTAGGCAGGGCGTCGAGCGGCACCAGTTCATGGCAGGTGCTGGCGACGTCGAGCGCGGTGGCGGCCGGCGCGAAGGCCAGCAGGTCGTCACCCCCGGTGTAGACGGGTACGCCGAACAGTCGGGGTGCGCGCAAGGCCACCCGCTGGGTACCGGCCAGCTCGGAGAGCCGCGCCGAGATCTGCCGGTGTGTCGCGGCGCTCACCGCTGCGGTGCCGCTGAGGAACCGGCCCATCCCGTCGAGGTCTTGGGCAACGACTGCGAGGTATGCCGGTGGTACGAGGCCTTGTAGCGCGTCGGCGAGCCCTTCGACGGCGGAACGGCCTGCCGTGGCGTGGTGGCTGAAGTCCCGCTGGTCTTGGTCGCCCCGGCCGTGGTCGCGACGCAGCCGGCGGGCGTTCCAGGCACTCGGATAGACCCAGGGGCCCGCCGAATCGACGAGCCAGCGGGCCAGTTCGGCATGCGCCGTGTCGGACGGGACGACCAGGCCAGAAACCGCCGACTCCCGCCTGCGGGTCAACGGCACGACCGCGTCCCGAAGGGCGGTGACCGCCTGTTGGACGCCTTTCTCGTCGAGCCTGTTGATGATGAGCTGACGGTAGGGGGCGGAGGCGATGGAGAAGGTGGACGGGAAACCGACACGCTCCTCACCGGAGGTGCCGGGTCCTCGCTTCCATCGGCGTTTGACCCAGTTCGCGGCGCTGAGCACGTCGGTTTCGTGCGGGGGTGTACCAGGCGGCCGGTTGTCCTCAGCCGGCCAGCGAGGGCTCTGTTCGCAGATTCTTCGGCCGGTCCACTCGCACTGACCGTCACCGGGAAAGTCACGGATCCGCTTCCGTGCGGCAAGCGTCTCGTTGGCCAGCTTCCACTGCGGGGCATAGCCGCTGTGCCCGGCCGGAATCGCAACCCACTGCACACTCGGCATGCCAGGGGTGGGCACGTCACGGCCGACGGTTTCGTTGACCCAGTCGGCCCACTGCCTGCGGACCGCGGCTGCGGCAGCCTCTGCGACCTGTGCACCGCTGCCGGCGGGAACCAGCGCCACCACCCGGTTGGGTACGGCCACCGTGTTGTCGTCGGCCGCGCTGGCGTGCGCCGTCGCCGGGAAGACGACGGTGGCACCCGTGGTCGCGGCGCAGACCTCGGCGGCCGTGGACGCCAAGCGGCCGACGATCTGACTGGCCGCATGGAGGTCCGAGGTGGTGCGGGACTCGGCGATGAACGACTGGACGCCGGACAGCGCAACGATCACCAGATCTCGACCTGCGGCGTCGGTCATGGTCGTGACGTCCGGGTCAGACACCCTTGCCCCTTCGCCGAACGTCGTTCGGCTGTCAGTCAACGTACGGCTTGGCTATTCGCGTGTACGGCTCGCGAAGGTTGGATCATGCCGTCCGGCCTTTGCGGTTCACAACCTTTGTCGCCTAACCGACATGGCGGCGTCAGTCGATCCTGAGGCTGCGAGGCCTGTCGGCGAGGCATGGACGCCCCCGGCGACAACCACATAGTCGGAGATCGTGGTGGTGAAGTGGAAAGTGCCGCCGGCCATATCAGACAACCGGCCGTTCGGCCGTCGGGACACTCCCGATTTTCGGCCGGGAGTGTGGTCGGCTGGGGTGATGTGCTGCCGTTGGGGGGTGTCCTAGCGTCACCGCTCGTGCGTTTCCTTCACACTTCGGACTGGCATCTGGGGCGTCATCTGCACGGGCTCAGCCTGCACGATGCACATCAGGCATTCATCGATCACCTCGTCGAGGTTGCTCGCGACGAACGAGTCGACGCGGTGCTCATCGCCGGTGACCTCTACGACCGGGCGGTGCCGCCGCCTGACGCGGTCGGTCTGTGGGACCAGGCGCAGACCCGACTCGCCCTGGAGGCGGAGACCAAGGTCGTCGTCATCGCGGGAAACCATGATTCGCCGGCGCGCCTGGGGGTCAGTTCCCGGTTACTGGAGCGGGCAGGGGTCCACGTCCGGGTGGGCACGGGCGCAGTGGGCACGCCGGTGCTCTTCGACGATGGGACGTCGAAGGTGGCGTGCTATCCGATTCCGTTCCTGGAACCGACGGCGGTGGTGGCCGACTGGGGGGTCGAGGATCGTAGCCACGCGGCGGCGCTGCAAGCCGCGATGGGTCGGGTCCGGTCGGACCTGGCTGCCCGCCCCGATCATCGGTCGGTCGTCATGGCCCACGCCTTCGTCTCCGGCGGGCAGGGCTGTGACACCGAGCGGGACATCAGCGTGGGTGGGGTGCAGCACGTTCCCGGCGCGGTGTTCGGGGGCGTCGACTACGTGGCGCTCGGGCACCTCCACGGACGGCAGCGCCTGGCCGACGGGTTGCGGTACAGCGGCTCGCCGCTGGCGTTCAGCTTCTCCGAGGCCACCCACATCAAGTCGTCCTACCTCGTCGATCTCGGACCCCAAGGGATGAGCCGTGTCCAGGAGATCCCCGCGCCGGTACCGAGACGGATGGCCCGGATCACCGGCACCGTCGACGAGCTGCTCAACAGCCCTGCCTTCAGCGAGTACGAGGAGTGTTGGCTCGAGGCGACCCTCACAGACCGGATCCGGCCGATGTCACCGCACGAGCGGCTCAAGGACCGGTTCCCGCATCTGCTGAAGCTGGTCATCCCGGGGCTGACCGCCGAGTTTGGTCACCGGGATCTCACCGCGCTCGACCAGATGTCTCCAGTGGAGGTGGCACTCGACTTCGTCTCCGAGGTTCGGGGTCGGTCCGCCGACAGCGACGAGGCCGCATTGCTCCACCGCACCTTCGACGAGCTGCGCCGACTGGAGGCGACCCGCTGATGCGACTTCACCGACTGACCATGACCGCGTTCGGACCGTTTCCCACGACGGTCAGCGTCGACTTCGACACTCTGACGGCCGACGGCCTGTTCCTGATCCACGGGGACACCGGCGCAGGTAAGACCACGATCCTGGACGGGATCTGCTTCGCCCTCTACGGAGTCGTGCCCGGCTTCCGGGACGACGCCAAGTCACTGCACTCCCACCACGCTGCCGCCGGTCTCGGCCCCCGCGTCGAACTGGACGTCACCCTGACCAACCGGCGCCTGCTGATCACCCGCACTCCAGAGTGGGTCCGTCCCCGGAAGCGGGGCAGCGGGACGACCCGGGCGACGGCACGAGTCGAGATCGTCGAACAGCTACCGGACCGGACCGAGTTCGTCACCGGGAACCACCAGGAAGCCGCCGCCCTCATCAGGGCGGAGACCAGCCTCGAAGCCGTGCAGTTCTGCCAGGTGGTCCTGCTGCCCCAGGGCGGGTTCGCCAAGTTCCTGCAGGCATCCCCCGACGACCGGCAGGGGCTCCTGCGGCGCCTCTTCGACATCGAGGTCTTCACCAGTGCCGAGCGGTGGCTGGCCGAGCACCGTACGCAGCTCGGCCAACAAGACCGCGGCGCCCTCGAAACGATCCGCGACCTGACTCAACGCCTCGCAGAGGTGATCAAGGTGGAGGCGCCCGCCGATCTCGACACACCCGGCACCCTGGGCGAGCTCGAACAGTGGGCCACCTCCCACCAGACCCGGATCGGCCACCTGGTCGATGCCCTGACCACGAGCGTGGCCGAAGCGACCGCCGAGGAACAACGCCTCGACAGGGCCCGGCAGTCAGCCACAACCCTGGCAGGCCAGCAGCGGGACTACCGGACAGCGGTCCAACAGCGCGACGAGCTGACCCTGCGCAGGCCGGAACGTGACGAATGGAAACGTCAGCTCGACCTGGCCCGCGAGTCAGCGACGCTGACACCGCACCTCGACCAGGTCGACCGCAGGCAGAGTGACCTGGAGCAGGTCCGCCGCACGACGATCGAACACCTCACACGGCTGCCCACCGACGTGGTCTTGCTGCCGGAAGGCCCGCTGACGCTCTCGGAGGACGGCGTGCCCGCCGTCGACGTCGCCGAGCTCGACCCCGAAACGCTGAACCGCGCCGAGCGGACCCGCAACGAGCAACTACACGCGGCCCAGGGGGCGATCGAGAGCGAGGCCCGACGTACGACCCTGTTGCGTCAGCGGACGATTGTCGGCAAGAAGCTCGAAGACCTGGCCGGCCGGACCGAGAAGGTCACGAGCCTGCTGGCCGAACTACCCCTCGAACGGGTCGAGGTCACCGCCCGGCACGAGCAGGCTCTCATGGAATCGGCCGGCCACGCTACCGCCGAACTTCTGCTGACCGAGGCACAGCAGCGGGCCAAGACATGCAAACGGCGCGACGACCTCACCGCCAAGCTGCCGACCGCCGAAGAGGAACGGCATACCGCCACCGACCGCCACCAGGCTGCAGAGGACCATCACCTCGATGTACGGCAGCGCCGGCTGGCCGGAATGGCGGCGGAACTCGCCGGCGAACTCCGGCCCGGGCAGCCCTGCGGAGTCTGTGGCTCCCCGGACCATCCCGAACCCGCACAAGCCGCCGCCGACGCCGTCACCGCCGCTGACGAAGAGCACGCCAAAGCCGAGGCGGGGAGACGGCTCGATGAAAGGCGCACCGCCGAGATCACCGTGGGACGTATCAACGCCCAGCTCCAGGAGATCACCGAAGCCGTCGGCGACCTGACGACAGCACAGGCGAAGTCGGCGGTCACCGAGGCACGCAAGGCGGTCCGGACTGCGACCGAGGCCAGCAAACTGGCCGACTCCCTCAGCGCCCAACTGGAAACCCTCGACGTACTGCTGAGCGAGCAACACGACGAGGCCGCCGAGGTCGGCCGTGAGGAGGCTACGGCGAGAACCCAGCTGGCCACCCTCACCGCCCAGATCACCGAACTCGACGAGACCATCGACGCCATCCGGGGTGAGGACAAGAGCCTGCGAGTACGGGTCACACGACTGACCGAGGAGATCGCTGAGGTCGGGACCGCAGCAACCAACCTGAGGGAGTGGCGACAGGCAGCGAAGGAACTCGCCGACGCGCAACGCGTAGCGGACGATCACCTACACCGGTCGGAGTTCGCCGACACTGCGGCAGCCCGCGCAGCGGCCCTGTCCGAATTCGAGGTCCTCGTACTACAGGAGCAGATCGAGGCCTTCGACGCCGACCACCACAAGATCACAGGACGAGTGCAGGACCCTGCGCTGCTCGCCGCCGCCCACGAACCACCCCCGGACGTCGAAGGCAGCGAACAGGCATACCAGGCGTCCCGACTGCAGGCCACCGAACTGCAGACCCAGCACAGCCTTGCCGTCGGACAGCACGTCCGACTGAGCGAGTTGACTCCCGACCTGACCGAAGCCCTCGCTCGCTGGAGACCCATCCGCGCCGAGTACGAGGTCGCCAACCGGCTCGCCCAACTCGTCGAGGGCAAAAGCACCGACAGCAACATCCGGATGACCCTCTCCACCTATGTGCTGACCCACCGGTTCCGACACGTCGTGACAGCCGCGAACACCCGACTCGGACAGGTGACCCACAACCGCTACCTGCTGCGCCACGTAACCGAGTCGGACACCGGCCGCCGCGCCGGCCGAAACGGCCTCGGTCTGTCCATCGTCGACGCCTGGACGGGTCAGGAACGACGCCCCTCTACCCTCTCCGGGGGAGAGACCTTCCTGGTATCCCTGTGCTTGGCCCTCGGGCTGAGCGACGTAGTCCTCGCCGAAGCAGGGGGCACCCAACTCGGCAGCCTCTTCGTCGACGAGGGGTTCGGGACACTCGACCAAGAGGCACTCGACCAGGTACTCGACGTTCTCGACGGCCTGCGCGCCGGAGGTCGCACCGTTGGACTCGTCAGCCACGTCGCCGAGTTGCGCAGGCGCATACCGTCGCGTCTCCACGTACGCAAAGCAGCCAATGGTTCCACCGTGCTCGTCGAGACCGAGGCGTCAGACTGATGGCACCGCCGCGATCGGTCCACCGCTCTCTACGACCATCTACCCAACCTCGACGTTGAACTGCGGACGAGTGGACGATGTTGCTTGGACACGAACAGGTCACGGCGATCTGGAGGCCAACGGCGAAGGCTCCGTCGTCCCGCCGGTGAGCGCGGACCCTTCGCGGGGGTGTTTCCCCAGCTCAGATTGCCAGCGTGTCCGATGACCTTGGTCGTGGGAGGCGACGCTCATGTCGGCGGAGCGGACCCTTCGCCGTAGCACAGCCCAGGAGCAGGTCAGGACCGGTAGAATCCTGACCCAGCCGCAGCTCCTCCCGGAGCTGCCCTTCATTGAGGCGCCGCCATTCACTTCCTGCACCCCGAGGCCCATGGCAATCGCCGCAGTTCCTCCCGGAGCTGCCCTTCATTGAGGCTTGAACTGCAGGTGTGCGAGGGCTTTCAGCATCGTCGCCGCAGCTCCTCCCGGAGCTGCCCTTCATTGAGGCTGCGACTACCCGACCGTCACCGCGAGCGCGATCACGGGCCGCAGGTTCTCTCGGAGCTGCCCTTCATCGAGGTCTGGTTGGACGGCCTGCCCCACGTCGCCAGGCTACGAAGAGGTTGTTCGTCAGATTTGCCCTTCATGGGGACCCAGGTTCGGACATGAATGTGAGCTGAGGCCGTAACCGGTTGGGGTGTCGGGCCGTTGGGGTGGGCGTGCGGCGCATCGGAGTGGCCTGACCGATGGGCAGGGGCAGTGGGCGGACCGCTCCTGTCGGTTCGACGAGGTCGGCACCCGTCGGGTTGCCAGGGGGTGCACCTGCCTTACTCCCTCCCGCCGAAGTCGATCACCAACGACTACCTTGACGGCGCCGGCCGAGCGGTCCACGAGTTTCCTTGCTGTTGGGCGGAGGAGGGGTCGGTCGGGTCGAGGGCGCGGGGGTGGTGGTGCCGGACGCGTACCCGATCCGGACGTCCATCCACGTCCCAGCCGCGACGGCCGGTGCGGGTGCGGGAACGAGGGTCCCGGGTCGTAGGTTCCGTTCCAGTCTTCTTCCGGTGCCCGGCGGAGCCCACCGATCGGCCCAGCGCGAGGCGCATGCGGCCGCCGGTGCGGTCCAGCTGGTATGGGCGAACTGGCCACTCGGGGTGTGAGGGCGGGAGTTGGTCGGCAGGCCCCGCATCGGTGGGATGAGGGAATGCGGTTCATCGGTCATCGACCGGTGTCCGACCGTGGTGAAGCATCGGCGTATGGGCGATTGTCGCTGTGTTGGGTGTCTCGTCAGGATGGATGATCCCCGCCCTTTCAAGCAAGGTGAAGCGTTGGCCCCTGCTCTTTCGAAGCTTCCGACCGATCGGGTCGTCTGGATCGAGGATTTCTGTCCAAGCGATGTGGACCTTGCGGTGGCGGTTTCGCCGTCCGACGTGCCAGCGGTCTTGGTTCAGCGGATTGCGCGAGGGTGGAGTCGGCACGCGGTGGTCACTGCCAGCCTGGACGGGATGGAGGCGGTGGCGGGGCAGTTGCTCCCTGCGTGGCTTCCTGGAGCAGAGGGTTCCGCCGCGTCGGGCGGTGCCGCGCCTGCCGCTGTTCGGGCACTTGCGATAGCGCATGCCGCCAGTAATGTCTACTATGGTCACTGTCTTGCTGACTTGGCGACCGGCTCTCTGGTCGGTTCGGGGCCACACACTCGGCGGCATCCGCCCGAGGTGCGTGCACTCGGGCTGGGGCGGGTGCTCGCGTCGGGGTTCGGACGGCCGATGTGTGTGTTGCTTCTGCAACCCCCTGATGACCTGAGCGACCGTGAGGCTCGGACCGTGGTCCAGGCGGCGCAGTGGTTGATCGACCACGGTCGGCTCGCGGTGTGGATCGGCGGGGGTCACTGTCACCCGGCTCGTCCGGGCCTCGGCTGGGCCACCTGCACCGGTCGTCCCTGGTGGCGGCCTTACGGTCGGACCGGGGGATCCTGCTGCGACGCTCCCCAGCCAGCCGAAGGTCAGCCGTCCCGGAAGACCTGCACCCCGCTGTGCCTGAGCCATCACCCGGCAGGCCCGCTGTCGGAGGAGGAGGTCATGTTCCGTGCCCAGCCCCACTTCGGCCTCTACTGGGGAGGAGACGACAAGCGGCTGACCGCGGTCGTCGAAGTGTGGGGAGGGGTGCAACCAGACTCCCATCGGTCGCAGGCCAAGACGATCAAGCCTCAATGAAGGGCACCCCTACCTGCCGTGCAGTGTGATGCAGGTCGGTCGGCTCGGCAACCACGACGCGACAGGCTCGGCGTGGCGTACGCCGCGTGCAGGGTCGTCTCCATAGAGTCATCTGACCAAAGACCATCAAGTAGCCAGGAGTCGGCCACCAGGAGGTGGTTCGACTGTCGAAGGGAGTCTTGAGTGCGTTCGATCGATCTGGGGTTGTTGCTTGCGGCGGGTTCGCCGGGTGGTTCCAGTTGTCTCACGTCGACCACCGTGTTGGAACCGGCCGGCGGTCGGCACACCTCCGTCGCACCGGCCAAGTTCGCCGAGCGCGGCAAGAAGGGCGGGGTGTACGCGTACGAGCAGCGGTACCTCGGTGAGGAGAGCCGGTACGCGGTGGTGATCGACTCGAAGCAGTCCCAGCTCAACCGGGCCGAGTCGACCCTCGCCCAGGCGATCGAGGACCGGCATCCGCTGCTGTCCCGGGTGCCGCACGTGCGGGTCACCTACGAACGGGACGGGGCTGTCGAACGCCACTACGACCTGACGCTGCCACATCGGGTCTTCGACGGGCACATCCGGGCCGGCAGCATCGACGGTCAGCCCACCACCCAGACGGCGGCGTACCGGGCGGTTCGGGACGCGACCCCGGCGAACGCGCGGGCACTGTTGGAGACGAGCCCGGTGACGTTGATCTTCGGTGGCTGGGACTCCAGCCGGCGCACCCGACAGGGTCGGTGGCGCAGCGCCCTGGTCGGGGAGATCATCGGGTTCGTCGCCGCGAGCCGGGACCGCAGCGGCGCGCTGACCCGGCCCGAGCCGGGGCTGCGGGGCGGAGCCCGGGTCGACCCGGTGGGTATGCAGATCAACCTCGGGAAGACGGCGATGGCCGACACCGCCACCCGGCAGCAGGCGGAGCTCAGCCCGTCCACCTTCGGCGAGATCGTCAAGGCGGCCAACGGCATCAAGGCCGGCGAGACGAAGTCGGCCTCCCCGCTCGGCCTCGGTGGCATCCCGCCCACGTTGGACCAGTTGGCGGGGGTCGCCTGCGACACGATCCTGCGTACCCACGTGTTGTCCTTCGCCACCCTGCGGCAGATGCGCTTCGGTGCCGGTGGCGAGGGCGACGCCGCGTGCCGGGCACTGTTGGCCGCGTTGGCGCTCAGCGCCCTGGCCCGCTCGGACGCCGAACTGTACCTGCGGGCGAACTGCGACCTCGTCGAGGCCGAGGCCCCGAAGGCCCGGATCGACCAGCGGGGCGGAGTGTTCCTGGACGTCGAGCCGCTCGGCATCGACGACGCCGACCTGCTGCTGGCCGAGGCGCTCGCCCATGCGGAGAAGGCCGCCGACATCAGCTGGTCCGGCCTCGCGATGCGGGTCGACGGCAGCCCGGACATCGTCTCCGGTGCGGCGGACACGGACGACAACTCGTGAGCTTCGCGATCGTCGCCGAGCCCCTCCTCGGCGTCTACAAGGGGCACGTGGGCAGCGGGCAGCTCGATGCGCTGCCGTCACCGGCGCGGCTGCACGCCGCCCTGCTCTGCGCGGCGGCGCAGGGCGTCCGGGCGGTCCCCGACGGGGACGGGCTGCGCCCGTGCGACACGGACCGGGACGCGTTGCGCTGGCTGGAGACGAACCCACCGGACGGCCTCGCCGTGCCGGAGACCCTCCGCAACGACGGTGCGGCGACGGCGTACCGGAAGGAAGGGCTGATCGTCAAGGAAGGCCGTGGACCGCTGTCGGAGAAACTGGTCGGCAAGCCCGCGGTCAGCGGGATCGCGGTGGCCGAACGGTTCGCCTGGACGTGGGAGCAGGCTCCGCCCGCGTCGGTGGTGGCCGCGCTGGTCGCGCTCTGCCCCGAGGTGCCGTACCTGGGCACCAGTGAGTCGCCGGTACGGCTGTCGGTGTCCGAGGCCGAGCCGACCCACCGCCTCGACCGGGACGCCGGCCTGTTCACCGGCGAGGGCCTGGACCTGGCGGTGGCCACGGCCGGTCGGGTCGACGCGCTGGAGGCGGCGCACCACGACACGTCGGTTCCCCCACCGCTGCGAAACGACGCCCACCGGTCGAGCGAGAAGACCGCCCCGCCGCCCGTCGTGACGAACGGCCTCGGCGTCGGCCGGTACGTCTCGCCGGAACCGCCGCCACCCCCGACGCCGTGGACGTCGGTGTTGCTGTTCCGGATGAACAGGCCGGTCCACCCGCACCTGCGGGTCCGGTACGCGGTCGCGGTGCACCGGGCGCTCGTCGCGCTCGTGGGAGACGGCGCACCGGCGGTCCTGACCGGCGCATACGAACAGGCTGTGCCCCGGCCGAGCAACAGGTGCGCCATCCAGTTCCTCGGCCCGGACACACCGCACGTCGGCGGTGCCGCGCTGGCCCTGCTCCTGCCCCGGTCTGCGAGCGAGGTCGACCTGACCCTGATCCGGATGGCGGTGCAACGGCTGCGGCACGTCAAGGTCGCCGCCGGCCCCTTCACTGTGGAGCCGCCGGTGGAGATCCCCGCCGACACCTTCTGGCCGGAACCCGCCGCCGGCACCGAACGGTGGTGGCAGACCGACCCGGTCGCCGTTCCGGAGACCCGACCGCCGCGCGGCGGCCCCTGGTCCCTCGCGGACGCCACCGCCCTGTCGGTCGCCATGGTGTGGCGGCACGAGTTCTCCGCACCCGGGCGCGGCGACGCCCGCTACCGTGCGTTGGCGGACGCTGCCGTCGCGCGCGGGGTCCGGGTCGAGTCGGCGATCCGGGTGATGGATGGCGACGTCGGCCGGTACGTCCACAAGGTGAACTCGGACGCGACGATCCAGCCCTACCGGGCGGTGCTCACCCTCGGCGACCTGACCGGCCCTCGGACGGTCGCCGCGATCGGGCAGAGCCGGCACCTCGGTGGGGGTCTGCTCGTGCCGAGGGACCTGCCCGCCGACATCGCCCGCAGGCTCGCCCGGTGAGCCTCGACCGCACCGACTTCGGTGCCTTCTTCGCCGCCGTCCGGGGTGGACACCGGCCGTTCCGCTGGCAGGAGCGACTGCTCGACCACATCCTGGGTACCGGTCGGTGGCCGGACCAGCTCGTTGCCCCCACCGGCGCGGGCAAGACCAGCGTCATCGACGTCCACGTCTTCGCTGTGGCGCTGATGGCCGCCGGTCACCCGGTCCGGGTGCCGCGCCGACTGGCCCTGGTCGTCGACCGGCGGGCCCTCGTCGACGACCAGCACGAACACGCCCGGTCCGTCGCCCGGCACCTGGCGCAGGCCCGAGGGGACCTCACCGTCCTCGCCCGGGTACGCGCCGCCCTCGAATCCCTGCGCGTCGGACGACCGGACCCTGCAGCGGCGCTGTCCACAGCGCTGCTGCGGGGCGGTGCCCCGCCGTCGCGGGCATGGCTCGACGACCCGGCCGGCTGCGCGGTGCTCTGCGCCACCCCCGACATGTGGGGTTCCCGGCTGCTGCTGTCCGGCTACGGGTCCCGGCCGCAGGCGTGGCCCCGCGAGGCCGGTCTGCTCGCGTACGACACCGTCGTCGTCATCGACGAGGCTCACCTGTCCCAGCAGTTGGTGACCACCGCCCGCCGAGTCGCCGAACTGGCCGTGATCGCCGACAGACCCCTCGACGTTCCGGCCCTCCAGGTGGTCGAGACCACCGCCACCCCCCGCGTCGACGCCGGGGTGGCGGTCGGCGTCGACGCCGACGACCTGGCCGTCGACGAGGCGCTGTGGCAACGGCTGACCGCCCCCAAACCGTTGACCCTCCTGCCGCTGGCGTCGTGGCCGATCCCGTCGACCGGACCTGCCCGCAAGGCGGGCGTCACCGCCCTGGCCGACGAGGCCGTGCGCCTGCGTGAGGCGTACGGGCCGACCGTCGGGTGTTTCGTCAACAGCGTCCCGGTCGCCGCCGCTGTCGCCGAGGAACTCCGTACCCGGGGCATGGCCACGGAGCTGATCTGCGGGCGGCTGCGACCCCACGACGTGGCCCGCCTCCGGCCACCGGCGTCGACCCTGCTCACCATCGGCGGCGACCCGCAGGTCGACGTGCTGGTCAGCACCCAGAGCCTGGAGGTCGGGGTCGACCTGGACCTGGCCGCAGCCGTGACGGAACTGGCCCCCGGCGGGGCCCTCGCCCAGCGGGCCGGCCGGGTCAACCGGCTCGGACGGCGTGCCACCGAGGTCAGCGTGGTGGTGCCGGCAGCCGACCTGCCTCCCGGCGCCCGGTCCGGCCCGTACCAGCCGGACGACCTGACCGCCGCCCACACCTGGCTGTTGCAGCGGCAGTCCGGCGACCAGGCCGGGTTGGCGCCGTGGGCGATCCGGGACCCCCGACCCCCGGTACCGGCGCTGCGGCGGGACCTCCTGCAACGCCTCGAACTGGCCCAGACCTGGCACCTCGCCCGCACCAGCGACGACCTCGCCGCCGACCAGGACGACCTGGACCTGTGGCTCTCCGACGACCTCGACGAACCCGACCACGAGATCGGCCTCGTCGTCCGACGCGCCCTGCCCGCCACCGAACCCGACGCCGTCCGACTGATCGAGAAGCTGCCACCCCGACCGTACGAGGTGTTCCCGGTCTCGATCCGCAAGGCCACACTGATTAGAGGGCGGCTGAAGCCGGGCTCCGTGCTGGTCCGGCCCGGCGACGACGCACCCCGTCCGCTGATCGACGACGACCGGTTGCGCCCCGGCGACCAGATCGTCATCGACGACACCACCGCCCTGTTCACCGCCGGGGTACCCGACCCGGACGGCACCCAACGGGTCGACGACGTGCTCGACGCCCTCGACGCCCCGGAACCCGGTGAGGTCGTACTCCGCACCGAGCGGGACACCGCCGCGCACCGCCGGTTCCTCGACGCCGTCGCCGACGCCGTCGACCCGGCCGAACCCGACCCGATCGAGATCGCCCGACTGCTGCGCGTCCACCGCACCGAGCTGACCCCACAGCCGATGGTGGCAGCCGCCGCCGACCTGCTCGACCGCCCGGCCAAGGAGCGGGCCGAGGCCGAGGTGACCCTGCACTGGCAGGACCCCGACGACGACAGGCCGGAACTCGTCCGCATGATCGTCGTCGACCTGCGCCGGGCGACCATCGACGCGGAACTCCGACAGACCTGGACCCCGCGCCGCAGGCCCGTCCCCCTCCGCCAGCACGCCGACGCCGTCGCCGACCGGGCCGCCACCGTCGCCGACCGGCTCGGCCTCCCCGCCGACCTGGTGGAAGCGCTGCGCCTCGCGGGCCTGCACCACGACGACGGGAAAGCCGACGACCGGTTCCAACGGTCGTTGCGCGACGGCCCCGCCCCGATCGAACCCCTGGCCAAGAGTGGGGTACGGGACATCCGCACCATCCGACGGCTACGCACCGCCTCGGGCCTGCCGACCGGCTGGCGACACGAGCAACTCTCCGTGACCCGCGCCTGGCCCGCCCTGTCCGCCCTCGACGACGACAGCCGGGAACTGGTGGCCCGACTCGTCGGCACCAGCCACGGACACGGCCGCCACGGCTTCCCCCACACCAGCGGGCAACTCGTCGACACCGCCGACGAGATCACCACCACCCTCTTCGACGAGGGCCTGTGGGACGAACTGATCGAACGCACACACACCCGTTGGGGAGTGTGGGGCTGCGCCTACCTGGAGGCACTGCTCCGCGCCGCCGACGGACAGGTCTCCGCGGAGGGATCATGACCGACTTCGTACTGGCGACCGCCGACCCGACGACGATGCTCTCCCACCTCGCCCTCTACGGACTCGCCGCGATCGCCGAAGACGAAGGCCTCGACGACGTACGGCTGTCGTGGACCTCGGGCATGACCCCCCGGCCGGTACTGAGCACGACACAGGCCACCGAAGAAACCCTCGGTGAGACCGTACGCCGCCACGCCGCCCGCCGCGACGCCCCCGACAGCTGGCCGAGGCGACCCCTCACCGACGGCGAGAACCGCGCGCTGATGAGCCCCCGCATCAGTGTCATCCCCGAACGGGACGGCTGGCGAACCCTGCAGGACCGGCGCCACCAGGTCCTCGACCAGCTCACCGACAGCCGGGCACTACTCGACCTGCGGCTGCTCGCCGCCCTCGGCGAACCCAGCTACTGGCGACGCAACAAGCAGGGCCAACGACTCCAGGACGACGGCGCCAGCCGCCTCGAGATGCAACCCCGCAACCAGGGGTCCGAGTTCGTCGGCAACCGGATCCGCCCACTCGCCACCGCAGTCGCCGCTCGGACTGCCACCGGAGTCATCGACGGCCTGCTTGGCCGCAGCAACCGCGACGAAATCGGCAAGGATCAACCCGCCAGCCGCACCCCCACCGGGTTTGCCGCACCGGGACCCACCGACAACGCCCTGGCCTGGTGCGCGTTGTGGGGCATTTCCCAGTTCCCCATCGCCCACCGCACCACCGGGTTCGCGACCACCAGCGGGCACATCGGACGAGGAACCGCCGGCTACTTCCTCGTACCCGTCTGGCAGGGCCGGTGGCGCACGGCCCGGCACCGGACGGTCCTCGCCAGCCGGCACCTGGCCCGATTCGCGGCCACCGGCCTCGACCCGAAGGAAACCGGCCGAAACCTCCACGACGACACGGCCCGCCGGGAATCCGCCCGCGAGTGGTTGGCCAGCCGAGGTGTCACCACAGTCATCAGGTTCCCCGTGCACCGCTTCGGCAGCGACAGCGCACCCGAACGCCGGGCCATGCTCGGTGACTTCCTCCGAATCGGGCACCGCTGATGCGTGAGCTGATCCCCATCAGCCTCGTCGCACACCACGCGTTCTGCCCGCGCAGGGCCTGGCTGGAAGCCGTCGGGGAGACCACCGACACCCACCAGGTGGCTGTCGGCATCCAGGCCCACCTGCCCGCCGACGACCCCACCGGGTCACGGTCCCAGCGCTACCGGGCGGTCGAGGTCGCCAGCCACGACCTCGGCGTCATCGGACGCTGCGACACCGTCGAACTCGACGACGACGCCGCCATGACCGTCATCGAACACAAAGCCACCCCGGTCCGGCGCCGACCCGAAGTCACCGAACCGATGCGAATCCAGGTCGCCCTCCTGTCCGGCGCCCTCACCGACATGGGCTACCCGGTCGCCGGGCAGGCGATCTACTTCATCAACCACCGCACCCGGGTGGACGTACCGGTGTCCGCACCCGACATGGCGCTCGCCCGGGAGATGGTGACGGCCACCGCACTCACCCTCGCCGCCGAGCAGGCACCACCCCCGCTGGAAGACGACCGGCGCTGCTCCCGGTGCTCCCACATCACCGTCTGCCTCCCCGACGAACGCCCCCTCGCGCCGGTGACCCGCCGGATCGTCGTGGCCGACCCGGACACGCAGGTCCTGCACCTCACCACACCAGGCTCACGGGCCTACGTCGCCCGCGGACGGATCGAGGTCAGCAAGAGCGGCGAGAAACTCGGCACCTTCCCGATCGAACGCGTGCAGGGGGTGGTCGTGCACGGCAACGTCGACCTCTCCAGCGGCCTCATCCGGGAGGTGCTCTGGCGCAGCCTCTCCGTCGTGTGGTGCAGCAGTTCGGGCCGGGTCACCGGATGGGCGCGGGCAGCGCAAGGCCCCAACGGCGGTCCACGGGTGCTCCAACACGTCGCATCCCACAACGGGCGCATCGACCTGGCCCGACAGTTCGTGGCCGCGAAAGTCGCCAACCAGGCGACGATGCTCCGTCGCCACGGCGACGCCCCGACCGTCGTGACACGGCTGCGGACCCTCCAGCGGGAGGCCCTCGAAGCGCCGTCGTTGACCGACCTCTTCGGCATCGAAGGCGACGCGGCAGCGCGCTACTTCGAACACTTCCTCACCATGCTCCGACCACAGGTCGTCACCGCCGAGGAGTTGAGCTTCTCCACCCGGACCCGACGTCCCGCCCGCGACCCGATCAACGCCGCCCTGAACTTCTGCTACGGCCTCCTCACCGCCGACACCCTCCGGGCCGTCGTCGCCTGCGGCCTCGACCCGCACGCCGGGTTCCTCCACAGCAGCGGACGCAGCAAACCCGCGCTCGCACTCGACCTGGTCGAGGAGTTCCGGGCACCCGTCGCCGACTCGGTCGTCGTCACCGCATTCAACAACGGCGAGATCCGCGCCCGCGACTTCTCCACCGTGCTCGGCACGACACGGATCGGCGAACGCGGACGCAAAGCCCTGATCTCCGGCTACGAACGTCGCGTCACCGGCACCTTCCGTCACCCCCTGTTCGGGTACGACGTCACGTGGCGGCGGGCGATGGAGATCCAGGCACGACTCGTGCTGGGAGTCATCGACGGAACCCAACCCCGCTACCAGGGAATTAGAATCCGATGAGCCTGGAGGACGTACGGCGCTTCCTCGTCGCCTACGACATCACCGACGATATGCGCCGCACGAAGGTAGCCAAGAAGCTCGAATCGTACGGCGACCGCGTCCAGTACAGCGTCTTCATCGTCGACGCCCGCCCGGCGAAGCTGCTGCGGCTCCGTACCCAGCTCGGCGATATCATCGACCAGAACACGGACTCGATCCTGTTCTGCGACCTGGGCACCCTCCGCGAGAACCTACGCCGGTCGCTCGATGTCGTCGGCTGCAGCCGGGACATCACCGATCACGGGCCGGCGATCCTGTAGACCTTCGGCGAAGGCTCCGTCGTGACGGCCGTGAGCGTGGACCCTTCGCGGGCAAGTTTCCCCAGCTCAGAAGCCTTGATCCACTTGTTGGTCGTCGACCCGACGGAGTCCAACGGGTCCTCCAGCGGCACCCTTCGCAACTGACCCACTCCAGCGCAGCTCAAAGCGGGTAAGATTTCAACCCAGCCGCAGCTCCCGTCGGAGCTGCCCTTCATTGAGGCAGGTAGGGCCGTCAGTAATGTGGTGGATGGGTCGGGCGCCGCAGCTCCCGTCGGAGCTGCCCTTCATTGAGGCCACGACCTGGTCCACGCCACCATGCGCCGGGTCTGGGCCGCCGCAGCTCCCGTCGGAGCTGCCCTTCATTGAGGCCGGGTCAACCGGGATGCGCTCTGGCGCATGGGGCACGCGCCGCAGCTCCCGTCGGAGCTGCCCTTCATTGAGGCTCAGTCATGGAGCACCGACCTCCCCGCCATGATGTCCCCGCCGCAGCTCCCGTCGGAGCTGCCCTTCATTGAGGCCTGTCCGGGCTGCGAGACAAGGGCATCGAGGTGGTCCCCGCCGCAGCTCCCGTCGGAGCTGCCCTTCATTGAGGCATCGGGTCGCCCAACAACCTCGGCCGACAGGTGCCGCCGCAGCTCCCGTCGGAGCTGCCCTTCATTGAGGCGCACTGGAGGAAGACCTCCCCGAGCGGTGGCGCTCCCGGGCCGCAGCTCCCGTCGGAGCTGCCCTTCATTGAGGCCTACTCTGTGACGCCTCGCGTCAGGTGCTCCGCAAGCCGCAGCTCCCGTCGGAGCTGCCCTTCATTGAGGCGTCACGTACCTCGCGCAGCAGGGGAGGAAACCGGCCACGAGCCGCAGCTCCCGTCGGAGCTGCCCTTCATTGAGGCGCCTTCTCGTCCTTCTCCCGGTCCAGCCGTTCCAGGCGCCGCAGCTCCCGTCGGAGCTGCCCTTCATTGAGGCGAGCAGGCCAAGCAGCGCGTGGAGTCCCTGGCGCTGCGGGCCGCAGCTCCCGTCGGAGCTGCCCTTCATTGAGGCTGGACGACCATGCCGGACGTCGGCGGGGTGCCGGCCGCAGCTCCCGTCGGAGCTGCCCTTCATTGAGGCCTCACCGCCGAACTGGCCCGGGTGCCCGCGTGATCCGCCGCAGCTCCCGTCGGAGCTGCCCTTCATTGAGGCATCGGCCAGGACCAAGAAGGCCGATGGGCGATCAACTGCCGCAGCTCCCGTCGGAGCTGCCCTTCATTGAGGCACGGACGGCCTGGTCGCCTGCACCGCCGCCGGTGACACCACCGGCCGCAGCTCCCGTCGGAGCTGCCCTTCATCGAGGCGTGGTGAGTCGGGGTCGGGCCCACTCGAAGGCGCAGGCCGCAGCTCCCGTCGGAGCTGCCCTTCATTGAGGCTTCCGCCGGCCCCGCACCACCAAGCCGGCCCGGGTCGAGCCGCAGCTCCCGTCGGAGCTGCCCTTCATTGAGGCGGCGCTCTCTGGGCCCTGGACCGTCGGCGTGTCGGGGCCGCAGCTCCCGTCGGAGCTGCCCTTCATTGAGGCTCGTGAATAGCGAAAGCCTCAGAATGCGAACCCAAAAGGCCGCAGCTCCCGTCGGAGCTGCCCTTCATTGAGGCTAAGATGGCGATAATTGACATAGATTCGGCTAGCGAGCCGCAGCTCCCGTCGGAGCTGCCCTTCATTGAGGCCCCTTGATCTTCGCCTGTGCGTCCGTCTGGATCCAGCCGCAGCTCCCGTCGGAGCTGCCCTTCATTGAGGCGCGTCGCGGCTGATCCGCAAGTGCCGGTGGGCGGCCGCAGCTCCCGTCGGAGCTGCCCTTCATTGAGGCTCGATCAACCGGTACACCGGGGCGGTCCCGGCGGCCGCAGCTCCCGGCGGAGCTGCCCATCATTGAGGCCCGGGGAATTCCTTCGACAGATTCGTGTAGACGAGCCGCAGTTCCTGTCGGAGCTGCCTTCATCGAGGCCTCTGGTCATTGGGGTCTGCTGCACCGATGGGTGACGGGTGCGGCAGACCCCGACGCGGTTGGAAAGCGCGTACTCGGCGGGGTGTCGGCACCTGTAGTACGCGACTCCGTGGGAACGCGGGCCCTGCATGCGGCGGTTGCAGGCTGAGCGCACAGGTGACACCAACTTCGTTGACCGGCAGCGCCATCAGCGAGGTGCCTCAGCCGTGGGATCGATCAGCGAAACGCCGGAGGGCTGCTCCCGTGCCGGGGAAGGCGAGTTGCAGTGTTCTGGTCGTGGTGCGGACGGCCCACCAGGTGAGTGCGACGAGGTAGGCGACGATGAGGGCGCTCTTCGTGGTGTAGGTGAAGACGAGGGCGTACCCGATGGCCAGGCCCGGAGTGGCGATGACGCGGAGCAGGCGGCTGTTCGTCATGGTCAGGATGGTGGCTGCTCCGAGGAGGGCTGCTCCGAGGCTGCCGACGAGGCCGGGCATGCCGGTGAGGTCGACCGGGGTGGTGAGGGTGAGTGCCGCGCGCATGAGATAGATGCCGGTGACGGCGAGGAGAGCAGGGGTGAGGGCGGGGCGGGCCAGGGTGAGCCAGGTGGGTAGGGCGGGGGCGGGGATGCGGGGTGCGGTGAGGGCGATGAGCGCGGTGCAGGCGGCCAGGGGGAGGGCGGCACCGAGGGTCCACTTCAGGTACGGCGTGTAGTCGAATTCGAAGGCGGTGCCGGTGGCGAGTCCGTAGAGGGTGGCGGTGATGAGGCCGCCTGCGGTGGCGGCGAGGTATCCCTGGCGGATGAGGCTGCCGGTGGTGGGTTCGGGTGTTGTCGGGGTCGGGGTGCCGGCGAGCCAGGTGGTGGGGGCGAGGTGTGCGATGGCCAGTGCGGCGAGCATGGCGAACGCCCCGGCGGTGGCGAGTTGGGGCATGGAGGTGCGGATGCCGACGACCCAGCTGTCGACGGTGGTGACGTCGGCGGTCTGGACGGCTTGGAGGAGGAGCGCGAGTGAGCAGGCGCCGAGGAGGAGGATGCCGGCGAGGTCGCGGATGCGGAGCCGGACGCGGGGTAGGTGTGCGGCGGCGGCGCGTGGTTCGGGCTGGTCGAGGGTGGTGAGTGTGAGGGCTCCGTCGGCGAGGGCGTGAGAGTTGTCCACGACGCCGGGGACGGTGCCGGTCGCCTGCGCGATGCGTTCGGTGAGGCCTGGTACGCCGTGGGCGGGGCGGACGATGACACCGGCGAGGTGCGTCTTGTCGACGTCGGCGGCGTCGAGGAGTTCGGCGACTTCGGTGGTGACTTCGTCGAGGAACGGTTGGGTGGCGATGGTGACGTCGTCGCGGGTGATGACGGCGGGTGGTCGGGGCGCGGGTAGCAGGACGGGTGCCCGGTCGTGTTCGGCGAGCACGTGCCGGGCGGTGCGGACCGACTCCATGAGGGCGAGCCGACCGTTCGTGTCGACACCCGAGGGGTGGTCGGCCTGTGTCCGGAGCGGGTCGTCGTTGGTGGTCGCGGCGGCGATCACTCGTTGGACGATGAGGTGGTCGACGTCGCGTGGGGTGTCGATCTGCCGTGTGGCGAGTTCGTGGAAGTCGTCGCCGACCAGTTGAAGGACGGTGAGGGTGACCGGTTGTCGGTCTGCTTGGCAGACGAGGATGCAGGCGTTCTGGGGCACGGCGTGGCCGAGTGCCGTGGCGTAGGCGGCGAGGGCGGCGGGGGCGGTGACCAGGGTGGGCGGTGGTAGGCCTGCGCGGGAGGCGGCTTCTGCGAGGTGTCCTCGACGTCGTGGTCCCCATTGTGGTGGGACGGTCATGGTGAGTCCGGTGACGGGCTGCCCGACCTGGTGGGTGGCGTGGAAGGCGGTGTGCCGCAGGACTGCGGCGAGGAGATCCGCCGTGTCCGGGGGTGTCGCGTCGCCGCGGTCAGTTGGTGCCCCGAGCAGGTCGGCCGGGTTGTCGACGTACCGGTGGCCGGCCGGGAGTGACTGTGCGCGTGTGGCGTCGAGGCCGACGTACAGCTGACCTTCGGGGCCGATGGCGACGCCGGTCGGCATGACGATGCGACCGTCGATGAGGATCGGGACCCGGGCGGACTGCTGGTGAACGGTGACAGCGATGGCGGCGGAACTGAGGTCTATCGACGCGTGGGCGCCCCCGTTTGGCATTGGTGCAGTCTCGCCGGACAGGGCGCGGTGACGTCAACCGTGATTCCCTCTGGTGATCTTCTGTGCGCGGATGGTGAGAATTCTTCTCGGCGGGATGGTCGGAGTCCGTCATTCTCGTGTACCCCGGAGGATTGACGATCAACTTTGGGCGAGGTGCAGGTGCCGCAGACGTCCCCGGACAGAAGTGACCCTCGGGTGGACTACGGGGTTCGAGCCACGGTCCACCGTCCCCGCGACGCTCCGTCGCCCCGAGCGCCGATGTCACGCTCCCTGGCCAGGGTCGGCCGTGCTGTCGTCGGCACCACTGTCCTGCTCGCCGGGATTCCCGTGCTGTTGTGGCTCGTCGGCGGTAATCCACTTCATCGGCTACCGGCGTGGTCGCAGGTGCCGGGATGGTTCGAGGACATCAGCGGACGGTTCACCCCGGACGTCCTCATCGGCGTGGCCCTGTGGGTCATGTGGCTGCTGTGGGGCGTACTCACTCTGCTCCTGCTGGCTGAACTCGTCGCGGTGCTGACCCGCTGGCGTATTCCGGTGCTCAGACTGCCAGCCCCGCTACACCGGCTCGTGTTCGGACTGGCGGGAACCGCCGCCATCGCGGTCACCTCCGCCGGTTCCCTCGACCGTGCGACGAGCCCCGGCCCGGCGGCCACGCCGGCCGCAGCGACGGTCCGCATCGATGCCCCTGCGCAGCCGGTAGCCGGTGGGGTTGCCGTCATTCACGTCGGCAACCAGCGCTATGTCTATACCGTCGAACGTCGAGACACCATGTCCAAGGTCGCCAAGGAGTGGCTCGGCGACAGTGACCGATGGCCGGAGATCTGCCGACTGAACAAGCACCGTCACTTCCCGGACAACGGCGGCATCCTCCGCGACTGCGACCTGATCTACCCCGGCTGGGAACTGCGTTTACCCGGCGACGCCCACCCACCGCATGCCGCCAGACCCGCACCACCATCCAAGCCGCCTTCGACGACGCCTCCGCTGCCGAGCACCGCCCCTGAACGACAGGAATCCGAACCCCGCCCCACGCAGTCATCCGCCCCTGCCCCGACAACCTCGACAGCAGCCCCGAGCGAGTCCGAACCGTCCCGCAGACCTCCGTCGGCGAACACCCCACCGACGTCCTCACCATCGGTCTCACCGACCGACGACACCGCCCCGGATCGCCCTTCTACGTTCGGGGACGACCACGGCGTGCCGCTGCCAGGCACCAACTGGCTGCCCTGGACACTCGCCGCCGCCATCAGCGCAGCCGCCACGTCGGTCTGGCTCCACCGCCGGCGCCGCTACACCGGCCAACCCGACACCGACCCGCCCGTCGACCTACCAGCTCCGGTGACCCGACTCCGCCGCGCGGTAGCGGCCCGCACCATCGAGCCACCCACCCCCGACTCTGGCGACGAACAACCCGCCGCCGATCTCGGTGAGGGCGAAACACCCGCCGACGTGCCCGACTTCGCGTCGCTCCCGTCCGGTGGACTCGGCCTCACCGGCGACGGCGCGTCCGCCGCCGCCCGTGCCGCCCTCGTCGCAGTCCTCTCGGCCGGCAACCGGCACCATCCCCACGCGCAGGGCGAAATCGTCATCCCCACCGACACCCTCCGGACACTCCTGGGCTCGGATACGACCAGCTTTCTGCCCTGGCCACGCCTGCACGTCGTCGACACCGTCGAGGCTGCGCTCACCGCCATCGAGTCCCGGCTGCTGCACCGCAGCCGTATCCTCGACGAGCACGCCACGACCGACCTGGACAGCCCACCCGAGCGGGCACCGGACGCAGCACCCCTGCCGCCGGTCGTGCTCATCACGGAAGCCCCACCACCCGGAGCGGGGGTACGCGCCAAGACCGCACTCGTCCTCGGTGAGGACCTGCACGTCACCGCGCTGCTGCTCGGCGAGTGGGAACACGGCACCACCATCACCGTCACCCCGACCGGGCACCACGACAGCACCCCCGGATCGTCCGCTGAGACGCTTCCTGCCCGACTGCCGGTCCTCGAACCGGTCACGGCCATCCAGATCCTGACGACCCTTCGCGAAGCGCAGACCGGCGAACCACCAGCCCCGCCACCGGTGGCGCTCTCCACCGTCGCCCTGCACACAAGCCGTACCGGAAGCACACCCGCCGACACCGAGTCAGCCCTTCAACCAGATGCCGCGTCGACCAGTGAGGCGGACGCCGGCCGGGCACGGCTGTGTGTTCTTGGCCCTCCGCGGATCGAAGGCATCACCGCAGAAGGTCGTCCGCTCCGCGCCAAAGCCCTGGAGCTGGCGGTCTACCTCGCCGTGCACCCCGACGGAGCCACCACCCGCGACGTCGGCGAATACCTCGAACCCGACGCCCGCCTCAGCCAAGCCGACCAACGCGTCCACACCAACGCCTCGAACCTACGACACGTGCTCGGTCGAGCCGGCACCGCCGACACGAAGAACGCCTACGTCATCAAATCCTCCGGACGGTACCGACTCGACCCCACGACCGTGGACGTCGACGTCTGGCGCCTCCGAGACCTGATGCGCACCGCGACCATCGCCACCGGCCCCCACCGCCGTGAACTACTCACCGCCGCCTGCGCGCTCTACACCGCGCCCCTCGCTGAGGGCCAGAACTACGAATGGCTGCAACCACACCGCGAGACGGTAGGGACTGCACCCGGTTTGGTTGACTCCTGATTTGTGAGGATGCGTTCCTCGCTGGAAGGATGTCTGTCATGCCGAAAGCGTTCCCGCCGGAGTTCCGCCGTGACGTGGTCGCGGTCGCTCGCAAGGGTGAGGCGCCGTTGCGGCAGATCGCGAAGGACTTCGGGATCTCCGAGGGCTGTCTGCACCGCTGGCTCAAGCTCGCCGACGTCGAGGACGGCGTCCGTCCCGGCGTCACCGGTTCGGAGTCGGCCGAGTTGCGGGACCTGCGACGGCGCAACAAGCTCCTGGAACAGGAGAACGAGATCCTCCGGAGAGCGGCGGCGTTCTTCGCCCGGGAGATCTCCCCAAAATGATGTACCCGCTGGTCGGTGACCTGGCCGCGGACGGGATTCCCGTCGCGGTGACCTGCCGGGTGTTGGGGTTCAGCAAGCAGGCCTACTACGCGTGGCGCGCCGACCCGGTGTCGCGACGCGACGTCGATGACGCCCACCTGATCAACGCCGCCCTGGACATCCACCACGATGATCCGGCGTTCGGGTACCGGTTCATCGCCGACGAACTCCCCGCCCACGGCGTCACCGCCGGCCGTAACCGGGTCGCCCGACTGTGTTCACAGCAGCGGATCTGGTCGGTGTTCGCCAAGCGCAAGGGCCTGACCAGGCGTGCCGGACCGCCGGTACACGACGACCTGGTACGACGCCGGTTCACCGCCGACGCCCCGAACCGGCTGTGGCTCACCGACATCACCGAACACCCCACCGCCGAAGGCAAGCTCTACCTGTGCGCGATCAAGGACGTGTACTCCGGCCGGATCGTCGGCTACTCCATCGACACCCGCATGAAGGCCTCCCTGGCCGTCACCGCCCTGCACAACGCGATCCGACTACGGAACCCGGCCGGCACCGTGGTCCACTCCGACAGAGGAAGCCAGTTCCGGTCGAAGAAGTTCGTGAAGGCACTACGCCGCAACGGACTGGTCGGCTCGATGGGCCGCGTCGGCGCCTGCGGTGACAACGCCGCGATGGAATCGTTCTTCGCCCTCCTGCAACGCAACGTCCTGGACCGGCAACGCTGGACCACCCGCCACGACCTCCGCCTGGCGATGGTGACCTGGATCGAACGCACCTACCACCGCCGACGCCGGCAACAACGCCTCGGACGGCTCACCCCCATCGAGTTCGAGACAATCAACAGACCCGCACACGCGGCCTGAACCACTCAACACCGCGAGTCAACCAAACCCGGGGCAGTCCCGTACGACGGTGGGGCACCGAAGCCCACCTCCTGCTCGCCGACGACCTGCTCGACACCGACCCGCAGGCCGCATCCGACCTACTCGACCAAGCCATCGTCCTGGACCGCTACAACGAAGCCCTCTATACCAGGGCGATGCGCGCACGCCACGCACTCGGCGATGCCAACGGCATCCGGATCCTGCTCGGTGCCCTCACCAAAGCCCTCGCCGACCTCGACACCACACCCCAGAAGGCAACGACGGACCTGGCCGATCAGCTCCGGACCAACCTCCAATAGTCCGTCACCACCACGGCTGATGCGTGCTGATGGTCTTCCACCCGTACGCTCAGCGCGCGAGCTCGACCTCCGCCACGGTTCGCAGCGCATCGATGTCCAGGACGGCTATCTCCCGATAGCCGGTGGAGACGATCCCGGCCTACGGAGGCTACTCACCGCCTTCTGCACAGCTGAAAGCCGTCGACGTGTCGATCTCGTCAGGCTGCTGTCCGCGCCGCCTCCCGTGGCTGGACCCATCGACGGCCTCCTGCGCACGGCAGACCGGATCTTAGAATGGGCGTGGTGGAAGGTCCGGATCGCCCGAGCACGCTCCGACCGAGACCGGGCTGAGGCACGGCCTGACCCGTGATCATCATGCTGTCCGGTATCGGCAACACTTGGGCCGGGTGTGGGATCTGGCTCGGGTGGGGGGCGACATCTACCGCTGCCCCAGGGCCGGCCTGGTGGCCGCCTGGTCGAGCCAGACGGCCACCGTGATCGAGTGACATCACCCGGCTGCGGGTCGACGTCACTGTGGGTTCGGATCAGGTCACGGCGTCTGGAGCTGCCGTCAGTCGACCGAGGGCGGCCGCATCGGCTCGGGTGCCGCCGAGGACGGCACCTGGGCTTACTTGCTGAACTCGCCGGCCCGGACGCTCGACGTGAAGGCTGTCCACTCCTCATCGGTGTAGTGCAGGACTGGTCCCTTCCCGCCGTCCTTCGTGTCTCGGACGTAGGCGCCTCGGAGGTTGAGCGCTACCTCGACGCATCCGGTTCCGTTGTTGCTCCTGCTGCTCTTGAACCACTTCGTTCCGGCAACTTCGTCGGGAGTGACCAGTCTGGCCATGGGCGGCTTCCTTACTTGCTCGGATTCGGGTTCTTGTGGACTTCCGCACCGTGGTGACTTGGCCGTCTTGGCGGAGCCTGCGGATCGGGGCACTTTTCGACGCCAAGAGCGCGTTCTAGTCTGACCAGTCGATGGCCTGGAACGCACGTTCGCGCTGTACTACCTCAGCCGATATCTGCTCAGCTTCGGCCTGCGTCCCGGCCCTGGACCGGGCCACCGCCCCGGTGATCGTGAACGTCGCTGGCGTCGGGGTCACCAAAGGCAAGGTGCACTGGGCCGACCCGCAGATGACGTCGGGCTATTCGGCCATCGCCGCACAGTTGCAGGCCGGTCGCGCCAACGATCTGCTTGGCGTGGGCTTCAGCCAGCGGTCCGGCAGTCACGCTCGATATGTGCTCTACCATCCCGGGTTCACCAGAAGCGGCGACCGTAGCGCGTTCCCCCTACTGGCCCGCGTGCTGCTCGCGGTCGCGGCTGCGGTGGCGGCCCGACCCGTCGCCGACGCAGTAGCTCCGATTCACCAGTTCCTGGACGCGCCGCCAGCCGCGCCGGTGACCGCCGTCGACCGAAAGAAGCGACTTCCGCCCAGTTTCCCGACCCTCGATCCCCATGACGCCGAGCGGTTGATGGACCTCACGGAGAAGCTTCTGAATTGAGGCGCCCTCTCTGCCACCACACAGCGCCTGGCGGCAGGCAGACCTTCCGGGCATCACGCAGCCGCTCTCCGCGATTGTGCGCCCGCGAGTTCGTGGCCTGGCGGCGATGCCCGCCCGGGTTGAGGCGACGCGGGCAGGTGGACGTGGCCACCCAGGCAGTCGACGGCCAGCTGCGGGGCCGGGGGCCGGCCCAGGGCTTCCGCCTACCCGAGACTGTTTCCGGTGGTACCCGGTGCGCCCCGGTAGGTGAGGCGGCGCAGCGCCACCTCGGCCGGTCCGCGTACGCCCCGGCGGCGCATGAGGTCGGCGAGCAGCACCGTGGTCAGCCACACCGCCACCGCGATGCCCACGCCCACTGCGGGTGAGGTCAACCGCAGGTGGAGTGTGTAGGAGGAGAACAGTGCCGCCCAGGCCACCGACTGGGCCAGGTAGAAGGTCATGGAGCGCTGTCCGAGTGCGGCCAGGGCGTTGGCCACCGGTCCCTGCCGGCCGGCGAGGCGGGCCGCGACGAGGGCGATAAGCGCCGCATAACCCAAACCGCCCGCGTAGCCGCTCGCCTGGTGCAGGGCGGTGGTGACCAGGACGTCCCCCGGGTTGACGTCGGTCCACACCCCCGCCTTGTCCAAGGCCAGGGGGAGACCGGCCACCGCGGCCAGGGGGATACCCGCGAACGCGGTCACGCGCAACAGCCGCAGGTGCTCGTGGGGCCGCTCCAGAAGATGGTGCCGAGCCGCCAGCACGCCGAGCAGGAACGGGACGAGGGTGCTGACGAGCATCATCACGAACAGGACCGAGTACAGGGTCAGACGGAAGACGAGTTCGTTCACGAACCCGTCGGGCAGCACTGGCATGCCCTGCCCCGTCATGGCCATGTCGGCAGCGACCAGGGCATGGACGGCTGCGGCCACGGGCAGCCAGAGCACTGCCAGGAGCACCAGGGTCCGGTCGCGCAGCCGCAGAACGCCCACCAGGAGCAGCGCCACCAGGCCGTAGACGGCCAGAATGTCCCCGGGGAAGAGCAGCACCGCGTGTCCCAGCCCGAAGACGATCAACCACAGGCCGCGCCGGCGTAGCAGCCCGCGGGTCCGGGTCCAGGCGTGTTCCTGCTCGCTGCGGCGTCGGTAGATCACGGCCAGGCCGTAACCGAACAGGGCCGCAAACATGGGGTAGCCGCGCAGGTCGACGAACATGACGGTGCCTGCGGTGGTGATCTGGTCCGCAGTGGTGAGGGCGTTCTCGGGACCGCCGATGAACACGGTGAACAGGTGCGTGTGGGCAAGTGCGATGACCAGAAGCATGACGCCGCGGGCCAGATCCGGCGCCAGGGAACGGCGGTCGAGCGGGAGCGGACCGGAAGCGGGAGCGGTCCGCGGCCCGGTGGTGGACGTGTAGGACATGGTGGCCTCCAAAGGGCCGCAGATTATGCGAAACGGCGTACGCGTCGAGGTGCACCCTCCGAGGCGGAGTGTACATAGTACGCACACTGTGGATTCCCTTGTGAGCCTCATTTTTACTGGGACTACCGCCCCATCAGCACTAGTGCAGCAGGAGCGAAGGAGTGCTCGCTGGTTCGGCCCGGTGCCGTGAGGGCAGGCAGTTCGCACTCCCCTGTGCACTAGTACACTGAAGCGACGGGGAACAGTCGAAGGGACCAGTGATGTCCGCCACTGCGGAACAGAAGTTGCCGCCCTACGCGCAGGTTGTCGCCGATATCCGTGCGCGTATCGACGCCAGGGAACTGCGACCGGGCGCGCGGGTGCCCTCCACGAGAGAGATCATGCGCGAGTGGGGGGTGGCCATGGCCACAGCCACCAAGGCGCTCGCGGCCCTGCGTCAGGAGGGTCTGGTCGAAGCGGTGCGCGGGGTGGGGACCCTCGTGCGGGATGCGCCCGTCGCTACGCCGCAAGCACGCGGGCCACAGGGGCAGCGGGTACGCCCACGTCCGGCGGAGGCAGGAGGAGGCCGCCCGACCACCGAGACCGCCATTACCAGAGAGGCCATCGTCCGGGCCGCGATCACCATCGCCGACGCTGAGGGAATCGACGGCCTGTCCATGCGCCGGGTCGCCACCCACCTGAGGGTGAGCACCATGGCCCTGTACCGCCACGTCGCGAGCAAAGAGGCACTGGCAACGGCAATGATCGACCAGGTCTATACGGAGCACGCCCTGCCCGAACCGCCGCCCGCCGACTGGCGACGAGCCCTCGAACTGGCGCTCCTGACTGAGTGGGACATCTACCGGAGGCACCCCTGGGCAGTTCGACTGACCATGCTCGCCGGGGCGGTCCAGTCCCCCGGGCTCGTGGAGAACGCCGAGTGGATGATGAAGGTGATCACCGCCCAGGGGCGATCCCCGGATGAGGCCCTGGCGATCCTCACCTTCGTGTCCGCCTACACCTCCGGTATGGCTCTCCAGGCCACGCGGGCGGTGGTGGAGGAGTACGAGTTCGGAATGGACGCCGAACACTGGTGGAGGTCCAGGGGTCCGGAGTTCCTCAGGATCGCCGAGCAGGGCCGGTTCCCCCTTACGTTCAGCGTCTCCGGGCCGCCCGACGTACACGCGATCTTCGGCCTCGGTATGAAACACCTGCTCGACGGATTCGCGCCGCTGATTGAAGGTCGAGGAGGCTCACCACAGGATCTGACGGCAGAGCCGTGACGCACTCAGAGGCCGGTTCGCAGTACTACGTCTGTTTTGGAATGAGGGTGAACAGACCGGGTTCGTCTTCGGTGAGGATGCGCTGGTTGACCATGCGTTTCAGCTTCGCGCGGGTGCCTTCGACGTGTTTCGGTGAGGGTTCGACGCCGAGGGCGAGGCAGATGCCTTTGGCGCGCATGCCGGCGGGCGCGGCACCGAGGACATGCAGGATCTGCTGGTAGGGGCCGCTGGCGATCGTCGGATCGTCTGCGGTGAACTCGGCGGCGGCGAGGGTGCGCAGAGTGGTGCGGGTCGTCGCCAGGTCGGCCAGTTCGCCGTCGAGGCGGGCGAGTTCGCTGGTCAGGGCGGTGATCTGCTCGCGGAGTCGGTCGGCGTGCCGGCGTGCGGTGGTCTCCCGGTCGGTGATCAGGTCGAGGACGGTGGGGAGGTTCACCGGTGCCGCCAGGTGGGTGTGCTGGTTCCGGTCAGCCGGCGCACGATGTTCGCCGTCGAGGCCCACAGGGTTCGTGACACCGAGGATTCCGGTCGGCTCTCGTACTCGCGCACGAGGCGGCGGTGCAGCATCAACGTGCCGTTGACCTGTTCGACGATCCACCGCTTACGGATCGGCACGAACCCGGGCCGAGTGTCGGAGCGTTTGACGACCTCCACGTCGACCCCGAGGACGGCGCCGTGCAGCGCGAGGTCTTGTTTGAACCCGGCGTCGACCCAGGCGCGGCTCACCGTCGGGGTGTGTGCGACGACCTTGTCGAGCAGCCGGATACCAATGGCGTTGTCGGTGACCGACGCCGCGGCCACCACGACCGCGATGACCAGTCCCAACGCGTCCACCGCCAAGCCTCGCTTACGCCCCGACACCTTCTTCGCCGCGTCCTTGCCGGTCGTCGTGGCCGGGACGTGGTTCGCCGCCCTGATCGACTGGGTGTCCAACACCACCGCGCTCGGATCCTCCCGACGACCCACCTTCTCCCTCGCCTGGCAGCGCAGCAGATCGTAAATCACCTGGTCAGTGCCGTCATCACGCCACAGCGCGAAGTAGTAGTAGGTGGCCGACTTCGGCGGCAGGTCATGCGGCAGGTACGCCCACTGACAACCCGTCCGGTTCTGGTAGAAGATCGCGTTCACGACCTCCCGCAGGTCGTAGTCGCCTGGCTGGCCCGACACCGACACCGCGACGCGTCTGGTTTTCCACGCCTGCAGAAACGGCCCGATCAGCTCCCACTGCTCGTCGCTGACATCGCTCGGATACGGCTTCCGATCACCCATGACCAGGCTAACGCCCCACCCGCCCGAGCGGTCACGACCAGAACTCACATTCAACTCATCGACCTGCCGCTATCCACAGCGAACCCACCGGAAGGCCACCAACCAGACGCAACGCATAGATCAGATCAAGCTGCCGCAGACCGCCCTCTGAGGCGTCCGAGAACCCGGCAGCCGTCGGCGACGCCCTGGCGTCAGTTACGACCGACCATGATCCTGTAGTTCTCGAGCATCTCGCGAGCTCGTCACAACTACTGCACGCCATGGCCGCCGGACTGGCGGCCCACCGACAGCGGCAGGACGCAGGATGGCTCGCTGCTACCGCAGCCGCCAGGCCCGCGCAGGCCGCAGCCTTGTGTCGCACCGCGATGATCGACGAGGCTTTGCTGGCGCTCGTAGATGGCCTAGAGCCGGACACGCAAGATGAATTCTGGCGCGACATGCAGCCGTGGAGAGTTCCGGGTGATCTGACACCGGCCGTCGCGCGGCGCCTCCTCGAGCACGGCCGGGCCTGGACGGCGATCGGCTTACTCAGCCGCGCAGGCTTCGGCGCCGACCGTGAACTGGCCATCCAGGCACTGAAGGCGCCGACTCTAGCCACGACCGAGGACATCTCGCGTGCGCGGTCGCCGGAGTATGAGGTCGGACGCCTACTCGACCGTGTTGCTGAGGCCGGCGTGGACGACACGCTGCTCGCAGACCTTGAGTGGTTCTACCAGCCACTTCTCGACCACAGTCGTAGGCCAATGGCCCTGCACCGAGAACTCGCCCGCAACCCTGCCCACTTCGCCAACCTCGTCTCCCTGATGTACCGGCCCGACACGGATACTGACGCGGATTCAGCCGACGAAGAGGCGAGGGTCGATACCGCATCGTCACAGGCATCCGATGCGGCCTGGGCCATCCTGCGGGAGTGGCGCACACCGCTCCCAGGCTGCACTGACGGGCAATTGCCGACCACCGAGGACATGCTGCAATGGGTGAAATCAGTACGCGAGATGCTCACCGCATCCGGCCGGGCACGAGTGCTGCCCAGAGTTCTGGGCGATGCGCTGTCGGGTGCCGTGACAGACGAGGACGGCACCTGGCCCAGCGAGCCAGTCCGGGATGTCCTCGAAATCCTCAGCGACACAGAGCTCGACGACCATGTTGCTGTCGCGAGGCTGACCCGGCGCGGCGTGACAACTCGCGGCGTCTACGACGGCGGAGCGCAGGAACGCGCGCTCGCCGACCAGTACCGCGCGGCGGCTGATCGTGTACGCGGTCGGTGGCCTCGTTCGGGGGCGCTGCTCGACGGGCTGAGCCGGTCCTACAGGGAAGACGCCAGAAGGGAGGACCACTCGGCTGAGAGCGAGGGCGACCGGTGACAGATGGTTCGCTTGACTGACGCAACCCGTCCGGTCTCCGCTCACACCGGCGTCCGAGTATCAGGAAGCCGCCAGTCGGATCAGCAGCATCCGCTCATCGGCATGACCGGGAGCCGAAGAGCAATCGAGTTCACGTCCGTCCGACCCTACGAACGCGACTGGCTTTGGTGGCTGTTCGGCCCGTGCCGTCGGTCGTCGAGGGAGATCGAAGCCGCGCCGCTCGCGTCTGGAGCTGGAGGTTCTGACGGGGCTTGTCAGGTCGGGGGTGAGTTCGATCGGGCTGTCAGCGGCGCACTGGGGGTCGTCAGTACGTCCGCCGGTCCGGGGGCCACCGCGCCTATGACCGAGAGAAATCCGTTTGGTGCGCCCGTCCCGGTGGGGGATGTGGTGCCCGGCGACCCGCCCGTGCCGATCACCGTCTGGCCGGTCCCTGCCCCGGAGCAGGGCGAGACCATGTCCAACGCGATGGGCGTGCGGCTGGTCCACAACCTCACCCATCCGTCCGGTCTGGTCGTCGACCTGGCCGTGGGGCCGCAGCTTGCCCGCGCGGTCATCGCCTCGCATCGCCGTAGCCACCTGCATCCGACTCATCCCGGGGGTTGGGGGCGGGAACCAGTGGCGTTGATCGTCACCGGCTGGCCGGTCGACGACGCTGCCGGCCCGGTCGCGTTCTTCCGGCGCTGCCGCAGCGGTCTGATGCCGGGCGGTTGCGTTGCGGTGCTCCTGCCGCACGGTGACGCGACGTTGCCCGTCGACGTGGTGATCGCCGCGAAGCGGGCCGGGCTTGCGTACCTGCAGCACGTCGTGGCGGCCGACCGTCCGCCCCGGCGGGGCCAGCGGACGCAGCTCGACATCCACACCGACGTTCTGATCCTGACGCGCAGTGCGACTGACACCGGCGTCGCCCATGGATGAGGGTCTGCCGGTCACCTCGTTGTGGTTGACCTGTCAGCAGCCGGCTCGGGATCAGCGGCGGGGTCGCTACGTGCGGGCGACGTCGAGTCATCCCGGCAAGATGTTGCCTCACCTGGCCGCGTACGCGATCAGCTCGTACACGGTGCCCGGTGATCTGGTGTTCGATCCGATGTGTGGGTCGGGCACGACGCTGGTGGAGGCGATGCACCTCGGGCGGCAGGGGATCGGCATCGACATCGAACCCCGGTTCACCACACTGGCCGAAGCCAACGTGGCTCTCGCCTCCTCGCAGGGCGCGACCGGAACGGCGCGGGTGTTCACCGGTGACGCCGTCGGTCTGCGCGACATCGTGCCCGCGTCGGCGGTCGGCCGGGTGGGGCTTGTGCTCACGTCGCCGCCGTACGGGCGCGGAACCCACGGCCTGGTGCAGATCACCAGGAGCGGGGTGCGCAAGCGGGACCACCTGTACGGGGATCGGGAGCACGGCAACCTCGCCTACGGGGGATGGTCCCGGCTTCTCGACGGGTTCGCCGCGATCCTGGCCGCCAGTTCTGCGCTGCTGCGCCCGGGCGGTTTCGTGGTGATCACCTGCCGGCCGGTGCGCCGTCAGCGCGACGATCTGATCGACCTGCCCGGTGAGCTACTGGCTGTGGCCCGGTCGGTGGGGCTGCAACCGGTCCAGCGGTGCGCAGCGCTGCTCGCGGCTGTCCGGGACGGGCAGATCGTGCATCGTGCCGCGATGTTCGCCCTCATGTCCGTACGCCGATCGAGGGACGAGGGCATCCCCGTGCACCTGGTGGCGCACGAGGACGTGTTGGTCCTGAGGCGTGGCCTGCCGGGGTTCGGTTCCACGGCTTCCCCGAGCTGACAGCAGATGGGCCGGGGCTGTCAGGTCCTGTCCGATCGCGGGACCTGACAGCCCCGGCCGCACCGGTGGTCAGGCGGTTAGCTTGAAGGCTCTTTTCTGGTTCTCTGTGCTGCTCCGACGCGTCCGCGACGGCATCGCGCCCACCTTCCCCGGTCGGCCGCCGTACGCCCGCCTCTGAGTCCCAGCACCCACCACATGTCCTCGCGCCCTACCGGTGCGTCCGGACGTCCCCCCATCCACGCAAGCGGTCACCTTCGAGGGCCGCTGCCTCACCGTCCCCGGGCCGCTGGCCCACCCCCGCCCACGTACTGGAGATCAGCATGTCGTTTCCGGAGAACAGACTCACCGTCCGAACCCCGGCCGACCTCGCCGCCGCAGTGCCCTACCTTCTCGGGTTCCGCCCAGCCGACGGCAGCATGGTCGTGATCGTCCTCAGGAAAGGCCGAGTCGTGTTCGCCGCACGAGCGGACCTGCCCGCACCCGGAGCACCCGCACATCACCTCACCGACCTCGGGGCTCACCTGATTCCCGTCCTCCAGCGGCAGCAGCCGGTCAACGACGTCGTGCTCATCGGCTACGGGGATCCCGACCACATCGACCCGGCGATGGTCGCCATCAGTGGGCTGATGACCGGCGGCGGCCTGGCCGTCCGCGAGTTGCTGCGGGTGACCGGAGCCCGGGTGTTCAACCTGACCTGCGACGACCCGTCGTGTTGCTCCCCGCAGGGGTTTCCCTTCGACCCCACTGCCTCTCTCGTCGCCGTTCAGGCGACCGCCGCCGGCATGGTCGCCCTACCGGACCGGGCAGCCATCAGGGCTCGCTTCGAGCCGGTTCGCGGTGCCACACGCGCCGCCATGCAGAAGGCCACCGATGCCGCCCTCGCCCGCTTGAAGGCGATGGAGAGCACCGGCGGCAGGTCCGCCGTCGAAACGGCCGGCGCTCACGCGGTCCGTGAGGCGCTGCAGCAGTCGGATCGGCACCTCATCGACGATGAGGCGGCCTGGATCGCGGTGCTCCTGACCAACCTGACGGTGCGGGATCTCGCCGTCATGGCGACCAAGCCCCACGATCGGCACGTCACGTTCTGGGCCGAGATCACTCGTCGGGCCGACGAACCGCTGGCACCGGCGCCGGCCACTTTGCTCGCCATCACCGCCTGGCGCTGTGGCGACGGAGCCCTGGCCAGCATGGCCGCCGAGTACGCCCTCCAAGCCGATCCCGCGTACCAGCTCGCCGGGCTGGTGCTGCGAGCGCTCCGCGTCGGAATGCCGCCATCCACCTTCGACCGGTTGACCGGCGAGGGTGGGTACGACCCCCGCAACCTGTAACGACAGGCGCTCCACCGGCCCCATCGGCGCGGCAACCTCATGCGCCACGACCTGCGGTCGGGGTGATCCGGCGCCGGTCGCGTGCCGGTCCGCCCCTTCGCACCACCTGTTCAGTGCCCGAGGACCACCCTGAATCCGGGCACGGCCGACAGGCGTGCCCGGATTCCGCCTCTCCCAGACGGAGGAATCCCTTGCCAGACCCCCACTCCCACCCACCGAGCCCGGGCCGCGCCGCTCCGGCAGCACACCGGGTGACCGGGGCAGAGGTTCCCGCCATTGCGGTGAGCCTGACCCGCCGACCCGTCGTCGGAGGACTCGTCGTCCCGTGGATCACCGCCCGCACGCCTGACGGCCGGTACCGCTTCGGCCACGTCGACCACCGCCGCCAGGTCCGCGCCCTGCAGAACCGGCTCTGCCAAACCTGCGGCAACCCACTCGACTCGGCTCGGATGGTCTTCGCGATGCGCGACAGCGACCTACGGACGTTCATCAGCCACGAGCCGGCCATGCACCCGGTCTGCGCCACCTACTCCGCCAACGGCTGCCCCATGCTCACCGGCCGAATGAGCCACTACCGGACGACTCTGCCGGCCGCCCAGCTGACCGAACTCGGCGTCACCAGCCACGGCGACCCCACCGGCGCCCGCCCGGCAGCACCCGCCGAACGCTGGAACCTGCTCTGGGCGACCGGCTACCGGCCCTTCACGAACCCCCTCACCGGACAACCCGCCGCGATGGTGCTGCCCGACCAGATCCTGCGCGTCCGCCCGATCAACACCCGCCCCGCAACACCTGACTCGAACGGAGATCTGCCATGACCCTGCACGTCATCGCGGTCTACCACAACACCGAGAGCCGGTTCCTCCCGTACGAGACCGGTCACGCTCTCACCCAGGTCATCTCCCACTGGCGGCACCTACCCGACACCGCCACCCCGGAGAAGACAGCTGCCTGGATCTACGGCCTGTTCAACATCGGTCTCGACCCCCTGGAGAACGGACGGGCCACGCCGACCGGCGAGGCCGACTTCCTCCTCGCCTGCACCTACCGACTGCTGCGGCTACGGTCGGTCTCCACCGGCGACGTCGTCGCCGTCACCGCCAACGGTCACACCACCTGGCTGGCCTGCGAATTCGTCGGCTGGCAGCGCATCGACACGCCAACGGGCATCACCGGTGCACCGCTCACCGCCGACACCGTCCACCGCCATCTCCGGTCCAGACGTCACGGCTGAACACCCCTGCCACCAGCATCCGGCCGGTCAGGACACCGACACGTGTCTGACCGGCGGGTGCGGCACTGCGGCCCCAACCTGACCGCCGTCGCCTCCGGCGAACGCCGATCCTGCCTCCGCATCGTCTGCCAGGCGTGCCACGGCGGCCACACCCGACCTCGGGCCGGCCCGTCTGCCGTCCCTGCGCCCGCCCCCCGCCCGAACTGTCCACCGGGCACCTGACCGGTGCAACAGCCCACCGGCAACCGAACCCACCGCCCCGCCCGGCTCACCACGCCGACCGGGGCACCTCGTGAAGGAGGTACGCACATGCCCGGCAGATGGTTCCCACCCATCGCCATCACCGGCAGCCGACTACTCCGCGCCGAACTGCACACCGTCGAGCAGCAGTCCGGCTCCGACCTCGACTACGCCGCATCGATCCCCGAGGGACGCCGGTACGCTGCCCGCCGCCCGCTCATCATCGTGGGCGCCGACCTCGCCGGCCGCGTCCGCAGACCACTGGCCTGCCGCGGACTCGTCGTCGTCGCCTCAGTGAACCAACCCGACGAACGGGTCCGAGCGCACGCGGAGCGCATCGCCGCGAGGTACGTCATCGTCCTGCCCACCGCCTGCTCGTGGCTCACCGACCACCTCCTGCGGGACGTCCCACCGTTGCTGACCCAGCACCGTCGGGCGTAGGAGGCCACCGGCTGACCGCCTCCAGGTTCAGCCGAGCGGACCTCGAGTGCCGCCCATCGACTGCCCCCATCGCGCTCCCGCCCCACACACCAACGGCCCGCCACCAGGCGGGCCGTCGTCGTCGCACGCCCGGGACGCCTCGCCACGACGACGTCGCGTCCCGGGCTCCCCACCGAACGGAGATCCCAGTGTTCACCCCACTCCTCGCGATCGCCACCGCCGCGGTGGCCCTTCTCGGAGCCGCAATCGGCTACCTGGCCACCCGACCGACCACCACCCGGCTGCGCGGCGAGCTGGCCGACGCGTCCTGGCAGCTCGCCCACGACCCACTCACCGGCCTGCTCAACCGCACCGGCCTGCGTGCCATCCACCCCGCCATCACCGCCGTCGGCGGACCACAGCCGATCATCGTCATGCTCATCGACCTCGACCGGTTCAAACACGTCAACGACACCCACGGCCACGACGCGGGCGACGACCTGCTCATGGAGATCGCCGACCGCCTCACCCACACGGCCCACACCTACGGCGGCATCGCCGCCCGGCTCGCCGGCGACGAGATCGCCGTCCTCCTGCCCGTCCGCCACCACCCGATCGACGACATCGCCGAACGGATCAGCCGGACCGTCGCCACTCCAGTCAGGATCCAAGCCGACAGCGGTCTCGTCACGGTCACCGTCACGGCGAGCATCGGCATCGCGCGAGTAGCCAGCACCGAACCACTGGAATCCGTGGCCCTGCACCGGGCGGACATCGCGATGTACCACGCCAAGCACCAGGGACGAGGCCACCACCTCCTCTACACCCCCGGCATGACCATGCCCGGCCGCCGGCACCGCCGAGGGCCACGCCTACGCGACCTGCGGCGTGACAAGCGGGGGAGCGCCGAATGAACCTCACCACCGTCATGGCCTGCGCCACCTGCCGCCAAGCCCTCACCGAACACCCAGACGGGAAACGCATCATCTACCGGCACCCCGTCACCGAGGACCGACACGATGCCATCCCCGTGAACGGCCACGACCTCCAACAGGTCTTCAACCGCTGCCACACCTGCACCACTGCGGAGCCGGTCTGGAACTACCGCACCAGCCACCTCCAGATCGGCGACCTCACCACCGGCGTGGTGGCGACCTACAACGACCGATGGCACGTCTGCTACCGGTGCGCCCAGTTCATCGAAGCCGACGACTCCGACGCCCTCACCGCCCACAGCGCCACCGCGATGTTGTGGCCACCGAGCAGCGCCGAGTACGCGATCCTGCGCACGCTGCACCGTGGAATCGTCCTCGGCCGCGAGGGCAGGACACTCCTCACGACCACCGGCTGGCCACCGGCCCGACTCACCGCCGACATGCTGCCGAAGATCCGAGACCGGTTCACCGGCCTCCTGCACAGCCCGGCGGACCTGCCCGGACCCATCAACGACAGAGAACAACGCCGAGCGCTGGCCGGCCAACTCGACCTCGCACCCATGTACTGGATCAACGACGAGTTCACCGACATGGTCAACGAGGTCAGCCACGACCAACCCCCGGTAAAGATCACCGACGAACTCGTGCCCTCGCCAACCGGCCTGCTCGCCTGGCCCACCCCGGTCGGCACCGACCGACAACTCGCCGCAGCCTCCTGGACACCCCACGACGACGGCTGGCAGTTCATCGGATACCGCAGCATCGGCACCGCCCTCGACGACGACCTGATGCCCCTGCTGCGCCACGAGATCGGCTGGCTGGCCCCGATCCACGCCGAACACATCACCCGCCGCACCCCGCTCCACGGACGCCATCCACTCGGGCCCCTCATCACCACCTGGCTACTGATCAAGCAGCAGATGGCCGAAGCGGTACCGGCAAAGATCCGAAAAAGCACGACGAGGTCGTACGCCCGCACCCGGCGCGCGGCCCCCGACGTCAGGATCGTCCGGATCCGACCGTCGAACGCCACCCCGACCTCACCACGGACCCCGACGCCGGGGAGTCACGGCCGGACCAGACCCGACCATCGGTTCTGGGTCTCCGGACACGAGCGTCAACAGGCTTACGGCCCCGGCCGCAGCCTCCGCCGAACCATCGACATCCAACCGTTCCTCAAAGGCGACGAGAACCTGCCGATCAAGCTGAGCACCACCGTGCGGGTACTCGGAAGCCGGTCCACCAAGGAAGCCCAACGTTCAGCAGACGAGTAGGTAGCGGCGCGCGTGGTGGCGGACCAATCCGTCACCACACGCGCACACCTGCCCTTTTCTGCTTCATGGATGGCGCCGTTCGGGCAGGTCTGCGGGGTAGTTCGATGCAGCAGACCGGGGCGGCCGGACGCATCGAGAGGCTGGGGCAGTATCAGCCGAAAGACACGAGCGGCATCGCCGGGAGTCGACGGGTCCGGGTACGTTGCAGGCGGTCGAAGTCCGCTTCTCGGCCGGGGTGGTTGGCGCGTGTCGAGCATAGAGGAGATCACCGGTCAGGTTCGTGCGCTGACGACCGGGGTCGAGCGGGCGCAGAGCCTGACGGCCGCCGCTGATCGGCAGGCCCAGGGGGTCGCCGCGCGCGCCGCCGGGGGCGGTTTCACGGCGGTCGCCGCCGGCATGGCCCAGGTACGGGCCGCGATCGCCGCCATCCGTGGTGGGCTCGGCAGGGTCGCCTCGGCGGTCGGTGAGGCGATCACCGCCACCGGCCGGGTGCCCCGGGAGGCCACCCCGCAGGAGAGCATCTCCGCCCTGGCTCCGGTCGGGCAGGGCATCACCGGTGCCCGGGAGGCCGCCACCGCCACGATCGGGCACGTCGACCAGGCCCGGCACCTCGTCGGCGCGGTCCTGCACGGCGGACAGCCCGGCCCGCTTCTCCAGGCGCTCGACAGCGTCAAGCAGGTTCTGGTGCTCCTGGTCCAGGGCGGCACCAACGCTCAACAGACCGTCGAAGCGGCGATCAGCCAGGCCCGACAGTTGGGATCGGCGGGAAACTGAGCGGGGCCGGCCGTCCCTCGACGGTCAGCCCCGGCCCCGAGGACGCCACGGGTTCTGCGGATCCGCGTTCCGACGCCGGTCGCGCCGGTTGCACCACCGGCGTGGGGAGCATGCGATGGTCACGGCGTTCCACCGGTACACCGGGTGGAAAGCCCACCGGTCCCCGGACCAGGATCCGCCCCTCCGCGGACGCCGCGGTGCAGCGGGCACTGCAGTTGGAGAACGAGTGCGCGGACACCTTCGCCGATGCGGCGTACCAGGTGCACCAGAACCCGACCCGGCAGGAGATCGGCCAGGCTCGGCACGACACCGGTGATACCGGAGAGCCGGACAAGGACCCGGACTACCTGGTCGAGGGACATGTCTTCGACTGCTACTCACCGACGGCCACCAGGGCCGTGCGCGGGGTCTGGACGGCCGTCGAGGAGAAGATCGTCCGGAAGCAGACCCAGCGGGTGGTGATCAACCTCCAGGACTGGACTGGCGACCTCGGCGCCCTGCGCAAGCAGTTCGACGACTGGCTCATCCCCAACCTCAAGGAGGTCGCGGCGGTGACCAGGAACGGTGAGATCATTCAAATCCTGCGGCGAGACTGAGAGCGAGCAGCACATGGGTATCGACTACCGACTGACCCTGGCCGGGGACATCCCGCTGGAGCAGGTGGCGGCGCTCGTCGTACCGGACGGCTTCCGGGATTCCACCGGAGCCGGCGGTCCCCGCCTGCTCACCGCCGACCTGACCACCCAGCGGGGCTTCAGCGTCAGCGTCTTCGCGGGCAGCCACGGCTACCTCGACGCCGAGGGCGACGACGGCACCCACTGGGAGTGGGAGCCCGACAGGTACGTCAACGTCATCTTCGACATGGTCAAGAACGACCAGCCGGACACCGCCACCGCAGCCATGGTGGCCGCCGTGGCCCGGGTCCTCGCCGACCGGCCCGAGGACGCCGCCCTGGTCCTGGGCAACAACTGGCTCCTGCTCACCCGAACCGCCGACCGGCTACGCACACACCGACCGCAATGGTGGGACAACTACGGGCTCGCCGAAACCTTCACCCACTCGTAACGGTCTGCACCGAGAACCTCACGAATGTGTCGGGCGTGCGTTGGGTCTGTGGATTCAACGGTGTTTCCGGCCTGACCTGCCGGGCGTTGGGGCTCACTGCTGATCACCGGTGCGGCCGTGCTGCTCATGCAGGCGCTTGTGGCGGGCCGCTCGTGGTGGTGAGTGGGGCTGGCCGCCGACGCCGGCACGTTCATCCACTCCCTGGGCGACGCCACGACCCGCCCCGACTCGCCGCTGCGGATCCGGGTCTGCCGGTGGACACCCTTGGGCGCTGCGCTTCTCTACCGGCCGGATGGGCGAGAAGGTGGCAGGCGCCGGTATGATCCTTCAAGTGTTATGGCAGCATATGTCCTGTTCATGGCTCTCGCCGTCGGCAGCGCCAAAGCACTCCCCGTATCGTCGGGATATAACGCTGGCGTTTTGATGTGAGGTACAGTGAACTCATGGCCGGGTGGGAAGTCAGCTTGACCGACGAGGTCGACGACTGGTTCGAGCGCCTGGCCAAAGAAGACCCCGACTCCGCCAACCAGGTAGCCGCCGCGATTGACCTGCTCGTCGAGCACGGCCCGGCACTCGGACGTCCGCTCGTCGACAGGATCAAGGGATCCGACTACAAGAACATGAAGGAACTGCGACCCGGCTCATCCGGCAGCAGCGAGGTACGCATCCTGTTCGCCTTCGACCCCCAGCGGGAAGCGATCCTGCTGGTGGCAGGCGACAAGGCGGGCAACTGGAAGGGCTGGTACGAGACCAGCATCCTCGAGGCCGACCGACGGTTCACCGAACACCTCAAAGAGCTGAAGGGACAACGCTGATGGCACGCAGCTGGCGGGACACGCGCTCCCGCATCGACCTCGACGAGGCCAAGGTCACCGAGCATAAGGAGCGGATGCTCGCTGAGGTCCGCGCCACCCGGCTGCGCGAGGTGCGCGAGCGGCGCGGCCTGAGCCAAATGGACGTCGCCGAGCGCATGGACGTCTCGCAACCGCGGGTCGCCGCCATCGAGAAGGGCGAGGTGCCGGCCACCGAGGTCGGCACCATCCAGCGCTACGTCTCGGCCCTCGGCGGCAAGCTGGAGCTCGTTGCCGACTTTGACGGCGAGCGCTTGACGCTCGGCTGACACCAAACCTCATTGCCGCCCGGTGGCGGTCTGACTGATGTCTGTCCCGACGCCGAGTCCGGCGGCGATCTTCCCTGGAAGGGGGTAGACGTCCTCGACGGGTAGGTGGACCGCTGCCGCCGCTTCGCCGCCGTCTCGGAGGAGGTCGCGGATCCGTTCGACGGTGGGGGTGATGTCGGTGACGTCGACGATCCACTCGTCGACGTACCGGTCGACGGCCTCACCGGAGAGGCCGACCTGCAGTGACCGGTACGGCAGTGCGCCCAGACGCAGTGTCCGCTCCGGGTCCCACTGCACCCGGACCGGGCTGCTCTTCAGCTTCCTGGACCAGGCCGCCCTGTCGCCGTGCAGGTCCCGGTCGTAGTGGCTGAGGCAGGCTCGCGTCAGCGCCCACTCGAACCCTTCCCGGCTGATGTCGACGGCCAGTACGCGTTCCTGTCCTGGCTTGGTAGCCCAGCCACAGCGGTACATCATCCACAGGAACGACGGCTTGATCCAGGTCATCCGGTCTCGCTTGAACGGCGCGACGAACCGGCCGGCCGCCACGGCCGGTGAGGCGATCTGCGGAGGGTATGCCTGGTAGACGGTGATGGTGGCGGCCGAGTAACGGGCACGGACCTGACGCACGGGAACGGACATCAGACGATCCTGACCGGTCACAGCCGGACCGTTCCACCGAGATTCCGACCGACGGCTACCGCCATGACGCCCTGAACCCCCCCGTCGGCGCCCCGTAGTCACCGGATGTGCCGTCCGTCAAGCCCTCACTGGCCACGACGCCGGCCCGGGAATCGGATGACCACCGGCAGCTCGTCGGTCGAGTTCAAGCAGCGCTCGCGGTGCGTGGGCAGCATCCTGTCCACGCCGGTAGTAGAGGACGGTCAGGCGTGCGCCAGTGGGGCTGGTGAGAGCGTCCAGGCCGAACCTCAAAGGGGTGATGCGGCCTCGACCAGTGGTCCGATGATGGTCGGTGCCGGGTCCGTCACGTAGGCCTGCGCCTACGTCCTCGTCCGACAGCAGTGAGCACTACGGAGGTCTCGCTGCGACCTCGATGGTGCTCACTGCAGACATATGTCTTGTGGACCGCCGTCGCTGGGTTGTCGCTCGCCGATTCGCAGGTGGGTGGATCGGGTGCAGTGCGGGCAGCGTCGTGGGCAGGGGGTGTGAGCGGGGGTGCTGGTGAGGCCGCTGCGGTGCAGGATCGTGGTGATGGTCTGGTCGAGGGTGCTGTGTTCGGGGATGGTGATTTCGCCGGGGGTGCCGAGTAGGTCGAGGTGGGTGTACCAGTGGCGCATCTGGTCGGGGGTGACGGGGATGGGTTCGGCGCGGTGGGTGTGGCGGTGGACGGTCTCGTCGTAGGAGACGTCGAGGTAGAAGACGGTGGTGGGGCCGGGGTGGTGGTCGATGAGGTGGTGGAGGGCGGGTGCGTAGCGTTCGGTGTGCAGGATGCCTTCGAGGATGACGTGGTAGCCGAGGTCGAGGGCGGTGCGGGCGGTCGTGGTGATGAAGGTGGGGGCGACCGGAGCGATGCCGGCGGTGTCGTGTTCTCGGAGCACGATCCTGCGGAAATAGTCTTGTTCGAGGAGTGCGGCGCCGCGGCCGTACCGGCGGCGTACCTCGCGGGCGGTGGTGGTCTTCCCGCTTCCCGAGTTACCGCGGATGATCACCAAGGTCGGCGGTGTGGTGTGGTGCGCTTCCATGTCGGTCCTCGTGACGGCCCGGCGGGAGGGGTTATCGACCTCGCCGCCTGCGGGTCTGTTCAGCGGTCGTGGCTTCGGGTGGTGGCCCCTGATTGTTGGACGGTTTCGGCTCCGGCGTGGACGGCGGTGGTGACCGCCTCGGGTAGCGGGGTGTGGCGGGCGAGGGCGAGGGCCAGTCGGCCGAGGAACGCGTCGCCGGCGCCGGTGGTGTCGACGACCGGCACGGTGGGGGCGGGGATTGTTCCGTGTGTGTGTTCGTTGGTGTAGGCGGCGCCGTGGGGTCCGGCGGTGACGACGACGGTGCGGGGTCCGAGGCGGTGGAGCGCGGTGGCGGCGTCGAGGGCGTCGTGGGTGGTGGTGTGCAGGATGGCGGTGGCTTCGTGGTGGTTGACGACGAGGACGTCGAGGTGTCGGAGCAGGTCGGGGGTGTGGTCGGGGTGGGGGATGAGGTTGCCGATGAGGATCGGTCCGGGGCGGTGTTGCAGCAGCACGGTCACGGGCTCGGTGGGAAGGTCGAGTTGGACGACGGTCACCGTGGCGTGAAGGTCGGCGGTGGCGTGAAGGATGTGGTGGGCGGTGAGTTCGGTCGGGGGTGACAGGGCGAGGGTGATGTAGCTTTCGCCGTCGGGGGTGACCTCGATGACGGCGGCCCCGGTGGTCGCGTCGGGGATGACCGTGAGGTGTCGGGTGTCGACCTTCTCGTGGACGAGGGCGTCGGCGATCTGGTGGCCCCAGGTGTCGCCGCCGACGTTGGTGACGAGGCAGGTACGTCCACCCGCACGGGCGGCGGTGATGGCCTGGTTGAGGCTCTTGCCTCCGGGGCGGGCGGTCAGGGACGATCCGACGGCGGTGCGGCCCGGCCGGGCGCGGTGTGGGACATGGACGGTCAGGTCGATGTTGGCGCGACCCACGAAGGCCACGTCGAACATGTCGTCGGGTGCCAGCCCCTCGGTCATACGGCAACCGTCCGGCTGGCGAGTGCGGCGCGCAGTTCCGCAACTCCTGCCTGGGTGGCTGGCCGGCTGGAGTTGACGGTCGCGGCGACATCGACCATCTCCAGTCTGCTTCGAGTGTGAGGCAGAGCCGTTAATTCCATAGGCCCCCCATAGCCCCCTTGGCGGCCTCGGTGATGAGGGCGGGGAGTTCGACAGGCGTGTGGAGAGCTGGCAGGTCCTCGACAGGTACCCATTTGGCACCGCTGACTTCCTCCGCTTGGGCTACCAAGTTACCGCTGATCGCTCGGCAGACATAGACGAAGTCGATGTGTCGGTGTGGGCCGACCTTGCGGTCCTCGATCTCCATTTCGATGATGGCGAACGGGCTCGGGATGCTGCGTACGGCGGGGTGCCGGAACGGCTGTGGGTCGAGGATGTCGGCAGTGATCCCGGTTTCCTCGCGGACTTCACGTAGTGCAGCTTCAGCGGGGTCTTCGTTGGGGTCGATGTGTCCGCCGGGGTAAAGCCATAGGTCGGTTTTGTTGTGGTGCACGAGCAGGACGTGGCCCTCGTCGTTGAAGACGATGGCTGACCTGGTGAAATGACGGATCATGATCTGGCTTCTCTCTGGCCGATCTGGGCCAAGCGGTCGGCCATCCAGGCTACGGTCGCGTCGGTCATTCCGGGGTGAACTGGTAGCTGGACGGTGGTCGTGGCGAGGCGTTCGGTGTTCAGGCACTGCTTGGCATAGGGCTGGAAGGTGGGCTGGTGGTACAGCGGGCGGTACCGCTACACCTCAGCGCAGTACGCCCGCCTCGCCCGTCAGCACCGGGTTCTGCTCTCAGTCGTTTCCCGGGGCCAGTGCCGGGTACAACGCCGTCGCCGAATCGTTTTTCGCCACGATCAAAACCGAGCTCCTCGACCGCCGGGCGTGGCCGACCCGCGCCGTCGCCCGGACGGCGATCTTCGACTGGATCGAGGGCGGGTGCAACACCCGCCGCCGGCATTCCACACTCGGCTGCCTCGGCCCCAGCGAACACGAGGAAACTGCCTATTCCCTCAGGGTGGCGTGAGATCAACATATCGACCCTGTCCGTCAAGCCGGGTCAACTCCATCTCGACAGCCTGGTCAACTCCTTCAAGCAGCACCTCGATCACCTGACCGCGAGCAGATGGCGAGGCGGCAAGGCGGAGTGACCTCATCGCCCATACGCCGCGTGGACGTCCGACATCGATCTGTACGCTACGAAAATGACGTCTGCTCCTTCCGGCGCTCGCGTGCGGTTCGCTCCCTCACCCACGGGGATGTTCCACGTGGGCAACGCCCGCTCCCTTCTCTACAACTGGGTGCTGGCAAAGCAGTCCGGTGGCACCCTCGTGCTTCGGGTCGAGGACACCGACGCCGAACGGAGTAAGGCGGAGTGGGTGCAGGGCATCCTCGACGCGATGGCCTGGTTGGGCTGTGGGCCGGACGAGTACGAGGGGCCGCTGTTCCAGTCCGCGTACGTGCAGCACCACCGCGATGCCATTGGCAAGCTCCTCGCCGCTGGACGCGCCTACTACTGCGACTGCGCCCGCGAGCAGGTGGTGTCGCGCACCGGCAGCGAACATCGGGGCTACGACGGGTTCTGCGGTGACCGTGGTCTGGGGGCCGCTCCCGGCCGGGCCGCGCGCTTCCGTACGCCCGACGAGGGCCAGACGGTCGTGCGGGACCTCGTACGAGGTGAGCCGACGTTCGACAACGCCACGATCGAGGACTTCGTGATCGCGCGGGGTGACGGGTCGCCGGTGTTCCTGCTGGCGAACGTTGTCGATGACATGGTCATGGGCGTCACGCACGTGCTGCGGGCGGAGGAGCACCTATCGAACACGCCCAAGCAGCAGCTGCTGTGGCAGGCGCTCGGGCACGAGCCCCCGGTGTGGGCGCACGCTCCGATCCTGGTGAACGAAAAGCGGCAGAAGCTGTCGAAGCGTCGTGACCGGGTCGCGTTGGAGGACTTCCGCGCGGAGGGCTATCTCGCGGATGCGATGCGCAACTACCTGATGCTGCTCGGTTGGGCACCATCGGGGGACAGGGAGATCGTCCCCTGGAACGACATCGTGGCCGAGTTCCGGCTGACCGACGTCAACCCCTCGCCGGCGTTCTTCGACGTCAAGAAGCTGCGGGCTTTCAACGGCGAGTACATTCGTGCGCTGAGTGTCGAGGATTTCATCTCCGTCTGCCAGCCGTGGCTGCGCGGGGAGTTCACGCCGTGGCAGCCGGAGGAGTACGACGAGGGGGCGTTCGCTGCGGTGGCGCCACTGGCGCAGACCCGGGTCGCCGTGCTCGGCGAGATCGTCGCGATGGTCGACTTCCTGTTCCTTCCGGAGCCTCCGGCGGACGAGGCCGCGTGGACCAAGGCCATGACGGGTGAGGCAAGGGAGTTGCTGGGCGAGGTGGTGGCCGCGTTCGAGGACATCACCTGGGAGGCCGACTCGTTGAAGCGCACCGTCGAGGAGCTTGGCGCCGCACGCGGGCTGAAGCTCGGTAAGGCCCAGGCGCCCGTACGGGTGGCCGTCACCGGCCGAACCGTCGGCCTGCCGCTGTTCGAGTCGCTGGAGGTCCTGGGTCGGGAGCGGACCCTGAGTCGGCTCCGGGCGGCGATCACTCGGCTCGGGTGACTGTTTCTCCGAGCCGTGCCGCTCGGCGCCCCGAGATTGGTCGATGGTGGCCGGGTGGCTCCAGCGGACCGAACGTCGTCCCGAACAGCCTGTCGGCCGCGCCGAACACCGCGACCGCGACAGCCTGAGCGCCGAGCGCCGACGGAAGCCGTACACGCCACAGCGCGGCGTGGAGGACAGTTCCTCGCGCAGCCGTGACGATTCTGAGGGTGCCGTCCGCGTCAGCCTGGTCGGCGGCGACAAGGACGTGGCCGACCCAGCAGACCGGGTCAACTCGCTGAGCCTGCCGCGGCCCGCCGCCGGTATCGGCCACGTTCCAGCGCACAGGTACGTGCCGTCGGTCAACCGAAGCGGAACCAGTAGTTCCAGCGGTGGAAAGACGACGGTCGTCTCCGCCAGGACCAGACCGTGTAGACGACACGGGGATCCGGCCAGCCGAGGCATAGCCCGCACCCTGAAGGGACCGCCGGACAGCTCCACAGCATTGGTGACTCGGCGGACACCCTCTCCACCCGCCGATGGTGTACTGCGCCTTCCCGACGGTGACCTGCTCTTGGCCGGGTTGGCGTTGCACACCCAGTTGGACCGGCTGTTGTTGGACGGGGCGTCCCTGCCAGCGCGGGTGCATCTGCGGTCGGAGGTTGCTGAGGCGCAACCGGCGTTGCTCGACCTGTTCGCGGATCTGGACGCGGTGGTCGGCGACACCGGTCTGGCCCACCGCCCCTGACCACCCCGCACACCCCTCTTCAGGCCCCCGCTGTCTCCCTTCCTGCTCATTCCTCGTTCTCGGGTGTGGATCTAGCGGTGTCTCCGGCCTGACCTACCAGGCGCTGTGTCTGGTGAGGAGGGTGCCGTGATGACTGCGACGCTGAACGACGACCGGACGGAAGGAGCGGTCCGAGTCGTCGGTGGAGGGGAGGCCGCTGCTGACTGGTGAAGGCTGCGAGGGAGCAAGGTCTTCGTCGACCGGTCCGGACGGGCTGCTCAAGCAGCTGACGAAGTCGGTCCTGGAGACGGCATTGAACGAGGAGATGACCGAGCACCTCGGTTACGTGAAGCACGACTCGGCTGGTGGCAGGTCGGGCAACGTCCGGATCGGGACTCGGTCGAAGACGGTGTTGACCGACACGATCGGTGCGGTGGAGATCGACGAAGCGAGCCGGAGGTTCGCGAGCTCAGCGACTACATTCGGCATCAACTGCCGTTGGCGGCCGTGTAGTCGTCGCGGTGCTGCTTTCCCTCGCCGATGACTGAGCGGTAGTGGTCCAGCTCGGCGTCGAGTGCCTCCCTCGCCCTGTGGGACGTGGCGACGTAGTGGCCGACGCTGTCGAGCAGCAGCAGTCTCCCGGGCTGGTCGCGGTCCGTCAGCTGCGCGGCGAGGTTCTGGACGTCGGTCGCGGTGGCGACGGTGTCGTTGGTGCCGTGGATGAGCAGTACCGGTCGGTGGATCAGCCCGGCCGGTACCCGGCCTGCCCCGCCGCGGAGACGGTGGGCGTGGGCGCGCTGGAAGCGGGGCACGGTAGCCGCCCACCGGTCGGGGTCGACGATCGCCGAGACGGCTGTGGCAGCGGCGAACGGACCGTCCTGCGCCACTGCCTGGAGGGCTGTGTATCCGCCGGCGCTGGCGCCACGGATGAACACCTGACCGGGGACCGCTTGTCCGGTGGCGAGGAGGTGCTCGGCCACCGCTCGGCAGTCGTGCACGTCGTCCCACCCCCACCGGCCGTACAGGGCCTGGCGGAACGGTCGGCCGTATCCGGTGCTGCCGAGATAGTCGACGTCCACGACGGCGAAGCCCCGGCTGGTGAAGAACTGGGTCTGCCAGTCCAGACGTAGCAGGCAGGAGGCGGTCGGCCCGGGATGCGCCCGGACGATCAGAGGAGCCCGCCACCCCGACGCGGCACCTGTCGGTGGATACAGCAACGCCGTCACCTGCCGGTCTTCCTCCACCTGGACCCGCAGCTCGGTCGGGGTCGACACGGCCGCGCTGATGAGGCGGTAGGGCTCTGACCGGGCGACCACCTCCACCCGCGGTGCACCTGCCCCCAGGTGAACGAGCACGACCTGCGATGCCGCCGTCGGCGACGCAGCGATCAGAGCGACTGCCTGACCGTCGACCACCACATACGGCTTCATAGAGGTGTACGGAAGCGCGACCGGTTCGGCCGTTCCCTCCGCGTCGATGAGGACCAGGCGGTGGCGTGGCCCCTCCTGAACCACGACCGCGATCCGCCCGTCGTCGAGGAATCCGTACGACGAGTAACCCAGCTCCCACGGCTCCGCCGCGCACTCCGCCGCCAGCGGGGCTACCGCCTGGACCTCCTGACCGTTCCAGCGGAAGAGGTTCCACCAGCCGCCACGGTCCGACACGAAGTAGAGCGCCCCGTCAGGCCCCCACCGCGGTTCGATCGCAGACTCACCCGGTCCACCCGCCACCCGCCGCCGGTCGGTAAGCCGCCCACCAGGCTCGTAGGCCGCCACCCACACCTCGCAGGCATCCCACGGCATGTCATCCACCCGCCACGACGACCAGGCCAAGAAACCCGGACCGGGCTGCGGCGTACCGAAGAATCCCGCCGACGCGGCGAGCACCCGCACCCGTGACGATTCCGCGCACTCCACCGCCACCAACTCGTCGCCCTGGTCGGTCTCCCGGACGCCCAGGACCTCGCCCGTGCCGGCGACCAACCCCCCGACCGCACCGGAGTCGACCAACTCGAGGTCGCCACCACCGTCCCGAGGACGCCGATACAGACCACGGTCGTCGACGCACCACAACTCCCGGTCCACGACGGCGTAGCAACCGCCACCGTAGGCGTGCACGGGACTGCCGATGCGGAAGGCGGTGGGGCCAGCGTCACGTACCCCCTCAGCCGGAGTCCATCGCACCAGCATCACTTCTCCGCCACTGTCGGGCCGAGTTTCGAGCCAGTACAAGGAGTCGCCGTAGTTGCGAAGCTGGTCGAAACTGACGGACGCTCGCACCGCATCCTCTGCACTGAGATGCAGAGAACCCGTCCATCTCCTGGTGGTCATGTTTCACATCCTGGCTCTCCGGCTGGCCATTGCTGCCTGGTCCTGACTTGGGTCCGGGCGTCAGGGCCAGGAGACAATGACCCGGTTGCGACGCTTGTCGATGACAAGCCCGCTGGGCAGTTCATGATCCGGCGTGCCGACCGGATACACCTCGATGTGTGCCCGCTGACCTCGGTGCTCTCGGTCCCTGACCCGAATCCGGTCGGCGAACTCCTCCGCGACCCGCGCCGCGCCCGGGCCGTGTGCGCGGACGCCCAGCTCGTAGCGGGTGCCACTGTCGTCGAGGGAGCGGGGACGCATCCGGTAGGCGAACTGTCGCCCTCGACGACGGCAGGACTCGGGACCCGCCACGACGCGTTGACCACGCCGTGGTCGAACGCTGACTTCTCGGCGGCGAGCATGCAGAAACCGGGCGTGACCGTCATCTGGTAGAGGTCGAGGTTGTCGAAGGGCTCCTGCTCGCCGACGGTCACACCGGACCAGACATCCACGCCCGGCTGCCGCAGGGCTTGCCGCAGCGGACCGACGTCGGTGGGGGTGGGGCCGTCGAACCGGAGACCAACCTCGCGATCGGCGAGGAGAACGAGTTCCTCCCGGTTCTCGCCGACACCCTGCAGAGGCCCGCGACGTGCCCACATCTTCGCGCAACTCAGAGACCATCACTGCCCCCAGTGCGGGGCTCCGGAATGCTGTCAGGGCCAGGTGACCGCGACAACCCCGCGCCGCTTGCGGGCGTACCACCCGTTCGGTGGTGCGCCGGTGCTGGTGGGGAGGTACTCGATGCGCGCGGCGTCGCGTCGACGATGGTCGGCCGCCCAGCGGCGCAGCAGGGTGAGGTACCGGTCGGCGACCGCCTCGGCGCGCGGCCCGTAGGCGTACACCCCGCTCTCCCATCCGTCGGTTTTCTCGTTCTCGCGTTTGGTGCGGTAGGCGAAGCTGCCGCCCTCGACCAGGACGGCGGTGCCGTAGGTCACCGCCGGGGTGAAGACCCCCTGGTCGACGAGGCGCTGGCCGGCGTGTAGGAACGGCACCGACGGGGCGCTGGTGACGACGAACAGCTCCAGCTCGTCGGGCAAATCGAAGGCCGCCCCGGACCAGCGCTCGATGCTGGGGGAGTGCATGGCCTCGCGCAGGGCGGGGATGTCGAACTCCGGATGCGGGCCGTCGAGCCGCAGGGTCGCCTCGCCGGTGATCGGCACCAACGACTCGCTGTACGTACCTGCGCCCTGCATGGGCACGAAGCCGCCGAGCCGGTAGCTGTGGCTGACCAGTCCCATTCCGGACCGGTCGAAGGCGATGCAGCGGGACAGCCCGGCGAACCGCAGCGGCACGACGATCCTGCCCCGCCCGGTCAGCTGGTCGATCCACGCCGGCGGTATGTCCCAGGCCCCCACCGTGACGACGATCCGGTCGTAGGGGGCACACTCCGGCACGCCGTGTTCCGCGTCGGCCCGCACCACCCGGACCTGCCCGTAGCCAGCTACCTGGAGGCAGGTGTGCGCCCGGGCGACGATCTCGGGGTCGATGTCCACCGACGTCACCGAGCCGGTGGGGCCGACCAACTCTGCGATCAAAGCGGCGTTGTACCCGCCGGAGCCGATCTCCAGCACCCGCATCCCCGGTTCGATTTGCGCCTGCTCGAGCATCACGGCCTGGATGTGCGCCGCGGAGACCGAGCTCAGCGCTGTGCCGTCGGGGTCGGTCTTCGTCACCAGGGGCGTGTTCGAGTCGTACGCCACCTCCAACGCCTCGCCGGGGGCGAAGAGATGGCGGGGCACGACCGAGAAGGCAGCGGCAACGGCCTCCGAGGTGATCGGGTCCTCGAGCAACTCGGAGACCATCGCCGCGCGCAGTGCTGCGGGGTCCGAGGTGTCCGTCTCGTTCATGGTGGTCATGGAGTACACGCCCTGCCTAAATGGTCGGTCGTCGCTACGGGGCGGAACGGAGTGGTGGGGTTCGCTGGGCTGCCTCTGTCGGTGGCCTCGGCGGCCACCAGCACAGCACTCGACCAGCTCATCATCGACTCGCACAACGAGGCGTTCGACGAGGTCGGCCTCGACGTCGGGACGCCCGTGCTCCGCATCTCCGGCACCGCACTGTTCGGTCCCGTCATCACACCTGCGCCCCGGGTGAGGCCGCCGGACGACTCTGGGACGGCTTAAGCTCGTCGCGGAAACCGAGGGGTTCTTCGAGCTCAAGCGCAGGCGAAACCGCAAACCATCCTTCGGATAAGCAACAACCAGTCGGCCGAAGGTCGACCACGAACCGGAGAGCACGACAACCGATCGGCCCGAGACACACCTTGGCCGTTCAACCCCTCATGCCGGAACCGTCAACGCTCGCCCGATGCGGTGCCCGACGAGCCGCTCCGCCAACGAAAGTGGATACCAGGCCGCGCCCCGTACCTCCGATTCCTGGATGCACCCCACATCGGCCTGCTTCGTCACGAACGAGTAACCGAAGTCAAGATGGAAGTGCTCTGGCTCGTCCTTCGCCGGCCGCGCCGGAACCCTCCCGAACTCGACGTACACCGGAATAGGGGAGGCCAGAACGAGACTGCCCGGATCAACACCGGTCTCCTCCACCAACTCCCGCACAGCCGCACCGACCAGCGTGGAATCCATCGGCTCGACATGACCTCCAGGCTGCAAGGGGATCCCGTAGGCGCGGTGATCGACCAAAAGAACGTCCGCGCTATTACGCACCAAGAGCGCACCGACAGTTACATGCATCAAGAAGTTGCGTCGTGAGGCGAAACCCGACCCTTTAGCCAGCAGCCTCACCGGCTCGGACAGCGATGCCGCTTCGTCCGGATAGCCCTCCAGGTACGCCGACAGCGCCGTCAAGATGTCCGTATCACTGATCGGCACAGACGGGCTCCTCTTGAGAGCGACTTTCTTGTGGATCGTCTGCTGTGACCTGGGTAGTAAGACCTGACACCGGCGACTCCAAGGCTCATAGCTCTAGAGGGGATTTGAACTCTACAATCGGACTCCAGCAGGTCGTGCGTGCCACGCCGACATGAAACAGAGTCCAGAACGACGGTGCCACGAGGTGATGCCGCCAGCATCACCGCTTCGACGCCGCGGTGCGCTGTAGGGATCAGGGGCGGTTCATCCCCGACGGCGGCGGTGCGGTACCGACCGAGGCCGACATTGCCGATCTGGCTGATCCCGAGCGATGACCCGGAAAGAGCAGCGCGAGCGCACCCGGGAGATTCTGCTCGAGGCCACCATGGCGTCGCTGGTGGAGTACGGCTACGTCCGGACCACCACCCAGCGCATTCCGGAACGAGGCTCATGTTTCGCGTGGTGCGATGCTGCACCACTTCGGTTCCAAGGCGGAGATGATCGTCGCTGCCACCCACCACATCGCCGACATCCGGCTGGCCCGGATCCAGGACATCGCCGTTCACGCCGACGGCGAGCCGGATGCTTTACGCCGCGTCGTCCGTGCTTTCCGCGAATCCATGACGGGTCCGCCGTTCCAGGCGGCCATGGAACTGTGGACGGCGTCGCGCACCGACCCCGCGTTGCGGGCGGCCCTTCTGCCCGCCGAGCATCGGCTCGGAGAAGCGCTGCGCAGCGTCTTCGACCAGGTGAGCGGGATCAATGACGCTTGCGCGAGGAGCTTCTGGCGCGTTCCCACCTCGTCCTGCGCGAGACCGGTGCCGACGAACTCTCTCTTCGGCAGCTGGCCCGGGATCTGAACGTCAGCAGTGCCGCGCCCCGGCGCCATTTCCGGGACAAGGCGGCTCTGCTTGACGCCGTGGCGCTGGCCGGCTTCGTGGAGGTCGAGCAGGCGCTCGCCGCGGCGGGTGGTTCCGGATCGTTCGAGGCGGACTTCCGGGCGATGGTCCGGGCGTATCTGGTGTTCGCGGTGGAGAACCCGGCGTTGGTGGACCTAATTAATGTACGCGCGCAAGTACCACGACCCCGAGATGGTCGAAGCCGCGCAGCGGCTCTCCCGCCGGGTCATCAGCGTGATCGAGCTCGGGCAGGCCAGTGGCGAGGTGATGGCTGGCGACCCCGCGCAGATCGGCACGGCGGCCTTTACGCCCGCCTACGGCATCGCCACTCTTGTCGGCTCGAAAATCCTGTCTGTCGAGGCCATGCACGGCGTCCTCGACACCGCCCTGCGCATCGTCGTCGACGGCCTCAAGCCCTGACCCGAGCGCCGTCGCGTTACGAGGCGCGGGCGGCCATCCCGGCGCCCGCGTGGTTCGCGCCAACCGACGCGCCGACCGTCGCTCAACCGACCTCATCACCGCCGTGACCAGCAGTTTCCCCAGAACGCAATAACCCTGGGTTGTTGCCAACCATGAACAGTCACCTCGTGCCGTTGCCGACAGCCGTTGTCACGGCTTCTCTAGAACGCGGCGATTCGACCCATGGTGAGTGGCGCGGTAGGGCTTAGGCTGCAGTGTATGTCACCCCGACGTGTGTCCACTACCCGTTCAAGCGCTGCCCGGAAGGTGAGAGAGCCCCGGAGTCCATTGCCGCCGTCGGAACTGGTGCTGTTTGATGCCAGCGAGCTGGAATCTGAGTCGGAGCTTGAGAGCCGAGCCTTCTATAGCCTGAGCTTGGCCGGGCAGGATGCTGACTCGATGACTTTCACTCAATGTCGATTCCGCGGAGCTGATTTGTCCAGCTGTCGTTTGGATCAGGTGACGATGACGGACTGTCTGGTGACGGACTCCAGTCTGGCGAATATCCGTGCTGACGGTGGAAGCATGACCCGGGTTCGACTTTCCCAGTGCAGAATGACGGGCGTGACCTTGGCTGATGGTCTGCTGCGGGATGTCACCATCAAGGAATGCCGTGCAGATCTGTCGGCCTGGCGGATGACGAAGTTCGATGCGGTCAGCTTCGTGGAATGCAACCTCAGTGGTGCCGACTTCACTAACGCTGATCTAAGTGGGGCGGTGTTTCGACATTGCGATCTGACAAGTGCGGTATTTCATCATGCTGCAATGGAGGGGGCGCGGTTTCGCGGATGCAACCTGGCCGGCGTCGGTGACGTTTCAAATTGGAAGGGGGCGATCGTGCACCACACCGATTTGATGAGCCTGTCGTATGGGCTTGCACGGGCCGCAGGCATTCATATTGAGGACGATGATTCTTGAGGGCGGGCAGGCGTGCGTCGGCGGCCCGGCGAGTTGTCGCCAGCGCGGACTGGCCGGACCCAGAAATGAGTTCGGATGGGTCAGCGCGGTTTGTGGGATTGCGGTACGAGGGGGCCGCAATTCGGGAGGTCGACCTGTGCGAGGCGACGCTTGAGGACGGTGTGTTCGAGTCGTGCACGTTCACTGCGGTGCGGTTCAACTGTGCTCGGCTTGTCGGTTCGATGTTCAAGGACTGCCGGTTCGCTGGCTGCAACTGGTGGGACGCCTCGCTGACGGAGTGCACGCTGACCGCGTCGGTGTTCGACCGGTGTGACCTGTCTGGTCTGGAGGTGGAGGGCGGGGACTGGTCGGACGTCGAGATGCTGGGCGCCGATCTCAGCACCGCCGAGTTCACCCGGGTGCGGATGCGCGGAGCGAACCTGAGCGGTGCCCGGTGTCAGGGTGTCGTGCTGCGGGATGTGGACCTGTCCGGTGCGAGCCTGCGGGAGGCGGATTTTTCCTGCGCGGACCTGCGGGGCAGTGTGTTGACTGCGTTTGACCCGCGTGATGTAGAGCTGCGGGAGGCGATCATCACCGCCGACCAGGCGGTGGATATCGCGATGAGCCTCAGCATGTCGGTTCGTGTTTCGTGACGAGGTACGGGCCGAGTTGGAGGTAGGCCAGGTCGGAGTGCTGGAGCACGGCGATGGCGTCGGCGGCGGTGCGGGCGATGGGGTGGCCGTGCAGGTTCAGTGAGGTGTTGAGCAGCCCGGCCCGGCCTGTGCGGGCGTGGTAGGCGTGCAGGATCTTGGCGAGGCCGGTGGGGCTGTTGTCGTTGACGATCTGCGGTCGGCAGCTCAGGTCGGCGGGGTGGATGGCGGCGATCATGTCAGTGGCGGCGTCGGGTTGGGTGTCGAAGCCGAGCATCATGTACGGACTGGATAGTCGGCGGGGGTTGCGGATGTAGCGGTGCTGGTGGCTGCGGAGGATCGCGGGCGCGAACGGCATCCAGAAGTCCCGCTGTTTGATGAGCTGGTTCAGGCGTCGTGGTACGTCGGCGTCGGCCGGGTTGGCGAGGATGGAGCGGTTGCCGAGGGCACGGGCCCCGTACTCCATGCGGCCGGCACAGCGGGCGACGATCTGCCCGTCAGCGAGAAGCCCGGCCATCACGTCCTCGATACGGTCGGGTTCATGCAGGTGCAAACCGGTGCCTGCGACGGCGCGCCGGGCGTCGTCGGGGGTGATGTCGTCGCCGAGGTAGCAGTCGGTCAGCGGCTGAACGCGGTGGTGGCCTTGGGTGGTGGCGAGACGGTGGTAGAGGGCGCCCAGTGGGAGGCTTTCGTCTCCACAGGACGGAAACGCCGCAAATGTGTCCAGGCAGTCCAGGTCGGCGATGCGCTGGTTGACCTTGATGTTCATGAACACGCCGCCACCGGCGAGCACGTTTCGGATGCCGGTGGCGGTGACGGCGTTGCGGGCCCATCGGGTGAGCAGGTCTTCGGTGAAAAGTTGCAAGCCAGCGAAGAGGTCGTCGAAGCGCCGGCCCTGCAGGTGTTGTGCGATGTCGGGCCAGGCCCGTTCGATGCTGGCGGTGGTCGTACGCTGCAGCCGGAGGCCGGTGGGGTCGAGGCCGAGGTAGGTGTGCAGGATGTCGGCGACCTGCCGGGCACGGTCGGGGCGGGCGTAGGGGGCCATGCCCATGAGCTTGTACTCGTCCTCGTGGGGGGTGAACCCGGCGGCGTGGGTGAACCAGAACCACAGCAGGCCGATGGAGTTGCGCATGTTGGTGCGGGCGATCTCGGTGCGCTGGCCGGCTGTCCAGGTGGAGATAGTCGCGCAGGCGCCGTCACCGAATCCGTCGCAGGTCAGCACGAGGTAGGGGCGGTCGGGGTCGGTGCGTAGCCCGTAGTACGCGGCGGCGGCGTGCGCGGTGTGGTGGTCAACGTAGGTGATCCGGGCGGCGGTGAGGCCGCCCTGCCGCAACAGCTCGATGACCCGCTGTGGCAGCCCGCCGGGTGCGGCGGCCACCAGATGCTCCTCGGCATGGGCCAGGGTCGTTTGGTGGTGGAAGGCGGCGAGGCGGCGCAGCCATTCGTCACGGCGGCAGTGGTCCACTGCCCCGGAGCGGCTGCCGTAGACAACTTCGGCGACGTCGGCGGGTTCGGCGCCGACCGCGTGCAGGCACGCAGCGACGGCCCGGTGCGGGAAGCCCATGTAGCCCTTGATGCCGGTGAACCGCTCCTCCTGCACGCAGTACGTGAGGTGCCCGTCGACGGCGATGGCAGCGGTGGCGTTGGCGCCGCCATGGATGCCGAGCAGCAGTTCACCCATGACAGGCAGCCTCCCGGTTGACGGTTTCGGTGAGCCACGCCCACTCGGCGATCTTGAGTTCGGCGAGCCGGTCCAGGCTGCCAGGTTCAGCTTCATGCAGGCCCGCGAGCACCGGCGCCGCAGTGGTGGCGAACCACTCGGTCAGTGCATCGGCCACGGCGGCGGCACCCGGGTCTGCGATGGTGAACGCGCGGTGGAACGGCGCGTTGATGAGCAGCCCGTCGGCGGCGATCTGCCGTTCGATGACGGTGCCGGGGATGACCTCCAAGCGGCTACGGGCCATGAAGTGCGGGATCCGGTGGCGGCCGAAGCGGTCCAGCGCCTCCAGCTCGGTGCGGAGCCCGGCGACGGTTTGCCAGGGATGCCACAGGATGTAGCTGGCCACGGTCGTGACTCCGGCGTCGTCGGCGGCGGCCACCACCTCCCGCAGGTGCGTGAGGTCCTGACGTTTGCCGTAGATGCGGTGCAGGGTGTCCGGGTTGAACGACTCCACGCCGATGAGCATGGTGCGGACCCCGGCGTCGGCCAGCACGCCAACGGTGTGCGGGTCGAGGGTTTCCGCGCGCACACTGATCGCGAACGTGAGCGTGCCCGCGAGCCCCACCGCCCGGAGCCTGTCTCGTAGGTCCGTGCCGCGGCGGGCGCACTCTCGTCGGGTGCCACCGAAGTCGGAGTCCGAGAACGCGAACGTCGTCGCCCCGAGGGCCTGGTGCAGGTGGGCGATGTCGTCGACGACCAAGGTCATGGGCATGTCCCGCCAGCCGCCGCCGGGCAGGTCGGCGTTGTAGGCGCAGAACATGCAGCGCGACCGGCAGCCTCGGCTCGCGGCCACCGACACCACCGAGTCGGCGCCGTAGGGCAGGTCGGCGGCGGTGAGCGACCGCAGCGACGTGTACACGGCCAGGTGCGCGCGAAGGTGCGTGAGGAGCCCCGCGACGAACGGATCGGCCGCGACGGTGGTGGGCCCGGCGACGACGTGGTCCACCGCACCATGCGCCATCAGCTCCCCGGCGGCGGACACCGCCAGAGGCCCGAAGCCGATGACGGTCAGCCGGGGTCGGCGCAGCCGCGCGGCCAGCAGCTCGTCGGCGATGCGCCGTAGCCGAGGTCCGTACGCGTCCGAGGTGAACAGGTGCACCACGAGCACGTCGAACCCGGCGGCATCGGCGAGCGTATCGGCCAGCGTCGCGGCGGGCCGGCCCCGGTAGTAGGCGTCCAACAGGACACTGTCGTAGCCGGCGGTGCGCAGGGACGCCTGCACCCCGAGGGCGTCACCGTCGACGTGTCGCTGTTTGAACCCGGACTCGTACAGCGTTGGCGCCCACACCAGCACCCTCGCCTGGTCGGGATCGGTCACCGCTGGCATGGCACCTCGCATCGCCGGCACGGCGTGGTCGGCTCACCACGGAACTGCTTCCACACCGCCGCGCCGAACCACATGCTGTCCAGGTCGTCGGTCAGGAGGTTCCCGGCCCGCAGGGACCGGTTCTCCACCCCGAAAATGCACGGGTAGACGTCACCGCGCTGGTCGACGGCGAATCCGATGCTGCCGCTACCACACCCCTCGGCCGGGCTGATCGTCTCGATCTCCACGTCGTACGCCTCGGCCAAGCGCTGGCACTCCGGCAGCAGCACAGTCAAGATCGTGGTGTCGTCCAACGTCACCGCCGGGTTGGACCGCCCGACCGGCTTCTGCGGGAAGAACTTGAACCGACGTACCCCGACGCCGAGCCCGACCTGCACGACCTGTTCCAGCTCGCGCAGGTTGACGTGGTTGACCACGGTGTTGATGGCGACCTCGGTGAACTCGCCGAGCGCGCGGATACCGGCGAGGGTCTTGGCCCAGGAGCCAGGCGCGGCCCGGATCATCTCGTGCGTGGCGGCTTGGCCGCCGTCCAGCGACACCTGCACCGGGGACACCCCCAACTCGCATAGCCGCTCCAGTCGACCGGCGTTGAGCACCGTGGCGTTGGTCGACACCCCGAAGCCCAACCCCCGGCCGATGATGTCGGCGGCCAGGTCGAAGAATCCCGGCAGGAGCAGGCTCTCCCCACCGGTGATGTAGATGTCTGGCACGCCGTAGTCATCGAGCCGGCCGATGATCTCGTGCCACTGCTCCAGCGGCAGCAGGAACGGATCCGCCCTCGGACCGCCGGAGCAGTAGCAGTGCAAACACTTCTGGTTGCAGGCCGTGAAGGGTTGCAGGTGCACCCAGAACGGCTTGAGTACCGCCGACCGGGGCCGTGCCGCCTCGGCTTCGTCCGCGACCGCGTGAACCCGTGCGTCGGTCACCAGCTCGGCCGGTACGCCGTCGGCTGGCGCGAGAACACCCGCAGAGTGCAGGTCACCGACGACGGTCGCCCACCGGGTGTGGTCGAGGCCGAAACGGTCGCTGAGGGCGGACTGCGCCAGCGGCGGGAACTGCGGGGCCAACGGCTCGCGTGCCAGCAGCGCGACCATCGCCGCCGCGCTCGGCAACTCCACGAACCGGCGGGGCTGGGTGATGGTCCAGGCAAGGGCGCCGAAGTGCTCATGGCGAAACCGCATGTCCGCCATCCGCAGCGCCGGGGGAAGTGCTGACGTCACAGGGGCCTCCCAGACTGAGGGCTGCCGGACCGCGACAGCGGTCGCGGGCCGGCAGCCGTCTCGATCCGCTCCGATCAGAAGCGGGCGGATCTACCGCGCGGGCGTCACCGTGGGGACGCCGCCGCCACCCTGGAAGATGGTGCCGGTGTACGTCTTGCAGCCCAGCGCGAGCGTCGCCTCCGCCACCGAGGAAAACTGCCGGACACGGTCGGAGCCGCCAGCGCTCGGGGTGGCCGCGGGGGCCGTGGACGAGGTGTTGGGGACCATCGATCTGCCTTCCTGCGAGGATTGCAACGACGAGAGTCACTACACCCCGCACACCACACGACGCGTAACCCTACGAAGGGGGTACCACTACGGGGGGTGACGCGTGTGGCGGTAATCGACGGTATAGTCCGTCGACCGGCCTGCGCGTCCAACAAGGAGTGCTGTGGATCCGTCGGCTTTAGCTCGAATGCTTCCCCGTCGGCTGCTCCGCGACCCTGTCGTGGTGCCAGCCCTACGCGACCGCAACTTTCAAGTGGTCTTCACTGCGGCGAAGGTGGCAGGGCTTAGCTGGAACGCGATGGCCGCCGCAACCGGGCTGAAAGCCGAACGGATCAGCCTCGTTGCCCGAGGCGAAGCGCGGATCACCGGCATCGAGACGATCGAGCGGATCGCGGATGGATTACGGATCCCTGGTGCCCTGGTGGGCCTGGCCGCGCGATCCTGGGAGAGCGACCTCCCGGTCGCACCACGGCCCGCGAGGGAGGATGAATCCATGCATCGACGAAGTCTCCTGCGTTCCGCCCTCGCTGCCGGACTGACCGCCGCCCCGCTCACCGAACTGGCCGACGTGCTGGCCAAAGCCGACAACGCCCTGACCTCCACCGGACCGGCTGACCTCGCCAGGCTGGAAGCCGCCACCGAACAGCACAGCTACGGCTACGCAGGCCGGGTGCCCACCGACGTCCTGGCCGACCTGATCGCCGACGTCACCGACGTGATCCCCCTGCTGCAACGCCCTCAACCCGCCGTCACCCGCGTCGCCCTGACCCGGATCATGGGCCAACTCGGCGGCATGACAGCTGTCGTCCTGCACGACCTCGGCAACCAACGCGAGGCCCACGCCTGGTTCGCCACCGCTGCTCGCTCCGCTGAAGAGTCCGGCGACCGGCAGCTACACGCCTGGATCCTTGCCCGTAAGGCGATGCTGCCACTGAACTTCGGCGCACCCCACTCCGCAGCCGAACTCGCCGAACAGGCCCGGAACATCGCGGGACCGGGAGCAACCGCCGCCGCTACCCTCGCCGCTGCCGTTTCCGGCCGCGCCTACGCTCTCGCCGGCCGCCGCGACGAAGCCGCCACTTCCCTGCGCGACGCCGACCGCCTCGCCGACGCGCTGCCCGAGGCCGAAAGCGCGGACACCTGGTTCGGTCACTGCGAACAGAAGCACCACGTCCACCTCTCCCACGCCCTTACTGCCCTCGGCGAGACGGACCGGGCACGGGAAAGCCAAGCCCACGCCCTCGCACTTTCCGCCCCCACCAGCACGCTGACCCGCACCCTGCTACGCCTCGACGCGGCGGCCTGCCAACACCGCGACGGCCACACCCTCGACGCCTGCCATGCCGCAACCGCAACCCTGACCGGCATTCCCGCCCGCTACCGCACCGGCCTTTCCCACCGCCGCGCCGCAGACCTCTACCGCAGCATCCCCGCCAACCTCCGCACCAGGCCAGCCGCACGCGAACTCGCCGAAGTCCTCGCGGCGTAGCAATTCGCGGGAGTTACCTCGAAGAGGACGAGGGCGTCCGGCTGCCTTTCCTCCTGGACCACCCGCTGCCGTCCGACTCACCGATCGAGGACATGCAATAGTACTTCTACCTGGGATCCCACAACATCGAGATGGTCCCAAACGCCAGCCTCGACCACGCCGCGGTTCCCGAGCTACGGGATCAGGGCGGCTTGTTTGGGCAGGTCGCCTCCGCGAACTCACGCGCGGAGCCGGCGACCCGACGACGACAGACCATGGATGGAAACTCCGGGCTGCTGGTGACATAGTCGGCGCAGCCGATACGTTCATGGAAGGGAGGAAGGTGCCTCGTCATCCGGACACGGTGATCAGGCCGAACACCGTGCTCGCCGACGCGCGTCGGCGTCTACCGTCGCCCCTGCGCCCCGGCCAGCGCATGTCCCGAAGCGAGTTCGCGGACGCCGTCAACGCGGCCCTCGTCCGGCTTCACCCCGGCCAGGACATCGCCAATCAGTACGTGGACCCTCGGTGGGTCGGCAAGCTTGAACGCGGCGAGCACCGCTGGCCGAGCAAAGCCCGCCGCGCTGCACTCCGTCAGGTACTCGGCGCGGCGACCAACGCTGACCTCGACCTCTTCAGCCCACGACGTACCGATGTCCCGCGCGTCAGCGGCGACTTGAACCAGCGGCAGCGAGGCAGCTGGGACGAGATCGTTTACCAACTGCGAGAGCAGTGGCACCTTCTCGTCCAGAACGACAAGGTTTTCGGCCCCGAATATGCACTCATCGGCGTCTCCAGCCAGTTGACCACTGTCGAGAGTCTGCTTCGGGACGTGCCGCCGGTGCTGCGGCCAGCCTTGATCCGTCTCGCCGCACAGTACGCGGAGTCGGCGGCGTGGTTGTTCCAGTCTTTGAACGATCAGACCAGCGGCCAGTACTGGACGGGCAAAGCCCTCGCCTGGAGCGGCCAGATCGCCGACCCCGCCATGACGGCATGGGCAAACTACCGAGGCAGCCAACAGTGGTTGGCGCTCGGTGACCCTACCCGAGCTGCAGAGCAGGCTGAAGCCGCGCTGCAGCTCGATCAGCAGGTGCCGCGTCCGATGCGGGCGGCACTCCGCGTTCAACACGCGCATGCTCTCGCTGCCACAGGCGAGCACCACGGTGCCATGCGGCTGCTCGACGATGCCCACCATCGGGCTGCAGACCGCTATCCGGGGAAACCGGAGGGCGAGCACGCCTCCTACTGCACGAGCGGATACATCGAGGTGTATCGCGGGGCGTGTCTGCAGTTGGCACGTCGGCCGCGCGAAGCCATCGCCGTTCTCGACGCGGCGATACCGTTGATTCCGTCTCGGCATCGTCAGGACTACGCCTCGGCACTGGCCAGCAAGGCAGCAGCCCACGCCGCAGCGAACCAACCGGACGTGGCGGCCGCGACCGCACGAACGGCTCTGTCGATTGCCAGGCGGGCAGGGTCGCGGCGCATCCTGCACCAACTCCTGAAGTTGAGTAGCGCCGTCGGAGGCCATCGGCACCTCCCCGAGGTTGGCGCCTTCCTTGACGACCTTGAGAGCATGCGTGATGGCAACGCCAGTTGAGTATGCCGCTATGCGGCAGGCAATCATGCTGTCGTCTCTCGGTCTGGGCACCGCAAGCCCCAACCCGCCTGTCGGATGTGTCATCCTCGACCAGGCTGGAGTGGTCGTCGGGGTGGGCTTCCATCGGCGCAAAGGGGAACCTCACGCTGAGGTGAACGCGCTCGTGATGGCTGGTGCCGCCGCTCGTGGTGGCACTGCCGTCGTCACGCTCGAACCCTGCAATCATGTCGGCGTCACACCCGCCTGCCGACAAGAGTTGCTTGATGCGGGCGTGGTTCGAGTCGTCATCAGCGTTCTCGATCCCACCTCGCGGGGCGACGGTGGTGCTGCGGTACTGGCTGCCGCCGGGATCGATGTCGAGACCGACGTGCTGCCCGCCGAGACGCTCACCGTCCTCGGCCCTTGGCTCACCGCAACACGACGAAGCTGGCCTTATGTCACCTGGGCCTACAGCATCAGCGACGAGAGCCGCCACAAGCCCGAAGAGCAACTCACGGCTGATCTGCGCGACCATGTCGACATCGTGGTCGTCGACGCGCTGCCGGAGGAAGGAGTCCTAGACGGCCATGCGCGAGCCCATTTTCTGCTCCCCGAACCTCTCGACGTTGACCTGCGGAACTGGCTCTCCGAGGCTTACGCAGCAGGGTCCAGAAACGTTCTTTTCAGTGGATCCAGTAGTGCCAGCGTCCTCCGTCACAACATCGATCGGGTTGACGAGGTCGTCATCCACCTTCCGATAGCGATGGCGGAGCCTGTAGCCAGACCGGTGAGGCTGGATCTGCTACCGGCCGGATTCGAGCTGCGTGACATCTCATACCAGAAACACTCGATGCGGCTCCGTTTCAACCGAGCCGCGTGACCCGCCGGGCTACTTCTGCACTCCGGTACGACCGGGTGACACATCACGCTCGGGAGGCGTCGGCTGGTCGTACCGCTTGCCCAGACTGAGGAGCCTTACGTGATCAAATCAGTGGTGTTCGATGTCGGTGAGACGTTGTTGGACGATACCCGCGAGTTTCAGGCGTGGGCGGATTGGCTGCGGGTCCCACGGCACACGCTGTCGGCGTTGGTGGGGATTGTGGTCGCTCAGGGTCGTGACAACGCTGAGGCGTTCGATTATCTGCGTCCGGGGATCGATCTGGGTGTCGAGCGGCAGCGCCGGGAGGAGGCCGGGAGGGGTGAACAGATCGGAGATGGTGATCTTTATCCGGATGTCCGTCCTGCGTTGGCGGAGCTACGGGCGCGTGGTCTGTGGGTAGGGGTGGCCGGGAACCAGACGGCCCGGGCGGCTGATCTGATCCGCGCACTCGATCTGCCTGTCGATGCTGTCGCTACGTCGGGGGAGTGGGGTGTCGCGAAACCGGATCCGGGCTTTTTCGGGCGGGTCGGTGAGTTCGCCCCGGGGGACCGGGGCGAGATCCTTTACGTCGGTGATCACCGCGATTACGACGTGAGGGCGGCCCAGGCGTCTGGTCTGCAGGCTGCTCTGATCAAGCGCGGCCCGTGGGGGCATCTGTGGGCAGGTGATGTTGCGGCCGCCCAGCCAGGGGGGTTGGTGCTGGACACGTTGACGCAGCTGCCGGATCTCGTGCGACCGCGTTAGCTGGCGGGTGCTGCTTGAGTTGTCCAGCTGGCGTACTCGTGGAGTGGGCCAGTGACTGGTAGGCGAGGTCGGACCGCGGCGACGATGCGGTGAACCTGGGGGTGGATCCGGGTGTGCTCGGGTGCTGCTCGTCTCGCGTTGAGCAGGGCGGTGAGGGCTTGTGTGGGTGAACCGGTCTGTTGGTAGGCGCGTGCCAGGTCGATGTAGAAGTGTGAGATTCGTTCGCCTGGGACGGTGGGGGGTGGGTTCCAGCCCTCGGCGGCTCGAAGTGCGTTGTCAGGGTCACCGGTGTCGAGGGGACTGCACCCGGTTTGGTTGACTCCTGATTTGTGAGGATGCGTTCCTCGCTGGAAGGATGTCTGTCATGCCGAAAGCGTTCCCGCCGGAGTTCCGCCGTGACGTGGTCGCGGTCGCTCGCAAGGGTGAGGCGCCGTTGCGGCAGATCGCGAAGGACTTCGGGATCTCCGAGGGCTGTCTGCACCGCTGGCTCAAGCTCGCCGACGTCGAGGACGGCGTCCGTCCCGGCGTCACCGGTTCGGAGTCGGCCGAGTTGCGGGACCTGCGACGGCGCAACAAGCTCCTGGAACAGGAGAACGAGATCCTCCGGAGAGCGGCGGCGTTCTTCGCCCGGGAGATCTCCCCAAAATGATGTACCCGCTGGTCGGTGACCTGGCCGCGGACGGGATTCCCGTCGCGGTGACCTGCCGGGTGTTGGGGTTCAGCAAGCAGGCCTACTACGCGTGGCGCGCCGACCCGGTGTCGCGACGCGACGTCGATGACGCCCACCTGATCAACGCCGCCCTGGACATCCACCACGATGATCCGGCGTTCGGGTACCGGTTCATCGCCGACGAACTCCCCGCCCACGGCGTCACCGCCGGCCGTAACCGGGTCGCCCGACTGTGTTCACAGCAGCGGATCTGGTCGGTGTTCGCCAAGCGCAAGGGCCTGACCAGGCGTGCCGGACCGCCGGTACACGACGACCTGGTGCAACGCCGGTTCACCGCCGACGCCCCGAACCGGCTGTGGCTCACCGACATCACCGAACACCCCACCGCCGAAGGCAAGCTCTACCTGTGCGCGATCAAGGACGTGTACTCCGGCCGGATCGTCGGCTACTCCATCGACACCCGCATGAAGGCCTCCCTGGCCGTCACCGCCCTGCACAACGCGATCCGACTACGGAACCCGGCCGGCACCGTGGTCCACTCCGACAGAGGAAGCCAGTTCCGGTCGAAGAAGTTCGTGAAGGCACTACGCCGCAACGGACTGGTCGGCTCGATGGGCCGCGTCGGCGCCTGCGGTGACAACGCCGCGATGGAATCGTTCTTCGCCCTCCTGCAACGCAACGTCCTGGACCGGCAACGCTGGACCACCCGCCACGACCTCCGCCTGGCGATGGTGACCTGGATCGAACGCACCTACCACCGCCGACGCCGGCAACAACGCCTCGGACGGCTCACCCCCATCGAGTTCGAGACAATCAACAGACCCGCACACGCGGCCTGAACCACTCAACACCGCGAGTCAACCAAACCCGGGGCAGTCCCAGCGGACGTTCCTGGCCGCACTGACGGCACTCGCCGCAGTGCAGCTCACCATCCTCGCCTCACAAGCCGCAGCCCACCTGCTCCCACCACTTCCCGTGCTCGGCCCGTTCACCCCCATGGCCTGGAGCATCATCGGCGTCGCCGCCGCGCTCCCGATCACCCTCCTCGCCGTACGACTGATCGAACAACGCCCCACCGGAACACTCAGCAGCGTCGCAGGCCGCATACGGCGGCGCTGGCTGACGATCTGCCTCCTCACCGCTGCACCGATCGATCGGTCAAGACTCTTGGTGATTGCAGACCGTCGATCTGCATGATCGACAGTTGGTCTCGGCGCCAACTTCTGCCATTGAGCCAAGATCGGCAGGAGGTTTTGGTGCCAGCCTGTCGATCCTGCTGCCTGCCGGGGTCTTGCGAGGTCGGCAAGCTGATCGATCTACCAGTGTCGATTACCCGACGTGCCTGTTGCGCCACGATTCGTCGCAAGGAAGTTTCACGATGAAGTCCGTCGCGATACGGGAGGTTCGATGGACATGCGACGGAAGGCCGCAGCGGTGTTCGCCGGGGCCCTGCTTATCTCGGCCATGGCCGCACCTGGTGTGGCTATGGCCGGGCCGTCCGAGGTCAGGAAGTCCGACGAGGGTGGCGCAGCTCTCGCGCCGTGCATCAAGCTGGCGGCGAAGCAGCGGGCGTCGCAGTGGGTGTGCACAGCGGAGGGGCTCACTGCGATCACTCGTTCGCCGGCGGGACAGGTGATCACGGCGTTCACGGCGGTCGCGCCAGCGGCGGGAAGGGCGGAGGGCTCGGGAGTCGGCGTTCTCGCCGATGATTACGACACGTGGTGCGAGACCGGCTCGATCTGCCGTCGGAAGATCAACAACTATGCGGCGGAGACGAAGGGCAACGCCGCCTACGGCAACACCAGCGGAGTGATTGGTTCCTACGACGTGGTGCTGCGGACCAATCTCAACGGTCGGCAGGCGCAGTGGCGGGCGACGCTGATCTGGGATAGCGGGCCCACGCTGGACTTCAACGACACCTATGTCAACTGTTACGAAGAGCGCAACAACCTGCCGGACGCCAACTGTGGTGACCACTACGTCGGCGGCCCGGTGATCGGCCCGTCCGGATGGCGGTGGGACAGCGGCACCGTCTACGGCAACCGTCTGGTCAACTCGAACGAGTACTACGCGGATGTCAACACGCTGTTCACCCCAAGCGGGTATCCCACCTACATCGCCGCGCCGCTGCGGTCGCAGCAGTTCAACTGCTACGGGACCAGCAACTGCGTTTTCCCCTAGCAGCCAGCCCTCGCCTGGGGACAATGGGCTGAGGCCTACCGAGTCCGGCGGGCCCCAGCCCATCGCGGCGGGAGGCAACCATGATCGACTACGGGGAGACGAGCGCTAACAGCTGGGACGACGTCGAGTTGTCGCCGGAGGCGCCGATCGAGCCAGCGGGTGAGTATCTCGAACTGCCCGAGAGCGGCTGGGGCGCCCTGATTGGCTGGACCGCAGGGCTGGCCAGGCTCGTCCGCTGCCCCGACCGGCCTGACCGCCACATCACCGTAGTGACGACGAGCGGCCCGGCCGGCGACGACCACCAGGCTCGACCACGGGCCGCGGCCGAGCAGACCGAGATTGACGCCGACATCAACGCCTACCTGCAAGACGCCGGCATCCCAGCCCGCCTGTCCGGTTACCGCTGGTTTCTGCGCCTGCCGGCCGGCCACGGCGAGGACCGGTTCTGGAGCGACGTGCACGAATCGCTCAACCGCGAACACGCGACCACCACGCATCCCGCCGACATCGCCCGCCATGTCCGCAAGATCCTGCACGAGATCTACGGAGACACCGACTGCTGAGAGGCCGGTTCGCAGTACTACGTCTGTTTTGGAATGAGGGTGAACAGACCGGGTTCGTCTTCGGTGAGGATGCGCTGGTTGACCATGCGTTTCAGCTTCGCGCGGGTGCCTTCGACGTGTTTCGGTGAGGGTTCGACGCCGAGGGCGAGGCAGATGCCTTTGGCGCGCATGCCGGCGGGCGCGGCACCGAGGACATGCAGGATCTGCTGGTAGGGGCCGCTGGCGATCGTCGGATCGTCTGCGGTGAACTCGGCGGCGGCGAGGGTGCGCAGAGTGGTGCGGGTCGTCGCCAGGTCGGCCAGTTCGCCGTCGAGGCGGGCGAGTTCGCTGGTCAGGGCGGTGATCTGCTCGCGGAGTCGGTCGGCGTGCCGGCGTGCGGTGGTCTCCCGGTCGGTGATCAGGTCGAGGACGGTGGGGAGGTTCACCGGTGCCGCCAGGTGGGTGTGCTGGTTCCGGTCAGCCGGCGCACGATGTTCGCCGTCGAGGCCCACAGGGTTCGTGACACCGAGGATTCCGGTCGGCTCTCGTACTCGCGCACGAGGCGGCGGTGCAGCATCAACGTGCCGTTGACCTGTTCGACGATCCACCGCTTACGGATCGGCACGAACCCGGGCCGAGTGTCGGAGCGTTTGACGACCTCCACGTCGACCCCGAGGACGGCGCCGTGCAGCGCGAGGTCTTGTTTGAACCCGGCGTCGACCCAGGCGCGGCTCACCGTCGGGGTGTGTGCGACGACCTTGTCGAGCAGCCGGATACCAATGGCGTTGTCGGTGACCGACGCCGCGGCCACCACGACCGCGATGACCAGTCCCAACGCGTCCACCGCCAAGCCTCGCTTACGCCCCGACACCTTCTTCGCCGCGTCCTTGCCGGTCGTCGTGGCCGGGACGTGGTTCGCCGCCCTGATCGACTGGGTGTCCAACACCACCGCGCTCGGATCCTCCCGACGACCCACCTTCTCCCTCGCCTGGCAGCGCAGCAGATCGTAAATCACCTGGTCAGTGCCGTCATCACGCCACAGCGCGAAGTAGTAGTAGGTGGCCGACTTCGGCGGCAGGTCATGCGGCAGGTACGCCCACTGACAACCCGTCCGGTTCTGGTAGAAGATCGCGTTCACGACCTCCCGCAGGTCGTAGTCGCCTGGCTGGCCCGACACCGACACCGCGACGCGTCTGGTTTTCCACGCCTGCAGAAACGGCCCGATCAGCTCCCACTGCTCGTCGCTGACATCGCTCGGATACGGCTTCCGATCACCCATGACCAGGCTAACGCCCCACCCGCCCGAGCGGTCACGACCAGAACTCACATTCAACTCATCGACCTGCCGCTATCCACAGCGAACCCACCGGAAGGCCACCAACCAGACGCAACGCATAGATCAGATCAAGCTGCCGCAGACCGCCCTCTGAGGCCGAGGGCTGGGGCCAACCTCGGGTACGACACGCGGGAGCGCCCGCTATGCCGGCCTTGCTCGACTTGTCAATCCCCTGGAATCGTGGAGGGCTCTGTTATGTGGCCCGGGACTGCAGGGCGCGGGTCTCTGATCGTTCGTAGTCGATGGGTGATCGCCAGTCGCAGACGGAGTGCCGGCGACGGCGGTTGTAGAAGTCGGTGATCCAGGTGGCGATCTTCAGGCGGGCCTCGGTACGGGTGCGGAAGTGGCGGCGGTGGACGTATCCGACCTTGATGGTGGAGAAGGTGGCCTCGGCGACGGCGTTGTCGAAGCACGACCCGACCCGTCCCATCGACTGGCGTACCTTCCATCGGGCGCAGGCCTGGGCGAAGTCGGCCGAGGTGTACTCGCTGCCTCTGTCGCTGTGGAAGATCACCCCGTCGATGTTGCCGCCGCGGGTGACGGCGGCCATGTTCAGCGCGGCGACGACGAGGCCGGCGTCGTGGTGGGCGCCGATCGCGTAGCCGAGGATCCGACGGGAGTACAGATCGATGACGGTGGCCAGGTAGAGCTTGCCCTCGTCGGTGCGGATCTCGGTCATGTCGCCGCACCAGACGCGATCGGGCGCCGGCGCGGTGAACACCCGCTTGATGAGGTCTGGTGCGGCCGGACGTGTACCTGGGCGGGTCAGGCCCCGCCGGTGGCGCTTGACCCGGGCGGCCAAGCCCAGCTCGGCCATGAGCTGCGCGATCGTGTTGTCCGAGACCTGCCAGCCCTGCTCGCGCAGCTCGATCCCGACTCGGGGGCTGCCGTAGGTGCCGCCCGAGTCGTCGAACACCGTTCTGACCGCCGCCGTCAACCGGACACGCCGCTCCTGGCGGTGGGTCGGTGGCCGGTCACGCCACTTGTAGAACCAGGACTCGGACACTCCCAGGGCCCGGCAGGCCACCGCGTGCGGCACGGAATGCTCGGTCCTCTGGGAAGCGATGAAGGCGGCCACGCTCACCGGCTCGTCGCTTCCTTGACCCACCCGACCACGGATCGCTTGAGGACTGTGAGGATCCACTGGTGCCGCCCGGCGGGCGGGGTCTGACCCAGCTTGAGACTGGCCCTGCGGGTGCCTTCGTGATGACCCGTCGACTTCGCCCTCGGGTGGCACCGACCCGACCTGGGCGTAGATGTGTCCCGATAGGGGCCTCGCCGATGCGCCGTCACAGTCCTGACCACCACGTCCGGTCGACGGTCGACCCCCTGTCCCCGAGTGGAAGGATCTGCTGTTGCCGACCGACGTACCGACCAACGCCGCGGCGATGGATGAGGAGATCGTCCTTGGCGTCGACACGCACAACGACACGCACGTCGCCGCAGTGGTCACCGTACTGGGTGCGCTGGTGGACACGCGGGCGTTCCCGACCACCGCCGCCGGCTACACCGCTTTGGTGAGCTGGGCGCGCCGACACGGTCGGCTGCGCCGCGCAGGGGTGGAGGGCACCAGCTCCCACGGCACCGCGCTGACCCGGCACCTGCACCGCGACGGGTTGCGGGTCGTCGAGGTCAACCGGCCCGATCGGGCGGTGCGCCGCCGCCGCGGCAAGACCGACGCCATCGACGCGGAGAACGCCGCCCGCGCGGTGCTGTCCGGGCAGGCCACCGGCCTGGCGAAGAGCGGCGACGGCGTCGTGGAGACGATCCGCATGTTCAAGATCGCCAAGGACTCGGCAGTCAAGGCCCGCACCCAGGCCATCAACCAGCTCAAGGCACTGCTGGTGCGAGCCGACCCGACACCCGCGCGGCCACCAGCACAGTGTTGCGCAGCCTGGCCCGCCGAGTCCTGGCCCTCACCGACGAAGCCCGCGTCCTACAACAGCAGATGAGCGCCGCCATCACCGCCTGCGCGCCGCAGCTGCTCGAGCAGCACGGCGTCGGTCCCGACACCGCCGCGGCGCTGCTTATCGCCGCCGGCGACAATCCCGACCGGCTGGCCAACCAGGCCGCGTTCGCGGCCCTCTGCGGCGTCAACCCGATCGAGGCGTCATCGGGCAGGACCACCCGCCACCGGCTCAATCGAGGCGGTGACCGACGCGCCAACAGCGCCCTCTACACCATCGTCCTGACCCGACTCGGCCGCGACCAACGCACCCGCGACTACGCCACGAAACGGACAGCCGAGGGCAAATCAACGAAGGAAGCCATCCGCTGCCTGAAGCGCTACGTCGCCCGGCAGATCTTCCCCCTCATCACCGCAGCCCTGCCACCAGCGACAACACCCACCCCGACGACTTGACAAACATAGGGGCGTCATTACGCTCCATCGCCAACTCGGCGTTCTCCCGCCGTAGCCGGGCCAGCTCCGCCCGCTCGTCCTCGGCCAGCTGCCCGGCAGCGGCCTCACCGCGAGCCTCGCGGTCCCGCTTCACCCAGTTGGCCAGGGTCCCGCTGTTGACCCCCAGGTCACGGGCGACCTGAGCGATCGACTTACCCGTCTCACGCACGATCCGCACCGCACCCGCCCGGAACTCCGGATCGAACTGGCGTCTCGTCTCAGCCATGAACCTCTATCCCTCAAGCTCTGGCCTCCACGCTACGAGGGGAAGGGCACCGCCGACACGTGGGCCGACACCGGCACCCCCTTTGTCCGCAAACGAGACGGCCGGCCCTGGCACCCGGAGGCGGTCACCGGCCGCTTCGACCGAGTCCGTCCACTGAAGCTGCCTGCCACCCGTACAGTTCCATGACCTCAGACGCATCGCCGCAACCCTGATGCTCGCCGCCGGATGTCGGCGTACGGGTGAACGTGACCAGGTAGGTACAGATGAACAGGACCAGCCTCGTGCCCTTGGTTCGAGGGGTAGATGGTCTTGGGCGCTGGCGGGAAGCCCAGCCCACATTCCTACCGCGCCGCTTCCGCTCCTCGCCGCTGCGCGGCTGCGGTGCGGGTCGGCTTGGTCCCGGGCACTACCCGCAGCGCTCGTGCACCGTAATCGGGCCACACCTGCTCGGTGGTCCCGCTCCGGCCGTGCCTGCAGAAGGCTCTAACGACAGTCGATTTTTTCAGCGAGCGACGGCGTCGGCGCGAACATGAAGGTCCCCGCCAGGTACGGCGGGCTGGGCAGGTTTGGTCGTACCTGACTGGCCACGCCAACTCGTACGCCGACACCGGAGGACATCAAGGATCTGGGACGCACTCGGTCACTCCTTCCTACAAGTTGGTTGCCGACACCAGCACCTCCGTACTCGCAGAACTGGAAGAAGCAACCGCCGACGGCGCGACCACGTTCATCCCGTGCAGTAACCGGCCGCCAGCCGCCTAACCTCTCCGCGTCCCATCCGCCGGGGTCGGCGCCAACCCGCCCGGTGCTGATCTGTCCTCTCGGGGGTCGGTAGGTGAGAAGGTTCTGCGCGGTGACCCTGCGTTTCGATGCGCTTGCGATAGCAGCACCCCGTCTACCCTTAACGATGACTTGTCTGAGGTGAACACGAAATTCCCAGGAGGTTCCCAACCTTAAAATGGGTGCAAAATGGGCAGCACCGATTCGATGTGGGGATGCATTTTAACGATCGGAGTGAATATTCCCAGTTCGGGGGCTGCTGCGCCCGGCCACCGCGCCCGGGCGAGGATCGCAACTTCAATCTGGGCACCCAGGCAGGTTCGTGGGCGCTGGGGCTGCGCCCAGCCACCGTGCCTGGCCGAAGATCGCAACAGTAGGTCCTGACGGGACTGATCGCGATCGGCCCGGCTGCGCCCGGTGGCCCTGGTTCCTCGTCCTCTCCGCAACGCTTATCGCCGGGGCCATCACGACCACGGTGATCGCGTCGAGGTCGCAATAGGCATGGATGTCACCTTCAGTGCCCCTGGCCTTGATCCCTGAAACACGACCTGATCTTCAACGTCGCGGAAAGCGGTCCTGCGGCGGCAAGGTGTGGCACAGGATTCGCTGCGTGAGGTGTGGGCGCCCGGCCGCAGCCAGCAGGTGACGTCCACCGCCAGGACCAACCGGCCGTCAGCTGCCCGTGGCAACGGCACCGCCGCCAAAGTGGTGCGCAGCCGATCGATGTCCAGCCGGCCGCAGGCGAGGGCGTCATACAACGCCCCATGGCCACGGCGGTGCTCACCCACCAGCGACAACTCCACCAACGACCGGACCGGCCCGTCGGAGCACAACACCGCGTCGGTCAGATCGAACAACGCGTCAGCCCGCGCCGTCAGGCACTCGTAGAACCGAGGATCAGGTCTCCTCCGAGGTGGTCCTGGACGATGAGGGCTGTCACTCCGCACTGTCCTCGGGCGGGGTTGTCCGGCCGCCAGTCGGGTAGGTCGTGGGGGTCGCAGGTGTCAGCGGTCCAGGTGGCGCGCAGGATCGGCCGTAGTGTTTCCAGGTCGAGCATCCGAGGTCTCCACTGGTCGATCGCGTGCGGGACGTTCTCGGTGAGGGTGGGTCCTCGACCTGATCGAGGGTCAACCACCGCTGTGCCGACATCAGACTTCGAGAACACGGCCCGGCAGTCTTCCCGACGCCGGGCGGGCCGAGGGGGTCTGTTCGGGTGGTCGGCATCGACCCCTCAGACCGGTGATGTCACTTCGCGGTGACGAGACTCGGCGCGGTGCCTGCCAAGTGAATGGTCCGTTCCGCGAGTGCGGCCTCGGCAGGGTCGTGGCTGGCGACGACCACCGCCGCACCGGCGGCGACGCGTTCGGCCAGTAGTTCGTGGACGTGCTGCCGACTGCGGGTGTCGAGGGCGGCGGTTGGCTCGTCCAGGAGGTAGACGTCGGCGTCTTGGACGAGTGCCTGCGCAATGAGGGTGCGCTGGCGCTGGCCGCCGGACAGCTCGCGAAGCCGGCGACGAGCGAGGTGGGCGATGTCCAGCCACTGCATGATCTCCGTCACGCGCGCGCGGTCACCTCGACTGAGGCGACGGCGCTTCTCGAACCGCCCGATCTGGACGCATTCGCCGACGGTCAGGGGGAGTGCGTCGATGTCGCTGGTGCGTTGTGGTAGCAGGGCGAGGCGGGTGCCCGGCCTCCGGACGACACGGCCCCGGGTCGGCGGGGTGACACCTGCGAGCAGATGTAGCAGTGTGCTCTTGCCCGTGCCGTTCGCGCCGGTCAGGGCCACCGTGGAGCCGGGGCCGACGCGCAGGTTCACGTCGTGTAGGACGGGCACGTCGCCGTACCGGAAACCCACCTGCTCCGCAGTCAGGACATCAGCGCTCAACACAGCCCCCTTAATGGCAATGGTTTTCATTCCAGTATAGTCGGCCAGGTGATGTGGTCCCTGGTCGAGCCGTTCACCGTGTCCTTCGTCGTCCGCGCGCTCATCGGTGGCGTGCTGTTGGCGGCGGCATGTGCGCTGGTCGGTGTGTGGGTGATCGCCCGGGGGATGACCTTCCTCGGGGAGGCGATGAGCCACGGCATGCTGCCGGGCGTGGCGGTCGCCTCGATCATGGGCGGGAACCTCGTCGTGGGGGCCGCCGTCAGTGCCTTCGCGATGGCCGCCGGGGTCAACGCCCTGCGGCACAGCCGGGAGTTCGGGCGGGACACCAGCATCGGGTTGCTGTTCGTCGGGATGCTCTCGGTCGGGGTCATCGTCGTGTCGCACTCGCGGTCGTTCGCGACCGACCTGACGGCCTTCCTGTTCGGCGACGTACTGGCGATCCAACGGCCCGACCTGTTGATGCTCGCCGTCGCCGTCACCGTGGTGGCGGCGGTGACCGTCGGGTGCTACCGGCCGTTCCTGGCGCTGACCTTCGACCCGCGCAAGGCCCAGACGCTGGGCCTTCGACCAGATCTGGCCAACATGGTGATGCTGGCGCTGCTGACCGTCACGATGGCGGTCGCCTTCAGTGTCGTCGGCACCCTGCTCGCCTTCGGAATGCTGATCGCACCGTCGGCTGCCGCCATGCTGGTGGTGCGCCGGCTGCCCGCGGTAATGCTGGCCAGCTTCGTGATCGGCTCGGCCGCCACCGTGATCGGTCTGTGGGTCTCCTGGTACGCCGCGACCGCCGCCGGCGCCACGATCGCCGCCACTGCGGTGTCGATCTTCTTCGTGCTCCTTGGGGCGCGCCGGATCGTGACTGCGCTGGGTGGACGCAGGCCGCTGGCCCCCACACCAGTCGCACATCCCTCATCGGAAGGAATCTCGTGATCGTCACCAGTTCCCGGCGCGCCGTGTGGACCGCTACCCTGAGTGTCACTCTCGCCTTGTCTGCGTGCGCTTCGTCGGATGATCCAACGGCAGTCGAGGAGACACCGCACGGCTATGTCGCCGGTGCCGAGGAGCTGGCCGAACCCCGGTCGGCCATCGCGTACGCGACCCGTGGGGACCAGCGGTTGCACCTACTCGATCTGACCGCTACGACCGAGAAGGAGATAGTCCTGTCGCTCGGTGCCGAACGGGTCACCGAGGACGGCCGTTTCGTCTACGTCGGTGACGGTGACCGGAGGCTCGAGATCGTCGACACCGGTGTCTGGACGGTCGATCACACCGACCACGTCCACTACTATCTGGCGCCGGCCCGCTCGGTCGGCACGTTGACCCTGGACGCGCCGGTCACGACGGTCGCCGGCTTCGAGGCTCACACCACCGTCGGTACGGCGGACGGGAAGGTCACCGTGCTGGACCGTCGGGAACTCGAAGCCGGCAAGGTCGCCGAGCTTGCCACCATCGACTCCGGCAGCTCTTCCGCACTGGCCGTGCCGTACGCGAAGCAGCTTCTCGTCGCTGTCGGCGACGATCCGGGCCAGCCTGCGAATCGGATCACCGCGATGAGTGAGCGAGGCGAACGGACCGGTGCTCTGGACGTGCCGTGCGTCGCGCCGCGCGGCTGGGCCGTCCTGCGTGGCGGCGCGGTGATCGCCTGCGAGGACAGTCTCGTGCGCGTCAGGCTCGAGGGCGAGAAGCTCACCGCCACAACCCTGCCCAGCCCGCAGACCCCGGTCGCCACGGACATGTTCGGGTACCGGCCGCGGAGCAACGAGGCGGCTGTCGCCGATCGCGCCGGAATCTGGTCGGTGAACGCGGCCAAGGCCACGCTGCGATACCTCCCGGCTGGAGGGCGTGAGCTGGTGGCGGCGGCCTCGCCGGCGGACGGCAGCACGGTGCTTGCTCTGGACAGGTCCGGCACGTTGATCAGCTACGACCTGGAGACCGGGAAGGTGCTCGCGCAGAAGACCGTGCCGGCGGCGAGCCTGATGTTGGACATCGACCGTGCCTACCTGGCCGAGCCGGCTGCCCGGGTCATTTACGAGATCGACTACCGCGACGGGTTGCGCACCGCCCGCACGCTGCGGGTCGCCGAGCAGCCCGATCTGGCCGTGGAGGTCGGCCGATGAGGGCGGCGAGGATGCTGACGGCGCTCGTCGCCGCAGCTGCCGTACTGGTCGGGAGCGCCGCCTGTACCTCACCGGAGCGGACGCGCATCGTGGTGACCACGAACATCCTCGGCGACGTCGTCGCGGAGATCGTCGGTGACCAGGCCGAGGTCAGCGTCCTGATGAAGCCGAACGCCGATCCGCATTCGTTCGCCGTCTCCGCGCGGGAGGCACATGCCATGCAGACGGCCGACCTGGTCGTCTACAACGGGCTCGGCCTGGAGGAGGGCGTGCTGCACCACGTCGAGGCGGCGAAGTCCGAGGGTGTCCCCACCGTCGAGGTGGGCGCCAGGGTCGAGCCGATGGAATACCGCGACGGCGACGCCGCCGGGCTACCGGACCCACACTTCTGGACCGACCCGAGACGTGTCGTCACCGCGATTCGGCTGCTGGGCGAGGAGATCGTCACGCACGTCGACGGTGTGGACGCCGAGGCCGTACGCCACCGCGCGGAGACGTACGCGAAAGACGTGGGCGATCTGGACGCGCGGCTGGCCGAGCGTTTCGCCGCGATCCCGGCGGAGCGTCGGGTTCTGGTAACCAACCACCATGTCTTCGGCTACCTCGCCGAACGCTACGCCCTCACTGTCGTCGGCGCGATCATCCCGAGTGGAACGACCTTGGCCTCGCCGAGCGCTTCCGACCTTGCCTCGCTGGTCACCGCTATCAAGACCCACCAGGTGCGGGCGATCTTCGCCGATACCGCGCAACCCGCCCGCCTCGCCGAGGTCCTCGCCGCCGAGGCCGGTGTGACGGTCGGCGTCGTCGGGTTGTACTCCGAATCGCTCAGCGGCGCCGACGGTGACGCCGCGACCTACCTGGACATGATGCGCTTCAACACCGAGGCGATCATCGGCGGCCTGAGCGGCTGAACCCCCAGATGCGCCCGTACGGGCATCGCCGTATACCTTAATGAAAACGATTGTCAGTCTTATCTAAGAGAGGGAATGCAGTGAATCGACGGACAACCAGCGGCCTGGCCGCGCTGGTGGCAGCCTCGCTGACGCTCGCCGCCTGCGGGTCCGAGGCGACGAACGAGACCGGGTCCCCGTCCTCGTCGTCGGCCGCCTCGGTGCAGGAGCCGGTCGCGATCACCTACGACGGTGGTATCCACGTGCTCGACGGCGAGGCCCTGACGGTGGCGCACACCATCGCCTTGGCGGGATTCAATCGGATCAACCCGGCCGGCAACGACACCGGCGTCTTCGTCTCCACCGAGGCGGGCTTCCAGGTGCTCGACGCCGTCGCCGGCAAGATGACCGACATCAGCTACCCGGGTGCCAAGCCCGGCCACGTCGTGCTGCACGGCGACCGCACCGTCCTGTTCACCGACGGCACCGGTGAGGTGCACAGCTTCGACCCGAAGGCCCTCGCCGACGGCAAGCCCACCGGTCGCCAGTACAAGACCGCACAGCCGCACCACGGCGTCGCGGTCGAACTGAGCGACGGGACCCTCGTGGTCAGCCTCGGCACCGAAGAGTCCCGCCCCGGCGCGATCGCGCTCGACAAGGACGGCAAGGAGATCGCCCGCAGCGAGGAGTGCCCGGGCGTACACGGCGAAGCCGTCGCCCAGGGTGAGGTCGTCGGCCTCGGCTGCACCGACGGGGTCCTGCTGTTCAAGAACGGCGACTTCGTCAAGGTCAAGAGCGACCGGGCGTACGGCGCTGTCGCCACCCAGGTCGGCAGCGAGAAGTCGCCCGTCCTGCTCGGCGACTACAAGATCGACGCAGACGCGGAGCGTGAGTTCCCTGAGCAGTTCGCGCTCATCGACACCGCCACGAACTCACTCAAGGTGGTGCCGATGCCGGAGGACGTCAGCTACAGCTTCCGCTCTCTGGCGCGCGGCCCGAATGGTGAGGGCCTGATCCTCGGCACCGACGGCAAGCTCCACGTCGTCGACCCCGCCGCCGGTGCGATCACCAACGCGTGGCCCGTCGTCAGTGCGTGGAAAGAGCCGATGAACTGGCAGGAACCCCGCCCGGCCCTGTTCGTTCGCGGCGACGTCGCCTACGTCACTGAGCCCGCCACCAAGAAGGTGCACCGGCTCGACCTCACCACCGGCAAGGTCGTCGGCTCGGTGGAACTGCCCGCGGTCCCCAACGAGATCAGTGGAACCCTGTCAGCCCACTGAACGACATCCGCCCCGGCGGCAGCGGCGGTCCTCGCCCTGCCGCCGGGAAACCGGCTTTCGGTACCGGGCAGCGTGCCTTCGAGATGACAACAGGTAGACCCCACGCCGCCGGACAGCACGCTGTCCTGTGTCGGTGACCGGATCCGCGCCTCGCACGAGCAGCGGCGAGTTCGCGAGCAGTGCACGTCCGGCCAACCAGGCTGCGGCACGCCACCGGCTCGTCGACGTGCTCCGCGCCGGGATGGGGTCCCGGTCGAGCGGCGTGGGGCGGGTCACCGCACCGGTGCGACCCGCCCCACCTACACCCGACCGAACCGGCGTCGGTACTAGATCACCGGATGTGGTTCGAGGACTCGGGTGGGCTCGCCCTGCGGATCCGTCTGTTCGGCGGGGACGAGGAAACGGGAGACGCTGAGCAGCTTCTCGCGGGTCTCCTCCAGTTCCCGGGCCGGGTCGGACTGGGCGACGACCCCCGCACCGGCCTGCAGCCAGGTCCGCCCCGCGTGCCGGAAGACGCTGCGCAGGACCAGTGCGGCGTCGAGGGTGCCGTCGGCGTCGGCCATCAGGACCGTGCCGCTGTACAGCCCGCGCCGCGGTTCGACGCGGCGGATCAGGTCGCAGGCCGGTCGCTTCGGGATCCCGGATGCGGTGATGGCCGGGAAGAGCACCGACAGGACGTCCCAGGCGGTGGTGTTCTGGGCGAGGCGTCCGTTGACCTCGGAGGCGAGGTGCTGCACGCTGCCGCGTTCCTTGACGGCCATGAAGTCGTGGACGCCGACCGTGCCGGGGGTGCACACGGTGGACATCTCGGTGGCGGCGAGGTGGACCGAGAGTGCGTGTTCGAACACCTCCTTCGCGTCCCGGTACAGCTCGTCGCGGCGGGCTGCGTCGAGCAGCGGGCTGCCGTCGAGGGCGCGCGTGCCGGCGAGAGGCTGCGTCACGACCGCGCCGTCGGGGGTGACGCGGGCGACGATCTCCGGGCTGAAGCCAGCCACCTGCCAGTCCCCGAGCCGCAGCAGGAAGGAGCGGGCCGGGGAGTTCCCGCGACGGCCGGTCAGGTAGGTGGCGGGGAGGTCGATCTCCCCGGGTACGTCGATGGTCCGGGAGAGGATCACCTTGTCCAGGCTGCCCCCTCGGATGGTGGCGATCGCGTCCGCCACCGCACCGCGGTAGGCGGTGGTCTCCACTCCGGTGAGGTCCAGGGCGATCCGTGTCTCCGGCGGCGCCACCGGTGCCCGGTGCGCGGCGTCGGTGAGGCGCTTGTGCAGCAGGTCGAGTTCGGCCTCGTCGGGGGCGATCAGCAGGGCGCTCGCCCCGCGGATGCGGATCTCCCGTTCGGGTACGACGAGGTGGACGGTGCGCTCGGCGGCGGGCGGGTCGCAGGTCAGCTCGTAGCTGGCCCACCCGTAGACCCGCCACCCGTCGAAGGGCAGGGCGGCCAGTGCCCTGCGTACCCCGTCGAAGACGGAGGGCCCGGCGGGGAAGCTCGTCTGTCCCTCCGGGAGGGTCAGGGTGGTCACCCCGTCCGCGACGACGACCGTGGCCAGTTCCCCTTCGGCCCAGCACAGCGCCTCGGGCTGCTCGTAGACGACGTGCGGCTGATCCGATGCCGCCGCCAGGGCCGCGGCGGTGGCGACCGGGTCGGCGCCGAAGGGGACCCTTCGGCGGACGAACTGTCGGGGGGTGGTCACGTGCGACGCTCCTCAGGGGTTCTGCGGGGATGGGACGTCCACCACATGGTGGGCGCTTCGGGCGACGGCCTCCGGATCGTGGCTGACCATGAGCACGCCGATGTCCCGTTCGGTGCGAAGCTCGGCGAGCAGGTCGAGCACCGCGTGACCGGTGCCCCGGTCGAGTGCCGAGGTGATCTCGTCGCAGATCAACAACCGGGGTTCGGCGGCGAGGGCGCGGGCGAGGTTGAGGCGTTGGCGCTCTCCGCCGGAGAGGGCACCGGGTAGCCGGTACGCTGCCGACGCGGGCAGCCGTACCCGGCGGAGCAGTGCGTGGGCGTGGTCCTCCGGTTGGGGCACCCCGAGGGTGGTCAGCGGGCGCAGCAACGCCCGTAGGGCGGTCTCGCGGGGGTTGAGCGCTCCGACGGAGTCCTGTCCGACGAACTGCACGGCCCGACGCTGGGCGATGCTGCGGTGTCGGACGGCGGGTGCCAGGTCGGCGCCGTCGAGCGTGACCCGTCCACCGGTCCGGGTGGAGAGTCCGGCGACACACCGGGCGATGGTGCTCTTGCCGACCCCGGAGGGGCCGGTGAGGGCGGTGCAGACACCGGCGGCGACCTCGAAGGAGACGTTCGCGACGACGGTCCGCCGGCCGTAGCCGGCGCGTAACCGGTGGACCCGGAGCAGTGCCTGTGCGGTGGGTGCGGTCAGCGGCGGCGGGTCGGGGTGAACGGGGGCGGATGCCAGGCGTCCGGCGTCGAGGTGGACGACCCGGTGAGCCATGGTCGAGGCCAGGGTGGGGTCGTGGGTGATGACCAGGGCGGCGCAGTCCCGGTCCCGCAGGTAGGTGGTGAGCCGTTCGCGCAGGTCCCCGGCGAGGGCTACGTCGAGACCGCTGGTCGGTTCGTCGAGGATCAGCAGACGGGGGTTGCCGGCGATGGCGATGGCCAGGGCCACCCGCTGGGCCTGCCCTCCGGAGATCTGGTGGGGCCGCCGTCGGGTGAAGGCGCGGTCGGTGGGCAGGTCCATCGCCGCCAACAACTCGCCGACCCGGCCCGCCCCGGCGGCCTCCGCCAGTTGGGCACCGAGGCGGCGGGCGGGGTTCAGGGCGGCGGCCGGGTCCTGACCGAGGAAGGAGACGACCCGGCCGCGCAGGGCCCGACCCTCGGGACCGAAGGGGTCGGTGCCGGTGACCCGTACCCGGCCCGACCGCAGGTGCAGTCCGGGGCGCAGGTGACCGAGCAGGGCGAGCGCCAGGGTGGTCTTGCCCGAACCGGAGACGCCGAGGAGGGCGACGACCTCCCCGGGGGCGATGGTGAGACCGATCCCGTCGACGAGGGGTTCGCCACCCCCGACGGGACCGATCACCAGGTCGGAGACCTCGGCGATCATCCGGTGACCCCGGTGGTGCGGGCGGCCAGGTCGTCGGCGACGAGGTTCACCGACACGGCGAGGACCGCGATGAGCAGCGCGGGGACGAGGACCGGCAGGGGGGAGAGGCTCAGCCCGGGGAGGTTCTCCTGGACCATGCGTCCCCAGTTGGGGGCGGGGGCTCCTCGACCGAGACCGAGGAACCCCGCGGTCGCGGTGAGGTGGACGGCGGCGACGAAGCGGATGCCGGCGTCGGTGAGGACCGTACCGGCGATGTTGGGCAGGATGTCGTGGCGGAGTACCTGTGCCGGGGTGTCGCCCCTGCCTCGCGCGACCTCGACGAAGCCGCTGCGGGCGACGGTGCGGGTGGCGGCGCTGACCACCCGGGCGGAGAAGGGGGTGGTGGTCAACGCCACGGCGGCGAGCACGGCGAGGTCGCTGCCGGGGAACCCGGCGGCGAAGACCAGCATGATCAGGACCGCCGGCACGATCGCGATCACGTCGGTGAGGCGGATGAGCAGGTCGGCGGCGCGGCGCGGGGCGAGGCCCGCGGTCACCCCGGTCAGGACGCCGAGTGCGGTGGCGAGCAGGGTGGCTCCGGCGGCGAGGGTGACCACGATCCAACCGCCGGCGAGGACGCGGGCCAGCAGGTCGCGTCCGAGGGCGTCGGTGCCGAGGGGATGACCGGCCCCGGGTGGCGCGTAGGGGACGCCGACCTGCTCGGTGGGGGAGCCGGTGGTGAGGAACGGTCCGAGCACGGCCACGGCGAGGACGAACAGGACCCCGACCCGGGCGACGAGGCGCATCACGGGTGTCGTCCACGTCGCGGATCGACCAGGCGGGCGACGACGTCGGCCAGGAGCAGGACGAGCAGCGCGATGCCGGCCAGGACGACGGTCAGCCCCTGCACGACCGGGATGTCCCGGTTGGCGACGGCCTGCTGGAGTTCGTACCCGATGCCGGGGTAGCTGAAGATGGTCTCGATGACCACGGTCCCGCCGACCAGCGCGGCGGTCACCAGGGCCAGGGACTGTACGGCGGGTCCGATCGCGTTGGGCAGGACGTGCCGCAGGGCGAGACGGGCTCCGGTGATGCCCCGCAGCCGGGCCGCCTCGACGAAGGGGGCGCCTGCGACCTGGGCGGTGGAGGAGCGGATGAGGCGGGTGGCGGCGGCGAGTCCGACGGCGACGGTGCTCAGTACCGGCAGGACCAGGATCTCCGGGGTGTCCAGGGGGGTGCCCCCGAGGGGGACCAGGGAGACCCGGGGCAGTACCCCGAGCCAGGTGGCCAAGACGGTGACGAGCAGGCTCGCGACGACGAACTCCGGCAGGGCGACGCCGCAGAGGGTGGCCGTGGAGATCGCCCGGTCGCGGACCCCCCGGGGGTGCAGGCCGGCGACCAGTCCGCAGAGCACGGACAGCGGTGTCACGACGAGCAGGGAGAGTCCGGCGATGAGGACGCTGTTCGGCAGGCGGTCCGCGAGCAGCTCGCTGACGGGCCGCCCGCCGATCAGGGCGGTGCCGAGGTCACCGCGCAGCAGTGACCCGGCCCAGTCCAGGTACCGCACGTGGGCGGGTCGGTCCAGCCCCAGGTCGGCCCGGAGCACCTCGCGTTGGGCCGTGGTGGCGTCAGCGCCGCTGAGGATCCCGACGGCGTCGCCGGGCAGGACGGCGGTGGCGGCGAAGACCAGCACCGACACCCCGGCGAGCGCCGCGACCGCGCTGGCGAGCCGCAGGAGCAGGAACCGACCCCAGGTCACCGCAGGGAGGCCCTGCTGAAGCCGGGGAACTGCTCGAACAGGTCCTCGCGGACCCCCCGCAGGGCGGGCACCGCGGCGGTGACGAAGGGCTTGAAGACCGGTGCGACGGTGTTGCCGTCGGACCACATCGCCTGCTGGGCGGCGAGCGCGGCCTGGTTCGCCTCGGCGGGGTCGGCGCTGCTGCGGGCCTTCACGACCAGGGCGTCGACGTCGGGCCGGTTCCAGCCCAGCGCTGACGGGTTCTGGCCGCCGTAGGAGACCTGGTAGAGGGGCATCGGGGGGACCGGTACCGAGAAGCTCGCCGCGAAGGGGAGCTTGACGTAGGCGGGGAAGTCGGCGAACAGTTGCCCGGCCGGCAGTTCCCGCAGGGTCGCCCGGACCCCGATCTGCTTGAGGTTCTCCACGTAGAGGGTGGCGACCTCGACCATGCCGGGGGTCTCCGGGCCGGTGGTGAGGGTGACCTCCAGGTCCTTGACGCCGGCCTCGGTCAGCAGGGCGCGGGCCCCGTCGGGGTCGAAGGCGCGCTGTTCGATGCTCTCGGCGTAGCCGGGGAAGCCGGGGGAGAGCAGGTCGTTGCCGATCAGACCCTGACCGTGCAGCACCGTGTCGAGCATGGCCTGACGGTTGGCGGCGAGTTTGAAGGCGGTACGGACCCGGGGGTCGTCGAAGGGCTTCTGGGTCATGTTCAGCCGGAAGAACAGTCCAGACAGGTACGGGGACTCGCTGCGGCGGACGACGACCCGGTCGTCGCCGTCGAGGGTCCGCGCGGTGACCGGGGCGAGGTCCCCGGCGAAGTCGACCTGCCCGTTGGTGAGGGCGCTGGCCCGGGCGTCGCTGTCGGGGATGTTGCGCAGTTCGAGGCCGTCGAGGTAAGGGCCGTCGAGTCCGGGGAGGGAGAACTCGTCGTTGCGGGTCAGGGCCGTGCCCTGGCCGGGCTCGAAGGTGGTGAGCTTGAAGGGGCCGGAGGTCGGCGCGTTCTCCTCGAAGCGGCTGCCCTCCTTGAGGACGAGGTAGTTGCCCTGGCAGAGCAGCAGCCGTCCGTCCGCGATGGGGGCGAGGGTGGGCAGCACCAGAGTCCGTACGTCCTTGACCTCGGCCTTGGCGAGGTCGAAGTTGCGCCCGGGGGTCTTGTAGACGGCCAGGGACCTGGGGTCCTCGACCGGGGTGATCAGGGAGTAGAGCACGTCCCGGGCGGTCAGCGGGGAGCCGTCGCTGAACGTGAGACCGGGCCGGATGCGCAGGGTGTAGGTGCGCAGGTCGGGGCTGACGTCGATGCCGTCGAGCACCTCGTAGCGGACCCCTTCGGGGGCGGTGGGGTCGAGGTTGCCCAGCGCGGCGTGCATCGCCCTGGCCCGGACGAAGTCGAGGTTGGTGCCGCCGTGGAAGTAGCTCAGGGTCTCGGCGGCGCCGACGCCGACGAGGGCGGCGCGCAGGGTGCCGCCGCGCTGGGGTGCCCCGGAGGGGGTGGAGGCGGCCGGGGTGTCGTCGCTGCCGCAGCCGGCGAGTAGTGCCGGTCCTGCGGCGAGTGCGGCGGCGGCCCAGGCGCCGCCGCGCAGCAGCGACCGTCGTCCGATGTGTTCTGTCACGTGTTTCTCCTCGGTCGTGCCGGGCCGCTGGGTCAGCGGTCGAGCAACTCGACGGCGCCGGACGGGCACCATTCGACGGCGGTGCGCACCGACTCGGCGTCGGCGTCGGTGATGTCGGTGGTGAGTAGGACCACCAGGCCGTCGTCGGACTGGTCGAAGACGGTGGGTGCGGCGTGCACGCACTGTCCTGCTCCCACGCAGACGTCGATGTTCGCGGTGACCCGCATCGGTTCTCCTCGCGCAGGTGGGTCCGGTGCCGGTACGGTGGACAGCCTAAACGAAAACCGTTGTCATGTTCAAACTGGTTCCGGGAGGGAACGTGGACCACACGGCCTACGACGCGCACGCCGAGCACTTCGACCTGCTGATAGCCGGCATGTGGCGGGCCCTCACCCCGTCGCTCACCGCGGAGCTGCGCGGCCTCGACCCGCAGCAGGGCCCGGCCGTCGACGTCGGGGCCGGCACCGGCCGCGGCACCGAACTGCTCGCCCGGCTCAACCCCGGGGTCGAGGTGCTGGCCGTGGAGCCCTCCCCGGCGCTGCGCACCGCGCTGTTCACCCGGATCGGCGCCGACCCCGACCTCGCCCGTCGGGTGACGGTGCTGCCGGGCACGGCCACCGGGTCGGTCCTACCCGACCGGGTCTGCGCCGTACTGCTGGCCAACGCGGTGAGCGAACTGAGCCCCGCCGACCGGAGGGAGCTGTGGCGGTCGGCGGCACGGCGGCTGGCGCCGGGAGCCCCGTTGGTCGTCAACCTCGGGGTGCCCGGTGGGGTACCGGACACCCCGGTCCGCATCGGCGGGCGGGAGTACCGCAACACCGGAGCGGTCCTGCCGGGCGAACCCGGCAGGGTGCACTGGCGGATCACCACCGAGGTCCGGGAGGCGGGCACCGTGGTGCAGCGCCGCACCGCCGAGCACGTCTCCTGGGAGGTGACCCTGCCGCAGCTCTGCCAGGAGCTGACCCGGGCCGGGCTGCGCCCCCGGCGGGCCGGGGTCGTGGTGGTGGCTACCCGGTGAGCGACGCGGCCAGGGCCCTTTTGTCGATCTTGCCGACGGCGGTCAGCGGCATCCGGGACACCCCGATCACCCGGTCGGGGTGTTTGTAGGCCGCGACCCCCCGGTCCCGCAGGAAGGCACCGAGCGACCGGGCGGTGGGTGGGTCCCCGGCGCAGACCAGGAACGCGACCGGTCGTTCGCCGAAGTCCTCGTCCGGGGCGCCGACCAGGGCCACGGCGAGGACCCCGGGGTACCCGGCCAGGTGCCCCTCCACCTCCGTCGCGTCGATCTTCTCCCCACCCCGGTTGATCTGGTCCTTGATCCGACCCACCACGACCAGGTGCCCCGAGGGCAGCAGGCGCACCTGGTCGCCGGTGCGGTAGAAGCCGTCCGGGGTGAACCCGGTCCGGTTGACCTCCCCGGCCCGGTAGTAGCCCCGGATGGTGTACGGCCCCCGGGTGAGCAGCTCGCCGACCTCGCCCGGTGGTACCGGGGCCCCGGCCTCGTCGACGACCCGGATCTCGTCGTCCGGACACATCGGCCGCCCCTGGGTCGTGCAGACGGTCTCGTCGTCGTCCTCGGCCCGGGTGAGGTTGATCAGCCCCTCCGCCATGCCGAACACCTGCTGTAGTCGGCAGCCCAGTTCCGGTTCGATCCGCCGCGCCAGATCGTCGGCGAGCCGGGCCGCCCCGACCTGGAGCAGTCGCAGGCTGGACAGGTCGGGGGTGGTCTCGGCGTTCTCCTGCAACCACGCGGGGACCAGGGGCGGGTTGAGCGCGGCGATGGTGACCCGTTCCCGTTCGGCCAGTCGGAAGGCGGTGGTCGGGCTGGGGTCCCGGGCGACGACCACGGTGCCGCCGGCCTGGAGCGTCCCGAGGATCCCGGGGCAGCTCATGGTGAAGTTGAACGGCATCGGCAGGACCGCCAGGTAGACCGTGTCGGGCCCGAGCTCGCAGATCTCGGCGGCGAGCCGGGCGTTGCAGGCGTAGTCGTCGTGGGTGCGGGGGATGAGCTTCGGCGTTCCGGTGGTGCCGCCGGAGAGCAGGAGCAGGGCCAGGTCCTCCGCCGTCGGCGGGTCCGCTGCCGGCACAGGTTCCCCGCCTGCGGCGATCAGGTCCGCCAGCCGGTGGCAGCCGTCCCACCCGGTGACGTCGCCGTCGATCACGACGTGGGACAGGCCGGGATGGGCCTCGCGCAGGTCGGCCGCGAGCTGCCGGTGGTCGAAGCGGGCGTGCCGGTCCGGCCCGACGTAACCGACCGCCCCGGACTGCGCGACGAGGTGGCCGACCTCCGACCGGCGGTGACCGGGCATGGCGTGCACCGGAACCACGCCGAGGCGCTGGAGGGCGAACCAGAGCAGCACGAACTCCGCACGGTTGGGCAGTTGGACGACGACCCGGTCGCCCCGGCGTAGCCCGAGGGCGTACAGGGCGCGCGCCAGCCGGTGCGCGAACTCGTCGAGGTCGGCGTAGGTGAGGCGGGTGTCGCCGTCCACCAGTGCGGTGCGGTCGGCGAACCGGGTGGCCCAGTCGGTGAGCAGGTCACCGAAGGTGGCCCCGCGCCACCAGCCCGCGCTGCGGTACCGCTCGGCTAGTTCCCGTGGCCATCCAGGCCGATCCGCACTGTCCACCTTGAACCTCCTCGACGATGAACCCGGGGTGGCGCAACAACGGTTACGACGTCTAGAGTGACGCTAGTTGACAATGGTGTTCATTTGCAATGCAGGGAGCACCCTCCGACGGCAGCTGGGCACCGGCCCTCCAGGCCCGTCCCGATCCCCGCAACGAGAAGGTGAACCGGACCGTGCCCCAGGCACCACAACCCCGTACCGCACCACCGACCGCCGCCCAGATCCGGGCGGCGACCGCCGCGGCGCTGGACCTTTCCGTGGACGACATCGCCTCCGACGACGACCTGTTCGACCTCGGGCTGGACAGCCTGCGCCTGATCCGGCTCGCCGCCGCCTGGCGCAGGCAGGGTCTCGAGGTCGGCTTCGACGACCTCGCCGAGACCCCCACCCTCGCCGCCTGGCAACAACTGCTGCTCACCGACCTCGCGGTCGCGTCGGCCGGCGCCGAGGAGCCACCGGCGGACCTGACCGCCGTCGGCACCCTGACCGAGGCGGAACACCCGACCGACCCCTTCCCGCTGGGCCTGATGCAGCACGCCTACTGGGTCGGCCGCCAGGACGGCCAGCCGCTCGGCGGGGTCGGGGCACACTTCTACGTCGAGTTCGACGGCCGGGACGTCGACCCCGACCGCCTGCGGGCCGCCGTGACCCGGCTCCGTCACCGGCACGTCATGCTGCGCACCCGGATCCTCGACGACGGCACCCAGCGGATCCTGCCCGCCACCGCGGAGACGACGGTGACCGTGCACGACCTCCGTGCGCTGGACGCCGACACCCGCCGGGACCGCCTGGACCGGCTGCGACACACCGGCACCCACCGCCGCATGGACGTCGACAACGGTGAGGTCCTCGTCGTCGAGCTGACCCTGCTCCCCGACGGCGCCACCCGGCTGCACCTCGACCTCGACATGATCGCCGCCGACGCGGCCAGCCTGCGCCTCCTCTTGGGTGACCTGCGGCACCTCTACGACGCGCCCGACACCGACCTGCCCCCGGTCGCCGGCAGCTACGCCCGGTACCTGGAGCACCGCACCGCCCGACGCACCCGGGAACGCGCCGCCGCCCGGCAGTGGTGGCAGCAGCGGCTGCCCGAGCTGAGCCGTGCCCCGCAGCTCCCGACGGTCGTCGACCCGCTCCAACCGGAGTCCGCGCAGCGCCGCTTCCACGCCACCACCCGGCTGCACCACCGCCTGTCGCCCACCGACCGGGCGACCCTCGCCGCTCTCGCCCGCCGACACTCCCTCACCCCGGCGGCGGTGCTCGCCACCGCCTTCGCCGAGATCCTCGCCGCCTGGAGCGGCGACCAACGGTTCCTGCTCAACCTGCCCCTGTTCGACCGGGACCTCGACGTGCCGGGCGCCGGGCAACTCGTCGGCGACTTCAGCAGCTCGGTGCTGCTCGACGTGGACCTCACCCGGGCCCTGCCCTTCGCCGACCAGGCCCGCCAGGTGCAACACACCCTGCACCAGGCCGTCGCCCGTGGTGCCTACCCCGGGGTCGAGGTGCTCCGGGACCTCTCCCGCCTCGGCGACGGCACCCCCGTGCTCGCCCCGGTCGTGTACACCAGCGCCCTCGGCCTCGGTGAGATCTTCGACGGGCAGGTGCGGGACCGCTTCGGCGCCCCCGTCTGGATCATCTCGCAGGGACCCCAGGTCTGGCTGGACGCCCAGGTCACCGAACTCGACGGTGGTCTGCTGCTCAACTGGGACATCCGCAGCGAGGTCTTCGAGCCCGGCGTCGCCGAGCACGCCTTCGCCGCGTACCGACACCTCGTCGAGGACCTGCTGCACGACGAGGCGACCTGGACCCGGCCCGTGGGGCAGCTCATCCCGGCCGAGCAGCTCGCGGCCCGGGCGGTGCTCAACGACACCGGGCAGGAGGTCCCCGCCGAGCTGCTGCACGACCGGTTCTTCGCCCTCGCCGCCCGGCGAGGCGACCGCACCGCCCTCGTCGACGACGACCACGGGAACCTCACCTACGGCGAACTGGCCGCCGCCGCGCTGCGGGTCACCACCCTGCTGCAACGCCACGGGGTCCGTCCCGGCGACTCCGTCGCGGTCACCCTGCCCAAGGGACGGACCCAGGTCGTCGCCGTCCTCGGCATCCTGGCGGCCGGGGCCGCCTACGTGCCCGTCGGCGTCGACCAGCCCCCGGCCCGGCAGCGGCGGCTGCACACCCTCGCCCAGGTACGGGCGGTGCTCACCGACGCCGGACACCGCCCCGTGGACGCGGCGGTACCCGTGCTGGACATCGCCGACGCCACCGCGCTGCCCCCGGCCGAGCCGGCACCGGCCACCCCCGAGTCGGTGGCCTACGTCATCTTCACCTCCGGCTCCACCGGCGAACCCAAGGGCGTCGAGGTGCCGCACCGGGCGGTGGTCAACACGATCGACGCCGTCGCCGAGGTCTTCGCCGTCGGCGGCGACGACCGCACCATCGCCCTGTCCGCGCTGGACTTCGACCTCTCCGCGTACGACATGTTCGCCCTGCTGCGCACCGGCGGATCGGTCGTCGTGGTGGACGAGGGCAGCCGCCGCGACGCTCACCGCTGGGCCGAACTGGTCCGCCGCCACCGGGTGACGGTGATCAGCTGTGTACCCGCCCTGCTCGACATGCTGCTGAGCGCGGCGGCCGGTACGGGGCTGCCGGCCAGCCTGCGCCTGGTGATGCTCGGCGGTGACTGGGTGGGCCTGGACCAGCCGGCCCGGCTGCGGTCACTGGTACCGGGCGCCCGGTTCGCCGCCCTGGGCGGCATGACCGAGGCCGCCATCCACAGCACCGTCTTCGAGGTCGGCGAGGTCCACCCCGGGTGGCGGTCCATCCCCTACGGGGTGCCGCTGCGCAACATGCGGATCCGGGTCGCCGACGACCGGGGCCGGGACCGCCCGGACTTCGTACCCGGTGAACTCTGGGTCAGCGGCCCCGGGGTGGCGCACGGCTACCGGGGCGACGCGGACCGGACCGCGGAGAAGTTCGTCGAGTACGAGGGTCGCCGCTGGTACCGCACCGGGGACCGGGCCCGCTACCACGCCGACGGCACCCTGGAGTTCCTCGGCCGCGCCGACCACCAGGTCAAGATCCGGGGACACCGCATCGAGCTGGGTGAGGTCGAGGCCGCCGCGGACGCCCACCCGGCCGTCACCCACGCCGTGGCCACGGTCGTCACCGGAGCCACCCGGCAGCTCGGGCTCTACGTCGCCACCGGCGGTACCCCCCTGGCGACCGAGGAACTCCGGCGGTGGCTGGCCGACCGGCTCGCGGTCTACATGGTGCCGGAGCACCTGGTCGTCGCCGGGGCGATGCCGCTGACCGCCAACGGCAAGCTCGACCGCCGAGCGGTCGCCGCCGCCTTCGCCGCCGGTACCGGCAACCCCACGCCAGGTGAGCCGCCCCGGGAGGGCACCGAGCGTCAGGTGGCCGAGGTCTGGTCGGAGCTGCTGGGGGTGACCGACCTCGGGCGGGACGACTCCTTCTTCGCCCTCGGCGGGGACTCCCTGCTGGCCACCCGGATGGTCGGGCGCCTGCGGGACCGGGGGGTGGCCGGCGCCGGGATCGCCGCCCTCTTCGCCGCCCCGGTCCTGCGGGACTTCGCCGCCACCCTGCGGGCCGGTACGGCCGCCCGCCCCGACGACCTGGTCGCCGACCCCGCCCACCGGTACGACCCCTTCCCGGTGACCGACGTCCAGGCCGCGTACCTGATCGGACGCGACGACCGGCTGCCGCTGGGCGGCGTGGGCACCTGGCACTACAGCGAGTTCGACGGTACCGACGTCGACCTGGCCCGGCTGGAACGGGCCTGGCGGATCCTCGTCGACCGCCACGACATGCTCCGCGCGGTCTTCGCCGACGAGGGACACCAGCGGGTCCTACCCACGGTCCCGCCCTTCACCATCGGGGTGTCCGAGGGGGCGGCGGAGCTGGACCGGATGCGGGAGGAGTTGTCCCACCGCCGGTTGCCGGTGGACCGCTGGCCCCTGTTCGAGGTGCGGGCCGTGCGGTACCGGGACGGGGACACCCGACGGACCCGGATCGGGATCGGCCTGGACTACCTCATCTTCGACGCCCTGTCGATCATGCTGCTCTACCGGGAGCTGGACCTGCTCTACACCGACCCGGGTGCCCGCCTGCCCGAGGTGACGGTCTCCTTCCGCGACTACCTGCTGGCGGCCACCCCGTCGGAGCAGGACACCCACCGGGCCCGGCAGCACTGGTCCCGCCGCCTCGACGAGCTCCCCCCGGCGCCGGCGCTGCCCACCGTCGGTGACCCGGCGGCGTGCAGCGGTCACCGGTTCACCCGTCGGGAACACCTGCTCGACCCGGACCGGTGGGACCGGCTCCGGGGCGTCGCCCGGGAACACGGGCTGACCCCCTCCACCGTGCTGCTCACCTGCTACGCCGAGGTGCTGCGGGCCTGGAGCGGGCAGTCGGCCGTCGCGGTCACCCTCACCCTGTTCAACCGGCTGCCCCTGCACCGGCACGTCGACCGGGTCCTCGGGGACTTCACCACCCTGTCGCTGATCGGGTACCGCCGGGGTCCGCAGGACTCCCTCCGGGACCTGGTCGCCGGGGTGCAGCGGACCATGGGGGAGGACCTCGACCACCGCGAGGTGCCCGCCGGGTGGCTGCTGCGCGAGCTGGCCCGCCGCTCCGGCGGCCCCGACGCCTCGGTCCCGGTCGTGTTCACCAGCGCCATCGGCGTCGGTGAGGCCGCACCGGCGGCGGCCTTCGGCGACCAGGTGTGGGGGGTGTCCCAGTCCCCGCAGGTCCTGCTCGACAACCAGGTCACCGAGTCGACCGGACGGCTGCGGATCACCTGGGACGCGGTGGAGGAGCTGTTCGCACCGGGCGTGCTCGACGACATGTTCGCCGCCTACACCACGCTCGTCGAGCACCTGACCGAGGCGGACTGGTCCGCCCCGCCCCCCTCGGTGCTGCCGGCGGGGCAGGCGGCCGTCCGCCGGGCGGTCAACGACACCGCCGCCCCGCCGCCCGCCGGGCTGCTGCACGACCGGTTCCTCCGGCTCGCCCGCGCCGACCCCGACGCCGAGGCACTGCTCTGGCACGACGGCGCCCTGACCCGGGGACAGCTCGCCGACCAGGCCCTGCGCGTCGCCGGGGCCCTGGTCGCGCAGGGGGTCCGGCCCGGTGACACCGTCGGGATCAGCCTGCCCAAGGGACCCGACCAGATCGTCGCGGTCCTGGGGGTACTCGCCGCCGGCGGAGTCTACGTGCCGATCGGGGTGGACCAGCCCGCGGTGCGCCGGGAACGGATGCACCGGGTCGCCGGTCTGCGGACGGTCCTCGGGGAGGACCTCGACGTGCCGACCGCGCGGCGGCACACACCCCTGCCCCGACCGGTCGACCGTGACCCCACCGACCTGGCCTACCTGATCTTCACCTCGGGGTCGACCGGGGAACCCAAGGCGGTGGCGATCACCCACCAGGCGGCCCTGAACACCGTTGTCGACGTCAACGCCCGGTGGCGGGTGGGGCCCACCGACCGGGTGCTCGCCGTCTCCGCGCTCGACTTCGACCTGTCCGTGTACGACGTCTTCGGCCTGCTCGGGGCCGGCGGCGCGGTGGTGCTGCCCACCGAGGACGACCGCCGTGACCCGCAGGCCTGGCTGACCCTGGCCGCCCGGCACCGGATCACCCTCTGGAACTCCGCCCCGGTGCTGCTGGACATGCTGCTCACCGCCGCCGAGGCGGCCCCGGCGGAGGCCGACGGGCTGGCCGGGCTGCGGGCGGTCCTGGTCTCCGGGGACTGGGTGGGCCTCGACCTGCCCGGCCGGGTCCGCGCCCTGGCCCCCGGGAGCCGGTTCACCGCGCTGGGCGGCGCCACCGAGGCGGCCATCTGGTCCAACGCCTGGGACGTGGCGCAGGTGCCACCCCAGTGGACCTCGATACCGTACGGGGTCCCGCTGACCAACCAGCGTTTCCGGGTCGTCGACCCGGTGGGGCTCGACTGCCCCGACCTGGTCCCCGGTGAGCTGTGGATCGGCGGTGCCGGGGTGGCCCTCGGCTACCACGGGGATCCGGAGCGGACCGCCGAACGGTTCGTCGACGTCGGTGGGACCCGCTGGTACCGCACAGGTGATTTGGGACGGTACTGGCGGGACGGCACCCTCGAGTTCCTCGGCCGGGCCGACGAACAGGTCAAGGTCGGCGGGCACCGGATCGAACTCGGCGAGATCGAGGCCGCCCTGCGGGCCCACCCGGGGATCGCCGAAGCGGTGGTGCTGGCCCCCGGGGGCCGGGGCACCCGCCGGTTGTGGGCCTTCGTCGTTGCCCGGGGGTCCCTCGGGGACCTGCCGGCCCACCTGGGTGAGCGGCTGCCCGTCTACGCGGTACCGCACCGGGTGGTCCCGCTGGAGGCCCTGCCGCTGACCGCCAACGGCAAGGTCGACCGGGCGGGGCTCACCGCCCGGGTACCCCGGGAGGCGGAGCCGACCAGCCCCCCCACCGGCCCGGTGGAGACCCTCCTGGCCCGGCTCTGGGCCGAGCAGCTCGACGACCCGGCGACCGACCGCAGGGCCAACTTCTTCACCTCCGGCGGGGACAGCCTGCGGGCCCTGCGCCTGGTCGCCGCCGTGAACCGGACCTTCGAGGTCGACATCTCCGTGCGGACCTTCCTGGCCGCCCCGACCGTCGCCGACCTGGCCGCCCACATCGAGACCGCCCGCACCGACAACGCCGTGGAGACCGGAACCGTATGAACGCCAAGACCCTCATCGCCGACCTCGAGAACAACGGCATCCGGCTCTGGGAGGAGGACGGGCAGCTCCGATTCCGGGCCGCCCAGGGCGCCCTGACGCAGGAACGCCGATCGCTGCTGCGCGCCCACCGCGCGGAGGTCCTGACCGTGCTGCGGGAGCAGCGGGACCGGGCGACCCTGACCCCGGACCCCGCGGCCCGGCACGAGCCCTTCCCGCTGACCGACATCCAGGGCGCCTACCTGGTGGGGCGGGGCACCGCCTTCCCCTACGGCGGGGTGGCCTGCCACACCTACGTGGAGCTGGCCTTCCCCGCCGACACCGACCCCGACCGGCTGGTCGCCGCCTGGCACGCCGTCGTCGCCCGCCACGACATGCTGCGGGCGGTGGTGCACCCCGACGGCTACCAGCAGGTCCTCGCCGACCCGTCGGTGCCCGGGATCCCCGTCACCGACCTGCGGGGAGCCGGCGGGGACCGCGTCGACACCGAGATCGGACGGGTCCGTGCCGAGCTGAGCGAACGGGTGCCCGACCCCGACCGGTGGCCCCTGCACCGGGTGCGGGTCACCCGGACCGACGGCGGGCTGTTGCTGCACCTGTCGGTGGACCTGTTGGTGGTCGACTACGCCAGCCTGCAACTGGTCCTCGCCGAGGTCGAGGACCTGTACCACGGCCGGGAGTTGCCGGAGCTGACGGCGGGCTTCCGCGACTACGTGCTGGCCCGTCGGGGGCAGCGGCAGGGCGTCGCCTACGACCGGGACCGGGAGTACTGGCAGCGACGCCTGGACGGGTTGCCTCCGGGCCCCGACCTGCCCGTCGCCGGGGACCCCTACGCCCCTGGCCGGTTCCGGCACCTCGCGGTGACCCTGCCGCCGCAGACCTACACCGCCGTGCAGAAGCAGGCCGCCGACCGGGGCGTCGCCGTCTCCTCGGCGGTTCTCACCGCCTACGCGGAGGTGATCGGCCGGTGGAGCCGCAGCCCCCGGTTCATGCTCAATGTGCCGGTCTTCGACCGGTTGCCCCTGCACCGCGACGTGGGCCGGCTGGTCGGTGACTTCACCGCCGTGGAGCTGCTGGAGGTCGACCTCGGCACCACTCGGACCTTCATCGAACGGGTCCGGGATATCAGCGCCACCCTGCTGGAGGACCTCGCCCATCCGCTCTTCGGCGGCAGCGAGGTGCTCGCCGAGCTGACCCGACGCAGCGAGGCCGACACGGTGCTGATGCCGGTGGTGTTCACCAGCACCCTGGGGGCCGCCTCGGCACGACGACCCGAGGCCGAGGTCCGGTACGCCGTCAGCCAGACCCCCCAGGTGTGGATCGACTGTCAGGTGATGGAGCGCTCCGGTGCCCTGGCCCTGAGCTGGGACGTCCGGGACGGGGTGCTGCCCGGGGACACCGCCGGGGAGATGTTCACGGCGTTCACCACCCTGGTCGGTGCGCTGGCCGACCCCGCCGTCTGGGACGCCCCGGCCACGGTCGAACTGCCCGCCGCGACCCGGCGGGTCCGCGCGGCGGTGAACGCCACCACGGCCCCGGTCCCCGCCGGCCTGCTCACCGACCCCGTGGTGGCGGCCGCGCGCCGTACCCCCGATGCCGTCGCGGTGCGCGCCGACGGGCAGGACCTGACCTACCGGGAAATGCTGGACCGGGCGGCGGTCGTCGCGCGGGTGCTGACCGACCGGGGGGTCCGCCCCGGTGAACTGGTCGCGGTGACCATGGAGAAGGGCTGGGAACAGGTCGTCGGGGTGCTGGGGGTGCTGCTCGCCGGCGCGGCCTACCTGCCGGTGGACCTGACCCAGCCGCCGCTGCGACGGCAGACGATCCTGCGCGACGCCGCCGTCCGGCGGGTGCTCACCCAGTCGTGGCTGACCGGGGAACTGGAGCTGCCCGACGGAGTCGACCCGGTCGCGGTGGACACCCTGCCGGCCCGGGGCGCCGAGGTGCCCACCCCCCGCACCGACCCCACCGAGCTGGCCTACGTCATCTACACCTCCGGCTCCACCGGGGACCCGAAGGGGGTGATGATCAGTCACCGGGCCGCCCTCAACACCGTCGTCGACATCAACGAGCGGTTCGCCGTCGGCCCGGGTGACCGGGGCCTGGCCCTGGCCCAGCTCGGCTTCGACCTGTCGGTCTGGGACGTCTTCGGGCTGCTCGGCGCGGGCGCGACCGTGGTGCTGCCGGACCCCGCCCGTCGCGGCGACCCCGCCGCCTGGGCCGAGACCGTCGCCGCCGAGGGGGTGACCCTCTGGAACTCGGTACCGGGTCAGCTGCAGATGCTCTCGGACTACCTGGGCACCACCGGGGAACCCCTGCCGACGCTGCGCCTGGCGATGCTCTCCGGGGACTGGATCCCGCTCTCCCTGCCGGATCAGGTCCGCAGCCTGCTGCCACAGGCCCGGCTGCACTCCCTCGGCGGAGCCACCGAGGCGTCCATCTGGTCGATCCACCACCCGGTGGACGAGGTCGACCCGCAGTGGCCGAGCATCCCGTACGGCACCCCGCTGCGGAACCAGACCTTCGACGTCCTCGACGGGGCGCTGCGCCCCTGCCCGGACCACGTGGTCGGGGAGCTGTACATCGGTGGGGTCGGGCTGGCCGAGGGGTACCTCGGTGACCGGGACCGCACCGAGGCCCGCTTCGTCACCCACCCGGTGGACGGCCGGCGCCTGTACCGCACGGGCGATCTCGGCCGGTACCACCCGGACGGGGTGATCGAGTTCCTGGGCCGCGCGGACCACCAGGTGAAGATCCGCGGCTACCGCATCGAACTCGGCGAGATCCAGGCGGTGCTGGACGCCGCCGAGGGGGTCGGGGCGAGCGCGGTCGTGGTCGAGGGCGAGTCGGGGGCGACCGCGAAGGCGTCCCTGCGTCGCCTGGCCGCCTTCGTCGAGCCGGCCCGGCGCAGCGGCCCCGCCCCCGTGCCGTCGGGGCTGACCGACGCGCTGGAGGTTCCGGGGGACCACCGGGTGGCGGAGTTCCTCGACGCGTTCAACGCGGCGGCCCTGCTGTCGACCGCGCGGCTGCTCGACGGCCGCAGCGCCGAGCAGGTCTGCGCGGAGTTGGGCGTCGCGCAGCGGCACCACCGTCTGGTGCGGCGCTGGTCCGCCGTGCCCGTCCCGGTGCCCTCGGCCGACCAGGTCACGGCCGCCTGGGACCGGGCGGCCGCCCTTCAGCAGAACTCCGGGTGGGGGCAGGAGCTCTTCGACGCCGTCCGGTCCTGCGCCGACCAACTGGTGCCGCTGCTACGTGACGAGATCGAGGTGGGCAGCCTGTTGTCTGCGCAGGCCAGGGAGACGGCCTACCGGGGCAACACCGTCAGCCGGCGGCTGCACGCCGCGATCGTCGAGGCGGTCCGGGCCGTCGCCGTGACGCACCCCGGGACCCTGCGGATCGTGGAGATCGGCACGCGCTCCGGCGGCGCGGCCGTGGAGCTGCTGCCCGCGCTGGCCGGGCTGGACGTGGACTACCTGTGCACCGACAGCTCCCCGTTGCGGCTGGCCGCCGCCCAGGAGCGGGTCGAGGGGGCCCGGTTCGCCGTCCTCGACCCGGACCGGGACCTGCGTGGTCAGGGGCTGACCCCGAACACGGCGGAGGTCGTGGTCTGCGCCGGAGTGCTCAACAACAGTCCCGACGTCGACGCGGTCCTGGGTCGGATCCGGGAACTGGTCGCCCCCGGGGGATGGCTGCTGTTGCTGGAGAACACCGACGACGGGGCGGCCTCGGTGCAGATCTCCAGCGAGTTCCTCACCGAGCACGCCGGTCCCTTCACCGACGTCCGGGCCGGGGCGGACCAGGCGTTCCTGACCCCGCAGCAGTGGCGGGACGCACTGGGCGCGGCCGGAGGTGACCTGGTCGCCGAGACGGGGCTCGGCGGGCAGTCGCTGTTCCTCGTCCGGTTCAAGACCGACCGGGAGCCGGTGGTGCTCACCGACCTCGCCCGGTTCGCCGCCGACCGGCTGCCCGAGTACATGGTGCCCGGCCAGTGGCAGGTGGTGGACGCGCTGCCGAGCACCGCCAACGGCAAGCTGGACCGGGCCGCCCTGCTGTCCTGGCTGACCCCCGCCGACCTCCCCGTGGCCGGCGAGCAGCCCGTGGACGACCTGGAACAGCGGCTGGCCGGACTCTGGGCGGAGCTGCTCGGGGTGGAGCGGGTGGGTCGGCACGACGACCTGTTCGCCCTCGGCGGTGACTCGCTGCTGGTGGCCCGGCTGGTCGGCCGGTTGCGCGACGGCCTCGACGGCCTGCCGGGGGAGTGGGACCTGGAGTGGGAGGTGGTCCTGCGGCACCTGCTGCGGACCCCGACGGTCGCCGGGTTGGCCGCGTACCTGCGCCAGCACGCCGACGCCGGGTCGACCCAGACCGGGGTCCCGGTCTCACCGGTGGTGCGGCTGGTCGACGAGCCGTCCGGCCCGGTGACGGTGCTGGTGCACGCGGGTACCGGCACCCTGCTGCCGTACCGGCCGCTGATCACCGAGATCCGGCGGGCCGGTGGCCGCAACGGGCTGGTGGGCCTGGAGATCCCGGCGCTGGACGACTTCCTCAACGCCGACCCCGAGGGGCTCATCGACCGGCTGGCCGCCCGGTACGCGGCGGCGTTGCTCGACACCGGCGCCCGGGAGTACGACGTGGTCGGGTACTGCATCGGTGGGATCATCGCCACCGAGGTGGCCCGGGTGCTGTCCGAGTCGGGGGCCACCGTGCGCAGCCTCACGGTGATCTCCAGCCACAGCCCGAGTTTCCGCATCGACGACGATCTGCTCTCGGAGTACTCCTTCGCCCTGATGATGGGGATGGACCTCGAGGCGATCGGTTTCCCGGCCGACCAGGACCGGGTCGGCGCGGCGGCGGGGGCGGTCCTCACCCGTTCGCCGGGGGCGATCGCCAACGGGTCCCTGGCGGACCTGGAGGGAGAGTTCGCCGACGTGGCCGAGGCCTTCGCCGCCCTGGAGGCGGTACCCCGGATGCGTCGGGTGGCCCGGATGTGCGAGGCCCTGCCGCCGGACCTGGCCGGTTCCTACGAACCCGAGGGGATGCTACGGACCCTGCGCACGTACCAGCAGAGCATCTTCGCCCTGAGCCGGCACCGCACCGAGCCGTACGCCGGGGACATCACCTTCCTGCGGCACAACGGGACGTACCCCTTCCCGGGCAGCGCCGAGACGATCACGGAGCACTGGGCGACGTTGTGCCTGGGGGACCTGGCCAGCCGGGACATCCCCGGACAGCACTTCACCTGCATGACCGGCACCCACGTGCGGACCGTGTTCGGGCACCTGGTGGAGCTGGTCGACGGATTGGAGCCGGCGTGATCGGGGTGCTCGGGGCCTCCGGTGCGGTGGGCCGGTTCGCGGTCCGGGAGCTGCGCGCGGCCGGGGTCGGATCGCTGCGGCTGGGTGCCCGCCGCCCGGACCGGCTGTCGACCGCCGACGGGGAGGTGGTGGCCGTCGACGCCACCGACGACCGGTCGTTGGCGGCGTTCTGCTCGGGACTGCGGGTGGTACTCAACTGCGCCGGACCGACCTACGCGTTGCAGGAGCGGATGGCGCTGGCCGCGCTGGCGACCGGGGCGCACTACGTGGACGTGGGCGGCGACGACCCGGTCCACGAGACGTTGGCGGCCTCGGGTGCCGTCGGCGGCGGGGCCAGGGTGGTCCTGTCGGCCGGGACCCTGCCCGGGCTGTCCGTGTTGGTGCCACGGTGGCTGGCGGGACGATGGCCCGGTGGCGCCCGGCTGACCTGCCGGGCCGGAGGGCTGGAACGGTGCACCGAGGCGGTGGCCGCCGAGGTCATGCTGTCGCTGACCGTGGGCGGGGCGCACGGGGAACCGTTCGGGCTGCCGTTGGCGGGGTGGCGCACCGGCCGGCGGGCACTGCGTGTCCTGCGCGTCGTCGAGGACGCCGAGGTGCCGTACTTCCCGGACCGGGCGACCCTGCAACCGATCCTGACCGCGGAGACCGAACGCCTCGCCGTCACCCTGGGCCTGTCGGAGCTGGACAACTACAACGTGTACCCCGGCACCGCCGTGCGGGCCGTCTTCGCCCGGTTGCGGACCCTCGACCTCGACGACCCCGGGGTACGGGCCGCCGCCGTCACCCGGCTGATCACGGCGGCGGAGGTCGACCTGGCTGGCCGCGAGCCCTACTACCGGATGGTGTTCACCCTGGAGGGTCCCGAAGGCTCCCACACGGCGGTGGTGAGCACGACGTCGAGCTACCGGCTGACCGCCGTCGTCGGGGTGCTCGCCGTCCGGGCGGTCCTCGACGGGGCCGTCCCGGCGGGGCTGCACTACGGCGGGGAGGTCATGGACCCGGCATGGGCGGTGGAGGAGGTCAACCGGTGCGGGGCGGCCGAGATCCTGGTGCCCGGCCACGACGACGGGACGTACGAGGAGGGGACCCTGTGACCCGCCCCCTGCGCACCGTCGTGTGCGGCACCAACTTCGGCCGGTTCTACGTCCGGGCGGTCCAGGCCCATCCGGAGCTGACCCTGGCCGGGATCCTGTCGACCGGCAGCCGGTACTCCCGCGAGTACGCCCGGTCGGTGGGGGTGCCCGCCTTCACCGCCGTCGAGGAGCTGCCCCCGGAGGTCGAGGCGGCGTGCGTGGTGGTGCCGGGGGCGGTCAGCGGCGGCCGGGGCACCGATGTGGCGGTGGCGCTGCTGGAGCGGGGGATCCACGTCCTGCAGGAGCATCCCGTGCACCCCGACGAGATCGCCCGGTGTCTGCGGGCCGCCCGCGCCGCCGGGGTGCAGTACCGGGTCAACACCCACTACCGGCACCTGGAGCCGGTGCGGACCTTCCTGGAGGCCGCCGCCCGACTGCGGGCGCAGCGGACCCTGCTCTTCGCCGACGTCGCCTCCTCGGTGCACGTGCTGCAACCCCTGGCGGACATCCTGGTCCGGGCGGTCGGTGGGGTACGACCCCGGGGCCTGTCGGAGCCCGTCGGGTCGGGGCCGCTGCGGACCCTGCACGGTGAGCTGGCCGGGGTGCCGCTGACCCTGCGGGTGCAGAACCAGATCGACCCGGCCGACCGGGACAACCACGCACTGTTCTGGCACCGGATCGCACTGGGTACCGACGCAGGGGTGCTGACCCTGGCCGACACTCACGGCCCGGTGCTCTGGAGTCCGCGACTGCACGCCCTGCGCGACGGGGACGGCCGGTTGCTCACCGGGGCCACCGCTGCGGGGCCGTCGATGCCGCTGCCCACCACCTCGGTCCTCGGCTCGACCGAGCAGCCGACCTACGCCCACGCCTTCGACCGGTGGTGGCCGCAGGCGGTGGGAGTGGCACTGGGCGATTTCGCCGGGGCGGTCCGGGCCGGCGGCGACCCCTTGCGCGGGGGGCAGTCGGATCTGGCCATGGCGGGGTGGTGGCGGGAGCTGATGGAACGGCTCGGTCCGCCCGAGCTGATCAGCCCGGCCAGCCCGGTGCCGCTGCCGGCGGAGCGGGTCGGCCCGGCGGTCACCGGGTACGGCTCCTCGGCGGAGTTCTTCGACCTGGCTGCCCGCGAGCACGCCGAGCGCAGCGCCCCGGCCGTCGTGGCGGCCCTGGCCGGGGTCGACCCCGTCGCCGGGCCGATCCTGGAGATCGGGGCCGGTACCGGGCTGGTCACCGAGGCCGTGGCCCGGGCCTTCCCACAGGCGGCGGTGATCGCCGCCGAACCGGAGGCGGCCATGCGGGCGATCCTCACCAGCCGGGTGGACGCCCAACCCGCGCTGCGGGACCGGGTGTCGGTGGTAGCCGCCGCCGCCGAGGACCTGGCGCTGCCGTCCGGGCTCTGCGCGGTGGTGCTCTGCGGGGTGCTCGGGCACCTCGACGCCGGGGCCCGCCGGAGGCTGCTCGCAGAGGCGGTGCGACGGCTGCCCCCGGGTGGGCCGATCGTGGTGGAGCTGATGGGGTTGTCGGAGCCGGTGACGATGTCGCCGGTGCGGCTGGTCACCCGGAGCCTCGGTGAGCACCGGTACGAGTGGTGGATGGCGGGCGAGCCCGCCGGGCCCGACCGGATGCGCCTGGACACGACCTGGCGGGTCCTTCGCGGTGACGAGCTGGTCCGCGAGGTCCACGACTCGTACCTGTGGTTCACCGTGACCGTCGCTCAGGTCGCGGCGGAGGCGGGCCTGGAGTACGAGCCGTTGCCGGGTCTGCCGCACGCCGGCGTGCTCCGTGTTCCCGTCACCACCTGACCGGCACCCGGTCGGGGCAGTAGGCGATGGCGTCGTGTCGGAAGGACAGGTCGGTGATCTCGGCGTCCAGCTCCAGGCTGGGCACCCGGTCGACGAGGGTGCCCAGGGCGACCTGAAGCTCGACCCGGGCCAGGTTCTGCCCGACGCACTGGTGCACCCCGTACCCGAAGGCGACGTGGCTGCGCCGCTCGCGGGTGAAGTCGACGACCGAGGGGTCGACGAACACCCCCGGGTCGTGGTTGGCCCCGGCCAGCAGCGGGATCACCCCGTCGCCGGCGGGGATCACGACCGTACCGACCCGGATGTCCTCGGTGGCCACCCGCAGGGCGATCGAGTCGCCCACGGACAGGGCGCGCAGCAGTTCCTCGACGGCGGCGGGCAGCAGCGTCGGGTCCGCGTCGAGCTGCTTCCACAGCCGCCGGTCGTCGTCGAGCAGGGCCAGCACGCTGAGGCCGATCATGCTGGTGGTGGTCTCCCGACCGGCCACGACGGTGATCGCCACCGTGGCGAGCAGGTCGTCGCGCCGGACCAGGCCGGTGTGCAGGTGGTCGGCGATGAGCCGGCTCAGCAGGTCCTCGCCGAGGTGGCGTTCCCGTTCGGCGACCAGCCCGTCGAAGACGTCGAAGAGGGCGTCCAGCCCCTCGGTGGCGGTTCGGGCGTCGCTGCGGCCACCGCCGATCTGCTGGGAGCCCAGTGCGCCGGTGATGCGTCGGAACCAGGGGTCGCTGCGCCGCACCCCGATCATCTCGCACATCACCGTGCTGGAGACGGCGTGGGCGAACTGGGTGAGCAGGTCGACCGGGGGTCCGTGCCGCAGCAGTTCGTCGACCCGTTCGTCGACGACCCGCTGGACGGCCCGGCGCATCGCCCGCGCCTTGCGGACGGTCATCTCCGGCAGCAGCATCCGGCGGTAGGAGGTGTGCTCCGGCGGGTCCATGCGGATGAAGGGCCGGGTGCGGGCCCCGACCTCCTGTTCCCCCTCGGCCAGGGCGGGAAAGTTGGCGTGCCGCACGTCGGCGCTGAGCCGCCGGTCGGCCAGCAGGGCCCGGACGTCCTCGTACCCGGTCACCACCCAGGCCCGCCGTCCGGTGGGCAGCAGCACCTGCTCGACGTGAATGTCCGCGTACTCGCGGGGGGCCGAGAAGGGGCAGGCCCGTGGTACGGGAAAGGCCCTGGTGTCACTCATCCTGCGTCCAACCTCTCATTTCCTTGGAGGGTCCGAATCTACACCTGAAAAATGAATACCGCACATTTTTCATCGTCCCCGAAAGGGTGTTTCGTGCTGCTCGGAAAGAGAAATTAAAAGTGACCGTACGCATTTTCTGCTTCCCGCACGCGGGCGGTTCCGCCAGCGCTTTCCGCTCCTGGTGCGGGCTGGTGCCGCCGCAGGCGGAACTCGTCGCGGTGCAGTACCCGGGGCGGGAGAACAGGTTCGTCGAACCTCTGGTCGACCGGATGCCGGACCTCGTCGCACAGTTTCTGGACGAGTTGGACCTGACCGGTTCCTTCGTGCTGCTCGGCCACAGCATGGGTGCGGCGGTGGCCTACGAATTGGCCCAGGAACTGCGGCGACGGGGTCGGGAGGGTCCACAGCGGCTGGTGGCCTGCGCCCGGCAGGCGCCGACCGACCTGCGCCCCGGCCAGGTCCACCGGGGCGACGACGAGACCCTCGTCGCCGAACTCCGGCGGCTCGGCGGCACCCACCCGGAGGTGCTGGCCGACCCCGACCTGCGCCGTACCGTGCTGGACATCGTCCGCAACGACTACCGGCTGGCCGAGACCTACGCTCCCCGGCCAGCGCCGCCGCTGGACTGTCCCGTGTCGGTCTTCGTCGCCGACGCCGACCCCGAGTGCAGCGCGGCCGACGCCGCCGGCTGGGCCGGCATGACCACCGGCCCCACCGAGGTGCAGGTGTTCCCCGGCGACCACTTCTTCCTGGTTCCGCAGCGGCGGCGGGTGGTCGCCGCCCTGATGTCCGCACTCGACCTGCCGACGGCCGCCGCGACCGCGTGGCCCAGCACCCCGTGACGACCCAGGAGACGACGATGGTCACCGACTTCTACAGCACCTCCGCCGAGTTCTACGAGATGGTTGCCGAGCGGCACGTCCGCACCAGTGTCGGCCCGTTGGCCACCGCCCTGCGCGGGGTGGACCCCGCCCTGGGCCCGGTGGTGGAGATCGGCGCGGGGACCGGCCGACTGACCCGGGTCATCGCCGATCGGCTCCCCACCGCCCGGATCATCGCCGTGGAGCCCTCCACCCCGATGCGGGCGGTCCTCACCAGCCGGGTCCTCGCCGACGCCGACCTGCGGCGCCGGGTCGACGTGGTCGCGCAGGCCGCCCCGGAGCTGCGGCTGCCCGACCGGATCGGTGCCGTGGTCGTCTTCGGGGTACTCGGTCACCTCGGGGAGGAGGACCGGGCCCGACTCTGGGAGCTGCTGCGGTCCCGGCTGCCGGAGGGGGCCCCAATCGCCGTCGAGCTGATGGGGGGACACCGCGCGCGGCGCATCGAGCCGATCCGGATGCTCCGGGAGACCATCGGCACCCAGACCTACGAGTGGTGGACCTCGGCCGAGGTGCGGACGCCGACGCTGATGCGCTGGCGGACCACCTGGAAGGTGCTCTCCGGTGCGGAGACCCTCCGGGAGGTCGAGGACGTCTACGACTGGGCGACGTTGAGCCTGGAGGGGTTGGCCGCCGAGTCGGGCATGACCGCGCGTCACCTCGGTGGCTCCGGGGTGCCGGGCTCTCCGGAGATCGGGGTCCTGACCCGCTGACGGCCCGTCTGCCGGTGTCCTCCCGATTCGGTCGGGAGGACACCAGGTGGGGTGGGTGGCGGTGCTCCCGGTCGACCCTTCGTGGTCGGTCTCCCGGCGTCCGGGGCGGTCTGGTGGCTGTCGCGCCCGGGGTCCGGTCTCGCCCCGGCCGTCGCGGAGGTGTCCCGGACCGATGTCTCGCGTGTGAGACGTTCCACAACCCGTCCATCACATATGCAATTCTGCGCATAAGAGCATACGGTGGGGTCGGGCCGCTGAGGATGGGAAGTCAAGGGGCTGGCCGTAGGTCACCGGCCGAGATTCCATCCGACACCGAACAAGGAGTAGCAACCATGGGTACCGCCACCGAACACGTACCGCACACCGGGCACGAGCACCGACACACCGACGGGTGTGGGCACGTCGGTGTCCAGCACGGTGACCATGTCGACTTCCTGCACGACGGGCACGCCCACCACAGCCACGGCGACCACTACGACGAGTGCTCCGTCGAGGGCGTGCACGTGGCGGCCGAGACACATGAACACCGGCACGCCGAGGGGTGCGGGCACGAGGCCGTCCCCCACGGGGACCACGTCGACTACCTGCACGGCGAGCACCGCCACGCCCCCCACGGGGACCACTACGACGAGCACTGACCCTCGGATCGGCCGGGTCGCCCCCGTCTCTCGACGGACGTGACCCGGCCGTGCCGTCTCTCCGCCCCACCCCTGCGGATCCTGCCCCCCGGGTGGACCCCACTGTCCAGTCTTAATGAAAACGACTACTATTTCGTTTTACTATGACGGACACCCCGCCGCCGCGTCCCCTGCCGAGGATTCTCGCGCCCGTACGCGGCCGCCTCACCCTCGCGGTGACCCTGCAGGCGCTCTCCAGCATCTGCGGCACCGCCGTCCTGGTCGCGATGGCCGTCATCGGGGAGCGTCTCCTGACCCGCCCGGCGGACGCCGCCGGCCCGGTCCAGGGCGTCGCCGTCAGCGCCTGCCTGGCCGCCGTCGCCGCCGTGGCGCTGGCCACCGCCGCGAACGGCGTGAGCCACCGGGCCGACAGCCTCCTGCAGCTCTCCCTGCGCCGAGCCCTGGTCGACCGACTCGGGCAGGTGCCGCTGGACTGGTACGCCCGCCGGGGCAGCGGCCAGGTCAAGAAGGTGGTGCACGACGACGTACAGGCGATGCACCACCTGGTGGCGCACACCGCCCTGGACGTGACCGCGGTCGTGGTCACCCCGGTCGCGGCGCTGAGTTACCTGGCCGTAGTCGACTGGCGACTCGCACTGCTCTGTCTGCTGCCGCTCACCGCCGGGCTGGCCCTGTTCCGGCACGCCATGCGGGAGGCGCGCCCCAAGATGGCCGCCTACGGGCACGCCGCCACCGAGATCAACAACGGGGTGGTGGAGTTCGTCGACGGCATCGCAGTACTCAAGACCTTCGGCCGGGCCGGTGCCGCACACCAGCGGTTCCTACGTGCCGCCGACGCCTTCAGCGACTTCTTCGGCCGCTGGTCCGCGGCGACCACCACCGTCACCACCGCCGCCCACGTGGCCGTCGCCCCGGCGATCGTACTGTTGGTGGTGCTCGGTGCCGGGGTGGGCGGGGCCGTGGCCGGCTGGGTGCAACCTGCCGCGCTGCCGGCGTTCGCGCTGCTCGCACCAGCGGTCGCCGGACCGGTCGCCGGCATCGGCACCCGTCTGCAGGCGCTCCGGACCGGTGTCCTCGCCGCCACCGAGGTCGCCGCGCTGCTCGACGAACCGGTACGGCCCCGGCCGGCGGGTGACGCCGACCCGCAGGACAGCACGGTGCGGTTCCGTGGGGTCGGCTTCTCCTACGACGGCCTCACCCCCGCCCTGCGCGAGGTGGATCTCGACCTGCTCCCCGGAACCGTCACCGCCCTCGTCGGACCCTCCGGCGCGGGCAAGTCGACGGTGGCCCGACTCGTCGCCGGCTTCCACGACCCCACCGCTGGGGAGATCACCCTCGGGGGCGTCGACCTCCGACGACTGCCCCCGGAGGTGCTGCACCGGACGGTCGGCTTCGTCTTCCAGGAGGTGACCCTGCTGCGCTCCACCGTCGCCGAGAACATCGCGCTCGGGCGGCCGCAGGCCACCCGGGCCGAGATCGAGGCGGCCGCCCGGGCCGCGCAGATCCACGACCGGATCGTCGCCGACCCGCGCGGATACGAGGCGGTGGTGGGGGTGGACCTCGCCCTCTCCGGTGGGGAGGCGCAGCGGATCAGCATCGCCCGGGCGCTGCTGGCGGACACCCCCGTCCTGGTCCTGGACGAGGCGACCGCCTACGCCGATCCCGAGTCGGAGGGGGCCATCCAACGGGCCCTGTCGGCGGTCGCCGCAGGTCGCACCCTGCTGGTGATCGCCCACCGGCTGGCCGGGGTACGCGCCGCCGACCAGATCGTGGTCCTCGACGGCGGGAGGGTGGTCGAGGGGGGCCGACACGAGGACCTGCTGGCCGCCGACGGCCGGTACGCCCGCATGTGGCAGGCACAGGAGAGGGTCAGGCCGACCGGGGCCCTGCCCGGAGGGGGACCGGCGTGATCGGCGCACTGCGGACCGCGATGGGCCGCGAGCACACCCCCGCCCTGCACCGGCTTCTGGCCCTGCTCGTGGCGGCGGCAGCCACCCAGGGTCTGGCGTACGCCCTGGTCGTCCCCCTGCTGCGGGCCGCGCTCGGTCCGGAACCGGCCGAGGCGCTGCCCTGGTTGGTCGCCTTCGCCGCCGTGGTGCTGGGACACGCGGCGCTGACCTTCCTCGCCCAGCGCCGTGCCTTCGCCTTCGGCACCGGCCTCGCCCGCATCCTGCACCACCGGCTGGGCGAGAAGATCGTCCAGCTACCCCTGGGCTGGTTCACCACCGCCCGGACCGGCCGACTCGCCCGGCTGGCGAGCCAGAGTGTGCTCCAGATGATGAGCGTGCCCGCGCACTTGCTGCGGCCGGTGGTGACCGCAGTGGTCACCCCGTCGGTCGTCGTGCTGGTGCTGCTCCTGGTCGACCTCCGGATCGGTCTCGCGGTGGCGGTCGCGACACCGCTGCTGCTCCTGGTGTTGCGACTGTCCAACCGGGCGGTGGTCGATGCCGACACGGACCGGCACCGGGCGGCGGACGAGACGGCCTCCCGGGTGGTGGAGTACGCCCAGGCCCAGCCGCTGCTGCGGGCCTACGGCCGGCTCGCCACCGAACACACCCTGCTCGACGAGGCCCTGGTCGCGCAGCGACACGCCGACCGGGCACTGTCCCGCCGGGCCGTACCCGGCCTCGTGGCCTTCGGGTTCACCGTGCGCGCCCTGCTCGCGGCCGTCCTGATCCTCGGCGTCTGGCTGGCCCTCGAGGGTCGCCTGGACGCACCCACCCTGGTGGCGGTGCTGGTGCTGGCCGTGCGGTTCACCGAACCGCTGACCACCGCCGCCGAACTCGGCGCCGCCCTGCGGATCGCCTCCGGTCAGCTCGCCGACATCAATGAGGTACTGCTGACGCCGGTCCTGCCCGAGCCGGCCGCGCCCCGGACCCCGACCGGCGCCGAGGTGGTCTTCGCCGACGTGCACTTCGCCCACGGTGACCGTCCCGTCCTCACCGGGGTCGATTTCACCCTCCCCGAGCGGAGCCTCACCGCGCTGGTCGGGCCGTCCGGGGCGGGTAAGACCACCGTCACGAGGCTGCTGGCCCGCTTCGCCGACGTCGACGCCGGCTCCGTCCGCATCGGCGGCGTCGACGTCCGAGAGATCGCCGCCGCCGACCTGACAGGTCGCATCTCCGTCGTCTTCCAGGACGTCTACCTCTTCGACGGCTCGCTGGCCGACAACATCCGACTCGGGCGGCCGGAGGCCACCGACGAGGAGGTACGGGCCGCCGCCGCCCGGGTCGGACTGGACGAGGTGGCCGACCACCTGCCCCACGGGCTGGACACCTCGGTCGGTGAGGCCGGCGGGGCCCTCTCCGGGGGGCAGCGCCAGCGGGTGTCGATCGCCCGGGCGCTGCTCAAACAGGCCCCGATCGTGGTCCTGGACGAGGCGACCGCCTCCCTCGACCCGGAGTCCGACGCGGCCATGCAGACCGCGGTGGCGGCGCTGGCCGAGCGCGCCACCCTGCTGGTGATCGCCCACCGGCTGCAGACGGTGACGGCCGCCGACCAGATCCTGGTACTCGACGGCGGGCGGGTGACCGAACGCGGTCGGCACGAGGAACTCGTCGCGGCAGACGGCCGCTACGCCTCCTTCTGGCGGGCGCGCGTGGAGTCCGACGGCTGGCGGCTCGTCGACTCCTGAGGGGTGCCGGCGAACAGCGGGATTCAGCTCGGAAGCGTCGCCACGGCCCGGACGACGTCGAACGGCCCGACGATGGCCTTGAATCCCGCCGTCGACACCTCGGCGAGAAGCCCGGCGGGGGAGAGGACCTGCCACCGGTATTCGGCGGTGGTCTCCCGGACGAGCCGGTCGGATGCGTCCAGCATGCGAAGTCCGGACCCGCTGGCTGCGCGCCGCCGCTGCCGACGTGGGTGTGGGCACCCACGCGTACCCGCACGAACGCCGTCTCCGCCATCTCCACGGGTTCGACCGGGGACTGCGGGCTGACCACCAGTGGTGCACCGGGGGCGAGCCGCTCGGCGACCCGTCGCCACAGCGTCCGTCTCGCCGCCGGGGCGAGGTGCCCGATCATGTTGATGGCGACGACAGCGCCGAGCCGGGCGGGCAGGGCCACGGCTTCGGCGTTGTGCGCGCCGGGCGGGCCTCGGCGATCCGCGACCGCTGCTGCTCGGGCCGTCGTGGTGTCGATCGGGCCACACGAGGTACGACCGGTCGAGCACCGGTTCCCAGCCTGTTCCCGGGCTGCGTCGAACGTGCCGGCCCGGTCGTCGAGGGTCGATGCAGGACCGTCGGCGCACGACGAGCCATCCAACCTCCGGCTTGAAAGCAATGGTGCCCCTTTGCAGGAAATTGCCCAGAGGTGCGGGTTCCTGCGGGGTGACCGTCCATGCGTGGTGAGGCGATCACCCCGCTTGAGCCGTGGTGGCCGCCGGTAGCGGCCACCACCGCCCTTCGGACGGTCGACCTGCGCTCGGTGGCAGCAGTGCTCCCGCCACCTTCCCGGACCTGTAGGCAGGGCTGCCGCATGAAGTGATCATCCGGGCTCAGGCCGATGTGAAAACGACAACCAATAGCGATATGCTTTCGGTGGCTCTGGAAGGAGGCGGCGATGGCGAGGCGGAAGTCGTCCCGGTCGGCAACTTGGTCCCGGCAGGGGCGCTGGGGGGCGGACACACCCTCGTTCACCCCGCACGGAGATGTGGTGATGCCGCACCGGGCTGGCGTGCACCCCAATCTGTGTCGGGACCGTGAACGGGTGCTCGATGTCGGCTGCGGCCGGGGGTCGGTCCTCCCCGTTGCCGAGGCCCGGCCCTTGACGGCTACCGATCTCACCCCGGCGACGGCGGCGTTCACCGCTCGGGACGTCGCCCGGGCCGGCCTGCAAGCGATCGTGACGGATGCGGGACTGATGGCCCCCACCGTCGCCAAGTACCGGGACGAGACGATGGGATCGCACGGCGGTCGGGAACTGCTGCGCCACCTTCCGTCCAACCGCATCGAGGCAGCCTCCGTCGATGCGGCACAAGCGCTGGCATCCGTCCGAAACACCGGCGGTGAACTGTCCCTGACCGACGCGGTGCGCATCACCATCACGGGCTTCGGGCCCGGTAAGGGCACCCGGTGAGTACCGGGCCGCTGCCGGGAACGGCCCGCATCACCCGGCAGCGGACGCACCTCATCGAGATGTTGGCCCGCTCCGAGGGGTTCCGCAGCGCCCAACGCCTGTACGCCGACCTGCGTGACGGGGGAGTGTCCATCGGTCTGACCACCGTGTACCGGATCCTTCAAGCCCTGGTCGAGGCGGGGGATGTGGACGTGATGCGGCTGCCCTCGGGGGAGCAGTTGTTCCGCCGGTGCAGCCGTACCCACCATCACCACCTGATCTGCCGGCACTGCGCGCGGACCGTGGAGATCACCGGCCCCGCCGTGGAGTCGTGGACCCACTGGGTTGCCGACCGGCACGGCTATACCGACGTGAACCACACCCTGGAGATCATGGGTACCTGCGCCGCTTGTAGCCCTTGCTGACGGTCCGTTTCTGGCCGATGACCCCCGAATGCGGTGATGGTCCAGGTGCGGTGGTCGTAGACGATCCAACACCCAGGATCACTTGTCGTTCACTCCACGTGTCGACACTGCGCCGACTCGTGCTCCCTCCGTAGCAGCGACACCAGCTCCGCCCACCCCAGCCCGTTGCCGTCGGCGAGCCCGGCCCGGTACCGGTCCTCGCCCAGTGCTTCACGGACGGCCTTGGTGTCCCGCGGGGCGTCGAAGGGGTCCATCCGTTCCGGGTGGTAGCCGATGGGGGCGCCGAGGGCTTGCACCGCCCCGATCAGCACCGCCCCCGTCGGCGCTCGTCCGGTCCGGGCCAGTGCCCCGGCCAGCGAGTGGACGAGCGCCAGCCAGCTGGCACGGTCGTCGCCCGGGTCTGTTTCCAAGGTCAGCGAGTGGAGGGTCCGGACGGCCTGTTCCGGCCGCCCCTGGTCGATGCTGACCTTGCTGTCCGCCCAGGCCGAGGAGAGCACCGCCCACCAGTGTCCGGCGGTGCGGGCCAGCCGGTTCGCCTCGGCCAGTTCCCGGTGCGCCCGTTCCGGATCTCCGCAGACCCGGCTGACCTGTCCGCGTACGGTCAGTGCCTCCGCGCGCAGGCCGGGCTGGTCGACCGCCTCCGCCAACGCGACCGCCTCGTCGGCCAGGGGCAGCGAGCCGGCGACGTCTCCACCCATCATGGTCATCGACGCGAGGTAGATGGTGGCGGTGGCTTGCGTGTCTCGTGCGCCGACGTGCTGACTGAGCTGCGCCGAGGTGCGGAAGGCGTTTGCGGCGGCGACGTGCTCTCCTGCCAGGTAGGTGACCCCGCCGACGGCCAACAGCAGGCGGGCCCGCGCGAAGGTCAGGTCGTCCTGGGCCGGGGTTGCACCGCCGATACGGTCGAGCAAGGCCGCGTCGGTGGCACGAGCCCAGCGGGTTCCCTCGCTGATCTGCCCGGTACGGAACCAGAACCACGCCAGGGCACCGCAGATTCGGGCTGCACCGAGGGCGTCCCCGGCTTCCAGTGCCGACTCGACGGCTGCGGCGATGTTGTCCCGTTCGCGTCGCAGTCGCTGTATCCAGTGGGTGCCGTCGGCGGTCAGCAACCGTTGCTCGGCCTCCTCCACCAACCCCGACAGCCAGATCCGGTGCCGCGAGCGGGCCGCCGCGCGTTCGGGGCGGGACACCGACCTGTCCGCGTAGTGGCGGATCGAGTCCAGCATTCGGTACCGGCGTGGGGTGGTGCCGGGGTCGACCGCGACCAGCGACTTGCGGACCAGTCCGAGTAGTACGGGCAGCACTCGGGGCACCTCCGGCCCGGTGCCCACCTGTGTGGCGGCGTCCAGGTCGAACCCGCCGTCGAAGACGCTGAGTCGCCGCAACAGCCACTGCTCGGGTTCGGTGAGCAGGTGGTGGCTCCACTCGATGGTCTGTTCCAGGGTGGCGTGTCGGTGCCCGTCGGGTCGTCCGCTGTCGAGGAGGGCGAACCGGTCGTCGAGTTGGGCGGCGATCTCCGGTAGGGACAAGGCCCGGACCTGCGCTGCGGCCAACTCGATGGCCAGCGGTAGGCCGTCCAGTTCCTGGCAGAGTCGCCGGGCGACCGGTCGGTCGGCCTCGGTCAGCGGGCTGTCGGGCAGCACCACCGCCATCCTGGCGGCGAGGAGCGCCACCGCGTCCTCCGGTGGAAGTGACGTCAGCTCCAGCAGGCCCTCGCCTGCGACACCGAGTGGCTGCCGGCTGGTGACCAGTACCCGTACTCCCGGTCCGGCGGCGACCAGGGCGGTGGCGACCTCGGTGACGGCGTTCGGTAGGTGCTCGGCGTTGTCCAGCACGATGAGGAGGTGCCGGTCGGCGAGAACGGTGGCCAGTTCGGCCACCCCGGGCGGGACGGGTAGACCGAGGGCGTCGGCGACGGCGCGGGCCACCAGCGTGGCGTCGCGGACCCCGGCCAGCTCGACCAACCATGGACCGTCCGGGTCGGAGCGGTTCCGGGCCGCCTCCAGGGCCAACCGGGTCTTACCCATGCCTCCGGGGCCGACGACGGTCACCAGGCGGTGGGCGGTGAGCAGGCCGGCCAGGCGGTCGAGTTCCGTGCGTCGGCCCACGAAGGATGAGAGGGCGGCGGGCAGGTTACGGCTGGACGGCGCGGAAGGTGCGGCAGGTGGTGTGCCGGCGGGTGAGGTGAGCGTGTCGTCCTGGTTGAGGATGGCCTGTTGCACCCGGAGCAGGCCCGGCCCGGGGTCGGTGCCCAGTTCGGCGGCGAGGAGGTTGCGGGCCTCGCGCAGCACGCCCAACGCATCGCCCTGCCGGCCGGCCCGGTAGAGGGCCGATGCCAGCAACTCCCATCCGCGTTCCCGTAGTGGGTGCTCGATGACCAGGGCCTCCAGCTCGCCGACAGCGGTGTGATGGTCGCCGACTGCCAGCATGGCGGCCAGGCGCAGTTCCCGTGCCACGGCGTGCAACGCGTCCAACCGGGCCACCTTCGAGACAGCGAACGGTGCGTCGGTGAAGTCGCCGTACGCCTGGCCGCGCCAGAGCGCGAGCCCGTCGTCGAGCTGGCGCAGGGCGGCGGTGGGTTCGGCACGTTCCAGGTGACGGCCGCCCTCGGTGACCAGCCGGGTGAAGCGTTCGGCGTCGACGGCGTCCGCGGCGACCCGCAGGGCGTAGCCGGGTCCCTCCCGTACCAGGAGTCGGGCGGGGGTGCGGGCCTGTCGTCGCGGCTCCAGTATCCGCCGCAGCGTCGCCACGTATCCGAAGAGGGTGGCCATCGAGGGCGGTTCGGTGTCGCTCCAGACCTGCTCTCGGAGGCGCTCGGCGGAGACGATGCTTCCGCGCGCGGCCAGCAGTGCGGCCAGGACGGCCCGCTGGCGACGTCCCCCGAGGTCGACGCCGTGGCCGTCGACCTCCGCCACCAGCGGACCAAGAACCCGGAACTGGACCTGCATCCGTCCTCCAACCCGTTCCGGTGGGGTCCCCTCGCCCCGGTACCGGTTTCGGTTGAAGATCAGATCAGACCTGCACAGGATGTTTCCAGTCCGGATCCGGCCGGTGACCCGACCTGCTCGGGATGCTGTTGGTCGGGTCCCTCGTCAGGCCTGGACGGGATCTCGGGCCGGAGGTGGGTGTCGGGCCCGGTCGGTGGGTCCGACCCCGGATCCGAGGTCGGACCCACCGACGTCACGGAGTGGAGATCTGCGTGGCGATGCGGTTCGCGGTGTCGATGCTGCGTATGGCCAGGTCCACCGCCGGAAGCCCTTCGACGTAGTCACCGTCGTCGAGTTTCTTGGACCAGAAGTCCAGGCGCTTGTACATCTCGTCGGTCCGGTAGTAGGTCAACCACTCGGCGCAGTAGGCGATCGGGTCGGTGCTGACCGGGTTGTGGCAGTTGATCATTGTCTGCCCGGCCTTCGGCCCCTCGATCTCCGCCTTCAGGGTGCACGGCGACTTGCGGTCCGCGCAGTAGTTCGCGCGGGCCTTCTCGAACGACGCCGTGATCATGTTCCGGCCGTCCAGGTCCGACGGGAAACGTTCGGTCCCGAGCACGTTGAGGGCGAGGAGGTCGTCCTGGGCCAGCGCGGTGCCGAACCCCAACTTCAGGTACGCCCGCATCAGCCGGGACTGCGAGGTCAGCTGCTTGTTGAGGCTGTGCAGGGTCTGCACGGCCGGGTTACTCGGGTTCGGGTTGGTCAACTCGCCGGTGACAGTGGTGTAGTAGGCGGCAGCCTGCCCCCGGAACCAGTTCCGGGACCGCTGCTGGGCCTCGGCCGTGTTGTCGACGGAGGTGGCGGACTGCTCGAACTGCGACCGGTAGGTGCTGTTCCACCTGGCCAACTCCTGGTCGGCGAAGCGGCACTCGCTGCCGGGCAGGGTCTCGTGCACCCGGCAGACCACTCCCTGCGGGAAGACCTTGCTCCACTCCCGCACCGTACGGGTGCCACCGTCCCACCGCTGCCGGACCACGAACTTGAACTCCAGGTCGGCGGTGGTCACCTCCCAGCCGCCCATGTGCCTCGTCAACTGGTTGATCCAACCGGACTCGTGGCAGAGGGTGACGGCCGCGTCGGGCTTGCCGTACTGGGCCACCCACAGTTCCTGAGGCAGGTCGGCGTACTTGACCTGGGCCGGTCGGGTGAGGGCAGCCGAGTGACCCGAGCAGGAGGGGACGGTCGCCGGATCCGCGGTCGGCTTCTGGCCCGTCGGCACCGCCTGGGTGGGGCTGCCGAACATGTCGTGCTCGCGCCCCTGCCGGATCTCGTCGCGGATCACCGCCATCCGCTGGGCCATGTGGAAGGCCGTCCACCGGTACGCCATCACGACGTCGTAGACGAAGTTGTTCAGGTAACGCGGATTGTCCCCGGTCGGCTTCCGTGGCTTGCTGAACGTGCGTACCGCGTTCTGGATGTCCTCACCGGACTCGACCACCGCCTCGGCCTGGCCCTGGACCCGGGCGGCGTGCTGCGGGTTCTGGGCCAGCAGCATCTGGTAGCCGGTCGCCCCGAGCAGCCACGCCTCGGCGTCCGCCGGTCGGTCGACGTTCGGTGCGGTCAGCCCCAGGTTGTCCCGGGCGTACTTGTGCAGATAGCCGATCGAGCCGTAGACGCCTTTCAAGTCGAGGGCGGTGTCCGGGTCGGTCTCGGTGAGCGGGGCGGTGAAGACAGTGGCCTTCGCCTCGTCGGTGATGTCGAACTGCAGCGCGTTGGAGACCGGGAGGTAGTCGCGCTGGTAGTCCATCTCGATGCCGGACCGGGCCGTGTACCCGACGTAGCTGTTGATCAGCTCCTTTGTCTCATTGATCTTGTCTTCACGCTGGTTGGTGAAGATGGCGTTGCCCCAGAGGTCGATCCGCTCGGTGATCCGGGCGAGCTGGGTGTTGATCTGCCGGAGCTGGGCGTTCGTCGCGTTCTGCAACTGGATGACCGTCTCGAACTGCGTCATCATGTCGGCGTAGATGGTCGTCAACGACGTCTCGATCCGGTCGAACCGGCTGTGCATGTTCGTCTCGAACCTGACCACCTGTCCCCGCAGTGCGGCCAACTCATCCAGGATCTGCTGCTCCGGGGTGGCCCCGCCGGCGAAGACCGGCAGCAGCGCGGAGATCGCCCCCAGGACGTTCCCGGTGAGCGCCAGAGTGCTCATCGAGGTCAGGGCCTGAGCGAGCCCCTTGGCCGCGATCGTCGGCAGGTACTGGTTGATCGCCGAGGCGATCTGCACCGCTGCCCCGCCCACCCCGGCGACGATCTCGCCGGACCGCTTGTCTGCGAAACCGACAAGGGTCGACAGGATCTGCACGGCGCTCGCCGCACCGCTGATCCACTCCTGGGCGGCGGCGGCCTGCTGCACAGCTGCCTGGTGGACCGCCGCGTCCGGTTTCGGACCGTCGTTGCTCAGCGGAAAGCGTGCGGCCAGGAACCGCAGAGCCTCGTTGTAGTCGGTGACCTCCCCGTTGATGTCGCCGAGCAGCTTCTTCAGCTGCGCCATCGCCTCCTCGAGGTATCGCGTCTGGTTGGCCTGGTTGTCGAGGATGGCACCGATGTTCATCCAGTTCGCCATGTGCGGGTCGGCGGCGAAAGTGTCGGTGAGCGCTGCCGCGTCCACGTTGTAGTGGACTCCGAAAGCGGCATTCCACGCGTTCTTGAAGGTGGGGTCGACCAGGGCGATGTTGTGGACGTACTGCCAGACCCGGTCCTGGGCGGTGTACTGCTGGAGGAACCAGGAGTGCTGGAACTGGGCGGCGGTGATCTGGTCGACCATGCTGCCGTAGTTGCGCAGCTGGGTCCCGACGGTCGACTCCAGGAGTTCCTTCATCAGCGGGGAGGCCACCGCCCCACCGGGCGCGAGAGCGGTCAGCTCCAGCAGCTTGATCGCGAACTGGTAGGCCGGACGTTCCAGGTCGGCGGCGGTGAGGCTCTCGGTGTAGTGCTGCCGCAGCACCGTGACATGTTGCAGGAGCTGCTGGTAGGTCGCGCCGGGGTTCTGCTGCCGGTAGGCGACCATGGACGCGCTGAGCATGAGGTCCTTGAAACCCGAGGCCCCGTCCATCCGTGCCCGCATGTGGTTCGTGAACAACCGCTTGCGCAGCAGGGGATCGTCCACGGTCACCTCGACGGTCCCGTTCGCGGCGGCCGGGGCGACGGCGACGAATCCACCGCCGCCCAGCACCACCACCGCCAACATCGCCGCGAGCAACCTGCGTAGTCGCGCAACGAACCCATCAGCTCGAACCAGGTAGCGTCGCAGCTCCTGGACCGGATCCGAGTCAGCCCGGTCGGCTACTCGTCCTCTCATTGCCGTCTCCCCAATCCTCGCGGTCACTGACGACCGTCGCCCCACCCTCGATCACGGCGTTGGGAAGCCGATGGGATCCGAATGGGAAGCTGACGGGGTACCAGGTTCATCCCGCTCTGCGCCTCTGCGTCGCTGATACGCTCCGCCGGTGTTCACGTCGGACAGCCGGGCGAACGTACGCCGCCGGCTCATCGAGGGCGCACACGGCGATTCCAGGATCACCGCCGCTGCCCTGACCGGCTCGGCTGCCCACAAGACCGAGGACGCCTGGTCCGACATCGACCTCTTCCTCGGGGTGAGCGGCGGGGCGACCGCCGAGGTCCTGAACGACTGGACCGGCTATCTCTACGACGAACTCGGGGCGGTTCACCACTTCGACCTGGTCGCCGGGCCGGCCACCTACCGCGCGTTCCTGCTCGACGACCTTCTCGAGGTCGACCTCGGCTTCACTCCGGCGAGCGCGTTCGGCCCGGTGGGTGACGGCGCGTTCGAGGTGCTCTTCGGTCAGGGCGTAGACCGTAAGCCGGCGGTCACCGACACCGACCACCTCGCCGGCCGATGCTGGCACCACGTGCTGCACGCGTACGTCTGCATCCAGCGTTCGGCGGCTTGGCAGGCCGAATACTGGATCAGCGCGTTGCGGGACAACACACTGACGCTGATGTCCCATCGGCTCGGTCATCCGGGCGACCATCTCAAGAGCGCCGACCGACTTCCGGTCGAGGCGAGCTCCCCGCTGCGCGAGGCACTGGTCCGCAGCCTGGACCACCCTGAGTTGTCTCGGGCTCTAGGGTCCGCCACCCACGCCTTCGTGGCCGAGTTGCGTCACCACGACGCCCGCCTCGCAGCAGTGTTGGGGCCGCGTCTGAGCGACCTCGTCAACGGCTGACCTCGGCTGCCAGGCGTCGTCGGTCGATCTTGCCGTTCGGGTTGAGCGGCAGGCTCGACAGCCAGACGAACCGGGCCGGCACCATGTACGGCGGAAGCAGCTCACTCAGCGCCAGGCGCAGCGCAGAGGCGCCGTCAGGGACGCCGGTGTAAACGGCGCAGAGCGTACGCTCATCGCGCTCCGTGACGACGACCGCGTCCTCGACTGTCGCCTGCCGACGCAGCACCGCCTCGATCTCGCCCGGTTCGACCCGCCGCCCACCGAGCTGCACCTGCCGGTCGAGGCGACCGAGATGAACCAGCTCACCGACTGGCAGACGGCCGGCGCGGGGAGCCGTGCAGGGACATCATGGACGGCTGTCGGGTGCGTGGTCCCGGCCGGTCACCGGTCCCGACCGGTGTCGGTTCGGTCGCCGAGGTCGGTGAGGACCCGCTGTATCAGCATGTCGTACTGTTCGCGGCACCGTCGGGGGGCACCGGGTGGCCGGTGTTGTGTCTGGCCGCCGACGATGACCTCCTCGGGCCGGAACTGGTCGGCGGTGAGGTCCACGTGACGGCCGTCGGGTAGTCGGTTCCAGTAGTGGTGGCCGACCTTGGTGCCGTGGGCGAGGACCTCGCCGAGGATCAGGTCTCCTCCGAGGTGGTCCTGGACGATGAGGGCGGTGACTCCGCACTGTCCTCGGGCGGGGTTGTCCGGCCGCCAGTCGGGTAGGTCGTGGGGGTCGCAGGTGTCAGCGGTCCAGGTGGCGCGCAGGATCGGCCGTAGTGTTTCCAGGTCGAGCATCCGAGGTCTCCACTGGTCGATCGCGTGCGGGACGTTCTCGATCAGGGTGGGTCCTCGACCTGATCGAGGGTCGACCACCGCTGTGCCGACATCAGACTTCGAGAACACGGCCCGGATCTCACAAGTCGATCAGCGGCAGTGCCAGGGACCTGACAATCAAGCCGAGGGTACGAGGAGCCGCTGACCCATCCTCCTAGGACGCTTAGGGGTTGTGCGTCAGGCGCTACCTTCGGTCTACTGTCGACTCGTGCGTACCGACGACGGTCGATCTCTGTCGCTGTTCCTGGCCGCCTGGTTGGAACCGGTGGCCTTCGCCCGCTGGCGGGCGGCTCAGGTGACCGAGCTGCTCACCGACCGGATCACCAGATGGGCGACCGAGCAGCGGTGGCAGGTCCGCCGGGAGGTGCCCTCCGTGGTGGAGTCGGCGACCCGGCCGTCGGGGGTCGGGTATCTGGACCTGCTGTGCCGCCGGCCGGACGGGACCAGGGTGGCGATCGAGATCGACCGGACCGACAAGATCCGGTCCCGCAGCAAGCTTCAGCACGAGGTGGCGGCGGGTGCACTCGGATTGTGGGTGCAGTGGGGTGCGCCCCGGTGGCAGCCCGCACCGGCCGGCGTCCACATGGTGCGCCTGGACGTGCGCGGCCACCACGACGTCGCGGTGGGCAGAAAGCTCTACACCCGGGTACCGCCGTCGGCGCTGCCCGCCCCCGCCCACGGGCCGGGGATACCCCGACCTGCCGCCCCCGCCACCCCACCACCGTCGACGCCGTCACCGCCGCCGGTGGGCGGGTGCGCAGGAACGACCCGTACCGGTCACCCCTGCCTGATCGAGCCCCGACCGTCCGGGCTGTGCCACGTCCACGATCCGGCCGTGCAGTGCGGGGCTCCGGTCAAGGGCCGACGTTGCACGGCGGCCACCGGCGGCGGCCCGTGTGTCCACCACCGTGGCCTTCCGGCCGAACCCCCGGCCCTGTTCTGAACGGCAGCCGTCGGGGAGGTCGACGGCCTTGAGGAGGCCTGCACGGGCAGCAGGTCGTGGACCGTATGCAGGACCCGTGCGGGGTGGACCATGTGGTCCACGGCGGCGGAGGGCCTACACCACGCCGATATCGGGCCGGTCGGGGCTGGTCGAGGTCGGCGTGGTCGACGGGGTGCGGCCGAGACGGAGTCGTCCCGGCCGCACATCCCGTCAGAGGTTGTTGATACGCATCACGGTGGTGGCGGTGTCACCGCGCGCCGCGCGATCTCCGGCTGCCGCTGCCTCTCCCGGGGTGGCGCCACGGGACATCGCCCTGGCCACAGCCTCGTTGCGTTGCTGTTCGATCTTCCTGCTGCGCCTCTTCATGAACCTGCTCCATATAGACATGTGTCGGACTTTCCCACCCGTGGGCTGTGGCAAACGGGTACTTGCCGCGTGCACCGACCGCCCTGACGTCTGCGGGGCGGTGTTCCGGAGGTCGACGTGGGGCCACAGGTGGGCCAGGTCGTCGTCCGGAAGGTCCCAGGGCAGTGCCGGGGTGGTTTCTTCAGGCGGCCTCGGCGACGCCCGCCGGTAGTGCCGGGCCGAGCAGCAGGCCACCGTCGAGCACCAGCTCGGTGCCGGTCACGAAAGACGCCTCCGGTGAGGTCAGGTAGAGCAGTGCCGCGCTCACGTCCGCCGGTACGCCGAGGCGGGGGATCGCGAACGGTGCAGGGTCGTAGAAGTCCGAGATGGGCCGCTCACCGGGGGCCGCCGGTTCGTGGATCAGCTTGGTCGAGATGACACCGGGGTGGATGGCGTTCACCCGGATGTTGTCGCGGCCCAACTCGAGGGCGGCGCTCAGCGTCAGGCCCCTGACCGCCCATTTGCCGGCGACGTACGAGGCGTAGAGGGCGGTTCCCCCGTACCCCATCGTGGATCCGATGTTGACGATGGAGCCGCCGCCGGCCCGCCGCATCGCCGGGGTGACGGTCTTGATGCCGAGGAACTGGCCGGTCACGTTGATCGCGAAGGTACGGTCCCAGCGGGCCTGGTCGGTGGCTTCGATCGTGGTGGCGGAGTTCTGGACGCCCGCGTTGTTGACCAGGACCGTCAGCGTGCCGAAGGCCTGCTCGGTGGCGGTGACGGCGGCGGTCCAGTCGTCCTCGCTGGTGACGTCGAGGTGGACCGCGAGGGCGCGTTCGCCCAGCTCCGCAGCGAGCTGCGAGGCCTTGCTCAGGCCGCCTGCCGTGCTGCCGACGACGACGTTCGCGCCCTCGGCGTGGAAGGCCCGTACGTGACTCTCGCCGAGTCCACCGGTACCCCCGGTGATCAGCGCGGTCTGGTGGGTGAAGCGTGCCATTTCTACCCCCTCGGTAGGCTGATCTCAAGGTGAGCTGACCGGCTCACCTTGCCATCGCACGCTACCGGTTGGGGTGAAGGTGAGTCAAGTGACTCACCTCGCCAGCGGGCATACTGGGACCCATGAGCACCGAACCCTCGGCGTACCACCGACGCGTGGCGGAGGAGAAGCGCGCGGCCATCCTCACGGCCGCCACCGGCCTGTTCCTGACATCCGGCTACGACAGCACCTCGCTCGCCAGGATCGCGGAGGCGGCGGGGGTGTCGAAGGCGACCCTCTTCAAGCAGTTCCCCACGAAGGCGGCACTCTTCGACGCCATCGTGACCGAATCCTGGAAAATCGAGGATTCAGGCGGCCCGGACCCGTCCGTCGAGGACCTGCGGGCCGGCCTGACCGCGATCGGTCACCGGTACGTCGACCTGCTCACCCGCCCCGGGATGACCGCACTGTTCCGCATCGTCATCGCCGAGCTGCCACGCTTCCCCGAACTCGGGGAAGCCCAGTTCAGCCAGGGGAAGATGCCCTACTTCGAGTCGGTCAGCCGATACCTGACCGCCGCACACACCGCCGGGTCGGCGAAGGTCGAGGACCCCACCCTCGCGGCGACCCAGTTCCTCGGCATGATCTCCAACTTCGTCTTCTGGCCCACCCTCCTGCTCACCGACTGGGCGCCCGAGCCCTCCGCGATCGAGCGGGCCGTGACGGAGGCGGTGGACACCATGATCGCCCGATACCGGCCCTGAACACGGCAGAAGGCCAGGACCCTGGCGCAGGGACCGCCTGGTCGATGGGTTCGCCCCGGCCGCCGGCTGTGCAACGGTGCAATCAGGAGCCTGGGCGGTCCGGGGGAACGCCTGAGGTGCACCAGGTGGCATCACGTGGGGAGCCGGGGCGACAGACCGGCGTCCCGAGGATCTCGACAGGGAAAGGTGCAGCCCATGCCCATGTTCATCACCATCGGCTACGGCGATCGGGCCGGGTACGACCGAACCGACCCATCGGTCCGTGACCGGGCCCACGCGCACGACGAGAAGCTGCAGGGAGAGGGTGCACGCATCGGCCGAGCAGGGCAGCCCGTGCAGGTGCGAAACCCCGGAGGGCGCGGCGTCAGACGCGACGAGGGTGCCTACCTGCGCTCGGACCTGCCGGTCGCGGGCTTCATGGTGATCGAGGCGGACAGCCTTGAGGACGCCATCGCGCTGGTGGCGGACACCCCGTGCGCGGTCGCCGACGGTGTCGTGGAGGTCTGGCCGATCGAGCGCCCGCCGGGAGGGTGAGGCGAGAAGACCTCGGCGCTCCGGCCCGCCGGTCAGCGGATTGGTGTCACCGAGGATCGTGGTGACCACCTTCGGAACCGCGCCGGCTGGGGGAAGCCTTCGCCGAGGTCTACCGCAAGGTCCTGCCCGAGTCGCCGGTCACTTGCCGGCGGCGACCAGGTACGGTGCCCTACCCGTCGGTCCGTTCCTGTTCACGCAGGATCACGCGGGCCTGCATGAGCGCGAAGCCGAGCAGGTTCAGCCCCTGCCAGCGTGCGGGATCGGCGGCGTACGGATGGTCGGCGGCCACACCGATGCCCCAGACCCGATCCAGCGGGCTGGCCTCCACGAGCACCCGCTCGCCGGTGTCGAGCAGGTAGGCGCGCAGCGCAGGGTGCTGGCCGAACTTCGCCACGCTCCCGGCCACCACGATGTCGTACCGGTGCTGCTCCCACCTCTGCTGGTCGAATCCGGTGACCTGCCGGCCCAGCGTCTTCGCCGCACGCGGATGCGCCACCGTCAGGATTCTGGCGGCTGTGGCGTGGTCGTCGAAGAGGGTGGCCTTGCGCCACATCATGTAGTGCTCGGCCGTGGCGAAGCGCTGCCCGTCGACGGTGAACGGTGCCGGCCACCACTGGCTCAGGCATCCGGCCCCGGTGCTGCCGTCGTGTTGGGGCCGATGGCCCCAGAAGAACAGGAACCTCATCCGGGTGCCCGCACTCATCGCGTCGGTCAGCTCGGCGACGCTCTTCACTGGCATGATCATGTTTGCGATTGTCCGGCAGCAGCGGTTTCCACCGCACCGCCATTTCCGGGCTGATCCCGGCCACGCCGCCGGTGCCGTCGCGCGCCGTCGGATGGGGTTGACCCTGCCCGTCCAACCGACAGCACCCATGCGCGGGCGCTACTCGGCGTCACCTGACGCCTTTGCCCAGGCCCTGGCTGGTTCAGGGGTTTGGTAGTTCCTGCACCACCATGTGGCGAGCGATGCAGCCAAGGAGCGGATATGGGCTGTCGGCAGACTCTGCGACGATGCCCCTCGTGGGGATCGACAAGGGCATGTTCGCCGGTGACGCGCACCGTGATGACATCATCAACGCACTCGGGGTCTGGCGTGACAGCCTCGTCAACCTGACCGGCGCCAACCGCTTGATCAACTTCAAGGACTCGAGGACCGGAGCGGTCCAGATCAGCAACCCGACGGGGCAGGAGATCCTCGACGGGCTGCGCGCCCGTCGTCCCTGGTCTTTCCAGGGCACTCGCGATGCTGACCAGTCGTTCGAGGCGGCGGAGGACGAACCGCTCGACCTGCCCTCCGGTAGCGTGCTGCACAGCCCGAAGGTCGACAAGGACCTCGCGCCGGTGCTGCGCAGCCTCATGCGCAAAGCCAGGCAGGAATACCTCGACCGCGGTCTGTCGGTGCTCTACCTGGCTCTCGGAATGCTCAACTGGCGGGACACCGATGACACGTCCCTGGCCAGCCCGCTACTGCTCATTCCGGTAGAGCTGACTGTGACCGGTCCTCGAGACAGGCCCCGACTGCGAATCGGCGAGGGCGATCCCGTGCTCAACCCGGCCCTCGCGCTGCGCATGCAGGACTTCGGGATCGCCCTGCCCGCCATCGAGGACTTGGCTGATCTGAGTATCGAAGCGCTGTTCTCCCAGATCGAGCGGATGGCTCGTGGGCGCGACGGTTGGAAGGTCACCGACACCGCCGTACTGTCCTGCTTCTCCTTCCACAAGGAGGCGATGTACCGCGACCTGCTCGAGAACGAGGAGCAGGTGATCGGCCACCCGGTCGTGCGTGCGCTGGCCAGCCAGAACGTCGCCGATCAGAGCATGAGTTTCCACTTTGACGAGATCAGCCCACAGGACATCGACCGACACGCTCCGCCGGAGGACACTCCGCTCGTCCTCGAAGCCGACTCCTCACAGCGAGCCTGCGTCGCGGCTGCGGTCGCCGGCCGCAGCTTCGTCATGGACGGCCCGCCCGGCACCGGCAAGTCCCAGACCATCGCCAACATGATCGGCGCACTCCTGCACGCGGGAAAGACCGTCCTGTTCGTCTCGGAGAAAGCCGCCGCGCTCGAAGTCGTCCGCAACCGTCTCGCCGAGGCCGGCCTGGACAACTACCTACTCGAACTGCACAGTCACAAGGCCAGCCGTAAGGAAGTCGCGACGGCCCTGGCTCAGGCCCTGGACAACGTCCCGGTGCCGCCGGCGGGCATGGACACCATCAGCCGCAAGGTGCTCGTCGAACGGCGTGAACAGCTCAACGCGTACGCGGACGCGATGAACAGGATCCGTGAACCCCTCGGATACAGCCTGCACGATGTTCTCGGCCTGATCGCGAACCTCGATCACATCCCGGCTGCCCCGACGCCTGACCTGCCTCCTGTCAGCCTGACCCCCGAGGGCCTCAACGCCATCCGCGACGCCGCCCGGCGAGCAGCCCGGGCCTGGCGGCCCGCATCTCAGGGCCAGAGCTTCCTGTGGCGCGACGTCATCGACAAGGCATCGCTGGACACCCGCCTCTACCAGGCGAAGCTGGCACTCGAAGAACTCGAGGGGATCACGGGGTTCAACCGGCTCCTCTCCAACGCCTTCGGGATCATGCGGCCGAGTGACACACCCGCACTGCTCACACTGCTTGCGCAGAACGCGAACCGTCCGGACGAGGCGCTCGACGGGTGGCTGACCGAGCCCGACCTTGCCGCGCTCACCGGAGTGGCCGACTCTCTCGCTCTCGACCTGGCCGCTATCCGCGACACCGCCCAGGCCGCACGTGCACACTGCGGCGTGGAGTGGGCGTCGCTACCTGACCCGACGCAGCTACCACCGTCGCCGACCGTTGCGGACCTCGCTCCCGCGCCGCTGGCTCTCGCCGGATTCGACGGAGAGACCGCACAGGGCTTGGCCGACCGATTCACCGCGGACGCCGAGCGGCTGGAAGCCCGACTGCGGTCACTCGCCGGGTTCACCGACCGGATGCAGTTGCCGCCGGTACGGACGATCCAGGACGCCACCAACGTCCTCACCCTGGCAGGCCTCGCCTACGCGCGCCACCGCCCTGAACGAGCCTGGCTCGCCGCTGACGGCCCCCAGACCGTCACGGCCGCCGCAGCCGTCCTTCGGCAACGGATCGCTGCCCTGGACGCGGCAGAGGCAGCCGCCCGCGTCTACTTCACCGACGCGGCGCTCGACGAGCCCCTGTCCGAACTGCTCGACAGGTTCACCAACCTGTACAAGGGCCTGCGAAAACTCCGAGGCCAGTACCGGCGGGACAAGAAGATCCTGGCCGCGTTCACCGCAACCGGTGTCACCGTGGACGCTGCCATCAGCCAGTTGGGGCTCGCGGTCGCGTGGCAGCAGGCCCATGCCGGCCTTGACGCCGCCGCCACCGCCAACGCTCATGCACTCGGCTCGTACTGGAAGCAGCGCACCACCGACTTCTCCGCCCTCGACGAGGCCGTCGGGTGCGCTGAACAGGTCCTGCGCCTGGCCCCTCCCGGCGCGCTCCCGGTGGTGGCCGAACACGTATGCGATCCCGATCCGTCCGCTGTGCTGCGCGACCTCATCGGGCACGTCCGCGCCGACCTTGACCAGTGGCGCACCACGCTCGCACCGGCACCGGCCCCCGCGGCCAGCCCGGACCTCCTTCTCGAGCCGCTCGCCGAGGTGGTCGCCTGGCTACGCGGCCACGTCCTGCCGCTGCGCAGCGCCGCTACCCGAGCCGGGGCTGTGAGCGTGGCCACGGGGCGAGCGCTGACTCTGGCCGAGGCGGACGAGGTGCTTCGCCACCGGCAGGCCGCCGCCGCCGCGGAGGCGGCACTGCACGACCGCGCGGACACCTACCGGGCGGCGTTCGGTGACGTCGCCTACCGGGGCACGGACACCGACGAGGCCGCGCTCGCCGCCGCGCTCGCCTGGGCACGAGCCACCCGCAGCGCCCGTACCGGCTTCGACGACGCCCTGACCGAGGAGCAGGTGAAGGCGTTCGCCGACGCCCAGCCCACCGGGAGCCTCGCCGACGCGTACGCCAGGTGGGAGAGTGCGCTGGATCGCATCGTCACCGCTTTCGCCGCGTCACGGCACACCGAACTATTCACCGAACTGGACGACTACCCCACCGGAGCGGGGTTCCTCGACGAGTTGCGTCGCGACAGCAGCGGGCAGGACGAATGGTTCTCCTACCAGCAGGCCCGTGAAGACCTGGCTGTCCACCACCTCGACGCCGCTGTCGACTTCTGCATCAACCAGGCCGTCACGGCGACCCAGGTGCCGCAGGTGGTCGACCGGGCGCTGCTGCGTGCCTGGGCCGATCACATTCTCCGCGACGACAGCGCACTGATACCCCTGCGGGCTCAGGACCGCGAGGCCTTGGTCGAGGAGTACCGGCGGCTCGACCGGCAACTCGTTCCAGCCGCCACCAGCGACATCATTCGCGCCGTCAACACCCGCCGGCCGGCCTCCGTGGACGTCGGAGAACCCGCGATGATCCGCCGCGAAGGCATGAAGAAGACCCGGCACCGTGCGGTACGAGACCTCATCCGGTCGACCCGCAACGCCACGCTCGCGATCAAACCGTGCTTCATGATGTCCCCGTTGGCCGTCAGCCAGTACCTGCCGTCCGACATGACGTTCGATGTGGTGATCTTCGACGAGGCATCTCAGGTGACCCCAGGCGACGCGGTCAACTGCATCTACCGTGGCAAGGCCCTGATCACTGCCGGAGACGACCGCCAGCTGCCGCCCACCTCCTTCTTCGACCGGATGGCGGACGACGGCGGCGAGGACGCTGCCACCGACGTCAGCGACTTCCAGTCGATCCTCGAACTGTCGAAGGCCTGCGGTGCGTTCCGGAACCTCGCCCTGCACTGGCATTACCGCAGTCGGCACGAGGCGCTCATCGCGTTCTCCAACTACGCCTTCTACGAAGGAAAGCTGGTCACCTATCCCAGCGCCCAGACCGACGGACCGGACGTGGGCGTGGAGATGTTCCATGTGCCGGGCGTCTACCGGCGTGGGACCAGCCGCGACAATCTCGTCGAAGCAGCGAAGGTCGTCGAGCGCGTCCTACACCACTACAGCACCCGGCCGAACTCGACCCTGGGCGTCGTCACCTTCTCCGTCGCCCAGGCCGACGCCATCCAGGCGGCCCTCGATCGAGGCCTGATCGAGCGACCCGACCTCGAGCGTCACTTCGACGGTGACAGGCTGGACGGCTTCTTCATCAAGAGCCTGGAATCAGTCCAGGGCGACGAGCGCGATGTCATCATCTTCTCCATCGGGTACGGCCCGGACGAATACGGCAAGATCACTAGTAACTTCGGTGCCCTCAACAAGCCCAAGGGGTGGCGGCGCCTCAACGTGGCGATCACTCGAGCACGTCAACGTATCGAGATCGTCACGTCCATCCGCGCGGGCAACGTCCCCGACACGACGAACGAGAGCGTCCGCCACCTCGCCGCGTACCTGGACTTCGCCGAGCGCGGCATGGAAGCCCTAGCCCTGGACATCGGTCCGAGCGGACGTGGCACCGACAGCCCGTTCGAGGACTCGGTGATCGATGCCATCCGCTCGTGGGGCTACCTCGTGGAGCCGCAGGTCGGCGCGGCGGGCTACCGCATCGACATCGGCGTCCGGCATCCCGCTCAGCCCGGCGTCTTCGTCCTCGGCGTCGAGTGCGACGGCCTGATGTACCACTCCTCCCCGGCGGCACGAGACCGCGACAGGCTACGCGACCAGGTGTTGCGTGGACTGGGCTGGAACCTGCACAGGATTTGGGGCACCGCCTGGTACCGCAACCGCCAGCATGAAGGCGAGCGGCTTCTCGCTGCGATCACCGAAGCCGTCGCCGCACCCGTTCGTGGCAGGCTCTCCACCCCCCACGACGTCATCGAGCGCCCCGTGATCCGGACCGCCGAGGTGGATCGGGACACGGTGCCTGAGTGGACGTCGCCGTACCGCAAGGCCGACGTCACACCACTTCGCCGCTGGGTCGACCCCTCCGACCCGGCCAGCCGCTTCGACATGGCAGGTGGCATCGAGGAGGTCGCCGTCGCCGAGGGGCCGGTTCACATCGACGTCGTTCTGCAACGACTTCGGGACGCCTGGAACATCGGGCGAGTCGGTAGCAAGATCCGCGCCAACATCGACGCGGCGATCAGGTCGGCCCACGTCATCACCGACGGTGACTTCCTCGACGTCGCCGGCCGCCCTGTCGTCAGTGTCCGCGTCCCGGCCGACGGTGTCCAACGCCAGGTGGAACACGTGGCCGACGAAGAACTCGAACTAGCCTTCACCAACCTCGTCAAGAGCGGCGGTACGGTCAACCACGACGACCTGACGGCTGCCGCAGCCCGCCTGTACGGCTGGAGCCGTCGCGGCTCGGGGATCAACGCCCGACTGGCAGCGGTCATCGACCGCCTGCTGGCTGACGGAACACTCATCGGAGACGCAACGGCGCTATCACTCAACCTGAAGGATTGAGCCACCCGCCGCAACGCTTCGATACTCAGGTGACTCTTCGGCAGGATCGGGCACTACGATGCCCCGCATGTGGTGGGAGACCGGAGCGATCGCGGCAGTGGCGTGGCCCGCTGCCGCGTACCCCGTCCCGGCCGGCAGGCACCCGCGCGGTCGAGGCCGCCCGACCTCATGAGCCCCGGTGGTACCGACGCGAGCCTGCTGGAACTGGTGGTGGGTTTCGTGGTCGCGGTCTCGCTCATCGCCGTGATCACGGTGATCCTGCGTCGCCGTAGCGATCGCCGGGATCTGTTGGGTGCCCAGGTACGGGAGTTGGAGGCGCGGGCCGCCGCCGCTGCGTCTCCGCAGGCGGACACCCGCCTGCTCGACGCCGCCACCCGGGTCGCCGACGCCCGCATTCACGAGACGGCCGCCCGCGCTGCCACCCCCGCTGAAGCCGCTCTCACCCCTACTGGGGTCACTTCCGACGCGCCGGCCTCTGACGCGTTGGCCACCGATGCGCCTGCTGTGGATGCGGCGTCACCGGGCGCGGGATCTCCGGACGTCGCGGCGGGGGACCGGCCGGCTCAGGACGGCACTGCCCCGCCGGACGGGTGGCAGTCGGTGCCCGGGGGGAACAACGACGCGATGGTCGACGCTTTCGCCTGGCTCCGGATCGCGGCACTCGTGGAAGCCGGGCAGCGGGAGCAGGCGGTCGAACTGCTCAGCGCCACGTTGGCAGTCTCGGCGGACGAGGCGGAACTGCTCGTCGACGGACTGAACGACGCGCACGGCGAGCGCCACCCCGACTGACCCGAGCGGGTGTCGGGAAGTCCGCTCGTTCGGCGGCGCTCTCCGCATCGAGGGGCACTGCCCTCCGCCTGCGCGATCGACGGACCGTCGCCGAATCGACCGCTGGGGGTCTGCACCGCGGGTGGCCTCGGGGTGTCAGCTGCGGGGTAGCGTCCGGCCGTCGGGCAGTGTCCGCCCGCTCAGGAGTGCGACGAGTGAACCGCTGTCGGCGCGAACCTGCCGGCCGCCACCCCAGCTCCAGGCGGTGTCGGTGGCATCGAGGCGGGTGTCGGCCAGGTCTACCCCGAACAGCGTTCCGTCGGCAGCGGTGAGCTGGTCGAGGACGGCGGTCACCGCTGCTGTGGGTGCGACAGGGGGCTTGTCGAGTGCGATCGTCACGTCCAGGGAGTGGATGACGGAGTGGCTCAGTGCGCCGGCTGCGCCGCCCGGTGGCTGCCAGGCGTGCAGTCTCGGTGATCGGAGCTGGTCGAGGAGGTCGGTGAGGGGTAGGGACGCGTCCCGGGCGGCCACGGTGTCGGAGAAGTGGGTGAAGTCGCCGCCGGCCGCTGCCATCCCTGCGCCGAACTGCTCGGGAGTCAGCCGCGCCGGCATCGTCACGTGCGCGATCACGTGACGCACGAGCCACCTTTCGCACAGCGACGGGGCGTCCCACGTGCCGAGGTCTGCGGCGGTGAGGAGGTCGGCGAGCCGGTCGTAGGTGGGTGCCACCCAGGACTGCAGGTCTGTCACTGTCGGTCTCCTTGGTCGAGGTGGGACGAGGTGTTCTTCGACCTTGTGTCGAGGGCGGTGCGGGGAGCCGGCGCGGGCCTCGGGTACGGGTCGTTCGTGATTGACCGGACGATGATCCCGTCGAGCGGAGTGGCTGTGCCGCACGGACCCCGGAAGTGGGCGAGTTCGGCGGGTTTCGTGAGGCATCGCCACCCGCCGTGCCTTCCGTGTCGCCTCAATTCGGCACGCGGTGTGCGATTATCGCACCATGGCTTCTGGCTGGGACTGGCCGCTCGTCGGTGAGCAGGTACGGCAGGCTCGGCTGTCGTTGGGGATCTCGCAGCAGGATCTCGCGGCGGGGGCCCACCCACGCGGAGTTCATGGAGGCGCTGGGCTGGACGCCGCAGCCTGACCTCGCGTCGGTACGGGTATCGCCCGCCTACGCCCAGGCCGTGATGGACGGGCTGCGGAACAGGCGAATCACCCGGGCCAGGGCTGTGGAGCTGATGCACGGCCACGTCGTCGAGGCGGATCTGCCACCGGACGACGACGTGGAGATCGCGCCGTGAGCCTGACGGCCCAGCTCAGAGCAACCGGTGCTCGTCTGCCGTTCCCGGACTACGCCCGTAGGCACCACCTCCTGTAACCGATACAGGACGACGTCACGAGCCGACGCTGGTAGCGCTCACCGTGTCGGGACTGTCGTGTGGGTCGCCGGGGTGCGAAGGCCTGTGACCAGGGCGGGGGCATGTTCGCTGTGATCCATTACGGTGGTGGAGCCAGCAGACGTGAACGAAGGACGCACACATGGGCCGCCCCTACGAACCGGGACCGAAGCAGTTCGTCTTCGCTGTCGGTGACGGCAACGACCAGCGTGTCTCGGTGGGTGATCCTCAGGAGGCGTACATGGCGTTCTCCGCGTTCTTCCGGGGGCGGCAGTCCGACACCTACACCATCATCGACGAACCGGCGCGGCAGAGTCTGGTGCTCATGCCACCCCTGGGGGTGATCTCCCGGATCAGGGACGCGGACCACCCTCGGTCGGAACACCTCCGGGTCGACAGGCCCAACCGCTACCTGCCGAGCGCGATGCTGTTCTTCGAGAACGGGTACGCCGGCCTCGACCGCTTCGGCCAATGGTTGCCCGACCTCTCCGACCTCGACGCGTCGCCGGAGACCCGGGGTGCCGCCCGGGCCGCGACGATCACGACGGAAGCGGCGGCGATCGAGGAGGTGGGCCGGATCTGGGCGGATTCGGGGGCCGTCGACCCGAGCGACGAGTACTACGTCTTCTTCGACTCGCACGGTGTCGACGAGGACCGGGCCGAACGAGCCGAGCTGCTCCAGCTGATCGGGTTCCTCGGTCTCGAACGGGTCGACACCCCGGCCGGGGCCGCCGGGGGCGAGGTCTGGGTGCGCTCCGACCCACGCCTGGTCGCCGAGTGTGCACGGTGGTAGTGACCTTCTGGGAGAAGCCTGACCTGTGAGAGACATCGTCTTCGCGCGCGCCGGCAACGGCTGGATCCCGCGAGTGGTCCGCGAGGACGGCGAGCTGAGGCTGATGCTCGCCGCCGGGGCCGACGCCAACCACGACCCTCGCACGTTCACCTTCCCGATCGGGGAAGCCCATCTTGCGGTGATCCGGGAGGACCTGGCTCGACACCTCCTGCTGTGGAGTGCGCTCCTTCCGCTGTGCGACGCCGCCGGAATCCGGGGCCGACTCGACGAGAACGCCGCCGTCGCGCTCCTGGACCCGGTCCTGCTCTCCGCGCCTGCGGACGTCGACGTGCTCTTTCGACGCGTCGCGTGGGACAGGAGCCTGCTGGTGGCCCACGGGGCCGACATCGGGCTACTGGAGCGCGGCCGGTTCTGCGAGGCGATGCGCGCGGCCACGGAGGGGGCGGACCACGAACGTGCCCAGGAGGATCAGGCGGCTCGCCGTCGCGCCGAACGCGGAGTGGTCCTCGGGCCGCTCGACGCCGGGATTCTCAGGTACACGGGCCAGTATCTGCATGGCGCGACGGTGCCGAGGCGGATCCCCGATGCCGTCGACTCCGCACTGTTGCCCCAGGTCATGCGGGTGATCGCCACTGCGGAGCGGGCGTGCGCCGGGATGCGGATCGGTCTCGATCCGCGACGGGGAGCCAGGGCCACCGACAGGCGTGACTGGGATCGGATGGCGGCGACCGTCGAGGCGGCCGTGCGCCGCGCGTACCCCGGACTCGTCGATGACGCGGTGCGGACGGTGAGCTTCCTGATGTGCTCGGAGGCTGCGGACCGTTCCAGGAGCAACCCGGTCGAGGACGACGAGGAGGCGGCCGACGACCGCGCCGACCTCTCTGGGAGCGCGGGGAAATCGGCCCTGTCGTTCACCGACGACAAGGGCGGCGAGAAGAAGTGGGTACGGGACGGTTCCCGCACCGCCTCCGCCGAGTTCTGGGAGTTCGTCGCCGACCGCTCCGCCGGGGACAACGAGGTGTTCACCGTCGAGGACGAGGAGATGGGCGAGGGGATCCAGCTGCACTTCTACGCGGACTCCGTCGCCCGGATCACGACGGTGCGCCCCGGGGAGGCCGGGTCGGATCCGCAGTACCTGGTTGAGTACAGCCTGGTCGACGGGATCGGCGGGTACCGGACCGTGGTGACCGCCTTCGTCCGGGGCGGGTGCGCCGCCCTCGAACCGTACGGTCCCTGGATGGCGGATGTCGCCGAGTTCGAGCGGGCACGCCGTCGGCGCGACGCCGGGTAGTCCCGGACGGCCCTGTTCCGGTCCGGTCGGTGACGACGCGTCGCCGGTCACCCCCAGCGGACCCCGCCCCGCGAGTCGCCCGTCCGATGACGACGTCGCCTCGGCCGACCTCGGTGCCGAAGGCGGCTACGCCTGTTCCTCCGGGTGCCGGGAGGGGCCGTCGCCGGCCGCCAGGCGGTGCAGTTCGCGGTCGAGGGCTGCCTCGTCGGTCACCCGGCTGCCGAACGGAAGGCGGACGTCGTGGTGTCGGTGAACGGTCTCCGCCCGGACGGTGAGACCGTCGGCGTCGAGGGCCACGGGGACGACACGGGTGCCGTTCACGAGCAGGTCGGAGTCGACGATCGCGGCGATCCGGCGGTGCAGGCGGGGATGGTGCCGGGTCAGGCGCGCCAGGTGGGCGGCCTCGACGGTGGCGACCGGGTCGGGGCGGGCGGCGTGGTAGGCCGCGATCGGGACCTCGACGGTGGCCTCGTGTCGTCGGACGTGGACGGTGTCGGGCCGGATCGTCCAGAGGGCCACGGGCGGCAGGCCGAGCAACGCGACGACGGCGTCGTGGTCGCACGTGTCGAGGGTCTCGGGGTCGAAACGGTTCACTCGTCCGGTCAGGGTCATCCACGCCCGCACCCGGGCGCGGACCGGGACCGGCACCAGGTCGGTGACGTCGAGCTGGACCGCGCCGTCCGCGCCCCGGGCGGCGACCAGCAGCCCGCCGAGGGGGGTCATCGCGTCGGCGGCGACGACGACGGTGCCGTCGGGCAGCGTGACGTGGGCGTCCATCAGGTCGGTGTCGGTGTCGGCGACCCGTAGTCGCAGCGAGGTGGCGACGGTGAGGACGGATCGGACCCTGACCGCGTCGGCTGCCTGCCCGACGTCGGCCAGGAGGGACGACTGCTCGGCATCCAATGCCACACCGGCCTCCTTCCACCGCAGCTGACCAAGGCGCGAGCTCACCTTAGTAGGTAAGCCTTACCTCATTCAAGACTGCGGTGGAAGAAGGCCGGTGAAAGGTCTGCCCTGGTCAGGCCGGTTGGTAGGTCAGGCAGTCGCTGACCGTGGTGCCCGACCCGACCTGGACGGACGGGGCCTTGCAGGCGAGGTTGGTGTTGTACGAGCAGTCGGTGCGGGCGCAGGCCCCGACGGTGCCGGTGACGTCCGCGATGCCTCCACGGACCGACGACTCGACGAACGTCGCGCAGGACGCGGCCTCCCCGGCCGCCGCGACGGTCACGGCCGGTGCGTGACAGCCACCGTCGTTGAAGCTGCACGAGACAGCGGCGCACTCGCGTACCGCAGGCATCTGCAAAAGCGTCTTCATCATTCCTCCGTCCATTGCCGTGGTGCTGATCCAGACTCACATAACCAAGACGAGGCTAGCAAGTCGACGGGCTCTCGAAGCATATTTGCGCGAGTTGGCACCCGGTCGTCACCGTGGGCATCGTTGCTGCTCACAGGCGGTCTGCGGCACTTGCGGAATGGGTCCTCGACAATCGATCCACGGAGTCCGAAGAAAGCTGAGGCTACGCTAATTCAAGACTTTTAGGTAAGGCTAGCCTGCCCTGGCAATTCACCTCGCCGCGGAATGGGAACAACCCCTGCGCGAACCGCCGGTGGCCGATACGATGCCCTCCGGCCGAGGCGCCGCCCCGCCTCGGCCTGCCACCAGCGGAGACCCGGCGGTCTTCGAACGGCTGTCCTCGCGGTACTACGACGTCCGGCGGAAGGTGGCGTCGGCGCGGCCGGTGTCGGTGCTGATCGGGTCGATCCGCAACACGTAGTTGTTGTGCCTGACGTACCGGTCGGGGAAGTTGTAGGACTGGAACGACGACCACGACGGGTCGGCCAGTCCGGCCACCTGACGGAAGGTGGCGTCCGCCCGGAACGTGGTCGAGCCGTTGTTCGGGTCCAGCCGCAGGACGTAGTCGGCGTGCCGCAGATAGTGCCCGGGGAAGTTCACCGACTCGAACGACACGTACCCGGCTGCGGCGTTCGCCAGTCCGGGGACCACCCGGAACCGCCCGTCCAACGCCGGGCTGACGGTCGGGTCGATCCGGACGGCGTGGTTCTGGTGCCGTACGTGACGGTCCGGGAAGTTGAACGACTGCAACCGCGCGACCGGCACCGCCCCCGGGTTGCCGGACTCGCCGGACGGGCCGGCCAGGACCGTCGAGGTGGCCACGGGGACGCCCAGGTGGGGGGTGCCGTCCGGGTTCCAGGAGATCCGCTGGGCACGGCTGGTACGGGTGGTGCCGCATCCCTGGGAGGACGAGGAGTTGGCGTGGTAGACGATCCAGTCCTCCGTCCCGTCCGGCGAGGTGAAGAAGGTGTGGTGGGCGGGGCCGTACACCCCGTTGGCGTCGTTGCGCTGGAAGAGCGGGTCGGGCAGCTTGCTCCACGAACTGCGGTTGAGCGGGTTGGTGCCGGTCAGCTCCAGTGCCCCGATCTTGTAATCGGGGGTGCCGCAGTAGCTGGCCGAGTAGGTGAGGAAGGTCCGGCCACCGCGTTGCAGCAGGTAGGGACCCTCGTTGACGGGGTTGCCCTGCCGCTCCCACGCGAGGGTCGGCTCGGAGATCAGCGTCCCCGGGGCCGCAGGCGTCCACGGGTTGGTCAGGCGGGTGACGTAGAGGGCCTGGAGGCCGCCGTTCTCGAACCCGGAGTTGTTCGTGAACGCGGAGAACACGAAGTAGTTCACCCCGGCGACGGTCATCACGCTACCGTCGATCGACCAGCCGTTGTTCGGCATCAGGACGAGCTGACCCCGGTAGGTGTAGGGACCCATCGGATCGGTCCCTGCGCTCTCCAGAACGTGTTGACGCTGCCCACCGCAGCAGGCGCTGGGGCCGGCCGAGTAGTACAGGTACCAGCGCCGCCCGTTCGGGCCGTCGAGCAGGTGCAGACTGGGTGCCCACATGTTCGAGGTGGCGTTCGGCTGCGACATCGTGAAGACCCGGGTCTCCGGTGCGGTCCGCAGGCCGCCGAGGGTCGGGGCCCTGCGGATGAGGATGTTCCCGGTCCAGGTGGTGGCGGCGTAGTAGTAGTTGCCGTCGTGGTAGCCGAGCCACGGGTCGGCGCTGTTGGGCGTACCGACGACGGGGTTCTGGAACGAGGCTCCGGGAGCCGCGCCACCCGGGCCGGGGAACACCACCAGGCTCACGCTGAGCACGAGGGCGGCGACCACCGCGGTGACGAAGGATCGTGGACGACTGCCCATGATGGGTGTCCTTTCGGCCGTCAGACGGCGGTGCGCGACCACTGCTGGTTGGCGCCGGTGTTGCACGGATACTGCTTGAGGATCACGCCGTTGGCCGTCGAGGCGGCCGGTACGTCCACGCACTTGCCGCTGTGCCTGGCCCTGAGCTGGAAGTAGCTGCCGGTGGTGACCAGCTGGAACTGCTGGTTGGTGCCGGTGCCGCAGGTGTACTGGACGAGTTCGGCGCCGTCGGCGGTGGAGGCGCTCACCACGTCCAGGCACTTACCGCTGTGTCGGCTGACGATCCGCCAGTAGCCGCTGCCGGCGTTGTCGAACCGCCACTGCTGCCAGGCGTTGCCGTTGTAGGTGTACTGGCCCACGCGCGCACCGTTGTCGGTGTTCGGCGACTGGACCTCCATGGCCTTGCCGCTGTGGCGTACGTCGACCCGGTACACGGTGCCGGGCGGGGCAGTGGTGGGGCCGCCGCCGACGGTGTCGCCCCAGGCGTACCGGATCCGGTCGGCGCCGGAGGTGTTGCGGATGGTCAGGTCGAGGGCGGTGCCGCTGCCGGTGAGGGCGAACATCGAGTACCAGTCGTAGCCGATGGTGCCGGGCTTGCCACCGAGGGCGGGCCAGTAGGTGCCGCCCATCTGGTTGTCCCGCAGGACCTGGGCCATGGCGCGGATGTGGCGTACGAAGTTGTCGGTGCTGTTCGGGTCGGCGTAGTTCAGGCCGTTGTCCATGGGCGCGCCGAACTCGGTGGCGACGGCGCGGGCGGCGCAGTCGCCGAGGCGGGCCTGGATGTGGCTGCGGAAGGCGTCGTAGGTCATCGGGCTGTAGAAGAAGGCGTAGTGGTGGAAGGAGAGCAGCGTCGAGTCGAAGCGACTGTCGTTGCAGACGTCCCGCAGGTCCTGGCTGTAACCGGTGCCGCCGATCAGCACCCGGCCGGGCACCGCCGAGTAGTGGTAGGTGAGCCAGTTCGCCGCGATGGTGCGCCACTCGGCGGAGCTGTACCCGTGCGGCTCGTTCATCGGTTCGAAGTACACGTTGGGGTTCGCGCCGTACGTGTTCGTCACCGTGGACCACATCGTGTTCCAGGCGGCGAGGTCGGTGATCCGGCCGCCGGAGGCGGCGCCGTCCTCCCAGTAGGCGAGGATGACCTTGAATCCCCGGTCGGTGGCGGCGTCGACGGCACCCCGGTAGGCGTTCCACCACGCCGTGCCCACGGTGTGGGTGTTGATCGGCAGCCGGACGGTGTTGACCCCCATGGTGGCGGCCATGTCGTCGTAGAGGGCGTTGGCCTTGGCCCGTACCGTCGCGTTGCTGTCGGAGGCGCTCAGACCCTGCACGACGAGCGGGCCGGTGCTGAAGTTGTCTCCCAGCACCGCCCAGTTCATCCCCCGGAACTGGCGGGTGGCGGCGGTGGCCGGGGACGAGGTGGCGACGACGATGACGCTCCCGAGGGCTGTCAGGGCGGTCACCAGGGCGATCAGCAGCCGGCGCGACGGTCGGAAGGTGCGACGGTCGGTCGATTCGATCCGTGTCATCGGATGTCCAATCACTGGAACCTGGTGTCCGCGGCCTCGGAGATCAGGCTGATGCCGTATGGGTTACATCGGTAACGGAAACGTCAACGGGACACCAGATTCCGTACGGGGACGTTCAGGAACATTCGGGCTCGAACACCGGTCCCGGTGGATGCCCGCCGTCATGGTGGTGATCGATGCCGTCGGGGTTGCCGGTCGGGGTGCGGGGTGGCATCGTGCGGGGGTGAGCGGTCCCGGGATGACGAACCACGAGTACCGGGTCGCCATCACCCCGGCGGACGTCGGATGAAGCCGGTCCTGGTCTTCTCCCGCACGACGGGATTCCGGCACGATTCGATCCCGGCCGGCGTGCGGGCCGTCGGCGAGCTTCGGCCCGGTGTCGAGGCCACGGAGGACCCGGACGCCTTCACGCCGGGGAACCTGGCGCGATTCGCTGCGGTCGTCTTCATGAACACCAACGGCCACGTGCTCACCGACGCCGGCCGGACGGCCCTGGAGGGGTACGTGCGCGGCGGCGGCGGCTTCCTCGGCGTGCACTCCGCCGCCGCCACCGAGTACGACTGGCAGTTCTACGGTGACCTCGTCGGCGCCTGGTTCGACAGGCACCCGCAGGTGCAGTCCGCCAGGGTCACGAGAGTCGACCCGGATCATCCGGCGACCGCCCACCTGCCGGTGTCCGGGTCGCGCGTCGACGAGTGGTACGACTTCCGCTCGTACCCGGACGCCCGGATCCTGCTGCGCGTCGACGAGTCCACCTACGTCGGTGGCGGCATGGGCGTCGACCATCCGCTGGCCTGGTGCCACGAACGGCTCGGGGGGCGGTCCCTCTACACCGGGCTCGGCCACACCATCGAGGCGTACGCCGAGCCCGCGTTCCGCGCCCACCTCGCGCACGCGTTGCGGTGGGTGACCGGCGAGTCCGCCTGACGGCTCCCCACTCCCGTGTCGGGGTGGTCGCCGACGGCGCGGGTGTCGTCGGCGTCGACGGGCGACGGCGCAGGGGAGAGCGCGGAACTTACGAAAACATCGACATCGTTCTATGATTCTCGGGTCCACGGGCCGGACTCCGACACCGACGTCTGCGTCGTCACCGTCGTCCGGCGATCTGTCGCAGAGGAGCGCGCCGATGGCGTCGACCGGGCTCACCCGCCGCCGGCCGACGACCGGCACCCGGAGATCGCGGGCCGGCTGGCAGTTCACCGCCCCGTTCCTGGTCGTCTTCGCCCTGGTCTTCCTCGCCCCGATCGGCTACTCGCTGTACCTGAGCGTGTTCCGGACGCAGCTGGTCGGCGGTACGGCCTTCGTCGGCCTGGACAACTACGCCAGGGTGCTGGCCGACCCGCAGTTCTGGTCGGCGCTGGGCACCGTCACCCTGTTCCTGGCCGTGCAGGTGCCGATCATGCTGTTCCTGGCCCTGCTGATCGCCCTGGCCCTCGACAGCGGACGACTGTACGGGGCGTCGTTCTTCCGGATCTCGGTGTTCCTGCCGTACGCGGTGCCCGCAGTCGTCGCCACCCTGATGTGGGGGTTCCTGTACGGCACCCGGTTCGGCCTGGTCGGCAACGTCAACGAGGCGTTCGGGATCTCGTTGCCGGACCCGCTCTCGCCGGACCTGATCCTCGCCTCGATCGGCAACATCGTCACCTGGGAGTTCGTCGGCTACAACATGCTGATCCTCTACTCCGCCCTGCGGGTGGTGAACCCGGTGCTGTACGAGGCGGCGGCGATCGACGGGGCCGGTCAGGTCAGGATCATCAGGGCGATCAAGTTGCCGGCGCTGCGCGGCCCCCTGCTGATCGCCACGATCTTCTCGATCATCGGCAGTTTCCACCTGTTCAACGAACCGAGCATCCTGCAGACCCTGGCCCCGAACTCGATCACCACGTACTTCACGCCGAACCTCTACGCGTACTCGTTGTCCTTCGCCGGTCAGCAGGTGAACTATGCGGCCACGGTCGCGATCGTGATGGGTGTCGTCACGATGGTCGTCGCCTACCTGGTGCAGCTCCGTGGCATCCGGAAGGCGGCCTGACCATGGTCGTGCCCTCCGGTGCTACCCCGACCGCCGCCCGGACGCCCGGACGGCCGACCGGTCGCCCGTCGCCCCGGGTGCGGCGACGCGCCACCGGTCGCCGGGGCAGCGTCACGCTGACCGCGCTGACCGGCCTCGTGCTGGTGTACGCGCTGCTGCCGCTGGTCTGGCTGCTGATCAACGCGACGAAGACGCAGCAGGGGCTCTTCGACTCCTTCGGGTTGGCCCCGGCCGAGGACTTCGCGTTGTTCGACAACATCGCCGACACCCTCGCCTACGACGACGGGATCTTCCTGCGCTGGCTGCTCAACACAGTGCTCTACGTCTGCGTCGGGGCCGGTGGTGCCACCCTGCTGGCGGCCCTGGCCGGGTACGGGTTGGCGACGTACGACTTCCGGGGCCGGAAGGTGGTCTTCGCGGTGGTGATCGGCGCGGTGGCGGTGCCGGGCACCGCGCTGGCGGTGCCGACCTTCCTGATGTTCTCCCGGCTGGGCCTGACGAACACCCCCTGGGCGATCATCATCCCGTCGTTGGTCTCCCCCTTCGGCCTCTACCTGATGTGGATCTTCGCCGCCGACGCGGTGCCGGACGAGCTGGTCGAGGCGGCGCGGGTCGACGGCGCCGGCGAGTTCCGGACCTTCTTCTCCGTCAGCGCGCCCCTGCTGGCGCCTGGCGTGGTGACCGTCCTGCTGTTCAACGTCGTGGCCACCTGGAACAACTACTTCCTGCCGTTGATCATGCTGAAGGACCCGGACTGGTATCCGCTCACCATCGGGCTCAAGACCTGGAGCCAGCAGGCCGGCACCGCCGGGGGTGAGGCGGTCTTCCACCTGGTGATCACCGGTTCGCTGCTGACCATCGTGCCCCTGATCGCGGCGTTCCTGCTGCTCCAGCGGTACTGGCAGTCCGGCCTGTCCACCGGAAGCGTCAAGGAGTAGCCCGCGACCGGTGGTCCCACCCCGACCCGATCCACGAAGGGAACGATCACAGATGTCGGTATCCCGCCGAACGCTCCTGACGAGTGCGGTCCTCTCCGCCTCGGTCCTGGTGACCGGTTGCGGCTCCGGCGACGACGGCGACGGGTCACCGGCCGTCGTCTCCGACGCCGACATCGAGGCCGCCCTGGCCGCCGGGGGTGCCATCACGGTGTGGGCGTGGGAGCCGACCCTCAAGCAGGTCGTCGCCGACTTCCAGGCCAGGTACCCGAAGGTGGCTGTCGACCTGGTCAACGCCGGCACCGGCGACGACCAGTACGCGGCGCTGCAGAACGCGATCGCCGCCCGGTCCGGGGTGCCCGACGTCGCCCACGTCGAGTACTTCGCCCTGCCGCAGTTCGTGCTCACCGGTTCGCTCACCGACCTGAGCGGGTACGGTGCCGGCACCCTCGAAGCCACCTTCACCCCGGGACCGTGGAACGCCGTGCGGTCCGGGAACGCCGTCCACGGCCTGCCGATGGACTCCGGCCCGATGGCCCTGTTCTACAACGAGGAGGTCTTCGACAGGCACGGGTTGACCGTCCCCACCACCTGGGACGAGTACGTCGCCGAGGCCGAGAAGCTGCACCGGGCCGACCCGAAGGCGTACATCACCGCCGACGCCGGGGATGCCGGCTTCACCACCAGCATGATCTGGCAGGCCGGCGGCAGACCGTACCGGGTCGACGGCACCACCGTCGGCATCGACTTCGCCGAGCCCGCCACCCGGCGGTTCACCGACACGTGGCAACGGCTCATCGACGGCGACCTCCTCGCTCCCGTCCCCGGCTGGACCGACGCGTGGTACCAGGGCCTGGGTGACGGCACCATCGCGACTCTGGTCATCGGTGCCTGGATGCCCGCCAACCTGGAGTCCGGGGTCACCGCCGCGAAGGGCAAGTGGCGCGTTGCCCCGATGCCCCAGTGGGAGGCGGGGGGTGCGGTCACCGCCGAGCACGGCGGCAGCGCCCTGGTGATCCCCGCGCAGGGCGGCAACAAGACCCTCGCCTACGCCTTCCTCCGGTACGCCACCGTCGCCGAGGGCGCCCAGACCAGGACCGACCAGGGGGCCTTCCCCGCCGCCACCGCCCAGCTGAACTCGCCGCAGTTCCTGGACAAGGAGTTCCCGTACTTCGGCGGCCAGCAGGTCAACCGGGTCCTCGCCGAGTCCGCGAAGCAGGTCGCCCCCGGCTGGTCCTACCTGCCGTTCCAGGTCTACGCCAACAGTGTCTTCGGTGACACCGGCGGTAAGGCGTACCTCGGGGGCGGCACCAGCCTGCAGGACGGACTCTCGGCCTGGCAGGACGTCTCGGTGAAGTACGGCCGGGAACAGGGGTTCACCCTCCGGTGACCCACCGGCGGGGCCCGGCCACCGGGGTCAGGCCACGGTGCGGGTCCACTGCTGGTTGGTGCCCGCCCCGCAGGTGTACTGCTGGATGTCGGCTCCGTCGCCGGTGCCGGCGCCGACGACGTCGAGGCACTTGCCGCTGTGTCGGGCGCGCAGCTGGTGGTGGCCGTCGACGGCCACCCACCGCCACTGCTGGTTGGTGCCGGTGCCGCAGGTGTACTGGATGACGTTGGCGCCGTCGGCTGTCGATCCGGAGGCGACGTCGAGGCACTTGCCGCTGGTCTGGTTGACCAGACGCAGGTAGCCGCCACCGGCGTCCTGGAACTCCCACCGCTGGTTGCCGCCGCCGTTCCAGGCGTACTGCTTGACCTCGGCGTTGTCGGCCGTCGAACTGCTCACCACGTCCATCACCCGGCCGCTGTTGCGGTTGGTCACCCGGTGGTACGTGGGGGAGTCGGCGGTGATCGTGCCGGTGGCCGTGTCGACGGTGATCGACGGCGCCCAGTTCAGGCTCATGCTGGTGGCGGAGGGGAAGGTGATCGGCAGCCAGACGTACTGCGAGTCGTTGACCGGCCCGCCCGAGGCGCCGGCCCAGCGGTCGCCCAGGTAGAGGTAACTGGTCGTGGTGGTGCCCTGGACGGGCAGCACGTACGCCGGTTGGGAGCGGAAGGTGGTGGAGTCGCCGACGTCGCTCCAGCCGGTCCACGGGCCGGAGATGCTCGACGCCGTCGCGTACTTCGCCTGGTTCGGGCTCCACCCGGTGGCACCCGAGGTCAGCATGAAGTAGGTGGTGCCCCGCTTGAACAGGGCGGGCGCCTCGCGGTGGGCGTCGTTCCAGAAGTTGCCGACCAGGGCGGCGACGTTGAGGTGGTCCGGGGTGAGCCGGTAGACGTGCAGGTCGTAGTTCTCGTCGGCGGCCGAGATCATGTAGGCGGTGCCGCCGTCGTTGTAGAGGGTGATGTCCCGTGACATGTGCCCGAGGGGGCGGAAGCTGCCGTGGTAGGTGTAGGTGCCGTCGACGGTGGCCGACGAGGCCACGGCGGCGCGGGCCTCGCTGTAGTTCGTGCCGTTCTCCTTGTGCATCCACATCACGTAGCGCCCGGTCCCGGCGTTGTAGATGACCTTCGGCCGTTCGATGTTGGCCGACTGCAACTCCGCCGCCGAGGACTGGGTGAGGACGTTGTTGCGGAACTCCCAGGTGCGCAGGTCGGTCGAGCGGTAGACCGACACCGCCCGGAACCTGTTGTCCGGGTGGCGGTTCTCGCCGAACCAGTAGTAGTAGGAGCCGACCTTGAGGACGCCCCCGCCGTGGGCGTGCAGGGCGTTGCCGTCGGTGTCGGTGAACTGGGTGCCGTTGGTGACGGTGACCGGCGCCGCCACGGCGGGTCGGACGTCACCGGTGACCGCTGCCAGGACCGCCGTGGCCGTCATGGCGAGCGCCGTCGCGAGGGACAGGAGCCGTCTGCGGGATCGCACTGTGCACCTCCGGTACGGCGACGGTTCACACGTCGGTAATTTCTTGGTAACCGATGCGGGGTTGGTACGCCACAGATCGCACCTGTTCATCCACGAACGTGCACAGCCGAACGCGCCCGGCGGTCACCGGCGTTTCTCGGCCCCTCGACCTGGTGGTCCTTCCGCCGGGAAATGTCGCGCGGCCTCGACCACGGGCTCGCGGTGGTCGTCGAAGGCGGCCAGGAGCCGGCGCAGCAGCCGCAGGTCGCCCTCGGCGCTCGCGACGTCGTTCCGGCAGGCGTCGTCGAGATCCCGCCGGTCGAACACGAGGTCCTGCACGGTGCGCGTGGCGCAGGTCAGGACGGCGTCGGCGGGTGCGTCGCCGCGGACCGCCTCCAGTCCGCCGTCGCCGACGGTGAGCAGGAAGGCGTCGCCGGGCAGCCGGAGGGCGACGGTGCCGCGTCCGGACCCCATCGCGGCGGGGTCGAAGGTGGTGCGCAGCGCCACGATCAGCGCGTCCGGGCTGAGTTCCCTCGCCGAGTCCGGGCGGGGTGCCAGTGGGCTGCCCCAGCGACCCAGCGCCAGCAGGACCGGTTCGAGTGCCCGACCGTGGTCGGTGAGCTCGTAGATCAACCCGGCCGCCGGGGGCAGGGCGCGACGCCGCACCAGCACGTCGGAGTCCTCGAGGTCGCGTAGGCGTTGGGTCAGCACGTTCTGGCTCATGCCGGGCAACCCTCGGTGCAGGTCCGCGAACCGCTTGGGGCCGAACAGCAACTCGCGCACGACCAGCAACGCCCAGCGTTCGCCGACCACGTCGAGCGCCCTGGCGATGCCGCACAGGTCCCGGTAGCTCCGCATGACCAGATGCTACCTTGCATTCGACACCAGTTACTCCTACTTTAGGAGCAACATCCAACCGAGGGGGTACGGGATGCCACACGTCTACTCGGTCGACGGCACGTCGATCGGCTACGACCGGCTCAGCGACGAAGGACCGGTACTGGTGCTCGTCGGGGGCGGCCTGGACGACGGCACGGAGAACCGACCGCTCGGGGAGCACCTGGCGAGCAGCTTCGGCGTCGTGAACTACCGGCGCCGAGGCCGCGGCGACAGCGACGACGGTCAGCCCTACGCCGTCGAACGGGAGATCGAAGACCTTGCAGCGGTCGTCGACGCCGTCGGAGGGCGAGCGCACCTGTTCGGCGCGTCGACCGGAGGGGCACTCGCGCTGGAGGCTGCCGCCGCAGGACTTCCCGTCGACCGGATCGCCGTCCACGAGGTGCCGTACCAGGTGGACGAGGCGATGGTCGCCGCCTGGCAGACGTACCGGCGCGAACTCGACGAGGTGCTCGACGCCGGCGACCGCGACCAGGCGCTCCGGCTGTTCATGCTGCTCGCCGGGTCGTCCGAGCAGGACGTCGCGGGCGCGCAGGCCGCCCCGGTGTGGCCGGCGCTGCGTGCGCTGGCACCGACACTGCGCTACGACGCGGCCTGCCTCGGCGACGGCCCACCGCCCGCACACCGGCTTGCGAGAGTGCGGCAGCCGGTGCTCCTGACCACCGGCGTCGCTGTCGACCCGCAGATGGCCGGGCTGCCCGTCGACTTCTTCGGCGCGGCGGCGGACGCTGCCGCCGCCGCACTGCCCGACGCCCGACGGGACACCGTCGAGGTCGCGGGCCACGTCGCCGATCCGGCTGTGCTCGGTCCCATCCTCGGCACGTTCTTCGCCGGCTGAACCGTCAGCGCATCGACGACCACGGCCGCGACGAGTCCCGGACGACCAGCTCGGGGGCGAGGAGCACCCGGTACGCCGGGCGGCGCTCCCCGTCGAGCAGGCGCGAGACCATCAACTCCACAGCGAGCCGGCCGACGTGGCTCTTCGGTGGTCGGATCGCCGTGAGCGCCGGATCGGCGAGGTGGGCGACCTCGTCGTCGTAGGAGACGATCGCCAGGTCGTCGGGGACCGTGAGGCCGTGTTCGGCGCAGACCTGTGCGATCGCCATCGCGTGCGAGTCACTGTGGACGACCAGCGCGGTGATCCCGGCGTGCCGGCACCGCCGGACGAGCCTGCCGACGGCATCCCGGTCGCCGGTCGCGCCGAGCGTCACCCGGTCCCGCAGCACGAGGACGTCGGACACCGCCGGATCGGCGGTCGCCGCCTGCCCGGCCCGGAGCAGGTGGGCGGAGGTCGGGCTGCCGGGGGCCACGACGAGACCCACCCGGCGGTGCCCCTGCTGCCGGAGGTGGTGCACGGCGATCTCCAGGCCGAGGGCGTGGTCGCTGCGTACCCATTCGATCTGCCGGGTGGCGGGCGTCCACCGCCGTGGCTGGCGCTCGACGAGGACCGTGGGCACCTGGAGCCGTCCGATCCAGTCGAGCATCTCCTGCGCGCTGTCGCCCTCCAGGCTGGGGGCCAACAGCAGCCCCTGGACCTGTCGGCCGGCGACCAGCAGGCTGATCTGACGCCGGTCCTCCTCGGGGTCGTAGCTGGAGCCGCGCAACCTGATGTCGACGCCGAGGGCCGCAGCCGCTGCCCTCGCCCCGCCGACGATCGAGGGCCAGTAGAAGTCCAGCGACGGTACGACCATGCCGACGGTGAACCGCATCGGGGCGCGTCGCGGCTGCCGGTCCGGGCCGCCCCGCACGGGCAGGACCGCACCGCCGTGCACCTTGGTCACCAGGCCCCGTTGGGCCAGGGCGGCGATGTCACGCCGGACGGTCAGCTCACTGACCCCGAACTCCCCGGCCAGGTCACGTACCCGCACGGCACCGGTGAGCCGGAGTGCGGCGAGCAGTCGTTCCTGCCGCTGGGTACCGAAGAGCCGCCCTGTCGTCATGCCCGCCCCATCCGGGGTGTCAGGTGGCTCGGGGTTCGGCCGGCGGGTCGAGTGCCACGCGCAGACTGAAGTGGCTGTTCGCCCAGACCACGTAGAGCAGCGGAGCGGCGGCCACCCCCAGGGCGATCGCGGGACGCAGCGTGATCAGCTGCGCCAACAGGGCGAGGACCAGCAGCGACGCGCCGGTGAGGTACCAGCGGCGTACCGCCAGGTAGAGGCAGGCCCGCGCCACCCGGGGCAGCCGCGCGGCGGGCTGTTCCGCGATGGCCACCAGTCCGAGAAGTGTGGTGGCGACGGTGAGGACGGCCAGCATGGCCAGGATCGGCAGCGCGACCGCTCCGGCCCGGTGTCCCCAGAGGGCGTACGCGTCCACGCCGAGGACGACCAGGACGACGGTCGCCGTGGCGGCCCAGCGCATCGCCGGTCGGGCGGTGGCCTGCCAGGCCCGGCCGAAGGTGCGCAGCGGGCCGTCGGCCCGCCCGGCGGTGTAGGCGGACATCACCGCGAAGACCGCGCACAGCCCCGGCGCGCACAGCGGAGCGGCCAGCGCGTACAGCGGCCAGGCCCGGGTGCTGTCGGTGGTGACGGCGAGCAGCACCAGCGGCAGACCGCCGACCACCAGGAGCATGTTGGTGACCAGGGCGGTGTACACCCCGTCGAGGACGGCGTGGACGGTGTCGTGACGCATCGGTCAGCCCTTCAGCCCGGTGGTGGCGATGCCCTCGACGAAGTGCCGTTGCCCGAGCAGGAAGATGACAGCGACGGGCAGGACCGACAGGACCGACCCGGTCATGATCAGCGCGTACTCGGCGTTGTACTGCGAGATGAACGTGCGCAGCCCCAGCTGGACGGTGCGCAGGTCGGGACTGCGCAGGTAGATCAGCGGACCGAGGTAGTCGTTCCAGGTGGTGACGAAGGTGAGCAGGGTCAGGCTCGCCAGCGCCGGGCGGGACAGCGGCAGCATGATCCGCCGGTAGATGCCGAACTCGGAGAGGCCGTCCACCCGTGCCGACTCGCTGAGTTCCTCGGGGATCGTCTCGTAGAACTGCTTCATCAGGAACACCCCGAACGCGCCGAACGCCTGGAGTGCGACGATCGCCCACAGGGTGTTCGACAGGCGCAGCTCGGACATGAGGATGAACTGCGGGATCATGTACGACTGCCACGGGACGGCGATGGTGCCGATGTAGGCCAGGAAGAGCAGGTTGCGGCCCGGGAACCGGATCCGGGCGAAGCCGTACGCGGCGAAGCTGCCGGTGAACACCTGGAGCAGGGTGACGAGCACCGACAGCAGCAGGGTGTTCCTCAGCCACGTCGTCATCTCCGACCGTTGCCAGATGTCGACGTAGTTGCGCCACACGAGGGTGTCCGGGAACCACTGGATCGGGATGGTGAAGACCTCGCTGTCGGTCTTCAACGACGACATCACCATCCAGTAGAACGGCAGCAGCAGGACGGCCACCGCGACGACGAGGGCGAGGTATCCGGCGACCCGCCGACCGGAGGCGAACCGCCGACCGGGTGCGGACCGCCGACCGGGTGCGGACCGGACCGGCCCGGTGGTGGCGACGGGTACGGGTGACGGGGTGCGGCGGGTCGCGGTCATCGGCTCTCCCTCCGGTTGTTGACCCAGAACTGGACGGCCGTGACCCCGAAGCAGATCGCGAACAACACGACGGAGACCGCCGAGGCGTAACCGAACTGGTTCTCGACGAAGCCCTTCTGGTAGATGTACTGCGACAGCACCAGCGTGGACTGGCCCGGGCCGCCCTCGGTCATCACGAGGATGAGGTCGAAGACCTTGAAGCTGCCGATGGTCAGCATCACGACGACGAAGAACGTGGTGGGCCGCAGCCCGGGGACGGTGACGTGCCGCAGCCGCTGCCACGCGCTCGCGCCGTCGATCCTGGCGGCCTCGTACAGCTGGGCGGGGATGGTCTGCAGGCCGGCCAGGAACAGCAGCATGTAGTAGCCCGTCTCGCGCCACGTCCCGACGATGACGACCGCCGGCATCGACCAGTCCGCCGACGTCGTCCAGCCGGGCGGACTGTCGACACCGACAGCCCGCAGGAACGCGTTGACCGGCCCGTACTCCGGGCTGAACAACTGGTTCCACACGACGGCGATCGCCACCACCGACGTGATGTACGGGAAGAAGGCGGCGGTCCGGAAGAACCCGACACCGCGGAGCCTGCGGTTGAGCAGCAGCGCCAGGCCGAGGGCCGCGGCCATGGTCAGCGGGATGTGGAAGGCGGTGTAGTAGAGGGTGTTGCGCAGGGCGGTCCAGAAGCTCGCGTCCTCCCACATCCGCCGGAAGTTCGCGCTCCCGGTCCACCGGGCCACCCCGAACACGTTCCAGTCGGTGAAGGCCAGGTAGCCCAGCGCCACCACCGGCACCAGCGTGAGCAGGGCGAACCCGACGAAGTTGGGCAGGATGAACGACCAGCCCGCGAGGGTGTTGCGCCATACCAGGCGGTTGCGTCCGGGGCGCGACCCCGTCGACCGGAGCCGCCCCCGGCCGCGACCGACAGTACCGGGGGTCACCGGGTGTGGCCCTCGTTCCTGGCACGGGTCTGGGCCTGGGTGACGGCCTCGTCGAGGCCCTCGCTGTCGGACATGACCGCCGAGTGCAGGTCGTTGAGCACGTTCTGCACGCCGGCGGTGTGCGGCGAGACCGGGTTCTCCGGACGGATGTCGTGGGTGCCGTACGCGAACTTCGACAGGTCGTCCCCGGGTACGCCGTCGAGGGCGAACAGCGTCTCGGTGATCGGGGCGGAGACCCGGGCGGGGGTGATGCCGATACCCGCCAGCGCCTTGCCGGCGTCCTCACCGGCGACGTACGCGAGGAACTCCTGGGCGGCGGCGACCTTCGACTTCTTGATCTTCGGGTTGATCCCCATGCCGGTCGGGTCACCGAAGGTGACAGGTGTGGCGCCGGTGCCGGCGGTGGACCTGTCGTACTGCGGGGCGGGGGCGATGCCCCACTCGAAGGTGTCGGCGTCGCCGGTGCCGCGCTGGTTGAGCAACGTGGCCACGTACCAGGTGCCCATGAGCAGCATCGCCGACTGCTGCTTGCCGAACTGCGCCTGGTAGGTGAGCTTGTTGGTGTTCGCGGTGCCGAAGGTCGGTTGGGCGCCGGCGGCCTGGAGGTCGAGCGACCGCTGGTAGTACGGCTTGAGGTAGGAGAAGTCGCCGGAGAGCAGGTCGGCGCCGGGGGTCTGGGCGAGCGCGAAGCCCTGCGCCGTGGACTGCCAGACGTGTTGGTAGGCGCCGGTCGCAGTGGATCCGGCGGCCTTCAGCCCGGCGGTGAGCTGCTTGGCCGCGACGGCGTAGTCGTCCCAGGTCCAGCTTCCGTCCGGGTGGGCCACCTTCGCCTCGTCGAACAGCTCCTTGTTGTAGTACAGCACCCAGGAGTCCTGCCGGTACGGGATCGCGTAGGTGGTGCCGTCGACCTGGTAGGGGGCCAGCGCGGGCAGGGAACCGAGGGCGGATCCGGCGTCGGAGACGTCGAGGAGCTGGCCGCCGCTCTGGTAGGTGGCGAAGTTCTTCAGGTTCTTCAACACGTACACGTCCGGGGCGGTGCCGGCGGCGAGGTCGGCGATCATCTGGGTGTCGTAGTTCGTGGCGTCGTACTCCTTGAGTTCGATCGTCACGTCGGGGTGGGTCGCCGTGAACCCGTCGGCGAGGGTCTTGAACTCCGGTGTGGAGGCCAGACTCCACCCCGCCAGGGTGATGGTGACCGGGGCGTCGGGGTCGACTGGTTCGTCCTCGCCGCCGCAACCGGCGAGGACGAGCGTCAACGCCATCGCGGCGCTGACGACGGCTGACGTCGCGCGTTTCATGCCTGCTCCTCGGATTCGGGGCCGGTGGTGTCAGGTCGGCCGGTCGGTGTGGTCGGGTCCGCGTCGAGGCGGACGGTGGTGTCGAGTCCGTCCGGCCACCGCACAGTCAGCTGCGCACCGGCGGTGTCGGGCACGGCCCGGCACGCCCGCCGTCGCGCGGACCCGGCACCGCCGGACAGTTCGACGAGGGAGGCGGTCCAGGTGCCGGTCCGGACCGGGTACGCCAGCCACGGCACCGTCGACGCCCCGCCGCCCAGCGGCCCGGCGTCGGCGACCGACGTGGTGCCGGGGCTGCCGGTGCCGATGACGTCGTCGATCCGGCTGGTCACGCCCGCCCCGGTCACGCGGAGCCCGCCGCCGCCCTCGGTGGTGGCCACCCCGTCCGGCACCGGCCACCCGCCGACGACCAGCCGTAGACCGGTCGGGTCGACGCCCTCGGCGAGGTCCTCGACGCGGGCCAGGCGCAGCTCCCAGGGGCCGCGGACCACCGAGTAGACGGTGAGGTGACCGGCCGGCCGCGACCGGCCACCGCGCCCGCTGCCGTGGTCGCGCTGGTCGGGGTCCGGGTCGAGCCAGTGGGCGAGGGTACGCGACCCGGCGACGCCGACGCCGTCCCCGCCGACCCGCTGTGTCACCAGGCGCATGCCGGCGCGGTGGGTGGCACGACCGGCGTCGTCGACCAGGGTGACCGACTGGTCGAGTGGGGTCACCCAGCCGGACTCGTCGAGCACCGGGCTGGTCGCCGTCGAGTAGCCGAGCCGGGTGTAGAGGGGGGAGTCTCCGACGGCGGTGCCCTCTGTCGCGTGGTCGGTGCCGTGGTTGACCACCCGGACGATCCCGTCGGAGCGGGTGGCGGAGACCAGCCAGCCCGGGGCGCGTACGGCCCGGACGGCGTCGTGCTCCTCGACCGGCAGTGGCTGCTCCGGCACCCGCCACACCGGATGGTCGTCGGGCAGGGCGATGCCGAGCAGTCCCTTGCTCGCCCAGTAGGGGGATCCAGGTCCGGAGTAGTGCTGGGCCAGCCGTGGCCACGGGCGGTGCCAGCCGAGGGTGAGCAGCCCGTCCGCGTCCGGAGCGCCGCGGGTGACGAAGTGGCGTACGGTCTGCGTGGCGGCCCGGCGAAGCCGCCCGAGGTCGACAGACGGCACCCCGGCGACGACGCCGACCCAGAACGGGGCCGCGGCGGCGAACCGGTAGATCAGGCTCCGTCCCTGGATCAGGGGTGATCCGTCGCCGCCGACGAGGGCTATCGCGTCACGCAGGAACCGGTCGAGGTTCGCGCGATCGGTGTCCCGTCGGCCGGCGGCGAGGTCGTCGGCGCCGGACATCCTCGCCCACAGCGTCGGGTACAGGTGCAGCGCCCATCCGACGTAGTGGTCGTAGGCGCGTTCGGGGCCGTCGGACATCCAGCCGTCGGGGCGTACCAGGCTGTCGTGGGTGGCGAGGTCCTCGGCCATCTCGCCCAGCGAGTACGGCCCTCCCACCGACCGTAGGAACGTCTGCACGAGCAGGCGGAACCAGACCCAGTTGATCCTCGGGTACGTGTCGTCGCCGACGGCCGGGGCGAGGTAGCGCACCACGCGCTCCTGCACGGCGGGGGGCAGCCGGTCCCAGAGCCACGGCCGGGTCAGGTCGAGGATCAGGGCCAGCGAGGCGGCCTCCACCTTCGCCTGGGGGTGCTCGTCCAGTCGGACCCACCGCTCCGGCGAGTTCGGGTCGGTGCCGGCGGTGATCCCGGCCGCGTACCGGTCGACGAGTTCGTCGACACCCTTGCCCTGCGCACCGGCGATCCGGAAGCCGGCCAGCAGGAACGTCCGGGCGAATCCCTCCAGCCCGTCGACGGCTCGCCCGTAGCCACCCGGTGGGCCGGGGAAGGTGACGAGGGCGTGCCCCGGTGAGGCGTGCGTCCGGGCGGCGGCGAGCAGCCGGTCGGCGAGGGCCAGCCAGTCGAGGCGGCTCCACGTCGCAGCGGTGGGCGGGACCGCCGTGGTGGGGGCGGGGTCCCTCGGTGTGCCGGACATCATCGGCGGTCCTGTCGCCTCGGCCCACCTCGGGGAGTGGGCGAACGGAAGACGTCGCCGGCTCTGTGTCGGACAGGGCGCGGCGGGGTTTCCGAAGTAAAACGTTCACAACGATACGTGTCAATGCCATGAGTGAACGCAGGCGGACACGTTCGATCACGAACGTTCATCCGCCACCGCTGCGAACTGGGAATGTCCGTCGGGACGGGAACATGACGCCGGTCGGATACCGGGTGCGGCTCCCGGTCGGACCCGACTGCCGTGGATCGATGTGTTAACGATCGACATCGATCCTGGTACGGTCGCCGTGGTTCATGTCCGCGTTGCCGTACACCGAGGACCCATGACCGCCACCGACCGCTTCACCGGTCCGCTCGCCGTCGCCTGGCCGGGTGTCGGACCCGCCCTGCTCGAACAGGTCCTCCAGCCCCCCGAGACGTCGCTGCCCGTACCCCCGGCGCAGGACCGGACCACCTGGGCCGAGTCGCGGCTGGACCCGCCCACCCTGCGGCGGCTACGCGCCCACGCCGAAGAGGACCTGGGTGGACCCTGGCCCTCGCTGCCGGCCCGGCACTACGCCAGGTACTTCCGCGACGGCGACCGCGACACCTACGAACAGCTGGTCTTCGCCCGCCAGCGGCGGCTGACCCGGGCCGGCGTCCTCGCCGCCGCGACCCTCGACCCGGACTGGCTCGACGAGGTGGTCGACGGCGTCGTGTCGCTGTGCGAGCAGAGTTCCTGGTGCTGGCCCGCCCACGACGACACCCACACCCGCCACGGCGCCGTGCTGCCGACGGTGACCGATCCGTACCTCGACCTCGGCGCGGGCGAGGTCGCCGCGCAGCTCACCTGGATCGACCACCTGCTCGGCCGGCCACTCGACGAACACGTCCCGGGCCTGCGCCCGCGCATCCGACACGAAGTCGACCGGCGCGTGCTGACCCCGTTCACCGACCGCCGGGACTGGCACTGGCTCGGCCTCGACGGCGACGTCCACAACTGGAGTGCGTGGATCCACGGCAACGTCCTCGTCGCCGCGCTGCGCCTGGTCGACGACCCACCCCGCCGGGCGGCGATCGTCGCCTCCGTCGTCGAGGGCCTCGACCGGTACGCCGCCTCCCTGCCGGCCGACGGTGCCGTCGACGAAGGCTACGGATACTGGTGGCAGGGCGCATGCCGGGCACTGGAGGCACTCGACATCCTCGCCCACGCCAGCGGCGGGCGGCTCGACGGCGTACCGGGCGAGGCCCTGCGGCACACCGTCGCCTTTCCGCATCGCATGCACCTCGGCGGTGCCTGGTATCTCAACCACGGTGACGGGACGGCGCGGCCACCGGCCACCCCACCCTGGGACGCCCTGTACCGGGCCGCCCGACGCGTCGGCGACCGGGACGCCCTGGCCCACGCCGCCGCCCACCGCAACCGCGACGCCCCCGTGGCCGACGAGGACCAGGGGCTCGGCCGGCTCCTGCGCGCACTGACCCACCGGGAATGGATCGACGCCACCCCCGGGACACCGCCGCTACCCCGTGACGTGTGGCTTCCCTCCACCCAGGTCCTGCTGGCCCGCCCCCGGCACGGCAGCACCGCCGGCCTGACCCTGGCGGTCAAGGGTGGGCACAACGGCGAACACCACAACCACAACGACGTCGGCGGATTCGTCGTCGCCCTCGACGGCATACCCGTCCTCGTCGACGCCGGTCGCCCCACCTACACCGCGCAGACCTTCGGACCCGACCGGTACGACATCTGGACGATGCAGAGCGAGTGGCACAACGTCCCCCACATCCGGGGGACCGCCCAGGCCCCCGGCCACGCCCACCGCGCCCGCGACCTGGCGGCCGTCGTCGACCCCACCAGGGCCGAGTTGTCCCTGGACATCGCCGCCGCCTATCCCCGCACCGACGTACGCCACTGGCGGCGCACCGCACGGCTGGAGCGCGACAGCGGACGGATCGTGGTCACCGACTCCTGGGATCTCGCCCCGACCGACACCGCCCCACCGACCCGTGTCCACCTGCTCGTCGCCGGTGACGTGCAGGTCGGCGCGGGCCGGGCGGAGATCACCGCCAGGCACGGTGCCGGCCGCCTCACGCTGACCTGGCAGCCCGCCTCCGCCCCCGGCACCGTGACCGCGCGCCCACTCGACGACCCCCTGCTCGTGGGCGTGTGGGGACGCGGACTCACCCGCCTGGAGATCGACGTCGGCGCGACCACGGCCACCGGCGCGTTCGTCCTCACCGTCGAGGAGCCCCCTCGGTCCGGGCCTGGCCGTGCGGAACGAAGCGGGCGCGCAGACCCGCCGGGGCGAGCCGGCCGAGGAACCTCGGAGCCGCCGTCGTGGCGTTCGGAGAGTCGAGGGTGAACCGTTGCGCCAGGCGGGAGGTGGCGAGGGTGAGTTGCCGCAGCGCCAGCGTCGAGCCCAGGCAGACCCGGGGACCGGCACCGAACGGCAGGTACGCCCGGCCCGGCACCGGGCAGCCGGGCGCCCACCGGCCGGGGTCGAACTCGTCGGGCCGCGACCACCACCGGGGGTCCCGCTGGATCAGGTACGGGTTCAGCAGCGCCTCGTCCCCGGGGCGCAGCGACCACCCGTCGACGGTGGCGTCGGCGTGGGCGGTCCGGGTCATCAGCCAGACCGGCGGGTAGAGCCGGAGCACCTCCCGGACCACGGCCTCGGCCAGCGGGAGCCGCGCCGTCGGCGGGGCGTCGCCGTCGACCGGGCAACCGCTGTCGGTCGGGGCACCGCCGTCGGTCGGGCCGCCCGCCTCGGCGCGCAGGTCGGCCAGGAGCCGGGGGCGCAGGGCGAGTTCCCGGACGACGGAGACCAGGGCGGCGGCGGGGATGCCGTGGCCGCCCATCAGGACGCCGCGCAGCGTCGCCGTCACAGTGTGGTCCGACAGCGGCGGATCGACCGCCAGCAGCAGAGCGAGCAGGTCACGCCCCGGTGGCCCGGAGGCGGCCCGACGACGGCGGACGATCCCGGTCAGGGTCTCGACGGTGCGCCGGTGCACCCTGAAGAAGCGGCGGTGCCGGGGGAGGGGGAACCAGGCGGGGAACTGGAACGACGTCGCGGTGAAGGGGGCGGTGGCGTCGAGGTTCTCGGCGAGCAGGACGGGGATCCCGACGGCGTCCGCACCGAAGCAGTAGTCCGCCACGGCGTGGGCGGTGAAGTCGCGCATCACGGTCAGGACGTCGACCTCGCGGCCGGCGGTGGCGTCGGTGACCGTGTCGAACAACTCGACGGTACGCAGGTCGGCCGCGCCGGCGGCGGCCCGGTTCAACCCCGGCCAGACGGTACGGCGGGCCGACATCCAGGCCTCGGCCTCCTCGGCGGCCCGGTCGACGTCGGGTCGGTCGCCGAACGGGGCGAGTTCGGTGACGAAGCTGTCGTTGGTGCGGGTGAGCACCTCGTGGGCCACGTCCGGGTCGGCGACGAAGACGGTCCGTTCGTCGAAGGAGAAGACGTCGCCGTACTCGCTGTGGCAGCGGCGCAGGAACCCGATCCGGTCGGCGTCGTACTCGGTGGTGTTGCCGGTCAGCCATTGCCCGCGTGGGCCCGGCGGTCGGCCGGGTCGTTCGCCGTCTGCCATCCGCTCTCCCGGGAAGAGGAACACAGGACCCCGGGGCCGGGATCCTGTGCGCGTGTCGCCTACGGTCGCTGACGGACGTGGTGACGGGTACGGATCACTGGTAGTTGTAGAACCAGTACGGGTAGCGCCCGCTGACCCGCGTGCGGCCGGTCAGACGGGCCGCCGCGTAACGCAGCTTCCGTGCCATGGTTCACCTCCCCGATCGATCGATGACGATCTCGTGGGCGAGATCGTGTCACGGTGCGAACGCGTGGCGCAACGGCCGCCGCCCGGATGCCGGGGCGGTGCCGCAACCGGTGCGGCGCGGACCTCGCCGTGACCGACCTTGACCAGCGACGACACCGCCGCCGCCGACGCGGGCAGGGCGCTATCCGGCGATTCGAGTGATGTTCCGGATCAAGCCCGCCCCTGCGGGGCGTCCGTGTGCCAGGTGGTGTCGCGGTAGTCGCGGGGTGGGGCGCCGGTGTGGCGGTGGAAGGCGCGGCTGAACTCCGCAGGACGGGTGAAGCCCCAGCGGCGGGCGATGGTGGCGATGGTCAGGTGGTTGAGGCGAGGGTCGGCCAGGTCGCGGCGGGCCCGGTCGAGGCGGCGGGTACGGATGTGGGTGGCGACGCTGTCCGGGTGGTGCAGCTGGAAGATGCGGTGCAGGTAACGCAGGGAGATCCGGTGGGCGGCGGCGACGGTGGGGGGACGCAGCTGCGGGTGGTGCAGGTTGTCCTCGATGAAGGCGATGACGCGCAGGTAGAGGGTGTGCGTGGCGGAGCGCAGCGGCGGGTTCCTGCGTTCCAGGTGGTGGGCGAGCACGGCGGTGGTCAGGTCCACCACGATGGTCTCCAGGCGTAGCGCATCGCTCTCGGTGCATGGGGCCCGGCCGTCGGCCAGCGAGGTGAGGAAGGTGGACAGGAGACGGCCGATGCCATCCGACTCGGGGAGCAGCGACGTGGCGAAGAGGCCGGCCACCTGATCCACGGGCAGCGGAAGTGTCCTCTTGGGAAACTGCAGGATCACGGTCTCCGCCGGTGAGGTCGCGCTGACGACCGCCTCGAAGGGTCTGGAGCTGTCATAGATGACGAGGTCCCCGCTGCGGAGCACGGTGCTGGTGTCGTTCTGCTCGATTCCCTGGCTGCCCGCCCGGATGAGAGCGATCTGGTAGTGCTCCGGGTCCGACTTCCGGATCTCCTTCGAGGACCGCCGCGACGACAACGAGGTGTAGGCCATGGAGGCCACTTGTGCGTCGCCGAGCGGCATGACCCGCAGGTGGGCGGTGAACGCCTCGGGGACGGGGCTGTCGAGCGCCGTCGGTATCAGCGAAGCGGCCGTGACGTGCCGCCAGGCGTCCAGACGTTCCCGGGCGGCGATCGTTGCACCGTCGAACACATTGATCATGGCCCCCGCCCTTCCATCGATGCGCTCCCAGCGTAACGAGTGATCCATCGATGTGCGCTGAGTGGCTACGACTGTGCGCTGGGCGCTAACGACAGGCCGACGGTGACGTCCGAGGATTGGTGCACGGAACAGGTTGCGGCAGTTGTTTCTCCGACACGTAGGAGGTTTCGGTGAGGTTGCGTTCCAGGGCCAAGCATGCAGGTGTGCTGTTGTCGATCGTGTTGGTGGCCCCACTGGCCTTCGCAGTGCCCGCATCGGCGAACGTCCGTTCCGACGAGGATGTCGCCACTGTCAGTGCCGCGTGCGTGCACTCCGTGAGCTGGGGCACGAATGGCGTGTGGCGAACTGTCACCGTCCGCAATTCCTGCAGTGTGAAGAAGTGCTACCGGGTCGACGTCCCCGGTATCGGTGATCCACTGAAGAGCGTCGCCGCGTACGCCACCGAGACGGACGAGTACGTCGGCACGATCCTGCCGCGAGGTCGGGGAATCTACGAGGCGAGCTGCTAGCTCGGCCTTCAACCTGTGGTGGCTGTTGGTGACCTTGGCTGATCATGACGACAGCCCTCGGTCGATCGTCTTGTCTATCGGGGGATGATGATTGATGGCCGAGGGCTCTCGTGAGGACCGGATCGCCTGCATCCTGGTCTGAGCCTCGTTGACCCGTCCGTCGCCACAGGATCCCGACGGTGTGCTCGTCGGGATCCGGCTGGCAGGAGACCGGCCTCACGGAGTCTGGTCGGCGTGGCGGGCGTACGGGGCGAGTCCCACCGGTGAGGCCTGCATGGTCGTACACTCCCCGGGTCGCGCCGTCGATCGGTGCGTGGTGGCGGGAGGTGGTCCGCGGTGGGTGAAGCGGGTGAGGTCTCGTCCGCGTCCGGGGGCGGTGCACCGCCGGAGGGCGGGCGCAGGAACAGGGTCCTGATCCTGGGGGCCGTGGCGGTCGTGGTGGCCATGGTGGCGGGCGTGACCGTGTGGTTCACCAGGCAGGCGCCGCCGGAGGCGGACGACGCCTCGGGCGGCCCGCCTCGTTCCGTGCCCGTCCGGTTCGACCCCGGACAGCAACTGATCCGCCTCGACTTCCTGCCCGGCCCCGTCCGTGAGGCCACCTATGTGACCGAGCCCGACATGCACACCGTCACGGTGAGGGGGCTACCCGACGGTGCACCGGCCACGGAGGAGGGTGACCGGGCCGCAGCCGACCAGGGCTGGTGGGTCGAGGTCATGATGGCGGCCCGCGACGTCGACGTGCACCGTTACGACCGGGAGTACGACGAGGAGCACGGATGGCGGGTCCCGGGTGATGCGGTCGCGCCGGTGCGCGGTCGCCCGGCCTTCCAGAACGAGGGTCGGGTGCTGTCCTGGGAGTACGCCCGGAACGCGTGGATGCGGTTGACGCTCAACGGCGTCGACCGACATGACGAGATTCTCCGGCGGGTGGTCGAGGGTATCCGCTGGGAGGCGGCACCGCTGGCTCTGCCGTTCACGGCCGGGGGGCTGCCCGACGGTGCCGTGCTCGGCGGTGCGCGCCTGGAATGGGCCGAGGACGGGCCGCTGAGGGCCTCCTCCCAGTACCTGCTCCGGTCGAACCAGGACCACAACAGGCCGGACATCGTGGTCGGCCTCACCACCGAGGACCTTGCGAGCGGCAGGAGCAACCTCACCGAGGACGTCACCGTGTCCGGCCGGTCCGCCACCGCGACCGACTGGCGGAGTAAGAGCAGACCGGGGCTCTACCGGGTGGCGCAGCTTCCCGGGTGCGCCGCGTGTGTGGTGGAGTTCGGCGTCCTGACCCGACAGGCCCACGAGGCGGTGGGAGGAAGGGACGTGCTGAAGCTGGCGGCGTCGATCCGGCTGGTCGACGGCCACGACGATCCCGCCCGGTGGCGCCCCCGGTAGCTGGTCGCGCTGGGCCTTGTCGTACTCGCTGCGTGCACTCGACAGGCATTGACAAGCCTCATTTTAATCTCAAGAATTCGAAGTCATGGATTCTCGTTTGGTGCGACGTGTGGCGGGTCGGGTCGTGTCGACGGTCGCGGCGACCATCATGGCGATGGGAGTGGCGGCACCGGCGGCGGCCACGGAAGACGTACGAGATGTGGCACGTCCGGACACGGCCGCAAGCATCGGATCGGGCAGCGACTCGTCACCCCGCCTGCTGCTCGCCGAGACCGCGCCGCTCACCAGGTACTGGGGGTCGAAGAAGGACCACATGTCCTCGGTGTTCCACCCGGGCGCGGGCTACGCAGCCGAGTTCGTGCTCGGGCAGATCCACACCACCTGGGCCACTGGCACCCATCCACTGTTCCAGTGCGTGACGGGCACCGACCGGTTCACCTCGCCCCAGTTCAACTGCGAGGGGAAGTCCAACATCGGGGAGATCGGGTACGCCTACAGCGCCCCGCCGGCCGCCCCGAACCGGGCGTTCTACCGGTGCCTCGTCCGCAGCAACGGGGAACACTTCGACTCCGTCGATCCGAACTGCGAGGGCCAGCGGCTGGAAGGTCTGCTCGGCTACCTCCTCCTGTGACGGGTCAGGTCCCGATGCCCGTACACGACAATGGCCCGGTGCTACCAGCGGGGAGGCGGTCGGCCGCGAGCCGCGTCGTCGCGCACGTCGTCCTGTTCGGCTGGCACGGCCTGGTGATCATCGTCTACCTCGCTCTCCTCGACCGGCAGTCTTCAATGCGTGAGTCGTGGGGCAACGCGCCAAAGGAGGACATGATGATCTTCGGGTTCCAGGTCGGTGTACCGATGCTCCTCGGCAGCCTGCTGGTTGGTCTGGTCCTGCTCCGGAGGCTCATGGCGGGAAACCGGATCAACTCGGCGGTGGTGCTCGGCACCGTCGCCGCCGCACCGGTGCTGCTGTGTGTGGCGGTGCTCGCCGGTCAAGCCTGAAGCACTGCCGAGAGGCCAGCCCAACGGCGTCAGCGGCCAGAACTTGGCTGCCGGCGAGCCAACCGCCGGATCCAGACAAGGCAGGCCACAAGCACAGTGATCGCGACGACTCCGACACCGATGCGGGCCGCAAGCTCGGCGGTCCCCAGTCCGCTCGTGTACGTCAGAGGGAACAGAACGGCAAAAGAGGTGATGGCCGTGGACGCGGCGACACAAGCTGGGAGTCCCAGTCTTCTTCCCATCCTGCGCCCCTTCTGACTATCGACTCAGTAGCTGCTCGTGACGTCTGTGACCGCGGACATCGCCCACGGTCGAGGCTCGAATCCTGCTGCTGCCATCATCGCCCAGTAGTTGGTCGGACCTACTCGGAGGTGTTGTTCTTCCGGCCGAGGACCAGGGCGGCCGTCGACCACACGACCAGTACGGCGGCGATACCGCCAGAAATGATCTCCAGTGGCTCGTCGAATCCGGTCAGTATCCGTAAGAGCAGGGTGCCGGACATCGCGACGAGGGTGAGCCGGTGCAGCCAGGGGGCATGCGACCCACGTTGCCTTCTCCCTTCGAGAGGTCGTCAGACCGATTCCCAATCTCTCAGTGAGACGCTCTCAAGCGGACATGACTACCGCGGATCGTGATTGGTGGTCACTGTCGCGTGATGTGCCCTAAGGGTGCGACGAGCCTCGTTGCAGGCCGGCGATGAGGAGGCCGACCATGCGGCGGGCGTCGTAGTGGGGTGTGCGCCCACCACCGGCGCAGAGGTTGCCGACGGCGAACAGGATCTCCTCGGCGTTCTGGCCGGGGTGGATCTCGCCCGCCTCGGCGGCGGCGTCGAGCAGCAGTGCGCAGGCGGGGACGAGCCGGTCGAGGAGGTACCTGTGCAGCGTCTCGAAGGTCGCCGCATCGGAGTGCAACACCTCGGCCAGGCCGTGCTTGGTGACCAGGAAGTCGACGAACAGGTCGATCCAGGCGGTCAGTGCGGCGTGCGGCGTACCCCCGGTGGCGAGCAGGGTCGGTGCGGCCTCGGCGCACGCCTCGACCTGGTGTCGGTAGACGGCGACGATGAGGTCGGCCCGGGTCGGGAAGTGGCGGTAGATCGTCCCCACGCCGACCCCGGCGCGGGCGGCGACGTCCCGGACGGGTGCGTCGACTCCAGCGGCGCGGAAGACCGCGGCGGCGGCCTCCAGCAGCGTCGCCTCGTTGCGTCGGGCGTCGGCCCGTTTGCGTGGGGCCGGCGACGCCGTCCCGCTGTCGTGCATCGCGTCGTCACCTCCGACCCTCTTGGCAAACGGAACACGGTTCCGTATGGTCTGTAGCGGAACGCTGTTCCGGTTGGCTCATCATGCCAGAGCCGGATGACGGGCGACCACGCAGGCGTCCCGGTTCTCGCACCGCACCGACGAATCCGAACACGGGCGCGTCCACTCGCGCCGCCACCCCCGCCTCACCAGCGGTCCTGTCGGACCGCCATCACCGTCGACCTCACGGAGGAACGCCATGCAGTACCGCACCCTCGGTCGCACCGGAGTGAAGGTCAGCACCCTCGTGCTCGGCGCGATGAACTTCGGCGACATCGGCCGGTCCAGCCAGGACGAGGCCACCGCGGTCATCGACGCCGCCCTCGAAGGGGGAATCAACCTGATCGACACCGCCGACCGGTACAGCCAGGGCGAATCGGAGACGATGGTCGGCCGGGCCATCGCCGGCCGCCGCGACGACATCGTCCTGGCCACCAAGGCGACCCTGCCGATGGGCGACGAGCGCAACCACCGGGGCAGCTCACGCCGCTGGCTGTACACCGCCCTGGACGACAGCCTCCGCCGGCTCGGCGTCGACCACGTCGACCTGTACCAGATCCACAGGTGGGACCCGACCACAGCAGACGAGGAGACGCTGTCCGCGCTGACCGACCTCCAGCGCGCCGGCAAGATCCGCTACTTCGGCTCCTCGACGTTCCCCGCGTACCGGATCGTGCAGGCCGAATGGGCCGCCAGGGAACACCACCTCAGCCGGTACGTCACCGAACAGCCCAGCTACTCGATCCTGCAACGCGGCATCGAGACGCACGTCCTGCCCGTCACCGAGCAGTACGGGCTCGGCGTCCTCGCCTGGAGTCCGCTCGCCTCGGGATGGTTGTCGGGCGCGGTCCGGGCGGGCCGGGAGATCACCACCCACCGCGCCGACGTCCTGCCGGAACGCTTCGACCTCGGCGTTCCCGCCAACCGGGCGCGCCTCGACGCCGTCGAGCAGTTGGCCAAGGTGGCTGACGAGGCCGGGTTGACCCTGATCCAACTCGCGCTCGGTTTCGTCACCGCCCACCCGGGCGTCACCAGCGCCATCGTCGGCCCCCGCACGATCGACCATCTGCGCAGCCATCTCGCCGCCGCCGACACCGTGCTCTCCACCGACGTACTCGACGCGATCGACGCGATCGTCGCACCGGGCGTCGACCTCGCCCCCGGCGAGAAGCACGACACCCCGCCGGCCCTGCTCGACCCGGCACTGCGCCGACGCTGACCGGCGGGGAAGGACCGGAGCCGGTCCGCTTCGTCCGACCCGGCGGTCCTGCGGAGTGCTCTCACTCCGCAGGACCGCCGGACTGTCCCTCACCCTGTTGTATGGCGGCCTCGTCGCTCTGGGTGTCGCAGGCCATGGCGCGCAGCCGCGCCGACTGGTCGGGGTGCAGATCCGGCACGGCCGGTACCTGCTTCACGGCCGCCGTCGCGCTGACCTCGAACGCCAGCGTCGCCGCCGTGTCGGGTGGAGCTGGCGCCAGGGGGTCGAGGCAGGGTACGGCGAGCGCCACCACTGTGGTGCGAGGACGGTCGGGCCTGAGGTCGACCTTCAAGTCACCCGTGTCCCAGGTCTTCTTGGCGGTCCCACCGGGCTCGGTGGCGCTGCCGAGTACCTGGCGGGTCGCGGTGCCGGACCGGAGGGCATCCGGGTCGACGACCATGACGGCGATGCCGATGTTGAACGCGTGGGCTGCCTGGGCCTCGAAGGCCACCTTCGTGGTCGACGAGATCTTGGCGGTCAGGCTCGCCCGGCCTGGCAGCGGGAGCCCGTCCGGGCAGCGGTCGCCGAGGTGCCGCAGCTTCTCGTCGGGGCTCTGCGGGACGAGGTAGGCGCTGGAGAGGAACCTCGGGGCTGCCGGTTCACCGGACAGCCATCTGGCCAACGTGCGGGTGGGTTCGTCCTCGTGCCGGGCGGCGAGCAGCCAACGGGTGTTCACCCACCCGGGCACGATCGTATCCTTCACGGGATCCCCGATGCAGTAACCGGTGAAGCCGACGACACAGTCCCGGGTGAATCGATCAGTCTGGGGAAAGGCCAGGCCAGGTCCGGATCGCGCGAAGTTGCCGGTCGGGCCGTTGGTGACACCGCGAAAGGCAGTGTCGTACGTCTGCACGGCCGGGCAGGCCGGCAGTGGGAGTTCCGCCGGGGTAGGCGGCGCCACGAAGTTCAGCAGCGATCCGACGAGTGCGGGCAGCCCCAGCAGCGCGGCCGCGATCCCGAGCATGCCGGCCGGAGTCGATCCCTCGGCGGGCGCCGGGCTGCGACCGGGGATGCGGGCGCGGTAGGCGACCGTGGCGACCAGCAGGACGAAGGCACAGAGTGCGACGTCCACCAGCACGATTCGGGTCGATCCGAAGAGCAACCCGCTGACCACGAGGTAATAGCGCACGGACATGAGGAGAAGGGCGGCCACCACGATGAACAGCACCAGTGGCCAGGTACGTGAATGGGTGTCTGTGTCGGGGGTCGTGCCGGGAGAGGTGACCAAGGGGCTTCGACGTGTCCTCCGGTACCGTGCGAACCACTGAGGTTTCTTCGTCACCCGGTATGAGTATCAGCTGGGACCAGAACTCCTGTTTGTCCTGTCGCCTACGCGACCGACGCCTGTGAATTGCGCCAGGCGTACCAGAACCGGCCGACTGATCGGAATGCCGGACCGCCGCTAGCATTGCCGACATGGCTACCCGGCTCGTGCAGATCAACATGAAGGCTCGGGACGACTCCGCGCTGGGGGGTTTCTGGGCGGCGGCGCTCGGATGGGGGGTCTCCAGCGAGGCGCCCGGGGTGACGAACCTGGAACCTGAGGGGTTTTCCTATCCCGATCCGGCGGCCGTCTGCATCGACCTCGTCGTCTCCACCGAGCCGAAGGCGGGGAAGAACCGGGTGCACGTCGACCTCGCCACCACCTCGGCCGCCCACCGAACGGAGCTGGTGACGCGTCTGCGGGACCTCGGCGCGACCCCCGCCGACGTCGGCCGGGGCGACGTCGGGTGGACGGTCATGGCCGACCCGGAGGGCAACGAGTTCTGCGTCCTGGATCCCGGACCCCTCCACCAGGACACCGGGCCGATCGCGGCTGTGGTGGTCGACTGCGTGGACCCCCGCGCGATGGCCCGTTTCTGGGGCACGGCGACGGACTGGACGGTGCACGAGGTGACCGACCACGAGGCGGTGCTGCGTTCCGCCGAGGGCGTCGGCCCGTACCTGCGGTTCGTGCGGTCACCCGAGGCCAAGACCGGGTGGAACCGGGTCCACCTCGACGTCCGCCCGTACCCCGGTGACGATCCGGAAGCGGAGACGGCGCGACTGGTCACCCTCGGTGCCACCGTGGTCGACCTCGGTGCGGCCGAGGTCTCGTGGACGGTCATGGCCGACCCGGAGGGAAACGAGTTCTGCCTGCTCGCCCCGGGCTGACCCGGGCCGGTCCGCGTCGGTGCCGAGCCCGGGTCCCGCGACGCGCCCCGGCGGCACATCCAGAAGGGGTGTCAGCGGCGTGGTGGTGTTCCGGGGTGGGCGAGTGACCGGACCAGACGTTCACCATCGGGCCACGGGCCGAACCCGGTCTTGGAGTCGAGATGTCCGACCGCGCCCGCGTCGAACAACTCCGCCCCCCAGTCCCGGGCGTACGCCTCGAACTGCTCGAAGGTGCTGTACGGGTCGTTGCGGCTGGCGACCAGGATCGAGCGGAAGGGCAGCGTCTCCCGGGGCACGTGGTCGATGACGACATCGACGGCCTCGCCCGGGGCCGGACTCCATCCTGGATCCAGGTGCGGCGGCGTGACCAGCAGGGCGGCTTCCACGGGACCGGTGTGGTGGCGGGCCCAGACGGCGACGGTCAGACACCCCGCGCTGTGCGCCACCAGGATCGCCGGTTCGGCGTCGGCGGTGACGGCGGCGTGGAGGGCGGCGACCCGTTCGGCGGCGACGTACGGTGGTCCGGGCGGTTCCGGCGCCCAGTGGAAGTCCGGGTGGTCGGTGACCCAGCGGTGTGACCAGTGTTCGGGGTACGGCACTCCGCGCCCGGGCACGACCAGGTAACGGGTCATGACCGGAGGGTAGCGCGACCTTCCCGGACTCGTTGACCCGATGGCGACCGGCCTGTCCGGTCGACGTCGACACCGCAGAACACCGACCGACGGTGGACGCTGGGTCGACACGACACGACGGGAGTGCGGTCATGGCCCGGATACGACGCTTCGACCACATCGGGATCACGGTGGCGGACCTCGATGTGGTGACCGCCTTCTTCGTGGCGCTCGGCCTGGAGGTGGAGGGGCGGGCGTTCGTCGAGGGCGAGTTCCTGGAGACGGTCTGCGGCATCCCCGACTCGCGTACCGAGATCGTCATGCTCAGGTCGCCGGGTGACGGCGGCCGCCTGGAGCTGGCCAGGTTCGTGCGTCCGGACTCCGTGCCGGGCTCGCCGACCGCCATGCCGAACGAGCTGGGACTGCGCAACGTGTCCTTCGAGGTCGACGACCTGCAGGCCGCCGTCGACTGGGCGGCGGGCCAGGGGTACGGCCTGGTCGGTGGCATCGGCGAGTACGAGGGTGCCTGGCGGATGGCCTACGTCCGGGGGCCGGAGGGGATCATCGTGTCGCTGGCCGAGTGCATCGGCTGAGCGGCGCTGCCCTCGGGTCTGCCGTCGGCGGTGTCCACACCGGCCTGCAATTTCCCGTCCGCACCGGCCTGCGGGTTGCCGTCCGCACCCGGCCTGCCGGCCCCTGTCGGCAGGCGTGCACCGGGTCGACAGCGCCGTGGGGTCGGCCCGTGCCGCCGCCGTCACCAGCGGCGGCACGGGGACCGACGGTGCCGGTCAGGCCGGCAGGGTCACCTGCACCGGGGTCGACCGGCCGGTGGTGGTGCCGTCGCCGAGTTGCCCGAGGAAGTTGTCGCCCCAGCACCACAGGCTGCCGTCGGTGCGGGGAGCGCACGCGTGGTAGGAGACGGCCACGCCGTCGGTCCAGGTCGTGGCGGTGCCGACCTGGGTCGGAGCCGGTCGGTGGGCGGTGGTGCCGTCGCCGACCTGCCCGTAGGTGTTGCGGCCCCAGCACCACAGGCTGCCGTTGGTACGCGTCGCGCACGACGTGTCGATGCTGGTGTCTACCTTCGCCCAGGTGGTCGCGGTACCGACCTGGAGCGGGGTGGTCTGGAAGCCACTGCCCCCACCCACCTGGCCGTACCCGTTCTCGCCCCAGCACCACAGGGTTCCGTTGGTTCGGACCGCGCAGGTGTGTACGTATCCGGCGGTCACCCCGCTCCACGTGGTCGCGGTGCCCACCTGCGTCGGCGTCGCCCGGAAGTCGAGGATGCCGAGACCGAGCTGCCCGTCGGAGCTGCTACCCCAGCACCACAGGGTTCCGTCGGTGCGGGTGGCGCAGCTGTGCGCGTACCCGGTAGTGACGTTCGCCCAGGTGGTGGCGGTGCCGACCTGCAGCGGGGTGGTGGACAGCAGGGGGGTCGTCCCGGTGCCGAGCTGCGTGTGACCGTTCAGGCCCCAGCACCACAGGGTGCCGTTGGTCCGGATCGCGCAGGTGTGGTTGTTGCTGGTGCTGACGTTGGCCCAGGTGGTGGCGGTGCCGACCTGCACGGGGCTGGTCCGGCCCGTGGTCGTCCCGTCGCCGAGCTGCCCGTTGTTGTTGCCGCCCCAGCACCACAGGGTGCCGTCGGTGCGTACCGCACAGGTGTTGCTCTTGCCGGCGTCGATCCGCGCCCAGGTGGTGGCGGTGCCGATCCGGACCGGACCGGACCGGGTCGTGGTGGTCCCGTCGCCGAGCTGCCCGTTGAAGTTGTTGCCCCAACACCAGAGCGTCCCGTCGGTACGGATCGCGCAGGTGTGCAGGTCACCGGCGGCGACCCGGGACACCGGGGCGGCGGCGACCGAGACGTTCGAGGTGCCCGGGTCGGCCGGGCCGGTGCCCGCCACGGCCGTCCCTGCCGTCAAGCCGAGGGCGAGGACGACCGCCCCGATGGAGGCCACCGTCGCGGTGGCGGTTCGGGCTGCCCGCCGCCACCGGGTCCGCAGCCGACCCTCCTGATGTTCGTTCATGTCCTTCTCCCCAGACATCGTTGAATCTGCAGACTGGAGGCGGCGTTGCCCCGGCAGGTCGTCGGCGACCTGTCACTTCGTCGTGATCAGACTCTACATCGATATACATCTACGTGGATCGGTGTGGAAGTATCGGGGCGGTCAGGCGACGACGGAGGCCAGGAACACGCCGACGTACACGGCTCCCAGTCCGGCCCCGATCGAGACGACGATGTTGACGGCAGCGTGGAACCAGGCGCCGCTCTGCGCCAGGCGCAGGTTCTCGTAGCCGAAGGTGGAGTAGGTGGTCAGCGTGCCGCAGAAGCCGGTGCCGACCAGCGCCGCCACCGCAGGGTCGGCCGGTGACGCGATGAGGAAGCCGAGCAGCAGCGACCCGGCGACGTTGACTGTCAGCGTGCCCCAGGGGAAGTCCGACCCGAGACGGGCCTGGATCATCCGGTCGGTGAGATAGCGCAGCGGCGCGCCGACGGCGGCCCCCAGCAACACCAAAAGTATCGTCACCGGTTCTCCTGCCCGCCGCGACGCCGTGCCGTACGTCGACGGATCAGCCGGCCGGTCACGCCGACGCCGGCCCAGACCGCCGCCAACGCCGCCACCAGGGTGGCCGCCAGGTAGAGCAGACCCACCCCGGCCCGCCCGGCGGCTACGGCCTGCTGGATGTCGACGACGTAGGTGGAGAAGGTGGTGTACCCGCCGAGTACGCCGACACCGAGGAACGGGCGCAGCAGCCGCCCGGAGCCCACCCGGGTGACGACTGCCATGAGTACCCCGATGAGCAGGCACCCGGAAACGTTCACCACCAGGGTGGCCCAGGGGAACTCGGCGGGCGTGTGTGGCCAGGCCACCCCGAGGCCGTGGCGGGCGGCGGCACCGAGCATCCCGCCGACGCTGACGGCGGCCAGCACCGGGATCGGGCTGGGGTGCAACTCGACACGTTCGGCCGTCACGGTCAGGTCGACGTCGGGGTCGACCGGGCTGGGGGAGGGCTCGCTCACCCGGCGGTTCCTTCCTTCATCGATCGTGCGGGCGGCGAGGTGGTACGGCCACTCGCCGCTGAGCAAAGCGGTGAGGCACCTCAGTCTCGCTCCGAGAACCGCCAGTCCCATGGCCGGCGCGCCGACGGGGTCGTCGGACAGGAGGCTGACGAGCCCGGAGACGAGCGCGAACGTGAATCCGAAGACCGCACAGCGAAGACCATCGACAGCAGGGCGACCAGGAAGAGGGAGAGCCACCGGTTGGCGCGGAGCGTGGTGCGCGGTCGGGCGGCCCGGGGCGGTCGCGTCACCGCCCTTCGGTGCTGCTGCCCGTAGCCTCCTCGTGGCCGGTCGTCGCCGCCCAACTGGCGAGCAGGTGCAGCGCGTCCGAGGCGGGGGTTGGCGTTGGCGGCGCGGGCCAGGTCGTACAGGTGGGAACGCTCGGCTTCGTCGAGTTGCAGGGCCCGGCAGAGCGCGTCCAGGACGTTGTCGGAGACCCCGGACAGGTTGCCGCGTTCCAGCCGGGTGTAGTAGTCGGGGCTCACTCCGGCCAACAGCGCCACCTCTGCGCGGCGCAGCCCGGTCACCCGACGGGTGCCCCCGAAGTCCGGCAGACCCGCCTTCTCGGGGGTGATCCGGGTTGCACGCGGTCCTGGCCGCGAAGCAGCTCGGCGCGGAGCGGATCATCGCGATGAGTCGGCACGCCGACCGGCAGAGACTCGCCGTCGAGTACGGGGCCACCGACGTGGTCACCGAGCGCGGCGACGAGGGGGTCGCGAGGGTGAAGGAGCTGACCGGCGGGTACGGCGCGCATTCGGTCGTCGAGGCGGTGGGCACCCAGGAGTCGATGATGCAGGCGATCCGTTCCACCCGTCCCGGTGGCCACGTCGGGTATGTCGGCGTCGCCCACGGCGTGGAACTGCCCGGCATGGAGTTGTTCTTCTCCGGCGTACACCTGCATGGTGGCCCGGCCCCGGTGCGCCGTTTCCTGCCCGACCTGATCGACCTGATCTGGCGGGGGGAGATCGACCCCGGGCGGGTCTTCGACCTCACGTTGCCGCTCGACGAGGCCGCGCAGGGGTACGCGGCGATGGACGAACGCCGCGCCATCAAGGCTCTGGTCAGGCCGTGACCGCGACCGCCGGTGTCTGCCCCCGTCGTCTCGTGGACCACGCGGTACGTCTGTCCGGTGGGGCGGTCGAGGGCGTAGATTCCCTGGATGCGGGGCGCGGGCGTGACGGTGACGAGAACGGGTTGGATCCTGGCGGGGGTCGGCTTCCTGCTCTGGGCTCTCTCGCCGCTGCTGTCGGTCGTGGGCGGCCTCGACCTGGACGTGAGCCTCTTCCTCGGTTCCACAGCGTTGCTTCCGTGGTTCGCGTACCTGAGCAGTAGACGTCCCGAGGGTCGACGGCCCACGCCGTAGCTCCACCTGACCGACGAGTCAGGTGTGGCCGGGGCCTCGCGGCCGGGCCGGAGTGCCGCGCGGCTCCCCAGGCCGGACGCTCAGTCAGCGGCCCGGAACAGCTCCGCGTTCTCCTGTGCCCAGAGGGTGAAGGTCCGGGCGGGACGCCCGGTGACGGCCTCGACGGTGGGCAGGACGACGCCGGCGGCCTCGGGCGGGTCGGTCGCGAGCTGGATGCCGAACTCCACGTAGTCGTCGTCGTAGCCGTGTCCCTTCAGCCGGGCACGTTCCTCGTCCTCGGTGAGGTGGACGAGGGTGATGTCCCGGCCGGTGACCTCCGCGAGGATCCGTACCCGTTCGGCGGGGGTGAGGGCCTGCGGCCCGGTCAGCGGGTAGCTCCGCCCGCCGTGTCCGTCTTCGGTGAGGGCGTGTGCGGCGACCGCGGCGATGTCGGCCTCGTGCACCACGGCGCTGGGGAAGGTGGCGAGCATCGACACGGTGCCGGCGGTACGGATCTCGTCCGCCCACTCGCGGGCGTTGCCCATGAACTCCTTGGGCTGCACGACCGTCCAGTCGATGCCGCCGGCGGCGAGGGCGCTCTCGACGCCGGTCGGGGACCAGCCGCCGAGCACCGTCGCCCGTCGGATTCCGTATCGCTCGGCCAGGGCGACGAGGCCCGGGCCGTTGGTCAGGTCGTCGTCGCCGCCGAAGGTGATCAGGTGAACGGCGTCGACGCCGTCGAAGGCGGGGCCGAGCGTACCGACGTCGCTCAGGTCACCGGCGACCACGTGGACTCCGGCCGGGAGACCGGCGCTCGCGGGTCGGCGGGTGAGGGCACGGACCTCGTGGCCCGCTTCGTGAAGGTGGGTGACGAGGTGTCGTCCGACGGTGCCGGTGGCGCCGGTGACGAGAACACGCATTGTCGTGATCCTTCCGGTGGTGACTGACGGGTGCGGCCGGCACCATCCTCGGCACCGTTGTGGCCGCCATACGGCCACAAGCCGGGATAGGTTCGCGGCATGTCCACCGGCACCCGGGCCCTCGAACTGCTCGGCCTCCTCCAGGGCCGACGTCGCTGGCCCGGCGGTGAACTCGCCCGCCGCCTCGGCGTCAGCCGACGCACGCTCCGGCGCGACGTCGACGGCCTCCGGGCCCTCGGCTACCCGATCACCACGACCCGGGGAACCGGCGGCGGCTACCAGCTCGGCCCCGGCGCGTCACTGCCTCCGCTGGTGCTCGGCGAGGACGAGGCCGCCGCAGTGGTCATGGGCCTCAAGGAGATCGCCTCCGGTGGCCATCCCCTGTCTGCCCAGGCGGCGATCGGTGCGATGGCCAAGATCGTCCAGGTGCTTCCGGTACGCATCCGCCGCCGCGTCGACAGTCTGCGGACCATCACCACCCCGGCGGCGGCAGGTCACCGGGCCGGCATCACCGACGTCGCGGCGTTGACGACCGTGGCCCTCGCCTGCCGGGACGGTGAGGCGCTGAGGTTCACCTACCGGGGACGAGACGGTGCCGTCTCCGACCGGGCCGTCCACCCGCACCGGACCGTCGGCGTCGACAACCGCCTCTACCTCGTCGCCTGGGACCTCGACCGGGCCGACTGGCGTGTCTTCCGCATCGACCGGATCGACTGCCCGGAGCGCAGCGGCCGGACGTTCGCCCCCCGCCCGCTACCCGAACCCGACCCCGTCGAGTACGTACGCGGCCGGATCAGGTCGATACCGGCGAGATACCCGATCCGCGCCACGGTCCAGGCCCCCGCCGAACGGGTCAGGCGGGAGATCGCGCAGTACGGGACGGTGGAGCCCGTCGACGACACGTCGTGCGAGGTCCGCATCCCCGCCGACTCGCTCGACTGGGCGGCGTTCTGCCTCATGGCACTGCAGGCCCCACTGGTCGTCCACGGCCCACCGGAGGCCGTCGACCACATGCGCAGCTGGGGTCGACGGCTGATCGCCGGGACGGAAGGAGGAACGCCGTGACGCAGGTGAGGGACGCCCGGGGCAGGTCGGTGACGGACGAGGAGCGTCGGGCGCGGCTGGGCGTCAGGCACGCCCTGGCCCGGTCGGCCACCGTGACGTCACCGGAGGAGGCCGCTCGGGCGGTCGTCTGCCTGCACGCGACCGAACCGCCGAGCGTGCACCTGTCCTGCTGGGCACGCAGCGAGGACGTCGGCATCCAGGACGTCGAACGGGCGCTCTACGACACGCGGTCCCTGGTCAGGCAGCAGGCCATGCGGGAGACCCTCTTCGTGTTCCCCCGCGACCTGGTTCCGGCCGCCTGGGGGAGCGCCTCCGCCCGGGTGGCCGCAGCCCACCGCAGGCGGCTCGTGAAGGACCTGGAACGCTGGGGGCCAGTGTCGGAGGGACAGGGCACCGCCTGGTTGCAGGCCGCGGAGCAGGCCGTCCTGAACCATCTCGCCGACGGGGTGCCGCGCTCCTCGACCCGTCTGCGGGAGGAGGTCCCGGAGGTCGGCGGGGTCATCGTGCAGGCCCCCGACAGGACCTGGGGTGGCAGGATCGCGATCGCCCCGAGGGTGCTCGCCCAGCTCGGCATGGACGGGCTGGTGGCCCGGGCGGGCAACGCGGGCGACTGGTACACGAGCCGCCCCACCTGGACGACCACCGCCCGGTGGTGGGGGCACGAGGTACCCGACGCCCTGGAGGCCCGACAGGGTTACGCCGAGCTGGTACATCGGTGGCTGTGGTCGTACGGCCCCGGCACCGTCGAGGACGTCGCCTGGTGGCTCGGCGGCACCAAGACCGCCGTGCGTACCGCCCTCGAAGACCTCGGAGCCCAGAGCGTGACCCTGGACGACGGTGCGATCGGCTGGCTACGAGCGGACGACCTCGACCCGGTCACCGCCCCCGAACCCTGGGTGGCGCTCCTGCCGTTGCTCGACCCCACGGTGATGGGCTGGAAGGGCCGGGACTTCCTCCTCGGTCCGCACGGACCTCAGCTGTTCGACAGCGTCGGCAACGCCGGGACGACGGTCCTGGTCGACGGGCGGGTCGTCGGTGCCTGGGTGCAGGACGGGCAGGGCGCCGTGGAGCTGAGACTGCTGGAGAGCGTCGTCCCGGCGGCACACTCCGCCCTGCGGGCGCAGGCGCGCAGGCTCACCGAATGGTTGGACGGCCGACGGGTCTTCACCGTCTACCCGTCACCGGCCATGCAGCCCTCGGCCCACCGCTGACCCCGCCGTCACCGGTTCCGGCGGGGCAGACCGTCGGAGCGCCCCGACCCGGTGTCGGCGTCGCGCCGGTCGGTGGCGGCCAGCATCCCGAGCAGCCGCAACGCGTGGGCGTCGCGGCTGTGCGGCTCCGCCCGGTACACGACCAGCTGCTGACCGGCGTGCCCACGTACGTCGAACGTGCTGTACGCCAGGGTCAGCTCACCCACGGCACGGTGCCGGAACGTCTTGGCCTCGTGGGTCTTGCCCCGGACCTCGTGGCGCCGCCACAGCCGGCGGAACGTCTCACTCGCCGACTCCAGTTCGGCGACGAGGCCCCCGGTCCGCCGGTCGGTCGGGTCGTGACCGTGGGCGAGCCGCAGGTTCGCCACGCACGTCTCGGCGGTGCGCTCCCAGTCGGCGAAGAAGGTCCGCCCGACCGGGTCGAGGAAGGTCATCCGGGCGAGGTTGTCCCGGGCGGCGAAGTCGGCGAACAGTGCGGCGGCGATGGCGTTGTGGGCCAGCAGGTCGAGCCGCCGGTTGAAGACGAACGCGGGCAGGTCGGGCCAGGCGTCGAGTAGTTGCCGCAGCCCCGGGTCGACGTGCTCCACTGCGGGTGTGGGTGGTCCGCCGAGCGGGACCCCGGCGAGTCGGAACAGGTGCTCGCGGGCGTCGGCGTCGAGCCCGAGGGCGCGGGCGATCCCACCCAGCACCGACGCCGACGGATGCCGTTCCCGGCCCTGTTCGAGCCGGGTGTAGTAGTCGGCGCTCACCCCGGCGAGCACCGCCACCTCCTCCCGGCGCAGGCCTGCCACCCGGCGGACCCGGTGCGAGACCAGGCCGACGTCCTCCGGCTGGATCCGGTCCCGCCGGGCGGCGAGGAATCTTCCCAGTTCGTTGGCGGTCATGCCCACCACGCTAGGCGGGGTGCGACGCCGTCAGCCAGGGTGCGGCACACCCCTGACGAACCCACCCTGGTCGGTTCCGGCGGCGACGCCGACGGTGGATGGCATGACCCGATCCATCCTGAACCAGGACGTCCTGGCGGAGATCGACGCCGACAGTCGGCGTCCGCTGATGTTCGTCAACGCCACCATCCACACCCTCGACCCGCTGATCGGTGACCTCACCGGCGCGGACCTCCTGCTCGGCGGTGACGTCGTCGTCGGAGTGGGCCCCGGCCTGCACACCGCGGCCGGCGACGACAACGCCGTCGTCGTGGACTGCACCGGCCTGACCATCGTGCCCGGCGTCACCGACCACGTCGCCCGCGCCGGCCTGCGGAGCCGGGCCGCCGACCGGGTCGGCACCCTCACGCCCGGAAACCCGGCCACCTTCGCGGTGCTCGCGGTCGACCCGGGGGAGACCTCGTCGCTTGACCGGCTGATCTGGCGGTACGAGCAGGCAGCCGCAGTGGTCGTGGACGGCCGCGTCCACGCCGTCGACGGACGGCGGCTGGTCACCGAACCTCCGGTGACCCGGGACCCGGGACAGCCGCGTCAGGTCGAGAGCCGACACCTCGGGATGTGGATCGACCAGACCGGCTTCGTGCACCAGGAGTTGACCGCCGACGGCCGGTACGACGAGACGCGCGGCGGCCGACCGCACGCGTACCAGGGGTCGTTCTGGATCGAGGGCGACCGGATCGTCTACCTCGACGACCTGGGCTTCTGGGCGTACGGCCAGTTCACCGACGGGGTGTTGCACCACGCCGGTTACGTCTTCCACCGCCGATGACCACCACAGGAGACCCCCACATGATCCTCTTCACCGGCGGCACCGTCGTCACGATGGACCCCGACGTCGGCGACCTGGCCCGGGGCGACGTGCTTGTCGAGGGCGACCGGATCCTCGCCGTCGGGGCGGACCTCGGTTCCCACCCGGGTGCCGCCCACGCCAGGATCGTCGACACCACCGACCGGATCGTCGCCCCCGGCTTCGTCGACACCCACCGGCACGCCTGGCAGGCCCAGCTGCGGCGCAGCATCCCCGACGTGACGGACCTGGGCGCGTACGTGGTGTCCACCCTCGGTCGGCTCGCCCCGGCGTACACCCCGCACGACATGTACGTCGGCACCCGCCTGGCGGCGTTGACCGCCCTCGACGCGGGCATCACCACGATGCTGGACTTCTCGCACAACTCCCGCAGCGCCGCCCACTCCGACGCGGCCGTCGAGGCCCTGTCGGACACCGGTCTGCGGGGTGTGCACGCCTCCATGGGGCCACACTTCGGCGACTGGGACCGGCAGTGGCCCGCCGACCTGGGTCGGCTGCACACCGCGTACCACGGTGGCGGGGACGGGCTGGTAACGCTCAGGTTGGCCGCGTTGGCGACCGACGAGATCGCCGGACCCCAGCTGGCGTACGGTCCCGAACTGGCCGCCGTCGCCCGGGACCTGGGCATCGGTGTCAGCATCGACGCGGTCTTCGGCGCGGCCTCGTCGGCCGCGATCCTCCGCTGGGCCGACGCCGGTCTGCTCGGCCCGGAGGTGACGCTCATCCACGCCACCGGGCTCACCGCCGAGGCGTGGCGGGCGATCGCCGACACCGGCACGACGGTGTCGCTCGCGCCCACCTCGGACGCCCAGATCGGACTGGAGACCGCGGTGCCGGCGATCGACGAGGCGCTCGCCGTCGGCGTCCGCCCCGGACTCAGCATCGACGTCGAGGTGGCCCTGGCCAGTGACATGTTCACCCAGATGCGGGCCCTGCACACGGTCCAGCGGATGCGTGCGGTCAACGCGGCCTACGGCACCGACACCGTGCCGGAGCGGATCACCACCCGGGACGTGCTGGACTTCGCCACCCGGCAGGGGGCCCGGACCGTCGGTCTGGGGGAGGTGACCGGTTCGTTGACCCCGGGCAGGCAGGCCGACCTGGTGGTCGTGGACGCCGCGGCCGTGAACAACATGCCGCTCAACGACGCGGTGGGCACCCTGGTCCTCGGGGCCGACGCCCGCAACGTGGAGATGGTGTTGGTGGCGGGGCGGTTCCGGAAGTTCGCCGGTGAACTGGTGGGGGTCGACCTGGACGAGCTCCGGGTGGAGGTCGCCGCCTCGCGGGACGCGGTCCTGAAGGCCGCCGACCGCTGAGCGGTGCTCGCCGCCGCCGGCTGCCGAGGGGGGGTCGGTGGCGTCGACTGCTGAGCGGTCCTTGCCGCCGCCGGCCACCGAGGGGTGGTCGGCGGCGGTGAACCGCCCGTCAGGAGTCCTGGCCGGGGGTGCCGACCTACGCCGGTGGCTCCCCACCGGGGCGGGCGGCGACTTCACCCCTCCACAGGGCCACCGCCAGCCAGACCGATCCGACAGCGACGATCAGACCGTGCGCGACCCGGATGGCCGCAGGCGTGTAGAACTGCGGCAGGAAGAGCGCGAAGCCGAGTGCGAAGCCGACGCCGCCGGCACGTGACAGCACACCCGAGCGCCAGACCGCGACGGCGGTGAGGATCGCCGACACCCCGAACGCGAGCAGGCCGATTCCGAACGTGGTGACCGGGACGGGGTGGTACCGGACCGTGTCGACCAGGTCGAGCAGGTCGACGGGCTGGCCTGCGGCGGACGTGGTGGCGATGGCGTGCAGGCCGAAGGTCTCGGCACCGTAGTAGGGCAGGACGAGTCCCACGCCGATCCAGCCGGTCACGACGGCGGCGAAGGCGAGTCGCTCGGCCCGGGTGTGCCTGACCACGTCGCGTACGGCGAGCAGGCCCAGCGTCACCAGGACGAACCCGATCATGGCGAACAGGTGCGAGGCGACCCACCAGCCGGAGGTCATGGCCCGGGTCGCGCCGTCGACCGTCGACTCGTCGTGCCACGGCCGGGTGGCCGGGTAGAGGGCGAACAGGACGCCGGCGACAGCGAGGGCGAGGGCACCGAACCGGGGGCGGGAGGGGGGAGTGGGCACGTGTTTCTCCAGCGTCGGTGATCGGGTGGCGACGTCGACGCCCGGCGTGACGGCCGAGCACCGATGGCTAATTGCCATAGCTGAAAAGCTACGTGCATTAGCTGAGTTCGTCAACGCGAGGGGCTGACGCCTTCGTCACCTCTCCGCCCCGACGCTCACCCGTCGGTCCGGCCTGCCTCGGCCGGGTCCGGTCTGGGACTAGCGACGTCTGATCCGGATCACCCAGGCGTGGTCGCCGTCGTGGATCACCTCGCTGTCGGTGTGTCCGCGCAGCATGTCGCAGAGGTGGTCGGGGCAGTCGACCAGACCGAGGTCGTCGGTGGGCAGCCCCTTGGATCCGCCGAGGTAGACGGCCCGGGCCACCCGGAGGCTCTCGATCACCATCTTGGACAGGTGCTCGGGTGAGGCGATCCGCCACACGTCCAGGTTGAGCAGGTCGGCGAAGCGGTCCCCGGGATAGGGCAGGCGCAGACCGATCAGGCCGGGTGGGGCTTCGGCGGGTGGCCGGTGGTCGACCAGTTCCGTGCCGGGGTGCGACGCCATCCGGTCGGCCAGCCCGATGCCGATCCCCAGCCGCCCCGGCTCCTGCCGGTGCGGCAGTGCGGCGAGGATCTCGTCGAGAGCGGCCCGGTTGTCCCGGTCGTGCAGGGATCCGAGCCGTTCCAGGTACGTCGGGAGGGCCGCGTTGACGCCGAGTGGCCCCTCCTTGTACAGCTCCACCTCCATGGTGCGGTGCTTGTCGATCATGTACGGGAGGATCCCGTCGGCCTCCGCCCAGTTGCTCAGGGCGTTGCGGAAGTGCGGGACGTGGTGGCAGAGGGCGAGCGGGTCGAAGTGGAAGTGGCCCGGCTGCCGACCCGCCGCGAGGAAGAGTCGGTAGGAGAACTCGACGTCCTCGTGCCCCCACCTGACGAAGCGTTCGTCGAATCCGCCGAGGGCCCGGATCTGCGCCGTCGGCACCGACATGTGGTGGCTGTATCCGAAGATCCAGGGGGCCGGACTGTCGGAGAAGGTCTCCGGGTCCAGGCCCCACCGGTAGCGCAGGTCGGTGTGGTAGGCCGACGGGGGCGGGGGGCGGGTCGGGTCGTGCACCGCCCGCCAGTCGTGTTCGATCCGGGCACCCAGCAGGACCTTCTCCGGATGGTCGATGTGGAACCGGGCGTGCCGCCCGACCAGTCCGGGGTCGGCCAGGGAGTCGGCGTCGAGGAGGACGATCCGCTCACCGGTGGCCTCGGCCACCCCCCGGTTACGGGCGGCGGCCCGACCCAGGTTCACCGGCAGGCGGACGAGCCTCAGGTCGAGCCGGTCACGGTAGGTCTCGACCAGGGACTCGACCTCGTCCCGGGAGTCGTCGTCGACGATCACGACCTCGAAACGGCCGGCGTCCGGGTCCTGGGCCGCCAGGGCGCCGAGGCTCAGGTCGAGTGCCCGGACCTGCCGGAAGTACGGGATGACGACGCTGAGGGTCACTGTCGCTGGCCTCCCACACCGCACCGAGGGATGCGGATCGCTGTTGACCGGCCGGTCGGGCCCGACCGGGGAGGCCGGGTGCGCAGGACACGCCACATTCGTCCGGTGTGGAGACCCGGCCTGTCGTCGTACGGCCCGCCACAGCATAGACGGGCTCCGCTGGACCGGGGGGCCGTGGAGCGTACCGAGGATCGAGGGTGACCGTTCGGTGGAGCGCAGGGGCCGGTCGGGCCTCGACCGGTGCCGGGGGTGCGGCTACTGCGCCGTGCGGCGGAGTCCGGCGAGGACGAGGGTGATGACGCCGTCGGCGTCGTGCCGGTGGGTCGGTTGGTCGTAGGCGGCGCAGATGCCCTGGAGGGCCATCATGACGGACCCGGCGCCCACGTCGTCGCGGAAGGTTCCCGGCCTGGCGTCGGCCAGGAGGTCGGCGACGACCTCGTACATGGCCCGACCCCCCTCGGTCAGGGCGTCCGAGCGGGTGGCCATGAGGGTGGCGAGGGTGCGGGCGAGGCCCTGGTGGGAGTAGAGGTGGTCGACGACGTCGCGGAGGAATGCGGCCAGCGCCTCGTCGGCGGGGAGGGTGGTGCGCAACTCCCGGGCGCGGTCGCACATCGCGGTGATCTCTTCGTGGTAGACCGCCTCGGCCAGGGCCTCCCGGGTGGGGAAGTGGCGGTAGAGGGTGCCGGTGCCCACGCCGGCCCGCTTGGCGAAGTCGTCGAAACGCAGGTCGAAGCAGCCGCCGGCGAAGAGTTCGCGGGCCTTGGCGATCAGGGTGTCGCGGTTGCGGCGGGCGTCGGCGCGCAGGGGTCTGGCGTCGGTCACGGGGTCCTCACATTGACAAGTGGAGACTGTCTCCATATTTTTTAAGTGGAGGTCGTCTCCGATTATAGATGCACGAGGTGCGGTGTGAAGATCTTGATGTTCGGGCGGGGCGTGATCGGCGCGATCTACGGTTGGGCCCTGGAACGGGCCGGGCACCACGTCGAGTTCTACGTCCGACCGGGGCGGGCGGCCCAGTACGGGGAGACGATCGACCTCGACCTGCTCGACGCCCGGCGTCGGCCGTGGGGCAGGCGGGTCACCGAGAGCATGCCGGTGCGCTACCGGGAGTCCCTGGAGCCGGACCACGACTTCGACCTGATCGTGCTGAGCGTGCAGCACTACAACTTCCCGGAGGCGGCAGCCTTCCTGGGACCGCGGGTGGGCGCAGCCACGGTGCTCGTCTTCAACAACCTCCTGGTCGAGCCGACCACAGCGACGCAACACCTCCCCGCCGATCAGGTGGCCTGGGGCTTCCCCGGGGCCGGCGGAGGGTTCGGCGACGACGGTGTGCTGCGGGGGGCACTGCTGCCCGTGGTCTTCTTCGGCACCCTGGACCGCCCGCAGACCGAGCGGGACCGGGCCGTACGCCGGGTCTTCCGCCAGGCGGGGTTCCGGATCCGGGAGAACTCCGACTTCCGTGGCTGGCTGGCGATCCACTTCGTGCAGAACGCCGGCCTGCACACCCAGACCCTGAGGCTGGGCTCGCTCTCCCGGTGGACGACCGACGCCGCCCGCGAGGCGATCCTCGCCACCCGTGAACTGCTACCGCTCGTCGAGGCCCGGGGCGTCGACCTGCGGCGGCACCGCAGCGAACTGCTGCCCTTCACGGCACCCGTCTGGCTGGGAGCACCGGTGCTCGCCCGACTCCTGCGGCACTTCCCGCCGATGCGGGTGGTGATGGAGGCCCACGCGAACCCGGAGGAGACCCGCGCCCTCTGCCGCGACACCCTGGCGGAAGCCCGCAGGACGGGTGTGGAGGTGCCCCGGCTGGAGGCCGCCGAGCGCTACTTCACCGCCGAGCGGGCGGCCTGAGGGCGCGTACGGCCCGCCGCGCTTTCGCGACCCCCGTCGACGGAGGCGGCACCGGTGTCGGCGCACCGGTGTCGGGGCGGACCCCTACCGGGTGGCGATCGTGAGGACGTGGCTGCCGGCGCCGAGCAGGCTCGGTTCCTCCTCGACGGAGCGCGTCATCTCCATCAGCAGGTCGGTCAGGTCGGGGTCGGCCAGGATCTCGGTCAGTCGTGGCCCGGCCATCCCCAGCGGCCCCTCGACGCAGACCCGCCGCTGCACCGTCAGGCCCGCCTCGGTCGCCTCACCGACCGGCTCGTCCGGGTGGTGGAAGTAGGCGGTGGTGAACCACGCCTCGGGGCCGTCGTCGTTGCGGTGCACGCCGTCGGTGAGGGCGCGCTCGACGATCGGCCGGAACCGGGGGTCGGTGAGGTGGCCCTTCACGAACCCGTCGAACAACGACGCGAACCGGTTGATCGTCGCACCCACGACCACCCCACCGGCCCTGACGACCCGAGCCGCCTCCCGCCACGCCGTGACACGGTCCGCCCGCTCCAGCAGGTGGTACAGCGGTCCGAGGAGCAGGACCGCGTCGGCGCTGTGACCGGTGGCGGGCAACGCCCGGGCGTCTCCGACGACGGCCCGTACCCCGGGGTGGGTCGCCGACGCCACCGCGTGCTCGGGGACCGGGTCGACGACCAGGACGCGGTACCCGGCCCTGGCCAGCGGGTCCGCGTACACACCCGTCGCCCCGCCCACGTCCAGGACCGATGCCGGTGCATCGGGGAGCGTCCTGGACAGGACGTCCCACGTCCGGAGGAACTCCCACCGGCCCTGCCCGACGGTGAGGCGGTCGCGTTCGCCGCCCCGCCGGTAGTACGCCATGACCTCGGATCCCAGCATGCCACCGATCGTGTCCGGCCCGGGTGGGGGCGGGCAACCGAATACCCCCTTCCGGTGACGCTCCCCTGTGGATAGATTGACATCGTTCCCGCCCGGCGGAGACCTCGTCAGGCGGCCGGTCTCGGGTGGCGCTGAGCGGACCAGGGGGAGGCCCGTCGGGTGAAGATCATCGCGATGTCCTGTACGCAGAGGCGTCTCCCGTCGTTGACCGACGCCCTGCTCGACGCGGCGGTCGCCGGTGTCGTCCGGGAGGTCGGGGACGCGGAGATCCAACGGATCCGGTTGATCGACCATCGCATCGAGATGTGCGAGGGCGAGGACACCTGCCTGGATCCCGAGGTGGGCCGGTGCACCCTCGACGACGACTTCGAGCGCGTCGTCGACCTCGCCGAGGGCGCCCAGGGGATGCTGCTCGCCATGCCGGTGTACGCGGGCAACGTACCGGCGGTGTTGAAGATCTTCCAGGAACGCCTGAAGAGCTTCATGAACGCCCGGCAGCGCCCGTTCGGCAACCTCCTGGTGGGGACGATCGTGCACTCGCGCACGATGCTGACCGAGCCGGCGCTGGCGTCGCTGTTCCCGTGGTATCTGCGCCTCAAGAACAAGAACGTCGCGTCGGCGTGCGTCACCCAGAGCGGCCACCCGGACCTGACCCGTACCGCAGCGGTCGACCTGTGTACGGCGGTGGGCCGGCAACTCGGCATGACGCTCGACGTCAGCCGGTCGCCGGCCGCCGACAGCGCCGTACCGCCCGTGGTTCAGTCGCCGGCCGCCGGCCGCACCGCGCTGCCTGTGGTTCAGTCGCCGGCTCGTCCCCGGTGCGGTGATCCGGCCGTGTCCGCCACCGGAGCCTGAGGCGACTCCGCGCGCCAGGTGCACCCGTCGCCCGCCTGCTCGCACGAGACGGTGACGTCCGACTCCACGTAGCGTCCGGCGATGGCGGTGTTGAGGTCCTGGCAGTACTGGCACGGTGAGGAGAAGGTCAGGACGACGCCGTCGCGGGCGGCCTGCCTGCGGTAACGCAGGATCCCGCAGTCGGCGTTGCGCAGGACGGTTCCCGAGGGCTGGGGCTCACTGGTCACCGCCGAGTCGTACAGCAGCAGCTGACGCTGGAGCCGGGTCATGAAGTGGTCGGTGGCGGAGAGCCCGGCGGGCCGTTGCGCCGCCAGCAGCTCCGCGGTGATCCGGGAGTTCGCCTGGATCCACGACGCGAGGCCCTCCTCGCCGTGCTCGCCGAGGATGAACTCCTCCGCGGCGGCCTGGGCCTCGAAGAACCGCTGACGCCACAGGTCGACCTTCTCGGCCGGGTCGATGGCCGAGCCGGTCGGCCCGGAGTCCGGAACCGGTCCGGGTGGCTCACCGGTCACCGTCGGTCTCCTCACCGGGTGCGGCGTCGAGTTCGGCGAAGACCTCCTGGGCGACGCGCAGCCCGTTGTTGGCGACCGGCCACCCGCCGTAGTAGGCGAGCTGGATGATGATCTCGACGATCTTCTCCCGGGACATCCCGAGGTGCAGGGCCGCACCGATGTGGCCGCGCAACTCCCAGTCGGTGCGCGCCAACGTGACGGCCGTCAACGCGACCAGTTCGCGCTCCTCGACGCTGAGGTGCGGGCGGGTCCAGATCTCACCGAACAGGTGGTCGACGGTGATCTCCAGGAAGTCCGGGTAGGAACCCGGGCGCGGTTCGCGGCCGAAGACCTGCTGGAACACGGCCTTGCCCCGCTCGTGTCGGACAGCCGGTTGGTTCATCGATCAACTCCTTCGAAGGTGGTCGGACAGGTGTCGACGTCCACGACGTCACGAAGGCGGCGACCAGCGGCCGACGCCGGCCGTCGCGGCCGGGCCGCGGCCGGGCCGCCGTCACCGTCGGGTCAGAGGATGATGCTGAGCTTGCCGTGCTCGTAGAGCGTCTCGTGGTCGAGGACCACCACCCGTCTGCGGATCCGGAACGACTCGTCCTCGACGACGAGCTCGAACCGGTACTTCCCGACGTAGGCGTCGGAGCGTCCGTGCCCGAACCGGTGGACGACGGCGTTCGCCACCACGTCGAGGTGGGTGCCCCGGTCGGTCAGGATCTCCACGTTGCTGATCAGACGATTGGTGCGCGACCGGGGGTTCTCGCACCACACCTCGTCGTTGAGGAGCTGTTCGATCCGTTGGCGCAGTCGGGCGGCGTCGTCGTCGACGAGCCCGAGCGCACCGACGGTCTCGGCGCGGACGTCGGTGGCCGGGATCGTGTAGCGGATGTCGTCGGTCAGCATCTCGTCGTACCACTCGACCAGACGCCACTCGTCGAGCAGCCGCGCCTCCCGGAACAGGAACCGGCTCACCCGGTGCCACAGCCGCACCCGGGCCGTCTCGTCGACGGTCGGTTCGGTGCTCATCGCGGTTGCGCCCCCTGCATCTCGGCCCGGTGCGCGACCTCGTGGTGCCCGTCGTCACCGTGCATCAGCCGGTCCCACTGCCGCCAGAACTCGCGGGCGGGAAGCTCGTCGGTCGTCTCGGGGACCTCCTTGTTCATCCCCCGGGACAGGTCCGAGTAGCGGACCGTGCGGTTGAGGTAGCCCCGCTGGCACGACTCGATGATCTCGATGTCGTCGGGGGTGGCGAATCCGGCGGGGCCGAGGAAGGTCAGGTAGTGGCTCTTGCGGAGTTCCCGGATGTCCGGGTCCTCGTCCTTGGGAGCCAGAGCGACCGAGGTGATGGCCATCCGGTCCGCGCCGACCGGGTCGATCTTGCGAATGGTGATCGCGATCGCGTCGATGATCATCAGGTTGGGGAAGATCAGCAGAGCCCGGTTCGTGCCGGTGATCCGCTGGGCGCGCTTTGCGCCGAACCGGTCGACGAACCGGGCGGCCGTCGCCTCGATCCGGGGGCGGACCTCGGGGCCGAACATCGGCGTCCAGTAGGCGAGCGGGCGGGCCGCCGCCGGTGGCAACTCGTTGGCGCCGTGACCGAGTCCGAGGGCGCGACCGAACCCGCCCCGCCGTCGTGGCGGCACCGACCCGAGCGACTCCATGTAGGAGACGTAGCGCTTGTGCAGTGCCCGGAAGTGGTAGATGTCGACGCTGTTCTCCATCATCAGCTTCCAGTTGGCCCGCGCCCCGTGCAGTTGCGCGCCCTGGATCACCTCCATCCCGACCTCGGACTGGTCGTCGACGAGATCGAGGTACTCCGTCGCACCCGCCAGATACTCGGTCAGGGTGCGCGGCTGCTGCGGGTCGAAGGTGACGAAGACGAACCCGCGGTAGGTGTCACTGCGGTGCCGCGCCAGCCCGTAGTCCGCCTTCCGGAAGCCCGGCCCGTACCCGTCCGGGATCGGGACCCCCACCAGGTCACCCTGGTTGGAGAAGGTCCAGTCGTGGTACGGGCACCGGAACGACCTGACCTGACCGGCCGGCTGCGAGCAGATCAGCGCCCCACGGTGGGTGCAGCTGTTGGCGAACACCCGGATCACCCCGTCGGATCCACGTGTCATGACCACCGGTCGTCCGCCCACGTCGCGCGACACGAAGGAGCCCGGTCCGGGCACCTCCGACTCGTGACCGACGTACAACCAGCATCGATCGAAGATCCTGGCCATCTCCTGCGCGGCGACGTCGTCGTCGGTGTAGGCGCGGCGATCCACCCGGAACGAGAGACGTTCCAGGTCGTCGACCACGATTCGATCGTCTCCCGGCCGTTGCACCTCGATCGTCACCTATCCCCCTCGCGCTGAAGCGTCTGGACGGTGGCGGTGACCAGCTCGGCAGTGCGTACCGCCGAATCGCCGCACTCCGGTTGCGCCTTGCCCAACCGGGACCGGTAGTCCCGGGCCGGGTCGAGCAGATCGGTGACGGCGTCGGCGACCGACCGCTCGGTGACGGCGGCCGGTTCCATCGCCGTCCCGAAGCCCGCCCGACCCACGAAGTACGCCTGGATCGGCTGGTCCACCGCCAGCGGGACCACCAGCATCGGCGTCGCCGCCCGGATCGACTCGGCGACGGAGTTGTATCCGCCGTGGGTGACGAAGACGTCGGCGCGTTCGAGGACCTTACGTTGTGGCAGATAGGGGGCGGTGAACACGTCGTCGGGTAGCGCCAGTTCCTCGGCGAGGTCGCCCACCGCGGCGACCACCTGCGCCCCGGTCGCCGCCGCCCCGATGATCGTCGTGCGCAGCAGGTCCGGCCGCCGGTAGAAGATCGTGCCGAAGGAGACGTACACCACCGGGCGGTCGGGGTCGAGGCGATCCAGGTCCGAGAAGACGACCTCGTCACCACGGGGCCCCGCCGCACCCGGCAACCCGACCAGCTGCACCCCGTCGTCGGTGACCGCGTCCTCCCCGACCAGCGCGGGAATCGTCGGCATCACGTTGAGCAGCCGCGACCGCGCCGAGTGGGTCCGCGTCGACCACCGCACCCCGTGCCGGGTCAGATAGTCGCCGACCTGCTCGTCGTACGCCCAGCGGCCTCGGCGGTGCTCCCTCGGGCAGACCCCGCCCAGGTTGGCCCAGACCATCCCGTACGGCACGCCGGACGCCTCCGCCCCGACCATGGCCGCCGCCGTGACCGGCAGCGAGTCGACGAGGACGAAGTCGGGAGCGGTGGCCCGGAGCACGTCGGCCGTCTGGTCCGCCACCGGCGACGACTGGAGCATCGGGCCGATCTTCGCCGGGTCGCCACTCCACGGTGCCATCTCCACCTGTCCGACCGAGTGGACCTGGACGTCGCCCAGGGCCTGGCGGCGCTGCTCGTCGAGGGTGCCCCCGTCGGCGGACAACAGCAGCAGGTCGACCTCGTTGCCGGCAGTTCGAAGTGCGTTGACCACCGGAACGTACGGGTTCAGGTGACCGTGTTGAGTCGTGGTGAGAAGAGCGACACGCATCACATCTCCCATCCATCCAAACAATGCGAACAGTTCGAATCGAGAACTGGCTCCGGTCGCATCACAGCAGCCATGAAAGCGACACCTCCTGCCTTCGGAATCCGGTCGAGACGGCGGCGAACGAACGGCAGCACTCCGCCCCCAGACAGGCCGGATCTGCCGACGGGCCGACAGGGGCCGCCGACGTCCAGGCGCTGCTCAGGGGCGTACGCACGCCCCGCATCGCTGAGAGGGTGCATAGATCGACGCTACTCGGATAAATCTGGAAGAAACCCGGTTCACGACCTGTCCCGGGCGGTTTCGCAAAGCCTGCCGGGCGGTGCGATCAATGTCAATGCCTCACGCGCGTCGGCGGTCGTGGACGGGTGGACCTGACTTCGACGGTAATGTCATTTCGCCGTTTCGGTGGATTCTGAGCGGTTGGAGCGACCGGTCTGGGTTTCGACTGTTGTGCCGGAGGGACGTGGCGACGTGCCCCGACGAGCCCGTCGCGGCCGCGCGTACCCCGAGAACCGGATGGTCACGACCGATCGACCGGTGCGATGATCGACATCTGGGTCGCTACGGAGTCAACCCGTCAACAGATGGGACCCGCTGAAGGAACACCAACTGCTGTTGGTGCGCCGGATCGGTGACGGGAACGACCCCAGCGGCCCCGACGGGGTCGATCGGAACCTGGGGGACCATGTGACCGAGAAGCTGATCATCCAGAAGGGGCGCTACCTCACCGTGTCCTACCTCGTCGACAGGTGGCGTACCGGGGCAACCGGCGGCCGGGTCAGGGGACGCTGCAGGAGTAGAGCAGCGCCGTCAGCATGCTGACGGTGCCGGTGGTCGGCGTCGAGGTCCACCCGCCGGGGCCGTTCGCCCACAGGTTGAAGGTGCCGGTGCCGATGCTCAGCAGCCCGCCGGGGATGGTGACGGTGGTGACGGCGGGGCCGAGGGTGCCGCCTCCGGTGAAGCCGCCCGACAGGGACCACGTGAAGCCGCTGCGGGTCAGTCCGCCGACGGGCAGGTCCCAGGTGAACGTCGGTGGGGTGGCCAGGCCTGCGGTGCACCGCAGGTTCGTCGGTGGGTTGACGGTGCCGGCCTGCAGGGAACCCCTGCCGTGTTCGGTGTCGCTCCACGTGGCCAGCGTCGCCTGTGGTGGTGCGACGACGACGGCGGTGGCGGCGAGCACCAGGGCGGCGGCACCCGCGATCCACCGCCGGCGGTGGGTTCGCCTCCGGGGCTCGGGATCGTCCTGTCGGATCCGCCGGGCCGGTACGACGGCGACGTCGGCAGGGCCGGGGGTCCGTGGGCGTCTCACTGCTGCCCCACCCGGATCCGGTGCTTGCGGGTGGCGCGGATGAGCAGCAGCCCGGCGAGGAGCGCACCGGCACCGGTGAGCACCGGTGTCCGCAGGTCGACGCCGGTGCGCGGAAGCGGCCCGACCTTGCCGCCCGCCGAGGCCCGGTCGCCGAGTCCGGTCGCGGTGACGACGAGGTCCGCCCACCCCGAGGCGGTGGATCCAGGCGGCAGGACGGCGGTCACCAGGACCCACCGCTGCTCGTCGGAGCGCATCGAGGCGACGGTGACCGGCTGCCCGGTCAGTCTGGCGGCGGGACCGTTCGGGAGGACCTGCCTCGGACCGGTGGGGCAGGTGTCCGCCACCCACCGTTCGGTGCAGACGGCGGCTCCGACCCGGAGTCCGTCAGGTTCCACTGTGAGCGGACCCAGCGCCGACAGCGTGACGGTCACGGTGCCGGGCTCCTCGGCGTGCGCCGAGACACCCACCTGCCAGGGCACGGGCTCGTCGGGCGCCATGTTCGTCATGCGGTCCCGGTCGCCGATCGAGACCAGGGTGAGGGCGTGGCTGCGGACCACCTCCTCGGTGGTGTCCGCCCGTGCCGTGTCGGGTGTGGTGAGGATCCCGGCGGCGACACCGGGGAGCAACGCCACCACGAGCAGCATGCGGCGCAGGGTCGGGTCACCGGTTGCAGCTGTGCCGCCCGTCGGGGTGTCGGCACCGGGGTCCGTCTCCGGCTCGGTCGACTCCGACCGGCCCGGCCGTCGGGGATGTGACGGGGTACGTCGCCACGTGGTATCTCGCGGCGTCTGCGGGTCGGTGGGGCGGGGCCAGAACGCCCAGGTGACGATCGCGGCGATGCCGATCGTGATGGCGCTCGCGGCGTACACGTTCGACAGGGCGTGTACTCCGTACCCGAGTCTGGGCACCGACCACTCGACGAGCCGGACGTGGGTCACCGAGTGCGGTGCGGCGTCGTTGGCGGTGTTCGCGTCCCCGCGCATGGTGAGCAGGCGGACCGGCCCGCCGCCGTCGGCGACGGCGACGACCCGGTGGGTGATCGGTGGCAGCGGGGTGCGGTCGACGGTGACCACGTCTCCCACCTCGACCTTCGACGCGGGGATCTCCCGCACCACCGCCAGTGATCCGGCGGGGATGGTCGGGCTCATCGATCCGGTCTTGAACAGGATGAGCGAGATGTCGAAGAAGAATGCCAGGGGGACGAGGACGACGCACACCGTCCCGGCGAGGGCGAGCAGGGTCAGCGCCAGGTCACCGACCCGGGTCAGCACATCCTGCCATCGACGCACTCGCACCATTCGAAGTTCCTTACGTAGACGAGGCTGTGAAACCCCAGGTGACGGAGCCGGTCGTCCCCTGGTACAGGTTGCTGGCGCCGGACTGGATCCGGACCTCGAAGCAGAACCGCAACTGGGGGGTCGCGCCCCCCGGGACGGTGATGGGGGAGTAGATCGGGGAGGCGGGCACCGATGTGACGCCCGAGTAGCTGGGGCCGACGATCCAGGTCGGCGAACCGCTGAAGGCTGCGGCGGCACAGGTGGAGCTGCTGCTGGCGGTCCGTACCGCGCGGTACTCGAGGGCGGGCAGGAGGGTGCCGCCGTTGTTCGACGAGCTGGTCAGGGCGACGGTGCCGCCGACGTTGGTCATCGTCGTCGTCCGGATGTTGATCCAGGCGTAGAACGAGATGGCGGGGGACATCGCGGTGGCGTTGAAGGCCAGGATCGCGGCGTTCACCACCGGAGTGTGACTCGCCCACGTACTCGATGCGGTCTGTGATTCGGTGCCGAAGACACTGGCCGCGAACGACCCGGTGCCGTACTCGCTGTCGGTCCACGTGGCGAGGGTGGACGGCACCCCCAGGATGAGGCCGAGGGCGCTGGCGAGTACGGCACGGGTTCGACGCAGCCGTGGTGTTCCGGTCGTCCTCTGACGTTTGACCACGGCTGCCACCTACACGGACTCCGCCAGGATCTGCCAGGTCTGCGTCACCGACGTGCCCTGCACCAGACCGGCGTCGGCGGTGACGACGAAGCAGAGGAACTCCGGTGCGCCCGGGGTGGTGGGCGGGGTGCCCTGTGTCAGGTTGAACGGCACCGCGGCGGCCACCGAGTCGAGGGGGGTGCCCTGCGGGACGACCCAGGTCGGGGTGGTGGGTGCCGCGTCGCAGTCGGCGAAGGTCGGGACCGTCGCGATCCCGTAGGTGAGGCCCGCGAAGGCGGGCGGGGCGGGACTGGCCGAGGCCACCGTGACTGTCGCGTCGTAGGTGGTGGCGGCGGTGAGCCGGACGGCGAAGGGCGCCGCGACCACGTCACCGGGGCTGATGTCGTCGAAGCCGGTGCTGAACGTGAGTGCCGCCGCAGCAGCGGGGGTGGGGTGTTCGGCGTAGGTGGTGCCGTCCGTGCTGCCCTCGATGCCGAAGCTGCCGGCGGTGAAGGTGCCCCGGACGTACTCCGAGTCGTTCCAGGCCGCGAGGGTGATGGTGGCCCCGAGGCCGAGGGCGATCCCCCCGGCCAGGACGGCCTTGAGCTTGCGGCTGGCTCCTCGACCGGCGGGTGTTCCCGTGGTCGTCCTGGTTCCTCTGATCAACGTGTTCTCCTCGGTGCGGCGCGGATGGCTGTCCTGGGTGGTGACAGGAGCACAGCGGTGATCTGACCGGCTGGTGCCGTCGGGGACCGTCGATCGGACCGGAGGGGAGGTGGCGGAAGCTGTCACGCAAGGAAGACCTTAGGTCCTCGAAACCGACAAAACACCCAAAATCCCAAAGCCCGGTGAGGAGTACGCCCGCTCCACGGCTCCCGTGCCGATCCACCGAGGAGCGGGGTGGCTGTCGGGTCGGGGCACCACGGCTGCCCGCCGTGTGGTTACCCTCCGATATGTCGCATCCCATCATGTTCGACGAGGCGGACCCGCTCCTGCACCGGGTGCGGGCGCTCGCCCTGGCCCTCCCCGACGCGGCCGAGAAGGTCTCCCACGGTCGTCCCGCCTTCTTCACCACGAAGGTCTTCGCCTACTACGGCGGTTCGGTGAAGGTCGACGGCAGTCATCGGCAGCACGAACAGGCGGTCCTCGTCCTGCTCGAACCCGACGAGCGTGCGGGACTGCTGGACGAGGACCGCTGCTTCGTCCCGGCCTACCTGGGTCCTGCCGGGTGGATCGGGGTGGACCTGACCCCGGACACCGACTGGGACGAGGTCGAGGAGCTTCTCGACGCCAGCTACCGCCGAACGGCGGGGCGACGCCGGGTCGCCGTGCTCGACTCTCGACGGCAGTGACGGTGACCGGGGCCCCCGTACGGCGGGGATTCCCCGGCGGCGCGGGAGGAGGGTCCGGTGACGATTCCGGGTCAGTGGGTGAGCACGACGGTGGAGATGCTGCGGGCACCGACGTCGACGGTGACCTGCCCGCCGTTCACGGCGACCGGTTGGCCGGCCGCGTTGGCGCTCACCGAGGTGAGGTAGTGCTCGGCCCGGGTGATGTTCTGCGGTACCTGCACCACGGCGTCGTCGACCGCACCGGTCGACCGGTTGAGGATCACCAGGGTGGTCTTCCCGCCGCCGGTGTAGGCGGTCACCTCCAGGGGATTGGCCTTGGTGCTCTTGGTCAGGGCGACCCGCTGGTACCCGGGGCGGACGTACTTGGAGTACTGCGAGAAGGCGTACCCGCGCTTGAGTGGCGCGCCGGCGGTGGTGCCGAAGGCCGCCTCCCCGTCGCCGATGAAGGAGTAGTAGCGCTTGCCGTACCACCAGACGTAGGCGGTCCAGTTCGCCTCCATCGACCGGTGCACGGTACGCATGATGTCGTCCAGGGTCTCGTTCCAGACCGTCTGGTTACCGGGGTTGCCCCAGATGTTGGAGCCGTTGCCGTCGGCGGCGTGCAGGTTCCACTCGGTCATCCAGACGGGCTTGTCGTGCTGGTCGGCGAGAGGGTAGGAGCGTAGTCGGCCGGAGGCCTCGGTGCCGTACAGGTGGCCGCCGATGTAGCCGATGTTGTTGCGGGCCGTGGCGTCGTTGAGGGTGGGGTCGGTGTACGTGTAGTTCAGGTTCACCGCCTCGGCGACCATCAGTTTCGTGTTCTGCACCCGGGAACCGTGGTCCCGGACGAAGTTGCGCAGCTCGGTGCCGCTCCAGTCCATCGAGTCGTAGTCCGGGTGCCAGTCCGGCTCGTTCTGCACCGACGTGACGTCGACGGTCACCCCCTGGTTGCGCATGTACTGCACGTAGCTGTTGAGGTGGTTGGCGTAGTCGTCGTAGTAGTCGGTCCGCAGCTTGCCGCCGTTGATCCGGCTGTTGTTCGTCTTCCACGCCGCCGGGGCGGTCCAGGGGGAGGCGAGGATCTTCACCCCCGACCCGTACGACTTCGCCGTCTTCAGGGCGTTGACGTGGGTCGGCCACTCACCGGAGACCGGTGAGACGCCGGTCCGCACGATCGACAGCCCCAGCTGGTTGGCACCGAGGCCGACCAGGGTCTGGGTCTCCGCCGTCGACCAGGCGCTGCCCCAGATCGACTGTGCGGCCCCGAATCCGTCGACTGTCTGGTACCTGGTGGCGCTGTTGACGGTGATGTCCGCCGACGCGGTGGGGGGCGGGGTGGTCGGGGAGGTGGTGGGCGGGGTGGTCGGCGGGTTGGTGGGGGTGGTGCCGCCGGTGCAGGTGACCCCGTTGAGCGCGAACCCGGTGGGGACGGGGTTGCTGCCGCTCCAGGAGCCGTTGAAGCCGAAGGAGGCGGTGCCGTTGGTGGCGACGTTGCCGTTGTAGCTGACGTTGCGGGCGGTGACGGCGGCACCGCTCTGGCTCACTGTCGCGTTCCAGGCGTCGGTGACGCGCTGGCCGGCACCGTAGGACCAGGTCAGGGCCCAGCTGGTGATCGGGTCGCCGAGGTTGGTGACGGTGACGTCGGCGTTGAAGCCACCCTGCCACTGCGACGACACCGCGTAGTTCACCGAGCATCCGGCGGCTGCTGCGGTGGCCGGTAGGGCTGCGGCGGTCGCCGTCGAGGCCAGGAGCACGGTGCCGGCCGCCACCCAGGCGGCGTGGACTCTGCGGCTTCTCGGGGGAGTTCTCATCACTGTCGCGATCCTCCGGAGGGGGCAAACGATGTCCTGTTATCGTTCACAATGTAATCCGAACGTCGAAGGCTGTCAATGTCATGACGGGTTCTCTCTGCAGTGGAATCCCTGGTCAACCCGGGTGGAGGTCGGTCGGCGTGGAGGCAGTCGGAAAGGTTGTGAACGGGAACGTGTCGGGGGCCGAAACGGACCGGGAATCCGGTCCGCGTCGGCCCCCGACGTCTCGTCGTCGGTCACCGGGTCACTGCGGCACCGCCGGGCACCGGGTGTCGCGCGGAGGCGTCACGACGTCGATCAGGTACCGCGTGGTCGCGGCGCTGACGCAGCTGCTGCCGAGGGAGTAGACGGCGTGCCCCGACCCCTCGTAGGTCAACAGGACCGCACCGGACTGGCGTGCCACGTTGCGGGCCCACTCGTGCGGCGTGACCGGGTCGTACCGGCTGTTGAGGAGCAACACCGGGGGGACACCGTCCCACCGCAGGGGTTCCTGCGGGTTGCGGACCGGGGTGGGCCAGTCCAGGCAGAGCAGGGTCGAACCCCACGCCTGGAGGTTGACCCGCATCTGCGGTGCCACGGCGGCCAGCCGCTTCCGGTACGACTCGACCTGCTCGACGTCGCGCAGCGGCAGTCGCCAGTCCTGGCAGAAGATGGCCGAGCTCGGATCCTCGACCGGCTCTCCCGACGTCTGGACGGTGGTGCGTACGCCGTCGGCGGGCTCGGGCTCGCTTCCTGCCAGCTCCGCCTGCCGCTGCGACAGCTGCTCCCAGTACGGCCCGAGGAAGGTCCACTGGGTGTCGCTCAGCAGGTCGGTCGGGCTCATGTGCTGTGACGTTCTCGGGTCGACCAGCTCACCGCGCTCGGCCCGGGCGTAGAGGTCGGTGAAGACCTTGCGGGCGTCCTGGCCGTGTAGGGCGCAGTCGGTCGAGCGCTTGCACCACTTCACGTACTGGTCGAAGCCGTCCTGCGTCGCCTTGGTCTCGCTGCGCAGGAAGTCCCAGGTGGTGGCCTGGCTGTGGTCCATCGTGCTGTCGAGCACCATGGCCCGGACCCGGTCGGGGAAGAGGCGGGCGTACTGCTGTCCCGTCAGGGTGGCGTACGAGTTGCCGTAGAAGGTCAGCTTCTCGTCGCCGAGTGCGGCCCGGATGGCGTCCATGTCCCGGGCGACGCTCCTGCTGTCCAGGAAGTCGACGTGCGGACCACTGAGTTCGCGGCAGCTCTCGCCGTACGCCCGGGTCCACTCGCGCAGGTCGTCGAAGTGTTCGGCGGTGGTGGGGAAGAGTTCCGGATCCGGCCCGGTCGACATCCGGCACCGGATCGGGTGGCTATCGCCCACGCCCCGGGGATCGAAGCCCACCACGTCGAACCGGCGGCGTACGTCGTCGTCGAAGCTGCCGCCGATGCCCCCCGCCTTGACGTCGGCCACCCCCGACGCCCCCGGGCCGCCCGGATTGGTGAGGATGGTGCCCACCCGCTCGGCCGGTGCGGTGGCCGTACGGCGGGCGAGCGCGATCTCGATCGTCTCCCCGGTCGGGTCGGCCCAGTCGACGGGCACCGTCACGGTGCCGCACTGCGCCGCCGGTTCGTCGGGGCACGGCTGCCAGTCGATGCCGGTGCCGGCGTCGCCCGGCCCGGTCTGCGGACTCGCGTGGGCGGGTGGGACGCCGAGTGCCACTGCGGTCAGCGCGGCGATCGCCACGCCGGTCAGGGATTGTCGTCTCACGTCACGGCCTTCCGTCTCGCGTCACTGTCCTCTGTCGCCGCCGGTGGTGTCGTCACCGGCACGTCAGCCACTATACACACGAGCTATACACTCAGTGTCTAGTGAGGATGTCGGCCTGGCTTCCCGGGGAGGACGTGCGGGGCGAGCCGAGGAGCCCGACGACTCGTCGCCCGGGGCGATACGGTGTCGGCATGGGGCCACTTCGATACGCCGTCAACGTCACGTTGGACGGGTGCTGCGACCACCGGGCGATAGTTCCCGACGAGGAGATGCACCGCCACCACGTCGGGAACCTCGAGCGGGCCGACGCGCTCCTGTTCGGCCGGGTGACGTACGAGATGATGGAGGCGGCGTGGCGACCGCCCGTCCCGACGGACTCCGGCCCCGACTGGACGAGACCGTTCGCCCGGACCATCGACGCGGCGAAGAAGTACGTCGTGTCGAGGACCCTGGAGCACGTCGACTGGAACGCCGAACTCGTACGCGGCGATCTGGCCCGAGCCGTCGTGCAGCTCAAGCAGAACTCCGACCGGGGGATCCTCGTCGGCGGGGTTCAGCTCGCAGCGGCCCTGACCGAGCTGGGTCTGATCGACGAGTACGAGTTCATGGTGCACCCCGCCGTCGCCGGACACGGACCGACTGTGTTCGCCGGGCTGTCCCGACCCGTCGACCTGAAGCTCGTGAGTCGCTCGGAGTTGGGCTCCGGCGCCATGGTGATGCGGTACGAGCCCAGGAGGTAGCCGGCCCGACCGATCCGCCGGCCCTCGTCCGGGACGGCACCGACCATCCGGACCGGTCGGTTCGTCCGTCGGCCGAGGGTGCGTCCGGCGGTCCCGTCAGTGCGGCCAGGCGGCCGAGACGAGGCCGTGGAGGGTCTGTGCGGCGGTGCCGCGCAGGGTGACTGTGGCGACGGGGTCGAGTGGGGTGGGTTGCGGGTTGACCTGGATCACTGTGGCGCCGGAACGTGCGGCGACCCGGGGGATCTCGGCGGCGGGGTGGACGACGCCGGAGGTGCCGACGGCCAGGAGCAGGTCGCAGGTGGCGGCGGCGTCGACGGCAGCAGCGAACTCCGCCTCCGGCAGGGGCTCGCCGAACCACACCACCCCCGGGCGTACCGGGTGGCCGCAGGTGGCGCAGCGCGGGGGCGGGATCCGGCTGCCCTCGGGGGGCGCTTCGGTGTCGGGCGGAAGTGGTGCCGGGTGGCCGTCCACCGCCGTGCAGCGTGGGGTGAACAGGCTGCCGTGCAGGTGGATCGGGGCCGGGGTGCCGGCTCGCTCGTGCAGGTCGTCGACGTTCTGGGTGACGACCGTGGTGTCCGGGATCCGGGCCGCCATGGTGGTGACGGCGAGATGTCCCGGATTGGGTACGGCCCGGCTGACCCTGGTGCGCCGCCATTCGTACCAGCCCCACACCAGGTCCGGGTCGGCCTGGAAGGCCTGCGGGGTGGCGAGCTGCGCGGCGTCGTAGCGCGCCCACAGGCCGGTCAGGTCGTCCCGGAAGGTGGGTACGCCGCTCTCGGCCGACATCCCGGCTCCGGTGAAGACGACCATCCGGTGGGCGGTCCGCAGGAGTCGGGCCGCTCGCTGGGCCGGTGCATCTTCCATGGTCTTCGTACCGCCCTACGGCGTGGCCTTCTGCGGGTGGAACGTCTCGTGGCGGGCCAGCATGGCGACGAACTCGCGGATCTTCCGCTCGCGGGTCTCCGCCCGCTTGACGGCGTTGAGGCGGTGGATGAGGGCGAACCGGTTGGCCTTGGTCAGGACGTCGAACATCGCCTGGGCGGCGGGGTCGGCGGCGACGGCGGCGAGGAGGTCGGCCGGTGGCTCGGCCTCCGACGGCGGCGCGTAGGCGGCCGCCCACCGCCCGTCGGCCTTGGCGGCCTCCACCGCGGCGCGGCCGGAGGGCTGCATCAGTCCCGCCGCCTCCAGCCGGGCCACGTGCCCGACGTTGCGCTGGGACCAGGAGCTGCGGGCCCGGCGGGGGGTGAACCGGATCCAGGAGGTCTCGTGATCCCGTTTACGGGCCTGCCCGTCGATCCACCCGAAGCAGAGGCCCTCGTCGACCGCCTGTTGCCAGGTCAGTGTGGTGACGGTGCCGCCCTTCCTGGTCAGGGCGAGCCAGACGCCGGGGGAGGACGCGTGATGGGCTGACAGCCAGGTGCGGAGCGTTCCCGCGTCCGCGACGATCAGCTCTTCCAGTTCGGGGGCCGCCATGCCGGCAGGATAGCGCCGCCCACCGACAGGCCGGCCCACCCGCGCCACCGCACCGAGACTCACCAGTCGGCGGGACGTCACCGCAGGTGGTCGACATCGTCGAGGCGGACGATCCACCGGTTGTGGAAGTGGTCGTCCTCGCGCAGCACGGTGATCCCTCCGGGGGTGAAGCGGCAACCCACCGACCCCGCCGCGTCGACAGGCATGCCGATCCACGCCGCCAGGACGAAGGTGGCGGTTCCCCCGTGGGTCACCACGACCTGGTGCACCGCCTCCGACCGGAGGATGCGGTGCACCGCCGCGTACGTCCGTACCGCCAACTCCCATTTCGTCTCGGCACCGGGTATCCCCTCGTCGTGGCGCATCCGCTCACCGACGGCGGGGGGCGGGACGAACCGTTCGTCGAGCCACGCCTGCGGACGTCCTCCCGCCTCGCCGTACGACTTCTCCCGAAGGTCGGGGTCGAGCACCACCCCCACCCCGAGCCGCTGTCCGAGGATCTCCGCCGTCCGGCGGGCGCGGAGCAGGTCGGAGGAGAAGACGTCGACGACGCCCGCCTCCGACAGCCGACCGGCCAGCGCCGCCGCGATCCGTTCGGCGTGGGCCGCGCCCCGGTCGGTGAGGTCCGAGTCGTACCAGCCGCCGACCAGTCCGTCGACGTGGTGGGTCGCTTCCGGGTGCGTGACGACGTACAGCTCTCTCACCTCGCGGAGTCTAGGAGGTCCCGCCACAGTGCCGCCGCCGGCACCGACCGCCGTCGGAGCCGGTGTTCAGGCGGGGACGAAGGCGGTCCCGGTGAGCTGCTCGGAGACCTGCCAGACCCGCCGGGCCTCCTCGACGCTGCGCAGCGGCGGGTAGGTCCGCTGCTCGGCGGGCCGACCGCCGAGGTTGCCCGGTCCACCGGGGCCGTAGAGGACGCCGGGCCTGGCGGTGGGGTCGGTCGCCGCCATCAGCGCGGGAAGCTTCGCGGTCTCCACGGTGCCCAGCAGGATCCGGCGCTCGGACAGCGCCCGGATCAGCCGGTACGCCGGGGTGTCCCGGCTGCGGCCCAGCTCGGGGCGGGCGGCCAGCAGGCTGGTGGGGGCCACCCCGGGGTGGGAGAGGTTGCTGGTGACGCCCCAGCCGTGTGCGGCGCTGCGGCGTTCCAGTTCCAGGCCGAAGAGCCCGAACGCGATCTTCGACTGGCTGTAGGCGCGCATCCCGTCGTACGACCGCTCCCAGTTGAGGTCGTCCCAGTTGATCCGTCCTCGGCGGGCGGCGATGCTGACCTGGGAGGTCACCCGGGCGTTGCCGGCGCGCAGCAGTGGGAGCAGTCGGGCGACGAGGGCGAAGTGGCCGAGGTGGTTGGTCCCGAACTGGAGTTCGAATCCGTCGGCGGTGGTCTGCCGGTCCGGTGGCCGCATCACCCCCGCGTTGTTGATCAGGATATGGATCGGGTTGCCCTCACCACGGAGGGTGTCGGCCAGGGCCGCTACCGAGTCCAGGCTGGACAGGTCGAGGCTGCGCAGTGAGACGTCGGCGTCGGGCGTGGTCTGCCGGATCCTGGCGACGGCGGCCTCACCCTTGGCGCGGTTTCTGACGGGCAGGACGACCTCGGCGCCGGCTGCGGCCAGCCGGGCCGCCATCCCCAGGCCCATCCCGTCGCTGGCGCCGGTGACGACGGCTCGCCTGCCGGTGAGGTCGGGGACGGTGACGTCGAACGGAGTACGTGACACGGCTTGCGCTCCCTGGGTCGTTCGGTTCCTCGGGGTACGCCGTCGATGGTCGACCGGAGCGCCGGTGGTAGCCACGCCCTGTCGATCCCAGGCTCACCGGATCCCCCTGTGCCCGGACGGGGGGATCGACGGGGCGTGGCTACGGTCTCCTGCGGACTGTAGAACCGGGGCAGTACATCGAAGGGAGGGCGTCGTGATCGATCGCACCGGGTTGGCACAGTTTCTTCGTAACCGGCGTGCGGCGCTGCAACCGGAGGACGTGGGGTTGCCGCGTGGGCGACGTCGCAGGACCGACGGGCTGCGGCGCGAGGAGGTCGCGTCGTTGTGCCACATGTCCGTCGACTACTACTCCCGGATCGAGCGGGAACGCGGCCCTCAGCCGTCCCAGGGGATGCTCTCCTCCATAGCGCAGGGGCTGCACATGTCGATCGACGAGCGGGACCACCTGTTCCGGCTCGCCGGGCACACACCGCCACCCCGGGGAGCCGCCACCGAGCACATCAGTCCCGGACTGCTCCGGGTGCTCGACCGCCTGGACGACACCCCGGCCGAGATCGTCACCGAACTCGGTGAGACGTTGCGGCAGTCCCCGATGGGGGTGGCCCTCACCGGGGACAACACGCGGCACACCGGCCCGGCCCGAAGCGCCGGATACCGGTGGTTCACCGACCCCGCCACCCGTCGGCTCTACGCGCCGCGAGACCACGCCTTCCTCAGCCGGATGTGGGCGTCGGGGCTGCGTGAGAAGGTCACCCTGCGGGGACCCGGCTCCCGCGCCGCGCACCTGGCCGAGCTGTTGCTGGCCGGGAGCGAGGAGTTCCGGCGGGTGTGGGAGGACCACGAGATCGGGGTACACCCCCGCGAGGTCAAACACTTCGTCCACCCCGAGGTCGGCGAGCTGGAACTGAACTGTCAGCAGCTCGTCGACCCGGGGCAGGCGCACGCACTGCTGGTCTACACGGCTGTCCCCGGCAGTGAGAGCTACGAGAAGCTCCAGGTCCTCTCCGTCATCGGCGCGCAGACACTTCGCTGAGCTACGGACCGGGCGTACGACCTGATCGGGCTTCCTCGGTGAGGAACGGTGGGTGCGCCGGTGCTCACCCTCACCAGCCCCTGATCCGGTCGGTGCCCGTCTACGGGCGGGAAGAGCCGTTGTGACGGTCCTCCCCGCCCGTCGTCACCGTGTGTGGCCGGGCCGGTCAGCGCCCGCGGGCCTGACCCGCCGACGCGCCGGTGTTCCACCCCTGATAGCCCATCGAGGGACCACCCGGACCGGAGCCGGGACCCTGTGGAAGGTAGTTGTTGTTTGCCTGTGCGGCCATCGTGGCATTGAGGTACTGGATGCCCTCGGAGGCGGTCCTGACCGCCGTGGACAGTTGTCTGAATGCCTGGTGGTTCGCCGTGGTGGCCTCTCTGAGCAGGCGTTCGGAGCTGGCCAGGCCGCGATTCCGGGCGTCTGCGAAAGCGTCCTTCTCGGGATGACGGTTGCGTGCGTGTAGCGACCGGAGTTGATCCTCTCGCCACTGCATCATGGTCCGTCCCGAATCGTACAGGTAGTGCGCCGTGGCTGACACGATGTTCGCCTGGCCGTGCAGACCGGCGCCGGTCCAGGTGTAGGGGAAGATCTGGTGTCCCTCGTTGACGAAAGCTGATTCGACGAGCCGGTTGTTTCTGTCGCGGTAGGTCTCCTCGTGATATCCGTAGCCCTGACCTTCTGCAGCGGCATCCGCGATGGACTGGTGGCGTGCGAGGTCGAGAGCGGTGCGCCGGATGGTCGTGAGGCTGTCGGTCACTGTGGGGTCCAGTGCCAGAATCTGCTGGCTGGTCTCGTCCAGGACATCGACGTAATTCCGCACCACGGCGGCGTCGCAGTATGTCCGGATCTCGGTGAGCGGGTCGCGATTCAGGTAGTCCACGGGGTCTCCATCTTCGTGGCCGGTGGAGCATCCACCGGAGGTTCTCGTGCGGTCGGTCCCCTTTACTCCGACCGACACCCTGGGGTTCACCGATGGGGGTAATCGTGCGGTAGCTCACCATGCCTCCTATACGCCGGCATCCCCGGGCGAAGCGGGCGACCTTCCGTTCGGATCGACGGAAGTTCCGGCCATGATGTCGAAAGATCTAGATTTTGCGATGAATGTGGCCGATGATTCTCCCAGTCGCCGAGACTCCCACCTCCGCTGCCCAGCTCCGTCCCCGCTGGGACGACGCGTCTCGGCGCATCGTCGAAGGGAGAACGGGAATGCTCCTCGGTTCCCCACGAGTCCGCCGCCTCGGCACCGTGCTCGGTGCCGCACTGGTCCTCGGGCTCGCCGCCGTAGCACCGTCACCCGACCCGGCCCGGGCGGCGGACCTGCCGCCCCAGGAGCCGGGGGTGACCCTGCGCAGCTACGACGTCCGCGTGCCGCTGCGCGAGATCTGCACCCTCAAGCCCGGGCAGACCCCGAACGTCGACAAGCTGATGCCGGTCGTCGACTGGACGAGCACCGCCGACTTCGGACTGGCCGACAACTTCGTCGCCCACGTGCACGCCAACCTGCACATCCCGGCCGCCGGTAGCTACACCTTCCGCCTCACCAGCGACGACGGCTCCCGGCTGCACATCGACGGGGCCCTCGTGATCGACCACGACGGGCTGCACGGTCCCACCGCCAAGGACGGCACCGTCACCCTGACCGAGGGCCCGCACACCCTCTGGATCGAGCACTTCGAGGCGGGCAGCGGACAGCAGCTCACCCTCTCCTGGCAGCCCCCGGGGGCGAGCGGCTTCGTGGTCGTACCGACCTCGGCGCTGAGCACCGACGCCGGGGTGGTCCGGGTCACCGCCCCCGGCTTCAAGGCCTGCCAGGGGGTCGACGACTCACCCGGGGACGGCCTGCCCCTGGACTCGGTGCACCCCGACTACACCCTGACCGGCCTGCGGCCCGAGGGGTTCACCCCGCAGGTCTCGGGGATGGCCTGGACCGACGACGGTCGGCTCGTGGTCAGCACCTGGGGCGGCAGCGGAGCACGCACCGGTGAGGTGTACATCCTCGACGGGGTGACCGGTGCCACCGGCCCGGACGACGTCACCTACCACAAGGTGGCAGGTGGGCTCATCGAACCGATGGGGGTCGCCGTCGTCGACGGCACCGTCTACGTGGCGCAGAAGCACGAACTCACCGAGCTGCGGGACACCGACGGCGACGAGGTCGCCGACGAGCACCGGACGATCGCCACCTGGCCGTACGGGGGGAACTTCCACGAGTTCGCCTTCGGTCTGCTGTACAAGGGCGGGAACTTCTACCTGAACCTGTCGGTCGCCATCAACCAGGGCGGGGCGACCACCGACCCGCAGCCGGCCCCCGACCGGGGCACCAGCGTGGTGGTGAACCGGCGGACCGGGAAGGTCAGCTACGTCGCCGGGGGCCTGCGCACCCCCAACGGTCTCGGCTGGGGGCCGGAGAACGCCCTCTTCGTCACCGACAACCAGGGCGGGTACCTGCCCGCCTCGAAGCTCGTCCAGATCGAGCCGGACCGCTTCTACAACCACTACACCAACCCGGTCGGACGCTTCGACGCCAACCCGGTGACCCGCCCGGTGCTCTGGCTGCCGCAGAACGAGATCGCCAACTCCCCGAGCACCCCGGTCATGCTGAAGAAGGGCCCGTACCGGGGGCAGCTCCTGATCGGGGACGTGACCTACGGCGGGTTGCAGCGGGCGTACCTGGAGAAGGTCCACGGGCAGTACCAGGGCGCGGTGTTCCGGCACACCCAGGGCCTGGAGGCCGGGGTGAACCGGGTCTCCCTCGGCCCGGACGGCGACATCTACGTCGGTGGGCTGGGCGCGGGCGGCAACTGGGGTCAGCCCGGCAAGCTCCAGTACGGCCTGCAGAAGCTTTCCCCGAACGGGAAACGGACCTTCGACATGAAGTCGATGAGCGCCACCCGGGACGGCTTCACGATCGAGTACACCAGGCCGCTGTCGACCGACACCATCCAGGACATCGCCCAGCGGTACCGGGTCGAGCAGTGGCGCTACGCCCCGACCCCGACCTACGGGGGTCCGAAGGTGGACCAGGAGACCCTCACCGTCTCCGGCGTCAAGGTCTCCGACGACCGCACCAGGGTCACCCTGACCGTCGAGGGGCTCCAGCGGGACCGGGTGGTCCACCTGCGCTCCCCCCGCTCCTTCACCGCCTCCAACGGTGAGCAGCTGTGGAGCACGGAGGCCTGGTACACCCTCAACGCGATCCCCGGCCCCCAGTCGGACCGGGTGTTCTACGAGGCCGAGGAGGGTCGACGGCAGGGCGGCGCGGCCGTCGACACCGAGCACGCCGGCTTCTCCGGAGTCGGTTTCGTCGACGGGTACGGCAGCCTGAACGCCTCGACGACCGTCCACCCCGAGGTGAGCGCCGCCGGGGAGTACGAGGTCGGGCTGCGCTACAGCAACGGCCCGAACCCGTTCGTCGGCGACAAGACCCTCAGCATCCACGTCAACGGCCGCAAGGTCCGCCAGACGGTGCTGCCCAGCACCGTCACCTGGAAGGAGTGGGCGACCCGGACCGAACGCCTCACCCTGCGCAAGGGGGTCAACACCGTCGAGTACCGGGTGGACACCGGCGACACCGGCCACGTCAACCTGGACCTGGTCACGGTCCGACGCCCCGGGGAGCGGATCGTCCTGTTCGACGGGGGGAGCCTCGCCGAGTGGCAGCACACCGACGGCCGATCCGCCTCCTGGACCCGGGTCGAGGGCGGCGCCATGCAGGTGAGCGGCGGTGACCTGCGGACCCGTCAGGCCTTCGGCGACTTCCGGCTGCACGTGGAGTTCAAGGTGCCGGTGCTCCCGCCGGAGGTGACCGGGCAGAACCGGGGCAACAGCGGTGTCTACCTCCAGGAGCGCTACGAGATCCAGATCCTGGACTCGTACGGGGACCCGACCCTGGACACCAACGAGGCCGGGGCCGTCTACCTGCAGAAGGCTCCCGACGTGAACGCGGCGACCCCACCGGGGACCTGGCAGACCTACGAGATCGAGTACCGGGCCGCCCGGTACGACGCCGCCGGGGCGAAGGTCGAGAACGCCCGGGTGACAGTGGACTGGAACGGGACCCGGGTCCACGACGACGTGGCCGTCACCGGCCCGACCGGAGGGAACATCCCCGAGGGGCCGGCCACCGGGTCGATCCGGTTGCAGGACCACCAGAACCCCGTCCAGTTCCGCAACATCTGGATCGAACCGCTCAGCTGACCGGGAGGACGCGCGCCCGCCGGGTCCTCCCCGGCGGGCGCCGAGCCTGCGTTCGGCGCTCAGGCGGTACGCATCGAGTCGGCGACGATGGCCTGGAGGGCCGTGACGTGGTCGCGGTACGCCCTCTTGCCCTCCCGGGTCAGCGTCAGCCAGATGCGACGGGAGTCGATCTGGGAACGTTCCTGGGTGACGTATCCGGCGTCGACGAGCGCGGCGACCTGTTTGCTCAACGCGGAGGCGGTCAGGCCGAGGGTGTCCTTGACGACAGACATCTCCACCGTCGTCGCCGTGGCGAGCATGGCGCAGATCTTCAGCCGGTGGGTGGGGTGGATGATCGGGTCCAGTTCCCCGGTCATCCGCGGGTGCTCCGGTGGTGCAGCACCGAACCGATCGTGTAGCTGATCGAGGTCCCCGCCGCGCAGGCCACGACCAGCCACGTCGCGTCGGCGTCACCGGCGATCATCGCCGTGGCGAGGAAGACGGCCGACAGGGCGACGGCGGCGAGGAAGCCACGGCTGGTGGGGATCGCGAACGGTGTGCCGATCTGGTGTCCTGCCCAGTAGTTGAGGGCGAACACGGCGATGCCGAGGGTGATCCAGGCTCCGAGCCTGGCCGATTCCAGAAGCGGGGTCAGCGCCATCGCGCCGAGCAGCAGGGCGTTGGCGGGGTAGATCCAGCGCGGCCAGGGGCGGTTCCGGACCGCGTGCTGGGCGGCGGCGACGGCGTCGAGGTCGGCGGCTGCCTGGTGGCGGTTCGGCGTCGGCTCGATACTTTCCATGCTGGAAAGCATACGAGATGCTTTCCAAGGTGGCAACCATGTGGGTGGCGGGGGTGGGTCAGGCGGCGGCACTCCCGTCGGCGGCGGGGCGCCGGGTCAGGACCTGGGGGCCGGACGGGGTGATGGCGACGGTGTGTTCCGAGTGGGCCGTACGGGACCCGTCGGCCGAGCGGATCGTCCAGCCGTCCTCGTCGAACACGATCTTGTCGGTGGAGTGGCAGAACCAGGGCTCGATGGCGATGGTGAGGCCCGGGACGAGCTTCATGCCCCGGCGGGCGCGCCCGTCGTTGGAGACGTGCGGAGCCTCGTGCATGGTGCGCCCGATGCCGTGGCCGCCGAACTCGCCGTTGACGCCGTACCCGTAGGAGCGGGCGACCTCACCGATCGCCGCCGAGACGTCGCCGAGGCGGCCACCCGGCTGGGCGGCGGTGATGGCGGCCTCCAGGGCGACCTCGGTCGCCTCGATCAGCCTCAGGTCGTCGGGGTCCGGGGTGCCCACGACGACGGAACGGGCCGAGTCGGCGACCCACCCGTCGATGCTCACCGCCATGTCGATGCTGAGCAGGTCGCCGTCGCGCAGCAGGTAGTCGTGCGGGAGGCCGTGCAGGACCGCGTCGTTGACCGACAGGCACAGCACGTTACGGAACGGGCCGCGGCCGAACGACGGGGCGTACTCCCAGTAGCAGGACTCGGCGCCGCGTTCGGCGATCCGCCGTCGGGCGTGGTGTTCGAGGTCCATCAGGTTGACGCCGACCGCGGCGACGTCGCCCAGCTCGGCGAGGAGTTCGCCGACGAACCGGCCGGTCACCGCCATCCGGCCGATCTCCTCGGCGGACTTGAGCTCGATCACGACAGCCTCCCTCTCCTGGTATTTCTATACCGGGATTTTTATACCACGAGGGGTCGTCCGCTTCGCGGGGGTATCCTGCGGGAATGGTTCGCCAACCACTCACCGCCGAACAGATCGCAGCGGGCCAGCGCCTCGGAGTCGCCCTCCGGGCGGCGCGGGCCGGTCGCAGCCTCGTCGAGGTGGCGCTGGCTGCCGGTATCTCCCCCGAGACGTTGCGCAAGATCGAGGCGGGTCGGCTCCCCGCTCCCGCCTTCGGCACCGTGGTCTGCCTGAGTCAGGCCCTCGACGTCTCCCTGAGTGACCTGGCCGACGTCTGGCGGGCCGACCTGCCCATCCGTCAGGCGTCCTAGCGACACCCCTGCGCACGATCCGCCGCCGTCGCCGAACGGGTCCTCACTCCTGCGGGCGGAGGGTCGCCTCCGCCTGATAGGTCCCGACGTGCGGAATGTAGCGCAGGTGGAGGTTTCCGTCGGCCTGCGGCGTCAAGACCACGGTCGAGGGGTCGTCGCAGAACTGCACGCTCTTGGTGATCTTCTCTCGCACGTGAACGGTGGTCCCATTCACGGCGGTGACCGACCAGGTGCCGACGCAGAAACCGGGATACTCGACGTCGGCCTTGCCGGTGCCGGCGCGAATGCTGGCCCGAAGTGTCCACGAAGCGCCACCGGGTTCCCGGAGGACGCCTCTCCAGGAGCCGTCGAAGGCCGACGGGAATCTCGGTGCCGCTCCCGACACCGACCCGCCGGTGGGAACGCCCCCCAGCGTGGGAACCGTCCTGGGCGTCGGCGGGTCCGTCTCCTGCGTGGGAGCGGCCACCTCGGGCGACGCGACGGGTTGGCTCTGACGATCCGCCTGATACCTGACGGCTGCGGCGTTCATCTGCCCCGCGACGATCGTGGCGACCGCAGTGAGCGCCACCGAAATCGCAGAAATGACAGCTATCTTCACGGCTGTCCCGCCCGTGGAACCGGACTCCTGCCCCTGCGTGCCCACCCTGCTGCCGCCTTTCTTGCGACCGTCGCCGAATGGCAGGCCCCGAACTTAGTCCATGATGGCCAGTGCCATCGGAACCCGCCGTCGTGGGCGATCCCGCCCGGATGATCGGGCCGTCCGTCCGTCGTGCCCGCCCGGCTGATCTTTACAGGCCGTTTCCGGTATGTGAACATTTCATGTCGACGGGCGTCGATCGGTGAATTCGGCGGGCGGCACGACCCGTCATCTCGCCGGAGGCCGGGCACGGGGGAGAACACGGCGGTGCGAAACGGTGGTTCCGGAGACGAGACCGTCGCCTCGACGCTGGTGGAGGCGGCCCGTGCGGGGGACCGCGCCGCTGTCGCAGAGCTGGTCGAGACACACCTGCCGCTGGTGTACAACCTCGTCGGGCGGGCGCTCGACGGCCGGGGCGACGTCGACGACGTGGTGCAGGAGTGCATGGTACGGGTCATCCGGGGCCTGCCGGAGCTGCGTGAACCCGACCGGTTCCGGTCGTGGCTGGTGTCGATCACCTATCGGCAGATCCGGGACCACTGGCGCGCGACACGCCACGACGTCCCTCTCCGACCCGGCGAAGACCATCTTCCCGACCCCGGTGACCTGGCCGAACGTACCGTGTCGGAGGTCGTGCTCCACGAACAGCGTCAGCGGTTCGCGGCGGCGGCCCACTGGCTCGACGCCGACGACCGCGCCTGCCTCGCACTCTGGTGGCAGCAGGTCACCGGCGGGGTGAGCCGCACGGAGCTGGCGGCCGCGTGGGGGGTGTCGGAGGCCACCGCCGCCGTCCGGCTGCACCGGCTGCGTACCCGCCTCGACTCGCTCCGGGCCGTCGTCGCGGCGCTGCACCACCGCCCCCGGTGCCCGGAGTTGGCCGCCCTGACCCGACGGTGGGACGGCAGCCCGTCGCCGCTGTGGCGCAAACGTCTGACCCGGCACGTCCGCGACTGCCGGGGGTGCACCCACTTCGGCCGAGGGCTGGTCCCGCTGGAGCACCTGGTCTACGGGGTGGTGGCCCTACCGGTCTCGGTGGGTGTCGCGGCGGCCGTACGGGCGGCGGTCGACACGCACCTCGGCGTACCCGGGGTGCCGGTGTCCTGGGCGGACGGCATCCGTACGGCCCTGAACCGCCGCAGCGCCGAGGTCGCTGTCGCCGCCGTGGTGGTGGCCGGCGTCCTGGCCCTGGCGGTCTGGTCGGCGCCGGTCGACAGGCCGGCCGACCCGGTGGTGGCCGCACCGGTCACCCCGTCTCCGTCGGCGACGGGACCCCCGGATCCGGGGCCCGCCACCGGCGGGCCGACCCCGAGCACCTCGGCGGCGGCCCGCAGCACCGAGGTCCACGTGGCCACCGACGGCAGCGACGACGGTGACGGGAGCCCGGGGCGGCCCTTCGCCACCCTGAACCGCGCGGCCGACGTCGTCCGGCCCGGCCAGACGATCGTGCTGCGAGGGGGGACCTACCGCCTCACCCGGCCGGTGCGGATCACCACCAGCGGCACCGCCGACCGGCCGATCACGCTGCGACCCCACCGCCGGGAGCGGGTCGTCCTGGACGCCGGTGGGGTGCCCGACGGACAGTGGGCGGTCACCCAGCGGACCGACTTCTGGACGGTGCAGGACCTCACGGTCCGGGGTTCCCGCAGCCACGCGTGGGTCTGCACCGCCTGCACACACACCACCTTCCGGCGGTTGTCCATGCACGACAACGCCCGGTCGGGGCTGCTCCTACGCGACCCCGGCACCATCGGCAACCGGGTGCTCGACAACGACTTCTTCGGCAACCACGACCCGGACGACAGCGGTAGCGTCGGGATCGGGCTGGGGGTGAAGTTCGGGTCCGGCGAGGGCAACGTCATCCGGGGCAACCGGGCCTTCCACAACGCCGACGACGGCTTCGACTTCGGTGACTTCGACAGTCCGCTGACCGTCGAGGGCAACTGGGCCTTCGGCAACGGCCAGGACCGGTGGGGGATCGCGGACTGGGCCAGCAACGGGTACGGCTTCTCCCTCGGTGGGGGACCGGAGACCCAACGGTCGGGGCACCGGCTCCGGGACAACGCGGCGTGGGGCAACCGTGGGCACGGGTTCGGGGCCGAGGCCAACCGGGGGCGGCTCGACCTGGTCCGTAACACCGCCGTCGACAACGGCGGGGCCGGATTCGACCTCTCCGCCGCCAACGGCGACGCCCGAGCGAACCTGGCCGTCGACAACGAACGGGAGACCAGGGTGGGCCCCGGCGTCACCGCCGCCGACAACTCGTGGGACGCGGCCAGGTCGACGTTGCGCTCGACCGATCCGACCGGGGCCGAAGGGGACCGCCCGGCCGACGGCGGTCTGCCGCCCACCGACTACCTGGACTCCCGCGAGGAGGTCGGGGCGCGGATGTCCGACCCGTGACCCCCGGCCGTCGCGCGGAGAATTCCCCACCGATTTCCGGTAACGAACCGGCCGGGGATCCGTCTGCGGTGTCGACGGGTGTCCCGGGGGGACCCCGTCCCGTCCCCACACCGAACGGGTCCGAGGAGGTCCAGATGAGTACCGGTTTGCGACGACGACGTCTGACGGCGGCGACGCTCGCCGCCTGCACCGCGGCGATGGTCACGGCGGGCGTCGTCACGGCGGTGTCCGCCCAGGCGGCAGCGGGTTGCCAGGTGGGCTACCGGGTGACCGGGCAGTGGCAGGGCGGCTTCACCGCCACGATCACCGTCAAGAACCTGGGCGACGCGATCGACGGGTGGCGACTGGGCTGGTCCTTCCCCGCCGGTCAGGCCGTCACCCAGGCCTGGGGGTTCACCGCCGCCCCCACCCGCGGTGCCGTCGTCGCCACGAACGTCGACTACAACGCCGCCATCCCCACCAACGCCACCATCGAGGTGGGGTTCAACGGGTCCTGGAACAACTCCACCAACCCCGCCCCGAGCACCTTCACCCTCAACGGCACCACCTGCACGGGATCGGTGGCCCCCACCACCGGACCCGCCACCACCCCGCCGACCCCGACCACCCCGCCACCGAATCCGACCACCCCGCCACCGACCCCCGGGCCGGGGGTGCCGTACTCCAGCACCCCGGACGGGTTCGCCGGTGCCGCCGGGACCACCGGGGGAGCGGGCGGCACCACCGTCACCGTCACCAACCAGGCCGACCTGGAGCGGTACGCCACGGCCAGCGCCGCCCACGTCATCCGGATCGACCGGGCCATCACCATCAGCCCGTACGGCAAGGAGATCTCCGTCCGGTCCGACAAGACCATCGTCGGGGTGGGCCGCAACGGCCAGATCGTCAACGGCGGGTTCTTCCTGGGCAGCGGCACCAGCAACGTCATCATCCGGAACCTGACCATCCGGGACACCCGGGTGGCCTCGGACGACCCTGACGACAAGGACTTCGACTACGACGGCATCCAGATGGACACCGCCAACCGGATCTGGATCGACCACAACCACATCACCCGGATGAACGACGGGGCGATCGACAGCCGGAAGGACACCACCAACCTGACCGTGTCCTGGAACATCATCTCCGAGGCGAACAAGACCTTCGGGATCGGGTGGACCGAGAACGTCACCGCTCGGATGACCATCCACCACAACTGGTTCCGGGACGTCAACTCCCGGGTGCCCAGCACCGACAACGTGGCCTACGCCCACCTCTACAACAACTACCTCCAGAACGCCCGCTCCGGGAACAACTCCCGGGGCGCCACCAGGATGGTGTTGGAGAACAGCTACTTCGAACGGGTCACCAACCCCTACTACCGGGACTCGGGGGCGCAGCTGCGGCAGAGCGGCAACGTCGTGGTCGACAGCAGCGGACGACGGGAGTCCGGCGGCTCGGCCTTCGACCCGTCGAGCTTCTACCCCTACGCCCTGCACCCGGCCGCCCAGGTGCCGGACCTGCTGCGTACCCACGCCGGACCCCAGGCGGCCATCGGCCTGTGACCGCCGGTCGGTCGTCGACCAGTGACCGCCTCGGCCTGAACCCCGTCCCGACGGTAGGACGGTTCGGGTCGACTTCGGTGTGACACGGGACCGGGCGGACCCTGCTCGCGACGTCGAGTCCGGGGTCCGTCCGGTTGCCGACGCCGCGTACCTGCGTCGGGTCGGCGAAAGCGTCAGCATGTGGGCGTCCGGGGGACCCTGCGGTGTCGAGGCCGGGGACCTGGCACTGTGCAGGGTCGACGGCGGCGACGGAGGCGGCGGATGAGGGTGGCGGTAGTCGGCGCGGGTGTGGTGGGTCTGTCCACCGCTGTCGCCCTGCTCGGGCAGGGTGCCGACGTGGTCTGTTACGACAGGGGTCGGCCGATGGGGGAGCGTTCCGTCGGCGGCTCGCGGATCTTCAGGCTCGCGCACACCGATGCCGAACTGGTGGACCTGGCGATCAGGTCCCGCCGGATGTACGACGCCTGGTCCCGGGATGCCGCCGAAGAGCTGATCGACGACACCGAGACGGTGGTCAGCGGCCCGGACGTCAGCGCCTGGGCGGCGGCGATGGCCGCCGCCGGTGCCCGGCACAGCGTCGTCGGGCCGACCTCGCCGTTGTTGCGGCTGCCCGCCGGCGAGATCCCGGCCCAGTCAGTCGTCGACCACGCCGGCGGGGTGGTGCGGGCCGCCCGGGTCGGCGCGTACCTGCGGTCCGTGACCTCCTCGGCGGTCCGCGAGGCCACCGTCTTCGCCGTCGAGGAGACGGCCCGGGGTGTGCTGGTGCGCAGCAGCACCTCGGCGGAGGTGTTCGACGCCGCTGTCGTCTGCGCCGGCGCGGCGACCTCGGGGTTGGCGGCCCAGGTGGGCATCTACACACCCCCGGACCTGAACCACCACGTGCGGTTCACCTTCGCGCTGCGACGCGGGTCGGAACGCGAGCGGTTCCAGTGCTGGATCAGCAGGTCCTCCGACGGCCTGGACACGTACCAGCATCTCAGCGGCCCGGGGGAGTGGGCGGTCGGCGCGCACGTGGGCCGCGACGACGTCCGGTGGGAGGCGGGCCGCGACCACGCGACCCAGGCGTCCCGGCGGGTCGTCACCGGCTACGTCCGGCGGTACCTCACCGCCGTCGACCCGCGGGTCCGCGAAGTCCTGCACTGTACGACCACCCCGGGTCTCGACGACGGCTACCGGGTCCTGCGTCGGGGCCGCGTCCTGGCCGTGTACGGCGACAACCTGTTCAAGTTGGCACCGGTGCTCGGCCGGCGGCTGGCCGGTGCGGCGCTGGACGGGTCCACCCCGCCGTCGACGGGGATGCACCGGACCACGCCGGACGGGCGGGGGTGAACCCGCCGACGGTCGGGGGTGAGGGGTTCACTCCGGGTTGGAGCGGTTGAGGATGGTCACGCCCTCGGCGTACCGCAGCAGGTCGGAGTCGCTGATGGTGAGGCCGTCGTCGACGGTCACCTCCAGGGTGGCCTCCCAGTAGGTGACGTCGATGGTGAGCGTGACCCGGCCGTCACGACGGGTGAGCACGGCGTCGTCTCCGTTGACCTTACGGTTGACACCGGTGAGTCGCCGCTGTTCGCGCAGGACGGTGCGGAACGCCGCGTCTCCCGGTGCCGAGGACGGCGTGCGGAAGGTCATCCGGGACGCGGTGACGCTGTCGGCCACCAGGCCGGCGGGGCTGAGGCCGAGGTCGAACGGGGGAAGCACCCGGATCGACGCGGGGGAGAGCGAGTCGGCGATCGACACGACCTGCTCCGGGGTGTACGTGTCGTCGGTGGCCAACTGGATCCACCGGGTCGACGACTCCCGCCAGTACAGGGTGAGCTGTTTCGCGGGCGAGACGTCGACGGTCCGGAACGTGCCGTTCTTCCCGCGTACCCGCATCGGTTGTTCGGTGGCGGTGGTGGTGAACGTCGGTCTCGCGCCCGACACGGTGACTGTCACGTCGGCGTGGTGGCGCAGCTCGGTGGCCTCGAAGAAGGCGATCGGCTTCCCGCCGTCCATGGAGGCTCTGGGGGCGGTCATCCCGTCCTTGGCGGGCAGCGTGTACGGGAACGTCGGTGCCGTCCACCCGTCGACCAGGGTCACGCGGCGGTCGGCGGTGGCGGTGGCGGGCGACGACGGCGGCGACGAGCGCGGAGACGACGGCGGGCGGCTCGACGGTGTCTGGTCGACAGTCGGTGACGGTGAGGCCTCGGTCGAGGGCGACGCGGAGACCGTGGGCACGGCGACCGGCGGCGCGACAGCGGGATCCGGTCGGGTGGTGATCACCGCCGCCACCGGTACGCCGACGACCACGACCAACGCCACGGCGGACAGTCGGGTGACGACCCGACGTCTGCGGTACCGGTGGGCCCGGTCGTGGACCGTCTGGAGTAGCCCGGCCTCGGAGGGGGCGCCGTCGACAGCCCGGTGCATCGTCTCGGCGAGCAACCGATCCACGTCATCCATTGCCGTCCACCCCTTTCTCACTCAGCACGGTCCGCATCCGGGCGAGGGCGCGTGACGCCTGCGACCGGACCGTCGACTCTCCGCAGCCCAGCAGTGTGGCGATCTCGTCGTCCGGCAGGTCGCAGTAGAACCGCAGGACGAGCACGGCCCGCTGGGCGCGGGGGAGCCCGGCCAGCAGCTGCCACATGTGGGCGCGGGCCAGCACCCGGTGTTGGGGCTCGTCGAGGCCGGTCGGTTCGGGCACGTCGGCGAGGATCGCCTCCCGGGACGCCCGTCGCCGCCGCCAGGACAGGAACTGCCGCACGATCGCGGTCCGCACGTACGCCTCGGCGTGGTGCATCGCGGTGATCCGGTCCCAGTTCCGGTGCATCCGGGCCAGGACCTCCTGCACGATGTCCTCGGCGAGGTACGCGTCGCCGGACAGCACGTACGCGAACCTGAGCAGCGCCCGTCCGCGTCCGTGCACGAAGTCGTCGAAGTCCTCCGCGTGGCGGGACCTCACGTCCGTCGACTCGTTGGTGGTCATCGTGGCCTGTTCGCCTGGCCGCCGGCGATCTCCGGGACCGGGAGGGTCACCGGAGATCGCCGAGGCGTGAGAGATCGGTCAGCGGCTCAGCAGGCCTTCGACACGTACGACCCCGAACCGGGGGCGGTGACGTTCAGGTCGCGCAGCACGATGGAGAGGGTACTGCCGTGGCTGCGGCAGGCCTTGTCGAAGCTGCTCTGGGTGTACTCGATCACGATCACCCGGTTACCATACGTCCGGGTGTAGGCGTCGCACTCGTTCCAGGTGGCGCACTCTTCGGCGATGGCGAAGTCGAATCCGATCCGCCGCGCCTCGGCGGTGGTCAACTCCGCGAGGTTCTTCTGCGCCACGGCGAGACCCTTACCGTGGGCGTACGAGGTCAGGGACGCGGCGTACGCGACGGCCTGGGCGTGGGTCAGCAGGCCCTTGGAGCGGATGTACGAGTCCAGGTTGTCCGGCTCGATGGCCTTGAACCCCTTGCGGGCGCACTGGTCGATCCAGCCGCCGACGATCCTGGTCAACGCCGCCCGTTTGGCAGCGGTCGAGTAGTCGAACATCAACTCGTTCCAGCCCTGGTCGATGACGAGGTTGCCCCGGGCGTCGCGCAGCAGCAGGTCCGGGTGGTTGTTCTTCCACCACGACTCGGCACCGGGCTGGGCCTGGAAGGCGTTGACGTAGCAGATGTTGTACAACCCGGGGGCCGGGCTGGCCTCCATGTCACGGCTGACCACGCGGACCCCGGAGGCCGGCGGGTACGGCCTGCCGATCTGGTAGTCGAACCTCGCGTTGCCGGGCGGGGGCGTCCACGTGGCGGCGGCGGTGGTCGTGCGGGTCCTCGTCGCCGACGGTGACGGTGACGTCGCGGTCGGGGTGGCGGCGCGGGTGGACGCCGTCGGGGCGACGGAGGGCTTCGCGCTCGGGGAGGCGGAGGCCGACGTGGTCGGCGACGGTGTCGCGCTCGGTGACGGCGGGGCTGTTGTCCGGGGAACGCTCAGGGGCGCGTCAGGTGCCGGTGTCGCCGGTGACGAGGGGACCTCGGAGGTCGGGCTCGACGTCGGTGCCGGTTGCTTCTCTCCCCCTCCCCACCAGTGCTGTCGGCCGCTCGCACCGGCGGCGCCGATGCCGACGCCGAGGGCGACGGTCACGGCGGCGGTGACCGCCACCCCCGCCCTGACCCGCTTGCGGTTCCATGCCATCGATGTGACTCCTTGTGCGTTCGAGGGGAGAACTCCTCCCCCTCAACGCCGTGGGGTGCCGGGTCTGCTGCCATCGGATCGGGACAACTTTGTGCTGCCGGGTGTTGACAGGTGGTGCACTGCCCAAAAGGGGCAAAAGCCTACTCAATCCGCGTTTCGCGCCTATGCTCCGCCAGGAAAGGGGTGGAGATGAGGCGACCAGCGGACGGTGACGGGCTGATCCTGGCGGGCCGGTTCCGCACGGACATCGAGGGACTACGTGGACTCGCGCTCGTCCTGATCCTCGTCGGGCACGCCGGGGTGTCCGCCCTCCCCGGCGCCTTCGTCGCCGTGGACGTCTTCTTCGTGATCTCCGGTTTCCTGATCACCGGTCTCCTCGTCGACGAGATCCGCCGCACCGGCACGATCTCCATAACCGCCTTCTACGTCCGTCGGGCCAAGCGGCTGCTCCCGGCCGCCACCGTCGTCGTCGTGGCCAGCCTCCTGCTGACCTACCTGTACCTGCCGCCGATCCGCTGGGCCGAGACCGCCCGGGACGCCCTGGCCAGCGCGGTGTACGCGATGAACTGGCGGCTGGTCGACCAGTCCACCGACTACCTGCGCGCCGAGGAGGCACCGAGCATCCTCCAGCACTTCTGGTCCCTCGCCGTGGAGGAGCAGTTCTACCTGTTCTGGCCGCTGCTCCTGCTCGCCGCCGTCACGTTCGCCGTCCGCCTCCGACCCGGCGCCGTGACACCGGTGTGGACGGGACGGCCCACCCCGTCGGGGCGGCACCGCAGGCCGCTGCTCGGCGACCCGACGTCCGCCCCGGTGCTGGTCGCCATCGCCCTGGTCGGCGTCCCGTCCCTGGCCTGGTCGGTCCATCTGAGCCACGCCGACCCCGCCCGGGCGTACCTGGTCACCACGACCCGGATGTGGGAACTGGCGTTGGGAGGTGCGCTGGCCATCCTGGCGGGACAGCTGTCCCGGCTGCCGCGCCCGGCGGCGGTCGCGCTCGGCTGGGCCGGGGTGGCCGCCGTCGCCGTCGCCGCGATCCTGATCCGACCGGAGACGGCGGTGTACCCCGGCCACGTCGCGCTCCTGCCCACCCTCGGCGCTGCCGCGATCATCGCGGCCGGTCCCGGGGCCGGACGGTACGGGCCGGCGTGGCTGCTCGAATGGCGACCGATGCGGGCAGTGGGCGTGGTGTCGTACTCGTGGTACCTGTGGCACTGGCCGCTGCTGGTGGTGGCGCAGGCGCGGTGGGGTCCGCTGAGCACCACCGCCGGGCTGATGATGATCGTCGCCTCCGCGATCCCGGCGGTCCTGACCCACCTCCTGGTGGAGAACCCCTTCCGGTACGCGCAGTTCTCGAAGGCCCGCACCCTGCGGATGGGACTGGTCGCCACCGGGTTCACCGTCGCGGCCGGCCTCGGACTGCAACTGGCGGTACGCCCACCGGCCCCGTCGGTCCCGCCCACCGCGAACCAGGCGCAACCCGCCGGTGCCGCCCCGGTGGACGGGGCACCCGGAGGCGGGCACCCCGCCGCCCCCGTCGACAGGTACCCCAGCATCACGCCCGACCCGTTGCACGCCCGAGACGACCTGCCCGACGTCTACCGGGACGACTGCATCACCCAGGCCCAGGAGTCGCACCTGCGCAGCTGCGTCTACGGCGACCGCGACTCGCCGGTCGAGGTGGCCCTGGTCGGCGACTCCCACGCGGCGCACTGGGTGCCGGCCCTCCAGGTCATCGCCGCCCAGCGCGGCTGGCGGCTGGTCACCTACATCAAGACCACCTGCTCCTTCCTGGCGACCCCGACGAGCATCGCCGGACGCACCGACCCCGGCTGCACACAGTGGAACCGCAACCTCCGGTCGGCGCTCACCGGTGAACGCCGCCCCCGGATGGTGATCGTCTCCAGCGTGACGCAGGTTCCGGTGGTAGCCGGGAGCACCCCGCCGCCGGGACCGGCCACCACTGACGCCCAGACCACGGCGTTGACCCGGACCTGGTCGGAACTGACCCGGGCCGGACTGCCCCTGGTGGTCATCCGGGACACCCCCGCCTTCCAGCGGGACATGGCCGAGTGCGTCTCGGCCAACCGGGAACGGCTCACCGCCTGCGCCCAACCACGACAGCGGGCCCTCGCCGTCGGACTTCCCCAGGAGCGGGCCGCCGCCGCCCTGCCCGACGTGGACCTGATCGACGTCAACCCCGCGATCTGCCCCACCGAACAGTGCCCTGCCGTGATCGACGGGCTGCTCGTCTACCGGGACGCACACCACCTGACCGCCACGTACGCCCGCCACCTCGCGCCCCGGCTCCACGACCTGTTACGTCGCCACGCCTCGCCGCACCTGCCCTGAACGAACCGTCCGTGCCGTCGTTCCCCCGACCGTCGACCCTGTGCCGTTCGTCGTCCTTACCCTGCCCGACCGTCCGTCTCGACCGTCCGTGCCGTGCACCCGGATGCGCGCCATCCTGAGTCGACTGTCAGGATGACGGGATGACGATCAGTTTCGCGAGAGTCGCCCTGGTCACGGGTGGTAGCCGTGGTATCGGTGCCGCCGTCGCATGCCGGCTCGCCGCTGACGGCGTCGACGTGGCGTTCACGTACCGCACCGACGAGCAGAGCGCGAAGGCGGTGGTGGCCGCCGTCGAGGCGTACGGACGTCGGGGCCTCGCGATCCGCAGCGACAGCGCCGACGCCGCTGCGGTGGCCGGTGCCGTCGACCGGGCGGTCGCCGAGATGGGACGGCTGGACATCCTGGTCAACAACGCCGGGGTGTTCGTCGGTGGTGCGATCGAGTCGGTCGCCCTCGACGACCTCGACCGGGCCGTCGCCGTCAACGTCCGAGGGGTGTACCTCACCACCCAGGCCGCCCTCCGTCACCTCGGCGAGGGCGGACGCATCGTCAACGTCGGCAGCAGCTTCTCCAGCCGGGTCCCGGCCCCCGGGGTGAGCGCCTACGCCATGACCAAGAGCGCCGTCAACGGACTGACCCGGGCCCTCGCCCGTGAACTCGGGCCGCGCGGCATCACCGTCAACCTGGTCCTGCCCGGCTCCACCGACACCGACATGAACCCGGCGGACAGCGCTGCCGCCGACGCCCAGCGATCGCACATCGCGCTCGGCCGGTACGCGACGCCCGAGGACGTGGCGGCGACGGTCAGCCACCTGGTGGGCGAGGGCGGGCGGCACATCACCGGAGCGGCGATCGCCATCGACGGCGGCGCGACGGCCTGAACCGGCCGGGCCGACCGACACCCACGAGTCGTTCCGGGCCACACGACCGTCACGCGGTGCGTCGGGCGGCCCCTGCGCCGACCCGCGTCCGCGTACGGGAGGGGTGTTTGAGGGTTTCGGGGGTCTTGTCGAGGCTGTTCGCTTGAAAGTATCAACGGGCTGTCCAACGATACGGTAGAAGGGGTGACCTTCTTCCTCGATCTGCTGCCCGTACCCCCGACCCTGCTCGCCCTCGGCGAGCCCACCCACGGCGAGTCGGCCTTCCTCCAACTGCGTAACGACGCCTTCCTGACGCTGGCCGAGCGGGGCTACCGGTCGATCGCGCTGGAGAGCGACCGGGCCGCCGGACTGCTCGCCGACGAGTTCGTCCGGGGCGGCACCACGGTGCCGCTCGACCGGGTCCTCGCCGAAGGGTTCAGCCACGGCTTCGGTGCCGCCCCGGCCAACCGCGACCTGCTCCTGCGGATGCGGGAGTGGAACGCCGGCCGGCCGGCCGCCGACCGCCTGACGGTGCACGGCTTCGACGCCCCGCTGGAGATCGAGGGTGCTCCGAGTCCCCGCCGCCACCTCCTGCGGGTCTGCGCCTTCCTCGACTCCGACCGCGCCGACGAGATCGACGACCTCGTCGGCGACGAGGCACTGTGGAGCGACCCGGCCGCGATCTGGGAACCGGGCCGGTCGTTCGGACGATCCGCCGACGCCCAGCGCCTCCGGGTGATCGCCGACGACCTGCTGACCGAGCTGTACGTGCAGGCACCCCGACGACCCGAGGGCTGGCAGGCTGCCCACGTGCAGGCCACCAGCGCGGTGGGGCTGCTGCGCTACCACGCCGAGGCCGCCGCTCCGCTGCCGCAGCCCGAGCGCGTCGCCCGCCTGATCGGGGTCCGCGACGCACTGATGGCCGAGAACCTGATCGCGATCCGTTCGACCGAGGCGCACCGGGGACCGACACTGGTCTTCGCCCACAACCGGCACCTGCAACGCCACCCGAGCACCATGACCATGGCCGGGACGGACCTGTCGTGGTCCAGCGCCGGTGCCATCGTGGGCACCCTGCTCGGCGACCGGTACGCGGTGGTCACCGGCAGCCTCGGCGCGAGCCCGGCACTCGACATCGAGGCACCCGCCCCGTCGACGTACGAGGGCAGGCTCCACCGCGACGACCGGCTTCCCCGGTACGTCCGGGCCTGCGACGTGGAACCCGGCGACCGGCGGACCCACGACCACAGGTACTTCCCGCTGGACCAGGCCACGATCGAGCACACCGATCTCGTGCTGCACGTCCCGACCGGCACCGGCCCGGCCGTGCTCGCCGACCGGATCCTCGCCCTGCCCGGGGTCGAACAGTTCGTGGCGAGCGAGGAGAACGGTTCACCCGAGGGCTCGTGGGGCGACAGGTTCTTCTCCGTCGGCCCCGACCGTCGACGGCCGTTCGCCACCATCGTCGACCACGACGTACCCGGCTTCGACGAGTCGGCCCGACTCGACCGTCCCGGCGTCTTCCGGCTCAACCTCGACCTGGGGCGGGCCGAGTTCGAGCGACTGTTCGGCTTCCCACCCAAGGACTTCGAGGACCACCGGCACGAGTTCGACTTCGCCCGGCTGGACACCGTCGCACCGCACCCGGGCTACTGGCTGTACGGTTTCGCCGGCATCGTCGCGCCCGGCCCGCACCTGCTCCCCGAGGTCGACAGGCTGCTCGGGATCGCACACGCCCGCGCCTGCGACCGCCACGAGCGGGCGTCCCGCCGCCCCCGACCGTGACCGCCCGGGCACCGGACCGGGGGTCCGGTGCCCGGCCGGGCTACCGCCAGGTTCGTCCCTCGTTGTGCTCCTCTTTGCGTCGTACGGCATCGCCGAGGTCGATGCCGTACCGGTTCGCGACAGCGCAGAGGAAGATGAGGATGTCGGCCAGTTCCTCGTCGACGCTACCGACCACCGAGGTCGTGCCGATGGGCAACTGCTGGTGCTTACGGACGGCCTTGAACAGCTCGCCGACCTCCTCGCCGAGCATGAGGCACTGGTCCAGCACCGTGCGACCGGCGAAGCCTCGTTCTTCCTCCATGTCGACCACGTACTGCTGGAGGTCGGGCAGTGTGACGGTGCGGGCTAGTGTCTGCATGGGCCAGCCTTGGGAAGCGTGTTGAGGATGGTCGGGACGCTACCAGTCCCGCCGCCCGCCGGTCGTCCGACGAGCGGTGTGTCGTCGCGGCCCGTCGTCGTACCCCTGCCGGAGGGTGACCGTGGCCCGTCGGGCGGCCCTGCGGACAGCCGACCGGTTCGCCGCCGTGGCACATCCGGTGAAGACGGTGTGGGCCACCGACCGTTCGAGTGCGTCCCAGGCCCAGGTTCCGATGACCCGACCGCCGAGGACGATGGTGGGTAGCACCTCACCGATCTGGTTGAAGACCTGGCCCTGAGCGAGTCTGCCGAGGTAGCGGGTGCGGGTCTCCGCGTAGGCCTTCAGGGCGACGTCCTCGTGGGCGAGCAGGACCGGAACTTCCGCCGGTGCCCCGTGAGCTGTGTTGGTGAACTCCTCGAACCGGTGGTGGAACATGTAGAGCGGTGCAGGTGACCACGGGGTGTACAGGGCGGTGAGCGGGTGTCCGGCCCGGTCGAGGGCGGCGAGGATCCGGGCGCGGGACAGCCCTGACCACCAGGTCACATCTTTTAGGGAGGCCGGCCCGTAGCGATCCAGGTAGGCGAAGACGAGTTGCTGGGTGGCCCGGTCGCGGTCGAGGCTGATGTTCAGGTGTGGGTGGGTGGTGGCGGTGAGCGCGAAGGTCCGTTGTTCGCGGTTCCAGCTGCCACTCCGATTTCGGTAGGTGAGGGTTCCCTGTTCCCAGGCGAGCTTGAGAGCCAACCGTACGGCGACGACCGGAGTGGCCCCGGTGGCGAGTCGAGCCTCGATCTGTCGATGTGTCAGGTGGTCGTGTTCGGCGAGTAGCACGTGGATGGCCGCTGTGGTGCGGACGACCAGCGAACGCGACAGGTCGGCGTTGACGATCTGTCGTGCCGCGTCGCGGACCCGGTAGTGCAGCGTGGCGGCGTGAGCGGCTGCCGCCAGATCGAGTGGCAACGTGTGCAGGGTCTTGCGCATGCATCGGACGGTCGTGACGGCACGATGGGTGGACGGATGCCACAGGCGCAGGGCGACTTCCGGATCGCGAGCCCGGGCCAACACGGTGGCGAACGGGGACGGGAGCCGTGCGGCGTGCAGCCCGAGAGCAGCGTGGCTGACATCCGGCACGCTTTCGTAGCGGTTCTCGGATCCCACGCCTTGGCGGGTCAGCAGCCACTGCCAGAGCCGGTCGGCGTGGTCGGCGTCGAGGCGGTGAGTGGCCGTGACGTCTGGTAGCGCCTCCGACACCGAGCGAATCTAACACGGGCGTGTTCCGTCCGTTCGCTAGGCCTGCCGCCCCCAGTGCTGCTCGACGAAGTCGCGCAGCAGGTCGTACGAACGTTGCGTCTGACGCCACTGCGCCTCGTCGCCCCACCAGTGGTGGTCGTTGTGGTGGATGTGGAACTTCTCCCACCTGCCATCCCAGTCCGACTGCAGGTGCGTGCCGTGCACGCCGTACGTGGCGGCCTGGTCGTATACCTGGGTGCCGGGCAGCGGCACGAATCGGAATAGTGACACCCGTGACAGCGCAGTCCGAAGCTCCGTCAGGAGAGAGATGGTTTCCCTGGTGGTGGTCATGTCCTCGCCCGGATAGCCGTGGATGACGAAGACCTTGGCTGCGATTCCTGCCGCGACGGTCGCGTGGACCGCTCGGCGGATCTGCTCGCGGGTGGTGTTCTTTCGCATGGCTCCGAGTAAGGTCTCGCTGCCGGACTCCATGCCGTATTTGATCTCTATGCATCCGGCTGCGGACATTCTGGCCAGCAACGCCGGATCGATCGTGTCCACTCGCGACAGCGCCGACCATCGCAGCCCGAGGTCGGCGATCGAGTCACAGATGTCGCCCACCTTGCGCTTGTTGACGATGAAGTTGTCGTCCACGATCGCGAAGCCCTCGATGCCGTACGCCTCGATCAACCGTGTCAGTTCGTGTCGAGCGCTGGAGCCGCTGCGGTACTGGATGCGAGTCTGCCCCGCTGCGCAGAAGGTGCACGGGAACGGGCATCCTCTGCTGAACATCACATGGGTCATCCGTAGTTCGGTGCCGGCCAGCCGATCGGTGAGGATCAGGTCCTCCGGGGGTAGCAGAGACCGTGCAGGAAGAGGGAGCTCATCGATATCCCGGATCAGCGGCCTACTGCGTTCCTGCCGTAGCCGGCCACCGTCACGCCACAGCACGCCGGCGACACCGGCGAAGTTCCTGTCGCCCGCACGAGACAACACCTCGAGAATGCTCTCCTCCGACTCACCCACCGCGGCGACATGGGCGTCGAAGTCAGTGAGGCTCATGTGCGGATAGAAGTTGCAGTGCACGCCGCCGACCATGATCAGCGAGTCCGGCCGGATGCGGGCCCTGCGGCGGGCCGTCGACATCAACCCGTAGGTCGCGGAGGAGGACAACGAGAAGCCGACCGCGTCGCAGTCGGCCAGATCGGGCGCGGTGTCCAGGGGGGTGACCTTGACGACGCGTACCTCGTGACCTGCCTCTTGCAAGACTGCGGCCAGGTAGAGAACCCCGAACGGGGGGAACTCCTTGCGCCCCGACCGGAAACGGGCCATGTCGTACACCTCGGGGTAGAGCAGCGCGACCTTCACGGTTCGCGGTCCTCGTGGTCGAGGATGAGGTCCACCACATCCCGGGCCACCATCTCAGGGTCGGCGTCGCCGATCCCGTGGACGACGACCAGACACCCGTCGCGTCGCAACTCGTCGACGATCGCTCGGTAGGCCGCCTGCTCGCGTTCGTTGTCTCTTGGATCCGGAGTGTGGAAACGGCTGTAGAGGCCTCGCGATGCCGCCCGTGTCGCACAGAGCTGAGGACTTCCTTCAAGAACGACAGTCAGGTGGGCAGGGGGCAGTCCACGGTAGACCGCACGCACCAGAGCAGGCTCGACGCCGTCGAGTGGATCCAGGACCAGCGCCGATGCCAGGTATCGGTCGCAGAGGACGATGCTGCCGGCGTCGACTGCGGGCCTGATCACGGTGCGTGCATGGTGGTGGCGGTCGGCAGCTACCAGAAGGGCCAGCTCGGCACCCTGTAGTCGAAACGTCCCCGCACGTGCCAGGGTGCCGATCGGTGAGCTGGACGGAGTAGTGGTCAGCAGCACCCGTCGCCCGGCCCGCCCAAGGCGCTCGGCCATCAACCGGGCGACGGTGCTTTTGCCGACCCCACTCTGTCCCTCGACGGCGACGAGGAGGCCCGTTTGGACGTCCATGCACCCAGGGTGACCTGATCGGCACATCTTGTGAAGGGGTCTCAGGTGTCCGTACTGTCAACCACACGACAGGCTGGGCTCCTGTTCCAGATTCTTGGCATCGCGCCGCTGTGGACGGCGTCCGGTGCCCGGCCGGGCTACTCCCGCCAGCCGGTCAGCTCGACCCCCTTGCCGATCTCCACCCGGAAGCCCATGCCGATCTCACCGCTCTCGCCCGGTCCGAGCCGGAGCCGCCAGGTCAGCTCGCCCAACTCGGTCCGCTCGGTCGGCGGGGGCACCAGGGTGGTCTCGCGGACGACCACCGCGTCGTCGCGGGACACCGGAAGTTGGTCACGGACCTCGACGGCGGCCGGGCGCGGGGTGTGGTTGGTGACGGTGACCCGGTACTCCACCTCCCGCCGTCGGGTGGAGCCCAGGGCGGCCTTGCTCTCGGTGCGTCGGTGCAGGTTCCGTTCCACCCGCAGTCGGTCGTCCACTCCGAGGGCCAGTTCGGTATCCTCTCCCGGTGCCCAGATCGGCAACCGGGTGGCCGCGACGAAGTCGGCGCCGTGGAACACCGACGCCGCTCCGGCGAGCAGGGTGTGCTCCGAGGTGTTGCTGACGGTGGCGCGCAGGTGAGCCTCGGTGGCGTGCACCGGCACCGTCACGTGGTCCAGTCGGGCCGGTAGTTCCAGGACGGCGATGGTGGCCCGGTGCGCGGTGCCGTCGGCGGGCACCCCCACCGGGCGGGCCGGGCGGTAGGTGGCGGCGGTGATCCCCTGTTCGACCTCGGCGACGGCCTCGCGGACCCTCGGCCGTGGTGCGGCGGAGCGCGCCACGGCACCTGAGGGTGGCGGGGCGGCGCCGAACGCGAGGGGAACCGGCAGATCGGCGAACGCCGACCCCGGTGCGGGCGGCGGCGGTGCGGGCCGGACCCGGTCGATGTACCAGGGGGACAGTTCCGGTACGGCTGTCGACGTCGCCGGTCGGGCGGTGGACAGGTGCAGGTCGCACTCCGGCCAGTCCTCCCCGGTGTCCTGGCTGACCAGCCCGAACCAGGTGACGGTGACGGTCTCCTCGACCAGCCGCAGATCGTAGGTGGGCTGCCAGCGGGCACCGTCGACCAGGTAGGTGAGTTCCAGGTCGAGGTCAGTGTCGTCGGCGTCGACGGAGACGGTGACCTCGGCGGCCAGCCGGTCCGGTTCGCGTTTTCCGTGCGCGGCGTCGAGGTCACGGGTGACGACGGCGAGTTCCTCGGCCAGGTCGGTGCGGCGGCGTGCGGACTCCCGTCGCCGGGCGCGGGAGTCGGCGAGTTGACCGGCGACCGTGTCGGTGAAGGCCGCCACGTCGGTCGGGGTCGCGTCGCCGGTGGCCAGTGCCCGGGCGTACGTGCCACCGGCCCGTTCGGCCAGTCGGGTGAGGAACTGGCCCCGCTGCTCCTCGACCGCGTCCGCGTCGTCGATCTCGGCGAGTGCCTCGGTGAGGTCCCGGTGACGCTGTTCGAGGGCGCTGACCTGCCCGTCGCTGCTGCGGGCCTGCCGCCAGGCGGTCACGTCCACGCCGAGGACGGTGGCCGCACCCCGGCCACCGACCCGGATCGAGTCCCGCCGTAGGCCCAGGGGGAGGGGCGCGATGCGTACCCGGTGCTCGCCGACGGCCAGCCGGGCGTTGCCCCGGCGGGTGATCCGGGCTCGGTCCGGGTAGACGGTGACGCCCACGATTGGTGCTTCGATCTCCGCTGTGGTCACGGCGGCGAGGGTAGTCCAGCCGTGCCCGTACCGGGGTCCACCGTCGTCTCAGGCCGGGATCGCCTGGGGGTCGCCGGCGGCGTCGTGGGCGGCCATGGTCTCCTGGCGGCCGGGTTCCTCACGCAGCATCGCGCAGTGCAGCCAGGCGTCCGGGATGCCGAAGCCGTCGACGAGCGTGCCCATGTGCGGTCGGAGTTCCTTGAGGAGGCCGTTCACCACGGCGGTGACCGCTTTGGATCTGGCCGGGGTGAGTCGGCCGTGTTCCAGGAACCACCCCTTGTGGGTCTCGACGACGGTCAGCGCATACAGGTCGCAGACCCGGGAGAGCAGGGCGCGGACCTCCGGGTCGGCGGTGTTCTCGATGCCGGCGACGAAGGCTTCCAGGGTGATCCGGTCGATGTGCGCGGCGGCGACGGTGAGGACGTGGTCCTGGACGTCGTTGAAGATGTCGAAGGGGCGGTCCTTCTTGACTGCGGCGCCGTTGCGCAGTCGGCGGATCGCGCCGTCGAGGAGGTGCTTCTCCCGGTCCTCGAACACCTTGAGCTGCCAGCCGCGGTCGGTGACGGCGACCTCGTCGTCCTGGCCGGGTACGGCGCTGATCAGCCGGTGGATGAGCGACCGGGCGGCGGTCCGCTCGATCACCATCTCGCGGACCTGCTCGGCGACGAAGGAGGCCCGGCCCCAGCCGTCCAGCGAGCCGAACTCGTCCCGGTAGCCGGTCAGCAGTCCCTTGGCCACCATCTGGAGCAGGACCGTGTTGTCGCCCTCGAAGGTGGTGAAGACGTCGATGTCGGCCTTCAGGCCGGGCAGCCGGTTCTCGGCCAGGTAGCCGGCACCCCCGCACGCCTCGCGGCACATCTGGATGGTGCGGGTGGCGTGCCAGGTCTGCGCGACCTTGAGACCTGCGGCCCGGGCCTCCACCTCCCGTTGCCGGTGCTCGTCGGCCTGGTCGCCGGCCTCCTGCACCTCGCAGAGGGCGGTGACCAGTTCGGTGTGGGCGAAGTGCAGCGCGTACGTGGTGGCCAGGGCGGGCAGCAGCTTGCGCTGGTGGGCAAGGTAGTCGTTGAGCAGGACCTCCCGGTCGGCGTCCGGGGTGTCGAACTGGCGGCGGACGTCGCCGTAGCGGACCGCGATGGTCAGCGCCGACCTGGTGGCCGCCGACGCGGCACCGCCCACGCTGACCCGGCCCCGGACCAGGGTGCCGAGCATGGTGAAGAAGCGTCGGGCGTCGTTGTCGATCGGGCTGGAGTACGTGCCGTCCTCGGCGACCTGACCGTACCGGTCCAGGAGCATGTCCCGGGGTACCTGGACGTGGTCGAAGGTGATCCGCCCGTTGTCCACCCCGAGGAGCCCGGCCTTGGGGCCCGCGTCGCCGATCGTCACCCCGGGCAGCGGGGCGCCCTGCGCGTCGCGGATCGGCACCAGCCAGGCGTGGACGCCGTGGCGTCGTCCCTGTGTGATCAGCTGGGCGAAGACCACCGCCATCCGCCCGTCCCGGGCGGCGTTGCCGATGTAGTCCTTGCGGGCCGCCTCGTGCGGGGTGTGCAGGTCGAAGGTCTGGGTCTGCGGGTCATAGGTGCAGGTCGTACGCAGTTGCTGGACGTCGGAGCCGTGGCCGGTCTCGGTCATCGCGAAGCAGCCGAGGATCCCTGCGCTGGCGATGTCACGCAGGTACGCGTCGTGGTGCCGCCGGGTGCCGAGGGCCACGACGGCACCGCCGAACAGGCCCCACTGCACGCCGGCCTTCACCATCAGCGACAGGTCGACCTGTGCCAGCATCTCGCTGGCGACGACCGATCCGCCGATGTCGGACCGGCCGCCGTACTCGGTGGGGAAGGCCGAGGCGATGCCGACCTCGGCGGGCAGTTCGCCGAGGAGTCGGGTGATCCGCTCGCGGGCCTGGTCGCCGGTCTCGCCGTACACCGGGAGGAACCGGGCGTCGAGGTGTTCCCGGTGCGCGTCGCGGACCTCGGCCCACGGTCCGTCCAGCACGTCCTGCAGGCGGGCGGGGTCGACGGGGCCGGACGCGTGACTGGACATGTGGTCACCTCGGAGGACGCTCGGGTACCGCTTCGTACCGGATCAAGGGTACGAGCCGTCGGCGGGTGGGCAACCCGGAAGCCGGATCCGCGGGGTGCTGGTCGAACGGGCCGACGGTCAGTCGTGCGGGGGTGGTGGGGCCGTCGAGGCGCGGATCCGCAGTGACGCCGGCAGGGTGACCGACGGGGTGGGTCGGCCGTCGCGCAGGTCGATGCACGCCTGCATGCCGAGCCGGCCGAGGTCGTGGCCGGACAGACCGATAGTGGTCAGGGGCGGGGTCGTCACGGCGGCGATCGGCAGGTCGTCGGTCCCGATCACGGAGAGGTCGTGCGGCACGGCCAGGCCGAGGCGGGCGGCGGCTGAGTAGACCGCGACGGCGAGGTTGTCGTCGTCGCAGAGGGCCGCCGTGGGGCGGGGGTGGCGGGCCAGTTCGGCCCGGACCGTCTCGGCGGCCTCGGGTGGGTGGAACGAGCAGCGCAGCTCGGTGCCGAGCATGCCGGGTCGGCGGGCGACCTGTGTGCCGAACGCGGCCGCCCGTCGGTGGAGGGTCCACGCGTCGCGGTCGCCACGGACGTGCAGCACCCGCCGGTGGCCCAGCGCGTACAGGTGTCCGATCGCCTCGGCGACGCCCCCGTCGAGGTCGAAGGTCACGCTCGGTACGCCGGTCTCCGAGGCTGCGTCGAGCAGGACCAGCGGCAGCCCGGCGCTCAGCTCCCGGGCCTTCTGCTCGGACAGCGAGCAGGCGAGTACGCCGTCGATGGCCTGGTGTGGTGACGTGAACGGACCGTGGTCGTCGTCGGAGGTCACGGGGAAGACGGTCAACCCCAGTCCGTGGGCCTCCCCGACGCGCGCGGCACCCCCGTGGACGGTGCCGAAGAACGGGTTGGTCAGGGTGGGTACGGCCAGTGCGATCGCGCCGGTGACACCGCGTCGCAGGATGCGGGCGGCGACGTTCGGCCGGTAGCCCATGCGCTCGGCGGTGTCGAGGATGCGGTCGACGGCGGCCTGACCGACGCGTCCGTGCCACCGGTCGTTGACGACCAGGGAGACGGTGCTCTGCGACACCCCGGCGGCCCGTGCGACGTCAGCCGCCGTGACCCGGAAGATCCTGTCTGCTGTCATGACTGATTTTCCTGATCGATACGCAGGTCAACGTGACTTTGGGTGTTGACCTTGTTACTGAGGGGCTTTTTTTCGGTCCCGTCATACGTATGATGCCCTTCAGGCGTGGGGCATGTGGCGCAACGCTGCGTGCACGTTCACACAGACAGGATCACCTGTTGCGATACGTTACTGTCTTCTGTGGCGCTCCTCCCGGACACCGTGACGCGCATCGGCGGACCGCGACGACCCCCGGTGTTCGGCCCGTCACCCCGGCGAGCGCAGAGGCGTGAGCGCCGTGCGAATCCGCCTGGCCGTCTTCGACCTGGACGGCACCCTCCTGCCCCGCACCACCGCCTGTCAACAGATCGCCGCCGCCGCCGGTGACCCGCGCACCATCGACGACCTCGAACGCGACTTCCGGGCCGGGCTGATCGACAGCACAGTCTTCGCCGAGCGGGCGCTGCGGTCCTGGGAGCACCTCGGCGAGGACCTCTACCAGCGGGCCTTCGCCGCCGCACCCAAGATCGAGGGAGTGGAGCGGGCACTCGCGCGGCTCCGCGCGGAGGGCGTCGTGACCTGTCTGGTGACCATGGGACCCCGGCAGTTCGCCGAGTGCTTCCCCGGGTTCGACCATGTCCACGGATCGACGTACCCGACCCGGATCATCAACCCCGAGGACAAGCCCACAGTCGTCCGCGAGCTGCAACAGCGGCTGGGCATCGACACCGACGAGGTCATCGCGTTCGGCGACTCCGACTCGGACTTCCCGCTGTTCACCGCGCTGCGCCACACGGTCGCGGTGAACAGCACGCCGAACCTCGCCGCGATCGCCGCCCACCGCTACGACGGGGTCGACATCGATGAGGCCCTCGACCTGGTGTGGCCACGCCCCGGGGCGGTCGGCCGGTGACCGACGCGACCATCGTGGCGACGTGCCGGGCCTTCACCGAGGACTTCCCCGACCAGCACTTCCATCTCGTCGACGCGCTGACCCGGCTCGGACACGACGTCGACCTCCACCACCGGGTCGACGGGCACTTCCCCGACGGGGAGCTCTGCGTCGACGTCCCCGCCCACCCCCGTGGCCGACCGGTCCTGATCGTGCAGTCGCTCACCGGCCCCACCCAGAGCCCCGACGCCGCCCTCGTGTCGCTGCTGGCCACCGCCCGGGCCTACCGGGACCACGGGGCCGGGTCGATCTGCGGCTTCGTCCCCCACCTCGCCTACGCCCGGCACGACCGGCTCGTCCCGGGTCAGCGTCGCCCGCTGTTCGCGCGGCTCCTCGCCGACCTGGCCGGGGCGGCCGGCCTGAACCACCTGATCGCGATCGCGTCCGGGGCACAGGAGCAACTCGACGCACTGTTCCACCGCCCGGGGCTGTCCCTGGTCGCGGCCCAGCCCCTGCACCGTCACCTGTTGGAGCGCCTCGACACGCCGCCGACGTGTCTGGTCGCCCCCGACACCGGCGGTCATCCCCACGTGCGTGGGCTCGGTGCGGCACTCGGTCTCCCCACCGTCGGCCTCGTCAAGCGACGCCTCGGGCCCGACGAGGTGCGGACCGTCGTCCCGCAGGTGGCGGCGATGCCCCTGACGGGGCACGCCGTCGTCGTCGACGATCTGGTCACCAGCGCGGGGACGCTGGTCGCGGCGGTAGCCGCGCTCCGGACGTACGCGCCCGAGCTGCGGATCTCGGCCGTCGTCACCCACCTGCGTCCGACCGGCATCGGCCTGCGTCGCCTCGACCACCTGCACCGGTCCGGCGGGTTGTCCGGTCTGTACGTCACCGACTCCGCCGGACACCGCGCGGGGGTGCGGGGAGTGACGGTGGTCGACGCCCTGCCGAGGGTGGCCGACGAGGTCGCCGCCGTGTACGGGGCCGAGTCCGCCGGCTGGAGGAGGGTCCATGCGCGCCGCCTCTGAACCGGCGGTCGGGGCCACCGGCGCCGCCTCCCCGGTGCTGTCGCTGTCGGTGGTCTGCGTCGACCTGACCCGGCTGGGCGAACACGTCGCCACCCTGACCGGGATGGGGTTGTCGCGCCTGCACGTCGACCTCACCGAGCCCGCCTTCGGCGGCGCCCTGGGGTTGCCGTTGGAGGCGCTCGGCGATCTGCGGCGCGCCACCCACCTGCCCATCGACGTCCACGTGATGTTGACCGAGCCCGGCCCGCTGTTGCCAGAGATCGCCGACCGGGGGCCGACGCCGTCTGCGTCCACCAGCGCACCGTGACCGGGTCGGTGATCCGGGCCCTGCGGGCGGTGGCGCGGCGGGGCGTCCGGGTCGGGCTCGTCCTCGACCCGGGACAGGCCATCGACGACGAGACGGTGGCCGCGCTCGAACCGGACTACCTCACGGTGATGAGTGTGGTGCCCGGCGGGGCCGGGCGGCCGTTCCGTCGGGAGGCGCTGGGCACCCTGCGTCAGGCCGCGCGGTTGCGCGCCGCCGGTGTCGTCGACCGGGTCGAGGCCGACGGGGCCGTCGGGCCGGTGACCGCCCCCGACCTGGTGCGGGCCGGTGCCGACCAACTCGTGCTCGGCAGCACCGTGCTTCCGGACCGGGTGCCCAACCGCGCCCGGTTCGCCGAGTTCAGACGTGCCCTCGCGAACGCCCTGCCCTGTCCGACCCCGCAAGGAGCCAGATCGTGAACACCCACCGCATCACCATCGGCGGCCTGCACCGCGACCTTCCGATCGTCCCGGTCGGCCCGGAGATCGAGATCGCGTTCCTCAAGCTCTACGGTGACCTTCCCCTGGTGGAGGCCGCCACCGACGAACTGGCGGCCCGCCTGGATCCGTCGGTCGAGGTCATCGTGGGTCCGGAGACGGGTGGCATCCTGCTGTCCCACAAGCTCGCCGAGAAGACCGGACGACCGTACGTCGTGGCCCGCAAGAAGATCCGACCCAACATGGTCGCGCCGCTGACCGTGCCGGTCCAGACGATCGGTACCGCCGCCGCGCAGCAGCTCGTCCTCGGTGACGACGACGCCGCCACCATCGGCGGTCGGGCCGTGGCGATCGTCGACGAGGTGGTCAGCAGCGGAGGCACCCTCGTGGCACTCGGGGAGCTGATCAGCGCCGCCGGGGCCCGTGTCGTGCAGACCCTCGCGGTGGCGACGGAGGGGGACCGGCGGGCGGAGGTGGTCTCCCTCTGCCACCTGCCGGTCTTCCCCCGCGTCGACGCCGTGGCGCGGCCGTGACGCCTGCGCGTTCCCGAGCCCGGATCGCGACCCTGTGCTTCGTGCCGTTCCTGGTCGCCCTGGAGTACTCGATCGTCAACGTCACGCTCCCGGGGCTCGCGGCCGAGCTCGACGTCGCAACCGCCGATCTCCAGTGGGTCCTGTCGGGGTACGCGGTGGCGCTCGGGGCGGGTCTGCTCGCCGGTGGACGGTTGGCGGACTCCGTCGGGCTGCGCCGGGTCCTGTCGATCGGCTTGTGGGGCTTCGCCGTCACCTCGGTCGCGGCGGCGCTCGCGCCGACGTTCGGGGTGCTGGTGGTGTGCCGGGTCGGTCAGGGGCTGTCGGCGGCGGCGGCGATGCCCGCCGCGTTGGCGGCCGTCACGACCCTGTTCGAGGGGCGCACCAGGGTCCGGGCGTTGAGTTGGTGGGGGGCGGGTGCGTCCCTGGGGTTCGCGATGGGCGCCGTCCTCGGTGGGGTGTTGAGCGCGGCTGCCGGGTGGCGGGCGGTCTTCGTCGCCTGTACGGCCCTCGCGGTGGCCGCGGTGGTTCTGGTCGGGCGGGTGGTCCCGCGGATACCCCCGGCGGTGACCGAGCCCCCGGACTGGGTCGGTGCCGTGCAGATCGGGGTCGGCGCGGCGGCGTTCATCGTGGCCTGCACCGGTCTGGCGGAGGTCGGTACCCGACCCGTCGCGGTGCTGCTGTGGTTCGGTGTGGCCGCAGCGGTCGTGGCGACCGTACGGGTGCGCCGCCGCCGTGGGACGTTCACCCTCGTCCCGGCGGGTTTCCTCAGCCGTCGGCCGATCCTCGTCGCGAACCTGGTCGGTGCCGGGGCTGCGGCTGCCGGCGGCGGAATGGTCTACTTCGTCACCTCCTTCACCCAGTCGGCGTTGGGGTGGTCGCCGGCGGCCTCGGGGCTCCTGCTGTTGCCGGATGCGGCAGCGGCGGCGGCCGGGGCGCAGACGGCCGGGGCGTTGACCGCGCGTTTCGGTGTCGCCCGCACCTCCTACCTGGGCATGACGGCGATCGCCGTCGGGATGTCCACCCTCGCCGTCACCCCGGTCGGCGACGGTGCTCTCGGGTGGCTGGTCGTGGGGACGTGCCTGGTCGGCTACGGGCTCGTCCTGGTCGGCGTCGTCGCCAGCATCCAGGCCAGCGGGGCTCTCGGTGGTGGCGAGCACGGGCTCTCCGGGGGTCTGCTGGTCACCACCCAGCAGTTCGGCCTGGCCGTCGGGCTGGCCCTGTTGAGTCTCGCCGGTGTGGGTGGCTACCGTGCGGCGACGGCGGCCGGGGCGGTCCTGGCCGTCGGGGTCTGCGTCGCGCTCCGGGCGTTCGGTGGGCGGCGCGGGGCTGCGGTGGCCGGCCTCACCGTTCCCGCCCGCCGTCCGAGGTCGGGAATGGTGACGTCAGCGACGGCGAAGCACTCCGATCGAACACTGGACGGCGGTTGAGTGTCGGGCGGGCCGGTCGTCGCGGAGGAGTTCGGCGATCTCGTCGGCGGATGCCGAATTGAGGACGAGTTCTATCGAGTCGCATTCGCCCGGCGTCGATCCGGGGGAGCCGACCTTGATGAGTATCGAGGCTTGGCCGTGCCGGTCGCGGGTCACCGTCAGTGATGCGTCGAGGAGTCCCGAAATTGCGGCCGGCTCGATGTCTGCGCTGTGGGTGTTTTGCACTGTGCTGCATCCTCTCTGGTGGTGGAGAGCAGCGATAAGAACCTGTTTCACGTGCAGAAACTACGGCCGTTCTCTCGGCATTGCATCGATCTTGATCTATGAAATTTCTCACACTCGCGCGGTTCGTCGACCATTGCTCAGCGCGCTGGTCCCTGCCTAGGATTCAGTCGCTCCCGATATCGGATCCTGGCTTCACGCGTGCATTGAGAACCATTTTCCCCGTACGCGCCCGAGTGCGGCACACACCATCCGAGGAAGGGTCGGAAAATGAGCACTGCTCCCCGGCTGTCGCAGCGAATCGACGCCCGCAACGACAAGTTCACCGTCACCACGAAGAAGCGCATCATGGACCAGCTCCCCGAGCTGGACATCGAATCCCTCGAGTGGTTGATCAAGGAGCACTACCAGTTCTCGTACGCCAACGTGGAGCTGCTGTCGCTCGCCCGGGACTGCACCGCGAAGCTCGCGGACAAGGGCGTCACCGTCGAACTCCAGCGCAACATCGACGAGGAGGACGGCCACGCCCCGATGTACCGGCAGGGCATGCGCAACATCGGCACCGACGTCGACGAGCGCGAGGAGTTCGCGCCCACCACCGCGTTCCTGACCACGGTGCGTGAGCTGTCCGCACCGAACCCGTCGCGGGCGCTCGGCACCCTCTACGCCACCGAGACCGCCGCGATCTTCGAGCACGAGACGTTCTTCGAGCTGTGCCGTGAGGTGTGCGAGCGTCGGGGCCACACCTACCAGGGCAGCCTGATCAAGAAGTTCCACGACATCCACCTCGACGAGGGTGTCGAGCAGGGGCACAAGGACGGCCTCGCGGAGTTCGTCGACGTCACCGCGGCCGCCCGGGCCCCCGGCGAGGGCGAGCAGATCGACCAGCACGACCTCGAACAGGGCGCGTACGCGGCGATCGACGCGATGCAGACCTGGTGGGACGCCCTGCTCGACCGCGCCCTCAAGCCCGTACCGCAGCGCTGACCGCACGCCGCCGGGGCGACCGGGCCGGCGGCGGCACCGGGCCGGTCACCAGGGGCGAAGGACCGGCGGGCAGCACAGGACAGTCCAGGCGGAGGACCCGCCGACGCAGGGCGAGGAGCGACGTTGGACAGGCGCCTTCCGGCAGACCTCGAACTGGCCGTGGAGCAGATCAAGCGGTACGTGCCGATCATCGCGCCGTACTACGCCGATCCGACCCCCCTCGGTGAGTACTCCGACGGCCTGCGCCACCGGCCCCGCCACCAGGTGCACGTCCACCGCCAGGAACAGCTGGCCCGGGCCGCCCGCCGGGTCGCCGCAGCGACGTTCGGCACCGACGCGCCGGTCGTCGAGGCGGCCGACCTGACCGCCGTGAACATCGTCGACCACCACCAGCTGCTCAACCATCCGCTGCTGCTGGGCACCAACGTGATCGCCAACGCCGCCCGGCTGCTGAACGGGGACGTCACCCGCCCGATCGTCACCCTCTCCTGCAGCAACGTGCCCCCCAGCAACTACTACCTGCGCAACGGGTTCCGGTTCCGGGGGCGGCGGGTCACGTACTTCTCCCACAGCGAGTACCGGGACGTCATCTACCACGCCCCCAGCCGTACCTTCGACTTCGTGTCACGGCTGCGCCGGGGCGGCCGGTCCGCCGAGTTCACCCCGGCGGACCGGGACTTCCTCGTGCACTACGAGGAAGTCCTCAACAAGCTGGGGCCGGGGGACCGGGACCGCCACCGCGACCAGATCGCCATGGCCCTGCGCGCCACCTGGCCGATGCTCTTCCGGCAGCCCGTCCCGGAACTGCTGTACCTCAACGCCGAGGAGGTCACCCGCAACCTGCTGATAGAGCTGCTCGCCGGGGACGACCACATCGTCGCGACCCTGCTGGACCCGGTGCTGCGGGCCGACGTCCTCGACACCTTCCGGGGAGTCGTCGTGGCCTGGGACGAGGCGACGGGCACCGGTACGCACTTCTTCTGGCGTCGTCACCCCGACCACCGCCAGCTGCTGCGGATGTACGTCGACGGCGACCGGTTGGTGCCCCACGACCCGCGCTTCGCCGAGTGGAGCGTGCCACTGCGACGGCAGGCCCTGATGGACCACCTCCGCTGCGACGACCTGATCCCCGCAGTGTCCCTGCAGGTCAGCATGCTCCTCTATGCCGGTGTCAGGCCCCTGGTCGGCCCGGGGTCGCTCGTCTACTTCCGTCGGTTCGCCGACGGCTGGGTCCGGCTGCTGAACCGGCACGGGCTCGACGAGGAGGCCGCCCTGGTGGCCGACGTCGACACCGGTGGCCTCATCGCCGGCACCCCGCTGTTCTTCGACCGGGCCGAGGACGGGGTGCGCACCCTGTACGCCACCGACGTACTCGGCAACGGCGGGGTGGACACCACGTACCTGCGAACCGTGCTGTCCACGCCGCTGCGCGACGTGCTGACCGTCGGCGCCGGTGGCGTGTACGACCTGTTCGCGAACTCCTACATCCCGCCCGACGAGCGGCTGGACGTCCGGGTCGGCTTCGACGAGGCGGCAACAGCCGTACACCGCTGGATCTGAGAGGAAAGACATGCCCGGCTACGCGGTCCTGACCAACGACCTGCAACGCGACCTGGTCGACAAGAACAGTCAGCGCAAGGCGAACGTGGAGCGGATGACCCCGGCGTTCGTCAGGTTCCTGACCGAGATGCGGACGCTCGGCGTTCCGATCGTGCACCTGCAACTCGTCTACGACGAGGGCGACAAGAAGATCGAACTGCACGAGGGTCGGATCCCGGTGCTGCGGGGCACCCCCGGTGCCGAGATGCTCCCCGAGTTCGTGGAGCCCTCCGACGTGGTGATGGAGAAGAAGAAGGACAGCGGGTTCTTCCAGACCGAACTGGACTCGTTCCTGTCCTCCCGGGACCTGGACACGGTGATCATCACCGGGATGCAGGCCCAGGTCTGCATCCAGACCACGGCCGCCGACGCGCACTTCCGTGGCTACAACGTCATCGTCCCCTCCGACGGGGTGGTCTCCACCCGGGACGCCGACCGCGACCGCGCCCTGGAGTGGCTCGCCTCCTACTGCGCGGTGGTGCTGCCGATGCGGGAGCTGTCCGACCGCATCAGGCAGGGCGATCCGATCGACTTCACGCCCGCCGCACTGCCCTGAGGAGGCGGCATGTGCAGGAGCGTCCCGGCTGCGGCCGGTCTCTGGTCCGGGCTGGCGGCCGCCGCCGACGAGGCACCGGACCTGGTGGTCCTCGGCGTGCCGTTCGAGGGTGGAGCGGGCGGGGCCGGGGGTGCGTCGCTGGGTCCGGACCGGGTCCGGGAGCTGTCCCGACGTGGCAAACGCATCAGCCGGCACGGCGTCGACTTCTCGCACCTGCGGCTGCGCGACGCCGGGAACGTGGCGACCCAGCGGTTCGACCTGACCGCGACGATCGCCCACGTCCGTGACGTCTACCGGGAGGTGTTCGACACCGTCGACGTCCCGGTGGTCACCATCGGCGGAGACCACTCGTCGACGTACCCGATGGTGGGGGCGGCGGCGCAGGGCAGACGCCTGGGTCTGATCTGGTTCGACGCGCACCCCGACGTCCTGGACCACTACCAGGGGTCGCACCTGTCGCACGGGTCGCCGCTGCGTCGGCTGCTCGACGACGGTGCGGTCCGCCCCGAGGACGTGCTGCTGGTCGGCACCAGGGCCTACGACGAGGGCGAGCCCGAGTACCTGGCCGAACTCGGCGTGACGGAGCTGCGGGCCGCCGAGGTGTGTGACGACCGCCCGGGGGCGCTGGAGCGGTTCCGTCGGCTGGCGACCGACCTCGCCGAGCGGACCGACGGGTTCTACGTCTCGGTCGACATCGACGTCCTGGACGCCTCGGTGGTGCCGGGCACCGGCACGCCGGTGGCGGGCGGCCTCGACACCGCGATGCTGTCGACCCTGCTGGAGCAGATCCCCGACCACGTCCTGGCGTACGACGTCATGGAGTTCGCGCCTGCGCACGACGTCGGCGGCATGACCGGGCACGCGGTCATGTCGATAGTCACCATCATGATCGCCCGCGTCGCCGCCGGGTCGCGATGACCGGACGGGACGGCACCGCAGTGCAGAGGCCCCGGACGGCTGCGGGGACTCCGCAGCCGTCCGGGGACGACGCCGGGTCACCGGCCGCACCCGCCGGTGACCGGCGGGGCGGTCGTGGTCGAGGAGCGGACCCGCTTGGCCGGGCGTGACCTGCCCCTGCTCCGCAGGCTGCCCGACGGTCCGGCCGCCCGGACGTTCCTGGTGGCGGTCTTCATCGACGCCGCCGGTCGGGGGCTCTTCCTCGCCGGGTCGGCGCTGTTCTACACGCAGGTGATCGGTCTGACCACGGCGCAGGTGGGCACCGGGCTGTCGATCGCCGCCCTGTGCGGGCTGCTCTGCGTCGTCCCGATCGGGCGGGTCGCCGACCGTATCGGTGCACCCCAGACCCTGATCGCGTTGCAGCTGTGGCGCGGGCTCGGGTTCTTCGTCTACCCGTTCCTGACCGACTTCACCCAGTTCCTGCTGGTGGCGTGCTTCCTCGGCATGGTCGAGAACGCCGTCACCCCGATCCTGCAGTCCATCGCCGGGTCGATCGCCGGAGCCGGGACACCCGTCGGCACGATGGCGGCGGTGGCGGTGATCCGCAACGCCGCGTACTCACTGGCGGCGCTCGCCGCCACCCTGTCGATCACCCTGGCCGGTCCGGCGGCGTACACCGGGTTCGTCCTCGCCAACGCGACGGCGTTCGTGCTCACCGCACTGCTCCTGCTGCGGGTACGCCACGGCCTGCCCCGGGTCGCCGCCACCGCCGACCCGGTGTCGGCGCTGGCCGCCCTACCCTGGCGGGACCTGCGGTTCCTGGGGCTCGCCCTGCTCAACGGCGTCCTGTTCCTGCACATGGTGATCCTGTCGGTGGCGCTCCCGCTGTGGATCATCACCCGGACGTCGGCACCCGAGCCGGTCGTCGGGGTCGTCCTGTTCGTCAACACGGTCCTCGCGGTGACCCTGCAGGTCCGGTTCAGCCGGGGCGGGGACGACCTCGGGCACGCCGGACGGCTCCAGCGGCGCGCCGGTGTCGCCCTGGCCGTCTTCTGCGTCCTGGCCGCCGCCTCGGCCGGGTCACCGCCCGCCGTGGCCACGGCCGTGGTCCTGCTCGCCGCGGTGGCGCTGACCTTCGGGGAGTTGTGGCAGTCCGCCGGCGGGTGGGGTGTGTCGTTCCAGTTGGCCCCGGTCGGTCGGCGCAACTACTACCTGGGCCTCTACAACCTGGGGGCCAGCGGCATCGCCGTCCTCGGCCCGGGGCTGCTCACGGTGGCGGTGGTGGGCAGGGGAACTGTCGGCTGGCTGGTCCTCGGCGGTGTCTTCCTGGTCACCGGGCTCCTCGTCGCGGCGATCGCCGACCGGCCCGCGCGCGAGGTGGCGGTGCGGTGAACGCCCGCACGCGCCGGGGCCGACGACACCGGCGCGTGCGACGACGCGGTCTCAGCCGGTACGGGCGCGGCGGGCCGCGAGTTCGGTCCGGTTGCGGACGCCGAGCTTGCGGAAGATGTTGCCCAGGTGGAACTCGATCGTCTTGACCGAGACGAAGAGTTGTCCGGCCGCCTCCCGGTTGCTCAGCCCGTCGGCGATCGCGGCCGCCACCCGCGTCTCGGCCCCGGTCAGCGCCGGTTCACCTGTCGAACGCGCCCACGACGCGACCAGGTCCAGCGTCGACTCCCGCCCGGCGGGTGCCGGTACGACGGCAGCCGCCGCGGCGGTCCGGGAACCACCGAGCCGTCGGAGGTCGTCGAGGACCAGGGCGAGGAGACCGGCGGCACCGGTCCGGGCGTATCCCGCGCACGCCCGCTCCAGCAACCGGGCCGACTCACCACGGCGGCCTGCCCGCCCGTGGTGGGCACCGAGCAGCCAGGCCAGGCGGGCCGCCAGCAACTGCTCGACGGGACGGGTCAACTCGTCGAGTGACGCCGCGAGCGTCGCGCTGGTCACCGGGGAGTCCAGGTCGAGGATCCACGCCCGCCACGCCGGCAGCGCCGCCCCGCCCGGCCACCCGCGAGGCGGGTCGTCGACGCCAGCGAGGAGCCCGGCGGCCACCTCCGGCCGACCGGCCTGGGCGTGGTGGGTGGCCAACTCCCAGCGGTGCTCGTGCTGAAGGCCTGCGGTGACCCCGGTGTCCGTGGCGACCACCAGTTCGAGCAGCCCGGCCCACGCGTCCAGGTCACCCCTGGCGAACGCCAGCATCGCCGTGCACTCGGGAAGGTGGTGGGCCACCCAGGCCGACCCGACCCGGGCGGCCGACTCCCGGGCCTGGTCGAGGTTGGCCGCCGCCGACTCCAGGTCACCGCGCAGCGCGTCGCACTTGGCCAGCCAGGAGGTCGCCTCGGCCTGCACGTCGAGGCTGTCGCAGAGCGCGGCGAGCCGTGCCGCCTCCCGCAGTTCGGCCTGCCCCCGGACCAGGTTCCCGGCCCACGCGTCGCCGACCCCGATCAGCGCCAGCAGTCGGGCCCGGTCCACCGGGTCGAGGTCGAGGGTGTCGACGAGTGGGGCGAAGCGGCGGGCCTGTTCGGGGCGCATCAACGTCATCACCGCCGTCAGGGCGCACTCCACCAGCACCGGATCGGCACCGAAGTCGTTCTCGTCGAAGATCCGTACCGCCCGGTCGAGGTGGTCCGGGCCGTCGGGTCGCCGGGCGCGGGTGGCCGCCGTCCCGGCGAGGGTGCGGTAGATGAGCTCCGTGGCCGCCGTACCGCTGCGGTCGTGTACCCGCTGCGCGCGGGAGACCAACGTGAGCAGGTGGTGGCTGTCGGCCGTACGCGACAGTGCGACGAACGCCTGGAACAGCAGGCGTGCGGCCTGCTCCGGGTCGGCCCCGTCGGCCGCCGACAGCAGCCGTTCGGCCGCGATCTCGGTAGACACGCCGCGAGCGTAGAACCGGGGTCCAACCCTGGGGAAAACCCCGGTGTCAGGGGGGTCGGCGGCGGTTCACACTGCTGTGCACCCGGCCGGTCGGCCGGCGTCCCTTGGAGAGGCAGAGCCATGAAGCGCAAGACCGTGAAGATCGACGTCATCCCCGCCGACGGGGTGGAGCTGGCCGACGACCAGCTCGCCGGGATGCTCGGCGGTCTCCCCCGCAACGGTGCGGGCTCGTCGAAGACCATCGACGACATCCCCGGCGGGGGACGCCCGGACACCGACACCGACTTCTGATCACTGCCGTCGACGGCCCGGGCACCCGGCGTGGCCCGGCCGTCGACGGTGACCCCGTCCGGAGCCCACATGATCCTCATCCTGACCTCCCCCGACGACGTGCACGCCGACGCGGCCGAGGCCGAGTTGGGTCGACGCGGTGCCACCTGGGTCCGTTTCGACCCGGCCGACGTGCCGTCCCGGGCCTGCCTGGCCGTCGCCGTGGCCGACGGGCGGGTGACCCGCACCCTCGTCCGGCACGCGGATCCGGACGACTGTCGCCCCCGCGTCGTCGACCTCGACGCGGTCACCGCCGTCTGGTTCCGCCGCCCCGGCACCCCGGTCGCCCCGGCGCACCTCGACGACCCGTACGCCACCTTCGTGGTCGAGGAGTCCCGTCAGTTCGTCGGCGACGTCTGGGAGACCCTTGACGTGCCGGCCCTGCCGGCCCCCCGACCGGTGGTCCTGCGGGCGCAGCAGAAGGTCCGCCAGCTGCAGCTCGCCGTGCGCCTCGGCTTCGACGTGCCGGCGACGGTGGTGGGCAACGACCCCGACGCGGTGCTCGACCTGTTCGGCCGGACCGGCGGGACGCTGATCACCAAACAGGTGGGTCTGTCGGCCGTCGGCGACGAGCTGATGCGCTACACCGAGCCGGTCAGCCACCGGGACCTCGTCCACGTCGACGGGGTACGGCACTGCCCGTTCATCGCGCAGGCCCGGGTGCCCAAGCGGGTCGAGCTGCGGGTCACAGTCGTCGGGGACCGGGTGTTCACCGCCGCGGTCGACTCGCAGCGCTCCAACCACGCCCGCCACGACTGGCGTCGCCAGGACGAGCGGAACACGCCGTGGAGCACGTACGACCTGCCCGAGGAGGTCGCGGCGCGGTGCGTGGCGCTGACCCGACTGCTCGGCCTGCGCTACGGCGCACTGGACATGATCGTCACCCCCGACGACAGGTACGTCTACATCGAGATCAACCCCAGCGGCCAGTACCTGTGGGTGGAGGAGGAGACCGGGCTGCCCATCACCGCCGCCGTCGTCGACCTGCTCACCGAGGCCGCCGCCATCCCCGGAGCCGCCCCGTGAACACCGTCGACCCGACCCTGCTCGACGAGGCCCTCGCCCTGGTCCGGGAGCTGACGGCGGCGCGGGCCACCCTCCCGGACGCCCGGGAGCGGTTGGCGCCCCTGCGCCGACGGTGGCCGCAGGCCGACCCGGCGATCGTCAGGGACGAGGAGAGCAGCGACGGGTCGGTCTCGTTCGACCTGCTGCTGCGGGAACCCGGCGGGACCGTCTCCGTCGCGTACAGCCCGGCGCCGTCGCTGCCGTGGCCCCTACGGGGGGCGATCCGGCACTCCGACCACCACCTCGCCCGGGTCGGCCCCCGGACGATGCGGGTGGGGGAGGCCCTGACCGCCCTGGACTTCCTCTGGTACGACCACGACGTGCTGGTCCGGCTGGTCGACACCGGCCTGATCGCCGCCGAGTTGGAGCTGCACCCGGTCGAGGTCGGCGAGGAGGAACTCCAGGCGGCGGCGGACGCCTACCGTCGGGCGAAGGGACTGCTCGACCCGGCCTCGACGGCCCGGTGGCTCGTGGAGCGGGGCCTGTCCGCCGAGGACTTCACCGACCTGGTCGCCCACACCGTGGCGGTGCGGCGGCTGCGCGACAGGGTGGTCGGCGACCGGGTGCCGGAGTGGTTCACCCGACACCGGGCCACGTTCGACACCCTCGTCGTCGCCTGGATCGCCGACGCGGAGATGCCCGCCGACGGTACGGCGGCACTCGCGGCGGTGGCCGACGCCGTCCGCGCGGGTCGGACGGCGGGGGTGGTCCGGACCGTCGCCGCAGCGGCGGCACCCGAGGTCCGGGACGCCACCGGGCCGGTGGCGACAGTGGTCGACGGGAAGCCGGTGACGGCGTTGGTGGTGGCGCGGGAACCGGCCGAACTGGACGAGGTCACCGGGCCCCTCGTCGAACGGGCCGTCTTCGACGCCTGGTTGGCCCGGCGGCGGGCGGAGACGGACGTGGAGTGGTTCTGGCTGCCCCGGGACCGGACGGCAGCCCTGCGGTGATCGGTCGGCGGCGGGTTCCGGTGGTGCTCCAGGTGGCCGCCACCGACTGCGGTCCCAGCGCACTGGCCATGCTGCTGGCCGCGTCGGGCCGTCCCGTTCCCGCCGCCCACCTGCGCGCCCACCTCGACGTCGGCCGCGACGGGTTGAGCCTGCGGGACCTGCGCGACGCCGCGCAGGAGTTCGGGCTGCGCTGCCGGGCGATCGCGCTGCCCGCGCTGCGCCACGACGCGACCCGGCTGCGGGAGCTGGCGATGCCGTTGGTGGCGCACTGGAACGGCGACCACTACGTGGTGGTCGAACGGGTCGGCCGACGTGGCATCGACGTCGTCGACCCGGCGGTCGGCCGACGGCGGCTCTCCGCCGCCCAGTTCTCGGCCGGGTCGACCGGGGTGGTGCTGTTGGCCGAGCCCGCCGGTGCGCCGCCGCCGACCGGCCCGGCCCCCGCGCCGGTGCGGGACCTGCTCGTACCGGTGCTGCGCGGCAACGCCCGGCTGCTCACGGTGCTGGCGGCCGCGTCCGTGCTGATCACCGTGGCGGGGCTGGCCGTGCCGTGGGCGACGGCCGCCATCATCGACGGCGTCGCGCCCCCACCGGCGGTCTGGCCGGCCGCCGTCGTCGGGCTGGCGGTGGTGACCGGGGCGTTGTCGTTGGCGCGGGCGCTGGCCGTGACGGCCCTGCAACGCCGGATCGGCACCCGGTTGGCCGTCGACGCGGTGACCCGGCTCTTCGCCGTGGTCTACCGGTACTTCGACAGGCGGTCGGCGGGGGACCTGATCGACCGGGTCCGGGCGGCGGGGGCGGTACGGGACCTGTTGGCGTCGTCGCTGGTGGCCACGGCCCTCGACACGGTCCTGGTGCTGGGCTACCTGACAGTGGTCGCCGTGCTGGTCCCGGTGCTGGGGCTGACCGCAGCCGGTGTCATCCTGGCGCAGGTCGTGACGGCGGTGTGGATCGGCAGCCGCTCCGGTGCCCTCCAGCGGGAGGAGTTGCTGGCCTCGGGTGAGGAGTCGGCCCGGCTGGCCGACGCGCTGCAGGGCATGGCGGCGATCCGGGTGGCCGGGGCGCAGGTGCGGGTGCTGCACCGGTGGCGGGAGTCGTTCGACCGGGGCATGTCCGCGTCGTACCGGCTCTCCCGCCTCTCGGCGGTCTCGGACGCCCTCCTCGCCGCCTGGTCGGTCGCCAGCCCGGTGTTGATGTTGCTGGTGGCGGCCGGGCAGGCCGATTCGCCGGGCCGGGCGGCAGGTCTCGCCGCCCTCGCCGTCGCCGCTGTCACCCCGGCGGTGGCGCTGGCCCAGCGGCTGCCGTCGTTCACGTTGCTGGCACCGACGGTGGACCGGTTGTCGGACATCGCGCAGGCCCCTGTCGAGCAGGCCCTGCCGGGGCGGCCGGTGGCCGCGCTGAGCGGACTGGTCACCCTGACCGGGGTGGGCTTCCGCTACGACCGCCGTTCCCCCTGGGCGTTGCGGGGGGTGACAGCGGTGTTGCCGCCCGGTACGAAGGTGGCGGTGGTCGGCGGTTCGGGCAGCGGCAAGAGCACCCTCGTCGGGTTGTTGACCGGGTTGTACGCGCCGACGGAGGGGCGGATCCACGTCGACGGGGTGGACCTGGCCGGGGTGGACCTGTCCTCGCTGCGGCGGCAGATCGGCGTGGTGTTGCAGGAGACCTACGTGGGGGCGGGCACCCTCCGGGAGGCGCTGACCCTGTCCTGCCCCGACGCGGACGACGCCTCGATCGCGCGGGCGCTGCACCTGGCCGCGCTGGCCGAGGACGTGGCGTCGATGCCGATGGGGTTGCAGACCCGGCTCGGGGACGGCGGGGCGGGGTTGTCGGGTGGGCAGCGTCAGCGGGTCGCCCTGGCCCGGGCGCTGCTGGCCGATCCGGCGCTGCTCATCCTGGACGAGGCGACGAGCGCGTTGGACCCGGTGACCGAGGCGAGGGTCGAGGCCGGTCTGCGGGCCCTTCCGATGACCCGGGTGGTGGTGGCGCACCGGTTCTCCACCGTCGTCGACGCCGACCTGGTCCTGGTCCTCGACGGCGGACGGTTGGTGGAGTGGGGGGCGCCGGCGGCGCTGCTGGCAGCGGGGGGTCCGTTCGCCCGGTTGGGCGGGGTCGGGGGCGACGTCCGGCCGACCGCCCGCGCCTGACCCGGTAGTCGGCCGGTCGGGGGTTTCGTCCCGGTTCGCGGGGCGGGTCCGGTGGGGGACGACACGACGGGCTCGACCGCAAAACTAGATTGATTCCAGAAGAGTGGACTATGTTCGGAGGATGACGTCCGACTTCGAGACCCAGTTGCGGTCGGTCTCGTTGCGCGTGACCCGGCCTCGGTTGGCGGTGCTCGCGGCGCTGCGTGACCACCCGCACGTGGACACCGACACGGTGATCGCGCTGGTCCGGGCCGACCAGCCCACCGTCTCCCAGCAGGCGGTCTACGACGTACTGCGCGCCCTGACCGACGCCGGCCTGGTGCGGCGCATCCAGCCGGCCGGGGCGACCGCCCGGTACGAGTCCCGGGTGGGGGACAACCACCACCACATCGTGTGCCGCTCCTGCGGCACGATCGCCGACGTCGACTGCGCCCTCGGCAGCGCTCCCTGTCTCACCGCCTCCGACGACCACGGGTTCGTCGTCGACGAGGCGGAGGTCGTCTACTGGGGCACCTGCCCCGACTGTGCGACGACCCCACGCACCTCCCAGTGATCCCGTCAGCCCGGAAGGAAGTAGATGAGCACCCAGGACAACGCCCCCTCCAGCGCCCAGGGCGTGGACGCCAAGGCGGCAGCCGGCTGCCCGGTCGCGCACGACTCCGTGACCTCGCACGGCAGTGAGAGTGAGAACCCGGCGATCGACTCACCGACCCCGAGGACCAGCGGTCGTCCGCGTACCAACCGGGACTGGTGGCCGAACCAGATCGACCTCTCCGTGCTGCACGCCCACTCCTCGAAGGGCAACCCGCTCGGGCCGGACTTCAGCTACGCCAAGGAGTTCGCCAAGCTCGACGTCGAGGCCCTCAAGCAGGACATCGTCAAGGTCCTCACCACCTCGCAGGACTGGTGGCCGGCCGACTTCGGCCACTACGGCGGCCTGATGATCCGGATGAGCTGGCACGCCGCCGGGACGTACCGCATCGAGGACGGTCGCGGTGGCGCCGGTGACGGCGGTCAGCGCTTCGCCCCGCTCAACAGCTGGCCGGACAACGCCAACCTGGACAAGGCCCGCCGGCTGCTCTGGCCGGTCAAGCAGAAGTACGGCCAGCAGATCTCCTGGGCCGACCTGCTGGTCCTCGCCGGTAACGTCGCCCTGGAGTCGATGGGGTTCAAGACCTTCGGATTCGGTTTCGGCCGGGAGGACGTCTGGGAGCCCGAGGAGATCTTCTGGGGTCCGGAGGACGCCTGGCTCGGTGACGAGCGGTACGTCTCCGACAAGGAGGTGTCACCCGGCGTCGGAGCGACCGAGATGGGGCTGATCTACGTCAACCCGGAGGGTCCGCGCGGCAACGCCGACCCGCTCGCGGCGGCGCACTTCATCCGGGAGACCTTCGCCCGGATGGCGATGAACGACGAGGAGACCGTGGCCCTCATCGCCGGTGGTCACACCTTCGGCAAGACCCACGGTGCCGGCGTCGCCGACGACCACGTGGGCCCCGAGCCGGAGGGCGCCCCGCTGGAGTCGCAGGGTCTGGGCTGGCTCAGCACCCACGGCACCGGAAAGGGCGGGGACACCATCACCAGCGGTCTGGAGGTGACCTGGACCGACCGCCCCACCGAGTGGAGCAACAGGTTCTTCGAGATCCTCTTCGGCTACGAGTGGGAGCTCACCACGAGCCCCGGTGGCGCGAAGCAGTGGGTCGCCAAGGACGCCGAGGCGATCATCCCGGACGCCCACGACCCGTCGAAGAAGCACAAGCCGACGATGCTCACCACCGACCTGTCGCTGCGCGTCGACCCGGAGTACGAGAAGATCTCCCGCCGGTTCCTGGAGAACCCCGACGAGTTCGCGCTGGCCTTCGCCAAGGCCTGGTACAAGCTCCTGCACCGTGACATGGGCCCGGTCAGCCGGTTCCTCGGGCCGTGGGTGCCGGAACCCCAGCTGTGGCAGGACCCGGTGCCCGCCGTCGACCACGAACTCGTCGGTGACGGCGACGTCGCCGCCCTCAAGGCGAAGGTCCTGGAGTCCGGTCTGACCACCGCCCAGCTGGTCTCCACCGCCTGGGCCTCGGCGGCCAGCTTCCGCTCCACCGACAAGCGCGGCGGCGCCGACGGCGCGCGGATCCGCCTGGAGCCGCAGCGCAGCTGGGAGGTCAACCAGCCCGAGCAGCTCGCGGCGGTCCTGGAGACCCTCGAGGGTGTCCGGCGGGAGTTCAACGAGGCCGGCGGGGCGAAGATCTCCCTGGCCGACCTCATCGTCCTGGCCGGGTCGGCGGCGGTGGAGAAGGCCGCCCGCGACGCCGGGGTCGAGGTGACCGTGCCGTTCCGGCCCGGGCGCACCGACGCCGCCCAGGAGCAGACCGACGTCGAGTCGTTCCGGGTCCTCGAACCCCGGGCCGACGGGTTCCGCAACTACCTGCGCCCCGGTGAGAAGACCCAGCCGGAGGTCCTGCTCCTGGACCGGGCGTACATGCTCGACCTGACCGCGCCGGAGATGACCGTCCTCGTCGGCGGCCTGCGTGCCCTCGGCAACAACGTCGGCGGTACGCGGCACGGCGTCCTCACCGACCGTCCCGGGGCGCTCACCAACGACTTCTTCGTCAACCTGCTCTCCCCGGGCACCCGGTGGAAGGCGTCGGAGTCCGAGGAGCACGTGTTCGAGATCCGGGACCTGGCCACCGACGAGGTGAAGTGGACCGCCTCCGCGGTGGACCTCGTCTTCGGCTCCAACTCCCAGCTGCGGGCCCTCTCCGAGGTGTACGCCGGTCGGGACGCGGGTGACAAGTTCGTCGCCGACTTCGTGGCGGCCTGGACCAAGGTCATGGAGCTCGACCGGTTCGACCTCGCCTGATCCCGACGTCCACCACGAGCCCCGGCCGATCCCTGCACGGGATCGGCCGGGGCTCGCCCCCGTCGGAGTGGGCGGTCCTCACCGCTGCGGCTCCCAGCCGCCCGCCGCCGCGACCCGCACCACGTACTCCTCGAAGGACCGGGGTGCGCGCCCCGACACGGCGGCGACGTCGTCCGTCGGTTCGGCGATCACCCCGCGTTCCATCACCACGAACATGTCGGCGAGCTGGCGGGCGTCGTCCTTCTCCCAGCCCTGCCCGACCAACCCGGCGGCGTACGCGTCGGGGGAGACCTGCCGGTACGAGACGGGCCGCCCGGCCGCCCGGGAGATCAGCTCGACGGCCTCGGCGAAGGTCAGGGCGCGCGGCCCGGACAGCTCGTAGATCCGCCCGGCGTGTCGGCCGGGTTCGGTGAGCACCCTCGCCGCGACGTCGGCGACGTCCTCCACGTCGACGAACGGCTCGGGCACCGCCCCGGCCGGGAGTGCCAGCTCTCCGGCGACCAGCGGGCCGTGGAAGATGTCCTCGTCGAAGTTCTGGTCGAAGTTCGCCCCCCGCAGCACTGTCCACTCCGATGCCGAGCCGCGTACGGCGTCCTCGGCCGAACGCATGTCCGCCCCGAACGTGCCGTCGCCCCAGGAGTCGGCCCCCCGCCCGGAGAGCAGGACCAGACGCCGTACGCCGGCCGCCTCGGCCCGCGCCACGAACTCGTGCACCGGGCCGGGTACCGGTGGGGGCACCACGTACACGGCGGTCACGCCCCGCAGGACGGCGTCCCAACCGTCGGGGTGCGACCAGTCGAAGCGGGTAGGGCTGGTCCGGGAGGCGGTCCGTACCGCCCCGCCGTGCAGTCGTAGCCGGGCGGCGACCCGCCGTCCGGTCTTGCCCGTGGCACCGAGGACGAGGGTGGTGTCGTTGTTCATGACCTCCATTCGACGCCAGACCGGTGGACGCAGCCATGGGTGAGAAGCCGGACCGCATGTGTCGTCGTCTACCGTCGGGTCGATGGACGCGTTCGGTGACCTGTTCCGGGGGATGCGGGCCCGGGGTTCGTTGTTCGGCAACTCGACGCTCTCCCCGCCCTGGGCCCTGCACTTCGTCGACGGCGCACCCCTGACGTTGTGCACCGTCCTCGGCGGGTCGGGCTGGATCGTGCCGGAGCACCGGGCGCCCGTACCGCTCGGCGCGGGGGAGACGGTCATCGTGCGGGGACCGGCCCCCTTCACCTTCGTCGACGAGGTCGACACCCGGGCCGTGCCGGTTCCGTGCGGCGAGCACTGCGCGGCCCCCGAGCAGGGTGGAACCCGGCACCGGATCGGGTGGACCCGCGAGTGCGGTGACGCCGACGGCTCCGGTGACGGCGCGACCACGTTGATCGTCGGGGCGTACCCGGTGCGCGGTGAGGTGAACCGGAGGTTGCTGGAGGCGTTGCCCGTGGTGCTGCGCGCCACGCCGGGAGGTGGGGCCGAGGCGATCCTGGGGCATCTCGCCGCCGAGGTCGCCACCGACACCCCCGGCCAGCAGGTGGTCCTGGACCGGCTGCTGGACTGGATGCTGGTCTGTGCGGTGCGGGAGTACTTCGACAGACCCGGCGGCACACCGCCGCCCTGGTACGCCGCGCAGCGGGATCCGGTGGTCGGCGAGGCGCTGCGTCTGCTGCACGCCGAACCGTCGGCACCCTGGACGGTCTCCTCCATCGCCGGGCGGACGGGGGTGTCGCGTTCCACCCTGGCGAAGCGTTTCGTCGACCTGGTCGGCGAACCACCGCTGACCTACCTGACCCGCTGGCGCATGACGCTCGCGGCGGACCTGCTGGTCGAGCGGGAGACGGCGACGGTCGCCGCTGTCGCCCACGCCGTCGGCTACTCGGACCCGTTCGCCTTCAGCGCGGCGTTCAAACGGATCCGGGGTGTCAGCCCGAGCGGCCACCGACGCGGCGGCACGCCCGTTCCCGCCGGTCCACCGCGCGCCTGACCGGCCGGGTCAGGCGCGCAGCCCGCGGGGCGGGATCGCCAGGTACCTGACGGCGGCGTCGTCACCCCTGCCGGTGCCGACGGACGAAGTCTCCGGTGGCCTGCCCGAGCCGGGTGAGTCCGGGCTCCTCGATCGGCAGGTGCCCGGCCCGGTCCAGGATCACCAGCTCGGTGTCGGCGGCGATCCGTTCGAAGAAGGGCACGCTGAACTCCGGCGGGGTCCAGCGGTCGGCTCCGGGGTGGACCATCAGGACCGGGCAGACGGTGAACCGTTCCGGCTCCATCGGTGGCGCACCGGTGAGGAAGGTGCGCAGGAAGCGGAGGGGGACCCGGTTGCCGCCGCCGCACCGGTCGGCCCGCACCAGCGCGGTCAGCGCCGGTTCGTTGCTCATCGCGGCCATGTTCGCCACCATCCCCATGGGTACGGGCAACCGGTCGAGCCGACGCAGCCTGGGCATCACCGTCGGTCCCAGCCGCCCGACCACGGGCATCCGGGTCATCCGGGCCCGTACCTCCGGTCGCCCGGGGTCCAGCAGACAGGTGACGACCAGCCCGGCCACCCCGCCGCGCGCCGCGGCCTGGTAGGCCAGCATCCCGCCCATGCTCGCCCCGAGCAGGAACACCGGACGGTGGGCGCGGGACCGTTCGGCGGCGACGAGGTCGGTGACGCAGTCGAGCCAGTCCGGGTACGACACGGCGGTGTCGGTGCGGGTCAGTCCGTAGCCGGGGAGGTCGGGGGCGACCACCTCGACCGACTCGGCCCGCCGCAGCAGTCGGGCATAGGGAGCGAGCATGCGACCGTACCCGCCCGCCCCGTGCAACAGGACGAGGGTGGCCTCGGCGTCGGGGGCCGGGAACCGATCGAGGTGTACGTCGACGTCCCGCCACCGCCACCACTGTTCCACCGGGTCGTCGTCGCCGTGGCGCAGCGACGGTGGATAGAAGCGCTCGTACCCGCGCCAGAAGGTGACGTCCTGATAGGTCTGTCGGTGAGGGGGCACGTCGGCCTTCCGTCGGGTGGATCCGCCCCGCGACGAGGTCGGTCCACTCAGGTGAGTTTGTCCTACTCGTAGCTATGATACGAGGAATTCCTCAGGTTCAGGTACTCGCGTTCGGAGGTCACCGGTGCCACCTCGGCCGTCCCCACATCAGCCCAGGAAGACACCGCGCCAACACCGGTCGTGGCAGACCCGGCGGCGCATCCTCGACGCGGCTGCTCGCGTTTTCGCCGAGCACGGGCACGCCGCGGGTACGACCGACCGCATCGCCGCGGCGGCCGGGCTCTCCGTCGGATCCGTGTACCAGTACTTCCCGAACAAGGACTCGATCCTGCTGACCCTCGCCCTGGCCCACCTCGACGAGGGCACCGCCGTCGTACGGGCCGGTCTCACCCGGGTCGCCGACGGACCGGTACGGCTGACCGAGTGGCTGCCCGTCGTGGTCGAGGGGTTCACCCGGCTGCACGCCGACGAGCCGAGGCTGCACCGGGTCCTGTTCGAGGAGTCGCCCCGGCCACCGGAACTGCTCGACCGGTTCCGGCTCGCCGAGCAGGAGGCGGTCACCGCCGTCGCGGGCCTGCTCCGACGGGATCCCGACCTGGACCTACCCGACCCCGAGCGCACCGCCCGGATCGTGGTCGCGGTGGTGGAGTCCCTGGTGCACCGGCTCGTCGGACAGGGCGGGGGAGAGGCGGAGGAACTGACCGGTGAGATCACCACGGTGGTGACCGGGTACCTGCACGCCGCCGCCCGTCGACGTCCGGTGACCGACCCACCGACCCTTCCTCACCATCGTGGGCCGACTGCCTACAATGGGTGACTGTGCAGACCTCCACCGGCACTCCACGCCCCATCACCCGGTACGGCGCACCGGTCCTCCACCGCCGGTGTGCCGAGGTGACCGTCTTCGACGACGACCTCGCCCGGCTCGTCGCCGACATGTACGCCAGCATGTACGCCGCCCGAGGGGTGGGCCTGGCCGCCAACCAGATCGGGGTGGACGCCCGGATCTTCGTGGTGGACTGCGCCGACGCGACGGGGACGCGCACCGTGGCGGTGGTGGTCAACCCGGTGCTGCACCTGCCCGAGGCACGGGAACTCGTCGCCGACGAGGAGGGGTGCCTGTCGGTGCCCGGTCAGCACGCCGAGATGACCCGGTCGGCCGTCGCCGCCGTGACCGGATTCGACCTGCGGGGCGAGCCGATCCGACTGGAGGGCAGCGGCACCCTGGCCCGGTGCTTCCAGCACGAGGTCGACCACCTCGACGGCCTGGTCTACGTCGACAGACTCCCGACCAAGCAGCGTAAACGGATCCTCACCGCCAGCGCCGAACACCCCGGCGTCGGGGCGGGCGTACCCGACCAGGGCTGAGCCGGGGGTCGGCCGGTGGCGGGTCGACCGATCGGACGGTTTCACCACGCTGACGACGGGTAGACGGCCGCTCCGGCCCGACACCCGGTCACATCGCCGGTAGCGGGCTGAGAGGCGTACCGACGACAGGAGTGGTGACGGTGCCCGCATCACCCACGACGACCAGGGCCTCCTGACGTGTGCGGCATCAGCGGTGAGGCGAGGTTCGACGGCAGTCCGCCGGACGCCGACGCGGTGCTGCGGATGAACGAGGCGTTGCGCTCGCGCGGCCCGGACGGCGAGGGGGCGTGGGACTGCGGGTGGGTGGCCCTCGGGCACCGCCGGTTGACCGTGATCGACCTGTCCGACGCGGGCGGCCAGCCGATGGTCCGCGAGGACCTCGGACTCGCCGTGGTCTTCAACGGCTGCATCTACAACTATCCGCAGCTGCGCGAACAGCTGCGCGCCGCGGGACACACCTTCCACTCCACCAGTGACACCGAGGTGATCCTGGTGGCGTACGCCGAGTGGGGCGAGGACTTCGTCGACCACCTGGTCGGGATGTTCGCCGTCGGCCTGGTCGACCGGACCCGGCGCCGGCTGGTCCTGGCCCGCGACCGGCTGGGCATCAAGCCCCTCTACCTCGCCGAGAGGCCCGGACGGCTGCGGTTCGCCTCGACCCTGCCGGCCCTGCTGGCCGCCGGGGACGTCGACACCTCGGTCGACCCGGTGGCGTTGCACCACTACCTGTCGTGGCACTCGATCGTGCCGGCACCCCGGACCATCCTGCGCGGGGTGCGGAAGCTGCCGCCGGCCACCGTCCGGGTCGTCGAGGCCGACGGCCGCAGCCGCGAGCGCGTCTACTGGCGGCCCGACTACGTCCGCGACAGCGCGCACGCCGGCTGGGACGCCGGCGACTGGCAGGACGCGGTCGGCGAGGCCCTGCGCACTGCGGTACGACGCCGTCTCGTCGCCGACGTGCCGGTAGGGGTGCTGCTCTCCGGAGGGCTCGACTCCAGCCTGATCGTGGCGCTGCTCGCCGAGGCGGGACAGGAGCGGGTCCGGACGTTCAGCATCGGCTTCGACAGCCGTGGCGACGAGGCAGGCGACGAGTTCCACTACTCCGACCTGGTCGCCCGGGCCTACGACACCGACCACCAGCGGATCCGGCTCGCCGACGACGACCTGGTGCCCGCCGTCCGCCGGACCGTCGCGGCGATGACCGAGCCGATGGGCAGCCACGACGTGGTCGCCTTCCATCTGCTCTGCGAGCAGGTGGCGGCCCACGTGAAGGTGGCCCAGTCCGGCCAGGGGGCCGACGAGGTCTTCGCCGGGTACGGCTACCACCAGCCGATGGCCACGGTGCCCCGGGTCGACGCCGCGCGCCGGTTCGCCGACGCCTTCTTCGACCGGGACCACGCCGAGTTGAGCCGGGTGGTCGGGTTCCCGGTCCCTGACGTCGACGCCAGCCGGGACCTGGTCGTCGCCGACCTGGCGGCCCCCGGCGCGGACACCGCCCTGGACGCCGTACTGCGCCTGGACACCCACCTGATGTTGCCCGACGACCCGGTCAAACGGGTCGACAGCATGAGCATGGCGTGGGGGTTGGAGGTCCGGACCCCCTTCCTCGACCAGGACCTGGTGGCGCTCGCCGCCGCCTGCCCCCCGGAGCACAAGGTCGCGCAGGGCGGCAAGGGGGTGCTCAAGGAGATCGCCCGGCAGGTGCTCTCCGCCGAGGTCGTCGACCGGCCGAAGGGCTACTTCCCGGTGCCTGCGCTGCGCAACGTCGACGGTCCGCTCCGGGAACTGGTCACCGAGGCGCTGCGGGCACCGGCCGCCCGGGAGCGGGCGCTGTTCCGACCGGAGTACGTCGAGGAGTTGCTCGCCGAACCGGACCGGGCGCAGGCCGCTGCCGGCAGCAACAAGCTGTGGCAGCTCGGCCTGCTCGAACTGTGGCTCCAGACCCACGGGGTCCGCTGAACGCCGTACCGGTCAACAGTCGACGGTCTGGGCGGTCAGGTGGTCGAGGACCGCGCGGACGTCACCGCCGGTGGCGGCCATGATCCGTCGCTGCCGGGCGGCCCCGGTCCCGTCGCGGCGCAGCCGGGCGAGCTGTTCCAGGACGTACGACAGGTCGTCGTGGCGCACCAGCGCGGGGGTGACCGCCGCGACCAGCTCCTCCACGAGGTGCCACGCGGGCCGTGCCCCGCCGGCCCGCAGGTCGATCAGGTCGCCGTCGAGGCCGTGGTGGGCGGCCCGCCAGTGGGCCGCCGCCACCAGACATCCGCGCAGCCGGGGCGCGGCGACACCGGCGCGTACGTCGTCGGCGGTGGTGGCGACCAGCGCGCGTACCAGGGCGGCGACCAGCACCGTGTCGTCCACCCGGGGGCAGACGTCCCCGACCCGGATCTCCACCGTCGGATAGCTGGTCGACGGGCGGGCGTACCAGTAGACCATCGCCGAGTCGAGCATGATCCCCGCGTCGACGAGGGCGGCCACCGTGGCGTCGTAGTCGGCGGCGGAGGTGAAGTACGGGGTGGGGCCGATGCTCGGCCACCGTTCCAACTGCATCGACCGCCAGCTGGCGTGCCCGGTGTCGTACCCGTCGTGCAGGGGCGAGTTGACGGTGATCGCCTGGACGATCGGCAGCCAGGGCCGCAGGTGGTTGCAGACCTGCACCGCCAGTTCCCGGTCGGGCAGGCCCACGTGGACGTGGCAGCCGCAGACCGCCGGGTCGTGCGCGACCGGGCCGAAGCGTCGGGACATGGCGTGGTAGCGGGGTTCGTCGGGCACCGTCCGGTGGGGTTCCCGGACGGGGGTGGCGCCGACGGCGACCAGGTTGGCCCCGGCGGTCCGGGCCGCGTCGGCAGCGCTGCGGCGCAACGCCACCAGGTGGTCGCGCAGCTCGCCGAGGTCGGTGCAGACCGGGGTGACCATCTCGACCATGCTGTGCCGGAACTCCTGGCGGCTCTGCTGCCGGGCCGGTCCGGGCAGGGCGGCGAGCACCCGGTCGGCGACCGGCAGGCTGCCGCCGGTGGCGGGGTCCAGGAGCAGGAACTCCTCCTCCACGCCGACGGTCAGCGGCGTGGTCACCCGCGTCGTTCCCGCTGTCGACACCGCTGTCGGACGGTTCGTCATCGTCGGCACCCCATCAGCGAGGGAGGACGGCTGTCGCCGCCGGAGCGCCTGACTTCCCGACCGGGTTCCCGGCAAACGGCACCGCCACCCGGCGGTGGCGGCACCGGCGGTCTGCTGGGAGCCGGTTCCGGCGTCGGGTCAGGGGCGCAGGAGGACCTTGACGGCGCGACGTTCGTCCATCGCGCGGTAGCCCTCGGCGGCCTCGTCGAGGGGGAGGGTGAGGTCGAAGACCCGGCCCGGGTCGATCTGCCGGTCCCAGATCAGGGTGTTCAGTTCGGGCAGGAACCGGCGTACGGGTGCGGGGCCGCCGTGCAGGTGCACGTGGGAGAAGAACAGTTCCATGCCGGAGAGCTGCACGTCGTGGGTGACGCCGACGTAGCCGACGTGTCCGCCGGGTCGGGTGGACCGGATGGCCTGCATCATCGACTCCTGGGTGCCGACCGCCTCGATCACCGAGTGGGCGCCGAGCCCGTCGGTGAGGTCCTTGATCCGGGCCACCCCGTCCTCGCCGCGTTCGGTGACGACGTCGGTCGCCCCGTACTCGACGGCGAGCTTCTGGCGTGGTTCGTGCCGACTCATCGCGATGATCCGTTCCGCGCCGAGCTGGTTGGCCGCCAGGACGCCGAGCAACCCGACGGCGCCGTCCCCGACGACGGCGACGGTCTTGCCCGGCCCGACCGCTGCGGCCACCGCGGCGAACCATCCCGTCCCCAGTACGTCGGAGGCGGCCAGGAAGCTGGGGACCAGCTCGTCCGGCGGCGTCTCGGGGGTGGCGACCAGGGTCCCGTCGGCGAGCGGTACCCGCAGGTACTCCGCCTGGGCGCCGAGCCCGCCCATCCCCACCCGGTGCAGGCACGAGCTCTGGTAGCCGGAGCGGCAGATCTCGCAGGTGTTGTCGGAGGCGAAGAAGGAGCCGACGACGAACTGGCCGGGGCGCAGCGTACGGACCTCGCCGCCGACCTCCTCGACGACGCCGACGTACTCGTGGCCCATCGGGGCCGCTCCGGTGACCTTCTCGATCCCCCGGTACGGCCACAGGTCGGAGCCGCAGACGCAGGTGGCGGTCAGCCGGATGACCGCGTCGGTCGGCGCCTCGATCCGGGGGTCCTCGCGCTGCTCCACCCGGACGTCACCGGGGGCGTACAGGACTGCGCCGCGCATGTCTGCCTCCTTCGACCGGCCGACCCGCCTCGGGGTCGTCGGCTCCTCGTCCGGCCCTTCGGCGACCGGGTGAGGTAGACGTTCCCTGGGTCGTGGTGGTGAAACGGAGCGAGGTGTGGGATCTCCCCGGATAAAACCGCCTTCCGGGCAAAAACCGCAGTTCGCTATTGCATCCGGCTTTCCCGGTCGGGATGGTGGTACCGGCCCCGGCGAATATGTTGCCCAGTGTGACGGGCGTACGTATTGACGGCGTCTACCAGCGAAAACGCCACCGGTGCGGCATTACTGGTCCGGCGGGTGTGCGGTGGTGTGAGGGAACCGTACCGTCAAGGGCTCGCGGCCTCCTTGATCGGGGTGCTAGTTTCGGCTTAGCGCGCTTCGATCACCATGGATCGCTGAATGTCCGGTTCCATTGCTTTTCGATGGGGGATGTAGTGCAATTGCAAAATCCGGAGACCGTGGTAAGCCTCGGAGTCCTGGGTCCGCTGTTCGTCAGTTCCCCATCGCCGCGAAAGACGCCGACGGCACGGAAACCGAGAAATGTTCTCGCAATGCTCCTCGTCCACGCCGACCAGGTCGTTCCGGTCTCCGTCCTGGTCTCCGAGCTCTGGGACGACGAGCCGCCGGTCAGCAGACTGACCACCCTCCAGACGTACATTCTCAATCTGCGCAAGATGTTCGTGGCGGTCACCGGCCTGCCCGCCGAGGAGGTCACCCGGAGTCTGCTCATCACCCGGGCCGGCGGTTATCTGCTCCGCGGTGACCAGATCGCCCTCGACGTCCGGGAGTACCAGCGTCTGATGTCGGCCGGCTGCGCCGCGCTCGGCCTCGGTGACGACGTGACCGGCACCCGCAGGCTCACCGAGGCCCTCGGGCTCTGGCGCGGGCCCGCGCTCGTCGACGTCCCCCTGGGTCGGGTGCTGGAGTCGAAGCGCCGCGAACTGGAGGAGTCCTGGCTCATGGCCAGCGAATACCTGGTCGGCGCGAAGTTGCGTCAGGGGATGTACCGGGAGGCCCTCATCGAGCTGACCGCGCTCACCGCGGAGAATCCGCTGCACGAGGGGCTCCAGGCGCAGTACATGCGGGCGCTGTATCTCAGTGGCCGACGCGCGCAGGCGTTGGAGGTCTTCCACCGGTTGCGCCGCAACCTCGTCGACGAACTGGGTCTGGAACCGGAGCCGCAGGTGCAACGGATCCATCAGGCGATCCTGAACGCCGAGACCGACTTCGAGGACGATCTGCGCGTCATCCGCCCGTTTCCCTCCGAGGTCGGCGCCACGAGTTGGGGCCGGGTCCGGGTCCGGGCGAGCTGACCGATTCCCGCGTACGGCGACGAACTGAGTCGACAATCAGCGACATTGGCGAAGATCGACATCTCTGCCCGGGGGTGGACGGGATGGACGACGAACGGTGGGGAGAACCATGACCACGATCGAACAGATCCCGAGCATGGCCGACGAGGCCGTCCTGCTCGACTGGCTGGCGGTGATGCGTGACAGACATCCGGTCTGGCAGGACCAGTACGGCGTCTGGCACGTCTTCCGGCACAGCGACGTACGCGAGGTCCTCCGCGACACCGCCACCTTCTCCTCCGACCCCACCCGCGTCATCGAGGGAGCCGACCCGACACCAGGGATGATCCACGAGATCGACCCGCCGGAGCACCGGGCCCTGCGGAAGGTCGTCAGCAGCGCCTTCACCCCGCGTACCATCGCCGACCTCGAACCACGCATCCGGGAGGTGACCCGGTCACTGCTGGCCGACGCCGGTGACCGCTTCGACCTGGTCGAGGCGCTCGCCTTCCCGCTGCCGGTCACGATCGTCGCCGAGCTGCTGGGCCTGCCCCGGATGGACCACAAGCAGTTCGGTGACTGGTCCGGCGCACTGGTCGACATCCAGATGGACGACCCGACCGATCCGGCCCTGGCCGAACGCATCATGCAGGTGCTGAACCCGCTCACCTCCTACCTGCTCGACAGGTGTCGGGAACGACGGGCCGAACCGCAGGACGACCTGATCTCCCGGCTGGTGCTGGCCGAGGTCGACGGGCGCGCCCTCGACGACGTGGAGGCGGCCAACTTCTCCACCGCGTTGCTGCTCGCGGGGCACATCACCACCACCGTCCTGCTGGGCAACATCGTCCGTACCCTCGACGAGCACCCGGAGTACTGGACGGCCGCCGCCGAGGACCGGGGCCTGATCGCGCCGATCATCGAGGAGGTGCTGCGCTTCCGTCCCCCGTTCCCCCAGATGCAGCGCACCACGACCAGGGCCACCACCGTCGGTGGAGTCGAGATCCCGGCCGACGTCATGGTCAACACCTGGGTGCTCTCGGCGAACCGTGACCCCCTGGCGCATCCCGACCCGGACACGTTCGACCCGTCCCGCAAGATCGGTGGTGCCGCGCAGCTCTCCTTCGGCCACGGCGTGCACTTCTGCCTCGGCGCCCCGTTGGCACGCCTGGAGAACCAGGTCGCCCTGGAGGAGATCATCGCCCGGTACGGTCGACTGGCCGTCGACCGCGACGACGACACGCTGCGTCACTTCGACCAGATCGTCCTCGGCACCCGGCACCTCCCGGTGCGGGCGGGCACCCCGGCCGAGACCGCCTGAACCCCGCCCGCTCCGACGCGGCGGCGCGTGATCGCGCCGCCGCGCCGGAGCGCGCCGAATCCGTTCAGACGGCGCGGATCAGGCCCCGGTGCTGATCCCACCCGTCGGCGACGTCCTGTTCGAGCTGGTTGAGTCGGGCGGTCACCGACTGGTCGAAACCGTCGAGGAAGAACTCGTCCCCCGGCTGCGGATCGACGCTGCGACCCGAGGTGACGAAGTCGTGGACGACCGAGTGCAGACTCCGGTCCGGGGTGACCCGCCCGGCGATGTAGCGGGTGGCCCCCGCCAGCCCGGGGAAACCGGCCTCCCGGTAGAGGTAGACGTCGCCGAGCAGGTCGATCTGCACCGCCACCTGCGGATGGGCCGTCGGGCGCATCGTCTCCGGTCGGATCCGCAACAACTGGGCGTCGACACCCCGACGCAGGCTCTCCAGCGCGTAACCCAGGTCGGTCTGCATGCCCGGGGTCCGCTCGGCGGCGTAGTCGACGAACCGGGCGAGACCCTCCCGCAACTCGGTCCGTTCGTCCTCGGACAGCCTGCCGTCGTCCCGTCCGCTGTAGTCCTCGCGGACGGTGACGAAGTCGAGCGGCCGGTCCGGGCTGGACTCGTTGAGTTCGGCGATGAAGTCGACCAGGTCGATGAGGCGGTTGGCCCGCCCCGGCAGGATGATGTGGTTGAGTCCGAGCCGGACCGGTGCCGCACGTTCGGCACGCATCCGGAGGAAGTCCTGAAGGTTCTTCCGGACCCGTTCGAAGGCGCCCCGTTTGCCGGTGGTGGCCTGGTACTCGTCGTTGTTCAGCCCGTACAGGGAGGTGCGGACCGCGCCGAGGTCCCACAGGCCGGGCTGGCGGCGCAGCGTCTGCTCGGTGAGGGCGAAGGCGTTGGTGTAGACGGTCAGGGCGAAGCCCCGCCGGGCGGCGTGCGACACCAACGCCCCGATGCCCGGGTTGGTCAACGGCTCCAGCCCACCGGAGAGGTACATCGCCGTCGGGTTCTCCGACGGCACCTCGTCGATGACCGAGGTGAGGATCTCGTTGCCGGGCACCACCGACGCCGCGTCGTACTTGGCTCCGGTCACCCGTACGCAGAAGTGACAGCGGAACATGCACGTCGGGCCGGGGTAGAGCCCGACGCTGTAGGGGAAGGCGGGTTCCCGCCGTACCGCCGCCTCCAACGCGCCGGCGGCGTTCAGCGGCCTGATCGTGTTGCTCCAGTACTTGCCCGCCGGCCCCTGCTCCACCGCCGCGCCCAACTGTGGGATGCGATCGAACAGGTCGAGCAACCGGCCGAACCCGGCCCGGTCCAGGTCGAACCGACGGCGCATCTGCTCCAACGGGGTGAACGGCGAGGCACCGTAGTGGGCGGTGAGGTCGGCGAGCCGGGCGGCCTGTCGTTCGGCGGTGTCGGATGCGGCGCCGGTGAGGCGGGTCACCTCGGCGCTGAGCGCCCGCACCACGGCCGGCCGGTCGGCGTCGGGTCGTGCCGCGTCCGCGATCCCGATCGGTGCGGCGGTCGCCGTAGGAGTGGTCTTCATCGACGTGCGAACCCTTCTGGCGTCTGTGGTACGAGGATCACGAACCGTTGCGTTTCCGCTTGTCCCACTCCGCGTTGATCAGCGGACCGCTGGTGGTGGCGAGTCGGATGACGTCGCACACCCGGCGGATGTCCTCACTGGACACCGAGGGGCCGGTCGGGAGGGCGAGGACCCGTTCGGCGAGCCACTCGGTCCGGGTCAGCCGCAGCGGTGGCTCCGTGCGGTAGGGCGGCATCTGGTGGCAGGCGGGGGAGAAGTAGGGCTGCGCGACGACCTTCTCCGCGCGCAGGATCGCCTGCAGCCGGTCCCGGTCGATGCCGGTGGAGGTGCCGTCCACCAGGATGATCACGTACTGGTGGTTGCTCTCGTCGTCGGGCGGGAGCGAGTGCACCGTGACACCGCGTACGTCGCGCAGCTCGCTGGTGTAGAGCGCGTGGTTGACCCGGTTGTGCTCCTTGGTCTCGGCGAACGCGTCGAGGGAGGTGAGCCCCATGGCCGCGGCGCACTCGCTCATCTTGCCGTTGGTGCCGATCTCGGTGACCACCTTGTCGGGGCCGATGCCGAAGTTGTGCATGGCCCGGATCCGCTCGGCGAGCAGGCCGTCGTCGGTGACCACCGCCCCGCCCTCGAAGGCGGTGACCGCCTTGGTGGCGTGGAAGCTGAACACCTCGGCGTCACCGAACCCGCCCACCGGACGTCCGTCCGTCGTGCAGCCCAGGGCGTGGGCGGCGTCGAAGAAGAGTTTGACCTGGTGCTCGGCGGCGATCTTCGCCAGCGCCTCCACCGGTGCGGGTCGACCCCACAGGTGGACGCCGACGATCGCGCCGGTCTGCGGGGTGACGAGCGCGGCGACGTGGTCCGGGTCGACCAGCCCGGTCGCCGGGTCGACGTCGCAGAACACCGGTGTGAGTCCGAGCCAGCTCGCCGCGTGCGCGGTGGCCGCGAAGGTCATCGACGGCATGATCACTTCACCGGTGACGTCACCGGCCCGCAGCACCAGCTCCAGGGCGACGGTGGCGTTGCAGGTGGCGATGCAGTGCCGTACCCCGACCAGGTCGGCGACCCGGGCCTCGAACTCCCGGACCAGAGGTCCGCCGTTGGTGAGCCAATTGTTGTTCAGGGCCCACTCCAGGCGGGCCAGGAACCGCTGCCGGTCGCCGATCGTCGGCCGGCCCACGTGCAGCGGGTGCAGGAACGCCTCGGGTCCGCCGAAGATCGCCAGATCGGTCGGTACGCGCTTCATGCCGTCGCCCGGTTGTAGACGGCGGACGCGCAGGCGACGAGGCTGCGCAGCTGGATGTTGACGTAGTGGCTGTGCGCGAGCAGGTCGGTGATCTGGCCGAAGGTCATCCACCGGTGGTCGGGGGCGCCGCCGTCGTCGAAGTCCTCGGGCACCTCGACGAGCATGTACCGGTTCTCGTTGCGGTAGAAGCGGCCACCCTCCTCGGAGTGCCAGGCGTCGTAGCGGATCCGGGTACGTGGAACGTCCAGCACGTAGTCGAGGTAGGTGGGGCGGTGTTCCTCGGGCACGTCGGTGTAGTTGTCCGGCTGACAGTGCACCGTCGCCGCCAACTCGGCGACGTCGTGGCCACCCGCCTCGGTGCGCAGGTGCACGAGGGCGTGGAGGGTGCCGTCGATCTCCTTGACCAGGAGGGCGAGCATGCCGTGGTTGGCGGGGGAGAGCAGCGGTTGCATCCAGGACCTCACCTCGCGGTGACCGGTCGTCACGGAGACACCGAAGATGCTGAAGTACTTCTTGTCCTCGTGTTCGATGCCGTCGTCGCGCCGGATCCACCCGCTGCGGTCGATGTCGGCCAACGGCCGGGTGCGTTGGACGAACTCCCGTGTGGTGCGTACGTCCGAGATCCAGCTCAGCAGGGTGTTCATGTTGTGGACCGGGGTGCCCGCCCCGACGAACGAGCGCAGCAGTCGGGTCTCGAAGGAGCCCTCGGACAGTCCGTCCAGCACCCGGCCGACGGCGTCGGGTTCCACCCTGGTCGGTATGCAGGCCAGCACGGACCGCAGGTCCATGTTCACCACGTTGTCGTAGCGGAGCATCGCCCGTAGTTGGGCGAGGGTGAGCCACCTGCAGTTCGGGTGTTCGGGTGGGTCCTCGAAGACCTCGACCACCATGTTGCGGTTGCGTTTGCGCAGGAACCAGGAACCCTGTTCGGACTGGAGGACGTCGACGAGGGGGCGGTGGGGTCGGGTGCCGTTGAAGTACTCGATGAACGGGACGTGCGCTCCGTTGTGGACCCTCGTGTAGTTGCTGCGGGTGGCCTGCAGGGTCGGTGAGAGCTGTACGGCGTTGATGTTGCCCGGTTCGGCCTTGGCCTGCACCAGGGCGTGCAGTACGCCGTCGAACTCCCGCACGATCAGTCCGAGGAACCCGATCTCGGGCTGGACGATGATGGGTTGGATCCAGTCCCGTCGCCATCCGAAGTTGGTCCGGACGTGCAGACCCTCGATGGAGAAGAAGCGCCCGGAGTCGTGCGCGAGCCGGCCGTCCTCCGGGTGGAACGACCAGCGTTCCATGGTGCTGAAGGGCACTCGGTGCACCTCGAGCCGATGCTCGGTGGCGCGGTGGGCCAGCCAGTCGTGGACGTCGTCGGTGGCGGTGGGAGGTCCGCCGTGCCGAGTCAGGAAACGTATTGCCGATTGTGTGGATTCCGGAGTCGCATGACCGTTGACCCGATCCCCCATACGCCTCTCCCGTGATGTCGTGGCGGTCCGTGCGGTGCCGCCCGGACTGACAATCGTCGATCAAGACCTCGCCCAGTGTAGGGCTCCGCCCGCGACGGGAGAAGGTCCGTCGAACAACTTCCGGGTGGCCGGTCACCGACGTCGGTGAAACGGGCGTCGGCCCACACGGTCATTGCGACAGGTGAACTTCCTAACTGTCGGCGTGCACATCTTTCTGACCAGTGTGGTTCCGTGGTATGACGCGTTCCCTGCTCGTCTGGAACTGTGCGTGGGACTGACCGGTTGCGGCGTGTTTTCGCCCGTTTCCGAACTGCGGATTCATCGATCGCGCAGGTGGGACCGCCTGCCCGGCCGGGATGATCTGCAATCATGGCGCTCAATGACGATCTCTTGTAGCATGGTCCGCGCCGAGGGTCCGACAGGCCCGAAACACCTGGCATCCAGCCTGTTCGACGACGTCGACATCACCGTGCAGCAGCGATGACACCGACACCACGCCATGCTGGTGCCGCACTGGAAGGGTGGCGCGATCAGGGAAATGGCCGTGTCACTGCACAGGCGTCAAACAGCTGTCCGGGCCTGCGGAGACAGCATCGATCTGCGTCAGCCGCGCATTGCCCCGGCGGGACTGCCGTGGGAATCCGTTCCAGGGGCCGTCCGCGGTGACGATCGCGGAGCCCGGTTTCGAGCCGGCAGGTAGTAGGCGATGCAGGCGTTTCGTCTCGCGCCGGACTCCTCGTACTAGGTGGAATTCGTCACAGTCCTCAATCCGGGAGCGTTCTATGGCAGTTGGCGATCGAAGGCGGCTGGGCCGGGAGTTGCAGATGGCCCGGGGTCTCTACTGGGGGTTCGGTGCCAACGGCGATCTGTACTCGATGCTCCTGTCCGGGCGGGACGACGACCCCTGGACCTGGTACGAACGGTTGCGGGCCGCCGGCCGGGGACCGTACGCCAGTAGGGCCGGAACGTGGGTGGTCGGTGACCACCGGACCGCCGCCGAGGTGCTCGCCGATCCGCGCTTCACCCACGACCCGCCCGACGCCGCCCGGTGGATGCAGGTGGCCCACTGCCCGGCGGCCTCCTGGGCCGGCCCCTTCCGGGAGTTCTACGCCCGCACGGAGGACGTGGCGCCGGTGACCGTGGACGCCGAGTGGCTCCAGCAGCGGTGCGCCCGGCTGTTGACCGAACTGGGGTCGCGCTTCGACCTCGTGAACGACTTCGCCCGGGAGGTCCCGGTGCTGGCGCTCGGCACCGCGCCCGTGCTCAAGGGGGTGGACCCCGACCGGCTCCGGTCCTGGACCTCGGCGACCCGTGTCTGTCTGGACGCCCAGGTCAGCCCGCAACAGCTCGCGGTGACCGAACAGGCGTCGACGGCCCTCGACGAGATCGACGCGGTCACCGGCGGGCGGGACGCCGCGGTGCTGGTGGGGGTGGTGGCGGAACTGGTGGCCAACACGGTCGGCAACGCCGTCCTGGCCGTCACCGAGCTGCCCGAGCTGGCGGCACGACTCGCCGACGACCCGCAGACCGCCACCCGCGTGGTGACGGAGGTGTCGCGGACGAGTCCCGGCGTCCACCTGGAACGCCGCACCGCCGCATCGGACCTCCGGGTGGGCGGGGTCGACGTCCCGGCCGGTGGCGAGGTGACGGTGGTCGTCGCCGCGGCCAACCGCGACCCCGAGGTCTTCACCGACCCCGACCGGTTCGACGTGGACCGCGACGGCGACGCCGAGATCCTGTCGTCCCGGCCCGGTTCGCCCCGCGCCGACCTCGACGCCCTGGTGGCCACCCTGGCCACGGCGGCGCTGCGGGCCGCCGCGCCGGTGTTGCCCCGGCTGTCCCGCCCCGGGCCGGTGATCAGACGACGTCGGTCACCCGTCGCCCGTGGTCTCAGCCGTTGCCCGGTCGAGCTGTAGAGGAAGAACGATGCGCGTCGTGTTCTCATCGATGGCTGTCAACAGTCATCTGTTCGGGCTGGTCCCGCTCGCAAGCGCCTTCCAGGCGGCCGGACACGAGGTACGGGTCGTCTCCTCACCGGCCCTGACCGACGACGTCACCGGTGCCGGTCTGACCGCGGTGCCCGTCGGTGACGACGTCGAACTGGTCGAGTGGCACGCCCATGCGGGCCAGGACATCGTCGAGTACATGCGGACCCTCGACTGGGTCGACCAGAGCCACACCACCATGTCCTGGGACGACCTCCTGGGCATGCAGACCACCTTCACCCCGACCTTCTTCGCCCTGATGAGCCCCGACTCGCTCATCGACGGGATGGTCGAGTTCTGCCGCTCCTGGCGTCCCGACCTGATCGTCTGGGAGCCGCTGACGTTCGCCGCTCCGATCGCGGCCCGGGTCACCGGAACCCCGCACGCCCGGATGCTGTGGGGTCCGGACGTCGCCACCCGGGCCCGGCAGAGCTTCCTGCGACTGCTGGCCCACCAGGAGGTGGAGCACCGGGAGGATCCGCTGGCCGAATGGTTCGACTGGACGCTGCGGCGCTTCGGCGACGACCCGCACCTGAGCTTCGACGAGGAGTTGGTGCTGGGGCAGTGGACGGTGGACCCGATCCCCGAGCCGCTGCGGATCGACACCGGCGCCCGTACGGTGGGCATGCGGTACGTCCCCTACAACGGTCCCTCCGTGGTGCCCGACTGGCTGCTGCGGGAGCCCGGGCGTCGGCGGGTCTGCCTGACCCTCGGCGGATCCAGCCGGGAACACGGCATCGGGCAGGTCTCCATCGGCGAGATGCTGGACGCCATCGCCGACATCGACGCCGAGTTCGTGGCCACCTTCGACGACCAGCAGTTGGCCGGCGTGGGCACCGTTCCCGCGAACGTCCGTACCGCCGGGTTCGTGCCGATGAACGTCCTGCTGCCCACCTGCGCGGCCACCGTGCACCACGGCGGCACCGGCAGTTGGCTGACCGCGGCCATCCACGGCGTACCTCAGATCATCCTCTCGGACGCCGACACCGAGGTGCACGCCAAGCAGCTCCAGGACCTCGGGGCGGGGCTGTCGCTCCCGGTCGCCGGGATGACCGCAGAGCACCTGCGGACGGCGATCGAGCGGGTCCTCGACGATCCGGCGTACCGCCTCGGTGCGGAGCGGATGCGTGACGGGATGCGGACCGACCCGTCGCCGGCCCAGGTGGTCGGCATCTGTCAGGACCTGGCCGCCGACCGGGCGGCACGTGGCTCGCAGCCGCGTCGAACCGCCGAACCGCACCTGCCGCGATGACCGTCACCATCACCGGGACCGGCTGATGCCGGTCCCGGAATCCACTCGCCGACTTTCCATCTGACACGAGGGGGCCCCGGTGGTTACCTCCACCAACTTGGACACGACAGCACGGCCGCCACTGAACTCGCTGACCGGGATGCGGTTCGTCGCCGCGTTCCTGGTCTTCTTCACGCACGTCCTGTCGAGGCTCATCCCGAACAGCTACGTGTACGCCGACGGCCTGGACGCCTTCTGGCAGACCACCGGACGGGTGGGGGTGTCGTTCTTCTTCATCCTCAGCGGGTTCGTCCTGACCTGGTCGGCGCGGGCGAGCGACTCGGTGTGGTCGTTCTGGCGCAGACGGGTCTGCAAGCTCTTCCCCAACCACCTGGTCACCGCCTTCGCCGCCGTGGTGTTGTTCCTGGTCACCGGCCAGGCGGTGAGCGGTGAGGCGCTGATCCCGAACCTCCTGCTGATCCACGCCTGGTTCCCGGCCCTGGAGATCTCCTTCGGCATCAACCCGGTGAGCTGGTCGCTGGCCTGCGAGGCGTTCTTCTACCTGTGCTTCCCGCTGTTCCTGTTCTGGATCTCCGGTATCCGCCCGGAGCGGTTGTGGGCCTGGGCCGGTGTGGTGTTCGCCGCGATCTGGGCGGTTCCGGTGGTCGCCGACCTCCTGCTGCCGAGTTCCCCGCCGCTGATCCCGGGGCTCGAGTACTCCGCCCTCCAGGACTGGTTCCTCTACACCTTCCCGGCGACGCGGAGCCTGGAGTTCATCCTCGGGATCATCCTGGCCCGCATCCTGATCACCGGTCGGTGGATCAACGTCGGGCTGCTCCCCGCGGTGCTGTTGTTCCCGGTCTTCTTCGTCGCCTCCCTCTTCCTGCCGGGTGTCTACGCCATCTCCTCGTCGATGATGATCCTTCCCCTGGTTCTCATCATCGCCAGCGGCGCGACGGCGGACCTCCAGCAGAAGCGCACCTTCATGCGCAACCGGGTGATGGTGTGGCTCGGCGACGTCTCCTTCGCGCTCTACATGGTCCACTTCCTGGTGATCGTCTACGGGGCCGACCTGCTGGGGTTCAGCCAGACCGAGGACGCCCCGCTGGGTCTCGCACTCTTCATGATCATCCCGTTCCTCGCGGTGTCCCTGGTGCTGTCGTGGCTGCTGTACAGGTTCGTCGAGCTACCCGTCATGCGTAACTGGGCACGCCCGGCCTCCGCCCGGCGCAAGCCCGCCACGGAACCCGAACAGACCCCTTCCCGCCGGTAAGAAGGACGGTGCATCGGTGACCACCTACGTCTGGTCCTATCTGTTGGAGTACGAGAGGGAACGAGCCGACATCCTCGATGCGGTGCAGAAGGTCTTCGCCAGCGGCAGCCTGATCCTCGGCCAGAGTGTGGAGAACTTCGAGACCGAGTACGCCCGCTACCACGGGATCGCGCACTGCGTGGGCGTCGACAACGGCACCAACGCGGTGAAACTCGCGCTGGAGTCGGTGGGTGTCGGACGCGACGACGAGGTCGTCACCGTCTCCAACACCGCCGCCCCCACCGTCCTGGCCATCGACGAGATCGGCGCCAGGCCGGTCTTCGTGGACGTCCGCGACGAGGACTACCTCATGGACACCGACCTGGTGGAGGCGGCGGTCACCCCGCGTACCAAGGCCATCGTCCCCGTGCACCTGTACGGGCAGTGCGTGGACATGACAGCCCTGCGGGAACTGGCCGACCGGCGGGGCCTCAAGCTCGTCGAGGACTGCGCCCAGGCCCACGGTGCCCGGCGGGACGGTCGGCTGGCCGGGACGATGAGCGACGCGGCGGCCTTCTCCTTCTACCCGACGAAGGTCCTCGGCGCCTACGGCGACGGCGGCGCGGTCGTCACCCACGACGACGAGACCGCCCGCGCCCTGCGCCGGCTGCGGTACTACGGGATGGAGGAGGTCTACTACGTCACCCGGACGCCGGGTCACAACAGCCGCCTCGACGAGGTGCAGGCCGAGATCCTGCGGCGCAAACTGACCCGGCTCGACGCGTACGTCGCGGGTCGGCGGGCCGTCGCCCAGCGGTACGTCGACGGGCTCGCCGACCTCACGGACTCGCACGGCCTCGAACTCCCCGTGGTGACCGACGGTAACGAACACGTCTTCTACGTGTACGTCGTCCGCCACCCGCGCCGCGACGAGATCATCAAGCGTCTCCGGGACGGGTACGACATCTCCCTGAACATCAGCTACCCCTGGCCGGTGCACACCATGACCGGCTTCGCCCACCTCGGCGTCGTGTCGGGGTCGCTGCCGGTCACCGAACGGCTGGCCGGCGAGATCTTCTCCCTCCCCATGTACCCCTCCCTCCCTCACGACCTGCAGGACAGGGTGATCGAGGCGGTGCGGGAGGTCATCACCGGGCTGTGACGAGCCCGCCTGTCGTCAGCGAAGACCACTCTGGAAGGGCCGGTCATGCCGAACAGCCACTCGACCACGTCGAGCACCGACGTCGCCCCGTACGAGCGGGCGGACATCTACCACGACTTCTACCACGGCCGTGGCAAGGGGTACCGCGCCGAAGCCGACGCGCTCGTGGAGATCGCCCGTAAGCACACCCCCCAGGCGTCGACCCTGCTGGACGTGGCCTGCGGCACCGGATCGCACCTGGTCGAACTGGCGGACAGCTTCCGGGAGGTGGTGGGGGTCGACCTGTCGGCCGCCATGCTCGCCACCGCCGCCCGCAACGACCCCGCGCGGGAACTGCACCAGGGCGACATGCGCGACTTCTCCCTCGACCGCAGGTTCGACGTCGTCACCTGCATGTTCAGCTCCACCGGCTACCTCGTCGACGAGGCCGAACTGGACCGTGCCGTGGCGAACCTGGCCGGGCACCTCGCGCCTGGCGGCACCCTCGTCGTGGAACCGTGGTGGTTCCCGGAGACGTTCCGGCCCGGCTGGGTCGGGGCCGACCTGGTCACCACCGGTGACCGGCGGATCTCCCGGATGTCGCACACCGTCCCGGCGGGACTGCCCGACCGCACCGCCTCCCAAATGACCATCCACTACACGGTGGGGTCCCCGGAGGCCGGGATCGAGCACTTCACCGAGGTGCACGTGATGACCCTGTTCGCCCGCGCCGCCTACGAGCAGGCCTTCCAGCGGGCGGGCCTGAGCTGCTCGTACGTCGGCCACGACCTGTTCTCGCCGGGCCTGTTCGTCGGGGTCGCCGCGGAGCCGGGGCGGTGAGGGTCGAGGAGCTGGGCATCGAGGGGGTCTTCACCTTCACCCCGCAGACGTTCGCCGACGAGCGGGGGGTGTTCGGCACGGCGTACCAGGAGGACGTGTTCGTGGCGGCGCTCGGCCGCCCGCTGTTCCCGGTGGCCCAGGTCAGCACCACCCGGTCCCGGCGGGGTGTGGTCCGGGGGGTGCACTTCACGGCGATGCCCGGCTCCATGGCGAAGTACGTCTACTGCGCCAGGGGACGGGCGATGGACTTCGCCGTCGACATCCGGCCCGGTTCCCCCACCTTCGGCCGGGCCGAGCCGGTCGAGCTCTCCGCCGAGTCGATGGTCGGGATGTACCTACCGGTGGGCATGGGCCACCTGTTCGTCTCCCTGGAGGACGACACCACCCTCGTCTACCTGATGTCCGCCGGTTACGTCCCCGACAAGGAACGGGCGGTGCACCCACTGGATCCGGAGCTGGCGTTGCCGATCCCGGCCGACCTCGACCTCGTCATGTCCGAGCGGGACCGGGTGGCACCCACCCTCCGGGAGGCCCGGGACCAGGGCATCCTGCCCGACTACGCCGCCTGCCTGGCCGCCGAGCCCGCAGGGGTGCGGACGTGACCCCGACCGGGCGTGCGGGGCCGGTGGTGGTGCTCGGCGCGTCGGGTTTCCTGGGTTCGGCGGTCACCCACGCCCTGGCCGACCTCCCGGTGCGGGTGCGGCTCGTCGCCCGTCGGGAGGTCGTCGTGCCCTCCGGTACCGTCGCCGACTACGAGACGCACCGGATGGACCTCACCGAACCCGGAGCGCTCGCGGAGGTGGTCGCCGACGCCCGGGCGGTCTTCCCGTTCGCCGCGCAGATCAGGGGTACGTCCGGGTGGCGGATCAGCGAGGACGACGTGGTCGCCGAACGGACGAACGTCGGCCTGGTCCGGGACCTGATAGCCGTCCTGTCCCGCGCGCCGCACGCCCCGGTGGTGGTCTTCCCGGGCAGTAACACGCAGGTCGGCAGGGCCACCGCCGACCGGGTCGTCGACGGCAGCGAACAGGATCACCCCGAGGGCGTCTACGACAGGCAGAAGCACACCGGGGAACAGCTGCTCAAGGAGGCCACGGCGGCCGGGGCGATCCGGGCGACCAGTCTGCGGCTGCCCCCGGTGTTCGGGGTACCCGCCGCCGACACCGCCGACGACCGGGGGGTGGTCTCGACCATGATCCGTCGGGCCCTGGCCGGCGAACCGCTGACGATGTGGCACGACGGCACCGTACGCCGGGAGCTGCTGTACGTGACGGACGCCGCCCGGGCCTTCGTCACCGCCCTGGACCACGCCGACGCGCTCGCCGGACGCCACTTCCTGTTGGGGACGGGGCGTTCCTGGCCGCTGGGTGAGGTCTTCCGGGCCGTCTCGCGCAGCGTCGCCCGGCACACCGGCGAGGATCCGGTGCCGGTGGTCTCGGTGCCGCCTCCGGCGCACATGGACCCGTCGGACCTGCGCAGCGTGGAGGTCGACCCCGCCCGGTTCACCGCGGTCACCGGGTGGCGGGCCACGGTCACGATGGCGGACGCGGTCGACCGGACGGTGGCGGCGTTGGCCTCCCGCCGGGCCGCCGCCCCGTCCGAGCCGTCCTGACCGGGGCCACCCGGATTCGGTCTACGGCACCGGCCCGTCGGCGGCCGGTGCCGGGAAGATCGCTTCGAGTTCCCGGAGTTCCTCCTCGCCCAGCGTCAGCTCGGCGGCCCGTAACGCCGAGTCGAGCTGCTCGGGCGTGCGGGGGCCGATGACAGCGCCCAGGATCCCGGGGCGGGACAGGACCCAGGCCAGACCGACCTCGGCCGGGTCCGCGCCGAGGCGTCGGCAGTAGTCCTCGTACGCCTCGACGAGGGGTCGTACGGCGGGCAGGAGCACCTGGGCGCGTCCCTGCGCCGACTTGACGGCGGTTCCGGCCGCCAACTTCTCCAGTACGCCGCTGAGCAGCCCGCCGTGCAGGGGGGACCAGGCGAACACGCCCACCCCGTACGCCCGGGCCGCAGGCAGCACGTCCGACTCGGGGTGGCGGACGGCCAGGTTGTACAGGCACTGGTGAGAGACCATGCCGAGCAGGTTGCGGCGGGCCGCGCTCTCCTGGGCGGCGGCGATGTGCCAGCCCGCCAGGTTGGAGGTGCCGACGTACCCGACCTTGCCACTGCCGACCAGCAGTTCGGTGGCCTGCCACACCTCGTCCCACGGTGCGGCGCGGTCGATGTGGTGCGTCTGGTAGATGTCGATGTGGTCGACCCCGAGGCGGCGGAGCGAGTTCTCGCAGGCGGCGACGATGTGCCGGGCGGAGAGCCCCCCGTCGTTGACCCGGTCGCTCATCTCGCTGCCCACCTTGGTCGCCAGGACGGTCTCCTCGCGTCGACCCGCGCCCTGGGCGAACCACCGTCCGACGAGTTCCTCGGTGTGGCCCTTGTAGAGCCGCCAGCCGTAGATGTCGGCGGTGTCGATGCAGTTGACGCCCCGCTCACGGGCGTGGTCCATCAGCCGCAGCGCGTCGTCGTCGGTCACCCGTCCACTGAAGTTCACGGTGCCGAGCCAGAGCCGGCTGGTGTGCAACGCCGACCGACCGACGCGTACCCGGGTGGACCCGGCCCCGGTGGTTCCCACCTCGGTCACCTGTCGGCGCGGTGCTGGTGGGCGAGCGCCTCCAACACGGGTACGACCTCGGCGGGGGTCGGCGCGGCCAGCGCCTCCTGCCGCAGCTTCTCGGCGTTCTCGGCGTGGGAACGGTCCTCGACCACGGTGGCGAGGGCCTGCCAGAGGATGTCGGCGTCGACCTCGTCCGGCCGGAGGAAGACACCCGCACCCAGCTCGGCGGTGCGCTGGCCACGGAGGACGCAGTCCCACTCGTGGGCGACGGAGATCTGCGGTACGCCGTGGTGCAACGCGGTGGCCCAGCTTCCGGCACCGCCGTGGTGAATGACGGCGGCGCAGCTCGGCAGCAGGATGCTCATGGGAACGAAGTCCACCAGGCGGACGTTGTCCGGCACCGACGCGGGGTCGAGCCCGGAGCGGGTGACCACGATCTCGCCGTCGAACCGCGCGAGGGTGGTCAGCGTCCGGAGGAACTCCTGCGGGTTCGAGGTGATACCGAGGGCCGAGTACCCCCCGGTGAAGCAGACCCGGCGGACCCCGTCCGAGGTCCTGAGCCACTGCGGCACGACGGAGGACCCGTTGTAGGGCAGGGTCCGGGTGTGCACCGACTCCAGTCCGGTCTCCAGGCGGAAGCTCTCGGGCAGCTGGTCGACGCTCCACTGCCCGACCGCGAGGTCCTCGCTGTAGTCGAGGCCGAACCGGCCGGCGACCTCGGTGAGCCAGCCGCCGAGCGGGTCCGGCCGGTCGTCGGCGGGACGCTGCCCGCGCAGGGCCTCGGAGCGGCTGCGGAAGTAGCCGGTGAGGTCGCTGCCCCACAGCAGCCGGGCGTGGGCGGCCCCGCAGGCCTTGGCCGCGACGGCCCCGGCGAAGGTGAAGGGCTCCCAGAGCACCAGGTCGGGGCGCCAGTCCATGGCGAACTCGACGAGTTCCTCGACGAAGGAGTCGTTGTTGACCACCGGGAAGACGAACCGGGAGGTGGCCTCCTCGATGCCGTGCAGGAACTCCCACGAGCGCAGTTCCGGTCCGCGTCGGGCGAAGTCCAGGTCGGTGGTGTAGCGGTGCACCTGCGCGGCGGCCTCAGGGGAGATGTCGAAGAGTCGATGGTCCGACCCGAGTGGCACCGAGGTCAGTCCCGCGCCGACGACGACGTCGCTGAGCTCGGGTTGACTGGCCACCCGGACGTCGTGGCCGGCGGTGTGCAGCGCCCAGGCCAGGGGGACGAGGCCCTGGAAGTGGGTACGGTGCGCGAACGAGGTGAGCAGGACCCGCACTGGTCACTCCTTGGTCGAGATGAGGGCGGCAACGGTCCGGTCGATGCCCTCGGCCAGCGGCACCCGGGGGTGCCAGCCGGTCAGCGTCCGGAACTCGGTGGAGTCGAAGTCGTCGCTGCGGAAGTCGTTGGCCTCGGCGTTCTCCGGTGGGGGGACGCTGACGACCGGCACCGCAGGGTTGCCGGTCTGACGTGCCACGCTGGCGGCGACGGTCTCGAAGATCTCGCCGAGGGGTCGGGCCTCGTCCGCGCTCGGCGTCCAGACGCCGCCGACCAGCGCCTCGTGGTGGTGCAGTGCGGCGGTGAACGCGGTGGCCACGTCCTCGACGTGCAGGAGGTCGCGGCGCACGCTGCCCTCGTGCCACATCGTGATCGGCTCACCGGCGAGGGCCCGCCGGATCATGGCGGTGACGACGCCCCGGCCGGTCTGACCCGACGGGCCGCTGTGGCCGTAGATCGCGGGCAGGCGCAGGATCACCCCGTCGACGATCCCGTCCTCGGTGGCCTGACGCAGGATCCGTTCGGCCTCGATCTTGTGCTGGGCGTACCGGCTGGGGGCGGCGGGGTTCGCGGCCTGGGTGGTGCTGGCGAACAGGAGCACCGGCGCGGGTCTGGGGCGTTCACGCAGCGCCGCGACGAGGTCGCGCATGATGCCCGCGTTGACGCGTTCGGCCTCGGGCACCGTGGCGGCGCTGCGCCAGGTCGACCCGCCGGCGGCGTAGGCGACCAGATGCACGACGACGTCGGTGTCGGCGACGACCTGCGCGACCCGGCCGGGTTCGAGCAGGTCGACTCGGAGGTGCTCGACCTCGGCGTTCCCGGGTGGCCGGTCACGAGACCCGGTGCGCGCGACGGCCCGTAGCCGGAGAGGGTGTGTGGTAAATTCGCGAAGAAGGGCGCTTCCGACGAATCCAGAAACGCCGAGAAGTGTGACATGTCTCGTCATCGAATAATGCATTCCGATAGCCGCGGGCGCATGGAATCCATTTGTTCCCCCCAGGGTGGTTCGGGCGACAATTCCGGCCTCAGGTCGGCCTCAAGTCTCTTTCGAGCGGGCGCTGAGGCTTCCCGCGTACCCTCGGTGGCCTGCGTTCGGGCGGGTGTCGAGTAAAGGGCGGATCGAGGAGTTCGGTAGGGCGTTGCGGCGCGTACTCCGGGACTGCTGCGGGTCGACGTACCGATGCGTGACACGACGTCGATCCGTGGCACCCGTACCGCCGCTGTTCGGCGACCGTCGCAGATTCCTCCCGACGTGGTGGACTCATTGGTCCTCCCGGGTGTCGCCGCACCTTCGGTGGCCTCGTCGCGGGTGTCGGCGACCGGGTCGATCGCCGTCCCCGGCCGCGCCGACCAGGGTCGGCCCGCCGTCGAGGCGGGTCACCGTCGGGTGGATCCGGTCCGCCGACGGCCACCGCCCGATCGTGCCCACCTTCGCCTCCGCGGGTAAATGCCTCGTCGATCTGATCGACACTTCCGGCGACGCTATCACCGGAGCATTCCCCGGCACCACCGGTCGATGCCTCGCGCTTTCTCGACACGGAGAACACCAGCTCACAGTGGTTCCAGGCGCCGGGCAATCCTAGCGAAGGGTCTCGATGGGGTCAAGGTGAATTCTGTCACAGATGTTTTTGTTAAATGTACTTTCTTCAGCCACCCTCGACGTTCATACAATTGGCCGGCATCTCTACCGAGGGGGAGTGAGTGGTTGACGTGCCCGATCTTCTCGGCACCCGGACTCCGCACCCAGGGCCGCTCCCATTCCCGTGGCCACTGTGCGGTCGCAACGAACCGGAGCTGCGGGCCCGCGCCCGTCAATTGCACGCATATCTCGAAGGCATTTCCGAGGGTGACGTGGTGGCCGTCGGTGCCGCCCTCGCGCGCGAGGCACGCGCGCAGGACGGGCCGCACCGCGCCGTCGTCGTGTCCTCCTCGGTCACGGAGCTGACCGCCGCGCTCGCCGCCCTCGCCCAGGGCCGCCCCCACCCCTCGGTGGTACGCGGTGTCGCCCGACCCACCGCACCGGTGGTGTTCGTCCTGCCCGGTCAGGGCGCCCAGTGGCCCGGCATGGCGACCCGACTGCTCGCCGAGTCGCCGGTCTTCGCCACCGCGATGCGCGCCTGCGAGCGGGCGTTCGACGAGGTCACCGACTGGTCGTTGACCGAGGTCCTGAACTCACCCGAGCACCTGCGCCGCGTCGAGGTGGTCCAGCCCGCGCTCCTCGCGGTGCAGACCTCGCTGGCCGCCCTGTGGCGGTCGTTCGGGGTGCGACCCGACGCCGTACTCGGACACAGCATCGGTGAGCTGGCCGCCGCCGAGGTCTGCGGCGCCGTCGACGTCGAGGCCGCCGCGCGGGCCGCCGCCCTGTGGAGCCGCGAGATGATCCCGCTGGTGGGCCGGGGCGACATGGCGGCGGTGGCGCTCCCCCCGGCCGAGATGGCCGCGCGGGTCGAGCGGTGGGACGACGACGTCGTGGCGGCCGGGGTCAACGGTCCCCGGTCGGTCCTGCTCACCGGCGCTCCCGAGTCCATCGCGCAGCGGGTCGCCGAGCTGACGGCACAGGGCGTACGCGCCCAGGTCGTCAACGTGTCGATGGCGGCGCACTCGGCGCAGGTCGACGCCGTCGCCGAGGGCATGCGCTCGGCGCTGACCTGGTTCGCCCCCGGCGAATCCGACGTGCCCTACTACGCCGGCCTCACCGGCGGGCGGCTGGACACCCGGGAACTCGGTGCCGACCACTGGCCGCGCAGTTTCCGGCTCCCGGTGCGCTTCGACGAGGCGACCCGTGCGGTCCTGGAGCTGGAGCCGGGCACCTTCATCGAGTCGAGCCCGCATCCGGTGCTGGCGGCGTCCCTGCAGCAGACCCTCGACGAGGTCGGGTCCTCGGCCGCGATCGTGCCGACCCTGCAACGCGACCAGGGCGGCCTGCGGCGGTTCCTGCTCGCCGTGGCGCAGGCGTACACCGGTGGCGTGGCCGTCGACTGGACCGCCGCCTACCCGGGGGTGGCCCCCGGCCACCTGCCGTCGGCCGTGGCCGTCGACACCGACGAGGGACCCTCGACGGAGCTCGACTGGGCCGCGCCCGACCACGTACTGCGGGCGCGGCTGCTGGAGATCGTCGCCGCCGAGACGGCGGCGCTCGCCGGGCGGGAGGTCGACGCCCGGGCCACCTTCCGGGAACTGGGCCTCGACTCGGTCCTCGCGGTGCAGCTGCGTACCCGCCTCGCCACCGCGATCGGGCGGGATCTGCACATCGCCATGCTCTACGACCACCCGACCCCGCACGCCCTCACCGAGGCGCTGCTGCGCGGCCCGGAGGAGGACCCCGGGCCGGGGGAGGCAACAGCACACCCGGCGGAGGCCGAGCCCGACGAGCCTGTGGCCGTGGTCGCCATGGCCTGCCGGCTGCCCGGCGGTGTCACCTCCCCGGAGGAGTTCTGGCAGCTGCTGGCCGAGGGGCGGGACGCCGTCGGCGGGCTGCCCACCGACCGGGGATGGGACCTGGACTCGCTGTTCCACCCGGACCCGACCCGGTCGGGCACGGCGCACCAGCGCGCCGGTGGCTTCCTCACCGGCGCCACCTCCTTCGACGCGGCCTTCTTCGGGCTGTCGCCCCGGGAGGCACTGGCCGTCGACCCGCAGCAGCGGATCACCTTGGAACTGTCGTGGGAGGTGCTGGAACGCGCCGGGATCCCCCCGGCGTCGCTGCGGACCTCCCGGACCGGCGTGTTCGTCGGTCTGATCCCCCAGGAGTACGGCCCCCGGCTGGCCGAGGGGGGTGAGGGCGTCGAGGGCTACCTGATGACCGGCACCACGACCAGCGTCGCCTCCGGTCGGGTCGCCTACACCCTCGGCCTGGAGGGGCCGGCGATCAGCGTCGACACCGCCTGCTCGTCGTCGCTCGTCGCGGTGCACCTGGCGTGCCAGTCGCTGCGGCGTGGCGAGTCGACGATGGCACTCGCCGGCGGCGTGACGGTGATGCCGACACCGGGCATGCTCGTGGACTTCAGTCGGATGAACTCCCTCGCCCCGGACGGACGGTCCAAGGCGTTCTCGGCCGCCGCCGACGGGTTCGGCATGGCCGAAGGCGCAGGGATGCTGCTGCTGGAACGGCTCTCCGACGCCCGCCGCCACGGCCACCCGGTGCTCGCCGTGATCAGGGGCACCGCCGTCAACTCCGACGGCGCGAGCAACGGACTCTCCGCTCCGAACGGCCGGGCCCAGGTCCGGGTGATCCGACAGGCCCTCGCCGAGTCCGGGCTGACGCCCCACACCGTCGACGTCGTGGAGACCCACGGCACCGGCACCCGCCTCGGTGATCCGATCGAGGCACGGGCGCTCTCCGACGCGTACGGCGGGGACCGTGAGCACCCGCTGCGGATCGGCTCGGTCAAGTCCAACATCGGACACACCCAGGCCGCTGCCGGTGTCGCCGGTCTGATCAAACTGGTGCTGGCGATGCAGGCCGGAGTCCTGCCCCGCACCCTGCACGCCGACGAGCCGTCACCGGAGGTCGACTGGTCCTCGGGCGCGATCAGCCTGCTCCAGGAGCCCACCCCCTGGCCGACCGGCGACCGACCCCGCCGGGCCGGGGTGTCCTCGTTCGGCATCAGCGGCACCAACGCGCACGCGATCATCGAGGAGGCACCGCCGACCGGCGGCGACACCAGCCCCGACCGGACGGGCCCGGTGGTGCCCTGGGTGCTCTCGGCGAGCAGCGGCGAGGCGTTGCGCGCCCGGGCGGCACGGCTGGCCGGGCACCTGCGCGAGCACCCCGACCAGGACCTGGACGACGTCGCCTACTCACTGGCCACCGGTCGGGCCGCGCTGGCGTACCGCAGTGGGTTCGTGCCCGCCGACGCGTCCACGGCGCTGCGCACCCTCGACGAACTCGCCGCCGGTGGGTCCGGGGACGCGGTGACCGGCACCGCCCACGCCCCGCAGCGCGTCGTCTTCGTCTTCCCCGGCCAGGGATGGCAGTGGGCGGGGATGGCCGTCGACCTGCTCGACGGCGACCCGGTCTTCGCCTCGGTGCTGCGGGAGTGCGCCGACGCGCTGGAACCGTACCTGGACTTCGAGATCATCCCGTTCCTGCGGGCCGAGGCGCAGCGCCGGACCCCCGACCACGCGCTCTCCACCGACCGCGTCGACGTGGTCCAGCCGGTGTTGTTCGCGGTGACGGTGTCGCTGGCCGCCCGGTGGCGCGCGTACGGGGTGGAACCGGCGGCCGTCATCGGACACTCCCAGGGGGAGATCGCCGCCGCGTGTGTGGCGGGGGCGCTCTCGTTGGACGACGCGGCCCGGGCGGTGGCCCTGCGCAGCCGGGTCATCGCCACCATGCCCGGCAACGGCGCGATGGCCTCGATCGCCGCCCCCGTCGACGAGGTGGCGGCCCGGATCGACGGGCGCGTCGAGATCGCCGCCGTCAACGGTCCGCGCGCGGTGGTGGTCTCCGGCGACGGCGACGACCTGGACCGCCTGGTCGCCTCCTGCGCCGCCGAGGGGCTGCGGGCCAAGCGGTTGCCGGTGGACTACGCCTCGCACTCCTCGCACGTCGAGGCCGTCCGTGACGCGCTCCACGCCGAACTCGGCGAGTTCCGGCCGCTGCCGGGCTTCGTGCCGTTCTACTCGACGGTCACCGGCCGCTGGGTCGAGCCCGACGAACTCGACGCCGGGTACTGGTTCCGCAACCTGCGCCAGAGGGTCCGGTTCGCCGACGCGGTCCGCTCCCTGGCCGACCAGGGGTACACGACGTTCCTGGAGGTCAGCGCCCACCCGGTGCTCACCACGGCGATCGAGGAGATCGGTGAGGACCGTGGCGGCGACCTCGTCGCGGTCCACTCGCTGCGACGCGGGGCCGGCGGCCCCGTCGACTTCGGCTCCGCGCTGGCCCGCGCCTTCGTGGCCGGCGTCGCCGTGGACTGGGAGTCGGCGTACCAGGGTGCCGGGGCGCGTCGGGTTCCGCTGCCCACGTACCCGTTCCAGCGTGAGCGTTTCTGGTTGGAACCGAATCCGGCCCGCCGGGTCGCCGACTCCGACGACGTCTCGTCCCTGCGGTACCGCATCGAATGGCACCCGACCGATCCGGGTGAGCCGGGACGGCTCGACGGTACCTGGTTGCTGGCGACGTACCCCGGTCGGGCCGACGACCGGGTCGAAGCGGCGCGGCAGGCGCTGGAGTCCGCCGGGGCGCGGGTCGAGGAGCTGGTGGTGGAGCCCCGGACCGGCCGCGCCGACCTGGTGCGGCGGCTCGACGCCGTGGGTGCGGTGACGGGCGTGCTCTGCCTGTTCGCGGTGGCGGAGCCGGCGGCCGAACACTCCCCGCTGGCGGTCACGTCGTTGTCGGACACGCTCGACCTGACCCAGGCGGTGATCGAGTCGGGCCGGGAGTGTCCGATCTGGGTGGTCACCGAGAACGCCGTCGCCGTCGGGCCCTTCGAACGGCTCCGCGACCCGGCCCACGGCGCGCTCTGGGCCCTCGGTCGGGTCGTCGCCCTGGAGAACCCCGCCGTCTGGGGCGGCCTGGTCGACGTGCCGTCGGGTTCGGCCGCCGAACTGTCGCGTCACCTCGGGACGATCCTGTCCGGTGTCGGCGAGGACCAGGTCGCCCTCCGACCGGACGGGATGTACGCCCGCCGGTGGTGCAGGGCGGGCGTGGGCGGCACGGGCCGGTGGCAGCCCCGGGGCACGGTGCTCGTCACCGGCGGCACCGGCGGGGTCGGTCGGCACGTCGCCCGGTGGCTGGCCCGCCAGGGCGCCCCGCGCCTGGTGCTGGCCAGCCGTCGGGGACCGGACGCCGACGGGGTCGGGGAACTGCTCACCGAACTCGCCGACCTGGGCACCCGGGCCACCGTCGCCGCCTGCGACGTCACCGACCGCGAGCAGCTCGGCGCCCTGCTCGCGACTGTCGACGACGAACACCCGCTGTCGGCGGTGTTCCACGTCGCCGCGACGCTCGACGACGGCACCGTCGAGACCCTGACCGGTGACCGCATCGAACGGGCCAACCGGGCGAAGGTGCTCGGCGCCCGCAACCTGCACGAGCTGACCCGGGACGCCGAACTCGACGCGTTCGTGCTCTTCTCCTCCTCCACCGCCGCCTTCGGCGCGCCGGGGCTCGGCGGCTACGTCCCGGGCAACGCCTACCTCGACGGTCTCGCCCAGCAGCGACGCAGCGAGGGACTCCCGGCCACCTCGGTGGCGTGGGGCACCTGGGCGGGCAGCGGGATGGCCGAGGGGCCGGTCGCCGACCGGTTCCGCCGGCACGGGGTCATGGAGATGCACCCCGACCGGGCCGTCGAGGGTCTCCGGGCGGCACTGGTGCAGGGTGAGGTCGCCCCGATCGTCGTCGACATCCGGTGGGACCGGTTCCTCCTCGCGTACACCGCGCAGCGTCCCACGCGGCTCTTCGACACCCTCGACGAGGCCCGTCGGGCCACGCCCGGTCCCGACGCCGGGCCGGGGGTGGCGGCGCTGGCCGCGTTGCCCGCCGGGGAACGCGAGAAGGCGGTCTTCGACCTGGTACGGACGCACGCGGCTGCCGTCCTCGGCCACGCCTCGGCCGAGCAGGTGCCCGTCGACAGGGCATTCGCCGAACTCGGCGTCGACTCGCTGTCGGCCCTGGAACTGCGCAACCGCCTGACCGCGGCGACCGGGGTCCGGCTGGCCACGACGACGGTCTTCGACCATCCGGACGTACGGACCCTGGCCGGGCACCTGGCCGCCGAACTGGGGGGCGGGTCGGGGCGGGAGTGGCCCGGGGGCGAGGCCCCGACGGTGGCCCCGACCGACGAGCCGATCGCGATCGTCGGGATGGCCTGTCGGCTGCCGGGGGGAGTGGACTCACCGGAGCAGCTGTGGGAGTTGATCGTCTCCGGGCGGGACACCGCCTCGGCGGCGCCCGGGGACCGGAGCTGGGATCCGGCGGAGTTGATGGTCTCCGACACGGCGGGCACCCGTACCGCCTTCGGCAACTTCATGCCCCGGGCGGGCGAGTTCGACGCGGCGTTCTTCGGGATCTCGCCGCGTGAGGCGTTGGCGATGGATCCGCAGCAGCGGCACGCCCTGGAGACCACCTGGGAGGCGCTGGAGAACGCCGGTATCCGGCCGGAGTCGTTGCGCGGTACGGACACCGGTGTCTTCGTGGGCATGTCCCACCAGGGGTACGCCACCGGCCGCCCGAAGCCCGAGGACGAGGTCGACGGCTACCTGTTGACGGGTAACACCGCGAGCGTGGCCTCGGGCCGGATCGCGTACGTGTTGGGGTTGGAGGGGCCGGCGATCACTGTGGACACGGCGTGTTCGTCGTCGTTGGTGGCGTTGCACGTGGCGGCGGGTTCGTTGCGGTCGGGTGACTGTGGTCTGGCGGTGGCGGGTGGGGTGTCGGTGATGGCCGGTCCGGAGGTGTTCAGGGAGTTCTCCCGGCAGGGCGCGTTGGCTCCGGACGGCCGGTGCAAGCCCTTCTCGGACGAGGCCGACGGCTTCGGTCTGGGGGAGGGGTCGGCCTTCGTCGTGTTGCAGCGGTTGTCGGTGGCGGTGCGGGAGGGGCGTCGGGTGTTGGGTGTGGTGGTGGGTTCGGCGGTGAATCAGGATGGGGCGAGTAATGGGTTGGCGGCGCCGTCGGGTGTGGCGCAGCAGCGGGTGATTCGGCGGGCGTGGGGTCGTGCGGGTGTGTCGGGTGGGGATGTGGGTGTGGTGGAGGCGCATGGGACGGGGACGCGGTTGGGGGATCCGGTGGAGTTGGGGGCGTTGTTGGGGACGTATGGGGTGGGTCGGGGTGGGGTGGGTCCGGTGGTGGTGGGTTCGGTGAAGGCGAATGTGGGTCATGTGCAGGCGGCGGCGGGTGTGGTGGGTGTGATCAAGGTGGTGTTGGGGTTGGGTCGGGGGTTGGTGGGTCCGATGGTGTGTCGGGGTGGGTTGTCGGGGTTGGTGGATTGGTCGTCGGGTGGGTTGGTGGTGGCGGATGGGGTGCGGGGGTGGCCGGTGGGTGTGGATGGGGTGCGTCGGGGTGGGGTGTCGGCGTTCGGGGTGTCGGGGACGAATGCTCATGTGGTGGTGGCGGAGGCTCCCCTGCCGGTGGTGGAGGCGGTGTCTTCGTCGGGGTCGGTGGAAGGGTTGTTGGGGGCGGCGGGTGGTGTGGTGCCGGTGGTGCTGTCGGCGAAGACCGAGACCGCACTGCACGCCCAGGCACGTCGACTCGCCGACCACCTGGAGACGCACCCCGACGTCCCGATGACCGACGTGGTGTGGACGCTCGCGCAGGCCCGCCAACGCTTCGACAGGCGCGCGGTCCTCCTCGCCGCCGACCGGGCCCAGGCCGTGGAACGGCTACGCGGCCTCGCCGGGGGCGAACCGGGGACCGGTGTGGTGTCGGGGGTGGCGTCGGGTGGTGGTGTGGTGTTCGTCTTTCCTGGTCAGGGTGGTCAGTGGGTGGGGATGGCGCGGGGGTTGTTGTCGGTTCCGGTGTTCGTGGAGTCGGTGGTGGAGTGTGATGCGGTGGTGTCGTCGGTGGTGGGGTTCTCGGTGTTGGGGGTGTTGGAGGGTCGGTCGGGTGCGCCGTCGTTGGATCGGGTGGATGTGGTGCAGCCGGTGTTGTTCGTGGTGATGGTGTCGTTGGCGCGGTTGTGGCGGTCGTGTGGGGTGGTTCCGGCTGCGGTGGTGGGTCATTCGCAGGGGGAGATCGCGGCGGCGGTGGTGGCGGGGGTGTTGTCGGTGGGTGATGGTGCGCGGGTGGTGGCGTTGCGGGCGCGGGCGTTGCGGGCGTTGGCCGGGCACGGCGGCATGGTCTCGGTACGCCGGGGCCGCGACGACGTCCAGAAGCTCCTCGACAGCGGCCCCTGGACGGGGAAGCTGGAGATCGCCGCGGTCAACGGCCCCGACGCGGTGGTGGTCTCCGGCGACCCCCGAGCCGTGACCGAGCTGGTCGAGCACTGTGACGGGATCGGGGTCCGGGCCAGGGCGATCCCCGTCGACTACGCCTCCCACTCCGCGCAGGTCGAATCGCTCCGGGAGGAGCTGCTCTCCGTCCTGGCCGGGATCGAGGGCCGCCCGGCGACGGTGCCGTTCTACTCCACCCTCACCGGTGGGTTCGTCGACGGCACCGAACTGGACGCCGACTACTGGTACCGCAACCTGCGCCACCCGGTGCAGTTCCACGCCGCCGTCGAGGCGCTGGCAGCACGTGACCTCACCACGTTCGTCGAGGTCAGCCCGCATCCCGTGCTGTCGATGGCGGTCGGGGAGACGCTCGCCGACGTGGAGTCCGCCGTCGCGGTCGGCACCCTGGAACGCGACACCGACGACGTCGAGCGTTTCCTCACCTCCCTCGCCGAGGCGCACGTCCACGGCGTACCCGTGGACTGGGCGGCGGTCCTCGGCACCGGAACCCTGGTCGACCTGCCCACCTATCCCTTCCAGGGGCGCCGGTTCTGGCTGCACCCCGACCGTGGTGGTCCGCGTGACGAGGTCGCCGACTGGTTCCACCGGGTCGACTGGACGGCGACGGCCCCCGACGGGTCGGCCCGACTCGACGGTCGCTGGCTGGTGGTCGTACCCGAGGGGCACGCGGACGACGGCTGGGTCGTGGAGGTGCGGGCCGCCCTCGCCGCCGGTGGTGCCGAACCGGTGGTGACGACGGTCGAGGAGGTCGCCGACCGGGTCGGTGACAGCGACACGGTGGTGTCGATGCTCGGGCCGGCCGACGACAGTGCGGCCGACACCCTGGAGCTGCTGCGACGACTCGACGCACGGGCGTCCACGACCCCGCTGTGGGTCGTCACGGCGGGGGCCGTCGCCCCCGCCGGGCCGGTGGAGCGCCCCGAACAGGCGACGGTGTGGGGATTGGCCCTGGTCGCCTCCCTGGAACGCGGACACCGGTGGACCGGCTTGCTGGATCTGCCGCAGACACCGGACCCGCAGCTGCGGCCCCGGCTGATCGAGGCGTTCGCCGGTGCCGAGGACCAGGTAGCGGTCCGCGCCGACGGCGTACACGCGCGTCGGATCGTCCCCACGCCGGTCACCGGAGCCGGGCCGTACACCGCCCCCGGCGGCACGATCCTCGTCACCGGGGGCACCGCCGGTCTGGGTGCCGTCACCGCCCGATGGCTCGCCGAACGCGGTGCCGAACACCTCGCCCTGGTCAGTCGGCGGGGGCCGGACACCGCCGGCGTCGACGAGGTGGTCCGGGACCTGACCGGGCTCGGCGTACGGGTGTCGGTGCACGCCTGCGACGTCGGCGACCGCGAGTCGGTCAGCGCCCTGGTGCAGGAGCTGACAGCAACCGGTGCGGTGGTCCGGGGGGTGGTCCACGCCGCCGGTCTGCCCCAGCAGGTGCCACTGACCGACATGGACCCGGCCGACCTCACCGACGTGGTGGCCGTGAAGGTCGACGGTGCCGTGCACCTGGCCGACCTGTGCCCGGAGGCCGAACTGTTCCTGCTGTTCTCCTCCGGTGCCGGGGTGTGGGGCAGTGCCCGTCAGGGTGCGTACGCCGCCGGAAACGCCTTCCTGGACGCCTTCGCCCGGCACCGGCGGGACCGGGGCCTGCCCGCCACCTCCGTGGCGTGGGGGCTCTGGGCTGCCGGGGGGATGACCGGGGACCAGGAGGCGGTGTCGTTCCTGCGCGAGCGGGGCGTACGGCCGATGGCGGTGCCGAGGGCGCTGGCCGCGCTGGAACGGGTCCTCACCGCCGGGGAGAGCGCGGTGGTCGTCGCCGACGTCGACTGGGCGGCCTTCGCCGAGTCCTACACCTCCGCCCGACCCCGGCCGCTGCTCGACCGGCTCGTCACACCTGCGGCGGCGGTCGGCGAGCGCGACGAGCCGCGTGAGCAGACCCTCCGGGACCGGCTGGCGGCCCTGCCCCGGGCCGAGCGGTCGGCGGAGCTGGTACGCCTGGTCCGGCGGGACGCCGCAGCCGTGCTCGGCAGCGACGCGAAGGCCGTCCCCGCCACCACGCCGTTCAAGGACCTCGGGTTCGACTCGCTGGCAGCGGTCCGGTTCCGTAACCGGCTGGCCGCGAACACCGGTCTGCGCCTGCCGGCCACCCTGGTCTTCGAACACCCGAACGCCGCAGCCGTCGCCGACCTCCTCCACGACCGGCTCGGCGACACCACCGAGCCGACCCCCGTCCGGTCGGTGGGCGCCGGACTGGCTGCGCTGGAGCAGGCCCTGCCCGACGCCTCCGACACGGAGCGGGCGGAGTTGGTCGAGCGCCTGGAACGGATGCTCGCCGGGCTCCGCCCCGGGGCCGAGGCCGGGGCCGACACCCCGACCGCCGGTGACGACCTGGGGGAGGCCGGCGTCGACGAACTCCTCGACGCACTCGAGCGGGAACTCGACGCCAGGTGAACCCGAACTGACCGCAGCCGCAGCCGCAGCCCGAGCAGAGACCGAGGACCTGTGACTGACAACGACAAGGTGGCGGAGTACCTCCGTCGTGCGACGCTCGACCTGCGGGCCGCCCGCAGACGACTGCGCGAGCTGCAGTCCGACCCGATCGCGGTCGTCGGCATGGCCTGCCGCCTACCGGGCGGGGTGCACCTCCCGCACCACCTGTGGGACCTCCTGCGCCAGGGACACGAGACGGTGTCCACCTTCCCCACCGGACGCGGCTGGGACCTGGCCGGGCTCTTCCACCCGGACCCCGACCACCCCGGCACCAGCTACGTCGACCGGGGTGGGTTCCTCGACGACGTCGCGGGCTTCGACGCCGAGTTCTTCGGGATCTCCCCGCGTGAGGCCACGGCCATGGACCCGCAACAGCGGCTGCTGTTGGAGACCAGCTGGGAGCTGGTGGAGAGCGCCGGCATCGATCCGCACTCCCTGCGCGGCACCCCGACCGGCGTCTTCCTCGGCGTGGCCCGGCTCGGCTACGGCGAGGGCGGCACCGAAGCCGGTGACGCCGAGGGCTACTCGGTGACCGGGGTGGCACCCGCCGTCGCCTCGGGGCGGATCTCCTACGCCCTCGGGCTGGAGGGCCCGTCGATCAGCGTGGACACCGCCTGCTCGTCGTCGCTGGTGGCGCTGCACCTGGCGGTCGAGTCGCTGCGGCTGGGCGAGTCGAGTCTCGCTGTCGTCGGCGGGGCGGCGGTCATGGCGACACCAGGGGTGTTCGTCGACTTCAGCCGCCAGCGGGCGTTGGCCGCGGACGGCAGGTCGAAGGCGTTCGGGGCCGCCGCCGACGGGTTCGGCTTCTCCGAGGGGGTCTCCCTCGTCCTGCTGGAACGGCTCTCCGAGGCCGAGCGCAACGGCCACGAGGTGTTGGCCGTCATCCGTGGTTCCGCCCTGAACCAGGACGGGGCCAGTAACGGTCTCGCCGCGCCCAACGGGACCGCCCAGCGCAAGGTGATCAGGCAGGCGCTGCGCAACTGCGGACTGACCCCGGCCGACGTGGACGCGGTGGAGGCGCACGGCACCGGCACCACGCTCGGCGACCCGATCGAGGCCAACGCCCTCCTGGACACCTACGGCCGCGACCGGGATCCGGAGCACCCGCTGTGGCTGGGGTCGGTGAAGTCGAACATCGGCCACACCCAGGCGGCGGCGGGCGTCACCGGGCTGCTCAAGATGGTGCTGGCGCTGCGCCACGAGGAACTGCCCGCCACCCTGCACGTCGACGAGCCCACCCCGCACGTGGACTGGTCCTCGGGAGCGGTACGCCTGGCGACCCGGGGCCGACCCTGGCGGCGGGGCGCCCGGCCCAGGCGGGCCGGGGTGTCGGCGTTCGGGATCAGCGGGACCAACGCCCACGTGATCGTCGAGGAGGCACCCGAGCGGACCACCGAGCGCACCGCCGAGGGCGACGTCGGCCCGGTCCCGCTCGTGGTGTCCGCCCGGTCGGCGGCTGCGCTACGGGCCCAGGCGGCCCAGGTCGCCGAGCTGGTGGAGGGCTCCGACGTCGGACTGGCGGAGGTCGGGCTGAGCCTGGCCGTGACCCGGGCGCGACACGAGCACCGGGCTGCGGTGGTGGCGTCGACCCGGGCCGAGGCGGTGCGGGGGCTGCGCGAGGTCGCGGCGGCCGACCTGCGCAGCGAGGACACCGTCACCGGGGTCGCCGAGACGTCCGGACGCAACGTCGTCTTCCTCTTCCCGGGACAGGGGTCCCAGTGGGTCGGGATGGGCGCGGAGCTGCTCGACTCGGCACCGGCGTTCGCCGACACGATCCGCGCCTGCGACGAGGCGATGGCACCGTTGCAGGACTGGTCGGTCTCCGACGTGCTCCGGCAGGAGCCGGGGGCACCGGGCCTGGACCGGGTCGACGTGGTGCAGCCGGTGCTGTTCGCGGTGATGGTGTCGTTGGCGCGGCTGTGGCAGTCCCACGGGGTCACCCCCGCTGCGGTGGTGGGTCACTCGCAGGGGGAGATCGCCGCCGCCCACGTGGCGGGTGCGTTGTCCCTCGCCGACGCGGCGCGGCTGGTGGTGGGCCGCAGCCGGTTGCTGCGGTCGCTGTCCGGGGGCGGCGGGATGAGCGCCGTCGCGCTCGGCGAGGCCGAGGTACGCCGCCGACTGCGGTCGTGGGAGGACCGGATCTCCGTGGCCGCCGTCAACGGACCCCGGTCGGTGGTGGTCGCCGGGGAACCGGAGGCGCTGCGGGAGTGGGGACGGGAGCGGCAGGCCGAGGGCGTACGGGTCCGCGAGATCGACGTCGACTACGCCTCGCACTCGCCGCAGATCGACGGGGTCCGTGACGAAATCCTGGCGGTGACGGGGGAGATCCGACCCCAGTCGGCCGAGATCACCTTCTACTCGACAGTCGACGTCCGGGCCCTCGACGGTGCCGACCTGGACGCGGGGTACTGGTACCGCAACCTGCGGGAGACGGTCCGGTTCGCCGACGCGATCGCCCGGTTGGCCGATTCGGGATACGACGCGTTCGTCGAGGTCAGCCCGCATCCGGTGGTGGTGTCGGCGGTCGCCGAGGCGGTCGAGGAGGCAGGTGTCGAGGACGCCGTCGTCGTCGGCACCCTGTCCCGGGGCGACGGCGGGCCGGTGGCGTTCCTGCGGTCGGCGGCCACCGCCCACTGCGCCGGTGTGGACGTCGACTGGACGCCGGCCCTCCCGAAGGCCGCGACGATCCCGTTGCCGACGTACCCGTTCCAACGTCGGCCGTACTGGCTGCGGCCGTCTGCTCCCGCCCCCGCCTCCCACGATCTCGCCTACCGGGTGTCCTGGACGCCGATCACCCCGCCCGAGGGCGGCGTACTCGACGGCGACTGGCTGGTGGTGCACCCCGAGGGCCGTACCGGCTGGGTCGACGGGTTGGCTGCGGCGATCACCGCCGGTGGCGGCCGGGTCGTCACCCACCCGGTGGACTCCGCGATCTCCCGGACCGACCTGGCCGAGGCGCTCGCCCGGCGCGACGGCACGTTCCGAGGGGTGCTGTCGTGGGTGGCGACCGACGAACGGCACGTCGAGGCCGGTGCCGTCGCCCTGCTGACCCTGACGCAGGCGCTGGGCGACGCCGGGATCGACGCACCACTGTGGTGCCTGACCCAGGAGGCCGTCCGTACCCCCGTCGACGGTGACCTGGCCCTACCGGCCCAGGCCGCCCTGCACGGGTTCGCCCAGGTCGCCCGGCTGGAGCTGGCCCGCCGCTTCGGTGGGGTGCTCGACCTGCCCGCCACCGTCGACGCCGCCGGGACGCGTCTGGTCGCGGCGGTCCTCGCCGGCGGCGGCGAGGACGTCGTCGCCGTCCGAGGCGACCGTCTCTACGGCCGCCGCCTGGTCAGGGCCACCCTGCCGCCGCCCGGCGGGGGGTTCACCCCGCACGGCACCGTCCTGGTGACCGGCGCGGCCGGTCCGGTGGGCGGTCGGCTGGCCCGGTGGCTCGCCGAACGGGGTGCCACCCGACTCGTCCTGCCCGGCGCACACCCCGGCGAGGAGCTGCTGACCGAGATCAGGGCCGCCGGTGCCACCGCCGTGGTGTGCGAACCGGAGGCGGAGGCACTGCGTACGGCGATCGGCCAGGAGCTGCCGACAGTGCTCGTACACGCCGAGACGCTGACGAACTTCGCCAGGGTCGCCGACGCCGACCCCGAGGACTTCGCCGCCACCGTCGCGGCGAAGACCGCCCTGCCGACGGTCCTGGCGGAGGTGCTCGGCGACCACCGCCTCGAACGGGAGGTCTACTGCTCGTCGGTGGCCGGGGTCTGGGGTGGGGTCGGCATGGCCGCCTACGCCGCCGGCAGCGCCTACCTCGACGCCCTGGTCGAGCACCGTCGCGCCCGGGGGCACACCAGCGCCTCGGTGGCCTGGACCCCGTGGGCCCTGCCCGGCGCGGTCGACGACGGTCGGCTGCGCGAGCGCGGCCTGCGCAACCTCGACGTGGCCGACGCCCTCGGGACGTGGGAACGCCTGCTCCGCGCCGGTGCCGTGTCGGTAGCCGTCGCCGACGTCGACTGGGCGGTCTTCACCGAGGGTTTCGCGGCCATCCGGCCGACCCCGCTCTTCGACGAACTTCTCGACCGGCGTGGCGACCCCGACGGCGCGCCCGTCGACCGGCCGGGCGAGCCGGCGGGCGAGTGGGGGCGACGGCTCGCGGCCCTGTCCCCGCAGGAACAGCGGGAGACGTTGCTGACCCTCGTCGGCGAGACGGTCGCCGAGGTGCTGGGACACGAGACCGGCACCGAGATCAACACCCGTCGGGCCTTCAGCGAACTCGGCCTCGACTCGTTGGGCTCGATGGCCCTGCGTCAGCGCCTGGCGGCCCGTACCGGCCTGCGGATGCCGGCCTCGCTGGTCTTCGACCACCCGACGGTCACCGCGCTCGCGCGGTACCTGCGTCGACTTGTCGTCGGGGATTCCGACCCGACCCCGGTACGGGTGTTCGGCCCCACCGACGAGGCCGAACCCGTCGCGGTGGTCGGCATCGGCTGCCGGTTCCCCGGCGGCATCGCTTCCCCCGAGGACCTCTGGCGGGTGGTGGCCGATGGCACCTCCATCACCACCGGATTCCCTACCGACCGGGGCTGGGACCTCCGGCGGCTCTACCACCCCGACCCGGACCACCCCGGCACCAGCTACGTCGACAAGGGGGGATTCCTCGACGGGGCCCCGGACTTCGACCCCGGGTTCTTCGGGATCACCCCCCGCGAGGCGCTGGCGATGGACCCGCAGCAGCGGCTCATCCTGGAGATCGCGTGGGAGGCGGTGGAACGGGCGGGCATCGACCCGGAGACCCTCCTCGGCAGCGACACCGGCGTCTTCGTCGGCATGAACGGCCAGTCCTACCTGCAACTGCTGACCGGGGAGGGCGACCGGCTCAACGGCTACCAGGGGCTGGGCAACTCGGCGAGCGTGCTCTCCGGCCGGGTCGCCTACACCTTCGGGTGGGAGGGGCCGGCGCTGACAGTGGACACCGCCTGCTCGTCCTCGCTGGTCGCCATCCACCTCGCCATGCAGTCGCTGCGGCGGGGTGAGTGCTCGCTGGCGTTGGCCGGCGGGGTGACGGTCATGGCCGACCCGTACACCTTCGTGGACTTCAGCGCGCAGCGGGGGCTCGCCGCCGACGGGCGGTGCAAGGCGTTCTCCGCGCAGGCCGACGGGTTCGCCCTCGCCGAGGGCGTCGCGGCGCTCGTCCTCGAACCGTTGTCGAAGGCGCGGCGCAACGGCCACCAGGTGCTGGCGGTGCTGCGCGGCAGCGCCGTCAACCAGGACGGGGCCAGCAACGGACTCGCCGCACCGAACGGGCCGTCCCAGGAACGGGTGATCAGGCAGGCCCTGACCGTCTCCGGGCTGCGCCCCGCCGACATCGACATGGTGGAGGCGCACGGGACGGGCACCGAACTCGGCGACCCGATCGAGGCCGGGGCGCTCATCGCCGCGTACGGCCGGGACCGGGACCGGCCGCTCTGGCTGGGCTCGGTGAAGACGAACATCGGCCACACCCAGGCCGCCGCCGGTGCCGCCGGGGTGATCAAGGCGGTCCTGGCGATGCGGAACGGCGTCCTGCCGAGGTCGCTGCACGCCGAGGAACTGTCCCCGCACATCGACTGGGCGGACGGGAGAGTCGAGGTGCTCCGCGAGGCGCAACCGTGGCCCCCCGGTGAGCGCCCCCGCCGCGCCGGGGTGTCCTCCTTCGGCGTCAGCGGGACCAACGCCCACGTCATCGTCGAGGAGGCACCCGCCGAACCGGACCCCGAACCGGTGCCCGCCACCCCGGAGGGACCCCTGCCCTTCGTCCTGCACGGACGCAGCGTCCAGACCGTCCGGTCCCAGGCGCGGACGCTCGCCGAACACCTGCGGGCCACCGGGCACCGGGACCTCGCCGACACCGCCCGGACCCTGGCCACCGGCCGCGCCCGCTTCGACGTCCGGGCCGCCGTGCTCGGCACCGACCGGGAGGGCGTCTGCGCCGCCCTCGACGCGCTGGCGCAGGATCGTCCCTCGCCCGACGTCGTCGCCCCGGCGGTCTCCGCCGCCCGGACCCCGGTCCTGGTCTTCCCCGGGCAGGGGTCGCAGTGGATCGGCATGGCCCGTGACCTGCTCGACTCCTCCGAGGTGTTCGCCGAGTCGATGGGGCGGTGCGCCGAGGCGCTGTCGCCGCACACCGACTGGGACCTGCTCGACGTGGTCCGTGGGGTCGGCGACCCCGACCCGTACGACCGGGTGGACGTGCTCCAGCCGGTGCTGTTCGCGGTGATGGTGTCGTTGGCGCGGTTGTGGCAGTCGTACGGGGTGACTCCTGGTGCGGTGGTGGGTCACTCGCAGGGTGAGATCGCCGCCGCGCACGTGGCTGGTGCGTTGTCGTTGGCCGACGCCGCCAGGGTGGTGGCGTTGCGCAGCCGGGTGCTGCGGGAACTCGACGACCAGGGCGGGATGGTGTCGGTCGGCACCTCCCGCGCCGAGTTGGACTCCGTCCTGCGCCGGTGGGACGGGCGGGTCGCGGTGGCGGCGGTGAACGGACCCGGCACGCTCGTGGTGGCCGGACCCACCGCCGAGCTCGACGAGTTCTTCGCGGTGGCCGAGGCCAGCGAGATGAGGCCGCGTCGGATCGCGGTGCGCTACGCGTCGCACTCCCCGGAGGTGGCCCGCGTCGAAAACCGGCTCGCCGCCGAACTCGGCACTGTCACCGCCGTCGGCGGCACGGTCCCGCTCTACTCCACCGCCACCGGGGACCTCCTCGACACCACCGCCATGGACGCCGGGTACTGGTACCGCAACCTGCGCCAACCGGTGCTGTTCGAGCACGCCGTACGCAGCCTCCTGGAGCGGGGATTCGAGACGTTCATCGAGGTCAGCCCGCACCCTGTGCTGCTGATGGCGGTCCAGGAGACCGCCGAGGACGCCGAGCGTCCGGTCACCGGCGTGTCGACGCTGCGCCGCGACCACGACGGGGCGTCGGAGTTCCTCCGCAACCTCCTGCGGGCGCACGTGCACGGCGTCGACGTCGACCTGCGTCCGGCGGTCGCCCACGGTCGCCTGGTCGACCTGCCCACCTACCCCTTCGACAGGCAGCGGCTGTGGCCCAAGCCGCACCGCAGGGCCGACGCCTCGTCGTTGGGGGTCCGTGACTCGGCCCACCCGCTGCTCCACGCCGCGGTCGACGTACCCGGTCACGGCGGAGCGGTGTTCACCGGGCGGCTCTCCCCCGACGAGCAGCAGTGGCTGACCCAGCACGTCGTGGGTGGGCGGAACCTGGTGCCCGGCAGCGTCCTGGTCGACCTGGCGCTCACCGCCGGGGCCGACGTCGGCGTGCCGGTGCTGGAGGAACTCGTCCTGCAGCAGCCGCTGGTGCTGACCGCCGCCGGTGCGCTGCTGCGCCTGTCGGTCGGTGCCGCCGACGAGGACGGGCGGCGGACGGTCGAGATCCACGCCGCCGAGGACGTGTCCGACCCGGCCGAGGCCCGGTGGTCGGCGTACGCGACCGGGACCCTCGCCGTCGGCGTGGCAGGCGGCGGCCGGGACGGCACACCGTGGCCCCCGCCCGGCGCCACCGCCCTGACGGTGACCGACCACTACGACACCCTCGCCGAACTGGGCTACGAGTACGGACCGGCGTTCCAGGCCCTGCGGGCCGCGTGGCAGCACGGCGACGCGGTCTACGCGGAGGTGTCCCTCGACTCCGCCGAGGAGGGGTACGCGTTCGACCCGGTGCTGCTCGACGCCGTCGCCCAGACCTTCGGCCTGACCAGCCGCACCTCCGGGAAGCTCCCCTTCGCCTGGCGGGGCGTCACCCTGCACGCCACCGGGGCCACAGCGGTACGGGTGGTGGCGACCCCCGCCGGACCGGACGCGGTGGCCCTGCGGGTCACCGACCCGACCGGGCAGCTCGTCGCCACGGTGGACGCCCTGGTCGTCAGGGACGCCGGGGCGCAGTGGGACCGTCCGCGCGGCAGCGACGGCGACCTGCACCGCCTGGAGTGGGTACGGCTGGCCACCCCGGATCCGACCCCGGCGGCGGTGGTGCACGTGGCGGCCGACGGGCTCGACGACCTGCTGCGCACCGGTGGTCCGGCACCACAGGCCGTCGTCGTCCGCTACCACCCCGACGGCGACGACCCGACTGCCGAGGCCCGTCACGGGGTGCTCTGGGCGGCCACGCTCGTCCGCCGCTGGCTCGACGACCACCGGTGGCCCGCCACCACCCTGGTGGTGGCCACGTCCGCAGGGGTCGAGGTCTCCGCCGAGGACGACGCGCCCCGCCCCGGGGCCGCCGCCGTGTGGGGGGTCCTGCGCTGCGCCCAGGCGGAGTCCCCGGACCGTTTCGTGCTCGTCGACGGCGACCCGGAGACACCCCCGGCGGTCCCGGACAATCCGCAGCTCGCGGTCCGTGCCGGCGCGGTGTTCGTGCCCCGGCTGACGCCGCTGGTCGGTCCCGTGCCGGCCGTCGCCGACCGGGCGTACCGGCTGGTGCCGGGCGGCGGCTCCATCGAGGCCGTGGCCTTCGCCCCCGCCCCCGACGCCGACCGGCCCCTGGCGCCGGAGGAGGTACGCGTCGCCGTCCGCGCCACCGGCGTGAACTTCCGTGACGTCCTGCTCGCGCTCGGCATGTACCCGGAACCGGCCGAGATGGGCACCGAGGCGGCCGGTGTGGTCACCGAGGTCGGGTCGGGTGTGCAGCGGTTCACCCCCGGCCAGACGGTGACGGGACTGTTCCAGGGGGCCTTCGGGCCGGTGGCGGTCACCGACCACCGGCTCCTCACCCCGGTCCCCGACGGGTGGCGGGCGGTGGACGCCGCCGCCGTACCCATCGCGTTCACCACCGCCCACTACGCGCTGCACGACCTGGCCGGGTTGCGGGCCGGGCAGTCCGTGCTGGTCCACGCCGCCGCAGGCGGGGTGGGGATGGCCGCCGTAGCGTTGGCCCGCCGGGCCGGGGCGGAGGTGTTCGCCACGGCCAGCCCGGCCAAACACCCGACGCTGCGGGCGCTCGGCCTCGACGACGACCACATCGCCTCGTCCCGGGAGAGCGGCTTCGGTGAACGGTTCGCCGCGCGTACCGGGGGGCGGGGCGTCGACGTGGTCCTGAACTCGCTCACCGGCGACCTGCTCGACGAGTCCGCGGGGCTGCTCGCCGACGGTGGGGTCTTCGTCGAGATGGGCAAGACCGACCTGCGTCCGGCGGAGCAGTTCCGGGGCCGGTACGTCCCGTTCGACCTGTCCGAGGCCGGTCCCGATCGGCTCGGCGAGATCCTGGGGGAGGTCGTCGGTCTGCTGGCCGCCGGTGACCTCGACCGGTTGCCGGTGTCGGTGTGGGAGTTGTCGGCGGCCCCGGCCGCGCTGACCCACATGAGCCGGGGCCGACACGTGGGCAAGCTCGTCCTCACCCAGCCCGCCCCCGTGCACCCCGACGGGACGGTGCTGGTCACCGGCGGGACCGGCACCCTGGGGCGGCTGGTCGCCCGCCACCTGGTGACCGCGCACGGCGTACCCCACCTGCTGGTGGCCAGCCGACGTGGCCCGGCGGCACCGGGCGCGGCCGAGCTGCGCGCCGACGTCGAACGCCTCGGCGCGACCATCGAGATCGTCGCCTGTGACACCGCCGACCGGGAGGCGCTCGCGGGGCTGCTCGACTCGATCCCGGCGGACCGCCCGCTGACCGGGGTGGTGCACACCGCCGGGGTGCTGGCCGACGGGCTGGTCACCTCCATCGACGAGACCGCCACCGACCAGGTCCTCCGGGCCAAGGTCGACGCGGCGTGGCACCTGCACGACCTGACCCGGGACGCGGACCTGAGCTTCTTCGTGCTGTTCTCGTCGGCGGCGTCGGTGCTGGCCGGTCCGGGGCAGGGCGTGTACGCGGCGGCCAACGGGGTCCTCAACGCCCTGGCCGGGCAGCGGCGGGCCCTCGGACTGCCGGCGAAGGCGCTCGGGTGGGGCCTGTGGGCGCAGGTCAGCGAGATGACCAGCGGCCTCGGTGACCGGATCGCCCGTACCGGGGTCGCCGCGCTGCCGACCGAGCGGGCGCTGGCCCTGTTCGACGCGGCGCTGCGCAGCGGCGGGGAGGTGCTGTTCCCGCTCTCTGTCGACAGGTCGGCGCTGCGTCGGGCCGAGTACGTCCCCGAGGTGCTGCGCGGGGCGGTCCGGTCCACGCCACGGGCCGCCAACCGGGCCGAGACCCCGGGCCGGGGCCTGCTCGACCGTCTCGTCGGCGCACCCGTTGCCGATCAGGTGGCCGCGCTGGCCGAACTGGTCCGATCGCACGCGGCGGCGGTGGCCGGCTACGACTCCGCCGACCAGCTGCCCGAACGCAAGGCGTTCAAGGACCTCGGGTTCGACTCGCTGGCGGCGGTGGAGCTGCGCAACAGGCTCGGCGCCACCACCGGCGTACGGCTGCCCAGCACGCTGGTGTTCGACCACCCGACACCACTGGCGGTGGCCGAACACCTGCGGGCGGAGTTGTTCGCCGACTCCGCGCCGGACGTCGGGGTCGGTGCACGCCTCGACGACCTGGAGCGGGCGCTCGACGCCCTGCCCGACCCGCGGGGACACGCCGACGTCGGGGCCCGCCTGGAGGCGCTGTTGCGCCGGTGGCAGAGCCGACGCCCCCCGGAGACCGAGTCCGTGACGATCAGCGACGACGCCAGCGACGACGAGCTGTTCTCGATGCTCGACAGGCGTCTCGGCGGGGGAGGGGACGTCTAGGTGACAGGCCGATTCCGCCTCGCGGCAGTGGACCGCCCCGCCCTGACGGGTCCACCGGGTCCGCGTCACCTCCCACACCCGACGGCCGGGGTATCCACGGAAGGGATCCGATGAGCGAGAGCAGCGGCATGACCGAGGACCGCCTCCGGCGCTATCTCAAGCGCACCGTCGCCGAACTCGACTCGGTGACCGGTCGGCTCGACGAGGTCGAGTACCGGGCCCGCGAACCGATCGCCGTCGTCGGCATGGCCTGCCGGTTCCCCGGGGGCGTGGACTCGCCGGAGGCGTTCTGGGAGTTCATCCGCGACGGTGGTGACGCGATCGCCGAGGCGCCCACCGACCGTGGCTGGCCGCCGGCACCGCAGCCCCGCCTCGGTGGTCTCCTCGCGGAGCCGGGCGCGTTCGACGCCGCCTTCTTCGGCATCTCACCCCGCGAGGCGCTGGCGACGGACCCCCAGCAGCGCCTGATGCTGGAGATCTCCTGGGAGGCGTTGGAGCGTGCGGGTTTCGACCCGTCGAGCCTGCGCGGCACTGCCGGTGGCGTCTTCACCGGTGTCGGCGCGGTGGACTACGGACCCAGGCCGGACGAGGCACCCGAGGAGGTGCTCGGCTACGTCGGCATCGGCACCGCCTCCAGCGTCGCCTCCGGACGGGTGGCGTACACCCTGGGATTGGAGGGGCCGGCCGTCACCGTCGACACCGCCTGTTCCTCCGGGCTCACCGCAGTGCACCTGGCCATGGAGTCGCTGCGCCGCGACGAGTGCACAGTGGTCCTCGCGGGTGGGGTCACCGTGATGAGCAGCCCGGGCGCGTTCACCGAGTTCCGCAGCCAGGGCGGGTTGGCCGAGGACGGCCGCTGCAAACCGTTCTCCCGGGCCGCCGACGGGTTCGGGCTCGCCGAGGGGGCCGGGGTCCTGGTGCTCCAGCGGCTGTCGGTCGCCCGGGCCGAGGGCCGGCCGGTGCTGGCCGTACTGCGCGCCTCGGCGATCAACCAGGACGGGGCCAGCAACGGGCTCACCGCGCCGAGCGGCCCGGCGCAGCAGCGGGTGATCAGGCAGGCGTTGGAACGGGCGCGGCTGCGTCCCGCCGAGGTGGACTACGTGGAGGCCCACGGGACCGGCACCCGACTGGGCGATCCGATCGAGGCGCACGCCCTGCTCGACACGTACGGGTCCGACCGGGAACCCGGCCGCCCGCTCTGGGTCGGCTCGGTGAAGTCGAACATCGGTCACACCCAGGCGGCGGCGGGGGTGGCCGGGGTGATGAAGACGGTGCTGGCGCTGCGCCATCGGGAGATCCCGGCGACGCTGCACTTCGACGAGCCCTCGCCGCACGTCGACTGGGACCGGGGCGCGGTGTCGGTGGTGTCCGAGACCCGGCCCTGGCCGGTGGGGGAGCGCCTGCGCCGGGCGGGGGTGTCCTCGTTCGGGATCAGCGGCACCAACGCGCACGTCATCGTCGAGGAGGCGCCGAACCCGCAGGCGACCGACCCGGACCCGGCCGCCGCCGACCCGACCCCGGAGACGACCCCCGGCACGGCGACCGGAACGGATGCCGCCCCCGTCGCCGGGTCGGATGCGGTAGCGCTGGTGTTCTCCGCGCGCGACGAGCGGGCCCTGCGTGCCCAGGCGGCCCGGCTCGCCGACCGTCTCTCCGACGACCCGGCCCCCTCGTTGCGCGACACCGCCTTCACCCTGGTCACCCGCCGTGCCACCTGGGAGCATCGGGCGGTCGTCGTCGCCGGGGGCGAGGAGGCCGTCACCGGCCTGCGGGCGGTCGCCGAGGGACGCCCCGTCGACGGGGCCGTCAGCGGGCGGGCCCGCGCCGGCCGCCGGGTGGTGCTGGTCTTCCCCGGGCAGGGCGCACAGTGGCAGGGCATGGCCCGGGACCTGCTGCGGCAGTCGCCGACCTTCGCCGAGTCGATCGACGCCTGCGAGCGGGCGCTCGCCCCGCACGTGGACTGGTCGCTGCGCGAGGTGCTCGACGGCGAGCAGCCGTTGGACCGCGTCAACGTGGTGCAGCCGGTGCTGTTCGCGGTGATGGTGTCGTTGGCGCGGTTGTGGCAGTCGTACGGGGTGACTCCTGGTGCGGTGGTGGGTCACTCGCAGGGTGAGATCGCCGCCGCGCACGTGGCTGGTGCGTTGTCGTTGGCCGACGCCGCCAGGGTGGTGGCGTTGCGCAGCCGGGTGCTGCGGCGGCTCGGTGGTCACGGCGGGATGGCGTCGTTCGGGCTCCACCCCGACCAGGCCGCCGAGCGGATCGCCCGCTTCGCGGGTGCGCTGACGGTCGCCTCGGTCAACGGTCCCCGTTCGGTGGTGCTGGCCGGGGAGAACGGCCCGTTGGACGAGCTGATCGCCGAGTGCGGGGCCGAGGGCGTGACCGCCCGTCGGATCCCCGTCGACTACGCCTCGCACTCCCCGCAGGTGGAGTCGTTGCGCGAGGAGCTACTGGCCGCACTGGCCGGGGTCCGTCCGGTGCCGGCCGGGACCCCCCTGTACTCGACCCTGACCGGTCAGGTCATCGACACGGCGACGATGGACGCCGACTACTGGTTCGCCAACCTCCGGGAGCCGGTCCGCTTCCAGGACGCCACCCGGCAGCTCGCCGAGGCGGGGTTCGACACCTTCGTCGAGGTCAGCCCGCACCCGGTGTTGACCGTCGGTGTCGAGGCCACCCTCGAAGAGGTGCTGCCCGCCGACGCGGATCCGTGCGTCACAGGCACCCTGCGCCGCGAACGCGGCGGTCTCGCGCAGTTCCACACCGCGCTCGCCGAGGCGTACACCCGGGGGGTGGAGGTCGACTGGCGTCCCGCGGTGGGTGAGGGACGCCCGGTCGACCTGCCGGTCTACCCGTTCCAACGACAGAAATTCTGGCTCCCGGTCCCCCTGGGCCGGGTCCCCGACACCGGCGACGAGTGGCGCTACCAGCTCGCCTGGCGCCCCGTCGACCTCGGGCGGTCCTCCCTGGCCGGACGGGTCCTGGTGGTGACCGCAGCGGCGGTACCACCGGCCTGGACGGACGTGGTCCGCGACGGCCTGGAGCAGCGCGGCGCCACCGTCGTGGTGTGCACCGCGCAGTCACGCGACCGGATCGGTGCCGCTCTCGACGCCGTCGGCGGCAGCGCCCTGTCCACTGTCGTGTCCCTGCTCGCGCTCGCCGAGGGCGGTGCTGTCGACGACCCCAGCCTGGACACCCTCGCGCTGGTCCAGGCGCTCGGCGCGGCCGGGATCGACGTCCCCCTGTGGTCGGTGACCCGGGGCGCCGTGGCCGTGACCGCCGCCGACGACGTCGACCCGGCCCAGGCCATGGTCGGTGGACTCGGCCGGGTGGTGGGCGTGGAGTCTCCCGCCCGGTGGGGCGGCCTGGTGGACCTGCGCGACGTCGACGCCGACTCGGCCCGGTCGTTGGCCGCCGTGCTGGCCGACCCGCGCGGCGAGGAGCAGTTCGCGATCCGACCCGACGGGGTCACTGTCGCCCGGCTCGTCCCGGCACCGGTCCCTGCGGCGCGCACCCGGTGGACGCCGCGCGGGACCGTCCTGGTCACCGGCGGCACCGGCGGCATCGGCGCGCACCTGGCCCGGTGGCTCGCCGGTGCGGGCGCCGAGCACCTGGTGCTGCTCAACAGGCGGGGAGCGGAGGCGGCCGGCGCCGCCGACCTGCGGGACGAACTGGTCGCGCTCGGGACGGGAGTCACCATCGCGGCCTGCGACGTCGCCGACCACGACCGGCTGGCGGCCGTCCTCGACGCCGAACGGGCGCAGGGACGGGTGGTCACGGCGGTGTTCCACGCCGCCGGGATCTCCCGGTCCACCCCGGTGCAGGAGCTGACCGAGAGCGAGTTCACCGAGATCACCGACGCGAAGGTACGGGGTACGGCGAACCTGGCCGAACTCTGTCCCGAGCTGGACGCCCTCGTGCTGTTCTCCTCGAACGCGGCGGTGTGGGGCAGCCCTGGGTTGGCCTCCTACGCGGCGGGCAACGCCTTCCTCGACGCCTTCGCCCGTCGTGGTCGGCGTGACGGGGTGCCGGTCACCTCGATCGCCTGGGGTCTGTGGGCCGGGCAGAACATGGCCGGTACCGACGGCGGCGACTACCTGCGCAGCCAGGGCCTGCGCGCCATGGACCCGCAGCGGGCGATCGAGGAGCTGTGGACCACCCTGGACTCCGGGGACCCGTGGGTGTCGGTGGTGGACCTGGACCGGGAGCGGTTCGTCGAACTGTTCACCGCCGCCCGCCGTCGGCCCCTCTTCGACGAACTCGGTGGCGTCCGCGTCGAGACCGAGCAGACCGATCAGGGGTCGGATCTCGCCCGACGGTTGGCGTCGATGCCGGAGGCCGAACGCCACGAGCACGTCGCCCGGCTGGTCCGGGCCGAGGTGGCAGCGGTGCTGGGCCACGGCACGCCGACGGCGATCGAGCGTGACGTCGCCTTCCGTGACCTGGGGTTCGACTCCATGACCGCCGTCGACCTGCGGAACCGGCTCGCGGCGGTGACCGGGGTCCGGGTGGCCACGACCATCGTCTTCGACCACCCGACGGTGGACCGGCTCACCGCGCACTACCTGGAACGACTCGTCGGTGAGCCGGAGACGACGACCCCGGCTGCGGCGGTCGTCCCGCAGGCGCCCGGCGAGGCCGACGAGCCGATCGCGATCGTCGGGATGGCCTGCCGCCTCGCCGGTGGGGTGCGTACCCCCGACCAGCTGTGGGACTTCATCGTCGCCGACGGCGACGCGGTCACGGAGATGCCGTCGGACCGGTCCTGGGACCTCGACGCGCTGTTCGACCCGGACCCCGAGCGGCACGGCACCAGCTACTCCCGGCACGGCGCGTTCCTGGACGGGGCTGCCGACTTCGACGCGGCGTTCTTCGGGATCTCGCCGCGTGAGGCGTTGGCAATGGATCCGCAGCAGCGGCAGGTCCTGGAGACGACGTGGGAGCTGTTCGAGAACGCCGGCATCGACCCGCACTCCCTGCGCGGTACGGACACCGGCGTCTTCCTCGGCGCGGCGTACCAGGGTTACGGCCAGAACGCGCAGGTGCCGAAGGAGAGCGAGGGGTACCTGCTCACCGGCGGCTCCTCGGCGGTGGTCTCCGGCCGTGTCGCGTACGTGTTGGGGTTGGAGGGGCCGGCGATCACTGTGGACACGGCGTGTTCGTCGTCGTTGGTGGCGTTGCATGTGGCGGCGGGTTCGTTGCGGTCGGGTGACTGTGGTCTGGCGGTGGCCGGTGGGGTGTCGGTGATGGCCGGTCCCGAGGTGTTCACCGAGTTCTCCCGGCAGGGCGCACTGGCCCCCGACGGCCGGTGCAAGCCCTTCTCGGACGAGGCCGACGGGTTCGGATTCGCCGAGGGCGTCGCTGTGGTGCTCCTGCAGCGGTTGTCGGTGGCGGTGCGGGAGGGGCGTCGGGTGTTGGGTGTGGTGGTGGGTTCGGCGGTGAATCAGGATGGGGCGAGTAACGGGTTGGCGGCGCCGTCGGGTGTGGCGCAGCAGCGGGTGATTCGGCGGGCGTGGGGTCGTGCGGGTGTGTCGGGTGGGGATGTGGGTGTGGTGGAGGCGCATGGGACGGGGACGCGGTTGGGGGATCCGGTGGAGTTGGGGGCGTTGTTGGGGACGTATGGGGTGGGTCGGGGTGGGGTGGGTCCGGTGGTGGTGGGTTCGGTGAAGGCGAATGTGGGTCATGTGCAGGCGGCGGCGGGTGTGGTGGGTGTGATCAAGGTGGTGTTGGGGTTGGGTCGGGGGTTGGTGGGTCCGATGGTGTGTCGGGGTGGGTTGTCGGGGTTGGTGGATTGGTCGTCGGGTGGGTTGGTGGTGGCGGATGGGGTGCGGGGGTGGCCGGTGGGTGTGGATGGGGTGCGTCGGGGTGGGGTGTCGGCGTTCGGGGTGTCGGGGACGAATGCTCATGTGGTGGTGGCGGAGGCTCCCCTGCCGGTGGTGGAGGCGGTGTCTTCGTCGGGGTCGGTGGAAGGGTTGTTGGGGGCGGCGGGTGGTGTGGTGCCGGTGGTGCTGTCGGCGAAGACCGAGACCGCACTGACCGAGCTCGCCCGACGACTGCACGACGCCGTCGACGACACCGTCGCCCTCCCGGCGGTCGCCGCCACCCTCGCCACCGGACGCGCCCACCTGCCCTACCGGGCCGCCCTGCTCGCCGACGACCACGACGAACTGCGCGACCGGCTGCGGGCCTTCACCACCGGTTCGGCGGCTCCCGGTGTGGTGTCGGGGGTGGCGTCGGGTGGTGGTGTGGTGTTCGTCTTTCCTGGTCAGGGTGGTCAGTGGGTGGGGATGGCGCGGGGGTTGTTGTCGGTTCCGGTGTTCGTGGAGTCGGTGGTGGAGTGTGATGCGGTGGTGTCGTCGGTGGTGGGGTTCTCGGTGTTGGGGGTGTTGGAGGGTCGATCGGGTGCGCCGTCGTTGGATCGGGTGGATGTGGTGCAGCCGGTGTTGTTCGTGGTGATGGTGTCGTTGGCGCGGTTGTGGCGGTCGTGTGGGGTGGTTCCGGCTGCGGTGGTGGGTCATTCGCAGGGGGAGATCGCGGCGGCGGTGGTGGCGGGGGTGTTGTCGGTGGGTGATGGTGCGCGGGTGGTGGCGTTGCGGGCGCGGGCGTTGCGGGCGTTGGCCGGCCACGGCGGCATGGTCTCCCTCGCGGTCTCCGCCGAACGCGCCCGGGAGCTGATCGCACCCTGGTCCGACCTGATCTCGGTGGCGGCGGTCAACTCCCCGACCTCGGTGGTGGTCTCGGGCGACCCGCAGGCCCTCGCCGCCCTGGTCGCCCACTGCGCCGAGACCGGCGAGCGGGCCAAGACGCTGCCTGTGGACTACGCCTCGCACTCCGCCCACGTCGAACAGATCCGCGACACGATCCTCACCGACCTGGCCGACGTCACAGCGCGGCGACCCGACGTCGCGCTCTACTCCACCGTGCACGGCACCCGGGGCGCCGGAACGGACATGGACGCCCGGTACTGGTACGACAACCTGCGCTCGCCGGTGCGCTTCGACGAGGCCGTCGAGGCCGCCGTCGCCGACGGCTACCGGGTCTTCGTCGAGATGAGCCCGCACCCGGTCCTCACCGCCGCGGTGCAGGAGATCGACGACGAGACGGTGGCCGTCGGCTCGCTGCACCGGGACACCGGCGAGCGGCACCTGCTCGCCGAACTCGCCCGGGCCCACGTGCACGGCGTGCCCGTGGACTGGCGGGCGATCCTCCCCGCCACCCACCCGGTGCCCCTGCCGAACTACCCGTTCGAGGCGACCCGGTACTGGCTCGCCCCGACGGCGGCCGACCAGGTCGCCGACCACCGCTACCGGGTCGACTGGCGACCCCTGGCCACCACCCCGGTGGAGCTGTCCGGCGGCTACCTCGTCTTCGGCGACGCCCCGGAGACCCTCGGCCACAGCGTCGAGAAGGCCGGGGGTCTCCTCGTCCCGGTCGCCGCCCCCGACCGGGAGTCCCTCGCGGTCGCCCTGGACGAGGCGGCCGGACGACTCGCCGGTGTGCTCTCCTTCGCCGCCGACACCGCCACCCACCTGGCCCGGCACCAGCTCCTCGGCGAGGCCGACGTCGAGGCCCCACTCTGGCTGGTCACCACCGGCGGCGTCGCGCTCGACGACCACGACCCGATCGACTGCGACCAGGCGATGGTGTGGGGGATCGGACGGGTCATGGGACTGGAGACCCCGCACCGGTGGGGCGGCCTGGTGGACGTCACCGCCGAACCCACCGCCGAGGACGGGGTGGTCTTCGCCGCGCTCCTGGCCGCCGACGACCACGAGGACCAGGTGGCGCTGCGCGACGGCATCCGTCACGGTCGGCGACTCGTCCGCGCCCCGCTGACCACCCGGAACGCCCGGTGGGCACCGGCCGGCACCGCGCTCGTCACCGGCGGTACGGGAGCCCTCGGCGGCCACGTCGCCCGGTACCTGGCCCGGTCCGGGGTGACCGATCTCGTCCTGCTCAGCAGGAGCGGCCCCGACGCACCGGGCGCCGCCGAGCTGACCGCCGAACTGGCCGACCTCGGGGCCGAGCCGAGAATCGAGGCGTGCGACGTCACCGACGAGCCACGCCTGCGCGCCCTGGTGCAGCAGCTACGGGAGCAGGACCGGCCGGTCCGGATCGTCGTCCACACCGCCGGGGTGCCCGACTCCCGCCCCCTCGACCGGATCGACGAACTGGAGTCGGTCGGCGCCGCGAAGGTGACCGGGGCGCGGCTGCTCGACGAGCTCTGCCCGGAGGCCGAGACCTTCGTCCTGTTCTCCTCGGGGGCGGGCGTGTGGGGCAGCGCGAACCTGGGCGCGTACGCGGCCGCCAACGCCTACCTGGACGCGCTGGCCCACCGCCGCCGTCAGGCTGGTCGGGCCGCGACGTCCGTCGCCTGGGGGGCGTGGGCCGGCGACGGGATGGCCACCGGCGACCTCGACGGGCTGACCCGGCGCGGTCTGCGGGCGATGGCACCGGACCGGGCGCTGCGCGCCCTGCACCAGGCGTTGGACAACGACGACACCTGTGTGTCGGTCGCCGACGTCGACTGGGACCGTTTCGCCGTGGGTTTCACCGCCGCCCGGCCCAGACCCCTGATCGACGAGCTCGTCACCGCCGTGCCGGTGGCCGCTCCCACCGCTGCGGCGGCCCCGGTACCGGCGATGACCGCCGACCGACTGCTCCAGTTCACCCGCTCGCACGTGGCCGCGATCCTCGGTCACCCCGACCCGGACGCGGTGGGGTTGGACCAGCCCTTCACCGAGCTGGGCTTCGACTCGCTCACCGCCGTCGGCCTGCGCAACCAGCTCCAGCAGGCCACCGGGCGGACGCTGCCCGCCGCCCTGGTGTTCCAGCACCCCACGGTACGCAGACTCGCCGACCACCTCGCGCAGCAGCTCGACGTCGGCACCGCCCCGGTCGAGGCGACGGGCGGCGTCCTGCGGGACGGCTACCGGCGGGCCGGGCAGACCGGTGACGTCCGGTCCTACCTGGACCTCCTGGCGAACCTGTCGGACTTCCGGGAGCGGTTCACCGACGCGGCGAGCCTGGGCGGACCGCTGGAACTCGTCGACCTGGCCGACGGATCCGGCCCGGTCACGGTGATCTGTTGCGCGGGCACGGCGGCGCTCTCCGGGCCGCACGAGTTCGCCCGACTCGCCTCGGCGCTGCGCGGCACCGCGTCGGTACGCGCCCTCGCCCAACCCGGGTACGAGGCGGGTGAACCGGTGCCGGCGTCGATGGAGGCCGTGCTCGGGGTGCAGGCGGACGCGGTCCTCGCGGCACAGGGTGACACGCCGTTCGTGCTGGTCGGACACTCGGCGGGGGCACTGATGGCGTACGCCCTGGCGACCGAGTTGGCCGACCGGGGCCACCCGCCACGTGGCGTCGTGCTCCTCGACGTGTACCCACCCGGTCACCAGGAGGCGGTGCACGCCTGGCTCGGCGAGCTGACCGCCGCCCTGTTCGACCACGAGACCGTACGGATGGACGACACCCGGCTCACGGCCCTGGGGGCGTACGACCGGCTGACCGGCAGGTGGCGTCCGAGGGACACCGGTCTGCCCACGCTGGTGGTGGCCGCCAGCGAGCCGATGGGGGACTGGCCGGACGACGGTTGGCAGTCCACGTGGCCGTTCGGGCACGACAGGGTCACGGTGCCCGGTGACCACTTCTCGATGGTGCAGGACCACGCCGACGCGATCGCGCGGCACATCGACGCCTGGTTGAGCGGGGAGAGGGCATGAACACGACCGATCGCGCCGTGCTGGGCCGACGACTCCAGATGATCCGGGGACTGTACTGGGGTTACGGCAGCAACGGCGATCCGTACCCGATGCTGTTGTGCGGGCACGACGACGACCCGCACCGCTGGTACCGGGGGCTGGGCGGATCCGGGGTCCGGCGCAGCCGTACCGAGACGTGGGTGGTGACCGACCACGCCACCGCCGCGCGGGTACTCGACGATCCGACGTTCACCCGGGCCACCGGCCGGACGCCGGAGTGGATGCGGGCCGCAGGCGCTCCGGCCTCGACCTGGGCGCAGCCGTTCCGTGACGTGCACGCCGCGTCCTGGGACGCCGAACTGCCCGACCCGCAGGAGGTCGCGGACCGGATGACGGGTGTCCTGCCGGCCCCGGGGACCCGCCTGGACCTGGTCCGCGACCTCGCCTGGCCGTTGGCGTCGCGGGGGGTCGGCGCGGACGACTCCGACGTGCTCCGCGCCGCCTGGGACGCCCGGGTCGGCCTCGACGCCCAGCTCACCCCGCAGCCCCTGGCGGTGACCGAGGCGGCGATCGCCGCAGTGCCCGAGGACCCGCACCGGCGGGCGCTGTTCACCGCCGTCGAGATGACAGCCACCGCCTTCGTCGACGCGGTGCTGGCTGTCACCGCCACGGCGGGGGCCGCCCAGCGTCTCGCCGACGACCCCGACGTCGCCGCCCGTCTCGTCGCGGAGGTGCTGCGCCTGCATCCGACGGCGCACCTGGAACGGCGTACCGCCGGCACCGAGACGGTGGTGGGCGAGCACACCGTCGGGGCCGGGGACGAGGTCGTGGTGGTGGTCGCCGCCGCCAACCGTGACCCGGGGGTCTTCGCCGACCCGGACCGCCTCGACCCGGACCGGGCCGACGCCGACCGGGCCCTGTCCGCCCAGCGCGGTCACCCCGGCCGGTTGGAGGAGCTGGTGGTGGTCCTGACCACCGCCGCACTGCGCAGCGTCGCCAAGGCGCTGCCCGGCCTCACCGCCGGTGGCCCGGTGGTCAGACGACGTCGTTCACCAGTCCTGCGAGCCACCGCCCACTGCCCGGTCGAACTCTGAGGTGCCTACGATGCGCGTCGTCTTCTCCTCCATGGCCAGCAAGAGCCACCTGTTCGGTCTCGTGCCCCTCGCCTGGGCCTTCCGCGCGGCGGGCCACGAGGTCCGGGTCGTCGCCTCACCCGCTCTCACCGACGACATCACGGCGGCCGGGCTGACAGCCGTACCGGTCGGCACCGACGTCGACCTCGTCGACTTCATGACCCACGCCGGGTACGACATCATCGACTACGTCCGCAGCCTGGACTTCAGCGAGCGGGACCCGGCCACCTCCACCTGGGACCACCTGCTCGGCATGCAGACCGTCCTCACCCCGACCTTCTACGCCCTGATGAGCCCGGACTCGCTGGTCGAGGGCATGATCTCCTTCTGCCGGTCGTGGCGACCCGACCTGGTCGTCTGGGAGCCGCAGACCTTCGCCGCGTCGATCGCGGCGACGGTGACCGGGGTGGCCCACGCCCGGCTCCTGTGGGGGCCGGACATCACGGTCCGGGCCCGGCAGAACTTCCTCGGGTTGCTGCCCGGACAGCCCGCCGCCCACCGGGAGGACCCCCTCGCCGAGTGGCTCACCTGGTCGGTGGAGAGGTTCGGCGGCCGGGTGCCGCAGGACGTCGAGGAGCTGGTGGTCGGGCAGTGGACGATCGACCCCGCCCCGGTCGGGATGCGCCTCGACACCGGGCTGAAGACGGTGGGCATGCGCTACGTCGACTACAACGGCCCGTCGGTGGTGCCGGACTGGCTGCACGACGAGCCGACCCGCCGGCGGGTCTGCCTCACGCTGGGCATCTCCAGCCGGGAGAACAGCATCGGGCAGGTCTCCGTCGACGACCTGCTGGGTGCACTCGGTGACGTCGACGCCGAGATCATCGCGACGGTGGACGAGCAGCAGCTCGAAGGCGTCGCCCACGTCCCGGACAACATCCGTACGGTCGGGTTCGTCCCGATGCACGCGCTGTTGCCGACCTGCGCGGCGACGGTGCACCACGGCGGACCCGGCAGCTGGCACACCGCCGCCATCCACGGCGTGCCGCAGGTGATCCTGCCGGACGGCTGGGACACCGGGGTCCGCGCCCAGCGGACCCAGGACCAGGGGGCGGGCATCGCCCTGCCGGTGCCCGACCTGACCTCCGACCAGCTCCGCGAGGCGGTGCGGCGGGTCCTGGACGACCCCGCCTTCACCGCCGGGGCGGCGCGGATGCGGGCCGACATGCTCGCCGAACCGTCCCCCGCCGAGGTCGTCGACGTCTGTGCGGGGCTGGTCGGGGAACGGACCGCCGTCGGATGAGCACCGACGCCACCCACGTCCGGCTCGGCCGGTGCGCCCTGCTCACCAGCCGGCTCTGGCTGGGTACGGCGGCCCTCGCCGGCCAGGACGACGCCGACGCGGCACGCCTGCTCGACCACGCCCGTGCCCGGGGCGTCAACTGCCTCGACACCGCCGCCGACTGTGCGCCGGACCGTGTCCAGGTCGCCGAGGAGTCGGTCGGCCGGTGGTTGGCCGGGGACGCCGGCCGGCGGGAGGAGACCGTCCTGTCGGTGACAGTGGATGTCCCGCCGGGCGGACAGGTCGGCGGGGGTGACCTCTCTGCCCGGCAGATCATCGCCTCCTGTGAGGGCTCCCTGCGGCGTCTCGGGGTCGACCACGTCGACGTCCTGCACCTGCCCCGGGAGGACCGGGTGGCGCCGTGGGACGAGATCTGGCAGGCGGTGGACGCCCTCGTGGCCGCCGGGAAGGTCTGTTACGTCGGGTCGTCGGGCTTCCCCGGGTGGCACATCGTCGCCGCCCAGGAGCACGCCGTCCGCCGTCACCGCCTCGGCCTGGTGTCCCACCAGTGCCGGTACGACCTGACGTCGCGCCATCCCGAACTGGAGGTCCTGCCCGCCGCGCAGGCGTACGGGCTCGGGGTCTTCGTCAGGCCGACCCGCCTCGGTGGTCTGCTCGACGGCGGGCCGGGCAGCACGGCCGGACGGGCGTCGGGGCAGCCGACGGCGCTGCGTTCGGCGGTCGAGGCGTACGAGGCGTTCTGCGGTGACCTCGGCGAGGACCCCGCCGACGTCGCCCTGGCGTGGGTGCTGTCCCGGCCCGGCGTGACGGGGGCGGTCGTCGGTGCGCGGACGTCCGGACGGCTCGACTCCGCGCTCGGCGCCTGCGGTATCGCCCTCGGCGCGACGGAACTCTCCGCCCTGGACGAGATCTTCCCCGGGGTCGCCTCCGCAGGGGCGGCCCCGGAGGCGTGGCTGCGGTGAGCGCCCGCCCCTGCGCGTCGGCACGACCACCCGCTGCGGTGAGCGCCCGCCCCCGACCCGGCCAGGCCCGTGTCGGTTCGGCGGGGACGGCCGCCCGGGTCAGCCGGTGGGGGTGAGACGCAGCAGGTCCCGGCGCACCGACTCGGCCACCTCACCGACGTGGTCGGCGAGGTAGAAGTGCCCGCCCGGGAAGGTCCGGGTACGGCCGGGGACGACCGAGTACGGCAGCCAGCGTTGGGCGTCCTCCACCGCCGTCAACGGGTCGGCGTCACCGCAGAGGGTGGTGATGCCGGCGCGCAGGGGCGGCCCGGCCTGCCAGGTGTAGGAGCGCAGCACCCGGTGGTCGGCCCGCAGCACCGGCAGCGACATGTCCAACAGCCCCTGGTCGGCCAACGCGGCCTCGCTGACCCCGAGCCTGCGCATCTGCTCGACGAGTCCGTCCTCGTCGGGCAGGTCGGTGCGCCGCTCGTGGACCCGGGGCGCGGTCTGCCCGGAGACGAACAACCGCAGGGGCCGTACCCCCGGACGAGCCTCCAGCCGCCGGGCGGTCTCGTAGGCGACCAGGGCACCCATGCTGTGACCGAACAGGGCGAACGGAACCTCGCCGACGAGGTCGCGCAGCACGGCCGCGACCTCGTCGGCGATCTCCCCGGCGGTGCCGAGAGCCCGCTCGTCGCGTCGGTCCTGGCGGCCCGGGTACTGCACCGCCCACACGTCGACCTCCGGGGCCAGCGCCCGGGCGAGGTCGAGGTACGAGTCGGCGGCGGCTCCCGCGTGCGGGAAGCAGTACAGCCGGGCCCGGTGTCCGTCGGCGGACCCGAACCGCCGTAACCAGGTGCTCATCGGTGTCTCATCCGTTCGGTCGCACCGGCAGGTGGTCGATGCCGCGCAGCAGGAGCGACCGTCGCCAGACTACCTCGTCGGCGGGGAAGCCCAGCGACAGCTTCGGGAAGCGGTCGAACAGGGCACCCAGGGCGACCTCCCCCTCCAGTTTGGCCAACGGGCGGCCCATGCAGTAGTGGATGCCGTGCCCGAAGGTGAGGTGCCCCCGGCTGTCCCTGGTGACGTCGAACCGGTCGGGGTCGGGGAACTGGCCCGGGTCGCGGTTGGCCGCCCCGTTGGCGATCAGGACGGTGCTGTACGCCGGGATCGTCACCCCGCCGATCTCCACCTCGGCGGTGGCGAACCGGGTGGTGGTCTCCGGTGGGGCCTGGTAGCGCAGGATCTCCTCCACCGCCCCGGGCAGCAGTGCCGGGTCCTTCCGGACCAGCGCGAGCTGGTCGGGGTGGGTCAGCAGGAGGTAGGTGCCGATGCCGATGAGGCTCACCGACGCCTCGAATCCCGCCAGCAGCAGCACCAGCGCGATGGAGGTGAGCTCGTCGCGGCTGAGCCGGTCGGCGTCGTCGTCCTGGACCCGGATCAGGGCCGAGAGCAGGTCGTTCCCGGGCTCGGTACGGCGGCGCTCGACCAGGTCGATGATGAAGGTGACGACCTCCTGGGCGGCCTCGCCGCGCTGGGCGGCGCGCTCGGGTTCCATGATGAGGATCTCCGAGCTCCACCGGCCGAAGTCGCCCCGGTCCTTCTCGTCCACCCCGAGCAGTTCGCAGATCACCTTGATGGGCAGGGGATGGGCGAACCGGTCGACGATGTCGACCTCGTCGACGTCGCCGATCTCGTCGAGCAGTTGCGCGGTGATCGCCTCGACGCGGGGGCGCATGGCCTCCACCCGGCGGGCGGTGAACTCCTGGGAGACCAGCTTGCGCAGCCGGGTGTGGGTGGGCGGGTCGCTGGTGCCCATGTTGTTGACGAAGTAGTGCCGTACGTCCTCGGGGAAGCCCAGGTAGGCGGGGAACTCCACCTCCACCCCCGGGTACTTCTTCTTCGGGTCGCTGCTCAACCGCAGGTCGCCCAGGGCGGTCCGGGCCTCCTCGTACCCGGTGATCAGCCAGGCGTCCTGGCCGAAGAAGCGCACCGGGGTCACCGGGGTCCGTTCGCGCAGCTCCGCGTAGGTCCGATACCAGTCGACGTGGAAGGCGTCGCTCTCCAGATCGGGCAGTTTCATGGCACCACTTCCAGGTGGGGGAGGGGGAAGACGAGCTTGCCGCCGTTGGCGAGGAACTCCTGTTCCCGTTCGAGGAAGCCGTCGCGGTAGATCCAGGGCAGGACGAGGAGCTGGTCGGGGCGGCGGGACTTCGCCTCCTCCTCCGACACGATCGGGATCCCGGTGCCGGGGGTGTACCGGCCGGACTTCTCCGGGCTGACCTCCCCGATGCAGGGCAGGTCGTCCTCGGTGAGTCCGCAGTACTGCAGGATCACGTTGCCCTTGGTCGAGGCGCCGTACCCCAGGGTCACCTTCCCGGCGGCACGCGACGTGGCGAGGAAGTCCAGGAGGTGGTCTCGCTGGCGCTCGGTGTTGCGGGCGAAGGCCTCGTAGGGTGCCAGGGTGTCGAGCCGGGCGGCGGTCTCCTGGTCCCGGATCTTCTGCAACGCCGGTTCGTTCACCCGGTGGTCGCTGGTCTGCCGGGCCAGTACGGCGCAGAGGCTTCCGCCGTACACGTCGGTGATCTCGGCGTCGATCACCTTCAGCCCGGTGCGCTGGGCCATCCACTCGATCTGCCGCAGGGCGTAGTACTCGAGGTGTTCGTGGCAGACGATGTCGTAGGCGCTGGCCTCCAGCATGGAGGGCAGGTAGCTCTGCTCCATCAGCCACAGGCCGTCGGGGGCGAGGATGTCGTGGACGTCGCGCATGAACTCCGTCGGCGCGGGCAGGTCGTAGAACATCGCGATGGAGGTGACGATCGCGGCGCGCCGGTCACCGTAGCGCTCGGTGAACGCCTCGGCGGAGAAGAAGCCGGCGACGAGGTCGGCCTCCGGTGGGTAGAGGTCGCGGAACTTCTCTCCCACCAGGTCGAACCCGACCAGCTTCGGCGGGTCGGGGAGGTAGCCCCGCAGCAGGGTGGAGTCGTTGCTGCCGATGTCGACGACGAGGTCGTCGGGGCCGACCTCGCGCATGCCACGCAGCTTGGCGACCTTGTCGTGCAGATGGTTGATCATGAAGGGGCGGATGCCGGACCGGTAGCCGTAGCCCTCGTTGTACATCAGTCCGAAGTCGGGCGTCTCGCGCAGCTGGACCAGTCCGCAGCCGGGCGGCGCGCAGGTCACCAGTTCCAGCGGAAACGTGGGGACGACGTCGTCTCGGCTGTGCGGGAAGACCCCGGTGAGGGCCTGTTCTCCCAGATGCAGTATTGATTCGAGATCTTCATTTCCGCAGATACGGCATCTCGTTTCGGGCATCGCCTGAGTGTAGCGATCCGAAAACTGATGATGATTGATGCGTGAGCCAGATCACACGGAATTCCTGGCCCGCGTTGCGGGTGCAGGAATGTGTCGGGCGGGCTGGGTCCGCCCGCATTCCGGGCAGCATCCACCGGCCCCTTAGGTGGGGTTGCGAACAGCTCTCCACCTGCGTAGATGCCTCCGCCACCCGACCTGCCGGGCCGAGGGTCGCCAGGTGGACGAGGGGTCGCTGGTCCACCGGAGGTGAGACGATGGCGATAGTCGGGCGACTATGTCGGTTACCTGTTGGATAAATGCGTCAGGGCGAAATCGGACGTTGGTCGAGAATGACGGTCACCGGCCGTCGATGGTCACGCCATTCGGCTGGCCGCACCGACCCGTCACACCATCGCCCGCGCGCGTAACGCCTCCCACCAGGGTCGGTTGTCGCGGTACCAACGGACGGTGTCGGCGAGCCCCGCACGGAAGTCGACCCGAGGGGTGTACCCCAACTCCCGTCGGGCCTTCGAGCAGTCGAGCGAGTAGCGCCGGTCGTGGCCCTTGCGGTCCGGGACGTGGCGTACCCGGTCCCAGTCGGCGTCGCAGGCGGTGAGCAGCAGCCCGGTCAGTTCCCGGTTGGACAGCTCGGTGCCCCCGCCGATGTGGTAGATCTCCCCGGCCCGGCCCCGCGTACGGGCCGCCTCGATCCCCTGGACGTGGTCGTCGACGTGCAGCCAGTCCCGCACGTTGCCACCGTCGCCGTAGAGCGGCACCGTCTCCCCGTCGAGAAGCCGGGTGATGAACAGGGGGATCAGCTTCTCGGGGAAGTGGTACGGCCCGTACGTGTTGGAGCCCCTGGTCACCCGGACGTCGAGGCCGTGCGTGTGGTGGTACGACAGGGCGACGAGATCACCACCCGCCTTCGACGCCGAGTACGGGGAACTGGGCTTGAGCGGGTGCGTCTCCGGCCACGAGCCGTGCGCGATGGAGCCGTACACCTCGTCGGTCGAGACGTGGACGAACGTCTCGACGCCGTGCTGGTGGGCCGCCTCGATCAGGGTCTGGGTGCCGAGCACGTTGGTACGGACGAACGCCGCCCCACCGTCGATCGACCGGTCGACGTGTGACTCGGCGGCGAAGTGGACCACCTGGTCGTGCTCGCGGGTCAGCGCGGCCACCGTCGCGGCGTCGCAGATGTCACCCTGGACGAACGTGTACCTCGGGTGGTCGCGCAGGCCCGCCAGGTTCTCCGGGTTACCGGCGTAGGTGAGGGCGTCCAGGACCGTGACCCGTACGTCGGCCGGCCCGTCCGGGCCGAGCAGGGTACGGACGTAGTGCGAACCGATGAATCCGGCGCCGCCGGTGACCAGGAGTCGAGTCGTCATGATGAGATCTGCACCTTGCTGTGATCGCCGAGCACGAACCGGTGGGCGGCGGGGTTGCGCGGCGCCGGGGTGACCTCCACGCCGCGTCCGATCAGTGACGCCTCGACCCGGCGGACGCCGGTGAGTGCCGAGTCCCGCAACACGATCGAGTACTCGATCTCGGTGTCCTCGATCCGGCAGCACTCGCCGATCGCGGTGAACGGTCCGACGTAGGAGTCGACGACCTCCGTCGAGGCGCCGATGACCGCCGGGCCGACGATACGGCTTCCGCTGATCCGCGCGCCGCGATCGATCCGTACCCGGCCGATGATCTCGCTGGTGGCGTCGACCGTACCGGCCACCCGGGTCTCGATGGTCTCCAGCACGGAACGGTTCACCTCCAGCATGTCGGTCACGTTGCCGGTGTCCTTCCAGTATCCGGAGATGATCGTCGACCGGACGTCGCACTCGCGGTCGATGAGCCACTGGATGGCGTGGGTGATCTCCAGTTCCCCCCGCTCGGACGGGGTGATGACCCGTACCGCCTCGTGGACCACCGGCGTGAACAGGTAGACCCCGACCAGGGCGAGGTCGCTCTTGGCATGCTGTGGCTTCTCCTCCAGGCTGACCACCCGGCCGTCGACGAGTTCGGCGACCCCGAAGTGCCGGGGGTCCGCCACGTGGGTCAGCAGGATGTGCGCGTCGGGGCGGGCCTGCCGGAAGTCGTCGACCAGGTCGCGGATCCCGCCGACGATGAAGTTGTCGCCCAGGTACATGACGAAGTCGTCGTCACCGAGGTAGTCGCGGGCGATCAGGACGGCGTGGGCGAGGCCCAGCGGTGCGTGCTGGCGGATGTAGGTCACGGAGATACCGAACTGCGAGCCGTCCCCCACGGCTGCCATGATCTCGTCGGCGGTGTCGCCCACGATGATGCCGACGTCGCGGATGCCCGACTCGGCGATGGCCTCCAGCCCGTAGAAGAGCACCGGCTTGTTGGCCACCGGCACCAACTGCTTGGCGGAGGTGTGCGTGATGGGTCGTAGGCGGGTACCCGCTCCGCCCGACAGGACAAGCGCCTTCATGTGACCCCCCGGGGCACCAGAGATGAGCCGTCCACCGTCGGATCCAGGTTGGCGGCGACGGCTACAGGACAGGTCGAGCCTCGGCTGAGGGAGCGCCCACGCCGGAGGGTGCGGCGTAGGGCGGAGCTACAAGCGGCGTGCAGCAGCGCGGCGCGCGGCGGGCCGGACGAGCGCGACACCACCGTCGTACGCGGTCACGGCCGATGGGCAGCGGCCGGGAACCGGGTGTTGGTGGGATGTCGCTCGGGGCGGGGGCACACGCGTCCCCCGGGCGAGGATGTGGCGGGCGGGGACGCCTCACGGGTGCCCGACCTCCGGGGCAGGGATGCACGGAGGGTCGGACGGACCGGGAACGGTGGCCGAGGCCGGGTCGCCTACCTCTTGTCGCGGCGACCGGTGGCGAGGACCCGCTCCCGCCGGGGCGGGGCGACGTCGGCGGTCGACGTCTCGTCCGGCCCGGCCGACTCGGTGGTGTCCTTCTTGGCCAGCTGCTGGAGGCGGAGCTGACCGCAGGCGGCCTCGATGTCCTGGCCCTGGGTGTCCCGGACGGTGACGTTGACCCCGGCGGAGTCCAGCTCGCGCCGGACGGTGCTCAGTCGCCGGTCACTGACCCGCTGGAAGAGCGGACCACCCAGGACCGGGTTCCACCGCATCAGGTTGATCCGAGCCGGTCGACCTGCGAAGAACTGGATCAGACGGGTGACGTCGTCGTCCGAGTCGTTGACATGGGGAAGGAGGAGGTAAACGAAGGTGACGATCCGACCGTGCCGCTCCGCCCACGACAACGCACCCTCGACGACCTCGTTGATGTCGTGATTGCGCGATCCCGGGATCAGTTCGGTCCGCGACTCCTGCGTGGTCGCGTGCAGGGAAATGGTCAGATTGATCTTGATGTGCTCTTCACGCAGGCGCTTCAGCGACTTCGGGATTCCGATCGTGGAGATGGTGATCCCACTGGTCTTGAAGCCGAGCCCGCGCCGCTCGCGGAGAATGCGAATGGCACCCATGACGTTGTCGTAGTTGTGCAGGGGCTCGCCGATGCCCATGAACACGAGCCTGTTGACGCCGGGCCCGAGCGCGAGCACCTGCTGCACGATCTCGCCCGGCAGCAGGTGCCGCTTGAGGCCGTCGCGGCCCGACGCGCAGAACTGGCACGCGAAGGCGCACCCCGCCTGAGACGAGACGCAGGCGGTGTAACCGTCGTGGCGACGGATCCGCACCGTCTCGATGAAATTGCCGTCGACCAGCTCGAACAGGAACTTTGTCGTCTGGCTTCCCTTGGTGCGACTGCGCTCGGCGAGGGTCGACGAGAGGCCGTCGAGTTGGCCGTACTGCTTCAGCGTGTGGGCGGAGTCTTTGCGCTGCCGATAAAGCTTGTCGAAGATGTCGGCTGCTTGCCGTTCGCCACCGACGCGCTCCACGAGCTCGGAGAACGACAGGTCGAAGACCGACGGCGCGACGGGTCGTCGTCGCCGAATGGGTAGACCCACGACCTGGGGCGAAGCTGACATAGGCACCACCCTATCACGGTGCAAGAGACGCCAATTCGTCTAGTGACCACAGGGGAGCCTGACGACGGGCGATGCTCTCGTGCCTTCGCCATATAGCCGTTGAGCTGCCAATTCACGAACGCGCAGCGGGCGCCGGCCTCCAGAGGCCGGCGCCCGCCGCGCGTTCGGTCGGTCAGCCCGCGACGCCCACCGGCTGTGCGAGCGGCGGCACGCCCCAGGAGGAACGGAACAGCTCCCGTTCGGCGGCGGCGAGGTGGGCGGTGGCGGCCAGCCACGCCCACGCGTACCGGTCGGGGTCGGGATCGGTACGCCTGCCGAACACGTCCCGGCCCCGCCGGTCTGACTCGTCGGCGAGCGCGTCGACGAGCGCGGCTGCCGTGGTGAAACCGGCCCGGCGCAGCGGGCCGCCCAGCTCGGCGTTGCCGCTGCGGGCCGCCTCGGCCACGGCCCGACGGCCACCGGAGACGCCCGACTCGACGAGGCGACGGACCCGCCACAGCGGAGGCTGGGTCGCCTCGGCGGCGTCGACGGTCCCCACCGTCGCGGCCGGATCGGGGGGCGGCAGGTGGCGGCCCTGGATGTCGTCGTAGCCGAGGTCGGCCCGCCCGTGCCAGTCCGTCGGCAACCGCAGGGTCGTGGCGGCGCCGGGGACCGGTGCCACCGCGAGCGGGAGCAGGGTGCAGGCCCGGTCCGGGTCCAACCGGCCCACCACCCGGATCCGCAGACCCGGTCGGGAGGCGAGTCGCCGGAGGTTCGCCACGTGGGCCAGCATCGGATGGGAGTCGACGGGCACCAGCCGGATCACCGGCCCGTCCACCACCGTCGCGTCGACGGTGGGACCGATCTCCCGGGCCAACAGCCGGTCCCCGTCGGCACCGACCACCTCGAGGTCACAGCCGAGCAGGGCGGTCCCCGCCCGAGCCGGATCCTGGGGGTCCTCGACGGCGAGTTGGGCGGCCACCACCTCGGCGAGGGGACGTCCGAACAGCTCCGACACCGGCCCGGTGGACCAGTCGGTGACGCTCAGCGGGGTCGCCCGGACCGACCTGCCCGCGCCGAGCCGACCGTCGGGGGAGACCGTGGTGCCGGTGATCCGCAGACCACCCCGGGCCAGCACGGCGTGGTTCACCGCGACCGAGCCCATCTCGGTGACCGCCCGGGCCGAGTCCCGCGCCCGGTCCGGGCCACCCGGGCGTACGTCGCCGAACGAGAGCCGTCGTCCGTCGGCGGCGACCAGGTGGGTGACCACTCCGGCGTACCCGGTCGCGCTGATCACCGGCTCCCGGCAGACTCCGTACACCTCCAGGGTGCCGTCCGGCTGGTAGGCCCGACGCAGGACGCCGACCAGGGCCGGGTCGCTGTCCCCGGCGGCCAGCCGACCGGCGACGTACAGCAGGTCGTGGAGGACCTCGACCAGGGCGGCGAGCCGGTGTCCGGCCTGCCGGTCCCGGTGTGCCCGCAGGCCCCGGACGGTGCTCAACGCGGCGCTCTCGGCCCGTGGCAGACCCGCCAGCCGGGCGCCGTGCGCGGCCCGGAGCAGCTCCGCCTGGGCGACCGCACCCGCCGTCGGCACCCCGGCGGTGAGCACCGCGGCGGCGGCCCGCCACAGCGCGTCGGCGGCGGCCCGCTGCGCCTTCGTCGGGGCGGCCGGTCGACCGGTGGCCGCCCCGCCCCGGTCGCCGGTGCGCCCGGCGGCCCTACCGGGGGAGGCCTGGGACGAGCCGGCGTCGGGGGTGGGCTCCGACGCCGGGTGGGCGGCCGGTTCGGCGACCGGGCACGCGGACAGGACCGCGCTGCGGTGCAGGCACCGGGGGCCAGCAGGCAACTGCACGTGGCCTGGTCCCCGTCGGTGACGGCACCGGTCGGACCGGGGATGAGGGTGACCCGCATCTCCGGTCCGAAGTCGAGGACACCGTCCCCGACCCGGTCGACCGGCCGGTCGACCAACCGGGTGACCGCGGCGGCCAACCGGGGCCGCAGCCGTGGGGGCAGCGCCGCCACGGCTGCGGCGGTGACCTGCGGAGCCACCGGCGGCCACCGGTCGACGTCGGCGGGGGCGTGCTGTGTCACCGTGATCCTCCACGGATGCGGTCGCCCACCCAGCGGGCGAGTTCCAGCGGGCTGAGGGCGGCGACCGGCATCCCGGCCGCGACGAGTTGCTCGGCGACGGGTACGGAGTAGCAGGGCACCCCCTGGTCGTTCAGGGCGGCGCACCCCAGCAGGTGCACCCCGGACGCGGCGAGGGTGCGGACCTCCCCGAGCAGCCCGGCCAGCGGGTAGCCCTCCTCGAAGTCACTGACCACCGCGACGATGGTCCGGCTCGGCACCGTGACCAGCGAGCGGGCGTGGGCCAGTCCGGCGGCGATGTGCGTACCGCCTCCGACGTGGACCTCCAGGAGCAGGGACAACGGGTCGTCGACCCGGTCGGTCAGGTCGGCGACCTCGGTGGAGAAGGCCACGAAGTGGGTGGCGAGGGTGGGCACCCCGGCCAGGACGGCGGCGGTCAACGCCGACCACACCACAGACGCCTCCATCGAGCCGGACACGTCGACCACCAGCACCAGCCGCCAGTCGGCCTCCTGACGGGTCCGGGTGGTGAAGACCGGCCGTTGCGGCACCACGACGGTACGCCCGTCGTCGAGCCGTCGGGTGTGCGCCAGGTTCGCCCGCAGCGTACGGGCCAGGTCGATCCGGCCGCCGGGACGGCGCGACGGGCGGGGGTTGCTCAACCCGGTGATCGCCGGACGCATCTGGGTGGCCAACTGCCTGGTCAGCTCCTCGACCAGCCGTCGGACCAGGGGCCGCAGCGCCGCCACCTGCCCCTCGGGCAGGCCGCCCGCCAGCGACAGCACCGAGGTCAGCAGTTCCATCGAGGGTCGGACGGTGGCCGGGTCGAGCTCGGTGAGCACGTCGGTCCGGCCACTGTCGGCGGCCCGGGCGATGACCTCCTCGCGGACCACCGCACCGAACAGCGCCTCGATCTCGTCGGCCCACTCCCGTGCGGTGGGGAAGGCGGCCTCCTGACCACCGCCGGCCCCGGCGCCGAGGTCGGTGGCGCCCTCGCCCCGACCCGCCCCGTATAGCTCGTCGAGGGCGCGGGCGTAGCGGCGGGCGTCGGCGGGTAACCGGTCGGGTTGGCGGCCGAGCAGCAGCCGCCACCGGTCGGTGGGGGTGATCCGCCCGGCGGCGGCACCCGCCCCGACGGCGGTCGTGGCGGGGTGCGGGGCGGTGTCCGGGGACGGGTCGGGGATCGGCAGGTCCCGGGCGACCAGGACGGCCCGTCCGGCCGCGTCGGCGGCGGCCCACCTGGCCAGGACCTCGGGCGGGGCGGTCAGGGTCAGGTCGATCCGGTCACCGAGCCGTTCGGTGACTGTGTGCAGGATCCGGTCCCGGGCGGCCGGGGTGAGGACGTCGAAGCCGCCGCGCAGGGCCGGCAGCCGGTCCAGGAACCCGGCGTCGGGAAGCGCCTCGATCCGTTCCAGTAGGGGGTCGAGCGCGTCCGGGGCGGACTGGAGCAGGGGATGGGCCGCGGTGAGCAGACCTTCGAGGAACCGGTGCAGGTGCCGTCGGCGCTCCGGCCCGGTCGCGGCGTCGATCCACCCGGCGACCCGGGCGCCGACGACCTCGGGGCCGGTCAGGTCGAGCAGGGTCCGGGCGGCCAGGGCGGCGCCCTGGACCAGCGCCGAACCGTCCCGACCCAGTTGGTCGAGGGCGGCCTCCAGGCGGAGCCCGAGCCGGTCCTCCCCGGCCCGGACCGCCAGGTCGACCAGGGCGGCGGCGTCGGCGGGGGCATCGCTGCCGGCGAGGCCGGGCAGACCCCGGACCGCCGCGTCGAGCAGGACGCCGGCCAGGTCGCCGGCGCGGGCCCGGCCCTGCGCGGTGGTGCCGGGCAGGTGTTCGCGGCGCAGCGCCTCCAACAGGTCCAGTCCGGCCAGCAGTTCCGGCAGGGTGCCGGTGGAGGGCAGCACCGAGGCGGCCACGTCGAGTCGTTCGGTGACCAGGTCGGGCAGGTCGCACCGGGCGGCGTCGCGGAGTCCGGTGAGGAGCTGGGCGGCGGTCGGGCCGCCGTCGGCTGCCTCCCGGCGGAACCGCTCCCGTAGGGTGCCGGCGGCGGCCAGCGCGGCGGTCACGCCCCGGACCCCGACCAGGTCCAGCCGGGCAGCCACGGAGGGGGTCCAGGCCAACTGCCACCGGGTGGTGAGGGCCGCGCCGTCCCCGGTGCCGGTGACGGCGATCGGGTCGCCGTAGCCGACGCCGCAGACGTCGAGGCGGTGCAGCAGCACCTCCCGGCGGGCGTCCAGGGCGGTGCGGAGCGGGTCCAGCCGGACCTCACGGGCCTTGGGGCTCTCCGGGCTGGGCAGGCGCAGGGTGACGAGGTCCGCCTCGACGGCGGGACCCAGTCCACACCGGGGGGTACCGGGGGCGGTCCGTCCCCGTGCGGCGCCGACGAGGACCGTCTCCAGGGCTCGGGCCAGCGCGCGGCCCCGACCGAGGGGGTCACCCTGGCCGAAGACCGTGGTCACCGCCTCCAGGACCTCACCCCGACCGGGGGCGGGCAGGTTCCGGAGCCGGGCCAGGTCGTCGGCGAGCCGTACCGTCTCGGCGGCCTCCCCGGTCCCGGCGGTGTGGCCGGCGGCGCGCAGCTCCCGGCAGAGGTCGGTGACCGCCCGGGCGGCGGCGGCCCGGATCCGCTCCGGGTCACCGGCGGCGGTGAGGACGGACTGCTGCCACAGCGGGTCGCGGATCCCGGCCGGGTATCCCGACCGGGCGTCGAGGAGGTCGAACGCGTACGGGACCAGGGAGGTGACGGTCGACCCGGGGTCCCTGCGGGCCGGGGTGGCCACGGAGCGGACCACGGCGTCGACGGGTCGACCGGGCGCGGCGTCGGGGTGGCCGGGCGCGGCGTCGGGTCGGCCGGACGCCTGATCGTCGCCGGTGGCACCGGCGGGGAGCAGGGCCGGGGCGTGGAAGGCCCCGACGACGGCGACCACCCGTCGGCCGTCGGCACCGGCCTCGGCCAGCACCCGCCGCATGTGCTCCTCCCGGGCCAGGTCCCGGGCGAGCGGCCCGTCGCCACCGGTGCTGTCGGCCCGCATCGCCCAGCCGACCCCCAGCGCGGCCCGTCGGACCGCCTCGGGTCGACACCCCGGTGCCCGTACCTCGACCACCCGGTCCCACAGGTCGTCGCCGTCCCGACCGGTCCCGCTGGCGTGCAGTGCGGTCGCATACGACAGGCGCGGCCCGGAGGTCGGCTCGCCGACGTCCCCGTCGCCCGGGTCGACGCCGTCACCCGGGTCCCTGTCGACGGTCGGGTCGGTGGCCTCGCCGGACCAGCCCGGATCCGCCATCGGCAGGTCGCAGCAGCGCACCTCGACGCCGTGCTGCCGGGCCCAGCGGATCGCCGCCAGTTCGGGGGAGAAGTCGGCGAACGGGTAGAAACCCATCGGCCCGTCCGCGCCGTGGCTGCCGACCAGGGCCAGCGGAGCCCGCGCTGCCGGGTCGGACAGGTACGGCAACCAGTGCTGGAAGTCGGTCGGCAGCTCCACGCAGACCACCTCGGCACCGGCGGCCTCCAACAGTGCCGGGACGACCGCCGCCAGGGCCGGACTGTGGTGCCGTACCCCGATCAGGTAGGGCTGGACCGACGCGGCGAGCGCGTCGACGACGGCCCGTGGGTCGGGGTACGCGGCGGGGGTGTCAGCCATGCTCGTCCTTCCAGACGGGGCGGCTTGCGGCGCGGACGGGGACGCCGCCGGGGTGGTGGACCCCTGCGGCGGTGCGGGACGTGAGGTCACCGCAGGCTCTCCCGCAGGTCCCAGAGCCGACGCCACATCGCCGAGCCGTCCTCGGCGCGGCGACGGACCGGGCCGTCCCAGTAGCCGAGCAGCCGGGCGCGGTCGTTCTGGTCGTCCTTGTGCACCACCCCGAGCAGGTGCCCGGGCATCAGGTCGAGGGCGTCGCCGTCGGCCAGGTACGCGGCGGACAGGCCGAGTGAGACGGCCACCTGCACCGCCTCGGCGGTGGACATGACGGTGCCGGGGCGCTCCACGTCCCAGCCCTCGTCCGACCGGCCGGAACGCAGATCACGGAAGACGGTGACCAGGGCGTCCAGCACGGCGTCGTCGACCGTGTACGCCGCCCCGGCGCGCTCGACGGCGGCGGTGGCCTGCCGCCGGACCAGGTCGGTCTCGGTGTCGGCGTCGGCGATCGGGTGGATGGTCTCGAAGTTGAACCGGCGCTTGAGGGCCGAGGACATCTCCGAGACCCCCCGGTCGCGCAGGTTGGCGGTGGCGATCACGGTGAACCCGGGGACCGCCCGGATCAGGCCCTCCTCGGTGCCGGCCAGCTCCGGGACGTTCATCCGCCGGTCGGACAGGAGCGAGACCAGCGCATCCTGCACCTCGGGCAGGCAACGGGTGACCTCCTCGATCCGGACCACCCGACCGGAGCGCATCGCGGTCAGCACCGGCGAGTCGACGAGCGCCTGCGGGGTGGGACCCTGGGCGAGCAGCAACGCGTAGTTCCAGCCGTACCGGAAGGCGTCCTCGGTGGTGCCGGCGGTGCCCTGGACCGTCAGGGCACTGGTGCCGCAGACGGCGGCGGCCAGCAGCTCGGAGAGCATCGACTTGGCCGTACCGGGCTCGCCGACCAGCAGCAGTCCCCGCTCACCGGCCAGGGTGACCACACACCGCTCGACCAGGCTCCGCTCCCCGACGAACTTCGCCGCGACGGTCATGGTGGCCGGGAGGGTGCCGGTACGCCGTTCGGCGGGCAGGGTCAGCGGCTCACCGTCGCTGCCCCTGATGAAGGTGACCACGGCCCGGGGGGTCAACGCCCACCCCGGGGGCCGGGCCCCGTCGTCGTACGCGGCAAGGAAGGCCAACTCGTCGGCGTGGCGTTGTTCGGCGGAGAGGACCTGGGCGGTGGTCTCCGGTGCCGTCTTGACGTGTCCGGTCACGGTCACGGATGTTCCTCGATCTCTCGGGTGGGTGGATGGGGAGTGGTCACCGGGCTCGCCCGCCGGCGGGTCAGCCTCGGGCGTCTCGGCCGGTGGGGTCGCCGAAGCGGGGCAGGTCGCCGTCGCGGACCCGTCGCCAGGCCCGCCGGTAGAGGTCGGCGACCGGTTCGAGCGGCACCGTCACCCCGAGGGCGGCGGTGCCGTCGGGTGCCAGGTCGAACAGGGGGGCCTTCCAACTCTCGACCGGGAGCTGTCCGCTGCCTCGTTGCAGCCAGGGGCCGGGCAGGAACAGGGTGCGCCCGGCCCGGGGCCGGCTGGCCTCCACGACCAGGTCGGTGCGGGCCAGTTCGGCCCGGGCCGCCTTCGCCCGGGCGGGTCGCCACCCGGTCCACGTCGCGGTGTCCCGGTCGGTGGGGTCCGGCATGGCCAGCAGCATCAGGTACGCCGCCGCCGCGTCGTCGCCCAGACCGTGCACCTGCGCCACCTCGGCGACCAGGTCGGGCACCGACCGGGTCGGGTCCTGCGGCCACCACGACCCGTCGGTCGCCGGGTCGGCGGGGTCGGGTCGAGCGGGCTCGTCGAGCAGGGCCGCGAAGCGCGGGTCGCGGACCAGCCGCAACGCCACCTCCATCGGGTACGGGACGGACGCGTCGGCCCGCAACGCGGGCAGGTACGGGTCGGTGCCCTCGGCGTCGAGCAGCACCGGCCGTAGGGCGGGCGAGGGCTGGTCGTCGTGGGTGGCGAGGACGATCGCCCCGTACCGCTCCCAACCCGTACCGGTCTCCGACGGGGTGCCCGCCACCTGCCTGAACGCGCCCAGCGAGACGTACCGGCCGAGGTCGAGCAGCAGGTCGGGGTTGCCCAGCCGGTCCCGGAGGACGCCCAGGGCGGCCGGGAGGGCGGCCCGGGCCGGGTCACCGGCGGGGGTGTGGTGGGCGACCCACGCGGCGAGGGCCACGGTGGAGTGCAGCACCGGGCCGGTGAAGCCCGCCACCCCTGCGTCGACCGGCCGGGCCCGGTCGCCGCTGACCTGGAAGACCAGATCGGTACGGAGCTCGGCCGAGCGGGCCGGGTCGAGCAGGGCCGGGAGCGCCCTCGTCGGTCCCCAATCGGTCCGGACCGCGCGTACCGCCTCGGCGAGCAGCCGCTCGGGGACTGCGGTCCGGCGGCCCAGGGCGTCGTTCCAGACCGCCGCGGCGGCGGCCACGTCCGGGCCGTCGGTCCAGAGTCGGGCCGGGTCCGGTGGCACCAGTGCGGACAGGACGGCCCGCCGTAGTCGGGGCCGGGCCTCGTGCAGCACCTCGAAGGCCAGCTTCGCCTCCACCGCCTGCCCGATGTCGAGGGCCTTGCGCAGGTCGGCCGCGACGGTGTTCCCCGAGTCCAGGTGGGGCAGGCCGGCCAGGACGAGCTTGGCGGCGGTGGGGGTGACGCCGGTCAGGTCGGCGAACCGCTCGGCGGCCTCCGGTCGCCAGGGCAGTGGGCCGCGCGCGGCCCACTCGGTGTGCAGGCGTTCCAGCCAGCCGTCGGGCCGTTCGTCGCCGAGGGGGGCCGAGCCGACGACCGTGTACGGCTCGGGGACGGCGAACCGGCCGGTCGGGTCGTGGAACAGCGCCTCGAAGCGGTAGCCGGTGCTCGTTGCGCTCTGGGCGAAGACGGCCACGAACGCGCCGCCCGACAGCGGCAGGACGCCGGGGCGGGGGTAGCGGCGCATGCCGTCGGGGCCGGTCAGGTCCCCGTCGAGCAGGTGGAGGGTGAACCGGCGCCACCGGGCCGTCCCGGTCGGGCCGACCAGGTCGAGTCCGGCGAGTTCGTCGAGGAGGGAGCGGAGGGTGTCCCGGTGTTCCTGCGGGGTCACCGCAGCCACCGCCCGGTACGCCAGCGCCGCCGACGCGTCCGCCAGGGACCACCAGTCCGGTGCGGCGGGCAGGGGCACGCCGTCCAGGTGCAGCCGGACGGCCTGTCCGTCGCCGGTGCCGAGACGCTGGGTGGCGAGAAGGCGGAGTTGGGTGACTGTGGAACTGGAGCCGCCCGTCCGGCGGACCGTGCCCCGCAGACCGTCGAGGGCCGCACCGACTTCGCTGTCGGTGGGTCCGGCCGTGGTCGCCGGGACCGTCGGTTCCGACGCCGACCGGCGCAGCCCGGCGGTGACCTTCTCCAGGTCGGTGCAGGCCTTGGCGGCCAGCCGCGCCGCCCCGGCCACCCCGGCCAGCAGGGCCTCGTCGCCGATCTCCGGCATCGTTCGACGGACCAGGTCGACCAGGGCGTCCCCGGGCTCCTCGGCAGGGGATCCGGCACCGGGCGCGGACGTCGACGGGCCGGGCGGTGCCGCCCGTCGGACGGTGGTCGACCCGACGGTCCCCGCCGGGGACGTCGCCCACAGTGCTGCCCGTGCGGCCTCCTCGGCCAGGGCGGCGCGGCGTTCGTCCAGGGCGGCGGCGACGAGGACGGCGGCGGTGTCCCGGTCCACCCGGCGCAGTGCCGCCGACCCGACCGGGTCCCGGGGCAGCAGGGCACCGACGAAGTCGTGTCCCGGCAGGGGGACGGGGCTGCGGCGGTAGTTCCGGGTCGACGGGGTCGCGCCGACAGCCGACACCGTTCCGTCCGGGTCGACCAGGGCGAAGCCCTTGAGGACGGCCCGTGGCCGGTCGTCGCCGGGCAGCACCAGCGCCGCGATCGGCTGCTTCCCGGGCGGGACGGTCACCGTCCGTCCGGCCAGGTCCTCCCCGCGTACCGACCCGTCGGGCAGGGTGGAGACCCGCCACCCCAGGAGACCCTGCACCGGTACGGCTGCCGGGGTCGCCCGGTCGGACAAGGCCGGCCGCAGCCAGCTCTGCGCCGCCACGAGGTGTGCGTCGGCCGGAAGGTCGGCCAGGAATCGGGGCAGGCTCCGCGGACCGCAGGTGTCGGCGGCCGGGTCGTACTCGCGCCACCCGGGGCCGTGGTCGGCGTCGTCGGGCCGGTCGGAGTCGTCACGCCGGTACACCCAGTGGGAGGTGCCGTCGGTGATGACCGGGGCCTCGGCGGGGACGGCGGTGTCCCCGACGTGCAGGACGCCCTCGCCGGTGATCCGTCCGCCGCCGGGCAACGGCAGTGTGATGCTGTTGCGGCGGCGCCGGGTGCTGTGCACGTCGCCGGTGAGGAGCTGGGGTTCGCCGGGTGCCGAGTGCCAGTAGCCGCGCAGGTCGTAGCCGAGTTCCCGGGAACGCCAGAAGACCAGCAGGTGACCGTCGACGTAGTGGTAGCCGGGCTGCCCCCACAGGTCACCGGCGGGGATCCGCAGGTCGTGGCGGAGGACGACGCCCTCGGCGCCGAGGACCCGGACCGTGGTCGGTCCGGCGAGGACGACGTACGGCCAGGCCTCCTGCCAGGTCAGGGTGACCCCGGGGTCTCCGCCGGTCACCTCCTGCCAGGCCCGCTCCCAGTCCGGCCAGCTCAGCTCGTCGACCAGCCCGCCGCGCAGGCTCCGGGCGACGTGGTCGGGCAGGTCGAGGTCGAGGGCCTGTTCCAGGCCGCCGTCCGGGGCGGTGCCGTCGGCGGGGGCGAGGTGGCCGAAGACCAGGCGGAGCGCCTCGACCGGGAGTCGACCGAGCCAGTCCACCGCCTCCGGCAGGTGCGGCAGCCCGGAGGAGAACCTGTCGCGGATCCTGGCCCGCAGCCACTCGGTCAGGACCGGCAGCAGGCCCGGGGTGTCGGCGATCCGCCGCAGGACGTCCGGCTCGTCGTCGAGCTTGTCCAGGCCCCGGCGCAGGGCACCGGTGAACCGGTCGTCGGCGGCCACCGCGCGCAGGTCCCGGTCCCCGTCGACCGTGAACCACCGGACCAGGTCCAGGGCGCCGTTCTCGGCGGGAGGAGCGACCGGGAGGCCGAGACCGAGCAGCAGGTCGAGCAGGTCCAGGTCGGCGTCGGCGGTGAGGGTCGTGCCGGTGGCGGCCAGTTCCGTACGCAGCCGGTCGGCCATCCGCTCGACGAGGGGATAGAGCGCGGGGACCCGGATCCGGTGGTAGCCGTCGGCGTTGGTCCGGCCGAGGAGGCGGCGCAACCAACCGGCGGAGCCGTCGCTCGGGCGGGCGACGTCGGGCAGGTCCGGTTCGGTCAGTCCGGTGAGGGCACCGGTGTCGGCCAGCAGGGCCAGCCAGGTCGACACCGTGTCCCGGTCGGTGGGCATCAGGTCGAGCAGGGCACCACGGACCGCCGGATCGCGGCCGGCCAGCGTGGTCATCGCCGGTCGGTGCGCCTTCCACCAGCCGGTCGGTGCCTCGGCGGTCACCGGCAGCCGGAGCAGGGCGGTCAGGTAGGCCGCCTCCCGGTCGACGGCGTCGGCGCGGCCGGTCTCCTTGGCGGCCGCCCGGACGAGCCGGTTGACGGCGGTGGCCGACGGGATGGACGGGACCACCCCGGCGGCTGCGGCCCGCAGCGCCAACCGGCAGAACCGGTCGAGGGCCTCGGCGGCAGGAAGTCCGGCGGAGAGTTCCTTGGCGTATCCGGCCAACGCGCTCGCGGACACGACGGTGGCCGACGCGAACTCCACGTACACCTCGTCCATCCGGTCCAGGTCGATCGGCAGGCCGTGCTCCGCCTCGGCCTTGCGGGCCTTGTTGAACAGTTGGGTCGCGTAGGTGTCCTGCCCGGCGTCCAGGAACACCCGCGCGGCCTGCTCGAAGAAGGTCGGCAGGACGTGCGGCAGGGTACGGGCGAACCGGTCGGCGACGCCCTGGTACCCGTCGAGGGCGGCCTTCGGCCGGGACCGCGCCTGTTTGGTCAGCCGCTGCAGCTCCGGGAGCACCGTCAACGCGTGCCGCCCGTCGTCGGGGTGGTGGACGAGGACCCACTCCGGGAAGGCCAGCGGACGGCGTGGTCCCAGGCCGACGACGACGGGTGGGGCGGCCGGTTCGAGGCCGAGGAACCCGACGGAGGCGTCCTCCCCCTCGCCGAGGGCGGAGTCGACCAGGCGGACCACGGCGCGGTCACCGAGGGCCGGGTGCCGGTAGGTGCGGGCGGTGAGGGGAACGGCCGTGTCACCGGCGTTCCCGGGGTCGGCCGGCAGGACCGCTCCGGCGGCGAGCAGGCTCTCGGTGTGGTCCACGCCGGAGGCGGTGGTCGTCTCGGTCATGCCTTCCCCTCCGTCGCGGGCGCGGCCCCGGAGAGGGCCGTCGCCATCCGCATCCCCTCGGACCAGGCCACCGGGCCGACCTCGGTCAGCCGCAGCGTCGGCCCCTCCACCACCGACCAGGACAAGGCCCCGAGGGTCGCCTCGGAGTCCCAGTAGTCCTCGTCGAAGCGCAGGGCGGCCTCGACCGGGTGTCCGTCCTCCCAGACCCGGCAGGTGACCTGCGACCGGGAGACCCGGAAACCGAAGGCGGCGGCGCGGGCGGCCAGCCGGTTGGGGACCCGGGTGCCGGTGAGGGCGGTGTGGGCGGTGGCCGACCCGGCCAGGTCGGCGGGTCGGTCCCAGGTGCCCCGGTGCAGTTGCGCCACCCGCTGGGTGACGTCGAGCTCGTCGGCGAAACCGGCGAGGTCGGTCAGGTCCGGCAGGCGTACCGGATGGGGCAGCGTGGCGGTGGGCGCGCAGAGCCGGACGGTGTCGCCGTCGAGGTTGACCACCCGCAGGTCCCCGCTGTCGGTGACGTCGCGCAGGAAGCCGGTCGCGGTGGGGTCGTCGGCGAGCACCACGAGGTCGTTGAGGGCGGCCCGCCACGACGGGTCCGGCCAGACCCGGGCGAGCAGGGCGGTCGGCACCGGCAGCGAGGACACCACCCACGCCTCGACCCGGGCCAGGCAGTCGGCGGTGTGCCGGTCCAGCCACTGGGCGAGCTGACGCAGCCGCTCCACCTCGGGGTGGTCCCGCAGCGCCTTCGGCAGTGTCTTGAGGGGACGGCCGGTGGCCCGTGGGCCGGAGGACCGGGCCACCACCCTGCCGTCCACGAGGGAGATCTCGTACGAGTCTCCCACCGGTAGCCAGCCCATCAGGTACACCCTCCGTAGCGGGACATCAACCGCATCTCCGAAGAAAGCGGCCATGATCAGCAACGCAGCGCACGCTAACAGGGGCGACCGACACGATGGAACGCCTCGCGTCGGCGACTTCGGACGCGGCGGCTCATGGAGAGCGGCGAAAGGGGCGCAAAGGTACGCCGGGCGGGTGTCCCGGTGCTCCGGCGACGCCGAACCGACCCGCAGTATCAGGTGACGTGGGTCACACGTCGGCGTGGGGGTGCTCCCGCGCCGGGGTCACGGACGCGACCCGGCGGTCCCGCCCGCCTGCCGACGGCTCACCAGCCGGGCGATGCTCAGCGGCAGCAGATGCAGGACGACGACGAGCGCGACCGCCAGGGCTGTCACCTGACCGACGGCGAGCCCCTGCCAGGCCAGCACCACCGCCGCGCTGCCCCCGGTGACCACGGCGTGCAACGCCACCCGGAGGGCGACGGCTCGGGGTGCGGGGTCCGGGTCGGCGACCTCGGGCGGGGTGTCGCGTCGCCGCAGGACCGTCACCACCGCCCCGATCGCGACGAGCACGGCGATCTGCGCCGCCCAGCGGGCGGTCGTCCCGATGCCGGCCCCGTCGGTGAGCGACGGCGCGGCCAGGGTTGCCGCGGTGAGGACGAGGAAGGCGGGCGGCCAGGTGAAGACCAGGCCGGTCAGCGCCGCCGTCGTCACCAGCCGTCCCGTACCGATCCGGGGCGGGTCGACCCGGACCCGTACCTCGTCGGGTGCCCAGACCAGTCTGCGGGCGGGCGGGGTGTCCGGTGCCGGGTTCGCCATGCCGCCGAACCTACAACGCGATCATCGACGCCGGTCGGCGTACCCCGTCCCTCGTGCGGGTCGCCTCACCGGGATCGCAGGTGACGCAACTCCACGATCTGGACCTCGTACGGCGTCTCGCCCGGGTTGCGGACCGCGTACGTCTCCCCGGGGTTCAGGTAGCGCACCCCGCCGTCCGGGGTGGAGTCGACACCCGGCCCCCCTTCGAGGGGGACGACGACGGCCGGGACCGTGCCGGCCTGCCAGGTGTGCTCGACCCCGGGCTCGGCGGTGAGACGTCGGACGGTCACCTCGTCGAGGTCCAGGACGGTGACAGCGGTGGCGGGGACCGTCGGCGTGCCGGACCACTGTTCGAGGGCCTCACCCGAGGCCTCCTCCCCGAGGTCGAGCACCTCGATCAGTCGGTTGCGGTACCGCCTGTCGCCGTGGTTGGTGAGCATGTGCACCGGGGAGACCGGCCGGTAGATGGCGTTGCCCACCTGCTCGGTGATGAATCGGGGCGGGCTGCCGTCGAGCCAGTCCATCCGGCAGTCCGAGGACTGGACGCAGAGCACGACGTACGGGTTGTGGTGCAGGTGCCACGGCTGGGTCTCGCCGGGGGCGAGGTCCACCTCCCAGACCCGGACCCGCGAATTGGCCAGCAGGACCCGCTGACCGATCTCCCCGAGCACGACCGGGGTGCCGTCGGGGGAGTGGACGGTGGTGCCTGCGGTCATCGGGGTCCTCCCGTCCGTCGGGCGGGGTCGCCCGTCCTCGTCGCCGTCGTCGGCCCCTGGCCCGGGGGCGTCGACCTGCCCGGGAGTCTAGCCGTCCTGATCTTGCGACCGCTCTCGCCGTGGACCTCCGCTTCCCGCTGCCCGCGCTGTCCCGGCAACCCGCACCGGCGTCGCGACTATCCGCTGTCGACCGGATGGCTGGTGTCGACGCCCGACACCAGCCACCGTCGTCGATCAGCTCGTGACCGCGAGCAGCTCCTGCACCAGGCGTGCGGCGTGGGTCACGACCAGACCGTGGGAGGCGTCGTCGTACACCACGAGCCGGCTGTCGCGGATCTCGTCGGCCGACTGTTCAGCGCAGAGGGCGATCGGGGCCACCGGGTCCCGGCGACCGTGGACCAGGAGCGTCGGCACGTCGATCTTTCCCAGGTCGGGCCGGAGGTCGGTGGTGAACAGGGTCCGGTACACCTCCGTCGCGGCGCGCAGCGAGGAGTTCAACGACTGCTGTCCCATCCACCCGGCCAGCTCCTGGGAGATCGGCAGGTCGCCGGGGGACGCTCCGGGACCGGCGAAGAAGGGCAGGGTGATCTGGGCGGTGTATCCGGGCCGGTCCGTGCGCAGCCCTGTCAGCATGGTCTCCAGGACCCCGAGGTCGAGCCCGTCCGGGTTGGTGGGGGAGACGGCCAACATGGGCGTGGTGGTGGCCACCAGCACGATCCGCTCCACCCGGGCCGACCCGTGGCGGGACAGGTACCGCACCACCTCACCGCAGCCCATCGCGTTGCCGACCAGCGTCACCCGGTCGAGGTCGAGCTCTTCGACAAGGTGGTGGAGGTCGTCGGCCAGGACGTCGTAGTCGTAGCCGTGCCAGGGCCAGTCGGAGCGGCCGTGGCCACGACGGTCGTACGTGACACAGCGCCGCCCCTGCTCGGTCAGGGTGGGTACGTGCAGGTCCCACAGTTGGTGACCCATCGTCGCGCTGCTGAGCAGGACGAGGGGGCGGCCCTGCCCGCTGTCGGAGTAGAAGAGGCTGGTGCCGTCGTGGCTGTCGACGAAGGGCACGGGATCTCCTCGCCCCGCTACCAGGTGACCGGCAGCGACTCGACACCGTGGAAGACGGTGCCCCGCCGGAACAGCTCGTTGGGGTTGGTGGTGGCGAGACGCAGGTTCGGGAACCTCTCGAACAGCCGCCGGATCGAGACGACCATCTCCTCCCGGGCCAGCGGGGCACCCTGGCAGTAGTGCGTCCCCACCCCCCACTGGAGGTGCCGCTGACTGTCGCGCCGCAGGTCGATGCGGTGGGGTTCCGGGAATGCGGTCGGGTCGTGGTTGCCGGCGGGGATGGAGATGACCACCGCGTCACCCTTGTTCATCTGTCGGCCACCGAGGTCGAGATCCTCGGTCACGAGCCGCACGATGGCGTCCTGGGAGATCGACCAGTACCTCATCGACTCCTCGATGAACGCCGGGACCAGCTTTCCGTCGTCGGCGAGCACCTCGGCCCTGAGGTCGGCGTCGGCGAGGAGGGTGAGGATGTTCAAGGCGATCTGGTTGGTGGTGGTCTCGTGGCCGGCGACGAGGACCAGCCGCGCGATGCCGACCAGCTGGTCGAGGTCGATCTCGCCGGTGCTGAGCCGCTCCACGGCGAGCTGACTCATCAGGTCGTCCTGCGGGTCCGCCTGCTTGCGCTCGGCGAGTTCGGCGAGGTAGTTGCTCATCTCCAGGTAGGCGGCGAGCGAGCGTTCCGGGTCACCCTGTGAGATGGTCACCCGGGTCTTCTCGACGAAGAAGGCATGGTCCTTGTCCGGCACACCCAGCAGGTTCGCGATCACCATCGTGGGGAGCTTGCGGGAGAACGCGTCGTGCAGGTCGGCGGGTTGCGGCTGGGCGGCGAAGTCGTCCAACAGCCGTTCGGTGAGGGCTTCGATGGCCGACCGCATGGCGCGCACCCGCCGGGCGGTGAACTGGCTGGCGATCATCCCCCGGAGCCGTCCGTGCTCCGGATCGTCCATCCGGAGGAAGGACGAGGGGCGCTGCCCCGGCGGGATCTGAATCCGGACCGGTGCGCCGGGCAGCAGTTCGTCGGCGCTGAGTCGGACGTCCATCAGGGCCTGCCGGACGTCCGGGTAGCGGGTGACCAGCCAGGCCCGACGCTCGGCGGTCGCCCCGGCCGGGATCAGCACCGCACACGGCGGCCCTTCACGCAGGGTGGACAGAATGGAAGGGGCGGTGCCGTCCTCCTGTCGCGGAAACGGCCACGACAGGACATTCTCTTCCTGGTCCAAAGTCACCGGACTACTACCTCCGTCGCGTCGTTGTTCCCGATACGCGACTAATGGTGTGCGACTTCCCTGACAATCCACTGACGGGCGGAGGATGTCGTCGACGGACGCGAGGACCGCGCCCAGAGAAATGTCTTTCCCGGACGCGGTCCGACTGCGTTCCGACTCATCGTCGTCGTTATCGGAGACCGACGAACCTGCCCATCGCCGTCGCCGCGTGGTCGAAGAAGGCGTCGGGGTCCTCGGCGAATCCGTTGACGTGCCCGTACACCGCGAAGCCGATCATGCCGAGCAGTTGTGTCCACGCGACGAGCAGACGGGCGATCACGTCGTCCGGGAGGCCCGCCAGCATGCCGTGGGACAGGTTCTGCACGTTGCGCCGCATGCCGGCGGAGGTGGCTGGTTCACCCGGCTGGGCTGCGGATACCCGCCCCGCCTTCGTCGCCTGCCGGAGGATGTCGACGAGGACGACGGCCGCGCGTGCGCCCACCACCACCGATTCCGGTGGTGCGCTGTATCCGGGTCGTGGGGGACCCCAGATCAGGGTGAACTGGGCCGGGTTCGCCTGCGCCCAGACCCGCATGCCCTGGCAGGCGGACTCCCATTCGGCGAGGGAACCGAGCCCTTTCTTCCGGGCGTCGGCGGCCCCCTTCTCGGCACTGGCGCCCATAGCTTCGTAGGCCCGCATCACGAGTGCTGTCAACAGGGCGGCGGAATTGGGGAACTGGGCGAGGACGTCCTCCCGGGGAAGGCCCAGTGATTCGGCGATCGACGGCGGGTCGAGCACTTCCGGCCCGCTGAGGGCCAACCGACGGTACGCCTCCCGCTTGATGTCCTCGGGCACGTGCTGGACGCGGGTGTCCGCGCTGTTCATCGTGGTGATCCCTCTCAGTCGGCCGGCCGGTGTCGGGGAAGAAGTTGGACGAGCAGCCCGATGAGCACCGCGAACACGGTCACCCAGACCATTCCGGCCAGGAACGCATCGGGGTAGTCGCCGGGCTGGGGGGCGAGACCGAGGGTGTCGTAGAAGACGACACCGATGATCGCCACGCCGACGGCGCCACCGACCTGCTGGGCGGTGGCCAGCACCCCGGAGGCCGCCCCGGCGTACTCGGGGTCGAGGTTGGCCAGGACCGTGTTGGTCAGCGGGCCGAGGATGAGTCCCATGCCCGCGCCGGCGAGGGTGAAGCCGGGAATCAGCGAGGCGTGACCCCCCTCGTCGCCGATGCGCGCCACGCTCAAATAGGTCAGCAGCAGCCCCGCGAACATCACCACCGACCCGACGGTGAGCACGTGGCGACCGATGCGGGCCGCGATGCGCTCCGAGAGCAGGGACGCGAGGAAGTAGCCCGTGGCGATCGGCGTGAAGATCAGGCCGGACTGCAACGGGGTCATGCCCTTCCCCTCCTGCAGGTACAGGGCGAGGAACAGGAAGAACGAGCCCATCAGCATGTTGAACAGCACCGTGGCCAGCAGGCCGACGCTGAACGCGCGGGCGCGGAAGAGTCGCATGTCGATCAGCGGACCGCCGGCCCGTCTGCCCAGGATGGCCTGGTGGCGGGCGAACGTGACGAGCAGGACGGGCGCGGCGGCCAGCATCAGCCATGTCCACAGCGGCCAACCCTGTTCACGTCCGAGGACCAGCGGCAGGACCAGCGCCACCAGGCCGGCGGCGATCAGTGCGGTCCCGACGAGGTCCAGGGAGGTCCGGGTCTCCGCCCGGGACTCCGGCACGAACCGGATCGTGAGCGCGATGGTGGCCAGCCCGATGGGCAGGTTCACCAGGTAGCAGTTGCGCCAGCTGAGCCCGAACAGGTCGGCCTCGATCAGCAGCCCGCCGATGAGCTGACCGCAGACCGAGGCGAGCCCGAGGGTGAGGGCGTACGCGGTGTACGCCCGCGCCCGGGCGGGACCGGAGTAGACCACACCGAGGATCGCCAGACCCTGGGGCATCAGGAGGGCGGCCGACAGCCCCTGGGCCACCCGGGAGATCACCAGGAACTCGGCGGTCGGGGCGAGCCCGCACGCGACGGAGGCGACGGTGAACGCGGTGAGGCCGAGCAGGAAGATCCGGCGGCGCCCGTAGAGGTCACCCAGCCGGCCGCAGATGATCAGTCCGGCGGCGAGCGAGAGCCAGTAGCCGGCGATGATGAATTGAATGGCCGCAGGGCTCGCGTTCAGCTCGCGTTGGGTCGAGGGAATGGCGACGTTCACGATGAAGAAGTCCAGCGCGACCATGAAGACCGCCGCGAGGACCACCGGCATCACGATCCACCGGTGACGACTGTCCGGTTCGACGGCGGTCGGTGGGCCACCCGGTCCGGTCGAGGCCAGATTCGCGGTTCTCGACACGATGAAATTCCCCTCACATTGGTGGAGCGTTGATGCGGTCCACGCCACCGCGCAGGTACGCCGGCGCGATATGCGGCCATCCCGGCGACGCAGTTTCCGGTCCGGGCGTGTTTATGGTGCCCGATCCAGATGCCGTCTGCTCGTTCCGCAGAATGATCGAACGTGTGTGGAAGACGCTTGTCGGTGTCATCCTGCAAGGTGGTCGGCCTGCTGTCCATTACGTCAAAGGTAAGACTCGGGCCGGATCGGTGGGTTTCCTGCGGAGGTGGGGCGGGGCTGCCGGTGCTCCGCAGTGTCGGGCCCCAGAAGGGATATAAGATCACCAAGCACCCAGATCATGCCGTCCGGCGAGCCGGCTGGCATCGGAGGGTGACCTCCGTGGTGCGAAGAGCGACAGTCGGTGCGGGGTTCGATCGCGAGGGGGTCGCTGCCCCCGAGGTCGTGCTTGAGCGGCGAGAACAGTTGGTGGGTGCCCACTACGCGTTTTAGGGTTCGGGGTTTTCTGGCGCTTTTTCCCGCATCCGAGAAGGACAATTGCGACATGGGCGATTGCGTCTCCATGATCTAAATTTAATAGACTGACGTCGTTGACTTGTGGCACTTTTGCTGGGTAGTCTTCGGCGTGGATCGCGATGGGAAAACTGGGTGGTGCATCCCGGTGAGGTGACTCACCGAGCGGATCTGACTGTCTGGATCTTCCTTCCGGCAGCCATGCTGATCCCCGTCCCGTGCGCGACCTGATCGGCGCGATCACACCAGTGAGGTCCTCAACTGGATGTCACTTTTCGGGTGGATTCCGGGCGTGATGGGGGAGCGGTGAATTTCTGGATTCTGGGGCGAGTCGCAGTCGGTTCCGCAGAGCGAATGGCCTACTTTCGCCGAGGCCTGCAGTGCACACTGCTGGCAGCGTTGCTGTCTGCCGAGGGGCAGATGCTGTCGACCGGGTCGCTGGTGACGGAGCTGTGGGGCGACGACCCGCCGGACCGGGTGGAGAACGCCCTCCAGGCGCACGTCAGTCGCTTGCGCCGCAAGCTTCAGGCCATCGAACCGGACTTCGCCGAGACGCGGCTCATCGCCCAGGCCGGCGGTTACCGCCTGACGCTGGCCGGTGCGAAGATCGATGCGATGGTGTTCACCCGGGCTCTGGCGCAGGCGCGACTGACCGCCGAGACCGACCCGACCGAGACCGCCTATCGGCTGCGGGAGGCGTTGGCGCTGTGGCAGGGGCCGGCCTTCGGTGGCGCTGCCATCGGACTCGCCGCGCAGGCCGCCGCCGTACGCCTCGACGAGTGTCGACTGGCCGCCCTGCAACTGCTCTTCGACAGCGAACTGCGCGTCGGCCTGCACACCGCCATCATCCCCGAGCTCACCGAACTGGTCCGGGCCGAGTCACCGAACGAGCGACTCTGCGAGCAGTTGATGGTGGCGCTATACCGCTGCGGTCGACAGACCGACGCACTGGGGGTCTACCGGTGGATGCGCAACCGGATGCTCGAGGAGTTGGGCATCGAACCGTCACCGGTCTTGCGCAACCACGAGCGGGCCATCCTGGCCCATCACCCCGACCTGCAGGCCCGGCAGGACCACCTGGCGCTGCGCGACAGCCCGCTGTGACCCCCGCCGCCGGTCGTGCCGGCGGCGGTCCGGTCCGGACATCGAAAAACGGGCGCGACCCGCCGTCCGACAGGGGGTCGCGCCCTGTGCCGCCGTCGGTGTGACCGACGGCGGCGGTGCCGGTGCCCGGGCAGGTCAGTCGAGCCGGACCACGACCGAGGTCCGACCGGCGGACCCCGTCACCGCGTCCCGGCGCCGAGCAGCTGGTTGAGGTCGGCGAGTGCGGCGTCGGCGTCGCCGGCAACCCGCTCGTCGTCCGGGGCTCCGCAGACGGCGGCGAACAGCTCCACGACCCGCTGCAAAGCCAGGCCGACCCGGGTCTCGTGATCCTCCGTCATGTCGCACTCCTCGTGGATGTCGGGGCCGGGGCGGCCGACGACCGCCCGGACTGCTCAGAACGCGTTCGAGGCGCGGAAGATGTGGGCGAAGCCGGCGACGCTCGCCGGGCCGTCGAACGCGACGTACTCCGGCAACAACAGGTCGGGCGCCCACTTCTGCTTGTACGCCAGCTGGGACTGGGCCGGATAGACCGCCTCACCGTGCGCCCACAGCAGCTCCATGAACCGACGGAACCCCACGTCGTGTCCGGGCATCTCGTGGTCGTCGTGCAGGCCGGTGAAGGGCGTGAACCCGAAGTGCAGCCAGGCGACCTCCTCGGCGCGGAAGGTCTCGACGGCGGCCACGTTGATCGCCTCCATGATCCCCGGGATCCTGCTGGGCACCCGTCGGCTCAGGTCGTGCATCCAGCCCGGCCGGTTGCCGTACACGGGGGAGTAGGAGATGTAGCCGACCGGGTCGCCGTCGATGAAGCCGACGAACATCCGGCGGTGGGGCTGCATCCGGTCGCCGTACCGACCGACCAGGTACTCCAGCTCTCGGGTCTGCTCGCCCTTGTCGCGCAACCAGAGCCTGTCGATCTCGCGCAGCCGGGGGAACACCGCGTCGTCGTGGACCTCCACGACGTCGAGTCCGGCCCGCTTCGCCCGGGAGATCTTGTTGCGCAACTGCATGAACTTGGTGCCGGCTAGCGAGAAGGTGGACAGGCTGCGGGCCCACGACGCGCCGACCTGGTTGACAGTGAACCCGGCATCGGCATAGAGCTGCGCGTCGTAGCGCTGCAACTGGACGCCGACCAGGCCCAGTCCCTGCTCGCGCGCCGTCGACCGGAACGCCTCAAGCAGTTCGCGGTACGACCCGGTCGGGGCGAACGGCCCGCCGAGCTGCACCAGGAAACGGCCGGTCCGTCGGTAGACGATCAGTCCGGGATGGTCTGGCAGTTGGAAGTAGGAGTTGCCCTCGCTCACCGCGAGAAAGGAACTCGGATTGTCGGCCGACGGGTAGTCGTGGATGGCGGCCAACGCGGGATGGCTGGCGGTCAGTGACGTGGTCACCTCGGTCTCCTCGTCCACTCTGGTTTTCGCGTGCATTGGCTTCCGTGAACCCATGCTACGGGTTGTCGGAGCGGTTGATAGGGGTCGAAAAACTGTCGTCAGCGAGCTGTCAGGCAATGGTCAGGTCGACGGGTCACAGTCATCTCGTCGAACAACGACGGCCGAGAGGATCGGACGGAGTGGACGACGAGGAGAGGTACCCGAAGTGGCCTATTGGGGGCCGAGTCCAACTCGGTCGGGCTTTCAGCCCACGCAGCGTTCGAATCCTGCCCTCTCCGCAGCGAAGAGCCCGAGAAAAGAGGCGTCGTGTCACTGGACGAGATGCGCTGCTCACCCGGGCTGATAATCGCGAATCCTGCGGCCGGCACGTGCGGCCAGGAACTGGTGACGGAACTCGTGGCCCGGTGTCGACAGTTCCTGCCCGAGGTCCGGGTGCACTGGACCACGGGCCGTGGTGACGCCACCGACGCCGCCCGGGCCGCAGCCGAGCAGAGCACCGGAGGTCCGGGCATCGTCTTCGCCGTCGGCGGGGACGGCACCGTCCGTGAGGTGGTCGAGGGCTTCACTGCGGCGACCCGCCACCCGGGCCGGGGGCCGGCACTCATGGTCGTCCCGGCCGGGACCGGCAACTCCAACTACCTCGCGCACTGGAACGACTGCGCCTGGCCGACGGCGGTGACGGCAGCCCTGTCCCGACGGTGGAACGGGCCGGTCACCGCGGAGGTCCGCAGGCTCGACCTGTGCCGGTTGGTCGAGACCGACGAGATCGTCCTGCTGGGAGCGTGTTCCGGACTGATCGCCGAGGCCCTGACCTACGCCCGGGACGTACCGCTGTCGGGTCGACCGCGCTACCGGGAGGCGCTCGCCCGTGCCGCCGAGGCGAACCGCCCCTACCCGGGCCGGGTCGAGGTCGACGGTGTGGTCGTCCACGACGGCCCGACGGTGCTGGCGAACGTCGGCGGCGGCCGGTACCGCGGCGGCCAGTACCAGGTCCTTCCCCGGTCGATCCTCGACGACGGCCTCCTCGACGTCTGCGTCATCGGTGCCGAGACGCGCGCCGCCGACGTGCCGGAGCTGACCCGGCGGGCGGCGCACCTCGGGCGACCCGGCGTCGTCTACGCCACCGGCCGACGGATCGTCCTGAGCCGACAGGACGGGGAGCCGTTCTGGTTCGAGCACGACGGGGAACTGCTGCCGCGTGAGCACACCACCGTGACGCTGGAGGTGTTGCCCGGCCGGCTACCTGTCGTCTGCCACGCCGGGCGGACGCTCGGCTGACGGTGTCCCGGAGGCATCCATGAGATCCGACTCGCCGGCACCAGCCGACGGTCCACTGCTGACCCGGCTGGCGCAGTGGGCCTGCGACCTGCGACCCACCGACGTGCCGGAGCGGGTCCGCGCCCTGGCGACAAGTCAGATCCTCGCCCAGATCGCGGCGATCAGGGCCGGGCTGAGGCACTCCAAGAGCGCCGCCCTGCTGCAGGCGTACGGGCCGGTCCGGCAGCGGGACCCGCGCCGCTGCGCGGTGGTCCTGGGTGCCCTGGGCTCGTGGTTGAACCTGGACGACACCGCGTACGCCGGGCACCTGGCCCCGTCGACCGTCGCCGTCCCGATGGCCTGGGCGCTGGCCGGACGGACCGATGGACAGAGCCTGGTGAACGCCGTGGTGGTGGCCAACGAGTGCGCCGCCCGGATCACCGCCGCCGCCACCCTCGGTCCACTGCGCGGGCAGAGTGCCCTGCACACCCACCTGGCCGGTGCGGTGGCGGGTCGACTGGCGAGCGAGGGAGCGTCGGCCCGGCGGTGGGCGAACGCGATGAGTCTGGCCTTCGCCGCTCCGCCCTGGCCGGCGATGCACGCCTTCCTGGGCGGCGACGCCAAGCTGGTCCACGTCGTGACCCCGGTCCGGGCCGCGATGGACGCCTGCGACGCCGCCGCCGCGGGCCTGACCGGCCCGGCCGACGTGCTCGAACACCCGCGGGGTTTCCTGGCGCGTTTCGCCACGGTGCCCCTGCCCGACCTGGTGACCGAGGAGCTGGGACGCCGCTGGCACACCGACACGCTGTCGTTCAAGCTCCGTCCGGGGGGACCGGGCATCGACGCGGCGGTGGACTGCGCTGTCGAGCTGCACCGGGAGGTGCGCGGGACCCCGGTGGCCGGCGTCGAGATCGCCGCCTCGGTCTACACGCTCTTCGCCGGTCGCCTGGCGGAGAGCTACGAGGCCGGTCCGGACACCCCGCTCAGTGCCCTCCTGCTCGGCACCGGCTATCCGGTGGCGACCGCGCTGCTCACCGGCGACCTGCGGGTGGAGGACTTCGACAGCCGGGAGATGCGCGACCCGGCCCGGTGGGCGCTGGCCCGCACCGTCCGACTGGTCCACGACCCGCAGATGTCCCGACAGCTGTTCGCCTCGGTGGCCCCGTTCGGCGCGGCGTTGCGGCGGGCCGGTGAACGGGCGCGGCCGTGGTTGTCGCAGTTCGTCGGGGCGGAGCTGGCCGAACTCGCCCTGGTGGCCGCCGGGGAGGCGGGCTCCGACGAGACGTTCCGGGACGCGACCAAGGCAACGCCGGCCCGGGTCACGGTACGGCTGGTGGACGGCCGTTCGGTCACCCGGGAGCGATCGGTGCCCCTGGGTGCGGCCGGTCCGGACACCCGTCGTCGGCACGGGGAGTTGGTCCGGGGGAAGTTCCTCGCCCAGGGCGGCACCATGGCTGTGGCCGATTCCTTCGGCGCGGGTCTGACCGACATGACTGCCGGGGAACTGTCCGCACTGTTGTACGCCGCGCTCACCGAGGAGCGGTGACCGAGCAGCCGCAAACGAATACGTGCAGATCGATCAACGTCAATTTGACGTCAGGTTGGTGTCAGGTCCGCGTCAGGGGTCGCTGCGACAATTCTCCGTGTGTTTGGGAGGGGGCGTTTCCGCTCCGAACATCGGTGATGGGAGATAACTCGCGTGTCTATTGCCTCTGAGGTCGATGTGGTGCCGTCCGACGGCTCGTCACTCGCCGGGCGGCCGCAGGCCGTGATCGACCAGGTGCGCAGCTACGAGTCGTACATCGCCGGCCGGGACGTCGCGGGCGAGGGATGGGTGTACACACTCACCGCACGGTCACTTCTCGAAGATGTCTTCACCAGTGTGAACGTCAAGAGAACGCTGGAGCAGAATCCGGAATCACCGGAGTCCCTCCACCCGTACGTCGTCGGCCGGTGTGGGGTGGCGACCCTGGCTGACGTCGACGCCGCGGTGGACGCGGCGGTGTCGGCGAAGGCGGGATGGGCGGCGACGCCACTGTCCACCCGGATGCGACTCGGCCCGATGTTCCGCGCCAAGCTCCGGGAGCACCGAGAGGAACTCCTGTCGCTGCTGATGGCCGAGGCGCATCCCCGGATGCTCGCCGAGTGGGAGCTGTCCTGCCTGGAGCAGGTCTACAGCGACGAGAGCTGTGACTGGTACCGCCAGCAGATGGCCACCGAATTCGACCACGCCGACCGCAGGCTGATCGTCCGGCGGTGCCCCGACGGCGTGGTCTGCATCAACCCACCGCAGAACGCCCCCGCGCCCAGCGCGGCACTGGCGGTCCTCATCCTGATGGCGGGCAACACCGTCGTCGTACGGGCGCCCCGCAGCATCGCCCTGAGCACCATGTACGTCCTCAAGGAGCTGGTCGCCCCCCTCCTTGAGGAGTTGGGTGCCCCGCCCGGCACCCTCAACGTGATCTGCGGCAAACCGCAGCAGACGCTGAACCGCTGGCTGGAGCACCCGGGTGTCGACGACATCCTGTACTTCGGCGGCAGCGAGGAGGGGCTGCGCTTCGAGCAGGAGTGCGTGGCCCGGGGCAAGAAACCCATCCTCGAACTCGCCGGCAACGACGGCCTCGTCGTCTGGCGCGACGCCGACCTCAAGCTGGCCGCCGAGGCGATCGCCGAGTGCTTCTACGGCTCCGGCCAGATCTGCATGGTCCCCAACTACGTGCTCGCCCACCCTGCCATCGCCGAGGAGCTGATCGGGCTGGTCCGCGAGGAGGTGGGCAACGTCCGTCCGGGCTACCCGGAGGAACGCGGGGTGCTGTTGTCCCCGGTACGCCGTAGCGAGAAGTTCTTCCGCCTGCTCGACCAGGCGATGCGCAACGGCGCCGAGCTGGTCTGCGGTGGTCGTCGGACCGAACTGGACGGCACGCCCTCCGATACCGGTGTCTTCCTCGAACCGACGGTGGTCCGGGTCGACGGCCTGCGTGACGCCCGGCGCTTCGACATCGTGCGGCACGAGACGTTCTTTCCGCTCATCCCGCTGGTCGTCGCGGAACCCGCCGCGGACGAACTGCTGCTGGACCGCTTCGTCGACTTCCTCAACGACAACAGCTACGGGCTGCGCAACTCGTTGTGGGCCACCTCGTCGGAGGTCGTCGACCGGTTCGTCACCCGGATCAACAACGGTGGTCTGCTGAAGGTCAACGACTCGCACATCGGGTTCCTGCCCTACCTGCCCAGTCACGGGGGGACCGGTCTCACCGGCGGAGCCTTCGGTGAGGCCAACTACCCGATCCTCAAGACCTCCCACCTGCAGGGGGTCAGCATCTCCCGGGGCATCCGCCCACGCACCGCCGTGTTCGGCGACTGACCGGCACCACGTCCGGTCCCTCTCCTCTCCGCATCCCCCGGAGGTAACCGACAATGCGCTCCCTCGACGTCGCCCGCGCGACCTGCGAGAGACTCCATCCCGGCCTCTGCGCGGCGTTGGCCGCCGCACCGTTGGCCGAGCACGAGTCGTCGCAGAGCACCTCGATCAAGACGTTCCGCGCGCACGGCGGCGCCGGGCTGCTCGTACCGACGGCGCACGCTGGCGCCGGGGCGAACGCCCTGGACGCGGTACGGGTGACCCGTGCCGTCTCGTCGTACGCCCCCTCCCTCGGCGCGGCGGTGACGATGCACCACTTCACCGTGGCGATGCTGTTCACCCTGGCCGAGACCGCCGGTCGGCTGACCCCGGAACAGACGGCCCTGCTGCACCGGGTCGCCCCGGAAGGGTTGCTGATGGCGTCCGGCTGGGCGGAGGGGAAGCCGAACGCGAACATCCTGACGCCGAGCGTGACGGCCCGTCCGGCACCCGGCGGCGGCTTCCTGATCAGCGGCAGCAAGAAGCCGTGCAGCCTCTCCGCCTCGATGGATCTGCTGACCGCCAGCGTCGCCCTGCCCGACCCCGACGGCGGGACGACGCTGGCGGTGCTGCTCATCCCGGCCGACGCTCCCGGCATCTCGGTCGACCCGTTCTGGGCGACCTACGTGCTGCCGGCCGCCGAGACCGACGAGGTCCGACTCACCGACGTGCACGTACCGGAGGAACTGATCATCCGGACCGTGCCGGACGACCCGCAGCGCCTCGACGACCTGCAGACCTCCGGATTCGTCTGGTTCGAAATGATGATCACCTCGGTCTATCTCGGGGCGGCGAGCGCCCTGGTGGAACAGGTGGTGGCCAGCGGCCGGGGCAGCGTGACGGACCGGGCGGCGGTCGCCATCGGCCTGGAGTCGGCGATCGCCGGAGTGGAGGGCGTGGCCCGGGCCGTCCTGGACGGGGTCGACGGCGACGAGGCCGTCGCCGCCGTCCTGGTCGCCCGCTACGCCGCCCAGGAGGCGATCGGCCGGGCGGTGGACCTCGCCGTCGAGTTGCTCGGCGGGCTGTCCTTCATCCGCTCCAGCGACGTCGCCTACCTGGCCTCCGCAGCCCGGCCGCTCGTCTTCCACCCACCGTCGCGCACGAGCGCCGCCCAACCACTGCTCGACTACTTCGCCGGTCAGCCGTTGGTGCTGTCCTGACCACGACCACGAGGGGGACCCAGCAATGACGATCACCACCGAAGGGCCGGCCCCCGGCGTGTCCGGGGCGGCCGACACGGAGCAACACGTCCTGCGGCTCTACCGCTCCCACCTCAGCAAGGGCCGGGCGACCCTGGCCGAGCTGTTCGGCAGCCACATGGAGGTCGCGTCGTCCGGTGCCTGGTTGACCACCAGCGACGGCGAACGGTTCCTCAACTGCGGCGGGTACGGGGTCTTCGTCATGGGGGCACGTCACCCCATCGTCATGGAGGCCGTACTCGAACAGCTCAACCGCCACCCGATCGCGACCCGGATCCTGCTGGAGCCGACGGTGGCCAGGGCCGCCGAGGCGATCGTCTCCGTCGCCCCACAGGGACTGGACCGCGTCCACTTCGCGGTCTCCGGCGCAGAGGCGGTCGAGACCGCCCTCAAACTCTGCCGTGCGCACGGCAAACGCCACATCGTCGCCACCGGACAGGGGTACCACGGCAAGTCCCTCGGTGCCCTGTCGGCCAGCGGGAAGGAGGTCTACCGGCGACCGTTCGAGCCGCTGCTGCCCGACGTGTCCCGGGTCCCGTACGGCGACGCCGACGCCTTGGAAGCGGCGTTGGCGGCCCGGCCGGGGGAGTCCTGCTTCATCGTCGAGCCGGTCCAGGGCGAGGGTGGGGTGATCATCCCGCCCCCTGACTACCTCCGCCGGGCGGCGGCCCTCTGCCGAAGCTACGACGCCTTCCTCGTCCTCGACGAGGTGCAGACCGGCATGGGACGACTCGGACACTGGTGGGGCGCCGACCTGGCCGGGATCGAGCCGGACGTGCTGCTCGTCGGCAAGGCCCTCGGCGGGGGTGTGCTCCCGGTCTCCGCCGCCCTGGCGAGCCGTCGGGTCTTCGCCCCCTTCGACAAGGACCCCTACCTGCACACCGGAACCTTCTCCGGGGCGCCGGTGCTGATGGCGGCCGTGCAGGGCGCGGTCCGGGCCGTCAAGGAGGAGCGCCTGGTCACCCGTGCGATGAACCTGGGCCGGCAACTCCTGCCGGAGATCGAACGGATCGTCCTGCGCAACTGCGCCGACCTGGTCGTCGAGGTCCGGGGAGAGGGGCTGCTCATCGGGATCGAACTCGTCGAGGGCGGCCTCGCCGGGGAACTGCTCATCGAACTGTTCAACCACGGGGTGGTCGCCAACCACTCCATGAACGGCAGCACCGTCGTCCGCTTCACCCCGCCGGCGATCCTGACCGACTCCGACGTCAACTTCCTCCTCGAATCGATCGACGGCGCCACCCGCGACCTCGTGGACAAGCGCGCCCGCATGCCGGAAGGCAGTCACTGACATGAGAACCGTGAACCTGCACGCCGTCATCCCCGCCACCGCACCCCAGGCGGTCTTCGACGAGATCGTACGTTTCGACCGCTACCCCGAGCTGGCGCCGCACGTCCAGTCGGCGACGGTCCACCAGACCCTCCCCGAGCCGGTCGGCCGGTCGAGTTGGGAGCTGCACTTCCGCAGCGGACTGCTGCGCTGGGAGGAGGAGGAGCGCTTCCTCCGCGACCAGCTGCGCATCGACTTCACCCAGACCGACGGCGACTTCGACAGCTTCACCGGGAGCTGGCAGCTCGGCGACCACCCGGACGGCACCGAGCTGCGGTTCCAGGCCGAGTTCGACTTCGGCATCCCGAGCCTCGAAGGAATCTTGGACCCGATCGCCGAACGGGTGATCCGGGAGACCGTCGCCTGGGTGGTGGTCGGCCTGTTCGACGGCGTCCGCCTCTCCGACGGGGTCCTCGGCGACGCCGTCACGGCGACCACACCCGCACGCTGACTGGAGGTAGCCCGATGGACCAGAAGAACCCCTTCGAGACGCCGACCACCTTCCGACTGCACCGCGCCGAGTACGCCGTCGGTTTCGCGGTCAGCACCGTCCTGCTCGCCGTGCACTGGGACGAGGTGCGGTGGCTGCCGGCCATCGCCCTGTTCCTCTACATCGACCTGATCGGCTACATCCCCGGCGCCATCGCCTACCACCGCAGCAAGACCAAGCGGATATCGAAGGTCTACTACGTCCTCTACAACATCATGCACAGCCTGATCACGCAGGCCGCCGTGATCGGTCTGTGGTTGTGGTTCATCGGACCGGAGTGGGCGTTGCTCGTCATCCCGTTCCACCTCTTCGGCGACCGCGCCCTGTTCGGCAACTTCCTCAAGCCGTTCGGCCTCCCCTTCGAGCCGGTCCCGCACCCCCTGTACCAGAAGCTGATCGCGTCGATCACCTCCTCCGGACGTGACAGCGCAGACCCGGCGCCGGAGATGGTCCCGGTGCCCACCGGTCCCGGACGGTGAACACCGTCGAGGTGCTCGCCGACCGGCCACCGGGCGCGTCGGAGAGACCCGACGCGGCGGCCCCGCCCCCGGGGAACCGGACGGCGGTGCACCGCCGGGCGGTACGTCGGATCGCCTCCGCCGTCGCGGTCCTGACCACGAACACCGAGCGGGGTCCGCACGGCGTGACAGTGAGTTCGTTGAGCGCGGTCTCCCGGGAACCCCTGCTGATCGGGATCTGTCTCCAACACCGGTCGGCGTCCCTGGCCCTGCTCAAGGAGAGCCGGACGTTCGCGGTCAGTGTCCTGGCCGCGTCGCAGACGGAGCCCGCCCGACGCTTCGCCGACCCCGGCCGTCCCCGGGGCCCGGCCCAGTTCGACGTCGTCGACTGGGAGCCCGACCCGGTCAGCGGGGCGCCCCTCATCGCCGACGCGCTTGCCTGGCTGAGCTGTCGCCTGACGGCCACCGTGACCGCCGGCGACCACGAGCTGCTGCTCGCCGAGGTGGTCGAGGGGGTGGCCCGGGACGGTCGACCGCTGTTGAGCTTCGGCGGCTCCCTGGCCTCGGTCAGCGCCCTGGAGGCCACCGCACCCCCCACCGGTCGTACCGCCGACCCGTCGGCGGACCCGACCCCCGTACCCCCGCCCCGCGAAGGAGAGACCGGATGACCAGCACCGTTCCGCCGGAGGCGGACTGGAACGAGGCACCCACCCTGCTCGACGGTGCGATGAACCTCAGCCTCACCGTCGAACAGTGCGACCTCGCCTACTGGCTCGGTGCCGTCGCGCAGGGCACGCTGCGGGGCCGGGCCGAGACGGGCCACGCCCCGGAGGCCGGGACCCCGGCGTACATGCGCGAACCCGGGGCGCTGCGCGACGCGCTCGTCATGGAACTCGGCTACCGGTCCATCGCCGAGGAGAAGGCCACCCGGATCCTGGCGCACTACGTCGCCCAGGCACCGGGCCTGCCGGAGCTGGAGTTCTACACCACCCAGCTGGTGGACGAGGCCCGTCACGCGATGGTCTTCCGCCGGCACCTCGTCGAACTCGGCATGCCGGCCGAGGGCCTCGTCGACGAGGTGGCGCGGATGTCGGCGGACTACACCAAGGAGATCCTCGAACCGGTCGAGGAGTTCGCCGTGCGTACCGTCCGGGACGAGGGTGACTTCATCGGCGGGGTGGCGATCTTCACGATCGTCATCGAGGGGGTCCTGGCGCCCGCCGCCGAGCTGAGCGAACGCAAGTGGCACCGCCTCGACCCGGCCGCGAGCGAGATCGCCCGGGGGGCGTCCATCGACGAGATCCGGCACCTCACCGTCGGCAGCGACATCCTCCGCCGTCACCTCGCCGCCCACCCCGAGTACCGGCCCCGGCTGCTCGACATCCTGCGTCGGGGCCGTCAGCTCTGGGACGACCTTCCCGAGGAGGCGTACGTGCTGCGCCGGGAGGAGCTGTTCCAGGAGGGGATGCAGCGGCACCGGGACCTGCTCGACGACTACGAGGTCTGGCCGGGCCGGCGGCTGCTCGACACCACCCCCCGGGAGCGGTACGCCGCCGCCGAGCGATGGACCGACGAGATGGCGGTGGTACGTCTGAACCACATGGGCGTACCGGAGGCGTTGCCCGTCCTGGGGTTGACGTGAGCGGCACGGCCGGTCGGGCGGCGGTGATCGCCGGGGTCGGTTCCTGCCTGCCGCCCCGGGTGGTGGGCAACGAGGAGCTGGCCCGTCGGCTCGACACCTCCGACGAGTGGATCCGCAGCCGTACCGGGATCGCCCGCCGACACCTCGTCGACCCGGGTACCGCCACGGCCGCCCTGGCAGTCGAGGCCGGCGCGTCGGCGCTGAAGTCCGCCGGTCGGGCCGACGTCGACTCCGTCATCGTCGCCACCACGACGCCGGAGCGCCTCTGCCCGGCGACCGCACCCCAGGTCGCAGCCCGACTCGGCCTCGCCGGGGTCGCCGCTCACGACGTGTCGGCGGTCTGCACCGGCTTCCTCTACGGGCTGGCCACCGCGGCCGGGCAGATCGCCACCGGCCTCGCCGACAGGGTGCTGCTCGTCGGCGCGGAGGCCTTCTCGACCATCGTCAACCCGGCGGACCGCACCACCGCCGTCATCTTCGCCGACGGTGCCGGCGCGGTGGTGCTGCGTGCCGGCACCGCCGACGAACCCGGTGCGGTCGGCCCCTGTGTCCTGGGCAGCGACGGGGACCTCAGCGATCTGATCACGATCCCGGCGGGAGGCTCCGGCCACCGGTCCCGTGGAGTGCCTGCCCATCCCGACGACCACTACTTCCAGATGCAGGGCCGCGACGTCTACCGGCACGCTGTGGAACGGACGACCGAGGCGGCCCTCGCGGCCCTCGCGCGCGCCGGGTGGCGCTGCGAGGACGTCGACCGTTTCGTACCGCACCAGGCGAACGCCCGGATCTGCGCCGCCATCGCCGAACGGCTCGACATCGGCTCGGACCGCCAGGCGTCGAACATCGAGCGGGTCGGCAACACCGCCGCCGCCTCCATCCCACTGCTGCTGGCCGATGAGGCCGCAGCGGGTCGGCTCGCGTCCGGCGACCGGGTGCTGTTGGCCGCCTTCGGCGGCGGACTGACCTGGGGCGCCACCACGCTCACCTGGCCCGAACTCGCAGCGGTCGCTGCCCCGGCGACCGCTGCCGTCCGAGAACCAGCCGGCTGACCGCCGGACACCGTGAGGAGACTGCCATGTTCGACAGACTGCGTGACGTCATGGTCCGTAAGTTCCAGCTCGACCCGACCGAGGTGGTGCCGGACGCGACGCTGAAGGATCTGGAGTTGGACTCGCTGGACGTCGTCGAGCTGAGTCTCGCCGTCGAGAAGGAACTCGGCGTGTCCGTCTCCGACGAGGAACTGCTGCAGGCGTCCGACATCCGGTCGGTGGTCGCGCTGCTCGAGGGCCGGACCGCGAGGGTCTGATGCGCTCCGGGGACGTGGCGGTCACCGGTCTCGGGCTGGTCACCCCGGCCGGCATCGGCACCGAGGACACCTGGGCGCGGGTCTGCGCCGGCGAGTCGACGGCCCGCAACGATCCGCTGCTCGCCGGGCTTCCGGTGGACATCTCCTGCCGGGTGCCGGACTCGCCGCAGACGCCGCTGCTGCCACCGCGTCGGGCCCGACGGATGGACCGGTTCGTCCAGTTCGCCGTCGTGGCGGCGGCGGAGGCGGTCCGCGACGCCGGGCTGGACCCGCTCACCTGGGACGGTGCCCGGGTCGGTGTCGTCCTCGGCTGCGCCGACGGCGGCCCGGCGACAGCCGAACAGGAGCACCGGGTGCTCCTGGAGGAGGGTCCGGGTCGGGTCTCGTCGCTGTTGCTTCCCATGCACCTGCCGAACATGGTGGCCGGTCAGGTCTCCATCGAGATGGCGGCCACCGGGCCGAGTCTGGTGGTCGCCACAGCGTGCGCCTCCGGTGCGTCGGCGATCGCCGTCGCCCGGGACCTGCTGCTGCTCGACAGGTGCGACGTGGTGGTCACCGGCGGGGCGGAGGCGATGGTCACGCCGCTGGTGATGGCCGGGTTCGCGCAGATGGGCGTGTTGTCCCGGCGTAGCACCGATGCGGTCACCGCCTGCCGGCCCTTCGACGCCACCCGGGACGGGTTCGTGGCCGGTGAGGGTGCCGGTCTCCTCGTCCTCGAACGGGGCGCCGACGCCCGGGCCCGGGGTGCGCGGGTACGTGCCCGGATCGCGGGTGCGGGCGCGAGCGCCGACGCCCACCACGTCACCGCACCCGACGCCGAGGGACGCGGTGCCGAGGCGGCCCTGCGCGCCGCCCTGACCGAGGCCGGGGTGGGCGCCGACGAGATCGACCACGTCAACGCCCACGGCACTGCCACCCCGATGAACGACCTGGTGGAGTCGCGGATGCTCCGTCGGGTGCTGGGTCCGGACCCGTTGGTGACCTCCACGAAGGGGGTGACCGGGCACCTCTTCGGTGCCGCCGGAGGCATCGAGACGGCCTTCGCCGTCCTCGCCGTCGAACAGGGGCTCGTCCCACCGACGGCGAACCTCGACGAGACCGACCCTGAGATCGAGGTCGACGTCGCCCGAAAGGCCACGCCACGCCGGGTCGACCACGCGGTGAGCATGTCGCTGGGCTTCGGCGGCCAGAACGCGGCGGTCCTGGTGAGCCGGGCATGACCGCCACGCGGGCGCCGATCGACAGTCGTGGTGGTACGACCCCTTCCGCGGTAGCCCGGCGACCGTCGCCACCTGTCAGGCGTCGGTCAGGCGCCGATCAGCGGCGCGGCGCACTCTCTGACCAGCACGCGTCCATGAAGGAGGCCGAGCGATGCAGGCCAAGCAATCCCTGTCCAAGGGCCCGGTGACGCCCCGCAGTGGCCTCGTCGGCGTCGATCCGGCCCGGGCCTCGGCCCGGGACGTGGGCAACCACTTCGCCGAGCTGTCCAAGGAGATCCGGGCAGCGGGTCTGTTGGACCTGGCCCCCCGCCGCTACTACTCCCGACTGGCTCTCAACACCGGTCTGCTCGCCGCCGGGCTGGTGGCCTTCTTCCTCGTCGGCGACAGCTGGTGGCAGCTGGGCGTGGCGGCCTGGTTGGGGCTGAGTTGCGCCCAGAGCGCTTTCATGTGGCACGACGCCGGGCACAAGGCGATGTTCCGTGGTCGGTGGGCGACGGTGATGGGGTTGGTCCACGCCAACCTGGTCAACGGTGTCAGCTACGGGTGGTGGGTCAACCACCACAACCGCCACCACAGTTTCCCCAACAACATCGACCTCGACCCTGACATCGGTCGGCGTACCGCGATCTTCGACATGTCCCAGTACGGCAGCCGTACCCGCTGGCAGCGCTTCGTGGTCCGGCACCAACACGTGCTGTTCTTCGTGCTTCTCGTGTTCGAGGGCTACAAGATGCGTCGGACCTCGCTGATCGCGTTGTTCCGCAGCCGGCTCCGCCAGCCGGTCGTGGAGGGACTGCTGATCCTCGCCAACATGGCGATCTACCTCGGCGCGGTGTTCCTGGTGTTGTCCCCGCTCAAGGCAGTGGCCTTCGTGGCGGTGCAGCACGCGGTGCTGGGGGTGTACTTCGGACTGATCTTCGCCCCCAACCACAAGGGGATGGAGGTCCGCGACGGCGACGAGTCCCTGGACTGGCTGGAGCGCCAGGTCCTCACGTCGCGCAACATCCGCCCGTCGACGCTCGTCGACTTCCTGTACGGCGGGCTCAACTACCAGGTCGAGCACCACCTGTTCCCGACGATGCCGCGGATGAACCTGGGCCGGTGCCGCCCCATCGTCCAGCGGTACTGCGCCCGTCGGGGCATCCCGTACCGCGAGGTCGGGCTGGTCGAGTCCTACCAGGAGGTCGCCTCCTTCCTGCACGAGGTGAGCGAACCCGCCCGTCGGGGCGGACCGACGGTCACGACGTCGACCTCCTGATCCCCGGTCCCGGTCGGGTGCCCGGACTCCTGCCGTCGACCGCCCACCCGATCCGCCTCCGCGCGACCTGCGGTGGACCTACCCGTGGCCGGCGGCGCCGAACGACGAAGAGGTGACTCAGATGACCGAAACCCTGCCACTGGCCGGGCACCTGCCGTCCATGCCCCTGTCCGAGCGGCGGGAGGTGATCGAGGAGTTGGTGCTCAGCGAGTTCAGGACCGCCCTCCGGATGGACGCCGACGAGGACCTCACCCTGGAGACCGGCTTCTTCGACCTCGGGCTGACGTCGCTGCGGCTGATCGAACTGCGACGGCGGATGGAGAACCGGATCGGTGTGGAGATCGACGCGACTGTCCTGTTCAGCCAGCCCACCATCGAGCAGCTGGTGAACTACCTGGTCCGGTCGGTCGACGACAGCCGTCCCGTCGGTACGGCCCCTGCAGGGGAGGACGGCCGATGACCGACCTGGTCGACGCGCGGGCCGACGGCCTCGACCGCCCGTCGGCGCAGCACCACGAACCGATCGCCGTGGTCGGGGTGGGTCTGCGGTTCCCCGGCGGCTGCGAGTCCCTCGACGAGTTCGACGCGTTCCTCCGCGAGGGGCGGTCCGGCATCTCCCCGCTGCCCACCGACCGGTGGGACGTCGCCGCGTTCACACCGGCCGAGCCGGGCGAACGGGGAAAGATCCACACCACAGGCGGGGGGTTCCTCGACCACGTGGACCGGTTCGACGCAGGGTTCTTCAACATCTCGCCCAAGGAGGCCCAGTACATCGATCCCCAGCAGCGGATGGTGCTGGAGACTGCCTGGCAGGCGTTGGAACAGGCGAACATCGATCCGGCGGCACTGCGGCGCGGCAACGGCGGCGTCTACGTCGGTGCCAGTTCGATCGACTACGCCCTGGAGATCGGCGAGCTTCCGTACGCCGAGCTGGACGGGCACCTGGCCTCCGGGATCACCATGTTCCCGCTCTCCGGGCGGCTCTCCTACTTCCTGGGGTGGCGGGGACCCAGCATCAGCGTGGACACCGCCTGCTCGTCCTCGCTGGCGGCGTTGCACCTCGCCGCCGAGGGGCTGCGCCGGGGGGAGTGCGACATCGCCCTCTGCGCCGGGGTGAACGCGCTGCACCATCCCCGGATCCCGGTCATCTTCTCCCACGGGCAGATGCTCGCCCCCGACGGGCAGTGCAAGACGTTCGACGACTCCGCTGACGGCTACGTCCGGGCCGAGGGCTGCGGGGTGTTGGTCCTCAAGCGCCTGCGACGGGCCGAGGCCGACGGTGACAGGGTGCTGGCCGTCGTCCGGGGCAGCGCGATCGGGCAGGACGGCGACAGCGCGGGCCTGACCGTACCGAACGGGGCCGCGCAGGAACTCGTCATCCGCAACGCGCTCGCGGCGGCCGGGCTCACTCCCGGCGACATTCAGTACGTCGAAGCTCACGGCACCGGCACGCCGCTGGGGGATCCCATCGAACTCGGCGCCATCAACGACGTCTTCGCCCGGTCGCACACCCGCGAGGAACCGTTGCTGGTCGGCTCGGTGAAGACCAATCTCGGCCACATGGAACCGGCGTCCGGCGTCGTCGGCCTGATCAAGACCCTGCTCCAGCTCCGGTCCGGCGTCGTGTATCCGCACTTGAACCTGCGTTCCCCGTCGCGACGGATCCCGTGGGACAGCTACCCGATCGAGGTGCCCGTCGAGTGTCGGGCCTGGGACGCCCCGGTACGCCGGGCGGTGGTGAACAGCTTCGGCTTCGCCGGCACCATCGCCGCAGTGGTGCTGGAGCAGGCCCCGGTCCATCTCGCCGGGCCGCCCGACGAGCGGGAACCCGACACCGACGGCGGGCACCTGTTCACCCTCTCGGCGAAGGGGGCCGTCGCGCTGCGCGCCCAGGTGGAGGCGTACCGACGGTTCCTCGCCGACGACGACGGCGTGGACGTGGAGGCGCTCTGCTACACCGGTACCGTCGGGCGCAGTCACCACAGTCACCGGGTGGCGGCGGTGGTCCGCGACCACGGTGAGCTGACCAGGTTCCTCGCGGGGGCCGTCGAGGACGTACCGTCGGCGCCGACCCCGATCCGCAAGACCGCTTTCCTGTTCAGCGGGCAGGGGTCCCAGTACGCCGGGATGGGCGCCGACCTCTACCGGCGGTTTCCGGTGTTCCGGGCCTGCGTGGACGAGTGCGACGACCTCTTCGCCCCCCTGCTCGGCCGCTCGGTGCGGTCGCTGCTGCTCGACGAGGCCGACGAGGAGTCGGCGATCCACCAGACCTGGCTGACCCAGCCCGCCCTGTTCACCGTCGAGCTGGCGTTGGCCCGGTTGTGGATGTCCTGGGGGGTACGACCGAACGTGGTCATCGGCCACAGCATCGGCGAGGTGGTGGCCGCCACCGTCGCTGGGCTGTTCTCCCCGGCGGACGCGGCGACGCTGGTCGCCGCCCGGGGTCGGTTGATGCAGTCGGTCAGCGCCCCCGGGGCGATGGCGGCCGTCCAGGCCGCCGCGGACGTGGTGCAGCCGTTGCTTGCCGACCGTGCGAACCTGGCGCTGGCCGCTGTGAACGCCCCCGGGCAGTGTGTGGTCTCCGGTGCCGTGCAGGAGCTGGACGAGGTCGTGGCAGCCCTCGGTGGGCAGGGGGTCCGGGTGGACCGACTCAAGGTCTCCCACGCCTTCCACTCCCCGCTGATGCGGGAGGTGTACGACGACTTCCGGGCCGCGTTGGCGTCGATCACGTTCCGGGAGCCCACGATCACCGTCGTCTCGAACGTCACCGGCGCGGTGGCCCGACCGGCGGAGCTCTCCGACCCCGACTACTGGGTGCGGCACATCGGGGAGCCGGTGGCGTTCCTCGACGGCATGCGGGCTGTCGCCCGCCGGGGCCGGCACGCGATGATCGAGATCGGCCCGTCCGGGACGTTGACGGCGCTGGCTCGACAGTGCGTGACGGCGCAGGACCACCACTGGTCGGTGAGCCTCAGCCGACGCGACCGCAGCGCCGAACTGACGATGTCCACCCTGGCGGCGCTCTACGTCGCCGGGCTCGCCGTGTCCTGGCCCGGCTTCCACGACGGTCGCGCCCGGCGGACGGTGTCCCTGCCCACCTACCGTTTCCAACGCAAGCGGTACTGGCTCCCGGCGGTCACCTCGTCCGGCACCCGGACCCCGACGTCGTCGGCCGAGCACCATCCCCTGCTGGGCCGGGAGGTCCCGGTCGACACCGGCCGGGAGTTCGTCGCGGAGTACAGCGCCTCGGGTCCGAGCCCGATCGGCGACCACGTCGTCGACGGGGCCGTCGTGGTGCCCACCGCCGCCTTCGTCGAACTGCTCCTCGCCGTGCAGGACGAAGTGTTCGGCCACACCGGTGGGGTCATCCGCGACCTGCGGTTCGAGTCCCCGCTCGGGCTCACCGACGAACCGACCCCGGTCCGTACCCACCTGGAACCGGTGGGTGCCGACGTGGTCCGGGTACGGGTGAGCGCGGGCACCGGTGAGTCGGCGTCGACCTGCGCGACGGCGGTCCTGTGGGAGACCCCGCAGGGGCCGGGCGCGACGGTGCCGGGGACGGTGGCCAGGAGCGCCGCCCTGATCCTGCCCCCGGCGGACGTCCCCGCCGACGACGAACGCGACCACGAGGCCGGCTACCTCGACCTGGCCTCGGCGGGGCTGTCACCGGGGCCGCGCCTGCGGCTGCTGGACCGGGTCGCCCGCCACGACGGCACCGTCGTCGCCGAGGTGGTCAACCGGCGGGCGGTGCCCGGCGAGAACCTCCCGGTCGACGTGCTGGAAGGCGCCCTCCAGGCGGTGGCGGTGATCCACCCGGACGGGCCGGCGGTGACCCCGGTCGCCGTCGGCAGTGTCCGGTTGCTCCGGCGTCCCCGGGGGGAACGGGTCCAGGTGCGGGCGTCGCTGTGCCCACCGGCGGAGCCCGGCGACGTCGGGCAGGTCGACCTGCTGCTGCTCGACGGGGACCGGCCGGTGGCGGAGCTGCTGTCGGTTCGGCTGGCGGCGGCGCAGGACCGACGTCCCTTCGTCCACCGGGTGGAGTGGCTGCGGGAGACCGGCGGCACCCCCGACCAGACCGCCACCGGGCACGTCCTGGTGGTGGGCGCGGACCCGTCGACCGCGGCGACGGTGGTGGAGTCGGCACCGGCCGGGCTGACCGTGACGGTGGTGCCGGAGGGCGACGAGCCCACCGGGAGGCTGGCAGACCCGTCGGTGACCGACGTCGCCTGGTTCTGGCGTGGTGGGAGGGGCGAGCCGGGGCAGCGGCTCCCCGTCGAGTCCGAGGAGAACTACCGCCGCCTGCTGACGCTCGTGCAGTCGTTGGAGGCCCACGCGGGGGATGCGCCGCCCCGGCTCTGGCTGGTCACCTCCGGTGCGCAGCAGACGCCCGGGGAGACGTCCGACGACGCCGGAGCCCTCGCCGCCGCCACCCTGTGGGGGTTCGGGCCGGTGCTGCTCACCGAGTATCCCCAGTACCGTCCGACGCTCGTCGACGTCGCCGCACCGGCCGACGTGGCAGCGCTCGCCCGCGAGTGGGCGGTGGCGCGCCCGGACGAGTTCCAGCTCGCCTTCCGGGGCGGCAGGCGGCACGTCCGTCGACTGCTACCCGGCGAGTCCACCCCGCCGTGGTCGGACAACTACGAGGTACGGCGCGACGGCCGGGTCGTGGAACTGGTGCCTGTCGACGACGCCCCGCCCGGGCCGACCCAGATCCGGGTACGGGTCGTGGCGGTGGGACCGGTACGCGGTGACGGCACCGGCAGCGCCTGCGCGGGGGTGGTGGCCAACGGCGGTGCCGAGGCCGGGTTCGCGGCCGGAGACGCCGTCGTCCTGGCGTACCCCGGTCGACCGCGCCGCGTCGTCACGGTGCCGGCGGCGTCGGCGGTCGGGGTGCCCGGCACCGCGCATCTGATGCGGGCCGCCGGGGCGGTCGCCGCCGCCCTGGCCGCCGACACCGACCCCGGTGCGGCGGTGGCCGGGCTCACCGACGACGCCGAGACCACCGTGTACGGTCTCGCCGAGGCCGCCGAGGCGTTGGCCGAGACGGACCGGGGCGCCGCCCCGGGGACCGTGCTGCTCCGCCTCGACGACGACGTCCCGCCCGGACCGGCGACTGTCGACCCGGACGCGTCGCGGCGGGTGTGGCCGGACCGGACCTACGTGATCACCGGCGGTCTCGGTGGCCTGGGTCTGGTGACCGCCCGCAAACTCGTCGACCTGGGCGCCCGGCACCTCGTGTTGGTCAGCCGGTCCGGTCGGCCGGTCCCGGAGGCCCAGGAGGTCCTCGACCAGCTGCGCCGCCGCGCCGAGGTGGAGTTGTTCGCCGCCGACGTGGCCGACCCGGCCGACGTCGCCAGACTCGTCGAGCACCTGCGGACCGGGGGGCGGGGCGTCGGCGGTTTCGTCCACGCCGCCGGTGCCATCGGCAAGGAGCTCATCGCGAAGCTCGACTGGGCGGCGATCGACGAACAGTTCGGCCCGAAGGTGTACGGCGGTTGGCTGCTGCACGAGGCGAGCCGGGCCTTCCCCGAGCACGACCTGTTCGTCCTGTACTCGTCGATCGCCGCTGTGGTCGGCGGCGCGACCCAGGCCCACTACGCCGGTGCGAGCGCCTACCTCGACGCGCTCGCCCGGTGGCGGTCCCGGCAGGGGCTACCCGGTCTGAGCGTCAACTGGGGTGCCTGGGCGCAGGTCGGCATGTCCGCCCGCCTCGACGAGCAGCTGAGCCGGGAGATCGACCGCAGCGGCATCCGCTTCTTCTCCCCGATGCGGGCACTGGCCACCCTGACGCGGTTGTGGGCCGGACCCGCCGACCACAGGGTGGTCGGCGGTTTCGACTGGGACCGGATCGCCGCCGCGCAGCCGAGCGGGAACGCCCTCTACGACCGCCTCGTCGATCCCGGTGCCGAGGAGGCGGCCGGCTCGGGGCTGCACCAGCTCCTGCTCGCCCCGGACGCGGACCGGCTCGCGCTGATCCGGGCGGCGGTCCGGGAACGGGTGGCCCGGGCGCTTCACCTGGAGTCGCCGGACGACCTCGACCCCGGCGTCGAGTTCATCTCCCTCGGACTGGACTCCCTGATGGGGGTCGAGCTCAAGAGCGGGTTGGAGACCGACCTGCGGGTCGCCCTGCCGGCGTCGCTCACCTTCGACCACCCGTCACCCGAGCAGCTCGCGCAGTTCCTCGTCCGCCGGTTCACCGCCGAGCACGTCCGCGCGACCCCACACCCTCCGGAGGAGCAGTGACACTACCCGAGGACTGGACGCTGGCGGCCCGGGCCGAGGCCCACGCCCTGCACCGTGGCGACCACGTCGCCGTGCACTGCCAGGACCGCAGCATCACCTACGCCGACCTGCACCGGTGCAGCAACCGTACGGCCCAGGCGCTGCGCGCCGCCGGTGTCGTCGCCGGGACCCGGGTGGCGTACCTGGGCCGCGAGTCGGAGTACTACTACTCGACTGTCCTCGCCTGCGCCAAGATCGGTGCCGTCCTGGTGCCGGTGAACTGGCGGCTGACCGCCGGGGAGGTCGACCACGTCCTGCGGGACTCGGGTGCCCGGCTGGTCTTCGCCGAGCGCGAGTTCCAACCGGTGCTCGACCGGGTCCGGGCCGGACTGCCGGACCTGGCGGTCGTCGTCACGTTGGACGGTGAGGACCCCCGCGACCCCGGGGCGGGTCTGCGGTCCTGGCGGGCCGGGGCGACCGAGGACACGCCCGAGCACCGGTGCGGGCCGCACGACGCCGTCGTGCAGATCTACACCAGCGGTACGACCGGCAGACCCAAGGGTGTGGTGCTGGCCCACCGGAGCTTCTTCACGTTGCCGGCGGCGATGGGCGAGGCGGGGGTGGGCTGGCTCGACTGGCGGCCCGACGACGTCAACCTGATCTCGTTGCCCGGGTTGGGGATCGCTGGCATCGGGTGGTTCATGCACGGCTTCAACGCCGGTGCGACGAACGTGGTGATGCGGATGTACCTGCCGCAGGACGCCGTACGCCTCATCGTCCGGCACCGGGTCACCACGACCTTCGTCGCCCCGGCGATGCTGGCGATGATGCTCGACGAGCGGGGTGTCGGCCCGGACACCTTCACCTCGATGCGTAAGGTGGCCTACGGTGCCGCGCCCATCTCCACCGGCCTGCTGCAGCGGTGCCTGGCGGTCTTCGCCTGCGAGTTCGCCCAGATCTACGCCAGCACCGAGACCGGTAGCGTCGCCGTCTGCCTGCCTCCGGCGGACCACGTGCCGGGCAGCCCGTTGCTGCGGGCCGCCGGGCGGGCCTGCCCCGGCACCGAGGTCAAGGTCGTCGACCGGGCGGGACGCCGGCTGCCGCCGGGACAGGTCGGCGAGGTGTGCGTACGGACGCCCGCCCGGATGCTGGGCTACTGGAAACTGCCGGAGGCGACCGCCCGGACCCTGGTCGGCGAGTGGCTGCACATGGGCGACGCCGGTCACCTCGACGAGGACGGCTACCTGTTCCTCGGCGACCGGATGAACGACACGATCATCGTGGCGGGGCAGAACATCTACCCGGCCGAGATCGAGAAGGAACTCGGCGACCATCCCGCGGTCGCCGACGTGGCGGTCGTGGGGGTGACGCACCCGGAGTGGGGTGAGGCGGTCCACGCCTGTCTCGTGTCCCGGCCCGGCGCGTCGGTGACACCCCGGCAGTTGACGGTCTACCTACGGGGTCGGATCGCCGACTACAAGATCCCCGTCGAGTACCACTTCGTGACGGAGTTGCCCCGCAATCCGTCCGGCAAGGTGCTGCGCCGAGTCGTGCGGGAGCGACTCGCGGCGCAGGCCCGGCCGGTGGCTGCGGCGGCGGTGAAGGGAGACTGACGTGTCCGACGCCCCTCGATTCGGTGTCCTGCTGCCCAGCCGGGAGCAGGTGATCCTCGGAAACCTCTCCATGTCGGCGCTCGTCGACTTCGCCCGCCGGGTCGAGGAACTCGGCTTCGACTCGGTGTGGACCGGCGACTCGCTCGTCGCCCGACCCCGGCTGGATCCGCTGATCACGCTCACCGCGGCCGGTACGGCGACCACCCGGGTGACCCTCGGCACGGCGGCGTTGACCCCGGCCCTGCGGCACCCGGTCGTCGGCGCCAGCATGGTCAGCAGCCTCGACCACGCCTGCGGCGGCCGACTCACCCTCGGTCTCGGTTCGGGTTTCCCCATGCCCGAGACGGAGGACGAGTTCGGCCTGGTCGACGCGGTGTTCGCCGGGCGGGCGGGGCGGCTGGACGAGATCACCGACCTGTGGCGTACGGCGTGGCGCAGCGGCTCTCCCGGGGCACCCGTCGACTTCACCGGTCGGCACTGGCAGGCCGTCGGGCTGGACCGGCTGCCGTCGCCGTACCGGTCCGGTGGTCCACCGCTCTGGTTGGCCGGCAGTGACACCCCGGCGGTCCTGCGCCGGGTGGCCCGCCGGTACGACGGCTGGTTGCCGTTCCTTCCGTCGGCGGACAGCTATGCGGCGGCCCGGGAGACGATCGCCCGGCACTGCGTCGAGGCCGGTCGTCCGGCCGACGCCGTCGTCCCCGGCCTGTACGCCACGCTCACCCTCGACGACGACCCGACGGCGGCGCGGGCTGAGCTGGAGGAGTACGTCCAGCGCTACTACGGGCGTCCGCTGGAGATGATGATGCAGATCCAGGCCTACGGGTGGGGGAGCGCGCAGACCGTCGCGCAGTGGCTGCGGGGCTACCTGCGCGCCGGTGCCCGGCACGTGGTGATCCGGATCGGTTCCCTCGACTCGGTGTCCCACCTCGAACGTGTCGGTGCCGAGCTGTTGCCGGCCCTGCGGGCCGTTGCCGACGAATCGGTGCTGGCCGGTGCGGGCGCCAACCGGGAGGAGACCCGATGACCATGCAGATCGAGACGACGTCCACGGCCGGGTCCTGGCTGCACCCGGCCGAACCCGCGCCGGACGCCCGGATCCGGCTGATCCTGTTCCCGCACGCCGGGAGCGGAGCGATCATCTACCGGGACTGGGGCACCCTGCTGCCCGGGGACGTCGCACCACAGGCGGTGACCCTGCCCGGGCGGCACAACCGCCGGGACGAGTCGTCCTACGGCACGTGGGAGCCGTTGATGGACGCCCTGCACGAGGCGGTGGTCCGGGAACTCGACGACCGGCCGTACGCCTTCTTCGGACACTGCATGGGGGCGCAGTTGGCGTACCAGCTGACCCAGCGGATCGAGGCGGCCGGTGACCCCGGTCCGCTGATGCTGGGCATGTCGGGCTGGGCTCCGCGGGGCTTCTTCGTGCCGACCGAGCAACAGAGCCGGATGCCCGAGCCGGAGATGGTGGAATGGATCAAGAAACTCGGATCCTTCCCCGCCGAGATCTACGACAACCCGCAGATGTTGGCCCTCGTGGTCCCGGCACTGCGCGCCGACCTCGCGGTGTGCAGCCAGTACGTCGACGACGGGGCCACGGTCCGGTGCCCGATCGCCTCGTACGGCGGGGCCGCCGACCCGCTGATGGAGCAGCCCGACGCGATGGACTCGTGGCGGGACCGGACCCCCCGGTACCTCGGCAACAGCGAATACCCTGGCGGGCACTTCTACATCGACAGTCATGCACTGTCGGTGACCTCCGACGTCGTCCGGCACCTCTACCGGCTGGAGGCGGCGAGCGGTCGCTGACACCCCCTGTACCTGACACCCCCTGCACCTGCCATTTGATGTCGGGTCCACCGTCGTCGACGGTGGACCCGACGTTTCGTCCGATCAGGAGGAGACGATGTCCGACAGGTCCCTGACCGCTGCCGCCCTGCGGGAGTTGATGCCGTACGCCGCCACGCTGGACGTGCGGTTCGACCGCCTCGACCCGGAGGAGGTGTCCGCGTCGCTGGCCTGGGCGCCCGCCCTCTGCACGGCGGGTGGGGTGATGCACGGCGGGGCCGTCGTGTCGCTCGCCGACTCCGTCGCGGGGGTGTGCGCGTACCTGAACCTGCCGCCCGGGGCGATGACGACCACCATCGAGCTGAAGACGAACTTCTTCGCCGGGGTGCGGCGGGGGGTGTTGCGGGCGGTGGCCCGTCCGGTGCACGTCGGTCGGAGCGTCATCGTCGTGCAGACCCTCCTGGACCAGCGGGCCGACGACGGCCCGATCCGGGCCGGTACGGTGCCGACCCGGATCGGGATGGTGACGCAGTCACAGATGGTGCTGGGGTGACCGGACCGGTCGGTCCGGGCCGGCCGCCCCGTGTCGGTTCGACGGTCAGGTCCGGCCGACCCGTGTCGGTTCGTCGTCGCCGTAGGGCAGGTCGGCCGAGGTCCCGGTGGTCCGGGCGCCGAGCATCAGGACCACACCGATCATCACCGCGACGCACGTCGCGATGATCGTGAACAGCCATCCCGCCCCGTACCCGGTCAGCACCGGTAGGAGGAGGAACGGCAGCAGGGCCGCGCTGAGGCGGGACAGGGCGTACGCCGCTCCGGCGGCGGTGGTCCGGAACGCTGTCGGGTACTGCTCGGCCAGGTACACGTGGGACGCGGTAGAGAACAGGTTGCTCATCAGGGTGTAGGAGAACCCGGCCACGACCACCACCGTGACCGAGCCGGCGAACCCGAAGCAGAGCCCGCTGAACGCCATCAGCGCCGCCGACACGCAGATCAGGGTCCGACGTTCGACCCGGTCCATGATCGGTACCGACAGCAGTGATCCGACCGGGTATCCGAGGAACGACAGGGCCGTGAAGCTCAACCCCTGGACCACGTCGAAGCCCTTGACCGCCAGCACCTGGGGGGCGAGAGTCCCGAAACCGTAGTAGGCGGTCACCGACAGCAGACAGAACGTCCAGAGGGCGACGGTCCGCCGCCAGTAGCGGGGGCTGAACAGGCTGGCGTACCGGGGCCGCCGGACGGTGACGGTGACGTCCACGGTGACGGCCGGGGACTGGATGCCGGCCTCCTGTTCGAACCGGCGTACCACCGCGTCGGCCTCGACCTGTCGGCCCTGTTCGGCGAGCCAGCGAGGCGACTCGACGAGCCGACGTCGCAGGATCCAGATGAAGGCCGTGCCGAGGGCGCCGATGATGAACACCCAGCGCCATCCGGCCAGGCCGAGGAAGTCGCGCGGGGCGAGCCACAGCGCTGTGAAACCGACCGCCGGCACTCCGCAGAAGGCGAGGCTGTAGGCCCAGGCGATGAAGCGCCCGCGACGACGGGCCGGAAGGACCTCGGTCAGGTAGCAGTCCGCCAGGGTCTGCTCGGCGCCGATGCCGACCCCCGCCAGGAACCTAGTCAGGATGAGCCAGGCGGCGTTCGGAGAGAACGCGCCCAGCAGGGTGAAGACCGAGTAGACGGCCAGGTTGATCATGAATGCCCGGCGTCGGCCCACCACGTCGGAGAAGCGGCCGAGGAAGATCGAGCCGAAGAACTGGCCGATGAACCCGGACGCGAGGAAGAGCATCAGGGTCGTGCCACCGATGCCGAACTCGGTCTGCAGCACCCGGGAGACGGTGCCGGAGAGGTTGCTGTCGAAGTAGTCGAAGAAGAGTCCGACGCCGATCAGCAGGGTCAGCGTCCGGTGCGACGCGACGATCGGGAGCCGATCGAGCCGGTCGCCGATGGTGGTGCCGGTCGTGGCCGGCGGGGGTGGCGCCACGGAGCGGGACACTGGTTCCTCCAGGTCGGGGTATCCGCATTCCTCCGGGTCGGTACGGGCACCCTCGGTGTCGGCGCACGGATCCGCACCGACACCGAGGGGGTGTGTCGGTGCGGATCCGCGGGCTGGAGGTGCCGGCCGCCGTGGGCGGCGATCACGCGTCAGGCGGCGGCGGGCACCTTGTCGAGGAAGCCGTAGACAGCGGAGAGCCGTCCGTCCCCGCCGGCCTTGACCACGTCGAAGCCGACGGCGACGGGCTCCGGCGCGCCGGCCGGGGCGAGGTTCCAGGTGAAGCGGGCGATGTCGTGGTGGGCGTCGACCGCCCCGGCCAGGCTGAAGGTCAGGCCGGCGAACTGCTCTTGGACCGCACCGATCAGCGCATTGATCGCCTCGTGTCCGCTGACGTCACCCAGCGGATCGGTGTACGTCGCGTCCTCGGTGAACACCTCGCGGATCTTCTCGGCCCGCCGGGTGGCGTCCGTCTCGTTCCAGATCTCAAGGTAGCGCTCGACGGTATTGGCGAGGTCACTCATGACTGTCTCCTTCTCGGGATACGGCAACCATGTGGTGGTGCAGGGTGGCCCGTGGAGATTCGCATCTCGATCGGCGCACCGTCCATTACGCGACAGGTAATACGTCGACCCCGGTCAATCAGCGCCTTGTCATCCGGTCGTCAGGATGTGCTGGCACCGTGATGCGGGACTTCGATGGATCAGATCCCCGATCACCATTCGACCGACGGGAGTCGCCGTGTTGCTGGCCGGGAAAAAGCTGCTGATCACCGGTGTGCTGACGAAACGCTCCATCGCGTACGCCGCCGCGCAACTGGCCCAACAGGAGGGCGCGGAGGTGATTCTGACCAGTTTCGGCAGGGCGCTTCCCATCACCCGCCGGGTCGCCGAGGACCTGCCGAACCCCTGTGAGGTCTGGGAGCTCGACCTCACCCGACCCGAGCAGCTGGCATCCGTCGCCGATGCCCTGGACGCGAGATGGGGTTCGCTCGACGGTCTGCTGCACGCCGCCGCGTTCGCGCCCCCCACCGCGTTGGACGGCGGCTTCCTGCACACCTCGTGGGAGGACGTCGCCCGGGTGATGCAGGTGTCGACGTACTCCTTCCCGGCGCTCACCCGGGCCTGCGCCCCGTTGCTGGCCACGGCGGGTGGCGGTTCGGTGGTGGGACTCGACTTCGACGCGGGGCAGGCCTGGCCGGGGTACGACTGGATGGGGGTGGCGAAGGCCGGGCTGGAGAGCTGCTGCCGGTACCTTGCCCACGCCCTCGGTCCGCAGGGCACCCGGGTAAACCTGGTGGCCGCCGGCCCCCTGCGGACAGTGGCCGCCACCGCGATCGACTCCTTCGACGTCCTGCACGAGACCTGGACCCGACGGTCCCCGCTGCCGTGGGACTCGGTGGACGCGACGCCGGTGGGGCGGGCCGTCTGCGCCCTCTGGTCGGACTGGCTGCCGGCGGTCACCGGAGAGGTCCTCCACGTCGACGGGGGAGTGCACGCGGTGGCAGCCGCCGTACGCCGGGAGGCCGGCACCGGTCCGCAGTCGCGTACGGAGCGCGACGGCTCGACGGTGGTGTCCTGATGCGGCGGCTCTCCGGCCCCGACGCCCTGCCCGACCTGGAGGGTGCGGAGCTGGGGACGACAGGGTGGCGCGAGGTGGGTCCGGCGGCGGTGGCCGCGTTCGCCGAGGTGACCGGGGACCGGCAGTGGATCCACCTGGACGTCGTACGGGCTGCCGACGGGCCGTTCGGGGTTCCTGTCGTGCACGGTCTGCACCTGGTGGCGATGGTGCCGTCGATGGTCGACGAGGTGCTCGCCGTGGAGGGTGTCGACCACGTGCTCAACAAGGGTGTGGAGCGGGTGCGTTTCGCCGCTCCCGTGCCGGTGGGCGCCCGGGTCCGGGGGCGGGTGGAGGTGGTGTCGGCGCGGGTTCGGCCCCGGGGTTACTGGGAGGCGGTCCACCGGGTGCACGTCGAGCGGGACGGGATCGCGGAGCCGGTGTGCGCCGTGTCGGTCACGTACCTGTATCGAGAACGAGACCCGCGCGTTCGGTAGAGCTGCTACCTCTGAGGTAATGGACAGTAGGAAGTCGGTCACGCACGATGAGCTGATGACCGTCACCGTTACGAAACCTGCCGTCGGGGAGATGCTGCGGGACTGGCGCCGACGGCGACGACTCAGCCAGCTGGAGCTCTCCATCAGGGCCGACATCTCGACCCGACACCTCAGCTTCCTGGAGACCGGTCGGTCGACACCGAGCCGGGAGATGGTGTTGCAGCTGGCCGACCGTCTCGAACTGGCACTACGGGAACGCAACCGGTTGCTGCTGGCCGCCGGTTACGCTCCGGTCTACCCGGAGAACTCGCTCGACGCCCCGCCCATGAGCGCCGTCCGGTCCGCCATCCGTCAGGTGCTCAACGGGCACGAGCCGTACCCCGCGGTGGTGGTGGACCGGGCCTGGAACCTCGTCGACGCCAACGAGAGCCTCTCGGTCCTCACCGACCTGGTGGCCCCCTGGCTGCTCGCCCCCCCGGCGAACGTCCTGCGGGCGAGCCTGCACCCGGAGGGGTTGGCCCCGCACATCGTCAACCTCGGCGAGTGGCGGGCGCACCTGCTGCACCGACTGGGCAAGCAGGTCGAGTTCAGTGGTGACCCGGAGTTGGCGGTGCTGGAGGAGGAACTGCGCGGCTATCCGGGTGGCGAGTCCCATGGCGCGGGGCCGGCCGCGAACAGCATCGTGGTGCCGGCCCGAGTGCGACGGGAGGGCCGGGTGCTCAATCTCTTCACCACGGTGGCCACCTTCGGAACGCCGTTGGACGTGACCATTTCCGAGCTGTCGATCGAGTCATTCTACCCGGCCGACGAGGCTACTGCCCGAGAACTGAGAAGTCGGAGAACGCTTTCTCGCCAAATGGCGTAGACGGGTGAGAAGGGTCCTTCACCTCCCATTTCTCCAACGATTCCTTTATCTCTCAGGTAATCGACAGAGCGTAGGTCCTCCTGTCAATGTCGAGGTATGACTGAACAAGCCGCCGCCCTGAGTCGTGGCACCCTCGCAGACAGCTCCGAGAAGTTCCTCCGGTTGGCGTTGAAGCTCGACGCCGTCGTCACCGGGCTCAACGGCCTCGCGTACCTCGTGGCCGCGCCCCTGCTCGGTGACCTCTTCGACATGTCCACCGGGCTGCTTCGCGGGATCGGGATCTTCCTGACCGTGTTCGCCGCGGCGGTCTGGGTGGTCGGCACCAGGCCGGTGGTCAGCAGCGCCGGTGCGACGGCGGTGGTGGTGGTCAACGCCGTGTGGGTGGTGGCCAGTCTGGTCGCCGCGGTGGTCGGACTCGACGGCGCGTCGACCATCGCCCGGGTGTGGATGGTCATGCAGGCCGCCGTTGTCGGGCTCTTCGCCGTGTTGCAGATCGTCGGCCTGCGCAGGCAGCGGCCCTGACCTGATCTGCCGTCCGGGGCCGGAGGTCCCACCGGTCCGGACGGGGTGCGAGGAGGTGCCGATCCGGGTGTGGTCGTCGACGGTCCGGCCGCCGACGGCCACACCCGCGATCAGGACAGCGGGTCGGCGAGCGGGAAGCAGTCGTCGAACGGGTCCTCGTAGGTGCGCCAGGTCGCCTCGCCGTCGGCGAGTTCGGCGTCGGTGAGCAGGCAGTCGGCGAGGGTGCGGTGCACCTCGGCGGGGTCGAGGTCCACGCCGACGAAGACGAGGTGCTGGTGACGGTCCTCGTAGTAGGGGTCCCAGGTCAGCGCGGCGGCGAGTCGACGGTGGTCGGAGGCCCGCGCCCGGTGCCCGTCCGGGAGGGCGGCGAGCCACCGGCCGAGGCAGCCGAGGCGCAGCCCGCCTCCGGCGAACTCCCAGGCGACGACGGTGTCCGGTTGGCTGGCCAGCCAGAGGTGGCCCCGGGAACGGACGACCTCGGCGTTGACCTCTTCGAGTGCGTCGTGCAGCCGTCGGGGATGGAACGGTCGGCGGGCCCGGAACACCACCGAGACCACCCCGCAGTCGGGGTGCGGCTCGTGGACGCCGAGCAGGTGCCCCTCCAGTCCCCGGGCCAGTACGCCGGGGGTGCCGGGTCGGTGCCGACGGGTGCCACGCAGCGCCCGGGTCAGCGCGTCGGCGTCGACCAGGTCGCCGTCGAGGCGTACCTGGGTGGCCCAGGGGGTCATCCGGTGCAGCAGGACCGACAGTCGGCTGGTGTCGTACGCGCCGTCGCGGGACTGCCCCCACAGGACGAGGGTGTCGGCGTACTCGATCTGTCGGACGATGACGTCGGCGAGACCTCGGTCGTCGTCGGCGGCGGTCTGGATGCCGAGGGTCGCGAGGTCGTCGGTGCTGGCCAGGCCGTCGAGCAGGTGCTCGGCGTCGACGACCGTGACGTAGGAGTCGACGGACAGCAGGTCGGTGATCGGGGCGCCGTCGACGGGGCAGTGGGCGCACACGGCGGCGACGGCCTCGGGCTCGACCACCTCGGGCAGCATCAACAGCAGGTCCCGGTCGGGCCGGGTACGGGCCAGCCGGGCGAGGGTGGGCAGGACGTCCTCGCGGAGGGTGCAGGACACGCACCCGTGGTCCAGGTCGACCCGTTCGTCCTCGATCAGGCCCGCGGCGTCGCGCACGATCCGCTGCACCGTGCCCTCGCCGAGGCCGGTGAGGTCGTGTCGGACCAGCACGAGCGACGGGTCCGCCGCCAGTAGTCCTCGGGCGACGGCGTACGTCGCTGCCGGCCAGAAGCCGCTGAGCACGGTCAGCGACGGGCGGATGTCGGCCGCCGGGGTACGGGCGTCGGCCGGGGCGAGCGGAGACGTCGTCATCACAGTCCTCTCGACGCTTGTTGGAAACGGTTTTCATTCTAAGCACATCCCTGACGTGCGGCGACAGGCCCCCGGCGAGGGGCGGCGCGAGGGGTGGGTCAGAATGAAAACGATTGTCGTTACGACGAACTGATCGAAGGAGTGACCCGTGTCCCGACGCTGTGACGTCACCGGGGCGGAGCCGAGCTTCGGCAACGCCGTGTCCCACTCGCACCGGCGGACCCGCCGTCGGTGGAACCCCAACGTGCAGAGCCACCGCTTCTGGCTGCCTACCGAACGGCGCTGGGTGCGTCTGACCCTGACCGCGAAGGCCCTGAAGACGGTGGACCGCAGGGGCGTCGAGTCGGTCGTCGCGCAGCTGCGCGCGCGGGGGGTCCGGATCTGATGGCCCGGCAGACCGAACTGCGGCCGATCGTCCGCCTCCGTAGCACCGCCGGCACCGGTTACACCTACGTCACCCGCAAGAACCGTCGCAACGACCCCGACCGGTTGACCCTGCGTCGGTACGACCCGGTCGTCCGGCGGCACGTCGAGTTCCGCGAGGTGCGCTGAGGTGGCGCGTACGAGCCTGGTCAACAGGCAGGCCCGCCGGGCGGCCCTCGTCACCCGATACGCCGACCACCGCGCCGAGCTGAGGCGGGCCGTCGCCCACCCGGACACCGACCCGACCGTACGGGTGGCGGCAGTGGGTCGGCTGGCCCGCCTGCCCCGCGACTCCAGCCCGGTACGCCTGCGCAGCCGGGACCTCGTCGACGGGCGTCCACGGGGGATCCTCACCCGGTTCGGGCTGTCCCGGGTCCGGTTCCGGGAGATGGCACTGCGGGGCGAACTGCCGGGAGTCCGTAAGTCGTCCCGGTGACGAACCGGCCGGACGGGTCCCCGTGACGGCACACCCGTCGGTCCCGGCCACCCGGCGTGCCGCCGGGTGGCCGGGTTCGCCTACGAAATGCCGCAGGGTGTTCCGTTGAGGGTGAAGGAGCCGGGTCGGGCCGGGTTGCCGGTGTGGGTGGCCTGGTAGCCCAGGCCCACCGACGCCCCGGGGGCGATGGTGGCGTTGTAGGAGACGTTGCGGGCGGTGACGGCCCCGCTGGTGGGAGCGTAGGTGGCGTTCCAGCCGGAGGTGATGGCCTGTCCGGCGGGGAGGGTGAAGCCGAGCGACCACCCGTCGACGGCTGTGCTGCCGGTGTTGGTGACTGTGATGTTCGCGGTCAGGCCGGTGTTCCAGCTGTCGGCGGTGTAGTTGACCCGGCATCCCCCGGTGGTCGGTGGGGGAGTCGTCGGGGGAGCGGTGGTGGGCGGCGGGGTCGTCGGCGGGGCGGTGGGACCCGTGGTGGGGTACGTGATGTTCGGTCGCGGCGGCGGGGTCATGCCGGCGCCGAGGAAGTAGTCGAGGTGGTGGGACTGCATGTACCCCTTGAGGGTCATCGCGTTGCGGTAGGCGGGGTTGTGGGCGAGGGTGTACAGCCGGGTCGCGGTGGGCTGGTTGGTGGTGAAGACGACCAGCTCGTCGTAGGCGGCGTTGGTGTAGACCACCTCCTCCCGCCAGTCACCCATGATGTCCCCGACAAAGGTCGGGTTCGGTCCCCCGCTGGCGTTGACCGCACCGTGGTTCCAGGTGGCGACCAGCCGTGGCACGCTGTTGGTGGTGGTCGGGTTCGCCGGGTTCCACTTCTCGATCTTGCCGTCGTTGAGCAGCTCCATGGTCAGGTCCCCGTCCCACCAGAGACCGAGGTGGGGCCAGGGCCGCTTGGAGGTGTCCGGCTCGGCGAGCCGGTCGGTGGGGGCGTTGTAGAGCCCCGAGAAGGACCAGACCTCCATGCCGGGGTGGCGGGGGTCGATGTCCCCGGCCATCCCCCGGCCCACGTCGGCGGTCCCGGAGGCCCGGTGCTGCCAGATCATCTGCCCGGTGGCGGCGTCGTAGTAGTACTCTCGCAGGCCGTTGGGGTTGTCCTGCTGGACCCCGTACCCCTGGAGGCCGGGGCGGCTCGGGTCCATCTTGGCGATGTGGAACCGGTCCCCGTGCACGACGCCCTGACCGGCCAGGCTGTACCGCAGGGTGCCGTTGCCGTTGAGGACGAACCCGATCTCGGCGACCTCGTCCCGGCCGTCCCCGTCCACGTCGATGATGCGGGTGTTGTGGCCGTCGGGGGCGTTCTGCCCGCCGCGCAGCCACTTCCACTGCTGGGTGATGCCGCTGCCGGTGAACCGCCAGGCCGCCATCATCAGGTTGAAGCCCCCGTTGCCCACCCGGTTCTTCATGAAGGCCACCAGGCTGGGGTTGACCCCGTCGAGGTGCCCCACCCCGAACCGGGCGTACATCGGCCCGTCGGCGAGGTAGTCGGTGGGTATCTGGGCGGTGGCCCGGGGGGCCCCGGTGCGGCCGTCGAGGATCGCCACGTACTGGTGGTTGTTGTTGCTCTGGGTGAACCGGACCCCGTTGCCGAAGGTGACCCCGTTGGCGATCCGGACCGCCACCTCGGAGCGGCCGTCGCCGTCCAGGTCGTAGACGGTGACCCCGTCGTTGTGGCCGACGTTGACGGTCGCCGACCCGCCCTCGATGTTGTTCTGGTTCGTACTGTTCGGGCCCATGTCGACCTGCCAGAGGAACTGGCCGTTGCTGCGGTACGCCTCCAGCTTCTGGGGGGAGGTCTGCCGGTCCAGGACGTAGTCGTACTCCCCGTCCCCGTCGAGGTCACCGACCCAGACGAACTTGACCGGCCCCCCGGCCCGCAGGGGGACCCGGACCACCGGCTCCACCGCCCGGTTGGCGGTCAGGGTGAAGGCCCCGCTCGCGGCCTGCTCGGCACCGCCGACTACCGGACGGACCCGGTAGGTGTTGGCCCGGGCCGGGTCGGCGGTGGCGTCGACGAAGTTGGTGCCTCCGGTCAGCGCGCTCGGGTTCAGCTTCACCTCCGCCCCGCCGGCGGTGGACCGGTACACGTTGAAGCCGATGCCCGCCGGGTCCAGGCCCAGCAGACGCCAGCTCACCAGCACGGTGCTGGCGCTGGCGCGGACCGCCACCACCCCCCGACCGAGAGCCTCCATCCGGCGGGCGGCCTGCTGCGCCACCTGGGCGTCGCCGGCGACCGCCGCCGGTCCGGCCTGATTGTTCGTCGTCAGGGCGACGGAGGCGAAACTCGCCGTCGCGGTGAGCACGGTCGCCGCGACGGCGGCCGTGGCCACGAGTGTGAATCGTTTCAAAGCTGCTCCTGAGGGATGTACTGACCGGGACGGGTCAGGGCAGGGGATTCGGCCGGTGCGAGCTGACGACATCGGTGTCGCGGGGCGAGGCTCGGTGGTCACCGGGTTGATGAACGGCGGTGGTGTGCTGTGGTCCGGGCCTGTCCCGACCCCGACCGAAGCCGGGGCCGGGACAGATGTTGATCGATATGCTGCCACAGCGGCCGATCAGGTGGAACGTTTCACAGTGGTCATTCCAGATGGAAGGTGGCGCTGGCCCGTTCGGCGGTGCTGCTCACCGCCTCCAGGTGCAGCAGCCCGTCCCGGTGCCGCAGGTACCGACCTGGGAAGTTCTGCGACTCCAGGGAGACCCCGGCGCTGGCGGCCAGACCGGCCCGGCGGTGGAAGCTGGCGTCGCCGTCGAAGACCGCCGACCCGTCGTCGCGCTCCACGTAGAGGGCGAAGCCCCGGTGCCGCAGGTAGTAGCCGGGGAAGTTGGTCGACTCCAGGGAGATGGTCCCCGATCCGGTCAGCCCGGTCACGATCCGGAACTGCGAGTCCGCCAGGTTGGTCACGTTCGACTCGACCCGCGCCCGGTGGTCCCAGTGCCGGATGTAGCCGGCGGTCAGGTCGTGCGAGCGCAGCCGTACCGGGGTGGCCCCGTCGGGCACCGGGATGCCGAAGTTCGGGGTGCCGTCGGGGTTCCAGTACAGCTTCTGGATCCGGGTACGCCGGTTGGGGTCGTTCAGGGGGTCACCGGTGATGTCCCGGTAGTTGCGGTCGTGGTAGACGAGGATGTCGCTCTGCCCGTCCTCGGAGACGGTGAAGGAGTTGTGCCCGGGTCCCCACTGGCCGGTGGCGGCGTTGCTGGCGAAGACCGGGGTGGGGCTCTTGCTCCAGGCGGCCGGGTCGAGCAGGTTCGCGCTCAGGGAGGCGGTCAGCATCCCCAGGCAGTAGTTGGCGTCGGTGGCGCTCGCCGAGTAGGTCAGGAAGATCCGTCCGTTGCGTTGGATCACCGTCGGGCCCTCGGCCACCTTGAACCCCCGGGTCTCCCAGTCCAGGGTCGGTGTCACCAGCCGGGTCACCGTTCCGGTGATCTGCCAGGGGTTGGCCCCCATCCGGGCGAGGTAGACGTTGGTGTTGGTGGCGATGCCGGGCTCCTGCTGGGCCCAGGTCAGGTACCGGACCCCGTTGGCGACGAAGGTGGAGGCGTCCAGGCTGAAGGTGTCCCAGGGGGTGGTGATCCGGCCGCGTTCGGTCCAGGATCCGGTCAGCGGGTTGGCGGCGGTGGTCTCCAGGACGTACATCCGGATCCGCCAGATGTCGTCGCTGCGACCGGCGGCGAAGTAGACGTACCACTTGCCGTTTATGAAGTGGATCTCGGGCGCCCAGATGTGGGCGGCCATCTCCCCGCTGGTGTGGCGACGCCAGATCGTCGTCTCCGGTGCCGTGGCGAGCCCGGCCAGCGTGGTCGCGCGGCGCAACACGATCCGGTCGTACTGCGGCACGGTCGCCGTCAGATAGTAGTAGCCGTCGGTGTGCTTGACGATGTGCGGGTCGGCCCGCTGGTTGACCAGCGGGTTGGAGTAGTTCACCGCCGGGGCGGCCTGGGCGGGTCCGGCCGCCGGTAGTCCGGCCGCGACGGCGAGGACCACCAGGATCCCGGCCAGCATCGACCGCAGACCGGCGCGCGCCGGAGGGCCGGTGCCCTCGGTGGCCCGGGTGGGGGGTGGAGCGGATGGCAGCATGTCGTCTCCTCCGGGTGCGGAAGGTGCCCCTGCGACCCGATCCGGAGCGCTGGGGACCTTCCGCACACTTCTCTCGGGGTGGTCGGTCGGTCAGTGGACGTAGGGCCAGCCGGCGGCGTCGTACCCGAGCCTGTTGATCCCCAGTAGGGACACGCCGTTGTCGGCGTAGTAGTGGTAGAAGAGGTGGTCCCCGTCGGTGTCGGCGAGCACCGCCTGGTGACCGGGGCCGTTGATGCCGCCGTGCGAGGCGAGGATCTGGGTGCCGCCGCCGGAGCGCATGTCCCGCCCGGCCCGGTCCAGGAAGGGCCCGGTGGGGGTGGTGGAGCGCCCCACCATCACCCGGTAGGTGCTGGCGGCCCCCTGGCAACAGTGGTCGAAGGAGACGTACAGGTACCACCACGAGCCCCGCTTCACCAGGACGGGCGCCTCGATGCCGGGGCCGTAGTTCGCCAGGCTGTGCAGGGTGGTGCCGAGTCGCTTACCGGTGGCCGGGTCGATCTGGATCATCTTGATCCCGGTCCAGAAGGATCCGAAGCTCAACCACCACCGGCCCTGGTCGTCGACGGCGAGGTGGGGGTCGATCGCGTTGTGGTCGTTGGCGGGCTGCGACTCGATGACCAGGCCCTCGTTGGTCCAGCTCCCCGAGGCCCCGGTGGTGCTGGTGGCGAGGAAGATGGCCGACCGGTTCGACCCGAAGGTCGAGGCCGAGTAGTACAACAGGTAACGGCCGTTGCGGTACGACAGGTCCGGCGCCCACAGGTTCCGTGACCCGCCCGTGTAGGTGGTGGTCCACGGGGCGCCGTTGGGGAACACCGCCCCCGCGTTGCGCCAGGCGATCCGGTCGGTGGAGGTCTTCAGGGCGACCCCGTTGCCGGTGTGGGCCAGCAGGTAGCCATTGTCGGGGCGCTTGACCACCGTCGGGTCGTGCACCCCGGTGTCCCCGGTGACCCGGCTGGGCTGGGGGTGCGCGGCCGGCGGGTTGCCCGTGGGCGGGTTTCCCGCTCCGAGCCGGATGAGCTGCCACTGTTGGTTGGCGCCGTCGAGGTTCTGGTAGGCGACCAGGGATGCGCCGTCGGCCGTGGACCAGCCGGAGAGGTCGACGACTTTGTTGCTGTGTCGGTTGACGAGGCGGACGTGGCCGCCGGGGGAGTCCTGGAGGCGGAAGTGTTGGGTGGTGGCCCCGGTGTCGGTGTTCTGGACGAGTCGGGTGCCGTCGGTGGTGCCGGGGAGGTCGAGGACTTTGCCGCTGTGTCGGGAGCGGATCTTGTAGTGGCCGTTTCCGGCGTCGAGGAACTGCCACTGTTGGACGGCGAGGTCGTTGCGGGTCCACTGGTTGACCGGCGCGTTGTCGGCGGTGGACCACCCCTGGAGGTCCATCGCCTTGCCGCTGTGCCGGTTCACCAGCACGTAGCTGCTGCCCGGGTCGACGGTCGCCGCCTCGGCCTCGGATACCACCAGGAGGCCGGTGCCCAGCACCGTCGCGGCGACGGCGGTGGCGGCCAGCCGCCACCCACGCCACCGTGCGCCGGCCCGGGGTCTTGTCTGTGTTCTCGTCATGAGCTGTCCTCGGCTGTCTGTCGTCGGTCGTGGCCTGCGGGCACCGCTGACCGGATGGGGGTGCCCTACTCGCCGGAGGGCACCGGGAGGGCGGTACCGAGCCGGACCGGGGTACCGAAGTTGGGGCTGCCGTCGGCGTTCCAGGTGAACTTCTGGGCCCGGGTGGACCGGTTCATGTCGCAGCCCCCGCCGGCCGAGTCGTTGGCGTGGTAGACGATCCAGTCCTCGGTGCCGTCGGGGGACTTGAAGAAGCCGTTGTGTCCCGGGGCGAAGACCCCGTTGGCGTCACTGCGCTGGAACACCGGCTCCGACCTCTTCGTCCAGTGGGCCGGGTTGAGCGGGTCGCTGCCGGTGAGGGTGAGCAGGCCCAGCTTGTAGTCCGGGCCCCAGCAGGCACTCGCCGAATAGACGATCATCGTCCGCCCGTTGCGGTACAGCGGCTCGGGGCCCTCGGCCACCGGGTGGGTCTGCCGCTCCCAGGCCAGGGTGGGGGAGCTGAGCCGGACCCGGCTCCCCGACAGGGTCCAGGGGTTGCTCATCGGTGTGATGAAGAGGCTCTGCCCGTAACTGCCACCGGCGTTGTAGGTGCCCAGCAGGTACAGCCGGTTGTTGACCGTGAGGATGCTGGCGTCGAGCTGCCAGTCGGCCCCGAGGTCGGCCTTGAAGGTGTACGGACCCATCGGGTCGGTGCCGGCGCTCTCCAGGACGTGCAGCCGCTGGGTCGGGTTGAAGTCGGCGACGTTCTGCCCGGCCGTGTAGTAGAAGTACCAGCGGGGGCCGTTGGGGCCGTTGATCAGGTGGAACTCGGGGGCCCACATGTTGCAGCAGCCGTTCGGGCGCCCCGCCAGGTTGAAGATCACCTGTTCGGGGGCGGTGGCCAGGCCACCCAGGGTGGCCGAGCGGCGCATGGTGATCGTCGAGTTCCAGGTGGTGGTGGCCAGGTAGTAGAAGCCGTTGTGCTGGGTCAGCCAGGGGTCCGGGCCGTTGCGCTTGATCGGGTTGACGAAGGTCCGCGGCGGGTTGCCGGTGTCGATGCGGACGAGTTGCCACTGTTGGTTGGTGGCGTCGAGGTTCTGGTAGGCGGCGAGGGTGGCGCCGTCGGTGGTGGACCAGTTCCAGAGGTCGACGACTTTGTTGCTGTGTCGGTTGACGAGGCGGACGTGGCCGCCGGGGGAGTCCTGGAGGCGGAAGTGTTGGGTGGTGGTTCCGGTGTCGGTGTTCTGGACGAGTCGGGTTCCGTCTGTGGTGCCGGGGAGGTCGAGGACCTTGCCGCTGTGTCGGGAGCGGATCTTGTAGTGGCCGTTCCCGGCGTCGAGGAACTGCCACTGCTGGACGGCGAGGTCGTTGCGGGTCCATTGGTTGACGGGTGCGCTGTCGGCGGTGGACCACTCGTGGACGTCGATGGCTTTGCCGCTGTGTCGGTTGATCATCACGTAGGTGCCGTTGGTGTCGACGGTCGCCGCGTACGCGGCGGGTGCCGCCAGGACGCCGGCGCCCACGACCGCTGCGACGACGGCGGCGGTCAGCCGTCGGCCGCGCCACCGTGCACCGGTTCGGAGTGACCCCTGTGAGAGGTGCATGACCCTCCTCTGTCTCGCCGGTGTGCGCGGGACCGCACGAGCCGGAGGGCGCCCGTGGTCGCGGTGCTGTGAACGTATCGACACGCGTCGTGCGGACGGTGCAAGGGTGTCGAGCAGGCCCGCGACGGTGCCGCCCAGATCTGATTCACACGCCTGTAACACATCGATGTTCTCGTTCACATGGGTGTCTGTCAATATCTAAGATCGATAGTTTCGCGGTCTTCCGACGCGGGTCCCGTCCTCCGGCGACTGCCTGGGGTATCCGTCGCAGGGACACCCCGGGCAGCCGTCAGGGGGTGCGCCGTAGCCGGTGGCGGGTGAGCACGAAACCTCCACCAGCAGCGAGGACCACGAATCCGGCGAGCACGGACAGGGCCTGGCCCAGCGATGCTCCGCCACCCTGCCCCGGGCTCGCACCGTCGGCGGCGGAGACCCCCTCCGGCTCGGGCGGGGCGGCCAGGACGGCTGCGGTGGCCACCAACCGGGGTGCCGGATGGTCACTGTCGGCCGTCAGGTCGATCCAGTCGTACGAGCCGCCGTCGGCGCAGCGTTGCAGCACCGGGAACTGCAGGGTGTCACCCGGCCGCCCCACGAGGCGGGCCGTCACCCCCACCTCGGCGGTCTCCAGACCTGGCCCGGCGAAGGTGACCCGGTTGCCGGTGACCGACCCCGACCAGCCCGAAGGTGCGACGGTGTCGGTCACCGTCACCCCCTCCGGCAGGGCCACCACCAGCTCCGTTGTGGGCGATCCGTCACAGCTGTGGTCGAAGGCGAAGGTCAACGTGGCGGAGCCGTCCCCGTTGGGCTGCGCCCCGGTCACCTCGACGTGGGCGGCGGCAGGGCCGGCCCCCACCACCAGGCAGGCGAGCACTCCGGCCACCGCCGCACCCACCGTCCTGAGCCACTGGACCGTACTCATTCGATCTCCACCTCGAACCGGGCCACCGGATTGTCGTACTTGGACGTCCGTACGCTCACCTGGACCACCCAGGACCCGGCGAGGGGCAGGTCGATCGAGGCCTCGTACCGGCCCGGACCGGTGTTCGCCAGGGACCGCTCCAACGGACCCACCTCCATCGCCGGCAACGTCACCGTCAGCCGGGGTTCGGCGACCGGGACCACGGGCTGACCGGCGGCGTCGAGAAGTTCCAGCTCCATCGCGTTGACTCCGGTCCGGCCCGGGGTGAGCCGGGCCAGGATCCGTCCCTGCCCCAGCGGCACCTCGACGGACAGCGGACCGGTCTCGGCCGGAGCCGACGCCCCGGGTCGTTTGGTCGGCTCGACGACCGGGCTCTGGGTGACCAGGAAACCGGTGGCGGCGACGACTGCGACGAGCAGTCCTGCCTCGAAGCGGACACTGCGTCGTAGCAGTCGCCACGCAGTCGAGGCGTCCACCTCGCTCTCGGTCGCCGACACCCGGGGCACCAGCCGGAACCGGTTGTGCGCGGCGAGGGTGAGTACCACCAGGGTCAGGCCGACCTTGGCGAGCAGGGCCACTCCGTACGCCGTGCCGGTGAGCGCCTCCACCGAGCCCAGGATGCGCCACCCCAGCAGCGCCCCGGCGACACCGAGCAGGGCGACCAGCACGGCGGCGGCCCGGGAGAAGGCCGACACGGTACGTGCCGCCGCCCCGGGCGGCAGGTCGGCCGAGCGGGCCAGGGTCCAGCTGAGCGCCACCAACCCGCCCAGCCACACCCCTGCCGTGGCCACGTGCAGGATGTCGGCCGCGACGACCAGCCACCCCGGCCCGTAGGTGCGGGTGTGCCCGACCAGGGCGACCGCCCCCCAGGCGAGGGCGACCCCGGCGAAGGCCGGGGCGGTCAGCACCGTCCTCCCGGTGGCAGCGGACCCCAGGGCGACGGCCAGTCCGAGGACCACCAACAGGGAACTCAGGGCCTCCTCCGAGGTGAGGCCGGCCCGCCACAGGGCACCGTCTACCAGGCCGCCCAGGCCCCGGCCCTCCTGCCAGGCCGGGACCGTCGGTACCAGGAGCAGCCGGGCCAGCAGGGTCACGCCCGCGGCGACTCCGGCGATCCGCAGCAGTCGCCGCCGCAGCAGGGGCGCCTCGCCGCGCAACAGGACGAGCAGGAAGACCACCAGCCCCGCGCTGACCAGCAGGCCGAGGTAGGAGATCCCCTCAGCGGCCTGCCGGGTGACGTCCAGGGCGACGGTCGGCCGGTTCTCCGGCACGGGTACCACAGCGCTGTCGCTCGGGGCCCCGACGGCGAAGCTCAGGCCTCCGGAGACCGGGTGGCTGTCGGCCGAGATGACCCGGAAGGTCACGATGTAGGTGCCCTCGGCCAGGTCCGGTGGGACGCTGAGGACCACCGTCGTGTCCACCGAACGTGCGTCGGCGGAGACCTCCGTACCGGCGGCGTCGAGCAGCCGGACCCCGCCGGGGCGTACCGAGACCGGCTCGTTGAAGGTCAGGGTGACCTGCTCCGGGGTGGTCGCCAGCACCGCACCGTCGGTCGGGTCGGTGCCCAGCAGGACGGCGTGGGCGGCGGCCGGTGCCGCCGGAATGAGAGCGGCCAGCAGGCCGAGCAGGCCGGCGAGCACGGTGGACACCGTCCACCGAGCCCACCGGCCCGACCCGGAGCGCGCCGCCGCGACGCTGCGCGACCTCACCTGCGCCATCGGGCGTCAGGCAGCCTTGCGGGTACGCGCCAGCGCCAACCCGCCCAACCCCAGGCCGAGGGCGCCGAGGACCAGGGCGATCCAGCCGACCACCCCGGTACCGCCGCTGGCGGAATCCTCGGAGTCCTGGCTCACCTGCTGGGCGGCGGGCTGCACCGCGCCGTCGGCGTTCCCGGCCGGCGCGGTCAGGGTGAACTTCGGTGCCGGGTAGTCCAGGGCGTCGGCGTCCTGGCCCTCGGCGGCGACCTCCACCCAGGCGGCCTCACCCTGCTCGCAGGTCTGGACCGTGGGGAAGACCAGGGTCTCACCGGCGGCGTCCGGCAGCTTCAGGGACAGCTCGAAAGTGTCCCGCAGGTCGCTCGGCAGAGGGGTCTTCGCGGTGTAGACCACCTCGGAGACCCGCTGGGTGATCTCGTTGCCGTGACTGTCCTTGACCGGCGGGGTCAGGGCCGTCGTGACCTTCTCCACGGTCCAGTTCGGATTCACGGTCGGGGTGACCGAGACGATCTGGTCGGGCATCTTGATGGAGACCTTGGTGGTGGCGGAGGCGTCGCAGCCGTGCGGTACCCCGAAGGTCAGCACCGTGTAGGCGTTCGCGGTGGTGACCGAGGGGGTGACCCCGACGTGGGCGGCGGCCGGGGCCGCGGCCAGGGCGACCGAGGCGGCGACGAAGACTCCGACCGCACCGACCCGGGCGACGCGGCGACGTGACTGGCTCATCGTGGGACTACCTTTCAGGGGATGGTGCCGCGACGTCGCCGCGGCTCCTCACAAACTTCTGGTCGGATGCCACTGCGGTCTGGTTCCCGCAGTTTCCCGGCGATCCGATCGGGCCGCCTGCCGACCGTCCGAGCAACCGCGTTGCGCCCCGGCACGCAGCCGTGCCAGCCTGACCGCCGTGACCGAGCTGACCGAGGTGTTCTGGCGAGCCCACCACGACCTGCCCCGCGAGGCGCCCGGGTCCGAGGAGACCACCCGGCTCCTCCTGCGGCTCGCCGGCGCCCTTCCCGAGGCCCCCACCGTTCTCGACGTGGGCTGCGGCACCGGCCCGGCCACGGTGCTCCTGACCCAGCTCACCGGCGGCCGGGTCACCGGGGTCGACCTGCACCTGCCCTTCCTGCAGGCGCTCACCGAGCGGGCCCGGCGGGCCGGGGTCGCCGACCGGGTCACCACGGTGAACGCCTCGATGACGCAGTTGCCGGTCGCCCCCGGCTCCGTCGACCTGCTCTGGGCCGAGGGCTCCGCGTACGTCATGGGGTTCGATGCCGCCCTGACCGCCTGGCGGCCCCTGCTCACCCCGAACGGGGTCCTGGTCCTGACCGAGGCGGAGTGGACGACCCCGGACCCCGCCCCGGCGGCCCGGGAGTTCTGGACGGCCGGGTACCCGGCGATGCGCAGCACCGCCGGGAACGTCGAGGCCGCCCAGCGGGCCGGGTGGACCGTCTGCGCCGGCTACCTCCTGCCCGACTCCGACTGGGACGACTACTACGGCCCCCTGGCCGACCGGATCGAGCAGCTACGCCGGGAGGGGACACCGGCGGAGCTGCTCGCCGCCGTGGGGGAGGAGATCGAGCTGCGCGCGGCCCACGGCCGGGACTACGGCTACACCGGCTACGTCCTGCGTCCCCGCACCTGACCGCCCCCGGGCTCAGGTGAGGCGGACCAGCCGCCACCGGTTGTCGGGGCTGCCGTCGTCGGAGGTCTGGACGGCCTGGGCACCCCAGGCGGTGCTGGCGCCCAGCACCCCGAGCACCTTCCCGCTGTGCACGTTGCGGATCCGGTGGGTGCCGTCGCCGTTGTCCAGCAGGGTCCACCGGTGGTCGGCGGTGCCGGTGTCGGACCACTGGAGGACCCGGGCGTTGTCGGCGGTGGACATGTCCTGGACGCCCAGCACCTTGCCGCTGTTGACGTTGCGGAACCGGACCGCGCTCCCGTCGGGCACCGTCACCCAGCGGTGGTCGGCGGTGCCGGTGTCCCCCCAGAGCACGGCGAGCCCACCGTCGGCGGTGGACATGTCCTGCACCCCGAGGACCAGACCGGTGGCGGCGTTTGTCAGCTTGTAGGTGGCCCCGGCCGACCCGCCGGTGTTCCAGTACACCGTGTAGTTGAACCCGTGGGCCTCGTGGAACGGGCCGAGGGGGACCGTGTCCCCGTTGGCGGTGGCGGTGAAGGCCAGGGCGGTGCCGCTGGTCCGGGTGATCGAGGCGACGGTCAGGGCCGGCAGGGCGGTCAGTGTGGTGTTGCCGTAGTTTCCGGCGAGCACCGCCGGCCCGTAGGTGACGGCCTGGACGGCGGGGTTGTCGTTGGCGGCCTGCATGATCACCCGCATGGGGAGCCGGACGGTGAGGGTGTCCCCGGCGGCCCAGGTCCGGGTGAGGGTGGCGTAGCTGCCGGGGGTGGCGGCGACGTTCTGCACCTGGCCGTTGACGGTGAGGGTGGCCCCGGAGGTCCAGGCGGGGATCCGGACCCGGATGCCCCAGGACCCGCTCATGGAGCCGCCCAGGGTCAGGGTGGTGGTGTCCCCGACCGGGTAGCTGGTGGTCTGGGTGACGGTGATGCCCCGCTGGGACCAGGTCAGCACCGAGGGGACGAAGAGGTTCACCGTCAGGGTGTCGCCGTTGTGGAAGTAGATGGAGTCCATCAACTTGGTGTTGGCCTCGATGCCGGTGCCCTGGCAGCACCAGAAGGAGGCGTAGTCGGTGCTCCAGGTGCCTCCGCCCCAGGCCGGGCCCACCCCGCGTCGGCCACCGGGCCGCAGGGGGGTGAAGTAGGTGACGTGGCCGTGCGGGTCGGCCGGGTTCTGGGCACCGACGACGTGGTTGAGCAGGGCGCGTTCGTAGTAGTCGACGTAGGGGACCCGGTTGGGGTCGATCAGCCACAGCTCCCGGGTCAGCCGGAGCATGTTGTGGGTGTTGCAGTGCTCGCAGGTGTCGTTGGTGAGGTAGCCGGCGATGGCGTTCGGGGGTCGGAAGTGCTCAGCCTGACTGTTGCCGCCGACGGCGTAGGTGTGGGCGTTGACGGTCATCGTCCAGGCGTTGGCGGCGATGTCCCGGTATCGGGTGGTGCCTGTCGCCTTGTACTCCCGGGCGGCCCCGATCCACTTGGGTACCTGGGTGTTCGCGTGCAGCCCGTTGAGCTGGTCGGTGTTGGCGGCCAGGGGGTTGAACACGGCGGCGTGGTCGAACCGTTGGGCGGTGGCGAGCCAGCGGGAGTCCCCGGTCTGCTGGTAGATGTCGGTCAGGACGGCGTTCATCCCGCCGAACTCGGTACCCAGCATGGCCTGCATCTGGCTGGTCGTGAGCCGGGCGGTACGGGCGTCCACCCACCCGGCCAACGCCAGCAGGACCGTCCGGGCCTGGGTGTTGCCGAGGTACCGCCACACGTCCAGCAGACCGACCAGGGTCTTGTCGATGCAGTAGTAGGGCACGTTGCCGTTGCTGAGGGTGCGGTTCTCCAGGGCGGTGAACTCCGACTCCGGGAAACCGGAGAGGTAACCGGTGCCGAATCCGGCGGCCGGGTTGTTGGCCTGGCACCGGGCCAACTCGGCGACCATGCGGTTGGCCCTGTCCCGGCAGACGGTGTCGCCGAGCACCGCGTACGCCTGGGCCCAGGCGGTGAGGAAGTGCCCCTGTACGTGGGTGCGGAAGGGGAAGGTGGGGGCGTCCCATCCCCCGTTCGGGGTCGCCCCGTTGGTGGAGAGCCGGTGGTTGGCCCGGAAGTTGTACAGCAGCCGCTCGGTGTCGACGAACCGGAGGTAGTTCAGGGTGCGGTTCTGGTTGTCCAGGAACCGTCCGGCGGTGAGGCGTACCTGACCCAGGTCGAAGGGGTGGGCGGAGACCCCGAGGTCGGGTCGGGCCGGGGGAAGGACGGCTGCCGTCGCCGGGGTCACCCCGACCAGGGTGCCGCCGGTGGTCGACAGCAGGGCGCCACCGGCGGCGGCCTGGATGAGACGGCGACGGCTCAGCGGGTGTGGTGACATGGGGACCTCCGGACCGGGGACGGGACGGGTGGACCTGGGCCGGTGCCCGGGGTGCGAGGAGACCGCCCCCGGGCACCGGTCGTGGTCAGGCGGTGGTGCAGGTGGCGCCGTTGAGGGTGAAGGCGGTGGGCTTGGCGGTGTTGCCGTTGTGGTTGGCCTGGAACCCGATGCCGACGGAGGCTCCGGGGGCGATGGCGGCGTTGTAGCCGACGTTGCGGGCGGTCACCTGGCCGGAGGCGGGGGAGAAGGTGGCGTTCCAGCCGGAGGTGATGCTCTGCCCGCCGGGCAGGGTGAAGCCGAGGGTCCAGCCGTTGACCGAGGTGGTGCCGGTGTTGGTGATGGTGAGGTCCGCGGTCAGGCCGGTGTTCCAGGAGTTGACCGTGGCGGCCACCCGGCAGGCACCCCCGCCGGTGGGTGGCGCAGTGGTCGGGGTCGGCGGCGGGGTGGTCGGGTTCGGGGTGGGGTTGCTGCCGCCGAACTGGGTGAAGAAGCGCCAGGTCTCCGCCGGCAGCCAGGTCCGTGAACCGCTGTCCCCGGGGGCCCCGTCCTGGGGCGCGGCGATGTGCCCCTCGTCGAAGGCGGCCCACACCACGGGGTACCCGGCCGCGCAGCCGGAGTAGGCGGTGCTGCGGTGGGTCAGGCTGCCCTGGGCGGGCTCGGGCGGGTTCTGGGCGGTGCAGCCGTTGTTCCGGACGAACCGGTCCCGCAGGGTGCGGCCCCCGGAGATGCCGAGGACGTTGTCGCGAATGCCGTGGGCCCCGAAGTAGGCGATCCGTCCGTTGCCGCCGCTGCACCCGCTGATCTGTCCACCGGCGTAGACCGCTACCGCCCGGAAGACGTCCGGTCGGGCGCAGGCCACCGCATAGCTCATGCCCCCGCCCCAGCTGAAGCCGAGGGCGAAGCGTTGGGCGGTGTCCACGCAGAGGTCGTTCTCGATCTGTCGGAGCATGTCGTCGACGAAGGTGACGTCCTGACCGCCGGTGTTCACCCAGCCGTTGTCGATCCCCTGGGGGGCCACGAAGATGGTGCTGTCGTTCGCCAGCCGACGCAGCCCGTAGTACGACCACACGTCCCGCTGCACGGTCTGCCCGGTGTCCACGTCGACGGCGGTGCCGCCGCGCCAGTGGAAGCCGAAGACGATCCGGTACGGGTTGGAGTTCTGGTAGCCCTCCGGGATGCGCAGGATGTAGCTGCGGCTCCTGCCGTTGCTGGTGATGGTGCGGGTTCCGCTGGTCAGGGTCGGGTTCCTACCGCAGCCGGGGCTGGCGGCCAGGGTGCCGACGTCCGCGGCGGCCGGGGCGGCGTCGGCGGCGGCCGGGGCGGCGTCGGTACGGGCCAGCACGGTGCCGACCATCGTCACCAGCAGGAGCGCGGCGGTGGCCAGCGGGCCGACGACACGTCGTCGTCTCATCATCGGATCACGTCCTCGGTCGGGTGTGCGCGGCGCCGGCTACGGGGGTTCACGCCCGGCTCCAGCGCTGGTTGGCGTTGCCGTGGCAGGACCAGACGATCACCGCAGTGCCGTTGGCGGTGCCCCCGTTGTCGACGTCCAGGCAGAGGTTCGGGAAGCGGACGTTCCCGACGGTGCCGTTGCCGTTGAGGGTCCACTGCTGGTGGGTGCCGCCGTTGCAGTCCCAGATCCGGACCCGGGTCCCGTTGGCCGCGTTGGTCGGGACCTCCAGGCACTTGCCGAGGATCCGCAGGCTCTGACCGCTCTGGGTGATCTGCTGGTTGGGGTTGCCGTGGCAGTCCCAGACCAGTGCTGCGGTGCCGTTGGCGGTGTTGGAGTCGTCCAGGTCCAGGCAGCGTCCGGCGGACTCGCTGCGCAGCCGGAAGGTGGTGGGGGTCGGTGGGTCGGTGGTGCCGCCGCCGCTGATCCGGTACACCACCGTGCCGTGCGCCGGGACGCTCGCCGAGATGGCACCGGTGGTGGTGGAGGTGGTGTTGGTCCAGGCGTCGCGCAGGGTGAAGGAACTACCGGTCTTGCCGACCGCCGCCGCGGTGGTGGAGATGGTGGTGGTGGCGTTGCCCTGGTTGAACAGGGCCACCGCCACGTCGCCGTTCGCCAGCCGCTTGGCCAGGACCCGCCGGGTGGCGTCCCCGGCGACCTGGACGGCCTGGCGGCCGAGGGTGTCCTGGTTGATGGCGATGAGCTGTTGGTTGCGCAGGATGGTCAGGGTCGCGGCGCTCGCCGAACGGAGGTCGTTGCCCATCATCAGGGGGGCCGCCATCATCGACCAGAGGGCGAAGTGGCTGCGCATCTCGGTGTCGGTCATGCCCCCGTTGCCGACCTCCAGCATGTCCGGGTCGTTGAACCCGCCGGGGGCGGCGTACCCGGCCAGGGGCACGTTGACGTCGACGATGTTCTGGATGCCCATCGGGTACCCGTTGGTCTGGCCGGTGTTCCACGCGTTGGTGATGTCCTCGGTGGTCCGCCAGAGGTTCGCCACGTCGCTCCAGTTGCGCTGCGGCCCGGTCTTCTCGTGGATGCTGTTGGAGTTGATGCTGTACACGATCGGCCGGCCGGTGGCGGCGAGGGCGTCCCGCATGATGCCGAAGCGCGCCACCTGGTCGTTGATGGTCCCGGTGGGGGAGCACCAGTCGTACTTGAGGTAGTCCACGCCCCAGGCGGCGAACTGCCGGGCGTCCTGCTGCTCGTGCCCGAGGCTGCCGGTGGAGCCGGGGAACGAGTCGAAGTACTGGGCGCAGGTCTGGTCCAGGGGTCCCTGGTAGATGCCGAAGAGCAGGCCCCGGGAGTGCAGGTAGTCCCCGAGGGCCTTCATTCCGCTGGGGAACCGTTGGGGGTGGGCCTGGAGGTTGCCCTGGGCGTCGCGGTCCGGGTTGAACCAGCAGTCGTCCACGACGACGTACTTGTAGCCGAGGTCCCGCAGGCCCTGGCTGACCATCGCGTCGGCGGTCTGCCGGATGAGGGTCTCGTTGATGTTGCACCCGAAGGTGTTCCAGGTGTTCCAGCCCATCGGTGGGGTCCGGGCCACCCCGTTGTTCAGCGCCTCGGCCGGGCGGGGGGCGACGGCCCCGTCGACGAGGGTGCCGGCCAGGGCCAGGGTCAGGACGGCCAGGATCGCTGTCGGCCAGGTCTTCCTTCTTCGCACTGTGTTCCTCCTGCCGGTGGATCGGGTGGGGCTACGGGGTGATCCGGAAGGTGGCGTCCTGCCGGTCGGTGGCGCTGGACGAGGCGCTCAGGGGGTCGATGCGCAGCAGGTAGCCCGCGTGGCGCAGGTACCGGTCGGGCACGTTGTGGGACCGCAACGAGGTCCACGAGGAGTCGGCCAACCCGGGGGTCCGGTGGAAGGTCGCGTCCGCCCGGAACTGGGCGGTGTTGTTGTTCGCCGCCAACCGGACGGCGTAGTCGACGTGCCGCAGGAAGCTCCCCGGCCGGTTCACCGACTCGAAGGACACCCCGGCGGAGTCGGCCAACCCGGGCACCATCCGCCACATCTGGTCCTGGTACGGGTCGAAGGGGTACGCGTCGAGCCGCCCCACCCCGTCGAGGTGGCGTACGTACCGGTCGGGGAAGTTGGAGGACTTGAGCCGTACCCAGTTCGGGGTGCCCCACCGGCTGACCGCCCCGGCGTACTCGGCCTCGGTGATGCCGAGGATCGACCCGTGCTTGGCGTTCAACGGCGGGGTGTAGTCCCGCTGGTTGAGCACCGACCAGGCGTTGGCGGTGATGTTGGTGGTGGACCAGGCGTAGTAGTCGGCGTTGACCGGGATGAAGGAGTCCCCCCACAGGTACCAGCCGTTGCCGTCGTTGCGCTTGACCAGCAGGGGGGCTTCCATGGCGTCGCCCTGCCGCAGCGCTGAGGTGTAGGTGGTGAAGCTGTTCGGAGCCCCGGTCGAGGAGCGGGCTCCGTACAGGTTCCCGTTGGCGAGGTTCTTGTAGTACAGGTAGGTGGTCCCGCCGTCGACCACGATGTCGCCGTCCAGGATCCCGAATCCGGGGTTGAAGTACACCTGGGGGGAGCTGACCGACTGGAAGTCGGAGGTGTAGTTGACCTGGAAGACGTCTCCGCTGCTGGTGTTGCAGGAGTAGACGATGCCGTACTGGCCCCGGGCGGCGTCCCAGAAGACGGTGGGCGCCCAGGTGTGGGCGTTGGTCAGGGTGTGCATCCGCAGTCGGCGGTACCCGGTGAAGCTGGTCAGGTTCGTCGAGTCCCACACGTGCAGGTACTGGCTGACCGCACCGAAGTTGGTGCCGCGCAGGTCGGTGGCGATCACGACGAAGGTGCCGTCCTGCTTGCGGAAGACGAAGGGGTCCCGCAACCCCTGCTGGCCCGCGGTGGGGGTGACCACCGGGTTGTTCTGGTTGAGCGGGGTCCAGTTCAGACCGTCGCGGCTGACGGCCAGGTGCAGGCCGTAGTCCGCCCCGACGAAGTTGGGGGACTCGGTGAAGTAGGTCATCACGTACCCGGTGTAGGTGGCGGCCGAGGCGGCCCCGGGGGTGAGGGTCAGTCCGGTGGCGGTGGCCGCGCCGGTGGCGACCACCCCCAGCGTGAAGGCACGTCGGGTCAGGGGCATGAGTCTCGACCTTTCGGTGGTGGTGGTGCCGGAGGAACCAGGTGGGACCGAGCTCAGGGGGTGGTCAGGTCGAATCGGCGGACGGTGACCGCCCCGCCGAGGGACCGGGTGGCGTAGTTGAAGATCCCGAACCGGTAGCCCATGAAGAACTGCCAGGCGTTGTTCAACGTGAATGCCGGCCCCAGGGTCGTGAAGTTCACCCCGTCCGTGCTGTACGAGAAGCGCGCCTGCCGGCCGGATCCGGGCCGGATGTCGGCGTTGACCCGTAGCCAGATCCGGGTGCCCGAGACGGCGGCGCTCGCCGACTCGACCCCGGTGCCCGTGGTGTTCCAGTTGCTGTCCATGGTCAGGCCGGTGGTCGTCACCACCCGGGTCGTCCCGTTGTCCCGCTTGAGGCCGATCCAGGCCGAGGAGTCCCGGAGCATGGCGAGCCCGGCCCGGTCCCCGTCGGCCATGCCCGAGTGGTCCAGGTCGATGGTGGCGGTGGAGGTGGGACCCTGGATCCGGTGGGTGAGGGTGTTGCGGGCCGAGTACAGGTCACCTGTGACCGTCGCGGTCTGCAACCGCAGGCCGTTGGCGAAGCCGTACCGGCTGGTGTCGGGGTTGTGGTTCCACTCCCAGCGGTGGCCGAGGGTGGGGCCGGGGAAGGTCTCGGCCCCGGTCATCGGGGCGACGGTCCGGGTGGTGGTGATGTCGGGCCTCGGGTAGGTGGCCCCCCACCGGCCGTTGACGGTCTGGACGCTGGGCCACCCGTCGGCCGACCAGTTCAGCGGGGCCAGGGTGGGCATCCGTCCACCGGGGTAGGCGTCGGTGAAGGCCATGTAGTACCAGGCACCGTTCTGGGTCTGGACGATCCCGCCCTGGTGGGGCACCCCGCCACCGGAGATCGGACCGGGCAGGTCGAGCAGCACCTGACGCTGCTCGTACGGGCCCCAGGGGCTGGTCGAGCGGAGCACGTACTGGCCGTTGGCGGGTCGGGTCAGCCAGATGTAGTAGTAGCCGCCCCGCTTGTACATCCGGGCCCCCTCCAGGGTGCCGATGCTCGACGGGGTCTGGTAGACCTGCTGCGTCCGGACCTGGGAGGTCAGGTCGGGGGAGAGCTGGGCGACGCTGATGGTGCCGTTGCCGTAGGCCACGTACGGGGTGTCGTCGGTGTCGAAGAGCAGCCCGGCGTCGTAGTAGCAGGGCAGCTGCGCCCGCTTGCTCCAGGTACCGTCCACCGCCGTGGCGGTGTAGAGGTAGGAGCGGTTGAACTCCACGCAGCCCAGCCAGTAGTAGGTGCCGTTGCGGGGCCGGTGGTTCAGGGTGGAGGCCCAGATGCCCTTGACGTAGGCCCGGCCCCCGCTCATGTCGTACCGGGCCGAGTCGAAGTCCAGCCTCGGCACCGAGTGGCCGGCGTACTCCCAGTTCACCAGGTCGTAGGAGCGCAGGATCGGGGCGCCGGGGGAGTAGTGCATGGTCGAGGCCGAGTAGTAGTAGGCGTCACCGACCCGGATGATGTCCCCGTCGGCGAAGTCCTGCCACACCACCGGGTTGGTGAACGTCTGCCCGCTGCCGGGAGGGGTGGTGGGGGTGGCGCCGTCGACCCGGACCAGCTGCCACTGCTGGTTGGCGCCGTTCCAGTCGGCGTACTGCACGATGTTGGCACCGTCGGTGGTCGCGGCGTTCTGGACCTCCAGGGTCTTGCTGCTGTTGCGGTTGATCAGCCGGACGTACCCGTCGGTCGAGTCGGCGAGGCGGAACTGTTGGGCGGTGCCGTTGTTGTCGCCCCATTGGACGATCGCGGCCCCGTCGGTGGTGGCGGAGTTCTGGACCTGGAGGACCTTGCCGGAGTGGCGGGACTTCAGCCGGTAGTGGCCGGAGCCGGAGTCGACGAACTGCCACTGTTGGTTGGCCGCGGTTCCCCGGGTCCACTGGGTGATCCGGGCGCCGTCGCCGGTGGCGAAGTTGTACAGGTCGAGGGCCTTGCCGCTGTTGCGGTTGAGCAGGACGTACCAGGCGGTGGTGTCGACGGTGGCCGCGGAGGCGGCCGGGGCGGCGACGACGGCCGTGACTCCTGCGGCCAGCAGGGTGGTCGCCACCACCAGGACCACCGACCACCCTCGGCGGCGGTGGCGGGGCGACAGGGTTCCCACACCGGTGTCGAACATGTCTCTCCCTGGGTCGAAGGCCACCGGCCAGGTCCGTGATCGGCCGGGTGGTGCGCAGGACGGAGGGGGCCGGTGGCGGGTACCCGGACCGCCGACGCCGGCCCGGGCCGGCGACCCGGTATCGCTCTATTGTGAGCGCTAACATCACTTGCCGCAGTGCACCATCCCGCGCGGAGGTGAGGAGACTGCGACCACAGTCATTGATGGGAGCCGATGTTACACCAGGGTTTCGGCCGGTTCAACGACCGATCTTCTCCGACTCGACCGGTGGCGGGGAAGGTGACCTCCCGGTGGTGGTGGAGGTGTCGAGGTGGTGTGGGGGTGTCGGGGAAGGGGCTTGACCGATGTCGATGTGAACGATCACAGTGGAAGGGAGTGCCCCCTACCACCACCGGGAGACGACATGACAGTCGTACGCGCACCGGGGGTCACGGCCCGACTCAGGCGCGGCGTCGCCTGGCTCGTGAGCCTGATCCTGATCGTGACCCTGCTGCCCGGCAGCCCGGCGCGGGCGGACAACCCGATCGTCCAGCACGTCTACACAGCCGATCCGGCACCGCTGGTGCACGACGGCCGGGTCTACCTCTACACCGGACGTGACGAGGACGGCTCCACCTACTTCACCATGCGGGAGTGGCGGGTCTTCTCCTCCACGGACATGGTCAACTGGACCGACCACGGGGTTCCGATGAACCTCGCCACCTTCGCCTGGGCCGACGCCAACGCCTGGGCCGGACACGTCGTCCCCCGAAACGGGAAGTTCTACTGGTACGTCCCCGTCCGCCAACGCGGCGGCGGCATGGTCATCGGTGTCGCCGTCGCCGACAGCCCCACCGGCCCCTTCCGTGACGCCCTCGGGCGACCCCTGGTCGGCAACGGTGAGATCGACCCGCACGCCTTCGTCGACGACGACGGGCAGGCGTACCTCTACTGGGGAAACCCGAACCTCTGGTACGTCCGACTGAACCCCGACATGATCTCGTTCTCGGGGAGCCCCACCCAGATCCCGCTGACCACCGCCGGGTTCGGCACCCGTACCGGCAACCCGAGCCGGCCCACCCTCTACGAGGAGGGGCCCTGGGTCTACAAGCGCAACGGCACCTACTACAACGTCTTCGCCGCCGAGTGCTGCTCCGAGTTCATCGGCTACTCCACCGCCCCGGGGCCGACCGGACCCTGGACCTACCGGGGCACCGTCATGCCCCGCCAGGGGGCCAGCTTCACCAACCACCCCGGGATCATCGACTACCAGGGCGGATCGTACTTTTTCTACCACAACGGAGCCCTTCCCGGTGGCAGCGGCTACACCCGCTCGGTGGCCGTGGAGAAGTTCACCTACAACAGCAACGGCACCATCCCCCAGATGAACATGACCACCCAGGGGGCACCGCAGGTCGGCACCCTCGACCCGTACGTCCGCCAGGAGGCCGAGACCATCGCCTGGGGGCAGGGGATCGAGACCGAACCCGCGAGCGAGGGCGGCATGGCCGTGGCGTTCATCGGCAACGGCGACTACATCAAGGTCAAGGGGGTGGCCTTCGGCACCGGGGCCGGCTCCTTCACCGCCCGGACCGCCTCCGCCGCCTCCGGCGGCGCCATCGAGCTGCGCCTGGACAGCCCCACCGGCCCCCTGGTCGGCACCTGCCGGGTCGCCGGGACCGGTGGCTGGCAGAACTGGACCACCACCTCCTGCGGGGTCGCCGGGGCCACCGGCACCCGTGACCTCTACCTGCGTTTCACCGGAGGCAGCGGGAACCTGTTCAACCTGAACTGGTGGCAGTTCACCGGCGGCACCAACCCGGCACCCACCTCCTACCGGGTCACCAACCGCAACAGCGGTCAGGTGCTCGACGTGCAGTCACCCAACACCCAGGACCTGGCGGTCATCGGGCAGTGGACCGCCAACGGCAACCCCTGGCAGCAGTGGCGGTTCACCGACGCCGGCAACGGCGACGTCACCCTGCAGAGCGTGCACAGCGGCAAGTGCGCCGACGTCCTGAACTTCTCCACCGCCGACGGGGCCCAGGTCGTGCAGTACACCTGCCACGGAGGCGCCAACCAGGTCTTCACCTGGCGGGCGGTCGGCAACGGCTACCACAACCTGGTCAACCTCAACAGCAACAAGTGCCTGAACGTGGTCGGCGGGTCGACCGCCGCCGGTGCCGCCCTGGAGCAGCGGACCTGCGGCTCCGCGACGAGCATGCAGTGGTCCCGGGCCTGAGGCCCGGACGGCGAGCGGCCGGGGGCGGGCACACCCACCCCCGGCCGCTGGTCCGGGAATCGTCAGTTCGTCGGGAAGTCGTCCGGCGTACGGATCCGGTCACGGATCCAGACCCCGGCCGGCTTGAGGACCCCGGTCCCGGCGTACGTGCTGCCGCCGCAGGTGCCGGTGTTGAAGACGGCACCACTGCGGAAGTCGTCGGACCAGTTCCAGTTGACCCAACTGATCTTCTTCGTCGCCATCAGGTCCAGGTACTGCTGGGCGCGGGTGAAGTCGTTCGCCCCGTCCCCGGAGGAGGTCTGGGTGCCGAACTCGGTGACGAAGATCGGTAGCCGGTCGGCCGCGCGGGAGAGCGCGTTCAGGTACGTGGTCCCGTGCGAGGCGGCGTAGAAGTGGAAGGTGTACATGATGTTCGTCGCGTTGACCGGGTTGTTGACGATCTCGGTCTCCGAGGAGCCCTCGGAGAGGCCGAGGGAGGACCAGGCCCGGGTCCCGACCAGCACCACGCCGTCCGGGTCCTGCGCCCGGATCACCGGGATGATCTGCTCGGCGTAGCTCTTGATCGACGACCAGCTCACCCCGTTGGGCTCGTTGGCGACCTCGTACAGGATGTTGGTCTTGTCCTTGTGCCGCTGGGCGATCTCGGTGAAGAAGGTACGCGCCCGCGCCAGGTTGTGGTTCGGGTCGCCGGGAGTGAGCATGTGCCAGTCGACGATGGCGTACATCCCCCGGGCGGTGGCCCGTTCGATGTAGTCGTGCACCCGGTCGGTGAACAGGCGCGGGTTGGTCTCGTACCCGTCCTCCTGGATGTACATCGAGATCCGCAGGACGTCGGCGCGCCAGTCGGTGGCGAGGGCGTCGAGCGAGGCGTCGTTGACGCACTGCGAGTACCACTGGATGCCGTGGGTGCTCATGCCCCGCAGCTGGATGGGGCGGCCGTACCTGTTGCAGAGCTGGTTGCCGCAGACCCGCAGTTGACCGTTGACGGCGGCGGGGGTGCCGCCGACGCCGGTGCCGGGGGCGGTGGTGACGGTCAGCGGAGCGGTCTGGGCCGAGGCGTTGCCGGCCGCGTCACGGGCGCGCACCGTGAAACCGTAGCCGGTCGCCGGGCTCAGGCCGCCGACGGTGGCGGTGGTGCCGGTGACCGTGGTGGCGAGGGTGCCGCCCCGGTACACGTCGTAACCGGTGACGCCGACGTTGTCGGTGGAGGCGTTCCAGGCCAACGACACGCTCGACGAGGTCGTGGCGGTGGCCCGCAGGTTGCCCGGCACGCTCGGTGCCCGGGAGTCCGTACCGCCGGCGCAGGACCCACCGTTGACGGTGCAGTTGGTGGGCGTCCCGTTGCCGTTGACGATGAACCCGAAGGCGGTGGAGGCACCGGCGGTCAGCGTCGCGTTCCAGGACCGGTTGGTGAAGGTGTGCCGGTTGCCGTTGCTGGTCAGCAGCGCCTCCCAGTGGCTGCCGATGGTCGAACCGGCGGGCAGGTCGAACTCGACCCGCCAGGAGGTGATCGTGGTCGGGGTGTCGTTGCGGACGGTGAAGCGGGCCTCGTAGCCCCCGCTCCACTCCTGGACCTTGACGAAGGCGGCGGTCGCGGCGTGGGCACCGGGTGCCGTCACCAGGGTGCCGACGAGGGCGAGCACGGCGGCGACGAGCCCGGCCGCTGTCGTACGCAGTCTGGACATTCCACTTCCTCTGCTGTGGTGGGGCAGCTGCAGACACGCGTGGCACCAGAACGTTAAGGAAGATTTACAGTTCGGTCAACCCGCAGGTGGCACCCGGCAATCCGGTGACGCCGATGGATGTCCGGGTGGGGGTCCTCACGGGTGACGCTCGACGGTGACCTCCGGGGCTTCGGCGATGAGACGGGCGGCGAGCCGCGCCGACGCGCCCTGACCGGCAGCCGTCGCACCGATCCGGTCCCCGGCCAGCGCCGTCACGTCCACCACCCGGTTGCCGGTGCGCCACGGGAGGGCCGCCTCGCCCAGTCCGAAGTGCAGGGTGTGCTCGGGCTGGCCGATGGTCACCGAGGCGAGGTCGCCGGAGAACACACACAGCATCATGTCCGCCGAGAGCAGGTCGGTCCGGATCGGATCCAACGTCGCGTCGGACCCGTCCCGGGCGGTGATCCGCAGGTCCGGCCATCCGGCGACGACGTGGGAGCGCAGCAGGAAGCCACTCGCACCGGGGCCGTCGGCGGGGGCCAGCACCTGGCGGGTCCACGGGGCGAGGCCACCGACGGCGATCAGGTCCGCGGCGAGGTGGACGTCCGACCGCCGGTCCGCCGGGGTGACCCGTCCGATGCTCGCCGCCCCGTCGAGCAGGGCGGCGAGCCAGCCCTCGTACAGCGAGAAGAACCGCAGCGACTCCACCGGGATCATGGTCTCCTCGGGCACCAGGTGGTTGAACGGCACCCCCTTGAGCAACGCCAGGTCGTCGAGGAACCCGGTGACGACGGAGGGCAGGTCGGGCAGCGTGTCCACGCCGCTCTTGCGCCGCTGCGCCCGCAGCCGCTTCCACCGGTACAGCGCCGCCGCGTACGGCTTGCTCCGCAGCCCGAGGAGCCGACCGAGCTGCCAGGCGGCACCGAAGGTGGGGTCGGCGAGAGCGGTGGCGGGCAGTGTCGGCCGGTCGGTGCGGGCCTGCGCGACGAGCGGACTGCGGTAACCGGCCGGTACGACCGGCGCGGGCACCGGGGCGCTGCCGTCGGCCAGCCGCCCCAGCAGGGCGGCCAGGTCCGTACCGTCGCTGGTCGAGGTGAACCGCCAACTCGCGACGGTGACCACGTCGACGGTGCCGGTGTCCACCGGTCCGGCGGACCCGTACCGGTGGCGGACGGAGACGAGATGCGCCACGTGGGTGGCACCCTCGCGGGGCAACCGGTTGCCGATCACCACGGCGCGTTCGGTGCCGTCGACGTCCCGCCGGACGTGGGTGAGCAGGGCGAGGTCCCGTCGGGCGGTGTCCTGGGCGGGCAGCAGCCCGACCGGTACGGAGATGACGGTGGCCTTCTCGCCGTCGACGTCCGCCAGGTGGGGGGTGGGCAGGTCGGTCTCGTCGAACAGCAGCAGGGCCAGCCACGGCAGGTCGTCCCGGTCGGGGTCGGCGTTCTCCTGCCAGGGCAGGGTGCTGTGGTTGAGGATGACGTGCGGCAGGTCGGCGGAGTAGTCACCGGTACCGCCGTCCGGGGGGTACACCGCGTAGATCTCGTCGGTACCGAAGGTGGGTCGTACGCCGGTGACGGTGAACTCGCCGACGCCGGTGAACCGCTGCGGCGTGATCTTCCGGTGCGCGGCCGGCACCGAGGTCGGCTCGTCGGTGGTGACGTCCTGGGTGACTGACACCCGGTACCTGCCACCGGGAACCGCCGGCAGGTGGTACTGGAACAGTCGCAGGTTCCCGACGGTGGCCTCGTCGGTGCCGTGGATCGGGTCGAGGCGGGGGCGGATCTCGAATCCCACCAGGGCGTCCGGTACGAGCGTCGGCCCGTCGACGGAGCCTGCGGGGACCGCCCACAGGGCTGCCGGCACGTCGGCCAGGACCGGGGTGAGGGTGAAATGCCGCTCCATCGACTCGGTGCCCCGGGTGACCGTGACGGTCGTCGTGCTGTTCAGGTGGGTGCCGGGTCGTCCGGGGGCGGCCAACCCCATCGGGCCGACGGTGATCGGGGCGTGGGCACCGGTCAGGGGGGTGGTCCCCACCGTCGCGGCGGTGCTCGGCACGACGGTCCCGGTCCGGATCACCAGGCGTTGCGGGTCGACCAGGCCCAGGTCGGTCGCGACGGCGGTGGTCTTGCGCAGCAGCCCGCCGCTGACGGCCACCGAGCACAGCTCGCCGGTCGGCAGGAACGACTGGCGGAACGCCTGCCAGTCCAGGGGCGCCGGCTGTGGGTTGGCCCCGGCGCCGAAGGTGATGTCGAAGGAGACGACAGCGAGCTTGATGTGGGCGGTACCGCTGAAGTCCGGCCCCCAGATGTGCAGGTCGGCACCGATGTCGGCGGTGATGTGGTGGGTGCCGAACAGGTGGAACGTGTAGGAGACGGCGAAGTCGACGTAGGCGCGGGCGTCGTAGTGGTACGGCTTCCAGGCGATCAGACAGTCGATGCCGGCGGTGAAGCTGGCGCGGAGGTTGTCGCTCTGCCAGACGACAGCGAGGTGCCCACCGGCCATCAGGGCACCCGGGGTCAGCGCGTAGTAGCCGTCGCCCTTCACCCCCAGGTGCGGGTCGACCTGCCAGTTGAATCCGAGCCGGGGCACCTGCGGGTAGTGGGCCGGTGGGTGGTACTGAGGGTGGTAGCCGCCTGCGGTGAGCACGAAGTCGCCGGCGTGGTCCCCCGCGAACCAGGTGCTGAACGCGAAGCCACCGGTGAGGTGGCAGTCGGGGGAGAAGACGTACGACGTCGAGGTGAGTTGGGCGCGGACGCTGAGGGTGCCCTCGCTGGGTACGAAGCTGGCGCGGAGGGCGAGTTGGATCTGGGCCAGCGGGGCGACCGCCGGTCCGCTGGGCTCCGGTCGGGGGGTGACGAGGGTGGACAGGCCCAGCAGGTCGAGTTCGAACCGGTCGCCGAAGCTCGCGACGAGGAGGGCGAACGAGTCGATCATCTGGAAGGAGCTGAACCGGATCCCGGCGGTGAGGAAGACACTGCCGGCGGTCGGCGGGATCCAGGTCCGCAGGCCGTCCAGGGTGGTCCGGATGAGTTCGCGCGGGTCGGCGGCCCCGGTGACCGGTGCGGGGCTGGTGGCGGCGGCGATCAGCGGGAACTCGGCGACCCGTTCGATCGGCGGTACGACCAGGCCGCGGTTGTACCCGAACCCGGCGGCCAGGCCGGTGACCGTGAGGAACGGCGGCCCGCCGAGGACCTTGTCGAGTACGGCGTAGACGAACATCGACGGCTCACCGTCGAGGTTCACGTACCCGCCGAGGGCGGCGAGGTTCAGGGTGGCGGTGCGGATCAGGGCCGCCCCGTCGTACTCGTCGTAGGGCGGGCCGTCGGTCGGGGTGACGGTGGTGCGCAGCAGGGCACCGCCGATCTCCACCGGTCCGTTGCGGTAGTCGACGCCGAGTCCGCTCAGGTCGAAGACGGGGTCGAAGTGGTCGATCGGGGAGCCGAGGCTCAGTCCGTCGAGCGAGAGGGTCAACCCGGCGGCGGTGAGCGCCGCGTCGAGCAGGAACCGGACGGCCCCGTCGGTGTAGCTGAACCCCACCCGCCCGAGGTGCACCGGACCGAACGAGCGCTGCACGTCCAGCCACGTCGTACTCGCTGGTGCGGCTGCGGTGGTCGGTGCGGCGACCGTACCGCCGGTGGTGGTGGGTGGGTCGGTGGCCACCGGCAGGGACACGGTCCGGGCGTCACCGGTGCCCAGTGACAGACGCGCGGCGACTGTGACACCGGTGTCGACGCCGTCCGGTCCGACCGGCAGGGCCGGTACGACGGCGGGCAGCAGCGCGTCGACGGCGGTGGTCTCGGCGCTGGTGAAGGCGCGGCTGGCGGCGACGATCCGCAGACTGTCCACCCCGACGGAGTGGTCGGCCGGGAACCGGGAACCGACCAGCGGCAGGCTGGTCAGGCCCACGTCGACCCCGAGGTCCAGGCCGAGCAGGACCCCGTTGCCGGTGTCGGTGTGGCTGACGGCGAGCAGCACGTCCCGCAGGTCGATGGTGAGCCCCGGTGGTACGGCGTGGGACAGCGGGGTCGACACGGCGGCGACCAGGTCGCGGACCACCAGGGGAGTCGCGGGGCCGGTGTGGGCGTAGGTGGCCACCAGCACCGTCGAGGCCTGGTCCTGGACGAACCGGACGTCGAAGACGAGGCCGGCGACGGTCATCTCCCCGCTGAAGGACTTGCGCCAGGTGGTGCCGGAGCGTTCCATCCGGATGGTGACGTCGAGGTCGACGGTGCGGTCCTCGACGGGGAACCGGGCGGCGCAGGTGAGGGCGAACGTGCCGGTGGCGGTGTCGAACCAGATGTCGACCCGGGTCAGCGCGAGGCCCGCGAGCGCGGCCGGGAGGGTCGCGTCGACCTGGTACTTCTCGACCAGGTGGTCGTGGATCGCCGTGACGGTGAGGGCGTGTCCGGGAACGCTGTTGCAGGTGAACTGCCAGCCCCCGCTGTCGGGGTGGGCGGCGACGGCGTGGAAGTCGGCGTCGAACAGGCTGAACCAGCCCTCGATCTCGCCGGTGACCCCGTCGGCGTCCTTGGTGATCTCGAATGCGAACTCCCGGAACCCGAGGGCCAGCGGGCCGACGTCGAGTGACCAGTCCCCGACGATCCGGGCGGCGAGGTCGTAGCGGCCCGCACCCGGCACCGCGGAGACCTGGAGCTGGGTGACGTCGATCGCGGGGAAGGCGTCGGCGCCTGGGAAGTAGCGGCCGACCAGGTCCTTGAGGTGCAGGCTGTGACCGGGTGCCAGCCCACCGTGCAGGGTCAGGGTGGGCAGGGCCAACACGACGGCGAAGGCGGTGCCGTCGACGGTGATCCGAGTGGCGACGGCGACCCGGCGGATGGTGCGGGCGGTCAGGTCGACGCCGATCCGCACCCCGTCGAGGGTGAGCGCCGTCAACCCGAGTCGGCTGAGCCCCTGCTGGAGTTCACTGCCGAGCGCGTCCCCGCCGACGAGCCCGGCGAGCGCGGTGAGGCCGGGCAGGATGTTGCCGTCGGCGGGGACGACCTCCACCTCCCAGGAGGTCGGTGACTGCAGGGCCAGCCGGACCCGGAAGTCGTGACCGTCCAGCCGCAGCGTGGCGCGCAGGGCGCCACCGAGGTGCTCCCGGTACCCGCCGTCGCGGTAACCGGTCTGACTGGTGAGGTCGACGCCGAGCCCGGTGAGGTCGGCCAGGCCGTCGACGATCGACCACCGGGCAGCCCCGTCCACTGTCGAACCGATGGTCAGCTCGGTGAGAGTGGACCGTTCGTACCCGAACGACGCCCGCAGCTCCGACAGCGGTACGGCGTCGAAGACGGCGGTACCGACGGGAAGGAACGGGCCGAGCCGGTTGCCGCTGACGTAGTCGGCCAGCTCCACCAGCGACACGGTGGCGGGCAGGCCGGGGGAGCGGGCGACACTGATCCGGTTGGTGGTCGCGTCCAGGTCGCCGGCGACCTCGACGGTCGCCGTGCCGACGGTGAGCGTGCCGGCGACGTGCAGCTGTGCGACAGGGTCCGCCGGGCGGGTGACGGTGATCGACACGGTGGAGAGTTGCAGCGTACGGCCGGAATTGCCGACCGGCCAGGTGTCGGTGACGGTGGCGGCGACGACGAGGCTGTCCCCGGTCAGGTCGATCTGCGGGTCGGCGAGCGGTATCCGTTGCTGCGGCAGGGTGGTGAGGAACGCCGCCAGGGTCGGTACGCCGCAGTTGTCGGCGGTCAGGTCGAGGACGCCGTCCGTGGTGGCCGACTCGTACCTCGCCTGGAGGTCGTGCAACGTCGTCATCGGATTCCTTCAGTCGGCGTGCGGAACGATCTGGGCCCCGTTGACGCTGGCGTACGACAGGGTGAACAGTGTGTTGCTCGGGTGGAGGGTGGCGGTGTTCCGTGCGGCGGCGGCGTGGGCGGCCGCGTTCGCTGCACCGACTCCGCCCGCGACCAGCGCCCCGCGGACGGCGAGTTCGACCTCGACGGGTACACCCAGGTAGTACGCGGCGCTGGCCACCGCGCCTGCCTGGGCGGCCTGGGCGATGGTGAGCTGCGCCGGGAGCACCACGTGTCGGGCGGCACTGACGACGATCCGGACCGCCTGTTCGGCCCGGGCGTCAGCGACGGTCACCATGATCGCCGCGGTGATCGCGGCGGCCTGGGCCGGTGTCGCCCCCTGTCCGACGGTGTACAGGGCGGTTGCGGCGGCGTAGGCGGCGTCGTCGCGTAGTCCGGTCTCGGCGAAGACCGAGGCGGCTGCCGCTCCGGCGGCGGCAGCCGCACCGGCAGTGGCACCGGCTCCGGTGGCGTCGGCGACCACAGCGGCGGCCAGCCCGGCGGCCGGGGCGGTCACCGCGGCGGTGATCGCGGCGGCGGCACCGGCGCCGAAGCCGGCGATCCGGGTGCCGAACACGTTGATCGCCGCGGTGACCGCCGCCGCGCCGCCACCGCCGGCGGCGGCGTTCACCGCGGCGTTCGCGATCCCGACGCGGGGCACTCCGCCGAGTGCGTCGTCGCCCATCGACGCGGCGCCGGCCAGCGCGTGACGGGCCAGCAGTGCGGGTAACCCGAGGAGGGCGGCGACGGCGCGGGGACCACCGTACGTCGCGGACGCGTCGGCGACGGCGTCCAGGACCGCGGCGGCGGGTGCCGCCAGGCCGAGTCCGGCGATGACGTGGCCCAGTGCGGCCCGGGTGCCCCGGTAGGTCTGGCCGAGCGGTGAGAGCAGCGACTCGGCCTCGGTGACGGTGAGCCGGATGTCGCCCGGTGTGGCCGCCGCCGGGACGCCTGCGGTCTGCGAGGCGTCACCACCGAGGGCGAGCAGGTTGACCGGGTCCTGGTATCCCGTCAGGTAGTGCGGGACGGCCCGGGCCGGAGGCGGCGGTGGGGTGGGTGGGTGCCGGTTACGGGACTGGGCGTCGGCCAGCGGGGGAATCTCCTGGTAGCCGTCCAGGACGTTGATGGTCCGCTGCGCCGGGTGCTTGAACTTGTTGCCCCGACCGGTGGAGATGAACGCGGCACCGGGGCGCAGCCGGGTGATGAAGGTGCGCGACGACGCGGTCTGGGCGCCGTGGTGGCTGGCCTTCATGGCGTGTACCCGGTCGGCCATGGTGTCGGTCTGGTTCAACCGGAACACCGCACCCGGCACGGGGGCACCCGGGGCGACGGCGTTGAGGTTGACCCATCCGTCCTCCTGCGGCTCTTCGAGGTCGCCGGCCACGTAGTACTTGAAGTTGTTGAACTCCAGGACGAACCCCAGGCTCTTGGCGTTGTCGTTGGCGTTCTCCGTGTCGGCGACGTCACCCTGGGCCATGCCCCGGCTCGGGGAGGCGTTGGAGCAGTACGCCGCGCCGCCGCCGTTCTGCAACACCCACTTGTTGACGGCGATGCAGCGCAGGACCGGCCGGTTGGGGGCGTAGGCCGCTGCCGCCTGGACGGTCCACGGGTTGCCGCCCTGACCGTCCTCCCCGTTGCCCCAGAGCACGTCCTTGTCGAGGAGCCAGTGGGGGACCTGGTAGTTGCGCGGGCCGCCGCCGTCGATGGTGCGGGTCAGGATCCCGGGTGCCACCGCTGCACCGGTGGCCGCGTTCCAGGAGACGATGTCGAAGCTGTTGACTCGGCCCGTGGCGTGTCGGAAGGTGGCGGGCATCGTGGAGATGGCCTGCCGGTACTTGGCGTACTCGCTCGGCACGTACTGGCGCTTGTTGTACTGGTCGACCTTCTCCCGCTCGTCGCGGTCGGCGGGCAGCCGTCCCATGTCGTAGAGGATGGCGTGCTGGTACCGGGCGGGGGTGCCTGCCGTGCCCCGCAACAGCTTGCTGATGCCGTAGAAGTGGTCCTCGTCGAAGTGGGTGACGATGATGACGTCGACCTGGTTGACCCCGATCCCGGCGAGGTACCCGTCGACGATGGGTGCCGCGTTGCCCTTGCCGCCGTCGATCAGGACGGTACGGCGGATCGCCGGGTTCCCCGGGCCGCCGGGGTGCTGGGCGTCGATGACAGTCGCGTCTCCGATGGATCCGATGTCGATGTGGTGGATCGTCACTGTCCAGGTCATTGTCGGCTACCGTCCTATTCCCAGGCGAACCAGTCGAGCCGGACGTTCTGGTCCCAGCGCGCACGGTGCGAGTCGACGCGCAGGATGTTGACCTTGGCGTAGCCGCTGTCGACGTACTTGACGGTGGCCGTGAAGGTGTCGGCGTAGTAGCCCTCGTTGCGGACGGTGACCATCACCATCGGGGTCCGGGAGAACCGCTCCGGGAAGGTGATCTGCACTTCCTTGACGCCGCCGCCGTGCGACCCGGCCTCGAAGTGCCCCGCCTGGATCCGGCCGAACCGGGTGCCGCTGTTCACCGTCAACCCGAGGACCTTCGCGGGGCCGTTGACGAACAGCCGGTGCCCCTGAGGGTCCGTGGAGCCGACGGCGACGTTGCCGCCGCTGTCGTTGATGTAGACGTTGGAGTTGGTCCTGCCGCCCCGCAGGTACGTGTGCTCGTCGGTGTCGTAGTTGAAGTGCGAGATCCGCTGGCTGCCCCGGATCTGCAGGGTGCCGCCGGGGGCACTGCCCCGGGCGATGTCCAGGGTGCCCGTGGGGTCGGCCAACCCCAGGCCGACCCGGTTGCTGATCGGGTTGATCAGCAGGGGACGGTTGCCGTGCGACTGGATCCAGCTGTAGTCGGTGTGGTAACCCAACCGCAGGTGTGACTCGGTCGTCGGGCCGATGACCAGCGCGTTGCCGTTGCCGTTCTGCGGGGTGTGCACGATGTGCAGGCGCCCACCGGGCTCGACGGTGTTGATCCCGACGTTGCCCGAGGACATCAGGGCGATGTGGTCGTCGGGGTCGTTGGAGGTGCCGATCTCCAGCGTGGTCCGCTCCCCGGAGCGGGGGTAGTAGCGGATCCAGGCCGCGTCCGAGCCCCCGCCGCCGGGATCCTTCGGGAACAGGATGCCGGCCTGCTCGCCGGTACCCGCGCTGGGCATGATGGCGCCTCCGCCGACGTGCAGCTTCGCCTGAGGTGCGGAGACGCCGATGCCGACCCGGGCGTCGACGGTGCCGCCCGGCAGGGTGACGTCCCGGTACACCAGCGGGGCCTTCTCGATCACCACAGCGAGGTGCCCGTCCCAGTACCCCGGCATGTTCTCGTAGTGCAGCAGGAGGCGGGCGTGTCCCGACGGTGGGCGGCCGATCAGCCCGGCGAGGGTGACCAGGATGCTCTCCCCGGCACCGAGGGCCACCTGCGTCGGGGTGGTCAGCCGCCACTGCAGGGTCTGGCCCTGCTCGGTCGGGACCGTGGCGACCCACTTGTCGGCGCTCACCGTGACGCTCTTGAGCTGCGCGGTGGTCCCCATCGCCCAGTCCGCCGGCTGGTTGTCGAAGGACAGCAGCAGCGCCGAGGGGGCGTCGCCGCCGCTCGGGGCCAGCGGGATCGGCTGCTTCGACACGTTGGTCAGACGCAGCCGCAGGGTGGCGGAGCTGACACCGTCGCTGAGGATGGTGTTGAAGCCGACGAACCCGACCTGGAGGGGGATGTGCTGCTGGCCCCGCCGGTTGACCAGGCTGAGATGCTGCACCCGCCGACCGGTCAACAGGGTCACGTCGTCGACGTAGGTGAGTCGGTCGTAGCGCAGCTGGACCCGGGTACCCCGGGTGCCTCCCCGGCCGTCCGCGCCGATGTTGCGCAGGGTGAACCGCAGCGGCGTGCCCGGCGCGACGGTCGTCCCCTCGGGGCCGACCAGGGCGACCGTGGTCCCGCCGTCGGCACCGGTGCCGACGCTGGACTTCCACCCCGTCGGGCCGGTGACGGTGAGCGGGTCGGTGGGGTCGAGCGCCAGGACCCCCGGGCGGAAACCCAGCTCCAGGTGGGCGGCGCCGGTGGGAGCCGACGAGAGTCGGACGGCCTGGCTGGCGGTGTTCGTCACCTCCAGCTGCATCGTGGTGCCGGTCGGGTCGTCGACGATGGCCAGGACCGGTTGGGCGTCGCTGTCGTGCAGGCTGAACGCGAGCGGGTGGCTGCGCCGGAACGCGGCCATCGCGCTGCGGTCGTCGTCCATCACCTGACCGACGTCGGCGGCGCTGAGTGCGCGCGCGTACACCCGGAACCCGGCCATCCGGCCGTCGAAGCCCAGCTCGCTTCCCTCGGCGCGGGCCAGGTCGCCGCGGTAGGAGGTGAAGTTGAACGTCGCGGCGAGCGCAGCGCCCGTCGGTTCGCCGTCGACGTAGCAGGTGAGTGACGTCCCGTCGTGCACCGTCGCCAGGTGGATCCACCGGCCCAGCGGCAGTTTGGGGGTGGCCGCCGCGCCGCTCCAGACCCCGAGCTGGGTGTTCCCGCCCGGGTTGAGCAGCCAGTGGTGTGCGCCGACGCCAGACTGGCCCAGGTTGACCAGCCAGGCCCGTCGGGCCGGGTAGCTGTCGACCCGGACCCAGCCGGTGACACTGTGGGGCGGGTTGGGGCCTGCGGCGGACGGGATCAGGTCGGCGATCCGGATGTAGTCGGTGCCGCCGAAGCGCAGGCAGCTGCCGAACTGGTCGTCGGGGACGACAGTCGGGGTGCCGGTGACGACGCCGTGCCGGGCGTGCGTGGAGCTGTCCGCCGCCGCCCCGTCGAGCAGCGCGTCGAGGCGCAGGTGGGCCAGCAGGTCTTGGTCGAACCCGGTCACTGGGCTGCCTCCGTCGTGTCCTTGGGGGCCTGGAGTTGGGTGGTCGCCTGCCGTTGCACCTTGTCGATGAGCAGGTGGACCCGCACGTACGGCAGCTGCCCCAGTGCGTCAAGCACCACGTTCGTCTCCTCGACGGTGAGGTCGAGTCGAATGTCTCGTTGCACGCGTGCCGCCTTCTCTAGTCGTCGTGACGCAGCTTGAGCCAGCCGGCACGCAGTACCTGCGGGGCGGCGGGAACGGCTGTGGTGCTGGCCGGGCCGACACGTTCGGCACCGAGGTCGAGGATCACCTCGACGAGCGGCTCGGCTCCGGCCAGCACACCGGTCAGGGCCGGTCTGCTGTCGCTCGGGCCGACCAGGGCCCGTCCGGTGCCCGCCGGTGGCGGTAGCAGCCAGCCGACCCCGGGGGCCACCAGCAGGTTCCAGGCCGGGACGGCGACGGTGTCGACCAGTCGTGGCAACACCGTCTCCCGGCGCACCTGGAGGTCACCGAGCGCGGTCAGGGAGGCCTCGACCGCGTCCGTCATGGCCCGCATCGTCGGGTCGAGCAGGGCGTCGGCCCGCTCGTTGTCGGCAGCCACCCGCAGCGTCCCGGCCCGGCCGGGCACCGGAGTCAGCCAGCCGACGTGCGGGTCGCTCAGGTGGTCCCACAGCCGTCCGGCCAGCGCCGAGACGAAGACGTCCCGGTCGATGGCGGCGGCGGTGCTCACCTCCGACCAGGTGTCACCGGTGTGGCTCAGCCACGACCAGCGGTACCCCGGCTCCGTCGGCAGCGGCAGGTTCACCCCGGACAGGTCGGTCAGCAGCGGTGCGCAGGGGAAGGTCATCTCGATCGCGGACATCGACGTGGCGTAGTGCACGGCCGGGACGCCGATCGCCTTGACCGGTGCGATGCCCGAGGTCACGTGGACCTTCCCCCTCGGGTCGAGCAGCAGGCGCAGCACCCGGGGGGCCGCGTCGATCGCCTGCGTGACGTCGAGCGGCCCGTCGGCGCAGGTACGGATCGCCGGGTGCGGATAGGCCACCGACAGCGGCGTACGCAGGGTCGGATCGCCCTCGACCCAGTAGCCGATGGTGCCGTCGTCGAGTTGGTCGTGGGCGCCGATCCGGATCGGGAACCCCACCCGGGTGAAGCCGTCGGTGTCCCGGGTGGTCCGGCCCAGGTCCCCCCGGAACGCGTTCCATCCCTGGTGGACGGCCGGTAGCCCGAGCACCTCCAGATCGACCGCCGCGCGGACCAGCGCGACCGGGCGGCCGATCAGGACGGCCAGGTCGACGTGCTGGTCCACCCCCTCCGGCTCGATGTTGTCGAGGGCCCGGTCGAGGACGTCCATGAACTGGTCGACGAAGTCCGGCCCGTGGGCGAGGACGTCGGTGATCGTCGACCGCAGGTGCGGGTTGACGATGTCGTCCACCGTCTGCGCGCCGGTGCCGCCCGGCGCCGGGCACCACTGTGCCTCCTGGTCGACGTAGCCGAGCGCCCGACCCTCGTTGTCGTAGACCATGACGCTGGTGTCGAGGTGGTCGGGTAGGAACCACCCGCAGACCGGGCCGGTGTCGGGGTGCTCGTTGGTCTCGCCGTCGCGGTCCGCGGCCAGCCAGCGGAACACCACCCGGGCCGGTTGGCTCAGCCGGGGCGGCAGGGCCACCAGGTCCGGGTTCCCGGTCACCGTCAGGCTCTCCGCCGCGACGACCCGCCCGCAGTCGACGTCGCGGGTCTGCCCGAACGTGTCGACGAGGCGCAGGCGCAGCAGCCGCAGCGCCCCGGAGCGGATCGGGGCGAAGTCGTCGAGCGGTTCGGGGGCGCTGCGGTTGCTGATGCCGACGGCGTCGGCGACGGCGTCGGCGAACACCCGGTCCTCGGGGAAGCCGATCGGGTCGCCGATCGGCAGCTGGGGCACTGTCCGGTGCATGAGCAGGGCGTCGTGGAAACCGCCGAGCGACGGGGCGAGGCAGTCCATCCTGGCCACCAGGGCGTACGCCCCGACGGCGACGGCGACCGGATCGGCGGGTCCCTGGGCGGTGTACCAGTCCCGCAGCTGCACGGCGATGCTGCTCGGGTCGTCGACGGGGGTGACGCCGGTCGCGGCGTAGAAGTCGGGCAGGATCGTCTCGGCAAGGTACTCGGCGAGCGCGCCCCGCAGCCGCTCACCGGCGTGCGGGGTCAGCAGCGACGACCCGCTGTAGACCGCCGCGGCTGCGGCGAGCGTCGGCGCGGCCCCGGTGGGGACCAGGTCCGGTCCGGTGTGGTCGAGGGTGAAGTTGCCGGTGACGAAGTCGGGGTCGTAGCTGTCCACCTCCGGGTGGACGTTCCCGCCGGTGCGCAGCGGGAACACCTCGACCTCCCATTCCAGTCGGAACGGGTGCCAGGGGCTGCCGTCGCTGTCGTCGAAGGCGAAGTTGTCGGCGTCGCGCACCGTCGCCAGGAGGACGTCGAGGGCCTTCGGTTCACCGGCGACGACGTCGAGCAGCATCTCCTGCGGCACTGTGGGGCAGGTGAGCACCCCGTCCTGGCCGTGCCGGTCGCTGAGCCGGGCGTCCTGGCACGACAGGTGCACGACCGGGTCGGTGGGCTGCCAGTAGCGGGTGGACTGGGTGGGGGTCAGCGCGTACCTGGTGTCTGCCGCGCTGAGCGCCTCGGTCGAGTTGAGTGTGGCGAGCGCGGCGGCGGTGGCCGCGTACGCCGTCCGCAACCGGCTCTCCGGGGTGTCGCCCTCGGGCCGTAGGGCGGCGGCCAGTTCGGCCACCCGGGCCATGCTCCGCCCTTCGAGGAAGGCCCGCACCTCGTCGACGTCCGGGTAGGTCTCCGGGTCGTCGTCCGGCGGGTAGAGGCAGAGTTGGTACTTGTACCAGTCGGCGAAGAGCTGGGTCCGCAGCGACTCCAGCTCGGCGGCGGTCCGGTCGCGGACCTGCTGGGCGTCGTTGAGGGCGGCGAGCAGGCCGGCGAGCTCAGGGGCGAGGGAGAGCGGCACCTCGGCGCGGGCCTGCGCCGCGTCCGCGTCGGCGGGCACCGGGTCGGAGGTGGCCCGGTCGTCGACGATCGTCCACAGCCGTCCCCCCGGGTGGGCGGTGAACCCGCGCTCGTGGCGGGCCTCGCGGAACTTCGCGTCGACGTCCACCTGCCGGTGTGCGGTCCGCCCGGCCAGCAGGATCGCCTCGATCTGGTCCTCGACCCGGTACCGGTCGGCGCTGTCGAGGGTCTCGGCGAGGGCCACGGAGAGCGCCTCGGTGGCGGTGTTGCCGACGGTGACGATCGTCGGACCCGCCGTCGGTGCGGCCACGGGTGCGGTGAAGCCGCAGCTCGCGTAGCAGACCGTCCGGGTCACCGTCGCGTCGTCGGTGGCCGACCACCCCGCGTACTCCTCGAGGGTCCCGGTCACGGTCCGCAGGAAGTCCTGTTCGGGGTCGTCGTACCAGCCGACGAGGTCGTAGCGGAGGCCCTCGACGTCGACGACCTGGGCGTCGTGGAACCCGAACACGCTGTGGCAGTTGGAGTAGAGGGCGGCGAAGGTCGGGTCGCTGTGTCCGGTCCCGTCGGCCATGGCGAATCCGACAGCGGTCAGGGTGTCGACGTAGGCGGCGGCCGTGTCGCCCGCCTGCCACAGCTCGAACGGGACGGCGCGGCCCAGGAACCGGAACGGGCGGTGACGGCCCTGCGCCGGTGCGGGCGGGAAGGGGACCGCCACGCCCGCCGCGTCGCCGGTGCCGTCGGGGTGCAGGTAGTCGCTCTCGACCACCCAGCTGCGGGCCGGCAGGGTGGCTGTCGCACCGCGTCGGACCAACCACCGGTTGGGCACCGCGGGGAACCGCACGGTCCCGGCGGGCTGGTCGGGACGCTGTCGGCCCCGGGTCAGGGCGTCCGGAAGAGCCCAGTGCAGGTGTACGCCCGCCTGCAGGACCGCCGTGTCGTCCTGGAAGGGTCGGCCGACGATCTCCTCGCTGATCTGGGCGACGTCCCCGTTGCGGTCGGACTGACCGTCGAAGTAGGGCAGTCTGCTGTAGTCGGCGGTGGAGCGCACCACGACCCGATCGGCCGGACAGTGCAGGGCGTCGAGGTGGACAGGGACCATCAACGTACTGATCATGGAGTCTCCGATGAGGCCGGTCGCACTCTGCCACGGTGAGAGAAGGGGAATTCGGCGTCGGCCGTGGCACAACGTACCCAAGGGCCGCAGTTCTCGGCAACGGCCGCTGCCCGCCGAATCGTCGCGGATCGACTCCCGGCGGAATTCACCATCCTCCGAACCGCCGTCCCTTCGGTCGTTTGCCACAGGTGTGCGAGGTTCCCCTCTCCACAGCTTCTGACCTGCTCCTTCGTGGGTCCCGGGCGACGCCGGTGGAGGGGTTGGGAGGCAGTTCTGTCGACGGGGCCGGAAAGCGTTCGGCGCGCGGTGTCCGCACCGCGACAGAATGGGCGCCGATAGGAGGGTCCGGTGGTGTCGGAATCGCGTCAGTGAATCGATGTGGAGCGACGCCGTCCCGGCATCGGGGTCAGAGCGTCACGACGGCGTCTTCGGCGAGGGTGAACGGCCCGGCGTCGAAGACGAGTGCCGGCTGCCAACCGGGAGCAGGGGTGGGCGGGACGTGCGGGGTCTGCCCAAACGGGCCGGGGTTGCTCATGGCGGGTTGACTCCCCAGTCGGACGGTCCCCTGTGGACTCAAGGGTGACCCGGAAGACCGTGTCACAACGCCCTCGTCGGTGCCATGTCCGCGGGTGTCCGCTAGACGACTGTCGATCACGTTCCTTTCAGGCGAGTCGCTGATCCTCGGTCGGCCCCTCGGAGACCGGGTGACGGCCGACCGTCGGGGTGGTCGGCGAACCGCCTGTCGGGGAGGGCCGTCGGGCCGGACCCGACGGACGTGTGGTGGTGAAAATCGACATCAGGTCGGGTCAGGGTGTCGACACGGGTCCTCGGGTGCCTACGGTGGTGTGTCCGACGTGGCGGCCTCCGGCCGGGGTGCCGGGGTGCCGGGGTGCGGGGGGTGCTGGGGTGCGGCGGTACCGGGGTGCGCTGTCGGTGGTCGGTCCGACGACGACGGCGGCCCGTGGTGGCACCCGGTTCGGGTGCCACCACGGGCCGCGTGGGCGCGTCGGGTCAGCCGGCGCTGGTGGAGGCGTTGTAGAGGCGGTCGCCCTGGTAGCGGGCGGTCACCGGCTGGTCGAGGTCACCGGCGACGTTTCCGTTGAACTTCGCGACACCGTTGCGCAGGTTGGCGGACCCCAGGTGCCGGTCACCGGAGTAGAAGTCGACCTTCCCGGTGGGCGACGCGGTGCTGGTGGTGACCGGCGCGACCTCGGCGGAGGCGACGATGCGGTAGCGGTGCGAGTTGCCGGCCCGGATGGTCTCGGCGTCCACGCTGGTGGTGGTCGACCGGAACGCGACGGTCCGCAGGTAGTCGTTGAGCATCTGACGCCACACGTCCCAGACGTGGACCCCGTCGAAGTTGTACTCGGTGACCTCGACACCGGCGGCCCGCCAGTTCTCGGTCCGCTGGACGGAGTTCGGAGCGATGTTGATCAGCCAGTCCTGAAGGCCGGTGCCGACGTGGATTCCGCCGCTGACCTGCTTCATCCGCTCGATCTGGGCCGGGGTCGCGGTCACCGTGGTGTCGGCCGCGCCCCAGGCGGCGTGGTAGCCGACCAGGTCGGTGTTGTCGTAGAGCAGGGTCAGGGCGCGGGCCCCACCGGCGGAGAGGCCGCCGAAGGCCCGGTCCTGGGCGCGCTCGGAGACGTTGTAGTTCTTCTCCACGAACGGGATCACGTTGTTGCGCAGTTCGTTGACGTAGCCCTGGTTGCCGCCGGGCAGCCCGTTGAAGTCGGTGGAGACGATGACCGCCTGGTGGCCGACGCCGTCGCGGACGGCGTTCTCCAGGATCTCGTGGGCGACACCCTCCACGGTCCAGTCGGTGGCGTTGCCGCCGCCACCGTGGCTCAGGTACAGCGTCGGGTACGGGGTGGAGCGGTTGGGGTTGTAGCCGTGCGGCAGGTACACGACGACGTCGTGCTCGCCCACCGGGTTGGTGGACAGCGGCGAGGTGTACCAGCGCTGCTCCAACGTGCCCGACTTGTTCCGGGGCGAGGGCGCCTGGTAGCTGTTGTCGTAGGTGGGGAAGCGCTTGCTGTTCGGGACGTACACCCGGCTGAGCTGGGCACCGGTCGCGCCGGCGTGCGGCACCACCTCCAGCGGGCGAGCCGGGTCGGGGTGCAGGGTGCAGCCGCTGGCGGTGGGGCTTTCGCAGTCGTGGGCGAAGGCGTACCGGAAGGTGCCGGAGGGCAGCGGGGTGGTGAAGGTCCACACCCCGTCGGTGCCCTTGGTCATCGGCAGGGCGCGCCACGGGTCGGCCAGGATGTCGCCGGGCTGCCACTGGTCGCCGGTCCGGGAGTCACCGCAACCCACACAGGTGACGCTCTCGGCCTGGGAGAAGAACCATTCGCCGTAGATCTGGACGGACTCGACTCCGGCGGGGGCCGCGTACCGGAAGGTGACCGAGTGGCCGGTCGGGGCCTGGTTGGTCTGCACGACCTTCGGTCCCAGGTCGGCGGCGGGGGCGGCGATCGCGGCGGGGGCGGCGAGGATTCCTGAGGCGGCCGTCAGGCCGGCGATGAGACCGACGGCCAGTCCCCGCCGGGAGCGGCGGGTCGGTGAGGGGTGCGTGTGCGCAACGGGCATGTGCTTTCCCTTCGGAGGGCGGGTGGTCGCCGGGACCGCGCGGAGGCGGGTTCGGCGACCGGTGGTGGTGCGAAGTCGGCCCGATCGGGGTGGGGCGGCGGCACGGTGGCGGCCAGGTCGGGGAACTCGTTGAGGTATGTCGCTGCGGTGGTCACGATGCTCACACAAAGGTAATATCTTTGTAAACACATTGGTGACACCTTTTTGGTCGACGCCGGTGGCGGCAGCGCTCCCACACGACGCGCTAGGCTCTGCGCACACCGACGGATCGGGGATCTTTGATGGGCGAGGCGAACCGCGACACGGCGCGGGCGGCCGCGCCGGTGCTGCACGACCGGGTGCTCGACACCCTCGGGCTGGAGATCACCAGCGGGCAGCACACTCCCGGCGCCGCCCTCACCCTGGAACGGTTGCAGCAGCGCTTCGGCGTCTCCCGCACCGTGATGCGGGAGGTCATGCGGATCCTCGAAGCCCTGAACCTCGTCCAGTCCCGCCGTCGGGTCGGCCTGGTGGTCCAACCGCCGGCCCGGTGGCGGGTGCTCGACCCCCGGGTGATCCGCTGGCGGCTCGACGGCCCCGGCCGTGCCGACCAGCTGCGGACCCTGACCGAGCTGCGGATCGCCGTCGAACCACTCGCCGCCGCCAATGCCGCCCGGTACGCGACCACGGCCGACCGGGACCGCCTCAGCGCGTTGGCCGCCCGGATGCGTCAGCTCGGGGAGGCCGGTGCACTCGAAGCGTTCCTCGACGTCGACGTCGAGTTCCACGCCCTGCTGCTGCGCGGGTGTCGCAACGAGATGTTCACCGCCCTCACCGACGTGATCGCCGAGGTGCTCGCCGGGCGGACCGAACACGGACTCATGCCACGGCCACCCCGGCCTTTGGCCCTGGACCTGCACGACCGGGTCGCCGGTTGCGTCGCGGCCGGTGACGCCAGAGGCGCAGAGGTCGCCATGCGCGAACTCGTCGAGGAGGTCCGCGAGGCGATCAGTGCCACCGCGTCGTGCGGTGCCGGGGTGCGGTGAGCCGACCGGGGTCGCGGGTCACCAACCGAACGACACGTCCGCGCCGAGGCGGCGCAGGCAGGACGCCGGGTCGAGACCGGGGTCGTCGACGTCGGTCCGGTCCCACAGTGTCCGGGTGATCTCCGCGCTGACCAGCAGCGGGTGCACACCCGTTCCGGGGAAGCCACCCTCCGGTGTGGTCTCCGCGACGTCGACACGCACGGACCCCCGAACCGGGCCGTATCCGTTGAGCACGACTGTGGTCACCAGGCTGGGCGGCGCGGCGTCGAACGCGTCGGCCAGCGTCCGTACCGCCAGCCGGGCGACGAGGTCGGCATAGCGGTGTCGGATCTCCACCGGCGACCTCGGCACCGGCCGGACCGGTCCGGCCGGCGTCGAGGCCCGGTAACCCCGGGCGGCGGGAATGACGGTGGGTCCCGGCAACCGGCACTCCACCGACAGCCGGGCCGCCCACGGGTCGAACGCGACCGCGCAGGTCCGGGTCAGCCCGTCGGGGAACCGGGCACCCACCAGGACCCGGTGCAGGGCCTGGGCGAAACGCTCGGGACCGCGCAACGCGAAGGTGTACTCCAGCCGGTGGTGCACCTGCTGCCCCACCCGGTCCCGGCCCTCCAGCAGCCTGTCCAAGGCGCGGATCCGGTCGGCGACCGCCGCCGTCTGCCGACCGGCCTCCCGGGCCGCCGGCCACACCTGGTCGACCGGACCGCCGGACCCCGCACGGTCGGAGCGCCCCGCCAGGGCGGGACCGGCCGCGACGCCGGCCCGCCCGGTCGGGGCGGGCGAGGCCTGCTGATCCGGCATGGCATCCCCTCTGGACTGTCGGGACCACCGGCGGCGGTCAGGCATTGGCGGCGAGGTGTCCCACCGGTGAGGTCTGCGGGGGTGGTGGCAGTTCCGTCAGCCCCCGGACCGGGGACCGGACGATCACCACGACGGCGGAGAGGAAGCAGACCCCGGTGACGTAGAGGGCGGGGCGCAGCCCGACCAGGTCCGCGAGCACCCCGCCGAGCAGTCCGCCGATCGGCAGGGTTCCCCAGGACACCAGCCGGTATCCGGCGTTCATCCGGCCGAGCAGCTCCTCGGGGGTGATCGCCTGACGCAGGCTGATGATGTGGATGTTCGCCATCGTCGCGCCCGCCCCCATCAGGGCGAAGGTCACCACGATCAGGACGGTCCCGGCCGGGCCGCCGGTCGGGGCCAGGGGGATGAGCACCGGCGTGGCGCAGCACGCCACCAGGGCCGACACGATCGCCGGACCGAGCCCGACCAGCTGTTTCACCGGGCGGGCGACGAGGGATCCGAGCAGGGACCCGAACGCCCCCACGCTCAGGATCAGACCGATCGCCCCCGGGCCGAGCCCGAGGACCCGGGTGGCGTAGAGCACGAAGATCGTCTGCAACGACAGGAAGCAGAGGTTGTACAGACCGGACTGGAGGGCACAGGCCCGCAGCACGGGACTGCGGAAGATCAGGGAGATCCCCTCGGCGAGGGCCCGACGCAGGGGCACCGACCGCACCGGCCGCACCGGTGCCGGCTCCGGCCGTCGGACGGCGACCAGGGTGGCCACCGAGACGAGGTACGAGGCGGCGTTGACGAACAGCGCCACCGGTGCGCTCACCACCTGCACCAGCAGTCCGGCCAGACCCGGTCCGCCGATCTGCGCCAGGGAACTGGTGCCCTGCAACTTGCTGTTGCCCTCGACGAGTTGGTCGCGTCGCACCAGGGTCGGCAGGTACGACTGGTAGGCGATGTCGAAGACCACGGTGAGGGTCCCGACGAGCAGGGCCACGACGTAGAGGAACTCGATCCGGAGCAGACCGGCCACCGCCAGCAGCGGGACCAGGCTGACCAGCACCCCCCGACCGACGTTCGCCGCGATCATGAGGGGGCGTCGGCGGACCCGGTCCACCCAGACCCCCACCAGGAGGGTGACCACGAGGAACGGGGCGTACGAGGCGGCGTTGAGCAGGCCCACCTGCGAGGCCTCGGCGTGCAGCACCAGGACCGCGGTCAGGGGCAGGGCCAGCTGGGTGACCTGTGCGCCCACCTGGGAGATCGCCTCCCCGGCCCAGAACCGCAGGAACTGGCCGTCGTTCCAGAGTCCGTCGGGGGATGCCCTCCTCATGCCCGCGCGTCCACGACCGGCGCGTCGGCGTGGACCGGTTCCCCGCCGGAGGTCCCGGGACCCGTCGAGGCCGTCTCCTCGTCGTGGACGTGGAAGACACACCCGATCTGCGCGCCGTTGAGCATGCTCACGATGCCGACCGACGGGTCCGGGACCGCCCGGGCCAGGGTGCCCGCGTACCGGGACCCGATCAGCATGACCCCGTACGCCACGGCCATCCGGTCGAACCCGGGACCGGTGTCGGAGCGGAACCGTTCGGTGGTCGGCAGCACCCGCTGCTGCACCACGTACGGCCCGTCCACCGCCCCCCGGATCCGGCGCTCCCACTCGTCCTGGTCGACCGTCCAGCCGGGAGTCACCCCGACGCCGCCGTAGAGCAGTGTCGGCTTGAGCACCAGCTGCTCCCGGTTGGCCAGCGCGTACGGCACCAGGTCCACCCGGTCGTCGACCACGCTCACCTGCTCCTCCCGCAGGAACCGGGTCCACGGCAGGAGCCTGTCGACGAGAGCCGCCTCCTCGGCGGTGAACAGGTGCCTGGTGCGTTCGTCGCTGAGCAGCGCCAGGCTGCCCTTGTTGCCGTACAGCTCGCTGTCGAGGGGGGCGAACAGCTCCACCGTGCCCCGCTCCACGGCGTCGAACAGCGGCTCCACCCGGTCGTAGGTGCGCTGCTCGTCGGGCATCTCGCCGGGCAGGAACATCCGGTAGACCACGTCCACCCGCCGGTCGTCGAGCCGGACCTCACCGTCGACGTAGTCGAACTGGTCGAGGTGGCAGACCACCGTGTCGAAGCCCAGGTCGGTGAAGCCGGGCACGACGAAGTCCATCCAGCACTTGGTCTTCGCGAACCCCTCCGGCCAGTCGGTGATCGCCAGGAGCGGGCGGTGGATCCGGTCCAGGTGCGGGGCGCGGGCCCGCAACACCGAGACGATCTCGGCGAGCGGGTCCGGGAAGGTCAACCCCTCGTCGGCGGCGAACCGGGCGAACTCCGGGTCGCGGGCCAGGGCCCGCCCGAAGATGCCCATCTGCCAGCCCCCGAGGGAGCTGCCGGTGTTGAGTTCCATCAACCGGAAGCCGTCGGTCTGCCGGTAGAGGTCGGCCCGGGCCAGGGGGGCCAGCGCCGGTCCGGCACCCCGCAGGACCAGGTCGGTCTGGACCGGGGACATGCCGACCTCGACGGCGAACCGGCGCAGGTCGCCGTCGAAGAGCCGGCGGGGCAGCCCGGCGATCAGGTCGAAGAACCCCGCCAGGTCGGCCTCCAGACGGGTCAGTTCCCCGGCGCCGAGCAGGACCGGGCGGTTCAGTCCCTCGCCCCCGCCCGCGCCGTAGCGGAACCAGTCGTCGCCCCGGACCCCGGAGACCGTCATCCGGTGGGTGCCCCGCTGGTGGTCCAGGAACCGACGGGTCACCGCGTTCTCGTACGGCGCGCCGAGCCGGTCCTGCGGCGGGGCGGCCACTACCACGCGGCTCGCGTCCTCCGCCCGGTCCAGGGTGCGGCGGCAGTCGCGGGCGTCGTCGCCGACCGCGACCAGCGCGGCGGTACGCGGTGTCAGGGCGTGCGGTGGCGGCGCGATCCGGTCCCCGGGCGCGGCGAGCGGCACCGCGGCGACCAGCCCCGGGACGTCCGCCGGGTCGGGCAGGTCGACCCGCTGCACGGTCCCGCCGTGGGCGGGGTACAGGAAGCGGATCTCCGCGGTGCGGTTCCTCGTCGGCCGGATCGTCGGGATCCGGGTGAAGGCGATCTCCGCGGCGGCCCGGGCCAGGTCGATCCCGGTGGCCAGGGCGCCCAGGTGCGGGATGAGGTCACCGGCGAGCCTGCCGTTGATCTCGATCGGCCGGGGTCCGTCCGGTGTGAGCCGCAGCTCGGTGTGGGTGACCCCCCAGTCCACCCCGACCGCCCGGTGCAGGTCCTGGACCACGGTGGCCACCTCGTCGGCCCACGGTTCGTGACGCCACGGGCCGACCAGGTGACCGGCCTCCTCCGGGTACGGCGGGGTGCCCAGCCGCTTGTGGGTGACGAAGACCGGCTCGGCCACCCCGTCGAGCACGATGCTCTCCACGCTGATCTCGGCACCGGGAAGGTACTCCTCGATCAACACCCCCTCGGGGTTGCGGACGCCGGGCAGGCGGGTGGCGGCGGCGAGCCGGTACGCGGCGGGCAGGTCGTGCGGCCCGTCCACGACGGTGACCCCGTAGCTGCCCCCCAGGGACCGGGGCTTGACCACCACCGGGTAGCCGATCGTGTCGGCCACCGTGACCGCCTCCGGGAGGTCGTGGGCGAGGCCGTGGCGGACCGGTCGCAGCCCGGCGGCCTGCATCGCCTGACGGGCGGCGTACTTGTCCCGGCAGGTCCGCGCGGCCTCGACGCAGAGGTGACGCATGCCCAGCCGTCGGGCCACCTCGGCGACGGCGACAAGGGACCACTCGTCCCAGCTGACCACGGCGGCGTCGGCGACCTCGCCGCGCAGGTCGGAGACGGCCGGGAAGAGCTTGGCGCCGTCGGTGGTGTCGGCGATCCGGTGGGTCTCGACGTAGCGCGCCTGCCACGTCGGGGCCTCGGGCGAGACCAGGACGACCTCGTACGTCTCGGCCAGGGCGGCCAGCGCGTACTCCCGGTACGCCTGGAGTCGACTGCCGACCAGGATCAGGCGGGGAGCCTCGGGGTTCACGGGATGGTCCTCCTGCTCACGTTCGACGGGCTCGTGGACTGCGGGGTTCGTGGACTGCGGGTTCGTGGACTGCGGGTTCGCGGGGTCAGTCGGCGACCTGGACACAGGCCAGGTGGTAGGCGCCGGCGGTGGTGCGGATGGCGGCCTCGACGCTTCCCGAGGAGGCGCCCCGGAACCGGAACCGGGCACCGACGTGCTCGTACCCCCCGGTCCTGGGGATGACGGTGCCCGGCGGTGGGGCGACCATGGTGTACGGGCCGCCGCCGACCGGGGTGTCGTCCCGCCACCGGGCGTCTGTCACCCGGCAGGGTGCGGGGACCGGGGTGGGCAGCAGGAGGTAACCGCCCACCTCGTGGTGTTCCGGTGCCGGTAGCAGCGGCACCCGACCGAGCTGGATGTCGATCGCCGCCGCGACCAGGTCCACGCCGTGCACCTCCCGCCAGATGAACGGGATCTCCGCCCCGCCGACCCGGGCGCCGGCCTCCAGGAAACTCAGCCGGGGTGTCCCGTCCGGCCCGCGCTCGATGAACGTCTCCAGGTGGAACACCCAGGGTCGGGTGGAGAAGGCGGCGCAGACGGCCGCCGTGAACTCCCCGATCGCGGTCAGGGACGGCTCGTCGTCGATCTCCACCGAGCCGAGGTACGCGCCGTCGGTGAACTCCGCGCAGGTGTTGAGGTAGCGCGAGGCCCGCCAGGCCCCCAACCTGTCGCCCTCCCACAACCCGTCGACGTGCAGGATCTGCGCGTCGACGAAACGCTGCACGAGGTACGGCTCGCTGCCGATCGCTGTCGGTCCCGCCAGGTCGGCGTCGCCGTCGAGTCGGGCCACGCCCCGGCTGGCGGTCCCGGAGCGCGGTTTGATCACCACCGGCCATCCGTGCCGGGCGGCGAACTCCCGGACGGCGTCGACTGTCGGGGCGTCGGCGAACGGGGGTACCGGCAGCCCTGCGTCGGCGACCCGACGCGCCATCAGCAGCTTGTCCCGGTAACGGGCCAGTTCCTGGGGGAGCTGCCCGGCCAGGCCGTGCCGCAACCGGAGGGCTGCGGCGGTGTCCAGGTCACCCTCGTTGAGCGCGACCAGCCGGTCCGGCGTACCGAACCGGTCGGCGAGCCGGCGCAGGGCGGCGTCGGTGGCGGTGAGGTCGTCGGTGGCGTCGACCACCACCACCTCGGCGGCGGTCGCCGGGACCGAGGCGGCGGCCAGGGCGGTGGTGATGTACGTGACCCGGTCGGCGTGGTGGTCGAGGTAGTCGGCGTAGCGGGCGTGGTGGTCGCGCCACCGGTGCAGGACCACCACGTGGCGGCGGCGGTCAGTTGCGGTTGCCATCTGCGGGTCCGTCCGGTGTTCCCGGGTCCACCAGCCAGGCCCGGGCCGCGGTGACCATCGCCTGTACGCCCACGGCGAGGCTGGGCTGGACCACCGGAGCGAACGTGGCGGCGTGGTTCTGCGGGATGTCCTCGTCCACCCGGCCGGCCCCTACCGCCGCGAGATAGCGCTGCGGCTCGATCCCGCCGAAGAACCAGTACACCGAGGGGGCGCCGCACGCCGACCCGAGGATGCCGAAGTCCTCGCTGGCCGTGGTGGGTGGGATCGGCAGGACCCGTTGGGGGCCGAAGAAGGACCGGTGGGCGTCGGCGACCCGGGCCGTCGCGGCGGCGTCGTTGACGGTCGCGGGCAGGTGGTAGACGGAGGTGATCTCCGGTTCGAGGGTGGCCCCGGCGGCGGTGGCCTCGGCCCGGGCGAGACGTCCGATCAGCTCGATGACCCGGTCCCGGACCGCCGCCGAGGAGGTCCGGACGTTGATGGACAGCTCCGCCTCGTCGGGGATGACCGCGGCGGTGGTCCCGGCGTGCAGCGCCCCCACCGTGACCACCACCGGTTCCTGGGCCGCCACCGACCGGGAGACCACCGTCTGCAGGCGCAGCACCAGCGAGGCGGCCATCACCACCGGGTCGACGGTGGCCTCGGGCCGGGAGCCGTGCCCGCCCCGGCCGAAGAGCCGGACCCTGATGCTGTCGGTGGCCCCCATGACGGTGCCGGTGCAGGTGGCCACGACACCGGCCGGTCCGGGTCCGACGTGCTGACCGAGGATCACGTCCGGGGTGCCGAAGCGCTCGAAGAGCCCGTCGTCCACCATGGCGCGTGCCCCGTACCCGCTCTCCTCACCGGGTTGGAAGACCGCGACCACCGTGCCCTGCCAGTCCTGTTCGGCGGTGAGGACCGCGCAGGCCCCGAGCAGGCAGGTCACGTGCAGGTCGTGACCGCAGGCGTGCATCACCGGGACCAGGTTGCCCGCCTCGTCGACGGCGGTCACCGAGCTGGCGTACGGCAGGCTGGTCTGTTCCCGCACCGGCAGGGCGTCCATGTCGGCGCGCAGCATCACCACCGGCCCGTCGCCGTTGCGCAGCACACCCACCACGCCGGTACGCCCGACGCCGGTGGTGACCTGCCATCCCAGATCGGTGAGGCGGTCGGCCACCGTCAGCGCGGTCTTCTCCTCCTGGAAGGCCAACTCCGGTTGGGCGTGCAGGGTGCGGTAGAGCTCCTCCAGATCGGGTAGCGCGGGCCCGAGGGAGGTGAACAGTGTGGACATGGTGTCCTTCCGTGGGGGATTCAGCGGGGTGCGGTGAGGCTCTCGGGGCGGGTGGCGGTGCCGGTGTCGGGCGGTCTTCGTTCCCGCACCCCCCAGGAGGCCAGCAGTGCTCCGGCGGACATCACCGCGACCAGCCAGGGGACCCAGCCCACCCGACCGGTGTCGCGCAGCAGCTCGGCCACCATCGGGAAGGTGCCGCCGAAGAGGCTGATCGCGGCGGCGGCGGGCAGACCGACACCGAGGGTGCGGACCGCCGGGGGGAAGAGTTCCCCGGCGAAGACGTTGTTGACCGCCAGGGGGAGACCGAGCAGCCCGAGCAGGAGCACCGCGACCACCACCACCGGGAGCCGACCACCGGCCAGGCCGGCCAGGGCGGGGACGGCCACCACGGCCAGGCCGGCGAATCCGGCCCGCAGCACCCGTAGGGGGCCGACCCGGTCGGCCAGCCACCCGGCGGCGAGCATCGCAGTCAGCAGGACCGCCATGCCGACGAGGAGGGCGTTGGCCGTCTCGACGCGCGGGGTCCGGGCCACGTCGTCGGCGTAGACCGGCAGGTAGACGGTGCAGAAGTAGAACGTCACCGTCGCGCCGGAGGTGACCAGGAAGACCACCCCCATCGGGCGCAGGTTCGCCCGCAGCAGGGCCGGGATCCCGACGGAGGTCCCCGGGGCGGCGGCCCGGGCCTGGAAGACCGGACTCTCGTCCACCCCGGTGCGGATCCAGAGGGCGACCAGGCCCAGGACGGCACCGACGGCGAACGCGATCCGCCAGGCGCCGTCGCGGACCCCGTCCTCGCCGTACCTGCCCAGCAGGAGGGCGAGGACGAGCAGGGACAGTGCGCTGCCGAGCACGATGCCGCCGTAGGAGACGGCGCTGTACCGGAACCGACGCGACGGCGGCGCGGTCTCGGTGACGTACGCGGCGGCGCTGGGGTGTTCGCCGCCGACGGAGAGCCCCTGCACCAACCGGGCCAGGACGACCAGCAGGGTGGCGGCGATACCGATCTGGGCGTGGGTCGGCACCACGGCGATCAGGGCGGAGCCGGCGGCGACCATCCCGACGCTGAGCACCAGGGCGGTGCGGCGGCCCCGGGTGTCGGCGACCCAGCCGATGACCACACTGCCGAGCGGGCGGACCAGGAAACCGAGGGCGAACCCCAGGTACGCGGCGACCAGTCGGGCGGTCGGGGAGGTGCCGGGAAAGAGCTGGTCGGCGAAGTACGGGGCGAGCACCCCGTAGACCGTCCAGTCGTAGGACTCCACCAGGGAGCCGACGCTGGCGGCGACCAGCTCCCGCCGGGGTCGGCGGCCCCGGCGGGAGTCGGCGGTCGCCGGGTCAGTGGCCATCTGCTGTTCCGTAGGCCCGGACCCCGCCGACGTCGTCGGTGGGGACGGCGTGCAGCCGGAAACCGGTCGGCGGCAGCCGGTCCAGGCCGGTGAGGTGGCCGAGAGTGGGCACACCCCGGCCGGTGAGCAGGTCCCCGACGGGGTCCAGGGCGGGGCCGTCGGCGCCGACCAGGGCCGCCCCCTGGTCGGCGAGCCAGGTGGCGGCGGCGGCCGTCAACCGGGGCCGGGCCGCGTCGTCGGTGCCGCCGGTGTGCAGCACCACCGCGTGTCCGGCGACCTCGTACGGCACCAGCGCCGACCTGTCGACGGTCGTCGACGTGCTGCCGGTGAGCCGGACCAGGACCCCGGGCAGGTCGACCAGCCCGTGGAGGTCCACCCGGCCCCGGTCCCTGTCGACCGGACCCCGCCGCAGCACGGTGGCCGTACCGGTGAGGTCGACGGGTCGCCGGGGCGCGGTGGCGGTGGCGACTCCCCGGGAACCCTTGTGCGGTTCCCGGAGCAGGGTCTTGTTCTTGACGACGGTCCGGCCGACCATCAGCAGGCCGAGGTGGCGGACGAGCAGGTCGCCCAGGTCGTCCTCGGCGATGTCGGTGCCGGGGATGTCGAGCCGGAATCCCTGCACCTGCAGGGCTCCGCCGTTGCTGAATTCGATGTCGGCGTCGAACTCGACCCGCCACTGGTCGACGTCGGTGCGCTGGTCCACTGTTCCGTCCTCGGGTTCGTCGTGCGTGGCCGGCCGGTCCGGTCAGTCGAAGGACTTCTCCAGCCGGTCGGCCAACTCGGTGATCTCCTCCTCGGTAATGGTCAGAGGGGGAAGCAGGCGGAGCACGGCGCCATGCCGTCCGCCGCTCTCGGTCAACAGGCCGTTCTCCAGACAGCGGCGTTTCAGGGCGGTGGTGCGGGCACCGTCGGCCGGGAGGCTGCCGAGCGCGTCGGGTCGGCCCTGCGGGTCGACGATCTCCAGTCCCCACATCAGGCCCCGGCCGCGTACCTCACCGATCTCGGGGTGGCGGTGCGCCAGGTCCTTGAGCAGGTCGCCGAGGAGGGCACCCTTGGTGGCGGCGGCGGCCACCAGCCCTTCGGCCTCGATGACGTCGAGGGTGGCCGCCCCGGCCACCATGCCGAGCTGGTTGCCCCGGAAGGTCCCGGCGTGCGAACCGGGCAGCCACCCGTCGTAGCGTTCGTGGTAGAGCACCAGGGAGAGGGGGAAACCGCCCCCGACGGCCTTGGACATCAGGATGGCGTCGGGTTCGATGCCGGCGGCCTCGAACGCGAACATGGTGCCGGTCCGGCCGACACCGGACTGGATCTCGTCGACGACGAGCGGGACGTCCAGGGCGGCGGTGATCGCGCGGAGGCCGCGCAGCCACTCGACGGGAGCCGGTACGACACCACCCTCGCCCTGGACCGCCTCGACGATGACTGCTGCCGGGCGGGTGATCCCGCTCTCCGGGTCGGTCAGGACCCGCTCGATGTAGTGCAGGCCGACGGTGCTGCCCTGCGGCTCGCCCAGCCCGAACGGGCACCGGTAGGCGTACGGGTAGGGCAGGAAGTGGACGTCCGGCATGAGGGAGGCGACCCGCTCCTTGGCCCGCAGGTTGCCGGTGAGGCTCAGCGCCCCGGCCGTCATCCCGTGGTAGGCGCCGTGGAAGGTGAGCACCGTCCGGCGGCCGGTGGCCGACTTGAACAGTTTCACCGCCGCCTCGGCCGCGTCTGCGCCGGAGGGCCCGCAGAACTGCACCTTGGCGGTGGCCGCGAACCCGGGTGGCAGGTGCCGGTAGAGGGTACGCAGGAAGGCGTGTTTGGCCGGGGTGGTGAAGTCGAGGGCCTGTTGCATCTGGCCGGAGTCGAGGTATTCGCGGACCCGGGCGGTCACCACCGGATGGTTGTGCCCCAACGCCAGGGTCCCGGCGACGGTGAGGCAGTCCAGGTAGGAGTTGCCGTCGGTGTCGTGGATCCGGGTCAGCCGACCCCGCTCCAGGACCCGGGGGACGGCGTTGGCGTAGGTGCGGGCGCTGGACTCGCGCTCGCGGACGAAGGTGTAGGCGTCCTCGGGAGGGTTCATCGGTTACGGCGTCCTTGTCTGGTACGGGCGTCGGCGACCAGGACCTGACCGAGGGCGATCCCTCCGTCGTTTGTGGGTACCTGGTGGTGACACCGCACGTCGATGTCCTGCCGGGTGAGCGTGGTGAGGCAGTTGACCAGCAGGAACTCGTTGAGGTAGACCCCGCCGGACAGCACTGCCTGTCGGGTCCCGGTGGTGGCGCGGACGGCGAGGCAGCGTTCGACCACCGCCTCGACCACGGCGGTGTGGAAGCGTCGGCTGATCCGGGCCGGGGTGACCCCGTCGGCCAGGTCGGCGGCGATCCGGCGGAGCACCGGCCGGGGGTCGAGCACCGTCGTGTCGCCCGTGGTGTCGGTGGCGAAGCGGTAGCCGGACTCCGGGGTGAGGTCCCGTTCCAGCAGGCCCTCCAACTCGATCGGCCCCTGGGCCTCGTACTCGGCGCGCAGGCAGACGTCGAGCAGGGCGGCGACGCCGTCGAAGAGGCGTCCCACGCTCGACGTCGGTGGGGAGTTGATCCCGCGCCGGGCCATCGTGTGGTAAACGTGCCGGTGCTGTTCGGTGAGGGTGCCCAGCACCGGGAAGGCCCCGGTGGCGGCGTCGGGGTCACCGAAGGCGTCGACGGCGAGGGCGAAACCGGTCCGGATCGGTTCCCGGACTGCCTGGTCGCCGCCGATGAGCGGGATCGGTCGCAGGTGGGCGACCCGGTCGACGTCGGCGTAGTCGCCGTGGAGGAACTCCCCACCCCAGACGGTGCCGTCAGCGCCGTACCCGGCACCGTCGAAGACCACCCCGATGGTGGGGCCGGTCAGCCCGTTCTCGGCCATGCAGGAGGCCATGTGCGCGTGGTGGTGCTGGACGAACTCGTCAGTCCCCGCGTCGGGGCGGTCCCGGGCGGCGGTGGTGACCGACCGGAACTGCGGGTGCAGGTCGTACGCGCGGACCCGGGGGTCGAGGTCGTAGAGCCGGGCCAGGTGCTCGGCGGTACGCCGGTGCGAGGCGAAGGTCTCGTCGTTCTTCAGGTCGCCGATGTGCTGACTGAGGTAGACCCGGGTGCCGCTGCTCAACGCCACGGTGGTCTTGAGCTCCGCGCCGTAGGCGACGACGGGTTCCAGCGGCCGCCCCACCTCGACGGGGTACGGCGCGTACCCCCGGGCCCGACGCAGGAAGGTCAGGACCGGCTCGGCGAGGTCGGGGTGGCGCGACAGCCGTACCACCGAGTCGTCCACCCGGGTCTCGATGTCCCGGTCGTGCAGCAGCATGACGTCGGCGATCTCGAAGAGCTGGGCCAGGGCCTCCTCGTTGCGGTAGGCGATCGGGTACCCGGAGATGTTCCCGCTGGTCATCACCAGGGTGTCGAGTCCGGGTTCGTCGAGGAGCAGGTGGTGGTGCGGGGCGGAGGGCAGCATCACCCCGAGGTTGGGGTTGCGGGGGGCGATGGTGTCGGGCAGGACGCCGGGACGTCTGCGGGCCAGCACGATCGGCCGGGCCGGGCTGGTGAGCAGCTCCACCTCGGCGGTGGAGAGTTCCACCAACCGGTGGGCCGTCGACAGGTCCCGGGCCATGACGGCGAAGGGCTTGGAGTCGCGGCGCTTGCGCCGTCGCAGCCGGGCCACCGCCTCGGCGTTTCCGGCGTCCACGGCCAGGTGGAAGCCGCCGACGCTCTTGACCGCCGCGACAGCGCCCCGGGCGAGCGCCGCCGCGCACTTCCGCAGGGCCTCGTCGCCCTCGGCCGTCGTCAGGGCGCCGTCGGTGGCGAACAGCAGCCGGGGACCGCAGTCCCGGCAGGCGTTGGGCTGTGCGTGGTAGCGCCGGTCGAGGGGGTCGGTGTACTCGGCCGCGCACGGCCGGCACATGGTGAAACCGGCCATCGTGGTCTGCGCCCGGTCGTAGGGCAGGTCCCGTACGATCGAGTAGCGGGGGCCGCAGTTCGTGCAGTTGATGAACGGGTAGCGGTACCGCCGGTCGGTGGGGTCGCGGAGTTCGGCGAGGCAGTCCGCACAGACGTGGGTGTCGGCGGGGACGAGGGCGCTGCGGTGCCCGGAGTGTCGACTGGTGACGATGGTGAAGGGGTCGGCGCTGCCCCCGGTGACCGGCAGCCCCCGGGTGACCGAGACCGCGTCGACCCGGGCCAGCACCGGTGCGGCGGTGCGGAGCTGACCCGCGAAGAGGGTCAGCCGGTCCGGCCTGCCCCCGGCTTCGACCAGGACACCCTCGGCGTCGTTGTAGACCCACCCGGACAGGCCGTGTTCGTGGGCCAACTTGTAGACGAAGGGGCGGTAGCCCACACCCTGGACGACCCCGGTCACCCTGATCCGCCAGACCTCCCGGTCGGCCTGTGTCACGCTCATGCCGACGCTCAGCAGAGCCGGGGGAGTTCGGCGCCGCGCATCTCCTCCAGGACCGACTCCCTGCCGTCGGCGTCGCGGATCACCACCCCGGGGCCGGTCCGCTCGGTGACCACGCCCACCGTGGTGGCGTGGACGCCGTACGGGTGGGAGGCCAGCGCGGCGAGGACGTCCTGTTCGGCCGCGGGGTCGACGAAGAGCGCCGCGCAGCCCTCGTTGGCGGTGTGGATGGGGTTGATGCCGAGCATGTCGGCGGCCATCGCGGTCTCCGCCTGGACGGGCAGGGCCGGGGCGTCCACCGTGATGATCCGGCCGGTGTGGGCGGCGTACTCGTGCAGGACGGCGGCGAGCCCGCCCCGGGTGACGTCGCGGATCGACCGGACGGCGTCCGGCGCGACCTTGCCGAGGACGGTGTCGAGCATCCCGTTGAGCGGCGCGCAGTCGCTGAGGACCCGGGTCTCGAAGCCGAGTCCCTCACGGATGGAGAGCAGGTGGACGGTGTGGTTGCCGATCTGCCCGCTGAGCACGACCCGGTCGCCGGGGCGGACGGCGCTCATCCGCAGGGGCTCGCGGTGGAAGACGCCCACCCCGGCGGTGTTCAGGTAGATCTGGTCCGCCTCACCGGCGCGGACGACCTTGGTGTCCCCACAGACGATCTGCACCCCGGCCTCGCGGGCGGTCTCCCGGATCGAGGTCAGGACCTGGACGAGCCGTCGGATCGGCAGCCCGGTCTCCAGGATCATGCCCAGGGTCAGGTACCGGGGCGTCGCCCCGGCGACGGCCAGGTCGTTGACGGTGCCGCAGACGGCGATCTTCCCGACGTCGCCGTTGCCGAAGAAGGGCGGGTCGACGACGAACGAGTCGGTGGTCATCGCGATCCGGGGCGTGTCGAGGGTCAGTACGGCGCTGTCCTCCATCACCCCGACGTAGACGTCGCCGAGGGTGTCGACGATGACGTCGAGGAGTTCGTGGCTCAACTGAGCGCCGGTGCCGTGGTCGAGGACGATGTGGTCGTCGGGTGGGTGGCTGTGCTGGGTCACGACGGGACTCCTTGGTGGTCGACGGTGGGTCAGGGGGTCTTGATGACCTTGCGGGGGAGCGCGCCCTGTTCGTCGAGCACGGCCAGGACCTCGTCGGAGGTGACCACCGTGGCGCAGTACCCGGCCAGCCACTCCAGCGACCGGTCGCGGTCCTCGGGGCGGGCCGAGACGACGCAGTCGGAGGGGACCCACACGTTGTAGCCGCGGAAGAAGGCGTCGGCTGCGGTGGTCTGTACGCAGATCTGGGTCTGCATCCCGGTGATCAGTACGGTGTCGACGCCGAGTGCCTGGAGCCGGTCGTGCAGGTCGGTCTCGTAGAAGCCGCTGTCCTTCGCCTTCTCGACCACGACGTCCTCGGGGGCGAGGAACTCGGTGATGACGTCCGCGCCGTGGGTGCCCTTCTGGACGGGCAGGTGGCCGTCGTACCGTTCCGCGTTCGGGTCGTCGGGGTCGTTGACCAGTTGCAGGTGGAAGACGTGGTGGCCCCGGCGGCGGATCCCGTCGAGGAACGCGGTGAAGTGCGGGGTGGCGGCGGTGACCGCGGCGACCCGTTCCGGGTTCTTCTCGACGAGTTCGTACTGCAGGTCGTTGGTGAGTACGGCGATCTTGGACATGGGTGTTCCTCAGGGGGGGGAGGGGGGTGGGGGTGTCAGGCGGCGGTGACCGTGGTGCGGATGTCGTGCAGCCAGCTGCCGGTGCGCTGGAAGTGCGCCTCGAGGTCGGCGCGTCGGGCACAGAGGAAGTGGCCGGTGACGGACCTGCCGTCGCGTCGGGCGTAGTCGGGCATCCGGCCGTACTCGGTGAACCCGAGTCGCTCCCACAGCTGCAGGGGGCCGTCGTCGCGGACCTCCAGGGTGATCAGGTCGCAGCCCATCTGGGCGGCCTTGGCGACGGTGTGCCCGAATCCCTCGAGGAGGAACTGACCGCGGTGGGCCGGGTGGATGACGCAGCGGCGCAGGTCGACGACGTGACGGCGGGCGGGCAGCGGTGCCCGGGCCAGCGTCACCATGCCGACGACGTGGCCGTCGTCGGCGCGGGCGGTGAGCAGGTGCAGGGCACCCCGGCGTAGGTCGTCCTCGAACGCCCGCATCAGCGCCAGACCCGCCTCCTCGCCGAGGGGCTCGACGAAGCCGAGGGTCATCTCGCGTACGGCGACCGAGTCCATCAGCGTGATCATGTCCCGCATATCCTGCTCGGGCAGGGTCGTGGGCCAGTCGAATCGCATCGTCATCCTCCGTTGGGCGTCACCGTGCGGCCCGCCGGCCGGCCCGGACAGGGGGACGGGCGGTCGGCGTGCCGCACGGGTGGGACGGGTCAGACCAGGGAGGCCTGGGTCGCCAGGTTGGTCTTCAGGGCTGCGGTGGGCGCGGCCTGGGCCAGGGCGGAGGGGTCGGCCCCGGTGCCGAGCACCGTGGCGGCGTAGACCTCGACGAAGTACGACACGAAGAGCGCGTTGATCTTGATGAGGTGTGCGACGAACCGCTCCTCGTCCTGCTCGGTCTCGATGGTCCGCATGATCATGTTCCAGACCATGTCGACGTGGTCGTCCTCCTCGTCGAGGGCGAGGTGGGCGCGGGCACCCTTGGTGTTCTCCGCGCCGACGTGCTGCTCCATCACGTCGAGCCAGTCCGGCTGGGTCTTGCCGGCGATGTACTCCAGGTAGAACCCGCTGATCATCGCGGCGAGCGGACCCTCGGTGGCCATCGTGTAGTAGAAGTACCCGTTGAGGATCTCGGTGGCGAACGTCGGACGGATCGCGTAGATCTCCTCGTCGGTCATCCCCACCTTGTGCAGGTCGCCGGCGAACATCCGGTCGTGGCGACCCTCCTCCGCGCCGTAGAGGCCCCACTCCTTGCACAGTTGCGGATCCCGGGTGGCCCAGTAGTTGGCGATCAGCGGGTCGATGGCCCGCTTCAACCCGATTCGGATCATCGTCTCGACGTTGTGTCGCTTGTAGAGGTCGAGGCTGAACTGGTCCTGCTTGAGCATGCCCTCGGCGCCCTGGTTCTGGGCGTAGAAGTCGCGCTCGAACTTGAGCAGGAGGTCGTCGACGCGCTTGCGGAACTCCGGTCGCTTCAGAGACGCGTACGTGTTGTACGACTTGCTTCGAGGCATTTCTTTCCCCATCCAAGATCGGCGAGAGCTGAAGCACGTGGCACGGGCCGGAAGCGGATCAATCCCGTGGTGGGTGCCGTGTCGTACACGTTGATCTCACAATGTCAATAGATGGCCACGGATGAACCTCGCAATATCATGGCCTTTGTCGGCTGGATCGGCCAGACCGGTCGAGGGTCATGTTGTTGCTGGCGGAAAGATGAGGGGTGGAAGCTTGATGAATCGGACAAAGTTCGCGCTCGACATGCCGCAGCTCACCATTCATGCCCGTCTTGTCTATCTTGATGCCCTTGCCCGGAAGGAAACCGATTCCCGTGCCGCCTCAGTCAGTTTGTCGCTGACCGAGGCCGAGGCCGAGGAGGCCGTCCGGGTCCTGCTGGAGGTCGGGCTGCTGCGCCCCGGAGACCCGGGCGGCGGGCGACTGGTCCCGATCTCGCCGGACCTGGCCCGGTCGTGCGTGCTGAGCCCGCTGCAACGCGAGATCGACCTGGCGCAGGACCGGGTCCGACTGCTCGGCGGCGAACTGGCCTCCCTGACCGGCGCGTACGAACGCAGCCTGGACGAAGGTCGGTCCGACCGGTCCCAGGTGGTGCCGGATCGGCTCCATGTCCGCCAGCTGATCACCGGACTCGCCGCCGAGACCACCGACGAGGTGCTCGCCTCCCAGCCCGGGGGTGGCCGGGCCGAGGAGGTGCTGACCGAGAGCCTGGATCGCACCGACCGGCTGCTGCGTCGGGGCGTCCGGATGCTGACCCTCTACCAGCACACCGCCCGGTTCAGCCCGGCGACCAGTGCCTTCGCCAGTCACGTGAGTGCCCTCGGGGGAGAGGTGCGGACCAGCGCCGACGGCTTCGCCCGCTGTCTGATATTCGACCGTCGGGTGGCGGTCATCGGGCTGTCGGACTCCGACGACGGTGCCGCAGTCGTCCGCGACCCGAACACCGTCGCATTCATGGTCGACGGCTTCCAGCGCTGTTGGAACGGTGCCTCGCCAATGTCGATCACCAATTACCGGCGCGACACCTCGACGGCGGTACGGGGTGTCCGACGGGCCATCGCGTCACTTCTGATCACCGGCGAACCGGACGTCCGGATCGCGCAGCGGGTCGGATTGTCCCTTCGTACCTGTCAGCGGCACATCGCGGATCTGATGGGCGGGTTGGGGGCACGCAACCGGCTCCAACTCGGATATATTCTCGCCTCGGCCGACCTCGACGAACCGGGAGCGGGTGACCCGCTGCGACCCGCCCCGTCGGCGGGTTGACACCGGACGGAAGGGATTGAAGAATCGTGAGCTGCCTGATCTGTCCACGGCCGTAGGCGCACCCGTGAGAATTCCACATTAGGTCCCTGCCTCCCGGCTCGTCGGCCGCCGGGGCATTTCATGATCGGCGGTTCCCTTGTCCATCGGGCACCTGGCACTCGGCGTGGTCGTCACGCTGGTGTGGGGTTTCAACTTCGTCGTCATCCGAATCGGACTCGACTCCTTCGATCCGTACCTGCTGGCGACCCTGCGGTTCGCACTCTGTTGCCTTCCGGCGATCTTCTTCTTCAAGAAGCCCGACGTTCCGTTCCGCCATCTGGCGTCGTACGGGTTGGTGTTGGGGTTCTTCCAGTTCGGCCTCCTCTTCGCCGGCATCGACGCCGGCCTCTCGGCCGGACTCGCCTCGATCGTGCTCCAGCTCCAGGTCTTCTTCACCATCGGGCTGGCCGCCCTGGTCTTCCGCGAGCGGGTGACGCCCGCGCAGGTGACGGGCATGGCGCTCGCCGCCGGTGGCATGGCGCTCATCGCCGCCGGCGTGTCCGACGGCTCCGCCACGGTGCTCGGGGTCCTGCTGGTGACCGGGGCGGCGGCCTCGTGGGGGCTGGCGAACATCATCGTCAAGAAGGCCCAGACCGAGGACTTCCTCGCCTTCATGGTCTGGTCGAGCCTGATCCCACCGGTCCCGTTGCTGCTGCTGACCCTCTGGTTGAGCGGTCCCGCCTCGGTGGCCGACTCGTTGACCGACCTCTCCTGGGCCTCGGTCGGGTCGGTGCTCTACCTGGTCTATCCGACCACCCTCTTCGGGTACGCCGTCTGGAACCGGCTGCTCCGGCGCTACTCCACCGCCCTGGTCGCCCCGCTGACCCTCCTCGTGCCGCTGTTCGGGATGGCCAGTTCGATGATCGTCCTCGGTGAGCGGTTGAGCGCGGTCAAGGTGCTCGCCGCCCTGCTGGTGATCTCCGGGCTGGTGGTCACCCAGGTCCGGTGGTCGGCGGTGCTGCGGCGACGGTCCGGCGGCGCGCCACCCGAGGCGGCCCCGGTGCCTCCCCAGCCGACCGGTCCGCGCGGCGCGGAGCCCGAACCGGAGTCGGCCCGATGACCGCACCACAGGTCGCGTTGCGTCCGATCCTCGTCGAGGACCTCGACGTCCTGCTCCGGTTCCGCCTCGAGGCGGGCCTGATCGGACCGAACTGGTACGGCCACCGTGACTCCGGTGAGCTGCGGCGACGTCTCGACACCGACGGGTGGCTCGGTGCCGAGGACAGCCGGATGACGGTGACCGCCGACGGGGCGGCGGTCGGGTTCGTCGCCTGGGCGGCGGTGAGCCAGGGCAACGGCACCTACTGGAGCATCGGGATCTCCCTGGTGCCCGAGGCCCGGGGGCGGGGCGTCGGACTGCTCGCGCAGCGGCTGCTCTGCGACTACCTGTTCGACCACAGCCCGGTGGTGCGGATCGAGGCGGTCACCCAGCCGGAGAACGAGGCGGAGCAGCGCATCCTGGAACGGATCGGGTTCGTCCTGGAGGGCACCCTGCGCAGCGCCGAGTTCCGCCAGGGCCGCTGGCGCGACGTGCACGTCTACGGCCTGCTGCGCAGCGAGTACCGCCCGGCGGGCCGAGCCGGACGCGACGGCGGCCGGACCCCGGTCACCGGCTCAGCCAGGTGACCAGGTCGTCGGTGACGAACTCGCCGTCGTCGGTGACGTCCTCGCTGATCGCGCCGAGGTCGAGTGCCCACACTCCGATCCGGTCGCGCCCGTGCCGTCGCATGAGCAGGCCGGTGCCGCCGCTGTCGTCGCCGACCAGGACCCACTCGGGGGCGTAGGCGGCCACCTCGAAGGTGGCGTTGCGTTCCCCGATCACGTGCGGCCCGTAGACGAGCACGCCGTCGTCGCGCAGGACGCCGGGGGTGTGACGCCACAGGCCGGCGATCGTCGGGTTCGGGCCGTCGCCCAGGCCCCGGGCGAGGGCGTCGGTCACGGTGAGGAATCCCGCGAACGACTCGGCGACCTGCTCCTCGTCGCCGTCGAGGGCGCTGCGGCGGACCACCGGTGCCTCGTCGCCCCGCCGACGGTCCAGTGCGAAGGAGTACGCGTCACCGTCGGCGTCGACGAGGAAGCACAGCCGCCGGTCGTCGTGCCGCCAGGGTGCGGTGATGCTGTCGTGGTCCTCGTCGTACCCGGGTGGGCCGACGACGGCGACGGGTTCGGCGCCGAGCCATCCGACGCCGTACTCGGCCGACCACCACCGGTACGACGCCGGCAGCGCTCCGAGACGTTCCTCCGCGCGGCGCAGGTCCCGCTCGGCGACGCCGCTCCCGGGTCGTCGGGCCAGGCCGGGGTTCGCGTCGAGGAGTTCACGGAGCAGGTCGAGGTCGGGGGTCACCCCGACACCCTACGGTCGGGCGTACGACCGTACGCCCGACCGTAGGGGGTGCGGCGGCGGACCCCGGCCGCCGCACCCTCGGTCGGTCTATCGGTGCGACTCGGCCGGCGGTCGCCGCCGGGCGGACGCGGGCACCCCGAGCGGGTCGTCGCGCAACGACAGGCCGAGCTGCTCGACAGCGGCCTCGACGAGGGCCTCGGTGGTGAGTCGGAGGTCCAGGACGACCCCCTGCTCGTCGGGGAGCAGCGGTTCCAGCGTCGCGGTCTGCGAGTCGAGCAGGCTGGCCGGCATGTAGTGCCCGGCCCGCAGGGACATCCGCTCCCGGATGACCTCGGTCGGTCCGGCGAGGTGGACGAAGTCCACCGTCGGCGGCCCCTCCCGCAGCAGGTCGCGGTAGGTCCGTCGCAACGCCGAACAGGCCAGCACCGTCGACACCCCGGCCCGGTGGCGCTCGCCCATCCAGTCGGCCAGCGCCCGCAGCCACGGCCACCGGGCGTCGTCGTCGAGGGGGACCCCGGCCCGCATCTGGGCCACGTTGGCCTCGGAGTGGAACTCGTCGGCCTCGGCGAAGGTCAGTCCGGTCAGCTCGGCGACGCCCTGGGCCACTGTGGTCTTGCCGGCCCCGGACACCCCCATCACCACGACGTGTCGGGTCGGCGGTGGCTCACCAGTCATGGACGGTGCCGTCCTTGAGCCGGTTGTAGGGCAGGTACGCCGGCTGGTACGGGAACCGGGCCGCCGCCTCCTCGTCCAGCTCCACCCCGAGGCCCGGCTGGGTGCCCGGGTGCAGGTACCCGTCGGTGAAGGTGAAGGACTGCCGGAACACCTCGTTGGTGAGCGGCCCGTGCCGCATGTACTCCTGGATGCCGAAGTTGTGGATGGCGAGGTCCAGGTGCAGGGCGGCGGCCATGCCCACCGGCGAGATGTCGGTGGGGCCGTGGATGCCCGACTTGATCTGGTACTGGGCGGCGAAGTCCAGCAGCTTGCGCATCGCGGTGATGCCACCGGTGTGGGTGACGGCCGACCGCACGTAGTCGATCAGCTGCTCGCGGATCAGGGTCTGGTAGTCCCACACCGTATTGAAGATCTCCCCGATGGCCAGCGGGGTGGTGGTGTGGTGGCGCACCAGCCGCAGCGCCTCCTGGTTCTCCGCCGGGGTGCAGTCCTCCAGCCAGAACAGGTCGTACGGTTCGAGGGCCTTGCCGAGCTTCGCGGCCTGGATCGGGGTCATCCGGTGGTGGCCGTCGTGCAGCAGCGGCAGCTCCGGGCCGAACTCGCTGCGGACCGCCTCGAACACGCCGGGCAGGTGGCGCAGGTACGCGCGGGTGTCCCAGTCCTCCTCGGCAGGCAGCGGGATCCGCTGGGCCGGCTCGTAGTCGTAGCGCTTGCCGTCGCTGCTGGGCTGGGCGGCGACACCGTACACGGCGTTGATGCCGGGGACGGAGGTCTGCACCCGGATCGACCGGTAGCCCTCGTCGAGGTGCCGCCGGATCGAGTCGAACAGCTCCGGCAGGTCCCGGCCGGAGGCGTGCCCGTAGGCCATGATCCCGGTCCGGGACGCCCCGCCGAGCAGCTGGTAGAGCGGCATCCCGGCGGCCTTGGCCTTGATGTCCCACAGGGCCACGTCCACGGCGGCGATCGCGGCCATCGTGACCGGGCCACGACGCCAGTACGCCGAGCGGTACAGGAACTGCCAGGCGTCCTCGATGTTGTGCGCGTCCCGCCCGACCAGCAGCGGGGCGACGTGGTCACGCAGGTACGAGGCGACGGAGAGTTCGCGGCCGTTGAGGGTGCCGTCGCCCAGCCCGGTGACACCGTCCTCTGTGGTGATCTTCAGAGTGACGAAGTTGCGGTCCGGGCTGGAGACGATGACGTCGGCGGCGACGATCTTCACGGGTGGCTGCCTTTCTCGTAGGGAGGGGGCCTCAGCGGAGGGTGGTGCCGGCGGCGCTGCCGTCGATCAGGGACAACTCGTCGCGGCGGGGCAGGCCCTCCCAGTCACCGTGTCCGGCGACCGCGAAGGCGCCCAGGGTGACCGCCCGGCGCAGCCTGTCGACGAGGTCCAACCCGTCGAGCTGGCCGGAGAGGTAGCCGGCGGTGAACGCGTCCCCGGCACCGACGGTGTCGACGGCGGTGACGGGCACCGCCGGGACGTAGGTGACGTCGTCGCGGGTGTACGCGCGTACGCCGTCGGCACCGAGCTTGACCAGCACGGTCCGTACGCCCCGGTCCAGCAGGTCGGTCACCGCGTCGGCCTCGTCGGCGTCGGGGGCGGTGACCAGGTCCAGCTCGTCGGCGGAGGCGACGACGAGCGACGCGTACCCGGCCAGCGGGGTCAGCGCCGCCCGGGCCTGCTCCCGGGACCAGAGCTTGGCCCGGTAGTTGACGTCGAGGGAGACCGCCGTGCCCATCGCCACGGCCTCCCGCGCCGCCCAGTGCACCGCCTTGTGCGCCGCGTCGGACAGCGCCGGGGTGATCCCGGTCAGGTGCAGCAGGCGGGTGCCGGCCGAGAGCGGACCCCGCAGGTCCTCGACGGTGAGTGCCGACCCGGCCGACCCGGCCCGGTGGTACTGCACCCGGGTCACGTCGGAGGTCCGCTGTTCCAGGAACATCAGCCCGGCGGGGCGGTCCGGGTCCCGCCGGACCCCGCTGGTGTCGACGCCCTCGGCGCGTAGCTGGCGCTGCACGAACCGGCCCAGCTCGTCGTCGCTGACCCGGCCGACCCAGGCCACCCGGTGGCCGAGCCGGGCCAGGCCGATGGCCACGTTCGACTCCGCGCCGCCCAGGTGCATGGTCAACGGCCCACCGACGGCCAGCGGCCCCGACGAGCGCAGGGAGACCAGCGTCTCCCCGGCGGTGACCAGGTCGTAACCGCTCACGACCGGACGCCGTTCGTCCCGGGCACGGCACCCACCCCGTCGGTCACCGCCCGGTACTGGCGGGCCCGGGCACGCAGGGCGTCGAGGTCGCCACCGGAGGCGGCGTCGCCCACCAGCGGTCCACCCACACCGACCGCGATCGCCCCGGCCGCCAGGTAGGCGGGCACCTCGGCCAGCCCCACCCCGCCGACCGCGACGAGCGGCAGGTCCGGGAACGGGTCGCGGATCGCCTTGAGGTACACCGGACCGCCCACCGCGGCCGGGAAGAGCTTGACCACGCCGGCCCCCAGCCGGACCGCCGTGTACGCCTCGGTCGGGGTGAGCGCCCCGGCGGCCACCGGCAGGCCGCGACGGGCCGCCTCGCCGATCGAGTCGACCACCGCCGGGGTGACCACGAACTGGGCCCCGGCCGCCACCACGTCGGCGACGTCCGCGGTGGTGAGCACGGTGCCCGCGCCGACCAGGCAGCCCTCGGGGGCGGCCTGGCGTAGCGCCTCGATGGCGGTGAGCGCGCCGGGGGTGGTCAGGGCCACCTCGACCACGCTCACCCCCTCGTTGAGCAGGGCGGTGCCCGCCGCGATCGCGGCGGCGGTGTCGGTGCCACGGATGACCGCCAGGAGGCGGGTCGCGGCGAGTTCGGCGGGGAGGTCGAGTGTCATGGTCACCATTCCGCGTAGGAGCCGTCGAGGTGCCGGAACATCGGGCTGCGCCAGGCGTGGCCCCGCTTGTCGGCAGTGCGCACCGCCTGCTCGTCGATCTCGATGCCCAGCCCGGGGGCGGTGAGACGCTGGACGTACCCGTCGACGAAGGTCAACGGCTGCTGGTCGACGCAGTAGTCCAGCACCTCGGCACCGAGGTTGTAGTGGATCCCGATGCTCTGTTCCTGGATCAGGTAGTTCGGCGTGGCGAACCCGACCTGCAGGCAGGCGGCCAGGGCGATCGGACCCAGCGGGCAGTGCGGGGCGAGCTGCACGTCGTACGTCTCGGCCAGCGCGGCGATCTTGCGGACCTCGGTGATGCCACCGGCGTGCGAGAGGTCCGGTTGGGCCACCGCGATACCGGCCTGCAGGACCGGCAGGAACTCCTGCCGGTTGTAGAGCCGCTCCCCGGTGGAGACCGGGGTGGTGGTCGAGCGGACGAAGTCCCCGATCAGGTGGGAGTTCTCCGGGACGACCGGCTCCTCCAGGAACAGCGGCCGGTACGGCTCCAGCAGCGGCGCCACCCGACGGGCGTTGGCCAGGGTGAACCGACCGTGGAAGTCGACAGCCACGTCCCGGTGGTCGCCGAGGACCTCCCGGGCGGCGGCCACCCGGGCCACCACCTCGTCGAGTTCGGCGACGGAGGCGATCGGGCTCATCCGCCCGGAGGCGTTCATCTTCACCGCTGTCAGTCCGGACTCGACCCGGGCGGCGATGTGGTCACGGACCTCGCTGGGCTCGTCACCGCCGACCCAGCCGTACACCCGGATCCGGTCCCGGACGGGGCCGCCGAGCAACTGGTGCACGGGGGCCCCGTACCGCTTGCCGGCGATGTCCCAGAGCGCCTGGTCCAGGCCGGCGACGGCGCTGGCCAGGATGGGGCCGCCCCGGTAGAAGGAACCCTTCGTCATCACCTGCCAGTGGTCCTCGATCCGCAGCGCGTCCCGGCCGATCAGCAGCTCGCTGAGCTGCTCGACGGCGGTACGGACGGTCTCGGAGCGCCCCTCGCAGGTGGCCTCTCCCCAACCGACGATGCCGGACTCGGTCTCCACCCGGACGAACAGCCAGCGGGGTGCGACGAGGAAGGTCTCGACGCGAGCGATGGTCGTCATTGTCGTCTCAGCCCTTCGTCGCACCGGCGGTGAGGCCGGAGACGATGTACTTCTGCACGAACAGCGCGATCACCATGATCGGCAGGGTGACCACAGTGGTCGCCGCCATCAGGCCGCCCCAGTCGATGCTGGCGTACCCGACGAAGTCGAAGATCGCCACGGGCAGGGTCTTGGTGTTCCCGCTGGCGAGTACCAGGGCGAACATGAAGTTGTTCCAGCTGAAGATGAAGGACAGGATCCCGGCGGTGGCGACACCCGGCACCGACAGCGGCAGGGTGATCCGACGGAAGGCCCCGATGTGGGTCAGACCGTCGACCAGCGCCGCCTCCTCCAGCTCCTCCGGCAGGCCGTCGAAGTAGCCCATCATGATGTAGACGATCAACGGCAGCGAGACGAACATGTGGCTCAGGATCAGGACCCCGAAGCCCCCGATCATCTGCAGGTTCGAGAAGACGTAGTACCACGGCACCAGCAGGGAGACGCCGGGGATGACCCGGGCCATCAGGACCACCAGGGCCGACTTCTTCATGTTGAACCGGCTCATCGAGTACGCCGCCGGCACCCCGAGGATCAGCGACAGCAGGGTCGCCGCGAAGGCCACCCAGAGGCTGTTGAACACGAACTGGAGGTAGTTCGCCTGCTGGAAGACGGTGTCGTAGTTGGCCAGGGTGGGGCTGAAGATCAGCGCCTTGCTGGAGTCGTAGATGTCGACGTTGGTCTTGAAGGAGGCGGAGACCATCCAGAGCAGTGGTGCCACCAGGGAGAGCACCACGAGGACGAGGGCCACCACCCGGAAGATCTTGTATCCGGAGCTGTGCTTCATCGACGACCCGCCTCCTTCTTACGTCGGGCGGTGAGGGCCCACATCACGCCGATGATGATCAGGAAGAACAGGATCAGCACCGTCGACGAGCGGCCGTACTCGTTGTAGTCGAAGCTGAGGCCGTAGGCGTACACGTTGAGGGTCTCCACCTCGTTGAAGGAACCGCCGCCGCGGCCCTTGGTGGCGTAGAGGATGTCGAAGGTCTTCAGCGCGTCGATACCGCGCAGGAGGACCGCGACGATCACGGTGGGCATCAGCAGCGGCAGGGTGACGTGCCGGAAGCGCTGCCAGGCGCTGGCACCGTCGATCATCGCCGCTTCCTGGGGCTCGTCGGAGAGCGAGGTCAGCCCGGCGAGCAGGATCAGCACCACCATCGGCGTCCACTGCCAGATGTCGATGAAGATCGTGGTCGCCAACGCCGTGTTCTGCCCGGCCAGCCAGGGCTGAGGGCCGATACCGACCCACCCGAGGATCTGGTTGGCCATCCCGATGTTGGGGTCGAAGATGAGGCGCCACATCATGCCGACCGCGACCGGGGTGGCGACCAGCGGCAGGAGGATGGCGACCCGGACCCACTTCTCGCCCTTGAACGGCCGCCACAGGAGCAGGGCGATCGCCATCCCGAGGACGACCTCGACGAGCAGCGCCACACCGGTGAAGACGCCGGTCCGCGCGACGGCGGGCCAGAACCGGTCGGTGTCGCTGAGCACGTCCAGGTAGTTCTGGAGGCCGATGAAGTTCGACTCGGCGCGGACCGATCCGCGGGAGTCGGTGAGGCTGAGGTACAGCGTCCAGGCGAGCGGGAAGATGATCAGCGCGGCGACGAAGGCCATGGCCGGGGCCGCGAAGAGCCACTTGCGGTGATCGTTGGCCCAGCGCGCCCAGCGGGGCGTGTCGGGCATGACGTTGGCGCTACGCGGCGCCTTGCTGGCGGTTGCTGCTGACATGGGTTCTCCGTGAGGGGAGGCCGGGCGGGGTGGTGGGGCGATCGCCCCACCACCCCCGCTGACGGACTAGCGAGCCTCGTCGTCCAGGAACTTCTGGAACGCCTCGTGCGCGGTGTCGGCCGAGGCGCCGGCGTCCCGGCCGGTGATCGCGTCGACGATCGGCTGACCGACGATCTCCCGGGCCTGGGCGACCCGCTCGACCAGCGGCCGGTCGTGGCCGACGCCGTTGGCCAGGCTGACGGTGATCGCGTCGGCCATGTCCTCCGGGTAGGTGGAGGTGCCCTCCGGGTTCTCCCAGACCGAGGTCCGGGCGCCGGGGACGCCGGACTTCTGCTGCTCCAGGGCCTGGGTCTTACCGGCGGCCCACTCGATGAACTTCCAGGCGTTGTCCTTGTTCGGGGAGGACTCGTTCACTGCCAGGCCCCAGGAGGGGATGTTGTACGGCTTGGAACCGGCCGGACCGGCAGGGAACGGCGCGAACCCGACGTTCTCGGCGACCCGCGACTTGCTCGGGTCGGTGGCGTTCTTGTAGAGCGAGTTGGCCTCCGGGTAGAAGGCGGCCTGGCCCTGGGTGAAGATCGCCATCGCCTCGGACCAGCTCATGTCGGTGCTGACGTTGTTCGGGCCGTGGTCACGCAGCAGCCCGCCGTAGTAGGCGTACGCCTGCTTGGCGGCGGCGCTGTTGACCGCGGAGTTGCCCGAGGCGTCGACGAAGTCGCCACCGAAGCTGTAGAGGAAGCTGGAGAACTGGGTGACGGCGGCGGCCTTGCCGGTCCGGGCGACGAACCCGGCGACACCGGAGTTGTCCGCCTCGATCTTCGCGGCCTGGGTCTTGAGCTCGTCGAGCGTGGCCGGCGGGGCGCTGAAGCCCGACTTCTCCAGCAGGTCCTTGCGGTAGTAGAGGACCTGCTGCTCGGTGATGATCGGGATGCCGACCACCTTGTCCTCGTAGGTGGTGGCCCCGACCGGAGCCTCCTGGAAGTCGGCGAAGTCGAACTCGCTGCTGCCGTTGGCCTTGTCGGTCAGGTCGGCCAGGTACCGGTTCTTGGCGAACAGCTGCCCCTCCTGGAGGGGGCGGTACATCATCACGTCGAGGTCGTCCGAGCCCGCGTTGAGCTTGACGTTGTACTGGTCCGACAGCTGGTCCTCGCCGAGCTGGGTGACCTCGACCTTGAGGCCGGTCTGCTGCTCGAACTCCGGCAGGGCGGCCCGGACGTTCTCCGTCCAGACGTGGTTGACCAGCGTGACCCGAACGGTGTTCGAGTCGCCGCTGCCGCTACCACCGCCACCGCAGGCCGACAGTGCCAAGGCGGTGGTCACCGCCAGAGAGGTACCGATTATCGATCGACGTCCCACGTCCGTCTCCTTCTGTCCTCGTCGCCACCCCGGGGGATCGGCGCGACTTCGGCTTTTTACATCCGCTTAACGTCCGGATGCTAGGCCGATAAAGCAGATTTATTCAAGGGGTAGACCCAACTGATATGATCCGAGGCGTGAAGCTCTCCTCACCAGGGGTGACAACCACCCAAACCGCCGCCGCCGAGGCTGGGCTGCACGGTCGGGTCCTCGACCATCTGGGCACCGCCATCTGCGGCGGCGGGCTGGCACCGGGTGCCGTCCTCAACATCGACGACCTGGTCGACCGCTACGGTGTCTCCCGCTCGGTGGTCAGGGAGGTGCTACGCGTACTCGCCTCGATGGGGTTCATCGAGACCCGCCGTCGGGTCGGGGTCATGATCCGCGCCGCCGAACACTGGAACGTCTTCGATCCCCAAGTGATCCGCTGGCGGCTGGCCTCGGTCGGTCGCATCGCCCAGATCCGTTCGATCACCGAGCTGCGGACGGCGGTGGAGCCGCACGCCGCCCTGCTCGCCGCGCAGCGGGTCGACCACGACCAGGCCGGCGACCTGGTCGGACTCGCCGGGAAGCTGTGGGCGGCCGGCAAGGCCGGCGACGAGGAGCGGTTCCTGCGCCTGGACATCGAGTTCCACCAGCGGGTGTTGGCCGCGTCGGGCAACGAGATGTTCGTCAAGCTGCAGAGTCTGGTCGCCGAGGTCCTCATCGGCCGCCACCACTACCACCTCATGCCGCACTACCCCAGCGAGCAGGCGCTGCAACTGCACGCCGACGTGGCCCAGGCCATCCAGCGCGGCGACGGCGACAGCGCCCGACGGGCCATGGTGCTCATCATGGAGCACGCGTTCGACGAGATGTCGTCGATCTGGCAGCAGGAGCACTTCACCGAGCCGCATTTCGCCTGACCCCGCCGCCGGTCCATCCGACCACCTCGGACGTGTAGGGGTGGCGGGGCCTCAGCCGAGGCGCTCGACCACCGCCCGGCGGATCACGAATCGGCCGGCCTCCCGGACCTGCTCGAACGCCGCGTCGTTGAGCAGGATGCAGCTACCCGACGTGCTGGTCACGGTGACGGTGATGCTCTTGTCGTTGTCCAGGTTGGTGACCTTGAGGGTCGTGCCCACCGGGAAGGTGCCGCTGGAGGCGGCCGGTCCGGCGGCCTCGTTGAACAGGGTGACTGTCGATCCCTTGCAGACCACCTCACCGGCCCCGGTCCCGTCCTGACCGGATCCGGTTCCGCCCGGCGCGGCCTGGGCGGGAGGCTGCTGGGCGGGGGCGGTCGCCGGTGGGGCCGCCGGGGCGTCGACGCTCACGTCGGCGGTGCAGCCGGCCGTGGCCCGACGTTGCTGGATCAGGTCCACCACGGCCTGCCGGTTGGCTATCCGGTCGTTGGAGAGCGCGTCCGGGTTGGCGCGCTGGTCGGCGATGAAGGTCAGGTTGTTGCGTAGCGCGGTGTCCAGTCCGTCGCAGTTCTCGCCGGCGTTGCCCAGCCCGGTGCCGACGGCCAGCCCGCCCCCGAGCAGGGCCGCTGCAGCCACACCCAGGATGACCTTGCGCCTACGACCGGCTGTCGCGCCTCGCCTGTTCATAAAACCGCTCCCTTGATCGTCGTTGCCGCGGATGAGTACGGCGTCCGCGGGCGACCGGATCGGATCGGTTCCCAAATTTCTTCTCAAGTCCGGTGGTACGCCGTGATAGCCGCCCACTGCGACACCGTGGGTGTGTCCACGGTGGCGGTCAGTCGCGCCGACGCCCGGGTGGGGTGTCGTCGCGGCGCGGGTCCCGGGTGACGGCCTCCCAGGTGGAGTGGGCGATGGTCCAGGCGCCCCGTCGGTCGGGCACGCGTCTGTCGATGGTGTCGTGCACCCACTCCCGGGTCCGGTCGGGAACCCGGTTGCCCCGGCGCAGCCAGATCCGCAGCACGACGATCGCGATCACCGCGAGCAGGATCGCCCCTCCGACGATCACCGCGTATCGCATGAGCATGAGGTTGAGGATCAGCGAGATCCGGTCGTCGTCGACCTGATTTAGCATCAGCATGCCAAATAAAATAGCACGAGCATGCTAAAACTGGGGGGTGCCCAAACACGTAGATCCCGACCAGCGTCGATCCCTGGTCGCCGAGGCCGTCCTCGACGAGATCCTCGACCGTGGGATCCAGTCGGTGACGCTCGGTCGAATCGCCCAGCGCACCGGTCTGGCCATCGGCAGCATCCGCCACTTCTTCGCCGACTTCGACGAGGTGCTGGCGTTCACCTTCTCGGTCGTCGTGTCCCGCAGCCGGGAGCGGGTCGCCGACCCGATGGCGGAACGCGGCGCGGACCCGCTCGACACCATCGGCGCGCTGCTGGTGTGCTCGGCCCCCGGCCGGGTCCCGCACCGGGAGAACGTCGCCTACCTGGAATACCTCATGCGGGCCCGGACGGTGCCGCACCTGCGCGCCGACATCCTGCACACCCAGGCCGCCGCCGAACGGATCATCGCCGACCTCGTCCGGGTCGCACTGGTCGGCACCGGTGCCGACGAGGACGACATCCGGTTGGAGACCACCGCCATCACCGCGATGCTCAACGGTCTCGCCCTCACCGACGCCTACGCGGCGGACCCCCTCGACGAGGAGGACGTCCGACGGATCGTCGCCCGCATGGTGACCAGGCTGCGCCGGGCGTACCCCCCGACGTCGCCGGGCCGGTCGGCGGCGCAGGCGCGTGGTTTGATGGGGGGATGAGTTTCGCGGTGACCGACGTGCCCGAGCGGGAGCGGTTCGAGGCCCGGACCGAGGCGGGGGAGACGGCCGGCATCGTCACCTACCAGCTCACCGGCGCGATCATCGCCTACACCCACACCAAGGTCACCCCGGAGTTCGAGGGTCAGGGGGTGGGGTCGGCGCTGGCCCGCGCGGTGATGGACGACGCCCGGGCCAGGCGGCGGACCGTGGTGCCGATCTGCCCCTTCCTCAGCGGGTGGCTCGACCGGCACCGGGAGTACGACGACCTGGTCGTCCGCTCGACCCGCAAGGTCAGATAGTCGACCGGCCGCCCGCGCGGCCTGCCGGTGCCGAGCCCGGGTGACCCGGACGGCCCGCGTCGGCGCGACCCGTCGGCGCGACCCTAGAAGCCGCCGAAGGCGACGAGGAAGGCCAGGCCCAGGCCGCCGAGCACGATCAGGTAACCGGCGCCGACGAGCAGCCCCCGCCAGCGTCGCAGGAACGGCAGGAACCCGGCCAGGGCCACCACCGGGCCGAGCACCGCTCCGCCGAAGGGGGCCCCGAGCAGCACCAGTTGCCCCGCGACGTTGCAGGCCAGCAGGTCGTCGGTGTCGTTGATCCCGCAGTTGGCGATGGCCATCGGCAGGAACATCGCCACCCCCGCCACGGCCACGGCCAGCAGGATCAGCACCACGACCGCCAGCACGGCCCCGATCGTGGCGGCCGTGCCGGATCGGCGGGTCGGTGTCGCCACTGTCGGCGCGCCCTGTGGGGCACCCGCAATCACCACGATCGTTCCTCCTGGTCGCCGTCGCGCCCCCGGTCACGTCCGGCCCGGCGTCCGGTGTCGACACCGGACGGCCACGCCCCGGTGGGAGCGGTACGGGGATCGAGCCTAGTGGGCACCGTCGGGCCCGGAGAGGGCCGAGCAGGTCGATCATGGCGACACTCGGCGGGGGATGACGGACGGTCGCCGGAGGCGTCGTATGACCAGACCAGGATGTTGATGGAGGTCGGTCGATATTTCTAGGCTCCGGCCATCAACGGCGCTCTCGTGAGATGCGCCGCCGAGGCTTGGGAGGCCCAGTGACCCGTTGGCGCAGACTCATCGGCCGGACGGCCGCCGCGTTGGTCGCGGTGACCGTAGGATCCTTCGTCGTCGCAGCCCCGGCCGCCGCCGGTCCCACCGACGACGTCACCCCCTTCGTCGTCGGCGGCACACCGGCCGTTCAGGGCGAGTTCCCCTTCATGGTCCGGCTCTCGATGGGCTGCGGCGGATCGCTCTACAGCGCCCGACTGGTCCTCACCGCCGCCCACTGCGTCGGTGCCACCGGCACCAACACCAGCATCACCGCCACCCTCGGCGTGGTCGACCTCCAGTCCGGCAGCCGGATCCAGGTCCGCTCCAACTACGTCTACCGGGCACCCGGCTACAACGGCAACGGCAAGGACTGGGCGCTGATCCGGCTCGCCACGCCGGTCACCTCCCTGGCGACCCTTCCCATCGCCACCACCACCGCCTACGACAGCGGCACGTTCACGGTGGCCGGTTGGGGTGCCACCCGGGAGCGGGGCGCCCAGCAGCGTTACCTGCTCAAGGCGAACGTCCCGTTCGTCACCGACGCGAGCTGTCGCACCTCGTACGGCAACGAGTTCATCCCGGCCGAGGAGATCTGCGCCGGCTACCCGGCCGGTGGGACCGACACCTGCCAGGGCGACTCCGGTGGCCCCATGTTCCGTCGGGACGCCGCGAACGGATGGATCCAGGTCGGCATCGTCAGCTGGGGTCGGGGCTGCGCCCGGGCCAACTACCCGGGCGTCTACACGCAGGTGAGCGCCTTCGCCCCGGCGATCGCCTCGGCCGCCGCGAGCCTGGGCGGCTGACCCGTTCGACCGACAGGGGCCGGAGGTCGGGAACCCGACCTCCGGCCCCTGTCGTCGTCGGCATCCGGGGGTGCGTCAGGGACCGCAGTAGAGCAGGCGGTTCGGGGTGCCGGAGGCCACGCCGGTGACGATCCCGGTGGTCGACCGTCCGATCAGGTGGGCGGCGACCTGGGCCGGCGTCCAGAGCGGGTTGCCGGACAGGGCCAGCGCGGCACAGCCTGTCACGTGCGCCGAGGCTGTCGACCCGCCGCTGAGGGCGGCGGTGGCGGTGTCCCCGGTGTGCCAGGTCGAGGTGATGTTCGCCCCCGGGGCGTACAGGTCGATGCAGCTGCCGTGGTTGCCGCTGGGCAGTCGGGCGTCGGTGGTCGAGGTGCCCACCACTGTCAACGCGGCCGGAACCCGCCCCGGTGACGAGTTGCACGCGTTGGTGTTGGAGCTGCCGCCGGTGGTGACGTACGTGATCCCCCGGCTCGTCGAGGCGGTCACCGCAGCGTCCAGCGCCGAGTTGGCCGGACCGCCGATCGCCAGCTGCACCACTGCGGGGCGGACCGCGTTCGCGGTGATCCAGTCGATGCCGGCGATCACCGTCGCCACGGTCCCGGAGCCGGCGCAGTTGAGCACCCGGACGGGGTGCAGCTGCACCTGCTTGGCCACCCCGTGCCGGGTGCCGCCGACTGTGCCGGCCAGGTGGGTGCCGTGGCCGTTGCAGTCGTCGGCGGGCAGCGCCGAGTCGACCAGGTCGATCCCGCCGGTGACCCGGCCCGCGAGGTCGGCATGGGTGGCCCGGATCCCGGTGTCGACGACGTACACGTGCACGTTGGGTGCGGTGTTCGGGTACGCGTACCGGCCGTCGAGCGGAAGGTTGCGCTGGTCGATGCGGTCCAGCCCCCACGACGGCGGGTTGATCTGCACCCCGGCGGCGGCCAGCGACACCCTCCGGTTCTGTTCCACCGACGCCACCGCCGGGTCGGCGGCGAGGCGGCGGGCGGCCCGCTCCGGAAGGCGTACCTCGAATCCGGTGCCGACGGTGCCCCAGACCGGACCGACCGTGCCGCCGAAGCGGTCCCGCACCCGGTCGGCGAACCGGCCGACCTCGGCGGCGCCGCCCGCCGGAGCCTCCCGCAGTGTCACCAGATAGCTGCCGGGTGCGGCGTCCACGGCGTCGGCGTACCGGACGACCCCTTCGGCCGGCCGGGCGGCGTCGGCCGGGGCGCCGGCCGCGACGGCGACGCTCAACGCGCCGGCCAGGGCGGCCACGATCTGTCGACCTCGGACACGGGGACTGGTCATCTCTGCTCCTCGCCGGGGGCGGGCCGGGCGCAGGGCACCGGCAGCCCTCCTGATTGGCCGGACGGTGGGACCGCCACCGAGTGTAGTGAAGCCTGTGAATGCGTGGTAGCTGTCGGTATTCGGGGTCGCCAAACGGATCAGACGACGACTGTCGATGTAAAGTTCGGTCGGATACCGGACTTGAGCTGCGAAATCGGGTGGCCTCTCTGCGACCATGGCCTCGATCGCCAGCCAAGCACATTCGTCGACGGGTGGCTCGCCGCCGCCCCGGTGACGGCCTGCGGGGGCGAACGGGGGTGCAACGTCTGTGCAGACAACGACCACTGCCGACGGCGGCCGGTCCACGGCGGCCCTGACCGGCACCGGAGCCCGGTCCGACCGCGCCGGCACCAGGGCCCGACACGGACCGGCACGGGGCGGCACCCCGGTGCGGATCGTCGTCAACGGTGCCGTCCTCGTCGTGCTGCTCGTCGCCACCGCGGTGGTCGCACTGCGGGCCGACACCCCGGCGGCCACGCTCGGGGAACGCTCCGCCTCGGCGGCGGCCCGCACCAGCACCAGCGCCCGACAGATCTACGTCGGGCTCGCCGACGCCGACGTCGCCGCCAGCGCCGTGTTCCTGCTACCCCCCGGCGACCAGCGGTCCGCCACGTTGAAGGCCGGCTACCGGAGCCGGGTGCACGGGGTGGAACACGCGCTGAACGCCTCGATGGGGGCGGCGGTCGACGACCCGGACCGGCTGGCTCGACTGGCCACGATCGCGGCCCGGTTCCAGGTGTACCAACGGGTCGTCGCCGACGCCCTGGCCATCACCGAGGGTGGCGGCGACCCGGCCGCCCGGGGGGTGCTCGCCGCCGCGTACGCCCGGGAGGCCTCCCACTACCTGGCCAGCAGGTTGCTCACCCAGGCACAGGAGTTGTGGGACTACGACACCCGGCTGCTGCGGCAGGCCCGCGCCGACGCCGGATGGTGGGCGGTGGCGTCGATCGTGACACCGCTGGTCGCGCTCGCGGTCGTGGTCGCGGTGCAGTGGTGGCTGTGGCGGCGTACCCGTCGCCGGTTCAACGCCGGTCTGCTGGTGGCATCGGCGGGCATCGTGGCCGTGCTCGGCCTGGCCGTGGCCGGGTGGTGGCACTGGCCGAGCGCCACCGCCCGGTTCCCGGCGTTGGAGGAGGCGGTCGCCGCGCAGAGCGACACCCAGCAGCGACTCGGCCGGCTGCTCGCCGGACGCGCCGACGTCTACCTGGCGCTCGGGGCCAGCGTGGACCCGGCGGGCCACCGGGCGGACTTCGTCGACAGGGGGCTCTGCGACGTCGGCCCGGGGACCCGGTTCGACTGCGGCACCCTCGACGCGGTGTGGACGGCCCGGCAGAGCCAGGAGCGTGACGCCTTCGGACGGGCGGTGGACACCGTGCTGGACGAGGGGCCGGCGGGCGCCTCCTTCACCGCGGCGGCCACCGCACTCACCGGTGACCTCGACGAGGGGGACCGGGCGGTGACGGCGGCGGTCGCCCGGTTGCCCGACGCCCCGCGACCACTGGGCGGGACCGCCGCGTGGCTCGTGCTGCTCACCGGTGCCGGTGTCGTCCTCGGGTTGCGACAGCGACTGGCGGAGTACCGGTGAACCGCGGTGGGGCACAGCGCAGCAGGCGTCGGGTGTCGGGGGCGGCCCTCATCGCCGTCCTGCTCCTCGGGCTCCCGGCCTGCACCGCCGAGGCCGTACCGACCGCCGCGCCGCCCGCCGTCCCCGACGGGGTCCGGGAGGTCGCCGCGACCGGGGCGCCCGCCAACGACATCTGCACGGTCCGGCGTAGCTTCGCCCCGAGCGACCGGCGACCGGTGATCAGCCGGGGTCGGTTGGTCGTCGGCGTCGACCCCTCCGACGCCACGATGAGCCACTGGGACGCCCAGCGTCAGACCTTCCAGGGCTTCAACATCGACCTGGTACGGGCCGTGGCCGCCGCGCTGTGGCCGGGCGAGCGGGACCCCGACGACCGGATCAGTTTCACAGTGGTGCCGCCCGGCCAGGGCGGGTTCGAGATGCTCACCTCCGGCCAGATCGACATGATCGCCACCTCGCTGACGGCGACCTGTGCCCGTGCCCGTCAGGTGGTCTTCTCCGCCGACTACCTCGACTCCGGGCAGACGGCCCTGGTACGCAGGGTCGACGGCCGACCGCAGTACCCGGGGATGGAACACCTGGGAGGTCGTCGGGTCTGTGCGGCCGCCCGGACGACCTCGCTGGCCGCGGTGACCGGTTACCGGACCGCCCAGGGCCGAACCCTGGTGCCGGTGCAGGCCGCCCACGCGGTCGACTGTCTGGTGATGCTGCGGCAGGGGCAGGTCGACGCGGTCAGCACCGACGAGAACATCCTGCTCGGCTTCACCCGGATGGCCCCCGACACGATGCTGGTGACCGAGCCGCCGCCGGACAACGCCCGGTTCTGCTCCTACCACGGCAAGGACCGTCCGTGCACGTGGTTCACCGACGAGCCGCACTCGTTCGCCTTCGCCCCCGGAAACGAGGACCTGGTCCGGTTCGTCAACCACGTCCTCTCCTCGCCCGCAGGGGCGACGGTGTGGCAGGAGGCGCACGACAGGTGGCTCGACGACCATCCGGACCGGGGCAGACCCACCCCCGGTGAGCCGGTCTCGTCGTGGCCGCCCGACTGAGGGGGCCGGGCGTGGGCGCTGACGGCGTACGCCTCGACGCGGTCCGGGCGGCGTACGCGTGGGTCACCGAGTGGCTGCTCGACATGCAGGCCCTCGTCGGCCGGGAACTCCGGCACCCGCTGACCGGGGCCACCGCCGAGACGGCGCGGGAGGCCGAGGAGGAGCTGCACCGGCTGGGATGCCTGTCGTTGGCCCTGGACCCGTTCGACGACGACCCCGGCCCGGACGACGCCCGACTGGCCGGGCTGCTCACCGACCCGATCGAGGTCACGTTCACCTCCGCCACCGGGGAACCGGTCCACGTCCAGCGGCTCGCCCTCGACGAGGCGGTCGAGGCCGCCCGCCGACACCGGGCGGCGATCTGCCAGCTGGTGGACGCGTACCGGACGGCGGTCCGGTTCGTCGAGGCGGACCTCGACCGGCTCCGGCGGGCCTCGGCCGATCCGGGGCAGCCGGGTGCCGTACCCGCCGATCGGTTGGCCGCCCTGACCCGGGAGGCGGCCGCGGACCCGGTGGGGTGCGCCCGCCCGGGCCTGTGGCGGGAGGGCCTGGCGGCGCTGGAACGTGACCTGATCCCGCGCTCCGGCCCCGATCCGGGCCTGGCGGCGGCCACCGGGCGGCTGCGTTCGTCGGTGCAGCGACTGCGTCACCTGGCCGCCGAGGCGGTCGCCGAGGGGTTGGCCGGCCCCGACCCTTCGAGCGGGCCGGGCGGCGCCGACGCCGCACCGGACGACGTCGACGACCTGCTCGCCCGCGCCGCCGCGGCACCGGCCGGGGGCGGCCCCGACACCGACCTGGTGGACGACCTGCACCGGGCCGCCGACGAGGTGGACGCGGTCCGCCGCCGGTTACGGGGTCGGTGCCACCGGGAGCTGCGGGGGCGGCTGGAGGCGTACCGGCAGCGGGCCGCCGACGAGGGCCTGGCCGAGCACCCGGACCTGGAGGACAGCTACCGGCAGGCACGTGCGGGCCTGAGTCCCGACGGTTTCACGGTGACCGCCGCGAGCCGTGCGGTCCGGGCCTACCAGCAGGCAGTGAACGAGGTGACCCGATGACGCGACAGCCACGCGCCTGCGCGGAACGCAACTGCCCCGGGGCGGTGGACCAGGACGGCGTCTGTCGTCTCTGGGGCCACCCCTGCACCGGGGAACCGGCTGCGTCCCCGTCGGTTCCCGCAGCGGCGGACCCGCCGCAGTGGGCCCGCCCCGAGCAGTCCGCCCGGGTCGGATCCGCGCCGACCGGCGGCCGGTCGCTCCGGGTGCCGCCGCGGGATCCGTTCCCCCGACACCGACCGTGGGAGGAACCGGTGGTGGTTCCCCCCGCCCCGGCCCGCGACCCGCTGTCGGCGGTGCAGTCCCGGCCGGTGGTGCCCGAGCACGCCCGGTACTGCCCGCAGACCACCTGTCAGCGCAAGGTGTCCCGGGTCGCGGCGTACTGCCCGCACTGCGGCACCCCGTACTCCTTCACCCCGCCGCTACACAAGGGTGACGTGCGCGCCGGTCGATACCGGATCGAGGGGTGCCTGGGCCACGGCGGGGTCGGGTGGGTCTTTCTCGCCCGCGACGAGGACATGGACGGCAGCTGGCGGGTCCTCAAGGGACAACGCAACCCGGCCGACCGGGAGGCCGCCGCCGCGTTCGCCGCCGAACGTCATGCGCTGATCGCGCTCAGCCACCCGCGCATCGTCACCATCACTCACGCCCTGCGTCCCGACGACACCGGCGTCGGCTACCTGGTGATGGAGTACGTCAACGGCGGCACCCTGGAGGACGCCCGACACGGAATCGGACCCGACGGCGGGCCGGCCGCCGTCGACGTGGCGCAGGCCCTCGGGTACGCCGACCAGATCCTCGACGCCTTCGAGTACCTGCACGACCAGGGCTGGCTCTACTGTGACCTGAAGCCCGAGAACGTCATGCTGGTCGGGGGGTACGCCTCGGACAGCCCGGTGAAGCTCGTCGACTTCGGTGCGGCCCGGCGGATCGACAACACCGTCAGCCCGCCCTGGGGGACCGCCGGGTTCGAGGCCCCCGAGGTGCAGCGGCTCGGACCGGCCGGCCCGAGCGTCCGTTCGGACGTCTACACGGTGGGTCGTACCCTCGCGGCGTTGACCCTGGTGGTCCACTCCGCCGACGTCCGTCCCCTCCCCGAGGGGCACGACCTGCTGCGGCTGTCCCTGCCCGCCCGGCTGGACCCGTTCGCCCGGCTGCTGGCCAGGGCCACCGCCGCCGACCCGCAGGAACGGTTCGGCTCCGCCGCCGAGATGCGCGAACAGGCCCGGGGGGTACGCCGTCAGGTCCGCTCGGCCGTCGACGGTCTGTCCCGACCCGGCCGGTCCCGGCTGTTCAGCCCGGCGGCGTGCGCCTTCGCCCTGCACACCGAGGCCACGAGCGACCCCGTCGAGGTGGCCCTCGGTCTGCCCACCCCGCTGGTCGACGGCGACGACCCGGCGGCCGGTTTCCTCGCCTCACTGGGTCCCGCCGAACCGGCCGAACTGATCAGGCTGCTGGAGGCCGCCCCGGAGCACACCGCGCAGGTCACCTACCGGACGGTTCGGGCGTACCTGGCCGCCGGCCGGGACGCCGAGGCCGGTGCCCTGCTCGCCGGGTTCCCGGACGGGCTGCGGGACTGGTCCCTGTGGTGGCACCGGGGACTCGTGGCGTCGGTGCAGGGCGACACGGCCGCCGCCCGGGAGTGGTTCGGGCGGGTCTACGGTTGGCTGCCCGGGGAGGTCTCCGCCCGGCTTGGATACGCGGTCGCGGTGGAGGCCGACGGTGACCACGCCGGTGCCGCCGACCACTACCGGGGGGTGTGGCAGACCGACCAGGGGGTCGTCGCGGCGGCCTTCGGGCTGGCCCGGTGCCTGCGGGTGGCCGAGGATCCGCGCAGCGCCGCCGCCGCCCTGCTGACCATGCCGGAGTCGGCCCGCGCCTCGGCGGCGGCGGTGACCTGCGCGGCCCGGATGCTGCTGGAGGCACCCGACGACGACGGCCGTCGGCTCACCGCGGCCCTCGACGCCGCCGCCGTCGTGGAAAAGCTGCCCCCGTTCGCCGAGCGGGACCTCGTCGAGGCGTACCTGCTGCGGGTGGCGCTCGACGGCGACCTGCGCGACGGGCGGAACACCGGCCGGCACCTGTTCGGCCACCGACTGGACGAACGCGACCTGCGCCGGGCCTTCGAGCGGGCGTGCCGTCGGCTGGCCGCCGCCACCGCCGACCGGGCGGAGCGGATCGCGCTCGTGGACCTCGCCAACGCCACCCGGCCGGTGACCTGGTGGTGACCGGCCACTGCGACCCGAGGAAGGGGGCCCCGTGACCGAAGCGGACGGCCTGCGGCTCGACCTGAACGCGTACCACAGTGAGTACCTGCCGACCGAGGGCGGGACGGTGGACGTCGTCGCCGCCGTCCGCGCCGCCGCCGACGGGCCCGCCCCCCGCCACGACGGCCTCGCCGAGGTGCTCCTGCTCGACTGCTCCGGGTCGATGGGGGCACCCCAGGCCAAGATGCGGGCAGCCCGGACCGCCACCCTCGCGGCGATCGACGCGCTCCCCGACGGGGTCGCCTTCGCCGTGGTGGAGGGCACCAGCCAGGCCCAGATGATCTATCCGGGCCGGCGGACCCTGGCCCGGGCCGACGAGAGCACCCGGGCTGCGGCCAGACGGGCGGTGGGACGGGTGGCGCCGCACGGCGGCACCGCCATCGGCGAGTGGTTACTGCTCGCCCGGGACCTGCTGGGCACCAGGGCGGACGCGATCGGGCACGCGATCCTGCTCACCGACGGCCGCAACGAGAGTCAGCGCGCCTCCGACCTGCGGGCGGCGGTACGGGCCTGCACCGGACGGTTCACAGTCGACTGTCGGGCGATCGGCTCGGCCGACGGGGTCCACGACTGGGACGGCCCGGAACTGCTGGGCATCGCCGGTGCGCTCGGTGCCAACCCCGTCGTGCCGGTGGAGGACCTGACCGGGCTCGCCGACGAGTTCGCGGCGGTGCTGGGTCGGGCGCTCGCACACCGGTCCGGTGCCGCCCGCCTGCGGGTACGCACCGGTGGCCTGGCCCGGGTGCGGTTCGTCAAGCAGGTCTACCCGACCATCGTCGACCTGACCGCCAGGGGGGTGACGGTCGGGGACCACACCACCGACTACCCGATCGGCGCGTGGGGTCCCGCCGACCGGCGTGACTACCAGATCGCCCTGGAGGTCGACGCGATGTCCTCGGGTTCCCGCCGTCGGGTCGCCTGGCTGGGGGTGCCCGCCGACGGGGAGTCCGACCCGCCCGAACTCCCCGTGGACGTGGAGTGGAGCGAGGAGCTGGAGCTGTTCTCCCGGGTGCACGAGACCGTCGCCCACTACACCCACCAGGAGGGGTACGCCGACCAGGTCAGGTCCGCGTTGGAGGCGACCCGGGCCGGGCGGCTGACCGAGGCCGAGCAGCACCTGGGGCGGGCCGTGGCCATCGCCCACGCCGGGGGCCACGAGGACAAGCTGCGGCACCTCGCCCGGGTCGCCGAGATCCTCGACCCGGAGTCCGGCCGGGTCCGGCTGCGCGCCGACGCCGACCTGCGCCGGTGGCAGTACTCGATGGCGTACGCGCCGCAGACGTCGTCCTGGGTGTCGGGGGGTGGGGCGGGAGCCGTGGCCGACCCGTCGCCCGCACCCGAGCCCCGGGTGGAGCCGTGGGAGCACTGCGGGGAACTGCGGACCCATCCGTACTGCGAGGGGTGCGGGCGACACCACACCTCGACGGTCGACCGGTCCGGGTGAGCGCGTGATCTGGGACGTGCTCGACCCGGTGGCCAGTGTGGTCACCGGCGTGCTGGCGTTGACCACCGCCGGTCTGGGGGTCGCCCGGCACCTGCGGCACCGGACCGAGCGCGGCTGGTGGGCCGGGATGGCACAGGTGTGGCTGGCCCAGCAGGACGACGCCCTCGGACACCCGTACCGGTTCGCGGGCGGGTACCTCCGCCCCCTGTCCGAGGTGTACGTCACCCGCCGGGTGGTACGCCGGTCCGCCCCGGCGGCGTCCGCAGTCGCCACCGACTCCCTGGTCACCGACCCGACGACGGGACACGTGCTGGTCATCGGGGAACCGGGCAGCGGGAAGTCGGCGCTGCTGCGGCAGGCGTGCGCCACATCGGCCGGCGGGTGGCTCGCGGCCCGGGGCAGGTCGCGCCGTACGCCCGGCGGGGCACCGGTGGCGGTGACGGTCCCGGCGTACGCGTTGGTGGGGCGGTCGCTGGCGGCGGCGCTCGCCGAGGCGTACCCGCAGTCGGGGGTGGACTTCACCCGGGCACCGGTGCCCGGGCGGCGGTGGCTGGTCGGCGTGGACGGCGTCGACGCTATCGCCGACCCGGACGAACGTGCCCAGGTGCTCAACCGGCTCGCCGCGCTGGCCACCCCGGACGCGGGGGACGTCCCGTGGCGGCTGCTGGTGACGACCCGGCAGCTTCCCGAGGCGGAGTTGGCGGTCCTGGGTCGGGGGTTCGAGGCGTACCACCTGGTGCCGTTCGAGGCGGCCGACGTGCGCCGCTTCGCCCACCTGTGGTTCACACCGACCGTCGCCGAGCAGTTCCTGACCTGGGCCGAAGCCGAGCGGGCCACCGTCGCCCTGCGTAATCCGCTCACCGCCACCGTGGCGGCTGTCGTCTGGGAGACCGGTCCGCCGGGGGACGCCCCGCCGGGTGACCCGTCGGGGTTGCTGGACCGGTTCGTGGGGGCGCTGCTGGACGCGGGCAGACCCAGCGCGGACACGGCTGTCGACGCGCTGCGCCGTGCGCCCCGGGGCGGGCCGGTGGCCGACTGGCTCTCGGGGCGGCACACCGATCTCGTCGAGGTGGCGGCGACGGCGGCCTCGACCGGGGGCGATCCGGTGGCGGCGGTGGTCGCCTGGGCGGCCGAGCGTGCCCCCCTCGCCCCCCAACGGGTGTTGCCGGACTGGCCCCGGCACGTCCGGTTGATCCTGCTCGCCACGGGCCTGTTCTCCCCGGTGGAGACGGGGCCCGCCGACGCCGGGGGCCGGCTGGCCCCGACCTGGCCCGGTCCGGTGGAGTACCTGGCGGCGGGGCCGCTGGCCCGCGACTGGCGTCAGGATGTGTGGATCGCCGCGATGACCAGTACCTCCGGGCGGGGACTCGGGTTGCACGCGTGGTCCCGGGGGGACCTGTCACCGGAGTTGCTCCGGGGGCTCGGGCAGGATCCGGCCGGAGCGATAGCCGCCGGGCACTACCTCGTGGCGGGGGGTGTCGTGGACCAGGTCGTCCGGGCGGACGTGTTCGCGGCGCTGCTCGTCCACGGCGCGGCCGACCGGTCCCGGCCCGCTGCCGACGGGCGGGAGCCCGGGCGGGCCGGGGTCGGGGCGGGGGCGTCGTCGGAGGTGCGCGACGTGGCGGGGGAGTGTCACGCCCTGCTGGTCACACTGGCCGCGGTCCGGGCCGACCGGGACCTGCTCCGCGCGATCGCGGTGGATCCGGCCCGGCCGACGACGGTCCGTCGGGCGGCGGCCCTGTTCTTCGCGGCCCGTCGGCATCCTGGCGGTGAGGTGGCTAGGATCGAGGGTCATGAGCCCCGATCCGTCCTATCTCGATCCCGGCCGCCCCGTCGCCGAGCGGGTGGCCGACCTGCTGGGGCGGATGACCCGGCCGGAGAAGGTCGGGCAGATGATGCAGCTCGACGCGCACGGGGACCTGGCTGACCACGTCCTGAACCGGCACGTCGGCTCCATCCTGCACACCTCCCCGCAGCGGCTGGTCGAGGCGCACGACCTGACGGCCCGGACCCGGCTGCGGATCCCGCTGTTGGTGGGGGAGGACTGCATCCACGGGCACTCGTTCTTCCCCGGTGCGACGATCTTCCCCACCCAGCTCGGGATGGCCGCCACCTGGCAGCCGGAGCTCGTCGAGCGGGTGGCCCGTACGACGGCGGTGGAGGTCGCGCCGACCGGCGTGCACTGGACCTTCTCGCCCGTGTTGTGCATCGCCCGGGACCTGCGCTGGGGTCGGGTCGACGAGACCTTCGGCGAGGACCCCTTCCTGATCGGTGAGCTGGCCTCGGCGATGGTGCGGGGCTACCAGAGCGACGGGCTCGGCGACCCGACGGCGATCCTGGCCACCGCGAAGCACTTCGCCGGCTACTCGGAGACCCAGGGCGGGCGGGACGCCAGCGAGGCCGACATCTCCCGGCGCAAGCTGCGCTCCTGGTTCCTCCCGCCGTTCGAGCGGGTGGCCCGACAGGGGTGCCGGACCTTCATGCTCGGGTACCAGACGACCGACGGGGTGCCGATCACCGTCAACGACTGGCTGCTCAACGACGTCCTGCGGGGCGAGTGGGGCTACACCGGGATGCTCGTCACCGACTGGGACAACGTCGGTCGGATGGTCTGGGAGCAGCGGGTCCAACCCGACCACGCCCATGCCGCCGCCGCTGCGGTCCGGGCCGGAAACGACATGATCATGACCACCCCCGAGTTCTTCGCGGGTGCCCTGGACGCGATCGACAGGGGTCTGCTCGCCGAGGGCGACCTCGACGCCGCCGTCACCAACATCCTCACCCTCAAGGTCGAACTGGGGCTGTTCGAGGATCCCCGCCGCCCGGACCCGGAGCGTCAGCGGATCGTGATCGGGCACCCCGACCACACCGCCCTCAACCTCGACGTGGCCCGCCGGTCACTGGTCCTGCTCCGCAACGACGGGGTCCTGCCCCTCGCCGGTGGGTGCGTCGCGGACGACTCCGGTCGGGGTCGGGCCGACGACCGGCCGGCCCGGCGGATCGCAGTCGTCGGTCCCCTCGCCGACGACGCCCAGACCCAGCTCGGTGACTGGGCGGGCTCCTCCGGTCAGGCGGGTTGGCTGCCCGACGGCCAGCCCCGGGAACTGATCGTCACGGTCCTCGACGGGGTGCGGGCGTACGCCCCGCCGCAGTGGTCGGTGACCCACGCGCCCGGCGCCGACATCCTCACCCTGGCCCCCGACCCGGAGGGGGAGTTCTTCCCCGACGGCCAGCCCCGGCCGCAGGTGGTGGTGCCGTGCGCGCCGGACCCGGCGACGATCGCCGATGCGGTGGCCGCCGCCGAGGCCGCCGACTACGTGGTGGCGGTCGTGGGTGACCGGATCGAACTGGTCGGCGAGGGGCGGTCCACCGCCACCCTGGAACTCGTCGGCGGGCAGGTCGCTCTGCTGGACGCCCTCGCGGCGACCGGCACCCCGACGATCGTGGTCCTGCTGGCCTCCAAGCCGCTGGTGCTCCCGGCGTCGGCATCGGACGCCGCCGCCCTGCTCTGGGTGGCGAATCCGGGGATGCAGGGCGGACGGGCGATCGCCGAGGTGATCCTCGGCCTCGTCGAGCCGACAGGTCGGCTGCCCGTCTCGTTCGCCCGCCACGTCGGCCAGCAGCCCACGTACTACAACCAGATCCGGGGCCAGCACGGCACCCGGTACGCCGACCTGACCCAGCGTCCGGCGTTCGTCTTCGGTGAGGGGCTGTCGTACACCACCGTCGACTACTCCGACCTGCGGATCGTCTCCACCGACCTGGGGCCGGCCGACACCGTCCGGGCCGAGGTGACGGTCCACAACACCGGTGGTCGCCCGACGCGGGAGACCGTCCAGGTCTACGTCAGCGACACGGTGACCTCGGTCAGCTGGGCGGAGAAGGAGCTGAAGGCGTTCCGCCAGGTGGAGCTGGCGGCGGGGGAGACCGCGACGGTGCTCGTCGAGGTCCCGGTCGCCGACTGCACCATAGTGGACGCCCGGGGTGAGCGCGTCGTGGAGCCGGGGAGTTTCGACCTCCTGGTCGGCCCGTCCTCGCGTGACGAGGTGTTGTTGCGGGCCACGTTCACCGTCGTCCCGACGGCGGGGGAGGACGCCGTCGGGCGGAGGTGACCGATCGGCCCATGTCGAACCGGGCCGGGACGATGCAAGATCAGCGTCCGTGAACGTCTCCCGTGACGACGAGGACCGCTGCCCCCGGTGCGACAGGCCCACCGTGTCCCTGCGCGAGGCCCTGCCCTGGTGCGCGGCCTGCGAGTGGAACCTCGACGCCTTCGACCCGGCCGTCCGGCAACCGGAGTTCGGATGGTCCTGGGTCGACCGGCGCACCTACCGGCTGGCCCGGGGGCTCACCGGGAAGCAGTACGCGACCCTCGTCGACCGGGAACTCGACGCTGCCGGGTTCGGCCCGGCCGGGTGGGTCACCGCCGTGGCGTCGTTGCTGCTCACCGTCGGCGTGTTGGCGTTGGGCGGGACGGGGGTGTGGCTGCTGTTCGCGTACCCGTTCCCGAACCTGGCGATCCTCCTCGGCGTGATCATGATCGGCCTGGCGGTGGCGCTGCGGCCCCGGTTCGGTCGGGTCGACCCAGACCTGGAGGTCCTCGACCGGGACCGGGCTCCGGAGCTGCACGCCCTGGTGGCGGAGGTGGCGGAGGCGATCGGCGCGCCGGTTCCGCACGTCATCGGGGTCGACGACACCTTCAACGCGTACGCGACCTCGGTCGGCCTGCGTCGCCGTCGGGTGTTGGCGCTGGGGTTGCCGCTCTGGGGCAGCCTGGACGGGCCGTCCCGGGTGGCCCTGCTCGGCCACGAACTGGGGCACTTCGTCAACGGTGACGTCCGTCGGATCCTGGTCGTCCAGCCGGCGCTGACGATGCTGGGCAACGCGGCCGACCTGATGCGCCCCTCCGCCGGGACCTCCGGCGGCGGCCTGGTGGCGATGATCGGTGAGGCGGTGGGCCGGTCGGTGTCCTGGACGGTGTCCCGGGTGCTGTTCGGCGCGCACCTGGTGTTGGTGGCGACAGCCCTGCGGGACAGCCAGCGGGCCGAGTACCTGGCCGACGAGATGGCGGCCCGCAGCGGGGGTACCGACGCCGCCACCCGGGTGCTGGACGTGACCCTGCACGGGGAGTCCGTCCTGCGGACGGTCCGCCGGGTGGCGCGCGACGGGGGCGGTCCGCAGCGGTGGCGGGCGGAGGTGGACGTGTCGCTCGCCTCGGCCGCCGACCGGCTGGCGCTGCTGCGTCAACTCTCCCTGCGCGAGGAGACCTCCCTGTTCGCCTCGCACCCCCCGGCGGGCCTGCGGCACCGGATGTTGACCGCCCGGGCCCGGCATGCTCCCCGGGTGGTCGTCACCGAGGCGAGGGTGGAACGGATCGACGGCGAGTTGAAGCGGCACTACGACCGGACGGTCCGGGACATCGTGCTGGGCGGGTGACGCCCGGACGACCCGGTCAGCGTTCCCGGTACGCGGCCAGGTCGAAGTCGGCGTGGCCGCCGTCGCCACCGAGGTCCTGCACCCAGAGCCCGAGGAACGCCCCGGTGAACCCCCACGCGGCGGGCTCCCCGTCGACGATCAGTGCGGCGTGTTCGTCGGAGAGGATGGTGGCGTCCGCCGCCACCGGTAGCTCCTGCCAACCGTCGGTGAGGCGGTAGCCGAAGCGGACCACCGGACCGTCGAAGGTCGCCCGCAGCCCGACCGGCCCACCGCCGTCGGCGTCGACTGTCAGCTCGGGGTGGGCGGTGCGTCGCCCGCTGTCGCAGCTGAGCAGCTCCAGGACCCGACGTCCGTCGTCGGCCCGGGTCAGGTAGAGGTGATGCCAGTTCCGGGTGTTGTAGTAGGCGGTGATCCCGGCCAACTGGCGGTGGTCGAGCGGGTCGAAATCGACGACCGTCTCCAGTGAACAGTGCGTCGCCCCGACCCGACGGGCGACCAGGCTGGGGGTCTGCCGCCCGACCGGTGACTGGCCGCCGTGGATCCGCAGGTGCGAGGGGCGGGCGCGCAGGTCCAGCCAGTCCGGGGCGGCCGGCCGGCGCAACGTCGACCAGGCCGGGGAGAGCTGCCCGGTGTCGAAGTGGTCGACGTCGGGTTCGGTCGGCCACGGGTGGTCGGGCAGGTCGGGGGCGTCGACCTCGTCCGCCGGCACCCCGTCGGGGATGCGGGGCCAGCCCCCGGCGGGCCACTGGACGCGTTGGATCGCCGTCTCCCGCCCGAGGACGCAGTTGCCCAGTGGGGTGTAGGGGCGGGCGGCCAGGTGGGCGAGGAACCAGTCCCCGCCCGGGGTCTGGACCAGGCTGCCGTGCCCGGCCTTCTGCAACCGCAGCTCCGGACGGCCGACCGAGGTGAGCAGCGGCCCGGCCGGGTCCACCTCGTACGGTCCGAACAGCTCGCGGGAACGGGCCACTGTCACCTGGTGCTCCCAGCTCGTCCCCCCTTCGGCGGTGACCAGCCAGTACCACCCGTCGTGACGGTAGAGGTGGGGACCCTCGGTGAGCCCGACCGAGGTGCCGGTGAACAGCGGCCGGGCGCGGCCGACCAGGGACTTCGCGGCCCGGTCGTACCGCTGGATCTCGATGCCGCCGAACCGGTCCCGGCCGGGCCGCCAGTCTGCGCTGAGGCTCAACAGCCAGGTGGACCCGTCGTCGTCGTGGAAGAGCGAGGCGTCGAAGCCGTGCCCGTGCAGCTTCACCGGGTCGGACCAGGGGCCGGCGACGTCGGTGGCGGTGACCAGGAAGTTCTGCGGATCCCAGTAGCCGCCGGTGAAGCTCGCCACGTCGCTGTAGACCAGGTGGAACTCCCCGTCGTGCCAGGTCAGGTCGGGTGCCCACACCCCGTTGGAGTCACCGCAGCCACGCAGGTCGAGCAGGCGGCGTTCGGTGACGATCCCGCCCAGCGCCCGCCAGTGCACGAGGTCCCGGGAGTGGTGCAGACGGACCCCCGGATACCACTCGAAGGTGGAGGTGGCCAGGTAGTAGTCGGTGCCGACCCGCAGGATCGACGGGTCCGGGTGGAATCCGGTGAGGACGGGATTGTGGATGACCCGGGCAGCGGTCGCCACGTCGGTGGTCTCGGTCGACATGTCGGCTCCTCTGCTGCGGTCTTTCGGCAAACTTTCGGATCACTCGACCGCGAGAAGCGCGACCCATGAACACGCTAGCCGTTCACGTCGTGATAGGACAGACTCTTGACCGGTGCATATTCTTTCTCGTAGCGTGCCGGCCATCAATCGGTAATACCGAAGAAGCACCGAAAGTTTCGCTGTTCCACGTGTGACCACTCCTGCCGGCCAGGCCGGCAACCGAGCACCTCGTGTGTCCCCGAAGGGATGGATCATGACAGCGCACCTCACCCGCAGAACGCTGCTCGGCCTCGTCGGCGCCGGTACCGGCGCCTACCTGCTCAGCGGCTGTGGCGACGACGGGCCCAGCGACCCCGACGGCCCCCAGTCGATCAACTGGTGGCACATCCAGAACACCGAGCCGATGCTGCCGGTCTGGGCGGCGATGGCCCAGACGTACCGCGACACCCACCCGAACGTCACCATCGAGGTCCAGCCGCTGGAGAACGAGGCCTTCAAGGCCCGGCTCACCACCGCCACCCAGGCCGGTTCACCACCGGACCTGTTCCAGTCCTGGGGCGGCGGGGTGCTCCGTCAGCAGGTCGAGGCGGGCCTGGTCAAGGACCTCACCGACGACGTCGCGTCCCTGGTCGGGGGCCTGGTCCCGGCCTCCCTGCTGCCGTACACGATCGACGACCGGATCTACGGCATCCCGTTCGACCTGGGCATGGTCGGGTTCTGGTACAACAAGGACCTCCTCGCCGCCGCCGGTGTCACCGCGCCCCCGACCAGCTGGGCCGGTCTCGTCGAGGCAGTCGGCAAGCTCAAGGCAGCCGGCACCGTGCCGATCGCCCTGGCGGGCAAGGACAAGTGGCCCGCCCACTACTATTGGGCCTACCTGGCGATGCGGATCGGCGGGCTCGGTGCCCTCCAGCAGGCCGCCGACGACAAGAACTTCGACACCCCGGACTTCGTCGCCGCCGGGGACCGACTCAAGGAACTCGTCGACCTCCAACCGTTCCAGCGGGGGTTCCTCGGCGCCGAGTACAGCTCCCCGGACGGGCAGGCCGCCACGGTGGGCAACGGGCAGGCGGCGATGGAGCTGATGGGTCAGTGGGCCCCGTCGGTGCAGGCCTCCAGCTCCACCAGCAAGGAGGGCCTCGGCGACAAGCTCGGCTTCTTCCCGTTCCCGACGGTGGACGGCGGCAAGGGTTCGGCGACCGAGGCGTTCGGCGGCGGCAACGGTTTCTCCGTCGGCAAGGACGCCCCCGCCGCCACCGTCGACTTCCTGAAGTTCCTGCTCAGCGCCGACAACCAGCGGACGGCCGCGCAGACCGGCGCGGTCCTGCCCACGGTGACCGAGGCCGCCTCGGCGATCACCGACCCGAACAACAAGACCGTCGCGGAGAACCTGGCCGGTGCCACCGGATTCCAGCTCTACCTCGACCAGGCGTACCCACCGGCGGTCGGCCAGCAGGTCAACGACAGTGTGGCCGAGCTGATCGCCGGTACCAAGACGGCCGCGCAGATCGTCAAGGACATCACCTCGGTGGCGAAGAGCCAGTAGGCAGATGGCCACCGCAGTCCACCCCCGAGCCCGCCGCGAGACCCGGATGGAGCAGGCATGACCAGGCTGTCGACCCTGTCGGGCCCGCGGCGCGGCCACCCGCCCACGGAACCCGCGCCGTCGGGAGGTCCCCGACGGCGCGCGGCCCGGCACCGGCCGGGCCGCCGCACCGCCCTGGCGGTCTTCCTCACCCCGGCCCTGCTGCTGTTCCTGCTGCTGGTCCTCGCCCCGATCCTGGTGGCCGGCTACGCCAGCCTGTTCAAGTGGAACGGCCTGAACCTGCCGACCGACTTCATCGGCCTGGACAACTACACCCGTGCCTTCGCCGACCCGGTCTTCCGGGGCGACCTGTGGCGGGCACTCGTCCTGATCGTGCTCTCGCTGGTCGTCCAGCTGCCGGCCGCGCTGGGCCTGGCCATGCTGCTCAACCAGCCGCTGCGCGGACGGGCCGTGTACCGGGTGATCTTCTTCGCCCCGTACGTCCTGTCCGAGGTCACCACGGCTGTCCTGTTCACCCTGGTGTTCTCCCCCAACCGGGGGCTGGGTGAGGTGATCTCCGGATGGTTCGGTGCCGAGGCCGGGGCGATCTTCGCCGACCCGGGCACCGTCCTGTACGGCGTCTTCCTCGTCGTCTCCTGGAAGTACTTCGGCCTCTACATGATCCTGTTCCTGGCCGCCCGACAGGGCATCCCGAAGGAGCTGACCGAAGCCGCGCTCACCGACGGAGCCGGGGCCTGGCAGGCGTTCCGCCACATCACCCTGCCGTTGCTCGGGCCGACGATCCGGATCGCCACCTTCCTCTCGGTGATCGGCACCATCCAGCTGTTCGACATGGTCTGGGTCCTCACCGGGGGTGGGCCGATCCACGCCTCGGAGACCATGGCGGTGACCATGTTCCAGTACGGCTTCCGCCGCTTCGAGGTCGGCTACGCCAGCGCCATCAGCATCATCATGTTCCTGATCAGCCTCGTCTTCGCGCTCGCCTACCAACGCCTGGTGATGCGCCGGGACACCGAGGGCGCGCTCACCGTCCAAGGAGGCAACCGATGACGCGTACGACGCCGGTCGGGCGGCGCTCTTCGCACCTCGTCCTGCACCTGGTCTGCATCGCCGTGGGCGCGCTCATCGTCGTACCCGTGTGGTTCGGGGTGATGGGCGGGTTCAAGGACAACGGACAGCTGTTCACCAATCCGCTGGGGCTGCCCGACCCCTGGGTCCCGGAGAACTACACGGGCATCCTCGGCTCCGGCACGTTCTGGCGGCAGTTGGGCAACAGCCTCGTCATCGCCGTCAGCAGTACGGTGATCGTGGTCGGTGCCGCGGCGATGGCCGCCTTCGTCTTCGCCCGGTACGCCTTCCGGGGCCGGGAACTGCTGGTCACCCTCTTCGCGGTCGGGTTGATGTTCCCGTTCGCGGTGGCGATCCTGCCGCTGTTCGTCCTGCTGCGCCGGATGGGGCTGCTGGACAACCCGCTCGGGGTGATCCTGCCCCAGGCGGCCTTCGGACTGCCGATCACCATCATCATCCTGCGGCAGTTCTTCCGGACCATCCCCGGTGAGGTCGAGGAGGCCGCGACCCTCGACGGGTGCGGTCCGTTCGGCTTCTTCTGGCGGATCCTGCTGCCGATGGCGCGGCCGGCCCTGGCCACGGTGTCGGTTCTGGCCATCGTGGCCAGTTGGAACAACTTCATGCTCCCGCTCGTGGTGTTCTACGACCAGAGCTGGTGGACCCTCCCACTCGGGGTGCAGGCCTTCCAGGGCCAGTACGCCGACGACACCGCCCGGGTGCTCGCCTACGTGGTGCTGTCGATGGTGCCCGCCCTGGCCTTCTACACGGTTGCCGAACGCCAGCTCATCGGGGGCTTGGCGGGCAGCGTCAAGGGTTGATTCGTCCTCGCTGCGGTAGCCTTCGGCGATCGTGGCGCAAGCCGGGAACGAAAGGACGGGCCGTGGGCTCCGACAACAGCCGGAACGTCACCATCGCGATGATCGCGCGCCTGGCCGGTGTCTCCGTGCCCACTGTCTCCCGGGTGGTCAACGGGCGCTCGGATGTGGCCGCGCAGACCCGGGAACGGGTCGAGGAACTGCTCAACCGGCACGGGTACCGCCGCCGGTCGCCGAGCCGGCGGGCCAGTCCCGCCCTGGTCGACCTGGTCTTCAACGACCTGGACAGTCCATGGGCTGTGGAGATCATCCGGGGGGTGGAGGACGTGGCCCACGCCGGTGGCGTCGGGACCGTGGTCTCGGCCATCCACCGGCAGGCCTCCGCCGCCCGGCAGTGGCTGGACAACATCCGGGCACGTTCCAGCGAGGGGGTCATCTTCGTGACCTCGATGGTGGAGCCTCCGTTGCAGGCGGAGCTGCGTCGACTCAACCTGCCGGTGGTCATCGTCGACCCCGCCGGGGTGGCCCCGCAGGAGGCCCCCACCATCGGTGCCACCAACTGGGCGGGCAGCCTGCGGGCCAACCAGTACCTGCTCGGCCTGGGGCACCGGCGGATCGGCTTCATCGCCGGGCCGCCGCAGCTGATGTGCAGCCGGGCCCGGCTGGACGGTTACCGGGCCGCACTCGACGCCGCCGGTGTCCCGGTCGACGACAGCCTGGTCCGGCCGGGGAACTTCTACCACGAGGCGGGCTACACCGCCGGCACCCAACTGCTCGCCCTGCCCGATCCGCCCACCGCCATCTTCGCCTCCAGCGACCAGATGGCGTTGGGCGTCTACGAGGCGGTCCGCAAGCGGGGGTTGCGGGTGCCCGACGACGTCAGCGTGGTCGGCTTCGACGACCTGCCCGAGGTGCGGTGGTGCTCGCCGCCGCTGACCACGGTCCGTCAGCCCCTGGCGGAGATGGGCATGCTGGCCGCGCGGACGGTCCTGCGCCTGGCCCAGGGGGAGAAGATCGAGAGCCCACGGGTGGAGCTGGCCACCGAACTCGTCGTCCGCGACAGCGCCGCCGCCCCCCGCCCGGCCTGAGCCGGCGGGGGCGGCGCCCCGCCGGCGGTCACCAACCGACGGGGTACGGCGCGGGGCTCTCCGGGCCGGCGGAACCGGGTGCGGCGAACTGCTCCGCAGGTGCGGGGTCGCGGTTCGGTTCGGCGTCCTGCCGCAGATGGCGCAGCTGGCCCTCCAGGTACGCCTCCAGCCGGATCCGGTACTCCCGCTCGAAGCCCCGAAGCTTGTCCACCTGGGCCTGGACGGTGTCCCGATCGGTCACCAGCTGGGTCATGGTGGTCTGGTACTGCTCCTCGGCGTCCCGGTGCCGCTGCTGGGCCTCCCGGTCCAGGGTCTCGGCCCGGGTCCGGGCCTCCTCGACGAGCTCCTCGGCCTGCTGGCGGGCGGTGGTGACGAGCCGGTCGGCCTCCCGGCGGGCCTCGGCCAGGTTCTCGTCGGCGGTCCGGCGCACCAGCATGAGCATCTGGAGCGCCTGCTGCTCGCTGTCGGTGGGCGGGTCGGGCTGGTCGCGTTTGCCGTGGATGAGGCCGAGCGCCCGTTCGGCGGCGGCCTTCTCCCGACGCAGGCGCTCCAGCTCGGCGGTCAGCTCGGCGACGGTGGCGTCGTCCGGGCCGGTGGTCTCCCCGGCATCGGGGCGGGCGTGGGCCCCGATCCGGTAGGCGACCTGGGGGGGCGGGTCGACAGGGTCGGCGTACCCGGCGGTGTGCAGGGCCTGCCGGAGCCGCGCGTCGACCTCGACGTCGGTGATGGCGTCGACGAGCACGTCGATCGCCTCGTCGTCGAGCACCCCGGTACCGGCCGGCGTACGGCCCGGGTCACCCTCGGTGGTCATTGCGCCTCCGCTGTCGAGGTGGGGCCGGGCAGGGCCCGCTGGTTCTCCAGACGGCCCGACTCCAGCAGGTCCCGCAGGCGTCGTCGGCCCTCCCGCCGGACCGCGAGCACCGTGGCCCCGGACTGGCCCAGGTAGTCGGCGATCTCGCCGGTGCCGTACCCGTCGATGGTCAGTGCCATGACCTGCCGCTGGGTCTGGGGGAGCTGGCCGAGGAGCATGATCACGAACTGTCGGTCCTCGGCTGTGGTGTCCGAGTGTCCGAGCCCGGACAGGTGCCCGTCGCGCGGGGCCGGTCCGCCGGGCCACCGCAACGCCCTCGCCCGGTTCTTCACGAAGTGGCTGATCGCCGCCGTGCGGGCGTACTGGTAGGGATTGTTGATCTCATCCCATCGGGTCAGCACCTCGGCCGCCGCGGCGGCCACCGCGTCGTGCGCGTCGGCCTCGCCCGCCCCGAAGTACATGGTGACCCGGATCAGTTCCCGGTACCGGTCCCGGTAGAACTCGGCGAACCCGGCCGGGACGGCGGGCCGGTGGTCGACCGAGGGTGGCGAGAAAACCCGGGCCAGGGCCCGGTCCGATTCCCCCACTAAGAACCTCCCAGCACGAGCAGTTGACCGTGTGCCGACCGCACCTATCCATATCTCATCGTCGTCGGCGTACCAATATCAAGACGTCCGGTGTGATCGTGACCATGCGGCCCGATCTCACCGGGTGCGGTGGCCGTCACCGGCCGGATGTTCGACGCTCCCCGGTGGACCGACCCGCCCGCGTCAGGGCTGGTCGTGACCGGCGGGGGCCACGGTGGCGGTGACCCCGGTGAGCCGTTCGCTCTCCGCCCACAGCCGCTGGGCCGTCGCGGTGTCCCGTGCCGCGTCGGTGCGCCCGACCCGCACCGGGGGACCGGAGGTCTCGAACCGCCCCGCCGGACCCCAGTAGCTGCCCCCCTCGGCCTGCGGGTCGGTGGCGGCGCGCATCGTGGGCAACGCCCCGTCGGGCGGCGCCATCCCGACGAACCGGCCGGCCAGGACGGCGACGACGTTGGAGTGCCGGGTCAGTTCGGTGGCGGCCAGACCCGGGTGACAGGAGGTGGCCCGCGCCGTCGACCCCACCGCCGACAGTCGGCGCTGCAACTCCAGGGTGAACAGGAGGTTGGCCAGCTTGCTCTGTCCGTACGCGGCCCACCGCCGGTAGCGGCGGCGCTCCCAGTTGAGGTCGTCGAAGTCGATAAGGCCGTTGCGGTGGGCGACGCTGGCCACCGTCACGACCCGGGCCGCCGGGGTGGTCGACACCAGCGGGAGGAGGTGACCGGTGAGCGCGAAGTGTCCTAGGTGGTTGGTGCCGAACTGGAGCTCGAAGCCCTGCCGGGTCCGCTGCAACGGGGGCATCATCACCCCGGCGTTGTTGACGAGCAGGTCCAGCCGGTCGTGGTCGGCGCGGTACGCGGTGGCGAACGCCGCCACCGAGTCGAGGTCGCCGAGGTCGAGCCGGGCGACGGTCAGGTCGGCGGCGTGGTGCTCGGCCCGGATCCGCTCGACAGCGGCGGCGGCCTTGTCGGTGTCGCGGCAGGCGAGCGTCACCCGGGCACCCCGCCCCGCCAACATCCGGGCGGTCTCGAAGCCGATCCCGGTGTTGGACCCGGTGACGATCGCGGTCCGGTCGCTCTGGTCGGGCACGTCCTCGACGGTCCAGCGCGTCATCGGATTCCTCTCGTGGATGCCTCTGCCGTCGGGCGACCGGGCACCGACGAGGATGACAGGCTGACGCGGCGGGGCAACCCTGTCAACCGACTGACACACTGGGTGACCGGACGCGGCGCGGCGGGGAACGGTTTCGTCCTCCCCTGGGGGGCCGCCAATGGGTAGCCTGACCTGCATGATCTTCATTACCGCGAAGTTCCGTGTCCGGCCCGAGCACGCCGACCGGTGGCCGCAGATCGCCGACGAGTTCACCCGGGCGACCCGGGCCGAGCCCGGTTGCCTGTGGTTCGACTGGTCCCGCAGCCTCGACGACCCGACCGAGTACGTCCTGGTGGAGGCGTTCCGCGACGACGAGGCCGGCGCGGCCCACGTGCAGTCGGACCACTTCCGGACGGCGCAGCGGGATCTGCCGCCGCACCTGGTCGAGACCCCCCGGATCGTCAACGTCACGGTCCCGCAGGAGGGCTGGTCGGAGCTGGGCGAGATGGCCGTCGCCGAGGGGGGACGGTGACGGCCGGGCAGCCGCTCCCGGTCAGCCTGGCCGACATCGGTGCCGCGGCGGCCCGGCTCGCCGGGGTGGCCCACCGGACCCCGGTGCTCACCTCCCGGACCCTCGACAGCCGGGTCGGCGCCCGGGTCCTGTGCAAGGCGGAGAACTTCCAACGGGTCGGCGCGTTCAAGTTCCGGGGCGCGTACAACGCGGTCGCCCAGCTCACCCCGGCGCAGCTCGCCGCCGGGATCGGGGCCTACTCCTCCGGCAACCACGCCCAGGCCGTCGCCCTGGCCGCTCGGGAGTCGGGCAGCAGGGCGGTGATCCTGATGCCCGAGGACACCCCGGCGTCCAAGGTCGCCGCCGTCCGGGAGTACGGCGCCGAGGTGCTCACCTACGACAGGTACACGGGTGACCGGGTCGCCATCGGTGAGGCGATGGCCGCCGAGCGGGGGTTGGCGCTGATCCCGCCGTACGAGCATCCGCACGTCATCGCCGGCCAGGGCACCGTGGCGCTGGAGTTGTTCGACCAGGTGGGGGCGGTCGACGTGCTCGTGGCACCGGTCGGGGGCGGGGGGCTGATCGCCGGGAGCGCGGTGGCCGCGAAGGGACTGCACGCCGGTGTCCGGGTGGTCGGGGTGGAGCCCGAGGCCGGGGACGACACCCGGCGGTCGTTGGCCGCCGGTCGGCGGGTCTCCGTGCCGGTGCCGCGCACCATCGCCGACGGGCAGGCCGCCGACATCCCGGGGGAGCTGACCTTCTCGGTGAACCGGCGACTGGTGGACGAGATCGTCCTGGTCACCGACGAGGAGATCCGCTCGGCGATGCGGTTCGCCTTCGAGCGGATGAAGATCGTCCTCGAACCGAGTGGTGCCACCGGCCTCGCCGCGGTGCTGGCCGGACGACTGTCGGGCACGCCGTCGCGGATCGGGGTGATCCTCTCCGGCGGCAACGTCGACACCCGGCGCTTCGCCGACCTGGTCGCCTCCGACTGAGCACTCCCACCCTCCCCGACCTGGGAGGGTCCTCTGTGGTCGGTCTGCCTGCGGGGCGTCCAGGAAGGTGCCTTAGGCTGCCGTCCGGTTGAGAGGCGGCCGATGAGGACGATGACGAGTACGGTGCGGACCCCGCCGCACCGGTTGGCTGACAGGTGCGCGGCGTGGGTGGCCGCGCCCTGGTTCAACATCACCAGTTTCGTGGTGGTCGTGGTCAACGCGGTCGCCCTCGGACTGGAGACCTACCGTCAGCTGACGGCGGTGGCCGGGCCGGCCCTGCGCATCGTGGAGTACACCTGCCTGGCCCTGTTCGTCGTGGAGCTGCTCGTCCGGTTCGGGGCGCACCTGCGCGCCCCGGCCGGGTTCCTCCGGGACCGCTGGAACGTCTTCGACCTGGTGATCGTGGTGGCCCCGCTGCTGCCCGGGGTCCGGGAGAACGTGACGGTGCTGCGGCTGTTGCGGCTGTCCCGCATCGTCCGGGCGTTCCGGCTCTTCCCCAGCCTGCAGGTGATCCTGGTCGGGATCCGGCGCAGCCTCCCCGGCCTGGGCAGTTTCCTGCTCGTCACGGTCCTCCTGCTGTACGGCTACGCGATCCTCGGCTGGATGCTGTTCGGGGTCGCCTACCCCGACCGGTACGGCACCGTCGGACAGGCGATGCTGACCCTGTTCCTGCTGCTGTCCCTGGACGGCATCACCGACACCCTGGAGGCCGGCCGGGAGGTCACCGACTGGGCGGTGCTCTACTACGTCTCGTACATGGTGGCCGCCTGTTACCTGCTCACCAACCTGCTCGTCGGACTGGTCCTCACCGCGTTGCAGGAGGCGCACCAGGAGGAGACCGCCGCCGCCCGGGTCGCCAGGCCGGTCGTCGACCCGGAGGGCGGCCCCGCCGAACCGTCGATCCGCGAGCAGTTGGCCCGGCTGCACCAGATCATCGACGAGTTGGAGCGGCAGCTCCCGGCACGGGACCCGGATCCACCGGAGCGGACCCGACAGGTCTCCGGGTCGACGGTCCCCGCCGGTGACAGGTGAATCCCCCGGGACGCCACGGTGCCCGGAACCCGGCTGCGGCGTAGACTTCCGTTGATCTAGCGGCGTCGGGGCTCCCGCGACCGGTACCGCGCACCACGACGTCGTGCCGGGGTGGACGGCGGTGTCTCGGCGGATCGTGGCGCCGACGGAGAGGCAGGGGCAGAGATGACCGCGCGGGGGCCTGCGATGAGGGACGTGGCGCGCCTGGCGGGCGTGTCGCACCAGACGGTGTCCCGGGTGCTCAACGGGCACCCCAACGTCCGCGAGCAGACCCGGCTGCGGGTGCAGGCCGCCATCGCCGAGCTGCGCTACCGCCCCAACCGGGCGGCTCGTGCCCTGGTGACCGGCCGATCCCAGGTGATGGGGGTGGTCGCCCTGAACACCATCCTCTACGGTCCGGCGTCGCTGCTGTCGGCGTTCGAGATCGCCGCCGCCGAGGCCGGGTTCGCGGTGAGCGTCGGCAGCGTCCGCAGTCTCGACCGGCGCTCCATCGCCGAGGCCGTGGAGCGACACCTCGCCCACCGGGTCGCCGGGATCGTGGTGATCGCACCCGTCGAGTCGGCCGGGGAGGCGCTGGAGTGCCTGCCGACCGACGTTCCGCTGGTCACCGTGGACGGTGATCCCCGCCGGTTGTTGCCGCTGGTCACCGTCGACCAGGTGGAGGGGGCGCGGCAGGCCACCCGGCACCTGCTCGACGCGGGACACCGGACCGTCTGGCACATCTCCGGTCCGGCGGACTGGTTCGACAGCGCCGGTCGGATCGAGGGGTGGCGGTCGACGTTGTTGGCGGCGGGGGCGGAGGTGCCTCCGGTGTTGCAGGCGGACTGGTCGGCGGCCTCCGGTTACCGGTGCGGGCAGATGCTGGCCCGGATGCCGGCGGTGACGGCGGTCTTCGCCGCCAACGACCATCTCGCCCTGGGGGTGGTACGGGCGTTGCACGAGCACGGGCGGCGGGTGCCGGTCGACGTGAGCGTGGTCGGCTTCGACGACGTACCGGAGGCGGCGTACTTCATCCCGCCGTTGACCACCGTCCGGCCGGACTTCGGCGCGGTGGCGACGGCGAGCCTGTCGCTGCTGCTGGAGCAGATCGAGTCCGGGGCCGACCGGGCGCTGCGGCACACGATCGCACCGACGTTGATCGTCCGGGACAGCGTGGCCGCCCCACCGGCCTGACGGATCCCGGGTCTGTCCGTCGCCCTCGGTCCGACTGTCGAGGCCGGGGGCAGTGGTGCGTCCCTTTCCAGTGGGTTTCCCGCCAACTTCCACCATCTGACAACCCCGGACGGCCGGACGGGTATCTCCGGCCGTCGATCCCGCTCTGTAAGGGTGTCGACCCGCGCCGTCCACCACCACGGAGGTCGCGGCCGTTGCCGTCCTCGGGAGGAAATGTGCCAAGTACCCTGCGACAACCGGTACGCCGGTCCCTGTTCGTGCTGCTCACCGGCGCGGCGTTGGCCACGCTGCTGTCGGTGACCTCGGCCGGTGCGGTGCCCCCGCCCCAGCGCACCGCGAGCGCCCCCGCCGACGTGTACCTGATGGACACCCCGGCGGACACCGGAATCCAGCCGCACAGCCTCTCCCCGCTCTGGGAGAGCCCCGACATCAAGGTCTGTCACACCGCCGTCGAGTGCCCGACCAGCCAGAACCCGATCGTCGGGCAGCGCAACTACATCTTCCTGAAGCTGCGTAACCCGGGTCCGTACGGCTCGGGCGTGATGGAAGAGGGCAGCATCCACGTCTACCGGACCACCCCGGGCGGCGGGGCGGCCTGGCCCGGCGCCTGGACGGAGATCGGCTGGATGGCCGTACCCGTGTACGCCGGGGTCACCACCGTCACCATCCCGTGGGACAACGTGCCGGGTCCGGGCCACTTCTGCCTCCTGGCCCGGTGGGTGTCGGCGAACGACCCGATGACGTTCGAGGGGCCGGACATCACCCCGAACACCCGCAACAACAACAACGTCGTCTGGCGCAACGTCGACTCGGTGGCCCTGGCCCCCGGGGCGACCGGGCAGGTCCGGCCGTTCGCCATCGGTAACACCCTGAGCCGGGCGACCCGCAACAGCCTGGTCTTCTCGGAGGTCGGTGCGCCGCTGCGGACCGCCGGGGGACGACTGGTGGTCGACCTCGGGCCGCAGCTCTTCGAGCGCTGGGTCAAGGCCGGTCGGGCCGGTACCGGGATCCGGGAGGTCGGTCGGAGCCAGGTGGAGATCGTCGAGCCGGCGCGGGCCAGTCTGGACAACCTGCAGCTGAACCCGAACGAGCGGATCACCCTGGGGCTGACCTTCACGGCGGCGACCGCCACCCAGCAGAAGATCGCCCTGCGGGTGACCCAGATCGGGCCGGACAGCACCGGCGCCGAGCGGGCCGACCTCGGCGGGGTGCGGTACGACATCACGGTGGGTCAGCGGGCCGGCTGACCTCTGCGGGGGAGGACGGAGGTCGCGGTCGGGATCCCGCGACCTCCGTCACCGCGTGTACGCCGACAGGTGGTCGGCACCTCAGCGCAGACTGACCCAGGTGGTGGCGACAGCGTGCTGGGTCGTCCGCGCCCGGAACTGCACCGGCCCGGACGGTAGGACCCCCATCGAGAAGTAGCCCATCGCGTCCATCGGGACGTCGGCGCAGCGGCCTGTGGTGGTGCGGGCGCTGACCCGTCCACCTCCCGGCGGGGAGAGCTGACCGACCACGCCGGTGGAGGTCACCTCGATCTCGATGACCACCGGACCACTGCGGAAGGTCAACGTCCGGTCGGTGCCGCCGGAGCGCAACAGCCCGGCCGAGGCCAGGTCGAGCGCGGAGTCGAAGGTCAACTCGGCGATCGACCAGTCCGGCTCGGTGGTCCGCCACCCGAACGCTGCCAGCGCCGCGTCGAGGAACTCCTCCGGAACCGGCCCCGAGTCCAGCAGTGCGGCACCCAGCTCGGCCAGCAGCGCGTCGTCACCGACGGGCGGCCACTGCTCCATCGCGTTCACCTCCGGTCCCCTCGGTCCGGTCCGCAGCGGACCGGAGATACTGTGCGAGCGCCGGACACCGGCGCAGTTTCGCCAGGCACCGGGCCTGGGTGGGGCCGATGCTGCCGACCGGCATGCCCAGGCGCTCGCTGACATCCCGGTAGGTGGGTGGCGGGTCGGCGGTGAGCAGGGCGAGCAACTCCTGGCACCGGGGCGGGAGTTGGGCGAACGCGTCGCGCAGCGCCTGCCGCCGTTCGGCGCGCAGCAGATCCTCGTCCGGCGAGGCCGGTTCGGCCATGGCCACCGCCCCGACGATCCCGCCGCCCGGGTCGTCGTACGGGTCGAACGGCTGGGTCCGGCGGCTGAGCCGTACCAGCCGGTGGCACTCCCGACGGGTGGTGGTCACCAGCCACGCCGGAAGGGCGGCGGACTCCTCGAGTCGGCCGAGGTGCTCCACGAGGCGCAGCCAGACGGTCTGGTTGACGTCGGCGGCGTCCGCCCGGTCCAGCCCGTACGCCCGGACGACCGCCGACACCAGTGGCGTGTACCGGTGCACCAGGTGGGCCCAGGCGCGCTCGTCGCCGTCGGCCGCTGCGGCGACCAGTCCCGGGGTGTCCCGGGGCGGCCCGGTGTCCTCCTGGGCGTCGTCGGGGCGCGTCATCCGACCAGGACGCCGTAGTCGGGGTGCCACCGGGGCGCGGCGAGCAGGGCGGCCCGGGCCGCCTCGGCGTCCAACCCGGCGGAGGTCATCAGGGCGGCGAGCCGACCGGCGACGTGGGCGGTGGCGAAGGAGGTGCCCGCCCAGGACGCGAAGCGCCGGAACACCAGCGCCGGTTCACCGGGCAGCCACAGCTCCCCGTCGACGTAGGTGCTGGTCCGGTCCCCGGCCGTGCAGGCGTCCACCCAGCTGCCGAAGCCGCTGTAGTCGGCGGGTGTCGGGCCGGGGGCCACCGCCGCCACGGCGAGGACCCGGGGCGACGCGGCGGGCCAGGACGGTCGGGCGGTGCCCCCGTTGCCCGCCGCCGCGACCACTGCCACCCGGGGGCGGAGCCCGGCGAGGACGTTGACCATCGGCAGGGGCGGCTGGTCGTCCTGGGTGAAGTAGCCGAGGGAGAGGTTGACGACGGTCACCTGCGGGGAGAGGCGACCGATCGCGGCGGTCAGGCTCTCCTCGTCGCCGAGGCCGTTCGGGTCGAGCGCCGCCTCGGGGTCGAGGCCCACCCCGGGGGCGGCCTGCCGGATCACCCCGGCGACGAAGGTCCCGTGGCCGCCCTGCAGGGCGAGGTGGCCGCTGGCGACGTAGAGCGGGTCGACGTCGTCGGTCTCGGGCAGGTAGCTGCCGCCCAGCCACTGTGGATGGGCGGCGGCGGCCTGGCCCCAGATCCCGGTGTCGCAGAAGCCGACCGTCACACCGGCACCCTCGCCCAGGCGGGCCGGGTCCGGCGCGGGCAGGGCGGGGGCCACCCGGGGTGGCGCACCCGGGTTGCCCATGATGTTGCCGAACCCGACCAGGACGTGGTGCGGCTGCACCTTCGGCACCGGCTGCTCGGGCCACTGCCTCGGGTCGCGGAGCCGGGTGACCACCGAGGGCACGTCGGTCTCCTGTGCGAAGACCAGCCGGCCCACCCCGGCGAACCCGCGTCCCTCGGTGACCTGGTGTCCGAGGGCCCGGAGCCGGGCCATCACCCGGCCCAGGTCCTGCGGGGCGACGAGCAGTTGTCGGGGCCGGTAGAGGAACTCCCGGCCGGGGACGGTGTGCCGCCGGATGGCCTTGTCGTTCGCCACCGTCTCCTGGAACGCCCGCTGGTAGCTCTCCTGCGCCGACTCGGCGACGCCCTCGCGCCCGGGTGGCCCACCGGCGAGGGCCGGGGCGGCTCCGGTGAGGCCCAGGGGGACGGTGGCGACGGTGAGGGCCGACCATCCCACGAGTGACCGCCGGGAACACCGGCCGGGCTGACGAGGCGTGTCGGGTCGATCAGGCGACACCGGCCCTCCAGGCGGTCGACGGAACGCGGCACGGCAGCGGGCGAACTCCGGCCGGAGTCGGCGGCGAGGAAGGCGCTCCGCGCACGGAGAGTATCCCCTTGTGCAACCCTCGGTCAATCATCGATCGGCGGGCGTGGATGCCGGTTTCGGACCGGTGTCGGGATTGACCCGACGGTGCGGGTTCGGGGATTCTCCAAGGCATGGCCGACGCCGAACCGGCCGATGTCGACCCGGCGCAGGCCGCCGTCGAGGCCGTCCAACGTGCACCCCGCGAGGCGATCGCCGCGGCGCGGGCGGTCCTCGCCGCCCCCGCCGAGCCCGGCCGCCGGTCGACCGCCGAGCGGGCCATCGGGTTGGCGCTGCGCGAACTCAACGACCTACCGGGGGCGCTGCGCCACCTGCGTCGGGCGGTCCGGTACGCCGACGACCCGCGCCTGCGCGCGTTGGCCCGGATGAGCCTCGGGTACGTCCTGGCGAACGCGGGGCGTACCACCGCCGCCCTGCGGGAGGTGACTCTCGCGCTGCCGCTGCTGACCGGTGCCGACGCCGGGCGGGCCCGGATGCAGCGCGGGGTGGTGCTGCACTACCGGGGTCGTTTCGACGAGGCCGTCCGGGACTACGACGTCGCCGTGGAGATCGCCCAACGCGAGGGCGACCTGCTGTTGGAGGCCCGGGCCCGCAACAACCGGGGGCTGCTCAACGCCCACCGGCAGCCGGGCCGCAGCACCGACGGCGACCTGCTCCGGGCCGCCGCCGCCTTCGGTGGACTCGGACTCGACCTGGCCGCCGCCGACGCCCGGTGGAACAGCGGCATCGCCGCCGGACAGCGGGGGGACGTCGCCGGTGCCCTGCGCTGTTTCGCCTCGGTCGACGCCGAGTACCGCCGCCTCGCGGTGCCCCGGCCCGCGCTGCTGCTGGACCGGTTCGAACTGCTGCTGTCGGTGCCGCTGCTCGACGAGGCGGTGGAGGTGGCCGCCACCGCCGTGGCCGAGCTGCGCCGCCTCGGCCTCGCCTCCGACCTGGCCGAGGCGTTGTTGGCTCAGGCCAGGGCGGCGCTGCTCGCGGGGGACCCGGCCACCGCCGCCGACGCCGCCGCGTCGGCGCGTACCCGCTTCCACAGGCAGGGCCGACGGAGCTGGGCGACCTTCGCCCGGCACGTCGAACTGCGCGCGGCGTACGCCCAGGGACGGCGTACCCCGGTCCTGCTGGCCGCGCTGATCAGTACCGCCGACCAGCTCGACGCGACGGGGTGGCGGTCACCGGCGTCGACCACCCGGATCGAGGCGGCCCGGCTCGCCGTCGCCCTGGGCCGTCCCGGACGGGCGGCGCAGCTGCTGGAGGTGGCCGCCTCGGCTCGCCGCGTCGGCACCGCACCCCGCCGGGCCCAGGGGTGGTACGCCCTGGCGCTGCACCGTCGGCTCGCCGGTGACGAGTCGGGGGCGGCCCGAGCGTTGCGCCGGGGGCTGGCCGTCCTGGACGGGCACCGCGCGTCCCTGGGCGCCACCGAACTGCGCACCCACAGCGGCGCGTACGGGCACGAACTGGCCGCCGAGGGGTTGGACATCGCCGTCGGGCGGGCGGCCCCCGCAGCGGTGCTGCGCTGGGCGGAACGGTGGCGGGCCAACGCCCTGCGGATGCGACCGGTGTCCCCGCCGCAGGACCCCGGGTTGGCCGCTGCCCTGGCCGAGCTGCGGATGGTCAGCGCCGCACTGGAGGACGCCCTGCTCACCGGCCATCCGGTGCAGGTGCTGCGCCGTCACCAGGCGCGGCTGGAGCAGCGGATCCGGGAACTGAGCCGGGGGGTGGCCGGCGACGGTGAGCTGCTGGCCCCGCCGACGGTCCGGGGCCTGGCCGCCGCCCTCGGCGACACCGTCCTGCTGGAACTGGTCACCCACGGTCCCCGGCTGCGGGCGGTGCTCGTCCGGGACGGCCGGGCCGAGTTGTTCGACCTGGGCCGCCTCGACCAGGTGGAACGGCTGGTCCGGCTGCACCGGTTCGGGCTGCGTCGACTGGTCACCACAGCCGATCACCGCGACGCCCGCGCGGGGGTGGACCGTGCCGCCGCCGACCTCGACCGGCTGGTCTTCGGTCCGGTCCGCGCCCGGCTCGCCGACCGGCCACTGGTGATCGTCCCGGTGGGGGCGCTGCACTCCGTACCGTGGTCGGGGTTGGCGACCTGCGCGGGTCGGTCGGTGACAGTGGCGCCCTCGGCGACGGCCTGGCTGCGGGCGGCCGGTCGGGCGGCGCCCGCCGGACCGGCGGTGCTGGTCGCCGGTCCCCGGTTGCCTGCCGCCGAGACGGAGGTCGGTCAGCTCGCCGCGGTGCTGCCCGGCTCGGTGTCGTTGACCGGGGCCGGGGCCCGGGCCGACGCGGTGACCGGCGCGCTCAACGGCAGCAGGCTGGCGCACGTGGCGGCCCACGGGCGGTTCCGGGCGGACAATCCGCTCTTCTCCACCCTGGAGTTGGCGGACGGTCCGCTCACCGCCTACGAGTTGGAGCGGTTGACCTCCCCGCCCGGCTGTGTCGTCCTGTCCGCCTGCGACTCCGGGCTGGCCGGGGTCCGTCCCGGTGACGAGGTGATGGGCTTCTCGGCGGTCCTGCTGGCGCTGGGCACCCGCAGTCTGGTGGCCACGGTCCTGCCGGTGCCGGCGGACCTCACCACCACCCTGATGGTGGACCTGCACCGGCGGATGTGTGCCGGGGCCTCTCCGGCGCTCGCCCTGGCGCAGGCGCAGGCGGCGTTCGCCCGGTCGGGGGCAGGTCCGGCGGGGGCCGTCCACGCCACCGCCGCCGCCTTCGTCTGCTTCGGCGCCGGCTGACGCCTTTCGGTCGTCGGGCCTACCGGGGCTCAGCCCGGACCGGACCGCCCCCGGCCCGAGTCGACCGGAGCATCAGTCGACGTCGGCCAGTCGGCCAGGACGGCGGCGACGTCGACCCGGTCCCGCACCGGGTCGGGGGCCGGGGTCGGCACCGACGCCGGGGTCCTGTCGAAGCGGGGTGCCGGGGCCGGCTGGACGTCGTCGCCGACCTCGACGAAGGTGCCCCGGGCGGCGGTGTGCGGGTGCCGGTGCGCCTCGGTGGGGTCGAGCACCGGGGCGACGCAGGCGTCGAGGTCGGCGAAGACCGCCGTCCACTCGTCGCGGGTCCGTCGGGCGAACCGTTCGGTGAACAGTCGGCGCAGGTCGGGCCAGCCGGACGGGTCGTACTGGGCGGGCAGGTCGGGGTCGTCGGCCAGGCCGAGCCCGGTCAGCAGCGCGGCGTAGAACGCCGGTTCCAGGGCACCCACCGCCACGAACCGGTCGTCGGCGGTGCGGTACGTGTCGTAGAAGGGTGCACCGCCGTCGAGCAGGTTGTGGCCGCGCGGGGCGGACCAGAGCCCGCTGCCGACCAGCCCGTGCAGGAAGGCGGTGAGCAGGGCCGCCCCGTCGACCATCGCGGCGTCGACGACCTGGCCGATCCCGGAGCGCTCCCGTTCCAGCAGCGCGGCGAGGACACCGGTGGCCAGGAGCATCCCGCCTCCGGCGAAGTCGCCGAGCAGGTTCAGCGGGGCGTGCGGGGGCTGCCCCGCCCGACCGAGGGGGGCCAGGGCACCGGCCACCGCGATGTAGTCGATGTCGTGTCCGGCCCGTCGGGCGAGCGGGCCGTCCTGACCCCATCCGGTCATCCGGGCGTACACCAGTCGGGGGTTGCGGGACCGGCAGACGTCGGGGCCGAACCCGAGCCGTTCGGCCACCCCCGGCCGGTACGCCTCCACCAGCACGTCGGCCCGTTCGACAAGGCGCAGCAGGTCGGCGACCCCGTCGGGGGACTTCAGGTCCAGGGCGGTGACCCGCCGTCCCCGGTGCAGGGGTCCACTCGTCGGCGCGGCCAGTCGACCGGCCGCCGGGGGGCCGGGCCTGTCGACGCGGACCACGTCGGCCCCGAGGTCGGCCAGGATCATGCAGCCGAACGGGGCCGGGGCGAGGCCGGTCAGCTCCACCACCCGTACCCCGGTCAGCGGACCGCCCCGCCCACCGGGGCGGTCGGTGTGGCTCATGCCCCGCCCACCGGCTGGTCGGGACGGCCGGGTACGGCGGCCGACCGCCCGGCCGCCGACCGGTCGACCAGGTCGGCGGGGGGTGTGAACCGGTCGCCGTACCGCTCGGCGAGGGTGGTGGCCCGGGCGGCGAACCCGGCCGGACCCCCCGGGTACTGGCGGACGTAGCGCAGGACGCCACCGGTCCACGGCGGGAAACCGATGCCCAGGAGGGAGCCGACGTCGCCGTCGGCCTCGGTCCGCAGCACCCCCTCGTCGAGGCAGCGCAACGCGTCGAGGGCCTGGGCGAACAGCAGCCGCTCCTGCAGGTCGACGAACGGCACCGCCCGACCGGCGTCGGTGGCCCGGGAGGTCAGTCCGGTGAAGAGCCGACCCCGGCGGCCGTCGGGGTAGTCGTAGCAGCCCCGACCTGCGGCCCGGCCGGGCCGGTCGTGGGTGTCCACGAGGTCGTCGACGAGCCGGTGGGCCGGGAGGACGACGAATCCTTCCCGGGCGGCGGCGAACTGGCGGCGGATCCGTTGGATCAGGGTCAGGCCGACCTCGTCGGCGAGGGCGAGCGGCCCGGTGGGGTAGCCGGCCTGCACCGCGGCCTGCTCGACGGAGGCCGCCGGTACTCCCTCGACGACCATGCCCAACGCCTCGTCGATGAAGGTGCCGACCACCCGGCTGGTGAAGAAGCCCCGACCGTCGTCGACCACGATCGGGGTCTTCCCGATCCGTCGTCCCAGGTCGAAGGCGCGGGCCACGGCGGCGTCACCGGTGGCCCGGCCGACGACGATCTCCAGCAGCGGCATCCGGTCCACGGGGGAGAAGAAGTGCATCCCGAGGAAGTCGGCGGGGCGGGGCACCCCCTCGGCCAGTCCGCTGATCGGCAGGGTGGAGGTGTTCGAGGCGAGCAGGGCGTCGGCGGCCACCACCGGGGCGACCTCGGTCAGGACCCGTTGCTTGAGGGCCGGGTCCTCGAAGACCGCCTCGATCACCGCATCCGCCCCGGCGAGGGCGTCCAGCCCGGCGGTGGTGGTGATCCGGGCCAGCACCGCCGTGGCGTCGGCCTCGGTGACCCGACCCCTGCCCACCGCCCGGGTCAGGAGCCGTTCGGCGTGGTCACGGGCCTTCGCGGCGGCCTCCTCGGAGACGTCGCGGACCACCACGTCCAGACCGGCGCGGGCGCAGGCGTACGCGATGCCCGCGCCCATCATCCCGGCACCGAGTACGGCGACCCTGCGTACCGGGGCGACGTCGGCTGCGTCGGGTCGGGCCGCCCCGCCCTCGACGGCCCGCAGGTCGACGTGGAACGCCCCGATCATGTTCTTGGCGACCTGCCCGGTGAGGAGCCGGACCAGGTGTCGGGTCTCCACTGTCAGTGCGGTCTCCAGGTCGACCTGGGCGCCCTCGACGGCGGTGGCCAGGATCGCCTCGGGGGCGGGCAGTCGGGCTCCCTTGAGCTGTCGGCGCAGGGTCGCCGGGAAGGCGGGCAGCTGGGCGGCCAGCTCTCTGCCGGCCGGGGTTCCGCCGGGCATCCGGTATCCGGGGCGGTCCCACGGCTGGGCCGGGTCGGGGTTCGCCGCGATCCAGGCCCGGGCTCGGGCCAGCAGCTCCTCCTCGGTGGCGACGACCTCGTCGACCAGCCCGGCGGCCAGGGCGTCGGCCGGTCGCATCCGGCGTCCGGTGAGCAGGACGGTGGTCAGGGCCGGGGCCAGGCCGAGCATCCGGACCGTCCGGGTGATCCCGCCCGCCCCGGGGAGCACCCCGAGGGTCACCTCCGGGAGCCCCAGCCGGGAGTCGGGGGCGTCCAGGGCGATCCGGTGGTGGCAGGCCAGCGCGATCTCCAGCCCACCGCCGAGCGCGGTCCCGTTGATCGCCGCCACGACCGGTCGGCCCAGGGTCTCCAACCGGCGCAGGTCCCGTTTGACGGTGGTGAGCAGTTCGGCCAGGGCGGGGGCGTCGGCCGGGGTGGCCCGGCCCAGCTCGTCGAGATCACCACCGGCGACGAAGGTCTTCTTGGCGCTGGTCAGGACGACCCCGGTCAGGTCGTCGCGGTCGGCTTCGAGGCGGTCCACGGCGGCTGTCATGGCGGCGGCGTACGCCCGGTCCATGGTGTTGGCCGACTGGCCGGGGGCGTCGAAGGTGAGGGTGACGACGCCGTGGGCGTCGCGGTCGTACCGGATGGTGTCGGTCATCGAATTTCCTTCCGCCCTCAGCAGCGCTCGATCACGGTGGCGACGCCCATGCCGCCGCCGATGCACAGGGTCACCACGGCCCGGCGCAGGTCGCGGCGTTCGAGTTCGTCGAGGGCGGTGCCGAGCAGCATCGCCCCGGTGGCACCGAGGGGGTGCCCCAGCGCGATCGCGCCCCCGTTGACGTTCACCGTGTCGCTGTCGAGGCCGAGGTCGCGGACGTACTTGAGGACCACCGCGGCGAACGCCTCGTTGATCTCGAACAGGTCGATGTCGGCGGTGGTCAGCCCGGCCACCGCGAGGGCCTTGCGGGTGGCCGGGGTCGGCCCGGTGAGCATCAGGGTGGGGTCGGCACCGCTGACCGCCGTGGCGACGATCCGGGCGCGGGGGGTGAGACCCAGCTCCGCGCCGACGGTGTCGGAGCCGATCAGGACCAGGGCGGCCCCGTCGACGATCCCGGAGGAGTTCCCGGCGTGGTGGACGTGGTCGATCGCCTCCAGCCAGTGGAAGCGTTGCAACGCCACGGCGTCGAAGCCGCCCGCCTCGCCGATCGTGGCGAACGCCGGCTTGAGCGCGGCCAGGCCCGCCCTGGTGGTCTGCGGCCGGGGATGCTCGTCGACGGCGAGGATCTCCAGTCCGGACCGGTCGCGGACCGGGACCACGGAGCGGGTGAAGTGGCCGTCGCGCAGCGCGGTGGCCGCCCGGTCCTGCGACCGCAGCGCGTAGGAGTCCACGTCGTCGCGGGTGAAGCCCTCGACGGTGGCGATCAGGTCGGCGCTGATCCCCTGCGGGACGAAGGAGGTGGCCAGGGCGGTCTCCGGGTCGCTGACCCAGGCGCCGCCGTCGGCGCCCATCGGCACCCGGGACATCGACTCCACCCCGCCGGCCAGCAGCAGGTGTTCCCACCCGGAGCGGATCCGGGCGGCGGCCAGGTTGACCGCCTCCAACCCGGAGGCGCAGAACCGGTTGAGCTGCACCCCGCCGGTGTGGTCGGGGAGCCCGGCCAGCAGCGCCGCCGCCCGGGCCAGGTCGCCGCCCTGCTCGCCGATCGGGGTGACGATGCCCAGCAGCAGGTCCTCCAGGCGCTGCGGGTCGAGGCCGGGGTGTCGTTCGCGGAGCGCGTCGATCAGGCCGACCACCAGGCTGATCGGTTTGACGCCGTGCAGCGCCCCGGTGTCGCGGCCCCGCCCACGGGGGGTTCGGACCGCGTCGTAGACGTACGCCTGGCCGTCAGAGGGCACGGGCGATCAACTCCTTCATGATCTCGTTGGTGCCGCCGTAGATCTTCTGCGCGCGGGCGTCGACGTACATGCCGGAGATCGGGTACTCGGTGGTGAAACCGTATCCGCCGAACAGTTGCAGGCACCTGTCGGTGACCTCGCACTGCCCCTCGGTCAGCCACGACTTCGCCATCGCCGCCGTCGCCACGTCCAACTCGCCCCGGGTGTGCCGGGCGACGCAGTCGTCCAGGAAGATCCGGGCCACCCGGGTCCGGGTGGCGCACTCGGCGAGCACCATCCGGGTGTTCTGGTGCCTGATCAGCGGCTTGCCGAAGGCGGTGCGTTCCTTGGCGTATGCGGTGGTCATCTCGACGGCCCGTTGCATCACGGCGACCGCCCCGACGCCGATGACCAGCCGTTCCTGCGGGAGCTGCTGCATCATCTGGACGAAGCCGAGCCCCTCGGCGTCGCCGAGCAGGTTGCCCGCCGGCACCCGCAGGTCGTCGAAGAACAGTTCGGCGGTGTCGTTGCCGTGCAGGCCGATCTTGGACAGGAGCCGTCCCCGGCGGAACCCGTCCGGGTCGCCGCCGACCTCGCAGACCAGCAGGGAGATGCCGGCCGCCCCCTGGTCGGGGTCGGTCTTGACGGCGAGCAGGAGCAGGTCGGCCAGTCCGCCGTTGCTGATGAACGTCTTCGCCCCGGTGACCCGGTAGTGGTCGCCGTCGCGGACCGCCCGGGTCCGCATCGCCTGGAGGTCGGAGCCGCCGTCGGGCTCGGTCATCGCTATCGCCCCGACGAGGTCCCCCCGGCACAGGCCGGGCAGCCACCGCTGCTTCTGCTCCTCGCTGCCGTACGCGACGAGGTAGCCGGTGACGATGCCACTGTGGACGGCCAGTCCGAGGGTGCTCTCTCCGCAGTGGGCCTGCTCGTGGAGGAGGACCGCCTCGTGGGTGAACCCGCCGCCTCCGCCGCCGTACGCCTCGGGGACGGAGAGGCCGAGCAGGCCCAGTTCGCCGGCGCGTCGGTAGTGCTCCCGGTCGGGGTGCCCCTGGGCGGTCAGCCGTGCGGTGTGCGGCAGGACCTCCCGGGTGAAGAACGAGCGGGCCAGGTCGGCGAGGTCGGTGTGCTCGGGCTCGTGCCAGGGCGGGGTGTAGTCGGCGAGTCCAGGCGTCGGCATGGATACACCCTCACCTGCTGTTGGCGAGCTGTCAACAACTCTCGATCATCAGTCGGGCGCAGACCTGCGGGGCGTCGGCGAACGGCAGGTGACCGCAGCCGGGTAGGGCCACGTGCCGGGCCTGCGGCAACGCCGCGCGGGCCCGCCGGGCCTGTGGGCGGTACGGCAGGACCAGGTCACGGGTTCCCCAGGCGACGGTCACCGGTGTCCGGTGGAGGTGGTCGGGGTCCGGTGGACGCCAGTCGCCGAGGGCCGCCCGGGCGGGTCCGAACCCGGGAGCCTGCGCGAGCGCCGTCGCGGCGGCCCGGCAGTCGGCCGGGTCCAGCCGCCCCGGTCGACCGTGGAACGGCCCGCAGAGCGCCACCCGCCCGGCCCGGGTGGCGAGGAGCCGGGGCAGCGCCGGACGCAGGGATCGTGCGGTGGTACGGGCCGCGCCGGTCACCGTCCGACACCACCACCGGCCGAGCGGCCCCCAGAACCCGACCGGGGAGAAGGCGGTGACCCGGTCGGCGCGTCCCCGTCGGGCCAGTTCCAGGGCGATCCCCCCGCCGAGGGAGTTCCCGGCCACCTCGACCCGACCCAGGCCGAGGGTGTCGAGGAAGGCGGCCACCCGGTCGGCGAGGTGGGGCACCGAACCGGGGGTCGGGTGTGGACCCGGGTGTGGTGGCCAGGGTGGCGTCTGGCCGAATCCGGGCAGGTCCAGTGCGATGACGTCGCGGTGTCGGGCCAGGTCGGCCACTACCGGCCGCCACACCTGCCAGTGGCTGCCGAGGCCGTGGATCAGCACCAGGGGCGGGCCGTCGCCGCGCCGGTGGTGGGCGAGCCTTGTCGGGTCGGTGGGGTCCACCCGGTCAGCCTGGCACGGGCTACCCGATCGGGGACAGCGGCTGTTGACAGGTCGACAACAGAGGTGTCACCGTACGCCATGGCCGACGACTACGACGTCGTGATCATCGGTTCCGGGTTCGGGGGCAGTGTCAGCGCCCTCCGGTTGACCGAGAAGGGTTACCGGGTCGGTGTCCTGGAGGCGGGGCGACGCTTCGCCGACGAGGAGTTCCCGCAGACCTCGTGGCGGCTGCGCCGCTACCTCTACGCCCCCGCCCTCGGCTGCTACGGACTGCTGCGGATCAGCCTCCTCCGCCACGCGATGGTGCTCTCCGGGGCCGGGGTCGGCGGTGGCTCCCTCGGCTACGCCAACACCCTCTACGAGCCGCCGTCGGCGTTCTTCACCGACCCGCAGTGGGCCTCGGTCACCGACTGGGCGGCCGAACTCGCCCCCTGGTACGACCAGGCGAAACGGATGCTCGGGGTGACCGTCAACCCGGTCACCACCACCGCCGACCGGGCACTGCGGGCCGTCGCCGACGACCTCGGGGTGGGGCACACGTACCGGCGTACCCCGGTGGGGGTGCTCTTCGGGGACACGCCGGGGGAGTCGGTCGCGGACCCCTACTTCGGCGGGGCCGGGCCGACCCGGCGGACCTGCACCCTCTGCGGGGCGTGCCTGACCGGGTGCCGGCAGGGCGCGAAGAACACGCTCGTGAAGAACTACCTGTACCTGGCCGAGGCGGCCGGGGCGGTGGTCCACCCGATGACCACCGTCACCGCCGTCCGCCCGCTGCCCACCGGGGGGTACGCCGTCGACACCCGCCGGACCGGGGGACGGCTGCGCCCCCGACGACGCCGGTTCACCGCCGGTCAGGTGATCTTCGCGGCCGGTGCGCTGGGCACCCAGCGGCTGCTGCACCGGCTCCGTGACCGGGGGGTCCTCCCGGAGGTCTCGCCCCGACTGGGCGAGCTGAGCCGGACCAACTCCGAGTCGATCCTCGGTGCCCGGACCCGCCGCCGCGACGTCGACTTCAGCCACGGCGTGGCGATCACCTCGTCGATCCACCCCGATCCGGTGACCCACGTCGAGCCGGTCCGGTACGGGCGGGGCAGCAACCTGCTCGGGTTGTTGGCCACCGTCCTCGTCGACGACCCCGGCGGTCGACCCCGGTGGGTCGCCGGGCTGCGGGAACTGGCCCGCAACTGGCGTGACCTGCGGCTGCTGGCCTGGCCGGGCCGCTGGTCGGAGCAGAGCATCGTGCTCCTGGCGATGCAGCCGCTGGACAACTCGATCACCCTGCACACCGCCCGGGGGTGGTTCGGTCGCCGCCGGTTGACCAGCCGCCAGGGGATCGGGGAACCCAACCCGGTCTGGGTTCCGGCGGCCCACGACGTCGCCCGTCGCCTCGCCGAGCGGATCGACGGCGTGCCGACGGGGGCGGTCACCGAGTTGGTGGGGCGGCCGGTCACCGGGCACTTCATCGGCGGGTGCCCGATCGGCCCGGACCCCACCGCCGGGGTGATCGACCCCTACCACCGCCTGTACGGCCATCCCGGGCTGCACGTCGTCGACGGCTCGGCGGTCGCGGCGAACCTGGGGGTCAACCCGTCGTTGACCATCACCGCCCTGGCCGAGCGGGCGATGTCGATGTGGCCGCAGGCCGGTGACCCCGATCCCCGGCCGGGCCTGGGGCAGGGGTACCGTCCGGTCGACCCGGTCGCGCCCCGGTCTCCGGCTGTTCCGGCCGACGCCCCGGCAGCCGCTGCGACCAGGCCGATAGGGTCGACCGGATGAGTGTGGACACACAGGCCCGTCGACGACGACTGGAGCCGGACGCCCGGCGTGGGCAGATCCTCGCCTGCGCGGTACGACTCTTCGGTGAGCGCCCGTACGTGGACGTGTCGACCACCGACGTGGCCCGGGAGGCCGGCGTCGCCCGGGGGTTGATCAACCACTACTTCGGCACCAAGAAGAACCTCTACCTGGAGGTCATCCGGGTGATGGTCACGGTGCCCGAGGTGGCCGTCGCACAGTTGCCGGTGGGGGACCGGCGTACCCGGGTGGAGGCCAGCGTCGTCTGGTTCCTCGACACCGTCTCCCGGCACCGGACGTCCTGGCTGGCGGCGGTGACCGTCGGCGGGATGAGCCACGACCAGGACGTGGCCCGGGTGCTGCGGGAGGCCGAGGAGGTGGCGGCCGACAGCGTGCTGGTCGCGGTCGGGCTGGCCGACGTCACCGCCCACCGCGAGGAGCTGCGCGGCATGATCCGGGCGTACGGGGCGCTCGCCACCGCCGCCGCCCGGGAGTGGCTCCAGCGCGACGCCCTCGACCGCGACCAGGTGCATTTGCTGCTGACCACCACCCTGGTGACCATCGTTGAGCAGGTCTTCACCGCCGTGGTCGAGGCCACCGAGGCGGTGTCGGCCGGAGACTGACCCGAGTGGACTGTTGGCGGGATGCCAACAGGTTGCTAGCGTCGCCGCATGACTGGTCGTCGACCCCGGATCGTGATCATCGGCTCCGGGTTCGGTGGGATCGCCGTGGCCGCCGCCCTCCTCCGGGCCGGCTTCGACGACCTCGTCCTGCTCGAACGGGCCGACGACGTCGGCGGGGTGTGGCGGGACAACACCTACCCGGGGTGCGCCTGCGACATCCCCGCGCCGCTGTACTCGTACTCCTTCGCCCTGAACCCGCACTGGTCGCGACGCTTCCCGCCGCACGCGGAGATCCTCGGCTACCTGCGCCGGTGCGCCGACGACCTGGGGGTGACACCCCGGGTCCGACTCGGCGTTGAGGTCGCCGACGCCACCTGGGACCCCGACGCGACCCGGTGGCGGATCCGCACCACCGCCGGGGAGGAGATCACCGCCGACGTCCTCGTCCCGGCGGTGGGCCAGCTGTCCCGGCCGCTGGTCCCGACCCTGCCCGGGGCGGACCGGTTCGGCGGGACCGCCCTGCACACCGCCCGGTGGGACCCGACAGTCGACCTGGACGGCGCCCGGATCGCCGTCGTCGGCACCGGGGCCAGCGCGATCCAGTTCGTTCCGGCCGTCGCCGACCGGGCCGCGCAGGTCACCGTCTTCCAGCGCAGCGCCCCCTGGACCCTGCCCCGCCCCGACCGCCGGTACGGCCCGCTGCGGCAGGCCGTCCACCGCCGGTGGCCGGCCCTGATGCGGCTGCCCCGGGCCGGGGTGTGGGCGATGACAGTGGTCGCCGGGCGCGCCGTCACCGGGGGCCGGTTCACCGCCGCCGTCCTGCGCGCCGCGTCGGCCCTCCACCGTCGGTGGCAGGTCCGCGACCCGTCTCTGCGCGCCCGGGTCACCCCCACCGAGCCGCTGGGCTGCAAGCGGATCCTGTTCACCGACAGGTGGCTGCCCACCCTGGCCCGCGAGGACGTCCACCTGGTCACCACGCCGATCGCCGAGGTGACCGAGACCGGGATCCGCACCGCCGACGGCGTCGACCATCCCTGCGACGTCCTCGTCTACGGCACCGGGTTCGCCGCCACCGAGTTCCTCGCCCCGATCCGGGTCACCGGCCGCGACGGCCGCGTCCTCGCCGACGTGTGGCGCGACGGGGCGCATGCGTACCTCGGGATGACCGTTCCCGGATTCCCCAACCTCTTGCTCGTCTACGGCCCGAACACCAACACCGGCAACACCTCGGTGCTCTACTTCCACGAGGCCCAGGCCCGCTACATCGTCCAGGCCGTCCGGCTCGCCGCCGCCGGAACCCCCCTGGAGGTACGCCCCGACGTCGCCGCCGCCTACGACCGGGAGGTCCAGGATCGGCTCGCCGGTACGGCCTGGACGGGCTGCCGGAGTTGGTACCGCACCCCGGGCGGCCGGGTGGTCACCAACTGGCCGGGGTCGGCCGCCGAGTACCGCCGTCGGACCGCCCGGCTCCGTCCGGCCGACTACGGCCGCCCCTGACCCGGGGGTAGGGTGCGCTCGTGCGTGACGCTGGAGTCAGACGAGGTACCCGGCCGCCGCGTCCCGGTGGGCGTCCTCCCGGTCCTGTTCACCAGTGGCTTCCCGGCCGCTGGCAGTGGTGGGCGGCGGGCGGGTTCGCCCTGGTGGTGGCCCTTGTGGTCGGTTGGGCGATCTGGCCGAACCCCGATGCCGAACCCCGCCAGCGGGAGTACGCGGCGCAGACCGCCTGCCTGTTGACAGGGGCGACAGGGGTGGCGGACCCGGCCGCCCAGCCGGTCTGGGCCGGTATGCAGGAGGGCTCCCTCGCCACCCGGGTCAAGGTGCAGTACCTGGAAGTGGACGGGGCGCAGACGACGGCGAACGCGGAGACCTTCCTCGCGAGCCTCGTACAGAGCCGTTGTGATCTTATTCTCACCGTCGGTGAGGCACCGTCGGGGGCGGTCCGGGCCACCGCAGCCCGCTTCCCGTCTGCCCGTTTCGTCGCCTTCGGGCCGGCCGAGGCGACCTCGAACGTGTCCGTTGTGGACACGTCCGACCCGGAAACGGTACGTCGGTCGGCCCGGGATCTGGTGACCGGACTGTCGCCCGCGCAGGACTGAGGACTCTCAGCCTTCGCACAGGTTTGGCCGAACGGACTACTTGTGCCGCCATCGATGTGATCCCCACACTCTCGTCGACGTTTCACGCTCAACGGGGGAGGGTCGGCCATGCGCCGATTCAGCGGCGCCATGCGCCGTGTGTCCATTGTGGTCGCTATTGTCTTCGGACTGTCAGTTGCGGTGCCACAGGGCGCGGTGCGACCGGGTGACGAGTTCCCGTTCACCTGGCTGACCTGGTTCACCCAACGGCCGGCCTGGTCGGCGGCGGGTGCCTTCGTCGGCCTCCCCGTGCAGGGCAAGGGTCGCGTCGGCGAGGTGGACCCGCACGTACCGGCCTCGGCCACCGACGCCCGGACCGGCGCCGGTCGGGCACCGGAACCGGCAGCGGGCACGCTGGAGTCGTACCAGCCGCACCGGCTCGCCGTCACCCCCGACACCACGGGCGTCGCCGAGCCGGGCTTCGACGCCCGGACCAGCAAGCGGGACCTCCGCCGGTCGACCCAACGCTCCGACGTCTTCACCAACGCCGACGGGTCGGTCACCCGCCGGACCTACAACCGCCCGGTCAACTACCGTGCCGCCGACGGCACCTGGCGTCCGATCGACTCCGACCTGACCCGCCGCTCCGACGGCCGGTTGCACGTCACCGCCAACCGGCTCGGGATCTCCGTCGCCGGTGCCGCCCCCGCCACCACGACGTCGGGGGCGCGGGCCGCGAACGCCGCCCCGACCGGCCCGCCCGCCGCCGATCGACCCGCCGCCGATCCTTCCGCCGCCCCATCCGCCGCCGACCGGGCCGAGGTGTCCGGGGCGTCGGACCCCTCGACCGACCTGGCCCGGCTCACCCTCCCCGGCGGGGAGACCGTCGGGTACCGGCTGGAGGGGGCCACCGTCGGCACCCCCGAGGTGACCGACGGCACCGCCGTCTACCGGAACGTCCTCACCGACACCGACCTGGAGCTGACCACCTTCGACGCCGGCATCAAGGAGACCCTGGTCCTGCGCTCGCCGCAGGCCCCGTCGACCTGGGTGTTCCCGCTGCGCCTGACCGGGCTGACCCCCCGGCTGACCGTTGACGGCGAGGTCGAACTGCTCGACGCCGACGGCAAGGCGGCGGCCTGGTTCCCGCACGGGTCGATGCAGGACGCCAACGTCGACCCCCACTCCGGGGCACCGGCCGAGTCCTCCGGAGTCACCTTCGAACTGATCACCGTCGCCGGGGCCCCGGCGCTGCGGGTGGTCGCCGACCGGGCCTGGCTCGACGACCCGTCCCGGCAGTACCCGGTCCGGGTGGACCCCACCGTCACCACCGGGACGACCGGGGACGTCTACGTCGACAACGACTCCGCGACCACCAACCACAACGGCGACAACCTGCCGGTCGGCACGTACGACGGGGGAACGGTCAAGGCCCGGTCCTTCATCAACTTCGACGAGTTCGACGACGACGGGCTGATCGGCAAGCGGATCACCGCCGCCAAGCTGCGGCTCTACCACACCTGGTCGTACGACTGCAGCTCCCACAAGCCCTTCCAGGTCCACCGGGTGACCCAGCCGTGGACCGTCGCCAACCTCACCACCGGGAGCTACCCCGGCCCGACGGTCTCCGCCTCGATCGGGTCGCTGACCATCACCAACAACTCACCCGCCTGCGGCAACACCGCCGCCGACCGCAGCGTCGGCCGGTGGGCGACGGTTCCGCTGGAGGTCGCCACCTTCAACGACTGGTCGACCGGCGGGGCGAACGAGGGGCTGGCGCTGACCGCCTCGGAGACCGACTCCACCGCCTGGAAGCGGTTCACCGCCGCCAACTACTCGTCCGGTGCGTACAAGCCGTACCTGGAGCTGACCTACAGCAACAACGTCGTCCCGCAGGTCAACCTCCGCTACCCGGGCAACAACGCGGTGGTCAACACCCTCACCCCGGAGCTGCTGTCGCGGGCCGTCGACCCGGACAAGTGGCCGGCCAAGGGGTTCACCTACAACTACGTCGTCACCGACGCCGCGACAAACGCCCTGGTGGTGAACTCCGGGTGGGTCGCCACACCCGCCTGGACCGTCCCGACCGGGCTACTGGCCTGGAACAAGACCTACCTGTACACGGTCCGGGTCTACGACAAGGTCGGCTACAGCGCCGTCTACCCGGCGTTCGCCTTCAGCACCTCGGTCCCGCAACCGGTCCTCACCACCAACCTGGCGCAGAACTCCGGCAAGGGCTTCGACCCGAGCATCGGCAACTACACCACCTCCGCCACCGACGCCAGCGTCGCCACCGTCGGGCCGTCCCTGTCGGTGACCCGCAGCTACAACAGCCTCGACACCCGACGTCACAACGCGTTCGGCACCGGCTGGTCGAGCATGGTGGACACCCGGGCCACCCGGGTCCTGGACGTCGCGGGGACCGTCCAGTCGGTGCTTGTCACCTATCCGACCGGGCAGGACGTCGCCTTCGGCCGCAACGCCAACGGCACCTTCACCGCCCCCAGCGGCCGGTTCGCCACCCTGGTCGAGACGAAGAACTCCGCCGGTACGGTCACCGGCTACACCCTGACCGACAAGGACGCCACGGTCTACACCTTCGGCCGGGCGGTCGGCACCGACGTGTTCAAGGTGACCCGGATCGCCGACGCCAACGGCCGGGCGCTGACCTTCACCTACTCCACCACCGGTCAGCTCACCACAGTCACCTCGGCCGCCGGTCGGTCCCTGCACGTCACCTGGTCCACCCCGACCGGGTCGACCCACCCGCACGTGGCGACGGTGACCACCGACCCGGCCACCCCCGGCGACCCGACCACTGCGGCCGTCTGGCAGTACGGCTACGGGGCCGGTGACCAGCTGACCCAGGTCTGCCCGCCGACCGACCCCACCCGGTGCACCACCTACCAGTCGACCCCCACCTCGCAGTACGCCAACGCGGTGCTCAACGCCGGGCCGTACTCGTACTGGCGGATGGACGAGGCGGCCGGGACGACCACGGCGGCCAGCCGGGTGCTGAGCAACGCCGGTGTCGACAACGCCCGCTACACGAACGTCACCCTCGGCCAACCGGCCGGACTGCCCGGGTCGACGGCCACCACCGCCGGATTCAACGGGACCAGCTCCCACGTCCAACTCCCCGGCAAGATCGTCTCCGAGGGGCAGTACCAGTCGGTCAGCATGTGGTTCCGTACCACCACCCCGAACGGGGTGCTGTTCAGCTACCAGGTCGACCCGATCGGCAACGGCACCACGTCCAGCAACTACACCCCGGCCCTCTACATCGGCAGCGACGGCCGACTGCGGGGCGAGTTCTGGATGGGTTCGACCACCCCGATGACCACAGACGTCCCGGTCACCGACGGGAACTGGCACCACGTGGTGCTCGCCGGTGCCGGGGACACCCAGCGCCTCTACCTCGACGGGGTCCTCAAGGGGACACTGAACGGGACGATCTCCCTGCACGCCGGGGAGTCGGCGAACGTCCTGGTCGGGGCCGGTTTCGTCGGCGGCGGATGGCCCGGGCACCTCAGGTCGGGCACCTCCCCGGCGGTGGCCACCCATTTCACCGGCTCCATCGGCGAGGTGGCCTTCTTCAACCAGGCCCTGACCGGGGCCACCGCCGCCGAGCTGCACGCCGTCGGGCGTAACAGTCACCCGGTGTTGAGCAAGGTGGTCCGTCCCTCGGGTGGGACGACAGCCGAGATCGCCTACGACACCGCCACCGGCCGGGTCGCCTCCCTCACCGACGAGAACGGCGGCACCTGGAACCTCGCCGCCCCGACCGTCTCCGGCAACAGCGACGTGTACGCGGCATCGGTCCTCGGCGCCAAGCCCGCCGACTACTGGCGACTCGGTGAGACCGAGGTGACCGAGGCGGTCAACGAGGTCCAGGGGGGCACCGCCACCTACGACACCACCACCCTCGGGGTGGCCGGGCCGTTCAGCGACAGCCGGGCCGCCTCGTTCAACGGCACCTCCTCCCACCTGGTGCTACCTCCCGAGGACATCCCGACGACCGGGCCGAACTCGGTGGAGATGTGGTTCAAGGTGCCGTCCGGCCCCACCACCGGCGGGGTCCTCTACGGCTACCAGGCCGCCCCGTTGGAGGACCCGAGCGTCACCGGGAACTGGACCCCCGCCCTCTACGTCGGCACCGACGGCAAGCTCCGTGGCGGGTTCTGGACCGGCAGCCCCACCCGGTTGGTCACCAGTGCCGCCGGTGTCAACGACAACAAGTGGCACCACGTCGTCCTCTCCGCCGGAACCAACACCCAGACCCTCTACCTCGACGGGGTCCCGATCGGGACGATCAACCACGCCCTGGCGGTGACCGACGCCGTCAACGCGTATGTCGGTGCGGGCAAGTGGTCGGGCAGTTGGCCGATGACCGGCACCCGGACGGTCGGCCACTTCACCGGTTCCGTCGCCGAGGTGGCGTTCTACCGGTCGCAGCTCTCCGCCGAGCAGGTCTCGGGGCACTTCGCGGCGTCGAAGCAGACCGCCCCGGTGGCGGTGACGATGCTCTCCGGGGTGGCCACCGCCATCGCCATGCCGGTCTCCACTGTCACGGTGACCGGGCCGACGGGGGAGACCACCTCGTACAGCTACGACCTGGTCAACGGCAACCGTCTGGTGGCGCAGACCGACGGGCTGGGCAACACCACCAAGTTCGGCTACGACGTCGGCGGGTACGGAAACCTCACCTACGACCCGCGCGGGGTGTGGTCCCAGGAACTCCAGGACGTCCGGGGCAACACCAGACAGGTCATCACCTGCCAGGACCAGTCCGCCGGCCGGTGTTCGTCGGTCTACTACACCTACTATCCGGACGCGACCACCACGGTCCTCACCCCGGATCCCCGCAACGACCTGATCCTGACCGTCCGGGACGGCAGGTCGGCGTCGGAGACCGACGACACCTACCGGACCAGCTACGGCTACGACACCTTCGGCAACCAGGTCGGGATCACCGATCCGCTGGGCCGGACCACCCGGGTCACGTACACCGACGGGACGACCGTCGCGGCCAAGGACGGCGGGTTCGCCCCCGCCGGTCTGCCGGCGACGGTGACCACCCCCGGTGGGCAGGTCCAACGGGTCTTCTACAACGCCAGCGGTGACGTCGCCGAGGTGATCGAACCGTCCGGCAAGATCATTCGGTACACGTACGACGGGGTGGGTCGGGTCCTCACCGAGACCGAGGTGACCACCAACCACGCGACCGGGTTGACCACCGGCTACACCTACGACCTCCTGGGGCGGCCGGTCACCGAGACCGAGCCGGGGGTGACCAACCGGGTCACCGGCGCGGTCCACACCGCCCGGACCACCACCGTCTACGACGTCGACGGCAACGTCACCGAGGTCACCGTCGCCGACCTGACCGGCGGGGACGCCTCCCGGACCACCCGGCACACCTACAACGGGTACGGCCAGGAGTCCTCGACCACGAACGCGGGCAACCAGACCACCACCTTCGGGTACGACGTCCACGGCCGGGTGGTGAGCGAGACCGAACCCGACGGGACCGTCAACACCAGCACCTACGACGCCGAGGGGAACCTGCTCACCTCGACGGTGGAGGACTTCACCGGCGACCCGAACAACCCGTCGAGCCCTCGTGACCTGGTCACCGTGCAGCGGGCGTACGACCCGGCGGGACGGCTGGCCAGCGAGACCGACGCGATGGGGTGGACCACCGCGTACACGTACACCGATAACGGGTTGGAGGCGAAGGTCACCCGTACCGACAACGACGGGCGGACCTTCCTCATCGAGGAGAACCGGTACGACGCGGCCGGGAACGTAGTGACCGAGGTGACCAACAACGGCCACACCGTCACCACCGCCACCTACGACGCCGCCGGTCGGACGGCCACCTCCACCGTCGACCCGGACGGCCTCAAGCGCAAGACCACCCTCGTCTACGACCTCGACGACAACGTGGTCTCCACCGTCTCCACCAGCGCGGACGGCACCGTCACCAGCGTCTCCGACGCGTTCTACGACCACGCCGGTCGGGCCGTCGCCGAGACCGAGTACACCTCCACCGCCCTGACCCCGGTGGGCAGGTGGAAGCTCGACGAGACCACCGGGACGAAGGCCGCCGACGCGGCGGGCAACAGCCCCGCCACCGCCGCCGGCGGGGTGACCTGGTCGACCGAGCGCGGGGGCTCGGCGGTCTTCGACGGGACCAGCGGCCACCTGGCCGCGCCCCGGGTGGTCGACACCACCCGGGCGTTCACGGTGGCCGCCTGGGTGAAGCTTACCGGGGCGGGCACCGGCACCGAGCAGCTCGTCGTCTCCGCGCCCGGGGCGACCGGCAACACCGCCCTGAAGCTGCACCACCTGCCGGCCCAGAACCGCTGGCACACGGCGATGTCGGTGCGCAAGGCCGACGGGACGGTCACCTGGGTCAACGCGGGGAGCCCGAACGGCTCCGCCACCCCCGGGACCTGGACCCACCTGGCCGTCACCGCCGACCCGGCGACGAAGACCCTCCGGCTGTACGCGAACGGGACCCTCCAGGGCACGACCACCACCACCGAGGACTTCAACAACCAGTCCACCGGGCTCACCATCGGCGGCGCCGACGGGTTCGGCTGGTTCCCCGGTGCCGTCGACGACGTGCAGGCGTACCAGAAGGCGCTGTCGGCGGCCGAGATCTCCCAGCTGCGGGCGGGGACCGCACCGGCGGCGGACGCCCAGGTCATCCGGACCTCCCAGACCGTGGACTCCGACGACCTGCCGACCTCGGTGACCGACCCCAACGGCGACACCACCTACTACGGGTACGACGAGGAGGGCCGGGCGGTGCGGACCACCGCCCCGGCGGCCCTGGTCGAGCAGGCCGGGCAGCTCCCGGCCATGGCCAACGCGGTGACCCTGGTCGGCTACAACACCTTCGACGAGCCGACCGACGTCCGGGACGCCAACGGCAACTGGTCGGTCATCGAGTACGACGCCCTCGGCCGGACGGTCGCCGAACAGGCACCGGCCTACACCCCGCCGGGGGCCACCGCCCCGATCGTCCCCCGGACCACCCAGACCTACGACGCCGGTGGTGAGGTCGCCACCGTCACCGACCCGCTGGGCCGGGTCACCCGGTACACCTACGACCAGCTCGGTCGGCTCGCCGAGGAGGTCGCGCCCAACGACGGGGCGACCACCTACACCTACGACGACATCGGCAACACCCTGTCGGTGACCGACCCGACCGGCGCGGTCACCACCGCCACCTACGACTACCTGGGGCGGACCGTCACCTCGACGGACGTGGTCCGGCAGGACTCGACCCACCACACCACCCACTACACCTACACCCCGCAGGGGTGGCCGCAGCAGGTCACCACCCCGGCCGGGGTGACCTCCCGGACCGAGTACAACGTCCTGGGCGAACCGACGGCGGTCTTCGACGGGGCGAACAACCGGACCCGGTACGAGTACGACGCCGAGGGGCGGACCACCAGGACGATCCGGCCCGACAACTCCTACTCGACAGTCGAGTACGACCTGGCGGACCGGCCGCTCCGGACCGCCGAGCACGGGGCGACCGGAACCCTGCTGTCGGACAGGTCGGCCCGCTACGACCGGGCCGGGAACCTCGTCGCCTCCACCGACGCCAAGGGCACCACCGCCACCTTCGAGTACGACGCGACCGGGGTGGTCACCCGGCACACCCAGCCGATCTCCGGGTCGGACGCGATCGTCACCACCTTCGGGTACGACCTGGAGGGCAACCGGACCCGGTTCACCGACGGCCGGGGCAACGCCTTCTTCACCACGTACAACCCGTGGGGGTTGCCGGAGTCGCAGATCGAGCCGGCGACGGCGGCCCACCCGGGCGCGGCCGACCGGACCTTCACCCTCGCCTACGACGCGGCGGCCCGCCCGGTGCGGCAGCTGCTGCCCGGCGGGGTGTCGGTGACCAACACCTACGGTGACCTGGACCAGCTCCTGCGGCAGGCGGGGGCGGGGGCGGAGGCGGCCACCACCGACCGGGTCTTCGACTACGACGTGGCCGGCCGGATGACGTCCTTCTCCGGGCCGGGCGGCACGAACAGCGTCACCTACGACGACAGGGGTCAACCCCGGTCGGTCACCGGCCCGGAGGGGAACACCTCGTTCGGGTACGACGCCGACGGGCGGGTCACCTCCCGACAGGACGCGGCCGGTACCACCACCTTCGGGTACGACGTGGCGGGCCGGCTGGCCACCCTCAGCAACCCGACGGCGGGGACGCAGCTCGGCTACACCTACAACACCCTGTCCCAGGTCACCAGGATCACCCACGGCACCAACGGGAACACCCGCAACTTCACCTTCGACGCCTCGCACCGGATCGTCGGGGACGAACTGCGGACCCCGACCGGGACCCCCCTGGCGAAGATCACCTACGGGTGGGACCTGAACGACAACATCGTCACCAAGAACACCACCGGGTTCGCCGGGTCGGCGAACAACAGCTACACCTACGACCTCGCGGGCCGGTTGACGTCCTGGAACAACGGCACCACCAGCACTGTGTACGCCTACGACAAGGCCGGCAACCGGGTGCAGAACGGCGCCAAGCTGTTCAGCTACGACCAGCGCAACAGGCTCCTCGACGCCGACGGGACGGCCTACCAGTACACCGCCCGGGGCACCCTTGCCCGGGCCGGCGGGAACGTGACCAGCGCCGACGCCCTCGGTCAGGTGGTGTCGCAGGAGGCCGGCGGGGCCACCCAGACCTACTCGTACGACGCCCTGGGCCGGGCCGTCCGCCCCGGTCACGCGTACTCCGGGCTCGGCAACGACCTGGCCGCCGACTCCTCCTCGACCTACGTCCGGGGGCCGGGCGGCGACGTGGTCGGCACCACCTCCGGCGGCCAGCAGCGGATGGTCTGGACCGACCTGCACACCGACGTGGTCGGGCAGCTCACCGCCACCGGGACCACCCTCGCCGGGTCGGTCACCTACGACCCCCTCGGCAAGGTGGTCGTCTCCGGGGGACTGATCGGGCAGCTCGGCTACCAGTCGGAGTGGACCGACGCGGCGACCAGCCGGGTCAACATGCACGCCCGGTGGTACAACCCGGACACCGGGCAGTTCGACACCCGGGACACCGCCTCCAACAGCCCCCTGCCGGACTCGATCAACGCCAACCGGTACCAGTACGGCGACGCGAACCCGCTCACCGTGACCGACCCGACCGGCCACTGGGGTCTGCGCGACCTCGGTCGTGGTCTGCGGAAGGCGGCCAGCGCCGTCACCTCGACCGCCCGGTCGGCGTACTCGTACACGTCGTCGTACGTGTCGCGGGCCTCCTCGTACGCCGCGTCCTACACCTACTCGGCGTACAACTCGGCCAAGGCCAAGGTCACCAAGACCGTCAAGAAGGCCAAGGCCGTGGTCAAGAAGAAGGTCCAGCAGGTCAAACGCAAGTACGAGCAGGTCAAACAGCAGGTCAAGAAGAAGTACAACCAGGCGAAGCGGTACGTCAAGAAGAAGGTCGAGAAGGCCAAGAAGTACGTGGCGAAGAAGGTCGCCGCGGTCAAGAAGAAGGCCAAACAGACGATCGCCAAGGCCAAACAGGCCGGTAAGAAGATCGCCGCCAAGGCCCAGCGGGTGGTCAAGAAGGCCACCACAGCCGTACGAGACGCCACCAACGCGACGAAGAAATGGGTAAAGGACCACAAGGACGTCCTGTTGGAGGTCGCCGCGATCGGCGGGGCGATCCTCGCCGGCATCGCCTGCACGGCGGTGACCGCCGGGGCCGGGGCGCTGGCCTGCATCGCCGGGGCCGGAGCGCTGATCACCCTCGCGAAGGACGCGGCGCAGGGCGACATCCACAGCATGGGCGACGCCCTGGGCTCCCTCGGGACGGGAGCGGTCGCCGGGCTGCTCGGCGGTGCCGGTGGGGCCATCGCGGCCCGGGTCGGTGCGGCGGTGGCCAAGAAGGCCGGCACCGGACTGCTGGGCCGGTTGGCGGTCGAGGGTGTCGAGGGTGGGGTGGAGGACGCCCTGGGACAGGTCGCCACCACCGGCTCGTACAACCCGCGCGCCGCTGTGGAGAACATGGTGCCGGGGCTGGGCGCGTTGAGCCGCAAGGGCGGCGGTGGCGCCCGGTCGGGCGGGGCATCGCCCTCCTCGGGGCGGAACGCGGCGGGGATCAGTGTCTCCGGTGGGTCGGGGTCCTGCCCGACGAACGGTCGTCGGCACAGCTTCGACCCGCAGACGCCGGTGTTGATGGCTGACGGGAGTAGTCGGCCGATCGAGGACGTCAACGTCGGTGACCGGGTGTTGGCGACGGATCCGGTGGCGGGGCGGTCGGAGCCGAAGCAGGTGACCCGGCTGCACCGCAACGTGGACGAGGACCTGACCGACCTGACGGTCCGGGACCAGGACGGTCGGGTGACGAAGGTCGAGACGACCTGGCACCACCCGTTCTGGAACGACTCGAAGCGCAAGTGGACCGACGCGAAGGACCTGAAGCCGGGCACGCGGCTCCTGGTCCGGGGCAAGGGCGCGGTAACCGTGGTGGCGGTGCTGAACCAGCTCGGCACCGAGGAGATGCGCGACCTCACCGTCGCCGACATCCACACGTACTATGTGCTGGCGGGGCAGACTCCGGTTCTCGTTCACAACAACAACTGCCCCAATGGGAAGCTGTCGGATCCGCTTCCGCAGGGGATGTCGAAGAACTTTGTCAACGCGTATGACGACATCAGGGCCGGAAGCGGTGTTCCGCAGACGGATCCCTCCACGGGGGTGCAGAAGGTATTCCAAGGCAAGGCGACGCACGAGAAGCGCTGGGCGGGTGCGCTGGAGTATCGAGTTCCCGGCACCAAGGGGGACAATGCCAGAATTCTAGCGAAGACCCTCCCTGATGGCCGGATGGTGATGGGGTGGACGAATGACCACTACAAAACCATCAAACCCTTCACTGCGCCTCACTTCCCTGATGCTGGCTGGTAGTGGAGGAAAATAACTATAGCGGAGAGTCCGCAGAGGTCGATAAAACCTGTGCGGACTCTCCGCTATAGTTGTTCTGGTCCGACGCGCGAGAGGCTAGGAATGAATAAAAATGGTTCGGCTGGTCCGCTTTATCACCTAGTTGAAGAAGAGTCCGGGCGGGTGCTTATCGCGGCTCGCGAGATCGATGGATTTTTTGTCGAGTCGGACCACGTGAAGTCAGCAGAAATTTCGATCCTCGGTTCGGCGCGAGAGCCACTCCGCCTCGGCAAAGACCTCTCTAACGTGGAATTGCGTGTGGTCAACCTGGCCGGCAAGGCGATTGGGTCCTATTACATAGGGCGTGTAGGGCTTCAATCAACGGTAGAAGACAAAGAATGCGCGGGGCAGGCTCGTTTCGTCGTGACCTTCTACGGTCATGCATGCCCGTACGCCGCAGCAGCGACGATCTGGCATCGGTGGGCTTCGCGAAGTCCTCTCGTAAAAGGTGAATGGATGGGATATCCCGTGGAATCTCATGCCAGCTGGCTCCACGTGGTTCAGAATTCCTGGTTTGAGACGGGACACGCGGCCAAGAGGTATGGCACCGGAGAAATCGGTGTGCTCGACGGCAGACGCATCTTGGGAGAGAGTAGCTTCTATTGCGAACTTGGTGAATCGATTAATGGATTGGGCGGCTATTTTGGATCCACTCTTGACGGGCTTGCTGATTGCCTTGCATCCTCCCGGATCGCTGGTGCTCCGCTCGGGTTGGTGTGGGAGCATTCCTCCGCTTCGCAGGAGAGGATGGGCGCCGCGCTGGCGGTGTCCGCTATTAATGTTCTACGGGAATTCGGCGTGGACGTAACGCTCCGGTAGTAGCGATCGAATTCTGACGGCATATTTGACCGCTCCCTCCCGGTCTGGGTCTTCGAATGTGTCGACGGACGCTTTGTTAATCGAAACGGCTTATCGACGCGAAGCATCGTGGTGGAATGAACGAGTGGTCAACTGATGACTTCTGATTTCAATTCTAATGCTCTTGCTGCGACGAGATGATCGTGCCAATCAGACAGCCGGGCAAGGAGGATGGTTGATGGAGAATCCGGACGTGACGGATTCACCGACCTGTGGAATTTGTGGGAAGGCGTTTGATGGTCGGCATCGCGCTAATAGTCATGACATGGGAGACGGTGTTGGCAAGACAGTCGAGTACGTCGTAGTCGGCAGGCGTGGTGGGCTCGCGAGAGTTCGAAAGAAGTTGCCCGAGAATCGCTGACGAATCTGGTGTCGTCCCCGCAGAATCTGCCGGCGCCTGTCGACTGGGCGCGAGTGGAATCCAAGATGGGCACTGTGTTGCCCGCCGACTACAAGTGGCTCATTGATCGGTACGGTCAGGGGATTTTCGGAGACTTTCTTCATGTCTTCCATCCCGAATCTGGTCATAAGGCGCTTGAGCTCGAATACCAGCACGAGCGTACTGCCTGGGCGCTTGGCTATCTTCTGGATAGGGGTCACGAGCTTCCGCGAATGCCTTCTGAGCTGTTGTCTTTTGGTCGTTCGGATAACGGCGATGTCTCGTACTGGATCAAAGATCCAGTAGACGATCCTGACCGTTGGCGTGTCGCTGTGGGTGAGGCGAGAGGGCCAATCTGGGAAGAGTTCGATGGAGGTGCTGTGGAGTGGCTTGAGTCGGTGCTCTCCAAGAAGATTCGCATGAGAACTTTTCCTGGGGATTTCCCTCGGAAAAGGGTGATCTTCAAATCTATACATGACAGGCGGCGATGAGATTCTGGCTCTGGGAGCGGAATCGTTGAGCTAGCTGGACTCAGGGAGCGGATAGTGGAATTATGGGACGGCGAGATTGGTCCAAGGGTCGACGAGTTGGCAGGTCGTCCCGAGCAGGATCTGTACGAGGTGTCTTTACGAGTCATTAGAGACACCATCACGGTCCTGCGCCCGCCGTTCGAGGAACTCTTCCCGGAAGAGATTGGCCATCTCATAACCACAACCCTGGAAATCTGCACTGATGCAAGGCCGAAATTCTTCCTGACTGAAAAAATGGTTCAGCAATTTCTCGTTGCCCGAGATCGCCTGGGCGACCTTCCTTCGAGGCCCGGAGTTGGCCCGTTTCTCGTGGTGCTTGAAAGGCTCGTTGAATCGATGGGGGTGCGACGTATCGATGGAGAGGAAGCGGCGGAAATCTTTTCTGCTTGCTACGAAAGTGTCGTGATGTCGAACGTCCGGGGCAAGGCCAGTCTTGATAAAGAGTTAGCTTGTACCCCATGCGTCCAGGCTGTCGCACTACAGGAGACCATCCTGACAGAACGGAACGTCTAATTCTGCATCTGCTGGACAGGTTTCGAGCCTACTGAAAATGCGGCTCGGATATCACCGCCGAAGCGCTCCTGTGGATCTGCGAAGTGATGGGTTTGCGAATCGATTCCTTTGTCAGGGTTTCGTAAGATGCCTGAATCGCTGTTGGTGAGGCAGTCGGCTGGTGACTTCGAGGGCTGGTTTCATGTTTGGTCCGATTTCCTCGGTGCACGCGATAGCGGTCTCACCAGACCTTGGCTGGGTCGTGGTCTCGGATCGATCCGGAGTGTCTCTGTGGGATCTGAGGACTGGTTTCCACCTGGCCGAACTGCCGGGTTTGTTGGGACCCGCCCGCTCGTTGGCGTTCTCGGCCGCGTCGGCCGACCTGGTGATGGGTGGCGCAGAGGGGGAGGCCGCAGTCTGGAGCGTAGGCGGAGGATGTTCCCACCTCGAAGGGCCTCCGGCGACGACGTGGGCTGCGGCGATGGATTCGACGCAGAAGTACGTGGCGGGGGCCGGGGAAGGGGGCGAACTGGTCATCTGGACCAGACGCAGTGGCAGGCGGGAGGCTTTCGCGGGAGAGTCCGTACACATTCCTGGTTGGAATTTCAGGACGGTCCGCGCTCTCGCTTTCGACGAGTCTCGGCCCGGTCGGCTTCTCGTCGGCTTTCATTCCGGTGCGGTGGCGTGGGTGCAGGCCGGTGACCCCGGAGCCCTGGAGGTTCTGCGGCCCGTCGGGTCTCGGCCGGTCCGAGCGGTCGCCGTCGGCCCGTCCGGGCGGGCTGTCGCCGGTGACAACCTGGGGATCGCCCGCCTCTGGCTGGACGGGGCGTCGCCCACCTCCGAGCTCGCCAGCCACCTGGGTCCCATCACCGCTGTCGGCTTCAGCCGCACCGGTGAGTTGGTGGTCACCGGAGGCGCCGATCGGACGGTCCGGCTCTGGCATGCCGCATCAGGCCGTCCGATCGCTGTGCTGCGGGGCTTGAACGGTGAGGTGATGGCGGTCAGGTTCTCGGCGGACGGTACGGAGGTGGTGGGGTGCGACGGGGACGCCGTCGTGGCGGTCTGGTCGGTCGGCGGTGGGCAGCCGAGACGGCGGATCCGCTGTCGGCCGGCGTCGTCGGTGCCCACTCCCGATGGCGGAATCCGGCCGTGGCAGGTGGAAGCGCTGCGTCACGACTGGGAGAGCATCCGCTGTGGTTGCCGCAGAGGGGCACGGCATGTTCCGGGGAGCTTCGCGGAGCTGGTCCGGGCGCAGACGGAGGAGGAGGCCAGCGGGAGAGGGCTGGTCAACGACGTCGAGATTCAGGGCATGCTCTTCGAGGCGGCGGTCCCGGTCACTTCCATGATCCTCGCCGCGCTCGCGGAGGAGCCCCTGTCGTTGCGGGCGCGTCAGCGGATGCTGGACCTGTTACTTGCCTGTGTGGACGGCGAGTCTCACCACAGCGAGGCGTTGGAGGGGCGAACCCACCTGGCGGAGGCCTGCCGAGAGCGGGCGAGGTCGGGCATGTCGGTGCTTCACCGGGAAATGCGTGACGAGAGGATCCCGGGTTCCGCTGCTCTCGTGCGGGAGATCCTCGACTGCCTCGATTGACGCATGAGCGGTCCGCTTCCGTTTGTACGGCTCGCGCGGGCGGCGCAGATGGTGCCGTCACTGCCGACGTGGCTTGGTGCACGGGAACGGCGTCCGGCCGTCGTCGCCGGGGGCACTGCGCCACATCTGCAGGATTGCCGGCCCCTCCTCGGGCAGCGCTATCGCGGGGCCGGCGCTGTAGCCGTGGCGGAGGTAGAGCCGTTGGTTGTTCCTGTTGCTGGCCTCCAGGTACACCGGCAACCCCAGGGCGTCGAGGCGACCGTGATGGTCGGCGAGCAGTGCCGCACCGATCCCGCGATTCTGCTGGGTCGGGTCGACAGCGAGAAAGGCGAGGTAGTGGTGCGGCTCGTCCGGCTGGACCGCGTCGAACATCTCCTCAGCACCATGGGTCGGCCTCGTCGGGGATCAGCCAGTTGGCGACGGGTCCTTCGTGGAACGCCGAGGCGAGCACGCTGATCAGTGGTCCGGCATCGGCCTCCGTGGCGGGGCGTACGACGAGGTTCTCGTCGATGGTGGTCACTGTTGCTCCCTGGCGGCGGGTAGACCGATGGCGTCGGGGTCTCGGAGCGGACAGGGTGAGGTCGTTGCAGGCCCTCGCCCGAATCTCAGGCGGGGTCGGTGGCTACCGAGTAGCGCTCAGGCAGGGCCGCAGCGCGGTGTTGTCCCGGCGCAGAGGGCTGCCTGTCGCAGCGGAGAGTCCGAAAGTGCACTCGCGAAGAGTAGTGATCTCTCGCCCAGGTTTCCACCGCCGCTTGGTCGTCGCTCGGTGTCTCCTGTGCGGTCCGCCCGGGACATCGTGCAGTCGAGCACCGATGGACGACGGAGAGCGATGAGCACCGAACCGGCCGAGTTTGCCACGCCGGTGGGTTTACATCCCGACTGTCCCATCCGGGCCTACTAACGTGGAGTTAGGAAGGCGATACTGTCTCCGCTCTATGTTCGGGGATGCGGTGGCCTCGTCATGATCCAGGTGGACGGCCCAGTCACCGTTGCCAGGCCCAGTCGCCCGGAAGGCAGTGGTTGGACCGCCGGGCCTGCGGCACCGAGTGCCGGACCCGGCTACGTAAGGTCCGGACGACCTTGTGCGGGAGGATTCATGGCCGACTACATCGGCCTGCGCATCGCCCGGTGGCGGGACGCCAACGGCATGACCCAGCAGCAGCTCGCCGACCGGATCGGCGTCACCGACGCCTACATCTCGATGATCGAGCGCGGCCGCCGTCCTGTGACCAAGCGGTCCACGTTGATCGCCCTGGCCTCGGCCCTGGGGGTGGGTGTCACCGACCTCACTGGTCAGCCGACCGCACCCCGCAGCGGGGACGAACTGGCGATCTACAGTGCGGTGCCGCAGTTGCGGGGGGCACTCGACGACGACTTCGACGGTGCACCTGTCGGGCTCGACGTCCTGTCCGGGGCTCTCGACGAGGCGATGCGGGCGCGAATGGCCTGCGACTACCCGGTTCTGGCCCGTACCCTGCCGGGTCTGGTCAAGGGTGCCCGTCAGCTTGCCGACTCCGGTGACGCGGCGGGTCCGGCTCTCCTGGTGCGGGCAGCCCTGACCACCGCGCTCGTGATCAAGCCTTTCGGCTGGGTGGACCTGGCCGCTCGATATGCGGAACGGGCAGAGTTGACAGCTCGTCTGCTCGGGCCGGTCGAGCAGGCCGCAGCCGCGTTCGGGGCCGCGCAGGTGGCGTTGGCGTCGGGCACTCCGGGCGGTCGGCGACGGTCGCTCAGGACCGTGGTGCGGGCGGCGGAGCAGCTCGGCGACGACGGTGACGACGCGTTGCTCACCTGGTACGGCATGCTCCACCTGCATGCTGCCCTGTCCGCAGCGGCGTTGGGCACAGGCGATCCGGACCTGCACCTGGCCGAGGCAGAGGGGGCTGCCCGGCGTACCGGATCCGACCCCTGGCGGATGGAGTTCACCGAAGCCAATGTCGGCATCTGGCGGGTCGGGGTGGCTGTCGAGAACGGTGCACCTGACAAGGCTCCGCAGTATGCCCGGCTGGTCGACCGATCGAAGATCCAGACCGCGAACCGTCGCACCCGTCTGCACATCGACGCTGGGCGGGGTTGGTACGCGGTCGGCGACACGGACCAGGCCATCCGGTGTTTTCTGGAGGCGGACAAGGCCAACCCGGCCGAGCTGCGGTCTCGCCCCAGCGTCCGGGAACTGGTGGGGCAGATGGTGCGAGACGCCCGCCGGAACGGTTCTGAGCCCCTGCGGGACCTTGCTGTCCGGATGGGGTTGGACCCGCTCGACGTGGATCACGCGACCTAACCGACAGTTAGTAATCAACTACACATAGTTCCCTATGTTTGCGGTGGGTGTCGGGCTCGGCTGGAGCCGACAAGCGGTCCGGCGAGCCGCCACCCCCACTACATAGGGTCGGCTGACGACTGCCGCCCTGACACCAGTTGCGGAGGGGATGGCGATGTTCAAGCGGATGCGGCGACGGGGCGGGGATCCGGGGTCGGCCGGGGCCGCCCAGCAGGCGGCCGAGCACGAGGCGGCGCGGCAGCGGATCCTGGCCCAGGCCGAGGCCGAACGGACCCCGGTGGAGGACACCACCCGGGCGGTACCCGACCGGCGGTGGCGACGTGCGCAGGGATGACAACTCGGTGCCGGTGGGGCGGCGGGTCGCGTACTGGCGGAGTCGGCGCAACCTCAGTCAGCAGCAGTTCGCCGACATGGTCGGCAGGTCGAAGTCCTGGGTGGACAAGGTGGAGCGGGGGGTCCGCCGCCTGGACCGGGTCTCCGTCCTGCACGAGATCGCCGCCGCACTGCGCCTGGACGTGGCCAGCTTCGTCGACCCGGTGGAGGCCGACCGGGGTGAGCGGGCCGCCCCGGTCGGCCCGTCGGTGGTCGAGCTCCGGTCGGCGCTGGCCCGGTACGACACCGGTGTACGGTCGGCTGCCGACCCCCGCCCGGTTCCCCCTCCGGCCCGGCTCCGGCAGGCAGTCGACCACGGCTGGCTCTCGTTGCAGCACGCGGCGTACGACAGGTTGGTGCGGATGCTGCCGGGCCTGCTGGTCGACGCCCAGCGGGCTCGCGCCGACCGGCGCGACGAGGCGACGGCGGGGCTGCTCGGTGAGGCGTACCAGATCACCGCCTCGACGTTGCGCAAGCTCGGTGAGTTGCCGATGGCCTGGCTGGCGGCGGACCGGGCGCTGTCGGTCAGCGCCGCCGCCGGCTGCCCGGTCCTGGCCGCCCGCGCCGCCGTGCCCCTCGGCGGGGTGGTCCGGGACCTCGGTCATGCCCGACAGGCGATCGGTACCTGCCTCGACCACGCCCACCGGCTCGCCCCCGCCGCCCCGATGGCCGCGAGTCCCGGGCGGCTCTCGGTGTACGGGACGCTGCTGTTGCAGGCCGCGATGGGTGCCGCCCAGACCGGCGACGCCCCCACCGTCCGGGGGCTGCTCGGTCGGGCCGACCAGGTGGCGACCCGGGTGGGTGCCTGTCGCAACGACCACTGGACCGGGTTCGGCCCGGCCCTGGTGGGGGTGGTCCGGGTCGCGGCGGCCGTCGAGACCGGCGAACCGGACCGTGCCCTGGCCGACCACGCCCGGGTCGTCGACCATCCGGGGTACGCGCACCTTCCCCTCGCCGTCCGCGCTGACCACCAGGTCGACACCGCCCGGGCGTACGTCCTGCTCGGCGACGTGGTGGCCGCCGGTCGTGCCCTCCTCGCCGCCGACCGGACCGCGCCCGCCGAGGTCCGGTCCCGTCCGGCGGCCCGGGAGGTGGTGGCCCTGGTCCTGCGCCGGTCGGTACGCCCCGACCCCCGGCTCGTCGACCTCGGGCGGGCCTGCGGCGTCGACGGCGCCCGGTGACCGCCCCGACGCCCTGAACCCCTCGGTCGACACGGGGCGTCTACAGTGGATCACCTTGCCGTCTCGCAGATGCAGAGGAGCCCGCCATGGCCGATCAGGGACCGGGCCTCGCCACCGAACTCGACGTCGACGTGCCCCACGCGGCGCGGATCTGGAACTACTGGATGGGCGGGAAGGACAACTTCGCCGCCGACCGGGCCGCCGGTGCGGCGGTGGCGCAGGTGTACCCGGAGATCGTCGTCATGGCCCGGGAGTCCCGGCGGTTCCTCGTCCGGACCGTCAGGCACCTGGCGGCCGAGGCCGGGATCAGGCAGTTCCTCGACGTCGGCACCGGCCTGCCCACCATGCAGAACACCCACGAGGTGGCCCAGTCCGTCGCCCCCGGGTCCCGGGTCGTCTACGTCGACAACGACCCGATGGTCCTGGTGCACGCCCGGGCACTGCTGGTCAGCCCCGCCGGTGCGGGCATCACCCGGTACGTCCCCGCCGACTACCACGACCCGGAGCGGATCCTCACCGAGGCCGCCGACGCCCTGGACTTCCGGGAGCCGGTGGCGGTGATGTTCATGGGGGTCCTCGGTTACGAACCCGACCTGGAGGTGGCCCGCTCCATCGTCGCCACGGTCCTGGACGCGGTGCCCTCCGGAAGCCACCTGGTCCTCTGGGACGGCACCGACACCAGCCCCGCTGTGGTCGAGGGGGCGGCGCGGCTGGTGGCCAGCGGGGGAGTCCCGTACGTGCTGCGCAGCCCGGAGCAGATCGGCGGGTTCTTCGACGGGTTGACCCCCGTCGAACCGGGACTGACCTCGATCACCAGGTGGCGTGCCGACGACGACACCCCGGCGATCGACGCGTACGGGGCGGTGGGGCGCAAGCCCTGACCGGCGGCGGTCACCGGTCGGTCAGTTCTGGTCGAGCAGCTCCCCGACCCGGGTGACGAAGTCCCGCAGGTTCGTCTCGGTGACCAGGTCCAGGGCCTCGGGGACGGTCAGCCAACGCAGCTGGGCGGTGGGATTCTCCGGCCTGGCCGTCTCGGGGGAGCCGGTGGCCAGGACGAACCGGAGGTCGGCGTGTTCGTGGGCGGGTTCGGTGGGGCTCGCGTTCACCCGCACCACGACCACCTGCCGCAGGGACCCGTCCGGCCAGCACACCAGGTCGTCCAGGTTGGTCTCCTCGCGCCCCTCGCGCAGCGCCACGTCCAGCGGGTGGTGCTCGCCGGGGTCGCCGTGTCCGCCGACCTGCAACCAGGCCCCCTGGCGAGCGTGCCACCGGAGCAGGACCCGTCCGGTCGGGGGGTGGACGACAAGTGCGGACCCGGTGACGTGCAGTGGCAGGTCACGGGACCACGGGTCGCCGGTGTCGAGGAGGGTCCGGGTCCGCTCCACGTCGGCGGCCTCGTCGGCGGTACGCGGCCGGTAGGTGGCCAACAGGTCAGCGATCGGGGAGACCGGGGCGTCGCGCATGGGGCACTCCCGACGGGTGGAGGATGGACCGGGTCGGTAGTGGATGATTCGGGACAATGGGGTGACGGGACCGGCGACCCGCCACTTTGGTGATCTGCATCACACTGTGAACTCGGGGGGTGGTGGCGCTCGTACCCCTCGATCAGACCCCGATTCCCCTTACCCGTGCGCGTATCCGGTCGTCCCGGCCCCGACGGCGACCCCGCAGGCCCAACACGAACTGACTCGTAACAACCACGGACTGTGGAAGGTTGCCGTCGGTAAACCTCCTCCGAAGCCGTGGTGGCCGACCCGAAGCGCATCGTAATTTGCGCCGCTCACTACCCTGACTGAAGATCCCGTGCCTGGGCAACAGTCGAGAGCGATAAGGGCTTCAGATGAGCGACAACTACCCTCCGTACGGCGGGCAGCCTGATCCGAACGTGACCCCCTGGAGTGGGCCGCCGGCCCAGCAGGGCGGGTACCCCGCGTACGGCCAGCCGGGCCAGCCCGGGCAGCCCGGTTACCAGGGCGCGGGCTACCCCGGCGGACCGCAGCAGTTCGGCGCCCCGCCGCCGCAGAAGTCGAACAAGGGCCTCTTCGTCGGGCTCGGCATCGGTGCGGCCGTGCTGCTCATCCTCGCCGTCTGCGGCGTCGGCGGCGCGCTGCTGCTCACCGGCAACGACGATGACGACCCGGGACCCGTGGCGACGGGCCCCGCCGAGCCCGGTGGCGACACCTCGCCCGGCCCGGACGAGTCGCCGGCCCCCGAGCCGTCCCCGACGCAGCAGGGGCAGGAGCAGCCGAGCGACGACGCCATCACGGCCCGTTTCTCCAGCGACATGTCCTCGGTCTGCGACGGCAGCCCGATCCTCAACGCCGCCGCCTACAGCGGTGCGTCCGGCGCCAAGGCGTACACCTTCTCCAACGCCCCGGACCGGCCGAACAACTGGTCGACCCGTTCGGTCAGCTCGAACAAGCCGTACTACGCCCGGTCGACCGAGTTCACCCAGGTCTCGGTCGTCGGCTGCCTCAAGTTCACCGAGGGCAGCCAGGGTGAGCCGCGCGAGTGCGAGTACAAGGACAGCTCGGACAAGCAGATCAAGGTGAAGTACATCTCCGGCAAGTACACGCTGACCTTCTACGCCGCGAAGACCGGCGAGAAGATCGGTGACGGTGGCACCGTGAACGCCCCGGCGAACCGCTGCCCGAGCTTCATCTCCTACAACCGGCAGACCATGGAGTCGTACGCGGCTCCGGACTCCGGCACCATCGAGTCGGCCCTGGACAAGTTCCTGTCCTGACCGATCGTGCACCGGCCGAAGGCCGGGTCCGGGTGGCATCCCCACCCCGGCCCGGCCTTCGCCCTTCCCACCTCGGGTGCGGCGGTGACGGGTGGATCGACGAGGTCTCCACCCCGGCACGGTCGATCCCGAGGGCGCCGACTGTCCCCTCAGCGGATCACCAGGTGAGAGTCGAGGGCGGATCGTAGGGCGGTCTCGTCGACGACGCCGTCGCGCAGCGGCAGGGAGGCGGCGACGAACCCGTCCGGACGGACGAGGTACAGCCGACCCGGGCGTAGTCGGCCCTGGGCGTCGGTCCCGAAGTCGTGCGGTCCGTCCATCCAGTCCGGCACGTCCGGGCGTACCGCAGGGGTGCCGTAGGTGTGCAGTTGCCAGGTGAAGGACCGCAGCGACTGCTGGTTCTCGCCGACTGGCGGCAGGCGCAGCCCGACGGCCCTGTCGTCGGCCCACGTCGGCGTCGCCGTCCCGTCCGGCACGAAGTGGTAGCGGATGCGGTACTGGCCGAGCAGCCCACCGACCCGGGCGCCCATGGGGGAGGCGAGGACGCGGGGCACGAGGTGGGCCATGACGACGCTGAACCGACGTCGTAGCCACGCGGTCCGGCGGCCACGGCGTGCGATGACGCCGAAAGCCCGGTCGGTGACCCTGACGAGCCGGACCGCCACGGGGCGGCGCTCACGCTCGTAGCGGTCGAGCGAGGCCGGGTCGAGATGCTCCTGTACGACGTCGGCGAGGAGGTTGGCGAGGTGGTGTGCGTCCTGTAGGCCGGTGTTCATGCCCTGGCCCCCGACCGGGGAGTGCACGTGGGCGGCGTCCCCGGCGAGGAAGCTCGATCCCTTGCGGAACCGTGCGGCGACGCGGTGGTGGACGCGGTAGGTCGAGAACCAGTCGACGGCGGTCCAGGTCAGGCCGAGGTCGGCACCGACAGTGGCGAGCGTGGACTCCTGGTCGACGGGGTCGCCGGGGGCCATCGTGACGAGGCGGACGTGCCCGCCGGGGCCGAGGGGGAACATCAGGGCGAAGGTCGCGTCGCCGAAGCGCAGGGCGAGTGACCCGTCGGGTACGCCGGTGACGCCGCGCAGGTCGGCGACGCAGAACGACGCGTCGTCGGTGACGCCCTCGAAGGGCAGGTTCAGCTGGTGGCGGACCGCCGAGCCCGCCCCGTCCGCACCGATGCACCAGCGCGCCCTGATCCGGTACGGCCCTTCGGGGCCGTCGACCAGGGCCGTGATGCCGTCGTCGTCGGCGAGGTTGACGAGGCGGTGCCGCCATCGCACCGCGTCACCGGTCCCGGCGAGGGCGGACGACAGCAGCTCCTCGTTGCGGCTCTGCTCGAAGATCTGGATTCCCGGGAACCGGGTCGAGCCGCGCTGCGCCGCCTCGATGCTGAAGCCCTGCGGGTTGGTCCGCTGGCGGATCTGCATCCGGGTGGCGGAGTAGGCACCGTCGAGGACCTGCCGCGCCAGGCCGAGCTGGTCGTAGATCTCCATGGTCCTGGCCTGGACCGCGAGGGCCCGGGATTCGCGGGTCGGTCCGGACTTGTGGTCGACGACCACCGCCGGTACGCCACGTCGGGCGAGGACGAGCCCGGCCATCAGACCGGTCGGCCCGGCGCCGACGACGAGTACGTCGGTGTCGGTGACCGGGAGGTCGTTCACTGTCACGACGGCTCCTTCGACAGCACGCTCGTCACTCCCTCGAAGCCACCGATGATGACGGCGGCCGTCCTGTCGAGTCTCATGGTCGGGTGGCGTGGCTCAGTAGTACAGAGGTTGATGTTCAGTCGGGTCTGCCGGGACGACGTCCAGCTGCGCATCGCCGACGAGCGCGTCGACGGCGGCCTTCTCGGCGCCGATCCCGGCCCAGTGCGGGTCGACGTCGCTGGCGAAACACCACCGGCGGTCGGCCGGCCAGACGAAGGCCGGTGGAGCGACGGGCAGTCCGTCACCGAGGTCGGCTTCCCAGGCGTCGATGTCGTGCAGCGCGCCACGGACCAACGCGTACCGACGGCCGGGGATCTCGACGAGTGGACCGTGCCGGACGTCCGGTGGCAGCGGAATGTCCGAGTACCCCTCCCACACGCAGAAGTAGCAGTCCTGCGGGGTGGAGGTGAACCGGGCGAGCAGGCGTAGCGCCCGACGTGCCTGGGCGATGTCCGACGGATGCCCGGGGTGCAGGTCGGCGTCCGACTCGTTCTGACCGGGCGTGACGGGGTCGGGGATGAACCGGAGCCTGCCGTACGCCTCGAAGATCGTCGGACCGAAGTTCAGCAACGACGTGACCGGTGTGTCGGACTGGACGAGCCAGGCCGCGGCGGTCGTGTCTGGAGAGTAGGTGAGTGGCATCGTCACTGCTCTTTCCACCGGCGTCGACATCGGGCACTACGGGAACAACGAATCGGTCGGGGGTGGGCACATGCTCCACCCCCGACCGAATGTCGAGTCCCCCGAACGGGTTCCCTGCCCTTTAGACGATCATTCCGGCGGCGACGGTGCGGTTGGTGGTGTCGTCGATGATGATGAAGCCGCCGGTGGTGCGGTTGCGGCGGTATTCGTCGGCGAGCAGGGGGATGGTGGTGCGGAGGCGGACGCGGCCGATGTCGTTGAGGGTGAGGTCGGTGGCGGTGTCGTCGCGGTGGAGGGTGTTGATGTCGAGGCGGTAGTTCAGCGCCCGGATGATGGTGCGGGCGGTGCGGGTGGTGTGTTTGATCGTGTATTTGCCGCCCACGCGCAGGGGTTGGGTTTCGTCCATCCAGCAGAGCATCGCGTCGATGTCCTGGGTGGGGGTGGGGGCGTTGTTGGGGCGGCAGATGAGGTCGCCTCGGGAGATGTCGATCTCGTCGGTGAGGCGGACGGTCACCGACATCGGTGGGTACGCCTCTTCGACGGGTCCGTCGGCGGTCTCGACCGCGCTGATGGTGGAGGTGAACCCGGAGGGCAGGACCATGACCTCGTCGCCGGGTTTGAGGATGCCGGAGGCGACCTGTCCGGCGTATCCGCGGTAGTCGGTGACGGTGGTGGACTGGGGGCGGATGACGTACTGGACGGGGAAACGGACGTCGACGAGGTTACGGTCGGAGGCGATGTGGACGTGTTCGAGGTGGTGGAGCAGGGCGGGGCCTTCGTACCAGGGCATGTTCGCCGACCGGGTGGCGATGTTGTCCCCGGACAGCGCGGAGACGGGGATGATGGTCAGGTCGGTGATGTCGAGTTTCGCGGCGAACGCGGTGAACTCGTCGGCGATGGCCTCGAAGGTCTGCTGGTCGTAGTCGACCAGGTCCATCTTGTTGACGCACAGCACCAGGTGCGGCACCCGTAGCAGGGAGCACAGGAACGCGTGCCGCCGGGACTGCTCGACCAGGCCCTTCCTCGCGTCGACCAGGATCAGGGCGAGGTCGGCGGTGGACGCGCCGGTGACCATGTTGCGGGTGTACTGGATGTGCCCGGGGGTGTCGGCGATGATGAACTTCCGCCGGGGCGTCGCAAAATAGCGGTAGGCGACGTCGATGGTGATGCCCTGTTCCCGCTCCGCCCGCAACCCGTCGGTCAACAACGCGAGGTTGGTGTACTCGTCACCCCGCGCCGCGCTGACCGCCTCGACGGCTTCGAGCTGGTCGGTGAACAGGCTCTTGGTGTCATACAGCAGTCGGCCGATCAGGGTCGACTTCCCGTCGTCGACACTCCCGGCGGTGGCGAACCGCAACAGGTCCATCGGCCGCCCCGACCCCGTCTCGGCCCCGACCGCCGTCGCGGACCCGACCGCCGTGTCGGGTGTTGCGGTCCCGGAGGACTCCACGTGCACACTCATCAGAAGTAGCCCTCTCGCTTCCGGTCCTCCATCGCGGCCTCGCTGACCCGGTCGTCACCACGGGTCGCACCCCGCTCGGTGATCCGCGTCGCCGCGACCTCCGCGATCACCGCCGCCACATCCGCCGCGTCCGACCGCACCGCCGCCGTGCAGGAGGCGTCCCCGACCGTCCGGTACCGGACCCGCTCGATGAACGGCGTCTCACCGGCACGCGGACGGATGAACTCGTTCACCCCGTACAACATGCCGTCCCGGGAGATGACCTCACGGTCGTGCGCGAAGTAGATCGACGGCAACGGGATCTCCTCCCGACCGATGTAATGCCACACATCCAACTCGGTCCAGTTCGACAACGGGAACACCCGGATCGACTCACCCGGATGATGCCGACCGTTGTACAACGACCACAACTCCGGCCGCTGGTTCTTCGGATCCCACTGCCCGAACTCGTCCCGGAACGAGAACACCCGCTCCTTCGCCCGCGCCTTCTCCTCGTCCCGCCGCGCCCCACCGAACAACGCGTCGAACCGGTGCTTCTCCACCGCCTCCAACAACACCGGCGTCTGCAACCGGTTCCGCATCCCGTCCGCCGACTCCCGCACCAGACCCGAGACCAGGGCCTCGGGCACCGACGCCACCACCAGATGCAACCCCAACCCCGCCACCCGCGCGTCCCGATACTCCAGAACCTCGACGAAGTTGTGCCCGGTATCCACGTGCATCACCGGAAACGGCACCGAACCCGGCGCGAACGCCTTCTGCGCCAACCGCAACATCACGATCGAGTCCTTACCACCGGAGAACAACAACACCGGCCGCTGCATCTCCGCCACCACCTCCCGCATCACGAAGATGCTCTCCGCCTCCAAGGCGTCGAGGTGAGAGACCTGGTAGACGGCGGACGCGGTGCTCATCACGAGTCCCTTCCGGTCGCGGGCCGGGTGGCGGTGGTGGTGCTGTCGGAGAGTTGGCGGCGCAGGGCGGCGAGCAGGGGCTCCGCCAGGTCCTGGCGGCAGACCAGCAGGTCGGGCAGGCGAGGATCCGCCTGGTTGTATCTCAGCGGGGAACCGTCGATCCGGGAAGCATGCAGCCCGGTGGCCGTCGCCACGGCCACGGGGGCGGCCGAGTCCCACTCGTACTGGCCCCCGGCGTGGATGTAGGCGTCCACCTCACCGGTCACCACCGCCGCGATCTTCGCCCCCGCCGACCCCATCGGCACCAACTGCGCCCCGACCTCCTCGGCCAGATCGGTCAGGAACACCGGCGGGCGACTCCGGCTCGCGGCCACCCGGATCGGTCCGCCGGGCTGGTCGCCGGGCTCCGGCGTCGGTGGGGGGACGTCGGTGGCCAGGACCCGGTGCTGGGCGGGCAGACCCACCGCACCGGCCACCAGACCGTGCGGGGTCGAGGCGTTACGCGCCCACAACGCCACGTGCACCGCCCAGTCCGACCGCCCCGCCTCGGAGAACTCCCGCGTCCCGTCCAACGGGTCGATGATCCACACCCGGTCGGCGCCGAGGCGTCCGGCCCGTTCACCGACGCGCCGGGAGTCGGCGTCCTCCTCGGAGAGCACCGCGTCGTCGGGGCGCGATCCGGCCAGCTCGGAGCGGAGGAGGTCGTGTGCGGCCCGGTCACCGGCGGCCTTGAGGGCGGCCGGGTCGGCGTGACCGTGTTCGGCGCGTACCCGAAGGAGTAGTTCGCCGGCGCGGGCGGCGAGGTGCCGGGCGAGCCGGGCGTCGGAGTCGGAGGGGTTCGGCTGCGGCACGTCGGGTTCCTCCCGTTCGCCGGTACGGACGACGGGGGCGGTCACTGGACCGCCCGCCGGTTGAAGCAGCGTACGCCGAGCCAGGTCAGCGCCCCGGCGACGGCCACCAGGACGGTCAGGCAGATCCAGGCCGGAAGGTGCGCGACCTCCGGCAGGAGTGCTCCCCGCACCCCCTCCGAGACGTATGTCATCGGGTTGAGGGCGGTGGCCGCCTGGTACCACGGCATCGACGACAGTCGCGGCCAAGGATAGTGGATGCAGCCGGTCCAGATGATCGGCGTGAGGATCACCGAGAAGGTGACGTTGATCCGCTGCACCGGCAGGGTGGTGGCGAGGCACATCCCGAGGGCCGCCCCGACCCAGGCGCCGAGCAGGGCGACCAGGACCGCCACCGGCAGGCCCGCCGGCCGCCACGGGGCCGAGCCGACCACCAGGGCACCGAGCGGGTAGACCAGGGCCGCCGCCAGCAGCCCCCGGAGGGTGGCGATCACCAGCTTCCCGATCGCCACGAGACCGGTCGGCATCGGGGCCAGCAAGCGGTCCTCGATCTCCATGGTGAAACCGAACTCCTTGACCAGCGGCAGGGCGATGCTCTGCAACGCGGTGGTCAGGGCGGCCAGGGCGATCACGCCCGGCAGGAACAGGTCGGCGAAGCCCGGACCGACGATGCCCTGCCGGCCCAGGACGGTGTCGAAGACGAAGAGCATGAACAAGGGGGTCAGGGCGACCTGAAGCAGGATCACCCAGAGTTCCCGCCGGGTGACCATCAGGTCGCGGCGCAGGACGGCGAGGAACACCCGCCCGGCGGGGGGCCGGGGACGCGGGTGGACGGCGACGCGGGCCGGGGTGGGGGTGTCGAGCGTGGTCACCGTGGCTCCCGTCCGGTCAGTTCGACGAAGACGTCCTCCAGGCTCGGTTCGCTGACCTGCACGGCGTCGACGGTGGCCGACCGCCCGGTCACCACCGTCACCGCCGTGCCCAGCAGCGCCGACGGGTCACCCGCCACGTGCAGGCGCAACCGGGTCCGCCCGCTGCCGTCGGCCGGGTCGGTGGCCCGTTGCCGGGCCAGGGTGGCCAGCGCCCCCGCGCCACCGGCTGCGGCGAGCCGGGCCCGGACGGCGGGTGGCAGGTTCGCCCCGGGCCGCCCTCCGAGCGGCCCGGGACCTCCGGGACCGGCCGGGGGACCCAGACGTTCCACCTTGCGTACGCCGTCGAGCCGCCCCAGGGCGGCCTCCAGCTGCGCCGGGCCGTCCGCTGCGGCCGGGGTGACGGTCAGGTCGAGGATGGCGTCCCCGGCAAGGCTCCGCAGCAGGTTCTGCGGGGTGTCGAGGGTGAGCAGCCGACCCTGGTCGACGATCCCGACCCGGTCGACCACCCGGGCCGCCTCGTTCATCGCGTGGGTGGTCAGCAGGATCGCCACCCCCCGTTCCCGTAGCCGCCGCAACTGCCCCCAGATCAGCAGCCGGGTCTGCGGGTCGAGGGCGTTCGTCGGCTCGTCGAGGAAGAGCACCATCGGCTCGTGGACCAGCGCCCGGGCGATCATCAGTCGCTGGGCCAGCCCCCCGGAGTACGCCTCGATGCGCCGGTCGGCCCGGTCGGTGAGACCGAACCCGGCCAGCAGTTCGTCGGCCCGTTCGGCGGCCGCACGCCGGGACAACCCGTGGTAGGTCCCGTGGTGGACGAGGTTCTGCCTGGGGGTCAACGCCCGGTCCAGGTTGTTGTGCTGGGGCACCACCGCCAGTTGGGCGCGGGCGGTGGCCGGGTCCCGGTCGACGTCCACACCCCCGACGTACGCCCTGCCGGCGGTGGCCCGTAGCCGGGTGGTCAGGACGCCGATGGTGGTGGACTTGCCGGCCCCGTTCGGCCCGAACAGTCCGAAGACCTCGCCCGGCTCCACCCGGAACGACAGCCCGTCCACGGCGTTGGTGTCGCTGCCGGGGTAGCGCTTGACCAGGTCGTGGACCTCGATCACGGCCGGGCCGTCTCTGCTGGGCATCGGTTCTCCTCGTCTGCGCGAATGGGGTGCGCCCGACCGTGCGATCCCGCGCGGGCGGGGACGGACGGTCGGGCCTCGGGCCGGTCAGCCACCGGCGGGCCTGGGATGGTCGGCGAAGAACCGCCAGATGGTCTCGGTGGCGTTCAGCGCGGTGGAGGGTGGGTCCAGGTCGAGCAGCTGCTCCGACCGGGGGGTGTTCGGTCGTCCACCGGGCCACTGGTGGCCGGCGTCGGCGATGGTCACCAGTTCCACGGCCCGCCCCTCGGGGCAGGTCGCCACGGTCCGGGTGACCGGACCGTCGGTGCTCGTCCGGGGTTCGCCGCAGTCGTCGACGGTGCGCCACCGGGCGGCCAGTTCGGTGGTGGGCGGGCCGTCGATGCGGACCGGCAGCCGCCCGGTGCCGTCGTTGTCGCGTCGCCCCGGCCCGCCGCCGTACGGCATGGTCTGGTCCTGTTCGCCGTGGATGTGCAGGACCGAGACGGGGGCGGGGGAGTCGCAGGACCCGGCGAGGGTGGCGGCGACGACGCCGACCGCGGCGAAGATCGTGGTGTCGCAGACCAGCCGGTACGCCAACAGTCCGCCGTTGGAGATCCCGGTGACGTAGGTGCGGGCCGGGTCGACGGGGACCTGCCCGCCGACGGTGTCGACGAGTTCGGTGACGAACCGGACGTCGTCCACCCCCTCCCGGGCCGGTGCCCCGCAGCAGCCCGGCCCGGCAGCCCAGGCCCGCTTGTATCCGTCGGGGAAGGCGACGACGAAACCGGACCGGTCGGCCTCGGCGGTCCAGCCGTACGCCTGCTCGGCCTGTCGACCCGTCCCGGCGGCCCCGTGCAGCATGACCACCAGCGGGGTCGGGCCGGTCAGGGCCGCCGAGGCGGGCCGGTACAGCCGGTAGGTGCGGTCCCGGCCGTCGACGGTGACGGTGTGCTCGGAGGTGCCGACGGGCAGCTGCACGGCGGGCGGTCCGGCGTCGGTGGCCGACGGTCGGGCCCCGTCGGGCGGGGTGTCGGAGGCGTCGTCGAGCAGGCTGCACCCGGTCAGCGCGGTCAGCCCCACCACCAGGGCGAGGACGGTGCCGAGGCGGGCCGCGCCCGCACTGCGAGAAGCGGTAGGAGAGATCATGTGCACACCTTCTCCCCGCAATGTTCGAGGAAGGTCAGGAACGGGCCAGGAACGGGCAAGTTCCGTCGCCGGTGGCGCGGGGCGCGCCCCACACCACCGGCGACGGGGGGTCAGGTGCCGGCGCTGAACAGGCGGATCAGCTCCCACCCGCCCTCGGGGACGTCGTCGTTCGGGTCGGTGCGCAGGTTCATCGGGTTCGCCATCCCCAGGTACAGGGTGGCCCCGTCGACGACCATGTTGCGGACCCCGTAGTTGAGGTGGTTGCCCACCCCGGAGTCGCTGACCGTCCGCGCCGGTTTACCCGGCCCGGGGAAGGCGTACAGGTCACCGCCGTACACCGCAGGGGGTACCCGGGGGCCGGTCCGGGCGGCGGCCACCTGCGGCGCGACGGCCATCGCGTCGCCGATCGCCGGGGACAGGTCCAGCTCCTGCGCCGTGGCCTGGCCCAGCTCCTTGGCCAGGTAGCTCCAGTCCATGGTGCCGACGAAGAGCTTCCCCCCGGCCACCGCCATCTTCCAGGTGTAGTTGTTGTACGGGTTGCCGAACCCGGCCGGCCCGTACGTCGGGGTCAACCCGTTGGACACCACCGACCAGGCCCCGGCCCCGCCGTCGGCCTCCGGGTCGTACGCGGGCAGTTCGGTCGCCCCGTACAGCAGCTCCACCTTCTGGCGGTGGGAGCCGAACGCCTTGCCCCGGTGGATGCTGATCGCCCGCTGGGTGTTCTGCACGGTCGCGCGGATCCCCGCCTCGTCGGTCGGCGGGTAGATGCTCATGTGCAGGGTGCTGGCCTTGAGCGGCACGTGCATGGTGCCCCAGTACAGGTAGCCCCCGTACGAGGCGAGACCGCCCAGCCCGTAGCTGCGGGCCACCACCGCGTCCGGCTCGTACCCGCTGACGTTCCACACCTGCTGCCAGCCGGTGGCGTCCTCGGGGGTGAGCCCCGGTGCACCGGCGGAGAGCTTCGGGCTCATCCAGACCGAGGCGATGCTCGCCGGGGGCGGCGTCGCCGACGGCGTCACCGTCAGCTCCTCGGTCCCACCCGGCCAGGTGGTGACGAAGATCCGTCCCTCGTGGACGGTCAGGTCGGCGGCCTGCGCCGGCAGGTTCGCCACCTCGACGAAGCTGAACGGGTCGGCCTTGCTGCCGGTCCAACGCAGGACGTGTCCCCGGTTGCCGCCGTTGGCGCCCACCCCCACCCCGGCGTAGAGGCCGTCGTCGGCGACCACGAAGTGCCGGATGTTGCCGTACGCGGGGAAGTTGCGTGACCCGAGGTACGCCCCGGTGTCGGTGTCGAAGGCGAACAGGTTGATGCTCTCGCCAAGCGCCGGGCCGCCGAGCAGGGCGACTCCCGCGTGGTTGCCCGCCGCCCGGATGCCGACGGTGGTCTGCAACCGGTTGAGGTCCTCGGTGGAGGCCCCGCGCACCAGGTCGGTCTTCTCGGTCAGCCGGTTCGTCCGCAGGTCGTAGCTGTAGAGGCGGGGGGTCCGGTGGTCGCCGAGGGTGACCGGGAGCTGCGGGTTGCGCTTGGCGATCTGGCTCTCGCCGTACTCGCAGACCCAGTCGGCGTTGATCGCGGGCGTGGTGTTGCGCAGGGTCCGTCCGCTGGTCAGGCAGTTGACGTTGGCACCGGTGCCGTAGAACAGGGTCTTTCCGGCCCGGGTCATGCCCCACAGGTACGCCTGGTTGACCTTCGCCTGTCCGGTGGCGCAGGGCGGCCCGGCCGGGTAGGGCTGACCGATCCCGGCGAAGCACTCGTCCGGTGCGGCCTTCGCCAGCACCTTCGGGGCACCCGGGGGGCGGGTGTCGGCGGCCAGCGCCGCCGACGGGGTCGCCAGGACGGGCCCGAGCCCGAGGACGACCAGGGTCGCCATCAGGCGTCGTGCTGATGTTCGTATCACCAACTGCCTCGCTTTCGACGATGAGGACACCGGTGGTGGCCGACCGGCCACCCGGCGACGAGGTGCGGGCGGGTCGTTCAGACGGTGGCCGGTTGCGGGTGTGGCTTCGGTGCCCTGACCCGGCCGGCGACCGCCCCGGCCCACCCGGACGGGTCGGGGAAGTCCAGGAAACCGCCGAGCCTGGTCAGCTCGGCGACGGGGTCGGCGACGAGGTCCTCGTAGCGCATCCGGAGGAGGTGCTGCGGCGGCACGTCGGTCAGGGCCTGCTCGGCCTGGCTGGTCATGAAGGCGCAGAGCCCGAGGTACCGGCGCAGGTCCGCGCCCCGTTCCTGCAACGTCTCGGCGGTCAGCCGGTCCGGCAGGTAACACTCCATCTCCGGGGGTACCGCCTGACCGGGGGAGAGCCGGAACGGGTCCAGCCCGCACCGGCCGAGGAACTCCACCCGCAGTTGGATGAGCTGGAACGACGAGTGCCTGCTCATCGACCTCGCGGTGTCCTCCCGGTTGCGGTCGAGGTAGACGACCTTGCAGTCGGGGAACCCCTGCAGCAGGTGCGGGGCGAGGTGGCTGGACCCGCCGGAGCGTTCCACCCACCGCCGTCGTCCGGTCAGGACGGCCAACAGGTCGAGGAACGCCCGGTGGTGCTCGACCACGCTCTGGGCGGGCTGGTCCGGCACCCGTTCGGCGAGCCTGTCGAAGAGGGCGTCCGGGTCGTCGGTGAGCTTCGACAGGGTGATCGCCATGATCCGGGGGAGTTCGGTCATCCGGTCGGCCCACCTGCCGGTGCTCGGATACCTGACCTCCTTCGGCGGCAGGCCGATCCGGAACAGCGTGGACAGTTCGGCCTTCGGGGCGGCGAGCACCGACCAGTACTCGGCTCCGGTGAGCACCTCCCTGCTGCGCGCCCACGGCGTCACGGACATGAAGAACTCCTGCGCCGACAGGGTGTCGGGCTCCTCGGCGATCAGGTCGGACAGGAGCGTCGAACCGCACCTGCCGTTGCTGATGACGATCGACCGGCCGGTGATCGGGCTTCCCATCGGGGGCCTCCAGGGGTGTCGCGTGGTCAGGGGACGGTGGTCGGGTGCGGTGGTCGGTCGTCGGGCTGCCCGGTGGTGGGGGCCGCAGTGGTGGTGGTGCCGAGACCGCACTGCTCGGTGAGCCAGGCGAAGACGTGTCGGCGGACCGCCTCCGGTGCGTCGACCAGGACGGAGTGCCTCTGGTCGGGCAGGACGGCGACCCGGGTCTGGGGAAGCAGGTCCCGTACCGCCTCGGCCAGGTCCACCATCGGGGACCGGGCACCGTAGAGGCACAGGACCGGGCACCGCAGGGCGGCCAGGGCCTCCGTCGACGGCAGCCGGCTGGCCGGCAACTCCTCGGTGATCGAGGTGTCGGCGAGGAACCGGCCGGTGTCGGCGGCCCGCCTGGCGGCGGTCGGCCCCCGACGGGCACCGATCCCGGCCAGCGCCCCCTCCTGCGGCAGCCGGGCGGCGACCCGGTGCAGTCGCTCGGCCACCCGACGCATCCACTCCGGGGTCGGCGGGGAGGACTCCACCGCCACGACCCCGGCGACCCGTTCCGGACGCCGGGCCGCGTACCCGAAGGCGATGGTGCCGCCGAACGAGTTGCCGAACAGCAGGATCGGGCCGGTGACCCCGGATCCGGCCAGGAGCGCCTCGAGGTCGTCGACGAAGTCGTCCAGGGCGTACCCGGTGGCGGGTCGCTCGCTGCGGCCGTGCCCCCGCAGGTCGTACAGCAGGGTGGGGAACCCGGCCCGGGCCAGCGGCTCGGCCAGGGTGAAGTACCAACTCGCCATGGTGTCGGAGGCCATCCCGTGGATGAGGACCGCCGTCGGCCGGGCCGGACCGTCACGGGACGGGTCGACCGGGTCGAGCCGCTGCGTGTGCAGGGTGATCCCGTTGGCCCGGAGCACCGTCACCGGCTGCCCGCCCCGACCTCGTCACCGGGGCCGGCGGCCAGCGAGGCGTCGATGTGGTCGACGAGCTGACCGACCCGCAGGTCGCCCACCGTCGTCAGGTCCAGCTTGGCGACGAAGTGGGCGAAGTTGACGGTGTCGCCGTAGCGGGCCTGCAACCGGCCGGCGAGCGAGACCACGTCGATGCTCTCCATGCCCAGGTCGTCCTGGAAGGTGGTGTCCCGGGTGACGACCTGGTCGACGGCGAAGTCCCCCAGCACGGCGTTGATCATTTCGGTGAGCTCGGCGAGGGTGCTGGCCTGGGCGGCAGGCATGACTGTTGCTCCTTCTGCTGGTCGGATGGAAGACGGTCGGGTCACGGTCGGGACACCCCCGGCGGGACGACCGGGTCCGGTTCGGCACCCCAGGTCCAGGCCACCACGTAGCGGCGGGGCGGCAGGTCGGCGGGGTTGGTCACCTCCCGGTGACCGACCCGGTACGTCCGCCCGCCGACAGTGACCTCGACGGTGGTACCGGTGGCGGTGCGGACCTCGAAGCTGCGGGGCCTGCCGTCGAGCCCGGTGCCCTCGGCCTTGGCGACCGCCTCCTTGGCCGCCCAGAACCGGGTGAACCAGACCCGTCGGGCGTCCGGGTCGACCCCGGCGAGCCTGCCCAGCAGGCTGGTCTCCGCGTCGGTGAGGGCGAAGGTCAGTGTGGTCGCCGGATGGTCGGTGATCTCGGCGACGTCGATGCCGACCCCGGTGGTCGCGGCGCCGTCGACGGGGCGTCGGCGGGCCACCGCCACCCCGATCTCCGCGCAGTGCGCCAGCGACACGTCGCAGTCGCCCAGGTCACGGCCGGGTCGACCGCGTACCCACGGACGTCCGTCCGGGTCGTTGCCGACGGTCAGCTCGATCGGGTAGATGTCGGTGTGGCCGTCCTGCCACAGCCGGGCCCGGACGGCGTCCTTGACCGCGATCCGGCCGAGCATCCACTGCTTGCGGGTCTTCGCCGGGTGCCGTTCGTACTCGGCGTATCCGGCGTCGCCGAGGATCCCCCGGGCTGCCATCCCCCGGGTGACCAGGTCGGTCCAGCAGTCGAAGGCCATCGTCCAGCCCTCCGGTTGCAGGTGCGACATCGGGTACCGCTCCGGGAACCGCTCGGCGATCCGGGCCTGCGGGTGGCTGTCGAACCGTCGGTCGACCGCCCCCTCGATCTGCGCCCACACCCGCCCGTCGACGCTGAGCTGCGTGTCGGCGACCAGTTTCCCGTCGTCGATGCTGCGGACCCGGGCCACACACTCGAAGGCCCGACCGGCCGGTGGCGGAGGCCCGAAGAACCGGACGTGTTCCAACCCGACAGGCAGCGCCACCGTCCGGAACGGCTGGGTGGTGATCAGCCAGTTCCCGATGAGCTGCAACGCGTTGTCCAGGAGGGCACCGGGTGGGGCGGGCGCGGTGACGACACCCCGTACGTGCCGGTCGCCCAGGGCGTGCACGGTGGTCACTCCCCGGAACTGCGGGCCGTGGAACATCAGCCGCTCGGCGTACATCTCGGCGGCCCCGAGGGTCGGTGGACGTTCGGTGGCCGGGTCGTGCGTCCACACCGGCGGCGGGGCGGGATGACCGGTGCCGACCTCGACGGTCGCCCGGGCGTACCCGCCGAGGATGACCGCGTACCGGTTCGGACCGGCGGACCTGACCACGACCTCGACGTCCTGGGCGGGTTCGGCGATCAACCAGCGGGAGAACCGGGCGTCGTGCACCGCCACCACCGTGGCGGCGGGCACCAGTTGCTCGACGGCGTCCATCATGTGGGCGACCAGGGCGGTCGCCGGCACCACCGGCCACCGGTCCTGCGGGTCCGGCCAGTCGTCGGGCTGTACGAAGAAGCAGTGGTCGAGCAGGTACGGCATCGTCTCCAGGGAGACCCGCAGGACCGTACGCCCCACCTCCGGGCCGGGGGTGGCCGGACCCGGGCGGGTGGGTGCGGCCGGTGCGGAGGCGGTCACCGGCGGAGCCGCAGGACGTGGCGTCGGTGCCGGTGCCGGTGGGGCCGGGGTGCGGTCGACGGCTCGCGGGGTGTCGTCGAGGGCGCTCGCCGCGTCCTGCCCGGTGTGCTTGAGCAGCGCGGCGAGTTCGGCTGCGGCGCTGGACTCCCCGGCGAGCCGGTTCAGCGCGGTCAGCGCGGCCCCCGGCTCCGTCGACGCGGGTGGGGGCGACGAGCCGGGTGCCACGCCGACGGCGGCGGGGGAACCCCCGGCGGCCGTGCGGTCAGTGGTCGAGGTGGCTGTGGTCGACCCGGCGGCGGCCGGGCTGGGGGCGGTCGGGGTGGGGGTGGTCGGGGTGTCGGCGGCCGGGGGCGCAGACGCCTGGAGGCCGAGCAGTCCGGCGGCGTCCGCGCCGAGCCGGACCAGCGGACCACCGAGGTCGAGCTTCATCCGTGGTCCGCGCCGAGGGGTGGCCGGCTTCGCCGTGGTGGTGCGAGGGGCGTCCAGGGCGGCCAGGTTCGGTTCGGCCCCCTCCACCCACAGGGCGGTGGCGACCCGGCGCAGCTGGTTGAGTCCGCTGCGGTGGGCGGTGTTCACCGGCAGGGCGAGGTGGTCACGGCCCCGCAGGTTGTCCCCGACCAGGGAGGCCAACTGCCCGGAACCGACCTGGAGGAACACCCGGAACCCGGCGGCGTACATCGCCTCGACCGTCTGCCGGAACCAGACCGGCTCCATCATGTGCCTGACGAAGGTCCGGTTGACCTCGTCCTCGTCGGCCGGGAACGGGGCGGCCAGGGTGGCCGACCAGACCGGCACCCGGGTCGGGTGCACCTGCCACCGGCCCAGGGCGGCCCCGATCGAGGTGAGCCCGTCGGCGAAGGCCGGGGTGTGGAACGCCGACCGGAAGGGCAGCCTCTGGCACAGCACGTTGCGGGACCGCAACGCCTCGACCAACCGGTCCACCTGCGGCTCCGGCCCGTTGACCACCGACTGTCCCGGGGCGTTGTCGTGCGAGAGCACCACCGTCGGGAAGTCCGCGAGCAGCGGGGCCACCTGCTCGGCGCCCGCCCCGATCGCAGCGAAGACGTACCCGGAGACCTCCACCGATTCGGCGTCGAACAACGCCAGGAACTCGTCCATCGTGGTCGTACTGACCTGACCGCTGACCGCGGCGGCGGTCCACTCGCCGATGCTGTGCCCGGCGAAGGCGTCCGGGTGGACGTCGATCCGGGCCAGCGCCGTGTGCAGGAGCCGGCCCACCTCGATCAGCCCGGCCCCGTGCCGACCCAGGTCGGCCGAGGACCACTCGCGGTCGGGCAGCCCGAAGTGCGCGGCCAGGTCGGCGGTGCGCGGGGTGAACTCCGCCTCCAACCCGGGGAAGACGAAGGCGACCTTTCCACCGTCGGCGAGCAGCGGCTGCGGGCTGAACCAGATGTCCCGCCCACCCCGCCACGCCTGGCCCCGGGCGACCGCCTTGCGGGCCACCGCGAGGAGCCGGTCGGTCGGGTCGACGACGCCCAGCCGGCTGCGGCCCGGCGGGTGCCCGTCGGACCCGGCAGCGGTCTGCGCGCCGAGTCGGCGTACCTCGTGGTCGTCGCGATCGAGCAGCGCGGCGAGCCCGGCCGGGTCCGGTGCGGCCAGCCACAGGACCTGGTCCGGTTCGGTCACCTCGGTACGGGCGGTGACGGTGACCGGCGCGACCGGCGCACCCACCGACTCCGGGGCCTGCTCGATGATCAGGTGGGCGTTGATCCCGCCGAACCCGAACGCGTTGATCGCGGCCCGGCGTGGACCGTCGGACTCCCACGCGCGCGCGGTGGCGATCGGGGCGAACCGGGTCGCCGCCATCTCCCGGCGCGGCGACTCGCAGTGCAGGGTCGGCGGCAGGACACCCCGGTGTACGGCGAGCGCCGCCTTGATCAGCCCGGCGATACCGGCGGCGGGCATGGTGTGCCCGATCATCGACTTCACCGACCCGATCACCGGTCTCGGGCCGCCGGCGTACGGGCCGAACACCTCGGCGACGGTGGTCAGCTCGGCGGCGTCCCCCGTCGGGGTCCCGGTGCCGTGCGCCTCCAGCAGCCCGATCGCGTCCGGGGCGGTCGGGTCCAGCCCGGCGGCCTGCCAGGCCCGGCGGATGGCCAGCACCTGACCGGAGACCGCCGGGTTGAACATGCTCGCCGACCGGCCGTCACTGGACGTCCCACTGCCCCGGATCACCGCGTAGACCCGGTCACCGTCGCGCTGCGCGTCGGCGTACCGCTTGAGGACCACCACCCCGGTGCCCTCGCCGATGAGCAGCCCGTCCGCGTCGGCGTCGAAGGGGCGGATCTCACCCCGCCGTGACAGCGCCCGCAACTGGCTGAAGACCGACCAGAAGCTGATGTCGTGCACGTGGTGGACCCCACCGGCGAGGACCGCGTCGAGCCGACCGTTGACCAGTTCGGTGATGCCCTGGTCGACGGCGATCAGGGAGGAGGCGCAGGCGGCGTCGATGGTGTACGCCGGACCCCGCAGGTCGAGCCGGTTGGCCACCCGGGAGGCGGCCAGGTTCGGCACCAGCCCGATCGTCCCCTCCGGCTGGTACGGCCCCAGCCGCTCGTCGAACTTCTTGCGCAGCAGGTCGAGTCGGTGGGGGTCCAGGTCCGGCACCAGGTCCCGCAGGATCTGCACCACCTGGCTGGACATCCGGACCCGCTGGGCGTACCGGGCCTGGGCGGGGCTGAGGATCCCGCCCCGACCGATGATCACCCCGACCCGTTCGCCGTCGGGGAGCTTGTCCGGCCCGCCCGCGTCGGCGATGGCCCGGGCGGCGACCTCCAGGGTGATGAGCTGGTCGGGTTCGATGTCCGGCACCGACGCGGGCATCACCCCGAACCGCAGCGGCTCGAAGGTGGCGTGCTCGTCGACGAAGCCGCCCCGGCGGCAGTACATCCGGTCCGGCCGGTGTGCCTGGTCCGGGTCGTAGAACTCCTCGTCCCACCGGTGCGCGGGGACCTCGGTGATGGCGTCCACCCCGTCGACCAGGTTCTTCCAGTAGCTCTCCAGGTCACCGGCGTCGGGCATCAGGGCGGCCATCCCGACGATGGCGATCGGGTCGGGTGGGAACGGGGTGGCGCTCATCGGTTCCTCCGGCGGGCACTGTGGGCGGGGGCCAGGCGGCGGGGCATCGGGGTGCTCACCACCCCGAGGCGGTGTAGACCACCGAGGTGACCGAGGCGTCGGCCCAGGCCAGCTCGCGCAGCAGGGCCAGCGCGCCCTCCTCCGGGTCGATCAGGCCGATGCCGCGCCGGGCGTACTCCCGGCTCAGTTCGGCGGTGACCATGCCCCCGTGTCCGGCCCCGGGCGCCCACGGACCCCAGTGGACGGTGAGGCAGCGGGACCCGGTCCGGCCCGCCCACCGCGTGCCGATGGTGTCCAGGGCGTCGTTGGCGGCCGCGTAGTCGGCCTGCCCCCGGTTGCCGTAGGCGGCGGCGATGCTGCCGAAGAAGACCACGAACCGGGGCTTGCCCGGCAGGTCGTCCAGGGCGGCCAGGACGGTGCGTGCCCCGTCGACCTTGGTGCCGAAGACCCTCCCGAACGACGCCGGGTCCTTCTCGGAGATCAGCTTGTCCTCGATGATCCCGGCGGCGTAGACCAGGGCGTCGAGTCGGCCGTGCTCGGCGTGGAGGCGGGCCAGCAGCGCCCTCGTCGCCTCGGCGTCGCACACGTCCAGGGCGTGGTAGCGGACCTCGGCCCCGGAGGCGGTCAGCTCGGCGACGGTGGCGGCCACCTCCCGGGCGGCCAGGATCTGCCGCGCCTCCCGGTCGATCTCCGCCGGTGACCGTCCGCCCTGCCGGGCCAGCACGGCGACCAGTGCCGCCTTGTCCTGCGCCGCCGCCACCGTCGGGTCCTGCGGTCCCTGCGGCAGCGGGGTACGGCCGACCAGCTCGACCCGGCACCGGCTGGCCGAGGCCAGGACCCGGGCGAACCACGGGGTGATGCCCCGGGCTCCGCCGACCAGCACCACCACCGAGTCGGAGGTCAACCCGAGGGCACCGGCCTCGGCCACCCCGTCGCCGGCCGGTCCGGCCCCACCGGCGGCCAGCACGCCCAGCTCCATCGGCACCAGGTCGGTGACGTACCTGTCGCCGCCACGCAGGCGGACCACCGGAGCGTCCGGGGAGATCAGCAGCTCCGTGACGATCTGCCGGGCCACGACCTGCGCCGGCGTGCCCGCAGCGGTCGCCACGAACCGGGCGTTGATCTGGGGGTACTCGCGGGCGATGGTGCGGAACAGGCCGGGCATCCCGTCGGCGGCCCCGCCGGCGTGCTCGACCCCGGCGGCGACCAGCCATCGCGGTCCGGCGGCGAGGGCCCGTTGCAGCAGCGGGAAGACGTCGGGCAGGAGCGGTTCGTCGAGGTGGGTCAACCCGTCGAGGACGACCACCCCGTCGAAGCCGGTGTCGGCCTGGCCGTCGTCGAGCACCCCGAGCTGCCCGCTGGCACCGTGCGCGCCGAGCATCTCGGCCAGGTACGCCCCGACCTCCCCGCCTCCGGTGATCAGGAACCGGGCACCGGCGAGGACCGTCGCCGGGTCCCCGGGGGACGCGGGGCGGAGGGTGTCTCGGGCGACCAGTCGTTTCGGGGCCACCCCCACTCCGACGGGCGACGGGGATCCGACGTCGCTCGGCGGGGTCGGTGCGGTGGCCGGTGCGGGCGCGGCGGGGGTGACGGCCGTGGCGGTGAGGGTGGCGGTGACAGTGCCGCTCATCCGCTCGTCGAGCCAGGTGACCATGGCGCGGACGGTGCGGGCCTTGACGAGGTCTTCGAGTTCGCTCTCGTCGCCGTCGACGCTGAGGTCGAGTCGGTGGGCCACCTCTCCGGCGACCTCGGCGCGTTTGATGCTGTCGATGGAGAGGTCGGCTTCGAGGTCGAGGTCGAGTTCGATGAGGTCGGCGGGGTAGCCGGTGCGTTCGCTGAGCACGGTGAGGATCGCGCTCTGGAAGTCGGCGAGGGTGGTCGCGCCCCCGGGTGCGGCCACGGCGGCGGCCGGTGCCGGTCCGGCGGCGGGTGCGGCGACCTGCGGAACGACGGCCGGGGCCGGTGCGGTGGCGGGGAACGGCGGTGTGGCGGGGGTGGTGACCGGGCCGGTGGTGGTCACCGACAGGTGCAGGCTGCCGCTCATCCGCTCGTCGAGCCAGGTGACCATGGCGCGGACGGTGCGGGCCTTGACGAGGTCTTCGAGTTCGCTCTCGTCGCCGTCGACGCTGAGGTCGAGTCGGTGGGCCACCTCTCCGGCGACCTCGGCGCGTTTGATGCTGTCGATGGAGAGGTCGGCTTCGAGGTCGAGGTCGAGTTCGATGAGGTCGGCGGGGTAGCCGGTGCGTTCGCTGAGCACCGCGAGGATCGCGCTCTGGAAGTCGCCCAGGCTCGGCCCGGCGGCAACGGGCGCGGCGGCAACGGGCGCGACGACCGGTGCCGGTACGGCGACCGGTGCGGGTACCGGGGCGGTGGGCGCTGCCGGGAGCGCGGCCGGTGCGGCGACCGGGGCGATCGTCGGTGGGGCCGCCGGAGCCGGGGCGGGGGTGCCACCGGTGCCGCCGCGATCGCCGTGGCCAGGGCGGTCCCCCCGTTCGTCGAGGCGACGATCTGACGCTGTGGAGCGCTCGGCGCGGCGGCGGGCGGCGCAGCCGCCGGCAGCATCGGCGCGTGGTGCTGCTCCAGCCGGTGGTCGGCGGGCTGCCCGGGGGCCGGGGCCGTGCCGGAGGGCTCGCCGAGGAAGGCGAGCATGACGTCCCGCTGGGCGGCGATGATGTCCCGGTTGTTGCGCAGGTACTCGCTGAGCAGTTCGCTGCGGGTGTCCTGGTGACCGGTGGCGGGGGCGGCCGGGACCACCGGGACCGCCGGGACGGCGTGGGCGGCCGCAACGGCGGGGGCGGCGGGGGGCGCCGGGACGGCGGGGGCGGTGCCGTTCGCTGGGGTCATCGACAGCTCCTTGACACGTCGGGGAGGGGTCATGCCACCGGGAAGACAGTTGCCGTGCTGGTCCCGGACGAGTTGGCCGTCGACGGTCCAGACCGGACGGCGGGTGGTGGTACCGACCGGGGTGTCCGCCCCGACCCGGCCCTGGAACAGCCAGTCGGGGCGGACCGGCAGACCGGCGCAGGCCAGCTCGGCGATCGAGATCAGGAATCCGCGCAGCCCGTCCTGCGGCCCGCGCTCGCAGGCGACCACCTGGTGCGGTCGGCCCGCGAGCACCGCGCCGACCAGCCGGGTGAGCACCTGGCCGGGGCCGACCTCGACGAACAGGCGGGCGCCGGCGGCGTACATCGCCTCGATCTGCTCCACGAAGCGGACCGGGGCGCCGATCTGCTCGGCCAGGTGGTGGCGGACCCGGTCGGAGTCACCGCTGTAGGGCGCGGCGGTGAGGTTGGACCAGACCGGGATCCGGGGCGGGGTGATCCGTTGCCCGGCGAGCACCTCGGCGAAGGTCTCCACCGCACCGGCGACCACCGGGCTGTGGAAGGCGCAGGCCACCGGGATGCCCTTGGCGGACAGTCCGGCGTCCTTCAGGGCCGCCACCGCCGCGTGGACCTTCACGGTGGGCCCGGAGATCACCACCTGGTGGGGGGCGTTCCGGTTGGCCAGGACCACCTCGCTGGTCAGCCCGGCGGCGGCGAGCACCGTGGCCACCTCGTCGGCCCCGGCGGTGACAGCGGCCATGGTGCCCGGGTCGTCGCCGGTCGCACCGAGGATGGCCTGGGCCCGTGCCCGGCTCAACTCCAGCAGGGTCGGCGCGTCGAAGGCTCCGGCGACGCAGAGCCCGACGAGTTCGCCGTAGCTGTGCCCGGCCGTCATGTCGGGCCGGACGCCGAGGCGGCGCAGCAGGTGGTCGACGGCGAGCCCGCCGATGCCCAGGACGGGCTGGGCGACCCGGGTGTCGCGTACCCGGTTCTCCTGCTCGCGGCGGCCCTCGGCGTCGAAGGCCGCCGGGGGGAAGAGCAGCTCGGCGGCGGCCCGGTCCAGTTCCAGGTAGTGGCGCAGCTCCGGGAAGGCGACGAAGAGTTCGGCCAACGCCCCGGGCCGCTGACTGCCCTGCCCGGGGAAGAGGAACGCCACGGTCCCGGGGCCGGACTGCGCCCCGTCGGCCGGTTGGACCAGGCCCCGACCCGGGTCGTGGTCCCCGGCGAGGGCCCGGTGCAGCAGGGTCTCCAACTCGGTGTGGTCCCGGGCGACCACCGCCACCCGTACCGGACCGGGGCGGTGGGCCGAGGTCGCGGCGACCGAGGCGGCCAGCCGGGCCAGGCGGTCCGGTGCGTCAGGGGCACCGTCGGCGGCGAGGTCGGTGAGCAACTGGCGGACCGCGTGGTGGGCGGCGGCCCGGTCGGTGCCCCGGAAGCAGAACAGCTCCGCCGGCCAGCTCCGCCGGGAGTGCCGGGGCTCCGGGGCGTCGGCGTGGGCGGCGAGCACCACGTGGAAGTTGGTGCCGCCGAACCCGAAGGCGCTGACCCCGGCGACCCGCTCGTCCGCCGGTGCCGACCAGGGCCGGGCCTCGGTGAAGAAGGCGAACGGGCTCTGCTGCGGATGCCAGGCCGGGTTGGGACGTCGCAGGTGGATGGTGGGGGGACGGACCCCGTGGTACAGGGCGAGGGTCGCCTTGATCAGTCCGGCCAGCCCGGCAGCGCACTTGGTGTGCCCGATCTGGGACTTCACCGACCCGAGGGCGCATCCACCCGGTTCGGCCCCGGCCTCGGTGAAGAGTCGGGTGAGGGTCTCCAGCTCGGTACGGTCACCGACGACGGTGCCGGTGCCGTGCGCCTCGACGAGGCCGACCTCCCGGGGTGAGATCCCGCTGCGGTGGTACGCCCGGTCCAACGCCCGCCGCTGCCCCTCGGGACGCGGCGCGGTGAGACCGAGGGCGCGCCCGTCGCTGGCCCCGCCGAGTCCCTTGACCACGGCGTAGATCCGGTCCCCGTCGCGTTCGGCGTCGGCGAGCCGCTTCAGGACGACGCAGACCACCCCCTCGCCCAGGGCGATCCCGTCGCCGGTGCTGTCGAACGGCCGGGACCTGCCGGTCGGGGAGAGCGCGTGCGCGGAAGTGAACATCAGGTAGTCGTTGATGCCGTTGTGCAGGTCCGCGCCGCCGCAGATCATCAGGTCGCTGTCGCCGTTGCGCAGTTCCTTGCACGCGGCGTCCAACGCCGCCAGTGAGGAGGCGCAGGCGGCATCGATGGTGTAGTTGGGTCCACCCAGGTCGAGCCGGTTGGCGACCCGGCCGGCGATGACGTTGGCCAGGACCCCGGGGAAGCTGTCCTCGGTGACCGTCGGCAGCAGCGGCGACATCTCCTCCGGGACCTCGCCCAGGTAGGCGGGGAGCATGGTGCGCAGGGTCTGTGCGTGACCCATGTCGCTGCCGGCCTCCGCCCCGAACACCACTCCGGTACGGCAGTGGTCGACGCCCGGGGCGTCGTACGGGTACCCGGCGTCGACGAGCGCCCGGTGGGAGACCTCCAGGGCGAGCAGTTGGGTGGGATCGATGCTGGCCAGCGCCGCCGGAGGGATGCCGTAGCCGATGGCGTCGAAGGGGACCGGGTCGATGAACCCGCCCCACTTGGAGACGCTGATGCGTCCGGTGCGGCCGGGCGGGACCTCGGGGGCGTAGTACAGGTCGGTGTCCCAGCGCTGGGGAGGGACCTCGCTCACGGCGTCGGCACCGGTGAGCACCGTACGCCAGAAGCTCTCCAGGTCGGGGGAGCCGGGCAGGACACAGGCCATCCCGACGACGGCGACGTCCAGGGGGGCCACCGGTTCCTCGATCTCGGGCTCCGGTGGGGTCAGCCGGGCACGCAGTGCGTCGAGTCGGGCGGCGTGGAAGTCGCGTACCTCGGTGGTGACGGCGTCGTGCAGCTGCGCGACGGTGGTGGTGGCGTCGCGCAGCACCGCCACCTGACCGGCCATGAACAGCCCCTCGGCGGCCTGGACCTGCTCGTCCACCGTCTCGATGACGTCACCGGCGCGGCGCAGACCCTTGCTGGCGATCCGTAGTCGACCGACGTTGAGCAGTTCCAGCCGCTCCCACACCTCGCGGTTCTCCGCCCCGGCGGCGGAGAGCTGGCTACGCAGCCGGTGGAAGTCGTCGACGAACGGGGTGTGCAGGCACCGGGTGGAGTGCCCCGGTGCGGTCTCCAACAGGGCGGTCCGTTCGGCGGTCACCGCCTCCTGCTGGAACAGCGGTTGTACGGCGCCGTGGGTGACCGCCTCGGTGGTGAACAGGTACGCGGTGCCCATCAGCACCCCGACGCGGGCGCCCCGGCGGGCCAGCGGTGCGGCCATGGTGGCGACCATCGCCGCCGACCGGGCGTCGTGGACACCACCGGCGAACAGGACCTGGATCTGTGCGGCGGCGTCCGGTTCGGCGTCGAGGTACTCGTCGAGGACGCTCAGTTGGGCCTCCCAGAGCGGGAAGCTGAACCGGGGTCCGACGTGTCCGCCGCACTCGGCGCCCTCGAAGATGAACTTGCGTGCCCCGGCGCGCAGGAACTGTTGGAGCAGGCCGGGGGAGGGGACGTGCAGGAAGGTGCTGATCCCCTGGTCCTCCAGGGCCCGGGCCTGGGGCGGGCGACCGCCGGCGATGATCGCGTACCGGGGGCGGAGTTCCCTGATGACCTCCAGCTGGGCGGTGCGGAGCTCCTCCGGGGCGAATCCGAGCACCCCCACCCCCCAGGGGCGGTCGCCGAGCAGCCCGGCGGTCTCGGTGAGCATCCGACGGCACTTGTCGGCGGAGTTCAGGGCCAGGGCGAGGAAGGGCAGACCGCCCCCGTCGGCCACCGCCGCCGCGAAGGCGGCCTCGTCGCTGACCCGGGTCATCGGCCCTTGGGCCACCGGCACCCGGACCCCGAGTGCCGTGGCCAGTGGTGCACCCGGCAGGAGCAGGTCACCGGCGTCGGGGGAGTCGGCGGCGGCGAGCATCGACGCCCGCAGGCCCCGGACGGCGCTCGCGGTGTCGGCCCACCGCTGGGCGAAGAGCCCGGCCAGCCACCCGTCCTGCCCGATGGGGAGCAGTTCGGAGTCCTCGTCGTGCCGGCCGCCCCGGCGCAGCCCCCGGTGGCCGTCGACGAGTGCGGTCTCCGAGCCGTCCATCCGTCGGATCGCGGCGCGTACGTCGGTGGGCAGCTCCGACTCGGGCATGAGGGCGAGTTGGGTGTCCAGGAGGACCCCTGCCGCCCCGCCCACCACTGCGGCTCCGGCGGTACGGGGGCCGATTCCGCCGACCACCCAGATCGGCAGGTCGAGGGTCTGGTCGGTGACGAGTTGCTGGAGCAGGACGAAGGAGCTCAGGTCGCTGACCCGGCCACCGGCCTCCAGGCCCCGGGCGACCAGTCCGTGTGCGCCGGCCGCTGCGGCGGCGCGGGCCTCGTCCCGACTGGTCACCTCCACGACCACCCGGTACCGGGTGGTGATCTCGGCCAGCGGCCAGGGGCTGTCGGGGGTGACCAGGAGAAGTTCGACCCGGCCCCGGGCGGCGTCGTCGACCTCGTCCGGGGTGGCCTGACACCCGGCCGGGATCCGGACCCCGATCGGCCCGGGGGACCAGGACGCGGCCTGGCGTAGCGCCCGTAGTGTCCAGTCGTCCCCGGCGGCCAGGTCGAGCAGGCCCCATCCACCACCGGCGCAGGCGGCGGCCGTGATCCGGGGGCTGGGCTCGACGGCCCCGACGGGGTTCACGACCATGATCAGGTCGCGCGTGTGCGGTGCAGCGTTCATCGGGCTCCCACTTCGCTCGCGGGGATCGCGGGGTGACGGGCCGGACGGCGGCCGAACCGGCGGCCCCCGACGCATAATTCGCGGCGATCTATGTTGCAGTCCGTCATAACGTAGCGGCGCTCAGTTACGACCCGGTTAAATCTGCCCCATCCGACGGGGTTGGTGGCGATTTCCTACCAGCGCGACGGGAATTGTCACCGGGTTGGCCAGCGAAAACAACTGCATCTCTGCGGATAGGCTCACTCGCGATGTCGAGGGTCGATTGCTCGTCTCATTTCTGACGCATTGCCGTCACCGAGTTGTCCCTGCGCACGGGGCCTCGGTCCGCCCCTCGTCCCACGATGTGGAAGGGGGCTTGTCATCTGTCCGGATGACGGACAACGATCCCTATCCATGTTGTAGGCGTTATTCCCCACCGATTTACTTCGACATCCGAACGGCGGGTGAGGCGACGGTGAATAACCGAAATCCCTGGTGAGAGTGGTTCGACATCCGCGTGGTGACGCGCGCATCCCCATCCCCGGACCCCCGGTCGAGGTGCGCGACCGCCGAGGGTGCGACAGGCGTCCTGCGCCGGTACGGTCGCTCCGGTCCGACGCGGCACCGGGGCCGAAGAGCGATTCTTCGCCAGTTCATCTGTTAACAATCATTCCGGCCGACCCGGACGATGTCATTGGTCCGCTGTCGTCTCCGGCGACCTGGTGAGCCGATTTTTCCGACATTCCCTGCCAGCCGGGCACACACCGGCCCGCCCCTGGTGTCCGGGGTGTCTCGGGGCCCTCGCTCCGAACAGCTCAGCTCCCATTCCCCCTTTCTGATCGGGCGGTAACTGTGCGGAAACTCCTCCTTCTCGCGCTCGTCGGCCTCGGTGCCCAGCTGGTCGACGGCAGCCTCGGAATGGCGTACGGCGTGACCTCCACGACGCTGCTGCTGGCCCTCAACACCAGTGCCGCGAGCGCGTCGGCCACCGTTCACCTGGCCGAGATCGGCACCACCCTCGCCTCCGGAGCCGCCCACTGGCGCTTCGGCAACGTCGACTGGCGGGTGGTCCGCCGGGTCGGCGTGCCGGGAGCCGTCGGGGCCTTCGCGGGCGCCACCTTCCTCGCCAGCCTCTCCACCGAGTTCGCGGCCCCGGTGATGTCGCTGATCCTGCTCACGCTCGGCCTGTACGTGCTGCTCCGCTTCACCGTCGCCGGTCTGCCCCGCGACCGGGTCGGACTGCCGCTGCGCAAGCGGTTCCTGGGTCCGCTCGGACTCGTCGCCGGATTCGTCGACGCCACCGGCGGGGGCGGGTGGGGTCCGATCGGCACCCCCGCCATCCTGGCCAGTGGCCGGCTGGAGCCACGTCGGGTCATCGGCTCCATCGACACCAGCGAGTTCCTGGTCGCCGTCGCGGCCAGCGTCGGATTCCTGGTCGGGCTGGGTGCCGAGAACATCGACTTCGGTTGGGTCGCCGCCCTCCTGATCGGTGGCCTGATCGCCGCACCGATCGCCGCCTGGCTGGTCCGGATCGTCCCGCCCCGGGTCCTCGGGTCGGCCGTCGGCGGTGTCATCATCCTGACCAACACCCGGACCCTGCTGCTCAGCGACTGGGTCGAGGCCGGACCCGGGCTGCGGTACAGCCTCTACCTGCTCATCGTGGTGACCTGGGTGGCCGCCATCGGGTGGTCGGTCCGCCAACACCGCGCCGAGCAGGCCGCCGACCCGGCCCCGGCCGACGACGACACCCCGACGACCGAACGGGCCACCACCTCCCGGTGACCCGTCCCTCGGGCCGGTGCCGTCTCCCGGTGCCGTCCCTCAGCCCCGGTGACCCGTCCCTGCGCCCCGGTGCCGTTCTCCGGCACCGGGGCGCAGGCGCCTCCCGAGGCGCCGGGCCGGGGGGTGTCGGGGCACCGGGGTGGGACGACCCGACTCACGTCCGGTCGGGGCCGCCCTCGCCCGGCGGCGGGTCGGCGCCCCGGTCGGGGCTCGGGACGGACCGGGCCTGCCAGACGTCGTGCTCGATCCGCCGCAGTTCCTCGTCCTCGGTCTGTCCCACCTTCGCCATCGCCAATCGCAGCAGCGGTGGGGCCATCAACGAGGTGACGATGGCGACCAGGATCACCGTCGTGTACGTCGCGGTGTTCAGGACACCGAGCCGGAGCCCGGTCATCGCCACGATGACCTCGATGACCCCCCGGGCGTTCATCCCGGCCCCCAACGCGAGCCCCTCCCAGGGGGACAACCGGGTCAGTCGGGCACCCAGGTACGCCCCGACGAACTTCCCCAGGATCGCCACCGTCAGGACCCCCAACGCGGTCACCGCGACCTGGGGGTCGACGAGCGCCGTCAGATCCATCCGGAGTCCCGCCATGGCCAGGAAGAGTGGGGCCAGGACCGCCATGACGACGGTCCGCAGTGGCCCCAGCAGGGCGTGCGACGACCGACAGGGGGCCAGCAGGAGGCCGGCGACGAAGGCGCCGAAGACCGGCTCCATCCCGAGGGCGTGGGTGCCGACCGCGCCGGACAGGACGATGACCACGGCGGCCGTCACCGTCGGCCCCGACTGGCCGGAGCGGGCCACCCGGTCCATCACCCGGCGGACCACGAACCGGCCGACGGTGGCGGCGAAGAGGACGAAGCCGACCAGGTAGAGGACGGAGAGCGACACCTGACCGAGGCTGACCCCGGTGGTCGCCGCCGCCGCCACGACGGAGAGCAGGAGCCACCCCACGGCGTCGTCGACCATCCCGGCGGCGAGGGTCAACTGCCCGATGTTGCGGTGCAGCAACCGCATGTCGGAGAGGGTCTTGGCGATCACCGGGATCGCCGTCACGCACATCGCCACCCCGAGGAACAGGGCGAAGACCGGCCGGTCGGGACCCTCCTGCCCGGTGACCGCCGTGGGAAGTGCCAGCCCGAGGAGGACCCCGAGGGCCAGGGGGATCACCAGGCCGGTCACGCTGACGGTGACCGCCGCCCCGGTACGCCGGCGCAGCAGACCGAGGTCCAGGTGCGCCCCGGTGATCCCCACCAGCAGGAGGAGCCCGATCTGCCCGACCGCGTCCAACAGGTGGAACTGGTGCGGATCGGTAGGCAGGAGCCACCCGGCGATCCCGGGTGCCACGCTCCCCAGCAGGGACGGGCCGAGCAGGACACCGGTGAACAGTTCCCCGACGATCGCGGGTGCCCCGAACCGCTCCGCGACGGTTCCCAGCAGACGGGCCACCAGGAGCAGGACGACCACCGCGACGAGGAACACCAGGAGCGAGTGCGGGGGCAGGGGCGGAACCGGCGCGGCCAGGTTCACGGGCGGACCTCCTTCGGGAGCGGGGTGCCGGGGGCCGTGCCCGCCGGTACCGGTGGCGAGTCAGCCGAGCATGCGACGGAGTTCGTACTTCAGGACCTTGCCGGTCCCGCCCCGGGGCAGGGCGTCGAGCCGGTGGATCCGGGTGGGGACCTGGTGGGGTTCCAGCCGGTCGGCGAGGAGTCGGGTGACCTCGGTCAGGTCGACGTCGGCGTCGGCGGCGACCACAGCCGTCACCGCCTCTCCCCGCTCGGGGTCGGGCAGGCCGATCACCGTCGCCTCCCGGACGGCCGGGTGGTCGTAGAGGACCGCCTCGACCTCCAGCGACGACACGAGCCGCCCCCCGGTGGTGATCACGTCGGTACGGCGGTCGAACAGGAACAACTCCCCGTCGGCCGACACCCGGCCGAGGTCACGGGTCCGGGTCCAGCCACCGGCGTGGACCTCGGCGTTGAGCCGGTCGTCGAGGTAGAGCCGCTTCGGGGCAGTGCTGCGCAGCCAGATCTCACCGAGTTCCCCGGCCGGTACGGGTTCGCCCCGGTCGTCCACCACCTGCATCTCGGTGCCCCGACCCGGCCGTCCGACACACATCGGCCGGTCCGGGTCGACGGTCCCCAGCATGATCGCCGGCACCGCCTCGGACTGGGCGTACGCGTTGGCGATGGTGGCGTTCGGCATGGCGGCCACCAGGTCCCGGGCGATCCGGGGCGGCATCAGGGCCGAGGCGTTGCCGATCGTGCGGACCGTGCTGAGGTCGTGACGCTCCCGGGGACGGATCCCGGTGAGCCGGATCGCCGTCCACGGGGTGAGGATCAGGGTCCCGCACCGGTGCTCGGCGATCAGCCGGGCGATCTCCTCCGGGTCGTCGGGGGAGCAGACGATCAGGGGCGACGGCGTGGTGGTGGCCAGGACGGCGACGGTGGTCGCGCTCGACGTCGTACCCAGGGGCATCGGGGCGAGCAGCGGGGCCGGATCGGTGAGCTGCCCCAGCGCGGCCGATCCCCGCCCGTAGGTCTGGTTGCCGTGGGGGTTCGTGAAGGGCTTGGCCGGGCCGGTGGTGCCGGAGGTGTAGAGGATGTCGGCGACGTCCTCGCCCCGGATGTCCACCTCGACCGGGTCGGAGTCCCCGCCGTCGAGGTCGGTCACCGTCACCGACCACCGGTCGGAGGTGGCCGGCCACGGGGTCACCGATGAGGAGTGGATCACTCCGACGGCCCCGCACTGGTCGAACCTGCGCTGCAACTCGACGGTGGGCAGCCTGTCGTTCGTGTGCACGGCAGTGGCCCCGGCCTTGAGGATCCCGAGGTAGGCGACTGCGTAGTCGATCCAGTCATCACCGGAGAAGATCAGGGCCACCCGGGCGCCCCGGCCGGTTCCGCCGAGCCGTCCGAGGAGTGCCCGAGCCACCGCGTTCGACCTGCGGTCCCACTCGCCGTACGTGATGCCAGTCCTGCCCCGGACGTTTATCGCCTCCTGGTCCGGCATCTGCTCGACGCGGTGACGCAGCAGGTCGGGAACCACCAGCGCGGCGGTCGGCACACTCATGGAGACTCCTTGCCTCAGCTCCACCGGTAGACCCGGTGGTAGTCCTCGATGCGGTCCAGCAGCAACAGGCCGCGGCCGGTGACGTGAGTGTCCATGATGGACGCGTACGGCGTGGTGTCGAGCCGGGCGTCGCGGACCCCGAAGGCCCGGTCGGCGGCGAGCCGGTTCAGGTCGTCGTACTCGGCGACCGTCAGCTCCCGGCGGTCGGACAGGGCCCGGCCCAGCCCGCCCCCGTTGGTGGTGGCACCCGCCGGCACCACGCCGCTGAAGAACTCCGACCCGCAGCCGGAGCCGTAGGAGAACAGCCCGATCCGGCGGGCCGTGCCGAAGTCGACGTGGTCGACGAGGGAGCACAGGGCCAGGTAGAGCGACCCGGAGTAGAGGTTGCCCACCTGCGAGGTGTAGGTCAGCGACGGTGCCACCCGGGCGACGAAGTCGGCCTCGATCTGGGGGGTGGAGAACCCCTTGGTCTTGCGGAGCAGTGTCCGGTGCGCGCCCCGGACCATCCCGGCGAACGGGATGTGGAAGACGAGGTGGTCGAAGGTGTCGACGATGTCGGCCCCGGCGACCCGGTCCCGGTAGGCGGCGAAGCACTCCTCCAGGCAGGTCAGGTACGCCAGGAGGGAGAGGTCGGAGTTGACCACGTCGACGTCCGGGCGGGGTCGGAGGGTGTCCATGACCTCCTCCGTGTGGCACCCGCTCGCCCCGACGTCGAGGCGCAGGACGTCAGGGGAGCGCCCGACGACCATCGCGACGGCCCCGGCCCCCTCGGAGGGCTCGTGGTAGCTGCCGGGTGCCGCCACCCCGGCGATGTCGGTCGCCACCACCAGGGCGCGGGCGTCGGGCACGGGGCTGGCCGCCACGATCGCGGCGGCGGTCTGCAGGGCCGCCGTCGCGCCGTAGCAGGCGTGTTTGACCTCGAAGGACCGGCACCGTGGGCCGAGACCGAGCATGGCGTGGACGTACGTGCTGAGCGGCTTGCCGAAGTCGAGCCCGGACTCGGTGGCGACCACGACCAGCTCGATGCCGGCGCGCTGCTGCGGGGTGAGCGCGTCGACGAGCGGCTTCGCCGCGTTGACGGCGTGGGTCACCTGGTCCTCGCACGGCAGGCTGACCGACCGGCGGTCCATCATCAGGTTGGTGATCCGCCCGGGGTCGAGCCCTCGGGCCGCGAACAGGTCCCCGACGTCCAGGCAGGCCCGACCGGGATAGACGTGGATGCTCTCGATTCCGACAGGCGTGGTGACCATCGTCGTCGTCTCCCTCGCCCTCGGGTGCCTGTGACGGTTCTACGGCGGACCCGAATGCCTGTCTGCTCACTGTTGAGCGCTGGTCACCGGGCGTGTGGCGGCGGGAACACCCGGTTAGGATCCCGATCCATGACGCGTTACGTGGCACTTCTGCGCGCCGTCAACATCGGCGGTGGCAGTTCGATGGTGATGGCCGACCTCCGTGAGGTCTTCGCCGGTTGCGGGTTCGACAGGGTGCAGACCTACATCCAGAGCGGCAACGTGGTGTTCGGCTGCTCCTCCGCCGAGGAGGAGGTCGTCGCCGACATCCGTCGGGGCATCGCCGACCGGTGGGGCAAGGACGTCCCGGTCCTGGTGCGCAGCCTTCCCGAACTGGAGGCGGTGATCGCCGCCAACCCGTACCTCGACCAGCAGGACGACCTGACCAAGGTCCTCGTCACGTTCCTCGACCGGGTGCCCGCCCCCGGTACCCAGACCGCCCTGACCTCCCCGGCGGGGGAGACCGGGACGCTGACCCTGGTCGGGCGGGAGGTTTTCGTCCACGTCCCGGACGGGTACGGGCGCAGCAAACTCGGCAACGCCTTCGTCGAGAAGCGGACCGGGGCGCTCGGCACGACCCGGAACTGGCGGTCGGTGCTCAAGCTCCGGGACATGGCCGCGGCCTGACCGACGCCACATGCACCACATCCGCAACCGCCGACGCCGCCGCTTCCCTCGGGTACGGCGGTCCCGGCCCTCACCACACCCGGGCGGGCTGGGCCAGGTGGTCGCCGCCCCGGCGGTCGACCCGCTGGTCGTGTCCGGCGGTCCGCGACGGGGGGCGGACGGTGCGGCTGTTGTCGGTGGGCCAGAGCCGCAACTGCCAGGGACCCTGCTCCAGGTACGCGACCAGGGCCGGCTCGTTGATCACCAGGTATCCGCCGGGCTGCTGGTCGACGAGGCTGGCCCGGCGGAAGTGCTTGAGGAACAGGCCGACCCGGCTCCGGGTGGTCCCCACCATGCTGGCCAGGTCCTCCTGGGTGATCCGGGCCTCGATCTGCCGGCCACCGGCCAGTTCCCGACCCAGCTTGCGGCCGAGCCGCAGGAGGGTGGCGGCGAGCCGGTGTTCACTGTCCATCGTGACCAGTTGCATGATGGTCTGCTGCTGGTCGCGCAGCCGGGCCATCAGGAACCGGTTGAAGTGCCAGCTCAGCTCCTCGTCGTGACAGATCGTCTCCAGGAGCTTCGCCGAGTTGATCCGCCTGACCACGCTGTCGCGCATCGCGGTGGCGGTCTCCTCCCGGGGCATCCCCAGCAGGCTGAGCTCCCCGAAGGTGTCCCCCCGGGTGTGGATCGACAGCAGGCACTGCTTGCCGTCGGTCGACGAGGCGGTGGTCTTGATCTGCCCCACCTCGACCAGATAGATCCGCAGGTCATGGTCGCCGGAATTGTAGACCGACCCGCCCTTGGGGATGTGGGTCCGTACGGCGAAGCTCGGTTCGCTCTGCACGAGTCTGAGTAGATGTGAACAGAATAGATCGAAGCCGTTGGAAGTGTTCAAGAGGTCCCCCCGAGTCTTACGGCATACCTATTCGGACAGGTGGCGATCTGTCGTGTTCGCTTTTCTCTGTCGGCGGTGGATCGGCAGGTCCATTCCGCCTGGGGCACTCGTAGTCTCGGTGCCCTGGTGCCGGCTATCTGTTCTGTTGTGAGCAGACACCGAAGATTGCTCGGGTGTCGCCCGCCCGGTATTCGACGGCGGGAGCGCAGGTCGGAGCGCCAGGGGTGCCCCCGCGCTCCGGGCGCGGCTACCCTGGTCGATCTGACACTGAGAACAGCTGCTCAGAACGGGTTCAAAAGATCCAATCAGGATGGTCGAACCGACGAGGGCAGCAATGTGGTGACCGGGGAGGGTGGGGAGCGCTCCGGGTCGTCCGGCCGCGAGGGCGAGGTCATCACGCCTCGTCGAGACTGATTACGGCCGGGTCGTACATAGGTTGCGTCAACGCGATCCACCCTACCGATCTGGTTTGCTATTCCGTTGCGCTGACCGTTTCTGACGGTGCTGCAAGGTGTTGCACGGTACGGGGCGCAGGCCGCCGACGTGGCCGGTGCCGCATGCCCTGGGTGGAACCGGTAAAGGGTTGCACTTTACCTCGCACGGACATGATCGTTCCGGTCCGTGTTGATGTCATGTTAACAATGGCGGGGGTAGCTGTCTACGCGCCCGTTTGGCTCGAATTCTGTCGGCTGTCGTACTGATTCCGCAGAAAAAAACAAGGGTAAATGGGGTCATCGCGGCGAAGGCCACCAGGTGCACCTCAGGCCGGATCAGGGTCAGGCCGGTCGGTTCGTACCGGGTGCGCGCGCCATCAACTCCTCGACGACGAGGTCGACGTGGCGTCGTCGCCAGTCGGCCAGCGGGCCGTCCACGGTCAGCCGGTTGAACGTCCCCATGTCGGTGCCGCAGGGGATCCGAAAGTCCAGTAGTCGACGCCGGTCGCCCTGAACCGCCGCCGCCGTGGCCGCCCGGCAGTACGCCCCGAACACCAGCGCCATCCGGTGCCGGTCGTCGACGACCGGGGCGGCCACCTCGGCCCACACCTCGTCGAGGCTCCGCCCGAAGTGGACCCGTTCCACCCCGGCCCGATCTGCGGCCGGGATGTCCTCGAGTCGGTCGTGGCGCAGGTAGAGGCGGTACAACCGCTCCGCCCGGGCGGCGTAGAGGGTGCCCCGCCCGGCTACCCGGCTGCGAACCCCCAGCGCGAACAGCTCCGGGTCGGGGGCGTCCCGGACCTCGGTCACGTCCAACCCGGCGAGCAGGTCCTTCGCCTCGTCGGAGGTGGCGGCCTCCGGGGTGCACTGGGCGAGCGTGGTGACCACGACGAAGTCCGCCCCGAGGGCGAACGCCGCCGCCACCGCCGCCGGGGACCCCACCCCCGCCACCCCGACCCGGACCGTCGGCGCCACCAGGTCCCGGTGCCGGACCAGGGCGGGAACCAGGTCCAACGCATCACGCCGGACGGCGACGTCGGTCGCCACCGGCACCGTCGTCGCCCTCCGGGCCGCCGTGACGTCCAGGTCGCCGACGGCCACCAGGGCACCCACCAGGTCGGGGTCGGCCGGTCGAAGGAACCCCACGGCCGTGGCCATGTCGTCGGTCAGGGCCAGGACCCGCCGGTCCCCGTCGGCGAACCGGTACCGGACCACCTGGGGCGGCACCGTCCCCCGTGCCCCGTCGACCTGGATCGCCCGGACGTCGTGGGACAGGTACAGCTGCGCCACCGCCCGATCGTCCACCCCGGACGTCGGCCAGGCCGCGCCGTACCGGGGCAGGTCCCGCAACTGCCCCAGGGCCGCCGCGACCTCCGCCGTCCCCAGGCCGTCGGTGCCGAGGAACCCGAACAGACCCGCCCCGCAGAGGCGACGCAGCAGGGTGGGGGAGGTGACCCCGTGGCCCAGGGCACCCACCAGACACGGACGGCTGATGTCGTACTCCGCCTGCAGTGCGGCCGACCCGGTGGTCGCACCCCGACGGGGCGCGACGGGCACCGGCGCGGGTGGGGCCGGTGCCGCCGGGGGCGGGGCGACCGGTGCCGGTGGTGGGGCGGGGCGGGGGAGCCGGTCGCCGGCCCGGACCCACATCCTGGTCAGCACCTCCCCGGGGCCGACCTCGGTCACCTCGGTCACCCCCGACCGGGCCAGGTGGCACAGCGTGTCCCACCACCGGACCGGGCGGACGACGTGGTCGCGGAGCAGGTCGGCGAGCCCGTCGAGGTCGTGCGGCCGGGCCGTCACGTTGCTGATCACCGGGATCCGGGGGGCGGTGAACCGGACCCCGCGCAGCAGCCGCCCGAACTCCTCGGCGGCCGACGCCATGAACCCGGTGTGCGCCGGGACGCTGACCGCCAGGGGTACGCACCGTCCGGTGCCGTGCCGGCGGACCGCCTCGACGACAGCCCGGACACTCTCGGCGGTGCCGCCCACCACGAACTGGTCCGGCAGGTTGTGGTTGGCAAGTTCCAGGTCGGGCAGCCCGGCCAGGGTCTGCTCGACCCACTCCAGGGGGAGTCCCAGCAGGGCGGCCATCCCGCCACCGGAGACCCGGCCCATCACCTCGCCCCGACGGACCACCAACCGCAGGGCGGTCTCGAAGTCGAGGCTCCCCGCGACGTGCAGGGCCGCGAACTCACCCAGGCTGTGACCCGCCACCACGTCCGGCGGGGGGCCGTCGGCCGACGCCGCCTCGGCGGCCAGCGCACTGACCACGAAGACGGCGGGTTGGACGTACCGGGTCTGCCCCAGGTACTCGCCGTGGACGTCCCGGCAGAGGTCCCGGACCGGAACCCCGATGATCTGCCCGGCGGTCTCCGCCAGGTCGGGGAACCTGTCGAACAGCTCCGCTCCCATGTCCCGGTGCTGCGAGCCCTGACCGGGGAAGACCCACGCCCGCATGTCGGATCACCGCTCCCAGGGGTAGCGCCCGTGGTCGACGAAGTCGGTGATGCGACGACGGACCACTGGCGAGGACATCAACCTGCTGAACTCCGCCACCGCCACCGACCCGGCCCGCTCGTCGATCGGGGCCAGCCGGTGGAAGTACCGCTTCGCGTCGCCGATGATCTCGCCGTCCAGCCGGACCAGGCGGAACACCAGTTGCCGCAACACCGTCTCCGGGGTCTCGGACAGTTCGTCGACGAGGTGGATCCGGTGGGCCTCCCGGGCGTCGACAGCCTGGGTGCTCAACGTCGCCGTGTACGCCTTCTGGAAACCGACCCGGCGGACCAGGAACGGCAGGACGCAACAGGGCAGGAGCCCCCACAGCGCCTCGGGAAGGGCGAAGGTGCTGCGCGGTGTGGCGTGGACGACGTCACTGGCGGCGGCGAGACCCACCCCGCCCCCGGCCACCCGGCCGTCCACCTGGGACACCACCACCCGGTCGGTGGTGGTGAACCGGGTGAGCAGGTCGAAGAACGCCTGCCCCCCGTCGGCCGACCCGCTGTCGGCGGCGGCCGTGGCGAAGTCCATCCCGTCGCTGAACACCCCGTCGCGGCCCCGGAGCACCACCGCCCGACAGGTCGGGTCCCCCTCCGCGGCGTCCAGGGCCGTGTTCAGGTCGGCGATCACCTCGTGGTCGATCCCGTTGCGCCGGTGGGGCCGGTCCAGCGTCACCTGGACCAGCCCCGGCTGGTGTCGGACGTCGACGGTCCGGTACGTCATCGACGCCGACCCGTGCGGCGGCCGGGTGACCCGCTCGGATCAGTCATCGGTGCCGGGCACCTGCGGCAGGAGCAGGGTGTCGCGGATGCTGCCGGGGATGAACAGCCGGTCCCAGCCCCCGCCGCCCTTGGACTCGTGCAACCGCTGCCTGCCGAACACCTCCCGGAGCATGTCGGGACTGCGCTCCAGGGCCGCCAACTCCTGGTAGTCCTCCGGCGACCGCAGGTGGACGAGCTGGAACAGGTGGTCCTGCTGGCCCCAGGTCTGCTCGTAGAGGGTGGCGGTGACCCGCCCGGCGAGCCGTTCGTTGACGACGTGCTGCCAGTGGGCGAGGAACATCCGTCCCTCTTCCCGGTACTCGTACTTCACGTCCGAGGTCCGCATCAGGACGGCCCCGGCGGTGGCGGTGTTGAGCTGGTCCACCGGTGCCTGACTCAGCTGCGACGCCGCCGGGGGAACGAAGGTGGCACCCTCGGTGTGGTCGTCGTCGTGGTCCATCCCGTGCTGCGGGATCAGGACGTCCTCGTGCAGACTCCGGTGGACGAACATCCGGTCCCAGTTGCCGCCCCCCTTGGTCGGAAGCCTGTCCTCGTCGGAGATCCGCCGGAACTCCAGGTCGTGGTCGACCATGTTGAGCAGGATCCCGTAGTCGTTCGGCGACTTCAGATGGATGAACCAGTGCATCCGGTCGCGTCGGCCGAACGTCTCCTCGAATGCGAACGACGTCGCCACGCCCTCCTGCGACTCGTTGATGTAGCGCAGCAGGTCGACGCTGAACCGGCGGCCCTCCGCCGAGAACTCGTACGCCAACTGGCCCACCCGGTGCAGGATGAAGCCGGAGTTCGTGGAGTGCAGCACCCGCTCCAACGGCAGGGCGGACTGTTGCAGCGCCGTGAAGGGCGCCTGGGTGGTGGTCATCGGGGTCGCTCCCTCTCGTTCGGGACGTCCCTGTTCTACCCGTACCGCCTCGGGCTTTCTGCTCACCGTTGAGCCCTGCCGACGGGTGCACCAATCGTTGGATATCGACGCCTGCTCAGTGTTGAGCAGGCGGTTGCCCGGCCCACTCCTAGCGTGGGGCCCGGGTCGCGGACGGTCGGCCCACACCCTTCCCACCCGGGCAGGTGCCGTGACGCAGCAGTCGAAGAACCCCCATGCGGTGGTCCTCTCCGCCGCCGGCCCCACCCCGCTCAGGCACTGCGCCGAGCGGCTGCGCCGACACGTCGAGGACGCCGTGCCACGACCCGATCTCGCGGAGGTCGCGTACACCCTGCAGGTGGGACGTGCCCCGCTGGCGTACCGGCTGGTGGTGTTCTGCCGGGACCACCGGGACCTCGCCGACGGGCTCGCCGCGTTCCTGCGCGGCGACCCCACCGACGCCGTCCGGCACGGTATCGCCGGTCGGGACCCGGGTGGCCCCGCCCCCGACACCGAGCTGGACGCGGCCACGGCCTGGGTGTCCGGGCGGGACGTCGACTGGCGGCGGTACTGGCCGACCCCGCCCCGGCGGGTCCCGCTGCCCACCTATCCGTTCGGGGTCGCGGCCCCCGTCACCCCGGACGTCGCGTCGGCCCCCGGTCCCGGGGACGTCGGGGAGCTGGAGCGCTACCTCGTCCGGGTGTACACGGAGGTGTCCGGCAACCCGGCGGGCGTCGTCGCAGCCCACCTCCCCCTGACCGACCTGGGACTGTCGTCCTACCTGGTCACCGAGGTGAACACCCGGTTGGAACAGGACCTCGGCGTACGGACCCGGACCCTGTTTTTCGAACACGGAACCCTCGCCGAGGTGGCCGCCGCCCTCGCCGCCGCCGGCCACCACGCCTCCACCCGGACACCCGGCCACCAGGCTTCCAGCCGGACACCCGGCCACCAGGCCCTCCACGACGGTCCCGCCGCGACACCCGCCGCTGCACCCCCGCCTCCCGGCCATGCGTCCGCCGCCCCGGCGTCCCCGCCCGCCGTCGACCCGACCCCGCCCAGTGCCGGGGGGCCGACGGTAGGCCGGGCGGTGTCGACAGGGCGCCGTCCGCAGGTCACGGAGATCGCGGTGATCGGGGTCGCCGGGCGTTACCCGAGGTCACCGGGGCTCGCCGAGTTCTGGGACAACCTGGTCCACGGACGCGACTGCGTCACCCCCCTGCCGCAGGACCGGGCCCGCCCCGGGTGGCCGGTGGAGCTGATGGAGGGCGGCTTCCTCGACCGGGTCGACAGGTTCGACCCGATGCTGTTCGGGATCACCCCCCGGGACGCGGCCCTGATGGACCCGCAGGAACGGCTCTTCCTGGAGGTGACCTGGGAGGCCCTGGAGAGCGCGGGATACCCACGGACCCGGCTGCGGCGGCGTCACCACGGCTCGGTCGCCGTCTACGCCGGGGCGATGTGGAACGAGTACCCCTACTTCGGGGTGGAGCAGACCGGCCGGGGCTTCCCCCAGGACACCGGTGCCACCCTGGGCGGGATCGCCAACCGGGTCTCGTACCACTTCGACCTGCACGGGCCGAGCCTCACCGTGGACACCATGTGCTCATCCGCCCTCGTCGCCCTCGACCTGGCGGTCCGGTGCCTGCGCCAGGGCGACGCCGAGGTGGCGATCACCGGGGCGGTCAGCCTCAGCCTGCACCCGAACAAGTTCCGCCAGCAGCAACGGATGACACTCACCGCCACCGACCGGCGCAGCCGCAGCTTCGGCGCCGGTGGGGACGGTTTCGTCCCCGCCGAGGGGGTGGGGGTCCTCGTCCTCAAACCCCTGGACCGGGCGCTCGCCGACGGGGACCCGGTGCACGGGGTCGTCCGGGGTACGGCGGTGGTCCACGCCGGCCGGACCAACGGATACCTGGTGCCCAACCCGGCCGCCCAGGCCGAGGTGGTCCGCCGGGCGTTGCGGGACGCCGACACCACCCCCACCGAGATCGGGTACGTGGAGGCGCACGGCGCCGGGACGGCCCTCGGTGACCCGGTGGAGATCGACGGCCTGACCCGGGCGTACGGGGACCTGCCCGTCGCCGGCATCCCCATCGGGTCGGTGAAGTCGACGATCGGGCACACCGAGGCCGCCGCCGGCCTGGCCGGACTGACCAAGGTCCTGCTGCAACTGCGGCACGGCGTCCTCGCCCCGTCCCTGCACGCCGACGACCTCAACCCGCAGGTGCCCTGGGACGCGGTGCCGTTCCGGGTGCAACGGGACCGGGCCGAGTGGCGGGGCCCCCGGGTGGCGGGGATCAGCTCCTTCGGGGCCGGGGGGACCATCGCCCACGCCGTGGTCGCCGCCCCACCCACCCGGGAGCCGGCCCCGCCCCCGCCTCCCGGCCCCCACCTGGTCGTCCTCTCCGCCGCAGACGAGGACCGCCTCGCGGCACTCGTCGACCGGGTCGCCGCGCACCTGCGCTCCGGGCACGCCCCGTCCACCGAGGACCTCTGGGCGGCGGTACGCCGGATCGCCGCCGGTGCGGGCGGTGTCGGGGCGGCCGAGGAGGCCGCCGCCCTGCTCGCCGGGGGTGGACCCGCCCTCGCCGACGTCGCGTACACCCTCCAGGTCGGGCGGGAGCCCCTTCGACAACGGCTGGCCGTGGTGGTCGAGGACGTCAGGTCGCTTGTGGACCGGCTGGACCGGTACCGCAGTGACCCGACGGTGATGGTGGGGCGCGCCCCGGCCGCCTCCGACCCGACCCGACCGGTCCTGCCGGTGACGGGTACGGAGTCGCTGGCCGAGATCGGTCGGCACTGGGTCGACGGTGGCCCTGTCGACTGGGAACGCCTGCATCCGTCCCGCCGGTCGGTGGTCGACCTGCCGTCGTACCCGTTCGCCGGACTTCGGTGCTGGGCCCCCGAGCCCGCCCCGGCCGATCCGTCGACCCCGTCGGCCCTCTCGACCCCGGCCGTCCCGACCGGTTCGCCGGCGCCGACCTCGGAACCGACCCCGCAGGGCGCTGCGGAGCCGGTCGGCGGGGAGGTTCCGCTGTACCGCAGGGGGTGGCGGGCCGAGGAGGTGACGCCCGGGTCGATGCCGGACCTGACGGGCGTGGTCTGCCTCGGCGGTGCCCCCGGGACCGTCGCGGCCCTGGGCATGACGGGTGTCCGGGACGAGGCCGACCTCACCGGGGTCCTGGCCGACCGGCCGGACGTGTCGGGCCTGCTCCTGCTGCCCGGCGAGGCGGACTGGGAGACCCGGGTGGCTGTCCTGCGGCGGCTGCTGTCGGCCCGCCCCCGGACCCCGCTGCGGATCGTCCAGGTCGCCGACGCCGACGTCCGTACCGCCGGGTTCGTCCGGGCGCTCGGGGCCGAGTACGCCCGGGTCACCGCGACGGTCCTGGACACCGACCGGGCCGACGACCCGGTCGACGAGATCCGCGCCGAGTGGGCCCGCCCCGACCCGTACGGGCTGGTCCGGTACCGGGACGGCCGACGGTACCGGCCGCACCTGGAGCCGGTGTCCGCCCCGTACGTCCCGCTGCGGTGCGACCCCGACGGGGTGTACCTGGTGACCGGCGGGACCCGGGGGACCGGTGCCCTGGTCGCCCGACACCTGGTCGACCACGGGGCACGCGCGGTCGCCCTGGTGGGGGTCCGGCCCACCACCGACACCGCCCGGGCACTGACCGACAGGGGTGTCCGGGTCCTCCAGCACACCGGCGGTTTCCCGGGGATCGGCGGGTTCCTGGACCGGGTGCGGGCCGAGCTGGGGCCGCTGCGGGGGGTGATCCACTGCGCCGGTACGGGCGGTCAGGGCAGTCCCGCCTTCGTCCACAAGACGACATCCGACATCCGCGCGGTCCTCGCCCCGAAACTCGACGGGTACGAGGACCTGGCCCGACTCTGCGCCGACGACCGGCTCGACTTCTTCTGTGTCTTCTCCTCCGTCTGCGCCACAGTCCCGGCCCTGGCCGCCGGGGTGTCCGACTACGCGACGGCGAACGCGGCGGTGGACGAGCTGGTCCGGGCCGAGATCGCCGCCGGTCGGACCGGGATGCGGGCGGTGGACTGGCCCCAGTGGGCGCAGACCGGGTCGACCAGCGGCCTCCCCAACCCCTGCGCCCCGGCGGGGATCGCCGCCCTGGACGACGCGGCCGGACTGCGGGTCCTGGACCGGGTCCTGGCCCTGCCGGTGGGGGAGGTCGTCCTGCCCGTTCCGCCGCTGGGACCCGGCCCCGACCCGGACGCCCTCCTGCGGGTACGCCCCGACCGGCCCGCCGGTCCGACCTGGTTGGCGGGTCTCGTCGCGGAGGTGATCGGCGTACCGGAGCGGGACCTCGATCCGACTGTCGAGTTCGGTGACCTCGGGGTCGACTCGGTCCTCCTGGGGGAACTGCTGGTCGCCGTCGAGGGGCGGCTGGGACGTCCCCTCGACCCGGCGACCCTGCTCCTCCATCCCACCCTGGAACAACTGACCGACCACCTCGTCACCACCACACCGCCGCCCACCCCGACCCCGGTTCCGACCTCGGCTCCGACCTCGGCTCCGACCTCGGCTCCGACCTCCGATCCGGGCGGTCGCCTGGACGCGGTGCCGGGCGTCCGGTCGGGTGAGCCGGTCGACAGGCGGATCGCCATCGTCGGGATGGCCGTGCGGGTCCCCGGCGCGTCCGACCCGGCCACCTTCTGGGCCAACCTCCTGCGGGGCGACTGCGCCGTCACGGAGGTGCCGCCCAGCCGGTGGGACCACCGCCTGTGGTACTCGCCGGAGCCGTCGCTGGGCCGGTCGATCAGCAGGTGGGGTGGGTTCGTCCCCGGCATCGAGGACTTCGACCCGGGGTACTTCGACATGACCGACGACGAGGCGCGGTGCCTCGACCCGGCCATCCGGATGTTCCTGGAGGGCACCGCCGAGTGCTTCGCCGAGGCCGGGTACGACCAGGCCGAACTGCGCGGCCGGCGGGTCGCCGTGGTCGCCGGGGCCCGGCTGTCCGACTACGGCCGACGGGTCCCGGTCCGATCCGACGTCCTGCGGTCCGACCAGAACTTCATCGTCGCCCGGGTGGCCCACCACTTCGACCTGCGCGGCCCGAACCTCGTCGTCGACAGCGCCTGCTCGTCGTCGCTGGTCGCGGTGCAGACTGCCTGCCGGAGCCTGCTCGCCGGTGAGTCCGAGTTGGCGGTGGCCGGTGCCGTGGAGGTCCTCCTCGACGAGCACACGTACCTCGACCTCAGTGCCGCCCGCGCGTTGTCACCCACCGGCCGGTGCCGGACGTTCGACGCCGACGCCGACGGGTTCGTCCCCGGTGAGGGGTGCGTCGTCGTCCTGCTCAAGCCGCTCGCCGCCGCCCTGTCCGACGGGGACCGGGTGCACGCGGTGATCGAGGCGGTGGCGGTCAACAACGACGGACACACGATGGGGGTCACCACCCCCAACCCGGCTGCCCAGGCCGACGTGGTCCGGCAGGCCCTGGCGATGGCGGGGCGTACCCCCGCCGAGGTCGGGATGGTGGAGGCGCACGGCACCGGGACGATGATCGGCGACCCGATCGAGTTGCGGGCCCTCACCGAGGTCTTCGCCGGGCAGCCGGTCGGCGGCATCGAGGTGGGCAGCGTCAAGTCCAACCTGGGACACCTGCTCAGCGCCGCCGGAATGGCGGGGTTGGTGAAGGCGGCCCTGGCGGTGGAACACGGGCAGATCCCGCCGACGCTGTTCTGTCGGGTGCCGAACCCCCGGTTCGACGTCGGTCGCTCGCCCCTGCACGTCACCACCGCCACGGCACCGTGGCCGCCCGGACGGGACCGGGTCGCCGGGGTCAGCTCCTTCGGACTCGGTGGCACCAACGCCCACCTGGTGCTCAGCGCCGCCCCACCGACGACGCCGCGCCGGACGCCCCTGCCCCCGCCGGTGTTCCGTCGCCGTCGGCTCTGGCTCGACGGCCGGGCCGAGCCCGAACCGCAGCGTCCGGAGCCGCTGGTCGCCTCCCTGCTGCACATGCAGGTAGCCACCCGTGACTGACAGTCGTCCCCGCAGGGAGGTTCCCATGTCCGGCATCGAGTCCCGGGTGCACCTCACCCACCACGACTTCGTCATGCAGAACCACCGGTTGCACGGCGTGTCGGTGATGCCGGGGGTGGTCTTCTTCGACCTGGTCTACCGGGCTGTCGTCGCCGCCGGGTGGGACCACCGGCGGATCTGCGTCCGGGACACGGTCCTGGCCGAGGCGATCGTCACGACCGAGGGGTACGACCGGGAGATCGTCCTCACCATCGACGGGGAGGGCGTACACGGGCGTCCGTTCCAGGTCCGGAGCCGGTGGCTACGCGACGGCGAGCCGGTGTCGGGGTGGCGGGACAACGCCCACGGACTGGTCTGCCGTACCGACGATCCGCTTCCGCCCCCGGTGGACCTGGCGGTCCTGCGCGCCACCGCCCGGCGGGAGGACCTGGCCACCCTCTACGCCCGGGCGGCCCGGGAACAGATCCGGCACGGTCCGGCGATGACCTGCTCCGGAACCCTCCACGTCGGCGACGGCCACCTGGTGGCGGAGCTGACCAGAACCGTCGTCGACCCCGCTCAGGACGCCGGATTCCACCTGCACCCGGCCTCGTTGGACGCCTCCACGCTGGCCGGTTTCGGGCAGGTCGGGATGCCCACCGACGACCCGTTCGTGCCGATGTTCGTCAGGGAACTGCGTGCCCCCGAGCCGCTCCCGGCGACCTGCTACGTCCACGTCGCGTCCCCGGAACGCCTGGCCCCGTCCGGAGACGTGGTGACCACCGACTACACAGTCCGGGACGCCGACGGCCGGTTCCTGGCCGGGTTCACCGGGCTGACCTGCAAACGGATCCGGGAACCCGGACTGATCCACCGCCTCCTCGACGACCTCCCGAGCGCCGTCGCCGGTCTCACCACCGCGCTGCGGGAGGCGGTCGCCGGGATGCTGCACCGGCCCGCCGGTGAGGTCCCCACCGGGGTCGGCTTCTACGACCTGGGCCTGGACTCGGTGACCCTCCTCCGGCTGACCGGCCGGGTGGAGGAGCTGGTCGGGCGGACGTTGTACCCGACCCTGCTCTTCGAACACAGCACCATCGACGCGCTCGCCTCCCACCTGGCGGAGACCGGGACACCACCGCCGTCCCGCCCGGACACCGCCGTGACCCTCGTCGACGTGTGGGAGGAGACCGACCTCCCGGAGCCGTCCCCGGTGGAGCCGGTGGTGGTGGCCGAGGTCGCCCCGCCCGGGTCGACAGGCCCTCGGGTGGCCACTCCCGACGCCCTGCGTACCCTGCCGTCACCTCCGTCGGCGGTGGTGGTGGTCTCCGACCGGCCCGCCGAGGACCTGTGGCGGGCCGCAGCCGCCCTGGTCGACGTCGGTCCCTGCGACCTGGTGGTGGTGACCACCGGGGAGCCGACCCCGGAGCGGGCCGCCACCGGCGCCCTGGCCCGGACGATCACCGCCGAGGTGCCCGCCCTGCGGTGCCGGTTCCTGCACGTGCCCGACCCGGCCGAGGTGGCCGTCGCGGTCCGCCGTGAGCTGGGCGTCGCCGAGGTGGAGCCCGAGGTCCGGTACGTCGCCGGACGGCGACGGGTCCGCCGGTGGCGCGAGGTCGACCTGACCGGCGCCGTCGACCCGTGGCGGCAGGGCGGGGTGTACCTGGTCACCGGGGGTTCCGGGGGGTTGGCCGACCGCCTCGTCCGGCACCTCACCACCCGGTACGCGGCCACCGTCGCCCTGGTGTCGCGGACCCGTCCGGCCGACGACCTCGTCGGGGCGGGTGAACGGGCCGGGGGACTGGTGTACCCGGTCCTGGCGGACGTGACCGATCCGGTGGCGGTACGCCGTGCCGTCGCCGAGGTCCGCGACCGGTTCGGTCGTATCGACGGGGTGCTGCACTGCGCGGGGGTGACCCGGGACGGGGTGTTCTTCCGGGGCGACCCGGCCGACCTGGCCACCACCACCGCCCCGAAGCTTGCCGGTCTGCGTCACCTGGACGAGGCCACCGCCGCCGACGACCTCGACTTCCTGGTGGTCTTCTCCTCCGCGTCCGCAGTGGTGGCCAACCCGGGCCAGGGTGCCTACGGGTACGCCAACGCCACCCTGGCGGAGGCGGGTCGGCGGGGGCGGGGCCGCACCGTGGTCGTCGACTGGCCCCTGTGGGCCGACGGGGGGATGGCCGTCACCCCCGAGGTGGTCCGCCGTTCGGGTGCCGCCACCGGGCAGACCCCCCTGCCGACCGACGTCGGGCTGGACCTGCTCCGGCGGGCGCTCGGGGCCGGACACCACCGGATCCTCGTCCTGCACGGTGATCCGACCCGGATCCGGGCCCTGGTCCCGGCCGCCTCGCCCACCGCCGCCTCGCCCACCACCGTCCCCTCCGCCGCCCCTCCCGGCAGCGTCCCGACTCCGCCCGAAGCGCCTCCGACCCACGCTGCTTCGATCCCCGCTGCGTCGACAGGGGTGACGTCGGACGGTCCGGTGGCTGCCGGAGCCGTGGAGGGGAGCGCCGACCCCGACGCGGTGGCGGTGGTCGGGCTGGCCGGCCGGTACCCGGGCGCCGCCGACGTGGCCGAGTTCTGGCAGGTCCTGGCCGACGGGCGGGACGCCGTCACCGAGGTCCCCGCCGACCGGTGGGACCACTCCGAGGTGTTCGACCCGGTGAAGGGGACCCCCGGCCGGACGTACGCCAGGTGGGGCGGGTTCCTGACCGGGGTGGACCGGTTCGCCCCGGCGTTCTTCGGTGTCTCCCGACGCGACGCGGAACGGATGGACCCGCAGGAACGCCTCTTCCTCACCACCTCGTGGCACGCCCTTCAGGACGCGGGTCATCCGCCGGAGTCCCTGGGTGGGGAGACCGTGGGCGTCTACGTCGGGGTGATGTGGAACCACTACCAGCTCGTCGGCGGGGCCCCCGACGGGGTCGCCCCCACCGCCATGCACTGCGCCGTCGCCAACCGGGTGTCGCACACCTTCGACCTCACCGGGCCGAGCCTGGCCGTGGACACCGCCTGCTCGTCCTCGCTCACCGCCGTCCACCTGGCCGTGGCGGCCATCCGACGGGGCGAGTGCACGATGGCGGTCGCCGGCGGGGTGAACGTCACCGTCCACCCGCAGAAGTACCTCCAGCTCGCGCAGGGCCAGTGGTTGTCGACCGACGGTCGGTGCCGGGCATTCGGCCGCGACGGCACCGGCTACACCCCGGGGGAGGGGGTGGGGGCGGTGGTCCTCAAGCCGCTGTCCCGGGCGGTCGCCGACGGTGACCACGTGTACGGGGTGATCAGAGCCACCTCGGTCAACCACACCGGCCGGACGGCGGGGGCCACCGTACCCAGCCCGCAGTCCCAGGCGGCCCTCATCCGACGGGCGCTCGCCGACGCCCGATGGGACCCCGCCACCCTCGGGTACGTCGAGGCCCACGGCACCGGGACCGCCCTCGGTGACCCGATCGAGGTCGAGGGGTTGCGCCAGGCGTTCCAGGGCGGTGTAGTGCCGACCGGCTCCTGTGCCATCGGTTCGGTCAAGTCCAACATCGGCCACCTGGAGGGTGCGGCCGGAGTCGCCGGGCTGACCAAGGTCCTCCTGCAAATGCGGCACCGGCACCTCGTCGCCTCCCTGCACGCCGACGAGCTCAACCCGCACATCGACTTCGACGACGCGCCGGTGCGGGTGCAGCGGGTCGGGGAGCCCTGGACCGTGCCCGAGGGCGGGACCCGACGGGCCGGGGTGAGCGCCTTCGGGGCGGGGGGCACCAACGCCCACGTCCTGGTCGAGGAGTTCGTTCCCGCCCCCCGGACCGTACCCACCGGACCGGCTCTGGTGGTCCTGTCCGCCCGTACCGCCTCCGACCTGCGCCGGTACGCCGCCGTGGTGGCCGCCGGGCTGCCGAACGGCACCACCGCCGTGCAGGCGGTGGCGGACCGGTTGGGCGTACCCGCCTCCGCCCTGGACCCGGGGAGCACCCTCGGGGACCTCGGGCTGACCGCCGCCGACCTGGTCGGTCTGGTCGGTGTCGACGGGTTGGCCGACCTGACCGACCGGACCCGACTCGACGCGATCGAGGTGGACTCGGGGGTCGCCGACATCGCCTTCACCACCCAGGTCGGGCGAACCCCGATGCCGGTACGGCTGGCGGTGGTCGCGGGCACCGTCGCCGAGCTGCGGGCCGCCCTGCACGGGTACGCCGAGACCGGGCAGGGCGGTCGAACGGTGGTCCTCGACGGCGTCCCGGGCGCCGAGGACCCGGTCGACCTGTTCAAGGCCGGTCGCCTGGCCGACCTCGCCCGTCACTGGGTGGGCGGGGGTGAGGTGGACTGGCTCCGGTGCCACGGGGACCCCCGACCCCACCGGGTGTCCCTGCCCGGCTACCCGCTGCCCGAGGAACGGTGCTGGATCGGGGCCTGGGAACCGGCCGCTGCCGGACCCCTGCCCCCGCAGCCCGCCGTGCCGGCCGGACCGCAGCCCGCCGTGCCGGCCGGACCACAGCCCGCCGCGTCGGTCGTGCCGGAGACCGGTCCGTCGGTCGGGACGTACGCGGGTCCGCCGGTCGGGACGCGGGGCGGTCCCGAGGCGGTGGCCGCCGGAGCGGATCTGGACGTCCGGTTCCTCGACCACGGGGTGGCCCTCCTGGTCATGCGGGCGACGATGTTCACCGCCGGGCTCCTCGACGGACTCCGGTCCGCCTTCGACGAGATCGAGCGTCGCGACGACGTCCGCGCGGTGGTGGTCACCGGCGAGGGGCCGGTGTTCAGCATGGGCGGAACCCCCGAGGCGCTGCGGACCCTGGCCGAGGGGGAGGGGACCTTCACCGACGCGTCCTTCGTCTACGAGGGACTGCTGCGGTGCACCCGACCGGTGGTGACCGCCGTGTCGGGCCACGCCTCCGGCGGCGGCCTCGCCTTCGCCTGTTACGGCGACATCGTCCTGCTCGGCGAGGAGTCGGTCTACAGCGCCAACTTCACCAGCTACGGGTTCACCCCGGGCATGGGGGCGACGTACGTCCTCGAACAGCGGTTCGGTCCGACGCTCGCCGCCGAGATGCTGCTCACCGGGCGGTCGATCACCGGGGCCGAGCTGCACCGTCGCGGTGCCACGGTGACGGTCCTGCCCCGTGCCGAGGTGCTGCGGGCGGCCCTGGACCTGGCCCGGGCGATGGCGGAGAAGCCCGTCGACCCGGTGCGGACCCTCAAGACCGAGCTGGCCGGGCGGATCCTCCGTCGGCTCCCCGACGTCATCGACAGTGAGGTCCGGATGCACGAACGGGTGCTGGGTGCCGAGTCGGCCGACCGGGTGCGGGACCACTTCGCCCGGGTCACCGCGTACCGCAACACAGTGGACCCGGCAGCGCAGCGGCCCGTACCCCCTCCTGTGCCGGAGGCGTCGGTGACCGGGACCCGGGAGCCGACCGATTCCCGGGAGACGGCAGACAGCCGGGAGCCGGCCGAGGCCCGAGGCGCGGTCGAGGTCCGGGACGTGGCAGACACCCGGGACGTGGCAGAGGTCAGGGCGGCGGTCGAGGAGTTCCTCTCGGCGTTGCTCTACCTGCGGCCGGGTGAGATCACTGCGGAGCGGAGCTTCTCCGACCTGGGGCTGGACTCCATCGGCGCGGTCGAGCTGGTCCGGGACCTCAACCGGCGCTTCGGCACCGACCTGGACTCGGTCACCGTCTACGACCATCCGACGGTCACCGACCTGGCCGACGCGGTCCTGCGGGCGACCGCGAGGTCCGCAGCCCTCCGCGACCAGGCCGCCGCACCTACGCCTGCCACCACCCCTGCCCCTGCCCCGGTCACCGTCGCCGTCCCTGCTGCCGCCCCGGCCACCGGGGCCGTCCCCGCCGCCGCGCCCGACCCCACCCCGGTCACCGTCGTCGTTCCCACCGCACCTGCTCCCACCGAACCGCCGCCGTTGACCCTCACCGTCGGTCCGGTGCCCTCGGCCGACGGCCGGGTCGACCCCCGCCCGGCGGCGCCCGCAGCGGTGCCGGTCACCCCGGTCCGGGTGGACCTCGACCCGCCCGACAGCGGCTCACCCGCCCGCCGTCCGTCCGACAGCGGCTCACCCGCCCGCCGTCCGTCCGACAGCGGCCGGGCCGCCCCCGACGAGCCGGCAGGGGTTCCGGAACCGCCGGTCCCGATCGCCGTGATCGGCATGTCCGGGCGGTTCCCCGACGCACCGGACCTCGTCGCCTTCTGGGCGAACCTCGCGGCGGGACACTGCGCGATCCGGGAGGTGCCGGCCGACAGGTGGGACCTGACCGACAGGTACGACCCGGACCCGGCCGCCCTCGGCACCACCCGTAGTCGGTGGGCGGCGCTCCTCGACGACGTCGACGCGTTCGACGCCGGACTGTTCCGGATCTCGCCCCGCGACGCCGAGGCGATGGACCCCCAACAGCGGCTCTTCCTGGAGCAGGCGTGGGCGGCCCTGGAGGACGCCGGACACGCCGGACGTCCACTGCGGTGCGGGGTCTTCGTCGGGTGCGCCGCCGGGGACTACGCCGAGGTTCTCGACCGGGCTGGGCAGGGCGACACGAGCGAGGCGTTCCTCGGGACGTCCCCGTCCATCCTCCCGGCCCGGATCGCGTACCTGTTGGACCTGACCGGCCCGACCATGGCCGTCGACACCGCCTGCTCCTCCTCGCTCACCGCCGTCCACCTGGCCTGCGAGAGCATCCGTACGGGCGAGTGCGACACCGCTGTGGCCGGGGGAGTGGCGGTCATGTGCACCCCCCGGATGCAGGTCTGGACCAGTCAGACCGGGATGCTGTCACCCACCGGGCGGTCCGCCCCGTTCGACAGCGCCGCCGACGGGATCACCCTCGGTGAGGGCGTCGGGGCCGTCGTCCTCAAACGCCTCGACCGGGCGCTGGCCGACGGAGACCACGTCCACGGGGTCCTGCTCGCCGGGGGGATCAACGGAGACGGCCGTACCAACGGGATCACCGCCCCCAGCGCCGGTTCCCAGGCGGCCCTGCTGCGGGAGGTCCACGCCCGGGCGGGGGTGCCGGTCAGCTACGTCGAGACCCACGGCACCGGCACCGCCCTCGGTGACCCGATCGAGGTGAAGGCCCTCGTCGGAGTCCTCGGACCGGACTGCGCGATCGGGTCGGTCAAGGCCAACATCGGACACACCACGATGGCCGCCGGCATCGCCGGACTGCTCAAGGTGCTCCTCTGCCTGCGGCACCGGCAGCTTCCGCCCACCCCGGTCACCGACCCGATCGACGGGCCGCCGGTGGTCCGGACCCTCACCCCGTGGGTCGGGGAGCGGCTCGTCGCCGGGGTCAGCTCCTTCGGGTTCAGCGGCACCAACTGTCACCTGGTGGTGGCCGAGGCCCCCGTCCGGGCACCACTCCCGGCTCCGCAGCCCGCGACCGGTCACGTCGTGGTGCCGGTCTCCGCCCGGACCGCCGCCGCCCTGACCGAGCAGGTCGACAGGTTGGCCCGACACCTCGACTCGACGGCTGTCGACGTCCGGGACGTGGCCGCCACCCTCACCCGGGGCCGGACCCACCATCCGGTACGCGCCGCGTTCGTCGCCGCCGACCGGGACGACCTGGTACGCCGCCTCCGTGGTGGACCACCCCCCGCCGACACCCCCGCCGACCTGGTGGCCGCCGCCGACGGGTGGGTGGCCGGTGGGGCGCCGGACCGTCTTCCCCCGGTCACCGGTCGACTGGTGCCGCTGCCCGGCTACCCCTTCGCCCGGGACCGGTACTGGGCCGGGCGGGAGGAGCGGGAGATCACCGTCGACCCGGCCACCCCCTTCGTCGCCGACCACCGGCTCGACGGTCGACAGGTCCTGCCCGGAGCGGCCTTCCTGCACCTGGCCCTCGGCGTCGGGTCGTCTCCCGTCGGCGGGGTCCGGTGGCTGCGCCCGGTCGTGGTCGACACCCCGACGACACTCGTCCTCACCGCCGCCGACCGGATCACCCTGACCGCCCCCGACGGGACAGTCCACGCCGAGGGACGGCGTCGCCCGGCGGTACCCGTACCGGCGGACGTGGACCTGGCCACCGTGGAGGCCCGGTGCCCGCACCGGCGACCGGCCGACGACCTGTACGCCGCCTTCGACCGGGCGGGCCTGCGGTACGGGCCCACCTTCCGGGTCCTGACCGAGGTACGGGTCGGCGTGGACGAGGCCCTCGGCACCCTCTCCGCCCGTCCCGGCGACGACGTCCAGATCCTCGACGGGGCGATGCAGACCCTCGTCGGGCTGGTCCGCCCCGACAGCAGGCCGCGGGTCCCCTTCGCCGTGGAGTCGGCGGTCCGGACGGGTCCGCTGCCGGCCGCCGCCCGGGTCCACGTGACCCGACGCGACGAGCACCGGTTCGACGTACTCCTCACCGACGAGGCCGGGTCGGTCCGGGCCCGGCTGGACGGGGTGACGCTGCGCCCGGGGCCCGGAACCGAGGTGACCAGGTACGCGCCGACGTGGCGGGCCGCCCCGGCTCCCACCGGGGTCCGCCCGTCCGGTCGGGTGGCGGTCCTGCACACCCCGGCCGCCACCGCCCTGGCCGCGGCCCTGAACCCGGACGTGGCGCTGCCACTGGGTGAGCTGCCGTCCGGTCCCGTCGACACGGTCCACGTCCTGGCCGTCCCCGACGACCCGGACGGCCCCCCGGAGCGGGACCGGTCCACCCTCGACGCCTTCCGGCTCGTCCGGCACCTGATCGGGCAGGGCGCCCACCGGCGTCCCCTGACCCTGACCTTCGTCGTGGCGTACGTGGTGGGGATCGCCGACGAGCCGGTCCGCCCGCACGCGGCGGGGCTCGTCGGACTGGCCGGTGCGGTCGCCGCCGAGTACCCGCAGTGGGCCGTCACCTGCGTGGACGTCGGCGACGGCGACCCGGTCACCCTCGCCGAGGCGATCCGACGGGAGGACGGGACCGACAGGCTCGTCGCCGTCCGGGGAGCCCGTCGGCTGGTCCGGACCCTCACCCCGGCCACCGGGACGTCGGCGGCGGTGCCGCTGCGCGACGACGGGGTGTACCTGCTGGTGGGTGGGGCCGGCGGGCTCGGCGTGGAGGTCAGCCGCCACCTCGCCCGGACCCGGCGGGCCCGGCTGGCGTGGATCGGCCGGTCCGCCGAGGACGATCGGATCCGCGACCGGGCCGCCGAGGTCGAGGCGTCGGGGGGGCGGGTGGCGTACCTGAGCGCCGACGTCACCGACCCGGTGGCGCTGCGCCGGGCGGTGGCCGAGGTCCGCGCCCGGTTCGGCCGGATCCACGGCGTCCTCCACACCGCGATCGTCCTCGACGACCGTCCGCTGTCCCGGTTGGACGACGAGGCGTTCCTGGCGGTGGCTCGGCCCAAGGTCGCCGGGTTGGCCGCCCTGGCCGCCGCCGTCCGGGACGAGCCCCTCGACTTCCTCGCCCTGTTCTCCTCCGCCCTGTCGTACGCCCCCGCGCCCGGGCAGGCCAACTACGCCGCCGCCAGCACCTTCGAGGACGCGTACGGGCTCCACCTGCACCGGTCCGGCCTCCCGGTCCGGGTCGTCAACTGGGGATACTGGGGCAGCGTCGGGGTGGTGGCCGGGGCCGACTACACAGCCCGGTTCCGTGCCCTGGGGATCGACTCGATCGAACCCGACGAGGGTGTCCGGGCACTGGAACAGGTACTGGCCGCCCCGGACCGGCAGGTCGCCGTCCTCAGGGGCACCCCGGCCGGGCTGGCACTCCTCGGCGTCGTACCGTCGGCCCCGTCGGTGACCACCCCCGGACCCGTCTCCGTCCCGGACGCCGTGGCCGCTCCCGGACCCGTTTCGGATGCCGTGGCCGCTCCCGGACCCGTCCCGGGCGGGGCTGCGCCCGGGGAGGACGACCTGGCCCGGTCCCGGGCCGGGTTCCGGGCGCTCGACGGCCTGGCCCGCGACCTCCTGCGCGGGCTGGACCTGCCGGTGACCCCGGCGGGTACGGGGCCGTCCGCCCGGCTCCGGGCGGCAGTCGACGCCGCCACCGCCACCGCCCCCACCGGGCTCACCGCCGAGGCGGTGCTGGCCGTCCACCCCGACCTGGCGCCCCACGTCGAGCTGCTCCGGCGCTGCGTCACGGCCCTGCCCGGGGTCCTGGCCGGGACCGTCGCCCCGGTCGAGGCGCTCTTCCCGGCCGGGTCCACCGACCTCGTGGCCGCCGTGTACCGGGGGCAGGCGGTGGCCGACTTCCACCACCGGCTCCTGGCCGACCAGGTCACCCGGGCGGTACGCGGGGTGACCGGTCGTGCCCCCCGGGTCCTGGAGATCGGGGCGGGGACCGGGTCCGCGACCACCTTCGCCCTGCCGGCCGCCGCCGGGGCGCGGTACCACTACACCGACGTCTCCACGGCCTTCCTGCGGGAGGGGGAGCAGCGGTTCGGATCCCGGCACCCGGAGCTGGAGTTCGCCCTCCTCGACATCGAGCGGGACCCGGTGGCCCAGGGCTTCCCGGCGGGGGGCTACGACGTGGTCCTGGCGACGAACGTCCTGCACGCCACCGGGGACGTCGTCGGCAGCCTCCGGCACGTCCGAACGCTCCTGCGGCCCGGCGGGGTCCTGCTGGCCAACGAGGTCACCCGACACAGTGACTTCCTCACCGCCACGTTCGGGCTGCTCCCCGGCTGGTGGGGGTACACCGACCCGACCCGTCGGCTGCCCCACTCGCCGCTGCTCACCCCGGCCCGGTGGCGGGCGGCCCTGGCCGAGGCCGGGTTCACCTGCACGGTCCTGGGCGTCCCCGGGACGGCCGAGGACGCCCAGGAGCAGGGGGTCCTCGTCGCCACCGCCGGGCCGTCGGCCCCGTCCGGGTCACCGTCGCCGCAGGCGGTCCGGGCGTACGTCACCGACGTCTTCGCCGAGGTCCTCAAGTTCCGTCCCGCGGACCTCGACGAGCAGGTCACCTTCGACAACTTCGGCGTCGACTCGCTGGTCGGTCAGCGGATCGTGCACCGGTTCGAGACCGACCTGGGGGAGTTGCCCGCCACTCTCCTGTTCGAGCACCTCACGATCGCCCAGCTCGCCGACCACCTCCGCGCCACCCGGCCCGCCGCCCTGGCCGCCCGGCTCGCCGGGGAGACCCTCCCGACGGCGGTCGTCCCGCTCCCACCGACCACCCCCGACCCGTTCCGGTCCGCCCCGACCGTCCCCGATCCGTCCCCGACCCCCTCCGAGGTGTCCGCCCCGACCGTTCCCGACCCGTCCCCGACCCCCTCCGGGGTGTCCGCCGTCCGGCGGGACGGGGACCGGCCGGAGCCGATCGCCGTCGTCGGGGTGACCGGCCGGTACCCGGGGGCCGCCACCGTCGAGGATTTCTGGCACAACCTGGTCCGGGGGACCACCTCCGTCACCGAGGTACCCGCCGACAGGTGGGACTGGCGGACCCACTTCGACCCCCGCCGGGGCCGCCCCGGGCACTCGTACGGCAGGTGGGGTGGGTTCCTCGCCGACGTGGACGCCTTCGACCCCGCCTTCTTCGGCATCCTGCCCCGGGACGCCGCCGCCGTCGACCCGCAGGAACGGCTCTTCCTGGAGACCGTCTGGCACCTCCTGGAGGGGGCCGGATACCTGGGTTCCCGGCACGTCCGGGAGACCGGGGTCTTCGTCGGCACCATGTACGGGTCGTACGGCCGGATCGCCGCCGCCCAGGGGTGGCCGGCCGGGCGGTACACCGACGGGCACTCCGCGTACTGGTCGGTGGCGAACCGGGTGTCCCACGTCCTCGACCTCACCGGACCGAGCTTCGCCGTCGACTCGGCCTGCTCGGCCTCCCTGACCGCCGTCCACCTGGCCTGCGAGAGCCTCCGGCGCGGGGAGTGCGCGATGGCCGTCGCCGGTGGGGTCAACCTGGTCCTGCACCCCGCCCACCTGATCGCCCTGTCGTCGATGACGATGCTCGCCGACGACGGGACGTGCAAGGTCTTCGACGCCCGTGCCGACGGGTTCGCCCCGGGGGAGGGGGTGGGTGCGGTCCTGCTCAAGCCCCTCTCGGCGGCCGAGCGTGACGGCGACCGGATCTGGGGCGTCGTGGAGGGCGGTTTCGTCAACGCGGGGGGCCGGACCGCCGGGTACACCGTGCCCAACCCCAACGCCCAGGCCGACCTGGTCGCCGAGGCGCTGCGCCGGGCCGGGGTCCGACCCGGCGACATCGGGTACGTGGAGGCCCACGGGACCGGGACCGCCCTCGGTGACCCGATCGAGATCGCCGGTCTCACCCGGGCGTTGGGCACCACCGGCCGGTACGCGGTCGGCTCGGTCAAGGCCAACATCGGCCACCTGGAGGGGGCCGCCGGGATCGCCGGCCTGACCAAGGTCCTCCTCCAGATCGCCAACGGGGTCATCGCCCCCTGCGCCAACCTCGACACGGTCAACCCGAAGATCGACCTCCCGGACTCGGTCACCCTCCCCACCGAGGCGGTGCCCTGGTCGTCCCCGAGACGGGCCGGGATCAGCTCCTTCGGGGCCGGGGGCGCCAACGCCCACCTGGTCGTCGCCGAGCATCCGAGGTCACCGGAGCCGCCGATGGACCCGGCCGGGCCGCACGCCGTACTCCTCTCGGCCCGGACCGAACCGCAGCTGCGGGCCCTCGCCACGGCCCTCGCCGACCTGGTCGAGCAGCGGTCACCGGCGCTGCACCGGTTGGCGTACACCAGCCAGGTCGGTCGGGCCGAGCTGCCGCACCGCCTCGCGGTGGTGGTCTCCGACCCCGCCGAACTGGTCCGTCGACTGCGCACCGGCGAGGTGCACACCGGCGTCGTGGTCGGCGACGACCCGCGCCGTGACCTGTTCACCGGCCCGGACGGGACGGATCTGGTCACCGACCTGCTGGACCGGCGTCTGCTCGACCGCATCGCCGCGATCTGGGTACTCGGGGTGCCGGTGGACTGGGCGCGGCTCTGGCCCGCCCGCCCCCACCGGGTGGCGATGCCCCCGTACCCGTTCGACAGGCAACGGCACTGGCTGCCCGACCCGACCGGCAGCGACCGCGCGGCCGGGGACCCCTGCGTCTACCTGCGTCCCCGGTGGCAGGACGCCCCGGCGTCGGAGGCGGGGGCGGCACCCCGGCGGGTGCTGGTGGTCGGGTCGGGACCGACGTTCGGCGGGACCCCCGACGAGCCGTCCCCCGACCTCGTGGTGATCCACCTCCCGGCCGCACCGGGGGCGCTCGCCGACGAGGTCCGGGCGGCCCTGCACGACCTGCTCCGGGTGACCCGCCCCCTCCTGGCCCGCCCCGGGACACCGTTGCTGCGCGTGGTGGTGACCACCCCCGACACCCGACCCGCGTACGTCGCCGTCGCGGCGGCCCTGCGCACCCTGGCTCTGGAACACAGCCGGTTCTCCGGTGCCCTCGTCCTCGGCGAACCCACTGTCGCCGACCTGCGGCACGTCACCGGGGAGCCCGAGGGGCGGGTGTCCGAGATCCGGTACGTCGACGGGGTCCGGCAGGTCCGCCGGATGGTGCCGTTCGATCCGCCACCGCCTCCGCCCACCCCCACCGGCGGGGTGTACGTGGTGGTCGGCGGCACCGGGGCGGTCGGCGGACACCTCGCCCGGCACCTGCTGTCGACCCGGGAACCCCGGGCCGTGGTCCTGGTCGGGCGGACCGCCCCGACGGAACCGGTGGACTTCGTGGCCGCCGACCTGACCGACGGGGCCGACGTCCGACGGGCCGTCGGCGAGATCAGGGGCCGGTACGGCCGGATCGACGTCCTGGTCCACGCCGCCGGGATCCACCGGGACGCCCGGGCGGTCACCAAGTCCACCGACGACGTCGACAGGGTCGTCGCGCCGAAGGTGTTCGGCCTGCACCACCTGACGGCGGCGCTCGACGACGACCCGCCCGAGCAAGTGGTGCTCTGCTCGTCGGTGGCCGGTCGGACCGGCAACCTCGGCCAGGTCGACTACGCGTACGCCAACGCCTTCCTGGACGAGTCCGCCACCGGCCGCCCCGGCACCGTGTCGGTGTGCTGGCCGCTCTGGGCCGACGGGGGGATGACGGTGGACGACGCCACCCGCCGACAGTTCGCCCGCCGCTGGGGCAGCGCCCCCCTGGCGACTGTGGACGCACTGCGGGCCTTCGACCGGACCGTGGCCGCCGCCGAACCGGTGGTTGCTGTGGTCCGGCCGGTCGAGGCTCCCGGTGCCGGTGCCGGTGCCGGTGCCGGTGCCGGGACCGGGACCGGGACCGGAGCTGAGGTCGGGGTCGGGGTCGGGGCCGGGGCGGACGGGGCTGCTCCGTCGCCGGTGGGTCCCGACCTCGACGCCGAGCTGCGGGTGCTCGCCGCCGGGTTCCTGCTGGTGGAGCCGGACGAGGTCGAGCCGGACACCGCCCTGCTGGACCTGGGATTCGACTCGATCTCGCTCACCGAGCTGGTCGACGGGGTCAACGAACGGTTCGGGCTCGACCTCCTGCCGACAGTCCTCTACGAGTGCCCCACCCTGACCGCCTTCGCCGACCACCTCCGTACCGTCGTGACCCCGACCGAGGAACCGCCCGCCGCCGCTGCACCGGTCGTCGCCGCCCCGCCGGCCCCCGCGCCCGCCGCCGCTGCACCGGTCACCGTCGCCCCGCCGGTCGCCTCGCCGCCGTTCGTCGCCTCGCCGTCGGTCCTTCCGACCGTCGCCGAGGTCGTCGCGGACGACGCGGTGGCGGTGGTCGGCATGGCCGGGGTCTTCCCGGGTTCACCGGACCTGGAGACCTTCTGGGCGCACCTGACCGCCGGGGACGACCTGGTCCGGGCCGTCCCGTCGGACCGGACCGACCTGCTCGCCCACCCCGCGACAGCAGGGGTCCGGGCCGGTTTCCTGGACGACGTACGGACCTTCGACGCCGCCCGGTTCGGGATCTCACCCCGGGAGGCGACGCTGATGGATCCGCAGCAGCGGATCTTCCTGCACACGGTGTGGCAGGCGGTCGTCGACGCCGGGTACCGCCCCGCCGACCTGGCCGGATCGGAGACCGGCCTCTTCGTCGGGGTCTCCGCCTGCGACTACGACGACCTGCTCCGCGACCACGGGGTACCGGTCGAGGCGCACACCGCCAGCGGCCTGGCCGACTGCATCCTCGCCAACCGGGCGTCGTACGTCTTCGACCTGCGGGGTCCCAGCGAGGCGATCGACACGGCCTGCTCCAGTTCCCTGGTCGCCGTCCACCGGGCGGTCGGCGCGCTGCGCTCCGGCGAGTGCTCGATGGCGCTGGCGGGAGGGGTCAACGTCCTGCTCAGCCCGGGTCTGTTCGTCGCCTTCGGGGACTCCGGGATGCTCAGCCCCGACGGGCGGTGCAAGACCTTCGACGCCGCCGCCGACGGGTACGGGCGCGGCGAGGGGTGCGGGGTCGTCGTCCTCAAACCCCTGCGGGCCGCCCTCGCCGACGGTGATCAGGTGATCGGCGTGATCCGGGGCAGCGCGGTGAACCACGCCGGGCGGGGACCGTCGTTGACCGCCCCCAACCCGCAGGCCCAGGCGCAGGTCGTCGCGCGGGCGTACCGGGCCGCCGGGGTCGACCCGTCCCAGGTGTCGTACGTGGAGACCCACGGGACCGGCACCCGCCTCGGGGACCCCATCGAGATCGAGGGGCTGAAGAAGGTCTTCGCCGGGGTGGAGACCCCGATCTCCCTCGGGGCGGTGAAGACCAACATCGGTCACCTGGAGGCCGCCGCCGGCATCGCCGGGTTGATCAAGGTCCTCCTCGGTCTCCGGTACGGGGAACTGCCCCCGACCCTGCACCAGCGGGAGCCGAACCCGTACCTGCGGCTGGCGGGCACCCCGTTCACGGTCCTGGACCGCCGCCTGCCGTGGACCGGGCACCGGGTGGCCGGGGTCAGCTCCTTCGGGTTCGGGGGCACCAACGCCCACGTGGTGGTGGCGTCCCCGCCGCCGGTCGCCCCCACCCCGGACCGGGGGCCGTGGCGACTCGTCCTCTCCGCCGACTCCGCACCCGCCCTCACCACCTACCGACGACGGGTGGCGGAGATCCTCGCCGAGGGGCGGGACCTGGACCGGGTGGCGTTCACCCTCCAGACCGGCCGGGAGCCCGGTGGGCACCGGTTCGCCGCCGTCGTCGACGGTGCCGCCGAGGCGGTGGCGGTCCTCCTCGACGGGGTGTCCCCCCGACTCGACGACCCGACCCGCGCCTGGCTCGACGGCGTCGACGTCGACTGGGCCGGTACGTGGGACCACGTCCCGGCGCGGATCTCGGTACCCGCCCCACCGCTGGGCGGACGACAGTACTGGTTCGACGGGCTGGTCCCGGCACCCTCCGCCGCAACGACACCAGCCCCCGCGCAGCCGACGGCACCACCCGTCGAGACGCCGACGGCGCCGATCCGCAACGGCAGGATCGTCCTGCGGGACCCGGCGGCCCTCCGGCGGCCACCAACCGAGCCCGCATCACCTCCCGCCGAACCACCTCCCGTCGCGCTGCCGGCCACCCCGGCGGTCCCGGCTCCGGTCGTTCCCGTCGTGGCCCCGGGGGGAGGGTCCGACGGGACCGAGGTGGCCGACCGGGTCCGGGAGTGTGTGGCCCGGGTCCTCGGCACCGAGGCGGCGGACATCACCGCCGACACCGCCTTCTCCGATCTGGGTCTGGACTCCATCTTCCGGATGGAGCTGGCCCGGCTGGTGATGGCGACCTTCCCGGTCGACCTGACCGCGGCGGACCTGTACGAGCACGACACCGTCGACGCCCTGGCCGCCTTCCTCACCCGGGCCGGTGCCCGGGTCACCCCGCCCGCCCTCACCCCGCCCGTCGAGACCCCGCCCGACCCCACCCCGCCCGTCCAGACCCCGCCCGTGGCGTCCTCGGGGCCGGTGGCCGGGAAACCCGTGACCACGCCGACCGTCACCGAGACGGTGACCGAGGTCCTCGGCCAGCCGGTACGACCAGGGACGACCTTCACCGAGGCCGGACTGACCTCGTTCGACATGCTCCGGGTCGTCGCCGCCCTGGAGCAGCGGTACGGTGCCCTGCCCAAGACCCTCCTGTTCGACCAGCCGACCCTCGCCGACCTGGACCGGTTCCTCGCCGACCGGGAGGTACACGACAGGCGGCCCGGGGCCACCACCCCGACCGTCGAGACCCCGGAGGAGGTCGACGGGGAGCCGGTGGTGGTCCGCAAGCGGACCCTGGTCGACCGTCCGGCCCTGCGGGCTGTCGTCGAGGACCTCGACCGTCGGTACGCCAAGGAGGGGGGACTGGCCGGTCGGGACATCGCGCCGTACGCCTTCGTCGACGCCTCCCGGCAGGGCTACGTGAACTTCTCCGTCCGGGGGACCGACCTGTTCGCCTGGAGCTTCGTCGGAGCCGTCGACCACTTCCGGGAGCTCGTCGCGCAGTGGGTGGCCTGGGCCCGGCGGTCGGGTCTGCACCCCAACTTCCTGTCGTTGGAGCATCTGACCGAGGTGGCCGGGGAACCGGTCACGGCCACCCCGTTCGGCGCGGTGCAGCGCCTGCCTGACCTGTCCACGTTCACCACCGCCGGTGGGCGGATGCAGCGGCTGCGACACCTCCTGCGCCGCTTCGAGCGGGCCGGGGCGTGCCGGACCGAGGAGTACACCATCGGGGCCGACCCGGAGACCGACCGGCGTATCGCCGAGATGATGGACTCCTGGGGTCGGGGCAAGCAGATGGTCAACCCGTACGTCGGGGTGGTCCGGGCGGAGGTCCTGGCCGGCACCCTGGACCCCCGGCACCGGGTCTTCCTCACCCGGGTCGACGAGGAGCCGGTCAACACGATCATCGTGACCCGGATCCCGTCGGAGAACGGGTACCTGCTCGACCTGGAGTTCTATCCGGACACCATGCCCACCGGGGGCGTCGAGTACGCCATCGTCCGGATCATCGAGCAGACGATGGCCGAGGGGTGCACCTCCTTCAGCTTCGGGGCGAGCTTCGGGGTGGCGATCACCGAGTCGCCGAACGCCGACCCGGCGGTCGCCGCCGCCATCGAGGAACTGCACTCGGTCGGTGTCTTTGGCCCGGGCAACTTCCAGTTCAAGAACAAGTTCCGCCCGGTGAACGTGCCGATCTACCTGTGTCAGCCGGCCGCCGGGGACCGTACCTCGGTCACCGACGTCATCCTGATGATCGCCGACCCGGACCTGACCGGACCCGCCGCCGCGGCCACCCCGTCGCCGACCGACGCCGAGCCCCTCTCGACGCCACCGCCGGTCGCCGCAAGACCCCGACCGACGCCGCCACCGACCGCCCCCGGACCCCGGCCGACGCCGGCCGCCGCCGGTCCCCGCACCGCCCCGACCACGTCGAGCCGTCCCGATCCGACCACTGTGGCGGGACGGACAGCGATCCTCGCCGCCCACGGGCACAACCCGTTGACGGTGCCCGACGGGCTCGTCCCGGTGGACCTGGTCACCGACTCCTGGGCCGAGCGGGCCGACCCCGCCGTCGAGGCCAGGATGCGTGACCTGGCCGACCGGACCGACCCGCCGCCGCTGTCCGGATCCGACTGGCTGCCCTTCGCCGAGGTGGTGCCCACCCCGTCCGGTCGGGCGGCCGAGGCCCTGCTCTGCCGGTGCAGGCCGGGGCGGCGGGGGGTCGTGGTCCACACGTCGGTCTTCCCCACCTGGATGCTCGCCTTCACCGACGTCGGGTTCGAGCCGGTGTCGGTCGGCGACGGTCGGCGGCTCGACCCGGCGGAGGTGGCGGCGGCGCTCGACGACCGGACCTCCTTCGTGGTGGTGGAGGCCGCGAACAACGCCGGCGGCGGGCGACCGGTCGGCCTCGACGAGCTGCGCGAGGTGCGCCGGATCACCCGGGCGCGCGGCGTCGGGCTGGTCCTGGACGCCAGCCGGATCCTGGACAACGCCCTCCTGCTCACCGCAGGGGACGACCCCTGGCCGGTGGTACGGGAGATGCTCGACCTGGTCGACACCGCGACCCTCAGCCTCACCAAGGACTTCGGCGTCACCGCCGGTGGACTGCTCGCCACCAACGACCGGGAACTCGCCGCCCGGCTCCGCGACGACCTGGCCCGTCGGGGAGCGCAGGTCGACAGGGCCACCCGTACCCGGATGGCGGCGGCGCTGGCCGACCGGGAGTGGGTGACCGGGGCCGTCGGGCGGCGGATGGCGGCGGTCCGGTCCCTGGGGGAGGGACTGCGGGAGCGGGGCGTCCCGGTGGTCGAACCGGTGGGCGGGCACTGCGTCCTGCTCGACGTCGCCCGGATGCCCGGGTTCACCACCCAGGACCACCCGGTGATGTCCTGCCTGGCCTGGCTCTACGCCGGGGTCGGAATCCGGGGTGCACCCCACCTGGCCGTCGGGGAACTCGCCACGGCGGTCCGGCTCGCCGTTCCGGTCGGGTACGGCCCGGCGGACGTCGCCGGGCTCGCCGACCGGATCGCCGACCTCGCGGCCCGGCCCGGCCCGGTCACCGAGCTGGTCACCGGCGGGGTACGGAGCCCCGGGGAGGCGGCCCGGGCGGTCTACCAGCCGGTCGACCGGGTGCCCGATGACGTACGGGAGGCGCTGCGTGAGCGGCGTCGTCCCGCCGACGGCAACGCCGACGTCCTGCGGGAGCACCAGCCGGACGTCCGCCGGGAGGTCGTCGTCGTCGACGGCGGTGAGGTGGAGGTGTTCACCGCCGGCCAGGGGCCGACGCTGCTGCTCCTGCACCCGTTCAACATCGGGGCCGGGGTCTTCGCCCACCAGTTCGCCGAGCTGTCGGCGTCGTACCGGGTGGTGAGCGTCCACCACCCCGGGGTCGGTGCCACCACCGCCGTGACCGACCTGGGCCTCACCGGGCTGGCCACCCTCGCCCGGGAGGCGCTGCACCACCTGGGGATCACCACCCCGGTGCACGTGGCGGGCGCCTCGTTCGGCGGGCTGGTCGCGCTGACCTGGGCGTTGACCTTCCCGACCGAGACCGCCTCCCTGGTCCTCCTGGGCAGCTCCTACAAGATCGGTAACCGGGTGGGGGAGATCAACAGGCTTGCCGTCGTGGCCGCCGAGGACCTGGACCGGACGATCGCCGGCAGCGGCTCGTCCCGGCTGGCCGGGGAGCGGGCTGCCGCCGAGGCGCTCCTGCTGCGCTGCGAGAGCATGGACCCGCAGACGGGGTTGCGGTACCTCGACGTCTTCGCCGAACGCCCCGACCTGGCCGACGCACTGGCGCAGATCACGGTGCCCACGTTGATCGTCCAGGGTCGACACGACACTGTCATCCCGGCCAAGACGGCGCACCTCCTGCACGGGCTGATCCCCGGGGCCCGGTACGCCGAACTCGACGACGCCGGCCACTTCCCGTACCTGACCAGCCCGACGGCCTGCAACGAACTGCTGTCGGAGTTCCTCGCCACTGTCCCGACCGATCGGGCGGTGACGGCGTGAACGTCCTGACACCGGGGCTGGTGGTCACCGGATCCGACGGCACCACCCGTACCGAGCTGGTCCGGCCGGGGATGTGCGGCCCGGGTTCCCTCTTCGTCGGCCAGGTGGGGGACTGGACCTGGGACACGGTGAGCGCGGTGACCGACACCAACGTCTACACCGCCCGGGACGTCGGAGGCGCCCCCACCTACCTGGCCTTCCACTACCTGGAGGTACGGGGCGGGCCGGGGCTGACGGTACGCGGGTTGACCTTCGGTGACGTGCTCCGGATCGATTCCCGGGCGTTCGGGTTCGGCAGCGAGTCGGTGCTCACCCTGCACGAGATCCGGCGTACGCCGCGGCGGGCGGGTCGGATCGACCCGGACCGGTTCCACGCCTACGAGGACCCCGACTGTCTGTACGCCCGGACGTTCAACAGATGGGTGGTCCGGGGTGCCTCCGGCGGTAACGGGGACCTCTGTTCGGCCTCCCCGGTCGGGTTCCGCCACGACCACCTGCCCACCCTGCCGACGACCCATTCGCCACGGCGCGCGTACGCCCGACTGCGGGACCTGGCCGCCGTCGTGCCCCCGGCCGACGACAGGTCGCGGCTGGTCGTCGACTACCCGGTCGATCCGAGCCGGGACCTCAACGGTGTCGGGCTGCTCTACTTCGCCGCCTACTTCTCCATCGTCGACTGGGCGGTGCTGCGGTTGTGGCGTCACCGGGGCGGGTCGGACGCCGGGTTCCTGCGCCGGACCGTCCTGGACCAGCGGATGAGCTACCTGGGCAACGCCGACGCCGGAACCGTCCTACGGGTGTCGGTGACCCGTCACGACGGTGGGGACGCCCCCGGCGCCGACGAGTCGATCCTGGCGGTCCTGACCGACCGGGACACCGGCAGACCGATCGCGGTCGCCGAACAGCAGGCCACGACGGGAGGAACCCGATGACCGACCGGTCACACGTCCGCCAGGTGGTCCACGAGGTGATCACCGAGATCCTGCCGTCGGTGCGGGCCGAGGACATCGGCGGGCGGCAGCACCTGAAGGATCTCGGGGCCGACTCGGTGGACCGGGTCGAGATCATCCTCGGGGTACGGGAACGGCTCGGCGTCACCGAACCCCTCGCCAGCTTCAGCGACCTACCCGACCTCGACCACCTGGTCGCCTTCCTCACGGAGGTGACGGCGTGAGTGAGTCGTGCGAGCGAACCGTCGTCGTCGGTCCTCGCGGCGGTGCCGAGCGAAGCGAGGTGACGACGTGAGTGTGGGGATCGAGGCGCTGAACGTCCATGCGGGGCTGGCCCGGATCCCGGTGGCCGACCTGTTCGCCGGGCGGGGCCTGGACCCGGGGCGGCTGGACAACCTGATGATGGAGACCAAGTCGGTCGCCCTGCCGTTCGAGGATCCGGTGACCCACGCCGTCAACGCGGCCCGGCCGGTCGTCGAGGCTCTCGACCCGGCCGACCGGGAGCGGATCGAGCTGCTCGTCACCTCCACCGAGTCCGGGGTGGACTACAGCAAGTCCGTCGCCTCGTACGTGCACGAGCACCTGGGGTTGAGCCGCCGGTGCCGGGTCATGGAGGTCAAGCAGGCCTGCTACGCCGCCACCGGCGCCCTCCAACTGGCCTGCGGGTATCTGGCTTCCGCGGCGTCGTCCGGGGCCCGGGCGCTGGTGATCGCCACCGACGTCTCCCTGGTCGACGAGGGGGCGGGGTACACCGAACCGGCGATGGGCACCGGGGCGGCGGCGGTCCTGCTCGGGGACCGGCCGGCGGTCCTCGACGTGGACCTGGGTGCCTTCGGCGTGTACAGCTACGAGACCCTGGACTCGGCCCGCCCCGGTCCCCGGTTCGACATCGCCGACGCCGACCGGTCGCTCTTCGCGTACCTGGACTGTCTGACCCACTCCTACCGGGACTACACCGACCGGGTCGGTGGGGTGGACTTCGGGTCCACCTTCGCGGGGCTGGTGATGCACACCCCGTTCGCCGGGATCGTCCGCGCCGCCCACCGTAAGCTCGCCCGCGACCACGGGATCGCCGACGTGGGGGCGGACTTCACCAAGCGGGTCCTCCCCGGCCTGGTCTACCCCCGGCAGGTGGGCAACCTCTGCTCCGGGTCGGTGTACCTCGCCCTGGCCAGCATGGTCGACCACCTCGGGTCGACCGACCCGGTCCGGGTCGGCCTGTACGCGTACGGGTCCGGGTGCGCCTCGGAGTTCTACAGCGGGGTGGTCGGCGTGGACGCCGCCGCCACTGTGGGGCGGATGCAGATCGGCGACCAGTTGGCCGCCCGGTGCCGGTTGACCTTCGACGAGTACCGGGAGGTCCTGGCGGTCAACGCCGACTGCCTCGTCCCGGTGGCCGACCGGGCGGTGGACCCGTACCGGTGGGGCGAGTTCGTCGACCGGGTCGGCCTGCCCCGGACGGTCCTCGCCTGCACCGGTGTCGACGGCCACCATCGCCGGTACGACTGGATCAAGGTCGGGGGTGTCCGGTGAACCCGCCGCCGGCCGGCCCGGTGGACCCGGCCGACCTGGCCACGGCCCTGCTGGCCGCCGCCCCGCTGCTGTCGGCACTCCCGCAGCCGGCGCGGGTCCGGTGCGACGACCCCGGGACCGGTGACCTGCTCCGGCGGACCTGCGTGACCCTGGACCTCCCGCCGGTCACCCCGGTCACCGACGCGGCCGACCTCGGCCCGTTCGAGCGGGTCCTGGACGGCCTGCTCGGTCTCGCCGACCGTCCCCCGCAGCGCGATCCGGCCGGACCCCCCTCGGTCGACCTGGCCCGTCGACGGGACTTCACCGCCTGGGCGCACCGGGTCGACGTGCCCACCTCCGACGGGGCGGTCCTGCCCACCTGGTATGCCGGGGACCGGTCCCGACCGGCGGTGCTGATCGCGTCGGCCTGCGGGATGCCCGCCCGGCTGGCCGAGCGGTGGGTACGCCGTCTCGCCCGTGACCACTTCGTGGTCGTCCCGCAGACCCGGGGCCTGTTCGCGCCCGACCCCGCCGGGCGGGTGGACGCGACCACCCAGGCCGACGACCTGGTGACGGTGCTCGACCACCTCCGTCTCGACCGGGCGCACGTGATCGGTCTCTGCGGCGGTGCGGTGCTGGCCGTCGTCGCCGCCGCCCGTCGACCCGACCGGGTGGAGTCGCTCAGCCTCTGGCACGGCGACTTCGACCTGGGCGGGGAGAGCCCCAAGACCGACCACCAGCGCAACCTCCAGGCCCTGATGGAGATGGCCGCCCGGGACGAGAACCGGGCTGCGGCGGTGCACGCCGTCCTCGCCCACACCATGCTCGGGGTGGCCCCGCCGGGCCTGGCCCACCTGGTGGTCTACCCGTACGTCCGGCCGGACCTGCTGCACCGGTACTGCCGGCTCAACGGGGCGATCATGGCGACGGATCTGCGTCCGTACCTGACCGGTCTGTCGCCCCGGACGTTGGTGGTGACCAGCCGGGACGACCGGACGGCCCACCCGGACGGGTCGCGGGCGGTGGCCGCCCGGATTCCCGGCGCCGCCCTGCACGTCACCGAGCACGGTGACCACCTGTCGCTCTTCCGCGCCGGGGACGCCCTGATGGACCTGGCGGTGCGGTTCGTCGCCGGGGACCCGCCCGGCCCAGAGACACCCACCCTGGTCGGGGTGGGCGACGACCACGAGCCACCGGGAGGAGGTGTCACATGAAGGTCCAGACCAAGGTCGAGAAGGCCAAGAAGGAGCTGTCGGTCCGCAAGCTCGAGTCGGTGAAGGCCAGCGCGACGGTCGCCTGCATCCAGGCGTGACGTCCTGACGACCGGGGGTGGGGGGCAGCCCCCCGCCCCCGGTTCCCCGTCGTACCTCGGCAAGGAGGTCCCCAGGTGAGCCGGTTCCCCTTCGACGCGCCGGTCACGGTCCACCCCTTCACCGCCCGCCGCGACGGCGACGAGGCCGTCGTCGGCGACGCCCGACACCAGACGTTCCTGGCCATCCCGGTCGATGCGCTCGACCTCCTGGAGTGGCTCGCCGCGGGTGTCACCCTCGGCGAGGCCGTCCGCCGGTACGAGGAGCGCCACGGCGACACCCCCGAGGTGGAGCCGTTCCTCGACACCCTGGCCGGTGAGGGTTTCGTCGCCCCCGCCGGTGGCGCCCCGGCCCCGCCGCAGCCGCCGTCGCCGCCCCCACCCGGGCGGGTGTGGAACCTCGACCGGCTCTCCCCGGCGACAGCCCGCCGGCTGCTGGGGGTCCCGGTCCTGGCCGGATGCGGTGCCCTGGTCGTGGTGGCGGTGGTCCTCGCCGCCGGTGAGCCGACGGTCCTGCCCGGCCCGTCCAGCCTGGCCTTCGAGACGAACTTCTCCGCCTACCTGTGGACGGTGATGGCGATCGCCGCGGTGGGGCTGTTCGGCCACGAGCTGGCCCACGTGGTGGGCGCCCGGGCCGCCGGTGTCCAGGCCCGGATCCGGGTCGGCAACCAGATGTACGCCATCGTCGTGCAGACGGAGATGTCCGGGATCTGGTTGGTCCCCAGACGACAGCGGTACCTCGCCCTGCTGGCCGGGATGATCGTGGACCTGACCGGGGCCGCCGTCCTGGTGATCCTGCTGTGGCTGGACCGGGTGGGGCTCGTCGGATATCCCGAGCCGGTCCGGATCGTCCTGTCCGCCGTCCTGTTCACCCACTTCATCCGGCTGCTGTGGCAGACGTTCGTGTTCCTGCGGACCGACCTGTACTACGTGGCGGTGACCGCGTTGGGCACCCGCAGCCTGATGGCCGACACCGACGCGTACCTGCGGAACGTGGTCCGTCGGGTCCTGCGTCGCCGGCTCGTCGACACCTCCGGCGTCGGTCCCCGGGAGATGCGGGCGGTCCGGCTCTTCTCGGTGGTCTGGCTCGCCGGCCGGATCCTCGCCCTGGTCGTCCTCGTCACCGCGACCGTCCCGCTGCTGGTCTACTACGCCGGTCGGGTCCTCTCCCTGGTCCGGGGTGAGCCCGTGACCGGCACCTTCACCTGGGTCGACGTCCTGTCCATCGCGGCGTTCGTCTTCGTCGTCGAGGGCGGCGGGGTGGTGATGTGGGTCCGTTCCCTGCTGCGGGCCCGGCGGGCCCGTCGGCAGGCCCCCGACCGGGTCCTCGTCGAGTAGGACACCGGCGGACGTGCGACGGCCTCCGGGAGCGTCCCGGGGGCCGTCGACAGTCGGTACCGTTACCGGCCCACCGCCCGGCGGTACTGCCGGATCGCCAGCGGTACGGCGATCACCAGGATCAGTCCGACCCACAGCAGTGAGGCGGCCACCGGGTGCTGCATCGGCCAGACGTCCGGGCGGGCCGCCGCCGGGCCGACGATCCCGAACTGGTCCCGCAGCGCCTGCACCACCGCCGACACCGGGTTCCACTGGGCGACCGCCCCGAGGACCGTCGGCATCGAGTCGATCGGGACGTAGGCGTTGGAGAGGAACCCCAGGGGGATGGCCACTGTGAAGCCGGTGCTGCTCACCACCTCGGGGACCGGGGCGGCCAACCCGACCAGGGCCATCAGCCAGGACAGCGCGTAGGCGAAGGCGAGCAGGACCGCGAACCCGACCAGGGCGTCCAGGAACGACGACCGGACCCGCCACCCGACGACGAGGCCGAGCAGGGCGGTCACCGAGATGACCACCGCGTTGTTCACCACGTCGCTGGTGGTCCGTCCGACGAGCACCGCCGACCGGGAGATCGGCATGGACATCAACCTGTCGACGATGCCGTTGCGCACGTCGGAGGCGATCGCCGTACCGGTGTTCACCGCCCCGAACAGGACCGCCTGGACGAAGATGCCGTTGAGGAGGAACTCCCGGTACGACACCCCGGGAAGGTCGATCGCCCCGCCGATGACGAACCCGAACAGCAGGGTCATCATCGCCGGTGCCACGGCCGAGTTCACCAGCAGGTCCGGCACCCGCATGATCATGCGCAGGTTCCGGCGGGCGATGACCACGCCCTCGCCGAACGCCGTCACGACACTGCTCATCGGACTCCCTCCGGGGACTGCGCCGCCTCGGGGGCGGGGGTGGGGCGGTCGGTGAGGGCGAGGAAGACGTCGTCGAGGGTCGGTCGGCGCAGTGCCACGTCGAGCACCCCGACGCCCGCCTCCCGCAACCGTCTGGTGCTCACCAGGAGGGTCTCCACCCCGTCGTCGACCGGGACGCCGAGGACCCCGGCGGCGTCGTTGACGACGACCGGTCCGGTGCCCACGGTCGCCAGGACCGACCGGGCCGTCTCCAGGTCCGCCGCCGGGTCGACGGTGACCTCCAGCCGTTCCCCGGAGACCTGGCCCTTGAGCTCGTTGGGGGTGCCCCGGGCGATGACCCGCCCGTGGTCGACGACGACGATCTGGTGGGCCAGCCGGTCGGCCTCCTCCAGGTACTGGGTGGTCAGCAGCAGGGTGGTCCCGCCGGAGACCAGGTCGCCGATGGTGTCCCACAGGGCGGCCCGACTGCGGGTGTCCAGGCCGGTGGTCGGTTCGTCGAGGAAGAGCACCGACGGGGCGACGATCAGGGAGGCGGCCAGGTCCAGCCGGCGCCGCATCCCCCCGGAGTAGTCCTTGGTCCGCCGTCTGCCGGCCTCCACCAGGTCGAAGTCGTGCAGCAACTCGTCGGCGCGTTCCCGGCTGCGCCGTCGACCCAGGTGCAGGAGCTGCCCGAGCATCTCCAGGTTCTCGAAGCCGGTCAGGTTCTCGTCCACGGCGGCGTGCTGACCGGCCAGGCTGATCCGGCGGCGGACCTCGGCGGCCCGGGTCACCACGTCCAGCCCGTCCACCTCGGCCCGGCCGCCGTCGGGGGTCAACAGGGTGGTCAGCAGGCGTACGGCGGTGCTCTTGCCCGCCCCGTTCGGCCCGAGCAGCCCGGTCACGGTGCCCCGGGGCACCCTGAGGTCGAGCCCGTCCAACGCGGTGACCGCGCCGAACTTCTTACACAGGCCCTCGGCGACGATCGCGTCGGCCACAGGCGTTCCTCCTCGACGGATCGGAGCGCCGCCCGGCCGCGCCACTCCGGGACGGCCGGGTCGACGCCGAAGTGGTCAGAACCGCACGGACAGCGAGCTGAGTCCGCGCAGGGTCAACCCGGGACGCCAGGCGGCGTCGACGGGTTCGGTCGCCGGACGCAGCTGCGGCATCCGGGCGAGCAGGGTGGTGAGGGCGATCTGTCCCTCCACTCGGGCCAGCGGGGCACCGAGACACATGTGGGCTCCCCGGCCGAAGGCCAGGTGCCGGTTGCCCGACCGTTGGATGTCGAGCCGGTCGGGGTCGGTGAAGCGGGCCGGGTCACGGTCGGCGGCGGCGAGTACGGCGATGATCATCTCGCCCCGGGCGATCGGCTGTCCGGCGATCTCGGTGTCCTCGGCGGCGAACCGGGGAAAGCTGATCTCGATGGGGCCGTGGAACCGGAGCATCTCCTCGACGGCGGAGGGGGCCAGGCCCGGGTCCGCCCTGAGCAGCTCCAACTGTTCGGGATTGCGGAACAGGGCGAGGACCATGTTGCCGATCAGGTGTTGGGTGGTGCCGAGCCCGCCGACCACCAGCAGGGCCACCATCTTGAGGAGTTCCTCGTCGGTCATCCGCTCGCCGTCGGCCTCGGCCAGGGTCATCCGTGAGATCAGGTCGTCGCCCGGGTCGGCCCGCTTGGCCACGATCAGGGCGTCGAGGTAGCCGACGAACTTCTCGATCTCCGCCATCACGTCCATCGGGCTCATCCCGGCCGGGGCGGACTGCGCCGAGGTCGGGTCGAGCGAGAGCAGCAGCTCCGACCAGAGCCGGAACCGGTTGCGGTCGTCGCGGGGGATGCCCAGCATGTCGGACATCACGGTCAGGGGCAGCGGTACCGCGAAGTCCTCGACCAGGTCGAAGGTGTGGTCCGGGCGGGCCAGCAGTCCGTCGACGAGCTGGTCGGTGATGGCCTGGACGCCGGGGCGCAGCGTCTCCACGTACTGCGGGGTGAACGCCGCCTGGACGAGCCGGCGCTGCCGGGTGTGGTCCGGCGGGTCCATGCTTCCCATGCTCCCGCCGAGGAGCCGGACGACTGCCTCCGGCAGGGCCGGGGCGGCACCGTCCCCGCCCGAGGCCGGCGGGCTGGTCCGGAACCGCTGGTAGTCGGTGAGGAACCCGACCGACTCCTCGTATCCGGTGACCAGCCAGACGTCCTGACCGGTGGGCATCCGGACCCGGGCGACCGGGGCGCTCTCCCGGAGCGCGGCGTACGCCTGGTACGCCGACTCCCGCGACTGGGCCGAGGTCAGATCGAGGTCGTGCGAGATCGTCACGGGGGCGTCCCCTTCCGTTGCACCGATGGCGGCTCGGGGGCGTCCCGGCCGCACTGGTTGAGCATTCCCACCGCCCGCGACCACCTCTGCTCAGAGTTGAGCAGGCGGGGTTCTGCGCAGAACTGCGCAGACGACGTCCTGGTGGATCCGGTGATACTGCGGCGTCCCGACCCGGTTCCCCCAAGCCGATGGAGCGCCGAACGCATGGACGTAGACCTGACCGAGACCGAACGGCTACGGACGCTGGACCAGCAGCACGTGTGGCATCCGTACACCCCGACCGACGCGTACCTGAAGGCCAAGCCCCTGGTGATCGAACGAGGGGAGGGGGTCTACCTGTACGACAGCGACGGCAACAAGTATCTCGACGGTGGCTCCTCCCTGGGCGTCAACATCCACGGCCACCAACGTCCGGAACTCAACGAGGCCCTTGCCGCCCAGGCCGCCCGGATCGCCCACACCACCCTCTACGGGATGACCCACCCCGGGGCCGCCCAGCTCGCCGAACGGCTGGTCAAGCTGGCCCCCGAGGGTATCGACCGGGTCCTGTTCCTGGAGAGCGGTTCCAGTGCCGTCGAGACGGCGATGAAGATGGCCTTCTCGTACTGGGTGTTCAAGGGCGAGCCGCAGCGCAACAAGTTCGTGTCGATGACCGGGGCCTTCCACGGCGACACCACCGGAGCGCTCTCGGTCGGCCAGATGACCATCCTGAAGAACTTCTACCAACCGCTGCTGCGTCCCACCAGCGCCTTCGCCCAGCCGTACTGCTACCGGTGCACCCTCTGCACCGACAACTGCACCCTGGCCTGCGCCGACACCCTGGAGGAGGTCCTCGAACGGGAGGGGTCGGAGATCGCGGCCGTCCTCGTCGAACCCCGGGTGCAGAACGTCAGCGGGATGGTCGTGGCCCGCGACGGGCACCTCGCCCGGGTCGCCGAGATCGCCCGCCGGCACGGGGTCCTGCTCATCGCCGACGAGCTGGGAACCGGGTTCGGGCGGACCGGCCCGATGTTCGCCTGCGAGGCCGACGGGGTCAGCCCGGACATCCTCTGCGTCGGCAAGGGCCTCACCGGCGGGTACCTCCCGCTGGCCGCGACGATGGCCTCCGCCGACGTCTTCGACGCCTTCCGGGGCGACGGGAAGATGCTGCTGTCCGGGCACACCTTCTCCGGGAACCCGCTGGCGGTGGCGGTGGCGCTGGCCAGTCTCGACCTGTTCGAGAAGGACGACGTGATCCGGCACGGGCAGTCCCTCGGGGTCGTCCTCACCGAGGAGCTGGACCGGTTCCGGGAGGTGCCGCACCTCGGCGACATCCGCCAGTGCGGGATGCTCGCCGCCATCGAACTGGTCCAGGACCAGCAGACCCGGGAGCCGTTCCCGTGGGACCTGGGGGTCGCCGTCCGGATCACCGACCGGTGCCGGGAGCTGGGCCTGATCATCCACTCGGCGCCCAGCGACACCATCGTCATCGTTCCCCCGCTGGCGATGACCGAGGCGCAGCTGCGGGAGATGATGGGCATCCTCCTGCAGGCCACCAAGGAGGTCGTCGCGTCCCTGTGACGTCGGCGGTGCGGGCCGGTCGGACGACGCGTGGCGTCCGACCGGCCCGTCGGCGTGCGCCGGGGTCCGCGTCGACCGGCCTCGGCCTCGACCTCGGTCGTGCCGCCCGACCGCGTCGACCGGCCCGACCGCGTCGACCGGCCCCGACCCCGGCCTCGGCCTCTGGGCGGTCAGGTCAGGACCGGACCGGCAGGTCCGCGCGGAGGGCGTCGGCCACCTCGGGCGGCGGGCCGGCCAGGTAGAAGTGTCCACCCGGGAAGACCCGGAGCCGGTACGGTCCGGTGGTCACCTGCGCCCACGCCCGCATCTCGGTCACCTCCACCTCCGGGTCGGTGCTCCCGGTGAGGGCGGACACCGGGCAGGTCAGCGGCGGCCCGGGCAACGGCTGGTAGGTCTCGTTGACCGTGAAGTCGGCCCGCAGACCGGGCAGGAACACCCCCATCAGGTCCGGCTGTCGCAGGATCTCCGGCGGGGTGCCGCCGAGGGCGGCGACGGCCGGGAGGAACTCGTCGCGGGGCAACTCGTGCCGGGGTGCCCGTCGAGCGGGCAGGTGGGGGGCGCGGCGGCCGGAGACGAACAGCCGGGACGGCTCCCGCCAGGTCAGGGAGAGCCGGCGGGCCACCTCGTACGCCACCACCGCCCCCATGCTGTGTCCGAGGATCGCGTACGGCCGGTCGGCGTGGTCCCGGATCGCCTGGGCCAGTGGGGCGACGATCTGGTCCACGGTGGTCATCGGACGTTCCCGTACCCGTGACTCCCGTCCGGGCAGGACGACCGGGCAGAGGCCGACGTCGGGTGCCAGGGCGGCCCGCCAGGGTCGGAAGAACGCCGCACCACCCCCGGCGTGGGGGACGCAGTACAGCAGCGTCGGGGCGTCGTCCACCACCGGTTCCTTGATCCACGGACTGGTCATGTCTGCTCCTCCGCAGCGCGTACCACGACGTGCCCCACCGAGCCTGTCGCTCCCAGGGCGTTGACCAGGGCCCGCCGGGGGGCGTCCGGCCACGGCTCGGGTCGGTCGACGAACCGGACCCCCGTCGCGTCGAGGTCGACCAGGGCGGCGGAGGGCTCCGCGAGCAGGGTCGGGGCGAGCCGACCGTGCCGCAGTTGCAGGAGGACCTTGGTGAGCTGGGCCAGCCCCGAGGCCGCCTCGGCGTGTCCGAGGTTGGGTTTGAGGGTTCCGGCGGCGACCCGTCCGGCCCCGTCGACGAGGGCGGTGACCGCCTCGACCTCGGCCGCGTCGGAGAGGGCCGCCCCGGCCGCCGCGCACTCCACGTATCCCAGGTCGGCCGGGGTCACCCCGGCCCGGCGGACCGCCTCGCGCAGGGAGTCGGCCAACGCGTTCACGTCCGGGACCCCGTACCGGGTGGTGCCGCCGAGGTGACCCACCCAGGTGCTCTCCACCACCCCGTGGATCCGGTCCCGGTCGCCACGGGCGTCGCCGAGCCGACGCAGGAGCACCGCCCCGACCCCCTCACCGACCGGCCAGCCACCCGAGGTCACGTCCAAGGCCCGGGGCGGGGTCTCGGCGATCAGGTCGAGTCGGCGCAGGAGGGCCGCGTGGTAGGGGTGCAGGAGCAGGTTGGACGCCGCCACGACGGCCGCGTCGCACTCGCCCCGCCGCAGGCTCTGCACCGCCAGGTGCAGGGCGGTCAGGGAGGACGAACAGGAGGTGTCCACGGCCAGGCTCGGCCCGCGGAGGTCGAACACGTGCGACACCCGGTTGGCGACCTCCGATCCGGTGCCGGAGATCCGGGCGGTCCCGTCGGCGCGCCACCTGTCGGTGCCGACCAGCCGGTGGTCGTGCCACATGAGACCGACGAACACGCCGACCCGCCCCAGGGAACGGCTGGTGTGCCCGGCGTCCTCCAGACAGGTCCAGACCACCTGCAACAGCAGCCGCAGCTGCGGGTCGAGGCCGGCGGCCTCGGCCGGGGCGATCCCGAACAGGTCGTTGTCGAAGGTGTCGACGTCGGTGAGCCACCCGCCGACCGGCCCGTCGGGACGCCCGGCGGGCGCCGGGCCGACGGCGCTGCGCCCGGTCCGCAGGTTCTCCCAGAGACGGTCGACGTCGTCGGCGCCCGGGTACCGCCCGGCCATCCCCACCACGGCGACCTCACCGGCGTCCACCGGGAACGGAGGCTGGAACCTGTCGTCGGGGGCCTCGTGGTCCACCGCCCCGCCGAGCAGCGCCTGGAGGAACAGGTGCCCGTCGTCGAGGCGCAGGGCGTCGCGCAGCGGACCGCCGGCCACCCCGCCGACCGGACACAGCCCCACCCCCCGGGCCGCCTGCCCGCTGGACAGGAGCTGGCTCAGGTGCCCGGCCTCCAGGGCCAGGTACCGGTCGGCGTCCTTGCCGTACAGGGGGGCGACCGCCCGGGTCTGCCCGACCAGGTAGATCCCGAAGGCGGACCTGTCGAAGATCGGCCGGTTGTAGCCGAAGTGGGCGGTCCGGTCCAGGTCGGCGGCGTCGCCGATGCGCCGGAGCCGGTTCTCCTCCGGGTGGTGGTAGTACACCCCGGCGGCCAGGCCGGTGACCCGGTCCCCGGGGACGTGCAGGTAGACCTGGACCCCGTAGGTGTCCCCGGCGGAGGGGTACAGTCGCCGCCCGTCGTCGTCGGGGCGGAGCAGGGCCAGCAGCGACGCCACCGAGGCCAGTGATACCGGCCGGTCGAGGAGGTCCCGGCGGGAGGACCGCCATCGGTACCACAGGTGGTCCACCCGCAGGTCGGGTAGTTCGACCGGGGTCCCCTCCTCCCGCAGGTGCCGTCGCCGGGCGGCGAACTCGGCCCGTTCGGTGGGGGAGAGCAGGTCCACCACCTCGTCGGCCGCCGGGTCGGCGACCCCCGCCCCGTCGTCCCCGGGGACCCTCGACCCGTCGTCCCCGGTGGTGGCACGACCCGGGGCGGAGGCCGCCGACGCGGGGAAGGCGGGGGAGGCTGCGGAGGCGGGGGACGCGGGGGAGGCCCCGGAGACGTGGGCGACGATGCCGTCCACCGTCGGGTTGTCGAGCAGCACCGCCACCGGGATCCGGGTGCCCAGCCGCTCCAGGAGCCGGGCGGAGACCTGCACCATCGTGAACGAGGTGGCCCCCTGGTCCCACAGGTCCCCGGCCGGGTCGACGGACTCGCCGAGCAGGTCGGCGAAGAGGCCGGTGACCATCTCCCGCAGCGCCCCGTCGACGTCCGGCCCGGAGGCCGTCGGGGCGGTCAGCGGCCAGGGCAGGGCGTCCCGGTCCAGCTTGCCGTTGGCCGTCGCCGGGAACCGGTCCAGGACCGCCACGTGGTTGGGCACCATGTAGTCGGGAAGGGCTTCGGCGGCGTACGCCCGCAGGTCCCGGACCGCCGGGGTGGACCCCGGCGACGGCAGGACGTACGCGACGATCTTGCGTTCCCCGCCCTCCTCCCGTGGCAGCACCACGACGTCCTTGACCTGCGGATGGGTCCGGAGCCGGTGCTCGATCTCGCCCGGCTCCACCCGGAACCCCCGGATCTTGACCTGGTGGTCGGCGCGGCCGAGGAAGCAGATGTTGCCGTCGGGAAGGAAACTGGCCCGGTCCCCGGTCCGGTACATCCGGTCCCCGGGTGGCCCGAACGGGCACGGGACGAACCGGTCCTCGGTCAGGGCCGGCTGGTTGCGGTAGCCGAGGGCCAGGACCTCCCCGGCGATGTACAGGTCACCCGCCGCACCCACCGGGCAGGGCCGCCGGTCGGCGTCCAGGACGTAGTACCTGGCGTTGTCGATCGGGCGGCCGTACGGGATGCTGTGCCACTGCGGGTCGACCGCCTCGACCCGGAACCAGTTCGACCAGACAGTCGCCTCGGTGGCCCCGCCGAGGCTGACCACCTCCGCCCGTCGGAAGCAGGCCCGCAGTTCGTCCGGGAGCCCCAACGGGGTGTAGTCACCACTGAGGAAGACCAGCCGCAGGTCGTCGGTGCCGGGTCGACCCCGGTGGGCGGCGGTCAGCGGCACCACGTGGGCAAGGGTGGTGGGGGCCGAGTTCCAGAACGTGATCGGCTCGTCGATCAGGACGTCCAGCAGGAGCGCCGGGTCCCGTTGCTGGTCGGCGTCGGCGACGTAGACCGACGCGCCGACGCCGAGCAGCCCCAGGAGGTCGAAGACCGACAGGTCGAACCCGAGGGAGGTGACGCAGAGCCCGACGTCGGTGGGGCCGAACCGGAACGTCCGGCGGGCCCAGTGCAGCAGGTTGTGCACCGACCGGTGGGCCACCTCCACCCCCTTGGGGCGTCCGGTGCTGCCGGAGGTGAAGATGACGTAGGCGGTGGCGTCGGCGTCGACCAGCGGCTCCGGGTCGGCGAGGACGGCGTCGCCGAGGCGGTCGGCGTACACGGTGGGCACCGGATCGGCGGCCGGACCGGCGTCGGCGACGGTGACCAGGGCGACGGCCCCCGCGTCGGCGAGCATCACCGCCACCCGGGGGGCCGGCGTGGCGGGCTCCACCGGCAGGTACGCCCCACCGGCCTTGAGGACCCCGAAGACCGCCGCCACCATCGTCGGCCCCCGGGGGACCCGGATCGCCACGACGGACCCGGCCGCGACCCCCCGCTCCCGCAGGCCGGCCGCGATCCGGTTCGCGGCGGCGTTGACCTCCCGGTACGAGGCCGTCCCGCCCCGCCACCGCACCGCCACCGCGTCCGGTCGGAGCTGGACCTGTTCCTCGAAGAGCAGGTGGACCGGCCCGTCGTGCGGGAAGTCGACAGCCGTGTCGTTCCAGTCGTGGACGATCCGACGCAGGTCCTGTGGGAGGGCACCGGAGGCCTCCGCCGCGTCGACCACTGTCGGTGAGGTCGACCAGGCGTCCTCCTCCCCGGTGAGCCGGGCCAACCCGCTGCGGTACGCCTCGAAGACCCCCGCCAGGGCGGGGCCGGGAAACGCCCCCCGGGTCGCGTCCCAGTAGACACCCAGCTCGTCGCCCTCGTCGATGGCGATGCAGTCCAGCCCGACGTCGGGGGTGCAGGTCGCCCAGGCCGCCGCCCGTACCCCGGCCGGAAGCGGGGCGTCGGCGAAGTCCAGCAGGCCGGTGCAGACCACCGGATACCCGCCGCCGCGCCGCAGGACCAGCCGACGCAGCTCACTGAGCCCGTTCACCGCGTCGGCCTCCGCGTCGGCGGCCAGGAGTTCGTCGTACCGGCGGGCCGCGTCCCGGACCGAGGTGCCCGGCGCGGCGCGGGGGATCCAGCTCAGCGCGGTCAGTTCCGCCGGGCGCAGCGGTTCCGTCTGCGGGGTCCACCGCACCAGCGGCACCGCGAAGTCCCCCTCGACGTGGGTCCCGAGCGCCTCGGTGAGCACGGCGAGGATCACCGCGTCCAGGCTCAGCCCCAGGTCCCGCGCCCGGGACCGGCATCTGTCCCACCCGGTGATCCGGGCGGTCAACCGGTCCCGGGGACCCTCGGTGGTGGCGACGGCCGGGCCGGGCGGCAGGTCGGCCAGGCGTTCCCGCCAGTACCGGCGGGCTGCGGTCACCGACAGGGTCGTCGAGGCACCGTCGGGTGGTGGGGGCGCGCCGACCCGTGGGGTCGCGTCGGGGTCCGCGTACCGGCGCAGCAGGTCCCGCATCATCAGGTGGATGCTGCGGCCGTCGGCCACCAGCAGGTCGAACGCCACGTGGACGGTCGCCGCCCCCGCCGGGTCCACTGTCACCCGCAGCTCACCCTGGGGCAGCCGACCCAACGGGTACGCCCGTCCCGCCATCTCCGTGGTCACCGGATCGGCGGGCACCCCGGTGGTGACCGGGACGTACCAGCCGTCCGGGACCGTCTCGTGGACCACGAGGGTCCCGTCGTGGGTGACGGCGGTCCGCAGCGGTTCGTGCGCGGCCGTCAGGTCGAGCCAGGCCCGTTCCAGCCGGGGCAGGTCCACGGTGTCGACGCGGAACCCGTGGCTGACCTGACATCCGCTCCACGGCCCCGTCCCGGTGGTGGCCCGGGCGACGAAGTAGGCCTGTTGCAGGTCGTTGAGGGGACGGGGGGCGGAGGTCGTCGACCCGATCCACCGGAGGGTGTTGACGAACCAGGCGAACACGGCGGCGACGACCCCGGGGGCGTACGCCTCCTCCCGGACGTCCCACCGGACCCGTACCCCGCCGGCGTGCGGCACGAGCTGGGCGTCCAAGGTGACCCCTGTGGTCCGGCTGGTGGCGTGGGCGCCCTCGGCGTGGCCCTGCCCGGCGTCGAGGAGGCTGGTGAAGACCACCGGGAGGGCGGACGGGACCCGTACCCCCCGCGCCCGCAGCTCCCGCAGGACCGCGACGCCGGGGACGTCGGCGTGGTCGAGGTCCCGGCGCAGGGTGTCGTGGACGGCCCGGGCCGCCCGGTCCAGGGGCACCCCGGCGGTGGGCTCGGCCACGAAGACGGCGGTGGCGGTGAAGGGGCCGACCACGTCGGCGGCTGCGGCCGGCAACGACAGTCGGCTCGTGGTGGTCAGGACCAGTGTGAACGCCTCGTCGGCACCGGCCCGCCGGAGGGCCTCGACGAACAACGTCAGGGCCAGGGCGGTGGGGGAGACCCCGACGGCGGCGGCGAACCCGGTGGCGGCGGACCACTCCCGGGGGGTGAGGACGGCCGTCCGGGGGACTGTCGTGGCGGCCCCGACCGCCGGGTCCCCCGGGGGCAGGGCCGGGCCGGGTGGGACCTCCGGCAGGCGGGCGACCCAGTGGTCCAGCCCCGCCCGGTAGCCGGCCCCGGACCGGTGGTCGGCGAGCGCCCGACCGAGGTCGGCCACTGTGACCGCCGACGGTGCGATCACGTGTCCGGGGTCGTCGTACACCGCCCAGAGCTGCCCGACCAGCAGGTCCAGCCCGACACCGTCGACGACCAGGGCGTCGATGCTCAGGTGCAGGATCCCCGACCCGTCGGCCAGCCGGGTCACCGCCACCGTCCAGAGCCGGTCGTCGTCGGGGCCGTACGTCCGGTCGACGAGCAGTCGACGGGTCGCTGCGGCGTCCCCGCCCACCGGCATGTCCCAGGACGGCGGCTCCTCGGCGACCCGTTGGCGACCGTCGGTGGTCACCGTCAACCGGAGCGCGTCGTGCCGGTCGACGAGTCGCCCCCAGGCGGCCCGGAGCCGGGAGACGTCCAGGTCGGTGACGGTGAACTCCCGGTAGATGTGGCATCCCACGCCGTCCGGGTCGGTGCTCTTGCCCAGCAGGTACGCCTCCTGCAGGGCGGTGAGCGGGAACGGTTCGTACCGTCGGTGGGGTTCGGGGCGGACCACAGGTCGCAGCCCCCCGGATCCGGGGTCGGTGCCGGAGACGGCCAGGTGGGCGACGGCCCGGGGGTCGGCGCACCGGCGGAGGGCGTCCATCGGCAGGTCCACCCCGAGAGCCGTACTGATCTCCAGCAGGGCTCGGGCTGTGGCCAGTGAGGTGAGGCCCAGCCCGGCCAACGGCGTGTCGGCGGTGACCTCGGTGCCGGGAGGCAGCACGTCGACGAGGACCCGTAGGACCGTCGTGAGGGCGTCGCCGGTACCGGTCTGCTCGTCCATGGTCCTCCCGCTCCCCGACGCTCGTCGGGCGCACCGTACGTCCGCCCGCGATCGGCGGGCTGCTCAACTCTGGGCAGCGGGGTCCCCCGGACCGCCGGACAGTGTCCACCGTGGCGGTCAGACCGAAGTCCGTGTGGGTCTTTCCCGGGCAGGGGGCGCACCGCGTCGGCATGGGCGGCGACCTGTTCGACAGGTTCCCCGAGTGGTGTGCGATCGCCGACCGGGTTCTCGGCGTGCCGGTGGCTGAGATCTGCGCCGGCGAGAGCCACCTGCGGGACACCCGGTTCGCCCAGCCCGCCCTCTTCGTCGTCAACGCCCTCAGTCACCTCGCGCTCGCCGGGGAACCGGAGCCGGACTACCTGGCCGGGCACAGCCTCGGCGAGTACAACGCCCTGGTCGCCGCCGGGTGCCTGGACTTCGAGACGGCCCTGCGGCTGGTCTGCCGCCGGGGTGAGGTGATGGCCGGTGCGCGGGCCGGTGGGATGCTCGCCGTCGTCGGCACCGGCCTCGACCGGATCCCCGACCTGCTCGCGGCTGCCGGCGTCCACGACGTGGACGTGGCCAACGACAACGCCGACGACCAGGTCGTCCTCGCCGGTCCGCACGCCGCACTGACCGCCGCCGAGGACGCCGTACGGGCCGCCGGGGTCGGCCGGTGTGTGCGGCTCACCGTCGCCGGGCCGTTCCACTCCCGACACATGCGACAGGCGGCCCGGGAGTTCGAGTCGGCCCTGACCGGGATCCGGTTCGCCGCCCCCCGGGTGCCCGTCATCTCCAACGTGACCGCCCGCCCCCACGACCCGGCCCTCCTGCCCGACCTGCTGGTGTTGCAGGTGCACCGACCGGTCCGGTGGCGCGAGACGATGCGTCACCTGGTCGACGCCGGGGTCCGGACGGTCCGGGAGGTCGGCCCCGGTCGGGTCCTCACCGGACTGTTCCGCCCCGTCCTGACCGCCGCACCCCCGTGGCTTCCGTCCGGTCCCGCTTCACCCGCGCCTGTCGCGCCCGGTCCCGCCCTGCTCCGGCCGGCACCGTCGGCCGTTGCGCCGACGCCCGCCGACCCCACCGCGCTGGGGTGCCCCCGGTTCCGGGCCGACTACGGGGTGACCTGGGCCTACCTCGCCGGTGCCATGTACCGGGGGATCAGCTCCACCGACCTGGTCGCCCGACTCGGACGGGCCGGTCTCCTCGGGTTCTTCGGGTCCGGCGGTTTCCCCCTGGAGCGGGTCGAGGCGGCCGTACGGTCCCTGACCGGGGACCCCGGTCCGGGCCGGTTCGGGATGAACCTGCTGGCCATGCCGGACAACCCGGCCCTGGAGGCCGCCCTTGCCGACCTCTACGTCCACCACGACGTCAGGTACGTCGAGGCCGCCGGGTACACCTCCGTCACCGCCCCGGTGGTGCGGTTCCGGTTCGCCGGGGCGCACCTCGCCGACGGGACACCGACCGCCGTCCGGCACGTGGTGGCCAAGGTGTCCCGGCCCGAGGTGGCGTCGGCGTTCCTGCGGCCCCCACCGGCGCAGATCCTCGACCACCTGGTGGCCCGGGGTCTGCTCACCCCGCGGGAGGCCGCCGTCGCGGCACGGCTCCCGGTGGCCGGGGACGTCTGCGCCGAGGCCGACTCGGCCGGACACACCGACGCCCGACAGGTGATCACCCTGGTCCCGGACGTCGGTGCGCTCCGGGACGCGGCGATGGCGCGGTACGGCTATCCCAAGCGGATCCGGGTCGGTGCGGCCGGTGGCCTCGGCACCCCCGAGGCGGTCGCGGCGGCCTTCGTCCTCGGGGCCGACTTCGTGGTGACCGGGTCGGTCAACCAGGCCACCCCGCAGGCGGGGACGTCAGACCTGGTCAAGGAGATGCTGGCCGTCGCCGGGGTGCAGGACACCGCGTACGCCCCCGCCGGGGACACCTTCGAGCTGGGCTCCCGGGTGCAGGTGCTGCGCCGGGGCACCCTCTTCGCCGCCCGGGCCAACCAGCTCCTCCAACTCCACCAGCGGTACGGGTCGTGGGAGGAGGTGCCCGAGTCGGTCCGGGCCGCCGTCGAACGGACCACGTTCCGCCGGTCCTTCGCCCAGGTGTGGCAGGAGACCGAACGACACCACGCATCCACCGGCCGGGCCGCGGAGGTGGCCCTCGCCGATCCGCGACGGCGGATGGCCCTGGCGTTCCGGTGGTACTTCGCCCACTCCACCGAGGCCGCCCTGCGCGGTGACCCGGGGGAGCGGGCCAACTTCCAGGTCCACACCGGGCCGGCGGTGGGGGCCTTCAACCGGCTGGTCCGGGACACCCCCCTCGCCGACTGGCGGGAACGGCACGTCGAGGTGGTCGCCGACCTGCTCATGCGGGGTGCCGCCGAGGTGCTGGCCCGGCCACATATCAATGGCCACTAATGAGCAGCCCGGGACGCCGGACCGAAACTACCGTGACCGAGCGTCCACCGATCGGTGACAGCAAAGGAGTGCCGATGACCGCGACTTCGAGTCGACAGTTCGTCCTACCGGTGGCGCAGGCCCAGACCTCGCTGGCGCGGGACGCGATCCTGCACTCGGGCAACGCCGGGGTGATCGTGGAGCGGACCGGCCAACTGCGGGCCGAGTTCCGCTCCGAGGGACGGCAGTTCGCCCGGGAACTATCCGAGTACATCAACACCCGGTACGCGGGGATCGTCTCGGTCTTCGTCTACGAGGAGACCTTCGGCGTCAAGGACCGACTCCACTGGCTGATGCACATCTCGTCCCTGCACGCGTACGAGACGTTGGTGCAGATGGGCAGCCAGGACGCCGGATGGCGGGACATCATCATGCGCCAACGGATCCCCGACGAGCGCGGCGGCGGATCCTGGGACCGGATGTTCGTCGACGGGGGTCTGCAGGAGACCGTCCTGATCCCCTCGGCGTTCGGCATGTACGGCACCTCGTCGTCCACCCCGGACTCGGTGACCACCACCCCCGACGGACCGGCCACGTTCACCGTCCCGGTGGCCCGGCAGCAGACCGACGTCCCGGTCGACGAGCAGCTCGACTCGACCACCTGCGGGATCCTCATGCACCGCGTCGGCGAGCTGCGCTACGAGTTCCGGGCGGAGGGTCGGGCGTTCGCCAGGGCGCTCTGCGAGAGCTGGAACCGGGCCCTGGCCGGTCACGCCACGATCTACCTGTACGAGGAGGCGTTCGGCCGCTCCGACCGGATCCACCACTTCATCCACCTCAAGTCGCTCAGCTCCTACTACACCCTGATGGGCGTACGGGCGACGAGCGACCCGGCCACCCGGGAGGTCTTCACCAGGCAGTGGATCCCGCAAGAAAAGGGCGGGGGTGGCTGGGAGCGGATGTTCGTCCAGTCCAGCCTCACCGACCTGGCCCTGACCCCCCAGCACTGGGGGATGTACGCGACCACGTCGGAGGAGTGAGGCATGCCCGACAGCCTGCACGCCGCGTTCTCCCGTCGGGCGACCGAGCTGCCCGCCCGGGTCGCGGTCGGCTGCGGGGACGACCAGCTCACCTACGGGGAGTTGGCCACCGCCTCCGACGCACTGGCCGACCGGCTCCGCCGGTGCGGGGTTCGCCGGGGCGTCCGGGTGGGTGTCTGCGTCGACCGCTCCGTCGACCTGGTGGTCTGCCTGGTGGCGGTGCTCAAGGCCGGCGGGGCGTACGTCCCGGTGGACGCCGGGAACCCGGCGGCCCGGGTGGCGTACGTCCTCGGCGACGCCGGGGTCCCGCTGACAGTGGCGGTGACCCGTACCGCCGACGCCCTCGCCGACTGGTCCGGACCGGTCCTGTGGACCGACGCCGACGAGTCCGACGATCCGGCCACCGAGGCAGGACCGTGGGTGTCCGCCGGCCCCGACGACGTCGCCTACGTCATCTACACCTCCGGGTCCACGGGTGCGCCGAAGGGTGTGGAGGTGACGCACCGCAGCGCCGTGGCCCTCCTGGCGCACGCCGGTGACCTGCTGGACTGTGACGACCTGGACGTGTGGTCGATGTGCCACTCGGTCGGGTTCGACTTCTCGGTCTGGGAGGTGTGGGGGGCACTGTCCACCGGGGGGAAGCTCGTCGTCGTCCCGTCCGGGGTGACCCGGAATCCGACCCTACTGCTCGACCTCCTGCGCCGGGAACGGGTCACCGTCGTCAACCAGACCCCCTCGGCGTTCCGGGGACTCGTCGCCGTCGACGCGACCGCACCCGACCCCGTCGGGCTGGACCTGCGACTCGTCGTCTTCGGTGGGGAACGCCTCGACGTGGCCACCCTGGCGCCGTGGATCGCCCGACGCGGCGACGCCTCCCCCCGCCTGCTCAACATGTACGGCATCACCGAGGTGACGGTCCACGCCACCTACCGGTGGATCACCGCCGCCGACCTGGACCGTCCGACGGTCAGCCCGATCGGTCGGGCCCTGCCCGGGATGCGGGTGGAACCCCGGGACCGGGCCGGTCGGGCGGTGCCCGAGGGCGAGCCCGGCGAGCTGTACGTCAGCGGGACCGGTGTGGCCCGGGGATACCTGGACCGGCCGGACCTGACCGCCGAGCGCTTCGTGGACGTCGAGGGCGTCAGGTGGTACCGCTCCGGTGACCGGGGCGCGTCGGTCGACGGGGACCTCGTCTACCTCGGCCGCCTGGACCGCCAACTAAAGGTCCGGGGTTACCGGATCGAACCGGCGGAGGTGGAGGCCCGGCTGCGGTCCGTGCCCGGGGTGGGCACCGCGGTGGTCGACGCCGAGGACTTCGGCGACGGTGACGTCCGGCTGGTGGCCTTCGTCGCGCCGACCCCGGGGGCACCCGTCGGGTCGGTGACCGAGGCCGACCTGGTCGCCGCCGTCGGTGACCTGCCCGGGTACCTGCGCCCCTCCCGGTTCCACGTCCTCGCCCACCTGCCGGTGACCGGGCAGGGCAAGACGGACCTGGCGGCCCTGCGGTCCGCAGTGGCCGAGCCGGTGCCGTCCGCCCCGCCCGCCCCGTCCGGCCCGGAGGTCGACCCGGTCACCACCGTGGTGAAGGGCGTCGTCGACGAGGTGCTCCGCCGGGACGTCCCGGTCGACGGGGACCTGTTCGACCACGGGGCCACCTCGCTGGCCCTGACCCGGATCGTGGCGACTGTCAACGACCGGTTCGACGTCGCCCTGACCGGTGCCGAGCTCGACGAACCGACGATCGCCTGTCTGGCCCGGGTGATCCGTACCGTGCGCTCCGACGGGGCGCTCCAGCAGGTAGGAGGCTGACATGGCCGAGTCCCACACCCTCAGCGAACAGGAGCTGGCCGACTTCCACCGCAACGGGTTCTTCGGTCCGTTCGACGTCTACGAGGTCGACGAGATGAAGTCCCGGTGGCGGCGGGAACGGCTGCGCCTGATGGACCGTTCGAACGCCGCCTACCGGGACGACAAGGCCCTGTCGGGCAACACGAACATCTCCAACTACGACAGGCACCTCGACAACGCCTTCCTGGCCGACCACGTCTGCCACCCCCGGGTGGTGGACCGGGTCACCAGCGTCCTCGGCCCGAACGTCCAGTGTTGGCGCTCGGAGTTCTTCCCCAAGTACCCGGGCGACGAGGGCACCGACTGGCACCAGGCGGACACCTTCGCCAACGCCTCGGGCAAGCCGCAGATCCTCTGGCCCGGTGACGCCCGGGACTTCGGCGGGACGATCACCGTCTGGACCGCGTTCACCGAGGCCAACGAGGAGACCGGCTGTCTCCAGTTCATCCCCGGTACCCACCGGACGATGTTCTACGACGAGACCAAGCGGATGCACTACGACCCGGCCGGCATCAACAGCCGGGAGAAGGAGGGCGTCCGTCGGGGCTTCTTCGGGTACGACTACCGGGAGCTGCAGATCGACCCGGACTGGAAGCCCGACGAGTCCCAGGCCGTGTCGATGGTGATGCGTCCCGGGCAGGCGATCATGTTCTGGTCCACCCTGATGCACGCCTCCCTCCCACACGCCGGGCGGACCGACGAGATGCGGCTCGGGTTCGCCGGCCGGTACGTCCCCACGTCGGTGGACGTGTACCCGGACACCGACGTCATCGAGGAGTACGGCGGCGCGGTCTCCCTGGACCGGTGGGGTTCGGTCCTGGTGGCCGGGGAGAACGACAACCCGCACAACCGGATGACCACCGAGACCACGGTGGGGCACCCGTTCGCCCGGCGGGTCGCCCCGAGCGCCCCGGCGGCCGGGACGTGACCGTCTTCGAGGTCGTCCGGGACAGCCTCCTGGAGGTGGTCCCGGAGGTCGACCCGGACGCCGTCACCCCCGGCCGGACCCTGGCCGACCTCGGCTGCACCAGCATCGACCGGGCCGAGATCGTGACCCTGTCGATGGAGCGGCTCGGGGTCGTCGTGCCGATCACCGAGTTCCGCGACGTCAACGACCTCGACACCATCGTCGAGCTGCTGGGCAGACACGTGTGAACCGGGTGGCGGTGACCGGCACCGGGATCGTCAGCGCGATCGGGGCCGACGTGGCGGCGTTCACCGCCGCCCTGCGGGCCGGGCGTACCGGCATCGTCGCCACCCCGGACGGGTTGGGTGCCCCGGTGACCGACTGGTCGTTCCCGGAGGCGGTCGCCGGGGCACCCGCCCCGCTGCGGCGGCGGGCGCAACGGTCGGCGGGCCGGTCCCCCCGGCCGGTACGCGTCGCCGTCGCCGCCGCCGTCCAGGCGTGGACGGCGGCCCGCCTCACCGACTCCCCGATCCCCGGTGACCGGGTGGGGGTGGTGGTCGCCGGGCACAACCTCACCGCCCGGTACGTCCACGACCTGCGCCCCGGGTGGGAGGAGAACCCGGCGTACCTGCCGGCCCGGTTCGCCCTGCACGCCCTGGACACCGACCACGTGGGGACGCTGTCCGAGGTCTTCGACGCCACCGGTGAGGGCTGCACCGTCGGAGGGGCCTCGGCCAGCGGCAACGTCGGGGTGGTGCACGCCACCCGGCTGGTGGCGTCCGGGACCGTCGACTGCTGCCTCCTGGTCGGGGCGCTCTGTGAGCTGACCCCCCTGCACCGGCGGGCCTTCGCCGTCCTGGGGGCCCTGGCCGAACCGACGTCGGACCCGGGACGGGCCTGCCGTCCGTTCGACAGGGACCGGTCCGGGTTCGTCCCGGGGGAGGCCGCCGCGGCACTGGTCCTGGAGTCGACGGCGTCGGCGACCCGGCGTGGGGTCCCGCACCGGGCGGTGGTGGCCGGTCACGCCCTCGCCCTGGACGGGGACCGGTCCGCCGCCCCGAACCTCGACGGCGAGGTCCGGGTGATCAGGGCCGCGCTCGCCGCCGCCGGTCTCGCCCCCACCGACGTCGACTACGTCAACGCCCACGCCACCGCCTCCCGGCGGGGGGACGAGGTGGAGGCCGCCGCCCTGGTCGCCGCCCTGGGCGCGGGGGTGGACCGGGCCTTCGTGAACTCGACGAAGGCCCTGACCGGGCACTGTCTCGGGGCCGCCGGGGTGGTGGAGGCGGTGGCGACCGTCGCCCAGCTGTGCGGCGGTTTCGTGCACCCCACCCCGAACCTGGACGACCCGGTCGAACCCCGGCTCCGGTTCGTCGGGCCCGTCGCCCGCCCGGCCGACCTGCGGTACGCGCTGTCCAACGGGTTCGGCTTCGGCGGGATCAACTCCGCCGTCGTCCTCGCCCGCACCCCCGACGAAGGGTAGAGATCAATGTACGACGTCATAGTGGTCGGTGCCCGCTGCGCGGGCGCCCCCACCGCCATGCTCCTGGCCCGCCAGGGACACCGGGTCCTCCTGCTCGACCGCGCCCGGTTCCCCGCCGACACCCTCTCCACCCTCTACATCCAGCAGCCCGGGGTGGCCAGGTTGGCCCGGTGGGGGGTCCTGGACGCGGTACGCGCCTCCGGTGCCCCACCCCTCGACCACGTCGTGTACGAACTCGGCGACGTCCGGGTGGAGGGCTCCTGCAGCGGTGTCGACGGGATCCGGGCCGCGTACGCCCCCCGCCGAACCGTCCTGGACCCGATCCTGGCCGAGGCGGCGGTCTCGGCCGGAGCGGAGTTCCGCGACGACTGTCGGGTGACCGGGCTGGTCCACGACGGTGACCGGGTGGTGGGGGTCCGGTGGTCCGGCCCCGGTGGCGACGGCGAGGACCGGGCCGCCCTGGTGGTCGGCGCGGACGGGATGCGGTCCCGGGTCGCCTCCCTCGTCGGCGCGGAGAAGACCACCGAACACCCGCCGTTGACCTGCGCCTACTACTGCCTGTGGGACGGCCCCCGAACCCACTTCGAGATGTACGAGGGCGACACCGGGTGGGTGTCGGCCGTCCCCACCAACGACGGAGCCGTCCTGGTCGCCGCCTACCACCCGCAGCAGCGGTTCGACGAGGTCCGGCACGACGCGTTCGCCGCGTACCTGGACAACGTCCGGACCAACGCCCCGGCGCTGTACGCCCAGATCGAGCGGGCCGAGCAGGTGGGCACCGTGCAGGGCACCGGGGACCAGCAGAACTTCTTCCGCCGGGCGCACGGGCCGGGGTGGGCGCTCGTCGGTGACGCCGGCCACCACAAGGACTCGCTGACCGCCCGGGGCATCTCCGACGCCTTCATGCAGGCCGAGCTCCTGGCCGAGGCGGTCGGCGACACCGTGGACGACGCCGGTCGGCTCGACGCCGCCCTGGCCGACTACGACAGTCGCCGCACCGCACTGCTCACCGAGAACTACTCCGCCACCCTCCTGGTCGCCCAGGCCGAGGCCCGGGACAAGCGCCGCGCCCTGCTCCGGGCGGTGGGTAGCAGCCCCGAGCTGACCACCCGCTACTTCGACGCGGTGGCCGGGATCGTCGGGCTCCGGGACCTCTACACCCCGGAGTTGCTGGCCCTGATGGCGGCACCGGCGGGCAACGCCTGACCCAGCGCCTCCTATTGAGCAGACGCCGGCGCCGACGGTCGGCGACTGTCAGGGCCTCGTCATCACGACGTACTCGGCACAGGGCACGTTTGGAGGAACAGTGGGGGACGCAAGGTTCTACGATCGTCGTGCGGTGCTCCGACTCGGGCTGCTCACCGGAGCAGCAGTGGTGGGAGCGCCGCTGCTCGCGGGATGCGGCGACGACGCCGAGCCCGCCGGTGGGCCGTCGGGTTCAGGCGGCGCCTCGGTGCCGTCGCTGAAGATCGGCGCGCCGCACGCGGTGACCGACAGCGAGGCCGGCAACCCGCTGGCCACCAGCATCGGTGCCACCCTCATCGTCATGCGGCACGTGTACGACTCGCTGATGGTGCTGGACAACGGCGAGTACAAGTACCAGCTCGCCGAGTCGGTCGAGCCGAACGCCGACGCGACCGAGTGGACCATCAAGCTCCGCTCCGGGGTGACCTTCCACGACGGCCGACCGCTGCGCGCCGCCGACGTGGTGCACAGCCTCCGGGCACTGGGGACCAAGCCGAGCAACCGGGCCTCGGTCTACGCCCTGGTGGACCTGCCGAAGATCACGGCGGTCGACGACCTGACGGTACGGGTGCCGTTGCTGGCCCCCCGGGGCGACTTCAAGGAGGCCGTCCTGGTGGTCTTCTCCCCGGTCTTCCCGGAGGGGCTCACCGACTTCACCAAGCCGATCGGGTCGGGGCCGTACACCCTGGCCGAGCGGAGCGGGACCACCACCCGCCTGGTCGCCAACGAGCAGTACTGGGGTGGCCGCCCGACCGTCGACGAACTGCACGTCGTCGGGATCCTCGACGCGGGGGCCCGGCTCTCCGCCCTCAAGGCCGGGCAGGTCGACTACGCGATCGGGATCAGCGCCACCGGTGCCCGGACCGAGGCCGCCAACAGCGAACTCGTCGTCCACCGGGGCGGCCCGGCCAACGCCAACGCGCTCTCCTTCGCGATGAACCAGAAGCTCGAGCCCTTCGACGACCCCCGGGTACGGCAGGCCGTCCGACTGGCCGCCGACCGGCAGGCCCTGGTCGACAACGCCCTCCTCGGGTACGGCACCACCGCCGACGACGTGGTGGGGATGAAGCTCCCCGGGTACGCCGACCTGGCGCCCCGGGCCCGGGACCTCGACCAGGCCCGGCGGCTGTTCGCCGAGGCCGGCGTCACCGCGCTGACCCTGCGGACCGGGGAGATCGTCCCGGGGATGCTGAACGCCAGCCGGCTCCTGGCCCAGCAGCTCAAGGAGGCCGGGGTCGAGCTGACCCTCGAGGAACTCTCCCCGGACGCCTACTACGCCGACCTGATGACCCTGGCCACCCACCCGTTCCAGGCCTTCTACTACAGCAACCGGCCGGCGGCCGTGCACCTGTCGGCGGTCACCCACGCCAAGGCCCCGTTCAACGTCACCGGCACCTCCGAGGCGTACCAGGGCAAGCTCGCCGCCGCCCAGGCCACCCCGGACGACAAGGCGCGGGAGGCGGCGTTCCGGGCTCTCCAGGAGGAGTTCTACGCCGAGGGCGGCGACCTGCTCTGGGGTTTCCAGGAGCAGCTCGACGCCGGCCGCAAGGGCATCGAGGGGGTGCGGATGGTGCAGTCGGTGCAACTGTTCGACCGGGTCACCGGCCCGGCGTGACGGGCCTGCGGTTCCTCGTCCGGCGGCTCGGCGCTGCGGTGGCGACCCTCTTCGTCGTCGCCGTGGTGCTCTTCGCCGGCTCCGAGGTCCTGCCCGGGGACGCCGCGTCGGCGTCCCTGGGCCCCGACGCCACACTCGAAGAGGTCGAACAGCGCCGGGCCGAACTCGGCGTGGACCGGCCGTGGCCGGGCCGGTTCGTCGAGTGGATCGCCGGGGCGATCCGGCTGGACCTGGGGGTCAGCAGCGTCTCCGGGCAGCCGGTGGTGGACCTGGTGGCGGAGCCGTTGGCCGCCACCGGTCTGCTCGTCGCGGTGACAGCGGCGGTGAGCGTACCGCTGGCGATGGGGTTGGGCCTGGTGTCGGGGTTGCGCCGGGACGGGCGCCTCGACCGGACCCTGTCGGCGGTCGCCGTGGTGGCCGTCTCCATCCCCCAGTTCGTCGTGGCGGGGCTGCTGGTCCTGGTCTTCGCCGACCTGATCCCGGTGCTGCCGGCGATCTCCCTGCCCCCGCTCGGGGGCACCGCACTGGATCGGCCGGAGATCCTGGTCCTCCCGGTGACCGCGCTGACCCTGTTCGGTGCGGCCTGGGCGAGCCGGATCGTCCGGGCCGCCGTGATCGACGCTGACGCGACGCCGCACGTGGAGGCGGCCCGGCTGGCCGGGCTGCCGGAGCGGGTGGTGGTCTGGCGGCACCTGCTCCCGGCGGCGGTCCCGCCCTGCGCCCAGACGTTCGCCTGGCTGCTCAGTGGCCTGTTCGGGGGGACCGCTGTGGTGGAGGTGGTGTTCAACTACCCGGGGCTGTCGCAGACCCTGGTGGCGGCGGTCCGCAACCACGACACCGCCGTCCTGGAGGGGGTCGGGCTCCTCCTCGCGGCGATCATCGTGGTCGCGTTCGTCCTGGCCGACGTGGTGGTCATGGCGGTCGACCCGCGGCTGCGGGTGGCCGGGCGGTGAGCCGGCTGCGGTGGGTCGCCGTCGGGTGCCTGGTCCTCGTCGTCCTCGCGGTGGTGGGGGTGGCCCTGTTCGGGCCGTTCCTGGCCGGGGCACCCGAGCAGATCGTCGGTCTGCCCTACAGCGGCCCCTCACCGGTCAGCCCCCTCGGCACCGACAACTCCGGCCGTGACGTCCTGGACCGGGTCCTCGCCGGGGGACGTCCCCTGGTGGTGGTCCCGGTGGTGGCCACCGTCCTGGCGACACTCCTCGGGCTGCTCCTCGGGTTGGCCGGGGGCTACTTCGCCGGGGTCGTCGACACCGTCGTCAGCCGCCTCGACTACGTCCTGCTGGGACTCCCTCCGGTGCTGATCCTGCTGGTGCTCCTGCACGGGTGGGGGTACAGCGCGACGACGATGACCGCCGTGGTCGTGTTGACCGGTACGCCGTTCGTCTCCCGGGTCACCCGGGCCGAGACCCTGCGGGCGGTGGAGGACGGGTACGTGGTGGCCGCGTACGCCACCGGGGACTCCCACCTGTCGGTGATCTTCCGGGAGATCCTGCCGAACATCATCCGTCCGGTCCTGGCCGACTTCGGCACCCGACTTGCCATCGCGGTCACCCTGACCGCCGCCGCCGGGTTCCTCGGGTTCGGCTCCGGCGGCCCGAACTGGGGCGCCATGATCAGCGAGAACGTCGAGGGGATCCGGTTGACCCCCTGGGGGGTCGCCGTACCCGCAGTCCTGTTGGGGGTGATGACGGTGGCCGCGAACCTGGGGATCGACCGACTGGTCGGCCGGGTGCTGCGATGATCGAGATTCGGGGGCTGCGGATCGCCGACACCACCGGGCGGCCCGTCCTGCGGGACCTGACCCTCACCGTCGGGGACGGGGACCGGATCGGGGTGGTCGGGGAGTCCGGTGCCGGCAAGACCACCCTGGCCCTGGCCCTGGTCGGCGCGGTCCGTCCGGGGCTGCGGGTGGTCGCCGGTGAGGTCCTGGTCGACGGCGAGGACGTCCTGCGGGCCGGTCCCGCCGAGGTCCGGCGGGTCCGTCGCCGGGCTCTGGGCTACCTTCCGCAGGATCCGCCGTCGGCGTTGACCCCCACCCTGCGGATCCGTCGGCAGCTGCGGGAGTTGGCCACCGACCGGACCGAGGCGGCGGTGGCCACCCGGCTGGCCGAGGTGGGGCTTCCGGGGGACGCCGCGTTCCAGCGCCGGTACCCGCACCAGCTCTCCGGCGGTCAGCAGCAGCGACTCGCCCTGGCCCGACTGATGTCGGGCGACCCTCGGGTCCTGATCCTCGACGAGCCGACCACCGGCCTGGACGGGCTGGTCCGCGAGCAGGTGCTCAGCCAGGTGCGTCACCTGGCCGACCGGCGGGGGGTGGGGCTGGTGTTCATCACCCACGACCTCGCCGCGGCGGCCAGGATGACCGACCACCTCGTCGTCCTGCACGACGGTGACGTGGTCGAGCAGGGGCCGACGGCCGAGGTCCTGGGTCGTCCCCGGGCCGCCTACACCCGGCGGCTGCTGGCCGCCGTCGCGGACCTGCGTACCGAACTCGGGCGGCGGGCCGCCCCGCCCCGGCCGGGACCGGTGGTCCTGGAGGTGACCGGACTGACAGCGGTACGGGGACGGCGGGTGGTGCTCGACGACGTCTCGCTCCGCCTGCACGCGGGGGAGTCCCTGGCCCTGTTGGGAACCTCCGGTTGCGGCAAGACCACCCTGGCGCAGAGCGTCACCGGGGCGCTGCGTCCACAGGCGGGACGGGTCACCCTGGGCGGGCGGACCCTGGCGGCCACCCTGCGCCGTCGACCGGTGGCCGAACGCCGCCGGATCCAGCTCGTCCCGCAGGACTCCACCGGATCGCTGAACCCCCGCCGCCCGGTGGGGGCGGCCATCGGGCGGGTCGTCCGACGGGCCCGGGGTCTCACCGCCGGCGAGGCGGCGGCGGAGACCCGCCGGTTGATGGGGCTGGTAGGGCTGGGGGAGGAACTGGCCGACAGGCTTCCCCGGGAACTCTCCGGTGGGCAGCGGCAGCGGGTGGCCATCGCCCGGGCCCTGGCGGCCGGAGCGGACGTCCTCATCTGCGACGAGGTGACCTCGAACCTGGACGCACAGGTGGGGGCGGCGGTCCTGCGCCTGCTGGACTCGCTGCGCACCGAACTCGGGGTGGCGTTGCTGATGGTGACCCACGACCTGGGGGTGGTGGCGCGGCACGCCGAGCGGGTGGTGGTCCTCTCCGGTGGGCGGGTGGTCGACGACGGCCCGGTGGACGACGTCCTCGGCGCCCCCCGGCACGAGGTGACCCGGGCGCTGGTCGCCGCCGCCACGCCGGTGGCGGACCGGTCCGGTTCGGTGGGTTGAGGGGCGAGACCCACAGACGACGACGGGCCGTCGGCGGATGCCGACGGCCCGTCCCGGGTGCGCCTAGACCAGTTCGTCGAGGATGTCGTAGGTCAGGGTGAAGGTGTGGCTGCCGTCCGGGAGCCGACGCATGCTCGCGGTGCCCTGGATACCGGCCAGGTCGCCGGTCCCGGTGCCGGGGACGATGTGCCACTCGGCACCGCCCTCGTCGCTGACCAGTCCGACGGCCTGGTGTTGCAGGACGAAGCTTCCCTTGCTGCCGCCGATGCTCACGTCGAGCCGCTCGTGCCCGACGTAGCCGTTGCCGCCCTGACCGTAGGCGAACAGGAACTGGGCCCGGCTGGTCCCCGACAACTCACCGGTGAAGGTCTTCGTCACCTGGGCCTTGGAGAACTTCATGCCCTCCGGGGACTCCTGCCACTCCTCCTCGTCCCAGGACTCGATCTTGAAGGAGGCTGTCACGGTCGAACTCATGGTGCCGGTTCTCCTCATCAGGTGATCAACACACGGCTCAGTTCCATACCGACGCGCAGAACGGATGCCCGGCCGGATCGAGGTAGATCCGCCACTTGCCACCGCCGGGCTGGTCGGCCGGCTTGGTGGCACCGAGGCGGAGCAGTTCGGCCTCGGCGACATCCAGATCGTCGACCGCGAGGTCGAGGTGCAACTGTTGGGGCACGTCCTGTGACGGCCACTGTGGAGCACGGTAGCCGTCGACCCGCTGCATGGCGAGTGCGACACCGTCGCCGTTGCTCAGGTACGCGCCCGTCTCACTGACCTGGACCGCCTTCAGACCCGCCACCTGCTCGTAGAACTCCGCCAACTCGGTGACGTCCGCGCAGTCCAGTGTCACTGCCGCCCAGCGACCGACAGCCATGCCGTCTCTCCCCCTGATTGGTTGCGCCCAGCAAGGGCACGGTCACTGTAACAACGCTCATGGCGTCGGCAAAGGCACGACGCGGCGGGTGCCGCGGGCCGTCCGGAGCGTTCTCCCCGACCGTCGGAACGGACTTCGTCGTCGTGCTCACAACGGTGCAGCGGCCGACTGATCCCGCAGGTCACGATGCCTGCCTGGCCGGTCCGCCCGGTCAGTCGGGCGCGAGAGAGGTGCGGGTATGGAGGGCTTCGAGCTGTCGACCTACGGGGACGCGATCGCGGACCTGTTCGACGACTTCGGCTGGGCCGGTGACCCGGGGGACACCGAGGAGACCATCCAGTGGCTCGCCGACAACGCCGGCGACGGCCCGGTGCTGGAGTTGGGGGTGGGCACCGGCCGGGTGGCGGTCCCGTTGGCGAACCGGGGCATCGACGTGCACGGCATCGACGCCTCCGAGGGGATGCTCGGCAAGCTCAAGGCCAAGCCCGGGGGTGACCGGGTGACCGTCCACGTCGCGGACTTCACCGACTTCACCCTGCCGTACACGTTCTCCATGGCGTACGCGGTCTTCGACACCCTGCCCTTCGTCACCGACCAGGAGTCGCAGATCCGGTGCTTCGAGCGGGTCGCCGACGTCCTGGCGCCCGGGGGACGCTTCGTCGTCCAGTGCTCGATCCCCGACCCGGCCCGGTACGACAGGGGACAGCGGACCCAGACCCTGCGGGTGGAGAAGGACCACGTCCTGATGACCTTCACCCGTCGGGAGCGGATCACCCAGCGGTCGGCGATCCAGTTCGCGGTCCTCGGCGCCGAGGGCATCAAGTTCTTCCCCATGTACGTCCGGTCGGTGATGCCCTCCGAGATGGACCTGATGGCCCGGGTCGCGGGTCTGACCCTGGAGGCGCAGTGGGCCGACTGGGCCGGGCGGCCCCTCGTCGACTCCTGTCAGCGGTACATCTCGATCTACCGGAAGTGACGGACCGGCGCCTACACCCCTGAGGTGGCCCCCGGGGTCCGCCTTCCCCTCCACTACTCGTTCCCCTACGTCGGAGGCCGACGTGCCCAGTCTCAAGGTTGTGCTGGTGCAGCAGGGCGTGTGGGACATGCCCTTGGAGTCGATGCCGTTGGCGGCCGGCTACCTCAAGGCGATGATCCTGGCCGACCCGGACCTCTGTGACCGGGTCGAGGTGACGATCTGCAACTTCCGGGGCGGGGTCACCCACGGCGAGATGGCCGACAGGCTCTTCGCCGACGGGGTGCCCGACGTCCTGGCCTTCTCGGTCCTCGGGTGGAACCAGCGGGCCTTCGGGGCGCTCACCGCCACCTTCAAGCAGCTCAATCCCGACGGTTGGTCGATCTTCGGCGGGACCCACGTCACCGGGCAGGCCGGGCGGGTGTTCCGGCTCCACCCCGAGGTCGACGTGGTGGTCAACGGGGAGGGGGAGCTGACGTTCCGGGAGCTGGTCCGGGCCCGGCTGGCCGGGACCTCCCCGCGTGACCTGGGGGAGGTGGCGGGTACGTCCTGGTGGCGACCGGACGCGACGGTGGTCACCAACCCCGACCGGCCCCGGATCGAGGATCTCGACGTCATCCCCTCACCCTTCCTCACCGGCGCGATCGACCTGGTCGACGCGCAGGGGCGGTTCCGGTACGACGTGGCCCTGATCGAGACCAACCGGGGCTGCCCGTACAAGTGCTCGTTCTGTTACTGGGGTGGGGCGGTCGGGCAGCGGGTACGGGCCTTCTCCCGGGCCCGGCTGCGGGCCGAGCTGGAGCTGTTCGCGAAGCTGGGCGTGCACACCGTCGTCGCCTGTGACGCCAACTTCGGGATGATGCCGATCGACCTGGAGCTGGTCGACGACCTCATCGAGATCAAACGCCGGTACGGGTTCCCGCTGGCGTTCGAGAGTTCCTGGGCCAAGAACAAGTCCAAGGTGTTCTACGAGATCGTCCGGCGGATGAAGCAGGCCGGGCTGCGCAGCTCGTTCACCCTGGCCCTGCAGTCGTTGGACGACACGGCGCTGACCCTGATGCGTCGGCGCAACATGAAGGTCAACGACTGGCGGGAACTGGTGGAGTGGCTCAACCGGGAGGGGCTGGACTGCTATGCCGAGCTGATCTGGGGTGCCCCGGGGGAGACCGTCGACTCCTTCCTGCGCGGGTACGACGAACTGGCCCGCCACGTGTCCAGGATCGCCGTCTACCCGATCATGCTCCTGCCCAACACCGAGTACGCCGACAACATGGCCGCCCACGGGATCGTGGCCCTGCGCGGGGACCACGACGACTTCCAGTACGTCCTGTCCCACCGGACGATGTCGTTCGCGGAGAACGCCCGGATGCAGCGGTTCCTGTTCTGGGCCCGGGTGATCGCGGAGAACGCGGTCCTGCGCCACGTCTGGCTGCCCCTGCGGGAGCTGGCCGGGTGGGAGCAGTCCCGGGTGCTCAACAGCCTCGCCGACTGGGCCGACACCACCGGGTGGGCCGAGGCGGTGCCGTTGCGGGAGGCGGCGGAGCGGGGACACGGCGGAGGTGCCCCGGCGTACGCCCGGGCCATCGGCTACCTGTTCACCACCTCGGCGGGGCGACGGGCGTTGGAGCTGTGGTGGCAGGAGGAGGTCGCACCCCGGCTGCCGGACCCGGTCCGGCCCCTGCTCGACGAGGTCTACCGGTACGACCTGCTCACCCAGCCGGTCTGTGAGCCCACCGACCTGCCGCTGGTCGAGGTCGGTGGGGTCGAGTTCTTCCGCCGTGTCGACGTCCGGTTCGACTTCGACGTGCCGGAGGTCCTGGCCCGGCTCCGCTGCGGCGCGACGGTCACCCCGGACCCCCGGCCCGTCGTCGTCGACGTCTACTACCGGCGGGGTGCCCTCAACGCCGTGACCTCCACGAACCACGAGGAGATCGTGCACTTCATGGGGGAGTCCCGACCCGCCGGGACGCCCCTGCGCCCCGTCGAGGATTCCTCCCCGCAGCCGGCCTGACCCACCTCGTACGGACGGCCGACGGTGACCGGGTCGGGTGACCGGGTCGGTGGTGAACAGGCGCCCGGTGCCCGTCGGCACCTCGTCGCAGCGGCGAGCACGACCAGAGATGACGCCGACGAGAGCGGACCCGCATGCTCGACTGACCCCCCCGCGGCGACAGCGCGGACGTCAGCGGGTGCCCCCGACGGCGGCACCCGGTCGGGACCGGAATCGAGGCGAGGAGTACCACGTGTCACCTTCTACCGTGTATTCAGACCTGGTGGCTGCCGGCGGAGAGGTCGACGCCATGGTCGCCGACCTCGACACCGAGGGATGGCGGACCGAGACCCCCGCTCCCGGGTGGACGGTCGCCCACCAGATCGCCCACCTGGCCGCCACCTTCAAACTCGCCGCTCTGGCGGCGTCGGATGCCGGGCGGTTCTCGGCGGTCGTCTCCCGCCTCACGCCCGACTTCAGCGCCAACGTGGACGCGGCCCTCGCCGGATACCTGGCCGAGGAGCCGCCGGAGCTGCTGCGGCGGTGGCGCGAGGAGCGCGTCGCCGCTGAGCGCGCCCTCAGCGCCCTGCCGGGCGACCACATGGTGCCGTGGTTGGTGCGGCCGCTTCCGGCCGCCGTGCTGGCCTGTGCCGGGATGATGGAGTTGTTCGCACACGGGCAGGACGTCGCCGACGCGCTCGGCATCCGCAGGCGGCACGACGACCGGATCGGCCACCTGGTCGGGTTCGCCGTACGCACCTGGGACTTCGGCTATCTGGCCCGGAAGATCGACGTGCCGGACGTGCAGATGCGGTTCGAGATCACCGCGCCGTCGGGGAAGGTGTGGGAGTTCGGCCCGGCCGACGCGGACCAGCGCGTCACCGGCCCGGCCGTCGACTTCTGTCTGCTGGCGACGCGACGCCGGCACCACGCCGACCTCGCCGTCGCGGCCGAGGGTGACGTGGCGCGGAACTGGCTGGAGATCGCGCAGGCGTACCGGGGTCCCGCCGGCCCCGGTCGGCAGCCGGGGCAGTTCGCGGCGGCGATCCCCGGTTCCCGCGCCTGACCGTCGCGACTGTCGCTACCTGAAGGAGTACGGCGTCCGCTGACGGCACCGGAAGGTGCCCGACGCGGACGCCGTCCACGTTGTGCGGCTCGCGCTCAGGCCGCCGGATCCGGTGCCAGCGGCGGCACGAGCCGGGTGCTGACGACGTGTTCCTGGGCCATCCGGCGCAGGGCTGCGAACGCCGTCTCGATCAGGATCGTTCGGGCCACCACCGCTGCCCGCTCGACGGCTGCCCCCGCCGGCGGCAGGTCGGTGAGCTGCTCGGCTGCCCGGCCGTAGGCCAGGAAGTAGTCGGCTCCGCAGCCGCAGCCGAGCCTGCGCATCGCGGCCAGCACCTCGGCCAACGTCTGCCGTCCGGGTACGCCGAAGGGCACCCGCCAGCCGAGGTCGTCCAGGAGGCCGTCGACGTCCGAGTGGGCCTGGGCCAACTCCGACCGGTCCCGGCTCGGATCCTGCCCGACGGCGGTGTCCTCGGGGAACATGGCGCGGTTGACCACACCGTACAGCTCCGGCACCGGCAGCTGGTCGTCGGCGATGGCGGACAACAGCACCTGCACCGAGGAGAGGTCGAGCTGTCCTATGGTGGTGAAGGCGCGGATCAGCCAGAGCCGCCGCAGGTGCTTCTCGTCGTACTGCGCCTGGTTGCGGCTGGTCAACCTGCCGGGTGGAAGCAGCCCCTCACGCAGATAGAACTTGATCGTGCCCACGGGCACGCCGGTTTGTCGGCTCAGGTCTGATATCCGCATGCCGCCCCCCTGTCGAGCCCCTAGCGTCAGGGAAGTCTTCCATGCCCGGTCAGCACTGGCCGGGCAGCGACGGAGCCGTCCCCTTCCCTACTTGGGTCGTGGGAAGCGCTCCGCCGCCGGCCTCCCGGGCAGGTCATGCCGCGCTACGGTCCACGGCCTGGAGGCCCTCCGCAGCGGTCGTCAGAGGCAGTGGGTCCGTCGGCGTGCGGTTCCACTCGGCGCGGGCGGCGACGGTGGCGAGCGCGACCTTCCGGATGTCGAGCAGTGCCAGCAGCACCGGTGGGTCGAGATCGCGGGCGGGCTGGAAGGTCAGATCCACCCGGAGGTCGGTGTCGGGTCCGATCTCCAACGGCCCCTCACTGGCGACCGACACGTCCTGCCCGACGTGGTCGGCACCGGGACGGGCGAGAGCCTCGGCGGAGACCGTCTGCGCCAGCAGGTGCCAGGTGCCCGTCGGCACCGATTCGAAGCTGTACGGTCCCGGCTCGTGCAGGACGGTACATCGAACCGGACGGCCCTCCGGAATCCGGTTCGGGAACAGGCCCAGGAACACGATCCCGGCGGGATGGTCCGCGAACATCCGTGTGTCGCCGTGGATGCGGGCGTTGAACCGTTCTCCCGGATCGAACTCGGGGTCGGTGGGGATGTGCGAGGTGAACCCGGCACGCCGGCGGTAGTTGGACGGTGACATCCCGATGCTGCGGGTGAAGCGGGAGCTGAACGTCCCGACGCTGTTGTAGCCGACGCGGAGGCTGATGTCGGCGACGTTCAGCGAGGTGGAGACGAGCAGGTACTTGGCGTGCTGGAGGCGCAGTGCCGAGAGGAAGCGTCCAGGTGAGATGCCGGTTGCTCGTTGGAACATGCGAGTGAAGTGGAACTTGCTGAACATCGCCGAACGGGCGAGGTCGTCCACTGTCAGTTGATCTCCGAGATTCTCCCGCATGGTGGTGATCGCGCGTTTGACCGCTCTCTCGATCGGATCCTCCACGGTTTCCCCCTTTGATGGCAGCGTCGGCAGCGGCTATCCGGACGGAGCCAGCTGGTCCGGTCTCCGCGGATAACGAACACATTTCTGTAAGCCATCCAATTGAAGCGACGGCTATTTGACAATGTGAGCGGATGTGGCGTGCCGCTCGGTCGTTTGCTCTGCTCGCATCGAGGTTAGTCGAGGGCTGACGGGTTGACAACACTGCTCATCCCATTTGGTTGCCGCGCCGCAATCGGGAAGTGGTATCCCTGCTGAGCAGCGGTTCTGTGCCATTCAGGGGTCGAAGCTGATGGTGTGCGGGTAGCGGCACGCACCACTTACCAGCCGTGGGTCGATTGGGGAAAGTGAAACATGTGTCCCGGAAAGTGAGCGAATTCGCCGACGCGCTTTCCGCGGTAAAAGGGCAGTTTGGTCGTGGCATGTCCTGCTCAGGACGTATACCGGATCCGGTCAATACGGGATGTCCCGCCCCTGCGTTCCGGCGAGCCCTCCGCGTCGCTTCGAACAGGGCGATCACGGAGGGCGATAGCCAGTGACTCAGTGTGAGCTATTAATTCCCTGTCGATCCGATGGGGAATCCTCATGGGATGTGCGTCAGTGGATGCCGATTCGCGGCGACCGGAGGCCTGCGGCCCGAGATCGGCGAGGGCAATAAGTGCCGCTCAGCGCGTACCCCCGTCGTCACTTCCGCCAGGACGGCCCCCCGGGTGAATCGAACTGCGTGGCAGAACGAGACTGAAATGTGCGCCGCGAAGCCGGCGAATGTCTTCGGCGCAGTTACCCAAAGTGAGAACTGAGCGGCGGGTAAGCGTTACTCGGAGTCAGAAGGAACGAGCTGGGCAATCGTCCTCGACACTTTGCGGCATCGACGTGGGTCCGGTCGATCCGTCGTCGGTGGTCGCCGGCATCCCGTCGGTTCGCCGTCGAGGTCTCGGCTCGTGGTCGATGGTTGCGGGCGGGAGCCCGAGACCGCCGCTCGCATGGCGATCCCAGGCCCGACCACCTTCGGGGGAGCAGGGCCCTGACGACCGACGACGCCCGGCGCGTCTCGGGCGGCCCCGTCAGGCCTTCACGTCGTTCATCACGGCGCGACGACCCGCGGTGGCGCCGTCCGGCGACGGTGCGCCGTAGGTGACCGCCACGCCCCGTTCCTGAGCTGCCCGGACGATGCCCGGTACGGCCCGCTCGGCCAGCGCTGCGATGGTGGAGGCCGGGTTCACGGTCAGCGCACCGGGCACCGCCGAACCGTCGGTGACGAAGATTCCCGGATGTCCGCGAAGCTCGTGTCGGTCGTCGAGCGCCGACGTCGCCGGGTCGTCCCCGATCCGGCAGGACGCCAGGGGGTGCACCGTGTACGCGCCGACCAGGTCGTTCGTCCACGGGCTGACCGTGGCCAGTCCGTCGCGTTCGAGGATGTCCTTGATGTCCGCGTCGGCGAGCGACCAACCGCGCCAGGTGTTGGCGGTCGGACGGTAGCTCAGCGGACCGTGGCCGAGCATCTGCTGGGAGAACCGGTTGGCGTTGCCGGTCTCCGGTGGCGGGCCGAAGACGCCCTCGTTGTCGTCCTCGGACATGATGAAGATGGTCAGCCAGGACTGCCACCGGCGCAGCATCTCCTTCTTCCTCACCCCGAACCAGGACGGCGGGTCCGACCCCGCCACCTGGGCGAGGATCGTGCCCAGGCCGGGCGGGAAGTACAGCTGCTCCAGCGAGTAGCGCTCGAACTCGGGCAGGTTCCCGTCCAACCGGTCCCAACTGGCCACCGTGGGCCCACGGCCGATCTGGTACGCCTGGTAGGCGGTGCCGTCCGGCCGGCTCAGCCCGAGCACCTCGCGGACCCGGTCCTCGTCGAACACCGCAGTGTTCAGCCGCTCCCCGTTGCCGGAAAAGTAGCGACCGACCGCGTGGGGCATCGGCCCCAGGGTGCCCTCGGAACGCTGCAGGATCACCGGGGTGGCACCGGCCCCGGCCGCCACCACCACGATCTTGGCGTCGATGGTGCCGCTGTCGTGCAGGATCCGGTAGTCCTCGGCGTCGACGACCCGGTAGTGGACCCGGTAACCGTCGTCGGTGCGTGAGATGCTCTGGACCTCGTGCAACGGGCGGATCTGCGCGCCGTGCGCCAGCGCGGCGGGCAGGTAGTTCAGCAGCAGGGACCGTTTGGCGTCGAACCGACAGCCGGCCATCATCCAGTTGCAGTTGGTGCACTGTGCCACGTCGATCGCCGACGGTGCCGCATTCGCCGTCCGGCCCGCGTGCCGACAGGCGGCGGCGAACAGGCCACCGGCGTACGGGACGGTGTCCCACTCGGTCCGGGTGATGGGCAGCGCCTCGGCGACCCTGTCGTACCACGGATCGAGGTCGTCTCGGCTGATCGCGGCCGGCCACATGCGCCGGCCCAGACTGCCCTGACGCTCGAAGACGAACCTGGGTGCTCGGGGCATGGTGGCGAAGTAGACGACACTGCCGCCGCCGACGCAGTTGCCGCCGAGCACGCTCATCCCGTCGCCGACCACGAAGTCGAAGGCCCGGGTGTAGGACGAGCCCAGGAGGAAGTCCTGGTCGAACTCCTCGCTGCGCAGCCAGGGGCCGCGTTCGAGTACGGTGACCCGGGCTCCTCCGGCGGCGAGGTGGTACGCCGGGATGGCGCCTCCGAAGCCACTGCCGATGACGAGGACGTCTGTCGATTCCGTGGCGTTCATGCCGGGCTCCCGGTGGCTGTCGTGTCGGGGTGGGGGTCGGCCAGGCGCCGACCGTACGAGTACGGCGCGAAGCGCCAGAGGCCGTCACCGTTCGGAAGGGCGTACCCGATGGTCAGCAGGCCCGGGTGCCCGGCCGCCAGCGCTTCGGGAGTGCTGCGGTGGGCGGCGCTGTCGAACGCCATGTTGCTGAACAGGGCGAGTCCGACCCACATCTGTTTCTCCGGGTGATCCGGTCTGGTGAGCCGGTCGACGAGTGCGGTGCGGTGGTCGAAGGACAGGGCCACGAAGGGCGGCACGTCGTCGTCGAGGCTCAGCCGTCGTTCGGCGGCGAAGTCGAGCGCATGCTCGTTCAGTGCGAGGACCATGGCGTCCAGCGCGGGTGCGAGCCCACCGGCGGGGTGCTCGACGAGTTCCACCGCCCCGGCCGCGACCGCGCCTGGGCCGGGTGAAGCCCCGGCGACGGCACGGTCGTCGGGGGTGCGCTTCTCCCCGGGGATGATGGTGTCCGCGAATGCTTCGAGTACCAGGGTCCGGTCCGCGTCCGGCTCGGGTGTGTCGGGGTGCACCACGTCGTCTCCTGTCCAGCAGTTGCACGCCGCGCCGGATCGCGCCGCGATCGTCGCCTGAAGCGACGGGGCCTCACCGGGTGCGGCCTGGGGGAGGTCTCCTCCCGGGGTGCCGCGGACTCGGCGGTCGGCCGTGTTGCCGCCGGACCCATCGTCGCGGTGGTGCCCGAGACCCGCATCTCCGTCGTTGCGCTCGTGCACCGGGTCGCACCAGGTCTTCTCCTGGCTTGCGATGTCCGCAGTGGAGGGTTTCCGGCGGCCTCGGCGGTTCCATACTGGCGGACGACCAGGCCCACCCGCCGCCCGTCGGTGGTCGTCAGGGTGACGTGCGGCGTCGCCCGGTCGAGGTCGGAGCCTGGGCAACGCTCTGGAGGTGGAGATGGTCGCCGGTAGAGTCGCGTCCTCAGTGGTTCAGCGACAGGTCAAGTACGTCACCGTCGTGCCGGCGCTGCGGGCCACCGGTCTGGTCGCCGAGGTCTACGCGCAGGTGGCCGAGGAGATGCGGCTGGTGGTACCACCGGCGATGCTGCACTCGCCGGCCCCGGACGTGCTCGCGGGCTACTGGGCGCTACTGCGGGAACCGCTCGCCGCCGACGGGGTGGATCGGGCGGCGAAGGAGGCCGCCGCCGCTGCGGTCTCCATCGCCAACATCTGTCCGTACTGCGCGGACATGCACACGGTGGGCATGTACGACCTCTCCGGTGAGCACGACGCCGAGGCGGTGGCCGCCGACCGGATCGAGGAGGTGGCCGATCCGCGCCTGCGTGCCGTGGCGGCGTGGGCGCGTACCGCGCACCAGTCGGACGACCGGGCGCCGGCCCCGGCCGATCTGACAGCGGCACAACGGGCCGAACTCGTCGGAGTCGTGGTGGCGTTCCACTACGTGGCGCGCATGGTCAACGTGTTCCTGTCGAACTACCTGCTTCCGCCGGGCCTCAGCCCCCGCTCCCGGCGGCGGCTCAAGCAGGGGATCAGCCGGATCCTGCGCCCCACGCTACGGGAGCCACGCCGAGCCGGGCGGGCCACCGCACTGCTGCCTGCGGCACCGGCCGGGACGGGTCCGCGGTGGGTCGACGGGCAGCCGGAGGTCGCCCGGGCGTTCGCCGCGGCCTATCGGGTCTTCGACGCGGCCGCAGAGCGCTCCGTGCCACCGGTCGTACGCCGGCTGGTGCAGGACCGGCTGGCCGAGTGGCGCGGCGAGGAGACCGGGCTGAGTACGCAGTGGTGTGAGCGGCTCCTCGTCGACCTGACCCCGGCGGACGCCGCGGCGGGACGGCTCGCACTGCTCACCGCGCTCGCCTCGTACCGGATCGACCAGGAGGTGGTCGGTGAGTTCCGACGCCACCACCCGGACGACCGGACGCTGGTCGACCTCACGGCCTGGGCCAGCGCCACAGCCGCTGCCGTCGTCGGTGAGCGTTGTGCCGCCGACTGGTCGGCCGTCCCCTCCGACGCCGGTGAAAGGAAGCACGCAGAGAGGCGTGGGACGCGACCGGCGGCAGGCATCGTGGATTGACGGGGATCCGTCTCGGGTCGGTACCCGACCGACCCTGTGTGAGGGAGGTCAGATGGGCACAGACGTGGCACCGAGAACCACGGCCGGCCTGGCAGACAAGATCAACGGGCGGCACCACCGGTTCGCGCTGAACGCGTTCATGTTGATCGTCATCGCCCACTGGGCGGAGCACCTCACCCAGGCGTACCAGATCTGGGTGCTCGGTTGGCCCGTTCCGCAGGCCCGTGGGGTGCTCGGGTTGGCCTACCCGTGGTTGGTCACGTCGGAGTGGCTGCACTACGGATACGCGCTGATCATGTTGATCGGGCTCTGGGTGCTGCGCGGTGCCTTCGTGGGCCGGGCCCGTACCGCGTGGCTGATCGCGTTCGGTGTCCAGTTCTTCCACCACGTGGAGCACCTGCTGCTGTTCGTCCAGGCGCAGAGCGGGACGGTGTTCTTCGGCCAGGCGGTACCCACCAGCCTGCTGCAACTGGTGCTGCCCCGGGTGGAGCTGCACCTGTTCTACAACACCGTGGTCTTCGTTCCGATGGTGCTCGCGATGATCTATCACCTACGGCCCACCGCCGCCGAGTCGCAGCACATGAACTGTTCATGTGTCCGACCGGGGACGGTCGTGTCGACGTCGTCGTGAGCACCGGCCACGCTGCCGGGACACCCGCCCTCCGGCGTGTCCCGGCACGCTGGGGCAACGCGGTGGTGGCAGCCATGGTGGTGATCGTGTTCGGGTTGTCGCTGGCGCCCGATCCGGATCCGGTGCGGCTGGTGGGCACCTTTCCCGCTGACGGGGAGGTGCTCGCCGCCGCGCCGGCCGCCGCGGCGGTCACCTTCAGCCGGCCGGTGGACCCGGTCCGGGTGCACCTGAGCGTCTCCCCGGCCGAGGGCGGTCCGGTCGTCTCCACCGGTGCTCCCCAGTTGGTGGGCGAGGACGTCACGGTCGGCCTGTCGATCGTCCGGCCGGGGACCTACCTGTTGGCCTACCACGTGCTGCTGCCCGACGGTCGGGAACAGACCGGGGTCCGACGGTTCGTCGTCGCCGGGATGGACGGGGTGGCCCCGACGATCGGCGCCGATCGCGACGAGGTCCCGGTCCCCGGTCACCACCACGTCGGCGACGACCTGTTCAGCCGGGGGTTGCTGGTTCTCGACGGGGTCCTGATCCTCGTCGTCCTGGCCCTGATCCTGCGGCGGCCCCGTCCCGTCGGCCGGCGGCCCCGATCGCCGGTACGGACGCCGGGGTCGTGGCGCCGCGACAGTGAAGCCCCGCCCGGGGCGTGAAGGAGGAACGACCATGCCGACTGCTCTCGGTTCGCTGCGGCGACTGGTGCTGACGCCCGCACTGGTGGAGACGACCTTCACCCGTCGGGGCTTCCCACCCGGCGACGAAGGGGTCACCCGTCGACTGGAGGCCGTTCCGCAGGCGGTCGTCTGCGGTTTCGAGTGGGGCATCGACAGCCGCGGCCAGTGGGAGCTGGAGCGCCGTCTCGAACTCGTGGAGCCCGAGATGCGCGGCTTCGCGTACGAGGGGGCCGCGATGGCCCTGACCATCCTCGACACCATGGGCCCCGGTCGTGGCGGGCGGGCGGCAGCCCTGCTCGCGGGGCCCGGCCTACCGCACACCTTCCTCACCTACATCGGGATCGGCTTCGCGATGGCGCGGCTGCCGCGACCGCTGTGGAAGAAGGTCCTGCCCGACCTCACCGGCACCCCCTACTACCCGACGATGAGTTGGCTGGCCGTCGACGGGTACGGCTTCGACCGGGCCTACTTCGAGACGCCGCGGTGGGTCGATCGGCAGGAACGGCTCGCCGCGTATCCGTGGCGCGGCCGGGCGGACTACTTCCCCCGCGCCGTCGACCAGGGCATCGGTCGTGCCCTGTGGTTCATCCACACCGCCCGGCCCGACCACGTGGCGACTGCTGTGGGACGCTTCGCCGACCAGCGGCAGGCCGACCTGTTCAGTGGCGTCGGACTGGCGGCCGCCTTCGCCGGCGGCTGCGACGCGTCGGGGTTGCAGGCGCTGGTGCGCGCCGCCGGTCCGTACGCCTCCCACCTGGCGCAGGGGGCGGTGTTCGCCGCGAAGGCCAGGGTCTTCTCCGGGTTCGTGCCGGAGCACGCCCGAGTCGCGGTCCCGGCGCTGACCGGTATGTCGCTCGAAGCAGCAGCCGTGCTGGCCGACGACGTGGTCGCCGACGGACTGCCGACCACCGGGGAACCGGACTACGAAGTGTGGCGTGAGCGGGTCCGGGCTCAATTGTCGACAGTGGGAAGATCAGTTCAGTAGTGCTTTCTGCTATCCATTCCCGCCCGACCTGTGTCGGGCGGGAATGCGCTGTTCTGCGCCGGGTGGGCCAGTCCGCAACAGCGAAGAAGAAATGCCGGGGGTGAGCGTTCAAGAATGGGCTGACATCGCTTCAGTCGGGAGCCCTGATGAAAGCTTGGCGGACGCTTCGGCGTCGAGTCCTCACCCCTGACGTCTCGCAGACCCTGATGTCCGTACGTGGCTTCCACGTCAAGGACCAGGCCGGGCGGGAACGTCTGGAGAACGTCGGTCGGTACTTCCTGACCGGCTACGCGGCCGCGGCCGAGGCGCGTACCGCCGCCGAGGCGGAGGTCCCTCTGGAGGCCGTGGCGGCACCGTACCGGGGCTTCGCCTACGAGGGTGCGGCGATGGCCTCAGCCGTCCGCGACGCCCTCCCCGGTGGTGGTCGGCACGTGCGCGACCTGCTGGCCGGTCGGGGCGACCGGCACGTGTACATGGCCTACGTGGGGGTCGGCTGGGCGATGGCTCGGCTGCCCCGTCCGCTCTGGGGGCGACTGCACGCCCCGGACCCACTGCTGCGCTGGCTGGTCCTCGACGGGTACGGGTTCCACCAGGCGTACTTCAAGACCAGCCGGTACGTCGACGGCCAGTACCGTCACGACCGCTTCCCGTGGCCGGTCGAGGGGCCGGCCGACTACGCCGCCAGGGTCGTCGACCAGGGGGTCGGCCGGGCCACCTGGTTCGTCTGTGGCACCGACGCACGCCGGGTGGTGCAGACCTTCGACCGTTTCGCCGCCGACCGCCGGCCCGACCTGTACGCCGGTGCCGGCCTGGCCGCCACCTACGCGGGCGGTGCCGGGGCGCAGGAGTTGACCTGGCTGCGTGACGCTGCCGGCCCGTACGCCGCCGACCTCGCCCAGGGCGCGGCCTTCGCGGCTGGTGCGCGGGTCCGGGCCGGGCTGGTGGTGCCGCACAACGAGGTGGCCACCCGGATCCTGTGCGGGCTGCCGACCCAGGCGGCGGCGGCGGTGACCGACGAGGCCCGCATCGACCTCGCCGCCGTCGGTGCCACCCCCGTGTACGAGGTGTGGCGCCGACGCATCAAGAGCACGTTCGCGTCTACCCGGCGCGCCTGACCCGAGTCGACTGTCCTCAGATGGTCGGTGGCTTTGCCGAAACGGCATCGGGTCACCGAAGAAAGGCGATCAGAAAATGACGAGAATTGCCGTCGTCGGCATGGCGTGCCGGTACCCGGACGCCACCTCGCCGAGGGAGTTGTGGGAGAACGCGCTCGCCGGCCGGCGAGCGTTCCGCCGGCTGCCGGACGTCCGGATGCGCCTCGACGACTACTGGGACGCCGACCCGGCGGCTCCAGACAGGTTCTACGCGCGCAATGCCGCCGTCATCGAGGGATACGAGTTCGACCGGATCGCCTACAAGATTGCCGGCAGCACGTTTCGTTCCACGGACATGACCCACTGGCTGGCGCTCGACGTGGCTGCGAGCGCCCTGGCCGACGCGGGGTTCCCGATGGGGGACGGGCTGCCGCGCGAGCGCACCGGGGTGGTGGTCGGCAACAGCCTCACCGGTGAGTTCTCCCGCGCCAACCAACTGCGCCTGCGGTGGCCGTACGTGCGGCGCATGGTGGCGGCGGCGCTCAAGGAGCAGGACTGGGACGACGATCAGCTGGGCACGTTCCTCGACGAGTTCGAGGCGACCTTCAAGAGCCCGTTCCCGCAGGTCGACGAGGACACTCTGGCCGGGGCGCTGTCCAACACGATCGCCGGGCGGATCTGCAACCACTTCGACTTCAAAGGCGGCGGGTACACCGTGGACGGGGCCTGCTCGTCCTCGCTGCTGTCGGTCGCCACGGCGGGTAAGACGCTGATCGACGGCGACGTGGACGTGGCGGTCGCCGGTGGTGTGGACCTGTCGATCGATCCCTTCGAGATCATCGGGTTCGCCAAGACGGGTGCGCTGGCGCGCGGCGAGATGCGCGTGTACGACCGCTCCGCGAACGGCTTCTGGCCCGGTGAGGGCTGCGGGATGGTGGTGTTGATGCGCGAGGGCGACGCGGTCGCCGCCGGCCACCGCATCTACGCCACGCTCACCGGTTGGGGCATCTCCTCGGACGGCAAGGGTGGCATCACCCGGCCGGAGGTCGGCGGGTACCGCCTGGCGCTGCGGCGGGCCTACCAGCGCAGCGGGTTCGGCATCGAGACGGTCGGCCTGTTCGAGGGGCACGGAACCGGCACCAGCGTCGGGGACACCACCGAGCTGACGGCGCTGTCCGCGGCCCGCACGGCCGCCGGTGGCGCGGGCCTGCCGGCGGCGGTCGGGTCGATCAAGGCCATGATCGGACACACCAAGGCCGCGGCCGGAGTGGCGGGTCTGATCAAAGCGGCGATGGCGGTCCACCAGGAGGTCCTGCCCCCGGCCGTGGGGTGCGTCGACCCGCACGAGGTGCTCACCGGCACGTCGCCGGCGCTACGCGTGCTGCGCAAGGCCGAGGCGTGGCCCACCGACGTTCCGGTCCGGGCGGGTGTCACGGCGATGGGCTTCGGCGGCATCAACACCCACATCGTGTTGGAGAACCCGCGTCCTCGCCGCCGCGTGCCGCTGGACACCCGGACCCGCGCCTTGGCCGCCTCGATCCAGGACGCCGAACTGCTGGCCGTCGACGCCGCCTCCGCACCGGAACTGGTCCAGCGGCTGACCCGGCTGGTCGACTTCGTGGGTTCGGTGTCGTACGCGCAGTTGGCGGACCTCGGTGCCACGCTGCACGGCGAGCTACGCGACCTGCCGTACCGGGCGGCGGTCGTGGCGACGTCGCCGGAGGACGCGGAGCGGCGGTTGCGGCAGCTGCGTACGGCGGTCGAGGCCGGCGAGACCCGGCAGTTCTCCTCCGACGGCCGCAGCCTGCTGGGCCACGTCAACGGTCCTGGCCGCATCGGGCTGCTGTTTCCCGGGCAGGGCTCCGGGCGCGGCACCAGCGGTGGCGCACTGCGTCGGCGCTTCACCGAGGTCGAGGAGACGTACCTGCGCGCCGACCTGCCCACCGGTGGGGACGTCGTCGCCACCGAGGTCGCCCAGCCCCGCATCGTCACCGGGTCCACCGCCGGCCTGCGGGTGCTGCACACGTTGGGCATCGAAAGCTCGATCGCCGTCGGACACAGCCTCGGTGAGCTGTCCGCCCTGCACTGGGCCGGTGTGCTCGACGAGGCCGACCTGCTGCGCATCGCCAGTCTTCGCGGAGCCGCCATGGCCCGGCACAGCTCGTCGGGCATGATGGCCAGCCTCGCCGCGGATCCCGAGGCCCTCGATCCGCTCCTGGCCGACCTACCGGTCGTGGTGGCGGCCTACAACGGCCCGGGCAACACCGTCGTCGCCGGCACCGACGAGGCGGTACGGGCGGCCTGCCAGCGGGCCGGCGACGCGGGCTTCACCGCCACCGTGTTGCCGGTGTCACACGCCTTCCACTCGCCCCTGGTGGCCCCCGCCGCCGACGAGTTCGGTGCCGCGCTGGCCGACCGGCAATGGCATCCGTTGGCCGGTCGGGTGATCTCCACCGTGACCGGTGACCTGCTGCCGCCGCACACCGACGTGCCGGCCCTGCTGCGTCGACAGATCACCGACCCGGTGCTGTTCACCCAGGCGGTGGGGCTCGCCGCGAAGTCCGTCGACCTCTTCGTCGAGGTGGGGCCCGGCCGGGTGCTCGCCGGCCTGGCCGGTCGGGCGACCGACGTACCTGCGGTGTCGTTGGACACCGACGACGAGTCCATCGTCAGCCTGCTCACGGTGGTCGGGTCGGCCTACGTCGTCGGAGCGGCCCGGATCGAGGCGGCGCTGTTCCACGGGCGGCTGATCCGACCGCTGGCGGTCGGTGCCGAGTTCTCCTTCTTCGCCAACCCGTGCGAGCAGGCACCTTCGGTGGACCTACCGGTGCGGGCCGCCGGTCCGGTGCCGGTGGCGGAGGCGGACGCCCAGTCGGCCGCCGTGGTGCCGGGCGAGACCACCGTCGACCTGTTGCGTCGGATCGCCGCCGAGCGGGCCGAACTGCCCCCGGAGACCGTCCGGCCGGACAGTCGCCTCCTCGACGACCTGCATCTGAGTTCGATCACCGTCGGCCAGGTGGTCAATCAGCTGGCCCAGCGGCTGAACGTGCCGCCGGCAGCGGTGCCGACGAACTTCGCGGTGGCCACGGTCCAGGAGCTGGCCGAGGCGCTGGACACCCTCGCCGCCACCGCCTCCGCTGACGACGCCGTCGCGGCACCGGTGGTCGCCGGCGCCGCCCCGTGGGCGCGCGCGTGGCGGATCGACCTCGACGTGGCCGAACCACCCACCCGTGCCGGCGCGCCGGAGGACGGCACCTGGCAGCTCTTCGCCGCCGACGACCACCCACTGGCGACGGAGCTGCTCGCCGAGCTGCACCGAGCCCGCCTCGGTGGCGGGGTGCTCGTGTGGCTGCCGCAGGACTGTCCCGAGGAGGCGCTGGAACACGCGCTGCGCGGTGCCCAGCAGGCTGCGCGGGGTGGACCGGGCACCCGGTTCGTCCTGGTCGACCATGGTCGTGGCGGGGCCGGACTGGCCAAGACGTTGCGCCTGGAAGCACCGCACCTGCGGGTCACAGTGGTGCACCTGTCGGACGCCTCCGGCGCTGTCGAGCGGGTGACCGCCGAGGTGGCGGGCACAGTCGGGTTCGTCGAGGTCGACTACGACGCCGACGGCACCCGCCGGGTGCCCGTCCTGCGGGCCATGTCCGTGCGTCCGCAGGTCAGCCGCCCGGTGCTGGACGACACCGACGTGCTGCTGGTGACCGGCGGCGGCAAGGGCATCACCGCCGAGTGCGCCTTGGCCATGGCCACCGACTCGGGCGCGAGCCTGGCACTGCTCGGCCGGTCGGCCCCGGCCGAGGATCCGGAGCTGGCCGCGAACCTGTCCCGGATGACGGCGGCCGGTGTCACAGTCAGGTACGCCCGGGCCGACGTCACCGATCCCGACCAGGTACGGCGGGCGGTCGCCGAGCTGACGGCCGACCTCGGTCCGGTGACCGCCGTCCTGCACGGTGCCGGACGCAACGAGCCGACGGCGCTGGCCAACCTGGACATGGGGGCCGTGCGCCGCACCTTCGCGCCCAAGCTGGACGGTCTCTCGGCCACCCTGGCGGCAGTGGATCCGGAACGGCTGCGGCTGCTGGTCACCCTGGGCAGCATCATCGGCCGGGCCGGGCTGCGCGGCGAGGCGCACTACGCCACCGCCAACGACTGGCTGGCCGAGGCCACCACCGGCTTCGGTCGCCGTCACCGTCACTGCCGCACCCTCTGCCTGGAGTGGTCGGTGTGGTCGGGTGTCGGGATGGGGGAGCGGCTGTCGGTGGTCGAGGCGCTGCACCGGGAGGGCGTCGCCGCGCTCACCCCGGACCAGGGCGTGGCCGTCCTGCGGCGGTTGCTGGCCGACCCCGAGGCCACCGGTACGGTCGTCGTCTCCGGCCGCACCCAGGGCATCGACACCATCGGGTACGACCGGCCGGAGCTGCCGTTGCGGCGGTTCCTGGAGAAGCCGCTGGTGCACTACCCGGGAGTGGAGCTGGTCGCCGAGACGGAACTGAACGTCGGCACCGATCTCTATCTGGCAGACCACCTCCTCGACGGCAACCTGCTCTTCCCGGCGGTCTTCGGCATGGAGGCCATGGCCCAGGTCGCCGCCGCGGTGAGGGGCACCGACGACGTGCCGGTCATCGAGCGGGCCGAGTTCCTGCGGCCGATCATCGTGCCGCCGTACGGTCGTGGTCGAATCAGGGTCGGGGCGGTCGCCACCGACGACGACACCGTCGAGGTGGCCGTCCGCAGCGAGGACACCGACTTCGTCGCCGACCACTTCACCGCGCGGTTGCGATACGGCGTCGGACCGGCGCCCGAGGGCCCACCGGAGCAGTTGTCGGACGACCTGGGGCCGGTGTCGTTGGCCCCGGACGCGGACCTCTACGGCGGTCTGCTCTTCCAGGGCTCCCGGTTCCAGCGTCTCCGCGGCTACCGGCGGGCCGCTGCCAAGTGCGTCGACGCCGAGGTCGCCGCCCTGGACGGGGTCGACTGGTTCGCACCCTTCGTGCCGGACGAACTGCTGCTCGGTGATCCCGGTGTCCGGGATGCGTTGATGCACGGAAACCAGGTGTGTGTCCCCGACGCGACCCTGCTGCCGATGGGCGTGGACCGGATCCACCCCGGCGCAGCGGCCCTGTCGGGCCGGCGGGACCTGCGCTTCTGCGCTGTGGAACGCAGCCGCGACGGCGACACCTACGTCTACGACGTGGCGTTGCGCGACCCGGACGGGCGGACCGTGGAGCGGTGGGAGGGACTGCGGCTGCGGGCGGTTCGCAGACAGGACGGCAGCGGGCCGTGGGTGGCACCGTTGCTCGGCTCCTATCTGGAACGCACCCTCGACGACCTGGTCGGTACGCCGGTGGCGGTGACGGTCCAGCCCGACGGCCCGGACGACGGCCCGGCCGACCACGTGGCCCGTCGGCGCGCCCGGACCCGGTCGGCGGCCGGGCAGGTGTTCGGCAGGCCGGTCGAGGTCCGGTATCGGCCCGACGGTCGCCCGGAGGTACCCGGCGGGCAGAACCTGTCGGTGGCCCACGGCGCAGGGCTGACCCTCTGCGTCTCCAGCGCGGAGACGGTGGGCTGCGACGTCGAACCGGTCACCGGACGGTCGGCGCAGACGTGGGCCGGGTTGCTCGGTCGGCACACCGACCTGGCCCGGCTTCTCGCCGCCGAGGCGGGCGAGGAGATCGACGTCGCCGCCACCCGGGTGTGGACGGCGTTGGAGTGTCTACAGAAGGCCGGCCGTCGCAGTGACGACCCGCTGGTCCTGCATCCGGTCACCCGCTCGGGCTGGAGCGTGCTGGTCTCCGGCGACGTACGGGTGGCCACCTTCGCCACTACCGTCCGCGACGTCACCGAACCGGTGGTCTTCGCGGTGCTGACCGAGGGACGGTGACCCATGGAGCAGTACTACGAGTACCGGCATGTCGTCGGGTTCGAGGAGACGAACATCGTCGGTAACGTCTACTACGTCAACTACCTGCGATGGCAGGGCCGCTGCCGGGAGATGTTCCTCCGGGAGCGGGCCCCGCAGGTGCTGGCCGACCTGCAGGACGACCTCAAGCTGTTCACTCTGCGGGTCGACTGCGAGTTCTTCGCCGAGATCACCGCCTTCGACGAACTGGCGATCCGGATGAGGCTGTTGGAGCTGGCCCAGACCCAGGTCGAGTTCGGCTTCGACTACGTCCGGCTCGGCGTCGCCGGTGTCGAGACGCTCGTCGCCCGGGGCACGCAGCGGGTCGCCTGCATGCGGGGGCCGAACAACCGTACGGTGCCCGCCCGGGTGCCGGAGGCGCTCGGCCGTGCACTCGCGCCGTACGCCACCGGCGCACCCGTCACCGTCGCGGCAGGGAGGCCACTGTGAACGTCCCGTTCGACCCCCCCGACAGACCGGACCCGCGCCAGCTGCGGCGCGCCTTCGCGATGTTCACCACCGGGGTCACCGTCGTCACCGTCGGCGGGTCCAGCCCGCACGGCATGACGGCCAACTCCTTCACCTCCGTCTCCCTCGACCCGCCGCTGGCTCTGGTGTGCGTGGACTGCGAGGCGCTGATGAACCGGGCGTTGCGCGAGGCCGGCCGGTTCGGGGTGTCGGTGCTCGCCGGTGACCAGGAGGAGGTGGCGCGGTACTTCGCCGATCGCCGCCGCCCGCTGGGGGCCCGGCAGTTCGAGTTCGGGCAGTGGGTCGTCGGCCCGGGCACCGGCGCGCCGCTGCTGGTCGGTGCCGCCGCGCACTTCGAGTGCGAGCTGTGGCGTTCGTACGACACCGGCGACCACACGATCTTCGTAGGCCGGCTGGTGGGCGCCCAGCGGCACGGCGTGGACGACGCGCTGCTGTTCGCCGACGGCGCCTTCCGCCGGCTGGACCGGGTGCCGACCGAGGTGCCGACGTGAGCGCCGTGCTGCCCGGGCGGGTCCCGCCGGGGCCGTCACGGGCGGCGGCGGTCCGGATGCTGGTGGTGATGAACCGTGACCGCCTGGGCATGATGACCTCGGCCGCGGACCGGTACGGCGATGCCGCCCGCCTGCCGGTCGGCCCCAAGGAGCTGTACTTCTTCAACCATCCTCAGCACGCCAAACACGTGCTGGCCGACAACGCGGCCAACTACCACAAGGGCATCGGTCTGGTGCACGCCCGGCGGGCGCTCGGCGACGGCCTGCTCACCAGCGAGGGCGAGCTGTGGCGCAAGCAGCGCAAGGTGATCCAGCCTGCCTTCCAGAGCCGACGGATCGCCGACCAGGCAGGCGCGGTGGCCGAGGAGGCAGTGGCCCTCGTCGACCGGCTGCGGGCCCGTCGAACGACGGTGGTCGACGTGCCCGAGGAGATGACCGCGCTGACCCTCGGGGTGCTCGGCCGGACCCTGCTCGACACCGAACTGGGTCGGTTCCCCGCGTTGGGCGACGACTTCGCGGCCGTCCAGGACCAGGCGATGTTCGAGCTGGCCTCGCTGAGCGCGGTGCCGACCTGGGTCCCGTTGCCCCGCCAGGTGCGGTTCCGGCGGGCCCGACGGCAGCTGCAACGGGTCGTCGACCGGCTCGTCGCCGAGCGGGGGGCGGTCGACGACGACCGGCCCGACGTGCTGTCCCGACTGATCACCTCGGCCGGGGCGGAGTCCGACCCCGGCGTCGGGCGGCAGCGGCTGCGCGACGAGCTGGTGACCCTGCTGCTCGCCGGGCACGAGACCACCGCGAGCACGTTGAGCTGGTCGTTGTACCTGATCGACAGGCATCCCGAGGTACGTGAACGACTGCACGAGGAGGCGAGCAGGGTGCTCGGCGGCGGTCTGCCGACGTTCGAGGACCTGGGACGGCTGCGGTACGCCACGATGGTGGTGCAGGAGGCGATGCGCCTGTTCCCGCCGGTGTGGCTGCTGCCGCGTAAGGCGCTCGCCGCCGACGAGGTCGGCGGCTACCGGGTGCCGGCCGGGGCCGACGTGCTGGTCTGTCCGTACACGCTGCACCGGCATCGGGACTTCTGGCCGGACCCGCACCGGTTCGACCCGCAGCGTTTCGACCCGGACGACCGCACCGAGCGGCCGCGATACGCATACATCCCGTTCGGCGCCGGTCCTCGATTCTGCGTCGGAAACCATCTCGGCATGCTGGAGGCGGTGTTCGTGCTGTCCCTGCTCGCCCGGGACCTCGTGCTCACCTGCCTCCCGGGTCGACCCGTCGTCCCCGAGCCGATGTTGTCGCTGCGGGTGCGGGGTGGCCTGCCGATGAGAGTCGCCTCCCGGTGACGTGATCCCGCCGTTCGTGGCCTGACCGCCCCCGTCCGACGACCTCCGCACCTCCGCACCTCCGCGTCGCGCCGCCAGCCTCACCGGGCTCGGCGGCGCGATTCTTGTTCACATCAGGTAAATGATTCACGTGATGAGTCGGAATCGGTGATATCCGCTTTCTGATTGATATAGATCTTCGACAATGAGCAATTGCTGAGAAGACGTCTCCGGGTCGGTCGGTGAAGATATCGGTGGCCGCACTTTCGGGGTCGATCCTTCCGGAGATCCCGAGGCGAGCCTGTGTCATGGCCGGTCCTGACGCCTGCCACCGCGCGCTACGGCGCGGACCGCGATGCGGAGCGTCGGTCGGCCGTCCCGACGTCGTCTCGTTTCCGAGGGGGACCGTTGCCATCGCAACCAGTAAGCCCACTGCGTCGTCTCATGGCACCCATCCTGGTGCTCGTGCTGGCGGCCACGATGTTCCTCGTCGCACGCCTGCCGAGCGCCTCGGCGGACACCCGTGCCGAGATCGCCGGCCGATTCGCGTTCACGGAGTTGCCGATCGAGCTGCCACCCGGTCTGCCGGAGCGCAGCATCCGTACCGTCAATCCCAAGTACGAGCACATCCGCTCCTGGATCTCGTCGGTCGGCGCGTCCATCGCCGTCAACGACCTCGACGGCCAGGGTGTCGCCAACGACATGTGCCTGGTCGACACCCGCAGCGACGCGGTGATCGTCACGCCGGTGCCGGACACCGGTGCGACGTACCAACCGTTCGTGGTGGACCCGGCGCCGCTGCCGATGGGCTCGACCATCGCCCCGATGGGCTGCACACCCGGCGACTTCAACCTCGACGGCCGGATGGACCTGTTGGTCATCTACTGGGGTCGTACCCCGGTGGTCTTCCTGCAGAAGGAGGGTGCCACGGCCCTGAGTAACGACACGTACCAACCTGTCGAGCTCGTTCCGCAGCAGCGCACCGACGACGGTGTCTACCGAGGGCCGCTGTGGAACACCAACGCGGTCACCGTGGCCGACTTCGACGGAGACGGCAAACCCGACATCGCACTGTTCAACTACTTCCCGGACAGTCAGGTGCTCGACCCCGAGGGTCTGCCCAACGTGCAGATGAACCACTCCATGTCGCACGGCCACAACGCCGGCGGCGCACACGTCCTGCGGTGGAGCGGTGCGACGTCGGGGGACGACCCGACGGTGACCTACGAGGAACAGGTCGCCCTCGACCCGCGGTACGCCACCGGCTGGACCCTCGGTGCGGCCTCCGCCGACCTCGACGGGGACCTGCTACCGGAGCTGTACCTCGCCAACGACTTCGGCCAGGACCGGTTCTTCCACAACGTCTCCACTCCCGGCCGGATCCGGTTCAACCTGGCCGAGGGGGTCCGCACGCCCCTGACGCCCAAGTCGCTGGTGCTCGGGCACGACTCCTTCAAGGGCATGGGGGTCGACTTCGCCGACCTGCACGGTCGGGGACGGTTCGACATGTTCGTCAGCAACATCACCGAGTCCTGGGGGCTGGAGGAGAGCAACTTCGTCTGGCACAACACCGCCGCGTCCCCGGAGGCTGCCCGGGAGCAGTTGAGTCGGGGGATCGCTCCCTTCGAGAACCGGGCGGCCCGGCGCAACCTCGCGTGGGTCGGCTGGGGTTGGGACGTGAAGATGGCGGACTTCGACAACAGCGGTGGCCTGGAGGTCGTGCAGGCCGCAGGATTCATCAAGGGCGACATCAACCGGTTCAACTGGCTTCAGGAACTGGCCATGGCCAACGACCTGATGCTGCGGGAGCCCGCCATGTGGCCCAACGCCAAGCCCGGCGACGACATCGCCGGCGGCAACCCGGTGGCCTTCTGGGTCCGCGAGGACAATGGTCGATACGTGAACCTGAGCCCGGAACTGGGGCTGGACGAGGACACGCCCTCGCGGGGGATCTCCGTCGCCGATCCCGACGGCGACGGCGCGCAGGACATCGCGGTCGCCCGACAGTGGGGCGCACCCGCCTACTTCCGTAACACCCGCGGCGACAGCGACAACCATCTGTCGCTGCGGCTGAGCCGGCCGGCCCTCGCCGCCGACGGACGTACCCCGTCGACCACCGGCACGTCACCCGCCTACGGCGCGCACGTCACCATCACGACCGCCGACGGTCGGACCCAGGTCGGACAACTCGACGGTGGTGGCGGGCACTCCGGACGGCGCAGCTTCGACGTCTTCTTCGGTCTCGGCGACGCGGCCGACCGTCCGGTCTCGGTGCAGCTGTGCTGGCGAGACCTCAACGGCCAGACACACCGACAGACGATCGACCTGACCGCCGGCCGGCACGACCTGCTGCTGACCGACCGAGCCGAGGAGTTGAACCGCCGATGACGGACGTCAAACCCGTCGAGGACGCCCGCGGCGTCCTCACCACGGCAAGCCCGGACACCGCCGGGCGTAACGGCGGCAACCCCGTGCCGCGGCAGCAGGCCGGTGGCGACCGGCCGGGCGTACCGCCCCGGGTGGACAGCCGCGACCCGCGCTACATGGCGCTGCGCAACTTCGCGATGTCCATGACCGTCTTCAACATCCTGGGCTACACCGTCCTCGGCTTCGAGCAGCCCTGGACCTGGCCCTTCTTCGCCCTGGCGATCGGCTATGCCACCGAGATCCTGGTGGAGACGGTCGCCGCGCGGGCGACGGGCCGGTCGGCCGCCTACAGCGGAAACGGCATGTGGGGCATGTACACCTTCCTGCTGCCCACCCACATCACCGCGCTCGCGGCCAACATGCTGCTCTACGCCAACGACAACTTCTGGCCGATCGGCTTCGCGGTCGTCGTGGCGGTGGGGCAGAAGGCGCTGCTGCAGGCACCGATCCGGGGTCGGATGCGGCACTTCATGAACCCGTCGAACTTCGGCATCACGGCAACCCTGTTGGTCTTCTCCTGGGTCAACGTCGCGCCGCCGTACCACTTCACCGAGAACGTGCCGGACATGATCAGCATCCTGATCCCGATCGTGATCGTGACCGCCGGCACGGTCCTCAACGCGATGCTGACCAAGAAGGTCCCCCTGATCGTCGGCTGGCTGGGCGCCTTCATCATCCAGGCGTTGGTTCGGCACTGGATCTGGGACGTGTCGTTGTGGGGCGCGCTGGTGCCGATCACCGGCGTGGCGTTCGTGCTGTTCACCAACTACATGATCACCGACCCCGGTACGACCCCGACAGCCGGTTGGATGCAGTTCATGTTCGGGGCGAGTGTGGGCATGGTGTACGGCGTGCTGATGGTCTTCAACATCGTCTACACCACCTTCTTCGCCGTCACGATCGTCTGTCTGCTGCGCGGCCTGTTCTGGTGGGGGAAGTGGCTCCTGGAGCGCAAGCACCGGGACGTCTCCCTGGACCCGGCTCCACCGCCGGCCGCGGTGGCCCTGCCGACCGCCCGCTGACCGACCCGACACGCCGATGCCCGCCGACCGGACCGATCCGATCCGGTCGGCGTGGCACCGGTGCCGACGCGGCACGTCCGAAGAGGACGCCCCGGCACCGCCGCCGACACAATCGATGCGTGTCGGCGGCGGTGGCAGGAGGAAGCATGAACGACGGTGAGGCTCCCCGGATCGGTCTGCGGGCGTTGGCCGACCTGGCGACACCGATGGCGATCCGGGTGGCGGCGACGCTGCGGATCGCCGACCACATCGCGGCCGGTCGACGTACCGCTGCGGAGATCGCCGCGGCGACCGGATCCCACGCCGACGCGCTGGACCAGGTGTTGCGGCACCTGGTCACGACCGGGTTGCTGACCCGGGACGCCACCGGTGGGTACGCCACCACCGAGTTGGGCGAGCAGTTGCGCGACGACCATCCCGGGGGTCGACGTCGGTGGCTGGACGTGGACGTCGGGGTCGGCCGGGGCGACCTGTGCCTCATCGACCTGGCCCACACGGTGCGTACCGGGCAACCGGCATACCCGGTCCGGTACGGCCGGACGTTCTGGGACGATCTCGCCGCTGAGCCGGCCCACTCGGCGGCATTCGACGCGCTGATGGGACGGCACATCGAGACCGAGGCCGACGGGGTGGCCCGGTGCTACGACTGGGCGGCACTGGGGCACGTGGTGGACGTCGGCGGCGGCAGCGGCGCCCTGCTCGCGACGCTGCTGCACGCGCACCGGTCGATGACCGGGCTGGTGCTCGACCTACCCGGTCCGGTGTCGCGGGCCCGCCGTCGGTTCGCCGAGGTCGGACTCGCCGATCGTGCCAAGGCGGTGACGGGCAGCTTCTTCGACCCGCTGCCGCCCGGTGCCGGTGGATACCTGCTCTCGGCGGTGATCCACGACTGGGACGACGAGGCCTCGGTGGCGATCCTGCGGCGCTGTGCCGAAGCGGCCCGTCCGCACGGCGTGGTGCTGCTGTTGGAGGCCGTCGGCGTGGACGGCGAGTCGGCGAGCACGGCGATGGACCTGCGGATGCTCGCCTACAACGGAGGCCGGGAACGTGGGCTGACCGCGCTGGGTGATCTCGCCGGGCGGGCGGGTCTGACCCTGCGGGCCGTCCATCCGGCCGGGCGGGCCGCCTACCTCTCGCTCATCGAGCTGGTGCCGGTGTGAACAGCGGTCGGTGGCCCGGCCGGTCCCGACCCCCCGAGCCCGACGACCTAGGTGTGCTGCCCGGGGTCCCGGTTCGTGACGCCTCTGATGATCGAATCCACCACGTGCGCGGCGAGCCGGTCGACTGTGCCCCGATCCTGGTGCCGCAGTGGTCCCCGAACTGCCAACTCGGCGAACCCGTGTACCGCCGACCAGCAGGCCCATTCGGCCCCGACGCGGCGTTCGGTACTGATGACACCGGCTGACTCCAGGCCGTCGAGGGCGTCCATCAACAGTTGGTACGGCGCTGGAACCTGACTGTCGGTCAACAGGTCCCGGCTGTCGTCGGGCGGCTCGTCCTGGGTCAGGACCGCCACCTCGAACCAGCCCGGCTCGGTCAGGGCGAACCGGATGTAGCCCAGGCCGACGGCGCGCAGCCGACGGAGAGCGAGGGTGGCCTCGTCCTCGTGCTCCGCGTTCTCGGCCGCGCCGTCCAGCATGCTGCCGACCATGTGCTGCTGCGCCTCGACCGCGACGGCGGCGACGAGCGCCTGCAGGTCGGCGAAGTGCCGGTAGGCGGCGTTCGGGCTCACCCCGATCGAGCGGGTCAGCTCGCGCAGCCCGAGTGCGCCCAGCCCGCCGCTGCGGGCGAGCCGCAGTCCGGCCTCGACCAACGCCGTGCGCAGGTCGCCGTGGTGGTACGGCGTCGACCTGGTGGTCACTGTCCTGTCACCTGCCGCTTCCGGGTCGTTCTCGGGATGGCGGCCAGCCTAGAAGGTGCCCCGTGCGGCGGCGGCCGGACGAGGTGTCCGCGTGCCGCAGGTCGCAGTCCCGGGCAGGCATTCGTACCCGGCCGTGCGCAGTGCGCAATCCGGAAGAAGACGGCGTGGGGCCGGGCGTGCAACGGTTCGGAAAGCGTCGGTCACCATCTGTCGTCGGACAGTTGCGCGGCCCGACGCGCCGGTGCGGTGCGGACGCACGGTCCGGCCCGGTCGAGCCGACGGTGGAGGACCTTCGATGGGATGGTCGAGGTGAGCGGGGCGGTGCCGGCCCGGCGGCTGCGGCTGCGCGTCGCGGCCAAGCGGACCGTCGCCGACGGCGTCGTCGCACTGGAACTGGTCGACGCCGAAGGCGCCCGTCTGCCGGACTGGACCCCCGGCGCGCACGTCGACCTGGTGCTGCCGTCCGGGCACACCAGGCAGTACTCGCTGTGCGGCGACCGGTGGGACGCGTACCGGTACCGCGTCGCGGTGCTGCGCGAACCGGACGGCCGAGGCGGCTCGGCGTACGTCCACGACGTGCTGCGGGTCGGCGACCGCGTCGGTGTGGGTGGGCCGCGCAACAACTTCCCCCTCGTACCGGCCGGACGGTACCTGTTCGTGGCCGGCGGCATCGGTGTCACCCCGCTGCTGCCGATGGTCCACCAGGCACAGTCGGTGGGCGCGGACTGGCACCTCCTCTACGCCGGGCGCAGCCGTCGGACGATGGCGTTCCTCGACGAACTCGCCGGTCACGGCGACCGGGTCGAGGTGTGTGCCACCGACGAGCGGGGCCGGCCGGAGCTGACCGGTCGGCTGCGCGTGGTCGACGCCGGCCGCCGCGTCTACTGCTGCGGACCGGCCGGAATGATCGACGCGGTGGCTGCCGCGTGTGCCCACTGGCCGCCGTACACGCTGCGTACGGAGCGCTTCGCCGGGCGCGAGGTCGCACCGGTGCGGGACGAGCCGTTCGAGGTCGTGCTGGCTCGTAGCGGAGCCCGCCTGCGGGTGTCCCCGGGCACGACGGTGCTGGACGCCCTCCGCACGGTGGGTGTCGACCTGCTGTCGTCATGCCGCGAGGGCACCTGCGGCACCTGCGAGACAGGCGTCGTACGCGGCGAGGTCGACCACCGGGACGCGCTGCTCACCGACGAGGAGAGGGCAGCCGGTGACCTCATGTACCCCTGTGTCTCCCGCTCCCGCGGGGACCGCCTCGTCCTGGACCTGTGAGATGGCCGGTCCATCGCCTGCCACCCGGGACCCCCTCGGTCACCCGACCGGTCACAGCCCGCACCCTCCGGAGGCCGCCCCGATGACCGAGAACCCCGCTCCCGTGCCGCCCGGACCGGTGGTGCCGGTCAGCGACGTCGACCCGTTCGACCCGGCGGTCCTGGCCGATCCGCACGACTTCGAGGCCGAGCTGCGCGCCGCCGGGCCGGTGGTGTTCCTACCGGCCCACGGGGTCTACGGCATCGCCCGCTACGACGACGTCCGTGCCGTGCTACGCAACTGGCAGGTGTTCGAGTCCGGGGCCGGGGTCGGGCTGTCCAACTTCAGGACCGAGAAGCCGTGGCGTCGACTCAGCGCCGTCGTGGAGGCCGACCCGCCACACCACGACGCCCCCCGCAGGGTGCTGTCCGCGCTGCTCGGCCCACGGGCCCAACGCCGACTGCGGGCGGAGTGGACGGTGGTGGCCGAGGAGATGGTCGACCGGCTCTGCGCCGGTGCCGTCGGCGGGGTGGTCGAGTTCGAGGCGGTGTCGGCGCTGGCCGAGGCGTACCCACTGCGGGTCTTCCCGGACGCGCTCGGCATTCCGGACCAGGGGCGCGACAACCTGTTACCGTTCAGCGACTTCCTGCTCAACGCGTTCGGTCCCCGCAACGAGCTCGTCGTGGCGGGTGCCCCACGGGCGAAGCGGTTGTCGGACTGGGTCGACGAGAGCAGCCGGCGGCAGGGTCTGGCCGAAGGCGGCTTCGGGGACCAGATCTGGGCCGCAGCCGACCGTGGGGAGCTGACTCCCGACCAGGCTCCGCAGGTGCTGCGGTCGCTGTTCGCGGCGGGGGTGAACACCACCGTCCACTCGATCGCCGCCACGCTGCACGCGCTGGTCACCCACCCGAAGCAGTGGGAGCGACTCCGTGACGAGCCCGGTCTGGCCCGGGTGGCGTTCGACGAGGCGGTCCGTTGGGCCTCCCCGGTGCAGACGTTCTTCCGGACCGCCCGGGGGCAGGCGCGGGTGGGCGACGCGGTCATCCCCGACGGGGCCAAGGTCCTGTTGTTCCTGGGTTCGGCCAACCGTGATCCGCAGCGGTGGCCCGATCCGCACCGTTACGACCTGTCCCGTGACCCCTCGGGGCATCTGGGTTTCGGCTTCGGGCTGCACCAGTGTGTGGGGCAGAACCTGGCGCGCCTGGAGGCGGAGTGTCTGCTCGGCGCACTGGTGTCGAGGGTGCGGCAGTGGGAGTTGGCCGGCCCTGCGCGACGTCGGCCGAACAACACCCTGATGGCCTGGGACGAGGTGCCGGTACGGGCGCGGTTGCGGCGATGACGGGACGACTCGCGGCACGCGATCCAGCCTCGTTGCCCATGTCGTGCGCTGCGGTATACGGTGTGAACATCGCCGAACCTCACCGAAGAAGGTCGATGCATCCGTCAACCGTCCAAAATGGACTCAAGTCGACTGGTGGTCGACGCGCGATCCGTCTCCTCAGGTGCGAACCGGTGGGACGGAGACCCTTCGGTCTGGTCGTGGCCGCCCTACATGCCGTCCGCACGTCGAATACATGATCAAGGGAGATTTCGCGTGACCACCGAAGACCTGAGCACCACCACGGAGGCGGGCAAGTCGCCGACGGCGGGCCCGACACCGGCGCCGCCGGACCCACGGCGGTGGACCGTGCTGGCGGTACTCTCCGGGCTTCAGTTCATGATCCTGCTCGACATGACCGTCGTGAACGTCGCCCTACCCCGCATCCAGGACAGCCTCGGGTTCTCGGCCGCCGGCCTGGCCTGGGTGGTCAACGCCTACGTGCTGGCCGCAGGCGGCCTGCTGATCCTGGGTGGACGGATGGCCGACGTGTTCGGCCGGCGGAAGCTGCTGCTGACCGGTGTGGTCGTCTTCGCCGTGTCCTCGGTGGTGTCCGGTGCGGCGGTCGAACCGTGGATGATGGTCGCCGGCCGCTTCGGCCAGGGTCTCGCCGAGGCCCTCGCCGCGCCCGCCTCGCTGGGCCTGATCGCCCTGCTGTTCACCGACCCCAAGGAACGCACCAAGGCGGTCGGCATCTGGGGCGGCATCATCGGCCTCGGCGGCACCCTGGGCTACGTCATCTCCGGCGTGCTCACCGACCTTGCCCACTGGCGGTGGATCTTCTTCATCAACCTGCCGGTCGCCCTGGTCGTGCTGTTCCTCATCCCCCGGATGGTCCGGGAGAGCCGGATGGTGCGCAAGGACGGCCAGAGCATCGACGTGCTCGGTGGCCTCACCCTGACCCTCGGTCTCGTCGGGGTCGTCTTCGGTCTGCTGCACGCCGCCGAACACCCGTGGGGATCGGCCACCGTGCTGGGTCCGCTGCTCGGTGGCGTGGCCCTTCTCGGCCTCATGGTGCTCGTGGAGAGTCGGACACGTGACCCGCTGATCCCGTTGCGTTTCTTCGCCAACCGCACCCGGACGGCCGTCAACATCGCCACGGTGCTGTTCATGGCCGCCTTCATCTCGTACACCTTCATGCTGACCCTGTTCGAACAGCAGGTGCTGGGCTACTCGCCGTTGATGAACGGCCTGGCCTGGCTGCCACTGAGCGTCGCCATGGGCGCCGGTATCGGCCTGGGCACCACGCTGGTGCCGAAGCTGGGTATCCGGAACATGGCGGCCTTCAGCTACATCGGCGCGGGTGTGGGGTTGTTCCTGACCAGCCTGGTATCCGCCGACAGCTCGTACGTGATCGGCATCCTGCCCGGCATGCTGGTCTTCGGGCTGTTCGCCGGTGCCAGCATCCCGGCGACCACCACCGCGGCGCTGCACAAGGTCACCGGCCAGGACTCCAGTCTGGCGTCCGGACTGCTGACCACCTCGCAGCAGATCGGTGGCGCGCTCGGTATCGCCGTACTCGTCACCCTCGCCCTGCGGCAGGCCGGGTCCGCTGTCGAGCGCGGTGTGTCCGAAGCCGCCGCCGCCACCGAGGGCTACACGCTGGCCTTCCGGGTCGGCTCGATCCTGTTGGTGCTCGGCGGCATCCTCCTGATGGCCCTGGTGGAGCGGGTGGACACCGAGGTGCGTGACCCGGTGGCCGAGCAGATCGCTGCCGCCCGCTGACGGCCGAGCACTCAATCCGGTTCGGTGCGGACACCTGACGTCCGCACCGAACCGGTCCACCGATGCAGAGAGGCGACCGAGATGAACGCAGCCCGGATCACCCGGCACGCCGACGAGCGGGCCGACCTGCTCGCCGTGGACGCCGAGCACCTGTGGCACCCCTGGTCGCCCACCCGGGTCAACCCGGAGGTCGTCCTGGCCGTGGCCGGACAGGGCTGCGACGTGTGGGACGCCGACGGCAGACGATTCCTCGACGCGAAGTCCTCCGGTCTCAACGCGACCCTCGGCTACGGGTGCCACGAGATCGTCGAGGCGGTGAGCGCCCAACTGGCCCACCTGATGACCTACGACATGGGGGAGGGTGCCAACGTACCCGCCATCCGGCTCGCGCAGCGCATCGCGGAGCTGGCCGCCCCCCGGCTGAGCCGTACGTTCTTCTGCAACAGCGGCTCGGAGGCGGTGGAGGCCGCCATCCGGATCGCCCGCTTCCACCACGCCGTGCTCGGCGACCGGGACCGGACCCTCATCGTCTCGTTGCCGAACGCCTACCACGGGGCGACCATGGCTGCGGCTGCCTGCGGAGCAGGCAGCTCCCCGGTCGCCGCACAGGTCACACCGGCCGACTTCGTGACAGTCGACGGCTTCGCCCCGACCGTTGCCGGCGGCGGTGTCGACGCCCTGCGTGACCTCCTCACCGAGCAGGGGCACCGGATCGCCGCCGTGCTGATCGAGCCGGTGCAGGCCCGCGGCGCGCACGTCGTACCCGACTACTACCTGCGCGCCGCCCGCGAGTTGTGCGACAGGTACGGCGTGCTGCTCGTCCTCGACGAGGTGACCACGGGTTTCGGCCGGACCGGACGGATGTTCGGCTACCAGCACGCCGGGATCGAGCCGGACGTCGTCTGCACCAGCAAGGGGCTGGCCGCCGGCTACATGTCGATCGGTGCGGTGACCACCACGGAGAGTGTCTTCGAGGTCTTCGACAGGAACCGGACCCTGGCCGGTTTCGTCCACGGGCACACCCACTCCGGGCATGCCTCCGCCTGCGCGGCCGGCCTCGCCGTCCTCGACTACCTTGCGGCCCACGACGTCCTGGCGAACGTCCGGGCCCGTGGTGAGCAGCTGCTCACCGGTCTGGCGGAGCTGCGGTCGTTGCCCTCCGTGTCGGTCGTCCGTGGCCGGGGTCTGCTCGCCGCCGTCGAGTTCGACACCCCGCGACGCGCCGGACAGGTACGTCGTCTGATGAAGGACAGTGGCGTGCTGGTGCGGCGGACCGGACCGAACATCGTCGTCGCGCCACCCCTGATCATCAACGCCGACCAGGTCGACCGGATCACCAGCGGCCTGGTGGCTGCCGCCGGGGCCGCCCGGCCGGACCCACACTGACCGACCCGCCGCGCCGATCACCCAGCGGATCGACGAACTTCCGTCATGATTGGAACTGCAGGGCCCCGCGCCGGCTCACGTTCCATCGGACCCGAGAAAGAGAGAGCGGACAATGGCCGAGACCAAAGCGAAGACTCCGCAGAGTGTCGACACCACGTTCACGGTGCCGATCACGAAGGACAACAACAGTGGCTGGAGTTGCGTGGTGATGGAGGACTCCGGAGAGTTCTTCGGCACCCGCCGGGCAGTGAAGATCGGTGGCACGATCGACGGCCAGCCGTTCGAAGCGACCATGCTGCCGGTGGGGGGTGGCAACCACATGATTCCGATCAAGGCCGCGCTACGTAAGCTCGTGGCCAAGGAGCAGGGCGACGAGGTGACCGTCCACATCAAGCAGCGCTTCTCCTGACCGTTCGCGGCCGCCCGGCGACCGCCGGGCGGCACCCGCGACCGGCCGCCGCCGGTACTGCCGGCCAGGGGGCCGTGCTCGCGGCAGGCAGTGCCGCAGCCGGGACCCGGCACCGGCGCGACGCGTCAGCGGAACACCCGCGCCATGACCCGGCGGGCCACCGGCCGCGGCGCGTGGTCGAGGGTGAGCGTCATCATCCTGGTGATCACGCCGGGGACCGTGACGGTTCGGCCGGCGTCCCAGCCGCGCATGGCACCCGCCACCACCTCGGCCGACGTGGTGTGCCCTGGCGTCTTCTCCACCTTGTCACCGAGCCCCGCGACGTCGCTGAACTCGGAGATGGTGGGGCCGGGGCAGAGCGCCATCGCCCGGACACCGGTGCCCTGCAACTCGGTCGAGAGCGCCTCGGCGAACGACAGCAGGAATGCCTTGCTGGCGCCGTAGGCGGCCAGGTAGGGCGTCGTGACGAAGCCGAGCGAGGAAGCCACCACGATCACACCGCCGGAGCGTCGCTCGACCATGCGGGGCACCACCTGGGCGGTCAGGTCGACGGTGGCCAGGACGTTGAGATGAAGCATGCTCAGGGTGTCCACGCGGTCCGCCTCGGTGAACTTCCCGTGCAGTCCCCGGCCGGCGTTGCAGACGAGCAGGTCGGCGCCGCCGAGTTCCTCGGCGCGCTCCGCCACCGCTGCGATCGCGCCCTCGGCGGTCAGGTCGCGGACCTCCGGGATGACCCGCCCCCCGGTCGCCTCGGCGAGGTCGTCGAGCCGGTCGCCGCGGCGGGCCACGGCCAGGATCCGGTAGCCCCGGTCGGCCAGCACCCGGGCGAACTCAGCGCCGATGCCGGAGGAGGCTCCGGTGACCACGGCCAGCGGTGCATCGGACATGGCTGCTCCCATCATGTCGTGCGGACTCGGGCTGTGAGTCGAAACTACGGCCCGTCCGGCGGCACGTCTTCTTGCGGAGTGCCGTGTGGCATCACGCCGGTCGGGTGTGCGAGCCTTGAACGCATTCTTCGGGCGAGAATGTCGTCACCCACCCGTGTCGAAAAGCGCGTGGTGGCTCCGACTCCTTTGTAGAGGGCGGTCCGACGCCCACCGACCCGAAGGAGAACCCGATGAAGTACCTGATCCTGCTGCACAGCAACCCGACGACCTGGAAGCACCCGATGTTCCTGCAGGACGCCGGCCTGTCACCGGAGGAGGCCGACGCCCGGATGGCCGCGTTCGGCGAGTTGATGGAGGAGGTCTCCAAGTCCGGCGAACTGGTCGGTGGGCAGGCGCTGTCCGACCCGGGCCTGACCCGGACCGTCCAGATGCGCAACGGCTCCCTGACGGTCACCGACGGGCCGTTCGCCGACTCGAAGGAGCAGATGGCCGGCTACTTCGTGGTCGACTGCGACAGCATCGACCGGGCGGTGGAGATCGCCTCTCGGCTTCCCGACGTTCACGAGGGCGTCGCCGAAGTCCGACCGATCATGGAGGACTCCGGCGAAGAGATGTGACGAGCCCGGCGACGGGACCGAGGATCTGCTGCGTGCACTCGCACAGCAGGTCCTCGGTCTGCTCGTACGCCGGTACCGGGAGTTCCACGCCTGTGAGGACGCGGTGCAGGAGGCCCTGCTCGCCGCACTGGTGCAGTGGCCGCGTGACGGCGTACCGGACAATCCCCGGGCCTGGCTGCTGACCGTCGCCACCCGTCGTCTCACCGACGCCTGGCGCAGCGACTCGGCGCGGCAGCAGCGGGAGCGGAGCCTCTACCTGTCGACGCCGGCCGACGAACTGGTCGCGCAGGCACCGCCGGACGAGGCACCACCGGGCGACGACACGCTCACCCTGCTACTGCTGTGCTGCCATCCCGCGCTGTCCCCGACCTCGCAGATGGCCCTCACCCTGCGTGCCGTCGGCGGCCTGACCACCGGCCAGGTGGCCCAGGCGTTCCTGGTGCCGCAGCTCACGATGGGCCAGCGGATCAGCCGTGCCAAACAACGCATCCGGGAGTCCGGACTGGTCTTCCCCCTCGGCGCCGAGGACGAGCGGGAACGGATGCCGGTGGTCCTGCACGTGCTCTACCTGATCTTCAACGAGGGCTACACCGCCTCGTCCGGATCCAGCCTCGACCGCCCCGACCTGACCCGTGAGGCGATCCGGCTGACCCGTGAGCTCCGCAGGCGGCTGCCCGACGACGGGGAGGTGAGCGGACTGCTGGCGCTGATGCTGTTGACCGAGGCCCGCCGTGCGGCCCGTACCAGTCTCGACGGGCTCCTGGTGCCCCTCGCCGAGCAGGACCGTAGCCGCTGGGACTGGGGTCTCGTCGCTGAGGGAACGGATCTGGTCACCGGCGCGCTGGCCGCGGGGCAGGTGGGGCCGTACCAGCTCCAGGCGGCGATCGCGGCACTGCACGACGAGGCCAAGTCGGCCACCGACACCGACTGGCCGCAGATCCTCGCCCTGTACCACCTGTTGGAACACAGCTGGCCGAGTCCGGTCGTCCAGCTCAATCGGGCGGTGGCCCTCGGCATGGTGCGCGGCCCGGCCGTCGCCCTGGAACTGCTCGACTCCCTGGCGGCTGACACCCGGATGGCACGGCACCACCGGCTGCACGCGGTCCGTGGTCACCTGCTGCTGATGGCCGGGGACCGGGTCGGTGCCCGGGAGTCCTTCGAGACCGCAGCCCGTCTCACCACCAGTCTGCCCGAGTGGCGTTACCTGACCACCAAGGTGGCGGAGCTACCCTGACCCGGCCGTGACCGTGGCCACCGTCGGCGTCGGACGGTGGCCACGGATCGTACGCTCGACCTGGTCAGGCGGACACGGTGGCCGGTGCCCCCAGCCGGACCGGTAGCGCCCGGTGACCGTTCATGATGAAGGTGCCCTGCGGCTCCAGGTCCTCCGGTGCGACCGCCAACGACATGTCGGGGTAGCGCTCGAACAGGGCCGGGAGGGCGATCTTCAGCTCCAACCGGGCCAACGGGGCGCCCAGGCAGAAGTGCGAGCCGTGGCCGAACGACAGGTGCGTCTTGTCGGCACGGTGCACGTCGAACTCGGTGGCGGACTCGCCGTGCACGTCCGGGTCCCGGCCGATCTGGGTGAAGCCCATCAGCACCGGGTCTCCCTTCCGGATGACCACCCCGGCGATCTCGACGTCGTCGGTGGCGAAACGCAGCGGCAACTGCGCGACGGGCGCCTCCAACCGGAGGGTCTCCTCGATCACGTCGTCCCAGGACACCTCACCGGAGCGGACCTGCGCGCGCTGATCCGGGTGGGTGAGCAGGTTCAGGACCGCGTAGCTGAGGGCGTTCATCAGCGTCTCCGAGCCGGCGCCGAGCATGAGGTGCAGAGTGCCGACCATCTCCTCGTCGGTCAGCCGTCCCTCCTCCTCGTGGGCGGCCAGGACGACGCTGGTCAGGTCGTCGCCCGGCTGCTGACGCTTGAGCTCGGCGAGGTCGTACAGCTCCTGGTGCCACTGCTCGACGTTGGCCTCGGCCTCCTCCCCGCTGATCGAGGTGGTGACGTTGACGTTGGCACCGCGCAGCACGGCACTGCGGGCCGACGCCGGAACGCCGAACATGTCGCAGATGACCCGTGCCGGCAGCGGCGTGGCGAACTGCCCCTTGAGGTCGACGACCTCGTCCGGGCCGACGGTGGCCAACTGTCCCAGCAGGTCGTCGACGATCTTCTCGATCAGGGGCCGGGTCTGCTCGACCTGCTTGGGGGTGAAGCCGCGTGACACCAGCTTGCGTAGCCGCAGATGGTCGTCACCGTCGTTGGTGGTCATGTTGTCCATCAGCAGCCAGCCGATCAGCGGCCAGTTGGACGAGACCTCTCCGCTGGTGTAGGCGGGCCAGCTCTGCGGGTCCTTGCTGAAGCGGGGATCGGACAACACCTCGCGGGCGGCCTGGTAGCCGGTCACCGACCACGCGACCACCCCACCCGGCAGCTCGACCTGGGACACCGGACCGTTCGCGCGGATGCGGGCTCCCTCGGCGTGGACGTCCCGGCCGGCGGTGTCCAGGACGACGGGACAGCGATTCTCCATCGGACGACTCCTACTGATCGGTGAGAACTGACAGGCACGTGGTCGGGTCCCCTACGGTGCGGGCGTCACTCGAGGAAGAACTCCGTCAGCAACGGGGTGCCCAGCTTCTGGTTGAACAGGTGCCCCTCGCTCGGCATGCTCACGAAGCGCCCCTGTGGGATGCCGTCGGCCAGTGCGCGGCAGGTCTCCAACATCCAGGAGGCACTGTCGCTACCGCCGATGACCAGGGTCGGTACGGTGACGCGCGCCAGCAGGTCGACGGGGACGGCGTCGGCGTCGTCGCTGAGGATCGCGTCGTAGACCACGGTGGGCGCGAGCGCCTCGAAGGACGGCCACACCGGGTGCAGTTTGAACTTCTCGATCACCTCGTCGTCGAAGAAGACGTCTTCCTTGAGGAAGAGGGCGACGGTGTCGGTGCGGCGGTCCGCGGCGATCAGGCGGCGCAGTTCGTCGAGGTAGCCGGGGGGGACCCGGGGGCCGCCGTACGGCGGTTCGTACATCGCGAGTCTGGCCATCGGCACGCCCGCTGCGGCAGCCTGCACGGCGATCATCCCACCGGTGCAGTTGGCGAAGATCGAGGCCGGCTCACCGGTCGCCGCCAGCACCGCCGCCAGGTCCTCGACCTCGCGCTGCACGTCGTACTCGGCGCTCGGGTGGTGGCCGCTGCCACCTCGGCCGCGTCGGTCGTAGTTGAACACCGTGAAGCTGCCGGACAACGCCTCGGCCAGGTTGGCGAACATCGCCTTCTCGTTGAGGCCACCGCCGAGTATCACCATCGGCGGGCCCTCCCCGGACCGTTCGAAGGCGATCGTGGTGCCGTCGGCCGACCGTACCGTCTCGAGTTCGAGACCGCGGACGCCGAATCCGACGTTCTCCAACTTGGCCGTCGTGGCCTGTTCCACCATCTGTAAGCTCCTCGAAGATCGGTCCAGGACCGGCGGGGCGGGCGGTACCCGACACCTCGCCGCCTACGCTAGGCCGCCGGTCGGGCGGAAACCTCTTCCTGATTGCTCAGGCCCGGCCGAGGGCACGGACGCCGGTGTCGTGCTCAGCCGCCGGTGATCCGCCGACGGAACGACCGCAGATCGGCCACGAACAGCTCGGGCTGTTCGAGGGCGGCGAAGTGCCCTCCGCGAGGCTGCTCCGCCCAGTGCACGATGCTCGGCATCCGCTGCTCGGCGAGCCGCCGTACGGGCAGGGTGATGTCCTGCGGGTACACCGCCACACCCAGCGGGCCCGGCACCGCCGGCAGGGGTTGGGGCGCGGTGGACGAGGTGGGCAGGAACGGGGCGTTGTCGTAGTAGAAGTGCGCCGACGATCCGGCGGTCGCGGTGAACCAGTAGAGCGCGGCGTTGGTGAGCAGCCAGTCCCGGTCCACGGCATCCTCCGGGACCTTGTCCGCGGCGGTCCACTCGAGGAACTTCTCGACGATCCAGGCGAGCTGCCCCACCGGTGAGTCGGTCAGGGCGTAGCCGAGGGTCTGTGGGCGGGTCGCCTGGACCTTCATGTAGCCCTGGCCGTCGGTGGTCTCGGCCAGCTGCTGCAACCGGGCCAGATCGGCGGGCTCCAACCCGTCGAGTTCGTGCGGGTCGCCGGTGGGCGGGGTGAACAGGAAGTTCACGTGGGTTCCCAGGACGTGCTCGCTGTCGGTGAGGCCGAGCAGCAGGCTGACGAAGGTGCCCAGGTCCCCGCCCTGTGGCAGGTATCTCCGGTACCCGAGGGAAGCCATCAGCGAAGCCCACATCCCGGCGACCCGGGGAACGGTCCACCCGTGCTCGGTGATCGGGCCGGAGAAGCCGAAGCCCGGCAGCGACGGCACCACCACGTCGAACGCCTCGTCGGGGTCGGCGCCGTGGGCCCGGGGGTCGGTGAGCGGCCCGATCACGTCCAGGAACTCGACGAAGGAGCCGGGCCATCCGGGGGTCAGCAGCAGCGGTACGGCGTTCGGCTCGGGGGAGCGGACATGCAGGAAGTGCACAGTCGTCCCGTCGAGGGTCGTCAGGTACTGCGGGAACTCGTTGATGCGCGCCTCGGCCGCACGCCAGTCGAAGCCGTCGATCCAGTAATCGACCAGTTGTCGGAGGTAGTGCTGCGGGACCCCGCGGCTCCACCCCACATCGGGCGTCGGATCAGGCCAGCGGGTGGCGGCGAGGCGGGAACGAAGGTCGTCGACCGCATCCTGCGCGATGTCGACACGGAACGGACGCATCAACCGGTTCCTCTCTCGGTGGGACTGGCAGGGCGGACGCTACAAGCCGGAGGGTCGGTTGCGTACCGGCGTCGAGCGGAAGCGCAAGAAAGAAGACGTGTCTTCGACGGTCGCCAATGGACAGCACGACGACGGGGATGCGTCGTCGGCGGTCGGCAGTGGACAGCGCAAGAACGGAGAAGTCGTCGGCCCACGGTTCGCCTAGCGTTTCCGGCAACGCTCAGGTCCGTACCGTCGAGGAGGCGAACGCCCCATGGCAACCAAGATCGGCGATCACGCTGTCGTGCTTGGCGGCAGCATCGGCGGGATGCTCGCTGCTCGAGTCCTCGCCGACGCGTACCACCGGGTCACCGTCGTCGACCGGGACGACGTCGCCGCCGTGGGGCCGCAGTTGCGTCCGGCCATCTCCTGGGCCGGGCACATCCACGCCCTGTTGGAACGCGGCAGGCAGATCATCAGCGAACTCTTCCCGACCTTCGTCGACGACATGATCGCGCTCGGGGTGCCGGTCGGTGACTACGGATCGACCTGCCACTACTACTTCAACGGCCGGATGTTCGCCGTCACCGACACGGGAATGGCGTGCGTCGCCGCCAATCGACCGGTGATCGAGGACTACCTCCGCTCGCGCACGTCGGCGCGCCCGGAGGTGGTGGTCCGTGGTCGTACCGACATCGTCGGGCTGACCGCCTCCGCCGACCGCTCCCGGATCACCGGGGTGCGGGTCCAGGCCCGCGACGGTGAGCCGGGCGCGGGACAGGAGGAGGCCATCGAGGCCGACCTGGTCGTCGACGCGACCGGACGGGCGTCCCGCACGCCACGCTGGTTGGAGGAGTTCGGCTACACCCGGGCACCCGAGGAGAAGGTCCACATGGACCTGACCTACACGACCATGGACTTCCTCGGTCCGCTGCCGTACGACCCGCTCGGCGAGGACATCGCGCTGGTGCCGACCGCGACGCCGGCGTTCCCCCGTGGCGGGATCTTCGCCCGCCTCGCCGACCGGTACGCCCTCACCCTGACCGGGATCAACGGCGACCGCGCCCCGACCGACCGGGAGGGTTTCCTCGCGTACGCCAAGACCCTGCCGGAGCCGGCGATCTACGAGGCGATTCGTGACGCCGAGCAGCGGGGCCCGGCGACGAGCTTCCGGTTCCCGGCGAGCATCCGGCGCCGCTACGAGCAGTTGCGCCGGTTCCCGGCCGGATACCTGGTGATCGGGGACGCGGCGTGCGTGTTCAACCCGGTGTACGCCCAGGGTATGACGGTCGCCGCGATGGGCGCGGACGTGCTGGCCAAGCAGTTGGCCCGGGGTGTCGAGCCGACACCGGGGGCGTACTTCCGGGACCTGGCCAAGGCGACCGACTCGCCGTGGATGATGTCCGCCGCCGCAGACCTGGGCTACCCGCAGGTCCGTGGCCGTCGTACCGTGGCGACCCGGCTCGGGAACGGATACATGTCGCGGGTCATGGCGGCGGCGGCCACCGATCCCGAGGTGGCCCGAGGCTTCATGCGCACGATCTCACTCATCGACCCCCCGCAGGCGTTGATGAAGCCGGCCATGCTCAAGCGGGTCCTGCTCGGCACGGGTGCCGGGAAGCCGACGACCCTGGCCGACCTGCACCGGTCGCGATCGACCCCACCGGCGCCGACCGTGGCGGATCCGCGACACCCGCGGTGATCCACAGGTCCAGCCGACGACCATCCCTTCCCCTCTCGATCTCCTGCGAGGAGTCTCGTTGACCCGTTCCCGGTCGTTCGGTGTGCGGTCTGCCGCCGACACCGCTGCCATACCGTCGTCATGGGCGGCACTGGTGCTGCTCTGCGCCGCGAACTTCGCGGTGCTGCTCGACTCACAGAGCGTCATCCTGGCGCTACCCACCCTCGCCCGTGACCTCCAGATGTCCGCCGGCGAGGCGCAGTGGGTGCTCAGCGCCAAGCTTGTCACCTTCGGTGGTCTGCTCATCCTGGGTGGGCGGGCCGCCGACCGGCTGGGCCGTCGCCGGATCTTCCTGATCGGTACCGCCACCTTCCTGGTCAGCTCGGCCGTCTGCGGGCTGGCCTGGAACGGTGGCGTGATCATCGCGGCCCGCGCGGTGAGCGGCGTCTCGGCGGCGCTGATGGTGCCGACCGCGCTGTCGATCCTGCTCGCCGTCTTCCCCGAGGGACGTCGGCGCAACATGGCGCTGGCCGGCTGGGCCGGCATCGGAGGCATCGGTGCCACGGCGGGTCTGCTCGTCGGCGGCCTGCTCACCGAGTCGCTCGGTTGGCAGTGGGTCTTCTTCATCAATGTGCCGTTGGCCCTGATCGTGCTGGCGTCCGCTCCCGTGCTCCTGCCCGAGAGCCGGGCAGCCCGACAGCCCGGAAGCTACGACGTCGCAGGCGCTGTCACCAGCACAGCCGCGTTGGTGGCGTTGATCCTCGCCGTGGTGCGGGCCCCGGCAGCGGGTTGGACGAGCGCCTCGACCCTGGGGCTCCTCGTCGCGGCGGCGGCGCTGCTCGGGGTGTTCGCGGTCGTCGAACGGCGGTCGTCCGCGCCGCTGGTGCCGCCGACGTTGCTGCGACGTCCGGCCCTGGTCGGCGGCAACCTGGTCACCGTCACGATGGGCATGGCCGCGTTCGGTCTGTCCGTCACCATCTCCATGTACGGCCAGGTGGTGCTCGGATACGGTCCGCTGCGCTTCGGGGTGCTCCAGTCGGTCATGCCCACCCTGGCGTTCGTGGGCGCCTACGTCGGCCAGGCGGTCGTCACGCGGATCGGCTTCAGGCCGGTGGTGGCGGCGTGTCTGGTCCTGATGGCCGCCGGTTCGCTGCTGCTGTCCCGGGTGCCCGTCGAGGGCAGCTACGTCCAGGACATCCTCTGGGGTCTGGTGGTGTTCGGTCCCGGCCTCGGGGCGGGCACGGCGGCTGCCTCGGTGGCCGCGTTGTCTCGGGTCCCCGAGCGCGACAGCGGGGTGGTGTCCGGCCTGAACGTCGCCTCGTTGCAGGTCGGTGGTGCGCTCGGCGTGGCAGTGGTCACGTCGGTCACCGCCTCCTTCACGGCCGCGCCGGGTGGGCCGGTCGAGATGACCGCAGGACTGCGGGCCGGGTTCCTCGCGTGCGCGGTGTTCGTACTCGTCGGTCTGGTGCTGGGCCTGCTCCTGCTCCGCCGCTCCGCTTCGACCTCCGACGGTCGTGAGACCGCCGATCGCCCGCCGGCGTCCCGGCCCGAGGCGGCGCTGCCCGGTTGAGATCACCCGTCGACACATCGGACGGCCCCGTCGGCTCACAGCCGGCGGGGCCGTCCGATGACGTGGTGCCCTGCCGCCCCACCGACCGCCCCGGGCCGGCCGCGGGTTTCGGGCACGATGGTCGGGGCGGTCGGTGGGGCAGGGGGGCGGTCAGCCCGGGCCGGCCGACCGGTGCAGTGTCCGGAGGTACTCGTAGTGGTCCGGGAGGCTCGATCCGTAGATCTCCCGTTCCTTGTCGATACGATCGAACATCTCGAACGCCGCGTCGTCGTTCATCAGTTCCACCGACGGGGGCGCCTTACGGAACGGGAAGTCCAGCCCGGACAGTACGGCCCAGAGGCTGCGGGTCTCGAAGAGCCGCAGCTGGCTGCCGTCCGGGACGATGATGCTCTCGGCGTACTCGGTCAGCTTCTCGGCCAGGCTGTCGGGGATCGGGGCCTCGCGGACCGCCTGCCAGAACCCGGTGTCGGCGCGATCGGTCAGGTGGTAGTGCATGATGATGAAGTCGCGCATGTCCTCGAAGGCGCTGACCATCAGCTCGTTGTAGCGGGTGGTCCGACGTTCGTCGAGGTCACTGTCGGGGAAGTGCAGTACCAGGAGAGCGAGTTGGTACTCGATCAGCGCGATCGTGGTCGACTCCAGCGGCTCCACGAAGCAACTCGACAACCCGACCGCGACGCAGTTGTTCACCCAGGACCGTCGGTTGTGCCCCACCCGCATCTTGATGTGGTTGCCTGACACGTCGTGGGCGCGGCCGCCGAGGAAGCTGCGCAGGTGCTGCTCGGCCTGGTCCGGCGTGGTCGTCCGGCTCGAGTACACGTAGCCGGTGCCCTCCCGCTCGTAGAGGGGGATCTCCCAGATCCAGCCGTCGCCACGGGCGTTCGCGGTAGTGTACGGGCGCAGGCCGTCGGGATGGTGGTCGGCGGGCAGTGCGACCGCGGAGTCGCACATGAGGTAGTCCTGGGCGCTGACGAACGGCTCCTGCAACGTCTGGTTGATCAGGAGTCCCCGGAAACCCGTGCAGTCGAGGAACAGGTCGCCGCGCAGTTCCTGCCCGGTGTCGAGGACCACCTTCTCGATGTGGCCGCGTTGGTCCAGGCCCACCGAACCGACGTCTGCGACGACGTGCCGGACGCCCCGACCGGTCGCCAGGTCCCTGAGGTACTGGGCGATCAGCGCGGCGTCGAAGTGGTACGCGTAGCGGTAGCCCGGGTCGGGCGCGTCGGTGCCGGGCAGCGGCTTCGGTGCCTTGTGCAGCTCACAGAGTCGCTGCAACGCCATGCCGGCCTCGCCGAACGTACGGGGTAGCCGGGTGTCCCCGGCGAGCTGCTGCTTGAGCCAGAAGTGCGCCAGCGAGACCCCTCGGCCGAACCGCTTGTGGAACGGCTGCTCGAAACTGGGAACCGGTGGTTCGGGAACCGTGAAGAACGGGTGGTAGTAGGTGTGGCGCTCGGTGCCGGGACGCGGGGTGCGCCAGTCGTTGAACCGCACGGCCGACTTGAAGGCGGCGTTCGTCCTCGGCATCCATTCCTCTTCCTTCATGCCGAGGAATCGGAACGTGGTGCGAAGCGTCGGGACGGTCGCCTCGCCGACACCGATGCGAGGGATCCGGGCGGATTCGACGAGCGTGATCTCGACTTTCTCACCGAAAGCCCGATTGAGGTACGCGGCGGACAGCCATCCCGCTGTGCCACCGCCGACGATGACGATCTTCTCGACTGGACGGGTCACGGGGCATCTCCTTGTGCGGTTGTCGGGTGGCACTGCCGACGGCAGGGTCGGGCAGGCAGACCCCGGAAGGTCCCCCGCCCGACCCTGGCGACGCCTGTCAACGTGCTCCGGCGAGTCCGGCGTAGCCGACCTGGACGAGCATCTCGGCGGCCCCGGAGTACCACTCCGGGGCATCGGGGGCCACCGTGTCGAGGCCGTCGACGTACCTGGTGAACAGTGAGAACATCGCCGCGATCAGCACGGTGTCGTGGATCTCCAGCTCGGTGGCACCGGCGGCTCGGGCGGCGCTGACCAGTTCGTCGGTCACCGACTTGCCGCTCTCGCGGACCGCCAGTGCGATCGTCAGCAGGGACTGGACCCGGGGGGAGACCGGGGCGTTGTGGGGGTCCTTCTGGGTCTGCGTGACGATCCGCGGGCCGTCCTCGAGCTGCGCGGCGGCGAACGCCCCGTGCGCCTCCGCGCAGAACGCGCAGTCGTTGCCCCGGGACACGACCGCGCCGATCAGTTCCCGCTCTCCCTGACTGAGCGAGTTGGGTCCCCGCATCAGGAATTCGACGAGTTCGCCGAGCGGCTTGGCGGTCTCCGGGCGGTAGGCGAACAGACCGAGAATTCCGGGCTTGTCGTCGTCGACGGTGATGTGCGACATGCGTCCTCCACGAGTCGGCTTACTGCCACCGATGGTGGTGATCCGGCCTGCCGGAATCCATATCCCAGGTTGCTCATGCCGTCGGCGTCGAAGTCGCGGGGAGGGCGGCACGAACGGCGCATCGTGCGAGAAGAACCGGGCGCCCGGGCGTGTGAGACTGAGCCATCGATTTCTGACCGGTCCGCACTGCCCGGAGCGGTCCCCACGGGGCGCGCGGCCGACGGCGATGGAGGTTGACCGTGCAGTGGTACGAGGACGACGAACTATGGTCGGGCTTCGCCGACTTCATGTTCGGGCAGCGGCGGGCGGGGGAGGCCGAGGAGTACGTCACCGGGTCGCCGTTGCTCGACTTCCCGCCCGACGCGCGGGTGCTGGACCTGTGCTGCGGGCCGGCACTGTACGTGGTGCCGCTGGCACGCCGCGGGCATCGGGTCACCGGGGTCGACCTCAGTCCGGCGATGCTGCACCGGGGCGAGGCGGCCTGTGCCGCAGCGGGCGTGTCGGCCGAGCTGGTGCAGGGCGACATGGCGACTTTCGTCCGCCCCGGCGGGTTCGACGTGGTGCTGAACATGTACACGTCGTTCGGGTACTTCGCCGAGCCGGAGCGCAACCGGCAGGTGCTCCGTAACGCCTTCGCCAGCCTCGCCCCGGGTGGGCAGCTCATCGTGGACGTGTTCGGCAAGGAGGTCCTCGCCAGGCGGGTGGGGCGCCCGCAGGTCGTCGAGCTGCCGGATGCCACGGTCTTCCTGCGTGACACGATCCTCGACGACTGGACGCGGCTGCGTACCGAGTGGACCATGATCCGTGGTGGGCAGGCGCGTACGGCGTCGCTGACCTCGTTCATCTACAGCGCGGCCGAGCTGCGAACCATGTTCGAAGACGTCGGCTTCGTGGACGTGGAGGCCTTCGGAGGTTTCGACGCCCGCCCGTACGACCCCCGCGCGACCCGGCTGGTGGTGCGCGGGCGGCGCAGGTAGCACCGGGCGGGGCAGCGGGGTGCGCGGTCCTGCGTGGCAGGGCCGGGCTGCGCCTTCCGCTGCCCTGCTCGGCTCCCTACCCGGGGCGGCCCGGTCCGGGCCGCCCCGGGCGCGACGTCACTGCCTACCGAGCACGGTCCTCAGTCGGCCCTCGAACGCTGCGGCCTGCTCGACGAAGCCGGTGTGTCCGCCGGGGAACGCGGTGGGCTCGACGTCGAGCAGCCGGGCGAGGGCCCGGGAGGTCCGGTCGCAACTCTGGCCGGCGGACTCGTCGCCGATGCCGACGACGATGCGGGTGGGCGCGGCGCGCAGCGCCGCGATGTCCGGCTGCCAGCGGGTGGTGCCGCGCAGTTCCCGGAGGAACCAGAACCGTTCGTCGGCGGCCCGCTGCGGGTCCCGTTCCCCGCCGAACATCTGCTCGAAGACCTCGTCGGGCAGGAAGATGTTCGCCTGGGCCAGGAACTTCCGCCAGGCGCCGGTGACGTCACCGGCGCGGTAGGCGGCGATGACCTCCTCGGTCTGGGCGTGCACCTCGTCCCGGTCGTCGAGCAACTCGTCGACCGGGGGTTCGTGTGCCACGACCGTGTGCACCTGCTCCGGGTGCCGCTGGACCAGGGCCAGCGCGGTGATCGCGCCGCCGCTGGAGCCGAGCACCGTCGCAGACCCCGCGCCGACGTGGGCCAGGATCCTGGACAGGTCGTCGGCGCGCAGCTCCGGGGTCGAGTCCTGCTCCGGGTCGTCGAGGGCACTGCGGTAGATGCCGCGCGGATCGGTGGTCAGCACCGTGTGGTCGTCGGCCAGCAGTTCCGCCAACGGCTCGAAGGAACGCGCGTCCATCGGAGCGCCGACGAGCGCCACCAGGGGACCCTGGCCGCGCAGTTCGTAGTGCAGGCGGGCGCCGGGGACGGCCAGCGTGTGACTCGTGGCCGGGGTCGCCGGCGCGGTCCGGACAGCCTCGTCGTTGATCATGTTCTTCCTTCCGTCAGGGGGCGTCGCCGGGTGGCGCGACGCCGACGGTCGAGCCGGTCGGGCGAACGTCTCGGTCGTAGGCGGGCATCACCGGCACCGCATGACGAACGACGCATGTGCTGGCGAGGTCACGTCTTACTGTGCGAATCGTTCGGATCAGGCGAATCGGCGGGCGACCAGGAGAGCAATCAGGAAGAAGTTCCACCGCGACGCCGACCATACGATCGTCCTGCTCCGCCGACCTGTCACGGACAGTGCCCTCGTCGGCGCTCTGCACGAAATCGACCGATGGTGATGGTGGCGATGAAACTCGTGGCGGTTCAGCACAGTCCACCTGGTACCGGTGGCGACACCACCGTTCGTCGCCTCGCCCGACATTTCACCGACCTCGGTCACCGGGTGCGGCTGATGACCGACCCCGGCGACGCCACGCGGTTTCACCAGGCCGCGCTGGAGTACGAAGCCGACGTCCTGTTCGGCACGCACGCCCTGCTGTCCGGTCGGTTGTTCTGCGGCTCACCGGTGCCGTACGTGCTCGCCTTCGGCGGCACCGACCTCAACGACCACGTGCACGACCAGGAGACCCTGGACGTGATGGCCGAGGCGGCGACCGGCGCTGCCGCGCTGGTCGCCTTCACCCAGGACTTCATGGCCCGGTGCGGTCGGTTGTGGCCGCAGGTGCTCGACCGGCTGCATCACATCCCCCAAGGGGTGTGGACCGATCCGGCCCGCCACTTCAGCCTCCGCCACCTGCTCGGCCTGTCGTCGCAGGACCGCATTCTGCTCCTGCCCTCCGGGCTGCGTCCGGTGAAGGATCCGTTGCTGCTGGTCGACGCCGTCCAGCGGTGGCACCGTGAGGACGCCCGGGTCCACCTGGTGATCGTCGGCCACTCGTACGACCCGAGCTTCGAGCGGGTCGTCCGTCGACGTTGTGCCGTCGCCCTCGGGGTGCACTACGTCGGCGCCCTGTCGCCACGTCAGGTGCACGCGGCGATGGCCGAGGCCACGATGGTGCTGAACACGTCGCTGGGCGAGTGCAGCCCGAACGCGCTGCTGGAGGCGATGAGTCTGGGCGCGGCGGTGCTGGTGCGCGACATCCCGGGCAACACGTGCGTGGTCCGGCACGAGGAGACGGGGCTGGTCTTCACCGACCCGGACGACTTCCTGCGCCAGGCACGTCGCCTCTGCGACGACGAGGCGCTGCGGCTACGGCTCGGCGGGGCGGCCCGCGTGCAGGTCGAGGCGCGACACGGGATGGCCGGCGAGCGGGATGCGTACGGCGCGATCCTCGCCGACCTGGCCCGGCGCGCGTCGTCGTCGGCCGGGGACCGGGTGTCCCTGCCGGGTGCCGTGGTGGTGCCGGCCGTGAACCTCGCCGGTACGCCTGACCGGGTGGCGACGGGGGCCGCCAGATGACCGAGCGGGTCCTCACCGTCGCGGGGGTGCCACTGGCCGTGCGGACCTTCGGCGCCGCCACCGACCCCGCCGTCGTGCTACTGGCGGGCGCCGCCGCGTCGATGCTCGCCTGGCCGGAGGCCTTCTGCGCCCGCCTCGCCGCCGACGGGCGGTACGTGGTGCGCTTCGACCAGCGCGACACCGGCCAGTCCGCCCGCTTTCCCGCCGGTGACCCCGGGTACGGTCTGGCCGACCTGGCCACCGACGTGATCGGTCTGCTCGATGCGCTGGCCCTGCCTCGCGTGGACCTGGTCGGCGCGTCGATGGGCGCGACGGTGGCCCAACGGGTCGCCCTGGACCACCCGCAGCGCGTGCGGACGCTCACCCTGTGGGCCGGCAGCCCGGCACCGCCCGGATCGGGAGACGCCGACCTGCCGCCGCCGGCGCTCCGGGTGCTCATCGACCTCGACGATCTCGACCGACCCGATCCCGACGACCGCGATGCGGTGGTCGAGCACCTGGTGGCGTTGGCCCGGCTGCGCGCCGGGAACGCTCGGGTGTTCGACGAGTCCGACGCCCGCGACCACGCCACCGCAGAGGTCGACCGGGCGGGCGACCCGCTGTGGGCCCTGACCAACCATGCCCTCGTCGACCCGGGTCCGCCGTGGCGCGACCGGCTCGGCGAGCTGCGGGCGGCGACGCTCGTGGTGCACGGCGGCGCGGACCCGTTGGTCCCGCCCGCGCACGCCCACGCGTTGGCCACCGCGATACCCGACGCGCGGCTGCTGATCCTGCCGACGGCGGGCCACGACCTCGACCGGGTCGACTGGGAGGACGTCCTGCCCGCCCTGCTGCGGCACCTGTCGGACGACGCCATGACATCCGGACGAGCAGATTGACCATGTTGATGCGAGTTCAGGAGGACGCGTGCAATTCAGGCCCTGCGACTGCACCCCGATGTGTGTGCTGCGGAGCGAGAACCCGCTCAGGATCCGCCGGACCAGGGCGGACGACGCCTCCTACGCGGAGCACTCCGTGTACCGCCCGTCCGGCACCGGCGGCGGGGATCTCGCCACGCGCCTGACGGAGTACGCGGTCCTCGCCCACGACCCCTCGGTGCGCGACGTGGCAGCCGACTACTGGCTGCACAGCAGGCCCTACTACCACGAGGTGTTGGCCCGGCTGGACACCCTGACCCGTACGGAGCGCGCGGCCGCCGACGCGTTCGACGAACTCGTCGAGCAGCCGGACGACGTGGTCGCCGAGAGGCGGCTGCGGGACCGACTCGCCGAGGTGATCGACCGACGGCCGGACCTGGCCGCACCGGCACGGGAGTCGGTCCGTCGAGCCGACCGCCACATCTACATCGGCTACCTGCGGGGTGCGGACTACCGCGGTGAACCGTCGGCGGTGACCCTGGACGACCTACGGACCTGGTCGGCCGGGCTGACCCCGCGCCCCGAGGTGCACGACCCCGACGTCCTCGTGGTGATCCCCCTGATGGACCGCGGGGGTACCGGTCGGATCCGGAACCTGATGGCCTGCCTGCTCGCCCTGCACGACCAGTCCCTTCCGGCGCACCGATACCAGATCACCGTCGTGGAGTTCGACACCGAGGCGCGGTGGCGGCACGTCGTCGAGCCGGTCGTCGACCACTATCGACACATCGTCGGTGGCGGTGCGTTCAACAAGTCCTGGACGCTGAACGTGGGCGTGCGTCACAGCCCCGGCAAGGCGCCCGTGGTCTGCCTGCTCGACGCCGACATCCTGCCCGATCGCCGGTTCCTGGAGCGCAACCTCGCCCGGTTCGACGATCCCGGCCACGCCGTGCACGTGCCCCACACCGACGTGCTGTCCCTGGACCTACCGGCCAGCGACGCGGTGATCGAGGCACGCTGCCGGGAAGGACGCGCGGAGGCCCCGTTGGAGCGATCCCGGGGGTTGCTGCTGCGCGACGTGCCTGGTGCCTGCCTGTGGTTGCGCCGGGAGACCTTCGACCGGGTCGGTGGTCTGGACGAGCGGTACCTCGGCTGGGGCGGTGAGGACGAGGACATGCTGGTGCGTTGCGCGGAGGCCGCCCCGGCCGTCCAGTGCGACGAGGTGCTCCTGCACCTGGCCCACGTACGACCGCCGATGCGCAACGACCAGGGGGATCCGTTCAACGCGCACCTGCTGGTCGGCAGCTGGACCGGGTCGTCGGGGTACGGCGAGTTGTCCGGCCCCGTCTCGGCAGCGGCCGGATGAGTCACCCCGCACCGACCGACTCCGGCGACCCCGGCCCGGTGTCGTCGGCCGTCGGGAGGGAGCCGACGGCGGCGTCCGCCCGGCTGGCCGCCGCCGGCATCTTCCTGATGGTCGGCGTCATGCTGGGTACCTGGTTCGCCCGTATCCCGCAGCTGCGGACCCACCTCGACCTGTCGTACGGGCAACTCGGCACGGTGCTCTTCGCCCAGATGGTCGGCGTGCTCGCCGCGATGCAGGTGGCCGGGCACCTCACCGGTCGGCTGGGCAGCAGGACGATGATCAGGCGCACCGCGTTGTTCGTACCCTGGTTCCTGCCGTTGCTGACGGTGATGCCCGACGCCGTGACCGCCGTCGTCGCCATGTTCTGCTGGGGCGTGGTCGCCGGGATGCTGGACATCTCGATGAACGCCCACGGTGTGGAGGTGGAGCGGGCCGCCCGGCGGCCGGTGCTGAACAGCCTGCACGCCGCCTGGGCCGTCGGCTCGCTGGTCGGTGCGGCGTCGGCCACTCTCGCCGTCCGGTGGGGAGTGTCCCTGCCGGTGCACTACACCGTGCTGGCGGTGCTGCTCTGTGGGTTGGCAGTGGTGAGCTCGGCGCGTCTGCTGCCGTCGGTCCCGGTGCCGGCGAGTACGCCGAAGCAGCCCCGGGCCCGGCTGTGGGAGGGCTGGACCCGGCAGGTGCTGGTGCTGGGTGGCATCGGTGCCTCGGTCGCCTTCTGCGAGGGCGCGGTGTCCAGCTGGAGCGGCGTGTACCTGCAGGAGAAGTGGGACGCGGGCACTCTGGCGTCGTTGGCGTACACGACCTATGCGGTCGCCCAGACGGTCACCCGACTGGTCGGCGACCGGCTGCACGACCGGGTGGGGGCGGTGCCGTTGGTCCGGGCCGGGGTCCTGGTCACAGTGGTCGGGGTGCTCTGCGCGGTGGCCATGCCCAGCGCCGGGTTCGCCCTGCTGGGCTTCGCCCTGCAGGGTGCCGGTCTCGCCGTGTTGGCCCCGATCGTCGCCGGGGCGGTCGGGCACGGCAGCTCCGCCGACGGTTCCGCCGCCGCCACCAGCCTGGCACTGGCCCGTTACAGCACTGTGCACTACGGCGGGATGATGGCCGGACCGCCGATCGTGGGTTGGCTCGCCGAGGTGGCGGGCATCGGTACCGTCCTGTGGCTGTTGCTGGTGCCGCTGGGCGTCGTCGGTGTGCTGGCGGCCGCCACCGCCCCCGCATCGCGGGCCCGTAGCCTGCACCGGGTCGCCACCTGAGGGTCGTCCCGGGCCGTTGCCGGCACCCGCCCGGCCCGGCCCGGGACGATCAGCGTCCCGACCGTTCGGCGACGAACGCCCGCAACGCCTTCTTGTCCACCTTGCCCAGCGGGGTCGTCGGCAGGGTCTCGACGGTCACCAGCCGCTCAGGCAGTTTGAAGGCGGCGATCCCGGCCCGGGCGAGTGCCTCCCGCACCACCGCCAGCTCGACCTGGGCACCGGGCGTGGGAATCACCACCAGGCAGACCCGTTCGCCCAGGTCCGGGTCGGGCAGTGCCACGGCGGCGGCCTGGTCGATCCCGTCGACCCGGACCGCGAGGGTCTCGATCTCCTCAGCGTTGATCTTCTCGCCACCCCTGTTGATCAGGTCCTTCTCGCGCCCCGTCACGACCAGGTTGCCGTCGTGTCGGCGCCGGACCACGTCGCCCGTGCGGTACCAGCCGTCGACGAAGGACCGCGCGTCGAGGTCCGGCGCGCGGTAGTACCCGGGAGGTGTGTACGGCCCCCGGGTGAGCAGCAGACCCGCCTCGCCGGGGGTGACCGGGCGGCCCGCGGCGTCGACGATCCGGATCTCGTCGTCGGGGCTGATCGGCCGCCCCTGCGTGTGGTGCACCACCGAAGGAGGATCGTCCAGCCGGGTCAGGCAGAGCAGCCCTTCCGCCATGCCGAAGACCTGTTGCAGCCGGCAACCGAGCACCGGACCGATCCGTTCGGCGACCTCCGGGGGCAGCCGGGCGGCACCGACCTGGATCAGCCGGAGGGAGGTCAGGTCGAAGCCCGGGGCGTCCGTGCGGTGCTGCACCCAACGCTGCGCGACCGCCGGTACGACCGAGGTGACCGAGACCCGTTCCCGTTCGATGGCGGTGAACGCCACCTCCGGTGTCGGCGAACCGGCGAGGACCACCCGACCGCCGGTCAGCAGGGTGCCCAACACCCCTGGACCGGTGTACGGGAAGCCGTGCCCGAGCGGCAGCACCGCCAGGTACGTGTCGTCCGGACCGAACCCGCACAGCTCGGCCGCCCGGGACACCATGTACGCCAGGTCGTTGTGCGTCCGTGCGACGAGCTTCGGCCGCCCGGTGGTCCCTCCGGAGAGCTTGAGCAGGGCCACGGATCCCGCCGCCGGCGCGGCCGCGTCGAGCCGGGCGGCAGCACCGGCAGGGTCCTCGGCCGGCGTGAACAGGGCCCGGAGGTCGACTCCGCCGGGCCGGATCGCGGTGCCGGCGACCAGCACCAGCGCTCCGCCCGGCTGGTCGGCGGCGACCTCGTGCGCCAACGTCTGATGGTCGAAGCCCCGGTGGCTGTCCGGCACCACCAGCGCCCGGGCACCGGAGTGGTCGAGCACCCCGACCAGTTCGTGCCGCCGATGCTGGGTCAGGGCCCACACCGGCACCGCACCGAGGCGTAGGCACGCCACGGTGGTGAGGACGTGTTCCCAGCAGTTCGGCAACTGCACCACGACCCGGTCCCCGGCGCGCAGGCCGAGCCCGGCCAGCCGTAGCGCGGCACCGTCGGCGCAGGCCGTCATCTCCCGGTACGTCATCCGTGTCTCGCCGTCGACCAGGCACTCCGCATCCGGCCAACGGCGCGCGACGGCCCACAGGTGTTCACCGAGCGACAGGGCCTGCCAGTAGCCGAGTGCGACGTAGCGGGCTGCCAGTTCCTCGGGCCAGGGCACGGGTCCGTCGACGCTCGGTCGGACGGCTGTTCCGGACATCGTCGCTCCCGTGGTCGTCGGCGAAGGGGACGACCGCCGCCGTCCTACCGGAAGCCTAGGAAGGCCGGTGACGGGTTGTCGTCTCACCGATTGCTGAGTCCGTCGTCGCCCTCACCTGCCGATCGGGCACGCCGCAATCCAGGAGTTGTGCCGATACCGGCCCTGGACAGAGGCTGTCGCCTAATGGATGGCCCGTTCCGTTGCGGGCTTTCCCGGTTTACCCGGGGCCCGGAGGTCGTCGGCGGTGGACCCACCGCCCGAGCCGCCTTCCGGTGCTCGACAGACGTGTCGTGTTCGTTCCGTGAGCTGAATGAGGTGCGGGACTTGAATGAGAGCGAAGTATCCGAAGAAGCCGTTGCCGTCATCGGGATGAGCTGCAGATTCGCCCCGGACCTCGACTCGCCGGAGAAGTTCTGGGATTTCCTGGTGAACGGGCGCAGCGCCGTCGGTGACATGCCGGAGAAGCGGTGGAAGTCGTACGCCACGAGTAGTCCCCAGGCGACGGCGGTCCTGCGGGACACCACATTGCGTGGCTCCTTTCTCGACGACATCGAAGGATTCGACGCAGAGTTCTTCGGCATCTCACCGCGTGAGGCCGAGTTTCTCGACCCGCAGCAGCGGTTCATGCTCGAGCTGTCGTGGGAGGCGCTCGCCGACGCCGGGGTGCCACCGCTGTCGTTGCGGGGCAGCGACACCGGCGTGTACGTCGCCGCCAACTCCAACGACTACGGGCGCCGCCTGCTCGAGGACATCCCGCGCACCGGCGCGTACGCGGTCAACGGCACGACCTTCTACGGCATCGCCAACCGGGTGTCGTACTTCCTGGACCTGCGGGGCCCCAGCATGGCGGTGGACACCGCCTGCGCCGGGTCACTGACGGCGCTGCACCTGGCGGCCCAGGCACTGCGTACCGGGGAGACTCCGGTGGCCATCGTCGGCGGGGTGAACATCATGGCCACGCCCGCCCTGAACGTGGCGCTGCAGGGTGCCGGTGCGATGTCGCCCGACGGCCGCAGCAAGGCCTTCGACCGTGACGCGGACGGCTACGGCCGGGGTGAGGGCGCGGGCGTGGTGGTGCTCAAGCGGCTCGCCGACGCCCGCCGCGACGGCAACCCGGTGCTGGCGGTCATCCTGGGCAGCATCGTCTCGCAGGACGGACGCTCCGACGGGATGATGGCACCCAATGCGCAGGCACAGGCGCAGATGCTGCGTCAGGCCTACGACCGCGCCGGAGTGGACCCGACCACGGTGAGCTACGTGGAGGCGCACGGCACCGGCACCCCGACCGGTGACGGCAAGGAGATCGAGGCTCTCGTCGAGGTCTTCGGAGCGGGCCGGGAGCCGGGGGACGTGTGCCTGATCGGTTCGGTGAAACCCAACGTCGGCCACGTGGAGGGCGGCTCCGGCATCACCGGCCTGATCAAGACGGTGCTGGCCATGCAGCGGGGAGAGCTGCCCCCCAGCCTGCACACCGAGCCCACCGGGCACGTGGACTGGTCCACCTGCGGGTTGCGACTGGTCGACACCCGTACCTCCTGGACCTCCGGCGGTCGGGTGCGCCGCGCCGGGATCTCCAGCTACGGCGTCGGCGGCACCATCGCCCACCTGATCGTGCAGGAGAGCCCCGACCCGGCGCCGGTGCAGACCGTCCCGACCGTCCCGACCCCTGCGGTGTACCCCCTCTCCGCCATGTCCGAGGCCGGTCTGCGCGGGGTGGCCGGGGCGACCGCGGACTGGCTGGACGCCCACCCGGACGCCGACCTGCGGTCGGTAGCGCACACCCTGGCGGTACGCCGCTCGCACCTGTCGCAGCGCGGCGCGGTGGTCGCCGACTCCGCCGACCAGCTGCGACGACGACTCCGTGTCCTCGCCGAGGGGCGCTCCGCCGCCGGGGTGGTGACGGATCGGTGCGCGCCCGGACAGTCCACCGGGGTGGTCTGGGTCTTCTCGGGGCACGGCGCTCAGTGGTCCGGCATGGGCCGGCAGTTGCTGGTCGGTGACCGGGTGTTCGCCGGTGCCGTCGACGGACTCGCCGAGGTGTTCCGGGCCGAGCTGGGCTGGACCCCGCGCGAGGCGTTGGAGGCCGGCGGCCCGTGGAGCGCCACCCACGTGCAGGCCCTGACCTTCGCCGTGCAGGTCGGCCTCAGCGCGAGCTGGTGCAGCAGGGGTCTGGAACCGGGTGCGGTGATCGGGCACTCGGTCGGTGAGATCGCCGCCGCGGTGGCCGCCGGGGTGCTGGACGTCACGGAGGCGGCCCGTTTCGCCTGTCGGCGGGCGGCGGCGCTCGACCGGGTCTCCGGGCGTGGCGCGATGGCCATGGTCGCTCTGCCCTTCGCCGAGGTCCGTGAGCGGCTGGTCGGGATCACCGGGGTGGAGGCGGCGATCTCGGCCGCTCCCCGTTCGACTGTCGTCTCCGGCGACCGGGACGCGGTGACCGAGCTGACCGCCACCTGGCGCGAGGCCGGGTTGGACGTCCGCACCGTGGACACCGACATCGCCTTCCACAGCCTGCACGTCGACGAGGTGCTCGCCGAGGTCGAGGCGGCGGCACGGGCACTGACGCCACGCGCCCCGATCGTGCCGTTGTACAGCAGCGCACTACCCGACGCACGCTCCGACAGCCCTCGTGACCACACCTACTGGACGACCAACCTGCGCCAACCGGTGCGTTTCGCCGAGGCGGTCGAGGCGGCCGTCGAGGACGGGCACCGGCTGTTCCTGGAGGTCTCCTCGCACCCGGTGGTGGCCCACTCGATCAAGGAGTGTCTACGGCACCGTGACGTCGAGGACGCTGCGGTCGTCGGCAGCCTGCGCCGAGGCGGCGAGGAGGTGGCCACGCTGCTGGGCGGGTTGGCGGTGCTGCACTGTCACGGCGCCGCCGTGGACTGGGGCCGGGCCCACGGTACGGGCGAACTGCTGCCGTTGCCGGCGACGGCGTGGCAGCACCGGCCGTACTGGATCTTCCCGACGGACGGCGTCGAATCCGGTCCGGGCGGCGGCCACGACCCGCAGCAGCACAGTCTTCTCGGCGGCCGGATGACGGTCAGCGGCACCCCCAACAGGCAGGTCTGGCAGACCTACCTCGACATGAACACCCGGCCGTATCCGCAGAGCCACGGCCTGGTCGGGGTGGAGGTCACCCCGGCGGCGTCGATCATCAACACCTTCATGGCGGCGGCCGGGCGGGAACAGCCGCCGGCGTTGACCGACATCGTCCTGCGCACCCCGCTGGCTGTGGTGCCGCCGCGAGTCGTGCAGATCGTGCGGGAGGACCGGCTGTTGTCGCTGGCCACCCGGGTGCCCAGCGAGTCCGGAGGCGACGACGGCGACGAGTGGATCACCCACACGACGGCGACGATCGACCCCACCGCCGCGGTGCCGTCCGGGCACGTCGACCGCGAGGCGGTGCGCAACCGTACCGAGCCGGGGTCGCTGCGCCGTATCGACGAGATGTTCCGGCGGATGGGTGTGGAGGGCTATGCCTTCCCGTGGGACCTGGAGGAGTTGCGTCGCAACGACGACGAGCAACTCGCCGTCCTGACCGTCGAACCGTCCGCCGAGTACGCCGGCAGTTGGGCGCACGTCATCGACGCTGCCCTGACGATCAGCGCCGCGGTGGTCTCCCCGGGCGACGCCACGGTGCTGTGGATGTCCCGTTCGATCGACCGGGTGGCACACCGGGGTGAGCCGCCGGCCCGTGTCGTGGTGCACAGCCGACGTTCGCCGCGTTCCCCCGGGGACACCGTCGACGTGGTGGTGGCAGGCCTCGACGGCAGGGTCGTCTGTGAGGTCACCGGGCTCAGGTTCGCGGCGGTGGAACACCTCGGCACGGCCGTCCTGCCACGGGACCTGGTGCACGAGGTCGTCTGGCGGCCGCTGCCGTCCGAGACCGCCGACCGGGACGCGGCGCGACCCCGGCAGGTCGTGCTCGTCGGAGACCCGGACGTCGGCGCGGTCCTCGCCGCCCGGTTCACCGCGTCGGGGGTGCGCTGCGTACACGTCCCGACCGGGCAGGGCGACGACGGGTGGGCCCCGGACCTGCCCGCGGCGGCGTTCACCGAGCCCGGAGTGGTCCTCGTTCTGCCGCCCCCGGTCCACCCCGGCGGGCAGGTGCTGGAGGTGACCGAGCGGGCGGCGTGGACCCTGATCCGTACCGTGCAGCAACTGGTCGACCTCGACGGCAGCGCCCCCGAGGGTTTCGCCGCCCAGCGGCTGTGGTGCCTGACCCGTGGGGTGCGCGACGCCGTCGAGGAGTCCTCGCTGGCGTACGCGCCGCTGTGGGGCCTGGGCCGCATCGTCGCCGGCGAGCACCCGCAACTGTGGGGCGGGCTGGTCGACGTCACCGACGTGACCCCCGACGTCGCCGACCGGCTGCTGTGGCTGACGGGGGTCGTGGCCGGCAGTGAGGACGTCATCTCCCTCGCCGACGACGAGGTTCGGGTGGCCCGGTTGGCCCCGGTCGAACGCAGCGCCGACGGAAGGCCGTTGCAGTGTTCACCGTCGGGAACGGTGCTGATCACCGGAGGGCTCGGTGCCCTGGGCCTGGAGGTGGCCCGGTGGCTGGTCGACCGGGGCGCCCGGCGGATCCTGCTCGCCGGACGGCGGGGGCTGCCGCCGCGTACGGAGTGGGACGGGGTCGGCGACCCGCAGGTGCGCCGACAGATCGACGCGGTGTTGTCGCTGGAGGCCCTCGGGGTGACGGTGACGGTCGTCGCCCTCGACATCACCGACGCCGAGCGGGCCGCCGAGGTCCTCACCTCGGGTTCCCTGGGCCTGCCACCGATCACCGGCATCGTCCACGCCGCCGGGGTGGTCAACGACGACCTCGTCGACAAGGTGGACCTGGCGGGGCTGCGCGAGGTCCTGGCGCCCAAGGCCGCCGGGGCGCTGGTGCTGCACCGTCTCTTTCCGCCCGGCAGCCTGGACTTCTTCGTGATGTTCTCCTCCTGTGGCCAGTTCGCCCGGTTGTCCGGGCAGGCCAGCTACGCGGCGGCGAACTCGTTCCTCGACACGCTGGCCGCCCACCGCAACGCCGGTGGGCAGACCGGCACGGTCAGCCTGGGGTGGACGGCCTGGCGCGGGCTGGGCCTGTCGGAGAACCTCACCACCACCATGACCGAGGCGAACTCGCGGGGCCTGGAGGCGGTGTCGGTGTCGGAGGCGTTCCGCGCCTGGTCGTTCGCCGACCGGTTCCAGGCCGACTACCAGGCGATCCTGCGGGTTCTGCCGACGCCGCCGAACCTTCCGCGGGTGCCGATGCTGCGGGAGTTGGTCCCGCCTGCCGCCGACGCGGGCGCGGCGGCCGGCGACGGCGTCACCTTCGACCTGGCCGACCTGGACGAGGCGACCGGCCGGGACCGGATCACCGCGGACGTCCGGGAGCAGGTCGGTGCCGAACTCAACCTGGACGCCGCGGACGTCGAGCTGAAGCGGCCGTTGGTCGAACTCGGCGTCGACTCGGTGATGACCGTCGCGCTGCGGGTCAGGCTGCTCCGCCGGTACGGGCTGGACCTGCCGCCGACGATCCTGTGGGCCAAACCCACTGTCGCCGCCCTGGCCGGGCACGTCTACGAAGCCCTGAGCCCGACACCCGAACGCGGCTGACGCCGTCCGTCGGCCGCCCCTGCTGTGGCGTGGCAGGTGCCTGCACCTGCCACGTCGGCACCACCGGGACCCGGTGTGCCGGCAAGAGACATCCGTACCGACAAGCGAAGGGTAGTGACCCAGATGAGCATCACCGAGCAGACCTCCCCGGCAGCCACCGGAACCGACCCGAAGGCGGAGGTCGCCGCACTTCCCCAGCGTCTCGTCGCCGCCTGGGCCGAACACGACTCCGCCGCGTTCGCGCAGCTGTTCACCTCGGACGGGACGATGATCCTTCCCGGCGTGTTCTGCCAGGGCCACGAGCAGATCCAGCAGTTCATGACCAACGCGTTCGCCGGTCCGTACCGGGGGACCCGGGTCACCGGGCAGCCGTTCAACATCCGGTTCCTCGGCCCGGACACCGTCGTGATGCTCACCCAGGGCGGCGTGCTCGCTCCGGGTGAGGAGGAGGTGTCGGCCGAGCGGGCGGTGCGGGCCTGCTGGCTCGCCGTGCGTACCGACGGCCAGTGGCGACTGGCGGCCTACCAGAACAGCCCGAAGAACTAGGCACGCCGCAGAGGCGGTCGCGACGGACCGGCCCCGTTCACCGGGGCGGGTCCGTCGCGAGGGCGGCACCGAGGCGTCGAAGGGAACGAGGGTGGAGCAGGCAGTCCTGGATCTCACGGCTGCGGGGATACGCCTGACGGGTGTGCTGAGCACCCGCGACGTGGACCGGGCGCGGGTCGCCCGGGATTTCGGCGGGTTCGTCCGGCACCTGCCCCGTGCGGTGCTCAGGCCGGGATCCGCGCAGGACGTCGCAGCGGTGGTCGGGCACTGTCACCGGGCCGGCCTGACGGTGGTGGCCAGGGGTGCCGGGCATTCGGTGGACGGGCAGACCCAGACCCGCGACGGCCTGGTGGTGGACATGGAAACCCTGTCGACGGTACGGCGGGTCGGTGCCGACCGGGTCAGTGTGGACACGGGCGCCCGGTGGAGCACCGTCGTCGTGGCCACGCTCGCCCGGGGACTGGTCCCGCCGGTGCTGCCCGACTATCTGGAGTTGACGGTGGGCGGCACGCTCTCCGTGGGCGGCATCGGTGGCACCAGTCACCGGTACGGCTGCCAGGCCGACAACGTCCTCGACCTCGACGTGGTGACCCCGGACGGCGACCTCGTGACGTGTTCCCCCGGGCGTGACCGGGACCTGTTCGACGCCGTACGGGGCGGCCAGGGCCGTCACGGCATCGTCACCCGGGCGACGTTGGCGTTGGTGGCGGCACCCCGGCAGGTACGCCGCCACCAGCTGACCTACACCGACCTGGCCACGTTCCTCGCCGACGCCAACCGGTTGGCCGAGCAGGGTCGGTTCGACCACCTGGTCGGGCTGGCCCGCCCCGGCGCGGGGCGGGACTGGGTGTTCGGGCTCGACGTGGCGTACGACGTCGACCCCGGGGGGCTTCCCGACGACAGGGCGTTCCTGGGTGACCTGGCGTACGACTGCGAACACGAGCCCGCCCGGACCCTGCCGTACGGCGGGTTCCTGGGTCGGTACGCCTCGATCGAGACCCACCTACGGGCGGTGGGCTCCTGGCAACACGACCTGCACCCCCGGTGCACCGTCCTGCTGCCCGGTCGACACGCGGTGTCGGTGATCGGGGCGGTCCTCGGTGGGTTGACCCCTGCCGACCTGGGTGTCGGGGGCAGTGTGTTGGTCTATCCGATCCCGACCGCCCGACTGGTCGCGCCGAACGTGCCGAAGGCGCAGGACGACCCGGTCACTGTGGTGTTCGGGCTGCAACGTACCGCTGCGCAGGGTGACGCGGCGACCCTGGCCAGGATGCGGCGTGACAACGCGGCGCTGCGTGCCGCGGCGGTGCGGGTCGGGGGTGGCGGCTATGCCTACGGCGGAGACGACGACCCGGTCGCCCTGCGGTGCTGAGTGCTCGGCGCTGTTCCTGCCGGGACGTGACGAACGTACCGCGCGACGGGCGCGGGTGCGAGGGTTCCAGGAGAGGGCAGAGCTGTGACAGAGACGAATCCCGCGACGTCGGAGCGCATCCGAGAGCTGGTCGACGGCGTTCACCATCCCGACTCGCGAGTGTTCGCCCGGCTGGTGAAGCGAACGCGGACCGAGGACCTGCGGGAGCTGATGAGCGGCGGGCACCGCCACGCGGTGTTGGAGGAGTTGTTCGTCCGCATGCCCCACGTGTTCCGGGCCGACCGGGCCGGTTCGCTGCAGGCGGTGGTGCACTGGCGGATCGGTGACCGGCCCGACGGTGGATCCGACACCTACCAGCTGGTGATCGACGGTGGTCGGTGTGTGGTGTCGGCGCAGCCGGATCGTGAGCCCGCCCTGGTCCTCACGATCGGCGCTGTCGACTTCCTCGCCGTCGTCACCGGCAACGCCCACCCGGTCGTCCTGGCCATGCGGGGCAAACTCAGGAGCAAGGGGGACCTGGGCCTGACCGCCAAGTTCCCCACCCTGTTCGACAATCCCAAGCCCTGATCGGCGTCGAGGACACCCCGGCCTGAACCGTCCGTTCGGCGGACGGTTCAGGCCGGGCCGGTGTCAGCCCCGGTCGCGGTGGCGGCGGTAGCGCCGGATCAGGGTGGCGGTGGAGGAGTCCACCCCGTCGAGGTCCGGGGCGTCCCCGGTGAGCAGGGGGGCGAGTTGGTTGGCCATCACCTTGCCGAGCTCCACCCCCCACTGGTCGAAGGCGTTGACGTCCCAGATCGCCGCCTCGGTGGCGACGACGTGCTCGTAGAGGGCGACGAGCTGACCGAAGGTGCCCGGGGTGAGCTTCTCGGCCAGGATCGAGGTGGTCGGGTGGTTGCCCGCCATCACCCGGTGCGGGACCAGTTCCGCCGGGGTCCCCTCGGCGGCGACCTGCTCGGCGGTCCGCCCGAAGGCCAGGGCGGCGGTCTGTGCGAAGAAGTTGGACATGAACAGGTCGTGCATGTCGGCGATGTCGTGGTTCGGCGTACCGAACGCCACGAAGTCGGCCGGGACCAGCCGGGTTCCCTGGTGGATGAGCTGGTAGAAGGCGTGCTGGCCGTTGGTCCCCGGCTCACCCCAGAAGATCTCCCCGGTGTCGTACGACACGGGCGTGCCGTCGCGGGTCACCGACTTGCCGTTGCTCTCCATGGTCAACTGCTGGAGGTACGCGGGGAACCGGTGCAGGTACTGCGAGTACGGCAGGACGGCGTGGGTCTGCGCGCCGAGGAAGTTGGTGTACCAGACGTTGAGCAGCCCCAGCAGGACCGGTGCGTTGCGGGACGACGGCGCGGTGCGGAAGTGCTCGTCCACCGCGTGGTAGCCGGCGAGCATCTCGGCGAAGCGCTCCGGCCCGATGGCCAGCATCACCGACAGGCCGACCGCCGAGGGCAGGGAGTAGCGCCCACCCACCCAGTCCCAGAACCCGAACATGTTCGCCGGGTCGATGCCGAAGTCGCGTACCCGTTCCTGGCTGGTGCTGACCGCGACGAAGTGGCGGGCCACCGCCGAGGGGTCACCGTCGAGCCCGGCCAGCAGCCACCGGCGGGCCTGCTCGGCGTTGGCCAGGGTCTCCTGGGTGGAGAAGGTCTTGGAGACCACCACGAACAGGGTGGTCGCTGGGTCCAGGTCGGCGGTGGCCTCGTGGATGTCGGTGGGGTCGATGTTCGACACGAAGCGGCAGGTCAGTCCGGCATCGCGGTAGTCCTTGAGCGCCTCGTACGCCATCACCGGCCCGAGGTCGGACCCGCCGATGCCGATGTTGACCACGGTCCGGATCCGCTCACCGGTGTGCCCCCGCCACTGACCGGAGCGGACCGTCTCGGCGAAGGCACCCATCCGGTCCAGGACGTCGTGGACGTCGGCCACCACGTCCTGACCGTCGACGGTCAGCGTGGCGTCGCGGGGCAGCCGCAGAGCGGTGTGCAGGACCGCGCGGTCCTCGGTGGAGTTGACGTGGGCGCCGGAGAAGGTCGCGGTGATCCGGTCGGCGAGTCCGACCCGGTCGGCCAGCGCGGTCAGCAGGCGCAACGTCTCGTCGGTGACGAGGTTCTTGCTGTAGTCCACGTAGAGGTCGGCCATCTCGATCGCGAGTCGTCCACCCCGGTCCGGGTCGGCGGCGAACAGGTCCCGCAGGTGCGTCTCGCGGATCTCGTCGGCGTGGGCGCGCAGGGCCTGCCACTCGGGCGTGCTGGTGACGTCGGCAGCCATCGGATCGATCGTCTCCCTCGCAGGGGTCGGCAGCCCGCCGGCGTTGTGCCGACGGTGATCGCCAGCGTGCCAAAACAGAGATCACAACGCGAGTCTGACGCGGCCGACGGCGGGTGTCGGTGGTGGGCCCCGGGGTGGGGTGCGGCGCGGTCGGGCCTCGTGGGCACTGCGGAGCGGTGTTCGTTCGTCCGATGGGGAAAGCCCGTTCCCGGCACCGATACGGTGCTCGACGGGGACCGAGTGGTGGGACGTCCGGCGAATCACCCGGATGCGGCGCGCCGGATACTCGAATCGGCCATTCCGCCCGTCCATTAATGCCACCCCGAGATTGGCACATCATTTCTCGACTCGGCGACGAGTGCCGACGGACGCTGCCTGGTTCCGGCGACCGGACCCGTCCGCCGGCGGTGCCGCAGGCCGCCGCGAGAGGCCCCGACCGGATCCCGGTCGGGGGCCGCCGTCGGTTGCGGGTCGGCCCGGGAGGGGGTGTCGATCGCGGATCGGGGCCGTACCAGCAGGTGGACGGCGGGGGTGTCGGAGCGCCGGACGCGGTGCCCCGACCTCCGGACGATCTTTCCCCAAAGTCGCCGTCCGTGATCATGCCGACACAACGTGCACGACGGACGAAACACGATCCACCCCCGCGCGTCGTCCACAAGCGTCGATATTGAGCTTTGTCGAACTTTTGAATCGGAATTTGGAGTTTCGGTGGGCATTCATCGGCGATTTTCCGTCGACGCATGTGTGTGCTTCGTGAACAGGCTGTCAAGCCCTTGACGGTCTCCCTGAGTGCGCGCAAGATATAGTCGGCCGTCGTTCAAGGTCGCGTGATGGCCATTCCTGTTCTGTATCTACCGGCGCTTCGTGAACAACGAACGAAGTCCTGTCCGGCAATCTCATCGCACTTTTGTTCGGACCGCCGGCCGCCCGGTGGCCGAGCCCGAACCCGCGCAGGCCCCGATCGGTCGTCCCCGCAACCGAGCCGGAGCGAGAAGGAGAGGCACCGTGCAACCACCGCTGGTCTCCGTCGTCATACCGTGCTACAACCGGGCCCGCACGGTCGAGCTGTGCGTCCGCTCCGTACAGCGGCAGACCCACCCGCACATCGAGATCGTCGTGGTCGACGACGCCAGCACCGACGACTCGTACGCGGTCGCCGCCGCCACCGGAGCCACTGTCGTCCGGGCCACGACCAACGGCGGGCCGGGTGCCGCCCGCAACATCGGAGCCGACCGGGCGCGCGGTGAGATCCTGTTCTTCCTCGACGCCGACGTCGCCCTCGAACCCGGCAGCGTCGCCGCCGCTGTCGCCCAACTCCGCGCCGACCCCGGCCTCGGCGCGATCTGCGGGGTGCTCCGCCCGGAGTCGCTGCTCTCGCGGGGGATCGTCGCCGAGTACCGGGCGCTGCAGATGTACCACTGGTGGCTGGCCCAGGAGGGCCCGACGGAAGGGCTGCACACCGCTCTGTGCGCGATGCGCGCCGAGGTGTTCCGGCAGCTCGGGCCCTTCGACCCGGACCTGCGGCACACCGAGGCACCCGAGTACGGACACCGGATCCGGACCCGGTACGAGGTCCGCACCACCGCCGACATCTCCGGGGTGCACGACCACGACACCACCCTGCGGGTCCTGCTGCCGAAGGTGTTCCTGCGGGCCTGGGCCAGCGCCGAGCAGGTCCGCCCCGGGGAGGTCCTCGGCGGGGCGACCAGCCGGATCGTGGCCAGCGTGATGGTCCTCGCCGGGGCGCTCACCCTGCCGTTGCCCCTGGTCGTCGGCGCCCCGGCGGCCGTCGTCCCGGCCGTTGCGCTCACCGTGGCGCTCGCCGCCGACGCCGGGACCTACCGGCGGGTGGCGGCCAGCCGGGGGATCGGGTTCGGTCTGCGTTTCGCCGCCGTCCACCTGCTCTACCAACTCACCTCCGCCGCCGGTGCGGCGATCGGGACGGCCCGACGGCTCACCCTCCGGTCCACCGGCCGGACCCGTGCCGCCGTCGGGATGTCCCGGTGACCGGGTCGGCGGGGTCGCGGGTGACCTCCCCTGTGGAGCGGGAGGCCGAGGGGCTGGTGGGGGACGGGGCGGCGCGGGTGGCGGTGGTGGTGCCGAACTTCAACAAGGCGAAGACGTTGCGGGCGTGTCTGGAGTCGGTGTTGGGGCAGTCGTTGGCGCCGGTGGAGGTGGTGGTGGTGGATGACGCGTCGACTGATGGTTCGCGGGAGATCGTGGCGGAGTTTCCGGTGCGGTTGGTGGTGCAGTCGGTGAATCGGGGTCCGGCGGCGGCGCGGAATGTGGGGGTGGCGTCGTGTTCGGCGCCGTTGGTGTTCTTCGTGGATTCGGATACGGCGTTGGCGTCGGATGCGATCGAGGCGGCGGTGGGGATTCTGCGGGGTGGTGTGGGGGTGGGGATGGTGCAGGGGATCTATGCGCCGGAGCCGTTGTTCGACGACGGTCCGGTGGAGGCGTACCGGGTGGCGTTCGAACACTTCTGGCGGCGGCGCAGCGTGGGACGCCCCCGGGCGGCGACCCTCTTCGCCGCCAGCCTCATCCGTCGGGAGGTCTTCACCGCCACCGGCGGGTTCGACGAGCGGCTGCGCACCGGGGAGGACACCGAGTTCGGCACCCGGATGCCTCGGCAGTGGCGGCTGGTCGTCACCGACCGGGTGGTCACCCGGCACGACGACGTGGACCGGTTCCTTCCCTTCGTCAGGGAGCAGTTCGGGTTCGCCACCGACACCCCGATGGTGATGCTGCGGGCCGGTCGTCGGCGCAACGCCGGCAACGGGATGCGGGTCAACGCGATATCCCCGACCGGACTGGTCTTCTCCGGCCTGGGGCTGCTCACCCTGCCGCTGGTCCCCTTCCAACCGTGGCTGCTGCCGGTCTGGGCGCTGCTGGTGGTCGCCTCCGCAGTGCCGAGCCACCGGTTCCTGCGCTTCACATGGCGGATCCGGGGTGCCGGGTTCGCCGCGTACGCCACCGGGATGCACCTGCTGCTCTACGTCCTGGCCGTACTCGGCACCGGCGTGGGGACCCTCCGGGTGGCCTACGCGCTGGCCCGGGGGAGTGCCCGGTGACCGGGGCGGCGCCGCCGGGGGCGGTTCCACCGGTCGGGGCGGGGGACGGGGCGGCGCGGGTGGCGGTGGTGGTGCCGAACTTCAACAAGGCGAAGACGTTGCGGGCGTGTCTGGAGTCGGTGTTGGGGCAGTCGTTGGCGCCGGTGGAGGTGGTGGTGGTGGATGACGCGTCGACTGATGGTTCGCGGGAGATCGTGGCGGAGTTTCCGGTGCGGTTGGTGGTGCAGTCGGTGAATCGGGGTCCGGCGGCGGCGCGGAATGTGGGGGTGGCGTCGTGTTCGGCGCCGTTGGTGTTCTTCGTGGATTCGGATACGGCGTTGGCGTCGGATGCGATCGAGGCGGCGGTGGGGATTCTGCGGGGTGGTGTGGGGGTGGGGATGGTGCAGGGGATCTATGCGCCGGAGCCGTTGTTCGACGACGGTCCGGTGGAGGCGTACCGGGTGGCGTTCGAACACTTCTGGCGGCGGCGTACGGTCGGCCGGGAGACCGGAGCGCTGTTCGCCGCGACCCTCGTACCCCGGGAGGTCTTCACCGCCACCGGCGGGTTCGACGAGCGGCTGCGCGACGGGGAGGACGACGAGTTCGGCACCCGGCTCCCGGCCCGGTACCGTCTCGTCGCCACCGACCGGGTCACCACCCGGCACGACGACGTCGACAGGCTCGCCCCGCTGCTGCGCGAACAGTACGTACGGGCCCGCACGAAACCGGCCCTGATGGTCCGGACCCGACGTCGCCAGCGGGGCGGAGCGGTCACCGGCGAGCGGGCCGACCTGATGTCCACCGGCCGGTACCGGCGACTGGACCGGGATGCGCAGCTGTCCCTGGTCACCTCCGCACTGGCGCTGCTGGTGCTGCCGGTGGCGGTGTTCGTGCCGGCGGCGGCGTCGGCCTGGCCCGTGCTGGTCGCCGGGTTCGTCGCCGCCAACGCGGAGTTCCTGCGCCTGGCGTACCGGCTGCGGGGTGCGGGGTTCGCGCTGACCGCCGCCGGGCTGCACCTGCTCTCCCACACGGCCCTCGTCGCCGGGCTCGTCGCGGGACTGCCCCGCGCCGCCGTCGCCCTGCTGCGCGACGTGGCGGTGGTTAACCGGAGGTCGTCCGCCGCGGATGCGGCGCAGACAACAGAGAAGAGGGTACATGCCCAGGCTGATCGGTCTTGAGGAGTGCGAGGCACTGACGGTACGCGAGGTCCACGACCTCTACCGCCGGTACGTCAGCAAGTCCCAGGTGTCGTTGATGACCACCTTCGGGTTCGGCAGGGAGCTGGTGGAGCGGGCCGAGGGCGCCTGGATCCACCTGCGTGACGGCAACCGGGTCCTGGACCTCTCCGGTGGCGTCGGCGTGCTCAACCACGGCCACAACCACCCCCGGATCCTCGCCGCCCGGGCCCGGTTCGCCGCCGAACGCCGGATGGAGGTGCACAAGGCCTTCTTCTCGCCGTACCTGGCCGCGTTGAGTCACAACGTCGCCGAACTCCTCCCCGGGGACCTGTCCATCTCGTACTTCCCGAACTCGGGGGCGGAGGCCAACGAGGGCGCCATCAAGATGGCGTACAAGTACCACGGGGGGAAGCGGCAGACCATCCTGCGCGCCGACATCAGCTTCCACGGCAAGACCCTCGGGGCGGGCAGCCTGACCGGGTCGGCGGAGAACCACTTCCGCTTCCCCGGCCTGCCCAACGCCGTCGTCCACCCGTACGGGGACGTGGCGGCGGTCCGGGCGGCGATCGAGTCCACCCGTCGCCCCGACGGTGGATGCGACGTGTACGCGCTGATGGTCGAGCCGTACAGCGCCTCCAGCATGCGCTGCTGGTCGGAGTCGGCCCTGCGGGAACTGCGGCAGATCTGCACCGACGAGGACATCGTGATGATCTTCGACGAGGTGTACACCGGGTGGGGTAAGACCGGCAGTCTCTTCTACTTCATGCGGTACGAGGGGTTGCTGCCGGACATCCTGGTCTACTCCAAGTCCCTCGGCGGGGGCAAGGCGTCGATCTCCGGTTACACCGCCCGGGAGCGGCTGTTCCGTCGGGCGTACGACCGGCTGTCCGACGTGATCCTGCACAGCACCACGTACTACGGGTTCGGCGAGGAGACCGCCACCGCCATCGAGGCGGTGAACGTGACGGTGGAGGAGGACTTCCCGGGGCGGGCCCGGCAGATCGAGGCGATCCTCGGCCCCGGCCTGGACCGGATCCGCAAGGCCCACCCGGACGCGGTGGACCGGGTCTCCGGGGTCGGCTCGCTGCACGGCGTCTTCCTCGCCGGCGGCCCGAAGCTGTTGGACCTGGCCGGGAAGCTGGTCCCCGGGTTCGCCAACGACCCCCGCTTCGGCACGAAGTTGATCACCCTGTCGGTGATCTCGCACCTCTACCGGGCCCACAAGATCATGACGTACTACAGCCCCAACGTGGAGAACCCCCTGATGGTGGCCCCCACCCTCATGATCGAACCGGCCGACCTGGAGTACTTCCTGGAGGCCCTCGACGCCACCCTGGCCCTGGGGCTGCGCCGCCTGCTCACCGGGTTCGTCCGGGAGAAGGTGAGCGCGTCGTGGTGACCCCAGCACCCCCGGGCCCGACAGTGGTCACCGGAGCCAGCGGAATGCTCGGCGGGTTCGTCGTCCGACGACTGCGCGACGAGGGCCTGCCGGTGCACGGAGTGGACGTCCGCCCCGGCGACCCCGGGATCCCCGCCACCGTCGCCGACGTCCGCGACCGGGCCGCGATGACCGCCGCGTTCGCCGGTGCCGGTGCGGTGGTCCACTGCGCCGCCGCGCTGCCCAGCTACGCTCCGCAGGAGATCGGGTCGGTGATCGTGGACGGCACCCGTACGGTGCTCACCGCCGCCCGTGACGCCGGGGTGCCGAGGGTGGTCCACGTCTCCACCACCGCCGTGTACGGCCTGCCCACCCGGGTACCGACCCCCGAGGAACACCCCCGGGAGCCGGTGGACACCTACGGCCGGGCCAAGGCCACCGCCGAGGAGGTCGTCGAGGAGTTCCGGGCGGCCGGGCTCTGCGTACCGATGCTGCGACCCAAGACCTTCCTCGGGCCGGGACGGATGGGCCTGTTCGCGATGCTCTTCGAGTGGGCCGAGGAGGGGCGGCACTTCCCGATCCTCGGCCGGGGCGACGTGCGGATCCAGATGTGCGCGGTGGAGGACCTCACCGAGTGCGTCCGGGTCGCCCTCGGTGCCGACGAGGACGTCGCCAACGACACGTACAACGTCGCCGCCGCCGAGTTCGGCACCCTCCGCGAGGACTTCCAGGCCGTCCTCGACGCCGCCGGTCACCGCCGCCGGGTGGTGTCGGTGCCCGCCCGGCCCGCGCTGCTGACCCTGCAGGCGTTGCGCAAGGCCCGGCTCTCCCCGGTGTACGACAGGCTCCTGCACAAACTCCTCGCCGACTCCTACGTCAGCACCGACAAGGTGCGTCGGCGACTCGGGTTCACCCCGACCCACTCCAACCAGGACGCCCTGCTGCGCACCTTCCAGTGGTGGCGGGAGCAGCGGGGAACCGGACGGACCCGACCGTCGACCGGCCGGACCAGCCGCGAACCCTGGTCCCAGGGGGCGCTGCGTGTGGCGAAGGCGTTCTTCTGATGGCCCCGGTCACCCAACCCCTGGTCGTTCCCGCCACCGGTCCGCGACCCACCGGGGAGGTGCCGCTACGGCAGGCCGGCACCCTGGTCCGTGCCCTGGTGCAACTCGCCCGCCCCGGCCAGTGGCCCAAGAACCTGCTGGTGGTGTCGGTACCGCTGCTGGATCCGCAGTCCTGGGGGCGGACCCCCCTGACCAACCTGGTCTGGGCGGTCACCGCGTTCATCCTGACCTCGGTCCTGGTGTACGTCCTCAACGACATGGTCGACCGGCGCAGGGACGCGGCGAACCCGACCCGGTGGCACCGACCGATCGCCTCCGGCCGGGTGACGCCCCGGGTGGCTGTGGTGTTCGCCGCGGTGGTGGCGGCGGCCCTGGCCGGGGTGCTCAGCACCTTCACCCCGGCCACGGCCTGGCCGGTCGGGGTGTACCTGCTGCTCAACCTCGGGTACTGCCTGGGACTCAAACACGTTCCGCTGCTCGACGTCTTCCTCGTGGCGAGCGGGTTCGCGTTGCGTCTCATGCAGGGCTACCTCGCCACCGGCACCACCGTCTCCGGGTGGCTGCTCACCGCGGTGTTCACCCTCTGTCTGCTGCTCACCCTCGGCAAGCGCCGACACGAGCTGAAGAACAGCGGCGGTACGCACCGACCCGCCCTGCGGGGCTACACGGTGCCCCTGACCGACCAGCTGATGCAGCTCTCCGCCGCGCTGACCGCCGGCAGCTACCTGCTCTACCTGCGCGACGAGGCGCCCCTGGCCGCCCACGCGTCGATCGCGGCGGTGCTGCTCACCCCGCTGGCCATCTTCGGGCTCTTCCGCTACCTGCAACTCGTCCTGGTCCACGACGCCGGTGAGAACCCGGTACGGGTGCTCGTCCGCGACCCCGTCATGGTGGCGAACGCGGCCCTCTGGGCCACCCTCTCCGGGGTGCTGCTGGTCGCCGCACGGGGGGCGGGATGACAGCCGTCACCGACCCGGCCCCGGCCCCGGTGACCCGCCGCCCGGGTCGAGGCACAGTGGTCTGGCCGGCCGTCGCCGGGGCGTGGCTGCTGTTCGTGCTGGCACACACGTACCTGTCCGGCCGGGCCTGGTGGTGGAACCTCCCGGACCTGCTGCCCCCGGTGGCCCTCCTCGTCGTACCGCTGCTGCTCGTGGTGGTGGTCGCGGTGGCGGTGCGGCGACGGTCCCGACTGGTCGGTCTCGGGCTGGCGGTGGCGGCGCTGCTCCTCGGCTGGTCCGGCAACGGGGTCGTGGCCGCCACGCTCTGGCACCGCCCGCCCCCCGCCCCGGCGGACGCGGTCACCGTGTTCGCCTGGAACACCTGGTACTGGGACGAACTCCTGGCCATCGGGCCCAACGGCGAGCGCACCCGGGACCCGGACCGCTTCTACAGCTACCTGCACGCCCAGGACGCCGACGTGTACCTGCTCCAGGAGTACCTGTACCTCACCCCGGAGCTGGACCCGCTGCCGGTGGACGGCCTGGACCGGTTGCGCCGGGAGTTCCCCGGATTCCACGTCGCCGCCGTCGGGGAGCTGGTCACCGTCTCCCGGTATCCGATCGTCCGGGAACACCCGGTCGACCTGCGTCCGTTCCTGGACCGTCAGTGGCCGGACCTGCCCCCGGCGGACTCCCGCCTCCCGGAGTACCACACCGTCAAGACGCTCCGGACCGACCTGCTGGTCGGCGAGCGGGTCCTGTCGGTGTACAACTCCCACCTGCACGTGCCGATGGTCGGGCTGCCCGCCCGCCGTTCCGACACCGCCGACGACACGCTGGCCCGCCACGACCTGCGGCAGGCCGACTACCGGGCCCTCACCGCCGACGTCGAGGACAACCCCCACCCGGTCCTGCTCGCCGGGGACCTCAACACCTCCTCGTCGATGCGCCTGCTGCGGACCCTGCCGGACCGGCTCGTCGACGCCGGCGCCGCCCTGGACTCGCCCTACCCGGTCTCGTGGGCCCGCTACGGGCTGCCGCTGTGGCGGCTCGACTGGCTCTTCACCACCGACGACGTGTCGGTGCACAGGTACCTGATGGTCGACCCGGACGGGCTCTCCGACCACACCGGACAGCTCGCCGTCGTCTCCCTGTGATCCCTCCCGCCACCGTTTCGCCTGCAAGGAAAGGACGTCGCACCCGATGAGCACCGCCGAACCCCGGTACGACCTGACAGTGGCCCTCACCTACTACACCCCGTACATGAGCGGGGTGACCCACACCGCGCAGACCGTCGCCGAGGGGCTGGCCGCCCGGGGCTGGCGGGTCGCCGTGGTGACCAGTCAGCACGACAAGTCCACCCCGTTGCGCGAGACGATCAACGGGGTCGACGTGTACCGCGCCCGGGTCCTCGGGCAGATCACCCGGGCGCAGATCAGCCCGGAGTACCCGGTGTTGGCCGCCCGGCTCGCCCGCCGCTCCGGGGTGTTCCTGCTCAACCTGCCGATGGCCGAGGGGGCGGTGGTCGCCCAGCTCGTCGGCTCGACGCCGATCGTGAGCATGCTCCACATCGACCTGTACCTGCCGCCGGGCCTGCTCAACCGGGTCGCCGTCGCGGCCTCCGACGTCACCTCGTGGGCGGCGCTGCGCCGCTCCGCCGCCGTGGTCGCCTACAGCGACGACCAGGCCCACGCGTCGAAGTTCTGGCCGACGATGCGACGCCGGGAGCACCGGTTCATCCCGGCCCCCTGCCTGGACCGTCGGGGCGGGCAGCCCCGGTACCGGCGTACCGGGGGACTGCACGTCGGGTTCCTCGGCCGGATCGTCGAGGACAAGGGGATCCCCTACCTGGTCCGGGCCTTCCGGAAGATCACCGATCCGGACGCCCGCCTGCTGATCGGCGGCAACTACAAGACGGTGATGGGCGGGGACGACCTCGCCGCGATCCGGGCCGAGATCGGTGCCGACGACCGGATCGAGGTCCTCGGGGAACTGCGCGGCAAGGAGATCGACGACTTCTACGCCTCGATCGACGTGTTCGCCCTGCCGTCGGTGGCCGAGTCGTTCGGCATCGTCCAGGCCGAGGCGATGATGTGCGGTGTCCCGTCGGTCACCACCGACCTGCCCGGCGGGCGGTACCCGGTCCTGGCCACCCAGTTCGGTGCCGTCGTCCCACCCCGGGATCCGCCGGCGCTGCACCGGGCGATCCTGGAGTTGGGTGCCGCCCCGGCCGACTGGCGGGACGCCAAGGCCCGGGAGGCCCGCAAACTCTTCGCCGCCGAACACGGCCTCGACGCCTACCAGGACCTCTTCACCCACCTCCACCCCAACCCCCCCACCCGCCCCTGACCCCTGCTTCTTTCGTTGATCAAGGGGTTTGCGTCATCGCCACGCCGGATTCTGACGCAAACCCCTTGATCACCGGAGTGGTCGGGGGGAGCCGACGAACACAGAGGAGGGCTCGGCTTTCTTCGACGGGTCTCGAACCGCCGCCCGTCCCCGGCCGTAGTCGGTGTGACTGATCGGCTACCCGTAGGAGCACCATCATGGACGATTACGACAGGGAGCTCGACGAAGCTCTGGCTATGAACGGCTGGCGCTTTGCCGGAGCGAGGGAGGCGCTCGACGCCCGGCTGACCCGGTGGGCGCAGGAGGAGTACGACGACCTCGGCTACGAACACCGGGACTACAGGATCCCCGGCCACTTCCTCGCCACCGAAGTGGGTTCGGGCTTCATCGAAGCGATGGAGAACCTACGTCATCACGGTGCCTCGCCGCCGCTCGAGGAGATCGAACTCTACGCACTCGCCAATCCAGCGGCCGCCCGAGCCGACCAGTGGCTCCAACAGCAGGTGGTCTCCCCGCCCGCGGCGCTCGCCTACAACCCTTTCAGCCCGGGGGCGGACAGCCCGCCGGCGAGGGCGCCGCTACCGATGAGCCCGGGTGCGGCGAGCACCGCCGCCGGGAGCCCGGGTGCGGCGAGCCCTCAGGGCAGCGAATCCTCCACCGTCGACTACACGATCAGCGATGGCTTCAACGGCCCGGGGTTCTGGCAGTCACGGATGGGTGTCGAGGAGAACATCACCATGCTGCTCAGCGGGAGTGGTCCAAATTTCCCGAAGGAGGACATTCATCTGGCGGTCGAGCGGTTCGCGGTGAAGTGGGGCTACCGGAGAGATGACGAATCAGAGATGTCCGATCGCCTCTACGAGGCGTACCTCAGGAGCGGAACCAGGGCTTTCCTGATCAACGACATCAGGGAAGCGCGTCAGAACCAACTGGAAACCGACGAGGAACTCCGGACGGTCTTCGAGCGTCCTACCCCGCAGAACGCCCTCGACTTCGAACGTGAGCTGAAACGCTACTGGTTCCGCGAGGCCGGAATCTCCGGCGATCTCGAACCCCACGAACGCGTGCCAGAGGACGTTCGCCGTGACTTCGTCGAAACGGGGGCGGCGCAGAAGGCGCTGTTGCGTCGGCCGCAGACGCTGCCGCCGCGCGGAGGCCCACAGCAGCAGCTGACGCAATCCGGTTGGCAGGCCCCAGGCAGCCGGCCCGCCGGAGGGCAGCCTTCCTGGCACCAGCCCGCCGGAGGGCAGGCTCCCTGGCAGCAGCCCGCCGAGTGGCAGATTCAGGGCGCGGGTCCGGCCTACCGGGGGATGCCCAACGACGACCTCTCCCAACGGCCGATGTCCGATCCGTACGCGGCGCAGCAGACGGTGGTGTCGTCGTACCGGCAGATTCCGCCCTCGGGCCGGTTCGTGCCGGGCCACGATCCTCAGGGGCAGCAGACGGCGGGCTACGGACCCCAGGGGCAGTACGGGCAGTTCTACGGGGGTCTGGGGCAGTACGGGCAGGGGCATCCCTCTGCGGGGCAGTCGATGCGACCGGTCCACCCGGCGGAGAACGCGTACAGCCTCGACGAGATAGCGGCGATGCAGATCGCTCCGAACGGACCCGGCTTCACACGTGGCCAGGGATTTCCCGGGTCGGGGGGTGCCGCTCGCCCCCACTACCCGCCGCCGCAGGCGGGGCAGCGTCCGCCGCAGCAGGGATACGGTACGAATCCCCAGAACCCCGCCCAGGGGTACGGACAACGGTAGGTCGACGACACAGGCTCGGCGGTGGGCCGGTTGGACGGTCGGCCTACCGCCGCTCGGTGAACTGCTCGGGTGCGCCTGCGCCGTGACGGCAGTCGTCCTTGCGCCTGGCGGGCTGTCGGGTCCGGAAACTCGGGTGAGGCCGTACCGATTTCGCGTTCGTGACGTTGAGTGGTCGAGGGGTGCGGCGTCGTGAGGTGAACGTCGTCGACCGGGGGCGGGTGGATCATGGGTACGCCGGTCGGGCAACCGGCTGAACGTGTCTGTTCGCCTGGCTGTCCGGCCCTGTCCCGCCTGGCCGATCATGATTTAGCGTCCGGGGCGTGGAGTGCCTGACCAGGGGCTTCGGAGTCACTCCGTGGGGGGATGGACACTGTGCACTCGCACGATCACGCCACCGAGGCGGTCGGTCTGCCGCAGCCCGGACCGCCCGGCACCGACGAGGACCGCCCGCCGGGGTGGCGCCCCCTGCGGGTGGCGATGATCGGTCAGAAGGGGGTACCGGCCACCTTCGGTGGGATCGAACGGCACGTGGAGGAGATGGCGAGCCGGCTGGCCACCCTCGGCCACCAGGTGACCGTCTACTGCCGGGACAGCTACGGCGGCGTCACCGACCCGTCGTACCGGGGGATCCGGCTGCGGCGGGCACCCACCGTCGCCAGCAAACACCTCGACGCGATAGTGCACTCCACCACCTCCACCGTCGCGGCCATGACCGAGCGACCGGACGTCGTCCACTACCACGGACTCGGCCCGGTCCTGCTCGCCCCGTTGCCCCGCTACACCAGCCGGGCCCGGGTGGTGCTGACGGTGCACGGGCTGGACAACCAGCGCAACAAGTGGGGTCGGGCGGCGCGTACGGTCCTCGGTGCCGCGTACCGGCTCAGTGGACCCGTACCCCACGGGTTGGTGACTGTCTCCCGAGGGCTGGCCGCCCACTACGCCGACCGGTTCGGTCGGGCCGCCCACTACATCCCGAACGGGGTGTCCAGCCCCAAGCACCTGCCTGCGCAGGAGCTGACCCGCTTCGGGCTCACCCCCGGCGGATATCTGCTCCTGGTCGGTCGGCTGGTCCCGGAGAAGTCCGCCGACCTGCTGATCCGGGCGTTCCGGCGGTCGAGCACCCCGCTGCGGCTGGCGGTGGTCGGCGGGTCCGCCTTCACCGACGACTTCGTCGCCCGGCTCCGCCGGGAGGCCGGCGACGACCCGCGCATCGTGTTCACCGGGTTCGCCTACGGTGACCTGCTCGCCGAGTTGTACTCCCACGCGGCGGCCTTCGTCCAGCCGTCCCGCCTGGAGGGGCTGCCGCTGACCCTGCTGGAGGCGGCGTCGTACGGGTTGCCGGTGGTGGCCAGCGACATCGAACCGCACGTGGAGGTGCTGGAGCGGGACGCCCCGGGCCGCCGGCTGTTCCGGGAGGGCGACGAGGCGGACCTGGTGCGGGCGCTGGACACGGTGACCGCCGACCCGGACGCCGAACGGGCCGGTGCCGGTGCGCTGCGTGACCGGGTCCTGGTCGAGTACAGCTGGGACGCCGCCGCCCGCGACCTGGAACGCCTCTACCTCACACTCACCCCCCGCCCTCCGCGGCAGGGAAGGACCCCCGCTCGACGCCTCCGGTAGCGGAAGGGCCCGTGCGGACGCCCGGACCCGGCGGAGCCGACGATGCGTCGGGCAGACCCGGCGCAACGGCCCATATGTCCTGCCGGTGGGACCCGTTAGATTAGGCCGTTCCCCTGGTCCCGCGCGGAGGCGATCGGCGGGTCACAACCCCTGTGCACACACCTACGAGCGAGTGGTCGGCGGGCGATGGACGGACAGCGGCACGGTGCGGTACGCGACCAGGAGACGCCGGACGCCTCGGCGACCCGGGTCGACGACGCGCCCCGACCGGCGGCCCGCCGACAGGTCCCCGACCTGACCGTACGGCTGCTCACCGGCGGTGCCGCGCTGCTCTGCGTCGTGGTGGCGGTCCTGTCCGGGGTGGCCGGCAGCGAGGGCGACCGGGTCCGGATGGTGCTGCCCCTGGTGCTGGCCGTCGGGCTGATCGTCGGGGTCCTCGCCCTGACCCGCTTCGCCGCGTACGTGATGCTGATGCTCGCTGTCCGCTCCTGCGTCGACCTGTTCAAACTCAGCGGACCCACGGCCGGACGGGCCGACGGGGGAGCCGGTGGCCGACTGTCGGACCCGTCGACGATCCTGGCCGTGTTGTTCCTGCTCGCCGCCGGGTTGTGGCTGGCCGCCCAGCTGCGCCGCCACGGTCGGCTCCGGACCTCCCCCCTGGGTGTGGCCCTGCTCCTGGTCGGCGCGACCGGACTGGTCAGCGCCTTCGGCGCGGCCCAGCCGACACCCAGCTTCCTGGAGGCGCTGCGGATCGCCACCGTCGTGGTGATGTTCCTGGTGTTGGAGCAGTTGATGCCGGACCTCCCGGCGGTCCGGCGGATCCTGCTGGCCGTGTACGCCTCGTTGGCCCTCGCGGTCGGCTACACGGTCGTGATGTCACTGCTGGGTAGCCCTCCGGCCGAGGTCAAGGGCGGCTTCACCCGGATCAGCGGCCCGTTCACCCAGTCGACCACGTTCGGCCGGTACCTGATGTTCATGGTGATCTTCGGGTTCGGTGTCTACCGGCACCTGGAACGGCGGTGGCGGGTCCCGATGGGTGTCCTGCTCACCCTGTCGCTGGTGTTCCTGCTGCTCACCAACACCCGTAGCGCGATCATCGGGGCCGGGATCGGGCTGGTCGTGGTCGCCGTGCTGCACCGCAGCAAGCGGATGCTGGTGGCGCTCTGCCTGGCAGTGGTGGTGGGGGTCACCCTGCTGCCGACGGTGGCCGACCGGTTCGGGCAGATCGGGCAGAGCACCGCCGTCGGGGGCGGCCCCACCGGCAACACCCTCGCCTGGCGGGTCGGCTACTGGTCGGAGATCGTCACCCTGGCCAACCGGAACCCGGTCACCGGGGTCGGGCCGAACATGACGAAGTTCGAGGCCGACGAGGCGAAGAAGCCGCACAACGACTTCCTGCGCGCGTACGTCGAGACCGGGGTCCTGGGCCTGGGGGCGTACCTGGCGATGATGCTGCTCTGTCTGCACACCGGGCGGACGGCGCTGCGCCGGGCCCCGCCGGGGAGCCTGCCACGCGGGATCGCCGTCGGGTTCCTCGGCTGCGCTGTCGCCTTCGTGGCGGTCAGCGCGGCCTCGAACGTGATCTCGAACGTGGTCACCCTCTGGTACTTCGCGGCCTTCGCGGCCGCGGCGAGCGCGGTCGCCCGGGGCGCGGCCGCAACCGGCCCGTCCACCCCGGCGGTGCGGGCCGGAACCGGCCCGTCCACCCCGGCGGTGGCGGCCGGAGGCGACATCAGATGATCTATCAGACAGTGGGGAGCGCAAGGGTGGAGATCGTCGACTATCTGCGGGTCGCGCGGCGTCGACTCTGGATCCTGCTGGGGGTCCCGTTGCTCGCCGCGAGCGCGGCGGCACTGGTGGTCCTGATCGGCCCCGACCGGTACGCGGCGACCTCCTACGTCGCCGCCCCGGCGCTGGTCGGCGGGACCGCCGCCCAGCAGTACACAGGCACCCAGGCGGCCAGCCAGTTCGCGGCGGCCTTCGCGGCGGCGGTGACCGCCCCCCAGGTGGTCGACCAGGTCGCCGGGGACACCGGGGTGTCCAACCGGACCCTGCGCGACGGGCTCTCCGTCGCCCAGGTCGGCGCGAGCAGTCAGCTCACCCTGACCTACACCGCGACCGACCGGGACACCGTCGCCCCGGTGCTGACCGCCACCGCCCAGCGCGCCCTGGCGTTTCTCTTCGCCAGCCAGGTCAACATCGCCGAGAGCGAGGTGAAGGTGGCCAACGACGAGCTGACCACCGCCACCCAGGCGATCGACGAGTGGGAGAAGGAGAACAAGGTCCGCCAGCCGGACCGGCTCTACCAGTCCACCCTGCAGGAGATCGCCACGATGCGGCAGCAGCGGCTCCAGATGCAGGCGGTGGGCAACGGGCGCGGCGTCTCCGAGGCCGAGAAGGCGATCACCGACGGGCAGAAGCGTCTCGACGGGCTGGGGCCGAAGCTTCCCGAGTACCAGTCGCTGCTCGCCCAGCGCGACACCGCCAGCGGCAGTCTCGCCTCGGCCCGCCAGGGCCTGCAACGGGCCCGCGCCCAGTCGCAGGCCGCCGACCCGGCCCAGGTGACGAGCCTCGGTGCGGTGGAGGCGGTCGACCGGACCCGGGCCCTGGTCAACCTGGTGCTGCCGGTGGCCGGTGCCGGTCTGCTCCTGGCCGTCCTGCTGGTGGCGTTGGTGGAGCAGCTCTCCCGGGGCCGGGCCACGCCCGCCGTCGCCGGGACCACCGCCGGTAGGGGTGCCGCCCCGGTGCCGACGCAGCCGCAGGCCGGGCCGTCGGGACGCGGCGGAGACGACACCGTCGTCCTACCGGTGGTGGGCGACGCGAACAGGCGTTCCCGGTAGGCCCGTGGCGTGACCGAGCAACCGAACCGGCCGGCGACCCCGGTGACCGCCGCCGAGGCCGAGGCGGACGAGGCGACCGGCTCCGGGGACAGGCACGTGCGGGGGATGGCCCGTGGCGGGGGCCTGAACCTGGTGGGTGCCCTGCTCAGCCAGGCGGCCGTCTTTCTGATCATGCTGCTGTTGGCGCGGGTCCTCGGGGTCCGGGAGGTCGGCAGGTACGCCCAGTGCTACGCCGTCCTGTCCCTGTTCGGGCTGCTGTCGCTCTCCGGTTTCCGGGCCGGGTTGACCCGGTTCGTGGCGGTGCACCTGGCCGACGACGACGCCCCCGCCCTGCGCGGGACCATCCGGCTCGGGCTGGGGGTGTCCGTCGGGTCCGCGGTCCTGCTCGCCACCGGTCTCGCCGCCGCCGCCCCGTGGCTCGCCGAACAGCTCAACGATCCCGGGCTGACCACCGGACTGCGTCTGGTGGCGTTGACCCTGCCCGCCACCACGATCTGCGAGGCGGCGTTGGCCGCCACCCGGGGGTGGCGTACCCAGCGTCCGTTCACCTACATCGGGCAGCTCTACGAACCGGGTACGCGACTGCTGGTCACGGTGCTGGCACTGGCCACCGGCGCGGGTCTGACCGGGGCGTTCTGGGCGTTGGCGGTGGCCGGCTGGTCGGCGGCGCTGCTCGCCCTGGTGGCGCTGGCCCGGCTGCTGCGCCGCGTCGAGCCGGCCCGCCCGGTGTACCGTCCCCGCCAGCTGTTCGGCTTCTCCACTGTCAGCTGGGCGTCGTCGCTGTCGTCGACCGGGCTGATCTGGATGGACACCCTCCTGCTCGGGTTCTTCGCCAACCCGGAGATCGGTGTCTACAACGTCGCCACCCGGCTGGTCACCGTCGCCATCTTCGTCCTCGCCCCGATCAACGCGTCGTTCGGCCCGTACATCGCCTACCTGTACCACCAGGGTTCGCTGCCCGACGTCCGGCGGGTCTACACGGTGGCCACCGGGTGGGTGGTCCGGTTGTCGCTGCCGGCCTTCGTGGCGCTGCTGATCCTCCCCGGCGACCTGCTGCGGGTCTTCGACGGGAGCATCGCCACCGGGGCGACGGTGACTGTGGTCCTCGCCCTCGGGCAGTTGGTCAACGCCGCCACCGGGCCGTGCGGGACGGTGCTCAACATGTCCGGCCGGGTGGCGCTGAACATGGCCGACAACGTGGCCGCCCTGGTCATCAACGTGCTGCTGAACCTCTGGTTGATCCCGGCGTACGGGATCGTCGGATCGGCGGTGGCGTGGAGCGTCTCCCTCATCGTGGTCAACATCGCCCGGGTGTGGCAGGTCCGGTACCTGATCGGTGCCCTGCCCTTCAGTCCGGGGATGCTCAAGGGGGTGGCCGCCGCCGGGGTGGCGGCCCTCGCCGGTCTGGGCGCGCAGGCCCTGGTGCCGCAGTGGCCCTGGTCGCTGGTCGTCGGGTTGACGGTGATCGCCGGCAGCTACCTCGCCGTGGTGCTGGCCCTGGGCCTGAGCAAGGAGGACGTCATGGTGCTGCGGACCCTGCGCCGCCGACGCGGTCGGGGCCGTAACGGTCCGCCGCCCACCGCCGGCACCCCGACCGCCGCGTCCGGGGCGGCCCGGTGAGCGCCGGTCGGCGGGGTGGGGTGGACCGGCTGCGCCGCACGGTACGCGCCACCCGGGCGTACCTGCGGGCCGCCCGTCCCGGGCCTCCCGGGGCCCTGCCCGACTTCCTGATCATCGGGGGGCAGCGCTGCGGCACCACGTCGCTGCACGCCTACCTCGCCGGGCATCCGGACGTCGGTGCGGCCACCGGCAAGGAACTCCAGTTCTTCACCCTGCACCACGAGCGGGGGGAACGGTGGTACCGGGCGCACTTCCCGCCCCCGGCACCCGGACGGCAGACCTTCGAGGCCAGCCCCTACTACCTGTTCCACCCGAGTGCCCCGCAGCGGGTGGCCCGGCTGTTGCCGCAGGCCCGTTTCGTGGCGCTGCTGCGCGACCCGGTGGAGCGCGCCTACTCGCACTACCTGCACACCCGGTCGTACGGGCTGGAACCGTTGAGCTTCGCCGAGGCGGTCGCCGCCGAACCGCAGCGGCTGGCCGAGGCGCTCCGCGACGGCCCGGACACCCCCGCCGCCCACCACGCCCTGCGTAACCACTCCTACCTGGCCCGGGGCAGGTACGCCGAGCAGCTGCACCGGTGGTACGCCCACGTACCCGCCGAGCACCTGCACGTCGTCCGCAGCGAGGACCTCTACGCCGACCCGGCCACCGTGTACGCGGACGTCCTGCGCTTCCTCGGCCTGGCGGCGTACGCCCCGCCGCAGTTCGCCCGGCACACCAGACGCAGGGACCGGACCTCCGGCGAACTCACCCCCGACCTCCGCGCCCACCTGACCGATCACTTCGCCGCCCCCAACGCCACCCTGGCCGCCCTCCTCTCCCACCCCCACCCCTGGTGGACCGACTGACCCTCAGCCCCGATCGACCCGGTCGCCGGTGGGTCGGTTCGACGCGCCAGACCGGGGGTGGGGCGGGGGAGGGTGGGTGTCAGGGGGGTCAGCGGATGGGGGACAGGAGGGTGGTGGGGGTGCCGGGGCCGCGGAGGATGACGGGGGAGGGGCCGATGGTGACCGCGCCGGAGCGGGCGGCGGAGTCGGTGCCCAGCCTGTCGTTGGTGACCCCGGGTGCGGCGGGGACCGACACTGTGCTCGCCGAGGAACTCCAGACGACCAGGGTGCTCTCCTCGCCCCGGCGGAACGCCACCCCGGTCAGGCCCTTCTCGGCGACCGGTTCGACGGTGGCGTCCCGGGCGGCGTCGGCCAGTTCGGCCATCATGGTGCCGGCCAACCGTTCGGTGCCGTCCGGGTCGAGCAGGCCGTAGCGGACCTCGGAGCCGGCCCGGTTGTTCGGGTTGTAGCCCAGCGGCAGCCAGAGCACCTGGTCGATGCCGCCGGCCACCAGTTGGCTGACCGTCTTGACCATCTCGTCGCTGCGGGACGCGGCGTCGCCGTCGCCGTCGCGCCAGAACTGCCCGACCTCCCACGCCTGCGTCGGCACCCCCTCGGGGCTGCGGGCCCGCAGGTAGTCCAGGAGGACGGGGACGGCGGAGAAGTGCTCGTAGAAGTGCAGCTGCCGGACGTCGACGACCCGTTCGGCGATCAGCTCCTCGGTGGCGGCGAGGAACCGGAGGTTGCGGGAGTTCTGGTCGTTGGCGAGCGCACCGCGTAGCACTGTCGCGTCGTCGACCTGGGGGATCTTCTGCCCCCGGGTGCCGACCCGGCGTTGGAAGTAGACCTGGTAGGCGGCGATCGCCCCGGCCTCGTCCCCGGCCTGGAGGAGCCGGTCGGCCACCCCCATCCCGTACGCGACGCTGGAGATCCCGGAGTCGACCACCCGGGCCTGCGGGTCGGCCGCCCGGATCGCCTCGGCCGCCGAGGCGACGAGTCGCTTGTAGTCGGCGGTGCTGCCCGCCCAGTACTGCGGGGCGTTGACCTCGTTCTCGATGGCGAACTGGCGCACCCCGTACGGCGCGTACCGCTTCACCACGTCGGTGACGAAGCCCTGGTAGACGGCCATGTCCAGGGGCATCGCCGACTCGGTCTTGTTGAGTTGCCCCCTGGTGAACTGCGGGCTGCCGCCGGTCGCCCAGCACATCCCGGTCCGGATCTTGATGTGCAGGGTGATGTTCAGGTCCCTGCTGCGTTGCGCGATCCGGTCCAGCCCGGACCAGTCCCGATCACCCCGGGTCCGCTCGATCGCGCACCAGGTGATCTCCTGGTACGTCGCCGATCCGGAGATCTTGGCCAGGTAGGGCTTGAACTGGTCGTACCGGGACCAGTCCCAGTGCGCCCCGAAGGGGTTCGGGACGCTCGGCGCACCGTCCGGTGCGGGTCCCGGCCCGCCGGTCGGCCCGGCCCCGTCCGGGGCGGCGCTGGGCGGTGGCGGATCCGGCTCCGGGTCGCTGGTGCAGGCTCCGGCGGTCAACGCCAGGACCACCGCCCCGACCAGCAGCCCCACCCGGCGGCGTCTCATCGGTATCCCAGCTCACGCAGCGTACGCCCGGAGAAGACCCGGGTCAGGACCCGCAGGAACGGGTCCAGTTCCCGCCGGTACGTGCCGACCCGCGACTCGTAGATCGAGGAGTCGGTGCCGGCGGCGGCCCGCCGCCGGTCGGCCTCCACCGTGTACTTGCCGGCCACGTCGTGCGGCTTGTCGCCGTAGTCGAGCGCACCGGGTTCCCACGGCTCGCCGAGGAACTCGAACAGGGTCCGCATGGTCTTCTCCGGTTCTCCGACGGCGTCCTCGTAGCGAAGTTCCAGGTAACGGTCGGGGGGCAGCGCCGCTGCCGACGCCCGCGCCACCCGGATGTAGCGGGGCCACTTGACCACGCACTTCACGGCCGACCAGTAGCCGAACCGCTTGCGGTGCGACACCACCACGTCGCGCCCGTCCCGGATGACGTGCACGAACTGCGCGTCGGGGAAGACCTCGGCGAGGAAGTCGACGGACAGGGCGTACAGCGGGGTCTTGTCCGCCCACCGGGTCTTTCCCCGGGAGCGGGCGTAGTCCTCGTGGACGCCGCCGAAGAAGTCGGCGATCCGGCGCAGCCAGTCCTCGCGGGGGAGACCGAACCGGGCCAGTCGTTCCCAGTCCCGGCCGACGATGCGCTGCATGTCGGCCAGGAACCGGGTCTCCGGCCCGCAGCTGATCCGGGAGTGCGAGTCGAGGACCAGGCGCAGCATGGTGGTGCCGGAACGCTGGCACCCGACCAGGAAGATCGGCCCGGACCGCCCGGCAGGTGCGTGTGCCCCGGCCGGTGGGGACTCGACGTCGTCGTCAGCCACGGTGTCCCTCCAGGGGCCGTCCGGCCACCGCGTCCAGTCGTTCGGTCAGCCCGGTGCACAGCGCCCGGACCCGGTCGTCGATCGGCAGGGGGTCCCGACGCGGGGCGCGGGCCTCGACGTGGGCGTGCAGTCCCGCCTCGTACGGCAGGTCGAGGAAGTCGCACAGCCGTCGGGTCGTCCCGGCTGGGTCGGCCACGAACGCGTCGTACGAGCTGAGCAGCACGTCGGAGCGGTCGGCCAGGCCGAGGGTGAACAGCAGTGAGTTGCGGACGTACCAGAACAGGGCGGCGGCGGTGTGCGGGGACATCCGGTCGTAGTCGAAGGAGGCGACCAGTTCCCGGGTCGGGTCGTCCAGCCGTTGCCCCTGCCACCGGTCGCCGATGGTGCCCTCGGCGACGGCCTGCAACGCCCGCAGGTTCGCCTCCCCGAACTTCGCCACCTCGGAGCGGGCCCGGTCGTCGACGTCGCGGTACGCCCACACCGCCCGTCCCGGCGCCAGCCCCGGCAGGGCCAGCAGCTCGTCCACCCGGTGGGTCTGACACAGCGGCTTGACCAGCACGTACCGGTGTCGACTGCGCCGGATCACCTCGGTGACCACCGGGTCGGGGCGCAGTTGGAAGCGGTGGAACACCCGCCTGTCGTTCTCGTTGCGGACCTCGACCGCTCCGGCGGCGTCCAGGCCCCGGGTCAGCATGTTGGTGCCGGAGCGTTGCAGGCCGACCAGCCAGACCGGGACCGCCCGCCCGGCCGGGGTCGGGTTGGCCCGCCGCCAGCGCCGTTTGGTCAGCGCCGTCCCGACGCGTTCCACGGGGTTGAGCCGGTCCTCCTCGACCAACCGCCGGATCCCCTCGGTGCGCGCCCACCGGGCGTGCCGGGCGACCCGCCGCACGGTGTACGCCAGCGCCGACGGCTCGTCGGGGTCGGCCATCGGATCCTCCTCGGGCACGACGGTGCGGGGCTGGCCACACGCTACCGTTCCGGCGTCGTGGCTGGCCACGTGGCCGTGCGGCCCACCCATGATCAGCCGTGTGGTCACTTGGCGGCCCTGATCTGGACTCATCCGTCCGGTTTGCATAGCGTGGGCCACTGGTCGGCCCCGCCGACCGCGCCCCTCCCCGCGACGACCCGGCACCCATCCCTCAGCGGGCCCCAGCAGGCCACCTTCGGAGCAGGCCCATGCGTGTCCTCCATGTCAACAAGTTCCTCTACCGGCGCGGCGGCGCCGAGGGGTACCTGCTCGACGTCGCCGAGCTGCAACGGGCCGACGGGGACGAGATCGCGTACTTCGGCATGGACCATCCCGAGAACGACACGCCCACGCCGTACACCGGGTTCTTCCCGCCGTTGGTGGAGCTGGACCCGGCACCGCGCGGGCTGCGCCCCCGGGCCTCGGCGGCGGCGCGCATGATCTGGTCCCCGGCGAGCCGACGGGGGTTGGCCCGGGTCATCGAGGACTTCCGTCCCGACGTGGTGCACCTGCACAACGTCTACCACCAGCTCTCCCCGTCGGTGCTGGCCGCGACCCGGGTGGCCCGGGTGCCGGCGGTGATGACCCTGCACGACTACAAGCTGGCCTGCCCCAGCTACCAGATGCTCGACCGGGGGCGGGTCTGTGACGCCTGCGTGACGGGTGGGCCGCTGCGGGCCGCGCGCCGCCGGTGCAAGGACGGGTCGCTGGCGGCCAGTTCCCTGCTGGCGGTGGAGTCCTGGCTGCACCGGTCGACCGGGGCGTACGCGCCGGTGCAGGCGTTCGTCAGCCCGAGCCGGTTCCTCGCCGGGGTGATGCGCCGCGCCGGGGTCTTCCCGGACCGGATCCACGTGGTGCCGCACTTCGTCGACGTGGCGGCCACGGCGGTGAAGCAGACCCCGGGCGGATCGGTGGTCTTCGCCGGTCGCCTCAGCCCGGAGAAGGGCGTCGACGTGCTGATCGAGGCTGTCGCGCAGCTGCCCGACGGGGTCCGGCTCGACGTGGCCGGTGACGGCCCGGCCCGTGCCGACCTGACCGACCTGGCGGCGCGGCGGGCCCCGGGCCGGGTCCGGTTCCACGGCCGGCTCGACAAGGCCCGGTTGCAGGACCTCCTGCGGTCGGGGGCGGTCGCCGCCGTGCCGTCGCGGTGGAACGAGAACCAGCCGATGGCGGTGCTGGAGGCGTTCTCCTGCGGGCTGCCGGTGGTCGCCACCGACCTCGGTGGGCTGCCGGAGCTGGTCACCTCCGGGGTGGACGGACGGGTGGTGGCCGCCGACGACCCGACCGCCCTCGCCGACGGGCTGCGTGACGTCCTCGCCGACCCGCAGCGGGCGTACCGGTGGGGGCAGGCGGGTCGGGCCCGGGTGGAGCGCGACTTCAGTCCGCAGGCCCACCTGAGGCGTCTGCGTGAGGTCTACACCGCCGCCACCGCACGGCGGGCCGGGGTGCCGGCGTGAGTGCCCCGGTCCGGGTGCTCTACCTCGCCGGCAGCGGACGCAGCGGCAGCACCCTGGTCACCACCCTCCTCGGCCAGTACGACGGGGTGCTCGCCGCCGGGGAGCTGCGCTACCTGTGGCAACGCGGTGAACTGGACAACCGTCCCTGCGGGTGCGGCAGGCCGTTCCGGGACTGCCCGGTGTGGTCGGCGGTGCGCCGGGACGTGCCGGTGCGCGACGCCGCAGGGATCGCCGCCCGACTGCGCGCCCGACTGCGGATGCGGGGGGTGCCCGCCCTGCTCCGGCGGGTCCGCGCCGGTCGTCGACCCGTGGATCAGCACCCCGACGACGCCGTCCTGACCGACCTGTACGCCTCGGTCGCCCGGCACGCCGGCGCCACGACCGTCGTCGACTCCTCCAAGCTCCCCCCGTACGGGGCGCTGCTCGGTGCGCTCCCCGGCATCGACCTGCGGGTCCTGCACGTGGTGCGTGACCCTCGGGCGACAGCCTTCTCCTGGCGTCGTCGCCGGGGCCTCGACGGCGAGCGCGACGAGCGACTGATGAGCCGACCGCCGGTGTGGAAGGCGGCCCTGCTCTGGTCGGTGTGGAACGCCGTCACCGTCCGGCTCTGGGCCGGTGACCCCGACCGTTACCTGCGGATCCGGTACGAGGACCTGACCGCCGACCCGGCCGGTGTCCTGGCCCGGGTCACCGCGTTCGCCGGTGTCGACCCGCAGCCCGGCCCGTTCACCGGAGCCGGGTCGGACCCGGACGCGGACCCGGAAGCGGAGCCGGACCCGGACGCGGAAGCGGACCCGGGTGCGGTGACGGTGCGGATGGCCCCCACCCACTCGGTGGCGGGCAACCCGGCGCGCCACCGGACCGGGCCGGTGCCGATCCGCGCCGACGACCAGTGGCGCGCGGGCCTGTCCCGGACGTCGTACGCGGTGGTGACCGCACTGACCCTGCCGTGGCTGCGCCGCTTCGGCTACCCGTCGGGCCGTACGGACCGGACCACGACATCCGGTCGGCGGGACACACCGGTCGACACCCCGACCGGTCACGAGGAGGGCTGAACGATGTTGTCGGTGGTGGTGGGGACCGGTCGGTGCGGGTCGACCCTGGTGCAGGAACTGCTCTCCCGGCATCCCGGGGTCGGCTTCGTCTCCGGGGTGGACGACAAACTGTCCCGGCTGAACCTGAAGGGACGGTTCAACGGGTCGCTCTACCGCCGCTCCGCCCCCCGCCCGGCCGGGATGACCTCCCTGGCGCACGCCCGCCGGCTGCTGGAGTCCGGTCGGGTACGGGTCGCCCCGTCGGAGGCGTACCGCCTGCTCGACAGGCACGTCATGGCGGGGTTCTCCCGTCCCTGCCGGGATCTGACCGCCGAGGATCTCACCCCGTACGTCGCCGGGCGGCTGCGGGGCTTCTTCGACGACCGGGTACGCCGGCAGCGATGTCGGACCCTGGTGCACCACGTGACGGGGTGGCCGCGTACCGGTTACCTCCGGGCGGCGTACCCGGATCTGCGGGTGGTCAACGTGGTCCGCGACGGTCGGGCGGTGACCAACTCGTGGCTTCAGATGGGCTGGTGGGACGGGTGGCAGGGGCCGGAGAACTGGTTCCTCGGGCCGCTGCCGACCGACCTGCGGCAGGAGTGGGAGGAGTACGACAGGTCCTTCCCGGTGCTCGCGGCGTTGGGGTGGAAGCTGTTGATGGACCGGTTCGGCCAGGCCCGGGCCGCCCACCCCGAGGCACAGTGGCTGGACGTGCGCTACGAGGATCTGGTCGCCGATCCGCGTGGTGAGGTGGGCCGGATGTTGGACTTCCTCGGGCTGGAGTGGGACCGGACCTTCGAGCGCGGGTTCGGGCGGTACCGGTTCGAGGGGGGTCGGCGGGCCGCCTACCTCGACGAGTTGAGCCCCGGGCAGGTAGCCGACGTGGAACGGGTCCTGGACAAGCCGCTGCGCGAGTGGGGCTACCGGGGCTGAGCCCGGCCTCCGACCGGCCGGTCTACCGTCGGTCGGCGGTGGCGATGTCGCGGCAGGCGGTGGCGATCACCAGTCCGAGGCCGACGCCCAGGGTCGGCAGTCCGATTCCGAAGGGCAGGTCGGTCACGGAGTTCAGCGAACTCCGTTCGCCGATGCCGCCGAAGCTCGCGGCGACCACGGCGAGGGTGAGCACGAGGGCGCCGACGCCGGCGGCCAGGGCGGCCATCGCGGCCTCGAAGGCCGACCGGGCCCAGAAGCTCGTCACGACCACCACCGCGAGGAAGGCGAGGGGCCACCAGGTCCATCCGCCACCGCTGCTGAGGGTCAGGTACTCCCAGCCCGAGTACCACCACCGGTGACGTGGGGAGCGCTGGAACCAGGGCAGCAGGTAGCCGGCGATGCTGAGCACGGCCGCGAAGAGCATCACGCCGTCCAGCCCGGCGAGCCGCCGACCCGGATCACCGGTTCCGTTCGTGGTCACCCCCGGCATGGTAGCCGTGCCGTGCCCGGATCGGACCGGCTCACGGTCATGGTCGATGTCCCTATCACGGGGACCTGCGTGCTGTCGTCCCTGACGTCTGCCCGGTGGTCGACGGCCGCGACGGACCCGACCGGGTCTCCACCGGACGTCCGGGTGTCGGGCAGACGAGTGCGGCGGCGGAGGATGCGTCGGTGGTCGCACTCGGTCTCCGTGCCGATTCGCCGGCAGAACCCTTTCGGCCGGCCGTGGCGGTCTTCATGCGCTCCTCGAAAGGGAGAGCGGGGTCGCTGCCCCGAGGAACGACTTCGGCTTGCCGATGGGGGTACCGGAGGAAGAACGCCACCTCTTCCGGAGTGATCCTGGCCTGTCCCGTACTGAGTCGGTAGAACCGCTTCCGGATCTCCGACGGCACCTTCGCCCGAGGGTCGGACAATCCCGCCTGTCGATACCGCTTCACCTGATCGGCTCCACTGAGGTCTTTTCGAGCTCGGGCTCGCAGCGGAGCCGAGCCGTTCGCCGCACCGTCGTAGGCGGTCCGGTTCTTGGAGCCCGGTGGGAGAAGGGCGTCCACCCACTGGGGATGCTTCTGAAGGAACGCGACATCCTCGGCGTTGACCCGAGTCCTGTCCACCCGTACCTCGGTCAGGTGGACATAGAGAGGGTCGAACCGGAGCAGCGTGTGCTCGGTGGGCGCAAGCCCGCGATGTTCCCGGTATCTCGTCAGCAGTCGACGCCATTCCTCCTGCGGCAGGATCTGTGTCTTGGAGGTGGGCCGGCGGAGGAGGTCGTAGCCGCCCGACGCGTGTGCTGCGGCCTGTCGGTAGACGCCGTCGGGGTCCGGGTGGCGCGGGTCGGTGGACCACTGTCGCCTCGTGCTGCCGTCGACGCGCTTCGACGGGCTCGTCGGCGCGGACTGGTCCAGGGCCGGGAACAGTTCCTGGAGGTACGGGTCGGCCACGTAGGGGTCGACGACCAGCGGGTCGGCGGGGTCGACGCCGTCGGGTTCGGAGCCCACGAGGGAGGCCAGGTCGTCCCCGGGGATCAACTCCGGCGTCAGGGTCAGCGAAACGTCGTGCGTGACCGAGCCGGCGACCGGCAGGTCGTCCAGGCCCCAGTCGGCGTCCGTCATGGCAGCGTCGCCTTGCGGCGAACTCGTCGGGCTGGGACCGCTCTCCCAGTGACGGGCCATGTTCCCTCCTCGGTGTACGCGTCACCGTCACGACGTACCCCCGGACCGTTCGGTTCACCGAGGAGGGAACGGGGCGGCCCGGCGTCGACGCCGGACCGGGGCGTCAGTCGGCGGGGAGCCAGTCGGCCCAGACCTCCGGGTTGGCGTCCAGCCACTTCTTGGCCGCCTCGTCGTAGGAGAGCTTGTCGACGGTGAGGTAACGGGCCACCTCGTTCTGGTGGGCGTTGGTCCACTGGAAGTTCTTGATCAGCTCGGCCGCCGGGTTGCCGGACTCCGCGAACTCCCGGTTGGCGATCTTGTCGAGGTCGTACGGCTGGTAGTCGCAGGCGACCTTCTCCGGGTCGACGTCACAGCCCGGCGTGTAGGGGGGCAGCTTGACGTGCACCAGGTCGACCTCGGCCAGGAACCACTGCGGGGCGTAGAAGTAGCCGATGGCGGGGCGACGGTTGCGCTCGGCGTCCCGGAACGTGTCGATCAGCTTCTCCTCGCTGCCGGTGATGCTGACCGTGAAGTCCAGCTTCAGGTTCCGGAACAGCGCCGTCTCGTTTGTCTCGTAGGACGGGTCCGCGAGGAGGAACGCGCCCTTTCCACCGGAGGTGGGGGTGCGGAACAGGTAGGCGTACTTGTTGAGGTTCTTCCAGTTGGTGATGTCCGGGTACCGCTCGACCATCCACGGCGGGACGTACCAGCCGACGACGCCCCTGTTGCCCGTCATCCCGTGCTCGACGGCGAGCCGTTCCTCGTCGATGTAGCGCTTCTTCTGGCTGTCCCGGCCCCAGTTCTCCAGGATGGCGTCGACCTCACCGGCGGCGAGGGCGTCCCATGCCTCCTCGGCACCCAGCTCCTTCTCCACGACCGTGCAGTCGAGTCGGTTCTTGGCCAGGTAGGCCACCACCGCGAGGTTGGCCTCGTAGCCGACCCAGGGCAGGTTCGCCAGGGTCACGGTGCCGCAGGGGACGTCGGTGGGCAGGCCCGGAGGGGCGACCCGGGGCTCGACCTCCGTCGCGCAACCGGCCAACGCCAGTACGGCCGTCCCGGCGAGCGCCGCCGCCCGGATCCAGCGTGCTGTCTGCATCGCTCCTGTTGTCCTCTCTCGTCGCCGGGCGTGCCGGGTCACTGTCGTCGGGAGTGGCCCGCGCGGGCCAGGCGCTGGGCCAACACCACCTCGGTGAGCGAGACCAGCACCTGCTTGACCGACTCCCGACTGCGCGCGTCGCAGTCCACGATGATGACGGCGTCGTCGACGCCCAGTGCCTCCCGCACCTCGGCCAGGTCGAACCGGCGACCGGCCGGGAAGTGGTTGATCGCCAGCAGGAACGGGATCCGGTGGTCCTCGAAGTAGTCGATGGAGGGGAAGCAGTCCTCGATCCGTCGGGTGTCGACGAGGACGACGGCCCCGAGCGCGCCGTCGACCAGGTCGTCCCAGAGGAACGCGAACCGGTCCTGCCCGGGCGTGCCGAACAGGTACATCAGCAGGGTCTCGTCCAGGCTGATCCGGCCGAAGTCCAGGGCGACGGTGGTGGTGGTCTTGGCGGTGACCCCGGTGGTGTCGTCGACGCCCACCGACACCTCGGTCAGGTCGGCCTCGGTGACCAGCGGCTCGATCTCCGAGATCGCACCGACGAAGGTGGTCTTGCCGACTCCGAACCCACCGCTGATGACGATCTTCACCGCGGTCGGGGCGGCCGTCGCGGGGCTAGAGGGCGCGTACACGGTCCCTGATCCTTTCGATCATGGCGACGGAGAGTTCGCCCTGTTCCTCGCGCCGCAGGTATCCCTCGGTGAGGAGGTCGGCGACCAGGACCCGGGTGACCCCGAGGGGCACCCGCAACCCGACCGCCACGTCGGCGACGGAGGTGGGGCGCTGGCACAGCTCGACGATGCGGCGGGCTTCGAAACGCAGCGGTGCGGAGAGCGCCGCCGGCTGGGCGGAGAGGATCGTCTCGACCCGGAGGCCGTCCTGGACCGGCCGGGTACGCCCCCCGGTGAGCAGGAACGGGCGGACCACCGCCTGGTCCTCGGGCTCCTCGGTGAGGTCCCGGTGCCGGGGCCCCGCCCCCGGATCGTCGCTCGGCGGGGTGGGGGTCCAGTGCGGGATCATCCTCGGGTCCGGCAGCCGGGGTCCGGTGTCGCTCACCGGGGCAGGATCCGTCGCGACTCGGAGATCAGCGCCGGGGTCAACATCCCCCCGAAGCGCTCGGCGAGCAGGGAGATCTCGTACCCGACCAGCCCCAGGTCGCACTCGCCGTCGGCGAGGACCCCCAGACAGCTGCCGTCGCTGATCGCCGACACGAGCAGGAACCCGCGCCGCATCTCGATCATGATGAGCTTCAGCCCGTCGAAGTCGTACTTGCGCGAGGCGGTCCGGGCCAGGCTCGCCATGCTCGACACGATCGCCGCCAACTGGTCGCCGGCCCCCCGGTCGAGTCCGGCCGACGCGGCGATCAGCAGGCCGTCGGAGGAGACGGCGACGGCGTCGCGTACCCCGTCGGTCTGCCGGACGAAGTTCGCCAGCAGCCAGTTCAACTGGTGCGGGTCGGCCTGGGTGTCAACCGTCACGGCTCCTCCAAAGCTCGGTTGCGGCGTCGTCGTCGCCGGTTGCGGTGGTCGGGGTCGTCAAGATGTCCTGGCCGCGCCGGATGCCGGCCCGCAGCGCGGTCAACCGGTTGCGGACCTCCGCCGGGGAGTCCTCGATCGTCGCCGGACGCTGCTCGGTGGTGGGCCGGGTCCGTGGCGTCGGTTGCGGCGGGCCACCGGCGGTGGGCCGCTGGTCGCGGGGCAGTCGGCGACGCAGTCCGTTCGCGGTCAGCGACGGGGCGACGGCCGGAGCCGACCCGGGGTGCGCCGGTGGGTCGGGCGTCACCGGTCCGGGTGGGGACGTCCGTCGGTCGGGGGCGTCGAACAGCTGCTCGGTAACAGGGGTGCCGACCAGGTCGATCTGGCTGGCGGCAGGGGCCGGATGGGTGCCGATCGCCCGGACCGTACCGGTGGCGGCCGGGGGACCGGTGTGGGCGGTGACCCGCGTCGGGGCGGGGGTGGCGGTGATCGTGACCGGCTGTCCCGCACCGACGGCGGCCTGCTGCGGTCCCGGCGCCGCCGACGAGGTCAGCAGGCTGTTGGGCAGCAGGACCCGGGCGGTCACCCCGGTGACCGGGGAGGGGGCGAGCTGGACGTCGATCTCCAACTCCCGGGCGAGCTGACCCACCACGTGGTGGCCGAGGTAGCGGGTCGGGGCCGAGACGAAGTCGACCTCGCCGCGCAGTCGGGCGTTGGCCTGCGCCAGATCCTCGGCGGACATGCCGATGCCCTGGTCGGTGATGGCGATCAGGTAGCCGTCGGCGGTCCGCCGACCCTGCAGCTCGACGTCGGAGTCGGGGGGCGAGAAGGTCAGTCCGTTCTCGACCAGTTCGGCGAGCATGTGGGCCACCGCGCTGACGTGGGCACCCACCACGAAGGTGTCGTCGATGCGGCGGAGCTGGACCCGCCGGTACTCCTCCACCTCCGAGATGGCCGCGCGGATGACGTCGGCGATCGGCAGGGGGTTCGCCCACTGACGGGGACCCCCGGCCCCCACCAGCACCAGGAGGCTCTCGGCGTTGCGTCGCATGCGGGTGGCGAGGTGGTCGAGCTCGAAGAGGTTGGCCAGGCCGGTGGGGTCGGTCTCCTCCCGCTCCAGCCGGGTGATGAACCCGAGCTGACGGCGCAGCAGGTTCTGGTTGCGTCGACCGAGGTTGGCCAGCGACTCGGTGGTGCTGCGCCGCAGCAGGGCCTGCTCGGTGGCGAGGTGGAAGGCCACGGCCTGCACCTGGTCGAGCGCGCCGGCCACCGACCGGACCTCCGAGGTGGAGGTCATGGGCACCCTGACCGGCTCCGGTGGGTCCGGCGTCTGGTCGTCGGTGTGACCGGTCTGCACCTGGCGTACGGCGGCGGGCAGGCTGTCGGTGGCCAGTCGGTTCGCCTCGGCGGCGAGGACCGCCAGCGGGCGGGTGATCGACCGGGAGGCGACGACCAGCAGGGCGATCGCCCCGGCCAGGAAGAAGAGCACCAGGATGGTGACCACTGCGATCCGCCGGGTCGACTCGTTACGGCGCTCCTCGGCCCGGGCCTCGATCTCCGCGCCGACGTACTCCTGCATTCCGCGCATGCCGTCGAGGACCGTGGTCAGCGAGGACCACCAGGACTGCGGGTTGAGCTGCACCTGTCGCCCGTCGGACGAGTCGAGTGCGACCTGCTCGAAGTGGGCGGCCACCCGGGCGGCACCGGTGTCGAGGACATACTCGTTCGACGCCCGCTGGACGGGGGTGGCGTGGTCCTCGAAGTCCGCCAACGCGGCCTCGCGCGCCGCGCGCATCTCGGCGAACTGGAGGAACTCGCCCCGCTCGAACCCGCCGGCGGAGAAGACGCCGTTGAGGAACGCGCGCTGCTGGGCGGTGCTCTCCTTGATCCGGCTCAGCGCCTCCAGGGTGGCCACGTGGCCGCGCAGCTCGGCGTCGGCGACCTCGGCCAGGCCGAAGTCGATCCGGTTGAGGGCGGTGATCCGGTCGGTGAAGAAGGTGAAGGTCGCCGCGCGTCCGGCGCTGCCGTCGTCGGCGCCGGAGCGGATCACCGGCAGCCCGTCGAGTTCCCGAAGGGCCGCACCGACCCGGTCGGCTGCCGGTCCGCCGTCGGCGATGGCCTGTTCGACCGACTCGCGTCGCTCGTCCACCCGCTGTCGTGCCGGCGCGAGTTCGTTACGGAATCCGTCGTTGCCGCCCAGGAGGCCGGCGGTGAGACCACGCTCGGCCTGGAGCTCCTGGGTCAGGTCCTGCACGGCGAGGGCGACCGTGACCGCCCGGCTGGCGGTGGTCGCCGCCCGGTAGTCGGCGACCTCGACGAACGTCACGTACCCGAGCAGCAGGAGCACCGCCAGCGCGGGCAGGGCGAGGATGCCGATCAGGCGACTGCGGATCGTGCCACCACCGGCCAGGCCTGCGCCGGTCGATGGTACCGGCTCGGCACCGGGTTGCTGTGTGGACACGGGGAAACTCCAAACACCGACGGGGCCGTCGAGGGGGTGCGACCGATCGGGTACCTGACGAGTTGATCAACCGTACTCTTGCGGCGTTTCCGCAGCCTGGCAACTTCTGGGCCGGATCTTGTCCGTCCGGTTTGGAGCGTCCCACCGACCGGACCCCCCGACCCCGGTACGGATGCGAGGCCCCTCCGGACGACCGGGTGTCCCGACCGGTCGCCCGTCGAGTGAACCAGGACGGGTCGGATCCGTCGGGAAGGGGATGTCGTCGAAGGAGGAGTCGTGACGAGAGCGTCGGGATCCGCAGGAACCAAGTCCTACCAGGAGAAATTCGTCGACTTCGTCGCCGCCCGTGACGCGGGTGAGATCGCCTTCTCCGAGACGGCGGGATTCACCACGTCGAGCGCGAACGCCCAGGCGATCAGAAAGGACCTCAACAACTGGGTGGCCAACGGCATTCCGGGGAGGTTGACCGCCGAGTGTCCCGAATTCGCGGACGCTCTCATCCGTTTCTGCCCGAGCCTGGCCGTGTCCAACATCGCCTTAGCCGACAAGGACGCGAGATTCGCGGGAATCTTGCGAGCTTACCTGAGGAAGGAACTCACCGGTAAGGAGCGGAAGAAGGCGACTGAACGCCTGAGCTTGATCAACAGGGACATGGTGGGGGCGATGGGGGAACGGGAGTTCGAGGTGTTCCGGGAGCACGAGGACTTACAGGCGCGACTGCCCCCCCGGTTCGAACAACCATCGGCGGTTCCTCGAATTTCAACAGCGGCGGGATCGGGAGGATGCGCTGTCGGCGGGATCCGGTGGGATCGGGCGGGCCGAGGCGGTGGAGACCTCCCGGATGGCTGCCCTGAGGGGGTCTGTGGCGGGGTCGTCGACCGGTGACCCGTCGGCGGCCCAGGGGCAGGTCTGGCGGTCGATTCGGTCGACAGACGCCCCGGTCGCCGGTCGCCGGTCCAGGTCCCCCCGCTGAATCCGTCGTAGGGGCACCTCGGGGGAGTCGACTGAGGTGCCCTGGTCGTGGTCGGGAGGCGTGGCGAGTTTCCGTTCGACATCTTGACGAACATCCATGTGAGCGCTAACACTGTCTGCGACTCGTCAGGGGAGGTGCACATGAGCGTGGTGTCCGGGACCGCCGACCGGTACGTCGTCGGTGTCGACTTCGGAACCCTGTCCGGCCGGGCCCTGGTGGCCCGGGTCGCCGACGGTGCCGAGGTGGGCACGGCGGTGCACCCGTACCGGCACGGGGTGATGGACTCGGTCCTCACCGCCGCCGACGGGCGGGCGCTGCCGGCCGACTGGGCACTCCAAGACCCGGACGACTACCGCGACGTGCTCCGGCACGCGGTGCCGGCGGCCCTCGCCGACGGTGGGATCGACCCCCGACAGGTGATCGGGATCGGCATCGACTTCACCGCCTGCACCGTGCTGCCGACCCTCGCCGACGGGACCCCGCTCTGCGAGCTGCCCGAGCTGCGCGACGAACCGCACGCCTGGGTCAAGCTCTGGAAGCACCACGCCGCCCAGTCGCACGCGGACCGGATCAACGCCCTGGCCCACGAGCGCGGCGAGCCGTGGATCGGCCGATACGGCGGCAAGATCTCCGCCGAGTGGCAGTACGCCAAGGGCCTGCAACTGCTGGAGGAGGCTCCGCCGGTCTACGCCCGGGCGCAGCGGTGGATCGAGGCCGCCGACTGGATCGTCTGGCAGCTGTCCGGCGTCGAGACCCGCAACGTCTGCACCGCCGGCTACAAGGGCATCCACCAGGACGGCCGATACCCGTCGACGGAGTACCTGACCGCACTGAACCCCGACTTCGCCGACTTCACCGCCAAACTCGACGGACCGTTGGTGCAGCTCGGTGACCGGGCCGGGACCCTCACCGCCGAGGCCGCCCGGTGGACCGGCCTGCCGGAGGGGACCGCCGTCGCCGTCGGCAACGTGGACGCCCACGTCACCGCCGCCGCCGCCCAGGCCCTGGAGCCGGGACGGCTGGTCGCAATCATGGGCACCTCCACCTGCCACGTGGTCAACGGGATCGAGCCCGCCGAGGTGGCCGGGATGTGCGGCGCGGTGTACGGCGGGATCAGCGCCGGGAGCTGGGGTTACGAGGCCGGTCAGAGCGGGGTGGGGGACATCTTCGGATGGTTCGTCGAGCACTGCGCCCCGGCCGGGTACGCCACGCACGAGGCACTGACCGAGGCCGCCGCCGCCCAGCCGGTCGGCGCGCACGGGCTCGTCGCACTCGACTGGTGGAACGGCAACAGGTCGCTGCTGGTCAACCACGACCTGAGCGGCGTGATCGTCGGGTTGACACTGGCCACCCGGCCCCCGGAGGTCTACCGGGCGCTGTTGGAGGCCACCGCGTACGGCACCCGCATGATCATCGAGGCGTTCGCCGAGGCCGGGGTGCCGGTGGACGAGTTGATCGTCGCCGGCGGACTGACCGGCAACACGCTGCTGATGCAGATCTACGCCGACGTGACCCGGCGTCCCCTGGGGATCATCGGCTCCACGCAGGGGCCGGCGCTCGGTTCGGCCATCCACGCGGCGGTCGCCGCCGGGGCGTACCCCGACGTGCCGGCCGCCTCGGCGGCGATGGGACGGGTCGACCGCGACGTCTACCGCCCCGACCCGGATCGGGCCCGCGCCTACGACGAGCTGTACGCGCAGTACCTGCGGCTGCACGACCACTTCGGCCGGGGCGGCGACGACGTGCTGTTGCGCCTGCGGACGATCCGTAACGCCGCCCGGGCGGCGACGGCGGTCGAGACGCCCGCAGCCCTGGTGGAGGTGCCGGCATGAACGAGCGGAGCGAGGTGGCGGCGTGAACGAGTGGGATGCCGACGTGGCGCGGCTGCGGGAGCAGGTCGCCGCCCTGCACGACGAGTTGGTCCGGTACAACCTGGTCGCCTGGACCGCCGGCAACGTCTCGGCCCGGGTGCCGGGGCGCGACCTGATGGTCATCAAGCCCAGCGGGGTCTCCTACGACGACCTCACCCCGGACGTCATGGTCGTCTGCGACCTGGACGGGGTGGTGGTCTCCGGTGACCTCGCCCCGTCGAGCGACACCGCCGCCCACGCCTACGTCTACCGGGCGATGCCCGACGTCGGCGGGGTGGTCCACACCCACAGCGGGTACGCCACCGCCTGGGCGGCGGTCGGCGAGGCGATCCCCTGTCACCTCACCGCCCAGGCCGACGAGTTCGGCGGTGAGATCCCGGTGGGACCGTTCGCCCTCATCGGCGGGGACGACATCGGCAAGGGAGTCGTCGCCACCCTCGCCGGGCACCGGTCCCCGGCCGTGCTGATGCGCAACCACGGTGTCTTCACCATCGGCGCCGACGCCCGGGCCGCGGTCAAGGCGGCGGTGATGTGCGAGGACGTGGCCCGCACCATGTATCTGGCCCGCACCCTCGGTCGGCCGGTGCCCATCGAGGGCGCCGACGTCGACGCGCTCTACGACCGCTACCAGAACGTGTACGGCCAGCCCGGTTCGACGGCCACCACGGCGGTCTGACCCGGCTGCCCGACGCACCTCCCTCCACCGGTCTGCGGGTGGCACACCACCACCGCCGACCGTCCACCCCTGCCCGTCGCCCCCAGCGGCGCGGCCGGACGTGCACATCCACACCCCCACCACACCCCTTCGAAGGAGTCCAGCAGATGTCGAAGACGGCAACCTTCACCCGGCGCGGGATCGGCACGATCCTGGCCGCCGGTCTGCTCGCCGGCGGTCTCGCCGGATGCGGTAACAGCGACACCGGTGGTGACGCCGGCTCGTCCGGCGGCGACGGCAAGATCGTCCTGGGCTTCTCCCAGGTCGGCGCGGAGAGCGGGTGGCGGACCGCGAACACCACCTCGGTCAAGGAGGCCGCCACCGAGGCGGGCATCGAGCTGAAGTTCGACGACGCCCAGCAGAAGCAGGAGAACCAGATCAAGGCGATCCGCAACTTCATCCAGCAGAAGGTGGACGTGATCGCCTTCTCCCCGGTGGTGGAGTCGGGCTGGGACACCGTCCTCAAGGAGGCCAGGGACGCCGACATCCCGGTCATCCTCACCGACCGGGCCGTCGACTCGGCGGACAAGACCCTCTACAAGACCTTCATCGGCTCCGACTTCGTCAAGGAGGGCCGTCTCTCCGGGGAGTGGCTCGTCGAGCAGACGAAGGCCGCGACCGGCCCGGTGAACGTCGTCGAGCTGCAGGGGACCACCGGATCGGCACCGGCCAACGACCGCAAGAGGGGCTTCGCCGAGGCCATCGCCGCCAACCCCAACCTGAAGATCATCGCCTCGCAGAGCGGTGACTTCACCCGGGCCGGCGGCAAGCAGGTCATGGAGCAGTTCCTCAAGGCCAACCCGAAGATCGACGTCCTCTTCGCCCACAACGACGACATGGGGCTGGGTGCCCTGGAGGCGATCACCGCAGCGGGCAAGGTGCCCGGCAAGGACATCACCATCATCACCATCGACGCCGTCAGGGACGGGATGCAGGCCCTCGCCGACGGGAAGTTCAACTTCATCGCCGAGTGCAGCCCGCTGCTCGGCCCGCAGCTGATGGACCTGGCGAAGAAGGTCCACGCCGGTGAGAGCGTCCCGGAGCGGGTCGAGACCGAGGAGACCACCTTCACCCAGGAGCAGGCCAAGGCCGCCCTGCCGTCCCGTAAGTACTGACCGACCGGGGCCGCCGCGCGGTGTGCGGCGGCCCCGGCCTCCAGTGGAAAGGTCTGGTGGGGGATGTCGCAGCGGCATCCGGTCCTGACGATGACCGCGATCAGCAAGTTCTTCCCGGGAGTACGGGCCCTCGACGGCGTCGACTTCCGACTCCTCCCCGGTGAGGTCCACGCCCTGATGGGCGAGAACGGCGCCGGCAAGTCCACCCTCATCAAGGTGCTGACCGGTGTGTACGGCACCGACTCCGGCACCGTCACCCTCGACGGTGCCCCGGTGTCCTTCACCGGCCCCATGCAGGCCACCGCGGCCGGGGTGAGCACCGTCTACCAGGAGGTCAACCTCCTGCCCAACCTCTCCGTGGCGGAGAACATCTTCATCGGCCGGGAACCCCGCCGCCTGGGGACGGTGGACTGGCGCACGATGCGCCGCCGGGCCGGCGAACTGCTGGCCCGCATCGACCTGCACATCGACGTGACCGAGCTGCTGGGCACCTACTCCCTGGCCGTGCAGCAGATGGTGGCCATCGCCCGTGCTGTGGACGTCCGGGCCCGGGTGCTGATCCTCGACGAGCCCACCTCCAGCCTCGACGCCGACGAGGTCGCCCAGTTGCTGCGGATCATGCGTCAGCTCCGGGACGAGGGCATCGCGATCCTCTTCGTCACCCACTTCCTCGACCAGGTCTACAGCGTCGCCGACCGGATCACGGTGCTCCGCAACGGACGCCTCGTCGGTGAGTGGCCTACCGGGGAACTGCCCCAGCTCGCCCTGGTGGAGAAGATGATCGGCAAGGAACTCGACGCGTTGGAGAGCATCGACGCCGCCGCCGGACGCGATCCCGACCGGGTCGCCGCCGGTGCACCGGTGGTGGCGGCGGACGGGTTGGGCCGCAGCGGTTCGGTGGCCCCGTTCAGTCTCACCATCCACGCCGGGGAGGTGGTCGGGCTGGCCGGGCTGCTCGGCTCGGGTCGTACCGAGGTCGCCCGGCTGTTCTTCGGGGCCGACCGCGCCGACTCCGGGACGCTGACAGTGGACGGTCGACCGACGGCGATCCGCAACCCGGTGGCGGCCATCGACCGGGACATCGCCTTCTGCTCCGAGAACCGCCGCACCGAGGGGCTGGTCGGGGAGCTGACCGTCCGGGAGAACATCATCCTGGCCATGCAGGCGGCCCGGGGCTGGCTGCGTCCGGTGCCCCGACGTCGGCAGGACGAGTTGGTCCAGCGCTGGATCGAGGCGCTGAGCATCCGTCCGGCCAACCCCGACCTGCCGGTGCGCAACCTCTCCGGGGGCAACCAGCAGAAGGTCCTGCTGGCCCGCTGGCTGATAACCGAGCCCCGGCTGCTGATCCTCGACGAGCCGACCCGGGGCATCGACATCGGCGCGAAGACCGAGATCCAACGCCTGGTGGTCGAGCTCGCCGACGGTGGCATGGCGGTGCTGTTCATCTCCGCCGAGTTGGAGGAGGTGCTGCGACTGAGCCACCGGGTCGTGGTGATGCGCGACAGGCAGCTGGTCGCCCGACTGACGAACGACGAGACCCTCGACGCCGGGCAGGTCATGACGGTCATCGCCGGCGGCGACCACCAGGAGGCGACGACGTGACCACGGTACGGACCCGTCTCGGTGCGGCCACCGCCCACCGGCTGTTCTGGCCGCTGGTCGTGCTGGCGCTGTTGATCGTGGCGAACACCGTCCACCGGCCGGGGTTCCTCGCCGTGGAGCTGAAGAACGGGCACCTCTACGGCAGCCTCGTCGACATCGTCCGGCTCAGTGCCCCGCTGATCCTGGTGGCCCTGGGCATGTCGCTGGTGATCGCCACCGGCGGTATCGACCTGTCGGTGGGCTCCGTCGCGGCGGTCAGCGGCGCTGTCGCCTGCCTGCACATCAGCAACCAGCCCGACCAGAACGGCGTCGGCGGGGTGCTCACCGCCCTGCTGCTGGCCTTCGGGGTGGCCCTGCTGCTGGGGGTCTGGAACGGTGCGCTCGTCGCCGTCGTCGGCATCCAGCCGATCATCGCCACCCTGATCCTGATGGTCGCCGGGCGCGGGCTCGCCCAGTTGATCACCGAGGGTCAGATCATCACGATCAACAGCGAGCCGTACCGGACGATCGGGGTCGGTCACCTGCTCACCCTGCCGTTCGCCATCATCGTCGCCCTGGCGGTGACCCTCGTCGTCGCGGTGCTGACCCGACGGACCGCGCTCGGCATGATCATCGAGGCGGTCGGGGGCAACGCCGAGGCCAGTCGGCTCGCCGGGATCCGGTCCCGACGGATCACCCTTCTGGTGTACGTCATCAGCGCGGCCTGCGCCGCCGTCGCCGGGTTCATGATGACCGCCAACGTCTCCAGCGCCGACGGCAACGCCGTCGGGCTGTGGGTGGAACTCGACGCGATCCTGGCCGTCGTCATCGGTGGCACCGCCCTGGCCGGAGGCCGCTTCTACCTCGGCGGCACCATCGTCGGCGCGCTGCTCATCCAGACCCTGACCACCTCGGTCTACGCCATGAGCATCGACCCGCAGACCGCCCTGCTGTTCAAGGCGGTGGTGGTGATCGCGGTCTGCCTCATCCAGGCCCCGGCGTTCCGGGCGCGGCTGCGCCGCCGGAGGACGCCACCCCCGCCTCCACCGTCCACGGTCGAGACCCCGAAGGAGCAGGTCCCGGCATGACCATGACCCCTCTTGTCGCCCGCCCCGCGAGGGTACGGCGACGGGTGCCCCAGCGGCACGTACCGGTGCTGGCCACCCTCGCCCTGCTGCTGGTCATGTACGGCATCGGCGTGTCGCAGTACACCGCCTTCTCCAACATCCAGGTCGTGTTCAACGTCTTCATCGACAACGGCTTCCTGCTGGTGGTCGCGGTCGGCATGACCTTCGTGATCCTCACCGGTGGGATCGACCTGTCGGTCGGTTCGGTGGTGGCGATGACGGCCATGGTGTCGGCGTCGCTGCTGCGCTCCGGCCTGCCCCCGTTCCTGGTGCTGGTGATCGCGTTGCTGATCGGCCCGACCCTCGGGTTCGCGATGGGCTGCGTCATCCACTTCTTCGACATCCAGCCGTTCATCGTGACCCTGGCCGGAATGTTCTTCGCCCGGGGCATGTGCACCTGGATCAGCTCCGCGTCCATCCCGATCACCGACGGGTTCTGGACCACGATGGCCCAGCACCGCATCCGGATCGGGGAGAACTTTGTCAGCATCAGCGTCCTGATCGCCCTGGTGGTGGTGCTGGTCGCCGCGTTCGTGCTGGCGTACACCCGGCTGGGACGCAACGTGTACGCCATCGGCGGCAACCCCCAGTCGGCGCTGCTGATGGGGTTGCCGGTGGCGCGTACCCGGATCGCCGTCTACACCGTCAGCGGGCTCTGCTCGGCGATCGGCGGGATCATGCTCTCCTTCTACACCCTGTCCGGGGCGCCGTTGATCGCCGTCGGCATGGAGTTGGACGTCATCGCCGCAGTGGTCATCGGGGGGACCCTCCTGACCGGTGGCTCCGGTTACGTCTTCGGCACGGTGCTGGGGGTGCTGGTGCTCGGGGTGATCCAGACGTTGATCACCTTCGACGGCACCCTCAACTCCTGGTGGACCAAGATCGTGATCGGTGCCCTGCTGTTCGCGTTCATCCTCCTGCAACGGCTCGTCGGCCTCCGCGCGAAGTGACCCTCCCGCCCGCTGATCGGAAAGGCAACACCATGACCAGCTCATCACCGGCCGAGGTCTGGTTCCTCACCGGGAGCCAGGGCCTCTACGGCCCGCAGACCCTGCGTCAGGTCGCCGAGCAGTCGCAGCAGATCGCCGCGCACCTCGACGCCGACCCGGCCATCCCCGCCCGGGTGGTGTGGAAGCCGGTGCTCACCTCCAGCGCGGAGATCCTGGCCGTCTGCCGGGACGCCGCCGTCCAGGGGGCCGTCGGTGTGATCGCCTGGATGCACACCTTCTCCCCGGCGAAGATGTGGATCTCCGGTCTGGACGCGCTGCGGACCCCGCTGCTGCACCTGCACACCCAGTCCAACGTCGAGCTGCCCTGGGCCGAGATCGACATGGACTTCATGAACCTGAACCAGGCCGCCCACGGCGACCGGGAGTTCGGGTTCGTGCAGACCCGCCTCGGGGTGGCCCGCAAGACCGTCGCCGGTCACGTCAGCAACCCGCAGGTGGCGGCGCGGATCGGCGCGTGGACCCGGGCCGCGCTCGGGCGGGCCGAACTGCGGTCGCTGCGGCTGGCCCGGTTCGGCGACAACATGCGCGACGTGGCCGTCACCGAGGGGGACAAGGTCGAGGCGGAGTTGCGCTTCGGCGTCTCGGTCAACACCTACGGGGTCAACGACCTGGTCGCGGTCGTCGACGCGGTCCCGGACTCCCGGATCGACGAGCTGGTCAAGGAGTACGACGAGCGGTACCGGCTCGCCGCCGAACTGCGTACCGGAGGGGACCGGCACGACTCGTTGCGGTACGCCGCCCGGGTCGAGGCGGGGCTGCGCGACTTCCTCGACGCCGGGGGGTTCCGCGCCTTCACCACCAACTTCGAGGACCTGGGCGGGCTGCGCCAGCTGCCCGGCGTCGCGGTGCAGCGGCTGATGGCCGACGGGTACGGCTTCGGCGGTGAGGGCGACTGGAAGACCTCGGTGCTGGTCCGGACCCTCAAGGCGATGTCGGTGGGTACGGAGGGCGGCACCTCCTTCATGGAGGACTACACCTACGACTTCACCCCCGGCCGGGAACTGGTCCTCGGGGCGCACATGCTGGAGGTCTGCCCGACCATCGCGGCCGACACCCCGACGGTGGAGATCCACCCGTTGGGCATCGGCGGACGGGAGGACCCCGTACGGCTGGTCTTCGACGCCCGGCCCGGCCCGGCGGTGGTGCTCGGCCTGGCCGACATGGGGGAGCGGTTCCGCCTGGTCGCCAACGAGATCGACGTGGTGGCCCCGCCGCATCCGCTGCCGAGGCTGCCGGTGGCCCGAGCGGTGTGGCGGCCCCGGCCGGACCTGGCCTCCTCGGCGGAGGCCTGGCTGACCGCCGGTGCGCCGCACCACACCGTCCTGTCCCAGGCGGTCGGGGTGGAGGAGCTGCACGACCTGGCCGAGATGGTGACCACCGAGCTGGTGGTGATCGACGCCGACACCCGTCCGCGCCGGTTCGCCCAGGAGCTGCGCTGGAACCAGGCCTACCACCGGCTGGCCCGGGGCTTCTGACCAGCCGCGCCACCAGGCACGACACCCGTCTATGTTGATCATCGCGGGTTACCATGGCGGCGGCGAGGGGGTGGAGTGCGTGGGTCAGCAGCCGGTCGCGCGGGCAGCGGTGATGAACGACGTCGCCCGGCTCGCCGGAGTCTCGCACCAGACCGTGTCCCGGGTGCTCAACAACCACCCGAGCGTCCGCCCGGAGACCCGGGAGCGGGTGTGGCGCGCCGTCCACCAGCTCAACTACCGGCCCAACGCCCTGGCCCGGGGGCTGGCCGGACGGCGGTCGCGGGTCATCGGCGTGGTCAGTTTCGACACCATCCTGTACGGGCCGGCGGCCACCCTGCTCGGCGTCGAGCGGGCCGCCCGCGCCGCCGGGTACGGCATCAACATCGTCACCCTGGAACGACTGGACCGGGCGGGGATGACCGCCGCCATCGACGCGTTGACCGAGCAGTCGGTGGCCGGCGTGGTCATCATCGCCCCGATGATGACGGCGGCGGTCGCCGTGCACGGGCTGCCCACCGGCGTACCGGCGGTGGTGGTGGAGGCCGGGGGCGGCACCGGCGAACTGCCCAGCATCTCGGTCGACCAGGTCGCCGGGGCCCGGCTGGCTGTGGAACACCTGTTGGAGCTGGGGCACGGGACGGTGTGGCACATCGCCGGACCGCGCGACTGGCTGGAGGCCCGGGACCGGGTCGACGGGTGGCGGCTGGCGTTGGAGGAGGCCGGACGGCCCGTGCCGACCGTCGTCCAGGGGGACTGGAGCCCCCGCGTCGGGTACGAGATCGGGCAGACCCTGCTGGACCGGCCGGACGTGACGGCCGTCTTCTGCGCCAACGACCATCAGGCGCTCGGCCTGTTGCGCGCCCTGAACCAGCGGGGGCGTCGGGTGCCCGAGGACGTCAGTGTGGTCGGGTTCGACGACATCCCCGAGGCCGAGTACTTCTCGCCGCCGTTGACCACCGTCCGGCAGGACTTCGACGAGGTGGGACGCCGGTGCGTGGCCACCCTGCTGGAGCTGTTCGACAGCGGTGCCGACGGGAGTCCGGTCCACCCCCCGGTCGAGCCGACCCTGGTGGTACGCGACAGCACAGGTCCCCGTCCCGGGTGACGGGGCCGCGACCTCGGCTGTAGATACCCCCCAGGGGCATATGGTCGCTGTCGGAGGTGGTGACCGTGGACCCCGAGCAGCTCCGCCGACGGTTCTGGCTCAGCCTGGCCCTGACCGTCCCGGTCGTGGTCACCAGCCCCATGGTGATGGACTGGTTCGGCTACTCGCTGGACCTCCCCGGCATCGGCGCCGTCGGTCCCGTCCTCGGATCGGTGGTCTTCGGCTACGGCGGATGGCCCTTCCTGGCCGGTGGGGTCCACGAGATCCGCTCCCGGACCCCGGGCATGATGCTGCTGGTCTCGATGGCGATCGTCGTCGCGTACCTCGCCTCGGTGTCCACCGCCCTCGGCCTCTTCGACCTGGACTTCTGGTGGGAGCTGGCCGCCCTGGTGACCATCATGCTGCTCGGGCACTGGCAGGAGACGAAGGCCGTCGGCCAGGCCCGGGGCGCGCTGTCGGCCCTCGCCGCCCTGCTGCCCGACGACGCCGAACTGATCGACCCCGACGGCTCGGTCCGTCGGGTGGGGCTGACCGACCTCACCGTCGGTGACCCGGTCCTGGTCCGGTCGGGTGCCCGGGTCCCCGCCGACGGCCGGATCACCGACGGCACCGCCGAGCTGGACGAGTCGATGATCACCGGGGAGTCCCGCCCGGTCCGCCGTACCGTCGGGGATCGGGTGGTCGCCGGGACGGTGGCCACCGACTCCACCCTCCGGGTCCGGGTCGAGGCCGTGGGCGAGGAGACCGCCCTGGCCGGGATCGGCCGCCTGGTCACCCAGGCGCAGACCGCCACCGGACGGGCCCAGACCCTCGCCGACCGGTTCGCCGCGATCCTCTTCTACGTCGCCACCGCCACCGCGCTGGTCACCTTCGGCCTGTGGTGGACCCTCGGCGACCCGGACGCCGCAGTGGTCCGGACGGTGACGGTCCTGGTGATCGCCTGCCCGCACGCCCTCGGCCTGGCCATCCCCCTGGTGATCGCCCTCTCCACAGCGCTGTCGGCCCGCGCCGGGATCCTGGTCAAGGACCGGCTCGCGGTGGAACGGATGCGGACCGTCGACGCGGTGCTGTTCGACAAGACCGGCACCCTGACCAGGGGAGAGCACACGGTGACCGGGGTCGCCGCCGCCGACGACCTCGACGAGGACGAGGTGTTGCGCCTGGCCGCCGCCGTCGAGTCCGACAGCGAACACCCCCTGGCCCGCGCGCTGGTCACCGTGGCCGACGAGCGCGGGCTGCGGACCCCGGCCGAGGACTTCCGGTCCCTGCCGGGGCGCGGCGTCCGCGCCACGGTCGACGGCATCCGGTACGCAGTCGGCGGCCCCGCCCTGCTCGCCGAGCTGTCGGCAGCCGTCCCCGACGTGCTGACGCGGGCCGCCACCGGGTGGTCGGCGCAGGGCGCGGCGGTCCTGCACCTGGTCCGCCTGGGCGCCGGCCCCGACGGCACCGGTGCCGACTTCGACGCCGCCACGTCCGAGGCCGTGGCGGTCGGCGCGTTCGCCCTCGCCGACGAGGTACGCCCGGAGGCCCGGACTGCGGTCGCCGAGCTACGGGCCCAGGGCGTCGGCACCATCGCCATGATCACCGGGGATGCCCGTCCGGTGGCCGAGTCGGTCGCCGCCGACCTGGGCTTCCGTCCCGGTGCCGACAGGGTCTACGCCGAGGTCCTCCCCGCCGACAAGGACCGGGTGGTGGCCGACCTCCAGGGTCGGGGACTGCGGGTGGCGATGGTGGGCGACGGCGTCAACGACGCACCCGCCCTGGCCCGCGCCGACGTGGGCATCGCCATCGGGGCGGGCACCGACGTGGCCATCGAGTCCGCCGGGGTGGTCCTGGCCTCCTCCGACCCCCGTGGGGTGGGGGCGGTGATCAGACTGTCCAAGGCGTCGTACCGCAAGATGCTCCAGAACCTGGCCTGGGCCGGCGGCTACAACGTGGTGGCCCTCCCGCTGGCCGCCGGTGCCCTGGCCTGGGCCGGGATCACTCTCAGCCCGGCGCTGGCGGCGGTGCTGATGTCCGCCTCCACGATCGTGGTCGCCCTCAACGCCCAACTTCTGCGCCGGGTCCGCCTCACCCCGCAGGAGTAGCCTTCACGTCACGGCGTGTGATGAGCGCATCCACTTTGGGTCGGTAGTTCCACTTGATCCTGTCCGAGCGTAACGTTCATTGACTTCCGTCTGTTCGCCAGGATAGCGTTCCTGAAACTTGCCGCACGGCAATTAATCACGGGGGCTCTCATGGGCGCACTGTCAGCATGTCGCCGACGCCGCGGCAATCCGCTGTGAACAATATCCTGCCTCTTCTGGCGACGACTCATGTGGGGTCTGTCGTCGGTTAGGTCCCACCGATCTTTCTTTCGCGCAGCAGTGATCCTGCGGTGCGTCTTCTGTGTGGCTTCATGCCGGTGGAAACACGTCCGCCGGACATAGAGGGAGTGTTGATGGGTCGACGGAAAATGGTAGTGGGGATAGCGTCAGCGCTATTGGCCGCCTCCGTTGTGGTCGTACCGGCGGGAAACCCTGTCGTCGCAGCGCCCCCGGACAGTGCCGGGGTGGACGGGATCGAGCCGGTCGTGTCGCCGATGTCCGGGTCGGGAATGTGGTTGTTCGACGCTCCGCCCGCTGCGGCCGCTCGGGCGACGGCGGGAGCGGCGCCGTCGGTGCCGAAGGGCACCGGTCCGGTCCGTAACGCCACCCAGCTGTCGTTCTCGCTGACCGACCGGCTCCAGGCCAGGGTGAACGTGGGGTCGGGGAACCTGCTGCTGACCAGCACCGAGCTGACGTTGCCGGGGATCGCGGAGAACGTCACCCTCGGCGCGTCGTTCAACAGTCTGCTGTTGGGCAGCGACGTCGCCGACGGCGCCCACGGGCCGGGTTGGCGTACCCGTTCCGGGGTGGACGTGCGGCTGATCGAGGCCGACGACGACTCGGTCACCTACGTGGCCGCCGACGGTGTGGTCGGCACGTTCACCGCCTCCGGCTCGGGCTACACCACCCCCGGGGAGTTCAAGGCGAAGCTCGTCGCCGACGGTTCCGGGTGGAAACTGACCGAGAACGAGAGCGGGAGAGTCCTCTTCTTCACCTCGGCCGGTCTGCTGGACAAGACCGAGGACCGTAACGGCAACGTCACCGACTTCGCCTACACCGGCGGGAAGATGACCACTGTCACCTCGGACCGGGGGGTCGGTTCGGTGCGGACGGCCGCGGTGACGTACACGGGGGACCGGTTGACCCGGTACCGGCACACCGGCAGCGACGGCAACTGGCGGCAGGTGTCCTACGACTACGACACCGCAGGCCGGTTGACCACCATCCAGAGCGCCACCTGGCGGCAGGTCCAGTTCGAGTACGACACCGCCGGGAACCTGACGAAGATCATCCTGGAGGACGACACCTTCGTCACGATCACCTACGACAGCCAGCACCGGGTCACCTCCCTGACCCAGATCACCGACAACACCACCATGCGCGGCTCGACCACCCGACTGGCGTACACCAGCTCGACGAAGACCGACGTGGCAGGCCCCCGGGAGGACCTGTCCCTTCCGGTGACCGGCGTGCCGCACACCAGCTACGAGGTGAACTCCAACAAGCGGGTCACCGAGGTCACCGACCCGGCCGGCAACACCCGCAGCAAGACCTACACCCCGTTCAGCGACGTCGCCACCAGCACCACCGCCGAAGGCGGACAGACCAGCAACACCTACGGCGCCAACAGCGGACAGTCCCAGACCCAGTCCGAGTCACCGACCGGGGCCAGCGCCTCGGCCGCGTACGCCAACACCGCTACCTCGACGAACCCGACGGCGAACTTCCAGCCCTCGTCGTCTACCAACACCCAGGGCAACTCCTCCACCTACACCTACAACGGTGCCGGCAACCGCACCTCCTCGGAGGACGCCCTCGCCGCCGAGGCGAAGGTCGACTACAACTCCGACGGCACCGTGAAGTCGTCCACCGATCCCGGCAACGGCACCAACGACACCACCTACAGCTACGACAGCAACAAGCAGCTCACCACCATGACCCCGCCGACCGGCAACACCCTGACGGCCAGGACGTTCACCTACGACACCTACGGTCGACTCGCCACCGAGACCGGCGGCGGCTGCACCACCACGTATACCTACAGCCTCGACGACCGGCTGACCAGCACCGCCTACTCCGGGTGCACCTCCACCACCACCGTCACCTACCAACACGGTGGCTCCGGCAACGTGATCAGCCGTACCGACGCCACCGGCACCACCACGTACGCCTACGACCAGCTCAACCGGCTCCGCCAGCGCACCGCCCCCGGCACCCCGACCCAGATCTACCGCCCCGACCCGGCCGGCAACCTCGAATACCTCGTCGACGGTCGCGGCACCACCCGCTACTACTACAACACCCGCAACTGGATGTCCCGGGTGGACACCGCCGGCGGCACCCGCTACAACTTCGCCTACGACAAGGACGGCAACCGCACCACCATGTGGTTCGCCACGACCGAGACCAACAGCTCCTGGGCGCTGCGGGTCACCACGAGCTACGACAAGTCGGACCGGCCCAAGCGCATCACCGCCACCCGCAACTCCACCACCCCCACCACCGTCCACGACGTCACCTACTGCTACGCCGAGTACACCGCCGGCGAACCATGCTCCACCGCAAAGGCCGACGACACCGGCCTGCGTCAGTGGCAACGCAACGAGGCGACCAGCGCCGTCACCCGGTACGACTACGACGACGGCGACCGTCTCACCAAGGCCACCAACCACCACGGCACAACCTACGAGTACGACTACGACACCAACGGCAACCGCACCAGCGTGATGGTCGACGGCACCAGCACCCAGAGCTACACCTACAACTCGGCCAACCAGATCACCAGCATGTACAACACCCACGACACCCGGGGCAACCAGACCCGCACCAGTTCCCCCACGGTCGGGAGCATCGGCTACAACGCCGCCAAGCAGATGACCACCGCCACCACCCCCGCCGCGACCACCACCTACGCCTACGCCGGCACCGACCAGGTGGAACTCACCCGCGCCGGCACCATCAACCTCACCTACGGCTACGACGACCAGCACGGTATGCCCTGGTTGCAGTCCTGGACCAACGGCCTCAACCCCACCGCTCACGTCGAACGGGACGGCCTCGGCACCCCCCTCGGACTGCGCATCGGCACCACCGACCACGCCTACGTCCTCGACGCCCTCGGCTCCGTCATCGCCATCGTCAAGGCCGACGGCACCGCCGCCGCCAGCTACACCTACGATCCCTACGGCAACGCCCTCACCACCACCGAGACCGGCCTCGGACAGACCAACATCATCCGCTACGCCGGCGGCATCCACGACCCCGCCACCACCTACACCAAGTACGGCCAACGCTGGTACAACCCCATCCAGGGCCGCTTCACCCAACAGGACAACCTCAGCTTCATCGGCAACCCGGCACAGGGAAACCGGTACGCCTACGCTGGCGCCAACCCTGTCACGTACGTTGATCCGACCGGACTCTTCTTTGACTGGTCCGACATTTTCTCGGCGGCAGCCGGAATCTCATTCCAAAGCGCCTGCACAGTCATTGCCACCGCCGTGGCCTGGGTGCTAGCGCCCCCGACGGTGGGGCTATCGGCGGTCGCCGCGCCCGCCGCCGCAAAAATCGGTTGCTTGGCGGCAGGGACATTAGTGGGGTGGTGGGTGTCGACTGAGTCCAACAATGACGGATGGTAGGGTCAGACATCGGTCAGAGATGTGGCGTGGGTAGCTGCTAAATCGCGGAGATGGATGATCGCGATGTGTTTGCGACAAGGGGGCTGAAATTGCTTCGGAAGAAATCCGTATGGCTGGTGTTGGCACTCTTTCTGACGCTGCCGCTGCTGAACGTCTACTTCTTTGACGGGTCCTACCTGTCAGGCCTCATCTTGATGATCGTCATAGGTGCTGGAGGTTTGGTGGTCGAGCGTCTGACAAGGGGCGGGAAGCCCAAGGCGTAGATGGCCAGGAGTTCAGGCGCTCACGCTCGGTCGTTCAGAGCGGCTCGCCTTGCCGCGAGGCGTCGTAGGTTCGAAACCTGCCGCGCCCACACCCCGATCGGCACGTGCAACAGGCCGCCGGATGACCGGCGGCCTGTTCTCGTCGGCGCGAGTGACCCTTTGCCGAGATCTTGGAGCACTTGGGCCCCTGAAGGGGCCACCGACTTCCACGATCCACCCCGGCCTCGGACAGGCCGACATCCTCCGCTACCCCAGCGGCATCCGTGAGCCCTCAAGTCCGGTTGGTGACCGGCGATGCAGGTCCCTGTATCACTGGGCGACAACGCCTCGTTGATCTCTAAGGCGGCGCAATGATATTCAAGCAACTCGAACCAAGGGAAGCCAGTTTGTGGGCGGCCACCACAGTCTCCGGCGCATTCGCCGGATGGGTGGCCGTGCCGCTCGTGGTCGAGAGGCTTAGCGAGGAAGAGCAGGTAGCCCGTCTTCTGGTCGTTGTCGCTTCTCTTGCAATAACTGTCTGGACGGCTGTGCTCTTAAGGCGCCAGAAGCGACGCTGAGCTACGGGAACTTCAGCCCTGTCGAGCGCCGGGAACGGTTTAGGTCGGGATGATCGCTCCACCTGGTCGACCCATCGATGGGTCGACCAGGTGGGTGGGCAAGCCGCGACTTGGCCTTAGCAGCAGGCTGCGTGACGCGGCCTGCTCGTTGGGGAAGTGGCCGCGGGCCTTCACTGCCCGCCGGTAACGGGGCTACCGCCCTCGTAGCGGGCGGAGACGCGGAGTCGGGCCTGCTCGGAGGAATGACAGGCGGATTCTTCGGAGTCACGGGAAGCTTCATGAGGAGTTAGTCGTATCCGTGCACGTCGAACGCGCTGTTATCGGATCGGCTTAATGCGATCAGAAAGTGCAAGGAGGAAAGAGGTGCGGGGCAGGCAGATCAAGGGCGCACTCATGATGCTGGCCTTCTTTGTAGTGGTCATGACGGCTGGCTTTCTGTGGCCAGAGCCGTCGCCGCCCAAGGAAAGCCAACCTGTGGGCGGTGACAATTCTTTCCGGCGCTTTTGCCGGGTGGCTTGCCTTGCCGCTTGTGGCTGATGAAGTAAGCGAGGGAGAGAAAGTGGCCCCAACGACCAGCACAGCATGCCCCGGCTCCAGTCCTGACACCACTCGCCTGCGGTTGCTGCCGGCGGCCGTACAGAGCAGGGGTGCGGCGGTGGCGGGACGTGAGAGGGCAGCGAGCCCTCAGACAAGGCTGCGAAGTCGCGAGCGGACGACTGTGGCCTCTCAGAGAGCTGACATGGAGGAAAGAGCCGCCCGATGAAGAGTTTCGAGAAGGATCTACGCTTCGCTGGCGGCACGGGGCAGTTACTCGGGCGCCTCGAAGAAGTGCTCGCCTCGATGAAGGGCGTACGCGACGTGAAGACCGTCGGGGACGCGATGGTGACCGCCGCGATCGGGGTGAGCGCCAGGTCATGGGGCGAAGTCATCACCTGTAGAATCGTCCCGGACGTCGGTGGTACTGCACGCGTGACCGTGTCCAGTCGATCGAAGGTCAAGACGACGCTCTTCGACTGGGGTGCCAACCGGCGCAATGTGGGAGAGGTCCTTCGACTTCTCAGCGTCTCGGGCGACCCATCGGGACATCCCGGGTCCTCCCCGCCGGAGTGAACCGGGTTCCCGAACCACGCGAAGGCGTGAACGAGGCTGCCGCGCCGTGCGGCAGCCTCGCTCGTGGAGCCGGATTGTTGATCTTTCGTCAGATGGTTCGTGGAGCTCGGAATGAAGAGCCGTGGCTTCTACAGAAGTTCGGCGGTGTGGGTGGTGGTGCCGAGTCGCGGGCGGTCAGGGTGTGCGCAGGCCGGGTGACACGGTCTGGGGCACTGCCCGCGCCCAGGACAGGAATCGACGGTCGAGGGCGGCTGGTGACGGGCGCTGCCCGATCTGGTGAAGCTGATCGCCGGCATGGGCCAGCATCGCCCCGAGGTGGACCAGGAGCGAGGCACGATCCCCTCCGAACTCGTGCGCCAACGAGCGCCGCGCGGGCTCGCACGGCCAGTCCCGCCGACACGCCGAGCAGCGCCAGAGCGGTCGCATCGGTACGTGGGACGTGCGCGGCCGGTCCGGCACCGGAATCCGCGATCGCAGCAGGTTGAGCGTGATCCGTCGGGCGTCGACGTCGGAGAGGCCGTCCAGCGGGAACAGGAATCTGCGTACGACCTCGACCGGCGGGACGTGCCGCAGGTCCCGCAGTGCGCAGTGCGCCATGTAGAGGAGTCCGCCGAGCATCTGCGCCGTGGCCCCGGCCTCGCGGAACGCCGGGCACGGCCACGGCAGGGCGCACTGCTCACACGTCCAGAGCGGCCCGTACCCGATGTGCTGCGACGCGCCGTCGAGCCCGGCGGCGGCCGTCACCGCGACCTGCCCTGGTTCGCTCGCCACGCCTGGGCGGGCGTCAGGTGTCCGTCGGTGCCGGGGCGGACCACCGGGTACGCGGCGGTGCGGGCGTAGGCCCAGTCCGTCCCATGTGGCGTACGCGGGCGCTCGGCGTGCCGTCTCTGCTCGGCCTGTCGGTGCTTGCCTCGACCGAATCGCATGGGTGGTCCCTCTCGCGTCAGTGAGATCCGAGTGGGGGCCGCACTCCGGTCTGCCGGATGCCCGGCGGCGGCCCCCGTGGACGGTCGCGATGGTCGGGGAGCCCGCACCCGTGGCGACTCCTCACGCACCTCGGCAGGCCCCACCACGACCGTCCCGCCTCTCACTGTGCTGTGAGTTGCGCGACGAATACACAGCGTTGCATGATGTCTGATAGATATTCAGGACGTCCCATGGAGTGATCAGGATGAACCGTGCGGTCAAAGCAGCGATGGTCGAGGCGGGGGAGACTGCCGAAAGCCTTGCAGGCCAGGTGGGTGTCGACCCGAAGACGGCGGCCCGGTGGGTGAGTGACGGCCGCATTCCGCAGTCGCGGCATCGAGCCAAGGTTGCCGAGCTGCTGCGGCGGGACGTCACAGATCTCTGGCCGGACGTTCTCAAGCGGAGCGAGCCCGTGTGGTTCCGGACGTGGGCAGACATCGAGCGCGAAGCCGTCGGGCTGCGGTGCTTTCAAGCGACCGTGATCCCGGGACTGCTTCAGACCGAAGCGTACGCCCGTGCGGTGCTCACCAGCGGGCCGCTCGCCGCCAAGGCGGAAGCTCTCGTCGAATCGCGGATGCGCCGGGCGGCGGCCGTGTTCGACAAGGACGAGCCTCCGCTGACCGTGTTCGTGATCGACGAGGCGGCGTTGCGGCGTGGTCCCCGCGAGGTGATGGAGGAGCAGTTGGACCATCTGGTCGAGATGGCACAACGACCGAGCGTCATGGTGCACGTCCTACCGCTGACGGCGGGGCTCCATCCTGGACAGGCAGGGCCGTTCATTATCGCGACCATGCCCGACGGTGAGGACGTCGGATACCTGGACGACCAGGCCGCCGGGCGGGTCACGGACGAGACTGCCGCGCTCTGGGCGGTGTGGGATACCGTGAGGTCGGTCGCGCTGCCGCGTGACCAGTCCATCGATTTCATGAGGACGCGAGCATGGCTGACCTGACCGGCGCGCAGTGGCGTACCAGCACCCGTAGCAGCTCGAACGGCGGCGACTGCGTCGAGGTCGCCGACAACCTTCCCGAGGTCGTCGGTGTCCGGGACAGCAAGGACCGCGACGGCGGGACGCTCACGTTCGCCCCGGGGGCGTGGCGGGCGTTCGTCGGTGCGGTGGCGTCGCAGCGCTGAAGCCGACGCACCGAGGAACCCTCGGCTTCGGCCGGGGCGGGTTCCGACGATGACGGAGCCGTCGGCGGAGCGGGTCAGCGTTCGGTGAGCAGGTGGTGCAGGAACCGGCCCGGGTCGGCCAGGAACGCCCGGGTCAGGGTGACCGGCTCGGCCTGGTCGTAGTCGACAGGTGCGATGGTGCCGTCGGTGTCGATGTGCAGGATCGTCGCGCCGGGGCTGGCCAGCAGGATCGGCGAGTGGGTGGCGATGATGAACTGGCTGCCCTGGTCGACCAGTTCGGCGATGCGCAGCAGCAGGGCCAGGCATCCGTGGACGGACAGGGCCGCCTCCGGTTCGTCGAGCAGGTACAGCCCCTGCGGGCCGAACCGATGGTTGACCAGGTCGAGAAACGACTCGCCGTGGGAACGGTGGTGGGGGGAGATCCCGCCGTAGGCGCCGAGCAGGGACGGGGAGTCCGGGTCGGCGTCGAGGCGTTCGATCTCGGTGGCCACGTTGTAGTACGACTCGGCGCGCAGGAAGAACCCGGTGCGGGGCCTGCGGCCGGGGGTCCGGCGCAGCACCAGGTGTTCGCCGAGCGGGGACTCGGTGGCGCGGGTGGCGAACCGGAAGGAGGTGCTGCCGCCCTCGGGGTTGAACCCGACGGCGACAGCGACCGCCTCCACCAGTGTGGACTTGCCACTGCCGTTGTCACCGGCGAGCAGGGTCACCGGTGTGGTGAACTCGATGTCGTCCTCGGCGAGCCCGCTCACTGCGGGAACGGTGTACGGCCACCGGGCGCGTTCGGCCGGGGTCGGCGTACCGGGCGGTAGCGAGATGCCGCGCACGAACACCGGCGATCACCTCCGGTCCGGTGCGGTGACCATGAGCGCGGCGACCGCCTCGACGGTGTCCGGATGCGCGGCGAGCAGCGTAGCCGCCCCGGCCGCTGCGCCACCCTCCGGTTCCGGGTCGACCTGTCGCCATCCGCCGGTGCACCCGAACCGGGTGGCGACAGCGTCCACCGCGTCCGGGTGGGCGGCGAGGAGGGCACCGACCCGGCCGACCGGGGCGGCCCGACGGGCCGACCCTGCCGTCGGTGCCGTGCGTCGCCACGGAGGCACCCATCCGTCCAGCTCGGGGAGGGTGCCGGGGAAGGTCCGCCCCGCCTCCCGGACCAGCAACGGCACCAGCTCCGGCCCCTGCTCCCGCAGGGTGGTGATCAGGGTGGGCAGCCAGGGCAGCAGGACCGGGTCGGGCAACCGGGCGAAGGCCGTCGACATGGTCTCCACCACGAAGGGGGTCAGGCTCGGCACCGGCTCCAGGGCGTGCACGAAACCGGCGAGATACCGGGGGAAGGCCGGCACCACCAGCGGGTTGTCCAGCAGCTGCGCGCACCGGGCCCGCAGCTCGGCCAGGGGGAGGGTGCCGAGCTGGTGTCGGGCCGCCCACGCCAGGGCCACCTTCCCCGGCTCCTCCGGATGCGACTGGGCGACGGCGAGTTCGAGCTGGGACCGGTCGCAGCCCAACGCGATGGCCAGGCTCTCCATGCTGAACAGGAAGCCCAGCATCGCCCCGACCTGCCTGGTGCTGCTCTCCGCGTCGACGAAGGCGGTCGGCAGCAGGGTGCAGTAGTGGGCGTACCCGGTGGTCGCGAACGCCTCGCACCAGGCCGGCAGCTCCGGCGCGGTGGCCCGGTAGTGGGCCAGCAGCCGTCGGATCCGCCGCAGCACCTCGGGTGCGTCGTCGACGCTCCGCTCGGCGGCGAGCAGCTCGACCGCCCGGCCCCCCAACTCGTCCACCAGGCGCGGGTTGCCGAGCAGGCAGATGGCGTTCTCGACGGCGGCGAGGGCGGTGGCGGCCGTCGCCGTCGGACCACGGACCTCGCGGCGCAGGCGCAGCTCCAGCACCTGCTCCACCGTGACGCCCTCGTACCCCAGCTCGATGAGGGCCCGCTGGTCGCGGCCGAGAGCCAGGTCCCAGCTCTCCTGGATCGACCGGTGCCCGAGCCGCCGTTCGCCCATGATCGGGCGGACCGTGGCCGGGGGCAGCAGGAACCGCAGCATCCACAACAGGTCGGAGCAGGCGCCCAGCTCCGGGTCGGCCTTCAGGTCCAGCAGTGCCCGGCTCATGGTCCGTTTCTGCAGGTCCAGCCCGAGGGGACTCAGTCGGTCCAGCACGTCCCGGGCCAACGGGGGGAGGGAGTCGTAGCCGACCTGCCCGACCCGGTCCCCGCCGAGCAGGATCTCGCAGAGCCGACGGACGTCCCGCCGCCCCGGCACCACGTCCTTCTCGATGCAGGTCACCGCCGCGTCGGTGAAGTCGTACGGGGTGGGCCGGGCCCGGTTGCGCATCCCGGCGAGAAGGATCGAGTGCTCGAAGACCGCGATCGCGTCGGCGGTGCTGGCCAGGTACCCGTTGCGGCGGGCGAGCCGGACGATGTCCACGCACCAGGCGCGCAGCTCCGCCTCGTCCAGTCCGTCCACCGGTGCGGGTGTGGCGAGGAACCCGGTCAGCCGGTCGGTCACCGGGTCGGCGGTGCCCGTACCCGGGGTGGGGGTCGCACCTGTGGAACCGGTCGCCGCCGTACCGGCCCGTCGACGGCTGCGGCCGTCGGACTGCCCGGCCAGCCGGTACGGCTTGACCTTGGACCGGCCGACCGCCTTCGTCCACGTCGCCGCCGCGATCGACACCGAACCCGGTGCCAGGCCGAACTGCGCCTCGATGGCCGAGTGGCTGGACGGAATCAGCCCGTACCGCCAGGTGGTGTCGGTGCGGGGGGTGATGTCGAAGTCCGGGGCGGTGGAGTCCAGCCCGAACTGCTCGACCCGGCTGGCGGCGTGGAATGCACCGCAGACGTACAGGCAGTCCGCCGGGTCGGCGCCGGAGCGGGCCAGGTGCTGCCGGATCCGGGTCCACATGTAGCTTTCCCGGTCCTCGTCCCGGTCGTGGCGCTGGGAGTCGGCCGGACGCAGTCGCCGGAACAGACTGCCGATCAGCACCATCACCTGCCGGTACGTGTCGTAGTCGGCGTCGACGAGGGGACGCTCGACGTACTGGTCCCACCACTCCGACCAGTGTCGGACCTTGCCGTGGTGGAGCAGGTGCGCCTGCAGTTCGGCGAACCGGGGACGCAGGTCGCCGATCTCCAACCCGACCGAGTCTCCGTGCAGCTCCGCCTCCTCGGCGGACCCACCCGACGCCTCAGTCGGAACCGAAGCGTCGCCGTCCCCGCCCGATGCGGCGCGGTGCCGGGGTGACCACTGGAAGACGTGGTCGGTGGACCGGTCCACCAGGACCAGTTCCACCCCGGGCGTCTCCAGTGCGTACGCGATGGCCTGGTACTCGGCGGAGGCCTCGGTGACCGGGGCGATGACGCTCAGCGGGGCCCAGTCGACGGGGAATCCGTCCAGCTCCGAGGCGAACGCCTGCACTGCCACCGGGAGCCGACAGTTGCGCAGTTCACCGAGGAGCGGCTGGAGGTCCTCGCAGAGTTCCAGGTAGATCACCTTGGGCTGCTTCACCCGCAGCCGGCGCAGCATGGCCAGCCCGGAGGCGGGCGAGTGGTGGCAGACCGGAAAGATCTCCAACCGCTCGCCCAGCGCCCGGTCGACGTCGTCGACGATGCCGGCGAGGATCTCGGCCAGCGCGTCGGGGGACCCGGCGAAGGTCATGGCAGCCTCGGTGAGCTGCCCGCGCAGCTCACCGAAGGGGCCGGACTCCGTGGGCACCGACACCGCGCTCACGACAGTGACGTGATCGCCTGGCGACCACCGTCGAGGAACTCCGACCACTCGCCGCCGTCCTGTTTGGCGCGCGGCTCCACCACCCCGTGCAGGTACTTGTTGAGGATGGCCAGGTCCTCCGGGCTGCGGCGGGCAAGGGACCCGACCAGGGACCCGGCGAGGGTCTGCGGGCGCAGGGTCCGGTCCCCGAAGAACTGGCTGTGCAGGATGGCGTCCTCCAGGACCCCGATCTGCTCGGCGGTGGACAGGGCCGACTCCAGCTTCTCGTCGTCGCTGGTCGCCGCGGCGGAGGCGGCCCGCAGGTCGGCGAAGCTCTGGAGCAGGATGTCCAGCAGGTTGGGCGGCACCGCCAGGTCGATCTGGTGGCGGCGCAGCAGCTCCTCGGTACGGAACCGGACGATCTCCGCCTCGCTCTTCTTGTTCGACACCACCGGGATCCGGACGAAGTTGAACCGTCGCTTGAGGGCCGAGGAGAGGTCGTTGACCCCCCGGTCCCGGCTGTTGGCGGTGGCGATGATGGAGAAGCCGGGCTGGGCGAAGACGATGTTGTCGTCCTTGAGCTCGGGGATGGAGACGTACTTCTCCGACAGGATGGAGATCAGGGCGTCCTGGACGTCGCTGGTGGAGCGGGTCAGCTCCTCGAACCGGCCGATCACCCCCTGCTCCATCGCGTTCATGATCGGGGAGGGGATCATCGAGTCCCGGGACTGGCCCTTCGCGATGACCATCGAGACGTTCCACGAGTACTTGATGTGGTCCTCGGTGGTGCCGGCGGTGCCCTGCACCACGAGGGTGGAGTTGCGGCAGATCGCGGCGGCCAGCAGCTCGGCCAGCCAGCTCTTGCCGGTGCCGGGGTCGCCGATGAGCAGCAGTCCCCGGTCCGAGGCCAGGGTCACGATGCTGCGTTCGACGAAACTGCGATCTCCGAACCACTTCTGGTCGATCTTCCGGTCCAGGCCGTCGGCGCGTTCGGAGCCGAGGATGAACAACCGGACAATGTTCGGGCTCAGCCGCCAGGAGAACGGCTTCGGGCCGGTGTCGACCGACTCCAGGTAGTCGAGTTCCTCGGCGTACTTGGTCTCGGCGGGGGCGCGCAGCATTTCGGACATGCCTGGATCTCCTAGGTGAGGAAGCTCTTGAGCTCGAAGACGAGTTTGCGGATGTGGCCGGAGAGGACCGGGGTGCCGAGGTCCTTGAGCCGCTGCCGGAACCACGGGTTGACGCTCTGTTTGTTGGAGCTGTTGACCGAGCCCACCGGGATGAACCGCACCCCGGAGCGGTGCACCGACTCGATTCCGTCGAACAGTGCCTGGGAGCGACCGAACTCGTAGAAGTCTGAGATCCAGACCATGACGGTGTTCCTGGGTTCGGCGATCTTGGGCTGGGCCATCGCCATCGCGACCGGGCCGTCGTTGCCGCCGCCGAGTTTGGTACGCAGCAGCACCTCGAACGGGTCGTGCACCCAGGGAGTCAGGTCGAGCGCCCGGGTGTCGAAGGCGATCAGGTGCACGTCCACCTTCGGCAGTCCGGCGAAGATCGAGGCGAGGATGGTGCAGTTCACCATCGAGTCGACCATCGACCCCGACTGGTCCACCACCACGATCAGTCGGGACGGGGTGGTCTTGCGGGCGGTCTGCCGGTAGTAGAGCCGATCGACGTAGAGCCGCTCGTCCTCCGGACTCCAGTTGGTCAGGTTCTGCCAGATGGTGCGGTCCACGTCGAGGTTGCGGTACACCCGCTTCGGCGGGACCGACCTGTCGATGGTGCCGACACTGGTCTGCTCCACCTGGGTACGGAGCACCTCGGCCACCTCGTCGACGTACCGCCGGATCAGCGACTTGGCGTTCGCCAGCGCCACCCCGGACAGGTTCGACTTGTCCCGCAGCAACTGCTCGATCAGTGACATGCTCGGGGTGAGCTGGCGGGCCAGGGTCGGGTCGGCCAGGACCTCCCGTAGCCGCATCCGGCTGACCAGGTCGCCTTCGAGCCCGGCGAGGGTGGCACCCAGTCCGGAGCCCTCCGCGCGCAACCGGCCCGGCTCGAACCCGAGGGCTCGCTCGAACCAGCCTGCGTCCGACTGCCACCCGGCGAGCTGCCCGGCGGTGACCGCGCCGGAACCGGTGGCGAAGACGTTGAGCAGCAATTTCGACACCAGCGCTGCCCGGCGTACCTCAGCCTCACCGACCTGGCCCGAAAGGGTGTCGTCCGGTGCGGTGTCGTCCGGTCCGGCGGCGGTGGTGTCCGACCCGGTGGTGTCCGGTGTGGTGGCGGTGGTGTCCGACCCGGTGGTGGCGTCGGCGTCGGTGAGGAGGCCGCCGATCTCGTCGGCGAGGTCGGGGAACCGCTGGACCACGGAGTCGACGGAGACCGTCGGGTCGAGCAGGGCGGCGGGCAGGCCGAGGTCGTCGACGACCGCCATGCTCGCCGTCTCCAGGGTGGCCTGTTCGTTGCTGTCGAACAGGCGGGACAGCAGGCGCCAGTAGAGCACCTGGCGGCGGTTGGCGTCGGCGTCGGTGCCGGTCGGGGAGTCGGTCATCGGCGCAGCAACCGTCCGGCTCGCGCCCGTAGCACGGCGACGACGTCGCCCGCCTTGGCCTCGGCCTTGGCCACCTTCGGATCGGTGATGCCGTCCGCCCAGTCGCCGTTGTGCGCCTCGACGGCGCGTTTGCGCACCGTCGCCCGGACCGCCAGCGGCTGCACCGACCAGCCGCCGTCGTCCCAACGGGCAAGGCCCAGGCAGGCAGTGGACGCGGTGACCAGATCGAGGGTGAGCGGTCCGCAGGCCGGCAGCCGGTCGACCGTCACGCCGATGCGCTGACCACCGAGGTCGAGGTGGACCCCGTCGTCGTCGCGGCCGACCGTGTAACCCTCCAACAACACCGGCTCGGCGATGGCGGCCGGGTGCCGGTCCAGTGGGGCGGCGGCCGAGGTGGTGGCGGCGGCGAGCAGCACCCGCGCGGTGGCGAACGGGTCGGCCGGCTCGCCGACCTCCACCCGGTCGTCGATCCAGGACACGTCGCCGCCCTGCTCGGGCAGGTCGGTCACGGTCACGCAGCGCCGCTGGGCCAGCACGCTCAGCAGGACGGGGTGAGCCCCGAACAGCTTCCACACGGCCGGACCGACGACGGTGTCGGTCTTCGCGGCTCCGACAGCGATCCGTACCACCCGGGGCGCCGTCCCGTCCGCCGGTTCCAGGATCGCGTGCAGCAGGACCTGCACCGCCGTGTCGTGTTCGTGCACCTCGACGCCGAGCGGCAGCAACCGGCCGGAGACCCGCGTCGTGGTACGGGTCGGCACCGCCCCCTGGGTGAGGAGCATCCCCCGGGCCCACAGGTCGGCCCAACGGCGTACCGGAACCTGCGGCATCGTGGAGACCGGGACACAGGCCCGCAGCTCTGCGGCGAACCCGTCGAGCAGGACGGCGAGCCGACGCCATTGCGGCACGGCGAGGGCCGCCTCGACCGGGGTGTCCACGGCGGTGAGCAACTCGTGGTCGACGCCGGCCCAGCCGACGAGCGCCACCTCGTGCAGCCAGGCCCGTGCCGCGGCGGCGGCCCCGAGGCCCGACGCCTCGACCGGGTCGTCCTGCGCAGCGGCGGTACGGTCCCGTGCGAGGGCGGCGTCGAGCCGGCCGAGCAGCGCGTCGTGCGCCGCGCCGAGCAACGCCGAACGGGCCCCGGCCAGCACGGCGAGGTGCTCGGCCGTGCCGGAACCGGTGCCGGCCTTACCGGCAGCCTCCGCCACCGCCTCGGCCAGCGGCGTGCCGGCGAAGGCGTCGGCGAACGCGGTCAGGGTCGCCGCCTCCGGCTCACCGACCCGGGCGAAGCCCTGCGCCAGGACGTCGTCGAAGCCATCCACCACCTCGATGGCGTCGGAGAGTCCCACCGGTGGGTCGGCGTGCAGCGCCGCGAGCGTGGTGGCCAGCATCAGCGGACCCCCGCCGTCGCCGGGAACCAGTGCAGCTCCGGCACGATCCCGTCGCTGCCCGGCACCTCCAGGTAAGTCAGGTGACGCAGGAACCGGGCGAACACCACGGCCCCCGGCCCCGGCTCGTGCCGGTAGTTCGCCCGGCGGAGCAGGTCGAACCCGGAGTCGGCCCCGTCGCCGATGTCGATCCGCAGGTAGCGGGCGATCCGGTCGACGCCGTACTGCAGGATCGCCTCGTCGGCCAGGGCGACCAGGTGTTTGCAGGGCCGACCGGACAGTCCGCCGCAGGGACGGTTGTTGTTGGTGCTGCAGTGGAAGGCGTGCGTGTCCGCGGTGAACCACGACACGTAGACCCGCTCCGCGCTCGACCCGCTGGACACCACGCCCTGCAAGCGGCCCTCGGCCAACTCGACGAAGGGCACCTTGGCCAGCTTGCGGGCGCGGGCGGGCGGAACCACCCGCACCACGCTGCGCCGCTGCCCCCCGGATCGTTCTGCGTCCGTCACCATTCGTGCCTCCCACCTGCCGAAATACCGACGTCGACCGTGCTGGTGCCGACGCCGGCCCGAGCCGGCGCCGCCGTGCCGACAAGGATCATGAAACACGGGTACGACAACTCCGGACCTACCCGGGGTGCGTCACTCTCCGTGTTCGAAAATGCCCGACCGTCGGCGTCGCCCGGCCCACCGGCGTACCGCCCGTTGCGGGCTGTCGCGGACCGTTCAGCCCGTCGCGGTCACGGTGTGGGCAGTCGCAGCAGGAACGTTCGGCCGCGCTGCTCGACCAGGTCGAGCGGGACGGGCGCGCCGTCGGGGCGATGGAAGAGGCGGACCCCGTCGCCGAGCAGGACCGGCACGATCGTCACCAGGATCTCGTCGAGCAGTCCGGCCTCGATGCACTGCCGGGCGACGTCGGCCCCGAGGACCGCCACCAGCCGGTCACCGGCCGCCGCCCGGGCCGTGGCCACGGCGGTGGCCAGGTCGTCGGAGAACGTCACGTCCGGCACCGGCTCCGCCGGGGCGTGGTGGGTGAGCACGACACACGGCCCGGACCACTGACCGCCGTACGCGCCCTCCTGGTCGGTGCCCCGGTTCGGGTCGTCACCCCGGAAGGTCCGGTTGCCGACGAGAAGCGATCCGACCTGGGGAACCAGCTCGTCGGTCAGCTCGCTGTCTCCGGTCAGGTACGGGGTGGCCCAGGACATGTCCCCGCCGGGGCCGGCGATGAACCCGTCCAGGGACATCGAGCACTGGTACTGGAGCCTGCTCACGGTTCCCCACCCCCTGACCTGTCCTCACACCGTAGACCGATCCGGCGCGCCGCACCGGCCCCCAGGACCGGACACCCCGCAGCGGGACACCCCGGGACCGGACACCCCGGCACCGATCGCGACGACCGGGAGGGTCCGGGCCGGGTGGCCGACCGCAGCCGGTGCCCCGGAGACGGGCCAGACGGCCGGGATGCGTTCCAGGACCCCACCGGCGAAGACCTCCCGCAGGCCCAGGGGCTTGAGGTGGACGTACCCGATGTGGCAGTCGCAGACCGCAGTGGTGCAGTCCCGGGACCGCAGGGCGGCCCGCCAGGACCCGTCGTACAGGTTCCCGATCGGCTCGGGCAGGAAGTGGCACCGGCGTACCGTCCCGTCGCCCGCCACCGAGACGGCGGTCTCCCCGGCGTGGCAGGGCCGCCCCAGCGACGGATGCGGGCGGACGCTGTACCCGAACAGGGGGTCCAGGGCCGTCCAGACCGACTCCTCGGCGGGGTCGTACGTCAACCCCTCGGCGGCGTTGACCCACAGGTAGACCGACTCGGGGAGGGCGGCCCGCAGGGCGCGGGCCTCGGCCAGGTGCTCGGGCAGCCCCACCACCCCCACCGAGTACCGGATCCCCAGCTCGTCCAGGCGGGCGCACCGGGCCAGGAACTGCTCCCTGGTGACCTGCCCGGGGTGGTAGGTGCTCCACAGGGCCACCCGGTCCGGGGCGGCCTCGGCGAGCCATTCCACCCGGGCCGCCAGGTTGGTCTGGATCACCACCCGGTCGAGGTGCGGCAGGTGGGACAGCTCCACCATCGCCTTCCGGTACCAGCTGCGGGTCAACCCCTCACCCCAGGGGGTGAACAGGACCGACAGCCGAAGGTCGGTGGTGGCGGTCACCCAGTCGGTGAACCGGGTCAGGGCGGCCCGGTCGGCGGCCAGCAGCTGCGGGGGGTCGTGCCGCTTCGCGAAGGGACAGTAGGGGCAGTCGTAGTTGCAGCTGGCCAGAGGTCCCCGGTAGAGGATCGTCAGGTTCACCGCAGCGCGTACCCCCGCATGGCGTGCCGGACCGCCTCGGAGGTGAGCCAGGGTCCGACGGCGTCGGAGCGGGCCAGCCCGGCCGGGGTCAGCCGCAGCCCGCCCTCGGTGGCCCAGCCCCGCTCGACCAGGTGGGACAGGTCGGGGAAGTCCTCGGCGGGTGCGGTGCCGAACCGGGCCCGGTAGGCGACGGGCTCCACCCCCTCGGCGCGGAGCAGGGACTTCAGCAGCCACCGTCGTCGCTGCTCGGTCTCGTCGAGCCGGTACCCGAACTCGGCGTACCGGAAGTCGGTGGCGGGTCGGGCCAGGTAGTCGGCGAGGACCGCCCGGACCTCGGTGACGCCGACCGCGTAGTCGAAGGAGTAGTGCAGCCCGGTGGTGTAGGAACGGGCCCCGCAGCCCAACCCCACCATCCCGTCGTCCTGGCAGCAGTAGTCCGGGCCGTCTGGGGCGGGCACGTCGGCCCGGCGGAACTGCCGCATCGACTCCTGTCGGTACCCGGCGGTGGTGAGGATGTCGACCGCCTCCTCGTAGCGGGCCAGGCGCTCGGCGTCCCAGTCCGCCCGGCGGTGGGACCGTCGACCCAGCCCGGTCAGGGGACGCACGTACAGGGGGTAGAGGTACAGCTCCTCGGGGCGCCAGGCCAGGGCGGCCCGCAGGCTCTGCGCCCAGGTCGCCGCGGTCTGTCCGTCGATGCCGTAGATCAGGTCGACGTTGAGCACCGGGACACCGGCGGCCCGGATCGCGGTGAGGGCGGCCTCTACCTCGGTACGCCGCTGGGGACGACCGGCGGCGCGGGCCTCGACGTCCAGGAAGCTCTGCACCCCGATGCTGACCCGGGTGACGCCGTGGGCGGCGAGGACGGCCAGCCGGTCGGGGGTGGCCGTCGCGGGGGAGGTCTCCACCGACAGGGGCACACCGGGCAGTCGGGCTCCCAGGGTGCCGGTGGTGATGTCGAACAGGTCGGTCAGCTCGTCGGCGGTGAGATAGGTGGGGGTGCCTCCGCCGAAGGCGACCCGGGCCCAGCCGGTGGTGTCCCCGAGGGCGTCGGCGACCTGTTCGGCCTGTCGACGGAGCTGGCCGAGGTAGGCGGTGACCTGGTCGGCGGGGGCCCCGGTGCGGGTGAACAGGTTGCAGAAGCCGCACCGCATCTCGCAGTAGGGGATGTGCAGGTAGAGGAAGAGGGAGTCGCGGGACTCGTCCCTCCACACCCCGGCCAGGTCGGGGCGGGGGCGCAGCGCCCGGTAGGAGGTCTTGTGCGGGTAGGCGTAGAGGTACTGCTGGTACGGCGAGCCGTCCAGCGCGTCGTCGTCGCTTGTCACCGTTCTCCAGGAGGCAGGGTGAAGTGGGCGTACGGAACTGTCCACACCACGTCGTGGCCGATGCGGTGGCCGACGTGTCCGTCCTCTCCGTACGCGGTGCCGTGGTCGGCGCAGATGATCGTGAACACCGGTCGGCCCCGGCTGGTGAGCAGGGCGAAGAGCCTGTCGACCCGGCTGTCGACGTACTCCAGGGCGGCGGCGTGGCTGGCCCTGTCGTCGTCGCTCGCGCCCGGCAGGTAGTGCCGGTTGGGCTGGTGCATGGCGGCGACGTTGAGGAACGTGAACAACGGCCGGTCGGCCGGTACGCCGGGCAGGACCTCGGTCAGCCTGTCGAGTTGGGCGTCCAGGCAGTCGGGGGCGGTGACCCCGAACCCGGGCTCCCAGTGGGCCTCGGCGAACAGTCCGGGCAGGACCGCCCCGAGGGGGGTACGCCTGTTGAAGAACCCGACCCCGCCGAGGCAGAGGGTGTGGTATCCGACCCCGGCGAGCGCGGTGGGCAGGTCGGGGGCATCGAACACCCAGGTGTCGGCGCCGGAGGTCTCGCTGCCGGGGAAGGCCGCCGCGTAGAGCCGGTCGTGGTGGCCGGGGGTGTCCGGGGTGGGCAGGAAACCGGCGAAGAAGGCGTGGTGGGCGGCGTAGGTGAAGCTGGCGGGGGAGTGGCGGCGTTCCCACCGGCCGCCGGGCAGCGCCCGGGTCAGCCGTGGGGTACGCCCGGTCGAGGCCAGTTCCGCCGCCACGTCGTAGCGCAGCGTGTCCAGTGTGATCAGGGCCAGGTCGTGGCTGCCGATCAGACTCCGCATCCGGCCACCTCCCGCTCGGACGCCGACCCGGTCCCCGCAGCCTCGGGCCGACCGGCGGCCGTCCGCCACCGCGACCACCGGCCGGTGGTCAGTGCGTGGACCTGCTCGGCGTAGGTGTCCCGGCCGTCGGTGCGGACCCCGGGCAGCAGGTCGCCGAAGGCGTTGACCTCGGCCACGGCGTGCCGTCGCCACCCGACCAGGAACATCAGGTCGACCCCGACCTGGAGGCTGCCGGGGAAACACCCGGCGACCTGTTCGCAGGTCTGCATCGCCGCCGCCCAGGCGGTCGGCCCGGCGGCGGCCCTCAGCTCGGCCAGGTCCCCCCGGGCGTTGCCCAGGTGCAGGTTGGTCAACGGTCCCCGGGCGGCCCGGACCACGACGTGGGTGGGTCGTCCGGCGACCACCACCACCCGCAGGTCCACCACCCGGTCCCCGAGCCCGACCTTGGGGAGCCACCGCTCCACGTGCAGCCCCTCCGGGGCGAGCCGGTCGACGAGGGCGGCGACCGTCGCCTCGTCGTCGTAGCGGCGGACCCGCAGCGAGTTGAACAGCCCGTCCGGGGCCACCTCGATCGGGGTGACCGCCTGGATCCGGTGGGGGCCGACGGTCAGGGCGATCACCCCGGCCGCCGACGACCCGTGGGCGGGTTTGACGAAGACCCGACGCCACCGGGCCTGGTCCATCGCCGCCCGGAGCTGGTCGTAGCCGTCGATCGGGCCGAGTGCGGGCGGGACCGGCACCCCGGCGGCGGCCAGGCGGGCGTGGCAGCGCCGCTTGTCGCAGAGGACCGCCACCTCCGCCGGGTCGTTGAGCAGGTCCGCGCCCCCGTCGGCGACCCGGCCCACCCCGTCGACGAGTCCCGCGTACGTGTCGGCCAGTCCGAGCAGTTCGCCGTGGCGGGCCGGGGTCGCCGCCCGGCGGAGCAGCCGGTCCACCCGGGGGTTCTCACCGGGGGAGTCGATGCGGACGGTCGCGTCGGGGCCGGGCGGTCCGGCCGCCCCGGTGAGCAGGTCAGCCCAGGCCAGGACGGTCGGGGTGGGCAGGCCGGCGGCCCGGACGGCGTCGGTGAACAGGGTGACCCGCCGGTTCTCCGGGTTGCCGACGACTGTCAGGTGCATGCCGGTGCGTCCCGTTGGCGGGCGGCGCCTGTCACTGTCGGCTCACTCCCCGACGGCGGTGAACCGGTACTGCCGGTCACCGTAGACGTGGACCTCCCGCGGGTCGGTGACGTCGACCTCGACGGTCGGCAGGGCGGCGACCACCCGGGCGGCGCACTCCTCGGTGAGGAAGTGGTGGCTCAGGTCGAGGCGGCTCAGGTGGGTCAGGGGCCGACCGGCCAGCAGCGCCTCGCCGCCGGTGTCGGTGAGGACCCCCTTGGAGAGGTCGAGGGTCTCCAGCTGCGCGACGACCGGGGCGTCGGCCACCACCCGGGCGATGTCGTCGGCGTTCTCGGCGTTGCAGATCGCCAGGTGGCGCAGGGCCGGCACCCGGTCACCGGCGAGCAGGTCGGCGAGGTCGGCAGGGGTGGTGTCGCCGCCGTAGTCCTCCTGGCCGAGCCACAGGTCGAGGCGGTGCAGGTGGGGCAGGTCGCTGGCGGCCACCGCTCGGGAGACGTGGCCGGGCAGCCCGCCGGTCTGGATCACCAGTTCCCGCAGCCCCTCGTGGCGGACCGGTTCCATCCGCAGTTCGTTGCCGCCGCGCACCCACAGGGTCTCCAGCTTCGGGTACGCCCGCAGGACGCCGGTGATGTCGTCGTGGGTGATCCAGGAGATCTCGCACTGCTCACTGATCAGGTCGGCGAGGAAGAGGTGACGCAGCTCCGTCCACTCGGTGGCCGCCTCGACCAGGAGGTCCACCGGCAGGGCGGACTCGTACGCCGTTCCCCACTCGCCGATCACCAGGGCCCGGACCGACTCGGCGGGCACCTCGTGGCGGAAGGCGGCGACGAGGTCGGCGAAGACCTCCGGTTCGGCGTCGAAGTCCTCGATCTCCAGTCGCCAGGCGACGGGGGGCAGCTCCTCGGGCAGGGCCATTCCCGGATCGAAGGGCACCACGGGTGCCCCCGCGAACGACGTCAGGTGAGAGCTGATCACAACGACCTCCGGATGGGGTGCAACGGCGGGCGCGACGGTAGCAGGGGTGACCGACACGGTGGTCGGCACCTTGCCCCTCCGACAGGTGATCCTCTACGGTCTGACCAGCGGTTTGGTGTAGTCCGCCGGTCCCGTCCCGCCCCTGCGAGGGGGTGTCGCACGCCGCCGGGGCCCGTCGAGCCGGGAGTCTCCGTGTTTCTCACCCCGCACGAGCAGGAACGGCTGCTCGTCCACGTCGCCGCAGACGTCGCCCGTCGACGCCGCGAGCGTGGACTGCGCCTCAACTATCCGGAGGCCGTGGCCGTCCTCACCGCGTACCTGCTGGAGGGCGCGCGGGACGGTCGGACCGTGGTGGACCTGATGGCCGCCGGGCGGACGGTGCTCACCCGCGAGGACGTCCAGGAGGGCATCCCGGAGCTGCTGAAGGAGGTGCAGGTGGAGGCGACGTTCCCGGACGGCACCAAGCTGGTGACGGTGCACCACCCGATCCCGTGATCCCCGGGGAGATCCTGCCCGCCGAGGGGCCGGTGGAGATCAACGCGGGGCGGCCGGTGACCACCCTGCTGGTCGTCAACACCGCCGACCGGCCGGTGCAGGTCGGGTCGCACTACCACTTCGCCGAGACCAACCCGGCATTGGACTTCGACCGGACCGCCGCCTGGGGGCAGCGGCTGGCCGTACCGGCGGGCACGTCGGTGCGGTTCGAGCCGGGCGTCGGTCGCCGCGTCGACCTGGTCCCGTTGGGCGGGGACCGCGTGGTGCCCGGTCTGCGCGGCGAGTGCGCCGGGCCGTTGGACGCCGACGGGGGACGACGCACCGGCGCGGGTGACGCGGAGGAAGGGGACGTCCGGTGAGCTTCGTCGACCGCCGCCGCTACGCCGACCTGTACGGCCCGACCACCGGCGACCGGATCCGGCTGGCCGACACCAACCTGCTGATCGAGGTGGAGACCGACCACTGTGTCGGCGGCGACGAGGTGGTCTTCGGCGGCGGGAAGGTGATCCGCGAGTCGATGGGCCAGTCCCGGGCCACCCGCGCCGAGGGTGCCCTGGACACCGTCGTCACCGGCGCGGTGATCCTCGACCACTGGGGGGTCGTGAAGGCGGACGTCGGACTGCGCGACGGTCGGATCGTCGCCCTCGGTCGGGCCGGCAACCCGGACACCATGCCCGGGGTCCACCCCGACCTGGTCATCGGCCCGGCCACCGAGGTCATCGCCGGCAACGGACGGATCCTGACCGCGGGTGCCGTCGACACCCACGTGCACTTCATCTGCCCGCAGCTCGTCGACGAGGCGTTGGCGGGTGGGGTCACCACACTGGTCGGCGGCGGGACCGGCCCGGCCGAGGGGACCCGGGCCACCACCGTCACCCCGAACGCGTGGCACCTGGCCCGGATGCACGAGGCGTTGGACGCGTACCCGGTCAACGTGCTCCTGCTCGGCAAGGGCAACACGGTCTCCCCGGAGGCGCTGTGGGAGCAGTTGCGGGCCGGGGCGGGCGGGTTCAAACTGCACGAGGACTGGGGGACCACCCCGGCGGCGATCGACGCCTGCCTGCGGGTGGCCGACGCCTCCGGGGTCCAGGTGTCGATCCACACCGACACCCTCAACGAGGCCGGGTTCGTCGCCGACACCCTGGGGGCGATCGCGGGTCGGGCTATCCACTCGTACCACACCGAGGGGGCGGGGGGCGGGCACGCGCCGGACATCATCACGGTGGCCGGTGAGCCGAACGTCCTGCCGTCGTCGACCAACCCGACCCGTCCGTACACCCGCAACACCCTCGCCGAGCACCTCGACATGCTGATGGTCTGCCACCACCTCAACCCGGCGGTGCCGGAGGACCTGGCGTTCGCGGAGAGCCGGATCAGGCCGTCCACGATGGCCGCCGAGGACCTCCTGCACGACCTGGGGGCGATCTCGATCATCGGGTCCGACTCGCAGGCGATGGGTCGCATCGGTGAGGTGGTCCTGCGGACCTGGCAGAGCGCACACGTGATGAAGGCCAGGGTGGGGGCGCTGCCCGGCGACGGTCGGGCGGACAACCACCGGGCCCGCCGGTACGTCGCCAAGTACACCATCTGCGCGGCGATGGCCAACGGGTTGGAGGCCGAGGTCGGCTCCGTCGAGCCGGGGAAGCTGGCCGACCTGGTGCTCTGGGATCCGGCCTTCTTCGGCGTACGCCCGTCGCTGGTGCTCAAGGGCGGCATGATCGCGTACGCGCAGATGGGGGACGCGAACGCCTCGATCCCCACCCCGCAGCCGGTGCTGCCGCGTCCGATGTTCGGTGCCGGTGCGGTGCCTGCCGCCGCCACCAGCCTCGCCTTCGTGGCTCCGGCGGCGTTGGAGGCGGGCCTGTCGTGGGACGTCCGGCGTCTGGTGGTGCCGGTGGCGGACGTCAGGTCCCGGGGTAAGGCCGACCTGCCGAACAACGGGGCGATGCCCCGCATCGAGGTCGACCCGGACACCTTCACGGTCCGGATCGACGGCGAGGTGGTGGAGCCGGACCCGGTGTCGGAGCTGCCCATGGCCCAGCGTTACTTCCTGTTCTGATGACCGGTGTGACGACCCCGTCGACGATGGTGCTGCTGCTGGCCGACGGGCGGTTCCCGGCGGGCGCCCACGCCCACTCCGGAGGGCTGGAGGCGGCGGTGAAGGCGGGCCGGGTCCGTGACCTGGCCACCCTGGAGGGGTTCCTGCGGGGGCGGCTGGCCACCGCAGGGCTGGTCGGGGCGGCGTTCGCCGCGGCGGCCCACCGTGCCGTGGTCCCGGATCCCACCGGCCGACCCATGTCGGAGCCCACCGGCCGACCCGAGTCGGAGTCCGCCGGCCGACCCGTGTCGGATCCCGACAGGCGGTGCGGGTCGGGGACCGACAGGCGGGGCACGTTGGCCCGGCTCGACGTCGAACTGGACGCGCGTACCGCCGCCGTGGCGCTGCGGTCGGTCTCCCGCCGTCAGGGGCGGGCGCTGCTGCGCGCCGGACGGTCCATCTGGCCGTCGGCGCCCTGGGGCGACCTGCCGACCGCCGGTGGGGGGCCGCACCAACCGCTGGTGTGGGGGCTGGTCGGTGCCGCCGCCGGGGCGACCCGGGCGCAGACCGCGTCGGTGGTGGCGTACCAGACGGTGACCGGGGCGGCCAGCGCCGGTGTCCGGCTGCTCGGCCTCGACCCGTACCGGGTGCAGGTGCTCCTCGTCGACCTGGCCGGTGCCTGTGACGCCACCGCCGCCGAGGCGACCCGGGCCGCCGACGATCCCCCCGAGCGGCTCCCGGCCGCCGCCGCGCCGCTGACCGACATCCATGCCGAGCTCCACGCCACCTGGGAGGTGCGTCTCTTTGCGTCCTGAACAGAATCCCGACCACGACGAGACCGTTCCGCACACCCACCCCGAACCCGGGGTGGATCCGCACCCGCCGCTGCCCGCCACCGGCCGGGCGCTGCGGGTGGGTGTCGGGGGGCCGGTCGGCTCCGGCAAGACCGCCCTGGTCGCCGCGCTGTGTCGGGTCTTCGCCGACGAGCTGCGCCTCGGGGTGGTGACCAACGACATCTACACCACCGAGGACGCGGACTTCCTCAAGCGGGCCGGGGTGCTCGATCCGGCCCGGATCCGGGCGGTGGAGACCGGTTGTTGTCCGCACACCGCCATCCGCGACGACATCGGGGCGAACCTCGACGCGGTGGACGAACTCGACGAGGAGTTCGGCCCGTTGGACCTGGTCCTGGTGGAGAGCGGTGGGGACAACCTGACCGCCACCTTCAGCCGGGGGCTGGTCGACCGGCAGATCTTCGTGGTGGACGTCGCCGGTGGGGACAAGGTGCCCCGCAAGGGTGGCCCCGGGGTGACCGCCGCGGACCTTTTGGTGATCAACAAGACCGATCTGGCTCCGCTCGTCGGCGCGGACCTCCAGGTCATGGAGCGCGACGCCCGGGCCCGGCGTGGGGACCTGCCGACGGTGTTCCTGTCCATCACCGCCGATCCGCAGGCCGGGCAGGTCGCCAACTGGATCCGTCACGAGTTGGCCCACCACCGGTCCGGGCCGCCGGCCGTCGCTGTCACACCGCGCTGATGCGCTCGGTCGCCCGGCTGGTGGCCCGGCCGGACGGGCGGGGCGGTACCCGCCTCACCGAGCTGGCCGGGGAACCGCCGTTGCTGCTGCGTCAGACCGGGCACCGCGACGGCGTCGCCGAGGTGTACGTGGTGGGCGCGGCGGCCGGTCCGCTGGCCGGTGACGACCTGCGGCTGGAGGTCGAGGTGACGGCGGGTGCGGCGGTACGGGTGCACACCGTCGCCGCCTCGGTCGCCCTGCCCGGCCGCCCCGGTGCCGGTCGGTCCCGGATGCTGGTGCGGGCCCGGGTGGACGCCGGGGCCGCCCTGCACTGGCTGCCGGAGCAGACGGTGGCGGCGGCCGGTTGCGCACACCACGCCGAGTCGTGGGTGGAGTCGGCCGAGGGGGCGGTGCTGACCTGGCGGGACGAGCTGGTCTGCGGCCGGTACGCCGAACGGCCCGGCGACGCCGTGGTGCACACCCACGTCGACCACGCCGGAGCGCCGCTGCTGCGTCAGTCGTTGGCGGTGGGGCCGTCGGCGCCCGGCTGGGACGGGGCGGCGGTCCTCGGCGGTGCCGTGGCCACCGGTTCCCTGCTGCTGGTCCGGCCGGGTCGGGTGGCCGGCCCCCCGTGGGTGCGTCCCGACGGCACGGTGGCCCGGCTGCCGCTCGCCGGTGGTCTCGCCGACCTCTGGACGGCGACGGCCCCGGACGCGCACCTGCTGCGGGAGCTCCTGAGCCCCGCCGAGGCCGACCCGCCGGGGCGGTCGGGGTAGGCGGGTCGCGGGGTCCGTCCCGGACGCGGCCGGGTCCGGAGCCCGCCGGGGCGATCGGGGCCTTGAAATCTTGGCGCCCCGGGGACGATGCTGTCCGCACGCACATCTACCGATGTCGATGCGGAGGTTCCGGATGCGTCGCAACCCGATCGTCACCCTCGCCACCCTCGTCCTGCTCCTGGTCGCACCGGTGGGCACAGCCCACGCCCAGCCGCCGTCGGCCCCCGACCCCGCGTCGGCGGCGACGGCGCTCGCCGCGATCCGGACCCCCGGCACCGCCTGGGGCCTCGACCCGGCCACCGGCCGGATGACCCTGACCGTCGACGACACCGTCGCCCAGGCCGACCTGGCGGCGCTGCGGGTCACCGCCGAGCGGACCGGGGCGGTGCTGCGCCACGAGCGGGGGCGGCTGCGCACCCTGATCGCCGGGGGTGAGGCGATCTACGCCGGCACCGGCCGCTGCTCCCTGGGGGCCAACGTCCGCCGGGGGAACACCTCCTACGCCGTCACCGCCGGGCACTGCACCGCCTCGGCCGCCACCTGGTACGCCGACAGTGCCCGGACCAGCCCGCTCGGCCCCCGGGTGGGCAGCAGCTTCCCCGGCAACGACTACGGGCTGATCCAGTACACCGGCACCCTGCCCCGGCCCAGCGCGGTCTGGACCTACCCGGGTCTGCTGCCGATCGGCAACGTCGGCAACCCCTCCGTCGGGCAGGCGGTGTGTCGTAGCGGTGCCACCACCGGGGTCCGGTGCGGCACCGTGACCGCCCTCAACCAGACGGTGAACTACGCCCAGGGCTCGGTCTCCGGGCTGATCCGGACCAACATCTGCGCCGAACCCGGCGACAGCGGCGGCCCCCTCTACGCCGCCTCGACCGGCACCATCCTCGGCATCCTCTCCGGCGGCAGCGGCAACTGCACCGTCGGCGGGACCACGTACTACCAGCCGATCACCGAGATCCTCGCCGCGTACGGGGTCACGGTGCCCTGAGGGTGACATCGACGGCGGGTGGGGTGGACCCGCCCGCCGTCCGGTCGACACGGGTCAGTCGCCCAGTGCCCGGCGCAGGTTCGCGCCGAAGACGTCGGCCCGTTCGGACGGGGAGAGCCCGTCCAGCCCGACCGGTTCCAGGGTCTGGGCGAACGAGACGTGGTCGAGGCTGGGTGGGAAGTCCGACCCCCAGTAGAGCCGTCGGGTGCCGAACCGTTCCAGGAGCACCTCGACGTACGGGGCGGCCGCCGCGTGCGGCCAGGCGTGGGCGGGGTCGCCGACCGCGTACAGGCCGGAGACCTTCACCCCGACGTGCGGGAGTCGGGCCAGGTCGAGCAGCGGGGCCAGCGCCTCGGCGGCGTCCGCGCCGGACGGCACTGTGGCCCGGGTGCCGGGGAGCCCGAGGTGACTGAAGAGCACCGGGCACTCCGGCACTGCGGTGAGCGCGTCGGCGAGCCGCCCGGTCGCCGCCGGGGTGGCGTTCAGGCTGATCACCGCGCGGGTCCGGGTGAGGACGGGTGCGACGGTGTCGAGCCAGGCGGCGAACTCGTCCGCCCGGTCGGGGTCGGTCGGGTACGCCGCGACGCCCACGAATCCGGCCGCCCACCACCGGTGTAGACGCTGTTCGGGAACCCCGGTCGACGGGACGTAGGCGACCGGGGCGATCCAGTCGTGCGCGGCGGCCAGGGTGCCCAGGTAGTCGTTGTTGCCGACGAAGCGCGCTTCGCCCTCGTAGCCGACGACGAGTGCCCGGTCGATGCGGTGTTCGCGTCGGATGTCCTGATAAATCGCTACCTCCTCACCCCCGGCGGGGGAGCGGCCGTAACGGCCCGGATACCCGTCGGCGAAGAGGTGCAGGTGGGCGTCAGCACGTTCCATGGTCACGGACCATAACCCAGTTTTCGCCTGGTTATTGACGTGGGCACCCCCCTGACTTAGGTTCTTGTCTCAATTAGGTCCGGATTGCAGGTCGTGAGCGAGAGGTGAGCCGGGTGACGCTGGGAAGCGACGAGGTCGATGAGCTGGTGCGGCTGCGGCGTCAGCTCCATCACCACCCCGAGCTGCGGTTTACGGAGCACGAAACGGCCCGGGTGTTGGCCGACAGGCTTCGGCCGTTCGGCCGGGTCCAGACCGGAATGGCCGGTACGGGCCTCCTCCTTGAGGTGGAAGGCGTCAATCCCGGACCCAAGGTCCTCCTTCGGGCCGATATGGATGCCTATCCCGTCCAGGACGCCAAGACCGAGCCGTACGCCTCCACGAACGACGGGGTCTGCCACGCCTGCGGACACGACGTGCACATGACCGTCGCGTACGGGGTGGCCGCCCGGCTCGCCGCCGACCCGCCGCCCCGGGGCTCGGTCGGCGTCCTGTTCCAACCGGCCGAGGAGATCCCCTTCGGCGAGGCCTCCGGAGCCGCCGCCGTCCTCGCCGACGACGCGCTGCGCGGGCGGCGCTACGACGCCGTCCTCGGCCTGCACTGCTGGCCTGACCTGCCGGTCGGCACCCTCGGGGTGGACCGGGCCACCGCGATGGCGGCCAAGGACGCGTTCCGGATCGAGGTCCTCGGCCGGGCCGCCCACGCCGCCACCCCGGCGCTGGGCCGCGACGCCATCCTCGGACTCAGCGGCATCGTCAACCTGCTGCACGCCGGGGTGGCCCGGTCCCGCAACGCCGACGAACTGGTCGCGTTCAACATCGGCACCATCGCCGGGGGTGCCAGCCAGAGCCAGGTCGCCGGCTACGCCGAGGCCACCGGCACGCTGCGCACCCACGACGAGGGCACCCGCGAGCGGCTCAAGACGGTCATCGAGCGGGTCGCCCGCCACCAGGCCGCCGCCCTCGACCTCGGAATCCGGTTCACCTGGGCCAACGAGATGCCGCCGGTACGCAACGCGGCCGACCTGGTCGCCCTGGCCCACACCGAACTGACCGGCCTGGTCGAGGTGGTCGACCTGGCCGTACCGCCGCTGACCACCGACGACTTCGCCCTGCTCGGCGCGCTCGGCCCCAGCCTGTACGTCAAGCTCGGCGTCACCGGTGACCGGGGCGGAGCGCCCCTGCACTCCGGGTCGTTCGACGTGGACGAGCGGTGCCTCGCCGTCGGGGTGAGCGCCCTGGACCGCCTCACCCGGGCGGTGCTCGACGGCCGACTCGCCGCACACCCGACGACGCCGACCGGGGAACTCGGCGCCGTGCCGCCCGGGGCGGGTCAGACGACGGCGGGGGTGCCGGCGTGACCGCCCCACCCGAGGTGGCGGTGATCGGGGCCGGGGCCTTCGGCGTACGCCACGTGGCCGCGTACCGGTCGCTGGGGGTGCCGGTGACGGCGCTCGTCGACCCGGACCCGACCACCCGGGAACGGGTGGCCGCCGAACACGACGTCCCCCGGACCTTCGCCGACGTCGACGACCTGCTCGCCGCCGGAGCCCCACAGGCGGCGTCGGTCTGCGTCCCCGGTCCGGCCCACCGGGCGGTGGCGGTGCGGCTCCTCGCCGCCGGCGTACCGGTGCTCGTGGAGAAACCGCTCGCGGCGACGGTGCGCGACGCCGCCGCGATCGTCGCCGCCGCCCGGACCCACGGGGTGCTCTGCCAGCCGGGGCACATCCTGCGCCACAGCGCCCCGCACCGGGCCCTGTACGACGCGGTGCGCGCCGGTCGTCTCGGTCAGGTGCTGGCGGTCTCGTCCCGCCGGGACCGGCCGCGCACCCTCAGCCGGCTCTTCCCCGGCGAACACCCGGCCCTGCTCACCGCCGTGCACGACATCGACCTGGCGATCTGGTACGCCCAGTCCCCGGTGGTCGAGGTCCGCGCGGCGGCCCGGACCCGACCCGGACCGGCCGCGCCGGTCCTGGTCTGGGCGGAGCTTCGGCACGCCAACGACGTCGTGTCGTCGATCCGCAACAGCTACCTCCTGCCCGAACACACCCCCAACCACACCCAGGACCTGGTCGAGGTCTACGGCACCGAGGGCGTCGCCCACGTCGACCTCGGACACCCCGCCGTGCTCGTCGCGGCCGAGTCGACCGAGGCGCCGGACTGGCTCCTGTCGCCTGTCGACGGCGGCGGGGCCCTCGCCGCCGAGCTGCGCCACTTCGTCGGTCAGGTGACCGGCACCGACCCCTCGGCGGTCGTCCCGCTCGCCGACGGGCTGCACGTGGTCCAGGTCGCCACTGCCGTCACCGACAGCGCCGCCGCCGGTGGCGCCCTCCTCCCGATCACCCCCGAACCCCTCTCCTGACAGGAGCTTCCGCCGATGTTTCGACGTAGATTGGCCGGCGTCCTCGCCGCCGGTGTGGCCGCCGCCGTGGCGCTCGCCGGGTGCGGTGGCGGTGACGGTGCCTCCGACGGTCCGGTCACCCTCAAGGTGCTCACCTGGGAGCCGGGCGGCACCGAGTACTGGCAGCAGGTGAAGTCCACCTTCGAGGCCGGTCACCCGGACATCAAGCTGGAGATGCAGTCGGTCCCCTTCGACAAGTACCCCGAGGTGCAGGGGCCGTACATCACCTCCCAGTCCGGGCCGGACGTGATGGCCAACAACGCCGGGCTGGAGCTGTTCGACAGGCGGGGCGCGTACGTGCCGTTGGGCGACCGGGCCGCCGAGATCAACAAGGACCTGGTCACCTACAGCGGGGCCTGCGAGGACTTCGACACCAGCAAGGCCTGTTTCGGGGTGCCCTTCTCCTACCAGGGCAACGTCCTCTACTACAACAAGGAGGTCCTGACCGCCGCCGGGCTGGACCCGGAGACCCCGCCGGCCACCTGGGACGAGTTCGGGGCGGCCTGCGAGGCGGTGAAGAAGGCCGGCAAGACCTGCCTGGCGCTGGGGCTGTCCGGCACCTTCCCGGCGTACTGGGACTTCCCGGAGATCGCCCGCAACTACCTGACCGAGGACGACATCCGTGGTCTGCTGGCCGGGACCCTGTCCTGGAAGGACCCGAAGCTGGTCCAGACCCTGGAGAAGCTCGCCGAGATCACGACCAAGGGCTGGACGAACCGCAACGCCCCGTCGATCACCATGCTCCCCGACGGCGCCGACATCTTCCAGCGCGGCGACGCGGCCTTCGCCGGCACGATCATCTCCGACGCGGTGAACTGGGAGGCCTTCGGCAAGGCCCTCGGTGACGACAAGCTCGGCGTGACCCGGTGGCCGACGATCAACCCCGACGCCCCGCTGGCGCAGAAGTTCTCCGGCATCGAGGGTGCCGTCTACGGGGTGACCCAGTGGAGCGACAAGAAGGAAGCCGGCCTGGAGTTCATCACCTGGCTGGCAGGTAAGGAGAACGGCGAACTCTGGGTCAAGCACGCCAAGGGTCAGCCGCTGAACACGACTGTCGACCAGTCGTTGCTGCCGTCGTCGCCGGCCTTCAAGAAGATCCAGGAGCTGGTCGCCGAGCCGACCCTGCACGCCGGTGTGATGCTCTCCGGCCCGGAGGCCGACGCCCTGGCCCGGGGCTGGCAGCAGGTGACCCTCGGCCAGCTCACCGTGGACAAGTGGGCCGACCAGATGCAGCAGGCGCTGGAGCGCAGCCCGACGAAGCGGCAGGGCAACTAGTCGCACCGGGTGGGGTGGCCCCGCGTCACCCCACCCGGTCAGCCCTGGGGAGGACAAGCAGATGAGCATCTCCACCGCGAAGGCCGCCGAGCCGGCCGCCGCGACGACCCCACCGCCGGTACGACGCAACCGGCGGCCCACCCACGCCCGGGAGTGGTGGTTCGGCGCCCTGATGGTGCTGCCGGCGTTGGTCCTGGCCGTCACCTTCAAGCTGGTGCCGCTCGCCCGGGGCGTCGTGACCAGCTTCGAGCAGTCCAGCGGCTTCGGCGACAGCTCGTTCGCCGGGTTCGACAACTACACCCGGATGTTCGACGACCCGGTGGTCCTGGCCAGCTTCCGCAACGCCCTGCTGGTCGTGGCGACCCTGCCGGTCTGGGTCGTGTTCCCCCTGGTGCTGGCGGTGCTGATCCACCAGCGGGCGCCCGGGTGGACGTTCTTCCGGGCCGTCTACTTCGTTCCGTACACCATCGCCCCCATCGTGGTCGGCATCATGTTCCGGCAGATCCTCGCCCCGGACGGACCGATCAACGCCCTGCTGCGGGCGGTGGGGCTGCGACCGTTGGCCATCGAGTGGCTCAACGGGCAGAACAGCGCGTTGTTCTCACTGGTCGCGGTCGCCCTGTGGAGCTTCTTCGGCCTCGGGGTAATGACCTACCTGGCGGGGCTGGCCACCATCCCCGACGAGGTGCTGGAGGCCGCCTACCTCGACGGGGCCGGGTTCTGGCGGCGGCTGCTGTCGGTGGTGGTGCCGATGCTGCGTCCGACGGTGGCGTACTGGAGCGTCCTGTGCGCCTCCGGGGTGCTGATCTGGCTGTTCCCGCTGATCTACGCCCTCACCCAGGGTGGTCCCGGTAACGCCACGATGCTGCCGGAGTACCTGGTCTTCCTGACCACCTTCCAGTTCCTCGACCGGGGGTACGGCTCGGCCATCGGTATCGCCCTGTTCGCCTTCGTCGCCGTGCTGTCGATCTTCAGCGTCCGGCACATGTTCACAGAGGGGACCCGGAAGCCGCGATGACTCGGCGACAATCCGCCCGGATCGGGCGCTACCTGTTGACCTTCGCGTTGGTGGTGGTCGCGGTGGCGGCGATCTACCCGCTGCTGTTCACCGTGGTCAGTTCGCTCAAGACCCAGCACGGGTTCGCCCAGGACCCGCTGGGGCTGCCGACCTCCGGGATCACCCTGGAGAACTACGTCGAGGCGTTCAAGCGGATGGACATGCCCCGGCTCCTGCTCAACTCGATCATCACCACCGTGGGTGGGCTGGTCCTGTCGGTGCTGGCCGCGATGCTCGTCGCGTACGCCGTGACGAAGCTGCGGTTCCGGGGCGGCAAGGTGGTCTTCCTGCTGATCATCATCACCCTGACCATCCCCAGCCAGGCCATCATCTACCCGCTGTACCAGACGGTGCTGGACCTGGGGATGACCGGCGAGTACCAGGGGCTGATCCTGGCGTACGCGGCGTTCGGGCTGCCGCTGGGGACGTACCAGCTCGCCGGCTACTTCCAGCAGGTGCCCGACGAGCTGATCGAGGCGGCCCGGGTCGACGGGGCCGGACACTTCACCATCCTGTTCCGGCTGCTCGCCCCGATCGCCACCCCGGCCCTGGCCGCCCTGGCCATCTTCAACTTCGTCTGGATGTGGAACGACCTGCTCCTGCCGCTGGTCATCATGGGCGGCTCGGACAGCAAGACCCTGATGGTCGGGGTCTCCATGCTCAGCGGCCAGTACGACGTGTCGGTGCCGCTGGTCAGCGCCGGCCTGATCGTGGCCCTGCTGCCGGTGCTCGTCATCTACCTGGTGTTCCAACGTCAGCTCGTCTCCGGCGCGTTGGCCGGCTCCGGCAAGTGACGTCCCCCGTCGACCGGCCCGAACCGGCTCCCGCGCGGGCCGTCGACCCCGGCACCGCCTCCGACCCCGGCACCGGGTCGCAGGCGGCGCCGGCCCGGGGGCCGGGCCGGCAGCTGTGCTACCTCTACCGGCTACGGCCCGGGACCGAGGCCGAGTACGAGCGCCGGCACGCCGAGGTCTGGCCGGAGCTGCTCGACCTACTCGACGAGGCCGGCGTGTACGACTACACCATCTACCGGCACGAGCTGCTGCTGATCTGCGTGCTGCGGACCCGGTGGGGCTTCGACCACGCCAGCCGGGTCACCGGCGACGCCGAGGTGCAGGCCCGGTGGACGGCCTCGCTGGCGCACCTCTTCGCCGAGATCGCCGACGCCGACGGCGAGCCACTGTGGGCGTACCCGGTCTTCCACCACCCGGGCCGCCCGGCCTAGCGCGAGGAGGGGCCTCCCGTCGACGGGAGGCCCCTCCTCCACGCGGTGTCAGACGGCGTAGGCGACGGACCCGTCGGCGCGCAGGGGGATCCGGTGGAGCGGGCGGCCGCTCAGGTCGAGGGGAGTCTCGTCGGTGAGGTCGAGGGTGACGCCGAGTCCGGGCTCGGTGGGGACGGGCAGGTATCCGCCGTCGCGGCGGACGCAGGGCCGGGCCGGGCCGTCGGCGAGGGCGTCGTCGAGGGGGGAGTACTCCTGGGTGACGAAGTTCGGGATCGCCGCGTCGAGGTGCACCGAGGCCATGGTGAGCAGCGGGCCGAGACAGTTGTGACTGACCACCGCGGCGTGGTGGGACTCGGCCAGGGCGGCGATCTTGCGGGCGTGGCTGATCCCACCGGCCAGCCCGAGGTCGGGGCGGACGTACTGGGCGCCGCCCTGGGCGAGCAGCTCCTTGAACTCCCAGATGGTGTGCAGTCGTTCCCCGTTGGCCATCGGGACGCCGAGGGCCCGGCGGGCGACGGCGGCCTGGCTGCTGACGCTGTCGATCTGGACGGCGTCCTCGACCATCAGCGGCAGCAGCCGGCCGACCGCCGGCACGACCGACTCGGCCTGCAACGGGGTCAGCTTCCGGTGCAGCTCGATGAGCAGGTCCACGTCCGGGCCGACCGCCTCCCGTACGGCGGCGGTGGTGGCCTCGGTCTCGGTGACCAGGCGGGCCAGCGACAGGTCGCCGTAGTCGGCGGGCAGCGGGTCGAACTTCACGGCGGTGAACCCGTCGGCGACGGCGGCGGTGGCCTGGGCGGCCAGGGCCTCGGCGCCGGTGCCGGGCAGCAGCAGGTGCAGTCGGATCCGGTCCCGGACCCGCCCGCCGAGCAGCTGCCAGACCGGCACCTCGAGGCGCTTGCCGAGCAGGTCCCACAGGGCCAGGTCGATCGCGGAGACGGCGGCGGTCAGGACGGACCCCCGGAACGGACCCATCCGGTAGAGGTGGTGCCAGTGGTGCTCGATCCGGTTCGGGTCGGCACCGAGCAGGTAGGGCCGGAAGGTCTCCACGACCGCGTGCACCGCGCCGGGATATCCCCAGCAGCCGGACTGGCCGACGCCGACCAGCCCGGCCGAGGTGTGTACCGCGACGAAGTGCGCGTCGCCGCGTACCACCGACTCGACGGCGGTGATCTCCATGCTGCCCCCAAATTAGAGCCCTATAACGGCCACAAACTTGCTCCTTCACTCTTCCATAGCATGATGTCCCTGGTCTAGGCTCCAATCCGAACGAGCCAGAATAGGGCTCTAAATCTTCACTGGGGGTGTGATGGGTCTGCCGGACGACTACCGGGCGATGGCCCGGATCCGCCGGTTCGAGGAGCGGCTGGCCGCCCTCAAGGACGACGGCGAGATCCCGGGCTCGATCCACCTGTGCAACGGCCAGGAGGCCGTCCCGGTCGGGGCCGCCCGCGCGCTGCGCGACGGCGACCACGTCACCGCGACCTACCGCGGGCACGGGTGGGCGTTGGCCCGGGGCGTGGACATGACCGGGCTGTTCGCCGAGATGATGGGGCGCGACTCGGCTGTCAACGGGGGCCGGGCCGCCTCGCCCTACCTGTCCGACCCGAGCCGGTGGTTCATGGGGGAGAACTCCATCGTGGGTGCCGGGGTCCCGATCGCCACCGGGGCCGCGCTCACCGCGCAGCGCACCGGCAGCGGTGCGGTCTCCGTGGTCAGCATCGGTGACGGCGCGATGAACCAGGGCAACGTCCACGAGGCGATCAACCTGGCCGCCGTCCTCGACCTGCCGCTGGTGGTGGTCGTGGAGAACAACGTGTACTCGGAGATGTCCCGGATCGAGGACATGGTCCGCATCCGTCAGCTCGCCGAGCGGGCTGCCGGCTACGGCATCCCCGGCCGGGTCGTCGACGGCAACGACGCCGACGCGGTCGCCGACGCCCTCACCGAGGCGGTCACCCGGGCCCGGGAGGGCTCCGGGCCCTCCATCGTGGAGGCCATGACCGAGCGCCTGGTCGGCCACTACAGCGGGGACGTGCAGCACTACCGACCGGCCGGTGAGATCGCCTCGGCCCGCGAACGGGAGCCGCTGGCCCGGATCCGCGCCGCCGCCGACGCCGACCTGACCGCCCGACTCGACGCCGTCGACGCCGAGGTGGAAGCCGAGGTGGAGGCCGCCGTCACCGCCGCCCGCGAGGTGCCGTACCCGGACCCGGCGACCGTCAAGGAGCACGTCTATGTCTGAGTCGTTGCGCTACATCCAGGCCGTCAACGCGGCCCTGACCTGGGCACTGGACACCCGGACCGACACCGTCTACTTCGGTGAGGACGTCGCCCTCCCCGGGGGGCCGTTCGGGGCCACCAAGGGGCTGCACAAGCGGTTCGGCTCGGACCGGATCTTCGACACCCCGATCTCCGAGACCGGGTTCCTCGGCATGGCGCTCGGGTCGGCGATGACCGGACTGCGGCCGATCGCCGAGATCATGTACGCCGACTTCTCATTCGTGGCGATGGACCAGATCGTCAACCAGATCGCCACCATCCGCTACTCCAGCGGCGGCCGGTGGAAGGCCCCGCTGGTGATCCGGATGCAGCAGGGCTACTCCCCGGGTGCCTGCGCCCAGCACTCGCACTCACCCGAGGCGTACTTCGCGCACACCCCGGGGCTGCGGGTGGCCCTGCCGTCCACCCCCGACGACGCGTACCAGATGTTGCGCACGGCGGTGACCAGCGACGACCCGGTGGTGGTCGCGGAGGCCCGGATGCTCTACCCGACGAAGGGTCCGGTCCGCACCGACGCGCCGGTCGAGCCGGTCGGCGGTGCCCGGGTGGTCCGGGAGGGCGCCGACGCGACGGTGGTGGCCTGGTCCCGGATGGTCCCGGCGGCCCTCGCGGCGGCCGGGACGCTCGCCGAGGAGGGCATCGAGACCGAGGTGATCGACCTGCGGTGGCTCAACCCCCTCGACTTCGACACCGTCGGCGCGTCGGTGGCCCGCACCGGCCGGTTGGTCGTCGCCCACGAGGCGAACCTGACCGGGGGGTTCGGCGCGGAGATCGCCGCCCGGGCGGCCGACGAGTGCTTCGCCGACCTGCGGGCCCCGGTGGCCCGGGTGGCCACCCCGGACGTGCCGATGCCGGCGGCCCCCGCGTTGCAGAAGGCCGTCGTGCCCGAGGCGGCGCACGTCGTCGAGGCGGTCCGCCGGACGGTTCGACGGTGACCGGCGGCACCCCGGCGGCCGGTCTGCTGGCCGACCGCCGGGTGGTCGTCGTCGGCGGTGCCTCCGGCATCGGCCTGGCCACCGTCCGGGCCGCCGCTGCCGCCGGTGCGGCGGTGGCGGTGCTCGACGCCGACGCCGGGGGTGCGGCGGGCGCCGCCGAGCAGGCCCGCGCCGTCGGGGTGCGCGCCTGCGCCCACGCCGTCGACGTCACGGTCGAGGCGCAGGTCGCCGAGGCGCTCGACGCCGCCGCCGTCGACCTCGGCGGAGTCGACGCGGTCCTGCACGTCGCGGGCATCATGCGCGGGCAGGGCACCGACGTCGCCGACCTGTCGGAGCAGCTGTGGCACCAGGTGATCGCCGTCAACCTCACCGGCCCGTTCCTGGTCGCCAAACACGCGGTACGGCACCTGACCGGCGGTGACGGGGTCCTCGTCCTGGTCGGGTCGAAGGCGGGCGTACTCGCCGGAAGCGGGTCGGTACCCTACGGCGCGAGCAAGGGAGGACTGCACGGCCTGGCGTTGACACTGGCCCGCCAGCTCGGTCCACGCGGGATCCGGGTGCACACGCTCTGTCCGGGCGACATCGACACACCGCTGATGCGGCGGTCGCTGGACGAGGCGCGGGCCAACGGCACCGACGGCGGCCAGGTGGCCCGCATCGAGGCGGCCCTGGGTCACCCCGAGGACGTGGCGTCGGTGCTGACGCTGCTGGCCGCACCGGTCAGCGCCGGCATCGCCGGCACCGTCTACACCGGCTGAGCAGCCCTACCGGACGGCCAGGGCGACGACGTGGAGGCAGCATCGTGATCGGGATCATCGGCCCGGAGGACTCGATCCGGCTCGTGCAGGAGGTGGCGCGGGGGGAGGGGCGCGCGGAGGAGGTGACGGCCAGGGCGTACACCGACCCCGAGCAGGCTCCCGAACTGGCCCGGGAGTTGGACGGGCTGTGCCAGGTGCTGCTGTTCACCGGGCGCATCCCGTACGCCTTCGCCGCCGCCACCCCGGGGCTGCGCGCCGAGATCGACTACATCCGGCACGCCGGGATCGACCTGTACCGGACCCTGTCCCGGATGCTGCTCGCCGGTGGGGGACGCCTGCCCCGGGTCAGTGTGGACACCATCGAGGCGGACACCGTCCGGGAGACCTACCACGACATCGAGGTGACCCCGCCCACCGAGATCCTGCCCATCGCCGACTCCTCCGGGCTGCTCTTCTCCGGGCTGGCCGAGATCACCGCGTACCACCGGGAGCGCTACGCCTCCGGTGCGGTCGAGGCCTGCCTGACCTGCCTCGGTGCCGTGCACCGGGAACTGCGCGACTCCGGGGTCCCGGTCTGGCGTGTCGAGCACACCCGGGCCTCGGTCCGCGACGCGCTGCGCCGGGCCTGGCAGGCCGCCGAGGTACGCCAGTCCCGGGCCACCCAGATCGCCGTGATGATGATCGAGGTGCCGGAGTCAGCCGGTCGTCAGGTGGACCCCTACCAGGCCGAACGGCAGCGGCTGCGGCTGCGGGAGGCCCTCCTGGAACACGCCGAGCGGATGCGCGGGCGGCTGGGGACCATCGACGACCGGACCCTGCTGATCACCACCACCCGGGGCACAGTGGAGAGCGCCATCGCCCGGCACCGCGCCGGACACGCCTCCCTGCTCACCCTGCGCGGGGTCGACGGCGAGCACACCGTCGGCTTCGGCGCGGGCACCACCATCGCCGCCGCCGAGGCCAACGCCCGCCAGGCGCTCGCCCTCGGACGGGGCGGGGACACCCACGTCGTCTTCCCCGACGGGGACATCTACTCCACCCGGTCCAGCCAGGTCAAGCAACGCCTGCGGGAGACCGCCCCCGGGGTGCTGCGCGTCTCCGAGCAGCTGCGGCTCGGGCCGCTGTCCACCCGACGGCTGCTGGAGGCGCTGCACCAGATGGACCCGAACGAGGTGACCGCGCGAGGGCTGGCCGACGCGTACGGGGTGGAGACCCGGTCGGCCCGTCGGCTGCTCAAGTCGCTGCGCGCGGCCGGGTTCGCCGAGGAGGTCGGGGTGCACGTCAGCACCGGTGCGGGCCGACCGCAGACCGTCTACCGGGTGGCCATGCAGCGGCTGGTCGGGGCGGTCGGGGCCGACTCGTGAGGTTCGAGCCGACCTGGCTGGTCACCGCCACCTTCGCCGTTGACGCCGGACGCACCCGCGAACCCCACCGGGCGGCCCACCTCGACCACGTCCGGGTGCTGCTCGCCGACGGCACCGCCCTGGTCGCCGGGGCCCGCGCCGACCTGGGGGCCTCGGTCCTCGTCCTGCGGGCATCCGACGCCGTGGCCGCCCGGACCCTCGTCGAACACGATCCGTACTGGCAACACCGGGTGTGGACGGCCATCGAGGTGATCGAGTACCTCGCCGCCACCCCGCAGTCCCTCGGGAGGTCATGATGTCGCAGTACCGCCAGGTTCCCGGCGTCCGGGTGTCCGGCGCCGAACACGCCCCGTACGCGGCCGGTCTGCTGGCCGACGCGCTGGGGGAGGGGGCCGAGCCGGTCCGGTTCACCCCCGACGCGACGCTGCCCGAGGGCGGGTTCCGCGTCGAGGTGCCCGAGACCGGCGAGATCCGGATCGTCGGCGATCCCTTCGCCGGCCTGGTGTACGCCACCCGTGACCTCCTCGACCGGGCCACCCCGGCCGGTCTGCCCGTCGGCACCGTCGACGCCACCCCCGGGCCGGGGCTGCCGTTGCGGACCCTCTGGACGTGGGACCACTCCACCAACTGGGACCTGCGCCGACTCGGCCTCCAGGAGATCGGCGCGCTGAACCCGTACGCCAAGGGGTCCGACGCGTTCGGGGCCGACTACCGACGCCTGGTGGACTTCTGCAGCGCCGAACGGATCGGCGGGATCGTGGTGTACGGGCTGCTGCGCGACGCCCACGGCGGCGTCGAGGCGGCCCGGGAGCTGTGCGAGTACGCCAACGCCCGGGGCGTACGGATCATCGCCGGGGTGGGGATCAACGCCTACGGCGGCGTCTACTTCGACGGTCGGCACCGCTTCAACCTCGCCACCTGGCTGCGGCAGCGCCCCGACCTGGCCGCCGAGCTGCCGAAGAAGGTCGGGTTCGACATCGACGAGTTTGGTGACCTGCACTTCCCGGCCAGCGAGTACATGATGGCCGCCTGCCCGTCGCATCCGGAGAACCTGGCGTGGCACCGCGACGCCGTCGACTGGCTGCTCGACACCCTGCCGGTGGGCGGGATCAACTTCGAGACCGGCGACTACGGCAGCTGCGCCTGCGACAGGTGCACCGCGCACACCGGCGGCGAGCGCACCTCGTGGTCGTACGAGGCGATGCGGTCGGTCTACCCGACCCTGCTGGACACCGCCCGCCGGACCGGACCGGCCGGGGTGCCCCTGCGTCACCTGGTCGAGGTGTACTGGGACAACATCTTCGACCTCGACGCCCAGGGTCCCCTGGCCGACCTGCCCGACGACGTGGCCTACCAGTACTGCGTGAACCGGGGATTCTGGTACGACAACCGGGACCGGCTCACCGCCGACCACGTCTCGGCGTTGCCGCACACCACGAACGTCCTGCGGACCCACGCCGGATCGCAGTGGAACCGGCAGCGCCACTCCTGGGTCCCCGACATGTACGCCGACATGGCCACCCGGACCGCTGCCGCCGGGATGCGGGGGCTGACCATCTTCGCCGAGGCGTCCGCGTACCACCCGACCAACGAGGTCAGCTATCTGGCGTACGCCCGGTTCTCCTGGAACCCGGAGCTGACCTGGGCGGACTTCTGGCGCGACGAGGTCGCTCCCCGGTTCGGCGGGTCGGCCGAGGCGGAGGCGTTCCGCGACGGCGCGGCAGTGCTCGACGATCCGTCGGCCGAGGCGGCGGCGTTGACCAGGGTCGGCGCGGACGCCCTGGCGATGGTCGCCGCGACCGGCGGGGAGGTGCAGCGCCGCTGGCTGTGGTTGGCCGAGCGGACCGCCCGGCACGCCCACAGCGCCGGCTGACCCCGCTGTCGGGACCGCCCCGGTCGTCGGTGGTGCAGCCGTCGACCGGGGCCGCGCGGGTCAGCCGGTGGCGACCCCGTGGGCGAGGGCGAGGAGCGCGGCGGTGAGGGCCGCAGCCCCGCCCACCGTCATTGTGTTGCCGAACGACCAGGCCCCGGGCCGGCCGATCGCGGCGTGCAGGAAGAACCCGCCGGACTGACTGATCGTCCCGGCGGCGAGCAGACCCCCGACGACCCAGGTGTAGGGGTCGGACAACCCGGCCCGGGCGGCGATGCCGAGGGCGGTCAGGGTGAGCACCAGTAGGACACCGGCGTGCGCGTGTCCGGCCCGGAACAGTGCCAGTTGGAAGGCGTCGAGTCGTCCGGCGGCGGTCAGCCGCATCAACGTGTACCCGCCGACCATCACCGTCGGAACGCTGACCAGTGCGATCACTGTCAGCCATCTGTCCGCCGTACCCATGGCTCCTCCTGTCGTGGTGGCGTTGCGTACGCCAGAACTTGACGACGACAAGATAGCGTGGTCGGGTAGCATCTTGTCAACGACAACATGAGCGGAGGTCGGATGCGGCAGCCCTACCACCACGGTGACCTGCGCCGGGCACTGCTCATCGCAGCCACCGAGGCGATAGTCGAGGCCGGGCCGGCGGCGTTGAGCCTGCGGGACCTGGCGCGGCGGGTCGGCGTCTCGCACGCTGCACCGGCGCACCACTTCGGCGACAAGACCGGCCTGCTCACCGCGATCGCAGCCGAGGGGCTGAAGCTGCTCGCCGGGGCGCTGGAGGCCGCCGGAGGCGACATCCTGGCCACCGGTCAGGCGTACATCCGGTTCGCCGTCACCCACCGGGCGCACTTCGAGGTGATGTTCCAGCCGAGTCTGCTGCATACGGAGGCGCCGGAACTGGTGGCCGCCCGGCAGCGGGCCGGTCAGGCGCTCAGCGACAGCCTGACCGATCCCCGGGTGACCGACGGCGTCGCCGACCAGGCACGGCTGGCCGCCTGGTCGATCGCGCACGGCTTCGCCACCCTGTGGCTGGCCGGTGCGCTCCCGCCCGACCTCGGCGGCGACGCCCCCGACGCTGCCGCCCCGATCATCCGACTGCTCTTCGAACACCCACCCGCGACCTGAGCGACGGAAAGGCCGGGCGGTGCGGCGAGGGGCCGCACCGCCCGGCGCCGGCGTGCCCGTACCGGGCACCGGTCGGCGCGGACGCGCCGGCGCTGTGGGCGTCGTCCGCTACCCGGCGGGTGAGCGGTGCGACGCGGGGTGCTCCGTCGGGTCGGGCAGTCGTCCGCCCGGCACCGGAGCGAGGAAGTAGAAGCGGCGGTAGCCGAGGAGCATGCCCTCGTCGGTCAGGGTGAAGACGTCGACGAAGTCGAGGTCCCCCTCGGGCTGCCCCCGTCGGGGCGGGTCGGAGGCGGTGTAGCGGCCGGTCACCGCCACCGCGTCACCGGCGGCGATGACCTTGTAGATCTGGTGTCGGGCGGGCGGCCCGGCGAGGAGCGCGTGGGTGCGCAGGACCTCGGCACGACCCCGCCCCTGGGCCAGGTCCGGCCGCCGGACCTGCACGTTCTCGTCGAGCAGCGAGCCGTACGCGTCGATGTCCCCGGTGTCGAGGTAGTGGTACGACAGGCGTACGTGGTCGACGCCGACCGCCGTCACCGTGGTGCCGCACGTCGATCGCGTGCCCCCGTGACTGTCCATCCCGGTGTGTCTCCCTGCCGTCGTCCGCCCGAGTGCCCGACGTGCGTCGATCGCTGGGACGACTCTGGATCCGGTCGGCAACTTCGGCCTATCACGGCGCTTTCCCGACCGGCTCCGCCCGTGGGGTGCCCGGGGGTGTCCAGATGAGACGATCACGACGGTGGTGCACGACACCCGGCCGACGAGGTGGGTTACCTGAATAATAGTCACTTCTGGATCACTGTCCGTACGGGAGAGGCATGCCCGAGTCGATGACCGCCCAAGCGACCGCCGGAGCGCGGATCAGCTTCCGGATCCTCGGCCCCCTGCACGTGGAGGGGGCGGCCGGGCCGGTACGGATACCCCCCGGTCGGCAGGAGATCATCCTCGCCTCGTTGCTGATGGAGCCCGGCCGGGTGGTCGCCGCCGACCGGCTGCTGGACCTGATCTGGGACGAGGCCCCACCGGACACCGCGCGTACCCAGATCCAGATCTGTGTGTCCCGGATCCGCAAGAGCTTCGCGGCGGCGCAGGTGGCCGCCACCGTGGTCTCCCGCGCCCCGGGATACCTGCTGCGCACCGGCGAGGACACCGTGGACCTGCACGTGTTCAACAGGCGGGTCACCGCCGCCCGGGTCCTGGTGAAGGAGGGGCGGCTCGCCGAGGCGGCGGAGTCGCTGCGCGGGGCGGTGGCGCTGTGGCGGGGGCCGTGCCTGAGCGGCATCCCCAGCGAGTCCCTCCGGGTACGGGGACTGCGGCTGGACGAGGACCGGCTCGCCGCCGTGGAGACGTACCTCGACCTGGAACTCACCCTCGGACGCAGCCACGAACTCGTCGGCGAGGTCAGCCGCCTGGTCCACGAGTATCCGTTGCGGGAACGGCTGCGCGGCCAGCTGATGCGTGCGCTGTACCGCTCCGGTCGGCAGGCCGAGGCGTTGGAGGTGTACCGGGCCGGTCGGACGCTGCTGGCCGAGGAGCTGGGCCTGGAGCCGGGGGAGGAGCTGCGTCAGCTGGAGGGCGCGATCCTGTCCGGGGACCCGGCCCTGCTCGACGGCGTCGCGTCCCTGGGCGCCGGAAACGTCAGGTCACCGGTCACCGTCCTGCGGGGACCCGGCCCGTACGCCGAGGAGCGACCGCACCAGTTACCGGCGGACACCGCCGACTTCGTCGCCCGGGAACAGCTGGTCGGGTCGATCGAGGCCGCCCTGACGGGTGACGACGACAGGCACGCCCTCGGGCTGGTGGTGATCGCCGGCAAGCCCGGGATCGGCAAGAGCGCGATGGCCACCCACATCGCCCACCGGCTCGGGGCCACCCGCTTCCCCGACGGTCAGCTCTACTGCGACCTGCGCGGCGCCGGGACCGAGCCGGTCTGTCCCCGTGACGTACTCGGTCGGTTCCTGCGGGCGCTGGGCATCCCCGGCCCGGTCATCCCCGACGGCACCGACGAGCGGGCCGAGATGTACCGCACCCTGCTGGCCACCCGCCGGATGCTGGTGGTCCTCGACGACGCGGCGGGGGAACGCCAGATCGTGCCGTTGCTGCCCGGCGGCAGCAGCTGTGCGGTAGTGGTCACCAGCCGGTCCCGGCTGGCCGCCCTTCCCGGCGCCCAGCGGGTGGAGCTGGACGTCCTGGACCAGGCGCAGGCCCTCGACCTGCTCGGCCGGGTGGTCGGTGCCGACCGGGTGGGCCGGGAACCGGAGGCCGCCGCGGCGCTGGTGCGGACCGTCGGCGGGCTGCCCCTGGCGCTGCGGATCGTGGCGGCCCGGTTGGCGGCCCGGCCGCACTGGACCCTCGCGTCGATGGTGCACCGGCTGGCCAACGAACGGCACCGACTCGACGAGCTGGCGCACGGCGAGATGACCATGCGGGCCAGCCTCTCCCTCACCCACGACGGGCTCGGTCCCACCGAGCAACGGCTGTTGCGGCTGTTCAGCCTCGCCCAGGGGCCGACGGTGCCCGGCTGGATCGCCGGAGCGTTGCTCGACGACGACCGCCCGGTCCCGTCGGACCTGGTCGAGCCGCTCGTCGACGTCCAGATGATGGATGCCGTCGCCGTCGAGGCCACCGGGGAGTTCCGCTACCGGTTCCACGAGGTCATCCGGCTGTTCGCCAGGGAGCAGCTGGCCATGCACGACGGCCCGGCGGAGCAGCGTGCCGCCACCGAACGGATGGTCGGCGGCTGGCTGGCCGTCACCGCGCAGGCCCACGCCCGGGTGTACGGGGGTGAGTTCACCGTCCTGCGTGGGACGGGCCGCCGGTGGCATCCGCCGCCGGGGTACGTCGACCGGCTCCTCGCCGACCCGGTCGGGTGGCTCGACGGGGAGCAGGTCAACCTCTGCTCGGCAGTGGAACAGGCCGCCCAGTCCGGGTTGGACGAGCTGTGCTGGGAACTGGCGACGACGCTCGTCACCCTCTTCGAGACCCGGGGCTACTTCGACCACTGGGAACGGACCCACGAACGGGCGCTGCGGGTGGTCCGGGCGGCGGGCAACACCCGCGGCACGGCCGCCGTCCTCGCCTCGTGGGGCACCCTGCACATCAGCCGGCAGCAGCCGGAGGCGGCCCGCCGGTCCCTGGAGACGGCGCTGGGTCTCTTCGCCGAACTGGACGACCGGCACGGGCTGGCGCTGTGCCGACGGGACCTGGCCCTGCTGGAGCGCCAGGGCGGCGACGACGCCCGGGCCCTGGTCCTCTACGAGCAGGCGGCCCGCGACTTCGACCGGGTGGGCGACACGGTGGGCCGGGCGACGGTGCTGACCCAGAGCGCGCACATCTGGATGCGTCGGGGGGAGAACACCGTCGCCCAGTCCCAGCTCACCGAGTCACTGGAGATCTTCCGGTCGGTCGGGTACGCCAGGGGCGAGGCGCACGTCCTGCGTCGGGCCGGACAGATGCTCCTCCAGCGGGGCGAACACGACAGGGCCGAGCAGACCCTGACCGGGGTCCTGGGGATGGTCCGCAGCAGCCGGGACGTCATCGGGGAGGGGCACCTGCTGCGCAACCTCGGTGAGGTGCACTGCGCGACCGGCCGCTACGACCGGGCGCGTACCGCCTTCGAGCAGGCCCTGACGATCCGGGAGCAGATCATGGACCACGGTGGGGCGGCGGCGGTCCGGCTGGACCTCGCCCGGGTGCTGGCCCGGACCGGAGCCGCAGGACGCGCCGGTGAGCTGCTGGAACACGCGATGGTGACGTTCCAGGAGCGGGGCATGCGGCACGAGTTGGCCGAGGCGCGGGGACTGCAGGGGCAGCTCCGGCGGGCCGGCTGACCGGATCAGTCCCAGGGGTGGTTGGCGGTGGGGCTGTTGGTGAGCGTCGGGGTGGGTGTCGTCGCGGGCGTCGCCGGGTCGGCCTGCGCCGCCGCCGCGCCCACCGAGATGACCCCGGTGATCGCGGCGGCCAGGGCGAGGATCCTCAGCGAGGTGGTGCGGCCCATCGTCGACTCCTTCGTGGCTTCTCGATCAACGTCGGCGCCACGTTATCGACGGGGGTAATCGCGCCCTTATTCCAGCAGTTATCCCCCCGCTATCACCGGTTGCCGCCGGTGGGCCGGTAGTCGTACCAGTCGAAGGCGGCGGTGCCCTCGGTGACGTACATGCCGACGACCCGTCCGGTGAACCCGGTGGCGACCTCGGTGGACAGGTACCTACCGTCCAGTTCGGCGAGCGTGACGGGGTCGCCGGAGCCGGTGGCGACCAGGAATCCGAGGGTGTCGGGACCGGTGGCCCCGACCCCCGGCGGGCGCTCGGCCGCCTGCTTCGCCGACGTCACCGTCGGGGGTAGGACGTCCGTGGTGCGGACGTCGACGGTCAGCTCCACCGGCCCGGCCGGCACCGGCACCTCGGCCACGCACTGGCGCACCGGCCCGATCCGGGCGACGACCCGGGCCAGCCCGTCGGCCACCTCCAGGTCGTAGTGGTGGGCCTCGTCGAGCCGGACGCTGAGCCCGGCCCGGGCGGTGCCCGGGTCGAGGCGGGCGGTGATCCGGCAGTCGGGGTGCTGCTGTCGCCGCCCGACGAAGGTGTGTCCGGGACGGTCGAGGGTGTCCCCGGTGGCGTGCAGGGTCAGCCACCCGGGTCGTTCGGTGAGCGACCAGCTCCCCTCGGGTCGGCTCCGGGGTGAGATCCAGGCCGGGGCGAGCGTGGCCCGGTCGAAGTCGTCGCGTGGCGGCGGCGCGTCGACCGGGCTCCACCCGGGGGACGCCTCCGAGCGGGGTTCGACCGGGTCGACCACCGGCCACCCGTCGACCCACCGGACCGGGGCGAGGAAGGTCTCCCGGCCGAGGACGTGGAACCGGGGGGTGTGCCCCTGCGGCCGGGTGCCCAGCAGCACCATCCACCAGGACCCGTCGGGGGCGCGGACCAGGTCGGCGTGACCGGTGCTCTGGATCGGCCGGTCGGTGCTGCGGTGCGACAGGATCGGGTTGTGCGGGGCGGGCTCGTACGGCCCGCGTAGGTCCCGTGACCGTGCCACCGAGACCCCGTGCCCGCGTTCGGTGCCGCCCTCGGCGATCAGCAGGTACCACCAGTCGTCGATCCGGTACAGGTGGGGGGCCTCGGGATACTGCATCCCGCTGCCGGCCCAGAGGGTGTGGGGTCCCTCCAGGACCGTGCCCGCCTCGGGGTCGATCCGGGCCAGCCGGGTGCCGGACAGGGCGCACCAGCAGTTGCCCTCGTCGTCCCAGACCAGGTCGGGGTCTATGCCGGGCAGGTCGAGCCAGACCGGGTCCGACCACGGTCCGGCCGGGTCCTCGGCGGTGACGACGAAGTTCCCCCGGTGCACGTTCGTGGTGATCAACCAGAACCGCCCGTCGTGGTGCCGGATCGTGGGCGCGTAGATGCCGCCGGAGGCCGCCGCGTCCGCCGGGATCGGAAGTTGTCCCGGGCGGTCGAGGGCGTTGCCGATCTGTCGCCAGTGCACCAGGTCCCGACTGTGGAAGACCGGAACCCCCGGGAAGTACTCGAAGCTTGAGCAGACGAGGTAGTAGTCCTCGCCGACCCGGCAGACGCTCGGGTCGGGGTGCAGACCGGGCAGTACGGGATTGTCGTACAGCGGCACGGGGCGGCCTCCTTGAGGGCGACGTGGACCGGGAACAACCGAGGTGGGGCGTGGGCTCAGCCGAGGTGGGCGTGGAGGAACTCCAGGGCGCGGGCGTCGTCGACCACGCCGCCGCCCTCGTGGCCGTTGTACTCCCAGACGAGCAGGTCCCGGGGGCCGGCGTACTCGTTGAAGGCGGCGTAGACAGTCGAGGGGGGACAGACGGCGTCCATCAGGGCGACGCTGAACAGCGCCGGGGCGGTGGCCCGGCGGGCGAAGTTCACCCCGTCGACGTACGCGAGTGTCCGGTGTACCCGGTCCACGCTCTCCCGGTGGGTGGCGAGGTAGTCGGCCACCTCCCGGTACGGGTACGCGTCGGTGATCCGGGTGGCGCGGGGGAAGTCGCAGAGGAAGGGAACGAAGGCCACCACGGCGGCCAGGTCGTCGCGGAGTCCGGCGACGGCGAGCGCCGCGCCCCCGCCCTGGCTGCTGCCGAGCACCGCCACCCGGTCGGCGTCGACCTGGGGCAGGGCACGGGCGGCGTCGACGGCGCGTACCGCGTCGGTGAGCAACCGGCGGTAGTAGTGGTCGGCCGGGTCGCCGATGCCCCGGGTGAGGACCCCGGGGACCTGCGGCCCGACGACCGCCGGGTCGGGGGTCTCGCCGACGCTCCACGAGGAGCCCTGTCCCCGGTTGTCCATCTGGAGGTGGGCGAAGCCCGCCGAGGCCCAGAGCAGTCCGGCCAGGGGGTGGCCGCGCCCGCCGCCGTATCCGACGTACTCGACGACTGTCGGCAGCGCGGCGGTGGCCCCGGCGGGGAGCCGCAGCCAGGCCCGGACGTCCTGGCCGGCGTACCCCCGGAAGGTGACGTCGTGGACCTCCAGGGTGGACAGACCGGTGGGCACCGGCCGGGTCCGGACGTCGAGGTCGTGGGCGGCGGCCTCGGCGAGGGTCCGCTGCCAGAAGTCGGCGAAGTCGGCCGGGACGGTCTGTGTGCTGCGGTAGTCGGCGAGCTCCGCCCGGGACATGTCGACGAGCACGGATTCCTCCTGCGGGGGGTGGCTCCGGTCGGGATCGATCATTCCCGACGGGAGGCGCTTCGGCCAGACCCGTCCCGGAGGTCCGAAAGTTTCGGTGGCTCCCCCTGGGGTTGGTTTTTTTGTCGGTCTCGACCCGAATTGTTCGCCCGGTGGTCCGAAAGTTTCGGATCCGATCGACAGTGCTTCGGCTGTTCGCTGCCGATCGATGGGCATTGAACTTTCGGGCGTGTTTCGATAGCGTTCCGATTGGAGTTCATCGATTCCTGCGGTGGTGCAGACCTGCCGGCTCCCCGACGTGGCTCCCGGGCACCACGTCGTCGCGGCCGGGCCACCGCGGCGGGCGCGGGTCGAGGCTCCTTCCCCCAGACACCCGAAAGGTGATCGACATGAACGACCTGTTCGCCCGCGCCAGCGGGCGGTTCGGAGCCGGAGCACTCCGGCGCGGCGCGCTGGTGGCGGTCACCGCCGGGGCCGCCGTCCTGGCCGCCACCGTGGCCTTCGCCCCGAGCGCCAGCGCGGGAACCACCCTCGGCGCCTCGGCGGCGGAGAAGGGGCGCTACTTCGGCGCCGCGGTCGCTGCCAACAAGCTCTCCGACAGCACGTACGTCGGGATCCTCAACCGCGAGTTCAACTCGGTCACCCCCGAGAACGAGATGAAGCTCGACGCGACCGAGCCCCAGCAGGGCGTCTTCACCTTCACCAACGCCGACCGGATCGTCAACCACGCCCGGGCCAACGGGATGAAGGTCCGGGGCCACACCCTGGCGTGGCACTCCCAGCAGCCCGGCTGGATGCAGAACATGTCCGGGACCGCCCTGCGTAGCGCGATGCTCAACCACGTGACCCAGGTGGCCACCTACTACCGGGGCAAGATCGACTCGTGGGACGTGGTGAACGAGGCGTTCGCCGACGGCAGCACCGGTGCCCGCCGTGACTCCAACCTCCAGCGCACCGGCAACGACTGGATCGAGGCGGCGTTCCGCGCCGCGCGGGCCGCCGACCCGGGCGCCAAGCTCTGCTACAACGACTACAACACCGACAATTGGAGCCACGCCAAGACCCAGGCGGTCTACAACCTGGTCCGGGACTTCAAGACCCGGGGCGTGCCGATCGACTGTGTCGGGCTCCAGTCGCACTTCAACAGCGGGTCGCCGTACCCCGGCAACTACCGCACCACGTTGCAGAGCTTCGCCGACCTCGGGGTCGACGTGCAGATCACCGAGCTGGACATCGAGGGCTCCGGCACCACCCAGGCCAACACCTACCGCAGCGTGGTGACCGACTGTCTGGCCGTGGCCCGGTGCACCGGGATCACCGTGTGGGGCATCCGGGACACCGACTCCTGGCGGTCCAGCGGCACCCCGCTGCTCTTCGACGGCAGCGGCAACAAGAAGCCCGCCTACACCGCCACCCTGGAGGCGCTCAACGCCGGTGGGACCACCAACCCGCCCACCACGCCGCCGACGACCCCGCCGACCACCCCTCCCACGACCCCGCCCGGCACCCCGGGAGGCTGCACCGCCTCGGTCTCGCTGAACCAGTGGAACGGAGGCTTCGTGGCCACCGTACGGGTCACCGCCGGGTCCTCCCGGATCAACGGGTGGACCGTCGGCGTCGCCCTGCCCGGTGGGGCTTCGGTCACCAACTCCTGGAACACCCAGGCCACCGGCACCAGCGGCACCGTCACCTTCCGCAACGTCAGCTACAACGGTCAGGTGAACGCGGGCACCACCACGGAGTTCGGCTTCCAGGGCACCGGGACCGGACCCACCGCCACCCCCACCTGCACGGCCAGCTGATCCGAGGCCGGTAGGACGTCGACCCCGGTCGTACCCACGGCCGGGGTCGACGCGTGTCGGGCTGCGGCGGCCCGGTCGGGTTTCGGCAGGCCCGGGCGGGCCGCGACGGTCCGGGTCGGGGTTCCGGCGGACCGGGTCGGGCTGCGGGGGCCACCCGAGGTCCGGTCGACGTCGCCGGGACGCCGGATACGCTTCGTCGCGGAGCCGGAGACGACCGTCGACCGAGGCGGTCCTGCAGCCCCGCCGACGTACCCGTCCGCCCGGCCATCGCCCACACCCGCAGGGAGCGACATGACCATCCCCGACCTGTTGCGCCGGCACCGTCTCGTCCCCGTGGTGGTCCTGGACGACGCCGCCCACGCCGAGCCCCTCGCCGAGGCGCTCGCCACCGGGGGACTGCCCGTCGCCGAGGTCACCTTCCGCACCCCGGCCGCCGCCGAGTCGATCGCCCGGATGGCCGCCCACGGCGGAGTCACCGTCGGTGCCGGCACCGTCCTCACCCCCAAACAGGTCGACGTGGCGGTCGAGGCCGGTGCCCGGTTCGTCGTCTCGCCCGGTTTCGACGCGGCAGTGGTCCGCCGCTGCCACGAACACGGGGTGACCCCCCTGCCTGGGGCGGTGACCGCCACCGAGATCATGGCCGCCCTGGCCGCCGGGGTCACCACCGTCAAGTTCTTCCCGGCCGGGACCTCGGGCGGGGCGAAGGCGGTGGCGGCGCTCGCCGCGCCGTTCGGGCAGGTCTCCTTCGTGCCGACCGGGGGCATCGACGCCACGACCGCCGCCGACTACCTGGGTTTGCCCTCGGTGCTCGCTGTCGGCGGCAGTTGGATGGTGCCCCGGGCGGCCGTCGCGGCGGGCGAGTTCGACAGGGTCACCGACCTGGTCCGGGCCAGCGTCGAGGCGGTCGCCCGCTGACCCCGGCCCACCAGCCGGGTCGCGGGACCGTCCGCCCGACCGGACCGACGACGCCCCGGTGACGGCAGTGAACGGTGACCTGCCGACGACGAACCGGTGACCTGCCGGAGCGGGCTCGCACCACCCTCCACCGGAGGTGGTGCGAGCCCGGTCGTGGTCAGCCCCGCTCGGGGACCCGGTCGGCCACCGTCGCCACCAGGTCGTCGATGGTGTCCAGTCGGCCCGGGGCACCGAACTCCACCTCGATGTCGTACTCCTGCTCGATCGCGTCGACCAGGCGGAGCAGCCCGAGTGAGTCCAGGCCGAGCGCGACGAGCGACCGTCCGGTGAGCGTCGCCCCGACCCGTACGCCGCCCTCGGTGGCCTCCTCGACCAGCTCGGCGATCCGCTGCCGCAGCTCGGTACGTCCCATCAGTGCCCCTCTCCCGAACGCCTGATGAAGTCGGCGATCTCGGCGATGGTCGGGGTGTCGAAGAAGGTGTCCAGCGGCACCTCGACACCGAGCCGCTGCTGGATCCGGCCGCTGATCCGGGTGATGGTCAACGAGTGCCCGCCGAGGTCGAACAGGTCCTCGTGCTCGCCGACGTCGGGGATCCGCAGCACCTCCTGCCAGATCGTGCGCAGCTGCTCGACAAGCTCGTCAGCGCCGTCGGCCCCCGCGACCAAGCCGTCGGTGGCGGGGGCGACGTCGTCGGACCGCGCCCCCCGGCGGGTGACGGGCACCGGCAGGGCGGCCCGGTCCACCTTGCCGCTGGGACCCAGCGGCAGCCGGTCGAGGACCACCCACTCGCCCGGAACCATCGCCGCCGGGAGGCTGACCCCCAGGTGTCGGCGCAGGTCGGCGGGGTCCGGGGCGGCCCCCCGGGGAACCAGGTAGCCGACCAGGGTCGGCTCCCCGGTCTCGGTGTCCGGGCAGGTCTGCACGGTGCCGGCGGCCACCCCCGGGTGCTCCAGCAGCCGGGCTGTCACCTCACCCAATTCGATCCGGTGTCCCCGGATCTTCACCTGGTCGTCGGTGCGCCCCAGGAACTCGATCCGCCCGTCCGGCCGCCACCGGCACCGGTCACCGGTGCGGTACAGCCGTTCCCCGGGGCCGCCGTACGGGTCGTCGACGAACCGGTCCGCCGTCAGGTCGGGTCGACCCCGGTAGCCCTCGGCGAGACCGGACCCGGCGAGGCAGAGTTCCCCGGGCACCCCGACCGGCACCGGTCGGGACTCCTCGTCGAGCAGGTACGCGCGGGTGCCGGGCAGCGGTCGTCCGATGGTCACCTCGTCCGGGTCGACCGGGACGTCGGCCATGGTCGCGTAGATCGTCGCCTCGGTGGGGCCGTACCCGTTGACCAGCCGGGTCAGTCGGGATCGCAGGTCCCGGGCGAGGGGCACCGGAAGGGCCTCCCCGCCGGTCACCCCGACCAGCGGTGGTGTGTCCGCCGCCCCGAGGCCCGCCTCCAGCAGCACCCGCCACCCCGAGGGGGTGGCCTGCACGTGGGTCACCGCGGCGGTGCGGACCAACCGCAGCACACCGGCCCCGTCCAGGGGGCTGATCCCCGCCGCGACCACCACCCGGCCCCCGGTGGTCAGGGGCAGCCAGATCTCCACCCCGGAGATGTCGAACGCTGGCGAGGTGAGTTGCAACCACCGGTGCTCGGATCGGCTGTCGAGCACCTCCCGCAGTCCGAGCAGCAGGTTGGTCAACGCGGCGTGCGGGACCACCACCCCCTTCGGCTGCCCGGTGGACCCCGACGTGTAGAGCACGTACGCGGGCTCGGCGCGGAGGGGGAGCCCCGGGTCGACGTCGTCGGCGGTCCCGTCGGTCGGGTCCGGCCCGTCGGCGAGGGCGTCGACGGTGAGGGTCGGGCGGTCCAGTCGGGCGGCGAGCGCCGTCGTGGTCACCACGAGCGTCGGGTCCGCGTCGGCCAGGACGAGGTCCTGCCGGGCGACGGGGTGTCCCGGGTCGACCGGGACGTAGGCGGCCCGGCACCGCAGGACGGCCAGCATGGTCGCCACCAGTTCCCAGGACCGGTCCAGGGCCACCGCCACCCGCGAGCCGGGTCCGACGCCCCGCTCGCGCAGCAGCCGGGCCAGCCGGGCCGCTGCGGCGTCGAGGTCGGCGTAGCTGAGCGTCAGGTCCCCGTCGACCACCGCGGCGGCCTGGGGTCGCGTCCGGACCTGGGTGGCGAACAGCGTCGGGAGGTCGACGTCCGCCGGGTGGGTCCGCCCGGTGTCGTTCCACCTCCGCAGCACCGTGTCGGCCTCGTCGGGAGGCAGCACCGGCAGGTCGGCCACCGCCCGTCCCGGGTCGGCGACGACGGCGGCCAGCAGGGTCCGCAGGTGCGCCCCGATGCGGGTCACCGCGTCGGCGTCGAGCGCCGTCGGGCTGTGCTGGAGGGTGACCGTCCACCCGGTGGGGGCGTCGACCACCTGCACGTGCAGGGCGTTGCGGGCCGACCCGGAGAAGAGCGTCCAGTCGACCCGGGACTCGACGTCGGTGAAGGTCGGCTCCACGCCCCGACGTCGGTAGCCGACCGAGACGGCGGTCAGCGCCGGGGCCGGACGCAACCCGGGTACGGCGTGCGTCAGCGGCACCGCCCGGTGTCGGTACAGCTCGCGGAGCCGGGCGCGGACCTCTCGGGCGTACCCGTCGACGGTGCCGGTGGGGGTGGGGGCGGTGACCGGGAGTTCGTTGACGAAGAGCCCGACCTGGCCGGCCTGCTCCGGGGTACGGGTCGACAGCGACACCCCCACCGGGGTGTCCCGGTTGCCGTACCGGTGCACCAGCAGGTGCAGTGCGGTCAGGAACAGCTCGAACCGGGTCACCCCCAGGGTGGTGGCGGCCCGGTCGAGCCCGTCGGCGAGGTCGTCGAGGGGCACCGGGACGGCCCGGCCCGGCTCGGCGGCGGTGGGCACCCGGGCCAGTCCGGGCAGCACCACGTCGGTCGGGTCCGGCCGGTGCCGTGCCCAGTACGCGCGGGCGGCCGGCAGGTCCGCCGCGACCCTGTCGCGTTCGGCGGTGGCGTGACCGGCGTACCCGTCGGGCAGCGGGGGCAGCCGCACCGGCTCTCCGACGGTGGCCGCCCGGTACGCGGCGGCGAGGTCGCGGACCAGGACCTCCTTGCTGGTCCCGTCGAAGACCAGGTGGTGGGCGGTGACCAGGAGGAGGTGCCGCCCGTCGACGGCGGTCAGTAGGACGAACCGGGACAGCGGCCCGTCGGTCAGGGAGTAGCCCCGGGCGATCTCCTCGGCCACCCGCGCCTCGGTCAGCTCGGCGAACGTGACGGGTGGCCGGGCCGGGCCGGGGGCCAGGCGGGGGACGCCGTCGGCGTCGGTGACGACCCGGGCGTCCAGGACGGGGTGTCTGTCGATCACCGCCGTGCAGGCCGCCACCAGGGCCTCGGTGTCCAGCCGGGCGTCGAAGTGGATTCCGACAGCCATGTGGTACGCCGTCGCGGCCGCCCCGGCCTGCTCGGTGAACCAGACGGCGTGCTGCGCGTATGTCGCCTCCACGGTGCCCACGGGCTCTCCTCGTCCATCGGTCGTCATCAGTCGTCGAACCGGGCGGCGAGTTGCCGTTTGAGCACCTTGCCGCCCTCGTTTCGGGGCAGCTGCTGTACCAGCAGCAGCCGGGCCGGTAGTTGGTGGTCGGCGAGCCGACCGGTGAGGAAGGACCGCACGGCTGGCAGCGTCAGGTCGGTGTCGCAGGGCCGCCCGGTCGGTGGTGTCAGGTCGGTGTCGCAGGACGGCCCGGTCGGTGGTGTCAGGTCGGTGCCGGCGGCCGTCGGCCGGGCGACCAGGACGGCGGCCACCACCGACCCGAGGACCGGGTGGGCGACGGCGACCACCGCCGCCTCGGCGATCCCCGGGTGCTCGTGCAGCGCCGCCTCGACCTCCAGGCTGGAGATCTTGAAGGCCCCGGACTTGATGACGTCCTGGTGCCGGTCGGTGAGGTACAGGTACCCGTCGGCGTCGAGGCGGCCCACGTCGCCCATCCGGACCCAGCCGTCGCGGAAGGTGGCCCGGGTGGCCGAGTCGTCCCGGTGGTAGGAGCGGGGGTGCGGGGAGCGCAGCCACACCTCACCGACCTCGCCGGTGGCCAACGGCCGTCCCTGCGGGTCGGCGATGCGCAGGTCCCCGCCGACCGGGCGGCCGACGGCCTCCCGTCGGGCCGGGTCGAAGATCATCGTGGTCTGTGCCGGGGCGGCCTCGGTGGAGGTGTAGTAGTTCACGACGGTGGCCGCCGGGAACGCGGCGGCCAACCGGGTGGCCACCGCCGGGGGCAGCGCCGCCGCCGTCGACCCCACCAGGTGTACGCCGTCGAGGTCCCGCCCGTCGAGCGCCCCCGAGTCGAGCAGTTCGATGGCGATCGAGGGGACCAGGAACACCGTCCCGGTCCCCTCGGCGGCGATCAGGCGGGCGAACCGGGCCGGGGTGAAACCGGGCAGGGTCAGCGCCGTCGGTCGGGCGGTCAACGCGTTGAACAGCATCGTCTGACCGGCGTTGGTGCCGATCGGGAAGGCGTGCAGGAACCGCTGCGAGTGGGCCAGGGGCAGCCGTCGCGGGTGTCTCGGGGCGCCGACGGTGAGGTTGGCGTGACTGGCCCCGACCCCCTTGGGGCGGCCGGTGGTGCCGGAGGTGTAGAGGATCTGGGCCAGGTCGTCGGGGCGTACCGGATGGTCGGGGCAGGTGTCGTCCTCGGCGCGTAGGAGGGTCACCGGCCAGGACGGCAGGCCGGTCGGGGCCGGGGTCCGGCCGTGCACCACGGCGGTGGCCCGGCAGTGGTCGAGGGCGTACTCCAGTTGGGTGGGGGCGGACCGGTCCGACAGCGGTACGGCCACCGCCCCGGCGCGCAGCGCCCCGCAGTACGCCACCGCGTACCCGATCCAGTCCCGGGCACCGAAGACCAGCCCGACCCGGTCACCCGGGCCGACGCCGCGTCGCCGCAGGGCGGCGGCGACCGCCCCGGCGGCGTCCCACCACTCGGCGAAGGTCAGCTCCGCCACCCCGTGCACCCGCAGCGCCACCTGCTGCGGGTGCACGGCGGCCCGCCAGGCCAGCAGCTCCGGGACGGTCCGGGCCACCGGCGGGACCGGCACCCGGGCGTCGGTCGGGGCGGTCACCTCGGGTCGCCCTCGGCCCGGCCGGCGGCCCGGGCCTGCCGGGCCTCGATCCCGACCAGGTCGTCCGGGGGCGCGTCGGGCACCTCCAGGTCGAAGCGGGACAGGATCCGGGAGCGCAGCGACACCACGGCGGTCAGGGCGATGCCGACCCCGAAGACCAGGTACAGCAGGGCGTGTCCACGTCCGGGACCGACACCGATCACCGCCCCGACAGTGGGTGCGAGGGTGCCGCCGGGCAGCAGCATCGGCTCCACCACCCGGGCGGCGAACGGGGCCACCACCCCCCATCCCAGGGGCAGCGTCGACCAGGCCACCATCTGGTTGAGGGCGAAGACCCGCCCGTGGAACCGGGGCGGCACCTTGGTCTGGACGATCGTGTTGTAGACCCCGTTGACCAGACCGAGGGCGAGGTACATGCCGAACGCCCCGACCCCGACGACCAGCAGGTTCGGGCGCAGCCCGGTGACCACACAGGCCACCGCGATGCCGAGGGTGCCGATCAGGACCGCCCGCATCCGGTAGGTGCGCGGGCCACCCCAGACGAGCATGACCAGCCCGCCGGTGGCCGCACCGACCCCGCCGGTGAGCGCGATCCGGGCCACCTCGCTCAGGTCGGCGAAGCCCAGCACCAGGGGGGAGAGCAGGAACAGCACCGGGAAGAGGAAGAAGTTCAGCGCGGCGAAGAAGGCCAGCATCGCCCGGAACTCCCGGCGGCGCAGCGCGTACCGCATTCCACCCAGGATCTCCTGGCCGATGCTCTCGCGCCGCCGCAGGGCGAGGGTACGGGGGAACCGGACGACGGCGAGGACCCCGATCGCGAACACGTACGCCACCACGTCGATGATCAGGATGCCGCGCAGGCCGACCGCCTCCAGGAGCGCGACGGCGATCAGAGGGACCAGGAACTGGGTGACCCCGGTGGCGGTCTGCGCCAGCCCGTTGGCGTGCCCGAGGTACCGCTTCGGCACGAGTTGTGGCACGGCCGAGACGAAGGAGAGGCGTTGGAACGCCAGCGCCACCGACAGCCAGCCGACGAAGAGGTAGAAGTGCCACACCTGGACCCGGTCGGTGAGGACCAGGGCGGCCAGGGCGGCGTTCGCGCCCCCGGCGGCCAGCCCGGACAGGATCATGATCCGGCGTCGACTGGTCCTGTCGATCAGCGCCCCGGCCAGCGGCGCCACCACCAGTCCGGGAAGCAGACCGATCACCGCGAAGAGCGCGAACCGGGCCAGTGATCCGGTCTCCAGGTAGATGAACAGGGGGATCGCGAAGTTGGTCAGGGCGGTGCCCGTACCGGAGACGATCTGACCGGCGGCGATCAGCCCGAACCGGCGCATGCTCGGCTGCGGGGTCCGGTCCCGGCGTCTGCGCACCGGTGGTCCGTCGTCGGGTGGGGTGTCCCGGCGACCGGCCGGGGGAGGTGGTGGGGATGGGTCGGCGGGCGGGTCGGTGCGTCGGTCGGAGACGGCGACCAGTTCCCACGCGGGGTCCGGGCCGGTCGCCTCCGGGGTCACGACGGCGGCCTCCGGCGTCGGGGCGGCCAGCCGGTCGTGCACGCCGGTGACGATCTCGGCGAGTTCGGCGGCCCGGTACTTCAGGAAGTAGTGGCCGCCCTCGTCGATCACGGCCAGGGCGGTGGCGTCGCTGAGGAAGTGCCACTCCCGGAACCGTTCCTCGTGGTACTCGGTGCCCCGGTCCTGCTCACCGACCACCGAGATGATCGGGGCCCGGAGCGGGTTCACCCGCCGGTGCAGCAGGTCGGTGAAGTACTCCTCGGACACCCGGGCGTCGTGGCGCATCGCCCGGATCAGGAAGGCCACCTCGTCGGGGTCCAGCGTGGCGATCGACGTGCCCTGCGCCTGCAACCAGGTCCGGTAGATCCGGTCACTGCGGATCCGCTCGGCCACCCGCAGCCGCAGCAGCGGTCCGAGGAGCCCACCGGTCGGTCGGCCGAACGGGAACACCGCCCCCAGGTACACGGCCGTCAGGTCCCGACCGGCGGCCTCCAACCGGCGGGCGACCTCCACCGCCAGTGCCCCGCCGGGGCCGCAGTGACCGTAGAGGATCAGCGGACCGGTCACCCGGTCCAGCAGCTGCGCGGCGGCCTCGGTGGCGACCTCGTCGAGCGGTGCCACCTCGTCGGCGAGCCCGATGTCGTGTCCGGGTACGGCCACCGACAGCAGCCGGTACCCGGGGGGCAGCGCCTCGGCCAGCGGCTGGTACACGACGGCGCTGCCCCCGCCGTACGGGACGCAGACCAGGGTGGCCACCGGGGTCCCGGTGACCGGCGGGGTCAGCTCGTGCAGCAGTCCGTCGTCGACGTGGTCGGTGGCGGTCACCCGTCCGGCCAGCTCCCGGACGGTCCGGTGGCGGAACAGGTCCATCACGGTGACCGGGGTGAGGGCGGTGGTGTCCACCACGCCCGGCAGTTCCCGCCGGAGCCGGGCCACCACCTGGGTGGCGAGCAGGGAGTGTCCGCCGATGTCGAAGAAGTCGTCGTCCGCGCCGACCTGCGGCGTGTCGAGGACGACCTGCCAGATCGCGGCGATCAGCGTCTGGACCGGCCCGGACGGGGCGATCCGCTCCCCGGTGGGGGTCTGGTCACCCGGGTCGGGCAGCGCCCGCCGGTCCACCTTGCCGTGTTCCTGCAACGGCAGTCGGTCCAGCCAGACGAACCGGTACGGCACCATGTGCTCGGGCAGCCGCTCGGCGAGCATCCGTCGGATCGCTGTCCCCTCCGGCCGGTCGGCCTCGGCCCCGTCCGGGGTCGGCTCCGGTTCCAGCCAGGCCACCAGCCTGTCGTCGCGCAGCAGGACGGCGGCCTGTCGGACGTCGGGCAGCTCCCGCAGGGCGGCCTCCACCTCACCCAGCTCCACCCGGTATCCGCGGATCTTCACCTGGTGGTCCCGGCGACCGAGGAACATCAGTTCCCCGTCGGACCGCCACCGCCCGAGGTCCCCGGTGCGGTAGAGCCGCGCCCCCGGTGGCCCGTACGGGTCGGGCACGAACCGTTCGTCGGTCAGGTCCGGTCGGTGCAGGTAGCCCCGGGCCAGCCGGTCACCGCCGAGGTGGATCTCCCCGGGGACTCCGACCGGCACCGGCCGCATCCGCTCGTCGAGCAGGTACACCCGGGCGTGCGGCAGCGGCCGACCCAACGGGACCCGCCCGGCCCCCGCCGCCGTCACCTCGTAGGTGGTGACGCCGACGGTGGCCTCGGTCGGGCCGTAGTGGTTGAACACCCGTCCGGCACCCACGGCGGCGAACCGGGCCGCCCACCCCAGGTCGGCCGCCTCCCCGCCGAGGATCAACGCCCGGGCGGGGACCAACGCGGCCTCGTCGACCTCCACGGCCAGGGCGGCCAGGTGCGACGGAGTGATCTTGAGATAGTCGATCCGGTGTCGACGCAGCTCCTCGGCCAGCTCCCCACCGGTGCACCGCCTGTCGATCAGGTGCACCGTCCCGCCGGTGGTCAGGGCCAGGTAGAACACGGTGACGCTGAAGTCGAACGACATCGACTGCAACAGCGCGTACCTGCCGCCCGGGGCGACCCCGAACCGCTCCGCCACCCCGTCGAGGTACCGCAGGACCTGCCGGTGGGCGACAGCCACCCCCTTGGGCGTCCCGGTGGACCCGGAGGTGTAGATGACGTACGCGAGGTGTTCACCCGTGGCCGTCGACGGGGGCGGGGTGACCGGTTCGCCTGCGAGGGATTCGGCCTCGTCGTCGAGGAGGAACACCACGTCGTCGCCGGGCAGGACGTCCCGCAGCCCGGTGGTGGTGAGCACCAGCGTGGGGCGGGCGTCGGCGAGCATCAGGGCCAGCCGTTGCGTCGGCTGCTCCGGGTCCAGCGGGAGGTACGCCCCACCGGCCCGCAGCACCCCGAGCAGCGCCACGGCCAGCTCCACCGACTGTTCCACGAGCACCCCGACCAGGCTGTCCGGCCCGACCCCGAGGGCACGTAGCCGGTGGGCGAGCCGGTTGGCCCGCCGGTCCAGCTCCCGGTAGGTCACCGCGTCCGGTCCGCAGACCACGGCGGGGACGTCGGGGGTGGCGGTGACCCACGGGGTCGGCAGCTCCGCCAGTGTCGACGCGACACCGGTCACCGGTGCGGCCGGCACCTCCCCGGGGGTGCCCAGGTCGAGAAGGCGGGCCTGCTCGGCCTGCTCGACCAGGGGCAGGTCGACCACCGCCAGCTCGGGTCGGGAGACCGCGCCGTGCAGCAGGGTACGGAAGCTCTCGGCGAACCGGGCCGCGGTCTCCGGGTCGAACAGGTCGCTGTTGTACAGAAGCATCGCCCGCAGGCCGTCGTCGGTCTCGCTGACGTAGAGCGACAGGTCGAACCGGGCGACGGTGCCGTCCGCGCCGAACCTCTCGGCGACCAGCCCCTCGGGCCACCGGCCGGTGCCCCGGTCGTAGTTCTGCAGTGTGAACAGCACCTGGAACACCGGCGTCCGGCTCACGTCCCGGGCGACGTTGAGCTCCTTGACCAGCCGTTCGAACGGCACCTCCTGGTGGGCCAGCGCCCGGACCACGCTGTTGCGGGTCCGACGCAGCAGGACCCCGAAGCTCGGTTCGGCGTCGTCGGACACCTCCGGTGCCAGGTCGGCGCGGAGCGAGAGGGTGTTGACGAAGAGCCCGATCACCTCCTCCGACTCGGGGGTGACCCGACCGGCGACGGGAGAGCCGACGGCGAAGTCCCGCTGACCGCTGTACCGGAACAGGGTGGCGTGCAGACCGGCGAGCAGTGTCATGTAGAGGGTCGCCCGGTGGGCCCGGCCGAGCCGACGCAGCCCCTCGGTCAGGTCGGCGTCGATCGCGAACCGGTGGGTGCCGCCCGCGTACGTCTGCACACTCGGGCGGGGCCTGTCGGTGGGCAGCTCCAGCGGGGCGACCCCGGCCAGGGCCCGGGCCCAGTAGGCCAGCCCGTCCCGGGCCGCCGACCCGGTCATCCGTTCCCGCTGCCAGGCGGCGTGTTCGGCGTAGCTCAGACCCGGGGGCGCCGGCGCGGGGGCGGCGTCGCGCAGCACCCCGTACATCGTCGCCACCTCGGTCATCAGCAGGTTCATCGACCACCCGTCGCTGACGACGTGGTGGGTGTCCAGGTGCAGCACGTGGTCGTCGTCGGCCAGCCGGACCAGCAGCACCCGCAGCAGAGGGGCGACGGCGAGGTCGAAGGGGGTCCGCACCCGCTCGGCGACCAGCTGACGTGCTGTCGTCTCGTCGTCGGCCGAGACGACGGTGACCGGCACCCGGACCTTGTCCACCACCTCCACCCGAGGCGTTCCGTCGTCGGTCTCGGTGAAGCACATCCGCAGGCTGTCGTGCCGCCCGGCGACCGCGTCCAGGGCGGCCCCGACCAGCTCCGGGTCCAGTGGACCGTGCAGCCGGCAGGTCGCGTAGACGACGTACCCGGCGGTGCCGGGGGTCAGCTGTTCGGTGAACCAGATCCTTTCCTGACCGAACGACATCGACGCCTCGGTTCGATGTCGGGGAATGGTCCGGTTCGGTGGGTTAGGAGCAGGCCGCGTTGGTACGTCAACATTGGTCACGCGGTTCGCCTTATCCATTGGGGGTGTGCGGAGCAGACAGTTTGCCGACTGCAAACGATGCAACGGAATGGCCTGAACGGCGCACCCCGGAGAAACCGAACGATTGACCTACACCGTTGTCGATCGTCGTTACGGTCAGGAATGCGATTCATGGATGCCGTAGTGCCCGACGAGTGGGCCTCACGACCGGTGGTGCGCGCCGAGTTCCGGGGCGAGGGTCCACTGACCGCCCCGCTCACCTGGGGGCAGCAGGTGATGTGGCGGGCCAACGCCCTGTCCGGATCGAACCACCGGTTCATGAACCTGCGCCGCGCCCTCCCCGTCTCGGACCGGGTCGACGCCGACCTGGCCACCGCCACCCGGGCGGTCGGCGCTCTCGTCGCCCGGCACGCCTCACTGCGTACCCGGGTCCAGCCCTACCGTGACGGCCTCATCCAGGAGGCGGCGGCGGTCGGGGTCCTGCCGCTGCTGGTGGTGGCGGGGGAGGGGGACGGGTCGGCGCAGGCCACTGCCACCGCCGACCTGTTCGGCGACGTCGCGTTCGACCACGCCGAGGAGTGGCCGGTCCGGGCCGCCGTGGTCCTGGTCGACGACCGGGTACGCCAGATCGTGCTGGTGTTCAGCCACTCCACGGTGGATGCCCACGCCGTGGACGTCGTCCTGCGCGACCTGCGGCTGCTCCTGGTGCGGGGCGCCATCGCGGTGCCGGCCGGAGCGCAGTCGGTGCAGGTCGGGCTGCGTCAGCAGGGGCCGGACCGGCTGCGCTCCGCGCGGGCGGTGGCGTACTGGCTGCGGGAGTTCCCCCGGGTGCACCCCCTCGACCTGCCGACTGTCGGGCCGGGGCTGGAACCCCGGCTGCCCCGGGGTGTGCTGGTCTCGTCGGCGCTGGAGCGGGCCGTCCGGCTGGTCGCCGCCCGCCACCGGGTGACCACCTCCACGGCGCTGCTGACCGCCATGACGGCCCTGACCGTACGCGGACGCGACCCCGGCCCGTGCGGCTTCTTCCCCATGTCGCACAACCGATTTCGTCCAGATTTCACACAGACGGTGGCCAATATCGGGCAGATCGGTTTCGGAGTGGTCGACCTGACCGGTCGTCCGAGCTTCGGGGAGCTGTCGTCCCGGGTGTGGAAGGCGTCGCTGAGCGCCTACCGGAACGCGTATTACGACACCGCTGATCTCCGTCGCGGCTTCACCGATCTGGGGTACGAGTACGGCACCGTTTTTCTGCCATATCACTATTTCAACGACGTCCGACTCCCCGGCGGGGAGGGCGGACCACTGCCCACCGTCTCCGAGGCGCAGCTGCGCGCCGAGACGGCCCACAGCACGTACGGGTGGACCGCGGGGCTGGACGTGGCGTCCTGGCACCTGCTGGCGCACGTCGTCGACGAACCGGGTGCCCTCGGCGTCACCCTCTCCGCCGACAGCCGGTTCGTGGCCCGGGACACGGTGCACCAGTTCCTGCGCGACCTGGAGGAACTGATGGTCCGGGCCGCCTTCGCCGACGTCCCCTGGCCGTGGCGACCGACCTCGGACCCGGTCGGTCCGACCCCGGACCCGGTCGCTCCCGTGCCGCCCCGACCGACGCCCGACGCCGACCAGCTCCGGTACGCCCCGTTCGCCGGTGGGATGGACCGCACCGGCCCGCTCACCTGGGGACAGCGGGCCATGTGGCGGGCGGTGGTGGAGTTCGAGTCGACCGAGCGCAGCGTCCTCAACCTCCGCCGGACCCTGCCGCTGTCTCCTCGGGCCGGGGTCGACGTCGACCGGGCGGTCGCGGCGCTCGGATCGCTCGTCGGTCGGCACGAGTCGCTGCGTACCCGGGTCCGGGTCGGCGACGGGGACCTGTGCCAGGTGGCCTCGGCCCGGGGCGACCTGCCGGTGACGGTGCGCACGGCGGAGCCGGGGACGGACCCGGACGGCCGGGCGGCGGCCCGGACCCTGGCGGCCGACCTCGGAGACCCGCCGTTCGACCACGCCGCCGGATGGCCCCTGCGGGCCGCCCTGGTGGTGGTCGACGGGCTGGTCCGGCAGGTGGTGGTGGTGTTCAGTCACTCCACCGTCGACTTCCACGCCGCCGAGCTGGTCCTGCGTGACCTGCGGATCACCCTGCTGCGGGGTGCCCCGGCGACCACCCCCGCCCTCCAATCGCTGGACGTGGCGCTGCGGGAGAGCGGCACCGCGCAGCGGCGGTCCCGGCGGGCCGTGGCCCACTGGATGCGGCAGTTCCGACGACTCCCCGAGGGGATGTTCGAGACGGTCGAACCGGGCGAGGAACCCCGGTACCGGCGGGGCTCGCTGGTCAGCACCGTGATCGACCCGGCCGTCCGGGCGATCGCCGCCCGACACGGGGTGACCACCGCCACCGTCCTGCTCGCCGCGACGGCCGCCGTGGTCACCGCGTCGACCCGCCGGGAGGTCTGCGGGTTGTTCGCCATGTCCAACAACCGGTTCCTCCCGGAGTACGCCCCGGCGGTCAGCAAGCTGAACCAACTCGGGATCTGTCTGATCGACCTCGCCGACCGACCCGACTTCGCCGGGGTGCTCGCCCGGACCCGGGCGGCGTCGCTGGAGGCGTACCGGCACGCCTACTACGACCCGAGGGACCTGGCGCAGGCCTTCACCGACCTCGGGTACGACTACGGCACCGCGCTCGCCCCGTTCTGCTACTTCAACGACATCCGCATCCCCACCGGCGTACCGGAGACCGGTGGCTCCGGGGTGGGCGACGCCGAAGGCCCGGGGCCGGACCCGACGGCGCTTCGGGCTGCCCGTTCGGGCAGTGTCTTCACGTGGTCGGAGTCGCTCGAACGGTTCGCGTGGCGGTGCCGCCTCCAGGTGGTCGACGCCCCCGGGGCGGTGGAGCTGGTCGTCACCGCCGACACCCGCCACCTCTCCGCACACCGGGCTGAAGGGCTGGTACGCGCGGTGGAGGGGCTCCTGGTCGAGGCGGCGGTGGGTGACGTGCCGTGGCCCTGGTGCCCGCCGGACGACCCGGGCACGGATCGAAAGATCCCGTTCCCGACGGCGGTTCGTCCTTGACTGTCCCTACTGGACCCACTAAACACAGTCGGGCACAACCTGACAGGAGTTGTGCAGCACCATCCGACAGGCGTTCCGTGGTACCGGTGGCGGGCCGGTTCTCCCCGTCAAGTCGACGATCAGGGCCACGACGGGGTGGGAGGCGGCCTGGTGCAGGCGACGGAGAAGGCCCGGTTGGGGCGGACCGGGGTGGAGGTGACCCGGCTCGGTTTCGGGCTGGCCCCGATCGGCGGCCTCTACCAGCCGGTGGGGGACTCGGCGGCCAGGGTGACAGTCGAGACGGCGTGGGACCTCGGGCTGCGGTACTTCGACACCGCCCCGCTCTACGGGTGCGGGTTGTCCGAGCGGCGGGCCGGTTCGGTGCTCGCCGGCAAGCCACGCAAGGAGTTCACCCTCTCCACCAAGGTCGGCCGGCTCCTGGTGCCCGGCGGGTCGGGCACCGAGGACATCTGGGCCGAGCCGACCGGCCAGAACCCGACCTTCGACTTCAGCTACGCGGGGGTCCGCCGGTCGTACGCCGAGAGTCTGGACCGGCTCGGTCTGGACCGGATCGACATCGCCCACATCCACGACCCCGACGCCCACGTCGCCGAGGCGCTCGACGGGGCGTACCCGGCCCTGGCGGAGCTGCGGGCGTCGGGTGAGATCGGGGCGGTGAGCGCCGGGATGAACCACGCCGCCATGCTCGTGGAGCTGGCCGGCGCCGCCGACTTCGACTGTTTCATGCTGGCCGGGCGGTACACCCTGTTGGACCAGTCCGGCCTGGCCGACCTGCTGCCCCTGTGCCGGGCGCGGGGGATCTCGGTGCTCGCCGCCGGGGTCTACAACTCGGGCCTGCTGGCCGACCCGCGTCCCGGGGCGTACTACGACTACCTCCCGGCCGACCGGACCCTGCTGGCCCGGGCCAACGCCATCCGGGAGGTCTGCGACCGGCACAAGGTGCCGCTGCGGGCCGCCGCCATCCAGTTCCCGTTCGGGCATCCGGCGGTGGCCAGCGTGGTGGTGGGGGCCCGTGATCCGGGGCAGATCGCCGACAACGTGACGATGTTCGAGTGGCCGATCCCCGGCGGCCTCTGGGCCGATCTGAAACGCTGCGGCCTGCTCCCCGAGGAGGTTCCCACCCCCTGACCGTGGCCGTCTCCCGGTGCCGACCCGCCCGGTGGACGGCTCCGCGGTGTGGTGGTCAGCGCTGTGGCGGGACGTACGGCGCGGGTCGTCCCAGGGTCGGACGGTCGGCTGGTGGTCGTGCCGAAGGGGCGCCGGACACCCGGTGGAGACCGGGGACCGGCATCGCGGCGACGGGGGCGACGTACGCCGTCGGCTGCCGAAGCCGATCTGTCATCTGCTGCACCAGGGTGTCGAACCGGTCCCGTCGGATGGTTCCCGCCGGGTAGAAGTGGCCGATGATTCGCGGGCGTTGCGCGAGGATGTCGAACTCCTGGGGATGGAGTTGGTGCGTCCCCTCCCTTCCCAGGCGTTCCAGCCGTCGGTGGCTGCTGTCGTGGCCGTTCGCCCTGGCCCATTCCTCGTCCGGCGTCCGGTCACCGAGGGCGTCCAGGTAGGCGCGGATGTCGGTCCCCCACCGCTGTCCGTCCTTCCATTCTGGTTGTCTGGTCCGGACCTCGGGCGGGCTGGTCAGGGACTTCTCGTAGTGGGCGCGCTTCCTCGTCCCCTGCGGAAAGTAGTGGTCCAGGAGCTTCGGTGACTGTTGGAGGAGTTCGATCTCCTGGGGGTGGAACGTCCGTCTGTTCCCGAGGTCGAGCAGTCGCTGATGGCTGGCGTGGTGACCGTGCTCTTTGGCCCATTTGCCTCTGGGTGCCGCGTCGCCGAGGGCGTCGAGGTACGCCTGGTGTTCGGCCCTCCACTGTTTTCCGCTTCTTCGGCGTTCGGTCCTCGCCGTGGCTGCGCCGCTCATGCCGACGGCGTTCTCGAAACTGCGGCGCTGAGGGGTTCGCGCCGGGAAGAAGTGGTCGAGGAGCCTCCGTGACCGTTGGAGGAGTTCGGTCTCCTCGGGGCGGAATTTCCGTCCGTTGCGGAGGTCGACCAGTCGCTGATGGCTGGCGTGGTGACCGTTGTGCGCGGCCCAGTCCGCGTTCGGAGCACAGTTGCCGAGCGCATCGGAATACGCTTGGTGCAGCGCCGCCCACTGTCGTCCGTTCCGATGGATCCTGCGAGCTCCCGGTGCCGCCCCGGCGGCGATGTCGGCTACCCCGGAGGTGCCCTGCCCGGGCTCCTGCGCCGGGATCCGGATCAGGTCGTCGTACCGTTCGCGGCCTCGGGAACCTTCGGGAAGAAAGGCTTCACGGAACTCCGGTGCCTTTCGGAAGAATTCGATCTCCTCCGGGGAGATCACGATGCGTCCGGACCTCAGGTTGACCAGTCGGGTCTGACTTCGTCTGTGATCGTTGTCGACGGCCCAACGGTGGGAGGGGGCCTGTCCGCCGAGGGCGTCGCGGTATCTCTCGTGCTCGGCCGCCCAGTCGGCTCCCAGTCTGGGGAGGTACTTCGGGGCGCTCGCCCGGAACCCAGGGGATTCCCGGAGGAAAAACTCCTCCTCGGGACTGGCTTTGACCTGCCCCTTCCTGATGTTCGCCAGCCGGTCGTGGCTGGGTTGGTGCCCATGCTTCGTGGCCCAGGACCGGGACGGTTCTTGTTCTTCCTCGATGAGGGCGTCGCGGTACCGTCGATGTTCCTCCACCCATGCCTGTCCGGCCTTCTTGGTCCCGGTTCTCCGGGCGTCCTCCGGTGCGGTCAGGAGGAGATGTCCACCGTCCGGGCCACTGCGCTGCCGAACCCAGGGCTCTTCGGCAGTCGTCCCGACCTCGCCCGTCTGGTCGATGCCGAGGCTCCGGTCCAACGCCGCGATCTCGTCCGGGGTGAGGGCCGCCCAGGGGGAACCGAGGTCCGGCTCTGGCTCGGTCACCCGTAGCGGCGCGGGCCGGCCGGGGATGCTCCAGGGATCGGTCACGAGGTTCCTCCACGGTGCGGTGCCACGACCGTCCTGACGTCCGGCAACCGGCATCGGTTCAACAGTGGGTGGAAAGACGGGAGGCAGCCACCTGCGAGGCCGACGGCCTCCCGGTTTCCGGGGACTGGCGCGCTTGGTGTCGTGGCGGGGGCATCAGCAACACAGGAGGCCGCCACCTGCGCGGGTGGCGACCTCCTGCCGTGCTGTGGTTCAGGCGCGCTTGGTGGTGTCCAGGAACGAGGTCCAGGCGGAGGGGGTGAAGACGAGGGCGGGTCCGGCGGGGTCCTTGCTGTCGCGGACGGCGACCACCCCGGTCAGGTTGTCGGCGACCTCGACGCAGTTGCCGCCGCTCGATCCGCTGCGGCTGGACTTGCGCCAGGTGGCGTCACTGAGGTTCATGCTGACCCTGCATCCTTCATCAGGTCGATGGACTGTCGGCGGGGGAGCGCCTCGTTCCGGACGTTCTCCCACGAGGCCAAGAGGGCGGCGATTCCGTCTTCCTTGTCGACCACGACTCCGCCGAGCGGCGTCTCCAGATTACCGATCCACCCGCCGTCCTCGGAACGGGCCAGGGCGAACGTCCGGCGAGGAGCTGTTCCACCTTGTCGTGCGAGAAGGTGTCGTTGAACCGGAGGATCGCCCGGGCGTAGTTCTGGCAGGAGCCACCGGAGCCGACGGTGAACCCCCTCGTCCCACCGGCGGCGGGTGACGCGTTCAGGGCCGGTGACCTCCTGCACGTCACCCGGGACGCCAGCGTCCAGTTCATCCACCCGATCGTCTTCCGGGTCATCCGGGTCCGGCACGAATGGCAGACCTATCACGGGTGGTTGTGGCTTGACGGTTACCAGGTGGACGACCGGGGCGAGGCGGTGCTCCGACGGACGATCTTCGTCAGACCGGCCGGGTTGCGCCGACTGACCCCTGCACCGTCGGTCACGCCGAAGCAGCGCCGTAATCGTGGTCCGGTCGTGTCGGGGGTCGATCGGCGTACCAATGGTCCAAAATATCCGGTGTGACGACGTGGCAGGTGGGACCCGACGGTGCGGTGGACCGGCCGGGCGGGTACGGGGTCGGGCAGCGGCCCGGTGCGGGGGCGACGGTGGTCGAGCGACCGGCGCTCGACTACTACCTGGTCCACCCGCCGGGTGGTCCCGGTGCCGGTCGACCGGTCGGGCTCCTGGTCGAGGAGTTCGTCTTCGGCGACGACCACGCCGCCGTCCGGCTCGACGGTGTCGGGTGGACGGCGGGGGAGCGGCGGTGGTGGGACTCGGCCGCGTTCAGTCGGGCGATCCGCGCCGACCGGCGGGTCCGGGAGCGGGTGGTCCCGGTGGACCGGTCCGCCGCCGAGGCGGTCCACCGGGGGTCGGGCGGCGACGACCTGCCGGACGAGGCGACTCTGCGCGGTCACTTCGGCGCGGGCGTCGCGCTACCGGCCGCTGCTCCGCTGCGACTCGGCGACGAGGTCACCGACGGGTACCGGGACACCCGGGTGTATCGGGTCCTCTTCGCCAACGCGTTGAGCTGGGACGGGCTGGCCCGGTTGCAGACCAGGTGGCGGATGACGATCGCCGAGGACGCCGCCGACCCCCGCGCCCGGGTGGTCGGCACCTCCCACCTGCGGGTCGGGGCGGACGCGTACACCTGGCAGGTGCGCCGGGTCGCCGGCGGCGCGGCCTGGTGCCTCGACGTCACCGTCGACCTCGCCTCGAACGGCGACGACACGGTACGCCCCCTGCTGCGGTCCCTGACCGCTGCGATGCGTGCCCAGGGGCTGATCCCGGTCACAGTGGAACGGTTCTCCTGATGACGTGGCGGCGCGGCGGCGTGGCTTTTCCGGCCGAGCGTCTACACACTGTGGGACGTGCGTGACGATGAGGTGATGCCGGCGGTCTCGGTGATCCGGGTGGCCCGCCGGGACGACCCGGTGAGTGCGGTGACCGAGGACGACGCCGCGCGGCGGGCGGCCGCGTACCCGACGGTTCGGCTCGGCGGGCCGATCTTCGGGCACGCCGAGGAGTTGCCCGACGGCCGGTGGCAGGTGACGGACCTCGACGAGTACACCCCCCAGGGTGCTCGGGACGGGCTCGCCGAACGCCTCCGGACCTGGCGGATGAAGGTCACCGACCCGGCCCTCGGGGCGGAGTTGGACGCCGTCGACGCGCTCCTGGACTGGGAGAAGATCGACGAGGCCACCGTCGCCGACCGCCGGTACCGGATCATCCGTACCGACACGTTCGCCCGGTTCGGCCCCGACGGCCCCGAACCGCCGCGCCCCACCGACCCGGACCCGCTGCCGCCCGGCACGACGACCCCGCTGCGCGCCACCCCCCTGGTGGTCGCCCCCGACGAACCGACGGGTCTGGCCCACGCCCTGCTCAAGACCGAGGTGCTGACCGCCCACTATCCCCGGGCCGGGGTCCGCCCCGACATGTACGACGACAGCGTCCAGGCCACCCGGACCCATCCCGGGGCGGTCATCCTCCCCACCCGGTACGCCGTCGCGGAGTGCGTCGGCGGACGCTGGCAGCCGGACAGCCTCGCCGTCGACACCCCGCAGGCAGCCCGGGACCTGCTGGCCGTCAACCTCCGTTACCTGGTGCCCCGCCTCGACGAACTCACCGCCGGGCAGACCCGGGCGTACGCGCGGGCCGCCGACGACCTCGACGCCACCCGGGCCGACGAGGTCACCGTTTTGGGGCGTCGGTTCCGGGTGACCCGGATCGAGGTCCTGCTCCGGTTCGGCCCGAACGGCCCGGAGGGTCCCCGCCCCTCCGACCATGACCCCGACGACCCACCGGAGGTGCACGCCGCCCGCCTCCGATCCGAGGGCCTTCTCTCCGACGAGCCCTGACCGTCGGCACTACGCCACACTGTCGGGGTGCTTCCCGCCGCCGACTCGATCGCCGACCTGCCCGTCCGGCAGGTCCTGCCCGACCTGACCGCCGCCCTGGACGACGCCGGTGCCGTGGTGCTGGTGGCCCCGCCCGGGACCGGGAAGACCACGCTGGTGCCCCTGGCCCTGGCCGATGCGGGCACCGGCCGGGTGGTGGTCGCCGAACCCCGTCGGGTGGCGGCCCGGGCGGCGGCCCGCCGGATGGCCTCGCTGCTCGGCGAGCCGGTCGGGGAGCGGGTCGGCTACACGGTGCGCGGGGACCGTCGGGTCGGGTCCGCGACCCGAGTGGAGGTGGTCACGACGGGTGTCCTGCTCCGGCGGCTGCACCGGGACCCGGAACTCGCCGGGGTCGACGCCGTGGTGCTCGACGAGTGCCACGAACGGCACCTCGACTCCGACCTGGCGCTCGCCTTCACCACCGAGGTACGCGCCGCCCTCCGGCCGGACCTGCGGCTGCTGGCCACCTCCGCGACCGCCGAGGCCGACCGGCTGGCCCAGGTGTTGGCCGCCCCGGTCGTGCAGGCGCACGCCGTCACGTACCCGGTCTCGGTGCACTGGTGCCCGCCGACCGGGCCGGTCGACCCGCCGCACGGCCTGCGGGTCGACCCCCGGCTGCTGGACCACGTCGCGGCGACCGTCCGGCGGGCCCTCGCCGACGGGCCGGGCGACGTGCTGGTGTTCCTGCCCGGCGCCCGGGAACTCGACACCGTCGCCACCCGGCTGGCCGGCACGGACGTCGACGTCGTCACCCTCCACGGTCGACAGGAGGCGGCCACCCAGGACGCGGCGCTGCGCCCCGGCCCCCGCCGTCGGGTGGTCCTGGCCACCTCGATCGCCGAGAGCAGCCTGACCGTCCCCGGGGTCCGCGCGGTGGTGGACGCGGGGCTCACCCGGGTCCCCCGGACCGACCACGGCCGGGGGTTGGGCACCCTCGTCACGGTGGCGGTGTCCCGGGCCTCGGCCACCCAGCGGGCCGGTCGGGCGGGTCGGGACGCGCCCGGCCGGGTCTACCGGTGCTGGTCGGCAGCGCAGCACGAGCGGCTGCCCGCCCACCCCGAACCGGAGATCGCCGTCGCCGACCTCACCGGGTTCGCCCTGGACCTGGCGCTGTGGGGACATCCCGACGGCACCGGGTTGGCCCTGCCCGACCCCCCGCCGTCCGGCGCGTTGCAGGTCGCCCGCGCCACCCTGTCCGCCCTCGGCGCGCTCGACGGCGACGGCCGGGTCACCGCGCGCGGGCGGGCCATCGCCGAGGCCGGCACCCATCCCCGGCTGGCCCGGGCGCTGATCGACGGCGCCCCGGCGGTCGGCACCGACCGGGCCGCCGAGGTGGTCGCCCTGCTCACCGAGGACGGCCCCGGTGGGGCCGGGGACGACCTGCCCGCCGCCGTCCGCCGCCGCCGGGCCGAGCGGTCCCCCGCCTGGCGTCAGGAGGTACGACGACTCGCCCGTACCCTGCCGAAGGTCCCGGCCACGGCGCTGCCCGACGACCTGGCCGCCGCCCTCGTGGTGGGCCTGGCCTACCCGGAGCGGGTGGCCCGGCTCCGCCGAACCGGTGGCACGTCCTACCTGATGGCCGGGGGGACCGCCGCCGACCTGATGCCGGGGACCAGGCTCACCGCGAGCGAGTGGGTGGCGGTCGCCGCCGCGGACCGGGCACCCGGTGCGCCCACCGCGCGGATCCGACTCGCCGCCCCGTTGGACGAGGCGACCGCCCGGCAGGCCGCGGCCACCCTGCTCACCGAGGCGACCGAGGTGACCTGGGCCGACGGGCAGGTGCAGGCCCGGACGTCCCACCGCCTCGGCGCGATCACCCTCGTCGAGCGGCCGCTGACCGACCCCGACCCGGCCCTGGTCCGGGCGGCTCTGCTCGACGGGTTCGCCGAGGCCGGGCTGACCCTGCTGACCTGGTCCCGCGAGGCGGTGGAACTCCGCCACCGGCTCGCCTTCTGCCACGCCGCCCTCGGTGAGCCGTGGCCCGACGTCACCGACGCCGCCCTCTGCGCCACCGTCGGCGACTGGCTGGCCCCGGAGCTGACCCGGGCCCGCCGCCGCGCCGACCTGGCCCGGATCGACGTGGTCGGGGCGCTACGGCGGCTGCTGCCCTGGCCGCAGGCGGCCCGGCTCGACGAGTACGCCCCGGAGCGGATCGAGGTGCCCAGCGGTTCCCGGGTCCGCGTCGACTACACCGACCCGGACGCCCCGGTCCTCGCCGTCAAGGTGCAGGAGGTGTTCGGCTGGACCGCCGCGCCCCTGCTGGCCGGGGGACGGGTGCCGGTGCTGCTGCACCTGCTCTCCCCGGCGGGCCGCCCGGTGGCTGTCACCCGGGACCTGCCCTCCTTCTGGCGTACCGGCTATCCCCGGGTCCGTGCCGAACTGCGCGGACGCTACCCCCGTCACCCCTGGCCGGAGGACCCCACCACCGCCGTGGCGACCCGACGGGCGGCACCCCGACGCAGGTGACCCCCCACCCGTCGTGGACGTCCAGCCGTCGTTCAGGTTCTGCCAGGCAAACCCCCGGTCGACCCGGGTAGCCTCCGACGTCGGACCGACCCGGGGTATCGACCCCGGTCGTCGAGGGCGGGGGCGATGACGAGGAACACGCGGATGACGCTGGCGCTGATCGCGGCGGTGGTGCTCGGGGTGACCGGACTGCTGGTGGTCGACCGGGCCGACCGTCCCGCCGCCCCGGCCGCCGAGGGGTCGGTCGACCCGGCGGTGCTGGTCCGGGCGGACAGCCACCGGCTCGCCACCGCCGAGGACGGGGTCACCCTTGTGGAGTTCCTCGACTTCGAGTGCGAGGGCTGCCTGGCGGCGTACCCGGCGGTGCAGCGGATCCTCGACACCTACCAGGGGCAGGTGACAGTCGTGGTGCGGTACTTCCCGATGCCCGGTCACCCCAACTCCGACCTCGCCGCCCAGGCCGCGCAGGCCGCCGCCAACCAGGGGCGGTTCGCCGAGATGTACGCCCGGCTGTTCGAGGGGCAGCCGACCTGGGGGCACCGGCAGGACCCGCAGACCGAGGTCTTCGTCGGGTACGCCAGGACCCTCGGGTTGGACGTGGAGCGCTTCCGGCAGGACCTGACCGACCCGGCCACCGCCGCCCGGATCGCCGCCGACCGGGCCGACGGCGAGGCCGCCGGGGTGACCGGCACGCCGACCTTCTTCGTCGACGGCCGACCCCTGACCCACCTGCGGACCGAGGCGGACCTGGTCGCCGCGATCGACGACGCCCTGGCCGGATGAGTCGCTTCCTCGACCGGGTCACCGCCTGGGTGCTCGCCCTCGGTGGGGCGATCGGGCTGGTCGCCGCCACCGCCCTCACCGTCGAGAAGATCAACCTGATCGCCGACCCCGACTACCTGCCCCGGTGCAGCCTCAACCCGGTGCTGTCCTGCGGCTCGGTGATGAGCACCTGGCAGGCCGAGGTGTTCGGGATACCCAACCCGTTGCTCGGCATCGCCGGGTTCGCCGTGGCGGGCACCGTCGGCGTGGTGCTGCTCACCGGGGTCCGGCTGCCCGGTTGGTTCTGGCTGGGCCTCCAGGCCGGTGTGACGTTCGGCGTGGTCCTGGTGCACTGGCTGATCTACCAGAGCCTCTACGTCATCGGGGCGCTCTGCCCGTACTGCATGGTGGTGTGGGCGGTCACCATCCCCGTCTTCCTCTACAGCACCCTGGGCACCCTGCGCCGGTTCCGGCCCGACGGCCGGGTGACGCGGACCGTCGGGACGTACCACAGTCTCTTCCTGGTCGTCTGGTACGCGACGGTGCTCGCCGCGGTGCTGCACCGGTTCTGGGACTACTGGCGCACCCTCGTGTGAGCGTCGTCGCGGTGACGGACGCACGGTTGGGCGGGCCTGTTCGCGGTGGGTCGGTAAGGGCCGAATGCCTGATCACCCCTGCCGGATTTCGAGGTTTTCGCTGGCTGGAACACGGTGTTTACCGGCCCGACGCCGATGAGGTGGGTCACCACCTGTGCGGTTGGGGGTGTACCCCGGTAGGGTAGTGGGACCGATTGTTGATCTCTGGGGAGGTTGTGTGCTGGTCCTGGTGGCGGTCCATGCGCTCGCAGCTGTGGTCGCCCCGGCTCTGGTGCGCAGGTGGGGACCCCGAGCTCTGTACCTGGTGGCGTTACCGCCGGCGGCCACGTTGGTGTGGGCACTCGCCCACACCGGTCAGGTCCGAAACGGCGACCCACTGGTGCAGGTCGTGCCCTGGGTGCCGCAGGTCGGGTTGGAGATCGCCCTGCGGATGGGCACCCTCGCCTGGCTGATGGTGGTACTCGTCGGTGGTGTCGGCGCTCTCGTCCTCGCCTACAGCGCCCGCTACTTCACCGCGGGCGACCCCGGGTTGGGTCGCTTCGCCGCAGTGTTCGTGGCGTTCGCCGGGGCGATGCTCGGGTTGGTGGTCTCCGACGACCTCGTCCTGCTGTACGTGTTCTGGGAGCTGACCACTGTCTTCTCCTACCTGCTGATCGGCTACGACCCGGCCAAACGGTCCAGCCGGCAGGCCGCCATGCAGGCGCTGCTGGTCACCACCCTCGGTGGCCTGGCCATGCTCGCCGGCTTCATCATGCTCGGTCAGCACGCGGGGAGCTACCGCTGGTCGGAGGTCTCCCAGAACCTGCCCGGCGGGGGTTACCTGTCGGTCGCCCTGATCCTGATCCTGCTCGGCGCGCTCAGCAAGTCGGCGATCTTCCCGTTCAGCTTCTGGCTGCCGGGCGCGATGGCCGCGCCCACCCCGGTCAGCGCGTACCTGCACGCCGCCGCGATGGTCAAGGCCGGTGTCTTCCTGGTCGCCCTCCTGGGGCCCGCCGTCGGCGAGGTCTTCGCGTGGCGGACGACACTGCTCGCCGGTGGCCTGATCACCATGTTCCTCGGTGCCTGGGCGGCGCTGCGGCAGGTCGACATCAAGCTCCTGCTGGCGTACGGCACCGTCAGCCAACTCGGTCTGCTGATGGTGGTCCTCGGCGGAGGCACCCGCGACCTCGCGCTCGCCGGTGTGGCGATGGTCCTGGCCCACGCTCTGTTCAAGGCCACGCTCTTCCTCGTCGTCGGGATCGTCGACCACAAGACCGGCACCCGGGACGTCCGGGAACTCAGCGGTCTGGGTCGTCGCCTCCCGGTCCTGGCCGGGGTGGCCGGGCTGGCCGCCGCCTCGATGGCGGGCCTGCCGCCGATGGCCGGGTTCGTCGCCAAGGAGGCCGCCTTCGAGGGCTTCCTGCACGGCAGCGGCACCGACCGGGTGGTCCTGGCCGGGCTGGTGCTCGGCTCGGCGTTGACGGTGGCGTACACGCTGCGGTTCCTCTGGGGTGCCTTCGCCACCAAGCCCGACGTCGCCCCGACCGAGGCGGCCGACCCGGGGTGGGCGTTCCTCGCCCCGGCGGCCCTGCTGGCGGTCGCTGGCCTGGCCGTCGGAGCGGCGGCCCCCGCCATCGACACGGTCCTCGCGCCCCACGCCGACCAGTACTCCACCGGCACCGACCCCGGCTACCACCTCGCCCTCTGGCACGGGCTCACCCTGGCCCTGGGCCTGTCGGTGGTCGCCGTCGGTGCCGGTGCGGGACTGTTCCTCCTCCTGCAACGCCGCAAGCTGCACCCGGCGCTGCGGCTGCCGTTCGACGGCGGGACCGCGTACCACAAGGTCAACGCCGGGCTGGACCGGCTGGCGGTGGAGCTGACCGGTGCCACCCAGCGTGGTTCGCTGCCGTTCTACCTCGGCGTCATCCTGGTCGTGATGGTGGTGCTGCCCGGTAGCGTGCTGCTGGCGGGTGCTCCGTGGCCGCAGCGGTTCCAGCTCTGGGACACCCCGTTGCAGGCCGTGGCCGGAGCGGTGGTCGTCGTCGCGGCGATCGGCGCCGCCCGCGCCATGCGCCGACTGACCGCCATGATCCTGGTCGGGGTCGCCGGATACGGCATCGCGATGCTGTTCATCCTGCACGGCGCGCCCGACCTCGCGTTGACCCAGTTCCTGGTGGAGACCGTCACGATCGTCATGTTCGTGCTGGTGCTGCGCCGGTTGCCGGCGAAGTTCTCCGAACGGCCGATCCGGTCCAGCCGACGCGGTCGCATCGCGATCGGGGTGGCCGTCGGCGCGGTGACCGCCGGGATGGCGTACGTCGCCGCGGGCGGCCGGTTGGCCGATCCGATCTCGCTGCTCTTCCCCGAGCAGGCGCTGTCGTTCGGCGGCGGCAAGAACGTGGTGAACGTGACCCTCGTCGACATCCGGGCCTGGGACACCATGGGTGAGATCGCGGTGCTGGTCGTGGCGGCCACGGGTGTGGCGAGCCTGATCTTCCGCCGGACCCGCGACCTCGACCAGCGCAGTTCCATCCCACGTCAGGACGGCGGCGCCACCGACAAACCCCGGTGGCTGCGCTCGGGTACCGGGGTGGAGGCCCGCCGGCAGTCGGTGATCCTCCAGGTGGTCACCCGACTGCTGTTCCACGCGATCGTGCTCTTCTCGGTCTACCTGCTCTTCTCCGGGCACAACGCCCCGGGTGGCGGGTTCGCCGCCGGTCTGGTCGCCGGCCTCGCCCTGGCCGTCCGGTACCTCGCCGGTGGGCGGACGGAGTTGAACCACGCCGCCCCGGTGGACGCCGGTGCGGTGCTGGGCGCGGGTCTGTTCGTGGCGGTCGGGACCGGGGTGGCAGCGGTCCTGATGGGCGGCGACTTCCTCCAGACCGCACTGTTGGACTTCTACGTTCCGGTGCTGGGCAAGGTCCACTTCGTCACGTCGGTCTTCTTCGACGTCGGCGTCTACCTCATCGTGGTCGGCCTGGTACTGGACATCCTGCGCAGCCTCGGTGCCGAGATGGACCGGCAGACCGAGGCCGAGGAGCAGGACGAGGTACGGACGACGAAGGAGCTGGTGTGACCCCGAACCTCACCTACGTGGTCGTGGTCGGCGTGCTCTTCGCCGCCGGTGTGACCCTGCTGTTGGAACGCAGCCTGACCCGGGTGCTGATGGGCGTCATCCTGCTCGGCAACGGGGCCAACCTGCTGTTGCTCACCGGAGGCCGGGCCGGTGGTGCGCCCATCGTGGGCACCACCCCGGAGGAGGAGATGAGCGACCCGCTGCCGCAGGCGATGGTGCTCACCGCCATCGTCATCACCCTCGGGATGACGGCGTTCCTGTTGGCCTTGGCGTATCGCAGCTGGCACCTGGTCGGACACGACGAGGTGCAGGACGACGTGGAGGACCGCCGGATCATGGAGTTGGCCGACCGCGACGAGGGCCCCGGCACCTCCGACTTCGGCGAGGGTGACGGCGACGAATCCGACGACGGGCCGACGACGGGCACGACCACGGCGTCCGACGCCGACCGTAAGACGGCGGCAGGCGAGACGGGGAGGCCCCGATGAACTGGCTCGTTCCTCTGCCGGTGGTCATGCCGCTGCTCGGCGCCGGCCTGGCCCTGATGCTCGCCGGGCGGCCTCGCGCCCAGCGGCTGGTCAGTCTGACCGTGCTCACCGCCACCGTGGCGGTGGCCGCCACCCTGCTGCTGCGCACCACCGTCGACGGGCCGCTGGTGTTGGCGGTCGGCGGGTGGGCCGCACCGTTGGGCATCGTGCTGGTCGCCGACCAACTCGCCGCGTTGATGCTCGTGGTGTCGGCCACTGTGACCCTCTGCGTCCTCGTCTACTCCATCGGGCAGGGTATGGCCGACGGCGACGAGGAGACGCCGATGTCGGTCTACCACCCGACGTACCTGGTGCTGACCGCCGGTGTCTGCAACGCGTTCCTCTCCGGTGACCTGTTCAACCTCTACGTCGGGTTCGAGATCCTGCTGGTCGCCAGCTACGTCCTGCTCACGCTGGGCAGCACGGAGACCCGGATCCGGGCCGGTACGACGTACGTGGTGGTCAGCCTCCTGTCCTCGCTGATCTTCCTGGTCGCCATCGGTCTGGTGTACGCCTCGACCGGTACGCTCAACCTGGCCCAGCTCGTGGACCGGCTCGACGCGCTCCCGGACAACCTGCGCCTGCTCCTGCAGGGCATGCTGCTGCTGGCGTTCGGCATCAAGGCGGCGGTGTTCCCGCTGTCGGCCTGGCTGCCGGACAGCTATCCGACCGCCCCGGCGCCGGTGACCGCTGTCTTCGCGGGCCTGCTCACCAAGGTCGGCGTCTACGCCATCATCCGGACCGAGACCCTGCTCTTCCCGGGTGGCCGGACGGCGACCCTGCTGCTGGTGGTGGCCGGCCTGACGATGATCGTCGGTATCCTCGGCGCCGTCGCCCAGTCCGACATCAAACGATTGTTGTCGTTCACCCTGATCAGCCACATCGGGTACATGCTGTTCGGGGTGGGGCTCACCACCCAGCTCGGGCTCTCCGCGGCGATCTTCTACGTGGTGCACCACATCACCATCCAGACCACGCTCTTCCTCGCCGCAGGTCTGGTGGAACGCCGTGGGGGCAGCACCGCGCTGGATCGCCTCGGCGGTCTGGCCAGACTGTCACCGCTGCTGGGCATCCTGTTCTTCATACCCGCGTTGAACCTGGCCGGGATCCCACCGTTCTCCGGGTTCCTCGGCAAGCTCGGCCTGGTGCAGGCCGGCGTCGACAACGGCGGGCCGTTGGCCTGGACGCTCGTCGCCGCCGGGCTGGTGACCAGCCTGTTGACCCTGTACGCCACCGCCCGGGTGTGGAACCTGGCCTTCTGGCGGGCGCCGCACGCCGACATGCCCGGTCCGCAGGACACCGTGCACACCACCCGGGCCGCCGGTGCCATGGAGCCCTACGAGGTGCCCGACAAGGGCTTCTCGGGGGCGATGATGCCCCGGCTGATGGTCGCGCCGACCATCGCGCTCGTGGTGTTCGGTCTGGCGCTGACGGTGGTGGCCGGGCCCCTGTTCGACATCAGCACCGACGCCGCCGAGGACCTGATGCGGCGGGCACCGTACGTGGAAGCCGTCTACCCGGGTGGTACGCCGTGAGCGCCGAGCCGACCGTGACGAAGGACCAGATCGAGCAGCCGAACCCGCCGCTGAGCCGGCAGGCGCGGCGGCGCAACAAGATCGTGGCGGTGATCGGCCTGATCATCGTCTGGGTGCTGCTCTGGGGCACCCTGAGCTGGGCCAACATCCTCGGTGGGCTGGTGGTCGCGCTGGTGGTGCTGTCGGTCTTCCCGCTGCCCCCGGTGACCTTCGCCGGGCGGGTCCGACCGGTGGCGTTCGTGCGGTTCTGGCTGCGGTTCGCCCTGGACCTCCTGGTGGCCAGTGTGGAGATCGCCTGGCTGGCGTTCCGGTTCGGGCACGTCCCGCACAGCGCGATCATCGCGGTGCCGCTGCGGATCAACTCGGACCTCAACCTCACCCTCACCGCCGAGGCGCTGTCCCTGGTCCCGGGAAGTCTCATCCTTGAGGTGGACCGGGGCAACGGGATCCTCTACGTGCACGTGATCAACGTCCGGACCCGTGACGAGGTGGAACGGTTCCGCGACAGCGTCCTGGAGTTGGAGGCGCGGATCGTCGCCGCCATCGGCTCCGACGAGGAGATCCGCCGGCTGGCGGAGCCGCCGCCTGCCATCCCGGAACCGGTCGACGTGGAAGGAGCCCCGAGATGACCGTCGTCGCCGTGATCGTCACCGTCCTGCTCGCCGTGGCCGGTGGGCTCACCATGTTCCGGATGCTGCGGGGGCCGTCGATCCTGGACCGCGCCGTGGCCACCGACGTCCTGCTGGCCGTCATGGTCGCCGGGATCGCCGCCGAGGCCGCGTACAGCAAGGACAGCACCGCCCTGCCGGTGCTCGTCGTCCTCGCCATCCTCGGGTTCATCGGCTCGGTGAGCGTGGCCCGGTTCGCCGTACGGAAGAATGACAGCCAATGAGCGTGGACGCCGTCCTGGACATCATCGCTGCGGTCTGCCTCATCGCCGGGGCGCTGCTCTGCCTCGCCGCCGGGGTGGCCCTGGTCCGCTTCCCCGACCTGCTGACCCGGATGCACGCCTCGGCGAAGCCGCAGGTGCTCGGTCTGCTGCTGGTGCTGGTCGGGGCCGGGCTGCGACTGCGGGACGGGGTGGACGTGACCACCCTGGTCCTGGTGGGCCTGTTCCAGTTGGCCACCGCCCCGGTGGCGGCGCACATGGTCGGCCGGGCCGCGTACCCGGGTCAGCAGATCCGTAGCGACCTGCTGATCACCGACGAGTTGGCCGCGCACCTCGACCGGATCACCCAGGACCGCCGGGACGGGGCTGCCACCCCGTCCTGAGCCGCCCCGGCGGTTCCCCCGGTCCGTGCCGGAGCGGGGGCCCGGCGTTTCGGATTAACCTACTAAACCTGTAGGGATTGCATTGAATCAGGGACGCGGGTTAGATTCGTGCCCCGGACCCGCCGACCAGGCGGGGGCAACGGCACCGGAAGGACCGGGATGACCCTCTCCCTCGGCCCGCAGTCCGCACCAGCCGTCGACGCCGACGTCGACACGCTCCGCGCGGCGCTCCGCCACCAGGCCAGCACCGTCACGGTGGTGACCGCACCGGGGGCACCCCCGGTCGGCTTCACCGCCACCTCGTTCACCTCCGTCTCCCTCGACCCGCCGCTGGTGTCGTTCTGCCTCGACGTCGGGTCGACGAGCTGGCCCACGGTCTCCACCAGCCGACACGTCGCAGTGCACCTGCTCGGCGAGGGCCAGCGGGACCTGGCGCAGCGCTTCGCCACCGGCGGGATCGACAGGTTCGCCGCACCGACCCGGTGGCGACCCGGACCCGAGGGGGTGCCGATCCTCGACGGCACCCTGGCCTGGCTGCTCTGCCGGGTCGTGGAACGGGTCGTCGCCGGAGACCACGTGATAGTGCTCGCCGAGCCGGAGCTGGTCCGGCCCGCCGACGCCGGTTCACCCCTGCTGCGCCACCAGGGCCGGTACGTCGGCCTCGACCAGACCGGCCCGGACCGCGCCTGAACCGACCGGTGTCGGCGTCGCCCGCGTACCCGTCGAGCAGGTTCCTCAGTCCGGGTCACTGAAGGTACGGGTGAGGGCGGCCAGCGCGGCGTCGGCGTACCGGCGGGGTCCGTCGGCGAGCCCGAAGGCGAGATCCTCGACGAGCGCGCACCGGGCGTGGAACACCACCCGGTGCGGCAGGTGCGCGTCGGTAGGGCCGGTGAGCCCGTCGACGACCGCCCCCGTCGGCCCCGGCCCCAGGTCACGGTAGAGCCGACCCAGGTCCCGGGCGGGATCGGTGGTGGCCGCGTCGGACCAGTCGATGACGCCTGTCAACCGGGTGCCGGTGCCGTCGGCGAGCAGGTGCTCGGCGCCGAGGTCGGCGTGGCAGAACCTCCCGGCCGGTGGCTCCGGTGGCGGCGTACCGGCCAGGAAGTCCGCCACCAGCCGGTGCTGCGCAGGGGAGAGGACCGGGGCGATCACCGGCATGGTCGCGGCGGCCTCGGCCAGGTGGTCGCCGAGTGGATCGGCGTCGACCGGGGCGAGGTCGGTGGGGAGTGCGTACACCGCGTCGAGGAAGGCGGTGAGCTGATCCACCAACCGCCACGGGTCGGGGCAGGGCGACTCCAGCAGCGAGGTGCCGGGCAGCCGCCGCAGCAGGAGCAGTCCCGCCTCGGGTGCGGCGGCCACCACAGTGGGAACCGGGACCGGGGAGACCCGCCCGACCGCGTCGAGCACCCGGATCTCCCGTTCGACGGCCGCCGCGCCCCCGGGGCCGTCGAGCCGGGGCCGCCGTAGCACCAGGTCGCCGTCGACGGCGTAGGCCACGTGGTCGGTCCCGGCCCCGAGCGGCACCGGTACGGGCAGGTCCGGGCGGCCCACCAGTCGTCGGAGCGCCGCCAGGTCCTCGTCGGCGATCATCGGACCGACCGTAGCAGGACCCCCTGTACGCCCGCTGCTGCTGGTCACCGTCGTACCGGCGTCGATCCGGGAAACCCACAGATGGTCCATCCCGGGGAACTTCGCAGCCGCCACGAACGACCAATGGTCGCTGGGAACGACGCGGCGGAAAGGGTGGCACAGTGACCGGTCCGGAGTCGACTGACGAGATCACCGGTTACGCGCTCGCCGCCGGACGTGGTGACCGGTCGGCGGCGGCCAGCCTGATCCGCGCCACCCAGCACGACGTCCGGCGGTTCCTGGTGCACCTGGCCGGGGTGCGCGAGGTCGACGACCTGATCCAGGAGACCTACCTGCGGGCCTGGCGCAGCCTGCCCGGGTTCGCCGGGCGGTCGTCGGCCCGGACCTGGCTGTTCACCATCGCCCGTCGGGTGGCGGTGGACCAGGTGCGGGCGGCGGTGGCCCGTCCCCGGACCACCGGGGTCCCCGACTGGCAGCGGTTCGCCGACGGCGGCGCCGCCCCCGCCCAACCCGAGCCGGACGGCGAGATCATCCTCCGGCAGTTGATCGACGGGTTGGCCCCGGAGCGGCGGGAGGCGTTCGTGGCCACCCAGGTCGTCGGACTGTCGTACGCCGAGGCGGCCCGGGTCTGCGGCTGCCCGGTCGGCACCATCAGGTCCCGGGTCGCCCGGGCCCGCGAGGACCTGGCCACCGCGCTGACCACCCCCCTGTCCCAGCCGGTACGCCGTCGTCAGGTCGGCTGACGCGATTCTCGCTGCCGTCGTCTCGAACCGTGGAGCGGCCGAGGCCGTAGAGAGACCGTACGGTAGGCAGAAGACAGGAGATCGGAAACATGACACGCCCCATTGCCCAGATCATCGACGAGGTGAAGCGGATCTGGGGTCTCGTGGAGTCCACGGATGAGCCGAGCGGCTTCCGGGCCACCAACAGGAAGGTCGAGTGGCCCACTTCCGGCAATCTCGGCAATTCTGCCGACACCGAAGACCTGAGTAAGGCGTTGACGAACCTCAAGGCATCCGGCCGGATGATCGAAGACGAGAATCAGTACAAGGAGCTTTCCAACGTCTGTGCAGCGGCCTTCGACGGACGATTGGACCCACGTCACCACCGTGACGGCAGGTTTTACCTGGTCAAATCGTCTGGAACGTACACCGGGCCGGACATCGCCACTTTCAGGGAGGTCTGGAGCGCTCGGCTTTCCGAAGAGGAGGCCCGATGGTCGAGGCTGGCATCGGCCGGGAGCGGCTCTGCCGCCCCGGAGACGGCCGCAGCGGCGAGTTCCGTCAGCCCCCGTCCCGTCGGTGGTCCGGCGGCCCCGCCGCAGGAGGGCATTCTCCCCTCGATCAGTCAGGTGCCCGCCCTGCGGTGGGGGATGGCCGCCAAGCCGGGCGTCGATTATCCGTCGGCTGCCGTACCACCAGACCAGGACTCAGCAACCCCCACCGCCGAGCCGGTAGGCGGTTTCGTCGCCCCGGCGACGACGTGCGGGACTGTCAGGCGGCGTGCCGGTCGGTGGAGGCCTGCGCGGAGTGCGGCGGCAGCAGGCGCAGCGTCGCCGGTGGCGGCGGTGCCGTGTCGTCGAGCTGGAGTCGCCACCGCGACCGCGTCGACCGGCGGTGCGGGGGCGGGCCGCCGGCGTGCAGCCCGGGCCGGGACAGCAGGACGGTGATCAGGTAGCCGCCCACCAGGAAGGCGTGGCTGGCCAGTCGGGGCATCGCCACCTGTGAGGTGACCAGGTCGTTCACCGACAGCAGCAGCAGGGTCGCCACGAAGGCGCTGAGCATCGGCAGCAGTCCGGCCGGGGGAGTCCGGCGGAGGGCGACGAAGACGAAACCCGCGCCGACGGCGACGTTCCACGCCGCCGCCTCGTGCCACAGGTGCTGCCCGGACAGGTGGACGTGGTCGGTGCCACCCCGGGCGACCTGGACCAGCCCGAGGACCAACTGCACCGCGCCGAGCAGCCCGAGGGCGGCCCGCAGGCCCGCCACCATCCGGGGTCGCCAGTCCAGGGCGGCCAGTCGCCGTGGCCGGGGCAGGGTCGGGCGCCACCGGCGGCCCGGTGGTGGTGGCGCGGCGGCGGCGGCGAGGATCGCCTCGGTCAGGTCGGGCACCGTCGGCACCACCTGGGTACGCGCCCGCCGGTTCACCCCGGCGACCAGGTCCAACCAGCTCCGGCAGCCCGCACAGGTTTCCAGGTGCCGCTGTACGGCGACCCGCTCGGCGGGCGTCTCCTCGCCGTCCAGCTGTGCCGACAGGATCTCCCGCCACCCCTCACACCCCATGGACAGATAGTCGCTCACCGGCCCGGTCCGGTTCCCGTCGCCCGGCCGACACGTGCCGGGGTGTGCCGACGGCCCGGGGCGCGGTTCACTGGCCGAAGGTGGTCAGGAACCGGTCGCGGAAGCTGCTCATCGGCCACACCGGGGCCTGTGGCCCGGGCTGGAGGCCCTCCTCCCACTCCCAGTCCGACATCTGTGCCAGCACCCCCCGGTCCCGGGTGATGATCGAGATGGGGACGTCCCGGCTGGCCCCGGGGCCGGTGACGACCGGAGCGGGCTGGTGGTCGCCGACCACGACCAGCACCAGGTCGTCGTTGCCGTACCGTTCGACGTACGACACCAGGGACTTCAACGAGTACTCGATCGAGCGGCGGTAGTCGGCGCGGATCTGCGCGGTGGAGCGTCCGACGTCCTCGCCGTCACCCTCCCGGGCCTCGTTGAAGATCGTGCCGTCGCCCATCTGCGACCAGTCCACGATCCGGGGGCGGGGCGTCCAGGGGGAGTGGCTGGTGACCAGGGCGATCTCGGCGAACAGCGGCGCCCGGTCGGGTCGGGACCGCTCCAGCCGCTCGAACGCCCCCAGGGTGAACTGGTCCGGGATCGGGGCGAAGCCGAACTTCGGCCCCTGGTAGCCGAGGGTGCGGGAGTCGTGGAACCGTTCGTAACCGTAGAACTGCCCCTCTGGCCAGGCCCGGGTCACGGCGGGCATCACCCCCACGGTGTCCCACCCGGCCCGCTGGAAGTACCTGTTGAGGGTCATCCGGTCGCTGGCCAGCAGGCTGCGGTGACGCTGGTCGTTGTCGATCCAGAGCCCGGACAGCAGGGTGGCGTGCGCCAGCCAACTGCCCCCGCCGGTGGTCGAGGAGGTGAGGAAGCCGCTGCGGGTGGCGTACCCGGCCTCGCCCAGCCGCCGGTCGCCGTCGGCGAGGACAGCGCCGACCCGGGGGCTGAACTCCGGGTCCTGCACCGCGTCGCGGCCGTAGCTCTCGACGAACGCCACGATGACGTCCTTGCCGCGCAGGCCGGTCAACAACCGTTCGGCGGGGACGGCCTCGAACGGGTCGGCGTCGACCTCGGACCCGAAGGTCTCCCGGTCCTTCACCGCGGCCTGCACCTGTGACACGTGCGAGGTGACCAGGCGGGAGGTGCTGCGGTCGGCGACCGACACGCCCGGGCCGACCCGGATCCCGAACGCGGCACCGGCCACCCAGAGCACGGCGAGGACGGCGACCGCCCGGACCGCCACCCGGTCGTGCCGTACCACCAGGCGGGACAGTCGCAGGGAGGCGAGGGTGGTCAGGGACAGCAGGGCGACGGCGAGCAGCACCGCCCCGACCGCTGCGGCGACGGCGACGGGCCTGCCGTTCGCCTCGACCAGGTAGGAGTAGGTCGGGCCGAGCAGGGACCAGTCCAGGGCGGGGTCGAACGGCCGGGCCAGGGTGGCGAAGAACCCGGTGTCCAGGGCCTTCAGGATGCCGATGGTCCCGAGCAGGACACCGACCAGCCCCGCCAGCAGCCGCCGGGCCCGGCTCCGGGACCGCAGGGCCAGCAGCGCGGCGGCGACGACGATCGGTTCCAACGGGAGCCGGGTGAACACCCACGGTGAGTATCCGGCCAGATGGTTCGGTGCGAGCAGGAGGACCAGCACCAGCAGGACGGCCAGCCCGGTGGTCACCCTGGCACCCACCGTCCGCCACCGGCCCCGTCGCGCACCGGTCTCCGGCTCGACCGCGTCGTGATCCGCCGAACCGTCCGGCCCCTGGGCGTCTGACTCCGGGGCGTCCGGCCCCAGGACGTCCGGCCCCGAACCGTCCGGCCTCGGGGCGTCGGTCTCCGGGGGGCCGTCGGACCGCGGGGCGGGCCAGACGGCGTGCCGCCGCCGGCGTTCGCCGGGGGCGGCCGGGTGGGGACGGGACTCCGGAGCCGGGTCGCGGTTCGGGCGGGTCAGGAACGACAAGCCGTGGTCCTCTCGGGAACGCCGGTCGCCGGGCGGGGCCGGCTCAGGTCGGGTTCGGACGGGCGCGGCTCAGGCCGAGCGGTGGACCGCCAGGCGCGACGATCCGTTCCCGGCGACGGTACGTCCGTCCCGCGCCGACGCCCGGGCCGGGGCCGGGGTGCCGGCCCCCGGCCTGCCCGCGACGGTACGCGTACCGGGGCGCACCCCGACCGTCCGTGCACCCGGGCGGACCGTCCGGAACGCGCCGACCGGGGTGGCCGAGGCGGGGCGGACGACTACCGGCGAGGCGATGGCGGTGCCGTGGCCCACCACCGCAGCGGCACCGGGTCGACCGGAGCGGACGGTGACGGGTGAACCGCCGGAGACCACCGGCGCGGTCGCCCCGTCGGCCGGGCGGTGCCGCCACAACCAGGTGACGTCCCGGCCGAACGACTCGACGAGCAGCGCCAGGGCGACCACGACCACCCCGACCGAGACGGCGGCGGGCAGCACCTGTGCCGCCGCGACCGCCAGGGCCACCCCCTGCACCGCGGCGACCACCTTGCGCCACCTCCGGGGCGGCAACGAGCCGCGCATCCAGGGCAGCACCCAGCTCGCGGCGACGAAGACGTACCGCATCAGGCCGATGGCCAGGACCCAACCCCCGACCGAGGGGACCAGGTACACGCTGAGCACCAGGATGAGGAAGGCGTCGACCTCCATGTCGAACCGCGCCCCCAGGGCGCTGCTCGTCCCGGTCCTCCGGGCCACCTGACCGTCCACCGCGTCCATGGCCAGCGCCACCCCGGCCAGCCCGACGAGCAGCGCCACCGGGGCCGGGGCGGGGTCCACCACCAGGGCGGTGACCCCGCCGACCAGGATCGCCCGACCCAGGGTCACCCGATCGGCCGGTCCGAGCCGGTCCGCTGCGCTGCGTCGCAGGCCGTTGCTGAGAGTGAGGCAGAGGACGGCCCCGTACCCGACGCCGGCCGCCCATCCGGCCGCCGAGAGGCCGACTGTCGAGGCGAGCCCCGCCAGCAGGAGGACCTGCGCGATCAGTCCGACAACCGGACCCGTTCGAACCGTTGGCACCGTTCCTCCGTGGCTATGATCGGAAACTCGCTGACAGGGAACACGGGAAATTCGCCCCAACAGTTCGCCGTGGATGCAGATCACCTACCCCCGGTCGCGATCGGGTACACGACGCAAGGAGAAGTGAGGATGCCGAGAGAGGCGTACGCCTTCTGGTTACGCTCACCCGGTCAGGGCGAGATCCGGACGGTGTCGGTGCCCGATCCCGGCCCGGACGAGGTGCTGGTCCGTACCCTGCACACCGGACTGAGCCGGGGCACCGAGACCCTCGTCTTCACCGGCCGGGTCCCCACCGACCAGTACGCCTCCATGCGCGCCCCGTTCCAGGAGGGGGACTTCCCCGCCCCGGTCAAGTACGGCTACCTCAACGTCGGCGTCGTCGAGGCAGGCCCCGACGACCTCGTCGGGCGGACCGTGTTCTGCCTGTACCCGCACCAGAGTAGGTACGTCGTCCCCGTCGACGCGGTGACCCGCGTACCGGACGGGGTGCCCGCCTCGCGGGCGGTGCTGGCCGGGACGGTGGAGACCGCCGTCAACGCCCTCTGGGACGCCCCGCCGCTGGTCGGCGACCGGGTCACGGTGATCGGTGCCGGGATGGTCGGCAGTTGCGTGGCCGCCCTGCTCGCCCGCTTCCCCGGCGTCGACGTGCAGCTCGTCGACGTCGACCCGGGTCGGGCCGGGATCGCCGCCGCCCTGGGGGTGGGGTTCGCCCGGCCCGAGGACGCGGCCACCGGCCGGGACCTGGTGGTGCACGCCAGCGCCAGCGGGCAGGGGCTGCAACGCGGCCTGGACCTGCTCGCCCCGGAGGGCACCCTCCTGGAGATGAGCTGGTACGGCGACCGGCCGGTGACGGTCGAGCTGGGCGGTGCCTTCCACTCCCGACGGTTGACGGTACGCAGCAGCCAGGTCGGTATGGTGTCCCCGGCCCGCCGCAGCAGCCGCCGCTACGCCGACCGCCTCGCCCTGGCCCTGGACCTCCTCGCCGACCCGGTGTTCGACACGCTGATCACCGGCCGGTCGCCCTTCGTGGAGCTGCCCCGGGTGCTCGACGACGTGTCCGCCGGGCGGTCGTCGGCGCTCTGCCATGTGATCGACTACGACGGAGAGTGAGACCATGTTCAGCGTCACCGTTCGGGACCACATCATGATCGCCCACAGTTTCCGGGGCGAGGTGTTCGGCCCGGCCCAGCGGCTGCACGGTGCCACCTTCGTGGTGGACGCCACCCTCCGGCGGGCCGAGCTCGACGCCGACGGGATCGTCGCCGACATCGGCCTCGTCACCGACGAGTTGAAGGCGGTCCTGGCGCAGCTCAACTACCGCAACCTCGACGACGAGCCCGACTTCGAGGGGCGGAACACCACCACCGAGGTCCTGGCCCGCACCATCGCCGACCGGCTCGCCGACCGGGCCAGGGCGGGTGCGCTGGGCGAGTCCGCCCGTACCCTGGCCGGTATCACCGTCACCCTGCACGAGTCGCACGTGGCCTGGTGCAGCTACGAGCGGTCGCTGTAACAGCATGCGACCCGAGCTGCCCGGCGTGGGCTCGACCGCCGCCGGGCAGCTCGCCGGGCCGGTCGTGGACGTGGTGCTGCCCAACGACATCGACGACCCGGCCACCCCCAGCGGCGGCAACCACTACGACCGGCGGGTCCTCGACGGTCTCGCCGACGCCGGCTGGACGGTCCGCGAGCATCCCGTCGCCGGGGCGTGGCCGCACCCTGACGACCGGTCCCGCTCCGAGCTGGCCCGGGTCCTGGACGGCGTCCCGGACGGCGGGGTGGTCCTCGCCGACGGTCTGGTCGCCTCGGCGGTGCCCGACGTCCTCGCCCCCCACGTCGACCGGGTCCGCCTGGTCGTGCTGGTCCACATGGCGATGGACGACCCGGCCGAGGCCCGCGCCCTCGCCGGGGCCGCCGCCGTGGTCACCACCAGCGAGTGGACCCGACGTCGACTGCTCGACAGGTACGCCCTGCCCGCCGACCGGGTGACGGTGGCCCTACCGGGGGTGGACCCCGTCGACCCGACCCCGTCCCCGGCCGCATCCCCGTCACCGTCACCGTCCCCGGCCGCATCCCCGTCACCGTCACCGTCCCCGGCCGCGTTCCCGTTCTCGGCTGCGGCCTCGGGCACGTTCCCGTCTTCGGGTACCGGGACCGGCGGCGGGCTGCTCTGCGTCGCGGCCCTGACCCCGCTCAAGGGGCACGACTTGCTGGTGGACGCCCTGGCCACCCTCGTCGACAGGGACTGGACCTGCACCCTGGTCGGTTCACCGACCGTCGCCCCGGAGACCGCCGCCCGGCTCGACGCCCGGGTCCGCGCGTACGACCTCGACGAGCGGGTACGCCGGGTCGGCCCGCTCACCGGCGCCCGGCTGACCGCCGCGTACGCCGGAGCGGACCTGCTGGTGCTGCCCTCACGGTCGGAGACGTACGGGATGGTGGTCGCCGAAGCGCTCGCCCACGGGGTGCCGGTGGTGGCCACCACCGTCGGCGGGGTGCCCGAGGCGGTGGGGCGGACCCCGGACGGCGTCCTCCCCGGACTGCTGGTGCCGCCGGACGACCCGGCGGCGCTGGCCGACGCGCTGCGGCGCTGGCTCGACGACGGCGGCCTGCGCGACGAGCTGCGTGCCGCCGCGCGGGCCCGCCGCGACACCCTTCCCGGCTGGCCGAGCACGTCGGCCCGCCTCGCACAGGTCCTGAAAGGGGCGACCGCATGATCGACGAGCTGACCTTCGCGGACTGGCTACGGCTGCGGGAGGACGCCGACGCGGCGGCCCGCGCCGTGGAACTGGTCGACCCGGTGCGCCGTCGGTTGACCGGCCCCGGCCCGCACGTGATCCACGACCTGGGCACCGGCACCGGGTCGATGGGCCGGTGGCTCGCCCCGCAGCTGCCCGGGCCGCAGCACTGGGTCATGTACGACCGCGACGACGACCTGCTGGCCCGGGCGACGGCGGGGATGGCGGCGGTGGCCGCCGTCGACGGGGGTGCGGTGACCGCCGAGACCCGCCGTACCGACATCACCCGGTTGACCCCCGCCGACCTCTCCGGGGCCGCCCTGGTCACCGCCTCGGCGCTGCTGGACATGCTCACCGAGGCCGAGGCGCAGCGGATGGTCGACGCCTGCGCGGGGGCCGGGTGCCCGGCCCTGTTCATGGTGTCGGTGGTCGGTCGGGTCCGGTTCGCCCCGGCCGACCCGCTCGACGCCGAGTTCACCGAGGCCTTCAACGCCCACCAGCGGCGCACCACCGAGGGGCGGGCCCTGCTCGGCCCGGACGCGGTGGAGGCGGTGGTCGACGCCTTCGGTCGGCACGGGGTGCCCGTCCAGGTCCGGTCGAGCCCGTGGCGGCTCGGTGCCGAGGACTCCGCGCTGGCGCTGCACTGGCTCGCCGGGTGGCTGGAGGCGGCCGTGGAGACCCGTCCTGAGCTGGCTGAAGCGGCGGTCGGATACGCTCGTCGTCGGCGGAGCGAGGCGGCCGAGGGTCGACTGCACGTCGAGGTCGACCACACCGACCTGCTCGCCGGCTGCGGGTGAGCCCGGCTCGACCGGGCGACGGGTGAACCTTTCGGGGGCGGGCTGCGTACCTCCCGGCAGCGGATGATGATCTTCGGGAGGTCCGGGTGGGAAGCGGTGCCGACGCCGAGACGTCCTCCCGGGGTCCCCTGCTGCGGACGCTCGCCGGGGTGGCCCTGATCGGGGTGCTGCTCTGGCAGGTCGGCACCGGCCCGGTCCTGGACGGGCTCCGGATGATCGACGGCCCGGCCCTGGCGGCAGCACTCGGGATCGGCGTCCTGACCACTGTCTGCGGGGCGTGGCGGTGGAGCCTGGTCGCCGGTGGACTCGGGGTGCGGCTGCCGTTGGGAACCGCCGTGGTGCACTGCTACCGGGCGATCTTCCTCAACTCCACACTCCCCGGCGGGGTCCTCGGCGACGTACACCGGGCCGTCCGGCACGGCCGGGACGTCGGCGACGTCGGTCGGGGCGTCCGGTCGGTGGTCTGGGAACGGCTCGCGGGCCAGGTCATCCAGGTCGGGGTGGCCCTGGTCCTGCTCTGCGCCCTGCCCTCCCCGGTGCAGCGCTACCTGCCGTTCGTGGCCGCCGTGGCGGTGGCCGGGGGCGTCGTGGTGGTGCTGTCGGCCCGGCTGCTGCCCCGCTCCGGGCCGTCGCGGTGGGCCCGGACGGTCCGGGGGGCCGCCGCCGACATCCGACACGGCCTGCTCGCCGGGCGGGTCTGGGTGGGTGTCGTGCTGGCCACGGTGGTGGCCTTCGCCGGTCACCTGGCCACCTTCCTGCTCGCCGCCCGGGTGGTCGGTGCCGACGCCCCGCTGTCCCGGCTGCTCCCACTGACCCTGCTGGCCCTGATGGCGATGATCCTGCCGTTGAACGTCGCCGGGTTCGGCCCGCGCGAAGGGGTGGCGGCCTGGGCGTTCGCCGCCGCCGGGCTGACCGCCGCCCAGGGTGTGAGCACCGCCATGGTGTACGGGGCACTGGTACTCGCGGCCAGCCTCCCGGGTGCGTTCGTGCTGATCATTCGACGTATTCGGGTACCCGCTCCCGGGCGGGAAAGCGTCGCGGGTGGTTGAGTGTCCGTACACCGGTACGAACGTGTCGGCGCGGTCCGGCAACGTCTGACGGAGGAACGCATGTACGAAGCACTGCCTGTCGCAACGATCCGAACCCAGGTCACGGTGCCGCTGGAGTTCCCCGACGGGTACGCCACCACCGCCCGGGTGTTCACCTTCACCGGGCTGGTCGACGGTCGGGAGCACCTGGCGCTCGGGCTGGGGGAGTGGGAGTCCGCAGTCGAACGGCAGCCGGACGGCTCGGTCGTCCTGGTCCGCCCGCACAGCGAGTGCCTGACCGGGGACGTGTTCGGCAGCCAGCGGTGTGACTGCGGCCCCCAACTGCGGGAGGCGGTCGAGCGGATCGCCGAGGCCGGTGGGTTCCTGCTCTACCTGCGTCAGGAGGGCCGGGGCATCGGCCTGTACGCCAAACTCGACGCGTACGCGTTGCAGGACGCCGGGCTGGACACCTACGAGGCGAACGTGGCCCTGGGGCACGGGGAGGACGAGCGCGACTACACGGTGGCCGCACAGATGCTGGCCGCCGTCGGGGCGTCCCGGATCGCCCTGCTCACCAACAACCCGGACAAGGCCGAGCAGCTCGACCGGCTCGGCGCCGAGGTGGCCCGGGTCGAGCCGACCGGGGTGTTCCTCTCCCCGGCCAACGCCGGCTACCTGGCGGCGAAGGCGAGCCGGGCGCGCACCGCCGATCTGCCGTTCGTGGGGTGACCGTGACCCGACGACCGTACGTGCTGCTCAGCTGTGCCGCTTCGATCGACGGGTACATCGACGACGCCACCGAGGAGCGGCTGCTGCTGTCGAACGCCGAGGACCTGGACCGGGTCGACGCGGTACGGGCCGACTGCGACGCGATCCTGGTCGGCGCGCAGACGGTCCGCCGTGACGACCCCCGGCTGCTGGTGCGTTCGCCGCGCCGCCGCCGGGACCGGGTCGCCCGGGGGTTGCCCGAGTCACCGGCGAAGGTGACTGTGACCGGTGGGGGTGACCTCGACCCGCAGGCCCGCTTCTTCACCACCGGGGAGACCGAGCGGATCGTCTACTGCGCCTCGCAGGCGGTGGCCAAGGCCCGGGAACGTCTCGGTGCCCGGGCCACAGTGGTCGACGGCGGGGAGCCCGTCGACCTGGAACGGGCCCTGGTGGACCTGGCCGGACGGGGGGTCCGCCGGTTGATGGTCGAGGGCGGGGGAGGGATGCACGGGCAGTTCCTGCGTGCCGGTCTCGCCGACGAACTGCATCTGGTGGTGGCCCCCTTCTTCGTCGGGGACCGGCAGGCCCCCCGCTTCGTCGGCGAGGGGCGGTTCCCCTGGCACTCCGGGCGGCGGGCCCGGGTGGCCGAGGTCCGGCAACTGGGGGACGTGGTGCTGACCCGGTACGCCCTCTCGGAGCGCTTCGGCGAGCCCCGGGAACCCGAGTCGATCAGGTGACCCTGGGTGACTTCGTCCGGCCACTGTCGGCCCGTTCGTGCCCGTGTTACCGTCTCGACGCCTACTAATAGTGCAGGCAGCCCCGATGACGTGGCATTCCGACACCCTCGTCACGGAGCGTAAGCGAAATGGGGTGTCCGGGGGATCGCGCAGGCATCTGTACGGATTGCTGACCGATTCGGCCGAGGGTGTAGCCTGAGGCACCCCGATGCTCCTGGAGACGGTGTACGGCGGTCGACGCGGCCACCTCGCGGGTGGCCACCCGCAAACTGATACGGAGGGTGCCGGGAACGTGGCTGCGCCTGGTAGCGAATACAGTCGCCGGCCCTGCGTCTACTTCTCCGCCGACGCCGGTGCGCGCCGTCCGGAGTTGGTCGGTGGGGAGTTCGCCTGCATGAACGAACTCGCCGACGAGGTGCCCCTGCCGACGTCGTTCTGTCTGACCGCGCTCTCCCCGGACGACCTGCTCCCCGCCGAGACCGACGACCTGCGCCGGGTGCTCGCCGGGGCGTACGCCCGGTTGCAGGCGATCACCGGGCAGCCCGATCCACGGCTGGTGGTGCGGCGCTCCACCGGCGGTCCGCTGCCGCAGCCGAGCACCGCGCCCAGTTTCCTCGACGTGGCCGGGCTGAACCGGCTCACCGACGCCGTCCACGAGGTCCTGCGCTGGCCGGCGCCGACCCGGGTGCTGGACCCCCGGCTGCCCCCGGCGGCGCTGGGCGGGCGGGGCCGGTCCGGGGTCCTGGTGCAGGTGTTGGTCCCGGCCGAGGTGACCGCCCAGGTCGGCCCGTCCGCCCCCGGGGCCGGCACCCGGCGGGGGACCGACCCGGTGCCGTCGGGGCGGCCGGACCCCGACCCGTTGATCGGGGTACGCGCCGCCTGGGGCCTGGGGGAGGGGCTGCACGACGAGGAGACCCCCGCCGACACGTACCTGTTCACCGAGAACCTGCGGCTGCTGCAACAGCGCATCGCCAAGAAGGACTGGATGACGGTGCTCGCCGAGGGTGCGGTCATGAGCGTCCAGGTGCCGGCCCGGCTGCGCCTGGTCACCTGCCTCGACGAGGAGCAGGCCCGCCGGGTCAGCAGCCTCTACCTGCACGTACGGCAGCGGCTGCGGCGGGACGTGCGGATGAGCGTGGCGTCGCTGGCCGGGGACCTGGTTCCGATCGCCTGCGCACCGGTGTCCTGACCGTCGTCCCGCCCGCACCGACGGGTTGACCTCAACTGCGGTTGAGATCGCAGGCTGGGTGCAGGACGACACCGTCGTCCCGACCGGTACCCCCCGTTCCGGATGGTCAGCCGGTGCGACAGTCGTGACACCGAGGAGCCCGCCCCCATGCCGCAGCTCGACCCGCAGGTCCTCTGGCTCTCTCCGGGACAGGTGGCGCGCCGCGCCGGGGTCGCCGTCTCCGCCCTGCACTACTACGAGCGGGTCGGGCTCATCCGCAGCCGCCGGACCGGCACCAACCACCGCGAGTACCGACGCGACACCCTGCGGGTCATCGCCTTCATCCGGACCGCCCAGCGGCTCGGGGTCCCCCTGCGGCAGGTCAAGGAGGCCCTCGACCAGTTCCCGGACGGTGAGGTCGCCACCGCCCGGGACTGGGCCCGGATCTCCGAGCAGTGGCGCGACGAGCTGACCGGGCGGATCGAGGAGCTGACCGCCCTGCGGGACCGGTTCGCCGCCTGCATCGGCTGTGGATGCCTCTCCCTGACCTCGTGCCCGTACTCCAACCCGGACGACGTCCTGGGCCTGCAGGGCGCCGGCCCGATCCGTTTCCCCCGACGCGGCGGCGGCAGGTCCGAGACGGTCGACGCCGACTGCGGCACGGGGCGGGAGACCTGCGACCCGACGGCCGGGCATGATGTACCCCATGGCCGGTGACCGCAGGACAGTCGTCGACCCCGCGCGCAGCCTGGCGCTGCTCTGGCGGACCCGGGAGCCGGTCAGCCGGGGCGCACGCCCACCGTTGAGCGTCGACCGGATCGTCCGGCAGGGCATCGACATCGCCGACGCCGAAGGGCTCGACGCGGTGACCATGCGTCGGGTCGGTGAGGCGCTCGGCGTGGGCACCATGTCGGTCTACACCTACGTGCCGGGCAAGACCGAACTCGTGAACGTGATGGTCGACACCGTGTACGCGGAGACCGCCCGCCCCGCCGACCTCACCGGATGGCGGGTCCGCCTGGAACAGATCGCCCGGGAGAACTGGGCGTTGTACCGGCGGCACCCGTGGCTGCTGCGGGCCGAGACCGCCCGCCCGGTCCTCGGCCCCCACCTGCTGGCCAAGTACGACTACGAGCTGACCGCCGTCGACGGGATCGGCCTCACCGACGTCGAGATGGACGGGGTCCTCACCCTCCTGCTCGGTCACGTCCGCAGCGCCGCCCGGGCCGCGGTCGACCAGTCCGAACTGGAACGCGAGACCGGGTTGACCGAGGGGCAGTGGTGGCAGGCGCACGCCCCCTGGCTGGAGCTGTTCGCCGCCGGGGGCGGCTATCCGACAGCGGCCCGGGTCGGCACCGCAGCCGGGCAGGCGTACGGTGCGGCCTACAGTCCCGAACACGCCTTCGAGTTCGGTCTGCACCGGGTCCTCGACGGCATCGCCGTGGTGGTCGCCGACCGACCGGGCGGGCACGAACGACCGACACGAGAGTGACCGATGACCACCAGCACCACGACGCAGGGCTCCCCGGTCGCCGACTGGCGGCCCGCCCGCCGGTTCCCCGAGACCTACCCGGGGGCCTGCCCGCCGGGGCACTACCTCCTCGCCGGTGACCGGGTCCTACCGTTGACGAGCACCGCAGACGGTGGGTACGCCGTCGGCGACGAGCCGCTCGACGCCCTCCTCGCCCGTCGGGGCCTGCCGACCCTGGCGCAGCGGTACGCGGTGCTCGCCTACGGTGCCAACCGGAACCCCGGCACCCTGCACCTGAAGTTCACCCACTACCGGTACGCCACCCCCGCCGGGGGCAGTGTCGTGCCCGTCCTGCGGGCGACCCTCGCCGACGCCGACGTGGTCGCCGGTGGCATCCACGGGCAGGGATACCTCTACGGTGAACTGCTGCTGCACGCTCCGGCCACCCGGGGCACCCGACTCGACGTGCACGTCCTGTTCCTCGACGCCGACCAACTGCGGGTGATGCACGACAGCGAGGGGGTACGCGACGGCACGTACGCCGTGGGTCGGATCCCCGGCGTGCACGTCGCCGGACTCGCCGACCCGATCGCCCCCCTGGGCTACCTGGCGAACCTGCCGGTCTGGTCGTCCCCGGCGCTCGGCGCCCCGCTGGCCTTCGCCGGGGTCCGGTGCCGGGACCGGCGGCTGCCCGCGATGACCACCCCGCAGATGCTGGCCCACGTGCTGCACCAGTGCGGGCTGCGCGACGAGATCCGCGCGGCGACCGCCCTGGCCGACGACGACCACCTCGCCGACGAGCTGATCAAGTTCCTCAACGGCCAGTGGTGGTACACCTTCCACACCGGAGCCGACCCGATCCCGGGCTACCGTCGGGTCCTCGACGCGCTGCGGGCGGCGATGCGCCGCGACGTCGTCGTCACCGGCACCCGGGAACGCCTCGCCGACCTCGGGCTGCTGCTCGACACCGAGCAGGCGTACCGCCCGGACCCGCGGCACACCCTGCTCGCCCTCACCGGTTGAGCCGCTCCTTTCCGCACTCCGCTCACCACCGGGCACCGTCCCGCCCGGCCGGTGACCGGGGTGCCCGCCCGGACGGTGGCCGGTGTGGCCGGTGGTCGGCTGGACCAGGGGCGTCGAGCCCGGACGGGGCAGCCGGGACGGCCCGGTCCCGGGTAGGGTGACCGTCCCCATCCCCCCGACCGGGCAGGTGCCGTGGAACCCTTCATCCGTCCCTACGCCCCGACCGACCTGGACGCGGTCTACGACATCTGCGTCCGCACCGCCGCCGACGGCGGGGACGCCCGGGGGACCTACTCCACCGACCTGCTGATGGGCGACCTGTACGCGGCCCCCTACGTGACCCTCGAACCGGAGCACGCGCACGTCCTCGACGACGGGACCGGACGCGCCGTGGGGTACGTCCTCGGCACCGCGGACACCCCCACGTTCGTCCGCCGCTACCGCGACGAGTGGATTCCCCGGGTGGCGCACAGGTATCCGGTCCCGACCCGCCCACCGGCCACCCCGGAAGAGGCGACCGTCGACAGTCACCACCACCCGGAGCGGATGGTGGTGCCGGCGCTCGCCGACCACCCGGCGCACCTGCACATCGACCTGCTGCCCCGGTGGCAGGGGCAGGGGCACGGTCGACGGCTGATGGCCCGGTTCCTGGCCGGGCTGCACGCCGTCGGCGTACCGTCGGTCTACCTGGCGATGTCGGCCACCAACCACGGTGCCCGCCGGTTCTACGAGCGGCTGGGTTTCACCGAGGCGGTGGTCCCCGACCCCGGGCCCCTGGTCTACCTGACCCGCCCGACCACCCCACCCTGCTGACACGGCCCGTCGCCGACCGGACTTCTCCGGTCGGGTCGGGTCAGCCGACGGCGGTGGCGGAGGGCTCGGCGCTGCCGCCCTGCGGGGCGGTACCCGCCATCAGCCTGACGATCTCGTCCTGGTCGGCCGCCGACGGCATCCCCCACTCCGGACGGTAGCCGTACACCTCCCGCAGCGGGGTGGACGAGGTCCGCCCGTCGAGGATCTCCACCGAGTCGGTGCCGATCAGGCCGGGGTGTTCCACCCCGCACGCCTCGGCCACCTTGATCAGGTCCCGGCGCAGGGTCCGCAGGTAGTTCGCCGCCCGTACCGCCTTCGACGCCGGGTCCAGTCCCCGGGCCAGCCACCGGTTCTGGGTGGCCACCCCGGTCGGGCAGGAGTCGGCGTGACACTGCTGGGCCTGGATGCACCCGATGGCCAGCATCGCCTCCCGCCCCACCGACACCATGTCGCAGCCGAGCGCGAAGGCCATCACCGCGTTCTCGGGCAGGCCCAGCTTGCCGGAGCCGACGAAGACCACGTCAGAGTGCAGGTCCCGCTCGGCGAAGGTCCGGTAGACCCGGGTGAACCCCTGCTGGAACGGCAGCGAGACCGCGTCGGTGAAGATCAGCGGGGCGGCTCCGGTGCCACCCTCCCCGCCGTCGACGCCGACGAAGTCCACGCCCCGGCCGGTGTCGCGCATCAGGTCGGCGAGTTCGGTCCAGAATCCCATGTCACCGACGGCCGACTTGATCCCCACCGGCAGTCCGGTCTCGGCGGCGAGCAGCTCCACCCAGTCCAGGAGGCTGTCGCAGTCGGAGAACTCGGCGTGCCGGGACGGGCTGACACAGTCCTGCCCGACGGGGATCCCCCGGGCCGCGGCGATCTCCGCCGACACCTTCGACCCCGGCAGCAGCCCACCGAGGCTGGGTTTCGCCCCCTGACTGAGTTTGATCTCCAAGGCCCGTACCGGAGCCTCGGCGACGAGGTCCTTGAGTCGACCCAGGTCGAAACGTCCCCGCTCGTCGCGGCACCCGAAGTACGCAGTGCCCAGCTGAAAGATCAACTCCCCGCCCCGCCGGTGGTACGGCGACAACCCGCCCTCGCCGGTGTTGTGCAGACACCCGGCCAGCGCCGCCCCCTCGTTGAGCGCGGCCACCGCCGGGCCGGAGAGCGACCCGAAACTCATCCCGGCGATGTTCACCACCGACTCGGGCCGGAAGGCGTGTGTCCGGCCCCGGGCCGCCCCGAGCACCTTCGCGCTGGGCAACCGCACGTCCTGCCCCGCCGACGGAACCGACGGCGGTACGGGCCGCCCGAACGTCTTGTGCATGATCACCGGGTACCCGGCGGTGTGCTCGACGTCGTTGTCGGTACCGAAACCGAAGTAGTTGTTCTCCTGTTTCGCCGAGGCGTACACCCAGCGACGCTGGTCCCGGGTGAAGGGTCGTTCCTCGTCGTTGCCGGCGACGATGTACTGGCGCAGCTCCGGCCCGATCGACTCCAACAGGTACCGGGCCCGACCGATCAGCGGATAGTTGCGCAGCAGGGCATGGTCACGCTGGAGCAGGTCCCGGGCGGCGAGGGCCGCGAGCGCGGCGACGGCGGCTGGTACGGCACGGTTTACCCACTTCATGCCCGCCATCCTGACGGGAATCCCGCCGACCTGCACGGTCGGGGGTGCCGGGCATCGACAACGGTACGGTTGGAATGTCGTACCCGTGTTGCACCATCGACGCATGGTTGCCACCGCTCTACCCCACGACGACGGTCAGCCACGCGCCCTCCCGCTGCGGGAGGCCCGCACCCGGCTGACCCAGATCGTCGCCATGGCCGAGTTGACCGACACCGTCACCATCGTCACCCGCGACCGGGACACCCGCCCCGTCGCCGCGATCGTGCCCGCCGCCGCAGCCCGCACCCAGGCTCAGGCCCGCGCCGACGCCGACCGGATCGCCGCCGTCACCGCCGGATGGGCCCGCCGACTCGACGCCGCCCACCAGCAGAGCGCCCGTCGCCACGCCGCCGAGCTGCGCGCGGTCACCGACGCCCTCGCCGCAGCCTGGGCCGAGCTCGACCGCCGCGCCCAGCCCGGCGGCGACCCCGCCCTGGAACGCCTCCGCGCCGCCCACGCCGACCTCCTGACCCACTGACCTCCTGCCCACTGCCTTTCTTGACCCCTGCCCTTCTTGACCCCTGCCTTTCTGACGACCACCCCCACGCACCGAACCAGCCCACCCGCCCCGCGTGCCTCACCCAGCGCTGTCGCACGTGGCGCGCTGTGACGTTGTGGGCTTGCCCTGCGCTGCCGTGTGGGGTGTGCTGTCGCGTGCCCTGCGACGTCGCGCGGGCCACCGCGCGCAGTTGCCCGCTATCGCGGGCCTGGCTGCGACGTCTCGGGTCGCGTCGCAGATCTTGGAAGGATGTGGCCCCTCTGGGGGCCGCCTCGTGCCTTGAATCCTGTCGTCCGCCGCCGTCGTCGTCGTCGTTCGGCGGTACTCGCCAGTGATCGGCGTCAGGGGGTGGTGGGTTGGGGTGCGCTTCGGCTGGGGGCGAGGGCGTCGCCGAGGCTCGTCACCAGGGCTACCCCGGTCAGCAGGCCACCGGCGAGGAAGGTGGCACGTGGTCCCCAGGCGGGCAGGGCCACCCCACCGAGCAGGGAACCGGCGGCGACACCGAGGTTGAACGTCGCCGAGTTCGCCGCGAATCCGACCTCGGTGCGGCCGGGGGCGACGTGCAGGATTCGGGCCTGGGTGACCAGGAAGACCGGTACGGCCGTCGCGCCGAGCAGCGCCAGCAGGCCGACCACCACGGGGCGTACGGGGGCGAACGCCCAGAGTCCGACCATGGTGCCTGCCTGTCCCGCCACCGTGGCCGTGAGACAGGTGCCGGGGAACCGGTCCACGAATCTTCCCACCAGGGTGACCCCGACGAGACCGGCTGCCCCGAAGACGAACAGCAGCGCACCGACGGTGCCGGCGGGGAACCCGGCTGCCTCGGTGAGGAACTGTGCCACGTACGTGAATCCGGCGAACATGCCGGTGACCGAGACGGCCGTGGTCAGCAGGACGGCCGCGTACCGGAGGGGGTGTGGGGAGGTGGACCGGGTGCCGTGGCCGTGCTGCGGTGCCGAGGTGGGCAGCAGGGCCGCCACCAGCGCGGTGACCAGCACCGCCAGGACTGTCAGCACCAGGAACGGGATTCGCCACCCGGCCCGTTCACCCAGCCAGGTCCCGGCCGGGACGCCGAGGACGGTGGCCAGTGATCCGCCGACCGACACCGCTGCCACCACCCGTCCGCGTACCCCGGTTCGGAACAGCCCCACCGCGACCGGGACGGCGACCGCCCAGAAGACGGCCTGGGCCAGCGCGGTGGCCACCCGGGCTCCCACCAGCACCGGGTACGACGAGGTGACGACGGTGACGGCGCTGGCCGCCCCGAGCAGGGCCAGCACCCCGGTCAGCAGGTACCGCCGGGGTACGTCCCGGGTCAGGTACGCAAGCGGCAGGGACGCCACCGCGACGGTCAGGCCGTACCCGCCGACCAGCAGGCCCCCGGCGGGGACGGAGACGCCCAGGTCGGTGGCGACCAGCGGGAGGAGACCGATGGGCAGGTTCTCGGTGGTGTTGAAGGCGAACGCGGAGGCCGCCAGGGCCAGCAGGACGACGAGTCGTCGGGTCGGTTCACCGCCGACCATGACGGCTCACCGCCCGCCGACCTGACGGGCCACGACGGGTCACCGCCCGGCGAGGAAGTCGGCGAGGACCCGGGTGTGGGTGTCGAAGGCCAGTTCCTGGGGCTCGGTGAGTACCAGCCACTCGGTCGCCTCCTCGGTGGGGGCGGACGGGGGCAGTTCGTCGGCGGGGCGTTCCGGCAACGTACCGAAGATCATGATTGTGCCGCCGGTCGGTGCGCCGTGCACCGCGAACAGTTCGGCCTGGGCGGCCGGGGCGACCAGGCCGGTCTCCTCCCGCAGTTCCCGGACCAGCGCGTCGGACCACTCTTCGCCGTACTCGATGAAGCCGCCCGGCAGCGCCAGCTCGCCACGGGCGGGCTCGATGTCCCGGCGGACCACCACCACCCCCAGCCCGGTGTCGGTCCGCACCGGCAGGACGGCGACGGCGACCGGCAGGGGGTTGCGCCACACCGTCTCGCCGCAGCCCGTGCAGTTGCGGGGCCAACCGGCCGATGCCGGGTAGCCGGTGCCGCAGAAGGAGCAGTGCGAGAAGGGTACGGCGCTCACGTGGCAGCACGTTACCCGCTCGACCGCCCCTCGGCACCGCCCCTCGGCACCGCCCCTCGGCACCGCCCCTCGGCACCGCCCCTCGGGACCGCCCCTCGGGACCCCGGTCGACTGCGTCAGGCCGGGGTGGTGCCGGTGTAGAAGGCGGCCGTCCGGTCGGCTGCCGCCCGGGCCTGCTCCGGGTCGGCCCCGGCGGCCACGGCGACGGCGTACCAGCGCTCGCTGGCCAGGGTCATGAACCGTCGACCCTCCTCGGTGCCCGCCCAGACCGCCCCCTCTGCCGGGTCCATTCCGGCACCCGAGGCCAGGTGCAGGGCCAGCCCGAGCAGGGCGCTGTCCCACCCGACGCCCGCCGCGCCCGGGCCGTACTCCTTCCACCGCTCGTCGTCGACGTGGGCGATGTGCGCCAGCTCGAACCGGGTGCCCCCGGCGGGGTCGTCGCCGATCCGTACCTCGATCCAGCTCGTCTCGCCGCCGAACTCCCAGGTGGCGGTGAAGCCCTTCGGCGGGTCGCACTCCTCGACGGTGCCGCCCGCGTTGCCCTCCAACTGGTACCGCCCGTGTAGCCGCAGGTCACCGGTGATCGGCAGTAACCACCGGGGGATCCGCTCGGGGTTGGTGCAGGCGTCCCAGACGTCTTCCACGGACGCGTCGTACGTCTGGCTGATGGTGGTCACCCGGGCCTTCCCGGCGGGCAGCGTACGGGTGCCGACCTGGCGTTGCACGGAGTCGATCTGGTGGTTGACGTCGATCATCGGTCACTCCTCGGTGTCTGTGGGGTGGTCGTCGGTCGGTGGGTGCAGTCGGCGTTCCCGTCTGCCCCGGGCCAGCTCGGTGGCGAGGGCGTGCAGTGGCGGGGTCCAGAATCGACGGAAGGTGTCGAGCCAGGCGTCCACCTCCCGCAGCGGCTGTGGATCCACCGCGTAGAGCCGTCGGGTGCCCTGCGGACGTACGGTGGCGAACCCGTTGTCCCGCAGCACCCGCAGATGCTGGGAGACCGCAGGCTGGGAGATCCCGAACTCCGCCCCGATCACCCCGCAGACGTCCCCTGCACTCTTCTCACCCTCAGCCAGCAGCTCCAGGATCCGTCGCCGAACCGGATCGCCCAGCACGTCGAACGCATGCACCCCCACTGTCTATCACCCCCCTCTTATATAAGCCAACCCTACCCACCCGCCACCCCACCACCCCCCACGCTGCACGCCGCCACGCTGCACGCCGCCACCGCACCACCCCCACGCCGACGCTGCATCACCCCCACGCCAACTCCCCACGCACGTGCCGCACCCGACCCCCACGGCCCCCATGATCGTTTGTCGGAAAGCTTTGCGACACGCCGATGAACATGTCGGTTGGTGTCCAACGATCATGCCCCTCTACCACAGCCCCGCCGACCACCCCTCGTTTTCCACAACCCACCCACTGTCCACAGCCACGCAGCCAACGGGTTGCCGGAAACTGCCCCCTCCCTCCACCCTCCCCTCGTGAACCCTGCCCTCGACGCCCTCTTGGCCCACCACGACGGCCTGATCACGCGGGCCGTAGCGCTCCAGGTCGTCCCCGCCCGGGTCCTGGAAGGCGCGTGTCGCCGAGGTGACCTGCTGCGGGTGCTCCCCACCGTCTACGTCGACCCGACCCGGGTTCCGCTCGCGCCCCACCCGCTCCCCGAAGCCCGGGGCGCCTCCCGTTCCCCGGTGCTCCGGGCGTCCGGCGAACAGCGGCGCGTCCGGTCCGATCTGCTCACCCGACTCCCGGCGCCGATCGCATGGCAGGCCGCCCTCGACTACGCCGACCACCCGCCCGTCCCCCGCACCTTTCCGGTGTACGCCGCCGGTGGTGCGGCCCTCGGCAACCGCACCGCCCTCGCGGTGTGGGGCCTGCGTCGGCAGCCACCCGGCGAACCCCTGCACCTGGAGGTCCCGCCTGGCGGCGGCCTGCGCACCCGCCCCGGACTGGTCGTGCATCGTCGGAATCTGGCCGGACAGGTGGTGACCAGGCAGGGCGTGTCAGTCGTCCGACTGGAACGGGCGCTCGTCGACTCGTGGCCCCTCCTCCCGGCGTTCGACCGGCGTGACCCGCTGATCCGGGCGGTCAACGACGGGTTGACCACCCCTGACCGGGTGGCTGCCGCGCTGGCCGGGGCGCCCCGCCTCACCGGCCGGGCCGAGCTGCGTACCCTGCTCGACAGGTTGCACGCGGGCTGCCGGAGCCCGCTGGAGATCTGGGGACACGACAGGGTGTTCGTCGGCCCCGGAATGCCCCCGCTGCGCCGTCAGTTCCCGGTCCGCCTCGGCGCGCGGACCGTCCACCTCGACGCCTACGCCGAGGTGGAACGGGTCGACTTCGAGCTAGACGGGGCGACCACCCACGGCGACCCCCGGCAGCGGGAGGTCGACCTGCGCCGTGATGCCCTGCTGGCCACCCGGGGAATCCTGGTGGTCCGGTTCGCCCACCGCCGCCTCGTCCACGAACCCGACGAGGTACGCCGGGAGGCCCTAGCCATCCTCGCCACCCGCCACCCGCCGCCGTAGGGCCTGAGCGTTCACCTGGGCGCCCGCCGCCGTAGGGCCTGACCTGGGATCGGGCTCGCCGGTGCCCGACCCCGGTCGGCTCGTCGCCTTCGTGTCGGAAGGACTGGTTGGCGGCCAGGCCGGTGAGCAGGGAGAGCGCGGTTCGTCCGGGGCGTCGGGGTGCTGGTGGGAACGGATCGGCCACCCGGCACGTCGGAGGGGTATGACGAACTTTCCCGGCGTACGCGCCGCTGCTGTCCTGCCGTTGTTCCTGCTGGCCCTCGCCGCCTGCGCCGCCGAACCCGGCGACACCTCAGGCGACGCGCGCGAGGGCGGCCCCCCGTCGTACGGGGCCGACGAGGTGGTGCTGCGCATCGACCAGGAGGGCGGGTTCGTCATGCCGACGGCGCTCGTCACCCGACTGCCCACCGTCAGCGTGTACGGCGACGGCCGGATCGTCACCGAGGGACCGGTGGTGGCGAAGTACCCCGGTCCGGCTGCGCCGAACGTGCAGGTGACGACTGTCGACGCCGATGAGGTGACCCGCCTGGTCGAGCAGGCCCGGGAAGCCGGTGTCGGGACGGCCGCCGACCTGGGGGCACCGCCGGTCGCCGACGTCCCGTCGACCCGGTTCACCGTCCGGGGTGCCACCGGGGTCGAGGAGACCGAGGTCCAGGCCCTCGACGTGGACTCGGGGTTGACCGCCGACCAGGTGGCGGCCCGGGAGAAGCTGCGCACCTTCGCCCAGTCGCTTATCGACACCGGTCAGGCGGCCGGGACCGGTGGCACGAAGCCGTACCAGCCGACAGCAGTCGCCGCCGTCGTCACGCCGTGGACGGCCGACGAGGCGGCGGGCGAGCAACCGAAGGTGGCCTGGCCCGGCCCGAACCTGCCCGGCGCCCCGCTGGCCCCCGGCGTCGACCTGAGTTGCGTGACTGTCACCGGTGACCAGGTCCGGCCGCTGCTCGACGCCGCCGGGAGGGCCAACGCCGCTACCCCGTGGACCTCGGGCGGAAAGTCGTGGACGGTCGCCCTGCGTCCGCTGCTGCCCGACGAGACCGACTGCGCCGACCTCGCCGCAGCCCGCTGATCCGACCACCTTCCCTCGGTACGGAGCCGGGTGACCCACTCACACTGCGTCACCCGGTCGAGCCGTCAAGGCGGCGACCTCGTCGGGAGGTCTTTGTCACGGCGACTTCTTCCGGCGTCGGCTGAACTTCGGCGGTGCCTGCTGCGATGTATGGGGTGTCAACCTCCGTCCCGCAGGAGCACCACATGGATCCGAACAACCCCTGGCAGCAGAACGTGCCGAGCTTCTCCTTCACCGACTACGACCCTGAGGACACGAACTTCTACGCCGCCATGCAGTCTCCTCGACCGGGGTTCTCGTCGCAGCGTGAGTCGTCGTTCCATGAGAAGGTCAAGGGTGTGGTGCGCACCTTCAACCACGGCATGGACATGTTGCCCCCCAACGTCGAGCGCACTGTCGGGGGACTGAGGAACCAGCTGAACACCAGTGACGCCTCTAAGCGTCCTCATCGCGACAAGAAGACGGGCCAGGACACCATGATTCCGGTTGATGAGAGGGCCAGGGATCGTCAGAACTACTACTACCTCAACGAAATGCAGAAGGCACTCGCAGACGGCAGGTGTGCGAACACGGACCTCTACGCCGCAGTCTCGGGGGCGATGGAAAGGTTCAACACGAACCGAGACCGAAGAGGTTCGAGGGGTTTCGCCACCGCGGAGCAGTTGCTGAATTCCGGGACGTCGGGTCAGCGGCCTGGCGGGTACGTGCAGTACCAGCCGCCGGGCGGGCATTCGGCGGGTTCCTCTGGTGGTCAGCAACACACTCGGTGACAGTCAGCGAGCGGTCGGGCCGACGTCGAACGTGGCCCTTCGGGGTAGCGGCCGACGCTCGGCTTGCCTGCCGGGCTCGGGTGGAGGTGGGGCGGGGCGAAGACCGGCGAGCCGGACGAAGATCTCTCGTTTGACTGTGGCGTCGCCGCGTCTGCCGATGACGTACCCGGTCATCCAGACCCACCCATGATAGGTCGGGCGGTCGGAGACGGAGACGACCCGGAAGGTGAGGGCGCGGGCCCCGGCGAACTGCACCGAGGCGCGCTCGTCGACGATGAGCAGGTCACCGGGGTGGGGGCGGCCGTCGGTTCGCCCCCGGGGTCGCGGAAGGGTCACCACCGGCCCCGGTTGGGCGGGGTGAACTCCTCCGGTGGCCGACACTCCCGGGCATGCATCGTCTGCCAGTCCCGTAAAGCCCGCCGAAGCCGTTCGTTCTCCTGACCGAGCAGCCGCATCTCGTCCTGGAGAGAGGTCAACTCGTCGGCCAACCGGGCCTGGAACCGGCGTACCTCGGCGGGGTCGACGCCCCGCCACCGGGGCTCGAACTGCTGGTAGCGCACCTCACGTGGGGTCATCCGGGCGGGTCGGCCGGTCCCGAGGGGCTGGCCGGAGCGGTACACCTGAGCCACGACGGTCCTTTCCGAAGACACGATGGAACACGGGACGTGATCCGGTCCGGGGTGGAAGGGCGGGCCGTCCACAGGGGCGGCCTGCGGACGACCCGCCCGCTCGGCCGTCGCAGCTTCGATCAGCGGTACGACGGCAGAGCAGCCCTGGTGGTCGGGGCAGGCAAACCACACCCACCCCGACCAGAGGGGTGGTGCCTCTCATCTCGTTGCCACGCAAGGGAGAGGCGCATGCATCAACTTAGCTGTCCCAGTCAGCTTAGTCAAACTCTGAGTTGTCGCCGCGTGTCCTTGCGTGATCGAATTGGGCTGCCACGCAAGGGGAAGGTCATGCCGATCACCGCCGACTACATACGCATCGCAGACGAAATCGTCGCCTCCGTAAGCGCCAAGAAGCTCAAGCCTGATGACCGGCTGCCCTCGATCAACGAGCTGGCGATGACTCATCAGGTGAGTCCATCGACGGTGAAGATGGTCTACGTGCGGCTGGAGGCGTTGCGGGTGATTCGGCGGCACCAGGGCAAAGGGGTCTTCGTGAACGACCCTCGCCTGTGGATGCGCGAACCCTGACAGCGCGTGTCTCGACAGCTGGATCTCGACAGCGTGAACCCTGGCGGCAGCGGGCTGGATGTCGGGGTCAGATGATCGTCTGCGGTTGACAGACCACTGGTACGGCGTGTCAGGCACGTCAACCGCAAACGATCCCGGGCACCCCGAGAGTCCCCGCCTGGAGGCAGTGAAGAAGGTGACGGGTCAGTGCCGGCCGGGCGTCGACTGGCGGCGGGGCTGGTTCCCGCCCGGGGTGTCGAACGGACGTGCTGGACTGGGTGGCGCGGGGTAATAGTGCCGGCGGCTCGGGTCGGCGGCGAGCGGCGAGGGGGACCGTTCAGGGCTGGACCACAGGGGTTCGGGGGTCCACTCCGGACTGGATGGGGAGGGATCGGGGGCCGGGCAGCTGAGTTGTGCGGCTGCGGAAACGGTCGCGTCGTGCGAAGAAGAGCCCCGTGGCGACATGTTTCGTCTCACCCCCACGCCTGCCTGTGCTTTTTTGCCGTTTCCTCTGTCTTCCCATATTATGCGATAATATTCTTTCCCGATTTTGTGGTCGGGGTGATTTTCGAAACTCCGGAGATGTCCGTTCGTTAGAGTGTCCTTACGTAGACCTGTCAGGCCTGCCTTGTCGGCGAAGAACTCTTTGAGTGCCCTGAAGCTCAGGGGGACTGTTGGGGTTCGGTGGCCGGTCTTCTTGTCGGGTGGTGTGAGGCCGTCAAGGTATTCCTGGTAGCTGGCTCCGGTCTTGTAGAAATTGACAGGAATCGTACTGAGGTCTCCTTCTCTGACTCCCACGCCTGTGACGCGGCTTTGGTTGGTGTCCCATGTCAATCGGTAATGCATCGGGCGGATGCGGTGTTCGGGATCGTTCTCGAAATCTCGCAGTTTGCCGTTGTTGAGGCGAGAGAGGTCCAGTGTCCTCTGGCCCTTGTTGGCGAAGAACTCTTTGAGTGCCCTGAAGCTCAGGGGGACTGTTGGGGTTCGGTAGCCGGAGCGGTCGGGTGGTGTGAGGCCTTGCAGGTATTCCTGGTAGCTGGCTCCGGTCACGTCGTAATTGGCAGGAGCTGTTCTGAGTCTTTCTCTGTTCACTCCCACCCCTGTGGGGCGCTTGTTTTTTCGTACTATTCGATAGTACTTCGGGGAAATCTTGTGTTCGGGATCGTTCTCGAATTTTCGTAGGACTTTGTTGGTGAGGCGGGAGGTGTCGATGCTCTTCTTGCCCCTGGTGGCGAGGTGTTCGTTGATGATTTCGAGGTTCAAGGGAACCGTTGGATTTCGGTAGCCGTCGTGGTCGGCTGGTGTGAGACCGCTCAGGAAGTCGTGATAGTCGGGGTCGGTGGTCGAATCGGGGAGACTGGCTACGTCGGAATCCTCGCCCGGTTGGAGTTCGTGGGCGGTGGAAGGCCAGGCAGTCTCTGGATCGAAGGATATGCCGACAGCCAACCCATCATTGTCGAAATCGACCTTGTATGTTGCGACATCGATTCCATGCGCAAATTCATAGGCCACCAGGTCCGAGATTCTTATGTTCTCGGGTTTCCGGAATTCCCGCCTTGATTCCGGAGTTGCGAGCCATGCGCTGACATTCTCACGAGTGGGTGGAAGGTCGGGGCCGAACTGGTGTTCCTTGCCCGAGTGGTCTGTATCGGACGGATGGCCTTGCCTGTCCATGGTCTGCTCCTTCTGGTGATGCCGAGCGTCACGCCGCAGTCTGCGTGTGCCACTCTGGCGGGCCTGTTCGAGTGGCCCCGGGGTTTGCCTGCGCCGAGAGCGGCCTGGGCCATCTTATGGGAAAAGCGGCAACTCGTCCGGACTCGACGACTCGTTCCGGGCATCGATCCACGATAAATAGTAGGCTTTGCCGGAGTTCATTACATAGAACCAGCCCTCTGAGCTGGGAAGATAGTAATCCGTCGCGTCGGCCACCTGGAAACAACTCGAAGCCCGCAGTTTCGGGCACGACAGGGTCGATCATGCTGCCGCCCCTGCTCCTACAGACGGCAGCCTCTCTGGGGGTTCACCTGCGGCGACAGGTTCACCGACCGCAGCCACCCGCACACCGGAGAGCCGACCCGGAGATCAGGTCGGGGTGGCAGAGCGGTGTGGGACGGCTATTTTGGATCTTCGTGTCCGGGGCCGGACTGGGAGAGCGATGGTCGACGACGTACGGGCAGGTCTGCCGCAGTGGCGTGGGTGGGTGGAGACCGACCTCGACGACCTACGCGCTGAAGTCACCGGGTGGGCGACGTCCACAGCGATGCGGGATCTGGTGGAGTGCTTCGGACAGAGGTGGCCGTCCGGGGACGGGGACGTCGACGTCGACCTGGTGCTGACCGGCCTGGAGGAGATCTCGGCTCGACACTGGGACTTCCGAGGTGGCCGGGAACGGGCTGGGGCCGTACCCGGGGAATTCTCCGAAGGGGTGACCGCCCGGGTGCGGGCGGCGGCCGACGCGCTCGGGTTGCGGGGCCGTAACCTTCCCGACGAGAGCGCCTACGACCACGTCCTGATCCACGGTGGGCTGCTGCGGAGTTGCCTGGCGCGGGCCGGTCACGCGGCCGAACTCCTCGACGGGACCGTCGAGGCCGGCGAGGTCTGCGGGCTGGGCAGCCTCCGCCCGACGACCGAGCCGGAACGGGCGATGGCGGCCGAGGCGGGGTTGGGGCAGCCGGCCGACGAGTTCGACGCCATGGACGCAGCCCTCCGGGCGGCCCTCCCCGGTGTCCTCGTCGACACCGACACCCCGACGACGGGAGCCGACCGGGCTTACGCCTCGCACCGGATCCGGGAGTACCGGACGTCGGGCGGTCCTCGGGTCCGGGTCCTGGCGGCACCCTCCTCCGACCCGGGGCGTCGGGCGAACACCGCCGACACCTGCACCTTCTGGGCGGACGCGGTGGGTCGACCCGCCCCGGGGCAGCGGGTCCTCCTGGTCACCACCGAACACTTCGTGCCCTTCCAGCACGCCGACGCGATCCGGGTCCTCGGGATCCCGTACGGCTGCGCGGTGGAGACCGTCGGCGTCGACCCGACCGCCGCTGTGCACGGCCGACCCGGTCAGCCCCTCACCACGGCCCAGTACCTTCAGGAGATCCGGTCGGCCATCCGATCCCTGCGCCTCCTGACCGCGACCCTTCGACCGACCCGCTGACCCGATCGACGAGTGTCGGGGTCGGCGGATCGGGCGCGGGACGATCCTCGGAGAACCCCGACCGGTGATCGAACCACGGGGGTGTCTTCCTCGTAGGGGCGGTCATGGTGAGTTGGCGGCCCGACAGGAGCGCCAGGTCTCCGAGCGCGGGTCCGACGGACACTCCTGACCGTCGAGGAGGAAGCCCGGCACCCGCCGGAGTCACAGTCACTCGGGGTCCTCGTCACCCGGTCGCGCCGGAGCCGTCGACACCTCGACCCGGGTGTCGTGGAAGGTGGGGGCACCCCCGAGGTCGGTGTCCCGGACAGCGGTCACCGAGTTGACGGTGTTCCCACCCGGGCTCAGCCGCGCCCAGTACGCCTTGTGGGTGAACGCCACCCCCGGTCGGGTCCGGTCGTCGACCACCACGTCGGCCAGGAAGGAACCCCTGTCGTTGTGCACCCGGACCGGTTCGCCGTCGGTGAGGCCCCGGGCTGCCGCGTCGTCGGGGTGCAGGTGCAGCCGGGGCGGGCCGACCCGGGCGGTGTGCCAGGGCTGCCCGGCGAAGGTCGAGTTGAGCAGGTAGCGGCTGGCCACCGAGAGCAGGACCAGGGGGAACCGGCGGGCGAGGACCGGGTCGGCGGCCTCGGCCGGTGGGGTGTAGCCGATCACCGGATCGACGCCGTACCGGACCAGCTCCGGGTCGACCAACCGGGCACGGCCGTCCTTGGTCGGGAAACCGCCGTCGGCGTACGGGGCGGCGCCGACCGGGACCCCGCTGCCCCGGACGTACGTGTGTTCCCGTAGGTCGTCGAGGGTGACCGGGGTGCCGTCGAGCAACTGTCGGACGAGGTCGGCGTCGGAGTCGCGCATCCGGGGGTGGTCGAGCCCGAGGGCGGCGGCGATCCGGCGGAAGATCTCCGCGTTGGGCAGCGCCTGGCCGGGAGCCTCCACAGCCGGGACGTTCAGGGTGGTGTAGTGGTGCCCGTAGGAGGAGTGCAGGTCGAGGTGCTCGGGCTGCATGGTGGCGGGCAGGACCACGTCGGCCCAGTCGCAGGTGTCGGTCCACCGCTGTTCCAGGACGGTGGTGAACAGGTCGTCCCGACCCAGACCCGCCCGCAGTCGTTGCTGGTCGGGGGCGGTGGCCGCCGGGTTGGCGTTGAACACCACGAGGGCGGTCACCGGGGGTTCGGCCTCACCGGTGAGGGCGGCGGCGATCCGGCTCATGTTGATCGTCCGGGCGGCCGGTGTCGGGAGGTCGGACGGGAACGCGACGGCGTCCTCGTCGATCGGGTGGTGCCCGGAGGTCATGCAGAGCGACCCGCCGCCCGGGTACCGGAAGTCCCCGGTGACCAGGGAGAGGGCGGCGACCGCCCGGATCGCCTGCCCGGCGCCGTGGTGGCGTTGCAGCCCCAGACCGATCCGGACGGCGGTGGGTCTGGTGGTGGCGATCCGGTCGCCGAGTCGGCGGACCACGTCGGGGGCGAGGCCGCACTCGGCGGCGGCCCGCTCCACCGGCCACTCGGCCAGCCGCGCCGCCGTCTGCGGCCACCCGACGGTGTGCGCCGCGAGCCAGGCCCCGTCGGTGGCGTCGACGTCGACAAGGTGCCGCATCAAGCCCAGGGCCAGGGCGGCGTCGGTGCCGGGCAGGGGCGCCAGGTGCTCGTCGCACCGGACTGCGGTGTCGGTACGCAGCGGGTCGATCGCCACCACGTACGCGCCGCGCTCCCGGGCCTGCTGCACGAACGGCCAGTGGTGCAGGTTGGTGGAGACCATGTTGGCCCCCCACAGCAGGATCAGCCTGGCCTCGACGATCGACTCGGGCTCGAACCCGACCCGGTCGCCCAGCAGTGACCTGAGGGCGGCGGAGGCGGCCCCGGTGCAGATGGTGGTCTGGAGGCGGGACGCCCCGAGGTGGGCGAAGAGCCGGGGACCCATGGTGGCCCCCTGGACGTGGCCCATGGTGCCGGCGAAGTAGTAGGGCAAGACCGTCTCGGCACCGAACCGGTCGATGGCCGCCCGCAGTCCGGCGGCGACCCGGTCGGTCGCCTCCTCCCAGCTCACCGCCGTGTACGCGGACCGGCCGACGCCCTTGGGGCCGACCCGGACCAGCGGGGTGGTGAGCCGGTCGGGTCCGTTGAGGACGTCCAGGTACCGGTTGACCTTCCCGCAGAGCGCGCCCCGGGTGAAGGGGTGCTCCCGGTCGCCGCGCAGTCCGACGGCCCGGCCGTCCTCCACCGTCAGCTGCCACGTGCAGGTGTCCGGGCAGTCCAGGGGGCAGGCGCCGAGGTGGGTGGTCCGGGGCATGTGCGGATCGTAGCGGCTCGTACGCGGACGGATCGCCCCCGATCTGTCGCACAACCGTCTCAGAAGTGTCGCAGAAGGTGTCTCACTCGGCGGCGGGGAGGTGGCGGTAGACGGTGGCCCGGGACACCCCGAGGTGGGTGGCGATGGCGTCCACCGAGTGGGTGCCGTCGGCGTACATCCGGCGGGCGCTGGTGACCTGTTCCGGGCTCATCGCCCGGGGGCGTCCGGTCCGTCGGGGGCCGCCCCGCCGCCCCGCCCCGTCCCCGACCGGAACCCGCCCCACCCCGCCCGGCCCGCCGACCCCGGCGGTCCCGTCCGGCCCGGCGGTCCCGTCCGGCCCGGTCCCGGCGGGTCCGGGAGGTGCCCCGGTGGCGGTCGGGGTGGAGTCGGCGAAGAGGCGGCGTGGACCGTCGAGCATGTCGGCCCGCAGCACCTCGTCCGGTACGTCGGTGAAGAACAGGACCGGGTCGCTGCACATCGCGATGGCCTGCACCGCCCGGACCTGGTCGCGGCGGCCGGCGTCGGGGCCGGCGACGAGTTCGTTGGCCCGCATCGCGATCCGCAGGAGACGGGCGAAGGTCGGACCGTGGGAGAACATGCTGATGTCGTGGAAGAGCATCCCCAGGGACCGGCGGTGGGCCAGGATCACGTCGATCCACCCCTCGACCACCACCCACCGGGCCCGCTCGGGCGGCTGGTGCTCGGCGGCGTCGAGCAGCCGCTCCAGGTCGCTCAGCAGCGGCTCGACCAGGTCGATCACCAGGTGTTCCTTGCTGGGGAAGTGGTACAGGATCGCCGCCTTGGTCAGCCGGAGCCGCTCGGCGATCTCCCGCAGCGAGGTGCGCTGGTAGCCCTTCTCGGCGAAGAGGTCCAGGGCGGCCCGCAGGATCCGGGTCCGGGTGTCGGGCGCTGCGTTGTCCACCCGCCGATCGTAGTCCGATCCCTGACCGGAAGTCGGTGTCGACTTGAATTGTCTGACCGGCGGTCAGTACGGTGGTGGGGTCCGCCGCACGACGACGGGGAGTTTCCATGAGTGTGATCTCAGTAAGCGGTCTGGTGAAGACCTTCGGTGCCACCCGGGCCCTCGACGGGCTCGACCTACAGGTCGAGGCGGGGGAGGTGCACGGGTTCCTCGGCCCCAACGGCGCCGGCAAGTCCACCACCATCCGGGTCCTGCTCGGGCTCCTGCGCCACGACACCGGCACCGTACGCCTGCTCGACGGCGACCCGTGGCGGGACGCGGTGACCCTGCACCGCCGGTTGGCCTACGTACCCGGCGACGTGAACCTGTGGCCGAACCTCACCGGCGGTGAGGCGATCGACCTGTTCGGCGCGCTCCGCGGCGGCCTGGACCGCAGCCGCCGCGACCACCTGCTGGACCGGTTCGCACTGGACCCCACCAAGAGGTGCCGGACCTACTCCAAGGGCAACCGGCAGAAGGTGGCCATCGTCGCCGCCTTCGCCTGCGACGTGGAGCTGCTGGTGCTCGACGAGCCGACCAGCGGGCTCGACCCGCTGATGGAGTCGGTGTTCCGGGACGAGGTCCAGAGGTTCAGTCGCGACGGCGGAACCGTCCTGCTCTCCAGCCACATCCTGGCCGAGGTGGAGGCGCTCTGCGAGCGGGTGAGCATCATCAGGGAGGGCCGCACCGTCGAGTCCGGCACCCTCGCCGAGCTGCGACACCTGACCCGTACCTCGGTGACCGTCGAGACCGACCGCCCGGTGACCGGGCTGGACCGGCTGACCGGCACGCACCCGGTCCAGGTCGGCGACCACCACGCCCACCTCGAGGTCGAGCCGCAGCACCTCGCCGACCTTCTCGCCCACCTGCTGCCCTTCGGGGTCCGGTCGCTGACCAGCACCCCGCCGACCCTGGAGGAGCTGTTCCTGCGCCACTACGGCGGACCCGGCCCCGACCCGGCGGCCCCCCGTACCCCGGTCGAGGCGGCGACGACGGGCCGGGAGGGACGATGAGCGCCCTGACCGGCACCGGCCGTCTGGTCCGGCTGGCGGTCCGCCGCGACCGGGTCAAGCTTCCTCTCTGGATCCTGGGCACCCCGATGCTCGCCGGTGGCCTGGCCGCCAGCGTCGCCGGTCTCTACCCCGGGGAGCGGGAACGGATCGGGTACGCCGCCACCGCCACCGCCAGTGTGGTGGCCCGCGCGTTCAACGGCCCCGTCCACGGCACCGGGGTCGGCGCGGTGGTGACAGCCGAGTCCTTCCTGACCCTGTCGATCCTGGCCGCCCTGCTCAGCTCCTTCGCCGTCGTCCGGCACACCCGACAGAACGAGGAGACCGGCCGGGCCGAACTGCTCGGCTCCGCCGTCCTCGGCCGGTACGCGCTGCTCACCGCCGCCCTGCTCGTCGTCCTCGGGGCGAACCTGCTGACCGCGGCGTTGACCGCCGGGGCGCTCGTGGCCGCCGGTCTGCCGGTGGCCGGGTCGGTCGCCGCCGCGGCGGCCGTCGGCGGGGTCGGGGTCTGCTTCGCCGCCGTCGCGGCGGTGACCGCGCAGTTCACCGACGCCTCCCGGGGGGCCAACGCCCTCGCCGCAGCGGCCCTCGGGGTGGCCTTCGTGCTGCGGGCCGCCGGGGACGTCCTCGGCCGGGTGAGCGCCGACGGGATGCAGCTGACCAGCGCCTGGCCGTCCTGGCTGTCCCCGCTGGGCTGGGGCACCCAGGTCCGCCCCTACGGGGACGTCCGCTGGTGGACGCTGCTGCTCCCGCTGGGGTTGCTGCTGGTGGCGGTCGCCCTCGCGTACCGGCTCACCGACCGGCGGGACCTCGGTGCCGGGCTGTTCGCCGCCCGGCCCGGTCCGGCGTCGGCGTCACCCCGGATGCTCAGCCCGTTCGGGCTGGCCTGGCGTCTGCAACGCGGCACCCTGATCGGCTGGACGGTGGGGGTCGCCCTGCTGGCGGTCGCGATGGGAGTGGTCGGCGACGAGATCGACGCCATGGTGGCGGACAACGACGCCGCCGCCGAGCTGGTCACCCGCTTCGGTGGCGGTCCGGCCCTGGTCGACGCGTACCTGTCGGCGATGGTGGGGATCTTCGCGCTGGTCGTCGGCGCGTACGTGGTGCAGGCGCTGCTGCGGGTCCGCACCGAGGAGACCGACGGCATCCTGGAGGCGGTCCTGGCCACCTCCGTCGACAGGCGTACCTGGCTCGGCGGGCACCTGCTCGCCACGGTGCTCGGCGTCACCGCGCTGATGCTGGTCGCCGGGGCCGGCACCGGATTCGGGTACGGTCTGGCCGCCGGTGACGTCGCGGGTCGGACCCTGGAGGTGACGGGTGCCGCACTGGTCCGGTTGCCCGCCCTGCTGGTCCTGGTCGGGGTGGTCCTGGCCCTGGTCGGACTGGCCCCCCGCTGGTCGGTCCCGCTGTCCTGGTCGGCGCTGCTGGTGTTCCTGCTGATCGGGCAGCTCGGGGCGGTGCTGGACCTGCCGCAGCCGGTGCTCGACCTGTCCCCGTTCACCCACGTGCCGGCGGCCCCCGCCGTGGACGTGACGGCAACGCCCCTGGTGGCGCTGACAGTGCTCGCGGTCCTGCTGGTCGGGGCCGGTCTGGTCGGCTACCGCCGTCGGGACCTGCACACCTGAGTCAACGCGGGCGTACGGGCTGGTCGAGGATCGCGCTGAACCGCTCCTCGGCCAGGTCGAGCTGGTCGAAGATGTGCTGCTTGACCGGGGCGGAGAGCGGGGTGTCCGGCCGGGCCACCAGTTCCCGCAGGATCGGCACCAGCGGGCGGTACTTCGCCGCCCACCCGGCGACCCGGGGACCCACCGCGTGGATCACCCCGACCCCGTTGTCGGTGAAGTCGGACACCTTGATCACCCGCGCCCACGGTTCGTCGTCCAGGCTCGTCGCGACGTGCTCGCGGTACTGGCTGTCGCGGTCGCGGTCCGGGTCGTACAACGGGTTGGTCACCGCCGCGACCAGCCGGGCGACCCGGGCCCCGAACCGCCCGGCCAACACCTCCAGGGCGGCGGCGCGGGCCTGGGCCTCGGCGGCGACCAGGGGATCGGCCGGAACCCCCGCGTCACCACCGGCCCCCACGGCGGCCGACCCGGTGCCCTCGGCCGCCGGGTCGGGACAGACCCGGTGGTCACCCGCCAGCTCCGCCGGATGGTCCTCCACCGCGTCGTGCAGCAGCCCGGCGACGATCACGTCGACGTCGCGGACCTGGTAGTGGTGCATCAGCCGGATGCTCACCCGCAACAGGTGGTTCAGGTACGGCTCGCGGACCCGCCGGTCGTCGCGGTGCAGGTCGGCCGCGAGATCCAACGCCTCGGTCAGCCGCCGACGGTCCGCCGCGTCGAACGCCTCGACCTCCAACCCGAACCTCGCCCGCAGGCCGGGCTCACCGTGGATCTCGGTGATCGCGTGCATCGGCATGGAGGCCAGATACGGCGGTAAGTCCATGCGTCACTTATAGCGGATCTTCCCCCGGCCCGGGGGGACCCGTCGGCCAACCGACGTCGGCGTACTCACCGCTGCACCGGATAGTCCGAGACGGTCAGCGGCCCGGTCGACAGGGACCCGTCGGCCCGGGGCACCCCCAGTCGGCGGCTGTCGTGCAGGAACGACACCAGGTCCACGTCGGTCCGGGCGGTGAGGGTGCAGACGATCTGCCCGAAGGCGAGCATCTCGTCGGTACGCCCGGTGCCGACCTGCCCGTTCGACACGTCCACCAGCGCCTCCCGGCCGGTCACCCGTACCCCGGTGATCCGACTCACCCCGACCAGCGCGGTGGTCAGACCGGCCTCCCGGTCGGTGCTCGTCGGACCGGCCTCCAACAGCCGTAGCTGCTCGTCCGGTGTCGCCGCGGCAGTCACCCGCCGGTCCACCCGGACCAGCGCGTCGTCGCGGACGAAGCAGAGCGCCACGGTGAGCTGACCGGACGGCTCGACCGCCGGGGTGGTCACCACCGGATGCGGGCCGCCCGGCGGTTCGATGGCCCGAGGGCTGTCCTCGGCGGAGACCCCGCACCCGGCGACCGCGCAGAGGACGACCGCCACCAATCGGACTCGGCGCTGCGGGACGAACCGACCGCCTCGGCGGCGAGGTGCCTGGCGCGGGCGGTCGACACCGCCGGGGGCGCTCACTGCGGGCCCGCCGGCAGGTGGATCCGGAACCGGGCCCCGCCGCCGGGCCGGTCGGTGACGTCGACCCGGCCGCCGTGGGCGGCGGCGTGCTGAGCGACGAGTGCCAGTCCCAGGCCGGTGCCGTCGCCGGCGCCCCGGACGTGGGCGGCCCGGCCCCGGACGAACCTGTCGAAGATCACCTCGCGGTCCTCCGCTCGGATGCCCGGCCCCTCGTCCTCGACCGTCAGCAGGTGCCCGTCCGGTTCGCTGCCGACCCGGACCTCACACGGCCCGCCGCCGTGCCGCAGGGCGTTCTCCACCAGGTTGGACAGCAGTTGGGTGACCCGGCGCCGGTCCACCTCCCAGACCCGTGCGGCACCCTCCTCGGCGACCACCAGGTCCGGGGAGACCTGGTGGGTCCGGCACACCTGCCGGGCCAGGTCCACCATGTCCACCGGGGAGCGTTCCGCCGGCTGGTCACTGCGGGCCAGCTCGATCAGGTCGTTGACCAGCGCCTGGAACCGGGCCACCTCGGCGTTGACCAGGTCCACCGCGACCGCCGTCCGCTGGTCGAGCCGGTCCCGGCGGCGGGCCAGGACACTCGCCGCCGCCTCCAGGGTCTGCAACGGCGAACGCAGCTCGTGACTGACGTCGGCGGCGAAGCGCCGGTCCCGCTGCATCCGGGCGGAGAGCTGGTCGACCATGTCGTTGAAGCTGGTGGTGAGCCGGGCCAGGTCCGGCTCGTCGGTCGGGTCGAGCCGAGCCGTCAGGTTACCGTCGGTGATCTCCTGGGCGGCGTCGGTGACGCGCCGCAGTGGTCGCAGCACGTACCCGGTGGCGTGCCGACCCAGCGAGGCGGCGGCGACGGCGGTGCTCAGCGCCACCAGGGTCAGCACGATCGCCAACACCCGCAGCGTGTTCTGCAACTCGACGAGGGAGTCCACCTCGTAGAAGGTGGTGCCGGGGGCGAGGGGGACCCCGACGACCAGAGCCGGCTGCCCACCGGCCCGGACCCGCTGCACCACCGGTTGACCGGACTGGGCGAGTTCCTGCAACGCCCCCGGGATCGAGTCGGTGATCCCGGCGTCCAGGTTGCGGGCGTACCACTCGCCGTCGAGGTGCAGCATCGCCCGCCGGTTCCCCCCGGTGTCCAGGGACCGGAGGATCTCCAGGATGTCCGGCCGGTCGGCCGCGAGACCCGCCTGGACCATCGTCGCGTCCAGGTACGCCGCCCGCACCGCCGTCCGCTCCCGCTCGGCCAGCAGCGAACTCCGGGTCACCTGGTAGCTGACCAGCGCGATCGCCGTCGACAAGGCCAGCGCCCCGGCGGTGAAACCGGCGGTCACCCGGGTACGCAGTCCGGCCCGGCGCATCGCCGCCCGACGGACCACGGCGCCCCGGCTCATCGCTGCAACTTGTAGCCGAGACCCCGGACGGTCAGCAGGTACCGGGGTCGGGCCGTGTCGTGCTCGATCTTCTGCCGCAGCCGCCCCACGTGGACGTCGACCAGCCGCTCGTCGCCGACGGTGTGGTCCCAGACCCGTTGCAGCAGCTGCTGGCGGGACAGGATCCGCCCCGGATGCTGGGCCAGTTCGCAGAGCAGCCGGAACTCGGTACGGGTCAGGGCCACCGGCTCCCCGTGCAGCCGTACCTCCCCACCGTCGGGGACGATCTCCAACGCGCCGAAGACCAGGGTGGTCATGGTGACCTCCGGGTCGAGGGTCCGGCCCCGGCGGCGCAGCGCCCGCAGCCTTGCCGACAGCTCCTTGATCGCCACCGGTTTGACCAGGTAGTCGTCGGCTCCGGCCTCCAACGCGGCGACGATGTCGTGGGTGTCGTCACGGGCGCTGACCACGACGATCGGCACCCCGTCGTGTCGGCGCAGCTGCCGGATGCACTCGAACCCGTCCACACCGGGCAGCATCAGGTCGACGAGCACGGTGTCCGCCGGGCGGCTGCGCTGTTCCACGAGCCCCTCCTCGGCGGTGGCGACCCCCCGTGCCTCGTACCCCTCGTCCTCCAGGGCGAGGACCAACGACAGGCGGATCCGGTCATCGTCCTCGATCACCAGCACTCCGGTCATGCAGGCCATCATCCAAGTTGCCGATGGCCAGGCCAAATCCACCCCCGTACCGTACGAATGGGGTGGTTGTCATGGAACCGTCACATTGTCGCGTGACCGTTGCCACATGCCTGCCGCAAGCTCGGCGCAGCCGACGAGGGAGTCCAACGTGGGAGGTGGCGATGAACGGCAGGGTGGAGACCAGCGCCCTCCGTCCGGCCCAGCCTCCCGCGACCGAGTTGGTGGAGGTGGCGCTCACCGAGCCACTGGACCGGGTCACGGTCGACGAACTCGGCGCCGTGCTCGACCGGGTGCTCGCCCTCCGACCGGCCCGACTGGTCATCGACCTGACCGACTGTGCCCACGTCGACGCGGCCGGGATCTCCCTGCTCCTCGACGCGCACCGGCGGATGTGGTCGCTCAGCGGTCGGCTGATCCTGCGTGGCCCGTCCCCACGGCTGCGCCGACTGTTCCACGTCGCCCGGGTGGACCAGGTCCTGCACGTCGTCGCGGCCCCACCGAGGGCCGGGACGCGCGCGGTCGCGGACCCCGGGGCGGCGGGTTCCCCCGCGGAGCGCCACGGTTGACGTCGACCGACGGTGCTGCGCGACACGTGTTCGTCGGGGGCGGTACCGACGCGGACCGCTCCCGCCCGGCATCGACAGTCCACCCCTGCCGGTGGACGCCAGGCATCACGGGAGGTGCCAGATGACCGTCGTCCCCGGCCTGCGGCCGGGCACCGTGCAGCTCATCTGTGACGGCTGCGGTGACACCCGGACCGAGTTCACCAGTCAACTGCGGGAGCCCGACCTGGTCTGGCCGGTGATCGCCGAGCACGCGTGGAGCGGCTCGGCGTTCGCCATCGGGCCGCACCGGTGCCCGCGCTGCCCCACCGGGCCGCTCGACGTACCCTCCGGTCTCGCGCCGCCCGAGCCCGGCACCACCGCCCGGGACGCCTGGCACGTGACGATCGACCGGCTGCCCGACGCGGTGATGGTCCGCCCCAGCGGCGACATCGACCTGGCGGTGGCCGAGCCGCTGCGTCGGGCGCTGGCCGAGGCGGTCACGATCGGCGCGCCGATCGTCCTCGACCTGTCCCACGTCGAGCTGATCGACTCCACCGGGCTCGGCATCCTGGTCCGGGCGCACAACGACGCCCGCCAGCACGGCCTCACGCTCTGCCTGGTCGCCCCGTCGCGTTTCGTGCTGACGGTGCTGCACACCATGCGGCTGGCCGGTGTCTTCCTCACCTTCGACGAGCGGCACCAGGCGTTGACCTGCCTGGCCGCCGCCCGCGCGGACTGACCCACGCACCGACGGCGGGACCGCACCGTCCCGCATCGGTGCGGTGGCGACCGGCGCCGCGACGTACCGCCCCACCCGGGAACGCACCGTCCCGGGTGTCCCGGCGCGTCGCCCGGCCCCCGGTGCGCCACGCACCCCCACCGTCACGGCGACGACGCGTCGTAGGCGTGGTCGGTGGTTCAGAACGGCAGCCTGTCCGCCCCGGCCAGCGCCGGAACGGTCAACGCCACCAGCGGGGCGGGCAGGACCGGCCCGGCGCGCAGCGTCGGAGTCCACCCGGCGTCCGGGTTCAGGTCCGGGTCGTTGCGATCGTTGTACGCCCCCACCAGGTCCACCGGCCGGGGCAGGGAGCCGCTCTCCCGGACCCAGTTGCCCCGGGTGGTGACGGCGGTACCGCCCCAGTCGTAGAGCAGGTCGGCGGCGGTGATCCCGGCGCCGAGGACGAAGTAGTTGTCCTGCGCGTACACCGCCGACTGCACGCCGACGCCGATCGCGTACTCGAAACCGTCACCGGAGAGCCGGTAGTGGTTGTTGTAGAGGTCGACCTGTCCGAACCGGACCCGGGGCAGCCGCTGGAACACCCCGTCGAAGACGTTGTGGTGCAACGTCACGTTCAACCGGCCGACGTCCGGGCCGACAGTGTTCGACGAGCCGATCAGCATGACCTTGTCCCGACCGACGAACCGGTTGTACGAGGCGGTCACCAGGCTGGCGGTGTGGGTGATGTCGAGCGACCCGTCGTGCACCTGATACGGCCGTCCGAAGTGGATCGGCTGACCGCTGTCGGGGTTGTCGCCGTCGGTGAAGGTGTTCCGGTCGATCCACACGTTCTCGCTACGGCGCACCGAGACCTGGTCGTACTGGGAGTTCCAGTTGCCGGCCTCGCCGTCGTTCGGGGACCAGGCGGGGAAGCAGTCCCGGGCGTCGTCGAAGGTGACGTTGCGGACGATGACGTTGTCAGCCGAGTCGATCATCAGGGTGAGCCCGGTGAGGGTCGCCCCCCGCAGGCCGACGATGGTGGTGTTCGGGCCGACGTTGATCTGGGTGTGCCTCGTCTGGTTGGTCACCGATCGGACCCGGGCCGCCTCCAGGGGGCCGCTGGGTGCCACCCGCCCCCACACCGCCGGATCGTACGCGGCCAGGTACCCGGCGAGGGTGTACCCCGGGTCGGCCAGGTCGGCGCAGTCGAGCAGCGTCCCGTCGGGGCCCTCGAATCCGTCGACAACCCCGTCGACGTAGATCAGCTTCGGGGTGTCGTTGGTGCGGTTGGTGGCGTTGTCACCCCCCAGGGCGGCGACGAGGTCGGCCCGGCTACGGACCACGTGCACCTGATCGGATGCGGCGGTCGAACCGCCGGTGGTGCCCGGTCCGGCGGCTGCCCAGCCGTCGGTGGCGGCGAGGGCCTGACGGCCGACGAGCCGGGCGGCGAGGGGCAGACCCCGTTCTGCCGGGGCGGTGGCCCGCAGGGCGGCGGTGGCCGCGTCCGGGGTGCCGTCGGCGGCCTGCGGTCGGGCGGCCGCAGCCGGTGCGGAAACGGACAGGAGAAGGACGGCGGCCACTGCCGCGCTGGTGATGGTTCGACGCATGGGCACTCTCCGAGCCGAGACGGACGAGGGGTGGTGGTCGGGGATCAACCGGGCGGGTGCTCCTCCTCTCCCTGGTCCAGGCGCACCACGTGCGGGGTGCCCGCCCACGGCACCGACAGCTCCGACAACAGCCGCCCGCCCTCGGCCGCCGCCCGCAACACCGCGTTGACCCCCCGGATGGTCACCACCCGTTCGGCGTCGACCCCGGTGACGACCAGCCGTCCCCCGTCGACGAGGGTCGGCTCCGGGGCGGCGGTGACCACCTCCAGCACCGTGGTGAACGGGGCGGTCCGCGCCAGCGGGGCGATCAGCGGGACCCGGGGGTCGGCGCGGTGGTCGAGCAGGTTCTCCAGCAGTCCCCGCCGACCCGGCACGGTGCGCGGGGCCGGGTCGCCGGGCAGCAGCAACTGGTCGGTCGGGTACTCCAGGACCGCCCGCCCGGCGGTCCCGGTGACGATCACCTCGCCCCGGACGAGGTCCTCCCCGGCCAACGTCACCGCCGCCACGATCGGCGGACCGACGGTCGGCACCACCCGGAGGGTGGCGGTGTCGTCCACCTCGATCGGGCGGACCCGGTAACGCTCCACCTCGATCCGGGCCGGGACGACCGGGCTCCCGGTGACCGCCTCGGCCACCGCCAGGCACTGCATCACCGCGTGGGCGAGAGGATTGGCCAGGGCGCCGTCGAGCACCGGTCGCCCGTCCAGGGTGCGCCGCCCGGCCCACGGGGCCCGGGCGTAGTAGCCGTCGGAACGCTGCCAGCAGGCCACCGTGGCGACGCCGGTGACGGTACCCACCCGGCCACCGGCCACCGCCTCGGTCAGCTCGGCCAGGGCGGCCGACCCCAGCGCCTGGAACCCCACCTGGCAGGCCCGGCCGGACCGCCGGACCGCCTCGGCCAGCACCCGGTGCTCGGCCAGCGAGAGCACCGGGGGCTTCTCCAACAGCAGGTCGGCGCCGGTGGCCAGCACGTCCAGGGCGATCGGCAGATGGGTGTGCGGCGGGGTGCAGACCACCACCACGTCCGGGCGCACCCGGTCCAGCATCTCCCGGTGGTCGGTGGTGGTCAGGGCGTCGTCGGGCACCGCGGCGTCCGGCTCGTCCTCGATCGGGTGCAGGTCCACCAGGCCCACCAACCGGACCCGGCCCTCGGCCTGCAACCCGGCCACGACCCGCCGGTGCCACCGGCCGTGCCCGTTCGCCCCGACCAACGCCACCCGGACCGTCACGTCGTACCCGCCACTGTCGCGGCGACGCCGTGCCGGCCCAGGGCGGTCAGCCAGTCGGTGACGTCGGCCCGGAACTCGTCGTCGGCGGCCACCTCGGCCGGGAAGACCTCGTCGAGGGCGAACACCGCGTCCACGGTGGCCGCAGGCGTGCCGGCCCCGCCCAGGGCGGCCCGGATCCGGTCGGCGAGCGGGTCGTCCAGCGGCAGGGCCGTACCGTCGTCGGCCTGACCGGCGGCGAACCGCAGCCAGGCCGCCACGACCAGCGCCGTCAACCGCGCCGACCGGCCTGCGGCCCGCAGGTCCACCACCGTGTGCAGGATCCGCTGCGGCAGCTTCTGCGAGCCGTCCATGGCGACCTGGAGCGTCCGGTGCCGGATCGCCGGGTTGGCGAACCGGGAGAGCACCTCGTCGCCGTACCCGGCGACCGAGACCCCGTCCGGCGGGGTGAAGCTGACCGCGATCTCCTCGGCGACCAGCCGCCGCAGCACCGTCGTCAGGTGCGGCATCGCCAGCGCGTCGGCGATGGTGGCGTACCCGGCCAGCGCACCGAGGTAGGCGATGGCCGAGTGCACCCCGTTGAGGGACCGCAGCTTCAACCGTTCCCACGCCCCGGCGTCGGTGGTGAGCACCGCCCCGGCCCGCTCCCAGGCCGGTCTTCCGCCGGGGAAGTCGTCCTCGACCACCCACTGGCGGTACGGCTCGGCGCAGACCGCCGCCAGGTCCCCGACCCCGAGGGTCCGCTGCGCGGTGGCCAGGGTCTCCGGGGTGCTCGCCGGCACGATCCGGTCGACCATCGTGCCGGGGAAGGTGACACCCGTCGACACCCAGTCCAGGACGTCGTCGGGCATCCGGGCCTGCCGCAGCGCCTGCTCCACGAGGCCCCGCAACCGGGCCCCGTTGGCCGGCAGGTTGTCGCAGCTGACCAGTGCCACCGGACCGGCGTCGGCCTTCGCCCGGGCGGCCAGCCCGCGCAGGAGCAGCCCCGGGACGGTCCGGGGTGGCCGGTCGGTGGACAGGTCGGCGGCGACCTCCGGGTCGGCCCGCAGCCTCCCGGTCACCGGGTCGAGTTGGTACGCCTTCTCGGTCACGGTCAGGGTGACCACCCGTACGGCCGGGTCGGCGAGCAGGTCCACCACCGCCTGCGGGTCACCGGCGGCGTGCCGTACCCCGGCCAGCGCCCCGACCACCCGGGTGGTGCTGCCCTCCCCGGAGAGGGTGGTCACACTGAACAGGCAGTCCTGCTCGGCGAGGGGGTCGATGACGCTGCGGCTGCGCGGGGCGACCCCGACGATGCCCCAGTCCCCACCGGCGACCCCGATCGCCTCCTCGGTGTAGACCGCCTGGTGGGCCCGGTGGAACGCGCCGAGCCCGAGGTGGACGATGCCGACCCCGACGGAGCCCGGACGGACCAGCGGTCGGCTCTCCTCCGGCACCCGGTGCAGCGTGTCCAGGCCGAGACGGGACACTCCGACGTTCACCGCCATACCGGGCCGTCCGGGAACCGGTACTGCGCGATCGACTCCGGCTTCATCGTGGTGCTGTAACCGGGTCGGGTGGGGACCAGGTACCGCCCGCCCCGGGTCCGGACCGGGTCGACGAAGTGCTCGTGGAGGTGGTCGACGTACTCGACCATCCGGCCGTCCAGGCTGGTGCCCACCCGCAGGTAGTCGAAGATCGCCAGGTGCTGGACGTACTCGCAGAGCCCGACGCCGCCGGAGTGCGGGCAGATCGGCACCCCGAACTTGGCCGCCATCACGATCTCCGACAGCACCTCGTTGACCCCGCCGACCCGGCAGGCGTCGATCTGCATCACCCCGATCGCCTCGGCCTGGAGCAGCTGCTTGAAGATGACCCGGTTGGCCGCCACCTCACCGGTGGCCACCCGGCACCGTCCCCCGGTCAGCTCGGTGACCGCGCGGGCGATGCGGGCGTGCCCGAGGATGTCGTCGGCGTGCGTCGGCTCCTCGATCCAGTACGGGTCCGCCTCGGCCAGGGCCGCCATGTTCGAGATCGCCTCGTCGACGTCCCACACCTGGTTGGCGTCCATCATCAGCAGAGCGTCCGGGCCGATCTCGTCCCGGATGATCCGGGCCCGGCGTACGTCGTCGTCGAGCGGGCCGCCGACCTTCATCTTCATCGCCCGCCACCCCTGGGCGTACGCCTCGCGGGTCAACGCCCGGACCTTGTCGTCGGGGTAGCCGAGCCACCCCACCGAGGTGGTGTACGACGGGAACCCGTCGCGTTCCAGCAGGGCCAGCCGGTCGGCCAGCCCGTCACGGCCCTTGTCCAGGATCGCGGCGGCCTCGTCGGGGGTGAGGGCGTCGGTGATGTGGTGGAAGTCGATGCTGGCGACCAGCTCCTGGGTGGGGGCCTCGGCGAGGAACCGCCACATCGGCTTGTCGGCCAACTTGGCCCGCAGGTCCCACACGGCGTTGACGATCGCCCCGGTGGCCATGTGGATGACCCCCTTCTCCGGGCCCAGCCAGCGCAGCTGCACGTCCGCGCTGAGCGACCGCCAGAACGCCACCGGCTCGGCGGCGATCTCCTCGACGGTGCGGCCCCGGACATGGTGGGCCAGCGCCTCGACGGCGGCGCAGGTGATCTCGTTGCCCCGGCCGTTGGTGAAGGTGAATCCGGCCCCGGTCGGCCCGGCGTCGGTGGTCAGCTCCACGTAGGTCGCCGAGTAGTCGCCCTTGTTGATGGCGTCGGAGCCGTCGCCGGCCGCCGCGGTGGGGAACCGGACGTCGTGGACGTCGACGGAGGTGATGGTGACGGTCACAGGGGGGACTCTCCGATCTTGAAGACCTTCCGGGGCAGCCGGTACGCCAGGTCGACGATGGTCTCGGCCGCCTCGTCCTCGCCGAGACGGTGCTCGGCGACGAGCCGGGCGAGGAACCCCGCGTCGACGCGGCGGGCCACGTCGTGGCGGACCGGGATGGAGCAGAACGCGCGGGTGTCGTCGACGAACCCGGCGGTGTTGTAGAACCCGGCGGTCTCGGTGACCGACTCCCGGAACCGGCGCAGCACCTCCGGGGAGTCCAGGAACCACCAGGGCGCGCCGAGGTAGAGCGCGGCGTACCCGCCGGCCAGGGGAGCGAGTTCCCGGGTGAAGGTGTACTCGTCGAGGGTGTAGACCACCACCCGGAGCCGGGGGTCGTTGCCGTGGGCGTCCAGCAGCGGGGTGAGCGCGTGCAGGTACTCGGTGGCCTGCGGGATGTCCCCGCCGACGTCCCGGCCGTGGCGGGCGTACAGCCAACGGTTGTGGTTACGGACCGAACCGGGGTGCAGCTGCATCACCAGCCCGTCGTCGAGCGACATCCGGGCGAACTCCACGAGCATGTGCGCCCGGAACGCCTCGGCGTCGGCGGCGTCGGCCTCGCCCCGGCGACCCCTGTCGTACAGCTGCGTCGCCTCGGCCTCGCTCAGGGCCAGCGTACGGGCGGTCGGGTGGCCGTGGTCGGAGGAGGTGGCCCCGGCGGCCACGAACGCCTCCCGGCGTCGGCGCAGCGCCAGCAGGTACCCCTGGTACGTGCCGGTGTCCTCGCCGGAGACCTCGGCGAGCCGGTCCACGTTGGCAGCCCACCCGTCGAACTCCATGTCGACCACGTTGTCCGGCCGGAAGGTGGTGATCACCCGTCCGCCCGGCCCGCCCCAGCCGTCGGCGGCGAGCTTGGCGTGCCGGCCCAGGTCGTCGAGGGGCGACTCGGTGGTGGCCAGCACCTCGATGCCGAAGCGCTCGAACAGCGCCCGGGGGCGGAACTCCGGCTCACCCAGGCGGGCGGCGAGGGCGTCGTACACCTCGTCGGCGGTGGCCGGGGAGAGCGGGGTGTGCACCCCGAAGACGTCCCGGAAGGTCTGCTCCAGCCACAGCCGGGAGGGGGTGCCCCGGAACAGGTGCCAGTGCTGGGCGAAGAGTCGCCAGATCGTCCGGCCGTCGGTCTCCACCGGGCTGCCGTCCACGGTCGGCACGCCGAGGCGCGACGGGGGCACGCCCTGGCTGAGCAGCATCCGGGTGAGGTAGTGGTCGGGGACGATGAGCAGCTGAGCCGGGTCCGGGAACGGCTGGTCCTCGGCCAGCAGGGCCGGGTCGACGTGGCCGTGCGGGGAGATGATCGGCTGCTCGGCCGCGAGCGCGTGCAGCCGCCGGGCCAGCGTACGGAGGCCGGGGTCGGCGGGGAGCAGCAGATCTGATCGGGGGTCGGGCACGGGTGAGGCTCCTTGACGTCAATCAGTGGAGGGTGAGCAGGTCGGCGACCCGGACGGCCTGACCGGTCTCGAAGGACCGGTTGGCGGCCAGGCCGGTGAGCAGGGCGAGGGCGCCGTCGCGGGCGGTGGCGGCCCGGCCCAGCGGGTCGGTCTCCCCACCGAAGAGCACCGCCGTCATCCGGGCGTCGGCACCGCCGTGTCCCTCCCGGGTGTAGCCGGCGACCTCGATCGACCGAGGTGGTTCCCAGTACGGGCGCAGGGTCAACGACGCCGACCCGCCCTCGGCGGCGGCCTCGTTGCCGTGCAGGGCGGCGCCCTTGAGCGCCCCGGCGGCGGCGGGGCTGACGAACTCGCTCTCCACCACCTCCAGCTCCAGTCGGCCCCGGCTGCCGTTGACCATGACCCGGTAGCCCTCCCAGGGGGCGTACGCGGTCAGGTGGTAGGTCATGGTGGCGCCGGTGGAGTACGTGGCCAGCACCGCCATGTCGTCCTCGATGGTCACCCCGGGGGCGAAGACGTTGCGGTCGCGGTGGTAGCCGTCCTCGCCCTCGGCGTCGAGGTAGAGCTCGCGCAGCCGGGGGTGGTCGGTCATCCGCAGGGCGAACGGGTCGTCGGTGGCGGCGGGGGAGCCGTGGACCCGCTCGTAGTCGCGGGCGTAGCCGTGGCGTCGACCGTGGTCGCCGTAGAAGAACAGCCGGCCCGACGCGTACACCTGGACCGGGGTGGCTGCCAGCCACCAGTTGACCAGGTCGAAGTGGTGGCTGGCCTTGTGGACCATCAGCCCGCCGGAGTTGGCCTTCTCCCGGTGCCAGCGCCGGAAGTAGTCAGCGCCGTGTCGGATGTCGAGCAGCCACTCGAAGTGCACCGAGCCGACCTCGCCGACCGCGCCGTCGGCGATCAGCCGGCGGACCTGCTCGTGCAAAGGGTTGTACCGGTAGTTGAAGGCCACCGACACCTTCCGGCCGGTCTCCGCGACCGCGTCCAGGATCCGCTGGCAGCGGGGGGCGTCGACGGTCATCGGCTTCTCGGTGACCACGTCGCACCCGGCGTGCAGGGCGGCGGTGATGTACTCGTCGTGGGTGACGTCGGTGGTGGTCACCAGCACCACGTCGACCCGTTCCCGCTGCAGCATGGCGGCGAAGTCGGCGGCGGGGTACGTGGGCACGGCCGGATGGCCCAGCTCGCCGAGCCACCGGTTGTGCGCGTCCATCCTCGCCTGGTTGACGTCGGCGAACGCGACCAGCTCCGTGGTGGCGGCGTGCGTGCCGACCAGGGCTCGGACGAACATCTCGGCGCGGGCACCGGTGCCGATCACCGCGTACCGCGCCCGCCCCTGGTTGATCGTTGACATCCCGACGGCCTCCCAGTGGTCTTGCAAAGGTTTGCAGTGAAGTAACCATGTTCGATTGGTTGGAGTCAACGATGTTGCCGAATCCTGCAACCTTTGCCCGCTTTTAGTGGCTTAAGTGGTCATGGTGGGAGCGTCACCGAAACCTATCTGTAACCATCCACCGTTGACACTGGAGCAACCGTTTGCATTAATTGGCGGCACTTGAGTGACCGCAACCACACCGGACGGAAGGAGTCGTCGTGCCAGTCACCATCCGCGACGTCGCACGCGCCTCCGGTGTCCACATCTCCACTGTGTCCCGGACCTTCTCCGCACCGCACCTGGTCAACCCGGAGACCAGGGTCCGGGTGCTGGCCTGCGCGGAGGACCTGGGATACCGACCCAACCGAGCGGCCCGCGCCCTGATCACCGGGCGGACCCACAACATCGGGCTGATCATCGCCGACATCGCCAACCCCTTCTTCCCACCCTTGATCAAGGCGGCCGAGAGTCAGGCGCGAAGCCGTGACTACCACGTCTTCGTCGCCGACACCAACGAGGACCCGTCGGCCGAGGAGGAGTTGGTCCACGCCCTGGCCAAGCAGGTCGACGGCGTGCTGCTGTGCAGCCCCCGGATGAGCAACAGCCTCATCGAGCAACTCAGCCGAGAGGTGCCCCTGGTGGTGATAAACCGCCAGGTCGCCGGCCTGCCCTGCGTGATGATGGATGTGGGGCAGGGTGCCCGGTCGGCAGTGGAGCACCTGGTCGGCCTCGGTCACCGGCGGATCGGCCTGCTCGGCGGGCCCCGGGGGTCCTGGACCAACCGGGAGATCCGCCGTACCGCCGGGGCGGCGGCCCGCTCCGGCGGCGCGGAACTGACCCTGCTCGGCCCCAACCCGCCCACCGTCGCCGGTGGCGGCGCCCAGGCCGAGAACGTCCACCGCACCGGCGTCACCGCCGTGCTCGCCTACAACGACCTGATGGCGATCGGGCTCATCGAGGGGCTCGACGCCCTCGGGGTCCGGGTCCCGCAGGACGTCAGCGTCGTCGGCATCGACGACATCGCCCTCAGCCGGCTCACCCGGCCCAAGTTGACGACGGTGGCCACCCCGACGGGAGCCGCCGGCCGGTCGGCCGTCGACATGTTGCTGCAACAGGACCCCGAGGCCCCGAGACGGGGCAACGGACGGAGTACGGCAACCGGCGACCGACGTACCACCGCCCAGTTAATGCTCCAGACCGAATTGGTCATCCGCGACTCGACCGGGCCGGCACTGCGGTCCGGCCGCCCCCGATCCGGTGCCGCGACCGACGGCCCGGGCCCGCATGGCCCTGCGGACCCGGGCTGCCCGGCCGCGACCCCCGGTGAGGTAGTCGCCTCCTCAGCCAAGGAGTGAGCGCTCATGCACCCCGCAACGTCCCCCACCTCCGGTGTCTCCGCCGAGCAGGCACACCGTACCCCCCTTCCCCGACGTCGACTCCTGCGCCGCTTCGTCGCCGCCGCGGTGGCCGTGCCGCTGCTGCTCGGCGGTGCGGTCGCCTGCGGCAGCGACGACGAGGCCGGCTCCGACGGCAAGGTCGAACTCTCCATCTTCTGGTGGGGTGGCGACGCCCGTAACCAGCTCACCCAGGAGGCCCTGAAGCTCTACACCGCGAAGAACCCGGACGTCACCTTCAAGACGACCTGGCAGGCCAACCAGGGCTACTTCGACAAGCTGGCCACCCTGACCGCCGGGGGCAACCCGCCGGACATCTTCCAGATCGACGACAACTTCCTCGCCGAGTACGCCTCCCGCAACACCACCCTCGACCTCAACGAGTACAAGGACGGCGGCAAGCTCGACGTCTCCAAGTTCCCGGAGAGCCTCTGGCAGTACGGCGTCGTCGACGGCAAGCTCGCCGGTCTCGCGGCCGGGGAGAACACCCAGGGGCTGGTCTACAACAAGACCCTGCTGACCGAGAACGGTCTGCCCGAGCCGACCACCGGGCAGAGCTGGGAGGAGCACGTCGCCTGGGCCGAGCAGGTCAGCAAGAAGACCAAGGTCCCCGGCACCATGGACCCCAGCGCCGACTACAAGGCGTTCTGGGTGTGGCTGCGTCAGCAGGGCAAGGACCTGTACTCCGGCAACGACCTCGGCTTCACCGCCGAGGACGTCACCAAGTGGTTCGAGCTGTGGAAGGGCGCCCGGGACCGTGGGGCCACCCCGACCGCCGACGTGATCCACGAGGGCAACGCCACCGACATCACCAAGCAGCTCGTGGTCACCGGCAAGGCCGGCACCTCCTGGGTCTGGGTCAACCAGATGCCGGAGCTGAAGAAGAACACCAACGACGAGCTCGGGGTGGTCGCCTACCCCGGTGACCCGAGCGCGCAGTGGGCCCGGGCCTCGATGTACTGGTCGGTCTTCCGGGGCAGCAAGCACAAGGACGCGGCTGTGGACGTGCTGAACTTCCTGGTCAACGACCCGGAGGCGGTCAAGCTCCTGGGCACCGACCGGGGCCTGCCGTCCAACCTGGACCTTCGTCAGGCGGTCAGCGCGGAGATCGACGACCCGGCGATGAAGCAGTCCATCGAGGTGGAGACCAAGCTCGCCGAGACCTTCGGCGCCTCCCCGCAGGTGCCGATCAAGGGCCACAGCAAGGTACGCGCCGAACTGATCAAGGCCGCCGAGGAGGCCCAGTACGGCCGACTCACCCCGGCCCAGGCGGCCGAGCAGTTCGTCACCGCCTGCAAGTCCGCGATCGCCTGACCTGAGTTCGGAGAGGAGCCGGCTCGTGGCCCTGACCACGGCGCCCGGTCCGACCCGACGTGGCGACGGTTCCGTCCGGCCCCCCGCTGCGCGCGGGGCCGGACGGAACCGGCACGGCGAAGGTCTGGCCGGATACGTTTTCCTGTCGCCCTGGCTGCTCGGCCTGATGGCCGTCACGGCGATCCCCATGCTGCTGTCGCTGTACCTCAGCTTCACCAACTACGACATCCTGACCCCCCTGTCCGAGGTCGAGTGGGTGGGGCTGGCCAACTACGAGCGGATGTTCACCAGCGATCCGGCGTACTGGCACGCGGTGCAGGTGACGCTGAAGTTCGCGCTGATCGCCGTACCGCTGAAGCTGGCTGCAGCCCTCGGCGTGGCGCTGCTGCTCAACCGGGCCTGGCGCGGGGTGGGGCTGTTCCGCAGCCTGTTCTACCTGCCCTCGCTGCTCGGTGGCAGCGTGGCGTTGGCCATCGTCTGGGTCAACATGTTCAACCGGGACGGGGCCTTCAACTCCTTCCTCGCCCTGTTCGGCATCGAGGGCAAGCCCTGGGTCAACGACCCGGACTGGGCGCTGGAGACCCTGATGGTCCTGGCCATCTGGCAGTTCGGTGCCCCCATGGTCATCTTCCTGGCCGGGCTGAAGCAGGTCCCCGTCGAGCTGTACGAGGCCGCCTCGGTCGACGGGGCCAGCAAGATCAGCCAGTTCTGGCACGTCACCCTGCCGATGCTCTCCCCGGTGATCTTCTTCAACCTGGTGCTGGAGACGATCAACGGTTTCCAGGGCTTCACCGCCGCCTTCGTCCTCAGCAACGGCACCGGCGGCCCGGTCGACTCCACCCTGATGTACACCCTGAATCTCTACATCTCCGGCTTCACCGACCTGGAGATGGGCTACGCCTCGGCGATGGCCTGGGTCTTCCTGCTCGCGATCGCGCTGATCACGGCGATCTTCTTCAGCACCGGACGGTTCTGGGTGCACTATTCGGACGGGGAGCGGTGATGGTGGCGACAACCCCCACGGCGGCCCGCAGTACGCGGCGCCGGCCGGGCAACGGCCGACAGTTCCTGCGCCTGGCCATCCTCGTCGGCATCGTCGGGGTGGTGCTGTACCCCCTGATCTGGATGGTCGGCACCTCCTTCAAGTCGCAGGCGGAGATCGTCAACAACATCGGCCTGGTGCCGGAGGTCTTCACCCCCGGCAACTACACCAGCGGGTGGACGAACTTCGACTTCAGCTTCGGCCGGTTCTTCCTCAACAGCGCGATGGTCAGCCTGCTGACAGTCGTCGGCAACGCGGTCTCCTGCCTGCTGGCCGCGTACGCCTTCGCCCGGCTGAGGTTCCGGCTGCGCGGGATGTGGTTCACCCTGATGATCGGCACCCTGCTGCTGCCGGGACACGTGCTGATCATCCCGCAGTACATCCTGTTCCGGAGCCTGGGTCTGGTCGGTGGGGACTGGCCGTACCTGCCGCTGCTGATCCCGCAGTTCCTGGCCACCGAGGCGTTCTTCATCTTCCTGATGGTGCAGTTCATGCGGGGCATACCGCGTGAACTCGACGAGGCCGCCAAGATCGACGGGGCCACCGCGTTCGGCATCTTCCGGCACGTCATCCTGCCGCTGAGCCGTCCGGCGTTGGTCACCACCGCGATCTTCTCGTTCATCTGGACCTGGAACGACTTCTTCCGTCAGCTGGTGTTCCTCTCCGAGTTGCAGGACTACACGGTGCCGGTGGCGTTGACCCTGTTCATCGACTCCACCAGCGCCAGCGCCGTCGGACCGATGTTCGCCATGTCGGTGCTGTCGCTGCTGCCCGTCTTCCTGTTCTTCCTGGCCTTCCAACGGCTGCTCGTCGAGGGCATCAACACCAGCGGGCTCAAGGGGTGACCGGGGTGGGCGCGACAGTGACCCGGGTCGACGGCCTGGACACCGAACCGGTGGTGGCGGCCCGTGACTGGCGGGACGTCCTGCGGGACGCCACCGACCTGGCACTGGTCGGGGCCACGGTGGTGCTGGCCTCGGTGCCGGTGTTCACCGCCGGGGCGGCTGTCGGCACGGCCAGCGCCGCCGTCCACGACTGGGCCGAGACCGGCAGCTGGCCGTCGGCGCGGCGCACCCTCGGCCGCTTCGGTCGGGCGGTGCTGCCCGGGACGGCGGTCACCGCGCTCACCCTCCTGGTCGTCGGGATCCTCGTCGCCGACCTGCTGGCCCTGGCGGCCGGCCGGGTCCCCGGCGGGATCCCCGCCCTGCTGGTCACCGTCGCCGCGACGTTGGCCCTGGCCGGTCACGCCGCACTCGTCGTGGTCGAGGTGGGCCGCAGCGGGGGGGTCGGGTGGCGCTCGGCCGCCCGCAGCGCCGCCCGGACCTGCCTGGCCCGGCCCGGCACCTGGGCGGCGCTGGCCGGGGTCGTCCTCCTCACCGGCCTGCTGACCCTGATGATCCACCCGGTGGCTGCCGTCCTGCTGGCCGGATACGCGATCGCCGCCCTGCACGCGGTGGCCCGCCGGACGGCGGGACGGAAGGAGACCACGTGACCGAGGACCCCCGTCTGACAGTCGACGACGTGCCGGTGGCCACGTACGTCCTCGACCCGGACCTGGACGTCAGGCACGGCCCCCGGCCGTACCTGCATCCGGTCCGGACCCTCGCCGGTACCCCGGTCACCGACGTGCTCCCCGCCGACCACGTCTGGCACCTCGGCGCCTCCCTGGCCGTGCAGGACGTCGACGGGACCAACCTCTGGGGCGGGCGGACCTACGTCCGGGACACCGGCTACACCTGGCGCGACGACCACGGCCGGATCGTCCATACCGACTGGATCGACCGGACCCCCGACCGGCTGGCACACCGACTCCGGTGGTGTGACAGGGGCGGCGGGGTGCTGCTGACCGAGGAACGTCGGCTCGCCGCGACGCGGGTCGACGGCGACCCGGCGGCGTGGCGGCTGGACCTCGACTACACCCTCACCGCCCCGGCCGACCGGGACGTGCACCTGGGCAGCCCGGCGACGAACGGTCGCCCCGGCGGGGCCGGGTACGGCGGGTTCTTCTGGCGCGCCGCTCCGACCGGGGACGCGGTGACCTTCACCGCCGACGCCGAGGGGGAGGAGACCGTCAACGGCAGCGACGCCCCCTGGTTGGCCTTCGGCGGCACCGGGCCGGGTGGTGGTGCGTACACACTGGTCTTCACCGGACTGGGGGAGGGCGACAGGTGGTTCGTCCGGACCGCCATGTACCCGGGGGTCTGCGTGGCCTTCGCCTTCGACAGCCCGGCGACGGTGCCGGCGGGGACCCACCGGACCGGCCGACACCGGGTCACCGTCGTCGACGGACTGATCGACAGGGACCGGGCGGCGGCCCTTGCCGGTCGGGACCGGTGAGCAGTGCCCCCGACCCTGCCGCCACCCGGCCCGGCGCTCCGACACCTGCCGCCACCCCGCCCGCGGGTCCCGACCTCGGTGACGCCGTGACCGGCGGACCCGGGGCCGGTGGCGGTCACCCGGCCCTGCGGGCCGGACCCGAGGTGGTGACCGTCGGGGAGACCATGGTGGTGCTCGCCCCCGACCCGGTGGGGCCCCTGGACGCGGCCGACCGGGTGTCGCTCGGCGTCGGGGGCGCCGAGTCCAACGTGGCGATGGGGTTGTCCCGGCTCGGGCACCGCGCCGCGTGGCTGAGCCGGGTCGGCGACGACCCGTTCGGTCGGATGGTCGTCGGACGGATCGCCGCCGCCGGGGTCGACGTGGACCTGGTCACCGTCGACCCGACGGCCCCGACCGGCCTGTACGCCAAGGACCCCGGCCGCGACGCGACAGCGGTCCACTACTACCGTCGCGGCTCGGCGGCCACCCGGCTCGACCCGGCGGTGCTGGACGACCCCCGGCTGGCCGGGGTCCGGCTGGTGCACCTGTCCGGGATCACCGCGGCGCTCTCGTCGAGCTGCCTCTCCCTCGTCGAGCGGGCCGTCGACGACCGCCCGGTGTCCGGCGCGACGGTCAGCTTCGACGTCAACCACCGACCCCGGCTCTGGTCGGCCGGGCGGGCCGCCGAGGTGTTACGCCGCCTCGCCGACGCCGCCGACGTCGTCCTGGTCGGACTCGACGAGGCGCGGACCCTGTGGGGGGTGACCGACGCCGAGGCGGTCCGGGCCCTCCTGCCCGGCCCGACGACAGTCGTGGTCAAGGACGCTGCGGTGGGGGCCACCGCCCTGCCCCGCGTCGGGGCGGCGACCTTCGTCCCGGCGCTGCGGGTTCCGGTCGTGGAACCGGTCGGGGCCGGGGACGCCTTCGCCGCCGGCTACCTCGGTGGGGTGCTCCGTGGCCTGGAGCCCCGGGCGGCGTTGCGCCTGGGACACCTGTGCGCCGCCCGGACCCTGATGGTGGCCGGTGACACCGCGCCACCGCCGCCGTGGGACCGGTGCGCCGAACTCGTCGGCCTCGCCGATCCGCTCTGGTCGGCGCTGGATCCGGCCGCGATCGACCCGCCGGGTGCCCTCGGAGTGCGGGCCCCGGGCTCGCCGGACTGAGACCGGGGGCGGGTGATGGTCCGGGTCGGATCAGGGCGAGGGGGCGACGCCCACGCTGTCCCGGAGCACCAGCGTGGCCGGGAGGACCTCCACCCGGGGCTGGTCGCAGGCCGGGCCGAGGGCCAGGGTCATCGCCCGGGCACCCAGGTCGACCAGGGGAAGCCGGACGGTGGTCAGCGCCGGGGTGACGTCGGCGGCGATCGGCATGTCGTCGAAGCCGGCCAGGGAGATCCGCTCGGGCACTGCCACCCCCCGCCGGCGCAGGACCGACAGCGCGCCGACAGCCATCGAGTCGTTCAACGCGACGATGGCCGTCAGGTCCGGTACCGCGTCGAGCAGCTGCTCGGCCGCCCGGGCCCCGCCGTCGCGGTCGAACCCCTCGTAGCGGATCCGGTCGTCGTGCAACGGGCAGCCGTGCTCGGCCAGTGCCCGACGCAGCCCGCCCAGCCGGTCGGTGGTGGTGGTCAGGACCCGGGGACCGGCGATCACCCCGACCCGGCGGTGCCCCAACCGGACCAGCTCCTCGCCGAGCAGCCGGGCACCGGTCTCGTTGGCCGGCATCACCGCGTCGCCGGCGTGGTCGTGTCGCCCGACGACCGCCACCCGCCCACCGGTCGCCTCGTACGCCGCGAGTTTCTCGTTGAGCCGTTCGGTGAAGGTGTCGTCGTGGTAGCCCGAGCCCGCCAGGATCAGCGCGGCGACCTGCTGGGCGCGCAGGAGCTCGACGTACTCCAACTCCCGGTCCGGGTCCCGGTAGCTGTTGCAGATGATCAGCAGCCGTCCGCGTTCGGTGGCGACCCGTTGCAGGCCCCGGGTCACCTCGGCGAAGTACGGGTCGGAGACGTCGTGGACGATCACCCCGACGACGCTGCGGTGCGGCCGGGCCAGCAGCTGGGCGTGGGCGTTGGGCACGTACCGCAGGTCGGCGACGGCGCGCAGGACCCGTTCGCGCAGCTCCTCGGCGACCGGTTTGCTGCTGCCGTTGATGACCCGCGACGCGGTGGCGGGGGAGACCCCTGCGCGGCGGGCGACGTCGGCGAGCGTGGCCATGGTGACCCCCGAAACCTGATCCCGGTCGCGCCGCCCGCGACCGAGAAGCAGGTTACCGCAGAGCGGTCCGTCCGATCACACCCCGCGATCGCACCGGTGCCCGGGTGGCCCCTTGCCGGGCGGCGGGGCGGCATCTAGTCTCGCCAGGAAAGCGCTTACCTGAGGTGGTGGTCAGCCACCGACCTCGACTGTCAGACGAAAGGGAAGACCATGACCCGAAGGCCGATCGGCATCATCGTCAACGGCGTCACCGGCCGGATGGGCTACCGCCAACACCTGGTCCGTTCGCTGCTGGCCATCAGGGAACAGGGCGGCGTACCCCTGCCCGACGGCACCCGGATCTGGCCCGAGCCGATCCTGGTCGGCCGCAACGAGGCCAAGCTCCGGGAGATCGCCGAGCGGCACGGCCTGACCGAGTGGACCACCGACCTCAGCGCCGCACTGGCCCGCGACGACGTGGAGATCTACTTCGACGCACAGGTCACCCAGCAGCGGGAGAAGGCGATCCGGCAGGCCATCGAGGCCGGCAAGCACGTCTACACCGAGAAGCCCCTTGCCGAGGGGACCGAGGCCGCCCTGGAGCTGGCCCGGGCCGCCGCTACCGCCGAGGTCCGCACCGGCGTCGTCCAGGACAAGCTCTTCCTGCCCGGGCTGCGCAAGCTCAAGCGGCTCATCGACGGCGGGTTCTTCGGCCGGATCCTCTCCGTACGCGGCGAGTTCGGCTACTGGGTCTTCGAAGGCGACTGGCAGCCCGCCCAGCGTCCGTCGTGGAACTACCGGTCCGCCGACGGCGGCGGGATCGTGGTCGACATGTTCCCGCACTGGCACTACGTCCTCGAGGAGCTGTTCGGCCCGGTCAAGACGGTCAGCGCGCACATCGCCACGCACATCCCCGAACGGGTCGACGAGTCCGGCCGCACCTACCCGGCCACCGCCGACGACGCCGCCTACGGCACCTTCGAACTCGCCGGGGGCGTCGTCGCCCAACTCAACTCCTCCTGGTGCGTCCGGGTCAACCGGGACGAACTCGTGGAGTTCCAGGTCGACGGCGTGGAGGGCAGCGCCGTCGCCGGGCTGCGCAACTGCCGGATCCAGCACCGCGCGGCCACCCCGAAGCCGGTCTGGAACCCCGACCTGCCGGTCACCGAGAACTTCCGGGCGCAGTGGAGCGAGGTGCCCGACAACGAGGAGTTCGACAACGGGTTCAAGGTCCAGTGGGAGTCGTTCCTGCGGCACGTGGTGGCCGACGAGCCCTTCCGGTGGGACTTCCTCGCCGGTGCCCGCGGCGTCCAACTCGCCGAGCTGGGCCTGCTCTCGGCCCGGGAGGGCCGTCGCATCGAGATCCCGGAGCTGAACCGATGAGCACCGAGGTCCGCCTCCCCGACGGCACCCGGTACCGGCTGCGCGGCGGCACCGGCTTCCCGCACCCCGCCGCCCCGGCCACCTCCCGGATCGCGTACGCCGCCGCCCACGTGGTGGCCGACCCGACCGCCGAGAACGTGCCGGGCGTCCCGGCCGCCGTGGACTGGGACCGCACCCTGGCCTTCCGGCACCACCTCTGGTCCTACGGCCTGGGGGTCGCCGAGGCGATGGACACCGCCCAGCGCGGCATGGGGCTGGACTACCCGGCCGTACGCGAACTGGTGGCCCGCAGTGCCGCCGAGGCGCGTACGGTCGGCGGCCGGATCGTCGCCGGGGTGGCCACCGACCAGCTCCCGGTGGGGCCGGCGTCGCTGGCCGACATCTCCCGGGCCTACCACGAGCAGCTCGCCGACACCCTCACCGCCGGGGCCCGGCCGGTCCTGATGTGCAGCCGTCACCTCGCCGCGGCGGCCACCGGCCCCGACGACTACCTGCGGGTCTACGCCGACCTGCTGGCCGCCACCGACGAGCCGGTGGTGCTGCACTGGCTCGGTGACATGTTCGACCCGGCGCTGACCGGCTACTGGGGGTCGACCGACCTGGACCAGGCCACCGAGACGGTCCTCACGCTGGTCAAGGAGCACGCCGACGCGATCGACGGGATCAAGGTCTCCCTCCTCGACGCCGACCGGGAGGTCGCGCTGCGCCGCGCCCTCCCCGCCGGGGTACGCCTCTACACCGGTGACGACTTCAACTACCCGGAGTTGATCCGTGGCGACGAGGTGGGCCACTCCGACGCCCTGCTCGGGGTCTTCGCCGCCATCGCCCCGGCCGCCTCGGCGGCCCTGTCCGCCCTCGACCGGGGTGACCTCGCCACCTACGACGAGGTCTTCGCCCCGACCCTGCCGCTGGCCCGGCACCTGTTCGCCGCGCCGACCTGGTTCTACAAGACCGGGATCGTCTTCCTCGCCTGGCTGGCCGGGCACCAGGACCACTTCGTGATGGTGGGCGGCCAGCAGTCCGGCCGTTCCCCCGCGCACCTGTCCCGGCTGCTCGTCCTGGCCGACGAGGCGGGGCTGCTGCCCGACGCCGAGCGGGCCGCCGCCCGGGCACGGGCGTACCTCACCGTCGCCGGGGTGCCCCAGTGACCGGCGGGACGGCCCGCGCCGACCTGTCCCGGTTCTCGTTCAACCAGGCGACAGCGAAGCACTGGCCGCTGGCCGACGTGGTCGCCGGGTGCGTCGAGGCCGGGGTCCCCGGGATCGGACTGTGGCGCGAACCGGTCCAGGAGTACGGCCTGGCGGAGGCGGCCAAGCTGGTCCGCGACGCCGGACTGGCGGTGACCTCGCTGTGCCGGGGCGGGTTCTTCACCTCCCCCGGGTGGCGGGAGGAGAACCTGCGGGCCATCGAGGAGGCCGCCACGCTCGGCACCACCGAACTCGTCCTGGTCTCCGGCGGGCTGCCCGAGGGCAGCCGGGACGTCGACGGGGCCCGCCGGATGGTCGCCGACGCCATCGCCGACCTCGCCCCGGAGGCCGCCGCCGCCGGGGTGCGGTTGGCCATCGAGCCCCTGCACCCGATGTTCTGCTCCGACCGGTGCGTCGTGGCGACCCTCGGCCAGGCCCTCGACATCGCCGAGCGGTTCGACCCCGGCACGGTCGGGGTGGTCGTCGACACGTACCACCTGTGGTGGGACGACACCGTCTACCAGCAGATCGACCGGGCCCGGGACCGGATCGCCGCCTTCCAGGTGGCCGACTGGATCACCCCGCTGCCCGAGGGGGTCCTGCTCGGGCGGGGGCTGCCCGGCGACGGCTGCGTCGACATGCGTCGGTTCCGTGAGGCGGTCGACGCCGCCGGCTACACCGGTCCGATCGAGGTCGAGGTCTTCAACGCCGAGGTCTGGGCCCGACCCGGTCGGGTGGTGCTGGACGCCGCCGTCGCGGGATACCTGCGGCACGTCGTCTGAAGGACCCGCGTGGACGACCCCAGGCCTGTCGTCGTCCACGCGTACGCGCCGGGTCGGCCAGTGTCGTCCGACCCGGCGTCCCGGCCTGCCCGGTCCGGCACCGTCCCTGCCGTCGTCGTCACACTTGTCCGCCCTGGCCACCCCGGTCGATCGACCAGGGAGCACGATGGAGGGCCGGAACCCACAACGGTGTGGGGCGGACGAGGGAGACGGCGTGGCGATGCCCCGGTGGAGCTGGTTCCGGGAGGCCGCCGAGCGGGTGTGGCGGGGCTGGCCGCAGGTGCTGGAGAGCACCCTGGCGGCGACGGTGGCCTGGATCCTGGCGACGGCCCTGGTCGGTCACCCGCAGCCGTTCTTCGCCCCCGCCGCCGCCCTGATCGTCCTGGGTCAGGCCCGGGGACAGCGGACCCGCCGGGCGGTGGAGGTGCTGATCGGGGTCGCCGCCGGAGTGCTCGTCGCCGACGTGGTGATCCAGGCGCTCGGTGCCCGCCACACCCTGACCATCTTCACCGTCATCCTGCTCACCATCGTCGGGGCGGTGGCCGTCGGGGCGACGGGCGTCTCGGTGGTGCAGGCCGCCGTCTCCGCCCTCTACCTGGTGGTGATCGACCCGCCGGGGGAGACCCTGATCCCGTTCCGGTTCGTCGACGCGCTGATCGGTGGGGCGGTGGCGCTCGTCGTCAGTCAGCTCGCCGCCGTACGGCACCCGCTCGACCCGCTGGTGGCCGAGTTCCGGCAGACCTTCGCCGACCTCTCCGCGGTCCTGCACGAGGCGGCCGACGCCCTGGACGACCACGATCCGGTCGAGGCGAAGGCCGCCCTGGAACGCGCCAGGGGGATGGACGCGGCGGTGGAGCGGCTGCGGACCGGGGTCCTCGCCGCCGGTGAGGCGGTCGCCCTGCACCTGCGGCGGCGTCGGCACCGGGGCCGGCTGCGGGTCGTGGACGCCTCCATCGGGCAGATCGACTACGCCGTACGCAACGCCCGGGTCCTGGCCCGCGCCGGGGTGACCCTCACCCGGACGCCGGCCCCGGTCCCGGCGGACCTGGGCGCGGCCGTCCGGCTGCTCGCCGAGGCGGTCCACGAGGCCGGGGAGGCGATCGCGGCCGACCTGGAGGGTCGGGAGAGCGTCGCCGACGAGTGCTGCGCCCGGGCGGAGACCGCCGCCCTGGAGGCGGTCCGGATCGCCGGGCGGCTCTTCCTGCCCGGCCACCCCCTGCCCCTGGCGATGATCATCGGTCAGGTCCGGTCCACCGCGATCGACCTGCTGCGCAGCGTCGGACCCGACGACGACGCGGCCCTCCTCGCCCGCATCGACGAGGCGCTCGGGCTGCCGGCGGTGTGACCTGCGCCGCCCGCCGTCCAGGGGACTCCCACCCGGCTCGCAGAAAGCTGACAGGTGGCTGTGCTGGACTGGGTGGTCAGGCGCAGGAGAGGAGTCGGCGATGGCGTGGTGGAATCGACGGTCCCGTTCCGACGGGACGATCCCGACCAAGCTCGACCGTGAGGCGACCCGGGAGGACCTGACCGCGCTGGAGGAGTTCGTGGCCAGTCGGCAGGGGGTGGAGTTCTACCTGGAGCCGGAGACCACCGCCACCGACACCACAGTCATGGCGATCGCCCACGACGGGGAGTGGATCCGTCGGCGGACCGGGAACCCCCGGGTGGCGGCGAAGCTCGCGCACCGGCACGCGGTGCCGCTGTACGAGGCGGCCCGGACCGGCTATCCGGACCGGATGCGGGCCTGGAACCGGGCCCACCCCGAACGCCGGATGCGCTGAGGCTCCCGGCCCAGCCCGTCACGCCGTGGTGGCGGTCGCCGGGGCGGACCCGGTCGGGTCGTCCCCCGTCACGCCGTGGCGGCGGCCGCCGGCGCTGACTCGGTCGGGCCGTCCCCCGTCGGATCGGGGCGAGGTTGCCGGGGTGGGACCGGCCGGGCGGCCAGACCGCCGAGGGCGGCCCCGAAGACGGCGGCGAGGGTGACGATCCCGGTGGTCACCTCGGGGGTCCACCGGACACCGGCGGCCACCGCCAGCCCGCCCAGGTGACCGGCCCAGACCAGGGCGGCGAAGACCGCACCGGCCAGGGGCAGCCGCAGGGCCGCCGCCGGACCCCGGACCGCGTCGAGCCGGTGCAGGACGACGTCGGCGAGGCCCGCTCCGACGACGGCGCCCGCCGCGCCGGCCGTCGCAGGAGCCGGGAACTCGTGCATACCCAGGGCGAACAGGGCGACCCCGGCGACCACCGCCGCCCCGGCCCCGAGGGTGCACCGGCGTCGGTGCACCAGCAGGAACGGCACCACCAGCAGGATCGTGGTGACCAGGTAGGCGTCCACCCCGAGCAGCGCCGACACCGGACCGTTCGGGGCGTCGATCGGACGGGTCGGTGCCGTGGTCAGGAACGCCGAGGAGTGGGTGAGCAGGATCGTCGGGTTCATCGCGGTGAGGACCATCGACCCGACCCCGGTCAGGGTCCGCAGCCCGGCCCCGCCCTGCGCCCACCACGACCGCAACGGACTGCTGACCATCAGCAGGGCCGCACAGACCAACATCAGGTGACTCGGGCTGAACGAGGCGTCCAGGCCGACCTCCACCCCCAGGGTCTCGTGCCAGGCCATGTCGGCGAGCGCGGCGAGCCCGAACGCGACCACACCGATCGCGCCCACCCGGTAGCCGACCGGCCACCCGTCGCGCCACCACCGGGGGGCGTGCGCCCGACGGCGGTAGGCCAGGAAGAAGGTCCATCCGGCGGTCGCGGCGAAACCGGCGTAGAGCAGGCCGTGCCACGGGGTGAAGAACCCCTCGATGGTCTCGATCACGTTGGTGTGCGCCCACCCGTCGGCGAGTGCACCGGCCACCAGGCAGGCCGCCAGGACCACTGTGACCAGATCCTCCCGGCGGGTCGCCGCCGGCACCGGCCGGTCGATGACCGCCGGTGACCGCCGGGGTGTCGGAACCGTCGGGCCCGTTGCATTCGCCACCGGTCGTCCCCTTTCCCACCATCACGCCATGACTGTGGGTCATTGTGCGGTTTCCACGCGTGGCGAGGGTGGCGACGCGCGGGCGGACCTCCGACGACGGGGCGTACCGTACCGGGGACGGTCCGACGTGCAGGGGTCACGCCGGGGAGGGACGACCGGTGGGTGGGGACAGGGCGGACCAGCGGGCACCGGTGTCGCCCGCACCCCGCGACGCGGGGTCGACGGCCCGGACGGCGGCACACGACATGTTCGACGCCGACCCGGCGTCCCGAGGGCTGGGCATCGAGGTCGTCGAGGCCGCCGACGGGGTGGGGGTGGCCCGGATGCGGGTCACCCCGGCGATGGTCAACGGCCACGCCATCGCCCATGGCGGTTTCGTGTTCCTGCTCGCCGACACCGCGTTCGCGCTGGCCTGCAACAGTCGGGGTCCGGTCACCGTGGCGGCCGGGGCGGAGATCACCTTCGTGCGACCCGCGTACGCCGGAGACCTCCTGCTCGCCCGGGCGGTCGAGCGGACCCGGTACGGCCGCAGCGGCATCTACGACGTCACGGTGACCCGCGACGGTGAGGTGGTCGCCGAGTTCCGGGGGCGCAGCAGGGTCGTCGCCGACCGACCGGAGCACCCTCGGACCGCGACGGGCACCCCCGGGGACACCGACCCGACGGACTGAGCCCGGCCACCCGGTGCCGGTCGGTCCCGTCGAGGTCGGCTCAGGCGGCCCGGGGTGGCGTCGCCGCCGACCGGGACGCCGACGACGACGGGGTGGGCGGGAACCGACGCAGGACACCCCCACCGGCCGGGGCACCCACCGCCGCCGCAGCAGCGGCCGGGGCCACCGGTCGACGGGGGACGGTCGGCACCCCGGCGGGCACCCCGAGCGGCGTCGACCAGGTGGCCGACGGAACCGCCTCGTCGCACCCGGGCGTGGCCTCACCCGCCGCCGCCCGCCCCGCGAACTCGGCGCGTACCGCCCGGGGCAGCCGGTCGAGCGCGACCCGGCGTAGCACCGGCTCGACGAAGGCGTACCCGCCCTGGGTCAGCCGACCCAGCAGACCCCGGTCGGCCAGCGCGGCCAGCACCGGTCCACTGTGCCCGGCGGGCCAGGCCAGCACCCGGTCCACCGCCGACGCCGTGAACCTGACCCCGAGCGTCGCACCGGCCATCAGGACACCCCGGTGTACGCCGTCGAGGACGTCGATGCGGGCGGTGAGCGTACGCCGTACCTCGTCGGGCACCGGCAGCTCCGCCGGGTCACCGGCCCCCCGCTCGACGGCCAGCCGGACGTACGCCGTGGCGTACCCGGGATTGCCGGCGACCAACGGCAGGAGCCGGTCGACGGGCTGGTCGGGTCGACCGGCGCGGACCAGCAGCCGACGCAGCAACCGTCCGGTGTCCACCGTGCCCAGGGCGGCCAACCCGATCTGCTCCGCCCGGCCGGGCGTCCCGGGCCGCAGGTCGTCGCGGGTGGGCTGGTGGGTGACCACCACCGCCAGCGCCAGCCCCCGGGCGGTGGCGGTGGTGACCAGCTGCCGCAGGAAGGCGAGGACCCGGGGATCGGCCCGGTCCACGTCGTCGACGGCCACCACCACCGGCTGGCGGGCCGCCAGGCCCAGCAGGGCCTGCTGCCAGGCGGCGACCCCGTCGGCGGCCTCGGCGGAGGTGTCCGGCGCGGCGAGCAGGTTCGCCGACGCCCGGACCGCCGACGGGAGCCGTCGGGCCGGTACCAGGCCGGTGAGGACGGCGGTCAGGCGTTGCCTGACCTGGGCGGGCGACTCGGTGCCGACCAGCCCGGCGAACCGGCGTACCAGGTCGGCGACCGGGCCGAGGGCCGCCCCGGTGTGCGGCGGACAGTGCGCCACGCACCAGGTGACCGGGGCCGCGCCGACGGTGGGCAGTGCCGCGACGAGTTCGTGCAGGAGTCGACTCCGGCCGCTGCCGCTGCTGCCGACCAGCGACAGCCAGCGGGGAGCCCGGTCCCGCAGCGCCCGTCGGATCCGGTCGGTGGCGGTCGCGACCTCCCGACGCCGCCCCACCAGGGGACCCGGGTGCGCCGCCGGGGCCACGGTGACGGTGTCCTCGGCCCGCCAGATCTCGAGCGGGGTCGCCCTGCCGGCCACCGTGACAGCGGGCAGTGCCACCTGCCCGAGCAGCCCCTCGGTGGCCCGGTGGGTGGCGGCGCAGAGCACCACGGCACCCGGTGCCGCGTACGCCTGGAGCCGGGCGGCGGTGGTGATCACTGCGCCGCTGGCGGTGCCGTGTCGACCGTCCCGGCTTCCCGGTACGTCCACCATGACCTCTCCGGTGGCCACCCCGACCCGGAGCCGGACCGGGGTGCCCACTCCCAGGGACTGCCCGTCGACGGTCCGCTGGATCTCCAGACCCGCCCGGACCGCCCGGTATGCGTCGAACCCGTCGGAGCGGCGGGCACCGAACAGTGCCATCACCGCGTCACCGACGTACTTCTCGACCACCCCGTGGTATCGGTGCAGGACCCGGGCCACCGCGTCGAAGTACGCCCGTTGCAGGGACCGGACGTCCTCCGGGTCCAGCCGGTCGACGAGCGCGGTCGAGCCGACGATGTCGGCGAAGAGGACCGAGACCGTCCGTCGTTCCTCGGGTATCGGCCACCCCGACACCGTCGGCCGGGTCTCCGTGATGATCGTTGACATCGACATCACCATCACCTCTTCCCCGCGTGGTTCCACACGACGTCAGGAGATTCCCATCCCTCGACCGACGGGGGATCGGCAGAACGACGTATGTCGGCTCCGCGCAACCATCGGTCGTGAAGTCGACGCGAGAGGTACCACAAGGGGGACAAGGCCGTAGTGGGTCGACCCCGGGTGTGACTAGGCTGCGTGCCATGGCCCGCGATGTGGAGTCCGCACCGCTCGTCGGCCGCGCTGACCAGGTGAGCAAGCTGCGTTCGGCGCTCCTTGACGATGTCGCCCAGGGGCACACCGCCGCGGTGTTCGTCACCGGGGAGAGCGGGGTCGGCAAGACCCGGCTGCTGCGTGAGGTGGGCGCGGCCCTGCGTGACCGGGGTGCCGTGGTGCTCACCGGAGCATGTCTGGACATCGGGGACGCCTCCCCGCTGCACCCCCTGCTGCAGGCGCTGCGTCGGCTGGAGGCCGAGGCGGTGGCCCCCGCCCGGACCTCCTCCGCGGTCCGCAGCCTGCTGCGGATGTTCGCCGAGGAGCAGGGTGGCCCGGACGGCGCGGGCGCACTGTTGGAGCGGGTCTCCCAGGGGCTGCACCTGATCGCCGAGGGACGTCCGCTGCTGCTGGTCCTCGACGATCTGCAGTGGGTGGACCGGACCACCCGCCAGTTGTTGCTGTACCTGCTGGCGGGCCTGGGTGACCTGCAACTGTCGGTGTTGGCGGCGGTGCGGGCGGAGTCGTTGCAGGGGGCGCATCCGCTGCGCCGGGTGCTGACCGAGCTGCGCAGACTGCGGTCGGTACGGGTGGTCGACCTGGCCCCGTTGGACCGGGCGGCGACCGAGCAGCTGGCCACGGCGGTGGTAGGACGCCCGTTGGGCCCGGATGCGGCCGAGCAGGTGTGGCAGCGCAGCGGCGGGAACCCGTTCGTGGTGGAGGAACTCGCCCGGGACCTGCGGGACGGCCGGGACGGGTTGTCGGACAACCTGCGGGAGATCTTCCTGGCCCGGGTGGACGCCCTGCCACAGGCGGCCCACGAGGTGGTGCACGCCGTGGCGGCCGGTGTGGAACCGGTGGAGCACTGGCTGCTGGCGCGGGTCGTGCGGCTGCCGGAGGAGGAGCTGATCGAGGCGATCCGGGCTGCGGTGGCGCACCGGCTGCTCGACAGCTCCGACGACGGCTACCGGTTGCGGCACCGGCTGGTCGCCGAGGTCCTCGCCCACGAGTTGCTCCCGGCCGAGCGCCAGGTCCTGCACCGACGCTACGCCGAGGCGGTGACCACCGCCCCGGCGGAGCTGCACCAGGCCCGGCTGGCGCACCACTGGCGGTTGGCGGGGGAGCCGACGCGGGCGTTGCCGGCCGCGGTGGCGGCGGCCCAGGAGGCCGAGCGGTTGCACGGGTACGCCGAGGCGCACCGGCACTGGTCGTTGGCGTTGCAGCTCTCCGACCGGGCCACCGAGCAGGCCCCCGGGATGGAGGTCGACCGGGTGACCCTGCTCGGTCACGCCGCCGAGTCGGCCCACCAGTGCGGTGAACACGCCCGGGCGTTGGCGCTGTTGGAGGAGTTGGCCGCCACCGGGGGCGGGACGCTGTCGTGCTCGTTGCGGATCCGGCGCGCCCGTTACCTCGCCTCCGCCGGCCGGTCCGCCCCGGCCGAGCAGGAGTACCGGCTGGTCCTGGAGGACCCGGCGTGTACGGCACGGGAGCGGGCCACCGCCGCTGCGTACCTCGCCGAACTGCTGGTGCAGATGGGACGGTACGTCGACGCCGGACAGCGGGCCCGGGAGGCGTTGACGCTCTGCGCGGGAGTCGACGGCTCCACCTCGGAGGTGGTACGCGCCAGCGCGGCGTTGGGGTACAGCGACGCGTACCTGGAGGACCCGGACGCCGGGCTGGCGGTGATGCGGGAGGCGCTGGCGGTGGCCGAGCGATCCGGCCGACCCTCCGATGTGGGAACCGCGTACCTGCACCTGGCGGAGTTGCTGACCGGGCCGCTCAACGTCATCGAGGAGGGGGTGGTGGTGGCCCGCCGGGGCGCCGAACGGGTCGCCGAGCTGGGGCTGGGCCGCACCTACGAGACCCGGCTGCTGGCGATCGCCACGAACGGGCTGTTCCGGGTGGGGCAGTGGTCCGAGGCGGAGAAGGTGATCGCGGCGGCGCTGCGGCACCGCCCCTCCGGGGCGGACGCGGTGGAGCTGCTGCTGGCCCGGTGCCGACTGTCGGTGGGGTACGGGGAGGTGGAGGCCGCCGACCGGGACCTCGACGCGGTGGCCACGGTGCTCGCCGGCGGGGGCGCCCGACACGTGTTGCCGATGTTGACGCTGCGCGCCGGACTGGCGATGTGGCAGGGCCGACACGACGTGGCCCGGCAGGCGGTCCAGCGTGGGCTCATCGAGAGCCGCTCCGACGACGTGGCGATCCTCGCCGCCCTGGTCTGGCACGGGTTGCGCGCCGAGGCGGAGGCGCAGGCCAGCCGGACGGTGGAGATGGACCCGACGGCGGTCCGCCGACTCCGGGAGGCGATGGAGCGGGTCGCGGTACGCAGCGAGAACGCCTCCAAGCTGGTCCGTCGGGTGGTCGGGGGTTTCCTGGCGCTGTGCGCGGCGGAGATCAGCCGGATCGAGGGTGCCAGCGACGCCGACCTGTGGGGTCGGGCGGCAGCCGAGTGGGACCGGGACAACCATCCCTATCCGGCTGCCTACTGCCGACTGCGTCAGGCCGAGGCGCTGCTGAGCCGCCGGGCTCGTCCCGCCACCGCCCGTAAGTTGCTTCGGCAGGCGTACGCCGCGGCTCACGGGCTGGGTGCGGAGCCGATGACCTCGGAGATCACCACGATCGCCGGACGGGCCCGCGTGGACCTGGAGGAGCGCGTCGTCCCCACCACCCGGGTGCGTGCCGCATCCAAGGTGTCCACGAGCGACGAACTGGCGACCCTGACCGCCCGGGAGCGGGAGGTGCTCGCCGCCGTCGCCGAGGGGCTCACCAACAAGGAGATCGGTCAGCGGCTGTTCATCAGCGAGCGGACCATCGGGGTGCACGTGTCGCACATCTTCGACAAGCTCCAGGTGCGGACCCGGGTGCAGGCCAGCGCGATCTTCCTGCGCCAGTCGTCCTGATCGGCCGGTCCGTGTGGTGCTGATCGGCCGGTCGGTCCGGGGTTGATCGGCCGGCGGTACGTCGTTGCTTATACGTCATTCTACTGATCCACAGGGCGTCTCCCGCTGGCAGGCTCTGCCACGTCGACGACAGCGCGGGGGTGCCGCGGGGACCAGTGGAGGAGCTATGAGCGTACCGGTGTGGGGTCCCGTCCACGGGGACGTCGTCGACCTGCTGGCCGACCATCCGGCGGACGTCCCGGCGGTGGTCGACCACCTGACCAAGTTGCAGGACATGCTGGTACGGCTGCCTCCGCTGGCCGACAGCAACCCGCTGGCCGACTTCAACCGGCTGTACCTGGTGATCACCGAGTGCGTCCTGGACGGCCTCTACGACGGACGGTTCGCCGACCCGGTCTTCCTGTCCCGCCTCGACGTCGAGTTCGCCACCCGCTACTTCGACGCCCTGCGGCTGTGGACGGAGTCGAGCCCGAACACCCCGGCGGCCTGGCGGTGCCTGTTCGAGCGGATGTCGGGTCCGGACGCGCGTCCGCTGCCGTCGGCGGCGGCCGGGGTCAACGCCCACATCAACTTCGACCTGCCGTTCGCCCTGGTCACCACCTTCGACCACCTGGAGTCCGAGCCGGTCGACGCCAGCGAGCAGCACCGTGACTACCTGGAGATCAATGCGATCTTCGCCCAGAAGATCCCGTCGCTGCGGCGCGGCTACCTGGACCGGTGGCAGCTGATCATCGACATGCTCAACGGGGACTTCGACGACTGGTACCAGGGTGAACTGGTGGAGTACACCCGCGACGTGGCCTGGCGCAACGCCCAGAAGATCTGGCGGTGTCGGCACGACGAGCACGCTCGGGAGATCGAGCTGAAGCGGTTGGACGAGACCGCCGCCGCGTTCGGCCGGCTCCTGCTCTCGCCCCTCGGGGCGCTGCTGCAGTAGCCGGTACGGGGGGTTCCCGTGCTCTGCCGGTGGGGGGTGGTGGAGCACGGGGGCGACGAGACGTCCGCCGGGGGGCGGGCGTACGGGGGAGGTGGAACGGTGACCCGGGGGGATCGGGGCGACCGTTCCAGGGGCCGGTGGGGTCGGGTCGATCGGGGGGATCGCCCGGCCTCACCGGCCCCGCGGGGGGCCGACGACCGTCGGCCCACACCCCGACACACCGGGGTACGGGCCGACGGTGCGGATCACCGAGACGGCTCGGGCAGTTCGCAGTCGACCTGCGGGTTGGCACCGACGTAGTTGAGCGGCCCCGCCGCGATGGTCACCAGTATGGTGCCCACCTCGGCGCAGTTGGTCTCGTCGTTGCCGCTGAAGTAGCCCCGTTGCCCGGCGGCGACAGCGCCGATGACGAGCCAGATCACGAGGATGATTCCCAAAAGCGACGGGCCACGACGCATGGCTGCCTCCCGGTTGGCTGATTGTTGTCAGGTGGGGCGGGATGTACCCAGTCGCGGCCGACCGCTAACGGTGTCCGGGTCGCCACCGGTGGCCGGGACGGATCAGCCACCGGAGGCGAGCGTCAGGCGCTTCCGTCGGCCACCGGAAGGACCCGCTCCACCTCGGGTGCCCCGGCCAGCACTGCGGCCTGCTGCGGCCAGGTGGCCAGCCCCGGGGCGGAACGGACCCCGGCGGTGCGGATGACCTCCCGCAGGGCGGCTTCGTCCAGGTCGGCGAGCTGCCGGTAGGTCCGGATGCCGGCGGCCTGCAACGTGGCGGCCAGCTTCGGCCCGACACCCTGGATCCGCCGGAAGTCGTCGACCGAATCGGTCTGCGCCGCACCCCCACCGGCCGCCGCCACGTCACCGGTCACCGCACCGGCCGGAGCCGCGCCGGCGGTCACCGCGTCGGTGGTCCCGGCGGTCGGGGCGCCGTCGGTCGCCGTGTCGGCCGGAGCCGGTGCGTCCGGCTCGGTCACGGTCTCCTCCGCCGGGGCGGAGCGGGGGTGGGGGACCGGAGTCGGGGCGTCGGTCGTCGCCTCGTCCACGTTCCCGGTGGTCACCGGGGCGTCGGCGGCAGGTGCGACCTCCTCGTCGGTGGCCGACGAGGCGGCCGTGACCGGCTGCGGCGTCTCCGGTCGGGTCTCGACGGACTCGTCGGTCGACGGCCCCTGCGGTTCGGCGGTCTCGGTGGGACGGTCGGCGTCGGCGGTCACCGGCGCGGTCTCGGCGGCGGCCGGTACGACCTCGGGCCGGTCGGTCGTCGAGGGCTCGACGGTCTCCTCGGCGGTGTTCGACGAGGCGGTCGTGTCGACGAGGGGCGCGACCGGGGTCGGGTCGGTGTCGACGGCGACCGGCGTCGGGTCGACCGGGGTCGGGTCGGTGTCGGTGGTCTTCGGGGTGTCGGTGACCAGGCCGGTGGTGGCCGCCGTGACGAGGACCGGGTCGTCCGAGGTCGAACCGGCGACGGTGGGCTCGGTCGACGTCCGCGCGGCGACCTCGTCGTCGCCGACGACGGTTCCGGTGGTGGTGGTCGCCGGTGCGTCGTCGACGGTGACCGACCCGGTGGTGGTCGCGGGGGAGTCGGCGGCGGTGTCCGGCCCGGTGCCGGTGACGTCGGTGGCGTGGGTCGGTACCCGGTCGACGACGGCCGCCGGGGGTTCGTCGTCGACGGTGGCCGGTGCGGGGTCGGCGGCGACCACGGCGGTGGGTGCCACGGCCGTCGGGGTACCGGCGGTGCCGAGGTCACCCGGGGCACCGGCCACCGGGGACGCCCCGCTCGGGTTCGGTACCCGGCGGGAACGGAGTATCCATCCTCCGGCGAACCCCGCCGCCAGAGCCAAGATCAACAGAAGGAGATGCAAGAAAGTGAACGACACGGAGAAATCGCCCTCACCTAGGTCGAAGGGTCGCGAAGAAAGCTCGGGGCAGCTTCGCACACCGGCAGGGCGGGCAACAGCGCGGCTCACGGTGGCGAGGGTCAGTCGTTCTCGCCCCGGTAGGTGTAGAAGTCGTCGACGAACCTGCGGCGTAACCGGGGGATCCGACTGGTGACACCGAAGTAGCCCCGGGCACCGAGCAGTGCCAGTCGACCCACCACGGGGCGGTACAACGGATCGTCGCCGTTGGTGCCGTTGCGGGACAACGAGTCGGCGACCCGGGCGTAGCCGTACGGCAGCATCGCCGCCTCGTAGTCGGCCACCCCCGCCAGCAGCGTCTTGTCACCCGCCGCGACCTGCCGCAACTCCTCGACGAGCAGTGCGGCGTCCCGTAGTGCGGTGTTCGCCCCCACCCCCCTTCCGGGGGTCATCGTGTGGATGGCGTCGCCGAGGAGGGTGACGGTGCTGGCCTTCCACTGTGGGATCGGCTCCGAGGTGGCCACCCGGATCGGCATCGCACTGTGCGGGTCGCTGCCGGCGAGCAGGTCCCGCAGGTCCGGATGCCAGCCCCGGGTCAGTCGCAGGGCCAGGTCGATCAGGGCGGGGCCGCGCAGGCGCATCACGTCGGCGGGGAAGTGGCGGTCGGCGCTCCAGATGACGATGTTGACGTAGTCGCGGGTGGCGTCGTGGCGCAACCCCGGCCACCGGGCCAGCAGGGCGGCGTCGGTCGGGTCGAGGTCCGGTCTCAGTCGACCGTCGCGGTCCCACTTGAACTCCATCACGTGCAGCACCCCCATGATCCCGCCGCTGCCGAAGATCAGGGAGATGCCCTGCCGGACCCGTTCGGGTAGCAGTGACCGGACGTGGTCGGTCAGCGGGATCTTCACCGCGATGTTGACGGTGCCGGCGGCGCGGGTCACGGCGTGCGGCAGGTGTTGACGACGTACCGCCGAGTGGGTTCCGTCGGCGGCGACCAGCAGGTCACCGACGGCGGTGGTGCCGTCGGCGAAGTGCGCGGTGACGGTCCCGTCGTCGCGCTGCTCGTAGTGGGTGAAGGTCCGCCCGAAGTGGACGACGTCCTCCATCCCGGTGAGCAGGACCTGGTGCAGGGTCATCCGGGCCACCGACCGTTCGGTCTCCACCGGGTCGGTGTCCGGCCGCAACTCGAACGAGGCGGTCTCGCGCAGCCGCTCACTGATCACGGTGAAGTACCGGGGGGAGCGGGCGCAGGTGGCGAGGAAGACGTCGAACAGCTCCGGTGGCAGGCATCGGCGCAGCGCCTTGTTCCCGGTCGGACCGATCCCGATGCGGTAGCTGAGCAGGCCGTCGCTGCGGTCGCGGTGCCGTTCGTAGACGGCCACGTCGATGCCGGCGCGGCGCAGCCCGTGCGCCAGGCACATGCCACCGGTGCCGGCACCGATGACCAGAACCCGCAGTCGCTGGGGTGACACGGCGGTTCCCCTCCTCGGCCGTCAGCCGGCGGCACCGGTAGTGGTCACCGAGTCCGCGTCCCAGGTGTAGAAGCACCCGGCGATCGCGTCACGCGGGGACCGCCAGGTCGGCAGGTACGGCGAGGTGTGCGCCGAGAGCCGCTTGTTGACCTCACGGAACAGCGGGTGGTTGCGGGCCGCCGCCAAGGCGTCCGGGTCGACGTCGGAGGTCTCCATCAGGTGCACGTACAGGTCGTGCAGGCAGTAGAGCGACCGGTGTCGGAGTCCGGTCATGGCGGGCAGTTCCGTCGCGTCGGACTCGCTGAAGATCTGGGCCACCCGACCCTCCGAACCCGGGATGATCCTGCTGACCACCAGTAGACGACTCATGGGATCCCTTCCGTCGGTGGTGTCGTCGGGCGGACCGGCGGCACCTGGGACAGCTGTGCCCTCACCCTCCCGCACTGCCAGTCACCGGGTCGTCACTCCGGGCGCGACCGTGGTGACGTCGGGCGTCGGTCCGGGGTCTGCGGAGGACGTCGCGCTCACCGGGGGCGGGGGACGCCCTGGCCCGCCGGGTCGGTGCGGGGTCGGCCGGTGCCCGCCGGGCTGGCCCGTCGGATCGGTGCCAGGGTGTCGTCGAGCAGGGCGGACATCGCGGCGGAGGGCTCCAGGCGCAGTTCCCGCAGCAGCAGGTCGCGGTAGACGTAGAAGGCGTGCACCGCCTCGTACGCGTTGCCCTCGGCCAGGTGGATGCGGACCACCAGGCGGTGCGGCGTCTCCCGCAACGGCTCGGCCGACATCGCCTCCAGGGCGGCGTCGAGGGCCTGCCCGTGCCGACCGGCGGCGAGGTGGTACGCGGCCACCTGCTCCAGCATGTGCAGTCGCAGCTGGCGCAGCCGCTCGCGTTCCAGCAGGACCCAGTCGTCGTACCAGCCGGGGAGCAGGTCGTGGCGGCCGGCGGCCAGGGCACCCTCGGCGAGGCGGGTGTCGTCGCCGTCGCGGATCCGGGCGGCGGTCTGCACCAGGTCGTCGACGTCGACCCGGACGCTCGGATCGAGGCGTACGGTGTCGCCCACGGTGATCAACGGGCAGCAGGGGTCCTGACGCAGCCGCCACAGGGCGGTCCGCAGTGAGGAGAGCGCCCGTTCCTCGGCGGCCTCCGGCCACAGCAGACCGGCCAGGTTGCTGCGGGTGGCGTCCGGCCGGAGTCCGATCAGGGCGATGACGCGTTGCAGGCCCCGGGGGACGACCACCGGTGCCCCCCGCCGCAGCAGTCGGAACCCGCCGAGCAGGTGCAGCGCCACCGGGGCGCGCTCGACCCGGGCGGGCGGGCGTGGTTCAGAGGTCACGGACGGCACCCCCCTGCAGTGGAACCGCAGTCCCGACGTGTCACCGGCGGTCGACGGGTGACACCGCTGTCGAGGTTGCGCCGTTGGCGACGGGCGACCCGTGGCCGCCGGGTTGGACGTGCCGACACTAACAATCGTGGTTACGCTGAGTCAACGACTCGGTCTGCTTTGTGACCTTCGAGTTCACCTGACGCACCCACTCTGATCAGCGAAAAAGTGTCAGCCCGTCCGGTGGCCGCACAGCTGGGGCAGGGACTGTTCATAGCTTGCGTCAACGGAACGTCACCGCCGATTGTGGCTGGTGGGCCAACGGTGACGGCGGGGTGACGGCGTACGGCGCATCGTGGCGGCACCGATCCGACGTGGCCCGCCGGGCCACCCACCGATGTGCCGTGGGGGTGCCAGCTCATGGACCGTACGCTGATCATCGCGAAGGTGGTTCCGGACGCCGAGGAACAGGTGGCGGAGATCTTCGCCGAGTCCGACGCGACCGAACTGCCCCGCCTGGCCGGGGTCCGGCACCGGTCCCTCTACCGGCTGCACGACATCTACGTCCACCTGCTGGAGACCGAGTCGGCGGGCGAGGGTGCCGTGGAGGCGGTCCGGGACCACCCGGAGTTCACCCGGGTCAGCGCCCGACTGCGACCGTTCATCTCGCCGTACCTGCCGACCTGGCAGGGTCCCCGCGACGCGATGGCCCAGCGGTTCTACCACTGGGAGCGGCCGTGACCGCCACCGCGCCCGCCGAGGAGCAGCTCTGGTCCCGGTGCGCGGGCTGCGCCAGTCTGCTCTACCGCAAGCGCCTCCTGCGCAACCTCGACGTCTGTCCCGAGTGCGGGGCGCACGCCCGGCTCGGTGCGCCGGACCGGCTCCGGCAACTCGTCGACCCGGCCTCGTTCGTCGCCCTGGCCGACCGGCCGGCCGACGTCGACCCGATCGGCTTCGTCGACGTCCTGCCCTACCCGCACCGGCTCGCCGCCGCCCGGACCGGCACCGGTCTCACCGAGGCGGTGGTCTGCGGCACCGCCACCATCGCCGGACACCGGGTCGCCCTGGCCGTGATGGACTTCCGGTTCCTCGGCGGCAGCCTCGGGTGTGCGGTCGGCGAGCTGATCACCCGCAGCGCCGAGCGGGCGCTCGACGAGCGGATCCCGCTGGTGCTGGTGACCGCCTCCGGCGGGGCCCGGATGCAGGAGGGCGCCCTGTCGTTGATGCAGATGGCCACCGTCAGCCAGGCGGTGGCCGCCCTACGCGAGGCGGGGGTGCTCACCGTCAGCGTCCTCACCGACCCCACCTACGGTGGGGTGGCCGCCTCCTTCGCCACCAACACCGACCTGGTCCTCGCTGAGGCCGGTGCCCGGATGGGGTTCGCCGGTCCCCGGGTGATCCGTCAGGTCACCGGGCGGGCTTTGCCCGAGGGGTTCCAGACCGCCGACTTCCTGCTCCGGCACGGTCAGGTCGACATGGTGGTGCCCCGGCGGGCGCTGCGCGGTCGGCTGGCCTCGGTGCTCGCCGCCGCGGCGGCCGGTCGACCGCCGACCCTGCCGCCACCGGCCGCCACCGCACCCCGCCCCCAGGCGCCGTCGACCGGGACCACCTCCGTCGTCCCGGAGTCCGACGGCATCGCCACCCCGGGCCCCGACGAGGATCCGTGGACCACCGTCCGGGCCGCCCGGCACCTCGCCCGCCCCACCACGCTGGACTACCTGGACGCCGCCTTCGACGGCTTCGTCGAGCTGCACGGAGACCGGCTCGGCGCGGACTGCCCGGCGGTGGTCGGCGGTCTCGCCCGCGTCGACGGCCGGCACGTGGTGGTGGTCGGTCACCAGAAGGGACACACCACAGCCGAGCTGGTGGCCCGCAACTTCGGCATGGCCAGCCCGGCCGGTCACCGCAAGGCCCTGCGGCTGATGCGACTCGCCGCCCGGCTCGGCCTCCCGGTGGTCACCCTGGTCGACACTCCCGGCGCGGATCCGGGGGTACGAGCCGAGGAGCACGGCCAGGCCGCCGCGATCGCGGAGAACATCCTGATGATGAGCTGCCTGCCCACCCCCGTCGTCGCGGTGGTGACCGGGGAGGGCGGCAGCGGAGGGGCGCTGGCGCTGGCCGTCGCGGACCGGGTGTTGATGCTGCGCAACGCGGTCTACTCGGTGATCAGCCCGGAGGGGTGCGCCGCGATCCTCTGGCCGGACCGGTCGGCGGCGGCGCAGGCCGCGCGGGCGTTGCGGCTGACCGCCCCGGACCTGTGTCGGCTCGGCATCGTCGACGAGGTGGTGCCGGAACCGCCGGGGGGTGCCCAGTCCGCCCCGGCCGTCGCCGCGGAGCTGCTCCGTCGTGCGGTCGCCGCGAACCTGACCCCGCTGCTGGACGTACCGCCGGCCACCCTGGTCCGCCGCCGACGGGAGCGGTTCCGCCGCTACGGGGCGGCCCGGCTCACGGGGGTGGGGGTCCGATGAGCGAGGTCACCGCCGACGGGGTCCTGTCCGAGCTGAGTCGGCAGGCCCGACACCTGGTGTCCGAACTGGCCGGTCCGGTGCGCCGGGTCCGACTGCGCAGCGGGGACACCGTCCTCGAGGTGGAGTGGCACGACCCGACGGCTCCGGCTCCGGCCCCGGCTCCGGCTCCGGCGCCCCGCGCCGCACCCGACGCCGCGTCCGGGTCGGTGGCGGAGGCACCGGCCCCGGCGGCGGCGACGTCACCGGCGACCCGGTTCACCGTCCGGTCGCCGATCGTCGGCACCTTCTACCGCTGCCCGCAACCGGGCGCCGCCCCGTACGTCGCCGTCGGCGACCTGCTGCGGGCCGGTCAGGTGGTGGGCGTCGTGGAGGCGATGAAGTTGATGAACGAGGTGGTCACCGAGCAGGCCGGACGGGTCGTCGAGCTGCCCGTGGCCGACGGTGGGCCCGTCGAGTACGACCAGCCGCTCGTCGTCGTGGAACCGGCCTGAGGCCGGGCGGAGGGATGTCGATGTTCGACAAGGTGCTGATCGCCAACCGGGGCGAGATCGCGCTCCGGGTGCTGCGGGCCTGCCGGGAACTGGGCATCGCGACGGTGGTGGTCTACTCCAGCGCCGACGCCGACTCGACGGCGGTCCGCCTCGCCGACGAGGCGGTCCGGATCGGCCCGGCGGCCAGCCGACGCAGCTACCTCAACCCGGCGGCGATAGTGGAGGCGGCCCGGTCGACGGGCGCCCAGGCCGTGCACCCCGGGTACGGGTTCCTCTCCGAGGACGCCGACTTCGCCGAGATCTGCGCCCAGAACGGTCTGACCTTCGTCGGCCCGCCGCCGCAGGTGATGGCGGCCCTGTCCGACAAGGCGACGGCCCGGGCGTTGATGCGCCGGGCGGGTCTGCCCCTGCCCCCGGGCAGTGTCCAGACCGTCGCCACCGTCGAGGAGGCGGTCGAGGTGGCCGCCGGGATCGGCTACCCGGTGATGGTCAAGGCGGCGGCGGGTGGCGGGGGCCGGGGGATGACGGTGGTCGCCTCGGCGGCCGATCTGCCCCGGGCGTACGTCCGCACCCGCGCCGCCGCGCAGGCCGCCTTCGGCGACGACCGGGTGTACGTGGAGCGCTACCTGAGCGAGGCGCGCCACGTCGAGGTGCAGGTCCTCTGCGACTCCCACGGCAACGGGGTGCACCTGGGCACCCGGGACTGCTCGGTGCAGCGGCGACACCAGAAGCTGGTCGAGGAGGCCCCCGCCCCGGGGCTGTCCGAGCGGACCCGGGCGGCGATGGCGGCGGCGGCGCTGCGCGGCGTCCTCGACGTCGGGTTCACCGGGGCGGGGACCGTGGAGTTCCTGGTCGACGAGGCGGAGGACTTCCACTTCCTGGAGATCAACTCCCGGATCCAGGTGGAGCACCCGGTCACCGAGATGGTCACGGGGATCGACCTGGTGCACGAGCAGCTCCACGTCGCCGCCGGTGAACCGCTGCGCCTGCGCCAGGCCGACGTCCGACTGACCGGGGTGTCGGTGGAGTGCCGGGTCAACGTGGAGGACCCGGACCGGGACTTCGCCCCCACCCCCGGGCGACTGGAGCGGTTCCATCCGCCGGGCGGGCCGTTCACCCGGGTGGACACCCACGGCCACCCCGGTTACCTGATCGGCCCGCACTACGACTCCCTCCTGGCCAAGGTGGTCGTCTGGGCGCCGGACCGGGACCTGGCGCTCAACCGGCTGGCGCGGGCGTTGGGCGAGTTCGACATCGCCGGTCCCGGTGTGCGTACCACCATCCCGTTCGTCGCCCGGGTGCTCGACGACGCCACGTTCCGCGCCGCCCGGCACACCACCGGCCTGGTCGACCGGCTGCTCTGTCCGCCCGCCGGTGCCCCGGCGGCCGTCGCGGCCGCCGTCGCCTGAGGCGCCCCGCTGTTCGTACTCGGATCGAAGGAGACCTGATGACCGTCACGCGTGGCCGACCGCTCACCGCGGAGATCACCGACATCCTGGTGGCGCACTGCGGCCTGGACGCCGCCGACGCCGCCCGTGCGCCGGACGCCTCCCTGGAGGAGCTGGGCATGGACTCCCTGGCGCTGCTGGAACTCTCCGCGGTGGTCGCCGACCGCTACCGGGTGCAGATACCCGAACAGGCCGGGGTGTTGACCATCCCGGCCGTGGCCGACCTGGTCGCCGAGGCGACCGAGGCGGGGGGCGACCCGCCGCCGGACCCGCCGGGGCACACCGAGAACGGCATCGTCGTCGCCGCCCCCCTCGCCCTGGTCTGGGAGATCACCAACGACGTGGCGAACTGGCCGGACCTGTTCACCGAGTACGCCTCGGTGCAGATCCTCGAACGCGACGGCCGGACCGTCCGGTTCCGACTCACCATGCACCCCGACGAGAACGGGACGGTGTGGAGCTGGGTCAGCGAACGCACCACCGACTGGGCCAACCGGGAGGTCCACGCCCACCGGGTGGAGACCGGGCCGTTCGAGTACATGAAGATCCACTGGCGGTACGCCGCCGAGCCCGAGGGCACCCGGATGACCTGGACCCAGGACTTCGCGATGCACCCCCAGGCCCCGCTGGACAACGCCGGGATGACCGCGCGGATCAACGCCAACAGCCTCGTCCAGCTGTCGGTGATCAAGAACCGGATCGAGCAGGTCGCCCGGGAGCGGGCCGCCACCACGGGAGCCGACGATGAGTGAGTCCACCAACCGCCTCGTGACCCTCGACGGCCTCCCGGCGGACACCCGGCGCGGCGGCGAGCTGCGGGTCCTGCTCGGCCCGAAGACGGTGGGCAGCACCTCGGGCTTCATGGGGGTGGCCACCCTGCAACCGGGGGAGCGCATCGCCGAGCACTACCACCCGTACAGCGAGGAGTTCCTCTACGTGACCCGGGGGGAGATCACCGTGGACCTCGACGACGAACCGGTCCCGGTGGCGGCCGGGCAGGGCCTGTTCGTCGCGATCGACGTCCGGCACCGGCTGCGCAACACCGGCGGGGAGCCCGCCGAGGTGGTCTTCCACCTGGGGCCGTTGGCCCCGCGACCCGAGTTGGGGCACGTCGACACCGAGGTCGTCCCGCAGCGGAGTCCGGCGTGACCGCCGACCGGCCCCGCCGTACCGTGGTCACCGGGGTCGGGGTGGTCGCCCCCGGCGGGTCGACCCGGGACCGGTTCTGGAAGACGATCACCGAGGGGCGGACCGCCACCCGGCGGATCAGCTTCTTCGACCCGTCGCCGTTCCGGTCCCAGATCGCCGCCGAGTGCGACTTCGACCCGGACGCCGCCGGGATCACCCTGGCCGAGCGGGCCCGCGCCGACAGGTACGTGCAGTTCGCGCTGGCCTGCTCGACCGAGGCGCTCGCCGACAGCGGCCTGGACCTGACCGACGCGCACCGGGCGGTCACCGGCGTGGTGCTCGGCACCGCCGTCGGCGGCACCATGGCCCTGGAACAGGAGTACGTCACCGTCAGCGACTCCGGCCGGCACTGGCTGGTCGACCACCGCCTCGGCGGCAGGTACCTCTATCAGGCGCTGGTGCCCAGCAGTCTCGCCGCCGACGTGGCCTGCCGACACGGCCTGCACGGCCCGGCCCAGGTGGTCTCCACCGGCTGCACCTCGGGGATCGACGCCATCGGCTACGCCCACCAGCTGATCCTCGACGGCGAGGCGGAGATCGTCCTGGCCGGGGCGGCGGACTCGCCGATCTCCCCGGTGACGGTCGCCTCGTTCGACGCGATCAAGGCGACCAGCCCGGACAACGACGACCCGGCGCACGCCTCCCGCCCCTTCGACGCCGACCGGCACGGGTTCGTCCTCGCCGAGGGGGCGGCCGTGCTGGTCCTGGAGGAGGCCGAACACGCCCGCCGACGGGGCGCCCACGTCTACTGCGAGGTCGCCGGGTACGCCAACCGCAGCAACGGCTACCACATGACCGGCCTGCGTCCGGACGGTGTGGAGATGGGGCTGGCCATCACCGACGCGATGGACCAGGCACGGCTCGACCCCGACCAGGTCTCCTACATCAGCGCCCACGGCTCCGGCACCCGACAGAACGACAGGCACGAGACGGCGGCGTTCAAGCTGGCCCTCGGTCCGGCGGCCTACCGGACCCCGATCAGCTCGATCAAGTCGATGGTCGGGCACTCGCTCGGCGCGATCGGCTCGATCGAGATGGCCGCGTGCGCCCTGGCCATCGAGTACGGCGTGGTCCCCCCGACGGCGAACTGGGCCACCCGGGACCCGGAGTGCGACCTGGACTACGTACCGAACGAGGCGAGGGAGGTCCCGGTGGACGTGGCGCTCTCGGTGGGCAGCGGGTTCGGCGGATTCCAGTCCGCGATGATCTTCCGTCGGTGGCCCGGGTCGGCCCGGGTCGGGTCACTCCCGGACGCCGGGGACACCGCGGTTCCGTCGCCCGGGACGGGGCGTGACCGGTGACCGCCCGGGCGGTGGTCACCGGCATCGGTGTGGTCGCGCCGAGCGGCATCGGCGCCGACGAACACTGGCGTACGGTCCGCGACGGCAGATACCGGACCGGGCCGGTCACCCTCTTCGACGCCGCCGGGTACCCGACGAGGATCGCCGGTGAGGTGGCCGGCTTTACCGCCGGTGACCACGCCGACAACCGGCGTCTGGTGCAGACCGACAGGTGGACCCATCTCGGGTTCGCCGCGACCCGACTGGCCCTGGCCGACGCCGGACTGCCCGACCGCGACGACGACGCCGACCCGTACGACTACGCGATCACCCTGGCCAGCTCGTCCGGGGGCAACCTGTTCGGGCAGCGGGAACTCCAACGCCTCTGGGGCGGGTCGTCCCGCACCGTCGGGGCGTACCAGTCGATCGCCTGGTTCTACGCCGCCAGCGTCGGGCAGATCTCCATCCACCACCAGTTCAAGGGGCCCTGCGGGGTGCTGGTCGCCGAGGCCGCCGGTGGACTGGACAGCCTGGCGCACGCGGTCCGGACCGTCCGCCGGGGCACCCCGGTGGTGATCGCCGGGGCGACCGAGTGTCCGCTGAGCCCGTACGCGCTGGCCTGTCAACTGGCGTCCGGACTGCTCAGCACGGACACCGACCCGGTCGGGGCGTACCGGCCCTTCGACGCCGCTGCCGGCGGCTACGTCCCGGCCGAGGGTGGCGCTGTCTTCGTGGTGGAGGACCGGGACCACGCCGTGGCCCGGGGCGCGCGGATCTACGGTGAGATCACCGGCTGGGCGGCCACCCACGACGCCCGTCCCACCGACCCCGACACCCCCGTCGAGTCGACCTGGTACGCGCACGCACTGCGGCAGGCGCTGGTGCGGGCCGAGGTCCGACCCGACGAGGTGGACGTGGTCCTGCCCGACGCCCTGGGGGTGCCCGGCCACGACCGGGCCGAGGCCGACGCGCTGCGCGCCGTGTTCGGCGACCGACGCCCACCGGTGAGCACCCAGAAGCCGTTGACCGGCCGGGCCCACCAGGGCGGGTCGGCGTTGGACGTGGCCACCGCGCTGCTCGCCTTCGCCCACGACACCCTGCCGCCCTCGGCCGGTCCCCGGGACCCCGCCGACGGCTGCGACCTGGACTTCCTCCGCGAGCCCCGTCGTCCGCGCAGCCGGGTGGCGGTCGTCGGGGCCCGGGGCTTCGACGGATTCAACAGCGCGCTGGTGTTGCGGGGGGCACCGGCACCACGACAGGGGGAACCATGACCGACCAACGGGCCCGAGTGGTCTTCCTGGTCCGCGTCCCGCAGGACCGGACCGGGGACTTCCTGCGGGCGTACGACGCGGTGCGACACCTCGTCGCCGACGGCGTACCCGGTCACCTCGTGGACCAGGTCTGCCGGTCGGCCACCGACCCGGAGCAGTGGCTGATCACCAGCGAGTGGCGCACGCTCGCCGACTTCGAGGCCTGGGAACGCAGCCCGGAGCACCGTGACCTGGTCCGGCCGATGCGGGAGTGCTTCACCGACGCCCGGTCCATGCGGTTCCGGGTGCACGCCCAGACCCCGACGCCGGTCGAGGTGGTGACAGCGCGCGGTGGCTGAGCGGCACGCGGTGACCCCGGTGGTTTCGCGGTCCGCTGTGGACGGCGATAATGGAGCGATGGTTACCTGGGAATACGCCCTGCTGGTCCGCCGGTACCAGGGACAGGGCCGCAGTTTCAGCGTCTCGTTCATCTGGTACGGCCCGGACGGGTCACGGTCCGACGTCACCGCCTACGGCGACACCGCCGTGGCCCACCTCAACCGGTACGGCCGACAGGGCTGGGAACTGGTCGTCGCCGCCGAGGACGTCAACAACGTCCAGGGCAGCACCGAGGTCCACCGCTACCACCTCAAGCGTCCGCTGAACTGACCCCTCCCTCCCACCCCCCGTACACGATCAAGGGGTTTGCGTCGGCGACCTGTCGGATCGCGACGCAAACCCCTTGATCATCGTTCGGTTCCGGCCCCGGTGAGCGGGGCGGCGGGTCAGGTCAGGTCAGGTCGACGGTGGGGTAGAGCGGGAACCCGGTGAGCAGGTCACCGGCCTGGCGGCTGACCTTGTCGGCCAGGGTCGGGTCGAGGACGTACTTCGCCTTCGAGGCGGCGCCGTCGGCACCCACCCCGGGGGAGGTCTGGCTGAGCACGGTGTGGATCAGCTCGGCGGTGGCGTCCATCTCCGCCGTGCCGAGGCCCCGGGTGGTCAGCGCCGGGGTGCCGATCCGGATCCCGGAGGTGTACCACGCCCCGTTGGGGTCCTGCGGCACCGCGTTGCGGTTGGTGACGATCCCCGAGTCGAGCAACGCCTGCTCTGCCTGCCGACCGGTGAGGCCGTACCCGGTGACGTCGATGAGGACCAGGTGGTTCTCGGTGCCGCCGGTGACCAGCTTCGCCCCCCGGCGCAGCAGCCCCTCGGCGAGCGCCTGGGCGTTGGCCACGATGCGCTGCGCGTAGTCGGTGAAGGACGGCTGCCGTGCCTCGGCCAGGGCGACCGCCTTGGCCGCCATCACGTGCGGAAGCGGACCGCCGAGCACCATCGGGCACCCCCGGTCGACCTGGTCGGCCAGCTCCGGGCCGCAGAGCACCATGCCGCCGCGCGGGCCGCGCAGCGACTTGTGGGTGGTGGTGGTGACGATGTGGGCGTGCGGCACCGGGTCGAAGTCGCCGGTGAAGACCTTCCCGGCGACGAGCCCGGCGAAGTGGGCCATGTCGACCATGAAGGTCGCCCCGACCGAGTCGGCGATCTCCCGCAGGATCCGGAAGTTGACCTTCCGGGGGTACGCGGAGTACCCGCCGACCAGGATCAGCGGCTTGAACTCCCGTGCGGCCTCGGCCACCCGGTCGTAGTCGATCAGCCCGGTGGCCGGGTCGGTGCCGTAGCTGCGCTGGTCGAACATCTTCCCGGAGATGTTCGGCCGGAACCCGTGGGTCAGGTGGCCGCCCGCGTCCAGCGACATGCCCAGCATCCGCTGGTTCCCCAGCTCCCGACGCAGCGTGTACCAGTCCTGCTCGGTCAGGTCGTTGACGTGCCTGGCCTGCGCCTTGCGCAATGCCGGGGCCTCCACCCGGTCGGCCAGGACCGCCCAGAAGGCCACCAGGTTGGCGTCGATCCCCGAGTGCGGCTGGACGTAGGCGTGTGCCGCCCCGAACAGCTCCCGGGCGTGCTCGGCGGCGAGGGCCTCGACGGTGTCGACGTTCTGGCAGCCGGCGTAGAACCGGCGGCCCACGGTGCCCTCGGCGTACTTGTCGCTGAACCAGTTGCCCATCGCCAGCAGGGTGGCCGGGGAGGCGTAGTTCTCGCTGGCGATCAGCTTGAGCGACTCCCGCTGGTCGGTCAGCTCCGCCCCGATCGCGTCGGCCACCCGGGGCTCGACGGCGCGGATCACCTCAAGCGCACTGCGGAACGCGGTGGACTCGGCGCTGGACGACGACATGCGACCTCCTGGAGAACGTACGGGAAGGCCCAGGCGCTCGGCAGACGTCCTCGTGACGGGACCGCTCCCCGATGGTTGTCCATCTTCACGCGCCAGTCACGGCCCAGCAGCGATCCTACCGGGTACGCCGGCAGCCGCTTCGGCTACACCGGTCACCGACGAGAGCGCCGGGGGCGCTGCGGGCTCGCGGCGGACGGCCGGTGGTGCCTAGGATCGTGGCCATGGCGGGGGACGGAACGGGCCGGTTGCTGGCCATCAGTGATCTGCACATCGGCTACCAGGAGAACCGTTCCTTCGTCGAGACGCTGCGCCCGCAGACCCCGCACGACTGGCTGCTGGTCGCCGGGGACGTCGCCGACACCGTGGCCGACATCGAGTGGGCGCTGGGCCTGCTGGCCGAACGCTTCGCCAAGGTCGTCTGGGTGCCCGGCAACCACGAGTTGTGGACCCCGCCGGCCGACCCGGTCACCCTGCGCGGGGTGGAGCGCTACGAACACCTCGTCGACAGGTGCCGGAGTCTGGGGGTCCTCACCCCCGAGGATCCCTACCCGGTCTGGACCGGTCCCGGCGGTCCCGTCCAGATCGCCCCCCTGTTCCTGCTCTACGACTACAGCTGGCGCCCGGAGGGGTTGGACACCCCGGAGGCGGCCCTGGCCGAGGCGCACCGGACCGGGATCGTCTGCACCGACGAGTACCTGCTGCACCCCGACCCGTACCCGACCCGGGCGCAGTGGTGTGCGGCCCGGGTGGCGCTGACCGAGCGGCGACTGGCCGCCCGCGACCCGGACCTGCCCACCATCCTGGTCAACCACTACCCGCTGGTCCGGGAGCCGACCCGGGTCCTGTGGTACCCGATCTTCGCCCAGTGGTGCGGCACCGACGCCACCGCCGACTGGCACCTGCGCTTCGACGTCGCCGCGATGGTCTACGGCCACCTGCACATCCCACGGACCACCGTCCACGACGGGGTCCGGTTCGAGGAGGTCTCCCTGGGCTACCCGAGGGAGTGGAAGCCCCGGACCGCCCCGCCCGCGCTCCGGCAGATCCTGCCCGCCCCGACGAGCTGACCCCGCCGGGGCACAGTCAGTCGATCCGGGCACGGACCGCGGCCAGGGCGGTGTCCAGGCGGGGTGCCAGGGTCCGCGAGTAACTGGCGGTGAGGTGGTTGGTGTCCCGGTAGACCAGCACCCCGCCGATGATCGGCGCGCACCTGTCGGTCGGGCAGATCGCGTCGTTGAGGTCGATCAGGTGCACCCCGGGCTGACCTGCGGCGGCCCGTTCCTGGGCCACCCCGCCACCGGCGGCGAGGACCTCGGCCCGGGGCGGGGCGCACCGGGTGAGCCGGTCCGGGTTCGCCGAGACGCAGTCCACCGGGTCCGCCCGGTGGTACGGGGAGTCCCGCAGCACCACCACGGGAATCCCGAGCCGGGTCGTCTGCCGCCAGGTGTCCCGCAGCGCCGTGGCCATCCGCTCGTCCGGTCGGTCGGTCAGTACCCGTCCGTCGCGCACCGTGGGATACCGGAGGCTGCCCACCAGCAGCAGGTCGGGCGGGTCCTCCCGGAGTTCGGCGCGGACCCGTCGGTTCCACTCGGTGCAGCTGGTGTACGGCTGCCCCTTGCGAGCCACCTCCACGGCCAGGAACGGGCAGGAGACCTTCGTGTGCGTCACCACCCGCCACCGGCGCGCCACCGCCACCTCGTGCAGGGCGGGCAGCCACTGGGTGGCGTGCGAGTCCCCGGCGAGGACGACGGTCAGCGAACCCTCCGGGTCGCCGTAGACGCAGCGCCGGGGCCGGTCGGCGGCGAGGTCGAGCTGACAGCCGGTGCTCGTCGCCACCGGGACGTCCCTCGTCGCGACCCTCGGGTCCGGGGTGATCGTCTCGACCCGGTCCACCTGCGCCCCGGCCGGGTCACCCCGGGGCTCGCGTCGCAGGACGGCGGCCCCGGGCGCGGTCCCGGTGGTGTCGACCCGGTCGCCGGAGGCCACCGGCACGGGGCTCGGCGGCGGTGGCGGCGGCCACACGGTCAGGTGGAACAGCAGACCCGCGAGGGCCGCCGTGGCGGTCCACACGCTGCCGATCCGCAGCGCCTGTCCCGGGTCCCACAGCAGGGCCGGCGAGTGGCGGATCGGGTTCTCCACGTACCTGTGGGTGAGCACCGCCGGGACCACCGACGCCGCCACCACCGCCAGTCCGGCACCGGACCCGAGCGGCCCGAACCGGTGCTCGGCGACCACCAGCAGCGGCCAGTGCCACAGGTAGAGCGAGTAGGACAGCGCCCCGACGGCCCGCATCGGTGCCACCCCGAGCAGCCCGGCCGGTCCGGCGCGTCCGGCCGCCACCGCGAACCCGAGCACGGCGGCGGTCCCGACGGTGGGCAGCAGGGCGACGTACCCGGGAAAGGCCCACTGCCCGTCGAACGACACCGCGGAGGCGAGGACGGCGGCGAGACCGGCCCAGGCGAGGACGGCGGCCACCGGCCGTGGGGTCCGGCCCAGCCGGACGGCGACCACCGCCACCGTCGCCCCCAGGGCGAGTTCCCAGATCCTGGTGGTGGTCACGAAGTACGCCGCCTCCGGTGCGGTCCGGGTCGACCGGACCGACCAGGCGAACGAGGCGACGGCGATCAGGGTCAACCCGCCGACGAGGACCCGCTCTCGGTGCCGCCCGGCGAGACCGAGCAGGGCCAGCACCACCAGCGGCCAGACCAGGTAGAACTGTTCCTCCACGCTCAGCGACCAGTAGTGCTGCACGATGCTGGTGGCCTGGTCGGCGGCGAGGTAGTCGACGGACTGGTCGGCCAGCCGCCAGTTCAGCACGTAGAGCGCCCCGGCGACCACGTCCCAGGCGGTGTCGGCGAACCGCACCGTCGGCAGGAACAGGTACGTCAGCAGCAGCGCCGCCAGCAGCACCAGCCCGGCTGCGGGAAGCAGCCGCTTGGCCCGCCGGGCGTAGAAGCCGGGCAGGGAGATCCGGCCGGTCCCGTCGAACTCCTCGACGAGTAGACCGGTGATCAGGAACCCGGAGACGACGAAGAAGACGTCCACCCCGACGAACCCACCGGGCAGGTACGGGGTCGCGGCGTGGCCGACCAGGACCAGCCCGACCGCCAGGGCGCGCAACCCCTCGATGTCGCCCCGCAGAGCCGCCCGGGGCGCAGCCTGTGACCTGCTCATGTTCGGTGCCGTGGTCCATTCGGTGAGGTGAACGCCGCTGTCGGGAGTCGACACGGCCGGTCGGCCCCGTCGGAGACAACGAGGGCCCACTCGCCCGAGGTGCGCCGCACCCGGCCCGGGTTTGTCACAGGAGCCGGTTATGGTCCCTGCCGGCACGGGCCACGGAGGAGGACGGATTGGGTGTCCGGGTGGACGGCGGCGCGGCGGGACCCGGGCGGGTCCGACCTGTCGCCCACGGCGTGGTCGTCGACGACCTGCCCGACGAGGAGGCCTTCACCGTCCCGGCGGCCTGGCAGCGCAGCGCCCTGCCGCGCCGGGACCGCCCGCTGGGGCCGCCACCGGCATCCACCGCCGGGACCGTCGCCGACGATGGTGTCCCGAGCCGGTGTCGGCGTCGACTCCAGCAGGTCCTGGACCACCCGGACAGCGACCCGACCCTGGTCGCCGAGGCGCGTGGGCAGCTGGGCGGGGAGCCGTCCGACCTCGGTGCCGCCGCCGTCCTGACGGCGGTGCTGCACGTGGAGTCGGGACGCGGCCCGGAAGGTGTCCGGGCGGTCGTCGACGACTGGTCCACCCGGTACGGTGCCGCCCTGGTCGCCGCCGCCGTCACCTACCTGTCCGAGCTGCGGGTCGAGGGCAACGGCCCCGACACCTACCGGCTGTCCTGGCGCCCCGGTGACCAGGACGAGGGGCACGCCGCGTGGGACAGCCGGCTGGTAGTGCTCGAACGGGTCCGCGAACACCTGGCGCACCTCGACGACGTGTCGTACGCCGAGGCGGTGGCCGCGCTCGACGCCCTGCGCGAGGGCGGTGGCCCCCGACTGCGGACCACCACGTGCTTCCTGCTGCCCACCCGGCTCGACTGGGTCGACGCGGAGTGCGCCGCACTGCCCGCCGCCCCCGATCCCCGTCACGCCCGCCTGCTGTGGTGTGCGGCGAGCACCCCCGACCACGCCCGGGTCGCCGCCGCCCACCTGCCCGGATGGGGGATCACCCACGACATCCGGCTGGTGCACACCGCAGTGGTCGGCGTCGGCCCGGCCGTCGCCGAGTTCCTCGTCGACCGGATCGGCGAGGACCACCCCCGCCCGGACGTGCGACGCCGGACCATCGACGTGGTCGCCGTCCTGCCCACCGACGCGGCCCTGCGGGGGCTGGTGGACCGACTCGACCAGACCCACGTCCACGCGGCGGTGGCCACGGCGCTGTCCCGGTTCCCGGTCCGGGGCGTCCGGGTGCTCGCCGCGGCGGCGACCACCGGCGGCGCGGTCGCCCCGGCCGCGCGTACCCTGCTGGGCGGGCTGGTGTCGACGTGCCCGGCGGCGGTCGCGGTGGCCCTGCCCGCCCTCCCCGCCCCGGCCCGTACCCAGGTGGAGCAGGTCCTGGCCGACCGGGCCGCCACCCCACCGGAGGCCACCCCCGACCTCCTCCCGGCGGTGCTCGTCGCCCCACCGTGGAGCGCCGGCCGACGGCCGCGCACACCCCCGGTGGTCACCGGGCTGACCCGGGCCGAGGAGACCGACCTGGTGTGGCTGCCCGACGAGTGGGAGCAGTGGTCGGCCCTGCGGCCGTGCGGGCACTTCGGTGCACCGACGGACCGTAACCTCCCCTACGTGGCGACCCTGTTCGCCACCGGGAACCTGCCCGCCGACCGTCAGCTCGCCTTCCTCCTACGCGCCCCCGCCGACCTGGCCGCCCCGCTCCTGCACACCTGGCGGCCCGAGGATCCGGGGGCGCTGCGCTCGTGGATCTGCCCCGACCCGCCCGTGGACTGGCTGCGTATCCTGCTGGTCCGGCACGGCCCGGCGGCCGTCGCGGCGGTCCGCCGCCTGGCCCGCGCCGACCCGTCGCTGGCCCCCGCGCTGCTTCCGGTCGCCGACGCGGGCGTCGCCGACCAGATGGCCGACTGGTTCAGTCGACTCCCGTCGGTCCGGCAGGTCGCCCGGGCCTGGCTGGACCGGCACCCGGTGGTGGCGGCCCGGGCCCTGCTCCCGGCCGCGCTCGGACGCCCCGGCCGGGCCCGTCGCAGCGCCGAGGCGGCCCTGCTGGCGGTCGCCACCGCCCGTCGGGAGGTGGTCCTGACCGAGGCCGCCCGGTACGGTGCGCCGGCTCTCCACGCGGCGCGGACACTTCTCGACTCCGACCCGCTCGACGTCCTGCCGGTGAAGCCGCCGAACCTCCCGGAGTGGGTCGACCCGGCGGTGCTCCCACCGGTTCTGGTACGCGGACGCCGCGCGGTGCTGCCCGCCGAGTCCGTCCGGCACCTGTGCACCATGCTCGCCGTCTCCCGACCCGACGAGGAGTATTCGGGCCTCGCCCAGGTCCGGGCCGCCTGCGACCCGACGTCGCTGGCCGAGTTCGGGTGGGCGCTGCTGCAACGGTGGCGGGCCGACGGGTCCCCACCCCGCCAGGGGTGGATCCTGACCGGGCTCGCCCTGGTCGGCGACGACGAGACCGCCCGGCGGCTCGCCCCGGTGATCCGGGCCTGGCCGGGGGAGGGCGGGCACGCCCGGGCCGTCACCGGGCTGGACGTCCTCGCCGGGCTCGGCTCGGACGTCGCCCTGGTGCACCTGCACCGCATCGCGCAGACCGCCCCCTACCGGGGGCTGCGGGCCCACGCGGCGGACAGGGTCGCCGCGGTGGCCCGACGGCTCGGCCTCACCCCCGACCAACTGGCCGACCGGTTCGTGCCCGACCTGGGACTGGACGCCGACGCGACGGTGGTGCTCGACTACGGTCCGCGCCGGTTCACCGTCGGCTTCGACGAGCAGCTCACGCCGTACGTCCTCGACGAGCAGGGCGGCCGACGCAGGGACCTGCCGCGGCCCGGTCCGCGTGACGACGCCGTCCGGGCACCGCAGGCGTACCGCCGGTTCACGGGGTTGAAGAAGGACGTCCGGACCCTCGCCGCCACCCAGCTGGACCGGTTCGAGACGGCGATGGTCCGGCGACGACGCCTGCCGGTGGTCGACTTCCGGCGGTACCTGCTGGACCACCCGCTGGTCGGGCGGCTGGTCCGTCGCCTGGTGTGGACGTCGGTCGACGGGGACGGTGAGCCGGTGACCGCGTTCCGGGTGACCGAGGCCGGCACCTTCGCCACAGTCCACGGCGCGGCGTGCGACCTGCCCGACGAGGCGTCGGTCGGCGTCGCGCACCCGCTGCACCTGGGGGCGACCGCGTCGGAGTGGGCGCAGGTCCTCGCCGACCACGCCGTCGTCCAGCCGTTCCCCCAGGTGGACCGGGAGGTGTACACCCTCTCGGCCGCCGAGCGGGCCGGGCCGACCCTGCGGCGGTTCACGGATGCCACCGCCGAGACCGCCCGGCTCCTCGGCCTGCAACGGCGGGGCTGGCGACGCGGGGAGGCCGAGGACGCCGGGGTGCAGCAGTGGCTGGAGTACGAACTCCCCGACGGCCGAGCGGTGGTGGTCAACCTCAACCCCGGGATCGTGGCACCGTCGGTGGCGGACGTCCCCGACCAGCGCATCGAAGGGGTGTGGCTCAACGACGGGCCGACCGGCCGGTGGCGACCGCAGGGGCTGCTCCCCTTCACCGACCTGGACCCGGTCACCACCTCGGAGGTGCTCCGTGACCTGACCGGGGTGGTCCGGTGAGGTGATCTTCGATCTCCACTGTGGAGGTGTCCGTCCACTCGGGTCCGTTACATTGACCGGTACGCCGACAGATGAGGAGATCTCGTGGTGCAACCCGGTGACGTCGACGCCCGCAGTGCGTCCGAGACCTCCCGTCTCGACCCGTCGGTGGCGCACAACGCCCGGGTGTGGAACTACTGGCTCGGCGGGAAGGACAACTTCGAGTCCGACCGGATGGTCGGGGAGCGGATCCGCTCGATGTTCCCGGTGATCGGGGAGGTCGCCCGGGCCGACCGCCGGTTCCTCGCCCGGGTGGTCCGCCACCTCGCCGGTGACCTGGGGATCCGGCAGTTCCTCGACGTCGGGACCGGCCTGCCCACCGCCGACAACACCCACCAGTTGGCCCAGGCGATCGCCCCCGAGTGCCGGGTGGTGTACGTCGACAACGACCCGATGGTGCTGGTGCACGCCCGGGCCCTGTTGACCAGCTCGCCCGAGGGGGCCACCGCCTACCTCGACGCCGACGTCCACCGTCCCGGCCGGATCCTCTCCGGGGCCCGCGCCACCCTGGACCTCGACCGGCCGGTGGCGGTGATGATGCTCGGCATCCTCAACTTCGTGCAGGACACCGAGGAGGCGTTCGAGATAGTGCGTCGGCTGATGGGGGCGATGCCGGCCGGGAGCCACCTGGTGCTCTCCCACCCCACCCTCGAACTGGGCGGTGCGGCGAACGAGGCGGCGATGGCGTTCTGGAACGAGCACGCCGCCCCGCCGATCCGGGCCCGGACCGGGGCCGAGATCAGCCGGTTCTTCGCCGGCCTGCACCCGGTGACCCCGGGGTTGGTGTCGTGTGCCAGGTGGCGGGCCGACGAGCCGGTCGTCCCGCAGTACGGCGGGGTGGCCCGCAAGCCCTGACCTGGCCGTACTCCGACGGGGGACCGGCACGGCGTCGTACGGTGTCAGCTGTGGCGGTGGCCGAGCAGATCCGGGTCGGGGAGCGGACGGTCCGTGTCTCCAGCCCGGACAAGCCGTACTTCCCCGAGCGTGGGCTGACGAAGCTGGACGTGGTCCGCTACTTCCTCGCCGTCGGCGACGGCATCCTGCGGGCGGTACGGGACCGCCCGACCATGTTGGAACGCTGGCCGCGTGGCGTCCTGCCGGGGGCGCGGATCGGCACCCGGCAGGACAACCGGGGCGACGCCTTCTACCAGAAGCGGGTGCCGGCGGGTGCCCCCGACTGGGTCGGCACCGCGCACATCGCCTTCCCCAGCGGACGTACCGCCGACGAGGTCGCCCCGACGGAGTTGGCGGTGGTGATCTGGGCGGTCAACCTGGGGACCCTGCGGTTCCATCCGTGGCCGGTCTCGGCGGCCGACGTGGAACGTCCCGACCAGCTGCGCATCGACCTCGATCCGCAGCCCGGGGTCGGGTTCGACCAGGTCGTCCCGGTCGCCCACGAGGTCCGGGAGGTCCTGACGGAGACGGGTCTGACCGGGTGGCCGAAGACCACCGGTGGGCGGGGCCTGCACGTCTACTGCTCGATAGAGCCACGGTGGAGCTTCGGTGACTGTCGGCGGGCGGTGCTCGCCCTGGGCCGGGAGGTGCAGCGTCGCCGTCCCGACCTGGTGACCACCACCTGGTGGCGGCAGCAGCGGGACCGTCCGGTCTTCGTCGACTACAACCAGATGGCCCGCGACCACACCATGGCCTCGGCGTACTCGATCCGGCCCACCCCCGCCGCACTGGTCTCGACGCCGTTGACCTGGGACGAGCTGGACGACGCCCGGCCGGAGGACTTCGACGTGCCGACGGTGGTGCAACGGTTCGCCCGGGTCGGTGACCCGCACGCCGCGCTCGACGGCCCGCGCCACTCGTTGGAGCGGCTGTTGGAGCTGGCCGACCGGATCGGCCTGCAGACCCCGCCGACCCACTGACCACCCCACAGGCCTACCGACCACCCACCCGACCCACTGACCACCCCACCCGGCCCGGTCAGTCCCAGGGGCCCGACTCGCCGACGAACTCCTCGAAGACCAGCCAGGTCCGGGTGGACAGGACCCCGGCGATGCTCTGCACCCGGTTGAGCACCACGTCCCGCAGGGCCGCGTTGTCGGGTGCCCGGACCAGGGCCAGGACGTCGTGGTCGCCCCCGATCAGCGCGGCGTGCTCGATGTAGCGGACCCGGGCCAGCTCCGCCGACACCTCCCGCCAGGTGTTCTGCTCGATCGTCAGCCCGACGTACGCCGAGGTGCCCAGCCCGGCCCGCTCCGGTACGACCCGGGCGTGGAATCCGGTGACCACCCGATCGCGCAGCAGCCGTTCCAGCCGGGCGTACGCGTTGGTGCGGGAGACGTGGACCCGTTCGGCGAGGGTACGCACCGACATCCGTCCGTCCCGGCTCAGTTCGGCCAGGATCCGTCGGTCCACCTCGTCGAGGGGCCCGGCCGAACGTCCTGCGTCGCCGTCCCCGGTGCCGGTGCCGGTGGTCTCCTGGCCCATCAGAACCCCCTCAGGGTGCCAAACGTCCCGCCTTGGCCACGGATCTTGAGTCAATCATCCAACGGCAGGAGCATAGGCCCACCACACGTCCAGGAGGTCCCCGCCGTGACGACCACCCCCCAGGCGGCCCGCAGGGCATCCCCACGCAGCCGTCGCCCGGCGAAGAAGACGGCCGCCGACCCGGCCGCCGCCCTGCTTCCCACCGCCGAACCGGTCCGCCTGCTCGACCCCGCCGGAACCCCGGCGGCGAGCCCGACCGACCACGTCATCCCCGAACCCGAGACCCTCCGCGAGCTGTACCGACGGATGGTGGTGGGGCGACGCTTCGACTCCCAGGCCACCGCCCTGACCAAGCAGGGGCGGCTCGCCGTCTACCCGTCCGCCCGGGGGCAGGAGGCCTGCCAGGTCGCCCCCACCCTGGCGCTGCGGGACACCGACTGGGTCTTCCCCACCTACCGGGAGTCGATGGCCCTGGTCGCCCGGGGACTCGACCCCGTCGAGGTGCTCACCCTGCTGCGCGGCGACTGGCACTGCGGGTACGACCCGGCCGCCCGCCGCACCGCCCCCCAGTGCACCCCGTTGGCCACCCAGTGCGTCCACGCCGCCGGGGTCGCCCACGGCGAGACCCTCCAGGGCCGCGACACCGTCGCCTTCGTCTACATCGGCGACGGCGCGACCAGCGAGGGTGACTTCCACGAGGGCGTCAACTTCGCCGCCGTCTTCAAGGCCCCAGTGGTCTACCTGGTGCAGAACAACAAGTACGCGATCAGCGTCCCGCTGTCCCGGCAGACCGCCGCCCCGTCGTTGGCGTACAAGGGAATCGGGTACGGCGTACCCAGCGAGCAGGTCGACGGCAACGATCCGGCCGCCGTGCTCGCCGTGCTCACCCGGGCGGTCGCCCACGCCCGTGCCGGGCACGGCCCGTACCTGGTGGAGGCGCACACCTACCGGATGGAGGCGCACACCAACGCCGACGACGCCACCCGCTACCGGGACGGGGCCGAGGTCGAGCAGTGGCGGGACCGGGACCCGGTCGTGCGGCTGGAGGCGTACCTGCGCTCCGTCGACGCGCTCGACGACGCCGGGGTCGCGGCGATCGCCCAGGAGGCCGAGGAGTACGCGGCCGGGCTGCGGGAGCGGATGAACGCCACCCCCACCGTGGACCCGTTGAGCCTGTTCGACCACGTCTACGCCGAGCCGACCCCGCAACTGGTCGAGCAGCGCGAACAGGTCCGCGCGGAGTTGGCCGCGGCCGAGGCCGACCGGGCCGGGCAGGAGGGGCGGCGATGACCGCGACCACCACCATGGCGAAGGCCCTCAACAGGGCGCTCGCCGACGCGATGGCCGACGACGACCGGGTGCTCGTCTTCGGCGAGGACGTCGGTCAGCTCGGCGGGGTCTTCCGGATCACCGACGGCCTCCAGGCCCGGTTCGGTGACAAGCGGTGCTTCGACACCCCGCTCGCCGAGGCCGGCATCGTCGGGTTCGCCGTCGGGCTGGCCATGTCCGGGCTGCGCCCGGTGGTCGAGATGCAGTTCGACGCGTTCGGCTACCCGGCCTTCGAGCAGATCGCCTCGCACGTGGCGAAGCTGCGCAACCGGACCAGGGGGGCGCTGAGCGTACCCATGGTGATCCGGGTCCCGTACGCGGGAGGGATCGGCGGGGTGGAGCACCACTGCGACTCCTCCGAGGCGTACTACGCGCACACCCCCGGGTTGAAGGTCGTCACCCCGGCCACCGTCGTCGACGCGTACTCGCTGTTGCGGGCCGCGATCGACGACCCGGATCCGGTGGTGTTCCTGGAGCCGAAGAAGCTCTACTTCTCCAGCGGGGAGGCGCAGCTGCCGGTACGCACCGAGCCGATCGGCCGGGCGGTGGTCCGCCGTCCGGGCCGCGACGCCACCCTGATCGCGTACGGGCCGTCGGTGCCGGTCGCCCTGGAGTCCGCCGAGGCGGCCCGGGAGGAGGGCTGGGACCTGGAGGTGGTGGACGTACGCAGCATCGTGCCGTTCGACGACGTCACGGTCACCGCCTCGGTACGCCGGACCGGTCGGGCCGTGGTGGTCACCGAGGCCCAGGGGTTCGCCGGGGTCGGGGCGGAGATCGCCGCCCGGGTCCAGGAACGCTGTTTCCACGCCCTGCACGCCCCGGTGCTGCGGGTCAGTGGGCTGGACATCCCGTACCCGGCACCGATGCTGGAGCACACCCACCTGCCGTCGGTCGACCGGGTCCTCGACACGGTGGCCCGCCTCCAGTTCGACGACCGCCCCGACCCCCGGTGGGTGGTGAACTCATGAGCGAGCAACGCGAGCGAGTCGTCGTCGTGGGTACTCGTGCCGACGCGGAGCGCAGCGAGGTGGTGGCATGAGCGAGCAACGCGAGCGAGTCGTCGTCGTGGGTACTCGTGCCGACGCGGAGCGCAGCGAGGTGGCGGCATGAGCGAGCAGGTGTTCGTGTTGCCGGACCTCGGTGAGGGGCTGGCCGAGGCCGAGATCGTGCAGTGGCTGGTCGCCGTGGGGGACACGGTGGCCGTGGACCAGAGCGTGGTCGAGGTGGAGACGGCCAAGGCGGTCGTCGACGTGCCCTGCCCGTACGCCGGGCGGGTGGTCGCCCTGCACGGCGCGGCCGGTGAGGTCCGTCCGGTGGGCCAGCCCCTGATCACCGTCGCCGCCTCCGGCGAGGCCGGGGCGGAGCCGGCCGGGCACGCCGTCTACCGGGAGGAGGAGCGGGCCGGTTCCGGGAACGTCCTGATCGGGTACGGCACCGGGCACGGGGGCGCGGGCCGTCGTCGCCGCCGGGCCGGGCTCGCCGTCGTCGCCGAACCGTCGCAGCCGGGGGCGCCGTCGTCCCCGGCGGTGCCCGGGGTGACGACTCCGCCTCCGGTTCCCGGTGCCGGGATCGCCGGGCCGCCGCCCGGGCCGGGTGGCGTCCTGGTCATCTCGCCGATCGTGCGTCGGTTGGCCCGCGACGGCGGCGTCGACCTGAGAACCGTCACCGGCACCGGCCCGGGTGGGGTGATCCGCCGGGCCGACGTGGAGGCGGTGGCCTCCGTCGGGTCGACCCCGGCCACCGAGGCCCCGGCCGTCACCCCCTCGACCGCCGACGCTCCGGCGGCGCCCCCTGTCGGCGACGCCGACGTGGTCGTGCCGTTGACCGGGATCCGGCGGGTGATCGCCGACAAGCTGTCCCGCAGCCGGCGGGAGATCCCCGAGGTGACCATCTGGGTCGACGTGGACGCCACCGGGCTCCTGGCGACCCGGGCGGCGATCAACGAGGCCCAGCCGGACCGGCCGGTGGGTCTCCTGGCGCTCCTGGCCCGGATCTGCCTGTCCGGGCTGCGCCGTTTCCCGCAGCTCAACTCGCAGGTCGACACGGCGAACCAGCGGATCGTCCAGTTCGCCGGGGTGCACCTGGGGATCGCCACCCAGACCGATCGGGGGCTGGTCGTCCCGGTGCTGCGCGACGCCCACCGGTTGACCACGACGGAACTCGCCGCCGAGTTGTCGGCGACCACCGCCGCCGCCCGGGCCGGGACCCTGCCCCCCGCCCGGCTGACCGGCGGGACCTTCACCCTCAACAACTACGGGGTGTTCGGGGTGGACGGGTCCACCCCGATCATCAACCATCCGGAGGCGGCGCTGCTCGGCGTCGGGCGGATCGTGGACAAGCCCTGGGTGGTCGACGGGCAGCTGGCGGTCCGCAAGGTCACCCAGCTCAGTCTCACCTTCGACCACCGGGTCTGCGACGGGGGCGTGGCCGGGGGGTTCCTGCGGCACGTCGCCGACTGTGTCGAGCAACCGGCCCGACTGATCGCCGCCACCTGATCGACCCCGATCCCGGCCCCGACCGTCGTGCCGCAGGTCGGGGCCGGTGGGCGGGGCCGGTGGGCGTCGGTGCCGCCGTCGGCCGGTTTCCGGCGGCGGGGGCGGGGAACCCAGCGGGGCGGCCGACGGCGGTCGTGGCGGCCCGGGGTGGCCGTGCGCTCTCGGGAGGGGTACGCCGATGCCGTTCCAGGGTCTTCCTCCGGCGGTACGGGAGCGCCGGTCGGCGGTGGCCGGGGCGCCCCTGTACTGCGACGCGCAGGAGTTCGGCCTCGAGGGTGACGGGGTGACCAACGACCAGCCGGCGCTCGCCGCCCTGGTGGACCGGCTCGGGGACGGATACGTCGCCGACGGCCGGGCCCGGATCATCTACTGTCCTCCGGGGATCTATTCGATCCGGGACGCGGGGACCATCTGGCGCAGCGGGGTGTCGCTGATCGGTGCCGGTCCCGGGGCGACCCGTTTCCTGCTGAGCAACGAGGGCAACCGGGCCGAGCCCACCCCGCTGGCCTTCTGGACGACTGTGCAGCACGGGGCCGACCGGGACCGGCACATCGCCGACTGCACCTTCGCCGACTTCGAGATCGACGGCTCGGGGGTGGCGATGGCCGAGTACAGCTACCTGGCCAAGGGGTTGGGGTTGCAGTACGTGGTGCGGGGGCAGTTCCGCAACCTCTACATCCACCACACCGCCGCCACCGGGTTGGGCTGCGACTTCCTCCAGGACAGCGTGATCGATTCGGTGGTGGTGGTCGGGTGCGGCCGGTTGGACGACGGCGAGGAGATGGGGGGCGCGGGCATCGGTGTCGGGATCGGCGGGTGGGGGGACATCGAGCGGTTGACCATCGCCAACTGCACCACCGTCGGCAACGGCACGAACGGGATCTTCCTGGAGTTGCAGAAGGACACCTGGGTCCCGCCCCGTGGGTACCGGATCATCGGCTGTCACAGTCAGGGCAACCGGTTCGGGATCTCCGACTGGGGTGCCGACGGGCTGATCGTCACCGCCTGCACGATGATCGGCAACCTGGAGGCCGGGTTCGACGTCTCCGCCGAGGGGACCTCCGGGGTCGCCGGTCGGGGCGGGTTGGTCACCGACTGCGTCATCGACGGCAACATCCGCGACGGGGTGAGCGTGGGGAACACCCCCGGGCCGTACACGGTGCGCGGGAACCGGATCACCGACAACGGGGCGTACGGCTTCCACCAGCACAACCTCAGCCACGGTACGGGTTTCCGGGGGCCGGCCGGCGAGGTGGTGATCGAAGGCAACGACTTCTGGGGCAACGGGTTGGACGCCATCCGGGTCGACCAGCCGATGTCGGACGCCATGATCGTGGACAACCGGATCCGTAACAACGGCAGGCAGTGTGCGGGTGCCGCCGAAGGCGGTGGCGAGTCGGTCCGCTACAGCGACAGGTACGTGGTGGACCGGAGGGCGGACTGGCCGCACGACGGTCACCGGGGCAAGGTGCTGCGGGTGGGGGAGCGGATCGCCGTGGTGGCCGCCAACACCGGCACGGAGCTGACCCTGGCCCCGGTCCGGCCGGGGGCGAACTCGGCGTGGAGCGGGGACACCCCGTCGCCGGGCACCCGCTACGAGCTGCCCGCCGCGCCGACGACCCGGGCCGGGATCACCGTCAACGCCGCTGTCGACCAGGCCACCGTCCGGGGCAACCGGATCTGGGACAACCACGAGGTACGCACCCAGAGTCACGGTCTGTGGATCACCGATCGGGGCAGTTGTGTGGGGTGCCGGGTCGAGGACAACGATCTCGGTGGCAACGCCGAGGCCGCTACCCGTCTCGACACCCCTCCGGTGGGTGGCCGCTGGGACCGCAACCACGTCGACCAGGACTGGTCCTGACCTCTCGCCCCACCGTCGCCGTCGGCCGTCCGCCCCGCACCCGGGCGGCTCGCGTGTCCGCCCTGCACGCGGGCGGCTCGCGTCCCCGCCCCGCACCGGGAACCGTGCCGGGCACCGGGTGGGATCGGACGAGTGGGCACCGGGACGTATCGCCGCCCCGTCGGCTCGCCAAAGGAGTCGTCGGGACCCTCCCCGCCCCCGCAGGACGAAACCGGATAATTGTCGCCGGTGATCGTCGTAGGTGAATGTGACAAAAGTTCGGCGGCGTTACCCCGCACCTGGTGACAATGTCCAGGTGAGCAGCGGAAACGGGGGGACGCTATGCGATTGAAGCGGCGGTTGGGACTGCTGACGGTGGCGATCGTGGTGGCACCGACGGCGGTTGCCGGATGCACCACGGAGAGGAAGTCCGTCGAACGGGCCGAACAGCGGGCGAACCCGCCGGAGGTGACGAGTGTGACACCGGCGGACCGGGCGCGGGACATCCCGATCAGCGCCGAGGTGGGAGCCACCGTCACCGACGGCCGGATCACCGCCGTCAAGATCACCGACGACCGGGGTGGGCAGGTCGCCGCCGAGCCCCGGGAGGACGGCTCCACCTGGGTACCCACGAAACCGTTGGAGCCCAGACGGAAGTACACCGCCGAGGTGACGGCGACCGGTGACTCCGGCCGGACCAGTACCCGCCGGACGACGTTCACCACAATGGCGGAATCGACCCGTCCGGCGGTGACGAGTGTGCTGTATTTCGCCGGTGACCGGACGTACGGCACGGCGATGCCGGTGACTGTGGCATTCGACCCGCCGATCGCCGAGAAGGACCGCGCCGACGTGCAACGGCGACTGTTCGTCCGGACGAACCCGCCGCAGCCCGGCGTCTGGTCCTGGATCCCCGACGGCAGTCAGGTCTACTACCGGGCACCGGACTTCTGGCGTCCCGGCACCACGATCAGTGTCCGGTCCGCCCTGGAGGGCCTGCCGATCGGCAAGGAGAAGGTGGGGGACGCCGACCGTACCGCCACGTCGACGATCGGCCGGCAGGTCTCGTTGGAGGTCGACAACGCCACCAAGCAGATGTCGGTGTTCCGCGACGGCAAGCTGGTCCGCCGGATCCCGGTGAGCCTCGGCAAGCCGAGCACCCCCAGCTCCAGCGGCAAGATGGTGATCATGGAGAAGCACGAGTACACCACCTTCGACACCCGGGGGGAGCCCGACGGCGGGTACGTCGTCGACGTCGAGGACGCCCAGCGCTACACCTGGGGTGGCGAGTTCATCCACGCCGCTCCCTGGTCCGAGGGGGACCAGGGCAACACCAACGTCTCCCACGGCTGCGCCAACGTGTCGTCGAGCGCTGCGGACTGGCTGATGGGGGTGACCCAGGTCGGTGACCTGATCGAGGTCAAGGGCACCGAGGTCCAGCTCCAGCCCGGCAACGGCTGGACGGCCTGGAACGTCACCTGGGACGAGTACGTCAAGGGCAGCGCCCTGCCGGTGCCGGCGGGTCTGGGTGCCCCGGGCGGCTCGCAGGGGCAGGGCCGGCTCGGGGGCGGGTCCCCGGCTCCGGCACCGTCGGGCAGCGGCGGCTGAGGTCGGCGGCGGGGTGGGGTCCCCGCTGCGGCGTGCCCCCTGACCCGGATCGAGACCGGTGTCATCCCTGGGGATGAGAGGGTGCAGGTCAGGGTCTTACCCTGGGCGGACCCGGATTCGGTCGGCGGAGGGGTGGAACTGTCGCAGTCCGGCGGTAGGTTCGGAACATGGCAGAGGGCAGTGAGCGGTTCGACGTGCGGATCGCCGTCGACGAGCACGCGGTGAACATGTGGGCGGTCGGTGAGGTCGACATCGCCACCGTGGGACAGCTGCGTGGGGCGCTCTGGGCTGCTCCGGCCCGGCCGGTGCTGTGGCTGGACCTGTCCGGCGTGCGACTGCTCGCCGCCACCGGGGTGCGGGCGCTGGTCGCCGCGCACCTGCGGATCCGGGCCAGGGGCGGTGAGCTGGTCCTCGTCGATCCGGATCCGGTGGTGGCGCGGGTGCTGCGGGCCACCGGGCTGCACCGGGTGATGCGGGTCCAGTCGGGTGCGACGCCGACGGGGGGCGGCGCTCTGCTGGCCGCCTGACGGGGGAGCGGGGGCCGCCACCGTGCGGTGCGTGGGGCCTTCGGCGTCCCGGGCACCCGCCGGTCGGCCCCGTTCCGGCGGCCAGACCGGCCTCGGGGTGGCCACCGCCGTGGCGGGGCCACCCCGAGGCCGGATCCGCGTCGATCAGCGTACGTCGAGCAGGTCGACCACGAAGACCAGCGTCTCGCCCGGCTTGATCACGCCGCCGGCACCCTGGTTGCCGTAGCCCAGGTGCGCCGGGATGGTCAGTCGCCGCCGGCCGCCGACCCGCATGCCGACGACACCCTGGTCCCAGCCGGCGATGACCCGGCCGCCTCCCAGCGGGAACTCGAACGGCTGTCCCCGGTTCCACGAGGCGTCGAACTCGGCGCCGGTGGAGTGGGCGACCCCGACGTAGTGCACCCGCGCCGTCTGACCGGCACGCGCCTCCGCTCCCTCACCGACGGTGATGTCCTCGATCACCAGGTCGGCCGGGGGCGCACCCTCGATCGGGCCTACCTCGGGCTTGTCCATGTGTGGCCTCCTGCTCGATAGATCGTTGCCGTCACAGTCGATCCTGCCGGATCGCGATCCGCTGATCTCCCCCGGTACCCGTCACGACCACGGACGGTGGGCGTCACCTGGGGTGACGCCCACCGTCGCGGGGGAGGGAACCGGTGCCGTTCATCGCAGCCAGGGCAGCCGCCGCACCAGGGGGAGACCGGCCCAGAACCGGCCGAGGCCGAGGGTGTCGCCCGCGCCGACCAGGGCCAGCCCGGCGAGGAGGGCGGCGTGGATCAGGTGCTCGTCCATGAAGGGGTTGGTCTCCGGGGGCAGGACGACGGTCCACATCATCACGTAGAGCAGCCCCCCGGCGACCGCCGCGACCCGCATCCCGATGCCGAGCATCAGCGCCGTTCCGATCCCGGCCAGGCCGGCCATGAACAGCCAGTCCGCCCAGGTGGCTCCGGCGATGCCCTGGTAGAGCCCGGCGAAGGGGCCGGTGGCGCCGAAGGCGAGGAAGCCCTGGGTCGGGCTGCCGCCGTTCACCCAGGCGTTCTCCGCCGGGGTGGCGAACCCGAGACCGAAGGTCTTGTCCAGGAAGGCCCAGAGGAACGTCCAGCCCAGGGCCAGTCGGATTGCGGCGAAGACGAACCGCGCGGCCCGCGCTCCGGGCCGCTCGCCTCCGGCCGCCTCGGCTGCGCCCCGCCCGGTGCCGGTGGTGGCGGTGGTCCGCTCGGTGGTGGCGGTCATGGTCTCCACGTCCTCTCCTGTGCCGGCCACCGCACCTCGGCGGTGGCGGTTCCCATTGGACGCCGGTCCGGCGGTCCCGGGCAGGGCCGACCGGGCCCGTCCCGACCGGGACCTTCGACCCCTGCGGCACCGGGCCGGGTGCCTCTGCCGACGACCGGGGCGGCGTCCGTAGCGTCGGCCCCGACGAGGGCAGGAGGAACTGATGCGTGCCTGGCAGGTGGGTGACGTGATGACGGGTGACGTCGTGTCGGTGGCGGGGGAGACCCCGTACCGGCAGGTCGTCGACGCGGTGCTGCGCCACGGGATCAGCGCGGTCCCGGTGGTGGACGCGGACCGTCGGGTGCTCGGGGTGGTCTCCGAGGCGGATCTGCTGCACAAGATCGAACACTCGGGGCACCCGCAGCAACGGCGGATCTTCGTCGGCCGCCGCGACCGGGACGCCCGGGAGAAGGCCGACGCGCTGCTCGCCCGGGACCTGATGACCGCACCGGCGGTGACCACCCACGCGGACGCCCCGCTGCCCGCCGCCGCCCGAACGATGGCCCGGGAACAGGTCAAACGCCTGCCCGTCCTCGACGACCTGGGCCGGTTGGTCGGCATCGTCACCCGCAGCGACCTGCTCCGGGTGCACCTGCGCAGCGACACCGAGATCCGTATGGACGTGATCCAGGAGGTCCTGCGTCGCGTGCTCGCGGTCCGCGACGGGCTGGTCTCGGTCCAGGTGCGCGACGGGGCCGTCACGTTGACCGGTCGGCTCGACCAGCGCACCGACGTCGAGGTGGCAGGTCGGCTCACCACCCGGATCAGCGGGGTGGTCCGCGTGGTCAACGAGATCTCCTACGACCTCGACGACCAGGCTCCGGCACCCGACCCGGTGCGCTGACCCGACGCGCAGGGGCCGGTTCGCCGCACCGGCGGCGCGACCCGGTGCTTCAGGGGCTGGTCACCGGCCGGGCGAGCTGGTCGGCGAGCACGGCCGGGGCCTGCGCCAGCGACGGCCCGTACCAGGTGAGGTGCCTGCCGCTGACCAGCGCGCAGGGGACACCGGGGAAGGCCTCCGGGCCGTCGTCCGCGGTGAACAGGTACGGCTCGTCGGGCAGGACCACCAGGTCGGGTCGTCGTCCCCGCAGATCCGCCAGGTCGGGCCGGGGGTAGCGGTCGGGGTCGGCGGCGTAGAGGTTGGTCACCCCGAGCCGGTGCAGCACGTCACCGGCGAAGGTGTCGGAGCCGAGCACCACCCACGGCCGTCGCCAGACCGGGACCACCGCCCGACGGGCGACCGCCGGGTCGGCAGCGGGCAGCGCGGACCAGGCCCGCCGGGCCGCTACCAACCACCCCGGTTCCCCGGGTACGCCGAGCGCGGCGAGCAGGTCGGCCAGTTCGGTCAGCGCCTGCGGCACCGTACGCGGATAGGTGACCCGGACCGGGACCCCGGCGGCGGTGAGGGCCTCGGCGTCCTCGCGCCGGTTCTCCTCCACGTTGAGCAGCACCAGGTCCGGCCGCAGGTCGAGCACCCGTTCCAGGTCGGGATACTTGCTCCCGCCGACCCGGGGGACGTCCAGGTCGGCCGGGTGGGTGCACCAGTCCGTCGCCCCGACGAGCACCTCCGGGCGGGTCACGGCCACCGCCTCGGTCAGCGACGGCACCAACGACACCACCCGCACCGTCCACCTCCGCTGCTGTGCCGACCCGCTCGCGGCGGGTCGGCCGGTCTGCCGTGCCGGTCCGCCGAGGCGGGTCAGACCATCGGCGGGGCGGCGGCCAGGGTGGCCACCGGGACATCCTCCCGCACCGCCCACCGCAGCGCCTGCCGGACCTCGGCCACCGGCAGCGGTCGGCGGGCCGTCACCGCCACGACGGTGTGGACGGCGAAGCTGACGAACGGGTACGACCGGGTCTGCCCGGCGACCGACTCGTGCAGCCGTTGGGCGGCGGCGACCGCCTCCTCCTCGGAACGGGCCGGCAGGATCAACAGGTACTCCCGGTCGGCGAGGCGTACCGCCCGATCGGCGGGGCCGAGCACGCCGGTGAGGACCCCGAGCACCGCCTGCGCCTCCCGGGCCGCCCCGCGCCGGACCACCCGGTCGGCGGCACCGGCCGACTCGCCCAGGCTCACCCCGATCAGCGCCACCGGCAGCACCCCCGAGGCGGTCACCGCGTCCGCCCCGGTCCAGTGGGCCATGCCCGCCTCGTCGAGGATCCGGACCGACTCGTCGGCCGCGTCGGGTCGTCGGCCGGGGGTCGGGACGGTGCGGTACGCCCGGTCGGCCCGTCCGGCCAGCAGCCGGGCCGCCGCGTCGACCCGGGCCTCACCTGCGGCGGCCGGCAGGTCCCGGACCCGGCGTACCGTCTCGTCCACCGCCGCGCGGGCGTCGGCGGGCAGCCGGTCGGCGAGCACCTCCCGCAACCGCAGCACCTCGTGCAGGGCCTCGTCGCGGCGGAAGCTCCACCAGGCGTCGAAGAGCCGCCCGGACTCCACTGTGGACGCATCGGACGCCACCTCGACGCGGTCCCGGGCCACCAGGACACCGCCGAAGCGGGGGGTCAACGCCACCACGCTCCACTCCCGGGCCAGGTCGTCGTTCTCGTCGAGGGACACCGCGTACGCCCCCGGGGGAGGCAGCACGGGGTCGGCCCCGACCAGGCCGACGACTGTCGCCGCCGCCCGCGCCGCGATCCGCTCGTACCGTCGCCGCTCCCTGTCGAAGTACGGCAGCCGCTGGAACAGGGCGAACACCACCAGCGGGCCGTCTTCTGCGGTGGCCGACGCAGCCCGTTCGATCGCATGCGAGACGGTGACCAGGCTGCGCTTGCTCAACTGTTCGGGTACCGGTCCACTCTGCCGCACCCCGCGAGCCTAGCCGTAGCCGGTGAGCCGGATCGGCGGCCCGGGGGCGTACGGCGACGGCCTGCTGACGTCCGTCGTATTCCGGTGACGCGTCGACCCCGGACGGACGACGGCCTGTCACCGCGACGACGCCTTCGGCGACCGATGGAAATTCCTCACAGATTCCGGAGAACCGGTTGAACCCTCGTCGGCGTGGGGCCGTACTCCTGCGCGAATGAACACGATCTTCCCCCGCGTCCGCCGGCGTGGGGCGACGGTGCGGAAAGGGCATCGTCGGTCATCGACATGCGACCGGAGGTGTCGCAGTGTCCTCGACGTGGTGTCCCCACCCGAATTCCCGTCGGTCCGCCGAGGGCACGAGTCAACTACCGGATCGAGAAGGAGAGCAATTCGATGCGCAGGTCCACACGGGCGCGACGGTCATCCGGTAACGCGCGGAGCAAGCGGCTGGTGGCCGTGGCCGGCACCCTTGCGGTCTTCGGCGGAATCGTCGCCGTGACCCAGATTTCGTCTGCGCAGGACCGGCCCGCGGTTAAGAAGCCGGTGGCTGCGGAGTGCGTGGCACCCCCGCAGGGGGCGGCCGACAGGAACGGCAGTGGCATCACTGTCAACGAGCAGAACGGCCGGGAGGTCCGCAACTACTGGGGCGACGGACAGATGTCCAAGGCCCAGTGTCAGTCGCTGCAGGCCGGCAACGCGATCGCGACGATCAGCTGCCCGGACCCCACCGACCGGTTGCCCCGGGAGATCCCGGCCCGGGCACAGCGTGAGGTGTCGCGCAACCTCGCCCTGCTGACCACCCAGATCGAGGAGGCCAACCGGCGTCTGGCGGCCGAGGGTCGCAAGGGGCAGGGCTTCGTCGACAACGCGATCCTGGGGCCGCTGGCCGCCAAGCGGAAGGCGACGCTGGACCGGATCGCCATCGCCATCGGCCGGGTCGCCGAGCGGCCGCAGGGCCTCGCCGAGTTGGCGACCTGTCAGGTCGTCAACGTCAATCCCAACAACGGGAACAACAACGGCGGCAACAACGGCGGCAACAACAACGGCGGGAACAACGGGGGCAACAATCCCAACAACGGGCTGGACGTGCTCGCCCAGGACTGCGAGAGCAGCCGCCTGGAGGCGCACGACGGTTTCCAGCGCGGTGACCGGTGCGTCAGCACCTCCTTCGGCGAGGTCGGCAGCGCCGGCAACAACCCGTCCCTGCTGATCACCGAGTTCCCCGAGCAGGTGCAGGCCAACCAGGCGTTCACCCTGCGGGTCTCGACCCGCAACCTGGTGCGCGACCGGTTCCTCCCGGCCGGCCAGGGCGGCTACTACCTCGAGGGTTCGGTGCTCAACGGGGAGGGCCTGACCCGAGGGCACTTCCACAGCGCCTGCCGGATGCTCGGCGACACCAACCAGGCGCCGGACCCGGCGCCCGCGCCGGCGTTCTTCGTGGCGACCGAGGACGGGGCCGGTGGACGCAACCCGGACGAGGTCGCGATCCAGGTCCCGGGTCTGCCCCAGGAGGGTGTCGCCCAGTGCGCGGTGTGGGCCGGTGACGGCTCCCACCGGGTCCCGATGATGGAGCGGGCCAACCAGACCCCCGCCTTCGACGTGGTGCGGATCCAGGTCGGCTAGTCGACCGGTGGTGCGCAGAAGCCGCCCGGGAACCCTCCCGGGCGGCTTCTGCGCGTCGTGTCGCCGGTGCCCGTCGGGACGGGGAACCGGTGTGAACGTCACACGAGGTCAGCGGTTCTTGTACGCCTCGACCACCGAGACCGGGATTCGACCCCGCTCGGAAATCTCGTGCCCGTTCTTGGCCGCCCATTCCCGGATCGCCCGGTTCTGCTCGCGGTCCATTCCGGTGATCGGACGGCCACCCCGGCGCCCCGGACGGCTGCTCTCGACCGGCCCGCGTCCGATCCTGCGGCCGGCATTGATGTACGGGTCGAGGGCCTTGCGCAGCATCCCCGCGTTCTCGTCGGAGACGTCGATCGTGTAGGTGACGCCGTCGAGGCTGAACTCGACGGTGCGGTCGGCCTTTCCGCCGTCGAGGTCGTCGGTCAGAACCGTGATTACTTTCCTTGCCATCGCCCATTACTCCCTGTGTGTGGCGGGTGTGGGTAAAAGTTTGACCCACCGGCGGGCAATACCGCAACAATATGCGTGCCTTCATTCGGCGGGTCGTCATTGCCGGGCTGTTAAGCCGTTCGTCACCTGTGGAAAGTGCCCGGTCAGGCGCTCCTCAATCACCCTGTGGGGTCGACGGGTCCGGCGAGTGCTCGCGTTCGCCCGCGACTCCCGAGCGTGAAACTTCCGCAACCGCGCTGCCCACTTTTGCTCATGCTTCTGTCCGTGAATTCGCAGCAGGTGCCGGAGCGGGTCGTACGGTCGGCCGACGATCTCCCACCACCTGCGTGTCCCGGGTCACACCGAGGAACAAGCGGGCCGGGCCGGGGACTTGAGTCAGACACGCTCAAGTCAACCTGATGGCAGGTGTCCGATGGCAACTCTTCCGGTACTACCCCTGACCGACGCCGTCCTGCTGCCCGGGATGGTCGTCCCGGTGACCCTCGACCCGAGCACCCAGGCCGCCGTCGACGCCGCCCGCGCCACCGGCGACCAGCGGCTGCTCGCCGTACCCCGCATCGACGGGGAGTACGGCCCGGTCGGCACCGTCGCCACCATCGAGAAAGTCGGCCGGTTGCCCGACGGCGAACCCGCCGCTGTCGTGAGAGGCCTCACCCGAGCCCGGATCGGGTCCGGCGTACCCGGCCCCGGCGCCGCCCTCTGGGTCGAGGCGGCGACCCTGACCGAACCCGCCCCGGCCGGACGGGCCCGGGAACTCGCCCGCGAGTACCGCGCCCTGATGACCTCCGTGCTGCAACAGCGGGGGGCGTGGCAGGTCGTCGACGCCATGGAGCGGATGACCGACCTGTCCGAGCTGGCCGACTCCGCCGGCTACGCGCCCTGGCTCACCCTGACGCAGAAGACCGACCTGCTCACCGCCCCGGACGTCACCGCCCGGCTGGAACTGCTCGTCGGGTGGGTCCGTGAGCACCTTGCCGAGCAGGAGGTCACCGAACGGATCAACACCGACGTCCGGGAGGGGCTGGAGAAGTCCCAACGGGAGTTCCTGCTGCGTCAGCAGCTCGCCGCCATCCGCAAGGAACTCGGCGAGGAGGAGCCGGACGGTTCCGCCGACTACCGCGCCCGCGTCGAGGGCGCCGACCTTCCGGAGAAGGTCCGCGAGGCGGCACTGCGTGAGGTCGGCAAGCTGGAACGGGCCAGTGACGCCTCACCGGAGGCGGGCTGGATCCGTACCTGGTTGGACACGGTCCTGGAGATGCCGTGGAACGCCCGTACCGAGGACGACACCGACCTGGCCGCGGCGCGGGCCGTGCTCGACGCCGACCACGCCGGACTCGCCGACGTCAAGGACCGGATCCTGGAGCACCTCGCCGTGCGCAACCGGCGCGCCGAACGTGACCTCGGGGTGGTCGGTGGACGGGGATCCGGCGCCGTCCTCGCCCTGGCCGGCCCGCCCGGCGTCGGCAAGACCAGCCTCGGTGAGTCCGTCGCCCGGGCCCTCGGCCGCAACTTCGTCAGGGTCTCCCTCGGCGGCGTCCGCGACGAGGCCGAGATCCGGGGGCACCGGCGCACCTACGTCGGGGCGCTGCCCGGCCGGATCGTCCGGGCATTGCGGGAGGCCGGTTCGTCGAATCCGGTGGTCCTCCTCGACGAGGTGGACAAGCTCGCCGCCGGCTACGCCGGTGACCCGGCCGCCGCCCTGCTGGAGGTGCTCGACCCGGCGCAGAACCACACCTTCCGGGACCACTACCTGGAGGTCGACCTCGACCTGTCCGACGTGCTCTTCCTGGCCACCGCCAACGTGGTCGAGGCGATCCCCGGCCCCCTGCTGGACCGGATGGAACTGGTCGCCCTGGACGGGTACACCGAGGACGAGAAGGTGGCCATCGCCCGTGACCACCTGCTGCCCCGACAGCGGGAACGGGCCGGTCTCACCGCCGACGAGGTCACCGTCACCGACGCCGCACTCGCCCGGATCGCGGGGGAGTACACCCGGGAGGCCGGCGTACGGCAGCTGGAGCGGTCCCTGGCGAAGATCCTGCGCAAGGTGACCGTGGCGCTGGCCACCGACAGCGAACCGGTCCGGGTCGACGTCGAGGACCTGGCCCGCTACCTGGGTCGACCCAAGCACACCCCGGAGTCGGCAGAGCGTACCGCCGTGCCCGGTGTCGCCACCGGGCTGGCCGTCACCGGCGCCGGTGGGGACGTCCTGTTCGTCGAGGCGTCCAGCATGGAGGGCGAGCCGGGGTTGACCCTGACCGGTCAGCTCGGGGAGGTGATGAAGGAGTCCGCCCACATCGCCCTGTCCTACCTGCGGTCGAACGGGCGGCGGCTCGGCCTCGACCCGAACGCCCTCGCCGGTCGACGGATCCACCTGCACGTGCCGGCGGGCGCGGTCCCCAAGGACGGCCCCAGCGCTGGTGTCACGATGGTCACCGCGCTGGCCTCGTTGGCCGGTGGCCGCCCGGTCCGCCCCGAGTTCGGGATGACCGGCGAGGTGACCCTCTCCGGCCGGGTGCTACCCGTCGGCGGGGTGAAGCAGAAGCTGCTCGCCGCCCACCGGGCCGGGCTCACCGAGGTCGTCGTCCCGGAACGCAACGAGCCGGACCTCGACGACCTTCCCACCGAGGTACGGCAGGCGCTCACCATCCACACCCTCGCCGACGTCGCCGACGTGCTCGCCCTGGCGCTGCGCCCGGCCGACGCCGACACTCCCACCGGAGACGCCCTCACCGCCGCCTGAGCCCGTCCGGACGGTCCCGCCCCGCGCACAGCGCACGGGGTGGGACCCGTCCGCGTAGGGTCTGCGTCGACCGTCGGAGGGCGACCCGCGCCGACCCGGTCCGAGACGTCGTCCCGACCGGGTCGGCGCGGGGTCAGCGTCGGTCGCGGGACTCGAACCGGCGGTCCCCGCCGTCCCGGTCGCGCGGCTCGAACCGGCGGTCCCCGCCGTCCCGGTCCCGGCGTACTGTCGCCCGCCGACCCTTGATGGTGCTGGCCCGCAGCCCGGCGATCACCTCCTCGGCCACCGCCGTGGGCACCTCCACCAGGGAGAACCGGTCGGCGATCTCGATGGAGCCGATGTCCCGGCCGCTGATCCGGGTCTCCCCGGTGATCGCGCCCACCAGGTCCTGCGGCCGGACCCCGGCCCGCCGACCCAGCCCGACGAAGACCTGGGTGGTGCCGGCGGTGCGGGGGCGTGCCGGGCGTCGGTCGCCCCGGGCGTCGGTCCCCGGTCGGTTCTCCCGGTTCGGACGGACCGCTACCTGCGGGATCTCCTCGTCCTCGTCGGTGCTGCCGGGCAGTGTCGCCTCGTGGGCCAGCTTCACCGCGGCGAGGGCCACCTCCATCAGGTCGAACTCGTCCGACAGCGACTCGACGATCACCCGGAACGGGGTCAGGTCGTCCTCCAGGAGGCTCTCCCGCAGGGCGGCCTGGGTCAGCTCCAGCCGCCGGGTCCGCAGGTCGGCCACGGTGGGCATCTTGTCGATCGCGATCCGCTGACCGGTGACCCGCTCGATGGTCTTGAGCATCCGGTGTTCCCGGGGCTCGGCCAGGGTGATCGCCACCCCCTCCCGACCGGCCCGGCCGACCCGGCCGATCCGGTGCACGTACGACTCGGCCGCGGACGGCACGTCGTAGTTGACGACGTGGCTGAGCTGTTCCACGTCCAACCCCCGGGCGGCCACGTCGGTGGCCACCAGCAGGTCCGCCGTCCCGGAGCGGAGCCGCCCCATCACCCGGTCCCGCTGCTCCTGGCTCATCCCGCCGTGCAGCGCCTCGGCCCGGTAGCCGCGTCCGTTCATCGTCTCGGTGAGCCGGTCCACCTCCTCCCGGCTGCGGCAGAACACGATCGCCGCCGTCGGGGACTCCACGTCCAGCACCCGGCCCAGCGCGGCCGGCTTGTGTGCCCGGGCCACGATGTACGCGCTCTGCCGGACCCGGGGAGCCTCCCCGGCCACCGGCTGCTCCCGGGCGATGAGGATCCGGACCGGGTCGGTCAGGTGCGCCCGCGCCATGCCGTCGATCCGGGCCGGCATGGTGGCGGAGAACAGCACCGTCTGCCGCTCCTGCGGGGTGTGCTCCAGGATCGCCTCGATGTCCTCGGCGAAGCCCATGTCGAGCATCTCGTCGGCCTCGTCGAGCACGACGGTGGAGAGCTGCCCCAGACGCAGGGTCCCCCGGGCGATGTGGTCCAGGGCCCGGCCGGGGGTCGCCACCACCACGTCCACCCCGCTGTCCAGGGCGCGTAGCTGCCGGCCGATGGGCTGCCCGCCGTAGATCGGCAGGACCCGGGTGCCGAGGTCCTTGCCGTACCTGTGGAACGCCTCGGAGACCTGCACTGCCAGTTCCCGGGTGGGCACCAGCACCAGGGCCACCGGATCGCCCTCGGTACGCCCCGCCGGCATCCGCTGCAACAGCGGCAGGGCGAAGGCGGCCGTCTTGCCGGTCCCGGTGGCCGCCTGCCCGAGGAGGTCACCGCCGGCGAGCAGGGGAGGGATCGCCTCCCGCTGGATCGGGGTGGGCTCCTCGTAGCCGAGCGCGGTGAGCGCGCGGAGAAGTTCGGCGCGCAGCCCGAGATCCGCGAAGGCGCTCGCCTCCTGCGGGTCGCCGCCGGTGGTCGTTTCGATCGGTGCGGGTGCGGAACTCATGGGTAGAGCTTTTCATCACCGACGTCGGCGCCTTTCGGCGACCGGCCGACTCGGTGTCCGCGCGCCCCGAAGACGACGGCCCCGGCGTGCCGGGCGAGCGTGCCGCCGGGGGAGGAAGATCCGGATCGGGCCGGGCTCGACTGCCGCCGACCGGCCGCTGTTCTACGATTCCGCGGGGACGGACACAGTCTCCGCGCGGGGGTGAGGCAGCAGCGGACCGGGGTAGGGAGGAAGCAGGGCCGTGGTGAGGGAGACGTCGACGCGATGACCAGTGGTGAGCGCCACCCGTCGGAGAGCGCCGACGTGTTCGTCGGCGGCGGTGAGGTCGGTCGGGACCTCGCGGCGGTGGACTGGTCGACGACACCGCTGGGGCCGCCGGAGAGCTGGCCGCAGAGCCTCCAGACGTCGGTTCGCATCCTGCTGTCCTCCCGGTTCGCGATGTGGATGGCGTGGGGGCCGCAGCTCACGTTCTTCTGCAACGCCGCGTACCGCCGCGACACCCTGGGCCGCAAGTACCCGTGGGCGCTGGGCCGACCGGCCGACCAGGTGTGGGCGGAGATCTGGGACGACATCGGTCCCCGGGTCGACAACGTGCTCAACACCGGGGAGGCGACCTGGGACGAGGCGCTCCGGCTGTTCGTGGAGCGGTCCGGCTACCGGGAGGAGAGCTACCACACCTTCTCCTACAGTCCGTTGCACGACGACGACGGAGCGTTGATCGGGTTGCTCTGCGTGGTCAGCGAGGAGACCGAGCGGGTGATCGGTGAGCGGCGGATGGCGACGCTGCGCGACCTCGGCTCCGACCCGAGCGTGGTACGGACCGAGGAGGAGATGCTCGCCTTCGCGAGCCGGCAGCTGGGGCGCAACCGTCTGGACCTGCCGTTCACCCTGACCTACCTCTTCGACGACGACGGTCAGGCCCGCCTGGCCGAGTCGACGGGACTCGACCGTCGACACCCGGCTGCTCCGGCGACGCTGTCGATCACGGATGCGGACGCCGTGTGGCCCGCTGCCGCGCCCGCCCGGGGCGACTCCGCCCTGGTGGAGCTCGACGGTCCGACGTTCGCCGGGTTGCCCTGCGGCCAGTGGCCGGAGCCGCCCCGACAGGCCCTGCTGGTGCCGCTGTTGCAGCAGGGCGGCACGCCGTACGGGTTCCTGGTGGCCGGGATCAACAGGTACCGGCTCCTCGACGACGCGTACCGGGGCTTCGTCGAGCTGGCCGCCGGTCACGTGGCGGCGGGGGTCGCCAGCGCCCGCAGCTACCAGGCCCAGCAGCGGCGTGCCGAGGAGCTGGCCGAGCTGGACCGGGCCAAGACGGCCTTCTTCTCCAACGTCAGTCACGAGTTCCGTACGCCGTTGACCCTGATCATGGGTCCGCTGGAGGAGCTGCGTGGTCGGCTCCAGGACGCCGACGACGGGGTACGACAGGAGTTGGAGGTGGCCCGGCGCAACGGACTGCGCCTGGGTAAGCTGGTCAACGCCCTGCTGGACTTCTCCCGTATCGAAGCCGGACGGATGCAGGCCCGGTACGAGCCGTTGGACCTGGCCGCGACCACCGCCGAGCTGGCCAGTGTCTTCCGGTCGGCGGTCGAGCGGGCCGGGCTGGTCTTCGAGGTGGACTGTCCGCCCCTGCCGGAACCGGTGCACCTCGACCGGGGCATGTGGGAGAAGGTGGTGCTCAACCTGCTCAGCAACGCCCTGAAGTTCACCTTCGACGGGCGGATCCGGGTCGCGGTGCGCGCCACCGACGGGCACGCGCTGGTCACCGTCGCCGACACCGGCATCGGCGTGGCCGCATCGGAGATGCCCCGGTTGTTCGAGCGGTTCCACCGGATCGAGAACGCCAGGTCACGGTCGAACGAGGGCAGCGGCATCGGCCTGGCGCTGGTCCGGGAGCTCGTCGGCCTGCACGGTGGCACCATCACCGCCGACAGTGTCGTCGACGGGGGCACCACCTTCACCGTCCGCCTACCGTTCGGGGTCGCCCACCTGCCGGCCGGCGCGGCGGTGTCCGCCGCGGCCCCGGCCGGGGTGTCGGCCACCGCCGACCCGTTCGTCCACGAGGCGCTGCGGTGGCTGCCGGCCGACCCCGGACCCGCCGGGCCGGAGGACTCCGCCGACGCTCCGGCCGCAACCGCCGGTGAGTCGCCGGTCGCCGGTTCGGCGGCCCGGGTGGTGGTGGCCGACGACAACGCCGACATGCGCGAGTACCTGATCCGTCTGCTCCGCTCCGCCGGTCACCGGGTGGAGGCGGTCGCCGACGGCCAGGCCGCGCTGGACGCCGTCCGGGTCCACCCGCCGGACCTGGTGGTCAGCGACGTGATGATGCCCCGACTGGACGGCCTGCAACTGGTGGCCGCCCTGCGCGCGGACCCGCGGACCGCCGGGACCCCGGTGCTGCTGCTGTCGGCCCGGGCCGGTCAGGAGGCGTCCATCGAGGGGCTGGACGCGGGTGCCGACGACTACCTGGTCAAGCCCTTCTCCGCTGCCGAGCTGCTGGCCAGGGTACGGGCGAACGTGGAGCTGGCCCGGCTGCGCAACCACCATGCCCGCTGGCGTACGGCGCTCGTCGACTCCCTGCAGGAGGCGTTCTTCGTCTGCGCCGACGACGGTGCCGTCGTCGAGATCAACGCCGCGTTCACCGACGTCCTCGGCTACGGCCCCGAGGGTCTGCCCTACGCTCCGGTCCACCCGTGGTGGCCGGACGGGGACGCGGAGCCCGACGCCCACCGGCAGGTCGCCGAGGCGTTCGCCCTCCTCATGGAGCGGGAACAGGGCACCTACACCATCCCGGTGACCCACCGTGACGGACACCGGTTGTGGGTCGCCGCCTCCTTCAACCAGGTCGTCGACCCCGACACCGGGCGTCGGGTGGTCGTGGGGACGTTCCGTGACGTCACCGCCGAGCACTACGCCGTCCAGCGGGAGACCGCCCTGGCGGCGTTGAGCATGCGTCTGTCGCGGTCGGAGGACCTGACCGACGCCCTGACCGGTGTCCTCGACGAACTGCGGAAACTGTGGCGGGCCGCCGGGGTCACCGCTGTGGTGTTCGGCGACTCGTCCCCTCCCGTGGTGACCGGCGTCGACCCGGACCTGCGCTGGGAGTCGTTGCCGCAACGCCGTCGTGAACTGGTCACCGCGTTGCGGGACCGGACCCTGCCCACGGCGGTGGCGGCCGAGACCGGTGGGGCCGGTATCGCGGTGGAGCATCCCGACGGCACCATGGTCCTCTGGATCGACCTGGGGGAGCGGCGACCCTTCACCGAGCAGGACGTGACCCTGTTGACGTTGCTGGCCGGTCAGGCCGGTCAGGGACTGCACCGGGTCCACCAGATCGACCAGCAGCGGGAGACCGCCCTGGCGCTGCAACGGGCGATCCTGGGCCCGGCCCAGCTGCCCTCGGGTTTCGCCGTGCGGTACGAGCCCGCCACCCGCCCGCTGAAGGTCGGCGGCGACTGGTACGACACGGTGACCCTGCCCGACGGTCGGATCGGCATCGTGGTCGGCGACTGCGTCGGCCACGGTCTGCAGGCGGCCACGGTCATGGGTCAGCTGCGCAGCGCCTGCCGGGCACTGTTGTTGCAGCAGCCCAGCCCGGCCCGGACGTTGACCGCCCTGGACCGTTTCGCCGCCCTGCTCCCCGGTGCGGCGTGCGCCAGCGTCTTCTGCGGGGTGCTGGACCCGGCCACCGGGCACCTGCGGTACTCCAGTGCCGGTCACCCACCGGCGATCATCGCCCATCCGGACGGCACCACGATCCTGCTCGACCAGGGGCGGTCCCGTCCGCTCGTGGTCCGCCTCGGTGCCGACCGACCCGAGGCGGAGTGCGTCGTACCGCCCCGGGCGACCCTCATGCTGTACACGGACGGACTCGTCGAGCGTCGGCGTCAGTCGGTGACCGTCGGGATCGAACGGGCCACCGCCACCGTGCAGGACGGGCGGGCCGCTCCGATCGAGACCCTGGCCTCCGACGTCATGTCACGGATGGCCCCCGACGGCGGTTACGACGACGACGTGGCGCTGCTCCTCTACCGTCATCCCGGGCCGTTGGAGCTCGACTTCCCCGCCGAGGCGACCCATCTCGCCCCGGTCCGCACCGCGCTGCGTGGTTGGCTCGAACGCTGCGGGCTGGACCGGGCCAGCGCCTACAACGTGCTGGTGGCCGCCGGGGAGGCCTGCGCCAACGCCATCGAACACGGCCACCGCGACGCCCCCGGTGGCCGGATCCACCTGCATGCCGCCGCCACCGCCGACGGGCTGCGGCTCAGCGTCACCGACAGCGGCAGGTGGAAGGTGCCCCTGGCGGTGGAGAACAACCACCGGGGGCGCGGTCTCAGCCTGATGCGCGCCCTCATGGACAGCATCACCGTGATCCACGGAGCCGGCGGCACCACCGTCGACATGCAGGCAAGGATTGGCCGATGACCACTGCGCTGACCCTCACCACGAGCCGCCGTGCGGACGGGGCCGCAGTCCTGCACGCCGTGGGTGAGATCGACATGAGCAACGCGGACAGTTTCGCCGCCGCCCTGGCCGGTGCCGCCGAGGGCGGCGAGGGTTTCCTGGTGGTCGACCTCACGGCGGTGGAGTACCTCGACAGCGCCGGTCTCGCGGCGTTGTTCCCGCACGCGGACCGGGTGCGGTTGGTGGCCTCCCCGCTGTTGGCCCCGCTGTTGGCCATCTCCGGGTTGTCGGATCTGACCACCGTCGAGGGTGGCTGACCACCGTCGAGAGTGGGTGAGGCCGTCGCCGGTCTGTTCCCTTTCGGGGTAGACGGGCTCTTTGCTGGGTGTGTCCGGTGGTCCGGGTCCTACCGTTGCCTCGGGGGTGCCGCGTCGCGGCGTACCGGGAGAGGGGACCCGAGGATGCGCGTGCCGAGCCGAAGCTCCGGACCGCAACGCGGCCCGGCCCTGGGGTCAGTGGTCCCGACGATCCCCCCTGGCGTCCCCGAGGCGCGTCCCGGCGGCTCGCCCGGCCCCGACCTGCCCGCCTACCGGGAGGCGGTCGCGGACCTGCTGGTCGAGCTGGGTGCCCTCACCGACGCCGGTTCGACCACCGCACGTCAGGTGCTGCTCGACGAGCGGCTGCGGGAACCGGTGATCGCCGGGGTCCTCGACGCGACGGCGGCCGGCGTCGTCGCGACCCGGGAGACCCTGCTGTTGGAGCTGGCCCGGTACCGGCCCGAGGCCCGCGACGCCGCCCGGGACCTGGCGGCCCTGGTCCGCAGCTACCTGTTGACCCGGATCGACCTGATGTGGTGGCGCGACGTCCCGGCCCTCGCCACCGACGCCCAGATCGTCGTCGGTCAGGACCTCGTCGACCTGGAGTGGCTGCGTCGGCGGGACCTGATCCGGTTCCGCTACCGGGAGCAGCCGGCCACCCTGGTCGGTCGGGGGCTGCGCGCCCTCGACCGGCGGCTGCGACCGTACGCGGCTCCCCGTACCGCCGGGGTCCGGTTCCGTCGTGCCCGCCGGGAGATCGTCGCGTTGCTCAACGACATCGCCAGGGAGTTCGCCTCGGCCGCCCCGGCGGGCACCCCGCCCCTGTGGGTGAACAGTCTGGTCCGCAGCGTCGAGCACCAGCACCGGCTGCGCCGGCTGGGCTACCCGGCCCTACTGCCCAGCGCGACCTGTCTCGGGTGGGCCGTCGACGTGGAGCTGGACTGGTTCCGGCGGTTCGGTGCCCGGGACGTCCTGGCCGGGATCCTGCGGGGCCGCCAGGACGCCGGCGAGGTCAACGTGGTGGACGAGGGGCAGGCCTGGCACGTCTGCCTCGCCCCGGCCGCCGTGGCGCGGCTGCGGCGCGCGTACGAGGTCGAGCTGGGCGTCTGAGGCGCTGCCGTACCGTCTCACCCGGTCAGCAGGAGGGCGCCGAGGGCGGCCCCGGTGGCGGTGACGGCGAGCAGGGTGCCGGTGGCCACGAACCGGCCCAGCGGGATCGGTACGCCCGCGCTGCGGCAGCGTTCGTACCACAGCAGGGTGGCCAGCGACGCCCACGGGACCACCAGCGGACCCACGTTGGTGCCGATCAGCAGGGCGAGCAGGCGTACCTGGTCGTGCACCCCGAGCACGGCCTCCCCGGCGAGGTACGCCGGCAGGTTGTTCACCGCGTTGGCCAGCAGCGCCCCGGTGCCGCCGGCCCGTAGCACCCCGACCGCTCCGTCGCCCGCTCCGACGAGGGTGCCGGCCAGGTCGTTGAGACCGTGCCGACCGAGCGTCTGGACCACCAGGAACAGCCCGGTCACCAGCAGCAGGAGCCGCCAGGGCAGGAGCCGCAGCCGCAGGGTGGCCGGTGAGCGCAGGGCGAACCCGACCAGCGCCACCGCGACGGCCACCGTCGAGGCGACCCCGATCGGCACCCCCACCGCGATGCCCACCACGAACAGCAGACAGCCGCCGAGGGCGGTCCGGTAGAGGGTCCGGTCGACGGGTGCGAGGGGTCGGGGTACGTCGAACCGCTGCGGCAGGTCCCGCCAGTACAGCACCCACAGCCAGGCGGCGGTGACGGCGATCGCGGCGACCTGGGGCAGCCACATCCGGGCGGCGTACCCGAGGGGGTCCAGGCCGATCCGGTCGGCGGCGAGCAGGTTGGTCAGGTTGGACACCGGCAGCAGCAGGCTGGCGGTGTTGGCCAGCCAGACCGTGGTGACTGCCAGCGGCAGGGGCGCGATGCCGATCCGGACGGCGAGGGCGAGCAGGACCGGGGTGAGCAGCACTGCGGTGGTGTCCAGGTTGAGCAGGACGGTGGTGGCCGAGGCGAAGCCGACGCAGAGCAGGAACAGCGGCCCCCGGCGGCCTCGGGCGAGGATCGCCAGCCGGGTGGCGAGGACGTCGAAGACCTCGGCGGCGGCGGTCAGTTCGGCGAGCACCACCACGCTGCCGAGGAAGAGCAGCAGGGGCAGGATCCGGGTGACGGTGGCCGTCGCCTCGGCGCGGGGGAGCAGCCCGGTCAGGACGCAGGCGGCGCCGGACAGGGCGAGCGCGACGGCCGCGAGGTCCAGCGGGTGCGGGCGGCGACGGCGGGCGGGGGCGGGCGGCATCGCGCCGTTGGGTTCCACGTCCGCCGATCCTTGCAGGCCGTCCGGCCCGACCGGCGGGCGACCCGCGGCGGCCAGGATGATCCACCTCACTCTGAATCCCTATTTAGTAGATAGGTTTTATGGGTTAATCTCGCCTCCAACATCGGTCGCTGACCAGCGCCGATGACAGACGGTGACCCGTGTCCGGCAGTCGACTCGCGGGAACCGACCGGGGAGGAGCCCACAGGAGATGTCCACAAGCCCACCGTCGCACCACGACGGTCTCGACCTCACCGACGTCGACCGGGCCCGAGGCGAGTTGGTACGCGCCGTCCGGACCCTCTTCGCCGCCGGGGTGATGTCACACAGCGGCCACGGCAACATCAGCGTCCGGCTCCGCAGCTCACCGGAGCACGTGGTCCTCAACCGGGGCGACCTGCTGGTGGCCCCGGCCGACGCGGACCCCACCGCCGGAGCCCGGGTGATCAGCGCCGACGTGGTGGTGGTCGACCTCGACGGTCGGGTGGTCCTCGGCGAACCCGGCCGGTTCACCGCGGGCATCACCCGGATGCACACCGAGGTGTACCGGCTGCGCCCCGACGTCGGCGCGATCGTGCACACCCACTCCCCGCAGGCCACCGGGTACGCCATCGCGGCCACCCCCCTCCCGGCCCGGTACGAGGCACTGCTCGTCCACGGCCAGCCGGTGGACGTACCCGTCGCACCCTGGGGGCCACGCGGCAGCACGGAGGCGGTCCAGGGCATCGTCGACACCTTCGCCGCGCACCCGCGTACCCAGGCGGTGCTGCTGGCCAACCACGGCCTGCTCGTCGCCGGCAACGACGCCGCCCACGCCGCCCGGCTGGTCGTCGCCATCGAGGAGGCGGCCGTCTCGACCCTCGCCTCCACCACCCTCGGCGGCCCCGCCGACCTCCCGCCCGCCGCCCGGCACGAGAAGCCCCTCGCCTTCTGAGGCCCCCCGTACACCCCTCATCGCACCTGGAGACGAAAGCATGACCAGCACAGTCGCCCGCCGTCGGGACCGTCGTCCCGTCCGCCGTACCGCCGGCCTGCTCGCCGGCCTGCTCACCCTGGCGGTCGCCGGCTGCGGGTCGGCCGAGGGCGCCGCCACCGCCGCCGCCGACGCCGACGGGGTCCGCACCATCCGGATCGCGTCCTCACCGCTGTCCCACCTCTCCGCGCTCTACGTCGGTGAGCAGCAGGGCATCTTCGCCAAGCACCGGATCGCGTTGGAGTGGGACACCACGAACGCCGACCTCCTGTCGGTCCCGTCTGTCCTGGCGGGCAAGGTGGACATCGCCACCGGTGACCTCACCACCCTGGTCGCCGCCAAGGCGCAGGGACTCGACGTCAAGGCGATCGTCCCCGCCTCCGCCTCCACCGGTGAACGCGGCGAGGGCAAGGACTACGGCGCGCTGGTCGTCCGGGCCGACAGCGGGCTCGACAGGCCGAGCCAGCTCGCCGGGCGGACCGTCTCGACGAACAGCCTGACCAACATCGCCGCAGCCGCCGCCCGCGAGGCGGTCCGTGCCGACGGCGGCGACGAGTCCACCGTCAAACTGCTGGAGGTGCCCTTCCCGGACGCGCCCGCCGCGCTCGCCGCCGGTCGGGTCGACGGGGCCTGGTTGGTCGAGCCGTTCCTCACCCTGGCCAAGAGCCAGGGAGCCAAGGAGATCGGCTGGGGGTTCAGCGACCTCGCCGAGGACCTGACCGTCTCGGCGTACTTCACCTCGGGGTCGTTCGCGCAGCAGAACCCGGAGCTGGTCCGGGACTTCCGTACCGCCGTCCGGGAGTCCTTCGCCCACGCCCGCGCCAACGAGGACGCGGTCCGGGAGATCATCCCGACCTTCACCACCATCAAGCCGGAGCTGGCCGCCAGGATCACCATCACCGGTTGGAAGGACGAGGTCAGCGCGCCGGCCCTCGACCGACTCGCCGACTACGCCCTGCGGGACAAGGTGATCACCACCAAGCCCGACCTCTCCGACCTCGTCCTGCCGTGACCGACGGTCGTCGCACCGCCGTCGACACCCGGTCCGACCGGGTGTCGGCGCGGTGGCCCCGGCGGGGCGACAGGGGTACGGCCGGCACCGGCGCCGCCCGGGCCGACCGGTGGCGCGGGCTGGTCGGGGTGCTCGGTCTCGCCGTCGTCTTCGAGGTCGTGCCCCGCGTCGGGCTGGTACCCGCCGCGCACCTGCCGCCGCTGAGCACGGTCCTCGGCGCCCTCGCCGACCGGGCCGGGCAGGCCCAGCTGTGGGGCACCGTCGGCACCACCCTGTGGGGGTGGTCGCTCGGGTTGCTCCTCGCCGTCGTCGCGGCGGTGGTGGTGGGTCTGGTGGTGGGTTCGGTCGGTGTGTTGCGGGCCGCCACCGCCTCCACTGTCGACTTCCTCCGGCCCATCCCGTCGGTGGTCTTCATCCCCCTGATCGTGCTGCTGTTCGGGGCCGGTCTCGGCGCCACGCTCTTCCTGGTCGGGTACGCCTGCTTCTGGCTGGTGCTGATCCAGGTCCTCTACGGGGTGCGGGACGTCGACCCGGTGGCCCGGGACGCGGCCCGCGCCGCCGGGCTGGGACCGGTCGCGCAACTGCGGCACCTGGTCTGGCCCACCGTCCTGCCGTACCTGGCCACCGGGGCGCGGCTGGCCGCCTCGGTGGCGCTGGTCCTGACCGTCACCGCCGGGCTGGTGATCGGCTCCCCGGGGCTGGGCCGGGAGATCTGGCTGGCCCAGGCCGGCGCGGACATCCCCGGGATGTACGGCCTGATCCTGGTCACCGGGATCCTCGGAGTCGCGGTGAACGCCCTGGTCCGGCTCGCCGAACGGCGACTGCTGCACTGGCACGTCTCGGTACGCCGGGAGGTGGTGCCCCGATGAGCGCCCCGCCGACCGCCCCGCCGAGGCCGACGGGAACCGCCCCGGCAGCCGGGGCGGCACCCCGCCGCCCGCCGACCTGGGTGACCCGCCCGCTGACCCTCCTCGGTCTCCCGGCGGTCCTGGTGGGCATCTGGTGGGTGGCCGGCGCCGACAGCACCGACCCGTTCTATCCGCCGCTGGCCACGATCCTGGACGCCTTCGGTCGGGTCTGGTTCTCCGAACGGTTCTTCCTCGACGTCCTGCCCAGCCTGCGCCGGTTCGCCGTGGGGCTGCTCCTCGCGGTGGTGGTGGGGGTCGGGGCCGGTCTGCTCATCGGGTCCTCCCGGGTGCTGCGGACCCTGCTGGAACCGGCACTGGCCTTCTTCCGCGCGCTGCCCGCCCCGGTCCTGGTACCGGTCCTGCTGGTGGTCGTCGGGGTGGGTGACGCCATGAAGATCGCCGTGATCGCGTTCGGTTGTCTGTGGCCGGTGCTGCTCAACACCGTCGACGGGGTACGCGGCACCGACGACGTCCAACTCGACACCGCCCGGGTCAGCGGGTTGTCCCGGACGGCCGTCTTCGGCCACCTGGTGCTCCCCTCGGCGTCCCCGCAGATCGCCGCCGGGATCCGGCAGGCCCTCGGCATCGGGATCATCCTCATGGTGGTCAGCGAGATGGTGGTCAGCACCGACGGCCTGGGCCACGCGGTGGTCCGGTTCCAACGCAGCTTCGCCCTGCCCGAGATGTGGAGTGGCATGATCTTCCTCGGACTGCTCGGTTTCCTGCTCGCCAAGGCCCTCGAGGTCGTCGAACGCCGGGCCCTGGCCTGGCACCACGGCCTGCGTCGCGCCACCGGGGACCGGTCGTGACCGCCCCCCTGCTGCGGGTCGACGGACTCCGCAAGGTCTACCAGTCCGCGCAGCGCCCCGTGGTGGCCGTCGACGACCTCAGCTTCGACGTCGCCGCAGGCGAGTTCGTCTGCGTCGTCGGCCCCTCCGGCGGGGGCAAGTCCACACTGCTCAAGGTGGTGTCCGGGCTCCTGCCCCCCACCGACGGGCGGGTCCTGCTCGACGGCGCACCGGTCACCGGCCCGGTGCCCGGTCTCGCCGTCGTCTTCCAGGAGTACGGCCGCAGCCTCTACCCCTGGAAGACGGTCCAGGACAACGTCGCCCTGCCGCTGCTGCCCCGCCGGGTCCCCCGGGCGCAACGTCACCGCCGCGCCCGGGAGGCGCTCGCCGCCGTCGGGCTCGCCGACGTGGCCCGCGCGTACCCCTGGCAGCTCTCCGGTGGCATGCAGCAGCGGGTGGCGATCGCCCGGGCGATCGTCGGCGAACCCCGGGTCCTGCTGATGGACGAACCCTTCGCCGCCGTCGACGCCCAGACCCGCGCCGACCTGGAGGACCTGGTCCGGTCCCTGTGGCGGCGGCTCGGCGTCACCATCCTGTTCATCACCCACGACATCGACGAGTCGGTCTACCTCGGCGATCGGGTCCTGGTGCTCAGCCGGGCCCCGGCCACCATCCGCGCCGACCTCACCGTCGACCTGCCCGTCGACCGTGACCAGCTGACCACCCGGGCCGACGCCCGCTTCGCGGCCCTGCGGACCGAGGTGTTCGGGCTCATCGCCGCCGAGGGCGCCACCACGACCACCCCCGGAGGGAACACGTGAGCCCGGCGTCCGACCCGGTCGAGGCCGAACCGCTGCCGGTGGTCGACTTCCACAGTCACCACGTCGCCCCCGGCGTCCCCGCCCTCGCTCCGGTCAACGCCACCGACGAGCTGCGGCGCGCCTGGCGACGGGTGGCCCGCGAGGTGGGCGACGTGGAGGCCACCCTCGTCGGGATGGATCGACTCGGCATCACCCGCCGGGTGCTCAGCGCCCCACCGTCGATGGTCACCCCCGACGGGACCTCGATCGCCCCGGACGTCGTGACGGCCCTCAACGACCACCTCGCCGAGGTGGTCACCGCACACCCGGACCGGTTCGCGGGGCTGGCCACCGTCGACGCGTACGCCGGTGAGGGCGCGGCGGACACCGTGGCCGCCGCCGTCGCGGCCGGGTTCACCGGCATCGTGGTCGACTGCGCACACCAGGGGGTCTACCTGGACGCCCCACGGTGCCGGCCCGCCCTGGCGGCCGCCGCCGAGGCCGGACTGGCGGTCTTCGTCCACCCGGTGAGCCCCGCCGCACTCAGCGCCGACCTGGGCGCCCTGGGCCGGGCCGGGACGTCACTGGCCCGGGGGACGGCCGTCTCGGCGAGCCTGCTCGCGCTGCTCACCACCGGTGCCCTCGACGACCTTCCGGGCCTGCGGCTGGTCTTCCCGATGCTCTCCGCCGCCGGCCTGCACCTGGCCGCCGCCTCCGACCCGGATACCCGGATCCGCGCCGACGCCCCGCCGCACGAACGGTGGCACGTCTACGTCGACACGATGGGCTTCGCCCCGCCCGCGATCCGCTTCGCCGTCGACCTCCTCGGCGCGGACCACGTGGTCGCCGGCAGCGACTGGCCCGTCCCGGACCGACCCGCCGACCGTCGACGGGTCACCGACGCCCTCACCCGTGCCGGTCTCACCCCCGCCGACCGGCACCAGATCGCCCACCGGACGGCCACCACCCTGCTCACCCCGGCCACCCCCCACGACGCCCCGGCTGCCCACGGGGAGCCGGACCGGCCCGGACGGCGGTGAACCGACGACCCCGCAGCGCTGTCAGAGCAGTTCGACGGTGGGGCCGACCTGGCAACGGGACCGGGTGTCGAACACGTACCGGGCGTGCCGGGCCACCATGTCGTAGTCGAAGGCGTCGTGGTCGGTGACCACCACCACCGCGTCGGCCCGGCGCACCTCGGCCTCGGTCAGCGGCACCACCTGCACCCCGTCCGGCAGGTGGTGCGGCTCGGCGTACGGCTCCACCGCGTACACCTGCGCGCCGAGCAGGCGCAGCTGCCGGGCCACGTCGACGGCGGGGGAGTCACGCAGGTCACCGGTGTTCTTCTTGTACGCCAACCCCAGCAGCAGCACCCGGGCATCGCTGATCGACCTGCCGCCCCGGTTGAGCCCGGTCATCACCCGGTGGGCCACGTGCTCGGGCATCGCGTGGTTGATGTCGTTGGCCAGTTCGATGAAGCGGAACTGCCGGCCCAGTTTGCGGCGTACCTGCCACGACAGGTAGCAGGGGTCGATCGGGAGGCAGTGCCCGCCCACCCCCGGGCCGGGCCGGAACGACATGAACCCGAACGGTTTGGTGTCGGCGGCCTCGATGGCCTGCCAGACGTCGATGTCGAGCTGGTGGGAGAGGACCGTCAGCTCGTTGATCAGGGCGATGTTGACCTGGCGGAAGGTGTTCTCGATCAGCTTGGTCAGCTCGGCCACCCGGGTGGAGTCCACCGGCACGGTCTGCTCGACGAGCCGCCGGTAGAACCCGTCGACCCGGTGCAGCGCCGCCTCGTCCAGCCCGGAGACGACCTTCGGGGTGTTCTCCAACCGCCACGTCGGGTTGCCCGGGTCGATCCGTTCCGGGCTGTACCCGAGGTGGAAGTCACCGGGGCTGCGCAGCCCGCTCGCCGACTCCAGGAGGGGTCGCAGGAGCTCGTCGGTGGTGCCGGGGTAGGTGGTCGACTCCAGGACCACCGTCGTCCCCCGGCGCACGTACGGCCCGATGCCGGCCCCGGCCTGTTCGACGAAGCTCAGGTCCGGGGTGCCGTCGCGCAGCGGGGTCGGCACGGTGATCACGCAGATGTCGAAGCCCTCGGCGTCGACGTACTCGGTGGTCGGGTGGTACCGGCCGGTGGCCAGCGCCCGGCCGAGGCGGGCGGCGGTGACGTCCTCGACGAACGACTCCCCGGTGGCGAGCCGTTTGACCCGGTCGGCGTCCACGTCGAGCCCCACCACGTCCAGGCCCGCCTCGACGGCCCGGACGGCCAGGGGCAGCCCGACGTACCCCTGACCGATGACGACAAGCTTCTCCACGTTCACCCGGGCCTCCGTAGCAGGTATGAAACGCCTGCAGACGAGCCTAGGGTGACGTACGCCCTCGTAAGTCCGTTTTGGGACTGCCGAGGTCGGTGTGACGGACGTGGCGTGCGACTAGCGGGTCACTCGCCGACGGCCGGACCGCCCGGGTCGGTGTCCGGCGGGCCGGTGGTCGGCGGCGGCGGGTCGACGGGCGCCCCGGTGGTCGGCGGGGGCGTGGTCGCCGGGGCGGTCGGGGTGGGAGTCTCGGTGGTGGCCGAGGGGCGGACCGGGGACGGCGACGGCTCGGTGTCCTCGCTGGGCGAGGCCGACGGTGACGGTGACGGTGACGGAGACCCCGACGACCTGTTCGTCGGGTTGGCGGGACGGTTCGGTCGACTCTCCTCGGAGGGGGTCGTCTCCGGCTCGACGCTCGGCTGGTCCTCGGTGGTGGGGACCGCGGCGGGCGTGGTGTCCCGGATCTCCACGCCCCGGTCGGCGTCGCCGGTCTGCCCCGTCATGCCCAGGGCCGCCCCGAGCCCACCGAGGGCGACGAGCACGACGACCGCCGCCCCGACCAGGGGACCCCGACCCCGCCTGCGCCCTCGTCCGCCGGTCGCCACCGCCGCACCGACCGGCGGGACCGCCCGGGTCGGGTCGGGATCGCGCGGCCGGTAGGCGGCCACTCCCGCCACGGCGGTGGCGTCGCCGTCGCCGCTCAGGGCGGCCCGAGCCGCCTCGGCCATCTCCGCGCCGGTGGCGAACCGTTCGGCGGGATCCTTGGCCAGGGCCCGCAGGACCAGCGCCCGCACCGGTGCCGGGATCTCCTCGGGCAGCGGCGGCGGCTCGTCGTCCAGGTGCCGCACCGCCACCTGGAGCGGGTTGTCCCCGGTGAAGGGGGGAGCGCCGGTGAGGCAGCAGTACGCGACCGCGCCGAGGGCGTAGATGTCGGTGGCCCCGGTCACCGGCCGCCCGGCCGCCTGCTCCGGTGCCATGTACAGGGCGGTGCCCGGAACCGCGTTGGTGCTGGTGATGCTCGTCACGTTCGTGGACCGGGCCACCCCGAAGTCGACGAGGACCACGGTGCCGTCGGCCTGGACCAGCAGGTTGCTCGGCTTCACGTCGCGGTGCACGATGCCGCCGTTGTGCGCGGCGTGCAGGGCCTGGGCCGCCTGGTTCACCACCGACAGGGTCTCGTCGACGTCGAGCCGACCGGCCGCCTCGATCTGCTTGGACAGCGGCTGGCCCTCGACGTACTCCATCACCAGGTAGTCGGCCCGGCCGCCGTCGGTGAGGGTGTCCTCACCGCTGTCGTAGACCTGCACGATGCCGGGATGCCGCAACGCGGCCATGATCCGGGCTTCGGCCCGGAACCGGGCGATGAAGTCCGGGTCGGACACCAGACCGGGCAGCAGGACCTTGACCGCTACCTGCCGGCCGAGCACCAGGTCCATCGCGCACCAGACGTCACCCATGCCGCCGGTGGCGACACGTTCGTCGAGGCGGTAGCGACCGCTGAGTACGACCTCCGAAGACAACACGGCCCTACGGTACCCACAGGGGCCGACGCGGGCGCAGGGTGAGGTCGGCTCACGAACGGTCCGGTCGCGCCCACCGTGGTCCGGTCCGGGGCCGTATCTGACACCCGGTCAACGCCTGGCGGCGCACCGTCACCCCGCACCGCACAGGGGGCCCTCACGGTGGGCACGACGACCACCGGTCGAAGTGGAACCGACGGGCATGACGCCTACGCCACCGTGGTGTTACCTTGACTCGCCGCTCAGGGCGGCACACCAGAGGCCGCCTGACCGAAAGCCGTCCGACTTGTCCGTCCGCCATCGCCGACCCCCCGTCCCGGGCACCACCGGCCCGTACCGGGAGCCGTCGTCGTGACCGGTGACCTGACCGAGGCGGCGCTCGCCGCCCGGGGCGGCGACGAGGAGGCCTTCCGTCTCCTGTACCGCAGCCTGCAACCGGGTCTGCTGCGCTACCTCACCGTCCTCGTCGGCACCGACGCCGAGGACGTCGCCTCGGAGACCTGGCTCCAGGTCGCCCGGGACCTGCCCACCTTCTCCGGTGGCGAGTTCCGGGCCTGGGCGGTCACCATCGCCCGCAACCGGGCGATGGACCACCTGCGTCGGGAACGCCGCCGCCCGGCCCTCCCGGTCCCGGTGCAGACCTTCGCCGACCTCCCCGGGGACACCGACACCGAACTGCAGGTCGGTGAGATCTTCGGTACCGACCGGGCGCTGGCGTTGATCTCGACGCTGCCGCCCCGCGAGGCCGAGGCCGTGCTGCTGCGGGCCGTCGTCGGCCTCGACGCCCAGAGCGCGGGGCGGATCCTCGGCCGCCGGCCGGGCGCGGTGCGGACCGCTGCCCACCGGGGCCTACGACGGTTGGCCGCCCTGCTGGGACGGCCCGACCCGGACGCCCCGCCGGCCGATGCCCGAGGGGTCGTACCCGATCCGCGTCCCGGTTCCGGGAGCCGGTCGCGGACACCCCACGCCGAACCGGCGGACGGGTGACATGAGGGGGAACTGGATGAACCTCGGCCGCCCCGCCGACCGGGGGGACCTCGACCGGCTGCTCGACGGTGCCCGTACCGGGACACCGTCGGCCGACGAACCCCTGGCCCGGCTGCTCGCCGACGCGGCCGGCCCACCCCGCCCCGGTGACCTGGCCGGAGAGCAGGCCGCCCTGGCCGCCTTCCGGGCGGCCCGCAGCGCCCCGGCCCCCCGCCCCCGGCGGCACAGGTCGGGCCTGCGCCCACTGGCCTGGCTCGCCGGGTTCGCCGCCGCGGCGACCGCCGGTGTGGCGTTCGCGGCGGTCGCCGTGGACGGCGGCGGCGACCCACCCCCACCCCCACCGGTCGGCACCACCGCCGCACCCCCGCCGAGCGGACCCGCCACCGGGCGGCCGACGGAGCCCACCCCGACCGAGACGTCCGCGTCGACGGACCGACCCGGGTCACCCACTGCGGCGACCACCCCTGCCCGCCCCACCGACGAACCCGACGCCGGGACGTCCGAGGCCCCACCGTCGCCCTCCGCCGCAGCCGGGGCGAACCTGCACGGACACTGCAACGCCTACCTGTCCAAGAAGCCGCAGCAGCGGGAGAAGGCCCTGACCAGCCCCGGGTTCGCCGGGCTGGTCGCCGCCGCCGGCGGTGCCGACCGGGTCGAGGAGTACTGCCGGGCGCTCGACCCGTAGGCCACCGACCGCACCGGTCCCCGCCCCCGCTCCCACCGCCCCCGGCCCACGCCGAAGAGACGGTTTCTCTCGGCTGGACGCCGTTGGTCTGTTAGACACGAGATGGTGAACCGCCGACCATCCCGTACGGCGACGATCGGGGTGGTCCCAGCACCGGCAGGGAGGACCGCCTCGTGGTGACGTCACCCGGGTTGGACCGGACGACAGTTCTGCGGGAGGCGCAGAGCGTGGCCGGGCACCTGGCCCGGACCTGCTTCCGGAGCGGACCACCGCTGCTCACCGGCGTCGAACTGGAATGGACCGTGCACGACGCCGACGACCCGACCCGTCCGGTCGAGCGGGACCGGATCCGGGCGGCCCTCGGGTCGTACAGCCCCACCACGCTCGATCCCACCAGCCCCGCCCGACGGCTCCGCCACGGCGGCTGCGTCACCCTCGAACCGGGCGGACAGGTGGAGATCTCCACCGCACCGCGTACCGAGTTCGCCGCGCTGCTCACCGCCACCGACGCCGAGATCGGTCAGCTCCGGCACCTGCTCGCCGCCGCCGGACTGACCCTCGGGGAGACCGGCATCGACCCGTACCGCCCGCCGACCCCGGTGCTGGCCACGCCCCGCTACCGGGCCATGCGGGCCGTCCTCGACCGACGGGGTCGGCACGGCCGGACGATGATGTACAGCACCGCCGGGCTCCAGGTCTGCCTCGACGCCGGGGAGCGGACCGACCTGGCGGACCGGTGGGCCGCCGCGCACACCGTCGGCCCGCCGCTGCTGGCCGCGTTCGCCACCGCCGGACGGCACGCCGGAGGTCCGACCGGCTGGGCGTCCGCCCGGATGGGCGCCTGGCTGGGCATCGACCCGGCCCGGACCCGGCCCGCCTGGTCACCCCGGGACGCCGACCAGGACCCGGTCACCGCCTGGACGGGGTACGTCCTGGCCGCCCCGCTGCTGTGCCTGCGGCACGACGGCCCGGACTGGACACCGCCGCCCGGCGTCACCTTCGCCGACTGGATCGCCGGCGCGCTGCCCCGACCCCCCACCACCGACGACCTGGACTACCACGTCGGCACCCTCTTCCCACCCGTGCGTCCGCGTGGCTACCTGGAACTGCGTTACCTCGACACCCAGCCGGGACCGGACTGGGCGGTGCCGGTGACGGTGCTGGCCGCCCTCTTCGCCGACCGGGAGACGGTCCGCGCCGCCCGCGCCGTCGGCACCCCCGTCGCCGACAGGTGGCACGTCGCCGCCCGCGCCGGTCTCACCGACGGGCCGTTGGCCCGCGCCGCGGCCGACCTGTTCGACCTCGCCCTGACCGCCCTGCCCCGGCTGGACCTGCCGGCCGACACCGACCATCGGATGCGGCGAGCCATCCGGCGACGACGGGCCGCCGCGCGAAGGAGTGACACGTGAGCCAGGTGCCCACCACCGACGCCCCCGACGACCAGCGGCTGCGCAGCCGGATCGTCGCCGAACTGACCCGGACCCGGGACCGGACCGTCGCGTTGACCGAGGCCGTCGACGACGCCGATCTGGTCCGGCAGCACTCCGCGCTGATGTCGCCGCTGGTCTGGGACCTGGCCCACGTCGGCAACCAGGAGGAACTCTGGTTGGTCCGGGACGTCGGCGGTCGGGAGCCGCTGCGCCACGACATCGACGACCTCTACGACGCGTTCAAACAGCCCCGCCGGGACCGGCCCGCCCTGCCCCTGCTGCCACCGGCCGAGGCCCGCCGCTACGTGGCCGAGGTGCGGGACAAGGTGCACGACCTCCTGGAGCAGGTCCGGTTCACCGACCGGCCGCTGGTCGCCGACGGCTTCGCCTTCGGCATGATCGTCCAACACGAGCAGCAGCACGACGAGACCATGCTCGCCACCCACCAGCTGCGGGACGGGGCACCGGTGCTCACCGCACCGCCCCCGCCGGAGCCGACCGCCCGGGTCGCCGACGAGGTGCTGGTCCCGGCCGGACCGTTCACCATGGGCACCAGCACCGACCCGTGGGCACTGGACAACGAACGCCCCGCGCACACGGTGGAGCTGCCCGCGTACGTCATCGACGCGGCACCGGTGACGAACGGGGCGTACCGGGCGTTCGTCGCCGACGGCGGGTACGACGATCCGCGCTGGTGGACCGAGGCGGGGTGGCGGCACCGGACCGAGGCGGGTCTGGCCGCACCGCTGCACTGGCGACGCGACGGGGACGGCTGGGCGTACCGACGGTTCGGCCGCTGGTCGGCGGTGCGCGACGACGAACCGGTGGTGCACGTCGGCTTCCACGAGGCCCGGGCCTACGCCACCTGGGCCGGTCGACGGCTCCCCACCGAGGCGGAGTGGGAGAAGGCGGCCCGCTTCGATCCGGTCACCGGACGGTCCCGACGCTACCCGTGGGGCGACGAGGATCCCGGACCCGAGCACGCCAACCTGGGCCAGCGGCACCTCTGGCCGGCGCCGGTGGGGGCGTACCCGGCCGGGGCGTCGCCCCTGGGGGTGCACCAGCTGATCGGGGACGTCTGGGAGTGGACCAGCTCCCCTTTCCGGGGCCACCCGGGGTTCGCCGCCTTCCCGTACCGGGAGTACTCGCAGGTGTTCTTCGGCGACGACCACCGGGTGCTGCGCGGGGGGTCGTTCGGTACCGACCGGGCGGCCTGCCGGGGCACCTTCCGCAACTGGGACTACCCGATCCGGCGGCAGATCTTCAGTGGCTTCCGGTGCGCCCGGGACGCCACCGAGGCCGAGGCGTGCGGGTGAGCGGCGGAGCCCGCTGATGTGCCGACACCTGGCGTACCTGGGGCCGCCGGTGGCCCTGGCCACTGTCCTGTACGACCCGCCGCACTCGCTGTCGCGCCAGAGCTGGGCACCCCGGGACATGCGCGGTGGCGGGACGATCAACGCCGACGGGTTCGGGGTGGGCTGGTACCCGCCACCGGCCGCCGGGGGTGCCGGCACCCCGATCCGCTACCGGCGGGCCCAACCGATGTGGTCCGACACCACCCTGCCGGACCTGGCCGTCTCGACGACCACCGGTGCCGTCCTGGCGGCGGTCCGATCCGCCACCGTCGGGATGCCCGTGCTGGAGGTCGCCGCCGCGCCCTTCGCCGAGGGGCGGTGGCTGTTCAGCCACAACGGGGTGGTCCGCGACTGGCCCGACTCGGTGCTCGGGCTCGCCGCCGACCTGCCGGTCCGGGACCTGCTGACCCTTGACGCCCCTACCGACTCGGCGCTGCTGTGGGCGCTGGTCCGGCATCGGCTGCGCGCCGGTGGGGACCCCGCCCGGGCGGTGGCCGACACCGTCACCCGGGTCGCCTCGGCCGCCCCCGGGTCCCGGCTCAACCTGTTGCTCACCGACGGCCGGCAGGTGGTGGCCAGCGTCGCCGGTCACGCCCTGTCGGCCCGGGTGGACGGCGACGCGGTCCTGTTGGCCTCGGAACCCGTCGACGACCACCCCGAGTGGTGGGCGGTGCCCGACGGCCACCTGCTGGTGGCCACCGCCGACGGGGTCCGGACCCACGCCTTGACGCCGTGACGACCCGACACCCGGCCCGACCGAGGAGGAGGAGCTGTGAACAACGCCGAACCGCTGGAGATCTACCTGGAGGAGCAGGACCTGGGTCGGGGGTTGCGCGAGGACGTCCGCGTCGGCCTCGGCGCCACGCCGAAGTGGCTGCCACCCAAGTGGTTCTACGACGCCCGGGGCAGTGAGCTGTTCGAGCAGATCACCGAGCTGCCGGAGTACTACCCGACGCGGGCCGAGCGGGCGGTGCTGGCCGCCCGGGCCCCGCAGATCGCCGAGGCGACCGGGGCGAAGACGCTGATCGAGTTGGGGTCCGGGTCGTCGGAGAAGACCCGACTGCTGCTGGACGCGTTCACCCGTCGCAGTGGGCTGGGCAGCTTCGTCCCCCTCGACGTGTCGGTCAGCGCCCTGCGACAGTCCACCGAGCAGATCGCCGCCGACTATCCGGGCCTGCGGGTCCGGGGCATCGTCGGGGACTTCACCAGGCACCTGGACCGGTTGCCCGCCGGCGGTCGACGGCTGGTGGTGTTCCTCGGCGGCACCGTCGGCAACCTCCTGCCGCCGGAGCGCGCCACCTTCCTGGCCGCGATGCGGGCCGGGCTGGAGGCCGGTGACTGGCTGCTCGTCGGCACCGACCTGGTCAAGGATCCCCGGGTGGTGGTGCCGGCCTACGACGACGCCGCCGGGGTGACCGCCGAGTTCAACCGCAACGTGCTGCGGGTGGTCAACCGGGAGCTGGGGGCCGACTTCGACCCGGAGGCGTTCCGGCACGTCGCGCTCTGGGATCCCGAGAACGAGTGGATCGAGATGCGGTTGCGCGCCGAACGTCGGATGCGGGTCCGGGTCCTCGACCTGGTCGTCGACTTCGCCGCCGGGGAGGAGCTGCGGACCGAGATCTCGGCGAAGTTCCGTCCCACCGGGATCGCCGCCGAGCTGGACGCGGCCGGGTTCTGCGCCGAGCACTTCTGGACCGACCCGGAGGACCTGTTCGGGGTGACGTTGGCCCGGGCCGTCTGAACTCCCACCGATCCGCACCGGGTGTCGTCACGGTGAGGCCGGTCACCCGGCGACCTCGGGTCCACCACTGTCGACTAGGCTGGGCTGCGCGAAGGGGAGTAGCCCCCAATGTCGTGGTCGACATACTGACGCGTTCCGCGTCCGGCCACGCGGCCCCACTCCGGGGCGGGCGAGACCTTCGACTCAGGCTGTCACAGCCGGGTCGAGGTCGCCCTGACACCTCCTCCCGGCCCTGATCGGGAAGGTGTCATGGAAGGTTTCCTCATCGCGTTGGTGGTCAGCTTCGGCGTGATCTTCGTGGCCGAGCTGGGCGACAAGTCCCAGTTGATGGCGCTGGCCTTCGCCACCAGGTTCAAGACCGTGCCGGTCCTGATCGGCATCACCATCGCCACCGCCGTGGTCCACCTGGCGTCCGTGGCGATCGGGGTGGGACTCGGTGCCGCCCTGCCCACCGGTTGGATCTCCCTCGTCGCCGGTCTGGCGTTCTTCGGGTTCGGCGCGTGGACCCTGCGCGGCGACAACCTCACCGAGGAGGAGAAGCGCCGGGCCCAGAAGAACACCAAGTCGGCCATCGTCACCGTCACGATCGTGTTCTTCCTGGCCGAGCTGGGGGACAAGACGATGCTGGCCACGATCACCCTGGCCACCCAGTACGGCTGGTTCGGCACCTGGCTCGGCTCGACCATCGGCATGGTGGCCGCCGACGCGTTGGCGATCCTGGTCGGGCGGCTGCTCGGCAAGAAGCTCCCCGAGCGGACCATCAAGTACGGTGCGGCGATCCTGTTCGCCATCTGCGGTCTCTGGCTGACGATCGAGGGCGTACGCGAGTTGCTGCTCTGACCACCCGACCCTCGGGTACGGGTTGGTGAAGGTCCGGCGGCGGGCAGGCTGCCTACGACGGGTCGGTCCGCGCAGATCGCCGCCAACCTCTTGACCAGCTCGTCGGGATCGGCGTACGGGTCGATCAGCCGGACTTCCCCGGGGTCGAGCGCGGGTACCCGGACGTGTGAGATCAGCGGGTGGATCGGGCGGCTGTCGGTCTCCTGCACCCCGAACAGGTCCTCGTGCAGCTTCTCCCCGGGGCGCAGCCCGGTGAAGACGATCTCGGTGCCGGTGGCCGACTCGGCGGCGAGCCGTCGGGCCACCTCGGCGATGCGGACCGGTTCACCCATGTCGAGCACGAGCGCCTCCCCGGCCCGCCCGATCGTGGCGGCCTGGAGGACCAGGTGCACCGCCTCCTGCACGGTCATGAAGTACCTGGTGACGTCCGGGTGGGTCACGGTGATCGGCAGACCGGCCTCGATCTGGGCCCGGAAGGCCGTCAACACCGACCCCCGGCTGCTGAGCACGTTGCCGAAGCGGACGCTGAGGTGACTGCCGCCGAGGACGGCGTAGTGGGCGGTCAGCCGTTCGGTGAGCCGTTTGGAGTACCCGAGGACACTCGTCGGGTTGGCCGCCTTGTCGGTGGAGATGTTGACGAACCGGGCGACGTCCCGGCAGGCCTCCAGGACGTTCAGGGTACCCAGGATGTTGGTCTTGATCGCCTCGCCGGGGTGCCGTTGCAGCAGCGTGAGGTGCTTGAGGGCGGCGGCGTGGAAGACGATCTCGGGTTGCCGGTCGGCGATGATCCGACCGATCTCCTCGGCGTCGCGGATGTCGGCGAGGATCAGCTCCGGCCCATCGAGCAGCGCCCGGCCGTGCAGGGACATCTGCAACGCGTGCAGCGCCGATTCGTCCCGGTCGAGCATCATCAGCTCACCCGGGTCGCACCGGGCGATCTGTCGGCACAGCTCCGAGCCGATGGAGCCGCCGGCGCCGGTGACCAGGACCCGCCGTCCGCGTAGTCCGCTGCCCTCGACGGTGAGGTCGGCGACCCGTTGGGCCCGGCCCAGCAGGTCGGTCAGCTGCATGTCCCGGACGTCGGTCACCTTCACCGGCCGGTCCAGCAGGTCGCGTACCGGGGGCAGGACCTTGAACGCGGCACCGGCCTGGAGGGTGCGGGCCCGTACGTCGCGCATCAGTTCGGCGTCCGCGCCCCCCATGCAGAGGATCACCGTCGAGGCCCGGGTCTGCCCGATGACGTCGACCAGGTCCGTGCGACCCCCCAGGACCCGGATGCCGTCCAGGCGTTGCCCGATCCGTTCCGGCTCGTCGTCGAGCAGTCCCACCGGCAGGTACCGGCTCAGCGGGTCGCTGCGCAGCGACCGGAGCAGCTGTTCGGTGGCCACGTCGACGCCGTAGACCAGGGTCCGGCTGGCCGAGCGGGTCGGGCCGGCGTGCCGGTCGCGGTGGTGGCGGTAGGCGGCCCGGGCCAACGCCATGATCAACAGGGCGATCATGGCGCCGACCACGGGTGTGGTGGCCGGGACCGGGCGCGGGTCGACGGGCAGGAGCAGGGCGAGGGTCACCCCCAGCACCCCGGCCGTGGTGACGACCAGGGCCCACGCCTCGTTGGCGCTGCCCACCGGGTCCCGGCCGCGCAGTCGGGCCCGGATCAGCCCGAGGGCACCGTGTCCCGCCGCGCAGCCGACGGCGACGCCGAGAACGGCCGCGCACTGCCCGGCGGTGAGGGCGAACTCGAACCGCGTCCAGGCGGCGGTCAGCAGACCCCCGCACCACGCGAGCGTGTCCAGCGTTAGGAGGTACAGGGCGGCCCTGCGACGGACGAACCGATGGTCGATGGGAGGGGCGGGCGAGGTCGGTGCTGAGTCCATGTTCTGCCCTCAGGTATTCGTCACCGTCTGAGTGGTTTGCGGCTTATAGCGGTGACAGATGGTTTAGATTCTGTTCGTCCCATCCCACACCGAATGGGGCCCAACCATATTTACATGATCTATAGGCCGATATAGGGGATTTGGTGAAGATTTTATCGGCAGGGTCGGGACGAGGAGGGTTCGACTGATGGAGATTCGTGACTACCTGCGTGCGGTCCGCCGGCACTGGTGGATCGCCCTGGTCACGGTCATGGTGTCGCTGGGGTTGACCACTGTGGTCACCCTCCGGGCCCAACCCCGCTACGCCGCCACGGTGACCTTCTTCGTCACCACGCCGAACCAGGGGGTGAGCGAGGCGTACCAGGGCGGCATCTTCATGCAACAGCGGGTGAAGTCGTACGTCGACCTGCTGCAGAGCGACAGGCTGGCGCAGAGCGTCGTGGCCAAGAGCCAGCTCGGGTTGACAGTGGACGAGGTACGCAGCCGGATCACGGCCTCCACCGTCCGCGACACCGTCCTGTTGCAGGGGACCATCGTCGACACCGACGCCACCCGTGCCCTGAAGCTGACCGAGGCGGTCGCCGCCCGCTTCGTCGAACTGGTCAAGGCGGTGGAGACCCCGCCGGAGGGTCGCACCCCACCGATCAAGGTGGAGGTGATCGGCGGCCCCCGCGTCGGCTCGACCCCGGTCTACCCGGAGCCGGTCCGCAACTTCGCCCTGGGCACGCTGATCGGCCTGATCGCCGGCCTGGGGCTGGTGGTCCTGCGGACCAAGCTCGACACCCGGCTACGGGACGCGATCAGCCTGCAACGGGTCACCGGCAGTCCGCTGCTCGGCGAGATCCCCTTCGACACCACCGCCCGGCACGCCCCGCTGATCGTCGGCGACGCGGCGACCACGCCACGGGCCGAGGCGATCCGCAAGCTCCGTACCAACCTGCGTTTCGTCGACGTCCACGAACCCGCCCGGGTCATCGCCGTCACCAGTGCCCTGCAGGGGGAGGGGAAGACCACCATCTCCTGCAACCTGGCCATCGCCCTGGCCGAGGCCGGGTGGCGGGTCGCCCTCGTCGACGCCGACCTGCGTCGGCCGAAGGTGGCCGAGTACCTCAACATGGAGTCGACCGTCGGGTTGACCGACGTCCTGCTCGGCGACGTCCAGGTCGGCGACGTGGTGCAGCGGTGGGGCGACAAGTCCCTGCTGGTCCTGCCGAGCGGTTCCACCCCGCCGAACCCCAGCGAGCTGCTGGGCTCCAAGGCGATGGCCGACCTGCTGGTGATGCTCCGCGAGTCCGCCGACATCGTGGTGATCGACACCGCTCCGCTGGGCAGCGTCACCGACGGTGTGGTGGTCGCCGTCCAGGCCGACGGTGCGCTCCTGATCAGCCAGCACGGACGGACCGACAGGGGTCAGGTCAGCGCGGCGGCTCAGGCGCTCCAGTCGGTCTCGGTCCGGCTCCTCGGCTGCGTACTCAACATGGCCAAGCTGGGCAAGGCAGAGGCGTACCGGTACGAGAACTACAAGATCGAGGTTCCGGCCGCCCGCAGCGCCTCCTCCGGCACCCGGGCTAAGCGGGGCTCGACGGTCGGCCCGGACCGGGCCGACGACGACACCCAGACCCTCACCCGGCTGCCTCGATGAGAGCCGCGACCGGCAGCACGCACCGTTCGATCTCCCGGGCGCACTCGCGGAACTCCGCGAGCCCGTTGCCGATCGGGTCGGTCAGGTCGTCGTCGGCGGGGGCGGTCGGCTGCAGCCGCCCCCGCGCCAGGGCGGCGGCCCGGAGCGCCGCCGTCAACGGTGCCCCGGTGGCGGCCTGCGGCCCCGAGGCCAACTCGGCCAGGCGGGCGAACTGGCGCAGGGTGAACACCCGGTGCAGGGCCGCCGGGGCGAGCCCGACGCAGGTCGAGCGCTGGCCACGGGTGGCGGTCAGCACCAGGGCGGCGTCGCGGAGCAGGTCGGCGGTGACCCGGCGGCTGCGGAACGTCTCCGGGTCCCGGCCGGTCCCGGTGGCCACCTCGGCGGCGTACGGATGCATCGGGTGCCCGTCCACCGCGTGGGTGCCCGCGCTGGCCACCGTCACCGGCAGCTTCGCCAGCAGGTCGGTGGCGACGAACTCGGCCATCGGCGATCGGCACAGGTTGGCGTGGCACACGAACAGGATCCGGTCGGTCATCGAAGCCCCTCTCCACGGAGTCGTACGAGCGGTCACCGGCGACCGGACGCCGACACGCCGACGTCCCGGGCCGGTCGGCGAGGGGTTGACGGCATCCTACGTGTCGCCGTGGCCGTCGCGTCGGGCCAACGCGCCGTCCGGTCAGGAGGTGCCCCGGTGAGGATCGGCATCCTGGCGTACCACTTCCCGCCGGAACCGGCCTTCCTGGTCGGCAGTCTCGCCGAGGAGCTGGCCGCCCGGGGACACGAGGTGCGGGTGCTGACCGGGTTCCCCGACTACCCGGGCGGACACGTCTACCCGGGGTGGCGGCAGCGGTGGCACCACGAGACGCACAGCCTCCGGCTGACCGTCCGGAGGGTGCCCCGGTTCCCCCGCGACGACGGGACGGTCCGGGGTCGGATGGCGGCGTACCTGTCCTTCGCCGCCGGCGCCGGGCTCGTCGCCCGGAGGTACCTGCGCGGGGTGGACGTCCTCTACGTCCACCAGGTACCGGCGGCGACCCTCGCCACGGTGGCCGTCGGACGGGTCCTCGGCTCGGTACCGACCGTCCTGCACGTCCAGGACGTCTGGGCGGACGCGGAGACCCTCGGTGGTGGGGAGGCCGCCCGACGGTGGTCGGCCCGACTGGCCGGTTCCGCCGCCCGGGCCTACCGGGCGGCCGACCGGCTGGCGGTGACCGCGCCGTCGCTGCGCGAGCCGGTGGTGGCCGCGGGCGGCGACCCGCAGCGGATCCGGCTGGTGCCGGGCTGGACCGACGACCGGCTGTTCCGGCCGGTCGCCCCGAGCCCGGCGGCCCGCCGGCTGGTCGGTGCGGACCGGCGGTGCCTGGTCATGCACGCCGGGACGATCGGCGTCGCCGAGGGGCTGGCCACCGCGGTACGGGCGGCGGCCTCCCTGGAGTCGAAGATGCAACTGGTCCTGGTCGGCTCCGGCGGCGAGGAGTCCCGGGTCCGGCGACTGGCCGGGGAGCTGGGGACGGGCAACATCCGGTTCCTGCCCCGGCGGTCGGCACTGGACATGCCGGAGCTCTCCGCCGCCGCCGACTACCACCTGGTCGCCGCCCGTGACCTGCCGGAGCTGCGCGGTCGGGTGCCGGGGAAGCTGACCGCCGCGCTGTCCTGCGCGGTGCCGGTCGTCGCCGCGGCCGCCGGGGACACCGCCCAGATCGTGGAGCGGGCCCGGGCGGGACTGTCCTGCCCGCCGGAGGACTGGACCGCCCTGGCCGACCGGTTCTGGCTGGCCTCGACGATCCCCGAGTCGGCCCGGGTCGAGATGGGCCGGCGGGGACGCGACACCTACCTGCGGGAGATGTCGATGCGGGCCGGGGTCGACCGGGTCGAGCGGCTGCTGCACGAGGCGGTGGCCTCCCGCCAGGAGGGGTTCCGAAACCCCGTCAGGCGATGAACACCTATAAAGCATATTTTGCCCCGCGATCGTGTTACAAACAGCAGGCATCAGGTTTCTGTCCGTTTTGAGTAGGGGAGTGTGGTGTGCCGGAGAGCGTGACGTCGCGTCCGCGCCCGTCCCGGCGTCGTCGTCGAGCGCGTCGCCGACGGGCACTACTGATCGCCCTGGTGTCGCTGTCCCTGCTGCTGTCCGCCACGGGTTGGCTCGGACTGCGGGTCTCCCAGGCCCGCGCGCACCTGCTCAACGCCGCCGCCCTGGCTCAGGAACTCAGCGCCCGACTGCTCGCCGGTGACACCGACCGCGCTCAGCGGACCCTCGCCGCCCTTCAGGAACAGGCCGCCAAGGCCCGCACCGCGACGGGTGACCCGTCCTGGTGGGCGGCCGGGTGGACGCCGTACGCGGGAGACGACCTGACAGCCGTACGCCGGGTCGCGGTGGCCGTCGACGACCTGTCCCGTACGGCGTTCCCGTCCCTGGTCGGGGTGGACCCGGCGGCACTGCTCCCGCAGCGGGGCGGCCTCGACCCGGCGGCCGTGCGCGATGTCGCTCAGCAGCTCGCCGCCGGTGACGAGGTGGTGCAGCGGGTCCGCGACGACCTCGCCACGATCTCCGCCGACGGGTTGGTCCCCCAGGTCGCCTCGGCGCTGACCCGACTGCGCGCCGAACTCGACTCGCTGGCCGCGATGACCGCCACGACCAGCCAGGTGGCCCGGATCCTGCCCCCGCTGCTGGGCGCGGAGGGGCCGCGTACCTATCTGCTGGCCGCGCAGAACCCCGCCGAGGTCCGGGCGACCGGGGGGATGCTCGGTGCGTACGCGATGATCCGCGCCGACGGGGGGCGGGTCAGGATCGTCGGGCAGGGCGCCTCCGCCTCCGAGCTGCTCCGGTTCGACCCGCCGATCACGAAGCTCAGCGCGGAGATGCGCCGGCTCTACACCGACCTGCCCGGGATCTTCCCGGCGAACGTGAACCTCACCCCGCACTTTCCCACTGCGGCGAAGCTCTACCGGGAGATGGTCCGACGGCGTACCGGCACCGAGGTCGACGGGGTCCTCGCCGTGGACCCGGTGGCGTTGTCGTACCTGCTGGAGGTGATCGGGCCGGTCAAGGTCCCGCAGGGGCCGCAGCTGACGGCGGGCACCGCGGTCCGGACCCTGCTCTCCGAGGCGTACCTCACGCTCGACGTCGCCGAGCAGGACCAGTTCTACGCCGCCGCCGCCGCTGCCACCTTCGACGCGCTTCTGTCCCAAAAAGTTCCCCCTGTGGGTGCTATTTCTGCTTTCCGCCGTTCTGTGGAAGAACGTCGGATATTGTTCTGGAGTGCCCGATCCGAGGAACAGCGGGTGCTCGCCGACAGCCGGATGTCGGGGGTGCTCCCGGAACAGGAGTCCGAGCCGACCGTCGGTGTCTTCCTCAACGACGCCACCGGCGCGAAGCTCGGCTACTACCTGCGGCCGGCGGCAACCCTGACCGTCGGTGAGTGCCGACCGGACGGGCGACGTCTGCTCCGGCTGGCGTTCTCGCTGGCCTCCTCGGCACCGAAACGCGGACTCACGCCGTCCGTGCTCGGTCTGGGCACCAGCATCCCGCCGTACACCGTCCGCACGCTGGTCTACGTCTTCAGCCCGGCAGGCGGCGCGGTCATCGGCGGGCGGCTCGACGGAGACGAGGTGTCGCTGGGCAGCGGCACCGAACGCGGCCGGCAGGTCGTCGTCGCCACCGTCGAGCTCCGCCCGGGAACGTCCCGGACCCTCGAGGTCGACCTGCTCACCGCCGAACAGACGGTGGTCGGCACCGCCGACCTCTGGCACACGCCCACCGCCACCCCGTGGACCACCCAGATAGATCCAGCACCAGCTTGTAACCAGTAGGAGGGAACCATCATGCGGCTATCCCGCATCATCATGGCGCTCACGGTCGGTCTGGCCGTGGTGGCCGTGCCGACCGTGGCGGCCGCGGCACAGCCGCAGCCCACGCCTTCCGTGACGACCCAGCCACCGACGGACTACCCGCCGCAGCCGCCCGTGCTGACGGTGACCCCGACGACGGTGTACGTGAACGAGACCGTCCAGCTCCGTGGTGCCGGCTTCGGTCCCGGGGAGATCGTGGACATCTCGATCCAGGTCAACCCGGTCCTGCCGTCCATCACCGCCACCGCCAACGGCGACGGTCGATTCACCCGCTCGTACACCCCGACCATCGAGGGGACGTACACCTTCACGGCGGTGGGTCGGGACACCGGTCGGACCGCCTCCACGACCCTGCGGGTCCTGAAGAAGGTCAAGCCGACCCCCAGCCCCACCAAGTGGCCGCACAAGGGCGGCTGGCTGCCGGTGACCGGTGACGACGCCGGCACCCCGCTCAAGGTCGGTGGCGGTCTGGTCGGGGCCGGAGCGGTCCTGATGCTGCTGACGCTGGCCTGGCGCCGCAAGGCCCGGATGGGTGAGGGCAGCTGATCCACCGCACCCCGGGCCCAGCCCGGTGACCGCACGCGGCACCCGTCGGAGTTCGTCTCCGGCGGGTGCCGCCGTCTGCGCCCACCGTGTCTGCGCCGCCCACCGCCGTCTCCGTCCGTCGCCCGCCTCGGCGGGCACCCCGGGGTCCGCCGTCGGTCCCTGCTCACCGCCGCCCACGCCGACGGCCCGCGACGTCGAGCAGGGCGGCCAGCAACGCCAGGCCGATGATCCCGGCGGCCACCAGCAACGCGTGCCGCAACCCCGCCGACCAGTCACCGGTGCCGCCCACTGTCGAGAAGAAGACCGACCCCACCCCGGCGATTCCCGCCGCCGACCCGATCCGCTGGCCGGTCTGGAGCATCCCCGCACCGCTCCCGGCCACCGGCACCGGGACCTCGGCCAGGGTCAGGGTCTGGTTCGGGGCGATCACCAGTCCACTGCCGAGCCCGGCGAGCAGCAACGGACCGGCGAGGGTCAGCGGCGCCGGCCCCTCGGGCACCAGCCGGGACACCAGCACCACGGCGAGCAGACCGAGGATCGCCCCGGCCAGTCCGACCACCACCAGCAGCCGTCCCGTCCGGTTGACGATCCGACCGCTGATCGCCGAGCTCACCGCCGACCCGAGCGCGAACGGGGTGATCGCCGCGCCCGCCACCAGCGGGCTGTAGCCGAGCCCGGTCTGCAGGTAGAGGGTGAAGACGAAGAACAGGGCGGTGAACCCGCCGAAGTAGAGCAGGGCGATGACCGACCCCAGCAGGTACGACCGGGTCCGGAACAGGTCCAGGCAGAACAGCGGCGGTCGACGACGGGCGTACCGGCGTTCCCACAGACCGAAGGCGACGAGTACCGCCAGACCCGCCGGGAGCAGCCACCACCGGGCCGGGGAGCGCCACCGCTCACCCTGGACCAGCGGCAGCAGGAGCGCCACGACCCCCACCCCCAGGAGCAGGACCCCCACCGGGTCGAGGCTGCGTCCACCGGACGACCCGTTCGGGCGCGACGGCACCAGCCGCCAGGCGAACACCATGGCGAGGATCCCGACCGGAACGTTGACGAAGAACACCCACCGCCACCCGTGCTCCGCCCCGCCGAGGTGGATGAGCACCCCGCCCAGCAGCGGCCCCACCGCCGTGGAGACCCCGATCGTGGCACCCAGCAGACCGAACGGTCGGGCCCGTTCCGGCCCCCGGAACAACTCCTGGATCAGGCCGGTGACCTGCGGGTTGACCACCCCCGCGGCGGCTCCCTGGAGGAGCCGGGCGGCGATCAGCCACTCCGGTGACCGGGCCAGCCCGGCCACCGCGCTGGTGGCGGTGAACAACGCCACCCCGAACAGGAACACGGCCCGGCGTCCCCGGGCGTCCCCGAACCGCCCGGCCGGCACCAGGACCAGACCGAAGGTGAGCGCGTAACCGGACAGCACCCACTGCAGGTCGCTCGGGCCGGCCCCGAGAGCCGTGTCGATCGACGGCACGGCGACGTTGACGATGCTGATGTCCAGCAGGGTCATGAACGCGGCGACCAGACCGACGGCGAGGGCCTGCCACCGCCGCCGGTCCGCCGCGCCCCGGTGACCGCCCGGACCGGTCTCGGTGGGTGTCACGCCAGCTGACGGGCACACCAACGGGGGCCGAAGTCGAGCCCGGCCATCGGGGAGTCCTCCCGGTGCAGCAGGTTGCGCTCGGTCAGCTGCCGCAGCGGCGCGTCGACCTCCGCCTCGGTCAGCCCGGCCTCCTCGGCGATCTGGTCGGGGTAGGGGACCTGGCCCCGCGCCTCCAGCGCGGCGACCGCCTCGTACACCCGAGCCTCCATGTCCGAGAGCTGCACCTCGTGCATGGCCGTCCCCCTTCGTCCGCCGACCGCCCGGCACGGGCGGTACGCCCGCGCGGTTACCCGCTCCCGGGCCGAAGATGCCGCTCGCGCACTCCGGCGCGCCGTCCGTGGTGGACGGCGCACGGACCCCGTTGCCCTAGGCTGCACGCGTGATCGTCTGGGATGTCGCCGTCGTCGGTGCCGGCCCCGCCGGACTCAGCGCCGCCCACGCGGCGGCGCGGGTCGGGGCCCGGACCCTGGTGCTGGAACGTGCCGTGCACCCCCGTTACAAGACCTGCGGCGGGGGGCTGATCGGCACCTCGTTGGCGGCGGTGGCCGGCCGGATCGAGGTTCCGGAGCACGACCGGGTGGACCGGGTCACCTTCACCCGCGACGGGCGGGGCGAGTTCACCCGCCGGTGTCGCAGCGGGTCGCTGGTGACGATGGTGCGCCGGGAGGAGTTCGACGACCGGTTGCGGGCGGCGGCGGTGTCCGCCGGGGCGCAGGTCCGCGAGCGCGCCCCGGTCCGCGCTGTCGACCAGGACCCGGACGGGGTACGGCTGCGGCTGGCCGACGGTACGACGGTGCACGCCCGTACGGTGGTCGGCGCGGACGGCTCCTCCGGGGTGACCGCCCGGCACGTGGGTGTCAGGTACCGACAGGTCGACCTCGGGCTGGAGTTGGAGATCCCGGTGCCCCCCGTCCACCAGCGGCGGTGGCGGGGTCGACTGCTGCTGGACTGGGGCCCGATCCCCGGCTCGTACGCGTGGGTGTTCCCGAAGGGGGACAGGTTGACAGTCGGCGTCATCGCGGCTCGGGGCGAGGGGGAGCGGACCCGGGCCTACCTGAGGGCGTTCGTGCAGCGGCTGGGCTTGGCCGAGCTGCCGCCCGAGCACGACTCCGGGCACCTGACCCGGTGTCGGGCGGAGGACTCCCCGCTGGTGCGGGGGCGGGTCTCGGTGGCCGGTGACGCGGCCGGGTTGCTGGAACCGTGGAGCCGGGAGGGGATCAGTTTCGCGCTGCGCTCCGGCGCGCTGGCCGGTACGGCGGCGGCCGGGGGTGACCAGGCCGGCTACGGGCGGGCGGTGGGGGAGACCCTGGTGCCGTCGATGCGGGCCGGACACCGGCTGCTGGAGGCGTTCGAGCGTCGGCCGCAGATGTGCCACGCGTTGCTCGCCACGCCGATGGGCTGGCGGATGTTCGCCGGGTTCTGTCGGGGCGAGACGAGCTTCGACCGGGTGGTGGAGCGCACCCCGGTCCGGGCCGCCCTGGCCCTGCTGGACCGGTTGCCCCACCCGCGCCGTGCCCCGCAGACGGCGCCCCTCGCCTCGGTCCCACCCCACCACTGACCCCGTCCGTCCCGGTCGCCGGTTCACTCCGCACCCCGAACTCACCTATCTTCCTAGGATGCCTTAGCGGATGTGACCCCCACTCCGCCACACACATTGCACCCCGGACCGAGGAACGAACATCACCGGAGCGGTCAGCGAGGCCAGACGGCGAGGCGACGGCGCAACCTGACGACCGCCGCCGCGTCAAGGCCGTACCGGGAGAAGCGCTGGTCCGGGACCCGGTCCAGGTACCGGCCGGCGGCGCGGACGTCCTCAGGGTCCAGCGCCGGGTCGATCTGGCGGGCCAGCTCCAGCAGCTCGGCCACCGGGTAGTGGTCGAGGGCGGCTGCGACGTCGATGAAGTCGCGCACCTCCCGCCGGTTGACCAGGGCGGCGGTCTTGTTCGCCACCAGGTCGCGGACGTCCATCACCGGGCCGAGGTCCATCACCACCGGGCTGCGGTGCCGGTCGAGACGGGCCAGGCTCAGCCGGATCTGCCGACCGTCCCGTCCGACCACGAAGTCCTTCAGGTCCTGTTCGAAACCGGCGAACAGGTCGGCGAGGTCACTGTCGGGGTCGGCGTCGGCCACCTCGAACCCGGCCCGCTCCAGCGCGGCCCGGACTTCGGCGGCGGCGGCGAGGGCCGCCCCCTCCACGTCGGCGAAGAGGTCCACGTCCTCGGTGGGGCGGGCGACCAACCCGTGGACGGCCCAGGCCACCCCGCCGCCGAGGACGAACCGGTGGGGTCCGGCGGCGGTCAGCGCCACCCGGGCCACCTCGCGGTAGAAGTCGTGCAGGTGTGCGGTGCTCACCCCGCCCGGAGCACCCGGTGTCGGGTCTCCCAGGCCAGGCGTACGCCGCGTGGCAGGTTGAGGGTGCGCCACACCCGGCGCAGGATCGTCGCGTCGATGAGCGTGCGGAGGTCCTCGGCCCTGGTGCTCTCCCGTAGCACGTTCTCGTACATCCAGAGCAGCTGGTCGGGGTCGGCGAGGTCGAAGGTGCGGTCGCGGCTCCACATCAAGCGCACCGGAAGCTCGACCACCCCGTGGACGGGGCCGGTGAGTTCGGTGAGGGTGCCGACGACGACGGCGGGACGGCCCGGGCGGGCCAGGTGGGCCACCCGGCCGTAGGAGCGGTGGCCGGCGGCGGCGGGTTCGGTCTGCACGACACCCTGCATGGTCTCAGGGTAGCCCTGTCGCGGCCGGACGTCGTCCACCCCGCCGTCGGTCGGTCGTCACCGGGCCGGGGGATGCGGGTCACCGGGGGGTCTGGGACCGGGGTGGCCGCGTCGGCGGTCGCGGGCGAGTCGACAGGTGGTGGAGGCCAGCAGGACCCACCAGAGGACGGGGAGTGCGCGGAGCGCGGAACCGCCCAGCAGGGGGCTGGTGAGCAGGAGCAGGGCGCTGCCGAGGGTGGCGGTGGTGACGGTGCCGCGCCAGGGCCGGGGGAGGGGGCGGGCGGTGGCCGGTCCGAGGGCGGCGAGGGCGACCCCGGCGACGCCGAGCAGCACGGGGGCGAGCAGGGCCGTCATGGTGGGTGGGGTTCCCGTTTCCCGGTCGGGGGAACTCCCGTCCGACGGGGTCGCGGGGCGGGGTGGGTTGTTCTATGGTCGGGGCGTCGGTGGTCGGCCGGGTGGAAGGGGGTTCGCGGGATGGGTTTGCGGACCTTCATCGCGGGTTGGCCGGTCTATCGGCAGCTCACCGAGGGTGATCCGCTCGGTCGGGGGGCGGCGGCGCGGTCGGCGCGTACTGCGGGTTTGTCGGCGCGCACCGAGGACGCCGACGGGGTGGTCCGGTCGGTGTGCCCCTACTGCGCCGTGGGTTGCGGTCAGCGGGTCTATGTCGCCGACGGGCAGGTCACCCAGATCGAGGGGGATCCGGACAGTCCGATCTCGCGGGGTCGGCTCTGTCCGAAGGGTGCGGCGAGCCGGAGTCTGGTGACCAGTCCGTTGCGGCAGACGAAGGTCCGGTATCGGCGGCCGTACGGCACGCAGTGGGAGGATCTGGATCTCGACGTCGCCCTGGACATGATCGCCGATCGGGTGATCGCTGCGCGGGCGCAGACGTGGGAGGAGACCGACGCGCACGGCCGGGCGGTGAACCGGACGTTGGGGATCGCCAGTCTCGGTGGGGCGACGTTGGACAACGAGGAGAACTACCTCATCAAGAAGTTGTTCACCGTGTTGGGCGCGTTGCAGATCGAGAACCAGGCCCGTATTTGACACTCCGCCACCGTCCCCGGTCTGGGGGCCAGCTTCGGTCGCGGTGGTGCGACGGACTTTCAGCAGGACCTGGCGAACTCTGACGTCATCGTGATCCAGGGTTCCAACATGGCCGAGGCTCATCCGGTGGGTTTCCAGTGGGTGATGGAGGCCAAGCGGCGGGGTGCGAAGGTGTTCCACGTCGATCCCCGGTTCACCAGGACCAGTGCTGTGGCCGACGGTCATCTGCCGATTCGGGCTGGTACGGACATCGCGTTGTTGGGTGGGGTGGTGCGGTACATCCTGGAGAACGGTCTGGACTTCCGGGAGTACGTGTTGGCGTACACGAATGCGTCGACGATCGTCAGTGAGCGGTTCGTCGACGCGGAGGACGGTGACGGGCTGTTCTCCGGGTTCGATCCGGCGACGGCGAGTTACTCGCAGGACAGTTGGCAGTACGCGGGGCGTGAGGGCGACTCGGGTGGTGGTGACACCGTTCGTGAGCGGGATTCGGCGGCGGGGTTGGAGCACGAGTCGCATGGTCCGGGGGTGGCGGGGCCGTTGCAGCGGGACGAGTCGTTGCAGCATCCGCGGTGCGTGTACCAGATCCTGCGGCGGCACTTCGCCCGGTACACCCCGGAGATGGTGGAGCGGGTGTGTGGTGTCCCGCAGGAGCTGTTCCTGGAGTTGGCGCGGGCGTGGACGGAGAACTCGGGGCGGGAGCGGACGGGGGCGCTCGTCTACTCGGTGGGGTGGACGCAGCACAGCGTGGGTGTGCAGTACATCCGTACGGGGGCGATCATCCAGACGTTGTTGGGCAACATCGGTCGGCCCGGTGGGGGGATCATGGCGTTGCGGGGGCACGCCAGCATCCAGGGGTCGACGGACATTCCGACGTTGTTCAACCTGCTTCCCGGGTATCTGCCGATGCCGCACGCGGAGAGCCATCCGACGTTCGACGCGTGGGTGGACGGCATGGCGGCCGCCGGGCAGAAGGGTTTCTGGGGGAACGCCCGGGCGTACGCGGCGAGTCTGTTGAAGGCGTACTGGGGGGATGCGGCGACGCCGGAGAACGATTTCGGGTACGGCTGGTTGCCGCGGATGACCGGGGACCACGGGACGTACCAGCAGGTGTTGAACATGATCGACGGGAAGGTGAAGGGGTATTTCCTGCTCGGTCAGAATCCGGCGGTGGGGTCGGCGCACGGGCGGGCGCAGCGGTTGGGGATGGCCAATCTGGACTGGTTGGTGGTGCGGGACCTGTTCGAGATCGAGTCGGCGACGTTCTGGCGGGATTCTCCGGAGGTGGCGACGGGGGAGATCGTCGCGGCCGAGTGTCGTACCGAGGTGTTCTTCCTGCCGGCTGCCTCGCACGTGGAGAAGGAGGGGACGTTCACCCAGACCCAGCGGTTGTTGCAGTGGCGGGACAAGGCGGTGGATCCGCCGGGTGACGCCCGGTCGGAGTTGTGGTTCTTCTTCCACCTGGGTCGGGTGTTGCGGGAGAAGTTGGCGGGGTCGACGGCGCCGCGGGACCGGGCTCTGTTGGCGGCGACCTGGGATTATCCGACGCACGGGCGGTGGAACGAGCCGAGTGCGGAGGCGGTGCTGCGGGAGATCAACGGGTACGACACGGTGTCGGGTCGGCCGTTGTCGACGTTCACGCAGGCGCGTGACGACGGTTCCACGGCGGTGGGTTGTTGGATCTACACGGGGGTGTTCGCCGACGGGGTGAACCAGGCGGCGCGGCGGCGGCCGGGGCGGGAGCAGGACTGGGTGGCCGCCGAGTGGGGGTGGGCGTGGCCGGCGAACCGGCGGATGCTCTACAACCGGGCGTCGGCGGATCCTGAGGGTCGGCCGTGGAGTGAGCGTAAGCGTTACGTGTGGTGGGACTCCGAGCGCGGCGAGTGGACCGGTCATGACGTGCCTGATGTCGAGCGGACGAAACCGCCGTCGTATCGGCCGCCGGAGGGGGCGTCGGGGGTGGCGGGGTTGTCGGGGGTGGATCCGTTCGTGATGCAGGGGGACGGGAAGGCGTGGTTGTACGCGCCGAGTGGGGTGTTGGACGGGCCGTTGCCGTCGCACTACGAGCCGGTGGAGTCGCCGGTGGTGAATGCGTTCTACGGTCAGCAGGCCAACCCGACCCGGAAGGTGTACGACCATCCGGTGAATCCGATCAATCCGAGTGCGCCGTCGCCGCAGGCGGGGGTGTTTCCGTACGTGTTCACCGTGAGTCGGCTGACGGAGCATCACACTGCGGGTGGGATGAGTCGTACGGTGGCGCCGTTGGCGGAGTTGCAGCCGGAGATGTTCGTCGAGGTGTCCGGGGCGTTGGCGGCCGAGGTGGGGTTGACGCATCTGGGGTGGGCGCATCTGGTGAGTGCCCGGTCGGTGATCGAGGCGCGGGTGTTGGTGACCGACAGGTTGACGCCGTTGCGGGTGGAGGGGCGTCTGATCCATCAGGTGTGGTTGCCGTACCACTTCGGGTCGGCGGGGTTGGTGACGGGCGATTCGGCGAACGACCTGTTCGGTATCACGTTGGATCCGAACGTGTTGATCCAGGAGAGCAAGGTGGGGACGTGTGATCTGCGTCCGGGGCGTCGGCCGGTGGGTGGGGAGTTGCTGGCCCTGGTGGGGTGGTATCGGCGTCGGGCGGGTCTGGAGCCGCCGACGGTGACGACAGAGGTGCCGTCGGAGGGGGAGGGTCGTGTCGACTGAGGGTGGGGGCGGGTCGGTGGATCCGGCGGTGGAGGCCGGCTGGGTCGATGCGCCGCCTCGGATGGGGTTCTTCACCGACACGAGTGTCTGTATCGGTTGTAAGGCCTGTGAGGTGGCGTGCAAGGAGTGGAACGACGTCCCGACGTCGGGGTTGGACCTGTTGGGGATGTCGTATGACAACACGGGGGCGTTGACTGCGAACTCGTGGCGGCATGTGGCGTTCGTCGAGCAGCCTGCCGGTCGTTCCGATCCTGGTCCTGGTCCTGGTCCGGGTGGGTCGGGGTCGCAGTTCCTGGGGATGCCGGGTGCCCGGCCGCCGGGTCGGGAGACGGGGGTCGGCCAGCGGACGGATTTCCGCTGGTTGATGATGTCCGACGTCTGTAAGCACTGTACCGAGGCGGGGTGTCTGGACGTCTGTCCGACGGGGTCGTTGTTGCGCACGGAGTTCGGCACGGTGGTGGTGCAGGAGGACATCTGCAACGGGTGTGGGTACTGCGTGTCGGCGTGCCCGTACGGGGTGATCGACAGGCGGGCCGACGACGGTCGGGCGTGGAAGTGCACGTTGTGTTACGACCGGATCGGGGCGGGGTTGACGCCGGCGTGTGCGCAGGCGTGTCCGACGGAGTCGATCCAGTACGGCCCGTTGGAGGAGTTGCGGGGGCGGGCCGAGCAGCGGGTGGGGGTGTTGCGGTCGCAGGGGGTGTCGCAGGCCCGGCTCTACGGGCACGATCCGGCGGACGGGGTGGGTGGGGACGGGGCGTTCTTCCTGTTGTTGGACGAGCCGGAGGTGTACGGGTTGCCGCCGGACCCGGTGGTGCCGACGCGCAGGTTGCCGTCGATGTGGCGGCGGGCCGGGGTGGCGGCGGTGGCGATGGCGGCGGCTGCGGTGGTGGCGTTCGCCGGGGGGTCGTCGTGACGGGCGGTGGCCGGGGTCGGCGGGAGCACGGTGGTGGGGAGGCGCTGGCGGTGCCGGCGGCGCGGTTCACGTCCTACTACGGTCGGCCGATCGTGAAGCCGCCGGTGTGGACGTGGGAGATCCCGGCGTATCTGTTCACCGGGGGGTTGGCGGCGGGTGCGTCGCTGTTGGCATTGGGTGGGCAGGTGACGGGTCGGCCTGCGGTACGGCGGGCGGGCCGGTTGGCGGCGGCGGTGGCGGTGGCGGCCAGTGGCGGGTTGCTGGTGTCGGATCTGGGTCGTCCGGAGCGGTTCCATCACATGCTGCGGGTGGCGAAGCCGACGTCTCCGATGTCGGTGGGGACGTGGATCCTCACGGTGTTCGGTCCGGCGGCGGGGGTGGCGGCGGTGGCCGAGGGGGCGGGGTGGTTGCCTCAGCGGGGGCCGCTCGGGGTGGTGGGTCGGGTGTTGCCGCCGGTGGGGCGGGTCGGTGGGGTGGTGGCGGCGGTGACGGCGCCGGCTCTGGCGACGTACACGGGGGTGTTGTTGGCGGACACGGCGGTGCCGTCGTGGCACGAGGCGTACCCGGAACTGCCGGTGATCTTCGCGGGTAGCGCGTTGGCCAGCGGCGCGGGTGTGGGGTTGCTTGCCGTGCCGCTGGCGCAGGCGGGTCCGGCGCGGCGGTTGGCGGTGGCGGGTGCGGTGATGGAGTGGGCGGGGGCGCATCGGATGGAGTCGCGGTTGGGTCTGGTCGGTGAGCCGTATCGGACCGGGCGGCCGGGGTGGTTGTTGCGGGCGGGCCGGGTGTTGACGGTGGCGGGGGCGGTGGGCGCGGTGTGGGGTCGCCGGCGGCGGTGGGTGGCGGCGGTGGCGGGTGGGGCGTTGCTGGCCGGGTCGGTGGCCACCCGGTTCGGGGTGTTCCACGCGGGGGTGGCGTCGGCCCGGGATCCGAAGTACACGGTGGTGCCGCAGCGGGAGCGGATGGCTCGGCGGGCCGCGGCGTCCGGGGGGTGAGGGCGCCGGGTTTCCCGTCTGGTCGGGCGCCGGTGGTGGCCGCTGTGGTTCACTGCTGCGTGGAGGCGTTCAGGTGGCTGGTGCCCCTCCCGGTCTTCAAAACCGGTGTGGTCCGGGACCCGGGCCAGGCGGGTTCGATTCCCGTCCGTCTCCGCCATCGACGTCGATGCCCTCCGGTGTCGGGCGTGCCGACGGGTCGGGAGTGGATTCGATGGGGGACCAGCGGCGGCGGGTGCCGGGTACTGACACGCTGCTGGCCGAGGCCCGGTTGGCCGCCGCGGTGGCGACGTTGGGCCGGGACCGGGTGAAGGTGATCATCGGTCAGGCGCAGGACCGGGCCCGTCGGGGTGAGATCACTCCGGAGCGGGTGGTGGAGGCGGCGGTGGCGGCGTTGCCCGCCGGGGAGGTCCGTCCGGTGCTCAACGCCACCGGCGTGGTCCTGCACACCAACCTGGGTCGGGCGCCGTTGTCGCGTCGGGCGGTGGAGGCGGTGGTGGCTGCGGCCGGTCACACCGACGTGGAGTTGGATCTGGTGTCCGGGCGGCGGGCCCCACGGGGCCGCGACGCCTTGGACGCGTTGGCGGCGGCCGTCCCGGACGCGGGCGGCGTGCACGTGGTCAACAACGGGGCGGCGGCGTTGGTGTTGGCGGCGACGGCGTTGGCCGCCGGTGCCGAGATCGTGGTGAGCCGGGGTGAGCTGGTGGAGATCGGTGACGGGTTCCGGTTGCCGGATCTGCTGGTCAGCACGGGTGCCCGGTTGGTCGAGGTGGGGACCACCAACCGGACCACGGTGGCCGACTACGCGGCGGCGGTCGGGCCTCGGACGGGGTTCGTGTTGAAGGTCCACCCGTCGAACTTCGTGGTCACCGGGTTCACGGGGTCGGTGTCGGTGCGGGAGCTGGCGACCCTGGGGGTGCCGGTGGTCGTCGACATCGGGTCGGGGTTGTTGGCGGCGGATCCGTTGTTGCCCGACGAGCCGGACGCGGCGAGTGCCCTGCGGGCCGGGGCGACGGTGGTGACCGCCAGCGGCGACAAGCTCCTCGGTGGTCCGCAGGCCGGTCTGTTGTTGGGTGACGCCGACGTGGTGCAGCGGTTGCGTCGGCATCCCCTGGCGCGGGCGGTGCGGGTGGACAAGTTGACCCTGGCGGCGTTGGCGGCGACCCTCGGTGACCCGGTCACCCCGGTGCGGGCGGCTCTGCACGCCGATCCGGTGGTGTTGCGGCGGCGGGTGGGGCGGCTGCGGGAGGAGTTGGGGGCCGCCGGTCGTGAGGCGGAGGTGGTGCGCAGTGTGGCGGTGGTGGGTGGTGGTGGTGCGCCGGGGGTGGAGTTGGAGTCGTGGGCGTTGAGCCTGCCGCCCTGGTATGCGGGGCCGCTGCGGACGGGGTGCCCTGCGGTGGTGGGGCGGGTGGTCCGGGGTCGGCTCCTGTTGGACCTGCGGTGTGTGCCGGTGGACGCCGACGCGGTGGTGCGGGAGGCGGTGTTGGGTGTCCCGGTCGGGGGCTGAGTCGTGGGTGGTGGCGACGGCCGGTCACGTGGACCACGGCAAGTCCACTCTGGTGTGGGCGTTGACCGGGATGGAACCGGACCGGTGGGCGGAGGAACGCCGCCGGGGTATGACCATCGACCTGGGGTTCGCGTGGACGCGGTTGCCGTCGGGGGCGACAGTGGCGTTCGTCGACGTACCGGGGCATGAGCGGTTCGTGCCGAACATGCTGGCCGGGGTGGGGCCGGTGCCGGCGGCGGTGGTGGTGGTCGCGGCGGACGAGGGGTGGATGCCGCAGTCGGCGGAGCACCTGGCGGCGTTGCACGCCCTGGGGGTGCGGGCGGGCCTGTTGGTGGTGACCCGCGCCGATCTGGCCGATCCGGGTCCGGCGTTGGCCCGGGGGCGGGCCGAGGTGGCGGCGACGAGCCTGGGTGCGGTGGAGGCGGTGGCGGTCAGTGCGACGACCGGGGTGGGTCTGGACGGGGTGCGGGCGGCCCTGGACCGGCTCGGTGCCGGGTTGCCCCGCCCGGTGGTCGACGGCCCGGTGCGGTTGTGGGTGGACCGGTCGTTCACGGTGCGGGGGGCGGGCACGGTGGTGACCGGGACCCTGGGTGCGGGGCGGCTGCGGGTCGGGGATCGGCTGTGGGTGGCCGGGACCGGTGAGGAGGTCCGGGTCCGGGGGTTGCAGGTGATGGGGGTGGCCCGGGAGGAGGTGACCGGGGTGGCGCGGGTGGCGGTGAACCTGCGGGGGACGGCCCGGGATCGTCTGGTGCGGGGGGAGGCGTTGGTGACGCCGGACCGGTTCCGGTCCAGCGCGGTGGTGGACGTCCGGGTGGTCGGGGATCCGGTGGCCGACCTGCCCGGCACGGTGATGGTGCATGTGGGGTCGGCGTCGGTGGCGGTGCGGGTGCGCCCGTTGGGGGTGGACACGGCGCGGCTGCGGTTGGCTCGGCCGTTGCCGCTGCGGGTGGGGGATCGGGCGGTGTTGCGGGATCCGGGTCGGCGGCACGTGGCCGGTGGGGTGCGGGTCCTGGACGTGGACCCGCCGCCGTTGCGGCGGCGGGGCGCCGCGCGGGCCCGGGCGGCGGTGTTGGGGGAGGTCGACGGGCGTCCGGATCTGGTGGGTGAGTTGCGTCGTCGTGGTCTGGTGCGGGCCGCGGACCTGCTGCGGATGGGGGTCCCGGTGGTGGGGGCGCCGGTGGTGGTCGGGCCGTGGGTGGCCGATGCGGGGCACTGGGCCGGGGTGCGGACCCGGTTGGCCGAGGAGGTCTCCCGGTACGCGCGGGAGTGCCCGTTGGAGCCGGGGGTGCCGGTGGAGGTGGTGCGGCACCGGTTGGGTCTGCCGGACCGGGCGTTGGTGGAGGCGTTGGTGGGTCCACCGTTGCGGTTGGTGGCCGGTCGGGTCTGCGGTGATGGTGGCCCGGGTCTACCGGCGGCGGTGGCGGCGGCGGTGGGGCGGCTGCGGGTGGGGTTGGCGCAGCGGCCGTTCCGGGCTCCGGAGGCGGAGTGTCTGGCGGAGTTGGGGTTGGGGGCGCGGGAGATCGGGGCGGCGGTGCGGGCCGGTGCCCTGGTGCGGGTGGCGGGGAACGTGGTGTTGGCGCCGGGGTCGGTGGAGGAGGCGGGGCGGGTGTTGGCGGGGCTGGCGCAGCCGTTCACCCTCAGTGCGGCCCGGCAGGCCCTGGACACGACCCGTCGGGTGGCGGTGCCGTTGTTGGAGTTGTTGGACCGGCAGGGGGTGACCCGGCGTCATCCGGACGACACCCGAAGCGTCGTCGCGGCGTCGCCCGGGGGCGGGGTCACGGCGTCGCCCGTGCGCCGGTGACCGTGCCGCTGTCCGGGGCGTGGGTGGTTGCGGTGGTGAGCGTGCGTCCCGGTGTCCGGGCCGGTGGGGCGGGGCGTGGGTGGTTGCGCTGGTCGCCCCCGGGTGGGGTGCGGGACACCTAGGGTGAGGGGTGTGGACCCCTCGGCGGTGTGGCGGGACCGTAACCACCGGTGGCGGATCGAGGCGTATCGGGCCCCGGACCTGCGGTTCGCGGTGTTCGCGACGAACGGGACGACCGAGTCGGCGCCGTTGTGGCTGTTCGGGATGCCCGCTCTGGCCAGGTGGTTGATGACCCACGCCATCTCGTTGGACGACCTGATGACCGACTAGTTCCGGCCCGGGGACCGCAGCCCACCCGGCAGCAGGACGAACCCGCCGAAACGGTCATGTCGGTGGGATTTTGGTCGTACGGTCCGGTGGTGAACGACCGAGGGTGGCGTACCTTCTTCGCGGTGTTGGCCGGGGTCGCGGTGATCTACTTCGGGACCACCGGCCGTCGCGGCGACGAGGGCGACGGCATCTCCGGTGGTCTGCTCGTGCTGGCGGCCCTCGCGGCGGCCCTGGTGTGGCACCTGACCCGTCCGGCCGCCAAGTGACCCTGTCACCGGGCGGCGGTGACCTCCCGGGCCGAGTCGGGGTCGAGGGCGACCCGGACCAGCGCGGAGGCGAACCGGCCGAAGTCGGCTCCGCCGACCAGGTCGGCCAGCCGGGCCGCCGAGGTGGGCAGGCCGAGGTGCCGTGCCCCGGACAGGGTCCGCCGGTCGGCGTAGGGGCGCAGGTCGGGCCAGACGGTCTGGGCTTCGCGCAGGAAGATGTCGGCTCCGGTAGGGCCGATGCCGGGGAACTCGGTGAGCATCCGGCGCAGCGCGGTCCGTTCTCCGTCGGCGGCCCGGTGGAGTCTGCGCAGGTCGCCGTGCCAACGGTCGAGGCAGAGGTCGGCGCCCTGGCCCAGTTCCGAGGCGGTGCGTTCGTCGTAGCGGCGGTAGTGACCTCGGCCGAGGGCGTCGACCCGCTCCTGCCAGGTCGCCGCCGCCATCGCCGCCGGGGTGCGGTATCCGGCGGTGAACAGTTCCCGGGCGGCGTGCAGGGCCACCCCGGCGCGGATCCGGGTACTGAGCAGCGTGGTCAACACCAGCAGCTGGTACAGGGGGCCGGGTCGGTCGGCCAGGTCGATGCCGGCCTCGTCGGCGTAGGTGCGGCCCTGCCGTCGCAGCAGTGCCCGAGCCGTGGTGCGGTCGTGGTCGGCCATGCCCGTCGGGTACCCGCCCGACGGCGGACCATCCGTGGGTCCGGTCCGCCGGTGTCGACGCCGGCCTCCGGGTGGCGCGGCACCAGCAGCCCCGGCCCCGGTCCTGTCGGGTTTCGGGGTCGGCGGGCATGTCGGGGGAGGGAGTGGGTACCCGAGTACGTCAACGCCCCGTCGAGAGGAGCCGAGACCGTGACGAATCCACAGCAGCCGGAGTTGCGCCGTAACGCCCGTAACAGTGCGGTGCAGGACTCCAAGGGGCCGTCGCCGCGGGTCCGCCCGCCGTCGGGTGCCCGGTCCCGTGGTGACGCGGGTCGGGCGGTGCCGGAGGGGCAGGTGTCCCCGTACGGCCCGGTGGACGGTCCGGTCGCCGACGACGCCAGCGGCGACCGGGACTGACCGACGCGGGTGGGGGTGTCCCGGTGATGTCCGTCGGGACACCCCCGCACCTTCTCTCATCCTAGGACGCTTGAGCGAAAGTGCCCCCGGTCACCGGCGGCGCAGCCGACGCCAGCTCACCGAGGCGGCGAGCCCGTACGCCAGGTGCGGCACCAGATCGGCCAGCCAGTCCGACCGGGTCCAGGACCGGGGACGCGTGACCCCGAGTGCGGTCATCGACCCGTCGGACAGGGTCATCACCCCGCCGCCGAGGATCGCCACCTCCACCGGCCGTGGCGGGCGTCGGTCACCCACGAACAGGGCGAACACCGCCCCGGCGGCGATGCCCAACCCGTACCCGAGCACCGGCCCGAGCCCGGAGCGGCGGTTGGCCGCCGCCTCCTGCGGGCCCAGGTCGATCCCGGCCACCTCGGCGAGGCGTCCGGCGCTGGCCTGCGGGGTGGAGCTCTCCGGGCGTGCCCGCACCACCATGTCGAGGTAACTGACCACGTTGAGCGCGACGCTGCCCACCGCACCGGCGAGGGCACCGTCGACGGCGGCGGCCCTCACTTCGGGTCGCCGGGTTCGCGTTCACCCTTCGGGCCGTAGGTGCGGTCCCCGCGTACGACGCCCCGCCGCCCCCGGTCCTCCTGGAGGACCCGGTTGGCCACGTCGTCGGCCTTGCCGTCCGCCGCGCGCCCGGAGTTCTCGATCAGGTTCCGTAGCCGGGCACGTTCCTTGTCGTAGGCATTGCTGCCTGGGCGTGGTCCGGGCATGGTCGCCTCCCTCGGTGACGTGGTGACGTGTCCGGCGCGTCTACCCGGCCACGTCCACCGCATGCACCGGCGACGGGTCCCGGCCCGGTCGGCGGTACGGCCGGGGTCCGTGCGGCCTGCCCCGGATCGGTGCGGCTGGCCCGGGTGTGGGTGCGGAACAGCTCCGGAGAGTGCGGTGGGGGCGGGAATTCAGTGCGGGGCGCGGACCACGGCGACGGGGCAGTCGGCGTGGTGCAGCAGGGCGTGGCCGGTGGAGCCGAGCAGGAGACCGCCGAGCGCGCTGTGGCCGTGTCCGCCGACGACGACGAGTTGGGCGGTTCGGGCGGCGTCGAGCAGGGCGGCGCGGGGTCGGGCCCGGACGGTGCGTCGGGTGACGGTGAGCCCGGGCCAGCGGTCGGCGGCTCCGGCGAGGACCTCTGCGGTGACCCGGTCCTCCTCCTCGTGGAGGTCGGCCCGGTCGTACACGAGGGGTTGCATGTCGCCGGGGCCGGTGGTGGTGGGGTGCCGGTAGGCGTGCAGGGCGACCAGGTCGGTGTCGCGGGTGAGGGCTTCCCGGGCGGCGAACTCGACGGCGTCGTGGGACAGCGGGGAGGCGTCGACTCCGACGACGACGGGGCCGGTGGGGTGGTCGTCGCCTCGGGCGACGAGGACCGGGCAGGGTGCGTGTGAGGTGACCTGGACGGCGACCGAGCCGACGAGCAGGGCGGCGAAGCCGCCCAGGCCGCGGGCGCCGACGACGATCATGGCGGCGGTGGGGGCCTCGCCGAGCAGGACCGTGGAGGCGGACCCGTCGATGATCTCCCCGGTGACGGGGAGGTCGGGGGCGACGGTGCGGGCGGTCTGGACGGCGTCGGCGACGAGGCGTTCGGCGGCGGGACGCAGGCCGCCGCCGGGTGGGCCGTCGGGGGGTGGGTCGGTGGCGACGTGCAGGTGGGGCCAGATGAAGCCGTGGACGACGCGCAGGGGTCGGTGGTGTCGTCGGGCCTGGGCGGCGGCCAGGCGGACGGCGGTGTGGGCGGCGGGGGAGCCGTCCACGCCGACGATCACCGCTGCGCCGTTGGCCGAGTTCACGGGGGTCTCCTTCTCTGCCGGTGCGGGGTCAGTATCGCGGTGTCGGGGGTGTCGGCGGGCCGATACCGGTGCACCGGGTCGGTGGGTACGCTGGCGCCGGTCCACTGGGAGGGAGAGTCGTCGATGGGTGAGCCGGAGCAGCCGAGTACGGCGCGGATGATCGATTTCTGGTTGGGCGGGCGGCATCACTTCCCGGTGGACGTGGCGGCGGCCGGTGCGTTCGAGGGGGCGTACGGGCCGTGTCGTCCGGTGTTCCGGTCGTTGCGGTCGTTCCTGGGTCGGGCGGTGCGGTCGATGGCGGCGCAGGGGTTGGACGGTTTCCTGGTGTTCGGTGGTGGGGTGCCGACGTGTGGGAACGTGCACGAGGTGGCGGGTGGGGCGTCGGTGTTGTACACGGACGTGGATCCGGTGACGGTCCGGTCGGGGCAGGAGATCCTGGCGGGTTGTGACCGGGCGGGGTACGGGTTCGGTGACGCGGCCGATGTGGGGACGGTGGATCCGGCGCAGTTGCACCGGTTCGTTCCGGGGTGGGGGCGGCGCCCGGTGGGGGTGGTGTTCCTGGGGGTGGCGGCGTTCCTGGACGACGAGACGGTGGCCGCGACGCTCGACGAGTTGTATGCGGTGTCGGCGCCGGGTAGCCGGTTGGCGGTGGATTTCGACGGGATGGATCTGGCGGGGTATCCGCAGGCGTTGGCGATGATGGGGCCGGCGTACCGGATGCGGGAGCCGGCGCGGATGCGGGGGTTGTTGGGTCGGTGGGAGCCGACGGTGGAGGGGATCGTGCCGGTGGCGCGGTGGCGGCCGCAGGGGCCGGTGGAGGCGGTGGCGGACGCGTTCTACGGCGGGGTGGCGGTGCGCGGGGGTTGAGTGGGTGGTGGCCGTCGGGGTTCGGTGGTCGCTCCGTATGATGCTTGCCCTACAGCAAGAATATTTTCGGAGGACGAGCATGCCGGACGCGCCTGTCGTGGTGTCTCGGGCGTTGCGTGGGGCGCCGCCGGACCGGTTGCCCGAGGCGGTGGACGGTGCGGTGCGGGCGTCGTTGGGGGCGTCGGGCACCGAGGTGTTCGTGGCCGACTATCAGATCAGTGGGCTGTGGCCGGTGCGGGATCCGCAGGTGTCCGAGGGTTGTCGTCAGGTGGCGCAGCGGTGTTTCAGCAGTCAGCAGCCGGTGGTCGACGGTGAGGACGGCGGCCGGTGTCGGGTGTTCGTGCCGGTGTCGGTGTGGGGTGAGCGGCTGGGTGTGCTGCTGGTGGAGTTCCCGTCGGTGGCGCCGGCGGACACGGTGGCGGTGGTGGGGGAGGTCGCCGGGGAGTTGGCGGTGGCGTTGCGGGCGGCGGATCGGGAGACCGACCGTTATCAGCGGGCGCGTCGGCGGCAGCGGTTGAGCATGGCGGCGGAGATGCAGTGGGATCTGTTGCCGGGCCGCAGTGTGCAGCAGGAGGCGTTCCTGTTGGCCGGTCAGTTGGAGCCGGCGTACACGGTGGGTGGTGATCATTTCGACTGGGCGGTGGAGTCCGACCGGTTGACGGTGACGGTGCTCAACGGGACCGGCAGTGGGTTGCCGGCGGCGATGGTGACGGCGGTGACGGTGAACGCGATGCGTAACGCCCGGCGTTCGGGTGGTGGGTTGGTGGAGCAGGCGGAGTTGGCCTCGGACACGTTGTTCTACCAGCATCGTGGTCACCGGCACGTGGCGACGTTGTTGATGGAGGTGGACACGGTGTCGGGTCGGGTCCGGGCGGTGGACGCGGGTTCGCCGCACGTGTTGCGGTTGCGTGGGGGTGTGGTGACCCGGATCGCGTTGGAGCAGCAGTTGCCGTTGGGGATGTTCGCCGAGACCCGCTACGACCTGCAGGAGTTCGATCTGGTGGCGGGGGACCGGTTGTTCGTGGTCTCCGACGGTGTGTACGCGGCGACGCCGGTGGGGCGGGAGGAGTACGGTCGGCGGGCGATGGCGCGGGCGATGCGGTCCACTCGGCTGCAGCCGGCGACGGAGGCGGTTGGTACGGTGATGCGCGAGCTGCACGCCCACCACGCCGACGCGGATCTGCGTGACGACGCCGTGGTGGTCTGCCTGGACTGGCATGGTCCGTCGGGGCCGGCCGGTGGGGGCGAGCGGTAGTCGGGGGCGGGCGAGTACGAGCGGGACGATCGCAGGGGACACCGGGTGGAGCGACCTCCGAACCTTGCCGCAGCGGTCGAGGCGGCAGCCGACGCGTTGGTGGGTGTGTTGGATTCCGCAGTGTCCAGGCAGGACCTGACGGTGTCGCCGACGCAGTTGCGGGTGTTGGCGTTGGTGACGACGCGGCCGGATCTGAACGTCAACCGGTTGGCCGAGGTGTTGGATGTGGTGCCGTCGTCGGCGAGTCGCCTGTGTGACCGTCTGGAGGCGACCGGGTTGTTGCGGCGGGTCGCGGATCCGCGGGATCGGCGTGAGGTGCGGTTGGTGCCGACGCCGGCGGCGCAGTCGTTGTTGTGTGAGGTGAAGGAGCGTCGGCGGCGGGCGGTGCAGGGGGTGTTGGATCGGATGCCGGGTCGGGCGCAGCACGAGTTGTTGTTGGCGTTGGCGGCGTTCGGTCAGGCGGTGGCGGCGGGCGCGGATCCGGGTGACAGTCCGGCGCGGTCGGCGTGAGTGGGTTCGGGGTGTGGTGGGGGTTGTCGCAGGATCGGTGACTCCGGTCACAACGGCAGACGCGAAACAACAGCGGCAAACCGCCAGAAGCAGGCCCGTTATAGTGGCAGCGCAAGTCACCCGCCTTCGGTCGACCGATCGGGCGGCAACAGGCGAGGGTCCCGTCGGGGGCCGGGAGCGGCCTCGGCGGTGGTACCGCGTCCGGGTGCCCGCCTTCTCCGGTCTTGTGGGGTGGGCGGGGCGTGTGCCCGCGGGGGGAGGTTCGGTGTCGGGTCGGCCCGCGCAGCAGCAGCCGTCGCCCGGGGCGGGGCCGTCGGTGGTCGGTGACCGGATCCTGACCCTGCCGAACGTGATCAGTTTCGTGCGGCTGTTGGGTGTGCCGCTGTTCCTGTACCTGTTCCTGGTGGTCGAGGCGGACGTGGCGGCGATCGTGGTGTTGGCGGTCGGTGGCACCACGGACTGGGTGGACGGGTGGGTGGCCCGGCGGCTGCGTCAGGTGAGTCGGCTCGGGGAGTTGTTGGATCCGTTCGCCGACAGGTTGTACATCCTGGCCACGGTGTTGGCGTTCACGGCGCGGGAGGTGGTGCCGTGGGAGTTCACGGTGGCGCTGTTCGGTCGGGAGTTGTTGTTGTTGGGGTCGTTGGCGGTGTTGCGCCGGCACGGGTACGGTCCGCCGCCGGTGCACTACGTGGGTAAGACTGCGACGTTCCTGTTGTTGGCGGCGTTCCCGTTGCTGTTGTTGGCCTCGGCGGTGCCGGACACGTCGGTGTCTGCGTCGTCGGCGGGGTGGGCGTTGGCCTGGTGGGGGTTGGTCCTGTACTGGGTGGCGGGGGCGTTGTACGTGGTGCAGGCCGGGCGGTTGGTGCGGTCGGTGCGGCGTGGGGTGGTGTCGTGAGCGACTCGGGTTCGGGTCGGGGGCGTGGGGATCGCACGTACGCGCCGGACTTCCTGACGGAGTTGTTCCGTAACCCGTTGGATCCGGGGTACGAGGACGCGGCGCGGAGTCGGGTGGCGGGGGCGCCGGTGTGGCCGGCGCGGTCGGTGACGGCGGTGGTGTTGGTGGTGGTGGGTTTCCTGCTGGCGGTGGCGTATCGGCAGACGGTGGCGGAGGAGCCGGGGCGGGCGCAGGCGCGGGCGGGGTTGGTGGAGCAGATCCGGGAGCGTGAGGAGGAGTCCGACCGGTTGGGTGAGCGGGCGGACGCGTTGCGCGACGAGGTGAGCCGGTTGCGGGTGCAGGCGTTGGGTGGTTCGGAGGCGGCGCGGTTGCGGGAGTTGGAGGCGGGCACGGGGGTGGGTCGGGTGCGGGGTGACGGTGTGGTGGTGCGGTTGGCCGACGCCCGTGACGATCCGGATGCGGTGACGGGGGCGGCCGACGGTGGGGCGGGCCCGGACCGGGTGATCTACAGCGATCTTCAGCGGGTGGCGAACGCGTTGTGGGGTGCGGGGGCGGAGGCGGTGTCGATCAATGGTCAGCGGTTGACGGCGACGTCGACGATCAGGTCGGCGGGGGATGCGATCCTGGTGGATTTCCGGCCGGTGACGGGGCCGTACGAGGTGTCGGCGATCGGTCCGGGTGAGATGCGCAAGCGGTTCGAGGGCAGTGCGGCGTCGGCGTTGATGCGTCAGGTGGCGTCGAAGACGGGGTTGTCGTTCGGGGTGCGGGTGGCCGAGGATCTGACGTTGCCGGCGGCGGCGGAGCCGCGGTTGCGGTGGGCGGGGCCGCCGGTGGATCCGAGTCCGTCGGGCAGTTCTGAGTCGTCCGGGTCGCGGACGTCTCCCAGTCCTTCTGGAGGTGGCCGGTGATCGCGGTGCTGGCGTTGCTCGCCGGTGTGGTGCTCGGGTTGTATCTGGATCCGACGGTTCCGGCGGCGTTGCAGCCGTATCTGCCGATCGCGGTGGTGGCGGCGTTGGATGCGGTGTTCGGTGGGGTGCGGGCGAAGTTGGACCGGATCTTCGACGACAAGCAGTTCGTGGTGTCGTTCATCTCGAATGTGCTGGTGGCGGGGTTGATCGTGTATCTGGGTGACCAGTTGGGTGTGGGTGGGCAGTTGTCCACCGGTGTGGTGGTGGTGTTGGGGGTGCGGATCTTCGGCAATGTGGCGGCGATTCGCCGGCACCTGTTCCGGGCGTAGGTTGGTGGCGTGAGCGACGAGCACACCGATACGGGTACGGGTCGGCCGTCGGGTGGGGGGCGGCCGGTGGGGTCGTCTCCGGGCCCGGATCCACGGCCGCAGGCGCCGTCGGCGGACGAGGTGGGTGACCTGACGCCGGCGGGACGGGAGGCGGAGCCGTCGGTTCCGGGGGGCGCAGGGGTGTCCGCCCCGGTGTCGCCGGGGTCCGCCACCCCTGCGGACGACCCCGACCCTGATGCCGACCTTGACGGGGATGCGGAGACGGTCGACCTGTCCCGGGCGGGGTCTGCGCAGGACGGGCCGCGGTGGCGGTTCGGGTCGGCCGGTGTGGTGATCGCGGTGTTGTTGGCGTTGCTGGGGTTCACCCTGGCGGTGCAGTTGAAGACGACGTCGACGGACGGGTCGTTGGCGGCGGCGCGGCAGGAGGACCTGGTGCGGATCCTGTCGGACCTGGACCAGCGGGAGAACCGGCTCCGGCAGGACATCGCGGCGTTGGAGGACAGCCAGCGGCAGTTGACCTCGGGTGTGGAGGGCCGGCAGGCGGCGTTGGAGGAGGCGACGCGGCGGGCTGACGAGTTGGGGATCCTGGCGGGGACGTTGCCGGCGGCGGGGCCGGGGTTGTCGGTGCGGTTCGAGTCGGTGTCGACGCCGGTGGAGGCGTTCCGGATCCTGGACGCGGTGCAGGAGCTGCGGGGTGCCGGTGCGGAGGCGATGCAGATCTCCGGGCGCGGTGGGGATCCGGTGCGGGTGGTGGCGTCGACGTACTTCCTCGACGCCGAGGGTGGGGGGTTGTCGGTGGACGGGCGGCGGTTGTCGGGGCCGTACACGATCCTGGTGATCGGGGAGCCGGACACGATGCGTACGGCGTTGCGCATTCCGGGCGGGGTGGTCGCTGCGGTTCAGCGTGCCGGCGGTAACGTGATCGTCGAGGAGCGTGAGGTCGTCGAGGTTTCGGCGCTGCACGAGCCGACCAAGCTGGAGCACGCCCGTCCGGTCTCGTGACCGGCGCGGCCGGCACCGGTCTCCTGCCGGTGCACCGATGGATGAAGGACGCGTCTGGTGATTCCTGAGGATCTGCGGTACACCGCTGAGCACGAGTGGGTGGTGGGTGACGGCAGTGGGGCTGTGCGGGTGGGGATCACCCATTACGCGCAGGACGCGCTGGGCGACATCGTGTTCGTCCAGTTGCCGGAGGTCGGTGCCGTGGTGGCCGCCGGTGATTCGTTGGGCGAGATCGAGTCGACGAAGAGTGTGTCGGAGATCTACGCGCCGGTCGGTGGCACCGTGTCGGCGCGCAACGACGTGTTGTCCGACACCCCTGAGGTGATCAACTCCGACCCGTACGGTGCGGGGTGGTTGGTGGAGATCACCTGCGACGACGTGGCTGCGGTGGAGGGTTTGTTGTCCGCTGCGGCCTACCGTGACCTCATCGAGGGTTGAGTCGGGCCGGGTTCGTGACGGGAGTCGTTTCCCGCGCGTCCGGTTGCCCTGCATTTCGGTGCTGGCTAGGCTCGCCCAGTTGACCGAGAATCCAATAGTTGAGCGTTGCGGAATTGCCTTCCCTGGCAGGGGAGAGCCAGCCGCCGGGTGTTGCACTGCCCGGCGGCCAGACTCGCCCTTACCCGACGCGACCGATCTGATCCGTGAGGTGGTCCCATGACGCGCCCAGGCGACGAGTTCCCCCCACTCGACGTCACTTCGACGCTCAATCTCGGTTCGCTCGACGAAGTGCTGGAGGGGCCGGACACCGATGTGGTGCCGAGCCGGATGTCCAGTTCGTTGCCGCCGGGAATGGCTCTGCTGGTGGTTCGGCGGGGTCCGAATGCGGGCGCCCGGTTCTTGTTGGACCATGACGTGACGACCAGTGGGCGGCACCCCGACAGTGACATCTTCCTCGACGACGTGACGGTGTCGAGGCGGCACGCGGAGTTCCACCGTGACGGTGGCACGTTCACGGTCCGGGACGTGGGTAGCTTGAACGGCACGTACGTGAACCGTGAGCGTGTGGAGGCGGCTACGTTGAGCAATGGTGACGAGGTGCAGATCGGGAAGTTCCGGGTGGTGTTCATCGCCGGTCCGCGTCCGGAGGAGGGGGCCGGCCGGGGGTGAACGAGCCTGCGGCTTCGACGCCGCCGGGAGCGGCCCGGGCGCATCCGCTGATGAGTATCGGCGAGGTGTTGTCTCAACTGCGGGCCGACTTCCCGGACATCACCATTTCCAAGTTGCGGTTCCTGGAGGCCGAGGGCCTGGTGGAGCCGCAGCGGACTGCTGCGGGTTACCGGAAGTACAGCTGGGACGACGTGGCGCGGTTGCGGTTCGTGCTGACCGCGCAGCGGGACCAGTATCTGCCGTTGCGGGTGATCCGTGAGCAGCTCGCGGGGTGGGACGGGTCGGCGGACGGCCCGGGTCCGCCGCGGCCGACGTTGGTGGCGGTGGGTCCGGGTGGTGAGGTGCCGGGCCGGACCGCGGAGCCGGCGGAGTCCGGGCAGGTGCGGTTGGGTCGGGTGGACCTGGTCGCGCGCAGTGGGATCGACGAGTCGACGCTGGTCGAGTTGGAGCGGCTCGGGATCGTCGTGTCGGATCCGCCGGGCTGGTACGACGGCGACGCGTTGATCATCGCGCGGGCGGTGGCGGGTCTGGCGGCGTACGGGATCCAGCCCCGGCACCTGCGGGGGTACCGGACGGCGGCCGACCGTGAGGTGGGTTTGTTCGCGCAGTTGGTGGCCCCGTTGGCGCGGCAGAGTGATCCGGCGGCGCGGGCGCGGGCTGCGGAGACGGCGCGGGAGTTGGTCGCGTTGTCGCAGCAGTTGCACGCGGCGTTGGTGCGGGTGGGGTTGCGGTCGACGTTGGGTCGGTGAGGGTCGGCCGCGTTCTCCCTCGGGTGCGGTGTGGTGGGGTTGGTCGTGCGTGGTGATCGGCCCCGGTGGGCGTGTCGTAGGCTTGCCGGGGTAACTCGTTCTGGCGTGGTGTATGGGCTGGTGACGCGTTCCACAGCCTGTTCGCGGTCCGTGTACCGTGGCGGGGAAGGGCGCGGTGCGGGCATATGAGTGACGACGACACGGAGGCGGCGGTGCGCGAGCTGAGCGTGGTCGGAGTTCGGGTGGAGCTGCCCAGCAACCAGCCGATCGTCCTGCTCAGGGAGGTCGAGGGCGACCGCTACCTGCCGATCTGGATCGGTGCGGTCGAGGCGACGGCGATCGCCTACGAGCAGCAGGGGGTCAAACCCGCTCGTCCGTTGACGCACGACCTGCTGCGTGACGTGCTGTCGGCGCTGGAGGCGCCGTTGCGGGCGGTGGAGATCACCGAGTTGAAGGAGAGCGTCTTCTACGCGGATCTGCTGATCGGTGACGGGGTGCGGGTGTCGGCCCGGCCGAGTGACTCGATCGCGTTGGCGTTGCGGGTGGGGGCGCCGATTCGTTGTGCGGAGCAGGTCCTCAGTGAGGCGGGGATCGTGATCCCCGACGAGCAGGAGGACGAGGTGGAGAAGTTCCGCGAGTTCCTGGAGCAGGTGAGTCCGGAGGACTTCGCGGGCTGACGACCCACCCCGACACAGCCCGGTGACTGAGGGTGACGGCGGGTGGTGTGGGGTCGGTGAGTGTCGCTGCGCGGCGTGTCGCGGTGGTTTCTCCGTGGTAACTCTTCATGCTCGCTATAGGGTTGCCGTGTCGAGGGGTGCACGTCCCGGAAACGATGTGTCACCGCACGGGCGGGGAGGTTGTCGGGATGCATGAGCCGCGAGATTCCGATCCGGGTGTTCATCAGCGTCAACCGGACGGCACACCACCGGACACGATGACGGACAGTGACGGTTCGGTGGGGTATCGGGGTGTGACGGCCTGTCACGCGGTGGGTATCAGCTATCGGCAGTTGGACTACTGGGCGCGGACGGCGCTGGTGGTGCCGAGTGTGCGTGACGCCTCCGGGTCCGGTACCGCCCGGTTGTACTCGTTCCGCGACCTGGTGGTGTTGAAGGTCGTGAAGCGGTTGCTGGACGCGGGGGTGTCCCTGCAGAACATCCGCAAGGCGATCGAGGCGTTGCGGTCGCGGGGCGTGGCGGACCTTGCCGGGATCACGTTGATCTCCGACGGTACGACGGTGTACGAGTGCCGGTCACCGGAGGAGGTCGTCGACCTGCTCCAGGGTGGGCAGGGTGTGTTCGGCATCGCGATCGGTGGCGCGTTCAAGGAGGTCCAGGGTTCGCTGTCGCACCTGCCGGCGGAGCCTGCGGTGGTGGACGGCCCCGAACCGGTCGTGTCGGAGGTCGCGGGCGACGAGTTGGCGGCCCGGCGGGCCCGCCGCCGGGCGGGCTGACCGCCGCCCCGGGTCAGGCGTCGACGGCGGCGGTGACCGCGTCGTCGACGGCCGTGTCCCCGCCGACGAGTTCCACGGTGATCCCGGCGGTGTCGGGCCGGTCGAGCAGGACACGCAGCACGTGGGCGACGTCGGCGCGGCTGACCGCCCCGGACGGGACGTGCCGGGCGAGGGTGACCCGCCCCGTCGGCGGGTCGTCGGTGAGCCGACCGGGTCGCAGCACCGTCACGTCGAGGTCCCGGCCGGTCAGGTCGTCCTCGGCGGCCTTCTTGGCCCGCAGGTAGGCGGCGAACACCTCGTCGGTGCCGGGCGCCGGGTCCCGGTCGACGCCCATCGACGACACCAGCAGGTAGCGGCGTACCCCGGCGGTGTGGGCGGCGTCGGCGAGGAGCGTGGCCGCACCCCGGTCGACGGTGTCCTTGCGGGCGGCCCCGCTGCCGGGTCCGGCCCCGGCGGCGAAGACCACCGCGTCGGCGTCGGCCAGGTGGGCGGCGACCTCCTCGACGGTGCTGTGTTCCAGGTCGCAGAGCACGGGTCGGATGCCGTCGGCGGTGAGCGCACCGACGTGGTCGGGGTTGCGGACCAGACCGACGGGGGTGTCGCCGCGGGCGGCGAGGTCCTGTCCGAGCAGTCGGGCGATCTTGCCGTGGCCTCCGGCGATGACGACACGCATACCGGTCACCGTAGCGGCTGCGGGCGGTGTCCGCGCGGGGACGCCGCCCGCAGAGGCGTGGCCGGTGGGCGGGCCGTTGAGGCAGCATGGACGGGTGACGGAGATGGTCGAGGCGGTGGCCGGGCTGTTGGACGCCGGTCGGGTGGTGGTGCTCAGCGGGGCGGGGTTGTCCACCGAGTCGGGGATCCCCGACTACCGGGGGCCCAGCGGGGTGGCCCGTCGGCACACCCCGATGACGTACCAGACGTTCACCGGTGACCCGGTGGCACGACGGCGGTACTGGGCCCGCAGCCACCTGGGGTGGCGGCTGGTGTCCCGGGCCGCCCCGAACGCGGGACACCGGGCCGTGGCCCGGTTGCAGGAGGCGGGGCTGGTGTCGGGGGTGATCACCCAGAACGTCGACGGGTTGCACACCGCCGCCGGGTCCGGGTCGGTGGTGGAACTGCACGGCTGCCTCGACCGGGTGGTGTGTCTGGGCTGCGGTGACCGGTCCTCGCGGGAGGACCTGGACCGGCGGTTGCAGGCGGCGAACCCGGGGTTCGGGGCGCGGGTGACGGCGGTGAACCCCGACGGCGACGTCGACCTCGACGACGGGCAGGTGGCCGCGTTCCGGACGGTGGACTGCACGACGTGTGGGGGGATCGTCAAACCCGACGTGGTGTTCTTCGGGGAGACGGTGCCGGCACCCCGGGTGGCCCGGTGTTTCTCCCTGGTGCAGCAGGCCCGGTCGGTGCTGGTCCTGGGATCGTCGTTGACGGTGATGTCGGGTCGCCGGTTCGTGGTCCGGGCGGCGAGACAGGGCATCCCGGTGGTGATCGTCAACCAGGGGCCGACCCGGGGCGACGGGTACGCGGCGCTGCGCTGGGACGGCCCTCTGGGGGTGCTCCTCCCGGCCCTGGCCGACCGGTTGACCGGCGGCGGTCAGGTCCCCGCGGCGGCCCACCCGGTGGCGGTGTGAGCAGCTGCGGTGGGGACGACGTGCCGGGGTGGGCGGGCCGCTGGTAGCGTTGACCTTGCCGGTATCACCCACGGGGGAGAGACCGCCGAGGTGTCGGCGGCGCCGAAGGGGCATATCCTCCCCGGAACCTCTCAGGCAAAAGGACCTCGTGGGCAGGCACTGTGGAGCGTCCGCACCGGATGTGCGGGGGTGACTCAGGGGGAGGCCGACGTGTCGACCTCAGCCCCTGGAAGGTGCCCCTCCCATGACCTCGGAACAGTTCGCCGACCGGCACGTCGGCCCTGATCAGGACGCGCAGCGGCGCATGTTGGACGTCGTCGGCTACGACTCGGTCGACGAGCTGATGGACGCGGCGATCCCGGAGTCGATCCGCTGGCACGGCGACCTGGACCTGCCCGCCCCGGTCGGTGAGGCCGAGGCGGTGGCGCAGCTGCGGGAACTGGCCGCCCGCAACACCGTCGCGGTGTCGATGATCGGGTTGGGCTACCACGGCACGCACACCCCGGCGGTGATCCGCCGTAACGTGCTGGAGAACCCGGCCTGGTACACGGCGTACACCCCGTACCAGCCGGAGATCAGCCAGGGCCGGCTGGAGGCGCTGCTGAACTTCCAGACCGTGGTGACCGACCTCACCGGGCTGGCCACGGCGAACGCGTCGATGCTCGACGAGGCCACGGCGGCGGCGGAGGCGATGACCCTGGCCCGTCGGGCGTCCAAGAGCACCAGCCCGGTGTACGTCGTCGACGCCGACACCCTGCCGCAGACCGTCGCGGTGATCGCCGGTCGGGCCCAGCCGCTGGGGATCGAGGTGCGGGTCGTCGACGTCGACGTCGACGACCTGCCGGCGGAGTTCTTCGGCCTGCACCTGCAGTACCCGGGGGCGTCGGGGCGGGTACGCGACCACGAGCCGCTGGTCACGGCGGCCCACCGGGTCGGTGCGGTGGTGTGCGTCGCGGCGGACCTGCTGGCGTTGACGCTGCTGCGCCCGCCGGGGGAGATCGGCGCGGACATCGCGGCGGGCACCACCCAACGGTTCGGGGTGCCGATGGGCTTCGGTGGCCCCCACGCCGGTTACCTGGCGGTCCGTTCCGGGTTGGAGCGGATGCTGCCGGGACGCCTGGTGGGGGTGTCCCGGGACGCGGCGGGCGCACCGGCGTACCGGTTGGCGTTGCAGACCCGGGAGCAGCACATCCGGCGGGAGAAGGCGACCAGCAACATCTGCACCGCGCAGGTGCTGCTGGCGGTGATGGCCGGCATGTACGCGGTGTACCACGGCCCGGAGGGGCTGCGGGCGATCGCCGGGCGCACCCACGGGCACGCGGTGCGGTTGGCGGCGGGGTTGGCGGCCGTCGACGGGGTGCAGGTGGTGCACGACGCGTTCTTCGACACGGTGCTGCTGCGGGTGCCGGGCCGGGCGGAGCAGGTGGTGGCGCAGGCGGCGGCGCGGGGCGTGAACGTCCGGCTGGTCGATGCCGACCTGGTGGGGGTCGCCTGCGACGAGACGACTGTGGGGGCGCACTTGGAGGCGGTGTGGGAGGCGTTCGCGGCGGCCCTGGGCGCGGCGGTGCCCGCCGTGGCCGGTGACCCCGCCGAGGTCCTGCCCGCCGGGTTGACCCGGACCACCCCGATGCTGACCCACCCGGTGTTCCACACCCACCGGTCGGAGACGGCGATGCTGCGGTACCTGCGGCGGTTGGCGGACTTCGACTACGCCCTGGACCGGGGGATGATCCCGCTGGGGTCGTGCACGATGAAGCTCAACGCCACCACCGAGATGGCGGCCGTCACCTGGCCGGAGTTCGCCGACGTGCACCCGATGGCACCGGCGGAGCAGACCGTCGGGTACCGGGAGCTGATCGGTCAGCTGGAGGACTGGCTGGCGGAGGTGACCGGCTACGACGCGGTCAGTGTGCAGCCCAACGCCGGGTCGCAGGGGGAACTGGCCGGGTTGCTGGCGATCCGGGCGTACCACGCCGACCGGGGTCAGGGGCACCGCGACGTGTGTCTGATCCCGTCGTCGGCGCACGGCACGAACGCGGCGAGCGCGGTGATGGCCGGGATGCGGGTGGTCGTGGTGGCGTGTGACGCCGACGGCGACGTGGACCTGGTGGACCTGGACGCGAAGATCGACACGCATCGGGACGCCCTGGCGGCGATCATGGTGACGTATCCGTCGACGCACGGGGTGTACGAGACGGGCATCGCGCAGCTGTGCGCGAAGGTCCACGACGCCGGCGGTCAGGTGTACGTGGACGGGGCGAACCTCAACGCCCTGGTGGGGTACGCCAAGCCGGGCCGGTTCGGGGCGGACGTGTCACACCTGAACCTGCACAAGACGTTCTGCATCCCGCACGGCGGGGGCGGCCCGGGGGTGGGCCCGGTGGCGGTCCGCGCCCACCTGGCCCCGTTCCTGCCGGGTGACCCGGTGGGGGAGCACGGGCCGGGACGGCCGGCGATCTCGGCGGCCCGGTACGGGTCGGCGGGGATCCTGCCGATCCCGTGGGCGTACCTGCGGATGATGGGGTCGGCGGGGTTGACCCGGGCCACCGGGGTGGCGGTCCTGGCGGCCAACTACGTGGCGGCGCGGCTGCGGGCGTCCTTCCCGGTCCTGTACGCCGGGAACAAGGGCCTGGTGGCCCACGAGTGCGTCCTGGACCTGCGGCCGTTGACGAAGGCGTCGGGGGTGACGGTCGACGACGTCGCGAAACGGCTGATCGACTACGGGTTCCACGCGCCGACGATGTCGTTCCCGGTGGCGGGGACGTTGATGGTGGAGCCGACCGAGAGCGAGGACCTGGCGGAGCTGGACCGGTTCTGCGACGCGATGATCGCGATCCGCGACGAGATCGACGGGGTGGCGTCGGGGCAGTGGCCCCGTGAGGACAGCCCGCTGTCGAACGCCCCGCACACCGCGGCGATGGTGTCGGCCGACGAGTGGCCCCACCCGTATCCGCGGTCGGTGGGGGCGTACCCGACCGGCGTGGACCGGACGGGGAAGTACTGGCCGCCGGTACGGCGGGTCGACGGGGCCTACGGTGACCGGAACCTCATGTGTTCCTGCCCGTCGCCGCAGGCGTTCGAGGACTGACGTACGCTGCGGCGCGGCCGTCCCGGGCGGGGGCGGAGGCCACCGGTGACGGTGGGTGAGGGGTCAGGCGACCAGGGCGTGACGGGCCGGGCCGCGGTGGGGGGCGATGCTGCGGCCGTCGGGCAGCAGCTCGCCGGTGTCCTCGAAAAGGATCACCCCGTTGCAGAGCAGACTCCAGCCCTGTTCGGGAAAGCAGGCGATGGCGCGGGCGGCCTCCCGGTCGGTCGCATCAGCGGAGGGGCAGGTGGTTTGGTGCTGGCACATCGGGTTCTCCGGACTGTGGGGGCACTGTGTCATGGTTCACACAACCAGTGACGCACAGTACCAAGTCGCGGCGCGTCGCATCGAGCGGCTTTCACCGTGGCGCGTCGGAAATCCGCTGAACGGATGAGGAAGGTCGGACCGAGTGGCGTGGAAACGCTCCCACAGCGATTGATTGACGTCCCCGCCATCCCCACCGGATGCCGACCCCACCTCACCGAACGAGACCGCTGGCAGTGGCACCGCACCGACGGCGGCAACCCCCTCACCACCGTCCAGGACTTCCTCACCCACCACGGACTGCCCGTCACCGACCTCACCCGCCCCACCACCCCCGGCGACCACCGACCCGGCCAGGTCTGCGGCGCCGCCCTCTACGTCTCCGCCGCCGCCGGCGCCCACCTCCTCGGCGTACCCACCCCCACCGAACCCGCCCCCACCCTCCCCGACGTCGTCGCCGTCGTCTACCACCACACCACCCGACCCACCCCCCACACCCCACCACCCGCCACCGACTGGACCCTCGGACCCTGGCAGGACAGCTGGACCCCCCACGCCCACGCCCACGCCGTCCAGGCCGTCCGCGACGCCATCGGACGCGGCGACGTCTACCAGGTCAACCTCGTCGGCCACGCCAGCGCCCCCTACCACGGCGACCCCCTACCCGCCCTGACCCGACTGGCCACCCTCCCCGGCGCCCGCTACGGCGGCACCCTCACCGGCGACGGCTGGGCCATCGGCTGCGCCTCCCCGGAAACCCTCGTCGAGGTCACCGGCGACCGCGTCCTCACCCGCCCCATCAAAGGCACCCGACCCGCCACCCCCGCCGGCCGACACGACCTGCTCACCTCGGCCAAGGAACGCGCCGAACACATCATGATCGTCGACCTCGAACGCAACGACCTCGCCCACATCGCCCACACCGGCACCGTCACCGTCGACCAGCTCTACGCCGTCCGCCGCTGGTGCGACCTGTGGCAGGCCGAATCCACCGTCTCCGCCACCCTCACCCACGGCACCGGCCTCGCCGACCTCCTCCACGCCGTCTGCCCCGGCGGCTCCGTCACCGGCGCCCCCAAACGCTCCGCCCTGCACCACATCGCCGCCCTGGAACCCACCGGCCGCGGCGCCGGCATGGGCGCCCTCGGCTGGATCGCCCCCGGCCACCTCGACCTCGGCCTCACCATCCGCACCGCCGCCACCGACACCGACCACCTGCACCTGTGGGCCGGCGGCGGCATCACCTGGGACAGCGACCCCACCGCCGAAGTCGCCGAAGCCGCCGCCAAGGCCGCACCCCTGCGCGCCCTGCTCGCCGGCACCCCACCACCACCGAAACCCGCCGACTACCCTTGCCAGCCATGACCATGCGGCCCATCCGGATCATCGGCGACCCCGTCCTACGCACCCCCAACGACCCCGTCACCACCTTCGACGCCGACCTGCGCGCCCTCGTCACCGACCTGATGGACACCCTGCTCGGCGCCCCCGGACGCGCCGGCGTCGCCGCACCCCAGATCGGCGTCAACGCCCAGGTCTTCGTCTACGACGCCGACGGCCACCGCGGCCACCTCGTCAACCCCACCCTCGACCTGTCCGACGACACCGACGACGACGACGAGGGCTGCCTGTCCATCCCCGGCCTGTACTTCCCCACCCGCCGCGCCCGCCACGTCACCGCCCACGGCCTCGACCAGCACGGCGAACCCCGCACCATCACCGCCGACGGATTCCTCGCCCGCGCCCTGCAACACGAGACCGACCACCTCGCCGGACGCCTCTACGTCGACACCCTCACCGGCCCGGTCCGCCGCCGCGCCCTACGCGAGATCCGCGCCGGCCACTACGACCGCACCCACCGCTGAACCACCCACCCCGCACCGACAGCCACCCTCAGGTACCGGCCCCGCCCGCACGACGCCGACGACCGGCACCGGCAACCCGACGTGCAGTCCCAGACCGACAGGCGTCCCCCGCTACCCCCGGGGCCGGGCGGAGGTCGACCGGAGAGCGACCAGCCCGGCCACGCCCAGCCACACGTACCCCGGCCAGAACGCCAACCGCTCGAACAACCCACCGAACTCCGGCTCGGACACCCGCACCACGAACGCCACCGCGGCGGCCAGGGACACCACCCCGACCACCGTGACCACCCGGTCGCGCAGCCGCACCCCGCTCGCGACCAGCGCCACGGGCATCGCCACCAGCGCCGGCAACGCGACGAGCGAGTGCAGGTCGAGGTCCCGGTCGAGCGGCACCAGGCCGGTGCCGACCGAACTGAGCCCGGCCACGACCCACAGCCACCGGACCCACCCACCGGCGACCCGGTGCCGCACGAACAGGGCACCGACGACCATCAACGCCCCGGACACCACGAAGGCGGCGTTCAACAACAGGTGCCACGGCGAACAGACCGCGACGTCGCCGTACGGGTACGCGACAGTGGTGCAGGCGCTCGCGCCGAGATCACTGATCGTGTCGTCGACGAAGCTGTACGGAACCCTGACGGCCGTCGCCGTGACGACCTCGGCGACCAGGTACAGCGGTTGGACGAACCAGGCGACGACGCCGAGACGGTGCAAGGACACTCGTGTGACTCCTAGGCTGCTACGGCACGGGGACGCGACATCCACCGCTGTACCCACCACGGCCCGAACCTGACCCTCACCCCGGTCGCGGACACATCCCCGACGACCGCGGCCGACCCGGACGACGCACCCGGGACGCAGCGCCCCCCTCGTCAGTCCGACAGGTTCTCGTCCGCCCACACCGCCAGAGCGTCCAACGCCGGCAACAGGGCACACCCCCGCTCGGTGAGCCGATAGCTCACCTCCACCGGGGGGCCCTCCCGCACCGACCGGCTCACCAACCCCACCCGGGCCAGCTCGCCCAACCGGTCGGACAGCACCGACTCACTGATCCCCGGCAACGCCCGGGTCAACTCGGCGAACCTCGCCGGACCGTGCGCCAGGGTCCCCAGGATCACCCCGTTCCACCGCTTGCCCAGGAAGGCGAACGCCCGGGCCAGACCACCGGCACACGGCGGGGGAGTACGGCCGGGCACGGAGACGGTCATGCCACCCACGATACGTGTCACCCCCGACAACCAAGAGACTTCTAAAAAACTAGCTGCTACCGTTACCCGAGCGCCGGACCCATTCGGCCCCCACCCGAGGAGCAACAATGACCGACCTCCACACCCCCCTCACCCTCCACCCCGACGCCCAAGCCCAACTCTTCACCCACGCCCACACCGCCAACACCTTCACCGACCAACCCGTCACCGACGACCAACTCCACGCCATCTACGACCTCGCCAAGTTCCCACCCACCGCCATGAACGTCCAACCCCTGCGCATCCTCTACACCCGCCCCGGCACCACCCGCGACCGCCTCCTCACCCACCTCGCCGAAGGCAACCGCGCCAAGACCGCCACCGCCCCCGTCACCGCCGTCCTCGCCGCCGACACCGACTTCCACCACCACCTCCCCACCACCTTCCCCGTCCTCCCCGGCCTCCAGGAACGCTTCGCCGCCGACGACACCACCCGCGAGAACACCGCCCGCTTCAACGCCACCATCCAGATCGGCTACTACCTCCTCGGCATCCGCGCCGCCGGACTCGCCGCCGGCCCCATGGGCGGATTCGACCCCCCCGGCATCGACACCGAATTCTTCACCGACAACGGCTGGAAATCCCTCCTCGTCGTCAACATCGGCCACCCCGGACCCGACGCCTACCGCCCCCGCCTACCCCGCCTCACCCACACCGACGCCACCCACACCCCCTGACCCTCACACCCCACCCGCCACCCACTGATCCCACCCCAACCGCACCACCAACGCCGTCACCACCACCACCAACACCACCCGCACGAACCCCGAACCCCGCCGCAACGCCATCCGAGCCCCCACCACCGCACCCACCACGTTGCACACCGCCATCGCCGCCCCCAACACCCACAACACGTGCCCCGTCGCCGCGAACACCACCAACGCCCCCAGATTCGTCCCCACATTCACCACCTTCGCCATCGCCGACGCGTGCAGGAAATCCGCCCCCACCACCGCCGTGAACGCCAACACCAGAAACGTCCCCGTCGCCGGACCCACCAACCCGTCGTACAACGCCACACCCACCCCGGCCACCCCCACCGCCACCGCCATCCGCACCCGCGTACGCCGATGCGGCAGCGACACCACCCCCAACGTCGGACGCGCCACCACCAACACCGCCACCGCCACCAACACCACCAACAACACCGGCCGATAAGCCCCCGCCGGCACCACCCCCGCCAACCCCGCACCCAACCCCGCACACACCAGCGCCAACCCCGCCGCCGGACCCGCCACCTGCCAATCCACCTTCGTCCGCCGCGCATACGTCACCGCCGCCGTCGACGTCCCCGCGATCGCCACCAACTTGTTCGTCCCCAACGCCGTCGCCACCGGCACCCCCGGCACCCCCACCAACAACGCCGGCAACAACACCAACCCACCACCCCCCACCACCGCGTCGATCCACCCCGCCACAGCAGCAGCCGACAACAACATCAACACCGACGTCAGATCGATATCCACGGCCGCACATTCTGCCCACCACCACCCCCCACACCGGCGCCGCTGTGCGCAGCCTCACCGCCCCCGCCGCCGCCGCAACCACACCCCCCACACCGCCACCACCACGAACACCAACACCGAACACACCAACAACCGCGCCATCGGGCAACACTCCCACACCCCCCACTAGGGTTCACCCTGTGCGCCTGGCCACCTTCAACCTGCTCAACGGCCGATCACTCACCGACGGGCTCGTCGACCCCGACCGCCTCACCGCCGCCGTCACCAACCTCGACGCCGACATCCTCGCCCTCCAGGAAGTCGACCGCGACCAGACCCGCAGCGGCAACCTCGACCAGACCACCCTCGCCGCCCACGCCCTCGACACCCCCCACCACCGCTTCGCCCCCGCCCTCGTCGGCACCCCCGGAACCCACTTCCGCCCCCTCCACCACGACGACGACGGACACGGCGAACCCTGCTACGGCGTCGGCCTCGTCACCCGCCACCCCGTCCGCAGCTGGCACACCACCCGCCTCCGCGCCGCCCCCATCCGCTCCCCGCTCTACATCCCCGGCCCCGGCGGCGGACTCATCCTCCTGCGCGACGAACCCCGCGTCGTCCTCGCCGCAGTCCTCGACACCCCCCACGGCACCCTCACCGTCGCCACCACCCACCTCTCCTTCGTCCCCGGCTGGAACGCCCACCAACTCCGCCAGACCATCCGCGCCCTCCGCACCCTGCCCGCACCCCGCATCCTCCTCGGCGACCTCAACCTCCCCGCCGGACCCGCCCGCCTCGTCACCGGCTGGCAACCCCTCGGCCGCCGACCCACCTACCCCGCCCCCCACCCCCGCGTCCAACTCGACCACATCCTCGCCGACCCCTCCGACCTGCACCGCCTCCCACCCGTCACCGCCGTCACCACCCCCGCCACCACCATCTCCGACCACCGCCCCCTCCTGGTCGACCTCGGCTAGACCCCACCCCACAACCCCGACAACACCCGATGAGTACGGTTCGACCGCACCGCCGCCCGCTGCTGACCCGCCGTCACCTCGATGTACGTCTGCGACGACGCCAACGACGCGTGCCCCAACAACCGCATGATCTCCGCCGCACTCGCCCCGTCCTCGGCCAACCGCGTCGCAAACGTGTGCCGCAACGCGTGCAACCGGGCACCCGCCGGCACCCGGTCACCGATCCCGGCCCGGCGGTAACAGGAATCCACCAGATACTGCAGGCCACCCCGCCGCAACGGCTCACCCCGCCGATCCACCAACAACGGCGAATCCGGACGGACACTACGGCCACCGAACCGCCGTACCCGACTGTCCAGATAGGCCACCACCACCTCGTCCAGCTCCGGCTCGACCGGCACCACCCGAGGACGACCCCCCTTACCCGACACCTCCACCCGCCGCTCACCGGCCCGCCCACCCACCGAGGACACCCGCAGCGCCAACAACTCCGACAGCCGCAACCCCGCGCACAACGCCAACGCCAACACCGCCACGTCGCGCTCCGGCCACGGGTCCCGCTGCCGACCGTCCTCCCGCGCCACCGACGCCAGCAACTGCTCCGGGGTGTCCTCCCCGCGCAGCGGCTTGGGCTGGGGGAGGGGAGCCCGGGGCCGCCCCACCGCCGGCATCGGATTGCCCGCCACCACCTGTTCGGCGACCAGGAACGTGAAGAAGGCGTTCCAGCTCGACCAGGCCCGGTGCACCGACGCCGCCGCCCGGGGTGCGGCGAACCGCGCGAACGCCGCCCGCAGCACCCGGGGGGAGAGGTCGGCGAGGCGGACCTCGGCGAGGGGGAGGGGAGGGGTGCTCTCCTCGCCGACCAGGGCGAGGACGGTGAGCAGGTCCCGCCGGTACGCGGCCAGGGTGTGCGGGGAGGGCTTACGGGTGGCCCGGGCGGTCAGGAAATCCCCGACGAGCCGCTCGACCGACGTATCCGACTTATCCTGCATAAGGGATATTATGCAGGATTCTCATGTGGATCGGGGGGCGGCAGGGGGCCGGGGGTCGTGGTCTCGACGGGGTGGTGGTGGGGCCGGTGCGGACAGTCGAGTGGGGGACGGAGGTTCCGAGGTTGGGGCGGGACTGCGTGAGGTCGCGATACGCACCGTATCGGGTCGACGCGGAAGATCCCGGAGTCGACCACCCGGGCCTGTGGACCTCGGGGCCGGCCGACTGTCGAGCCGGCGACCGACATGCGGGCGTCGGTTGGTGGCGATGTCGGCGTGCCGGGCGGCCGTGGGTCTCGGTCGCTGATGCGTGAGCACCTGCGGGCGCAGCCGCCGGCGGCTGCGGAGTGGGCGCCGGTCTGACGGCGCTGCGCCACGTGACGCCCAGACCCCTGGTCGGGGACCCCCGACCAGGCCAGCTTTACATAATGTGCATTATCGAATGTGAGCCGTACCGCTGGGAAGTGGCTCTCTCACAGCCCTCCGGAGACCCGCAGGATCGTCCCCGTGGTGTACGAGGCCTCCGGGCCGAGCAGCCACGCCACGGCGGCGGCCACCTCGTCGGGTTCGCCGGGTCGGCCCAGCGGGATCCGCCCGGCGGCGCGCTCGGGCCGGTCGGGTACGCCGGAGACGGCGTGGATCTCGGTGCGGACGATGCCGGGTGCGACGGCGTTGACCCGGATGCCACGGGGGGCGAGTTCCTTGGCCAGGCCGACGGTGAGGGTTTCGGCGGCGGCTTTGGCGGCGGCGTAGTGGACGTACTCCCCTGGGCTGCCGAGTGCGGCGGCGACGGACGAGATGTTGACGATGGCGCCGCCGGTGGGTAGGCGGCGGGCGGCCTGTCGGGCGCAGAGGAGGTAGCCGACGACGTTGACGTCGACGACGCGGCGCAGGTCCTCGACGTGAAGGTCGGCGAGGGGGCCGATGGGGCTGGTGACGCCGGCGTTGTTGACCAGGCCGGTGATCGGGCCGAGGTCGGCGGCGGCGTCGAACAGGTCGGTGACGGCGTCGGGGTCGGTGGTGTCGACGGGCAGGGCGAGGCCGCGTCGGCCGGTGGCGTGGATGTCGGCGAGGACGGCGGCGGCGGAGTCGTGGTCGCGGCGGTAGCAGATGACGACGTCGTGTCCGTCGGTGGCGAGGCGGCGGGCGGTGGCGGCGCCGATGCCGCGTCCCCCGCCGGTGACGATGGTCAGTGGTGGCACTGTCTTCCCCCTGCCGTGGGTGGTGTCGGTGAGGCTACCGTGGCGGGGTCGTGTCGGCGGGTGGTCCTCGGAGAGGGGTCTCCCCCGGCCTTCCCGGATGGTCGAGGTGTGGAGGTGCGTGATGGTGGATGTCGGTGACGTGGTGGAGGACTTCGAGTTGCCGGACCAGACGGGTGCGCCGCGTCGGTTGTCGGAGTTCCTGGAGTCGGGGCCGGTGGTGTTGTTCTTCTACCCGGCGGCGCTGACGCGGGGGTGCACGGTGGAGAGTTGCCACTTCCGGGATCTGGCGGCGGAGTTCGCGGCGGTGGGGGCGACGCGGGTGGGGATCAGTCGGGATCCGGTGGCGCGGCAGGCGGAGTTCGCCGATCGGCACGGTTTCGACTATCCGTTGTTGTCGGACGAGGACGGGGTGGTGGCGCAGCGGTTCGGGGTGCGGCGGCGGTTGCCGTTGGGTCCGTTGGGGACGCGGCGGATGACGTTCGTGATCGGGGTGGATCGGCGGGTGTTGGGGGTGGTGCACAGCGAGTTGAAGATGAACGAGCACGCGGATGCGGCGTTGCGGGTGTTGGGGGGTTGATCCCGGCGTGGTGGGTGTCTGAGGTGGCTGGTATCAAGGCAGGGTTCAGACAGGTGTACGGAAGAAGAGGTTGCTGATGGGTGCCGGCGGCGAGGGTTTGTCCACTGACGAGGTGCAGAGCATCCGGGAGGCTCTGGCGGCGGGGCGTAAGCCGAAGGTGGTGTTCACCGCGTCGGCGGGGCAGGTCGTCGGGCAGGTGGGGCAGGTGGTGGAGTTGACCGATCCTGCGGTGTCGGACGAGTTCGTGGTGGTCCGGTTCGGGCGTGACGAGTTGCCCTTCTCCCCCGGCGACGTGGCGGTGGCGCCTCGGGGTGCGGGGCGTCGGGTGGCGGAGCCGAAGGTGGAGGTCGAGCCGGAGGTGGTGGAGGCGAAGCCGGTGGAGCCGGAGTTCGTGTTGGATCAGCGGCCGCCGGTGCCCCGGCAGCAGCAGCGGGAGGAGTCGAGTGTGGAGACGGTGGAGGCGGCGGAGGCGAAGCCGGCGCGTCGGGCGGTGAAGGCGGCGAAGCCGAAGCCTCCGGCGGGGTTGACGGTGACGTTGGCCTATGCGGAGGGTGAGTGGACGGTGGCGGCGCAGCAGGGCAGCAAGTCGTTGGCGAAGCCGTACGTGGTGAAGCCGGCGGAGGCGTTGCGGATGGTGGCGTTGGTGGATGTTCCGGGGGTGCAGGAGGCGGTGGAGCAGATCATGGCGGTGGAGCGGTCGGAGGCGGAGCAGCAGGCGGAGAAGTTGCGGGCGGAGTTGGCGGAGATCGAGGCGCGGTTGGCGGAGTTGCGCGAGGCGGGTTGATCCTGCGGTGGGTGTGGGCGGCCGTGTGGGAGGGGTGTTTCCTCTTCGGCGCGGCCGTTCGGCTGTGGTGGGTGTGGTTCGGCCCCGGTGCGCGTGGGTGGCGTACCGGGGCCGTGGTGTGGGTGGGTCAGTTCTGGGGGATGTGGTGGACGCCGATGCGTTTGCGGAAGACCCAGTAGGTCCAGCCTTGGTAGGCCAGGACGACGGGGGTGAACAGGACGGCGACCCAGGTCATGATCGTGAGGGTGTAGTGGGTGGAGGCGGCGTTGGTGGCGGTGAGGGTGCCGGTGGGGTCGGCGGTGGAGGGTAGGACGTTGGGGAACAGGGCGGTGAAGAGGGTGGCCACGGCGAGGGCGATGGCCAGGGCGGTGCCGGTGAAGGCCCAGCCTTCGCGGCGGGCGCGGGTGGCGGCGAGGCCGGCGAGGAGGGCGAGGGCGGCGGTGACGGCGAGGGTGGTGGCGGCGGTGTTGCTGCGGATGGTGAGGGTCCAGGTGAGGAAGGTGGTGGTGAGGAGGGTGGCGGCGAGGCCGAGGCGGAGGGCGAGGGTGCGGGCGCGGTGGCGGATGTCGCCGACGGTTTTGAGGGCGATGAAGACGGCGCCGTGGGTGGCGAAGAGGGTGGCGGTGGTGGCGCCGCCGAGGAGTGCGTAGGGGCTGAGGAGGTCGGTGAGGCCGCCGATGTATTCGTGGTCGGCGTCGAGGGGTACGCCGCGCAGGATGTTGGCGAAGGCGACGCCCCAGAGGATGGCGGGGATGAGGGAGCCGATGAAGATGGCGGTGTCCCAGCGGTTCTTCCAGGATGCTTCGGGTCGTTTGTGGCGGTATTCGAAGGCGACGCCTCGGATGATGAGGGCGAGGAGGATGAGCAGGAGGGGGAGGTAGAAGCCGGAGAAGAGGGTGGCGTACCACTCGGGGAAGGCGGCGAACATGGCGCCGCCTGCGGTGATGAGCCAGACTTCGTTGCCGTCCCAGACGGGTCCGATGGTGTTGATCATTACTCGGCGTTCGCGGTCGTTGCGGCCGAGGGCGGGTAGGAGCATGCCGACGCCGAAGTCGAAGCCTTCGAGGATGAAGTAGCCGGTGAAGAGGCCGGCGATGAGGAGAAACCAGACGGTGGTGAGGTCCACGGTGGGGCTCCGGGGTCAGTAGGCGAAGGCGAGGGGGCGGTCGTTGTCGTCGGTGTCGTCGTCGGGTTCGGTGGGTTCGGTGATCTCGGGTACGCCGGCTTTGGCGTAGCGGAGCAGGAGTTTGACCTCGACGACGGCGAGGGTGGCGTAGATGAGGGTGAAGGCGGCGAAGCTGGTGAGGACTTCGGCGAGGCTGACGCTGCGGGAGACGCCGTCGCGGGTGAGCATCTCGCCGAAGACGATCCAGGGTTGGCGGCCCATCTCGGTGAAGATCCAGCCGAAGGAGTTGGCGAGGAGGGGCAGGATGGGCATGATCACTGCGGCGCGCAGGAGCCAGCGGCTGCGGGGGGTGCGGCCTCGGCGTTGGGCCCAGAGGACCCAGAGGGCGATGGCGGCGGCGGCGAGCCCGAAGCCGATCATGAAGCGGAAGCTCCAGTAGGCGACGGGGATGATCGGGGCGTAGTCGCCGGGGCCGTACTGGGCGGCGTACTGGGCCTGGAGGTCGTTGATGCCGTGGACGGTGCCGTTGGGGTCTCCGGTGCTGAGGAAGGAGAGCAGGTAGGGGATCTTGAGGGCGAAGACCTCCCGGCTGCCGTCGAGGCTGCCGACGGTGAGCACGGAGAAGGCGGCGGGGCTCTCGGTGGTGTAGAGGCCTTCGGCGGCGGCCATCTTCATCGGCTGCACCTCGGTCATGATCTTGCTCTGGATGTCGCCGGTGACCAGTACCCCGGCGGTGGAGATGAGGGCGACGAGGGAGCCCATCTTGGCGGCGAAGCGGTAGGCGGGGGTGTCGGGGTTGTCGGGGCGGCGGATGAGGTGCCAGACGGCGACGGCGACGAGGAGGCTGCCGGCGACGAGGAAGCTGCCGAAGATGGTGTGCGGGAAGGTGACCAGGGCGACCTTGTTGGTGAGGACGGCGACGAAGTCGGTGAGTTCGGCGCGTCCGCTGTCGGGGTTGATGCGGTAGCCGACGGGGTTCTGCATCCAGGAGTTGGCGGCGAGGATGAAGTAGGCGCTGAGGTTGCTGCCGATGGCGGCGGCCCAGATGCTGGCCAGGTGGAGGCGTCGGGGTAGTCGGTCCCAGCCGAAGATCCACAGGCCGATGAAGGTGGATTCGAGGAAGAAGGCGACGAGGGCTTCGATGGCCAGGGGGGCGCCGAAGATGTCGCCGACGAAGCGGGAGTAGTCGCTCCAGTTCATGCCGAACTGGAATTCCTGGACGATGCCGGTGACGACGCCCATGGCGAAGTTGATGAGGAAGAGCTTGCCGTAGAATTTGGTGAGTTTGAGGTATTTCTCGTCACCGGTGCGGTGCCAGAGGGTTTGCAGGATGGCGACCAGGACGGAGAGTCCGATGGTCAGTGGTACGAAGAGAAAGTGGTAGACGGTGGTGACACCGAATTGCCAGCGGGCGACGTCCAACGCGTCCACCAGAACCCCCAGGTCTGCATACTACAAGGCGTAGTAGATGCTACTCGCTGTCGTAGGCGGATCGGCAGGGACGGAGGTCCCGAACCGCCCCGGGTCCCATGACCTTGATCACGCGGGCCCGGTAGCCGCCACGACGCCTACCGGGCTGCCCACCCGGGGGCACGCATGGCAGCATCGACCGCTGATGGACACCCCGCACTCCCCCTGGCGGCCGCCCCTGCTGTGGCGCGGCGCGCAACTGTTCGCCCGGTTCCTGGTCGCGCTGCTCGCCCGGCTGCACGTCACCGGCGACGTCCCCGCGCACCTGCGCCGGGGGCCCCTGATCCTCACCGCCAACCACATCAGCCCGTTCGACCCGATCGTGCTGGCCGCCGCCTGTTCCGGGCTGGGGGTCTCCCCCCGGATCATGGCCACCGCCGGGCTGTTCCGGTTCCCGGTGGTGGGGACGGCGATGCGCCACTGCGGGCACATCCGGGTCGACCGGGGTACCGCCGCCGTCGGGCGGGCCCTGGACGACGCCGCCATCGCCGCCGGTGACTCGGTGGTGCTGCTCTACCCGGAGGGGCGCATCGGACTCGACCCCGGCCTGTGGCCCGAACGCGGCAAGACCGGCGCGGCGCGGCTCGCCCTGGGTACCGGGGTCACCGTCGTCCCGGTGGCCCAGTGGGGATCCCACGAGGTCCTGCCGTACCGGGCGCCCCGGGGGATGCTGCGGGCCGTGGCCCGCGCGGTGGTGCGCCGACCGGTCGTCCGGGTGCACTTCGGTGCCCCGGTCGACCTGGGTGACCTGCGCGCCGGTGCGCCGGGGGCGGCCCGGCGGGCCACCGACCGGATCATCGACGCGATCACCGAGGCGCTGGTCCCGTTGCGGCCGGACGAACCCGACGTCGCCCGGCACGTCGACCCCACCCGGCCGGTGGACACCAGCCGGGTCCACCGGCGTCGGGTCGAGGGCGGCTGACCGGGTCCGGTCAGCCGCCCTGCCACGCCCGGAGCACCTCGGCGACGGCCACCGCGACGGGGGTCACCGGGGCGGCCGCCTCGGCCAGGTCCTGGAGCAGGGTCCGTATCCGGGTCGGGGGTGTCGGCTGTGGGCGGGTGAGTTCGGCGCGCAGGTCGGCGGCGAGGGCCCGGGCCGGGGGCGGGAGGTGTCCCCGGTGCCGGTCGAGGACCTCCACCAGGCTGGTGAGCAGGGCCGTGAGGTCGGCGGGGCCGGAGGCGGTCAGGCCGCCGCCGACGGCGTACGCGCCGGGGCCGACGGCCTGGTTGCCGACCTGGCTGACCCCGCCGGACTGCTGGATGCCGTAATTGACCGGGTTGTCGGACACCGGTTGTCCCCTCTCCCCTGTGTTCAGGTGTCGCGTCGCTGCCGGCCGGTGGTGTCACCGGCGGTCGCCTGGTCGGGGGTGTTGGTCTGGTCGGCTCGTGCCCCGGCCCCGACGGCCTGGTTGCCGACCACGCTCAGTCCCCCGGTCTGGATCACTCCCTGGTTGAGGATGGTGGTCTGTCGGGTGCGGAACTCCGCGGCGTCGACTCCCCGGGCGTCGAGGAAGTCGACGATGGCGGCCAGGACGTGCCGTTCGACGACCTTGAGGTGTTTGGCGGCGTCGAGGACCTGGAAGTAGTTGTGGTAGCCGGTGCCGGTGGCCAGTTCCCGTACTCCGGTGCGGGCGCCGTAGTCGTAGCCCAGGTCCTCGCGGGCCTGGCGGCGCAGCCGGGCCTGCCGTCGGCCGTGTCGCCCCTCGCGCAGCAGGTCACGGGTCAGCCGTGCGGGTGCGCCGAGGGCGGTACGCAGCAGTGTCTGGGTGCCGGTGGTCAGCAGCCGTACGAGGTGGGTGGCCGGTAGCCACTCGGTGAGCCGGTCCACGTCGTGGTAGCCCGGTCGGGGTGGTTGCAGGACGGTCCGGGCGCACTCCAGGTAGAGCACCCTGCCGTCGGTGGAGAAGTGCAGGAACGTTCCGGCCACCACCTCCCCTCCCCAGGAGGGGACCAGGGCGCACAGGTAGTGGCGGGCCGCGCCGCGTGGCCGGGCGGCGACCTGGCGTACCTGCTGGTCGGTGAAGCGTTGCCGGGGCATGCGTTGCCGGTCGGGCAGGAGCCTGCGGTCGTCGGTGAGCAGCCGGCCGTGGACGAAGACCCGGTCCTGCAGGACCAGTCCGGCCAGGCCGTCCTGGCCGGCGGGGTCGGCCCGGACGGCGGCGAGGTGGTCGCGGACGTGGTCGATCAGGTCGACGACGTCGAAGGTGACGGTGGCCGTGGGCTGGTCGGGGCGGCCGACGAGGGGGTCGGCGGCCACGAGCGGCAGGGCGAACGACCAGCCGACGACGGGGTCGCCGTAGCCGACGAACGGGTCGTATCCGCCGTAGACGGTGACGTTGCCGCGTTGGGCTGTCTGCAGGGCCGCCAGTCGGGTGCCGTGGCGGCCCTCCTCGGTGGGGGGTGTGGTGGGGGGTCGGAACAGTCCCCGGCGCAGACGGGTCGCCAGCAGCCACCGGGTGCCGGCCAGGTGCAGGACGAGGGCCAGGTAGGCGGCCACGCCGAAGGGCAGGGCCAGCCAGGGGCGGCCGACGAGCCAGCCGAGCAGCGGGTCGCCGTTGGTGTCCTCGGCGACCCGGTCGAGTTGCAGGAGCAGGATCCCGGAGGCCAGTGCGGCGGTGAGGGTGCCCAGCAGTGGGGCGAGCACGTCGTGTCGGGGGTGGCGTCGGGGGGTGAGTGCGGCGGTGAGGGCCATCGCGGTCCCGGCCAGGAGGGTCCACAGCGGGGAGATCAGCACTGCGGCGCCGCCGGTGAGCAGCAGCCACGCGTCGCGTCCGCAGCGTCGTCGTCGGGCGTGCAGGCAGTGGCGCAGGACCGTGGTGAGGTCGAATCCGACCGAGGGGGCGACGGCGCGCAGGTCGTCGTCGAAGGTTTCGGCGAGGACCCGTTCGGTGAAGGTCTCGTCGGTGTGGGCGGCGGCGCACAGGTAGCGGGTGGCTTCGCTGTGCAGGCCGGTGTCGTCGGGTGGGTCGCTCTGGTGGGGTACCACGGTCATCCCCGTTCCGGGTCGGACAGGTGGGGGTGGGACGCCGCCCAGGCGAGCAGTGCCCCGGACAGGACGCAGAAGTACAGGCCGCCGGTGAGGGTGGTCAGGACCGAGGGGACCAGGGACTGTCCGCGCAGGAGGGGGTCGTCGAGCAGGAGTTGGGTGAGGGCGGCGGTGAGGGTGCCGCCGGTGGCTCCGAGCAGGGGTACGGCGAGCAGGGCGAGGGTGCGCCACAGGGCGGTGGGGGCGGCGGTGGTGGCGAGGCGGCGCAGCAGCCAGATGGTGATGATCAGGAACAGCAGGGTGCGGAGGTTCCCGGCGAGCCAGAGTCCGGTGGTGTCCGGGTCGGTGGGGCGGGGGTCCCAGGTGGGCCAGGACGCGGCGACGACGACGGTGAGGGCGAGGACGACGAGGAGTCCGGCGGTGCCGTCGGCGTCGGGGAGCGCGTAGCGGACCTGGTGGATCAGGTCGGTGGCCCAGGGGTTGCCGAGGGTCAGGACGGTGAGCAGCAGGATCCGGGCGGTGACGGGCAGCCGGGGTGGGGTGGAGGTGGTGGGGTGGGACAGTCGGGCCGGCAGAGGGTCCAGCGGCCGGAGCACCAGGGGTGGTGGGTGCTGCCCGGGACCGGACGGCGGCAGGGTCATCCCGTCATGGTCACGCCGTGCGTCGGTGTGGTCACCGGCACTGTCGTATATCCGAACGACGTGGGGTGTCGGGATCGGTCACGCCCCGGTCGTCGGGGTGTCATCCGGGGCCGGGATACTGCGCGCGTGCCCTCTGGTTACCTCGACGCGCCTGGTCCGTTGGCTTTCGCCCACCGTGGTGGTGCCGCCGACGGGGACGAGAACACGGTGGCCGCGTTCACGCGTGCCGTCGAGTTGGGGTACCGGTACGTGGAGACCGACGTGCACGCCACCGCCGACGGGGTGGCGGTGGTGTTCCACGATCGGACGCTGCATCGGGTGACGGGTGAGCCGGGGCGCCTGGCCGACCTGCGGTGGGCTGATCTGGCGTCGGTGCGGGTCGGTGGGGCGGCGGTGGTCCCCCGGCTGGACGAGGTGCTCACGGCGTGGCCGCAGGTCCGGTTCAACATCGACGTGAAGTCCGACGGTGGGGTGGAGCCGACGGTGGCGACGGTGGGTCGTGCCGGTGCGGGTGGTCGGGTGTTGTTGGCGTCGTTCAGTGACGCCCGGCTGTCGCGGTTGCGGGCGTCGACGGCGGGGCGGGTGGCGACCAGCCTGGGGATGCGGGGGGTGGCGCGGCTGCGGTTGGCGTCGCTGCACGGCCGGCGGGTGCGGTTGCCGCCGTCGGTGGTGGCCGCGCAGGTGCCGCCCCGTTACGGTCGGGTGCCGGTGGTCGACCGGCGGTTCCTGGCCTACTGTCACCGGCTCGGTCTGCAGGTGCATGTCTGGACGATCGACGAACCCACCGAGATGCACGAGTTACTTGATCTCGGGGTGGATGGCATCATGACCGATCACGTCGGCGTGTTGCGCGACGTCTATCTCAGCCGCGGCCACTGGGCCGCCTGAACCCGAGGACCCCCATTGGCCGAGACGGTCATCCCCACCCGGTCCGAGCCGGGCAGTACCCGCCGGGAACGGACGGGCTGGTATCTCTACGACTGGGCCATGTCGGCCTTCTCCACGACGGTGTTGACGGTGTTCCTGGGGCCGTTCCTGACGAGTGTCGCGAAGCTCGCCGCCGGGTGTGAGCTGGGTGCCGACGACTGTGTGGGGTACGTGTACCCGTTGGGGGTGAAGGTCGCCGCCGGGTCGTACTTCCCGTACCTGGTGTCGGCGTCGGTGTTCCTGACGGTGTTCGTGCTGCCCATCGTCGGTGCGGTGGCCGACCGGTCGGCGCACAGGAAGCGGATCCTGGCGGTCACGGCGTTCACCGGGGCGGGGGCGACGATCGCCATGGTCTTCGTGACCGGGGATCGGTATCTGCTCGGTGGTGGCCTGTTCGTGGTGGCGAACATCGCGTTCGGGGCGTCGGTGGTGGTGTACAACTCGTTCCTGCCGCATCTGGGTGGGCCCGACGACCGGGATGCGATCTCCAGCCGGGGTTGGGCGTTGGGGTATCTGGGCGGGGGGTTGCTGTTGGCGTTGAACCTGGTCGTGGTGACGATGTTCAGCCGGGACGGGGACGGGCAGCGGACGTTGGATCTGGCGCGGGCGTCGATCGTGTCGGCCGGGGTGTGGTGGGCGGTGTTCACGCTGGCTCCGTTGCGGTGGTTGCGGGAGCGCCCGAGTGCCGACGCGGTCGCGGGTGCCGGTGGGCGGGGCAATGTGCTCGTCGACGGGTTCCGGCAGTTGGGTCGGACGTTGCGTCAGATCAGGGCGTACCCGTTGACGTTGTTCTTCCTGCTGGCGTTCCTGGTCTACAACGACGGGATCCAGACGGTCATCGCGTTGGCCAGTCAGTACGGGACCGAGGAGTTGAAGCTGGAGCAGGGCACCCTGATCGTGACGATCCTGCTGGTGCAGTTCCTGGCGTTCGGTGGGGCGTTGTTGTTGGGGGCGTTGGCCAAGCGGATCGGGGCGTGGAAGACGGTCCTGTTGAGTCTGGTGCTGTGGACGGGGGTGATCCTGGCCGCGTTCTGGTTGCCGGCGCAGGCCCCGGTGCACTTCATGGTCCTGGGCGGGGCGATCGGTCTGGTCCTCGGTGGTAGTCAGGCGTTGAGCCGGTCGTTGTTCAGTCAGCTGATCCCCGCCGGGAAGGAGGGCGAGTACTACGGCTTCTACGAGATCAGCGACAAGGGCACGAGTTGGCTCGGTCCGTTGGCGTTCGGGTTGGTGTTCCAGTTGACGAACTCGTACCGGGTGGGACTGGTCTCGCTGTTGATCTTCTTCGTGGTCGGGTTCGCGTTGTTGGCGGCCGTGCCGATCCGGCGGGCCATCATCGCCGCGGGCAACACTCCCCCACGGGTGCTGTGACGAGGCGGGCCGATCCGGGGGCGTCGATCGGCTAGGCTGCCCTGCCGTGACCGACGACGACGCCCTCTCCCTGCCGACCTGCCTGCCCGGTTCCCGGCCCGACCCGGGCGTCGGGTGCGCCGCGAACCGGGGTGTGAACGGGCGGCCCCTGCACGCGGCGGCGTTGAAGTTCTTCTGGGGTCCGATGGACTGCGGCAAGTCCACGATGGCGTTGCAGATGAACCACAACCACGCCCGGCAGGGCCGTCGGGGGTTGGTGACGACCCGCCTGGACCGGTCGTTGGGGCCGCAGGTCACCACCCGGATCGGATTGGCGCACACCGCCATCGAGGTGACCGAGGGGATGGACCTGCGGTCGCTGGTGCGCGACGCCCGCGCCGACGGTGTCGGGGTGGACTACCTGATCTGCGACGAGGCGAGCTTCTACGACGTCGAGCACATCGAGCAGATGGCCGAACTGGTCGACCACGACGACGTCGACGTGTACGCGTTCGGGTTGGCCACGGACTTCCGGGCGCAGCTGTTCCCGGCGGCGAGACGGCTGTTCGAGCTGGCCGACGAGGTGGCGCGGATCCAGGTCGAGGTGCTGTGCTGGTGTGGGCGGGAGGGGCGGCTCAACGCCCGGGTGGTCGACGGGCGGGTGGTCCGTGAGGGTGAGCAGGTGGTCATCGGCGACACCGTGGACACCGCCCGGGTGCGGTACCAGGTGCTGTGCCGTCGGCACCACCGCACCGGTGACCTGGGCGGGTGAGCGGGGGGCCGGTTCAGTAGGGGTCGCCGCAGACCTTCCACCCGTCGTCGTCGCGGACCACGCGCAGGTCACGGTCGTCGCTGGTGGCGTTCTCCCGGTCCAGGCGTACGGCGACGGTGCCCTCGGGGCGTCCGCTGCGGGTGGTGACCGACACGTCGAGCAGTCGGTAGCCGGTGACCTGCGGTGGGGTGCGTACCCACTGGTCGAACCCGATGCGGCTCCACCGGGTCCGGGCGTCGGCGCACAGCAGGTCGTAGGCGCCGTCGGTGTCACCGTCGGACAGGTCCTGCAGGAACCCGTCGGCGGTCTGCCGGACCGGCCCGTCGGCCTGCCGGACGACCTGGACGTTCCACAGGCCCAGCCCGGCCACCCCGGTGCAGCACAGCGCCACCGCGCACCCGGCGATCAGCATCCCGGCCCGGACCGGGCGGCGCGGCCGGGCCGGTCGGGTCCACCCGTCACCGCCCACACCTGTCGACCGTAGAGAACCCGAGGGCACCCCCGCAGCGACTTCCCCGTGGTGGCGGTCAGCGGCGGCGGGCGCGGGCGGCCCAGATGACGTAGGACGGGTCGCGGTCGAGGTTGTGCCGGTCGCGGTCGTAGCGGCGGGTGGTGCGGGGGTCGGCGTGGCCCATCGCGTCCTGGACGTCTTCGAGGGGTACGCCTTCGGCGCGGGCGGTGGTGGCGAAGGCGTGGCGCAGGGAGTGGGGGGACAGCTTCGACCAGGTGGACAGGCCGGCGGCCTGGGCGAGTCGGCGGACCAGTCGGAACACCGAGTGTCTGTCGAGTCGGCCGCCGCTGGCGGTGACCAGCAGGGGGCCGGTCAGGTCGGTGACCGTCACCCCGGTGGTGGTGGCGCGGTGGGTGAGGTAGGCGTCCACGGCGTGGGCGGTGCCGGGGGTGAGGGCGCGGCGGCGTTGTTTGCCGCCCTTGCCGACGAAGCGGATGCTGCGGTGGCCGCGTTCGGTGCCGAGGTCGGTGAGGTCCAGGGAGACCACTTCCCCGACCCGCAGGCCCAGGTCGGCCAGGAGGGCGAGGGCGGCCCGGTTGCGGTGGGCGGTGGGGCCGGTGTCGGCGTCGGCGGCGGTGAACAGCCGGTCCACCTCCTCGGGGCTCAGGCCGACGGTGGACGAGTGGTCCCGGTCGATGCGGGGTCGGTCGGCGCCGGCGACCGGGTTGGCCTCGACGGCCCGCAGTTTGACCAGGAAGTCGTACCAGCTGGACAGGGCGGAGAGGCGGCGGGCCACGGTGGCGGGGGTCAGCGGGCGGCCGGTGCGGGCGGCGAGGCTGGACTCCAGGTGGCGGGCGTAGTCGTTGACGTCGAGGAAGTTGGCGCGCAGGGGGTCGAGGTCCCCGGCGGCGCACCAGGTGAGCCAGGTGGTGACGTCCCGGCGGTAGGCGTCGCGGGTGTGGGCGGACAGCCGCCGGTTGCGCAGCCAGGCCTCGGTGAAGTCGGTGGGGCCGGTGGGCAGGGCGAGGCGGGCCGACGAGCGGGTGGGAACGACCGGGAGGTGCATGTGAAAAATGTTCTCAGCGGTCGGCCGGTGACGCGACCCGCCGCGCCGGGTCCGACGGCGGGAGGTCGACGGGCGTCCGGGGCCGTGGACCCCGTCGGGGGGGGGCTGGTGTCGGTCAGAGGGTCAGGACCGCCGCGGCCACGGCGAAGTAGATGAGCAGGCCCGTCGCGTCGACGAGGGTGGTCACCATGGGGGCGGAGATCACGGCCGGGTCGATGCGCAGTCGCTTGGCCAGCAGCGGCATGGTGGCCCCGACGGTCGCCGCCCACGCACAGATGATCACCAGGGAGAGTCCGACGACGGTGGCGACCTCGACACCGACGACGACGGTGCCGACGACCATCCCGACGAGGGCCAGCAGCGTACCGAGCAGCAACCCGACGCGGGACTCCCGCCACACCACCCGGGGTAGGTCCGAGCCGCGCAGCTCCCCCACCGCCAGGGCCCGCACGGCGGCGGTGGTGGCCTGCGCGCCGGTGTTGCCGCCGGTGCCGACCAGCAGCGGGATGAACAACGCCAGCGCGGTGACCTGCTCCAGGGTGGCCTCGAAGATCTGCAGGACGTTGACGGTGAGCACCGAGGCCAGGATCAGCAGGAGCAGCCAGGGGGCACGGGAGCGGGCCAGCCGCCACACGCTGACCGCCATGTAGTGCCCGGCCCAGGGGGCGGAGGCCGCCTGCCGGGCCACGTCCTCGGTGTCGGCCGCCTCGATGATCTCCATGGCGTCGTCGATGGTGAGCAGTCCCACCAGGCGGTCCTCGCTGTCGACCACCGGAAGGGCCAGGACGTTGGTCTCGCGGACCAGTCGGGCGGCGGCCTCGGCGGGGTCGGTGGCCCGGGCGCGGGGCACGGCGGTGTCGACGACGTCGTCCAGGGGGCGGTCCGGTGCGCTGAGGACCACGTCGCGCAGCTCGACGACGCCGACCAGACGCCGACCGGCGTCCACGACCGGCAGGGTGTACACCGTCTCGGCGTGCGCGCCCCGTTCCCGGACCAGACGCAACGCCGCCCCGGCGGTCAACTGCCGGGGCAGCACCACCGTCTCCGGGGTCATGAGCTGCCCGACGGAACGGGCCGGGTAGCCGAGCAGCGTCGCGGTCAGCCGACGTTCGTGGTCCGACAGCCCCGCCAGGACCCGTTGGGCCACCTTCGCGGGCGCCTCGGAGAGCATCCGCGCCCGGTCGTCGGGGTCCATCTCCTCGACCAGGTCACGGAAGGCCTGGTCCCGCAGCCCGGCCAGGATCGCCTGCTGGTCGACCGGTCCCAGCTCCTCGAACACCTCGAGTGCCTGGTCCTTGTCGAGCAGCCGGAACGGCACCCCGGCGGCGACCCGGTCCATGCGGGCCAGTTCGTCGGCGACGACGTACGCGGGCTGCTCGTCGAGCCATCGGCGGACCGAGGTCAGGTCGTTGCGGGCGACGAGTCGGCTCAGGGTGGTCGTCATCGTCGGTTCCCGGTGCGGGGGCTGTGCGTCGTGCCGGTCGGGACGCGGGCGTCGGACATCGCGGACCTCCGGGGTGGGGTGGGCGGTGGGACACGGCGTCGTGGCGGCCGTGTCGCCGGCCGAGCCCGGAGGTGCTCGGTGACCGCACGTCGGTGTTCCCGGTCGTCTGGACCCTAGCTCACCGACAGTGATCGACGCCGGTGGGGGCGTCGGTACGACGTGCGCCCGTACCCCCGTCGACGGGGGTACGGGCGCACGGGGTGGCCGGGGTGCGGGGTCGGCCGGACCTGGGAGCCGACCCGCACCCGGCCACCGGGGGGACGGCTAGAAGCGGCCCCAGTCGTCGGCGGCCGGACGCCACACGTCGATGTTGCGCGGGTCCACCGACATCCGGCGGGCCCGGTGCGTGGCGTGCTCCTCCTCGGTGAAGACCCGGTGCCTGTCGCACAGCTCGTAGCGGGGACCGTGCTTCGGGTCGTGCATGTAGAACGCGATCGACGTCGACGCGGAGTGGTTGACCAGGTCGGAGGCGATCGGGACCTGCTTGTACTGGGCGCGGGCCCGGCCACGCATGACGTGGTCGAAGCTCTTCATCCGGAAGCACAGGTGCGCGACGTAGAACTCCTTGTTGCGCTGCAGGGCGAGGCTGTGGTGGTAGCGGTCCTCGCAGCGCAGGAAGACTGTCACGTCACCGACGTGGTCGGAGGCCTGGAAGCCGAGGACCTCGGTGTAGAAGTGCAGGCTCTCCTCGTACTTGTCGGTGGCGAGGAAGGGGTGCACGAGGTCCACGGGGCGCAGCTCGATCAGCGGCGGCTCGGCGTACTCGGTGAACTCGGTGAACAGCTCCACGATCAGGCCGTTGGGGTCACGGACGGCGAATCCGTTCTGCACCAGCGGCTTGACCCGGTCGGCCAGGTCGAGGATCTCATGTCCGGCGGCGGTGACCCGGTCCCGCAGGTCGTCGAGGACCGCCTCGGACTCGACGCTGAACCCGATGGCGGTGGTCCAGGAGACCTCCCGCTGCGGGGCGGCGACCAGTTCGATGCTGTGGTGTTCGATGTCGGCGCGCAGGAACGCGTACTCGTCGTCGTGCTGTTCCAGTTGCAGGCCGACGTGGTACTGGAGGAACTCGATGGAGGCCGCCAGGTCCGGCACCTCGATCCGGGCGTACTCCATGCCGTACGGTCCGCGGCGGCGGGTGGCCTCGGTGGACATCAGCGGCTCCTCTCGGTGTGCGCGTCCCCGGTGTCGGGGAGGGTGACGATGGCCTGGCGTTCGATGACCGGGCGCCAGCGTTCCCGGACGAACCGCTCGTGCGACTCGCTGTTGAGGTAGGCGAGCAGGTCCTGCTCGGAGTCGAACTCCACGACGAACCCGTGGGTCATGGAGGTGTCCCGGGTGCTGACGTTGACGCCGCTGCGCCAGTTGCGCATCGCCGGGTAGGTGTCGGGGAAGGTCTCCAGTTCGGCCAGGACCGACTCGGCCGTACCGGGTGGCAGGTCGTCGCGGAACCGGAAGACCAGCATGTGGGTGATCATGTGGTGGCCTTCGGGTCAGAGGATGAAGCTCAGGCGGGCGCCGGGGTCCATCGCCTCCATCACCGGCACCGCCCGGCGGACCCGGAACCGCAGCCCGTCCGGGTCGACCTTCAGGACGTGCTCGTACCGGCCGACGTAGGTGTAGGCGCCGCCGTCGCGGTAGCGGTGGATGACGAAGTTCGCGGTGATCCAGAGGGTCTCCGCGCCGGCCTCCAACAGGATCACGTTGGAGATCATCCGGTGGGTACGCGAGTGCGGGTTCTCCGCGTGCGCCTTGCGGCTCTTGAGCCGCTTGACCCGGGCCTGGATGAGGTCGTAGTCGTCGCAGACGAAGTATCCGGCGGTGGTGGCGTCCCAGCCACCCCAGTCGGTGGTGGGGACCTCCAGCCGGCCCCCCTCCTCGATGAGGGTGAACCACTCGTCGAGGCGCCACTCGTCGAGCAGCTGCGCCTCGTGGTAGAGGAAGTCCTCCACCTCGGCCCGGGTCACCTCACGCGAACCCACGTTGACCACTCCCCTACGGCTGACCGTCGTCGACATCGCGCTCACGCCCCCTCTTGCGGGCTGCCGGAGCCGGCCAGCAGCGGGCTGGGGCCGGGCTTGGCGGGGCCGGCCGGCGGGGTGCCGCCGACGGTGGTGGTGGCCTGGACCCGGTGGGCCCAGTGCCGCCAGAAGCTGCGCATGGCGCCCTCGTCGATGGAGCGGCCCTGGTTGCCCTGCTTCTCGTTGGCCATGCCCCGGGACATGTCGCTCCAGTCGTGGGCCGGGTCGCCCGCGTCGGCGGTGGCCACGATGCCGCGCTGGACCGCCTCGTACGCCTCGATGTCGTCGGGGGTGGCCAGGCCGCCCGGTCCGACGAAGCTGACCATCGTCTTGATCCGCAGGGCGCGGACCGACTCCGGCTCGCCGACCTCGACGAACTGCCAGGCCCGCACGTCGGTGCGGTCGGGGGCGACCGGTTCGAGCTGGCGGATGGTCAGCGCCTCCAGGTCGAACAGCAGGAGGTTCGGGAAGACGAACAGGATCCGGCTGGCGTCGGCGATCTCGGCGGCCAGGTCGTCGCCGAGCCGGGCCTGCATCTCGCGGCGCTTGGCGGTGGTGCGGGTCTTCTCCTCCTCGCCGAAGCGGGGCTCCCAGACCATGCCGATGCGCCCGTTGTGCCCGGTGAGCACGAGCAGTCCGTGGCCGCCGCCGAGGTCGTAGGCGTACTGGTCGTCGTCGGTGACGGCGAAGCCGGTCTCCCGCAGGTAGCCCACGAACGTGTTGTGGGTCGGGGCGAAGTGGTAGCCGTCCATGGCGTTCTCGACGGCGAGCTTCCAGTTGCCCTTGACGCTGTAGGACTGGACACCCGGCAGGGTGGTCATGCCCTTGTCACCGATCTTGGCGGTCAGCGACATGTAGTGCGCGGCCGGTCCCAGGTGGGTGAGCAGGTCGGGTACGTCCTCGGTGAACGCGATGAAGACGAAGCCCTCGTGGATGTCGAGGCGGGGCACCTGCCGCAGCGCCATCGAGGCCCGGAACGCCGGGTCGTCGGGGTACGCGTCGTCGCCGGGCAGCGCGGCCAGGTCGCCGGCGTTGCTGAACGCCCACGCGTGGTAGAAGCACTGGAAGAACTTGGCGTTGCCCTCGCTGTGGCGGCACAGGACGGTGCCCCGGTGGGTGCAGGCGTTGAAGAAGACCCGCACCTGGCCGTCGGAGTCCCGGACGAGGATCAGGGGTCGTCCACCCAGGTTCCGGGTCTTGAAGTCGCCCGGGTTGGGGACCTCCGTTTCGTGGCCCAGGTAGAGCCAGGTCCGGCCCCAGATGCGCGCGACCTCCTCGGAGAAGACCTCCGGGTCGCGGTACGCCGAGCGGTGCACGCGGAACCGCAGTGCCTCCCAGTCCTCGTCGATCATCGCACCGGCACCGGGTCCGCCGTTCGGGCGTTCCGGCGTCTGCTGCGTCATCACCCCACCGCCTTCTACGTTATGCGAGACAGCATCTCGCTCTCCGATGCTGCTATCGGTGGGTGGTAGCTGTCAAGAGCAGGCGTAACTCAGATCCGGGTTACGCACTGTTAATCCTTGTGCAACACAACCGGGCGGGTACGGCGGACACGATCCCCAGCATCGACTTCGGCGCGGTCCCGGCTCGACCGCACACGCACCGGCCCCGCACCACCGGGCCGTCGCACACTCGCGCCCCGCCATCGCGCACCGCCGCGCCGATCCATCGCACCGACCGACGGTGTCACCCCTCCCGGAGGATCCCATGCTTCAGCCGCACCACGGTCCGATCGCCGGAACCCACTACCTGCCGAGCACCCCGCAGACCTGCCTGTGGGGCCGCCTGCCCGACCGGCGCCACGAATCGGTGCTGCGGGTGCGATCGGGCGAGACGGTGACCATCGACACCCTCAGCCACGAGGGCATCCTGGAGGACCAGGGACGGGACCCGGTCGCCTACCTCAAGCAGTTCGACGTCGACACCGACCACGTCCTCACCGACGCGGTGGAGCTGGCCGCCTCGGACGTCGCCCACGACTACGACACCGACGGACCGCACGTCGTCACCGGCCCGATCACCGTCGACGGCGCGCAGCCCGGTGACCTGCTCCGGGTCGACGTGCTCGACCTGCTGGTGCGGGCCCCGTACGGCTTCGTCAGCAGCCGCCACGGCTACGGCGCGCTGCCCGGGGAGTACCCCCTCACCCCGCTCGACACCGGACGCGACGGCGAGCAGCCCCGGGCGTACGGCAGCGTCTGCCACTTCACCGAGGTGGTCTCCAGCGGCGGCCGGCTCTACGGCACCCTCCCGTACGGCGACGGCCGGGCCGCCCGGTTCCCCCTGGCCCCCTTCCTCGGCCTGATGGGCGTGGCCGTGGACACCGACGAGCCGGTGCACTCGGTGCCGCCCGGCGACCACGGCGGCAACCTCGACATCAACGAACTCCAGATCGGCTCCTCGCTCTACCTGCCGGTGCAGCTGCCCGGGGCCGGGTTCTACGCCGGTGACCCGCACTACGCCCAGGGCGACGGCGAGGTGGCCCTGACCGCGTTGGAGGCCCCGCTGCGGGCCACCCTCCGGCTGACGGTGATCCCGAAGGCCCAGGCCGCAGGCCTGGTCGGCACCGCCGGCAGCCCGTTCGCCGAGACCGACACCCACTGGCTGCCGGTCGGCCTGCACGCCGACCTGAACGAGGCGATGCGCCGCGCGGTACGGGCCGCCGTGGACTTCCTCGGCCACCGGCAGGGCATGCCCGCGCCGACCGCGCTGGCCTACCTCAGCGCCGCCGCCGACTTCGAGATCAGCCAGGTCGTCGACGGGATCAAGGGCGTGCACTGCCTGATCCGCAAGGCGGACTTCCCCACCCACGTCTGAGGCGGTACGTCGGAGCCCCCTGCCCGAGGTGCAGGGGGCTCCGACGTGCGTACGGGCCGGGCTACCCGGCCGGAACCTCGTCCCGGCGGGGCGCGGCGGCCATCGCCCCCGCCCGGGTGACGGTCACCGCCGCCACCCGGCTCGCCCAGCGGGCCGCCGCGTCGATAGCGGCCCCGTCGAGCAGCGCGTCGGCCAACGCGGCGCAGAAGGTGTCCCCCGCGCCGGTGGCGTCCACCGCGTCCACCCGCTCGGCCGGGACGAGCCACTGCCGGTCGGCGGTCACCACCAGGGCGCCGTCGGAGCCCAGGGTGACCACCACCGGCCCCCGGGTGCCCAGCGAGCGGGCCTGCGCCACCAGCCGGTCGACCTCCCGGTCGTCGGCGGGTCCGTCGGGCACGCCGGCCAGGGCGGCCAGCTCCCCCCGGTTGGGCACGAGCACGTCCACCCGGGCCAGGGTCGCCGGATCCACCGGACGCGCCGGAGCCGGGTTCAACACCACCAGGCCACCGGCGGCGCGGACCGCGGCGGCCACCACCCCGGCGTCGACCTCCTGCTGCAGCAGGACCGCCCCGGCACCGCCGAGCAGCGCACCGAACGGGTCGAGGTGCTCGGGGGCGAGCCACATGTTCGCCCCCGAGCTGACCGCGATGGTGCTGTCGCCGTCGGCGGTGACCAGCACGATCGCCTGCCCGGTGGGGCGGGGTGCGCGCAGCACCCCGGAGGTGTCCACCCCCTCGGCGGTCAGCAGCCCGGTCAGCCACTCCCCCTCGGTGTCGGCGCCGACCGCGCCGACCATGGTCACCCGACGGCCCAGGCGGGCGGCGGCGACGGCCTGGTTGGCGCCCTTGCCGCCGCCGGCCCGCCGGTGGTCGGCGGTGCCCAGCACCGTCTGCCCGGGCGCGGGCAGCTCCGCCAGGGGCACCACCACGTCGACGTTGAGGCTGCCCACCACCACGATCTCGGTCACGGTCGGGTCAGTCCTGTCCGGGACGCCACGCGTGCGGCAGGAAGTCCGCCCTCGGCGGGGTGAAGACGTCCACGTTGATGCACGGCCCCTCGGTCGGCTCGATGTAGTGCTGCGCGCCGCGCGGCACCAGCAGCATCGACCCCGGCCCCATCGGGTGCGCGACCCCGTCGACGTAGTAGTTGCACCGGCCGCCGAGGATCAGCACCAGCTGGTCGAAGTCGTCGTGGTGGTGCGGGTTGAGGTCCATGCCGACGGCGAGTTCGTGCCAGGCGAACAGCACCTCGTCGGTGGAGTACACCTTGCGGCGCACCCCGGGGCGCACGTCGGTGGCCGGGATGTCGTCCCAGTTCACCGAGGTGCCGTACAGCTGCGGATTGAGCATGTCGGGCGGATCCCTTCGGGAGGTCGGGTCGGGTCAGCGCCGCGCGGTCAGCCCGCGCAGACCGGCGCCGAGCAACTGCAGGTCGGAGCCGAGGACCAGGTAGCGGGCGTCGGCCAGACCGAAGCGGGCCAGGGCCTCGGGGGTGTGCTGCGGCAGCCACCCGCCCAGGGCGGTGCCGCCGACGCGGGTCGCCTCGGCGACCTCGGCGGTGCGGGCCAGCAGCGGTGCCGGGTCGTCGGTGGTGGACAGACCGAGGCTCACCGACAGGTCGGTGGTCCCGACGAACGCGACGTCCACGGTGTCCAGCAGCTCCGGCAGCGGGTCCTCGGTGGTCGCCGTCTCGATCTGGGCGACCAGCAGGGGCGGGTCGGCCGCCTCGGCGGCCAGGTAGGCGTCCAGGCCGTCGGCGCCGTACCCGGCGGCCGGGTGGGCCAGGCTGATGCTGCGCCGACCGTACGGAGCGTACCGGGCGGCGGCGTGCAACGCCTGCGTCTGCGCCCGGGTCCGCACCGTGGACAGTTGCAGACCGGCCGCCCCGGCCTCCAGCAGCCGGTTGACCTGACCGGGGTCCACCGCCGGTATCCGGACCAGTGCGGGCAGCCCCAGCGCGGCGGCGAGCCGGAGCTGGTCGGTGACGGCCCGCTCGTCCAGGGCGGAGTGTTCCAGGTCGAGCACGACGAAGTCGAGCCCGGCGCGGGCGGCCAGGGCCACCGGGTCGGGGCCCGGCAACTTGAGGAAGGTGCCCACCAGCGGCCCGCCGTCGCGCAGCGTCGTGCGCAGTCGACGGCGGGCCAGGTGCGTCCCGAGCGGGTCGCTCGTGGTCATCGACGGCTCACGCGTCGGCCGGCAGGCCCCGCCACGGCACCGTGGCGATCCGCTCCCCGGCGCGCAGCACGACCTCCGGCTCCAACCGGACGGCGGGCATGGTGTTGCCGGCGGCGTCGGGCAGGATCGCCTCCTCGGCGTCGGCGAGGACGGTGACGTGCGCCGGGCCGCCCTCGACGAGGCTGCCGTAGCCCTCGGCGTCCAGGCCCAGCAGCCGGGCCGGGGCGGAGGTCACCCGGGGGACGATCTGCTCCATCGTCATGCCCAGGGCGCGGAGCTTGGACATGCTGGTGACCAGGTCGAACACCGGGCCGCGCCAGTTGCGGGCGCTGGTGTCGGAGGTGATCACGTCGGGCAGGAAGCCCTGCTCGATGGCCGGCTTGGCGACCTTGAAGCTGAGGTTGCTCTTGCCGTGCGCGGACTCGAACAGCACCCCGCGCTCGCGGGCGGCGTACACCTCGGGCAGGACGGTGCCGTCGCGCAGGATGCCGTACGGCTTGCCGGTGTAGCAGTGCGCGATGACGTCGCCGGGGCGCAGCTCGTCGAGGACCGTCGGCAGCGGCTCGGGGGTCTCGCCGATGTGCACCATCAGCGGCAGTCCGGCCTCGGCGGCCAGGGACAGGGAGCGCTTGAGCAGGGGACGCCAGTTGTGGCCGACGACGTCCTCGGAGAGGCGGATCTTGAATCCGCGTACCCGGTGCGGGTTGGCCTCGGCGACGGCCAGGGCGTCCTCCGGCACCAGGGTGTCGGGGTTCATCAGCTCGCCGAAGCGGAAGTCGATCAGCCCGAGGACGGAGACGTTGAGGAAGTTCACCAGGCGGATCTGGGCCGGCGCGGCGACGTAGGACTCGAAGGCGGCGAAGGTGGAGGCGCCGACGGTGCCGGCGTCGCAGGCGGCCACCACACCCCGGCGCAGGTGCGCCTCGTCCGGCGGGGCGCCGACCTTGGACACCTCGGCGAAGATGTGGGTGTGTCCCTCGACGAGGCCGGGCAGGACGTACCGGCCGGTGCAGTCGATGGTCTCGGTGCCGGCGGCGGCCAGGTCGGGGGCGATCCGGGCGACCTTGTCGCCGGTGATCGCGACGTCGACGACCCGGCTGGCACCGGTGTCGGCGTCGAACACCTGGCCGCCGGTGAGGACCAGGTCGTACCGGGGGGAGTTCTCGGTCATGAGATCAGGTTCTCTCTCGTTGAGGCGGCGGCGGTCAGGCCGTGGGGACGGCGCCGGCCGGGGACGCCGGGGCGGGGTCGGGGGTCTCGGCGCGGAAGCGGGTACGCAGGGGCAGCACCCCGCCGACGGTCACCTCGACCAGGTCACCGGGGGCGAGGAAGCAGCCCCGGTCCTGTCCGGTGCCGGCCGGGGTGCCGGTCAGCACCACGTCACCGGGTTCCAGCACGACGTACCGGGTGATCCAGGCGAGCAGTTCGGGGACACCGAAGATGAGGTCGGCGGTGCTGGCCTGCTGGCGCAGTTCCCCGTTGACCGTGGTGCGGACGGGGATGGCGTCCCGGTCGGCGACGGCCGCCAGGTCGAGCACCGAGGCACCGAGGGCACCGAAGCCGGGGAAGCTCTTGGCCAGTGTCGGGTTGGCCGACGCCTTCATCACGTCCCGGGCGGTGCAGTCGTTGGCGGCGGTGATCGCTGCCACGTGCGCCCAGGCCGACTCGGCGGGGGTGTGGTGCATCCGGGCGCCGATGACGAGGGCGACCTCTCCCTCGTAGTCGGGTTGCGCGCTGACCGAGGTCGGCAGCGGCACCACCGCGTCCGGTCCGCAGCCGGCGCTGGCACCCTTGAGGTAGAGCACCGGCTGTTCGGGCAGGGACCGGCCGGTGAGCCGGGCCTTGCAGTGGTAGTTGAGGCCGACGCCCCACACCGACCGGGTGTGGGCCAGCGGGGCGACGACGTCCCCGGCGAGGTCGTCGAGGGGCACCCGGTCACGGACCCGAGCCTCGCGGGCCGGGGCGAGTCCGGCACCGGCCTGCAGCAGCGCCGCCACGTCCGGGTACGGCAGGTCGAGCAGGTCGGCGGTGCCGTCGTCGCCGAGGCGGGCCAGCCCGTGGCGGGTGGCCAGCAGGTGCAGTCCGGCGGCGGCGGTGGGCTGGGGCGCGGTCACGTCCGCGGCGGGGGCGCTCACACCGAGTCCGAGGAGTGTCCGGGTACGGTGCCCAGGGCCGGGTTGACCAGCGGGGCGAGGTTGTTGACGGCGCTGGCCGCCTCACCGAACCCGACGGAGATCAGCCGGACCTTGCCCTCGTAGTCGGTGATGTCCCCGGCGGCGAAGACGCGGGGCAGGTTGGTCTGCATCGACCGGTCCACCTCGATGTAGCGGCGGCGCATCTGCAGCCCCCACCGTTCCATGGCGGACAGGTCGGCGATGAACCCGAGGGCGGCGACCACCGCCTGGGCGGGCAGTTCCTCGCGGCCCTCGCCCCGGACCTCGCTGATGGTGACCGAGGCGAGGGTCGGGTCGCCGGTGACGGCGCTGACCTCGTACGGGGTGCGGATCCGGACGCTGGAGCGTTCCAGTTGGGCGACGCTGTGTTCGTGGGCGCGGAACTGGGGACGCCGGTGCACCAGGGTGATGCTGGCCGCGTACGGCTCCAGGGCCAGGGCCCAGTCGACGGCGGAGTCGCCGCCGCCGACCACGACGACGTCCTGGCCGGCGAGTTCCTCGAGTCGGGGGACGAAGTAGCGCAGTCCCCGGCCGAGGTACTCGGTGCCGACGGGCAGTTCCCGGGGGGTGAAGGTGCCGATGCCGGCGGTGAGCAGCACCGCCTTGGCGCGTACCTGGCTGCCGACGTCGGTGCCGACGAGGACGTGGTCCTCGCCGGTGGTCAGGTCGACGGCGCTCTCCCCGAGCAGGAACGTCGGCTTGGCGGTGGCGGCCTGGGTGAGCAGCGCGTCGACGAGCTGCTGGCCCTTGACCGCCGGCAGGCCGGCGATGTCGAAGATGTCCTTCTCCGGGTAGAGGGCGGCGATCTGGCCGCCGGGTTCGGGCAGCGAGTCGACCACTGCCACGCTCATGCCCCGGAACCCCGCGTAGTAGGTGGCGTAGAGGCCGGCCGGGCCGGCTCCGATGACCGCGAGGTCGACCTCGATCTGCTGGGCCATCAGGTCGTGCTCTCGGTGACTGCCGGGTGGTCGCGGCCGACCCGGCCGATCTTGCGGGCGCCGCCGGGGTTGCCGATCTCGGCGAAGAACTCGGCGTTGATCGGGCCGAAGTGCGCCTTGGCGGTGGGCAGGTCCTCGATGTGGTAGATCGAGGTGACCGGGCAGACCGGTTCGCAACGCCCGCAGTCGACGCACTCGTCCGGGTTGACGTACATCATCCGGTCGCCCTCGTAGATGCAGTCGACAGGGCATTCCTCGACGCAGGACCGATCCTGCACGTCCACACACTCGTCGGTGACCACGTAGGCCATCGGTCCTCCCGCGTGTTCAGTGGTCTTGGTGGCACCGCCCCCCGCCCGCGACCTGCGGCTTTCGGTGTGGAAGCGGTGTCGTTGATGTCACGCCACGCTAGAGACACCATCCGGGCTATGTCAACATACGAGATGTCATCTTGAATGAGAGACACGACGTCGGGGAGGGCGCGATGACCGACGAGGTACCCGAGGCGCTGGGCCGGGCCGTCGACGCCGCCGTCGACCCGGACGCGCTGCTCGACACCCTGGCGGTGCTCACCGCCGGACCCAGCCCGTACGGGCGCGAACACGCCACCGCCCGGCGGCTGGCCGCCTTCGCCGCCGACCGGTGGCCCCACCTGTCCTGGCGGGTCGACCCGCTACCGGCCGTCGACGGGCTGCCCGACGCGGCGAACCTGGTCGCCTCCTGCACCCACGGCGACGCCGACGAACTGCTGCTCTACTCGCACCTGGACACCTCGCTCACCGGTGACCCGGGTTTCGACGCCGCCGTCACCGGCCACGACGGGCCGGTGCCAGCACTGCGTCGACAGGTCGGCCCCGACGCGGTGGTCGACGGTTTCGGCCTGGGCGTCGCCCGGGCCGCCGCCGCGAGCGCCCTGGTCGGCTTCGTCGCCGCCGCGACCGCGCTGCGCGACAGGGGGGTCCCCCACCGACTGACCCTCCTGCTCGCCGCCGCCGGCACCCACCGCCACCTGCCCGACGACCCCGCCGGGCAGGTGGCCGGGGGCGTCGCTTACCACCTGGACCACCTGTCGGCCCCGGCCGCCGCCGTGGTGGCCAAGAGCGGTCCCCCCGGCATCCTCACCGCCGAACCCGGCGCGATGTTCCTGCGGGTACGGCTGCAGACCCGCCACCATCCGGTCCTCGCCCGCGACACCGCCGTCCCCCCGGGTGGGCTGATCATGAACCTGGCCCCGGTCCTGGCGGCGCTGGAGACGTTCCGGCGGGCCCACCTGGACGCCCGGGCCGACCGCAGCGACCAGGTCGGCGCGGAGGTGGGCGTCGGCTCGGTCGGCGCCGGCCGCCCCGGCAAGCCCGACCTGCTGCCGGGCCGCCTCGACCTGCACCTGTACCTGGTGACGATCCCCGGCGACGAACCCGACACGATCGTGGCCGACCTGCGCGACACCCTCACCCGCGCCCTGGCCGACACCCCGCTGCGCGACTGCGTGCTGGACGTGGCCGGGTGGCCGGTGCACTCCGCCGCCGCCACGCCGATCGACGCGCCGATCAGCCGCCACGCCCACGCCGCCTGGCAGGCTGTGCACCACGCGCCACCCACGCCGATCCGGGGCTGGACCGGCTCCACCGACGGGGTGGTGCTGCGGGGTCGGGGCGTACCCACGGTCCGGCTCGGTCCGGCCCCCCTCGTCGGGGACCCGGACGATCCCCGACGGGATCGGTACGAGGTGGCGGAACTCGTCCGTTTCGCCCGCCTGTACGCGCGGATCGCGGTGCATTCCAGCACCGCATCGACAGACTGAGGTGCCGCATGCCATGATACTGTCTCACTTGACGCACGAAGGAATCCACATGGCGGACGGTAGTCCTCCGTCGGAGAAAACCCCTGACCAGAGTGCTCCGGCGATTCAGACCGTGCAACGTGCGGCGGTCATCCTCAACGCCTTCACCCCGGCCCGTCCACGGCTCAGCCTCAACGAGCTGACAGCCAGCCTCGGCACCAGCAAGGCCACCGCGCACCGCTACACCAAAGCGCTGCGCGAGAGCAACCTGCTGCGTTACGACGAACGGGAAGGGCTGTACTCCCTAGGCCCGCAGATCCTCAGCCTGTCGGCCGCCGCCCGCGCGGCCATGCCGGTGATCAGCATCGCCGGGCCGCACATGCAACAACTCGTCCGGGAGATCGACGAGACGGTCGTGCTCAGCGTCTGGGACGGCGACACGGCCGTCGTGGTCCGCGCCGACGACAACACCGACCGGGTCATCCGGGTCAGCGTCCGGACCGGTTCGCGGCTGTCGCGTACCGCCTCGGCCCAGGGGCGGGTCTTCTGCGCCTTCCTGTCCGCCGACGACATCCCGGGACTCGCCGCGGACCTGGCCGCCTCCGCCGAACTCCGCCACGAGGTCGACAAGATCCGGCGTACCGGCATCTCGGCGAACACCCCCTCGGTCAACGGGGTCCGCAGCATCGCCGCCCCGATCTTCCGGGGCAACACGCTGATCGCCGCGATGGCCATCGTCGGCACCACCACCTCGGTCCCCGAGGGCACCGACAGCCCTTTCGCCGCCGCCCTCCAGCGCGCCGCGAAGGTGATCACCGCCGACCTGGGCAGCAGCATCCTCGACGCCAACGGCCACCACCCGAGGCGGTGACCCCACCAGGGTCACCCGACGGCCGAACCGAGCCCCTCGGACAGTTCGCCGGCCACCTCGACCAGGTGGCCGGCGGCCGTGGCCTGCGCCGCACCGGTCAGCGCGGCGTCGGTGCCCAGCACCGCCAACGCGGCCACCACCTGACCGTGCTCGTACACCGGAGCGGCCAGGACCCGCACCCCGAAGTCCTCCGGGGAGTTGACCGCGTACCCGTCCCGCAGGACCCGGTCGACCACCGCCCGCAACGACGCCGACCCGCGCAACTGCCGGGCCACCACCGGCGACTGCGTCGGCGGCAGGTACGCGCAGAACACCCGACCCTGCGCGGATCGGGTGAGGTCCAACGGTGACCCGGTACGGACACTGAGCCGCACGTCGCCGGTGGTGTTGTCCATGCACCGCACCACCGTCGGGGCCTCCCCGTTCCACACGCTGAGCACGGTGGTCAGGTTGGTCGACTGCATCAACCGGTCCAGGTACGGCTCGGCGGCGGTGACGATCGGCAGCGCCGCCCGGGCGGCGGCCTCCATCGCCAGGATCTGCGGCCCCAGCGTGTAGGTGGCGGTGGCCACGTCGAACCGGAGCAGGTTCGCCGACCGCAACGCCCGCGCGTACCGGTGCGCGGTGGCCCGGCTGATCTTCAGGTCCGCGGTCAGCTCGGTCAGGGTCAGCCGAGGCCGGGACGCCGAGAACGCCTGCAGGATCGTGGCGGCACGCTGCACGGTCTGGATCGCCGGTACCTCGCCGCCGGCCTCCTCGACCCTGCCCGCCATCGCGTCACCTCGCGCTCGCCGTCCACCCGGATGACGAACTCTACCGACAGCGACCCGCCGTCGGCGACACCCCGGCGGGGACGGGCAGGTCGTCGGGGCCGTCACGGGCCCCGACGACTCGTCTCCCGTCCGGTCAGCTCCCGTCGGCGGCGGCGATCTGACGCGTGACCTCGGCCCCGTCCCAGTAGTCCACCCGGTGGGCGACGAGCCCGTCGGAGTCGACCCGGAACCGGAACACGCCCCGCACCGTCACCGGCGCCCCGTCCGCCGAGGCCAGCCGGAACGACATCCGGTACGCCACGGCGGCCCGGTCCCCGTCGACGAGCACCTCCTCGACCTCGTAGCGCAACGCGACGAAGTCGGCCAGGAACCCGTCCAGCCGGGCCCGGTAACCGGCCCGACCGACCACCCCCCGACCGGCGGCACTGGTGTGCTCGTTGACGAAGTCGGCACTGACGCAGCCGGCGATCGCGTCGGCGTCACCGGCGTTCAACGCGTCCAGGTACCGCAGCACCCCGTCGCGGGTACGCTCCGCGCTCAGCTGCCCCACACCCGCTGGACGGTGTCGTACACCTGCTGGTCGTGGGAGATCTCGATGACGTTGCCGTCCGGGTCCTTCAGCGCGCAGATGTAGCCCACCGGCGGGGGCATCTGCCGGGGCTCCCAGTGCAGGCATCCGAGCTCCCGGGCGCGGGCGGCGATCTCGTCGACGTCGGAGCGCTGCGGCACCTCGACACCGATGTGCGCGAACGGGTGCAGCAGACCGAGCTGCCCGCCCTTGTCCTTGTTGAACGAGACCAGCACCAGCACGAACGGCGTCTCGACCTGCTTGTCGTTGGAGAGCCAGACGCTCTCCCCGTCGGCGTCGGCGAACCGTTCCACCACGACCAACGGGGTGAGCGAGGTGTAGAAGTCGATCGCCTTGTCGAGGTCGCCGGTGGGCAGCGCCACGTGCGTCCATCGGGCGTGAGTCAGGCCGGTCGCCACGTTAACCTCCACCGTACCGAAATGTACAAGAACATCGCAGCTCCCAGCCTAGGCAGTGGTCGACGGCGGGTCGATGTGCCGCGGACACAAACCCGGCGCACCCGTTTCGACCTGCGGGTACGGTGCCGGCGGGCGGTCGACGTGCCAGCGTGGTCGGCACACCCGTCAACAGGAGGTCGACCCCATCATGCAGTACCGCAGGCTCGGCGCGAGCGGCGTCGAGGTCAGTACCCTCTGCTTGGGCGCCATGATGTTCGGCGCCTGGGGCAACGAGGACGAGCAGGAGTGCCACCGCATCGTCGGTGAGGCCCTCGACGCCGGCGTCAACTTCGTCGACACCGCCGACGTGTACGCCCAGGGCCAGTCCGAGGAGATCCTCGGCCGGGCGTTGCGGGGACGCCGTGACGACGTCGTGCTGGCCACCAAGTTCCACGAGCCCATGGGCACCGACCGCAACCGTCGGGGCAACTCCCGGCGCTGGATCATGGAGGCCGTCGAGGGCAGCCTGCGGCGGCTGGGCACCGACTGGATCGACCTGTACCAGGTCCACCGTCCCGACCCCGACACCGACGTCGACGAGACCCTCGGCGCCCTGTCCGACCTGGTCCGCCAGGGCAAGGTCCGGATGATCGGCACCTCCGCGTTCCCCGCCGAACGGATCGTCGAGGCGCAGTGGGTCGCCGAGCGTCGGCACCGGGAACGGTTCACCACCGAACAGACCGGATACTCGATCATGGCCCGGGGGGCGGAGGCCGCTGCGCTGCCGACCAGCCTGCGCCACCGGCTGGGCGTCCTGGTGTACAGCCCGCTCAACGGGGGGTGGCTGACCGGCAAGTACCGCACCGCGCAGATCCCCGACGACTCCCGGGCCGGACGCAACAGCGACCACTTCGACTTCCGGGACGCGCAGATCCGTGACCGCAAGCTCGAACTGGTCGGCGGGCTCCAGGAACTGGCCGACTCGGCGGGCCTGACCCTGATCGAGCTGGCCCTCGGGTTCGTGCTCAGCCACCCGGCCGTCACCAGCGCGATCATGGGTCCCCGTACGTTGGCGCAGCTGCGCAGCCAGCTCGGTGCCGGCAGCCGGGGTCCGCTCCCCGCCGACGTCCTGGACCGCATCGACGAGCTGGTCGCCCCCGGCCACACCGTCAACCCGGCCGACGCCGGCTACCGGCCGCTGGAGCTCACCGAGGCGGCCCGCCGACGCCGCAGCTGAGCCCTCGCGACGCGAGACGGGGCCTGGCCCACACCCTGCGGTGTGGGCCAGGCCCCGTCTCGTCGCAGCCGGTCAGACCGTGCCGCGGTTGAACGGTTGGGCCAGGGCCCGGGGCTCGTGGTCCTTGGTGGCGAAGAAGAGCATCGCCAGCAGGGCCAGCACGTACGGCGCGGCGATCAGCAACTGCGAGTTGACGGTGATGCCCAACGCCGGCAGGGCCAGCCGGGACGCGTCGGCCAGGCCGAACACCACACAGCCGATCAGGGTACGGCGCAACCGCCACGCCCCGAAGATCACCGCGGCGATCACCAGGTAACCGCGACCGGCGGTCATGTTCTGGTTGAACGAACCGACCTCACCCACCGCCAGGTACGCCCCACCGAGCCCGGCGAGCAGGCCCGCCCACAGCAGCGCCTGCCGGCGCCGCCGGTTGACCTGGATGCCGCTGACGTCGGCGGACTGCGGGTTCTCCCCCACCGCCCGGATCTCCAGCCCCCAGCGGCTGCGTTCCACTAGCCACCAGGTCAGGGGGATCACCGCCAGCAGCAGGTACACCGGCCAGCGTTGGGTGAACAGCAGCGGACCGATCACCGGGATGTCGCGCAGCACCGGGATGTCGACCAGCCAGACCTGGTGGCCGGTGAAGCTGCTGACCGTGATCAGGTAGCTGGTCAGGCCGAGGACCAGGGCGTTGAGGACCAGACCCACCACGAAGGTGTTGATCTGCGCCCGGTGGGAGAGGTTGGCGTGCACGAACGCCACCGACATCCCCACGAAGGCGCCGGCGACCAACCCGATGGTGGCGCTGCCGGTGGCGCTGGCCACCGCGATCGACCCGAAGGCCGCGCCGAGCATCATCGCCTCGACGGAGATGTTCAGGGTGCCGGCCCGCTGTGCGACGTACTCGCCGCAGGCGGCGAACGCCAACGGCACGGTGAGCCGGGCCCCGCTGGACAGGATGGTGGCGATGTTGTCGGCGGCGCTCATGCCGGTCTGCCTTCCATGACGTTGCGCGTGCTCGCGGTGGTGGGGCCGCCGGTCGCGTCCGTCGCCGGAACCTGGGCGTCGGCTCCGTCGCGCGGAGCCGGGCCGGTCGGCGTCGGGGTGGCGGTGGGCGTGGTCGGGGTTCCCGACGAGCCGCTCGGGCGGCGTCGACGCAACATCCCGATCACCACCGGCGGTGCGACGAAGGCCAGCACCAGCAGCGCCTTGACCACGTCGACCAGGATCGACGGCACCCCGGTCGCGGCGAGGAACCCGCCGCCGGCGCGCAGCACCCCGAACAGCACCGCGACGGGGATGGACAGCAGCGGGTTGTTCCGGGCCACCAGGGCCACCAGCAGGCCGTCCCAGCCGATGTTGAGCGACATGCCCGGCTGCAGGCGGTTGGTGCCGACCGGGCTGGTCAGCAGCAGCGCCCCGGCCAGACCGGCGAACGCACCCGAGGTGGCCAGAGCCAGGCCGCCGAGCAGGCCGACCTTCACCCCGGCGTGCCGGGCGGTCACCGGGTTCAGGCCGAGCATCTTGAGCCGGAAACCCCACCGGGTCCGGGCCAGGGCCAGGGCCAGGGCGACGGCGACCACCAGGGCCAGGATCAGCCCGGTGTTGACCTGGAGGTTCGGGAACTGCCCGTAGGAGACCAGCCGGGCGTTCTCCGGCAGCGGGTTGGACTGCGGGGAGACCACCCCGGTGCCCAACCGGGACTCCTGCAACAGCCACGGGGTGTTGACCGCGAAGGCGACCAGCTGCTGGGCCAGGAACGTCATCAGCAGGGTGCTGACCACGACGTTGACTCCCCGGAACCGGTACATCAACGCGCTGAGCCCGGCCCAGGCGCCGGAGGCCAGCAGTGCCGCCAGCAGCACCACGACCAGCAGCAGCGGACCCGGCAGGGCCAGCCGCAGGCCGACGAAGGCACCGGCGAGGGCCCCGATGAGGACCTGCCCCTCCTGGCCGATGTTGAAGAACCCGGACCGGGCGCTGACGCAGGCGCCGACCGCTACCAGCAGCAGCGGTGCGACGTACAGCAGCGAGCTGGTCCACGCCGACTGGGTGGCCATGCCGCCCTGGTAGAGGGCCTTCGCGGCGGCGATCGGGGACCCGCCGGTGGCGGCGATCAGCAGCGCCGACAGGCCGAGGCAGATGGACACGGTGACCACCGTGGCCGCACCGACCTGCCAGCCGCCGACACCCGGGTTGAGCCGGTTGAGCAGCCGCCGGCCGGCGGCGTCGGTACCCGCCATCAGTGACTCACCCCGCCGACGAGCATGCCGAGCCGCTCGGCGGTGGCCTCGGCGGTCGGCAGCACCCCGACGACCTTGCCGGAGGAGATCACCGCGATCCGGTCGGCCAGGGCCATCACCTCCTCCAGCTCGGTGGAGATCAGCAACACCGCCACCCCTTCCGCGGCAGCGCGCCGCAACCGCAGGTACATGTCTTCGATCGCACCGACGTCCAGACCGTGCGTGGGCTGGGCGGCGACGAGTGCCTTCGGCCCGGCTGACAACTCCCGGGCCAGGACCACCCGCTGCTGGTTACCGCCGGAGAGGCTGCGTACGGGGGTGTCGGGCGAGGGCGCGACGATGTTGAACTCGGTCATCTGCTCGCGGGCGAGCCGGTTCATCCGTCGGCGGCTGAGCACACCCCGGGTGCAGACCCCGGCCAGGGACTTCATGACCAGGTTCTCGGCGATGGTCATGTCCAGCACGACCCCGGAGCGGTGCCGGTCCTCGGGCACGACACCCAGGCCGGCGTCGTGCATGGCTCCGGGCCGGCTCAGGTCGACGGGTCGACCGGCGACCTCGACGGTGCCGGTGTCCGGGACGACCAGCCCGGAGAGCAGGTCACCGAGGGTGGCCTGACCGTTGCCCTCCACCCCGTACAGGCCGACGATCTCGCCGGCGGCGACCTCCAGGTCGAGCTTGTCGAGCAGGGGCAGCCCGCCGACGAGGACGCTCACCTCGTGCAGCCGCAGCGCCGGCGGACCGGCGGGTGCCGGGGTGGGCTCGGTGGCGGCCGCCGGGGCGGCGGTCTCGTCGGAGTGCCCCCCGGTGGGTGCCTCGACCGGCAGCAGACCGAGGGCGGCGCTCTCGTTCTGCAACGACACCTCCCGGCCGACCATCTGCCGGGCCAGCAGCTGCGGGGTGGTCTCCGAGGTCTCCCCCTGGAACACCACGGCGCCGCGGCGCAGCACCGTCACCCGGTCGGTGGCCGAGATGATCTCGGCCAGCTTGTGGCTGATCAGGATCACGGCGCGGTTCTCGGCCTGGACCACCCGGCGCAGGACGCCGAACAGTTCGGCCGACTCGGCCTGGGTGAGCACCGAGGTGGGCTCGTCCAGGATCAGCACGGAGGGGTCCCGCCGCAGGCACTTGATCAGTTCGACCCGCTGCCGTTCCCCGGCGGAGAGCCGGTCCACCCGGGTCAGGGGGTCGATCGGCAGGCCGTACCGGCGGCCCACCTCCTCGACCTGCGCGCAGGCCGCCGCCCGGTCGACCCGGCCGGTGTCGCCGAGAATGACGTTCTCCCAGACGGTCAGCGGCTCGATCAGGCTGAAGTGCTGGTGCACCATGCCCAGTCCGAGGTCGGCCGCGACCTGCGGGGTCTCGATCTCGACGGACCTGCCGTCGCGGTCGATCGTCCCGGTGTCGCGCTGCACCAGCCCCAGCAGGATCTTCATCAGGGTCGACTTGCCGGCCCCGTTCTCGCCGAGGAGGCCGTGGATCTCACCGGGTCGTACGGTGAGATCCACGGCGTCGCAGGCGACGACCGGACCGTAGCGCTTGCTGACCCCGCGCAGGGTGAGAGCGGGCGTCACCTGGTCGTCAACGTCCACAGTCCGTTTCACCTCGTTGGTCGTCGTTCGCGGGGGTCAGGAGCCGAGTCGGGTGACTTCCGCGTTGGTGTCGATCTTGCCGCTGGCCACGTCGGCGGCGAAGGTCTCCATCTGCTTGTCGAGCTCCGGCTTGTCACCGCAGATCTTGACGGTCGGGTACGGGTCCACGCCCAGCTGCCAGGTCTTCTTGGTGCCCAGCTCCAGCTCGCCGTCGGCGAACTGGGTCAGCGCGGCCTCGAAGTACGCGCCCGGGTCGAAGATGACCGAGATGTCGAAGCGCGGGTCGGTCGAGTCGCAGCGGTCGGTGCCCGGGGTCAGGGTGAGCACGTTGCGGCTGTTGGCGAGCTTCGCGGCGGCGTCGGTGGCCCCACCCAGGTACGGGTAGATGACCTTGACGCCCGCGCTCACCTGCGCCTGCACGGCCTCGCGGGCCTTGGCCGAGTCGTCGAAGTCACCGGTGTAGGTGATGGTCAGGTCACCCTCGGGCACGACCATCCGGATGCCGGCCTTGAACGCCTTGGCGGCGTTGATGGCGAAGTCGACCTCGTTGCCGGTGACGAACCCGGCCTTGGTGGCGTTCTGCTCCTTCATCAGCAGCCCGGCGGCGTACCCGGCGGCGAGCATGCTCTGGTTCGGGTCGTCGCTGGCCAGGACCACCCGGGGGGTCTGCGGGATGTTCTCCGACGACGGCACGTACCAGGCGGTCTTGGCGCAGGCCGGCTCCTCGGAGGCCGGGATGGCGTCCTTGAGCTCGGAGGCACCGAGGGCGACCATGTCCACGCCCTGCTGACACAGGGCCCGGGCGGCGTTGAGGGCCTCGGTGGGCGGCACGCTGCCGCGCTTGATGATCTCCCAGCCCTTCTCCTTGGCGAACGCCTCGGCACCGACGACGAAGCTCTCGTAGTAGCCGTTGTCGTTGATGTCGCCGGGGCTGAGGACCCCGATGACGACCTTGCCGTCACCGTTGGTGTCGGGCTGGCCGGACAGGACCGTGGTGGTCCCGTCGCCGGACGAGGTGCCCGGGGCGGTCGCGTCGTTGCTGGCACAGCCGACCAGGGTCAGGCTGACGGCCGCGGTGGCGGCCAACGCCACCCGAGCCCGTCCAATTCGCTTGGTCATGTCATGTCCCTTTCAGGTGACGGCGTCACGCCGGTCGGGGAGTCCGGCGCGCGCGGTACTGGGTCGCCGGCACTGTGGGCCAGCGGTGGGGGATGTCGATGCCGGCCCGGCGCAGCAGCGCCGCCCGGCGCTGGGTTGCCTCGGTGCGGAGGGCATCGACGTCGACGGTGGTGATCCGGCGGTCCCGGACCACCGGCCTGCCGTCGACCAGGACGTCCCGCACGGTGTGCCCGGCCGCGCCCCAGACGAGCTGGGTGGGCAGGTCACCGCGGGGGATCCAGGAAACGGTGCGGGTGTCGAGCACGACCAGGTCGGCGGCCTTGCCGACCTCGATCGAGCCGGTGAGGTGCCCCAGGCCCACGGCGTTCGCGCCGTCGACGGTGGCCAGGGCGAAGATCTCGTCGGCGCGCAGCGGGTCGGCCGCGCCCCGGTCACGGTCCACGCCGGCCAGCAGCCGGGCGGCCCGCCACACGTCCGGGGTGTCCCCGGCGTTGTGCGAGTCGGCTCCCAACGCCAGCCGACCCCCGGCCCGCAGGAACTCGGTGTGCCGTCCCGCCCGGGTGAAGCCCTGACCGAGTCGCAGGTAGGCGCCCGGGCAGGAGGCGACGGCGGTGCCGCTGTGGACCAGCGCGGCCAGTTCGGCCTCGTCGATCCAGACCGCGTGCCCCAGCACCAGGCGGGGGCCGAGGACACCCAGGTCACGCAGGTGCAGCACCGGCCGGTTCCGACCGGCCGCGGCGTACGCGGCGACGTCGTCGGGGCCGGGCGACAGGTGCAGGGTCATCGGGACGTCCAACCGGGCGGCGAGGTCGGCCGCGCCGACGAACAACTCGTCGCTGGCCAGGTCGTGGCCGACCAGGGTGATCCAGCCGGTGACCAGGTCGTCGCCGGCGAGCGCGGCGACGGTCTCGGCCTGCGCGGCGAGGGTCTCGGCGGGCGGTGCCGCGTACGGCGCCCCGGGGGTGTCCCATCCCCAGCGCCCGACCCGCCCCCGGATCCCGGCGGTACGCAGCCCGGCGGCGACCCGCAGCGGGTGGGCGACGGTGCCCGGCTCCAGCAGTGTGGTCACGCCCCGGGTAAGCGCTTCGACAGCGGTCAGCGTCGCGGCCAGTTCGTCGTCGTCACCGTCGACGGCGGCGTGCAGGGGCACGATCCAGTCGAAGATGGCCTGCTTGGAGGGGACGTCGTCGGGGATGCTGCTGCGGACCAGGGGGTCGGCGGTGGTGTGCTGGTGGGCGTTGACCAGGCCGGGCACCACCAGGCACCCGGCGGCGTCGAGCTCCGGGCTGCCCGGGTGGGCGGCGCGCAGGGCGTCGGTGGTGCCGACGGCGGCGATCCGGCCGCCGACGACCGCGATGGCGGCGTCGGTCACGACCTGACGGTCGGGGGCCATGGTGACCACGTCGGTGTCGACGATCAGCAGGTCGGCGGGGGCCGGGGTGCCCGGCGGGACGGCTGTCACGGCCGCACGAGGATCTTGCCGAGGAGGTCGCCGGCGTCCTGGCGGGCGTGTGCCTGCGGCAGCTCGGCCAGGGGGTACTCGGCGGCCCGGGGCACCCGCAGCCCGCCGGTGAAGTAGCTGTCCAGCATGGCGGCGAAGTCGGCCGGGGCGTACGCGCCGGTGCCGAGCAGCTGCAGTCCCCGGTGGTAGACCTCGGACAACGACAGCTCGACCCGGTCGCCGCTGGTGTTGCCCAGCAGTACCAGCCGACCGCCGGTACGCAGACTCGCCAGCGAGCAGGGCCAGGTGGCCGCCCCGACGTGGTCGATGACCACGTCCACCCCGCCTGCGGTGTGCTCCCGGACGGTCGGGGCGGTGTCGGCGTCGAGGCCGATGACCAGTTCGGCGCCGAGGTCGGCGGCGAGGGCACGCTTCGCCTCGTTGCGGGCCACGCCGACGACCCGGGCACCGGCCCGGTGGGCCAGCTGCACCGCGGCGATGCTGACGGCGCTGGCGGCGGCGTGGACCAGCACCCACTCGCCGGGCTGGACCCGCCCCACCCGGTGGACGGACTGCCAGGCCACGCTCCAGGCGGTGGGCAGGGCGGCGGCGTCGGCCAGGTCGACGTGGTCGGGAACCGGGTGGACCACCGCGGCGGGCACCGCCACGTACTCGGCGAACCCGCCGGGGCGGCTGCCGCCGACCACCCGCAGGTCCGGGCAGTGGCCGGGGTGTCCGGCGGTGCAGCTCGGACAGCCGCCACAACCGACCGTGGGGTCGACGACGACTCGCTGACCTGCGCGTACGGTTGTCACGTCGGTGCCGACGGCGACCACGTGGCCGGCGACGTCCATGCCGCCGACGTGCGGCAGGGCGAACCCGGGCAGGACGCCGACGCGGCGCTGGATGAGGTCGAGGTGGTTGAGCGCGGCGGCGTGCACCTCGACGACGACCTCACCGGCGGCGGGCTCGGGGTCGGGCAGGTCACGCAGGGACAGGACCTCGGGTCCACCGAACCCCGTCTGAACCATCGCCCGCATGACACCCTCCGGCCGGTCTACCAGTCAATATGCCGTCTTGCATTGTGATTCCGGCTGCTTAGCGAGGTACTTTGCCTGCGGCTGGTCGGCCTGTCAACGCCTCGCCCCAAACTGACCATGGGCTGTTACAAACCGGTGCCTTTACAGGCCTTCTGACCTGCTCTCATACCGGGTCGGAGCCGCCTGCCAGCAGCTCCCGGGCGGCCAGCGCGGCCCGCAGCACCACTGCGGTGCTCGGATCCAACGGATCCACCCCCAGCAGCCGTTTGATCAGTCCCACCCGGTAGCCCACCGAGTTGCGGTGCAGATGCAGGCGTTGGCTGACCGCCTGCCGGCTGCCCGAGGTGGCCAACCAGCAGTCCAGGGTCGCCAGCAGGTCGGCCCGGTGCGCGATCGGCCCCAGGTGCCGCCGGACGAACCACCGCAGCCGCTCGTCCGGCACGGCCAGCAGCAGCTGCGCCAGTCCGGCCTGGTCGAAGGGGAGCTCCACCGGCCGCTCCCCCACGTCGAGGAGGAGCAGGTCGAGCAGCCGGTCGGCGGCCCGGAACGACTCGTGGGTGTCGGTCGCCCCGGTGACCGGGTGGCCGCTGGTCACCCGGACCTGCCCCGGTCCGACCATCCGGTCCAGTCGGGTCCGCAACCGGGTCAACGCCAGCTCGACGTCGCCCTGCACCAGGGTCCAGGCCCGCGCCCCCTCGGCCAGGACCGGACGGTCCAACCAGTTCAGCGCCGACCCCCACCGTCGATGCTGGGTGCCGGTGTAGGCCAGGGCGGCGACGGCGTGCGGCTGGTCCAACCGCCACCCGTACGTCCCGGCCGCCCGGACCAGGTCGGCCTCCCCCTGCGTCGACAGGTCACCGCCGCGCAGGGCCCGCAGCACCGCCGGGGCGTCGGCGTACGCAGCGGGCTGCGGCGACTCCCGGCGGACCCCCTCGATCAGCAGCGCGGTCACCGCCGACCGGGCGAGGTCCAGCTGCCCGGCGGTCACCGGCTCGGCCAGCAGCAGGACACCCAGCCGCCGTGGCCCCGAACCCACCGGCACCGCCCGACCGGTCCACCCGTCGGCGCAGCGGACCCGCGCCGGGCCCGCCTCGGCGGTCAGTGCCCGGTGCAGGTCGTCGGCGTCGACGCCCTGACCCTGACCGGCGGAGTCGCTGGTGGCCAGCAGGTCACCGGTGGGCGAGACCAGTCGGCAGGCCGTCGCCGCCCGGTCGGCGAGCACCACCAGCAGTTCGGGCCAACCGGCCCCGCCGAAGGCGAGGTCGGTCAGCCGTTGGGCCACCTCGGCCGGGGCCGGCCGGGCCGCGACGGTCAACCGCGACCGCGACGACGCCGGCCCGCCCGGACGGGTCATGCCGACGGTCGGTCGATCAGGCGCACCGCGACCGCCTTCTCCTGGGTGTACTCGCGCAGTGCCGCGTACCCGCCACCCTGGCTGAAGCCGCTCTCCTTCTGCATGTTGAAGGGGAAGCCGATGACCCCGGCGTCGTGGAACTGGTTGATCGCCACCTGCCCGCTGCGCGCCTGTCCGGCGACCCGCAGGGCCCGGGACACGTCGGTGGTCCAGATGCAGGACAGCAGCCCGAAGTCGGTCTCGTTCATCAACGTCACCGCCTCGGTGACCCCGGTGAAGCCCTGGACGGCCAGGACCGGACCGAAGACCTCCTCCCGGGCCAGTCGCATGCCGGACTCGACCTGGTCGAAGACGGTCGGTGCGACGAACCACCCCGCGCCGAGCCGTTCGGTGGCCGGGTCCCCACCGGTGACCAGCCGGGCCCCGTAGCTCGGGGCCTCGGCGAGGAAGCCCCGGACCCGCTCGTACTGGGCCTGGCTGACCAGGGGACCCATGTCCAGGTCCTGGTCCCAGGAGCCGGTACGGATCGCGGCCATCCCGGCGGCCACCCGCTCGACCACCTCGGCCCGGATCGACTCCTCGACCAGCAGCCGGGATCCGGCGTAGCAGTTCTGCCCGGCGTTCTCGGTGATCGAGGCGACGATCGCCGGGATCGCGGTGTCCAGGTCGGCGTCGGCGAAGACGACGTTCGGCGACTTGCCGCCCAACTCCAGCTTCACCGGTACGAGGTTCTCGGCGGCGGCCCGCATGACCGCCCGACCGGTGCCGGTGGAGCCGACGAAACTGATGTGGTCGACGCCGGGGTGCCCGGTCAGGGCGGTACCGGCCTCGGGGCCGAGCCCGGTGACGACGTTGAGCACGCCCGGCGGGAGCCCGGCCCGGGAGGCCAGTTCGGCCAGGGCGAACGGCGACAGCGGGGCCACCTCGGAGGGCTTGAGGACCACGGTGTTGCCGGCCGCCAGGGCGGGGGCCACGTTGGCGGCGGTCAGGACGGCGGGCACGTTCCACGGCAGGACCACCGCGCACACCCCGTACGGCTCCGGCCGGGTGTAGCCGAAGTAGTCGGGCGTCCGGGTGGGCAGGGTGACGCCGGTGAGCTTGTCCGCCGCCCCGGCGAAGTAGTCGATGATGCCGTGCGTGATGTACATGTTGAGCCGACCGCCGGAGCGGGGTTTGCCGACGTCGCGGGCCTCGTACTCGGCGAGGGTCTCGACGTTGGCGGCGATCAGGTCGGCCCAGCGACGCAGGATGGCCCCGCGTTCGCTGGGGTTGGTCGCCGCCCAGGCGGGCGCGGCCCGGCGGGCGGCGGCCACGGCACGGTCGACGTCGACCGCCGTGCTGCGCGGCACCGCCTGGATGCTCTCACGGGTCGCCGGGTCGAGTACGGGCAGTTCTTCCCCGTCGACGGCAGCCACCCAGGCGCCGTCGATCAGCTGGCGGGCAGCGGGAATGTCCAGGTCAGCCATGGTGGCATCCTTGACCCTCCCTGTTTCGCATGTCAAGATGCGATCTCGCTTTGTAACTACCCGGGGAGGGTCTGTGCGGATCACGGCAGCGGTGCTGGACCAAGCGAAAGGGCCGTTCACCCTTCAGGAGATCGACCTCGCCGACCCCGGTCCGGACGAGGTACTGGTCCGAGTGGACAGCGTCGGGATCTGCGGCACCGACCTCGAGTTCGCCACCTTCTTCAACACCCCCGCCGTCCTCGGCCACGAGGGCAGCGGCGTCGTCGAACAGGTCGGCGACCGGGTCACCGGCATCGCCGTCGGCGACCACGTGACGATGAGCTTCGCCTCCTGCGGCTCCTGCCCCACCTGTCTGGGCGGGCACCCGGCGTACTGCCACCGCTTCGACGCCGTCAACTTCAGCGGCCGACGCCCCGACGGCACCTCCGCGCTGTCGCGCGACGGCGAGACCGTCAACGGACACTTCCTCGGCCAGTCCTCCTTCGCCAGCCACGTGGTCGCCCCGGCCCGCGCCGTGGTCCCCATCGACAAGCAGGCCGACCTGCGGGTGGTCGCCCCCTTCGGGTGCGGCTTCGGCACCGGGGCGGGTGCGGTGCTCAACGTGCTGCGCCCACCGGTCGGCTCCTCGCTGGTGGTCTTCGGCGCCGGTGCCGTCGGCGTCGCGGCGATCATGGCCGCCAAGGTGGGCGGCTGCGCCACCATCGCCGCCGTCGACGTCAACGCCGACAAGCTCGACACCGCCCGCCTCCTCGGCGCCACCCACGGGGTGCACTCGGCCACCGAGGACCCCCGCGACCTGCTGCGCGCCATCGCCCCGTACGGCTTCGACTTCGCCATCGACACCACCGGCCGCGAGGACGTGCTGCGTACCGCAGTGGAGTCGCTCGGTCCGCTGGGCCGCGCCGCAGTGGTGGGGGTCGGACCCAGCGAGCAGATGAGCTTCGACTGGCGCAGCATCCTCAACGGGCGCACCGTCACCGGCGTCATCGGCGGCGACAGCCTGCCCCAGGTGTTCCTGCCCCGCCTGATCGACCTGCACGCCGCCGGCCGGTTCCCGGTCGACAGGCTGCTCACCCACTTCCCGTTCGAGCAGATCAACGAGGCGGTGGCAGCGGTCCGGGCCGGTGCGGTGGGCAAGGCCGTCCTGACCTTCTGACCGGCCCTGTCTCAAGACGAAACATTGTCTCGCAATATGAGCGAGATTACGCTCGGTACGAGCACCCCAGAGGCGCGGCTGGGAAACACCGCGCGGCGTCCAGCAGCTGTGGAGTTCGCCCCATGACCGACAACCACGTCATCGCACCCGTCGCCGACGGCTTCGACCACCACTCCGCCGAGTGCAACGCCGACCCCGTCGGCTACTACCAGCAGTACCGGCAGAGCTGCCCCGTCGGGCGCACCGACGCCCACGGCGGGTTCGTCTACACCACCCGCTACGCCGACGTGGTACGGGTGGCCCGCGACGACGACACCTTCTCCTCCGCCCGAAGCACCGCCGGCGGCGACGGCACCGCGATCGTCATCCCCCGCGGACCCGGCCTGGAGCAGTACCCGATCGAACTCGACCCGCCCGCCTCCACCGGCTTCCGGGACCTGATCAACCCGCTGCTCACCCCGGAGGCGGTCGCCACCCTCGCCCCGATGATCGCCCGGCACACCACCCGGGTGATCGACGACTTCGTCACCGCCGGATCGGTGGACTTCGTCCGCGACCTGACCAACCCGCTGCCCGCCGCGGTCACCCTCGACTGGCTCGGCTTCCCCGAGGCCGACTGGGCCAAGCTCGCCGGACCGATCCACGACATCTTCGCCGCCCTGCCTGGCAGCGAACGGGCCCGCCGGGGCGCCGAAGGCCTGGCGTACATGGACTCGCGCATCCGCGACCTGATCCGGGAACGCCGCGAAGAGCCGACCACCGACGCGGTCAGCTACCTGGCCGCCCAGCGCCGCGAGGACGGCGAACTGTTCGGCGTCGACGAACTCGTCTCCGTGATCGGACTGCTCATCGCCGGTGGGGTCGACACCACCACCTCCCTGACCGGCTCCACCCTGGTCCACCTCAGCCGCAACCCCGACCAGCGGCAACGGCTGATCGACTCCCCCGACCTGCTGCACAACGCCACCGAGGAGTTCCTGCGGGTCTTCGCCCCGTCGCAGTCGATGGCCCGTACCGCGCGGTCCGACGCCGAGGTCGGCGGCTGCCCGGTGACCGCCGGGGAACGCGTCCTCATCCCCTGGGTCGCCGCCAACCACGACCCGGCGGTCTTCCCCGACCCCGAGCAGGTCCGGCTCGACCGCGACGCCGCCCGCCACCTCAGCTTCGGCATCGGTAGCCACCGCTGCGCCGGAGCCCACCTGGCGCGGCTGATGTTCCGCGAGATGATCACGCAGATCCTCACCCGGCTGCCCGACTACCGGGTCGTCGAGGAAGGCCTCGTCGGTTACCCCACCCACGGCAACCAGACCGGCTGGGACGCCATCCCCGCCGTGTTCACCCCCGGCCCCCGCGCCGACGGCGCCGCCCCCACCACACCCGCCGCCGGCCCCGCCGGAGACCTCGACCTGGTCGTCGAGACGGTCACCCCGGCCACCGCCGACGTCGTCGAGGTCCGCCTCGCCGCCGCCACCGGCGACCGGTTGCCCTCCTGGGCGCCCGGCGCCCACCTGGAGGTCCGCCTCCCGTCGGGCCGCATCCGGCAGTACTCCCTGTGCGGCGACCCCGACGACGACGGCCGCTACCGCATCGGGGTGCTCCGGGAGCCCGCCGGCCGGGGCGGCTCGGTCGAACTGCACGAGGTGGCCCGCACCGGCGCCACCCTGACCGTGCGCGGCCCCCGCAACCACTTCCCGCTCGTCGACGCCCCCGAGTACCTGTTCCTCGCCGGGGGCATCGGCGTCACCCCGATCCTGGCCATGGTCCGGGAGGCCACCCGTCGACAGGTGCCCTACCGGGTGGTGTACGGCGGACGCACCCGCTCCTCGATGGCCTTCGCCGACGAGATCCTCGCCCTCGCCGGTGACCGGGCCACCCTGCTACCGCAGGACGAGGCCGGGCTGCCGGACCTGACCGCCCTGATCGGCGCCACCGGCCCGGACACCGCCGTCTACTGCTGCGGACCGGGCGTGATGATCGAGGCGGTCGAGCGGGCCAGCGCCGCCGCCGACCGCGCCGGTCAGCTGCACGTGGAACGCTTCACCGCCGGCGACGACCTGGAGGTGCCCTTCGACCCGGCGGCCAACACCGCCTTCGAGGTGCACCTGGCCCGGACCGGCGCGACCCTGCAGGTCCCCCGCGACCGACGGCTGATCGAGGTGCTGCGCGACGCGCTGCCCGGACTGACCTACGACTGCGAGAAGGGTTACTGCGGGGCCTGCGAGACCCGGGTCCTCGCCGGCACCCCCGAACACCGCGACTCGCTGCTCACCGACGAGGAGAAGGCCGCCGGACGCAGCATGATGGTCTGCGTCGGCCGGTGCACGTCGCAACGGCTGGTCCTGGACCTGTAACCCCTCGACGAATCCGGGGCCGCGCTGTCACAGCGCGGCCCCGGATTCTGTCGTCCACCGGATGCGGTCGTCCACCCGCTCGTCGGCCGAGAGCAGGACGACGGACCACCCGTACGGCCCGCTGCCCCCACACCATCATTCGATGCACAATCATCGATGTGTCGACCGGGTGGTCGACGGGGATGAGAGCAGGGGAGATCCGATGCGCAGACCGAGGACCGCCGCGCCGGCAGTGGCGCTGACCATGGTGCTGACCTCGCTGATCGCCGGCGCGACGCCCGCGCAGGCCGACCCACCGGGCGGAACACTGCGCGGCGTCTACCACAGCGGCGACTTCTGCCGCTCCTACGGCGCCGAAGGAGTCCAGAACGACCTCTGGGACTGGTGGTACTGCGAACAGCGCGCCAGCGCCAACAACATGTGGTTCCTCTGGACGTTCACCTACTGACGCGCTACGGGCGGCTCGCCGGCGCCACGACGGTGGGGCGCCGGCGAGCCGCCCGTAGACGACATCACGTGAGGTCAGTTGCCCCACTCGAAGTTGGGCTCGGCGGCGTCGGCGATCCGGAACCGGCCACCGGAGACCGTGACCTCGGCGCTGCGGTCGGTCACCACGTTCTTGCCGAACCCGTCCACCAGGGGCCGACCCACGTCCCGCTTGAGCCACAGCCGCAGCAGGTGCCGACGACGCTCCGGCTCCGGGAAGTCCACGTACCCGGTCCGCGAGTGCAGGGCGGCGTAGTTGAGCAGCCACTGCACGTCACCCGGCTGGAAGTTCATGTCCAGCGCCAGGCCGGGGGCCTGGGACACCTCGTCGTAGAGGTGCAGCAGCTCGATCTGCGCCTCGGTGAGGCGGGGAACCTCCGGGTAGTCCTGCGCCGAGAAGATCATCGAGGTACCGGCGTAGGTGCTGAAGATCCCGTCGACGTAGCTGCAGATCGGCGAGGTGTACGTCTTGGCCGGGGCGTCGTGGTCCTGCTTGTACCAGTCCCAGTGCCACGGCTCGAACAGCAGCGGCGCCAGGTCCGGACGGCGACGCAGGATCTCGTTGTAGATCGTGGTGCCGCTGACCAGGCTGCTCGCCCCACCGTCCTTGGCCGCGCGCAGGCACATCAGCGCCACCACGTCGGAGCTGTCGGAGTGGAACGGCAGCCGGTCCCGCACGCGCGACGGCAGCGCCGACGGGTCGTCCAGGGTCTTGTTCGAGGTGGCGATGACGTGGTCGAGCACGTCACCCATCTGGTTCTGCCCCATGGGCACGCCCAGGTGCAGCCCCATCAGGTAGAAGATCGCACCCGCGAGGGTGTCGCCGTACTCCTCGGTCCGCAGACCGCGGACCAGGATGAAGCCGCGCCCGGCGTCCATCTGGCGGGCGCACTCCTCGTTGAGCCCCACGCAGGCGTCCAACGGGTAGTCGGCGGCGGTCACGGTCCGCAGGTCGGGGTCGTCGGCGACGAACCGGCGGCCGAGCGTCTCCAGCTCGGTCCGCTCCGCGTCGCTGAGCTCGTAGATCCACTCGGTGGAGGTGCTCAGCTCGTCGCCGCGCCAGGCGGACGGGCCGGAGATGGGGGCGAGGTCGATTGCAGTGGTCATGGTGATGCGCTCCGAGGTGTCGATACTGACGAGTCGGTCGGGTCGGTCCCGGTGACGGACGTAATCGGCCACCGGGTGTTCACGACAGTCGCCGTCGCCCGCGAACGGGTCCTGACGGCACCCCTCGATCAGAACGGGGTCTGCGGGTCCCCGGCGGCGGTCCCGGGGCGCATGCCCTCACGCGGCGGGTGTACCCGCAGCGGCTCCTCGTAACCGCGCACCAGCAATCCTGAGCCTTGCGGAACTCGGATCATGGCGTTCTCCTGCGGTCATCGGTGATCGCCTCACCCTAGTTGACCAGCCGGTACGCGTCAAGAGAGACAGCGTCTCGCATGTCGCTGCACGTGATCCGCGCCGCACCACACAGTGGGTCATCGTCGATTCACAATTCGTTGATCTCCACCGTGGAGGGTGGAGGTCATCCACCGAAAGGAAGATCGACATGCCAGGTCCCACCTTCCCGCCCGCCGCCGGCGACCAACCCAACGGCGATCGCAGAGGCGCCGACACGAATCCGGTCGACCGCCCCGCCGACCCGGCCCGCACCCCTACAGGAGCCTTCACCCAGACCGGATACTCGTTGGAGGCGATGGCACAGTTCTGGAACCGGGGGCAGCAGGCCCCCCAGGCCAACGGAACGAGGACACCTCCCGAGGTGGAGGCCGCACGGTCGCGTAGCCCGCACACCTCCTCCCTCGAACCCACCGGCGAGCGATACCAGCCTGTGGCGTCGACCGCCGCCGGGTCCGGCCAGTCCCGGACGACCTCCGGGCTCGCCGGTCGGACACTGACCCGCTGACCGCACCCCCTTCGACGGCCCCGGGACCCCGCTCCCGGGGCCACCCCATTACAGTGACGCCATGCTGTCGAAGGTGAACGGCCTGTCACGCAATTTCACTCCGGACAGCCTCCGCGCCCACCTCCTGGACCGGTCGGTCCGACAGGACGACGGCTGCCTGATCGTGCGGGGATACGGCACCCAACGTGGCATCTACCAGAAGGTCGCCGGCCGGGCCTGGGCGCACATCGCCGCCTACGCGGTCTTCGTGGGCGACTACGACCCCGGGCTGGAAGTCGACCACCTCTGCAACCGCAAGGACTGCATCGAGCCCACCCACCTGCGCCAGGTCACCCACGCCGAGAACTGCCGCAGCCGGATCCAACACCCCACCTGTCGCAACGGACACCAGCGCGAGGTCGACGAGGGCACCGGGCGGTACCGGCGTACCTGCCGGGCCTGCAACCGGGACGCGCAACGACGCTGGCGGGAACGCCAGGCTGCCATCGTCACCCAGGCCCGCGCCGACCACCGCGGCAGTTGACGCCGGACGGGACTGTTTGACGCTACGCCCGCTACTGGGACGAGATCCAGCGCGGGGCCGCAGGCCGATTGAAACGCGGTCGAGACCCGACGCCGCCCTGTCTGCGCCCCCCCCAGCGTCGCGCACCGGGACTTGGGGCGCCGGTAAGAAACGTGTCACCAGGTCCAAACGAGCGTGATCGGCCGGTCAGCGCGATGACCGCGAGCGTGTCGAGCCCGGCCGCTGAGTTCGAGGTGGGGTACGCCATCATCTCGGGCTATGGCGCGATCGCTGGATCTCGACGAGTTGGTCGAGCACTGGACGCTGTTGAACGACGAGCGGCAGCTGATCGCGGGCAAACGCGGGCCGACCCGGCTCGGGTTCGCGCTGTGGTTGAAGTTCTACACGCGGGCTGGCCGGTTCCCTCGCGGCCGCGGCGAGCTGCCGGGCGAGGCGGTGGGAGTTCGTGGCCTGCCAGGTTGATGTCGAGCCGGGCGACCTCGGCCTCTATGAGTGGACGGGCTCGACGATCGCGTACCACCGGGGCTCAGATCCGGGCCCATCTCGGCTTCCGCGAGTGCACGGTGGCCGACGCCGAGAAGCTGACCCGGTGGCTGGCCGCCGCGGTCTGCGAGGCCGAGCGGCGCCCGGAGTTGGTCCGCGACGAGATGCTGTCGCGGACCAGGGCCGAGCGGGTCGAACCACCGGCCGGATCGACCGGATCGTGCGCTCGGCCCTGCACCAGGGCGAGAGACGCTGACCGACCGGGTCACGGCCAGGCTGCCGGCCGACGTAGCCGGCCGGCAGCGGGCCCTGGTCGCGGATGACGACGCTGGCGAGGAGTCGGTACTGGTGCTGATCAAATCGGTGCCGGGCAACGTGAGCCTGGAGTCCATGCTCACCGAGATCCGCAAGCTGCGCGCCACCCGAGCGATCGGGCTGCCCAGCGATCTGTTCGCCGACATCGCCCGCAGGTCCTCGCTGGCCGGCGCGCCCGGCCTATGGTCGAATCCCCATCGCACCTGCGCGACCATCCCGAGCCGCTGATGCTGACTGTGCTAGCGGCGCTGCTGCATAGCACGAAGTCGCGCGCCCACGCGTCGGCCAGGGGGTCGGCGCCGACCGGATCGCCGACGCCGTGGCCACCCTCGAGCAACGCGGTGTCGGCAAGCCAGCGCAGGAAGCCCGACACCCGCAACGCGTACGCCCGCCGGGTGTGCTCGGAAATCCCGGCCCGCTCGAGCGTCGCCCGGTAGCCGGCGAGCACGGCCTCGTACTCCGCAGGCACACCAAGGCTCACCCCGCCGTGCTGGCGCGGCGCACGGACCGGCTCGCCGGCGAACTCGGTCGTCACCGTCACCCGGGCTGCTCCTCTGATATCAGAACCAAAGCGGTAGACTGGTTCCGATATTAGTCGAATATCGGAACCCTGCAGGTGGAGGGCGTTGACCGGAGATGTCCGGGGTTGAACCAACCGCGTCTCGCGCGCGTTGTAGTAGCGCGAGGTATCAAGACCCAAGCTAAGAGAGGTTCTGGAGTGACACAACCGCAGTCTTTGGTTCAGCCACCGTCCGATGAACAGGTACGCACGCTGCTCGCGGCACACCGGGTCATCAGGATGTGGGACCAGAATCTGATGTCCAAGCCGGAGTGGATGACTACTGGATCCGCATGGACAGACTTCCGGACCTTGGCTGAACAGGCGTAGTCGCCTGATAAGCACACTTTGGACATCCTCGTGCGTGGGCCGCTGCAGCATTGCGTGCAACGCTACGGGGACGGCAGCTATGACCCCGATGGCCATTTCGGCCGAGGCCAGAAGTTACTTTCCGAAATTGATCAGCGCATGGATCCTGCCCGGCCGGCCGGGGACGACCCCACGTTAAAGTTCCTGCACGACCTGCGTTACTGGCTACGTGATGAAGGGTTCGGCCTTAACTCGCAGTGGGCCTTCACCGCCGCGAATGCCTTCTCCCGATTGCCGCAAGATCTCCAGCAGACACTCACACCGCTGAACCCTCAAGAGCAACAGCGCGCCAACGACGGCGTGGAAGCGTTGGTCCGCGAAGGGGAAGAGTCGGTACGCCAGATCACCGCACGAGGCGAAGGACCGGAAGCCACCGAGCAGGCTACGAGACGGGCACTCCTGGAAACCGGACGAGCAGTCGATGAGAGATTCGACCGCAACCTATTCCCCATCGTCCGAAACCGCGTTATCGCGACGCGAGCTCAGCAGCTAAAGCAGGCACTCGACATGGGACGCCACCACCCCGGCAATGGTCGAGGGACACCCGGCAGCAGCAACACAAGCTCTCAACCCCCCGGTCACGGGACGCAGCAGAAACCGAGCCGATGACGCCGCGCCGGGAATAACCCACTGAGAGGGACCGGGCATGAGCGGCGACTCCCAGCGGCCCGCGACGCCACCCCTGCTGCTCACCGACCGCGACCCACGTACCGAATCTATGTGGTGGAAACTCGATCACCTGACCCGCGCCGGCAGCCGGGCGGTGGAGGATCCTCAACATAGGCGCCAGTGAGGTGATCTCAGCAACGCATAAGGTTTGATTTGTGCGACACGGGCGAAAGCGGCGAGTCGGGCGGCAGTGGACACAGGAGTGGAGCCATCGATAGACATGTCCTTGCGACAGATCCACGTCTTCGAGAGGGCTCCACATGATTGGGGTCTGCTGCGCCGATAGGTGACATCTGAGTTGGTTTGCCTTCGTGGCGGGCTGGAAGGATGTTGCTGTGCCCAAGCCCTACCCCCGTGAGTTCCGCGATGACGTCGTGCGGGTTGCTCGTGATCGTGATCCGGGCGTGACGGTCGAGTAGGTCGCGAAGGACTTCGGTGTCCACCCGATGACGTTGTTCAAGTGGTTGCGCCAGGCCGACATCGACGCCGGAACCACGTCCGGTAGGTCCGGCGTCGAGTCGGCCGAGCTACGGGAGGCCCGCAAGCGCATCAAGCTCCTGGAACAGGAGAACGAGGTCCTGCGTCGGGCTGCTGCGTACCTGTCGCAGGCGCATCTGCCGGGAAAAGGCTCTACCCACTCGTGAGCGAGCTGGCCGCCGACGGGATCCCCGTGGCGGTGACGTGCCGGGTGTTGAACATCGCTCGTCAGCCCTACTACCGGTGGCTCGCCCAGCCCGTCGGTGACGCTGAACTCGTCGCCGCTTACCGTACGAACGCTCTGGTGGACGCTCACCGTGATGATCCGGAGTTCGGCTACCGGTTCCTGGCCGACGAGGCCCGCGCCCCCGGCCAGCCGATGGTCGAGCGCACCGCTTGGCGAATCTGCTCTGGCATGGGCTGGTGGAGTGCGTTCAGCAGGAAGACGCGTCGGGGTAAGGGCGGCAAGGTCGGTCCGCCGGTGCACGACGACCTGGTCCGGCGGGACTTCACCGCCGATGGCCCGGATCGGCTGTGGCTGGCCGACATCACCGAACACCACACCGCCGAAGGTAAGCTCTACCTGTGTGCGATCAAGGACGTGTGGTCCCACCGGATCGTCGGCTATCCCCTTCGACTCACGGATGAAGTCCCGCCTGGCCGTCACCGCGCTGGACAACGCCGCCGCCAGACGCGGTGACCTGGCTGGTTGCATCCTGCACACCGACCGGGGATCCCCATTCCGGTCCAGGAAGTTCGTCCGTGCCCTCCACCGCCACCACATGATCGGGTCGATGGGCAGGGTCGGCGCCGCCGGCGACAACGCCGCCATGGAGTCCTTCTTCGGCCTGCTCCAGAACAACGTCCTCGACCGCCGGACCTGGACCACCCGCCAGCAACTCAGGACCGCGATCGTGACCTGGATCGAACGCACCTACCACCGCCGCCGACAGCGGTCGTTGTCCCGGTTGACCCCCGTCGAGTACGAGACCATCATGACCCCACCGGCCAGTCAGGCCGCGTGACTGAAACTGTCACCTATCTCTGCAGCAGACCCTGAGGGCCAGGCACGGGTGTAGACCAGTTCGGTCTTGGGGGTGGCGAGGAACGTCTCGGCGAGGGCGTTGTTGTAACAGTCGGCGACTGAGTCCGTCGAAGCCAGGACACCGCAGGAACGCAGGGTCCGGCCGAACTCGAACGACGTGTACTGCCTGGGTTCCGCGGTCCGAGTGGTGGATGAGCTGGTCGCGGGCGGGTCGACGGTGTTGGATGGCCATGCCGACGGCGTCGAGGATCAACTCCGTACGCAGATGATCGGCCACTGCCCACCGGACGACTCGCCGGGGGTAGGCGTCGACGACGCCGCGAGGTAGAGGAAGCCTTCCCAGGTGCGTAGGTAGGAGATGTCGGCGACCCACAGCCGGTTGGGTGCGGTGATGGCGGTGAACTGCCGCTGGACCAGGTCCGTCGCGGTCGACTTCGCCGTGCGGCGGGGCTTGCCGCGCCGCCGGCGGTGGGCACCCTCGATACCGGCCAGCCGTATCAGTCGGGCCACCGCTTTACGGTTCCACCGGTGGCCGCGTTCGTGCAATTCAGCGGTGAGCCGCCGGGCACCATAGACGCCACGGTGCTCCGACCAGGCCCGCTGGGTGACCTCGGTGCCTCAGTTTGAACGGCAGAAACCATGAGATGCCTCAGACACGCTGGCAGTGCCTCACTTCAACTGGCAGACGACACCAGCGCAGCTCCAGGTCTTCCGTACGAGGGCGAATCCGGGCTCGAAACACCAGCTTGAAGCATTACGCACAAGAACAGTCATTATGATGCGTTGACGGTATGCCCGTTTTGTGGGTCTTAATTATTGCATTGCCATTATCGGTAATCCAGTAATTGGGCTGGGGTGAGGGAAGGGGGTGTGGGGGCTACCTCTGGACAGGGTGCGCCACGGTGTCCGCAGGTGCGGTGTCCAGGCACCGGCTAGGCTCGGCCGACGTGAAGAAGCCTCGGATCTGCGGCTGACGGTCCGTACCACCGCCTCCGCTCGCGTCGGCGCGGGACCGTCCCACGCCGACGCCCCCGGCCACGGCGGGCCCGGCAGATCCGATCCCGAACCGGAAGTGACGTTCCATGCCCCGTCCCAGCGCCCACATCGCCATGATCGGCATTCCCGCGGTCAGCCACGTCCTGCCCAGTCTCGAAGTCATCCGCGAACTGGTGGCCCGCGGCCACCGGGTCACCTACGGCAACGACCCGGCGGCCGCCGACCTGATCGCCCCCACCGGCGCCGAACTCGTCCCCTACACCAGCACCCTGCCGACCGCGGACCACGACTGGCCCGACGATCCGATCGCCTCGATGCGGTTCTTCCTCGACGACTCCATCCAGGCCCTCCCCCAGCTGCGCGCCCGCTACGACACTGACCCCGCCGACCTGTACCTGTTCGACATCGGCACCTTCACCGCCCGGGCCCTCGCCGAGTCACAGGGGCGACCCGTCCTGCAGCTCTCCCCCACCTTCGTGGCCTGGGAGGGCTACGAACAGGAGGTGTCGGCCCCCCTGTGGCGGCTACCGGGCGGCGACGACTACCGGGCCGTGTTCACCCGGTGGCTGGCCGAGTGCGGAGCCACCACCACCGACTTCGAGGCGTACTCCGCCCGCCCGACCCGGGCCCTCGCCCTGGTCCCCGCCGCGATGCAACCGCACGCCGAACGCGTCGACACCGACGCGGTGACCTTCGTCGGCCCCTGCTTCGGACCCGAACGCCGCGCCGAGACGTGGACCCGGCCCGCCACCGCCGAACGGGTCCTGCTGATCTCCCTCGGGTCGGCGTTCACCCGGCAGCCGGAGTTCTACCGCCGGTGCCTGGCCGCCTTCGGTGACCTGCCCGGCTGGCACGTGGTGCTGCAGATCGGGCGCCGCACCGACCCACGCGACCTCGGCGAGATCCCCGCCAACGTCGAGGTCCACCGGTGGGTGCCGCAGTTGGCGATCCTGGAGCAGGCCGACGCCTTCGTCACCCACGCCGGGATGGGCGGCAGCAGCGAGGGGCTGTTCACCGGCGTACCGATGATCGCCGTTCCGCAGGCCGTCGACCAGTTCATGAACGCCGACCGGCTCGTCGAGCTGGGCGTGGCGCGACGCGTCGACACCGCCGACGCCACCGCCGAGGTCCTGCGGTCGGCGCTGCTCGACCTGGTCACCGACGCGGGCGTCGCCCGCCGCTGCACGGACCTGCGCACCGAAGTACGCGCCGAGGGCGGGACCGCCCGGGCCGCCGACCTGATCGAGGAGATGCTCGACGACCACCGCGCCGCGCGGACGCGGTAGGCCACCGCCCGCCGCCGTCGGGGCCGTCCCGACCGGTCACTGTGGGGTGTCCGGTTCGCGGAGCACCGCGACACCACCGGCGGGCAGGTCGACGGCCCCGGTGGCGGTGACCCCGGTGAGCAGGTCCGTCCCGGCCGCCGGCACGGTCTGCGGCCGATCGGTGTGGTTGAGCAGGAACAGCCAGCTGCCGTCGGGGCCGCTGCGGCGTACCGCCTCGACGCCGTCCGGGGTGCCCGGGCAGACCGGGGTGACCCCGGCGGTGCGGGCGGCCTCGGTCAGCAGCCGCCGGTAGGTGTCGTCGTCGAGGCGGGTGGAGACGTACCAGGCCGTCCCGGCGCCGTAACGGTGCCGGGTCACCGCCGGCCGCCCGTGGAGCACCCCGGTGGTGTACGCGGTGACCGCCGTCGCCCCGGTCAGGTGCACGGTCTCCGACCAGACGGTGCCGGTGCCCCCGCCGGTGAGCGGGACCCGTTCGTCGACGGCGAGGGGGTGGAACTCCTCGACCCGGATGCCGAGGACGTCACGCAACGCTCCCGGGTAGCCGCCGAGCCGGACCCGGGCGTGCTCGTCGGCGACCCCACTGAGGTACGTGACCACCGCGTACCCGCCGCCGTGGACGTGGTCGCGGACCCACGCCGAGACCCGGTCGTCGACCAGGTAGAGGGCGGGGACCACGAGCAGCCGGTACCCGTCGAGGCGGTCACCGGCCACGACGACGTCGCAGGTGATCCCGGCGCGCCACAGGGCACCGTGGGCGGCGGCGACCTCGGCGTGGTGGTCCAGCCGCGTGGAGGGCATCCCGGGATGGCGTAGTGCCCATCCGCTGGCGGGGTCGGCGGTGACCGCGACGGTGGCGGCGACCGGGGCGCGGACCTCGGCGAGCCTGTCGAGGACGTGGCCGAGGCGTACCGCCTCCCGGTACACCCGGCTGTCGGCGCCGGCGTGTCCGACCAGCGCGGAGTGGAACCGTTCGGCCCCGCCGCGCGGTGCCCGCCACTGGAAGAACAGTGCCCCCCGGGAGCCCCGGGCGACGTGGGCGACGCTCTGGCGCAGCATCCGGCCGGGTTCCTTGGTGTGCATCCGTCCGTCGGTGTAGATCAGGTTCGGGGCGGTCTCCATCAGCAGCCAGTCGCCGGTACGCCCGTCGGTGCCGTGCCGGGACCAGCCCCGGGCGGTGTCGGCGGCGAGGGCGGCCTGCGTCTCGGCGTCCCGGTCGACGGCGGACGGGTAGTGGTCCACGGCGACCAGGTCGACCTCCCGGGACCACCGGCCGTGGTCGACGGGGACCCAGTCGCCGAGGACGTAGTTGGTGGTGACGGGGACGTCCGGATTGGCGGTACGGAGCAGGTCACGTTGCTCGGTGTACGCGGTGAGCAGGGTGTCGGACCAGAACCGGCGGAAGTCCAGGAGGTGGCCGGGGTTGTGCAGGTACTGGGTGGCGCGGGGGGTGCCGATCTGCGCCCAGTCGGTGTAGTGCTGGCTCCAGAAGCTGGTGACCCAGGCGTCGTTGAGGGTGTCGAGGTCGCCGTGCCGGTCGGCGAGCCACCGGCGGAACGCCGCCTCGGTGTGGGGGCAGTGGCAGGTGGTGCCGTACTCGTTGTGCACGTGCCACAGGGCCAGGGCGGGGTGGTGGGCGTACCGGTCGGCGAGGGCGGTGGTGATGCGCCGGGCGGCGCGGCGGTAGGCGGGGGCGGCGGCGCAGTACGTGTCGCGGCTGCCGTGGTGCAGGCGGACCCCGTCGGCGGTGACCGGGAGGGCGTCGGGGTGGGCCAGGGAGAACCAGGGTGGCGGGCCGGCGGTGGGGGTGGCCAGGGCCACCCGGATGTCGGCGGCGTGCAGCAGGTCGAGGACCTCGTCGAGCCAGTCGAAGGTGTACCGGCCGGGTCGGGGTTCGAGGCGGGACCAGGCGAACACCCCGACGGTGACGAGGGTGACCCGGGCGCGGCGCATCAGGTCGACGTCCTCGCGCCACACCTGCGGGGGCCACTGTTCCGGGTTGTAGTCGCCGCCGTAGCGCAGCCGGGTGTCGTCGGGCATTCCTGGTCCCTGGTGGTCGTGGCCGGTGGGTGGCCGGGTGTGGTGGTGCCCGGCCGCGCGGGGGCGGGCCGGGCGCCACGGGTCGGTCAGCCCTTCACCGCGCCGGTGATGACGCCCTTGGTGAAGTGTCGTTGCACGAACGGGTAGGCGATCACCGCCGGGAGGACCGTCACCACGACCACCGCCATCTTCACCGCCAGGGTCGGCGGGTACGCGGTGACGCCGGGGAGGCTGACCGCCGCCCCGGAGACGTTCGGGGACTGTCCGGCGAGGATGTAGCTCTGCAGTACCCGTTGGATGGGGAACTTGCTGTTGTCGTCGATGTAGAGGACGGAGTTGAAGTAGGCGTTCCAGTAGCCGACGGCGTAGAAGAGGCCGACGACGGCGATCACCGCGCGGGACAGCGGGAGGACGATCCGCCACAGGATGCGGAACTCTCCGGCGCCGTCGATGCGGGCGCTGTCGAGGAGTTCACCGGGGACGTTCATGAAGAACGCCCGGATGACCACCAGGTTGAACACGCTGATCGCGCTGGGCAGGATCAGCGCCCAGAGGCTGTCCTTGAGGCCCAGGCCGGTGACCACCAGGTAGCTGGGCACCAGGCCGGGGAAGATCAGGAAGGTGCCGAGGAACAGGAACAGCAGTCCCCGGTGGGCCACCGATCCGGGTCGGGACAGGCCGTACGCGGCGAGGACGGTGAGGACCAGGCTGACGGTGGTGCCGACGACGGTGACCAGGGTGCTGATCCACACCGCCTGGGCGATCGTGCCGCCGGAGAAGATCGAGATGTAGGCGGAGGGGTCGAACTCGCGGGGGACCACGACCATCCCGCCGGTGTCGTTGATGGTCTGGCGGGAGGCGAGGCTGGTGACCACGACCGTCCACAGGGGGAACAGGACGGCGAGGACGAGCAGGGTGAGGACGGCGCCCTTGCCGATCTGCCCGGCGGTGGTGGGGGGGTCCTCCCAGGCGGGGCGGTTGGGGGCGCGTCGGGGAAGTCGTGGTGTCGGGCGGGGGCCGGCGGCTACCGGTCCGGCCGGACTGATCTGGGTGGTCATGACCGGGAGTACACCCCCTGTTCGCCCAGCCGGTGGGCCATCTTGTTGGCCGCGATGATGAGGATCAGCCCGATGACGGCCTTGAAGAGTCCGGCCGCCGCGCCCTGTCCCCACTGCTGGGTGGCGATGGCATTGTGGTAGACGAACGTGTCGAGCACCTCGGCGGCCTGTCGGCCGACCGCGTCACGTTGGAGGATGAACTGCTCGAAGCCGACCGACAGGGCGTCGCCCAGGCGCAGGATGAGCAGCAGGATGATGACCGGCCGCAGGCCGGGCAGGGTGATGTGCCACAGGCGTCGCCACCGGCCGGCGCCGTCGGCCGCCGCTGCCTCGTACAGGTTCTGGTCGATGGCGGACAGGGCGGCGAGGAAGACGATGGCCCCCCAGCCGACGTCCTTCCACACCGACTCGGCGGTGACCAGGACGATGAAGGTGTCCGGGTTGGTCATGATGTCCCACGGTTGCAGTCCGGCCTGGCGCATCTCCTGGGCGAGCAGTCCGGCCCCGCCGAACATCTGCACGAAGAAGGTGACCACCAGCACCCAGCTGAAGAAGTGCGGTAGGTAGACCACGCTCTGGACGAAGCCGCGGACCCGGCCGGACACCACGCTGTTGAGCAGGATGGCCAGGAAGATCGGCAGGGGGAAGAAGAAGACCAGTTGGAAGGCGGTGATGGTGAGGGTGTTGCGTACGGCGTCCCAGAACAGCGGGTCGCGGAAGAGGATCTCGAAGTTGCCGAACCCGACCCACTCGCTGTAGAGGAACGCCTCCAGGGCGTCGTCGCCGACGAACGGGTTGTAGTCCTGGAAGGCGATGACGTTGCCCAGGGTGGGCAGGTAGTGGAAGACCAGGAGCAGCAGCGCGGCCGGTGCGGCCATCGCCAGCAGGGGCCAGTCGCGGCGGAGCCGGGCGCCGAGGGGACGGCGGCGGCGGGTGGGGGTGGGCGGGCCGTCCCCGACCGACCGACGTCGGTCGGTCGGGGACGGTGCGGGCGCCTGGGTGGGACTCATCGGCCGTTGTCGGACAGGGCCTTCTCGTGGAAGGCCCGCCCCTCTTCGCCACCGCCGGAGAGGAACTCCCGTCGCACCTGTTCCATGTCGGACAGCGGGCGTCGGCCGCGCAGGATGTCGCGGATCTTGTCGTCGGTAGGCTGGAGCTGCTTGGACCAGTTGGCGGGCAGTTCCAGTTTGATCCCGGCGAACAGGTCGGTCTCCCGACGGTCGAGGAACTTCTTGTGGTAGTCGATGTACTCCTGGACGTAGTTGGGTGCGTCGCCGCTGCGGACCTTGATGGGTGCCCGGCCGCCGAGGCTGTTGAACTGTCCGGCGAACTCCTTGCGGAACTGGTCGGTGGGGATGGGGCTGCCGTCGGGGGCCCGGGTGAAGTGCTTGCCCTCCTGGCCGTACTCGCGCAGTTCGTACTCGCGGCTGCCGAAGGGGGCGGCGCACCAGTTCATGACCCGCAGCAGTTCCTCCACCCGCTCCTTGGCGAGGTCCTTCTTGACGAAGGTGTAGAAGACCGGCTTGTCGCTGCCCCACAGCAGCGGGTCCTTGCCGCCGACGCCGAAGACCGGCAGGGGCTGCATGTCGAAGCCGGGGGTGACCTTGCTCTGTTCGCCCTGCGTGCCCGCCCAGGCGCCGGGGCCGTCCTGGAACATGAGGATCTTGCCGCCGTTGAACAGCTGCTTCTCGTCGGCGCCCTTGCTGGCCACGGTGTCGGGGTGCACGAGGCCCTCGGCGAACAGTCGGGCGGTGAACTCCAGGGCTGCGGTGAACTCGGCGGTCTCGTACTTGTGCTCCAGTCCGCCGTCGGGCTTCTTGCGCCAGATCTGGTGGCAGCCGTAGAACTGCTGCACCATGTCGAAGACGGAGCCGAAGGCCCACACGCCCCGGTCGGCGTTGGTGGCCTTCTTCCCGAACTCGTACAGCTCGTCGATGGTGGTGGGGGTGGCGAGGCCGCTCTTGGCGACGAGGTCCCGGCGGTGGTACAGCATCCAGGCGAACGCGCCGTCGGTGGGGAACGGGGCGGCGTAGAGGCGTCCACCCCACACGCAGTACTCCCAGGATCCGGTGGGCAGCGCCGCCAGGTACGGGTAGGCCGCCGACTTGTCGCCCTGGAGGTAGTCGGTGAGGTCGGTGAACAGGGCCTTGGTGGCGTCGGAGAACCGGGCGATCTTGTCGACCTCCCAGTTGGGGATGCAGAGCAGGTCGGGCACGTCGCGGGCGCCGAGCATGGCGCTGACCTTGTCGGCGTAGGTGTTGCCGTCCTGCACGCTGACGACGACCTCGACGCCGAGTTTGGCGTTGATCGCCTGGACGTACTCGTTGCGGTCGTTGCCGGGTGGGGTCGGTCCCCACCAGGGGCTGATGGCCCGGATCTGCTGCCCGCTGCGTCCCGGCTGCTCGGTGACGGCGTCGACGAGGTTCGTCGGGTACTTCAGGTAGCCGCTGGGGATCGGCCCCTCGCCGGGGATGTCCGGCTGGAGCAGGTCGGCGGCCCGGTACGCGGGCAGGACGGCCTTGATCGCGTCGGCCTGGGTGGCGCTGCCCTGACTGCCGACCTCCTTGCTGCAACCGGCCAGGGTGGCGCCACCCATGGTCGCGGCGGCACCGAGTCCGAACAGGCGCAGCACGGTACGGCGGTCGGCGGATGCGGCCGAGGGGGACGGCGTCACGGCGCACTCCCTTCATCTCGTCGAGACGGGTTTGCGGAGCAGGTTCGTCCCGCTAGGATTAGTTGGTGTTCTAGCCGAACAAACTAATCGACGGTGATTCGACCCACAAGGGAGCGCGCCGGGCGTGCACCGCCGGCGATCCGGCCCGACACGCCTCGATGCGCGATGATGACCGCGCGGCACCCGACCGGGAGATCGCGCACCACCGGTGCAGGGAGCGGGCCAGACAGTGATCAGCGTCCACAACGAACCGCAGCCGACCGACCTCGGCGACGTCCGCGTGGCCAACCGGGCCGTCGTGCTGCGCCACGTCCGGGTGCACGCCCCGTGCTCACGCGCCGACATCGCCGCGCAGACCGGCCTCAACAAGGCCACCGTCTCCAGCCTGGTCGGCGAGCTGATCGACCGTCGACTGGTCCGCGAGACCGGACTCACCGAGAACCGCATCGGCCGGCCCGCCACGATGCTGGTCCTCGACGGCGAACCGTACGCCGCACTGGGCCTGGCCCTGGCCGCCGACGAACTGGTCCTGGTCGCCGCCGACCTGGCCGGGAACCGGCTGCTGACCTGGCGGCGCGCCCTGCCGGTCGCCGTCTCCTCCCCCACCGACACCGTCCGGTCGGTGGCCGACCTGGCCCGCCGGGCGGCCACCCGGATCACCGGCGGCGGACGCACCGTGCTGGGGTTGACGGTGGGTGTCCCCGGTCTGGTCGACGCCACCGGCGCGGTGCCCCTCGCCGCCGCCCTGGGCTGGCACGACGTGCCCCTCGCCGCCGACCTGCGCGCCGCCCTGCAGGACCCGCCGCACACCGTCACCGTGGACAACGACGCCAACCTCGCCGCCCTGGCCGAGTACCGCCACGGCGGTCACGCCGGCGTCCCCGACCTGGTCCACCTCACCGGCGGCGTCGGCGTCGGCGTCGGGGTGATCTCCGCCGGGCGGGTGCTGCGCGGCGGCCGGGGCCTCGCCGGGGAGATCGGGCACCTCAGCCTCGACCCGAGCGGCCCGAGGTGCACCTGCGGGCGCGGCGGATGCGTGGAGGCGCTGCTCGGACTCGCGGCGGTGGTCCGCCGCCTGCTTCCCGACACCGCAGACGACGGGCCGGTCACCGACTACCTGCCGGAACTGGACCGGATCCGCGCCCTGGCCCGCGGCGGTGACCCGCAGACCCTGGCCGAACTGGCCGGCATCGGCAGGCACCTCGGCCACACGGCCTCCGTGCTGGTCAACCTGCTCAACCCGGAGGCCGTGACGGTGGGCGGGCACTTCGTGCCGTTGGCGCCGTGGCTGCTGCCCGCCGCCCGCACCGAACTGGCCGCCCGGGTGCTCGCCCCGCAGGCCGGCGGCGCCCGGCTGGACGCCTCCACCCTCGGGGCCACCGCGACCGCCCTGGGTGGAGCCGTCGCCGCCCTCGCCACCATCGAAAGTGGTCGACTTCCCGCGCGGTGACGACGCGGGTCCCCGCCAGATCCTGCACCCGCGACCCTTGACCGCATCGACAGGTGGTGCCACTGTCAAACGGCCGCCCCACGTCCGGGCAACGGGGGCGGCTCGTTCTCCCGGGCCGTCGAAGCGCTTCACCGCGTCGAGTCGACGCCCACCCCCACCACCGCGATGCCGCACGCCGCGACGGTCGTCGAAGCGCTTCGACCTGGTCGCCGGACGGCGAGCACGGAAGGTACGCCACCATGACCGACCGCACCGACCCGGCGACCGGCCCGACCACCGACCCCCGCGTCGACGACCTGATGGACCGGCTGACCCTGCCCGAGAAGATCGGACTGCTGCACCAGTGCCAGGCACCGGTGCCCCGCCTCGGCCTGACCGCCTTCCGGACCGGCACCGAGGCCCTGCACGGGGTGGCCTGGCTCGGCGAGGCCACCGTCTTCCCCCAGGCCGTCGGCCTGGCCAGCACGTGGAACCCGGAGCTGATCCGGTCGGTGGGCGCCGCCGTCGGCGACGAGGTCCGCGCCAAACACCAGGCCGACCCCGACGGCGTCGGACTCAACGTGTGGGCCCCGGTGGTCAACCCGCTGCGCGACCCCCGCTGGGGCCGCAACGAGGAGGGCTGGTCGGAGGACCCGTGGCTGACCGGCCTGCTCGCCACCGCCTACGCCCGGGGACTGCGCGGCGACCACCCGTGGCGGCTGCGCACCGCCCCGACCCTGAAACACTTCCTCGGCTACAACAACGAGACCGACCGGGACCGCACCAGCAGCGACCTGCCACCCCGGGTCCTGCACGAATACGAACTCCCCGCCTTCCGCGCCCCCCTGGCCGCCGGGGCGGCGGTCGCGGTGATGGCCTCCTACAACCTGGTCAACGGCGTACCGGCGCACCTGAGCCCCCTGATCGCCGACGAACTGCGCCGCACCGACGACGACGTCGTGGTGGTCGGCGACGCCGGGGCGGTCACCAACATCGCCGGATCCCAGCAGTACCTGCCCGACCACGTCACCGGGTTCGCCGCCGCGCTGCGCGCCGGCGTCGACAGCTTCACCGAGGACGGCACCGACACGACCCCCACCACCCGACGGCTGACCGAGGCGCTGCGCCGCGGCCTGATCACCGAGGCCGACGTCGACCGGGCGGTACGCCGCCTGCTCGTCCTGCGCGCCCGCGTCGGCGACCTCGACCCACCCGGCGACGACCCGTTCGCCGACGTGCCCCCCGACGTGGTCGACTGCCCCGCCCACCGCGACCTCGCCCGGGAGGCCGCCCGGGCGTCGGTGGTGCTGCTGCACAACGACGGGCTGCTCCCCCTCGACGTCGACGCCGCACCCCGGGTCGCGGTCCTCGGCCCCCTGGCCGACGCCGTCCACCAGGACTGGTACAGCGGCACCCCGCCCTACGCGGTGACCCTCGTCGAGGGCCTGTCCCGGCGACTGCCGTCGGTGACCACCCACCCCGGCACCGACCGGGTCGCCCTGCGCGTCGACGACAGGTACGTGACCTGCCCCACCGACCCCGACGGCGGCCCCCTCACCCTCGCCGACGGCCCCGACGACACCGGATTCGACGTCGTCGACTGGGGTGGCGGGGCGGTGGCCCTGCGGGCCGTCGGCAACGGCCGGCACGTCGGCGCCGACGACGACGGCGCCCTGGTCAACGACCGGCCCGGCCCCGGCGGATGGGTGGTCCGCGAGACGTTCCGGTTCCACCACCGCATCGACGGCACCGTCGTCCTGCACCACCTGGCCACCGGCCGGTACGTCGCCGTCGACACCACCGGAGGGCTGCGGGTCGACGCCACCGGCCCGGACACCGCGACCCCCTTCACCGTCGACCTCCTCGTCGACGGGGCCGCCGAAGCCGCCGCCCTCGCCGCCGCCGCCGACGTCGCGATCGTGGTGCTGGGCAACCACCCCATGGTCAACGGCCGGGAGACCGAGGACCGCGACGACCTGGACCTGCCCGCCGCCCAGGAGACCCTCCTGCGGACGGTCCGGGCGGCGAACCCGCACACCGTGCTGGTGGTCACCAGCAGCTACCCGTACGCGCTGGGCTGGGCGCGGCGACACGTACCGGCGGCGGTGTGGTCGGCCCACGGCGGCCAGGAACACGGCGCGGGCCTCGCCGCGGTGCTGCTCGGCGACACCGACCCGGGCGGCCGGCTGACCCAGACCTGGTACGCCGACACGGCGGACCTACCCGACCTCCTGGACTACGACATCATCGGTTCGGACGCCACCTACCTCTACCACCGAGGTGATCCGCTGTACCCGTTCGGCCACGGGCTCAGCTACACCACCTTCGACTACGCTGATCTTCGACTCAGCGCGGCGACGATGGCTGCGGGTGAGGAGGTGGTGGTGAGCGTCGAGGTCACCAACAGTGGCGTCCGAACGGGCGAGGACGTCGTGCAGCTCTACACCCGGCAGCGCCGGTCCCGGGTCAAGCAGCCGCTACGGCAGCTACGCGACTACGCCCGCGTCCGCCTGGCCCCCGGACAGACCCGGGTGGTCCGGCTCCGGCTGCGCGCCGCCGACCTTGCCCACTACGACCAGACACGACAGACGATGGTGGTGGAGGCGGCCACCCACAACGTCCTCGTCGGCCGGTCGGCACACGACGTACGCCTCGTCGGCACCGTCCGGGTCCACGACGGCGACACCGACGACACGACGTCGGTGCCCGCCGACACCGCGGGACGGCAGCCCTCCGGCGCCGGAGGGCGCCGGTGAAGTCACCCGACCAAATCACCATCGCCGACGTGGCCCGCCACGCCGGGGTCGCCGGCAGCACCGTCTCCTACGTCCTCAGCGGCAAACGCGCCATCTCGGAGGTCACCCGCAACCGGGTCCTGGCCAGTGTCCGGGCCCTCGGCTACCACCCCAACGCCGGAGCCCGCGCCCTGGCCAGCCGCCGCGCCAACGTCATCGCCCTGGTCCTGCCGCTGCGCGTCGGCATGCAGGTGCCGGTGGTGATGCAGTTCGCGATGGCCGTGGTGACCAGCGCCCGCAGCTTCGACCACGACGTGCTGCTGGTCACCTCCGACGAAGGGCCGGCCGGGCTGCGCCGCATCGCCGCCAGCGCCATGGTCGACGGCATCCTCCTGATGGACGTGGAACTCGACGACTCCCGGGTGCCGCTGCTGCGCGACCTCACCCGCCCCAGCGTCCTGATCGGTTTCCCCGCCGACGCCACCGGACTGACCTGCGTGGACCTGGACTTCCACCGCGCCGGGCAGGTCTGCGTGGAGCACCTGGCGCAGCTCGGACACCGCAGGATCGCCCTGCTCGGCGCACCACCGGCGGTCTACGACCGGGGCACCGGGTTCGCCCACCGCACCCGGGCCGGATTCACCGAGGCCGCCCACCGACACGGGGTCACCACGGTGACCCGCCCACTCCCGGAGGGCACCACGGCGGTCCGCCAGGGCCTGCTCGACCTGCTCGACCGGCACCCCGACGTGACCGCGCTGGTGGTGCAGAACGAGGCGGCGGTCGGCCCGGTCCTGGCCACCCTGCCCACCCTCGGACGTCGGGTGCCCCAGGACGTGTCGGTGGTGGCGATCTGCCCCGACCCGTTCGCCGAGCAGACCAGCCCCATGGTCACCTCGGTGCCGGTGCCCGCCGAGGAGGTGGCCCGGCAGGCGGTCGCCCTGCTGATGCGCAAACTCCGCGAGGACCCCGTACCGGATGCGACGTTGCTGTCCCCGCGCCTGACCGTCCGGGACAGCACCGCCGCCCCACCCCCGCCCTGACCACCCCCGCCGCCGACCCGCAGGGTGCCGGGGCGGGGCTAGAATTCGCCCCGATGGACGCCCCAGACACCGCCGTCGAGACCCGCCCCTGCGCCCACTGTGGACGTGACGTGCCGCAGCGCGCCGGAGCGGGCCGGCCGTTCCGCTACTGCCGCGACAACGACGGCGCCTGCCAACGGGACTCCCGCAACAACCGGATGCGGCACCGCAACGCCCCCGGCCTGCCCGGCCAGGTGGCCCGCACCTGGGAGGCGGTGGACCGCCTCGACCAGATCGTGGCGACCCTCACCGAGACCCTGCACGCCGAACTGTCCCCCGTCGGGGTGGAACGTCGACTCGCCCAGGTACGCGCCGAGGCCGCCGCCGCCGCCGCGCAGGCCCACACCGACCGCGACGAGGCCCGCCGCGCCGCCGAGGACGACCGGGCGGCGGCGGCGCAGGCCCAGCGGCAGGCCCGGACCGCCGCCGCCGACCGCGACGCCGCCCGCGCCCAGGCCACCCAGGCCACCGACCGGGCCGACACCGCCACGGCCCGCGCCGACCAGGCCGAACAGGCCCGCGCCCGGGCCGACCGCGACGCCAGCGCCGCGCAGGCGCTGCGCGTCCAGGCCGAACACGACCGCGACGCCGCCCGCCGCGCCGCCGAGACCCTGCGCACGGAACGGGACACCGACCGGCGGCTCCTGGCCGAGGCGACCGCCGACCGGGACACCGCCCGCGCGCAGGCCCGGCAGGCCGTCGAGTCGGCCCGGGAGGCGACCCGCCGCGCCGAGACCCTGCACGCCGACGCCGAGCAGGCCCGCACCGCCGCCCGGGAGGCCGTGGCCGCCGCCGCGCAGCACCACGCCGAGGCAGACCAGGCCCGCGCGGCGGCCGACGCCGCCCGCGCCGACGCCGCCGACGCCACCGCCGGGCGGGACCGCGCGCAGGCCGAGGCCCGGCAGGCCGTCGACGCCGCGTCCGCCGCCCGCACCGACGCCGCGACCGCCACCGCCCGCGCCGACGACCTCACCGCCCAGGTGGAGGCCGCCCGAGAGGCGGTGGCCGCCGCCCACGCCCGGCACGCCGACCTGGAGCAGCGGTTACGCGCCGCCCACGCCGACCGGGACGCCGCCGAACGGCGGTCCGCGCAGCTGGCCGACCAGGTCAGCAACCTCGCCTCGGCGTTGGCCCGTCTCGGCGCACCCCCACCCCGCTGACCCCACCCCGTGACCTGCGGCGCGTCGTCGGGAGATCCGCCCCGTACGGCACGGTCCAGCGGCTACGATGCGTCGACACCGAGGAACACCCGGCCGACCCCCGTCAGCGACGACACCGGCGCGTCGGCGGTGTCGCACGAGCCCGGCCGGGGACGAGCCCGCCGGGCGACTCGCGCGGCCGGTTACCCTTGCGGGGGCGCGGTCCGTCGCGGCCACCCACCACCGGGGGCGGGAACAACCCGGCGACCACGGACCGTTACACGATAAGACCAGCACCACGAACGAGGGGAAGTCGATCATGGGCGAGCGCATGCTGCGCGGAAGCCGTCTGGGCGCGGTGAGCTACGAGTCCGACCGCAACACCGAGCTCGCGCCACGGCAGACCCGGGAATACCTGTGCGCCAAGGGCCACCAGTTCGAGGTGCCGTTCGCCGTCGACGCCGAAGTCCCGGTCACCTGGGAATGCAAGTTCGACGGCAGCGTCGCCCGACTGGTCGACGGCAACGAGCCGGAACAGAAGAAGGCCAAGCCCCCCCGCACCCACTGGGACATGCTGCTGGAACGCCGCTCCATCACGGAGCTGGAAGACATCCTCGCCGAACGGCTCCAGGAGGTCCGCACCCGCCGCGGCCGCGCCTGACCGCACACACCACCGACGCGCCCCCCGGAAGGACGTCCTTCCGGGGGGCGCGTCGTCGTCAGCTGGTCCACCCGCTCACCGGCGACGCGGCTCCACGATCTCACCCTCGATCGCCGCACCCGCGTCGACCACCGGCTCCGCCACCACCGTCGCCTCCGCCGCAGACTCCTGCCCCGACGACGCCGGCCCCGCAGCCGACTCCCGCTGCGGATCACCCCGGTACACCCGCACCTTCCGCGGACCGAACAGGTCACCGGCCACCATCGACGACACCCGCCGCTCCGCCGCCCGCTGCACCCCCGCCCGGGCCGCCGACCGCACCGGCGGCACCAACAACACCACCCCCACCACCGACGTGAACAGACCCGGCACCGCCAACAACAGGGCACCCAACAAACCCAACAGCCCGTCGGTCACCTGCCGCCCCGGCGGCTGCCCCGACTCCGCAGCCACCCGGAAACCCCGCCACGCCCGCATGCCCTCCCGCCGCAGCGACACCAGCCCGGCAAGCGACGCGGCGAACACCGACAACACCGCCCACCCGAAACCCAGCCACCGGCCCACCGCGACGAACACCGCCACCTCGGCCACCACGACCAGCAGCAGCCCCAGCGGCACCAACCTCAGTCCCCGGCGCATGTCACCCCATCCGCTCCTCGGCGCGTCCCCGGCCCCTCCAGCATGACACGCCCGCGATCACGGCCACCGCACCTGACCGTCCGGCGTCCCGTGCAACCCCCGCCGCCACGCCGTCCGACGGTCCTGCACCGCCCACCCGGTGATCCGCCACAACGCCTCCACCACGATCCGGGGACTCATCTTGCTCGCCCCCCGCTCCCGCTCGGCGAACGTGATCGGCACCTCCACGATCCGCAGCCCCGCCCGATGCGCCAACCGCGACAACTCCACCTGGAACGAATACCCTTGCGAACACACCGACCCCAGATCCAACGCCGCCAACGCCGCCCCCCGATACACCCGATACCCGCCCGTCGCGTCCGACACCGGCATCCCCAACGCCCACCGCGCGTACAGGTTCCCGCACCGCGACAGCAACAACCGGCGCACCGGCCAGTTCACCACCCGCGCACCGGCCGTCCACCGCGACCCGATCACCACATCCGCGTCCCGGGCCGCCGCCAACAACCGCGGAAGATCCTCCGGGGCGTGCGACCCGTCGGCGTCCATCTCCACCACCGCGTCGTACCCGCGCCGCCGCGCCCACGCGAACCCCGCCAGGTACGCCGCCCCCAACCCCTCCTTACCGGGCCGGTGCAGCACGTGCACCCGCCCGTCGGCGGCGGCCAACCCGTCCGCCACCACCCCCGTACCGTCCGGACTGTTGTCGTCGGCCACCAACACGTGCACCGCCGGGTCGGCCCGCAACACCCGGGCCACGATCGCCGCCACGTTGTCGGCCTCGTCGTAGGTGGGGATCACCACCAGCACCCGACCCGGCCGGCCACCCGCACCCCGTCGCACCGCCTCGGCCACCGTGCTCTCCTCCCGTCGACGCCGGCCACCGGCCGGCCCGGGCACCACACGACCTAGTCGAGTCGACCGCGCCGCCGCGCCACCGCCGCGACCACCAGGACCGCACCGGCCACCACGACCAGCACCACCTCCGGCCACACCCCGACCCGGGTGGCGACGGTCCGCCCGTCACCCACCTGCATCTGCCGCGTCACCACCGCGGCGGTGTCGAACTCGGTGGCCTGGTGTACCCGCCCGTCGGGGGTCACGAACCCGGACACCCCCACCGTGGAGGCCATCAACCCCTCCCGGCCGTGCTCCACCGCCCGCAACCGCACCATCGCCAACTGCTGACGGGCCTCGGCCACGTTGAACGTCGCATTGTTCGTCTGCACCGCCAACACCTGCGCCCCACCGGTCACCGTGTCCCGGACCAGCCCGTCGTAGGCCACCTCGAAACAGATCACGTCACCGAGGACCACCGGCCCCGACGCCACCACCCCCGGCCGGGTACCCGCCACGAAATCCGACCGCACCCGGTCGACCTGCGCACTGACCATCCGCGCCAGCTTCCGCATCGGCACGTACTCGGCGAACGGCACCGGATGCCGTTTCGTGTACAGCTGCGACATGTCGGCGCCGGTGCCCGGCCGCCACAGGATCCCCGCGTTGTGCACCTGCCCGGCCTGCTCACCCAACAACACCGCACCCACCAGGATCGGCGCGCCGATCGCGTCGGCCGCCCGGGAGATCTCCGCCCCCGCCCCCGCGTCACGCAACGGGTCGATGTCACTGGAGTTCTCCGGCCACACCACCACGTCCGGCTGCGCCGCCAGCCCCGCCCGCACCTGCCCGGCCAGGTCGACGGTGGCCCGCACATGGTTGTCCAACACCGCCTGCCGCTGCGCGTTGAAATCCAACCCCAACCGCGGCACGTTGCCCTGCACCACCGCCACCGTCACCCGCTCACCGGCACCCCGGACCCCCACCGGCACCGACAACCCCACCCCCACCACCGCCACCGTCGCCGCGACCCACCCCACCACCGGCCGCCACCGCACCCCACCACCGGCCACCCGCCACCCCGCCGAAACCACCAACCCACCCACGACCGCCACCGCGAACGTCACCAACGGCGCCCCACCCACCGCCGCCAACCGCAGCATCGGCGAATCGTCCTGGCTGAACGCCAACCTCCCCCACGGGAACCCCCCGAACGGGAACCGCCCACGCACCGCCTCCTGCCCCACCCACAACACCCCGGTCACCAACGGCCAACTCCACCGCACCCGGTCCACCACCGGCGACACCCACGCCACCGCCATCCCCAACACCGCCAGATACGCGGCCTGCACCACCGACAACAACACCCACGGCAGGTAACCGGTGTGCAGGTTCGTCCACGACAGCAACGGCGCGAACAACGCCAACCCGGCCACGAACCCCACCGCCGCGCCCGCCCGCAGCCGCCGCCGATGCGCCACCGCCGCGAACAACGCCACCCCCACCGGCGCCAACGGCCACCACCCGTACGGAGGAAACGCCAGCAACAGCGCCACACCCGCCGCCACCGCCAACGGCACCGCCACCCGCAGCGGCAACGCAGCCCCCACGGGAACGCCCCGACCAGGCCACCCCGCCCTCGTCCGCTCCCGATCCAGGGTCGTCACCGGCACCTCACCACGATCACCCGCCGAAGGCTACCCGCCGCCCCCACCGACCGGCCCGCCACCACCCGGTGGCCACCACGACAAATCGGGGCGCGGCATACGCCGCGCCCCGATGCTCCCAGGCCCTTCCCGGCCGGTGCGGCGAGAATGCGGCACGCCGACCTTCGGACCGACCCGACGGCAAACTGGCTGCCCCCGCCTGGCCGTTGTCTACTGGCCGTGCACCACACCCTGCCCGAACACCGGTAAACGCGGCCGGTCCGCGCCGCCCCGCCGACCCCCGCCCGCTGGACCTGGCCGCCGCAACACATCGCACCGTGTCACTCGGCCAGCGGACGAAGGGACGAAGCGAACAACAGCCGCTTCCCGTAGTAGGACTCAAAGACGGTACGTGCTGGACCCCTAACCCTGTCAACCCGCCCCCGGCCAGTCGCACACCCGGTACGGCGTGTCGCCCCCGCGCGTCGCCGACCATGCTCACACCGTGACGAACCGCCCCGCCACCAACGCCCGCGCCGCCCCCGGAAACTCCTGCGCCAACAACCCCGCAGCAGCCAACACACAGTCACCATCCACCACCGCCCGCGCCGCCCTCGGCACCGCCCAACCCCCCGCATGATCACCCAGAACCGACCCCACCACCCCCACACCCCCCGACACACACCGCAACACCCCACCCGACCCCACCACCAACCCCACATCCCGCAGATCCCGCCCCGCCCACTCCCCCGAACCCACCCCCCGGGCATGCCGACGCACCGCCACCGTCACCGCCAACTCCGCGATCCGCCGATCCACCCCCACCTGCACCCCGTCCACCGCCAACCACCCCGGATCCGCCGCCCGCTCCCGCGCCGCCACCCCCAACACCTCCTCCTCACCCACACCCAACAACCGCTCCCGCGCCGCCGCCCGCACCACCCCCGGAGCACTCCACCGCACCCCCAGATCCCCCTCCACCGTCCGCGCCCGCCACCACCCACCCGCCACCTGCCGCCCCGGCCCCACCGCCCGCTCGTCAGGAGTCAACACCGAATACACGTCAGTCGTCGCCCCACCCACATCCACCACCAACAGATCCCCACCCACCACCCCCGCCAACACCTCCACCCCCGACAACACCGCATCCGGCGTCGCCGCCCGCACCAACCGCACGAACCGCGACCCCCGCGACAACCCCTTCCCCCCGATCACATGCCGCAGGAACACCTCCCGGATCACCCCCCGCGCCGACGCCGGCACCAACTCCCCGATCCGCGGCAACACGTTGTCGGCCACCGACACCGGCACCCCCGCCCCCGCCAACACCCCCCGCACCTCGTCACGCACCTCCACATTGCCCGCCACCACCGTCGGCACCCGCCACCGCGCCCGCGCCAACCGCACCGCGTTGTGCGTCAACACCTCCGCATCCCCACCATCGGTCCCCCCCACCAGCAACACCACATCCGGACGAGCCGCCCGCAACGCCGCCACCCCCGCCCCACCCAACCGCCCCGCCGCCACATGCACCACATCCGCACCCGCCGACAACCCCACCCGCCGCCCCGCCTGCGCCGTCACCAACATCTCGTAACCCACCACCGCCAACCGCAACCCACCCCCCGCCGACGAACACACCCGCCACGGCACCCCCGCCACCGGCAGACCCTCCCCCGCCACCCCCACCGCCGCCTCCAGACCGGCCATCACATCCGTACCGACCGACGTCCGCGCCGACCCCACCCCCACCACCACACCCCCGTCGACGTCGACCACCGCCACCTTCGTGAACGTCGACCCCACGTCGGCGCAGACCACCAGACTCACGACACCACCGGCACGACCACCGTGCCCGTCGCCGTCACCGCCACCACCGGCACCTCCAACACCTCAGCCGCCGACCCACCCCGATCCGGCCGCCCCCGACACACCACCCGCGCCTCGAAATCCACAGTCCGACTCCGCGACCCCACCCGCGTCACCGTCCCCACCACCTCCACCACGTCCCCCGCCCGGATCGGCGCCCGGAACTGCACCTGCGCGTACGACGCGAACAACCCCTCGTCACCGTCCAACCGGATACACACCTCCGTCGCCACATCCCCGAACAACCCCAACGCGTACGCCCCGTCCACCAGACTCCCCGCATAGTGCGCAGCCGAATACGGCACATACCGCCGATGCGTCACCGACACCCCCACCCGCGGATCCGTCACCGCGCCACCCCCCGACCCGTCACCAACGCATGCACCAGATACGACGCCACCTCACCCGGCGTCGTCCCCCGACCGAAGATCCGATCCACCCCCAACTCCCCCGCCATCGACTCGTCGAACCGAGGCCCACCCACCACCAACAACGGCCGCCGCCCCACCGGCATCGCCTCCCGGAACGCCGCCGCCATCTCCCGCGTGTTGTGCAGATGCGCATCCCGCTGCGTCACCACCTGCGACACCAACACCGCATCCGCCCGCTCCCGACGCGCCGCCTCCACCAACTCCGGCACACTCACCTGCGCCCCCAGATTCGTCACCGCCAACTCCCGGTAATACTCCAACCCCTTCTCACCCGCCACCCCCTTCACATTGAGGATCGCGTCGATCCCCACCGTGTGCGCATCCGTACCGATACACGCCCCCACCACCGACAACTTCCGCCGCAACCCCCGCCGCACCACAGCATTGACCTCCGACGCCGACAACGTCGGGAAATCCCGCTCCACCACCCGCACCGCCGACAGATCCACCAGATGATTCACCCGCCCATACACCACGAAAAAAGTGAACCCGTCCCCCATCTGCCGGGCATGCACCAACATCGCCGGATCCACACCCATCCGATTCGCCAACTGCACCGCCGCACCCTCGGCCCGCTTGTCATGCGGCACCGGCAACGTGAACGACACCTGCACCATCCCGTCACCGGTCGTGTCCCCGTACGGCCGCACCACCGAACCCGCCCCCACACCCATCACACCCGCCCCCCTTCCAGGATCTCCGTCGCCGGATTGAAATAACCCTCCTCCTGCCGCGCCACCCCGTCCAGACCCTTCCCCCGATCCGCCGGCCGCCGCATGATCCCGAACGTCCCCTCACCGATCGCCGTCAACAACGACCGCTCACCGATCCGCTCCAACAACTCCACCGCCTCCGACAACACCCGATGCGCCCGCCGCTGAACGAACCCACCCGGCGCCGGCACGAAATCCTCATGCAAACCACCCGCCGCCCCCAACACGTACCGCACGTTCTGCAAAGCGATGTCCCGATCCGACAACCACGGCGTCACCACCGCCTCCGTCATCATCCCCACCAGCAGAATCCCCTGCCCCGTCATCGCCCCCACCAGATTGAAGAACCCATCCAGCAGATTCCCCCGAAACACATCCCCCGTCATGTGCTTCGTCGGCGGCATCCACTTCAACGGCGCCCCCGGAAACAACTCCCGAGCCAACAACGCATGCGCCAACTCCAACCGCAACGAATCCGGAACATCCGGATCGATCTCGAACGCGTGCCCCAACCCCAACTGCCAGTCCTGCAAACCCGCCTCATGCGCGAAATACTCGTTCAACAACTGCGACACCGTCACCGTGTGCGCCTCACCCACCGCATCAGCAGTGGTCAGATAATTATCCTCACCCGTGTTGATGATGATCCCCGCCCGCGCATGCACCTGCCGCGAAAAACGCTGATCCACAAAAGTCCGAATCGGATTGATGTCCCGGAACAGAATCCCGTACATCGAATCATTGAGCATCATGTCCAACCGCTCAAGACCCGCCAGAACAGCCATCTCCGGCATACACAACCCCGACGCATAATTCGTCAACCGCACATACCGACCCAACTCCCGCGACGACTCGTCCAACGCCGCCCGCATCAACCGGAAGTTCTCCTGCGTCGCATACGTACCCGCAAAACCCTCCCGCGTCGCCCCCTCCGGCACATAATCCAACAACGACTGCCCCGTCGACCGGATCACCGCAATCACATCCGCACCCGCCCGCGCCGCCGCCTGCGCCTGCGGAATGTCCTCATAGATGTCACCCGTCGCCACGATCAGATACACCCACGGCCGCCGCACCGGATCCCCATGCCGCCGCACCAACCGATCCCGCTCCACCCGACGCCGATCCACCCGACGCACCCCCACCCCCACCGCCCGACGCGCCGCCCGCCGCGCCACCACCGCCGCCCGCCCCACCGGCACCTCGAACCGCACCCCACCACCCGCCGCCCGCTGCGCCACCCCCGTCACATCCCCGATCCCCTCCCGCACCATCGCATCGAACACCGGCAACGCCACCCCACGCCCCAACCCCACATCCGCCACCACCGCATCCACCAACCGATTCACCCACGGAATCCCATCCGGATCCGCCCCCGACACCCCCGCCAACCGCAACACCGCCCGCTCCACCGACACCGTCGTATGACTCCGCGCCAACTCCACCACCGGCAGACCCACCCGACCCGCCAACTCCCGCGCCCGCCCCACCACCACCGGATCCAAACCCAACTTCCCCACCACGCCCCCCTCATCACCACGCCCGCTCACGACGCCCCCTCCTCGAAAATCACCTCACCACGCAACACCGTGCGCCGACACACCGGCAACGGCGTCGGATCCTCCACCCCCCGCAACTCCGGATCCGCCGCCACCAACACCGGCAACCCCCGCTCCACCCCCGCCGGCGTCGACCACACCGCGAACGTCGCCGGCGCGCCCAACGCGATCACCCCCTCACCGTCCAACCGCACCGCCCGCCACCCACCCCGTGAATGCGCCGCGAACGCCGCCCGCACACTCATCCTCTGCCCCGGACTGTGATGCCACACCGCCGCCCGCACCGAACCCCACGGATCCAACGGCGTCACCGGCGAATCCGACCCGAACGCCAACGCCACCCCCACCCCGTGCATCGCCCCCATCGGATTCGACGCCAACGCCCGCTCCGACCCCAACCGCGCCGCATACATCCCACCCTCCCCACCCCACAACCGATCGAACGCCGGCTGCATCGACGCCACGATCCCGAACTCCACGAACCCCGCGATCAACCGCTTACTCATCACCTCCGCATGCTCCACCCGATGCCGCGCCGCCCGCACCCGCTCCACACCCAACCGCCGCGCCGCACCCGCGAACCCCTCCAACACCGTCGAGATCGCCGCATCCCCGATCGCGTGGAAACCACCCTGCAACCCCAACTCCGCACAACCCACCAGGTGATCCCGCACCTCATCCGCCGTCACATACCCATGCCCACACCCACCCGACTCACCATCCCGATAAGCCACCGACACATGCGCCGTCCGCGACCCCAACGCCCCATCCGCGAACAAGTCACCACCCGCACCCACCGCACCCAACTCCCGCGCCCGCACCGCACCACCCAACTCACCCCAATAGCCGTACACCTCCGGCAACCCCACACCCGACAACCCCAACACACCGGTGAAATCCTCCTCATCGGAAATCACCGGACCACCACACTCGTGCACCGCCGCGATCCCCAACGACGCCGCCCGCCGCAACGCCACCCGCTGCGCCGCCACCCGCTGCACCCGCGACACCGACCCCCGCGCCGCCACCCGCACCACATGATGCGCATCCCGCCGCACCCACCCCGACCCGTCGAACCCCGCCGCCGACACCACCTCCGGACACGCCGCCAACAACGACCGCGACACCAACGCCGAATGAATCGACGCCTGCGACAGATACACCCGACGGCCACCCGCCGCCCGCCCCACCTCGTCCGCATCCGGCAACACCGGATCCCCCCACCGCGACTCGTCCCACCCGTGCCCCAACACCACCGCATCCGACGGCAACCCCCCGGCGAACACCGCCACCGCCGCCAACAACTCCCCCGCCGACCGCACCCCCGACAGATCCAACCCCGACAACGCCAGACCGGTGTCCGACGTGTGCACGTGCGCATCCACGAAAGCAGGCGTCACCAGCCCACCCTCCACATCCACCACCCGATCAGCCGCAGGCGCGTCCGCGTCCACCCCCAACCAGGCGATCCGCCCGTCCCGCACCAACAACGCCGTCGCACCCGGCACCGCCGGACAGTGCAACACCGCACCCCGGTACAACGTCGCAGGACCCGGGCCCGACTTCGAAAGGTTCGAGGGGTTCGTCATCACGTCAGTGTGCCGCCAAACGAGCCGCGAAGAGGTCCCGCACACCCGGCTCCGAACGGACCAACTCCAACGCCGACTCCGCATGCCCCGGCACGTACCCGTTACCCACCAACATCGTCACGTCCGCCGCCAGACCCTCCGCCCCCAATGCCGCCGACGCGAAACTCGTCGCCATCGAGAAGAACACCACCGTCCCACCGTCGGCCGTGCCCAACACCGCCCCGTGCTCACACCCCGACACGTCCACACACACCACAGTCACGTCCGCCGGCACCCCCAACGCCGTCGTCACCGCCGTCGACACCCCCACCGGATCCCGCGCGTCCGCCACCACCACCGCATCAGCCAACCCCGCCCGCTCCAACGCCTCCCGCTCCGCCGACACCGGCACCACCCCGACCGTACGACCGGCACCCGCCCGCCGCGCCGCCACCAACGACAACGACCCGCTCTTACCGGCCCCACCGAGCACCGCCACCGTCACCGGACGCCCGTCCCCCTCCCGACTCCGCCGCTGCACCTGCTCGGCCACCACCCGCATCGTCAACGCCGGCGCCCCACACACGTCCAACACCGCCAGGGACAACTCCGGATCCAGATCCGTCGGCAACGCCACCGCGATCGACCGGGCGAACAGGATCGCGTACCCCTCACACGGCACCTGCTCGCTGCGCCCGTCCCACCGGACCAACCCGTCGGTGATCGCCAACGGCGTCAACGTCAACGACACCAACGTGGCCACCCGGTCCCCGACCCGCACCCCCAGGGGCGACCGTCGACCCGCCTCCTCGACGGTGCCGATCAACATCCCACCCGAACCCGTCACCGGGTTCTGCATCTTGCCCCGGGTCTCGATGATCTCCAGTACCTCGGCGCGGACCTTCTCCCCGTCACCCCCGTGCTTGTCCCGCAACTGACGCAGACTCGCCGCGTCCAGAGTCAACCGCTCCACCCGCAGCCGCACCTCGTTCGGCCCGATCCGCGGATCCGGGTCCAACCGCCAGGCCGCCTGAGGCAGCACCCCCGCCGGCTCCACGACGCGGTGCAGACCCACCGGTGACGTCACGCCTACCTCCCCTGTTGCCGACGAACCGTCGCCCCGCGCTCGCGCAACGGGAAAACTTACGGCAGAATAATTCCAACGCCGAATAATTTCCAGTAGCCTACGGGCCCAGCCACGAGATCCGAGGAGGGGCCGTGACCCGGACACACCCCACCGAGACCATCCCCGGCCCCCGCGCCACAGCCCAACCCTACGAATACCGACGCACCCCGCTGATCGAACCGGACTGGACCCGCTTCCCCGGCTGGCGCGACGTCACCCGCGAGCAGTGGGAGTCCGCCCAGTGGCAACGGGTCAACTGCGTCCGCAACATCAAACAGCTCCGCACCGTCCTCGGAGACCTCGTCGACGACGCCTTCTACGCCGACGTCGACGCCGACCAACGCCGCCTGGCCACCATGTCCATGCTGGTGACACCACAGATGGTCAACACGATGGTGCCCTTCGCCCCGGTCGACACCGACGCCCTCCGCGCCGACCCCGTACGCCGCTACATGATCCCGGTCGCCTCCGACCGACGCACCGACTGGCCGTCACACCCGTACGCCAGCCGCGACTCCCTGCACGAGCACGACATGTGGGTGGCCGAAGGGCTGACCCACCGCTACCCCACAAAGGTCCTCGCCGAACTCCTCTCCACCTGCCCGCAGTACTGCGGGCACTGCACCCGGATGGACCTCGTCGGCAACTCCACCCCCGCCGTCGACAAACTGAAACTCACCCTCAAGCCCGTCGACCGCTACGACGCCCACATCGACTACCTCAAGGCCCACCCCGGCGTCCGGGACGTGGTCGTCTCCGGCGGAGACGTGGCGAACGTACCCTGGCGCAACCTCGAGTCGTACCTGATGCGCCTGCTCGGGATCGAGACCGTCCGGGACGTCCGGCTGGCCACCAAGGCGCTGATGGGTCTTCCCCAGCACTGGCTCCAGCCCGACGTCGTCGAGGGACTGGAACGGGTCGCCCGGACGGCGGCTCGACGCGGGGTCAACCTGGCCATCCACACCCACGTCAACCACGCCCAGTCGCTCACCCCGCTGGTCGCCCGGGCCGCCCAGACCGCCCTCGACGTCGGCGTCCGCGACGTCCGCAACCAGGGCGTCCTGCTCCGTGGGGTCAACGCCACCGGCCAGGACCTGCTGGACCTCTGCTTCGCGCTCCAGGGCGAGGCGGGGATCCTGCCGTACTACTTCTACCTGTGCGACATGATCCCGCACGCCGAACACTGGCGGGTCCCCGTCGGGTACGCCCAGCAGCTGCAGCACGACATCATGGGCTACCTGCCCGGGTACGCCACCCCGAGGATCGTCTGCGACGTCCCCTTCGTCGGCAAACGGTGGGTGCACATGCTCACCGACTACGACCGGGAACGTGGGATCTCCTACTGGACCAAGAACTACCGCACCTCCCTCGAATCCGACGACCTGGTCGCCCTGGAGAAGCGGTACGCCTACTACGACCCGATCGACACCCTGCCCGAGGCGGGCCGACGATGGTGGCGGCAGCACGACGACTGAGCTGATCCTCGAACAAAGCCCTTCGGCGTAGCCGGAGGGCTTTGAGGTTTTCCGGGTGACCCGGAGGGTCACACCCCCTACGCCTTCCTAGGACACTAGGGGATAGGGGGTGAGCGGGACGGCAGTGCGGCCCGGAGGACATCCTCCGGGCCGCACTGGTGCGTTCAGGGTCAGCTCTTGAAGGCGTCCCGGACGTTGCGGCCGGCGTCCTTGACGTGCTCGCCCGCCTGCTTGGCCCGGGCCTCGCTCTGCTGGGCGGCGCCCTCGGCCTGCATGCCCTCGTTGTCGGTCGCCTTGCCGATCCGCTCCTTGGCGGCGCCCGTCAGCTCCTCCGCCTTGTTCTTCGCCTTGTCGGTGAAGCTCATGTCGCCTCCTACGGTCCACCCGCATCGGGGATCAGATGTCGATGCACCACAGGTTCCCCGGTGGGCGGTCACCGGAAACCTGTCGTTCGCCCTGGGGCGATGCGAGGACGGCCACTCCCCCGGGGGGCGTCGGTGCGGACGTGCACGACCCGTTCCGCATCCTAGGAGGCTGGATCGCTCCCCGTTCAGAGGGCTGGTTAGCCTGGACCCATGGGGCAGATCCTGTTGATCCGGCACGGGGAGACCGCCTGGAGCGCCGCCCGCCGGCACACCTCGTACACCGACCTGGACCTGACCGAGGAGGGCCGACGGCAGGCGAGTGCCCTGCGGACCCTGCTCACCGGACGTCCCTTCGCCGCCGTGCTGGCCAGCCCCCGCCGACGGGCGCTGTGCACCGCCGACCTGGCCGGACTCACGGTGGACGAGGTCGACGAGGACCTCACCGAGTGGAACTACGGCGCGTACGAGGGCCGCACCACCGCCGACATCCACGACGAACGCCCCGACTGGAACATCTGGACCGACGGGTGCCCCGGCGGAGAGTCACCCGCACAGGTCGGCGGGCGCCTGGACCGGGTCCTCACCCGGGCCGCCGGTCACCTGGACCGCGGCGACGTCGCGCTGGTGGCACACGCCCACAGCCTGCGGGTGGCCGGCGCCCGGTGGATCGGCCTGTCACCCACCGACGGCGGTCGGCTCCGCCTGGACACCGCCACCGTGAGCGTCCTCGGCCACGAACACGGCCGGCAGGTCATCCTGCGCTGGAACCACCCTCCACCGGGCGGGGCCGCGACCTGGTGACCGGTCCCCCGGTGATCCGGGGCGGGCGCCCCTCGTACGGGGTGGAGAGCACCACAGTGGTCCGGGTGGTCACGTTCGCCTTGGTACGGATCTCCTGCAGCACCCGCTCCAGGTCCACGGGGCTTGCCACCCGGACCAACAGCAGGTAGAAGTCGTCCCCGGCCACCGAGTAGCACGAGTCGATCTCCGGCAGGTGGGCCAGCCGTTCCGGGGCGTCGTCGGGCTGGGAGGGGTCGAAGGGCCGGATCGCCACGAACGCTGTCAGCGGCAGGTCCATGGCCTCGAACGAGACCCGGGCGGCGTACCCCTTGATCACCCCACGCTGCTCCAGCCGACGGACCCGCTGGTGCACCGCGGACACCGACAGCCCCACCCGTTCGGCCAGGTCGGTGTAGGACAGGCGGCCGTCGGCGGTCAGCGCGGTGACGATGGCGCGGTCGATCTCCTCCACGGCGTGCAACCTACCCGCAAAAGCGCTCCCACGCGACGGCCCGGGGCACCGACGGCGCCGGTGGGTGACCGGGGGCACCGTCGGCCGCTGCGGGGTGCGGTCAGTCCCGGGCCAGGGAACGGGCGATGACCAGGCGCTGAATCTGATTCGTCCCCTCCACGATCTGGAGCACCTTCGCCTCCCTCATGTACCGCTCGACGGGGTGGTCGACGACGTACCCGGCGCCGCCGAGCACCTGGACCGCGTCGGTGGTCACCCGCATCGCCACGTCGGTGGCGAAGAGCTTCGCCTTGGCCGCCTCGATCGAGTACGGGCGACCGGCGTCACGCAGCCGGGCGGCTGACAACAGCAGGGCCCGGGCGGCGGAGATCTGGGTGGCGTGGTCGGCGAGGGTGAACCCCAGCCCCTGGAAGTCGATGATCGCCTTCCCGAACTGCTGTCGCTGCCTGGCGTAGCCGACCGCGTAGTCGAGGGCCGCCTGGGCGAGGCCGACGGCGCAGGCGGCGATGCCGAGCCGCCCGGCGTCCAGGGCGGACATCGCAATGGTGAAACCGGTCCCCGCCCCGCCGATCAGCCGGTCGGCGGGGACCCGGGCGGCGTCGAAGACCACCTGGGCCACCGGTGACGAACGCAGGCCCATGGTCCGCTCGGCGGCCTGCGGGTACAGACCGTCGGTGTCCCGGTCGACCAGCAGGCAGGAGATCCCCTTGGGACCCGGCCCACCGGTCCGGCAGAAGACGTTGTAGAAGTCGGCGACCCGGGCATGGGTGATCCACGCCTTGGTGCCGGTGACGGTGTAGGTGTCGCCGTCCTGGACGGCCCGGGTGGTCAGGGCTGCGGCGTCGGACCCGCCCTGCGGCTCGGAGAGGCAGTACGCCCCGAGCAGTTCCCCGCCGAGCATGTCCGGCAGGAGTTTGCGCTGTTCGTCGGTGCCGAACCGGGCGAGCGGATAGCAGGAGAGGGTGTGCACGCTGACCGCCTCGGCCACCGCGAGCCACCGGCCGGCGAGGATCTCCAGCACCTGGAGGTAGACCTCGTAGGGCTGGGCTGCGCCGCCGTGCTCCTGCGGGTACGGCAGACCGAGCAGGCCGGCGCGGCCCAGGGTCCGCAGCACCTCGCGGGGGAACTCGGCCCGGTCCTCGTACTGCGCGGCCCGGGGGGCGAGTTCCCGGTCGGCGAGTTCGGTGGTGAGGTCGAGCAGTTCGTGGGCTTCGTCGGTGGGCAGGATCCGGTCGACAGTCACCGCCAGAGCTTAACGGCCGTTCGGGTGCCGGCCCACCCCCCGGTACGCGGTCGGACGAGCGGTGCGCCGTGTCCGGCGGTGTCGGCGGGCTGTGCGAGGCTGACGGTGTGGCAGACCGACCCCTGTTGCTCGTCGACGCGCCGAGCCTGTACTTCCGTGCCTACTTCGGGATCCCCGAGTCGGCGGCCCGCACCGCCGACGGCCAGCCGGTCAACGCGGTACGCGGGTTCCTCGACATGCTCGCCCATCTCGTCCGTACCCGCCGACCCGACCGGATGGTCTGCGCGTTCGACTACGACTGGCGGCCCCGGTGGCGGGTGGACCTGCTGCCCTCGTACAAGGCGCACCGGGTCGCCGACTCCGGCGGTGAGGTCGTCCCGGACACGCTGGCCCCCCAGGTGCCGATGGTGACGGAGGTGCTGGCCGCGTTGGGGATCTGCGCCGTCGGGGCGGACGGCTACGAGGCCGACGACGTGCTGGGCACCCTGGCCACCACGCAACCGTCGCCGGTGGAGGTGGTCTCCGGGGACCGGGACCTGTTCCAGCTCGTCGACGACGCCCGGCGGGTACGGCTGCTCTACGTGGGTCGTGGGGTGGCCAAGCTCGACGACTGCGACGACGCGGCGGTCCGTGCCCGGTACGGGGTGCCCGCGGCGGCGTACGCGGACTTCGCGGCACTGCGCGGGGATCCCAGCGACGGCCTGCCCGGGGTGACCGGGGTCGGCGAGAAGACCGCGGCCCGACTGCTCGACAGGTACGGCGACCTGGACGGGATCCTCGCCGCGCTCGACGAACCCGGGTCCGGGTTCGCTCCGGGGCTGCGCGCCAAGCTCGTCGCCGCCCGGGGCTACCTGGCCGTGGCGCCGACGGTGGTCCGGGTGGCCCGGGACGTGCCGCTGCCGGAGCTGGCCACCACGCTGCCGGCGGAGCCTGCCGACCCGGATCGGCTGATGGAGCTGGCGCAGGTGTGGAATCTGGCCGGGTCGTGTCGCCGGCTGGTGGACGCGATCACCGACGCCGCCCGGTGACCCGGTGCCCGGTGCCGGGGTCACACCGGGGTCAGCTCTGCGGCGGGGGCGGGTTGCGGCGGGACGGGAACTGGGCGCCCGGCCGGGCCAGGCTGGACCGGTGGCGGAGCCCGACCGGGTCCGGTGCGGGCTGTGGCGGTTGGGCGGCTGCCTCCCGGGCCTGGGCCGAGCGGGCGTCCAGGTACGCCGCGGCGGCCCGGTCCTCGTCGGTGGGTGCGGCGATCAGCGCGTACACCAGGCCGATCACCACGAAGATGACGGCGAGGACGATCGGGGCGAGCAGGGTGCTGACCGTGGTGCCGCTGACTTCGCCGGTGCGCGGGTGCAGGTGCACCGACAGGGCGCTCATCCCGGTGAAGTGCATTCCGTTGACCGCCACTCCCATCACCAGCGCGGAGCCGAAGACGGCCAGCGGGCGCCGGACGGTCATCGCGAGCCAGAGCGCCGCCGTGGCGGCCACCACCGCGATCACCACCGAGAGGATCACCCGTGTGGTGTCGTAGCCGAACGTGCCGTTGAGCCGCATGGCGGCCATGCCGGTGTAGTGCATCGCTGCCACCCCGGAACCGGCGAAGACCCCGCCGACGAGGACCTTCGGCACGCTCAGGCGGCCGGAGCCGACGATCAGCAGGCCGATCCCGACGGCGACGACGGCGATCACGGTGCTCGCCAGGGTGATCGGGATGTCGTACCGGATCCGGGTGCCGGGTACGGCGAACCCGAGCATCGCCATGAAGTGCATGGACCAGATGGCGGTGCCGCCCAGTGCCCACGCGCTCAGCAGACCCCACCAGAGGCGTTCCCGGCTGTTACGGGCGGTGCGGATGCGTCCCGCACAGACGAGCCCCAGCACCGACCCCAGCACCGACAGCGCGTAGCTGAGCGTCGGTGTGATCCACCCGTATTCGAAATGACTGATCTCCGCCACGACGGCCCTTTCCCCACAATGACGGCACGTAATTCCCAGCCGCGCCGCACATATGATCGCCGCCGCCCCGACCAGGCACAACAGCACCCCCTCGGTTATTCGCGGGGTGCTGTCGTGGTGACGCAACGATGCGTCGGTTCGGGTGATGACGGGGTGGTCAAGGGATCACTTATGGGGATGTGCCGGAAAAGCGCTGGGGCGAAATGTCGGTGCCGGTGCCTCAGGTCGCGGCGTGGTAGGCCAGGACTCCCCGGTTGACGGCCGCGATCGCCTGGCGGGCGGTGGCCCGCAGCTGCGTCGAGGCGCCGCCGGAGTCGGAAATCTGACCGAGGAGGTCGACGACCTGCCGGGCCCAGCGGACGAAGTCCCCGGCGGGCATCTCGCCGTCGACCTGGTGGCCGCTGGCGAGTACCTTCGCCAGCGTCTCGCCTCGGGCCCACCGGTAGATCGGCCAGGCGAACCCCAGGTCGGGTTCGCGGGTCACGGCCAGGCCCCGTCCCGCCTCGTCGGCCTCGATGCCGCTCCACAGTTTGAGCGTCTCGTCCACCGCGTCGGCGACGCCACCGCGTGGCAGCGACGCCCGCTCGTCGGTGTCGCGGCGGGCCTCGAAGACCACCACCGAGACGGCCGAGGCCAGCTCCGCAGGGGACAGTCCGTCCCACACCCCGGACCGGAGGCACTCGGCGACCAGCAGGTCCGCCTCGCTCCAGATCCGGCCGAGCATCCGCCCCGCGTCGGTGACCGTCCCGTCGGCGGTGAGGTATCCCCGCCCGGTCAGCAGGGCGACGATCAGGTCGAAGGTACGGGCCAGCGAACCGGTCCGCCCGGCGACGCGCTGGCGCAGTTCGTCGGTGTCGCGTTCGAGGCGACGGCGGCGTTCCGCCCAGCGGGCGTGCTCCTCCCGGTCCGGGCAGGCGTGGCAGGGGTGTCGGCGCAGCTCGCTGCGGAGCTGGGTGAGCCGGTGGTCCTCGCCGTTGCCCCGGCCCCGGCTGCGGCGGCTGCCCCGCCGGTCCAGGCCGGTGGCGCTGATCTGCGCGGCGAGGTCGCGTCGGGCGGCCGGGAGGCGGTGGTTGAAGTGCTTGGGGACCCGGATCCGGGCGAGGACCTCCGCGGGGGTGGTGAAGTCGGCGGGGGTGACCCGTCCGGCCCACCGGTCCTGGGTGAGCACCAGCGGTCGCGGCTCACCGAAGCCCCCGGTGGCCGGGTCGAGGACCACGGCCAGGCCGGCGCGGCGTCCCGAGGGCACCCGGATCACGTCACCGACGCGCAGCCGTTCCAGTGCGGTGACCGCCTGGGCCCGGCGCTGGTGCTGTCCCTCCCGGGCCAGGGCCCGCTCCCGGTCGCCGATGGCCATGCGGAGGGCGAAGTACTCGTCGAAGTTCCCGTGGTGGCACTCGGCCTCGACGCCGTACGCCTCGACGGTCTCGGTGTTGCGCTGCACCTGCCGGGCCAGGCCGACCACCGACCGGTCGGCCTGGAACTGGGCGAACGACGACTCCAGCAGCGCCCGGGCGGGCTGCGCCCCGACGCTGCCGACCAGGTTCACCGCCATGTTGTACGACGGTCGGAAGCTGGAGCGCAGTGGATAGGTCCGGGTGGAGGCGAGGCCGGCCACGTGCCGGGGGTCGGTCTCGGGGGACCACACCACCACGGCGTGTCCCTCGACGTCGATGCCGCGCCGCCCGGCCCGCCCGGTGAGCTGCGTGTACTCCCCCGGGGTCAGGTCGACGTGGGCCTCCCCGTTGTACTTGACCAGCCGTTCGAGCACGACGCACCGGGCCGGCATGTTGATGCCCAGGGCCAGGGTCTCGGTGGCGAAGACCGCCTTGACGAGGCCTCTGACGAAGAGTTCCTCGACGATCTCCTTGAAGGCGGGCAGCATGCCGGCGTGGTGGGCGGCCAGGCCGCGCTCCAGGCCGTCGAGCCACTGCCAGTAGCCGAGCACCGTCAGGTCCTCGCCGGGGATGGCGGTGATCCGGGACTCGACGACCTGGCGGATCTCGGTGCGCTCCTCCGGGGAGGTCAGGCGCAGCCCGGCGGCGAGGCACTGCTGCACGGCCGCGTCGCACCCGGCCCGGCTGAAGATGAACAGGATCGCCGGGAGCAGCCCCTCCCGGTCGAGGCGGTCGACGATGTCCGGGCGCAGCGGGCCCTTCCAGCGGGGGCCGCGGCGACCCCAGCCGGCCCCCCGCCCGTCGGCGACCTCCAGTCGACGCAGCGTGTCGCGGGTGTAGCGGAGCAGTTCGGGGTGGACGTCGTGTTTGCGGGCGGCGTCGGCGTCGTGGAACAGGTCGAACATCCGCTTGCCGACGAGCATGTGCTGCCACAGGGGCACCGGGCGGTGCTCGCTGACCACCACGGCGGTCTCACCGCGGACGGTGACCAGCCAGTCGGCGAACTCCTCGGCGTTGGAGACGGTGGCCGACAGGGAGACCAGGGTGACCGATTCGGGCAGGTGGATGATCACCTCTTCCCAGACCCCGCCGCGGAACCGGTCGGCGAGGTAGTGCACCTCGTCCATCACCACGTACGCCAGGCCGTCCAGGGTGCTCGACGCCGCGTACAGCATGTTGCGCAGCACCTCGGTGGTCATCACCACCACCGGAGCGTCGCCGTTGACGGCGTTGTCCCCGGTGAGGAGGCCGACCTGGTCGGCGCCGTAGCGGTCCACCAGGTCGTGGTACTTCTGGTTGGACAACGCCTTGATCGGGGTGGTGTAGAAGCACTTGCGTCGAGGTCCGGCGGTCGCCTCCGACGGCGCAGACCCCGACGGCGCAGGCTCCGACAGCGCCAGGTGGACGGCGAACTCACCGACCACGGTCTTGCCCGCCCCGGTGGGCGCGCAGACCAGCACCCCGCTGCCCCGTTCCAGGGCCTGGCAGGCCTCCCGCTGGAAGTCGTCGAGGTCGAACCCCACCCCCAGGGCGAACTCGTGCAACGCCGGAAACTCGTTGGCCTGCGCGGCGCGACGGCGCGCGGCGGCGTACCGCTCGGCGGGGCTCGACATGGCACCAAGATTAGTGCGTCCCGTCTCCGGCGGCCCCTCAAGGCCGTCCGGTGGACCCCACGAAGGGGGTCGGTAGGGTGCACGGCGTGTCGGATCATGCCGAACCACCCTCGTCCCGCACCGCCGAGCCGTACCGCCGCCCCGTCGCGGCGGTGCTGTTCGACTTCCACGGCACCCTCGCCCAGGTGGAGGAGCCGCACGAGTGGGTGCTGGCCGCCGCACGGGAGTGCGGGGCGACCCTGGACCGGATCAAGGCCACCTCGCTGGCCGATCGGTTGGTGACGGCCGGGCGTGCGGGCGGTCCCCTGCCCGCCCGGGTGCCGCCCCGGCTGGCCGAGCTCTGGGCCGACCGGGACCTCTACGAGCACGCGCACCGGGCGGCGTACACCGGGTTGGCCGAGACCGTCGACGCCGGGATCGAGGGGTTCGCCGAGGCGCTCTACGACCGGGTCCTGCGCCCCGACGGGTGGGTGCCGTATCCGGATACCCGGCCGGTCCTGGCCGCGTTGCGGGAGGCCGGGGTGCGGGTCGGGGTGGTCAGCAACATCGGGTTCGACGTCCGTCCCCTGTTCGCCGCGTGGGACCTCGACGGCCTCGTCGACGCGTACGCGCTCTCCTACGAGGTGGGGCGCTGCAAGCCCGACCCGGGGATCTTCCTGCGGGCCTGCGGGATGCTCGGGGTGGACCCGGAGGAGACGGTGATGGTCGGGGACACCCCGGCCGACGCGGGGGCGGTGGCGGCCGGGTGTGCGGTGCTGGTGCTGCCGGCCGCCGGGCCGGGCCGACGCAGCGGGCTCGGCGCGGTGCTCGACCTGGCCGTTCGCCCGCCGACGGCGAGGGGTTAGCGGCGCTAGTGTCCCCCTGTGAGCAGTGTTGGCTAGCACTGCTTTCATGATCGCGTTATCGTCGTTGTCATGATCAGCGCCGCTCCGTCACGGGACCGGATCGTCCGGGCCGCAGCAGCCCTGCTCGTCGAGGGTGGACGGGCGGCGGTCACCACCCGGGCGGTGGGTCGGGCAGCCGGTGCGCAGGCCCCGACCATCTACCGGCACTTCGGCGACATGCGGGGCCTGCTCGACGCGGCGGCCAGCTACCGGTTCGCCGAGTACCTGCACGCCGAGGCCGCCGACGGCCCCGCCGGAGACCCGGTGGACGACCTCCGCCGGGGGTGGGACGTCCAGGTCGGATTCGGGGTGGCCGAGCCGGCCTGCCACGCCCTGATGTACGGCGACCCCGACCCCGGGCGAACCCCCACCGCCGCCCGGGTGGCCGCCGACATCCTGCACCAGCTGGTGCAGCGGGTCGCCGAGGCGGGACGGCTGCGCACCGCCGTGACCGAGGCGACAGCCGTCCTGCACGCCGCCGCCTGCGGGACCACCCTGGCACTGATCCGCACCCCGCCGGTCGACAGGGACCTCGGGCTGTCCACCCGTACCCGGGAGGCGCTGCTCGCCACCCTGGTCACCGACTCCGTCGCCGCCCGCGCGCTGGCCACCCGAACGGCCGACCCGGCCCGGCACGCCGTCGCCCTGCGTGCCGCGCTGCCCGGTCTCACCCCGCAGCGCTTCACCTCGGCCGAGGCCGGCCTGCTCACCGAGTGGCTCGACCGGCTCACCGACCCCGCCGACCCGCCCGCGTCACCGTAGTGTCCGCGCCGCCCGCTCAGGACAGCAGGCGCAGGGCACCCGGTACGGCGGTCACCGTGACGGGCAGGTCGAGGGCGCGTTCCCCGTCGACGTAGGTGGTGATCCCCTCGGCGACCAGTTCCACCGTCCGGGCCCGGTAGGTGTGCACCAGCGGATGCTCCACATGGGTGCCCCGGTACAGGCGCGGCTTGACCCGCAGCAGGGTCCTCCTGTCGAACCGGCCGCCGACGACGACGTCGAGCAGCCCGTCGGTCAGGTCGGCGTAGGGGCAGATCCGCATGCCGCCGCCGTAGGAGGTGCCGTTGCCCACCGCCACCAGCACCGCCTCCACCCGATGTTCGACGCCGTCCAGGCGCAGGGTGTAGCGGCGGGGCCGGAGTCGGGCCAGCTCCGCGAGGATCGCCAGGTCGTACCGGCGGGGTCCCCTGGGGAAGCGCATCCGGTTGGCCCGTTCGCTGACGATCGCGTCGAACCCGGCGGCGAGGACCGTCCCGAACCACCGTCCCGCACCGTCGGGGCCCGTCATCCGGGCCAGGTCCACCGGCCGGGTCCGCCCGGAGCGCAACGCCGCGACGACGGCGTCCGCCGCCGCCCGGGGATCGGCCGGCACCGCGAGGTCGGCCGCGAAGTCGTTGCCGGTGCCCGCCGGCACCACCCCGAAGGGCACCCCGGCACCGGCGACCGCCTGCACCGCGCGGTGCACGGTGCCGTCCCCGCCGACGGCCACCACGGCACCGACCCCGGCCGTGACGGCGGCCCGGCATTCGGCCTCGGCCGCCTCGACGGTGCGGGCGGTGAGCACCCGCACCGGACGGTCCACGGCACCCAACCGACACACCACGTCGGGTAGCAGGTCACGGTGCCGGCCCCGGCCGGCCGACGGGTTGAGCAGGACGGCCACCGGGGCGTCGGCGCGGGACAGTCGGTCGGCGTCGGTCACGGCCAGCACCGTACCGCCGACCGACCGTCCACGGGGGGCCGGTGATCAGGCGGTGGGGGTACTCGCGTCGGCGTAACGCAACACCGCGCCGATGTCGTCACGCAGCGGGACCTGCTCCCGGTCGACCAGGACCAGTTGGGTTCCGGTGCCGACCACCGCCCGCAACAGCGCCGCGTCCGCGCGTACCTCGACCGGGTCCTGGACACCGGCGGCGCGCAACTCGGCCGCCTCCACCGCCAGGGCCATCGGGTCGTCCGGGGACACCCAGAGCCGCTCGGTCGAGTCGGGAACGTCGGCCATCAGCACCGTGTCGGCCTGCCCCCGGCGCAACACGTCCACCACCGCCGACAGGCCGGCGCTGGCCCCGTCGTCGGCGCGCTGCGCCCGGAACCGGTCGACCACGGCCCGGGTGTGGCGTTCGGCGACCTCGGTGACGGCGGTGTCGGTCACCTCGTCGAGCCCCGCCGGGTCCGCCCCCGGCCCCCGGGAACCCAGGTCGGTCCGGACGGTCCGCTCCTGCCAGCGGACCGGTAGCTGCTCGACCACCTGCTGGGCCGCCCGGACGTCACCACCCACCACGATCGCCTCGGCGTCGACCGTCTCGGCCAGGTCGGCCGCCGCGGCGGCGACGTCACCGGCGTTACGCCGCCACGACTCCTGCGCGGCCTGCTGGAAACGGCTGTGCGACCAGCCACCCGCGTTGACCTTGCGCAGCGGCCACTGTTCACCGCCGTCGACGGTCTGCTCCCGGGGGGTCCCGCCGACGCACTGCCCGGACAGGTCGGCTCCGGTCCGGTCGGCGAGCACCTGGACGTAGGGCACCTGCCGGCCCCGCTGGGCGACCAGCGGCATGGCGTGGGGCAGCGGCCCGTACGCGGCCACGTCGACCGGGGGCGGCGCGGCCAACGGCTCGACGAGCACCACCTCACCGTCGCGGGCGAACATCGCCAGTCCGTGCCGCCCCGCCAGGAAGGGAGGTTGCCGCAGCGTGGTGTCGAGCGCGTCCAGGGTGGCCTGGTCGGCCCCCTCGGCGGTCAACTGCTCACGTAGGGCCCGCCAGCGCAGGTCGACCTCGTGACCGGCGTTCTCGCCGGTGCGGCTCGCGTCGAGGTAAACCGAGGCCCAGGGGCCCGGCTCGGCGAACAGGGGACGGAGGAAAGCAAGCTCCATGACACACCTTTCGTCGGGTCCGTGGCTCACCTCCTACCCCGACCGGGGGCGATCATCACGGGCCTGCCGAAAACCGCTACGACCCGCCCCGGTGCTCGCGGGCGGGTCGTGGCGGTACGCGGGCGGTCAGGTCACGTCGTCGTACCGACGCTCGATCGACGTCGGTGGGGTGACCGGATCCGGTCGGGCGATCGACTCGGGCGCGGCGACCGGGGCGGATGCCTCGACGCGCTGACCCGCGGCGACCGGCTCCCGGTCGACGTCCAGCGGGGAGGCCGCGTCGTCGTCGACACCGGCGTACATCTCCTTGCCGCGCCCCTTGCGCCGGTCGTTGAGGAACGCCACACCCACCGCGATGAAATAGAGCAGGCACAGGCACAACGCCAACAGGATCATGCCGAACGGCCCGGGGTCGGGGGTGGCCACCGCCGCGAAGGCGAAGCAGATGAACACCACGACCCGCCACCAGCTGAGCAGCCGGCGGGCGCTCACCACCCCGGTGAAGTTCAACATCAACAGGGTGAGGGGGAACTCGAAGGCCACCCCGAACAGCAGGATCATGTTGGTGACGAAGGAGATGTAACGGGTCACCTCGAGCTGGGAGTCGGTGCCTGTGACACCGGCCTCCAACAGGAACGCCAACCCCTTGTCGACCACGAAGTACGCCAGGAGCGACCCGGCGGCGAACAGCGGGGCCGCGATGGCCACGAAGACGTACGCCCACTTGCGTTCGTGCCGGTGCAGACCCGGGGCGATGAACGCCCACAGCTGGTAGAGCCAGACCGGCCCGCCGAGGATCAACCCGACCCAGAGGGCGATCTTGAGCTTGAGGACGAACCCGTCCGCCGGGGAGAGCATCAGGAAGTTCTGACACTCCCCGTCGACCGTCATCCCGGGGAGTCGGCAGTACGGCTGGGCCAGCAGGTCGAACACGTCCTGGGCGACGACGAACCCGGCGATCAGCCCGACCGCCACCGCCAGGGAGGCACGGAACAGGCGGGTGCGCAGCTCACGGATGTGCTCGATGAGGGTCATCGAGCCGTCGGAGGCCCGCTCGAAGGTGCTCGGGCCGCGCTTCTTCAGGGCGAAGGCCACGGGGGTGAGGCCCTTCGGTCAGTTGTCGCGGGTGCGCTGCACCGGGTCGACGACCGGGGGCGCGTACGGCTGCTGCTGGGGGGCGGCGTACTGCTGCTGTTGCTGCTGCGGATTCTGCGGGTGGAACGGCTGGCCCTGCGCGGGCGGCTGCTGCTGCAACGGCTGGTAACCGGCCTGCGCGTCGGCCTTGTCGGCCAGGTTGTCGTCGTCACGCAGGCTCTTCGTCTCGGCCTTGATGATCCGCAGCGACCGGCCGAGCGACCGGGCCGCGTCGGGCAGCCGCTTCGCGCCGAAGAGAAGGATCAGCACAACCACGAGAACGGCGATGTGCCACGGCTTCAGGGCGTGCATCGGAAGCTCCAGTCGCTCTGTGTCTCCACCAGGGTGGCTCGGCGACCATCGTACGTGCGAAACGGGGCCGTGCCATCCGCCGGGCGGGGTGGTTCGTCCCGGCCGGTGAAGTCTCGACCACGGTGGGATCTCCCGTCAACCACCTGCACCGCCCGGTGGGAGCCGGTGCCGACCCCACCCGAGGGGGTGCCGACGGTCAGCCACCCCGCTTGGCGTTGATCACGGCGATCCGGCGCTGGGCGGTGACGACCTTGTCCTGGAGTGCCTCGGCCCGCTGTTGGAGCGCCTCGGCCGACGCACGCAGCGTCTCCGCCTCGGCCGCCCGTGCCTGCAGGATCGTCGCCGCATGGCGCAACCCGTTCAACCGGACCAGCACCGGACGGGCGACCAGGGCCAACACGACCAGCGCGAACAACACCACCGCGAGCACGATCCACATCACCACCGGGTCAGCGTACCGACCGGCGGCGCCCGGCGCCCGGCAGGCCGGACCCGGGGTCACCCGACGGCGGGAGCGGGCAGGTCGGTGTACGCGTCGAGGGCCGCGACGGCCTGGGCGCGTACCTGCTCGACGAGTTCGTCGGGGGCCACCACCGTGACGTCCGACCCCAGGCCCAGCACGAACCGGCGGGCCCAGCCGAGGTCGGTGACCCGCATCGAGACCAGCCACCTGTCCCCGTCACCACGCTCCACCCGCTCGCAGGGGTAGTACTCGGTGATCCACCGCCCGCCCCGACCCACCCGCAGGGTGATCAGCGGCAGGTCGGGGGCGGGGCGGAACACCCCGTCGGTGAGGTCGGTGCGACGGGCCTGCGACGGGACGGCGGCCACCTCGTCGAGTTCGGTGAAGGCGTCGATGCGGTCGGCCCGGAACAGGCGTACCGCCTCGGCCCGACGGCACCACGCCTCCACGTACGCCCGGCCCTCGACGGAGAGCATCCGCAGCGGGTCGATGACCCGTTCACTGGTCTCGTCCCGGGCGGCGGTGTAGTACGTGATGGTCAACGCCCGCCCCCGCTGCACGGCGTCGCGCAGCTCACGGACCCGCTCGTCGTCACCGGCCAGCCGGACCGCGACGGGGGCGCCGGCCAGGTCACCGACCGCGTTCTCGATCTTGGCGAGGGCGCGCTCCACAGCGTCCCGGTTAGCCACCCCGGGGGTCTCGGCGAGCATCCGCAACGCCACCACCAGGGCCAACGCCTCGTCGGGGGTCAACCGCAACGGCCGGTCGATGCCCGCGTCGTAGGTGATGGTGACCCGGTCACCGTCGAACGCCATGTCGATGAGGTCACCGGGACCGTAACCGGGCAGCCCGCACACCCAGAGCAGCTCCAGGTCCTCGCGCAGCTGCCGCTCGGTGACGCCCAGGTCCCCGGCCGCCTCGGCGATCTCGATACCGGGCCGGGCCAGCAGGTAGGGCACCAGGTTCAGCAACCGGGCGAGCCGGTCGGCGGAGGCCCGGGAACCACTCCGGGCGGACGGGCGGGTCACCGGACCCCTCCGGCGGGCGCCAACTCGGCGTGCCGGGCGACTATCTCCCGGAGCCGGTGCACGACCGCGTCGCGGACCTCGGGAGGGTCGAGCACCCGCACGTCCGGGCCGTACCCGACCAGCTGACCGGCGAGGGACTCCGGGTCGGCGTACGGCAGGACGAGCCGGTCGCCCTCCGGGCCGCTGCCGGACTGCACCGCCCAGCGCCGCAGACCGGCGGCCCGTCCGGGGGCGACCAGCACCGTCGCCCGACCGGTCCGCTCCACCGGCCCCGACCAGCGGGCCACGTGACTGATCAGATCCACCCCGACGGGCGGCTGGTAGGCGTCGGCCTTCGCGCCCGTGCGGACCGCGCCGACCATCCGGGACAGCCGGAAACACCGGGTCGCGGCCCGGTCCAGGTCGTGTCCGACCACGTACCAGCGGCCCCGCCAGCAGACCACCCCCCACGGCTGCACCCGGCGGCGGGTCGGGGCGTCCTGGTCGGGCACCCGGTAGTCGAAGCTCACCTCACGCCGGTCCCGGGCGGCGGTGGTCAACGGGGCGAACGCGGGGTCGACGGTCACCATCGGCTCCAGGCCGAGGGTGGCCTGCGGGTCCACGTCCACCCCGGCCGCGCGCAGCTTCGCCAACCCGGAGGAGGCGGCGGCGGAGAGCCCGGCGTGCTGCCACAGACGGGCGGCGATGCCGACGGCTGCGGCCTCACCCGGGTCCAGCGGGATGTCGGGCAGGGCGTACTCGCGGGGGGCGATCCGGTAGCCGGGCTCGGCGTCGAAGACGCTCGCCGTCCCGGTCTCCAGGGGTACGCCCAACTCCCGCAGCTCGGCCTTGTCCCGCTCGAACTTGCGCTGGAAGGCCTCGTGGTCCTTCGGATCGTCGGGGTCGTGCTCGTATCCGGGCACTGTCGCAGCGATCTGCGCGGCGGTCAGGAACCGTCGCGTGGACAGCAGGCAGATCACCAGGTTGACCAGGCGTTCGGTGCGGTTCCGCGACACGGCCCAAACGCTAGCAGCCCACCCGCAGCCCCCACACACCCCACCGCCCCTCCGCCGCCGCCTGCCACCCCCTGCTGCGTCGATGGAGGGGTTCGCGTCGGATCGGAGGGCGTCGCTGACGCAAACCCCTTGATCGACTCGACCCCACACCGGCCCCGGGGCCGGTGTGGCGGGTGGGACCGACTAGCGTGCCGGGCTATGGTGCGATGGCGGTCCGGTACGGTCACGACCCTGCGCCGGCAGTGGTCCGGGGCGACGGAACTCGAGGTACGGCTGACCGACGGGACCCCGATGCGGGCCCTGGCCTACCCCCACCTGGTGGGCCACCCCGAGCCCGGGGACCGGGTGCTGCTCAACGCCGGGGCGCTGCTGATGGGGCTGGGCACCGGTGGGTATGCCCTGGTCGTGGCGCTGCCCGACCGGCTGCCCGCCGACCCGCCGCAGGTGGTCGACTCCCGCGACGCCGGACACCTGGTCAAGGCCCGCTACACCCCGTTGCAGCCGATCCTGCTCGGGGTCGACGAGGAGGCCTCCCCGCACCGGGAGGTACTGGCCACCGCCGACAGCCTCGACGGGATGCCGGTGGTCACCGCCGACCTGCACTCGGCGCTGCCGGCCGTCCTCGCCGGCATCCGCGCCGACGCCCCCGACGCCCGGGTGGCGTACCTGCTCACCGACGGCGGGGCGCTGCCCGCCTGGTTCTCCCGCACGCTGGACGGACTCCGCGACCACCTCGTCGGCACGGTCAGCGTCGGGCAGGCGTTCGGCGGCGACCTGGAGGCCGCCACCCTGCACACCGGGCTGCTCGCCGCCCGACACGTGCTGCACGCCGACGTCGCGATCGTCGCCCAGGGACCCGGCAACCTCGGCACCGGAACCCGGTGGGGATTCTCCGGCGTGGCCGTCGGGGAGGCGGTCAACGCCGTCGCCGTGCTCGGCGGCCGGGCCGTCGGCTCCCTGCGGATCTCCGACGCCGACCTGCGCCCCCGGCACCGGGGGGTGTCCCACCACAGCCTGACCGCGTACGGGCGGGTTGCCCTCGCCCCCGCCGACCTCGTCGTCCCCGAGGGGCTCGAACCGGCGCTGGCCGCGCAGGTCGACGCCGCGCTCGCCGGGCTGGGCGACCGACACCGGCTGGTACGGGTCCACACCGAAGGGCTCGACGCCGCCCTGCGCGCCGCACCGGTGACCCTGTCCACCATGGGCCGGGGACTCGACGCCGACCACGCGTACTTCGTGGCCGCCGCTGCCGCCGGCCGCCACGCGGTGAGCCTGCTCGGCTGACCTCGAAGGCCGACGGGGAGCCGCCGGGCGGCTACCGACGGGAGCCTGCGGCGGGCGGGCGGCTCAGGCCAGGAAGACCAGGGCCAGCCAGCCGCCGACCATCGCCGCCAGGGCGACCGCCAACACCCAGGTGGGGACCGTGTACTCACCACGGCGGTTACGGGCGATCTCGTCGCGGATCCGCTCCCGACGGCGGTCGACCCAGTTGCGGGGCTCGACGTCGTCGCCGGGACGGTCCGGAGGCTCAACACTCGTCATGACCCGACCAGCGTACCGGTGGTCGGTACGACCCCCACCGGTACGCCCGCTCGTCGTCGGGTCACATGCTGGCGATCAACCGCTCCACCCGCTCGTCGTACGCCCGGAACGGGTCCTTGCACAGGACGGTCCGCTGCGCCTGGTCGTTGAGCTTGAGGTGCACCCAGTCGACGGTGAAGTCCCGCCGCTTCTCCTGGGCGTGCCGGATGAACTCGCCCCGCAGCCGCGCCCGGGTCGTCTGCGGCGGGGTCTCCTTCGCCTCGAAGATCTCCGGGTCGGTACTGACCCGGTCCACCTGACCGCGCCGCTCCAGCAGGCCGTACAGGCCCCGCCCCCGCCGCAGGTCGTGGTAGGCCAGGTCCATCTGGGCCACCCGGGGGTGCGACAGCGGCAGGTCGTGCTTGCGCTGGTACCGCTCGATCAGCTTCAGCTTGGAGACCCAGTCGATCTCCCGGGCCACCGGGTCCAGGTCGCCGGTCTCCACCGCGCGCAGCACCCGACCCCACAGCTCCACCACCCGCTTGGCGGTCTGGTCCCCGCCCCGGCGCTCGACGAACTCGGTCGCCTTGGCCAGGTACTCCTGCTGGATGTCCAGGGCGCTGACCTCCTTGCCGGAGGCCAGTCGCACCTTGCGTCGCCCGGTGATGTCGTGCGACACCTCCCGGATCGCCCGGATCGGGTTCTCCAGGGAGAGGTCCCGCATCACCACCCCCGCCTCGATCATCCGCAGCACGATGTCGGCGGTACCCACCTTCAGCAGGGTGGTGACCTCGTTCATGTTGGAGTCGCCGACGATCACGTGCAGCCGCCGGTACCGTTCGGCGTCGGCGTGCGGCTCGTCGCGGGTGTTGATGATCGGCCGGCTGCGGGTGGTCGCCGAGGAGACCCCCTCCCAGATGTGCTCCGCCCGCTGGGAGAGGCAGTACACCGCCCCACGGGGGGTCTGGAGCACCTTGCCCGCCCCACAGATCAACTGGCGGGTCACCAGGAACGGGATCAGCACGTCGGCCAGCCGACCGAACTCGCCGTGCCGGGACACCAGGTAGTTCTCGTGGCAGCCGTACGAGTTGCCGGCCGAGTCGGTGTTGTTCTTGAACAGATAGATCTCGCCCGCGATGCCCTCGTCGTGCAGCCGCTTCTCCGCGTCGACGAGCAGGCCCTCCAGGATCCGCTCGCCGGCCCGGTCGTGGGTCACCAGGTCCACCACCGAGTCGCACTCCGGTGTCGCGTACTCCGGGTGCGAACCCACGTCCAGGTACAACCGGGCCCCGTTACGCAGGAACACGTTGCTCGACCGGCCCCACGAGACCACCCGCCGGAACAGGTACCGGGCGACCTCGTCGGGCGACAGCCGACGCTGCCCCCGGTAGGTGCAGGTGACGCCGTACTCGGTCTCGAGGCCGAAGATTCGCCGCTCCATGATGTGACACTAGCCGCCCGAAGCCCCAGATGGGCACTGCTCGCCTCCGGGGAAACCGCCCACACCGCCCGGACGGCACCCCGAACGGGCGTCACCGGCCCCGTCGACCGTCCACTTCGCCGCGACCGTCGTCGCGAACTGTTACTTCTGCGGCGTCTCGCCGTCCTGTCCCTCCAGGTCGGCCGAGCCCGCCGACGAGGTCGGCTTCCCCGCCTCCTGCGTCGGCGTCGGCGGCGTGTCCGCCTTGCTCGACACCGCAGGCTCCGCGTCGCCGTCGAGCAGGGCGGTCAGCGCCGCCCCGGTGACCCGACGGAAGGTCCGCCCCACCCGGCGCCGGTCCAGCACCGCCACCTCGAGCTGTTCGGCGGCGATGGTCCGGGCCGCGCCCTGCTCGCCCCCGACGCTGCTCAACGCCTGCACCGCCACCTTGACCGCCTCGCCGAGGGACATCTCCGGACGGTGGTGGGACTTCAGCACCCCGGTGATCGCCTCGGCCTGACCACCCATCGCCATCCGGCCCGGCTCGTCGTTGACCGACCCGTCGTAGGTGAGCCGGTAGAGCTCGTCGTCGGCGGCGCTGGCCCCGACCTGCGCCACGCAGATCTCCACCTCGAACGGCTTGGACTGCTCGGTGAAGATCGTGCCGAGGATCTGGGCGAAGGCGTTGGCCAGGGCGCGACCGGTCACGTCCCGACGGTCGTAGGCCAGGCCGTTGAGGTCGGCGGTACGGACCCCGAAGCGGCGCAGGTTCTCGAACTCGTTGTACCGGCCGACGGCGGCGAAGCCGATCCGGTCGTAGATCTCACTGACCTTGTGCAGGGCGCTGGAGAGGTTCTCCGCGACGAAGAGCACCCCGTCGTCGTAGCTCAGGACCACCGCGCTGCGGCCCCGGGCGATGCCCTTGCGGGCCAGCTCGGAGCGGTCGCGCATGATCTGCTCGGGCGAGGCGTAGAACTGCATGGCCACGGCGGCGGTTCTCCTTCAGGGCACGTGGGTGACGACTGGTTGCGGTGGACGGCGGCGGGCGTCAGCCGCCCGGGTTCTCCCGGCGGGCGGTGACCACGCTCTCGGCCAGCGCGGAGATCTCCTCCTCACCGAGGCGGTGGGTGCCCTCGGCCGTCGCGGTCATCACCACCGGGTAGATCCGGCGGATCAGGTCCGGCCCGCCGGTGGCCGTGTCGTCGTCGGCGGCGTCGTAGAGCGCGTCCACCGCCAGCCGGACGGCCTCGTCGACGGTGATGCCCGGCCGGTACCGCTTCTTCAGCGCCGACTTGGCGAAGATCGATCCGGAGCCGACCGCGTCGTAGCCGTACTCCTCGTAGGGGCCGCCGGTGACGTCGAAGCTGAAGATCCGGCCGGCCCGGGTCGGGTCGGTCGCGGCGAGGTCGTAGCCGGCGAACAGCGGCACCACCGCGAGACCCTGCATCGCCGCGCCCAGGTTGCCCCGGATCATCGCGGCCAGCCGGTTGGCCTTGCCGTCGAGGGAGAGCATCGCGCCCTCGATCTTCTCGTAGTGCTCCAGCTCCACCTGGAACAGTCGCATCATCTCCAGCCCGATCGCCGCCGAACCGGCGATCCCGACCAGGGAGTACGCGTCGGCCGGGTGGACCTTCACCATGGTCCGCTGGGCGATCATGTTGCCCATGGTGGCCCGCCGGTCACCGGCCAGCACCACCCCGTCCGAGGCGGAGATTGCCACGATGGTGGTGGCGTGCGGCGACAGCTCGGCGGCCGTGCCGGGCGGCAGCGGCCGCCGTCCCGGCAGCATCTCGGGGGCGACCCGGCTCAGGAAGGTGGTGAAGGAGGACGTCCCCGAGTCGGTGAACGCAACTGGTAGACGCCCGGATGGATCGAAAGCCGCTGCCACGTGGTTCCTCTCAGGTACGTGATCGCCCCGGCCGGCCGCGCAGATCTGTCACGGCCCGGCCGGGGCCACCGTTGCAGATGAAGCAGACTATCCCGCGCACCCGCCCGGCGCGATCATCGAGTCTCACTCGCCGCCTTTTTGGACGTAACCCCGCACGAACTCCTCGGCGTTCTCCTCCAGGACGGAGTCGATCTCGTCGAGGAGGTCGTCGACGTCCTCGGTGATCTCGGCGTGCCGCTCGGCGACCTCCGGGTTCGCCTCGGTGGTGACGTCCTCGATCTCCTCGGTCTCCCGGGACCGGCCCGACTGGGACTGCCCGCCGTCACGAGTGGCCATCTGGTGCCTCCTGCATGGTCGCTGTCACCTGCACGGTCTCCTGCGATGAACTTACCTCGCGGGAGCCGGTAAGAGACCCCCGCGAACGCCGCCGACGCGCCCTCAGCCGCCCGACAGCGACTCCAACAGGTCCTTGGCGCTCTCGCACCTGTCGAACAGCGCACCGACGTGCTGACGGGTGCCGCGCTCGGGCTCCATCATCGGCACCCGCACCAGCGACTCCCGCCCCACGTCGAAGATCACCGAGTCCCAGCTCGCGGCCACCACCTCGGAGGCGTACTGGCCCAGGCACCGGCCGCGGAAGTAGGCCCTGGTGTCCTCCGGGGGCTCGGTCATCGCGGTCCGGGTCAGCTCGGCGTCCAGCAGCGTCTTCATCGAACCGCGCTGCACCAGCCGGTGGTAGAGGCCCTTCTCCGGCCGGACGTCGGAGTACTGCAGGTCGACCAGTTGCAGCTTGTGCGAACCCCAGGAGAGGTTCTCCCGCTCCCGGTAGCCCTCCAGCAGACGCAGCTTCGCCACCCAGTCCAGCTCGTCGGCGCAGAGCATCACGTCGCGGCCGAGCCGGTCCAGGACCGCCTCCCAACGGGCCAGGACGTCGAGGGTCTGCTCGTCGGCGTCCGCGCCGTACCGCTCGTCCACGAAGGAACGGACCCGCTCGTAGTACGCCCACTGCACGTCCAACGCGGTCAGTCGACGACCGTCGCGCATCCGCATCCGGTGGGTCAGCGACGGGTCGTGGCTGACCGCCCGCAACTCGCCGACCGGGTCGGCGATGCCCAGGTCCGGGGTGAGGGCCTTCTCCTCGATCATGGTGAGGATCAGCGCGGTGGTGCCGAGCTTGAGGTACGTGGAGGTCTCCGACAGGTTCGCGTCCCCGATGATGACGTGCAGGCGTCGGTACTTGTCGGCGTCGGCGTGCGGCTCGTCCCGGGTGTTGATGATGGGGCGCTTGAGGGTGGTCTCCAGCCCCACCTCCACCTCGAAGAAGTCGGCCCGCTGGGAGATCTGGAAACCGCTCTGCCCGCCGTCCTGACCGATGCCGACCCGCCCGGCACCGGCCACGATCTGCCGGGTGACGAAGAACGGCGTGAGGTACGTGACGATGTCGGCGAACGGCGTCTGACGGCGCATCAGGTAGTTCTCGTGGGCCCCGTAGCTGGCGCCCTTGTTGTCGGTGTTGTTCTTGTAGAGGTGGATCGGTTGGGTGCCCGGGATGGTGGCGGCCCGCCGGGCGGCCTCGGCCATCACCCGCTCCCCCGCCTTGTCCCACCGGACCAGGTCGAGGGGGTTGGTCACCTCGGGGGTGGAGTACTCGGGGTGGGCGTGGTCGACGTAGAGCCGCGCACCGTTGGTGAGGATGACGTTGGCCAGCCCGAGGTCCTCGTCGGCGAGCGCCTCCGCCGGGTCGTACACGGCTCCCGAGTAGGTGAAGCCACGGGCGTCGCGCAGCGGCGACTCCTCCTCGTAGTCCCAGCGGGCCCGGCCGCCACGGTTGAGTTCCGGGCGCGCCCCGTAGGCGTTGACCACCTGCGAGGAGGTGACCATCGGGTTGGCACCGACCTGACCGGGCACGGAGATGCCGTACTCGACCTCGGTGCCCATGATCCGTCTCACGCTCATCGAAATACCCGTTCCGCTCGCCCGACCGGTCCCCCGTCATGTCGAGCGTAGTCCGCGCGGGACGCGATGGTGAGGTGGCGGCCGGACGGCGGGTCGCCGCCGGCGGGGTCGGCCGGTACGGCCGGTACGCGCGAGGCCCGCGACGCGTCGCGTCGCGGGCCTCGTCGGTGTCGACTCAGAGGTACTGGCCGGTGTTGCTGGCGGTCTCGATCGACCGGCCGGCCTCCGCGCCCTTGCCACCGGAGACGAGCGTACGGATGTAGACGATCCGTTCGCCCTTCTTGCCGGAGATCCGGGCCCAGTCGTCGGGGTTGGTGGTGTTGGGCAGGTCCTCGTTCTCCCGGAACTCGTCGACGCAGGCGTCGAGCAGGTGCTGCAGACGCAGCCCCTTGCGCCCGGAGGTGAGGAACTCCTTGATGGCCATCTTCTTGCCCCGGTCGACGATGTTCTGGATCATCGCGCCGGAGTTGAAGTCCTTGAAGTACAGGACCTCCTTGTCACCGTTGGCGTAGGTGACCTCGAGGAACCGGTTCTCCTCGGTCTCCGAGTACATCCGCAGGACCACCGCGTCGATCATGGCCGCGACGGTGGCCTGCGAGTCGCCGCCGTGCTCGGTCAGGTCGTCGGGGTGCAGCGGCAGCCCGGAGAGGATGTACTTGGAGAAGATGTCCTTGGCCGCCTCGGCGTCCGGACGCTCGATCTTGATCTTGACGTCGAGCCGGCCCGGACGCAGGATCGCCGGGTCGATCATGTCCTCCCGGTTGGAGGCGCCGATGACGATGACGTTCTCCAGCCCCTCCACCCCGTCGATCTCGCTGAGCAGCTGGGGGACGATGGTGTTCTCCACGTCCGAGGAGACCCCGGATCCCCGGGTCCGGAAGATCGAGTCCATCTCGTCGAAGAACACGATCACCGGAGTGCCCTCGCCGGCCTTCTCCCGAGCCCGCTGGAAGATCAGCCGGATGTGCCGCTCGGTCTCGCCGACGTACTTGTTGAGCAGCTCGGGGCCCTTGATGTTGAGGAAGAAGCTGGTGTGCCGCTCCTGCCCCAACCGCTCGGCGATCTTCTTGGCCAGCGAATTGGCCACCGCCTTCGCGATCAGGGTCTTGCCGCAGCCCGGTGGGCCGTACAGCAGGATGCCCTTGGGCGGACGGAGCTGGTGCTCCCGGAAGAGATCGGCGTGCAGGAAGGGCAGCTCCACCGCGTCGCGGATCTGCTCGATCTGCGACTGGAGGCCACCGATGTCCTCGTAGTCGACGTCGGGCACCTCCTCCAGGACCAGCTCCTCGACCTCGCTCTTCGGGATCCGCTCGTAGGCGTACGCCGAGCGGGGCTCGATCATGAGCGAGTCACCGGCCCGGATCGCGCTCCCGATCAGGGTCTCGGCGAGGTGGACGATCCGCTCCTCGTCGGAGTGGGAGACCACCAGGGCCCGGTCGGACGAACCGCCGGAGGGGTTCTCCAGCAGCTCCTTGAGCATCACCACCTCGCCGACCCGTTCGTAGCCGAACGCGTCGACGACGTTGAGCGCGTCGTTGAGCAGGACCTCCTGGCCGCGTTGCAGCTCGGTGCCGTCCAGCGAGGGCGAGACGGCGACCCGGAGCTTGCGCCCACCGGTGAAGATGTCCACCGTGTCGTCGTCGTGCCGCGCCAGGAAGACGCCGTAGCCGCTCGGCGGCTGGGCGAGCCGGTCGATCTCCTCCTTGAGCGTCACGATCTGCGCGCGAGCCTCCTTGAGGGTGCTCACGAGCCGGTCGTTGTTCTCGGTCAGCCGCGCCAACTGCGCCTGGGTGGCCGTCAGCCGCTCTTCGAGCTGACGGACGTGTCGGGGGCTTTCGGTCAACTTGCGCCGCACCAGAGCGAGTTCCTCTTGGAGAAACGCGACCTGCGTGGAGAGATCGTGGGCCTCCTTCTCCCACCGTGCGGCGCGCGAGTCCGCGTCGTCACTGCGTGCCACGTCCCACCTCCCCGGGGGGCTTGAACGTACTTGCCTAACACTAGCCGCTGTGAGGCCGATTCGGTCCCACGCAACGCCCTCGTCACTGAACCTTGATCGCCACGACCCGTCCGGGGGGCCGCCGGTCGCCACCCCGGCACCCGGGGAGCGGCCGGGCGGACACCCGACCCGCCACCGCGTTGACCTGGGGCGGGGCCAGCCGGAACGGGGTCGCGGCGACGGCGGACCCCGACGACCGGAGGCCACCGGGGGGCGGCCGGGGCGGGAGTGACAAGTCCCCGTCACCACCGGGTCGACCGACCCCCTGCGGAGCAGGAAGGGGCCGACGGGGCGGGAGGCCGGGCTCGGGGTACGGTCGAAGTCGTGGAACGCGAGAAGATGGGGGTGCGCCGGTGACCGAGGTCGCGACCGACCAGTTGCAGGTCTGGGTGGACCAGGACCTCTGCACCGGCGACGGGCTCTGCGTGCAGTACGCGCCGGAGGTCTTCGAGTTCGACGTGGACGGCCTGGCCTACGTCAAGGGCCCCGACGGTGAGCTGCAGCAGGCTCCGCAGAGCCGGGTGGCCGTCCCCGAGCACCTGCGACTCGAGGTCGTCGACTCGGCGAAGGAGTGCCCGGGCGAGTGCATCCACGTGGTCCGCAGCAGCGACGACGTCGAGGTGGCCGGCCCCGACGCGCAGGACTGACCCCCGACCCGTCCGACGGTCGTCGGGCCGACCCGGTCCCGTCCGCCCGACGTGGTCACCCCGGGCGGACGGATCCTCGGACGTGCCCCTACAGCAGTGGGCGGCCGATCACCGAGGCGACGAGCCGGGCGAAGTCCTCCAACCGGGCGATCTGCCCGGCTCCCCCGTCGTCGAGGGTCTTGCCGAACCGCAACGCGTCGTGCCGGGGCGTACCGACCGTCTCGTCCCCCGGTGGGGCCTCGTCCAGCGAGGTCAGCAACAGGTACACGTCGACGCTGTCGACCCGGATGGCTCCGGTGTCGGTGCGGGTCAGCCGCCGACGGCAACCGACCTCGGTGACCGTGGAGACCGGCACCACCCGCAGGGAGGAGGTCATCGCACCGGCCGGACCCTCCCCCGGCGGGACGTCCTCGCCGTGCCACAGGATGAGTCGGCTGCCGTCGCAGACCACCACCTCCTGCCACACCCCGTTCACCTCGTTGACGAAGCGTTCCAGGGTGAAGCCCAGCACCGAGGCGCCCTGGAGCACCCCGCCGAGCGCCTCCAGTGCCACGTCGGGGTCGCGCAGGTAGGCCCGGGTCGCCGACTCCAGGTCCTGGTAGGGCGACCAGTCCGGAAACACCGCCGGCACCTCGCCGCCGTCGAAACCGGGCAGGTTCATCGGATGACCTCCGCCACGCCGGTACGCGGGAAACGCCCCTGCCCGCCGGGTCGGATGGCTCGCTCGGTCGACACGTCGACGCCCAGGCTGGCGGTCACGGCCGGTCCAGCTCCACGGCGGGGTCGGTAGCGGTGTCGGCACCGTCGCCGGCGATCGCGGCCTGCCGGGCCGCCTCCGCCTCGCGCAGCGCCTGACGCCGCTGGACGTACGCCTCGGCACCCTTGCTCGGCTTGCGCCGCCGGGGCGGTGCGGTGACCCCGGGGGCGAGCTTGCGGGCGGACACCAGGAACGCGGTGTGGGCGATCATCCGGTGGTCGGGGCGGACGGCGAGCCCCTCGGCGTGCCAGTCCCGGACCATCGACTCCCAGGCCCGGGGCTCGGTCCAGCCACCCCGTTCCCGCAGCGCCTCCACCAGCTCGGACAGCTGGGGGGTGGTGGCGACGTACCCGATGAACACGCCGCCGGGCAGCAGCGCCCGCTCGACCATGTCGAGGGTCTCCCAGGGGGTGAGCATGTCCAGGATGATCCGGTCGAAGCCGGTCTCCGGGCAGTCGGCGACGTCCCCGACGTGCAGGTGCCACGCGGGGTGGGGCCCGGCGAAGAAGCTCTCGACGTTACGGCGGGCGATCTGGGCGAAGTCCTCCCGGACCTCCCAGGAGTGCAGCTCCCCCTCGGCGCCGACGGCGCGCAGCAGGGAACAGCTCAACGCACCGGAACCGGCGCCGGCCTCCAGGACCTTCGCCCCGGGGAAGATGTCGCCCATGGCGACGATCTGGGCGGAGTCCTTCGGGTAGATCACCTGGGCGCCGCGCGGCATGGAGAGCACGTAGTCCGACAGCAGCGGACGCAGGGCGAGGTACGCGGTGCCGCCGCCGGAGGTGGTGACCACGCTGCCGTCCGGCAGGCCGATCAACGCGTCGTGTTCCAGGATGCCCCGATGGGTGTGGAAGGCCTTGCCCACCTCCAGGGTGACCGTGTGCATCCGCCCCTTCGGGTCGGTCAGCTGCACCCGGTCGCCGGGCCGGAAGGGGCCACGGTGCACCGGTGTCAACGCCGGGGCGGGGCCGGACACCGGGGTGCCCGGATCGGTCGGGGTCGCAGGGGGGTGAACGGTCACGTGTTCAACTTCCGTGAGGTTTCGGGTTCCGTCGTGGTTCGAGAAGCTGCGCGAGGTCGGCGATGTGCAGGATGCCGACGACATTTTCACCTGCCGTCACGACGTACTGTGCGGCCGGGTGGGTCTGCACGGTCTCCATCACCCGTTCGCCGTCGAGATCCACCGGCATCGTCGGCAGGCCGGACAGCGATCGGGCCACCGCGTCGACCGCCAACCAGGGTCGACGCTCCGCCGGCACCGCGGCGGCGGCCACCGGGTCGACCACCGCCAACTGTCGACCGGCCGAGTCGGTGACGGTGAGCGCCGCCCCAGGGGCCTGCGCGTCGCGGCGGCGCTGCGCCTCGGCCAGCGGGGTGCCGCTGGGCACCGGCAGCAGCGGCTGCGCCAGTCGGGCGAGGTCGATCAGCGGGAACCGACGACTGACCCGGGCCACCCGGATCGACTGCCCGGCACCGCGCCAGAGGGTCAGGGCGACGAGCAGCATCAGGGGCAGCGCCAGGGGGGCGAGCACCCCGCCAAGCACGAGGAGGGTCACCGCCACGGCGGTGCCCGCCGCCACCGCCCGTCCGATCCAGCCGGCGACCTCGGTGCCGACGTGCCGGTCCCTGGTGACCGCCCAGACCGCCGCGCGCAGCGCCCGGCCACCGTCCAGCGGCAGGCCGGGTAACAGGTTGAACACCGCGACGATGACGTTGCTCACCGCCAACTGGAAGGCGAGCTGGTTGAGCACCGTCCGTTCGGGCAGGGCGATCGTGGCGGCGGTGGCGGCCACCCCGAGCACCGCCGAGACCGCCGGGCCGGCCAGGGAGACCAGCAGGTCGACCCGGGGGTTGGGGGCGTCGCGGTCCATCTCGGTGTAGCCGCCGAGCAGTTCGAGGGTGATCCCGCGTACGCCGATGTGGTAGCGGCGGGCGGTGAGGGCGTGGCCCAGTTCGTGCAGCAGCACCGAGCCGAGCAGCGAGACCACGAAGCCGAACCCGATCAGGTAGCCACTGAGCTGGGACAACCCGAGTTGGTGGCGGACGAACTCGCCGTACACGACGGTGACCAGCAGGGCCAGCAGCAGCATCGAGGCGTGCAGGTACAGCGGGACGCCGAGGACCCGGCCGACGCGGAGTCCGGAGGGGTGGTCACGACGGCGGGGGGTTTCCGATCTCTGCTGCACCTCCTCGATGCTACGGACCGACGCCCGGGGCCCGACGTCCACGGCGCGCCGCTGTCACACCCGTGCCCTACCCTTTGCGGACATGACGGCGGAACCGGTGATCATCGCCCAGCCCCCGGCCTCGACGGAGGTCCCGGCCACGGTCCGGGCCTCGCTGTCGCCGTCGCGGGCTGCGGACTTCAAGACCTGTCCCCTGCTCTACCGGCTGCGCAGCATCGACCGGCTACCGGAGCGCACGACTGTGGAACAGGCCCGCGGCACGCTGGTGCACGCGGTGCTGGAGCGGTTGTTCGACCTGCCGGCGGCCGACCGGACCCCGACGGCGGCCGGGGACCTGGTGGCCCCGCAGTGGGACCGGCTGGTCACCGAGGAGCCGGAGCTGGCCGACCTGTTCGACGGTGCCGAACCGCAGGCCGGCGAGGATTTCCTCAGGTCGGCCACCGCTCTGCTGGAGGGCTACTTCACCGTCGAGGACCCGCGTCGGTTGGAGCCGGCCGAGCGGGAGGCGTTGATCTCCGCCGTGGTCGACGACGAGCTGTTGATCAGGGGTTACCTGGACCGTCTCGACGTGGCGCCCGACGGCGCGCTGCGGGTGGTCGACTACAAGACCGGGGGGGCGCCCCGGGAGGCGTTCGAGGCCCGGGCGTTGTTCCAGCTGAAGTTCTACGCGTTGGTGCTGTGGCGGACCCGGGGGGTGGTGCCCCGGGTGCTGCGCCTGCTCTACCTGCGCGACGCCGAGGTCTGCGACTACACCCCGGACGCCGAGGAACTGGCCCGCTTCGAGCGGACGGTGGTGGCGTTGTGGCGGGCGATCGAGCAGGCCACCGAGCGGCAGGACTTCCGTCCCCGGCCGAGCCGGCTCTGCGACTGGTGCAGTCACCAGGCGCACTGCCCCAGTTTCGGCAACACCCCGCCGCCGTTCCCGGTGACGGCGGCCTCGGCGGGACCGCTGCCCGACGCCCGAACCGCTGCCACCGAGCCGGGTCCGGAGGAGTGAGTCTCCTACTCACGGATGAGGGCGGAGTCACCGTCGGCGACGATCACTTCGCGGTACGGGCGGTTAGCGTCGCGGTATGACCGTCGCGCCCCGGCAGTTCCTGCGCCGGCATCCGCTCGCTGCGGATGCCGTGCTCGCCGGGGCGTTGGTGCTGTTCGACGTGCTGTTCACCCTGGTCGGCCCCCAGGAGTTGTGGCCGCGCCCGCTGTCGGAGAGCTGGCTGTGGAGCGTGCTGTGCGTCCTGCCGGTGGTGATCCGGCGACGCCTGCCGGTGGTGGCGGTCGGGTCGGCCCTGGCCTGCCTGGCCCTGCCGGTCTGGATGGAACGGGTCCCGGGCACCCAGGGGCTCACCTTCGTGGTGCTGACCTACACGGTGGCGTCGAGCTGGTCGGCCCGGCGGGCGGCGGTGGCCGCGGCGGTGCTGTGGGTGCCGGTGCTGCTGCTCGTCGGGTTGATCCCGCCCGCGAACCGGATGGGGGTCGGCAGCACGTACCTGGTGATCAACAACCTGTTGACCGGACTGGTGTCGTACACGGTGGGACGGGCGGTGCACGCCCGGCGGGCGACCCTGGCGGCGTTGCGCGAGCGGGCCCGGGTGGCGGAGGAGAACCAGCGGACCCTGGCCGAGCAGGCCGTGACGCAGGAACGCGGCCGGATCGCCAGGGAACTGCACGACATGGTGGCCCACCAGGTGAGCGTGATGGGGGTGCTGGCCACCGGGGCGCGTCGGATGCTGCGTCGTGACCCGGACGCCGCCGACGGAGCGATCGCCACGATCGAGGGCACCAGCCGGGCCACGCTGCGGGACATGCGTCGGCTGCTGGACGTGTTGCGCTCCGCCGCGGAGCCGCCCGCCGAGCTGAGCCCGCAGCCGGGTCTGGCCGGCATCGAGGCGCTCGTGGACCAGGCCCGGGAGACCGGGTTGCCGGTGACGCTGCGGGTGGAGGGCGACCCGGTGCCGGTGCCGGAGGGGGTCTCGTTGGCGGTGTACCGGATCGTCCAGGAGGCGCTCGCCAACGCGGTACGCCACGCCGGTGCGGCCACCGCGCAGGCCCTGTTGACCTTCGGTGACGGCCACCTCACCGTCGAGGTGACCGACACCGGCCGGGGGGCGGACCCGACGGCGATCGGGACGGGGCACGGGCTGGTGGGGATGCGGGAGTGGGTGGGGCTCTACGGTGGGACCCTGCACACCGGCCCCCGGACCGGCGGTGGCTTCCGGGTGTACGCGCGGATCCCGGTGGAGCAGGCGGACGAGGCTCCGGCAGGGGCGGGCAGGGACGGGGAGACGAGATGACCGATCAGGTGACGCCGGGGCGGCCGGTCCGGATCCTGCTCGCCGACGACCAGCCGCTGCTGCGTACCGGGTTCCGGATGGTGTTGGGGACCGAGGACGACCTGGACATCGTCGCCGAGGCGGGCGACGGGGTCGAGGCGGTGGACCTGTCCCGTCGGCTGCTGCCGGACGTGGTGTTGATGGACATCCGGATGCCCCGGATGGACGGGGTGGCGGCGACCCGGGCGATCGTCGAGGCGAAGCTGCCGGTCCGGGTCCTCATCCTGACCACGTTCGACCTCGACGAGTACGTGGTGGGGGCGCTGCGGGCCGGGGCCAGCGGGTTCCTCGCCAAGGACGTACCCGCAGAGGACCTGGTGGCGGCGATCCGGACGGTGGCCGGGGGCGACGCGGTGGTCGCGCCGCGCATCCTGCGGCGGTTGCTGGACCGGTTCGCCGGGGCCCTGCCGGATCCGTCGTCGGGGCCGCCGAAGACCCTCGACGGGTTGACCGAGCGGGAACGGGAGGTGCTGGTGCAGGTCGCCCGGGGCCTGTCCAACGCCGAGATCGCCCGGGAGCTGTCGGTCAGCGAGACGACGATCAAGACCCACGTCGGACACGTGCTGACCAAGTTGGGGCTGCGCGACCGGGTCCAGGCGGTGGTGCTGGCGTACGAGTCGGGTCTGGTCCGGCCGAAGGCGTGACGGTGCCGCCGCACCCGTCGCCGGTGCGGCGGTGCCCGACCGGAACCGGCGTCGGCGGGTTGCCGGCCTGACCTACGGTGATCAAAGGCGGTCGAGGGAGGCGACTCCCGTCGACTGCCGGGACAGCCGTGCCACGGTGCGGCAGGCGGTGGGCGGCCGGACTGTCAGGGACAACCCTGAGCCGGCATCGGGGCCGACCCGCAGCGGAAAGTCCGCCCCGTTTCGGCCCTGGGTCGGACTTCTCGGCCGTCCGGGGGTCCGAAGATGAAAGAGGCTGCGCCGCCCGGTGGGACGGCGCGGATGACCGTGAGGAACAGCAGAGGGAGATGACGTGACCGCGACGGTAGGGAGCCAGGCGCAGACCGCCGCCCGGGCGAACGACGTCTGGAAGGTGTACGGCAGCGGGGAGGCGCAGGTCGCCGCGCTACGGGGAGTCAGCGTCGAGTTCGAACGCGGTCGGTTCACCGCGATCATGGGGCCCTCCGGGTCCGGCAAGTCCACGTTGATGCACTGCCTGGCCGGACTGGACTCGGTGAGCCGGGGCACGGTGACCATCGGGGACACCACGGTGACGGGGCTGAACGACGCCGGGCTGACCAAGCTCCGACGTGACCAGGTCGGCTTCATCTTCCAACAGTTCAACCTGTTGCCCACCCTGACGGCCAGGGAGAACGTCCTGCTGCCGCTGTCGATCGCCGGGCGCAAGCCGGACCCGGACTGGTACGACACGGTGATCGCGACGGTGGGGCTGGCCAACCGGCTGGACCACCGACCGGCGCAGTTGTCCGGCGGTCAGCAGCAGCGGGTGGCGTGCGCGCGGGCGCTCGTGGGCCGCCCCGAGGTGATCTTCGCCGACGAGCCGACCGGCAACCTGGACTCCCGCTCCGGGGCGGAGGTGCTGCGGTTCCTGCGGAACTCGGTCCGCGAACACGGGCAGACGATCGTCATGGTCACCCACGACCCGACCGCCGCCGCGTACGCCGACCGGGTGGTCTTCCTGGCCGACGGGCAGATCGTCACCGAGCTGATCGAGCCGACCGCGGACACCGTGCTGGACACGATGAAGAAGCTGGACACCCCCACCGAGGTGGACAGCTGATGCTGCGGGCGACTCTGAAGAGCCTTCTGGCCCGGAAGGTACGGCTGATCCTTTCCGGTCTTGCCGTGGTGCTGGGCGTCATGTTCGTCTCCGGTGCGTTCGTCCTGACCGACACCCTGAGCCGCACCTTCGACCAGGTCTTCGCCGACGCGTACGCCGAGGTGGACGTCAACGTGGCGAGCAGGCCCAACGTGCAGGTCTCCGAGGCGGAGGGGGCGCCGGTCAATCCGCCGTTCCCGGCCGCGACGGTGGAGGAGATCCGGGCGGTGCCGGGGGTGGCCGACGCGGTCGGGCTGGCGCTCGCCGACGGTGCCCGGCTGATCGGCGGCGACGGAAAGGTGGTCGGCTCGTTCGGGCCACCCCAGCTCGGGCAGAACTGGACCGGCGAGTCCGACGTGGTCCAGCTGCGGGAGGGGCGTGAGCCGGGCGCCGACGACGAGATCGTGATCAACGCCGGGTTGGCCCAGGCCGGGAAGGTGAACGTCGGCGACCGGGTCGGGGTGCTCACCCTGGAACCGAGGCGGGACTTCACGGTGGTGGGGATCTTCGGTTACAGCGGCGGCCGGGACTCCATCGGCGGCTCCAGTGAGATCCACTTCACCACTCCGGTGGCGCAGGAGCTGATGCTCGGCGAGACCGGCACCTTCAACAGCGTCTCGGTCACCGCCGCCGACGGGGTCTCGGACACCACCCTGCGCGACGACCTGGCCGCCGCCCTCGGCGACCGGTTCGTGGTGAAGACCGGTGAGGAGCTGTCGAAGGAGATGTCGGCGGCCTTCGAGGAGGGGCTGACCTTCTTCAACCGGATCCTGCTCGGGTTCGCCGCGGTGGCGCTGCTGGTCGGGACCTTCCTGATCCTCAACACGTTCTCGATCATCGTGGCTCAGCGCACCAAGGAGCTGGCGCTGCTGCGGGCGGTCGGGGCCAGCGGGAGACAGATCATCGGCTCGGTGGTGCTGGAGGCCGTGGCGGTGGGTCTGCTCGCCTCGGTGTTCGGCCTGGCGGCCGGGGTCGGCGTCGGCGCCCTCCTGGCGTACCTGTTCGGGCAGTTCGCCGGCGGGCTGGAACTGGCCGGGATCGGGGTGCCGGTCAGTGCCGTGGTCGGCGCGTTCGGCGTCGGCCTGCTGATCACCGTGGTGGCGGCGTTGCTGCCGGCGCTGCGGGCCGCCCGGATCCCCCCGATCGCGGCGATGCAGGACGTGGCCACCCCGGACCGACCGCTGACCAGGGTCACCGTCAGCGGAGCGGTGATCACCGGTGCCGGTGCGATCCTGCTGGCGCTGGGGTTGACCGACAACGCGGGCGGCAACGTCCTGGCGGTCATCCTCGGTGGGGTGCTGGCCACCTTCATCGGGGTGGCGTTGCTGACGCCGCTGCTCAGTCGCCCGGTGGTCTCCCTGCTCGGCGCGATCTTCAGTTTCTCGGTGCCGGGCAAGCTCGGCCGGCTCAACTCGGGCCGCAACCCGCGTCGGACCGCCATCACCGCCGCCGCCCTGATGGTCGGCATCGCGCTGGTGACCGGGGTGACGGTCATCCTCGACTCGGCCAAGAGCAGCCTGAGCGGTTTGGCCCAGGACAACCTCCGGGCCGAACTGGTCATCGCCGGTGCGCAGAGCGGCCCTCGGCCACCGAGCTTCGACCGGGACGTGCTCACCGAGGCGGCCCAGATCCCCGGCGTACGCCTGGCCGACGGCGAGTACGGCGACCTGGCCGAGGTCGGCGGCGAACGGACCTGGGTCGCCGCCAGCAGCGAGCCGGCCGCCCTCCGGCAGATCTTCGGTGCCGAGCCGGTCGCCGGTGACATCGACCGGATCGGGGCGGACCAGATGCTGGTCCGGTCGGAGACGGCGACGGCGCGCGGCTGGTCGGTCGGGTCGACGGTGCCGGTGCAGCTGACCCGGGGTGAGGCCCGGACCTTCACCGTCAGCGGCATCTTCACCAGCGAGGTCTTCACCAACCCGGTGGTCCTGCCGCAGAGCGTGACCGCCGACTTCGCCATCCCGCACCCGATCCAGGGGTTCGTGCAGTTGGAGTCGGGCACCGCCGTCGACGAGGTCCTGCCCCGGGTGGAGGCGCTGCTCGCCGACAGCCCCGAGGTGTCGGTGGCCGACCGGGACGCCTTCATCGAGCAGCAGGCAGGTCAGCTCGACATCCTGCTGACGATGATCCAGATCCTGCTGGCGCTGGCCATCGTGATCGCCGTCCTGGGGATCGTCAACACCCTGGCGCTGTCGGTGCTGGAGCGGACCCGGGAACTGGGACTGCTGCGGGCGATCGGGCTGCGCCGCGGACAGACGATGCAGATGATCACCGTCGAGGCGATCGTGATCTCGGTCTTCGGGGCGCTGCTCGGGGTGGTCGTCGGCACCGGGCTCGGCGCGGCAGTGGTCCGGGCGCTGCGCGAGGACGGCATCACCGACCTGGTCCTGCCCTGGACCCAGATGGGGATCTTCCTGGGGTTGGCCGCGCTGATCGGTGTGGTCGCGGCGGCGCTGCCGGCGATCCGGGCCGCGCGGATCAACATCCTGGGTGCCATCGCGCACGACTGATCCGGCACACCGAGGACCCCCGTCGTATCCCGGCGGGGGTCCTCGGCCGTACCGGACCGGGCTGGTCCGGACGGTCCTCGTCGGGCCGGGGCGGGCCAGGTCCGACGCGGCCCGGTCCGGGGCTGGTCAGCGGGCCGCGGTGAGCAGGGCGGCGAGCAGTGTCAGGTCGGCCGCGGTCAGGTCGGTGACCTGGTGCACGCCGTCGATCGGACCCAGCGGCACGTGGGCCGGTACGGCGAGCACCGCCGCCCCGGCGGCGAGGGCGCTGGCCACCCCGGTCGGGGAGTCCTCGATGGCCACACACCGACCGATCGGTACGCCCAGCAGCCGGGCGGCGGTCAGGTAGGGCTCCGGGTGCGGTTTGGGAGAGTCCACCTCGTCGCCGCAGACCACCACGTCGAAGGTGTCCCGCCCCAGGGTGTCCAGGGCGACCTCGACCAGGCCCCGGCCGCTGGAGGTGACCAGGGCGGTCGGGATCCCGGCCGCGCGGACGGCGGTGAGCAGTGCCGACGCCCCGGGGCGCCAGCGCAGGTCGGTGCGGAACAGCTCCGCGATCCGGGCGTCGAGCCACGCCGCGCCGGGGGCCGGGTCGCGGTGCGGCTGACCGATGTCGTCGTGCAGGATCCGCATCGTCTGGGCCATCTGGGTGCCGACCATCGCCAGCCGACCGGCGGCGGAGAGGGTGGCGCCGTACTCGGCTGCCAGTTCGTGCAACGCGACGTCCCACAGCATCTCGCTGTCGACCAGGGTGCCGTCCATGTCGAAGAGCACGGCGGCCGGTTGAGGGCTGTTCAGGGGGTCCTCCTGCGGTCGGGGCCGAGGGGACCGGCAGGCCGGTGGCGCCGACGTCCGTCCCCCGGCGGATCGGGCAGTCGGCAGCGATCCTGCCAAGCCGACGGGAGGTCCGACCGGCCGGGGCCGGTTCCGGTGACGCAGGTCAACCTCCCAGCTCGCACGCCGACAGGGAGCGCTCGTAGCCCCGGAAGAACGATCCGATGCGTTGCTCGGGGGTCCCGTGGGCACCCTGCTCGAACCACGGCTGGTCGGGGTCGTCTCCGACGGCGAGCAACCCGGCCCGGAACTCGTCGAGGTCCCCCTTCTCCAACAGCAGCCGGCCCGCCCGGACGGTGTCCCCCAGGGACGCCCCGGCCATGCAGTCGGCCTGCAACTCCTGCTGGATGGTGAAGGTGTGGCGCAGACCGAGACGGACCTGGACGGCGTGCGCGTACTCGTGGCCCATCAGGTAGAACACGAAAGCGTCGCCGATCTGGCGGAACGCGCCGAAGGACCAGTTCTCGTCGTAGGCGATGTAGTCACCGGCCGGGCAGTACACGGCGTTGGCGGCCGGGACGGCCTGACCGCCACAGGTCACCTCGCCGTCGCGCTGGTAGGTGATCACCCGGCTGACGGGTTGGAACCGTCGACCGGCGGCGCGGAACTGTTCCTCCCAGTACCGCTCGGTGAGCCGCTGCGCGTCGGCGACGTCCTGCCGGAACTCCTCGGGAGTGTCGGTTCCGTCCAGGGTGGTGTTCGCCGGTCCGGTCGTACCGGCCTGCGGGTCCTGTGACTGTGGAGCCCGGGGCGGCGGCTGGGCGTCGGTCCCGTCCGGCAGGGACGGGACCACGCATCCGACGCCGATCAGGGCCGCCACCAGCCCGGTGAGCGAGGCTCGGAGCCGCCGGGGCGGGGTGTCCGTCACGAGGGGGCCTCCCGAGGGCGTCGGGCGGTGGGGTGGGAGGAGGTACCCCGACGGCCGCTCCGTCATGCCCGTCGGGTTGATCTACGCAGGCGCGGGCGGCGGAGTTCACCCGGGAGCGGCCGACCCCGGACGGGTCGAAGGGCTCGCCGGTCCCCGGCCGGGGCCGGACCGGGTCGAGGGCCGGCCGGGGCCGGACCGGGTCAGGGGCTGGCGGCGAGGAAGACGAACGCCCCGAGGATGACCAGGTGCACCCCGCCCTGGAGCAGGGTCGCCCGGCCCGGGACCACGGTGAGGACCCCGGCGACGGCGGTGAGCGCCAGCAACGCCATCTGGGTGCCGCCCAGGCCGAGCAGCAGCGGCCCCTCCAACCAGATGGAGGCGATGGCGATGACCGGGATCGTCAACCCGATGCTCGCCATCGCCGAGCCCAGGGCCAGGTTGAGGCTGATCTGCACTCGGCCACGGCGGGCGGCCCGGGCGGCGGCGAGGGTCTCCGGCAGGAGCACCAGCAGGGCGATGATCACCCCGACGAAGGAGGGCGGCAGGTCGGCCCTGGCCACCCCCGCCTCCAGCGTGGGCGAGACGGTCTTGGCGTCACCGACCACCGCCACCAGCGCCACCACCAACAGCGCCAGACTGGTCAGGGCGGCCCGGTCGGAGGGTGGGTCGGCGTGGTCGTCGGCGGTGAGCCGCTCCCCGTCGTGCGGCACGGGCAGGAAGTAGTCGCGGTGCCGACCGGTCTGCACCATCACGAACAGCAGGTACAGGGCGAGCGAGGCGACCGCCGCGAAGGCCAGTTGGGCCGGGCTGAACTGGGGACCGGGGCGGCCGGTGGTGAAGGTGGGCACCACCAGGGACAGGGTGGCGAGGGTGGCCACCGTCGCCAGCGCCCCGCCGGTGCCCTCGGGATTGAACACGGCGACCCCCCGCCGCAGCGCCCCGAGCAGCAGGGACAGGCCGAGGATCCCGTTGCAGGTGATCATCACGGCGGCGAAGACGGTGTCCCGGGCCAGGGCCTGCGTCTTCTCCCCGCCGCTGATCATCAGGGTGACGATGAGGGCGACCTCGATGACGGTGACCGCGACGGCGAGGACCAGCGAACCGTACGGCTCCCCCACCCGGTGGGCCACCACCTCGGCGTGGTGCACGGCGGCGAGGACCGCACCGGCCAGGAAGAGCGCGACGACGGCCACCACCGGGCCGGGGAGGGTCCGGTTCCAGGTCACACCGAGCAGCACGACCGCGAGGACCGGGACCACGACGGTCCAGGAGCTCAGTCGCTCACGCAGGGTGGCGGTCACCCGTCCCACAGTGCCAGAAGACGTGATCATGTTGCGTCGAACGGCGGGGGGCCACCCCGACAGGTCAGCCGAGGTGCGTGTTCACGCCTCCCCCGGCCGTCGCGCACCGGGTGTCCGCCGCTGCCACCGGCCCGCCACCGGGTCCGACGGCGACGGATCCGACGGCGTGCCGGCCGACGAGGGTGACGGGTCCGACGGCGGTGCGGCCGTCGGCGGCGGGTCCGTCGGCGTACCGGCCGACGAGGTCGGGACGAAGGTGATCGGTGCGCCGAACGCGGCGCGGCGGGCGGCCCGGCGCAGCACCGCCAACACGGCCGGCCCGGCGAGGACGACCACGACCGCCGTGGTGATCGCCCGTCCGGTGTCCCACCCGAACGTGGAGGTGACGGCGGTGAACACCACGAACCGGTGCAGGTTCTCCAGCACCGGGGCACCGGCGACGTAGGAGAGCTGGGTGTCGGCACCGATGCTGAAGGGCCAGAACCACAGGTTCATCAACAGCCCGTATCCGTACGCGGCCACCGCCCCGTAGCCCGCGAGGACGGCGATCTCGGCCCGGCCCCGCAACCGGGCGGGCAGCAGTCCGGCACCCAACCCGAACCAGGCGGCGGCCAGCATCTGGAACGGCAGCCACGGGCCGACGCCGGCGGTGAGCAGCGCCGAGGCGAACAACGAGATGGCACCGAGCAGGAACCCGAAGCCGGGGCCGAAGACCCGGCCGGCGAGGACGAGCAGGAAGAACACCGTCTCGATGCCGGCCGTACCCGCCCCCAGGGGACGGAGGGCGGCGTTGACCGCCGCGAGCACACCCAGCAGCGCCAGGGTCTTGCTGTCGATGCCACCCGAGCTGAGTTCGGCGACCACGACCGCCAGGAGCACCGGGAGCATCACGACGAAGACCAACGGGGCCTCGGTCGTCCGGGCGGTGGCCTCGGGCTGGGCGGACACGAAGAACGGCCAGGTGAAACTGGCGAGGGCGGCGAGTGAGGCCAACGTCAGGATGACAGCCGTCCGCGGGGAGACCCGCAGGGCGTTCACGCCCCGCCACCGGGGGCGGCCAGCGCCGAGGCGACCTGGTCGACGGTGAGCCACGGCTGGGGCGAGAGGACCTTGGCCACCTGCGGGGCGAAGGCCGGTGAGGCGAGCATGACGTCGGCGGCCGTACCGTCGGCGACGATCTCACCGTCGGCCATCACCACCACCCGGTCGGCGAGGACCGCGACGAGTTCGACGTCGTGGGTGGCCACCACCACCGCCCGACCGTCGGCCGCCAGGCGACGCACGATCGCGGCGAACTGCCGCTTGGCGAGGTAGTCCAGCCCACGGGTGGGTTCGTCGAGCAGGACCACCGGCGGGGCGGCGGTGAGTTGGACGGCGAGGACCAGGCCCAGCCGCTGCCCCTCGGACAGGTCGCGGGGGTGACGGTCGTCGGGCAGGCCGGGTACGAGCTGGTCGAGCAGGTCCCGGCAGGTGCCCGGGGGCGCGTCGGCCTCCCGGTCGGCCTGGGCGCACTCGTCGTGCACGGTCTCGAGGTAGAGCAGGTCGCCGGGGGTCTGCGGCACCAGACCGACGTGCCGACGGGCCCGGGGCGCGGACAGGGCCGACGGGTCGACGGCCCCGTCCGGGGCGGTGACGGTGACGGTGCCGCCCTGGCGGGGCCCGCTGCCCTGCACCGCCCAGAGCAGGCTGGACTTCCCGGAACCGTTGCGGCCCATCAGGGCCACGATCCGGCCCGGGTGCAGATCGAGGTCGACACCGGCGACCGCGACGGTTCCCGGGTAGCGCACCACCACGGCGCGGGCGGTCAGGACCGGCGCCGTGGGCGGCGGGGGCGGCGGCAGCGGCGGGCCGGCGGCGGGGAGCCGGCCGCGCAGTCCGCCGGCGCGGCGGCGGGCGTCGCGCACCGACAGGGGCAGCGGCGCCCACCCGGCGGTACGCCCCAACTCGACCAGAGGCGGGGCGATGTCGCTCCCGGCCAGGACGGCTGCCGGTTCACCGTCGACGACGGTGCCGTCACCGCCCAGGTACACGAGTCGGTCGGCGTACTGGACGACCCGTTCGAGTCGGTGTTCGGCCATGACGACCGTGACACCGAGGTCGTGCACCAGCCGGGTGACGGCGGCGATGACCTCCTCGGCGGCGGTGGGGTCCAGCGCCGAGGTCGGTTCGTCGAGGACCAGCACCCGGGGGTGGCTGGTGAGGACGGCACCGATGGCGACGCGCTGCTGCTGGCCCCCGGAGAGGGTACGCAGTGGCCGGTGGCGCAGCTCCGCGATGCCGAGCAGGTCGAGGGTCTCCTCGACCCGCTTGCGCATCACCGGCGCCGGGAGGGCCAACTGCTCCATCCCGTAGGCCAGCTCCTCCTCCACGGTGTCGGTGACGAATCCGTGGAGGGGGTCCTGCCGACGACCCCGACGACGTCGGCGAGGTCACGGGGCGGGTGGTGTCGGGTGTCGCGGCCGTCGACGCGTACCGCGCCGTGCAGGGTGCCGCCGGTGAAGTGCGGTACCAGGCCGTTGATCGCCCGTAGGAGGGTGGACTTGCCGGTCCCGGTCCGGCCGACGACGAGGCAGAGTTCCCCCTCGTCGATGCGGAGGGTGACATCGCGCAACGTCGGCGCTGCGGCCTCGGCGTAGCCGACGCTTACCCGGTCGAATTCGATCATCGTGAGGTTCCGGCTCCACTGTGCCGTACGGTCGGGTCGGTGCGGGTCGGGTCGGCCGGTGCCGTCGGTTCCCGGGGTGGTGGGGCGGGCCGACGGCCCTCGACCGGCCGCGCCGCGAGTGGGGGCGGGGGTGCCGCCCAGGCGGGCAGGACTGCGACGGCGACGGCGAGGACCACCAGCGGGGTCAGCTCGGGCCAGGTCAGGGGTGCCACCGGGGGTACAACCGGGCCGGGTCCACGGTGCCCGCCCAGACCATCAGTGCGGGGGTCACCGCGCCGCACCCGGCGACGAGGATCTCGGCGGGCCGCCACCGGTCGGGTCGGTAGCGGCTGCGGCGCACCTGACGGCCGGCGAGGAGCATCCCGGCCACCGCCGTGGTCAGCCCGGCCAGGAGCATCGGCAGACCGAGGTAGCCGGGGACCGTCGCGTCGAGCAGCCCGTAGGTGCCGGTGCAGACACCGACGAGGCCGACCAGGGCCAGGCCGGCGGTGAGGGCACGACGACCGGCGGGTACGGCGGCGGTGCGTCCGTACCCGCGGGAGTCCATCGCGGCGGCCAGGGCCAGCGAGCGGTCGAGGGCGTCGGCGAGGACCGGCAGGACGATGCCGCGCAGCGCCCGCAGGCCCCGCCCGGACCCACCGCGTAGTCGCCGGGCCCGCCGTACCCGCAGGACGCTCTCCACGAGCTGCGGAGCGACCGAGAGGGCGACCACCACTGCCGTGCTGACCGCGTAGAGCGCCCCGGGTACGGCCTTGAGCAGTCGTTTCGGGTTGGCCAGCGCGTTCGCGGCTCCGAGGCAGATCAGCATCGTCGCCAGCCGCAGCCCGTCGTAGAGCCCGCCGAGGAGTTGTTCGGCGGCGACCGGCCCGAACAGCCGGATCCCCGCCGCCCAGGCCGGCAGCGGGATCTCCGGGAGCCGGACCAGGATGTGTTCGCCCTGACCGCCGCCGAAGACGACGCGGAACACCACCCGCATCACCACGACGATCGCACCGAGGATCAGGTACATCCGGAACGCCAGCGCCCAGGGGGCGTCGCCCCGGCGGCGGACCACCACCAGCGCGGCGGCGGCCACGATCAGGGCCAGCGGCAACGGGTTCGTGGTGTAGCTGGCGGCGGTGGCGAGTCCGAGCGCCCAGAGCCACCAGGCCCCCGGGTGCAGGGCGCGGGGCAGGCGCCCGCCCTGCGGTGCCGGGTGCCCGGGGTGACCGCCGGGCACCCGGTCACTCATCCGGGGTGGTGCGACGCCGACGCCAGGTGGTGACGATCCCCCCACCGGCGACCGCCACCAGCAGGAGCAGCCCGGCCAGGGTGCCCAGGGGCGGGCCGCTGGTGTCACGTGCCGCGGTGACCTGCGTCGGCACCGGGGCGTCGGTGGGCGGTCCGCCGACCGGGGTCGACCCGGACGGTGGGGTCGGCGAGGGTACCGGCGGCGGGGTCGACGCCGAGGTGGTCGGGGTCGGTGGGATGGTCGGCACGGTCCCGCCGGTGGGGCCGCCCGGCGGCGGGGGTACGCCCTCGGTCGGGCCCGCACCCCCGGAGCGCCCACCGTGGGGCCGGGGGGTGCGGGCGGGCGGTCGTCGGGGCGCGTCACCGGGGGTGGCGCGGGCGGGGGCGCCGGGCGGGTCGGCTCGGGGCGGGGCGGGGGTTTCGGCCGCTGCGGTGCCGCTCCGGGACGGGGCGCGTCGTCCGGGCTGCGGTTGAGGGAGAACGACCAGCCCTCGAAGCTGCCGGCCGGCGGTCTGCGGTTGAGCACACCCTTGTCGCTGTAGGTCCACGACCCCCCGTCGGGTGCGTGCCAGTACGACCAGTAGGCGCTGGCCGGTGGGGTGTCGACGCACTTCTCGGCGGCGACCGACGGCCTGCCCTCGATGCGGCAGATGAACCCCTCGCCCCACCGCAGGGTGCCGGCGACCTGGAAGCCGGCGCCCTTGAGGGCGGTGAGTCCGCTGCTCTGCTCCCCGGGGGCGCAGCGCACCACGGTTCCCCCGCCGAGTTCCTTGAAGTCGACCACGACGGTGACCCCGGAGGCGTCCGGGCAGGGTCCGGCGGAGCCCTGCGCCGCCCGGACGGGGGTGGGTCCGCCGAGGGTGCCGGCGGCGGCGAGGGCGACGACGAGTCCCGTCCGGGTGACCGGACCGGTCACTGTGCCCGCCGTCGGGCGAACACGAGCAGCGCCACTCCCCCGGCGATGCTGCCCAGCGCGACCACCAGCCAGGTGACGATCGACGCGCCGGTGGTCGGCAGGGCACCGCCGGGAGCACCGGCGACCGGGGTGGTCGTGGTGGGCGCCGGCGACGGGGTGCTGCTCGGGCCGGGGGTGCTCGGCGTGGTGTCGGGCGTGGTGCCGGGGGTCGGTGAGGCGGTCGGCGCCCCGGTGGTGGGGGTCGCGGTGCCGGTGGGCGGGGGCGTGGGCTGGCCGGTCGGCGGGGGCTCACCGGGTCCACCGGTCGGGGTGGGCTCGGGGGACTGCGGCGGGTCGACGCCGATGCCACCCAGCGGCACCTGGGCCAGCCCGAGGATCGCCTGGGCGGTGGCGCGCCGCCACTGGTCCTTGTCGTTGTCGGCGATGCCCTGGCCGACCGCGGCGGCGTGGGCGTCGGTGTTGTAGGCGATGGCACCCGCCTCGGCGGCGGCGGCACCCCCGGTGGCGGCGGTGACCTGGAGGGCGGTCAGCGCGGTCGCCGCCCGCGCGGCCTCGCTGCTGCGGCCGGCGGCGGCGAGGGCCTGCCCGGCGAGTCCGGTGCTGTTGGAGTTGGCGCCGGTGGTCGGTCCGGAGCCGCCGAAGGAGCCGTCGGTGTGCTGCTGGGTCGCCAGCCAGTCCGCGCCCCGTCGGGCGGACTCGGCCGCCCCGGTGGCGCCGCCCTCGGCGGCGGCCAGGAGGGCCTGGACGGCCATCGCCGTGGAGTCGACGTCGAGGGTGGGCGTGCTCTGGTCGTCGCAGGAGGGCGACGGGCCGCCGTCGGCGTCGGGGTAGAGCCGGAAACCGCCGGCCCGGCACTGCTGGCGGACGAGGAAGTCGACAGTGGGCTGGGCCACCTCACCGCTGCGGGTCAGGCCCAGGACGGTGAAGGACTGGTCGAAGGTGTTGCTGGCGTCCGGGCCGGTGGCCTCGGTGGTCCGGCTGGTGATCCGGCCGTGCTGGTGGCCGGTGTCGGCGGCGGCGACCAGGGACAACGTCTCGGCCCGCAGGTCGTGTCCGCCGAAGTCGCGGGGGTCGGCACCGGTGGCGGTGGCGAGGTAGAGGAGTTTCGCCGTCGCGCCGCCGTCGGTGAAGCCCTCGATGCCGTAGTCGTCGTAGCTGTTGTAGGAGCGTACGTTCGCCGCGATCCGGGCGGTCGCGGCCGCACGGGTCGCCGGGGCCGCGCCGGTGGCGGCGAGGGCGAGCACCCCGTCGATGCTCAGTCCCCAGTCGACGCCGCCGAACGGGCCGGGCAGGGTCCCGTCGGTGAACTCGTCGGCGAGCCAGGTCGCGCCGTCACGGGCGGCGGCCGAGGTCGCGACGGCACCGTGCGGTGTGGCGACGAGGACGGCCAGGCTGGCCGCGGTGGCGACGAGGAGTCCGCCGCCGAGGCGACGGGTCCGGGAGGTGGGCATGGGGTGCCTTTCGCAGAGCGGTCGGTGGAAGCTCCGGAAGGCATCCGTGGGTCGACCGCGTCCGTCCGGTCGGACGGCGTGGCCGAGGATCCTCGGTGGCCCGGACTTCACCCTGTAGACCTCGACAGTGGAAGCCGCTCGTCCGCGGTGGGGCGTTCCGGCTCGCGATGGTTCGCTCACGGTTGCGGGTCAGCGCCGGCTTCTACCGGCTTCCCCCCACACAGGACGTATGCAGATGTGTACCCGGCGCACCGGGTGTCGACACGGTACCGCTCGTGGGCGCCACTGCGCCAGAGCGACGGTCGTCACCCGGTACGCCGGGTCAGGTGGGGCGATCCGGCGTCAGGGGGCGGTGATGCTCGGGGCGGTGCCGGTGCCGAAGCGCCAGCCCTCCACGGTGCCCGGTGCCGGGTTGTAGCTGCTCGCCCCGGAGGTGCTGTAGGTCCAGGGGCTGCCGCTACCGGCGGCGTGCCAGTACGACCAGTACGCGGTGGCGGGCGGGGTGTTGACGCACGGCTCGGTCGCGGAGGTCGGCTGCCCGTTGATCCGGCAGACGAAGGCGAGCCCCCATCGGGCGGTGCCGGTCACGGTGAATCCGGCGCCCTGCAGGGCGGCCAGCCCGGTGGCCGGGTCACCGACGTGACAGCCGACCTGGACCCCGCCGCCGAGGGGTCCGTAGTCGACCACGACGGTGACGCCGGTGGTGCCGGTGCAGGGGGCGGCCTGGGCGGCCTGGGGGGCGGGGTCGGCGGCGACCAGGCCGACGGCGACGACGGCTGCGGCGATCAGACCGGCCAGTCGCCTGCGGGTGGTGGAGATGGAACTGGACATCTGGACTCCTTCGAGGGTCAGAGGCAGGGCAGGCTGGGCGCGCCCGGCGTCGCGGTGGTGGTGGACAGGTGGGCGTACCCGGTGCCGGTCAGGCCGAGGACGGCCTGGGTGGTGGCCCGGACGGCGGTGGCCGGGTCGAAGGAGCCGCCGTCGAAGTCGATCGCCCCCCGGTCGGCGGGGGCCCCGGAGCAGCCGACCTGGAGCCCGACGAGGTGGATCCGGGCCCGCAGCCAGGCCAGCGGTCGGCCGCCGTCGCGGAGGGCCTGGGCGGCCAGGCCGGTGCTGTTGGCGTTGGACAGCCCGTCGGCGTTGGGGAAGCCTCCGTCGGTGCGTTGGACCGACACCAGCCACTGCAGACCGGCGGTGGCGTCGGCGGACCGGCCCGCGGCGCGCAGCGCCTGCACGGCCAGGGCGGTGGCGTCCACGTCGGAGACGCAGGTCGCCTGGGCGGCCACCACCGGGTAGCCGCCGTCGGCACACCGGATCCCGGCCAGCCACTGGGCGGCGGTGGCCGGTGCGCCCTGCGGGGTACGGGTCAGGGCGAGGATGGCGAACGACTGGCTGAAGGTGTTGCTGTAGTCGCCGTACGCGGACCGGTCGCTGAACCGGCCGTCGGGCGCCTGGAGCGACTGCAACCGGCTGACCAGGTCCACTCCACCCACGTCGGTGGGGTCGTCGCCGCGTACGGCGACGGTGAGGGCGAGCTTGGCGGTGGCTCCGGCGTAGGCCTCGGTGACCCCGTCGCCGAGGTACCCGTCGCGGATGTCCGCTCGGGTGACCCAGTCCAGGGCGTTCGCGCCGTAGTCGTCGGCGACCCCGGCGGCGGCGAACGCGAGGACGGCGTCGAGGGTCAGCCCCGCGTCGGGGTAGGCGACGCCGCCGAAGACCGCCTCGAAGCGTTCCCCGTCGACGAGTTGGCGTGCCAGCCAGCCGGCGGCGGCGGCCGGGCGGGGGGCCACGGCCTGGACGGCTGCCACGTCGGCGGGTGGCGCTGCGGGGGCGGCACCGGCGGGCGCGGCGACGCCGAGGGTGAGGGTGAACGCGGTGAGCACCGCGCTGGACAGGGTGAGCAGGCGGTGCCGGCTCGGGCGGGCGACCATCGGACGCGCCTTTCCGGCCCGGCGGTCGTCGAAACCCGGCCCGGCCTGCGCGGGGCAGGGCCGGTCGGCCTCCGACCCGTGGGCCACGACGGGTGAGGAGCGGGAACATCGCGGGTACGGCGGGTATTCGGGCTCGCCACCGAGGGGATCTCTCCTCGGTGGCCTACCGTTGCGGGCCAGCGCCGGACTTCGACCGGACTTCCCCCGCACGTACGCGCAGGTGTGCAGTTGTCGCGTCAGTCTCGTCTGCCGCAGCAGCGGATGTCAATGCGACATCCGTCGCGCCGGCCCGGCCCGCTACCGGGAGGCGGACAGCGGGAGGGACCGCACCAGCATCCGGTGTGAGCGCCAACCCGGGAAGGGAACGAGGTCGCCGACGTGCTGGAAGCGCAGGCGTTGCAGGGCGTGCCAGACCCGGGTGTTGGTCTCGGTGACGGCGAGGGTGACCCGCTCCTCACCACGACGGTCCAGCAGGTCGGTCATCATCCGGACGCCCAGGCGGTGGCGGCGGAACTCGGGCAGGACGAACGCCTCGCACACGGCGAAGGTCCGGTTCGGCCACTCGGTGGTCAGGGCGGTGTCGGTGACCGAGGTGAGGTCGCGCCACCACAGCGTCTCCGGCGGCAGTGGACAGCCCAGCACCGCCCCGACGAGTTCACCGGCGACGTAGCCGAGTGACCCCTCGAAGCCGTCGGCCTCGACCGTCCACCGGATCCGGTCGCTCGCCGGTGGGGTGCTGTGGTCGAGGAGGTGGAGGTCGTCGGCGTGGACCCGGTGGTAGACCTCGGTGAGCGCGTCGACGTCGACCTCGGTGGTGATCACGACCTCGTCGAGCAGGTCGCCGTGGGCAAGGGGTGTCGACGTCATCAGACTTCCTCCGGCATCAAGTTAGGTTAGGCATACCTAAGCAGATGGCGGATGTGGTGGGCAACCAACCCTCCCGGTCAGTGGGCGGCGACGCGGTCCGGATCGGACGCCACCACCACCGGTGGCACGTCCCCGACCCGTCCGTCCGGGCGGACCCGGTCACCGAAGCGCCGCTGGTGGACGACCCCGACCACGACACCGAGCCCGACGAGCACCGCGGCACCGGCAGCGACCGCCGGGTACCCGGTCCGGGCCGCGGCGACCAGACCGGCGGACGCCGCCAGGAAGGAGCAGACCAGGCCGAACGACGACAGCACTGTGAAGTCGGTGCCGCCGGTGTCCGGCCGGGAGTAGTCCATGTTGACCGTGTAGACGACCACGTTGAGCACCGTGTACGCCGACAGGAACCCCGCCAGGGCCGCGACCGTCGCCACCAGGGGGGCGTCGCCGTCCATCAGCGGCAGCAGCAGGACCGTGGAGACCACCAGCGCCACTCCCCCGCCGACCAGCACGGTGCGGCGGCCGAACCGTCCGATCCCGAGCCCGGAGAGCAGACCCGCCAGGATCGCCGGCACGCTGATCACCACCCCGGTCACCGTCCCGACCCGCTCCAGGGACCATCCGGCGTCCACAAGAGCCGGCGTGACCAGGGCGTACGCGGCACCGGCACCGACGTAGACCAGCGGCACCACGCCGAAGGTCCAGAGCCGGCACCCGGGTTGGCGCAGCACCGTCAACAGCGCCCGGTACGCCTCGCCGGTCGCCACCACCCGGTCGGCGCGGGGCGCCTCCCGGAACCGCCACACCACCACCAGCCCGACCGCGGTCAGGGCGGCCAGGAGCAGGATCGCCGGCACCCAGCCGAAACGGTCGTACACGACCACGCAGGCACCGCCGCCGAGCAGGTTGCCGAGGTAGCTGGCGGCGACCTGGATCCCGTTGCCGGTCCCGCGGGTCCGGGCGGAGAGCACGCGTACCGCCACGGCGTCGGCGGCGACGTCCTGGGTGGCGGACAGGACCACGTACCCGGCGCAGATCGCCACGACCGGGCCGAGCCGGTCGACCGGACTGTCGAACGGTGCCAGCGCCAGCAGGGCCAGGACCAGTCCGCTCTGGAGCACCAGCAGCCAGGACCGGTAGTGGCCGAGGCGACGGGAGCCGTACCTGTCGAGCAGCGGCGCCCAGAGGAACTTCAGCGGCCAGACCAGGCCGATGGCCTGCAACAGGCCCAGGGTCTGCAGGGAGGTGCCGCCGTCGCGCAGGATGGCGGCCAGCCCGACGGTGATGAATCCGATGCCCAGGTACTGGGTGACGTAGAGCGCGGTGAGCGTACCCAGCCCCGCCGCACGTTCCGATGGTTGCCGCACTCGTCCTCCCGGCCCGCCCCGCACTCGCAGAGTCAGGGAAGGCTAACCTAAGTCGTCGGGACCTGTGGGGGCGGGCGGCACCGGTCCCCGTCGATGCCCACCCGGGGGCGTCCAGGCCGGTGGACGGAGGCGGGATGCGGTGACGCCGGCGCGGTGCGTACAGTTTCGGGTCGGACTTCACGGGTGGGCCGGACAACCCCGGCGCAGGGACGGGATCGGGACATCAGCGGCATGACAGCGGACAACACCCTCGACGGCGGCCCCGACGGCATCGACCAGAGCCGGCTGGAGACCTGCCTGCGCGTCATCGAGGACCTGGCGGACCTGCCTCCCGACCACCCGGACGTGGTACGGGTCCAGCGGGCCACCGCCGGGCTCTACAAGACGATCAAGCAGCAGCGGCGGACGCGACGTCGGGAGGAGATCCTGACCGCCGACCTCGCCGTGACCGCCGCCACCGCCACCGGCGCACCGGGCCGCATCGACGACGAGACCCAGGGCATCCCGCTCGCCTCCCCCACCACCGGCACCACCGCCGGTGTCCTGCACCAGCCACGTGGCTGCTACGTCTGCAAACAGCGCTACCGCGAGGTGGACGCCTTCTACCACCAGCTCTGCCCCACCTGCGCCGCCGTGAACCGGGAACGCCGCGACGCCCGTACCGACCTGACCGGCCGACGGGCGCTGCTCACCGGGGGCCGGGCGAAGATCGGCATGTACATCGCGCTGCGGCTGCTACGCGACGGCGCGCACACCACCGTGACCACCCGCTTCCCGCACGACGCGGTCCGCCGCTTCGCCGCGATGCCCGACAGCGCGGACTGGCTGCACCGGCTGCGCGTCGTCGGGATCGACCTGCGCGACCCCGCCCAGGTGATCGCCCTGGCCGACTCGGTCAGCGCCCAGGGACCACTCGACATCCTGATCAACAACGCGGCGCAGACGGTCCGCCGCAGCCCCCAGGCGTACGCCCACCTCGTCGCCGCCGAGACGGCGGCCCTGCCCGAGGGTCCCCTTCCCGACGTGGTCACCTTCGCCGCCACCCCGGGCCGGGGTGAGACGGCCGGCAGCCTGACCGCGTCGCCCCCGCCGGTCCAGCTCACCCCGCACGCGCTCACCGCCCTGGCGTTGACCAGCGGATCCGCCTCCCCGGAACGGATCGCGGCGGCCACCGCCATCGACGCCGGCGGTCTCGTACCGGACCTCGACCCGGTCAACAGCTGGGTGCAGCGCGTACACGAGGTGGACCCGGTCGAGCTGCTCGAGGTGCAGCTCTGCAACGTCACCGCGCCGTTCGTCCTGGTCAGTCGGCTCCGGCCGGCGATGGCCGCCGCCTCGGCCCGCCGCAAGTACGTGGTGAACGTCTCCGCCATGGAGGGACAGTTCGGTCGCGGCTACAAGGGCCCCGGGCACCCCCACACGAACATGGCCAAGGCCGCGTTGAACATGCTGACCCGCACCAGCGCCCAGGAGATGCTCACCGACGGCATCCTGATGACGAGCGTCGACACCGGCTGGATCACCGACGAGCGGCCCCACCCGACGAAGATGCGGCTGGCCGACGCCGGATTCCACGCCCCCCTGGACCTGGTCGACGGCGCGGCCCGGGTGTACGACCCGATCGTGCGGGGCGAGCGGGGCGAGGACCTGTACGGCTGCTTCCTCAAGGACTACGTCCCCTGCGCCTGGTGACCGCCACCGGCGCGTGACGGTCACGGTGGGGTGCCGCCAGGCACCCCACCGCCGGTTCGGGACGGTCGCGTCGGTGCCGCGCGGTGCCCTACCGGTGGGCGGCGGCCAGCCGGGCGAACCCCTCGTCCAGGTCGACCTGCGGGGTCCAGCGCAACGCGGCCCTCGTCCGGCGTTGGTCGAACCAGTGCGCGGTGGACAGCTGCTCGGCCAGGAAACGGGTCATCGGGGGCTCGTCGGTACGTCGCAGCCGCGACCAGGCCCGTTCCACCAGGGAACCACCGGCCTTCGCGGCGGCCACCGGCACCCGCAGCCTCGGCGGCGGCGCCCCGGCGGCGGCGCAGATCCGGGTGACCAGTTCCGCCACCGTCCGGGGCTCCCCGTTGGTCACCACGAACGCCCGTGCGCGGACGTCGGCCTCGGGCGCCCGGTCCAGGGCGGCGACGATGGCCTCGGCCGCGTTCGTCACGTACGTCGTGTCGATCAGGGCGGTGCCCCACCCGACCAGGGCGAGCCGCCCGGATCGGGCCCGCTCGACGATGCGGGCGACCAGTTGGGTGTCACCCGGCCCCCAGACCAGGTGCGGGCGGACCGCCACCACGGCGAGGTCGGGGGCGTCGGCGGCCAGCGCGAGCAGTTCCGCGGCGGCCTTGCTCCGGGCGTAGTGGCCCCGGGCCCGCCGGGGGTCGGCCGGGTCGGCACCCGCGCCGACCAGGCCGACGCCGTGGTGGGCCACCGACGGGGAGGAGACCTGCACGAACCGGGTCACCCCGGCGGCCCGGGCGGCGTCGAGCACCGTCGCCGTACCACCGATGTTCGTCTGCTCGAACTGCGGCCACCGACCGGTCATCGACACCTTCGCGGCCAGGTGCACCACGGCGTCGACCCCGTCGACGGCGGCGCGGACCGTCGCCGCGTCGGTGACGTCGCCCCGCCGCTCGTCGACGCCGGGCAGGTCGCTGGGGCGGCGTTGCAGGACGCGGACGCTGTCACCCCGACCGGCGAGAGTGGCGGCGACGGCACCGCCGAGCATGCCGCTGGCACCGGTGACGAGGACCCTCACAGTCCGCCGAACCCTTCCCCGGCCAGCACCCGCTGCGCCCACCGGCTCAGTCGGGTCCGGTCGATCTTCGAGTTGTGGCGGATGTCGGTGGGGAGGGCGGGGACGACGAGCACGGCAGCGACCGGTGGGGCCACGACAGCGCGTACCGCGTCGGTCAGCTCCGGGTCGGCCAGTGCGGCACGGCGCGCCCCGGGCAGGGTCTCGGCGACGACCACCACCTGCTCCACCCCCTGCGGCCCCACCCCGACCACCGCGGCGCGGGCGATCTCTGGCAGCGACTCGACCTGCTGTTCGAGCCCGACGGGGGTGAGCACACCCTCGGCGGTGACCAGGACGTGGGCCAGGCGGCCCTGGACCCACAGCCGACCGTCGCGGTCCAGGTATCCGACGTCGCCGGTACGGTGCCAACCCGGGTTACGGGAGGACTGCCGCTCGGTCAGCCACAGGGCGTCGTAACGGTCCTTCACGTGCGCCGCGCCGACCATGATCTCCCCGGTGACCTCCGGGGTCGGGTCGGGTTCCTCGGCGGGCACACCGGCCGGGTCCAGGGCGGCGATCGCCACCCGCACCCCGGGCAGCGGCCGACCCACGCAGACCCCGTCGCCCGGTCCGACGTCGACGATCTCGTCGAGCGTGACGTCGGTGACCGGGAGGACCTCGGTCATCCCGTACGGGGTGTGCGGCTGGGCCTTCGGCAGCAACTCCCGCATCCGGGTCAGGAGGGCCGCCGGCACCGGGGCGCCCGCGCTGAACAGCGAGGTGACCCCGGCCAACGCGGCGCGCTGCCGGTCGTCGAGGGCGGGACCGGTGTCGACCACGTTGCGCAACGCGGCCGGGGAGGCGAACACCGCCGACGCGTCGACGGCGGCCACCGCCTCGGCCAGCGCGGTGGCGGTCAGGGTCCGGGCGGCGGTGACCTGCATGTCCGGGATCGCCGACGCGGCACCGAGGGCCGGGCCGAAGAGCGCGAACGGGGCGAACGCCGCCACCACCGCGCCGTCCGACGTCAGCCCCAACTCGACCAGGGCGTCCCGCATCGCGGCCAGTTGGCGGTGGGTGTAGACGGCGCCCTTGGCCGGTCCGGTGGACCCGGAGGTGAACAGCACCGCCGCGTCGTCGTCCGGGTGGGGGGCGGCGGGCGGCTCCTGGTCACCGGCCGCGCCGAGGCGGGCGAGGCGTCCCAGGGTCGACGCGCCGAGGGCGGCGGCCGCCGGGCCCGCGCCGATGCGCCGTACCGGCCAGCGCAGGACCCGGGCGGCGGCCAGGCCCCGGCCGACAGCGATCAGGTGCGAGGGGGCGGCGCTGCGCAGCGCCCGGTTCATGCCGGCCAACCCGAGACCCGGGTCGGCGACCACGATCACCGCGCCGATCCGCAGGCAGGCGTAGACGGCGGCGGTCAGGTCGGCGCCGGGCGGCACGAGGAGGGCCACCCGGTCGCCGCGGCGGACGCCGGAGGCGGACAGCCCCGCCGCGATCTGTCGGATCCGCCGCCACAGCAGCGACCAGCTGACCCGTCGACCGCCGCCGGCCAGCTCCACCAGGGCCACCGACCGGTCGCCGGCGCGTTCCTCGAGGGCCGCCCAGAGGGGACGCCAGGCCGGGGTGGGCTCGGGCGTCGGGGTCGCCGGAGCCGTCGGCCGGTCCAGGTCGGTCAGCCACTGGGCGACCGCCCCGGCGACATCGGCGTCCTCGGCGAGCAGGTGGCCCGCGCCCTCGAACCGGTGCAGCCGGGCGTGCGGCAGTCGGGCGCGCAGGTCCCGTAGGTGCGCGTCGCCGAAGACCGGGTCGCGGGGCCCCCACAGCAGCAGGGTGGGCACGTCGGCCAGCCGGTCGAGGTTCTGGGCGATCTCCTGCAGGGCCGTCCAGCTGGGGTGGGCGGGGGTGAGCGGAATGTCCGCCACGAAGTCGCCGACGGCCGCCCGGCTGTGCGACGTCCGGTACGGCGCGAGGTATGCGGACCGGACCGGGTCGGGCAGTCGCGGATCGGCCAGGGCCAGGGTCGCCTGGATGAAGGTGGGCGTGGTGACGGTCACCGTCGGCAGGATCCCGGGGAGCCCGGCCAGCCGGATCACCGTCGGCGCCGACGAGCCGGCCGGCTGGTGCACCGCCGTGTTCGTCAACACCACGCCGTGCAGCTGCTCGCGGTGGCGCAGCGCCCAGCCCAGCGAGATGGCCCCGCCCCAGTCGTGCCCGACGGTCACCACCGGCCCGGTCAGGCCGAGGGCGTCGGTGACGGTGCCGAGGTCGTCGACGCGCTGGCGCAGCCGACGGACGGTTCCGGTGCGCTCGGAGAACCCCATGTCCAGGTGGTCGACGGCGACCACCCGCCACGGGAGGGCCCCGGGCCGGGAGAAGTGGGCCAGCAGGTGCCGCCACAGGTACGACCAGGTCGGGTTGCCGTGCACGCAGAGCAGGGTCCCGGCGTACCGGGTCTGGTCGCCGTCGTGCGGTGCGGCGCTGTCCAGGACGTGCCAGGTACGGCGTACGCCCTGGGTGTCCACCGCCGTCACCGACCGGGACCAGGCCCGGTCCAGGCCGGGCAGGGTCTGCGGGTCGACGCTCACCACGCGATCTCCAGGGCGCAGGTGTTCAGGCCGGAGCCGACTCCCATGCACAGCACCCGGTCTCCGGGGCTGAGGGTGTCCGCGTGGTGTGCCAGGGTCAGCGGCAGTGACGCCGGTCCGACGTTGCCCAGCAGCGGGAAGGTCGAGGGCACCCGGCGCGGGTCGAGCCCGAGCCGGTCGACGACGCCTCGGGTGTGGGCGACCGAGACCTGGTGCATCACGTACAGGTCCATGTCCTGCCAGTCCCACGCCCCGGCGCGGGCCCAGGTCGCCTCCGCCAGTTCCAGGCCGGCGTCGAGCAGCCCCTTGGCGTCGGTCTGCATCCTGGTGTTGTCCCCGACGCACAGCTCGTGGTGTCGGGTCGCCGCCCGGCTCACCCCGCCGACCAGTCGGTGTCCCTGCGGGTGGGTGTCCGCTGCGGCCAGCACCATCGCCGCGGCGCCCGACCCGAGGGTCAGGGTGGCGAACTGGTCCCGGACGTCGGCACGGGTGGCGTCCGGGCGGCGCAGCCGGTCGAGTGTGGCCCGTTGGGCCTGCCGGGCGCACTCCCCCGCCACGATCAACGCGTACCGGATCTGCCCGGCGTCGATCATGTTGGCGGCGACCTGCATCCCGTTGACGAACCCGAGGCAGGCGTTGGCGATGTCGAAGTTCAGCGCCGACGGCGGCAGTTGCAGGCTGTGGTGGATCCCCGCCGCCGTCGAGGGCTCCAGGTTGGCCCTGGACACCGACGTGTTGATCAACAGTCCGACGTCCCTGGGGTCGACGCCGGCCTCCGAGAGCGCCTTCGCCCCGGCCTCGGCCGCCGCGTCGGCGAAGCTGAACCCCTCGGGCCACCACCGCCGCTCCTGGACGCCCGCGACGCCCTGGAGCATCCCCCGGCGCAGCCGCAGCCGCCGGAGGGTCTCACTCAACTCGTCGTCGAAGTGATCGGAGGTCACGACGACCGGTGCCTCCAGGGCCGTCACTGACAGTACCGCTGTGTTCCCGTAGCGATAGTCAGCATTGCCGTCCGTCATCCAACCTCCGCCCATCGACCGACCCCTCGATGCTCGAAGCTATCCACTCCGCGCCCCTTCCACCAATGATCGAATGCTGTGCGGCGAACATCACTCGCTCCGGACCGCCCGCGAGGGTCCGACACGACCGGGTCCCGGGGGCACCCCCGTGGCACCCGATCGGGCCGAGCACGGTGCCCACGGCTGGTCCGGCGCGGCTAGGCTCTGGGCGTGGAGCAGGAACGGCACAACGAGATCGACCGGCTGCGCGTCTCCGACCGGGAGCGGGAGGAGGTCGTGGCGCTGCTCGGTCAGGCGGTGAGCGAGGGGCGACTCACCCTCGCCGAGTACGAGGAGCGGGTAGGCACCGCGCACGCCTCGCTGACCCGGGGCGAGTTGGCGACGGTGACGGTGGACCTGCCCAACGCCCCCGGTCGCCCCTCGGCCGAGGTCGTCTCCCCGCCCCAGGAACAGCTCAAGGCGATCTTCGGCAGCGAGGTGCGTAAGGGCGCGTGGGCGGCGCCGGAGCACATCGAGGCCCGGGCGGTGTTCGGCGACTGCCGGATCGAGCTCCACGAGATCCCCAACCTCCGACCGGTGACCCGGATCGACGCGGAGGCGATCTTCGGCAGCGTGGTCGTCGTCGTGCCGGAGGGCACCGAGGTCCGACTCACCGGCAGCGCCGTCTTCGGGGACAAGAAGTCCAAGATGCGGGGTCCGTACGTGGCGGGTGCCCCGGTGGTCGAGGTCCGGTGCCGGGTGATCTTCGGCGAGGTGACGGTCCGCCCGCCCCGTCAACGGTGGTGGTGACGCAGGGGTCCGACCGGTCAGGCGACGGGTGACGGTCCGGTGCGGTGTTCTCCGTGGGGCGGTGCCCCACCGCCTCACCGCAGGATGCCCTCGTGCAGCGCCCGCAGGACCGCGTTCGTCCGGTCCCGGGCCCCCAGCTTCAGCAGGATCGTGGACACGTGGTTCTTCACCGTCCCCTCGGCGAGGAACAGCATCCCGGCGATCTCCCGGTTGGTGTACCCGCCGGCCACCAGCCGCAGCACCTCCAGCTCACGCCCGGTCAGCTCCTGCGGGGGCGGGGCGTGGACACCGGCGGGCCACGGCGTACCCCGGATCGCCCGGAGCAGCCGGTCGGTGATCGACGCGGCGATGAGGGTCCCGCCCGCCGCCAGCGTCTCGACGGCCCGGGTGAGCTGCTCCAGGGTGACGTCCTTGAGCAGGTATCCCCGGGCTCCGGCGCGGAGCGCGTCGAGGACCAGGGTGTCGTCGTCGAAGGTGGTCAGGACGAGCACCGGTACGTCGTCGCCGCGCTCGCGCAGCCGCTGCAGCGCCCAGATCCCGTCCCGGTGCGGCATCCGCAGGTCGAGCAGGACCACGTCGGGTCCGGTGTCGGCGATCACGTCCAGGGCGGCCGCCCCGTCGTCGGCCTCCCCCACGACGGTGATGCCGGCCATGTCGAGCAGGGTGCGGATGCCCTGCCGGACCAGGGTCTGGTCGTCGACCACCACCACGCGCGTCACCGGACGGGCACCCGGACGCTGACCCGGAAGCCCGACCGGCCGTCGTAGGAGACGTCACCGCCGAGGGCGGCGCACCGCTCCGCGATGCCGCGCAGCCCGTTGCCCGGGACCACCTCGGGGGCGCCCCGCCCGTCGTCGCTCGCGGTCAGCCGGATCGACTCGCCGTCGCACCCGACGTCCACCCACAGCTCGCGGGCCTCGGCGTGCCGCAGGGTGTTGGTCACCACCTCCTGCACGGTCCGGACCAGGGCTGCGGTCTGCTCCTCGTCGGCGACCACGTCGTCGCCGACCTCGACAGCGACGTCCAGCCCCGGGACGTCGCGGCCCACCTCGCGCAGCGCCTCGGCGAGGTCGGTGGCGGGACCGGCCCGCAACGCCCCGACAGTGGTACGGACGTCGGCGAGCACGGCGCGGGCCACCCGGTCGGCCCGCTCGACGTGTTCGCGTACCGCGTCGCCCCGACGGTGCCGGGCGGCCTCCAGCTCCAGGGTCAGGACGGTGAGTTGATGGCCGATGAGGTCGTGCAGCTCGCGGGAGATGCGCAGGCGTTCGGCGGTCCGGGCGGAGCCGGCCAGCAGCACGCTCGCCGCCTGGAGGTCGACGTGGGCGCGGGCGAGCTGTCGCCGTAGCTCCTTCTCCCGGCGGATCGCGGTCAGGCTGAACACCGTGGCGAGTTGGATCAGGGCGTAGAACCCGGCGGAGAAGAACACCTCGAGGGACAGGTCGTGGACCCGGGCGTTGGCCAGGCCGATCACGACGGTGTTCAGGGCCACCACCACGACGTTGACAGGCATCCGGACGACCTCGGGACCGAGGGCGGCGACCACGACCAGCAGGATCGGCAGGAGACCGGCGCGCGGGGCGGTGAGGACCACGCCCCAGCCGGCCACCACCGCCGCGCCGTAGGCCGCCTGCCGGACGACCGGGGGGTGGCCGACGTCCGCGACGGCGGCGAGCGCCCCCGTCAGGGTGATCAGGTACAGCACCACCCACACCGCCCGGGGCACCGTCGGTTCGACGAGGCCGAACACGACGGGGACGGCAGCGCCCGCGCAGACCACGAGCATCGCCACGCCCGACCACTCGTCGAGTCCCATCCGGCGCATCGGTCCAACCTACCGGCCGTTTCCCGGCGGGCCGGGTGCCGAAAGTCATGGTCGGTGTCACTGACCGTCGGCACAGGCGCCGGGCCGGGCGCGTCGCCCACGATGACAGGTATGAGCGAACCCGCCATCGAGGTCGAGCACCTGCACAAACGGTACGGAGACGTGGTCGCCGTGGACGACGTGAGCCTCCGGGTCGAGCCCGGTGAGGTGCTGGGCGTCCTCGGGGCCAACGGAGCTGGGAAGACCACGACGGTGGAGCTGATCGCCGGTCTACGCAAACCGGACCGGGGGCGGGTACGGGTGCTCGGCCTGGACCCTCGTCGGGACCGGGCCGCCGTCCGGCAGGTGCTGGGGGTGCAGTTGCAGCAGGCGTACCTGCACCACGCGCTGACCGTCGCCGAACTCGTGGACCTCTTCGCCAGCTTCTACCCCGACCCGCGTCCCGCGGCCGAACTGCTCGACCTGGTCGAGTTGGGCCGGCAGACCCGGACCCGGTTCGAGAAGCTCTCCGGTGGTCAGCAGCAGCGCCTCTCCATCGCCCTGGCCCTGGTCGGCCGGCCCCGCGTGGTGATCCTCGACGAGCTGACCACCGGGCTCGACCCGCATGCCCGACGGCGGGTGTGGCAGGGGATCGAGGCGCTGCGCGACGAGACGGTGGTGCTGGTGAGTCACGCGATGGACGAGGTCGAACGGCTCTGCGACCGGGTCGTGCTGATCGACGCCGGCCGGGTGGTGGCCCTGGGCAGCCCGGCGGACCTCGTCAGGCAGGCCGGCACCGACGGTCTGGAGGAGGCGTTCGTCGCCCTCACCGGCCGGGAACTCGCCATGGAGGAGGACGCATGATCGAGGTCACCGCCCGACGACCCGGGGCACGGGCCTGGCTGACCCTCGTGCGGTGCGAGGCGAAGATGGTCGCCCGGGACACCTCCGGGCTGGTCGTACCGGTCGCCCTGCCGCTGCTGATCATGGTGATGAACGCGTCGTCGGCCCGGGACCAGGAGGTCGCCGACGGCCTGTCGGCCTTGGACGTCTACGTCCTGCCGCTGGTGTTCACGATCGTGATCGCCTCCATCGGCATCATCAACATGCCGAGTTTCCTGGCCTACTACCGCCGGACCGGGGTGCTGCGCCGGATCGCCGTCACTCCGGCCTCCCCGGCGATGGTGCTGGCGGCGCAGATGATGGTCAGCCTGGGCCAGGCGCTGGTGGGCGTCGGGGTGGCCTACGCGGTGGCGGTCGTCGCCTTCGGGGCGAACCCGCCGACCCACCTCGGCGTCGCCCTGGGTGTCGTCGCGCTCGCCACCGCCGCGATGTACGGGGTGGGGATGGTGGTCGCCTCGGTGGCACCGACCCCGAACGCCGCCGTCGCGATCGGCCTCGTCGGTTTCTTCGCCCTCGGGGCGGTCGGCGGGATGTTCGGCGGCACCGACGCCCTCCCGGAGCCCGTCGAACGGGTGGGTGAGTGGCTGCCCTTCGGTGCGTCGGTCGAGGCGCTCTCCGCCGCGTGGGCGGGCGCCCCCGTCGACGCCTCGAACCTGGTCGTCCTGGTGGTCACCGCGGTCACAGGCACGGTGGCGGCAGTGGCTCTGTTCCGCTGGAACTGAGCCGTCCGCCACACCGAACGGGGGACGTGGTCGCGGGCCCGGGGTCACCTCGACCCGGACCTGCGACCACGTGTGTGCCCCGGTCGGGGTGCGGGTGCCCCCCGTACCCGGTCGGCGTCAGTACTTGCTCTCGGCGCTCGGCCCGGACCGGGGACCGTAGGGAGCGGTCTCCAGCCAGCGTCCCAACGCCGGTACCCGGGGGGCCAGCACCGCGCTGCACCGTTGCCGCAGCCGCATCGCCGGACCGGGACGCAGGTGACGCAGGGCCGCCCGGGCGGCGTCCCGGTTGTGGTGGGCGGCCCGCTGCCGCTGCTCGGCGTAGCGGGCCACCGCCGCCGACGGGTCGGCTCCCGCCCCGTCGGCGGCGGCGATGCTCGCGGCGGCGGCGACCGCGTCGGCGATGCCGCTGTTCATCCCCCGTGCTCCGAAGGGCGGGAACAGGTGGGCGGCCTCCCCGGCCAGCAGCACCCGGCCGGTGGCGTCGACCATCCGGTCGGCCACCACCTGCTGGAACCGGTACCGGGCCACCCACAGGATCCGGTCGCGGTACCGGGCGGGCACCACGGTCGGCAGCCAGTCCCGGGCCGCCTCGACGGTGGCGAAGTCCTCCGGCCGGTCGTCGGCGCGGCACTGGAGGTCGATCTGGCCCCCGCCGGCGAACGGCACCTGCAGGACGGTCCGCCGCCCGATCGCCGGATGCTCGTAGTGCAGCGTCCGTACCGGCGGGACCGGGTCGTCGGGGTCGTCGGCGAGGTCGACGACGACGTGGAACCCCTCGGGTCGGGGACCCCGCAGTGCGACGCCGAGCGCCCGGCGGACGGCGGACCGGGCCCCGTCCGCGGCGACCACGAACGGTGCCCTCCACTGCCGGTCGGCGGTGTGGACCGTGACACCGTCGTGGTCCGCCCGCACGCCGGTCACCGGGGACCCCCACCGGACGTCGACCCCGGCGTCGAGGCAGGCGTCGAGCAGGAACCGCTCGGTGTCGACCTGACGGAGACTGACGAACGGGGGCGGCCGCCCCGGCGGTGGGGGCGGATAGCTGCGCCGGTAGACCTCCCGGCCGCCGTGCAGGGTCCGCCGGGTACGCCAGAGCAGGCCGTGCCCGGCGATCCGATCCGCCACGGCGGGGCTGACGGCGGCCAGCCGACGCAGGGTCTGCCCGTGCACGAACAGCGCCCGGCTCCCGGGGCGGGCCCGATCGTGCGGCTCCGCCTCCAGCAGGGTCACCGGCAGCCCGTGGTGGCGTAGGGCGAGCGCGGCGGTCAGGCCGGTCGGGCCGGCGCCGACGACGATCACCGGGCCGCTTCGGCGGTCGTACGCTCCCGGGCGAGTTCCCGCAGCCGCACCTTGTCGATCTTGCCGACGGGGGTACGGGGGAACGACGGGAGCACCTCCAGCCGGTCGGGCAGCTTGAACGCGGCGACGCCGCGCTCCCGGAGATGGCCGACGATGTCGGCGAGCTGCGGCGGGTCGCCGTGGGCGACGACGAACGCGCAGGTGCGCTCGCCGAGCACCGGATCGGGCATGCCGACCACCGCACAGTCGTGTACGGCGGGGTGGGCCGCGACGAGGTCCTCCAGTTCCTCGGCCGGGACCTTGTCGCCGCCCCTGTTGATCTGGTCCTTGATCCGCCCCTCGACGACGAGGTGACCACTGTCGAGCAGGCGCACCACGTCCCCGGTGCGGAAGAACCCGTCGGGGGTGAACACCCGGGCGTTGTGCTCCTCGGCCCGGTAGTAGCCCCGGAACGTGTAGGGACCCCGGACCAGCAGCTCCCCCTCCTGGCCGGTCGGCACGTCGTGACCGGCCTCGTCGACCACCCGGACCTCGTCGTCCGGGGAGATCGGCCGGCCCTGGGTGGTCGCGACGAGCTCCGGCGGGTCGTCCGGCGCGGACTGGCTGAGCAGCCCCTCCGCCATGCCGAAGGACTGCTGCAGCGCGCAGCGCAGGGCCTGGGTGAACCGCCGGGCCGCCTCCGCGCCGAACTTCGCCCCGCCCACCTGAACCAGGCGGAGGCTGGACAGGTCGGTGTCGGCCAGGTCGGCCAGGTCCGTCCAGAGCAGGGCCAGCGGCGGCACCAGCCCGGTGACGGTGACCCGTTCCCGCTCGACGAGGCTGAACGCGTCGTCGACCGACGGCGTGGGCGCCAGCACCACCCGTCCGCCGACCAGCAGGGTGCCGAGGATGCCGGGACATCCCAGGGCGTAGTTGTGCCCGGCCGGCAGCACCGCCAGGTAGACGTCCCGCTCGCTCAGGCCGGCGTTGTCGGCGCTCACCCGCAGGTTGTAGTCGTAGTCCTCGTGGGTGCGCGGGATCAGCTTGGGTCTGCCGGTGGTGCCGCCGGAGAGCAGGAACAGGGCGACGTCGGCCGGACCGACGCCGGTCGGCACCGGGTCGGCGTCGAGGCCGTCGAAGGGGTGGAACTCCTCGGCGTCCCCGGTGACCACGATCCGGCCCGGCAGGTCCAGCCGCCGGGCCAGCTCCCGGTGGTCGTAGCCGAGGTAGCGGTCCGGGATGACCAGTGCCACCGCCCCGCTGGCCTCCCAGAGGTGGCGCAGCTCGCTGTCGCGGTGCGAGGGCAGCGCGAAGACCGGCGGTGCGCCGAGGCGCAACAGCGCGAAGGTCACCGCGACGAACTCCAGCGTGTTGGGCAGCTGCACGACCACCCGGTCGCCCTCGGTGACCCCGAGCGTGCGCAGTCCCCCGGCGAGCCGGTCGACCCACCGGTCGAGTTCCCCGTAGGTCATCCGCCGGTCCGGCTCGACCATGGCGACCCGGTCGGGGTCCCGGGCGGCCCACTCGCGCAGCGGTTCGTCGAGGCGGACCGGACGCCAGTACCCCCGGTCGCGGTAGCGTCGGGCGAACTCCTCCGGCCAGGGCACACAGCCTTCCAGCATCCCTACTCCCCTCCCGCCTGCACGTGCCGGTCCAGCCAGTCGACCAGGCGTCGGACCTGCGACCACCCGTCCCGGACCACCTTCTCCGCCGAGGCCCCGTGGAGGCTTTCGCCCTCCTTCACGTAGGACTCGGCACCCAACGACCGGAACCGCAGCAGCTCCACCCGGGGATGGTCGGCGGGGCAACCGCGCGGGCGGGTCTTGAGCCTCTCCCCGACGATCTGCCAGCCGTCCTCACGCAGGCCGTCGACGATCTCCGCCAGCCTCCTGCCGGAACGGTCCGCGTCGACCGCCTCCCGGTAGCGCTCGACCTGGGCGGAGGTCAACCCGTGGTAGCCGCCCCCGAGGTGGATGCCGTGTCCGTCGAGTTGCAGGTAGTAGCCGACGCTGTCGGCGGAGCCCGCCGTCAGCCCCTGGTACGTCTTGTACGGCGACTTGTCCTTGGCGAAGCGCACGTCGCGCTGGGGTCGCCACACCTTCGTCTGCCCGAACCGGTCGCCGAGCCGGTCGGCGAGGGCCTGCATCGGGTCCCGGACACACGTGTCGTACGTGTCCTTGTTGGCGTGCCAGAACTCCTTGGAGTTGTCCTCGTCCAGGTCTCGGTAGAAGGCGAAGGCCTCTGTGGGGAATCCCTCGAAGGTCACCTGCTGCTCTCCTCTCCAGCGGGTCGGGTCCGGTGGTCGTCGCGGGGGTTCACAGCAACCGGGTGCACAGCCACCGGTCTCACGGCAACCGGTCTCACAGCAGTCGGGTGAAGTGCGCGACCAGGTCCCGCGCCTGGGTGGGGCTCAGGCGCGGGTCGCAGGCACTGGTGTAGCGCGGCTGGGCCACCCGGTCGGGGACGGCTGGTGCGTCGGCCGGAACGGCCAGACACTCGGTGACCTCGTCGGGGGCGACCTCCAGGTGCAGTCCGCCAGGGGGTAGCCGCCGGTGCCGCAGCGCCCTGACGAACCCGGTCACCTCGTCGTGGATCGCCTCCACCGGTCGGGTCTTCGCCCCGCCGCGCATCCGGACGGTGTTGCCGTGCATCGGGTCGCAGAGCCAGAGCACCGGTGCGCCACGGCGGGCCACCTCGGCCACCAGGTCGGGCAGCATCCGACCCGCGTACCGGGCGCCGAGCCGTGCCACGAACGTCAACCTCCCCGGTACGCCGTCCGGGTTGAGCAGTCGACTCAACCGGACCGCGTCGGAGGTGGTGGTCGACGGGCCGATCTTCACCGCGATCGGGTTGTCCACCCCCGCCGCCCAGTGGACGTGCCACCCGTCGCAGTCGCGGGTCCGGTCGCCGATCCACACCAGGTGCCCCGACGAGGCGTACCGGCCGGTCCGGTGGGTCCGGACCAGGGGCTGCTCGTAGTCGGCGACGAGGGCCTCGTGGGCGGTGTGGAGCCTCTCCTGCGGCGGCCGACCGGCGGTGCGGGCCCGGAGGTGGGCCAGGACGAACGCCGCGCAGTCGTAGGCGGTGACCATGCGCCCCGGGTCGGGTCGGCGGACCTCGGGGGTCGGCTCCGGGGCGTTGACCAGGTCTCCCCGGTACGCGGGCAGGACCACCCCGTCGGCCCGGGTCTCGGTCGGTGCGGAGCGGGGTTTGGCGTACTGCCCGGCGATCCGTCCGACTGCCACACAGGGCGCCCCGGTGGCGGCCCGTACCTGGTCGGCGAGGGCGTCGAGGTGGTCGAGCCGGGCGGTGACCGGCCCGTCCTCGGCGTCGGCGAAGCGCTCGGCGCAGTCGCCGGCCTGCACGACGAGGCGTTCCCCCCGGTGGGCGGCGGCCAGGGCGGTGAGCAGGTCCGCGCACTCGGACCAGGTGACCAGGGGCGGCCGGTCGGCGAGGAGGCCCCGGACGGTGGCGGCGTGCTCCGGGTCCGGCCACGGCGGTTGCTGTGCCGGTGCGGCGGGGACGGCCAGGACTGTCATGGCGAGACCCGTTCCCCGGTCCAGGAGTCCCCGTCGCGGCGGTAGCGCAGCCGGTCCGGCGCGTCGTGCGGGTGGCCCTGCCAGAACTCGACGCGGTCGGGGACGAGCCGCAGGCCGCCCCAGGCCTCGGGGCGCGGCACCTCCTGTCCGGCGAAACGGTCGGCCACCTCGGTGATGCGGGTCCGCAGATCGTCCCGGTCGGTCAGGGTCGACCGCTGGTCGCTGGCCCAGGCCAGCACCTGGACCGGGCGCGGCAACCGGCTGAAGTGGTCGTCGTCGGTGAGCGGGTCGAGCCGTTCGACGGTACCGCCGACGCGGACCTGCCGACCGGCGGCCAGCCAGCCGAAGCACAGCTCCGCATTCGGGTTGGCGGCCAGGTCGACGGCCTTGGCGCTGTGCAGTCCGGTGAAGAAGACGACCCCGTCGTCGAGGCGGGCGACGTCGACGTGGCGGGCGGCGGGCCGCCCCTGGGGGTCGACGGTCGCCAGGACGGCCGCATCGGGGGCCGCGTGTCCCCCGGCACGCCACTGGTCGTACCAGGACCGCAGCCGGCGCAGCGGATCGTCGTCCACTGTGGTGAGATCGAGGACGTCGGGCTCGGTGCCGACGGTACCGTTGCGGGTCGCCGGGGTACGCAGGCTCCGCTTCTGGACTTTCATCGTCCGGGCCTCCTGTGCTTACGCTGTGTTCTCCGAGGAAGGGGCAATCCGTGGAATCGACAGACCTGGGCCTGGTCCGACGCCTGCGTCAACGGCACACCGACATCGTCGAACCGCAGACCTTCCGGCTGCTCGGGCAGGAGTGGGACCTGCTCCCGGGGGTGTACGCGCCGAACCTGACCCCCTCCGCGGCGCTGTACGCCGAGTGGCTGCCGTACCCCGTCGACGGAGCGTTCTGCGAGGTGGGGTGCGGTACCGGCTACATCTCGGTGCTGGCGGCGCAGCGCGGTTGCGCCCGGGTCACGGCGCTGGACATCAGCCCGGCGGCGGTGGACAACACCCGGCGCAACGCCGACCGGCACGCGGTGGCGGGGCAGGTCACCGCCCGGTGCGGCGACGTGTTCGAGCCGCTCGACGCCGGTGACCGCTACGACCTGGTCTTCTGGAACTCCAACTTCGTCGACGTCGAGCTGCCGGAGTCGCCGGACGCGATGCTGGACCGCGCCTTCGCCGATCCGGGCTACACCACTCATGACACCTTCCTCCGTACCGTCGCCGCTCACCTCGCCCCGGGCGGCCGGGTGATGCTCGGCTTCACCGACCTCGGCGACACCGGGCTGTTGACCCGGCTCGCCGCCGCCCACGGGTGGCGGCTGGAGCCACGTCGCCGGGCGGTGGGCGAGTATCCCGACGGCGAACTGCGCTACGAACTGATCGAACTGGTCCGCCGGTGACGGCGGCCGGGCCGGGGGCGGGTCACCGCAGGCTCCGTCGCAGGGCCAGCGGCCCCAGGACGACCGTCGCGGCCACCGCCCAGCCGAGGGTCTGCAACACCGGCACCAGGACCGGCCCGCCCCAGGAGAGGCCGAGCAGCGCCGAGTGGGCACCGGAGAGCGGGTTGAGCCGGATCACCGGCTGAGCCCAGTCGGGGAACGCCGACAGCGGGACCAGGCAGGTCGACACCAGCAGCAGCAGGGTCACCGGCATGGTGATCGCGGTGTTCGCCGACTCGACGCTGCCCACCGTCGCCCCGACGAGCAGCGCCGCCCACAGGAAGATCAGCGCGAACAGGAGCGCGACGAGGAGGAACCCGAGCACCGCCAGGGGACCCTGCCGGAACCGGAACCCGAGCAGGTGTCCGACGGCGACGGTGACCACCGTGACGAGGGTGAACGTGACCAGGTCCCCGCCGATGCGCCCGAGCAGCGGCGACACCCGGGAGATGGGCATCGTCCGCAGCCGGCCCTGCAGGCCGCCGCGCAGGTCCACGTGGTGGGCCACCGCGCTCCCGGCGCAGCTGTACGCGACGCTGAACAGGACGATCCCGGGGGCCAGGCGGGCGATGTAGGGCTCCACCGTCGATCCCGACACGACCTCCCCGAACATCACCAGCATGAGCAGGAGGAGGACCAGCGGGAAGGCGACGGCGTCGCCGAGCAGTCGGGGGCTGTGCAGGAACCGTCGCGTGTTGCGCCCGGCCAGCAGGGCCGCTTCGACGACCACGCTCATCGCGTCCTCCGCAGGGTTCGGGCCGCCACGGCGCCGAAGACGACGCCCAGCACCGCGACCCAGACGAGGGCACCACGGACCTCGGTCCACGCCGGTGTCGCCGAGGCCAACGAGCGCAACGCCTCGATGACGACGGAGACCGGGGAGTTGCGGATCACCGGTTCGAGCCACCCGGGGAACGCGTCGGCCGGGACGAACGCCGTGGACAACATGATCAGGGCCAGGTAGGGCAGGTTGAGCAGGGCGGCGACGGCGGCCGGGTCCCCCGAGGACAACCCGACCGCCGTGGTCGCGGCGGTCAACACCAGGGCGAACGCGACGGCGAGCGCCACGAAGCCGACTGTGGCGGCGATCCCGCCGTGGAACCGGAAGCCCGCGAGGTGACCGGTCGCGCTGATCACGACGGCGGCGACGAACGCCCAGACGGCTTCGCCGGCGACCCGTCCGAGCGCGATCGCGCCGCGGTTGACCGGCATGACCAGGCACCTGCGGTACATCCCGGAGGCCCGGTCGGCGGCCGACGCGGCCCCGGAGGTGTTGGCGACGGTGAACATCCACTGGGCGACGATCGCCGGTGGCAGGAACTGCGCGTAGTCCAGGCCACGGGCGTCGAACAGCCGCCCGAACAGCAGCAGGAAGCCGAACACGAAGATCAGCGGGAAGACCACGAACATGACCGCCATCTCGGCGGTGGCCCGGTGGCGCAGGTTGCGCCCGGCCAGGACGGCGCCCTGGGCGAGCAGGTTCCCCAGCCCCGACTCGGTGCCGGCCGCTGTGGTCACGACCGCCGCCCGTCGGCACCGGCGGCGGCACGGCCTGCCCCGTCCCCGTCGGGGGTCGGGTCCTGCCGGGGAGCCCCGTCCCGGTCGGGGGCCGCCCCCGCGCCGCCGGTCAGGGTGAAGAAGACCTCGTCGAGGCTGGGCCTGCGCAGGGTCACGTTCTCGATCTCGATGCCCCGGTCGTCGAGCAGCCGGACGATCTCGACCAGCTGCGAGGGGTGCGTCACCGGCACCACCAGCAGCTCACCGTGCTCGCCGACCTCCCGGGAGGCGACCCGGAGCGCGTCCCGGGCCGCCTCCCGGCCGGTGCTCGGCACCGTCACCTCGCACACCTGACCGCCGACGCGCTCCTTGAGTTCGTCGCCGGTGCCCTCGGCGATGACCCGTCCGGCGTCGATGACGACGACCCGGTCGGCGAGCCGGTCGACCTCTTCGAGGTACTGGCTGGTCAGCAGGATCGTGGCACCGTCGTCGCGCAGCTGCCGGATGGTCTGCCAGAGCTCCTCCCGGCTACGGGGGTCGAGGCCGGTGGTCGGCTCGTCGAGGAAGACCACGCGACGCGGCACCACCAGGCTGGCCGCCAGGTCGAGCCGCCGCCGCATCCCTCCGGAGTACGTCCTGACCGGCTTGTCGGCGGCGTCGCCGAGGGCGAACCGGTCCAACAGTTCCGCCGCCCGTTCCCGGGCCTGCCCCTTGGAGAGCCGGAGCAGCCTGCCGAACAGGACGAGGTTGTCCCGTCCGGTGAGGACCTCGTCGAGGGCGGCGAACTGACCGGTGACAGCGATGCGGGACCGCACCTGCGCGGGGTCCCGCACCACGTCGTACCCGTCCACCACGGCCCGGCCGCCGTCGGGGGACAGCACGGTGGTCAGGCAGTCGATGATGGTGGTCTTGCCCGATCCGTTCGGCCCGAGCAGGCCGAGCAGGGTGCCGGCACCGACGGTGAAGGAGACGTCCGCCACGGCTGCCGTGCCGTCGAACTCCTTGCGCAGGTGCTCGACCTCGATCCCCCACTGCGTCACTTGTTCTTCCTCTCCTGCCACGCGCGCGCGCCCGGCCCCGTCGGGTTCGGCGTCAGCTCTCCTGGGTGGACACCGGGGTCTGCTGGTGGAACATCAGCTTCCACCCGCCGTCGCGCCGGACCCAGACGCTGGACATGTAGAGGCGGAAGGTGCCCCGCCCGGCGACCTGGGCGTTCGCCCGGTACGTGATGACGGCGCTGTCCGGGCCGAGGGGGACGACCCGCTCCTGGTCGAGGGTGAACCCCTCGAAGGGGGAGGTGTTGCCGTCGATCTCGGCCACCAGGTCGTCACCGGTGGAGACCCCGTCGTGCTCGACGACGAGGGTGTCGGGGGTGACAAGCCTGCGGTAGAAGTCCCCGTCGGCAGCGGAGATCGCCCGCCAACCCTCCTCCTCCAGCGCGAACAGTTCCTTGGTCAGCTGCGTACTGTCGATCGTCGTCACCGCTTTTCCCTCCTTTTAGCACTTTTCCGGATACAGCCTATCGATCACTGCTTTTGCCCGCTACACGGCCTTCGCTCCATACCGGATGGTCAGGGGGTCGACGGCCACGACATGGTGACCGGGGTACCCGGTCGCAGGTCCGCCAGAACCTGCCGGACCATCGCGACGGGTTTCTCCACCAGGTAGAAGTGGTCCCCCGGGAGCACCCGGGCACGGAACTCCCCACGCGTGTAGCCCCGCCACGCCTCGGCCTGCTCCGGGGTGACCTCCGGGTCGCTGTCACCGCAGAGCGCGGTGACCGGGGTGTCCACCACGACGCTCCCGTCGGGCTGGTACGTCTCGATCAGCCGGTAGTCGGCCCGCAGCGCCGGGAGGACCAGGTCCCGCAGGGTCTCGTCGCCGAGGACCGAGTCGTCGGTGCCGCCCAGCCGGCGCAGGTCGGCCAGGAGGGCCTCGTCCCCGCCGCCGTGCACGTCGGTGGGGGGTTGCAGGTGCGGGGCGGGTCGGCCGGAGACGAACAGCCGGGCCAGCGGGCGACCGGTACGCCGTTCGAGCTCCCGGGTCACCTCCACCGCGACGGCCGCCCCCATGCTGTGCCCGAAGACCGCCAGGTCGGGGCCGGCGACCGGGGCCAGCGCGGCCACCACCGGCTCCACCAGCTCGGACATCCGGGTCGCGCACGGCTCACCGGCCCGGTCCTGCCGACCGGGGTACTGCACCGCCCACAGCTCCACCCCGCGCGGCAGCAGCCGGGCCCACTGGTGGAAGAAGCCTGCCGACCCGCCCGCGTGGGGAAGCGCCACCAGTCGGATCGGCGATCCGTCCGGGGCCGGCTGGGGGTTGTTGAGCCGACGCAGCCACCGCTGTGCCCGCTCGTCGACGACCATCGCACCGGTCATCGTCACGTCTCCTCGCTGTCGGTGGCGGTCTCCAGGTCCAGGTCCCGTAGGGACAGCGGCTGCGGCGCCGCGACGTCGAGCAGTTCGGGCTCGCCGAGCCGTACGCTGGCGTCCCGCCAGGCCTGGCAGACCGCCAGCTGCGCCTGCCCCGACGCCAGGGGGTCGGCGCCGGCACGGCTGTCGCGGTGCAGCGCCTCCAGATGGCGGTACGCCGCGTCCGGCCACAACCGTCCGACGATCTCCCGGTAGCTCGGGGCGACGGCGGGGCCGTACGCCTCGGCGCTGGGCTCGTCGAGGTGTCCACCGGGGGCCTCGTCGAGCCGGGCGGCAGTGCGCCCCTGCTCGGGGAAGTGCGGGCGGGGACTCCACACCACCGGGCCGTGGGTGTTGAGCAGCGTCAGGTTCCCGCCCTCCGCGCCGACGGTGATCCGGTGCAGCAGGTGGGCGTGGTTGTCCGGGTCGGACACGTGCAGCTGGTTCTGCACCCGGATCGTGGTCGGGACACCCCGTACCCGGCCGGTGAGGGTGCTGAACGGCCCACCGCGCGGCACTGTCTCGTCGAAGGACCAGGGCCGGAGCCCGCCCAACGCCAGGCGGAGGATGTCGAACAGGTGGTAGAAGACCTGGAGGCCGCAGGTGGCGTCCACGTAGAGCAGTCGCTGCCGACCGGCGAGCGCCCGCGCGGCGCGGACGAACCGGCGTACCGACTCCACCTGGCCGTAGTGGGTGCTCACCTGGTGCAGGACCCGGTGGCGGCGGGCCACCCGCAGCGACTCGGCCAGCTCGTCGTGGTGCAGCGGCCCCTCCTGCAACACGTGCACGCCCCGGCTGGTCAACCGGCGGGCCAGTTCGCTGCCCCCGCCGCCGTTGACCCCGGCGTACACGGCCACCACCGCCAGGTCCACGTCGTCGGGGAGCCGGTCCACGTCGGTGAAGAGGGGCACCCCGGCCCGCTCGGCGCACGCCACGGAGCGGCTGCTGCCCCGGGCGAGGATCCCGGCCAACCGCAGCGGCCCGTCCGGTCGGTCCAGGGCACTGAGGTACACGCGGCCGAACCCGGTGCCGCAGACCACGACGTTGGCTGTCACAGCGCCCCCTCCTCCACCACCGCGGCCTCCTCGACCACGTCCAGTCGGTGCACGGCCGGGGCGGCGGCGAGCCGGTCCAGGGCGCGCTGCGGGTCCAGCACCCGTCCGGCGTGGCCGACCCCCTCGGGGATCCGGCCCGCGAGCAGCTCCTCGACGGCGAGCACCGCCGCCGAGGCGGTCAACCGGTAGCTGTCGGCGCCGCGCAGGACCAGCACCCGGGTCCGTGGTCGGCCGGCGGACTCGCCGTCGAGTTGGAAGACCATCAGCTGGTACGCGGGCCTACCGAACAGGTCCAGCCCGGCCGCCCGGACGACCTGCTCGGCGGCGTCCGGGGCGTCGGCGTCCACCCGGCCGAGCACCGACAGCGCCCGGTCACCGTCGAAGACGTGGTACCAGTGCACCTCGTCGACGCCGAGCGTCTCGCCGAGCCACTGCGCCTCGGCGCTGAGGAACGGGTGGGCGGTGACCCGTCCCGGGAAGTAGGGGATCTCCACGTCGCGCAGCGGTTCGAGCCGACCCGGCACCGACCGGCCGTCGATCCAGGCCGCCGCGGAGCGGCTCGTCCGGTCCCGCATGCCCGCCAGGTAGTCACCGGCGGCGGCGGGGGTGAACCGGTCCCGGCCGCCGAGGTGGGCTGTCAACCGGTGCAGCCTGTCGAAGTCCACGGCGAGGGCCCGGGGCAGCAGCGTCGACAGGCCCGGGGTCATCCCGGCGCCGAGCACCACCCGCCGCCCGGCGGGCACCGTCTCCGGTGCGACCAGGTCGGCGGGTCCGACGTAGTCGGCTCCGGCGGCCAGTGCCGCGTGCAGCACCCGGTCACCGATCCGGTCGGCCGGTCCGGTGCAGTCCACCACGATGTCGCAGTCGGCGCAGAACCCCGCCAGGGCGTCGGGGTCGTCGACGTCGACGACCAGACCGCGCTCCCCCGCCGCCGCGCGGACCGCGTCGCCGCGCCGCCCGGCCGGGCGGACCGTCACGGGCAGGTCGTCGAGCAGGCCGGTGACCTCCGCGCCCACCCCGCCGTAGCAGCCCAGCACCCCGACCCGGGCGGTCACCGTGGACCGCCGGTGTGCAGGTCGCCGAGGACCTCGACCACAGTGGCGGCGTGCGGTTCCCGCAGACAGGTGAAGTGGTCGCCGGGGACGTCGACGATCGACAGGTCACCCAGGCAGAGCCCGCGCCAGTACTCGGTCATGTCCCGGCGCAGCCACGGCAGGAAGCCGGTGTCGTCGCTCTCCCGCAGGAAGGTGATGTCCCCGGCGTACGGGGTCGGGCGGTGTCGGGTCACCGCGGCCATGCTCTGCCGGTACAGCTCGTAGAGCGACGTCAGGTCGAGTTCCGGGGTGTCGTCCCCGTCGGCCTGTCCGGCGATCGCGGCCAGCCGCTGCGCCGGGGGGTGCCGGCGGAGCGCGGCGAAACGGGCGGCCGCCTCGGCCAGGTCGTCGTCGCCGGTGAGGGCGTCGAGGGCACCGGTGGGGACCCGGTCCGGGGTGGCGGCGAGGACCGCCTCGAACGACCTGGCGATCACCGCGTCGGACGGGTAGCCCAGCGCCTCGGTGTCCGCCCCGACCAGTCGGGCGAAGACGTACTCGAGGACCAGGTCGTCCTCGATGGTGTGCGGCAGTCCGTAGCTGCTGATGATCGTCAGGCTCGACACGGTGGCGCCCGCCTCGGTGAGCTGCCTGGCGATCTCCAACGCCACCAGGCCGCCCATGCAGTAGCCGACGACGTGGAACCGCCGGTGCCCGGTGGCCAGCAGCCGCTCGGTGTAGTCGGCGGCGCGGCGTTCGAGCAGCCCCGCCGGGTCCTCGCTGCGGTACGGGTCGTCGGCGCCGACGGCCAGCCCCACGACCGGACCGGAGCGGTCCAGCAGCGGGATCACCGTCCGGTACGCGGCGAGGGTGCCCACCCCGTCGTGCACCAGGACCCGTACCTGGTCCCCGTCGGTGTCGGCGAGCGGCACCAGCGGGTCGACGGGGGTGTCACCGTCGTGGCCGCCCCGGGTGGCGTCGGCGGCGGTACGGACGGCGTCGGCGAGCCCGGCCACGGTGGGTCGGTTCATCAGGGCGCGCAGGAGCGTGTCGTAGAGCATCCCCTGGGCCTGTGGAATCTCCTCACGGACCCGTCCGGCGAGGCGGGCGACGAGCAGGGAGTCCCCGCCGAGCTGGTAGAAGTCGTCGTCGCGGCCCACGCCGGGCAGCCGCAGCAGGTCGGCCCAGACGGTGGCGAGGCGCTGCTCCAACTCGTCGACGGGGGCGCTGTGGGTCGAGGTCGTCTCGCCCGGCTCGCGTCGGGCCCAGCCGTGCAGCACGGCGGTGTCCACCTTGCCGTTGCCGGTGACCGGGAGAGCGTCGAGGATCTGCGTCTGGGCGGGCACCATGTACTCCGGGAGCCGCTCGGCGAGGTGCCGGTTCAGGTCGTCGACGCGGACGGGTTCCCGGTCGGCCTTGAACCGGGCGGCGAAGACGTGCTGTCCGAGGGGGGCGGTGACGTCGTCGGGGCGGGGCAGGGTGAGGACGGTGTCCGCCTGCGCCTCGGCGAGGAGGTCCCGCCACTGCGCCACGGTCAGGAAGGTCTGGTCGTGGCCGCGCCGCAGGTCCTCGTAGTCCCACTTGTCGGGGTCCTTCTCCGGCATCATGAACTCCATCGAGGTCATGATCTGGACGTTCTCCCTGGTGGTCTCGATGAAGACCAGCCAACCGCCGGGGGCCAGCAGTTCACGGAGCCGGGCCAGCACCACCCCGGCGTGCCGGGAGTTGTGCAGCACGTTGGCGCAGAGCACCACGTCGACGCCGTTGGGGAGGTGCCCCTGCTCACGGGGGTCGGTGTTGATGTCGAGCAGCCCGTACCGGACCCGGTCGCCGAAGCGCCCCTGCGCCTCGGTGAGGAAGAACTGCGACACGTCGGTGAACAGGTAGTCCACGTCGGCGTCGGCCAGCTCGGGGACGACGACGGTACTGGTGCCGCCGACACCGGCGCCGACCTCCAGCACCCGTAGGGTGTCCGACCTGTCGGCCGCCAGCTGTCGCAGCAGGCCGAGGACGGCGTGGTTGACGTAGCGGCTGATGACGTTGTCGCGGTAGGCGGCGTACGAGGTGTCCAGTCGTCCTTCGGGGAACAGCAGCGGGAGCGGGTCGACCTCGTCGCGCAGCAGCTGCGGCAGGAGCCGGGTGCTGGTCCGGAAGTAGTCGATCAGCTCGGCCTTGTACTGGTCCTCGCGTTGCAGTTCGTCGACGGCGGCCCAGGCCGCGGCCGGATCGTCGTGGCCGTCGCGGTCGGCGCGGCGGTACCCGTCCCCGGCGCGTTCCAACATGCCCGCCGCGACCAGCGCGGCCAGCCAGCGGCGGACCAGCCGGTGGTGTCGGGGTGCCACCCCGGCCCGGGTGACGACCTCGTCGGCGGTGTGCCGGTCCCCCGGGTCGGCGAAGAGTCCCGCGCCGGTCAGGGCGTGGAGCATGCCGAGGAGCCCGGCGTGGTCGAGCCGGCGCATGAACTCGGCCGTCTCGTCGCGGTCCACCCCGGCGGTGGTGGCGTCACCGGCGGCGACGGCCGCCGCCGTCAGCTCCTCGGCGCGGGGGTCGGGTCGGGCGTCCCGGCCGGCCGGTTGGACGAACGCGACCAGGCGGCGCTGCGTCGGGTCGTCCCCGTCGACGAGGACGTGGGCCGCCCCGACACCGGGATGCGCCCCGAGGGCGGCCTCGACCTCGGCCAGTTCGATGCGGTGGCCGCGCACCTTGACCTGACGGTCGCGGCGACCGAGGAACTCCACGACGGCGTCCTGCCGGTAGACGCCGACGTCACCGGTGCGGTAGAGCCGGCCCAGCTCGGGGTGGTGCACGAAGCGTTCGGCGGTCTGCTGCTCGTCGCCGAGGTAGCCCGTCGCCAGTCCGGCCCCGCCGATGTGCAGCTCCCCCGGCACGTGCTCGGGGCAGTGGCGTCCCCAGGCGTCCAGGACGTGGAAGGTCTGGTTGGCCAGGGGGGTGCCGTACGGGATGCTCGGCCAGGTCGGGTCGACCCGGTCGATCGGGTGGAAGATCGACCAGATGCCGGCCTCGGTGGCGCCGCCGAGGCTCACCTGCCGTAGCCGGGGCCACCGGGCGCGGACCCGGTCGGGCAGGTGGACGGGGATCCAGTCGCCGCTGAGCAGCGCCAGGCGCAACGAGTCGAGGTCGTCGCGGGGCTCCACCGACAGGTAGTCCTCCAGCAGTTGCAGCTGAACCGGCACCGAGTTCCAGAGCGTGACCCGGTGGGTGGCGACCAGTTCGGCCCAGTGGGAGGGGTCGCCGCGCCGGTCGGCGTCGGGCAGCACCACGAGTCCGCCGACGCCGAGGACCCCGAACACGTCGTACACGCTCAGGTCGAAGCCGAGACCGGCCAGGGCCAGGACCCGGTCGTCGGCGGTGACGTCGAACCGCCGGTTGACGTCGGCGATGGTGTTGAGCGCGGCCCGGTGCGACATCATCACCCCCTTGGGGGCGCCGGTGGAGCCGGAGGTGTAGATGACGTAGGCGAGGTCGTCGGCCGTCCGGGCGGGGGCCGTGGGGGTCGTCGCCGTCGGTTTGACCTTGTCGACGGCGACGACCGGCAGGGTGAGGTCCGGCTGCAGCCACGACTGGCTCAGGACGTGGCGTACCCGGGCGTCGGCCAGGATCCGGTCGCGGCGGGCCGCGGGCTGACCGGCCTCGATCGGCAGGTACGCCCCACCGGCGAGCAGCACTCCGAGGACGCCGACGACCTGCTCCCATCCCTTCTCCATCACCAGGGCGACCAGGTCGCCCGGGTTGCCTCCCGCCTCGCGCAGGGCCTCGGCGACCGCCCCGGCCTCGGCGACGAGTTCGCCGTAGGTCAGGGTGCGACGGCCGTCGACGACGGCGGTACGCCCCGGTTCGCGGGCGGCGGCGGCGAGCACGCCGTCGGTGAGCAGCCCTTCGGGGAGGGCGGCGGGGACGTCGTTGACGGCGGCGCGGCGACGCAGTTGCCCTTCGGGGAGGACGACGGGGGACGGGTGCGACCAGGTGGACTCCGTACCGGCCAGGCGTCGGAGCAGGTCGTCGAGTTGGGCGAACATCTCGTCGACGACGTCGTCGGCGAGCACCCCCTCCCGGACGTCCCACCGGACGTGCAGGTCACCGTGTTCCTCGACGGCCTGCGCGTCGATCCACACCTGGGGGGTCTGGCTGCGGCCGTACCCGATGCGTCCGTCGAGGTCGTCGGCCGGGGCCGGCGCGTCGTCGGTGACGCCGAGGGTGCTGGTGAACACGACGGGCATGAGGGCCTCGGCGCGTCCACGGCGACGGCCGATCTCCCGCATCACCTCGACCCCGCCGAAGGAGCGGTGGTCCATGTCGGCCCAGAGCCGGTCCTGCATGCCGGTGGCGCGCTCGACGAAGGCGGCGTCGCCCGAGGTGTCGACCTCCAGGAGGCTGACGGTGGTGAAGTCGCCGACCAGCCGGTCGACCTGGGGGTGCAGGGGTTCCCGGTTGAGCAGGGTCAGGTTGAGACAGAAGCGCGGGTGTCGGCTCCACCTGCCGATCACCTCGGCGACTGCGGCGAGGACCACTGTCGACGGGGTGAGCCGGTGCTCGCGGGCGCGGGCGCGCAGGGCGTCCCACTGCGTGGCGGGCACCACGGTGCCCAACCGCCGGAACCGGGCCGGGCCGTCGGCGTGCCGTTCCCGTACCGGCAGTTCGGGGGCGCCCGGGAGGGTGTCCAGCCGGGACAGCCAGTACTCCCGGTCCCTGTCGTACGCGGCGGTGTCCCGGGTGCCGCGCCGGGCGAGGAGGTAGTCCCGGAAGGTGATCTCCAGGTCGGGCAGGTCGCCGCCGGTGTAGAGCTGCCGCAACTCGTCGAGCAGGACCTGGGTGCTCAGGTAGTCGGCGACGAGGAAGTCGATGGAGACGTGCAGGACGGCGCGTCCGTCGGTGAGGGTGACCGCGAGGGCGAACAGCGGCCAGCGTTGCGGGTCGTAGCGGTGGTGGTCCATCCGGGCGCGGGTGTCGGCCAGTGCCGTCTCGACCCGGTCGGCGGGTTCGCCGCGCAGGTCGGTCACCGGGACGTGGTAGCGGGGGACGTCGGGTCGGACCTGCTGGGAGCCCTGCGGGTCGAACACGGCGCGCAGCATGTCGTGCCGGTGCACCAGCCGGTCCCAGGCGTCCTCCAGCCGGTCCGGGTCGAGGTCGGCGAACTCCACCTCGGCGTAGACCTGGCAGGGGCTGTCGCCGTAGTCGTACAGGTCGGAGCGGCCCAGCAGGTACGACAGCTGCACCTCGGTCAACGGGAACGGGTCGTGCCGGTGGTCGGGGTCGGGCACCACGGTGGTGGCCTGCGCGGCCAGGTGCGCGAGGACCTCGTCGCGGTGTTCGGTCAGGGCCCGGCGCCGGTGTTCGGTGAGTGCGCCCTTCGGGCCGCGGAACCGGAGTCGGCCCTCGTCCTCCCACAGGTGCACGCCGAGGTCGCTCAGTTCCGCGACCAGCTCGGCGGCGGTCGGCGTGGTCGGTGAACTGGTCATAGGACGCCTTCCTCGAAGCTGTCGATCAGTTCTGCCGTCTGCGCGACGGTGGGTGCGGCGAAGATCTGCCGCATGGGGATCTCGACCCCGAAGTTCTGGCGGATCGCCTCGACCAGTCGGGTGGCCAGGAGGCTGTCCCCGCCCAACGCGATGAAATTGTCATCACGACGAACCTCGGCCACCCCCAACAACTCAACCCAGATCGCCGCCACCCGCTCCTCCACCTCACCCCGAACCGGCTCACCCTCCACCACCGGCCCGTCCTCATCCACCAACCCCACCAACACCCGCCGATCGACCTTCCCATTCACCGTCAACGGCAACTCGTCCAACACCACACACACCGACGGCACCGCATACGACGGCAACCGCTCACCCAGAAAATCAGCCAACCCATCAACATCCGCACCCTCACCCGGCACCACGAACGCCACCAACCGCAACGGATCCCCCACCGCCAACACCACCGCCGACACCACCGACCCGAAAGCCACCAGAGCCGACTCCACCTCACCCAACTCGATCCGATGCCCCCGCACCTTCACCTGATCATCAGTACGCCCCAAGAACTCCAACGTCCCATCCGACCAATACCGCCCCACATCCCCAGTCCGATACCACCGCTCACCCGCGAACCCCACAAACCGCTCACCCGTCCGCACCACATCATTGCAATAACCCGACGCCACCCCCACACCACCGATCCACAACTCCCCAGCCACCCAGTCCGGACAATCCCGCCCCCGCCCGTCAACCACCCGAAAACGCTGACCAGACAACGGAACACCATACGGAACCGACGACCACCAATCCGGAACCTCACCCACCTCACACCAATTCGACCACACCGCAGCCTCCGTCGCCCCACCCAACGCCACAAACCGAACCGACGACCCCACAACACCCCGCACCCGACCCGGCAGATCCAACCCCACCCAATCCCCCGAAACCAACACCACCCGCAAACCCGACAACCCCGAACCACCCCCACCAGCAGCCACCAAAACCATATCCAACAACGCCGGAACCGAATTCCACACCGACACCCCGAACCGACCACACAAATCCAACCAACAATACGGATCCCGCCGATCACCCTCACCCACCAACACCACACCACCACCCACACCCAACAAACCGAAAACATCAAACACCGACAAATCGAAATCCAACGCCGACACCGCCAGAACCCGATCCCCCTCCCCCACACCAAACCGACCACACACATCCACCACCGTATTCACCGCCGCACCATGCGACACCACCACACCCTTCGGCTCCCCCGTCGACCCCGACGTGAAAATCACATAGGCGCGGCTGTCCGGGTCGACTGTCACGGGGGCGTCCAACGGCGGGTGGGCGTCGGCGTCGGTGAGGTCGTCGAGCACGAGGCCGACCTCGGCGGCCCGGTAGATGCGGTCCCGTCGGGCCGGCGGCTGGTCGACCCCGACGGGGACGTACGCCGCACCGGCGGCGAGGACCCCGAGCACCGCGGCGACCTGGTCCGGGCCTTTGGGCAGGTGGACGGCGACGGTGTCGCCGGGGCGTACCCCCCGGGCGGCGAGCAGACCGGCGACCCGTAGTGCCCGGTCGGCGAGGTCCCCGTAGGACATCTCACCGCCGTCCCACAACAACGCCACCCGCTCCGGAGCCGACACCGCACACCCGAAGAACCCCTCATGCAACAACCGACCCGACACCACCGGACCACCCGTCGCATTCACCCCCGCCCGCACCACCCGCTGCTCCACCGGCAACAACCCCGGCACCACCTCCGACCAGTCACCCTCCACCAACCACTCCAACAACCCCACATACGCACCGAACATCGCATCCAACACACCCGGCGCGAACAACTCCTCCACCGCGTCCCACACCAACGACACACCACCGTCACGCTCCACCACCTGGTGGTCCAACCACACCTGCGGGGTCTGGGAGACACCCCAGACCCGTTCGGCGAAGGAGGGTTCGACGACGACGTCGTCGGTGACGCCGAGAGTGCTGGTGAAGACCACCGGCATGGACACGTCAAGGCGTCCCCGTCGGCGGGCCAGTTCCCGCATCACCCAGACCGCCGAGACGTCGCTGTGCTCCAGGTCGCGGCCCATCTGCCGCTGCATCCGGCGGGTGGCGTCGAGCCAGCTCTCCTGCGGCTCGGGTCGGTAGCCGACCAGCAGCAGGGAGGTGAAGTCGCCGAGCACCCGGTCGACGTCGGGGTGCACGTCGCGGCGGTCGAAGAGGGTGACGTTGACGGTGAGGTCGGGCTGGGCGCTCCAGGCTCCGAGGACCTCGGCGAAGGCGGTGGCCAGCAGCGCGGAGCCGGTGATGCCGTGGCGGCGGGCCTGGTCGCGCAGCCGCTGCCACTGCGGCTGCGGCAGGTGCTGTTCCCGGCGGACGAACCGGGGCTGCTTGACGTCGGCCGGGTCGACGGCCAGGGGTAGTTGCGGCCCGTCGGGCAGCACCTCGACCCGCTGGGACCAGTACCGCCGGGAGGCGTCGAGTCGCTGCGGGTCGGGCTGGGCGGTCAGGACGTAGTCGCGGAAGGACAGGCCGATCGGCGGCAGGTCGGCGTCGGGCCGACGGTAGAGGGTGTCGAGTTCGCGCATCAGGATCATGGCGCTGAGGGCGTCGATGAGGATGCTGTCGATGCTGACCGCGAGGCGGACGCGGCGGTCGCCGTACCGGACGGCCCGCACGTCGAACAGCGGCCACCGGCCCGGGTCGAGGACCTGGTGCGACATCGCGTCGCGCTGGGCCTGGAGTTCGGTCTCGTCCTCGCCGGGGGCCGCGTCGACGGTCCGGATCTCGAAGCGGGGCACCTCGGGCAGGATCTGCTGGTCGCCGTCGGGCAGGAACCGGGCGCGCAGCATCTCGTGCCGGTCGACGAGCGTGTCGAGCGCCTCGGTGAGCCGGTCGAGGTCGACGTCCCGGCCGTCGTACTCGGTGTAGAAGTGGCAGCCGACGCCGCCGAGGGCGAAGGTGTCGGTCCGGCCGATCCAGTAGGCGCGCTGCACGTCGGTGGGGGGGAACGGGTCGTACCGGTGCTCGGGGTCGGCGGTCAGCTGCGGCGTGGTGGGGGCGGTGTCGCGGCGGCGCAGCCCGGCGGCGAAGCCGGCCAGTTCCGGGTCGGCGAAGAGCCGGCCGAGTTCGGCGTCGGGGTATCCCTCGGCGTGCAGTCGGGAGATCAGTCGGGTGGCCAGGAGGCTGTCCCCGCCCAACGCGATGAAATTGTCATCACGACGAACCTCGGCCACCCCCAACAACTCAACCCAGATCGCCGCCACCCGCTCCTCCACCTCACCCCGAACCGGCTCACCCTCCACCACCGGCCCGTCCTCATCCACCAACCCCACCAACACCCGCCGATCGACCTTCCCATTCACCGTCAACGGCAACTCGTCCAACACCACACACACCGACGGCACCGCATACGACGGCAACCGCTCACCCAGAAAATCAGCCAACCCATCAACATCCGCACCCTCACCCGGCACCACGAACGCCACCAACCGCAACGGATCCCCCACCGCCAACACCACCGCCGACACCACCGACCCGAAAGCCACCAGAGCCGACTCCACCTCACCCAACTCGATCCGATGCCCCCGCACCTTCACCTGATCATCAGTACGCCCCAAGAACTCCAACGTCCCATCCGACCAATACCGCCCCACATCCCCAGTCCGATACCACCGCTCACCCGCGAACCCCACAAACCGCTCACCCGTCCGCACCACATCATTGCAATAACCCGACGCCACCCCCACACCACCGATCCACAACTCCCCAGCCACCCAGTCCGGACAATCCCGCCCCCGCCCGTCAACCACCCGAAAACGCTGACCAGACAACGGAACACCATACGGAACCGACGACCACCAATCCGGAACCTCACCCACCTCACACCAATTCGACCACACCGCAGCCTCCGTCGCCCCACCCAACGCCACAAACCGAACCGACGACCCCACAACACCCCGCACCCGACCCGGCAGATCCAACCCCACCCAATCCCCCGAAACCAACACCACCCGCAAACCCGACAACCCCGAACCACCCCCACCAGCAGCCACCAAAACCATATCCAACAACGCCGGAACCGAATTCCACACCGACACCCCGAACCGACCACACAAATCCAACCAACAATACGGATCCCGCCGATCACCCTCACCCACCAACACCACACCACCACCCACACCCAACAAACCGAAAACATCAAACACCGACAAATCGAAATCCAACGCCGACACCGCCAGAACCCGATCCCCCTCCCCCACACCAAACCGACCACACACATCCACCACCGTATTCACCGCCGCACCATGCGACACCACCACACCCTTCGGCTCCCCCGTCGACCCCGACGTGAAAATCACATAGGCGGTCGCCTCCGGGGGCACCGACACCGGCTCGGTCGACGCCGTGGCGCCCGTCGCGTCGGCGACGGTCAGCGGACGGACTCCGGCCGGCCAGTCCTGGTCGGCGTCGTCGGTGAGCACCCACCGCACCTCGGCCTGACCGAAGATCGACGCCCGACGCAGCGTCGGCTGGTCGACCCCGACGGGGACGTACGCCGCACCGGCGGCGAGGACCCCCAGCACCGCGGCCACCTGGTCCGGACCCTTGGGAAGGGTCACCGCGACCCGGTCACCGGCACCGACTCCTCGTTCCCGGAGGGCGCCCGCGATCCGCAGGGCCCGGTCGGCGAGGTCCCCGTAGGACATCTCACCGCCGTCCCACAACAACGCCACCCGCTCCGGAGCCGACACCGCACACCCGAAGAACCCCTCATGCAACAACCGACCCGACACCACCGGACCACCCGTCGCATTCACCCCCGCCCGCACCACCCGCTGCTCCACCGGCAACAACCCCGGCACCACCTCCGACCAGTCACCCTCCACCAACCACTCCAACAACCCCACATACGCACCGAACATCGCATCCAACACACCCGGCGCGAACAACTCCTCCACCGCGTCCCACACCAACGACACACCACCGTCACGCTCCACCACCTGGTGGTCCAACCACACCTGCGGCGTCTGCGACAGCATCCAGCCGAGCCGACCGAAGACCTCCTGGACGTCCCGGCCGACCAGGTCACCCATGCCGATGGCGCTGGTGAACACGACTGTCGCGGGGTGCCGGTCGTCGGGCCGCGACCGGGTCAGGTCCCGCAGGACCTCCACCCCGGCGTACTCGCTGTGGCCGACGTCGGTCCGCAGCCGGGTCTGCAGGGCACGGACCCGCTCGACGAACGGCACCGGTTCGGTGACGTCGACCTCGAGGGGTACGAGGTTGGTGAAGTCCGCGACGATCCGTCCGACGTGCGGATCGGTGATCTCCCGGTCGAACAGCGGCAGGCTGAGCAGGAACCGCTGGTTGGTGCTCCACGCGCCCAGGACCTCGGCGTACGCGGCGGCGAGGACCACCGACGGGGTGACCGCGTACTGCCGGCAGACCTCCTCGAACCGGTGCCGTGCGGCCGCGTCGAGGAGGTGGTCACGGCGGCGGAACCGGGACGCCCCGACCTGCTCGGGTGGGGTGGACAGCGGCAGTTGCGGCGCGGTCGGCATGGTGGGGATCCGGGACCGCCAGTACTCCCGGGCCCGGTCGCGGGCCTGCTCCCGGCGTCGCTGCCGACGCAGCAGGTAGGTGGGGAAGCCGTAGTCCAGTTCGGGCAGTCGGGCGTCGGGGCCGTCGGCGTAGAACCGGGTGAGGTCCTCAAGGATGATCTGGATGCTCAGGACGTCGGCCACGAGCAGGTCGAAGTTGACGTGCAGGCGGTGCCGGCCCCCGGGCAGCAGGGTGATCCGTACGTCGAAGACCTCTCCCCGGGCGACGTCGAGCCGCCGGTGGGCCAGCGCCTCCCGCTGCTCGGCGAGGTGACGCTCGGCGTCGGCGTCGGGCGCGTCGCGCAGGTCGTGGACGGTGAGGCCGGGCCAGGTCGACTCGCTGTCGATCTGCTGGGTGCCGTCGTCGAGGAAGCGGGCGCGCAGCAGCCCGTGGCGTCGCAGCACGGCCCGCACGGCCTCGTCGAGCCGGGCGGGGTCGACCGGGGTGGTGGCGTCCCCGTCGAACTCGACGTAGAAGTGGCAGCCGACACCGCCGAGGACCTGGTCGTCGCGGCGGCCGATCCAGTAGGCGTGCTGCATCGGGGTCAGCGGGAACGGCCGGGTCTCGTCGACCTCCACCTCGGGGTCGTCGGCGTCCGCGTCGGGGTCGTCGGCGTGGGTGTGGCCGGGGTCGGCGGCGGCGAGCACGTCCCACCAGTGTTCGAGGGTGGGCCGCTCGACGAGGTCGGCGAAGCGGAGGCGGACGCCGCGGCGGCGCCACTGCCCCACCAGCTGCATGATCCGCATCGAGTCGAGTCCGTGTCCGACGAGGTCGTCGTCGGGCGCGAGGTCGGTCGGCGGCACCGCGAGGTCCCGCGCCACGTCGGCCTGCATCTGCTGCGGCGTCAGGCCGACGTCGGAGGACGCGGTGGGGTCGGGACGGGCCGTCCGGCCGGGGACGTCGTCCGGTGCGGACACCTCGGTCACCGGGACGTCGACGTCGACGGCCCCGACACGGAGCTGACCGACGAAGCTACGGGAGTCGTCATTTCGCTGCGCCACGGGAGTCACCATTGCACGCCGACCGACAGCCCTCAACTCAAGTGCTGACGGTGGCGTGAATACGCAATTTTGAGGGGTACCCGATCGGGCACCTCCCCATACCCTGAAAGTGTACGTAGGAATACCTAACATCTGCGGTGGAGAGCCAGCACACTCCTTCCTACCTGCGGTTTAGCCGACCTGGAATCGGGGAACAGCTCTATGTGGAGGCAGTACCCGAACGGCGACGAGACACATTATCCGACCCGTACCCGTACTATCTGTTGCCGATTTTCCAAGCGCGGGCTACCGTCTCCACCCAAGGACGATATTGGCGCGGATAACCCCTGACCGCGGATACCGGCGGGGGTCAGGCAGCAATTTTCCCCATCGGCGGTGGTCATGGCACAATTGCAGCGAGCAGCTCCCCCGGCGGCACCGCCCGGCGCAGACGCACCGGAGTCGGTGCCGTCGGGCACGCGCACGTCGGTCCCCGGGACCACGACATGAACCTCGCGGTGGCCCTGGAACAGCTGACCGACCTGTCCGGCTGGCGGCAGCGGCCCGCGACGTACGAGCCGACCGGCGTCCACACCCACGGTCAGGTCCACGATCTCGCGGCGCGGGCGGCCACGGTGCTCGCCCGGCACGGGGTCGGGCCGTCGGCACGCGTACTCGTCGCCCTGCCCGACTCGGTGGCGTGGTACGTCACCTTCCTGGCCGCTGCCCGACTCGGTGCGGTCGCCGTCCCGGTCAACCCGGACCTGGCGGTGCCGGAGCACCTCGACATCGTCGCCGACTGCGAGCCGGTCCTGGTGGTCTGCCCGCAGGAGCTGGCCGACCGGTTCCCGGTGCCCACCCTGGCCGGCGACGACCTGGTCGACGTGGCCGCCGACTGCCCGCGTGCGGCGGCGCACCCGGTCGGCGCGCAGACGCCGCTGTACATCCAGTACACCTCGGGCACGACGGGCCGTCCCAAGGGGGCGATCCACCGGCACGGGGACCCGGAACGCTACTACCGCAGCGCGGGTCTCGGCGTCGTGGAGGTGGGGCCCTGCGACGTGACCCTGTCGGTGTCGAAGCTCTACTTCGCGTACGGCTTCGGCAACGCCTTCGTCTTCCCCCTGTTCTCCGGTTCGGCGGCGGTGCTCCTGCCGTACCGACCGAGCCCGGAGGAGACCGCGGAGCTGGTCGCCGCCCACCGCGTGACGCTGCTCTACGGCGTGCCCACCGCGTACGCCGGGATGGTCGCGCACGGCGACCCTCGACGGTGGCGCAGTGTCCGGGCGGCGGTCTCCGCCGGGGAGTCGCTGCGGCCCGGTCTCGGCGAGGCGACGTCGGAGCTGCTCGGCGCGCCGGTGCTCAACCAGTTGGGGTCCACCGAGGCCGGGCACGGGTTCTGCTCGAACACCCTGCGCCACCACCGGCTCGACGGCGTCGGGCGGGAGCTGGCCGGCTACCGGCTGCGGATCCTCGACGACACCGGCCGGGAGGTGCCCGACGGCACCCAGGGTGAGCTGTGGGTGGCCGGGGACACCGTCATGTCCGGCTACCTGGGGCTGCCCGAGGAGACCGCGGCGAGCGTCGTCGACGGGTGGCTGCGGACGAAGGACCTGGCGGTGCGCAACCCCGACGGGACGGTGACCCTGCACGGTCGCGCCGACGACCTGGAGATGGTCGCCGGGATCACCATGGCACCCGGTCCGGTGGAGCAGCTCATCGGTGACCATCCGGCCGTCGTGGAGGCCGCCGTCGTGGCCCGACCGGACCAGCGGGGGGCGACCCGGCTGCACGCCTTCGTGGTGGCGGCCGACGGTGCCGCCGAGCCCGACGTCGACGAACTGGCCCGCTGGTTGGCCGGCAAGGTGGCCCCGTTCAAGGTCCCCCGGTCGGTGTCGGTGGTGCCGGCGCTGCCCCGGACCCCCACCGGCAAGCTCCGACGGTTCATGCTGCGGGACATGGTCGCCCGCCGGGAGGCGACGACGGGGGCGGCGCGATGAGGACGCTCCTGATCGACAACCACGACTCCTACACCTTCAACCTGTACCAGCTCATCGCCGAGACCTACGGGGTGGCGCCCGAGGTGCTGACGAACGACAGCCCGGAGCTGACCGAGGCGGTGTCGCGGTCCTTCGACGCGATAGTCGTCTCCCCCGGCCCGGGACGCCCGCAGGAGCCCGGCGACGTCGGGCGGTGCGCTCCGGTGGTCGCCGACAGCGAGGTGCCCGTCCTCGGGGTGTGCCTGGGGCACCAGCTCCTCGGCCACCTCAGTGGTGCCCGGGTGGGGTACGCCCCGCGCCCCCGGCACGGTCACCTGACCCGGATCCGTCACCGGGGCACCGGGCTGTTCACCGGGGCTCCCCAGGACTTCGTCGCGGTGCGCTACCACTCGTTGTGTGTGACCGAGCCGCTGCCCGAGGAGCTGGTCGCCGACGCGTGGGCCGAGGACGGCGTGATCATGTCGGTACGGCACCGGACCCGTCCCTGGTTCGGGGTGCAGTTCCACCCCGAGTCGGTGGCCAGCGAGCAGGGTCGGCTCCTGTTGGAGAACTTCCGACGGTTGGCGTCGACCCGACCGACCCGTACCGCCGACCGTCCGCCGTCGGCACCGGCGGTGGCGCGTACCGAGGACCCCGCGACGCCGGTGGTGGCCCGGGCCGCCGACCGTTCGACGTCGTCGGCGTCGTCGTCGGCGTCGGCGTCGGGTACCGGCGAGGTGGCGGAGCCGGGCGGGTGGCTGCTGCGTCGACGTCGACTGCCGTTCGCCTGCTCGACCACCGAGGCGTTCCAGCGGCACGTCGCACCCCACCCGTACGCGTTCTGGCTCGACAGCAGCCGGGTCGTGGCCGGGCTGTCCCGGTTCTCCTTCCTCGGCTACCCGGGCGGCCCGTACGGCGAGGTGCTCCGCTACCGGGTGGGTACCGGCCGGGTCGACGTCCTCGACGGGCGGGGTCGTCCGGTCACCGAGCAGCCCGGGACCATCTTCGAGGTGTTGCAGGAGCGGCTGGACCGACGGCGGCTCCCGCACGACCCGGAGTTGCCCTTCGACCTGCAGAGCGGGTACGTGGGGTACTTCGGCTACGAGTCGAGGGCGGACTGCGGTGCGCCGGGTGGGCGTACCGCACCGACCCCGGACGCGGTGTGGACGGCGGCGACGCGGTTCGTCGCCGTGGACCACCAGACCCGTACGACCTGGGTGACGGCGCTGTGCCGGGACGAGCCGGACAGCATCAGGGAGGCCGACCGGTGGATCGACCGGACCGCTGGGGGCCTGCGGCCCGAGGAGGTCCCCCGGCAGGCGGCGGGGCCGGCGCACCCGGTGGATCCCGAGCCCTACCTGATCCGTCCCCGTGCCGGTTACCTCGACGACGTCGAGGCCTGCCTGCGGTACCTGCGCGCCGGGGAGAGCTACGAGATCTGCCTGACCAACGAGGCACGTCTACCGTTCCGGGGTGACCCGATCCGGCTCTACCTTCGGCAACGTCGGCTCAATCCGGCCCCGTACGCGGCCTATCTGGACTTCGGCGAGGGCCAGGTGCTCTGTTCGTCGCCCGAACGCTTCCTGAAGATCGGCCCGGACGGGGAGGTGGAGGCGAAACCGATCAAGGGGACGGCCCCCCGCGACCCGGATCCGGTCCGGGACGCTCGTCTGCGGGCCGAGCTGCCCGCCTCGGCGAAGACCCGGGCCGAGAACCTGATGATCGTCGACCTGCTCCGCAACGACCTCGGCCGGGTCTGCCGGGTGGGGTCGGTGCACGTGCCGGCGTTCATGTCGGTGGAGTCGTACACGACCGTCCACCAGCTGGTCTCGACGGTGCGCGGCGTGCGTGAACCGTCGGTCGCGCCGACCGAGGTCATCCGTGCGTGCTTCCCCGGCGGGTCGATGACGGGCGCACCGAAACTGCGTACCCTGCAGATCATCGACGGCCTCGAACAACGTCCCCGGGGGATCTACTCCGGGTCGGTGGGGTTCCTCAGCCTGACCGGCCCCTCGGATCTCAACATCGTGATCCGCACCGCGGTCCGGCACGGTGGGCAGCTGCGGGTCGGTGCCGGTGGTGCCATCGTCCTGGACAGCGACCCGGAGGAGGAGTACGCCGAGATGCGGCTGAAGTTGCAGGCGCCCCTGCGCGGGCTGGACGTGTCGGACCTGACCCGGCCGCCGCGCGTGCTGGACCTGCGCCGCCCGGTCGCCTCCCACGCCGGTCGGTGAACCCGGTGGGCTGAACGACCCGACGCGGAGGTGGCCGGTGTTCCGGCCGCCCCCGCGTGGTGCTCAGCCGACCGGCTCCTCGACGAGTCCCAGCCGGTACGCGGTGGCCACGGCGGTGGTCCGGTTGGGGCAGTCCAGTTTGGTGAGGATCCGGCAGACGTGGCGTTTCGCGCCGTGTTCGGAGATGCCCAGGGCGGAGGCGATCTGCCGGTTGCTGAGCCCGCGGGCCAGTAGTTCGAGGGCTTCCTGTTCGCGGGGGGTCAGGCGGGTCTCCGGTTCGATCCGGTGTCGCCCCTGCAGGGCCGAGAGCGCGAACCGCCCCAACTCCTTGGGCACCGGCATCTCGCCCCGTTGGATGTCGTGCAGTGCCTCGGCGAGGACCCGGTGGTCGACGTCGACGGCGACGACGAACCCGTCGGCCGGCAGCTCGACCGCCGCCTCCAGCAGTGGCCCGGCGGTGGCCAGCAGGACGGCGAGTGTCTTGACGTCGAGCCCGCGCGCCAGGGACAGCATCCGCTCCACCGGGGCGCCGACGTCGGCGGGGACCACGAGGAGGTCCCAGCAGCGTTGGCGTAGCTGCGCGGCGGTTGCGGCGGCGGTGTCGACGGTGTGCACCCGTGCCACGCCCGGCAGGTCACGCAGGATCGCCTCCAGGCCCTTCTGGAGGATCATCGGACCGGGCGCCACCAGGACCCGAAGGGTCGCGGGGGGTGCGGGTTGACCGCTGGTCGGGGCGCTCACCGGCGCTCACCGGCGCAGTCCGGCTCCCCGACACCATCGAGACCGCCGATCATCTGGCATCACCTGACTCCCGCATCCCGCCTCCCCCTTCGGCATCCGGTGACCGACCCTGGCACGGGGCTCGCCACGTCGTGTGGGTGAGGGGACCGTGACGACGGACGGTAGGCGCCGACATGGTCCACACCCCGTGCCCGCAGCGCCGGTGGGGCCGTGGCCCCCCGCAGCCTCCACCGTCCACTGTGAACCATTGGTTACACAGTGCAACGGGTGCACATTGCGTCCGTCGTCACTGTACCCGGCGCCACAGGGGGGCGCACTGACAGGCGAGGCGCGGAATTGCGGCCCGACGCGGGGACGACAGCCGATTCCTCGACACACCGGGAACTGTTTCGTACTTCTTACGGAAGTGTCGGAATGGGGGAGTCGACCACGAACCCACCGATGCCGGTCACAGTGGGTCACACCCTGTCGTCGACTGTGGGACGAAGCGGTGCCGGCGTACGCGGGTCAGCCCGGCCGTACACAGGAATCGGCGACGGTGGTGGCCGAGGTCCGGGCGGCCCGGCCGTCCACACCGGTCGCCTCCACCCACCACGTCACCGTCGCCGCCCGGAGCCGCTGCACGGTGGCCCGCACCGAGGTCCCCTGCCCGGTCATGGCCCGACTCGCCGTCCGGCCGCCCGCAGGCCTCCAGTACACCTGCGCCGCCTCGACCGTGGTGCTGCCGGTGGCCTGGACGACCAGGTCGTAGCCGTCCGCGCCGCAGCGCACGTGCGCTGCGGCCGAGACGGTGAACGGTGCGACCAACCGCGCCGTGGCCGACGGGCGGGGCACCGCCGGACGTGGGGTGGTCGGCCGGACCGGACTCGGCCGCACCGTGGTCGGCCGGAGCGGGGAAGGCCGGGCGGTGGTCGGGCGGAGCGCTGTCGGCCGCACAGTGGTCGGTCGGGGCGCTGTCGGTCCTGCGGTGGGCGGCGTGGTCGGCGGTTCGGCACCGACGGTCCCGCCGTCCTGCCGGGGCGCCGGTGCACCGCCGGGGACACCGTCGACGACGTCGGCCTGGTCGCCTCGCCGGTCCGCCGGGTCCGCCGCACCGGCGGTCCCCGTCGGCCCGTCGGCCGGTGCCCCGGCGACAGTCACCCGGTCGCCGGTGAGCGGACCGGGCGTGAGCGTCCAGAGACCGCATCCGACCAGGAGCGCCCCCAGGAGGGCGGTCGCGGCCACCCGCCGTCGCCGACGCGACCTGCGAGGACCGGAGGCGGTACGCGCCGGACCCCCGCCCCGGGCCGTCGCGCCCCGGGCGAGGCCGCCCCGAGGCAGGGCGCCACGGCTCGTCGGCTGGTCCGTCTCGACGGCGGTGTCGTCGCCCGCTCCCCCGTTGCGCCCCGCACCGTCGTCCGACCCCACGGGCCGCACCGCCACCTTCCCCGACGAACCGCCCACCGCCGCGTCCCCGGTGCCGCCCACCGACGAATCCCCAGGGCCGTCCACCGGCGAATTGCCGGGGCCGTCCACCGACGAGTGCCCGGGGCCGCCCACCGACGGACCCGTTGGGGAGGCGCCCTCGGCCGGATCCGCCGGCGGGCCGCCGTCCGACGCGTCCCCGGACGAACCGTCCCCCGGAGGATCACCCGGCGAGACGTCCTGCGCCGGGTGACCCGACGAGGCCGCATCGGTGGCGGTCCCGGCCGTCTCGGAGGTGGTCGGGCTCGGCCACGTCGCGTCGGCGGCGACGAGGAACGCCGGTGCCGTGTAGGCCGACAGCAGCGCCGCCGGACTCAGCTGTTCCCGCCGGAGCAGTCCGCACCGCTGACAGTCGTCGACGTGCCGGGCGACCCGTTTGCGCAGGGTCGGGGTGAACGGACCCTGCCAACCCGCCACCAGGTCGGCCAGGGCCGGGCAGTCCCGGGCACCGCTGCGCGCGACGAGCAGGGCGCCGAGCGCCCGTTCCAACTGCGAGCGGGCCCGGGACAGGCGGGCGTGGGCGTGGTTGGCGGGCAGGCCGAGGGCCGCGCCGATGTCAGCGGACGACAGGTCGTGGCGGATCGCCAGGTGGACCACCTCACGGTCACCGGGGCTCAGCGACGCCGCGGCGGCGTGGACGAGGGCGCGCACCTGGTCGGCGTTGACACCCGCCCCCGGATCGGGGAGGTCGGCGACCGGGTCGTCGGCGTCCGCCAGCGGCCTGGAACGGGCCCCCTCGCGAAGGTGCCGCAGGCACTCGTTGCGCACGATCGCGTACAGCCAGGGGCGGAGCCGGTCGGGGTCGCGCAGTTGGTCCATGCGTCGGCCGGCGACGAGGAACGCGTCGTGGAGGGCGTCGGCGGCGGCCTCCGGCTCGTGCACCATCGCCCGGGCGTACGTGTGGAGCCGGTCGGCGTAACGCCGGTACACGCCCTCCAGCCCGGCCGGGTCACCTCGGCGTACCGCCTCGACCAGGCTCCTGTCGTCCTGAGCCGCCGTATCCATCCCCTGCTCCCACCACCAGTCGACGGTTCCATTAGAGCGAAGGGGAAAAGTTTCTGAACTTTTGTGTTGGCATCCCGACCCTCGGCTGCTCCCACCGGTGTCACCGCATCACCGACATCGAGGAGACATCGATGACAACGAACCGTTCCCTCCACCGACGGGCACCCGTCCGCCGACTGCTGGCCGCCGCCGTGGTGGCGGCGCTCGCGGGTGGGCTCGTCACGTCCACCCCGCTGGACGCCGTCGCCGCGCCCACCCCCGGCGGCCCGGGTACGGCCTCCGGCACCGCCTCGCCGCAGCCCCTGACGTTCCGGGTCGACCCGGGACTGTCCGCGCCCCGGCTGCCGATCGACCCGGTGGGTCGACTCGGAACCGACCGGGAGGTCGGGGTGGTGGCGGGGCCGGGCGGGTCTCCCGCCGGGCTGGTCCTCGACGAGGTGATGGTGCGGGTGGCCGACCGGGCCGAGTTGGACGCCTTCCTGGCGCGCTGGGGTGGCCAGGTCCTCGACTCGTTCGCCCCGGACGACCAGGGCCAGGACCACCTGGTCCGGGTGGACGTCGACCGCGCCGACCCGGCGGGTCTGGTCGGCGACCTGCTCGCCGCCGAGCCCCGACAGTCGGGGTCGTACCGGGTCGGCGACGAGCGGGCGCTGCGGCTGCTCGCGCTGGCCGCGGCCGAGTGGCGGGCCGGCACCGAACTGGTCCTCGACTGGCTGGTGGAGCCGACCGGCATCGCCGACGGCGAGGTGTTCGAGGCGCCCGACTTCGCGCACAACGTCTTCGACTGGTCCTACATGCGGTCCGGGGGTGCGCTGGACACCGGCGTCGCGCCCGCCTGGCAGCTGCTCCAGTCCAAGGGCAAACTGACCAAGCAGGTGAAGTACCTGGTGCTCGACGGCGGGTTCATCCACAACCCCGACTTCCCGGACAAGACGTCGCTGCACACCGTGGAGTGGGGCAAGCCCAACACCAACGACTGCACCGGCGGTACGGCCTGCCCGTGGCACGGCACCGACGTCGTCCTCGCCGGGATGGGCAAGGTCGACAACGACTACGGCACCGCGGGACCGGCCGGACCCGTGGTGAAGGAACTCGTCGCGGTGCGCAACGGCATCGACTACTGGACGGTGCTGCGTCGGCTGGAGACGGCCGCCGAGGCGACCCACCCTGACGTGGTCAACCTCAGCTTCACCCGCGACGTCGACCTCGGCAAGTCCCATGCGCGTACCTGGACCGACCGGCGGATGAAGCACGTGCGGGACACCGGCGCCTTGATCGTCGCCGCCGCCGGGAACAACGGTGTGGACGTCGACGGCGACACCCTCTACGTGCCCTGCGAGAGCACCCACGTGATGTGCGTGGGGGGTATGCGGGACACCGCGGCGGTGGCGGGCGGGTCGAACTACGGCACCGCCGACCACACCCGGTCGGTGGAGATCTACGGTCCGATGTGCGTCAGGGGTCTGGCCGACCCCGCCGCCCCGTGGAGCAACAAGTCCCGCTCGAACACCTGCGGCACCAGTTTCGCCGCGCCGTTCGTGGGCGGGGTCGCCGCCCTGGTGATGGCCGCCGACCCCACCCTCACCGCCGCCGAGGTCCGGGAGATCCTCAACGACACCGCCCACGTCGGTGGGCTGGGTGCCAAGGTGACCGGCAGCCAACGCCGGATCGACGCCCTGGGCGCTGTCGCCGAGGCGCTGGGGGTGAAGGTCGGCAAGCCGACGGTGACCATCGACGCCCCGACGACCGGTCAGCAGTTCGGGGTGGGGCAGACGGTGGACCTGTGGGGTTCGGCGACCGACTTCCTCGGCGAGGAGATCCCGCTGACCTGGACCAGCAGCCTCGACGGTCTGCTGGCTGAGGGGTCGCAGACCGTCGCGTCGCTGTCGGCCGGAACCCACGTCGTCACCGCCAGCGCCACCGACAGCCTCGGCCGCACCGGCTCCGCCGCGGTGACCGTCACGGTGGTGGACAGCCCGACGACGGTGGCCGTCATCTCGCCGCCGGTGGGGTCGACACTTCCCGCCGGGCAGTCGGTCGGTCTGGTCGGCACCTCCGACGACCCCGACGAGCCCGGGTCGGTACCCGACTCGCAGGTGTCGTGGACGGTGCGGCGCGGCAACACGGTGGTGTTCCAGAAGAACGGCCACCAGGCACTCCTGCCGGCGGCCACTGTCACGCCGGGGTCGTACACGGTGACCTTCACGGCGGACGGCGTCAGCGCCCACCGCGCCTTCGCCGCCGTGGCGGCACCGGCCGGGAAGACCGCCCCGACGGCCACGATCACCGCACCGGCGCAGGCCCTGGCCTTGACCACAACCGGCGCTCCCCGGTCGGTCGCCTTCGCCGGTACCGGCACCGACGCCGAGGACGGGGCGATCAGCGGGATGCGCATGCGGTGGACCGCGTACGGCGACGGGGGTGTCAAGAAGGTGCTCTGCCAGGGCAGCGGGGTGCCCACCGGCGGCCCGATCGGGGACGTGGTGCAGCCGAAGGACTGTTCCGGCTTCACCGCCCCGCTGGGCCTGTTGGACACCGGGACCACCGTCACCACGTGGGTGGTGTGGCTGGAGGTGTTCGACTCCTCCGGTCTGGTCGGGGTGGACTCCGTGCCGGTCCGCATCGAGTCGGTCACCGCCTGACCCCGGCTGCGACACCACCGGCTCCCGGTGGCGTGTCCCGTGTCGCCTCGGCGGCGCGGGACACGCCCGGTACGGCCCGCGGAGGCGGGGCGTGGACGTCCACCGCCGACCTGTCGGGGCATGGCACCATGACCGTGTGCTCCGCCGAGGGGATCCGGGATCGACGCTGATGGAGTCGCGATGACAGAGGTTGCCCGTGATCCGTCGACCGGGCCCGCCCCGCTGTGGGCGAACGATCCGGTGACCGCCGGGCCGTACCGGCTGGTGGGCCGCCTCGGGGCGGGCGGGCAGGGCGTGGTCTTCCTCGGTGAGGACGACCGGGGTGACCGGGTCGCCGTGAAGATGATCAACGTGGACCTCAGTGACCCGCGCGCCCGGTCGCAGTTCATGAAGGAGATCGCGGCGGCCCGACGGGTCGCCCCGTTCTGCACCGCCCAGGTGCTTTTCGCCGACCCCGACAGCGAGCGGCCCTACGTGGTCAGCGAGTTCATCGAGGGCCCCACCCTGTACCGGCAGGTCCGCGAGCACGGCCCGGTGACCGGCAACGCCCTGCACCGGCTCGCCGTCGGGACCGCCACCGCGTTGGCCGCGATCCACCGCTCCGACGTGGTGCACTGTGACTTCAAGCCGGACAACGTCGTGCTCGGCCGCGACGGCCCCCGGGTGATCGACTTCGGCATCTCCCGGGCGGTGGGGGTCACCGAGACCGTCACCAGCCGGGTGCTCGGGACCACCGCCTACATGGCGCCCGAGCGGTTCCGCAACGACGCGATCGGCCCGCCCTGCGACGTGTTCGCCTGGGCGGCGACGATCGCCTTCGCCGCCGGGGGCCGACCGCCGTTCGGCAGCGACTCCCTCTTCGCGGTGATGCACCGGGTGGTGAACGAACCGCCGGACCTGCCGCCGCTGCCGCCGGGGCTCGAGGAACTCGTCCGGGAGTGCCTGGCCAAGGATCCGGCGGGCCGGCCGACGGCCGAGCAGATCCTGATGCGACTGCTCGGGCAGGACGCCCGGGAACCCGGCCCGACCCCCGACACCACAGTGCTCGTCGTGGGGTCGGAGACCGCCGGTGCGCCCACCCCCAACGAGCCGCTGCCGATCCCCACGATCGCGTCCGACCAGGCGACGCGCCCCCACCGCCCACCGCCGACGCAGGCTCCCGGGGACACTCCGGCCACCGGTGTCGGGTGGGCGGGGCGGCTCGGCCGGGAGGCGACCGACGCGTGGGGGGTCTCCACCGCGATCTTCCTGGGCTGCGTCGGTGCCGCCGTCGCGTACCTCGCCGCCGGTCGGATGCCCGACGCCGCCGCGACCGGGGTGGCCACCTTCGTCGTGGTCTACCTGGTCCGGTTGCTGTTCGCCACCGCCCTCGGCGGGCGCGCCGACCCGCCGTAGGGGCGGACCGGAGTCGACCGGTGGCACGGACCGGTTACGGTGACGACCACCCGAGCATCGAGGAGAGCAGCTCCATGGCCGCAGCCCCGAGGCGGGCACCACAGTGGTTGCCCTACACCGCCGCCGTCACCGCAGGTCTGGTGGTCATCGGCGGGGCCTTCCTGGTCGTCCGGGAGCGTGACGCGGGCACCGGAGGGCGGCCCCGGGCCGACTGCGCCATCCGCCTGGAGGTCAACTCCTCCACGGAGAAGGCGGAACTGCTGGCCGAGCTCGCCGAGCGGTACAACGACAGCGGGCGGACGATCGCCGACGGCGAGTGCGCCCAGGTGCGCGTCACCGCGTTGAACTCGGGTAAGGCGACCGAGGCGTTGGCCACCGGCTGGCGCGACACCGCGTTGCCGCAGCCGCAGGTCTGGTTGCCGACGTCGAGCCTGTGGACCGGCCAGCTCCGGCTCCTCGACCGGGCCGCCGGGCGGGCCGAGCAGACCCCCGACACCTACCCGTCGATCGCCAACAGTCCGCTGGTCATCGCCATGCCCAAACCCAAGGGCGATCTCGTACGCGAGCAGGGGCCCCTCGGGTGGGGGCAGATCCTCGGCCTGTCCGGACGGCAGGGGTGGGCGCAGTTCGGCAGGCCGGAGTGGGGGCGGTTCACCTTCGGCAAGGACAACCCGAACCTGTCCACCTCGGGGCTGGCCGCCACGATCGCCACGTACTACGCGGCGGTCAGCCGTTCCAGCGACCTCACCCGCGCCGACCTGTCCGACCCGGCGGTGACGCAGTTCGTCAGGCGGATCGAGGCGAACGTGTCGCACTACAGCGACGACTCGGTGGAGCTGCTGCGGGACCTGGCCGAGGCCGACCTGCGCGGCGGTCCGGGCGGCCCGGACGACATGAGCGCGATGGTCCTGCAGGAGGAGCTGGTCCAGCTCTACAACGAGGGCGGGTTGAGCCCCCGCGAGGAGGGGCAGGCGCGGGGTCCTCGACCCACCGTCCCGCTGGTCGCCGTACACCCGAAGGAGGGCACCTTCAACCTGGACCACCCGTTCGTGGTGCTGCCCACCGCCGACGACCGCCAGCGCGCCGCCGCCGAGGACCTGCTGGCCTTCCTGACCGAGGACGCCCAGCAGGCCGACTTCGCCGACCTGGGCTTCCGGGACCACGAACGACGGGCGTCGGCGGAGCTCCTGGCCGGGGTGGGCGCCGAGCCGGAGGGCGGGCTCACCTACTTCGCCCCGCCGGACCCGGCGGTGGTCGAGGAGATGCTGCACGGGTGGAGCACCCTGCGCAAGAAGGCCAACGTCCTGATCGCGCTCGACACGTCCGGGTCGATGGAGGCCTCGGTCGGGGACCGGACCCGGTTCCAGGTGGCCTCGGCCGCCGCCGGCAAGGGCCTGGCGTTGCTCAACAGTGAGGACCGGGTCGGGCTGTGGTCGTTCTCGTCCGAGACACGGGAACGCCCGAAGGGCCCCTACCGGGAGGAGGTCCAGCTCGGTGACTTCGACCAGAAGCGGATCACCAGCCGGATCTCCGGGCTGCACGTGGAGGGCGGGACCGCCCTCTACACGACGGTCCGGGCCGCGCACCGGCACCTGGTCGAGCGGTACGATCCGCAGCGCATCAACGCGGTGGTGGTCCTCACCGACGGCAAGAACGAGTACGGCAAGGACAACGACCTCGCCCGGCTCCTCGCCGACGTGCAGCTCGATCCGCAACGTCCGGTGAAGGTGTTCTGCATCGCCTTCGACCGTGACTCGGACTTCGAGACCCTCGACCGGATCGCCAAGGCCTCGTCGGGGAAGGCGTTCGACGCCACCGACCCGACGAAGATCGACGAGGCTTTCGTCAAGTTGGTCAGCAGCTTCTGACCCGCCGACGGCAGGCCACGGCATCGACGGTTCCCATCACGAGCGGGTGTCCTTCATGGACGGTCGGCGCTATGATTGCGTCCCGCCAGACGGACCCGACCGGGTCGGAACGAGGGTGACCAGTGCGATATTCCGACCAGCCGGGTGTGAGCTGCGAGATCCATGTCGAAGCCGACCCGACGTCCGTGTGGGCCCTGGTGATCGACATCCACCTGCCGCCCCGGCTCAGCCCGGAGCTGGACCGGGTCGAGTGGCTCGGCGGGGCTGACCGCCCGGTGGTCGGGGCGGCCTTCGTGGGGCACAACAGTCACCCCCGGATCGGCCAGTGGCGCACCGTCTCCTACATCACCGACCTGCACGAGCCACGGGTGTTCGGGTGGGTCGTCACCGATCCGGAGGGCCGGTTCGCCGGCACCGAAGGCGCTGCGGACCGCAGCCGTCCGGCGGCGACCTGGCGGTACGAACTCGAACCCGAGGCGACGGGCACGCTGTTGCGCCAGTCGGTTCGCATCGGGCCGGGGCGTTCCGGGCTGAGTCCCATCATCGACGGGGCACCGGAGCGCGAGGGGCAGTTCGTCGCGGCCCGCCTCGACGAACTGCGACGGAACATCGGCACGACGCTGGGCGACATCAAGACCCTCGCGGAGGCGGCCCGTTAGACCGCCTCCGTCGCGGAACGCGGCTGCGTGTCCGCCGTCGGGGCGGCTGCTCAGGGCAGGAGCGCGCGGATGATGACGATGGTCAGGAACACGACGATGAAGGCGAGGTCGATGCCGACCCCGCCGAGGCGTACCGGGGGCAGCACCCGGCGTACCGGGGCGAGGATCGGTTCGGTCGCCGCCTGCGCGGCGTCGTGCAGCTTGGCCCGCAGCGACCCGGGCTGGCTGGGCCCGGCGAGGACGACGCTCCAGTCCAGCACCGCCCGGGCGATCAGCAGCAGTTGGACCAGCAACAACAGCAGGCTCACGAGAGCGAGCACGGGACCCATCGTTTCCTCCAGACAGCCGACACCGGCGCTGCCACTGTGCCCTGCTTCGTTGTGAGTTTCCTGAAGACACCCCGGGAGTCGGAGACTCAGCCCAGGTTCACCCCGGCCTGGACGGCGTAGACGACGGCCAGGGCGACGGCGAGCGCGCCGAGACCGAACCGCAGCGCCCGTTCGGGCAGGTGGGGTTGCAGGTACGCCCCGAGGTAGCCGCCGATCAGCCCGCCGACCCCACAGAGCAGGCCGACGTCCCACCGTGGGGCGATGTCACCACCGCCGGTGAGGGCGAGGACGGAGAAGGTGGCCGCACCGGCGACGGAGGTGACGAAGGTCGAGGCGAGCGCGGCGGGGGCGACCACCGCGACCGGCATCCCCCGACCGACCAGGATCGGGCCGAGGATGGAGCCCCCTCCGATCCCGTAGACCCCGCCGACCACGCCGACCAGGGCGGACAGCGAGATCAGCCGGGGGCGGGACGGGGCCGGGCCGGTCGGCCAGGGTCGGGTGGCGGCGGCACGGAGGCAGAGCCACAACCCCAGGGGGAACAGGATCGCGGCCACGACCAGCCGGAACGCGTCCGGTCCCGGGACCAGGAAGACCCGGACGACGGCGCCCACCACCACCCCGGGGAGGGTGCCGACCAGCAGGAGACGGGTCAGCGGGCCGGTCAGGGCCCCACCACGGCGGTACCGCAGCAGCGCACCCGGACCGGCCACGATGTTGAACAGCAGGTTCGTCGGCGTCACCGCCGGGTTCGGTACGGCCAGCACACTGAGCTGCACCGGGAGGAGGAAGACCGCCCCCGACACCCCGACGGGGGTGGTCAGCACCGAGATGAGCAGCCCGGCGGCGACACTGGTGACGGCCTCCGCCCAGGTCATGGCGTACCGACTTCGAGCACGGACGACAGTATGGCCGACCGTTGTCAACGATTGTCGACGGCTGTCCGCGCCGAGGTGGTCAGACCCACGGTGCGACGGGGTACCAGGGCAGGATCTCGCGGCGGGCGAGCAGCCGCACGTCCCAGTAGAGGAAGGTGAAGACTCCCGCGACGATCAGTGCCACTGCCGTCACCACGGTGATCCGTCGCGGGTCGGCCGCGATCCACCTGTGCAGACGCCCGCCCACCGTGTAGGTCACCAGGAGGAACAGGGCGGCCATGATGACGATGTTCCCGATCGACTGGAGCGTGAACGCGGCGGCGCCGTACAACGGGTTGCCGCTCTCGGCGGCGTCGCGGAACATCTGCCGGAACAACGGGAACGGGCGCCCGATCAGGAAGCCGCCGATCAACACCCCCATGACCACCATCGGCGCGTTCGGGAAGCGGGCCGAGATCCGGGCGAAGGGGTCCGGGACGACACCGATCGCGGCCAGCCCCAGGTAGGTCATCGCCAACCCGATCAGCCCGAAGACCACCATCGACTGGATGCTGCGCCCGGAGAGTTCGCCGGGAACGTTGGGGGCGGTGGAGAACTGCGGCATCCGCGTCCCGACCAGCCCGACCAGGACTCCGTAGCCGGCCGAGACGGCGATCATCCCGACTGAGAGCCAGCCGAGCGGCCGCAGTGCCCGGCCGAGCCGGTGCCACCGGCTGCCGGCGCCGCCGAGCATCGGTGCGACCGCGCCGAACGCGGCGATGTTGCAGGCGGTGAAGGTCCCGGCCAGGCCCGAGACGAAGGCGAAGGCGATTCCGGCGGCCATCCCGGCGATCGGGGTCGCCTTCGCGTCGTGGCCGAGCAACGTGTTGGCGACGTTGTCGCCGATGGTCTGGTCGACGAACTCGGCGGACCACACCACGGTCAGGAGGAAGCCGACCAGTGCGCTGAGCGCGACGATCAGCCCTCGGCGGCGCGGGAAGTGGCCGTTGACCAGGGTCGAGGTAGCACCGGGAGCGGCCTGCGGGGGTCGGACGAGCTCGGGGTCACGGACGTGGACCATGCGTTCCTCCACAGTGGGAGCTTCGACGGATTTCCGGTTCAGGATGCGTGCTCCCGCCGGTCCGCCCCACTTCGAGGTTGCTCACCTTGAGCGGCGACACGGTCACTGATGGTGGTCGACGGTTCCGGCCCTCGGCCCCGCCGGGAAATCCCCGGCCCGGGTCCGGTCCGGACCCGGGCCGGGGCGGCGTCGACCAGCTGACGTCACCTCGCCGTCCCGGGTGCCACCTCGGGCACCCGGGACGACGGGGAGGTCAGGCCGACCGGCAGGGGGAGCCGTTGAGCTGGAAGCCGGTGGGGGTGGGGTCGCCCGCCCCCGAGGTGCCCTGGACGCCGAAGCTCACCGTCGCGCCCTGCGCGACGGCCCCGTTCCAGCCGACGTTGCCGGCGGTGACGGTGCTCCCGGACTGGGTGACCTGGGCGTTCCAGGCGCTGGTGACCTGCTGGTCGGCGGGGAGGGTCCAGGTCAGGTTCCAGGCGGTCAACGCCGGTCCCTGGTTGGTGAGGCGGACCTCGGCGGTGAACCCGCCGGTCCACCGGTTGGCGGTCCACGAGACGAGGCAGGTGGTCGCCGGCTGCGTGGGCGGCGGGGTGGTCGCCGGTGGGGCGGTCGGCGGCGGCGGGGTGGTCGCCGGTGGGGTGTCACGCGGGGGGAACCGCAGGACCCGGTCGTCGGTGGCGGCCGGCGTACCGCGCCCGTCCCGGTTGCTGGTGGTCACCCAGAGCCACCCGTCGGGGCCGTACTCGACGGTGCGCAGCCGGCCGTAGGTGCCTGCCAGTTCGGCGACCGGGGTCCCGACTCCCCCGGTTCCGGTCAACGGCAGGTTCCAGAGTCGGGCGCCGCGCAGGGCGGCGACGAACAGCCGGTTCCCCGCGATCGTCGCGCCGCTGGGTGAGGCCTGTGCCGGGGACCAGACCACCAGCGGGTCGCGGTAGCGGGGGTCGTTGCCCCGTCCCTCCACGACCGGCCACCCGTAGTTCCCGCCGGCCACGATCAGGTTCACCTCGTCCCAGGTGTTCTGCCCGAACTCGGTGGCGTAGAGCCGACCCTGGGCGTCCCAGGCCAGCCCCTGCACGTGCCGGTGACCGAGGCTGTAGACGAGCGATCCGGCGTACGGGTTGCCCGGCGGGACGGTGCCGTCGGGACGCATCCGCAGGATCTTGCCGTTGCGGCTCTGCAGGTTCTGCGACAGCGCCGTCTGCCCGGCGTCGCCGACCCCGGCGTAGAGCATCCCGTCGGGTCCGAAGGCGATCCGCCCCCCGTTGTGGATGCTGGCCCGGCTCAGGCCGGTGAGGATCGGCTGCTGGGTCTGCGGGGCGGTCAGCCGGAACCGGACGATCCGGTTGTCGGTGGAGGTGGTGAGGTAGACGTAGATCCAGCCGTCCTGGGCGTAGGTCGGGGAGACCGCCAGGCCGAGCAGACCCGCCTCGCCTCCGGCGGCCACCCCGGAGATCTGGGCGACCTGCTGTGGGGCCTGACCGGGGCGGACCCGCTGGACCTGGCCGGAGTTGCGCAGCGCGACCAGGGCGCTGCCGTCGGGCAGGAAGTCCATCCCCCACGGCACCGTGAGGTTGCTCGCCACGACCTGTGGACGGGTCAGGTCGAAGTCACCGACGGCCAGTGTGTTCTGCTGCGCCGCGCCCGGCGCGGCGGGTGGGCGTTGCGGGGGGTCGGCCCCGGCGGCACCGGCCGCACCGACCCCGGTCACCGTGAGACCGGCGACCACTGCCGCCACGACCATCGAACGGACTCGCACCACGACACCTCCCAGTCAGAGATGTACGTCAATATATCCCACGCCCGGACGAGGTGCAGAAAACCGACCGACGGTGTGCCCGGACCCCGAGCCCCACACCCCGGGCCGAGACGACGGTGGAGGTCCCGGAGGTCACAGCCCCACGTCACGGGCGAGGAGCGCGGCCTGGACCCGGTCGGAGACACCGAGCTTGGCGAAGACCGCCGAGAGCTGGTTACGGACCGTCTTCTCGCTCAACCCGAACCGGCGGGCGATCCGGGCGTTGGCCTCGCCCGCCGCCAGGTGCCGCAGGATGTCCCGCTCCCGCGCGGTGAGCCGGTCGAACGGCGCGGGCAGCGGCGTCGGCCGGCGTTGCAGGTCGGCCAGCACCCGTGGCCCGACCCGGGGACCGAGGACCAGCCCACCACCGGCCACCGTCCGCAGGGCGTCGACGATCACGTCGGGGTCGGTGTCCTTCAACAGGTATCCCCGGGCACCGGCGTGCAGCGACCGGCTCACCACCTCGTCGTCGTCGGCCATGGTGAGCATGAGCACCGCCGTCTCCGGGCGGCCCTGCACGATGCGTCGGGTGGCCTCGACGCCGTCGCCGTCGGGCAGGGCCACGTCCATGGCGACCACACCGACCGGTTCGGTCAGCGCCAACCGGATCGCCTCGGCGCAGGTGGCGGCCTCCAGGACGGCGGTCACCCAGGGCTCCCCCTCCAGCATCATCCGCAGTCCACGACGGACCACCGGATGGTCGTCCACGATCAACACCCGACCCTGTCCGGTCATCTCCGCGCCCCACTTCCGCCCCGGCCTCGCCCGGTCCGTCTCATCCTTGCAGCGGCAGTCTGACCCGCACGAGGGTCCCGTGCGGGTCCCGGCCGACCACGTCGCACTCCCCGCCGAGCTCGACGGCCCGTTCCCGCATGGAGTCCAACCCGACCCCGCCCGGTCGCCGGGCCACGCCACCCACCCCGTCGTCGCCGACCTCGACCACCAGGGCGCGCCCCCGCCGTACCACGACCTCGCAGGTGGAGGCCCGGGCGTGCCGGGCCACGTTGGCCAGGGCCTCCGCGACGATCCGGTACGCCGCCACCTCCACAGCGGCGGGCAGCCGACCCGGGTCGTCCTCCACCCGCAGCCGCACCGACAGGCCGGGGCCGTCGAAGCGACGGCACTCCGCCCGCAGGGCCGACTCCAACCCCCGGTCGAGGGCGGGTGGGCGCAGCCGGTCGACCAACTGCCGGACCTCGGCTGTGCAGGTCCGCAGGTCCTCGGCGAGCCCGTCCAGGACGCCGACCAGCGACTGCCTGTCGGTGGCGAGGCGGCGGGCGGCCCGTACCTGCATGGACATGCCGGCGAAGGTGGGACCGAGCCCGTCGTGCAGGTCGCGGCGCAGCCGACGCCGCTCCTCCTCCCGGGCGGTGACCAACCGCTCCCGGGAGTCCCGCAGGTCCCGGATCAGCCGGGCGGTCGCCGCCGCCACCGAGGCGTGCAGGGCGACGTCGCTGAGCAGCCGCCGCTCGACCGGGGTGAAGCGGGTCCCGGGGCTGCGGTGGGCCACCACCAGCCAGCCGACCCGTTCACCGTGGGTCAGCATGTCGAACCGCTCGACCGATTCGGTGGGCCGACCGTGGGCGGCGTGCACCAGTGGCGGCCGGGCCGGATCGCGTTCCTCGTCGGTGCCCACCTCGACGGCGACGTAGGGCACCCGCAGGGAGTCGCCGATCGTACGGGTGAGCAGCGGTAGGACGGCCTGCGGCTCGACGGTGCGTTCCAGCAGGTCCCCGAGGCGGGCCAGGACGGCGTACGGTTCGTCGCGCTCGCCGTAGAGCAGCCGGTTGACCCCCCGCTGCACCCGCCGCCGCAGCGGCTCGAAGGTGACGGCGATCAGCCCGGTGGCCACCAGGGAGGCGTTGGAGGTGTCCCCGCGCAGGAGCAGGTCACGCAGGAGGCTGACGGTGGCGACGAAGGCCACGATCACCAGCAGGCTCATCACCAGCCACACCAGCGTACGGTTGATCACCTGTTCCAGCCCGTACAGCCGGTACCGCAGCACGGCGAGGGTCATCGCCCCCGGAATGGCGATCACCATGAGCACCCAGGCCCCGGCCAGGTTGAGCCCGTCGAGGACCACCCCGAGCAGGAACAGCACCCCGGCGGCCAGCAGGCAGGCGAGCTGTTGGCGGGTCTCCCCGGTGGCGCGCCGCCACCGCAGGGCCAACGAGACCAGCACCGCCAGCAGGGTCACCAACTCGACAGCGATCGCCAGCAGCGCGACCTGCACCAGGGTCCGGGCCTGCGCGGTGGCGGCGGGTTCCGCCGAGAGCAGCAGCCGACGGGGGTCGTCGAGGGCGGCCACCGCGAGCGCCCCGGTGGCCACGACGGTGGTGGCCACGACGAGGTACCCGACCGGCCGCCAGCGCGGCCCCGACAGTCGGCCGTCGGGGAAGACCAGCAGGGCCAGGATGACCAGCCCGTACGGCGGCCACCAGAGCCACTGCCCCACCCAGGCGACCGGGGTGAACGCGGTCCAGCTCAGTGCGAGGGCGGCCCCGGCGGCGGTGAGCCCGGCGGCGGTCATCAACCGGCCGACCGGGTGGGCGGGCACCCCGGCGAGGACGAGCGCGCCGAGGGCGGTGAACGCGACGGCGAGACCTGCGGTCACCGCGACCGGCCCGGCGGCGGCGGGTTCCCGGCTCCACAGGTGTCCGGCCAGGACGAGGAGGGCGACGACCACCCCCGCCACGACCAGGGCCCGGCGGCGGGCGGGCAGGGGTGGTGCGGTCGGCGGCAACGGAGCCCTCCCGGGCGGTGGCGGAGGCGCCGGACTCAGCGGTGTGCCCAGCCGGCGGCGTGGACGGCGTTGTGCAGCAGGTTGCCCCGGTGACCCCGGATGTGGCGAGGCAGCGAGTCGACGACGTCCACCAGGTCCGGGTCGTCGCAGTGGGGCAGGGCGGCCAGGACCTGCTCCAGGTCGACCCGGTGGTCACCGAGGACCTCCGGGCGGTCGCGGACGAACCGGTCCAGGTGGGCCATGACCGCCTTGAACCGGACCCGCAGCACCTCCGGCTCGGCCGGTTCGACAGTCGGTTGCAGGCCGGTCAGCTGCCAGTGCGGGGAGAAGACCGGGGTCAGTCGGCGGCCGGTGACGTCGAAGAACTCCACCCCGCCGTCGAGCGTGTCGTAGTGCCGTGGTTCGTCGAGCAGCTCGGTGAAGCTCTCGTACACGTGGCAGAGGGTGTTGTCGGCGGCGACCACCACGATCCGCTGGTCGTGGTCGTGGGCCTGGTGGTCGGGCGAAGGCAGGGGCATTGCGGTCTCCTCGGTCGAGCGCAGCGTAGACGGCGGCCGTCCACAGTGGCACCGGTCATCGGTACCGGTTTCGTGGGTGAACGTCCCACCGCGTCCATCGTCGGCCGACGGAGGTCCCACCGGCCCGGGACATCCGTCCCGGGCCGGTGGGATCATCGCCCGACCGGTCAGCCCAACCGGATCGCCCCGCTGGCCGCCCGGGTCATGTCGACGGTGGCCGTCACGTCCGGCAACCCCTCGACGTGCGTTCCGGCGTGCACCCGACCCGACCAGTGCGAGTACCTGGCGGCGAGCTGGTCGGCGCGGACCTGGGCGGCACCGACCAGGCAGGCGCTGAGCGGGTCACGGGGGGCGGTGGTCGGCTGCGCGCAGCCCGGCCCGTACTGGCCCTGGCCGGCCAGCGGCAGGAACCCCGACCGGTCACCCTGGCACGGGTCCCACCCGTCGGTCTGCGTGCACTCGGCGTAGTTCGCCACCGCCCGCGCCATCGCGTTGTGCAGGTGCCGGTTGGCGGACTGGTCGGCGTCGCTGCGCGGGCGGGACCAGTCGGCGGGCAGCCCCTGGTCGCCGAAGAGCAGCCCACGCAGGCCGTCGTCGGACTCCAGGGCGGTGCCCCACCCCAACTCGGTGTAGGCCTGCAGCAGCCGCAACGTGTCGGAGACCTTCTTGCCCCGCTGCCAGAGCACCTTGGCCGAGTCCCAGGTCCCCGGGTCCGGCGCGGCGGTCCCGGTGCCGGCCAGCATCACCCGGTAGTAGTACTTCTGCCGACCGGAGAGCATGCTGGCGGCCTTGGCCCGGGCGGTCGTCGTCTGGGCGTCGAACGCCGGGATCGCGCTGGACTCGAAGGCCGGCCGGTAGGTGCCCGTCCACCGCTCGTCGAGGTACTTGCGCTCGTCGTAGCAGTACCCGTCCGGTTCCTGCGAGCGGACGTTCCAGGAGCAGAACACCCCGATCGGGAAGACCCGGGTGGCGCTGCGTACCTGCTGCCAGTCCCCGCCCGACCACTTCACCCGGGACCGGACGGTGATCTGGAGGTCGCCGCTGGTGGTGTGGAAACGCGGTCCCTCGTTCTCCACCAGGTTGACGAACTGCGCCTCGTAGCAGCTGGTGAAGGCGGGTCGGTGGGCCGGCGGCATGCCGTGGTGGGCCAGTTGGAACGGGTTCGGCAGGGTGTTGTGCCGCAGCGTCGACGGGACCGTACGGGTGCCGAGGTTCCCGGTGCAGGGGCCGATCGAGCCGCTCTCGCCGATCCGGTTGCCGGCGGCGATCTGCTGGTCCGGGGCGCCCCACAGGTCGTACTCGGGGATCGCGTCGCTGCCGTTCCACAGCACCGCCACACGGACGTTGTCAGCCTGTTCCCGCCAGGCGTTCACCGCCGTCCGGTAGTCGGCTACCAGCGCGGTGAACAGGGCGTTGGTGGCCCCACCGGCACCCGGGGCGCTGAACTGCCGGACCCGGCGGTTGATCTCGTCGCCGGCCTCCGCGACCGCCTCGGCCCGCGCCGGGGTGATCTGCCGGGCGTACTGGGGGTTCTGCAACTGCAGGATGTTGTACGTCCGGGCGGCGGTCTTCCACGCGGCGGCGTTGGCGACCCGTCCGTTGTTCCAGGTGCCCCCGACCCGCTGCCCGGCCCACTGTGCCAGGTAGTTGACCGAGCCCTCGGGCAGGAAGAGGTCGAGCTGCGACACCGGGTCGACGGTGCTGGTGCCGGCCGGGACGGTGAAGGTCCCCTGCCCCTGCGCCCGTACCGTCGCGAACTCGAACGTCGGCGACTCGGCCTTCGGGAAGTAGGTGTTGATGTAGTCCGGGATCGGCTGCCCGGTGATCTCCTTGTGGTGCACGTACGTGGTGATCACCGAGTTGAGCGGGTCGGTGGCGATCTGCTCCAGCGCCGCGTGGGTGGCCAGCGCCATCGAGTCGATCTTGCGTTCGATGGTCTGCAGCTGGGTGGCGATCCGACCCAGGTTGGCGTGCACCTGGTCCAGCGACCGGGTCAACGCGTCGAGCTGGGCGATCAGGTTGCCGTACATCTCGGTCAGCGCCGACTCGATCCGGTCGAACCGCCGGTCCATGCCCTGGGCGAGGCGGTTGATCTGGTCCCGGAGCTTGCCGATCTCGGCCTGCACCGCGGCGTTCGGGTCGCCGCCGCCGGCGAACAGACCGATCAGGCTCACCGCCGCACCGAGCAGGTTACCGGTCAGCACCGCAGTGCCCATCGCGGTGGCGGCCACGCTCAACCCCTGCCCGAGGACGGTGGTCATGTAGGTGTTGATCGCGGTGACCGAGGTGACGACGGCCTTGCCGATCGTCTCCAGCTGCTTGCCGAACTTCTTGTCGTGGAACCCCATCACCGTGGACAGGACGCTCACCGTGGAGCCGAGCCCCTCGAAGACGGTCTTGTTCTCGGCGGTCTTTCGCTTCTCCTCGTCGATCACCGCCTGGGTCGGCTTCGGGTTCCCGTTGAGCGGGTACGTCGTCGCCCTGGCCACCACCTCGTCGATCCGCGCCCGTCCGCTCGCGTCCAGCACTGCCAGCGCGGCGTACGCCCGCTCCTGCACCAGCGTCCGGTACGCGGCCGGGTCGTCGCGTTCGGCCCGGATGGCGGTCAGCGGCACGTAGTGGCCGAGGGTGCCGGAGTTGCCGTCGGGGCGGGGGTCGTGGATCCGGGTGGCCAGCAGGGTGTCCACCGGCGTCCGTACCGGCGTCTGGGTGCGGCCGGTGAAGGCGGTGTCCCACCCGAGCGCCAGTGCCTCGTCCACCTTCGCCCGCCGGTGCAGCTCCACCCAGGTGTCCCGGACCACGTCCCGGGAGCGGGCGTTCCACGCGGCGTCCTGGTATCCGCCCCGGACCAGGTTCAGCATGTCCGGCACCACGTTGGCACCCTCGGCGCCGACGGTGCTGTCCAGGAAGAGCCGCAACGCCGGGCCGGTGAGCACCGCGCCGCTGGAGGGGGTCGCCCCCAACCGGGCCAGCAGCGCCATCGCCAGGGCGAACCGGGACCGCTCCTCACCGGAGCCCTCCGGCACGACCGGGGCGACGGCCGCCCGGGTGCCGGTGGCGTGCGCGGTGATCTGGGCGGCGTCGGCGGTCGGGTTCGCCGCCCGCCAGTCCAGCAGTTCGGCGGTGAGCAGGGCGTCGGTCAGCCCCGCCGCGCCGTTGTCACGCAGCTGCACCACCGCCGCGAAGAGGGCGCCGTGCACCGCGTGTTCGTCGAACGGCACCGGGTCGTCGGCCCGGGCCGGAGTCTGGTGCATGGTCACCGCGAGCACCGCGGCGATCCCGACGGCGCACCACCGCCCGAACGCGCCCCGACGCCCCGGTGACCTCCCGGAGGGGCGAGCCCGCCCCCCGGGACCTCTTGCCACTGTCCGCAACACAGGTTCCTCCCGCCGGCATGGACCGGGTGGAACCCGGCCTCGTCGAGCCTTGACGGCTTCGACACTGGTGGGCGGGGTGTCCCGGGCGGCAGGGACGACCGCCCGCCCGCCCGGGACATCCGTACCGGCCGAGGTCGGCGGCTCCGACCCCCGGTAGACTTCCCACCCCCGCGCAGCAAGGCAGGTGCATGGCCGGTCGTCAGTCCCCCGTCCGACGGGCGTCGCGCGCCGCCCGCCTCCTGCTCGCGACGGTCGTGCTGCTGGCCGGATGCACAGTCACCGCCCCCGGGGCCGACGACGCACCCACCCCCGTCGAACTACGGGTGTTGCAGGTCAACCTGTGCAGCAGCGGGCTCGCCGGTTGCCACACCGGGGAGGCACCGGCGCGGGCGGCCGAGCTGGTCCGGGCCGAGAGACCCGACGTGGTGACGCTCAACGAGGCCTGCCGGGACGACCTGGAACTGCTCCGCGCGGCGATGGCCGCCGTCCACGGCGACGACGCGGTCGCCCCGGCCTTCGCCCCCGCCCGCAACCGCCGCACCGGCGGCCCGTACCACTGCCTCAACGGCCAGGAGTACGGCGTCGGGGTGGTGGCGCACGTGCCGACGGGCGACCGGGAACACGCCGTACACAGCGGGATCTATCCGGCGCAGGACCCCGACGACCCCGAGGAGCGCGCCTGGCTCTGCGTCGAGGCGGGCAGCGCCTACCAGGCGTGCACCACGCACCTGGCCTACACCAGTTCCACCCTGGCCCTCGCCCAGTGCAACCACCTGCTCGGTACGGCGATCCCACAGCTGCACGCCGACAGCCGCTACCGGCCCACGGTGGTCAGCGGCGACCTCAACCTCCGCCACGGCGGCACCCCCGACGTGCGGGCCTGCGTCCCGGTCGACTACCAGCACCGGCACGACGGCGGCGTGCAACAGTTCATGGCCACCGACGACCTGCCCATCGGGTCCACCCGGGCGATCGGGATGGACGGCACCACCGACCACCCGGCCTTCCTGGTCTCCCTCACCCTCACCCACTGACCTCCACGACCGCCGGACCCCGCCACGGGTCCACCGGCCCCCGGGGGTGGTCTCCGCGCAGGGTGATCCGGTGCATGACCCGCCGGGAGGTGCCGTAGTCGCGGTTGGCGTAGTGGGCGGTGCTGCGGTTGTCCCAGATCGCCACGTCCCCCGGCCGCCACCGGTGCCGGACCAGGTGCTCCGGCTTGGTCAGGTGGGCGTAGAGCAGGTCCAGGATCCCCCGGCTCTCGGCCTCGGACACCCCGACGACGTGGGAGGTGAATCCGGGGTTGACGAACAGGCCCCGGCGTCCGGTCTCCGGGTGCACCCGGACCACCGGGTGCTCCACCGGGTCGAGGCGGGTCACCACCTCCCCCTCCCACACGCTGCCCCGGCCACCCCGCCGGTGGGCGAGGTAGTAGCCGAACTCCCGGTTGCCGTCGTGTACGGCCACCAGCTGGTCCACCAGCCGCCGCACCGGTTCGGCGAGGGAGTCGTACGCGAGTTGGCTGTCCGCCCAGGTCGTGTCCCCACCACCGACCGGCAGGGTGACAGCCCGCAGGATCGACCCCAGGGGCGGGCGCGGCATGAACGTCACGTCGGTGTGCCACACGTCGGCGAACCCGTCGTCGGCGCTGTCCAGCTCGTACACCTCCGGGTGGCGCTCGTCCACACCGGCGACCACCGGGTGGGAGGCGGTCAGCTCGCCGAGGCGGCGACCGAGTCGGACCTGACCGTCGTCGTCGAGACGCTGGTCGGCGAAGAACAGCACCTTGCGCTCCACCAGTGCCGCCCGGACGGCGGCCAGTTCGGCGTCGGTGGCCCGGTCGAGGTCCAGCCCCCGGACGTCGGCGCCGATGTGCGGGCCGAGGGGGTCCAGGGCCAGGTCCACCAGGGTGTCGGTCATGTCGGGTCCCTCCGGTCGCACGGCTCGACCACCGGCCGGCACGACGGTCGTGACGGCCCCACATCGAAGTCCTATTTTTCCTACAGCTCTGATAGGTCTTCGGGCAAGGGGGCACCCACGGCGTGGACACCACCCGACGTGACCACCGACTGCGCGCCCATGGTGGACACTGTGCCGATGCACGACGCTCCGACGAGGTCGACACGTCGACTGGATCTGTTCCTCCCGGCGGCCACCGCCGCCGCCTGGCTACTCGTCGCCACCGTGCACCTGCACAGCCCCCACCCGGTCCCACCCGAGGCGCGCTTCGACTGCTTCGCCGACCCGTGCCAGGTCCGGTGGACCCTCGGCGACGGCTGGCACTGGGTGAGCTGACGGCGCGTACCCTGTCACGGCGGATCTCGGCTGGACACCCGACCTCCCGGTCGCGCGCCGAGTGAGGCGAGACAGTCTCGGGCAACGGTGACGGCTTGGCAGTCCTGCACCCGGCAGATCGGGCACCGGCCGTCCACGTCCGGCAGGTGATCCCGAAGGATCCAGCGGGCCGACAGGATCAGCCGGTTGCGAACCTGGATCGTCATCGACGTCCACCACCAGATCGACGGTCCGGAAGCCTGAGAACACGGTCCGGAATCCTGAGAACCTCGTTCGGGTCCGCCCCTGGTGAGGTCCCCTGGCCCGACGATGTGGACACCGCGAGCCATCAGTACGATCCCCGCCATGAATGGGGTGAACGATCCTTCAGATGATTCCGCCGGACGCCGTCTCACTGTGGTGACCGGGGCCAGCTCCGGCATCGGACTGGCCGCCGCTGTCGCCCTGGCACGTCGAGGCGACCGGGTGGCGCTGGTCGGACGGGATCCGGACCGGCTGCGGGCCGCCGGGGAGAAGGTCCACGACACCACCGGTGAACGCCCGGAGCTGTTCCGCGCCGACTTCGCCGTCCTCGACGACGTACGGGGGCTGGCCGAGCGGCTCCGCGCCGCGTACGACCGGATCGACGTGCTCGCCAACAACGCCGGGATGATGGCCCAGCAGCCGGTCCGCACTGTCGACGGGTTCGAGTCGACCATCCAGGCCAACCACCTGGCCCCGTTCCTGCTCAGCAACCTGTTGTCCGACCGGGTCGGACGGTTGGTGGTCACCGCATCGAGGATGCACCGGGGCGACCTCGACCCCGACGACCTCAACGCCGGGCTGAACCGGTACCGACCGATGGGCGCGTACGCCACCAGCAAGCGGGCGAACATCCTCTTCGCTGCCGAGGCGGCCCGCCGCTGGACCCACCTCACCGCGTACTCGTACCACCCGGGGGTGGTGCGGACCCGGTTCGGCTCGGGCCTTCCCGGACAGGACCTCTGGACCCGGTACATGCCGCTGCTGCGCACCCCGGAGAAGGGCGCGGAGACCCTCGTCTGGCTGGCCACCCAGGAGGCGACCAAGCTGACCAACGGCGGCTACCACCGCGACCAGCGACCGCACCGGGCACACGGTAAGGCGACCGACCCGGCGCTGGCCGCCCGACTCTGGGAGGCCAGCGCAAAGGCCGTCGGCATCGACAGCTGAACCCGGGCGAAGACCACCGCCTGCCGGCACCTGCCTGTCGGAGGCCGACGCCGCGCCGGCTGGTGGCGGCGTCGGCCGACGCCGCGCCCACCCGAGGAGGTGAGCGCGGCGTCGACAATGCGCACTGCCTTGCGCCTACTTGGCGTTGAAGTAGCTGGCTTCGGGGTGGTGGACGACGATCGCGTCGGTGGCCTGCTCGGGCTCCAGCTGGAACTCCTCGGAGAGGGTCACCCCGATGCGCTCCGCGCCCAGCAGCTCGACGATCTTGGCGCGATCCTCCAGGTCGGGGCAGGCGGGGTAGCCGAACGCGTACCGGCAGCCCCGGAAGTCGGTGCGCAGCAGTCCGGCCAGGTCCCCCGGGTCGTCCCCGGCGACGGTACGCCCGCCCGGCAGGGTCAGCTCGCTGCGGATCCGCCGGTGCCAGTACTCGGCGAGGGCCTCGGTGAGCTGCACCGACAGGCCGTGGACCTCCAGGTAGTCGCGGTACTCGTTGGCGGCGAACATCTTCGCCGTGTACTCGCTGACCGGCTGGCCGACGGTGACCAGTTGCAGGGCCACCACGTCGAGCTGGTCGCCCTTGGGTCGGAAGAAGTCGGCCAGGCAGAGCCGCCGTTCCTGGCGCTGCCGGGGGAAGGAGAACCGGGCCCGCTCGCTGTGCCCGTTCTCGTCCAGGATCACCAGGTCGTTGCCTTCGGAGTACGCCGGGAAGTAGCCGTACACCACTGCGGCTTCGAGGACCTTGTCGGCGGTGAGCCGGTCCAGCCAGTACCGCAGCCGGGGGCGACCCTCGGTCTCCACCAACTCCTCGTAGGAGGGACCCTTGCCGCCCCGGGCACCGCGCAGCCCCCACTGTCCGAGGAAGGTGGCCCGCTCGTCGAGCAGCGCCGCGTACTCGGCCAACGGCAGGCCCTTGATCACCCGGCTGCCGAAGAACGGCGGGGTGGGCACCTCGACGTCGCGGGCCACGTCGGAGCGGACCGAGGCGTCGTGCAGGTCGGGTAGGGACTCCCGGACGACGGCCCGCTGCTTCTCCCGGCGGGCCCGCCGGGCGGCCAGGGCCGCCTCCCGTTCGGCGTCGACCACCGGTGCGCCGCCCCGCTTGGCCGTCATCACCCGGTCCATCAGGGAGAGTCCCTCGAAGGCGTCCCTGGCGTAGTGGACCTGGCCGGGGAAGACCGCCCGCAGGTCGTCCTCGACGAAGGAGCGGGTCAGGGCAGCTCCGCCGAGCAGCACCGGCCACCGTTCGGCCACCCCCCGGGTGGCCATCTCGGCGAGGTTCTCCTTCATGATGACGGTGCTCTTGACCAGCAGCCCGGACATCCCGATCGCGTCGGCCCGGTGTTCCTCGGCGGCGTCGAGGATCGCGTTGATCGGCTGCTTGATGCCGATGTTGACGACCTCGTAGCCGTTGTTGGACAGGATGATGTCGACGAGGTTCTTGCCGATGTCGTGCACGTCGCCCTTGACCGTGGCCAGGACGATCCGTCCCTTGCCGCCGTCGTCGGCCTTGTCCATGTGGGGTTCCAGGTACGCCACCGCCGTCTTCATCACCTCGGCGGACTGGAGTACGAACGGCAGCTGCATCTGGCCGGAGCCGAACAGCTCACCGACCACCTTCATGCCGTCCAGGAGCAGGTCGTTGATGATCGACAACGGGGTACGGCCACTGGCCATCGCGGCGTCCAGGTCGGCTTCGAGGCCGTTGCGCTCCCCGTCGACGATCCGCCGCTTGAGCCGCTCGTCCAGCGGGAGCGCTGCCAACTCCTCGGCCCGGGTGGCCCGAGCCGAGGCGGCGTCGACCCCCTCGAAGGCCTCGATGTAGGCCTGCACCGGGTCGTACCCCTCCCGGCGGCGGTCGTAGATGAGGTCCAGGGCGACCTCACGCTGCGCGTCGGGGATCTTCGCCATCGGCAGGATCTTGCTGGCGTGCACGATCGCCGAGGAGAGTCCCGCCTCGACGCACTCGTTGAGGAAGACCGAGTTGAGCACCTGTCGGGCGGCCGGGTTGAGCCCGAAGGAGACGTTGGAGATGCCCAGTGTGAAGTTGACCCCGGGGTAGCGGGTGGCGATCTCCCGGATCGCCTCGATGGTCTCGATGCCGTCGCGGCGGGTCTCCTCCTGGCCGGTGGCGATCGGGAAGGTCAGGGCGTCGATGAGGATGTCGCTGCGCCGCAGCCCCCACCGCCCGGTCAGGTCGTCGATCAGCCGGGCGGCGACGCGTACCTTCCACTCCTGGGTCCGGGCCTGGCCCTCCTCGTCGATGAGCAGCGCCACCACCGACGCGCCGTGCTCGGCGACGACCGGCATGATCCGCGCGTACCGCGAGTCGGGGCCGTCACCGTCCTCGAAGTTGACCGAGTTGACCACGCACCGGCCACCGAGCATCTCCAGCCCCGCCTCGATGACGGCGGGCTCGGTGGAGTCCAGCATGATCGGCAGGGTGGACGCGGTGGCGAAGCGTCCGGCCAGCTCCCGCATGTCCACCGCACCGTCGCGGCCGACGTAGTCGACACAGAGGTCCAGCAGGTGCGACCCGTCCCGGGCCTGGCTGCGGGCGATCTCCACACAGGACTGCCAGTCGGCGGCGAGCATCGCGTCCCGGAACGCCTTGGACCCGTTGGCGTTGGTCCGCTCCCCCACCATCAGGACGCTGGCGTCCTGGGCGAACGGCACGTGGTGGTAGACCGAGGAGACCCCGGCGTCGACCACCGGCTCCCGCCGCGCGGCCTGCCGGCCCCGCAGCCGCTCGGCGACCACCCGGATGTGCTCGGGGGTGGTACCGCAACACCCGCCGAGCAGGGAGACGCCGTACTCGGTGACGAAGCGTTCCAGGGCGTCGGCCAGCTCCACCGGGGTCAACGGGTAGGCCGCACCGTCGGCGGTCAACTGCGGAAGACCGGCGTTCGGCATCACCGACAGCGGCACCCGGGCGTGCTGGGACAGGTAGCGCAGGTGCTCGCTCATCTCGGCCGGGCCGGTGGCGCAGTTCAGCCCGATCAGGTCGATGCCCAGCGGCTCCAGGGCGGTCAGGGCCGCGCCGATCTCACTGCCCAGGAGCATGGTCCCGGTGGTCTCCACGGTGACGTGGACGATCAGCGGCACCTCCCGACCGAGCTGGGCCATCGCCCGCTTCGAGCCGATCACCGCCGCCTTGACCTGGAGAAGGTCCTGGCAGGTCTCGATGATCAGGGCGTCGGAGCCGCCCTCGATCAGACCGGCGGCGTTCTCCAGGTAGGCGTCGCGCAGGGTGGCGTACGCGGCGTGCCCGAGGGTGGGCAGCTTGGTCCCGGGGCCGATCGAGCCGAGGACGAAGCGGGGCTGGTCGGCGGTAGAGTACGCGTCGGCGGCCTCCCGGGCGATGCGCGCCCCGGCCTCGGACAGCTCCCGGATCCGGTGGGGGATGTCGTACTCGGCGAGGTTGGCCAGGTTGGCGCCGAAGGTGTTGGTCTCCACGCAGTCGGCCCCGGCGGCCAGGTACGCCTCGTGCACCCCCCGGACCACGTCCGGTCGGGTGACGTTGAGGATCTCGTTGCACCCCTCCAGATCCTCGAAGTCGGCCAGGGTCAGGTCGGCCGCCTGCAACATGGTGCCCATGGCACCGTCTGTGACGAGGATCCGGCCTGCCAGTACGTCGAGCAACGAGGTTCGCACCCGTACAGGCTAGTGCGCCCGCGGCGGCGCCGACCGACCCTGTCCGGGGATCCCACATTATGTAGGCGGGATCACCCCGCACCTTTCGTGGTGACATGACCGGATGGCCGGTTCGGCCGATCCTGGCACCCCCCGGAGCGACCCGGCGCGGCCGACGTGCCCGCACGGAACCCGGCCCGTAGGCTACGGACGTGAAGGACAACAGGGACAACACCGCGCCCGGCGGACCGACGGTCGGGGCGGCACCCCGGGTCGGCCCCGACGAGCAGGGGGAGGTGACGGCATGACCGAGTTCGACGGACTGCCGGTGCTCCGGTCCCCGGTGGCCATCGCCGCCTTCGAGGGCTGGAACGACGCGGCGGACGCCTCCACCGCCGCCGTCGAGCACCTGGAACAGGTGTGGCAGGCGCGCCCGGTCACCGAACTGGACCCGGAGGACTTCTACGACTTCCAGGTCAGCCGCCCCACCATCACCATGGCCGAGGGCGAGACCCGGAAGGTGGAGTGGCCGACCACCCGGTTCACGGTGGCCAGCCCGAAGGGCACCGAACGGGACGTCGTCCTGATCCGGGGCATCGAGCCCAGCATGCGCTGGCGCACCTTCTGCGAACAGGTCCTGGAGATCTGCCACAGCCTGGAGGTCGAGCGGGTGGTCCTGCTCGGCGCCCTGCTGGCCGACGTCCCGTACACCCGGCCCCTGCCGATCAGCGGCAGCGCCTCCGACGCCGGGGCTGCCGAGCGCTACCAGCTCACCCCCACCCGGTACGACGGCCCCACCGGGATCGTCGGGGTGCTGCACGACGCCTGCACCCGCGCCGAGGTCGACGCGGTGTCGTTCTGGGTGCACGTGCCGCACTACGCCAACAATCCGCCCTGCCCGAAGGCCACCCTGGCCCTGCTGCACCGGGTCGAGGAGGTGCTGGACCTGCCGGTGCCGATGGCCGACCTGGCCGAGGAGGCCGCCGAGTGGGAGCAGCGGGTGCGCAGCGCCGCCGAGCAGGACGCGGAACTCGGCGAGTACGTCCGGGAGTTGGAGGAACGCCTCGGCGACGCGGGGATCACCCCGCTGACCGGTGACGAGATCGCCCAGGAGTTCGAGAAGTACCTGCGCCGCCGGGGCGGTTCCGCCGGCCCCACCGCCGGATCCTGGTAACCGGCTTCCTCCTCGGGAACGGCTGGTGCCCGCAGCAGGCACCAGCCGGCGGCCCGGGTGGTGTCGACGGACCGCCCGCTGTCGAGCACGACCGGCAGCCCCGTGGGGACGCCGGTCGGCGCGCTGAACCTGCTCGTGTGATCACCGGGACCCCGGTAGGTGACCAGACCGGGTGTGTCCGGGGTGGCGGCGTCACGTCGCCTAGGGCATCCTAGGAACCTAGCTGTGACTCTGGAGGTGGGTATGCAGATCAACCCGGGGGCGGCCGAGTTCCCGCACCGGCAGATCGCCGCGCAGCTCAAGGCGCAGGTCCGCCGGGGCGACTGGGCGCCCGGTGAGCGGCTCCCCTCCATCCCGGCCATCGCGGAGATGTTCGGGGTGGCGAAGCAGACCGTCCAGCGGGCCGTGGACCAGCTGCGGGTCGAGGGTGTCCTGATCACCAAGCCCGGCTCCGGTACGTACGTCAGGGGCACCCGCCGCCGCCTCAACCGGCTCTCCCGGGGCCGGTACGGCGGCTTCCGCGGCTACCACACCGACCTGGCCGCCCGATACCGTCAGCAGCTCGTCTCCGTCGGCCGCTCCCCCGCCCCACCCGAGGTGGCCGACGCGTTCGGGGTGGCCGACGGCACCGACCTGCTCTGCCGTCGGCACCTGGTCCGCACCGAGGACTCCCCGGTCGAGGTGGGCGCGTCGTGGTTCCTACCCGCCGACACCGCCGGCACGTCGCTGGAGCGGGCCGAGGCGTTCGGTCGACCGCTGTACCAGGAGGCCGAGGAGGCGATCGGCCGTCGGTACGTCACCGCCACCGACACCATCACCGCCCGTCAGCCCAGCCGGGAGGAGGCCGAGACCCTCCAGATCCGCCCGGACACCCCCGTCCTGCACCTGCTGCACGTCGCCTACGACGAGCGCCGCAGACCCATCGAGGTCGCCCAGGCCACCTGGCCCGGCCCGATGACCACCCTGACCGAGGAGTACCGGGTCCCGGCCCCCGCGGCCGACCCGGACCCCGACCCCGGCCTGGTCCTCGGCTGACCGGGGATCAGAGGCGGACACCCAGGAGGGCGTCGACGGTCGCGGCGAACAGGGCCGGCGCGGCCGGGTCGTCGGCGACGCCGGACAGGGTCGCCTCGGCGAACTCGTCCGCCACCCGCAGCGCCCCGGGAGAGTCGAGGTCGTCGGCGAGCCGGGCGCGGACCGCCGCCAGCAGGGCCGGTCCGTCGGGGCCGGCGGGGGCGGCTGCGGCCCGACGCCACCGGTCCAGCCGGTGTCCGGCGGCGGCGAGGAGGTCGTCGGTCCAGGTCCGGTCGGTCCGGTAGTGCCCGGTGAGCAGGGCCAGCCGGACCGCCATCGGGTCGACCCGGTCGGCCCGGAGCCGGGAGACGAAGACCAGGTTCCCCTTGGACTTCGACATCTTCTCCCCGTCGAGCCCGATCATTCCGGCGTGGACGTAGAAACCGGCGAACGGGGCCCGGCCGGTCAGCCGTTCGGCGTGCGCGGCGGAACACTCGTGGTGCGGGAAGATCAGGTCGTTGCCGCCGCCCTGCACGTCGATCCGCTCGCCGAGCAGGTTCAGGGCGATCACCGTGCACTCGATGTGCCAGCCCGGGCGACCCGGTCCCAGGTCCCCGCCCGGCCAGGACGGCTCGTCGGGGCGGGCACCGCGCCACAGCAGCGGGTCGAGCGGGTCACGCTTGCCGGCCCGCTCGGGGTCCCCGCCGCGCTCCGGGAAGATCTCCAGCATCTCGGCCCGGGACAGGTTGGACTCGTATCCGAACCGGGGGGCTGCGGTGACGTCGAAGTAGACGTCGCCGGTGCCGTCGTCGAGCCGGTACGCCGCCCCGTCGCCGAGCAGCTCCACCACCCGTGCGGCGATGTCCGGGATCGACTCGACAGCGCCGACGTAGTGCTCCGGGGGGATGATCCGCAGCGCCTCCATGTCCTCGCGGAACAGGGCGGTCTCCCGCATCGCCAGGACCTTCCAGTCCTCGCCGTCGCGCTGCGCCCGCTCCAGGAGCGGGTCATCGATGTCGGTGACGTTCTGCACGTACCGCACCGACCGGCCGGCGTCGCGCCAGACCCGCTGGACCAGATCGAAGGCGATCATGGTGGCGGCGTGACCCAGGTGGGTGGCGTCGTACGGGGTGATCCCGCAGACGTACAGGGTGGCGTCACCCTCGCCGGTGTCCGGGTGCACGCCCTGCCGGGCGGTGTCGAACAACGCCAGCGGGCCGCCCCGACCCGGTAGCCGTGGCACCTCGTGTCCCACCCAAGAGTCCATGACCGTCAGCCTAACGACGTGTTGACCAGCCGGAAGTCGGCTGCACAGTGATCAAGGCGACAGCCTGGGACGGGTGGGCTCAGATCGGTGGCCAGGGGAACGCCGGACCGTCGCGGGGCGGGAGGGGGAACCGGCCGGTGGAGCGCAGCCCGTCGACCCGGTCCCGCAACGCGGCGACCTCGGCGACGGTCAGGTGTCGGGCCACCTGCTCGCCGAGGTCGGCGTCGAGCCGGTCGGCGAGGACGGCGAGCGCGGCGACCAGGTCGGGGGTGAGCGTCCGACCCGCCCACCCCCACAGCACCGTCCGCAGCTTCTCCTCCACGTGGAAGGTCACCCCGTGGTCCACGCCGTAGATCCGGTCGTCGGGCCCGACGAGGACGTGTCCACCCTTGCGGTCGGCGTTGTTGACGACGGCGTCGAACACCGCGAGTCGGGCCAACCGGGGATCGTCGGCGTGCGCCAGGGTGTACGCCGTACCGTCGTCGTCGCGGGCGGCGGCGATCGGAAACCAGCCGGGCGGCACCGCGTCCGCCGACACGAACCCGACCAGCGGCGCGGCCCCGTCCGGCTCGTCGATCCACCACTGGCAGGAGCCGGTGCCGAACGGCCCGTCCCGCAGCACCGTCGGGGGGACCAGTTCCCCACCGAGGGCCTCGGCGACCAGGTACGCGGCGACCTCCCGGTCGGCGAGGGTGCCGTCGGGGAAGTCCCAGAGCGGACGCTCACCGCGGATCGGCTTGTAGACGCAGTGGGCGCTGACGCCGTCCAGGGTCAGGGTCCCGCGCAGTGTGGTGTTGGAGGCCTCGACCAGTCGCCCGTCGACGGTGAGGACGCCGTCGCGGAGCAGCCGACGCACTGCGGCACCGTCGGGACGGGGTCGAAGTTCGGACGAGGTCACCTGTGGTAGCCGTTGTGCCGCGGGCAGAGGTGCCCGACGGGATCCAACGGCTGACCGCAGAGCGGGCAGGGTGGGCGGCCCGCGTTGACCACCCGCTTGGCCCGTTCGATGAACTCCCGGGTCGCCTCGGGGGTGAGGCGCACCCGCAGCCGGTCGAGGTCCTCGTCGGGCTCGTCGTCGTCCTCGTCGTCGTCGAGCTCGTCGGCCAGCTCGACCTCGGTCTCGACCTCGCCGACGGCGATCGCCTCGATCACCACGGTGGCGGTGTCCACGTCGAAGGCCAGTCCGAGGGTGCCGACCCGGAACTCCTCGTCGACCGGGGTGTCCAGCGGGTCGTTGTCCCCGGTGACGGGGACGGCCTCGGGCAGCTGCACCCCGAACCGACGTTGCGCCTCGGCGAGCAGCTCCTCGAGCTTCTCGGCGAGCAGGGAGACCTGCACCTTCTCCAACGCCACGCTGACCAGCCGGCCGCCGCCCCGGGCCTGCAGGAAGAACGTCCGCTCTCCCGGCGGCCCGACCGTCCCGGCGACGAACCGCTCCGGCGGCTCGAAGGCGTGCACCTGGTGGGTCATACCCACGACCCTATCGGGCGCGGTACGGCACCGCGTACCCCCACCGACCCACAATCGCCACGCCCCGGTGAGCGCGACGGGACCGTGCAGGTCGGGTCGGGTCGGTCGGCGGTCACGACGTCCTCACCGGGTCGTCCCCGCTCCCCCGCCGACCGCGGCGTCCGAGTCGACCGGACGGCGACGTCGGCGGCGCGGCGCGGGCGGCACCAACCCGGCCAGGTCGCCGCCGGTGTCGTTGAGCCGGACCAGGAAGGGGCGCAGCGGTGTGTACCGGATCGCGGTGATCGACGCCGGGTCCGCAACGAGACGTTGGAACAGGTCCAGGTGCAGGCCGAGCGCATCCGCCACGATCGCCTTGATCACGTCTCCGTGGCTGCACGCCAACCAGACCGCCTCGGGGCCGTGTTCGGCGGTGACCCGGGCGTCCCAGGCGCGGACCGCGGCGACCGCCCGGGCGGCCATCGCCGCCATCGACTCGCCGTCGGGGAAGACCACGGCGCTGGGATGCTGCTGGACCACCGGCCAGAGCGGCTCCTTGGCCAGCTTCTTGAGCGCCTGTCCCTCCCAGGTGCCGTACCCGCACTCGATGAGGTCGTCCTCGACGACCGGGGTGGCCTCCGGGACCGCCAGTTCCAGGGTCTGTCGGCACCGCACCAGCGGGCTGGTCACCACGGCGGCCAGCCGCAGGCCGCGCAGCCGGTCACCGACGGCCGCCGCCTGTGCCCGGCCGGTGTCGTCCAGCTCGACCGGCTGCCGACCGGCCAGCCCGCCGTCGGCGTTGGCGGTCGTGCGGCCGTGTCGCAGGAGCAGGAGGGTCGCCACCCGACCAGCCTAGAACCTCCGGGGCGACGCCGGGTCCCGCTCGCTGCGGCAGACGGTGCGACGCGGGCGCCCGCCCGCTGCGGCGCGGCGGCGGAACGGCGGAACGGCGGGACGGTGCGACGGTGCGACGGTGCGACGGTGCGACGCAGGCTCTGGACGCGGCGACGCCCCCGCCACCCGGGTCGGGCGGCGGGGGCGTCGTGGTGGCTCAGGTCGCGGAGATGGTGCCGGTCAGCAGCAGGGCCAGGACCAGGGTCCCGACCGCCACCCGGTAGAGGACGAAGACGTACAGGGTGTGGTGTGCGACGAAGCGCAGCAGCCAGGCGATGGCCGCGTAGCCGACGCCGAAGGCGATGATGGTGGCCACCACCATCTGCGCCACGCTCGGCGCCGAGGTGCCCGGCGCGGCGGGCGCGAACACGTCCGGGATGCTGAACAGCCCGGACATCACCACCGCCGGGATGGCCAGCAGGAAGGAGTACCGCGCGGCGGTCTCCCGGGTGAGGTTGAGGAAGAGACCGGCGGTGAGGGTTCCGCCGGAGCGGGACACCCCGGGGATCAGCGCCATCGCCTGGGCCAGGCCCATCACCACGCCGTCGCGCATCCGGAAGTCCTTGAGGGTACGGGTCTGCCGCCCCCAGTACTCGGCGAAGGCCAGGACGAACGCGAACACGATCAGCATGGTGGCGACCAGGTAGAGGTTGCGGGCGGTCTCCCGGATCTGGTCCTTGAACAGGAACCCGATCACCCCGATCGGGATCGACCCGACGATGACGTACCAGCCCATCCGGTAGTCCAGGCTGCTGCGCACCGAGCTGTCCCAGATCCCCAGGATCCAGGTGCGGCTGATCCGCCAGATGTCCTTGGCGAAGTAGAGCAGCACCGCCGCCTCGGTGCCGAGCTGGGTGACGGCGGTGAACGACGCCCCGGCGTCCTGGTCGAAGAAGATCGCCGAGGTGATCCGCATGTGCCCCGACGAGCTGATCGGCAGGAACTCGGTGAGCCCTTGGACGATGCCCAGGACGATGGCCTCGATCCAGCTCACTCTCCGACCCCGGCCAGGTCGAGGGCCTCGGCGACGGTGCGCAGGGTGCGGGCCCCGGTCTCGGCGTCGGCGGCGAAGAGGGTCACCGACAGGGTGGTCACCCCGGCGTCGGCGTACTGGCGCAGCCGGTCGGCGATGCGCTCCTTCGGCCCGAGCAGCGAGGTCCGGTCGATGAACTCCAGGGGCACCGCGGCGGCGGCGTCGCGCTGCCGACGGGCCAGGTACAGGTCCTGCACCTCGCGGGCGGCGTCGCCGTAGCCCATCCGGGTGGCGAGCTGGTTGTAGAAGTTCTGCTTCCGGCTGCCCATCCCCCCGACGTACAGGGCGGCGTACCACCGGACCAGTTCCGCGCAGGAGTCGACGTCGTCACCGACGACCACCGGCACCGACGGCACCACGTCGAACCCGGCCAGCTCCTTGCCGGCCTTCGCCCGCCCGGCCCGGACGCTGGCCAGCTGCTCGTCGGCGAACTCGGGGGCGTAGAACACGGCGAGCCAGCCGTCGGCGACCTCCCCGGCCAGCTCCAGGTTCTTCGGGCCGACCGCGGCGAGGTAGATCGGGATGTGGTCGCGGGGCGGATGGAAGCCCAGCCGCAGAGCCTTGCCGGGACCGTCGGGCAACGGCAGGGTGTAGTGTTCGCCGTCGTAGGCGACCTCCTTGCGGCCCACCGCCAGCTTGACGATGTCGACGTACTCCCGGGTGCGGGCCAGGGGCTTGGCGAACCGTACGCCGTGCCAGCCCTCCGAGACCTGCGGCCCGGACACGCCGAGGCCGAGCCGGAACCGGCCGCCGCTGAGGGCGTCGAGGGTGGCGGCGGTCATCGCTGTCATCGCCGGGGTCCGGGCGGGGATCTGCATCACCGCACTGCCCAGGTCGATCCGGTCGGTCTGCCCGGCCATCCAAGCCAACATGCTCGGCGAGTCGGAGCCGTACGCCTCCGCCGCCCACACCACCGAGTAGCCGAGCCGATCCGCCTCCTGGGCGAGCGCCAGGTGGTCGGCGGGTGTGCTCCACGCCGTCTGGTATCCGAGGCTGAGCCCGAGTCGCACTGGTCCTCCCCATCCGAACCCACAACCAGTCGCATCAGGTTACGCAACCCCGCCGGGGTGTCCGACCCCCGCCTCACCCGGCCCGAGCCGACCGGGTCGACCTGCGGAAATCCGACACCCCCGGCGGGTCACCTGCGGTGATCGGGGCGATGAACAGGCGTCCGGGCCCGACGCGGACGTCTGTTCCTGCGCCGGGCCGGTCAGGGATGACGGCGGCGAGGATATCGGTGCGCCCCGTGGACAAATAAGGTTCACGCATGCAACAGCGACCGCTCGGCCGAAGCGGGCTGGCGGTGTCCCGGCTCGCGCTCGGCACCATGACCTGGGGCCGGGACACCGACGCCGACGACGCGGCTGCCCAGCTCAAGAGCTACCTCGACGCCGGGGGCAACCTGGTCGACACCGCCGACGTGTACGCCGACGGCGACGCCGAGGCGGTGATCGGCTCCCTGTTGGGCGGCCTGGTCCCCCGCGACGAGCTGCTGATCGCCACCAAGGCGGGGCTGCGGCCCGGCAACGGACGGCGGCGGGACGGCTCCCGGGGGCACCTGCTGCGCACCCTGGACGCGTCGTTGCGCCGTCTCGGCACCGACCACGTCGATCTGTGGCAGGTCCACGGGTACGACCCGGACACGCCATTGGAGGAGACGCTGGCGGCGATGGACCACGCGGTGGCCAGCGGCCGGGTCCGGTACGTCGGGGTGTCGAACTTCTCCGGATGGCAGACCGCCCGGGCCGCCGCCTGGCAGACCGCCTGGCCCGGGCGGGCCCCCGTGGTCGCCGCCCAGGTGGAGTACTCCCTGCTCGAACGGGGGGTGGAGCGGGAGGTCCTGCCGGCCTGCGCGGCCCTGGGGCTGGGGGTGCTGGCCTGGTCGCCGCTGGGCCGGGGGGTGCTGACCGGCAAGTACCGGCACGGTCGCCCGGCGGACTCCCGGGCCGCCTCGGCGCACTTCGAGCGCTTCGTCGCCACGTACCTGGAACCCCGGTGCTCCAGCATCGTGGAGGCGGTCGTGACAGCGGCGGGGGGCCTCGGGGTGTCGCCGCTGGAGGTGGCGCTGACCTGGATCCGGGACCGGCCGGGGGTGACCGCACCGATCCTCGGCGCCCGGACGGTCGGTCAGCTGCTCGGTGCGTTGCAGGTGGAGCGGATGACCCTGCCGGCGGAGATCACCACCGCCCTGGACGACGTCGCGTCGATTCCGGTCGGCTATCCCGAACGCGACGGCTGACCCGCCCGTCGGGGCGTCGGGGTGGCGGATCCGTGGGGGCAGGGCGCAGCATGGGCTCATGGAGTACGAGTACGCGCCCCTGCGGTTACCGCCGAACGTCGACAGGTTGACGGCTGCGGCACAACTGGCGATCCAGGCGGAGTTCTCCGGGTGGGAGCTGGCCCGGGTCCAACTGTTCCGTGACGGCACCCGTCAGGTGATGTTGCGCCGTCGACGGGTCAACCAGCCCCAGCCCGGACTGTCGTACTGAGGGGGCCGCCCGTCGGCTGGAGGAGCCCCCTCGCCCCCGACGGACGGGGCGGGGGGACTCCGGGGTCCTCGGGTGGTGGTCAGCCGGCCCGGCCGACCGCCTCGTTCTCCCCGTCGAGTTCCAGGAACGGGTGCTCGTCGAGGCGGCCGACCAGCCGGTCCTCGGCGCCCGGCTGGAACGGACCCACCGGGTCGTCGTCGTCGAAGGCCTCCAGGTCGACCGGCTCGGCCACCTCGCTGACCATCACCACGCCGTCGAGCGGCTCCAGCTCGGGGACGTCCAGCGCGCTCAGCGAGCCGTCGCCGCTCTGCAGCAGCTCCAGCACCGCCTCGCCGACGCCCTCGACGGGGGCGGGGTCGTCCTCCTGGGGGGTGCCCTCCCGGCGGGCCACCTCGGCGGCCCGGATCAGCGCCGTGACGCTCGGCACCCGGAAGTCGCGCCGCTGCCGCACCGACAGGATCGTCGGGTGCGGGTCGTCAGCGCCGGCCGTGGGGTCGCCCCCACCGAAGCGTTCGTCGGCCTCGTCCGGGTCGATCGAGTCCACGTCCCAGGGCGTGACCTCCCCGTGGGCGGCGAGCAACCGCTGGTCGTAGTCGTACGAGGCGTTGTTCAGCTCGACGTATGCCTGCCACACGTCGTCGTCGTCGACCCGGCCGTCGCCGGCCCGGACGGCAGCCAGGTGGGCGCGCGCGGCCTCGATCACCCGTTCCAGGGCGACCTCCAGCTCACCGTGCTGGTCGGTCATGTGCCAATCCCTCTCGCCTCGGGGTTCGCGGGCCCGGAGAGTCGTTACCGGGACGCGGTTAGCAGGTGCGCAGGAACCGGTCGAGAACCCGCACGCCGAACTGTAGCCCGTCGACCGGCACCCGCTCGTCGATGCCATGGAACAGTCCCGAGAAGTTCAGGTCCGGGGGCAGACGCAGGGGGGCGAAGCCGAAGCAGCGCATGCCGAGCCGGGCGAAGGCCTTGGCGTCGGTGCCTCCGGAGAGCATGTACGGCACCGGTCGCGCCCCCGGGTCCTCGGCGCGCAGGGCGGCGGACATCGCCTCGACCAGGGCACCGTCGAAGGTGGTCTCCAGGGCCGGCTGGCGGTGCACGTACTCGATGTCGATGTCCGGGCCGACCAGCTCCCGCAACTGCTGTTCCAGCAGCTCCGACTGGCCGGGCAGGCTGCGGCAGTCGATGGTGGCGCTGGCCCGGCCGGGGATCACGTTGTCCTTGTAGCCGGCGGCCAACCGGGTCGGGTTGGCGGTGCTGCGGACCGTCGCCCCGATGATGTTGGCGATCGGGCCGAGCCTGGCGATCGCGGTCTCCGGGTCGTCGGGGTCGATCTCGACGCCCAGGACGTCGGAGACCTCCTCCAGGAAGGCCCGGACGGTGGGGGTGACGGTGATCGGGAACCTGTGCCGGCCGATCCGGGCCACCGCCTCGGCGAGGGCGGTCACCGCGTTGTCGTCGTGGATGAAGGAGCCGTGTCCGGGTCGGCCCTTGGCGTGCAGGCGCAGCCAGTCCAGTCCCTTCTCGGCCGTCTCGATCAGGTAGAGCCGGCGATTCTCGTCGATGGTGTACGAGAACCCACCGACCTCGCCGACGGCCTCGGTGCACCCGTCGAAGAGGTCCCTGTGGTGCTCGACCAGCCAGTGTGCGCCGTACTCGCTGCCGGCCTCCTCGTCGGCGGTGTACGCCAGCACGATGTCGCGGGGCGGCCGGTAGCCGGTGCGCTGCCAGTTGCGGACCACCGCCAGCACCATGGCGTCGAAGTCCTTCATGTCGATCGCGCCCCGACCCCACAGGTATCCGTCGCGGATCTCGCCGGAGAACGGGTGGACCGACCACTCGTCGGGGTCGGCGGGCACCACGTCGAGGTGCCCGTGGACGAGCAGGGCGTCACGGCCCGGATCGGTGCCGGGGATCCGGGCCACCAGGTTGGCCCGCCCGGGTGCCGACTCGTGCAGCTCGCTGGTCACCCCGACCTCGGCGAGCTTGGCGGCCACGTACTCGGCCGCCGCCCGCTCGCCGGCGCTGGTGGCGAGGTCGCCGGTGTTCGTGGTGTCGATGCGCAGCAGGTCCCGACAGAGGTCGACCACCTCGTCGGTGGGGGCGGGCGGGGCGGAGGCGGCTTGGGTGGTCACTCCTCCTTATACCAGCCGCCCGGAGCTGGGCACGGTTTGGTGGTCCCGGCGCTCGGGTACCGGCGGCGACGAGGAGGTCACCGTGACCGTTCACCTGCCACCGCTGCCGCCCGTCCCCGGCGAGGGGTACCGCCCGGGCGGGCCCCATCTGCTCGACATCGTCGCCGCCGAGCACGACGACCTTCGGAGCCTGTTCGACGAGGCGACGGCGCCGGACGTGACGGCGGAACGCCGCCGGGAGGTCCTCGGGGTGTTCACCGCCGTGTTGACACGTCACCTCAGCGGGGAGGAGCAGTACCTCTTCCCCGCCGCCCGGCACGTGTTGCCGGACGAGACCGAGCGCATCGACCGGGAGGTGGCGGCCGACGCCGACCTGCTGTGCGCCGTCCGGGACCTCACCGAGGAGGGCCTGCCCGACCTGGGCGAGCGGCTCCGCCGCCACGTCGACGGGGTGGGTGCCCTGTTCGAGCCGCTGCGGGCGCACGCCGACGAGGAGGAGTTGATCCGGTTGGGGAACCGGTTCGAGATCGCCGAGGAGGCCGCGCCGACCCGTCCGCACCCGGAAAATCCCCACACTCCGCCGTGGAACCGAATCGTCGACCCGGCCGTCGGAGTGGTGGACAAGGTCCGTGACGCGGTCACCGGACGGCACACCCGTCGATCCGACCTATGAGTGCAGAGATCGATATCTGACGATAGATGTTGACCTGCACCTTCTCGCGCTCCACTAGAAGTTACCGCTCCGTTACAGGACTTTTCGCCGGTCCGTCGTGGTCATAACGTCACCCCCATGAATCTGGAGTTGCGTCACCTGAAGGTGGTCTGCGCGATCGCGGAGACAGGGAGCGTGACCAAGGCCGCGTCCACGCTCGGTCTGGCCCAGCCGGCCCTCACCGCGCAACTGCAGCGCATCGAACGGACCCTCGGCGGTCCCCTGTTCGAGCGGGACCGGCGCGGGGCCCGACCGACCGCCCTGGGCGAGCTGGTCCTGTCCCGAGCCCGGGTCCTGCTGCCGGCGATGAAGGGGTTGCAGGACGAGGCCGCCCGGCTGGCCGGGTCGGTCGACACGCCCCTGCGGTACCGCTTCGGCGGGGTGAACAGCCCCATCCTCGGCCGACTGGTGCACCGGCTCACCGCCGAACACCCCGAGGCCCAGATCACCACGTACGCGTCGTGGTCGGTGGACGAGCTGGCCCAACTCGTCGCCGCGAGCCGTCTGGACTTCGCGCTGACCGGGGTCTGCGGGGACTCCACCCCGTCGGCGGAGTTCGGGCTGACCTGGCGGGAGGTCTCCATCGACCCGGTGGTGGTGCTGCTGCCCGAACAGCACCCCCTCGCCGGGCGGGACGAGGTGAGCCTGACCGACCTGCGACACGAGCACTGGGTGGCCGCCCCCGGGGACGGCTGCTTCGGCGACTGTTTCGCCGCCGCCTGCGCCCGCGCCGGGTTCACCCCCCGCAAGGTCTACGAGACCGACGTACGCGGCAGCATGGACCTGGTCGAGGCCGGGGAGGCGGTGGCGTTGTGCCAGGCCACCTTCAGACCCGTCACCGGGCTGGTGACCCGACGGTTGACCGGCGCGCCCCTGCGGTGGCGGCTGATGCTGGGCTGGCACCCGGAGGCCCCCGCCGCCGGCGTCGCCGACCTGGTCACCGAGACCGCCGTCGCGGCGTACACCGACTCCCTGGCCGCGCACCCGGACTACCTGTCCTGGCTGGCCGGCAACCCCGACTTCGGCGTCCGACGCGCCGACCCGGCGGGTGGGGCCGCCGCCGTGACCCGGTCGGCCTGACATCGCCGGGTGCGAACGGCCCGACTGCGGGTATCCGGTCGGCATGACCGACCTCTACCCGCCCGCCGACGACCGGGAGGACGTGCGGCGCACCGCCGCCGCGCACACCGCCGCCTCCCGCGACGTGGAGGCGTTCCTGCGTCGGCTGCCCGGCACCCCCGGCGCCGCCGACGTCGCCGAGTACGCCGCCCTGCTCACCCGCGAGGAGCTGCTGCGCGCCGAGCGGCGGGCCGCCGTCGACGCCGCCGGTCTGCTCCTGCCCAGCCTCGACGACGACACCCCGGACGTCACCCCGACCTGACCCCGCGTGACGAGGACCCGCCGGGACACCTCGGTCCCGGCGGGTCGGACGTCTGTCTCCTGGTCAGCCCACGGTCAGCGGGTCGTGCCCCAGGTCGAGCAGCCGGTGCCGCCAGTCGTCGTCTGCACCACCCCGGGGCGGCGGGGCGGCGGTCAGGTCGTCGATGCGTCGCACCGCCTCCCGCATCACCTCCACGTCCCCCGACGTCAGGTCCACCTTGCGTTTACGCAGGACGGCGAGGATCTGCCGACCCGGCTCGGGCAGGTCCAGGTCGGGGCCGGGGCCGAACGCCCGTTCCCCCGACCCCCGGGTGAGCAGCCACTGCCGCAGCTGCTCGGAGGGCATGTTGACCCGGGCGTGGAAGTCCTCCCACAACAGCTCGACGTCCGCGTCGAGTCGCGTCTCGCGTACCATCAGCTCTCCTCTCCGGACGCCGGCCCGGGATCGGGCGGCTCGCCGTCGCCGGCCAGTGCTCCCGGACCCTCCGGTGGCACCTGGATCCGGGACGGGTTGGCGGTCGGTCGGGCCTCGATCGGCTCCACCCGCTCGGCGGGGTCGTCCCCCAGCTCAGGCTCGGTCACCGGATGCTCCCTGCGCTCATCGGGGGTGCGTCGTCGCGGCCGAGGCGTGACCGCCCTCGGCACCGGCGACCACGTCGAGGGTGAGCTGACCGTCGCGGGCACCCACCAGCACCTTCTGCCCCGGCGACATGGCCCCCTCCAGCAGCATCCGGGACAGCCGGTTGTCCAGCTCGCGTTGGATCACCCGGCGCAGCGGACGGGCCCCGAACTCCGGCTGGTAGCCGTGCTCGGCGAGCCACCCCACCCCCGCCTCGGTGACGTCGATGTCGATGTCCTGGGCGTGCAACCGCCGCCGGGTCTCCTCCAACATCAGCTCGGTGATCTGCCGCAGCTGCTCGGCCTCCAACCGACGGAAGATGATCACCTCGTCGATCCGGTTGAGGAACTCCGGTCGGAAGTTCTCCTGGAGCCGACGCATCAACCGTTCCCGCAGCTCGTCGCCCTCCCGGTCGGTGCCCGGCTCACCGGCCCCGAACCCCACCGCCCGGCCCGTCCCGGTGATCAGCTCCGACCCCAGGTTGCTCGTCATGATCAGTACGGTGTTCTTGAAGTTCACCGTCCGGCCCTGACTGTCGGTGAGCCGCCCGTCGTCGAGCACCTGCAACAGGATGTTGAACACGTCGGGATGGGCCTTCTCGATCTCGTCGAGGAGCACGACGGCGTACGGGCGACGACGGACCGCCTCGGTGAGCTGACCGGCCTCCTCGTACCCGACGTACCCGGGAGGCGCACCGACCAGCCGACTGACGGTGTGCCGCTCCTGGAACTCGCTCATGTCCACCCGGACCATCCGGTCGGCCTCACCGAACAGCGCCTCGGCCAGGGCCCGGCCCAGCTCGGTCTTGCCCACCCCGGTCGGCCCCAGGAACAGGAAACTGCCCATCGGGCGGTTCGGGTCGGCCAACCCGGTCCGCGACCGGCGGACCGCCTCGGCGACCGCCCCGACCGCGTCGTCCTGGCCGACCACCTTCTCGTGCAGGTGGCCCTCCAGGCGCAGGAGCCGGTCCCGTTCCTCCTCGGTGAGCTGGGCGACCGGGATGCCGGTGGCCCGGGAGACCACCTCGGCGATCTCCTGCGGCCCCACCTCGGGCACCTGGGGCAGGTCCTCCTCGCCCTGGGCGCGGCGGATCCGGTCCTGCAACTCGGCGAGCCGGTCGCGCAGCGCCGAGGCCCGCTCGTACTGCTCGTCGGCGACGGCCTGCTCCTTGTCCCGCCGTACCTCGTCGAGTTGCTGCTCCAACTCCCGCACGTCCGAGGCGGGCGTCCGGGTCCGCAGCCGGACCCGGGCCCCGGCCTGGTCGATCAGGTCGATGGCCTTGTCCGGCAGGAACCTGTCGGTGACGTACCTGTCGGACAGCTCGGTCGCCGCGACCAGCGACTCGTCGGTGAACCGCACCTGGTGGTGCGCCTCGTAACGGTCGCGCAGCCCGCGCAGGATGGTGACAGTGTCCTCGACGGTGGGCTCGGGGACCAGGACCGGCTGGAAACGGCGGGCCAACGCGGCGTCCTTCTCGATGCTGCGACGGAACTCGTCGAGCGTGGTCGCCCCGATCACCCGCAGCTCCCCCCGGGCCAGTGCCGGTTTGAGCATGTTGGAGGCGTCCATCCCGCCCTCGCTGCCGGCCCCGCCCGCCCCGACCAGGGTGTGGATCTCGTCCAGGAAGATGATCAGCTCGTCGCGGTGGGCGCGGATCTCGTCGATCACCTTCTTCAGGCGTTCCTCGAAGTCACCCCGGTACCGGGTGCCGGCCACCAGACCGGCCAGGTCGAGCTGGACGACCCGCTTGCCGAGCAGGGTCTGCGGCACGTCGCCGTCACAGATCCGCTCGGCCAGCCCCTCGACGATGGCCGTCTTGCCCACCCCGGCCTCACCGATGAGGACGGGGTTGTTCTTCGTCCGCCGGGAGAGGATCTCCACCGCCTGCTCGATCTCGTCGGCGCGCCCGATCACCGGGTCGATCTGGTCGTTGCGGGCCAGGTCGGTGAGGTCCTGGCCGTACTGGTCGAGGGTGGGGGTGCCCCGGTCCGGCTTCGGGCCGGTCATCGGGCCGCGTTCGGCGTTCGCCGCCTGCAACGACTCCGGCTGGATCCGACCCGCCGACAGCATCCGCCCGGCCGGGGACTCCGGGTTCAGCGGCAACGCCATCAGGATGTGCTCGGGACCGATGTAGTTCGCCCCCATCGCCCGGGACAACTGGTGGGCGTCGAGCAGGGCCCGCTTCGCCGCCGGGGTCAGCGACAGGTTCGGGGGCACCTCCCCCCGGGGCGCACCGTCCCCCCGCCCGCCCAACGCGTTGACCAGCGCCTCCGGGTCGGCCCCGGCGCGCTGGACCAGGTCCCGCAGCGGCTCCCGCTGCAACGCCGCCCAGAGCAGGTGGTCGGTGTCCAGGTCGTTGCTCTGCCGCTGGGCGGCCCGACGGGCCGCGTCGGCCAACATCTCCCGGGCGTCGGCGGTCATCAACCGGGTGATGTCGACCCGGTGCGCCGGTCGACGCCCACCCTCACCCCGCCCGAAGTAGCGGGCCAGGAACTCGTCCCACGGGTCGGAGCCGAAGTCACCGGATCCCAACATGAGCGTCCTCCGAGGTAGAAGCCGACCGGGTCGACACGCTGGGCTACCCGGCGGTCGGGCCGGCAAACGCCGCGGGGTGGCACGCTGGGCGGCGTGGACGAGCTACCCCTGCTGATCGTGGACGCCGCGAACGTGGTCGGCTCCCGCCCCGACGGGTGGTGGCGCGACCGGCCCGCCGCCACCGCCCGGCTGCGCGACGCCCTCACGCCCCTGGCCGAGCGGGGCCGTCCACCGGAGCTGCCACCCCCCGCCGAGGTGGTCCTGGTCGTCGAGGGTGCGGCCCGCGACGTCCCCGGGGTGCCGCAGGTCCGGGTGGTGGCCGCCGACCGCAGCGGCGACGACACGGTGGTCGACCTGGTCGGCGCCGCCCCGCAGCGACGTCGGCTGGTCGTCACCGCCGACCGGGGGCTGCGGGAGCGGGTCCGGGCGCTCGGCGCGGAGGTGTACGGGCCACGCTGGCTGCGCGGGGAGTGACCGCACCCCGAGGTCGGCGCGACGGACCCCGGGTACGTCACCACCCGGTGCCGCCCTCCCCGGTGGGGACACGCCACCGGGTGGGCAACCGGACAGGCGGGCAGGACACCGACAGGGCGGATGTTCTCTCGCAGACCGCAATAGGCTGTAATGGAGTCCTCCCCGCCCCCAGGAGGTTCCACAGTGGCGAGCGTCGCCGAGCTCAAGGCCGCCATCGATGTCGCGCTCCAGCAGATCGGCGACGGTCAGAGCGCCGTGCAGGCCGCCGGCGAGAAGCTGGCCGAGGCGCAGCAGACCCTGGCCGGCGCGTTGGAGGGCAGCGGACACGAGACGGTGGAGGCCGCCCAGGCCTCCCTCACCCAGGCCACCCAGGAGCTGGAGGAGTGTCTGGCCGCCACACTCGTCGCCGTGGAGCAGGCTCAGCTCTACGTCTCGACGCTCTGAGAGGCTGAATCGTGTCGATCGTCGAGGACATCGGCGCGCAGGTGCGGGCCGCCGCCGAGGACCTGCCCCTCGGCCAGCTCGCCCAGGCCCTGGAGAAGCTCGGCCAGGCCTCCGAACGGCTGCGCTGGGTCCGGCAGGAATCGGGCAACCCGATGGGGGTGCCGGAGCTGTCGGCGGCCACCGAACACGCCGAGACCGCCGGGTACGCGCTGCGGGTGGCCCAGGAGCAGCTCTCGGCGTACCTCGCCGCGCTCGGGTTGACCGCCGACGGGGCCCCGCCGCCGAAGCCCCAGGAGCGGGCCCCCCGACACGACGCGGCCCGCGACGACGCGCCCCCGTCGGCGGGGCAGGCGCCACCGGAGTCGGCCGACCCGGCCGTACGCCGGTGGTGGGCGGTGCGGGTGACCGAACTGACCGGCGGGGGTACGGCTCCGGCCGGGGAGCCGGACACCCAGGTCGCCGACGCCCGGGAGCTGCTGCGGCAGGTGGTGGGCGGGGTGCGCTCCGGCGACCGGGACCGGTTGCGCGGGGAGCTGTGCAAGGCCCACGCCGACGTCGGGCTGGGCCTGGCCACCATCGCCCCGCCGCTGCTGCGCGAACTGGCCGGGGACCTGCTCGGGCATCCACCCCGCGCCGAGGACCTGCCCCGGCTGCGCAGCCAACTCGACGGCCGGGTCCGGGACCTGCTTCCCGGGCTGCCCCCGCAGGTGCTGGAGACCCTGCTCGCCAGGGTGTGCCGGATGCCCCCGCCCCGGGCGACAGGTGAGCAGTCGCACGCCGCCGACTCGGCGGTGACCTCGGGCGTCCTGGCCGGTGTGCTGCTCGACCGGCTCGGTCGGGACCTGCCCGAGGAGCCCGCCGACCAGAGGCCGGCGACCGGGCCGGAGCCCGTCCCGGGTGCCGACACCGGCAACCCCCGCTCCGGCGGTGCGCCCCGGCCGCCGGGGAGGACCGATGCCTGACCGCCGTGCCCAGCTCGTCACCCGGGTCCGGGGCATGCTCGCCGACGCCCTCGGGGCCACCCGGTCCCGGGCGGCCGCCGCCGACGCCGACCTCACCGCCGCCCGGGAACGGCTGGCCCGGGTCCGGCGTGCCGCCGCCGCCGTTCCCGACCGGGTGGGCGCGCAGCGCGACGGGCGACTCGCCGAGATCGACTCCGGCCACCAGGCTCGGATCGCCGAGCTGGCCCGGCGGGCCTCCGCCGCCGCCCGGCGCGAGGCACCGGGGGCGGCGTCGGCGGAGTGGACGCACTGGCGTCCCACCCCGCCCGGGGGGTCCGGGCCGCCGGGGGCGGTCCGGATCGGGACGCTGCGCATCCCCGGGGCGGAGCCGGTGCCGGCCCTGGTGCCGCTGCTGGACGCCGGGCACGTGCACCTGTCCGGGGCGGAGCTGGCCGGCGGGGAGCCGGTGGTCCCGGCGCTGCTGCTGCGCAGCCTCGGGCGGGCCGACCCCGGGACGGTACGGCTGATCGGCTACGACCCGGACCAGCTCGGCGGCGGGCTGGCCGGGTTCGCCCCGCTGACCTCCGCCGGGCTGCTCACCTTCGTCGGCCCCGGCGGGTTGGGCCGGTTGCTCGACGACCTGGTGGAGCAGATCCGCCGGATCAACGAGACGGTGCTGGCCGGGGAGTACTCGTCCCTGCGGGAGCTGGCCGCCGCCACCGGCCGTCGACCCGAGCCGTGGCGGGTGGCGGTCCTGCTCGGCGGGGACGAACTCAGCCGACACGAACGCAGCCAACTCGACAGGGTGGTGCGCACCGGCGCGACGTGCGGGGTGCACCTGGTGGTCCGGGGGGTGCCGCTGCCGGAGCATCAGACGGTGACCCGGATCGTGGTGGAACCGGAGGGGGTACGCCTCGGCGACCCGCCGGGCCTGCCGGCCCGCCTCGACCCGCCGCCCCCGGCGACGCTGGTGACCGAGACCTGCCGGGCGGTGGCGGCCACCGTCAACGCCGGTCCTCCCCCGGCGCCCTTCGCCGAGTTGCTCCCCCCGGTCGAGCAGTTCTGGCAGGAGGACTCGGCGAACGGCCTGACCGCTCCGATCGGTGCCGCGCCGAACGGCCGCCAGGTGCAGCTCAGCCTCGGCGACTACCCCCCGCACGCGTTGATCGGCGGCCCCTCCGGGACCGGCAAGACCAACCTGATCTTCGCCTGGATCGGCGCCCTGGCCTCCCGCTACTCCCCCGACCAGCTGGAGTTCTACCTGCTCGACTTCAAGGAGGGGGTGTCCTTCGCCCGGTTCGCCCAGGGCCGACGGGACCCGAGTTGGCTGCCGCACATGAGGCTGGTCGGGATCAACGTCAACACCGACCGGGAGTTCGGCCTCGCCCTTCTCCGGTTCCTCGCCGAGGAGTTGCGCCGCCGGGCCGACGCCGCCAAGAAGCACGAGGTCACCAAGCTCTCCGAGCTGCGTACCGTGGACCCGCAGGGCCGGTGGCCCCGGATCGTCGCCGTGGTGGACGAGTTCCAGATGCTGCTGGCCGGTCGGGACGTCGTGGCCCGGGAGGCCGCCGACCTGTTGGAGGACCTGGCCCGGCGGGGCCGTTCCCAGGGCATCCACCTGGTCCTGGCCTCCCAGGACGTCCGGGGCATCGAGGCGTTGTGGGGGCGCCCGGCGCTGGTCGCCCAGTTCACCCTGCGGATCGCGCTGCCGAAGGCGCTGCGGATCCTGGCCGAACGCAACGACGCGGCGCAGACCCTGCCCCGACACCACGCGGTGGTCAACGCCGAGTCGGGGATGGCCGAGGGCAACCAGGTGGCCCGGATCCCGTCGGCGAGTGACTGGGAGAGCTGGAGCGAACTCCAGCACCGGCTGTGGCGGATGCGCCCGGACGACGCCGCCCCGGCCCGGCTCTTCGACGGTGACGCGATCCCCCGGCTGACCGAGGCACCGGACTTCCGGGCGCTGCGCCCCGGTGAGGGTGAACGCCGTACCCCGGTCGCCGTCCTCGGGGAGATCATCGACGTCCAGGCCCGGTCGGCGGTCCTGCGGCTGCCCCGGGCCCCGGGGCGGAACCTGGCGGTGATCGGAACCCGGGTCGACGAGGCCTGTGCGGTCCTGGACGCCGCCGCCCGGTCCCTGGCCCGTCAGCACCGCCCCGGGGAGGCCCGGTTCTCCATCGCCTGCCTGGACCCGGATGCCGACCCGGCCGCCCGGGAGCTGTACGGGGAACTCGCCGACGACGCCGCCTGGTACGACGAGGAGACGGTGCCGGAGCTGATGGCCGAGACCGCCGAGGGGTTGTCCCGGGCGGGCTCCGGGGCGCGGCCGCACTACCTGCTGCTGTTCGCCGTCGACGCGGCGGCCGGGCAGCTCGCGGGCCGGGTCGGTGGCCGGACCGGCCTGGAGCAGCTGCGCCGGATCCTGCACGACGGGCCGGAGCGGCGTACCCACGTGCTGGCCTGGTGGCGTGGGGTGGCCCGGATGCGGGTGGACCTCGGCGGCCCGGCGGCCCGCACCGACCAGATCGGCGCCTGGGTGGCGCTCGACGTGCAGGGCGGTGAGCTGGGCTCCTCGCTCTACCCGGGCACGGGCGGCCCGGACTGGTATCCGCGCCCGTGGCGTGGACTCTTCTTCGACAGGTCGGTGCACCGCACCGGGCAGGTCATCATCCCCTACGGACCGGCCCGATGAACGAACCGGTGCCCAGCGAGACGTACGCCGCGCAGGTCCGTCGGCTGGCCGATGTGACGGCGCGGGTCCACACCCAGCGGCAGGAGGCCCACACCTGGTACGACCAGCAGTGCGCCGCCGCCGACCGGGCGGTGACGGAGGCCACCGATCAGCTACGGCGGGCCGAGGCGGAGGCCGAGGCGGCCCGGGAGCTGCTGGAACGGGTGGACGGTGAGACGGCGCACCTGTGGCAGCAGCTGCGCGACCGGCTGGGAGGTGGACGCCGGGCGGGTGCTCCGCCGGGGCCGAACCGCGACGCCACCGGCGACCCGGTCCACCTGTTGCAGGGCGTACGGGAGCTGCTGGACCGGGTGGGGCAGCCCGGTGAGATGCCCGCCTCGGCCAACCCGGTGCTCGCCGTCTGCGGCGTGTTCGGGGCGGTCCTGGCGTACGCCCTCGGCGCGGTGGCCCGCGAGTTCGGGGAGAGTTCCGGCGGCGACCTGGCGGTTGGGATGCCGGTGCTGGCGCTGGTGGTGACCCTGCTCGGGCCGTTGATCGGTCTGGTACCGGCCAAGCGGGTGGCGGACCGTCGACACGCGGTGTTCGGCCCCCGGCCGATGGCGGTGGTGCTGATCGCCGGACTGGCCTGCACGGCCCTGCTGCTGGCCGTCGGCCGCTGACACCCGCCGGGCCACGTTCCGGCCGCACACCCCGCCGGGAGCACCTCCGGGTCGGCCCCGAGGTCACCGCAGCGGGTGACCTCGGGGACCCGGTCGTCAGGCGGGTACGGCGACGGCCTCCCGGAGCAGCCGGCGGGCCAGGACCAACCGGTCGGCGTCGTCGAGGCCCGGCAGGTCCCCGACCCGGGTGAGCGCGCCGTCGAGGAACGCCCGCAGCGCCGGTTCGCAGAGCGCCGGGAAGGTGAGCGACCTGTCGGACAGCAGTAGCGTGACCCGGCCGTCGGCGGCCTGGGTGAGCTGCCGACGCAGCCCGGGCCGGACGGTGAGGCGGGCGTCGGCGGTCAGGTCGGCCACCGCGGCGGCCTGGGCCAGGGGACGGATCGGGGCCGGCCGGGCTGCGGGCCACACCCGCTGGCGCAGCCGGGCGGCCACCGCCTGCGGGTCGGCCCGGGACAGCCAGTCGCGCAGCGCCTCGACGGTCTCGGTCAACTCCGGTCCGAGGGCGTCGGGGTCGGCGACGTCCGTCCCGTACGGCAGCCCGGCGCGGAGCCTGGGGTCCTCGGCGGCGAGCGCGAGCAACTCCTCGACCAGGGCGTACCGGGTCAGCGCCCGGATGCCGACGGTCAGGTGCAGGGAGCTGGACTCCTGTGCCTGGGCGCTGTGCAGCCAGCCACGGGGAAGGTAGAGGGCGTCACCGGGTTCGAGGACGACGTCGAGCGCGGCGGCACCCTCGGCGGTGGCGGAGACCTCGTCGGCCCGACCGCCCCACGGCTGCCGTTCCAACGGGTCGACCAGGACGGGGGGATGGATCCGCCACTGCTTGCGGCCGTCGACCTGGAGGACGAAGACGTCGTGGGTGTCGTAGTGGGTGGCGAAGCCCTGACTCCCGGCCGGGGTCAGGTAGGCGTTCACCTGCAACGGCTGGACCAGGGCGGCACCGAGGTCCCGGGTGAAGTCGATCAGCGCCGGCCAGATCCGGTGCAGTCCCTGTAGGACCAGGGTGGCGCCGTCGGCGTACAGCTGGAGGATCTTCTCGTCGAGGACCTGGTCGCCGATCTCGGCACCGGCACCCCCGCCGCCGGTGTAGCGCGCCGCCGGGATCAGCTGACCGTCGCGCGCCACCCGCAGGAACGGGGTACGCAGGCCCCGACGGCTGAGGAGTTCGTCGGCGTCGGCGGGGCTGAGCAGGTCGGTGAAGCCCGTCGGGCCGGGGAGGTCGGCGGCCCGGGACAGCAGTGGGGTACGCCCCCAGTGGGTGGCGACGAACGTGGCCGGGTCGACGGCGACGCACCGCTGCAACGCGGCGGCCCCGGGCGGGGCGGGAGAGGTCGCAGTGGACGGACCCGCCGGGCGGCCGTGGCCGTCCGGCGGGTCGATGACCGACACGACGCTACCGTCAGCGGGCGCTGCCATCTGCGCCACCGTCGTGCTGACCCGGGGTGGCTCCGCCGTCGGCCGGACCCTCGGCGCCGCCGTCCGCGCCACCGTCCTGGTGACCCGGGGTCGCTCCGCCGTCGGCCGGACCCTCGGCGCCGCCGTCCGCGCCACCGTCCTGGTGCCCCGGGGTCGCCCCGCCGTCGGCCGGACCCTCCAGGCCGCCGCCGGTGTTCGTGGTGATGTCGTCGTCGTTGAGTGCCATCGGTGCTCCCTCGGATGTGCCGCCCCGCTGGTACCGGGGGTTCTTCGTGCAGCGGGAGGTACCCCACGCGCGATCGTCTCTAACCCTGTTCACGGTAGATGTCCGGCGGCGCCGGCACTGCCGGTTCGCACACCACCGCCAGGCCGACCCCGCCGTGTCGCCGCTTCGCCGTCAGGGCATCATCCGGCTCAGGTCCTGCGGCATCGTCGCCTTCACGTCGTCCCACTCGCCCTGGGTGACGTGTCTGCGCAGGGCGTCCAGCACGACCTGGACCACCCGCTCCACGCCGCCGTCGACGTCGTACGGGAATCCCTGCCGGGCCTCGTAGAGGAAGTCGTCCCGGTTGAGCTTGACCGGCACGTTCTCCGGCTGCCACCCGTCGAAGTAGATCCCCCGGACCAGCACCGGCAGCTGTGCGGCGAATTCGGCGCTCTCCCGTACCGGCATCCGGTCCCGCAACAGGTGCAGGACGGTCCGTAGGGCCGCGTACGACTGGTTGCGCCGGTCCTTCGGCCACCCGTACGCCTGCTCGATGTCCTTGAGGATCAGGTTGGTCTTGTCGAGCGAGGACTCGAACGCGGACAGCATCTGTTCAGCCATCACTGCACCCCCGTAGCTCGGTCGTCTCCCGGCGGTCGTTGCCCGCCGGTGGTCGCCCGACGTGGCGGAACGGGTCCGGCCGTGGCGGACCCGCCCCGGCTCGGGCGACCCCGCTCAGGCCGCCCGGCGTTCCCGGGTCTGCTTGCAGCCCACGCAGGAGGTGGCCGACGGGAAGATCTCCAGCCGCTCGACCGGGATCGGGTCGGTGCACCCCTCGCAGTAGCCGTACGTGCCCTCCGACAGGCGGGCCAGCGCGTGCTCGAACTGGGCCCGGCGGTCGAGGATGGTCCGCAGCAGCGACTGGGCGGTGTCCCGTTCGGCGGTCTTGGTGCCGCTGTCGGCCTGGTCGTCACCGGCGGTGTCCCCCACCTCGACCAGCCGCAGCACCTGGCTCTGCTGGACGGCCTGCTCGTACTCGGCAGAGAGGTCGTCGTAGCGGGCCTGGAGGGCGAGACGGATCTGGTCGACCTCAGCCTCGGGACGGGCCGTGCCGATGGTGTCGTGGACGAGCATCGCTGCCTGCCTTTCGTGCGCTCCGGGTGGTCCCGGGCTCTGCGGGGCTCGCAACCCCGACGACGGTCGTGGTGGTCGACGCCGGCCACGAGGGTCCGACGTCGGTCCCGGCGCCGCCGTGATCAAGCAGCGTCGGTGAGCCGGCCGAATACCCAGACGCCCGCGCGGCCAAACCCGGCTCAGCGAGGTTCTGCCGGCTCCACGATGGCCGGACGGTCCGGGTGGTCGACCCGGACCACCACGTCGGCCAGGGACGCCGGGGCGACCTCCTCGGCATAACGGGCGAACGCGGGCAGGGTCCAGTGGGCCGGGTCGGGGGTCCGGCGGGCCAGGGCGGCCGGGGAGAGTTCCAGGTGCACCGCGACGTCGAACGGCAGCCCACCCCCGAGCAACAGTTCCCCGCTGACCAGGACGATCCCACCCGGCGGCAGGTCGAGGTACGCGCTGCGGCTCGCCCGGTCGGTGCGGGCGTCCCACAGCGCCGGGAGGAGTCGGCCGGAGCCGGTCGGCCCGGCCGGGTCGAGCACCTCGCGGCGCAGTCCGGCCTCGTCGACCCAGGCGTCGTAGTACGAGTCGGGGTTGGTCCGGCCGAACTCCAGACGGACCGAGGCGGGGCGGAGGAAGTCGGCGGTGTGCACGTGCAGCACCGGATGGCCCCGGGCCCGCAGCGGGTCGATCAGGGCGTCGGCCAACCGCCCCGGCTCGGCGGCCGGAGCACCGTCGAGGGCGACCCGCAGCCGCCCGGGCACCGTCACTGCGGTCAGCCGGTCGGTCAGCTCGACCACGAGCCGGTCGGGCGAGATCGGTCGTACGCGCATGACCACCATGGTGCCCGCCGACGGCCGGACGGATGCGAGGCCGGTGGTCGGGGCAGGCTGAGACCGACGCTGGGGCCGGGGCCGGTGTTCGGGCCGGGCTCAGACCGACGCCGGGGGCCGGGGCCGGGGGTGGGGTGGCGACGGGTAGGGGGTTCAGCCGGTGCGGTCGATGGTGACCCGGGCGTCGTCGGCCAGCCGGTAGCCCACCCCGTAGACCGTGGTGACCAGGGGCACGTCGACGCCGACCTTGCCGCGCAGGCGACGGACGTGGACGTCGACGGTCCGGACCCCGGCGTGCTCGTAACCCCAGACGGCGTTGAGCAGCTGCAACCGGGTGAAGACCCGGCGGGGGTTGGCGACCAGGTGCAACAGCAGGTCGAACTCCAGGCGGGTCAGCGGGAGGGGTTCGCCGTCGCGGAGCACCGACCGGGACGAGGCCAGGATGTGCAGGGCCGGGACGGCCGGGGCGACCGGGCGGGATCCGGTCCGGCTGGCGGGGACCGGGTCGGGGCGGCGCTCTCCGGTGCCGGGCCCGGTGCCGGTGGTGGTGACGGTGCACTCGCCGCACTCCACCAGCTCGCGGGCGGCCTCGATGAGCTTACGGGCCGGCCCGGACAGGGTCTCCTCACTGGCCAGTGGGATGGACAGGGTCACGGTGAGTACGGCTGCGGCCGAGCTGGCCGGACGGCGCTGGCCGCCGGGAGGACGCCCCGGGACCACGGGTTGGGACGAATGCCATCCGGCGCGCGGCGAGGCGGGGCTGACCGACATGGTCCTCCTTGGCTGGTCGGATACGTCTGCCCACGGCCCGAAACGCCGCTGCATCGATGCTTCCCGGCGCCCGTGCGAGGGTCAAGTGCCGACCGCGTTGCATGACTGTGACAAATGACAAACCCAACGGAGTCGACCGCTCGCTCTGCGTACGAGACCAGATGATTACAGCAGAGTCGTCAACATGTGCGAATTCGGGGGTCCTGCGACAGGGAGAGCCTCGGTTCCAGCAGCTGGGATAGACGAACGACGACGGGCGTGTCCCCGCCGACGACGTCGGCGGGGACACGCCCGTGGCGGGGCTGACACCCGAACTCGTCACGCTCCGCGATCGATGGTGACCTGTGCCGCGTCCGAGAGGCGATACCCGACGCCGTGCACGGTGGTCACCAGCGGCACACCGATCTTGGACCGCAGCCGTCGGATGTGTACGTCCACGGTGCGGGCCACCGCGTGTTCGTACCCCCACACGTTGCCGAGCAGCTGCAGACGGGTGAAGACCCGGCGGGGGTTCTCGCTGAGGAAGAGGAGCAGGTCGAACTCGATGCGGGTGAGCGACACCTCCTGCCCACCCTGGAAGACCGTCCGGGACCCGACCCTGATCTGCACGACCTCGGGGTCCGGGGCGACCGGCTCTGCCACGGCACGGACGAGGCGGGCGACGGGCACCGGCGGGGCACCGGTCACCGCGACCGTCGGACCCGATGCCCCCTCCTCGGCCTCGGCCAACTCGCGAAGCAGGTCGAACAGGCGGGCCAGCCTCGGGGTCACCGGGCCGGGTTGCAGGTCGACGGTGATGGTCAGGGTCGAGGTCGACCCGGAGCGCGCCACCGGCGCCCGGTCGCTGCGGCGGCCCGGGGGGAACGGGCGCGGCGAGATGGCGACGACAGACATGGAGCCTCCTGGAGATGGCGGTGCCGGCCGACGCGCCCCGGGGTGCGGGGTGACGGTCAGCGCTGCGAGACGGAGCCGGCGGTCACCGGCGACACGACGGACGGAAGGTGGTGGGCCGGGGTCGGTCCGAGTACGGGCAGCCCCGCGTTGCGCCAGGCCACGAAGCCGCCGACGACGTCGGTGGCGTGGCGCAGGCCGAGATCCTGGAGCGCGGCGGCGGCGAGGGAGGAGGTGTAGCCCTCGTGACAGAGGACCACCACCGTCAGGTCGTAGTCGACGACGAACGGCAGGCGTGCGCTGTTGCGCGGGTCGAACCGCCACTCCAGGACGTTTCGTTCCACGATCAGCGAGCCGGGTACGGTGCCGTGCGCGGCCCGCTGGGCGGCGGGGCGGATGTCGACGAGGACGGCACCCTCCCGGTGGGCCAGGTGGGCCTGCTCGCACTCCAGCCGTCGCAACCGGGTGCGGACTTCGGCGAGGATCTCGTCGATCCCCCGCGAGCCGGGGGGCGGTGGACAGGAGGTCGGTGCAGGGGATGTGGAGGCCATTGTCGGATCCTTTCCTGGCGGCCGGCGGGGTGCGACGGCGGGTACGGCGGTCACCACGCGACCCCCGCCTCGGTCACCTCGGCGATGCGCAGCCGCCCGTCGACGAGGTGGTATCGGGTCATCCGGTGCAGCGCGGGACGGTAGACGTGCACGCTCACCGCCGGCCGGTCGTCCCGGTTGGTCACCACGTGGACGTGCCGGGGGCCGAAGCGCCGACCGGTGCCGGCGGTGAGCCGGTGCGGACGCAGGGCTCCCCCGCTGACGGTCTCCTCGGTCAGCACCCCCGAGGCGACCAGGAAGGCGCCGGAGGAACCACCGTGGTCGTGCAGGTCGGTGCCCTGTCCGGGGAGCCAACTCAGCGCCCACACCTCGTGGTCGTCGGCGACGGCGAGCCGGGCGTACCACCGCTGCAGGGGGTCGAAACAGACCGGGGTCGACCAGGTGTGCGGCGCGTCGGCGTACCGGCGGGCGATGGTGAGCAGGTCGGGTTCGCGGCGGCGGATGGTGATCATGTCAGTCCTCGCGGGGCTGTTCCGGGCTTGCCCCACGAGCTTAAAGGGTTAAACCTATAGGGTTAGTAGGGAATACCACATGCTGGGACGGCCGATCCCGTGTCCCTGGTACGCCCCACCCCCGCCGCCGCGCAGGTCGACCGTGACGCGGTCGGCGTCAGAGCCGATGAGGGTTGAACTCCACAGTGGGGTCGGCACCGCCCACCGGCTCGAAGAACCCGGCGTCGGACCGGACCGACTCGAACCGTCGGACCAGCCGGGAACCGAGCCACACCCCCACCGCACCGACGGCGAGCGCGACCAGTTCGACGGCGAACAGCACCCCGGACACGGTCCGGTCCGGTCCGGCCGCACGGACCAGGCAGACCAGCAGGAACAACCCCGCCATCGCGGCGTTGACCAGGTTGAACACGATCGCCGTACGCCGGGTCCGGTCGCCGGGGGTGTCCCACAGGTCGACCATGCCGGCGACGGTGGCCAATGCGGCGGCGACCAACGCCGCCACGCACGTCCAGTAGCCGACCTCGCCGAGGAACGCCGGCCCACCCACCATCGTAGCCAGATCGAAGACGGTGGCGCTGACGAAGAGGCCGAACGGCAACGTCACCAGCATCGGTTGGATCGGTTGGCCGTGCACCCGCAGTCGGCTCTCCATCGGTCCCTCCCCAGGGTCGCGTCCGGTCCCGACCTCCGGTGCTACCCGAGCGGCGCACTGCGAAACAGTGACGACCGCCGGGGTCAGGTGTCCCGGGGGCGGGAGACCGTGGCCACCAGTCGCTCGGCGACCTGTCGCAGGGGGATGTCCAACGAGGAGGCCGCGCCGCGCAGCACCTCCAGGGCCTCGGGCGCGGGGCACCCCCGCTGGGTCATGATGATCCCGACGGCCTGCCCGATCACCCCGTCGGCGAGCTTCGCCGCGGCGACCTCGTCGGCCAGGGCGGCATGCCGGGCCCGGTCCCGGACCGCCGACAGCAGCAGGCCGGCGTGCTCGGCCAGCAGCATCGCGGTCAGCTGACGCCGCGCGGTCAGGGCCTGGGAGGTGTCGGCGTACAGGTTGACCGCGCCGATCACGTGGTCGTCGATGTCGACCGGAGCGGCGACCACACCGAGCACCCCGAGTTCCCGGGCCCGCTCGGTCCACTGCGGCCAGCGCTGCTCGGCCGCCAGGTCGGCGGAGAGGACCATCTCCCGCCGCCGGATGCCGGTCATCGCCGGGGTGTCCGGGCCGTACCGCAGATCGTCGAGTTCGGCCAGTCGGTCGTCGGACGCGGCGACCCCGACCGGCTGCCCGGCCCGCAGGGTGGTGAAGCCGCACCAGGTCACCCCGGGGATCGCGTCGCGGGCGATGCGGACCAGGCGCGTCAACGCCTCGTCGAAGTCGGTGACGGAGATCAACCCGGCGGTCAGCTCACGCAGCAACGCCGCCGTCTCCAGCACTCCAAGGTTCTCCTCGACCGGCTCCCGCGTGTTCAGGTTCACCGGCGCCGGGTCCTCAGCCTCGCCGTCATCGCGCCGTCTCCCCAGACTCCACTCATGATCAACTCTCTATCCGCAATCACTTTTCCGACTCACCGGACCAGCACTACTACCCTCGCAGACATGGGTCGAAACGGCTGCAAAAGCGGCCCCAACGGGTCGGATCAGTCACGACGCGGCCGGGCCGGGGCAGCCTCGGCCCGCTGCCGGGCGACCGTTCCTCGGCGGGCAGCGACGCCGTAAGGGCCGCGCCCGACCGGGGGTCTGGGCTGCCGGTCGGGCACGGACGTCGGGGGAGTCCGCGCCCGACCGGGGCTCAGCGGGAGGCGCTGAGGCGACGACCGACCGAGGCGATGAGCCGGTCCAGCTCCGAGCCGAACGGGTTGTCGTGCACGAGGTACGTCCAGGTGGCGCTCGGACGGACCAGCTTGGCCGCGTCCGGCTCCCAGTCCTCGTCGAACTCGGTCTCGGTGAAGGTGTCGATGGTGCGCCGCTCGATCTCGGGGACCAGGTCGTTGAAGGCCGGCACCGCCGCCCGGTGGAACTCGTCGAGCGGATCGAGGCGCCCCAGGGCCCGCAGGTGCACCCCCTCCCGGACCTCGTTGAGCTCAGCAAGGTGCTCGGCCCAGAGCCGGTCGAGGTGGTAGAGGGCGATCGAGCGGGCCACCCGGGCCAGCAGGTCCTCGTCCATCTCGCCGGCCTTGTCGGGCATCCGGTCCAGCAGCATCAGCGCCGCCACGTCGCTGGTGAGCAGCCGCTCCCGCCGCTCGGCGAGGGCCTTGCGCTGCTGCTCGATCACCACGCTGTACCGCCAGGTGTTGCGGTGGATCTCGTGGTTGACCCCCTCGGCGACCCGCTGGGCGTGCTCCACGGCGTAGTCGACCATCGAGTCGGTGACCAGACCGTCGGCGTTCATCCGGGGCGAGGCCGGGACGGTGTCCCCGGCGTGCCGGACGACCAGGTCGTCCTCCAGGCTGACGAAGAAGACCGAGCCGCCCGGGTCGCCCTGTCGACCGGCCCGTCCCCGCAGCTGGTCGTCGACCCGACGGCTGTCGTGCCGCCCACTGCCGATCAGGTACAGGCCGCCCAGCTCGGCCACCCGGTCCCGGTCGGCCTGGTCGCTGCCGCCGAGCCGGATGTCCACGCCCCGACCGGCCATCTGGGTGGAGACCGTCACCGCGCCGTACGCGCCGGCCTCGGCGATGATGGCCGCCTCGTCGTCGTCGTTCTTGGCGTTGAGGACCACGCTGGGCACCCCGGCCGACTCCAGGGCGGCGGCCAACCCCTCCGACTCCTTGACGTCGAGGGTGCCGACCAGGACCGGACGGCCACGCTCATGGTGACGCCTGATCTCGTCGACGAGCGCCTCCTCCTTCTCCGCCCGGGTGGCGAAGATCCGGTTCGCCTCGTCCTCGCGGATGCAGGGGGTGTTCGGCGGGATCACCGCCACCTCCAGGGAGAAGAACTCCCGGAGCTGGTCGCCGACGAGCACCGCGGTCGCGGTCATCCCGCACAGCTTCGGGTACAGCCCGACGAAGGCCTGGACCGCGATGGTGCCCAGCACCTCCCCCTCGGCGCTCGCGTCGAGCCCCTCCTTGGCCTCCACAGCGGCCTGGAGGCCGTCCGGCCACCGGCGGCGCTGCGCCACCCGGCCCCGCATCTCGTCGATCAGCTCCACCGAGCCGTCGCGCACGATGTAGTCCACGTCGCGGTGCAGCAGGGCGTGCGCGTGCAGCGCCACGTTGACCGCCGAGAGCTGGGCGACGTTCTCCTCGGCGTACAGGTCGATGTCGCCGAGCCTGGCCTCCACGGCGGCGAGGCCGGCGCTGGTCAGCGCGGCACTGCGGCCGTCCTCGGCGACCGTGTAGTGCACCTGGTTGCGCAGCCCGCGCACCAGCGCGGCGGCGGCGTGCACCGGGTCCTGCTCACCGGGGACCGCACCGGCCAGGACCATCGGCACCCGGGCCTCGTCGATCAGGATCGAGTCGGCCTCGTCCACGATCGCGGTCCGCAGCGGCGGCTGGACCCGGTCGTCGATGTCGGTGACGAGCTGGTCGCGGAGGAAGTCGAACCCGGCCTCGCTGACCGACACGTACGTGACGTCCCGGTCGTACGCGTCGCGCCGCTCCTGCGGGGTGCTCGCCTCGTTGACCCAGCCGACGGTGAGGCCGAGCAGCTCGTACACCGGCTCCATCCACTGGGCGTCGCGGCGGGCCAGGTAGTCGTTGACGGTGAGCACGTGGACGGGCCCGTTGCCGAGCCGGACGTGCCCGCTGGCGGCGATCGCGGCGGTGAGCGTCTTGCCCTCACCGGTGGCCATCTCGGCGACCTTCCCCGACAGCAGGGCCATCGCCCCGAGCAGCTGCACGTCGTACGGACGCTGGTCCAGTGCCCGCCGGGCCGCCTCCCGACCGACGGCGCAGATCTCGACGTACCCGTCGGCACGACCGGCGGCCGCGGTGAGCCCGGCGTCGTCGAGGTTGGTCAGCTTCTTCTCGCGCGACTCGATCTCCGGCAGCAGCTTCTCCAGCGGCGCCAGGTCGACCGTCGTCCCCGGGCGCTGGAGGAACCGCTGGAACTTGGCCTTCAACCGTTGCGACACACCCATGGACCGCCGAGCCTCCCGAGACCGCGCGCCGGGTGGTGGGTTCGGCGCGACACACCCATGAGCCGCAACGGTACGCGACGGACGCGCAAAGTCACGCCCCGCCCGCCGACGCAACGTCTCCCGAACGGGCGACACCGCAGACCCGGGACGGGTGGAAGGGTTTCTCGACGCGGTCGAGGGGAACGCGCCCCGGCGACGACGCACCGGGCGGGGCCGAGGAGGGCACGATGACGGGGTCGACGGCGCGGGAGCCGGGCCGGGGTCAGCCGCCGCTGCGGCGGGTCGCCCAGGCGGTCGGGGTGGTCTTCCTGCTGGTCGGGCTGCTCGGCTTCGTGCCCGGGGTGACCACCGACGTCGGTGCGCTCCGGTTCGCCGGGCACGAGTCCGACGCCCGGCTCCTCGGCGTCTTCCAGGTCTCGGTGCTGCACAACCTCGTCCACCTGCTCTTCGGGGTGGCCGGGCTGCTGCTGGCCCGTACCACGTCGGGAGCGCGGACCTTCCTGGTCGGCGGGGGCGCGATCTACCTGGTCCTGTGGGTGTTCGGGCTGGTCGTCGACCACGGCAGCACGGCGAACTTCATCCCGGTCAACACCGCCGACAACTGGCTGCACCTGGGGCTGGGGGTCGGGATGGTGCTGCTCGGTCTGCTGGTGCGGGGGGCCGCCCCACGGCACCGGGCCCGGAGCGGACGCCAGGGCTGAGGGCGGGCCGAGGCCGTTCCCCCGCCGACCCGGTCCACGGGCGGCGTGTCCGCCGTCGCGCCCGGGTGCGGTTTCGCACCCCGGAGGCAGGGGTAGATCGCAGGCCACACGAGATGGAGGGGCGGGCCGATGCCGAGCCGGATCAGCGCCACGGTCGACGACCAGTCACCGGTCACCGTCGTCCGGTTGTGCGGCGATCTCGACATGGTGACCATGTGGTCGGTGCACGCGGTGCTGCAGCGTTGCGTCGCCGCGCAGCCCGACGCCCTCGTCGTCGACCTCGCCGAGACCCGGGTCACCGACCGGTCGGCGTTGTCGGTGTTCACGGCGATCTGCCGCCAGGCGGCCGACTGGCCGGTGGTGCCCACGGTGCTCTGCTCCCCGCCGCCGTCGACGGCGGACTGGCTGGCCGCCTCCACCGCCTGTCAGGTGGTCCCGGTACGTCCGGACGGGGCGGAGGTCGCCCGGATCGCCGACACCACCGCCGTCCCCCGGCTCCGGGTGCGGTTGGAGCCGGTGACCAGCGCCTGCCGACGGGCCCGGGAACTGGTGAGCGACGCCTGCGCCCGGTGGAACCTGCCGGAGTCGGCAGGTCCGGCCTCCCTGGTCCTCAGTGAGCTGGTCGGCAACGTGGTCCGGCACGCCGGCACCCCGATGCAGGTCACCCTGACCCTGCGCCGGCCGTACCTGCACGTCGCCGTCGCTGACGGCTCCCGTCGTACGGCCCGTCCCGGCGGGTTGGACCTGCGGGCCGAGGGGGGTCGGGGCCTGTTGCTGGTGCGCGAGCTGACCCAGCGGTGGGGCAGCGCCCCGGCCCGGGACGGCAAGGTCGTCTGGGCGATACTGCCCGCCACCTGAGGATATACCCGAATTTCCACCTCTCTCCTGGTTTCATGGTCGGAGGGGCGGGTAGCCACGCCCGTCCCATATGTCTGACCGACGGGGTGAGTGCGATGCCCAAGCGGGCAACGAAGGAAATCGGGCACGACCGGGGGCCCGCGATCCTGGCGCCGGCCCGCTTCGGTGGCTTCCCCGGCCCGGTCCACCGGCCCCTGCCCGGCAGCCACCTGGTCAAACTCCTGGCCACCACCGACGCCAAGCAGATCGGCCTGCTCTACCTGGGCACCTCGTTCGTGTTCTTCCTGATCGGCGGCATCCTGGCCCTGCTGGTCCGGGCGGAGTTGGGCCAGCCCGGGTTGCAGCTACTCTCCCCCGAGCAGTACAACCAGGCCTTCACCATGCACGGCACGATCATGCTGCTGCTCTTCGCCACCCCGCTGGTCTTCGCCTTCGGCAACTATCTGGTCCCGTTGCAGATCGGCGCCCCGGACGTGGCGTTCCCCCGCCTCAACGCGCTCGCGTACTGGCTCTACCTGTTCGGGGGGACCATCGCCACCGCCGGGTTCGTCACCCCCGGCGGGGCCGCCGACTTCGGGTGGTTCGCGTACACCCCGCTGAGCCTCGCCGAGCACAGTCCCGGCGTCGGCGGCAACCTGTGGATCGTCGGCCTGGTCGTCTCCGGGCTGGGCACCATCCTCGGTGCCGTCAACCTGATCACCACCACCCTGACCCTGCGGGCCCCCGGCATGACCATGTTCCGGATGCCGATCTTCACCTGGAACCTGCTGCTCACCAGCGTCCTGGTGATCCTGGTCTTCCCGCTGCTGGCCGCCGCGCTGCTGGCGTTGGCCGCCGACCGGATCCTCGGTGCCGCGGTCTTCAGCCCGGACACCGGTGGTCCGATGCTCTGGCAGCACCTGTTCTGGTTCTTCGGCCACCCCGAGGTCTACATCGTCGCCCTGCCGTTCTTCGGCATCGTCACCGAGATCATCCCGGTCTTCGCCCGTAAGCCGATCTTCGGCTACACCGGCCTGGTGTTGGCCACCATCGCCATCACCGTGCTGTCGATGAGCGTCTGGGCGCACCACATGTTCGGCACCGGGCAGGTGCTGCTGCCGTTCTTCAGCTTCCTCAGCTACCTCATCGCCGTACCGACGGGGGTGAAGTTCTTCAACTGGCTCGGCACCATGTGGAAGGGGCAGATCACCTTCGAGACGCCGATGCTGTTCGCCATCGGGTTCCTGGTCACCTTCCTGCTCGGCGGGTTGACCGGGGTGCTGCTGGCCAGCCCGCCGGCGGACTTCCACGTCACCGACTCGTACTTCGTGGTGGCGCACTTCCACTACGTCCTGTTCGGCACCATCGTCTTCGCCGCGTTCGGCGGGATCTACTTCTGGTTCCCGAAGATGACCGGGCGGCTGCTCGACGAACGTCTCGGCAAGGTCCACTTCTGGACCATGTTCGTCGGGTTCCACGCCACCTTCCTGGTCCAACACTGGCTCGGTGCCGAGGGGATGCCCCGCCGGTACGCCGACTACCTGGACACCGACGGCTTCACCACCCTGAACGTGATCTCCACGGTCGGGTCGTTCGTCCTCGGCCTCTCCACCCTGTTCTTCATGTACAACGTGTGGCGGTCCTGGCGGTACGGGGCGCTGGTCACCGTCGACGACCCGTGGGGGTTCGGCAACTCGCTGGAGTGGGCCACCACGTGCCCGCCCCCGCTGCGCAACTTCGACCGGATGCCCCGGATCCGCTCCGAGCGGCCCGCCTTCGACGCCAAGTACGGCCCACTCGTCGCCGACCTCGGCCGGGACCTGCCACAACGGACCACCCGCCCGCCCCAGCGGCTCAGCGAGGAGTTCCGCCGCGAACACCACCCGGCCGAGTCCCCGGCCGCCGAGGGGGCGCACGGCGCCCGGGAGGCCGAGGCGTACCAGCCCGCCCCGCAGTCCGGTGCCCGACCGGTGGAGGTGCCCGAGCCGGAGGAGGTGCGCCGCCCCAGCTTCGAGCAGACCGACGAGCCGGAGACGGGGGCGCTCGGTGCCGAACGGGACCCGCAGCCCGACGAGCGCTGGCGGCACCCGCACAGCCGGGGCGACGGCACCGAACACTGACTGACGCGACCCCCGGGCCGACCCGCGTGCGGGCCTGCCCGGGGGTCGCACCGGGAACGACAACCCGCCTCCGCCGCCGGGCGAGCCCTGAAGGCGGAGGCAACCGACCTCCTACCGCTCGGGGACCGGTGACTTCACCGTCGCCGGGCGGGCCGGCTCGGTCTCGGCGGCACCGGTCTGCCACGGCGGCGGGGTGTCGGCGAGCATCGCCTGACGCAACCAGGTCAGCGCCCGCGACAGCAGCCGGGACACGTGCATCTGCGAGATGCCGAACCGGGCGGCGATCTCGGCCTGGGTCTGGTTGCCGTAGAACCGCATCGCCAGGATCCGTCGCTCCCGCCAGGGCAGCCGGTGCAGCAGGCCGCTGACGGTGACCCGGTCGTCGACCGACTCCAGGGCGTTGTCCGACTCCCCGACCAGGTCACCGAACTCGGCCGAGCTCTCCCCGCCGACGGGGGCGTTGAGCGAGGCCGGACTGTATCCGGCGGCGGACTCCAGGGCGGCGAGGATCTCCTCCTCGGGGGTCTCCAGCCGCTCCGACAGCTCGGCCACGCTGGGTGCCCGGGACAGTTCACTGGTCAGCGCGGCGGTGGCCTGACCGACCTCGAGGATCAGGTCCCGCAGTCGGCGGGGCACGTGCACCCCCCAGGTCCGGTCCCGGAAGTGCCGCTTGATCTCACCGACGATGGTGATGGCCGCGTACGCGGTGAACGACCCCCGTTCCGGGTCGTACCTGTCGACGGCGTTGACCAGCCCCAACCGGGCCACCTGTTCCAGGTCCTCCAGGGGTTCGCCGCGCCCCCGGTACCGTCGGGCCAGCCGACCGGCGAAGGGCAACGCGAAGCGGACCAGATCGTCGCGGGCCTCCTGCCGCCGCTCCGGTGGCACACCTTCGATCCGGGCCGCGTACGCCATGGCGGCGGCGTCCAGATCCTCCAGGCCGCGATCGGTGGTCGGCGGTGGTGTGGTCGTGCCGGTCTGTCCGAACATCCGCGCCTCCCTCAGGAAGGTCCCCGCCCGGATGGGAACCGCTGTCGCGCATGGTGAAGCCACGCACCGGGCCGGAGAGTGGGTCACGTGGCTGGAATCCGTAGCCGGAACACGGTGCCGCTGACGGCACCGGCCGGGACGACGCCCGGCACCCCCGTGGGCACCTCCGGGCCGTCGCGGCCTGCGGTGTTCCCGCTCCGTAGGTACTCAATCACGAGACGTGAGATCGCGAGGATGATTCGACAGGTTGGGTCCGGACGGTCCGCCGGACCCCTCGTCCGGGTCCGGCGACGTCGGTTTCAGCAGACGGTCAGGCCCTGTCGGGCCCCGTCGTCGCGCAGGGCGGCCAGCGCCACGTCGACGGTCAGGGGCGGCGGGGTCGGCAGGTCGTACGGCTGGGCCCGCAGCACCTCGGTGGCCCGGCGGGTGGGCACCGCCGTCACCGGGTAGCCGCGTACGCAGGTGCGGTCCATGGCCCGGCGGCGTCGGCCGAACCCGGCGACGGCCAACCACTGGGGCAGCCCGGCCAGCGCCGGGGAGCGGACGCCCGGCGGTTCGGGGAGCACGTCGACCGAGCTGAACGGTTCGCTGCCGGCCAGCCACCACTCCACGCCGGTGACCGACCGGCGGGTGGCGTTCTCGCACCAGTACGGCACCAGTCCGGCGCGCAGGACCTGCCACGGGTCGACGAGCCGTCCGCACTCCACGACCAGCCGGTTGCCGCTCTTGCCCGCCTCCCGCAGCCACCGTCGGTAGAGGTCGGCGACCGTCGCGCTGAGCGCCTCGGGTCGTGGGACGAACACCTGGTGCAGGGGATGGTCCCGACGGGCGGCCCACTGCCGGGCGCTGCCCTCGAAACCGGACTCCACGCCGTGTTCGGCGGTCGCCTGCGCGCAGGTCACCTCGGGCGGGTCCCAGCGGCAGTCGTCGCCTCCGGCGGCGCGCAGCACCTGCCGCAGGGCGTGACTGTCGGGGTGGAAGTCGACGGGGTCCAGCCCGCTGGGCGGGCAGCCGATCTGGAAGGTGTGCTCCGGGCCGACGTCCACGACCGGCCAGGTCCGGCCGTCGGCGAGCAGCACCACCGCCGCCTTCGGTTCGAGGTGGTCGGTGAGGAACCTGCGGTACGCCCCGGGCAGGTGCCGCCACCGGACCGTCAGCGACACCGTCTGCCCGGCGGCGGTCCCCCGGCTGGCCGGGCAGTGCACCTGCCGGACGTGGACGTCGGCGTTGCCCCCGAGCAGCCGGGCGCTGAGCGCGCTGCCGTGGGACAGGGCGTGGTGGGGGCGGTCCACCTCTCCCCCGGGCCACTGCACGTTCACCTCGAAGGCGGTGGGCAGCCAGGGCACCCCGAGGGCGACGGCCAGGTGCATCGCCGCCCCGTGCGGGGAGCCGAGGAGGACGCCGGGGTAGCGGCGGCGGGGGTACTGGTCGGTGAGCCATCGGGCCACCTGGTCGGTGTCGACCTCGGCGAGGTGTGCGGGCTTGAGCGCCGACCGTCCGGCGGCCCGGGCCACAGCGGTACGCCGTACCGCCTCGGGTGCGGCGGAGATCCGGGCGAGGGTGGCCGGTTGTCCCAGGTCCGCGCAGTCGGTGTTGCGCAGCGCGCGGGCCGTCGCCGCCACCAGCAGCCGGGCCAGGCTGCCCGTCGAGACGACGCGCTCGCAGGTCAGGCCACCGCCCGACAACCTCGCCGGCCCCTGGCGTACCGGCTCCACCTTGCCTCGTTCGCTCACCACGGGCCCCGGCTTCCCACCCCCATGCGGTTCAAACAGGGCATAGGCCACGGGTCGGATCAATCGGGACGGCGAGCCGATCAGGGACCGGGGTTCGACACGACGCGACGGGCGGGTGCACCCGGTCGGTGCGCCCACCCGTCGGTGCCTGTCGGCGGCCCGATGAGACTAGGTCCGACCCGGCGTGCCCTCGTCGACGTAGCGCAACACCGCGCCGACGCCGTCGGCCAGGTCGGGTGCCTCCTGCGGGGCGAGGACCGTCACCGTCGCGTCGGTACCTGCCAACGCCCGCACCAGGGCGGCGTCGGCACGGACCTGGCGCACCTCACCGCCGCCGGTCAGACTCCCCGGGTCGGTGGCGATGTCGGTGGGCTCCGGGCCGATCCAGAGCCGACCGGTGGCCGACGGGTCGTCGACGATCACCATCGTGTCGACCTGGTTGCGTTGCAGGGCGGACACCACGGCGTCCAGCCCCGCTCCGACGTCCTCCTGGGTGCCGAACCGGTCCAGGGTGGCGTCGACCCGGGCCTGCGCCGCCTCGGCGATGACCTGCACCGTCACGTCGTCCATCGCAGCCGGGTCGGCCCCCGGGGCCCGGGACCCGGCGTCGGTGCGGACCACCATGTCCTGCCACCGACGGGGCAGCTGGGCGGCGATGGCCCCGGTGGCCCGGATGTCCCCGGCGAGCACCAGGACCTCCGCGTCGACCCGTTCGGCCAGGTCGGCCGCGACGGCGGCGGTGTCCCCGGCGTTCTGGTGCCGGGCCTCGTCGGCGGCGCGCTGGTACCGCGACTGGGACCAGCCGCCCGGCTGGGACCGCCGCAGCGGGTACGTCGTCCCACCCCGGACCCGGGCGCGACGGGGCATCTCCCCGGCGTCGGCCGCGACGGCGTCGGCGCCGGTACGGTCGGCCAGGATCCGTACCCAGGAGATCTGCTCGCCGCGCTGGGCGACCAGGGGCATGGTGTGCGGGAGGTCCGCGACGGCGGCGATGTCCCGCAGTGGCGGCGCGGAGAGGTACTCGGAGAGCACCACCCGACCCCGGGTGGCGAACACGGCGATGCCGTAGTCACCGGCCATCGGGGTGTGGCCCCGCACCACCTGGTCGACGGCGTCGACGGTGGCCTCGTCCGCCCCCTGGGCGATCAGTTCGCCTCGCAGGGCTCGCCAGCGCAGGTCCAGCGCCGGGCGGGAATCCTCGGTGTCCCGGGAGGCGTCCAGGTAGACCGAGCACCACGGTCCGGGACGGTCGTACAGCGGGCGCAGGAAGGACAGCTCCATGCTCGACCCCTTTCCAGCTCGGGCCCTGCGCTTACCCGTACCGATGGGGAAGTCACCCCCGACGCCGCGAAGACGACTCGCGTTCGGTCCTGTCGTTCACGCACGAACACCGATACGATCGGTACCGGGAACCGGACTCTGGGTGGCGAACGACTCTCGGTGGTGCACATGGACAGCGACCTCGGTTACCGGCGGGTCCCCCGCCCGACGGGGCGGATCTTCACCGGTCGGGTGGTCCGCCTGATGGACGGTTACACCCGGGAACTCAAGATCGGTCAGCCCGTCCTGGTCGCCGTGGTGACCGCCGCCGGTGTGATGGGTCTGCTGGTCCTGGCCATCCGGTCGATGCTCTCCAGCGCCACCGGAGGGGGCAGCCGGCGCAGCTGGAAAGAACTGCGCAAGGGTCCGGAATACCTGGTCACCCCGCTACGCCTCCGCGACCGGGACGACCGCCTCTTCGAGGTGGAGCTGCACGGACACCTGGCCCAGAGCGCACTGCACCCGGCGGACTGGGTGCAGATCACCCTCCGACCGCAGGATCCGGACCTGCCGCCCCGGGTCGAGCAGATCGTCAACCTGACCACCGGGCAGCTGCTGCGGCCACGGCACGCCACCCTCTGGTCCCACCTCGGCCCGCCCCTGCTGCTCCAGGCGATCCTGGGCCTCCTGCTGATCCTGGCGATCGCCGCCCTGATCGTGCTCTTCTGAGCCGGTGACAGGGGTGACCCGTGCTCAGCCGACCGGGGCGGGAGCCCGGTCGGCGGCGTCGGCGGCGGAGGCGTCGAGCATCCCCCGACGGGCAGCCCACCGCTCGAAGACGATGGTGGCGAACGGCGGAATCGCGCAGACCAGGGCGACCCCGGTGGCCACCAGGCTCCACCGGTGCAGCCGCGCCACCGCCAGGACCATGATCCCGTACGCCACGAAGAGCGCCCCGTGGATCGGCCCGAAGATCTGCACCCCGAGTTCGTTGCCGGGCGGGCCGTACTTGACCGCCATCCCGATCAGCAGTCCCAGCCAGGAACCCGCCTCGGCGATCGCCGCCACCACGAACAACCGGGTCACCATCTCGCGCTTCGTCACACGCCCACCTCCTGCGGAGGCAATGCTAGACAGGTCGACGGGGCGACCGACGCACCGGCCCGCCGTGAGAGGAGCAGAATCACCGCACCGTGGGTAAGGGAGAGCAGACGTTCGGTCCACCCCGACCGCCACCCCGGCGACACGGGTGAACCATCGGCGACAGGATGGTGACGATGGGCGAGGATGTCGGGGTCCAGACGTTCAGTCGCGCGGACCGGGCCCGCTACCGGGACAAGGTGCGGCGGTGTCTCGACGTCCTCGGTGAGATGCTCCGGGAGTCCCGGTTCGACACCGACCGTCCGATGACCGGGCTGGAGATCGAGCTGAACCTGGTCGACACCGGCTCCCTGCCGGCGATGCGCAACGCCGAGGTGCTCGCCGCCATCGCGGACCCGAGCTTCCAGACCGAACTCGGCCAGTTCAACGTGGAGATCAACGTTCCGCCCCGGCGGCTCGTCGGGACCGCCACCGCCGACGTCGAGGCCGACGTCCGGGCCAGCCTCAACTCCGCCGACGTGAAGGCCCGGGGCCTCGACACCCACCTGGTGATGATCGGGATCCTGCCCACCCTCCGCCCGGAGCACCTGACCGCCGGGACCCTGTCGGCCAACCCCCGCTACCGGCAACTCAACGAGCAGATCTTCGCCGCGCGGGGCGAGGACCTGCCCATCTCGATCGCCGGGGTCGAGCGCCTCGCGGTCACCGCCGACACCATCACCCCCGAGGCGGCCTGCACCAGCACCCAGTTCCACCTCCAGGTCAGCCCCGCCCAGTTCGCCGACTACTGGAACGCCGCGCAGGTCGTCGCCGGTATCCAGGTGGCGCTCGGGGCGAACTCCCCGCTGCTGTTCGGCAGGGAACTGTGGCGGGAGACCCGGATACCCCTGTTCCAGCAGGCCACCGACACCCGGGCCGAGGAGATCAAAGCCCAGGGGGTACGCCCCCGCGTGTGGTTCGGGGAACGCTGGATCTCCAGCGTCTTCGACCTGTTCGACGAGAACGTCCGCTACTTCCCGGCCCTCCTGCCGGTCTGCGACCCGCAGGACCCGGTGGCGACCCTCGCCGGTGGGGACGTGCCGAACCTGGCCGAGCTACGGCTGCACAACGGGACCGTCTACCGGTGGAACCGCCCGGTCTACGACGTGTGGCGCGGCCGCCCGCACCTGCGGGTGGAGAACCGGGTCCTGCCCGCCGGCCCCACCGTCCTGGACACCGTCGCCAACGGCGCGTTCTACTTCGGTCTGGTCCGCGCCCTGGCCGAGTCGGACCGTCCGCTGTGGTCGCAGATGTCGTTCAGCGCCGCCGAGGAGAACTTCCTGTCCTGCGCCAGGTACGGCATCGACGCCCCGGTCTTCTGGCCCGGACTGGGCTACCTCCCGGTGACCGAGCTGACGCTGCGCCGCCTGCTGCCGATGGCCCACCACGGGCTGGACCGGTGGGGCCTCGACCCGGCCGAACGCGACAGGTTGCTCGGCGTCGTCGAGCAGCGCTGCCTGACCGGTCGCAACGGGGCCACCTGGCAGGTGGAGACCCTGCACCGGTTGGAGTCCGCCGACCACCTGGACCGCCCGGCGGCCCTGCGCGAGGTGGTCCGCCACTACGTCGACCTGATGCACACCAACCGACCGGTGCACGAGTGGCCGATCCCCTGAGACCCGCCCGGCCCGGCCGCCTCCCGGGTGACGGACCGGTGTGGACACCGGACTAGAGTGCCTCGCGTGGCGACCGACACCGCAGCGATCGACTCCGCGCTGACCCTGCTCCGCGAGACCGGTGACACCCTCCCCTACCCGGGCACCTGGTTGTCCGCACCCCGGGTCGAGGAGACCGGCACCGTCCTGGCCGTCGACGAGGGTCTGTCCCAGCTGGTCGTCGACGCCGAGACCGGGTCCGTGCACCTGGTCGACGACGAGGGAGCCGAGCTGGTCAACTCCAGCCTGGCCGCGTTCGTCGCCTGCGCCGAGGCGTACCGCGCCGCGCAGGTGACCGCCGGGGCGATCGACGAGGAGGCCGACGAGGAGTTGGAGGCGCTCGGCGAGCAGCTCACCGACCGGTTCCGGGAGATCGACCCACCGGCGGTCGCGGACGAGAACACCCTCTGGGCGATCGCCGCCGAAGAACTCGGCTACGGAATGATCTGACCCGCACCGTGGCCCGCCCCCGGGGCGTCGCGACGGCGGGGGACCGGACGGCAGGCCACTCACCCACGCCGGTGGGTAGTCGCGGGCGACCTGCCGCCACACCATCGGTTCCTTGATCGTTTGCGGTTCACCTACATCTCCCCCGGCGTGTCGTGTAGGTCAACCGCAAAGGATCAAGGAGTTCTCCCGTGTCGGGGGATGTGGGTGGGGTTGGCCCCCGGGTGGTAGCCACCCCGGCCCTTCCGGCCTCCCCAGCCCTCCCCGGGGCCACCCCCGCCAGCAGATCCAGCCAGCCAGGCAAGGGGACCTCAGGCGGCGGCCGACCGATGCTGCCCGGACTCAAACGGGTTGGTGTCCGGGTGGGGGACGTTTGAACCGTTCGGTGAGTGCGGCGTGGAGAGGCTCCCAGTCCGTTGCCGACCTGTCTTCGTGGGACTGATGTTTTCAGTAGGCTTCGACGAGATGTTGCAACCTCTCAGGGCAGGGCAATGGGAATCCATTTCCTCTGAAACCGTGAACCATCGAGTTCATGTCGCTGTTGATCCCTGGTAGCCGGCTTGGTATCGCCCTGTCCCGGTTGGTTGGTTCGCTCAGCTGGCGTTCGCATGCGGCCGTGACAGCCGTCCGTTGTTCCATCATCGACCAGCCGAAGGAAGTTGCTGCCCTCGATCGCAGGCGCGCGCGGATCAGCGGAGACGCGCTGACCCGAGCGCAGTCCCTGGCCCTGATCACGGAAGCGGCAGACTCATGGACATGACCGGCGCGCAGTGGTGTAAGAGCAGCAAGAGCGGCAACAACGGCGGCGATTGCATCGAGATCGCCGACAACCTCGCGGACGTCGTGCTCGTCCGCGACACCAAGGACCGCGCCGGTGGAACCCTGACCTTCGACCCGGCCGCCTGGCGGGCGTTCGTCGGCATGGCGGCGGCGCGTCGCTGACTGACGAGAAGCGCCCCCGGTCTCGCAGCCGGGGGCGCTTCTCCGTGTCGGTCGGGAAGGGACGACCTCCCAGACAGGCGTCAGGTCTACTCCGTGGGTGCGAGGCGGTAGACCGAGACGTGGCTGCGGCATTCGGCGGTGAACTCGCCGCCGGTCCAGTCGGCGTGCCGACTCTCCAGCTCGAATCCGGCCAGCTGTCCCATCAGGTCCAGCTCGGTGGGCCAGATGTAGCGGTGGGGGCTGCGGAACAGCGACGCCTGTCGGCTGTCGTCGAATCGGAAGTGGTGCGACACGACGATCTGCCGTAGCGGGTCGTAGGTGTCCAGTCCGATGTAGCCGGTCTCGCTCGACCAGACCGTGGCCTGCTGGCCGGGTGGGAGTTTCCGCAGCTCGGGCACCCACAGCTCGATCACGAACCGGCCGCCGGGGGCGAGGTGCCGGGCCGCGTTGCGGAAGCAGGCCACCTGCTCGGCCTGGGTCAACAGGTTGGAGATCGTGTTGTAGACCAGGTAGACAAGGGAGAACTCGCCCGGGGCGGTGGCGGTCGCCATGTCCCCGACCACCACCGGGATCCTCGACTCGTCGGCCTTCTCGCGCAGTCGCGCGATCATCGGCTCGGAGAGTTCGATCCCGGTCACCGGCACCCCGGCCTCGGCCAGTGGCAGTGCCACCCGACCGGTGCCGATCGCGAACTCCAGCGCCGCCCCGCCGTCGGCGAGCGCGGCGAGGCGGTCGACGGTCGGACCGAGGACCTCGGGGGCGAACATGCCCGTTCCGGGGGTGTCGTAGTCGCGGGCGGTGTCGGCGTTCCAGATCTCGTCCTGCCTCATGTCACGAACGTCGTGCATCGGGCTCCTCGTGTCGAACGGATTCTTCTCGGGCGCCGGTCCCCCGTGCCGACGCGTCCACCCGCCGTCGCGGGCGGTGCGTCGACGGGTCAGACCGCGACGACGGCGGCCGTCTCGGCGGGGAGTTGCAGGCCGTCGCGCATCACACTCACCCCGGGGCCGGTGGCGAGCAGGACCCGGCGTACGACGTCGGGCAGGTTGACCCGCTGCGGCTCGTCGGCGAGGTTCGCCACCACCCGGCACCGCCCCCGCCGTACCAGCAGGAACCTGTCCCCCTGCTGGACGTCGACAGCGTGCAGCCACGGGTCCGACAGGTCGGACCGGGACTTGCGCAACGCGATCAGCCGCCGGTGGAAGTCGTACATCTCCCGGTGTTCGGGCTTGTCCAGCTCCGCCCAGTCCAACCGGGACCGCAGGAAGGTCTCCCGGTCCTGCGGGTCCGGCACGTCCCCCTCCGGCCAGCCGTGCTCGGCGAACTCCCGGCGTCGCCCGGTGGCCACGGCGGTGGCCAGCTCCGGCTCCGGGTGGCTGGTGAAGAACTGCCACGGGGTGGTCGCCGCCCACTCCTCCCCCATGAACAGCATCGGGGTGAACGGCGCGGTGAACAGCAGGGTGGCGCCCACCCTCAGCATCGCCGGGCTGAGGGTGGCCGAGATCCGGTCGCCGGTGGCCCGGTTGCCGATCTGGTCGTGGTTCTGCAGGTACGCCACCAGCCGGTGCCCCGGCGTCCGATGCCTGTCGATCGGACGGCCGTGGTTGCGGTGACGGAAACCGGACCGGCCACCGGCGTGGTGGAACCCGCCGGTGAGCACGTCGGCGAGGGTGTCCAGGGAACCGAAGTCGGCGTAGTAGCCCTGCCGCTCCCCGGTGAGCAGGGTGTGCAGGGCGTGGTGGGCGTCGTCGTTCCACTGGGCGTGCAGCCCGAACCCCCCGGCCTCCCGGGGCGTGATCAGCCGGGGGTCGTTGAGGTCGGACTCGGCGATCAGCGACAGGGGGCGACCCAGGTGGGTGGCGAGGGACTCCACCTCGACGGCCAGCTCCTCCATCAGGGGCACCGCCCGGGTGTCCGGCATGGCGTGCACGGCGTCCAGCCGCAGCCCGTCGACGTGGTAGTCGCGCAGCCAGGTCAGGACCGAGTCGACGATGTACCGGCGGACCTCGTCGGAGTGCGGGCCGTCGAGGTTGACGGTCCGGCCCCAGGTGTTGCTCCGCTCGGTGAGGTACGGCCCGAACATCGGCGCGTACGCCCCGGACGGCCCGAAGTGGTTGTAGACGACGTCGAGGATCACCCCGATCCCCCGGGCGTGGGCGGCGTCCACCAGCCGCTTCAACCCGTCCGGGCCGCCGTAAGCCTCGTGCGGGGCGTACCAGCAGACGCCGTCGTACCCCCAGTTGTACTCGCCGTTGAAGGCGTTGACGGGCAACAGTTCGATCAGGTCGACCCCCAGGTCGACGAGGTGGTCGAGGCGGGTGACCGCCGCGTCGAAGGTCCCCTCCGGGGTGAAGGTCCCCACGTGCAGCTCGTAGAGGATGCTGCCGGGCAGCTGCCGACCGGTCCATTCCTGGTCGGACCACTCGTAGGCGGTGTGGTCGTAGACCCGGCTGGGTCCGTGCACACCGGTGGGCTGCCACCGGGACCGGGGGTCGGGCAGGGCCCGGTCGGAGTCGCCGAGGAGGAAGGCGTAGTCGGTGCCCGGACCGGCCTCGGGGACCTCCGCACGCCACCAGCCGTCCGGGTCCCGGGTCATCTCCCGGTCACCGGTGTCGGGCAGCCGTAGTCGGACCCGGTCGGTCTGCGGTGCCCAGACGCTGAACTCGGTCATGCCGTGGCCTCCTCGGACCTGCCGGGAACCAGCAGTGCGACGGGAAAGGTGGCGAGAAGGTCGGACAGCCGTACCTGCGGGTCACTGTAGACCCGTCCGGTGAACAGGTCCGTCATCTTGTGAACGGGACATGTCAGGAACGTGTCCCCCCACCCGCCCGCGCGGGCCAGGCCCAACGGCAGCCGGGTGGCCACCGCGACAGCGCCCCCGGTGTCGAAGGCCACCGCGTGGGCGGCTGCCGACCCCCTGACCGGCACCGGCCGGTGGTCGGTGAACAGCTCCGGGTGGTCCCGGCGCAGCCGCAACGTCCGGGAGACCACCAGCAGCTTGGCCGCCCCGTCGGCGTCGACCGCCGGCACCCAGCCCGCGTCCAGCCGGGCCAGCAGTTCCCGGCGTACGGCGAAGTCGACGGGCCGACGGTTGTCCGGGTCGACGAGCGAGTTCTCCCACAGCTCGGTGCCCTGGTAGGTGTCCGGTACACCGGGCATCGCCAGCTGCACCAGCTTCTGCCCCAACGCGTTGGACCAGCCGGCCGGGGTGATCTCGGCGGCGAACGCCGTCACCTCGGCGTGCAACGCCGGATCGTCGTACATCAGGTCGACGAGGGCGTGCATCGCCTCCTCGAAACCGGTGTCGGGTTCGGCCCAGCTCGTGGCCACCGACGCCTCCCGGGCGGCCTTCTCCGCGTAGGCGTGCAGCCGGTCCCGCTCGATCGGCCAGGCGCCCACAGCGGTCTGCCAGAGCAGGTGGGCGAAGGCCGGGTCGGGCAGCGGCGCCCGGTCCGTCCACGCCCCCACCTGGTCGGCCCAGCGTCCGGGCAGCTCGGCGAGGACCGCCAGTCGGGCCCGGACGTCCTCACCGCGTTTGGTGTCGTGGGTGGACAGGGTGGTCATCGCGGCCGGCCACCGGGCCTGCCGGGCGGCGGCGAACCGGTGGAAGTGCCCCGGTGTCGTCCCGAAGTGGGCCGGACTGCCGCCCACCTCGTTGAGCGCGACGAACCGGCTCCACCGGTAGTAGGCGGTGTCCTCGACACCCTTTGCCATCACCGCCCCGGTGAGCTGGGGGAAGCGCATCGCCAGCTCGTCGTCGGGGTCCCGGAGTCGGCGGGTGACGGCGTCCAGCGCACCGGCCAGCTCGGGGCGGCGGCGTCCGGCCTCGGACCGGGCCGAGGCCAGGTGCCGGGCGCCCTCGGGCGGGTAGCCCCGGTAGACCGGGAAGCAGGCCGCCAGCTCCGCCAGGGCGGCCCGGGCCGCCTCGGCGTCCACCTCCGGCACCAGGGCGGCGAGACGGGTCAGCTCGGCGGCGAGCAGCCGGGTGGCCGCCTCCCACTTGGTCCGGTGGGTCAGGCTCTGCCAGGACGTGTGCTCACCGGTGAGTCGGGCGTCCAGGGCGGTGAAGTGCCCCTCCGCGCCGGTGTCGACGAAGATGCCGCAGACCTCGGGAAGGGCGTCGTACCCGGTGGTGCCGTCGACCGGCCAGTCCGGCAGTTCCTCGCCGTACTCCAGGATCTTCTCCACCACGAGCCAGGCGTCGGGCGCGGCGGCCCGCAGCCGGGCCAGGTAGCCGGCCGGGTCGCGCAGCCCGTCGGGGTGGTCGACCCGGATCCCGTCGACCTCACCGGCGGCCACCCAGCGCAGCACCTCGGCGTGGGTGGCGTCGAAGACGGCCGGGTCCTCGACCCGCAGTCCGGCCAGGTCCGTGACCGCGAAGAACCGTCTGTGGGTCACCTCGGCGTCCCCGCGCCGCCAGGAGATCAGCTCGTAGTGTTGCCGGTCGTGCACCTGGCGGGGGGTGCCCTCCCCGGTGCCGTCGGCGATCGGGAACCGGTGCTCGTGGTAGCGCAGCTCGCCGTCGACGACGGTGAGGTCGTCGAGGGCGTCCGGGTCGTCGGCGAGCACCGGCAGGCGCAGCCGACCCGCGCCCCGCTCCCAGTCGATGTCGAACCATCCGGCGTACGCCGAGTCGCGGCCCCGGAGCAGCACGTCCCACCACGGCGGGTTGGCGGCCGGCTGGGCGACCCCCGCGTGGTTGGGCACGATGTCCACCACCAGGCCGAGCCCGGCGGCCCGCAACGCCCGGACCAACCGCAGTCGGGCCGGTTCACCGCCCAGTCGGGGGTCTGCGGACCGGTGGTCGACCACGTCGTAGCCGTGCTCGGACCCGGGGGCGGCGGTCAGCAGGGGTGCGCTGTAGAGGTGGGTGACACCCAGGTCGGCGAGGTAGTCGACGAGGTCGGCGGTGGCGTCCAGGTCGAAGTCGGGACGGATCTGCACCCGGTAGGTGGTGCCGACCCTCGGCCGGTCGGCGACGCTCACCGGGCCGTCCTCTCCAGGACCACCAGGCAGCGGTCCGCCACGGTGAGGACACCGCCCGCCTCGATCGCCGTCGTCTTCTCCGGATCCGGGTCGGAGGTGTCGATGACCGGTTCCCACCGCTGGCCGAACTCCGCCCCGGGGAGGGTGAAGTCCAGCGGGGCGTCGTGGGCGTTGAAGCAGAGGATCACCGAGGTGTCGGTGTGGCGCTGGCCGTACTGGCCGCGCTCGGGGATGCCGTCGCCGTTGACGAACAGCATCACCGAGCGGCCGAAGTCGTTGCCCCAGTCCTCCCCTGTCATCTCCCGGCCGTCGGGGGTGTACCAGGCCAGGTCGGGTAGGGGTTCCCCGGCGCCCCGGGGGTTGACGGTCTGCCCGCTGAAGAACCGCCGCCGACGGAACACCGGGTGGGCGGCCCGGAAGGCGGTGAGCCGCTGGACGAAGGCCAGCAGGTCGGCGTCGACGCCGTCCCAGTCCACCCAGGCCAGCTCGCTGTCCTGGCAGTAGGCGTTGTTGTTGCCGTGCTGGGTACGGCCCAGTTCGTCGCCGTGTCCGATCATCGGCACGCCCTGCGAGAGGATCAGGGTGGCCAGGAAGTTGCGTCGCTGGCGGGCCCGCAGGGCGAGCACCCCGGGGTCGTCGGTCGGCCCCTCCACCCCGCAGTTCCAGGACCGGTTGTGGCTCTCCCCGTCCCGGTTGTCCTCCCCGTTGGCCTCGTTGTGCTTGTCGTTGTACGACACCAGGTCGTTGAGGGTGAACCCGTCGTGGCAGGTGACGAAGTTGATGCTGTGGAAGGGCTTGCGCCCGTCGTCCTGGTACAGGTCGGCCGAGCCGGAGATCCGGGAGGCGAACTCGGGCAGGGTCCCCGGTTCGCCGCGCCAGAAGTCGCGGACCGTGTCGCGGTACTTGCCGTTCCACTCGGTCCACACCGGCGGGAAGTTGCCGACCTGGTATCCGCCGGGGCCGACGTCCCACGGCTCGGCGATCAGCTTGACCCGGCTCACCACCGGGTCCTGCTGGACCACCTCGAAGAAGGTGGAGAGGCGGTCGACCTCGTAGAACTCCCGGGCCAGGGTGGCGGCCAGGTCGAACCGGAAACCGTCGACGTGCATCTCGGTGACCCAGTACCGCAGGGAGTCCATGATCAGCTGGAGGGAGTGCGGGCTGCGGACGTTGAGGCTGTTGCCGGTGCCGGTGTAGTCGACGAAGTACCGCCGGTCCTCCTCCGAGAGCCGGTAGTAGCTGGCGGTGTCGATGCCCTTGAAGCTCAGCGTCGGACCCAGGTGGTTGCCCTCGGCGGTGTGGTTGTAGACCACGTCGAGGATCACCTCGATGCCCGCGGCGTGCAGGGCCTTGACCATCCCCCGGAACTCCTGCACCTGCTGTCCCAGGCGACCCATCGCCGAGTAGCCGTGGTGCGGGGCGAAGAAGCCGATGGTGTTGTAACCCCAGTAGTTGCGCAGCCCCAGGTCGTGGAGGCGGTGGTCGTGCACGAACTCGTGCACCGGCATCAGCTCGACGGCGGTGATGCCCATCTTCTGGAAGTACTCGATCATCGCGGGGGTGGCGAGACCGGCGTAGGTGCCGCGCAGCTCCTCCGGGACGTCCGGGTGGCGCATGGTCAGCCCCTTGACATGGGCCTCGTAGATCACCGACCGGTGGTACGGGATCCGGGGGGCCCTGTCGTTGCCCCAGTCGAAGTACGGGTTCACCACCACCGACTTCGGCACGAACGGCGCCGAGTCGGTGGTGGACATGGTGTCCGGGTCACCCAGCTCGTAGTCGTAGACCGCCGGATCCCAGGTGACCTCGCCGTCGACCGCCTTGGCGTACGGGTCGAGCAGCAGCTTGTGCGGATTGCACCGGACCCCGGCGGCCGGGTCGTACCGTCCGTGCACCCGGTACCCGTACCGCTGCCCCGGCTCGATCCCGGGGATGTACGCGTGCCAGACGTAGGCGTCGACCTCGCGGAGGGTGACCCGCCGCTCCGCCCCGGTGTCCCACTCGTCGAACAGACACAGCTCGACCGACTCGGCCACCTCCGAGAAGATCGCGAAGTTGGTGCCCATCCCGTCGTAGGTCGCTCCCAGCGGGTAGCGCTCGCCCGGCCAGACCAGCATGTTGCTCCTTCAGGCACGTCTCGAAGCGTCCCGCCTCAGCCGGCGGGGCGCACGCCGCTATTGCCCTGCCACGCTTCCCGCCAATCCACCCGATCGGCCGACTACCGAAACAACCCCGGATGGTGTTGGAGGGAACTTGGAGTGTCGTCCGTCACCTTCGACCCTCACGAGATGCGGTATCGCCCCGGATGCCCTTTGCTGTGTCGCGGGGGCGCGTACGCGTTCCCCACCATCGGCCTCCGCGCCACTCTCCCCGCTCTATCTCCTGCCCGTCGGCATCGTCGCCGGGGCATACCTCCCGTGCATGGACGGAGTTTGATGTGACGACCTTGCGGGTCGGCGAGCACCTCGCACACGCCCTCGAACAGGCCTGCCGGCCCCACCCGACCTCCCGTCACCAGGTTCCGCAGCAGCCTGAGGAACCGGGCGGGGCCGGGCGCAGGAGCCGCATCCTGATGCTGTCCTGGGAGTACCCCCCGGTGCTCGTCGGCGGACTCGGCCGCCACGTCCACGCCCTCTCCGTCGCCCTCGCCGCCGCCGGACACGACGTCACCGTCGTCACCCGCCACACCGACGGCGCACCCCTGGAGGAGTACGCCGACGGCGTCCGGATCCTGCGCGCCGCCGAGGACCCGGTCACCTTCCCCCTGGCCACCAGCAGCCTCCTCGCCTGGACCATGGCCTTCAACCACACCCTCACCCGCGCCGCCCTACGCGCCACCGAGACCGGCGCCTACGACGTGATCCACGCCCACGACTGGCTCGTCGCCCACACCGCCATGACGCTGCGTGACCACCTGGACATCCCGCTGGTGAGCACGATCCACGCCACCGAGGCCGGGCGGCACCAGGGCTGGCTGCCGGAGGAGATGAACCGGACGATCCACGGTGTGGAGCAGTGGCTGGCCAGCGAGTCCGGCCGGGTCATCGTCTGCTCCGGGTACATGCGCGACGAGGTCGGGGCGTTGTTCGGGGTGCCGACCGGACGGGTCGACGTGGTGCCCAACGGGGTCGAGACCCACAGGTGGCGGGTGCCCACCTCGGCGGTCGCCGCCGCCCGGTCCCGGTTCGCCGGGGACGGTCCCCTGGTCACCTTCGCGGGTCGGCTGGTCTACGAGAAGGGCGTGCAGCACCTCATCGCCGGCCTGCCCCGGCTGCGCGAACGGCACCCGGGGCTGCGGGTGGTCATCGCCGGGGACGGACCGTACCGGGCGGAGTTGGAGGCCGAGGTGCACCGACTCGGTCTCGGTGGGACGGTGACCATGCCCGGTTTCCTGGGCGGCACCGACCTGCCCGCGATGATGGCCGCCTCGGACTGCTTCGCGGTGCCGAGCATCTACGAGCCCTTCGGGATGGTGGCCCTGGAGGGGGCCGCGGCGGGGGCGCCCCTGGCGGTGGCCGCCACCGGCGGACTGGCCGAGATCGTCGAGCCCGGGGTCACCGGGATGACGTTCGCACCGCAGGACCCGCACGGGCTCACCGAGGCGGTGGACGCGCTGCTGTCGGACACCGAGCGGGCTCGCCGCCTGGCCCGGCGGGCCAGGAACATGGTGCACGAGCAGTACGGCTGGACCGCGATCGCGCACCGGACCGCTACCGCCTACGCCACCGCGATCAGTCAGGACGCCGCCTTCACCGCCGAGCGGGCGACCCGGCAGATGACCCGGGGTCGGGCGCTGCCCCCGGTGGGTGCGGGCAACCTCCTGGCCGCCGCGGGCCTGCGCTGAGCGCCGTCGGTCCCGCCCCGTCGCCCCACGGACAGGGGTACGCCCCGACCGGGCCGGCCACTGAGCGGCTGATCAGGCGATCGGTCGGGGTCACCGACCGTCGGCCGGGACGACCCGATCGACGCACCGACCGGTACGCCGAAGGCTGACCGAACGTCGCCGCATGCTGTCGGCACGGCCCCCCATGCGGTTACGATCTTGTATCCGCACTGGTCAGGCCTGTTCTGATCCGACAGACTCGCATGGACGGCGACCGGGACGAGGTCCGAGGGGGTTGCGGGTGCGGGTGCTGCTGGTGGAGGACGACCTGCGCGTGGCCGCTGCCCTCTCCAAGGCCCTGCGACGCCGGGGACACCAGGTCGTCGCGGCGATGACCGCCGCCGAGGCGGTCCGGGCCGACCCCGTCGACCTCGTCCTGCTCGACCTCAACCTGCCCGACCGGGACGGGTTGGAGGTGTGCCGACGGATCCGCCAGGTCGACGAGGACGTCGCCATCATCGCCGTCAGCGCCCGGGCCGAGGAGTACGACCGGGTCGCCGGGCTCCGCGCCGGAGCCGACGACTACGTCGTCAAACCGTTCTCGATGGTGGAGTTGCAGGCCCGCATCGAGGCGGTGATGCGCCGGACCACCCGCAGCACCCGGACCACGAGCGCGTCGCTTGAGGTCGGCACCCTCCGCATCGACCTCGACGCCCGCCGGGTCTGGGTGGCCGAGCGGGAGGTCAGCCTGGCCCGTAAGGAGTTCGACCTGCTGGTGGCGCTGGCCCGGCAGGCGGGTTCGGTGGTGCCCCGGGACCGGCTGCAGCTCGACGTCTGGCAGACGACCTGGGCCACCCGGCACAACCTCGACGTCCACGTCGCGGCCCTGCGCGGCAAGCTCGACGACGCCGGGCTGGTCGAGACCGTCCGGGGCGTCGGTTACCGGCTGCGCGCCGGGTGAACAGGCCGTCAACCTCAGATGATCCTCAAGAATCCCAGGTGACGGGCCCGTGACGGGTCGGCCGGGGATGTGCTGTGCGTACCCCCAGCCATTCCTCCTGTTTGGAGATCCCCTTTGAGATACAGACGGACAACGGCCGGTGTGTTCTCCGCCCTGCTCGCAGGCGTGCTCGCGGCGACGGCGGTGCCGTCGCAGGCGCACGGGCAGCTGCCCACGCTCCTGCAGCAGGCGGAACCGAACCAGGTCCAGGGCGTCTCGGTGGTCCAGGGTGACGGCTTCGCCACGCTCTCCTGGACCCACGTCGACGGGGCGACCGACTACCAGATCGAGCGGACCCCGGTGGCCGAGGACGGGACCGCCACCGGCAACGCCGTGGTCGTCGGCATCTGGCGCCCGAACCGCCAGGTCAACAACTCCGAGCCGACCTTCGCCGACGCCGGATTCGCCCCGGGCAACAGCTTCCAGTGGCGGGTCCGGGCCCGGTTCGGCACCGAGGTCCAGCCGTACTCGGCCCCGGTCACCGGCACCGCCCGCGCCCACTGGGGCGACCCCGCCGTCCCCGGCCAGAACCTGCGGACCCAGTGGGAGAACACCCTCGGCGCGCAGTACACCAGCGACGTCAACGAGTACGCGTACACCGCCGCGATCGACGAGGGCAGCGACCGGGTCCGGGTGGTAGAGATCGGCCGCACCCTGCAGAACCGGCCGATCAACATGTTCGTCATCGGCTACCCCACCCCGCCGGCGACCCCAGAGGCGGTGGCCGCGACCAACCCCCTGCTGGTCAACTGCAACGTGCACGGCAACGAGCCGGGTGACCGCGAGGGCTGCCTGATCCTGGCCCGGCAGTTGGCGTTCACCGACGACAGCACCACCCTCGACCGGTTGTCGAAGACCACCATGCTGATCGTCCCGACGCTCAACGGCGACGGTCGGGCGACCGGTAGCCGGGGCAACTCGACAGGTCAGGACCTGAACCGGGACTACTCGCTGATCCGTCAGCCGGAGACCCGCGCCTTCGTGGAGATGATCCGTGACTACCGGCCGATCGCCGGTTACGACGGCCACGAGTACGGCAACTCCAACACCGGTGACCTGCCGATGCTGCCGCCGCGACACCGCAACGTGGCGCAGGGGATCTTCGACGAGTCGCAGAACATGATCGAGGGCCACATGTACACCGAGGGCGCCAAGGACGGCTGGTGGGCCTGCCCCTACAGCTGTACCGGGGCGAACGTGGGGTTGGGTGAGGAGACCATCCTGCGCAACACCCTCGGCCTGAAGAACGTGGTCAACTCCCTGCTGGAGCTGCGCAGCGCCGGTGGCCCGACCCGGCCGGACGAGAGCAACACCGCCAACAACCGTCGGCGCAAGACCTACTCGTCGCTGTGGACGTTCAACCAGTTCCTGGCCTACCACAGCGCCAACGTCACCAAGATCACCACCGCCCGGTCGGAGGCGATCAAGTTCCAGTCCGCCAACGAGGGCCGGATCGTGTTCCGGGGCTCCCACGAGGTCAAGGCCCACCCCGCCCCGCACCCGGGCGAGAACCCGCCGCCCGTGGACGCCCCCACGCCGAACCGGATCCTGGAGCAGGCACCGTGCGCGTACCGGCTGACCGAGGCGCAGTACAACGGTGAGCGCACCGACGGCCCGGCGGGTCAGCGCACCACCGTGGCCCAGCGGCTCGCCGCCCACGGGTGGAAGGTGATCAAGGTTGCCGACGGCTACCTCGTCCCCCTCGCCCAGCCCGAGCGGGGCCTGGTCCCGCTGCTCCTCGACGAGCAGGCAGTCGAGGGCCTGGTCGCCGGTGAGCGGATCGCCCCCACCCTGACCGGCACCCGCAACGGCCAGCTCGTCGTCTCCGGCGTCGCCTGCCTGGACGGGGCCACCGTCCGGGGTCCGGTCCGGGTCCAGCCCGGCGCCACCCTGATCGTCAACGGCAGCTCGATCAACGGGCCGGTGGACGCCACCGGTGCCGCCGGGTTCGTCCTGACCGACAGCACCGTCAACGGCCCGGTCCGCGCCACCGGCACCCAGGGTCCGGTGGTCGTGGTGGGCAACAAGCTGTCCGGCCCGGTCGACGTGGTCAACAGCGCGGGTGTGGCCCCGCTGGTGGCCGGCAACAGCGTCAACGGTCCGCTGAGCTGCTCCGGCAACTCGCCGGCGCCGACCAACATGGAGGTCGCCAACTCCGTCACGGGGCCGAAGCGCAGCCAGTGCGCGGCGCTGTGACCTGCTGACCTCGACCTGACGACGGGTACCGGCAGGTCGGCCTCGCGCCGGCCTGCCGGTCCCCCTTTCCCGGCAATCGAGTGGAGAACCCGTGTCCGACATGCTCATCCCCGGTCCCGCGTCCGGGGCCGCTCACCGGCGGCCCGCCCGGGCGGTGGTCGGCCTCGCCCTGTCCCTGCTGATCGCGGTGGCCGGGTGCACCGGCTCTCCGGAGGCCGACTCCGGCCCGGCGGACCGGGCCGCCGACAGCACCCCGGTCGCGGTCACCGGTCCCCTGTGCGACGTGCTGCCCTCGGGGACCGAGCCGGGCAACCCGGACTCCCTGGCCGACCAGTCACCCGGTGTGGCCCTCACCTGGATTCCGGTGCTCACCACCTTCGAGGCGGCGGTACGCGCCACCGGGATGGCCGAGGAGCTGTCGGCCGCCGGGGCGATCACCGTCCTGGCACCGACCGACGACGCCTTCCGGGCCAAGTTCTCCACCGAGAACGTCGACCAGCTGCTGCTCAAGGAGACCGAGACCCTCCGGGGGCTGCTGCGGGAGCACGTGGTGACCGGGGCGTACTCGGTCGCCGAACTGGTGGCCGCCGGGAACGTGACCACGCTCGCCGGTACCCCGGTGACGGTCACCGCGGCCGAGACGGGGGCGCGGGTGGCCGACCGGGCCGACACGATCTGCGCCGACTACCGGGCGACGGGTGCCCGGATCCACGTGATCGACAAGGTGCTGGGGGACCTTCCCGACACCGCTCACGAGGAGGAACACCACCACTGACCGGTCCGGCCGGGCGGGCACCCTCCCCGGCGCGGGCGCCGAACGGCACCGGCCGCGTACCCGATCGGGTACGCGGCCGGTGCCGTCGGACGTGGTGTCGCGGTCAGCGCTCCCCGAAGGGGGTGTAGGACCGCTCGGCGGAGCCGGTGTAGAGCTGCCGGGGACGGCCGATCTTGGTCTCCGGGTCGCCGATCATCTCGCGCCACTGGGCGATCCAGCCCGGCAGTCGACCGAGGGCGAACAGCACCGTGAACATCTTCGTGGGGAAGCCCATGGCCTTGTAGATCAGGCCGGTGTAGAAGTCCACGTTCGGGTAGAGCCGCCGGGAGACGAAGAAGTCGTCGGCGAGGGCGATCTCCTCCAGCTGCACGGCGATGTCCAGCAGCGGGTCGGCCCCCTCCATCCGGCCGAGGACGTCCTGGGCGGCGTCCTTGACGATGGCGGCGCGCGGGTCGTAGTTCTTGTAGACCCGGTGGCCGAAGCCCATCAGCTTGACGCCGTCCTCCTTGTCCTTGACCTTGCGGACGAAGGACTTGACGTCGCCACCGGAGGCCTGGATCTTCTCCAGCATCTCCAGGACCGCCTGGTTCGCCCCGCCGTGCAGCGGCCCGAACAGCGCGTTGACCCCGGCCGAGACCGAGGCGAAGAGGTTGGCGTTGCTGGAGCCGACCAGCCGCACGGTCGACGTGGAGCAGTTCTGCTCGTGGTCGGCGTGCAGGATGAACAGCATGTCCAGCACCTTGGCCATGACCGGGTCGACCTCGTAGGGCTCCGCCGGTACGCCGAAGGTCATCCGCAGGAAGTTGTCCACGTACCCGAGGGAGTTGTCCGGGTACAGCAGGGGCTGGCCGATCGACTTCTTGTAGGCGTACGACGCGATGGTCGGCACCTTGGCCATCAGCCGGACCGTGGACATCTCCACGTGTTCCTTGTCGAACGGGTCCAGGCTGTCCTGGTAGAAGGTCGACAGCGCGCTGACCGCCGAGGAGAGCACCGCCATCGGGTGGGCCTCGCGGGGGAAGCCGTCGAAGAACCGACGCATCTCCTCGTGCAGCAGCGAGTGCCGGCGGATCCGCTCGGTGAACTCGGTCAGCTGGGTCTCGGTGGGCAGCTCACCGTAGATGAGCAGGTACGAGACCTCCAGGAAGGAGGACTGCTTGGCCAGCTGCTCGATCGGGTAGCCCCGGTATCGCAGGATCCCCGCATCACCGTCGATGTAGGTGATGGCGGAGGAGCAGGAGGCGGTGTTGACGAAGCCCGGGTCGTAGGTGACGAGCCCGGTCTCCTTCAGGAGTTTGCTCACCCCGACGCCCGGGGGGCCCTCGACCGCGTTCTGCACAGGCATCGAGAGCTGCCCACCCGGGTGATCGAGCTTGACTTCCGTCATGTGGTTCCTCGCTTCGCCGGCAGATCTTTTGAATTGCCTTCGCTTTTACCGTAAACACGGAGGCAGAGATACCGCTCGCCGCGGATCGGGGGTGAGGCATGCGTCACCCCCTTCCCGACCGGTATGATCGGAAAACCTCTGTCCTGCGAAGCCCCGACAACAGTGGAAACCTTGGAATACCCGGCCCTCGGACGGAAAACCTTCGGATGATCCGGCGGCGGGACGGCTGCGGACGGTGGTCGTCAGGCCACGCGACAGATGCCGTTGAAAACGGATGAACGGTGACATGTCGCATGATTGCGTCGGGCTATCCCGGCACCGTTCGGACCCTCAGGACAGGGCCAACCGACGCAGCGCGCCGTCGGCGTCCACCCGGTAGACGTCCAGCCGGTTGACCCCGGCGACGAACAACCGGTCATCGGGCATGAAGGCGGCGAAACGCCGACCATCCGGATCCTCGGGCACCACCGGGACGACAGCCGCGATCCGGCCGTTGACGGCCACCGCCAGCAGGGTGCCGTCGGGGACCCCGTCCGGCACCGTGCCCCACACCAGCGCGGGCAGCCGACCCTCGTCCGGATCGACGTCGCCGAACGCGTCGAGGCCGACCACCCGGGCCTGCCCGGACTCCGGCACCTCACCGACGGTGGTGCCGACCAGCGGGTGCGGCGGCGACACCCGTGGTACGGCCGGCACGCCGCCGGGGATGGTCACCGCCTTCCCGGGACTGTCGTAGAAGCGCTTGTCGGTCCGGTCCCGGGGGGTCTGCCGGGCGGAACGCCCGTCCACCGGCCCGGGAAGCCGGATCCCGACCTCGTCGGCGATGGTCGGCAACAGGTCGACGTGCTCCCAGTTGCGTCCGTCGACGCGCCCCGTCCGCTGTCCCGGTGTCTTGACGAACAGGGGCACCCCGGCCACCTGCCCCGGTTGTGCCCGCAGGGCGTCCAGCCCCCGGCCCTGCACCCCCTGGGTGAAGCTCACCCCGTGGTCGGCGGTGACCACCAGCAGGGACTCGTCGTACAGGCCCCGCTCGCGCAGGGTCCGCAGCGTCTCCCCGATCAGCCGATCGGTGTACCCGAGCTGCGCCAGGTGCCGCTGCCGGGCCAGGTCCACCCAGCCGGCGCCCTCGTTGGGCAGCTCGTCCGGCGCGTCGTACCGGGCGCCGGAGGGCAGGTACGTCCACGGCGCGTGCGGCATCAGCAGGTGCAGGAAGTGCAGCGTCGGCCTGTCGCTGGGACGCAGGTCGTCGAGGAAGGCGGTGAACCGGGCCGGTTGGCTCTCGTTGAGCCGGTCCCAACGGAACTTCGGATCGGCCGGAGCCGCCTCGGCGGCGTCCACCGCCACCTCCGCACTGCTCGGTTCCCGGTACGACGCCTCCGGGTCGATCCGGCTGTCCTGCGGGGCGACGATCTGCCCCAGGAGTTCGGCGCTGCGCCGGGTCAGCACCCCCAGCCCCTGCTCCGGGCGGACCGGCTGGTCGCAGCGGCTGGGCGGGCAGAGGCGGGTGATGCTCTCCTGCGCCCGGACGTCGTACCACCCGCCGAGGGCGGTGAACAGGTTGTCCGGGTACCGGGAGTAGTGCGGGGCCGCCGGCACCGCCGGGTAGCGGCCGGTGAGCATCGCCGGCAGGGCGTACGGGGTCCACCCGCTGACCCCGGAGGCGGCGGGATACCACGTCGACCCGGCGGCCAGCTCGGCGAAGTGCGGATAGCGGGCGGCGTCGATCCGCCCGTCGGCACCGAGCAGGCTCACCAGCGGAAGCTCGTCGAGGATCAGCAGAACCACCGGGGGCCGGGGGCCGGAGCCGTGGGCCTGTCCGGCCGCCCCGACCGGGCCGGTCGGCAGCACCACCGCCGAGGTCGGCGAGACCAGCACGAAGAGCGCGACGAAGACCACCGGCCCGAGCGCGGCCACCCGCAGGACCCGCCCCAGGACCGTGAACCGCCGGTGGGCGTACGCCGCCGCCGCGCCGACCAGCACCGCCGCCACCAGCAGCGGCACCCCGCGTACCGGGGTGACGTGCCGCCCCACCTGGACCGCGAGGGCTGCCACCAGCAGGCCGACCAGCAGCGTGTGGGTACCGGCCCGGACGGCCCGCCCGGCCACCCGACTGACCGCCCCGACCAGGCCGAGCGCCACGGTGGGGACCAGGGCGACCAACGCCACCAGTGCCGCCACCTGAGCGGGGGTGGCCCCGTGGAACAGGAAGAAGTCGGGGCTGCGGCCCAGGACGTCCAGCAGCGGTTGGGTGACCACCAGGCCGACCAGGGCGGTGACCTCCAGCAGGCGGCGGACCTCGGCCCGCCGTCCGGCCCGTCGGCCCTCGCCGGGGCGGGGTTCGGGCGTGGAGGGCTCGACCGGGTCGGGGCCGGACGGGTCCGGGGCGGTCGGGCGGACCGGACCTGTCACACCGCCACCTGGTACAGGGTCCGGGTGCCCGAGGGCAGCTCCCGTTGCCGCTCGATGCGCCCCCGGCCGGTCAGGAGCGCCTCGAAGGTCGTGCGCCGGTAGTCGGGGAAGATCCCGTCGGGCTTGTTGGCCAGCAGCCGACGGGCCATCGGGTCCTCCGGGTGGACGAACTCCACCACCAGGCGCCCACCGGGGACGACACAGCCGACCAGCCAGTCGAGGACCTCCGGCAGGGGCACGTTGCGCCCGAGCGCGAGGTGGTGCACGACGGCGAGGGCGAGGACGACGTCGGCGGTGGCCCGGTCGGCGAGACCGGCCCGCTCGACGCCCCGCCACCCGCCCCCCGGCGAGGGGTCGGCCAGATCGGTCACCAACGGCAGGATCCGTCGTTCCCCCTCGGCGCGCAGCGTCCGGTAGAGGGCGTCGACCACGTCCGGGTCCTGCTCGACGGCGACCACGTACTCGGCGTGGCGGGCGGCGATCCGGGAGTACCTGCCGTCGTTGGCGCCCAGGTCGAGCACGAGGCCCGGATACCCGGCGGTGGCCAGCGCGGTGTCGACGAACCCCTCCTTGGCCTCCCGGTCGGCATCGGAGTACCCGCAGGTGCGCTGGTAGTCGGCCCAGTGTCCGGCCGACGGACGGTGGTCGAGGCGGCGTACGAGGCGTTCCATCCCGCGTACCGTCGCCAGCGCCAGGTCCCGGGAGTACCCGGCGGCCCGCAGTTGGGCGCGGACGTCGGTGGTGCTGGCCTCGGCGTTGCGGGCCTGCATCGCACCGTGCAGGTGGACGTGGGCCGGGACCCCGCGCAGGAGACGGCGGGTCCCGGTGAACAGGCGGCGCATCTGGTCGGCCTCGATGCCGTCGACCTGGGCCCGCAGCCAGGGCCGGAAGTCCAGGCCGAGATGGGCGGTGACGAGCAGCGGATAGAGCAGGGTCTGACAGAACTGCCGGTAGCCGGCCCACGGTTCGCCGTCGCGGACCGGCTCGAACGAGCCCACGTCGATGAAGACCGGGCGCGCCCCACGCCACTGAAGGTTGTACGCCGACCCGTCCTTGGTGGTGAACCCCGCCGACAGGGCCGAGCGCAGGATCTCCAGGTGCAGCAGGGCCGCGTCGCGCAGCATCCCGAACGACCACTCGTACGGGTGGGAGACGAAGGGGATCCGCTCGTGCCGCAGGACGGTGGCCCACCGGCTGCCGGTCGGCACCCGGACCGGGTCGACCGGCTCGGTGGCGCAGACCTTCCCCTCGGCCAGCAGGGCCGGGAAGAACTCGGTGGCCGACAGGGCCAGCCACTGCTGCGCCGCCGTCGGGTCCAGGCCGCGCAGGACGTCGCCGCCGTGGTAGAAGATCTGGTTGCCGGGGTCGCGGAAGGACCCGGGCTCGGTCCGGACCGACATGTCGGAGATCGCCATCGTCCCCGCCCCGGGTCAGTTCCGGTCGGTGCGCTGCCGACGGAACCGGTCGACGAGTCGCCGCCAGTAGAGCTTGCCGGCGACCACCACCCCGGCCGCCCCGCCGACCACCGCCTGCACGATCAGGCTGCCGGAACCCGCATCCAGGTAGGCCAGGTCGATCACCGTCCGCTCCCTCCTGCCGTCGCGCCGATCCGACGCCGCCCCTGCGCCGACGTGCACGATCTGCCCCGTCAACGACCTTTCATCTCTTTAGTACGTTACGCGACGGTTTGCTCGCTCGGGGCGACACCGGTGGACTCCCTCGACCGGGTTGTCCGTTTTGTTCAAGACCGACGACCGGAACTCGCCTAGCGTCGTCGACATGACACCGCGACTCGACATGATCGGCATCGTGGCCACCGACATGGCCCGCACCCTCGACTTCTACCGCCGCCTCGGCCTGGAGATCCCGCCCGGAGCCGAGGACGAACCCCACGTGGAGGTCACCCTCCCCCACGGGCTCCGCCTGGCCTGGGACACCGTGGAGGTCGCCCGGTCGGTCGACCCCAACTGGTCCCCGGTGCGCGGGGGCGGGGCCGCCCTGGCGTTCCGCTACGACACCCCGGCCGAGGTGGACGGCGGGTACGCCGAGATGACCGGTGCCGGGTTCACCGGCCACCGGGAGCCGTGGGACGCCCCGTGGGGGCAGCGGTACGCGGTCCTCCACGACCCGGACGGCACCACTGTCGACCTCTTCGCACCCCTGCCCACCATCGCCTGAGAGACCTCCGGCGGTGGTGGGCACGGGGTCACCTCCCCGGGTGGGGTCACCGGTCCAGCAGCACCCGGGGCGGCACCCCCGCCAGCTCCCGGACGTCCCGACTGAGGTGCGCCTGGTCGGCGTACCCGGCGCTGACCGCCACCTCCGCCAGGGGCGTACCGGTGCGGGCCATCGCCAGCGCCCGCCGCATCCGCAGGATCCGGGCCAGGGTCTTCGGGCCGTAACCGAACAGGCGGTGACACCGCCGGTGCAGCGCCCGCGCGTCGAGGCCGACCCCGGCGGCGGTCGCGGCCACGCTCGTTCCCGCCGCCAGGAGCGCGGCCACCCGCAGCCCGACCGGATCCGGCCCGTCGGGCCGGTCGAGCCGGTCCACGGCGACCGCCTCCAGCGCCCGGGCCACCCGGTCGAGGTCCACCGGGGGACGGACCGACCCCGGCCACCGGCCCGGATCCCCGCCGCCGGACCGGGGTGCGACGTCGACAGCTGACAGGGCCACCCGGTCGGCGGGTCCCGCCCCCCACAGGTCGGCCAACGGCACCCGCCGGTCGCGCAGTTCGTCGGCGGGGACCCCGAGGACCGCCGGTCCGACGCCGGGCGGCAGACGCAGGCCCACCCACCACTGCCCCGGCTCGTCGGGCCCGAGGTGGGCGCGCCGGTCCGGACCGGCCACCAGGAGGCCGGACCGGCTGGACCAGATCAGGTCGAGACAACCGTCGGGAAGGACCCTGACGGTCTCGGCGTCGGCCGGCGACGCCCTGGTCCACAGCACGGCCCCGGCGATCCCACAGCGACGCTCCCGGTACACACCTTCGGAGTCTGCCAGGCGCGGTCCGGGCCACCACCGCGAGGCGGTGCGGCAGCCCCGGACCGCCCTGACAGGCCCGGACCGCTCCGGCAGGCGGAGACCGGTGCGACGCGGCGTCGGCCCGGCTCAGACCCGTTCGTGGTGCATGACCAACCGGAGCACGACGAAACGCAGCACCGTGGCGGCCAGGTTCGCGGTGACGAGGACCGCCAGTTCCACCAGGCGGGGTCCGTCGGTCGACACGGTGTGCAGGACGGCCAGGGAACCGCTGGTCAGGCCCAACCCCAGGGCGAAGGCGAGCAACCCGTGCAGGTGGTGGCGGAGGGTGTGGCGACGACCGGTGATGCCGAAGGTCAACCGCCGGTTCGCCGCCGTGTTCGCCACCGCAGTGACCAGCAACGCCACCAGGTTCGCCCCCTGTGGCCCGAGAACCATCCGACCGCTCAGGTAGAGCAGCAGGTAGGCGAGGGTGCTGGCCACCCCGACACCGGCGAACCGGGCGAGCTGACCGGCCAGCCCGACGGGCACCCGATCCCGGGGCCGACCCAACGGTGACCTGCCGAGCCGGTCGCGCAGCCCGGCCAGGGGCAGCGCCCCGGTGAGCAGTGCCCGCCCCAACCGGGCGATACCCCGCAGGTCCGCCAGGGCGGTCGCGACGATGTCCACCCGGCTGTCCGGATCGTCGACCCAGTCCACCGGCACCTCGTGGATCCGCAGCCCGGTCCGCTGCGCCAGCACCAGCAACTCGGTGTCGAAGAACCATCCGGTGTCCCGGACCAACGGCAGCAGTTCCCCTGCGACATCGGCCCGGATCGCCTTGAAACCGCACTGCGCGTCGGAGAACCGGGCGGCCAGGGTGCCCCGCAGCAGCAGGTTGTAGCCCCGGGAGATGATCTCCCGCTTGGCTCCCCGCACCACCCGGGACGTCGCGGCCAACCGGGTCCCGATGGCCAGGTCGGAGTGGCCGGAGATGAGGGGTGCCACCAACGGCAGGAGGGCGGCCAGGTCGGTGGAGAGGTCGACGTCCATGTAGGCCAGCACCGGTGCCGGTGAGGCCGACCAGGCCGCCTGGAGCGCCCGGCCCCGTCCCTTCGCCGCCAGGTGCAGGACGCAGACCTCGGGCAGGTCGGCGGCGAGGCGGTGCGCCACCGCCAGGGTGCCGTCCACACTGGCGTTGTCGGCCACGGTGATCCGGAACGGGTACGGCAGGTGTCCGGTCAGGTAGGCGTGCAGCCGCCGTACGCAGGGGCCGAGGTCGGCCTCCTCGTTGTGGACCGGGACCACCACGTCGAGGACGGGGGTCGGAGTGTCCGTCCGGGCAACCGGAATCGCCCGCGGCTCTTCGGCGCCGATCATGTCAGCCCTCCCTCGTGCTGGTCAGGTCGTACAGGGTGACGCCGTCGACGGTCTCGGCGGTGAAGCTCGCCGCGACCCACTCGGCGATCTCACCGGAGGCGTCGCTGCCTCCGGTCGCGGTGAAGCCGCCCCCGCCGAGGAAGTAGTGGATCCGCCCCTCGGCCACATACTGCTGAAACAGGGCCAGGGTGGGCGACGGGTCACTGCCGTTGAACCCGCCGACGGCCATCACCGGACGGCCGGTCGCCAGCTGGTAGCCGGAGGCGTTGTTCGATCCGACGGTGGCGGCGATCCAGGTGTAGGAGTCGGCATCGGCGGTCAGCAGGGTACGCAGCTCCTCGCTGGGCTCCCGGGCATCGAGCAGCCCACCGGCGCCACCTCGGGACGGCCCGTCGCCCTGGCCCGGCCCACCGCCCGGAGGTGATCCGTCGCCCTGAGGTGCCCTGTCGCCTCGGGGGCGCCCGACACCTGCGGCCTGGCCGTCGTCGCCGTCGCCGTCGGTCGGCCAGTCGCCGCTGCGGGCGCCGGAAGCGCCGGGGGGCCGCTCACCGATGCCGGGGAAGCCGCCCTCGGGGCCACCACCGGGTCCGAATCCGCCCCGTGTGGACGGTCCGGCGGTGGGGATCGCGCCGGTGTGCGGGTCGGCGGCGGTCTGCAGGGAGTAGGCGGCAGGTCCGGCCAGCGCCACCCCCAGCCCGAGGGCGACGGCCGCCGGAGCGAGCCGACTCGCCAGCCGGTCCACCATCACCAGCAGCGCGACACCGGCCACCCCGGCCGCCACCACTGTGGTCCGCAGCCAGGGGTACCAGTCGGCGGAGCGGCCGAGCAGCACCCAGCACCACCAGGTGGTCACGGCGAGGGTGCAGGCGAGCGTCGGCACGGCCGCCGAGGACCGCCACCCGGGGCCGCCCCGACGACGCCACAGCAGCGCCGCCCCGCTGCCCACCAGGGCGGCGACGGCCGGGGCCAGGGCGACCGTGTAGTACTCGTGGAAGATCCCCGACATGGTGCTGAACACCGCCCCCGTGACCACCAGCCAGCCACCCCACAACAGGAGTCCGGCCCGGCGGCGGTCGGTCCGGCCGGACCGACCCGTCACCACCAGACCGGCGACCAGGAGGATCAGAGCGGCCGGGAGCAGCCAGGAGATCTGGCCGCCGACCTGGCTGTCGAACATGCGCAGCCAGCCGGTACGCCCGCCGAACGGCCCGCCACCGCCGACGCGCCCCTCCTCGTCTCCGGTGAGCCGGCCGAGACCGTTGTAGCCGAGGGTCAGTTCGAGGATGCTGTTGCGCTGCGACCCGCCGACGTAGGGGCGGGCACTCGCGGGCACCAGCTCCACGGTGGCCACCCACCACCCGGCGGCGACGATCATCGCCACGGCCGCGGCGAGGAGTTGCCGGACCCGGTGCCACAGCCCGGTCGGGGCGGCGAACAGGTACACCCCGGCGAGGGCCGGCACCACCAGCAGCGCCTGCAACATCTTGGTCAGGAAGCCGAATCCGATCAGGACTCCGGCCAGCACGAGCCACCGGGTGGAGGCCGTCTCCACCGCCCGCACCGTGGCGTACGCGGCGGCCACCATCAGGAACACCAGGAGTGCGTCGGGGTTGTTGAACCGGAACATCAGGGTGGCCACCGGGGTCAGCGCCAGGACCACCCCGGCCGTCAGTCCCGCTCCGGTGCCGTACCAACGGCGGACGGTGAGGTACAGGACGGCCACCGAGGCGACGCCGAGCAACGCCTGCGGAACGAGGACGGCCCAACTGTCGAGCCCGAACACCCGTACCGACAGGGCCGTCAACCACAGTGCCGCCGGGGTCTTGTCGACGGTGATCGAATTCGCCGCGTCCGACGAGCCGTAGAAGAACGCCTTCCAGCTCTGCGAGCCGGCCTGTGCCGCCGCCGAGTAGTAGGAGTTGGCCCACCCGGAGGCGCTCAACTCCCAGAGGTAGAGCACGGCGGTGCCGACCAGGAGGGCGATCAGCGCCGGGCGCTCCCATCGGGGTCGGACCGACGGGGGGTCGGTGTCTCGCGCCGCCGCGACGGGCGACGGCCCGGACGCGACCGTGGGGGTCTCGGTCTGGTTCATGCGACGAGCCTTCGGGTTCCAGCTTGCCGGAGCCGGTGGGCGGGCTATGCGTCGGCTGTGGACCCGGGAAGGCGTACCCAGAACTCGGTGTGCCCGGGTCGGCTGGTCACCGCGACGGTGCCGTGGTGGGCCTCCACCACGGCCGCGACGATCGCCAGGCCCAGGCCGGTGCTGCCGTGGGCGCGCGACCGGGAGCTGTCGCCCCGGGCGAACCGTTCGAAGACCTCGGGCTGCAACGGGTCGGGGATGCCGGGGCCGTCGTCGGTGACGCTGACCCACACCCCGTCCGGTTCACGGCCCAGCCGGGTGGTGACCGTCGTACCGGCCGCAGTGTGCACCCGGGCGTTGGCCAGCAGGTTGGCGAACACCTGGTGGAGCCGGGCGGCGTCACCGGGGGCGACCACCGCCTCGTCGGGCAGGTCGAGCTGCCACCGGTGGTCGGGACCTGCGACGTGGGCGTCGCTCACCGCGTCGACGACCAGGGCACTGAGGTCGACCGGGGCGACGGCCAGCGGTCGGCCGGAGTCGAGCCTGGCCAGCAGCAGGAGGTCGTCGACGAGGCTGGTCATCCGGGCGGTCTCCGACTCGACCCGGCGCAGGGCGTGCGCCACGTCGGGTGGCACCTCGGCCCGGCCCCGTCGGGTCACCTCGGCGTACCCCCGGATCGCCGCGAGGGGGGTCCGCAGCTCGTGGCTGGCGTCGGCGACGAACTGGCGGACCCTGGTCTCGCTGGCCTGCCGGGCGGCGAGCGCGGCGGCGACGTGCCCGAGCATCCGGTTGAGCGCCGCCCCGACCTGCCCCACCTCGGTCCGGGGATCGGTGTCGCCCGGCGGTACCCGCACCGACAGCACGACCTCGCCCCGGTCCAGGGGCAGTTCGGTGACCCGTCCGGCGGTCGCCGCCACCCGGCGCAGGGGACGCAGGGTGGCCCGGACGATGAGCGCACCGGCGGTCCCGGCGACCAGCAGCCCGGCGGTGACCAGCCCGGCCTGGGCGACGACCATCCACCAGAGGGTCTCCTGCACCCCGGCCAGGGGCAGCCCGAAGACGCGGACCTGACCGTCGGTCATCTGCCGGGCCACCACCCGGTAGTCGCCGAGGTCGCCGAGGGACCGGGTCCGGGGACTCCCGTCGGTGGGCAGGTCGGCCAGGGCGGCCAGCTCCGTCACCGGGACCGGCTCCTCGGCCCGGCCGGTGGTGAGGGTCTGGGCGGCCTGCACCCGGCCGTCCTGCACCCGGGCGACGATCGTCCCGGGTGGGAATCCGGGCGGGATGGCCAGCCGGTCCCACCGCCAGTTCGGTTGCGGCGACTCCCGGCCCTCCGGCCACCGCCCCTCCGGGCGGAGCTGGTCGTCGACGTCGGCGACCAGGACGTGCCGCAGCGCCACCGTGCCGACGCCGCCGATCCCGATGCTGACCACGGCCAGGAGCATGACCACGGTGGCCACCAGCCGGGTCCGCAGGGACCACCCGGCCGACCACCGTCGCACCCGCCGACCGGGAGACGACGGTCCGCGTACCGGTTCAGTCGGCGGGCTTGAGGACATATCCGGCACCCCGCAGGGTGTGGATCATGGGCTTGCGGCCCGCGTCGATCTTCTTACGCAGGTACGAGATGTACAGCTCGACGACGTTCGCCTGGCCGCCGAAGTCGTAGTTCCACACCCGGTCGAGGATCTGCGCCTTGCTCAGCACCCGGCGCGGGTTGCGCATCAGGTACCGCAGCAGCTCGAACTCGGTGGCGGTCAGGGTGACCAGCTGCCCGTCCCGGCGCACCTCGTGGCTGTCCTCGTCGAGGGCCAGGTCACCCACGACCAGCACGGCGTCGGGTCGGGTGGCCACCGCCAGTCCCGAGCGGCGCAGCAGCGCCCGGAGCCGGGCGATCACCTCCTCCAGGCTGAACGGCTTGGTGACGTAGTCGTCGCCGCCGACGGTGAGCCCGGCGATCCGCTCCTCCACCGCTTCGCGGGCGGTCAGGAAGAGCACCGGCACGGTCGGGGTCTGCTCGCGCAGCCGCCGCAGCACCTGGAAACCGTCGAGGTCGGGCAGCATCACGTCGAGGACCACCACGTCCGGCTCGAACTGGCGGGAGGTGGTCAGGGCCGACATCCCGTTGCCTGCCGTACGGACCTGCCAACCCTCGTACCGCAGGGCCATCGAGAGGAGGTCGGTCAGGGTGGGCTCGTCGTCGACGACGAGCACCCGCACCGGGGTCCCGTCGGGGCGGCTCAACTCGATCCGGCCCTGCTCGACCTGCCAGTTCATGACCATGCCCCCATCGTGGGTGGGCTCGCTGTGGGGTCCCTCTGCCGTTCCTGTGTACCAGCTGTGCGCGCCTACGGGCGGGCGTTACGCCGTACCGTCGGGTGTGGCGACGGGCGGGCCGACCTCGGTGTGCCGACCTGCGGCGGTTTGCCCAGCTGAAGGCTCGGGTACCGGCACCCCTGGTACCGCGTCCGACCCCCGACGCGGTGACGAGAGGCGAAGGAGTACGTCGATGAGGACGCTGGACGGCCGGTACCGGCTCGAACAGCGCATCGGCATCGGTGGCATGTCGGAGGTGTGGCGAGCCCACGACACGGTGCTGGAGCGGCCGGTGGCGGTGAAGCTGATGTCACCCGGCGCCGAGGACGAGGACGTGACGGTGACGCAGATCCGGGCCGAGGCGAGGTCGGCGGCCCGGCTGGTGCACCCGAACGTGGCCAGCGTGCACGACTTCGGGACCGCCGCCGCGTCGGCCGGTCGGCCGACCCCGTACATCGTGATGGAGTTGGCCGAGGGCGAGACGCTCGCCGCGCACCTGCGGGCCGGGCCGCTGGACTGGCGGATCGCGGTCCGGGTCGGCGCGGAGGTCTGCGCCGCCCTGGCCGCCGCGCACGCCCACGGCATCGTGCACCGGGACGTCAAACCGGCGAACGTCATGCTCACCCCCGCCGGGGTGAAGGTGCTCGACTTCGGCATCGCCACGTCGGTGGGGACCCCGGACACCACCCCGGACGGCGTGGTGGTGGGCACTCCGGCGTACCTCGCGCCGGAGCAGTTCGACCGCCGACCGGTGACCCCCGCCGCCGACATGTACGCCGTCGGGGTGCTCCTGTACTACTGCCTCACCGGAGGGCTGCCGTACGTCGCCGACACCGCCACGCAGCTGGTCGGCGAGCGGCGCAGCCATCCGCCGGAGCCGCTGCCGGACATCCCGGGCCTGCCGGCGGAGGTGGCCGACCTGTGCCGGCTCTGCCTGGCCGAGGAGCCGACCGACCGGCCGACCAGCCTGATGGCCGCGCTGCTGCTGGCCGAGGCGGTCGACGCCCGGGTGTACGTGCCGATGTTGCAGGCCCGGCCGCCGGTGCAGCGGATCTCGCCGTGGACCGAGCGGGCGGCTGCCGAGGTGACCCAGGCCGCCGTGCTCACCGAGCCACCGCGTCCCGCCTGACCCGGGCGGGCCCCCCGGTGACCGTCGTGCGGCACGGCGTTTCGCCCGGGGGCGGGCGGGTAGCCGCTGCGGTGAGTGACGGGAGGAACGCGATGCCGGATCCTAGTTCCTGGTTGCACGCCGCGACGGCGACCGCCGCGGGTGGGCACGTACGCACCGACGACGGGGAGCTGTCCACGGCGCTGGCGTCTCCGCTGGCGCCGCACTGCACCGGTCTGACCCCGGAGCAGCTGCTCGCCGCGGCCTTCGCCTCCTGCCTGCACCACGCCGCCGTGGAGGCGGCCGGGGAGATCACCGACGAGGCGCACACCGTTCAGGTACGCGCCGAGGCGCGGCTGGGCCGCGACGACGACGGTAGGTACCGGGCCGACGTGCACGCCTCTATCTCCTCCACCGGGTTGACCCCGGCGCAGTTGACCGAGTTGGTGGAGCACGCCGACCGGCTGTGGCCGTTCTCCAGCGACGACGCCGGTCGGCACCGGCTCACCGTCACCCGGGCGGACAGCCCGAACCGCTGACCCACGGCGGACAGCCCCGCCGACCCCGCCGGTCGGTGCACCACACCCTCGCCGACCCGGCCGTACGGTGGAGGTTGCCTCGACCGTACGGCGGCATCGGCCAGCCGGATGGCGGAGCCCGACCGGGATGGTGGCGGGTCGGGGGGCAGCCGGCGAAATGCCAGCCCACCACCGACAGGACTGACTTTTACGACATGCCCGATAGACGCTCTACGCCCATGTTTGCCACCTGACCGGATCGCCTGGGGCCAAGATCGGCCCAAAGTGTGGGCCATCCCACCAATCAGGGCGATGCCATCGGTGGCTCACTTTTCTAGCCTCGTCGGGTGCATTCCGATGATCCCTTCGAGCAGAAGCCGACCGAGGCGTCGCCCACCGACCATCCGGTCGACGCCCCCTCCCCCGAAAGGACCACCGGCCGTCATCGTCGGCGCAGCGGCACCCGCCGCCGCCCCGGGCTGCTCGCCTCGGCCCCGGCCCGCGTCGCCATCGCCACCGGCGTCTGCTGCTGCCTCGGCGTGGCCGCCTTCGCCGGCATCAACGCCGGCACCGACCGTCCGACCGAGCCGGTCCGCGAGGCCCTCCTCGAACGCGACACCGAAGCCGACCAGCGGGCCTCCCGGGCTCTGGACCGCCTGACCAGCCCCTCCCCCGACACCAGCGCCACCGCATCGCCGAGCCCGTCCGCCTCGCCGACGCCGAAGACGTCGAAGAGCGCCACCGCCAAGCCGACCCCGAAGAAGTCGACGCGTCCGCCCCGGCCCCGACCGGTCGCCGGGCTCACCCAGACCCAGATGGACAACGCCAAGGTGATCGTCGACGTCGGGGCCGACATGAAGATGCCCCGCCGGGCCATGGTGGTCGCGCTCGCCACCGCCATGCAGGAGAGCAACCTGTACAACCTGGCCAGCGACGTCATCCCCGAGTCGCACCAGTACTCCGACCAGGGCAGCGGCTCCGACCACGACTCGGTCGGGCTGTTCCAGCAGCGCCCGAGCAGCGGCTGGGGCACCGTCCGGGACCTGATGCGTCCGGCGCACTCCGCCCAGCTGTTCTACGAGGCGCTGCGCAAGATCCCGGCCTGGGAGCAGATGAGCGTCACCGCCGCCGCCCAGGCCGTGCAGATCTCGGCCTTCCCCGACAAGTACGCCCAGCACGAGCAGCGGGCCACGACAGTGGTCTCCGCCCTGCTCTGAGGTCGGCGCCGCCGGTCGGCAGGTCGGCGCCGTCGGTCCGGCGAACCGTCCGGGCCTGAGGTCAGCGCCGCCGGTCCGGTGAGTCGGTGCCGCCGCCGGCGGTCCGGCTGCTCGGCACCCCGCCGGCGGCGGTCGGGGTGTCGACCGGCACCGGCTCGACGGTCAGGTCACCGAGGAGTTCGTCGACCCGGTCCTGGCGTCGCCGACGGGTCTGGAGGGCCGCCTCGCACTCGCGGCGGGCCGCGAGCGCCTGCGCGTAGGCCTCCTCCCGGACCCGGCGGGCCTCCTCCCGGGCGGCGTCGAGCTCACCCCTGGCCTGCGCGAGCAGTTCGGTCACCTGCCCCCGGGCGTCGGCGGTGGACTCCGGTACGGCCCCGGGCAGAGCCGAGTCGGTCAGGCCGCGTAGCCGGTCCGCCTCCTGACGGACCTCCTCCCAGAGGCGGCCCGGCGCGGCGGAACCGTCCACCCGCGCCGCCAACCGGGTCAGGCCGACCCCGAGTTCACGCAGGCAGGAGTCCACCTGCCACTGGTCGTAGCCGTTCACAACGACGGAGAATCCCATGCTGTCGCCCCCCAGGCAGCTGACATCTCTTCCCCCACCTGACGATCCTGGTCGGTGCCGGGGACCGGCGAGGCGGTTCGGGAGAAATGTTCAGCATCCGCGAGGGCAGGAAGACCTGTCGACGGTGACCGGACGGGAGAACCGGGGCGGAACCGGCCGTCAGGCGCGCTTGGGGAGCACCACGACGCGGCCGAAGAACTCGTCGATGCGGCGTACCACGTCGTTGAAGTCGTCCAGGTCGATCGGCTTCGTCACGTACGCGTTCGCCTGCAGCGTGTAGCTGCCCACGATGTCGGTGTCGGCGTTGGAGGTGGTGAGCACGACGATCGGGATGGTCCGCAGGTCCTCGTCCTGTTTGACCTCGCCGAGCACCTGCCGCCCGTCCATCCGGGGCATGTTCAGGTCGAGCAGGATGACGTCGGGGCGGGTCGCGGTCGTGTGCCGTCCCTCCCGACGGAGGAACTCCATCGCCTCCTGACCGTCACTGACCACGTTGATGATCTTGTCGACGTCGGAGTCGGCGAGCGCTTCCTCGATCATGAGGACGTCACCGGGGTCGTCGTCCACCACCAGGATCCGCACCGGGCTCGGATGGCCTACACCCATGACTACCTGCCTCAACTTGGTGGAAACGGGACCCCACGGTCACCTGCTGGCGGGGAAATCTAACCCATCACGGCACGGAGCGCGACGGCGGGTCCACCGGTTCCGGCGCCGCCGTCGGACCGGCCGGTGCCGTCGACGAACCGCCCCCCGGCGGCTCCGGCTCGTAGCGCAGCAGGTCCCAGAGACCCGTCACCTGCAGGACCCGCTCGACCCGCCCGGTCGCCCCGGTCACCCGCAGCCAACCACCGTCGGCGGCGGCCCGGTTGTCACCCCGTACGAAGGCCGCGATACCCGTGGAGTCACAGAAGACCAGGTCGGTGAGGTCGACCACCAGACGTCGCCGCCCCCGGGCGGCGACGTCGTCGAGCACGGCGTCGAGTTGTGGAACAGTGCTCAGATCGAGCTCACCGGTGAGTCTCAGGCGCACACCGTCGGTGAGCCAGGGGTCGTACGTGACGGTGAACGTCAACGTGGTCCCTTTCGCTCCGCCACAAGCTGATCCTTGCAGTGGAGCAAGTATACGCAGAGCAGCCCGGCCGGCCCCTCAACGCCCGGCGACGCTCACCGATCCGGCCACCCGGTCCCGCGCCGCCGCCAGGAATCCCGCCGCCCGAGGGAAGTCCCGCAGCTGCCGCCCGAAGTAGCCGAGGCTCAGCCCCACCGCTGACGACGGCACCCCCCGGCTGCTCAGGATCGACGTCATCCAGTCCACGAACTCGTCGAACAGCGACCCGTCGTCGACGTACACCGCAGCGGCCAGGAAGTCCAGGAGGTAGCCGAGGTCGCTGACGGTGGAGTCCAACTCCGTCGGACCGTAGTCCCGGGTCTGCGGCGCCCGCTCGTACAGGTCGGCCAACGCACCGTCGATCAGCTCACCGCGCCGCTTGGTCAAACTCACGTACTCGTCGTCGGCGAGGTGCGACAGTCGGGCCGCCGGCACCCGCCGCAGCGCCGACTCGTCGGCGACCAGGGCGGCGGCCGACGGCGCGTCACCCGCCCAGGCCACCCCCAGGGTGCGCGCCCACCGGCCGTCCGAGCCGAACCCCCGGCCACCCACCAGCACGGGTACGTCGGAGCGCCGACACGCCTCGATCATGCGGTGCGCATACGGCAGCCGCATCGGCAGGGCGCACCCCAGGGCGACCGCGTGCGCGTCGTGCCGGTGCAGATAGGAGACCAGGTGCGCGGCGGGGACACTGGCCCCGAGGAAGGTGACCTGCCAGCCGCGCAGCCGCAGCACCTCGGCGACCAGCCGGGACGGCAGCGAGTGCCACTCTCCGTCCATGCAGGCCACCACGATCCGCTCCCCGGTGGGGCGGGAGTCGGCGTGCGCCGCCACGGCGGCGACCACCCGCTCGCTGACGTGGGTGGCGGCGTGCTCCTGGGCGACGCTCCACTCGTTACGCGCCCACCGCTCCCCCACCTCGGCCTGCGCCGGTGCCACCAACTCCAACAGCACCCGCTCGGCGGACACCCCGTCGGCCAGCAGGGCCAGGGCGACGTCGACGGCGCCGTACTCGTCGGCCTCCGCCAGAGCGTCCAGGTAGCCGGGGAAGGCAGCCGAGGGGCTGGTCCCGGTCGACGAGGCGGTCACCCGGCCGACTCCCCCGACCCGGGGCCGCCCCGAGCCGTCGGGACCGCGTGCAGGTGCCGCGTCGGACGCGGTGTGCGCCCGACCGCCCGCAACGCCAGGACGGCGATGTCGTCGTGGTCACCGTGGGCCAACCAGTCGCAGGTCACCTGCTCGATCCGCTCGGCCAGGGCCGCGGCCGGCATCCGGTGGCAACCGGTGACCGCGGTGAGCAGCCGGTCCGCGCCGAACTGCTCGTCACCGCGTCGCCCGCCCCGGGCCTCGGTCACCCCGTCGCTGTAGAGCAGGCAGGTCTCGCCCGGCTCCAGCCGTACCGTCACCTCTCCGACGCGCGGGTCCGGGACCACCCCGATCAGCATCCCGTTGAGGGGGACGACCTCCACCTCGCCGGAGTCCCGCAACACCAGGGGCGGCAGGTGGCCGCCACCGGCCAGGGTGAGGGTCAGCCCGCCGTCGCGCTGGGGGCGGACCACCCCGACGACCATCGTGGCGAAGCGGCCCTGGCCGTGCGCCTGGGTCGTCTCCAGCAGGGCACCGTTGAGCAGCCGCAGCAACCGGCCGGGCTGCGACTCCACCCGGTGCAGGGCCTGGAGGCACTGGCGGAGCTGACCGGTGAAGACGGCCGCCTCCACGCCCTTGCCCGAGACGTCACCGAGGAAGAAGACCGACCCGCCGTCGGTGAGCCGGTGCGAGCCGTAGAAGTCCCCGCCGATGCGCAGCCCCGCCTGGGCGGGCCGGTACGCGGTGCCCCACTGCACCCCGGCGCACTCGACCGGCTCCACCGGGACCAGACTGGCCTGCAACGTGTCGGCGACCTCGGCCTGGTCGCGGTAGAGGACCGCTGTCGTCAGCGCGGCCCCCGCCCGGGCGGCGAAGGCCCGGATCAGCTCGACGTCGTCCTCGTCGTACCAGCGGGTGGAGCGTCGGGCGACCAGGAGCACCCCGACGGGCTCCTCCCGACCCGGCAACGGCACCACCCGGGCGCAGGCCTGGTCGGCCGGGAGGCCGGGCAGCCACCCCGCCGCGACCGCCTGCTCGACGAGCCAGTCCACGGCGTGCGGCTCGACCCCCGACAGCCCCTCCTGGATCGCCGGAGGAAGATCGGTGCTGGTCAGGACGCCGCTGTCGACCGTCGGCGTCTCGTCCTCGGCACGGGAGGCCCGCCACCAGCGGGACCGACCGGAGCGGGGGGCGAGCACCAGCACCGCAGCCTCACCCAGTGTCGGTACGGCGAGGCGGACCACCGCCGCCGCAGCGCGGTCCGGGTGCAGCGGGTTGCCGAGCTTCTCCCCCACCACGGCGAGGAATCCGGAGCGGGCCCGCTCGGCGAGCAGCGCGTCGGCTCGGGTGACACTCTCGGTGACGTCCTCGACGTACCAGCAGGACCGGCCGGCGGAGAGCGCCACCCGGCGTACCCGCAGTCGTCGGTCGTGGTGCGAGAACTCGCCACCGGGGGCGTCGTCACCGAGGGCCGGGAGGCCGACCATGGCCGGCAGGGCACCGAGGGTGATCTCGGGCAGCAGTCGTCGCGCGACCGGACTGAGGTGGGTGACCAGACCGGCGGCGTCGCAGACGACGAACCCCTCACGGAAGTGTTCGACGACCTCCGACCAGTCGGGCGGGGCGTGGTGGTCCCGGTCCGGGGCCAACGGCGCCAGTGCCGACCGGGACGCGGCGTCGACGGTCCGCGCCGCACGCCGTCCGGCGCTCGGTGCGGAGATCCGTCCGTCGCCGGGGTCCCAGTCCCTGACGTCGGCAGCATCCACCAGCTAGGCCCCACTCCTTCATCGGTGTCGCGCGCACCGCCCGGTGCGGTGCGTATGATCCAATCTCTCCGTCCCACCCTACGCCGGTATGCCGGTACCGCCACCTCGCACGGACCGCCGCCCCAGCCGTACCCTGCGGCCTGCGGGCGGGATTGTTACGATCGGTGGCAAGCGAGCCCCCGCGGAAAGGCACGAGCGTTGGTACCTCATGGGAGGAAGCCGGAGACGACTCCGTTGAGTCTCTCCGTCGACCACACCGATCCGGATGCGCCTGTCATCCGCATCGGGGGCGACCTCGCCTACGCCACCGCCAGGCCGTTACGGGTCGAGGTCGAGCGGATGCTCGCCACCCACCCGTCCACCATCGTCCTCGACTTCGCCGATCTGCTCTTCATCGACAGCACCGGGCTCTCCGTGATCGTGCACGCGTGGCGGGAGGGACAGCCCGCCGGGACCGCCATCGTCCTGCAGTCGACCCCACGCTTCCTGGACACCATCCTCGACATGACCGGGGTCACCGGTCTGCTCGCCCGCCCGTTGCTCGGCCGTCCGACAGGTGACGCCGACCGGACGCAACCCCCCGCCGCCATCGCCTAGGCGCCCCCCTCGGGGTGCCCGGTCAGCAGGTGGCTGGAAGACTGGAGCCATGCCGTCTCGACTGTTGTCCATCGAGGTGACCCGGCCGCAGGCCGGTCACGTCCGGCTGCGGTTGACCGGCGAACTCGACTTCGACACCGCACCGGAGCTCATCGCCGCCGCCGCGCAGCTGCGCCGGGACGGATACGAGCAGTTCGAAGTCGACCTCAACGGGGTCACCCTGTGTGACTCCTCCGGGCTCAGCGCCTTCGTCGTGATCCACCGCAGCGGCACCGGGCCGATCCGGTTGACCGGGGTGAGTCGGCAGCTTCAGCAGCTCCTCGACCGCACCGGCCTGGCGGAACTCCTCGCGGTCGACCCGGGGACCGCCACCGTCGACGGGAGCCAGGCCGCCGGCTGACCGGTCAGGTGGTGGTGGCGGGTCGCCGCCGGAACCCGGCCAGGGTCGACGGGGGCTCCGCGTCCTCCGGCGTCCCGGTGTCCACCGCGTGGAACAGGTAGCGGACGAACTCCACCTCCGCGTCCAGGTCGTCAGCACCCGGCCACTGCCCGGCGCAGTCCACCCCGATCACCTCCCGCCCGCTGCCGTCCGCCTCCTCGACCAGTGCCCACAGGCTGATCGGGTAGCAGCGGGTGCCCCCTGCGGTGCGCCACCGCGCGTACCACCCGGGACGGGACGGCACGATCTCGACGATCTGCCTCATGACGACCTCCCCCTTCCGCGCTCCTCGGAAGTTGCCTCGCCGCTGTGATGGTGGAGCCGGTCCGGGTGAGCGCCCCTCACCCCGGGCGGATGAGCCCGGCGTCCCGGTACGGGTACCGACGGGACGGCGGGCCGGGAGAGACCGACGAGCCGGAGCAGGAACGAGGTGGCCGGGCGGGTCAGGGCCGGTGCATCGCCACCTCCGGTGAACTGCTCTCCAGGGGTACGGCGTTGGCCGGCACCAACCCGAGCTGCACCGCCGGGCGGGGAAGGGCGGCGTCGAGCACCCAGTCGGCACCGACCCGGGCCCGGTTCGCCGGCATGGCCAACAGGTGGTAACCGCGGGTGACCGCCTTGGCCGGCAGACCGGACAGGGAGAGCTTCAACGGGTTCGCCGCCGCGTCCCTGCCACCCAGGTCGACCACCCAACCCAGGTCGTGGTGCTTGTACGGGCGGCGACGCCCCTGCCCGTAGGAGGCGGCGATGTTGTGGGCGACGAGCTTGCCCTGCCGCTGGGCGTGCTGGGCGGTCATCGCGCACACCTCACCGGGGCGGGCCAGGTCGGGGACCGCTGCGGCGTCCCCGCAGGCGTACACCTCGGGGAAGCCGGGGACGGTGAGGAACTCGTCCACCACCAGTCGGCCCTTCTCGGTGCGCAGCCCGAGGTCGGCGACGAAGGGGTCCGGGCGTACCCCGACGCACCAGACGAGGCTGCACGTGGGGACGTACTCCCCGTCGGTGAGCCGCACCCCGTCGGCGGTGGCCTCGGCCACCGAGGTGCCCATCCGTACGTCGACGCCACGGCGGCGCAGCACCCGGTCGGCGGTCACCGACATCCGCTGGTCCAACTCGGGCAGCACCCGGGGGGCGACGTCCAGCAGCATCCACCGGGGCCGGACGGAGAGCCGGGGCCGCTGGGCCACCAGTTCGTCGGTGAACAGCTGGCCCTGGGCGGCGACCTCGGTGCCGGTGTATCCGGCGCCGACCACCACGAAGGTCGCCCGGGCCTGCTGCTCGGCCGGGTCCTGTGCCTGCTCGGCCAGCTCGATCTGCCGGACGATGTGGTCGTGGAGGAAGAGCGCCTCGGGCAGCCCACGGAAGCCGTGCGCGTACTCGGTGACACCGGGGATGGGCAGCAGCTTGTTCACGCTGCCGACGGCGAGGACCAGTCGGTCGTACGCCAACCGTCCCCGGTCGCCCTCGGGCTGGGTGAAGCCGACCCACCGGTTCTGCAGGTCGACCCGGTCGGCCTCGCCGATGACGACCCGGACCCCGTCGAGGGTCCCGGCGAGCGGCACGGAGATCCGGGTCGGTTCGATGACCCCGGCGGCGACCTCGGGCAGCAGCGGCAGGTAGAGGAAGTAGTCGGTGGAGTTGAGCAGGACGATCTCGGCCCGGTCACGGGCCAGCCGGCTGAGGTTCTTCGCCGCGTGGTATCCGGCGAAACCGGCACCCACGATCACCACACGAGGTTTCGTCATGCCTGAAGCCGTTCCCGCCGATCGACCCGGCAAACGTGGGGGTCACGCGCGATGGCCGGCCCCGGACGTCCGGGGCCGGCCATCGTACGGTCCGGTGATGCGACGCCCCCCGGGTCGCCTCCCGTGCCGTCGGTGCTCGGCGCGGGCCGCCGTCACCGTCCGGCCGGGAGGACCGGTGGGGTCTGCCTCAGAGTCGTTCCTTGACCACCTCGGTCGGGCCGGGCTCGACGTTGCGGGTGGCCCGGAGACTGGTGATGGTCACGATGGTCAGGACCCCGACGATCACGCCGAGCGAGACCAGGGTGGGGATCTCCGGTACGCCGGCCCAGATCCCGTGGGCCCAGTGCAGACCCAGCTTGACGCCGATGAAGGCGAGGATCACGGCGAGGCCGTAGCTGAGGTGGACCAGGCGGCTGAGGGCCGCGTGCAGGACGAAGTAGAGCGCCCGCAGACCGAGCAGGGCGAAGGCGTTGGTGGCGAAGACCAGGTAGGGGTCCTCGGTGATGCCGTACACGGCGGGCACCGAGTCGACGGCGAAGACGATGTCGGTGGCGAAGACGGCGACCACGACCAGGGCCAGCGGGGTCAGGGTGCGCTTGCCGTCGAGGCGGATCACCATCTTGGTGCCGTGGTACTCGTTGGTGACCGGCATGATCCGGCGCAGCAGCCGGACCGACCGCATCTTCGAGATGTCGACTTCCTGCTCGTGCCCGGAGAGGGCGTCACGCAGGAGCTTGATCGCGGTGAGGATCAGGATGATCGAGAAGATCAGGAAGGCGAAGTCCAGGGTCTGCAACGCGGCGGCACCGAGCGCGATGAAGATCGCCCGCAGGACCAGGGCGCCGGTGATGCCGAAGAGCAGGACCCGCTGGGCGAGGGCGCCGGGGACGGCGAAGGCGGCCAGCAGGAGCATGAAGACGAAGAGGTTGTCCACCGACAGGGACTTCTCCACCAGGTACCCGGTGAGGTACTCCAGGCCCTGCTGGGAGCCGAAGTCCCACCAGATCCAGACGGCGAAGGCCAGCGGAAGCGCGACGTAGAACGCCGACCAGCCGAGCGCCTCCCGCATCGACACCTCGTGCGGCTTCCGGGTGACCAGGAAGTCGAGCGCCAGCAGGGCGATCACGCCCGCAATGGTCACCGCCCACATGGTGGGGGTACCGATCGACGTCAGACCGCCGCCGGTGGACGCAGCCGCATACGACATTTCGGACATGAGACCTCCTCGAACACCATTCCATGTTCGAGGTCTCCTTCACCCATTTGTCATGGGCAACCACCCGGGGTGCGCACCAGCGCACCGTACTGACCGGCATGGTTCGTGGGAAGTACTCCCCTCGTCCTGGACCAGGTTAGGACAGGCCGGGTGCGTGTACCAACTCGACCCCGCCAACAATTCCGACGAGTTCGCCTCCGGCCCCACCTGGGTCGACATGGGGTCAACCGGGCGACACCGGCAGTGACCGGTCAGCTCCGGCGTACCAACCGTCCCGCCGCCGCCTCCAGGGGTCCTCGCCGCCACCGGGTCGTCCACCACCGGGCGACCACCACCAGCACCACGCTGAGCGCGGCCCAGAGCCCCAGCACCCACCACGGGGCGGCCTGTCGCCACGCGTGGGCCAGCCCCAGTCCCCAGCCGTAGCAGAGCGCCGCGCAGAGCACGTTCTGCAGGACGTAACAGGACAGGGCGGTACGGCCGACCGCGCCCAGCCCGTCGCGGACCACCCCGGGTCGGCGGGCGCCGTCCACCCACAACCCGACCAGGCCGAGGTAGCCCAGGGCCAGCAGCGGGGCGGAGACGTACCTGTCGAACAGGAACCACTGCGGTCCGGCGAGGGTCGTCGCCGCGTTCAGCGGCAGCCCGACGCCCAGTCCGATCCAGAGCAGCCGCCGACGTCGGACCCGACCCCGGTCGTCGGCGTCGAACACCCCCGCCCGCCACAGCCGCACGCCGAACAGGAAGAGGAAGACGAGCAGCCCGAAGGTGAGGATCGGCTCGGCCCGCAACGCCAGCAGGTTGTCCAGCCGGAAGGCCACCTGGGCGGGCCAGCCCGCCTCGGTGAACTGCGGTTCGGTGCCGGCCCCGCCGTCGCCGGAGACGGTCTGCGGGGCGAGCACCAGGGCGAGGGTGAGCAACCCCATCAGGGCCAGGTGCACCCCGCCGGCCAGGTACATGGCCGCCCGCTGGACCCTGACGGAGCGGGCCAGCAGCCAGGCCACCAGCATCGCGGTGACCGCGTACCCCATCAGCACGTCGAAGGCGAACACCAGCAGGAAGTGCAGGGTTCCCTCGACGAACAGCAGCAGTGCCCGCCACCCGTACCGGCCGGGCCAGGGCCGTCCCCGGGTGGTGGCGCTGCGGTGCTGGATGGCCAGACCGACGCCGAACAGGATGGTGAGCAGGGCGAGGAACTTCCCGTTGGCCAGGAACCGGAACACGCCCTCGACGATCGCGGCGGCGGCCGGTCGGTCACCGGAGAGGCCGACGGCCGCCGAGACGCTCGTGGCGTCGAGGAGGAACCGGGCCTCGCCGCCGGGGGTGGCGAAGATCCAGACGTTGGTGGCGAGGGTCCCCAGGATCGCCACCCCACGCAGCACGTCGAGCAGGACGACCCGACCGGCGGCGGGGGTGGTGGTGGGCGTGGAGGTGGCGGTGGTGGCCATCGGTGTCCCGTCTCGTGGTCCGACTGACCAGGTCAGCGTCCCAGCCGTCGCGCCGCCGGGCCTCGTGCCGGCAGGTGAGATCGGGATACCTCCTTCGAGGGACCTCGGGCGGGTCAGGCGCGGCGCAGGGCGATCCCGGGGGCCAGGGCCGGCTCGACCAGGTCGCGGTAGTCGCGGGGCAACCGGGTGACGATCTCGTCGAACTCGCCGCCGGGGATCGCCTCCCGCAGGGTGGTGAAGACCGCCTGTACGGCGATCCGGGCGGCGCCCTCGTCGACACCGGTGCGGTAGCTGACCCGGGCCACGAACTCGGCCGCCCCGAACCGGTCGGCCGCCTCGGTGTCCGGCGTCGGCCGCAGCATCACCTGCAACGGCCTCGGCAACTGGGTGGCCAGGTCCAGCACCTCCCCACCGGTGAGCCGCTCGGTGAGGGTCTCCAGCGTCGCCCGGGTCAGCTCCACTGCCTGCTCGGAGGAGACCCGGGTACGCCGGGTCACCTGGTCGACGAAGGTGTCGTAGTTCATCCGGTCGCTCCTTCGGTGGGCCGTCGGACACCCGCTGCTGCGGCGGGGGCGGCCCGGGTTCCCGCGTACCGGGGGGACAAACCCCCTCGCGGGTGCCGCACGCCGTCGGCGTCGACTGTGGTCGGGGGCGTGTGGACTGCTTCCGGGTGGGTGGCCGCGCCCCGTCGTGACCGGAACCGAGGTGTCGAGCGACGGGCCCCGAAACTGACAGCGCCCCGGTTCACGAACCGCGAACCGGGGCGCTACAGCAACTCTGTCCCCCAGGGGTCCACGCCCGAACCGGGTCGTGACCGCCGCGAGGGATGTTCGCCCGAACCGGGCGGGCATCTCAGCCAGGACCAGCATACGATGCGCCATCGTCTGAACGGCCGATTCCGGGGAAAGTGTGGGCCATCCCACCTCTTTGATCATGAAGGCCGGCGTCAGTCGACCGGACGGACGCCCCCGTGGCGGTCCCGCACCTTCAGCCTGGTGGTGGGCAGAGTCGGGGCGGGCAGGGGGGCGGCCGGGTCGTCGGCCACCGTGCCGAACCGGGAGGCCCCGGCCATCCACTCCTCCCGGGCGGCGACCACCTCCTCGTGCGAACGGCCGACGAAGTTCCACCACATCACCAGCGGTTCGTCGAAGGGTTCCCCGCCCAGCAGCAGCAACCGGCAGTCGGGGGCGGCGCGCACAGTGAGCCGGTCCCGGCCCGTCCCGAGGTAGAGCAGCGACCCGGGGGCGACAGTGGTCCCGTCGACCTGCGCCGAACCCGCCAGGGCCAGCAGTCCGTACTCGAAGTCCCGGCGCAGGGCGACGGTCGCCGGGGCCGTGCCGCCGAAGGTCAGCTCCGCGCCGACCAGCGGGGTGTGCACCACCGCCGGGGAACGCACCCCGTCGAGGTCACCGACGAGCACGGTGGCGTGCAGGTCCCCGCTGCGCCAGGTGGGCAGTTCGGCGTGGTGGGCGAAGTCCGCCGCCCCGGCCCGCGCGGGGTCGGGCAGCGCCACCCAGAGCTGGACGCCGTGCATGACCGGCGGACGCTCCCGGGGGGAGCGTTCGGAGTGGGCGATGCCGTGCCCGGAGGTCATCACGTTGAGCTGACCGGGACGGATCGACTGGACGTTGCCCAGGCTGTCGCGGTGCACGATCTCCCCGTCCACCAGCCAGGTGACCGTCTGCAACCCGGTGTGCGGGTGCGGCGGCACCTCCATGCCGGGTCGCTGTGCGACGTCGTCGGGGCCGAAGTGGTCCACGAAGCACCACGCGCCCACCATGCGGCGCTGCCGCTGGGGCAGCAGGCGACGGACCGTGGTCCACCGCCCGAGCGGCACGTCGTGGCCGGGCAGCAGGACACTCTCGGGGTCGGTCGGGGCGGCGCCGGCGGGTCGGGTCAGCGCCGGCATCGATTCGGTACGCTCCACCACCCTGACTGTACTGTCAGCTCCCGGTGACGGTCACCGAGTTGGCCCCCGCCACCAGGTCGACCCAGAGTCGGTCGTCGACGCGGTCCCAGTCCGGGGAGCCGACGACGGTACCGGCGGCGACACCGGTCCGACGCTGCTCGTACACCCGGACGGCGGCGGCACCTGATGCGGCCCGTACCCGTGCCGGCAGGTCACCGGTCGACCGGATCAGCAGGTCGCCCACGCCGCCGGACATCCGGACGGTGAGGGTACCGGCGACGTCGGGCAGCCGCAGCTCGGTCCGGCTGGCCCCACCGACCAGCTCGATTCCGGCGGACCGGCCCCGGCTCAGGTCGAGGACCTGCTCGTCGACCCCACCGGTGATCTTCAGCTGCCAGGTGACCCCGGAGTGGAGGACCACGTCGACCACGCCGGGTCCCTCCCGACCGCTGCGCCCGACGTGCAGGTGGACCTGGTCGCCGAAGACCTTGGGTGCGGGGACCACCCCGGCCTCGGGCGGGCTGCTGATCCGGTACAGCCGGTCGCCGAGGTCGTCGGTGCGCAGGGTGAGGGTGGTGACTCCGTCGACGAGTTCGAAGACGGCCTGTCGACGGCCGTCGAGGGGTGCGGTGGCCTCACCGGCGGGCGGCACCGCCGGATCGGGTTCGCCGGCCGGGTCGGCGGGTCCGTCGGGCGCCGGACGGTTCACGCCGGAGAGGTTCTCGGTGGTGTGGTCGGTGGTGGGCAGCATCGCGGCCACGGCGGCGACCCCCACCACGAGGAGCGCCACGACGGCGACGGCCAGCATCCGCATGCCCCGCGACCAGCGGGGCCGGTCGGTGGTGGGGGGCGGGGGCTCCGGGGGACCGGTCACCTCGATGACCCGGCCCGGCACCGGACGCCGGTACATCTCGTGGTCGGCCACCAGTCTCCCCTTTCACCGTCCCCGCTGGACATACGTGCCCAGGACGGGTTCGGATCAATCCGGCGACAGAACACGATTCGGGTCAGCTGTTGTTCCAGTGCTCGGCCACCAGGTCAGCAGCCAGCTTCTCCCACTGCGCGTAATGATCCGGGAACGCCGACACCTGCACCGTCTGCGCAGCCCGCGTCAACGACATCTCCTCCCAACCGTCGACCTGCGCCAGACCCCTCAGGAACGCCGTCGTCGAATACTCCGGATCCGTGATCTGCTCCACCGTCCCCCAACCACTCGACGGACGCTGCTGGAACAGACCCTGCGAATCATGATCGTTACGGTCACCCAGATGACCCAGATTCTCCAACTTCGACTCCTGCAACGCCGTGGCGATCGCCACCACCGCCGCACGCTCGTCCATCCCGGCCTTCTTCGTCGCCGCGATGATCGCCCGCGTGTTCTCCACCTGCTCACCACCCAGATCGATCCGCGACTGACCCGACGGCTCACCATGCGGCAACAACCGACCCTCATCCACCGACCGGGCCTGCGCCACCGCCACCGCATCCACACCACCGACCGCAACCGGCTCCTGATGATTCAACGGACCCGCCGCCAGACCACCCGCGAACGCCAGACCAGCAACACCCAGAACACTCTTGCGCAGCACCGAGTTCATCATCGACAGCTCCATCCGGGGGAACGACACCCACCCACAGGGCAGATGCGGACACCGTCAGGCGCCCAACGAAAAAAGGGGAAAAGATCAAAAGAGGAAACCCGGGCGGGGAGCCACGCTCACCTCGCCGGGTCCATGTCCAACGACCGCCGACCCACAGTCATTCCCGGGTCCACCGGCCCGACCCGCAGGCTGCTCACCACCGGCCGGTGCCACTCGGTCGTACGGAGGGTGTAACGACTCCACCCCCGCCACCATTCCACCCCCCGAGTGCCCCCGACCACACCGCAGAACCGGACATCACGGGCGTCGATGGGACATCCGTACGGGACGACGCCGGTGATCCGGGTCGGGGGTGCACGCAGACGACTGTGGGGACCGACCGGCTGCGCCGGTCGGTCCCCACAGTCGATGTCGGTCAGCGGGTCACCAGAGCTGGTGGACCACGTCGGCCGCCTGCTCCTCCCATTGGGCGTAGGCGTACGGGAACGCCGACACCTGTACGGTCTGCGCCGCAGTGGTCAGCGGCAGGTCCTCCCAGCCGCCGACGTTCTTGAGGGCGTCGAAGAACGCCGTCGACGAGTACTCGGGGTCGGTGATCTGGTCAGGCGTGCCCCAACCGGACGACGGGCGCTGCTGGAACAGACCCTGCGAGTCGTGGTCGTTGTACGCGCCCAGGTGGCCGAGGTTGTACAGCTTCGACTCCTGCAGGGAGGTGGCGATGCCGATCACGGCACCCCGCTCCCCCACGCCGGTGCGCTTGGCCGTCTCGATGATGGTCCGGGCGTTGTCGATCTGTGCGTCGTCGAGGGGGACCCGCGACTGTGCGCCCTCCACCCCGTGTGGGATCAGGTCGTCGCGGGTCGGCTTGGCGGATTCGCTGCGGACCGTGCCGGTCTGCCACGCACCGGTGGTCAGCCCCGACTCGGGCGTACCGGCGGTGCGGGACTTGCCGGTGGCCAGGTCGATGGCGGCCACCGCCCCCTCGTGCGGGGTGGCGGCGAGCGGCGCGGCGACGGCGGTGGGGCCGACGGCGAGGCCACCGATGGCGGCGACACCGACGACGGACAGCGCGGCCTTGCGGTACGGGGTCGTGGCGATGGCGGGGAGCCATCGGGTGAAGTCCGACTTCACGATGGTTGCCCTTTCGATCGTTGCGACGCGCCCGGGGGTGGGCGCGTACCGGGGGACTTGCTGCCGTCAGCGGGTTTGACAGACGGCCGTACGGGAAGGACAACCCCCTCCACCTTGTCGGTCATTCCGGATATGCCGGAGATGGCCCGGCGGCGTGGTCCGGGTCACACCCCGACGTCGACCCGGATCGGACGAACCGGCCGACAGGCACGCAGAAACGACCGGGGTGCCCGGTGACGGTCAGTCGACCGCCCCGGGCGCCCCGGTCGTGCGCTGTCTGCGGCTCGGTGCCCCGCGTCGTCTGGGTCAGTGCCCCCGGGCGATCCACTCCTGCAGGTGCGGGGCCTCGGCCCCGACGGTGGTGCTCTCCCCGTGCCCGGTGTGCACCACGGTCTCCGGCGGCAGTGTCAACAGCCTGGTCCGGATCGACTCGACGATGGTGCCGAAGTCGCTGTACGACCGCCCGGTGGCTCCCGGTCCCCCGGCGAACAGGGTGTCGCCGGTGAAGACGACGCCCAGGTCCGGGGCGTGGAAGCTGCACGCCCCGGGGCTGTGACCGGGGGTGTGCAGGACGTGCAGGGTGGTCCCGGCCACCTCCACGGTGTCACCGTCGTGCAGCTGCCCGGCCGGTGGCACGTCGGGGTGGACCATGTCCCAGAGCACCCGGTCGTCGGGGTGCAGCAGGACCGGCGCGTCGACGGCGCGGGCCAGGCGGGGGGCGAAGCGTACGTGGTCGTCGTGGCCGTGGGTGGCCAACACCGCCCGGACCCGACGACCGGCCACCACCTTCAGGATGGCGTCGACGTCGTGCGGGGCGTCCAGGACGACGCACTCGTGGTCGTCGCCGACCACCCAGACGTTGTTGTCGACGTCGAAGGTCTGCCCGTCCAGGGAGAACGTGCCGGAGGTGACGGCGTGGTCGACACGGGCGGCCATCAGAAGATCACCACCGAGCGGAGGACCTCGCCGTGGTGCATCTTGGCGAAGGACTCCTCCACCTGGTCCAGGGTGATCTCCTCGGTGACGAAGGCGTCGAGGTCGAGTCGCCCCTGCTTGTACAACTCGGTCAACATCGGGAAGTCCCGACCGGGCAGACAGTCGCCGTACCAGCTGGACTTCAGCGCACCACCCCGACCGAAGACGTCCAGCAGGGGCACCTCGACAGTCATCTCCGGCGTCGGTACGCCGACCAGCACGACGGTCCCGGCCAGGTCCCGGGCGTAGAAGGCCTGCTTCCAGGTCTCCGGCCGCCCCACCGCGTCGATCACCACGTCCGCCCCGAACCCGTCGGTGACCGCCTGGATCGCGGCGACCGGGTCGTCCTGCGAGGCGTCGACGGTGTGGGTGGCACCGAACCGGCGAGCCCAGTCCAGTTTGCGGGAGTCGGTGTCCACCGCGACGATGGTGGTCGCCCCGGCGAGGGCCGCCCCGGCGATCGCCGCGTCCCCCACACCGCCGCAGCCGATCACCGCCACCGAGTCACCCCGGGTGACCTGACCGGTGTTCACCGCAGCGCCGATACCGGCCATCACCCCGCACCCGAGCAGGCCCACCGCCGCCGGCCGGGCGGCCGGGTCGACCTTGGTGCACTGCCCGGCGTGTACGAGGGTCTTCTCGGCGAACGCGCCGATGCCCAGCGCCGGGGTGAGTTCGGTCCCGTCGGTGAGGGTCATCTTCTGCGTGGCGTTGTGGGTGGCGAAGCAGTACCAGGGGCGTCCTCGTCGGCAGGCCCGGCAGACCCCGCAGACCGCCCGCCAGTTGAGCACCACGAAGTCACCCGGCGCGACCTCGGTCACGCCCTCCCCGACCTGCTCGACGACCCCGGCGGCCTCGTGCCCGAGCAGGAAGGGGTAGTCGTCGTTGATGCCGCCCTCGCGGTAGTGCAGGTCGGTGTGGCAGACCCCGCAGGACTGCACCCTCACCACCGCCTCGCCCGGCCCCGGGTCGGGAACCACGATGGTGGTGACCTCGACCGGAGCGCCCTTGCTCCGCGACACGACTGCCCTGACCTGCTGGCTCACGTTGCCTCCCTGCTGGTAGCGGGTGTCCCTCCCGCGAACCTACCGCCGATCGGCCGGGTCGGCTCCGCTCACGGGTCAGCCGCCCGCCCCGGAGGGGGCGGCACCGTCGGCGGCGACCTGCCGCCGGGCCGCGTTGCGGTTGCGCACCACCTGGACCACCCCGACCGCCCAGAGGACGTACTGCACCGAGAAGGCCCAGCGGAACGAGTCGAGCGTCGGCGGCCCGCCCCCGCCGGTCAGGTCGAGGACGACGCCGATCGCCAGGACGATCATGATCGAGGCGACGAAGCCGCCGACGTTGACGATGCCGGAGGCGCTACCGATCCGGTGCACCGGGTTGAACGTCCGGGCGAAGTCGAACGCGATCATCGATCCCGGGCCGCTGACCGCGAGCACCAGGACCAGCAGCACCAACAGCCACCGGGGCGCGGGGCCGGGCCAGGCGAGGACCACCGTCCAGGCAGTGGCAGTCGCACCGACCAGGACCAGCACCAGCGAGGAGCGGTGGAAGGGGTGACGGGCACAGAGTTGGGCGATCCCCGGCCCCACCAGCAACCCGGCGACGATCATCACGGTGATCAGGGTGGCGGCTGCGGTCGGGGCCAGTCCCTGCCCCTGCACCAGGAACGGGAAACCCCACAGCAGGGCGAAGATCCCACCGGAGAAGGAGGTGACGAAGTGCGTCCACAGGCCCAACCGGGTGCCGGGGTGGGCCCAGGCGGCGGCCAGGTTCCGACGGACCACGGCCAGGGCGGGCGGCGGTGCGGTGACGACGGTGCGCGGGTTGTCCCGCAGGGCGGCGGCCACCATCAGCGACACGGTGGCTGTCAACCCGGCGGCGGTCAGGAAGGTCCCGCTCCACCCCAACCAGTGCAGCATCGCCACCAGCGGCACCGCACCGGCGACCGCACCGAACTGGCCGAAGGTAGCTGTCAACTGCACCAGCAGCGGGTTGCGCCGCCCGGGGAACCAGACGGCGACGACCCGCAGCACGCTGATGAAGGTCATCGCGTCGCCGAGACCGACGAGCATCCGACCAGCCACCGCCATTCCCACGTCGGTGGCGAGGGCGAAGCAGATCTGCCCGGTGGCCATCAGGGCGGCGCCGACGAGGAGCAGGCGGCGGGAGCCGTACCTGTCGAGCAGCACTCCGACCGGGATCTGCATCGCCGCGAGCACGGCGAGTTGGGCCACCGAGAAGGTCGCCAGGGCTGCGGCGTTGATGCCGAAACGGTCCGTGGCTTCGACCCCGGCCACCCCGAGTGAGCTGCGGTTGAACACCGCCGTGGCGTACGCGGCGAGGGCCACCGCCCAGACCAGGACGGCCCGGCGGCTGACGACGGTGGCCGAGGTGCGACGCCGCACGGCGCTGAGAGGCATGACCCCCATCATCGTCCGGACCGTCCACGGTGGGTCAGGCACCCGCGCCCCGGGTGGCGTGCTTCACGACGGCGACCGGGAGCTTTCCTCGGATCACATCGCCGGACACGCCGCCGCCAGTCGGCAGAACCGCTGCCCGATGGGCAGAATCGACGCATGTCTTCACACCGGTGGTTGCTCGCCGACCAGCTCGGGCCGCACTTCCTCGACGACCCCGACCAACCGGTGCTCCTCGTCGAGGCCCGGGACCTGTTCCGCCGCCGGCCCGTGCACCGGCAGAAGGCGCACCTGATCCTGTCGGCCCTGCGGCACCGGGCGGCCGAGCTGGGCGACCGGGCGGTGCTGCTGCGGGCCGACACCTTCCGTGCGGCGCTGACCCGCCTCGGCACGGCGGTCGAGGTGTGCCACCCCACCACCCGGGCGGCGTTGGCGTTCGCCAGGTCGGCCGGGGTGACGGTCCTGCCGCCCCGGGGCTTCGTCACCGGGCAGGCCGAGTTCGCGGCGTGGGCCGACCGGGGTCGGCGGGTCCGGCTCCGGATGACCGACTTCTACCGCGACGCCCGCCGACGGCACGGGGTGCTGACCGAACCGGCCGGCAACCGACCGGTCCGGTCGGTGCCGCGCCGGGACCGACCGGAGGCACCCCCTCCCCCACCGATCGAGGAGGACGAGATCGACGCCGGTGTCCGCCGGGACCTCGACCGGTGGGCGGACGAGGGGGTCCGGTTCGTCGGCCGGGACGCCCCCCGGCGTCACCCCGCCACCCACGCCGAGGCGCAGGCCCGGCTGGAGCACTTCCTCCGGTACCGGCTGGCCGAGTACGGCAGGTTCGGCGCGGTGATGAGCGCCGACGACCCGGTGCTGGCCCACAGCGTGCTCTCCTCCTCGTTCAACCTGGGCCTGCTCGACCCGGAGCCGGCCGTACGCCGGGCCGAGCAGGAGTGGCGGGCGGGATCGGTTCCCCGCTCGGCGGCGGAGGCGTTCGTCAGGCAGTTGCTCGGCTGGCGTGAGTTCCTCTGGCAGCTGTACTGGTACGTGGAGCCCCGGTGGCGGGCCGACGACTGGTTGCCCGCCACCGAGCCGCTGCCCGGGTGGTTCGCCGACCTCGACGCCGACGCGGTCGAGGCCCGGTGCCTGGCCGACGTCCTGGCCGGGGTCCGGGACCGGGCCTGGGCGCACCACTCGCAGCGGTTGCTGGTGCTCAACAACTACGCCCTGCAGCGGGGCTGGTCCCCGACCGAGTTGGCCGAGTGGTTCCGGTGTTCCTTCGTCGACGGCACCGGGTGGGCGATGAACGCCACGGTCCTCGGCCTGAGCCACTACGCCGACCTGGGGCGGATCGAGACCCGACCGTACGCCGTCGACGGGACCTACGTCGACGAGATCAGCGACTACTGCGGGGGCTGCCGGTACGTACCGGAGCGTGCCGTCGGGGACACGGCCTGCCCGTACACCGGGGGGTTCGAGAGTTTCCTGCACCGCAACCGGGAACGGCTGGTCTCCGACCCCCGGCTGGCCGCCGAACTGGCCGGCCGCGACGACCCGCACCGCCGGGAGTCGGTGCTGGCCCAGGAGGAGAAGCGGGGCGACGACCCGCCGTGACCGGAGGCCGTCACCGGCGGCCGGTGGACGCCCCGTCCCGACGGACGGCCTGCCGGGTCAGGGCCCTGACGACAAGGTCCTGTCCGGTGGTGATCAGCCGACCGTACGAACCGGGCAGGAGGCGGACCAGCAGGTCGGGTACGCGCGCCGACCAGCCGATCAGGACCCGGGGTCGACGGCGACGTACCCCGGTGAGGATCACCTCGGCGGCGCGGGCCGGGTCGATGGTGAGCAGCCGCTCGAACCGGCGCAGCTCACCGGCGACGTCGTCGGCGGGCACGTTGCCGCCCACCCGCGCGTTACGGGCGATCGCGGTCCGGATGCCGCCCGGGTGCACCGAGGTGACGCCGACGCCCTGACCGACCAGTTCGTGACGCAGCGCCTCGGTGAAGCCCCGGACGGCGAACTTGCTCGCCGCGTAGGCGGTCTGCCCGGCCGGGGCGATCAGCCCGAAGGCGCTGGAGACGTTGACCAGGTGGGCGCCGGGCTCGGCCCGCAGCGTCGGGAGCAGTTCGTGGGTCATCTGCACCACCGCCCGGAAGTTGACCTCCATGACCCAGCCGAACTCGTCGAGGGTGATCTGGTCGAACCGCCCGCCGAGGGCCACCCCGGCGTTGTTGACCAGCAGCCGGATCCGGGGGTGGCGGTCCCGGACCAGCCCGGCGACCCGGGCGGTGTCGGCCCGGTCGGCGAGGTCGACGACGTACCCGGTGACGTCGCGGTCGCCGTGCCGACCGCGCAGGGTGTCGACCACTGCGGTGAGCCCGTCGGCGTCCCGGTCCAGCAGGACCAGGTCGCTGCCCCGGCGGGCCAGGGCGGCGGCCAGCGCCGCCCCGATGCCGCTGGCGGCGCCGGTGACCACTGCGGTCGCCCCGGTGAAGTCGAAGGTACGCACGTCAGCACTCCTCGGTCGGCGGGGTCCGGTGTCGGGCGTCGGCGGGTCCGGGTGGGCCGTCGGTGCCGTGGGAGAACCGCACACCGGCGTCGTCGAGCCGGCCGTACCGCATCAGCAGCAGGTCGCGCAGGTAGTTCTGGTGCAGCCGCCAGGGGGTCCGCCGGCCCTGCCGGGGCAGCCGGTCCAGGCTGCGCAGCACGTACCCGGAGCGCAGGTCGAGCAGGGGCGACCGCCGGTCGTCGGGCGGCGGCAGCGGTGTGACGACCCGTCGGCCGGTGCGGTCGAGGTGCCGGAGCAGTCGGCAGACGTACCCGGCGACCAGGTCGGCCTTGAGCGTCCAGGACGCGTTGGTGTACCCGACGGTCAGGGCGAGGTTCGGCACCCCGGAGAGCATCATCCCCTTGTACGCGACGGTGTCGGCGGGATCGACGTCGACGCCGTCGACGGTGAGGGTCATCCCGCCGAGGACGAGCAGGTCCAGCCCGGTGGCGGTCACCACGACGTCGGCGGGCAGGTGCGTACCGGAGGAGAGCCGGACACCGTCGGCGGTGAAGGTGTCGATCCGGTCGGTCACCACCGAGGCCCGACCGGCGGTGATCGCGGTGAACAGGTCACCGTCGGGGGCCACGCAGATCCGCTGGTCCCACGGGTCGTAGTCGGGTGAGAAGTGTCTGTCGACGTCGTACCCGGGGGGCAGGTGTCGTCGTGCGGCCCGCCGCAGGACGCGGCGGGCCAGGGCCGGCGCTCGTCGGCTGAACCGGAACCCGGCGGTGGACAGCAGCACGTTCTTCCACCGCACCAGCTGGTACGCCACCCGCTGCGGCAGTCGGCCGCGCAGGGCGTCGGCGAGGGCGTCACGCGAGGGCAGCGCCACCACGTAGCTCGGGGACCGTTGCAGCATGGTGACGTGGGCGGCCCGTTCGGCGAGGGCCGGGACCAGGGTCACCGCGCTCGCCCCGCTGCCGATCACCACCACCCGTCGGCCGGTGTGGTCGAGGTCGGCGGGCCAGTGCTGCGGGTGCACCACCCGCCCGGTGAACCCGTCGAGGCCCGGCAACGGCGGGGTGTACCCGGCCTCGTGGCGGTAGTAGCCGGTGCAGACGTACAGGAAGGAGCAGGTCAGCGTGACCGACTCGGCGGTGTCGTCACGGTGGGCGTGCACCGTCCAGCGGGCTGTCGCACCGTCCCACTCGGCGCGCCGCACCCGGTGTCGGAGACGGACGTGCTCGTCGACCCGGTACTCCCGGGCGGTCTGTCCGACGTATCGGCGGATGCTCTCCCCGTCGGCGATGGCCCGGGGGTCCGTCCACGGCCGGAACGAGTAGCCGAGGGTGTACATGTCGCTGTCCGACCGGATGCCCGGGTAGCGGAACACGTCCCAGGTGCCGCCGAGGGCGGCCCGCGCCTCCAGCACCGCGTACGTCTTTTCCGGGCAGGACCGGCGCAGGTGGCAGGCGGCCCCGATGCCGGAGAGGCCGGCACCGACGATGAGCACGTCCACGTGGTCGCCGGTCATCTCGCCTCCCGGGTGCCTGCCTGCGGACCGTAGCCGCTCCCGTGCCGCCGTCGTCCGACCCCGGTGCTGTCGGGCAGGGGACGGCGCCGGTGGCCGAACTGTGCCACCCTGATCGGCGTCGATGCCGACGTCGGGGGTGAGGGCGACGCTACAGCTGTCGGGGTTGGTCGTGCACGTCGGAGCGGCACCTGTCTACCTGACGGTGCCGGCCGGTGGGATCGCCGCCCTGCTCGCCCCGGACCGGCGGTCGAGCACCACGACGGCCCGGGTGGTGGCCGGTCTGGCGCCCGCCGTGGCCGGTCGGGTCCGGGTGGCCGGGCGGGACGTCACCGACCAGCCGCCCGCCCGCCGCCAGATCGGGTACGTCCCCGCCGGTGGGGCCCTGCTGCCCCACCTCTCGGTGCGTCGCAACATCGAGTACGGCCTGCGCAAACGCGAACGGGTCGTCAAGATCTCCGACGACTGGGTGGACAGCGTCGTCGAGCAGTTGAACCTGGCTCCGACCCTGGACCTGTTGCCGCACCTGCTCTCCGACGCGCAGCGGTTCCGGGTGGCCCTGGCCCGCGCTGTCGCCGGCACACCGGAGGTGCTGGTGGTGGACCTTCCCGGCACCTCCGTACGCCTCGGGCGGCTCGCCGACCTCCTGCCCCGGCCCGAGCCGTCGGCGAGGTGGGAGAGCGCGGTCCTGGTGTGTTCGACCGACCGTCGGGGGTTGACCGACCTGGGCATCGCCGACCCGACGGAGGTCGGGCCGGTGACGGGGAGCAGCCCGCCCGGGGCGGCCGGGTGACCGGGGTGCCGCGCCTGAGTCGACGGGGCCTGCTGCGGTCGGTCGTCGCCGTCACCTCGGCGTCCGGGGCGGCGGCCTGTTCCGGGCAGGACCGGGCGGTCCGGGTGGCAGTGGTGTGGAGCGCCGACGAGTTGGCCCAGTTCCGGGCGGTGTTGCGCGGGTTCCCGGGTGCCCCGGTGCGGGTGACCAGCACCGGGGAGGACATCGACGCGTTCCTCAACGCCCGGCGTCTGGCCGGTACCAGCCCCGACGTGGCCATCCTGCCCCGCCCCGGACTGGTCACCGAGTACGCCCGACGCGGGTGGCTGGCACCGGTGCTGCCGACCGCCACCTACCGGTCCCCCACCGGGCTCACCGAACTGCTGACCTACCGGGGGGTCGGGTACGGCGTCTGGGTCAAGGCAGCCCACAAGTCGCTGTTCTGGCACCTGCCGTCCCGGTTGCCCGAGCGCCCCGACACCTGGGACGCCCTGGTGGGGCTCACCCGGCGGCTGGGTGCCCTGGCCGTGCGGGGCGCCGGGCCCGCCCCCCTGGCCGTCGGGGCAGCCGACGGGTGGGTGCTGACCGACTGGCTGGAGAACGTCCTCGCCGACGTCACCACCCCCGAGGAGTACGACCTCCTCGCCCGGGGCGAGGCCGACTGGCGGGAACGGCCGGTGCAGGCGGCCCTGCTGCGTCTGGCCGACCTGTGGGGTACGCCGGGGGCCTTCCCCGGCGGGGGCAGGCGGGCGCTGCTCACCCAGTTCCAGGAGTCGGTGATCCAGGTGGTCCACCAGCGGGAGGCGGTGATGGTTTTCGGTGCCGACTTCGCCCGGGGGGTGGCCCGCGCGTTCGGCCGCGACGGCGAGGAGCCGGCGACGTTCCGATTCCCGGCGGCGAACGCCGCCGACGAGCCACCGCTGCTCGTCGGCGGAGACGCCGCAGTCGCCTTCACCGGGTCCGACCGGGGGGTGGCGCTGGTGCAGTGGCTCACCGAGACCGCCTCGTTCGCGCCCTGGCGGCAGGCCGGCGGATACCTGTCGCCGGACCTGAGCGTGCCGCTGCGGGAGTACGCCGACGGTCCCACCGGTGACCTCGCCCGGGAGCTGCACGCCGCCGCGAGTCCCCGGTTCGACCTGTCCGACCGGCTGCCGTCCCCGTTCACCGGCACCGACGGGGTCGGGATCTGGCGGATCATGCAGGACTTCTTCGCCGACGTCACCGCCGGTGCGCCCCCGGCCGGGGCGGTCAACCGGACGACCGCCCTGTTGGCGGCGGCGGCGCAGGACACGGAGCGCGGACGGTGAGCCGGCCGCCCGTCCTCGGCGAGCTCGTCGTCCTCGACGACGTGGGTCGCCCCCGACGCGGTCGGGCCTATCCGGCGGCCGGTGGCACCTCGGCGCTGCTGCTGCCCGCCGTGCTCCTGCTGGGGTCGCTGTTGCTCTGGCCGGTGCTGCGTACCCTGCACGCCAGTGTCACCACCGACGGCCGGTGGGTGGGGACGACCCACTTCCGTGACGCCTTCGCCACCCCGGGGGCCGGGGCGGCGGTGGGCCGTACGCTGCTGTGGGCGGTGCTGGTGCCGGCCGTGGTGACCACCCTCGGCTACCTGCTCGCCACCGCCTCCCGACGGACGGCGGAGGGGGGTCTGGTCCGGCTGATCCTGGTGCTGCCGATCGCGCTCCCGCTGGTCGTGACCGCTGTGACCTTCCGGCTGCTGCTCGACCCGGCCCCCACCCGGGGGCTGGTCGCCCGGGTGCTCGGGGCGGTCTGGCCCGGCCCGGTGGACACGGTCCCGCTGCCGCTCGGTCCCGGGTTGGTGACGGTGTCCCTCATGGCGGCGTTCGTCTGGGCCTGGGTGGGTCTGGCCGTGGTGATGTTCCGGGCCGCCCTGGAGGCGGTGCCGCCCAGCCTCGCCGACGCGGTCCGGGCCTTCGGCGGCAACCGGCGCGACGTGCTCTGGGACGCCCAGTGGCGGCCACTGCTGCTGCGGACGGTGGCGGTGGTCTTCGCCCTGGTGGCGATCGGGGCCAACCGGTCCTTCGACCTCATCCTGACCATGGCGCCCGGCTCGGTACGCGACGAGGCCGCCGTACTGGCCGTCCGGGTCTGGCAGACCTCCGGTGGCACCACCACCGGCCCGGGTGCCGCCCTGGGGGTGATCTGGCTGGCCGCCGTGGCCGCCGGCATGTCGGTGGCGGCGTTGTTCATCAGACAGGCGTGGCCTCCCCCACGGCCCGCCGACCCGCCGGAGGTCGACCCGACGCACCCACCGTCACGCCGGTTGCGGCTGGTCACCGCCGGTGCCGCGATCGTCTGGCTGGTCCCGTTGGGGGTCCTCGTCGCGACCTCCCTGCACGCACCGGTGGACGCGGCGGCGCACGGCTGGTGGAGCACCCCGCCGAGCCTCGACTCCTACGCGTCCGTCCTCACCGACCCGGACCTGTGGCGCAGCCTGCTGTTCACCCTGCTGCTCTCCACCGGCGTCACGGTGGCGGTGCTCGGCGTCGCGCTGCTCGCCGCCTATCCCCTGGCCTGGTTGACCGGCCCGCCGGCGCAGCTGACCGGGGTGTTCCTGACGGCGGCGGTGGTGGTGCCCGTCCAGATGATCGCCGGTCCGGTCAACGAGGTGCTGGGCGCGGTGTACTCCTCCGGGACCACCCACGGTCTCGCCCTGGTGCACGTGGCCCTGGGGGTGCCGTTCGCGGTGCTGGTGCTGCGCAACGCCTTCGCCGACCTGCCGGCCGAGCAGGTACGCGCCGCCCGGCTCGGCGGCCGACACTGGTGGGGCACCCTGCGGGAACTGGCCCGGCACAACCGGTCGGCAGTCGTCGCGCTCGGCGTCCTGCAGTTCGTCGGGGTGTGGAACGACCTGGTGGTGGGGCTGCTGTTCAACGCGGCGGAGACCGCCCCGCTGGGGATGTTCCTCTACGGCCAGGCCCGGCACTTCGTCGCCAACAGCGGGGTGCTGGCCGCCGGTTCGGTGCTCGCCTCGATCCTGCCGGTGCTGCTGGTGGTGGCGGCCCGCCGGCACCTGGTGACCGGGCTGGTCTCCCGGGGGATCCGATGACCGGGTCCCGACGACCCCGTTGGCCTGCGGCGGTCGCGGTGCTCACCCTGGTCGGTGGGGTGCTCGGCAACGTGGCGAGCAACCTGCTCTCCGAGCTGGCCGACACCCTGCTCGGTCCGGCGAGCATCGCGGTGGCGGTGGTCGGTGCGGTCGCCGCCGTGGTGATCGAACTGCGTCGGCGACGGACCGAACGCACCGATCCCGCCGACCCGACCGACGTCGTCACCGCGCCGTCGACGGGAGCACCCACCCTGCCCTACCCGGCCGGGTTCACCGGGCGGGTCGGGCAGGTCGACGCGGTCGTGACCCTGCTGCGGACCACACACGCGGTGGCGGTGGTGGGTCGGCGGGCGGTCGGCACGTCGGCCTGCGCGGTGCAGGCCGCGAACCTGTGCCGCGACGAGTTCCCCGACCAGCAGTACTACCTCGACCTGCGGCGGGGCGGTCGGCAGCGCTCGCCTCGCGAGGTGCTCACCGCCCTGGCCCGGATCCTGGGCACCACCGCCCCCGCCGGCGAGGGGGTCGACGACCTGGAGGCCGCCGCCGACGAGCTGCGTTCGCACCTCGACGGACGTCGGATCCTGTTGGTGCTGGACAACGTCGACCGGCCGGAGCAGGTGCGGGCCCTGCTCCCGCCGGCCGCCCGGACCTGTCGGCTGCTCCTGGCCGGGACGCCCGGACTGGCCGCCTGCGAGGGGCTGGTCCCCTACTGGCTCGAGGAACCGGACCGGGCGGACGCCGTGGAGTTGTTCGCCGCCGCCGGGGGTGCCGTCTCGGCCGCCCGACGGCACCTTCCGGACCCGCGTGTCGACCCGGCGGTCGCCGAGATCGTCGACCTGTGCGGGCGGCAGCCCCGGGTCGTGCGGGCGCTCGGCTACCGGACCGCCCAGCACGGGTGGCGCTACACCGACGTCCGGGACAACCTGCGGCACGTCGCCGCCGCCCCGCCACACCAGCGGACACCGGTCTCCCCGGCGGTACGCCTGGTGACCGACCGGGACACCGCGTACCACGCGCTGTCGTGGCAGGCGCGACGGTTGTTCCGGCTGCTGTCGCTCAGCCCCGCCCCGCTGGACCGGCCGGCGATCGGGGCCCTCGCCGGTCGACCGCGTCGGCAGGTGGCGGCCCTGCTCGACGAGTTGGCCGCCGCGGCCTTCGTCGGTGGGGCCGCCGGTGACAGGTACGACCTCCGTCCGCTGCTGGTGCCGTACGCCCGGTTGCACCTGCGCAGCGCCGACACCGTGGGACGGCGGGTCGCCGCCCAGGCCCGACTGACCCGCCACCTGGCCCGGCGGGCCGAGCGCCACGCGGCCAACCTCCAGCTGACCGGGGCGCTGCTGGGCCGGGAACGGTCGCTGCTGCCGGACGACGATCCGTACGCCTGGTTCGACCTGCACCAGGATCTGCTCCTGGCGGTGGTGGGGGTCCCGGCGGGGGCTGCCGACACGCTGCCCCGGCGGGTCCGTCGATGGTGGTTCCGGCTGGCCGTGGCGCTCTGCGGGTGGCTGGCCCACGCCGACCGGTTCACCGAGTGGCAGAAGGTCTGCGACCTGGTCCTGGCGACCCCGACGGCCGGTGACCGGCCGAGGATCGCCGGGTGGGCGCACAACGAGCTGGGGGTGTTGCGTCGGCGGCAGAACGACCCGCACGGTGCCGCCGCCGCGCTCACCCTGGCGGTCGCCGAACGCGGCCGACGGGGCACCGCGCAGGCCCGGATGAATCTGGGGCTCGCCCTGCTCGACCTGGGTCAGGTCGACGACGCGGTGGAGCATCTGGAGCTGTCCCGGCGGCACCGGTCGGGGGCGGACCGCTCGGGGCACGCGTTGACCGACCTGGGTCTGGGAGCCGCCCGGCTGACCCGGGGTGAACCGGAGGCCGCCCACCACCACCTGGTACGAGCGGCCAACACCTTCCGGTCCCTCGGGGACGCCCGGGGGTACGCGGCGGCGTTGACCAACCTGATGCTGGTGTACCACCGGCTCGGGGAGCATCTCGACGCGGCGCAGGCGGGGCGGGCGGTGCTGGACGAGGAGAACGCCGGCCCGGCGATCCGGGCCGGTGCCCTGCTCAACGCGGGAGCGATCCTGTTCGCCAGGGCGACCGAGGACACCGGGCCGGACGGATCAGCACGGTCGGTGGGGGTCGACCGGCGACGGCTGGTGGAGTCCTACCGGCTGCTGACCCGCAGTCGCCTGCTGCGGCACGGCCGTCCGTCGCAGGGGTCGGGTCGCACCCTGCTCTGCCTCGGTGACGTGGCGACGGCGCTGGGGAAGCCGGCGGTGGCCCGCCGACACTGGTCGCGGGCCGCGCAGGTGTACCAGGAGATCGGCGACGCGGGCGGGCGGGCACAGGCGCGACAGCGGTTGTCCGACGGCTGACCGGTCGGGGCGGTGGTCCCCGGGTGGGTGGGAGGCGGGACACTTGTCGTACCCGGCAGGTCGTCGGGGCAGCGAGTCGAGGGAGCCACCGCAGCGTGCCCGAACTGCCGCTTTCCGTCCCCACCGGCCCGGGTCACGGCGCCGAACTGCGGGCAGACTGTTCCCGCTGCTTCGGGCTGTGCTGCGTGGCACCGGCCTTCGCCGCCTCGGCCGACTTCGCGATCGACAAACCGGCCGGGCAGCCCTGCCCCCACCTGGGTGGAGACTTCCGCTGCGGTACGCACGACCGGCTGCGGGACCGGGGGTTCGCCGGGTGCACCGTCTTCGACTGCTTCGGTGCCGGTCAGCAGGTCGCCCAGGTCACCTACGGCGGGCGCAGTTGGCGGGACGATCCGGACACCGCGCACACGATGTTCGAGGTGTTCGCGGTGATGCGTCAGTTGCACGAGTTGCTCTGGTATCTCACCGAGGCGTTGGCGCTGCGGCCTGTCGAGCCGATCGCGGGTGAGCTGCGGCGGGCGCTGGCCGAGACGACCCGCCGGAGCGAGGGTTCCCCGCAGGAGTTGCTGGCCCTGGACGTGGCCGCCCACCGGGCGGAGGTCAACGGGTGGCTCTCCCGCGCCGGTGACCGGGCCCGGGGCCGGGGCGGACTGGACCGGCGGGGTGCCCACCTGCTCGGGGTGGACCTGCGCCGTACCGACCTGCGCGGGGCGAACCTGCGGGGGGCGGTGCTGCTCGGCGCCGACCTGCGCGGGGTGGACCTGACCCGGGCCGACCTGACCGGTGCCGACCTGCGGGGTGCCGACCTGCGGGGCGCGGACCTGCGCCGGGCGCTGTTCCTGCACCAGTCGCAGCTCGACGCGGCGCGGGGTGACCGGCGTACGGTGCTGCCGCCCCGCCGGATCCGACCGCCGCACTGGTCCGCGCTGCCCCTGACCCCTCTGGGCGGGCCGCCCGGCGCGCGGCGACGGTGACGGTGGCCCTGAACCGCGTTTGGTGGCCGTCCGGACGGGCAGAACTGCGGCATGACCAACGAACACCGTACGGATCAGGCGGCGACCGACGAGCCCGACGGCACCACCGCGTTCGAGGCCTCCCTGCGTCCGCCGGGTGAGTCGCTGCACACGACCGAGGACACCGGCGACGACTTCGCGGACCTGCCCGCCGAGGACCGCCGTTCGGCCCGGGAGACCAGCCGGGCCGGGTACGACGTGGCGGCGGTCTCCGGGACCGAGGATCCGATGTTGGAGGACCAGACCTGACCGGGGAGTCCTCTTCGAGTCGGTGCGACAGGTCGGCGAGACGGATCCGACGGCTTCCCGGAACGTGCCGGGGAGGCCGGGGCGCCGGGCCGCAGCGCCGGGGGGAGACGCTGCGGCCCGACGGGTTCAGGTGATCCGGATCGCGCCGGAGGGACACAGGGCGGCGGCCTGCCGGATGCGTTCGTCGCTCTGCGGGTGTGGTGCGGCGTCGCGGAGCAGCACCAGACCGTCGGAGTCGTCCTGGTCGAAGACCTCGGGCGCGGTCAGGACGCAGTTGCCCGACCCGCAGCAGGTGTCCCGGTCCACGGCGATCCGCAGCCCGGTCGCCGTCATCGCCCGGTCGGTGTGGGTCACCAGGTCACCGTCAGGGCGTCGAGGCCGAACACGATCGACCGGTCCCGGACGGCCAGGTCCTGCGGGTCGTCGAGGACCCGCAGGTCGGGCAGGCGTCGGGCCAGTTCCACCAGGGCGATCCGCAGCTCGGCGCGGGCCAGCGGCTGCCCGATGCACTGGTGCACCCCGAACCCGAAGGCCACGTGTTGGTGGGCCTGCCGGTAGGGGTCGAAGCCCTCCGGGTCGTCGAAGACCTCGGCGTCGCGGTTGGCCACCGAGACCAGCACCACCGCGCCCTCCCCGGCCCGGATGAGCCGGCCACCGATCTCGACGTCCTCGGTGGCGACCCGGAACAGTCCGGTCCGGACGATGCTCAGGTAGCGCAGGAGCTCCTCGACCACGCCGGGGGCCCGGTCGGGCTCGTCGCGCAGGAGGGCCCACCGGTCCGGGTGGCGGGTCAGCAGCAGGACACTCAGCCCGATCATGTTGGCAGTCGTCTCGTGGCCGGCGATGAGCAGGAGCAGCGCCATGCCGACCAGTTCGTCGACGTCGAGTTCCCCGGGCTCGACCCGTTCGCGGACGAGGCGGCTGAGCAGGTCGTCGGAGTCGCCGGGGTGGGCTCGTTTCGCCTCGATCAGGGCCCGGACGTAGTCCCGTAGTTCGTCGACGGCGCTGCGGACCAGGTCGGAGCTCATGGTGGCGTCGAGGAGGGTGCGGCTGCGGGACTGGAAGAAGTCGTGGTCGGCGTAGGGAACCCCGAGCAGGTGGCAGATCACCATGGACGGCAGCGGCAGGGCGAAGGCCGACACCAGGTCGGTCGGAGGGCCGGCGGCGGTCAGGTCGTCGAGGGTGTCCTGGACGGTCTGCTCGATCAGCGGCTCGATCCGTCGGACGTTCTTGATCATGAACTCGGCGGTCAGCATCCGCCGCAGTCGGGTGTGCTCCGCGCCGTCCATCTGGAGGAAGGCACCCTTGCGGTCGGCCTCCGACTGTGGGGGCAGCGGGCGCAGGAGCGGGAAACCGGGTCGGCTGAGGTCGGAGCTGAAGGCCGGGTGACGGAGCAGTTGCCGGACGTCGGCGTGTCGGCTCACCAACCACGCGCCCGCCCCGGTCGGGAGCCTGACCCGGGTGACCGGCCCGACCAGGCGCTCCCGGTCGGCGTCGTCGAGCAGGGCGAACGGGCCACGAGCCCGGTTGATCGGTGGCCACTCGGGCAGCTCGGCCTCGACGGTGGAGGGCAGGACGGTAGGGGTCACCGGGGACACCTCCCACAACGGATAGTAGTCACATCGATGCGTGACGTTACCCATCGAGGGGTGTCGGCACAACCCCGGGCGGCACGACCCCGTCGGTGACCGGGGCCGGGATCGGCGGGACGGGGACTGCCGGTCGCCACCGGGCCGCCAGGCGGGCGGAGGCGTCCGCGACGGTCGCCGCGATCATCGGAGCCAGGCGGGTCGAACTCATCACCGCCACCTCCTCGGCGACGGTGGTGGTCCCGTCGAGGAACCGCAGCACCCGCTCGGGCGGGTTACGGGCGAAGAGCCGCGCGAAGAAGTCCGGCCCGCCCACCGTCCCGGCGTCCAGGGCGCGCAGGGCCACCGCGTCCATCCACCGGTGCCGGGCCGGGTACGCGTCGGCGGGCACCGGTGGCCGCCCGGCGGCCAGCGCCCGGGCCACCTGGTCGGCCTGGCGGTGCATGGCGGAGAAGGTGAACCCGGTGGAGGGGCGGGTGGCCCCGCCGGCCGTACCGAGCCGGACGACCCGGGGCGAGGGCCGGGCGACGAACGGCCCGTCGGTCATCGGGATCACCCCGTTCTCCACCTCCCGCACCGTCAGCCTCGCCGGGTCCAGGCCGAGCCGGTCGCGGTACCCGGCCAGCGCCCGGTCGTATCCGTCGCCGGTGAGCAGCGAGGGCGAGAACTCGGTGTACTCGACCAGGGCGTACCTGCTGCTGACGGGCAGGACGTAGCCGAAGGACACCCCCCGGGCGGGCTGCGGGGTACGGAAGTCCATCAGGACCGCCCGACCGGGGTCGAAGACCGGCGTACCGCTCTGCACCCACCAGCCCCGGAAGTGCTGCAACCAGAAGGTCCGACCGGCCCGCACCGGAGGGCGGGGCCGGGAGTCGAGGACCCACCGGGCGCGGGCCACCGGCCCCGCCGGACCGCGTACGACCACCCGGTCGCCGTCGTCGTCGAGGGCGGTGACCGGCGCGTGGACCCGGATCACCCCGAGCCGGTCGGCGGCCTCGGCGGCACGGGCGTAGACCGGGGCGGAACGCAGCATCGCGTACCGCAGGGGGGCCAGGTCGAGGACCCGGGACCCGTCCGGGGTGGCGACCTCGACCCGGTCCCACCGGGCGCTGAGCAGCGGGTCGAGGGCGTCGTCAGGGGTGCCCCAGAACGCCCAGGTCCGGTCCTGCCCGCGCCGGTGGACCGGGTCGACGACAGCGATGCGCAGGCCGCGGACCTGGTGCCGGTCCAGGGCGGCGAGGACCAGCGACGCGGCACCCCCACCACCGGCCAGGACGAGGTCGACGTCGACGGGCTCGGTGTTGCTCACCGCCTCACGCTGTCACATCCGCCGGTACGCGGGGCGGCCCAGGGGGGTGGCGCAGGCCGCAAACGGGCCGCAACGGGCACCCGGTCGCAACGGGCCCCGGGTCGCCCAGCCGGGTGACCGTGGTGGACATCGGACGGCAACGAAGATTTCTCATTTTCGCCGGACGGAGGGCCCAACCCGCCTAGTGTTGGTCACACCGGTGCTCGTCACGGAGTTGGCCACCCGAACGACGTCCCACGCACTCAGCGGACGAAAAGTGAGGGAAGACGCGTATGAAGGCGAAGAGACTGACCCTGTCGGCGGCGCTCGGCGTGGGACTCGGCACCCTGCTGCTCCCGGCTGCCGCGCTCGCGGCCACCACGGTGTCCCCGGCGACCACGCCGGTCGGCGGGACGGTGGTCCTGACCACCGACTGCAACCCCAGGACGGGCGACGCCCTGTTCCGGGTGACCGGACCGGACCGGGACCAGAACGTCCGGTCCACCACGGCGGCGGCCGGTGGCGGGTTGAGCGCCGAACTGTTCACCGCCGGATTCACCCTGGGCACCTACACGGTCGCCGCCACCTGCGGCGACGGCAGCGACGCCGGGAGCGCCACGTTCACCGTCACCCCGATCGGCGGTGCACCGGCCGGTGACGGCGGCGTGGGCGGTTCACCGCAGTTGATCGCCGCCGGTGGTGTCCTGGTCGCCGCCGCGACGGGCGGATCACTGCTGATGCTGCGTCGTCGACGCCAGCGGGCCGCCATGGCCTGACCCACGAGCTCCATCCCATCCTGAGACGGGTGCCCGCCCGCCGCACCCGCCCCCGCCGGCACCGGGTACGACCGTCCCGGGCCGCCCCTGCCCCCGCTGCCCCGGTCCGCCCCGGTCCGGGTGACCGTCCCGGCGATCGGGGTACGCGCCGAGGTGGTGCCGGTCGCCGCCGACCCGTCCGGGCAGCTGGAGGTCCCGCCTCTGGACGAGCCCAGGGTGGCCGGGTGGTACCGGTTGGGGGTGAGCCCCGGCGAGACGGGCAACGCGGTGCTGGTGGGGCACGTCGACTCCCGGGAGAGCGGCCCGGCGGTCTTCTTCCACCTCGGTCGACTGCGTCCCGGCGACACCGTCGAGGTCGGACGGGCCGACGGACGGACGGTCCGGTTCGCAGTGGACGGGGTCGCGACGTACCCGAAGGAGCAGTTCCCCACCGCCCTGGTCTACGGCCCCGGGGACACGGCCCGGCTGCGGCTGCTCACCTGCGGCGGGCGCTTCGACACGGGCCGCCGCGACTACCTGGACAACGTGGTCGTCTTCGCCACCCGCGTCGGGTGACCCCGACGATGGTCCGGCGGGCCGGTGGCGCGCCACCCGACCACGGGGCGCGAAGGGCCGACGGAGGACTCTGCGAAGATCGTGTCGTGGCGAGACGTGCACACCGTCGGGCGGCGGCCGACGACACCGACCGACAGTGCCCGTGCGGCACCGGCACGACGTACGCCCGGTGTTGTCGCCCACTGCACCTCGGGGTGACCGACGCCGCCACCGCCGAGGAGTTGATGCGCTCCCGGTTCAGTGCCTTCGCCGTCGGCGACGTCGACTATCTGCTCCGCAGCTGGCACTCCTCGACCCGGCCGACGCGACTGGTCCTCGACCCCGGGCAGCGGTGGCTCCGGTTGGAGATCGTCGGCACCTCCCGGGGCGGCCTGCTCGACAGCACCGGGACGGTCGAGTTCCGCGCCCACCACCGTCGGGCGGGACAGCCGGACACCCTGCACGAGCGCAGCACGTTCGTCCGGGAGGACGGTCGCTGGGTCTATCTCCAGGCGCTGCCCGACTGACCGACCCCGCCACCGCCGTCCGGTCGACCACGGTGGACGGACCGGGCCACCCCCGGTCGACCGTCCTGACGTGCCCGGCCACCCGGACGCGCCCCGCACCCATGACAGATGTCATTTGTTGTCATGCGGCATGCACTTTCTGTTCATGACTAACCGCACTGTGGCCGATCGATCCCGCCGACGAGACTCGGTGTGGTCGGTACGCCACCGGCCGGTCGACGAACAGGAGGTGCGGAGATGGACGAGCGGTACGACAGCTACTGCGCGGCGGACCCCCTGTTCTACGACTCGCTCGGCAGCGGCACGACCCAGCCGGGGTTCCCCACCGCCGACCGTCCGGTCCCGGCCGGGTGGGAACGGGAGGCCACCGGCGACTGGCTGATGTACGCACCGGTCGACGGCGCCCTCCCCCCGCAGGGGTGGAAGATCCACGTCACCGCCCGGCTGGCCGACGCCGACGAGGTGCTCGCCACCGTCTGGGACTACTGCGTCCCCCGTGACCTGGCGTTCAAGTTCCTCCGCGGCCCCCGCACCCTGCTGATGCGCAACTCCAAGTACGCCGCCCGGGGTGCCAGCGGCAAGTTCGTCACCGTCTACCCGCGTGACGAGGCGGAGCTGGAACCGGCCTGCAAGGAACTCGACGCGCTGCTGACCGGCCGGACCGGCCCGTACATCCTCTCCGACCTGCGCTACGGCGCCGGGCCGGTCTACGTGCGGTACGGCGGTTTCGCCGCCCGGTACTGCCGGTCCGACCAGGGCCAGGTGGTGGCCGCCGTCGCCGACGACACCGGCACACTGGTGCCGGACCGGCGCGACCCGGTGTTCCATGTGCCGTCCTGGGTCCGGCTGCCCGACTTCCTCGCCCCCCACCTGGCCGCCCGCAACGCCGCCCGCACCGACGAGCTTCCCTACCGCATCGAACGGGTCATCCACTTCTCCAACGGCGGTGGCCTGTACGTCGGTCGGGACCTGCGCACCGACACCCCGGTGGTGCTCAAGGAGGCCCGCCCGCACGCCGGTCTCGACGCCGACGGCGTCGACGCGGTGGCCCGCCTGGCGCGGGAGGCGGCGAACCTGCGCCGGCTCGCCGACCTGCCCCAGGTGCCCCGGGTGCACGACGAGTTCACCTTCGGCGACCACCACTTCCTGGCCCTGGAGTTCATCGAGGGCCGGTCGCTCAACAAGGTCGTCGTCGAGCGGTACCCGCTGATCGACGCGGACGCCGTCGACGCCGACCGGGCCGCGTACGCCCGCTGGGCACTGTCGGTGCACGAGCAGGTCGAGACGGTCGTCGGCGAGATCCACGCCCGGGGACTGGTCTACGGGGACCTGCACCTGTTCAACGTCATGGTCCGCCCGGACGACACGATCGCCCTCGTCGACTTCGAGGTCGCCGCCCCCGTCGACGGGCACCGTCGGCCCGGGCTGCGCAACCAGGGGTTCGCCGCCCCCCGGGACCGGACCGGACCGGCGGTGGACCGGTACGCCCTGGCCTGCCTGCGGCTGGCGTTGTTCCTGCCGCTGACCCAACTGGTCCGCCTCGACCCGACCAAGGCGGCGCAGCTCGCGGAGGTCGTCGCCGACACCTTCCCGGTGCCGCGTGAGTGGCTCGCCCGCGCCGTCGAGGAGATCACCGGCGCACCCCGTCCCGGTCCCCCGACCGCCGACGCGGCGAGCGCACCTGACGACACCGTCGCGCGCCGACCGGTGACCAGCCGTCGGATGATCGCCGCGATCACCGCCAGCGCCACCCCGGACCGCGACGACAGGCTCTTCCCCGGAGACATCGAACAGTTCCGCAGCGGCGGACTCAACCTCGCCCACGGGGCGGCCGGGGTCCTGCACACCCTGGCCGTGTGCGGCGCGGGTCGGTGGCCGGAGCACGAGGACTGGCTGGTCCGCCGGGCCACCGCCCCGGTCTCCGGCACCCGGCTCGGCTTCTACGACGGGCTGCACGGGGTCGCGTACGCCCTCGACGGGCTGGGACGGCGTGCCGACGCCCTCGACGTCCTGGACATCTGTGAACGTGAACCGTGGCGGGACCTCGACCACAGCCTCTCCGGAGGGCTCGCCGGGATCGGACTGAACCTGCTGCACCTTGCCGACCGCACCGGTGAGTCGACCCTGCGCGAGCAGGCCCTCCAGGTCGCCGCCCGGGTCGTCGACCAGGTCGCCGAGGACCCGGGCGGCGAGATCAGCGGCGGCGGACACCCGTACGCCGGGCTGCTGCGCGGACGCAGCGGGGCCGCGTTGCTGCTGGTGCGCCTCCACGAGACCGACGGCGACGAGTCGTGGCTCGACCACGCCGCCACAGCGCTCCGCCAGGACCTGCGGCGCTGCGTCGTCCGCCCGGACGGGGCGTGGGAGGTCGACGAGGGTTGGCGGACGATGCCGTACCTCGGTGACGGCAGTGTCGGGATCGGCCTGGTGCTCGAACGCTACCTCCGGCACCGAGCAGACGAACGGTTCGCCGAGGCGGCGACGGGCATCCGCAGGGCGGCCCGGTCCCCGTTCTACGCCCAGACCGGCCTGTTCGCCGGGCGGGCCGGGATCATCGCCTACCTCGCCGCGACGACGCCCACCCCGGACCGCAGCGCCGCGCTGGAGGCCCAGGTGAGCCGACTGGCCTGGCACGCGCTGCCCTACGCCGACGGGACCGCCTTCCCCGGCGAGCAGCTGCTGCGGCTGTCGATGGACCTGGCCACCGGCACCGCCGGTGTCCTGCTGGCGGTGACCGCCGCCCACGGGCCGCACCGGGTCGGCCTGCCCTTCCTGACCCCCGGCCCCGAGGCGTCCGTAGGGACGCCCGAGGACCCACCCCGCAGATCCGAGGCGTCCGCTGGGACGCCCGAGGACCCGCCCCGCAACCTCGGGGTGACCAGCCTGACCGACCAGACGGGAAGGAGGTGACACGACATGGCGCTCCTCGACCTGCAGGGTCTGGAGATGGCTCCCGCCGACCGCACCGGCGGTGGCAGCCGCGCGAGCCTGCTGCTCTGCGGCGACAGCTCGCTCTCCGTCACCACCTGCGACTGACCCGCCCGGGAGCACGGTGACCGGTCGCACCCCGGTCAGCGACCCGCATCCCGGCGTCGGCACCACCGGATACGGAAAGGAGGTGACCAGAATGGCGCTCCTCGACCTGCAGGGTCTGGAGATGGCACCCGCCGACCGCACCGGCGGCGGCAGCCAGGCGAGCCTGCTGCTCTGCGGCGACAGCTCGCTCTCCCTCACCACCTGCAACTGATCCCACCGCGCGTGGGCGCCCCGGACGGTGCACCGCATCGTCCGGGGCCACCGCGTCCGACCCGCCCCCGCCAGAGCAGGAGAGGCGATGGACCGACCTGCCCGGCCCGACCACCGGCTGCGCTGGGCGGTCCGCGCCGGTGGCGGCTGGACCGTCGGGTTGGCGGTGGTCGCCCTGACCGGGGCGGTCGCCGAACTGCTGCTACCGGCCGCGCTCGGGCTCGCCGTGGACGCCGCCCTCGACGGCGGCGTCGGCTGGTGGCCGGTGGCCGTCTGTGGGCTGGTGGTCGTCCTGATCGGCACCGACACCCTGGGCGACCTCACCGGCGGGTACGCCACCGCCCGGGCCACCGCCCGGATCCGCTCCCGTCTGCTGCACCACCTGTTCCACCTCGACGTCCGTCAGGTCCGCCGGCACCGGGTCGGCGACCTGGTCGGCCGCCTCGTCGGGCAGGCGGCCGACACCGGCGGGGCGGGGGCCGCAGTGGTGCTGGCGGGGGTGGCCCTGCTTCCCCCGGTGGGCAGTGTCGTCGCGTTGACCCTGATCGAACCGGTGCTGGGACTGACCCTGCTGGCCGGGCTCGCCGTGATGGCGGTGCTGATGCGGGCCTTCGTCACCGACGCCAGCGCCGTCGTCGGGGCGTACCAGCGGACCCTGGGGGTGATCGCCGGTCGGTTGTTGGAGGCCGGGGCGGGGGCCCGTACCGTCGCCGCCGCCGCGACCACCGACCGGGAGACCGACCGGACCCTCGACGGCCTGCCGCAGCTGCGCGGACACGGCCAGGACAGCTGGCGGCTGCTGGCCCGCGCCGCGACCCGGACCGCCACCGTCGCCCCGCTGCTGAACCTGACGGTCGTCGCGGTCGGCGGGTACGCCCTGTCAGCCGCCTGGCTCACCCCCGGCGAACTGGTCGCCGCGGTCCGGTACGCCGCCCTCGGTGCCGGCCTCGGCACCGTCCTGGCCGGGATGAACAGGCTGGTCCGGGCCCGGGCCGGAGCCGGACGGGTGGCCGAGGTCCTCGCCGAGCCGCCTCCCGGAGACGGCGGTGCGGCCCTGCCACCCGGTCGGGGCACCCTCCGCCTGGCGGGAGTGGGGGTACGGGCCGCCGACGGTCGACCGATCCTGCACGGGGTGGACCTGACGGTCGCCGCCGGCACCACCGTCGCCGTGGTGGGACCGTCGGGTGCCGGCAAGTCGACCCTCGCCGCCGTGGCGGGTCGGCTGCACGACCCGGACACCGGTGAGGTGTCGCTCGACGGGGTGCCGCTGCCCCGGCTCGGCCACGAGGCGCTGCGTGCCGCCGTCGGGTACGCCTTCGACCGGCCGGTGCTGGTCGGGGCCACCGTCCACGAGGCGATCGGACTGGCCTTGCCCGCCCCGCTGGCAGTCGCCCCGGACGGTGCCGCACCGGCCAGCGCGCCGGTGCTGAAGGCGGCCCGGGACGCCGCCGTGGCCGACTGCGTCGCCCGACTGCCCGAGGGGTTCCGTACCCGCACCGACGAGGCCCCGTTCTCCGGCGGTGAGGCGCAGCGGCTGGGCCTGGCCAGGGCGTTCTCCGCCGGACGGCTGCTCGTCCTCGACGACGCCACGTCGAGTCTGGACACCGCCACCGAGCACCGGGTCACACAGGCGTTGACCGCCGGGGCGGGCGGGCGTACCCGACTGATCGTCACCCACCGGGCCGCCACCGCGGCGTCGGCGGACGTGGTGGCCTGGCTGGACGGCGGGCGGTTGCGCGGTCTCGGACCGCACCGGCGGCTGTGGGCCGACCCGGCCTACCGGGCGGTGTTCGGCGGCGACGGGGACCGACGGTGAGCGGCCCGGCCGGGGTGGGACGGGAGACGTGGCGGGCGTTGCGCGCCCGCCGCCGCGCCCTCGCCGGGCTGGCCGGCTGGTCGGCGCTGGAGGCGCTCCCGGCGCTGCTCACCGGCTACCTGTTGGCCCGCGCAGTGGATCAGGGCTTCCTCGCCGGTCGGCCGGGCACCGGGGCGGCGTGGCTCGGCGCGGCGGCGGTGGCGGTCCTGGTCGGCGCGGCGGCCACCGGCCGGGTCTACGGTCGCCTCGGCGCGGTGGTCGAACCGTTCCGCGACGAGCTGGTCACCCGGGTGGTGCGGGCGACCCTGGCCACGGCGACCCGGGCCGCCACGCCGCCGGACAGCGCGGCGGTGTCCCGGTTGACCCACCAGGTGGAGGTGGTGCGGGACACCTTCGGCGGGTTGCTGATGGTGGTCCGGGGTTTCCTCTTCGCCGGGGGTACGGCCCTGCTGGGCCTGCTGGCGTTGGCACCGGTGGTGGCGGCCCTGGTCGCGGTCCCGGTCGGCGCCGGCCTCGTCGTGTTCGCGGTGACCCTCCCGGCGATGGTCCGTCACCAGGGCCGGTACGTACGCGCCGGGGAGGCGCTGGGCCGGTCGGCGGCGACCGCCCTGGCCGGACACCGGGACGTCCTGGCCTGCGGGGCCCGCGACCGGGTGGTCGCCGGGGTCCGTCGGGGGGTGGCCGCCCAGGCCGCCGCCGAACGCACCCTGGCCCGGATGACGGCGCTGCGCAGCGTCAGCCTCGGTGTCGGTGGGTGGCTGCCCCTGGCGGTGCTGCTGGTGGCCGCGCCGTGGCTGGTCGAACGGGGGCTCACCGCCGGGGAGGTGCTCGGTGCCCTGGTGTACGTCGGCACCGGCCTCCAACCGGCCCTGCACGCCCTGGTCCAGGGGGTGGGCGGCGGGGGTCTGCGTTACGTGGTGACCCTGGACCGGATCCTGCGCACCAGCGTCGCCCCGGAGTCGACACCGCCCCCACCGCCCGCAGCCCTCGCACCGCCCGCGCCACCCACGGCCCTCGCACCGCCGCCGCCCGTCGCACCGCCGCCCACCGGGTCGGGCCGGTCGGTGTCCACCACGGCCACGCCGCCGGCGGCCGGGATCGCGGCCCGTCTGCACCGGGTGTCCTTCCGCCACGGGGTGGGATCCCGGCCGGTCCTGGTGGACTTCTCGCTCACCCTGCCCGAGGGCGACCACCTGGCCGTGGTCGGACCGAGCGGGGTGGGCAAGTCCACGCTGGCGGCCCTGCTGTCGGGGCTGGTGGATCCGCAGACCGGGACGGTGGAGGTGGCCGGTGCTCCGGTACGGGGCACACCGCCGCCGGTGCTGGCGAGGCGGCGGGTCCTGGTCCCGCAGGAGGCGTACGTCTTCACCGGCACCCTCGCCGAGAACGTGCGCTACCTGCGGCCGGACGCCGACGACGAGGCGGTGCGCGCCGCGCTCCACGCGGTCGGGGCGGCCCCGGTCACCGCCCGGCTGGGCGGGCCGTCCGGCCCGGTCGACCCGGCCCGGCTCTCCGCCGGGGAGCGGCAACTCGTCGCTGCGGCCCGCGCCTGGCTGGCCCCCGCCCCACTGGTGATCCTGGACGAGGCGACCTGCCACCTGGACCCAGCCGTCGAGGCGGTGGTGGAGGCCGCCTTCGCCGACCGCCCCGGGACCCTGGTGGTGGTGGCCCACCGGATCAGTTCCGCGCTGCGGGCCCGCCGGGTGCTGCTGCTCGACGGCGACCGACCGGTGCTCGGCGCGCACACCGACCTGCTGTCGGTGTCACCGACCTACGGTGACCTGGTCGGCCACTGGACCGGTCGGAGTGAGCAGGTAGCGCCCACCGGCGACGGCGTCGATCCGCAGCAGTGCCCCGTCGGCGGCGGGTCGGACCGGGCCGTCCGGGCCGGTCACCATGGCCGTGGGCACGCCCCGCACCACGATCGGGCCGGTCCGCCCGGCGTGCAGGGTGACGGTGGTCGGCCGGTGGTCGGCCCAGACCAGGTCGACCGTCACGTCACCACGGGCGCGCAGCCCGCTGACCGACCCGTGCGGCCAGCAGGCGGGCAGGGCGGGCAGGACGTGGACCGCCCGGTGGTGGCTCTGCACCAGCATCTCCGCCACCCCGGCGGTCGCGCCCAGGTTGCCGTCGATCTGGAAGGGCGGGTGGGTGTCCCAGAGGTTGTCCAGGGTGCTCCCGGCGAGCAGCTCGGCGAGCATCAGGTGGGCGTGGTCGCCGTCACGAAGCCGGGCCCAGAAATTGATCTTCCAGGCCCGACTCCACCCGGTTCCCCCGTCGCCCCGGGCCCGTAGCGCCTTGCGGGCCGCCGCGACCAGCTCCGGGTCCCGGTCCGGGTCGAGGTGGTCGGCCGGGTGCAGCGCGTACAGGTGTGACACGTGTCGGTGGGTGTCGTCGGGGTCGTCGGCGTCGTGCTTCCACTCCTGCAACTGCCCCCAGGACCCCACCCGCAGGCCGGGGTCGAGTCGGTCCAGGGCCGTGTCGAGGGCCGCCGTGAGCTCGTCGTCGGCCCCGACCAGCCGGGCGGCCCGCCGGGCGTTGCCGAACAGGTCCCGCACGATCTGCTGGGACATCGCCGCACCGGCGGTGAACGGGCCGTGCTCCGGCGAGTAGCTGGGGTTGACCACCAGCGTGCCGTCGCGGGGATCGGTGACCAGGACGTCGAGCCAGAACCGGGCCAGCGACCGCAGCAACGGCCAGGCCCGCTCCCGCAGGAAGTCCTCGTCACCGGTGAACAGCCAGTGCTCCCAGTGGTGCCGGGCCAGCCAGGCCCCGGCCTCGGGGAACCAGAACGCGGTGGCCCAGTCGTGTACGCCGGTGTAGCCGTACGGGGTGGTCTCGTTGTGCACCACCCAGCCCGGGGCGTCGTACAGCCGGCGGGCGGTCCGCTCCCCCGGGGCGACCAGCCCCTCGACGTAGTCGAACAGGGGGGTGGCGGTCTCGGTCAGGTTCGTGGTCTCGGCCGGCCAGTAGTTCATCTGGAGGTTGACGTTGACGTGGTAGTCCCCCGCCCACGGTGGAGCCGTCGAGTCGTTCCACACCCCCTGCAGGTTCGCCGGCAGGGAGCCGGCCCGGGAGGAGGCGATCAGCAGGTACCTGCCGTACTGGAAGTGCAGGGCCTCCAGGGCGCGCCGCTGGGCCGGGCCGGCGACCCCGGCGCGGTAGCGGTGCAGCAGCTCGTCGGTGGGCACCTCGGGTGCGGCCTGTCCGATGTGCAGGCGTACCCGGTCGAAGAGTCCACCGTGGTCGGCGAGGTGCCGGGCGCGCAGCTCGGCGTCGCCTCGGGCGACCGCCGCGTCGACCCGGGCACCGACCCCGGGGTGCGGGTCGACGCCCCGGTAGTCCGGGAAGGTCGGCGCGTAGTCGGTGCCGGCGGCCAGGATCAGCAGCACCGTGTCGGCACCCCGGACCGTCACCGTCCCGTCGGGGCCGTCGGTCCGGGTCCCGCCGTCGGCGAGCACCTGGACCTGCGCCTCGTAGCGGAGCCCGTTGTCGGTGAGCCGTCCCGAGCAGGTGATCCGCCCGTCGCGGGCCGACGTCCGCCCGGTGCGGTTGTCGGGGGTGGTGAGCCTGACGACGCAGTCGACCCGGCCGGGGACGTCGGCGGCGAACCGGGCCACGACGACCTGGTCGGGGTGGCTGGCGAAGTACTCCCGGGTGTGCCGCACCCCGGCGCTGGTGTAGCCGACCCCGGCGATCGCGTCGGCGAGGTCGAGCCACCGGCGGTAGTCCTCCACCCCGACCACCGCCAGGCCCTCGACGAGCAGGTCACCGAAGCTCTGGTACGCCCCGAAGCCGGTGCGGGGGCTGCCGAGTTCACCGGCCACCCACTCCGGATCGGCCTGCCCGTCGCTGTCGATGCGCTCGCGTACCCGGGTGAGCGCCCGCGGGCGGTCCCGGTGCCAGTTGCCGCTGTCGTAGCGGCCGTCGGGGAGGTCGGCGGAGCCGGGGCCGCCGGTCCACAGGGTCTTCTCGTTGAACTGGAGGCGCTCGGTGCCGAGCCCGCCGAACACGCACGCGCCCATCGCACCGTTGCCGATCGGCAGCGAACCCGTCTCCCAGTCGGCCGCCGGTGTGGTGTACCAGAGGATCGGAGGGACGACCGGCTCCGTGTCGGCCGTAGCGGATCGGGGAACGCGGTGCTCGCTCATGGGTCTTCCTGGGGCCGGGGCGGGATCGCTTCGTCCGCTGTGGAGCGTACGCCCCCCGCGTCCGGTTCGTGACGTCCCGTTCAGATCCACCCCGCCTCGCGGGCCACCCGCACCGCCTCCACCCGGGTCCGCGCGCCACACTTGCCGACCGCACGGCTGAGATGGTTGCGGACAGTCCCCGGGGACAGGAACAGTGACCCGGCGATCTCGGGGACCGGGTGTCCGGCGGCGGTCATCGCCAGGATCTCGGCTTCCCGGGGGCTCAGCGGCCCGGGCTCGGCCAGCGCGGCGACGACCAGGTCGGCGTCGACCACCGGCTCGCCCCGGGCCAGTCGCCGTACCCCGTCGACGATGGCCTGTGGGGCCACCGCGGTGCCGAGGATCCCGACGGTGCGCCCCCGGGCCAGCAGGTCGCAGGCCTGCCGGGCTCGACGGGGCTCGACCAGCAGGAGGACCGGACATCCGCCGACCGGGGTGGCGTCCGCGTCGAGCAGGGCGACGTCGACGACGGCCACGTCCGGGCGATGCTCACGCAGCCCGGGTTGGACGGGGTCGCCGGAGTCCAGTGCGGCCACCACCCGGATGTCGTGCTGCGCGTCGAGGACGAGGGCCAGCGCGCCACGGACGAGGGTGCCGTCCAGCGCGAGAAGGGTGCGTATCACGGTGGCCTTTCACGGGTACGCGCCGGTGGTGTCGTCACCGACGTCCGAGGGGTCGCACCAGGGTCGTCACCATTGCAGCACGGCCCGGGGCCGACCGCTCGGTGAGCGGAAGTACCGGTGAACGGGCAGGTCACAGCCAGCCGTCCCGTTGGGCTCGACGGATCGCCTCCACGCGGTTGCGGGTTCCGGTCTTGTGCAGGATCGCGGAGAGGTGGTTGCGGACGGTGCCGTGCGCCAGAAAGAGGCGTTCGGCTGTCTCCTTTAGCGGCATCCCTTCCGCGACCATCCGCAACACCTCGAGTTCCCGCCGGGTCAGCGGGCAGGCGGCGGGGCGCAGGGCGGCCACGACGGCGCGCGGGTCGATGACCCGTTCCCCCGCCGCCGACGAACGCACCATCTGGACCAGCTCGTCGATCGGGCCGTCCTTGCCCAGGAAGCCTCGCACCCCGGCGGCGACGGCGGCCCTGAGCAGGGCGGGATTCCATCGGGTGGACAGTGCCAGGACCGCCGCGCCGGACGCCGCCCGCCCCAGGTCGGCGATCTCCGCCACCCCCTGCGGCGAGGTCTCCGGGGGCAGGCCGAGCACCACCACGTCGGGGCAGGCCCGCCCCACCACCTCGGCCAGCCCGGCCACATCGGACGCCTCGGCGACCACCTCGATGTCCGGCTGGCGGGACAACGCGGCGCTGAGCGCTCCCCGCAGCAGCCCCATCCCCTCCACGACGACGACGCGGATGGCCACTGACCCTCCCATCCGGGCGGTCGAGGCGGAGGCCACGGCCCGGGCGCAACACGGCGGGCCGCTGATGATCGACCCAGGGCAAAAAGCCCGCACATCGTATCCGCGTAACATCCTGGTAGCACAGAGTAAACATCCCGACAGGGCGACCTCGGCCCGGCCGTCACCAGCACCGGCGGCCCTCGTCCACCGACCGGCGAGGACCCGGGGAGGGGCGGGTCGGCCGGAGAGCCGGTACCATCCCGGCCCGCAGCGTCCCGTGTCTCCCGTGCGTCCCCGCAGCGCCCCGTGCGTCCTGTGCAGCCCGTGCCGAAGGCGCCCGCCGCCTCCGGCGTCGACCACCGGTGCCCCACACGACGAACGGCGGCGACGGTGCGCGGATCGCACACCGTCGCCGCCGGGTCGGTCAGGTCTCCCGTGCCGCCCGCAGGGGATCAGGAGCCGCCGGGCGGGTCCCCCGCGTCGTCGGCACGTCGGGTGGAGGCGGGGTCGCCGCCGCCGCCCTGCCTCGGGATGAACCGGGTGGCGTCCACGTCGGACCGGGGCAACACCCCGGTGGCCTCCGGGTCGTCGCGGCGGATCACGCCGGTGGCCTCCGGGTCGTCCCGGTGGATGACGCCGGTGGCCTCCGGGTCGTCGGTCGCCGCGGAGCCGGAGGCGGTGATCACGCCGGTGGCCTCCGGGTCGTCGTCGCGTCGGATGACGGTGGTGGCCTCCGGGTCCACCGCCGGCATGACGGTGGTCGACCCGGGGTCGGCGGTACGGATCACACCGGTGGCCTCGGGGTCCTCCCGGTGGATCACCGTGGTCGCCTCGGGGTCCTGGTCGGCGGCGACCGGGAAGGCCGAGGTCGAGGCGCCCCAGAGCGGGTCGCCGGTGGCATCGGCCGGGGCCGGGGTGGGCTCCGACGCCTGCTTGCGCTGCTCCTGGTCGGCCTCCCGCTGGGCCTGGTAGGCGCGGGCGTGCGACACGATGGCCCGCGACTCCTGCTCGACCTGGTTGAGCCAGCCCTCCCACCGGTACTGCATCGGCTTGATCAGCCCGCCGCCGACGCCGACGACGAGGATCCCACCGACGGTGGCGAGGACGGCGACGAGCACCGGCGTGGTGACCGAGGTGGCGATGCCGACCTGGTTCAGGGCGGCGATGACGCCCAGCCCGAGGATGAACCAGGAGGCGACCCGGGCGAGCATCCGACCGTAGGAGAGGCCGTCCAGCGCGCTGGCGACGAGGTCCTTGACCGCGTTGGCGATGGCCGCCGCGACCACGATGATCACGATGGCGACGAACGCCCGGGGCAGCCAGGCGACGACGGAGGCGATCAGGTCGGAGATCGGGTTCGGACCCCAGACCCCGAAGGCGAGATAGAGGGTGAGCAGCAGCACCCCGTAGTAGGCGAGTTTGGCGACGATGTCGCTGGCGTCGAACCGGGACCGGGCGAGCAGGCTGCGGATGCCACCGCGCTCGACGGCACGGTCGAAGCCGACCCGGGCGAGCCCCTTCCCGACCAGCTTGAGCACGGCCTTGGCGAGCAACCAGCCGACGACCAGGATCGCCACGAAGGCCAGTGCCTTCGGCAGGAACAGCAGTACGGCGTGGAACGCATCCCCCACGGCGTCTCCGACGGACATAAAGCAGGCCCCTCCGAACAGGTCGAGCAGACAGTAGGGGGCAATCTTCCCCGACGGCGAACCGGACAAACCATGAGGGTCACCGCAGCCCGTGACGATCCACTGTGCATCGGTCGTCGCCCGCCCCGCCACCGAGCCGCCGAACCGATGTTCAGGCAGCTCACAGGCGTCCCTCTCGTTACGGCAACGTTTCCGGAAACCTCCTCCGAGGTTCTTGACACTCCGGTCGGGGCGTCCCTATGGTCAGCGGAGTTGTACATGGTTGTCCATGAACAAGAGGCCCCAGGATGAAGATTGCAGTGGTCGGCAGCTACGGCGCCGGGCTCACCATGCGGGTGCCCCGGGTGCCCGTCGCCGGAGAGACGCTCTCCGGCGGTCAGTTCGCCTCCGGACACGGCGGCAAGGGCTCGAACCAGGCGGTGGCCGCAGCCCGGCTCGGTGCGCAGGTCAGCTTCCTGACCGCGGTGGGCGCGGACCAGTTCGGCACCGCCGCCCGCGAGCTCTGGGCCGCCGAGGGGGTCGACGCCACCGGGGTACGGACCACCGACGCGGCCACCATGGTCGGGGTGATCCTGGTCGAGAGCGACGGGGAGAACCGGATCGTCATCGCCCCCGGCGCCCTGGACGAGCTGACCCCGGCCGACGTCGAGGGGTTCGCCGACCGGATCGCCGAGGCCGACCTCTGTGTGGTGTGCCTGGAGATCCCGCTGCCGGTCGCCCTGGCCGCCCTGCGGGTGGCCCACGAGCGCGGCGTACGGACCCTGCTCAACCCGGCACCGGCGGTGCCGCTGCCGGACGAGGCGTGGCAGTGGATCGACGTGCTGACCCCCAACGCCAGCGAGGCCCGGGTGCTCACCGGACTCGGGCCCGGCGACACCGCCACCGGGGCACAGCTGGTGGACCTGCTGCGGGCCCGCTACGGCGGGACCGTCGTGCTGACCCTCGGCTCCGACGGCGCACTCGTCGACGTCGACGGGGCACGGGAGCGGGTCGCGCCGATCGCCGTACCCCGGGTGGTCGACACCACCGGCGCGGGTGACGCCTTCACCGGCGCCCTCGCCGTCGCCCTGGCCCGGGGCGACGAACTCACCGCAGCCGTCCGGTACGCCGCCGCAGCGGGCGCCCACGCCGTCGGCGTCGCCGAGGTGATCCCCGCCCTGCCCGGCCCGGACGACGTCGCGGCCCTGTTGAGGAAGTGAGAGAGATGGCTCAGATAACCGCTCAGGCCGCACCCCCGGCGGGGAAGGCGGCCACCACCACCCCCCGTTCCCCCAACCCCCTGCAGAGGTTCCTGCACGCCCGGGAGGCGAGCACCTTCCTGGCGCTGGTCGTCCTCTTCCTGTTGGGCACCGCCGTCGCCCCCGGCTTCCTGGGCACCGACAACTTCCTCACCGTCGGCCAGCAGATCGCCCAGATCGGCATCATGGCCGTCGGGGTCACCTTCGTGATCATCAACGCCGAGATCGACCTGTCGGTGGGCTCCATCTACGGCCTCGGCGCGGTGGTCGCCGGACTGCTGATGACCTCCGACGTGGCCTGGCCCCTGGCGGCGGCGGGCGGGGTCGCCGCCGGTGCCGCCGCCGGTCTGGTCAACGGCCTGATGACGGTCGGCTTCGGCATCCCGTCGTTCATCGTCACCCTCGGTACGCTCAGCGTCTTCCGGGGCATCACCCTGCTCCTCAGCGGCGGCGCCCCGATCTCGCTGTCCTCCACCGACCCGAACGTGGCCGAGTTCAACCTGCTCGGTCAGGGCCGGCTGTTCGGCCTGCTCCCCATGCAGCTGGTCATCTTCGCCCTGGTCGCCGTCCTCGGCACGATCGTGCTGTCGCGGTCCCGGTACGGCTTCAACACCTACGCCGTCGGCGGCAGCGCCGAGGCGGCCCGGCTGTGCGGCATCAAGACCGGCCGGGTCAAGGTCACCGCGTTCGTCCTCTCCGGCACCCTGGCCGGGCTGGCCGGTGTCCTCGGTCTGTCCTTCCTCTCCTACGTCCAGGGGGTCACCGGCACCGGCATGGAGCTCACCGCCATCTCGGCCGTGATCATCGGCGGCGCGGCCCTGTTCGGCGGCTCCGGGACCATGCTCGGCACCGTCATCGGCGTCGCCTTCATCGGTGTCCTGCAGAACATCCTCAACCTGCGCGGCATCTCCTCCTTCTGGCAGACGGTGGCGACCGGAGCGGTGATCATCCTCGCCGTGGCCGCCGACACCTGGCTGCGCAAACGATCCGGCCGCCGCTGACCACCCGAGGCACACACCGGCGACCCCGGTGCCCGCCCGGCCCCCGGCACCCACACCACCCCGTTCCCCCGTACCCGCAAGGAGCCCCTCGCATGAAGCTCTCCCTCCGGCGCCGCATCGCGGTCGCCGCCACCCTCAGCGCGGCGCTGCTGGCCACCTCGGCCTGCGGCGCGATCAGCCCGGCCAACGAGTCCACCGGCGGCGACGGCGGATTCCAGCTCGCCGACTACATCTCCGAGGCCATCGACAAGGGCGAGCCGCTCAAGATCCGGCTCAGCTACCACGACCCGTCACTGGCCTTCGCCCTGCCGATCCGGCAGGGCATGGAGCGCGGCGCCCAGGAGTTCGGGGTGCAGGCCCAGATGATCGGGCCGACCGGCGGCAACGCCGCCGACCAGGTCGCCGAGCTGCAGACCCTGATCAACCAGAAGCAGATCCACGGCCTGGCCGTCTCGTCGGCCAGCAACGACGCCCTCAAGCCGGTGATCGCCCAGGCCTACGACGCCGGCATCCCGATCATCTCGTTCAACACCAACAACCCCGAGTCCAGGCAGATGGGCTTCGTCGGGCAGGACCTGGTCGCCTCCGGGACCTCGCTGGCCGAGGAGCTGATCAAGGTCCTGGACGGCAAGACCGGCAAGGTCGTGGTGGTCTCGGTCGACTCCGGTGCCGGGTGGTCCAACGACAGGTTCTCCGGGTTCCAGGAGGGCGTCAAGGACGCCGGGCTGCAGGTCGTCGGTCCGGTGAACACCGGCAACGAGCCCAGCGCCGCCTACAACACCGTCGAGTCGACGATGGCCGCCCAGCGGGACGCCATCGCCCTGGTCTCCCTCGACTGCTGCAGCTTCACCGCCGGGGCCCGCTGGCTCCAGCAGTCCGGCAACAAGGGCAAGATCCACGCGGTCGGCTTCGACGTCCAGCCGCAGACCGTCGAGTACCTCAAGGACGGGGTGGTCGACCTGAGCATCAGCCAGGGACCGGCCGAGCAGGGCTACCAGGCCGTCAAGCTGCTGTCCCAGTTCCTCAAGGACGGCACGGAGATCTCCGACGTGGACACCGGCGCGCTGGTGGTCACCCGGGACAACGTCGCCGACGTGCCGGTGGAGGGCTGAGCCGATGAGCAGCCCGGCCACGATCGCCACCCCGACGACGGCCGCCGCCGTCGAGGTGACGGGTCTGTCGAAGCACTTCGGAGCCGTCCGCGCCCTGCAGGACGTGACCCTGAGCGTCCCCGCCGGCGCCCTCACCGCCGTGATGGGCGAGAACGGCGCCGGCAAGTCGACCCTCATGAAGATCCTGGCCGGGCTGGACTCACCCACCACCGGCACCGTGCAGGTCGACGGGGAGCAGGTACGCCGGTTCGACCCGGCCACCCTGCTCAGCCGGCACCGGGTCGCCCTTGTCCCCCAGGAGCTGGCCCTGGCCCAGGACCGTACGGTCGCCGAGAACATCATGCTCGGCGTCGAGCCCGGATCCCGGCCGTTCCCGCACCGGGGCCGGATCAACGAACGGGCCGAGCAGCTGCTGGACCGCCTCGGCGTACGGGTCGACCCCCGGCGCGCCGTCCGACACCTGGACGCCGCCACCCAGCAGCTCGTCGTGATCGCCAGGTCGTTGGCCCGCGAGGCAAGCCTCGTCATCCTCGACGAACCGACCTCGATCCTGTCCCCCGCCGAGTCCGAGCAGCTGTTCGGGGTGATCCGGTCGTTGCAGGCCGACGGCGTGACGATGCTCTACGTCTCGCACCGGATGCCCGAGGTGTTCGCCCTCTCCCAGCACATCCACGTGCTCCGCGACGGCCGACACGTCGGGTACTGGCCCACCGGGCAGGTCACCCCGGACGAGGTGGTCGGGGCGATGGTGGGTCGGGAACTCGCCGCCGAGCACGCCCGGCACGACACCCCGCCGCCGGTCGCGACCGCCGTCCCCCGGGTCCGGCTGACCGGGGTCAGCGGCACCGGTTTCACCGACGTCGACCTGACCGTCGCGCCCGGTGAGGTGGTCGGGGTCGCCGGGCTGCCCGACAGCGGCCGTGTCGAGCTGCTGCGCGGCCTGTTCGGGGCCGACCCGATCAGTGCCGGCACCGTCGAACTCGACGGTGCCGCGTTCACCGCCCGGGAACCGCGCGACGCCATCGCCGCCCGGGTCGCGTACCTGCCCGGCGAACGCCGACAGCAGGGGATCCTGCCGACGATGAGCGTCGCCGACAACGTCAACATCCTGACCCTGGGTCGCCGGCAGCGCTTCGGGCTGCTGCGGCGGCGGGCACTGCGCCACGACGCCGACGCCCGGGCCCGGCAGTTGCGGGTGAAGACCTCGACCACGGCGCAGGGCATCACCCAGCTCTCCGGCGGCAACCAGCAGAAGGCGTTGCTGGCCCGGTGGTTGTCGATCGAGCCCCGGCTGATGCTGTTGGACGAACCCACCCGGGGCGTCGACGTCGGCGCCAAGGCGGAGATCTACCGCCTGTTCCGCTCCCTCGCCGACGACCAGGTGGCGATCCTCGTCTCCTCGTCGGACCTGCCCGAACTGCTGACCGTCAGCGACCGGATCGCCGTCATGGCGGCCGGCCGTCTGGTCGGTGTCATCCCGGCGGCCGAGGCCACCGAGGAGAAGGTCATGGCCCTGGCCACCGGGGCACACACCATGAAGGAGAAGGCATGAAACGCGCAGGCGTGCTCAACGCCGAACTGTCCGGTGCGCTGGCCACCCTCGGCCACACCGACCTGCTGTTGGTGGTGGACGCCGGATTCCCGATCCCGCGCGCCGCGCACCGGATCGACCTGGCGATCGCCGAGGACCTGCCGAAGCTGACCACCGTGCTCGACCTCGTCGCCGGCGAGATCATCGTCGAGGGCGTCGTGGTGGCCGAGGACGTCACCACCCACAACAAGCCGCTGGCGGACTGGTTGGGGCAGCGCTTCGATGGCGTACCGCTGACCACCCGCAAGCACGCCGAGATGCTCGGCGACCTCGCCCACGAGGCGAAGGTGATCGTACGGACCGGGGCCTTCAACCCGTGGGGCAACGTCGGCCTGATCTGCGGCGTGGACGTGCCGCGCTGGTTCGACGAGCCCGGGGTCGTGGTCCCGGACTACTACCGGGACCGGATGTAGTCGCCACCCACGCACGACGTACCAGAGTTCGGAGAGAATCGTGAGTCCTGCCATCCTGACCGACGTCGAGGTCACCCCCGCGACGTTGGCTCCCCACATCCAACACACCCTCATCGACGTGGGGGTGACCCGGGACCAGATCGTCGCGCACGCCGAGGAGGCCGTGAAGTACGGCTTCAACGCCGCCATGGTCCCCGGCTCCTGGGTTCCCGAGGTGGCCGCGGTGCTGCGCGGCACCGGTGTCGAGGTCGCCTCGGCGCTGGACTTCCCCACCGTCGGGGTGACCACCAGCGCCGGCAAGGCCGCCGAGGCGGAGAGCCTGGTCCGGGCCGGCGCCACCCAGATCGACATCGGCGTGCAGATCGGCTGGCTCAAGAGCGGCCGGTACGACGCCTTCCGGGACGACATCGCCGGTGTGGTCGAGGCCTCCGGCGTCCCGATCAAGGTGATGTTGGAGCTGCCGCTGCTCACCCCCGCCGAGCGGGAGACGGCGGTGCGGCTGTCCATCGAGGCGGGTGCGGCGATCCTGAAGAACGCCAGCAGCGGGTCGGTGGAGGTGGCCAACCCGGAGAGCATCGCCTACCTGGTGGCCCGGGCACCCGAGGGTGTGCAGGTCAAGGCGTCCGGTGGGATCAAGTCCTTCGACCAGGCGGTGTCGCTGCTGCGGGCCGGAGCGGTCCTGCTCGGCACCAGCGCGGGTATCGCCCTGGTGACCGACGCCGCCGACGCGGACACCACGAGCTACTGACCCCCTCCGCCGCCCCCTCGACGACCCGGGCCGACCGACCAGGCGGTGATCGGCTACGGTCGTCGAGGGGCGACGGGCGTCTGCGGAGAAGGTGACATGTCCGACCAGTTGAGCCCGGCCGGGGCGAACGAGCGCCTGGACCGCGACGCGCCCGCCCCGCTGCACGCCCAGGTCTCGGAGCAGATCCGGGCGCGGATCCTGTCGGGTGAGTGGCCCCCGCACTACCGGCTGCGCAGCGAGCCCGAACTCGCCCTCGACCTGGGCATCTCCCGGGGCACCCTACGGCGGGCGCTGTCCACCCTGATCCAGGAGGGCCTGCTCGTGCAGGTCCGAGGGCGCGGCACCTTCGTCACGTCCACCGCGTTGGAGCCGTCCATCGCGCAGAAGCTCACCACCCTGTCGGAGGACTTCGCCCGACAGGGGGTGTCGGTCAGCACCGAGGTGGTGTCGAAGGAGGTGGTGCCGGCGCCCCCCGCGCTGGCCACCCTGTTGGACCTGCGCCCCGGGCAGTCGGTGCTCCGGTTGGAGCGGCTCCGGTCCACCAGCTCCGGTCCGGTGGTCTGGCTGGTCAACTACGTACGGACCGACCTGGCCCCCGGTCTGGAGCAGGCCGACCTGGCCGACCGGTCCCTGTTCGGACTCCTGGAGAACGAACACGGGCTCAAGATCAGCTCAGGTCGGCGTACGTTCACCGCCACCGCCGCCACCGGGCGCGTGGCGCAGGCGTTGGGTGTGCCGGAGAACTTCCCGTTGCTCTACCTGGAGCAGATCACCTATCTCGACGACGGCCGGGCGATCGAGTACTCAGACGTGTGGATCCACAGCGAGCGGATGCGGGTCACCTCCCTGCTGTCCCGGCGCTGACCCCCGTCGCCCCGGGCCGGTGCCCGGCCGCGGCGACCACCGCCGCCGGCACCCCGGCCCGGAGCCGTCCGACGAACACGCTCCGAGCCCGGTGCCGACAGGTCGGGTTCTCCGGTCACCGCCCCAGGGCGTGTCCCGTCGCGCTGGTGTTGCCCCATCCCTGGTACGGCATCGACGGCCCCGATCCAGGGCCAGGACCACGGCTCTGCTCCGGACTCGGGTAGGAGGCGGATCCTGCCGCGAGCGCCCGGGCATCGTCCTGCGCCCCCAGCTCCGCACCCTTCACCGTCACCGCGCCGGTCAGCCGCCCGACCGCTTGCGAATACTCCTCGCCTTTGGCTGCAACCCGCGCGGCGGTGGTGCCCCACTGAATGCGCCTCGCGTTTCTGAATTCAACTTCTTCACGGTCCCCGCGAGGAATGCCCGCCTTGTTGAGCACCCGTTCGCGCCGCCTCATCGCCTGCTCCCCCTCAAGTGTCAGGTAGTGGGCCGTACCGATCACCGTAGAGCCCTCCCCGCGCGGCCCGGCGTGCGTAATGCTGTACGAGAAGACGGTGTGTCCCGGGTTGACGTACGCCGGCGCCAACAGGCGATTCCTACGGTCTACCTGCGCCGGCTGTTAATATGCATAACCGCCATCGCCGCTGGTGAGCGCCGCCTGCTGAAGATTGTAGTGCGACCTATAGGTGGATGAGCTTTCCTCCACATCATTGAGCTCCCTCCGCACGTCCGGATCCTGCATCAACGCCTGCCGGCTCTCCGGCGTCAGGGGATCGACGTAAGCCTGGACGACCTCAGGTGACAGATAGGCGCGGAGCGCCGCGACGTCATCCACGGGTTGGGTCAAAAGGTCCACTACATCCTCCAGGGGGCCCATGGCCGACAGGGCACCCTGTCGGCACTTCCACGCCCCTTGACAACGCCCGCCGGACCACTTCCGTTCAGAGACCCGGATCACAGTCACCGAAAAGCCCGCCGCGCAGTCGGCCGAACTCCGACCGCCGATTCAGGTCGAGCGATTACAACCGCATCGCGAACCGGTGTGATCACATTCGGTTACCCTCTGATCACTCTCCAAGATCTATCCTGTGATCAATCAGTCACGAACGGCGATTGACGGTCACCGACCAGCGTGTTAATCGCACCCCTTTCCGGCGGGCGGTAATGCCGGAAAACACCTTTCCTCCACTCGGAGACCGACGGTGAGGAGGGCGTGACACATTGCCGATTCTCGTTGGATACTGTCCGCCGCCACGCGCCATGTCCGGACGTCGGATCCCCACGTCCCGGCGCTGACGGAAAGGAATGTCACGTGAAACGGGACCACGCGGCCGTGCTGCCGGGTGAGGGTGCCACCGACTACGCGCGCTACATGCGAACCGACGAACTCCTCGGCCTGCAACGACGGCCGGCGGAGATGATCCACCGCGACGAACTTCTCTTCCAGGTGGTGCACCAGTCCACCGAGTTGTGGCTCAAGCTCGCCGCGTCCGAACTGACCGAGGCCGTCGCCCGGGTCCGGGCCGGGCGACCGGAGGAGGCCGAGTCGCTCCTGACCCGAGCCACCCTGGGGATCCGGCTGGTCACCGACCAGCTGGAGATGTTCGGCCACCTCTCCCCGGTGGACTTCCAGGCGATGCAACCGGCGCTGGGCAACGGCTCGGGTGCCGAGTCACCCGGCTGGCGCCAGGTCCAGACGACCGGCCGACAGCTCGGCGTGGCCTTCGCCGACCTGCTCGCCGAGCGCGACCTCGACCCGACCCGACTGTCGCGACTGGATCCGGTCGACGGGTTGCACCGGCTCGCCGAGGCGATGCGGGAGTTCGACGAGCGCGTGGCCCACTGGCGGGTGGAGCACTTCCGGGTCGCGCTGCGGGTCGGCGGGCACGCTCCCGCCGGCACCCCGGGCAGCCCCGCGACCATGCTGGCCAAGCTCGTCGCGCACCGGTTCTTCCCCGAACTGGGGCGGGCCGCAGAGGCGACCGCCGCACCGGCCGACCCCCTCGCCTCGGTCACCGGCAACTGACTCTTCCCTCAGTCACCCGATCTCCCCTCCGTCGTGTTCGACGAGACGAAATGCCGAGGTGCGCTTCGTGCGCGAACTGACCCGGTGGCTCTCCGAATCGGCCACCGCCGCAGATTTCCCCTACTCCCCCGTGTTGCACCGGTTCCATTCGGTCGGTAAACACTTCGTCCCCGACGACCTGCTCGTCGACCTGGACCGGATCCGTCGACACCTACCGGCGAGGACGACTGTCGAACCGGCGTCGGCCCGGCTGCTCCGCGATTTCCTCGACGTGGCACTGGACAAGTGGGACGGCCGGTACGACTACCGCAGCTACCTGGCATTGCCGGTGCTCCGGCTGACCGGCGGCGACACCCACGACCACCCCGGGGACACCGTCGGCCGGCTGACCGGAGACACCGTCGGTCAACCCGGGCACACCGACGGCAGGCCCGGCGACACCGACGGTCACTCCGACGACGCCGCACCGGGCGGCGACCCGGGCAGCGCCCGCCGGGACCGTGACCTGCTCCTGGTCCGCCTCGTCGCCGACGTCCTCGCCTTCGAACTGGCCGCCCGGGACGGCACCGACCTGCTGCCCGAACAGCGCCCCGGACCGGCGGTGGTCACCAAACGGTGCCGGCTCGGGATCCGGGCCGCCGCCCCGGCCCTGGCCCGCCTCGGGCTGGCCGCCGCCGTCGCCGGACAGGACCCGACGACCGCCGCCAGGACCCTGCCCGCCCTGGTCGCCGGGGGTGGTCCCACCGCCGGGTTGGCCCTGCGGCTGAGCCTGCTCCCGGTGTACGTGTCGCACGACGAGTACCTGTTCATCCGGGTGCTCCAAGCGTACGAGTGCATCTTCGCCGGGCTCGCCACCGAACTGCGCGCCGTGATGGCTGCCCTCTGTACCGGGCTGGCCCGCGACGCCGCCGAGCGCCTGGCGTACGCCCGCGACGTGCTCACCGACGCCGGACCGCTGTTCTCCCTGCTGGCGACGATGCAGCCGGAGGCGTTCCGGACGTTCCGGGAGTACACCGAGGGGGCCAGCGCCATCCAGTCCCACTCGTACAAGCTCATGGAGTCGTTGTGTCGCACCCCGGAGCGGTCCCGGTTGGACTCGGCCGCCTACCGGTCGGTGCCACAGGTCCGCGACCGGGTGCTCGGCGGCCAGTCCTCCATCGACGGGGCGTACCGGGCCGCTGTCCGTGAGGGGCTGCTGTCCGGGGCGGCCCGGGAACTCGTCGAGTCACGGATGCGGACGTTCGCCGCGGCGGTGCTCCAGTGGCGGCGTACCCACCACCGGCTGGCCACCCGGATGCTCGGTGAGCGCCGGGGCACCGGCTACACCGAGGGGACGCCGTACCTGGCGGGTGTCCGCTCCATCGCGGTCTTCACCGCCGTGGGGTCCGGCTGCCCGGCCCCGACCATCGAGGCGAACGGAGGATGCCCGGTATGAGACCACCCGACCCGACGACCACCGCACGGACCACCACCGACCCGACCACCACCGCACCGACCACCACAGTGCCGACGAGCCGCCGTGACGAGCCGGCCTGCCTCGACCCGGTCGCCCTCACCGCCCTGCGGGCCGAGTTCCCGGTGCTCGACACCGGCGTCTATCTCAACAACAACTCCACCGGCGCGGCGCCCAGAGCGGTCCAGGGCGTCCTGGCCGACTACTGGGAGACCCTGAGCACCTGGCGCGACGACGTGTGGCAGGACTGGCACGTCGGGCTGGACCGGTACGCGGACACCGTCGCCGCCTTCATCGGCGCCTCGCCGGGCAGCGTGGTCACCGACGCGAACCTGAGCACCCTGCTGGCCCGGGTGGCGTCCTGTTTCGACTACCGCCCCCCGCGCGACCGGGTCGTCACCACCGACCTGGAGTTCCCCACCGTTCCGTTCCTCTGGAAGGCGATGGGTCGACACGGGGCCCGGCTCGACGTGGTGTCCTCCGGTGGTCCCCACGTCGACGAGGACCTCCTCGCCTCCCGCATCGACGAACGCACGCTGCTGGTCTGTGTCCCGCACGCCAGCTTCTCCTCCGGGGCCACCATCGACCTGGCCCGGCTGGTCCGACGCGCCCACGAGATGGGCGCTCTGGTGGTGGTGGACGCCTTCCAGACCGTCGGGGTGGTGCCGCTGGACGTGACGGCCCTCGGCGTCGACGTCGTCCTCGGCGGGGCGCACAAGTGGCTGTGCGGCGCGGCCACCGCCTTCCTCTACGTCCGCCCCGACCTGACCCCCCGGCTGACACCGACGGCCACCGGCTGGCAGGCCGGTGACGTGGCATTGACCTTCCGGGAGTCCACCGGGTGGGCGGCCGGCGCGCAACGCTTCGCCGGGGGCACCCCGTACCCGCTGACGTCACTGATCTCCCAGGTGGGCCTGGACCTGCTCGCCGGGGTGGGGGCCGAGGCGATCCGGCGGCACTCGCTGGCCTGCACCGACCGGATCCTCACCCGGGCCGGGGAGGCGGGCCTCACAGTGGTCAGCCCCACCCCGGCACACCGTCGCGGCGGGGTGGTCTGCCTCGACGTACCGGACGGGGAGGCGGTCAAGAAGCGGTTGGCCGAACGGAACCTGGTGTGCAGCTGGCGCGGCTGGCTACGGATCGGCCCGCACGTCTACAACACCCTCGACGAGATCGACACGTTCATGGACGCCCTGGTCGCGGAGGTACGTCGATGACCCTCGACCTGTCCCCCCGAGGTCTGATGCACCTGCTGGTCAACGGTCCCAAGGCCGTCGACGTGGTGCAGACCGCCCTGGACACGGGGCTGCTCGACGCGCTGGAGCCGGGACCGGCCCGCCTCGACGACCTCGCCGTACGGCTGCGGGTCCGGCCGTTGCGGCTGTACAAGTTCCTCGACTGCCTGGAGAGCCTGGGCTGCGTCGAACGCGACGGGTCCGGTGACGACCTCGGCGACACCACCTACCAGGCGGTCCCGGGTCTGCGCGACGCCGTCCTGGCCGTGTTCGGGCCGGACTCCATCGAACGGGACCGGGACCGCTACCCGTGGCGGGTGCTGCACGGTCGGCTGGCCGAGAGCCTGCGCGGCGAGGTCGGGATGAGCGACGACGACTTCGCCTGGCCGCCGAGGACCGACGAGCAGACCGCCGAGTTCGAACGGAGCATGGCCGTCGGGGTCGGACCGGTGGTCGAGGCGGTGCACCGGCACGCCGGGCGGCTCTGGGCCGACCGCCGACGACTCCTCGACGTCGGCGGCGGGGACGGCACCCTCGCCGCCCACGTCCTGGACGACGCCCCCGACCTGCACGCCGACGTCTACAACCTGCCGTCGGTGGCTCCCCTGGTCGCCGCGACCGGTCAGCGCCGGGGACATCAGCGACGACTCGGGTTCGTCGGCGGTGACTTCTTCGCCGAGCCCCTCCCGGGCGGCTACGACGCGATGTCCTTCGTCCGGGTCCTGCACGACTGGCCCGACGACGTGGCCCGTCGGCTGGTCGAGCAGGCGTACGCGGCCCTCGAACCGGGTGGGCTGCTGCTGATCTGCGAGGAGTTCCGCACCCCGGACCGGCTGGCCGCACAGTTCTTCTGGAGCTACTTCCTGATCGGGGTGGACAGCTGCGTCAGCCGTCTCCGCGAGGTCGGGTTCTACACCGACCTGCTCACCCGGGTCGGCTTCGAGCGGGTGGAGGTGCTGCCCGCCGGGTGGGAGCTGATCTGCGCGTACAAGCCGACGGGGTGACCGGGAGCGGGGGTGACCTGGGGATTCGCACGGAATGGGATTCGCTTGGGGTGGGTATGCACCGGGCATGACCTTCTCGATCGTCGCCCGGTGCCCCCGCACCGGCCACCTCGGGGTGGCCGCCCTCACCGCCACCGCCGGGGTGGGGAAGCTGCTGTCCCACGTCCGCACCGGGGCCGGGGCGGTGGCCACCCAGGCCACCCACAACCCGTACCTCGCCTACGACGGCCTGCCGATGCTCGCCGACGGTCACTCCCCCCGGGAGGTCCTCGACACCCTCCTGGCCCGCGACCCCGGTCGGGAGGTACGCCAGGCGGGCATCGTCGACGCGCACGGACACGCGTACGCCTTCACCGGCGCACAGACCCTCCCCTGGTCGGGACAGCACGTCGGAGAGGGCTTCGCCGCCCAGGGCAACCGGTTGGCCGGGCCGGAGACCCTCGACGCCATCGTCACGGCGTACCAGGACAATCCGGATCTCGACCTCGTCGAACGGCTGCTGTCGGCGATCGAGGCCGGTGAGCACAACGGCGGCGACCGCGACGGGGCCGGGTCGGCGACGATCACCGTCACCGGGGAGGAGCCGTACCCGCTGTGGGACCTGCGGGTCGACGACCACGCCGACCCGGCCGCCGAACTGCGCCGCCTCTACGGGGTGTTCCAGGAGCAGATGCTGCCGATCGTCCGAGGGCTGCCCACCCGCGACGACCCGATGGGCCCCTCGGCCCGGCAGGTCCTCGACGGCGGCACCGCCGGTGCCTGACCCCGACGGCGACACGCCCGGCGGACGACGGTGACGGGCGTACCCTGACCTCGTGGATCAAGAAGACCGGATCGCCCTGTTCCTGGACTACGAGAACCTCGCCCTCGGCGCACGCGACCACCACGGCGGCAGGCCCTTCGACTTCCGCCCGATCGCCGACGCCCTCGCCGAACGGGGACGGGTGGTGGTCCGACGCGCCTACGCCGACTGGTCGTACTTCGACGAGGACCGCCGGATGCTCACCCGGTCCCACGTCGAGTTGTTGGAGATCCCCCAGCGGATGGGGGCCTCCCGCAAGAACGCCGCCGACATCAAGATGGCCGTCGACGCGGTGGAGTTGGCCTTCGAACGCGACTACATCTCCACCTTCGTCATCTGCACCGGCGACAGCGACTTCACCCCGCTGGTGCACAAGCTCCGCGAACTCAACAAGCGGGTGATCGGGGTCGGGGTGGAGAAGTCCACCTCGGCCCTGCTGCCCCCGGCCTGCGACGAGTTCCTCTACTACGACCGACTCGAAGGCGTCGACATCCCGTCGCCCCGGACCCGGCGCAGCCGCCCGACCCGGCAGCCGGAGACCACCGCCCAGCCCGAACAGGACCTGGTCGCCACCCCCACCGACACCGAGTCGGTACGCGACGTCGACGCCCTCGCCGGTGTCGTCGCACAGACGGTGGCGGGTCTGCAGGGCGGCGGGGTGGTCACCGCCTCCCGACTCAAGGTCACCCTGCTGCGCAAGGACCCCACCTTCAGCGAGTCCGACTACGGCTTCCGCACCTTCGGTGAACTCCTGCGCCACCTCGCCGCCAACAACATCGTCGACCTGGGCGAAGGCCCGGCCAAGGGCGACCCCGAGGTCTCCCTGCCCGAGCACGACGACCGGGAGGCGGCCTTCGGGCTGCTCCGTACCGTCGTCGCCGAACTGGCCGCCGGGGGCAACCCGGTCGCACTGTCGGGCCTGAAGAACCACCTCCGTCGGGCCCGCCCCGACTTCAGCGAACAGCGACTCGGATACCGGGGGTTCCTCCAGTTCTGCAAGGCCGCCGCCACGGCCGGGGTGGTCGACCTGGCGTGGAGCCCCGATGCCGACGACTACCTGCTGCACCCGGCCCGGTGACGCCGGTCGGGCTCCGGGCGGCGGCTACGACCGCCGGTCTCCAGGCGGCGGCTACGACCGCCGGTCTCCGGGCCGCCGCTACGACCGCCGGACTCGGGGCAGCGGTCACGACGGCCGGTTGAGGCGGAACGGCTTGCGCAGGTTGGCGAAGGCGGTGAGGTCGGTCGCCTCGGTGGCCTGCCGACGGGGCAGGTCGACCGGGAAGTCCGTCCGGCCCACAGTGACCCCGTCCGGACCGACCCGACCCATCCGCCGCAACCCGAGCTGACGGCGTAGCTGCACCGTCCGGTGGTCGGCCGCCCCGAAGACCTTGGTGTGGTCGTCGATCAGCGCCGCCAGCTCCTCGCTCATCTGGTCGGTGAGGCCCAGCAGCGCGTGACAGGTCACCACCCTCGACCGGTAATTCAGCGCCCGCTCCGAGAGCGGACCGTGCCGGGCCGCGACGTCGTCGGCCAACAACCGGTAGACCGCTGCCGCCTGCCGGTAGTCACCGTCGGCGAAGAACGCGTCGGCCTGCTCCGACCGCAACGTCAACACGTGCCCGTCCCGGAGGTTGCCGGCCGTGACGGCGCGCGGCGCGGCGGCGAGGATCCGGCTCACCACCCGGGCGTAGAGGCGCACCGCACTCGTCGTGGTGGACAACTCGACCACGCCGGGGATCGGCTGGAGATCGTCCACGAACGGCAACAGCAGCTGGTGGACCACGTCGGCGTCGGACAACCGTTCCTCCGGCCGTTTGCGCAGCATCTCCAGGACCAGCGCCTCCAGCCCCACCGGGACCTCCGGCCGGACCGTACGCAGCAGCGGCGGCTCGTCGCGTACCTGCTTGTTCATCACGTCGAACGGCGTCGCCCCGGCGAACGGCCGCTTCCCGGTAAGCAGCTCGTAGACGGTGCACCCCAGCGCGTAGATGTCGCTCTCCGGGCCGCTGACGTTGGCCTCGATCCGCTCCGGCGCCATGTACTCGGGAGTGCCGAGCAGGTGCCCGGTCATCGTGACCCGGGAGAAGTCCGACGACGCAGGAGCGACGGCGAGCCCGAAGTCGAGCACCTTCACGGTGCCCTCCGGCTCCAACATCAGGTTGCCCGGCTTCAGGTCCCGGTGCACCAGTGACACCCGGTGCGCCTCGGACAGGACCGCACAGACCTGCGCGGCCACCACCGCCACCCACCCGACCGGGAGACGTCCCTGTTCGAGCAGGAGGGTACGCAGGCTGACCCCCTGGATCCGCTGCATCACCAGGAACGGCCGCCCCTTGTGGGTCCCCACGTCGTACACCGCCGGGACCCCGGGGTGTTCCAGCCGGGCGGTGATCCGCGACTCCCTGACGAACCTGCGGGTGTAGTCGTCCTCGGCCTTCGGGTCACCGGCGAAGAACCTGATGAACTTCACCACCACCTGCCGCTCCAGTCGGGTGTCGACCCCGAACCAGACCTCCCCCATGGCCCCCTGCTCGGTGGGCCGTTCCAGGAGTTCATAGCGGCCGTTGACCAGTGTTCTTCGCGCCACTACCGCTCCAGTCACCTGCGCCGATCGGTTACGAAGGTTAACCAAATCGTGGTCCACTGTAGTGGGTGCCATGCCGTGTTCCGGTACACACTGCGATCGATCCGTACGCTACGGTGACGCCCGGGGCTCGGTCCATGGTGGAGGTGGCCGGATGTGGGCGGACGAAGACGCCCTGGACGCGGCGGCACGTCGACTCGACGACTGGGAGACCACCTTCGCCGGACAGGCACAGCGGGCAGCGGCCCTGGCCACGAGGGTGCAGCAGCTCACCGGCACCGCTCACAGCCCCGACCGACTGGTCACCGCCACCGTCGACGCGTCCGGGCACCTGATCGACCTGCGGCTCGACGACACCGTCCGGCGGCACCCCGCCACCCACACCGCACGGCAGATCCTGCAGGCCACCCGCGCCGCCTACGCCGACCTGGTCGGCCGGGTCACCGAGGCGGCCCGGGACACCCTCGGCGACGACCCGGCCGGGCAGGCCGTCGTCGAGTCCTACCGCCGGCGGCTCGCCTCCGACCAGGGCGGCCCTGACCGGACCGGCACCGGTGGCCCACTCTGACGGCGGTGGGGCGTCCTCGGCGGGCATCCACGTCCGCCCCGAGGACCTGACCGTCCACGCCGGGCACCTCGACCGCACCGCCGCCCGCCTCGACACCGCCCGCGCCGCAGGCCAGCACGTCCGCCTCGGCGCCGACGCGTACGGGCAGCTCTGCGCGATGGTGCCGGTGCTGCTCGACGGGCTGCAACGTACCCTCGTCGAAGGCATCGACAGCGCGGCCGCAGCGCTGCGCGACACCGCCGGGCGGGTGCGGACCGGCGCGGACCACTACCGCGCCGCCGACGCCCGCGCCGCCGCCCAGCTCGACCGGATCCGACACCGGCGGTGACCAACCCGCTCGTCGCTCCCGCCACCGCCACCGGACCGACCCCCTGGGCCGGACTCTGGATCGCCGAGGACATCGAACTCATCCACACCGGCATCCGCAACGGAAACTGGATCGACGGCACCCTCGGCGTCGTCAGCGCCGGCCTCGACGCCCTCGCCTTCGTCACCGACCCCGCCGGCGCGCTCCTCCAATACGGCATCGCCTGGCTCATCGAACACGTCAAACCCCTCAGCGAAGCCCTCGACTGGCTCGCCGGCGACCCCGCCCAGATCACCGCCCACGCCCAGACCTGGCGCAACACCGCCACCCACCTGCGCGACACCGCAGCCGACCTCACCCGCGACGTCCGCGCCGACCTCACCGACTGGACCGGCCACGCCGCCACCACCTACCGCACCCGAACCTCACACCAGCACCAGACCATCACCACCCTCGCCGCAGCCGCCGACACCATGGCGACCCTCACCGAAACCACCGCCGGCCTCGTCGCCGCCGTCCGCCTCCTCGTCCGCGACGCCATCGCCACCTGCGTCTCCCGCCTCGTCGTCTACGCCGCCGAACTCGTCGCCACCGCCGGACTCGCCACCCCCCTCGTCGTCCAACAGGTCACCACCACCGTCGCCACCTGGGCGGCCCGCATCACCAGACTCCTGCGCGCCCTCATCAACAGCCTCCGCCAACTCATCCCCACCACCCGCCGCCTCACCGACCTCATCAACAAACTCAAGGAAGCCCTGAACCGACTCAAGGCGCCCTCGGCGGATGCGGAAGGGCTGAATCGGGTACGTGGAAGAGGGTCTGGACCGCGAATGCCGATGAACCTTGGTTCGGTGAACGTCGTGGCCACCAAGTACGGCATTGACATGTCCGCCATCCGGATCGCCATTAACAACAAATTGTCGGGGGTGTGCGGCATGACAAAACCTGACCAATCCGTCATCCTGTGCCGCGATGCCTTTCGCAGCGAGGAAGACCTCGCCCGTACGTTGGAGCATGAACGGTTCCATGCAGCGGAACTCCGAAGCGGTCAACCGTATCCGAGGACTGCAAGGGAGGCCGAGGCCTTCGAAGACCGCGCCTACGCGCACGAGGAACAGTGGTGGCAGAACCAGACCGTAAGACCGGAGAGGAACCGTTGATGGCGAGCTTTGATGATTGGGTGGAAGCCTACGAGAAGGTCTATCGTTCCCTGCCAGCTTCCTCGGAGCCACCCTGCCCGAACTGCGGCAACCCGACGCTGCGACTGGTCTTCACCGCGCCACCAGGGGAGCGATTCGGCTTTGCTTCCTTCTGGTGCGACACCTGCCTGGAAGGAATTCACATTTCCCGAACCCTGCTTCCACCCGGTGCCACCACTCGATCTCTCGCGGTGCCAGCCGAAGACCGCGAGCCGGTGATTCCCGACTATCGTCTGGCCCTTTAACGTTCCTTGGTGTTCCGGCACCCCCTCGCGCGCAGCAGCTCGTACGGCGGGAAGCGCTGTTCGCGGTCTGGACCGTGCTGGTGACCCGGGCGTTCGGATCACCAGCACGAGGTCCAGCCCTGCCTGAGGACGGTCGTCCGGCCCCTCGTCACCCGGTCGCTTCTATCCGTGGAACCTGGGACGGATTCGCGATCGGTCGGCGAGGAGGGCTCAGCGCGTAGGGGTGTTGCCGCCGCCGTGGCCCGGACCCTGCCACTGAGGCCGCGTCGGCTGGCCGGGCCGCTGAGGTGTCGGTGTGGTGCTACCGCTACCGCCCTCTTGACCCCGCCATTCAGGCGTCGGGGTGGTGTTACCGCTGCTGTAGCCCTGACCCAGCCACTCAGGCGTCGTCGCGTAGCCGGGCTGCTGAGGCACCGGGGTGGTGCTGCTGCTGGCATAGCCGTGCCCCTGCCACTGAGGCGTCGGCGCGTAGCCGGGCTGCTGGGGGCCGGCCGTGTTCGGGTCCTGGCCGATCCGGAATCCCGCCAGCTGCGCCATCAGGGCTTGGGGGTTCTGCGGCTGATAGGGCATCGGCTGCTGAGGCAGGGGGTACTGACCGGACCCCGGGGGACCACCCAGGGGGACGAATGCGGGCAGGTTGGCCGCCTGGTGCGGGGCCGGAGCGGCGTGGCCAGGCGGCGCGGAGGCACTCTCGGCCTTGGCTACAGCCTTGTTCACCTCTCGGTAGAGATCCTCGAGAACACGATCGGAGACCCTGGCCTGAGCTCGGACGGCAGCCTCCATTCCGTAGGGGTCCAGGGTGCGCGGGGAAGACGGTGGCTGACGGTCCGCCTGCTGACGGGGGTTCGACTCTGGCAGGTTCGCGAACTGCATCCCCAGGGATCCGCGGTACTGCAGGTTGTCCTCGATCGCTTCGAGCGCACGCTGCACGTCCCGGTTGTCGGCGACCGCACCACGTACGTGCTGCTCACGCTGCGACAGGCGCTCGACGTCCTGTGGGTGCAGGTGCTTCCTCAGTAGATCCCAGGCTTCGAGAGTGGAATATTTCATGATCGAGTCCTCTGTTTGACGGTCTTGTTAACACCTCCCTACGCCTGTCGGACCGAACCGGTTCAGCTTAAATCGAAGTCTGCAACTATCGGAGGCCTCCGAGCAGCACTCCCGGCTCTACCGGGGGACGAGCAGGCCCGGCCGCCACCGGCCACGACCTGCGGTCCACACTCAGGGCTGATCCTGACGACCAGGAGTCTTGATCACCAATGACGTCGCCAGCGGGTCGAGCCCCACCGCGATCAGCTGTGGTCGCGGGGCGAGCTCTACCTCCGGGATCCTCCCGGTGACTCGGGACTGGTCCTGGGCAAGCACGAGAAGAGTGATCGATCTGCGGTGGCCGGTTCAGGGCAGTGTCAGGCCGGGGCAACGGGCGGCGAGGTGCAGGTGGGTAAGGGTTCCGGAGGCGGTGAGTTCGGCGGTGAACATCTCCACGGCGTGCCAGACCCGGTCGCGCTGCCGCACCCGAGCGCCGTACCTCGTCCCCGGCGAACAGTCGGCAGGTTGCACGTCAGCCCCGGGTCATCAGAGCCCGGCTGCGGCGTCGTACCGGCGGCGCAGGTCGGCCATCTCCGACTCACCCAACGCCTCCGCTTGCGCCAGCTCCGCGTACCTGGCCGGGAACATCTCCCACAGACGGTCGACGAACCGGACGTCCTCGGTCGCCTCGACCACCTGAATACCCGACGGCTCGGTCGACATGTCAATGATCAGCGGACCGACCAACTTGACCGCCACGTCCCAGGGACGCTTCTGCTCCGCGATACCGCAGAGGTGGAAGGCGTAGACCGTCTCCACGTCGGCGAGCGCGGTGACCTCGGCCGGCTCGTAGCCGTAGACGTGGACCCCGCAGACCACCGCCGGCTTCGTCTCCTCCCCCGTGGCCACCTGCCGGGGATCGTGGCCGGCGTGGTGGTGCTGTTCCGGGTCCGCCTGTTCCAGCGTCGTACGCATCCGGGTGATGATCTGCCCTCGCAGATCAACCTGCTCCGTCTCCGGCCCTGCCACATTGACCAGTACGACCACACCGGCCGATGCCAGCAGGATGGCCGCCACCCCCGCGAAGCGGTGCCGGTACCACCCCGCGAAACGTTCCCGAGAAAACATGATCGCTATTCACCTCGTCGCCGGTCCTGGTGCGTTGGCACCCGTCGTCGTGAAGGTGACCCGACGAGGCGGCACGTGCGCGCCTGTCCAAGCGGCGCGCTGCCGGCACTGCGATGCTCCCGAGGTTGCCGTTTCTCAGCGTGGTTGCCCCCACACTGCGGCGATGTGTGCCATTCCAGCATGGCCGGCCCGATCCGGCAACAGCCGGAGTCCTACCCGCCCTGGCCTACAGTCCCTCGACTTTGTCGGCGGTTCGATCCGGGTCGCCCGGTCAGGGCTTCCGCGCTGTCTCGTACTGTGGGGTGCCTCGCCGCCCACCCGACCGCCACGACACGTTGCTGTATTCGTCCCACCGCTCGTCGATCTCGACGGCAGCCTGCTCGGCGTCAGGCGCCACGCCGAAGTCGCAGCCGACGGCCGTCAACTGCATCCAGATCGCATTGGCGATGTCCGCGTACTGATCGGGACCGACACCGCGCAGGGTGACGACGATCGTCCGCTCGCCTCCGTTGTCGACGGCCATGTCAGGGCAGTTCCAGGCCGGGGCAGCGTGCGGCGAGGTGCACCCGACGGTGGCGCATCCAGAACACCACGTCGAGCACCCGGAGTCGCTGCACGGCCGGAGGCAGACCAACCTCGGCGTGCAACGCGTCGAGCCGTTCGGCGAGAGTGCCGCCGTCCTCCTGCAGCTTGCCGTGCAGCCACTCCCAGAATCCGGCACCCGTCCCGTACGCGCAGCGGACCACCCGGTCGTACACCGGCACCAGCCTCGGACGCTTACGGGCCAGCAGCTTCCCCGCCGTCACCCACCCGGTGTCGTCGGTGTGGCGCAACAACCTCCACGCCTCGACCGCGTGACCGCCGTCGGTGATCAGGCGAGTCGCTGCCTCCGTACCGAGGTCGACGTCGACCGGGATGCCGGACAGCTCCGCCGAGACCTGCTCGCCGAGCCGACCCTGGAGGAGGTCGAGAACCGTCCGGGGGTGGATCCGGACGCTGAGCAGCCCTACCGCGACCAGGTCCTCCGCCGTGACGACGTTTGCGGTCTCCGGGCGGTCGCCCCCTCCGCCGAGCATCTCGAACTGACCGCCGGTGAAGGCGTCCGCGCCGGTGGCCAGGAAGTAGCGCTTCAGGTCACGTGTCGACCGAGGGTCGTCCAGTACGGCCAGGATCTGAGCCAGCGACAGGGGCATGTGCACGGGTCTCCTCAGTCGTCAACGGGATGGGACGGCGGGCAGGAACGGGCTGGGTTGCCCGCTCCACGACACGTCGAGCACCTCGCGGGCCCGGGTGCTGGCGACGAAGAGCAGGCACCGTTCCCGGAGCAGGTCGCTGTCGTGTTGGGCCTGGTCGACCTCGGGTGGGGTGATCTCCTTTGCGAACGGGACCGCCCGTGCGGTGGCCCCGACCACTGCCACACACCGGAACTCCAGGCCCTTCATCGCGTGCATGGTGGCCAGCCGTACGCCGTCGACGTCGGCACCGGGCTGGTCACGGACCCGTACGGCGGGGATCCCTGCGGCGGTGAGACCGCCGTACACGTCGGACAGGACGGTGTTGAACCGGGCGCAGACGGCGATCTCGCTGGCCGCGACACCCTGCCCGCGCCACTGGCGTACCCGCTCGACGAGGGCCGCGATCTCTGCCTGGCCGGTGGCGTACCCCTGGGTCCGGGGGCGTCTGCCCCGCAGCAGCGACCGGTATCCGGTGAGGGAGTCCTCCCCGTCACCGGCGAGGTCCTCGACTGTCGAGTCGACGAGGACCTTCGTGGACCAGGTGAGGATCTCCTCGGTGCTGCGGTAGTTGATGCGCAACCGGCTGCTGCGTCCGGCGACGGAGATGCCGAGCGAGGTGAGTGACACCCGGGAGTCGTAGATGCGCTGGTGGGGGTCGCCGGTGATGAACAGGTCGTCCGGCCCGGGGACGACTGCGGCCCGCAGGACCCGCCACTGGGCCGGGTGCAGGTCCTGCGCCTCGTCCACCACGACGTGGTCGAACCGGTGGTCGGCGGAGCCGCCCTCGGCGAGCAGGTCCGCGGCCCGCGTACAGAGTTGCAGGTGGGTCAGGGTGCCGGCGGCGGTGAGGTCGGCGGTGAACATCTCCACCGCGTCCCAGACCCGGTCCCGCTGCCGGATCCCGAGGGCGGTGCCGCGACCCCGACGGACCGCCGTCCGGTACGCCTCCCGGGTGCGGACGTCCTGGGCGAGGATGACGTGCCGGAACTCCTGGGCGAGGAACTGCTCGGGCCAGGGCAGGGTCAGCCGTCGGCACACCCGTCGCCAGACCTGCCGCTCGTCGGCGTCGCCGATCGGGGTGGGGACCCGCCCGGCCGAGGCCCGGAGCACCCGGTTGGCGTAGGCGTTGACCGTCGTCACCTCGACCCGGGCGAGTTTCGCCTCGTCGCCGAGCAGCAGTCCGAGGTGCTCCCGCAGCGTCCCGGCCAGAGCGTTCGTGTACGTGGTGAGCAGCACCCGGGCGTCGGCGGAGCGGGTCAGGAGGTGCTTGACCCGGTGCAGCGCCACCACCGTCTTGCCGGTGCCCGGGCCACCGGTGACCTGCGCCGGTCCCCGGTACGACACCCGGTAGGCGACCCGCCGTTGGGTGGGGTGCAGGAACACCCGCCAGGCGGCGAAGGGTTTGTCCAGGATGTCGGCCAGCTCGTCGGGCCGGGTGACCAGGGTGATCCGGCTCGCGGTGTTGCCGATCGCCACGGCGAGGCTCTCGCTCGGCTGTTCCGGGGCGTCGGCGGGCCGCCGTTCGGCCACCACGTCGCGGTAGACCTCGTCCGGTGAGAGGCCCTCGGCGAGGTACTGCAACACCTCGAACTGGTCTTCGGGCAGGAGCGTGCCGAAGGCTTCCAGCTGCGGCTTGTCGATGACGGTCCGGACGGCCCGCAGGACCTGGTCGTCGATGCCGAGGTGGCGCAGCACCGTGTCGGAGTGCCTGGCGAACAGCAGCGTCGGGGCCGTCGTGGCGGCCTTCTCCAACGTCGGGGTGAGCTGCTCGATGGCGACGACGTTGCGGACCTCCAAGGCCCGGGTGGCGGTGTTCACCGTGTAGAGCCGCTTCGCCGCCCACGTGTACGCGTCGTCGTGCGGCACCACGTTGATCAGCAGGAACGTGTCGCTGCCGTCGTCGGGGGCGAGCACGACACCACGCCAGAAGTCGTTGATCCGGATGGTCCGCATCCGGGGGTCCCGCGCGTTGTGCACCGACTCCAGGTGCAGCCCCTTGTCGGCGTGCAGCTCGGCGATGGTGAGCTGCTGGAACCTCGCCATCGCCTTGCGTACGCCCGCCCGGACGGGTTTTTCCAGGACGTCGTAGCTCTGCCAGAAGCTGTTGGCGAAGGCGAGCTGCGGCACGAGCGGGACCTCCGGGGCTGTTCGTCGGGGCGGGCGGAGCTGTCAGGCCGGGTCGGCGTCGTCGGGTCCGTCGAGCTGCGCCCGGTCGTAGAACCACTTCAGGTGGTCGAGCAGGGCTTCCCGGGCGTCGGTGTCGGCGAGGACCGTCAACGGGAAACTCGGCCGGAGGGTGAGCTTGACGGCGTCGATCTGCACCCCGGGCAGCTGGTTCAGCCGTTGCCGCAGCTCCTCCCGCAGGGCCACGTCGTCGAAGGGCGTACGGATGCTGAGGTGTTGGAAGACCACCTCGACCCTGCCCCGTGGGTAGATCGCCAACGGCCAGATGTTGCCGAGTTCGTGTTCCCTGCCACGGGCGAACAGGAAGCAGGAGGTCTCCGCGCCGTCGCCGTGGCCGAGTCGCCCGCCCATCGAGGTCCAGGCGTCGAGCACGACGGCGGTGGCGGTGGCGACCGCCGATCCCTGGGACGCGGTGAGCTGTTCCATGAACCGCGCGGCGTGGTCGACGTCGCCTCGGGCGCGCGATCGCGGCTCGGGAACCTCGGCCGGGGTCACCCCGGCGAGCTGCGCCAGCTCCTCGACGGTGATCCGCTGGGCCGGGTCGGCCCGGCCGTGCTGGTCGAACGTCACGCCCTCGGCGCGCAGCACGTCACGGGGGTCGTCGTCACGGTCGGGTTCGAGCCACCGGAAGTTACCGGCGACGATCCCGCCGGCCTGGAGCACCCGGTGGGCGTTCAGGGTCGGATGGCCGGCCAGCCGGTTCCCCACCGGTTGCGGTGCCGTGCCGATCAGGGCCGCCAGGTCGCCGTACGTGGTCCACGAGCCGGCCGGCAGTTCGGCGAGGGCCTTCGCCAGCACGTCCCAGGCCACCTCGGACTGGGTGCCGGTATCCCCGGTGGGGCCAGGCCAGATCGTGATGATCCGTTCGGCGAGGGCCTCGGCCCGGGACAGGATCGCCGTGAAGTCCCACCGCTGTCGGGCCGCGATGTCCCGGCTCAGGTGGACACCGCTCTTGGCCAGGGCGGCCCGTTTGGCGGTGAACGGCTTGTTGCTCAGCTCCGAGTTGTAGCCGGTGAGGGTCAGGTTCCCCAGGGTGTGCACGAGCGCGTCGTGCCCCGCCTCGGTGGTCTCGCCGTCCTCCAGGTCGGCGGCGAGCATCTGCTCCCATTCGGGGCTCAGGGTCTGCGGCAGGACGTGCTCGATGGTCAGCTTCTCCAGCGCCACCGGTTCCTTGCTGCCGTAGGACTCCTCCAGCCAGCGCAGGACCAGGCTCCGCTGACCGGCCCGTCCGTTGAGGTAGAACGGGATGGTGGGCACCAGGTCGCGCAGGTTCGCGTCGGTGGCCCAGTGTTTGCGGCCCGTCGACAGGTACCTGCGCACCGCCTCGTCGACAGGCAGGTCCCGGTCCATCTCGGTGACCACTGCGAGCAGGATGCGGTTGATGTTCATGGTGCTGCGGCCGATCAGCAGCCGCCGGACGAAGAAGCTCTCCAGGTACAGCATGGCGGAGGCGATCTGCTCGGAGGTCGCCGTGCCCCGGTCCCGTCGGTCGAGCAGGTGCAGCAGCACCGGGTAGACGGTGGTGGTGCCCCACGCGTTCAGCCGCTCCAACCGTTGCCGTACGCCCGGGTCCTGCTCCTCGGCCGGGTGCAGGATCACCCGCAGGAGCGCCCCGAGCCGACCGAACCGCTCCACCTCGGCTTCGACGTCGGCCTCGGTGCGCAGTCTGTCGAGGCGGGCCTGCTGGGTGGCGTACGTGTCGGTCTGTTTGATCTTCGGGTCGCGGTGGACCAGGTCGAGCCAGAAGAGCAGGACCAGCTCGGTCGGGGTGAACCGCTGCTGCAGGGGCCGCCAGAGCGACTCGTAGACGGCCTGCCCCCGGGTGGGCAGCCGCATGAAGATGTAGTTGCGCAGCAGGTCGGCCTGGGTGAGGGCCAGCCCGGTGTTGTTCAGCGACTCGAAGATCCGGTAGACGTTGTCACCGGGCCTGGCGGTGATCGCCACCAACGCCAGCCCGGTGATCACCGCGCTCTCGACCTGGTCGACGGCGATCGGCTCCTCACCGTCACCGACCGTCTTCAGGGCGTCGGCGAAGAACCGGTACGCCCGACCCACCGCGTTGTCCCCGCCGACCTGCGGCGTCGACTTCACGCAGGCCACGTACGCGTCCCGGTCGGCCTGGGTGGGGACCAGCTTCAACCAGCGCTGCTCCTCGAACGGGTTGGTCAGGTACTGCTGGTCGAGCCGGAGCCGGTGCTTCGGCCCCTCGTGCTCGGCCCGGTGGTCCCGGATGGCGCAGAGCAGGATGGTCAGCGTGGTGAGCCGCTGCTGGCCGTCCACCACCAGGTACTCGGCGACACCGACCGGGCCGGTGGCCGGGCTCGGCGCGAGCACCAGCGACCCGATGAAGTGGGTGGCGTCCGGGTGGTCGGCCCGGTCCCTGGCGAGCTGGCAGACGTCGTCCCAGATCCGGGCGAGCTGAAGCTCGGTCCACGAATAGGTCCGCTGGTAGAGCGGCACCAGGTACTGCCTGGTGCCCTCCAGCAGACCCTGCAACGTGGTCTCCGCAGCCGCGACCATCCCGGCCTCCGTCCTGTGTGGGTCTGCCCGTTGAGTCCGGTAAGCCAAACAGATCTTGGGTACGCCGAGCAACACACGAACGGTACGCAGTGCCACCGGTTGGTACCGATTCGACAGCCCCGACGGACGGATCCCGTGCGCCGTACCGACGAGCTTTTCACCTGCTCTTTCTCAGGTTTTGGTCCCCCTCGACAGGCAAGAGGCGGCTGCGCGGATCCGCCGTCGGCTTTCCGACATCTCTTCTTCGACTCACGAACTCTGCTCATCTGTACCTTGTGGATTCGATTCGCCGAGCAGCAGCCGACCGGGCGCAGCGGCCTGGGCGATCGACCTCCAGACCCCACTGGTCCGCAAAAACATCGCCCGAGCCCGGCAGCGCAACCCCGAGGCGACACCGGCACAGGTGATCCGCAGTCTGGAGCGGATGTACGTCAGCGCGCTCGCCGGAACGGGCGCCGCGGTGGGCGGAGCCGCAGCGGCCCCCGGCGTCGGGACGGGAGTCGCGCTGGCGATGTCGGCGGGAGAAGCCCTCTCCTCCCTGGAATTGAGTGCCCTCTTCGCGCTCTCGGTCGCCGAGGTCCACGGGGTCCGCATCGACGAGATCGAACGCCGTCGCACGATCGTCCTGGGAGTCATGCTCGGCGGGTCCGCCACCGAGACCATCAGCAAGATCGCACAACGTACGGGCCAGCACTGGGGACGTCAGATCGTGTCCAGGGTGCCGGTCGAGACGTTGCGCCAGATCAACGCGATCCTGGGCAGACACTTCGTCACGAAGTACGGGACCAAGCAGGGGATCATCGTTCTCGGTCGCGTGGCCCCCTTCGGCATCGGCGCCGTGATCGGTGGGACCGCCAACGCCGCCCTCGCCGCCGTGGCGGTGCGGGCCAGTCGTCGGGCCTTCGGCGAATCTCCGACGTCCTGGCCGTGACGGCCCACCGGGTCAGGGCAGCACGGCGAGCCCGGGAAAGCCATCGAAGTGCCGACGGTTCCGGGTGAGCAGCGGCGCTTCGTAGCGGATCGCTGTGGCACAGATCCACAGGTCGTTTGTCTGCGGGGCCTGTCCCAACGGGTGACCGGGGGGACCAGCGTGTTCGTCTGCTCCCTGCCAGATGACCGAGAAGGCGTCCGTGTCGACGAGAACCCGCTTCACTCGCCTTCGTCCTCACCTCTGGCCGAGCGCAGCGCCGCCAGAAAGTCACTCATGTCACCGATCGATTCGCCTCGCAGCTCCTCCACCGAACTGACCGGGGTGATTCCTTGTGCTTGAGCAAGGCTTTCCAGGCTCTTCGGCTCGGCAGTATCGATACGGCGGAGATTCGACAGGTGCAGAATATGGATGGTCACTCCGTTGGGCTCAAGCTCGGCGATGCCGTCCGCCATCACCATCTGGTCCATAGCATCCAGCACGGCGTTTCGTAGATCCGAGTCGAAGTCCCACAAGATACTTCCCGCGTACGTGTCGACTCGACAGCGCAACGTCGCGGGAGAGAAATCACCCGTGTGAAGCCGACCGACCACGGTCGACTCCTGAGCAATCTTCTCGAAGGATGTTCGGCGAACAGCCTTATGCAGGGCGTCGTCGATGACGAAGCGGGATCGATCAGCCTGTCGCAACTCGATTCTGGTGACGTTGCTGGTGCTGATGCCTCCGGTCAGGCTTCTGAGCTGGTTGAGCACCTGCGGACCGAAGTGCGGCGGGCGCACGTCGGGCTGCTCACGAAGGCTGTTCGTCCCCTCCTCCAGCGCCGTCAACGCCTGTTCCAGCACCCCTTCGTCGATCTGGAGTTGCCCTGTGCGCGCGATGTCCAGCACGGCCGAGCCCGCGCGGAACCCCACAAAGTCGAGCCGCACCGCGTCCACGATCTCCCGAGGTCGCCGACCAACCCCGGTGGTTTTGCCGGCGATACTCAGCGCCAACAACTCCAGGGTTGCCTGCAGCCCGCTGGCCAGTCGGGACAACTCAGCAAGCGGGAGCCGACCGCCTTCGGTAGCCGGACCGACCGCCCGCAAGGTCAGGTCGGCGACCTGCGAACCATCACTGATCATCGCCACCTCCTCCACGCTGCGTAACTCCGACCGCACCAGCGTACGCGTCTACCACCTTCCTGCAGCGGCACCACCGCTCGACGAGTTCCTCACCCGAACGGTGGCGCCCCTGGAACCTCCGACCGTGGGGTGAGATGCGCACGGACGGCCTCGGGCCGAACCGGTCCCGGCGGCTCGGCCACCTCCAGGCCTGGCCGCTGGCAGCTGCGCAGCAGACTTTTTGCGCTTCGGGGCTCGTTTGGGGGCGGCATCGGGGGCTCGTTTGGGGGTGTCGGCGAGACGAGCCCCCAAACGAGCACACCGCCACGGGCCTGTCAGGCACCTGACCTGCGCGTACGGAGCGGCCGACAGGACCGCAAGCAACATCGACTCATCCAGACTCCCTACGGGATTCTCTCTCCACCGGGGTGACGCGTCGGTGGCGAGCGCATCGGTGGAGAGCCTGCTCGTACCCGCATCGCGTATCCCTGGCCTGCTGGCCGGCCACCTGTACATCACCCACCGCCTTCCGGCCACCCACCACCGGCCCGAGCCCACCCAGGTACTGGTTCGAACAGTCACGACGCCTTCACCGTCGAACACCGCGAAGGACGACGTCACCGGGTTCCTGGACGGCGCAGCGCCCAGCGCCACCGCCACTCACACGACCGACTCGGTCGAGACGGTCTGACTCCCGGCCGGCGCCACCATCCGGGTCCGGCTCGCCGAGCCGCCCGCCGATCACGACCAGCCCGCAGCGGATCACCACACCTTCGACGACCACGGACCCGTCGTCGCCTGACACACCCTGACAGCCGATCGGCCGTTCCTGTCAACGCAGGTGAAAGCCCAGGGCAACTCTGACCAGACAGGTGCTGACAGGTCACGGCACTACGATGCGGTCCACCGCCGGCTCGGCGAGAACACCGAGAAGTCCGAAGTGATCACGAGCGTGGCCGACCTCCGCACCGACCTGCCCGGCAACGCGGATATCAGGGTGTCCACATCTCAGGGGGAAGGCCAGTTTCCGCTCAAGAAGCTGCGGGACGGTGTGTCCGTCGATCCGGGCGAGTGACTTGTCATCATTCCCCGATCGACAATGATCGCGGCGAAGGTGACGTACCGATGCATGAGCTCTTTGGCCGGGATCCCGGTGAGCTGCTGAGCCTCCAGGACTACTGGGCCGACTTCGAGGCGCGGTTCTGGAAGACCACTGCCCCGGGGTTCTGGAAGCTGGAACGGCAGCAGACCTTCAAGGAGCCCGGCGACGAGGGCTGGCGGGCGTTCGCCGAGGGCCGGTGGGAGGAGTCGCTGCGGATCCTCGACGATCGCCGCGACGAGTTCGAGGTCTACTACCGCCGGATCGCCGACAGCGGCTTCGCCACCCGCCGGGTCCGCGTTGTCGACCAGCCGCTGACCCCCTACCTGCAGTGGGAGCTGCACGTGCTGCGGCTACGCCACGAGTACGGCGGACTGACCCGGGTGATCGACTCCGACCAGGTCGCCTTCGTCGAGACAGCCGGTCCGGTGCCCGAGGTGTACACCCTCGGCACCGAGGTGATGTACGAGGCGGTCTACGACACCGACGGCGTACTGGAAACCGCCCGGCGCTGGGAGGATCCCGCACTGGTGGCCCGGTGCCAGCAGTTCATCGAGGCCCGCTACCTCGACGGCGAGCCGCTCGACGAGTTCTTCGCCCGAAAGGTGGCGCCCCTGGAACCGCCGACCGTGGGGTGAGATGCGGACGGCCTCGGGCCGGACCGGTCCCGGCGGCTCGGCCACCTTCAGGCCTGGCCGCCGGCAGAGCTGCGCACCAGGCGGTTGCGCTTCGGGGCTCGTTTGGGGGCGGCATCGGGGGCTCGTTTGGGGGCGTCGCGAGACGAGCCCCCAAACGAGCAGTCCGTCACGGGCCTGTCAGGCTTCTGACCTGCGCGTACGGTGCAGCCGACAGAACCGCGAGCAAGATCGCCTCATCCAGACTCCCTACGGGATTCTCTCTCTGGGGGTGACTTCTCACGCCTGCATCGCGCTGCCCTGGTCTCCCGGCCAGCCACCCGTACATCACCGGCCTCGACGGACTGCCTCAACTCCTCGACGACCATCAGGTCCTCGCCGCCACCAGTGTCAACGCCTGCCCTTCGAGGCGCTGAAAGCACTTACACCAGCTCCTCGGTGAGGCAGTGCCCTGCTCCACCGCCACCCACACGACCATCCGACCGAGACAGTCTGGCTCCCAGGCGGCACCACAACCCGAGTCCGGCTCGCCGCGCTGCCCAACAACCAGGCCCAGCCGCTAGCGGACAACCTCGACCTCGCCGACGGCGGACTCTTCGTCGTCTGACAGGCCCTGACAGCTACACCGCCGCTCCTGTCAACGCAGGCCAGAGCACGCCGACAACCGACCGAACGGGTGCTGACAGGTCACCGCGCCGCGTAGCAGCTGACTCTCCTTGCTCTCACCGCGCCGCTGCGGCTCGACCCGCTCAGACCGGTGCGCGAACCGGAAGAACAACTCCTCCAGTCCCGGCATCCCACGCCCCGCTCACCTGCGCATCCGCTCAGCTCTGGTCGTGGCCGGCTTCCTTCAGGATCATCTCGATGAGGATCCTGGACTGGTCCGGGTCGAGGACGAGAGGGTCGAAGCTGGCCCAGGCCCGCTCGAACACGGCCACCTCCCTCGGCCCGTCCAGGTAGAGCGCGCCGACCGCCGACTCCTGGTACGCCACCGGCAGGGCAGGCTCGGCCCCGTCGCCGGGTGAGAAGTCGAGCAGGACGAACGACCCCGCGAGGACACCCGCGCAGACCCCGGCCGCGAAAGGCAGAACCCGGATCGACACATGCGGCAGGAGCCCCACCTCCAGCAGGTGCCGAAGCTGATCCGCCCCGATCGCCGGGTCACCGACTGCCCGTACCAACGCAGCCTCTGACAGGACCACCTCCACCTGCGGCGGCGCGGGCAGCGTCCGCCGGAGCAGAGCCTGCCGGGCCAGCCGTGCCCCGACCACCCGGTCCCGCTCACCGGCGGGCAGCCGCCCCTCGGCCCGCAGCGCGTACTCGTGGATCTGGAACAGGGCGGGGATCAGGCCGTTCTGGTACTCACGGAGGCGGCAGGCGTCGGCCTCCAGCCCGGCGTACACGTCGAACCAGGCCGGAAGCGGACCCCCGTGGGCATGCCACCAGCCCGCAGACCCGTCCTCCCCCGCCAGGGTCACCAGCGCGGCGGTCAGCTCGGGCGAGGCGTCGTACCGCTCGCACACGGCGCGGACGTCAGCACCCCGGACCCGGCCGCCACCGCCCTCGATCCGGGACATCCTGCTGCGGCTCCACCCCAACGACTCGGCCGCCCCGTCCAGGGTCGCCCCCGCCCCGGTCCGCAACTCCCGCAACGCCCGTCCCAACACCCGCCGGGGCACGCCCGACACCGCACCTTCAGTCATCGCCCCTGCCCTCCCAGCTGCGGACGCCGCCTAGCCGGAGACGGCGCAGGCCGGAACCACCGACGCTGGTTGCCGTCGCGCCCAGCGGGTCGGACCGTCGACCGGCTCGCCGGCCGCGAGCCCCGCTGCGCCGGCACCACGAAGACCACCGCGTCGTCACACCGGGACGTCACCGCCCCATCGGGTACGCGACCCTCAGCCGTCGCCCGCCGCCAACACCCCGGCACGTCCCCGCCCGACACCACCTGCCCGGTCAGGTCCACCGACACCTCCCCCACCCGCAGGAACCACTTCCACCGCCCGGCCATGGGCCCTCCCCTGCATCGACACCTCTTTTGGTGAACAGGTGTGCAGTCTACACGCATCTAAGCGAGTGATGAGTTCACATAGTCAATGTGCAAGCGTTCAGTTCGCCTGCTCCTACCGTGACAGCGTGGGGAAGCTTCGGCTGGTGGCGAGCCAGGAAATCCAGGAGATGCTCGGCGTCTCCCGTACGCGCGCCTACCAGATCACCAACTCGAAGTCCTTCCCGGACCCGGTGGCCGTACTCTCCGTCGGCCGGATCTGGGAGACCGAAGACGTCGAACGCTGGATCAAGGCCCACCGCCCAGACATCCAGGACACCGAAGAGTAGGCATCTCGGGTACACCCCCAGGCCACCCTGCTTCTCATTCGTCTTCCGCCTACGCGTCCGTCGCATCTCCAGATGCCCCACACCGGTTGATACTCCGTTGGCCGCAGACGCCACGGTGGCCGATGCGCTGACGGCGACGATCAAGGCGATCGCACGGCAAATCGCGAAACGACGGTTGAGAAGGCGTGACCCTGATGATCAGACCTGAGTTGCCCGACTACATCCGTACGCTGGTGCGCGGCAAGCAAGCCGCAAACGATGCGATCGAGGCCAGGCTCCAGGCCGAGGGGTGGGACGGCTTCCCGAAGTTCCTCGCGATGGTCTTCTTCCTCGCCGTGGACCGCCGGTTCGGCGAGAACGCCGAGTGGCCCGACACGATCAAGTTTGTAGCCGACCTCCGCGCCGACCTGCACGGCGGTGCAGAGATCAACACCGAGGCCGCCGAACGGCTGATCATGTCCGTCATCGACCCGTCGGTGGACTACGCCGCCTCCCAGGAGATGATCGGAACAATCCAGGCCGCCACCGCACTGAAGATTCTCGCTGACGCGAACCTCACGGACGCGGAGCTGGACGAACTCCTGGCGGAAGCGGCCACCCTCTCCGGCCGTCCTGCCGAGCAGTGAGGTGGCCTACCGTCGAGGCGTGGACAACGTGGTTTCCATCGACTAGGGGCGGGGTCGGCGACGGTTGCCCTGGGTCGGTCTGGTCGACACCGGTGAGCAGGAACACGGGCCCCTGACCTGTCAGCAGCCCATCGACGGCTGATCACTGACCTGGCCGGGTGCGCGATCAGCTATTCCAGAACATCAACTCGCGTGCCCGCTGCGAGCAGGCGGTCAGCTCGGGCACGCCACGCGCGGGGACGGCGTACCCGCGCTCGCGGATCAGGGCCAGGAACTCCGCCGGCACCGCGACCCGGTGCCGGCGGACGTAGTAGGCGAGATCCTTGCGCCACAGCCAATCGCCGTCGGTCAGCACCGTCGAGCCGTTCAGCACCCGCTCGGTGGGCTCGAACGGATCGGCGGCGACGTCCATGACGTCGATGAGCACATGACCGGCGTCAAGGTAGCCGACCACCCAGGCCACGTCGGGCAACTCCTCGTCGGCGACGCTGTCGAAGATGCGCCGCTGCGGCTCGGCCGAGCGGACGGGCCCGAACTCCAGGAACATCCCCGCCGTCTTCACCTGACCGCCGTCCATCAGCGTCAGCCGTTCGGCTGGTAGGTCTTCCACTGCCCGTCACCCCCACGGAGGGTCGAGTATGGAGGACAGCTCGGTGGTGTGCTGTCCGGCCACCGAGCCGCTGGGCGGTTCACAGCACGAGGTGGCGTACCTGTTCGACCGCGCCGGCCAGGATCGCGCCGCCGGGAAGCCCGACCCATCGTCGATAGAGTGCCGCCGTGATTCGTGAGATGCGCTTCGTCGTGTCGGTGCCGGATGAGGTTTCGGCCTATGCCGTCGCCGACAAGCTGGCCAAGCGCGGCCACCTGCTGGTCGCGGTACGGCAGGTGCCGATCGACCCGCTGGAGGGTCGCTTCGCCGGCTGGTGGCGAGCCCACTCGCTGGCCGTGGATCCGCCCTACGAGGGTCCACTGGGGGTCTCACCGGCCGAGAAGAAGGCCATTACGGCCATTGCCCGGGAGTACGGCGGGCAGGTCAACTCGGCGTGCGGCCAGTTTCCGGACAGGGCGATCGAGCGCTTCTCCCGGGAGGGCCTCGCGCACGAGCTCGACCGAGCCGAGGCCGACCGGATCCGCGCGGAGCTCGTCGGGGGGCAGACAGCTGCCGCGCCATATCTGCCCGCGCCTGCCGGACTCACGTGCGGTGGTTTCCGTCGTCCTGCCGCCGATCTTCACGCGGCCGCCGAGGTGGTGCCCTTCGAGGGCCGCACCTTCGACGGTGTGGGCGACCTGATCGCGGCGATCGCGAACGACGCGTTCCCGCAGGGCTCGGTGGTGCCCACTGTCCCGGGCGCGGTGCCGCGGCTGGCCGCGCTGGCGGGTGCCGACGGGGTGAGCGACTTCTACCGGGCGATGGTGCTCATGGTGCTGTTCCAGATGAGCACCGCGGGTCGGCGGCGGCTGGCCTATCAAGCGGACGCCCCGGAGGACGGCGGCGCCGAGACGCCCGCGGAGACGGCGACCCGGGCCGCCGTCGCGGCGGTGCTGCCCGGTCTCGCAGTGGGCCGCAGCGAACTGGCCGAGTTCCTCCTCGCCGGGCTGTCCGCGGCCACGCGGGAGGCGGGGGCCGGAATGCCAGCCGGCCTGAAGCGGATCGCCGGACGGTACGCGCGCACCGCTCGCATCCCGGTGGTGAACCTGATCCGGGCCGTGGCCGACGGTGCCGAGGAGCCCATCCGGACCGCCACCGCAGCGGTGGTGGCGGCCCTGCCCGAGGTGGTCGACGGCCTGCAGAGCACAAAGGCCACCGTCGAGGGGCGGGCACTCGACACGCTCGATACCGTGCTGCAGTGGGAGCTGGACAACGCTCGGCTGTCCAGGCTGGGCATGGTCTTCGGCCCCCGTTGATGACCGCCGGCCCACCGCCATTGGGGCGGCTGAACGCTTTTCCGAGCGCTACCGGTGCTGGTTCCCCCCGGCCAGGTCGAGCCCGTCACGATTTCCAGGACGATGGCTTCGACGGGACGAGGTGTCACAGTGCAGGCAGCCGTAGCCGACGGTGGGCAGACCCCGTCGGCCCACCTCGAATCGGACCAGGGTACGCGCACAGCGCCCGCAGTCGTCGCCGAGTTGTCCACTGCCCGGTGCGATGCCGGGCCGTCGCCGCTGTGCCCGCCGCACCGCGTCGGCGAATGCCGCGTGTCGTGTGCGGAGCACGGTCCCAGGATCGGGACCGAGCAGCGAACGGGTCGAGGTCCAGACCACGTCGTCGATGACGGCGCTGGATTCCAGGATCGGAGTGCACGGACGGATGTTCACACCCCCGCGTTTGGCCGCCATCGCCTCCGCCGAAAGGTAGCCGTCGGGATCCGGCTCGACCCAGACTGTCACCGGCTCGGTGTCGACATCCTGTTCAGCAATCAGTTTGAGTGCCGGAATCAGGGGCTTCAACCCGACCAGCGGCGCCCGGGGCAGCCACATCTCGACAGATCCGGCGTTTGCCAGGTCGTCGCCAAGCAGTGCGGTGATGTCGTGGGTCACCCGTCGGGTCACGGACACGTTGTCGAGCGCCTCGGCCACTCCAACGATTCGCCCCCGTTCGAGCAGTTTCGCGAAGAACAGCGAGACCGCGTCCCGGCTGGTGCGATGCCGGTGCAGTTGGTCCAGGGCGGCGATCACCACGAGGTGGTCGCGGGCGCGGCTGGCCGCCACGTTCAGCAGCCGCGCGCCGGTACCTCCGGGCTCGCCCTCGGTGAACCAGCGGTGCAGCGGGCGTACACCGAGGCCGGTGTCCACGGTGTCGTACACGACGATGTCCCGCTCTCCGCCCTGGAACCGGTGCACCGTCGAGGCCGCCCAATCCTCCTGGTCGGGGTCCGGCAGCAGCGACTCCAGGAGGCTGGCCTGGGCGGCGAAGGGTGAGATCACACCGAGACTGGACACGTCGCCATCCGGGTCGGTGACGAGCCCGGCGACCAGTTGCACGTGCATCAGGTTGTACCGGGAGGACATGCCCTGCTTGCGGGCGGTCCGTGCGCCGAGTTGCGAGGTGTCGAGCAGGACGAGTTCACCCCCCGCCCAGTCCGCCCTGCTGTGTCGCGGCCGACTGGACACATTCTGCGCGGTGACGAGCGGGCTCTCCGGATAGAACGCCTCGCTCACCACACGGTTGATGTCGTTGCGCATGCGGTACTGCTCGGTGAGCGCCGCGAGCCGGCCCGGTGGGGACTTCCCGCCCACCGCGAGGTCCACAGCGGCCTTCTCGAACGGGCTCTTGAGTAGCCACTCCTGAGCGGACGGCGTGTCGGCGACGACAACCGGCGGCAGTTGGCGGAAGTCACCCGCGATGATGGTGTGACCGTCGCCCATACCCGCCACCAGCATCGCCAGCGCCGTCGTGGTCATGCTGGCCTCGTCAAGGATCACCACGTCGAACGTGAGCTCCCGTAGCGTCCGCAGAACCACCTGGTGCGAGGTGGCCGCCACCACCTCGGCCTCGCGGCAGACCTGCCGGCGCACCTGGTGCAGAGCCTCGTCGAGCTCCCGGATCACGGCGGTCGCTTCCGCCACGCCCCGCTCCAAGGTCAGGCGCTCCTGCTGGTCCTCGTCGTTGAGGTTGGCGTGCCGCCGTTGCAGGGCTTTGAGTCGTTGTCGCAGATCGCGGACGAGTTGTCCCTCTTGGACCCGCCTGCGGGCGAGGATCGCACCGCGCTTCGCGGCGATCTCGTCGATCAGGACATGCCCGTCGGCCCGTCCGACGAGAGCGGTGTCGGAGGGCTGACCGAGCCGGACCAGCCCGCCGCCGGCAAGCTCGGGAATCTCCTTCAGGACGGCTTTGACCGCGACATCGACGGCGGCATTGGTGGGCGCGGTGAGCAGGACGCGCAGCCCGCGTACGCAGAGTTCCGCCACCAGAGTGCCGATGGTGGTGGTCTTTCCCGTGCCCGGCGGCCCCCAGAGCCATGTGACACCCGGGGTGAGCGCGAGCTGGACGGCATGCCGTTGGCCTTGGTTGAGATGTGCGGCTCTTACGGCTGGTAAGTCGTCCGGCACGGCGGCCCGGCCGGCGTTCAACAGGGCGGCCGCGGCCTCGGCGTTGAAACCCGGCCCGCCGTCGGCCAACTCCCGAAGCCGCTTGCTCTGCGCGGAGAGCAGCCAGGAGAGGTCGCAGCGCAGCACGGCTTTCTCCGGTACGGCCGCTGCGGGCGGCACCGACAGGGTCAGCACGTCACCGAAGACCGACACCACTTCGACGTCGATCGGCGTGCCCTCGACAACGAGCGTCGCTTGGGCGCCTTCGGACACGCCGAGGTCACCCTCGGCCTCGAACCGCATCAGCGTCCGGGACGTCGTCTCGGCGACCACGAAACCACCACTGACCGGTACGTCCTGGAGGGTGCGGCGGTCGGTGACGGCTCGGAGTTCCTCCTGGAGTGCCCGGCCGGCCTGGGCAGCGATCCCTGGCCAAGCGGCGGGTACCGGCCCGGCGGGTGGGGTCGGCTCGTCCATGGGGATGCCGATGGAGGAGGCGATGTCACGGATCTCCACAGCGGCCCGGCGGGCGGTGGGTGATTCCAGCGGGCGTTGACGAGGAATGGCCGGTGTCGCCTCAGCCACCGGGGCGGCCCAGCCTCGCGGGATCCAGGTGTCCTCCCGCAGATCGGCGAGACCGTGCGTGGCGCAGGCGATGTAGAGGCCGCTGCTGTCGGTGCGCACACCGGTCTGCCGCAGCGCCGTGAGTAGATCCTCCTGCGGGATCGGTCCCTGCGACAGCGCCTGTCGCAGGGCCTTGACGAGCTTCCGCTCTGCGCCGACAGCCATCCCGACTCCCGCCACCCACGGCCTCGGCGGCAACCCCACACGGTGGCAGTGCCGCACCGCGCCGATCTGACGCAGGTGCCAGCGGATGTAGTCGCCAATCAACCTAGGGTGCGGACGGCGCGGTTGCCTGGTCCGACCGGACACAATCGCTGGCCCGACCGAACGCCGACGAGAACCTTCGTGATCGTCTTTGGTCCGACCGGCCGATGATCCTGGCACACTCGCGTCCGATCCACGATCAACAGCTGATCTTGCGTTCGGACGTCTCGGGCATGATCTGGATCATGACGAATCACCACTCGACCAGCCAAAACCTCGTCTACGGCCACGCGCAGATGCATGACTGCCTCGCCTTCGCAGACGGGAACACCGCCGCCGAGGAGGCAGCGGAGATCAGAGCGATCGCCGCCGCCCGCACCTGGGGCGAGGCACGGAGGATCCAGACGACCCATGTGACGAATCCCGCCGACCCGGAGAACTACAACCCCGAGGAGGACCCGGCCGACGAGGAGCCCTTCGACATCAACGAATTGGGATCGGTCGTGGAGGGAGACTGGCCGCCCATGGTGGCGGAACGGGCAGTCACTCTCTTGCCGGAGGAGCTGCGAACACGCTTCGGCGATCAGCAGGCCACCGTCCTCAACGGCGACCTGTTGGAGATCCCGCTGAGCAGCGAGACGGAGTTGGTGGCCGAGTTGCGGCGGCGCGGCTACCAGGTGCACCGCGACGACGAGCTGATCAACGTGCTCGACGGCCGCAGCTTCAGCCCGCTGGCCGACTGACACGGCGACGTGGACAGCCGCGAATCGCGTACGGAGCCGACACGGTTGGTGATCAGTTCAGGCCTGAGCGTCGGACCTGCACGAGCAGGTCGGACACCTCCCGTGTCATGGGGTCGTCCCGGCCGCGTTGCTCACTGAGGTCGGCGAGCAGTCGGCTCAGGGTCTGCTCCGCGTCGTCACGCTGCCCGGCACCGAGTTGCAGCAGACCGATCTGACGTCGCAGCTCGCTGGTGCGAGGGTCGCCGTCGCCGAAGAGCCGCCGCTGGTCTAGCAACAGTCCCTGCAATTCGTCCAGCGCCTCGCTGGGGTGCCCCGTCAGGGCGGTGCAGGTGGCCGCCTTCAGACGGCAACGCAGCGACCCCTCGTCGTCGCCCTGACCGGCGACGTCCACCGTGAGCTGTCGGTACTCCCGCCCCGCGCTGCGGTAGTCGCCGCCATCGAAGAGTACGTCGGCCCAGGCCAGCCGCAGTTCGAGCGCCTCCGGACCGGCCAGCCCCGACGTCCGGGCGGCGTCCGCGATCGCCGACTCCAGGAGGTCGGCGGCCTGGTCGTACCGAGACTGGGCGACGAGTCGGCGAACCTTCTCCGTGACCCTGCCACGGTTCGGCACGGCTGCCGCCGCTTGCGGGCGAGGCCGCGAGCCGGCCCCTTGACGCTGGTGCCTCGGTTGGGGCTTCTTGGCTGCTGCGGGTTCCGGTCGAATCGGTGCCACCGTCGACGCCGGTCCGGCCACGGGTTGCGGAGGTACGTTGCCGCTGCCCGTGACGCCGACGAAGACCTGGCTGAGCACTGCGGCGTACATCCGGGTGGGGCTGGGCGTGGCCGGCGGGTGGAGCGCTCCTGGCAGCGGACCCAGGGAGGTGCTCAGCGGCACCAGCCGACGGTAGACCGCGTGGGCGTCGGCAGGCCTGTCCTCGGGGCGTTTCTCCAGCAGTTGCAGCAGCAACTCCTCCAACGGAGCCGGGACGTCGTCACGCACGCTGCGGATCGGCGGCGGCCGGTGGGCGACCTGTTTGCTCATGACGTCGTACGAGGTCGCGCCCGTGAAGACCCGTTCCCCGGTCAGCATCTCGTGCAGGGTGCAGCCGAGTGCGTAGAGGTCGGTCGCGGGACCGGTGATGCTCGCCTGGATCTGCTCGGGTGCCATGTACGCGGGCGTGCCGAGCGGTTGACCGGTCACCGTGATCCTGGAGAAGTCGGGCTGGTCCGGGGCGACGGCCAGTCCGAAGTCGAGCACCTTCACCCCGCCGTCGGGTTCGAGCATGAGGTTGCTGGGCTTGAGATCGCGGTGCACCAGCGACGCGCTGTGGGCCACGGCCAGCACCGCGCAGACCTGGGCGGCGATGGCGCTGGCCCAGCCCACGGGGAGTGGGCCGTTCTCCGCGACCAGGTCCGCGATGCTGATGCCGTGGATCCGCTGCATCACCAGGAACGGTTGGTTGCCGTCGGTGCCGACGTCGTACACGGCCGGCACTCCGGGATGTTCCAGGCGGGCGGTGATCCGCGACTCGCGGACGAAGCGTCGGACGTAGTCCTTGTCGCTGAGACCGTTCGGGAACCGGATGAACTTCACGGCGATCTCGCGGTCGAGTTTCGTGTCCCGGCCGAGGTAGACCTCGCCCATCCCACCCCGGCCGATGGGCAGGTCGTCCAGCTCGTACCGGCTGTTGATCAGCCTCCCCATCGTGACTGCCTCTCGCTCGGTTCCGCCGCGTCCGACTGTGGAAGGTTAGTGGCCGTCCGGATCGGCCGTAGACCCCCGTGGCCCAGGCCGTGGAACCCCTGCTCCACCAGCTGTTGCCCCCGTACGGTCACCTCTCGCAGTCGCTCATCGGCGGTGAAGAGACGACGGAAGGCGTCCCCGTAGGTCCGTTGTGCGGCGAGGGGAAGCCGTGGCACCCGAACCCGACGCAGATCGGCCTGACCGGCGAGGGAGGTGCCGACCGAGGTACCCGCGCCCTGCCCGGCCCGAAGGAACCCGGCGAGGAAGTGCGGGTCGATCCGCTCCGGGGCGACCCGCAGCAGGTAGAGCCGGGGACCGAGCAGGGCTCCGGCCTCGGTGATCACCCGCACCACGGGTGTCCGGGGGGCCAACGGTGTCACCAGGTCGCCGGGCTGCAGGATGACGGCACCGTCGCGCCGGTGTGCCCGGCCGGTGGGTGGACGGCCGAGCCGTACGTCCTTCGCGGTGAGCAGCGGCTCGGTCCCGTCGTGGACGTCGGACGTGCCGACGGGGGCCTGCCGGAGCAGCAGGACCCCGGCTCGCACGAGATCCCCGATGGTCGTCGTGTCGGCGACTCCGTGCCGGGTGCCGGTGGTGAGGTCGGGCAGGTGCGACAGCAGATCGACGACCGATGCGGTCCACTGCTCGACGGCGGGCCGGTAGCCCTCCGACGGGTCGGCAGCGCTCAGCCAGCGGTACGGGCTGAGATCGACCTGCTCGTCGAGCAGGTCGATGATCGGCACGGCCTGGACTCCCGTCTCCGACCGACCGGTCGGGGGCGCCTGACCGGGCAGCGTCGCGAGGACGGTGTCGGTGTTCGCTTCGCCGACGAGCACGTGGCTGACTCGGGGCTCCCCGTCGGGCCGTCGGAGTACCCACAGGTCTGCGGCGGTAGCGCCGGGGGCCGTCGGGGGAAGGCTCAGCACGGCGAGCAGCACACCGGCCCGCAGGAGGTTGCCCCGGATGCGTCGTCCCGAGCGCCTGCTCGCCGCAGCCGCCGGCATCAGGATCACCACCCGTCCGCCGGGTCGTACCTGCGCCAGGCAGTGCTGGAGCCAGGCGAGTTCGGGCTCGGCCCGTGGCGGTAGCCCGTACGACCAGCGAGGGTCCTGCGGTGCCTCACCGTCCTGCCCCCACGAGCGGTCACCGAAGGGTGGGTCACAGATCACCGCGTCGACCGTGCCGTGACCCCCGCCGGGGCGGTGCAGGGAGTCGGCCGCCACGATCCGTGCGGGGGCACCGTGCAGCGCCAGTCGCGCGGCGGCGAGCCGGGCGGCGGTACGACTGACGTCCTGCCCGTACAGCTCGACGGCACCGCTGTCCCGAGCCGCGTCCAGCAGCCCTCCGGTACCGCAGGCCGGGTCGAGCACCCGCCCGCCGGACACGTCGGCGGCTCGAACCAGCAGGTGGGCGTGGGCGGTCTGAGTGCCGTCGTGTCTGCGTGAGTGGACCTCCAGGTAGCGCTCGTGGAGGAAGTCGAAGACGGCTCGGGGGTCTTCTCGCTGGGCCACCTCGGCGGTCAGCCGGACGATCGCCGTCCCCGCCTCGTCCGGGTCGTCGACCACGAACTCGGCGATCTCGGGAACCACAGCTCGGAGTGCGTCGGCGAGTCCACCGACCAGCGCACCGTCCGGCTGGTCGGCCAGGTGTCGCCACCGTTCAGGCGCGCGAGCGAGCAACGTCAGGAGACCGCCGACGTAGCCCAGCCGGTCACCGAGGTGCATGTCACCGGTCGCGCCGCGCAACTCCTGCCACAGGCGGTCGGTCGGACGGACAGTGAATGATCTGCCGTGCCGGGTGAGCCACCCGGTGACCTCCGTCAGGGAGTACTGCGGGCTGGCCGTGCTGCCGCCGACCGGTGTGGGGAAGTCGGGGAAGCGGCGGCGCCAGTTGCTGACCGCGGCCCGTCCGACGTTGGCCAGTCGGGCGATGTCTCCGGTGGCGACGGTGGCCACGCCGGTGCCTGCCGGTTCCACCGATTCAGCCCACCGCTCCCAGCCGGGTGAGGACGCCCCGGGACTGGAGTTCCGCGATGTGCTCGGCGGCCCGCAGTGGTGCCGATCCGCCGTGCACGAGCAGCCCGGCCTCGATGTTGCGGGTCGCCCCGGACTGGGTCAGGTTGGCGCTGGACACCAGGAGAGCGTGCCGGTCCGCCACCGCGATCTTGGCGTGCATCCTGGCCGGTCGTTCGGACCGCCGGTCGACCGGCCAGTGCCACAGCTCGACCCCGGGGACGTCGGCGAACGCGGCGGCGGGCTCTGCCCCGTGCAGCGCCCCCGCCCCACCGGCCACCGTCTCCACCACCACGGTGACCGCGACCCCCCGGGCGGTCGCCTCGGTCAGGGCCCGGAGCAGCGGCCGGTACGGTGTCGCCGAGTAGGTCATCAGCAGCAGTTCGGTCCGGGCGGAGCGGGCCAGGGACGTCAGCACCTGCGCGGTGGCGCGGACCGGCACCGGGTGGGTGCTCGGCCCGCTCCACACCGACTCGACCCGCGTGGCGGCGGACCGTTGGGCGTGCCCGGCTGCCAGGCCGCGCAGGTATGCGGCCGCTTCCCGCTCGGACAGCCCCGACACACTTCGGGCTGTCAACACCGCTGCAGCGACCTCGGCGAAGCCGGGCACCGGAACGGCGTGCCGCACCGCCTGCTCCGGCCATCCGGCACCGAGGCGGTCAGCCAGCACCCGCAGGTGCACCGATCCGAGTCGGTGCGCAGCGGCCTGCGCCGCCGCCTCGAACGCCGGATGCCAGGTCACGGTAGCTCGGGAAAGAGCGCCAGGCCCGGGTCGTCGACCGGTACGACGAAACGCCGGTCCAGGAACCGGTTCCCGCGTTCACATGTCGTCTCGGAGACGAACAGACAGACGTGACAGGCGGCACCGTGCAGGAACTCCGCCGGATCGTGCGGCAACCGCTCGGCGCAGAGCGGATCGGAGGAGCAGTGCATGGCGTCGGCGATCGCCCGTCGGGTGAGGCGGACCAGCGCGTTCGGTTCGGCCAGGGAGACCAGTCCACCGAGGGTGCCCTCGGCGTCGGGGACTGCGGTGTAGATGAGGATCCCGGCGCGGTGCGGATCCGCCTCGGTCCCGGCGTAGATCCGCTCCGACAGGCTCGCCGAACTGTAGCCACACTCCAGCGCGATGGTGCGGATCAGCAGGTGGGAGAGGGTGTGAAGGGCGATGAACCGCTCCCCCGGCCAGTGTTTCATCGGTTCGAACCCGCCCCGGATCCGGCCGGAGTAGCGGCTGCGCCGGAACCGCGCGTACGCCTCCCGGTGGGTCTGCATGGCCTCGGTGCCGGTGACCCGGGCGGTCCACTCGGTCAGCAGGTCCTCGGGGAGTCGGAGGAAGATGCCCTCTCCGCGTACCTCGCTGGCGGGCACCCATCCCGCCTTCTTCCTGGACAGAGGTGCCCGCAGGACCAGGTCCGGGTCCTGCGGGTCCGGCGCGTCGAGCCGGGTGAAACCGACCAGAGCCCGGACCTCCCGGAGGCGTTCGGCCTGGATGACGTCGGCGTAGACGTTCTTCAGCTCCGCCGGCACCCCCTCGGGGTCACGCCGCAGGGTGAAGTCGTCGGTGCCCGGCGGCAACCGCGTCGCGGAGAAGATCTCCCACTCCGGGGTACGCAGATCCGGGTATCCCCTCTCCTCCTCGGGTTCCGAGGCGTTGCGGTGGCGCTGGATCGCCGCCCACAGTTCCTCGTCGCTCCATCGGTCGAACCCCCTCAGGGCGGGGACGACGGTGCGCAGGTAGGGCAGCATCCCGATGCCCGGCATGTCCTTGAGGCTCTCCCAGGTCGCCGCGACCTTCGCCTGGAGTTCGCTGGCCCCGGTGGGAGGTACGGCCAGTGCGGAGAGAGTCTGGGCAAACCACTGGTTGGAGGCGCCGATCACCAGCAGTTTCAGCTCCCCCGGGCACTCCCCGGGGTCGAAGTCACCCAGGTGGGCGCGGCGTCCGCGGCATCGGGGCAGCTTGTCCGCGCCCCGCTGGCCCAGCACCTCCTTGAGGTTGCGGCGGGCCCCGCACGGCATGCACTTGATCTCGACGTTGGCACCGAGGTTCCCGCCCCGGTCGTCCATGCGCAGCTTCGGGTGGGAGGCGTTCGGGCACCCACCACCCTGGTGGACGAACTCGGAGTACGGGAAGTCGTCGAGGTGCCCGGCGGTGCAGGCGAGCACGAACCGGGCCGCCACGGCCATGGGTCGACGGCCGGTCTTCTTCCGACCGCAGGAGGCGTGGAAGAAGCGGGCCTCGTGCGGCTTGCGGGCCTTCGAGTTCTCGAAGTCGAAGGTGCTGCCCTCGATCGGGGCAAGGTCGTCGCAGGCGGTGCAGCGGAGCCAGCCGGGGAAGGGCGTGATCGGCACCCCGACCTTCGCCGCCTGGCTGTTGGGGTCGTCGGCCCCCTCCATCCACGGCGCCGGACGCAGCTCTTCGAGAGCCGGATCGTGGAGGAACCGGCGCACCTCGGCGAGGAGGCGGGGTTCGACGATCGGCGAGAACTCGGGTACCGCCTTGTGGTCCCAGTCGTCGAGGCCACGGACCAGGACCGAGAAGTTCGGCAGGTCGACGACCGCGCCGACACCGGTGGTGAACATCAGGTGGCTGGGGCGTACGGTGCCGACCCGCCGGAAGAACCTGCCCGCCATCACTTGCCCTTTCCGGTCAGCGTCGTCTCGCCCAACTCGTCCCCGTCCGGCAGGTCCTCGTCCCGGGCGTTGCCCTCGGGTGGGCCGAAGGCCCACTGTGGTGCGCCGTACAGGGGGTCGAGAATCCTGCCGCCGGCCGGCAGTACCAGGTTGATCTCGTTCTCCGTCTCCCGCATCGACTGTCCGACGGTCAGCTCGGTCCACCGCTCGTTGCCGGCCCGCTCCAACAGGCCGGTGAGCTGCTGCTGTTTGAAGGAACCCCGGTCGTATCCGAGCCGGGTCAGGCCGGTCCGCCGCTTGTTCCAGATGTCACGGAGCGTGTTGATCCGCTCGGAGAGGTAGTCGCGGCCCCGTTCACCGGCGATCGCCTCCGCCCGCCGCAGGAACCGGTCGAGGACCCGCTGCACCTGCGGCCCGTCGAGCGGGACGTCGTGGGCGTCGGTGTTGCGGGAGAACTCCTCCTGCGCGTGGCGCACGGCCGCGATCAGGGTCGCTGCGGTCCCCCGGTCCAGCGCCCGCCGGGTGTACGGGGTGACCGAGAGCGCCTCCACCTGCCGGTAGAAGGTGGCGTGGTAGTACTCGAAGTCCTCGTAGTGGGCGAGGTCGCGGGGCCGGGTCCAGTTGTAGAGGGTGACCACCAGGCCGGGGCGGCGGGGGTCCCGGCCGACCCGGGAGGATGCTTGGATGTACTCGGCGGTGTTCTTGGGCTGGCCGGTGACCACCATCAGACCGAACCGGGACACGTCCACCCCGACCTGCAGCATCGAGGTGGCGAGGACCGCGTCGACGGGAAGCCGACCCTCGTTCTGCCGCTTGTAGAAGCGGTCGGTGACCGGGTGCAGGTTGAGTCGCGGGTGGGAGGCCGTCTTGGCCTTCTGCGCCTCCCGCATGTCGGCGAAGATCGCCTTGCGCCGGGCTGTGGTGTCGAGCTCCGGGTCGAACCCGATCTCCAGCCGCTTGAGCACGTCGCTGATGTCACCGGAGGAGATCCGGGAGGTCAACTCCTGCACGTTGAGGGTGAGCGGGCCGACGATCCGGTCGGAGAGTCCCTTGCGGCGACCGTGGGTCCGGACCCTCGTCGTCACGTCGTCGTCGAGCAGCCGCCGCATCCCGGCGAGTTCCCGGGTGGCGCTGAAGTAGCCGACGGTCGTCAGGTACGGGTCGGCGGGTGCACCGTACCTGTCGAAGAGGGTCTGGCCGGCGAGCAGCAGGATCTCCGCGACCCGGATCTCGGCGGACTTCATCCGGACCCCGTGGGCGCAGATACCGAGGTAACGGCGACCCGGGTTGTCGATGGTGACCGGGACCTGGCGGCTGAAGAAGGTGTCGGTGATGTCGACGACCGGCGGCGGGAACACTGCGAGGTCCCGCCCGAACACCCCGAGCACCTGTTCGCGGGCGCGTTTGGTGGTGGCCGTCGACGCCACGATCTTCGGACCGGTCTCGCCGCCACCGGGCAGTGGCCAGGTGCAGAGCTCGTCGACGGCCGCCTCGAAGAGACCCACCGTGGTGCCGAGCGCACCGGAGATCAGGTGCAGCTCGTCCTGGATGATCAGATCCGGCGGGCGCAGCCGCACCACGGGTTGACTGGTGACCGCCGCGAGGCTGCCCTTCTTGTTGTGCCGGGCACCGCAGTTGACCCGCCCGTCGAGGTCGTCGTGCCGGTACCCGTGGCGGGAGCAGCGTTGCCGGACCCGGCCGAAGAGCAGCCCGGCGTAGCCGCGCCACGGCAGCTGGGCCAGCTTGTCGACGGTGGCGATGACCAGACTGGGGGCGTACCGGTAGATCTCCTCGTCGACGGTGAGGATCGGCAGCCCCTCCCTGCTGCGCGTACGGGAGAACGGGCAGGCGTCGGCCCCCTCCCCCTCGGCGCAGAAGAGCAGGACCCGGCGGAGGTCCTCCTTCGCTTCCAGGTCGTGCTCGGCGCGCAGCTTGGCCCCACACCACGGGCAGCTCAACGTCTGCAGGACGTTCGTGTACTTGCCGTGTCCGGCCTCCCGCGCCTCGGCGATCTGCTGGGCGGCCTCGTCGTACCAGTTCGGGGAGACACCGCCGCCGACCCAGAGTCCGATCCGGAACGGTTCCGCGCCCCAGGTCCGCTCGTCGTCCTGGCGCAGCACCTCGGCGGCGCAGACCAACGCGGCGGCCCGCTGGAACTGCTGGGCGGTGAGCAGCCGCAGCGTGTACCGCATCAGCACCGCCACCCCGGCGTCGCCACTGCGGGCGTCGATCCCGGTCCCGACCACCCCCTGGAGGCGACGGATGGCGAAGGTGAACGCGGTCAACCCGAGGTAGGCCTCGGTCTTGCCGCCGCCGGTCGGGAAGAACAGCAGGTCGACGGTGGCCTGCGCGTCGGCGGCCCGCTCCGGGTGCGCCGGGTCGGTCAGCGACGGCAGGTTGAGCAGCACGAACGCGAGCTGGAACGGCCGCCAGGAGGCGGCAGCCGCGCCGTGGGCGTCGATGTCGGCCTTGGCCTGCGCGTACGACAGGCCTTTCTCCTCACGCAGCCGGGCTACCTCACTGTGCCGACGTTGCAACGCCATGGCCTGGTTGGCGAAACGGAACGCGGCGAGCGCCTCGGCGTGCCGGGGTTCCTCCGGATTGGTGAGCAGGGCGATGCCGGCCCGGATCCGGGTGGCGGCCCGCCGGGCGACGAAGACCGCCTCCACGGCGGCCGGGCGCAGCGGCTCCGGCAACCCGGGGATCTTGGCTTCCTCGTCGTCGAGCCAATTCTCGTACCCGTCGGCGAGGACCGCGAGTCCGGTGCGGAGCCGGTCGATGTCCGCAGCCGCCAGGGCGTCCATGGACAGTTCGACCCCGGCAAGCCGCGTCCCCTTGCCGACCGGTGCGACAGTCGCCGGAACGTCGTAGGTGGGCAGCCAGGTGGTGAAGAGTTTGTACGCGCGACGCTGCCCGTCGCGGACCCACGGGTGGACGGCGACGTTGCGGCCGGCGGCGTACCGGCGTTGCGCCCGGTAGAGCAGCCGCAGGTGCACCTCCTCCCCTTGGCCGTCGCTGAGACCCTTCACCCCGTCGAGCGGATCGTCGACGGGTAGGAAGACCGCCGCCTGCCCGTCGAGCGCGGTCACGGTGAGCGAGGACTGGAACAGCCATGCCGTGTCGGCGTTGCTCTCCGGTTCGACCTGCGTGTTGACCAGCGCGATCTGCACCACCCGCTGGCCGTCCCGGGGCCGCACCTCGACGGCCAGGTGGACCCCGGGCGCGTCCTGGTCGGCCACCGTCAACGGAAGCCGGTACGACGTCTCCCCGTCGAGCCGGACCTCCCTGGCGTAGGAGACCGGCTCCCGGTACCAGACGCGCTTGGACTTCCCCGCCTCGTCCTCGGTGACCCGCAGGTCGTATCGGCCCCACTCGGCGGTCACCGACAGCACGTCGGTGTCGTCGGCGACGGCGAAGGAGAGGCCCATCGACGACGCCCACATCTTGCCCAGGTTCAGCGGGGTGACCACCTCGGGCAGCTCGGCCTCACTGCCGTCACCCTGGGTGGCCGCGTCGACGTCCTGGACGCCTGCCGCGTCGGTCCGCTCCGCACGGGGACGCTGCTTCGGGCCGAGCATCCCGACCAGGTACCGCTCGCGTGGCCCCATCGCACCCGGGCGGAACTCCTCGTCCTCCCCGTCCCACGGGCCGAGCAGGTCCCGCCCGATCAGCTCCTCCACCTCGTCGCGCACCTGGTAGGAGGTCGCCTCGGGGAAGCTCTGAGCCCGGTCCAGAGCCGGGGTGTCCGCCCCCTCGTCGCCGGAGAGGGCGAGGGCCTGTTGCTCTCCTCGGGGGTGCGGGAAGAGTCCGCCCTGAACATCGGCCTTCACTGCGGCCTCCTCGCCTTCGGGATGTGCAACGTGCAGCACTCGGTGGCGTCGTCGCGCAACTGGTTCCAGGACCGGTTCCGGCCGACCGGCTGGTCGAGGCTGTTGAGCGCCACCGCTGCGGCCAGGACGTCCGGCGCGTCGGACTCCCGGTAACGCCGACCGGCACCTCCGACGTTGCGCCTGAGGATCTCTTTCGGATCGGTGAGGGTTCCGGTGTCCCGGTTGCGGTACTGCCTGGGCACCTGCCAACCGGTGACGGTCCTGGTCAGCGCGTCGGGGAACAGCAGGAGCCACGCCTCCACCTCGGCCACCGACAACACGTAGTGCGCGCTGGGGACCTCGGCACGCAACGCCGTCTGGACCCGCCCGCGTGCTTCGAGGTACTCGTCGCCGTCGGTCCGGTCGAAGTCCTCGTGGACGAAGAGGCAGGCCAACTCGGCTCGTTCCCTGGCTGCCTTCGCCCTGGCCTGCCGTCCGAGTGTCCGAGCCCGGTCGGCCAGGGTGGCGGGGCTCTTCGCCTCGTGCAGCCGGATCGAGTCGTTGATCTCCACCAGCCGGCCCTGCATCGCGGGGCACAACTTCTCCAGGACCACCCGCAGGCACTCACGGTCGTTACGGTCCTCGCCTGCCAACACCACCACCGGTCGCTTCGTGGCCCGGACGGCGGTCCCTCCCCGCCGGGTCACAGGTCACCGCCGAGCGCTCCGGAGAACCAGAGGTCACCGAGAGGCATGCCCTCGCTGGCCGTCACGATCTCCTCGATGTGGTCAGCAGTCAGGGCGGGAATGGCCGAGGACCCGTCGGCATGTCGCTCGCAGACCACCAGTTCCTCCGGGGACAGCCGGTCGGCGAGAGCCGGGGAGTGGGTGGCGATGAGGAACTGGGTCCGCTCGCTGGCTTCACGCAGCCGCTCCACGAGAAGTGCGAGGGCCTGCGGGTGCAGCCCGTGGTCGATCTCCTCGACGCAGGTCAACGCGGGAGGACTCGGGTCGTAGAGCAAGGCCAGCAGCCCGAGCAGCCGGATCGTGCCGTAGGAGGCGTCGGCGAGCTGCGTGGGTCGACGCAGGCCCCGCTCGTGCAGCACGACGACCACCTCGCGGGCCGCCCCCGACGGGTAGTCGAAGTCGATGTCTTCGAGCTGCGGCAGCACTTCCTGTGCATCCTCCACCAGACGCTGCCACGCACCCTCGTCCCGACTTCTCAGTGCGAGCAGGAACCCGGCGAGGTTCGCTGCTCCGTCGTCGAGCGTCTCGGTCTTGGCCCGGGGAAACCGCGACGCCTGCCGCGCCGAGTCGACACGCACGTCGAAGACCCGGAAGGAGGCGAGCCGCTGGGCGACAGTGGAGACCTCCGACCCGCCCTCGTCGTCGGAGAGCCGGGGAAGGGTCGAGAGCCCGCTACTGAGTGCGTTGATGCCGATCTCCCGTTCACCGCCCCCGCGCCCGGTGTCGACGACGTTGACCTTCTGGCCGTTGATGGTGATCCGACGACCCCGGCCCTGGGTGCGCTTGAAGGCGAACCTCTCCCGCCGGGAAAGGGTGCCGTGCCGAAGGCGCGTGACGCGGAGTTGATACTCGTCGGGGGCGTTCAGGCTGCTGTGCGTCGTCCACATCGCGGTCAGCTTGATCTGCATGTGGGTAGGAGCCTTCTCCCCACCCCTGAAGGCCACCTCGTCGAAGCCGCCACGCAGGTCGAGCGCCGGCTGCAGGTCGGTGCCGATGACGTCGGCCAGGAACCGGAACACGTCGAGCAGGTTGGTCTTACCGGCACCGTTCGGTCCGACCAGCACGTTCAGCGGGCGCAGCGGCAACGTGACCTTCCGCAGGCTACGGAAGTTCTCCACCTCGACCGCGAGAAGCCGCTTCTCCATCAGGCTCACCCCCTCGCGACCATTCTTCCGAACCCGCTGGGCGTACCGGGGGATGCACCCCGGCCCGTCGCCGTCCTCACGCGACGACCTGTCGGAGGAGTTCCGCGAGCCCGGCCACCAGCGCACCCCCGGCGAGGATGACGACAGCGCAGCCGCTCTTCGCCTGACCACCGGCCGTCACCGGGGTGCGGTGGACTGGGGCCTGACCGGCCTGGCGCGCGGTGGTGAGGGTGTACACCACCTCGTCGAACTCTTCCCGGTCGTCGTACCGGGCGACGAACTCCGCGTGGTACTCGGCGTCGGTCAGCTCACGGGGTCGCCAGAACTCGTGCCACTCGGGCCGCCGGGGTCCGGCGACGGCGGCCTGCTCCGCGCTGATCCGGGAGGCGACCTGCTCCCCGTCGCGGTCGGCGAAGAGCCCGTCGGGTTTCGCCACCTCCGTCTCCAGGAGCTTGCGGGCCTGTTCCGGCGAGCGGACGTCGACCCCCGCCGCCAGGGCCTTGGCGATCCGGGGGTCCGTCTCCGGGAGGTCGTCGTTCACGACGAGGCGTACGGTCTTGGTCAGGTTGACCGCGACCTTGGCCCCGTGTTCGACGGCGTAGTCGAGCACCTCGGTGAGGGCGGGCGAGTCACCGACTGGCAGCAGCCGCCACCCCTTCAGCGGCCCGTTCCCCTTGGCCCGGTTCGCGGCGGCGGCCTCCTCCAGGTCGCTGATCAGGTGGGAGGCGGCGAGTTCCCGACCTGCCCGTTGCAACTCCCGCAGCTCGGTGGAGGTGACCACACCGTCCGCTTCGGCCCGCGCCCGGGCCTCGGCGAGGAACTCCTCGTGGACCTGCCGGGCGGTGGTCTGGGTCAGCCCGGCCCGCGCCGCCGCGACCGCCAGTTGGTTGGCCTCCTCCCCCACGATCTTCCCGTCGGCGAGCGCGTGACCGAGCAGCGCCCGGTAGTCACCCAACCCTTCGGGGCGTGGCGGGGGCGGGCTGGTCATCAGTGGCAGACGTGCCGTCAGGGTGCCGAGCCACCCCTGGGTTCCCTTACGCAGTCCGGTGGCCCGGGGAGCGATCGGGCCGCTACGGGACAGCGTCGTGGGCAGCGGCACCGGTGTCGGACCGACCCAGGAGAGCCGTCGTGGCGCTTCGGCGACCAGCTTGGCCAGGGTCGCGGCGAGCGCCCGGGCGTCGCCGAGGGCCGAGTGCCGGGCGTCGAGCCACTCCCCGGTGATCAGGTGGCTGACGTTCTCCAGCTTGTATCCCCACCGGTCGAGCTGGGTGCGGGCGGTGACGAGCGTGCAGAGACCCGGCACCCCCTGCAGGTCGACTCCCAGCCGCCGGAACTCGGCGGCCAGGAACTTCTCCTCGTAGTCCAGGTTGTGGCTGACCACCACTGCGTCCGCCAGGATGGCCAGGACGTCCCCGGCGATCGCGGCGAAGGTGGGTGCCGACCTGACGTCGGCGACGGTGATCCCGTGGTACTCGCTGTTGTTGATCCGCTGCTTCTCCGGGTCGACCAGGGTCGAATACTCGTCCAGGACGACACCGTCGCCGCGCATCCGGACGATCCCCACTTCGCAGACCCGCGACCCCCGGCCCGGTTCCAGGCCGGTGGTCTCCAGGTCGAGCACGGCGAAGGTCAGGGATCGCGGGTCGACACCGCGCTGACGGGTGAGCTGCCCACGCGAGAACACGTCGGCCTCCACTTCGGGGGTGAGATCGGGGGGTGAGAGTGGGGATCAGAACAGGGTGTCCGCGCTGCCCTTGGGGCGGCTCGCCTGCTTCTTCTTGTCGTGCAGGCCCTGGTCGACCTCTTCGGCGTAGCGCTCGTGGTTGAGTTCCAGGAGGCGGTCCAGGATCTCCCGCTGGGCTGCGGGGCCGACTGTGTAGCGGGTGTAGGCACCGGCCTTGTGGAACCCGTGGTCGAGCCCCTGCTCGACCAGGTCGTCCCAGCCGTAGGCCCGGCAGACCGCCTCGTCGATGTCCCGGTGGATCCGCCGCAACTCCACGATGTCCTCGTCCCGACAGGCCGGATCGAAAACCAGGTTGTACGTCGCCGTCAACCCCGCCTGCCGACTCGACATCACATCCCGCCGATACACATCAAGCCGATCACCATGCTCCCGCACCCCGGGAGTCACATGTGGCAGTGGCAGCGTCTCGAACACATCAGAGGGGGTGTATCGAAGGTCTGCCTTCATCGAGGATGCCCGGCTGACCGCCCACCAGTAGTGCGGCGAACTCGACAACAACGCCAGCATCGCGGTGTCATCTGTCGCAAGAACGACCACAGCCTCGCTGATGACCTGACCGGTCGGCACCAGCACCGGCATCACCGTCTTGCTCACCCGCGTGATCGCCACGACCCGCTTCAGGTCCGTGATCGACTGGTACAGCCGAGGCGAACGCTCAGCAAACTGCCACCACCGCTCACGCCTCGCCTGACGATTGTTCTGGTCTCGCTCGGGCTTGACCAGCGTCCTGACCTGTTCGTAGGCGTCCGGATAGGTCTTGGCTCGGTCCTCGTCCCAGTCGTGGAAGTTGATGACCCAGCGGCTTGCCGAGCAGTCGGGGCGGGAGTTGAGGTCCTTTCCGTTCAGGTAGGGGAAGATGACCTCGCGGTTACGTTCGTCCTTCGCCCTCAGCGCGGCGGCTTTCTCCGGTTCCATGGTGAAGCCGAGCCCCAACACATACGAGCCGATGAACGAGATGCCGGTGTTGCGCTCCAGGCGGTAGGGGTTGCCGGTGACTCGCTTCTCGGCGTCGAGGGAGGGGGTGATCCCGGTGACCACGATGCCGTCGGCACGTCGCTCGGCGGTCGGGCCGAGTCCGGCCCGGCTGGTCCAGACGGCGCAGAACTCCAAAGCCGCAGACTGAGAGGGCCACGGGCGGCTCTTGACCGCGTGGCGGATGGTGGTGCCGCCGGCGACCACCTGGTCGAGGCCGACCTCCCGGGTGTCACCCTGGGCGAGGGTGTTGGTGGCGATCAGGCCGGTCTGCCCGCCAGAGTTGAGTAGGTCGTGTGCCCGCAGCAGGAAATAGGCGACCAGGTCGGCGCTGCCCCGGGCGTTCCGACCGATGGCACTGACCAGCCGTTCCCGGTAGGCGAGTCCCATCGCACCGGTCAGCTTCTGCCCCCCGAGGAACGGAGGGTTGCCGATGACGGCGTCGAAGCCGCCCTGTTCGGAGACCTCGGGGAATTCCAGGGACCAGTGCAGTGGCTTCCGGTCGAAAGCACCGGTCGGCTGGTCTAGCCTCAGCCACTCTCGGGCCTTCTCGCGGAGCTTTTCCGGGCTGCCGCCCTTGGCCATACTCTGGGTCAGCTCGGCGACTCTGCCGGCGATAGCAACCGGGTCCTGGCCGCGCTTCATCGAGGCGAGGGAGGCCCCGACCACCAGGTCGGCATAGACCTCGGCACGCTTCCGGACCGTTTTGGCCTCTTCGAGGAGCCGGTGTTTCTCCGCCAGGGCGTCCGGCCCGTCGGGAAGCTCGGCGATCCGCCGCCGCAGGTCCCGGGACTCGGCGATCTCCCGTTCCAGACGGAGGTCCCGGACCTTCTTGCCCGGCAGGGTGGTGACGTTGCCGAGGCCGAGGAGGGAGTCCCCGGCGACCAGGCGGTCGTCGAGGAAGGTGAAGGGGCGTCGGGGGTCCATGGAGACCAGCCAGAGGGAGAGTTTGCCCATCTCCACGGCCATCGGGTTGATGTCCACCCCGTAGAGGCAGCGCCCGATGATCTGCCTCCGAGCCTCGATGACCAGGGGGTCGTCGTCGGCGTCCACCGCCCGGTCGTCGGTACGCGACTCGGCATACCTGGCGGCCTTCCCGTCGCCCTCCCTAGCCCAGGCCGAGATGAGGTGTCCGGCGAGGTAGCGGGCCGCCGCCACCAGGAACGCCGCCGACCCCATCGCGATGTCGGCGACCCTGAGGGCGAGGATCTCGTCGGCCGACTTCTTGACCCACTGGGTGGTGTCCGCCGTCTGGAGCGGACCCACCCGGTAGACCAGCGGCTCCAGTGCCCCCTCCACCACCTCCTCCGCGAGCTTGCGGGGTGTGTAGTGGGTGCCGGTGTTGCGGCGCAGGGCCGACTCGGTGACGAAGAGGGCGCCGGGAAGGATCACGACCGGAAGGCCGCGCAGGTCGTCGCGGATGAGGCCCTGGAACGGAAGCAGCCGCTCGGAGAGTTCGTAGTCGTTGCCGTTGACAGCGAGGAGTCTCTTCCGGGCCTCCTCACGGTCCACCCCGTCGAGTGGTACGAGTGCCCTGGTCAGCGCGGCCACCGAGCCGATCTTGGAGGACTTGTACGTCTCGGCGAGCGCCTTGGCCAGCGCCGACGGGTCGGGGTGCCGCTGGCGCAGGGCCTCCAGGTCGGCAAGGCGGACCTCCTCCTCGATGCCCTCCCCGCCGATCAGGCCGACGGTCACCCCCTCGGCGCGGAAGCCCTCGAAGGAGAGCAGGCCTTCGTAGACGTACCCGATCTGCTCGACGTCGAGTGCCCGGAAGCTGACCGTCCGGGTCTCCTTGGACCGGCCCTTCCCGACCTGGACCCGTTGCACCGAGCGGAGCATGTGCAGAACGGTCCGGTCGTCGACGGTCAGTGGCAGCCAGGCGTACATCTTCGGGTCGAAGAGGGACCCCTTGTGGCCGTGCAGCCTCAGGCGGGGGTGGTCGACGCCGTCGTGGACGGCGTTGAAGAGGGCGAGGAGCCGGTGCCAGGCGGCGGAGGTGTGCTCCAGGTCCTCCTCGGTGCCCTGCTTGACCTGCTGCTCCAGCTCCGCCAGGAGCTGCCCGGCGGAGTACGCCTTCGCGTACAGCTCGTTGTCGGCGGGGAGCAGGCGGCGTTCCTCGGCGAAGAGGAGGAAGACGATCCGCATCATCACCGCGACCGAGCCCCGGTACACGTCGTGAGCGTCCACGTGGGCCAGTCCGGGTCCCCCGGACCTCCGGTCGTGCACGTCGATCCGGCCGAGGGCGGCGACGAGAAGTTCGACGGACCGGCGGACGTTGACGCCGAGCGCCTCGGTGATCTCCTCCTGGCTGTTGAGGCTGTCCCGCAGCAGCGGGACGAGTCTCTCGTCGTCGGGCACGCCGAAGAACCGGCGACGGGACAGCAGCGACACGAACGCACGGACGACGTCCCGCTCGGCCGCCTCGGGCCAGGAGACGGCGTCGACGGTGGCGGTGGTGGTGACGCCCCCGCGCGGGGCCCAGACCAGCGTCCACCAGCGGCCGTCGGTGACCAGCCCCAGCTCGACACCGTGACGTCGGCAGAGGACGGCGAGCCGGTCGGCGGGGGTGGCCGCCCAGGTGGAGTCCTCGACCCGGAGGGTGGGCCGCTGGCCGGGCGGACAGATCGACCCGAGCAGCCGGACGCTGTCCGGCTTGGCCTCCTCCCCCGGCTCGACCAGGGCGAAGGACGCGGAGAGGGCGGTGTCGTGTTCGGCGACGGTGTGGGTGAGGTGGTCCAGGCCTGTGGTGTGCAGGGCGTCGCCCCAACCGAGCAGGTCACCCAGGACGTACCCGATCCAGGCTTCCCGGCCGCCGGTGGTGTCGTCCTGCCAGGTGGCGTGTTCCTGACGGAGCCGCTCCCGGGTCGGCCTGTCGAGGGTGTCGAGGGTGGGCCAGGTGCGGCGCAGCACCGGCAGGCTGAGGAAGGGGCCGCTGACCTCGACCAGGCTCAGCCAGTTGCGGTGCTGTTCGGCACCGTCGGGGGCGGGACGTCGGAAGGTGCGGCTCATCGGGTGGCCTCCCGCTTCGGGACGACGAAGACGACGGCGACCGGGAAGCTGTGGTCCTTCGGGTCGCGGTAACGGGCGGTGACCGCGTCGAGTTCACGGTCGCGCTCGACGTCGAGGGCTCTCAGGCGCTTGTCCCAGGAATCCCGGTCCTTGCGGTACTGGGCGAGTTCCTCCTTGCTCCGGCTGGCTTCGGCGCGGCTGATCAGGGTCTGTTCCATCTCCCTGTCGTCGGAGGCCAGGGCGTCGCGGAGGGTGGCGGCGAACTGTGCGAGGTTGTCGGTGATCCGCTGCCGCTCGGCCTCCTGCCGCTGGGCGAGCTTGCGTTCCAGGGAGTCCTGCCGGGCCTTGGTCCGCCGTTCGATCGCCGACAGCAGACCCTTGGCAGCGGCGGTCGACCAACGCTCGGCGACCCGGGCCTGCACCACCGGCGAGGCCTCGGTGCCGAGGGTCAACGCCCGGTCGAGGATCCCGCCCAGGGTCGTCAGGCTATCCACCCGGCGGAACCGTCCCTGTTCGGGAACCCATCCTCCGGCGTAGAGGACCTCCTCGTGCAGCCGGACGCCGTCCGCGCCGACCAGGACGAACCGTGAGTACGCCCCGACCAGGACGTCCTCCAACTCCGGGTCGTCACTGACGACGGCGGTGATCCGGTGCAGGCCGATGTCGGGGTTGGAGACGGCGGCCCGCAACAGCCGGGTGGACATGGCCACCAGGGGATGGTTGAGGTGGGCGAGGACGATGTTGTCGCGGTCCTCCTTGGCGACCTGCGGGTCGAAGGCGACCGGGAGTTGGTGGGCCGGCTCGTCGCCGTCGGCCAGTTTGGCGGTCAGTCCGGCACCGGCGCGCTGCCAGGAGCCGGTCAACGGGGGCACCTGGTAGAGACCGTCGAGGAGGTTTCGGTCGTCGGTGTGGCTCCTCAACGGCTGTTGCCGGGCCAGTACCAGGGCGGTGTCGACGACCCGCTTGACAGCCGACGGGGTGATGCCGAGTTCCTCGACGGTCCGGTCCAGTTCGGCGCGGAGACGACGGACCTGCTCGCGCAGGTTGGTCTCGGTGGGCAGGGCACCGCCGCTGCGGGACCTGCCGGCCCGCTCGACGTCGACTGTCACCTGCTCGCCGAGCATCCGCCGCTGGACGGCGTCGGCGAGGACGGCGTTCACCGAGCCGAGGTCGGCCTCCATCCGGGCGACCTTGGTGGCGACCCGGGAGAGGAACTCCAGGTCGGCCTCGAAGGGGTCGACGTGTCTGCCGAATCCGGTGCCGACGAAGTGCTGGATCTCCGGGTGGAACCGCTGGCCGTACCGGTCGATGCGACCGATGCGCTGCTCCAGCTTGTTCGGGTTGAACGGGATGTCGTAGTTGACCAGACGGTGGCAGTGGTTCTGCAGGTCGATGCCCTCACTGGCGGCGTCGGTGGCGAGCAGGATCCGCACCGGGCGTTCCGTCGGGTCGGCCTGGAACTCCAGCCGGATGCGTTCCCGGTCGTCGGTGGGGGTGCCCCCGTGCAGCAGGGCGAGTCGGCCGCCGGTGTCGAAGCCCTGCTGACGGAGCAGTTCGGCCAGCCACGCCTGGGTGTCGCGGTACTCGGTGAACACGACGACCCGCTCGTTGAGCCAGTGCCGGCCGTCGGGGCGGCAGACGGCGGTCAGGTACTCGATGAGCTTGGTCGCCTTGGCGTCCGGCAGGGCTTCCTTGGCCTCTGCCCAGTCGAGCATCTTGGTGAGCAGGCTGGTCTCGTCGTCGGTGGGGTCGGGTTGCATCGGTCGGACCCGGCTGAGGGCGTCGTCCTCGGCCTCGGCGGCCTGGTCGTCGTCGTAGGTGGCGAGGTCGTCCATGAACTCGTCCATCCACTGCGGGACCTCGTCGGTGTCGGCCGGTGCTGCCGCGCCCTTCCTGCTGGCCAGGGTGTCGAGGTAGACGCGGACGGTGTGGGCGAAGGCGGCCGGGCTGGAGAACAGCCGCTTCTTGAGCAGCAACGTCACCAGGTCGGTGGCCTTACGCCCGCGCTGCGAGCGCAGCCGCTTGCCGCGCAGCTCCGCGAAGTGGGTGAGCAGGGCGTGGATCTGCCGCTCCTCCTCGGGATAGGCGACGGGGATCGACATGGCCCGGCGTTCGACGAAGCGTGGGCTGCCGTCGGGGTTCTCGATGTCCCGTTTGAGGCGGCGGACCACGGTGTCCCTGACGGCGGCCGGGTCCGGTTTGACGCCTCGGGCGAACCGCTGGTTGTCGAGGATCTCCAGCAGAGCGGTGAAGGACGCCTGGTAGCCGTTGTGCGGGGTGGCGGAGAGGAAGAGCCGGTGGGCGAAGTGCGGGGCGAGCCGACGGATCAGCTTCGTCTGCTGCGAGTCGACGGCGTAGACCTGCTTGGGCGCGGCCGGGGCCACGTGGTGCGCCTCGTCGAGGACGAGCAGGTCGAAGGTGCGCGGGTACGACGGCCCGTCGGCGGGCAACATCTCGTCGAGCAGCCGCTGGGCCTTGGGTCCTCGCAGCCAGGGCAGGCTGACGATGCTCAGTGGGAAGACCTCGAAGGGGTTGGCGGCGGACCCGTGGCTGCGACGGACCTCGGCGCAGCGCTCGGAGTCGACGACGGTGAAGTCGAGGCCGAACTTCTCGGCCATCTCGTCGCGCCACTTGATGGTCAGGCCCGCCGGACAAATGATCATGACGCGTCGGGCCCGGTGGCGCAGCAGCAGTTCCTGGGTCACCAACCCGGCTTCGATCGTCTTGCCGAGACCCACGTCGTCGGCGAGGAGGAGGTTGACCCGGGGTGCGTCGACCGCACGGGCGACCGGTTCGAGCTGGTAGTCCTCGATCGCGACGCCGGAGCGGAACGGCGACTGGAGCGTCTTGACGTCGGCGGAGGTGACCGCCGACCAGCGGACCGCGTCGAGGAAGGCGGCGAGCCGCTGCGGCGGGTCGAAACTGCGATCCGTGACGTCGGGCAGGGCACCACGGGGCAGCACGCGACGACCCGGCTCGATCTCCCAGATCACGTCCAGGGTCTGGCCGTAGCGGCCGTCCTCGACGCTCTGCAGGCTGACCAGGGTGCTGTGTTCGCCCGGCTGCACGGCGCTGACCACCCACCGCTGGCCGCGCACCGACACCAGCCTGCTGATCTGCGGTATCGCCGTCGTCACGCTCGGCATTCTCTCCCCATTGGTTCGCCCCACACGAATCCGCCCCGCACCTTCCGCGGACGAATGCTGACGGGTCTGTAGTCACCTGATCGAACTGTGTTCTGACTTCACAGCCCCGATGGCGGCACTCAGCAGACCATCGCCCGCCAGTCTCGTCAATCGGACCACCTGTCGCCTTACTGACATGCCTCCTGGAACGCCCCGGACGTACAACTGCGCCCCGACGTCCGGCGCTGGCCACCGGCCGTCCGGTGGACCCCGATCACCCTCTTGGCGACCCGACCGGCCGTGAATGCTCCGCTGCGGCTCGGCCAAGGCGGACGGGCCGGACTTTGGGACATGCCCGCCGCCTTCACCTGAGCCGTCCATCAAACCCCGCCGTCCGGACAGCGGGTCTTCCACTCGCCATCAGCGGCCGCAGCCTGCCGCCGTATCGCAAACGATTGTCAGGTAGCCGACTGGCAAGCTCCACAACCATTCCTTAAAGGACAAACGGCACCACCGACGCTAGTACGGTGTCCACCGTTCGCCGATCGGCGCAAGTTCCACTCGGCTGGTCGAGTGCGAAAACCCAACTGGGGCATGAACCCGAGGAGTTCAAGGCATGGCAGCAGATGCTTTCGACGGGCCGGTTCCGGCAGCAACCGGACCCGGGCAGCGGGTTCTCGACCTCCTGAACAAGGCCATCGACCTGCAGAGCCCACTGGTGCGCAAGAACATCACCCGGGCCCGCCAGCGCAACCCCGAGGCGACGCCCGCACAGGTGATCCGCAACCTGGAACGGATGTACGTCAGTGCCCTGACCGGAACGGGTGCCGCAGTGGGTGGGGCTGCGGCAGCCCCCGGCGTCGGCACGGGAGTCGCGCTGGCACTGTCGGCCGGCGAAGCTCTGTCCTCTCTTGAGCTGAGCGCCCTCTTCGCACTCTCGATCGCCGAGGTCCACGGAATCCCCATCGACGAGCTCGAACGCCGCCGGACGATCGTCATGGGGATCATGCTCGGTGGGTCCGGCTCCGCCACCATCGGCAAGGTCGCCGAGCGTACGGGGCAACACTGGGGACGTCAGGTCGCCGCCAAGGTACCCGCCGAGACGCTACGCCAGATCAACAAGCTTCTGGGACGACACTTCATCACGAAGTACGGGACCAAACAGGGCATCATCGTGATCGGCCGGGTGGCACCGTTCGGCATCGGCGCTCTGATCGGTGGTGGTGCCAACGCCGTCCTCGCCTCGCTGGCCGTGCAGGCCAGTCGTCGCGCGTTCGGCCCAGCCCCGACGTCGTGGCCCACGCTGATCGACAACGCCCCACCGCCGTCCGAGGAGTCACATCGCTGACCCTCCGCGCGCTGAAGGGTGCTGTGCGCGACAAGCAGCCCGTCGGCGTCCGCCCGCCCGTCCCGCCCGACCGGTGGGCAGTCAACTGTTCCAGAACATCAACTCGCGTGCCCGCTGCGAGCAGGCGGTCAGCTCGGGCACGCCACGCGCGGGGACGGCGTACCCGCGCTCGCGGATCAGGGCCAGGAACTCCGCCGGCACCGCGACCCGGTGCCGGCGGACGTAGTAGGCGAGATCCTTGCGCCACAGCCAATCGCCGTCGGTCAGCACCGTCGAGCCGTTCAGCACCCGCTCGGTGGGCTCGAACGGATCGGCGGCGACGTCCATGACGTCGATGAGCACATGACCGGCGTCAAGGTAGCCGACCACCCAGGCCACGTCGGGCAACTCCTCGTCGGCGACGCTGTCGAAGATGCTCCGCTGCGGCTCGGCCGAGCGGACGGGCCCGAACTCCAGGAACATCCCCGCCGTCTTCACCTGACCGCCGTCCATCAGCGTCAGCCGTTCGGCTGGTAGGTCTTCCACTGCCCGTCACCCCGGATCATCGGGGTCTGCCCCACCGGACCGTACCGGTCGACACCGACAGCATCGGTCGGTGCCGTCACGGGAACCTCCCAGGGTGCCGGCAACCTGCCGGGCCGCTGGTGGCAACCCGGCTCCGGGTTCGACGGCACCGGTCAGATCCATCGCACCGCCGGGGATCCCCGCCCGATTTCTGCCCCGGGAGATCACCATGGACGGTGCAACCAGGCCGCCCCGGAAACGGTCCACCACGCGCCCGGCCACCAGCCGCCGAATCCGCCACGCCGGCGCGCCGCCTCCCGACCAGCCGGCGCTCTTGCCGCCATCCCGCCGCCCGACTCGCACTCCACGTGGGGGTCAGGCGTTGCGGGTGGGATGGCGACTGCTGCGGTGCGGTGCCGTCAGCAGCAGGTGCCGGTGGCTCCGGTGGTGGCCGGTTCCTTGGCGGCGGTGGCGGGGGTGCCGCAGGCGCTGGCGGTGACCTTCTTCCCGAGCTGGTCGGAGTCGGCCTTGACGGTGTAGACCTCCCAGGGCTCGTTGCCGGGGCCGTGTACCCACACCTTGTCCTGGAGGGCGTAGCAGCACTCGGTGCTGTTCTCCTCCAGGGTGATCAGGCCGGTTTCGGTGAGGCGCTGGGTGGCGGCGTCGACCTCGTCGGTGGTGGAGACCTCGACGCCCAGGTGGTCCATGACGGTCGGCTGGTCGGGCTCGCCCTCCAGGAGCACGAGCTTCAGCGGCGGGTTCTCGACGGCGAAGTTGGCGTAGCCGGGGCGGCGCTTGGCTGGTTCGACGCCGAACAGCTTCGAGTAGAAGGCCACGGAGCCTTCGAGGTCGGACACGCGCAGGGCAAGTTGAACGCGAGACATGGCTCTCCTCCTGACGAGGGCTCCGGTCGCTGCTTCAGCCCTTGTCTAGATGGTTTTCGAAGCAAGGCCAAGGTTGCCGCCTGTTTTGATATCTGTCAACCTAGACGCATGTCGAAACAAGACCTGCCGGTGGTCGACTCGGAGGCCGTGGCCTGCTGCGCCCCGATCGCGGTACGTCCGATGGACGACGACCAGGCGGCGGCGGTCGCCCCGATGTTCAAGGCCCTGGGTGATCCGGTCCGGCTGCGGCTGATGTCGATGATCGCCTCGGTGCCGGAGATCTGCGTCTGTGACCTGACCCCGGCGTTCGGCCTGTCCGGGCCGACCATCTCCCATCACCTGAAGGTGCTGCGGGACGCGGGCCTGGTCGGCTCCGAGCGGCGGGGCACCTGGGTCTGGTACCGGGTACGCCCGGAAGCCTTCCGGCAGCTCGGCGCGTTGCTGGACATCCCCGCCGACGCTCAGGCCACTGCGTGCGCCTCCCCCTGACCCGGCGGGCGTCTGCGGAGTTCGCCGGCACGGCCCTGCTGGTCGCCGCCGTCGTCGGCTCCGGAATCGCCGCCGCCCGGCTCTCCCCGACCGATATCGGACTTCAGCTTCTGGAGAACGCGGTCGCTACCGCTCTCGCTCTGGGCGCGCTGATCCTGGTGTTCGGTCCGGTGTCGGGCGCGCACTTCAACCCGGTCGTCTCCGCCGTTGACTGGTGGCTCGGCCGCCGGTTCGGGACCGGTCTGACTCCCCGGGACCTCGCAGCCTACGTCTGTGCACAGGTCACCGGGGCCGTTGCCGGGGCGGTGCTGGCTGCCCTCATGTTCGGGCTTCCGGCGGTCTCCTGGTCCCGTACCGACCGGACCGGCGCGAACCTGTGGCTGGCTGAGGTAGTCGCCACCGCCGGACTGGTCGTGCTGGTCTTCGCCCTGGCTCGCTCCGGCCGCACCAACGCGGCCCCGGCTGCCGTGGGTGCCTACATCGGCGCGGCGTACTGGTTCACCTCGTCAACCTCGTTCGCCAACCCCGCCGTCACCATCGGCCGCGCGTTCACCGATACCTTCGCCGGTATCGCCCCCACCTCCGTACCCGGCTTCGTGGTCGCCCAACTCCTCGGCGGCCTGGTCGCCATCGCCGCCCTCGCCGCCTGGTACCCCCACGCCGGGCACGGCGCCGACGCCGTGGTCATGCCCCACCCCACCCGAGAGAGCGCATCCTGATGACCCACAAGCCCAGTGTTCTGTTCGTCTGCGTGCACAACGCCGGCCGCTCTCAGATGGCCGCCGGCTGGCTGCGCCACCTCGCCGGCGACACCATCGACGTCCGCTCCGCCGGCAGCGCACCCACCGACCAGATCAACCCCACCGCCGTCGACGCCATGCGCGAGGTCGGCATCGACATCACCGGCCAGACCCCGACCCGACTCACCTGGGACACCGCCGAAGCCAGCGACGTCATCATCACCATGGGCTGCGGCGACGCCTGCCCCGTTTTCCCCGGCAAACGCTACGAAGACTGGAAGCTCACCGACCCCGCCGGCCAACCCCTCGACATCGTCCGCCAGGTCCGCGACGACATCAAGACCCGCGTCACCGACCTCCTCGCCAGCATCGAGCCGCAGAGCTGAGCAACCCCACTCGTCACCATCGGCCGGCCTGATACCGCGGTCGCTCCTGGGCGCACCCGGTCCGGCCGGGAGGCGGCAGTCATCATCTCGTTGCGCGAGTACGAGTCGTTGAAGGAGACGGCCTACCTGATGGCCAGCCCCGCCAACGCGCGCCGTCTGAATGAAGCCGTCGAAGAGCTGCATAACGGGGGTGGAGAGATGCACGACCTGATCGACCCCGACGCCAGTTCAGGCGAGGGGTCGGCAGCGTGAAGGTCCAGTTCGCCGGCCGAGTCCGGGAAGACTATGTGACCTGGCAGGAAGATCGCCAGATGCTCAAACGGGTGAACGCCCTGTGCCGCTACCACTACGAATGAGGTGGACCACGCCCTCCGCCGAGGGCCTGGCAGGTTCACCCCGACCGGTGCCGCAGCTGCTGGCGCTGGCAGACGCGGCCGGCTCGACAAGTGGTCGCACACGGCCCGTGGGCCTGATGCTGACCCGCACCGACGGTCCGGGCCGAACACGTCCCATGTCTTGCATGCGCCGCTGCGCCGTCAGTCGAATGTAGACGCTACGATCGTCCGCACAACAGAAGACGGGCCCGGCAGGTGCGCTAACACCTGAGCTCCGGGCCCTTGATCAGGAACAGAGGTCCTGACCCGTGCACATCATTGCGCACGTGCGCGCCTGCGCGCACACCACCCCTCGACGGCTCGTCGCTGGCGACAGCGGCCCCGCCTCCGGCCTCCGCGCCGAGTTCCGCACCGGTGCCCCGCGCCGCCTCGCCTCCACCGGCGGTGCCCGATGAGCCTCACCGTCAAGGCCGCGCTCCTCGAATCCCGCACCCTGCCGAAGAACGAGGGCCGCGTGCTGCTGGCCATCGCCGCCCACACCAACCGGGCCGGCGACGCCTGGCCCAGCGTGGCCACGATCGCCGAGTACGCCGGCTGCTCCGAGCGGACCGTGCAACGGTGCATCCCCAAGCTGATCCAACTCGGCCGACTGGTCGTCACCAAGGCCGCCGGGATCGCCACCCGGGTGTACCGGATCGTCTTCGGCGGGGGTGCCAACCAGAGCGCGGGGGTGCCATCTGACGACCAGACCCGCCAGAACCCGCCCCCTGGGGGTGCCGCCGACACCGGGGGCGTGTCACCCGAAGGCGAAGGGGTTTTGAAGCAGAAGCGCGCGGGTGCGCGACGCTGGTGGGATCGGACCCCGAAGAACAGCAACCGCCACCCGGACCCGGAACGTCGAGGTGCCGCACTGCCGCCACCGCCGGGTGCCGATCGGTGTCAGCGGCGCGGTCACGTCGGACAACCCGCTGGAGCCTGCGCACCCTGCCGATCCGAAGTTCTCGCCGGAGGCCTTCGCTGAGCGAACACGACGAGCGTTCGCGTTCCGCCGGGGTCGCGGCGACCCGGGACAGCGTGGACCGGGGTCAGAGCATCACGAAGAGCAGGATGGTGAGCAGAGACAGGGTCAGACCGGCGGCACCCAGCAGGATGCCGATGACCGCCAGCGGGTAACTGGACGGGCTCTTGAGGCCGGGCCGCCCGAGCAGGATCGCCGCCACCCCGAGCACCCCGCCGATGCCCCAGCAGAGAGCACAGAACAGGGATAGACCACCCAGGACCACCGAAACGACGGCCCAGGGGTAGGCCCGCTGGTCGGAACCGGTGGCGGGCCGTGGTGCGATCGGGGCCACCGGGACGGGGTACGGATACCAGCGGAGCTGGCGGGGCAGGTCGGCCACCTGGCTGGTCAGATCACCGACGAACCGCGCCCCGTGCACGGCGGACATCCTGCTCTCGTACTCGCCGAGATCGAGGTAGCCCTGCTCCAGGGCCTGCGACAGCAGGTCCAGGACCTGGGTCCGCTGCGCCGTGCCCACCCGCTCTCTCAGGTTCATCGCCCGCGTCCGATCTCCCGTCGGAGCCCCAGCCTAGACAGCACGATCAACCGGACCGGTTACCGCGGCTCGGGGCAGCAGCAGACGGTTCGCCCACCCACGACGTCGTGGCCCCCGCCGATCCCGCCTGACCCCGCCGTCTTCACCTGACCACCGTGGTGGCCGTCAGAGGTCGCGGTTCGGGCGCAGGGTGCCACTCGCCAGGCCGTCGGCGGCGAGCTGGATCAGCTCCTCCCCCAGCGTCGCCGCCTCGCGTAACGCCGACTCGAAGGCGTCGAGGCGTTTGAACGCCTCGCCCTGGGCGCGTTGGTCGGCCAGCGGCAGTCGGCGTACCTGGGCTCGGCGGATGTCGAACCGCAGCGTGCCGGAGAGGCTGGAGGTCTGCTTCTCGTTGGTCGAGGTGCGCAACTGGCCGGCGAGGAACCACGGGTCCAGGGCGGCCGGGTTGGGACGCAGCAGGTGTTCGTTGCGGCCCAACTGTTCACCGGCGGCGGTGACCACCCGGGGGGTGAGCTGCCGGCCGAGCATCGGGACGAGCACGTCGCCCGGGGCGAGCGGGACCTCGGTGTTACCGCTCCGGCTCGGGCCGACCAGTTCCAGGGCGCCGGTGCGGGAGAGTTCGGCGACGGTGACGGTCGGGCCGGTCTCGCCGTCGGCGGTGGGGGCGTCCTGCGGGATCAGTGCGGGTAGCTCCTTGACCAGGACGGCGAGCCGGTCGCGGGTGCGGATCAGGTGTTCGCCGGTGCGGGCCGGCTCGGCGGTGGCCTGGCGGCGGGCCGGGGTGAGGTCGGTGTCGTCGTCGAGGAGTTCGATCACCGGCACGGCGCGGGCGAAGCCGGGCTGCTCGACGTCGGCCTCCGGGTCGGCGGTGAACGCCTTCCAGGTTGTCAGGACCCGGGCGGCCAGGGTGGTCAGGTCCTCGCCGTCGGCGGTGTCGACCAGCAGGGTCCGCGCGGGCGGCGGCGCGTCGGGCGCGGGTCGCCGCAGGACCCACAGGTGCAGGGGTACGCCGTGCGGGGCGGCCACCCCGGCGGGGAGTGCCACGACCGCGCGGAGCGCTCCCCGGCGCAGGAGTTCGGCGCGGATCCGTCGCCCGGCCCGTCGGCTCGCCGCTGCCGGGGGCATGAGCAGGACCGCGTGCCCGCCGGTGCGCAGGTGGGCGAGGGCGTGTTGGACCCAGGCCAACTCGGGTTCGGTACGCGGTGGGGTGCCGTACTCCCAGTGGGCGTACCCGAGTTCGTCGTGTCCCCAGTTGCTGGCCCCGAAGGGCGGGTGGCAGACGACGGCGTCGACGGTGCGTCCGGCGTACGCGTCGGCCCGTAGTGAGTCTCCGGGGTGGACCTCGCCTGTGGTGTCGTGCAGGGCGAGCCAGAGTGCGGCGAGGCGGGCGGCGTCGGGGTCGAGTTCCTGGCCGTGGGCGGCGGTGGCGCCGGCGCGGGCGGCGGCGCGCAGTGTCGCTCCGGTGCCGGCGGCGGGGTCGAGGACGGTGCCGCCGGTGACGTCGGCGAGTGCGGCCATCAGGTCGGCGAGGGGGTCGGGGGTGACTGCGGTACGCCCTCCGGGGCCGGGTGCGGTGAAGCGCTGCCACAGTTCGTCGAAGGCGACGCGGGGGCCGAGTTCGTCGGCGAGGGCGTCGACGGTCGGGGTGTGGTCGCCGAGGCGCGGGTCGGCGGGGGGTGTGGGTTCGCCCCGGTGTCGGGCGAGGAGGCGGGTTCCGGCGGCGGCGAGGACGGCGGGGGCGGTGTCCGGGGTGTGGTCGAGGTGGTGCCAGAGTCTGTCGACAGTGGATAGTTCGGGGAGTTTTCCCTGCGTGCGGAGCCACTGTTCGACCTGGTGGAGGTCGAATTCGGGGCTGGTGGCGGTGCCGCCCGCCGGTGCGGGGAAGTCGGCGTGCCGTTTGCGCCAGTTGCTGACGGCGGCCCGGCCGACCCCGGCGAGTCGGGCGATCTCCGCTGCGGTGATGGACGGGCTTCCCTGCATTTCCGCAGTGTGCCACACCCGTCAAGCATCGAGCCCGTTGACGCAGTTCACATCTGAGCGGCGGCTGCGGGTCAGAAGACCAGGTTCCGTACCAGCTCGACGGCGCCGACCAGGAGTGAACCGGCGAGCAGCGCTACCACGGCGCACCCGCTCTTGGCGTGCGCGGTGGTGGTGTGGACCGCCGACGCCCGACCGACGGCGGGACGCCCGGCGGCAGAACCCCCGACGGCGGGCCGACCGGCGGCTGCCGGGTCGACGGAGATCGGGACGGTGACGGCGGTGGTGACAGCAGCGGTCGGCCGGGCGGCGGCCATCGGGGCACCGGCGGGGAGGGTGAGCGTCTCGCCGAACCGGGCGCGGTACTCCGTCGGGGTCAGTTCCCGGGGTCGCCAGAACTCGTGCCACCGGGGGCCGTGCGCGCCGTCGCCGGTGTCCATCCCGTTCGACCCGGCCTGGTCGGTGCCGGGGGTGGCGACCTCCTCGGCGATCAGGGTGGTGGCCTGCGCGGCCGTCAGGACCGGTACGCCCAGGGTGCCCGCCCGGGCGAGGCGGGGGTCGGCGGCGTCGCTGTCGGTGATCACCAGCCGGACGGTCTTGGTGAGCTTCACCGCCACGGTGGCCCCGTGCTCGACGGCGAGGTCCACGGCGGCGGTCACCCCCGGCGAGTCGCCGACGGGCAGGACCCGCCACCCCCGCAGCGGGGCCTCGCGCCGGGCCCGGCTGGCCGCCGCCGCCTCCTCCAGGTCCCGGATCAGGTACGTCGCCCCGAGTTCCTTCGCCGCTCGTTGAAGTTCCCGCAGCTCGGTGGCGGTGACGACGCCGTCGGACTCGGCGTGGGCGCGGTGCACGACGAGGAACTCCTCGTGCACCTGCCAGGCCGTCGACTGGGTGAGCCCGGCCCGACCGGCGAGGTCCGCGAGTTCCATCGCCTCGTCGCCGACGATTCGGCCGTCGGCGAGGGCCCGGGCGAGCCCCGCCCGATACTCGCGCAGCCCGTCCGGTCGCGGTCGGGGCGGATCCACCGTGTACGGGAGTCGGGCGGTCAGGGTGGCGAGCCACCCGTCGCTGCCCTTGCGCAGGCCCACCACCCGGGGGGTGACAGGCGTCGCCCGGGGCTGCGCCGGTAGCGAGGTGGCCGCCAGGCCCCGCCAGGACAGTGGTTCGGGGGCGGTGCCGACGAGGGTGGCGAGCGTACCGGCCATGGCGCGGGCGACGCCGAGGGCGGAGGGCAGCGCGCTGGGCCACTCCCCGGTGAGGAGGTTCGCCAGCTCCGTCAGCCCGTCGTCGTCCCGATCGAGGTGGAGTCGGGCGGTGACCTGGGCGCAGAGCCCGGGGACCGGGGGCAGGGCGAGGCCGAGGCGGTCGAACTCGGCGCTGAGGAACCTGTCGACGAAGGCCAGGCTGTGGCCCACCACTATCGCCCCGCTGAGCCGGGCCAGGAGGTCGTCGGCGATCTCCGGGAAGGTCGGCGCGACGGTGACGTCCAGTTCGGGGTTCGGGTCGGGTTCGCCGGTCGGGGGCGGCGCCCCGGGGTCGACAAGTGTCGCGTACTCGTCCAGGACGACGCCGTCGCCGCGCATCCGGACCACGGCGATCTCGCAGATCCGGGCCCCGCTGTCCGGGTCGGTGCCGGTTGTCTCGACGTCCACGAAGGCGAAGGTGACGGTCCGTGGGTCGGTTCCGGGCTGCCGGGTGAGGTGGCCGGCGATGAAGATCGACACGTGAGCAGTGTGCCATGCCCGTCAAACGCCATGTCCGTTGACACTGTTCACAGCTAATGCTTTCATTGAGTCCGCCACACAACGCTACGGAGGTTGACTGATGCGCAGAACCACGTTGCTCGCCCTGACCACCGCCGGACTCGTCGCACTCGGCTGCGGAGCCGGGGCGACCGGCGAGGTCAGCGGCACCGCCGACGGCACCGACACCGGCGGAGGCGGTACCGACACCCGGAAGGTCGCCGCCATCGGTGAACCCGCCCGGGACGGCAAGTTCGAGTTCACAGTCACGTCCGCGAAGTGCGGCGTCGACAAGGTCGGCTCCGGGCCGCTCGGTGCCACCGCCCAGGGCCAGTACTGCCTTGTCGAACTCACCGTCGAGAACATCGGCAAGCAGGCCCAGCTCCTCGACGGCAGCAGCCAGAAGGCGTACGACGCCAAGGGCACCGAGTACTCCACCGACACCGAGGCCGCCCTGTACGCCAACAAGAAGGCCGAGACCTTCCTCAACGAGATCAACCCCGGGAACCGGGTCACCGGCGTGATCGTCTTCGACGTACCGAAGAAGGTGAAGCTCACCGAGGTGAAGCTGCACGACTCCTTCCTCTCCGGCGGCGTCACCGTCTCCCTGAACTGACCCGCCCCCGCCGGAGCCCTCCGCAGACGATCCGGGGCGGACGCCCGCCGCCCGCCCCGGATCACCACTCCTCCTCAGTCCACAAGGGAGTCAGCCAATGGTCGAACCGTCCGACGACGTCGCCCCGCAGCCCCGGTCCGTCGCAGAAGCCGGCAGTCGTCGGCTCGAACCCCGCGTCCTGGTGGTCGGCGGCGTCGCGCTGGCCGTCACCCTCGCCGCCGGAATCGGCATCGGCACCCTGATCGGCGCGCGCACCCCGATCGGTGAGGGCACCACCGCCGACACGGCCGCACCCTCCACACCCGGCCCGAGCACCACCACGACACCACCCACCAGCGCCGTGGCCGCCACCACCAGTCCCCCGCCCCTGCCCACGCCGACAGTGGCGGCGTACGGGACGCCGACGAAGGACGACTTCCGGCTCAAGGTCAAGGTGCTGCGTAAGCAGTGCTTCGGAAGCGCCGGCTGCAACGTCGACTTCCGGGTCGACGTCACCTACACCGGCGCTGAGCTCGACCCCTCGACCACCTACGAGGTCACCTACCAGGTCAAGGGTGCCGAAGACCCGATCGTGAACACCTTCGAGGTGACCGGATCCTCCGCCTCCGTGGAGAGCGAGGAGTCGACGAGCACGGCCCGCTCGGGTGACCGGCTGACCGCCGTCGTGACGTCGGTGTCCGAGTACTGACCCCCTTCACCACGCGACCCCTTCACCACGCGACCCGTGTCACCACGCGACCCCTTCACCACGTGCGAGGAGGCACCGTGCGATTCGACGAGTTCGACGAGACCGTCGGGCTGCTCCCGGTAGGACTGTCCGACCGGGTCCGCGTCCTACGGCCGTACCTGTCCCGAACCGGCTGTCAGGAGTGCCGCCGGATCGCCGACCCGGTCGAGGCGGCCCTGCTGGCCGCCCGCTACGAAGAGATGTCCGGCAGTGTGCACCTGATCGAGACGGCCGAGCTGCTGGCCGCCGGGCACACCCACCCGCAGGTGACGGGGCCGAGCGGCGGGCGCGGCCGGGTGGCCCGCTGGGCGGGTCGGCGCGGTGGGCCGGTCGCCGCGACCGACGCGAGCTGGAAGCGTCGCTGCGGCGGCATCGGGTACGTGACCGGCGACGGCCGGTTCGGGCTACGTGGCCGACGGCGGGACCGGCTCGACCCGACCGGACCGTCCCGGGTGCTCGTCGACGAGCTGCGGGCGGTGGAGTACCTGCTCACCGACGGCACCGTCCCGCCCGGCCTGACCGTCCTGGTCGACAGCCTGCCCGCACTGCGTTTCCTCGACCGGTGGCAGCGCGCCGAGGACGGGATCCACCTCATGCCGGACGGGTACAGCCTCCGTCCTCGTCGCAACGGCGCACCGCCCACCCTGGTACGCCTCGCCCGCCTGGTCGGCACCCGTCCGGACCTGCGCTTCCGGCACGTCCGGGCGCACTCCGGGCACCCGCTCAACGAAGCCGCCGACGGGTTGTCCCACCTGGCCCGTCGCAGCATCGAGGAACGGTTCGACCCGTACGCCCGGGCGTACGGCCTGGTCGACGCGTTCCTGCGGGACTGGCACACCGCCGTCGCGGACTGAACCACCCGTCAACCGACCCGAACGGAGCAGAACCATGATCAGAAACCACCGCACCGCCGACCGGACCGCCTCCCTGCCGACGGCCGTGGGCCGTCTCGCCGACATCGGCCCCGGTCCCGGTTTCACACCCACCCGACGCGGCTCCTGCGACGCCCCTTGACAGTCCGGCGCTGGCGTCGACCTCGTATCCGCTGGGCGAGACCACACACGCTGCCAGATCTCGGTAGGAATCGACCCTCATAGGGGCCACTCACTTCCAAGATCCTCGACGGAAGGGGGTTCTGACGGTGACGCGCCTGGGCGGGGTTCCGGCGGTGATGCGTGTCGGGCTGGGCGGGTCAGGACTGGTCGGGGATCGGTTCGCCGAAGACGAGGATGCCGATGGCGCAGATGGAGAAGACGATGCCGACCGCGCCGAGGATCATGCCGGTCAGGGCGAGGTTGTGGTTGCGGGCGCTCTTGAGACCGGGGCGGCCGAGCAGGATCGCGGCCACTCCGAACAGGGCGCCGACGCCCGCGCAGAGGGAGGCGACCACCGAGAACCCGCCGAGCGCGACCGCGGCGATCGTCATCGTCCGGGTGCGCTGCTCGGGGTCGACGGTGACCTGCGGGTTCGGCGTGGCGGCGGAGGTCTGCTGCGGGTGCCAGTGAAACTGACGGGGCAGATCGGCGACCTGCCCCGTCAGGTCGCCGACGACCGTGGCGCTGTGGACCGCCGCCATCCGGCGTTCGTAGTCGGCCAGGTCGATGTAGCCCTGCTCGAGTGCCTGCGACAGCAGGTCGAGAACCTGGGTCCGCTGTGCCGTGCCCACCCGCTCGTTCAGATCCATCGGTGAATCCTGTTCCTCCGTCGCCGGTCACCCCGGTGATCCCTGATGATCACCGGGGGGCCGGCCCAGCCTAGCCAGGAGACACCGTCGAGCCCACACCCCCTGGACGGGGAATGCCTTACGCCTGTTGAGTTTCCGGGCAGCAGACGGTCAGCGCCGCCGGGACGACCTTCACCTTGAGGCGGTTCGTCTCACCCCGGGCACCCCCGTCGAGTTCGTACGTCCTCGGGGCGTCGAGGCGTACCTTGATGGTGCGTCCCCGGGTGATCCGAACGAAGGGGGACTCCTCGGAGCGGCCGGCGGCCATCCGGCCGAGGGTGCGGGCCCAGTCGACAGCGCCGCTGGCGGTGGCCACCCCGACCTCCAGGGCACCGTCGTCGGGGCGGGCGTCGTCGAAGGCGGGGATGCCGCCGGTGATGGTGCCGACGTTGCCGAAGAGCACGCAGCTGGCCTCACCGTCGAACCAGTCACTGCCGTCGATCCTGATCCGGGTCCGGACGCACTCGCCGCGCACGTGCCGCAGCCCGGTCAGGACGTAGGCGAGGCGGCCGAGACGGCCCTTGAGGTTACGGTCGGCGTCACGGATCAACTCGGCGTCGAACCCGGCACCGGCCATCACCGCGAAGTGTTCCCCGTTGACCTTGCCCAGGTCGACGGTGCGACGTGGGCCGTGCAGACCGATCCTGACCGCCTCGGGCAGGTCGGTAGGGATGCCCAGGTTGGTGGCGAAGAGGTTGGCGGTCCCGGCCGGCAGGACGGCCATCGGGACACCGGATCCGGCCATGGCGTCCGCACTGCGCTGGACGGTACCGTCGCCGCCCCACACGAAGACCAGTTCGGCCCCCTCGTCGAGGGCCTTACGGACCTTCTTCGGCGCCTTGCGACTCTTCGGCACCTCGTACCAGAGCAGGTTCTTGATCCCGGCGCCGACCAGGGCGGCGCGGAGTTCGTCGAGCCCGCCGCCGAAGGTCTTCTTGCGGTGTGCGACGACGGCCACGGTGCCCAGCGTCGTCGCGCCGCCCGCCCGAAGGGTGCCGCCCGCGTCGGCGCTGCCCGGGTCGGTGCCGACGGGGTCCGTGGCGGCCGGATCGGTGGTGGCCGGGTCGGCGGTCGGGTCGGGGCGGGCCGGGTCCGTGGGGCGCTCGTCCAGGGTGTTCGTGCTCATGGTGGTCGCTGGTACCCCACCGGCGACGTCACTACGCGTGTCCACCCTGGAGATACCAGCGCCGGGGGCGAAACCCGGCACACCGGCGGGCGGAGGACCGGACCGGCCGGTACGACGGGCGGGGACGAGTCGGCGGGAAGGACGGCGGGGAACCCGGCCGGGAGGTGCGCCCCGGCCGGGTTTCGCCTCGACGTCAGAGGGTGAGCCGCTGACCGGGGATGATCAGGCCCGGGTCGTCGCCGATGACGTCCTTGTTGCGCTCGTGCAGAGCCTGCCACCCGCCGGTGACGTCGTGGGCGGCGGCGATCTTCACGAGGGTGTCACCGGCCTCGACGACGTACGTGTCCCGGTCGGTGCTGCGCGACGCGGGCTGCTCGGCGCGCTGGGCGGCGGCGTCGGCGGCGGAGGTCGACCCGCCCGAGGGCGAGACCGGGCCGCCCAGGGGGCCGCAGGTCGGCCAGGCACCGATGCCCTGACCCTGCAGGACCTGCTCGGCGACGGCGATCTGCTGGGCGCGGGTGGCCAGGTCGGCGCGGGTGGCGTACTGGAGGCCGCCGTACGCCTCCCAGGTGCTCTGGACGAACTGCAGGCCGCCGAAGTAGCCGTTGCCGGTGTTGATGCTCCAGTCGCCGCCGGACTCGCACTGGGCGATGGCGTCCCAGTCGACGCTGTCGGCCTGGGCGGGGGCGGCGGTGCCGAACACGGCGGCGAGGCCGGTCACGGCACCGACGGCGAGGGTGCCGAGGATCCGTCGGGGGTTGCGCAGGGCGCGGGACGTGTGTCGAGTTGCCATGGGGTTCCTCCACGCCGACGAGGTGAGCTGTCGGGTTCGGGCCGAGGAGCCCGGCCGCCGGTGGGCGGCTTCACCCCGAGGTGACGTGCACCGTGGAACCTGGGTCCCCCGCTCCATGCCCTGTGGTGGAGTGTTCCGCGGAGCCGGGGGCATGGATTGGGCGTACTCCGGCGGCGGTGTCCGCGTCGGCGGACCCGTATGACGGTAGGGGTGGCCCGGGGCGGGTGCATACGCTGCGTGAGGTTGTTCACCAGGCCACACGGGGCGGGGTTGCGAACTCGCCGCTCAGGCGGCATTCTGCGCCTTCACACACCTCTGACCAGGGCATCCGTGTCGACCGTCACCCAACTGTGACGGGCCGGAACGGTTAGAACAGGGGTTCAGTGGTGAGGGTTAAGGGGACATCGCGTACGAGGGGGGCCGCTCATGTCCAGTTCCATCGGATCCGACCGGCGCGACGCCGTGCCGGCGGGCGTGACCGACACCATGCTGTGGCGGCAGGCGATCGTCGTCGCCGAGCAGCACCGGGATGCCGCGCAGGGGCAGTGCCGGAACCTGCAGTGTGCCGACGGCCCGCAGCCGTGCGCCGCGTACACGTGGGCGCGGCGGGCGTTGCAGCTGGCGTACCCGGCCGAGCAGGAGCAGCAGCACGCCGACCGGCCCGCGTTGGCCGCGGTCGCGGCGCCGCCCCGCTACCCCGGCTCGGTCGCGGCGGCCTGAGTCTCACGACGTCGGGTGGGTGACCCCGCCCGGCGTCGGGCCGTGACGTCTCGCGGGTCCGGTGCGGCAACACCGGCCCGCGAGACACGTCTGACCGGAAAAGATCAGAGGGTACGGGCCAGCCGGTCGGCCAGGAGCCGGGTGAACCGGGCCGGGTCGGTCAGCTCCCCGCCCTCGGCCAGCAGCGCCATGCCGTACAGCAGCTCGGCGGTCTCGACGAGGGCGGCCGGGTCCTCACCCTGCTCGTGAGAGGTACGCAGCCCGGCGACCAGCGGGTGGGTCGGGTTGAGTTCCAGGATCCGCTTCACCGGCGGAACCTCCTGACCCATCGCCCGGTACATCTTCTCCAGGGTCGGGGTCATGTCGTACGCGTCGCCCACCACGCACGCCGGTGAGGTGGTCAGCCGTGAGGAGAGCCGGACCTCCTTGACGTTCTCGGCGAGCTTCTCGGTGAGGAAGGTCAGCAGACCGGCGAACTCCTGGGTGCGCTGCTCCCGCTCGGCCTCGGCCTCCTTCTTCTCCTCCTCGGTGTCCAGGTCGACCTGGCCCTTGGCGATGGAGCGCAGGGCCTTGCCGTCGAACTGGCCGACCTGCTCCACCCAGACCTCGTCCACCGGGTCGGTGAGGATGAGCACCTCGTAGCCCTTGGCCCGGAACGCCTCCATGTGCGGGGAGTTCTCGATCATCGACCGGGACTCACCGGTGGCGTAGTAGATGTCGCCCTGGCCGTCCTTCATCCGCTCGACGTACCCGGCGAGGGTGGTCAGCTCCGCCGGGTCGTCGGTGGAGGCCACCGACACGATCTCCAGCAGGGTGTCCCGGTTGTCCGGGTCCTCCAGGAGACCCTCCTTGAGCGCCCGACCGAACTCGGCCCACAGGGTGCGGTACTTCTCCTCGTTGTTGGCCTTCAGGTCCTTCACCGTGGAGAGGATCTTGCGGACCAGGCGGCGGCGGACCACCTGGATCTGCCGGTCCTGCTGCAGGATCTCCCGGGAGATGTTGAGCGACAGGTCGTGCGCGTCCACCACACCCTTGACGAAGCGCAGGTAGTTGGGGATCAGCGCCTCGCAGTCCTCCATGATGAACACGCGCTTGACGTAGAGCTGGACCCCGCGCCGACCCTCCCGCATGAACAGGTCGTACGGGGCGTGCGCGGGGATGAACAGCAGGGCCTCGTACTCGAAGGTCCCCTCCCCCCGCATGTGGATCGTCTCCAGCGGGTCGGTCCAGTCGTGGCTGACATGCCGGTAGAAGTCGCGGTACTCCTCCTCGGCGACCTCGTCGCGGGGGCGCGCCCAGAGCGCCTTCATCGAGTTGAGGGTCTGCACCTCGCTGGTGACCGCCCCGTCCTCGCCGGTGCTCGACACGGTCATCCGGATCGGCCAGGAGATGAAGTCGGAGTACCGCTTGACGATCTCCCGGATCTTCGCCTCGGCCGTGTAGTCGAAGAGGTTGTCCTCGCTGTCCTCCGGCTTGAGGTGCACGGTGACGGAGGTGCCCTGCGGGGCGTCGTCGACGGTGGCGATCTCGTACGTGCCGCCGCCGGTCGACTCCCAGCGGGTCCCCTCGGTCTCCCCGGCCCGCCGGGTGACCAGGGTGACCTTCTCGGCGACCATGAAGGTGGCGTAGAACCCGACGCCGAACTGGCCGATCAGTTCCTGGGAGGCGGCGCTGTCACGGCTGTCGCGCAGCTTCTGCAGCAGTTCGGCGGTGCCCGACCGGGCGATGGTGCCGATCAGCGCGACCACGTCGTCGCGGGACATCCCGATCCCGTTGTCCCGGACCGTCAACGTCCGGGCCTCGGGGTCGGCGACCAGCTCGACGTGCAGGTCACCGGTGTCGACCTGGAGGTCTTTGTCGATCATCGACTCCAGACGCAGCTTGTCCAGGGCGTCGGAGGCGTTGGAGATGAGTTCCCGCAGGAAGACGTCCTTGTTCGAATAGATCGAATGGACCATCAGCTGAAGCAGCTGCCGGGTCTCCGCCTGGAACTCCAGCGTCTCGATCCGATTACTCACGTCATCCTCCCGCAGTGCTGCCCGGTAACGGGCAAAAGGATACGGCGTGCTCCCCCGCCGTCGCTGTCCGGTCAGCACCCCCGCGAAGGAGGGGCCCCTTCCTGACGCCTGCGGTAGACAGGGGCACCCTTCTCACACCCTTCGAGGCGGGGAGAACGGCCGGGCACCGCCGACGGGGTCGGGTACCCCGTCGGCGGTGCCGTCGGTCAGGCCCGGCCGGCTGCGGTGTCCGCCGGTGCGGTGGACGGCAGTTCGGCACGGACCGTCCGGGCGGCCCGGACCAGGGCGGCCAGCGCCGGGCGTACCTGGTCGTAGCTGCGGGTCTTGAGCCCGCAGTCCGGGTTGACCCAGAGCCGGTCGGCGGGTACGACAGCCACCGCCCGCCGCAGCGCTGCGGTCACCTCGTCGTGGTCGGGCACCCGGGGCGAGTGGATGTCGTAGACCCCGGGTCCGACGCCACGGGTGTAGCCGACGGTGGCGAGGTCGTCGAGGATCTCCATCCGGGACCGGGACGCCTCGATGCTGGTGACGTCGGCGTCGAGGGCCTCGATGGCGGGGAGGACCTCGCCGAACTCCGAGTAGCACAGGTGGGTGTGGATGGCGGTGGCGTCGGCGACCCCGCTGGTGGCGAGCCGGAACGCCGCGACCGCCCAGTCGAGGTAGGACTCGTGGTCACGGCGGCGCGGGGGCAGGAGTTCCCGCAGCGCCGGCTCGTCGACCTGGACGATCCGGATCCCGGCGGCCTCCAGGTCCCGGGCCTCGTCGCGCAGGGCGAGGGCGACCTGCCGGGCGGTCTCCGACAGCGGCTGGTCGGCGCGGACGAACGACCAGGCGAGGATGGTCACCGGGCCGGTCAGCATGCCCTTGACCGGCCGGTCGGTCAGGGTCTGGGCGTAGCTCGACCAGCCCACCGTGACGGGCGCCCGGCGGGACACGTCGCCGTGCAGGATCGGCGGTCGGACGCAGCGGGAGCCGTACGACTGCACCCACCCGTGGGCGGTGGCGACGAACCCGTCGAGGTGTTCGGCGAAGTACTGCACCATGTCGTTGCGTTCCGGTTCGCCGTGGACGAGGACGTCCAGGCCGAGGGTCTCCTGTTCGGCGACGACCCGGGCGATCTCGGCGCGCATCCGGTCGGCGTACCCGGCGTCGTCGAGGCGACCGGCCCGGTGTTCGGCGCGGGCCCGTCGGACCTCGTCGGTCTGCGGGAACGAGCCGATGGTGGTGGTGGGCAGCAGCGGCAGTCCCAGGCGGGCCTGCTGGGCGGCGGCCCGGTCCGGGTGCGGACCCCGCCGGGTGTGTTCGGGGCGGAGGGCGTCGAGGCGGGCGCGGACGGCGTCGTCCCGCCAGCCGGCCGGGGCCGGTGGCGCTGCGGCGGGCAGGGCGGCGACTCCGTCGCGCAGTGCCCGGCCGAGGAGGACCACCTCGTCGACCTTCTGTCGGGCGAAGGCCAGCCGGTCGCGGACCTGCGGGTCGAGGTCGGTCTCGGCGGCGAGGTCGACCGGGACGTGCAGCAGGGAGCAGGAGGTGGCGACGGCCACGGTGTCGGCGAGGCCGGTGAGGGTGGCCCCGACGGCGGCTGCGGCGCGCAGGTCGGTGCGCCACACGTTACGCCCGTCGACCAGGCCGGCGACGACGGTCCGGCCGGGGATCGGCCCGTACCCGGCGAGCCGGTCGAGGTCGGCGGGACCGGCGACCAGGTCCAGGCCGACCGCCTCGACCGGGGTGTCCAGCAGGGCCGGGAGGGCCTCCCCCAGCTCCCCGAAGTAGGCGGCGACGAAGAGGGCGGGGCGGCGGGTCAGGGTCCCGAGCCGGGTGTACGCGGCCCGGAGCGCGTCGGTCTCGGCGTCGGTCCGGTCGGCGACGTAGGCCGGTTCGTCGAGCTGCACCCAGGGCACACCGGCGTCGGCGAGGGCGCCGAGCAGGTCGGCGTAGACGTCGACGAGGTCGTCGAGCCGGTCGAAGGGGGTGAACCCCTCGGGGGCGTCGTCGGTCGGCTTGGCCAGCAGGAGCAGTGTCGCCGGGCCGACCAGGACCGGGCGGGTGGTGATGCCGAGCGCCTCGGCCTGGGCGTACTCCTTCAGGGGTTTGCCGGGGCGGGCGGTGAGGACGGTCTCGGGGCCGATCTCCGGGACGAGGTAGTGGTAGTTGGTGTCGAACCACTTCGTCATCTCCAGTGGCGGCTCCTGCGCGGTGCCCCGGGCCATGGCGAAGTAGGTGTCCCGCTCGTCGAGACCGAGCCGACGGAACCGCTGCGGTACGGCGTCGACCGCCACGGCGGCGTCGAGAACGTGGTCGTACAGGGAGAACGTGTTGGACGGTACGGCGGACAGGCCGGCGTCGCGCAGCGTGCGCCAGGTCTGTTCGCGCAGGTCGTCGGCGACGGTGTCCAGGGCTGCCGCGTCGACGCGGCCGGCCCAGTAGCCCTCCAGGGCGCTCTTGAGCTCCCGGTGCGGGCCGATGCGGGGATAGCCGAGGACGGTACTGGTACCGAACGGTGTGGTCATGACGCCTGGGATTCCTTCCCTCGAGGTCCGGGCGGTGCGAGCCGACGGATCGAGGAGGGCAGGGTCGGGCACGGTACGACGACCGGCCTCGCCCGGGCCCTCCCACGGGGCCGTCGGCGGCGTACGCGGACGCGTACGCGGTGCGGGCAGGTCTTCGGACTCGTGGGCGTGACCGGTGCACCCGGTCTCCTACTGGCCGTCGCTTCCCAGACCCTTGCGGGTCCAGTGCCGATGACGGCGGTCGTTCCCACTCACCGCTGCGGGGCAGTCCCGGATTCACACCGGGTTCCCTCTTACGACGCCCCACACCTGTCGTGGGTGGGGCGAACCAACACCGCCGACCATCGTACGGCGTGCACCCGGTCCGGTCGATCGAGGTCTCGGTGGGGGGTCTGTGGTGCGTCGGGTCCCGCCCGGGCGGTGGCGGGACCCGACGCGGGTCGGACGGTCAGGTCGGCGGCGCCTGGGCGGCGTCGGCGACGAGCAGTGTCAGCTCCCGGACGAGGGCGTCCATCGTCTGTCCGCTCTGTGCCCGGAGCAGGCCGAGGAGGAGGTCGGCGAGGAGGTGGAAGCCGAGGGTCCTGGCCTGTTCGGAGTCGAAGGCGGCGAGGAGTTCCTCGGCTCCGGCGTGGTCGTCACGGTGGGTGGCGGCGATCACCCCGGCCGCGCGTTGCACCAGCTCCGCCACGGCGGGGGTGGGGGCCGGCACGCCGGTCAGATCCGGGGTGCGCCGGCGCGGGCGGCGTCGAAGCGGGCGGTCACGTCGGCCCAGTCGACGAGGTCCCACAGCCTGTCGACGTAGTCCGGACGGACGTTGCGGTACTGCAGGTAGTAGGCGTGCTCCCAGGCGTCGAAGACCAGCAGCGGGGTGGTGCCCTGCCCGACGTTGCCGTGGTGGTCGTAGACCTGCTCGACGATCAGCCGCCGCCCCAGCGGCTCCCAGGCCAGCACGCCCCACCCGGAGCCCTGGACGCTCTTGGTGGCTGCGGAGAGCTGCCCGGCGAAGGCCTCGAAGCCGCCGAGGTGCTCGTCGATCGCGGCGGCCAGGTCCCCGTCGGGGCGGTCGCCGCCGTCCGGGGAGAGGTTGTTCCAGAAGATGGAGTGCAGGACGTGCCCGGACAGGTTGAAGGCGAAGGTCTTCTCCAGCCCCACGAGCCTGCCGAAGTCGCCCTTCTCCCGGGCCTCGGCGAGCTGGTCGAGGGCGTCGTTGCTGCCCTTGACGTACGCCGCGTGGTGCTTGCTGTGGTGCAGCTCCAGGATCTCGCCGGACATGGCCGGTTCCAGGGCGCCGTAGTCGTAGGGCATGTCGGGCAGGGTGTACGCCGTCATCAGCACTCCTTGATGGGTTCTGCCGAAACTTCGCTGTTGCCAGTATCTTGCAACAGTGAGCCTACGGTGTGGCGGGGTGGCGTGCGGGCGACCTCACAGTGAACAGCGGGTCCGCCCCTTTCACCCCCCTGATCATGCTGTTAGCTTTTGCCAAGACTTTGCAGGAACGACGGTGTCGCACTGGGGGTACGCAGATGGCCACCCTGCTGAAGGAGCAGGAGGACCTGCTCGGCGTCGCCACCCGACGACGCCGTACGGGCGCCTGGCTGATCGGGCTCACCGTCGCGCTCCTGGTGACCGGGGTGGTGGCGGTCGGCTCCGGTGCCATCGGCATCGCCCCGCTCACAGTCACCCGGATCATCGGCTACCACCTCGTCGGGGTCCCCGGTGAGGTGACCTGGACCCTGTCGGAGGAGGCCATCGTCTGGCAGGTCCGGCTCCCCCGGGTCCTGCTCGGCATGCTGGTCGGCGCCGGACTGGCGGTCTGCGGGGTGGCCCTGCAGGCGATGGTGCGCAACGTGCTGGCCGACCCGTACCTGCTCGGCATCAACTCCGGGGCCTCCAGCGGGGCCGCCGCCGCGATCCTGTTCGGCGCCGGAGCCGGGTTCGGGCAGTACGCCCTGCCGACCAGCGCCTTCCTCGGCGCGCTCGCCGCCTCGCTGCTGGTCTTCCTCATCGCGCGTACCGGCGGCCGGGTGACCTCGATCCGGCTGCTGCTGGCCGGGGTCGCCGTCGGGTACGCCCTCTACGCCACCACCAGTTTCCTGATCTTCGCCTCGGGGTCGGCCGAGGGTGCCCGGTCGGTGATGTTCTGGCTGCTCGGATCCCTCGGGCTGGCCCGGTGGAACGCCCTGCTCACGATCGCCGCCGTGGTGGTCCTCGGCACGATCCTCCTGTTGACCGTCGCCGGTCGACGGCTCGACGTCCTGGCCATCGGCGACGAGACGGCGCAGACCCTCGGCGTGTCCCCCGACCGGTTCCGGATGCGCCTGCTCGTCGTGGTCTCCCTCACCGTCGGGATCCTGGTCTCCGCCGCCGGGAGCATCGGGTTCGTCGGCCTCGTCGTCCCCCACCTGGCCCGGCGCATCGTCGGGGCCCCGCACGTGCGGGTGGTGCCGGTGGCCGCCCTGCTCGGGGCCATCCTGCTGGTCTGGGCCGACGTGGTCGCCCGGGTCCTGCTCGCCCCGCAGGAGATCCCGATCGGCATCATCACCTCCCTGCTCGGCGCGCCGTTCCTGGTGATCCTGATCCGTCGTCTGCACGCCACCGGCGCCTGAGCGCCCGACCCCGTCGAGGAGAGTCATGTCCCGTCTCCGCCTGGCCGCCACCGCCGCCGCCTCGGCCACCGTGCTGCTCGTCGCCGCCTGCGGTGGGGGTGGTGGCGGCGGTGAGCCGACGGCGGGCGGTGACGGCTACCCCCTGACGGTCACCAACTGCGGCACCGAGGTCACCTTCGACGCCGCCCCGCAGCGGGTCGTCCTGCTCAAGAGCGCCGCCGTGCCGTACCTGCAGGCCCTCGGGGTGCTGGACCGGGTCACCGCCCGGGCCGGGCAGTACCCGAAGGAGTACTACGACGCGGCCACCCAGACCGCCCTGGACCGGATCCCGCTGCTGACCGACAAGACCGACACCAGCGGCCACCTCCAGATCTCCCAGGAGGTGGTGATCAGCCAGCAGCCCGACCTGGTCCTCGGCGAGGTGGACAACCTGTCCCGGGACACCCTCTCGGCGGTGGACATCCCCCTGCTGGAGGAGCCCGCCATGTGCCCCGACAGCACGTCCACGCCGACCTTCGACGACGTCTACGCCCAGATGCAGTCCTACGGCCGGGTGTTCGGCCGCGAGGCGAAGGCCACCACTGCGGTGACGGCGCTCAAGGAACGGATGACCGCGATCCGGACCAAGGTCGGGAACGGGTCCGGTCGTACGGCGGCGGTGCTGTACCCGACGGTCGGCGGGGGCACCACGTACGCGTACGGGACGGGGAGCATGGCCCACCCGCAGCTGGAGGCGGCGGGCCTGCGCAACGTCTTCGGCGACGTCGAGGAGCGGGTCTTCGAGGTCACCGTCGAGGAGCTGCTCGGCCGCAACCCCGACGTGCTGATCCTGCTGTACGGCGACGGTGACCCCCGCGCCGTCGAGCAGGCGCTGACCGGGCTGCCCGGCGCGCAGAACCTCAAGGCCGTACGCGACCGGGCCGTGCTGACCCAGCTGTTCAACTTCACCGAGCCGCCCTCGCCGCTGTCGGTCGACGGGCTGGAGCGGATCGTCGACCGGTTCGAGGCGACGTCATGATCGAGGCGACCGACGTCTCCTGGCGGTACGGCGCGAACCCGGTGATCGAGGGGGTCAACGTCACCGCCCGACCGGGTAGGGTCCTCGGGCTGATCGGCCCGAACGGCAGCGGCAAGACCACCCTGCTGCGGCTGCTCTACGGTGCCCTGCGCAGCGGCACCGGACGGGTCGAGGTCGACGGCGACGAACTGTCCGCGCTGTCGGCGCGGGAGGCCGCCCGTCGGCTGGCGGTGGTCGTCCAGGAGACCGGCGGCGAGACCGCCCTGACCGTGGCGGAGCTGGTGCTGCTCGGGCGGGGGCCACACCTGTCGACCTTCCAACGCACCGGGCGGGCCGACCACGAGATCGCGGCGAGGTGCCTGACCCGGGTCGGCGCCGCGCACCTGGGCGACCGACCCTTCGGCCAGCTCTCCGGCGGTGAACGGCAGCGGACGCTGATCGCCCGCGCCCTGGCCCAGGAGGCCACCCACCTGCTGCTCGACGAGCCCACGAACCACCTGGACATCCGGTACCAGCACGAGATCCTGCACCTGGTCCGCACCCTGGGCACCTGCTCGGTCGTCGTCCTGCACGACCTGAACCTCGCCGCCCGGTACTGCGACGACCTCGTGCTGCTGGGCCGGGGCGGGGTCGCCGCCGCAGGCCCCACCGACACGGTGCTGGACCCGGCGGTCCTGGAGCCCGTGTACGGCATCGGGATCCGCCGCCTGGACCTCGACGGCGCCATCCACCTGCTGTTCCAGCCCATCGACACACGCACCGAGGAGAGGGCCTTCGCATGACAGTGCAGGACCGCATCAACACCTACTGGACCGGCCGCGCCCCGGGTTACGACGACTACCAGCAGCGCCCCGAGCGGCTCGCCGCCGACCGGGAGGCGTGGGCGGCGATCTGGGCGCGGGCCCTGCCGACGGCACCGGCGGACGTCCTCGACGTCGGCACGGGCACCGGGCAGGTCGCCATGGTGCTCGCCGGACTCGGTCACCGGGTCACCGCCACCGACCTGGCCGAGGGGATGCTGGAGCGGGCCCGCCGGCACGCCGCCACCGTCCCGAACGGGCCGGTCGTCCTGCGCGGTGACGCAGTGGACCCGGACTTCCCGGCCGGCACCTTCGACGCCGTGACCAGCCGTTACCTGATGTGGACCCTGCGGGAGCCGGCCGTCGCCGTGGCGAACTGGGTGCGGCTGCTGCGTCCGGGTGGCACCGTCGCGGTGGTCGACAGCACCTGGTTCCCCGAGGGGCTGGAGAACGCCTCGGAGAACTTCACCGACCACTACGACACCGAGGTACGCGCCAGGCTCCCGCTGGCCGCCGCCACCTCCATCGACCAGACCGTCGAGGTGTTGGCGCAGGCGGGGCTCGCCGACGTGACAGTCACCCCGTTGACGTCGATCTACGAACTGGACCAGCGGTTCGGTGTCGCACCCGGCCACGAGCACCAGATGCAGTTCCTGATCTCCGGGCAACGCTGAGGGCGTACGCGCCCCTGCTCGACTCCGACAGCCGACGACCACCCTCGCCTCCTTACATTCAGCACGGACGACCGGTCGAACACCTTGAATGCGTCGCCCACGGCTCACGTGAATCGCCGGCGTGGCGAATCAGATCGGGACCGGTCCGGAATTGGTTACCCACGTCCGGAACTCCCGCCACCGGTCGATGTCCGGCGGGCGGACGGCGTACGCGGCCGGGCCCTCGGCCACACACCCCAGGGCGTGTCGTCGGGGGCCCGGCCGTGGATCAGGTGGCGGTGCAGGTGGGTACCGGGGCGCGGGTCGTCCCGGTGACCGACCCGAGCAGTCCGAAGGTGGTGGAGGCCCCTGCGGCGAGGCTCCCGTTGTAGGAGAGGTGCCGGGCGGTGACGGTCGAGCCCTGGTTGGTGACTGTGGCGTTCCATACCTGGGAGACCGTCTCGCCGTTGGCGTAGGTCCAGGTCACCGTCCACCCACGGATCGGTGCGGTCCCTGCGGTGACCCGTATCTCGCCCTGGAACCCGCCGGACCACTGGCTGGTCACCGTGTAGGTGGCCGTGCAGCCGGCCGTCCCGGGCGGGGGCGTGGTCGGCGGGGGCGGCCCGGTCGGGGTGGTGGTCGGCCCGGGGGTGGGGGTGACGGGGCCGCCCCACCCGGCGGTGGAGTCCAGCCAGGTCGCCCGGCGCAGCATCCAGTCCCGCAGGAACTGGACCTGCCCCTGCCAGGTCGGGGCGGTGGGGGTGAAGAAGTAGCCGATCATCGGGGTGGTCAGGTTGGGCCAGCGCTGGAAGTTGCGCTGGGCGCCGTTGGCGAGCGGCGCGGCGAGCGTGTCGACCCGGGTCCGCAGCGAGGCGTCGGAGAGCAGTCCGCGTCGCAGGGTCTGCCAACGCGCCCGAACCTGGTCGACGAAGGCCGGGTCCCGCATCAACTGGGTGTACCAGTCGTTCGCCACCGGCTGGCGGACCTGCTGGTACTGCCATCCGGCGGGCTGGTCGTTGCCGAAGAAGCCCCCGACGCCGAAGGTGAGGTCGTAGTCCCAGAGCGGACCGGCGAAGATCTTGGTGCCCCGGTCCTTGTAGAAGTACGCGCTGCGGATGTACGAGTCCATCTCCCGGCTCAGCTCGTTGAGGATCATCTGGTCGACGAAGGAGTCGACGTCGATGTAGGACCGGTACCCGGTGGCCGGGTCGGTGGCGTTCGGTGCCCGTAGGACGTCGTGGAACTGCTGGATGTGGTCGCGCAGCCAGGTGCGTTGCTCGGGTTGCAGGGGGGACGGGTCGGCGACCTCCAGGTAGTTCCAGCAGGTGGCCGCCGGGCCGGTGCAGGGCAGGGTGGGCTCCTCGGCGGCCATCCACTCGAACTTCCAGATGTACCCGCCGGTGATCTTCGGCAGGGTCCGGTCGTCCTCCCGGAGTTGCTTGAGGTCGAGCCGGTTCTTCGAATTCTTGATCGTCTCGACGAGCATGTAGACGCCCATGTAGTCGTCGGTCCCGACCGGACCGGCGTCGGTGTTTCGGTAGAACTCCACGAACCGGTAGCGCGGGGCGGGCAGGCCCATCTCCCGTCCGAGGTCGTAGACGAGGGCCTCGCGGATCAACGCCTTGTCGGTGAAGGGTCCGCGCAGCACCCAGTCGGAGTCGGCCGGCATGCCCAGCACCGGGTGGTCGGCGTCGTCGTCGGCGTTGTCCCAGAACTCGATGCGGTACGGCGTCTTGTCGAACGTCGAGGAGGACTGTCCACGGAGGCGGAATCCGGCCCGGGTCGCCACGGTGGGGGCCGCCGACAGGGAGGTGGTTCCGCCGGTGGGCTCGAAGATCATGGTGGCGGCGTCGATGTACTCCCGGTCCGGCCGACCGGCCCCGTACGAGTCGACCACGACCACCGGCAGGTCGTGGGTGGTGGTGGCGGTGGCGGCGACGTACATGGCGGTGCCGGGTGCCCCGGTGGGGGTCTGCCCCGCGAAGGCCTGGGCGCGCAGTTGGGTGGTCCTGGTGAACCGCAGTGGTGCGCCGGAGTAGAGCGGCGACTGGGCGGTGGGCAGCCGACCGTCGGTGGTGTAGCGGACCTGGGCACCGGCGACGGTGGTGCTCAACGACACCGTCACCTCCTGGCGGAAGGTGCCGCTGGGCGTGGAGAAGACGATGTCACCCAGGAGGTCGGCGGCGGCAGCGCTCGCGGTGGCGGGGGTGTTCGCGGCGGGGGCGGCGGACGGCTCGGCTCCGGCCAGCGGCGGGTGGGGCACGAGGAGCCCGCCCACCAGCACGACGGCGGCCACGGCTGCCGTCACCGCGCGGCGGGTCCCCCTCGCTGGTGCTGCGGTGCGGACGGTCAGGCGCACGATGCCTCCGGTTCGGGTCGTGGGGTGGCGGGCGGGGTCGGGTCCACTGCCGGTTCGACGGCGCAGAAGTGCCGGCGCAGGGTCCGCCGCCACGGCGCGTCCGGCAGGTCCGGACGCAGGGCGGCCAGGCCGGTGGCGTACTTGGAGATCCGGACCGGCCGACTCCCCCGCTGCCACAGCAACCTGTCGACGGGGGTCGCGGCGGCGGTGGACTTGGTCTCCACCACGGCGAGGTCGGGTGTCCGGAGGGTGTGGGTGAAGTCGTGCCAGGTCAGTCCGGTGTCGATGGTGATCCGACTGAGCGGGGCCGGCAGCAGCAGGGTCACCCGTCGGTAGCCGGTGACCAGCACCGGATCCAGTGGGCTCCCGGCGCTGGGGTGCAGGGCCTCCCGCAGGAGGGCGTGGTCGACGAAGTCACGGCCGGGTCGCACGGTGGTCCGGTCCTGCGGCCGGTACGGCAGGCGGTGTTTGGTGACGTTGCCCCGCGCCCCGCTCACCTTGACCTCCAGCCAGCACCGGTCCGAGTCGAGATAGGTGCGGGTACGGACCTTGAACCGCCGTCGACGGCGGTACGCGGCACGGTGGTAGCTGACCAGCCAGGGGGTGTCGAAGTAGACGGACTCGTAGCGGAAGGACCGTTCGCCGTCGATGTCGAGGACCCGGGTGTCTGCGGGGAGCCGACCCAACAGGTACGGCAGGTCGGCGACCGCGACGACGTACTTGCGGTCGATCCGGGTCTGGAGGGCGGCCCGTTCGACGAGTTCGGTCAGCCCGACGGGGGCCAGTCCGGTGAGGGGCTCGGCGATCGACAGCGGGATCATCGGTGTGCTCCGACCGGGGTGGGCGTGCCGGGCACGCCGGTGGTGACCCGGCGCACGGCGGTGGAGTACCGGACGTCGACCACCGTGGTGTCGTTGACCAGGTCGACCCGTTGGGCGGTGGCGACGTGCACCCGGGCGTCGAGCAGGCCCTCCAGGTGGGCCACGAGGGCGACCTGGTCGGTGAAGGCCGAGTCGAGCACCACGATCTGGTGTCGGTAGTGGCGGAGCAGCCGGGGATGGTCACCGAGGTAGATCACCACGATGATCAGCCCCATCAGGCCCGCGCTGAGCCAGACCGACGTGGTGCTCAACGCGCCGAGGATCCCCAGCGCCAGGGCGGAGAAGTAGTAGGCGACCTCGTGCTGGTCGAGTTCGGTGGAGCGCAGGCGGATGATGGAGAGCACCCCGAACAGTGCCAGGCCCAGGCCGAGTCCGGCGCCGACGTTGCTGGCGCTCAGCGCGCTCGCCACCGCCAGGACGCCGACGTTGACCCCGAGGAACGCCACGACGAGGTCGCGCCGGCGATGTCGGGGGAAGTACAGCCCGAAGACGAGCAGCGTCACCGCGCAGATGTCGATCGCGAACAGGACAAGCTGTGACATCCCGTAGGCCCCTTCTCCGAAACTTTCGGGAAATTCATCTATAAAGTTTCGAGCAGATTACTCCTGGCATCGAAAAGGGTCAATGACTTCGGGCCGGTGCTCGCCTGCACCGACAACGGCGCGGCGGGTGGGTGTCGAACCCGCCCGCCGCGCCCGGTGACCGTGCCGGGTCTCACCCCGTCGCCCGCACCTCCAACAGCCCCACCGAGACGCCGCCCCCGTCCAGTGCCACCCGCAGTCGGGTGGTGTCGACGGCGCCGAAGGTGACCCGGTTGTACCTGTCGGCGACGACCGGGTACCCGCCGGTCGCCGGTACGTCGACGTAGGCGGAGCCGTTCCAGTACTGCAACCGCCAGGACGTCGGCAGTCGGACCCCACCGGCGTCGTCGAAGAAGTACACCTCCGCCGCGCGCAGCGTCTGCGGCGAGGACCAGGTCAGCTCCGCCCACTGCGGCCCGGTGTTCGGCCAGGTCCCCCAGCGCGGGTTGACGGTGTCGTTCGACGCCGGCGGATCGATCCCGTCGTTAAGTGCGGCGACCGACTCCCAGGGCGAGGTGTACGACGCCGACGGCGTGGCCGTGCGGGCCAGGTTGCCCGGAGGCGGTGCGACACCACCCCGGGCGTAGAGCTTGACCTCGGTCAGGCCGGTCCGGAACCCGGGGGCGTGGGTGAGCTGGATCCGGATCCGCTGGGTGGACACCGGGGTGAACCGGACCCGGTTGTAGTTGGCCCGGACCGCCGCCGGAGTCCTCACCTGCCCGGCGGCGGTGACCCAGGCGCTGCCGTTCCAGTACTGGACGGTGTGGGCGGTCGGCGCCCGGTAGCGGTTGCCGGCCCGGTCGTCCCGGAAGTACAGCCACGCGTCGTCCACCGTCCGGGGCGAGGCGAAGGCGACCTCGTACCAGTCGGTGGCGTTCGGGGAACCCGAGCTGCCCCAGATCGGGGCGTTGGTGGGAAACCCGTCGACCGCCGCGCCGGTGGAGGTGCCCGAGGCGGTGTACGACGCCGACGTCGCCGCCCCCTGGGCCAGGTTCGGGGTGGTCGAGGTCAGGTCCACACCGGCCTTGGCGAACATGTCGACCATCCGGGTCCCGGTGTGGCTGACGTCCTGGGGCAGTCGGAGACCCGGGAAGGCGGTGCTGAACGTCGTCGTACCGCCCGCCGGGAGGGTGACGGCACCGGTGGCCGAGTCGTAGAGGACCCGGGTCAGCCGGTCGACGGTGGCCACCCGGTTGCCGTCGAGGTAGATGGAGTAGCCCTGCGGGACGCCCGGGTAGCGGGTGATCCCGTCGGCGGGGTCGTCCCAGACCACGCTCAGGTCGGCGTTGCGGTAGCGGAGGTTGTTCACCGCGAAGTGGGACCACCCGATGTCGATCGGGTGCAGCTCGACGGTGTTGTCGGTGCGTGGCCGCACCCCGGCCACGTCCTCGACGACGGTCCAGTTGCTGCTGCCGAGGATGTTGTGGTGGATCCAGGACCGGTAGGTGATCGACGATCCGTTCCAGTTGGACCAGAACTCGTTGGCGTCGGGCCACCGGGTGTCGCCGCCGACGTACTGCGCCCAGGCGTTCCAGTAGAGCAGTTTCTTGTAGTGCTCGGCGGTCATCCACTGGTTGGGGTAGTTGCGCAGCACCGAGGAGTAGAGCCGGAACTGCACCGTCGAGTTGATGGTGGAGAAGTTGTTGCTGCCCGGGTTGCCGGCCGCGGCCGCGGCGGCCTTGTCCCGCTGGTTGGCGGTGAAGAAGGGGAAGATCGGGTACTCGGCCGGGTCGTCGAACAGCCGCAGGGCCTCCCGGTACGTGGCGGTGTTGGGCATCAACCCGACCGCGTACGGGTAGTAGTTGTTGATCTCCTTCCAGGGCACGTGGGTGTTGGTGGCGACGTGCTTGTGCTCCAGCAGCCGCCGGTCCGGGTTCCACAAGGTGTCGACGATGCCGTCGCGCACCCGGTTGGCGAGGGTCTGCATCTCGGCGGCCTTGGCCGTGTCACCGAGCACCGTGTACGCCTGTGCGGCGGCCAGGGCGTTGCTGTGGACGTACGCCCCCTCGGCCCGGTCGAGGTTGCCGGAACGCCAGTGGAACGAGACCGCGTCGGCGTCGTTGCCGGTCATCGCCCCCCAGTCGTACTCGATGACGCCGTTGTTGTTGGTGTCGTAGGTGGCGAGTTGCCCCTTGACGTCGGCCTCGGCGTAGCGGGCCAGGTTGCGCAGCATCGCCGGTTGTCCGCCGTGCAGTTGGTACGCCCGCCAGGCGGCCTCGGACAGGTACTGGGTGTAGCTGTTCGACCAGTTCTCCGGGTCGCCGGGGTTGTCCATGAACCGGCCGCCCGCCGAGGACTGACCGACCGACAGCCACGGCCCGTACGAGTAGACCGGGTTGCGCAGGTACTTGAGGTCGTCGACGTGCATCGGCTGGGTGAGCACGATCGCGTTGTTGTACCCGGTGACCCCCTCGATCGAGGTGGGGAACTGGAAGTCCTGGCCGGGGATGTCGACGTCGAGGTGGTTGAAGCGCATCAGCCACCAGCGGTAGTAGATGTTCTTCTTGATGGCCGGGTCCGGCACGTCGATGTAGGGCACGTTCTCCGCCCACCACCTGTTGTACTCCCGGACGTGGGTGGCGAACGCCGTGGCCGGGGTGGCGGCGCGGTAGGCGGAGTACTCGGTCGCCGACTCCGGGATCTCGTCGGTGACCACCCCCAGCTGCACCTTCGTCGAGACGCTCTGCCCCGCGCCCACTGTCACCGAACGGGTCAGCCCGCCGCCGCTGACGGTGAACCCGTCACCGGACAGGCGGGGGCGGACGGTGGTGAGGTTGTTCTTCACCTGCCGGCTGCCGGTCAGCTCCGTCCCGGTGCCGGAGGTGGCGTACGGCGAGGTGACCCGGAGCTGGACGGTGCTGCTGGTCGACCCGGTGTTGGTGACCGTCAGGTTGGTCACCGCGACGTTCTGGTGGGTGATGAACTTGGTGACGTCGGCCCGCAGTCCCCCACCGGTGTAGACGCCCCGCCAGTGGCTCGGCGCCTGCCGACGCTGCGCCACCTGTTCGGTGAGGATGGTCGACCCGACGGTGACCGTGTACGCCGACTGACTGCTCAGGTTGTCCCAGTAGGCGGTGTTGCCGCCGAACCCGATCACCGCCGGGTTGTGGGTGTACATGAACAGACCCCGGCCACGGGTCATCAGCCAGGGACCCGCCGGGTCGTTGCCGGATCGGGACAGGAGGCGGTCCATCCAGAAGTCGGTCCCGCCGCTCTCGGCGTCGTAGATCGCCCGCATGGTGTCGCCGGTGGAGTAGCCGACAGGTGGGGCCGGCACTGCCGGACCCGTGAAGGTGGGGTAGCCGATCGTCTGCGCGGCGCGCGCCGGGGTGTCGACGACCACCACCACTGTGGTGGCCGCCAGCGTCGCCGTGAGCAGCGCGGCGATCGTCGCGCGCAGGGGTTGGACTCCGCTCATGACTGCAACGCCATCCATTCCAGGACTCCCGTGGAGTAGCCGGTGCGGGCGGTGATGGTCAGCCGGAGCCGGGTCGTGCTGACCGCGCCGAAGGTGGTGACGTTGTAGGTGTTCCCGGCCACGCCACAGGCCGACTGTCCGGGCACGTCGACGTACGCGCTGCCGTTCCAGTACTGCACCCGGCAGGAGGCGGGCAGGTCGATGCCCTGGTCGTCGTCGAACCAGTAGGTCGCCGTCCGGTCGATGCTCCTCGCGGTCGGCCACTGGTACTCGATCCACTGGGTGCCCTGTTGCGGCCAGTTGCCGTACGCCTGGTTGCTGCGGTCGGCGGACCCGGTCGGGACCGCTCCGTTGTTGATGGCGGCCAGGTTCTCCCAGGGGGACACGTACGACGTGGATGCGGTGGCGGCGGGGGCCAGGTTGGTGCCGGCCGGTGGGGCGACACCCCCGGGGTTGGGCGGTGGGCCGGTGGTGGTCTGGACCACCGGTTGGATGGTCCCGTCGGCGTTGAAGTACATCCGGTCCATCGCGACGGAGCGGCGGAAGTTGCCCCCGCCGGGGGCGTTGGCGTTGTGGTAGACCATGTACCACTGGCCGTTGAGCTGCGCCACCCCGGCGTGGTTGGTGGTCGAGGAGACCTGCCCGAGGACGACCCCCCGGTGGGTCCACGGCCCCATCGGGTTGGTGGCGGTGGCGTAGCGCTGGCAGGCGTAGCTCGACGAGGTGACACAGCCCTGGGTGTCGTTCGCCGCGTAGATCATGTAGTAGAGACCGTTGCGCTTGAACAGGAACGGCGCTTCCCAGAAGTTCGTCAGGCCCTGCGGGGTGACCACCGACCCGACCGTGTCGATCATGTTGGCGGCCAGCCGTACGGCCCGGGCGCCCCAGTAGCCGCCCCAGTAGAGGTACGCCTGGCCGTCGTCGTCGACGAAGACGGTGGGGTCGATGTTCAGCGGCGAGGAGTTCGGGGTGCTGTCGCTGATCAGCGGCCCGCCCTTGGCGTCGGTGAAGGGCCCGAGCGGGCTGTCGGCGACGGCGACGCCGATGTTCATCCACCCCGGGCCGTTGCCGTTGACCGAGGTGTACCAGTAGTAGCGGCCGTTGCGGTGCTCCACCTCGCTGGCCCAGGCGTCGGCTCCGGCCCACCCGAAGGTGCCGATGTTCGCCCGGGGGCCGTGGTGGGTCCAGTTCGCCGCGTCGGTGGTGGACAGGACGTGCCACTCGCGCATCACGAAGTTGTTGGTGCCGGTCGGGGCCTCGTCGCGGCCGGCGTAGACGTACAGGGTGTTGCCGACCACGAGGGGGGCCGGGTCGGCGGTGTAGACGGTGGTGATGATCGGGTTGGCGGCCGAGGCGGGTGGCGCGAGGGCCAGGGTCGCGGTGAGCACCGCGACGCAGCCGACGGCCAGGGCCCGGACGACGGTTCGTCGTCGCATGGGGGTCTCCTGTCGGGAGGGGACGGGACGGGTGACGCGGCCGAGGCGTTTCCCCCTCGACCATTTGATCGATGTCTATCTATATGTTGGGCGGAGTGCGGCCCCCGGAGGCCCCCCGAATCAGGTCAGCCCTTCAGCGCTCCCGAGGTGAAACCCCGCACGTAGCTGCGTTGCAGGAAGGCGAACAACAGCAGACAGGGCACCGCCATGACCACCACGCCGGCTTCCAGCGCCGCGTAGTCGATCGAGCCGTGTCCGGCCGTACGCATGTTGACCACCGCGAGGGTGGTGGTGAACTTCTCCGTCGAGTTGAGCAGGATCAACGGGGCGAAGAACTCGTTCCACGAGGTGAGAAAGGCGAACAGGGCGACGGTGACCAGGCCGGGCCGCACGGCGGGCAGCAGGATGCGCAGCAGCACACCGACACTCGTCGCCCCGTCGACCTGGGCCGACTCCTCCAACTCCCGGGGCACCGCCGCGAACGAGTTCCGCATCATGAACACCGAGAACGGGAGCTGGAACATGATCAGCACGAGGCTCAGGCCGACCAGCGAGTCCTCCAGCCGCAGCCACCCGAGCAGGACGTAGAGCGCGATCAGGACGGTGGCGTACGGGACCATCAGGATCGCCAGGGTGAGCAGGAACAACACGTCCCGGCCCGGGAAGCGGAACCGACCGAACGCGTACCCGCCGAGGGTGGCGACCAGGACCGTCCCGCCGACCGTCAACGCGCTGACCGTCACGCTGTTGAGCACGTGCCGGACCGTGAGCCCACCGTCGGCGGTGAAGAGCCGGTCGTAGTTCTCCAGACCGAAACCGGCGTCGGTCCGGACCGACGCCCAGCCGCTCCACAGCAGCGGGAACAGGAACAGGATGGCGAGCGCCGTGCCGGTGACGGCGTACCCCCACCGCGAGCCGGTGCCGGACATGACGACGCTCCCTCCTGTCAACGACGGCGCAGGACGCCGAACTGGACGACGGTGAAGACCACGAGCACGGCCAGCAGCATCACCGAGATCCCGGCGGCGGAGCCCAGGTCGAGCCGGACGAAGGCCTCCCGGTAGATCACCATCACCAGGGAGGTGGTGCTGTTGTCCGGGCCGCCCCGGGTCAGGATCCAGAACTGGTCGAACGCCAGCAGGGATCCGGTGACCATCAGGGTCAGCACCAGGGCGATCGTCGGACGCAGCAGCGGCACCGTGATGTGCCGCAGGGTCTGCCACCGACCCGCACCGTCCATCCGGGCCGCCTCGTAGACCTCGGTGGGGATCGCCTGCAACCCGGTCAGCAGGATCAACATGTTGAACCCGGCGAAGCGCCACGACACCAGCACGACCGCCGAGGTCAGCGCGGTGGTCGCGCTGCCGCTGGTCCAGGAGAGGTAGCCGTCGACCAACCCGAGCCGCTCCAGGAGCGGGTTCACCGGACCGATCTCGTCGCTGAGCAGCCCGAGGAAGAGCAGCGAGGCGCTGGCGAACCCGACCGACATGGGCAGCAGGAACGCCGTCCGGAACGCACCCACCCCGGGCCGCCGGTGCTGCACCAGCAGGGCCAGTCCGAGCGCCACGGTGAAGAGCAGGACGGTGATCACGACCGTGTACCGGAGGGTGAAGACCGCCGCGCTGCGGACCAGGTCGTCGTCGGCGGCACCGGTGAAGTTCGCCGGGGCGTTGAGGGTCGGCACGCCCAGCACCGGCCACCGGTGCAGCGACATCCAGCCGACCAGGGCCAGCGGCGCCAGGAAGAAGCCCCCCACCATCAGCGCGGTCGGGCTCGCGTACGCCATTCCCAGGAGCGCCTGTCGGCGGTGGCGCGGCGTGCTCCGACGGCGGGGACGGACCTGGCCCGGTGGCTCGACGTCCGCCGTGCCGGGCGGGGTGAGGGTGGTGGCGGGCATCGGTACCTCCGGTGCGAGAGAGGTCCGCCGGCGGGCGCGGACGGTCCGCCGGTGCGGTCAGCTCTGCTGGAGCGACTTGGTGATCGCGGCGTTGCCGGTGCGCAGGGCCGTGGCGGCGTCGCCGAACAACGCCCCGCGCACAGTGGTCAGCCACGGACTCTGCGGGTCGTTGAACGAGGCGTTGAAGTTGCGGGCGTACGGGGTGCGGCCCCGGGCCATCAGCCTGTTGACTGTCACCAGACGAGGGTCGGCCGAGGAGTACGCGTTCTCGGCCAGGTCGGTCCGGATCGGCACGCCCTTGCTCCGGGCGACGACCTCGACCTGCGCCTCGTCCGACGTGGTCCACGCGAGGAAGTCCCACGCCTGGGCGGCCTTGTCACTGGTGGCACCGATGCCTATCGCGTCGCCGCCGACGAACGTGGACTCCCCGCCGGTCGGGCCGGGGATCGGACCGACGCCCATCTCGATCCCGGTCTCCTCGATCGTTCCCAACCACACCGACGGACCGGGTGCGATGCCGACCTTGCCGCTCTTGAGGGCACCCAGCCAGGTCGGACCCGCCTCGTCACGCGACGCCGGGGCGGCGACCCCCTCCTCGTAGAGGCTGCGGTAGAGGGCGAAGACCTCGGCCATCGCGGGAGAGTCCACGGTGGCAGTGGTCCCCTGCTCGTCGAGCACGTCCGTCCCGCCCGCCCAGACCGACGGCCAGAAGGTGAACTCCACACAGCCACCGCAGTTGCCACCGAAGTAGGTGCCGTGCACGTCCCCGCCGAGCCGGTCGACGGCCCGAGCGTGCTCCGCGAACTCCCGCAGCGTCCTCGGGGGGCGCTCCGGGTCCAGCCCGGCCCGACGGTAGAGCTCCTTGTTGTAGAGCATCACCGACATGTCGATGGTGTGCGGGACGGCGAACTGGCGGCCCTCGTGGCTACCGGCCCGCACGTGCGCCGGGGCCACCCGGTCCCGGACGTCGAGCGCGCCGAACCGGTCGGTCAGGTCCTGCCACAGGCCCTGGGCGGCGTACTGGGGGGCGAACACCACGTCGGCGGCGAAGAGGTCGGGCAGCGCCCGGGCACCGGCCGCCGAGGCGAGCTTCGCCGGGTACTCCTCGTTCGGGTACGCGGTGACCTGCACCTGGTTGCGGTGCGTCCGGTTGTACGCCTCGGCGTACGCCCGGGACACCGACTCGGTGGCGGCCCGGGTCCACAGGGTCAACGTGGTGCCGTCGTCGGACCGTACCTCGGTGGTGGTGGCGGTGTCGCCCCGGCCGCCGCAGGCCGTCAGGCCCACGGCGATCAGTACGGCGGTCAGGACCGCCAGCGGCCTGGTGCCGGTCATCGGTCTCACTGGTCTCTCCCTCCGCAGGGGCGGGTGGTGGGTGCGGCGGTCAGGTGGTGGGTAGCCACACCCGCATGGTGGACGGACCCCGGCGGGCCCACCTGTGGTACGGGACCAGGCGCACCGGCACCGGGTCCGGCGCGACGGTCGGCGGCTCGGCCGGGTACGGCCAGCCGGCCTCCGGCAGGTCGGCGAAGCCCCCGACGACGACGGCGCCGGCGTCGTCGGGCTCCGGGGGTGTCCGGGTGTCGACCCGGAGCGCGTCGAGGTCCCGTCCGGGCTGGTCGACGGACTCGGCGCAGAGCACGAGCGGTCCCCGTTCCACCGCCACGCAGCCGCGCACCGCGTCGATCCGGGGGTCCGCCGCCGTCCACCGGGGCCGCATCGGCAGGTCGAGACCGATCTCGTCGCCGAGGGTCAGATCCCGGAACACCGCCACGGCCCCGGGGGTGACCGGACGTCGGACGCCACGGTCGACGGCGACGGCACCTGTCGCCCACTCCGGCACCCGCACTCCCAACGACCAGGGTGCGTCGGCGGCGGTGATCCGGATCGCCACGGCACCGGTGTCGGGGTAGCCGGTCTGCATCAGCAGGCCGACAGCGCGACCGTCGCCCAGCCGGGTGTCCACCCGCAGGTCGGCGAAGTGGTGGAGGTGGAGTCCGTCGGCGACGGCGGTGACCAGGTAGCCGGAGAGACTGGCCAGCAACCGGGCGATGTTCGGCAGGCAGCAGGACACCTCGAACCAGGGTGCCCGGGGGCCGCCGCCGAACCCGAGTTGCTCCCGGTCGGCCGGGACCAGCTCGGTGGGGGTGCGCTGGTGCAGGGTGTTGGCGTAGAAGAAGCAGCGACCGTCGTCGCCGATCCCGGTGGCCACCACGTTGTAGAGCGCCCGTTCGACGAACGCGGCGTACCGGGGCTCGCCGGTGGCCAGCAGGAGCCGCCAGGCGAGCATCACCGCCGCGACCCCGGCGCAGGTCTCCGCGTACGAGCGGTCGGCGGGCAGGACGAAGTCCGCGCCGAAGGCCTCGTCGGTGTGCCGGGACCCCATTCCCCCGGTCAGGTAGGTCCGCCGGGACAGGGTGCTGTCGAACTGGGCGGCCACCGTCGCCAGCAGATCCTCGTCGCCGGTCTCCACCGCCACGTCCACCGCACCGGCGGCCAGGTAGAGCGCCCGGACCGCGTGCCCGTGCAGGATCCGGGCCTCACGTACCGGGACGTCGTCGCTGAAGTACGACCACCCGAGGTGGTGCTGGGGCAGGGTGCGGTGCCCACGCCGCTGCACGAAGAGCGCCGCCTGGTCGAGGTAGCGTCCTTCGCCGGTGAGGCGGGCCAACTCCACCAGGGCGGACTCGATCTCCGGGTGCCCGCAGACGCTCTGCCTCCCGTCGGGGCCGAAGGTGTCGCAGACGTGGTCGGCTGCTCGCCTGGCGACCGCCAGCAGGTCGTCGGGGCCGGCGGTACGGGCCCGGGCGACGGCCGCCTGGATCAGGTGCCCGGTGCAGTACAGCTCGTGGCCGAAGGTGAAGTCGTGGTAGCGGGGCGGCTGCCCGGCCCGCCCGAACGCGGTGTGCAGGTATCCGTCGGGGGCCTGGGCCGACCTGAGAGCCCCGGACAACTCCCGCAGATCGGCCTCCCACCCGGCCCCCGGACGACGACCGACCTCCCAGGACATCGCCTCCATGAGCTTGTAGACCTCGGAGTCGGAGAACTCCCGCCCCCGTCGGAGGGTGGTGGCGGGGCCGTCGTGGACGGTGGCGAAGTTGCCGGTCCAGCCCAGCTTGTCCATCCACGTCCGCGCGTGCTCCAGGGTGTCAGTGCCGTTGGTCGCCTGACGGTCGGCCCAGAACCCGCCGGTGATCTGGACCTCGTGCAGGCCCAGGGGTCGGTGCCGGCCACGGGAGGGCACGACCGGTCGGCCACCGGTGCTGTCGGCCAGGAGAGGTGTGGATGACATGAGCCCTCCCACGCAGTGACAGTCATCACTTCCTGGATGTCACCCTGCCCCACGAAAACGTTTTCGACAAGATGTCGGAACGGTAAACCTCCACCTCCTTCCCGGGCCGACCACCACCTTCCTCATCGCCCTCGCACGCACTACGCTGACCCGCAGCGGATGGCCGGACACCGCCATCCGTACCCCTGAAATGCATCGAAAGGTTTTCGGTGGGCCGACGGCAGTCCCAGTCAGTGACGCTCAGCGACGTGGCACGCCGCGCCGGGGTCTCCGTGGCGACCGCGTCCAAGGCCCTCAACAGCCGCGCCGAGGTCGCCGCCGCCACCCGCGAACGGGTCCTGCGCGCCGCCGCCGAGCTGTCCTTCCAGCCCAACGTGCTCGCCCGGGGACTGATCTCCGGACGCACCCGGACCGTCGGACTGCTCACCGACGAACTCGGCGGGCGGTTCGCGATCCCCATCCTGCTCGGGGCCGAGAACGCCCTCGGCGACGGACAGATGTCCGTCCTGCTCTGCGACGCCCGGGGGGACGCGATCCGGCGCCAGCACTACATCCGGACCCTGCTGGCCCGCCAGGTGGACGGGTTCATCGTGGTCGGGGACCGCAACGACCTGCGCCCCTCGCTGACCCACGACATCCCGGTCCCGGTGGTGTACGCCTACGCCGAGTCGACCGACCCGGCGGACCTGTCGATCGTCGCCGACGACGAGGGCGGTGCCCGACTCGCCGCCGAACACCTGGTGCTGCACGGTCGGCGTCGGATCGGACACATCACCGGGCCGAGCACCTACCGGGCGGCCCGCGACCGGAGCCGGGGACTGCACGACGTCCTGGTCGGGGCGGGCCTCACCCCGGCCGGCGATCCGCTCTACGGCGAGTGGTCACAACGGTGGGGCCGCCACGCGGCCCGACTGCTCCTGAGCACCCAACCCGACGTGGACGCGATCTTCTGCGGCAACGACCAGGTGGCCGCCGGTGCCGCCGACAGCCTGCGCGACCTCGGCCGACGGATACCCGACGACGTGGCCCTCGTCGGCTACGACAACTGGGAGTTCTTCGCCGCCGACTGCCGGCCACCCCTGACCACCGTCGACCTCAACCTCGAACGACTCGGGGCCACAGCGGTCAACCACCTCTTCGCCGCCCTGGACGGCAACGGCACCGCAGGGGTCATCCGCCAGCCCGGCCGTCTCGTGGTCCGCGAGTCCACCGGACCGGCGCTACCCCGTTAGGGGCCGGCCCACAGCCCTCGACCCACGTTCGGAAGCCGGGCGTCGACCCGGGATGTCGGGAGGGACCGACCGCCTACCGGGTGCCGGGAGGGGGCGGTGCGGTGCTGGAGCGGACCAGAAGGTCCGGAATCAGCAGCGTGTGCCGCACCGACGTCCGGGTGCCGCCCGGGGCGAGCTGGGTCAGGAGCAGGTCGAGACTGGACCGTCCCAGGGCCGCGAAGTCCTGCCGCACGGTGGTCAGCGGCGGCAGGAAGTGCCCGGAGTCGACCGTACCGTCGAACCCGACGACGCTGACCTCCTCCGGCACGCTGCGACCAGCCTCGTGCAGCGCCCTGAGCACGCCCAGGGCAAGCTGGTCGTTGGCACAGAACACCGCGGTGACCGACGGGTCCCGGGCCAGGCGGCGGCCCTGCTCGTACCCGGCCTGAGCGCTCCAGGAGCCGGTCAGCGCCCGGGGCACCACCGCCCCGGCGGCGTAGAGGGCCTCCCGCCACCCGTCGATCCGCTCGACCGCCTCCGGCCAGGTCGTGGGGCCTGCCACGTGGTGCACCGTCCGGTGTCCCAGGTCGAGCAGGTGCCGGACGGCCAGGCGGGCACCGGCGGTGTTGTCGATCCGCGCGCCGGAGACCGCCTCGTCGTGGCCACCCCCCACGCTCACACATCCGATCGGGGCCGCGGCCTCGGCCAACGCCCCGACCATCGCGTGGTGGGGCGTGATCGCCACGATCCCCTCGACCGACTGTCGGCGTAGCCAGTCCGCCGCGTCGAGGACCGCTCGACGATCCAGCCGCGAGACGCTGGCGACGCTGACGAAGTAGCCGATGGACCGCGCCGCGCTCTCGATCGCGTACAGCATCGACGCCGGGCCGTTGAGCGGGCTGTCGTACCCGATGATCCCGATGGTGGTGGAACGCTGGGTGACCAGGGTGCGGGCTGCGGTGTTGAGGCGGTAGTCGAGTGCCCGCATCGCCGCCAGGACCCGTTGCCGGGTCTCCTCGGCCACGTGCGGATGGGCGTTGGCGACCCGGGACACGGTCTGCGTCGACACCCCCGCCAGCCGCGCGACGTCACGCATGACCGTCGCGCCGGGCCGAAGGCCCGGCCGGGTGCCCGGGATCCGCCTCGACGGCGCGCCGCCGGCTGTGGCGGCCCCCGACCCGCCTGCCGCCGATCCGCCGTGGTTCTTCATCGCCATCTTCCGACGATGGGCCCCGAAAACGTTTTCGGCAAGCCCCTCGACGGAGAGTTCCACCCCCCACCGACCCGGACCAGGGCGGTTCCGGCCGAGCCGCACCGGCCCGGCCGGAACCCGGGTTCAGTAGCCGTAGCGGGACTTCAGGTGACGCCACCAGTCCCGCAGCATCCAGGCGTCGAACTCGGTGATCGCCCCGGCGCTGCCCGCCTTCATCAGGAACCCGCCGACCCCGCTCGGCGTCCAGTCGTAGAAGTCGTCGAGGCCGAACGTGTGCCCGATCTCGTGCAGCAGGATCGTCATGTTCGCCGCGTTGAGGTTGTTCATGAAGTACTCGCGGCCCATCCGCTGACCCCAGTCACCACCGGCACCACCGCCGAACCCGTCGGTCAGCCACAGTGACTGGTCGTAGTGTCGGGCCACGCCGCCGGGACAGTTCGGGTACTGGCCGTTGCGGTTGAAGAACCGACCACAGGGTTCGGAGCACTGCGGAGCGTTCTCCCGGATGTTGTTGACGTAGATGTCGACCGAGGTGTCGGACCACTGGAGCTGACTGCGGTCGCGTACCGCCCAGCCGACCACCCGGATCGGCACCTCGTTGTACGGGAAGGCGTTGTGCCCGACCATCACGTCGATCCACTTCTTGTACTGCCGGGCGAGGGCGGCGTGGATCTGGTCGCGTTGGGCGGCGGTGACGGTGGCGCTGGAGTCCCAGCGGACACAGAAGTTCAGGTAGCCCTGGTTGGTGAAGAGCTGGTCCCAGCCGTAGTTGCGGAACCCGTACAGGTTGCCGTTGTTGTAGGTCTGCTCCTGGTGCTGCCACACCTGGCCGAGCGGGGTGACCAGGTTGGCCGGCGGGTTCCACCCACCTGTCGAGGGGGGCGGGGTGGTCGGCGGGGGCGTGGTCGGCGGGCTGGTGGGGGGTGCCGTCGTGGGTGCCACCCCACCGGTGCAGGTGGTGCCGTTGACCGCGAACGAGGTGGGGACCGGGTTGGATCCGGTCCAGGATCCGTTGAAGCCGAACGAGACACCGGCGCCGGTGCCCACCGCGCCGTTGTGCGCGACGTTGACCGCCGTCACCTGCGCGCCGCTCTGGGTGACCGTGGCGTTCCACGCCTGGGTGACCCGCTGCCCCGCGCCGTAGCTCCAGGTCACCCGCCAGCCGGTGAGCGGGTCACCGAGGTTGGTCACCGCCACCTCGGCTCCGAAGCCACCCTGCCACTGGTTGGTGACCCGGTAGTCCACCCGACAACCCGGGGCGGCGGCCTGCGCCCCGCTCACCGCGAGGGCGGCCCCGACGGTGGTGGCCACTGTGGCCACCACCGTCACGACGGCCCGTACGCCTGTTCTGGACAGTGTCATGTCAGCACCGACTCCTTCGTACGCGGCCCGGCGAGCACCCCACCGACCACCGAGCGTAGTGATTGTTGTCGATGTAAACTAAGGAGCCGGGCGGAAGGTCGACAAGGAGCCACCCCAGTGTTCGCAAGTTCCGCCGTTAATCAGTCGGACATCTTGCCGAAAAGGTTTTCGTCCGGGAGGGTGTGGTTCACCGGACCGGGATCCGGCCCTCGCACCGGGCGTCCACGGCGACGATCGGTCTCCGGGGCATCATCCAGTCCAGCACGGTCTCCTCCACCGGCCACCCGTGCACCGCCACCACGCTGTACGGCACCCCCGCCGCCTGCGGACAGAGGACCTGCGACCGGACCTCGCCGTTGGGCAGGAAACGCACGCCGGTGACCGGATCCAGGACGATCGTCGAGGTGTCGGTGACGGTGATGAGGGCACCGACCACCACCTCCGGACCGGACCGGTCGAGCACCCCGGTCGACGGCACGCCGGCCGGGGCGGAGTCGGCCCGCTCGGTCGACGGCGGGCCGGCCGGGGCGGAATCGGTCGGCTCGGCGCCGGTCACCTCGACCGCAGCCGTGGGCAGCAGCGGGACCCGCAGGAAGACCGCCCCCATCACCAGGGGAAGCACTGCGGCCACCGTGTACGCCAGGCCGTGGGTCAACGCCGGTGCGACCCACCCCGGCAGCGGGCCGGTGAGCAGCACGGTGGCGGCGGGCGGCACCGCCAGGAGAGCGGCGGTGGTCAACTCGCCCGCCCGCAGCGCGGCCACGACCGCCGGCCCCAGCGCCGAGTACACCAGCACCGCCGCCGCCAGCGGCAACGCCACCCCGACCAGCAGGATCCGGGTCGGCTGGTCCGGGTACAGGTAGCGGGTCCGCAGCGCGAGCAGCCACAGACCCAGCATCAGCAGGGTCGGCAGGAACCGCAGCTGCCAGGTGAGCACCCCCAACCCGACCCCGGCGGTGAGGACCCAACCCGGGGTCCGCGCCGTCCACGAGGCCAGTAGCGACCGTTGTGGATCAAAACGGTCCGGTGCGCTGATCCGCAGCAGGCGGCCGAGCACCCCGAAGGTGAGCACCCCCAGCGGAAACGCCCAGACCAGGGCGATCAGCAGGGCACTGAGCAGACCCAGCGGGCTGACGTACTGCACCAGCAGCAGCATGGTGGACATGTCCTGGCGGCTGAGCTGCCAGAGTCGCAGCACCAGCAGCAGGACGGGGAACGCGGGCAGGAACGTCAGCAGCCACTGTTGCGCCTGACGCGCCCCCGTCGTCCGGCGCGGCCGGACGACACCGCCCCGGACGACGGGCTCCCGGAGTAGGTCGGGGCCGGTAGCGCGATCCTCTCCCACGGCCACTGCCGCACCTGCACCTTCCTCGGTTCGGGCTGCTGCTGCTCCGCGACCGACTGCTGGGGGTTGTACCGCTGCTGCCAGCGCAGGTTGGCGTCGTACGCCTCCTCCCAGGCCGAGTCCTTCTCGTCCTTGGCCGAGGCGTACAGGGCGAGGTCGACCAGGTCACGCAGCGCCTCGTTGGGACCGGTGTTCACTCCGTACTTCTCCTGTGCGGCGGAGCCGATGTCCCAGTGCCGCAGGGGTTTGCCGCCCTTCAGGAGGGTGGGGAAGTGCCGACCGTCGTCGTCGGGCTGGTCGGCGGTGACGAACCCGGCGAGGATCGCCGCGTCGGTGGTCACCGCGTACGCGGTTCCGTCGTACAACATCTGGATGCACTCGCTGATCTTGTTCCGCCCGATCGGGGTGGCCCCGGCGGCGCGCAGTCGCTGACTGGACGTCGAGGTGGTCAACGTGCAGACCCGCTCCCCGGCGAGATCCTCGAGGCTGCTCACCTGCTCCCCGGCCCGTACGTCGCGCCGGGTCACCACCGACTGCTCGGTGGCGAGGTACGGGGCCGAGAAGACCGCCCCTTCCTCCTCCTCCCGCAGCCTGGTGATGCTGTACGAGGCGATCACCAGGTCGACGGTGACGAACTCGTCGCCGTCGCGGGCCTGACGGCGGGCCCGGTCCTCACTCTCGATCGGCAGGAAGCGGACCCGGGACCTGTCGAAACCGAGATACCCGGCGATCATGTACGCGATGTCGATGTCGAAGCCCTGCCAGGTGCCGTTCGGCAGCCGCTGGGCGATGCCGGGCTGATCGTCCTTCACCCCGATGAGCAGGTGTTGCCGGCTGACGAGTCCGGCCTCCTCCAACAGGTCGTCGCGGGTCGGTGGACCCATCGCGAGCACGATGGGGATCACCGCCGCCACCAGGACGGCCAGGACGACCACCAGCCCCACCAGTCGGGCGTGCCGCATCCGCGTCGTACGCGACGCCCCGGCCGACCCGTCGGGACGGGGTTCGTCCGTCTCCCCCACCTGCACCCCTCCCCTGTCCACCCGTCCACCCGGATGTGGCCCTCCATTGTGCGGGTTCACCGGGTGTCCGTGGTGACCCGTAGCCGACGTTCGGCACCCCGGACTGCGGGGAATTCGCGAAACAGGGCGGACCGACCGGGCCGATGCGCGATGGTGGGTGCGCCGGTGGACGACCGGCCCCGACCGAGCGCACGGGGTCCGCGGGGCCGACCCCCACGGTCCCGGCCGGTCGGAGCACGGGGGTGGCGATGTCGACACAGCAGGTCGTCGAGCGGGTCGGGGGCCTGCTGGACCTCGCCGGGGTGCTCGTCATCGCCGTCGGCGTACTCGTGGCCTCGGGGGTCTTCCTGACCCGGTACGCGCGCACCCGGCAGCTGACCGACGCCTACCGGTCGTACCGGCAGGGGGTGGGCCGGGCGATCCTGCTGGGGTTGGAGCTCCTGGTCGCCGGGGACATCATCCGGACCGTGGCGGTCGCCCCGACGTTTCGCGGGGTGGGGGTCCTGGCGCTGATCGTCGTGGTCCGGACGTTCCTCAGCCTCTCGCTGGAGGTGGAGCTGACCGGACGCTGGCCGTGGCAGTCGAGACGGGCCGGGGCCGGTGACCGGGCCGCGACGACAGCCACCTGAGGGGCGCAGGGGCCGACGGGGGACACCGGGTCGGCGTCCCCCGTCGGAGGGGAAGGGGCGGGCGGTCAGGCGACCGGCAGGCCACCGACCTGGGTGTTGACCCAGGAGCGGATCGACGACAGGTCACCGTAGATGGAGGGACCGGTGGCGCAGGTCGAGTTGTTGTTCCCGGCCCGGCTGGTGACACCGATCAGGCTCCACGCCCCGTTGATCCGGCGCACCTGCGGTCCACCGGAGTCGCCGTAGCAGGCTCCCGAGTTGCCGTTGGTGTTGTTGGTGCAGATCTCGTACGGGGCGTTGATGCCCAGGCACCGGGTGTCCGCGACGATCGAGGTGTCCAGCTCGTTCGCGACGGCAGGGGCCGGTCCGCAGCCACGCGGGGCGCAGGTCTGGCCCCATCCGATGATCCGGGTGGCGGTGCCGACGGCCCCGGACGCGGTCGGGATCGGGGCCGGGGCGTAGCTGACGGAGCTGCCCAGTTGCAGCAGCTTGACGTCGATGGTCGGGTGGTTGACCGCCCGGACCACGCTCACCACCGTGCCGCCGCTGGTCCGGTTCACGCTGCCCACCCGGACCGAGGCGGGGGTGCCGCAGTGCTTGGCGGTGACCGCCCAGTTCGCCTTGATCAGCGAGCCGGTGCAGCCGGAGACGTACACCATGAAGGGGTAGTTCTCGGTGGCCGGTCGGCCGCCGACGACCATCGGCGTCACCGCGTCGTCGGGCTCGGCGCCGGTCCAGGTGTAGGTCCGGGCGACCTGCGAGGAGGCTGCGGTGCTGCCGGCGAAGAGGCGGTTGACCTGAGCGGCCTCGGCGGCGCTGGGGTTGGCGTTACGGCAGGAGACCGGGGCGCTGCTGCCGGACATCAGGTCGGTACACAGTCCGGTACGCCGGTCGGGCAGACCGAGGATGTGTCCGAGTTCGTGGGTGGCGATCCGGGTCCGGTCGTACCCCTGGTTGACCGCCTCCCAGCCCATCCACACCCGACCGGAGCCGAGCCCGGTGACCTGGGCGCGCGGCCAGCCGTTGTCGACGTAGATCGTGACGTTGCCCGGCGTACGGGCCACCAGCTGGACGTTGGTGACCGAGCTGTTCCAGATCCGGGCCGCCGCGTCGAAGTTGGTCCGGAACTCTCCGGCCCGGCTGGCGTCGTAGTAGACGGTCCGGGCGGCGGCCGAAGCCGTCGCGCCGGTGACGGCCTGCAGGCCGGTCGTCGCCAGCACCGCCGCGGCCACGGCTGTCGCCACCCGCAGCAGATGTCGTCGCACCATCGCGCACTCCCTCGGTCCCGCAGCGGCACGTGCCCCTGCGCATCGATGTGCGCTGATGCTATGTGTGTCAGCATCCGACTGTCGAATACTGTTTCTGTCATACCTGGCCAGACCGGCGCGGCGCAGGTCCGGTCGGCGGCCGGCTGTCGCGGGTCCGGTCTACCGACCCGGGTCCGGTCAGTGGCCGGCTTCGGTCAGGTAGCGCTGGAGGGCCGCCGCGGCGGTGAGCTTGGCCCGACCCCGCCCGTCCAGACGGGACCGCCAGTCCGCCAGGGTGGCCTGCAGCGGCGCCACACCCCCGGCCGACCGCACCCGCTCCACCACCTCGGCGATCTGTTCCAGCCGGTACCCACCCCGCCGCAGCTGGTGGGCCAGGTGGGCGTCGCGGACGTCGGCCGGGGCGTAGGTCCGGTACCCGGTACCCGCCTCGCGGGGTGGTCGCAGCACCCCCGCCCGCTCCCACCGCCGCAGCGTCGTCGGACGGAGCCCGAGCTGGTGGGCGAGAACCCCGACCGACACCGGCTCGTCGGTCGCCCCCGTGGCGTCGACCAACCCGGCCAGCGCCTCGGTCACCGCGTCGAGCGTCAACCGGTCGGTGTGCAGCCGGACGTGTCCCCGGTCGACGAGCGCCAGCGCCGCGTCGACCCGACCCTGGTTGACCGCCTGCATGATCGACGTGGCGTCGGCGTGCCCGTGGGCCGGGATCAGGGCGACGAAGGCCCGCAGCGCCTGGACGTGCCGAGGGGTGTAACGGCGGTAGCCGGACGAGGTGCGCTGCGCCGGCGGCAGGATGCCCACCTCTTCGTAGTTGCGCACCGCCTGGGTCGACAACCCGTGCTCCCGGGCCAGGTCGATCGGCCGCATGTACTCACCTGCTCTTGAAGGTAACACCCCGTAACCCCTGCACCACGACCGGAAAGCCTCAACAGGGGTGACCCACGATAGCGCGGCCGGCGAGGCCGGTCACCACCCGAGGGACGCCGGACCCCGCGACCCGGACCACACCTCACCCGGGTCGGGGTCCGGCACCTCGCGGGCGGAGCCGACGCACCGCCCCGGGCGAGCCACCGGGAGGACGGTCAACCCTTGACGCACACCACCTGCCTGAGGTGCGCCACGACCTCCACCAGGTCGTCCTGCTGCGCCATCACCTCGGTGATGTCCTTGTACGCCCCGGGGATCTCGTCGACCACCCCGGCGTCCTTGCGGCACTCCACCCCGGCGGTCTGCGCCACCAGGTCGGCGGTGCTGAACGTCCGCTTGGCCTGCCCCCGCGACATCCGACGCCCGGCGCCGTGCGACGCCGAACAGTACGCGTCCGGGTTGCCCTTCCCCCGCACGATGTACGACCCGGTGCCCATCGAACCGGGGATGACGCCCAGGTCCCCCCGTCCGGCCCGGATCGCGCCCTTGCGGGTCACCAGCACCTCCTCGCCACCGAAGGTCTCCTCGGCGACGTAGTTGTGGTGCGCGGAGATCGGCTCGTCGAACCCGACCTGCGGGAAGTGTTCCCGCACCACGTTGCCCAGCAGCGCCAGCATCACCGCCCGGTTGCGCCGGGCGTACTCCTGCGCCCACCACAGGTCCCGCCGGTAGGCGTCCATCTCCGGGGTGCCGGTGAGGAAGACCGCCAGGTCCCGGTCGGGCAGGTCGGCGTTGTGCGGCAGCCCCCGGGCCACCGCCATGTGCCGCTCGGCCAGCTCCTTGCCGATGTTGCGCGACCCGGAGTGCAGCATCAGCCAGACCCGACCGTCGTCGGCGCCCCCCGACTCCAGGCAGACCTCGATGAAGTGGTTCCCCCCACCCAGCGTGCCCAGCTGGCGACGGGCCCGGGTCTCCAGCTGCGCCACCCGGCGGTCGAGGGTGCCGAACCGCTGCCAGAAGTCACCCCAACCGCCCTGCTCCAGGCCCCGGACCCGGCGCGGGTCGACGGCGTCGGCGTGCATGGAGAACCCGACCGGGATCGCCGACTCGATGGCACGCCGCAGCGGGCCGAGGTCGTCGGGCAGGTCGACCGCGGTCAGCGAGGTCCGGACGGCGGACATGCCGCAGCCGATGTCCACGCCGACGGCCGCCGGGGACACCGCCTGCCGCATCGCGATCACCGACCCGACGGTGGCCCCCTTGCCGAAGTGCACGTCCGGCATCACCGCGACCCCCTGCACCCAGGGCAGCGCGCCGATGTTGCGCAGCTGCCGGGCGGCCTGCGGCTCGATGCCGTACGGGTCGGTCCAGACCCGTACGGGAGCCCGGGTCCCCGGCAGCTCGGTGAAACTCATGATCTCCTCCTCGGATGGTGCCGCCTCGGACACCGGCGGCTGGTGACGAACGGATCCCGGTCGTGCCGGGAGGTGAGACCGCCCACCCGGTCCTCGCGGATCGGGGCGGTCGACGGTGACGGGTGGGCGCTATGCGCCCCGGCACCCCGCGTACGGGTCGGGTTCCCCGGTGCGTCGGGGGGATCCCGGTCGGTAGGTCGGTCCGCCCGGTTGTCGCCCTCGACGGGCGTCCCGTGGACCGGCGCCGGACAGGACGGGCCGCTCGTCGGTGCGGATGCACTGCGACACGGCGGCCTCCCCCAGGCGCTCGAACGGACGGTGCTGATCAACAGTAGGTGGGGCCGCACACCCCCGCAACGGTGTTATCAGCGGACCGCCGCCCGGCTGACCGGGAAGTCGAAGTAGGTGTCCGGGTAGGGCTCGTCGGAGAGGCGGTAGTGCCACCACTCCCGGGGATAGTTGACGAACCCGCCCTCGGTCATCAGCCGCAGCAGCAGTGCCCGGTTCTCCCGCGCCACCGCGGGGATCGCCGCCGCGTCGGTGGCCGACAGCGGGTCGAAACAGTCGAAGCCGGTTCCCATGTCGACGCTGTCGTCGGCCGACCGCTGAGCACGGGGCGCGGTACACGCCCCCGCGCCGGCACCCGACCCCCGGCCCGACGCGGACGGCGCTGCCGGGGCGGGGGACACAGGCGGCGGGGAGGACGTGGGGAGGCGGACCAGGGTCAGGTCCACCGTGCTGCCTCGGCTGTGGGCGGTCGGGGCGGCCAGGTAGCCCTGGGCGAAGAGGTCCGACTTCGACAACCGGGGGTGGTACGTCCGACCGGTCGGTGTTTCGCCCGGGTCCCGAGCCCACCGGAGGATGTCGTCGGCGGCGCTGCCGGGGCGGTAACAGTCGTACACCTTCACTGTGTGACCGTGGGTGAGCGCGGCGGCCTGCACCCGACGGAGTGCGTCGGCAGCCGCCCGGGTGAGCAGGCACAACGGTTCCCGGTAACCCTCCAACGGGCGACCGACGAAGTTGCGCTCGGTCGCGTACCGGATGTCGGTGCGGATCGTCGGGTCGACGTCGCCGAGGACGACCACGTCGGCCGGGGCCTGCGGGGCGGGCGGCGACGGGGCCGGGGACGGCGGCCGGTGGCAGGCGGCGGGGAGGAGGACGACTGTCGCCGCCAGCACTGACAGGGCCGACCACGAACCGGCACGGACGCCCCGGGTGGCCACGGTGCTCACCCGCTCACGCTAGCCGGGTTCCCGGTGTCCCGACGGCCGGTCGTGGGATGCCGCCGCAGCCGGGCAGGTGTGGCGGTCCGGTCGGACGGGTATCGGAAACCGGCAGACGTCGATGAGGAGGAGACCATGAGCGACCCCAGGTACGTGCCGGTGGGGCTGGCCGCCGCCGGACAGCTTCCCGCAGACATGGCCGATCCCGACCTGACGGCACCGGCGGTCGACGACGGCGTACCGGTCGGCCGGGCGGACGTCGAAGCCGACCGGGCGCGCGCCGCCGGTGAGGACCCGAGCGGGGAGCAGTCGGCGGACCTGTGACCCGCACGGCGGAGGGCGGGTCGGTGGCGGAACCGACCCGCCCTCCGCCGTACCTCAACCCGATCGGCGACGGTGGAGACGACGTCGTACCAGCAGCAGGCCCCCGGTCGCCGTCAGGATCGTGACCCCGCCGAGCAGGACCACCAGGGTCACCGGGGCGACACCGGCCGGCGTCTGGTCCCGGGCCGGGCGGGCCATGGCCGGCCCGACCACCGCGTCGGCCCCGGCACCGGTGTCCACCGGTGACGGACTCGGGTCGGCGACGGCGACGGGCGGGGTGGCAGTCAACTCCCCCGGCTCGACCAGCCGACCGACGGCGGCGGTACGGGGCAGTGCGAAACCCCAGTCGAGCAGGGCGGCCCCCTGTTCCCAACCCCGCATCGGCCGGGGCTCGGCCCCGAGGAGGCTGACCACGAGCCGCCGACCCCCACGCTCGGCCGCCCCGACGTAGGTGTGCCGGGCGTAGTCGGTGAAGCCGGTCTTCCCGCCCAGCGCACCCGGGTACCGGTAGATGAGCTGGTTGTCGTTCTGGATCTGGAATCCTCTGACCTTCAGGGCGGGCTGGGCCGGAATCCGGGCCTGCTCGGCTCGCGCGTACCGGGCGAAGGTGGGCTGGGCGAAGCAGGCCCGGGCGATCAGAGCCAGGTCGTACGCGCTGGTGAACTGCCCGGGGCCGTCCAGCCCCGACGGGGTCACCGCATGCGTCTGCAACGCCCCCAGCCGGAGGGCCTCCTCGTTCATCGCCCGTACCCCACCGGCTGCCCCGTCCGCCCCGCCACCGAGGCGGGCCAGCAGGTTCGCCGCCTCGTTGCCGGAGTTGAACAGCAGGCCGAGCCAGACCGTCTCCACCCGGTAACGACCCCCCACCACCAGGCCCACCGCCGAGGACCCGGCGGCGATGTCGAGGTCGGCCTCGGTGGCGGTGACTACCTGGTCGGGATCCAGTCTCGGCAGCATGGTGGCCGCCAACAGGAGCTTCTGGACGCTCGCCGGGGTGGCGGACTCGTGGGGCCCGCACCCGCCGAGGACCGCCCCACTGTCCAGGTCGGCCACCACCCACGACGTCGCGGTCACCGCCGGTGGCGACGGCGCACCGGGCGGTGCCACCAGACCGGCGGTGGCCAGCGCCGCTCCGCCCACCGTCCGGTGCTGCGGCACCACCGGCGGTGGGGTCGGCCGGGGCGACCGGGTGACCTTCGGCGCCACCGCCCGGGGGCAGGGCAGCACCGGACCGGCGGCGGGGCCGGCCGACGGTGCGTCGTCTGCCACCGCCGCACCCGCAGGTACGGCGAGCACGGGACCGGCGGCGGGCAGCAGGACGGCGGCCAGCATGGCGAGGGGAAGCCGGACCTTCATGGGAGGTGACCCTAGCGGCCACGGCACGTCCACCGGGGACCCGGAGTGTGCCCCGTACACCCCTCGCCGCCGCTCTCCGGCCGCCCGGCCGGACGGTCCGGAAAAAAATTCTCGGGCACCGTTGAACCGCTCCCACGCCGGTTCCCGTATTGATCGGCGAAAGGACGAAGAACCGGGTGTCGATTCCCGTCGAAGCGTACTCGAAGACATTCGGAACAGCAGGTCGACAGGGGCCGTGTCGACATCTGCCGTATTCGTGTCCGCCATATCCGATGGCGGCTCCACTCCTTTCACCAGACACACTGCGACGCATTTCTCGTCGACGTCCGCCCGTCGGACCCGGCGTTTCCCGAGGATTCGATCGAAGGAGAGGTACATGGCCAGTCGTACGAAGCGGAACGGGGTCCTGAAGATCGCCGGTGTCGGTGCCTGTGCGGCGTTGCTGATCGGTGCGGGACTGTCGCTGGCCTCCGCCGACGACGACGCCGGCCGGAGCACCACCGCCGGGGCGCAGACCGTGAACTGCCCGGACGTCGCCGGTCGACTCCCGGCGGTACCCGCTGCCGCACGGGCCGACGTCGACCGGGAACTGGCCGCCCTCGCCAAGCAGATCGACGAGGCCGACGCCCGTCTCGCCGAACTCGCTGTCAACCCCCAGGGCGGACCGAACTTCGTCCAGCTCGCCATCCTCGGGCCCCTGGAGAGCAAGCGGATCGCCGCTCTGGACCGTATCCGGATCAGTTTCGACCGGGTCGGCGCCGCCGCTCCGGAAGGCCTCGACCGGCTCGCCCGGTGCGGCGTCGGCGCGGACGCCCCCGCTGACGACGACACCGCCGCCCCCGGGGACGACGCCGGCAACGGCGGGAACGGCAACGGCGGCAACGGGAACGGGAACGGGAACGCCGGTGGTAACGGCAACGGCGGCAACGGGAACGCCGGTGCCGGGAACGGCAACGGCAACGGCGGTCAGACCGGGGCGCGGACGGTGAACTGCCCGGACGTCGAGGGCCGGTTCCCGAACGTCCCCGCCGCCGCCCGGGCGGGTGTGGACGCCGAGTTCGCCAACCTTCGGCAGCAGATCAACGAGGCCGACAACCGCCTCGCCGAACTCGCGGCCAACCCCCAGGGCGGACCCGCCTTCATCCAGAACGCCATCCTCGGGCCCCTGGAGGACCGGCGGATCGCCGTCATCAACCGCATCGCCACGAACATCGGTCGGGTGACCGGGGACCGTCCCACCCCGCCGCTGGAACTTGCTCCCTGCGGCTTGAACTGACCGGTCCACTGACGTCCCGGGCGGGGACGGCGGCGGGCGGCACCCGGACGGGGGCCGCCCGCCGCGCCGTTTCCGGGACGCCCCGGGTTCAGGTCAGCCGGCGTAACCACCGCCGCTGCCAGGGAGTCTCCACCGCCTTCGGGTGGTAGTGGGTCCGGACCCAGTCGACCGCCTGCCGGTCGGGCAGCCCGTCGAGGACGGCGAGGGCGGCCAGGGCGGTGCCGGTCCGGCCGATGCCGCCCCGGCAACAGACCTCGACCCGCTCCCCCGCGACGGCACGTCGGAGTCCTTCCCGGAGGGCGTCGAGCGCGTCGGCCCGGTCGGTGGGCACCCAGAAGTCGGGCCACCGGATCCGCCGATGCGGCCAGTCCGGCACCGGCCCCGGCACGAGGAGCAGGGCGAAGTCGGCGAGGCTGGCCGGGTCGCCCGCCCGCCGACCGCGTACCGACGCTCCACCGGGGAGGACGACGATCCCCGTCTGATCCGTCCACGTCTGGGTCACCGGATGATTCTGCACCGCAGACGTCGCCGGCCGGTGTCCCGAAGGACACCGGCCGGCGACAGAACACGATCCGGGTCAGCTCTCGTTCCAGTGCTCGGCCACCAGATCAGCAGCCAGCTTCTCCCACTGCGCGTAATGATCCGGGAACGCCGACACCTGCACCGTCTGCGCAGCCCGCGTCAACGACATCTCCTCCCAACCGTCGACCTGCGCCAGACCCCTCAGGAACGCCGTCGTCGAATACTCCGGATCCGTGATCTGCTCCACCGTCCCCCAACCACTCGACGGACGCTGCTGGAACAGACCCTGCGAATCATGATCGTTACGGTCACCCAGATGACCCAGATTCTCCAACTTCGACTCCTGCAACGCCGTGGCGATCGCCACCACCGCCGCACGCTCGTCCATCCCGGCCTTCTTCGTCGCCGCGATGATCGCCCGCGTGTTCTCCACCTGCTCACCGCCCAGATCGATCCGCGACTGACCCGACGGCTCACCATGCGGCAACAACCGACCCTCATCCACCGACCGGGCCTGCGCCACCGCCACCGCATCCACACCACCGACCGCAACCGGCTCCTGATGATTCAACGGACCCGCCGCCAGACCACCCGCGAACGCCAGACCAGCAACACCCAGAACACTCTTGCGCAGCACCGAGTTCATCATCGACAGCTCCATCCGGGGGAACGACACCCACCCACAGGGCAGATGCGGACACCGTCAGGCGCCCAACGAAAAAAGGGGAAAAGATCAAAAGAGGAAACCCGGGCGGGGAGCCACGCTCACCTCGCCGGGTCCATGTCCAACGACCGCCGACCCACAGTCATTCCCGGGTCCACCGGCCCGACCCGCAGGCTGCTCACCACCGGCCGGTGCCACTCGGTCGTACGGAGGGTGTAACGACTCCACCCCCGCCGCCATTCCACCCCCCGAGTGCCCCCGACCACACCGCAGAACCGGACAATCGACTCATCAGGGCAGCCCCGACCGGCATCGAACCGGACGATCAGCCCACACCCGCACCGCCACCCACACCGACGACGACGGCGCCGGTCGGCCCCGTCGGGGTCGACCGGCGCCGTCGGGGTCAGCGGCCGGGCCAGGCGTTCGGCGGATCGTCCCCGGAGGCCGCCCAGTTGCTGCGGTAGACGGTCCCGGTGGGAGGCGTACCCGCCGGGGATCCGCCCTCCGGGTGCGGCACCGACCCGGAACCGGGGGCGAGGTCGCCGAAGAAGCCGCCGTCGGCGGCGGACTCCACCCCGGCGTCGACCGCAGGGTCGTCGTCGCCCCGCCGGGACCGACGGATCCGACTCACCACGAACCAGACGGCAGCGGCCCCGCAGACCACGATGACCGCCTTCTGGAAGAACCCGGCGTACGTCTCCACCAGGTGCCAGTTCTCGCCGAGGAAGTAGCCGGCGAGGACGAAGATGGTGTTCCAGATCAGGCTGCCGGCGGTGGTGTAGAGCAGGAAGGTGCCGATCGGCATCCGCTCCACGCCGGCCGGGATCGAGATCAGGCTCCGGAAGATGGGGATCATCCGGCCGAAGAAGACGGCCTTCTTGCCGTGCTTGATGAACCACGCCTCGGTGCGGTCCACGTCGGAGAGCTTGATCAACGGCATCTTCTCGGCGATCGCCCGCATCCGGTCCCGCCCGAGCGCGGCACCGATGTAGTACAGCGCGAGCGCACCGACGACCGCTCCCAGGGTCGTCCAGGCGATCGCCCCGAACAGGCTCATCCGGCCCTGGCTCGCGGTGAAACCGGCCAACGGCAGGATGATCTCGCTCGGGATCGGTGGGAAGAGGTTCTCCAACGCCACCGCGAGGCCGGCCCCGGGGCCGCCGAGCTTCTCCATCAGGCCGACGACGTACCCGGTGATACCGCCGGACGGCGGCCCACTCCCGCCGTCGGCCGCCAGCAACTGCCAACCACTGATCATGCGCCTACCGTATTGACGTTTCCTGAGAGCCGGCATGGCGGGGGCACCCTCGCCCGGCCGGATCCGGGGTGGGGTCCACACACTCGACGTCGTCGCCTGGCGACCGGGCTCCGGTCCGGTGCTGTCGATCAGTCGTCGTCATCGTCGTCATCGTCGTCGTCGCCTCCCCCACGCAGTTCTCCGTAGGCGGTCACCAGGTCGCTGAGGCGCTCGCCGGTCTCCTCGGCGAGGCGGTCCCGGTCCATCTCCCGTCCGATCCGCTCGGTCAGGTCCTCGACGCGTGCGTCGACGTCCTTGGGCTTGCTGGCGACCAGTTTGGTCAGACGGTCCCGCAACTCCTCGGCGGCCCGCCCGTCGATGTCACCGGCGAGCTGCGCCCGGAACAGGACGGCCAGGAACTCGGTGACCACCGCGCGGGCGGTGGCCGGAAGGTCGGGTGCGGTGGTCGTCGGGGCCGGGGCCGGTGGGGGCGACCGGGTCGGGGACCGGGAGCCGGTCGGGGTGGGCGTCGGCGGCGGGGCGGTGGTCACCGGTGGGACGGCGGCCGAGGCGTCGACCGGAGCAGTCGCCTCCGCCGGGAGCTGCCGGGGGTCGCCGCCGGAGGCGAGGACTCCCATCACCCCGGCGAGCAGCACCAGGACCCCGAGGACCAGCCCGCCCACCACACCCCTGCCCCGTCGGCCCCGCCGGGTCCCCCCGGGATGTCCCGCCGGTCGCGCGCCGACCAGCCGCCGGTCGGCCCGGGCGCCCACCGGTGGGGTGTCCCGGTCGACGAGCGTCGGCGGCTGGGCCTGTGCCGCCACCGCCGGCAGCAGCGCGGTCGGTATCGCGACGGTGGCGCCGACCTGCGGGTCGGCCGGTCGGCCGGCCCCGAGGCGTTCGGCCACCCGGGCGGCGGTGGGCCGCCGGGTCGGGTCGGTGGCCAGGCAGGCCAGGGTGAGCGCCACCAGGTCGGTGGGGAGACCGGGCACGTCCGGTGGGGGCACCGGGTCCCCCCGCTCGTACGCCTCGACCGCCTCGGCGAAGGTCCGCACCCGCAGCGGCGTACGGCCGGTCACCGCGCGGTAGAGCAGCGCGCCGAGGGCGTACACGTCGCTGGCCGGGTCTGCCGGGCCGGGTGCGAGGCGCTCCGGCGCGGTGTAGGCGGGGGTGCCGATCAGGAGGGTGTCACCGGCGCGCCCGGTCGACGGGTGTGGTCCGGCGAGGGCGGCGATGCCGAAGTCGAGCACCTTCGCCCCGGTCTCGGTGAGCATGACGTTGCCGGGTTTGACGTCGCGGTGCACCACCCCGATCCGGTGTGCCGCGGCCAGGGCGGCGGCCACCTCACCGACCGTCCGGGCCGCCTCCGGCCAGGGCAGGGGCCCCGAGGTGAGCCGGTGGGCGAGGTTCTCCCCGGCGACCAGCTCCATGACCAGGTACGGCACCACGACCCCGTCGGTGAGGGTCGCCTCGCCGTAGTCGTACACGTGGGTCACGTAAGGGTGGGTGAGCCGGGCGGCGGCGCGGGCCTCCCGCTGGATGGTGGCTCTCAGGTGCGGGTCGGCGGCGAACCGGGCGACGAGGGCCTTGACCGCGACGGGTCGGCCCAGCACCTCGTCCTCGGCTCGCCAGACCTCGGACATCCCACCGAGACCGATACGTTCCCGGAGGATGTAGCGGCCGTGCAGTCGCAGGGCGGGGGTGAACGGCGACATGATGGACCCAGTCTGCCTGTCGGGTTCGGCACCCACCAGTCACAGCTTGCTCATAACCACCCGGGCACGCCGAGGCGGTGCGGACGCTCAGCTGTACAGCTCGTCGATGATCCGGGTGAGGATCTCCGGGGTACGCTCCGGCGGCTCGGCCTCGACGCAGAGCCGTTCCATGGCCACCGCGTAGAAGTCGAGGTCCTCCCGCTTGTCGAGGTAGATGGCGCTGGTCAGCTGTTCGATGTAGACGATGTCGGGCAGGTCCTGGTCGCCGAAGCGCAGGATGGTGAAGGCCCCACCGGCGGCGGCGTGCCCTCCGGCGTCGAAGGGAATGACCTGTACCCGGATGTGTGGGGTGCGGGTGGCCTCGATCAGCGCGGTGAGCTGGCCCCGCATCACCTCGGCCCCACCGATGGGGCGCCGGAGCGCCGCCTCGTCGACCACCGCCCACAGGTGGGGCGGGCCGGGCCGGCGGAGCAGTTCCTGGCGGTGTATCCGCAGGTCGACCCGGCGGTCCAGCTCGTCCGGTCGGGCCCGTCGGTGGCCGAGCTGCACCACCGCCCGGGCGTAGTCACGGGTCTGGAGCAGCCCGGGTACGAACTGGACCTCGTAGCTGCGGATCAGGGCGGCCGCCGCCTCCAGGCCCAGGTAGGACTGGAACCACGTGGGCAGGACGTCGCCGAACCGGTGCCACCAGCCCGGGTTGTTGGCGTCCCGGGCCAGCTTCAGCAGAGTGTCACGTTCCTTGACGTCGGTGACGCCGTAGAGGGTGAGCAGATCTGCCACGTCGCGTTCCTTGAATCCGACCCGTCCGAGCTCCATCCGGCTGATCTTGGACTCGGAGGCACGGATCTCCCAACCGGCTCCTTCACGAGTCACCCCGCAGCTTTCGCGCAGCCGACGCAGCTGCGCCCCGAGCAGCATCCGCAGCACGGTCGGGCCGGTCGCGGGACCGCCCTCGGCTGGAACCATCGTCACGTGCCGCCCCTCCACCTGCTACTCGTCGACCGGACCCCGGCCCGGCCGACGAGTAAGCATGCCATGGACCGACGGTGAGGAGAACTCCCCGGGGCCGATCAATCAAGTCCCGCCTACGGGACCATGGGTGAGCGGTCGACCACCTCAGGTGATCAGGTGGTCGAAGTCGCCGTCCCGGGCACCGAGCACGAATGCGGTGATCTCGTCCACTGTGTAGATCAGGGCCGGCCCCTCCGGATGCCGGGAGTTACGCACAGCGATGCCGGCTCCACCCGGCAGTTCCGCGATTTCGACACAGTTACCACTCGGGTTGCTGCGCCGGCTCTTCTGCCACCTCAGTGGTGGGAGCTGGCTGGTGGGAACGCCGTTCTGTGGTTGCTGCATGGGGCGTCTTTCTCTCAACCGGCCGCCGGTACCGGGGAGGAGCGGAGTCGGCGAGCGGTGCGGTGGCGACTGAACTCAAAATGCACGTGCATCTGCTATTGCATCTGCAATGGACAGCGAGCATGATATCGCAGGAGCGGGTGTGAACATCCGTTCACTTTGAGTTACTGCACCACGAGTTCTGACCAGGGAAAACAATGGCCCGGCGGAGGCGCCTCGTCTGCCCTGCCGCGGCCGGACCGAGCTGCGGTGATGGGAGGGGCACGTGCCGGATCCATTGACCGTCGCGTCCGGCATCTCCGCCGTCGGGGCGCTCGTCTCGGCCTGGCAACTACACCGCCGGGCCCTACGCGCCGAGGCGGAGATCGCGCACTTGCAGGCCGAGTTGACCGCCGAGAGACACGCCGCCAGCCACGACCCGCTCACCGGGCTACCCAACCGGCGGGCGTTCTACCGGCTGGCCGCCACCCTGCTCACCGACGCCGAGGGCAAACCCCTGGTCGCCGTCGTCCTCGACCTCGACGACTTCAAACAGATCAACGACAGCTACGGGCACGCCGTCGGCGACCACGTGCTGATCAGCGTCGCCCAACGGCTCGCCGCCTTCGCCGGCGAGAACCTCGTCGCCCGACTCGGCGGCGACGAGTTCGCCGGGCTGCTCGCCAGCCCCACCCTGGACCGCCGGTGGATCGACCACTCGGCGCGGCGGCTCAGCGAGATGATGGCCGCGCCGATCCAGCTCGGCACCCTCACCCTCCGGGTCACCGCCTCGGTCGGACTGGCACCGGTCACCTGCCCCAAACAGCTCGCCGAGGCGCTCTGCCAGGCCGACGCGGAGATGTACCGGGCCAAGGGCCTGACCAGCACCCGATCCGCCCGGCAGCTCGTCGCCGACTACTGAGACCCCGAACTACTCAGTTCCCAGGGCCGCCGGGTCCCGACGACCCGACCGGCCCCGCCGGTCACGGACCGAGGACGTGGTGACCGGGCCGAGGACGTGGTGACCGGGCCGAGGGTGCGCCGCCCGGTGGACAGGGGTCAGCGCCAGCCGTACCCGGCCCGCAGGGCGGCTGCCACCCTGTCGAAACGGGCCCGGTCCAGCACCGCCCCCTCCCGCCGGATGCCGTCCTCCCGCATCGTCAGGACCCGGTCCAGGCGGACCCAGCTGGGCCGGTTGTCCCGGTCCCACTCCCCCGGCCCCAGGGCCAGCCAGTGCCGCTGCCCGTCCCGGTCGCCCTGACTGGAGAGCATCAGGCCGAAGAGGGTACGGCTGTGTCGCCCCACCACCAGGACGGGGCGGTCCTTGCCCTGCTTGGGGTCGTCCTCGTACGGCACCCAGGTCCACACCACCTCACCCGGGTCGGCCTGGCCGTCCGGCTCCGGGGCGTAGGTCAGCTCCCGCCCTTGCAGCGCCGTCACCTGGCGGCCGCGGGCCACCTGGGCCGGGGTGGGTCCACCCCGCTGCCGGGGCAGGGTCGCCTCCCGGGCCACCCGACTGATCCTCGCCGCCACGTTCCTCAACAGACCTGCCACGACGGGGAGCCTAGTACCCCACCGCCCGGCCCCGACGTCGACGCAGACGACCGGTCCATCCCGGACCCAACGGGGCAACCCCGAGCTCGCACGGAAACCACATACTGTCAACGTCTTGATACGCAGCGTGCACATCGACAGACTCGTGGACGTCGTGCCCCGTCCAGGGGGCGCTGTGGCGTACCGAGGAGTGGGTATGAGCCGGTGGGGACGGACAGCTGCGGCTGCGGCGATGGCGGGGATGCTGGCGACGGCCGGGCTGGTCGCGGGCGCAGGTCCGGCCTCGGCGGAGCCGGTGGCGGATGGGGCCTCGGCGCAGCCGGCACCGCCGCCGGTCACCCAGGTGGTGGGCGGGACGGACGCCCCTGCGGGTGCCTACCCGTACCAGGTCTCGTTGCAGAAGCAGACCTCCCAGGGGTGGTTCCATATCTGCGGCGGGTCGATCATCAGTCAACAGTGGGTACTGACCGCAGCACACTGTCTGACGGGCAACTCGGCCCACCAACTGCGGGTGGTGGCCGGATCGAACACCCTGAGCCCGGTGGGCACCACCTATCCGGTGCAGCAACTGATCAGCCACGAGAACTACAACGGCAACGCCGCCGGCCTGCCCAACGACATCGGGCTGGTCAGGGTGAGCACCCCGATCGTCTACACCCCCCTGGTGCAGCCGATCGCCCTGCCCGACCTGCCGGAACTCCTCCCGGGCAGCGCGGCCCTGAGCGGCTGGGGAAGCGTCGGCGGCGGTGTCAACCCGAACAACCTCCAGCACGCCACCGTCAGCGTGCTTCTCATCGCCGAGTGCCAGCTCCGCTGGCCGGGCCAGAACGTCAACCTGACCAACCACCTGTGCACCTTCGACCGGACCGCGAAACTCTCCGCCTGCCAGGGGGACAGTGGTGGCCCGCTGGCCCGCAACGGCCGGGTCATCGGCATCGTGAGCTGGGGCGTCTCCAACTGCAGCGGGAACTACCCCTCGGTCTTCACCAACACCGGCGCCTACCGCCTCTGGATCAACGGCAAGACCGGCATCTGACCGGAGAATCAGGTGCCGGACCAGCTGTGCGGTCGGGTGCCCGGGCCGGACGGGGTCCCGGACGGCTACCGTGACGGCATGGGCAACCCGACTCGCTGGGCCACCGACACCGGTCCGGAGCACTCGCAGTGGTACGTCGACCGGTTCCGTCAGCTGGCCGCCGAGGGCGCGGACCTGACCGGGGAGGCCCGGCTGGTGGACGCCATGGTCGCACCGGGCGCCCGGATCCTGGACGCCGGATGCGGCACCGGCCGGGTGGGGGCCGACCTGGCCGCCCGGGGGCACACGGTGGTCGGGGTGGACGCCGACCCGGTACTCGTCGAGGCCGCCCGCGCCGACCACCCCGGCCCTCGGTGGCTCGTCGCCGACCTGGCCGAACTCGACCTGCCCGCAGCCGGTGAGCCGGAGCCCTTCGACGCCGCAGTGGTCGCCGGGAACGTGATGACCTTCGTCGCCCCCGGAACCGAACGGGCGGTGCTGGAACGGATCGCCAGGCACCTGCGCCCCGACGGTCTACTGGTGGTCGGGTTCGGTACCGGCCGGGGCTACCTTCTGGACGACTTCGACGCCGACACCGACGCTGCCGGGCTGCGCCGGGACCACCGCTTCGCCACGTGGGACCTGCGCCCCTGGCGGGCGGACGCCGACTTCGCCGTCACCGCCCTGCGTCGCCCGGCCGGGTGACAGCGCGGTCCTTCACCGTCCCGCCTCGCCCGGCCGACTGACCGCGCGGGCCGCCGTCGGATCGAGAGGGCTGCCCGGCGGCACCAGACTCACCAACGCGGCGGGGAGCCGGACCGGCCGCACGTCGCGGTAGCCGAGCATCCCGAGCACCTCGGGGCCGGCCACCGCGTACCGACGTCCCAGGTCGGTGACGACGCAGAGCGTCCCGCCGACGGCACCGGGGGCCGCCACCGCCTCCACCACGGCACCCCGTCCCGGGGCGACCAGGACGTGGTCGGCCTGGACCCGGTGGCCGGTGGGGTTCGGCACGGCGTCGAGCTGCGGGAGGGTGGCGTCGAGGCGGACGTCGCGTATCCCGGTGTCGTCGCCGATGCGCAGACACAGCCCGCCGTGGTCGAGGGTGGCCAGGCGGGGCGGGGCGGGCGGCGGGGCGGACGGGCCGGTGGGGGTCAGGTCGGGCAGCTTCGGCAACAGCGCGAACCGGCCCAGGGTGACCGCCTCCGGTTCACCCTGCCCGGTCCGGGCCAGCAGCAGACCGGCCTGCAGCTCGGTTATCCCGGCCAGCCCGTCCCGGTCGACCACCGCGTACTGGACGCCGCCTCCGGAGTTGCGGACCAGGTAGACGTCCCCGATCAGGGCGTCGGCGACCCGCTCGGACGGCTCACCGAGCCCGGGCAGGGTGAGCGGCGCCAGGTCCGCCCCGGCCGGGATGGTGTTGAGCAGCGCCGGAGCGACGGGTACGGCCCGTGCCCGGGTGGTGGCCAGTGCGGCCAGGACCATGTCGGTGTCCCGGAGCAGGTGCCGCCGGTCCCGCCAGAGCAGGTGGAGGCTGCCGTCGGGGTGGCCCAGGAGCACGGCGTCGTCGCCGGCCGCCCGGCCGCCGCCGGGGTCCGTCCCGATCAGCACCGCCGACCTCGGGGTGGCCGCCTCGTCGTCACCGGCGACCGAGCAGACCGTCCAGGCGGTGGTGGCGAGCCGACCGGGGGCGGGCAGCGAGTCGGGGGCGTCGGCGATGCCCAACGGCACCCCCCGGGGCACCCCCTCGATGGAGCGCCGGGACACCAGTACGGTCCGAGGCTGCTCCGTGTCGATGATCAGCAGGGCGGAGGGGTAGTTCGACACCGGGTGCAGCCTGCCGTCCCGGTAGACGAACCGGGCACCGGACTCCTTCTCCACGATCACCACGGCCGGGTCCCGCCACTTCGTACCGCCCCCGGCGAACAGGCCGTACAGGGCGAACCCGCCCAACCCGATCGCGGCGACCAGGACCCCGGCCAGCGCGGCCCCCGCGAGTCGCCGGAAGGGGGACTGCGCGGGGTCGGTGTCGCGCATGACCAGGGCGGCGACCGCCCGCTGGACGGTGAACTGGTAGGAGTGGAGCTGGTCCTGCCGCGACGGCATCGGATCCCTTCCGGCGTGTCGGTCGGCGCACAGGATAAGCGCTGCGTCGACGGCGCGGGGACCCTCCGTGTCCACACCCCCACCACCGCCCGGCGGGCGGTGCTCCCGGGCGGCGCGTCAGGGCCTGCGCCGACCCGACTGCCGGTAGGGTCCCGCCCGCACCGGTCACAGCGCAGAGGGGCGGAGACGACGTGGGTGGACGGTTCCAGGAGTTGGCCTGGCGGAAGACCCCGCTCGGGGAGATCAGCCTGAGACGCCGGTGGGACCCGGCGCTCGACACCGAGGTCTACGAGGTCAAGCTCGACGACGAGTTCCTGATGTCCAGCCTCTTCCCGGTCGCCGAGATCGAGTTGGCCCGGTTGGGGCTGGGAGCGCTGGCCGGAGCGGACCTCGACGTGGTCGTCGGCGGCCTCGGCCTGGGCTTCACCGCCTCGACGGTGCTGGCCGACCCCCGGGTACGCGCGATGCTGGTGGTGGAGGCGATCGAGGACGTCGTCGAATGGCACCGGCAGGGACTGTTCCCCTTCTGCGCCGGGATGGCCGACGACCCCCGTACCCGGTTCGTCGAGACGGACTTCTTCGCCGCCGCCGCGAGCGAGACCGGCTTCGACCCGACGGCACCGGGTCGGCTCTTCCACGCCGTCCTGCTGGACATCGACCACTCCCCCCGCCACGTGCTCTCCCCCGAACACGCCTCCTGCTACACCCCGGCCGGGCTGCGGAGGCTGGCCCGGCACCTGCACCCCGACGGGGTGTTCGCGATGTGGTCCGACGACCCGCCCGACGCCCGGTTCGGCGAGGCCCTGGCCGAGGTCTTCGCGACCTGGCAGGCCCACGTCGTCCGGTTCCCCAACCCGCTCACCGGCGGCGAGTCGGCGAACACCGTCTACCTCGCCCGGACCTGACGGTGGGCATAGGGGTGGGGAAGTGGGGAATGGGGGTGGGGCGGTCACGGGTGACGTGACGGCGCTGGATGCCAGGAGGGGAACATGCGGGCAATGCTGCTTGTCATCGGCGTCGTCGCGGTGGCGCTGGTGCTCCTCGGGCTGCTCCTCGAAGCAGCCCGCTGGTTGATCATCATCGGGGCTGTCGCGTTCGTCGTGCTGATCGTCCTGGCCTTCGTGCGGGGCCGACAGTCGACGGCCCGCCGCTGAGGCGTACCGGCGGGGCTGCCGGACCACCGCGCGACGGACCGGACGGGTGGCTGCTCAGCCGGGGGTGAGGACCGCGGTCGCTGTCGGAGCCGGGGTCTGCTCGACCGCCGGGGTCGGGACCGGGGTCTGCTCGACGGCCGGGGTGGACCGGTTGGGCAGGGAGAGCCGGATGATCTTCCACCAGGCGGAGCCGACCTGCTTGGGCAGGTTCCCGGTGGTGTAGGTCAGGCCGTACCTGTCGAACAGTGCCCGTACCTGCGGGGCGATCTCCTGGTACCTGTTGCTGGGCAGGTCGGGGAAGAGGTGGTGCTCGATCTGGAACGACAGGTTCCCGGTCATGATGTGCATCGCCCGGCTGCCGCTGATGTTGGCCGACCCGAGCATCTGCCGCAGGTACCACTCGCCACGGGTCTCCCCGGTGATCGACCGTCGGGTGAAGGTCTGCACCCCCGACGGGAAGTGCCCGCACATGATCACCGAGTGGGTCCACAGGTTGCGGATCAGGTTCGCGGTGAAGGTGGCGGCCATGGTGGACAGGAACGACGGCCCGGACAGCAGCGGGTGCAGCACGTAGTCCTTGAGGACCTGTCGACGGATCTTCCGACCGACCGCCCGGACCCGGGCCCGGAACTTCGGGTCACGGTGGCGGCCCTTGCGGAGGTTGCGGCCCAACTCCAGGTCGTACGCGGCGATGCCGTACTCGAAGAAGCAGGCGTTGAGGAAGTTCCACAGCGGCTGTCCGAGGTGCATGGGGTGCCACCGCTGGTCCTCGTCGACGCGCATGATGCCGTACCCGAGGTCGTTGTCCTTGCCGATCACGTTGGTGTACGTGTGGTGCAGCTCGTTGTGCGAGTGCTTCCACTGGGCGGCCGGGGAGACGTTGTCCCACTCCCAGGTGGTGGAGTGCAGCTTCGGGTCCCGCATCCAGTCCCACTGGCCGTGCATGACGTTGTGACCGATCTCCATGTTCTCCAGGATCTTGGCCACGGCCAGGCCCGCGGTGCCCACCACCCAGGCGGGCGGGAAGAGCGAGAAGAGCAGCACCGCCCGGCTGCCCAGCTCCAACCGGCGCTGGGTGACGACCACCTTGCGGATGTACGCGGCGTCGCGCTCGCCCCGGTCCGCGATGACCTGCTCCCGGATGGCGTCGAGTTCCCGACCCAGTTGCTCGACGTCGGCAGGGGTCAGGTGGGCGATCGGGCTCTGTGGCTGGTTCTGGATCGCGGTCACGTCCGCCAACTCCTCAGTGGTCGATGTCGCAGGCGCCGGCCGCAGCCGACACACAGGTCTGGATGAGGACGCCGTCGCCGGGGACGGCGGTGGTGAGCGCCCCGTCGCGCAAATCCCGGACCGCTCCCTCGCGCAGGGGCAGCACGCAGCCGTAGCAGATGCCCATCCGGCAGCCCGAGGGCATCAGGACTCCGGCGGCCTCGGCGGCGTCGAGGATCGGGGTGGCACCGTCGGAGGTGACGCTCACCCCCGCCCCGGTGAAGGTCACCTCGCCGCCCTCACCGGTGGCGACGATGGTCGGGCGGAACCGCTCGGTGTGCAGCCGGTCGGTGCGCTGGTGCGCCGCCCAGTGACCTTCGACGGCGTCCAGGAGACCGACCGGGCCGCAGGCCCAGGTCTCCCGGTCGAGGTGGTCGGGGACCAGGACGGCGAGGTCGTCGACGGTGAGCTGCCCGGCGGCGTCGGTGTGCCGCTCGACCAGCCGGATCGCGCCCCGCCCGGCGAGGTCCCGCAGCTCCGCGCCGAAGATCACGTCGTCGGCGGTGGGCGCGCAGTGGACCAGGACGACGTCGCGGTCCCGGTACGCACCGGAGCGCAGCATCCCCATCACCGGGGTGATCCCGCTGCCGGCGGTGAGGAAGAGGATCGCCGCAGGTGCGACGGGGGGCAGGACGAAGTCGCCCTGTGCCTGGTCGAGCTGGACGATCGTGCCGGGGCGGATCCGGCGGACCAGGTGGTTGCTGACCACGCCGTCCGGGATGGCCTTGACCGTCACCTCGATGGTCGAGACCCTCTCCCGGGGTGCCGAGGTCACCGAGTACGCCCGCCACTGCCGTACCCCGTCGACGTCGACGCCGAGGCGGACGTACTGGCCGGGAAGGTGGCCGAGCCATCCCCGCCCCGGGCGGATGGTCAGGGTGGCCGCGTCCCGGGTCTGCGGCTGCACGGCGAGGATCCGGCCGCGCAGGGCCGCACCGGAGCGCAGCGGGTCGACGAGGTCGAGGTAGTCCTCCGGCAGCAGCGGAGTGGTCACCGCACCGGCGATGCGCAGCAGCCGGTCGCGCAGGGCGCCCCGGCGCGGTGGGCCGGTCGGAGGGCGGGTCGCCATCGAGGTCATATTCCCAGGGTGGCTACTCCTGCGGATAAAATCTTGACCAGAAGGTGTGAACGACTCGCATCATTTTGTTCGCAGTGAACAACAGTGGGAGGTTCCCGCATGTCCGCCCGGTTTCCCTCCGACGGTCCACCGATGCGGCTCAGCCTCGGCGGACCGTCGGCACGGGCCCTGCGCGCCCAGCTGCCACCGCTGGCCCAACGCACGGTGACCGCGATCACCGCCGAGGTGCCCAGCTACTCGGGCACCCTCACCGGACAGATGCGGGAGAAGATCGAGAACGCCGTGCAGATCGCCCTCGGCACGTTCCTCAACGTCATGGAACGCCCCGAGAGCACCGACCCGAGCATCCCCCTCACCCCGGCCCTGGAGGCGGCGTACGCCCTCGGCAGCGGCGAGGCCCGGTCGGGGCGGAGCATGGACGCCCTGCTGGCCGCGTACCGGGTCGGTGCCCGGGTGGCCTGGCGGGAGATGTCCACCACCACCGTCGACGGGGGGCTGCCCGCCGCCACCGTCGCCGAGTTCGCCGGGCTGATGTTCGCCTACATCGACGAACTCTCCGCCGCCAGCGTCGCCGGACACGCCGACGAACTCGCCAGCGTGGGCCGGGCCCGACGGCGCAACCTGGAACGGCTCACCCAGCTGCTGCTGGCCGGGGAGGCCGAGGAGGCGCTACGCCGACGGGCGGAACGGGCCGACTGGCCGGTCCCGCACACCCTCACCGCGGTCCTGCTCCCCCGCAGCGGCGTCCGGCCGGCCCTGACCCGACTCGACCCGTCCACCCTCGACGGCACCGAGGACCTGCCGGGGGTCGACCCGGCCGCCGAACTGGCGGTGCTGCTCGTGCCGGACGCGCACGCCGCCCGCCGGGTGCAGCTGCTGCGGCTGCTGCGCGGGCAGCGGGCGGTCGTCGGCCCGGCCCGCCCCTGGCACCGGGCCGCCGCCTCGTACCAGCGGGCCGTGCGGGCGCTGTCGCTGGACGGGACCCGCCCGGACCCGGCCGAACCGGTCGACACCGAACGGCACCTCACCGAGTTGCTGCTCGGCCACGACCCCGAGGGGCTGGCGGACCTGCGGGCCGAGGTCCTGGCCCCGCTGGCCGCGCTCCCGCCGGCCACCGCGTACCGGCTCGCCGAGACCCTGCGGTGCTGGCTGCTGCGGCAGGGCCGCCGCGACCAGGTGGCGGCGGACCTGTTCGTCCACCCGCAGACCGTGCGGTACCGGATGGGTCAGCTCCGGGAGCTGTACGGCGACCGCCTCGACGACCCGGACCTGGTGCTCGACCTGACGGTGGCGCTGGCCTTCCTCCCGCCCCCGCAGCGCGACGAGGAGCCCTCCGACGGTACGGAGTGACCGCCCGGTCAGCCGCCCGGCAGGCCGGGTCGGGCGCCGAAGGCCGCCTCGGCGTTGGCGGTGGCCGCCCGTCGGGCCACCGGGTCGGCGGGGCCACCCAGCGCCGCCATCGGGTCGGCGCAGCCCATCGGGAACGGCCAGTCACTGCCCAGCAGCAGCCGGGACGGCCCGAACACCTCCGTCAGGACGGCGGTCATCGCCGGATGGTGGGTCAGGCAGTCGGTCCACATCCGGCGCATCGCCTGCGCCGGTGGGAGCGACAACGGCACCAGCCCCGGACGGTCGGTGGCCACCCCCTGTTCCCAGCGGCCCACCACGGCCGGCGCGACCCCGCCGCCGTGCACCAGGATCAGCCGCAGTCCCGGGTACCGGGCGACGACGTCGCCGAAGACCAGCTGGGCGACGGCCACCCCGGTCTCCACCGGGTTGCCCAGGAGGTTGCCCAGGTAGAACTCGTCCAGCCGGGTGTCCGGGGTCGCGCAGGGGTGCAGGAGCAGGGCCCGCCGGTCGGTGTGCAGGGCCTGGAACAGCGGGGCGAAGGCGGGACCGGCCAGCGACGGGGTCCGGCCACCGGCCCCGGCGGTCACCCCCCACCACCTCGGGTCGGTACGGATCCGTCGGTACTCGGCCAGTGCCACCATCGGCTCGTGCATCGGCAGGAACGCCAGGGGCCGCAGCCGGGAGTGTCCGGCGACCCGGGCGAGGAGCCCGTCGTTGACCGCCGCCGCCCACCGGGCGCAGTCGGCGCCCACCAGGTGCTGACCGTGGTACGGCGGCGGGACGGTCACCACCGCGGCGTCCAACCCGACCGAGTCCAGGTACGCCAGCAGGGCCTCCGGGCGGTGCAGCTTCGCCGGCCCGATCGGGTGGCCGTCCACCACGTGCCGCCCGTCCCCGGCGGTGTCGACCAGGTCGTCCACACCCGTGCCGGTGAACACCGGGGCGAGGTGGGTGTGCACGTCGACCCCGCTCACCGGTCCGCCCCCGGGGCGCGGCCGGGGAACCCGGTCGCGGGCCTCACCTGGCTACCACCCGGTTGCGGAGGGTGCCCAGGGCGTCGACCTCGGTGGTGACCACGTCACCGGGGGCGAGGAAGACCTGCGGGTCCCGGGCGTTGCCGATCCCCGCCGGGGTGCCGGTCAGCAGCAGGTCCCCGGGGCGCACCGTCATCCCCCGACTCAGCTCGGCGATCAACTGCGGGATCGGGAACGCCATCTGGGCGGTCCCGGCGTCCTGGCGCAGTTCCCCGTTGACCAGGCACCGGATCCGCATCGAACCCGGGTCGGGGATCTCGTCGGCGGTGGTCACCCACGGACCGAGGGGCATCGTGTCGTCGATGCTCTTGCCCTTGAGCCACTGACCGCCGTGCGCCCGCTGGAGGTCACGCTGGGAGACGTCGTTGGCCACCAGGTAGCCGAAGACGTGACCCATCGCCTCCTCGGCCGGGATCGACCGCCCCTGCACCCCGAAGACCAGGGCGACCTCCGCCTCGTAGTCCCACCGGGTGGAGAGTCCGCCGTCGTAGCGGATGTCGTCGTACGGGCCGACGACGGTGTCCGGCCCCTTCGTGAAGAAGGTGGGGTGGCGGGGCCGCTCGACCGGGTCCTGCCCCTCACGGCGGCCCTGCGACTCCTCGTAGTGGGTCCAGTAGTTCCACCCGGTGCACAGGACGTCCCGGTTGAACCGGGTCAACGGAGCGCCGAGAAGCTCCGGTTCCAACCGGCGCACCGGTGCCCCCGCCTCGGCGTCCCGAGCCGCCGCGAGGGCGTCGGGACCGCCCCGGACGAGGTCGTCGACGGTGCCCACCTCGGTCGGCAGGACCAGGACCTCCTGCTCCTGCGGCCGGACCGAGACCGTACGCCAACCGCCGTCGACCCGCATCCGTCCCAGCCTCACGACGGCTCCCCCGCGTCGAGGACCGCGATGGCGTTGATCTCGATCAGGTACTCCGGTCGGACGAACCGGGACACCTCGACCATGGTGGAGGCCGGTGGCGGACCGGTGAAGTACTGCCGCCGGACCGCGTGGACGGCGTCGAAGTCGTCGATGTCCCTGACGTACACGTCGACCCGGACGACGTCGTCGAGGGTGCCTCCGGCGGCGCGCACGGCGGCGTCGAGGTTCCGGCACACCTGGTGGGTCTGCTCGGTGACGTCGCCGACCCCGGCGACACCCCCGTCGGCGGTCCGGGCGGTCATCCCGGAGACGAACAGCATCCGCCCGGGTGGGGCGACGGTGGCCTGGGCGAAGTGCCCGTTCGGCGGGGCCAGTTCGGGTGAGACGATCAGTTCCTTGGGCATGGCTTGTCCTTTCCCGCGCTCAGCGGGCGTCCTCGGCGCTGGTGTACCAGTCAGGGTGCGTCGGGTAGTGCGGTCCGTCGTAGACCTCCAGCAGCACCGACTCCTCCTCGGCGACGGTGGGGCCGTGCACGCTGCCCTTGGGGTTCCAGTAGAACGAGCCGGGCACGAGGGTGATCCCGGTCGGCCGGTAGGTGTAGCGGCCCGCCAGGCAGAACATGAACTGGTTGGAGGCGTGGGCGTGCGCCGAGGGGATCCCGGAACCGACCTGGAACCGGACCAGGGCGATGGAGGCCCCGGTCTCGTCGTCGCGCCAGAGCATCTTGTGGGACAGCCCCGCCAGGGTCTTGTCCACCCACTCCAGGTCGGCGACGTCGACCATGATCTCCCGGAACCGGCGCATCGCCCCCTCGGCGACGGCCGGCGCGGCGGACCGGTCGGGCAGTTCACCGGAGTACGCCGCCGGGGCGGAGAGGTTGTCGACCAGGGGAGGTTCACCGGCCATCAGTGCGCTCCTTCGGGATGCGTCGGGGTGGGCGTCACCGCCGGGGCGGCACCGTCGGACCCCCCGGCGAGACGGGTCAGGGTCGCCAGCAGGGACGGGTCCACCGGGACGCCCCGCTGCGTCGAGTCGCGTCGGCGGTCGGCGGAGCGTCGGCCGGGCAGGCTCACCCGTTCCACGCCCGGCGCGTACGGCCCCGAGACGACCTCCCGCCCGAGGTCGGCCAGGCGGGCGGTGAACTCCGCCGGGTCACCGAAGGCGGCCGGGTCCAGGGCCAGGAAGAAGTGCGCGCAGTCGTTGGGTACGCCGGTGTCGGCGTAGAGGCCCCGCACCCGTCGGCCGTACCCGCCACCGGAGAGCACCCCGGTCAACGCGTCCACCACCAGCGCCAGACCGAATCCCTTGTGCCCACCTGAGGGCAGCAGCATCCCGGCCACGGCCAGCGCCGGGTCGGTGGTGTCCCGACCCACCGCATCGGTGGCCCACCCGGTGGGGATCGGCTGACCGGTGGCCTCGGCCAACCGGATCCTGCCCAACGCCACCTCGGACAGGGCCATGTCCAGCACGACCGGATCGTCGTCGGCGTCGGCGGGCAGGCCCACCGCCACCGGGTTGTTCCCGACGACCGGGTGACCACCGCCGGGCGCCGGCATCAGGGGCCGGGTGTTGGCCATGGCCACCCCGACCAGGCCGGCCCGGGCCGCGCTGCGGGCGTACCGGCCGGCCGCGCCGAAGTGGAAGGCCCGCCGTACGCTGACCGCCCCGATCCCGAACTCCCGGGCCTTGCCCACCGCCGACTCCATCGCCTGGTCGGCGGTGAGGATGCCGAGGGCGTGACCGGCGTCGAGGACGGCGATCGCCCCGAGGTCGATCACCGGTTCGGCCCGGGTGGCGGTGCTGACCGAGCCCCGACGCAGCCTGTCGACGTACATCGGGACCAGCATGACCCCGTGCGAGGGCACCCCCCGACGGTCGGCGTCGACGAGGGACTCTGCGACGGTCCCGGCGGCGGCGTCCGGCAGACCTGCCGCCCGGAAGATCTCGGTGACCAGTGTGGTGAGGCGGGCCGGGTCGACACCCGGCGGCGGTTCCCCGGGGTTCACCGGTGTCCCACCGGTGTGGTCAGCCGGGTCGACATGGACTCGCGGATGCGCCGCAGGGCGTTGTCGAGGTGCCGGGTGAGCGCTGCCACCGCCGCGTCCGGGTCGTGGGCCACGCAGGCGTCGAGGATCGCCTGGTGCTCGGCGCGGGTGCGGTCGAGGCTCTCCGGGGTGGGGCGGGTGGCGAACCGGTAGCGTTCGCTGTTCTCCCAGACCGGTTCGATGGCCCGGGGCAGCCACCGGGAGCCGCTGGCCCGGTAGAGGGTGAAGTGGAAGGTGGTGTGGGCCTGCCGGGCGGCGAGGGGGTCGTCGGTCACCGCGAGGCGGGCGTGCTCGTCGAGGGCGTGCCGGGCCGTCTCGGCGTCGTGGGCGGTGAACCGCTCGGCGGCCGTCCGGACGGCGAGGGCCTCCAGGGCGAGCCGGGTGCGGTGGGTGTCGAGCAGGTCGTCCAGGGAGACCCCCCGGACCCAGGCTCCCTTGTGCGGGACGATCTCCACCAGCCCGAGCGCCTCCAGTCGGCGCAGGCCCTCCCGGACCGGCATGGCGCTCATGTCGAGGGCTTCGGTCAGGTCGGCCAGTCGCAGGTGGGACCCGGGCGGCAGGAGCCCAGTCATGATCATTTGATGGAGTTCGGCGGCGGCCGTCTCCGCCATCGTTCGCTGCCGCGTCCCACGGTGGGGCGCCAGGCGCAGACCTCGTTGCATGCCGGCCGTTCTCCTGTCCGGTCGCCGGGCCGCCCCGGCCACTCGCCGACCGGAGCCGGGGTGGGTCCGACCTCCGGCGACGAGGATCTGATATCAGATATTTGATCTTAACAGCGGCCGGTCGGACCACGTGATCGGGCGGTACGACGTCGGGCGCGCCGACCACCGGGGGGTGTGGTCGACGCGCCCGAGGCGGTCGGCAGGGTCAGGCGGTACGGCCCAACCGCCAGTAGCCCATGAAGGCCACCGCGTGACGGTCCATGCCGCAGTCGGAGACCAGGTGCCGACGCAGGGTACGGATCACCCCGGCCTCCCCGGCGAGCCAGGCGTAGAGCGGCACCGGGGCCGCCGACGCGGGCACCTCCCACAGGATCTCGGTGTCCACGTCCACGTCGACGATCTGCGGGGCGTCGACGGTACGCGCCGGTGCCGACAGCAACTGCCCGGCCACCTCCCGTACCGCCGGGACCAGCCGGGAACCGTGCGGGTCGGCACCCCGGGCCAACCAGGTCACCTCGACCCCGGGCGGGGTCAGCAGGGACAGCGCGTCACCGGCGTCCGGGACCTCCAGCACCACCCGGCCCCGGGTGTCCAGCGGAAGCCGTTCCAGGATGGAGCTGACCGCCGGCACCGCTGTCTCGTCCCCGGCCAGCAGGATCTGCCCGGTCGACGGTGCCCGGAACTCGATGCCGCCGTGGTTGCCCTCGTAACCGGCGTCGGGTCCGCAGATGGTGAGTTCGTCACCGAGCCGGGCCCGTCGGACCCACCGGGTCGCCGGTCCACCGTCGCCGTGCAGGACCAGGTCGACGTCGATCTCACCCAGCAGCGGACGGGCCGCCCGGACCGTGTACGTCCGCAGCGGGTTGCGCCGGTGCTCCGGCAGCTCCCGCCAGTGGGTGTACCAGTCCGGACCGGTCGGCAGGGCGACCCCACGCTGCCCCGGCAACGGGAACGCCAGCTTGATCCGCTGGTCGTACCCGTTGTCGGCGAACCGGTCCAGATCCGGGCCGGTGAAGGTCACCCGGACGAAGGAGGGGCTGAGCCGACGCATCGCTCGGACCTCGACGGCGAACATCCGCCAGGGCGAGATGGGCAGGGTCTGGGTCATCGGTGCTGATCTTCCTGTGCGGGGGTGGGCGGGGTGTCGCCTACCGGGTAGCGGTCGCGGAGGCGCGGGAACGCCACAGCAACCAGACGAAATAGGGAGTGCCGACCAGGGCCACGACGAGGCCGGCGGGGATCTGGGCCGGGGCGATGACGGTCCGGCCGAGGGTGTCGGCGAGACTGACCAGGAGGGCGCCGAGCAGGGCGGCCACCGGAATGACCCGGGTGTGCCGACCACCGACGAGCGCCCGGGCGGCGTGCGGGGCGACCAGTCCGACGAAGCCGATCACCCCGACGGCGGAGACCGCGGTGGAGGTCAGCAGCGCGGCGGCCCCCAGGGCGACCAACCGGGTCCGCTCCAGCCGTACGCCGAGCACCCGGGGGGTGTCGTCGTCGAGCGAGAGCAGGTCCAGTTCCCGCCGGGCGGCGACCACCGCCGGGGTCAACACCAGCAGGGCGATCGCCACCGGCAGGACCTGCCAGGCCGTCCGGCCGTAGGTCGAGCCGGAGAGCCAGGTCAACGCCTTGGCGGTGTTCCACGGGTCGTAGGCGACGATCAGGAAGGTGATCACCGCCATGCCACCCTGCCAGGCCCCGAAGCCGATCAGGACCAGCCGGTCGGAGCTGAGCCCGCCGCGCCAGGCGGCCCCGTACACCAGGGCGAAGGCCAGGATCGCGCCGAGTCCGGCGACGCCGGAGATGGCGAGCACCCCGGCGGCCGGGACGAAGGTCAGCAGCGCCACCGCGCCGAGGCCGGCACCGGCGGTGATGCCGAGGATGCCGGGCTCGGCGAGCGGATTGCGGCAGACCGCCTGCACCGTGGCGCCCGCGAGGGCCAGCGCCGCACCGGCCAGCACCGCCGCGACCACCCGGGGCCACCGCTGGTCCAGCACGAAGGTGTAGCCGGGTCCGGTCCGGCTCTGCACCCAGTTGACGATGTCCCCGACCAGCATCCAGGTGTCACCGAAGAGCATGCCGGCGACCACCGCGACGACGAGGAGGACCGCGATGGTCCCGACCACGAGGCGGTGGAAGACTGCCGACCGTACGGCCGCGTGTCCGCCGGGCGGACGTCGGGTGGGGCCGGCGTCGCGGTGCCGACGGGCCAGCCAGATCAGGATCCCGGCACCGAAGAGGGTGGTGACCACCCCGGTCGGGATGTCCACCCCGGCCTGAGCGCCCATGACGGCCCGCAGCAGGACGTCCGAGCCGAGGACGATGATCACTCCGGCGATGCCGGCGAGCGGGATCAGGGCACGGTGCCGGTACACGCCGGGGGCGAGTGGGGCGAGCAGGCGGACGATCACCGGGGCGCAGAGGCCGACGAACCCGATCGGGCCGGTGAGGGTCACCGCGGCGGCGGAGAGCACGACGGCCAGGACGACGGCAAGCAGCCGGGTCCGCCTGACGTCGATCCCGAGCACCGTGGCGGTGTCGTCGCCGAGGGCGAGGATGTCGAGCCGGTGACCGAGCAGGACCAGCGCTACGGCGGCGACCGCGATCACCGGGGCGAGCTGGGCCAATGCCCGCATGTCGCTCTGCACCAGGGATCCGCTGCCCCAGGCGAAGAGACCGAGGGTGGCCTGCTCGAACAGGAGCAGCAGGAGCATGGTCAGCGAGCTCAGGGCCATGGCGGTGGCCGAGCCGGCCAGGATCAGCCGGGTGGTTCCGGCCTGGCCGCCGGCCGACAGCGCCATCACCAGGGCGGCGGCGGCGAGCCCGCCGAGCAGTGCCAGTCCCCCGGCCGGCAGGGCGGGCAGGGTGACGCCGAACGCGGCGACGCTGACGATCGCCAGGTGGGCACCGGCGTTGACCGCCAGGGTGTCCGGAGAGGCCAGTGGGTTGCGGGCGACGGACTGCAGGGCGGCCCCGGCGCACCCGAGGGCGAGACCGACGGCGAGACCGGCCAGCAGCCGGGGCAGCCGGGAGGCGACCAGGATCCGGGCCGCCTCGTCGTCGGAGCCCGTGATCAGCCGGAGCAGGTCCAGCGCCCCCACCGACGAGGTGCCCTGGGTCAGGTGCACCGCGGCCACCACCAGCAGGGTGACGACGGCGAGGACGAAGACGCCGACGACCCGGGGGGCGGAGACCCGCCCGACCGGAGCCGGCCGGGCGGCCGGCTCCGGTTGGGCGGGAGCGAGGAGCTGGTTCACACCGTGTAGACCTTGACCAGCTCGTCCAGGTACTGCTTGGCCGACAGCGGGCCACCGAAGGTCCAGGTGCCGTCGGGCATCCGGTGCAGGTTGCCCTCCTTGACGAAGTTGAAGGACTTCCAGATGGCGTTGTCGGCGAGACCCTCGGCGAACACGTCGTCACCGTCGGAGGCGTTGTAGAAGAACTCCAGGTCCTGGTCCTTGAGGGCGTTCAGCCCTTCGACGTCGGTCTGGCCGAGCCCCCACACCTCGTCGCTCTCGCCGGTCCACGCGTTCTTGAGCCCGAGCTGGATGCCGACCTGGGAGACGAGCGCCCCCTCGCCGAACATCCGGATGGTGACGGAGCTGCCCTCCTTCCAGCCGTCGGCGATGGCGAAGGACTTGCCGGCGGCCCCCGCGTCGGCGATCTTCTTCTTGCCCTCGGCGATCGCGGTGTCGAAGTCGGCCAGGAGCTTCTCCCCCTCGGCGGTCTTCCCGACGGCGGTGGCCACCATCGTCACGTCCGACCGCATCCGGCCGAGGTTGTCGGTGGCGTCGCTGCCCTTGGCGACCAGCACCGGGACGTGCTTCTCGAGCTGGTCGACCAGGGCGTTGCCCCGGCCGCCCTCCATCACCACGAGGTCGGGCTCCAGGGCGACGATCGAGTCGACGCTGGGCTCGGCGCGGGTGCCGACGTCCTTGACGCTCCCGTCGAGCTTGGCGGCGGTCACCCAGGTGGCGTACCCCTTGGAGTCGGCGACACCCACCGGCATGACACCGAGGCCGACGAGGATCTCGGCCTCGGCCCACTCCAGCGCGACGACCTTGGTGGCCGGGGCGTCGAGCTTGATCTCCTTGCCCCGACTGTCGGTGACGGTGACCGGGCCACCGGAGGAGCCGGCCGTCGGCTCGTTCGAGGCGGTGTTCTCGGTGGTGCCGCAGGCACCCAGCAGCAGCGCGGTCGCGGCTGCCACCAGGACGGTGACACGGGTACGGATCATGGTCGTCTCTCTGTCATCGGGAGTGGGATGGGGTCAGGCGGTGATCGTGGGGCGGTGACGCCGCCCCACGGGTCGGGTGGAGACCAGTCCGGTGGAGGGATCGGTGGTCACCTCGATCCGGATGCCGTACGCCTCGGTCAGCGCCGACTCGACGAAGACCTCGTGGGGGCTGCCGGTGGCCCGGACCCGCCCGCCGTGCAGCAGGACCACCTCGTCGGCCACCTCGGCGGCCTGGTTGAGGTCGTGCAGGACCACCCCGACGGCGACCCCGTGGTCGTCGGCGAGTTCACGTACGAGGTCGAGCAGTTCCACCTGGTAGCGCAGGTCCAGGAAGGTGGTGGGCTCGTCGAGCAGCAGGACCGGGGTGTCCTGGGCCAGGCAGGTGGCCAGCCACACGCGTTGGAGTTCGCCGCCGGAGAGCTCGTCGATCGGGCGGTCGGCCATCGCTGTCACACCGGTGACGGTCATGGCCTTCGCGATCATGGCCGGCCCGTCGGGATCGGCGGCGCGCCACCGGCCCCGGTACGGGTGCCGGCCGTAGCCGACGACGTCCCGGACCGTCACCCCGTTGGGCACCGGGCGGCTCTGGGCGAGGAGGGTGACCCGTCGGGCGAACTCCCGGGCGGGCAGGCCGGCGGCGGAGCTGCCGTCGCCGAGGAGCACCTCGCCGCCGTCCACCGGGTGGAGTCGGGCCAACGCCCGTAGCAGTGTCGACTTTCCACTGCCGTTGGGGCCGACCACGGCGGTGACCGCACCGGGGCGCAGCGTGATGGCGGCGTCGTGGACCACGACGGCGCCCTGGTACCCGAGGCGGAGATCGACCCCGCGCAGGCCCACCGCAGAATCGGTCGGCTCTTCACCGTTGGACATGGGGTTAGGCTAGCCTAACCTTCGACCGGCTCGTCAAGTCGGGGCGACCGATCCGGCCGGGACTACCGCGCCGATCGGGGTCCGCCGTGGGAAGCTGGAGACGTGGCCGCACCGGCCGTCACGGCGTCGCGGAGGGAGACGGTCCGGATGATCAAGACGTTGCGCCCCAGGGGCTACGACGAGGCGATCGACATCGGACACTACTTCTGCGAGGGGTTCGCCGTGGTCCTGGACCTCACCGCCCTCACCCCCGAGGCCGCCCGGTCGTTCGTCGACTTCTCCTCCGGCCTGGTGACCGGGCGTGACGGCGCGATCGAGCGGGTGGCACCGGGGGTCTTCGTCCTGCGCCCCGCTCCGGTCGAGGCACCCCAGCCCAGCGTCGCGCCGGCCTGACCGACCGCGCCACCGGACGGGAGTCGGACCGACCCGCCCGGGTGGGCACCGGCCGGACCGTGACGCAGCCACACAGCACACCCGATCGCGTCACGGCCCGGCCGACGCCCGGTTCTGGTGGACGGTCCCGTGGTCCACGCAGCTGGGCACACCAGCCGAGCGGGCACGGGAGTTCCCCGTCCTGCCCGGCGAGCCGGGCCGGCGTTCCCCGCGTACGGACCGTGGCCCGGGACGGCGTCCCCCCGTTGCGCCCCGTGGTCGGGGCCGACCCCTTCCCGTCACCGACCCCGTCGTGGACGGGGTCGGACAGGCTCGGCCACTCACACAACAGGCGTTGAGCAAGAACCGGAAACGCTCAACGCATGTTGCACGAACACTGCGAGCATACGCTCACATTCGGTAGAGGTGTCAACACCTGTTTCTTCGCCCCGGGTAACTGCCACACTGTCGTTCACGCCGCGGAGGGATGAGGTCATGGTCGAAGGACGGGACTCGGGGCGACTGCCCCCACTCGACACACTCGCGGCCCGGCTCGAGTACCTGTTCGAGAGCATCCGACCCACCTCCGAGGAGATCGGCGAGGCGGAGGCGGCGGGCCGCACCTACACCAACCGGGAGATCGCCGACAAGATCAACGCCGTAGCGGCGGAGACCGGCGTGACCATCAGCGCCGCCTACGTCGGCGAACTACGCCGGGGCGTGGCCCAGGACCCCCGGATGTCCCACATCCGTGCCCTGGCCCGCGCGTTCGGCGTCCACTCGGGATACTTCGTCGACGACGCGGCCGCCCGCCGGATCACCGAACAGATCGCCCTGCTCAGTGAGCTACGACGAATGGACGTCAGACAAGTGGCCCTGCGGCAGGTCCTCACCGACGCCGGGCTCTCCCCGACCGACACCCATCTCGTCGAACAGATGGTGGCCCGCCTGCGGGCCGTCGCCGACCAGGCCGCCACGGACCCGGCCCGACCGACCGGGGGCGGACCCGGACGGCGATGCTGATCCTCCGATGGCACAGCGCAGACGAGCGGGAGTACGCAGACGTGAAACTGCATCGACTTCGCAAACGCTGTGAACGTATCCTCACCGACCTCGGCCTACCCGAGCCGTTCGACCTGCACGAACTGTGTCGCGTCCTCGGCGAACGACGGGGACGGCCCCTGCGGCTGATGCCGATCAGCCTGCCGATGCACACCGTCTGCGGGATGTGGGTGCCCACCGGGGACTTCGACGCGATCTTCTACGAGCAGGACACCTCCGCGCTGCACCAGATGCTGATCATCGGACACGAGGTCGGACACCTGCTCGCCGGGCACCGGGCCACCGCCGTCCTCGACGCCGACGCGTCCCGGCTGCTCCTGCCCGACCTCGACCCCCAACTGGTCCGTCGGTTCCTCGGACGCAGCAACTACGACGCCGACGCCGAACGCGAGGCCGAGATGATCGGCTCGTTGCTGCTGCGGCGGACCCGCGACTCCCACGGCGACATCCCCGATCCGCCGCTGCACGCCGACCAGGCCGAGCTGTACGGCAGACTGCGCCGTTCACTGGAACACCCGGACCGGTGATGGCCGCCGCCCTCTACACCCTCTGCGCCGTCGCAGGTTGGTTCGCCTTCGGATACATGATGCAGCTGCAACGACGCCGCCCCAGCCCACCCCGGCGAGCCATCTGCGTGGCCTTCGGCGCCTTCGCCGCCGGGGTCACCCTGGCCGTGGCACCGGTGGCGGACCTCGTCGACCAGGCCACCGGCCTGCCCAACCTGGCCAAGGTCGTCTCACACGGATGCGCCCTGACCATCGCGGCGAGCGCCCAGAACATGCTGCTGCACCTCTCCCTGCCGGCCGATCGGGCGTCCGCCCGCAGTCGGCGGTGGATCTGGTTCACCGGAGCCGCCTTCGCCGTCATGGTCGCCCTGTTCGCCCACACCCTCGGCTACCCCGAACCGGTCCGGTTGACTGTCGAGTACGCCACCGACCCGGTGGTCACCGCGTACCTGCTGATCTTCATGGTGACCGGGTTCCTCGCGTACTGCGTGGACATCACCCGACTCTGCTGGCGTTTCGCCCGTATCTGCGGCCGACCGTGGCTGCGCCGGGGACTGCGGGTCACCGCCGTCGGCGCGGGCTTCGCCCTGCTCTACAGCGCCAACAAGATCGGCTACCTGCTGGTCCACCGGGCCGGGTCGCAGCCCGCCGGGGAGGAGCAGATCGCCGCGGTACTGGTGACGATCAGTGCACTGCTGATGCTCACCGGACTGACGATGCCGGCGTGGGGTCCGCTGATCGCCGTCACCCGCCGCCTCGACGACCTGCGCGCCTGGCGGCGACTCGCTCCACTCTGGCGGGACGTCGTCGCCGCTCTCCCCGAACTGGAACTCGACGACAGCCTGCGCCGACCGTTGACCGCCCTGCGGGACAGCGAGTACGCCCTGACCCGGCGGGTGGCCGAGATCCGCGACGGGCAGCTGGCCCTGCGCCCGTACCTGGACACCGCCGTCACCGCGACCGCCGGTCGTCTCGCCGACGCCGCCGGCCTGACCGGCGACGACCGGCGGGCCACAGTGGAGGCCGCGCAGCTCGCCTGCGCGCTGCGGGCCCGCCGGGCCGGCACCCCCGCCGACGACCCCCAACCCGCCGACGACCTGCACCGCCCGACAGGTGGCTACGCCGGGGAGGTCGCCTGGCTGTCCCGGGTCACCGACGCGTACGCGCACAGCCCCGTGGTGACGGCGACGCTGTCCGCGCCCGTGGCGACGGTGGGAGACTCCCAGGGATGAGGCAGCGCTACGCGAACCTGACCCGGATCCGCGCCCTCGACCCGGAACGGGACCATCTGGCCATCTACCAGACCATGCTGCGTCTGGAGTTCCCCTGGGACCTCAAACTCGGCCTCAACCTGGCCTTCACCAGGTCCTTCGCGGTGCCGGCCGTCGCCGCCGTGCACGTGGGCACCGGTGAGCTGACCGAGCGCACCCAGAAGCGCCTCGACGACACCGGACTGTTGATGTACGAACTGGTGCTCAACGGCTTCGACGATCCCCGGGGGCGGGAGGCGCTGCGCCGGATCAACCAGATCCACCGCCGGCACGCCATCCTCGCCGACCACTACCGGTACGTCCTGGCCTGTCTGGTCGTCGTCCCCACCCGGTGGCTGGACCGGTACGGGTGGCGTCGCCCCTGCTGCCACGAGCGGCAGGCCACCCACGCGTTCTACCGGGAACTCGGCCGACGGATGGGCGTCGACGCCGTCCCCGACACGTACGCCGAGTTCGAGTCGTGGTTCGACGCGTACGACGCCACCCACCTGCATCCCAACGACGATGCCGCCGCCATCGAGCGGGCCACCAGGACGCTGATGCTCACCCGGGTCCCCACCGCCCTGTCCCCCCTGGGTGACGCGCTGGTCGGTGCCGTCTACGACGGGCCGCTGCGTCGCGCCACCCGGGTCGACGACCCGCCACTGGCGGTCCGGGGCGGCCTGCACGCCGCCCTGCGGGTCCGGGCCCGGTGGCAGCGCTGGTTCGGCCGCCCCCGGACCGTCGCACTGTTCACCGACGGGATCCGCACCCGCACCTACCCCGACGGGTACGAGATCAGCCGGTTGGGCCCGGACCCCGGGGACGAGGCCACCGGCTGACCGGACCCGTGGGCCGGGGACGGTGGGTGTCAGCTCGTGACCCGGAAGGTGGCGTCGGCGCGGGCCTGCGCGTCGCCGATCGGGTCCAACCGCAGCAGGTAGCCGTAGTGCCGCAGGTACCGGTCCGGATAGCGGTACGACCGGAACGACGTCCAGGCTCCGTCGGCGAGCCCGGCGACCCGTTGGAAGGTGGCGTCTGCGGCGAAGGTCGTGCTGCCGTCGGTCGGGGCGAGGACGAGGTCGAAGCCCTCCTGTCGCAGGTAGTACCCGGGATAGTTGACCGACTCGAAGGAGACGTACGCCGAGCCGCCGGCCAGCCCCGGCCTGAGCCGGAACTGGGCGTCCTGGGCGGGGCTGACGTTGGCGTCGATCCGTACGTCGAAGTTCGCGTGACGCACGTACCGGTCCGGGTAGTTGTACGACTGGATGCGGTTCGTCGGGGCGGTGGTGCCCCACCGGGCCAACACCCGGCTCTCCTCGGCGGCGGTCAGGTTGAGAATCGAGCCGTGCCGCTTGCGGGTGCCCCCCATCCCGTAGTCCCCCCGGGTCCGGAAGTTGCCGGTGCTACCCAGATTCGTCGAGGTCACCGGCAGGTAGCCGCGCCCGGTGGCGTACTGGTCGAGCCAGAGCGTCCACTCGTCACGGCCGTTGAACCGGGCCCACATCGGACCCTCGACGACGTTCCCGCCGGTCGCCCCGTTCGAGATGCCCAGGTGGGACAGGTTGCCCAGGGTCGTCCAGGTGCCCAGCACCGAATTGGCGGCCTCGACGGTGATGTGGCCGTCGGCCGACGCCCGGTAGTACCGGTAGCCGCCCACGCTCTCGGGCACCTCGACGATCTGCGTGTCGATGATCCCCTGGGTTCCCGGGCGCTCGATGTAGAGCTGCGCCGCGGTGAAGGTACGGAAGTCGCTGGTGCGGGCGGAGTAGATCCGGTGCTTCGTCACACCGTTACGGGCGGCGTTGGTGGCCCAGTAGACGACCCAGTCACCGGTGGCCGGGTTCCAGATCGCCTCCGGCGCCCACGCGTTGCCCGCCCCGGGGATAGACCCGGCGACGTTCACCAGCCGGGGCGCGGACCAGGTCACCAGGTCGGTCGACTCCCACACCACGAGCGACGTGCTACCCCGGTTCGCCGCATCGTTCCAGGAGGTCCCGCTGGCGATGCGCAGATCGGTCGCGACGATCCAGTAGCGGTCCCCGGCCGGGGAGCGGACCAGCGCGGGGTCCCGGACCCCCCGGGTGCCGACGGTGGAGAGCAGGACCGGTGCTCCGCCGTTGAGGTCCCGCCAGTTCAGTCCGTCCTGGCTGTGGGCGAGGTAGATCTGCTCTCCGGTGGCCGACTCCCCGGTGAAGTGGGCCATCAGGTAACCGGTGAAGGGGCCCACGGCAGCGGTCGCCGACGTTCGGGAGATCGCCGCCGACGAGGCGAAGACCAGGCAGGCCAGCACGAGCACCACGCCCAGACGGGCCGGACCTCTCACCATCACGGACTCCTACGGCTCGGTGACGACGCTCGGAACAGGACACGTGTGAGCGTTCACATCCTCGCCGCAGACAACGAGACATGTCAATGGCTCAGATTCTGGCGGCACCTCGACCCGGCCGGCCCACCGACGGGGACGTCGCTCATGCCGACCGACGGCGGCTCCGGCCCACCCGGTCTGCGACCGACTGCTCCACCGCCGCGAACCTTTCCCGTACGGCCTGCTCCTCGGGGTGTCGAGCCCGGCCGAGTACGTCGTTGCCCTCTCGGCAGCGAGCCAGCGCTCCTGCCGGATCACCGGTCTGCACCAGGATCTCGGCAAGCACCGCGAGCGCCCGGGACCACTGCAACGGGTCGGCGCTCTCCTCCCCGAACGCCACAGCGAGGATCGCGTCTCCCATTGCCCGATGCGGCTGCCCCAGCAACGAGTGAGCCTGGGCGGTCACGGCCAGGGCCTCGCAGCGCAGCGCTTCGTCCGCCACCCGGTCGTGCAGGTCCAGCGACACCCGCGCCTCTGCGAGCGCGTCCAGCGGACGGTCCGCCCGCAGGCTGAGCGCGGCGAGCCGAACGTGTCCGAGGCTGCGTCCGCGCAGCGACCCGGCGCGTTCCGACACCGTGAGTGCCTGTCGGTGGTACTCGACGGCTCGCTCCCACTGTCCGATCTGCTGGTACGCATCCCCGAGGTGCTGTAGGGAGGAGGCCTCGCCGGACGGGTTGCCCGTCTGTCGACAGGCTTCGAGCACCCGCTCGAAGATGTGCACCGCCGAGGCCGTCGCCCCGTCTCGGAGGTTGATCGCCGCCAGATTGTGCAGACAGATCAACTCCGCGTCGGCCCGACCGGCCTGTCTGGCGAGTTGCAACGCGGCATGGAACAGCCGCCCGGCCCTGCGGTTGTCGCGGATCGCGAAGTAGGTCGCCCCGAGGTTGATGTGGCTGCCGATGCGGCCCTCCTCGTGACCGTCCGCCGTGGCCGCCTCGACGGCGAGTCGCAACATGTCCAGCACGTCCCCCTGACGTCCGTGCCGGTCGAGCACCTCGTGCAGGATCCCGACGAGCTGCCAGGCATGGCGATGCAGGCCCTCGGCCATCGCGGCACGGACGACGGCGAGCAGATTGGCTCGTTCCGTGGCACACCAGCGCATCGCCTCGGTACCGGTCGTGAAGCTCGTGGTTCTCGCCGTGCCCGTCACCGGCAGATCGGGAACCGGTGGACGCCCCGGCTCCACCAGCCGAACGGCCGCCACCGCGGTCAGCAGATACCAGTCGAGCAATCGGTGCAGCGCCGCCCGCCGCAGTTCGGCGGTGTCCTCGACGTGAGCCAGGTCGACGGCGAACTTGCGCAGCAGGTCGTGCACTCGGTACCGACGGACCGTGTCGTGGTTGAGCAGGTGGGCCTGGGCCAGCCGGTCCAGCGCTCCACCCACCTGGTCGACCTCGGTGTCGACCAGGGCCGCCGCTGCGTCCACGCTGACGGTCACCCCCGGGAAGAGTCCCAGGAGGCGGAACACTCGCCGGGGCAACGGGGCGAGGCCGTTGAGCGACCAGGCGAAGACGGATCGAAGACTCGCCTCGTCGGCGTCGTCGTTCTCCCCGTCGAGCAGCCGGGTGGCCAGTTCGTCGGCGAGGTCGGCAAGCGGTGCCCGGGGCCGGGAGACCACATGTTCCCCGATCACCCGCAGCGCGAGTGGCAAGCCTGCGGCGAGTCGCCCGAGTTCCCGGAGCGCCTGGGGCTGCCCGTCGACACGATTCGCGCCGATGATCTGGCTCAGGAGAGCCCGACACTCCGAGTCGGGCAGCGGGGCCAGCGTACGACTGCGGATGCCGTCACGGATGGTCAGTCCCCTCAACCGGTCTCGACTCGTGATGACTGTCAGAACGGTGTCGGATCGCGGAATGAGTCGACGCGCCTGATCCGAGTCGACCACGTTGTCCAGCACCACCAGGGCGCGCCTGCCCGCCAGGCGTCGGTGGTACTCCTCCCGCCGCTGGTCCGTGTCCACCGGCAGTCGCTCGGCGGGAACCCCGAGCGCGATGAGGAGTCGGCCCAGCGCCTCACCGATGTCCACCGGTGGGAAGCGGCCGTTGCCCATGGCGTTGAGATACAGCTGCCCGTCCGGAAACCAATCGCGTCGCTGATGCCCCCAATGCGCAGCGAGAGTACTCTTTCCGACCCCTGGCATCCCGGTCAGGACAATGACCTTGGAAGCTCCTTTCTGCTGCGCGATCGAATCGAGTTCCGACATCAGATCGGCATGCCCACTGAAGTCGGATATATCATTCGGCAACTGCCGTGGAGGTGCCACCAACGAAGCGACCTGGCCGCCCGCTGCCCCATTCTTGGTGGCGTCTGCGACGGAGGTCGACAGGAACGGCGAAAAGTCGATCACTGGATCGGCGCGGATCGCGTGGCGGTAACGTCGGCAGAAGGCTGCAGCGAAGACCCTGGCGTCCTGACCACGGTCAGCAGCCCGAAGCGCGGAGGCCCAGAGCCAGGCCAACTGCTCGTCGAGTTGATTGTCGAGGACCAGTCGGTCGAGCCGCGTCAGGACGTGATGGTGACGGCCGATGGCCAACTCGTTCTCGGCAAGGAACTTCTGTGCGTCGAGAAGCTTCGCCTGCATCTCCTGTCGCAGGAGCTCACCACGAGCGCCGTGCAGGTCGGCGAGGGGCTCGTCGCGCCAGAGCTGCACCGCATCCGTCAGCAGCGCCACGCAGTCCTCGCGCCGCCCCTGTTCGGCTGCGCTACGGGCGGCTGCGGCCAGACGCTGGAAACGGTGATAGTCGACCGTTTCCGGATCGATGTCGAGTCGGTACGCCCCCGTGGCGGGTACGCGTACCAACGCAGTGGAGAGCTGTGAGGCGCGTAGCGCCGATCGAAGGCGACTGGCAAGGGTGTGCAGAAGAGGGCGACAGGACCGTACCGGCCGGTCGTTCCATAGAAATTCCACGAGGCTCTCCACCCGCACCGACTCACCGACGTGATAGAGGAGAACCGCGAGCAACCCCCGCTGCTTCGTCGTACCCAAGGGGACCGCCTGCCCGCCGACCGTGTGCCCGGTGGGTCCGAGGATGGTGAACTCCATGCGCGCCCCCCGTTGGCAGTCGACGAACCGATCGTTCGATTCTGTTTGATGGGATGCAAAGCTCCAACCCCCCTACCCAGAGTCGAAAATCAGACATTCCACTGCCAAGAGGGTTGCAAGGAATTCGCAAGGGTCTCGCATCGTGATCCACACCGACCTCGCCGAGGCTGTCCCGAGACAGCACACGAGGAGGCCCGGAATGAGTGTCAGCGAATGGACGAATGCCCCGATAGGCATCGATGCGGGGCGCTGGGTGTCACGGTCTGGATGTCGCACCGTCCTGGTCGTGGCACATTCGATCGTCAGCTGCCACCGGCTGCTCGACGTCATCGGACAGATCGAGTCGGATCAGCGGATCCAGGTGGTGTTCACCGTCGGGCCGGACGCCTTCAACAAGCACGTCGAGCGGTACCTCAACAGCATCGGCGCCCTGGTGGTCCCCTGGCTCCAGGCCGTCCGCGAACGGTTCGACCTCGCGGTCGCGGCATCGTACGGAGGGCTGCACCAGCTACACGCCCCGCTGTTGGTCATGGCGCACGGCGCCGGCCACGGCAAACGGGTGCGACCCGGCCGCCACGGAGGACCGAAGATCAGCGAGCCGCCGGTGTACGGCTTGGACGCCCAACGCCTGGTCCACGGAGGCCGGGTGCTGCCCACCGCTCTCGCCCTCGCGCACGACCACGAACTCGACGTGCTGCGACGGCAGTGCCCGGAGGCGCTCGACGTCGCCGTGGTCGTCGGCGACCCCTGTCTCGACCGACTCGTCGCGAGCCTGCCCTCGCGCCGTCGGTACCGGCGCCACCTGGGTATCGCCGACGGGGAGAGCCTCGTCGTCGTCACCTCCACCTGGGGACCAGATGGCTTGTTCGGGCGTTGGCCTGATCTTCTCCCGCTGCTGATGACCGAACTGTCCGGCAGTCGCCATCGCGTCGCCGCGTTGCTGCACCCCGCCGTCTGGGATGCCCACGGGCACCGCCAGGTCCGTTCCTGGCTGCAGGACTGTCGGGAGGCAGGGCTGCTCCTGCCCGACCCGACCGTCGACTGGCGCAGTCTCGTCGTGGCCGCCGACCGGATCATCGGGGACCACGGGTCGGTCACCGCGTACGCCGGGGCAGTGGGACGCCCGGTGCTGCTACCGCCGGACGACCGGATCCCGATCGCAGAGGGCACGGCCCAGGATCTGATCCGCACCGCCGCGGGCCGCCTGGACCTGCACCGGGCCCTGGGTCCGCAGTTGGAGTCGGTGCCGGCGATCGACCGGCAGGCCGTGGCGGGCGCCATCACCACTCGTGCCGGCCGAGCCTCGGTGCTGCTGCGGCGAACCATGTACCGCCTGCTCCGACTCCCTGAGCCAGGACGGCACCGCCAGATCGAACCCCTGCCACCGCCGGTCCCCCGTCGATGGGGGGTCGAAGGATGACCACCGGACCCCTCATCGTGACGCTTCTTCCCCCGGATGCGTCCTCACCGGCAGCCCGGATCGCGGACGTCCTGATCACCGTCGTCGACGGTCGTCCCGCCGCCGATCTGTGCAGCGAACTCCTGGAGTCGTTCCCCGGCCTGGCGGTGGCGGTGGTCGCCACCTCGCAGGGTTGGATCAGCGTGGCCGGCCGGGGCGGAGCACCGTTCGAACTCGGCCGGCTGCGTCCTCCGTCCCGACCCGACCCTCGCCTGCTCCGCCGGCTGGCGGACCTGCTCTACCCACAGTGGGTGGCGGGGACGACCTTACGAACGACGCCCCACCCGCCACCGCTACTGCCCGGAGACCTCGCCGAGTTCGTCGATCCGACGGGTCACCGAACCCAGTCTCGGCGACCCCAGGGACTCGAAGACGGCCGCCGCCGCCGACAGGTTCTTCCGTGCGACCACGACGTCCCCCCTGACCAGGGCGATACGGCCGAGCAGGTCGAGTGCCTCCGCCCGCTCGTGCAGCGAACCCAGGTCGGTCATCCGCTCGACCGCTGCGGCTGCGTTCTGCTCGGCCAGGTCGAGATCACCGAGGCCGAGGTACGCGTCGGCCAGGGCGATGAGCACCCGCGCACCGTTGTACGGGTCGACCCGGTCGAGGGTGGCGAGATGTCGTCGGGCCTCGGCGAGGACCTCGAGTGCCTCCCCCGGCCGACCCGCCTTGATCAAGGCGGAACCCAGGTTCAGTAAGGTCAGGGCGGTACTCCGCTGGTCGGACAGCTCCCGTCGACCGGCAAGCACCCTGCGGTACGTCTCGGTCGCCTGCTGGTGGCGACCGTCTTCCAGGTGGAGCGTGGCGAGCCCCTCCTCGGCGTCCAGCTCGCCCTGAACGTCACCCGCGTCGCGGTAGCGGTCGGCAGCAGCTCGACCGTGCCGCTGCGCGGCCTCCCGATCGCCCAGCCGGTCACAGACTCTGCTGAGCCGCTTGAGCATGTCCGCCTCGGCCCACACGTTTCCCCAGGCGCGGGCCGCCTTCACCCCCCGTTCGTCGATCTCCAACCGATCGCGGTACAGCTTGGCGTGGAGCAACAACGGCCACATCACGTCACTGAGGTGCCAGGCGAGTTCGTGAGCACCGAATGCGAAGGCGGTCCGCCCTGCGGCCAGCAGGTTCACCCGCTCACTCTCCAGCCAGGTGAGCGCCTGCGCGCGGGTGGCCGGGGTGGGTACGTCGCCCAGCGACTGCCGGTCGACGTATGGCAGTCGTCGCCGGTACGGGGTGACGACCAGGTCGGCCCGGTGGGCGGCGGCGAGGTAGAACTCCAGCATCGCGTACACGGCTGCTTGCCGGTACTCCACCTCGTCGGTGGTCTCGGCGAGCGCCCGGGCGTGCAGGCGCAGGAGGTCGTGGAAACGGAACCGGTCCTCGGCGACCTCCTCCAGGAGGCTGGCCTCCAGCAACTCCCCCAACAGCTCCTCGGCATCGACACCGTCGAACCGCGCCGGTGTGCTCAGTCCACGCAGGAGAGCGAGGCTGAAGTCGGTGCCGGGATGCAGAGCCAGGGTCCGATACAGCGCGGCGGCACCGGTCGACAGGGACCGGTAGGAGGAGTCGAACACCGATCTGACGGAGGCGTCCGCCGCCGACAGACGGGTCAGCCGCTGCGTCTCGTCGAGGAGCTCGGTGGCCAGTCGGCCCACGGACAGGCGTGGTCGTGCCGCCAGTCGACCCGCCACGAGAGTGAGTGCGATCGGCAGGCCGCCGCAGATCCGCACCAGCTGCTCGGCGGCGTCGCTCTCCTCGGCGATCCGATGTCTGCCCACCGTTCGGGTCAGCAGCGCAACCGACGTGGCGGACGGCAGCGGGCCGACGTCGAGCAGGGTGGCGCCGTCCGGCAGCAGTCCGGTCAGACGACGTCGACTGGTCACCAGCACCGTCGAGGCCGAAGCCGGAACGAGGGGGCGGACCTGGGCGGCGCTACCGGCGTCGTCGAGCACCACCAACAGGGGGCGCTCGGCCGTGACCGTCCGGTAGAGGGCCGCCTGCTCCGCCAGGGACGGCGGGATCCGCTGCGCGGACACGCCCAGCGCCCGGAGGAACGCTGTCAACGCCTGCCCGGGGTCGAGGGGCTCGTCGTCACTGAAACCTTGGAGGTCGGCGTAGAGCTGACCGCCGTCGAACCTGCCCTTGGCACCGTGAGCCCACCGTCGGGCCAGTGCCGACTTGCCGACGCCGCCCGGTCCACACAGCACCACGATGGCACTCTCGCCCTGGGCGACCACATCATCGATCGCGGCGAGATCGATTTCCCGGTCGACGAACTTGCTCGACATGGCCGGCAACTGCCGGGGAGTCGATCTGTCCGTATCCGATGGTGCATGGAAATGGATCCCCCCATTCACCGCCCCAGCCTGCACACTGGGACCGTAGACCGTTCCGGAAAGGTCACTGGAAACTCCACCGCCCGGAATCCGACCCTTCATGAGGCCCTCATCGCCCATTTCTAAAACCCCCCGGGGGACAGTGCGGTGCCTATTCCTTCAGAATCGAATATCACCCTGCACGTCGCGTGCCTGCACGACTTTTTCAGCGGAACCGCTGAAGCTGTTCGAGACATCACCCTGAACAGCGGAGATCTCGGTACCCGGCACGCGACGCCAACCCTCCTCGACGACCTGCGCAAAGTCGGGGTCCCGCGTCATGACGGACTCCAGTGCTGCAGCAAGTTCCATAGTCCGCCATCGCTGCTGTGGATTATCTGTCACCGCCTCCAACGCCGCCGCGCCCTCCGACTCGGAGGCGAATCTGTTTCGCACCAGACGAAACAGTGTCGAAAGGGCGTCCCGACCTCCGGAAGCCACCAGCTCGGCACCCTTCGTTGCAAATGCAGTAGCTACGGCAAGGGAGAGAGGATCCATTGCAACGCCCCCAACCACGATGTTTCAGCGGTCAACGTTCTGTGTAGACAGATGCCGATCCAGCACCTCACAGATCGTACCTTCCGCCGAGATTGAGCGAAACCCTGGGCAGTTGCCGAGAATTGTCCGCGCCCGGGGCGCCGACAATGAGTACATGAACGCCAGTTCACGCCATGCGGGCGAACCGACGATCCAGAAGGGGCTAAAAAGTACATTCACTGTGAATACGTCATACGTAGTGAAAGCGCCAAAAAGCCGCAGTAAAGCTTGGATGAGAGCCGATTTCGGCTTCGTCCTTGAATTGTGTATTCTCCCGCAGTGAATCTTGATCACTGGTTCGTGGCACACGACATCACCTCTTCCATCCTCGAACTCTGGATGAAGTGGGTGTGACCTGCAGCATCGCACAATTGTTCACGGGTAGTAACGATTCCAGAGCCAGCGAGTGACGAGCAGAATGGAATCGACTTCGAAGTAGTCCATTCGCAGTCAGTCACGGCGCGGACACAGTCGGGCAACAGAGCCCAGCCCCACGTTGCACCGACCCCAGCACGGCAGGCCTCACTACCGTGCGATTCACGTCAGGCAGAATCCGGCCGGCCACCCCACTGCGGGTGGCCGGCCGACTGACTCTGGCGCCACCAACCGCAGACCACCTTCGGCAGGGCAGCCGGCGGGGTGTCGCGCGTACGCCCCGGCAGCGGCCGGCGTCCATCGACGCCCGATGGCCGCCCGCCGGAAACGGGCGTTACGAGAACGTTACCCGTCGATGGCATGACTCGTGTTGACCATCACCGATGTGAGCGCTAACACTAGGCCGGGGGACGACGTCCGGCTGGTCGACAGCATCCGGTCCTGGGGAAGGAACAAGGCTGTGAGCAGGAAACTCTTTGCCGCACTCGGTGGTGTCGCGCTCGCCCTGAGCATGGTGGCCTGTAGCGGGGACGGCGCCGGTGGTGGCGGTGACACCAGCGACAAGAAGCCCTCGGAGCTGACCATCGGGGTCTCGATGCCGACCCAGACCTCGGAACGGTGGATCGCCGACGGCAACGCGGTCAGGGAGAAGCTGGAGGCCAAGGGATACAAGGTCGACCTCCAGTACGCCGGGGACGACATCCCGACCCAGTCGCAGCAGGTCGACCAGATGATCACTCGCGGGGCGGACGTCCTCGTCGTCGCGGCGATCGACGGCACCGCCCTGAGCGGGCAGCTCCAGGCCGCCTCGGAGGCGGGCATCCCGGTGGTCTCCTACGACCGGCTGATCCTCAACAGCCCGCACGTCGACTTCTACGTCAGTTTCGACAACTACAAGGTCGGCGTCGCCCAGGGCACCGCCCTGCTCACCGGGCTGGGCCTGCTGAACAAGGACGGCTCGAAGGGCAACGCCACCGGGCCGTTCAACGTGGAGATCTTCGCCGGGTCGCTCGACGACAACAACACCCAGTACTTCTTCAACGGGGCGATGGAGACCCTCAAGCCGTTCGTCGACGACAAGTCGCTCGTGGTGAAGTCCGGGCAGACCCGCATCGAACAGGCGGCGATCCTGCGGTGGCAGCAGGAGCCCGCGCAGAAGCGGATGGAGGACCTGCTCACCTCGGCCTACCGGGACGGTACGCAGGTACACGGGGTCCTGTCGCCGTACGACGGCATCTCCCGGGGCATCATCACCGCGCTGCAGAACGACGGGTACGGGACCTCGGCCAAGCCGGTTCCGGTGGTCACCGGGCAGGACGCCGAGATCGCCTCGGTCAAGCTGATCGACATGGGGGTCCAGGGTTCCACTGTCTTCAAGGACACCCGGCAGCTCGCGGAGCGGGCGGTCATCGCCGCGGAGTCGTTCCTCCAGGACAAGACGCCCGAGGCCAACGACACCACCACCTACGACAACAAGGTCAAGGTGGTCCCCGCGTACCTCCTGCCGATCCAGACCGTCTACAAGGAGGACATCAAGTCCGCGCTCGTCGACTCCGGCTACTGGACGGCCGAGGAGGTCGCCGCCGGGCAGGCCAAGGGCTGAGCCCACCACGGGCCGCCGTCGACGGTCCGCCGCCCCGACGGCGGTGGACCGCCGGCCCGCCCCCCATCCGGCAGACCACTCACGTTCCACCGACCAGGAGGCTGACGTGGACGACAACATCCTCGAGATGCGTCACATCACGAAGACCTTCGCCGGGGTGGCGGCGCTGCAGGACGTCTCCCTGACGGTACGGCGCGGTGAGATCCACGCCGTCTGCGGCGAGAACGGCGCCGGCAAGTCGACGCTGATGAAGGTGCTCTCCGGGGTCCACCCGGCGGGCGCGTACGACGGCGAGATCGTCGTCGACGGGGTTCCTGTGCACATCAGGAGCATCCGCGACAGCGAGCGGCTCGGTGTCGTCATCATCCACCAGGAACTCGCCCTGGTGCCGCACCTGTCGATCGCGGAGAACATCTTCCTCGGCAACGAGGTCCGGGGACGCGGCGGCCTGATCGACTGGCACCGGGCCAACGCCGACGCCGCGACGCTGCTGGCCTCGGTGGGCCTGCGGGAGAACCCGGTCACCCCGGTCGTGCAGCTCGGGGTCGGCAAGCAGCAGTTGGTGGAGATCGCCAAGGCGCTGTCCAAGAAGGTCCGACTGCTCATCCTCGACGAGCCGACCGCCGCACTCAACGACGTCGACTCGGCCCACCTGCTCGACCTGCTGCGACGCCTGCGGGAACGCGGGATCACCTGCATCATGATCTCGCACAAGCTCAACGAGATCACCGCGATCGCCGACACCATCACGGTGATCCGGGACGGCCGGACCGTCGACCGTCTCGACGTCGCCGCCGGCGGGGTCACTCAGGTACGGATCATCCGGGCCATGGTGGGACGGGACCTCACCAGCTTCTATCCGGACCGGGTGAGCACACCGGGGGCGGAGGTGCTGCGCGTCGAGGACTGGTCGGTACGCCACCCCACCCAGGACCGCCTGGTGGTCGACGGGGTCGGTCTGAGCGTGCGGGCCGGTGAGGTGGTGGGCATCGCCGGTCTGATGGGTGCCGGCCGGACCGAACTGGCGATGAGCGTCTTCGGCCGCTCCTACGGTCGCGACGTCACCGGTCGCCTGTTCGTCCACGGTCGTCAGGTCCAGGCCCGGACCGTCGCCGAGGCGATCCGCAACGGCATCGCGTACGCCACCGAGGACCGCAAACGGTACGGCCTCAACCTGATCGAGGACGTCAGGCGCAACGTCTCGGCCGCCGCGCTCGACAGGTTGGCCCGCCTCGGGTGGGTCGACGACAACGAGGAGATCCGGGTCGCCGAGGAGAGTCGGCGTGACCTGAACATCAAGTCGTCGAGCGTGATGGCCGTGGTCGGCGAGCTCTCCGGCGGCAACCAGCAGAAGGTCGTGCTGTCGAAGTGGCTGTTCACCGACCCTGACGTGCTGATCCTCGACGAGCCGACGCGCGGCATCGACGTGGGGGCGAAGTACGAGATCTACACCATCGTCAACCGCCTGGTGGCCGCCGGGAAGGCCGTCGTGCTCATCTCCTCCGAGCTGCCGGAACTGCTCGGCATGTGCGACCGCATCTACACGCTGGCGGCGGGACGGATCACCGGTGAGGTGCCGGTGGGTTCGGCGACCCAGGAGGGCCTCATGCAGCTCATGGCCAAGGACAAGGACCGGGTGGGATGAAGAACACCGAGACCGCGCCGACCGTGGACGGCGAGCCGACCGGCAGTGCGCCGGCCGCCGCCCTGCACGCCGGCACCAGCGACCCCCGTCAGCTGATCATGCGGAACCTACGACAGAGCGGGATCTACATCGCCCTGGTCGTCATCGTCGTGCTCTTCACGATCCTGACCGGCGGTACGTTGTTGAGCCCCGGCAACATCACCAACGTCGTCCTGCAGTACTCGTACATCCTGGTGCTCGCGATCGGCATGGTCATCGTGATCATCGGTGGGCACATCGACCTGTCGGTCGGGTCGGTGGTGGCGCTCACCGGGGCGGTCAGCGCGGTCCTGGTGATCAGGGAGGGCCACGACTGGTGGGTCGGGGTCCTGGCCGCACTGGCGGTGGGGGCGGCCGTCGGTGCCTGGCACGGCTTCTGGGTCGCCTACGCCGGCATTCCCGCGTTCATCGTGACCCTGGCGGGCATGCTGCTGTTCCGTGGTCTCACCCTGCGGGTGCTGGACAACGTCTCGCTGTCGCCGTTCCCGGGCGAGTACCAGCAGATCGCCGCCGGATTCCTCAACGGACTGCTCGGCGGTGCCGGGTACGACGCGTTCACACTGCTCATCGGGGCGTTCGGGGTGGCCGGGTACGCCGTCGGCGGGTTCCGGACCCGGGTGGCCCGGATCAGGTACGGGCAGCCGGTCGAGTCGTTCCCCCTCTTCGTCACCCGGGTCCTGCTGGTCGGCACGGTGATCATGTACTTCGCCTGGCAGCTGGCGAACCACCGGGGACTGCCGATCGTCCTGATCATCCTCGCCGTCCTGGTCCTGGCGTACGGCATGGTGACCCGGCGTACGGTCTTCGGCCGACAGGTGTACGCCATCGGCGGCAACCTCCCGGCGGCGATGCTCTCCGGGGTGAAGGTCAGGACCGTCAACTTCTGGATCTTCGTCAACATGGGTCTCCTCTCCGCCGTGGCCGGGGTCATCTACTCCTCCCGGTCCAACGGGGCGCAGCCGGCGGCGGGGAACATGTTCGAGCTGGACGCCATCGCGGCGGCCTTCATCGGTGGTGCGGCGGTCACCGGCGGCGTCGGCACCGTGGTGGGTGCCGTGGTCGGGGGCCTGATCATGGCGGTGATGAGCAACGGCATGCAGTTGATGAGCGTGGACCTGTCGGTGCAGTCGGTGGTGAAGGGTCTGGTCCTGCTCGCCGCCGTCGCCTTCGACGTGTACAACAAGCGCCGCGCCGCCGGGTCCCGCTGAGCCCCGGCGGCGCGGCGAGGTGTCCGCCGGTCAGTCGACGGTGTCGCCCGACCGGGCCAGGAACCGTTCGAAGTCGGACCGCCGGATCGGGTCGACCACCCCGCCCCGCTGCGCCCACCAGGTCGGCGTCGGCGGGACGTAGTCGTCCTCCAGCAGGTCGACGTCGAAGTTCTCGCTCGACCGGGGCATCAGCATCACCAGGGGCTTGAGGTGGTCGCCGCCGGGCCGGTTGGCCGCCGCCGCGACGGCGTCCCGCCAGGTGTCGTAGTCGACGAGCTTGACCGGGTGCCCGGCGTCGGTGAGCCAGCCGAACATCTCCATCCACCGCACCCGGGTCTCACTGATCAGGTGGTAGCAGCCACCGACCGCCTCCGGGTGGGAGGCGACGGCCACGATCCCGGCCGCGATCCGGTCCACCGGCGTCAGTGTCATCGAGTAGTCGGCCTCCGGGGCGCACCCCAGGTACAGGCAGGCCGACAGGATCCGGGAGAACTGGTCGACCGGGTTGGCGACCCCGGTGGCGGTGTCCCAGGACACCTTGGCCATCCGGTACATGGTGGTCGGCAGGCCCCGCCGGGCCGCCTCCCGGACCAGGTTCTCCGCCACCCACTTGGTCTGGCCGTACCCGTTGGAGTTGGCCGACGGCGGGTCGACCTGGACGCTGCGCTCGTCCACCGGGCCGGCGTCGAAGGTGTCGGCGGTGAACACCGACATCGTCGACACGTGGTGCAGCGGGGTGACCGGCCCGGTGCAGGCCAGCCGGATGACCTCCCGGGTGCCCTCGATGTTGACCGCCCGCATCGCCGCGTACGGGTGCACGGCGCTGACGCTGGCACCGCAGTGGTAGATCGCGGCCACCGACCCGGCCAGCTCGGCCCACGTCCCGGGGTCGAGGCCCAGCCGTGGCTCGCCGAGGTCACCGGCGACGACCCGGACCCGGTCGGCGAACGCCGGATGGTCGACAGCCCACGTGCGCAGCGTCGCCAGGAGCCGGTCGCGCGCCCGGGCGTCGTCGGTGCCACGCACCAGACACACGATCGGGTTGTCGGTCCGGTCGAGCAGTTCCCGCAGCAGGAACGCGCCGACGAAGCCGGTGGCACCGGTGAGCAGCAGGGGGCCGTCCGGGGCGGCGGCGGGTCCCGCCGGTCGGATCGTCGGGTCGAGCTGCGAGTCGGCGACCATCCGCCGGGTCAGCTCGGCGGTGTCCCCACCGAGCAGGTGCCGGGACAGCTCGGTGATGGTCGGATAGGCCACCGCGTCCATCGGGGACATGGTCAGCCCGAGTTCGGCGGCCTCTGCCGCCACTCGGAGCCCGGACAGCGAGTCGGCGCCCAGGTCGAGCAGGTCGTCGTCCATGCCGATCCGGTCGACTCCGAGCACCCGTTCCCAGATCTCGGCCAGCCGCCGTTCGGTGGCGTTGCGTGACGCCACGTACGGGGTGCCGGTCTGCGCGCTCACGCCGTCCGGCGACGGCAGGCTCCGACGGTCGATCTTGCCGGCCGCGCTGCGGGGCAACGTGTCCAGGACCACCAGGAGTCCGGGCACCATGTACTCCGGCAGGCTGCGGCGCAGCAGGTCGCGCAGTTCGTCCACTGACGGACGGGGCGTCGACGGGCATCCGACGTACCCGACGAGTCGCCGGTCCCCCGCCTCGTCGGTGTGCGCCACGACGACCGCCTCGGCGACCGAGGGGTGGGCCAGCAGCGCCGACTCCACCTCGCCCGGTTCGATCCGGTAGCCCCGGACCTTGATCTGGTCGTCGGCCCGACCGAGGAACTCCAGGTCCCCGTCGTCCCGGTAGCGGGCCACGTCGCCGGTGCGGTAGAGCCGGTCACCGGGGGGTCCGTACGGGTCGGGGACGAACCGCTCGGCGGTCAGGCCGGGCCGGTCGTGGTAGCCCCGGGCCACCCCCGCGCCGCCGAGGTACAGCTCACCGGGGACCCCCACCGGCACCGGGTGGAGGCGGTCGTCGAGGACGTACACCCGGGTGTTGGCGATCGGACGGCCGATGGCCACCGGCACCGCCTGGTCGTCGTCGGCGTCGACCTCGTGGACGATGCAGCCGACGACGGTCTCGGTGGGGCCGTACTCGTTGACGACGGTGACCTGCGGGGCGATCTGCCGCCAGGCGAGGACGCTCTCGCGCGGCAACTGCTCCCCACCGACCACGAACACGCCGACCCGGTCGACGACGGTGCGCGAGGGCAGCAGGCCGCGCAGCAGGTCGAGGTGGCCGGGGGTGAGCTTGACCAGGTCCAGTGGGGTGCCGTCGGCGAGCATCCGGGCCACCGCCTCGACCTCCTCACCGGGCGGCAGGAGGGTCACCGTACGGCCGCTGGTCAGCGGGACCAGCAGGTTCGTCACGGTGAGGTCGAAGGCCACGGAGCCCAGCATCGGGGCACCGCCGCCGCCCGGGTGGGTGTACCGGCCGACCGCCCAGGTCAGGTAGTTGACCAGACCCCGGTGGGTGACCATGACCCCCTTCGGGGCGCCGGTGGACCCGGAGGTGTAGATGCCGTACACCAGGTTGTCGGGGTGCAGGCGGCGCGGGACCGGGCCGTCGGGGTGACCGGCGATCGCCGGCCAGTCACCGTCGAGGTAGCTCACCGGGATCGGCAGCGGGGGCAGCCGCCCGTCGAGGTGGTCCTGGGTGAGCAGCACCGACGCACCGGCGTCGCGCAGCGCGTAGGCCAGCCGCTCCGGCGGGTGCGAGGGGTCCAACGGCAGGTACGCCGCCCCCGCCTTGACCGCGCCGAGGATACCGACCAGCAGCTCCAGGCCGGGTTCGGCGTACACGCCGACGAAGTGGTCCGGACCGACCCCGTGGGTGCACAGGTGGTGGGCGAGTCGGTTGGCCCGGCCGTCGAGTTGGCGGTAGCTGAGGGTGCGGCCGTCGGCGAGCACCGCGGCGACCGCGTCGGGGGTGGCGGCGGCCTGCCGTTCGAAGAGGGTGGGCAGGTCGGTGGCGGGCACCGACACCTCGGTCTCGTTCCACTCCGACAGCAGTCGACGCCGCTCGTCGGCCGGCAGGTACGTCGCCGTCGCGTCACCGTCGGGGTCGGCGGCCATCGCCGCCAGGACCAGCCGGTACATGGCGGCCAGCCGCTCCCCGTTGGCCCGGCTGATCGCCTCGGGGTGCATCCGCAGGTTGATCAGGCCCTGCCGGAACGCGGTGACGGAGAGCCGGAACTCGATCTGGGAGTCGTCGATGCTGGCCCCGAAGTCGACGAGTTCGGTGTCGACGGTGCGGAAGTCGAGGTAGTTGAACATGACGTCGACCAGCCGTCGACCGGCGGAGAACTCCCGCTGCATGGCCGGCATCGGGTACCGCCGGTGCGACCAGAGCTCGATCTCCTGGGCGAAGACGTCCTTGACCAGGTGCCGCCAGGTGGGGGCGGTCAGCTCGAAGGGGAACGGCACGGTGTTGAGGAACAGGCCCAGGAGGCGGTCTGCTCCGGCCACCTCCGGGCGGGTGTCGCAGACCAGTCCGTCGAAGAACCGCCGCTCGTCGGTGAGCATGCTGAGCACCTTCAGGTGGGCGGCGTGCAGGACCGCCTTGATCGGCACCTCCGCCGTACGGGCCAGTTCCCGCAGCCCCTCCTCCAGGTCGTGGAACATCACCTCGACCCGGATCGGGGCGCCGGGGCCGGCGCCGTCCTGCCACCCGGGGGGCAGGGCGAACCGGCTGTGCCCCTCGACGACGCCCCGCCAGTAGTCGCGGTCCTCGGTGGAGGCGAGCGCTGCCTGCTCGGCGGCGATGAAGTCGGCGTACCTGACGCCGAGGCGGTCCTGCGGCGGGGCCGGGTGCCCGTCACGCAGCTGCCGGTAGCAGGTCAGCAGCTCCATCAGGAGCAGGTGGTAGCTCCACCCCTCCATGATCGGGTGGCACTCGGTGATCACCAGGGACCAGTGCGAGTCGGTGCGGACCACCGCGTGCAGGCGCAGCAGGGCGGGGACCGCCAGGTCGAACAGTTCGCGCCGCTCGGCCGCCATCCGGCTGCGGACCACCTCGTCCTGCTCGGCCGGGGAGAGGTGCCGGACGTCCTGGGCACTGGTCGGCAGGTGGGCGGTGCGGTGGATCAGTTGCAGCGGCTGGGAGTAGCCGACCAGGTCGAAACCGGTCCGCAGCACGTCCTGCCGCTGCACCAGGAGCCCGACGGCGGCCTCGAAGGCGGCCAGGTCGAACGGCTTGTCGTCGCGCAGCTGGTAGGTGGTGGCGTTGTGGTAGTAGTTCACCGAACCGCCGGCCATCATCTCCACGACCATGCCGGCCTGGAGCATGGAGACCGGGAAGGCGTCCACCACGTCCTCGGGCAGCCGGGCCCGGTCCTCGTCGGAGATCAGACCGAACGGTGGTACGCCCGCCACCGCGCCGGTCACGGCGGGACGTTCGGCGGCCAGCGCGGCGAGTCCGGCCACCGTCGGGTTGGCGAAGACGTCGTCGACGGCCAGGTCCAGGCCGAGGTCACGCAGGTCACCGACGAGGGCCACGGCGCTGAGCGAGTCCCCGCCCAGGTCGAAGAAGTCGTCGTCGACCCCCACGTCGGCCAGGTCCAGGGTGCGGCGCAGGACGCCGGCGACCTGTTCCTCGGCCGGGGTCCGGGGGCCGACCAGTTCGGCGGTGGCGGCGGTGGCCGCCCGGTCCGGGTCGGGCAACGCCGCCGGGTCCACCTTGCCGTTGCTGGTCAACGGCAGCTCCGGGAGGGTCACCAGGTGAGCCGGAACCATGTGGTCGGGCAGCGCGGTGGCCAGGAACTCCCGTACGTCGTGGACGTCGGGGGTGGTCGCGTCGGCCGCGACGACGTACCCGACGAGCACCCGGGCACCGGCGGCGGTCTCGCGCAGGGTGACGGCGGCCTCCCGGACGTCGGGGTGTCGCCGCATCGCGGCCACCACCTCGCCGGGCTCGACCCGGTAGCCGCGCACCTTCAGCTGGTCGTCGGCCCGGCCGAGGAACTCGATTTCGCCGCCGGGCAGGACGCGCGCCCGGTCCCCGGTGCGGTACAGCCGGGACCCGGCCCGACCGTACGGGTCGGGTACGAACCGGTCGGCGGTGACCGCCGGCAGCCCGTGGTACCCGTGGGCCAGCTGCACCCCGCCCAGGTAGAGGTCACCGGCGACGCCGATCGGCTGCGGGCGCAGCTCGGCGTCGAGGCAGTACGCGGTGGTGCCCGGGGTGGCGTGGCCGATCGGCAGCAGGGCGGCGTCGGAGGCCGGGGGGCGGACGGTGTGGATCACGTTGGCGACGGTGTTCTCCGTCGGCCCGTACTCGTTGACCAGGGTGGTGTCCTCCCCGGCCAGCTCCCACCAGCGCTCGGCGAGCCGGGTCGGGAAACCCTCGCCGCCGACCACCAGGTGGTGGGCGAGCCGACCGGCCCGGTCGGCGGGGAGCTGGTGGACCAGCAGGTCGAGGTGGCCGGGGGTGAGCTTGAGGAAGCTGAACGGCTGGTCGCCGGCGGCCCGCAGCAGCGCCTCGGCCAGTCGGTGACCGTCCAACCCGGCCGGGAGCAGGTGCACCGGTTGTCCCGCCGTCAGCGGCAGGTAGAGCGTGGTGACGACCAGGTCGAAGGCGGTGGAGGAGAAGAGCGCCGCGCCGTTGCCGTCGGCGCTGAGGTACCGCCCGGCCGCCCACCCCAGGTAGTTGCCGACCCCGGCGTGCCCGACCCGCACCCCCTTCGGTCGGCCGGTGCTGCCGGAGGTGTAGACCAGGTAGGCCACCCCCTGCGGGTCGACGGCGTCGGGCAGGTCGTCGGGGCTCTGGGCGTCCACCTCGGCGTGGTCGACGTCGACGCAGAACACGTCCCCGGCGCCGACCCGGTCCCGCAGGTCCGCCTCGGTGACCACCAGGGCCGCCCCGGCGTCGTCGAGGATGTGCGCCATCCGCTCGGCCGGGTCGTCCGGGTCGACGGGCACGTACGCCGCCCCCGCCCGCCACACCCCGAGGAGGGTGGGCACGAGGTCGGGGCCGCGGTTGAGGCAGACGCCGACGACGGAGCCGGGGGTGACGCCTCGGGCGTGCAGCATCCGGGCGGTCCGGTTGGCGCGGGCGTGCAGCTGGGCGTACGTCATCCGGTGCCCGTCGGCGTGGACGGCGACGGCGTCGGGGGTGCGGGCGGCGTACGCGGCGACGGCCGCCTCCACCGACCGGGGAGGTGCCGGGGCGGCGTCGGGGCGGTCCGCTCCCGAGGCGAGGACCCTGGCCCGTTCGTCGGCGTGCAGGACGTCGACTGTGGACAGCGGGGCGTACGGGTTCCGGGCCACCGCGTCGAGCAGGGCCCGGAACTGGGCGGCGAACCGGTGCACGGTGTCGGCGTCGAACAGCGCCGTCGGGTACTCCACGACCCCGCGCAGCGTTCCGTCGGGCCGCTCCGTCAACTCCAGCCGCAGGTCGTGTTTGGCCACCGCGCCGGCCTGGTCGACCGCCGTCACGTCCAGGCCGGGCATGGTGAAGGTGGACGGGGACGACTCGGCCATGTCGTACATCACCTGGAACAGCGGGGTCCGCGACTGGTCCCGGCCCCGCTCCACGTCGTCGACGAGGAACTGGACCGGCGCCTCCTGGTGGGTGAACGCGTCGAGGACCGTGCTCCGGTTACGGCCCAGCAGGTCGGCGAAGGTGGGGTCGCCGTCCCAGCGGGCCCGCAGGACGACGGTGTTGAGCAGGAACCCGATGAGATGCTCCACCTCGGGGCGGCTCCGGCCGGCGACGGCGCTGCCGACCGCCACGTCCCGTTGTCCGCTCCACCGGGCCAGCAGCTCCTGGTAGGCGGTGACGCCGACGGTGAACAGGGTGGTGTCGTGGGCTCGGGCCAGGTCCCGCAACCGGCCGGTCAGCTCCGCCGCGACGGTGAACACCACCCGGTCCCCGGCCCAGCTGCGTCGCGCCGGACGGGGCCGGTCGGTGGGCAGTTCCAGGGGGGCGAGTCCGGTCAGGGTGTCACGCCAGTAGCCGAGTTGGGCGTCCAGCGTCGCCCCGGTGAGCCGGTCCCGCTGCCAGGCGGCGACGTCGGCGTACTGCACCGGCAGCGGCGGGAGGGTCGGGGCCACCGCCGGGTCGACGACCTGGAGGTAGAGGGTGAACAGGTCGTTGATGAACACCCGCATCGACCAGCCGTCGAAGGCGATGTGGTGGAACACCACGGCGAGCAGGTGGTCGTCGTCGGCGAGTCGGACCACCCGGATCCGTACCGGGTGTTCCCGGCCCACGTCGAAGGGGACCTCGGCGTCGGCGGCGGCCAGGCGCAGGGCCTGCGGTTCCCGTTCGTCGGCCGGCAGGTGGGTCAGGTCGGTGCAGCGCAGCACCGACGTGGCCGGGGCCGGGTCGACGACCTGCACCGGTTCGGCGTCGGCGAGCTGGTAGCGGGTCCGCAGCACCTCGTGCCGCTCCAGCAGCCGGTGCCAGGCCTCGCCGAGGCCCGACAGGTCGAGTCGACCGGCGACGCGCAGGGTGATCGGGACCGCGTACTCGGGGCTCTGCGGGTCCAGGACGGTCAGGAACCACAACCGCTGCTGACCGTAGGAGACCGGCAGTCGACCGCCCCGGTCGACCCGGGGGATGCCGTCGCGGCGGCGGGTACGGGTACCGGCGAGCCGTTGCCGGATCAGCGCCTCGCGTCGGGCGGCCGCGTCGATGACCTGGTCGGTGCTGTCCGTGCTCATGCTCGCTGGTCCCGTCTCGCTCACAGGTTCTGCTGGGGGTGCGGGCCCGCGTCGCGCAGCAGCGCGCCGAGCCAGTCGGGGTCGACGTCGGTGACCACGCCCTCGGCGACGAGGAAGTCACCCAGGGTCCGGGTGTCCCAGGTCGCGCCGGGTCGGCCGTAGGCTGCCGGTCCCCGGGCGACGACCTGACGGGCGTCCCGTTCCTCGTCGCCGGTCGGCCTCGGGCGTTCCCCGCCGGTGTAGTCGGGGTCGAACGAGGCGAACCCGTCGGCGTTGAAGTTGCGGATCACCGCGCGGACCCGGGCGACGTCGGTGACCACGTGCTGGGAGATCGAGGCGATGTTCGAGCCCTGGACGCTGAGCAGCACGATCTTGGCCCGCTGCCAGGTGACGGCGGGGGTGTCGGTCCCACCGGCCAGCCGCCACAGCTGCGTGACGTCGGCCTCGTCGACCTGCCGGGCGACCGGGCTGTCGGCGGCCCGCGCCCGGCGGGGCGGGCGGCGGGAGAAGCGCAGCGGGACCGTCGTCATCCGGGCCGTCCAGGTCAGACGCGCCTGCTGCCACTCCAACCGGACGGGGATCGACCACTGGTCCAGGCCGGACAGGTCGACCTCCATCAGCGCCCGGTACGCCGCCTCGGGCAGGTCGGGTTCGAGTGACACGGCGTGTCCGCTGCTGGCGTCCTCCAGGCGTACCTCGTGGGCCCGCCCCCAGCGTCCCGGGTCGGACCGCATCGCCTGGAGGGCGTCGACCAGTTCCCCCAGTGACCGCCACCCGTCGACGTCGTCGGCGAAGCCGTCCAGGAACGGGGCCAGGGGTGCGGTGAGCACGATCAGGAAGGCCGACGTCGGCGGAGGGCCGCCGTACGAGTGGCCCTCGGCGACGGCCGTCATCCCCCGCTGCCGGAACAGTTCCGTCATCGCCGCGACCTCCTCGGCCGTCGGCCCGGTGTCGAGCAGCACCCCGACGTGCAGACCCACGTCGGGGGCGGCCGAGGTCACCGCGTTCACCACCGCATCTCCTTGCGCACCAGCAGGTGCTCGGCGTGCACGCCGTCGCGCCGGCAGGTGTCGAGGAACTCGGCGACCTGGAGGAGCTGGTACGACTCGGGGGTGTAGCTGGTGGCCATGACGTGTTGTAGCCAGTCCTCCTGGCCCATCGCGTACACGTACGCCTCGCGGGCGCCGAGCTGCTTGAGGATCCCGGTGGCCTGGGCGGCGTTGGAGCCGGACAGCTTGCGGGTCAGCGCCATCTTGCGCGGCACCGGCTGGGTGAACAGCGCGCTGTAGAGCCAGGTCAGCGGGGCGCCGTCGCACTCCATTCCGATGAAGGCCAGGTCGGTGGGGCCGACCGCCTCGCGGATGCGGGTGTAGAGGTGCGACTCCAACCCGGAGGTGTCGGCGCCGACGAAGACCGACCGGCCGGCGATGTTCACCCAGTAGCTGCTCTTGGCCCGGATGTCGAGGTCGCAGTGCTCGCCGAAGAACGGGGCGGAGACGATGGTGCCGCCGTCGAAGGGCAGCTCGTCGAGGTCGTCGACCTCCCGGACGGTCATCCCGACCCGCTCCAGGTAGTGCCGGATCGACGGGTCCTGGCGCTGGCCGCCGCCGTTGCGGGGGACGACCACGGTGCCGATCTTGTGCCGGAGTTGCAGGAGCGTCTCCAGCACCACGTGGTCCTGGTGGGCGTGGGTGATCAGGCAGTAGTCGATCCGGTCGGGCAGGTCGACGTAGGTGAACCGGTCACCGGCGGCCGGATTGGAACTGATGAACGGGTCGACCAGGATCGACGTCGAGGGTGACTGGAGCAGCAGGCAGGCGTGCCCGAAGTAGCGGATCCGGCCGCCGGAGTCGATGTGCCGGTCCGGGGCGAGGGTCGACTCTGTGGTGAGCAGGGTGCGCAGCGTCGCCTCCTGCTCGGCGCCTGTGATCTCCAGCGCCTTCGCCACCTGCTCCAGGGGCTGCGGGGTGCTCCGCAGGGCGAACAGCTCGTCGATGCCGGTGTGGTCCAGCGGGAGGGGCAGTTGCAGGTGACCGTCGCGGGCCAGCCGGGGGGTGCTCAGGATGAACGGGGGTTCGCTGCCGTCGTCGAGGGACAGTTCGATCGCCTCCCGTTCCCGGCGGTGCACCGCGCTGCGGTAGAGCAGGGGTTCCAGGAACCGCAGGGTCGGCTGGTGGTTGAGGTCGTAGACCAGCTCGACGTAGCCGCGCAGCTCCGGGGGGAGCTGGGCGTACAGCGGGGACAGGTCGTATCCGGTGGCCTGGGCCCGCAGGAGGTCCTCGGCGTTCTTCACGGCGGCGGCGAAGGCGATCGCGGCGGACTCGTCCCGGACGATCCGGTCGCGCAGGTCCCGTACCTCGTCGACGCGGGACGCCTCGGCGTTGATGAAGAAGCCGCCCTTCATCTTCGGGTTGGCCACCGCCGCCAGGTGCACGTCCGGCCGTTGGACGTACGAATCCATGATCGGCAGGAGAAGGTTGGCGAGGTTCATCGCGCCGGAGACCGGCGTGTAGACGTGGGTCCAGGCGACGAACTGGTTGACCAGTCCCTCGATCCGGACGTTGGGCTTGAGGTACAGCGGCTCGGTGCTCATCGTGTCCATCCCGGGTGCCAGGTGTCGGGTTCGGGGTCGGTGGACGGTTCGATCGCCGCCACCTCGTCGTCGGTCAGGTCGGCGATCTCGGCTCGGATCTCCTCCTCGATCGCCTCGGCGAGGGCGGCCACTGTGGGCCGCTCGAAGACCAGCCGCATCGGCAGGTCCACGTCGAACTCCTCGGCGATGCGCGACAGCAGCCGTACGGCGAGGATCGAGTGCCCACCGGCGGCGAAGAAGTTGTGCTGCACGCCGACGTCGACGCCGAGCAGCTCGGTCCAGACGGCCAGCAACCGCTCCTCGGCGACGGTCCGGGGTGCCACGGGCTCGGTGCCCGACGGATCGGTGCCGGTGTCGGGGGCGGGCAGCGCCCGTCTGTCGACCTTCCCGCTCGACGTCAGCGGGAGCGCGTCGAGGCGTACCCACAGCTGCGGGACCATCGGTTCGGGCAGCCGGTCCCAGCAGTGTTCGGCCAGGTCGTCGGAGTCGGGTTCGGCCCCACCGGCAGGCGTCCAGTACGCCGTCAGGCGGGTGTCGCCGCCCCGGTCGACGGCGGTGACGACCGCCTCGGCCACCCCGGGGTGGGTGAGCAGGACCCCCTGCACCTCGCCCGGCTCGACCCGGTGGCCCCGGATCTTGACCTGGTCGTCGGTGCGCCCGAGGTACTCCACCGCCCCGTCGTCGCGCCACCTGACCACGTCGCCGGTGCGGTAGAGGCGGCCACCCCCACCCGCCGGGTCCGGAACGAACCGCTCGGCGGTCAGGTCGGGCCGGGCCAGGTAGCCCCGGGCCAGCTGGACACCGGCCAGGTGCAGTTCCCCGGGCACCCCCGTCGGCACCGGCCGCAGCTCGGTGTCGAGGACGTACAGGCGGGTGTTCCACACCGGTCGGCCGATCGGCACCGGGTCGCCGGGGCGGCCGTCGTCGCACCGGGCGGCGGTGACGTCGACGGAGGCCTCGGTCGGGCCGTACAGGTTGTGCAGTTCGACGCCGGGGAGCACCGTCACGAACCGGTCCCGCAGCGCCGGGGTGAGCGCCTCCCCGCTGGCGATCACCCGACGCAGCCCGGTGCACCCGGACGCGGCGCGGTGACCGAGGAAGGCCGCCAGCATCGACGGGACGAAGTGCAGCGTGGTGATCCGTTCCCGGGTGACGAGGTCGGCGAGGTAACCGGCGTCGCGGTGCCCCTCCGGGCGGGCCAGGACCAGCACCGCCCCGGTGACCAGCGGCCAGAAGAACTCCCACACCGACACGTCGAACGAGGACGGGGTCTTCTGGAGGACCCGGTCGGCGCCGGTGAGGCCGTACCGGTCCTGCATCCACAGCAGCCTGTTGACGATCCCCTCGTGCGGCACCACCACCCCCTTCGGGCGGCCCGTGGAACCGGAGGTGTAGATGACGTACGCCGGGTGTCCCGGCAGCGGCGGCGTCGGGGCCGTACCGCCGTCGGCCGGCAGCGGTTCGTCGACCAGCAGCAGCGGCGGGTGCTGCGCGGGCAGCGCACCGACCACCGCGGTGCGGGTCACCACCAGTTCGGGGCGGGCGTCGTCGAGCAGGTACGCGATGCGCTCCGGCGGGTACCCCGGGTCGACCGGGACGTACGCCGCCGCGGCCTTGACCACCGCCACCAGCGCGATCACCAGCTCCGGCGACCGGGGCAGGACCACGGCGACCCGCCGTTCCGGTCCGGCACCCCGGGCGACGAGCGCGGCGGCCAGCCGGTCGCTGCGGGCGTCCACCTCGGCGTAGCTGAGGGTGGCCCCCTCGAAGACCACAGCGGGGGCGTCGGGGGTCCGGGCCGCCTGTTCCCGCAGCAGCCCGGCCAGGGTCTGTGGGGGCACCGGATGGTCGGTGGCGTTCCACTGCCCGGCCATCCGGGCCCGCTCGGCGTCGGTGAGCAGGTCCAGGTCGGCCACGACCACGTCCGGGTCGGCGGCGACCTGCGCCAGCAGCCGCAGGTAGTGCCCGACCAGACGCTCGGCGGTGGTCCTGTCGAACAGGGCCGAGGCGTACTCCAGTCGACCGCTGAGGGATCCGTCGGCGTGCCGACGCACGATCAGCCCCAGGTCCTGGCGGGCGGCCAAGGGCACCTCGTCGATCCCGTCACCGGGCACGACCCCGGCGTGTCCGTCGGTGTGCAGGTCGAACAGCACGTCGTAGAAGGGGTTGCGGGACAGGTCCCGGTCGGTGCCGAGCTCCTCGACGACCTGCTCGAAGGGCAGGTCCTGGTGGGCGAAGGCGGCCACGGTCGTGGCGCGCACCCGGTCGAGGAGGTCGGTGAAGCGGGGGTCGCCGGAGAGGTCGCAGCGCAGGACCAGGGTGTTGATGAACATCCCGACCAGGCCGTCCAGCTCCGGGCGGGGTCGACCGGCGACCGGCGACCCGACCCCGAAGTCCACCTGCCCGCTGTAGCGCGACAGCAGCACCGCGTACGCCGCGAGGAGGGTCATGAACGGGCTGGCGCCCCGGGTCCGGCCGACGGCCTGCACCGCGCGGGCCACCTCGTCGGGCACCTCGAAGGCGACGGCCCCGCCGCGCGGGTCCCGGGCCGCCGGGCGGACCCGGTCGGTGGGCAGCTCCAGTGGGGGCAGATCGGCGAGCTGGGTGCGCCAGTGGTCCAGCTGTCGCCCCCGTACCTCGCCGGTGAGGAAGGTGCGCTGCCAGACGGCGAAGTCGGTGTACCGGACCGGCAGGGCGGGCAGGGCCGGAGGTCCGTCGCCGCCGCGGTGCCCGGCGTACCCGGCGGTGCACTCGCGGACGATCAGGTCGGTGGACCAGCCGTCGGCGGCGATGTGGTGGGTGAGCAGGAGCAGCACCGGGTCGCCGTCGGTCGGGCGGGCCAGCACCGCCCGCAGGACCGGTCCCTGTCCCAGGTCGAAGCCCCGACCCAGGTCGTCGGCGAAGGCCGCCCCGGTGACCCGGCCCGCCACGTCGACCACCCGCAGCGGTACGGCGGCAGGCGCGTCGACCACCTGGACGGGTTCGGAGTCGACGAGGACGTACCGGGTGCGCAGGGTCGGGTGCCGGGTGACCAGGTCCCGCAGGGTCCGCTCCAGGGCGGGGAGGTCCACCGGGCCGGGCAGGGGCACCAGGACCGGGGTGAGGTACTCGATGCTGCCCGGGTTGAGCCGGTCGAGGAACCACAGTCGACGCTGCCCGGACGACAAGGGCTGCGGCCCCTCCCCCGCGACCGGGGTGACCGGGGGCACCGGCCGGGCCGGTGCCGCGTCGGGGTCCTCGTCGGCCTGCCCGGCGTCGACCAGGGCGGCGTGCCCCCGGACGGTCAGGGCGGCGAACAGGTCCCGGATCGGCAGGTCCACGCCGCTGCGTTCGCGTAGCCGCACGGCGAGCTGCCCGAGTTGCAGGGAGTGTCCGCCGAGGGTGAAGAAGTCGTCGTCCAAGCCGACCCGGGCAACGCCGAGGACCTGCGCCCAGGCCGCCGCGACCGCCTGTTCGGCGGCGGTCACCGGGGCCACGAAGGCGACCGGGTCGAGCGCCGACTCCGGGGCGGGCAGGGCCGACCTGTCGACCTTGCCGTTGGGGGTCGACGGCAGCTCCGACATCGGCACCACCACCCCGGGCACCATCGCCTCGGGCAGTCGGGCGCGCAGGAACGTCCGCAGTTGCGCCGGGTCGACGCCGTCGGCGACGACGTACGCCACCAACCGGCGGGACCCGTCGACGCCGGTGTGCCCGACGACGACGCACTGCCGGACCCCGGGGTGTTCGGCGAGGGCGGCGCGCACCTCGGCCGGCTCCACCCGGACCCCGTTGACCTTCACCTGCTCGTCGACCCGCCCGACGAACTCCAACACACCGTCGGGGCGGCGACGGACCAGGTCACCGGTGCGGTACAGGCGGGCACCGGGCGGGCCGTACGGGTCGGGCACGTACCGCTCCGCCGTCAGGTCGGGTCGGCCCAGGTAGCCCCGGCCGACAGCCACCCCGCCGACGTGCAGTTCCCCGGCGACCCCGGGTGCGGTGACCTGCCCGTACGCGTCGAGCACCAGGGCGCGGACCCCGTCGACCGGACGCCCGATCGGCACCGGGCCGGTGGTCGGCTCGGTCGGCACCCGCTGGGCGGTCACGTCGATGGCGCACTCGGTCGGGCCGTAGGTGTTCCACACCGTCACCGGGGCACGGTCGGTGAGCCGCCGCACCAGGGCGAAGTCGAGGGGTTCACCGGCCGACCAGACCTGCCGCAGGGCGTTGCAGCCGGACCACCCGGACTGGTCGAGCATCGCCCGCAACACCGACGGCACCAGTTGCAGGACGGTGGCCCCGGCCTCGGCGACCGCCCGGACCAGCCCCGCCGGGTCCCGTTCCACGCCGGGTTCGGCCATCACCACCGTCGCGCCGCAGACCAGCGGGGCGAACCATTCCAGCACCGCGGCGTCGAACCCGACCCGGGTCTTGGCCAGGATCCGGTCGTGCCTGCCGAGTTCCTGCGCCCGCACCGACCAGCGGACCCGGTTGGCGATGGCCCCGTGGGTGACCACCACCCCCTTGGGGACCCCGGTGGAGCCGGAGGTGAACATGACGTACGCCGCGTCGGCGGGGTCGAGGTCGGCGCAGCGCCGGTCCGCGCCGACGTCGGGTTCACCGTCGGCGGCGACGGTGGGCACCAGGACGCACCCCTGCGGTACGGCGGCGCGCAGCGCCTCGTGCCGGTCCGGGCCGGCCAGGACGGCCGCCGCGCCGGAGAGCTCCAACAGCCGCCCCCACCGGGCGGGCGGGAGGTCGGTGTCCACCGGCAGGAACGCCGCTCCGACCCGCCAGGTGGCCAGGGTGGCCACCGCCAGGTCGAGGCTGCGGTCCAGGCAGAGGGCGACGATCGCGCCGGGGCGTACCCCGTGGCGGCGCAGCTGCCCGGCGAGGTCGAACGCGGCGGCGTCGAGCTGCGCGTACGTCACCACGTCGGATCCGGCCTGCACTGCGGGGGCGTCCGGCGTCTCGGCGACCTGTCGGGCCACCAGGGCGGGCAGCAGCTGCGACGGGTCACCTGCCGGTTCGTCGCCGGTGGCGGCGTCCAGGGCCGCCTGCCGTCCCGCCTCGCCGAGCAGGTCCACCCGCCGCCAGTCGGTGTCCGGGTCGGCGCCGACGGCGTCGAGCAGCCGGACGTACTCCGCCTGGAGCCGGGCCGCCGTGGACTCGTCGAACAGGGCGGTGGCGTACTCGAACTGGACCTCCAGCGTGCCGTCCGGGCGGGGGATCAGGTGCACGGTCAGGTCGAGCAGGGACCCGCCGGGCGCGATCGGCTGCGGGATCTCCTCCCCCACCGGGTGGTCGGTGTTCTGCACCGGCATGTTGCAGGCCACCTGCACCAGGGGCGGGACGCTGCGGTCGGTGTCGCCGCGCAGCTGACGGACCAGCGTCTCGAAGGGGACGTCCTGGTGGGCCATGGCCTCGGCGAGCCCGGCCCGGACGAGCCCCACGACGGCACGGAACGGCTCCCGGTCGGCCGACGAGGAGACCCGGGTCCGCACCGGCACCACGTTGACGAACATGCCGACCAGGTTCTGCAGCTCCGGCAGCGTACGCCCGGTGACCTGCACCCCGACGGCGACGTCGGTACGGCCGGTGGCCCGGGCCAGCAGGACCTTCAGCGCGGCCAGGCAGACGGTGTAGGCGGTGGTGTCCTCGGCGCGGGCCAGTTCCCGCAGCGCCTCGGCGGTCCTCGCCCCGACGGTGGTGAGCAGCGTCGCCCCGGCGTAGTCCGGCTCGGCCGGGCGGGGCCGGTCGGCGGGCAGCTCCAGCGGGGGCGGCAGGTCGGCGAGCTTCTCCCGCCAGAAAGCGAGCTGGTCGTCGTGGCGGCCCGACTCGACGCCCTCGCGTTGCCAGGCGGCGAAGTCGGCGTACGTGACCGGCACCGGGGGGCGGTGGTGCGGCAGCGCCGTCTCGTACATCAGCATCATCAGCGAGGCGGCGTCGGCGACGACGTGGTGGGCGGCGGTGACCAGGACGTGGTCGTCGGCGGCCAGCCGGATCAGTTCCATCCGCCACAGCGGTGCCCGGGCGAGGTCGTAGCGGCGCAGCACGACGTCCCGGATACGCCCCTCGATGCCGTCGAGGGCCTCCGGGACCCCGGTCAGGTCGGTCAACGGCACCGTCACCGGCACCGTGTCGGCGACCACCGGGCGGGGTTGCCCGTCGACGACCTCGATGGCGGTGCGCAGGCTGTCGTGCCGGGCCACCACCTCGGCGAGCCGGTCGGCCACCTCCGCCGGGTCGATCGGCATCCGCAGCCGGACCGCGCCGCCGAGGTTGAACACCGGGACGTCACCGGCGAGTTGACCTGTCAGCCAGACCCGCTCCTGGGAGAAGGAGAGCCGGGCCGGCACGTCGGCCGGAGCGGCCGGGATCCGCCGCTGTGTCCCCTGCGACCTCCCGCCCCCGGCCAGCAGTCGGGCGAGCAGTTCGCGTTTGACCGCGGACATCGGCTCGCCGGAACCGGTACGGACACCGGCCTTGGTCATCGCGCCAGTCCTCCCGTCGGGTCGGTGGTGGCCGGTCGACCGACCGGCCACCACCGCCGTTCCTGGTTGCTCAGTTGCGGGTGGTGATGCTCGCCAGTCGGGCCGCCGCCTCCTCGTCGGAGAGCCCGGCGAGCAGCTCCACGACGAGCTCCTCGATCCGCCCGGCCAGCGCCCGGACGGTGCGTGCCTCGAAGAGTCCGGCCACCGTCAGGTCCACCTGGAACTGGTCGCGGATCCGGGCGACGAGCTGCACGGCGATCAGGGAGTTGCCGTTGAGGTCGAAGAAGTCGTCCTCGGCGCCCACCGCGTCCAGGCCGAGGGTGTCGGCCCACATCGCGGCGAGGACCCGTTCGACGTCGCCGTCCGGCTCCACGAACGGGGTCAGCAGGCTGCGCGTGGCCACCGACGAGGTCGCCTTCGGCGCGGCCATCAACTGGTCCCGCAACGCGTCCCGGGTCACCTCGGCGGCCATCCGCATCCGCTTGACGAAGCTGTCCGGGCAGACGATGACCTGCGGGGCCGCCCCGGAGTCGAGCATCCGGCGCAGCATCGGGTAGCCGTCTTCGGGCTCGATGCCGAAGGCCTTCTCGTTGCTGCGCAGCAGGGCCCGCTCCAACTGCCGGGCGACGCTGAACTGGCTCTCGTCGTCGTCGGTGTCGGCCTGCGCCGTCGCGTCCGGGGACCCGTCGGTGGACATGGTGGTGTCGGCGTACTCGAACATCGTGAAGCCCTTGATCGCCACCAACTCCACCCCGTCGGTGTCGACGAGGGTGATGTCGGTACGGATCAGCGCGCCCCTGGTGTCGTCGAGGTGCCTGATGTAGCTGTAGAACCGGCGCGGCAGGGTCCCGCGTACGGTGATCCGGTCGTAGCCGAAGGGCAGGTGGCTGGTCTGGCTGGCGACCACCGTCTGGCCGAGCGCGGTGGCCTTGTCCAGCAGCGCCGGGTGCAGCCCGAACTGGGTCAGGTCGGCGAGGAACTCCTCACCCAGCTCCAGCAGGACCAGCTCGTCGAAGAGCCCCGCCTCGGTGCTCTCGCTGTGCCAGTGCCCCTTGATGGCCTGCTGCCAGCGCGGGCCGAGGCTGATGATCCCCTCGGTGGCGGCCTCCGCCTCGTCCTCCACGGCGCAGGTGGCCCGCCAGGCGGACAGGTCGTGGCGGGGGGCGTCGTCGCGCGGCCCCGGGCCGACCCGGGCGGTGGTGAACTCCACCGGGTTGCCGCCACCGGCGTCCGCGTCGGCGATCAGCACGTCGTAGCTGCCGCCCTGCGCCGGGGTGAGGATGACGTGGACGGTCCGGCTCTCGTCGAACGACAGGGGCCGCATGAAGACCACGTCCCGGACCTCGGCCGTCGCCTCCCCGGTGACCTCCTGGTAGGCCGCCCGGACCATCTCCACCAGGCTGGTGCCGGGCATGGTCGGCACGTGGGCGAGCTGGTGCTCGGCGGTCACCCAGTCGTCGGTCGACAGGTTCTTGACGAAGATGACCTGGTCGCTGCCGGCGCGGACCAGCCGGCTGCCCAGCAGCGGGTGGGTCACCTGCTCGAACCGGTCGCCCATCTCGAAGGACGTGAGCAGGTCCGGGGCGTCGATCTCGAAGGCCATCCCCAGCTTCGACCAGATCGGCCAGTTGACCGACACCACGTGGGTCCGGCCCTCCTGCCGGGAGTGGGCGTACGCGTCGAGGATCGCGTTGGCCGAGCAGTAGTCGAACAGCCCGAAGTCGCCGGAGAAGACGGTGAACGAGGAGTAGAGCACGATCAGGTCGAGGCTGTCGCCGAAGACCTCCTCGATGGCCAGGGTGCCGAAGACCTTGGCGGCGAGGACCGCCTCGGCGTCGGCGAACTGCCGCGTTTCGAGCATCCCGCCACCGGTGATGCCGGCGGCGTGCAGCACCCCGGACACCGGCCCGAACGTCGCCTCGGCCTGCGCCCGCACCTCGCGGAGCTGGTCCGGGTCGGTGACGTCGGCGGCCACCACGAGGACCTCACCGCCGGCCGCCTCGATGTCGCGTACCGCGGTGATCCGGGCGGTGGTCGGGCTCTCGGCACCGGCCAGCAGGTCGTCCCACTGGTCGCGGGGCGGCAGCCCGGAGCGTCCGGTGAGCACCAGCTTGGCCTGGTGCCGCTCGGCGAGGTCCTTCGCGGTGACCAGGCCGATGCCGCCGAGGCCACCGGTGATCAGGTACACCCCGCCGTCGCGCAGCAGTCGCTGCGCCGAGCCGACCCCGTCGAGTGCCACCTCCTCGTGCGCCCAGGTCCACCGCTTGCGGCCCCGGTAGGCGACCACCTGGTCACCGGCGACCGAGGTGATCTCCCGCAGCACCTGCTCGGCGACGGAGTCCGGGGCGCCGCCCGCCACGTCGACCGAACGGCAGGTGGTGTCGCTGAACTCCTTGGGCAGCAGCCTGACGAACCCGTCCACGCCGCTCTTGACCGGCTCGATCCGCTCGCCGCCGACCACGTCGCGCAGCTCACTGGTGAGCAGGTAGACGTCGAGCGGCGGGCTGACCGGGTTGCGGGAGAACGCCTGCGCGGTGGCCAGGATGCTGAAGAAACCGTGGTCCAGACCGGCTCGGGCCCGGTCCCGGGCGGTCGCCCCGGACAGGTCGCCGACCAGCCAACCGTGCACGACCTTGAGCCGTCCGGGCTGCCGGGTGAGGGCCGCCGCGACCACCGCCGGGTAGTCGGCGGCCTCGCCCGCACGCACCACGTACGCGTCGCCGTCGGCCGAGGGTTCGTCGCCGGCCCGGACGGTGACCACCCGGGCCCCGGCGGCGCGGAGCCGACCGGTGAGGGCGGTGACGGGGTTCTCCCCCGCCGGTTCGAAGACCAGCCACACCGCGTCGGTGTCCACCTCGCCGGGGGCCGGCGGGGCGGTCTGCTTCCACACCGGTACGTAGTACGGCCCGGTCTCGGTGCTCACCGCGACGTCCTGGGTGTCGGTGACGGTGGCGACCCCGTCGAGCCAGGAGCGCTGCTTCTCGTAGGGCACCCGGGGCAGGACCACCCGGTAGCGGGTCTCCCCCGACCACAACGCGGAGAAGTCGACGGCGGCACCGGCCTGCCAGGCCTGGCCGAGCGCGCCGAGCAGGACGGTGGTGTCGGGCTGGCGGCGCTGCGGGTGCCGCATCGTCGGCACCACCAGGCCCTGCTTGTCGGCGGCGAGCCGACGTCGGGCCAGCCCGGTGAGGGTCTGACCCGGGCCGAGCTCCACCAGGACCCGCTTGTCGCCCTCGGTGAGCAGCCGGACGGCGTCGTCGAAGCGGACGGCGTTGCGCAGGTGGGCCGCCCAGTACCCGGGGTCGGTGGCCTGCTCGGCGGTGATCCAGTCACCGGTCAGGTTGGACACGAACGCGACGGTCGGCTCCCGCCGGGCCACCGCTGCGACCAGCTCGGTGAACTGCTCCAGGATGGGGTCCATCATCCGGGAGTGGAAGGCGTGCGAGGTGTGCAGTCGACGTCCCTGCATGCCCTGCACCCCGAGGACCGCCTCGAACTGCTCGACGGCGGCGTGGGCGCCGGAGACCACCGACAGTCCGGGGCCGTTGACGGCGGCCAGGTCGAGGTCGGCGGGGAGCAGGGACGCGAGGGTCTCCTCGGGCAGCGGGACCGCCAGCATCGACCCGCTGGGCAGCTGCTGCATCAGTCGACCGCGCTCGGCGACCAGGCGCAGCGCGTCGTCGCGGGTGAAGACCCCGGCCAGCGTCGCGGCGACGTACTCGCCGACGCTGTGCCCGACCATGGCGTCCGGGGTCAGCCCCCAGCTCTGCACCAGCCGGGCCATCGCGTACTCGACGACGAACAGGGCCGGTTGGGTGACCTCGGTCTGGTTGAGCCGCTGGGCGAGCGCGGCCTCGTCGCCGGTGCCGTACAGCAGTTCGCGCAGGTCCCATCCGGTGTGCGCGAGCAGCACCTCGGCGCACTCGTCGACCTCGGTGCGGAACACCGGCTCGCTGTCGTACAGGTCCCGGCCCATCTGCGGGTACTGGGCGCCCTGGCCGGGGAAGGCGAACGCGACGGCGCGGCTGCCGCCGCGCGGCGGGACGACACCGGTGGTGGGCTGCGGGACCCCGGCGGCGAGCCGGTCACCGGCCTCGGCCCCGTCACCGGCGACCAGGAAGCTGCGGACCTGCCGGACCGGACGCCCCACCGCCAGGGTGTACGCGGCGTCGGCCAGCTCCTCGGGCCGGTCCCGCAGGTGGGCGCCGACCGCTGCGGCGGTGGACTCCAACGCACTGGGGGTACGGGCGGAGAAGAGCAGCAGCTGCTCGGCGCGCTTGGGGGCGGACGACGGCGTGACGGCCGGTGCCTCCTCCAGGATGAGGTGACCGTTGGTGCCGCCGACGCCGAAGGAGCTGACGCTGGCCCGCAGCGGCCCGGAGTCGGACTTCCACGGGGTGATGTCGGTGTTGACGTAGAACGGCGAGTTGTCGAAGTCGATCTGGGGGTTCGGCTCGTCGTAGTTGAGGTGGGGCGGGAGCACCTTGTGCTTCATCGCCAGCACCGTCTTGATCAGACCGGCCACACCGGCGGCCGCGCCGAGGTGACCGACGTTCGTCTTCACCGAGCCGATCCCGCAGTAGTGGCGGCGCTCGGTGTGCCGGCGGAACGCCTTCGTCAACGCGGTGACCTCGATGGGGTCGCCGACGAAGGTGGAGGTGCCGTGGGCCTCGACGTAGCTGATGGTCGCCGGGTCGACGCCGGAGCGGGTCAGCGCGTCGGAGACCGCGGCGAGCTGCCCCTCGACGCTGGGCGCGGTGAAGGCGCCCTTGGCGGACCCGTCGTTGTTGATGGCGGTGCCCCGGATGACGGCGAGCACGTTGTCGCCGTCGGCGAGCGCGGCGTCGAGGCGCTTGAGCAGGACCACTCCCGCCCCGCTGCCGAAGACGGTGCCCCGGGCCTTGGCGTCGAAGGTGCGGCAGTGCCCGTCGGGTGAGTAGAGGCTGCCCTCGCTGTAGAAGTAGCCGCTGACCCGGGGGATGAACTCCTCCACCCCACCGGCGAGGGCCATCTCGCAGTCCCCGTCGCGCAGCGCCTGGCAGGCCAGGTGGATGGCGACCATCGAGGTGGAGCAGGCGCTGAGGCAGGTGAAGGAGGGGCCGCGCAGGCCCAGCCGGTACGACACCCCGGTGGCCAGGTAGTCGGCGGTGTTGGAGATGTTCGTGGACAGCTTGCCCATCACCCCGATGACCTCGGGGTGCTTGTTGACGTTGTCCTCGAGGTAGTTGTTGAACCCGACGCCGCCGTACACCCCGATCCGGCCCTGGTAGGCGCCCGGGTCGTACCCGCCGTGCTGGAGGGCGGTCTCGCACTCCTCCAGGAAGATGCGGTGCTGCGGGTCGAGGATCTCGGCCTCGCGGGGGCTCATCCCGAAGTAGCCGGCGTCGAACATGTCGGCGCCCTCGGTGATCGGGGCCGCCTTGACGTAGCTGGGGTCGGCGATGTGCGAGTCGGGGACCCCGGCCTCCCTCAGCTCGTCGTCGCTGAAGAAGGTGATCGACTCCACCCCACCGACGAGGTTGCGCCAGAACTCGTTGACGTCGCGTGCACCGGGGAAGCGGCCCGCCAACCCGATGATGGCGACCTGCGCGTCTTCGACACCGCTCACCGTATTCCCTCTCAGTTCCACCAGGATCGATGCCGCGTGTATCCACCAGGATCGATACGGTCGTGGGCTTGCCACTCGGGCCGGCCAGACAGGACGAACGAAGTCTGTTTGCCGGACACGAGCAGCGACAAGATGGTCGGGCCCGCTTGGCGAGTAGTCGCCAGCCGGGCGGCACGGACAGGACCGCGCAGGTCGGACGCCACCGACACCGGTGCCGTGGGCACCGGTGGACGTGGCTCGGCGGACGACTACCCCATGATCACCGCGACCGTCGCGACGACGACGAGCACCACCAGGACCCCCAGCGGTACGGCCCGCTGCGTCCGCTCCCGGCGCTCCCCGGTGGGCAGCGCGAAGCCCGACGCCACCACCGCGCCGACCAGGAGCCCGGCGACGTGTGCGGCGACGGCCATCCCGGGGATGGCGAACGTGGTGACCACCCCGAACACGATCAGCCCGATCGGCAGCACCGGTCGGCGACGCAGCCGCAGACAGACCACCAGCAGGCCGGAGAAGGTCCCGAAGACGGCCCCGGACGCCCCGGCGGTCAACGCGTCGTGGGCGAACAGGTACGTCGCCACCGAGGCGCCCAACCCGGACAGCAGGAACAGTTGCAGGAACCGGGCCGCGCCGAGGATCGGCTCCAGGCGCCGCCCGGCGAGGACGAGCTGCACCATGTTGGCCAGCAGGTGTGCCAGGCCGTAGTGCAGGAACATGGTGGTCACCAGCCGCCACACCTGACCCGAGTCGACGGCCTCGCCGTTCATCTCGCCCGCCAGGTGCAGCGGGCTGATCCCGTCCCAGATCGCGCCGTCCGGGGTCAGCCCCTCGGTCACCGCCACCCAGACCAGGGCCACCACGGCGACCAGGACGTTCACCCCGACCAGGGACTTCAGCACCGGTCTGGTGGCACCTCCGGAACCGCCGAAGGCAGGCTCGACGGGGTCGTCGGTGGCGGCCCGGGACCGTTCGTCGACCGTCACGTCGTCCTCCTCGTCCTCGGGCGCGTCCGCGTAGACCTCGCCCCGGTCGTTCGACCAGATCCCGTCGCGCAGCTTCAGCAACGCGTACCCGGTCAGCACCGCAGCCAGCGCGGCGGACAGGAACAGGGGGGCGCGCAGTCCGCCCTCCCGGCCGAGCAGCGGGATGGCTGCCTTGACCACCACGCCGCCGATCAGCGACCCCAACGCCAGCGGTCCCCAGGACAACAGCCGGTAGATGCTGTTGACCCGGCCGAGCATGTGTTCGGGGACGATCCGTTGCCGGTAGGAGATGGTCACCACGTTCCAGATGACGGCGAGAGCGGCCCCGACCGACAGGGCGACCCCGACGACTATCGCGCTGGAGGTGAACCCGATGCTGAGCCCGACGGCGCTGTTGCCGGCCAGGGTCAGCAACAGCACCCGGCGCGGCCCGAACCGCTCCTCCAGCATCGGGGCGAGCCCGGCCCCGGCCGCCGCCCCGATCGCTCCGACGGCGAACAACAACCCGTACTGGCCGGGGTTGAGACCCAGCACCTCCTGGGCGAAGAGGACCTGGGTGCCCACGATGATGGAGCTGGCCAGGTTGAGCAACCCCAGGAAGATCCCGAGTTGGCGGAGCACCCGGTGGCCCCAGAAGTAGCGCAGCCCCACTGCCATGTCGGCCCGCAACGTCCCGCGTACCGTCGGCGGTCCGGTCGGGGACACGGCCGCCGTATCCGGCCCGGACGTCGCATCCGGCCCGGACGTCGCATCCACCGCCGGGTCGGTCGGGGACGCCGCCGGGGGCGGCGGGGTCGCCCCGACCGCGTCGGCGGCGGCCGGTGCCACCACTGCCGGACGCCGGGTCCGGACCTTGACCAGGACGATGAGCCCGGCGGCGAGCAGGAACAGGGCGGCGTCCAGGGCGAACGGGAGGGTCACCGAGACCAGCAGCAGCCAACCGCCGATCGCCGGACCGAGGAACACCCCGCCGGTGGTGTCGGCGAGCAGCAGGTTGCTGTTGGCGCGGTTGAGCTGCGACGGGCGGACCACCCGGGGCAGGATCGTCTGGCTGGCGTTCTCGTTGAGCACCGTGAGGGTGCCGATGGCGAACGCCACCAGGTAGACCATCCACAGCGCTGTCACGTCGGTGAAGACCGCGACGGCGAGCAGGCCGACGACCAGGGCCCGACCGATGTGGGTGGTGGAGATCAGCCGACGGTGGTCGTACCTGTCGACCCACACCCCGGACGGAAGGCTGAACAGCAGCCAGGGCAGCTCCGCCGCCACCGCCACCGCGGCGATCGCCAGGGGGTCCCGGGTCAACTCCGAGGTCAGCCAGGGGAAGGCGACGACGGTGATCCCCGAACCCAGGTTCGCCACGAACATCGCCGCCAGCAGGGCCCAGAAGGCCCGGCCGAGCGGGGCGGGTCGACCGGCCCTCGGGCTCGCCGCAGGGCCGCCGCCGCCCGGTGGTGTGGCACCGGCACCGGGTGGCGCAACGGCCTGGTCCGGGGGTGTCGCCTGGTCCGGGACCATCGCCGAGGCGGGAGCGGTCACCGTGCCCGCCGGCTTCGCGGAGCCGGTACGTTCCGGCACCGTGTCGGTCACGCCGCCTCCTCGTGTCGCGCGGGATGCCGGGCGCCCGCCGCTCGAACCGTTACAGGGCACGGCAGAGCCGGGCACCCCGTCAACGCGGTGTCCACTTCTCGCCAGCAGCCCCGGACGCCTTGCCCCACCCGGTCGCCCCCGCGAGCATCTGACTGCGCAGGCCCATGCCCGCCGAGAGGAGATCCCGCGTGTTCGCAGACGACGACGACCGGCAGTACACGGTCGTGATCAACGGCGAGGAGCAGTACTCGATCTGGCCGGTCGGACGGGCGGTCCCGGACGGCTGGACCGAGGTCGGGGTGACCGGCCAGAAGGCCGAGTGCCTGGAGCACATCAAGGGGGTGTGGACCGACATGCGTCCCAAGAGCCTCCGGCAGCGCATGGGCGTCTGACCGGTGGGCGCACTGCGTACCGGCATCGCGATCGAGGGCAGTGGGCTCGGGGTGGCCGAGCTGATCGGCCGGGCCCGGGTCGCCGAGGAACTCGACCTGGACTCGGTCTGGCTGATCCAGCTGCCCAACATGCGTGACAGCGCCTCGGTGCTCGCCGCGATGGCGGCCGTCACCGACCGGATCCAGCTCGGCGCGGGCATCCTGCCGATCTACACCCGGCCGCCGGTGGTGATGGCCCAGACCGCCGCGACGATCGACGAGGTCTCCGAGGGGCGGTTCGCGCTCGGTCTGGGGATGGGACACCGGCTGACCGCCGAGTGGTCCCTGGGGGTACCGCTGGGACCGGCCCTACCCGCGATGCGGGAGTACCTGCAGATCGTGACCTCGCTGCTGCACACCGGCGAGGTCTACCGCGACGGCACGTACTACAAGGGCAACGCCCGATACGCCTCTCCCCGACGGCCGCTCGTCCCGACCTACCTGGGGGCGCTGGGGCCGAGGATGGCGGAGCTGGCAGGTGAGGTGGCCGACGGTCTGCTGCTCTGGATGTGCACCGTCGACTACGTCCGGGACGTGGCGATCCCGCACCTGCGCAAGGGGCTCGAACGCGCCGGCCGCAGCCTCGACGACTTCCCGGTGGTGGTGTTCACCCCCGGTGCGGTCTCCGACGACCCGGCCACCGACACCGAGTCGCTGCGGCAGTACCTGTCGACCTACGCCCGGGTCCCCAACTACCGGGCCATGTACGAGGCCAGCGGGTACGCCCACGCCCTCACCGACGGCGGGATCGGCGACGACCTGCTCCGGGCGGTCGGCGTGATCGGCTCGGCCGACCAGGTCACCGGCCGGATCGCCGAGTTCGCGGCGGCCGGCGCGACCGAGGTGGTGCTCGCCCCGATGGCCAGCGCCCACGACGACAGGGACCGGTGGCGGCGTACCGCCCGGGCCGTCCGCGAGGCCGCCTCCGGCTGACCCGGGTACGCGTCCCGAGGGCGGGCGGGGTGCTCCCCGACCCGCCCTCGTCGTCTCACCCGGTCGTGCCCGCCGCCAGCTCGGTGGCCACCGTCCGCAGGATCGACCGGCGGTCCTGTTCGAAGAACGAGTGGTCCCCGGGGAAGAGCCGCAGGGCGAACTCGCCGCTGGTCTCGGCCCGCCACCGCAGCATCGTCGGCACCGTGGTGCTCGGGTCGTCGTCGGCCCCGAAGACGGTGATCGGCATCCGCAGCGGCGGCCCCGGCCGGTACGTGTCGGACTCGAAGACCTCGTAGTCGGCGCGGACACTCGGCTCGAACATCGCGAACAGCCCCGGATCGTCGATGATCACCGGGGGGATGATGCCCAACGCCCGCAGGTGGTCGGCGAGTTCCGGCCCGGACATCTTGTGCACCCCGCCGTCGCGGTCCACCGCCGCCGGGGACGGGCAGGCGCAGACGAACAGGTGCGCCGGTGGCCGTCCGGCCCGTTCCAGGAGCCGGGCCAGCTCGAACGCGGTCAACGCCCCGGAGCAGTAGCCGAACAGGGCGTACGGGACGTCGGTCAGCCCCTCGACCACGTCGCCGAGCTGACCGACGACGTCCTCCATCCGGGTCAGCAGCGGCTCCCGCAGCCGGCTCTCCCGGCCGGGCAGCCGGACCGCGCACAGGTCGATCCCGTCGGGCAGGTCCGGACCCCAGGACCGGAAGGTGGCCCCACCCCCACCGGCGTGGGGGAAGCAGATCAGTCGCATCCGGGCGTCGCCGGACGGCCGCAGCCGCGCGATCCACGGTGAGGTCAGCATCGGACCTCGCCTCCTTCGGCGTCGAGCGCCCGCAGAGCCTGGCTCATGCGGTGCACTGTGGAATGGTCGAACACGATCCGCATCGGCAGCTCACGTCCCCGTTCCCGGCCCACCCGGGCCACGAGCGCAGCGGCCAGGAGGCTGTGCCCGCCGATGTCGAAGAAGTCGTCGTGCACCCCGACCCGGGGCACCCCGAGGACGTCGGCCCACAGCCGGGCGAGGTCCTCCTCGGCCTCGTCGGCCGGGGCGGCGGGGGTGGCGACCGACTGCTGGTCCGGGTCGGGCAGGGCGAGCCTGTCGACCTTCCCGGTGACCGTCGTCGGCAGCGACGCCAGCAGGGTGAAGGTGGACGGCACCAGGTGCGCCGGCAGGCTCTCGGCCAACCGGGTACGCAGCTGCGCGGGTGTCGGCGCACCGTCGGCCACCAGGTACGCGGCGAGTTCCGGCTCCGTCCCCGGGGTACGGTGCCGGGCCACCACCACCGCCTGTCGGACCGCCGGTAGGGCTTCCAGGGCGCGTTCGACCTCACCCGGCTCGACCCGGAAACCCCGGATCTTCACCTGGTGGTCGACCCGACCGAGCAGTTCGACCTGCCCGTCGGCGCGGACCCGGGCCCGGTCGCCGGTGCGGTAGAGCCGGGCACCCGGACGGTACGGGTCGGGCACGAACCGTTCGGCGGTCAGGTCGGGACGCCCGAGGTAGCCCCGGGCCAGGCAGTCCCCGCCGACGTACAGCTCACCGGGGACCCCCACCGGTGCGGGCTGTCCGGCCCGGTCGAGGACGTACGCGGTGACGTTGGCCAGGGGGCGGCCGACCGGGACGACACCGTCGGCGGTGTCCGGGACGTACGCGGGGGGACAGAGCGAGTCCCAGCCCTCGGCGGAGCCGTACAGGTTGTGCAGGGACCGGCCGGGCATCCGGTCGACGAACTCCCGGGCTAGGGCGGCGGGCAGGGGTTCCCCGGAGCTGATCCACAGGCGCAGCGTCGGCAGCCTGTCGGCGAGGTCGTCGACGGTGAGCAGGAGCATCCGCAGCAGGGTCGGCACCAGCAGCAGTCGGGTCACCCCGGCGGCGGCCAACGCGCCGGTCAGTGCCCGGGGGTCGCGTCCGGTGTCGGCGTCGACCACCACCGTCGGTACCCCGTGGACCAGCCCGCCGAGCAGTTCCCACAGGGAGTCGACGAAGGCGATCGGGGTCTTCAGGCAGCCGACGTCGTCGGCCCGGTAGGGATGTTCGGCGGCGAACCAGTCGATCCGGTTGACGATGGCGCGGCCGGTGACGGCGACGCCCTTGGGTCGGCCGGTGGAGCCGGAGGTGTAGATGACGGCGGCCAGTCCGTCGAGGGTGGTCGACGGCTCCGGCAACGGTTCCTCGTCGGACTCCCGGCCGGCGGGGTCGGCCGCGGCGGCGGGGTCGGCCGCGGCGGCGGGGTCGGCGGAGGCTGGGTCGGCGGGGTCGGGGCCGTCGACCAGGACGACTGTGAGGTCGGCGGGGAGCCGCGGCCGCAGCGCGGCGGTGGTCACGACGACGCCCGCCCCGGAGTCGGCGACCAGGTACGCCAACCGCTCGGGCGGGTTGCCCGGGTCCAGGGGCAGGTACGCCCCGTCGGCCCGCCAGACGGCGAGGGCGGCGGTGGGCAGGTCGAGTCCGTGGTCGAGGCAGACCCCGACAGGGGTCTCCGGGCCGACGCCGAGGCGACGCAGTCGCCGGGCCAGGCGGGTGGAGCGCCGGTCGAGGTCGGCGTAGCTCAGGGTCCGTTCCCCGTGGACGTACGCGACGGCGTCGGGGGTCCGGGCGGCCTGGCGGGCGAAACGGGCCAGGGGGGTGGCCGGGCCGAAGTCGCGGCGGGCACCCCGGGCGACGTCCCGGGTGAGCTGGTGGGCCTCGGCGTGACCGGGCAGGGCGAGGGTGTCGATCGACGCGTCCGGATCAGCCACCACCTGCCCCAACACACTCACCCAATGACCCACCAACCCCTCCACCCCACCCCGCGACCACACCTCGGACGAAAACTCCACGAACCCCGCCAACACCCCCGACTCCAACTGCCACACATGCACCGACAAATCAAAAGCCGCCGACCGAGACTGCGACGGCAACGACTCCACCACCACATCCCCGAAAGCCGACACCTCCCCCGGCAAATTCTGCACCACCAACGCCACCTGAACAAAAGGAACAACACCCGAACCCCGACGCGGATGCAACTCCTCCACCACCCGATCAAACGGCACATCCTGATGCGCAAAAACATCCAACGCACCCGACCTCACCCGACCCAACAAACCCCTAAACGACGGCCCCCCCGACACATCCCCCCGAAAAACCACCGTATTCACAAAAAACCCGATCAACTCCTCCAACTCAGCCAACGGCCGATTCGCCACAAACGAACCCACCACCACATCATCCGAACCCACATACCTCCCCAACACCACCTCCAACCCCGCCAACAACCCCATGAACAACGTCGCACCCTCACCCCGACACAACCCCACCAACCCCTCCGACACCCCCACCGGAACCTCAAACCGCACCCGACCACCACCCGAACCCGAACCCCGACCACCACCACCCCCCGGCAGATCCATCACCACCGGCGCACCACCCAAATACCCCCGCCAAAAACCCAACCCCCGCTCCAACACCCCACCCGACAACCACTCCCGCTCCCACACCACAAAATCCGAAAACTGAACACCCAACCCCACCAACGGCGAACCCACACCCGACACGAAACCCTCATACAACACACCCAACTCCCGCAACAACACCGAACCCGACCACCCATCGAAAACCACATGATGAGCCGACACCACCAACACATGCTCACCCACACCCACCCGCACCAACACCCACCGCGTCAACGGCCCCACCGACAGGTCGAACGGTTCCAGGGTGGCCTGGAGGACCCGGGCGGTGACGGCGTCGGCGCGCTTGTCGACCGGGACCTCGGCCAGGTCCACCATCGACAGCTCCACAGCGGACGGCGGTGAGATCACCAGGTGGGGTTCGCCGTCGACGGCGACGAACCGGGACCGCAACACCTCGTGCCGCGCCACCACCTCGTCGATCGCCCGACCCAACGCCGACACGTCCAACCCACCCACCAACCGCAACGGCCACACCACGTTGTACTCCACCGAACCCGGACGCAACCGATCCACGAACCACAACCGACGCTGCCCCGACGAGACCGGCAGCGGGTCCGGGGTGGGGACCACCCGGCGCAGCGGCGGCCGGGTCGCCACGTCGCTGCGCAGCAGGGCCTCCAGCTCGGCGGCCATCCCGGCGACGGTGGGGGCGGCGAAGAACGCCGACAGCGGCAGGTCCCTGTCGAAGGCCCGGCGGGCCCGCGCGACGAGCCTGCTGGCCAGCAGCGAGTGGCCGCCGAGGTCGAAGAAGTCGTCGTGTGCCCCGATCCGGTCCAGCCCGAGCAGGTCGGTCCAGATCCCGGCCACCTGCTCCTCGATCGGGTTGCGGGGGGCGACGAAGGCGGTGCCGACGTCCGGACGGGCCCCGTCCGGGTCGGGCAGCGCCCCTCTGTCGATCTTGCCGTTCGGGTTCAGCGGCAACGCGTCGAGCACCACGATGGTGTTCGGCACCATGTAGCCGGGCAGGAAGCCCCGCAGGTGGGCCAGGAGTTCCCCGACCGAGGGCGGCGGGGCGGCGACGGCCCGCTCCACGTACGCCACGATGGTGTGGTCGTCGACGTCGTCCGGGCGGGCCACCGCCACCGCCTCGGCCACGGCCGGATGGCGGCGCAGCTGCTGTTCGATCTCGCCCAGCTCGACCCGGAATCCGCGCACCTTCACCTGGTGGTCGATCCGGCCGAGGAACTCCACGACGTGGTCGGGGCGGCGACGGACCAGGTCACCGGTGCGGTAGAGGCGACGCCCCGGGGCGTACGGGTGGGGCACGAACCGTTCGGCGGTCAGGTCGGGTCGACCCAGGTAGCCCCGGGCCAGGCAGTCGCCGCCGAGGTACAGCTCACCGGGCACCCCGACGGGGCACAGGTTGCCCTGCGGGTCGACGACGTACAGCTCGGTGTTCGGGATCGGACCGCCGATCGGCACCCGCCCGTCCAGGTCGCCACCGGGGTGCATCGTGTGGGTGGCCGCGAAGATCGCCGCCTCGGTCGGGCCGTACCCGTTGACCAGGACCGCGTCGGGGGCGAGGTGGCGCAGCGCCTTCTCCGAGTGGCTGGTGGAGAGCTGGTCGCCGCCGGCGATCAGGGTACGCAGACCGCCGAGGGCGTCACCGGCGACGTCGACGACGGCGTGGAACAGGGCGGCGGTCAACCAGCAGACAGTCACCTGGGCCGCCGGGATGAACACCCCGACCCGCTCCGGCAACGCCTTACCGGGCAGGATCGCCAGCTCCGCCCCGTTGGTGAGGGCACCGAAGATCTCCATGACCGAGACGTCGAAGGTCAGCGACAGGGCGTGCATCATGACGTCGTCCGGGCCGATCGACGCGTACGTCGGGCGGTGCACCCGGGAGACCGCGCACCGGTGGTCGACGGCGACCCCCTTGGGGCGGCCGGTGGACCCGGAGGTGTAGATGACGTACGCCAGGTCGTCCGGGGTGACCGGGGTCGCGTCGGGCACCGGACCGGCGGGGGCGTCGACGGCGCCGGTCTCCCCGTCGATCGGCAGGACGGTGGTCGACTCCGGCAACAGGTGCCGGGTGGTGGCGCCGGCCACGACGGTGCGGGCCCCGGAGTCGGCGAGCATGTACGCGAGCCGCTCGGGCGGGTTCTCCGGGTCCAGCGGCAGGTAGGCGGCACCGGACCTGAGGATGCCCAGGACCCCGACCACCGAGGCCGGGGACCGTTCGACGCAGACCCCGACGAGGGTCCCGGTGCCGACGCCGTGGCCGCGCAGGAGCCGGGCCAGGTCCTCGGCGCGCTCGTCGAGTTCCCGGTAGGTCAGCTGCCGTCCGGCGCAGGAGACCGCGACGGCGTCGGGGCGGAGGCGGGCCTGTTCGGCGACGAGGTCGTGCAGGCAGTGTCCGCTGTCGACGGCCACCGGGTCGGTGACGGCGGCGGCGAGGAGGGCCTCCCGCTCGGCCCCGGCGGGTAGGGCGAGGGTGTCGATCGACGCGTCCGGATCAGCCACCACCTGCCCCAACACACTCACCCAATGACCCACCAACCCCTCCACCCCACCCCGCGACCACACCTCGGACGAAAACTCCACGAACCCCGCCAACACCCCCGACTCCAACTGCCACACATGCACCGACAAATCAAAAGCCGCCGACCGAGACTGCGACGGCAACGACTCCACCACCACATCCCCGAAAGCCGACACCTCCCCCGGCAAATTCTGCACCACCAACGCCACCTGAACAAAAGGAACAACACCCGAACCCCGACGCGGATGCAACTCCTCCACCACCCGATCAAACGGCACATCCTGATGCGCAAAAACATCCAACGCACCCGACCTCACCCGACCCAACAAACCCCTAAACGACGGCCCCCCCGACACATCCCCCCGAAAAACCACCGTATTCACAAAAAACCCGATCAACTCCTCCAACTCAGCCAACGGCCGATTCGCCACAAACGAACCCACCACCACATCATCCGAACCCACATACCTCCCCAACACCACCTCCAACCCCGCCAACAACCCCATGAACAACGTCGCACCCTCACCCCGACACAACCCCACCAACCCCTCCGACACCCCCACCGGAACCTCAAACCGCACCCGACCACCACCCGAACCCGAACCCCGACCACCACCACCCCCCGGCAGATCCATCACCACCGGCGCACCACCCAAATACCCCCGCCAAAAACCCAACCCCCGCTCCAACACCCCACCCGACAACCACTCCCGCTCCCACACCACAAAATCCGAAAACTGAACACCCAACCCCACCAACGGCGAACCCACACCCGACACGAAACCCTCATACAACACACCCAACTCCCGCAACAACACCGAACCCGACCACCCATCGAAAACCACATGATGAGCCGACACCACCAACACATGCTCACCCACACCCACCCGCACCAACACCCACCGCGTCAACGGCCCCACCGACAGGTCGAAGGGGTGTTCACCCGCCTCGGCGACGTACCGCGACAACTCCGCCTCGCGGGTCTCGGCCGACTCGCCGCTGAGGTCGACCCGGCGCAGGTCGACAGGCCGGGGCGCGGAGATGACCGCCAGCGGTTCGCCGTCGACGGCGACGAACCGGGACCGCAACACCTCGTGCCGCGCCACCACCTCGTCGATCGCCCGACCCAACGCCGACACGTCCAACCCACCCACCAACCGCAACGGCCACACCACGTTGTACTCCACCGAACCCGGACGCAACCGATCCACGAACCACAACCGACGCTGCCCCGACGAGACGGGGACCAGGCGTTCGTCGCCCTCGGCGAGGAGGGTGGCCAGGACCTGGACCTGGTCGGCGGCGCCGGTGGTTGCGGGCTGACGGTCGGCGGTCATCACTGCTCCTGCGGGGCGGTGTCGGGTGCGGTGCCCGGCTGGGCCGGGCGGCGGAGGGCCGGGGACGACCCGGTGGGGGCGGCGGACCCGGTCGGGGCGGCGGAACCGGTCCGGGCGGCGGAACCGGTCGGAGCGGCGGAACCGGTCGGGGCGGCGGACCCCGTCGGGGCGGGGGACCCGGTGGTGGGTGAGGCCACGCTGCCGAGGATCCCGGCCAGCAGTTCCTCGCTGCTCGCCCGGCGCAGTCGGGGTACGGCGGCGGCCGGACGGACCGGCGTCGGGCCGGTGGACGGGGGCGCGACCGCCGCCGCGAAGGCCGCCAGCGTCGGATGCTCGAAGACCTGGCGGAGCCGGACCTGCGGGCCGAAGTGCCGACGCAGCCGGGACACCACCTGCGTGGCCAGCAGGGAGTGTCCGCCCAGGGCGAAGAAGTCGTCGTCCCGGCTCACCTCGGCCAGGCCGAGCACCTCCACCCAGACCCGGGCGACGGTCTGCTCCGCCCCGCTGCGCGCAGGGGCGGACTCGGCCCGGGGGGCGGTCGGCGGCTCCGGCAACCGACCCCTGTCGATCTTGTCGGTGCCGGTGCGGGGCAGGGCGTCGACGACGTACCAGCCGGTCGGCACCAGGTATCCGGGGAGCAGGGCGGCGAGCCCGTCGCGGAGTCGACGGTGGCCGTCGGCGGCCAGTCGGGGCGCGTCGGCGGACTCCACGTAGCCGAACAGTTCGAGGTCGCCCCGGGGACCCGGGCGGGCCACCACCGCCGCGTGACGGACCCCGGGCAGGGTGCACAGGGCGGCCTCCACCTCGCCGGGCTCCACCCGGTGTCCACGGATCTTGAGCTGGGCGTCGACCCGACCGCCGAACTCCAACTGGCCGTCGGACAGCACCCGGGCCAGGTCGCCGGTGCGGTAGAGCCGCTCCCCGACGCCGAAGGGGCTGGGCACGAAGCGCTCGGCGGTCAGCCCCGGGCGACCCAGGTAGCCCCGGGCCAGGCCGGCACCGGCGACGTACACCTCCCCGAGCACGCCGGGCGGCACCGGCGTCAACTCCCGGTCGAGGACGTAGCAGGCGGCACCCGGGACCGGCGCACCGATCGGGACCCGGCCGCCCAGGTCCGCGACGTCGGGTCCGGCCAGCGGGGCGAGGGTGACGGCGATGCTGGTCTCGGTGGGGCCGTACGCGTTGCTGAGCGCCACCCACGGGCACGCCCGCCGCCAGGCGGTGACCCGGGCCGGGGTGGTCGCCTCGCCCCCGATCACCAGCAGGCGCAGCCCTCCCGGGGCGGGCGGGTCGCCCTGTTCCACCTCGGTCACCAGTTCGTGGAAGTACGCGGTGGGCAGGTGCGCCACCGTCACCCCGAACCTGGCGCACTCGTCGAGGAACTGCCGGGGGGTGTCGATCATGTCCTCGGTCCGCAGCACCAGGCACGCCCCGGTGGCCAGGGCCGGGAAGATCTCCTCGGCGCTGACGTCGAAACTGAGGGCGGTGAACTGCAACACCCGGTCGGCGGCGGTCAGCCCGTGCGCGGCCCGGTCCGCCGCCGCGTAGTTGACCACGCCCCGGTGCGTGACGAGCACCCCCTTCGGGGTGCCGGTGGAACCGGAGGTGTACATCAGGTAGGCGGCGTCGTCGGGGTCCACGGCGACGGACGGGGCCGGTCGGACCGACGCCGGTGGGACGGTGCCGGGGTCCAGGACCGGGACGTCCGTCCCGGGCGGCACCGCCGCGTCGGCGTCGGCGAGGACGGCCGTGACCTGCGCGTCGGCGAACAGACCGGCGATCCGGGCGGTCGGCAGGTCGGGGTCGACCGGCAGGTACGCCGCACCGGCGCGCAGCACCCCGAGGAGCCCGGCGACCGCCCCCGCCGACCGGCGGGTCAGCAGGCCCACCACGTCGCCGCGACGGACCCCGGCGTCGTGCAGCCCGGCCGCCACGTCACCGGACCAGGCGTCCAGGCTCCGGTGGTCCAGGGTGCGTCCGGTCGCCGGGTCGTGGACCGCCGGGGCGTCGGGGGTCCGGCGTACGGTGTCGGCGAACAGGTCGGTGAGGGTGCCCGGCGGGGCGGCCAGGTGTCGACGGTCGGCGGCGGCGAGCACGTCGCCCCGGTCGGCGTCGCCCATCAACGCGACCGAGCCGATCCGCACCGACGGATCGGTGGCCACCGCCGCCAGCACCACCTGGTAGGCGGCGAGGACCCGGTCGGTGGTGCCGGGGTCGAACAGGTCGGTGTCGTACTCGGCGACCAGACGTGGCCGGTCGCCGTCGACCACCGAGAGGCTGAGGTCGAACAGGGAGGTCCGGCGGTCGGTGACGGGCACGTCGGTGGCGGTCACCCCCGGCAGCCGCAACGCGTCCAGGCCCCCCGGCTGGACGTCGAACATGACCTGGAAGACCGGGTGGTAGCTGGGTTCCCGGTCCGGGCGCACCGCCTGGACCACCTGCTCGAACGGCAGCCGGGCGTGGGCGTGGGCGTCGAGGACGACGTCGCGGACCCGGGCCAGCAGGTCGGTGAAGGTGGGGTCGCCGCCCAGGTCGAGCCGGAGCGCCACGGTGTTGGTGAAGAACCCGATGAGCTGTTCCAGCTCGACCCGCTCCCGACCGCCGACGGCGGTGCCGACGACCAGGTCGTCGACGCCGGTGTGGCGGTGCAGCACCACCGCGAACGCGGCCAGCAACGTCATGAACGGGGTGACCCGTTCCCGACGGGCCAGCTCCCGCAACGACCGGGCCACCTCGGCGGGGACCACCGTCTCGACCAGGGCTCCGGTGTGGCGTCGGACCCCGGGGCGGGGCCGGTCGGTGGGCAGGGGCAGCAGCGGCGCGGCCCCGTCGAGCACCCCACGCCAGTGGTCGAGCTGGTCGGCCAGGCCGCCGGTGGCGAGGACCTCCCGTTGCCAGAGGGCGTAGTCGGCGTACTGGAGGGGCAGGTCGGGAAGGAGCGCCGGGCGGTCCTGCGACACCGCCGCGTACGCCTCGGCCACCTCGCCGAAGAACAGCGGCGCCGACCACCCGTCGAAGACGGCGTGGTGCAGGGTCAACAGCCACACGTGGTCGTCGGCGGCGAACCGGAGCAGGTCGCTGCGCAGCAGCGGCCCGACGGCCAGGTCGAACACCGTACGGGCGTGGGTGGCGGCCCGCTCGGTGGCGGTGGCGTCGCGGTCCTGCGGGGCGGTGGCGGTCAGGTCGTGGACGGCCGTCGGCACCGGAAGGTGGGCGGCGATCACCTGGTGGGGTCGGCCGTCGACGGCCCGCAGGGTGGTCCGCAGCGCCTCGTGCCTGTCGACGACGGTCTGCACCGCCGTGGCCAGCGGACCGGTCCGCAGCGGCCCCCGGAGCCGGACCGCGAAGTGCACGTTGTACAGCGGGTTGCCGGGTTCGAGCTGGTCGGCGAACCAGAGTCGTTCCTGCCCGGGAGCGGCGGGCAGGGCGACGACGCTCTCGTCGCCGTCGGGTGCGTCGCCGACCTCGGGTGCCTCGCCGGTGGTCACCGGTCCCCCTCCGTCGGGTCGCCGACGGCCACCGCGCCGAGGGCCGGTCCGCCGGACGTCACGGCACCCGGGGGCGGTCCGTCGGGGGCCGACGGGGTCGGGTCCAGTGCGGTGGCCTTCACCCGGTAGGCGCCCCGGGACCGGGGCACCAGGGCCGGCTGCGGGCGCGCCGGGACTCCGTCGCCGATCCGCCGGGCCACCCCGGCCACCGTCGGTGCGGCCAGCAGGTCCCGTACGGACAGGTCGACGCCGAGGTCGGCCAGGAGCCGGGCGGTGACCCGGGCGGCGAGCAGCGAGTGTCCACCCAGGTCGAAGAAGTCGTCGTCGGCACCGAGTGCGGCGACGCCGAGCACCTCCCGCCAGACGGCGGCCACCCGTTCCTCGACACCCGGCTCGGGCGGACGGGACCGGGTGTCCGGTGCGGGTTCGACGGTGTCCGGGGCCGGCAGTGCCCGCCGGTCGACCTTGCCGCTGGCGGTCCGGGGCAGCGTCGGCAGGACGGTGACCGCCGTCGGCACCAGGTACGAGGGCAGCGTGCCCCGCAGGGCGTCCCGTAGGGCGGTCGGTGCGAGTCCGGCCCCGCCGACGTAGGCGACCAGCCGCAGTCCGGTCCGGTCGGGGTGGGCGACCACCACCGCGTCGTCGACGCCGGGCAGGGCGCGCAGGGCGTGCTCCACCTCCCCCGGCTCCACCCGGAATCCCCGGATCTTGACCTGGCTGTCGGCGCGGCCGAGGAACTCGATGCCGCCGTCGGGTCGGAACCGGCCCCGGTCCCCGGTGGCGTAGTACCGTCCTCCGCCGGGGGCGGGCAGGAACCGCTGGGCGGTCAGGTCGGGACGCCCGTGGTAGCCCCGGGCCACCCCGACCCCGCCGAGGACGATCTCGCCGACCGCCCCGACGGGGACGGGGGCACCGGCGGCGTCGAGGATCCGTACCCGGACACCGGGCAGGGGTTCACCGATGGGCAGCGGCCTGTCGTCGACGGTCACCGGTCCGAGCTCCCGCAGCGTGTCGCCGATGGTGACCTCGGTGACCCCGTAGACGTTGAGGATCCGGGTGTCCGGGCCGAACGCGGCGCGCAGCCGCCGGTATTCGGCGGTGGTCCACGCCTCCCCGCCGATCGCGGCCAGCCGCAGCCCGGTCAGCCGGTCCCCGGTGGCGGCCAGGTGGGCGGCGAGCAGACCGGCCACCGAGGGGAGCAGTTCGACGGTGTCCACGTCGTGGTCCCGGATCACCGCCAGCAGCGCCGCCGGGTCCGCCGCCGCCCCGGGTGGGCAGAGGACCAGCCGCCCTCCGGACAGCAGTGCCCGGACCAGGTCGCCGGTGCAGACGTCGAAGGCCAGGGCGGCCAGTTGCAGGTGTACGCCGGGGTGCCGGTCGAGATCGTAGGCGGCCCGCCAGGCGGCGTACTTCGCCGACAGGGACCGGTGGCTGATCCCGACGGCCTTGGGTCGGCCGGTGGAGCCGGAGGTGTAGATCAGGTAGGCGAGCTGGTCGGGGTGGACCTCGACGGCGGGGTCGGTGTCGGGGGCCTCGGCCAACGCCGGGTCGTCGGGCCGGATGCGCTGCACGACGCGGACCCCGGGCAGGTCCCGGTCGGTGACCAGGGCGGCCGGGTCGGCCGAGGCGAGCAGGTCGGCGATCCGCTCCGGTGGGCTGTCCGGGTCCAACGGCAGGTAGGTGGCGCCCGCCTTGAGTGCGCCGAGCACCGCGGCGACCCAGTCGACCCCCCGGGGCAGCCAGACGCCGACGACGTCCTCGGCGCCGATCCCCCGGGCGCGCAGCAGGTGGGCGAAGCGGTTGGCGCGCCGGTCCAGGTCGGCGTAGGTGACCGGGTCGTGGCCGGGGTGCACCACGGCGACGGTGTCGCTCCGGGTCGCGGCGACCCGCCCGAACAGCTCGCCGACGGTGTCGTCGGTCGGTACGTCGCAGGTCGGGGCCGCCGTCGTCGGGGCGTACGCGTGCAGGGGCAGCTCGGCGAGCCGGGACCGGGGGCTGTCCACGACGGCCCGCAGCAGGTCCCGGTACGCCTCGGCGAAACCGGCGACGGTCGCGGCGGTGAACAGGTCGGTGCGGTACTCCCAGATCATGGTGATCCGCTGGTCCCGGTCGGCGGCGGGCACCCCCACCTGCCGTTCGGCGCGCGGGACCACGAGGACCGACAGGTCCAGTTTGGCGGTCCCGTTGTGCCGTTCCAGGTAGGTGGCCGAGATCGGCCCGGCGTGCAGCGGGACCAGGGGGGCGTCGTCGAAGTTCATCATCGCGGCGAACAGCGGGTTGTGGCCGGGGCGGCGGGCCGGGGCCAGGTCGCGTACCAGGTGGACGAAGGGCAACGCCTGGTGGGCCTGGGCCTGCTGGCTGACCCGGCGTACCTGGTCGAGGAGGTCGTCGAAGGGCAGGTCGCCGCCGGTGGCCAGGCGCAGGACCGCCGGGTTGACGAACATGCCGAGGATCCGTTCGGTGCCGGGGACGGCCCGGTTGCCGTACGCCGACCCGACGCAGAGTTCGTCCTGGCCGGTGAAGCGGTGCAGCATCGCGGCGTACGCGGCGGTCATCGTGACGAAGAGGGTGACGCCCCGGTCGCGGCTGAACTCCCGGACCGCCGCGCACAGGTCGGCGGGCAGTTCCACCCGGTGGACCGCCCCGGCGGCCTGCTCGCCGTCACCGCGTGGGTGGTCGTAGGGCAGGTCGAGGTGGGCGGGTGCCCCGGCGAGGGTGGTCCGCCAGTGCTCCAGTTGGGCCCGCATCCCCGGCCCGGCCAGCGCCTCCCGCTGCCAGTGCACGAAGTCGAGGTACTGGAGGGTGGGGTCGGCCGGGGCCGGGGACCAGCCCGCGACGGCGGCGTAGTTGGTCAGGACCTCCTCCACCAGCATCGCGAACGACCATCCGTCGTGGATGATGTGGTGCTCGACGAGGATCAGCTCGTACTCCTCGTCGGCGAGGCGCAGCAGCGTCCACCGCAGCAGCGGCAGCCGACCGACGTCGAACGGTTCGCGGATCTCGGCGGCCACGACGTGTTCGGCGGCGGCCCAGGGGTCCGGCGCGGCCCGCAGGTCCCGGCCGACCACCCGGACCGGGTACGGCGGGTGGACGATCTGCACCGGCTCGCCGTCGCGGGAGGTCACAGTGGTCCGCAGGATCTCGTGTCGACGGACCACAGCGGTGAGGGCGGCCTCCAGGAGCCGGACGTCCACGGGGCCGGTGAGCCGGATCGTGGTGGGCGCGTTGTAGGCGAGGTTGGCCTCGGAGAGCTGCTCGAAGAACCAGATCTGTTCCTGCATCACCGACAGCGGGCCGTGCCCGCGGTCACCGGTGCGGGGGCGCAGCACCGGCAGGCCGGTCTCCGGCTGCGGCTCGGTACCGGCCCGGGCCACCCGGTCGGTCAACTCGGCCAGGGTGGGGTTGGCCAGCAGGTCCGACAGGGGCACCGCGACCCCGAGGTCGGCGAGCAGGTCGGCCTGGACCCGGGCGGCGAGCAGACTGGTGCCGCCCAGGGCGAGGAACCTGTCGTCGGCCCCGACGGTCGGCAGGTCGAGGATCCGCTGCCAGATGGCGGCCACCGGATCCGCGTCGCCGTCGCGCGGGTCCACGCCCCCCGTCGGGTCCACGTCGGGGGCGCTCCGGTGCACCGGCACGGCGGCGGTCAGGGCCGCCCTGTCGACCTTGCCGCTGGGGCGCAGCGGAAGCCGGTCGAGGACCTGCCACCCGGTGGGCACCATCCAGGTCGGCAGCCGTTCGCCGAGCCAGGCGGCCAGCTCCCCGGTCGGCGGGACGGTGGTGGCCTCGACCCCGACGACGTGGGCGACGAGCCGCCCGTCGCCGCCGGTCACGCAGGCCTGTGCCACTGCGGGGTGCCGCAGCAGGGCGGACTCGATCTCGCCCGGCTCGATCCGGAAACCCCGCACCTTGAGCTGTTCGTCGACGCGTCCGAGGAAGGTGAGGACGTCACCGCTGCGCCGCACCCGGTCACCGGTGCGGTACATCCGGGCTCCGGGGGGACCCCACGGGTCGGGGACGAAACGGTCGGCGGTCAGGTCGGGGCGACCCAGGTACCCCTGGGCGAGGGCGGTCCCACCGACGTACAACTCCCCCTCGTCGGCGGTGGGCGCGTCGGTGGGGAGTTCCCCGTCCACGACGTGGAGCGCGCGGGGGCCCACCACCGACCCGATCGGTACGCCTGCCGTACCGACGCCGTCCTCGACGCGGGCGACGTGCAGCGACGCGGTCATCACCGTCTCGGTCGGTCCGTAGGCGTTGACCACGTCCGGGCCGTCCGGGCCGACGGCGGCGTGCCACCGGGCCAGGGCCGACGACGACAGGGCCTCCCCGCCGACCAGGACGGTCCGCGTCGACGCGGCCACCGCCGTGCAGGCGGCGGCGTGCCGGGCGGTGGTCAGCTCGGCGAAGAGGGCGGTCGGCAGGTCGGCGACGGTGACCCCGTGGTCGGTGACGGCCTGTGCCAGCTCCACCGGTCCCCACACCCGGTCGTCGCGCAGCAGGACGGTGGCCCCGGCGGCGAGCCCGCCGAAGAGCTGCTCCATCGCCACGTCGAAGCTCTGTCCGGCCATCTGGAGGACCACGTCGTCGGGGCCGAGGCCGAGCCGCCCGACGATCGCCCGCACGTGCGCCACCGCGGGCCCGTGCGACACCACCACACCCTTGGGTACGCCGGTGGAGCCGGAGGTGTAGATGACGTAGGCGGCCTGGTCGGCGTCGACGGACACCGGGTAGTCGTCGGCGGGCGGGACCGGGGCGTCGACGTCGTACGTCGGCACCTCGGTCACTGTGGTGCCGGTGGTCCGGGAGGTGACGGCGAGGCGTACCCGGGCGTCGGCGAGCAGGGCCGCGCGGCGGGCCGGCGGGAGGTCGTCGGCGAGGGGCAGGACGGCGGCCCCGGCTCCGAGCACCCCGAGCAGGGCGACGACGAGCTCCGGTCGGCGGCCGGTGTGGACGGCCACCACGTCCTGTGGGCCGACCCCCCGCCCGCGCAGCGCGGTGGCGACCGCCACGGCCCGGGTGTGCAGGTCGGCGTAGGTCAACCGGTGCGCCCCGCAGACCAGTGCGGTGCCGTCCGGGCGATCGGCGGCCTGCCGGGCCACCAGCTCGTGCAAGGTACCCGCCGCGTCGTGACCGGCTGTCATGTCTCCCCCAGCTTTCCGCAGGTCGGCGTCGGGCGTCCGACGTGACGCGACCCACCGGCGTCACGCGCGGGTGGGCGCGATGCCGCACGCCCGCGGACCGCCGGATAAGAGATTTCGGGACCGCCCGAAGCGTTGACAAGGACCTGGCGACTAGTCGCCAGCCACGTTGACCGGCCACCGTGGCTGGCGATTGGTTGTGCAGGTGAGGCGTACCCGCACGGTCGAGGTCAACGGCGTGACACTGTCCTACCGGCGGGAGGGTGCCGGTCCGCCGGTGCTGCTGCTCGCCCCGGCGGCGACCCGCTCGGCGCTGTGGGACCTGCACCAGGTTCCGGCGCTGGTCCGGGCCGGCTACGAGGTGGTCACCTTCGAACACCGGGGCACCGCCCCGTCGAGTTGCCCGCCGGGGCCGTACCGGCTGGCGGAGCTGGTCGCCGACACTGCCGGGCTGATCCGCGCGCTGGGCCTCGGGCCGTGCCGGATCGCGGGAAGCTCACTCGGTGCGATGGTCGCCCAGGAGTTGGCGCTCACCCGTCCGGACCTGCTGGTCGGCATGGCGTTGCTGGGCACCCGGGGTCGGCTCACCCATTTCCTGGAACGGCTCTCGGCGGCCTCGGCGACGGTGATCAGGTCGACCGACGCGGTCCCGCCGGAGTACGCGGCGGTCACCGGGATGGCGACGCTGTTCGGGTTGCGGAGCCTGGCCGACGACGAGTTCGCCCGCAACTGGTTGGACCTGGCGACGCAGTTCCCGATCCAGGGGGACGGCCCGGCGGGCCACTACGCGGCGACGATCTTCCCGAACCGGCTCGACGCCCTGACGGCGGTGAGCGTCCCGACCCTCGTCGTCGGTTTCGCCGAGGACCTGATCACCCCGCCGCAGCTCTGCATCGAGGTGGCCGAGGCGATCCCGGGCGGGGAGTACGTCGAGATTGCCGAGTGTGGACACTTCGGCTTCCTGGAGAGCCCCGACGAGGTCAACTCCCACCTCGTCACCTTCTTCGACCGCCTCGCCTGAGAGGAGGGCAGCCCCGACCTGACGCCGGGCGACGGGTCGGGGCCGATCCACAGTCAGTCGACGGGGGCGAAGGCGTACGGGTACGGCGCCCGATCCGGGCGGAGGACCAGGACGGTGCCGGGGCGTCCGGCGGTCAGCTCGGTCACCGCGGCGGCGGCGACGGCGTCGACGGTGAGCATCTGCCCCGCCCCTGCGAGGGCCCCCCGGTACGGCTGCACGAATCCGGTGTCCACGAAGTCCGGACAGAGTGCGGCGATCCGGATCCCCCGCTCGTGCAGCCCGTCGGCGAGCGCCCGGACCAGTCCGACGACTGCGTGTTTGGTCATCGCGTACACCGGGTCCAGGTCGAACGGGGTCAGACCGGCGATCGACGAGGTGACCAGGACGGCACCGCCTCCGGCCCGTTCCAGGGCGGGCACGCAGGCCCGGACTCCGAAGACCACGGCGTCGACGTTGACCCCCATCGTCGCCCGGTACTTGTCGAGGTCGAGTCGGACGAGGTCCGGTTCACCGCAGAGCATCCCGGCGTTGAGGTGGACCAGGTCGATCCGACCGTACGCCGCCTCGGCGCGGGCGAAGGCCGTCGCGGTCCCCTCCGGGGTGGCGAGGTCGGCGCGGATCGCCGTACCGCCGATCTGCCCGGCGACGCGGCGGGCGGCCGCGCCGTCGCGGTCGACCACGACGACCCCGGCGCCCTCGGCGGCGAGTCGGGCGGCGACCGCGGCACCGATGCCGTTGCCGCCGCCGGTGACGACGGCGACCCGACCGGCCGCGCTCACGCCGTGGCCCCGCTGCGTTCCGGGTCGGTACGGGGACCCGCCACGACGGCCCGCTCGCGCCGCCCGGTCACCGGTGCTCCGCCAGGCACCGTTCCAGCACCGCCATCGCGCTGTGCAGCTTGTTGTCGGCCTGCTCGAAGGCGATGCTGCGGGGGCCGTCGAGGACCTCGGCGGTGACCTCCTCGCCCCGGTGGGCGGGCAGGTCGTGCATGAACAGCGCTCCCGGCTGGTCGGCCAGCACCGCGTCGTCGACCTGGAAAGGGGCGAAGCGGTCCCGCCAGTCCGGGTGGGGTTTGGTGGTGCCGGTGGTCTGCCACCGGGTGGTGTAGACCAGGTCGGCCCCGGGGCACGGGCGCATGTCGTGGTGTTCGACGATCGTCGACCCGCTGGCGTCGGCGAGGGCGGTGGCCTCGGCCAGCACCTGTGGTGGGAGGCCGTACTCGGGTGGGGTGTTCAGGTGCAGGGTGGTGCCCGGGAACCGGGTCAACGCGAGGGCCAGGGCGACGGCGGTGTTGTTCCCCTCGCCGACGTAGCGCACCCGGACCCCGTCGACCCGCCCGAATCGGGAGGCGATGGTGGTGAGGTCGGCGAGCGCCTGGGTCGGGTGTTCGAGGGCGCTCATGGCATTGACCACTGCCATCCGCTGCTGGTCGGCGTAGGTGCGCAGCTCCTCGGTCGGACCGGCGGTACGGGCCACGAACGCGTCGAGCATTCCGGAGAGGACCCGGGCGGTGTCGGCGGTGCTCTCCCCGGTGTTCTCCTGGAGGTCGTCGGGACCGTACGCGACGATCGACGCGCCCAGTCGCAGTGCCGCCACCGAGAACGAGGTCCGGGTGCGGGTGGAGGTGCGCCGGAAGTAGATCCCGACCACCCGACCGGCCAGCGGGCGGGCGTGTTCGGCGGCCCGCCGGTCACCGGCGATGGCCACACCTCGTTCGACGAGGCGGCGCAGTTCGTCGTCGTCGAGGTCGGAGATGGAGAGAAGATGCCGCATGCCCGCCCTACTGCTCGGTGTTCGAGGTGTGGTGTGGAAGGTGCCGGGGTGAGAGCCACCCCTGGTTGGCCGCCGCCACTCCCGCCTGGAACCGGCTGATGACGCCGAGGTGTTCGAGGAGTTCGGAGACGCGTCGGCTGAACGTGCGGGGCGACATCCCCAGACGCTGGCTGGCGGTGACGTCGGTGGCCCCGGTGAGCAGTTGCGCCAACACCGGCAACAGGTGGTCCGGGATGTCCATCACCGAACGGCCGGGGGCTGCGGCCGGGGCGGCCTGCGCCCCGGTCGGCTCGTCCCACCCGCCGTCGACGGGTGACGGCCGGCGTGTCGACAGGTCGGGTCGGGCCTGCGGCCTGGCCGACCACGGATGCGGTGCCGACCGGGGCGACCGGGGTCCGAGGACCGCCTGGTCGCCGCCACGGGCCGACAACGGATCGGTGCTCACCCGGTACGGACCGGGTTGTGGCCGGTCCGCCCTGGCACCGTTAGGAACGCGACGCGCGAACGCGCCATTAACGCGGTACGTATCTGCCACCAATTACCCCCGTTGGCATGTCAGTACGGTGCCGGCACGAGCAGCGACATGTGATTTGTGCGCCACCGACCGGACCGAGAGTAGCCGGAATCTCATTTCCCGTCCTAGCCGCCCGCTCTTTTTTCGCTCTACCCCTCGTCTCGCCGCCTTTGGGAGCGCTCTCTCATTGTGTCGGGCGACAGCACGAGTCGATATGTCGAAAAAATCGCCCCGCCCGGTCACGCAATTCCGGAAAGTGACCGGACGACCACGTGGGGACAAGATGAAGAATGTTCGGCCGGCCGCGTGCCGGATCGGTGTCACCGGTCCTCGTGGCACCCACCGGCGGTCTCCAGGGCGGCACGTTCCCGGGCCACCAGCCGACACAGTTCGCCGATGCGATAGCGCAGGGTGTCGTCGCCGCCGAGGATCGGGGTGGGGGTCGACCGGGCCACCGGGTGCACCAGGCGGGCCTCGACGAGTTCCTCTGTCACCTCGGCGGCCAGGTACGACGACGCGCCGGTCAGGCGGGCCGCGTCACCGACGGTGAACTCGGCACCGGGCAGTGCGCCGAGGGCACGGAAGAGTCGCCCGGCCTGCGGTGAGAGGCGGGCGTAACCGGTGGCGACGGCGGCCCGGACGTCGAGGTCACCGAAGGAGAGCGCGTCGAGGCGCTGGCTGCGCTGCTCGACGGTGGCCGCGTACCGGGCGAGCGACCAGTGCGGCCGGGCCCGCAGTCGCGCCCCGGCGGCGCGCAGCGCCAGCGGAAGCCCTTCGCACCAGGCGGCGATCCGCTGGGGCACCGCCGGTTCGGCGCGTACCCGTTCCTCGCCCACCAGTTCGGTGAGGAGCCGGATCGCCTCGGAGGGCTCCAGGGGTGCCAGGTCCCGCAGTTGCGCGCCGTCGAGCGCGGTCAGCGGGCGAAGGCTGGTCACCAGGGTGAGGGTGGCCGGCCCGGCGGGCAGCAGCGGGCGGACCTGGGCCTCGCCGTGGGCGTCGTCGAGCACCAGGACCAGCCGCCGACCGGCGGTGCAGGCGCGGAACAGGGCCGACCGTTCGGCGAGGGTGGCCGGCACCTCGGATTCGGCGACGCCGAGGGTGCGCAGGAACCGGTGCAGGATCTCGGTGGGCTCGGACTTGCCGCCCAGCCAGGCGAAGAGCTGACCGTCGGGGGCGGCACCGGCCAGGGTGTGGGCGAGCCGGACGGCCAGGGCGGTCTTGCCCACCCCGGGCATCCCGGAGAGGGCCACCACCCGGGGCAGGTGCTGGCCGGGGCCGGAGAGGTAGTCGGTCAGCTGGGTGATCTCCGGGCACCGCCCGACCAGGTTGGTGACGTCCCGGGGCAGGTCGCGTGACCGGGGTGCCCAGCTGCCGGCGGGTGCCGCCGGTGGTGGTGCCTCGGTGGAGGCCACCGGGGCCACCGACGCGACCGCCGGGGCGCTGGGCACGTCGGAGAGCAGTATCCGCCGGTGCAGGTCCTTGAGTTCCCGGCTGGGTTCCAGTCCGGCACCGTCGACCATCGTCCGGTGCCCCTCCCGGTAAGCGGCCACCGCCTCGGCCCGCCGACCGGACCGGTACAGCGCCCGCATCAGGTGCAGTCGCAGCCGTTCCTGGTACGGGTTGGCCGCTACCGCCTCCCGCAGTTCGGCGATGAGTTGGGCGTGCATCCCGAGGCTGAGTTCGATGTCGAAGATCTGTTCCAGGGCGGCCCGACGCCGTTCCTCGATGGCCACCACCTCCCCGGCCACCCCGACGGCGGTGACGTTGGCGAAGGCGGGTCCCCGGAACAGGGCCAGGGCGCTGCGCAGTTCCAGGGCCGCCTCCCGGGGCCGGTCGCCGGCGAGCATCGACTCGGCGTCGCGGATGCGCTGCTGGAACACCAGGAGGTCGACGGCGGCGGGGTCGACCATGAGGGCGTACCCGCCGGGCCGGGTGATCAGCTCGGGGGTCGACCACGAGGTGCCGGGGGCGGGGGCCCGCAGCAGTTGCCGCAGTCGCCAGATCCGGGTCTGCAACTGGCCCAGCGCGGTGTCCGGCGGGTCGTCCCAGAGCGCGTCGATGAGCCGGTCGGCGCTGATCGAGAGGTTCGCGTTGAGGAGCAGCATCGCCAGCAGACCCCGCTGAAGCGGTCCGCCCGCCGGCATCACCCGCTCGCCGCAGGTGATTTCCAGATCGCCGAGGCACTGGAACTTGATCTCCATGCCGCCCGTGTATACCCGACCGCGTCCAGCTCCGCTGGACGGAGGACACATTCGCCGCGAACGGCGTACCAAACCCGATAATCCGGGCACCGGCGGAGTCAAAGACACTTCCCGGCTTACCTGGTGGCTTGTCGCGGTTCGCCCATTTTGCCGACCGCCGAGCCAATTATCGGCACGCCCGCAGACCACCGGAATGACCATTATTTCCCCACCGGGGACACCATTCATGTTACAGCGTGTTAATCTGCGAACACACCTGTGCGACCCTCGACGGGCCCCCGGGGCTGGCGACTACTCGCCAAAGGGTGTCGCCGCCCCCCGGCAAAGCTCGATCCTCCTTTCGGATCACACCGCCACCACCAGCCTGGTCGGCGGAGAGGTCCCGCGCCATCCGTCCGACCGGCCGCCGTACAGAGGAGTCACCGTGCTGTCACGGGTCGCGCACCTGGAGTCAGCGTTCACCGACACGCCCACCGCGGTCCTGGTGACCGAGTACCGGGGCCGGGAACACCACCTCCGGCTCAAGTACGAGTCGTTCAACCCCTCCGGTTCCATCAAGGACCGGACCGCCGCCGGTCTGCTGATGGTGATGGACCGCCAGGTCCCGCTCACCCCGGGCACCGTGGTGGTCGAGTCGACCTCCGGAAACCTCGGGCTGGCCATGGCCCGTCAACTCGCCGAGATCGACTGTCGACTCATCGCGGTCATCGACCCGAAGACCCCACCGGCCACCCGGGACTCCCTGGCCGCCGCCGGTGTGGAGGTCTGCCATGTGGACACACCCGACGGTTTCGGCGGCTACCAGCTGACCCGGTTGGAGCGGGTACGGGCGTTGTGCGCCGGCAACCCGGGATACCGCTGGCCCAACCAGTACGCCAGCTTCGCCAACCCGTGGATCCACCAGCTCACCACCGGCCCCGAGATCGTCGCCCAGGGCGGACCGGACCTCGACGCGGTGTACGTGGCGGTCTCCACCGGCGGCACCCTCGCCGGCATCTCCGCGCACCTACGCTCGGTCGACCAGCAGATCCGGGTGGTCGCCGTGGACGCCGAGGGGTCGATGGTCACCGGCACCGCCCCCGGACGACGGCACCTGGCCGGGATCGGTGCCAGCCGCCCGTCGGCCTTCCTCACCCCGTACGCCTACGATGGGGCCGTCCGTGTCGGTGACGCCGAGTCGATAGCGGTCTGCCGGATCCTGCGCGACGACACCGGGGTCGCCCTCGGCGGTTCGTCGGGCTGTGTCCTGCGCGCCTGCCTCACCGAACTCGCCGGTGACCAGCCGCCCCGCAGCCCGCTGTGCCTCTGCCCCGACGGCGGCGACCGGTACCAGGCGACCGTCTACGACGACGCCTGGCTGACCACTGTCGGAATCGCCGACGAGGTACGCCTCGCCGAGACCCGACTGCGCAACGACGGCCTGCGGTTCCAGAACGGATGAACAGATGCTTGACCTTCCCGGTTACCCCGCCTCCGACCTGCGCTACCTGCCCCGCGAGCAGGTGGTCGCCGCCCTCGACGAGGTCGACTGCGTCGAGGTGACGGCGCAGGCGTTGCGCCGGCACGCCCTCGGCTCGACGATCCTGCCCGACGAGGCGTACCTGCCCTGGCAGACCCCGGACGGGCACTCGGCGCGGTCGCTGGGCATGCCCGGCGCGATCCGTACCGACTCCGGCCTGGACCTCGGCCTGAAGGTGATCAACGCCAGTCTGGGCAACCCGGACCGGGGCCTGGCCCGCTCGCAGGGGCTGTTGATGATGTTCGACCCGGAGACCGCCTACCCGGTCTGCGTGATGGAGTCGGCGTACATCAGCGCCCTGCGCACCGCCGCGGTGACCGCTGTGAGCGCGCAACGGCTGCGCACCGACCCGGTGGGTCACCTGGCGGTGCTCGGATGCGGCACCCTCGCCCGCGCCCACCTGCGGCTCCTGCCCGCCGTGTCGGACAAGCTGCAGACCATCACCCTCTACGACCTGGACCGGTCCCGGGCCGAGGCGCTCGCCGACGCGTTGCGCGCCGACCCGGACACCGCCGACCTCACGGTACGGGTCGAGGACTCCGCCCGGGCCTGCGTCGACGGCGCAGACCTGGTGGTCACCGTGACCGTGACCACCGAGGGTTACCTGGCACCGGAGTGGTTCGCCCCCGGGGCGCTGATCGCCCACGTCTCGCTCGACGACGTCCTGCCGGAGGTGGTCGCCGCCGCCGGTCTGGTGGTGGTCGACGACTGGGGCCTGGTCAGCCACGACGACCGCCGCCTCCTGGGCCGGATGTGGCGGGCCGGGACGCTGCGCGCCCCCGACGGCGGGTACCGACCCGACGCCACGCCCGACCCGACGGCCGCCCAGGTGCACACCACCCTCGGTGACGTCCTGGCCGACCGGCACCCCGGCCGGGCCGAACCCGGGCGGCTCGTGCTCAGCAACCCGTTCGGGATGTCCATCCTGGACGTCGCCCTCGGCGCCCGGGTCGCCGCGTACGCCGAGGAACACGATCTGGGCCTGCGGATCCCCCGCTGATCTCACCGGGGTCGACGGCGGACCAGTCAGCCCTGCCATCGGACCAGTCAGTCTCGCCTAAGGGGCAGCAGATGTTGCGCACCATGCTCAAGTCGAAGATCCACCGGGCCACCGTCACCCAGGCGGACCTGCACTACATCGGGTCGATCACCGTCGACGCCGACCTCATGCGCGCGGCCGACCTCCTACCCGGAGAGCTCGTCCACATCGTCGACATCAACAACGGTGCCCGTCTGGAGACGTACGTCATCGAGGGCGCCCCCGGGTCGGGGGTGATCGGCATCAACGGTGCCGCCGCCCGGCTGGTCCACACCGGTGACCTGATCATCATCATCGGGTACGGCCTGATGGCCGACGACGAGGCCCGCACGCACGCCCCCCGGGTGGTCCACGTCAACGACCGCAACGAGCTGGTGTCGCTGGGCTCCGACCCGACCGTCTGACGGAGACCCGGCCGTCTGCCCGGCCCCTCTCGCGGAGCACCGGGTACGGGCCGTCCGACGGCGGTCGGGCCGTCAGAGCAGCCCCCGGGACATCGCCGTGGTGACCGCGGCGGTCCGGTCGGAGACCCCCAGCTTGGCGAAGGCCCGCAGCAGGTGGGTCTTCACCGTCGCCTCGCTGACGTGCAGTTCCCGGCTCACCTCGCCGTTGGACAGGCCCCGGGCCACCAGCCGCAGCACCTGCGTCTCCCGGGGCGACAGGCTCTCCTGGACCGGCCGCCGGGCCCTGTTGAACAGCTTGGTGGCCACCGACGGGGCCAGGACGGTGTCCCCCCGGGCGGCGGTCCGCACGGCGTTGACCAGGTCCGCCCGGGGCATGTCCTTGAGCAGGTAACCGGCCGCACCCACCTCGATTGCGCGCAGGATGTCCGCGTCCGTCTCGTACGTGGTCAGCACCACCACCCGGGTGGTGGGCGCGACCTCCAGGACCGCCCGGGTGGCGATCACCCCGTCCATCGTCGGCATCCGCAGGTCCATCAGGACCACGTCGGGCGGGTCCGACAGGACGGCCGCCACCGCCTCGGCACCGGAGGCCGCCTCCCCGGTGACCTGGATGTCGTCCTCGCCGTCGAGCATGGCGCGGACACCCGCCCGGACCACCGGATGGTCGTCGACGAGCAGCACGGAGATCATCTGTTGGGAACCTCGACCTTCACCGTGGTGCCCCGACCGGGCACCGAGTCGACCTGCACCGTGCCGGAGACCTGCTCCACCCGGGTCCGCATCCCGGCGAGCCCGTACCCGCCGCCGACCTGGTCGGGGGCGAACCCGCAGCCGTCGTCGGTCACCGAGACCACCAGCCCGTCGGCCACCCGCTCCAACCGCACGTCGACCCGGGTCGCCCCGGCGTGCCGCCGCACGTTGGCCAGGGACTCCTGGACCGCCCGCAGGAGGACCACCTCGATGGCGGTGGCGACCTCGCCGACCGGTCCGGCGCCGTGGAAGGTCGCGGGGACCCCGGTCTCCTTGACGAACCGGTCCGCCAGCCGACGCAGCGCCTCCGGCAGCGATGACCCGGCCAGGCCGGTGGGCGTGAGTGCGCCGACCAGGGCGCGGGCCTCGGCCAGGTTGTCCCGCCCCGAGGTCAGGGCCAGGTCCAGGTGACGTCGGGCCTGCCCGGGGTCGCGGTCCATCTCGGCGGCGGCGGCCTGGATGAGCATGATCATGCTGGTCAGCCCCTGGGCCACCGTGTCGTGCACGTCGCCGGCGAGGCGCTGACGCTCGGCGAGCACCCCGGCGGTGTGGGAGAGCCGGGCCACCTCGGCGCGGGACCCGTCGAGCTGCGCGATCAGCCGGGCCCGTTCCTCGTTCTGCGCCGAGACCTGCCGCGCCCAACTGCCGAACGCCGCCGACCCGACGATCACCATCAGGGCCACCGGGAGGGGCCCCCGGGCGGTGTCGGCCCAGTCCCGGGTGTCCAGGTGCGCGGCGACCACGTCGGTCACGTTGAACGCCACCACCACCCCGATGGCGGGGACGGTCCGCATCAGCATGAACGCCTGCGGACAGAGCACCAGCAGCGCGTACGAGGCGGCGGTGACGAGCACCACCGCGGGTACGAAGAACAGCGCGGCACCGGCGAAGTAGACGTACGAACGCCGGTCCTCGACCTCCTCGCGGATCAGCCCACGCCCGTAGCAGACGTACCAGAGGGCGAGGCCGAACAGGCTGGCCGTCGCCCACGCCCGCGCCACCGCCGGCTCGTGGTCGGCGGTGGCGACGAAGGCGAGGGTGGCGCCCCCGGCCAGGACGAAGTACCCGTCCCAGAGGTGGGAGCGCAACAGACCGCTCGGCTGACGTGACATCGACTACCGTTCCCGCCGGCCCCGCCAGCGGAAGGTGGTCAGGCACAGGATCAGTCCGCCGACGCACCAGGCGCCGAGGACCAACGCGATCCGGTCGTGCTCCCAGGTGCTGGTGACGATCTCCTGCGGCAGGATCGTGTCGGGCAGGAAGACCGAGCGGAACCCCTGGGCCATCCACTTCAGTGGGAAGAGCGCACCGAACTGGGCCAACGCGTCGGGCAGGGCGCTGATCGGGGTGAAGAAGATGCCGGAGACGAAGGCCAGCACGATGTAGGGCAGGTTCATCACCGCGCCTGCGCTGCGCTCGGTGCGGGCCAGGCTGCTCGCCGCGATGCCGAGGAAGGAGCAGGCGACCACGCCGAGCAGGAACACCCAGGTGAAGGTGAGCCACTTGCCCGGGTCGGTCGGCAGCGTCACGTCGAACAGGATCATGCCCAGGCCGATCAGGATGATCACCTCGGCGACGCAGATGACCAGCACCATGACGACCTTGCCGAGGAAGTACGCCGCCTTGGGCATCGGCACCCCGCGCAGCCGCTTGAGCGTGCCGTCGTCCCGGTCCGCGGCGATGCTGATGCCGAGGTTGACGAAGGTCGCCGAGGCGACACCGGCGGCGATCATGCTGGGTACGAAGTACTGCGCCGAGGTGACGTCGCTGCCCTCGTAGACCCCGCTGAACAGCGAGCCGAGCAGGGCGAGCAGGACGATCGGCAACGCGAAGGTGAAGACCACGTTGTCCCACTCGCGGAAGAACTGCTTCAGCTCGATGACGCCCCGGTGCAGTCCGAGGCCGAGCGTGGAGGGGTCCCTGCCGGCGGTGGTGGCGGGCCGGTCGGTGTCGGTGGTGGTCATGACTTGTCGCTCCCGATCAGGTCGAGGTAGATGTCCTCCAGGCTGGGGCGGCTCACCGTCAGTCCCGGCACGGTACCGCCGAAGCGGGTGGTCAGCTCGGCGATCACGGCGCCGGGGTCGTCCGACTCGCGGGTGCGCTGCTCGTCGCCGTCGAGCCAGGAGACGACCGCCTTCGCCTCGGCCCGTCCGCCGAGGGTGCTGGGGTCACCGTCGGCGACGACCCGGCCCTTGGCGATCACCGCGACCCGCTCGGCGAGGTTCTCGGCCTCCTCCAGGTAGTGCGTGGTGAGCAGGATCGTAGTACCGATCTCCGTGGTCAGCGAACGGATGAGGTCCCAGAACTGCCGGCGGGCCTGTGGGTCGAAGCCGGTGGTCGGCTCGTCGAGGAAGAGCAGGCGGGGGTTGCCGACGATGCCGACGGCGACGTCGATGCGCCGACGCTGGCCGCCGGAGAGGGTGCTGACCCGGGACTTGGCCTTCTCCGCCAGACCCACCTTCGAGATGACCTCGTCGGGGTCACGGGAGTTCGGGTAGTAGCGGGCGAAGTGCCGTACGGTCTCGGAGACGGTGAGTTCGCTGAGGTCCGACGCCTCCTGCAGGACGATCCCGAGGCCGTAGCGCCACCGACGGTCGGCCCGCTGCGGGTCCTGGCCCAGCACGGAGACCTCGCCGGAGGTCCGGTCCCGGTAGCCTTCCAGGATCTCCACCGTCGTCGTCTTGCCGGCCCCGTTGGGCCCGAGCAGGGCGAAGATCTGGCCGGTCGGGATGTCCAGGTCGACGCCGTCGACGGCGTTGTTGCTCCCGTACCGTTTGGTCAGACCGCGTACGCGCACAGCCAGCGAGTCACTCATGCCTCCCATGATCGTCGCCACGATCGTGACCCGGGACGACCGGTGCACCGACAGTGGTTGTCCACCGATCGGTGGACACCGGCCTGGACACCGTGATCAACCATGGGGGGATGAACCTCCCGATGCTGCTCCGCCGTCTCGCCGCCCCGATCGTCGTCGCCACCGTGGGAGGAGTCGCCCTGACCGGGTGCGGAATAGCGGGACCTGCCGGTGACCCGGTCACCCAGGAGCGGGAGGTGGATGCGGTGACGAGTGTCGTCCTGACGACCTCCGGAACCCTCGTCGTCACCCTCGGTGACACGCCGCGCCTGTCGGTGACCGCCGGGGAGAACACCATCGACAAGATGACCACCAGGTCCACCGACGGCGTCCTCATCCTCGGCAAGAACCGGGGTGCCAACCTCCGGGGAGACATGCGCTACGAGCTGACCGTCCCCGCGTTGACCTCGGTGACGGTGGACAGCTCCGGCAGCGCCGAGGTCGACCTCACCGGCACCGCCGGCCCGACACTGACCTCCAAGGGCTCCGGGCGGATCGACGCCCGCAACCTCGACGCCCAGACGCTGACGGTGCAGATCGACGGGTCGGGCACCGTCACCACCGCCGGGCGGGCCGCCCGGCAGACGGTCACCGTCGGCGGGTCCGGCAGGTACGCCGCGTACGAGCTGGCCAGTGAGCAGGCCACGGTGACGGTGAGGGGCTCGGGCAAGGCCGAGGTGCAGGCCACCGGGGCGCTGAAGGCCGACGTCGACGGCAGCGGCTCGGTCACCTACCGGGGCGAACCGCAGGTGGACCAGACCGTCGACGGCACCGGCAGCGTCCGGCAGGGGTAGGTCGGCAGGGCTCGGTCGGCGGCTCGTCGACAGGCCCCGGTCGGCAGCTCCCGGCCGGGACAGGGACGCAGATCACGTGGCCTCCCACCTTGATCTCCTATAATTCCTACAGCCATAGTAGGTTTATGAGCGCCACTGACCAGCACCCCGACCCCACAGCGCCCTACTGGGTCGACACCGGCGGCGGCGAAGGCCCCCTCTGGTCCTTCCGGGTGGGCGACGTCGAGGTCTTCCCGATCCGGGAGGTCGACTACTTCCCGCTGCCGACGGACTTCTTCCCCCAGCTCCGGACGGAGTCCTGGACCGAGGACGCCTTCTACACCCGGGAACCGTTCACCCACGACGGGCGGATCCGCCTCAACCAGGAGGCCCACCTGCTCAGGACGAAGGACCGGCTGATCCTCGTCGACGCCGGGGGCGGCAACGGCAAACCCCGCAACGGCGGGGTGTTCGACCGGGCCGACCGGCCGTTCCTGGAGCAGTTCGCCCGGGCCGGGGTCTCCCTCGACGACGTCGACACCGTGGTCTTCACCCACCTGCACGTCGACCACGTCGGCTTCGCCACCTCCGCCGACGGCGCCGGCGGATGGGTGCCGACCTTCCCGAACGCCCGCTACGTCCTCGTCCGCGAGGAGTTCGACTGGTGGGCCGGCCCCGAGGGGGCGGCGGCGATGCAGCGGACCGGCGACTACCTCGCCGACAGCATCCTGCCGCTGCGCGACGCGGGCGTCCTCGACCTGGTCGACGCCGACCACGTCCTCTCCCCCGAGATCCACCTGGTCCCCGCGTTCGGCCACACACCCGGCAACGTCTACCTCGTGGTGGAGTCCGCCGGACGGCGCGCCCTGTTCGCCGGGGACATGCTGCACCACGGGGTGCAGCTGGAACGCCCCGAGTGGAGCATCCGCTACTGCGTGGTGCCCGGTGACTCCGCCGACCAGCGCCGCCGTCTCCTGGAACGGGCCGCGGACTCCGGCGACCTGCTGGTCCCCGCCCACTTCCCGTTCCCCGCCGCCGGATACGTCCACCGCGCCGAACGGGGCTTCACCTACACCTTCATCGACGTCTGAAGCGGGTCCGGGAGTCCGGCCGCCGGTACGGGCCGGTCCGACCACGCCGAGGGTATGGAGATCGTCATCCAGGGTTGTCCGTCAGTTCACAACCGGCGGACCCACCTCCCGATACGGTGACCCGCGATCGGCCACTCGGCCGACGCCCGTGTGCCACCCGGTCACGCCCATGGGCGTGACCGACCCGGGGAGGCACCATGGCCAGACGCGTCTTTCTGCACGTCGGAGCACCCAAGACCGGCAGCACCTACGTGCAGGACGTGCTCTGGGGCAACCGCGCCGCACTCAAACGCGCCGGGATCCTCCTGCCCGGCACCGCCGCCGCCCACGACCAGGCCATGACCGACCTCCGGGAGGTCACCTGGCGGGACCCCGCAGGCGGCTGGACCTGGGACCGGCTGGTGGACCGGGCCGCCCGGTGGCCCGGTGACGTGATCGTCAGCAACGAGGGGTTGGGGGCGGCCACCGCCGAGCAGGCCGCCCGCGCGGTGGCCAGCCTCCAACCCGCACAGGTGCACGTCGTGGTCGCCGGACGGGACCTGTGGCGGACCCTGCCGTCGATGTGGCAGCAGAGCGTACGCGCCCGCAGCACCTGGCGGTTCGAGTCCTTCCTCCGGGCGGTGCAGGACGGCAGGTTCGACAGCTTCTGGGAACACCACACCCCCACCCGGATGCTGCGGCGCTGGGGCGACCTGGTCCCCGCCACCCGACGCCACCTGGTCACCGTTCCCCCCTCGGGCACCCCGCACGAGGTCCTGTGGAACAGGTTCGCCGCCGTCCTGGGCATCCCGGACGGGATCTGCACCCTCGACGCCCCCACCTCGAACACCTCCCTCGGGGCGGCCGAGATCGAGGTCCTACGCCGGGTCAACCAGGCCCTCGGCGACAGGTACCCGCACCGGACGCCGTACCAGAGGGTGGTCCAGCGGCACCTGGTCAACGCGGTGCTCAAGCACCGCCGCAACGACGTCCGGTTCGGCGTCGGCCTGGACCGGGCCGACTGGGTGACGGACCTCGCCGAAGCGCAGATCACCGAACTCCGGGACTACCCCTGCCAGGTGGTCGGCGACCTCGACGACCTGCGGCCGACAGCCGTCCGCGACACCCGCTCCCCCGACGACCTCGACGAGGGACAGGTCCTCCAGGCCGCCATCGAGACCATCGTCGGGATGCTCGGCCACGCCGACGCCCTCAGCCGACGCACCGACGGCCGAGACGACCTCCTCTCCCAGCTGCGCCACCGAGCCACCAGCGGCGTCAGACGCCGCCTACGCGCCACCCTCGGCGACCGTTGACGCCCCGGACCAGCCGCCCCACCGGATCGGATGGGTCATTCGGCGGAACCGCGCCCCGCACCCCGGTGACTAAGCTCTGCGAGGCGATCACCGACGCGGAGGCACGACAGGCTCATGGCGACACGCTTCAACACCCCTCCGGGCTGGCCCGACGCGCCGGAGGGCTGGCTACCACCGGCCGGGTGGCAGCCCGACCCCTCCTGGCCGCCGCCCCCACCCGGATGGCGACTCTTCGTCGACGACGCCCCGGCACCGGCGGCCGCTCCCGGCCCGGCGAACCTGCCTGCGGTACGGCCACCCACCACAGTGACGGCACCGCACCCCCCGGTCGTCGCGGTGACGCCGAACAACCACCCCGGTCCGGCACCGCAGCCCGCCCCGACGCCCGACCCGGGCGTCCTCTGGGCGGCGAAGGGGAACCCGGTCACCGGCTTCGGCGGCGGTCGCTACAGCCTGACGGCGACCCTCCTGTTCGTGGAGAAGGGCATGCTGTCCACCCGGGGACAGCAGGTGCCGGTCGCCGACGTGGTCGACATCGACCTGCGGCAGTCCATCGTGCAGAAGAGCCGTGGGGTCGGGAACATCCTCGTGCAGGTGCAGCGCCCGCACGGCATCGAATGGGCGGTCCTGGAGGACGTCCCCGAACCGCAGCAGGCCCTGTCCATCCTGAACAGGGCCGTACACGATGCCCGGTTGCTCGCCCAGAAGCGCTCGCAGACCCGGGTCTACGAGAACCTCTCCCCCTCGACGTCCCCGTTCCACACCGGAACCGACACGTCCGCGCCCCCGACGTCGGCGGCCGCACCCGACCCCCTGGAGCAACTGCGCCTTCTCGGTCAGCTCCGGGAGGCGGGCGTCCTCACCGAACAGGAGTTCGCCGTCAAGAAGGCCGAGATCCTGGCGCGCCTGTAGCGCCACGCCCGTCCCGTCGTCCCGCCCGCCTCCGACCTCCCGGTCAGGGCTGGTAGTCGTCGTGGAGCACGACCCGGGACAGTTCGTACCGGTCGCCGATCTGCCAGTAGTGCAACCGGCGGGCGGCGGCCGACTCCCGCTGCAACGCCACCCGCCAGCAGATCGCGTCGTCGTCCCGGCGAACGTACGGGCTGCCCGCGCTGCCGGTCCGCAGCCGGTGCAGATCCCGCCCGTCGAGGTTCTGGGCCTGGCCGGTCAGCACCTCCACCACGACCGCCACCACCTTCGCCCGGCTGACACCCCCCACCTTCTCGATGGAGTCCAGGAACCGGCTGCCCACCTCGTACGGGGCGAGCGGCCTGGCCGCCTTGTCCGCCGCCGGGATCCGCTGCGCCCACTCCACCAGCACCTCGTGCCGGAACTGCTCCTGCGGGTCGAGGAAGAGCGGACCGTCCGCCGACGCCTGTTCGGTGCGGCTCTGGAGACTCTTCAGCTCCTTGGTCAACTTCTGCCGGGCCTGGTCGGCTTTGCGGTAGCGGGTCTGCAGGCTCTCGATGGTCACACGCGCCGAGGCCATCTCCTCCTCCAGTTCCGCCGCCCGGGTCCGCAGGCCCGTCAGGTCGTCGCCGAGCGCCCGACGGGTCGACCGTTCGGCGTCCAACTCCTTCCTGACCTGCCCGAGAGCCGCCTTCTCAGCTGCCAACTGCCTGATCAGCTGGGCGAACCTCGCCTGGTCGGCGGCCGGGACCCGGGTGGTCCCCGACACCGGGTCGGCGGACTCGGTCGGGGCGGGGCGCATCGTCGCGGCCTGCTGGGCCGCCGTGTACATCCGGACGTCGAGAGGGGTCGGCTGGCGGGGGGCCACGACCGGTGCGGGCTGGGCGACGGGCGCCGCCCGCCGTCCCGGCGGTGGCATGGGACGCGGCGACGCGCCCCTCGGGACGCCACCGGAGGTGGCCGGGGCTCCCGGGGTGGCAGCCGGTCCTTGGGTCGGCGGGGTGGATGGGGCCGCCGCGCCAGGTCGGGGACGGACCTGAGGGGCGAGCGCGGCCTCCGGGTCCGGTGGCCGCAGCCAGGGCGGACCGCCCGGCAGCAGGCTCGGCGCGGCGGCCGGCACCTCCTCGTCGTCGACGTCGTCCAGACGCAGCCGGACCGGCTCCACCTCGACGAGACGGCAGGTCACGACCTCCCCGACACTGAACAGGTTGCGCAGCTGGTCGTTCGGGTTGCTGGTCACCGCATCCCGGGGCACGTCGACGGCCAGGCCCGGGAGGAGCCGGACCGTGACCCGGTCGTCGTGCAGGGTCGTCACCTCGGCCAGGACCACGTCACCGACCTGGTACGCCTCCCCCACCCCGGCCACCGCGTCGGCGGGGTCGACGAACCGCAGACCGCCACGGAGGTCGAGCCGCCGCGACGCCGGGTCGAACCCACCCGTGACCGACTGTCCCTTGACCAGGATCCGGTCCAGGGCGACCCCGGGAACCGTCAGCTCCTCCCACACCATCGCCAACGACGAGTCGTCGAGGGTGACGAACGCCCGCGAACCTCCGATCGTCCCCTGCACCCGGCCCGACCGCTGGGCGACTGCGGCACGGGTGGGGCGCTGCTCCACGAGCCCGGCCGCCAACGCCGCCTGCAACGCGTCGCTGATCAACTGGTCGGTGATCCGTCGACGGTCCTGCGGCGAGTAGGCGAACCGGAGTCGACTCCGCTCGGGGAAGTTCACCCACCCCATGTCGACCGGGTAGACCCGCCCCGCGCCCCCGTACACCTGGGTCGCCGGGGGCATCTCCCGTGAGAACGCCCAGGAGACCTCGCCGGTGGGCATCAACGCCACCTCTGCGAGATCACCGACGGCGTTCTTGATCTCGTCGGGGTCGCCGAAGGGATCGTCGTACCCCGCCGGGCTGGTCACCACCACCACCGGCCACCGCCGCCCGGACACCTGCAACCGACGCGCCAGCTCACCCGCCTCCGGCACCGACGTGACCCGCCGTACCTGCGCCGGCGGTGTCTCGCCGTCCGGCGCCATGCTGCCCGACCACTTCATCAGCGCTGACCTCCCACCGGTAGAGGCTGTCACGAACCAGTACGCGAGACCGAGCCGACCACCGCAGCGGCTGACCGGTGAGACCTCAGACGCGCAGGGTAGCGAAAGCCGGCGACCTGTCCCGGACATCCGGACGGGTGTTCGTCACCGGCCGGGGCCACGTTCGCGGGCCCCACCGATCGGCCACCCTACGACAGAATGATGTCCGTGACACCGGAGGCGAACACCAGAAGAAAGCCGCGTAAGCCGGGACGACACTGGGTGTTCGCCGCGACGGTCATGCCACTGGGCCCCCTCGCCTGGTGGCTGATGGCTGTCAGCAACGAACAGTGGATGACCTGCACCGCCGCTCATCCCGGGGCTGACGAGCAGGGATTCTCCGGGCCCTGCGGGCGCAACCTCACCCTCGGGACAGTCGCGCTCCTGGTGTTGGTCGCGATGGCGAGTTCCATCCTCGTAGGGATTCTGCTCGGGCTCGGTGACGGACGGCTCCGCGTGCGATTCGCCCACGGTCGATGGGTCAGTGCGCTCATCGTCACCGTCACCGGTCCGGCGACAATGCTCGCCTACGCGGTCGGCTACCTCGCCGGACGACTACTGCCCACGCCACGCCGACGCGAACGCCCGGTCGACCTCACGTACCGGCACGGATGGGAAACCGCCGTACGCCTCTACACCAGCCTCGTCACCGGGCATCCCCCTCCCTCCGTGCTGGCACCGGGATTCCTCACCACCGAGCCGGTCTATCTGGATGCACCCTTCACCTACTCGCGCTACTACGGCATGGACGTCAGCTTCGCGCCCGGCAGGACCTTCGCCTTCGGCTCACCGGCCTTCGTGGCCGGTGCAGTCGTCGGCGACATGATCGGCAACAGCATCGGCCGCGCCCGCGCCGCCGGCATGTCGCGTACCCAGTGGCGGGAGCACCGCACCGTCCGGGTGGTCGTCACCCGATCCACGACCTGGTGTTGCGTCGACGGCCGGTGGCTGGCCTTCGACCACGCCGCCGTCATGGAATACCACCTCCAGGGCTCGGCCTGCCTCCTCAGCTTCACCGACGTCGAGCCCCTGATGCTCGCCGGACCGTCCGCCGCCTGCCACGCGGTGACCTTCGCCTATCTCCGCGGTGGCGACTGGCCCCGGATGTCGTTCCTGCACCCGATCGCGGCGGCGGCGCGGTTACCCTGACCGGGTGCGGTTGGTCATCATGGCGGACACCCACCTGCCGAAACGCGCCCGCGACCTGCCGTCCGAGCTGTGGGCCGCCGTCGACGCCGCCGACGTGGTCGTCCACGCCGGTGACTGGGTCGACTCGGCGCTGCTCGACGACCTGGAGCGGCGCAGCGCCCGACTGATCGGCGTCCACGGCAACAACGACGGCCCGGAGCTGCGTACCCGACTGCCGGAGATCGCCCGCGCGGACCTGGCCGGACTGCGCCTCGCCGTGGTGCACGAGACCGGCCCGGCCGCCGGCCGGGAGCGGCGGTGCGCGGCCCGGTTCCCCGACTGCGACCTGCTCGTCTTCGGGCACTCCCACATCCCGTGGGACAGCGAGGCGCCCGGCGGCCTGCGACTGCTCAACCCGGGTTCGCCGACCGACCGTCGCCGTCAGCCCCACGCGACGTACCTCACCGCTGACCTGACCGACGGTCGGCTCGACGCCGTCACCCTGCACCGGGTGCCCCGAGAGCGAGCGTGACGTCCGGGCTCACCCGCGTCACTCCTTGTCGAGTGCCGCCGCGAGCCGGGTCAGGGTGTGCCGCTGCTGCTCGTTGAGGACGTCCGTCGTGTACTCGGTGAGCAGGCTCCCGGACCTGCTGAGGCCGGGGGGTGCCGATTCTTCGAAGAGACCGTCGAGGACCGGCCCGAAGGCCGCCACGAAGGCGTCGACCAGTTCCTCGATCTCCTCCTCGGTGGTGGCCGGTCCGAGCCTGTCGAACCGGGTCGCGAGCTCGACCACCGCCGGCGCGAGGGCGGAGGTGCTGATCCGTTCGTAGACGCGCGCGAGGTGCGGCATGCCCTCGTCCCCGACGAGGTGCGCCAGCAGCACCGACTGGTCCCGGTCGAGCCTGGTCAGCTGCGGCGACAGCCCGGTGGCCGCGAAGACGGCGAGGAACGGTGCAAGCTCCGGGGGAAGGTCCGGTGCCGCGTCGTGAGCCCGGAGCCGCATGATCAGGTCACGTTGTGCGGTGAGCCTGTCGATCTGCTCCGTCAGCTCGTCGGCCAGCTCGTCCAGGAGCCCTCCCCCGTCCACCGCCGCGTCGTCGAGCAGGTCCGGCATCCGCTCCAGCGGTATCCCCACCGACGCCAGGCGCTTGATCCGGACGACCCTGATCAGGTCGTGCACGTCGTAGCTGCGGTAACCGTTGCTGCCACGGTCGGGCTCGGAGAGGACCCCCACCTGGTGGTAGTGGCGCAACGCCCGGACGGTGACCCCGGCGAGTCGCGCCAGCTCCCCGCTACGCACGCCCCACCACCACCCTCCCCGCCTCGCCGACCTCCGCCGGCTCCGGTTCGAGGGTACGCAGAGACGGCGCGAACAGACCGAGGGCCAGCGCGACGAGCCACACGCCGGTGAGCGCGACAGCGGCGACGTTGACGCCCGCGTACTCGGTGAGGACCGCTGCGGCGACGATCCCGATCGCCGGGGCGGCGGTCACGAACGCGTTCTGCGTACCCATGATCCGTCCCCGCATCTGTTCCGGGATGCGCTCGATCATCAGCACCCCGATCAGGCTCCCGAACACCCCGCTGGAGAGTCCGACGACGAACGCGCCCCCGAAGACCAGCCACACCGAGGAGAGCGAGGCGACCAGGCCGAACCCGAACGCGTTGCCGACCAGCCCGACGAGGAACCACGTGCGTCGTCGCCCACGGGTGCCGGCGACCGCGAAGAGCGAACCGCCGACCAGCATCCCGGCGGCGAGGGCGGTGAGGACGAAACCGAGCAGGCCCGGCCGCTCGGCGAGGGTGAAGTAGACGGGCAGGATCAGCCCCTGCAGGGCGGCCAGGACGATCACCGACGTGAAGCTGAGCACCGTCGTGACGACCAGGAACCGACTCCGCAGCAGCACCCGCCAGCCGTCACGAAGCTGCCCCCAGCCGCTCCCGGTCACCTCCGCCACCACCCCGCCCGCAGTGACCACCGCCCCGACCCGCCCCGGGATCAGCAGCGTCAGCAGGGCCGCCGCCAGCGACGTCGCCGCAGTGATCCACAGGACGGTGGACCCGTCGAACAACACCATCAGCGCCCCGGCAGCCGCCGGGCCGAGCAGCAGCCCGACCGCGCCCAGGGCCTCCCGGACACCCATCAGCCGCTCCGAGGCGACCCCCGAGTGCGGCACGACGGCGGGAAGCAGGGCATCCCTGGCGGTCAACCCGGGCACGTCACCGAGCGACCCGACGATCCCGAACAGGACGAACCAGCCCAGGCTCAACCCCGAGACCATGTCGATCAACGGCAGCGCGGCGATCGCCCCCGCCGACACGAGATCGGTCACCACCGACGACGTACGCCTGTTGATCCGGTCGATCACCACCCCCATCAACAGACCCGCGAACACGGCGGGGATCGCTGTCGCCCCGGCGACGATCCCCGTGCCGAGGACACTGCCGGTGACCTGCAGGACGATCAGCGGCAGCGCCACCCCGGCGATCGAGTTGCCGAGCACGGACAGCAGGTAGGACGCCAGGTAGGCGACGGGAACGAGCCTCATGCCCCACAGTCAGAACCATGACGTAGGGGCGGGGTCAAGCGAGTTAACCGACCCCACCCGGCCGGCCCCCTGGTTTCACCAGACGATCCCAGGTGACCGAGCCGACGACACCTCGTAGCAGCAGCGTGGGGATTCTCCGCAGGCCGTCGACAAGCTTCGGACCGAAGTCCTTGAGGTCTCGGTACGAGGATCCTCGAAAGTTGAGATAGGTGACAGCCATCACAAGCCACGGCAGCGGAGCCAGCGGCGGGAATGCGGCGTCCCCGGCGAGGGCGACGACGCCCAGCAGCCCCACCCCGACACCGATCGTCAGCACGTTTCCCCGCATGTTCCGGATCTGTTGGATCAACAAGGCGATCACCACGCCGCACGCCAGCGCCGTCATATAGACAGCCGGTTGCCGACTTGCCGGGTCTGCCAGTTCCAGCCCGAGCGCCGCAGCTGACGCTGCGACCGCCACCTGCGCGAGGTTCCACGGTGCCCACGGGCGGGGCCGGCTCTGGAGCAAAAGACGCCGATCCCCGCCGTACTCGCGGTTCGACTCTGCCTCGTCGTCCCGGTCGGCCATCACGGGACGCCCGACCGAGGTGTAAGGCAGCAGTCCGAGCAGGTGCGGCTTGCGCAGCAGGGCCGGCCGAAACGACCAACCTCCATCCGGCGCGATCCGCCCGTACGAGCTGGCGTCGAGCACCCAGGTGAGCAGAACGAACATGATGCCGAAAGAGAAGAGGAATCCGACCCCGGCCAGCCCGGGAGGAGACCACAACTGGATGCCTGCGGCGACGATACCCAGGGCACCCCGAATGGCGTACCCGGAACCGACGAGCAGCCAGATTGCCACCGCGACGCCCCGGCGACGGGCCATGGCCCGCGAACGGAGCAGCTCGTACGGCACCGCCACGCCGAAAACCGCGACGATGATCGAAACGGCTTGGACTGTGAGCCCGGCCGACCAGGCGACCAGCACTGCCAACGCCAGTCGGAGCATCGCCACGGACACGCTGATCGATACGTTCGAGCTGGACTCGGCGAGGTCACGTCCGATCGGCAGCCGACCTCGGGCGGCGCTCTCGCTGTGCTCCCAGTCGTCGGCGACCTCTCGGACGTCGTTCCACTGGTACCGGGCCATGTACACGAGGTACTCGAGGATCAACCACAGCACGAGGAGGCGATGCCAGTTCGTCCACCCACCGAAGGCCAGGGCGAAGACAACGTACGTCAGCGGCGCGATGAGCCACTTCACCAGGTCTTCGGGGCGGGGCAGAAGCAGATACGACCCGAGGCTTCGCTGCGATGACGCATCGGTCGGTGTGGTCGACCCAGGGCTCCCGGCTGCCCGCACCTGCGGCAGGTGACTGTAGCGCGGACCCTGGACGAACCGCCGCGCCACCGACCGGAACAGCTGGGAGCCCTGGACGGTCGCGGCGAAGGTCTGAGCCAGCAGAATCACGACCACGGTGCCGTACAGCACGATCATGGCCACCTGGTAGGGACGCGCCACTGCCAACCCGATGTAGACCGTCATGCCACCGAAGACGACGAGGATCCCCAGCAGGATGGTGTTGAAGAGGATCCGGTACGACAGAAACCCGCGACGTAGGCTGATCAGCTCTGTCGTCAGTCCGATGTAGCTGACGGGCCGCAGCTCACCCAATGCCGCCATCGGCTGACTTGCGTAGCGCCCCAGTTCGACCTCAAGCCCTCGCATGTAGTAACTGCGGATGCTGGCGACCGAACCCAGGCTCTGGATGAATGCGATCAGCCCGAGGGGCAGGATCGGTGCGGCCGCGAGGATGGCATCGGGTGCATCAGTACACTCGGGAGGCTGCTTCATGCCGAGCCCGCACTCCTGCGTCAGCGCCCCCAGAATCAACGCGATCAGCGCAATGGCCACACCGTAGAGACTGGCTTGCACATTGATATAGGTGCGCTCGTCCTCTCGGGCCATCTCGTAGTCCAGCAGAAGCGCTTCCATGCTCTGCGTGGCCTGGTTCGCGGATCCTTGGCCCTCGACGCACACGCCGCCGGGATCCTCCACGAGAAGACTCCGTCGCACCAGGTTTCGCAGGCGGCTTCCCATACCCGGACTCCTCAAGGACTTCGGTCGCACCTGAACGCTCCGAAAGCAAGTGGCTGATCATTGGAAACCAGCAGCGCCGATGCGCACGCCGTCCCCGTCGATCATGCCGAGGACGACGGTACGCGCTTGACGAAGTGACGGATCTCGACCTAGCGACCAATCTTTAGACGACGTACGGACCTCACGTCGCGGACGGATGGCGCAAGCCGATACGGATTCAGGTTGCCGAACAGGTTGCTGGGGCTGGCAGCAGCGCTCCGGCGGCGCCGCCCTCGATTGCGGTCACTCCAACCTGATGTCGAGTTCCTCTGCCACCTCCGAGAAGATGTCCTCGACATCCTGTAGGAAGCGATCCCGGTCGGCCCACGCGCTGGCGGCCGGAGTCGGAGCCCCCCTGCCGTACACATCAGTGGCGATGATTCGGGCCCGCTCGAAGGTGGATCCCTTCCCGCTCAGCCTGAACGCCGCCCGCCAGGCCGCCTGTGGGTCGTCCTGGATCCTGCGCCGGGTCAGATCGAACAGCTTCTTGGTGACGGCGTTGCAGAGTTCGTCAATGACGAACTGCTTCTCGTCGTCACTGGGCTCGCCGTGAGTCCACCGCACCGGCTGCTGCGCCATGCGATACAACTGGTCCTGCAACGCGGAGCGGAGGTCGGCTACCGGCCGTAGATTGTCGTACTCGTCCGTCCAGCCCTCCGCCAGCCGGCGACTCAACGCTTTGACGCGGGCCCAGTGCTCCTTGAGGGGCGCGGCCGGGTGCCGCTGCGTCCCAAGCAGACCACCCCAGCGAAGGTGAAAGTTTGCGGCGGCATCGACCACCACGTGGGAGAGGGCTATCCGGCTGTAGACGGGCCGGCTCTCCCCGACATCGGTCGCCTTGTCCGGAGCAGCAAGGACGTCGACCAGACGTTGCAACTCCTGGATGGAACGTCCGCCCAACTTCTTGCTCGCCTTAAGCGGCTCGTGAATGCCGCCGACGAAGAACCGCGCTCGGTCGAGGCGTTGACGCAGGACTCGTTCCGCCGCTGGCCCTAAATCGCTGCCGATCGCGCTCAGGACGTTCTCGACCGAGGCCAGGACGTGCTCCTCCCGGGCCGAGAAGGTCGGCAGATTGTCCCCCTTGACCTGGTCGAAGTGGGTAAAGAGGAAGTGAAGCTTCGCGGCGTTGCCCGAGACGGCGATGCCTTTGAGCGCCGCCACCGGTGCCGCCTGCATCGGCTGGGTGGCGTTGTCGACCAGCAGGACGGCATCGACCTTCTCAAGCTGCGTGGCGACATGGGTCGAGAGGGTGGCAACCGATTTCGGGGTGTGGCCAAGACCCTCTCCGTCGACCAGGACAAGCCGGGCCGGCTGTTCGGCCCACTCGGGCACGAAGGGCCCACTGACCCGGATTCCGTTGACGAGCGGCGTGAGCAGACGGCCGAACAGCGGCGCATAGTTGCTGGAGAACCTGGTGACGTTCTTGACGAACGCCGCCCGGTCGTCGGTGCTCCAAGACCAGCTGACCGGCCAACCCTGATGGTTTCGGCGAAGGGTGCCGACGTCCAGCGTCGAGAAACGCTTCTCGATCTCGTCGATCAGCGAGTCGACGATGTCGTCGAACTCGTCGGATTGCCGCAGCTCGGTGTCGAGGTTCTCTTCGATGTATTCGGTGACGGCCCGTTCGTCCTCCTCACCGGGATCGAACTCGTCACGGATCGCGCCAACATGGCGTGCGACGAGCACCCGGACCGAGCGAACCGCCCGGAACACCACCTGCCGGGTCAGTTCCATGTCGACTCGGCCGTACTCGGCTGGGTCAATGTCCTCGTCAGCATCGTCGTCGTCATCGACCAGGTCTTCGACGCTCGGTGCGACGGCCCGACCCAGCACGTAGCTGAACCGGAAGCGCTGGTTGACGTGGTCGAGGAGCTGTCGGACGACCTCGGTGTCACCTCTGCCGGCGAAGGCCGCCAGGGCAGCCGCCGACACGTTGTCGGCCAGGTAGTCGATCACCTCGGCACGAGGTGTGAAGGTTACCGCCGCCTGGTACGTCTGGTCCGTACTGATGATCAGCTCGGTGTCGGCGACGGTCGTCTTCGCCGTCGAAGTGGAGGGGAAGCGCTCGGTCGCGGGATCGGTGCCGAGTAGTTGGCGGACCACCGTCGTCTTGCCGGCACCGGTCGTGCCGAGCATCATCACGGTGCGGTAGCCGTCGGCTGCTGTGGGCAGCGGAAGTAGCTTCTCGCGCACCCCTGCGAAGTCGTGGTGCGCGACCCGCTCGCTCCCGTAGAACATCTCCACGATCTGAGAGTCGAAGCGAGCTTCGGCGCTCGCCCGGGCACTCGGCTCCCAGAGGGCCGGAGTTCGGAGGATCTCGTTGAGTTGTTTGACCAGGAGGTCCGCCTCGGCCTCGTCGGTGGTGCCGAGCCCGTGACAGACCGTACGGCCGAGCTGATCTGTGCCGAGAATGAGCCTGGCGGGGTGCCGGAAGACGACCGACCAAACCTCCCGGCCCCACGCGCGACTCTTGCTGGCGGTGAAGAACTTCACGAACCCCTCCGTTGTCCCAAGTGCGCGTCATTGACGGATCGCGCACTGTCCCACATGGAGAGATGCGCTCCGGCGGAGGAAACCTAGCACGACTGAAAGCTACGTCAAACAGCAATCACGGTTCGGCTGGTGTATGGTCACCGACGAACGACAGACCCCCCGACAGGACCCCGATGCCGCAGCCCGCCCAGGTGACCGCCGCCGAGATCTCCCGGCTGGCCGGGGTCACCCGCGCCACCGTGAGCAACTGGCGTCGGCGGCATCCCGACTTCCCCGCCCCGTCGGGCGGGACGGAGACCAGCCCCGCCTACGACCTGAGCGCCGTCCGGGCCTGGCTCGCCGGGCGGGGACAGCTGCCGGACGGCTCCCCCGCCGACGACCTGCGCAACGCCCTGCGCAGCGACGCACCGGAACTCGCCCACCGAAGCAGACTGCTGCCGCTCGCGGTCGAGGCCAGTCGCCTTCCCGACACCGATGTGGTCAAAGCCGCCGACTCCGGCGACGAACAGCTGTCCGACTGGGCAGGGCGAACCAGCCGCTCGTACCTCATGGACATGCCCGGGGCCTGGAAAGTGACCTACTCCCCCGACGATGCCGGGCTCCTTCGCGTCCTGCTGCAGTGCCTCGTCGAGGAGGGTGCCGCGCAGACGCTGGAGGTGCTGGCCGAGGGCGACGGCGGGGACAGCCGCGCCGGTGGGGCGTACCGGACACCGCCGCCGGTCGCCGAACTGATGGCTGCGCTGCTCAGAGGTGCCGGGGAGGCGTACCCGGGTCGGGTCTTCGATCCTGCCTGTGGGATGGGTGGCCTGTTGCTGGCCGCGCTCGGCCAGGGTTCGCGGGAGGTGTCCGGTCAGGACGTGGTGGAGACGCTCGCCGCCCACGCCGCCGCCCGCCTCGCCGTCGCCGCCCGCCCCGCCGACCCGCACGCGGACGCCGGTTCCGCCGCGCACGCAGGCACAGATGCCGACGCCGGGACGGTCGTGCAGGTCCGGGTCGGAGACAGTCTGCGCGACGACGCCTTCGCGACGTCGGTCGCGGACGCGGTGCTCTGCGCGCCGCCGTACGGCCACCGCGAGTGGGGGCACGAGGACCTGGCGTACGACTCCCGGTGGGTGTTCGGGCTGCCGCCGAAGGGCGAGTCGGAGCTGGCGTGGGTGCAGCACTGCCTCGGGCACCTGACCGAGGGGGGACGGGCGGTCCTGCTCATGCCACCGGGTGCGGCGCTGCGGCCGTCGGGGCGGCGGATCCGGGCCGAGATGGTCCGCCGGGGGGCGCTGCGCGCGGTGGTCGGGCTGCCTCCCGGGGTGGCCGTTCCCCTGCACATCGGTCTGCACCTGTGGATCCTCGAACGACAGCACCCGCAGGCTGCCCTCCCGTCGACCGTCCTGATGGTGGACGCCGCCGGGCCGGAGTCCCGCACCGGCGACGAGACCGACGGTCGACACTCGTCGACGGGGTGGTCGACGGTCCGGGAGTTGGTGGTCGGGGCGTGGCGTGACTTCGACCGGCACCCGGAGGCCTTCGATCCGGTCCAGGGGGTGGCGCAGGCCGTTGCCGTGATCGACCTGCTGGACGAGGCGGTGGATCTCAGTCCGGCCCGCCACGTCCGGGCCGTCCCGGTCGCGGCGGAGCCCGACGAGCTGGCCGAGACGGCGTACCAGGTGCGGGGTCGACTGCGACGGGCGGCGACGGGGCTGGTCACCCTGACCGGCGGTGGGGTCTGGCCCCCTGCCGGGGCCGAGTCCCGGTCGTGGCGGACCGCCAGCGTCGCCGACCTCCTGCGGGGCGACGCCCTCACCCTGCTGCGGGCTCCGACGACGGTCCGCACCTCGGGGCCGGCCCGCACCGGCGGCGACCTGCCCGCCACCCTGACCGCCCGGGACGTGGTGACCCGCCGACCGGCTTCCGGTGAGGCCGAGGAGGAGCCCTCCGACGGCGGCGTCACAGTCGAGGTGGGCGACGTCGTCCTACCGGAGATGCTGCACGAGGGGGTGGGAGTCGCCCGGGTCGTCGACGCCCGGGACGCCGGTCACCGCCTCGGTCGGCACCTGCACCTGCTCCGACCCGACCCGACCCGCCTGGATCCGTGGTTCCTGGCCGGGTTCCTGGCCGCCGAGGACAATCTGAACGCCGCGTCGTCCGGCACGTCGGTGGTCCGGGTCGACCCGCGCCGACTGCGGGTCCCGCTACTACCCCTACCCGAACAGCAACGGTACGGTCAGGCGTTCCGTCACCTCCACGCCCTGCGGGTGGCGGCGGACCTGGCCGACCGACTCGCCGACGAGACCGCCCGTGTCCTGGCCGCCGGCCTCACCGGCGGCGCACTGCTCCCCCCGGAAGGACCCCGTTGAACAGCAGCACCCACACCGAGTTGGCGAACCACGCCTGGTCGGTCGCCGATCTCCTGCGCGGTGACTACAAGCAGGCCGACTACGGCAAGGTGATCCTGCCGTTCACGGTGCTGCGGCGGCTGGAGTGTGTCCTGGAGCCGACCCGGGACCGGGTCCGGGCGGAGTACGACCGCCGCAAGGACCAGAACGTGGACCTGTCCCGGTTCCTGGGCAAGGCGGCCGGGCACAGCTTCTACAACGTCAGCGGCTACACCCTGCGGGCGATCGCCGACGACTCCGGCCAGGCCGCGAAGCACCTGCTCACCTACCTCGGGGCGTTCTCCCCCAACGCCCAGGAGGTGATGGAGCGTTACGAGTTCGCCCAGCAGGTCCGCAAGCTCGACTCGGCCAAGCTCCTCTACCAGGTCGTCGGCCGGTTCGCCGACCTCGACCTGCACCCTGCGCGGGTCTCCAACCACCAGATGGGGTACGTCTTCGAGGAGCTGATCCGCCGGTTCGCGGAAAGCTCCAACGAGACCGCCGGTGAGCACTTCACCCCCCGCGAGGTCATCGAGCTGATGGTGAACCTGCTGGTCGCCCCGGACGACGACGCGTTGAGCGTGCCGGGGACCTCCCGGACGGTGTTCGACCCGGCCTGCGGGACCGGCGGGATGCTCTCGGCTGCCGAGGAGCACATCACGAAGCTCAACCCGTCGGCGACGGTCACGGTCTTCGGCCAGGAACTCAACCCGGAGTCCTGGGCGATCTGCCGGTCCGACATGATGATCAAGGGCCAGAAGCCGGACAACATCAAGTTCGGCAACTCGTTCAGCGACGACGGCCACCGTGGCCAGCACTTCGACTACCTCCTCGCCAACCCGCCGTTCGGGGTGGAGTGGAAGAAGGTCAAGGACGAGGTCGAGCGGGAGTACGACACCCTCGGCGACAGCGGCCGGTTCGGTGCCGGGCTGCCCCGGATCAACGACGGGTCGCTGCTCTTCCTCCAGCACATGATCTCGAAGATGAAGCCGGTCACCGCCGACGGGAAGGGCGGAAGCCGGATCGCCATCGTCTTCAACGGCTCTCCCCTGTTCACCGGGGCGGCCGAGTCGGGCGAGTCGAAAATCCGGCAGTGGATCCTGGACAACGACTGGCTGGAGGGCATCGTCGCCCTCCCCGACCAACTCTTCTACAACACCGGGATCTCGACCTACTTCTGGATCCTCACCAACCGCAAGGCCAGGGGCAACGAGGGCAAGGTCGTCCTCCTGGACGCCCGCGACCAGTTCACCAAGATGCGCAAGTCCCTCGGCGACAAGCGCAAGTACGTCACCGCCGACCAGATCACCGCGATCACGAACCTGTACGCGGAGGCACTGGACGTCGCCGCCGACCCCGACCACCCCCAGCACGCCAAGGTGAAGGTCTTCGCCAACGAGGACTTCGGGTACCGCCGGATCACGGTGGAACGCCCCCTGAAGCTCCGCTTCGAGGTCACCGACGACACCCTGACCGCCCTGGCCGCCTCGAAGCCGATCCAGCGGGCAACCGACCCGGAAACGCTCGTCACCGCGCTCAAGCCCCTGGTCGGGCGGGTGTGGCCGACGAAGCGGGCCGCCTGGGACGCCCTGCGAGCCACGATGGCCGAGGCCGGCGCACCCTGGCCGACCGGCGCACCCTTCCAGAAGGCGATGCGGGACGTCATCGGCGTCCGGGACCCCGACGGCGAGATCCAACTCGTCAAGGGCTCCCCCGAACCCGACCCCGACCTGCGCGACTACGAGAACGTCCCCCTGCACGAGAACATCGACGAGTACCTCCACCGCGAGGTCCTCCCCCACGTACCCGACGCCTGGATCGACCACGACAAGACCAAGACCGGGTACGAGATCCCCTTCACCCGCCACTTCTACGTCTACAAACCCCCAAGGCCCCTCGCCGAGATCGACGCCGAGCTCAAGGCGCTGGAAGCCGAGATCCAGGCACTCCTCGGCGAGGTCACGTCGTGAGGCAATGCAGGATCAAGGACGTGGCAGGGATCAACATGCGGGTCCTGCCCGAAAGCACCGACCCTGACCATGCTTTCTACTACATCGACATTAGCTCAATCAGCGGCCATGGGCAGATTACAATCCCGGAAGAGCGGACGATTTTTGCCACAAGTCCGTCACGGGCTCGACGCCTTGCACCACCAGGATCGGTGATTGTTTCGACGGTCCGAACTTACCTGCGCGCAGTCGCTGCTGTTCCCGAGACCGACAAGCCATTGGTATTCTCAACGGGTTTCGCCGTCCTTGAGGCAGCCAAAGATATTGACGCCAGGTTCCTGAGCTACCTCTGCCAGTCGAACACCTTCATTGATGACGTCGTGGCGCGATCAACGGGCGTCAGCTATCCAGCAATTAATGCAGGCGACATAGGAAGTATCAACGTTTCCATCCCCCGACGCGCCGAACAATTCCTGATCGCTAATTTTCTCGACGTCAACACCACCCATATTGCCAGCTTGATGCAGAAGCGACTCAAGCAGCGCGCGGCCCTGGCGGACCGTGCTTACGCCGAAATTTCTGACGTTCTGCTATCAGCCCCCTCCCCTCAGACCACAGCCAAGTCATCATGGCCCTGGCTGCGCGATCACCCTGGCAAGGGGCCATTGGTGCGCCTCGGCTACGTCTGCCGCTTGCAGAACGGCTTGACCATCGACAGCAAACGCGATGTCAGTGGAGAACCCGTGACCCGACCCTATCTGCGCGTCGCGAATGTACAGGCTGGCTATATAGACCTGAGCACCGTAGCCGCGGTCACCGTACCGCGTGAAGTAGCCAACCGCTGCACGTTACGCACCGGGGACGTCCTGATGACCGAGGGAGGAGACCTGGACAAACTCGGCCGTGGCACGGTATGGAATGGAGAGTTGGCTGATTGCCTCCACCAAAACCATGTCTTTGCTCTTCGCCCTGATCGGGACCGACTCGACGGCGAATATCTCGCCCTCATGACTCAGACGATTCACGGACGTTGCTATTTCGAAAGCACTGGTTCCAAAACAACGAATCTCGCCTCGACAAACAGCAGCAAGATTCTCAGCTTCCCCATCCCGCTACCCTCCGTGCGACACCAACGCGAACTGACACGTAGTGTTCATACCAAGCTCGACGCCATCAAACGAATGAAACAGAAGCTAGATCGTCAGATCGCACTCCTCGCAGAGCGCCGCCAAGCGTTAATCACCGCTGCCGTGACCGGTCAGATCGATGCCTCCACCGCAAGTAGGCGGGGCATCGAGAACTGACCCTCGGCCGCCGTCCAGGTACGTGCCCGCAGCCTGCCCACGAGACGGGGCTGCGAAAAGGGATTCATGTTGAGTAGTGTCTGCGTCACTACGACGTGCACACCCAGATCCCGCCGCGCACTGAGCCGGAAGGATGGCATGGCCAGCATCGAGCAAGTCAAGGCCGAGCTTGCCCAGGCAGCCGAGCAGGGCAATGCGACGACCGCCCAGATCCGGGCCGCCGTCGAGGGCACCGAGCAGATGCTCTCCCGCCTGCGGGCAGTGGCGGCCGGAACCGGTCACCCCGCCGTCATGCAGGCCATAGGCCGCGCCGAGCAGAGCAAGCAGCAGTTGGTCGAAGCGGCCACAACCCTTCAGGGGAGCACCGAGGCCGCTCGGCAGTACATCAGCATCCTCGGCTGACGATGAGCATCGGTGAAGTCAAGGCAGCCCTCGGAGAATCGAAACGCCTGCTCGACCAGGGCAGGGCGACGATCGAAGGGATCGACGTATCTCTTATCGAGGTTACCAGCCTCACCCTGGCCACCCTGCACGACACTCAGCATGCCGAGGCGGGGAACGCCCGCCTGGCCCTGGCTGACGCCGTCCGTGAAGCCGATCTTGCATTGAGCATGATCAGCGCTGCTACCGAGAACACCTCCGCCTACCTCCGGGAACTGGGATGAGCAGTCTGCTCGCCCAAGTCGTGGCGCAGCTCAAATTCGCCGTTGATCAACTAGACGGGTTGGCGGTGCGCGCTAACCATGCGGCGGAGGACATCGCCCAAGGCCACGACCGGTGTGCAGGCGTCGGCTCCGGCAGTTCGCACCCAGCCCTCCGCGCGGCGATCGGCCAGAGCAGAGCCGCTGTCGACAAGACCCGCACGGTAAGCCGGCTGGTGGCCGCTGCCGCAGGCCACCTTGGCGAGTACGCCCGCGAGATCGCGCCCGGATCGATTGGTGCGCCGAGTGACCATGCGATGCCCTCGGGAGAGATCGTGGTGTCGGAGTCGGCGAGCCGGGGCAGCAAAGCCGAAGCCTTCCTGCGGCGACACGTCAAGAAAGCGGACAGCACCGAGGAGAGCCTTCAGAAGGCCGAGAAGGCGGTGACCGCCGGGCTGCGCGATCTCATCGATCAGGCTAAGAGCGGTCCCGGCAGTACGACGACATCGACAGCACAACCCACACCCGCCACGCCGACTGAGCGACCACAGTTGGATCATCCGGTCACCTCCGTCATCATGACCGCCGGAGCAGTCCTGGTCGGGGTCAAGGGGTTGTGGAACCTCGCCAAGAAGAATCACAAGAGGAGGCGTCATGGCGATCAGTCCTGACATGGTTGCCTATATCCGGACCATGGCGAAGGGTGAGCATGTTGCCAACGACGAGGTTCAGGCCCGCCTCGACAACGATGGCTGGGACGGCTTCAGCACGTTACTCGGCGCGGTCTTCTACTTCGCGGTTAACCGCCACTTCCCCACCGGGGCCACCCAAAATGAGATCATCCAGTTCGTCGGCGAAATGCGTAGCACCACAATCGGTGGACCCGAGACCGACGCGAGCAGCGCCGAAAAGCTGGTCAGCGCCGCCCTCGACCCGAGCCTCGACACGGACGTCGAACCGAGGCTGGCCGGTCGGATCCAGGGCCTGACGATCCTGCATACCCTCGGCGGCGGAAGGGTGAGCGATACCGAACTCGACGGCATCCTCCGCGAGTCCGTCACCCTTGCAGACAGCCTGCTCGCCTCCTGAACTCGGAGAGCCACGTGGCAGAGCAACCGCTCAGTGAACTGATCTGGGCACTGGCACGAGCCGACTGGGACGAGGCCAACGCCTTGGTCGTGGAGATCGGCCGTGGCGGTTGGGTCGGCGGCGTCCAAGTGATCGGAGCGGCGTACACGCTCGCGGTCCACCGCTACTTCGACCCCGACGCCACCCCCAACGAGGTCGCCGCCTGGGTCGCCGCCGCCCGCGACAAGTACCAGGGCGGTGATGCTCTGCCGACCTTGGAGATGGAAGGTCTCATCCGCGCGGCCCTCGGCGAACCCGAGCTGATCGAGAACATCCCCGTTGAGACCCTGATCGCGGTCGAGATCTTCATTCTTGGTCAACTCTTCATCGAGAACCCGCTGACCCCTTCAGAGATCGAGGAATTCGTCGCAGAGGCGAACGAAATCGCGGCCGAATACATGTAGACCGAGTCACCTCTCAGTCCACTCGTGCGAGCGCCGGATCGACCGACTGTGCGGTGTCAGGTCGTCTCGGTCTTGAGTCGCCCGTCCCGGTAGGACTGGGGCGGCCGCTGGAAGCTCGCTCCCGGGACACGGGACTCTACGGTGTGGACGTGCCGGAATCCCTGTCGACGGTAGTAAGCGTGCAAACGGTCGTTTGTGGTTCAGGCATCCAGACGCAAGTAGGTCAGCCCGGCGTCATACGCCCGACCGCCTGCCCAGTCCAGCATTTCCCCACAACGAGGCTCCCATCCGGCTTCCACAGGCTGTCGACGTCGACGTGAGCGGTCAGGGTGATGGTGGCGACCGGGTAGGTGGCCTCCCGCACCAATCCTCGTCTGTCCGGCTGAGACCGTTGCCGCCACAGCCGATCGGGGCAGATGGATCGAGCATTGCTCCTCGCTCCGGGCTGCGAGCCATGCCACGCGCTCGCGCCGCCAACGCGTGGTGACCTCGACGTGCCCCAGATCTCCGAGGGCTAGCTGATGGCTAGGGGCGGCTCGGGTGGCCAACCTTGCCGGACGCACAGCGTCATGTCGGGATAGGCGGCGGTGAGCCGGGCCGCGTCTCGCTGCGGATCGCCTATCTCAAGAATAACACACTGACCGAAATCAACCCATATCGAGTGGATGAGTACTCCCCGGGCCTCCCAGCGGTCGCGGTCACCGAACACCTGCGCCTGCCACGCGTCGAGGGTGCGGGCGGGGTGCATGGCGTCGACGAACCGTACGGGCACGGGCACGAGGGCGCTTAGCTCGGCGTCGAGCCGGGACGTGGGGATGCGGTGCACGATCAGCACGCCTGCGGGGACGTCCAGGGCAACGCCGGCGTACGCGTCCGACCAGCGTGCCGCCCCGGTGGCGTCAACCAGGGAGGCGGCGGCGCCTAGGTCCTCTTGCGTAGCGGCGGGTGGTTGCCGCCCGCCCGCCGTAGCGTGGGTGCCAACGGTGGGTAGGGCGAGGAGCGGCAACGCGAGCGCCAGCAGCGCGATGCGGCGTCGCAAGTGCATGGCGACCTCCCATACAGGGCGGCAGCCGCCGCTAAAGGGGCACTACGGGTGTAACGATCCGGCCGGGGGTAGAGGAACTGTTCGTCCCCATCCCCGACGGTCCCGTGCCTGGCTGGGCTGCGTGGTGCGGGTAGGTGGCGTTGATACCCCGTCGGAGCAGGTACTGCCAGCGCAGACGGGGGCGGCAGTTCTACTGGCCGGCAGGGCGACCGTCGGCCCACAGCGACTCGAAGTGCTCGACGTACCTGTCGAAGACTCCCCCGTGCTGCGCGCGCCGAAGATGCAGCGTCACGGAGTCCTGTCCGAGCCCGACACCGATGTGCGTGGCCACTACGGCTTCATCGTCGAAGACCCACACGGACATGGCGATGTGGCGGTCAGAGAGCCGTACCGGAATCTCGGCGTCGACCTTGCTGATCTCCGAGCGTGTCATCGCGATTCGCGTCGCGAGAGTCAACGGAGTGGCCTCAAGCCGTTCACGCTCGGCGGTGACCGGACTGTCCGGGTCGCCGAGCAGAAAGCGTGCGTCAGCTCCGGTCTTGGCCTTGGCAGCGAGGGCCGCAGCGACACCCGGTACTTCCAACCAGAGGAAGTAGCTCGTGTACCCGCCGAACCACAGCCGAGATCCGGCACGCTCAATCGCTCCACGGAACACGGCACGCGGAAGGTCGGCACGGCGCGGGTAGACGCCGACCACTTCACGATCCGATCCGACCTTCACGGCACGTCGAACGATCTCAGGCCACAGCACTCCCACATCCTCACCCAACAACGTGGCCGCCTGCACAATGGAACACCCCCTCGGCTGATGCACCGATCCACCGTCTTCAACCCCGGCCTGAGTGCCCCTCGGACGTCATGTTGCCTCAATTGGTCATCTGGATGAGGGCGAGTTGCCTTGACGGAGGTGGGCCGTGGCCCGTTGGTCAAGCTGCTTCGCAAAGGCGGGGAGGCGGGGACCAAAGTTACTGAGGCGGGTTCGGATATTTCTTACGGCGGCCGAGGCCCGGCCGGACTTGACACCTTCCATCGTGTCCATGGTGTGGTTCCAGTTACCGACGGCTTCACGAAGGCGTCCTTGGCTGCACTGGACGTCGGCGAGGTTGGCCAGGGTCAGCGTGTGGATGCGTCGGTACGGCCCGGCGTTCCGGGTCGCTATCGACCGACGTAGTTGAGCTTCTGCCCCGGCAAGGTCACCGAGGTCGCGAAGGGCCTGGCCCGCCTGGCTGGCAAGGGAAGCCTCGGTGAATCCGCTGGTCCGGATCCATGTTGGCTCGTCATCGACGGACGCACTCGCGAGTTGAGCCTCGGCCGTGAGAAGTGCTGTCGAGGTGCGGAGGGGGTCGCTCGACGCGGCATGGCCACGAGCGGTCAGAACGGTGAAAAGCGCGGTCGCGGCCGGGGTAGCACGTCCCTTTGACCATTCCAGCGCCGATGTGGCGAGTTGCAGGGCTTCCGATCCGTGGCCGAGATCGACGGCCTGATGTGCCATCGCTCGCAGTGTGAAGCCGGCAAGCGGGCGATCGTCGGCTTCGTTGGCTAGCCGCAGAGCTTGCACGTAGTAGCGCTGAGCCAACCCGTGCAGGGACGAATCGAAGGCCTTCCAGCCTGCGAGATAGGTCATCTCGGCCGCGACGCTGAACATGTCCCTGCGGTCGCTGTCGGAGGAGAAGCGCCCTTGGAGGTAGCCAGCCACGTCCGAGGTGAGGTACTGGACGACGGCCAAGCGCGCATGTCCCCCTCCGAACCGTTCATCGGCCTTGCTGAACACATCCAGCATGTCTCGTACGGCGTCGATCTCGCTGCGGCCCACTGCGGCGTCCCCACCCTGCGCACGTCGTCCCCGGTCCGCGACTTCCTGCCACGAGTCGAGCGGAACAACGAGCGCTGCCAACGAGTACAGGGCGTTGAGCCCGAACTCTCGTCGCTCCAAGTCGGCCCTCCCGACGGTCAGCAGATCGATGGCCGGGGCATGTCCCCACCAGTCCAGGCCACGAAGGTCAGGCTCCAGGTTACTGCCTTCGACGATTCCGAGATCGATCGGATTCATCACCCGACCGAGCCTTCGGGAGATCGCCTCGGCCAGGTATCGAGACGTGCTGCCACTGGGCTTGACACCACTGACCCAGTGCCCTACATGCGAACGGTCACAGGAGGGCAGCGCGTCGCGGTTCTCGCGAGCGACCGCCCGAACCGCTGCGGCACACGCCTCGTACGACCATCGGCACTCTTTGATCATTTCTAGTAGCTTCTCGTTGCGCCGCCTCGGCGTCCGCGCCATCCACTGACCTCCCCGAGAGATGCGTTCAACGCGTTCCACATGCCCGCCAGGCCGGCTGGCTACCCGATGCCGCAACGAACCTTTTCACTTTAGGTGAGGCCTGCGACACAGGAGGTGAGGGGGTTCGTGATGTCCATTGTCGTGTCGATCGTGTTCGGGGGATTGGTGCCGGGGTTTCTGCTCGGGCTTTTCGCGTTCCGGGTGAAGTCGCGGTGGTGTCCACGGTGCGGGGAGTCCACCGACGCCATGCCCCCGCAGACGGGACAGCACCGATGAGCGGGCCGGGGCTGCGCGGCGGCGACGAGCTGCCGATCGGTCGACGGATGGCCCGGTGGCGGGTCCGCCGCCGGATGACCCAGCAGATGCTCGCCGACCGGCTCGGCAAGTCCAAGAGCTGGGTCGACAAGGTCGAACGCGGGGTACGCGCCCTCGACAGGTACTCGGTCATCCAGGAGATCGCCGAAGTCCTCCACGTCGACCCGAGCACCCTCCTCGGCTCACACCGGGTGCCCCGGACGGCGGCCGTCGGCCTGGACGGGGTCGAGGCGGTCCGCGCCGCCCTCGCCCGCTACCAGCACCGGCCCACCGCCACACCCCCCGTCGACCAGCTGCACCGACACGTCGCCCACGCCTGGCTGACCTACCACCACGCCCACTACGCCCAACTCCTGCGGAGCCTGCCCGCCCTCCTCGACGCCACCCACACCACCCCGGCGCTGCTCGTGCCCAGCTACCGGATCACCGCCGCCGTACTGGTCAAACTCGGTGAACCCGACCTCGCCTGGCTCGCCGCCGACCGGGCCGTCACCGCCGCCGCCGACCACACGACGCTGCGCGGGACCGCCACCATCGTCGTCGCCCAGGCCCTCCGCGCCCTCGACCGGGACCGCCTGGCCATGACCGCCGCCCTCACTGCGGCCGACACCGTCACCGACAAGGGTGTGCAGGGAACCCTGCTCCTTCAGGCCGGGCTCGCCGCCGCCGGGACCGGCGACCGCCGCAACACCGACGACCTCATCGACCACGCCGACGACCTCACCAACCGGGGTACGCCCGGACACGACCCTCACCACACCCACTTCGGCCCGCTCACCGTCAGACTCGCCCGGGTCCTCGCCGCACTCCGCCTCGGCGACACCACCGAAGCCGTCTACCTCCACGAGAAAGCAGTCCGCCACGACGACTGGACACGCCTACCCGCCGAACTCCGGGCCGCCCACCTCCTCGACGCCGCCCACGCCTACGCCCAGACCGGGGACCACACCACCGCCGCACAGAAGGTCCTCACCGCCGACACCCTCGCCCCCACCGAGGTCCGGTTCCGCCCGTACGCCCGTACCGTCATCGCCGAGATCGCCCGCAGCGGACCCGCCGGTGCCGACGTGGCGCGACTGGCCACCGCAGTCGGGCTGACCCGATGAGCCGCACCCCGCTCAGCGACATGATCCGGGCCTTGGCCCGACGCGACCTGGACACCGTCGACGCGCTGGCGGTGGAGGTCGGTCAGCTCGGGGTGGCAGACGGCCTCCGACTCGTCGGGGCCGCGTTCGCCGTCGCCGTCCACCGGCACTTCGGCCCCGACGCCACCCCCACCGACGTCTCCGCCTTCGTCGCCGGAGCTCGGGACCTCTACCCCGACCACGAGAGCCTTCCGCGCCTCGAACTGGAAGGGCTCATCCGAGCCGCCCTCGGTGAGTACGACCTCGTCGACAACATCCCCGCCGAGACCGCCCTCGGTGCCGAACTGTTCATCCTCGGACACCTCCTGCTCACCACGCCCCTGACCCCCACCGAGCTGGACGAGTTCATGGCCGAGGCCGAAGAGCTCGCCGAAGAACACCGGTAGCGGCATCATGCCGATCACACCGGACCAGATTTCCTACATCCTGACCATGGTGGAGGGCGACCACGCGGCGAACGACGAGATCGAGGCCCGGCTCGACCGCGACGGCTGGGACGGGTTCGACGTGCTCCTCGGGGCGGTCTTCTACCTCGCGGTGAACCGCCGCTTTCAACGAGGGGCCGACACTGGCGAGATCATCCGATTCGTCGCCGACATGCGAAGCACCACGACCGGCGGACCCGAGACCGACGCCAGCAGCGCGGAAATGCTGGTCAGCGGCGCCCTCGACCCGAGCCTCCCCACCGACGTCGAGCCCACGTCGACCGGCCGGATCCAGGGCCTCACCATCCTGTACGCCCTCGGCGACGGGGCCGTTTCGTCGAAAGAGCTGAACGCCATCCTGACAGAGGCCGCCACCCTGGCCGACCGCATCATCGAGTGCCGGTGACGGTAGGGCTAGCCGCGCGCGTGGCGCAGGAGCCGGAGTTGGCCGATCTCGGTGGCGTTCTTCATCAGCTCGGCGTTCACCCAGGCGATCATGTGCGCGACGGTGTGCGCGGGGTCGTCCTGCCAGGGAAAGGGCGCGGTAGCGTCGAGGTCCGCGTCGCCGAGCTGATCGAGAACCGACAACCACGCGGTACGCAGATCACGCAGCCACGCCACCGTCTGCTCGCCGTCCCCGGGCCACCCGACCTCGGTACGCTCCCGTGGCGTGCGCCCCTCGGCGTGGTCGACTGTCACCGTCCACCACCAGCCGATATGCCAGGTGATCCACCCGATCGTCGGGACGGGGATCGGATCGGGCTCGACGTCCGCCCAGTCCGGCACCCACCCACCGTCGGCACCCTGGCGCATCGTCCAGCAGTGCGGGGCGGGCTCCCAGAGGAAGTCCGCCGGCTCCAGCCGTTCCAGGTGGTACTCGAACAGCGACCAGGTCAGGTCGAACTGCCAACGCAGCAGGTCAAGGCGGGATGCAGACACCAGGCGACCCTGCCACATCCCCGTGGTCGGGGTCGAACGAGATCGTGCCGTCAACCTGCGGGTCGGGCGGAGACTGGCGGGTAGCTCGTCGGTTCCGTCCACTGCCGTCGACAGCTGAGGCGATCAGAACGGGCTGTGGCTGGGGTCGTACCAGTCGGCGGCGTTGTGCAGCAGCACCTTCCCGTTGACCCGGGTCAGCATCAGCCAGTCCCCGTTGAGGGTCAGCGCCGCATCCTCGGTCCGGTGCGCGAGCACGGTGGCGACGGTACGGAGCATGTGGCCCCGAGCCCCCTCACGGTCGGCGAACTTGTCCATGTAGAAGGTGACGTCGACACACCTGCCGGGCTCCCACCGCCACAACTGACCGTCGTCGCTCTCAGCCTCGTGCCAACCCTCACGGTCCTCGATGATGCTGACGCCGTAGCCCGGCTCGTCCTCGGTCGGCGTGCTCAGCAGCCGGTCACCGCCCGACGTCGTCGTCTCCTTCGCGTGTGGTGCGACAAGCGCCGCTACTTCGTCCAGCGACAACCCACCGGCGAGCGTCAACCGGTACTCGACCCCCATCGTCAGACCCCCTCGCCGTGATGCTGCCACCACGAGGGGCGGTGTCTGCGCAGCACGCCGTCGACCCTGGTCAGTAGCAGCCAATTCGCGTTCAGCACCAGAGCCGCGTCCTCCGGCTGACGTTCGAGAAGCTCCGACACGCTACGGAGCATGGCCGGGACACCTCGCTCGGCGATGACGTCCTTGCGCATAACGTAGTCGACTTGGAGGTAGGCGTCAGGCTCCCACACCCACACCGACCCGTCCTCGTCCTCCGCGTCGAAGTAGCCCCGCTGCCCGGAGAGGATGTCGATGCCGTACCCGAGCGTGTCGTCGAGACCAGACCGCAGCATCGGGCGGCCCGAGGTGGTTCGGGCATCGACCGCGTGTGGAGCGACCACCCGGGCAACGCGGCTCGGCGGGATGTCGCCAGCCAGGATCAGTCGAAAGTTGATCCCCATCTCATTCTGCCGTTCGCATGCCATCGATGTCGTAGTTCGGGTCGTGCCATTCGGCGGCGTTGTGTAGCAGCACCTGCCCGTTTACCCGGGTCAGCATCAGCCAGCCACCGTTGAGGATCAGCGCGGCATCCTCCGGCCGACTTCGGAGGACCTGATCGACCGTGCGAAGCATGTGCGGGCGTCCCTTCTCGGCGAGCACCTCCTTGTCCATGTGGAAGGTGATGTCGACACTCCGGGCAGGCTCCCACTGCCACATCTCGCCGCCGTCACTCTCGGCCTCGTAGTAGCCGTCGACAGTCGCGACGATGCTGACGACGTACCCGCTCTCCTTGTTTAGGCTGGCACTCAGCACCCTGTTGCCGGCGGGGGACCGACCCTCCGTCGCCCCAGGGGCGGCCAGGGCGGCTACCTCTTCGAGAGTGAGATCCCCGGCGAGGGTCAGTCGGTAGTCGACAGACACGTCACTGGTTCTGTTGATGATGCTGCCACCACGAGGGGCGGTGTCTGCGCAGCACGCCGTCGACCCTGGTCAACAACAGATAGTTCGCGTTCAGCACCAGAGCCGCGTCCTCCGGCTGACGGTCGAGAAGCTCCGACACACTGCGGAGCATAGCCGGGACACCTCGCTCGGCGATGACGTCCTTGCGCATCACGTAGTCGACCTGAAGGAAGGAGTCAGGCTCCCACACCCACACCGACCCGTCATCGTCCTCCGCGTCGAAGTAGCCCCGCTGCCCGGAGAGAATGTCGATGCCGTACCCAAGCGTGTCGTCGATTCCTGAGCTGAGCATGAGGTCACCCGAGGCGGTCTGGTCCTCGACCGCGTCGGGTGCGACAAGCTCAGCCACTCGACGGATCGAGATGTCACCAGCCAGGATCAGTCGGAACTCAATCCCCACCTCAACCGCCCTTCTCAGTGCCGTCGACGATCTGAATGATCCCACCGTCGCGTTTCACGGCCACCAACTCCTTGAGGTTTGGCACCGGCCAGTCGTCGAACTGCTTCTTCAACGCCTGCGGGTCGCCGCGCCAGTCCCCCAGGTGAAGCACCACCCGCTGGGTCTGCCGCTTCTTGACCTTCTGCCCTACCTCGTCCCAGACTCCCCGTAACGACTTCGACGGGCTGGGAGCGTAACAGTCGAAGACATGCCCTTCGACAAGATAGTCCGGCGTCTTCTTCAGATTCCCGGTGTCGCCGGTTGCCTCGCGCGCAGCTGTGACCTCTGGCCTCGTGGGGTTCTGCTGGACCTGGTAGCCCTCGGCAGCGACCCTGACGGCACAGTCGTTCTCCCGTTGCAGAGACCGTCGTACGTCGTCGTCCTCCTTCGGTCTGATGACCGTGCGGGGACCGGTCGGACGGCCGCCCCGGACACCCGTCGGCTTCCTGGACCAGGGTGGCAGGGGCGCGGGGTCGTTCGTCGTGTGGGTGACCGAGGACTTCGCGGGGTCCTCGGAGCGGATTGGGCTGGCCGGCGGAGTGTCGCCGCCAGCCCCGGTCAGTTTCCCTGGGCGCCGAGGCGGCGGGCGTGGTTCACGGTCGCCTCGACCGCCTGTTGGGCGCTGTGGGTGCGTTGCACCACCAGCACCAGGGTCTGCTTGATGCTGTCGAGAGCCTGCAGGAGAGGGCCGGGCTCTCCGCCCTGCAGGACGGCGGTGACGAGCTGCCTGGCAGTGTCGACGTGCCCGATCGTGGCGGTGCAGGACTCCCGGGCGGCGGTGACGCCCTGTTGCACCGGGCCGAGGGCGGCGATGGACTCCTGCGGGGTGGCCTCGCGGGACACCGCCGCCGTCGCCCTGGCCGCCTCACCGCCGGTGGTGGCGAGGGTGGCGAGGCCGCCCTGGATGCTGGCGATGGCGGAGCGTACCCGGGCGAGACCGGCGGCGACGGCGACGAACCCGGCACCGGCAGCCCGGGTGGCGATTCCCTGGGCCTGGTTGTCGGCGGCGGAGGCCAGGCTCTGCGCCCGCTCCACACCGGTGAGCAGAGTACGAAGCTCCCCGGTGACCTCCTCGACAGTAGACATGCGACACCTCGTACGGGTCGAAGAGCAGCGGGCGTGGAATGTGAAACATACCCGCTATACGCCACGGAGGCCGTGTGGTGCCCGATCGCTTCTCTGCCGAGGCTGGCGCGATCCGCGAGCTTCCGGTCTCAACGAACGTGTCGGCGCACCTCGGCGGTGAAGCGAGGCAGACCAGTGCGTTCGAGTATGGGAAGGAGACCTGCGATGGTGGTGGGTTGGCGTCGGTAGGAGGCAGCCTGATCCTCAAGCACACCGATCGTCAGGCCCGGGTACAAGTCGAGTTGGTCGAGTAGGAACTCATCCGGGTGAACAGCGAGGATGTCGTACGGCTTCAGCGTGTGCTCGGGGAAATCCCGAGTGTTGAAGGTGACGATGACTTCGGCGTTCGCGCGAACGGCCGCGGCAAGGACGTGCCGATCCTTCGGGTCGTTGAGCATGCCGTCAACGAGCGTCTCGTAGCCGGTGACCGCCGCGTCCGGGAACGAGCGGGTCATCTGGGCGATGCGCCGGTCGACTCGGTCAGCCGGGACCCCTGCTTCGACGACGTTACGCCTCAACTCCTCAAGAATGTCGGCCGACCACAAGGGTCGATACGCCTCATCCTCGGCCAGCCGGAGCAGGGTGTCGCAGAGGTAGGCAGGGTAGAGCACGCACGTGTCCAGCAGCGCGGGAAAGGCCACGACGCGTCTTACCTCACCGGGTTCGCTTGGGCGTGGCGGTCACGTCGTAGAGGTCGTCTTCCTCAGCGTCGGCCGCCATCTGGTCGAGAGTCTGCCGGCGTTCGCGACGGGTGCGTTCCCGATAGTCGAGGACATCACGAAGCATGACCCGGCGGTGCCGCCCTCGCATGGTGTGTGGAATCTGCCCGTCAGTCAACAACCGCACGACCGTCGGTCGCGAGATGTTGAGCAGATCGGCAGCTTCCTGGGTGGTGAGCATCGTGTTGTGGGGGGCGATCGAGATCGCCATGCCCTCGGACAGGGCGGTCACCACATCGCGGAGGACCCCGTACAGCTCGTCCGGGATGTCAAGGTGAGAACCGTCCGGCCCGACCAGTCTCGCCCGCGCGGACGGCTGTGCAGCCGCGAGGCCCCGGGCGAATCGTGCCAGGTCGGAGCTGTCCTTCGGCGGAAGGAGAGTGCGTTCACGGAGCGCCTGAGCCATGCCCCGACCCTACCACTATTCGAAAAAAGCGAACACGGTTTCGACGCGCGCGGCAAGGGGACGACTGTGCCGCAACCGGCACGATCAGTAAGCTTCCGATGGTCAAGCCGGCCGTGACAGCCGGGTCCGGCCTGGGGAGGCGGCATGGCTGTTCATCACGAGAAGGCCTTCGGGGACGCGATCGTGGCGTCGTTGCTCGCCAATGGGTGGGAGGATGGCCAGGCTGCCGACTACCGGCCCGACCTCGGGTTCGACACCGGGCAGCTCTTCACGTTCGTCGGCGCCACGCAGGCCGATGAGTGGGCGGAGCTGGTCACCTTCTACGGCGGTGACCAGATGGCCGCCCAGCGGGGGTTCGTCAAGCGGCTCGACCGGGCGATCGCCGACGACGGACTCCTCGCCGTGCTCCGCGACGGCGTGCGGGACAACAGCGTCCGGATCCGGGTGGCGTACTTCAAGCCGTCGCTGGTGGAGTCCGACGCGATCCTCGACGACTACCGGCGCAACCGGCTGACAGTGGTCCGGGAGTTGGCGTACGCGACGAAGCAGGCCGACCGGGGCAACCGGCTGGACCTGGCCCTGTTCCTCAACGGGATCCCGGTGGCCACCGCCGAGTTGAAGAACCCGCTCACCGGGTCGGGGGTGGAGCACGCCAAGGAGCAGTACCGCACCGACCGGGACCCCACCGAGCTGATCTTCGCCCGGCGGGTGGTCGCCAACTTCGCCGTCGACCCCGACCTGGTCTTCGTCACCACCGGGCTGCGCGGGAAGGCGACCAGGTTCCTGCCGTTCAACACCGGGTCGGCGGGGCCGGGACGACCGGGCGGCCAGGGCAACCCGCCTGCCACCGGGTACGGCCGGTACGCCACCTCCTACCTGTGGGAGGAGGTGTGGCAGCGGGACAACTGGCTGGACCTGCTGGAACGCTTCGTCCACCTGCACCGGGAGAAGGGCGCGGACGGACGTACCCGGAAGTCTTTGATCTTCCCCCGCTATCACCAGTGGCACGCGGTGAAGCAGTTGACGACCCACGCGGCCCGGCACGGGGCCGGGCAGCACTACCTGGTGATGGCCTCGGCGGGGTCGGGAAAGTCGAACACCATCGCCTGGCTCAGCCACCGGCTGTCGTCCCTGCACACACCGGTGGACGTGGCCGACCTCGACCCGACGGCCGTGGAAGCCGGGTTGAAACCCGGCATCCCCGTCTTCGACAAGGTCGTCATCATCACCGACCGACGCAACCTCGACTCGCAACTGCGCGAGACGATCGGGAGCTTCGAGCAGACAGCCGGTCTCGTCGTGAAGATCGACGAGGACCAGGGGGCGAAGTCCGAGCAGCTCGCCAAGGCGCTCTCCAAGGCCACCGGGAAGATCGTCACGGTGACCCTGCAGACCTTCCCCGCCCTGGTGGAGTACCTCAAGCGCAACCCCACCGAGATCCATGGCCGACGGTTCGCGATCGTCGTCGACGAGGCGCACTCCTCCCAGGCCGGTGAGGCCGCCGGAGCGGTCCGGGAGGTCCTGCGCGACCTCGGTCTGGACGCCGAGTCCGGTGACCCCGGTGCCACCAGCACACCCGCCGAACCCGACGTCGACGCGCGGCTCAAGCGCCGGGCACGCAACCGGCAGCGGGCCGCCAACCTCTCCTACTTCACGTTCACCGCCACTCCCAAGGACAAGACCCTCAAGGAGTTCGGCACCCGGGGCGAGGACGGGAAGTACCACCCGTTCCACACGTACTCGATGCGGCAGGCCATCGAGGAGGGGTTCATCCTCGACCCGCTGCGCAGCTACGTCACGTACGACACGTACTGGAAGCTGGTCAACGGCAACCCTGACGAGCGGAAGGTCGACCGGGCCAAGGCGAACCCCCTGCTCGCCCGGTACGCCCTCACCCACGACTCGACGGTCGCCCAGCACGCACAGGTGATCGTCGAGCACTTCTTCGCCCACACCGCCGGGCGGCTCGGTGGCCGGGCGAAGGCGATGGTGGTCACCGCCTCCCGGCAGAGTGCCGTGCAGATGGCCCGGTCGATCCGTAAGCACCTCGGCGACCGTGGCCTTCCCGATCCCGGCGTCCTGGTGGCCTTCTCCGGCACCCTCACCTACGACGGGGAGGAGATCACCGAGGCGAAGGAGAACGGCGGCCTGCCGGAGAAGGCCCTGCCCAAGGCGTTCGGGTACGCCCGCGCCGACGACCGGACCGGCGGCGCAGGGCAACCCGAGTACCGGATCCTGGTGGTGGCGGAGAAGTACCAGACCGGGTTCGACCAGCCCCTGCTCACCACGATGTACGTGGTGAAGAAGCTGACCGGGATCGCCGCCGTGCAGACCCTCTCCCGGCTCAACCGGACCGCCGACCGCAAGAACCAGGCGGACCTGGCGGTCCTCGACTTCTGCAACGAGGCCGAGGACATCCGGGAGGCGTTCCGACCGTACTTCGAGGAGGCGGCCACCCTCCCCTCGGACCCCAACCTGCTCTACAGCGGGCAGAGCCGGGTGATGTCCGCGCCGATCCTGGTCGGTGACGAGATGCAGGCCTTCGCCGCCGCCTGGTTCGCCGCCGACACCCAGGCCGCCGGGAACACCGCGAAGTGGGCGAAGCTGCACGCCGAGCTGTACCGGCACCTGGACCCGGCGGTCGGCCGGTTCGACGCCCTGCTCAACGGCGAGGACCCCGACGACCAGGCCACCGCCGAGACCTTCCGGGGCGACCTCAACGACTACGTCCGCAAGTACGGGTTCCTCTCCCGGATCGTCCCCTACCAGGATCCTGAGTTGGAGCGGCTCTACCTCTACGGACGGCACCTGCTCAACCGGCTGCCCCGCCGCGACGACGGCGGTGTCGACATCGGCGAGGTCGACCTCAGCCACCTGCGGGTCGAACGGACCGGAGAGCACGACGTCAGCCTCGTCCCGGAGGGGACGACCGACCTCCACGGGCTCGGCGACGGCTCCGCCGACGCCAAGGACCCGGAGAAGTCACTGCTCTCGGAGCTCATCGCCCGGTTCAACGACAGGTACGGCACCGAGTTCACCGACCAGGACGTCATCAAACCGTTCCACGAGGCCCTCGCCGACCCGAAGGTCCGCCTGGCGGCCGTCGCCAACGACGTGGAGAACTTCGGCCACGTCTTCGACCCGGTCTTCGAGGACAAGATGATGGACCACTTCGACACCACCGCCGAGATGGGCCGCAGGTACTTCGACCAGCAGCAGGACTTCCGCAGCTCGCTCAACCGCAGCGCGCGCAGCGCCGCCTGGCGGATGATCCGCGACCAGGAGGGGGTCGTCGACGACGCCGCCTGATCCGGATACCGTCCACACTCGACGACGACGGGTATCAGCTGGGGGATGACGTGCGGGCAGACCCGATCGCCGGGCGGTACGAACTGGTCGACGAGATCCGCTCCGGTGGCATGGGCCAGGTCTGGCGCGGCTACGACGCGGTCCTGGACCGCGAGGTCGCCGTCAAACTGATCCGGCCCGACGTCGTCTACTCCGCCGCACGGGCCGAGGAGTTCGCCAGACGGTTCCGCCGCGAGGCCCGGATCACCGCCCGGATCCGGCACCACGGCGTCCCCCAGGTGTACGACGCCGTCCTCGACACCACCTACGACCGGGTCTACCTGGTCATGGAGTACGTCCGCGGCACCCCCCTGCGGGCCTACGTCGACCCGGCGCGGCCGCTGCCGGTCGGCTGGGCCGCCGCCATCGCGGCACAGATCTGCACCGTCCTGTCCCACGCCCACGCCATCCCCGTCGTCCACCGGGACCTCAAACCCGACAACGTCCTGGTCTCCGACACCGGCGCGGTCAAGGTGCTCGACTTCGGCATCGCCGCGATCCTCGGCACCGACGTCACCCGGCTCACCGGCACCGGACACATGATCGGCACCCACCACTACATGTCCCCGGAGCAGATCCAGGGTGGCCCGATCACCCCGCAGAGCGACCTGTACGCCCTCGGGTGTGTGCTGCACGAACTGCTCTCCGGCCGGACCCTCTTCGACGGGGCGAACGAGTTCCAGCTCATGCGCCAGCACGTCGACGAACCACCACCGCCGCTGCGCCGACTCCGCCCGGACGTTCCCGAAGCACTGGAGCGGGCGGTCCTGGCGCTCACCGCCAAGGTGCCCGAACAACGGCCCCGCGACGCGTACGACGTCTACGAGCAGCTACTCCCCCTGCTCCCGGCGCCCGGATCGGCACCCCCGCAACGGGGACACCTCCCGGCCGGGGTGCCCGACCCCACACTGATGTACCGCAGACCCAACGCACCCCGATCGCGGACGCCCACCCCACCCTGGGCGTACCCGGTAGCCCACCGCCCGGGTTCCGGAGACCCCGCCACCGCCCTGCGCGCCGCCATCGACGACGCGGTGGCGCACTCCGGCGACCTGCTCGTCCAGGGCCGCTACACGCAGGCTGCGGAAGCACTGTGGCAGGTCATCGAACCCGCCGCAGCCGCCCTCGGCGTCGACCACCCCCGGGTCCTCGCCCTCCGCCAGCGACGGGCTGCGACCCTGGTCATCGGCGGCGACGTCCGCAGGGCACTCCCGGAGTTCGACGCACTGCACGCGGCTTTCGCCCGCACCGGTGGCCCAGCCGACCACGACGCGCTGGCCTGCCTGCGCCAAGCCGCCCACTGCCGGGCGGAGCTGGGTGAGGCGACCCTCGCACTGCGCCAGTTCCGACAGGTGCTGACCCACGTGCAGGCCACCGACGGGGACCTCTCCACCGACGCCCTGGAACTTCGCCGCGACATCTGCCGGCTGCTGCTCTCCGAAGGCGACCTCGACCAAGCGGCAGCCGAACTCGTGCCCCTGCACCAGGATCTCGCACTCCTGTACGGGCCGGGCCACGAGGAGACCCGGGAGATCGCCGAGATCCTCACCCGACTCCGGATCACCGGCGACGGCACGAAGTGAGCGTCGCACCTGCCGGCGGACCGACGACAGTCGCGCCACGCTGGGTGCGCCACGGGACCACACGGTGTGGTCCCGGGCCGTACTCTGACACCTCGGCGGATCCTCCACAGCCCCATCGGGAGAGGTGTCAGTTTGGAGCTGACGATCGAGACGGTACGGACCGGCTGGCAGCAGGCGTTGGATCTCTTCCAGGGCGGGCAGGCGGTCCGGATCGCCACCCGTCACGGGATCTCGTTCGACCTTCCCGGCCTCACCGTTCGACTCACCAATCCGAGCGATCTGAGCGCACCGGAGGGGTACCCCTACCCCGAGCTGATCAAGGACTATCGGGACCGGCTCTTCGGCAACCAGCGGGGCAGGTCACTGCTGTTCCAGCGGATGCGCCGATGGGGCGGCGACGAGGGCGAGGCGTTCGATCAGATTGGGCGGATCGTCGACCTGCTGCGACGTGATCCGACCTCCCGGTCGGCCGTGTTCTCCACCTGGTCACCCCCGTCCGACCTGAATGCGCCCTTCCCCGTCTCACCGGTGGGCGGAGCGGTCCGGGTGGTGGCCGACACGCTGCACCTGTTCGTGACCGCGCGCAGCGTCGACGTGTGGGTGGGGTTCGTGCCGGAACTGCTCGCCTTCGCGCAGCTCGCCTCCGACCTGTCGCAGGAGTTGGGCATGCGGCGCTCGACGGTCTCCTATCAGTGCTGGAGCGCCCACATATACGAAGTCGACCTGCTCAGCTATCTGACGAGGCGATGATGCAACGGTCACTCACGATGCTCGACAGCGGGCTGGTCGGCCACCGGACCATCGACCGGCTCCTCCAGGCAGTGATCTTCTTCGCCGACTCGATCGCGATCCGTTCGTCGTACGAGGTGGCTGCCGTCGACCGGGCAGACGCCAGACTCATCGAACGACGGATCGACGAACTGCGCGAACAGGGGTTCGTCAAGCTGTGGGCCCACGAGTACGAGGTGGACGACGCCGGCCGGGCAGGCAATCCCACCGACGGGGACGCCGTCCGCCGTCCGGCCGATCTCGTGGTCCCCGCGTCGACACTCGGAGTGAGTCTCGGCGAGATGGACGAGGTGATGCGGTCGATCCGGGAGTCGGCATACGGCCGGGAGCCTGGTGAGAGGTCACCCCTGCGGCAGGGCACAGCGGAGATCGTCGGACTCCGTAACCATCTCGCGTCGCTGGTCATCTCGGCCGAGTTGAACCAGGACGGCATGCTGACCAACCCGGCGGTACGCACCGCGCTGACCTCGACCTTCCGGGCGCGGCCGGGTGAGGGGTTCCAGGCGGCGGTGGTCCGCGAGGTGATCGGCCAACTCCAGTTGGGTTCCCTGGTGAACCTCACCGCCGAACAGGTGGAGACGTGCCGTCGATTCAGCGCCGACTTCCGTACTCTGCTCGACGAATCCGTGGTGGCGGTCGCCCGTGGGCTCGACCCGGTGATCAGCCCGGAGAACACGGCCCGGGAGCTGATGACCCGATACCGGGCGATCTCCACCGAGTACGCCCTGCCGCGCCTCGGCCCCCAGGTGGGCGGGGAGATCGTCTGGGACGTGCTCGGGGCCACCCTGCCGCCGAGCATCGTGCTGAAGTACGGCGTGAAGGCGTTCACCTGGCGGAAGATCGCCAAGGAGGTACGCCCGTACCTGCTGCTGATGCACCTGGAACGCGCCCTACGACAGCCGGAGGTAGGCCGATGAGACTCCTCCCCGCAGAAATCGGTGCCACCTCCTGCCGCCTCATCATCCAGGCGGGTGCGGATCTTTCGATCGAACGCAGCCTGAGGTGGCAGGTGCAGGCGACCGAGCCGGTGCCACTTCCGGAATTGTTTCGCCGTTTCGACGCCAGTGTGGTCGCCGACGAGACGTTCTCGTTGCCGGAGTCGACGAAGGCGCTGATCCCCCTCAGGTTCGCGATCCCCGACACCGTGTACCCATTCACGATCCTCTACCTGTGGATGGTGTCGAACGTCGATCAGCGGCCCGGTGTCACCAGATCCGACGATGCCGCGAACGCTCTCGTGTGGTACCTCCGAGTCGCCGCCCCCCATCTCGACTCGACCGAGGTCCGACGAATCCACCGCGCCCTTGACCGATTGCCGACTATCGATGTAGGAAAGGTGTCCGAGGCCGACGAGGGGTCCGACAGCTGACCCTCCCGAGGTCAAATCGGTCGCGCCCGGTGCGAGTCGATCACAGGTAGGGGTGTGTGCCCGTGGACGCTCACGTGGAACAGGTCGGCACGACGGTCATCTACCAGGACGACCACGTACGGGTATGGATACTCGATCTGCCGCCGCACGGCGCCTCCGAATGGCACGAGCACCACTGCGGGTACCGCTTCGTGGTCACCAAAACCGGCCCGGTCGCCACCGAGTACCGCGACGGCCGGTTGGAGCCGCAGAACGACCAGGTCGGTGACACCTCCTACCGGCAGCCGGACGAATCCCATCGGCTGGTCAACCTCGGTGACGGTCCCTACCAGAACGTGGTCATCGAGTTCCTGGGCTCGCGATGAGCAGCCGCCGTCCACAACAGGCGTTCGTCGAGTGGATAGCGTCGCTCCATCCAGACGTTCCCGAGGCCGCCGAGGCGATCAGCGCCTCGCTACAGGAGGCACCGGATCGGATCTCGAACGCCTACCGGGAGTTGCTCTCCGGCTATCGGACCGAACGCGACGACCTCATCAAGGTGACAGCCCACCTGGACCCCACCCGTGAGTACACCGGCCTGGTCGGCGCGCACGACATCCCGTTCGTCTCGCTCTGCGCACACCACTTCCTCCCTTTCTTCGGCCACGTACGGATGGTCTACGAGCCTGGCGGGCTCATCATCGGCATCGGCAAGATGCCGCGCCTGGTCGAGATGCGTACCCGTCGGTTCCAGATCCAGGAGTTCATCGCCCGCGACCTCTGCGACGACCTCATGGACGGCGCCCAGGCCAGGGGTGCCTTCGTGCAGACCTCCGCCCAGCACCTCTGTGTCTGCGGCCGTGGCCCGAACAAGCCGGGTGCGTGGAACACCACCACATATGCCCGGGGCAGCCTGAACGCCTGGCGGCACCTACCACCGGAGTCGGCCCTCGGACCACCGGGAGGACCGCGATGACGACCCGCTGGGCCGAACTGCTGCCGGCCGGCATCCAGGTCGTCGTCGCCGTACCGGACTCCCTGCTCGGCCCGGTCGTCGCCCGGGTCGTCGCCACCTCCACATTGGAGTACGTCCAGGTGGTGCACGAGTCGCAGGCGGTCGCGGTCGCCGCCGGGATGGGGCTGGCCGGACAGCAGGCACTGATCTGCATGGAGAACTCCGGACTGCGAGCCGCCGCCGAGACCATCGCCCGGCTCACGGTGCTGCACCAGATTCCCGTCCTCGCCCTGACGGCCCACCGAGGGGAGTTCGGTGATCCGAACTGGTGGGCACAGGACCACTCGCATCACATGTCCGGCCTGGCCACCCTCTTCGGAATACCCACCCGGGCGGCGAGCAGCACCGCCGAACTGACCGAGGCGCTGCGCGCCGGGATCGCCCTGACCGGCACCCGGATGCGCTCCGCCCTCGTCGTCGCCACCGCAGGTCTGCTCCGGGAACTACACCGTGAACTCGACTGAGGCGATCGGTGCCCTGCGTGCCCTGCTGGGAGAGGACGTGGTCGTCGTCTCCGGGGTCGGCCGGGCCACCTACGCCACCCTGCGCCACTGGCCCGGTCGTACCCTCCCGCTCGACGCCCTGGGCGACGTCCTTCCGGTTGCGCTCGGGGTCGCTGCCGCATTGCCACCGGCAGCCCGGACCCTCTCCATCGAAGGGGACGGCTCGCTGCTCTTCGGCATGGCGGGGCTCGCCACCTTGGCCACCATGCGCGAGCGGGTCGCACCCTTCACCGCCGTGGTCGTCGACAACGGCCGCTACGAGTCCGGCGGCGACGTCGCGTCCCGGCGCTTCCCACTGGACTGGGCCGCACTGGCCGGAGCGTTCGGACTCGGGTACGGCACTGCCGACCGGACCGATGAGGTCGCCGCCGCGCTGGCTGCGGCGACCTCCGTCGGGGTGCTGCGCCTCGTGGTGCACGACGACACACCCATGCCGCCACCGGCCTGGTCGGCCAACGGGCGGGAGGCGGTCTACGACTTCCGCCGGATGCTCGCCGCCCGTTGGGGCGTTCGGATCCCACCGGCTGCGACGAAGATCTGAGCCGGGACGGCCACGGCAGTGACGACGCTGGAGCCGACCGGCCGTGGCGGCCTCTACCGGGTGCCGCTAACTCCGGCGCGGGTCTTCGTCTCCACCTCCCCGTCCGGTCGCCGACTGCTCTGCGACTCGACGTCGGTCGGTGACGCCTTCCGGGCCGAGCTACGGCAGGCCTGCAGGCAGGCCGTGACCGACCTGGCGCTGGTCGACCCGGGCCTGGCGGACGCACTGGCCGCGACGACACCGGATGTGCTCACCATCCTGCGTGGTGGTCTGAACTTCGACCTACCCGGCGTCGTCGAGCAGGTCACCGGCCGCCCCTGCCGGGTCAGCTTCCTGAGCAGCCGGCGGGCCATCCGCGCCGGTGACGCCGTGGTGACCTCGGACGAGTACCGAAGAATCGACCTGGCCGGCTCGGCCGTCCTGTTCATCGGCGACATCACGGCCACCGGCCGGACGGTCACGAACGCGCTCACCGTCCTCGCGGACGTCCTGGAGCCCGAGGCGCTACCACCACGAATCGTCCTGGTCACGATCGGGACGATGCGGGCCGTGGAGCGGATCGATCATTTCGTCCGGCGGCTGGGGCAGGCTGACCGGTCGGTCCCCGAGGTCACCGTGATCGCGCTGGAGGGTCTGTTCGGGATCTACGATCAGACATACGGTCTTGCGCTTCATCTGGACCAGACGGACTTTGTCCGGCGTGGTGGACTGATCACTCCCGAGTTCACGCTGGCGTCTCGTCTCGACCCCGTCTCGGGGTTGGAACGATGCGTGATCTATGACGGCGGCCTGCGGGGTTTCTCGCCCGGCGAACACCTGGGCGAGCTACGCGAATACTGGACTCGGCTGGTGGCGGCTTTCTCCGTCCGCCCGGCGCTGATCGATCTGCACCGGCGGGTCAAGATTGACCAGGAAGGTGACATGGCGAGCCGACTTGACCGGTCCGAACTTCTTGACCGATGCTACGCCCACCGCGATCACATCGTCCGCGCTCATCGTCGGACCACCGGGAGTTGACTATGAAGTTCATCGACAAGCTCGCCTGGTTGAGAGTAGAGAATGGAAGAATTCTCAGCACCCGGTCCTATGGGAAAGACGTCTACTACATACCGGGTGGCAAACGGGAGGGCCAGGAATCCGACCACGAGGCATTGAAGCGGGAGATCCAGGAAGAGCTCTGCGTCGAACTGGTCGACGACACCATCGAGTTGGCCGAGGTCTTCGAAGCCCAGGCGCACGGTAAGGCCGAAGGCGTCACCGTCCGGATGACCTGCTACCGCGCCGAGTATCTGGGTGACATGAAGCCGGGTGCCGAGATCGAAGAGGTGCGGTGGCTCGACTACTCCGGCCGGGAGCAGTCCTCCCCGGTGGACAGACTGATCTTCGACTGGCTCCGGGCCAGAGGAGAGCTATGACGACCCGAGCGCAGGGTGCACCGGGAACGGGCACCCGCAACGGTGGGGAACGTGAGAGCCTGACGACGCTCGTGCCGTTTCGTACTCCACAGGGGAGCTTCTGATGCGCCTCCATCGTCCGGCCGGCGTCGTGAGTCGACTGCTGGTGCCCGTACTTCTGATGGGTGTCGTCGGGGCGGGAGCCGGTCCGGCCGGTGCCGCCCCGGCGCCGGTCGGGACGTCGGCGCAGGTCGAGACTCCGGCTGAGGTCGGGGCGTCGGCTCAGGTCGGGGTCGAGGCGGAGGTCGGGGCGTCGGCGGCCACCGACTGGACTCCGGTGCCCGGGCCGGTCGTGCCCGGGTCCGCCCCCGCATCCGTCCGGTACGCCGGCTACACATGGGTCTTCACGACCGTCGCGGCGGGTGCCGTCATGATGAACCGGCAGGACTTCCACTCGCAGCAATGGAGTGGCTGGACGGTGGTGCCGGGAGGGTTCCCCGCCGCGATATCGGGACCTGCCGCATTGGTCTACGGCGGTGACATCCGCCTGTTCGTCCGGGACGCGACCGGTGCACTCCGGTTCGTCCGGTACACCCTGACGACCGACTCCTGGTCCGGGTGGTCGACGGTCCCGGGTGTCCCGACCGGGACCTCCGCACCCACCGCCCAGATGTACGGCGGCGACATCAACCTGTTCTTCGCCGTCCCGAACGGCCGGTTGGGCACCATCAGGTACACCCTGACCACCGATTCCTGGTCCGGGTGGAACACGGTGCCCGGCTCCACGTCGGTGACCGGCCCGGTCGGGACCGCCAGGTACGGCGGATGGCTCTGGGTGTTCCACCACGATCCGAGCGGGGCACTCCGGACCGCCCGGTACGACAACTACGACGGAACCTGGTCGGGGTGGAGCATCGTGCCGGGGTCGGCCGACGGGAAGTCCACCCCGGCGACCTCCGTGGCCTACGGCTACCTGTGGGTGGTGGTACGCAGCACCTCCGACCAGCTTCGGACGATCCGGTACGAACTGATGTCCGACACCTGGTCGGGGTGGGGTCCGCTGTCCGGGGCGCCGCAGGCCACCTCCGCCCCGGCTTCGAACGAGGACGGTTCCCTCCTCGTTCGAGGCCCGCAGGGCCGCATCCACCTGGGTTACGTCACGCTCTGACTTCGGCGGCGGCCACCGCACCGGCCGCCACCGCACTGACGGCCACCCGCGCCAGCCGGGTCCCCACCGGGGCCCGGCTGGCGCTCGGGCGGGACCCGGTCGGGCGGCAACGGTCAGGTCAGGCGGGTGTTCAGGGCGGCGAGCAGGGGCTCCTGCTGCGGGGTGAGATAGAAGTGGTCCCCGTCGAAGGTGGTCAGATCGAACCCGCCGGTGGTCAGCTCGGCCCAGGCCTGCACGGACTCGGCGGTGCAGGTGGGGTCCTCGGTGCCCAGGTAGCCGGAGATGGGGGTACGCAGCTTCTCCGGCTCCCTGGGCAAATAGCGGTAGAGCATCCGCAGGTCGGCCCGGAGGGCCGGCATGATCAGCTCCCGGAGTTTGGGCGAGCGCAGCACCAGCGGGTCCACCTCGCCGAGGGCACCGATCCGGCCGAGCAGGTGTTCGTCGTCGGCGGTGTCCGGGTCCAACTCGACCCGGGACACGTGGGGGGCACCGTGCCCGGAGACCAGGAGGGCGGTCGGGGCGAAACCGTACCGGGTCTCCAACCGCCAGGTCACCTCGTACGCCACCGACGCGCCCATGCTGTGCCCGAACAACGCCACCGGCCGGTCCAGGTACGGCAGGAGCACCTCCACGATCCGGTCGGCGAGCGCGTCCATCTGCTCGACGCAGGGCTCCAACAGTCGGTCCTGCCGCCCCGGGTAGCAGATCGCCATCAGGTCGGTGCCCTCGGCGAGCAGCCGCCCCCAGGGCTGGAACACGTTGGCGTTGCCCCCGGCGTGCGGGAAGCAGATCAGCCGCAGGTCGCTCCGCTGTGCACGGCGGAAGATCCGTAGCCAGCGCGCCCGCCCGACCGCTTCGTCCATGGTGTCGTCCCCTCTCGCAGCCCGTCGCAGCGGCACCGGTCCGTCGGCGGCACCGGCCAGTCGCAGCAGCACCGGTCAGTCGGACATGGCGACCAGGATCCGGCGGTCCCCCGTGTAGGGGCGCCGGCCGTGGGCGACCAGGATGTTGTCGATCACCATGAGGTCGCCGACCCGCCAGTCGATGTCGACGGCGGCGTCCAGCCCCCGGTCGCGGATCTGGCGGACGTACTCCTCGGGGATCGGGGCACCGTCGGCGAAGGTGACCGACTGGGGCAGCTCGTCCGGGGTCATCACCTGCATCATCACCCGGGCCACGTCGTCCTCCAGCCCCGCCGGGTGCCACTGGTCGGTCTGGTTGAACCAGACCTCCACGCCGGTGACCGGGTGTCGGGTGGTGGCGGGGCGGACCTGACTGATCCGCAGCCCGTCGGAGGTCCACTTCCACGTCGCCCCGGTGCCGGCGAGGAACCCCTCGACCTCGGCCCGGTCCTCGGTCTCGAAGGTCTGCTGCCAGCTCTTGCCCAACCCCATCCCGTCGTGCAGGTTCTGCTGGTAGCAGACCCCTCCGGCGAAGGCCTCCCGGATCTCGGGGTCGAGCAGCTCCAGCCAGAGCCGGGCGTCCAGGACCGGGGTGGCCCCGCCGGTCGCGGCGGCGATCTGGCAGTAGAACAACAGCCGGGACGGCCAGTGGGCGGCGTACGACAGCTCGTTGTGCATCGAGATGGTGTACTTCGCCGGGTACTCGGTCGAGGTGTAGACGTTGTCCCCCACCTTGGTCCGGGGGGTGTTGCCGTGCACGTAGGCGAGCCGGTTGGGCAGCAGCAGGTCCATCACCGGGTCGAGGGTGCCGGGTTCCACACCGAAACCCCTGAAGACCAGAGCCCCGTGTACGGTCAGCAGCGCCGCGACGTCCACCTCACGCAGGTGACCGGCGAGCCCGTCTGCCGTCGGGGGGCATCCGGCCCGTTCCGGGGTGATCACGTACGGCTGCCAGCGGCCGTGCTCGTCCATCGGCGTCTCTCCTCGCGTCGGCAGGGCGGTGCGTCACGTGGCAGCCTCCCGGCGGCAGCCATATTTCCTCGATATCCCCGACTCACCGGGCGGACGTAGCCACCGGATCGGCCTCGGTGCGCCCGCCCGCAGATCGGTCGGCAGCCGGATCGGCCTCGGCGCGTTCGACCTCGGCAACCGGATCGACCTCGGTGCGCTCGGCCAGGGCCGCTTCGGCGGCGCGCTCGGCGGCTACCTCGGCGCGCTCGGCCTCGGCGGCGGCCCGGCTGCCGAAGGCGAGGACGGCGCAGACCGCGATCACCACCATCGTCACCCCGACGACGGTCAGGGCGGTACGCATGCTCACCGCGTCGAGCAGGAACCCGGCGAGCAGGGCACCTGCGGAGTTGGCCCCGGAGGCGAGCAGGGTGGCGATCGAACCGGCCCGGCCCCGAAGCTCGTCCGGGGCCGCCTTGAACAGGTAGAGCATCCCGGCCACGTTGCCGATCCCGGCACCGTAGTTGACCAGGGCGAGGATCACGCTCACCGCCACCAGGCCGGGGGCGACCGCCAGCAGCGGCATCAGCACCGCCCACGACACGTTGATGCCGATCATCATGCGGCGGATGCCCCACCGTCGCAGGTAGAGGTTGCTGGTCATCGCCCCGGCCATCCCGAAGACGCTGTTGACCACCAGCAGCAGCCCGACCGTCGCGGGTGAGCCGCCCCGTTCGGCGACCAGGACCACCAGGCCGAGCCCGAGGATCTGGAACAGGAGGTTGCTGGCGGCGAAGAGACTCAGCGCCCGGCGCAGGTAGACCCGCCCCCAGACGAAGTCGAAGCCCTCCCGGATCTGGGCGACCAGGCTGGTGGTCCGCCCCGGGTCGACCCGGGGCGCCCGCAGGTCCCGGCGGACGAACAGCAGGGTGACAAGACAGACCACGTGCGCCACGGCGGCGACGGCGAACGGCGCGAACCGGGCCACGCCGTAGAGGACGGTGCCGGTGGGCTGGCCGAGGATGCTCGCCGCGTTGGCCCGTGACTCGTTGGCAGCCATCGCCGCGCCGAGCTGCCCGGCGGGCACCACCTGGCAGACCGCCGCCCGCTCGGAGAGGGCGTAGCAGATGCCGAGGGTCGCCTCGACGAACGCCACGGTCATCAGGTGCGGCAGCCACACCCGGTCGAGCAGGACCGCCACCGCCACGCTGCCCACCCCGACCACCCGACCGGCGGCGCAGACCAGCATCGTCGTACGCCGGTTCCACCTGTCGACGAACGCACCCGCCGGAAGCTGGACGACCAGGCTGGGCAGGAGGGCGGCGAAGGTGACCAGGCTGGCGGCGGTGGCCGAGCCGGTGGACCAGTAGACCAGCAGGGTGTAGCCGATCGAGGTGGCCCGGGAGCCGAGCGCGGCGACGCCCGACCCGACCCAGAGCAGCAGGAAGTTCCGGTTGCCCCGCAGCGGCGGTACGGCGGCCGGACCGACCGTCTGTTCGAGTGGTCTCACGACAGGACCCCGTCCTGCGCCGAACGGCACCAGTCGAGCACCGCCATGGCGCTGTAGAGCTTGTTCTCCGCCTGTTGGAAAGCGATGCTGGCGGGCCCGTCGAGCACTTCGGCGGTCACCTCCTCGCCCCGGCGGGCGGGCAGGTCGTGCAGGAAGACCGCGTGCGGGCTGGCCCGCCACAGCTCCTGACCGACCCGGAACGGGGCGAAGACGCGCCGCCGGTGCGGGTCCGGTCCGCCGGTGCCGGTGGTCCGCCACCGGGTGGTGTAGATGGCGTCGAAGTCCCCCGGCAGCCGGTCCATGTGGTGCCGTTCGACGATCGTTGCCCCGTACACCTGCGCCTGCCGGACGGCGGTGGCCAGCACCCGGGCGGGCAGTCCGTACCCGGGTGGGGTGCGCAGTTCCAGCTCCACCCCCGCGAACCTGGTGACGGCCAGGACCAGGGCGGTGGCCGTGTTGTTGCCCTCCCCGACGTAGAGCAGCCGGAGCCGTTCGATCCGACCGAACTGCCGCAGCAGCGTGGTCAGGTCGGTCAACGCCTGGGTGGGATGTTCCTCGGCGCTCATCGCGTTGACCACCGACATCCGGCCCCCGCCGGTCCAGGCCCGCAGCTCGGCCGGGTCTCCGGCGGTCCGGGCCACCAGGACGTCGAGCATGCCCGCCAGCACCCGACCGGTGTCGGCGCTGCTCTCTTCGGTGTCGGATCCCAGGTCACCGGGGGCGTACTGGACGACCCCCGCGCCCAGGCGCAGCGCCGCGGTGGTGAAGGCCGTCCGGGTCCGGGTGGAGGTGGTGCGGAAGTAGACCCCGACGGTCCGACCGGCCAGCGGGAGGCCGTGCTCCCCGGCGGCGAAGGTCGCCCCCCGGGCCACGATGGAGTACAGGTCCCCGTCGGTCAGGTCGCTCATCGACACAAGGTGCCGACATCGGCGGCCGGTGGCCGCAACGACCCGGTCGACGTCGATCGGCACGGTCAACGCACCCACACCGTCACCTCGCTACGCTCGGCGTCGGTGCGGGGAACGACGACGACGATTCGCTCGCCCCGCTCGCTCATGCCGCTCCCTCGCTTCGCTCGGCGTCGGCGAGTCGGGCGATCACCTCGTCACCGGCGTCGCCGTTGGTCAGCAGCACCACGCCGGTCCCGGCGACGACCCGGCCGACGGTGATCGCCCGGTACCCGGCGGTGGTGCCCCGGTGGGTGTACTCCGTCTCGTCGGCGTCGACCCGGTCGACGGCGCAGCCCAGCCCCCACACGCCACCCCCGCCGGGGGTGAGCATCTCGCCGACGAGGTCCCTGCCGAGCAGGGCGGACTCCCCCCGGTGGGCGCGGTGCAGTTCCCCGTGCAGGCGGGCCAGGTCGGCAGCGGTGGACCAGAGTCCCGCCGCCGCCGGGTCGGCCCGGACCTGCCAGCCGCCGTCGAGGGGTCGGCCGTCGCGGTCGTGGCCGAGGGCCACCGCCCGACCGACCGCCTGGGGGTGGTCCTGGTCGAAGCCGCTGTCGTCCATCCCCACCGGACCGAGGACCAGTTCGGCCATCAGGTCGGCGAAGGGGGTGCCGGTGACGTCGGTGAGCAGCTGCTGCACCACCACGTAGTGGCTGTTGCGTTCCTCGGCGACCCCGCCCGGTTCCCGGATCGGCCGGACCGCCGGGTAGGTCGCCCCGGTCCCGCCGGTGAGCAGGTCCAGGACGGTGGGCAGCGGCCCGCCGCGCGGGTGACCGCTGCTGCCGGTACGGCTCAGTCCGGCGGTGTGCCCGAGCAGGTGCCGCAGGGTCACCGGCCGGTCGCCGGGCACCTGCCAGGACGTCAGGTACCGGTTGACGTCGGTGTCCAGGTCGAGGCGACCCCGGCCGACGAGGGCCAGCACCCCGACGGTGGTGACGTGCTTGCTGATCGAGCCGACCTGGAACACGGTCTGCGGGGTCACCGCATCCCCACCGGGGGTACGGCGTCCGTACGCCCGCTCCTCGATGATCTCCCCGTCGGCGACCCGGACCAGCGTCGCGCCCGGCACCCGGTGGGCTGTCAACGTCGGCGCCAGGGAGGCGGGCAGCGGCCGGGCGGCGGTGGTCGCCCCGCCGGTGGTGACGGTCGCGGCGAGGTCGGCGAGGGTGGGGTCGAGCATCGCGTGGTGCAGCGTCACCGACAGACCCGCCTGGCGGGCGGCGGTGACCACCGGCACCACCAGCAGCGAGTGCCCGCCGAGGGCGAAGAACCTGTCGTGTCGACCGACCTGGTCGACGCCGAGGACGTCGGCCCAGATGTCGGCGAGGGTCCGCTCGGTTCCGGCTCTCGGTGGCTCGTGGGTGTCACCGGCGTCGGACCGGACCGCCGGCAGGGCCCGCAGGTCCACCTTGCCGTTGGCGTTGAGCGGGATGGCGTCGACCGGCACGAACACGGCCGGGACCAGGGCTGACGGCAGCCGCCGGGCACAGTGTTCGGCCAGGTCGTCGGCGTCGCCGACGTGGTGGGCGACGAGTTGGTCGCCGCCGGGGCCGGGCCGGACCGTCACCGCCGCGTCCCGGATCTGCGGGTGTTCGAGCAGGACCGCCCGGATCTCGCCGGGTTCGATCCGGTGGCCCCGGATCTTCACCTGGTCGTCGACCCGGCCCAGCAGGTCCAGCTGCCCCGAGGGCAGCCACCGTCCCCGGTCGCCGGTGCGGTAGAGGCGGGACCCGTCCGGGCCGTACGGGTCGGGGACGAACCGGTCGGCGGTCAGCGCGGGACGGTCGGCGTACCCCCGGGCCAGGCCGGGTCCGCCGAGGTACACCTCGCCGACGACACCGACGGGCACCGGGTTCAGCGACGCGTCGAGCACGTACGTCCGCATCCCGCCGAGGGGTCGACCGACAGGGGCCACCGCTCCGGGCAGGTCCCCGGTGACCGGGAACCTGCTGACCGCCACCGTCGCCTCGGTCGGGCCGTACTCGTTGAGCAGGACCGTGTCCGGGGCGAGGGCCTGCCAGCGGCGGCAGGTCCGGGCGGTCAGCGGCTCCCCGCCGAGGACCAGCATCGGGGTCAGCGCCGCCGCCTGCGAGGCGTCGAGTTGCCCGGCGAGCAGGTCCAGGTGGCTGGGGGTGAGCTTGACGAAGCTGAACGGTCCGGCCTCGGCCAGCCGGGGACCGAGCTCGTCCAGCCCGGCGTCGGCGGGCAGCAGCCACAGCCGTTCCCCGGCGACCAGCGGCGCCCAGATCGTGGTGACCACCATGTCGAAGGCGACGGAGGAGAACAGGGCCGCGCCGCCGGGACGGTCGGCGATCAGCTCCCGGACCGCCCAGCGCAGGTACCCGGCGAGGCTGCCGTGGCTGACCTGCACCCCGTTGGGTCGCCCGGTCGATCCGGAGGTGAACACCACGTACGCGAGCCGGTCCGGGTCGGTGCGCCGGTCGGGGGCGGTGTCCGGGTGGGCGGCGATCGCGTCGGCGTCGGCGTCCACCAGCACCCGGGGCACGTCGGGGCACCTGTCGGCGTACCCGGTGGTGGTGACCAGGACCGTGGCGTGGGCGTCGGCGAGCATCGCGGTGACCCGCGCGGCCGGGTGGGCCGGGTCGACGGGCAGGTACGCCCCACCGGCCTTCCAGACCGCCAGGAGCGTGACGACCAGGTCCTCGCCCCGGTCCAGGAGCACGGCGACCACGTCGTCCGGGCCGACTCCCCGTTCGGTGAGGTGCCGGGCGAGCCGGTTGGCCGCCGACTCCAGGTCGGCGTAGCTCAGCGATCCCACCGCCGGGGCGTGGCCGGCCTCGGCGGCCCGCGCCCGGATCAGGTCGGGGACCAGGGCCGGCGGGTCCTCGTCGGGCGACACCGGCCAGGTGTGGAGGACGTCGTGGCGTTCCCCGTCGGGCAGTGCGAAGGTGCGCGGGTCGCCCTCGGGGTCGGCGGCCAGGTCGGTCAGGGCACACCGGTACAGGGCGGCCAACCGGTCCAGGTCGGCCCGGTCCAGGTGGTCGCTGTCGGTGCTCAACTCCAGGTGCCCGCCGACAGCCGAGACGGCGAGGGCGAACTCGGAGCTGGCGGCGGCGTACCGGGGGCCGGTGTCCACCCGGTCGGCGACCACCTCGTCGAAGTCGAGGTAGCTGAAGTAGACCTCGACCAGTCGGGTTCCGGTGGCGGTCGGTCGGATCGCCGGGGCCGGGTACCGCCGGTAGGACCACATCCCGACCTCCCGGGCGTGCACCTGCCCGACCAGGTCGGTCCAGGTGGAGGCGGTGCGGTCGTACGGGAACGGCAGGGTGTTCAGCGACATGGCGTGGACCAGTTCGCTGCCGGTCACGTCGGGGCGGGTGTGGCAGACCAGTCCACTGGAGAAGGTGGGTTCGTCGGTGAGCCTGCCCAGGACACTCAGGTGCACCGCGTGCAGGACCGCCTTCATCGACACCCGGGACTGTGAGGCCACCGCCCGCAGGCGGGGCTCCACGTCCCGGTACGGCACCCGGGCGGTGTGCCCGGTCCGGGTGGGTAGCGGGGTCGGCCGCCAGGCGGCGGGCATCGTGAACGTGGGGTGCCTGTCGACGACGTCCTGCCAGTACCTGCGCTGGTCCGGGTCGGCCAGGGCGCGCCGCTCCGCGGCGACGAAGTCGGCGAACCGGACGTCGGGCAGCGGGGTCGGCGTGGGCTCGGTGCCGCCGTGCAGCGCCCGGTAGGCGTCGAGGACCTCCACGACCAGGGCGTGCAGGCTCCACCCCTCGACGACCACGTGGCAGATGGTCAGCATCAGCCGCCAGGTCCGGTCGGTCTCGGCCACGGCGGTGAACCGCAGCAGCGGCGCCCGTTCGACGTCGAACGGGGCGTCGTACTCGGTGGCGACCAGTCGACGCAGTGCGGCGTCACGGCCCTCCGGGGCGAGTCCGCGCAGGTCACGCAGGTCGACGGGGACCTGGACCTCGGGGTGGACCAGCTGCATCGGCACCGAGTAGCCGGTCAGGTCGACGCTGGTCCGCAGCACCTCGTGCCGGTTGACCACCCGGTGCACCGCCGCCCGCAGGGTCGGCAGGTCCACCGGTGCGTCGTCGCCGACCAGGAACGAGGTGACGTTGTGGTAGTGGTGCCCGCCGGTGTCGGCGAGCATCTCCACGAGCATCCCGAGCTGCACCTGGGACAGCGGGTACGCGTCGACCAGGCCGTCCGGGAGCGCCGCCCGGTCCGCCGCCGACACCAGGTCGTACGGCTGCACCAGCCGGTCGTCGACGGCCGGTGCGTTCCGCTCGGCGAGGGCCTCCGCGAGTCCGGCCACCGTCTGCCGGTCCACGACGTCGGCGACGGTGACGTCGAGTCCGGCCTCCCGCAGCGCACCGGCCAGCACCAACGCCTTGATCGAGTGTCCGCCGAGGTCGTAGAAGCCCTCGTCGACGTCGACTGTCGACAGACCCAGGACCGTCGCCCAGACCTCGGCGATCCGCGCCTCGACGTCGGTCCTCGGACCGACGACAGGCCGCCTGGGGTCACCGCCGTCGTGGGGGGCCGGCAACGCCCGCCGGTCCAGTTTGCCGCTGTTGTTGCGGGGCACCCGGTCCAGGGCCACGAACGCCGACGGGATCATGTACTCCGGGAGGGTCCGGGACAGCGCGGCCCGCACCCCGTCGAGGGTGTCGGCGTCGGTGACGAGGTAGCCGACCAGCCGGGGGTCGCCCGGGGTGTCCTCACGGAGCACCACCACCGCCTCGGCGACCCCGGGCAGCGCCGACAGGGCTGCCGACACCTCCGCCAGCTCGATCCGGTAGCCGCGCAGCTTCACCTGGTCGTCGAGGCGACCGAGGAACTCCACACTCCCGTCGGGCAGCCGGACACCCAGGTCACCGGTCTGGTACATCCGGGATCCGGGCGGGCCGTACGGGTCGGGGCCGAACCGGGCGGCGGTCAGCGCCGGCTGGTGCAGGTAGCCGTGGGCCACCCCGTGCCCGGCGAGGTGGATCTCCCCGGGTACGCCCAACGGCGCCGGGTGGCCGTGCTGGTCGAGGACGTACATCCGCAGCCCGGCCAGGGGCCTGCCGATCCGGGAACCCACTCCGGGGGCGAGGTCGGCGCGGGTCAGCCGGTGGTAGGTGGAGTAGACCGAGGTCTCGGTGATGCCGTACATGTTGACCAGGGCGATCCGGGCCAGCCCGAGCCGGTCGACCCAGGGCCGCAGCTCGGCGAAGTCCAGCCGTTCCCCGGCGAGGACCACCGCCCGCAGGGCCAGCCGACGCAGTCTCGCGTCACCGTCGGCGGCCAGCCGGACCAGCGCCCGGAACGCCGTCGGGGTCTGGGCGAGCAGTGTGACCTCCTCGTCGACCAGCAGGTCGAGCAGGTCACCCGGGTCCCGGGCCGTCTCCCGGGGGACCACCACGAGCCGGGCCCCGTGCAGCAGGGCACCCCACAGCTCCCACACCGACACGTCGAAGGCGTACGAGTGGAACAGGGCGACGGCGTCGGTGGCGTCGGTGGCGTAGTGCTCCTGGGCGCTGTCGAGCAGCCGCAGCACGTTGGCGTGGCTGACGCAGACCCCCTTCGGCCGTCCCGTCGACCCGGACGTGTAGATCACGTAGACGGGGTCGTCGGCGTCGGTCACCGGCGTCGGGTCGACGGTCGGGTACCCGGTCAGGTCGGTGTCGTCGAGCACCACCAGTTCCCCGGTGGACCCGGCCACCGAGGGGGCCAGGTCGGCGGTGGTGACGACGGTCCGGGCGCGGGCGTCGGTGAGCAGGTGGGCGATCCGGTCGGCCGGCTGCGCCGGGTCCAGCGGCAGGTACGCGGCACCGGCCTTGAGGACCCCGAGCAGGACGGGGACCAGGTCCGGACCCCGGTCGAGGCAGACCCCGACCACGTCGCCCCGGCCCACCCCGACCGTCCGCAGGTGCCCGGCGATCTGGTTGGCGCGGGCGTTGACCTGCCCGTACGTCGCCCGGTCGGTCCCGGCGACGACGGCGAGGGCGTCGGGCGTCTCGGCGGCCAGGGCCTCGAACCGCTGCGCGACGGTGCCGGTGACCGGCTCGTCGGCGCCCCCCTCGACCGCGCCGAGCAGCCGTTCCCGCTCGCCGTGGGGCAGGCAGACGACCTGCGCGTCGCCGGTCGGGTCGGCGAGCATCGCGGTGAGGACCGCCCGGTACATTCCGGCGAGCCGGTCCAGGTTGGCCCGGCTGAGCATCGCCGTCCGGCTGGAGAGCTGGTAGCTGCCCCGGTGGGCGAAGACCGACAGTGCGAACTCGGTTGCGCCGTCCCCGGCGGAGCCCACCACCACCGGCTGCGGGGTGGTCCCGGTGGCCTGGGTCGCGGCGCGGGTGAAGTCCTGGTAGTTGAAGAGGACCTGCAGGAGCCGGGGTCCGGTGTCGCGTTGGATCTCGGCGAGGGGGAACCGCCGGTGCGGCCAGAGTTCGACCTCGGTGTCGAAGACCGCGGTGACCAGGTCCCGCCAGGTCCGGGCGGTGCGGTCGTAGCCGAACGGCACGGTGTTGAGGTACATCCCGTGCACCCGGTCCGCGCCGAGGACCTCCGGGCGGGCGTCGCAGACCAGTCCGGAATGGAACCGGTCCTCGGTGGTGAGCTGGCTGAGCACCTTCAGGTGCACGGCGTGCAGGACCGCCTTCACCGACACCCCGGTCTCGGCGGCGAACCGTTCGACGGGACCGGTCAGGTCGGTGAGGTCGACGGTCGCCGAGACGGGTGCCGGGTCGCCGGGCTCGCCCCACCCGGTCGGCAGGGTGAACCGGTTGTGCCCGTCCACCACCGTCCGCCAGTAGTCCCGGTCCGGTCCGTCGTGCAGGGAGGCCAGTTCGGCGGCGACGAAGTCGGCGTACCGGACGCCGGGCCTGTCGGTCGACTCGGGGGTCCGGCCGTCGGCCAGGTCGGCGTAGGCGGCGAGGAGTTCGGCGAGGAGCTGTGCGGTGCTCCACCCCTCGGTGACCGCGTGGCAGATGGTGAAGGTCAACCACCAGCTGTCGTCGGTGTCCCGGTGTGCGGCGACCCGCAGCAGGGGGGCGGTGGCCAGGTCGAACCGGTCGGCCCGTTCGGCGGCCACGAACTCCTCGAAGAGCCCGGCCTGCTGCCGGGCCGGCACGTCCCGGCCGTCCACGATCCGCACCGGCGGGGTGACCGCCGCGTGGACCAGTTGCAGGGGTACGGAGTATCCGGTCACCGCGAACGACGTACGCAGGATCTCGTGCCTGTCGACGACCAGGGCGACGGCCGCGCGCAACGCCTCGGCGTCGAGGGGCCGGCCGTCGCGGACGTGGTGGGAGATGACGCTGTGGTAGGCGCCCCGGTCTGCGCTGGTGTCCAGCTCGGCGAGCATTCCGAGCTGGGTCCGGGTGGCCGGGTAGGCGTCGGCGAGCCCGTCCGGCAGTGCCGCCCGGTCGGTCGGGTCGAGCAGGGTGAACGGCTCGACCGGGGTGAACACCTCGACCTGCCCGCCGTCGAACGAGGCGACCAGGTCCCGGACCGTCCGGTGGGCGAACACGTCCCGCACCGACGTCGGATGACCCGCCGCACGCAACGCCCCGACCAGGGTCACAGCCAGCATCGAGTCACCACCGAGGTCGAAGAAACTCTCCGTCACCCCGACCACGTCGACACCGAGGACCTGCGCCCAGACCCGGGCCACCGCGGCCTCCCGGTCGTCGGCGGGGCCGACCCTGCCGTCGGTGGGGCGTTCGGCGGTCCCGGGGGCGGGCAGCCGGCGACGGTCGACCTTGCCGTTGGGGTCCAGCGGCACCGCGTCGACCAGGACGTACGAGGAGGGGACGAGCGCCGACGGGAGGTCGTCGCGGAGTCGTTGCCGCACGTATCCCAGCTCGGGCGTCACGCCGGGCTGGGCGACGAGGTAGCCGACCAGGGTGCGTCGCCCGTCGACGTCGACGACTGCGGCGACAGCGTCCCGGACGCCAGGGCAGGCCCGCAACGCCGACTCCACCTCACCCAGCTCGATCCGGACCCCGTGCACCTTCACCTGCGCATCGATCCGACCCAGGAACTCCAGGGTCCCGTCGACACGCCACGCCACCGCATCCCCGGTCCGGTACAACCGCGACCCGGCAGGACCGAAGGGATCCGGCACGAACCGACCCGCCGTCAAGCCACCGGCACCCAGGTAACCCCGACCCACGGCCACCCCACCGACGAACAACTCACCCGGCGCGCCCACCGGCACCGGCTCGAAGGCGTCGTCGAGGACGTACAGCCGTAGGTTCGGGTGGGGGCCGCCGAGCGGGACCCGGGTCGCCCCGGCGAGGGTGTCCGGGTCGCAGCGCCACCCGGTGACGTCGACGGCCGTCTCGGCGGGGCCGTACGTGTTGTGCAGCTCCACCCCGGGGAGGGCGGCCAGGAACGCCCGGGCCAGGTCGACGGGAAGCTCCTCCCCGCCGACGCCGACCGAGCGCAGCGAGGTGCACCCGGTGATCCCCTCGGCGAGCAGCGCCCCGAGCATCGCCGGTACGAGGTGCACCGCGGTGACGCCTTCGGCGACGATCAGGTCACGCAGGTACGCCGGATCGCGGTGCCCACCCGGGCGGGCCACCACCAGCCGCGCCCCCGCCGACAGCGCCGCGTACGTCTCCGCCGGGGACACGTCGAACCCGATCTCGGTCTTCTGGAGCACCACCCCGGACTCGTCGAGGCGGTACACCTCGGGCAGGACGTGCCGGGTGCGGTTGACCAGTCCGGCGTGGGTGACCACTGCCCCCTTGGGGCGGCCGGTGGAGCCGGAGGTGTAGATGACGTAGGCGGCGTTGTCGGGTCCGACGGTGGTGGGGAGGTCGTGGGTCGGCTGGTCGGCGGGGATCTCGTCGACGGTCAGGACCGTCGCCGACACCTCCGGCAACACCGACCGCAACACCTCCGACGTCACCACCACCGACACCGCAGCATCCCCCACCATCAACCCCAACCGCCCCGCCGGATACGACGGATCCAACGGCACATACACCCCACCCGCCTTGTGCACCGCCACCATCGCCACCACCAGATCCACCGACCGATCCAGACACACCCCCACCAACACCTCCGGCCCCACACCCACCGACCGCAACCACCACGCCAACCCGTTCGCCCGACCATTCACCTCCCCATACGACACCGACACCCCATCCACCGACACCGCCACCGCACCCGGACGACCCACCACCACACCCTCGAACGCCGAATGCGCCACCCCCGACCTCGGCACCACCGGACCGGCACCCGCCCGGGACAACCACTCCCGCTCCCCCGACGGCAGACACGCCACCCACGCATCCCCGTCCACATCGGCGAGCATCGACTCCAACACCACCCGGAACATCCCCGCCAACCGCACCAGACCCGCCGCGTCGAACGCCCGCGCGTCGGCGACGAGCCGCAGGCCGGTGGCTCCGGCGCCGACGGAGAGGGCGAACTCGGTGGCGGCTCCCGCCGCGGGCACCGGGACGTCCGCCTCGGGGGCGGCTCCGGGGCGGGGTTCGGTGTAGCCGAAGACGACGTCGACGGGGGACACGTCCGAACCCGTCAACCGGCGCAACGCCGCCAACGGATACCGACGATGCGGCCACAACCCCACCTCACCGTCGAACACCGACCGCACCAACTCCCGCCACGACCCCACACCCCGCACGAACCCGAACGGCAACACATTGATGTACATCCCGTGCACCCGCTCCGCACCCCGCACCTCGGGCCGCGCATCACACACCAACCCCGACGAGAACGCCACCTCGTCAGTCAACTGACTCATCACCTTCAGATGAGCCGCGTGCAACACCGCCTTCACCGGTACGCCGACAGTCGCGGCGGTCGCCCGCAGTGCGTCGGTCAGGTCGGTGAGGTCCACGGTGTGGCGGTGCACCTGCCGGGAGTCCCGCCCGGGTCCGCCGGTTCCGGGGAGGGTGAGCGGGGGTCGACCGGCCAGGACCGTACGCCAGTAGGCGACGTCGTCGGCCGAGTCGAGGGCGGCGCGTTCGGCGGCGACGAAGTCGGCGTACCGCAGTGGGGGCGTGTCGACGGGTGCGGGTGCCGCGCCGCGCCGACGACGGTGGTAGCCGTCGATCAGGTCGGCGAGGAGGAGGTTGAAGTCCCACCCGCCGGTGACCAGGTGGCTGACCGACACGGTGAGCCACCACGCCTGGTCGTCGGCCTGGTGCACGGCCACCCGCAGCAGCGGCGGGGGTTGGGCCGGGTCGAAGGGGCGGTCCCGCTCGGCGGCGACGTACCCGGGGTGTCCGGCGGCGTCGGGGTGCACGGTCACCGGGACGTCGGCGGTGGCGTGCACCAGTTGCAGGGGCACCGACCAGCCGGTCAGGTCGACGGAGGTACGCAGGGTGTCGTGCCGGGCGACCAGGTCCGCCAGGGTGTCCCGCAGGGGCTCGACGGCGAACGGCAGGTCGTCGGGGACCCGCATGGTGTGCACGATGTGGTACGGCGTACCGGTCTGGTCCTTGGCGGCCTCCACCGCCATCCCGATCTGGGCCTGGGTGGCCGGGTAGGCGTCGGCGAGCCCGTCCGGCAGTGCCGCCCGGTCGGTCGGGTCGAGCAGGGTGAACGGCTCGACCGGGGTGAACACCTCGACCTGCCCGCCGTCGAACGAGGCGACCAGGTCCCGGACCGTCCGGTGGGCGAACACGTCCCGCACCGACGTCGGATGACCCGCCGCACGCAACGCCCCGACCAGGGTCACAGCCAGCATCGAGTCACCACCGAGGTCGAAGAAACTCTCCGTCACCCCGACCACGTCGACACCGAGGACCTGCGCCCAGACCTGCGCGACGGCGGCCTCCACCGGGTTGGCGGGGGCCACGTAGGTGCCGGTCGGCTGGTCGGCGGGGGTCGGGGCGGGCAGCTGTCGACGGTCGATCTTGCCGTTCGGGTCGACCGGGACCGCGTCGATCGACAGGTACGCCGTGGGGACCAGGGCCTCCGGCAGCAGGTCGCGGAGGTGGTCCCGGACCGTCTGCGGGTCGGGGGCGGTGGGGGGTTCGGGAAGCAGGTAGCCGGTGAGGACCGGTCGGCCGTCGACGTCGACGACTGCGGCGACAGCGTCCCGGACGCCCGGGCAGGCCCGCAACGCCGACTCCACCTCACCCAGCTCGATCCGGACCCCGTGCACCTTCACCTGCGCATCGATCCGACCCAGGAACTCCAGGGTCCCGTCCACCCGCCACGCCACCGCATCCCCGGTCCGATACAACCGCGACCCCGCAGCACCGAACGGATCCGGCACGAACCGACCCGCCGTCAAGCCACCGGCACCCAGGTAACCCCGACCCACGGCCACCCCACCCACGAACAACTCACCCGGCGCACCCACCGGCACCGGCTCGAAGGCGTCGTCGAGGACCCGGAGGGTGAGGTTGGGGAACGGCCGTCCGAGCGGGACCCGGGCGAGCCCGGTCAGCTCCTCGGTGCAGGCCCAGCTGGTGACGTCCACGGTTGTCTCGGCGGGGCCGTACGTGTTGTGCAGCTCCACCCCCGGGAGGGCGGTCAGGAACGCCCGGGCCAGGTCGACGGGAAGCTCCTCCCCGCCGACGGCCACCGAGCGCAGCGAGGTGCACCCGGTGATCCCCTCGGCGAGGAGGGCGGCGAGGAGGCTGGGGACCAGTTCCACGGCAGTGACGCCCTCGGCGACGATCAGGTCCCGCAGGTACGCCGGATCGCGGTGCCCACCCGGGCGGGCCACCACCAGCCGCGCCCCCGCCGACAGCGCCGCGTACGTCTCCGCCGGCGACACGTCGAACCCGATCTCCGTCTTTTGGAGCACCACCCCGGACCCGTCGAGGCGGTTGACGGTGGGGGCCACGTGGCTGGTCCGGTTGACCAGGCCCGCATGGGTGAGGATCGCGCCCTTCGGGCGACCGGTGGAGCCGGACGTGAAGATCACGTAGGCGGCGTTGTCCGGGTCCACCCGGACCGGTGGGTTCTCGGTGGGAAGGTCGGCGGGGATCTCGTCGACGGTCAGGACCGTCGCCGACACCTCCGGCAACACCGACCGCAACACCTCCGACGTCACCACCACCGACACCGCAGCATCCCCCACCATCAACCCCAACCGCCCCGCCGGATACGACGGATCCAACGGCACATACACCCCACCCGCCTTGTGCACCGCCACCATCGCCACCACCAGATCCACCGACCGATCCAGACACACCCCCACCAACACCTCCGGCCCCACACCCACCGACCGCAACCACCACGCCAACCCGTTCGCCCGACCATTCACCTCCCCATACGACACCGACACCCCATCCACCGACACCGCCACCGCACCCGGACGACCCACCACCACACCCTCGAACGCCGAATGCGCCACCCCCGACCTCGGCACCACCGGACCGGCACCCGCCCGGGACAACCACTCCCGCTCCCCCGACGGCAGACACGCCACCCACGCATCCCCGTCCACATCGGCCAACATCGACTCCAACACCACCCGGAACATCCCCGCCAACCGCACCAGACCCGCCGCGTCGAACGCCCGCGCGTCGCTGACCAGGTCGAGGAAGCCACTGGCGGCGGTGACCTGGAGGGCGAACTCGGTGCCGCCCTCGCCGGCCACCGCCTCGAACCCGACGGACTCCTCACTGTCGGTGTTGGTCCGCCGGAACTCGGTGTAGTCGAAGACGACGTCGACGGGGGACACGTCCGAACCCGTCAACCGGCGCAACGCCGCCAACGGATACCGACGATGCGGCCACAACCCCACCTCACCGTCGAACACCGACCGCACCAACTCCCGCCACGACCCCACACCCCGCACGAACCCGAACGGCAACACATTGATGTACATCCCGTGCACCCGCTCCGCACCCCGCACCTCGGGCCGCGCATCACACACCAACCCCGACGAGAACGCCACCTCGTCAGTCAACTGACTCATCACCTTCAGATGAGCCGCGTGCAACACCGCCTTCGGCGACACCTCCAGGGCGGAGGCCAGGTCGCGCAGCCGCTGGTCGAGGTCCTGGTAGCTGATCCGGTGTCGCAGGGCCACCCCGGGCTCGGCGGTGGGCGTACCCCATCCGGCCGGTGGGGTGAGCTTGGCGTACCCGGAGGTGATCTCCCGCCAGTACGCCTGGTCGGCCTCGGAGTCGAGGGCGGCGCGTTCGGCGGCGACGAAGTCGGCGTACCGGACGGCGACCGGTTCCGGCGACTCGGGGGGCATCCCCACGCAGTGCCGCTCGTAGCAGGAGAGCAGCTCGGCGAGGAGGCTGTTGAGGTCCCATCCGCCGGTGACCAGGTGGCTGACGGACACGGTCAGCCACCATCCGCCGTCGGCGGCGACGTGGGCGCCGACCCGCAGCAGGGGCGGGGGCTGTTCGGGGTCGAACGGCCGGGACCGCTCGGCGTCGACGTACTCCCGCAGTTGGGCCTCGGCCCGTTCCTCGTCGAGCGGGACCACCCGGACGTCGGGCGACGCCCCGGCGTGGACGAGTTGCAGTGGGGTGGCACGGCCGCCCAGGTCGAACGAGGTACGGAGGGTCTCGTGCCGGGCGACCACCTCCTCGACGGCGGTGGTGAGGGCGTCCCGGGTGAACGGCTGGCGGCTGTGCACCCGGAAGCAGCGGACGATGTGGTAGAGGGAGCGGTCCGGGTCCTTCTGCATCTCCGCGAGCATCCCGAGCTGGGCCTGGGTGATCGGGTACGCGTCGGCGAGCCCGTCCGGAAGGGCGGCCCGGTCGGCGGGGGTGAGCTGGGTGAACGGGGCGACCGGCTGGAACTGCGGGGCGGCGGGGGCCTGGGCGGCGCTCAGGTGGGCGGCGAGGGCGGCGACGGTCCGGTGCACGAAGACGTCGCGTACCCCGACCGGGTGCCCGGCGAGGCGCAGTGCCCCGACCAGCGCGACGGCCCGCAGAGAGTCACCGCCGAGGTCGAAGAAGCTGTCGGTGACCCCGACGGTGTCCAGGGAGAGCACCTCGGTCCAGATGTCGGCGAGCTGCCGCTCCAGGTCGGTGCGGGGTGCCACCTGCTCCCTGGTCTCCGGAACGACGGAGGCGGCGAGGGCCACCCGGTCGACCTTGCCGTTGGCGTTGAGCGGGATCGCGTCCACGGCGACCAGGTCGGCGGGGACCAGGTACTCCGGCAGGTGCCTGACACACTCCTGCCGTACCCGCTCGACGAGCCCCGCGTCGGGGCGTTCCGGCAGGTAGAAGGCGAGCAGGCGGGGTTCTCCGGTGGCGGTGCCGACGGCGGCCACCGCGTCGGCGACCCCGTCGACAGCGGCGATGACGGTCTCGATCTCGCCGAGTTCGATCCGGTAGCCACGGATCTTCACCTGGTCGTCCACCCGACCGACGAACTCCACCACCCCGTCGGCCAACCGGCGGGTCAGATCCCCCGTCCGGTACAACCGGGAACCCGCCGGACCGTACGGATCCGGCACGAACCGACCCGCCGTCAAACCGGGCTGACCGGCGTACCCCCGGGCCACCCCGACACCACCGACGTACAGCTCACCGGTCACCCCGATCGGGGCGAGGTTGAGGTGCGCGTCGAGGACGTACATCCGCAGGCCGGGTAGGGCCCGGCCGATGGGGACGACGGGAAGGGTCTGCTCCACCCGGACCGGGTAGGTGCAGGTGCCGATGCTGACCTCGGTCGGCCCGTACTCGTTGATCAACCGGCCGGGGCCGAGCAGTCCCAGCCACCGGTTGGCCACCGCCGCCGACAGACCTTCGCCGGCGGCCACCACCACTGACGCCAGTCCGGAGGCCTCCGCGTCGGACACCTGTCCACCCAGGATCTCCAGGTGGCTCGGCGTCAACTTCAGGAAACTGAACGGCCCCGCCGCCACCAGGGTCCGACCCAGCTCCGCCAGGTCCAGGTCCTGGTCCACCATGAACACCCGCTGACCCACCACCAACGGCGCCCACAGATTCGGCACCTGAAGGTCGAACGCCACCGACGAGAACACCGCCGAACCACCAGAACCCGCACCCGCCAGGACCTCGGCCGCCCACCGGACATGGTTCGCCAGACCCCGCTGCGTGACCTGCACACCCTTCGGCCGACCCGTCGAACCCGACGTGAAGATCACATACGCCAGGTCGTCGAGGTCGACCACGCCGGGCAGACTGATGGACGGGTCGGGTGCCGGGGCCTCCTCGACGACAAGGACGTCGACGTCGGCGGGGAACCTGTCGGCGTACCGGGACCCGGCGAGGACCCGGGTGGCTCCGGCGTCGGCGAGGATCGCCTCGATCCGACCGGCCGGGTACGACGGGTCCACCGGCACGTACGCGCCGCCCGCCTTCCACACCCCGAGCATCGCCGCCACCAGGTCGGGGCCACGGTCGGCGAGGACCCCGACCACGTCGCCCCGGCCGACGCCCCGCGACACCAGCCACCCGGCGATCCCGGTCGCGGAGGCGTCCAGGTCGGCGAAGGACACACCGTTGACAGCCTCCGCCGACGGCACCCGCGACACCTGCTCGGAGAACCACCCCGACACCGACGACGACACCGGCTCCACCACCGACGCGTCGTCACCCGCCACCACCGACACCTCACCCACCGGCAGACACACCACCCGGGCATCCCCACCCGGATCGGCCACCATCGCCTCCAACACCGCCCGGTACATCCCACCGAGGCGCAGGACGTTGGGGTAGCTGACGACGTGGGGGCGGCTGAGGATGCTCAACGTCCCGTCGAGGGTGGAGACGTGCAGGTCGAACTCGCTGGACGCCTCGTAGATGGCGTCGTCGAACCCGACCCGGTCGGTGTCGACCTGCTCGAAGTCGAGGTAGTTGAACAGGGTCGCCAGCGGTCGTTCACCGCCGGTGAACCGTTGCAGGGCGGGCAGCGGGTAGTGCCGGTGCGGCCACAGCTCCAACTCGGACTCGAAGGTCTCCCGGATCAGGTCCGCCCAGGTACGCCCCGAACCCCGGTGCAGGAACGGCAGGGTGTTCAGGTGCATGCCGTACACCCGGTCGGCACCGGTCACCTCGGGTCGGCCGTGGCAGACCAGTCCGCTGGTGAAGACGGCGTCACCGGTGAGCTGGCTGAGGACCTTCAGGTGGGCGGCGAGCAGCACGCTCTTGAGGGAGGTGTCGGTCCGGCTGGCGACCTCCTTCAACCCGTCGAGCAGGTCGTGCAGCGCGACCCTGGTGCCGCACTGGAACTCGGGTTCGGAGTCGGGGGCACCCCATCCGCTGGGCAGGGCGAACCGGGGCTGCTCCACCACGCCCCGCCAGTACGCCTCGTCGTCCTCGGAGCGCAGGGCGGCGAGTTCGGCGGCGACGAAGTCGGCGTACCGGACCGGCAGGGGGGCGAAGTCCAGGGGGCTACCGGTGTCGCGTACCTGCCGGTACTCGTCGAGGATCTCCATGAGGAGCCCGTGGTGGCTCCAGCCTTCGAGGATGCCGTGCGACATGGTCAGGACGAACCACCAGTCGGTCCCCTCCCCGATCACCCCGGCCACCCGGATCTGCGGGACCTCCTCCGGCGCGAACGGGGCGGCCCGTTCGGCGGCCAGGTAGCCGCGCAGCCCCGCCTCGACGTCGGTGCCCCGCAGGTCGAGAATGCGCACCTCGAAGGGCACGTCGGCGTGGACGAGTTGCAGGGGCGTGGAGTACCCGTCCAGGCGGAACGACGTCCGCAGGATCTCGTGCCTGTCGACGACGGTCCGGACGGCCCGACGCAGGGCGTCGGGGGCGAGGGCCGCTCCGTCGTGGATCGGGAAGGCCGACACGTTGTGGTACGTGTGCCTGTCGGTGTCGGTGAGGATCTTGACGAGCATCCCGAGCTGCACCTGACCGATCGGGTACGCGTCGGCGAGCCCGTCCGGGAGGGCGGCCCGGTCGGCGGGGTCGAGCTGGGTGAACGGGGCGACCGGCTGGAACTGCGGGGCGGCGGGGGCCTGGGCGGCGCTCAGGTGGGCGGCGAGGGCGGCGACGGTCCGGTGCACGAACACGTCCCGGACGCCTGCCGGGAACCCGGCCGTCCGCAGCGCCCCGACCAGGGCGATGGCGCTGATCGAGTGGCCGCCGAGGTCGAAGAAGCTGTCGGTGACCCCGACGGTGTCCAGGGAGAGCACCTCGGCCCAGATATCGGCGAGTTGCCGCTCCAGGTCGGTGCGGGGTGCCACCTGCTCCCTGGCCTCGGGGACGACCGAGGCGGCCAGGGCCACCCGGTCGACCTTGCCGTTGGCGTTGAGCGGGATCGCGTCCACGGCGACCAGGTCGGCGGGGATCAGATAGTCGGGCAGGTGCCTGGTGCACTCCTGCCGTACCCGCTCGACGAGTTCCGCGTCGGGACCCTCCGGGAGGTAGCAGCCGACGAGTCGGGGCTCCCCGGCCTCCGGGGTGAGGACCAGGGCGACGGCGTCCCGGACCCCGGGCACCCCGGCGATGACGGTCTCGATCTCGCCGAGTTCGATCCGGTAACCACGGATCTTCACCTGGTCGTCCACCCGACCGACGAACTCCACCACCCCGTCGGCCAACCGACGGGTCAGGTCCCCCGTCCGGTACAACCGGGACCCCGCCGGACCGTACGGATCCGGCACGAACCGACCCGCCGTCAAACCGGGCTGACCGGCGTACCCCCGGGCCACCCCGACACCACCGACGTACAGCTCACCGGTCACCCCGATCGGGGCCAGGTCGAGTTCGGAAGTGAGGACGAACATCCGCAGGCCCGGCAGGGCCCGGCCGATCGGGACCACCGGCAGGGTCTGGTCCCCGTCGACGGGGTGGATGCAGGTGCCGACGGTGACCTCGGTCGGCCCGTACTCGTTGATGAGCTTCCCCGGGCCGAGCAGTCCCAGCCACCGGTCGGCCAGGGCGGCGGGCAACGCCTCACCGGCGGCCACCACCACGGACGCCAGCGTGGACGCCTCCGCGTCGGACACCTGTCCACCCAGGATCTCCAGGTGGCTCGGCGTCAACTTCAGGAAACTGAACGGCCCCGCCGCCACCAGGGTCCGACCCAGCTCCGCCAGGTCCAGGTCCTGGTCCACCATGAACACCCGCTGACCCACCACCAACGGCGCCCACAGATTCGGCACCTGAAGGTCGAACGCCACCGACGAGAACACCGCCGAACCACCAGAACCCGCACCCGCCAGGACCTCGGCCGCCCACCGGACATGGTTCGCCAGACCCCGCTGCGTGACCTGCACACCCTTCGGCCGACCCGTCGACCCCGACGTGAAGATCACATACGCCAGGTCGTCGAGGTCCACCTCCGGCGTCGGCACCGGGGGCAACCCGACCGGGGCCTCCTCGACGACGAGGACGTCCACCCCGACGGGGAACCTGTCGGCGTACCGCCCCGAGGTCAGGACCCGTACCGCGCCCGCGTCGGCGAGGATCGCCTCGATCCGGCCCTGCGGGTACGACGGGTCCACCGGAACGTACGCCGCACCCGCCTTCCACACCCCCAGCATCGCCGCCACCAGGTCGGGGCCACGGTCGGCGAGAACCCCGACCACGTCGCCCCGGCCGACACCCCGCGACACCAGCCACGCCGCGAGGACACCGGCCCGCGCGTCCAGGTCGGCGAAGGACACACCGTTGACAGCCTCCGCCGACGGCACCCGCACCACCTGCTCGGAGAACCACCCCGACACCGACGACGACACCGGCTCCACCACCGACGCGTCGTCACCCGCCACCACCGACACCTCACCCACCGGCAGACACACCACCCGGGCATCCCCACCCGGATCGGCCACCATCGCCTCCAACACCGCCCGGTACATCCCACCGAGGCGGCGCAGGGCGTCGACGCCGATGTGCCGGCGGTCGGCCTGGAGGGTCACGAACCCGAGCCGGCTGAACACCCCGAGGGGGAACTCGGTCGGGCTGTCGTCGATGGACTCGGCGTAGTCGATGTCGGTGGCGTCGATCTGGTGGAAGTCGTGGTAGCTGAACCGCACGTCGAGCAGGCGGGTGTCCTCGCCGACCTCCCGTTGCAGGGTGGACAGCGGGTACCGGCGGTGCGGCCACAGCTCCAGCTCGGCGGTGAAGGTCCGGCGGACCAGTTCCGCCCAGGTCGCCGCGGCACCGTCGTATCCGACGGGCACGGTGTTGAGGTGCATGCCGTACACCCGGTCGGCCCCGGCCGCCTCGGGCCTGATGTTGCAGACCAGGCCGGTGTAGAACCGACCGGCCCCGGTGAGCTGGCTCATCACCTTCAGGTGGGCGGCGAGCATCACCGACTTGAACGGCACCCCGAGGGTGCGGGCCATGCTCCGCAGCTGGGGTTCGAGATCCTGCAACGGCACCCAGCGTTCGTACTTGACCCCCTCGGGGGCGTCCGGGTCACCCCACCCGGTGGGCAGGTCGTGGCGGGACCGGCCGGTCAGCGTACGACGCCAGAACTCCCCGTCGGTCCCGGCGGCCACCGACCGGCGCTCGGCGGCGACAGCGTCGGCGAACCGTACGGTGGGGGTCGGGTGGGACGGAGCCGGGAGACCGGCCCGGATGCGGCGGTACTCGCGGACCACCTCCATGATCAACGAGTGGTAGCTCCACCCGTCGAGGATCGGGTGGCACTCGGTCAGGGTCAGCCACCAGCTGCCGTCGGGGCAGGTCCGGGCGTGCAACCGCAGCAGTCCGGGGCGGTCCAGGTCGAACAGCCGGGACCGCTCCACCGCGATGAAGTCACGCAGTTCCCGCTCCAGGTCGTCCCGTTCGGTGGCCCGGGCGGCGTCGGCGGTGACGGCCAGCTCGGCGGTGGCGTGCACCAGCTGCATCGGCACCGCGTAGCCGGTCAGGTCGAACGAGGTCCGCAGCACCTCGTGCCGCGCGACCAGCAGCGCCGCGGCGGCCCGCAGGGCGTCGAGGGAGAACTCCCCCTCGTCGCGCACCCGGTAGCTGGTGACGTTGTGGTAGTGGTTGCGCTCGGTGTCGGCGAGGAGTTCGACGAGCATCCCGAGCTGCCCCTGGGTGCACGGGTACGCGTCGACCACCCCGGCCGGCAGCGCCGCCCGGTCGGCGTCGTCGACGAGCGCGAAGGGGGCGACGGCGGGTTCCGGCTCGGCGGCGGGCCGGGCGGTGATCAGCTCGGCCAGCTCGGCGACGGTCCGCCGCTCGAACAGGTCCCGGACCTCGACGTCGAAGTGCGCGTCCCGCAGCGCCCCGGCCAGCGCGACGGCCCGGATCGAGTCGCCGCCCAGGTCGAAGAAGCCGTCCAGGACACCGACCCGTTCCAGGCCGAGGGTGGCCGCCCAGACGTCGGCGAGCTGCTGCTCGACTGTGGTCCGAGGGGCCACGTAGGGCCGTTCGACCGCCGCCACGGAACGGTCCGGGGTGGGCAGGGCGGCCCGGTCGAGCTTGCCGTTGACGGTGAGCGGGATCCGGGTCAGCGGCACGAACGCCGTCGGCACCATGTAGTCGGGCAGGGTCCGGGTCAGCTCCGCGCGTACCCGGGACGGCCGCAGCAGCAGCGGGTCGTCCCCGGCCACCAGGTACGCGGTCAGCCGCCGGTCCCCCGGGGTGTCCTCACGCAGCACCACCACCGCGTCCCGGACCCCGGGCAGGGCGGTCAGCGCCGCCTCGATCTCGCCCAACTCCACCCGGTAGCCCCGGATCTTGACCTGGTGGTCGATCCGGCCGAGGAACTCCATTCCCCCGCCGGGTCGACGGCGGGCCAGGTCACCGCTGCGGTACAGCCGGGACCCGGGCGGCCCCCACGGGTCGGGGACGAACCGCTGGGCGGTCAGCCCCGGGCGGCCGAGGTATCCCCGGGCGACCCCGGGACCGCCCACGTGGATCTCACCGGGCACCCCGACCGGCACCGGACGGCCGTACGGGTCGAGCAGGTGCACGGTCAGGTCACCCAGCGGTACGCCGACCGGGCTGGCCGTACCGCCCACCTCCACGTCGGCGACCGGGTGGTACGTGGTGTGCACGGTGGTCTCGGTGATCCCGTACAGGTTGACCAGTCGGGTGGTCTCCAGGTCGCGCCGGGCGACCCAGGGGGCGAGCCCGACGAAGTCGAGCTTCTCCCCGCCGAAGGTCACCACCCGCAGGGCGAGCCGGTCCACCCGGGGGTCGCCGTCGGCGGCGAACCGGATCAGACCGGGGAACGCCGACGGGGTCTGGTTGAGCACCGTCACCCGCTCGGCGACGAGCAGGTCGAGGAGTTCCTCCGGGGTACGGGCCACCGACCGGGGCACCACCACCAGCCGACCACCGGTCAGCAGGGCACCCCAGATCTCCCACACCGACATGTCGAAGGCGTACGAGTGGGTGCAGCTCCACACGTCGTCCGGGCCGAACCCGAAGTCGTCGGCGGTGACGTCGAACAGCCGCAGGACCTGACGGTGGGCGACGGCGACGCCCTTGGGACGGCCGGTGGAGCCGGAGGTGTAGATGACGTAGCAGAGGTTGTCGACGTCGGCCGGGACGTCGGGGTCGGTGGCCGGCTGGGCGGCCAGTTCCGCGACCAGGTCCGGGTCGTCGAGCAGGACGACGGTGCCGTCGAAGTCGGCGAACCGGTCCCGCTTGTCGGAGCTGGTCACCACGATCCGGGCGCCCGCGTCGGCGAGCATGAAGTCGAGGCGGTCCTGCGGCGAGGTCGGGTCCAGCGGAAGGTAGGCGGCACCGGACTTGAGCACCCCGAGCAGCGTCGGGACCAGGTCGGGGCCGGTGTCGAGGTGCACGGCGACGAGCCGTTCCGCGGCGGCGCCGTGGCGTCCCAGCAGGTGCGCGAGTCGGTTGGCGGCGGCGTCCAGCCCGGCGTAGTCGACGGTGGTGCCGTCGCCGGTGAGGGCCGGGGCGTGCGGGGCGGCGGCGACGGTGGCGGCGAACCGGCCGTGCAGGGTGCCGTCGACAGGGGTGGGACGCACCGCACCCCGGGTGGCCTCGGCCAGTTCGGCGTCGTCGAGGATCGTCAGGTCGGAGATCCGGGCGCAGGGGTCGGCGGTGACGTGTCCGACCAGCCGGGTCAGGTGTCCGACGGTCCGCTCGACGGTGGCCCTGTCGAACAGGGCGGTGGCGTACTCCAACCGGCCGCGCAACCGCCCACCGGCGTCCTGGACCAGGTGCAGGGTGAGGTCGGTCTTGGCGGTGCGCAGGGGCAGTTCCATCGGGGTGACGGTCAACCCGCCGGCCCAGCCGATCACCGGCGGTTCGTCCTGGAGGGTGCAGGCGACCTGGTAGAGCGGGGTCCGGGCGAGGTCCCGCTCGGGTTCCAGCTCGTCGACCAGGCGGGCGAACGGCACCTCGGCGTGGTCGAAGGCGTCCAGCACCGTGGCGCGGGTCCGGGCCAGGAGGGTGTCGAACGACGGGTCGCCCTCCCACCGGGCGCGGACCACCAGGTTGTCGATGCCGTACCCGACCAGGTCACGTAGCTCGGCCCGGGTCCGCAGGGAGGAGACGGTGCCGATGGTGAGGTCGGTGCGGCCGGTGTAGCGCGACAGCAGCGCCCCGAAGGCGGCGAGGACCGCCACGAAGGTGGTGGTGCCGCTGCGGCGGGCCAGGTCGTGCAGGGCGGCGGAGAGGTCGGCGCTCCACTCGAACGGCACCGACGAGCCTCGCCAGTCACGCGACAGCGGTCGGGTCCGGTCGGTGGGCAGCTCCACCGGGGTCACCCCGGCCAGCCGGTCCCGCCAGTGGGCCAGCGAGGCGGCCGACCTGTCGTCGTCGAGGCGGGTGCGCTGCCAGGCGGCGAAGTCGGCGAACTGGACGGTCGGGTCCGGCAGGCGGGACTCCGTACCGGTGGAGGCGGCACGGTACAGCTCGGCGAGTTCCCCGGTCAGCACCGCGACGGAGGGGGCGTCGCAGGCGATGTGGTGCAGCACCAGGGCGAGGACGTGGTCGTCGTCGGCGAGCCGGACCAGCCCCGCCCGGACCGGCTGCTCCCGTTCCAGGTCGAACCCGGTCGACGCGCCCCGGGCGACCAGGTCGGCGGCGGCGGTCTCCCGGTCGGCGGCGGGCCGGTCGGTCAGGTCGGTCACCGGCAGGTCGACGGCGACCGCCGGGTCGATCACCTGCACCGGTTCCGCGCCGACCAGGGCGTACCGGGTGCGCAGGATCTCGTGTCGGGCCAGCAGCGCCGACCAGGCACGGCGCAGGGCGGCGACGTCGAGCCGACCCCGCAGCCGCAGCGCCGTGGAGACGAGGAACTCGGCGCTGGTCGGGTCCATCCGGTTGTGGAACCACATCTGCTGCTGACCGAAGGACAGGGGCAGCTCGGCCGACCGGTCCACGACGGTGATCCGGTCCCGACGGCCGGTACGGCGTCCGGCCAGCCGACGCTTGACGAGTTCTTCACGCAGGTTCGGCTCGTTGGCGGTGCTGGTCATCCCCGGTGCTCCTCGGTCAGCGACAGGTCGTGGGTCAGGTCGGCGGCGTCGAGCGCGTCGACCTCGGCCCGGATGAGGTCTTCCACGGCGACGGCCTGGGCGCGCACGGTGGGGTGCTCGAACACCAGGCGGATCGGTAGGTCCAGGTCGAACTCCTCGGACAGCTCGGCGATCAGCCGGGCGGCGAGCACGGAGTGCCCACCGAGGAGGAAGAAGTTGTGGGTGGCAGCGATCCGGGCGTCCAGCAGGTCGGCCCAGACGGCGGCGATCCGCTTCTCCACGACGGTGGCCGGGGCGACGAACTCGGTGTCGTCGGCGGTCCCGTCGGCCAGGGCGGTGTCCAGCCGGGCGCGCAGCGCGGCCCGGTCGACCTTGCCGTTGGCGTTGAGGGGGAGCTGCGGCACCGGCACGAACAGGCCGGGCAGCATGAACCCGGGCAGCTGCCGGGCGCAGTGGGCGAGCAGGTCGGTGGGCTCCCCGGTGTGGAAGGCCACCAGCCGGTCCTGGTGGGCGAGGACGACGCAGTCGCCGACGTCGGGGTGTTGGGTGACGACGGCGGCGACCTCCCCGGGTTCGATCCGGTAGCCGCGTACCTTCACCTGGTCGTCGGTGCGCCCGACGAAGGCCATCGTGCCGTCGGGTCGCCACCGGCCCAGGTCACCGCTGCGGTAGAGGCGGGCGCCGGGCGGCCCGTACGGGTCGGGGACGAACCTGTCGGCGGTCAGGTCGGGACGTCCGGCGTACCCGGTGGCCAGGCATTCGCCGCCGATGTACAGCTCCCCGACGGCCCCCACCGGGAGCAACCGCATCGCCTCGTCGAGGATCCGGACCACGGTGTTGGCCATCGGCCGACCGATCGAGACGATCTCGTCGGTCTCCGGGTCCACCACCGGGTACGCGGACATGATCACCGTGGTCTCGGTGGGGCCGTACGAGTTGATCAGCCCGCCGGGGCCGAGCAGTTCCAGCCACCGGGTGGCGACAGATCCCCGCAGCACCCCACCGGCCACCCAGAGCTGACCGGCCAGCCGGTGGGCCTGCGCGGCGTCGACCTGGTCGGCGAGGAGTTCCAGGTGGGGCGGGGTCATGATGAACCTGTCGTACGGCCCGCCGGCCAGCAGCAGCGCCCCCAGGTCGGCGAGGTCGAACTCGGGCGGCAGGAGCGTCACCGGCTGCCCGACGGTCAACGGCCCCCACAGGTTGGCGATCGACAGGTCGAAGGCGACGGTGGAGAACAGCGGCGCCCCGCCGCCTGCCGGACGGTCGCCCCGGTCGCCGAGGGCCTCGGTCTCCTCGGCGCAGGCCAGGAAGTTCGTCACCGCGGCGTGGGAGAGCACCACCCCCTTCGGGCGGCCCGTCGACCCGGAGGTGAACAGCACGTACGCCCCGGCCGCCGGGTCGAGCCGACGGTCGCAGGGGGTGACCGGTTCGGCGCCGAGCATCAGCCGGTGGGTGTCCACCTGCAACGTGGGTACGGCGAACCGGTCGGCGTACCCGGCGACGGTTACGGCCAGCCCGACCCCGGCGGTGTCGAGCATGTGGGCGACCCGCTGGGCCGGGTAGGAGGGGTCCAGCGGCAGGCAGACGGCGCTCGCCTTCCAGCACCCCAGGATCGCCGCCACCAGGTCCGGCCCTCGGTCCAGGAGGACGGCGACGGTGTCCCCGGGGGCGGTGCCGGCACGCCGCAGGTGGTGGGCGAACCGGTTGGCCCGGTCGTCGAGTTCGGCGAAGCTCGTCGTCACCGGGGCCGCCCCGGAACGGGCCGGGTCGGACGTCGTCGGGGCATGCGGGGCCGGGTCGGGCGTCGTCGGGGCGAGCCGCAGCGCGGGGGCGTGCGGGGTCTCCCGACGGCGGGCCTCGAACAGGTCCACCACGGTGGTCGTCGGGCGGGCGACCTCCGGGCCGGTCCCGGCGTCGAGGAGTCGGCGGCGTTCCTCGGTTCCGAGGAGGTCGAGTTCGTCGAGGCGGGCGTCGGGGTCTGCGGCGGCGGCGCGCAGCAGCCGGACGAGGTGGTCGGCGAACCGGGCCGCCGTGGCCTCGTCGAACAGGGCCGTCGCGTACTCCACGGCACCGGCCAGGGAGCCGTCCGGCTGGGGCCACAGGTGCACCGTCAGGTCGGTCTTGGCCACCGTGGACGCCCGCCGCAGCGCCTCCACGGCGTCGGCGTCGTCGGCGACCCGGCCGGTGATCCCGCCCTCCTGGTAGTTGAGCATCGCCTGGTAGAGCGGGGTACGGGACAGGTCACGCACCCCTACCAGCTCCTCGACCACCCGGTCGAAGGGCAGGTCCTGGTGGGCCAGGGCGGAGGCGGTACTGTCGCGTACCCGCCGCAGTGCTTCGGCGACGGTGGCGGCCGGGTCGAGGGTGCAGCGCACCACCACCGGGTTGAGGAAGATCCCGGCGGCCTGGTCGAGCTCGGGGGGCCGGTGCCCTGAGGTGGGGGTGCCGACCGGGACGTCCCACTGTCCGGTGTAGCGGGCCAGGAGAGTGGCGAACCCGGTGAGCACGGTGGTGAAGGGAGTCGCCCCGCACCGGCGCCCCAGCTCCGTCAGCACCCCCGCCACCTCGGCCGGTACGACGAACCCGTGCATCGCCCCGTTCGGGTCCCGTTCGGCGGGGCGGGGCCGGTCGGTGGGGAGGGCCAGTTCGGGCAGGTCGGCCAGCTCCGCCCGCCAGAAACCCAGCTCCCGTTCGACGACCTCGTCGGTGAGCTGCCGGTGCTGCCAGTGCGCGTAGTCGGCGTACTGGACGGGCAGGTCCGGCAGGTCGGGGGCCTGATCGGCCGCCCGGGCCCGGCACAGTTCCCGCAGGTCCCGTTCGAGGACGAGGGCGGTGCCCGCGTCGGAGGCGATGTGGTGCACGGCGACGACCAGGAGGTGGTCCCGACCGGTGGCGGTGGCCAGGGCGGCCCGGCACAGCGGTCCGACGGCGAGGTCGAAGCCCGTCCCGAGCTGCTCGCCGACCAGGTCGGCCAGCCCACCGTCGGTGACGTCCCGGACCGTCAGGGCGACCTCCCCGGGCGGGGCGACGGTCTGCCGGGCGACCCCGTCGACGAGCAGGTACCGGGTGCGCAGCGGTTCGTGTCGGGCCACCAGGTCGCGCAGCGCCGCCCGGACGTGCTCGGGGCGGGTCACGGCGGGGACCGTCAGGTAGATCGGCACGACCCACTCCCGGCCTGCGGGGTGCAGCCGGTCGAGCATCCAGAGTCGGTGTTGGGCGGCGGAGAGCGGCAGCGGCCGGTCCCGGCCCACCGGGGTCACCGGGGTCACCCCGACGGAGGTCACCGCCGCCCGGTCCAGCAGCCGGGCCTGCGCGGCGAGGGTGGTCGCGGTGAGCAGGTCACGCAGGTCCACCCGCCCGCCGACGGCGGCGCCGAGCCGGCTCTCCAGCCGCAGGGTCACCAGCGACGAACCGCCGAGCCGGTAGAAGTCGTCGTCGAGCCCCACCTCGTCGACGTCGAGCAGGTCCCGCCAGATCGCCGCCACCACCAGTTCGTTGTCGGTGACCGGGGGGCGCAGCGCAGGCCGGTCCGCCGCGTCGACCTCGGGCAGGGCGTTGCGGTCGATCTTCCCGCTGACGGTGCGGGGGAACTCGTCGACAGGCTGGAACACGCCGGGGATCAGCGCCTCGGGGAGCCGTCCGGTGAGGTGGGCCCGCAGCGCGGCGGCGGTCACCAGCCGACGGGTGGCCAGGTAGCCGACGAGCCGGGTACGCCCGTCGGGGCCGGTCCGCCCGACCACCACCGCCGCCCGGACGTCCGGGTGGGTGGCGAGGGCTGCCTCCACCTCGGCCGGTTCGACGCGTACGCCGTTGACCTTCAGTTGGTGGTCGACCCGGCCGACGAACTCCAGGGTCCGGTCGGCACGCCACCGGACCTGGTCACCGGTGCGGTAGAGGCGACTGCCCGGCGGGCCGTACTCGTCGGGGACGAACCGGTCGGCGGTCAGGTCCGGGCGACCGAGGTAGCCCCGACCCAGGTTGACCCCGCCCAGGTACAGCTCGCCGACCACACCGACGGGGACGGGCCGGCGGTCGGCGTCGAGGACCTGGACCCGGACGTCGGGCAGCGGTCGTCCGATCGGGATCGGCCCGGTGGTCTGCGTCGGGTCGACGGGGTGGGCGGTGACGTCGATGGCGCACTCGGTCGGGCCGTAGGTGTTCCAGATCCGGACCTGCGGGGTGGTCGCCAGTCGTCGGCAGAGCTCGGCGTGGAGCGGTTCCCCGGCGGAGAAGACCAGCCGCAGCGACCCGCAGTCGGCCCATCCCGGCTCCTCCACCAGCAGCCCCAGCACCGAGGGCACCCCCTGGAGGACGGTGATCCCACCGGTGGCGACGGCGGCGACCAGGGCCGCCGGGTCCCGGTGCGCGCCGTCCGGGGCCAGGACCACCGTCGCGCCGCCGACCAGCGGGGCGAAGAACTCCCACCCCGCCGCGTCGAAGCTCAACGACGTCTTCTGCAGGACCCGGTCCCCCGGGCCGATCCGGTGTTCCCGCACCGTCCAGGTGACCCGGTTGGCGATGCCCGCATGGGTGACCAGCACCCCCTTGGGGCGGCCGGTGGAGCCGGAGGTGTAGACGGCGTACGCGGTGCCGTCCGGGTCGGGGGCCGGGACCGGGGCGACGGCGGGCAGGGCGGCGATCCGGTCCCGCCCGTCGGGGTCCAGCCTGATGACCCGGCACCGGTCGGGGGCCTCCCCGCCTGCCCGACCGGCACCGGTGACCAGCACCGACGCCCCGCTGTCGGTGAGGATCCACCGCCGCCGATCCGCCGGATGGGTGGGGTCCAACGGCAGGTACGCCGCCCCGGCCCGCCAGACGCCCAACAACGCCACGACCAGGTCGATCCCCCGGTCCAGGTCGACGGCGACAAGGGACTCCGGTCCCACCCCGAACCCCGCCAGGTACCCGCCGAACCGGTTCGCGGCGGCGTCCAGGGCGGCGTAGTCGAGGGTGCCCCCGACCGCGTCCTGCACGGCGGTCGCCGTCGGCGTCAGTGCGGCCTGCCGGGCGACGAGCTCGGACAGGGTCGCCGTGGCCCGGGCGGAGGCTGCGGCGGCGGGTGCCGCAGGGGAAACGATGCTCATCGAGGCTCCTGGAGCGGACGCGGACGGGCAGGGGCGGGCCGGGTCCGGACCGGGACACGGCCCGGCCGGACGACGGCGGGTGGACCAGCAGCCGGGGGGACCCCGGCCGGGGACGCGGGACCCGGTCAGGCGGCGGTCTGGGTGTCCATCCGCCGACGCAGGCTCAGCGGACGCATGTCGGTCCAGATCTCGTCGATGTGGGCCAGGCACTCGTCACGGGTGCCCTCGGTCCCCTCGGCCCGCCACCCGGCGGGCAGGTCACGGTCGGTCCACCAGACCGAGTACTGCTCCTCGTCGTTGAGCACCACCCGGTAGCTGCGGTCGTCGGTCATCGGATTCCTTTCGTGGACACCCCTGTCGTCACCGACAGGGGAGGAAGTCGAACGGGTCAGCTCCGCTCGTCCTTCCACAGGTGGGTGATCTCCCCGAAGTGCCGGGTGACCCAGTCGTCGGAGTAGACGGTGTCGAGGTAGCGGTCCCCGTTGTCGGGCAGGATCAGCACCGACGTGGCACCCGCCGGGATGTCGGCGATCAGCCGACGCAGGGCGGCGACGGTGGCCCCGGACGAACCGCCGGCCAGGATCGCCTCCCGGGTCAGCAGCAGCCGACAGCCGACCACGCAGTCGAGGTCGGAGACGTGGACGACCTCGTCGGGGCTCGCACCGGCGGCCAGCGGCGGCACGACCGACGCCCCGTGACCGGGGATCAGCCGGGGCGCCGGAACACCGCCGAAGATGGCGCTGCCGACCGCGTCGACCGCCACCACCCGGGTGGACAGTCCGGCGTCGCGCAGGTATCCGGCGCAGCCGACCAGGGTGCCACAGGTGCCGGTGGAGCAGAACAGGTAGTCGATCCGACCGTCCAGGGCGGACACGATCTCCGCCATCGTCTCGCGCTGGGCGGCGGCGTTGAGCGGGTTGGCGTACTGGTCGGGACGGTAGGCGTACGGGATGCGCTCGCACAGCTCCCGTACCCGGCTCAGCCGGGCCGGAAGGTACTCGCCGGTGGCCGGGTCGGGGTGCTCGACCACCTCGATCTCGGCCCGGTACGCGGTGAGGATGGCCAGGTTCTGCCGGGTGGTGCGGGGGTCGACCACGCAGACGAACCGGATCCCGTAGTAGGCGCAGACCTGGGCCAGGCCGATGGCGAGATTGCCGGAGCTGGACTCGATCACCACCGACCGTCCGGGGACCAGCTCACCGGAGCGGACCCGGTCCCGGAGCATCGTCAGTGCGGTCCGGTCCTTGATGCTGCCGCCGGGGTTGAACCGTTCGAGCTTGACGAAGACCTGGGAGGGGAACTGCGGAAACAGTCGGACCAGTTGGACCAGTGGGGTGTTCCCGACCGCCGAGAGGATGCCCTCGCGCACCTGCGTACCTCCCTCCACCTTCGATGTGACCGACACCGTCGAGGCTGGCGGCCGGGGCTATATCGCCGCCATACCGGCGGGTGGGGCCGATATGGACGGGTGGCCGACCCGACGACACCGGGTGCGCCGGGCCGGCCGTCGCTACGTGCCGAGCGTCAACAGGTCGCGGAGTTCCGCCTCGTCGACCATCGCGGCGCGGGACACCACGGTGTCGGGGGCGGCGCACGCCAGCCGCAGCATCCGGAGGAAGTGCCCGGCGAACCGCTGCACCGTCTCCTCGTCGAACAGGTCGGTGTCGTAGCCGAACTCGGCCTGGACCCGCCCGTCCTGGTACTGGGTGAGGGTGACCGAGAGGTCGAACTGTCCCTCGTCGTAGGCGATGTCCAGCAACCGGATCCGATGCCCGGTGAAACCGTGCCGGTCATCGGTGTAGTCGTCGTCGTGCTGGTGCACCAGCAGGCTGACGGTGGCCCGGACCACCGGGTCCCGGTCCCGCCGATCCGACCGGACCAGTGCGAACGGGTACGCGGCGTGGGCCAGGCCACCGGCCAGTTGCCGACTCGCCCCCGCGACCGCCTCGGCGAAGGTGGTCTCCGGATCCCACGACGCGCGCAACGCGATCGTGTTCACCAGCAGACCGACCACCTTCCGGAGGGCCTGGCCGCGCCGCAGCGAGGCCGGGCAGCCGACAGTGAACTCGGTCAGCCCGGTGTAGCGGTACAGCGTCGCGGTGAACGCCGCCAGCACCACGCTGTACGGGGTGACCCCGGCGGCGGCTGCCGCGTCCCGAAGCAGCCCGGCCAGGTCACCGTCGAGGTCCCGACCGAACGCCGCCCCCCGGAAGGAACGCACCGGCGGGCGGGGCCGGTCGGTGGGCAGGGTCGCCGCCGTGGCACCGGCGCACACCTGCTCCCAGTAGGCGCTCAACCGTTCGGCGCGCGGCCCGGTCAACGCCGACCGTTCCCGGGCCACGAAGTCGTCGTAGCTGCCGGTGAGCGGGGGCAGGTCGATCGGCCGCCCGTCGTGCAGGGCACCGTACGCCTCGGTCAGGTCATGCCAGATGATCCGCTGGGAGTGGAAGTCGGTGGCGATGTGGTGGACGACCACCACCAGGACGCAGTCGGTCCGCCGGCGCAGCAGCACCACCCGCAGCGGCCCCTCCTCGGCCAGCCGCATCGGCTGGTCACCGACCTCCCGGCACCGGGTGAGCAGGCCGTCGTCGTCGAGGTGGTCGACGTCCTCGACGGCCACCTCGCAGGGCAGGTCGGGGTCGACCACCCGGACCGGTCCCGCCTCGGTCTGGACGAAGCGGGACCGGAGCACGTCGTGCCGCTGACGGACCAACGGCACCGCCCGGCGCAGCGTGTCGAGGTCGAGGCCGGGTGTGAGGTACAGCCCGTGCACCACGTTGCTGCCGGGGTTCTCCGGAGCGATCCGGTACACCAGCCACAGGGCCCGCTGCCCGACCGACAGCTCCCGGGCGTCGGCGGTCACACCGTCGGCCGGTTGGCCACGACGAAGTCGACGAGGTCCTGGACGGTGGTGAAGTTCCCGACCTCCTCGTCGGGGACCTCGATGTCGAAGTGCGACTCCGCCGCGGCCAGCAGGTCGACCAGCTTGAGGCTGTCCAGGCCCAGCTCGACGAAGGTGTCGCCGGGGTTGATGTCCCGGTCGACGTCGTCGGTCATCAGCTTGCGGGTCAGGGCGGCGACGTCCGGGCCGACCTGGTCGATGGTCACGGTCATGCTGGTGGTCCTTTCCGGTTGGGCTGGCACTGTGGGGGTCAGGGCATCCGGATGAGCTGGCCGGCGTAGGCGAGTCCCGCCCCGAAGCCGAGCAGCAGCACCCGGTCACCCGGGGAGGTCCGGCCGCTCTCGTACAGCCGGCTCAGGGCCAGCGGTACGGAGGCGGCAGAGGTGTTACCGGTGTCGACGATGTCGCGGGCGACCTTGTCGTCGGGGATGCCGAGCAGTTCGGCCAGTTGGTCGACGATGCGCAGGTTCGCCTGGTGCGGCACGAACCAGTCGATGTCGGACAGCTCGACGTCGGACAGGGCGCACACCTTCCGGGCCACCCTCGGCACGTTCTTCGTCGACCACCGGTAGACGAGCGGGCCGTCCATCTTGGCGAACTCACGTCCGTCGGCGTCCCACTTGGTGCCGAGGATGCCCGCTCGCGTCCCGTCGCTGCCCCACACCGTCGGGCCGATGCCGTCCTGCTCCGACGGGGAGACCACCGCCGCGCCCGCGCCGTCGCCGAAGATGACGTACGTCGCCGGGTCCTTCGGGTCGATGAAGCGGCTCAGCTCCTCCGCGCCGACGACCAGGACGTGACGGGCACCACCCATCCGGATCTCGTTGGCGGCGATGCCTATCGAGTACGCGAACCCGGCGCAGGCGGCGTTCAGGTCGAAGGCCCCGGTGGCGGGGATGCCGATCCGGCTCGCCACCTCGGGCGCCCCGCCCGGGATCCGGTCCTTCTTCGTCGCCGAGGCGAGGATGACCAGGTCCACCTCGGCGGGGTCGACGGTGGCCATGGCGAGCGCCTTCGCGCCGGCCTCGGCGGCCATCATGGTGACCGTCTCGTCCGGCCCCGACCGGTAGCGGGACCGGATCCCGGTCCGCTCCTCGATCCACTCCGGCGTCACCCCGGTCTCGGCGGCTATGTCCTCGTTGGTGATCAGTCGACTCGGGCGGTACGCACCGAGTCCGGTTATCGCCGCGCCAGTCATCTGTGGCATCGCTCCTCCCCACACCGCGGGTCGGCAGCCTGCTGGCACCGCCCGGAGGCAGTGTCGGGAGCAGCTCTCATAACTTCTCTACATCGCCGCCCTATGGAAAAGAGATAGCCCGTCCGGTGAGCGTGCCCGGTGGGGTGTGCCGGGTCGGGTGCTCCCCCGACGTCCACCGCGCACCGACGAGGGAGCAGGCATGAGGGATTTCCGAGGCAGGGTCGCGGTGGTCACCGGCGCGGGATCGGGCATCGGCCGGGCGCTCGCCGTCGAACTGGCCACCCGGGGTGCCCGGCTGGCGCTCTCCGACTTCTCGACCGAGGGCCTGACCGGCACCGCGGCGGCCTGCGTCGAGCGGGGCGCCGAGGTCCGGACGTACCACCTGGACGTCGCCGACCGGTCGGCGGTGCTGGCGCACGCCCGCCAGGTCCGCCAGGACTTCGGCGGCGCGGACCTGGTCGTCAACAACGCCGGGGTGACCCTGCTCGCCTCCATCACCGAGGCCACCTGGGAGGACATCCGGTGGGTGATGGACGTCGACTTCTGGGGGGTGGTCCACGGCACCCGGGCGTTCCTGCCGATGCTCGTCGCCTCCGGGGGTCACCTGGTCAACGTCTCCAGCATGTACGGGATGGTGCCCGCCCCGGCGCAGAGCGCGTACAACGCGGCGAAGTTCGCGGTACGCGGCTTCACCGAGTCGGTGTTGCAGGAGATGCGGGTCGGTCGGCTGCCGGTCGGGGTCAGCTGCGTGTACCCGGGCCAGGTCCGCACCGGCATCCTCCGGCACGCCCGCGTCGGTCGGGGACTCGGCTACCAGGGACTGCGGGAACGGTTCGCCGAGGAGGCGCGGACCAGCCCCGAACAGGCCGCCCGGACCATCCTGCGCGGTGTCCTGGCCAACCGGCCGAAGATCCTCGTCGGGGCGGACGCCCGCCGGGTCGACCTGCTGTCGCGGCTGCTCGGGTCGGCCTATCCCCGGCTGACCGCCCGCCGGGCCCGACGGGAGGCGGACCGGGCCCGTACCGACGCGATGCGGGCCCGGCTCGCCGCGCAGCGGGTCAGAAGGTCAGACCCCCGTCCACAGTGACCACCTGGCCGGTCAGGTAGGAGGCCCGCTCCGACAGCAGGAACGTCACCACCGGGGAGATCTCCTCCACCTGGCCGATCCGACCGAGGGCGGCGCGCTGCCCGATGCCCTCGGTCAGCCCGGCGGGCAGGCCGGACAACATGTCGGTCTCGACGAACCCCGGTGCCACCGAGTTGACCCGGATCCCGTACGGGCCGACCTCCTTGGCGAGGGCCTTCGTGAAGCCGATGATGCCGGCCTTGGACGCCGAGTAGTTGGTCTGTCCCGGGCTTCCGGTGATCCCGGCGACCGAGGAGACCGTCACGATCGCACCCCGACGGCGGCGCATCATCCGGCGGATCGTCGCCCGGCACACGTGGTAGACCCCGCCGAGGTTGACGTCGAGCACGCGGGTCCAGTCCTCGTCGGCCATCATCGCCACCGGCCGGTCCCTGATGATCCCGGCGACGGTCACCACCGCGTCCACCTCCCCCAGGTCCCGCTCGACCTCGGTGACGAAGTCGCGTACCCGGGCCGGGTCGGCCACGTCCACCCGGCGGGCCAGGACCCGGGCACCGGCCTCCCCCGCCGCCGCGGCGCTCTTCTCCGCCGCCTCCTCGCTGCTCTGGAAACAGAAGGCGACGTCGTACCCGTCCTCGGCGAGCTGTCTGACCACCGCCCGCCCGATACCCCGGGATCCGCCGCTGACCAGGGCCACCGGCCGCCGGACTGCACTCATGTCGACTCCTTCGGTTCGGTCGCCCGCACCCGGGCGGTGGGACGCAGCGAGGTGGCCGGGCGCATCGCGCCGACCAGGCGACCGACCCGCAGGACCACCTCGGACCCGACGACGCTCTCGCCCCGGACGAACGCCGTGTCGGCGATGAGCCGGATCAGCTCCACCCGGTGTTCGACGGTCTCGCCGGGGTGCACCGGGCGGCCGAACCGGATCTGCTCGAAGACACCGGCCACCGGCACCCCGTCGGTGAGGACGTCCGGCATCGGCCGGTCGTGTCGGATCAGCACCAGCGCGGCCTGCCCCCACGACTCCAACAGCAGCGCGGCGGGCAGCAGGCGGTCACCGGTCACCGTCAGGCTCCCCACCAGCCGACGGCGGGGCACCAGTTCGTGGACCCGGTCGACGAGCAGCAGGGGTGGGCGGTGCGGGATGATCCGGCGGATCTCGTCGATCTCCACTGTCACTCCTCGCCGTCCTGGTAGTGCAGCACCACCTCGGCGACCGGGACGCCGTCGACGGTGACGGTCCCGCTGCGGCGGCTCCCGGTGCCCTGGACGGTGACGGTCAGCTCGTCGTCCAGGTCGACGGTGCGCAGGAACCGGCACGACACCAGCTCGGTCAGGACCAGCTCCGGGTCGGCGGCCAGCACGGTGCGGTGCACGTAGTCGAAGAGGTACACCCCGGGCAGCAGCGGGAAACCCGGGTAGTGTCCGGCGAACGCCGGGTCGTCACGGTCGGGGCGTACCCGGGCGACGATCTCGTCGGGGGTGGCGGCGGTCAGTTCGATCCGCGCGGTGGTCGCGCACTCGGGCGGGATGACGGTGGTCACCACCCGACCGTCCCGAGGGCGGCTATATCTTCTCTATGCCGCACCCCGACGGCGGGCCGCGCGCCACCCTCCCGCCCACCGGCCATGATCCGCCGGTCGGCCCGGTCGGCCTTCTCCCGGGCGAAGACCCGGACCAGGTTGTGGAACCGGTGCCGCTGCCGCCGTCCCCCGTCGGACCCGGCGACCTCCAGCAGGCGGGCGTCCACGAGCGTCTCGGCCACCTCCTCGCCGACCCGGCGGGACACCCCCAGCACCCGGGCGGTGGCCCCGATCGGGTGCTCGGCCGTCCGGAGCAGGGCCAGGCGACGCAGCGCGACCTGGCTGTCCTCGCCGAGCGCCTGGTAGCTGCCCTCGATCCGGGCCCGGACGTCCAGGGTGCCCAGCCGCAGCTCGTCGAGGCGGAACCTCTCGTGGGCGAGCCGCTGGGCGAGGTACCCCAGAGACCAGTGCGGACGGGCGATGAGCCGGGCCGCGGCGACCCGGATCCCGATCGACAGTCGCCCGCACATCTGCACGATCCGCCGGGCGGCGGCGGGCTCGGCGGAGACCCGCTGCGGACCGACGATCGCCGCGAACAGGGCCAGGGCCTGCACCGGGCCGAGGATCCCCACCTCCATCCGGGTGACCCCGGGCAGCTCCGACAGGCGCCCCCGGCAGGTCAGCAGCACCCGACAGGACGGGTCACCCGGCAGCAGCGGACGGACCTGGGCGTCGTCGGCGGCGTTGTCGAGCAGCACCAGGACCCGGCGGCCGGCCAACTGGCTGCGGTAGAGGCGCTCCCGCTCGTCGAGTCGGGTCGGGATCTGCGCCTCGGAGTTGCCCAGGCTGCGCAGGAACCAGCCGAGCACGTCGTGGGGGTCGGGGGCGTTGCCCCGGGTGCCGCCCAGGTCGGCGTAGAGCTGTCCGTCGGGGAAGTCCGGGCGGCACAGGTGCGCGGCCCGCAGCGCCAGGGCGGTCTTTCCGATCCCGGCCATCCCGGTGAGCAACGCCGTCGGCGGCGCGGCCGACGCCGGGCCCGCCAGCAGCCCGGTCAGCCGCCGCAACTCCTCGGCCCGGCCGCAGAAGTCGTCGGCGGCCGGCGGGAGCATCGCCGGATGCACCGGACGCCGACCCCGGTCGGTGACCTCCGGGGCCTCGACGGCGGGCACCGGGGTCCCGGCCAGCACCGCCTGGTACGCCTCGACCAACGCCGGCCCCGGGTCCACCCCCAGTTCCTCGGCGAGGACCCGCCGCCCCTCGTGGTAGACGGCCAACGCGTCGGCCTGCCGGTCGCAGCGGGCCAGCGCGGTCATCAGCTGACTGCGTACCCGCTCGTGCAGCGGATAGGTGGTCACCAGGTCGGTCAGCTCCAGCACCAGCTCGACCTGCCGACCCAGCAGCAGGTCGGCGTCGATGCGGTGCTCCAGCACCGCCATCCGCAGCTCCGTCATCCGGTGCGCCTCGGCCTCGACGAGCTGGTCGGTCACGTTGGCCAGGGTGGTCCCCCGCCACAGCGCCAGGGCGGCGTGCAGCAGTCGGGCCGCCTCCCGGTGCTCCCCGGTGCGCAACGCCCGACGGCCGAGACCCGCCAACCGTTCGAACTCGTCGAGGTCCAACCGGCCCGCCCCGATCCGGATCAGGTAGCCGGACCACTGTCTGACGATCTCCACCCCGTCACCGAGGTACTTGCGGAGGCGGGAGACGTAGTTGTAGAGCTGGGCGGCGAACGTCGCCGGCGGTCTCTCGCCCCACAGCAGCTCACACAGGCGGGTGTCGGGCACCGTCCGCCCCCGGGCCAACAGCAGCGCCGCCAGCACCGTCCGTTGCTTGGCGCCGTCCAACGGGACCTCGCCGTCGTCCTGCCAGGCGCTCACCGGCCCCAGTACGCGAAACTCCACTGTCGCTCCGATCGGGTCGGTTCATCCGACTGTCGGAGACTCACCAACATCAGCCGCCGACGCATGTGTACGGGGTACGTAATTTCTGCGTAGCGGCCGGTGCGGCCGGGGCAATGATGAGCGATTACGACCGATGCGTACGGCCGGGGTTCCGGCACGGTCTGTCGCACCTGCCCTGACCTGCGGTTGGTCCCGGAAGCCCCGGCGAGCAGCGGCGACGGACAGAATTTGGGTGGTTCCTACGCATGAGTTCGAGGGCCGTCGTTGGCACCCTCGTTCCGGTGAGCCCCACCACCGCCGACACCACCCGCAGCCGCGCCCCGTACGGGCCGCAGCTGCCGGCGGCCGACTGGTGGGCGGGGGCCCTCGCGTTGCACGAGCGGGTCGACCCGCAGACCGGTCAGTGGGGTGCCCCGGACGTCGACGCAGACCGGCTCGCCGTCGCCCGGCAGCGGCTGGGGAGGTGGCGGACCGACCACGGTCCCCGGCTCGCCCCGCGTCTGCGCGAGTTGGGTCTCGACGAGGACCGGTTGGTGGCGATCCTGGCCGAGCCGAGGTCGACCCTCGCCGCCCGGGTCCGCCGACCGGACTGGGTGGACGTGGTGGAGTCCGCGGTCCGCGCCGCCGAACCGCTGCACCCCGACGCCGACGTCCCGGCGGACTGGCGGGCCGCCTTCGCCCTGCCGCTGCGTCCCCTCCTCGACCAGGCGACAGCGAGGCTCCGGGCCGGTGCCCCCGGCGGTGACGCCGTCGACACGGCCACGCTGACCGAGACCCTCGCCGACCGGCTGGGTCGCCGACTGGCCGGTGTGAGCGCCCGTATCCTCGTCGCCGAACTGCACCGGCAGCGGGCCGCCGGGCTCCTCGTCGGCGACGACGGCCGGGCCCGGTTCGGCGACTTCGTCCGCCGCTCGTGCACCCCGACCGGCCTGGCCGACCTGGTCACCCGGTACCCGGTGCTGGCCCGGTGGTGGGGGCAGGCGGCGATGCAGGCCGCCGACGCCCTGCGGGAGCTGGTGACCCGGTACGCCGCCGATCGTCCCGACCTGGTCGGGACGCTGCTCGGCGGCGTCGACCCGGGTCCGCTGGTCGCCGTCGAGGACCGCCGGGGCGACTCGCACCGGGGTGGGCGCAGCACCTCCGTCGTCCGGTTCGCCGACGGCCGCCGATTGGTCTACAAGCCCCGCGACCTGACCCCCGACGTCCGGTTGCGGGTCTTCGTCGACTGGTTGAACGCGGCGGTGCCCGCCGTCGGCCTGCGGACCGCCGACTGCCTGCCCCGCACCGGCTACGGCTGGACCGAGTACGTGTCGGCGGCCCCGCTCGCCGACTCCGACGCCGCCGGACGGTTCTACCGACGTCAGGGCCTCCTGCTCGCGCTCGCCCACGCCCTGAACACCACCGACCTGCACTACGAGAACCTGATCGCCAGTGGCGAGGACCCGGTGCTCGTCGACGCGGAGACCCTGTTCCACCCCGGGTGGGGGGACCCGGTCGACAGCGGCGACCCGGCCGCCGACCTGCTGGCCGCCTCGGTGTACCGGACCGCCCTGCTGCCGATGATCGTGGTCGGCGACCAGGGGATCATGGATCTGTCCGGGGTCGGCGGGGACCGGGGGCGGCAGAGTCCCACCAGCCGGGTGGAGTGGGCCGACCCCGGCACCGACCGGATGCGCCTGGTCCGTCGGGCGGGCACCTTCGACGGCGCGCTCAACCAGCCCCGCGTCGGCGACCGGGTGATCCGTCCGGAGGAGCACGAGGCGGACTTCCTGCACGGGTTCCGGCTCGGCTACGCCGCGGTCGAGGCCGACCGGGACACGTTCGGCAGGCTCGTCGAGGAGTCGGCGTCGGCGACCGTCCGGCTCGTCGTCAGGCCCACCTGGTCGTACCGGACCCTGCTGGACGAGGCCACCCACCCGGACCTGCTCCGGGACGGCCTGGACACCGACCGGGCGTACGGGGTGCTGTGGGGCCGTACGGGCGGCCACGGTGACCCGGTGTTCGCCCGGCACGAGGTCACCGCGCTGTGGCGGGGCGACGTCCCGTACTTCACCGCCTCGGTCGGCGGGCTGTGGTTGACCGGCCAGGACGGGGAGCGGACCGGCCTGCGGCTGCGGCGTCGGGGGGTGGACGAGTCGCTGGACCGGATCGCCGGGTTCGGGGAGTCGGACCGGCAGGACCAGGAGTGGGTGATCTCCGCCTGCCTGGCCACCCGTCGGCCGGTCGGGGGGCACCACGACGCCGTCGTCTCCTCGGGACCGCCACCCGGCACGGCGGCTCCGCCGTCACGACTCCTCGCTGCGGCCTGCGCCGTCGCCGACCAGCTCGTCGCCCGGGGCGTACCCGGTCGGGGCCGGGTGAACTGGCTCGGCCTGGAGCTCGTCGACGACAGGCAGTGGCTGCTGCTGCCCATGGGGGCGGGCCTGGCCAACGGGTACCTCGGGGTGGCCCTGTTCCTCGGTGAACTCGCCCGGGTCAGCGGGGTCCCCCGCTACGCGGAGGTGGCCCGGCGGGCGGCCGGTGCCACCGGCCCGCTGTTGGACCTGCTGGCGCAGCGGCCGGAGCTGGTCAGGGCGGTCGGCTGCGGCGCCCTGCACGGCCTCGGCGGGGTGGCGTACGGCCTGGCCCGACTGTCGACGCTGCTCGACGACGGGCAGCTGCGCGAGTGGACGGGGACCGCTGTCGAGCTGGCCGCCACCGTCGTCACCCCGGTCGACGACGGGGTGGACTGGGCGACCGGTCGGGCCGGCTGCCTGGCCGCCATGACCTCGGTCGACGCCGAGCTGGGGCTGGACCGGGCCGGATCGGTCGCCCGGGCCTGCGCCGACCAGCTGGCCGACCGGACGGTCACCGACACCGGGGCACCGGCCGCCACGGGTTTCGCCGACGGCGCGGCGGGCGTCGCCTTCGCGCTGCACCGGTACGTCGCCTCGGGGGCCGGGACCGACCGGCACGCCGCAGCCGCCCGGGCCGCCCTGACCCGGGCGGCCGGGACCGCACCCGCCTCCTCGGGGTGGTGCGGCGGAGCGGCCGGCCTCGCCCTCGCGGTGGCCACGTCGACCCTCGACCCCGCCTCGACGACACCGGACGTGTCCGGCGGGGGGCACCCCACCGACCTGGACGGCCTCGTCCGGCGGCTCGCCGAGCGGCCCTTCACCGACGACCTCAGCCTGTGCCACGGCGAGTCGGGGGTCGTGGAGGCGCTGACCGTCCTGACCGCCGGCCCCGCAGGGGCGGCGGCGGGTCGGGCCCGTCGCCGCCGGGCCGCCCTCGTCCTGGACGCCCTCGGGTGGCCTGGCCGGGTCTGCGGCACACCCGGCGGGGTGCCCACCCCCGGGCTGCTCACCGGCCTGGCCGGCATCGGCTACGGCCTGCTCCGCAGTGGCCTGGCCGAGCAGGTGCCGTCGGCCCTGCTGCTCGAACCGACTTCGCGGCCGATCGAACCCGGTCGGCCGCCGCCCCCCGGCACCACCACCCCGATGGATTAGAAGGAGAAGGCGAATGTCACACATGGACGCTCGGCTCCCGCACGACGAGACCCACCACGAGGCGACTCCGCACGACGAGGTGTCCGTCGACGTCGAGGCGGTCGGCGAGTCGCAGACCAGCTCGTTGCTGGCCTTCGGGCTGCGGACGGCGGCGCTCGCCGGTCTGGTGGTCCCGGTCGGTCTGCTGGTCGGACGACTGGTCGCCGGGGACGCCGGGGACGCCGTCGCCTCCCCGCTGACGACCTGCTGCCCGACCGTCCCCATGTGACGTTCCCGGCCGTCCGGGCGTCACCGGGCAGGTCGGGAATCCGTCGGCAGCGGTCGGGACCACCACTGCCGGCGGCCGGTGACGGTCCTCAAATCCCATCGATGGGGACCGTCACCGGCGAACCCTGGTCTTGCGGGAATTGCATCGCTATCGTTTCTCACGTGCACAGCCGATCCCGGATCATCGTGGGGCGAGACGTGGAGCTGGGCACCCTACGGGAGCGCATCGACGCGGCCCGGTCCGGGCACGGCGGCGCCGTCTTCCTCGTCGGCGAACCGGGCATCGGCAAGTCCCGGCTGGCCGGGGCGGCGATCGAGTTCGGCTACACCGCCGAGATGACCCTCCTGCGCGGGCGGGGCAGCGCCCTCGGCACCGCTGTGCCGCTGCGACCGCTGACCGAGGCCGTCCTCTCCCTCCTGCGATCCACCACTGTGGACGTCGCCGCCCTCGGCCCGTACGGTCCGGTGCTCGGCCGACTCGTACCCGACTGGGGTCCGCCCCTCGCGGGTCAGGAGAGCGGCTCGGTGGTGATCCTCGCCGAGGCCGTCCTGCGCCTGACCAGCCTGGCCGGACAGGGCCGGGGATGCCTGATGGTCCTCGACGACCTCCAGGACGCCGACGCCGAGACCCTGATGGTGGTCGAATACCTGATCGACAACCTCGCCGGGCAGCCGACCCTGCTCGTCGGTGCCATCCGGGCCGACGACACCCCGGCCCTCCAGGTGGTCGAGGCGGCGGCGCGGCGCGGACAGTGCACTCTCGTCGAGTTGGACCGGCTCGGCCCGCAGGAACTGCGCACCATGACCGGGGCGTGCCTGGGCGTGCCCGGCGACGAGGTGCCCACCGCCGCCACCGACCTGGTGTGGGGCAGCAGCGGCGGCAACCCGTTCCTGATCGAGGAGATCGTGGCGGCCATGGTGGAGGAGGGGCTGCTCCTGCCCGACGGGGCGGGGTGGCGGCTGGCCCCCCGACCACCGGCCACCCTGCCGGCGGCCTTCACCCGGAGCATGGCCCACCGGATCGAGCGGCTCAGCCCACAGGCCCGGGAACTGCTCAGCGTCGGTGCCCTGATCGGACAACGGTTCGCGGTGGCGGTGGTGCAGACGGCGACCGGGTTGACCGAACGGGACCTGCTCAACCACCTGCACAACGACCTGGTGTCGCAGCTGGTCGCCCCGGACGACCAGCTCAGCGACTGGTACGCCTTCCGGCACCGGATCACCCGGGAGTCGCTGCTCGCCCTCGTCGAACCGGACAGTCGGGTGGAGTTGGCCCGGACGGTCGCCGAGGCCGTCATGAAGGTCCACCCCGACCTGCCCGGGGAGTGGTGTCAGATCGCCGCGACCCTGCACCTCGACGCCGGACACACCCGGGAGGCCGGCCGGCTCTTCGCCGAGGCGGGCCGGCGGGCCCTCGCCCAGGGCGCCCCCACCTCCGCGCTCACCCTGCTCGACCAGGCGTGGACCCTGCAGGCCGACGACGCGCCGCAGACCCGGGCGGACACCCTGGAGAGCCTGTTGCAGGCCCTCGGCGAGACCGGCCAGGTCAAGCGGGCCCTGGAGCTGGTCAACAGCCCCGACCAGGTGGCCCGGCTCGACCCGCGCCGCCGTTCGACCCTGCACACCAGGCTGGCCTGGACCGCTGTGGTCGCCGGTCACCTGCCCGACGCCCTGGCCCAGGTCGAGATCGCCAGAGAGCTGCTCGGCCCGGACGCCGCCGCCGAGGACACCGCACCGATCGACGTCGTCGCCGCCCACCTGGCACTGGACACCCCCGGCCAGGACCGGATGGAGGTCGCCGAGGCGCTGGCCCGACGGGCGGCCACCGTCGGCGCGGCGGTCCCCCTGCCGGTGGTGGCCTGTCAGGCCTGGCAACTGCTCGGCGCCCTCGTCCGGCACCGCGACCCGGCCGAGGCGACCCGGTGCCTGGAACGGGCCCGGTCCATCGCGGCCGACCACGACCTGCCGATCTGGGAGATCCACGCCCTGATCCGACTGGGCAACGACGACGCCCTGCGCGACGGCACCCTCGACCGGCTGGAGGAGGCCCGGGAACGGGCCCGACGCACCGGCGCGGTCACCGCCCGCCAGCACGCCGAGGCCAGCATCGCCCTGCACCTGATCATGCGGGGTGACTATCCGACCGCCCGGGACCTGATAGACCAGGTGCTGACCGCCACCACCCGGCTCAAGCTGATCGAGACCACCCAGTACGTCCTGCTGCTCGGGGCGGTCCTCGCCGCGCACCAGGGCCGCCGGGCCGAGATGGAGTCGTCGCTCGCCGAGTTCCGCCGCTGGGAGGGCGACGAGAGCCTGCACGCGCAACGGGTCCACGGGCTCGCCGGCACCTTCTGCGCCCTGCTGGAGGAGGACCGACCCACCGCGCTGACCGAGTCGGCGGTGGCCGTACGGGCCGAGGAGACCAACCCCACCGTGTTCCACCTGGGCGGACGACTCGGCCTGGACATGCTGCTCAGGGCCGTCGTCGACGACCTCGACTGGGCGACGTACGACAAGCTCACCACCGACCCGGCCAGCCGACTGCGGTGGGACAGGCAGTTCGCGCTCTTCGCCCGGGCGGTCCTGCTGGGCCGGGCCGGACGCGACGAGGCGGCGACCGAGACGGTGGCCGAGGCGCTCCAGGTCGGCGCCCGGTACGCCATGGGCCGCCACCTGGCCCTGCGGCTGGTCGCCGAGGCGGCGCTCGCCGACGGGTGGGGGACCCCGGTGGAGTGGCTGCGTACCGCCGAGGACTACTTCCACCGGGCCGAGATCGCCCCGGTGGCGGGGGCCTGCCGGGCGTTGCTGCGCCAGGCGGGCGCCCGGGTCGGCCAGCGGCGTCAGGGTACCGGCGAGATCCCGTCGGCGTTGCGGTCGGCCGGAGTCACCGTCCGTGAGTTCGAGGTGTTGCGCCTGCTGACCGGCCGGTTGAGCAACCGGGAGATCGCCGAGCGGCTGCACCTGTCACCCAGGACGGTGGAGCGTCACGTCTCCAGTCTGATCACCAAGACCGGCCTACCGAACCGGATCGCCCTCAGCGACTTCGCCGCCGGGGCGGGCTCCGCCTGAGACGCAGGGAAGCCCTTGTCGACGGCGGGGAACCCCACTCACGACGTCGGGTCCCGGCTAGGGGGTGGGGTCACCGGGTGGTCCAGTCGACGGGCCAGCACCAGGAGCAGCTCGAACCGGGCGGCCGGGTCGTCCAACGCGTCGCCGTACAGCTCACGGAGGCGGCCCAGCCGGTAGCTGACGGTCTGCGGGTGGACGAACAGCTCGGCGGCCACCTCCGTGCGCGAACCCCAGTGCCGCAGCCAGGCGTACAGGGTCGACATCAGACTGTCCCGCTGCCCCGGGCGTAACCGGGCCAGCGGGGCGAGACGACGGTCGGTGAGCACCGCCAGCGCCCCGGTCTCCCCGCGCAGGGTCAGCGCGGTCAGCCGGTCGTCGACGAAGACCGGCCCCGGACCGGCACCGGCCGTCTCGGCGGTGAGTTCGGCAAGCCGTACCGCCGCCGGCACCCGGGACCAGTCCAGGGCCGGGCCGACCACCGCCGACCGCCCGGCCAACACCTCCACCAGCCGGGTACGGGTCGTCCGGGCACCCGCCCGCAGCAGGAGGACCGCGTCCCGTCCACGTTCGGCGACCAGGGCGTCGGACCCGTAACGGAACCGGGCGTCGCGGGCCTCGTCCTGCGGCAGCAGCACCGGCACCACAGCGCCGAGGTCGGACCAGCCGACCCGGGTCGCCGCCGTCTCGACCGCCTCGGCCAGGCCGTCGCCGCGCAGCAGCAACTCGGCCAGGTGCCGGCGACGGCGGTCCCCCTCCCCGGCCTGTTCGCGCAGTTGCTGGGCGTACCCGTCGGTGCTGGCCGCCGTCAGTTCGTCGACGTACGCGCTGACCGCGTCGGCGAGGTCGATCAGCTCCCGGGTGTCGACGGGACGCAGCCCGGCCAGGGACTCCGACGCCGTCCGCAGCAGCAGCCGCGCCGCCGTGCGCAGCGCCGCCAACAGCACCTCCGGCCCCCGGTCCTCCCGGGCCTCGGCGGCCCCCAACGCCACGAAGACCGCCCGGAACCGGGGTGGCAGCGCCGGTTCGTCGGTGCCGACCAGGTCGACGAAACGTTCCAACGCCACCTCGACGGCGGTGTGGACGTCCCTGTCGAACTTGGCGTCGGAGATGCCGGCGAAGGCCGGGGTCGCCTCGGTGACCGCCCCCGCCACCGCCCCGACCGTCGTGCCGAGCTGCGGACGCATCGCGGTCGCCAGGTCGACCGGAAGGTGCCGCCACGGGGTCACCGACGGGATCACCACCGGATTTTGTCACGCGGTGACAGATCGGGCCGGTTTTCTCGCTGCCCGGGAGACGGTGATCCGTCGGACCCGCCGGGCGAGGATGGTCGGGAACGACGAGCGAGGAGGATCCCGTGGAGCACCGCCTGTCCCGCCGACATGTCGTCGACATGTGCGCCACGATGCTCGAACGGGGCTACCTCAAGGCGACCGAGGGCAACGTGTCGGTCCGGATCCCCGGTCACCGGCTGTACGCGGTCACCCCGAGCAACTACGACTACGACCGGATGCGGGTCGAGGACGTCTGCATCGTCGACTTCGACGGCAGGCACGTGCCCGACGACTCCGGTGCCGGGTTGGCCCCCTCCATCGAGTGCGGGATGCACGCCAACATCTACCGGGAACGGCCCGACGTCAACGCGATAGTGCACACCCACCAGCCGTACGCCTCGGCCCTGGCGGTGCTCCGCAAGCCGATCCCGGCCCTCTCCGACGAGCAGGTCCGGTTCCTGGGGCGGGAGGTGGCGATCGTCGACTACGCCCCGTCGGGCACCGGGTTCCTCGCCCGCAACGTGCAGAAGAAGGTGGCCTCCGGGGACAACGCCTTCATCCTCGCCAACCACGGGATCGTCGCGTTGGGCACCGACCCGGACCGGGCGGTGTTCAACATGGCCCTGCTGGAGAAGGTCTCCATCGCGTACCTGCTGGCGTTGACCACCGAGTCGGGCCGGGTCTACACCGTCCCGACGGCGATCCGGGAGATCGCCTTCGGCAAGCTGCGCGCCGACGAGAAACGGATCGCCGCGCAGATCACCAAGGCCGTCGAGCCGCGTCGGGTCCCCGCCGACGAGGAGCTGCCCAGCGCCGACGCCCACGCCGCCGAGATCACCGCCGGGTCCGCGTCCGACGCCCTGGCCGCCGACGACGAGGCCGCCCGACTGGGGTACGCGATCAGTGAGTACCCCGACGTCGACGACGTGATGCGGCGGCTCAAGGCGCTCACCGCCCAACCGGTCCGGGGACTGCGCCACGACGCCCTGCTGGACGTCCTCGGCTACTTCGACACCAAGTGCCGGGCCAGCCGGGAGATCACCGACCGGGCCAAGCGACGGATCCCCGGCGGGGTGCAGCACAACCTGGCCTTCAACTACCCCTTCCCGTTGGCGGTCGAGAAGGCCGAGGGCGCCCACCTGGTCGACCGGGACGGCAACGTCTACATCGACTTCCTCCAGGCCGGTGGACCGACGATCCTGGGCAGCAACTACGCCCCGGTCAACGAGAAGGTCGCCGAGGTGGTCCGCGAGTCCGGGCCGGTGACCGGCCTGTTCCACGAATACGAACTCAAACTCGCCGAGATCATCCACCGCTACCTGCCGCACGTCGAGATGTACCGGGCGCTGGGGTCCGGCACCGAGGCGGTGATGGCGGCCGTACGCGGTGCCCGCGCCTTCACCGGCAAGAAGATGGTGATCAAGGTCGGTGGGGCGTACCACGGCTGGTCCGACACCGTCGTCTACGGGCTGCGGGTGCCGGGGACGTACCGGATGAACGCCAAGGGGATCCCGTTCGGGGCGACCAGCCGGACCCGTGAGTCCTTCCCGCACGACCTCGGGCAGCTGCGCCGCAAGCTGGTGGAGAACCGGGTCCGGGGCGGTACGGCGGCGGTGATCGTCGAGCCGGTCGGCCCGGAGTCCGGCACCCGCCCGGCCCCCCGCGACTTCAACGCCGGGGTCCGACGCCTCTGCGACGAGTTCGGCGCGCTGCTGATCTTCGACGAGGTCGTCACCGGGTTCCGCCTCGGCCTGGGCGGGGCGGCCGGCTACTTCGGGGTCACCCCCGACCTGACGGTGCTGGGCAAGGCGGTCTCCGGCGGGTACCCGATGGCCGGTGGGGTCGGTGGACGGGCCGACGTGATGGCGGTGTTCGGGTCCGGGCTGGACGGCAAGAGCGGCGCACACATCCAGGTGGGGGGCACCCTGTCGGCCAACCCGCTGTCCTGCGCGGCCGGCTACTTCGCCATCGAGGAGATGGCCCGGACCAACGCCCCGGTGATCGCCGGGCGGGCCGGTGACCGGCTCACCCGGGGACTGCAACGCCTCATCGACCGCTACGGTCTGCCGTACGTCGCCTACAACCAGGGGTCGATCGTGCACCTGGAGTGCAGCGGCGTGATGCTGCTGGACATGCGCAACCCCGTCAAGCTGCTCAAGGAGAACAAGGCCCGCAAACGGCTGATGGAACAGATGGGTGCCGCGTACGCCGCCCACGGTGTCATCACCCTCGCCGGGTCCCGGATGTACACCTCGATGGCCGACACCGACGAGGTGATCGACGACGCCCTGACCCGGTTCGACCAGGTCTTCGCCCTGGTCGAAGGGGTCTGACGCGAATGGCGGCACCGGCCCCGCAGGTGCTCGCGATCGACCTGGGCACCTCGGGGATGAAGGCCGCCCTGGTCGCCGCCGACGGCACCGTCACCGGCTGGGCGGAGCGGGCGGTGCCGCTGCACGTCCTGCCCGGTGGGGGCGCCGAGCAGGACCCGCGCGCCTGGTGGTCGGCGCTCGGCGAGGTCACCGCCGACCTGGGACGGTCCCACCCCGAGCACCTTGCGGCGGTCGGGGTGGTCTGCGCCTCCACCCAGGGCGAGGGGACCATCGCGGTGGACGCCGCCGGGGAGCCCTTGACCGCCTGCATCAGCTGGTTGGACATGCGCGGGGCGGCCAACCTGCGCCGACAGTTCGGCGGGTTCCCCGCGTACCAGGGGATGTCGGTGCGGCGGATCGCCCGGTGGCTGCGGCTCACCGGTGGGATGCCCTCGGCGACCGGGAAGGACCCGGCCGCCCACATGCTCCTGGTCCGCGACGAGATGCCGCAGGTGTACGCCCGGACCGCGGCCTTCCTCAACGTCCTCGACTGGATCAACCTGAAGTTGACCGGGCGGACCGTCGCCACCGTGGACTCGATCCTCACCTCCTGGGTGACCGACAACCGGCGCCCCGGTGACATCCGGTACTCCCCCGCCCTGGTCGCCGACTGCGGCATCGACGCCGACAAGCTGCCGCCGATCGTGGCCTGCACCGAGGTGATCGGCACCCTCACCCCGGCCGCCGCCGCCCACCTCGGCCTGCCGGAGTCGGTACGGGTGGTCGCCGGGGCCGTCGACAACACGGCCGCCGCCGTCGGGGCCGGCACCACCGGCGACCACGACCCGCACCTCTACCTGGGCACCTCGTCCTGGGTCGCGGCGCACGTACCCCGCAAGAAGACCGACGTGGCCGCCGGGATCGCGGCGGTGCCGTGCGCCCTGCCGGACCGCTACCTGATGACCGCCCTGCAGGCCACCGCCGGGGCGAACCTGACCTGGCTGCGGGACAAGGTGGTGGAGTTCGACGACCCCCTGGTCGGGGCGGGCCACGTCACCCGGGACGAGGGGTCGATCTTCGACGCGTTCGACGCGATCCTGCCCACCGTCCCGGCCGGGGCCAACGGCGTCCTCTACACCCCCTGGTTGTACGGCGAACGCGCCCCGGTCGACGATCCGCACCTGCGCGCCGGGTTCGTCAACATCTCCCTGGACACCAACCGGTCGGACCTGCTGCGCGCGGTCTTCGAGGGGGTCGCGTTCAACACCCGGTGGTTGATGCGGGCCGTCGACCGGTTCCTCGGCGCGCCGGTCACCTCGATGGCGATCACCGGTGGGGGCGCGTCCTCGGAGTCGTGGTGCCAGATCTTCGCCGACGTCCTCGACGTCGAGATCCGACGCGACGCCCGGCCGCTGGCCGTCAACGCCCGGGGAGCCGGGTGGATCGGGGCGGTCGGGACCGGGCAGGTCACCTTCGCCGACCTGCCCGACCTGGTCCGCACCGACCGGGTCTTCGAGCCGACAGCGGCGCACCGGGCCGTCTACGACGAGACCTTCGACATCTACCGTGACCTGCACAGACGCCTCGCCCCGATCTATCGGAGGCTGCACCGGTGAACCCGGTCCGCCGCCCCCTCCCCATGATCAGCTCCGCCGGGGTGGGATGACATCATGTCGGGCATGGATATCTACGAGGACGAGCGGACCGTGTCGCGGGCGGACCTGGCCGCGTGGCTGCGCCAGCTGGCCAGCCAGTTGGAGGAGACCGGCAAGATCTTCTACGGTGCCGGCGGGGCGGTCGTCGTCGCCGACGAGGTCGAGTGCGAACTGGAGATCGAGGAGGACGGCGACGAGCTCTCCGTCGAGATCGAGTTCTCCTGGACCAAGGCGAAGCCGGCCGAGGCCACCACCGAGCCGACCGCCGAGACCGACTCCGACGACAAGGCCGACGCCGAGTCGGACACCACCGGGTAACGACGCCGCGACGCGGTGACGAACCGCCTTGGCCTGGGAGCACCCAGGCCAAGGCCAGTCCGGGGAAGGCCGACCCGCTCGGTCGGTCGACGTGGCGTGACCTACGTCCGGTCGCGGAGCTGCCCCCTCGTCGCCCCACCCCGCCCGTGCTCCACGGCCGGGCGGGTTGCCGACGACGACAGGTCCCCGACGGCACCGAGGCGGGCGGCTGCCGCAGTATCCGCCACTGAGGTGGACCGCTTACCGATCTCGCGTTCGACCACGATGTTCAGGTAGGTCACGGCATTCACCAGCCTCTCCTGGGCATTGACGGTCGCCCGGTGGGCATGGGGGAGGTAGATGTTCGGGTACCTCACCCTCACGGCGCTCATGGCCTCCGAGCGCTCCCGGACAGTGGCCATCCTCTGCTCCGTCTCCGGGTGACGGGCGACAAGAACCCGCTGGTTCGCCGACAGCTCGTTGTACTGGGACAGGGTCTGCGGCAGCAGCTGCGCTCGCAGTTCCTGAACCGCCAGATCCTCGTCCTGCCACAGCTGCGCCTCCAGCGGGTCGATGACATAGGGTTTGTCGCTCACAGGAATCTCCTCAATCGAGACCGGTGGAGACCTGCCCTACGAGATCCGACAGTCAGTGGTTCACCGGCGCGGGGAGGTCATCCCCGCACCGACGAACCACTCCGGCGGCGGCGTACGGGTCAGAAGTCGTCGTCGAAGGCGACGGTTCCGGTCACGCCCACCTGGTACGCGGAGACCCGACGTTCGAAGAAGTTGGACAGTTCCTGGACGTCCTGCAACTCCATGAACCCGAACGGGTTGGCCGAGCCGTACCGGGGGGCGATGCCGAGCTGCGCCAGTCGACGGTCCGCGACGTACTGGAGGTACTCCCGCATGTCGGTCAGGGTCAGACCGGGCACCCCCTGGCCGAGCAGGTCCTCGGCGAACTGGACCTCGCACTCGACCGCCTCGGCGACCATGTCACCGACCTGCCGGGCGAGGTCGTCGTCGAAGAGGTCCGGCTCCTCCCGGCGTACGGTGTCGACCACGTCGAAGGCGAACGCCATGTGCATCGACTCGTCGCGGAAGACCCAGTTCGTGCCGGAGGCGAGGCCGTGCAGCAGGCCCCGGGACCGCAGGAAGTAGACGTAGGCGAAGGCGCCGTAGAAGAACAGCCCCTCGATGCAGGCGGCGAAGCAGATCAGGTTGAGCAGGAAGGCCCGCCGGTCCTCGCGGGTACGCAGCTCGCGCAGCTCGTCGATGGAGTCGATCCACCGGAAGCAGAACTCCGCCTTGCGGCGGATCGACGGGATGTTCTCGATCGCGGCGAACGCTTCGGCCCGCTCCTGCTCGTCGGGGACGTACGTGTCGAGCAGGTTCAGGTAGAACTGGACGTGGACGGCCTCCTCGAACAGTTGACGGGACAGGTAGAGCCGCCCCTCGGGCGAGTTGACGTGCTGGTAGAGGTTGAGCACCAGGTTGTTGGCGACGATGGTGTCCCCGGTGGCGAAGAACGCGACGAGCCGACTGACCAGGTGCCGTTCGGCCGGGCTGAGCCGGTCGAGGTCGGTGAGGTCTGCGTGCAGGTCCACCTCCTCCACCGTCCAGGTGTTCTTGATCGCGTCGCGGTACCTGTCGAAGAAGTGCGGGTAGCGCATGGGCCGGAGGGTGAGGTTCATCCCGGGGTCGAGCAGCATGTGCGTAGTCCTCGTGGCGTCGGGGTCGCGTGGCACGGCGGAGGGTGTCGCGGAGACCGTCACTGGCACGCCTCGCAGGACTCCGGGTTCTCCAGGGAGCAGGCCAGGGCCTCCGCCTCGGCGGTGCTGGGCAGCACCGCGACCAGGGACGCGGAGGCGGCAGCCGCGGCCGAACCGGCCAGGGCGGCGGGCGCGACGGCTGTCGAACCGGCGGCGACGGTGGCCTGCTGGATCCGGGTGGCCGGACGCGACCGCAGGTAGTAGGTGGTCTTCAGGCCGGACTTCCAGGCGTACCGGTACATCGAGGAGAGCTTGCCGATGGTGGGTGCGGCCAGGAAGAGGTTCAGCGACTGCGACTGGTCGATGAAGGGCGACCGGGCGGCGGCCAGGTCGATCAGCGCCCGTTGCGGCAGCTCCCAGGCGGTCCGGAACAGCTCCCGTACGTCCGCCGGCAGCTCCGACACCCCCTGGACCGACCCGTCGGCCCGGCGGATCTCGGTACGGATCCGGTCGGTCCACAACCCCCGTGCCTTCAGCTCCCGGACCAGGGCGGTGTTGATCTGGAGGAACTCACCGGACAGGGTCTCCCGCTTGAACAGGTTGGACACCTGCGGCTCGATGCACTCGTAGCACCCGGCGATGGCGGCGATGGTGGCCGTCGGGGCGATCGCCACCAGCAGCGAGTTGCGCAGCCCGGACGCGGCGACCCGCTCGCGCAGCGCCGACCACCTGTCGGTCTGCACGCCGGTGACCCCCCACAGGTCCGGTTGCAGCTGTCCCCGGGCGGCCCGGGTCTCGGCGAAGGCCGGGTGCGGGCCGAAGCGCTCGGCCAGCCCGGCCGAGGTCTCCAGGGCGGTGAGGTACAGCTCCTCACCGATCCGGGTGGACAGTTCCTTGGCCTCCGGCGAGTCGAAGGGCAGCCGCAGGGCGAAGAAGACGTCCTGCAGGCCCATCATGCCCAGCCCCACCGGACGCCAGCGGGGGTTGCTCGCCGCCGCCTGGGGGGTCGGGTAGTAGTTGATGTCGATGACCCGGTCGAGGAAGGTGACGGCGGTCCGCACCGTGGCGCGCAGCTTCGCCCAGTCCAGGTCCCCGTCGGCGAGGTGGGCGGCGAGGTTGACCGAGCCGAGGTTGCAGACGGCGGTCTCGGAGTCGCTGGACACCTCGATGATCTCGGTGCACAGGTTGGACAGGTGCACGACGTTGCCGGGCTCGGCGGTCTGGTTGCACAGCCGGTTCGAGGCGTCCTTGAACGTCATCCAGCCGTTGCCGGTCTGGGCCAGGGTCCGCATCATCTTGCCGTACAGCTCCCGGGCGGGCAGCTGACGCACGTAGCGACCCTCGGCCTCGGCGGCCCGGTACGCGGCCTCGAACTCCGCCCCCCACAGGTCGGACAGACCGGGGACCTCGTCCGGGTCGAACAGCGACCAGATCCCGTCGTCCTCGACCCGGCGCATGAACTCGTCCGGGATCCAGTTGGCCAGGTTCAGGTTGTGGGTCCGGCGGGCGTCCTCGCCGGTGTTGTCCCGCAGCTGCAGGAACTCCTCGATGTCGGGGTGCCACGGCTCCAGGTAGACGCAGGCCGCGCCCTTGCGCCGGCCGCCCTGGTTGACCGCCGCGACGCTGGCGTCCAGGGTGCGCAGCCACGGCACGATCCCGTTGGAGCGGCCGTTGGTGCCCCGGATCAGCGCGCCCCGGGAGCGGACCCGGGAGAATCCGATGCCGATGCCACCGGCGAACTTCGACAGGTTCGCGACCTGGGCGTAGCGCTGGTAGATGGAGTCGAGTTCGTCACGCGGGGAGTCGACCAGGTAGCAGGAGGACATCTGGGTGTGCGCGGTGCCGGAGTTGAACAGCGTCGGCGAGCTGGGCAGGTAGGCCAGGCTCGACATGAGCCGGTAGAACTCGACGGCCTCCCCGGGCTCCTGGGACAGCCCGCAGGCCACCCGCAGCAGCCAGTACTGCGGGGTCTCCAGCACCTGCCGGCCGGTCGGGTGGCGGAGCAGGTAGCGGTCGTACACGGTGCGCAGTCCGAAGTACTCGAAGCGCAGGTCCCCGGCGTCGTCGACGGCCGCGTCGAGGACGTCGGCGTGGGTGGCGACGAACCGCGCCGTGTCGTCGCCGATCAGGCCGAGGGTGTGGCCGTGGGCGACGGCCTGGCTGAAGGTGGCCAGTCCCTGCCCCCGGACCTCCGTGCCGACCTCGGCGGCCAGCAGCCGGGCGGCGAGTCGGGAGTACTGCGGCTCGGCGCCGATCAGCTCGGCCGCGGTCTGCACCACGAGGCGGTCGACCTCGTCGCTGCTCGCGCCGTCGTAGAGGCCCTCGACGGTACGGGTGGCCACCCGCATCGGGTCGACGTCGGTCAGGTCGGCGGCCCACCGGCGTACCGAGTGGGCGATCTGGTCGGCGTCGACCAGGTCGACGGCGCCGTCACGGGTGCGGACCCGGACCCGTCGTGGCCCGGACGGGTCGGACTCACCGACGGCGGCGGCCGGGAACATCTCGGTGACTGTCACCACTGACTCCTCGCGAGTTCGAGACCGGAGGGTCCGACAGCAGCGCGGGACGGACACCGGCGGACGCACGCCGGTGTCGACGCGGGCTCGCGAGGGCGTCGGCCGTCCCACGCGGCCTCGGACCGCCGCCCACCCACTGCGGGGTACGCGGCGCGCTGGCAGGTCTTCGGACTCGCGGGCCTGACCGGGATCACCGGTCTCCTACTGGCCGTCGCTTCCCAGGCCGGTGTCGGCCCAGTGCTGATGACGGCGGTCGTTCCCACTCACCGCTGCGGGGCAGTCCCGGATTCCCACCGGGTTCCCTCTTGCCTCGTCCGCTCGGGATGAGCGGCCGAACCAGCTGCGCTCGACACCATATATAGGGAGCGCAGCATTGTCACACCCAACATGTCGGGTCCGGGCGTGTCGAGGTCGTCGCAGGGCGACGGCGAAGCGGGGTGGCCACCCCGGCGGAGGCTCGGATCATCGCAAGCGCCGGGGTGGCCGGGTGCGTCGTCCGGCAGCGTCCACACCGAACCGCATCCCCCCTCATGAATACCGCCACATCGAGGTTGTTGCAACCTATGTGCAGCAGTGGCCCGAGGGGTCGGGCGGACAGACTGCTGCGGCGCGGAACTCGTCCGGGTCGACCTCCTCCGTCCCGTCCGGGTCGACGAGGTCGGCGGAGGCGAGGTCGAGGTACGCGACCAGGTCGTCGTCGTGGAGGGCGTCGGGGGTGAGCCACCCGAGCAGGGCGGCGCGGGCTCGCACCCGGTCGCCGGTCCGGCCGGTGCCCAGCTCGGCGAACTCCACCCGGGCCGGGACCTCCCCGACGTCGACGAGGTGTCGGGCCAGACCGGCCGCCGCCGGGAGGGTGAGCCGGAGCCCACCGGCCTCCGTCACGGCGTGTCGGGCGAACAGCTCGGCCCGGTGGTGCGGGGTGTGCAGGGTCAGCGAATCGGCGCGGGCCAGCAGCGCGTGCAGCCGCGCTGCCGGGGTGTCGACGATCGCCGGGGATTGCTGGATCTTGCCCAACTCGACCACCTCCGTTTAGGTTAGGCTTACCTTAGTTGAGAGGTGATGATGAACCAGTCCCGCCCGAAGATCAAGCGGTCCCGCCGACTCGGTATCCCGCTGACCCCCAAGTGCGTGCAGTACTTCGAACGCCGCCCGTACCCGCCCGGAGTGCACGGCCGGACCGCCCGCAGGACAGAGAGCAACTACAAGGTCCGGCTGCTCGAGAAGCAGCGCCTGCGGGCCCAGTACGACCTGCGCGAGGGGCAACTGCGGCGGGCGTTCGACAGGGCGGTACGCCGCCCCGGCAAGACCGGCGAGGAGCTGGTGGTCGACCTGGAGTGCCGCCTCGACGCCCTCGTCCTGCGGGCCGGCTTCGCCCGGACCATCTACGCGGCCCGACAGCTCGTCACCCACCGTCACGTCACCGTCAACGGTCGACGGGTCGACCGCCCCTCGGCCCGGCTGCAGCCGGAGGACCGGATCGGGGTGGTGGAGTCCAGCCGGACCAAGGCCCCGTTCCTCGTCGCCGCCGCCGGGGCGCACGCTCCGCAACGGACCGCCCCGTACCTGGACGTCGACCTGTCCGGGCTCACCGCCCGGCTGATCCGGCTCCCGCAACGCGCCGAGGTGCCGGTGATCTGCGACGAGCAGCTCGTCGTCGAGCACTACTCGCGCTGACCGGACCCCCGATCGAGCACCACTCGCGCCGGTCCCCCGACCGAGGCGACCACGCCGGACGACCCCGCCCCTTGGAAGGGGCGGGGTCGTCCGGCGCAGCGGGGATCAGGACGCCGTGGGCGCCCCCGCCCGGCGGGACCTGAGGAGACCGACGACCACGTCGACCACGAGGAACCCGAGCAGGCTCACCCCGAGCAGGGGCAGAGCCAGGCCGACAGCGATGCTCACCGGCACCCCGACGAGGATCAGCCAGGTGGGAGCGGCGTCCCAGGCACCCCGGGCCGGCGCGGCACCGACGAGCGCCCGGCGACCGTCCCGGGTGGGGCGACGCTGCCACCACATCCGGTACCCCCAGAACGTGACGCAGAGCAGACCGACGGCGAGCGCGGCCAGGACGATCTGGTTGGCCGCCCCGAACAGGACGCCCATGTGCACGAGGATGCCCCAGGAGGTCAGCTTCGCGAGCACCGGCCAGTCGGCGTGGTCGACCCGGTCGGTGACGGTGCCGGTGGACGGGTCGACGGCGACCACGTCGGCGCGGGTCGGCCAGACCTGGTCGACCTGACCGACCCGCCAGGCCGAGGTCGCCTCGGCCGGCGGGGTCACCGTCACCGGCCCGGACAGGCCCGCGTCCCGGGCGACCCCCAGGACCGTGTCGGCGTCGGCCGGGTCCACCTCGGCGGCGACGGGCGCGGCACCGTGGTGTCCACCGGAGACCGCCGGGGCACCGGTGAGCGAGGTCGACACCTGTGGGGTACGGGCGTCCAGGACGTCCAACGCCGACCCGAAGTTCGCTCCCGCATACCGCGACCAGGTCAACCCGGTGGCGGACAGGACGAGCAACCCGGCCAGCAGCCACACCCCGACGGCGGCGTGCCAGCCCCGGGTACGGCGTACCCCCTTGCGGGCCTTGAGGTCGGGGACCAGGAACCGCCGCCCACGGCTGCGGCGCCACCACAGGACCACCCCGCCGAGCGCGACGACCCAGAGCCAGCTCGCCGCCAGCTCCGAGTAGTGCCGACCGAGGTCGCCGAGGTGCAGGTTGCGGTGCAGGTCGTCGATCCAGGTGGTCACCGGGGTCGACCCGAACCAGGTGACCAGCTGGCCCTTCACCGCACCGGTGTACGGGTCGACGTACACGGTGTGCGACTTCTCTCCCAGTTCCGGCAGGGAGAACACCACCTCCGTGGTGCGGTCCGGCTCCGCCGGGGTGGTGACCGAGGTCAGCGCGCCGTCCGGGTGGGCGGCGCGGGCGGCGGCGATCTGCTCGGCGAGCGGTCGGGGCTGGTCACCGACGGCGTCCACGAACAGCTCCTGGCGGTAGACCACCGCGTCCAGCTGCGGTACGACCGTGTACAGCAGCCCGGTCAACGCCGCCACCACGATGAAGGGGGCGACCAGCACCCCGGCGTAGAAGTGCAACCGCAACAGCAGTGCACCGGCGCCGGAGGTCGGGTTCCGCCGCCCGGGCGGTCCGGCGGGTGGAGGTGTCGACGGGGCCGTCTTCGGCAGCTCCGGTGCGAGTGACATGGGCGGGCCTTCCTGACTGGCAGCGGCGACGCCGCTCGGGGAGATGCGTCGAGGCAGTAGTCGGCTGTCCGCCCAGGCTGGTTCCCGGCGATCGCCGCCCGGATCCCGCACCGGCCACCCGGCAGACCCCGTCAGGTGAGGCCGACGGGCCCGAAACACCCCGAAGAGGGTCATTTTCCCGGGGCGTCAGCGGGTCGTCAGCGGGTAACCCCGAGACCGGACGCCACCTGCGAGAAGAGGTTGATCATGACCGACATGCTGGAGATGCCCCGGGTCCACGAGTGCACAGTGACCGACTGCGGGTACAACCACGACGGCTGCCACGCCTTCGCCATCACCATCGGCGAGGAGAGTGCCGCCTGCACCACCTTCATCGACACCTCGGCCAAGGGCGGGCTGGACCGGGTGATCGCCCAGGTCGGCGCCTGCCAGCGCGCGGACTGTCGGTTCAACGAACAGTTGGAGTGCAACGCCCCGTCGATCCGGGTCGGCCCCGGTCAGGACATCGCCGACTGCCAGACGTACGAACCCCGGTGATCCGAGGCGCACCACGACCGGGGGTCCCGCACCCGGTGGGGGACCCCGGTCGCTCCGGATCCCACCCACCGGTCACCGCAGTCGGCGACGTCCGCTGAGCCAGACGCGGGCGGCGGTGCCGTTGAGCGCGACCAGTACCCAGGCCAGGAGGCCGATCCCGACGACGGTGATCGCCCCGAACATGCCCAACGAGGCCACGGCCAGCAGGGCCGACAGGGCGAACGCCGGGTAGGCCGCCCAGCGTCGCCGGGTGACCAGTGCGGCCGCCACGCCGACGCTGGCCACCGCCATGACGGCGAAGAACGCGGCGGCACCGATCGACCCGGAGTCGGACACCAGTCGGTGCACGGTGGCCAGGGCGAACAGCAGGGCCAGCAACCCGAACAGCAGCACTGTTACCCGAACCGGCGCGGGCATCGGAGGGTGCCGGAGCAGATCCCCCCACCCGCCGACGGGAGAACGCAAGACCATGCCTCCCACGATGGACTTCTACAGTGAACGACAACCGACCACTGTCAGCAAGCTGACAGTGGTCGGTTGGACTTCCCCCGGCCGACACCGATCCGGGTTCGCTCCCTGCGGTTCGGCGCCGGTGGGTGGAAGGGTCTTATCGAACGGTCACCGGGAGAAGGCGACGAACTCGGAGATCGACCACCAGTTGCTGGCCGACCCGGTCTGGACCACCCGGATGTAGCGGGCGTTACGCGGCGAGAAGTCCGCCGCGATCGTCTCCGCCCCCGGTCCGCTGGCGACCGGGGAACCCCAGTTCGACCCGTCCGTGGAGAGGAACACCTGGTAGCCGCGGGCGTAGTCGGCACCGTTGCTGACCAGGGAGATCCCGCTGACCGAACGCGACGAGCGCATGTCCACGGTGACCGACTGGCCGTTCACCATCGGGTTGCCGGTGGTGAACCGGCTGCGCGGGTCACCGTCGAGCATCTTCGCCGGCTCGCTGCCCCGCCCGGCACCGGACGCGGTGGCGGTCCACCCGCTGCGGTCCAGGACCGTACGGCTGCCCGGGACCTGGTAGTGCTCGTCCAGGGCCGCACCGGCCTGCGGGTCGAACTGCGAGTACCCACGGGCGTCACACTGCCGACCAGCGTTGATGCAGTGCTTGACCAACGCGCTCAGCGTCGGGGCGTCCCAGGCGTTGTAGAAGTCGTAGTGGAACGTGAAACCCCGACCGCTGGCGAGCTTCACCCGGGACATGTCCCCGCTGACCGGGAAGGCCATCTTGAACTCGAGCATCGGCACGGCGACCGGGTGGCTCGTCGGGCAGACGCCGTCCCGCGGGTACACGATGTGGCTGACGTGGTCCGGGGAGTCCAGGTGCTTGCCGTCCCAGCAGCTCGGCGCCTGCATCCGGATGTTGAGCTGGGTTCCGGACGGGCAGTTGGCGGGGAAGTCGACGTTGTCGTAGCTGTCGCCGCACTCCCAGCCCTTCTGGTAACCGGGGGCCGCAGCGAACTGCTGCGCGGTCGTCATCGGGCTGCCCACCAGGTACCGCAGGCCGACCGGGAACGGCCGGACGCTGGTGTAGTCGCGCACACCGCTCTTGTAGTAGATGACCTGCGGGCCGACCGGCTGGATGGGCTGGTCACCGTTGAGCACGGTGGGCATCCAGTAGGCGGACCGGTCACCGGGGACCCGGCACAGGGTCGAACCGCGCAGCAGCGACTCGGTGGTGCTCGACGCCTTCGTGGTGGTGTTGCCCATGAAGGTGTGGTTGTGCGAGGCGCCCGGCTGGTTGAAGAAGACGATCGGGTCGTCGTCCAGGCGGTGGCTCACCGAGCAGTTCGCCTGGAACTCGCGGTGCGCCTTGCGCGGCGGGGTCTTCGTGGAGGGGACCACCCCGGTCACCGGGTTCTCGGCCAGGACGTACTCGCCGGGCGCGGGGGCCCGGTGAGCCTGGTGGGGGCCCCCGGTCGACGACTGCGGACGGGGCCGCTTCGTCTCACTGGACTCGGACGCGGCCGGGGCCGGCTTGGCCTCCTCGGCCGGCTCCGAGGAGTGCTCGTGCTCCGGTGCCACGGCGGGCACCGGCTGGCCCTGCGGCGCCGGGGCCTTCTCGGCACCGGTGAGCTGCAGCGGACCGACCGCCGTCCAGGACGCCACGCCGACGGTCGTGGCGAGGGCGGCCGCCACCAGGGCATAACGCAGACGCAACCGGCGTGGGCCGGACGACGGCGAGATCGGGGTTCCCATGAAGCCTCCGAGAATGCAACGAATCGAGTCTGGACGACGGCGTACGCTAACCAGACCCGAGGCCGGGACGAATGAGGCGAAGGACCCAGGCGGGAGCAGTCGAGGCCCAGGTCCGCGCAGGGCGAAGCGGAGTCGACACCTACCGTCACCTCGCCCGCCCGGACGCTTCTCACGCTCCGCGCAGGACGGATAGCAGCACGTCAGGCCGTCGGGTAGACGTCGGCAAGGCGCGACATCCGGTGTACCGTTAGACGAATCGCGCTTCCGGTTCATGGCTCATACCGCGGGGAGTCGAGTGGTGCCCACCAAAGCGGCTTTCGATATCGCCGATTCCATGCCGCGCCTGCTGGCCGCCCCACCGGATCCCATCCGTTCGATCCGCATGCCGCACTGGGTCGGCATCAGCGCTCTGGCCGGTGGGATCGTGTTGGCCGCCGTCGTGATCCCCCCGCAGCTGGCCCCCACCGACGACCAACTGCCGGACCGGTCCATGGGCGGGGTCGCTGCCACCTCGAGCGCACCCCCGGAGGTCGCGTCCACGCCGGACGGCGGCCCGGCAGCCCCGCCGGTCGCCACCCCGACCCCGACCGACACCCCCTCCCGGCCGAGCCCCAGCCCGAGCGACGCCGGACCCACCCCCACCCCGAGCCGTTCCGGGCAGTCGGAGCAGGGCGGACGCACCGCCACTGCCACCCCGACGCCGACGCGTGACTCCGGTTCGTCGTCGTTCAAGCCGATCACCGTGCAGGCCGAGGACCCCGGCAACGACCTCGGCGGCGGTGCCAAGGTCGCCGCCTGCTCCGCCTGCGACGGTGGGGCCCGCGTCCGCTACCTGGGGACGCTCACCGCCTACCTGACCAACCCCACCGCCGGTCGGCGCACCATCACCGTCACCTACCAGGTGGAGGGTCAGCGGGAGATCAAGATCTCCGTCAACGACCGGACCCCCACCACCCACGTCGTCAACGGCACCAGCTGGGACAAGCAGCACACCTTCCAGTACACCGCCTCCCTGCCCGCCGGCCGGGTCAGCCTGCGCTTCTTCAACGACACCGGGCCACCACCGGACATCGACAAGATCACCATCAGCTGACCGGCGCACGATGAGCCGCTTCGTCGCGTACGCCGCCCTGTGCCGGGCCATGCTCCTGGGTCGGCTCGTCCTCACCTTCGCCGCTGTCGGCATCGGTCTGCGATTGATCGACGACCCGTGGCGGGCCGCCGGCACCCTCGCCGTCATCACCGTGATCACGATGGTGCAGGTCAGCGTGCTGGGTCGGTGGCCCACAGTCATCCGATGGCGGCTGTGCGTCCTGGCCGTCGACGCCGCCCTGATGATCGGCGTCCTGGTCCTCACCGAGGGTGGGCTCGCCTACTTCTGCTACGCGGCCGGGTACGCGGCGCTCAGCGGTGCCCTGCTGGGCAACCACGGACTGCTGCTGTGGATCGTCAACGCGGGGCTGGGCCTGGCCGTGGCGACCCAACTGCTCAAGACCGCCGGGACCGAGGCCGCCACCTCCATCGTCGCCCCGTTCGTCCTCGCCTTCCCGATGATCTTCATCGTCTGCGGGATCGGCGCCGCCGTCGTGACCGCCACCCTGGCCCGGTACATCGACGCCTCCGTCACGGCGGTCGCCGGCGCCCACCACTCGGCGGCCGCCTCGGAACGCGCCCGGCTGGCCCGGGAACTGCACGACTCGGTGGCCAAGACCCTGCGCGGGGTGTCGTTCGCCGCAGTGGCGCTGCCCAACCTGCTCCGCCGCCAACCCGACCTGGCCGAGCAGCTCGCCAGCACCGTCTCCGTGGGGGCCGACACCGCGATCCGGGAGGCCCGCAACCTGCTGTCCGGGCTCCGCAGCGACGTGCTGGACCGCCCCTTCCCCGACCAGGTACGGCGGGTGTGTGAGGACTGGTCCGACCGGACGCGGGTGCCGGTGCGGGTCGCCACCACCGCCGTCGAACCCCCGGTGGCGGCCCGGTACGAACTGAACCAGATCCTCACCGAGGCGCTGGAGAACGTGGCCCGGCACGCCAGGGCTACGGTGGTCCGGGTCGACCTGGACCAGTACGACGGGAACCTCGTGCTGACCATCCGGGACAACGGCGCCGGCTTCGCCACACCTGCGGAGCTGACCGGACTCTCCGCCTCCGGCAACTTCGGAATCGTCGGGATGACCGAACGGGCCCACGCCGTCGGCGGTACCCTGCGCGTCGACTCGGGTCCCGGAACCGGTACCACGGTGCAGGCGCGGATCCCCCTCTCGGGGGCCGCCCCTGTCGAGCAGGGGTCCTCCCGGAGAGCGGTGCACTGGTGATCGAGGTCATGATCGTCGACGACAACCCCATCGTGCGGATGGCGCTGCGCGGATATCTCGCCAGCGCCGAGGACCTGCACATCGTCGGCGAGGCACCCGACGGGCGGACCGCTGTCACGATGGCCCAACGGCTGGTCCCCGACGTGATCCTGCTGGACTACCGGATGCCCATCGCCGACGGGCTCAGCGTCGTCAGCACGCTCGCCGAACGCTCCGCCGTCCTCGTGCTGACCAGCGACTCCGCCGACGACCTGATCGCCGCCATGCTGCGCGGCGGGGCCCGGGGCTACCTGGTCCACGGGGAGTTCGACCCCGCGGAGCTGCTGCGGGCGGTCCGGTCGGTCGCCTCCGGCCAGGGGTGGCTGTCGCCCCGCAGCGCCTCGGTCACCATCGCGCTGCTGCGCGAACAGGCCGACCGGGAACGGGAGGGGGTCGACCGGGACGAGCAGCTGCGCCGGACCCGGCAGGGCTTCGGCCTGACCCCCCGCGAGCAGGACGTGATGAAACTGCTCTGCGCCGGACACTCGAACGCGGCCATCGCGCGGCGGCTCCTGCTGACCGAGAAGACGGTGAAGAACCACCTCAACCACATCTTCACCAAGCTCCACGCCACCAACCGCACCGAGGCGGTCGTCAGGTGGACGGGTCGGGAGTAGGTCCGCACCCGAAGTTCTGGCGAAAGTCGCGCGTGGATTGAACGGGACCGCCCCTCGGCGCGTTGTATGGGCGGCGGGGCATTTTCCGCCGGAGTGGACGCCGAGCGGATGGCAGACGAATGAACGACGGATCGACGGCCAGGTGATGGGCGACGTCGGCGACCTCGCCTCCCGCCGGGCCGGTACGGTCAGTGCCCTGATCGTGCACCCGGGCGGGTTCGAGCAGGCCACCATGCGTGGGGTACTCGACACCGGCGAGCGGATACGGATCGTCGGGCTCACCGGTGACGGCGCGGAGGCGGTACGGCTGGCACACCGCCTCCGCCCGAACGTGACCCTGTTGGACGACCGGGTGACCAGCCCCGACGGCACCGACCTGGTACGCGCACTGGCGCGACGGTCCCGGGTGCTGCTGCTGACCCGGGCGACCGACCGGGACGCCATCACGGCGAAGCTGCGCACCCCGGTCCGGGGATGCCTGGTGTACGACCACTTCGAGCCGTCCGACCTGCTCAGAGCGGTCAGCGCGGTAGCCGGTGGACTGGGTTGGCTGTCCCCGGTGGCGGTGGCGGCGGCGAGCTGGTCACTGCGCAACCCGGCCGGCGTGGTCGCCGCGGGGTGAACGGAGATGACACCCGTGGGGTCGCTAGACCATCTCGTCGACGCCGCTGAGGATGCCGCGTGCGGCCCGCAGCGCGTAGAACGAGCGCGACCGTACGGTGCCCTCCGGGATGCCGATCCGCGCTGCGGCCTCGGCCGCCGACGCGTCGCCGTAGTACAGCTCCACCAGCACCGTCCGGTGCTCGGGGCTGAGCTTGCGCAACGCGTCGGCGAGGGTGAACCGGTTCAACAGGTCGTCGTAGGCCCCGTCGGGGGCCGGCGCCCAGCTGACGTCCACCCCGTAGACCTCGGTCGGGCGGGAGGACTTGGCCCGGGCCGCGTCGATGGCGAGGTAGCGGGCGGCGATGAAGAGCCACCGGCGGACCATCTCCGCCTCGTCGGGCAGGTCCGGCAGCCGACGCCAGGCCCGCAGCATCGTCTCCTGGAGCAGGTCCTCGGCGACCTCACGCTGCCCCCGGGTCAGCCGCAGGAGGAAGTAGTACAGCGGTTGGGCGTTCGCCGAGAAGACCGCCTGCATCCGGCGTTCCCGGTCCGCGTCGGTGTCGATGTCGGTGTCGGTCTCCCGGACCTTCGTGCACACGTCGCTGCTCACCGCTGCCGCCTCCCCTGACCTTGCTGATCCCCACGCGCTCGTGACGGACGCTAGTGAAGCGTCGCTCGGGCGGTCCTGAGGCGAAGGACTCACATAGGCCTAGGCCCGGTCCCAGAATCCCGGAGTGAACGCCTGCCCCCTCGCGTCCGTCATGGAGGTATGAAGAATAGCCTCGTCAACCGGCCGGGTGGCCGACTGGCGCTGACCGCGTTCGCGGTCGCCTCGGTGCTCCTGGGCAGTGGGCTACTGGCCGCCGCCCGGGTCTCCCCGCCCGCACCGACCCCGACGACCCTCGGCGCGGCCCCGCCGATCGAGGTCCTCGACGGTCCGGGGGTCGTGCTCACCCCCGGCGTGGCCGGGTCGCCGAGCGTGTCCCCGAGCGCCTCTGCCACCCCCACCCCCAGCACCGTCCCGTCGCCCTCGCCGAGCCGGGTCGCCGCCGCGCCCGAAGCCGTCGAGTCGAGCCGGGCGCCCCGCCGTACCGCACCGGCACCGCAGGCTGCGGTCACGTCCGCCAAGAAGGGCGTCGGCGCCTGGCGGTTCGACGGGGTCAGTCAGGCGTTGGAGGCGTCGACGGCGAGTTGGTACTACACGTGGAGCACCCGACGTGAGGGCATCGAGACCCCGAGGGGTGTCCAGTTCGTACCGATGATCTGGGGTCCGGGCAGCGTCACCGACCAGGCCCTCGCCGAGGCGCGGGCGGCCGGACCGTACCTGCTCGGGTTCAACGAGCCGGACCTCGCCGAGCAGTCCAACATGAGCGTGGAGGAGGCGCTGCGGTTGTGGCCGAGGCTGATGTCGACGGGTAGTCGGCTGGGCAGTCCGGCCGTCGCGTACGGCGGGGCCGACCCGGGCGGTTGGTTGGACCGGTTCATGTCGGGTGCGAAGGAGCGCGGCTACCGGGTCGACTTCATCGCCCTGCACTGGTACGGCGGGGACTTCGACTCGGAGCGGGCGGTCGGGCAGCTCCAGCGCTACCTCGCCGACGTGTACGCCCGGTACCGGCTGCCGATCTGGTTGACCGAGTTCGCGCTGATGGACTTCTCCGGCGGGTCGGTCCGCTTCCCCACCCAGCAGCAGCAGGCCGCCTTCCTCACCGGCGCGACGAAGATGCTCGGCGACACCTCGTACGTGCACCGGTACGCCTGGTTCGGGTTGCCGGCGACCGACCGGGACCGGACCGGGCTGTTCCGCAGCGGCACCGAGGCGACAGTGGTGGGTCGGGCGTTCCAGGCCGCCGGCTGACGCCGGCCCCGTCCACCTCCGGCGACAACGGACGCCCGGGGCCGGGTCTTTCGACCCGGCCCCGGGCGTTTCCCGTCCGGCCGGCTCCGGGCTTTCCGCCCGGTCAGCGCACCTCGATCTCGTGCAGCGAGTACCCGTAGCCCTCCATCACCCGGGCCGTGCCGACCACCCGCACGTAACGCACCGGAGAGCGGGGCACGGCGACCGTCACACTTCCACCGGCCCCGGTGTTGGTCCGGTAGACGGTCCGCCAGTTCCTGCCGTCGGTCGACACCTCGACCCGGTACGCCGTCGCGTACGCCCGCTCCCACAGCAGCCGCACCTGGGTCACCTGCCACACGTCACCGAGGTCCACGGCGATCCACTGGGGGTCGGAGCCGAAGGCGCTGCTCCAGCGGCTCTCCGTGTTCCCGTCGATGGCGTAGCGGGCGTCCCAGACGGCGTTGACCTCGACACTGGAGGCGTTGGCGACGCCGCCGAGGGCCAGGTTCCGGCCGGAGCTGTTGACCCGACCGGGCATCGTCGTGGCCGCCGGGGGCGGCGGCGTCTGCGCGGCGGGCCGGTCGCTGGTCCGGCTGACCGGCGGAGGTGCCACGGGTCGACCGTTGTCGTCGGTGGCCGGGCTCGCCGGGGACCCGGTCGATCCGGGGGTGCCGCTGGCCTCCACGGTGGACGCCGCCGGGACCGTCCCGCTGGGGCTCGGGGCGGGGCTGCCCGGGTCGGCGTCCGGGTCGGCGCTGGCCGGGTCGACCGGGAAGGGGTCCGGCAGCGGGGGCAGGGCGGGGTCGATCGACGACTCGGGCGGCAACGCCACCTCGGCCGCCGGGGCCGTCGGGCCGCCCGACTGTCCCGGGTTCTGGTTGAGGACGTACCCACTGGCGGTGGCGACCGCCAACACCGCCGTGGCCGCCAGGACCGGGGTGGCCCGTCGCCGGGACCGCTTGCGGTGCCCGACGATGGGCCGGCGGGACTCGCTGCCCGGCGTGGCGATCGACCCGACCGGCGGCTTGGTCACCTCCGACGGCGTCTCGGTCCCCCCGGTGGGGGCGGCGGCTCGCTCCGTCGCCGCCACGTTCGCGGGGGTCGACGGTCCGGCGGTGTCCGACGCCCGGGTGACGCCTCCCGACCGTGCGCCGGTGACCGCGACCGGGGGCGTCTTCGGGCTCTGGGGAGCCGCCACGACCTGCGGGGCGGCCTGGCGGACCCCCTCGACCGGGACGGGCTGCCGCGTCGTCGACACGACCGTCGGCTGGGCGGGCCGGGTCTTCGACGTCCCGGGCCGACCGTCGGCCGGGACGGTCCGTCCCGACGTCGGCGCGCCCGGACCGGCCGCCGTCGGCCGGACCAGGGTCTTCTCCTCCGGTGCGGGCCGCCGCACCGGGGCGGGCGGGCGCACCGCGACCGGGACGGCGGCCGTCCGGTCCCGGTCCGCCGCCCGGCCGCCGGTGGACGACGCCTGACCCAGCAGGAGCGCCCGCTGGGTCACCGGCACCGGGAACGCACCGGTCGTCGGATCGGGAGCGCCGTCGTCGCCGGCGGCCACGGCGAACCGGGCCGGTGCGAGTTCCGCCCGGCGGCGGGTCTCGACGGGCATCCGGGCCAGCAGGGCACCGAGGACCGGCAGGACGTCGTGGCCGGGCGGCTCACCGGGTACGCCGACGAAGATCCGCACCCGACCGAACATCCACCGGTGCGCCCGGACGACGTGCGCGCCGGTCTCCTGTCGCGGGGAGCGCACCCACAGACCCGACGCGGTCACCTCGGCCACCCACTGCTCGTTGAGCCGGAACACGTAGTCGTCCAGCGCGGAGTAGGTGTCGAGTCCGCGCACCGGTCCGGCCGGTCGGGCCGGACCGGTCGGCGCGACGGTCAGGGCGGTCCCGAGGGGCTCCCAGACGGCACCCGAGTGGTCGATCACCAGGCTGGTCTCCCGCCCGTCGGGCGTCAGCGCGGGCAGACCGGTCCGGACCTGCACCGGCTGCCCGGCCTCCCGGGCCAGCACCGAGGCGGCGGCGACCATCGCGGTGGCCGACCCGTACGGGGCCAGCACCAGGTCCCGACGCAGCCGCTCCGGGAGCCGACGCAGCAGCGCGCTGAGGGCGTCCTCGGTCGGCTCCGGGTGACCCGGTCGACCGATCACCAGCACCGGCCGGTCGACGTCCATCGGGATGCCGTAGGCCGGGTCGTCGAGGTCCGGCAGGGACGCGCCGGGGCGGGCCGGGAAGGCCCAGATCCCGGCCGGTACGGGGACCAGGACCATCTCGTCGGCCCCGGACCGACCGGCGGCGCAGAGCCCGTCCAGGTCGCTCTCCCAGGCCGGCTGCGGTGAGCGGCGCCCGACCTCGGTCGTCTCGCCGTCGGGGGTGTGGCGCAGCCAGCCGTCCACGGCGAACATCGAGCCGCCGGGGATCAGCATCAGGTCCGCGCGGGGGGCGTCGAGGGTCGCGGTCAGCTCCCGGGCGAGCCGACCGGTCAGGTCCCGTCCGGCCGCGTGGGGCACGGCGACGCGGGCCCGGCTGCCCGGCGGCACCGCGATGGGCAGGACCGTCTCCACGACCGACCAGTCGTCGCGGGCGTCGATGGGGCTCAGAACCGTCACGACCTGCGGCTCGACCGGCAGGGTCGCCGCCATCTCGGCGACGGCACCGCTCGGGTCGTCGCCGACGACGGCGATGTGGTCGCCCAGCCAGTTCAGCGCGGAACCGAGCCGACGGAACCGACCGGTGTCGGCTTGCCAGCCCGGGGTCGTGCCTGCCCCCGGTCCTACCGGCTCGCCCGCCGGGGCGTTGTCGTTACGGGCCCGGCGTCGGTGCTCACGAGTCATACCCCGTACAACGGCCACGATCCGAGCCGCGTTCACCGTTCCGTCGCCCAAGAATGATCATTTTCACGGGGTCCGGGAACACGCGATCGACCGGTCACCGTGGGTGCTGCGGCGGGTCTGGCCTAAGCTTCCGGCCGTGGCGAAGTACTACGACGTACACCCGGACAATCCGCAGGCCCGGACCATCGGTCAGGTCGCCGACCTGATCCGGCGCGACGGGTTGGTCGTCTACCCGACCGACTCGTGCTTCGCGCTCGGCTGCCGGTTGGGCAACAAGGACGGCCTGGACCGGATCCGGGAGATCCGCCACCTCGACAGCAGCCACCACTTCACCCTCGTCTGTCGTGACTTCGCCCAGCTCGGGCAGTTCGTCCACCTGGGCAACGCGGTGTTCCGGGCGGTGAAGGCGGCCACCCCCGGCAGCTACACCTTCATCCTCCCCGCGACCAGGGAGGTGCCGCGCCGTCTGCTGCACCCCAAGAAGAAGACCGTCGGGGTCCGCATCCCGGCGCACCCGGTGGTGCAGGCGCTCCTGGACGAACTGGGCGAACCGCTGCTGTCGAGCACCCTGCTCCTGCCCGGCGACGAGGAGCCGATGACGCAGGGGTGGGAGATCAAGGAACGCCTCGACCACGCGGTGGACGCGGTGGTCGACGCCGGGGACTGCGGCACCGAACCGACCACCGTGGTGGACTTCTCCGACGACGAGCCGCAGGTCCTGCGGGTCGGCGCCGGCGACCCGGAGCGCTTCGCCTGACGTCAACGGCCCGCCGCGGCGTGCCGGACCAGACGGCGGGCCTCCCCGGCCGGTGTACCGGTGGCCCGGAGCAGGTCGTTGGCGATGGTGCGCAGCTGGGACACCACGATGGTGCCGGAGAAGCCGATCTCCTGTCGGCACGCCGCCCCGGCCTCCCGCACCGCCCGCAGCACCCGCTCGCGGGCACCCACCGGCTCCTTCCCGGCGAGGAACTCCCGGTGCAGCAGCCGGACGGCCTCCCCGAAGTGTTCGACCGCCGCCGGCAGGTCGGGCGGCACCGGTTCGTCGTCGCGCAGGGTGGTCTGGATCCGGCGGACCAGCGTGCGACTGTTGCGGAACGCCCGGTCCATGTGGCCCACCCCCTCCCGGTACGCGGCCAGGGTCCGGCGGCGACGCCAGCGCACCGGCGACAGGCGCACCACCTCCTCGGCGGCGTTGACCACCTCGGCGAGCCGACGCAGTTCCGGTTCACTGGCCCGCATCCGCGTCAACACCTGCTCGACCATCGTCGCGTCGGCACGGGCCAGGGCCTCGGCCGAGGCGGTCATCTCCCGGGCGAACAGGTCGAGCGCGTGGTCGGCGACCCGGCGTACCGTCCGCAACGGGTTCAGGGGCACCAGGACCAGCACCACGAAGAGTCCGATCCCCCCACCGACCAGGGCGTTTATCGTCCGGGGAAGTTCCGGGCCGGGTGCGGCCGGGGTGAGCGTGGCGATCAGCACGGCGGTACCGCCGGCCTGGGTGGTCAACGCCCCGGTGCCCCGGACCAGGGTGGCCAGCGCGATGGCGGTGAAGACGATCACCCCGAGCTGCCACGGCCCGGTGCCCACGAGGAAGACCAGCAGGTCCCCCACGGCGATGCCGAGCACCACGCCGACGACCAGCTCCACGGTCCGGCGGGTCCGGTTTCCCAGGGCGGCGGCGATGACACCGACGGCGGCCGCCGGGGCGAACGTCGGCTCCGGGTTGTCCAACACCTGCGCGGCGACCACCCAGGCCAGGGTGGCGGCGGCACCGGCCTGGACGGCCACGATGAGGTACGTCTGCAACCGCCGGTAGCCGTCCCGACCGACGGACCGGACCCGGCCGCCCCACCGGTCCGTCGCCGTCACCGTCTCCGCCCTGGTCGCCATGGGCGGGGATACCCGCCGGGCAGGCCGGGGAACCCGGCACCCGACGGCTGGGCCGACCGGCTCAGACGGGGTGGGCCATGGCGGTGGCCAGCGCGACCGTCCCGGGCAGCCTGGTGTCCTGCCGCAGGAACTGCACCACCAGGGGCACCGACGAGCGCAGGACGCAGCCGTACGGCCGGTCGAGCCGGACCGCCTCCGGGTCGATCAGGTCGTTGATCCGTACGTGCCGGATCCGCCGGGCACCCACCCGGATCCGGTACGGGCCGACCGGCTCGGCGTCCTCGTAGTAGATCTCCAGGCTCACCTCGGCCTCGGCGTCGGCCGCGTTGAGCAGGCAGACCTGGTCGAAGCCGGTGAACTGGGGTTCGGGCCCGTTGCTGGGGCACGGGAGGTGACCGCCGGGCACCACCCAGGTCCGCGCGCCGAGATCGGCCATCACGCCTCCTCCAGCAGGGTGGCCAGGTCGGCGCTGAGGAACACCCCGTCCGGGTCGAGCCGCCGACGCAGTCGTTGGAAGTCGTCCCACCGGGGATAGAGCGGACGCAGCTCCCGGGCGGTCAGCCAGTGCTTCTTGCCCCAGTGCGGTCGGCCGCCGTACTGCCTGAAGACCGCCTCCATGTCCCGGAAGTAGTCCTCGTACGGCAGGTCGACGTTCTGCAGGCAGGCGATCGTCATGGTGGCCCGGCCGTAGGCGTTGCTCAGCCAGATGTCGTCGGCGGCGATCGTCCGGACCAGGACCCGCCAGCCGACCACCCGCCGGTGCCGTTGCATGATCCGTCGACGGACCTCGGCGAAACAGGCCGCGAAGGCCTCGACGGGCAGCATGTACTCGATCTCCTCGAACCGCAGGTCCCGGCTGCGGGGGATGGTGTGGTGGGTCGGTCCCACCTCGACGTCGCGCAGCCGGCCGTCGGCCTGGCTCTGCGTCACGTACCAGCCCTGCCGGTCCGCCCCCTCCTCGTCGGCCCGGTTCATGGTCCGGACCTGCGTCTGGTCGCTGCGCGGATACCAGTAGAAGTCCATGTTCCGGTTGGTGTGCTGAAGTTCGGCCAGGTGGTCGAGGGTCCAGGCCAGCGGCGCGCACCAGGCCCGGCGACGCAGCTCGTACCGGGGTTGGACGTCCAGGGTGACCTGGGTGATCACGCCCAACGCGCCGAGCGAGAGCCGGGCCGCCGGCAGCAGGTCGGCGTTGACGTCGCGCCCGATGTCCAACGTCTGCCCGGTGCCGGTGACCAGTCGAAGTCCGACCAGTTGGGTGGCGAGGTTACCGAACCGGACACCGGTGCCGTGGGTACCGGTGGCTGTCGCCCCGGCGATCGACTGGTAGTCGACGTCACCGAGGTTGTCCATCGCCAGGCCCGCGTCGTAGAGCCCCTCCCCCAGCGCCTTCAACTTCGTACCGGCCCAGGCGGTGGCGAGGTCCCCGTCGTCGGAGATCACCCCGGCCATCCGGTCCAGGTTGAGCAGGATCCCGTCGGTACGCACCAGCGGGCTCGACGAGTGCCCCGACCCGACCGGCCGGATGGTCCGGCCCGACTCCCGGGCCCGTGACACCAGGGCACGGACCTCGTCCTCGTCGGCCGCCTCGACGTACTCGGCCGGGGTGAACGACAGGCTGCGGGACCAGTTCACGAACGGTCGGGTCACCTCGTGTCCTCCCTCGCCCGGGGGCTGCGGCGGTCTACCCCGGCAGACCCCCGGTATGCGCCCGGGAGGTCGTCGTCACCACCGCAGCGCGTGTCCACCCGGTTTCCGGCTTCCCCGGGTGGGGAAGGGTGGTATGGCCCCGGACCGCCGTTGACCTGGGCGGACAGGGGATCCGACGAGCAGGGGAGTTCATGCCGAACCACGACGTTGCCCCGCCCGCCCCGGTGACCGCGCCCGAGGCCGGCTTCCCACCCATCGACTCGTACGCCTTCCTCTCCGACACCCACACCGCCGCCCTCGTCGCACCGGACGGCGCGGTCGAGTGGTTCTGCGTACCCCGCTTCGACGGGGACGCGGTCTTCGCCCGGCTGCTCGACCGCGACGTCGGTGGGTACTTCTCGCTGACTGTCACCGGGTCGCCGCCGCCGCAACGGCGGTACCTGCCCGACACCCTCGTCCTGGAGAGCCGGTACCCCGGGCCGGACGGTACCGCCCTGGTCCGGGACTTCCTCGCCGTCTCCCCCGGTGACGCGGAACAGCCGATCCACGCCGGCAAGGTCCTCGTCCGTGAGGTCCGGGTGGAGCGGGGTTCGGTGCGGCTGGCCGCCCGACTCACCCCCCGCCCCGCCTACGGGGCCCGGTCGACCGGGTGGCGGCAGGCCGACGGACGCTGGTACGCCACCGACGCGCCGCTGTGGCTCACCGGGGACGTCCCGTTCGACGTCGACGGCGGATCGTTGCACGCCGAGGTCGAACTCACCGAGGGGCAGACGGCCACGTTCCTGCTCGGCTACCGCGACGAGCCGGCGCAGGCCGGGGAGGCCGGGGCCGACCCGACGACCGAGGACACGCGACGGCTGTTCGACCAGACCTGTGCGACCTGGCGGGAGTGGTCGGACCGCAGCGACTACACCGGGTTCGCCGCCGAGGCGGTCCGGCGCAGCGCCCTAGTCCTGCGGGGGTTGTCCTTCGACGAGACCGGGGCGTTGATCGCCGCGCCCACCACCTCCCTGCCGGAGGAGATCGGTGGGGTCCGCAACTGGGACTACCGCTACACCTGGCACCGGGACTCGGCGCTGCTGCTGCTGTCGCTGTTCCGGCTCGGCCACGCCGAGGAGGGCCGCCGGTACCTCCGCTTCCTGCTCGAGATCTGCTCCGGTCAGCAGGAGCTGCTGGCCCCGCTGATCGGCATCGACGGCACCACCGACGAGGAGACGGAACTGGAGCACCTCGGCGGGTACGCGGGCTCCCGACCCGTACGCGTCGGCAACGGGGCCGCCGGGCAGATCCAGTTCGACACGTACGGGCACATCCTGGACGCGGCCCTGGCCTACCACCAGCTCACCGGGGAGCTGACCGGCGACCAGTGGCGGTTGCTGCGGCGGCACGTGGAGATCCTGGCCGCCCGGTGGCAGGAGCCCGACCACGGGATCTGGGAGATCCGGGGCCCGGTCCGGCACCACGTCAACTCGAAGGTGATGAGCTGGGTGTGCCTGGACCGGGGCATCCGCCTCGCCGAACTCCTCGGCGACGACACCGCCCCGGTGCAGCAGTGGCGCGAGGCCCGCGACGAGCTGCACGCCGAGGTCCTCGACCGCGGCTACGACCCGGAGGTGGGCGGCTTCGTCATCGCCTACGACCTGCCCGAGCCGGACGCCTCCCTGCTGCGGATGCCGCTCGTCGGGTTCCTGCCCGCCGACGACCCCCGGATGCTGTCCACCATCGAGTTCATCCAGCGGGAACTGTCCGTCGCCCCGGCCCTGATCCGTCGCTACACCGCCGACGACGGGCTGCCCGGTGAGGAGGGGGCGTTCCTGCTCTGCTCCTTCGAGTTGGTCTCCGCGCTCGCCCTGGCCGGTCGGCGGGAGGAGGCCGGCAAGCTCTTCGACCAGCTCACCGAGCTGTCCGGCCCGCTGGGCCTGTACTCCGAGGAGATGGCCCCGGACGGGACGGCGCTGGGCAACTACCCGCAGGCCTTCACCCACCTGGCGCTGATCGAGGCCGCCCTGAATCTGGACGTGGCAGGTGACCGGGACGCCCTGCACGACTGGGCCGAGCGCTCGGAGGCACCCCGGCAGTGAACCGGGTCGGTGCCGCGACCCACCCGGACGAGGTCGGTCGCGGCACCGGACGGTCGGTTAGGATCGTCGCCGGCGCAGACCTGCGCGACAGCACGGGAACGAGGGAGAGCACGATGGTGCCGGGGGACGACGACATCTCGGGGTGAGCCGCCCCGCCGCCCGGCCCGTGCCGGGGCGGCCTGTCTCGTCATGAGTCCGCCACCTGACCGGGGCACCGGTCCGTGCCCCGGATCCTGTCCGGAAAGTGTCTCCCGATGTCCGAGAACTGCATCGTCTGTACGAACCTGTCCTTCTCCTGGCCGGACGGCACTGCGGTGCTCACCGACCTGTCCTTCACAGTGCCCGCCGGGCGTACCGGTCTGGTCGCCCCGAACGGGGCCGGCAAGACCACACTGCTCCGGCTGATCGCCGGTGAACTCACCCCGACCGCCGGGGCGGTGACGGTCGACGGGGTGCTCGCCTACCTGCCCCAGAACCTGCCGCTCACCGGTGACCTGACCGTCGCCCGGGTGCTCGGGATCGACGCGACCCTCACCGCCCTACGGGCCATCGAGGCCGGTGACCCGGCCGAGGAACACTTCACCGCCGTCGGCGACGACTGGAACGTCGAGGAGCGCAGCCGCGCCGAACTCGACCGGCTCGGCCTGGGCGACGTCACACTGGACCGACGCCTGCACACCCTCAGCGGCGGGCAGGTCGTCTCCCTCGGGCTGGCCGCGCAGTTCCTCGCCCGACCCGACGTGCTGCTGCTCGACGAGCCCACCAACAACCTCGACGCCGACGCCCGGCAACGCCTCCACGCGGTGCTGACGGAGTGGCCCGGCTGCCTGCTGCTGGTCAGCCACGACCGGGAACTGTTGGACCGGATGGACCGGATCGCCGAACTCGACAGGGGTGAGGTCCGACTCTTCGGCGGCAACTTCACCGCCTACCAGGAGGCCACCCACCTGGCCCAGGAGGCGGCGCTGCGGTCGGTGCGCAGCGCCGAGCAGGAGGTCCGGCGGGAGAAGCGGGAGATGCAGCAGGCCCGGGAACGGGCCGACCGGCGGGCGGGCAACGCCGCCCGCAACCTCGGCGACGCCGGGCTGGCCCGGATCGTCGCCGGTGGCCTCAAACGCAGAGCCCAGGAGTCGGCCGGTCGGGCCCAGCAGGCACACGCCGACCGGGTCGGGGACGCCCGGTCCCGCCTGGACGAGGCGAGCCGGGCGCTGCGGGAGGACCAGACGTTGAGCCTGGAGCTGCCGGACACCCTGGTCCCCGCCGGGCGGACAGTCGTGACCGCCGAACGAGTGCAGGTCCACCACGGCGACCGGGCGGTCTTCGCCGGCGGAGATGTCGACCTCGACGTACGGGGGCCGGAGCGGATCGCCCTCGTCGGCCCCAACGGGGCGGGCAAGTCCACCCTCCTGCGCCTGTTGCACGGGGACCTCACCCCCGACGACGGGCGGGTACGCCGGGCCGACGGACGGGTGGCGTACCTGTCGCAGCGGCTGGACCTGCTCGACCCGGAGCGGACCGTCGCCGAGAACCTCGCCGGGTACGCCCCGGACCGGCCCCAGGCCGAACGGTTGACCCTGCTGGCCCGGTTCCTGTTCCGGGGTGCCCGGGCCCACCTGCCGGTCGACGCCCTCTCCGGTGGTGAACTGCTACGCGCCACCCTCGCCTGTGTCCTGTACGCCCGACCGGCCCCGCACCTGCTGCTGCTCGACGAGCCGACGAACAACCTCGACCTGACCAGCGTGGGCCAACTGGTCGGCGCGCTCGACGCGTACCGGGGGGCGTTCGTGGTGGTCAGCCACGACCGGCGGTTCCTCGCCGACATCGGGGTCCGGCGGTGGCTCCGGCTCGACGACGCCGGGCTCAGGGAGATCCCGCCACCCGGACAGGACTGACCCCCGCCCGCCCCCGCCGACCGGCCCACCGCGGCGGGGGTGGGCGGTCGACGACCCGACGCCGACCAGGCGATCATGGCCGCTACCATCCTCGCGTGCCGACAGCGATCGGGCCGGACGGCCGGCGGAACCTGCTCGACGTCCTCCTCGACGCCGCCGACCGCACCCCCGACCAGGTGATCGTCCACGTCCGGGAGGACGGCACCGAACGTACCGTCGGATTCCGGGAACTGCGCGACGAGTCGTTGCGGGTGGCGGGTGGGCTGCGGGCGGCCGGGACCGCCCCGGGGACCCCGGCGCTGATCCTCGCCGACGCCGGGGACGACTTCCAGCCGCTGTTCTGGGGTGCTCTCGCCGCCGGGCTGATCCCGGTCCCGATGCCGCCCGAGCCACACCGGGTCCGGGCGGTCCGGGACCTCCTGACCGACGCGGTGGTGCTGACCGACGACGCCACCACCACCGCCGTCGAGGGGGTTCCCGGTCCGGTGCTGCGCCTGTCCGCGCTGCGGGCCGGCACCCCCCTGGACGACCTGCCCGACCCCGCCCCCGACGAGGTGGCGTTCCTCCAGTTCTCCTCGGGAAGCACCGGAACGCCCCGGGGAGTGGAGCTGACCCACGCCAACGTCCTGGCCAACCTGGAGCAGGCCCGGGTGGCCAGCGGGTGCGGCCCGGACGACGTGATCGTCACCTGGATGCCGTTCTTCCACGACATGGGGTTGATCGGCACCCACCTCACCCCGCTCGCTGTCGGGTTCAAACAGGTCCGCATCCCCCCGCTGGCCTTCGCCAAGCGCCCCGCGCTGTGGTTCACCACCGCCGACAGGCACCGGGCGACGATGCTGTCGGCGGCGAACTTCGCCCTGGCCATGGCGGTACGACGGGTGCCGTCGGCGACCCTGGCCGGGCTCGACCTGAGCTCCGTGCGGTGTGCCGTCGTCGGGGCCGAACCGATCTCACCGACGGTGTGGCGGTCGTTCGTGGCGCACACCCGACCGGCGGGGCTCGACCCGGCCGCCCTGCGCCCGGTCTACGGACTGGCCGAGGCGACCCTCGCGGTGACCTTCCCCCCGCCGGGTGAGGTGGCCGTCCCGCTGGTCCTGGACCGGGACGCCCTCAGCCGGGGACGGGCCGAACCGACCGACCCCGGGCCGCACGCCGTCGAGCTGATGGACGTGGGACACCCGGTGCCCGGCTGCACCGTCCGGATCGTCGACGACGACGGGCGACCGGTGGGCGAGCACCGGGTGGGCCAGATCGAGGTACGCGGCCCGAACGTGGCCCGGGGCTACCACCTGGCACCCCAGGCCAGCCGGGACACCTTCTCCGACGGCTGGCTGCGCACCGGTGACCTGGGTTTCCTGCGCCACGGAAGGCTCTGCGTCACCGGGCGGGCCAAGGACGTCGTCTTCGTCAACGGCCGGACCTTCCACGCCTCCGACCTGGAGCGGGTGGCCGCCGCCACCCCCGGGCTGCCGGGAGAGGTGACGGTGGTGGTCGGCTGCACCGACCCGGACACCGGTGGGGAACGGATCGTGGTGTTCGTCCCGTGGGCCCGACCACCGGCCGGGGTGGTCGCCGCCCTCGACGCCGTCCGGGCCCGGGTCGCGGAGGCCTCCGGGCACGACGAGGTACGGGTGTTGCCGCTGCCCCCGGGTGCCTTCGCCCGGACGACCAGCGGGAAGCTGCGGCGACGGCGGATGCGGGACCGGTACCTGGCCGGGGACTTCGCCGACCGGGAGCGACGGTGGTGCCCACCCCGGACCGTCCCCACCGCCGGAGCCGACGGTGCCCGACCGTCCGTCGGCGACCCCACCCGGATGCCCCGCCGGGAACTCGAGGACGTCATCAGGGGGGTGTGGGCCCGGGTCCTGGGACGGCCCGCCGCCGCCATCGGCCCGGACGACAGGTTCCCGGCCATCGGCGGATCGTCGTTGAAGGCGATGGAGGTCCTCGCCGGGTTGGAGGACGCCCTGGGCGCCACGGTGGACCCGGCGGACCTGCGGGACTGCCCCACCGTCCCGGCGCTGGCCGACCGGCTCGCCGCCGGGCCGGCCACCCACCCCACCCGGTCGGTGCCGGTCGTCGCCGGTGACCGCCGGGACACATCCGTGGCGGTGATCGGGATGGCCTGCCGGTTCCCCGGCGCCGACACCCCGGAGGAGTTCTGGCGGCGCCTGGTCGACGGTGTCGACGACGTCGGTCCGGTGCCCCGCCACCGGTGGACCCCGCAGGGGGACGTCGACCGGTGGGGGTCCTTCCTCGACGATCCGATGCTCTTCGACGCCGGGTTCTTCGGTCTCACCGACACCGAGGCCCGCCTCACCGACCCGCACGCCCGGCTGTTCCTGGAGGTCGGGTACGAGGCCCTGGAACGCGCCGGGTACGCCGGTCCCCGACGCCACGGCCGTCGGGTCGGCGTCTTCGCCGCCGTCGGCGAGAGCGCGTACCCGGAGCTCCTGGCCGGGCAGGGACCGGTCACCGGGGCGGGCGCGTTGACGGGGAACCTCCGCAACCTCGTACCGGCCCGGTTGGCGCAGGCCCTGGACCTGACCGGACCGGCGGTGGCGGTGGACACCGCCTGCTCCTCGGCCCTGGTCGCCCTGCACCTGGCCATCCGGAGCCTGGCCGACGGCGAGTGCGACGTCGCGGTGGTCGGCGGGGTCAACCTCAACCTCACCGAGACCGGATACCGGCTCCTCGACGCCGCCGAGGCGCTCTCCCCCACCGGACGGTGCCGGGCCTTCGACGCCGCCGCCGACGGGTTCGTCCCCGGTGAGGGCGGTGCCGCCCTGGTACTGCGCCGGGCCGCCGACGCGCGGGCCGCCGGGGATCCGGTCCTGGCCCTGGTGGCAGGCACCGCCGTCGGCAACGACGGTCGGTCGCTGAGCCTGCTCGCGCCGAACCCGCACCGGCAGTGGGAGGTGATCGCGCGGGCGTACCGGGACGCCGGGGTCGACCCCGCGTCGGTCTCCTACGTGGAGGCCCACGGCACCGGCACCGGCATCGGCGACCCGGTCGAGGTGCGGTCCCTGGCGGCGGCGTTCCCCCCGCCCACGGACGGGACACCGCGCCGGTTGGGATCGGTCAAGACCAACCTCGGACACCTGCTCAACGCGGCCGGGATGCCGGCCCTGGTGAAGGTGGTCCTCGCCCTGCGACACCGGCACCTGCCACCGTCGCTGCACCACACCCGGCCCTCGTCCCGGTTCGACCTCGACGCGGCCGGTCTCACAGTGGTCACCGAGGCCCACCGGTGGACCGCACCCGGCCCGCTGGTCGCCGGGGTGAACGGGTTCGGGTTCGGCGGCACCAACGCCCACGCCATCCTCCAGGAGGCACCGGCCACCCCACCGGTCCCCGACGCCGGTGGGGCGGGATGCCACCTGGCCACCGTCAGCGCCCACTCGGCGTCCGCGCTGCGGCGGGCGGCCCGGGACCTCGCCGGGCACCTGCGCGCCCACCCCGACCTCACCGAGGCCGACGTCTGCGCCGCCGCCGGCACGGCCCGCGACGACGCCCCGTACCGGCTGTCGGTGGTCGCCGCCGGGGACCTGGCCGACCGGCTGGACGACGCCGCGTCGACGGTGGTCGGGACGGCGGTCGGCCGCCGACCCCGGATCGTGCTGCTCTTCCCTGACGACGGCACCGCGATCCCGGCGACCCTCGTCCGGGACCTGCACGACAGCCTGCCCGTCTTCCGGGACCTCCTGGTCGCCGCCGACGCGGCCGCCGGTCCGGTAGCGGGGCACCCGCTGCTCTCCTGGTGCCTGGGGACCACCCCGTCCGGGGCGGACCACGACCTGCGGGTGGCCGGGCCGGTCGCCGTCGCCGTCGGACTCGCCCTGGCCGGTCAGCTCGCCGCCTGGGGGGTCCGGCCCGACGCGGTCCTCGGGTACGGCCCGGGGGCGCTGGCCGCCGAAGCCACGGGTGGGGACCTGACCCCCGCCGAGGCGGTCCGGCACGCGGTGGCCCGGTCCGGTGAGGCACCCGACGAGGCGGGGTTCCGGTCGGCGCTGCACCGGCACCTCACCGACGGGCACGACACCCTGGTGCCGCTCTGGACGGTGGGCCGCCTCGGCGATCTGCTGGACGGGTCGGTGGCCCCCGCCGGCCCGGTGCGGGTGGTGACGGTGCTCGCCCCGACCGGGTCGGACACCGGCTCGACCGGTCACCCCGGCACCCGCCGGCTGTTGGCGGCCGTCGGGCGGCTCTGGGTGGCGGGAGGCCCCCTGGACCGGGCCGCCCTGTACGGCCCCCGGCGGCGGGTCCCCGTCCCCACGTACCCGTTCCAGCGTCGGTCGTACGGGCCACCCGGGACTGCCGTACCCCTGCACGTGGTGGTCTGGGAGGACGCCCCGGAGAGCACCGGGGGTCTACCGACCCGGGTCCGGCTCCGGGGTCCCGGGGTCGGCGGTGCCGTCGCCACCGGGCTCGCCGACGCCCTCACCGCCCACGGCGTCGAGGTGCAGGTCGCCCCGGCGGGGTCGGGACCCGTCGACGACGCGGATCCTCCACAGGTGACGGTCCTGCTCACCGGGGCGGCGGTGGACCCGCCGGACCTGGCCGGTTTCGACGCCGCCGTGGCCGACCAGGTGGACGCCTTCCGTGACCTGCTCGACGCCCCACCCGGTCGGGTCCTGGTGGTCACCGAGGACGCGCAGGTCACCGGGGCGACGGACCGACCCCGACCGATCCAGGCGGTGCTGACCGGGTTGACCGCCGCCCTGGGCGACGAACGTCCCGACCTGCTCACCCGGACCGTCGACCTGGCCGGCCGGGACGACGTGACGGTCCGGGTCCGGTCCCTGTGCCGGGAACTGTCCGACCTCACTGTCGACGGGGTCGACGCCACCACCGGCCCGGTCGCGGGGATCGGAGTGGCCTGGCGGGCCGGACGTCGACTGGTCCGGCACCTGGTCCCGGCCCCGGACGACGGCGACCGCGACGCCGCACCGGCCGCCGGGGCGGGGGTCCACGTGATCGTCGGGGGCGGAGGCGGGATCGGAGCCGAGCTGGCCCGTACCCTCGCCGGTCGGGGCGCGCCCACACTGGTCCTGGTCGGACGGTCGGACGGGGCCCCGGAGGGCCTGGTGGCCGAGTTGACGGCGTCGGGGGCGACGGCGTCGTACCACAGGTGTGACGTGACGGTCCCGGACGACGTCGACCGGCTCCTGCGTGCCCTGCCCCGGGTGGACACCGTCTTCCAGGCCGCCGGGGTCGTCCGGCTCGGCACCCTGGCGGGCAAGTCCGCCAAGGACGTCCTCGCCGTCCTGGCCCCGAAGGTCCGGGGCAGCCACCTGCTGGCCGAGGCGTTGCACCGGTACGGACACCACCGGGCGGCCCTCGTCGGGTTCTCCTCGGTCAGCGCGGTCCTGCCCGGCCTGGCCGGTGCGATGGGCGACTACGCGGCGGCCAACGCCTTCCTCGACGCCTTCGCCGCCGCGCACCGGGCCGCCGGTCGGCCCTTCCAGGCGGTCGGTCTCGCAGCGGTCGGCGGGACGGGGATGGCGGCGCGGGCCGGTGCCGGGACGGCCGGTCCCGCCCCGATGGACGTCCAGACGGCGCTACGGGCCCTCGACGCGGCCCGCCGGGTCGACGCCGCCCACCTGGTCGTCGCGGACCTCCGCCCCGGACCGTCCCGGACCGCCTCGAAAGGCGGCGGGACGTCCCGACCGGGACCGGCCGGGACGCCCCAGACCCCGGCCCCGGCCCCGGCCCCGGCGTCGGCTTCGGCTTCGGCTTCGGCTTCGGCTTCGGCTTCGGCTTCGGCGGGCATCGTCGCCCGGGCGACCGGGGTTGCCCCGGACGTCGGGGAGCTGGCGGACCTGCTGCGCCGGCTCCTCGCCGAACCGCTGCACCGCAGGCCCGACCAGATCGCCGACGACGTCTCGTTCCTGGCCCTCGGGTTGGACTCCCTGGCCGCCGTCGACCTGGTCAAACGGCTTGAGGACGAACTCGGCCGGGACCTGCCGGTCACCCTCTTCTTCGAGTACACCACAGTCGCCGGACTGGCCGCCCACCTCGCGGCGGACCCCGGCACCGGGAGACCGACGCCCACCCCGACCGGGTCACCTGCGGTCGCGCGACCCGTACCGGTGGCGGCCGGTGCACCGTTCCCGTTGACCTCCGTCCAACGGGCGTTCCACGTCAACGAGCGGCTGCACCCGGACGTCGCCAGCTACGCCTTCGTCAGGCAGACGGTCACCGGGCCCCTCGACCCGGACCTGCTCGGTCGGGCCCTGGCCCGGCTCGCCGTCGACCATCCCATGCTCCGGGTCCGGTTCGTCCCCGACCCGTCCACCGGGAGCCCCTGCCAGGTGGTGACGCCCCCACCCGCCGACCCGACCGAGCCCCCGGACTGGTTCCGGGTCCACCCCCACCCCGGCCCGCCTGCCGCCATCGAGGAACAGCTCTGCAACACCCCGATCGACCCGACCCGGGAACCACCGCTGCGGGCGGTGCTCGTCCCCGACGGCCCGAACCGGTCCCACCTGCTGCTGGTCCTGCACCACGCCGCCGGGGACGGGTTCAGCCTCAACCTGCTCGGCGAGGAGCTGTGGGCCGGGTACACCGCCCTGACCCGGGGCCGCCACCGACCGTCGCCGCCGTCCACCGCCGACTTCGGCGAGTACGCCCACCGCGTCCCGCCCCCCACCGAGGAGGACCTGGCGTACTGGCGGGACACCCTCACCGGCCCGGGGTGGACGCTGCGGCTGCCGTACGACGGGGACCCGGGGGCGCTGCCCGCACCGCCGTACGCGTCGCACCTCGGTGAGCTGGACGCGGACCTGGTGGCCCGGTTGCGTGACCGGGCCGCCGACGCCGGGGTCTCCCTGTTCCACCTGCTCCTCGCCGGGTACGTCCGGTGCCTGGCCCGGTGGAGCGGACAGCGGACCGTGCCGGTCAACGTGGCGCGGGCCGGTCGGGACGCCCGACTGCCCGGGATCGAACGGATCGTCGGCCCCTTCGCCGACGCCCTTCCCCTCCTGGTCGACGTGGACCCGGCGGAACCGGGCGGGCACCTCGCCGACCGGATCCGCGAGGCGTGGTCGGCCGCGCAGCGCCGGGGCACCGTGTCCAGCCTCGACCTGGCCCGACTGCTCGGCCACGGCGGCGGGGACGGCCCCCGTACCGCGAGTCCCGCCGGGTTCAGCTTCGCCCGGTTCCCGGTCACCACCGACCCCGACTGTCCGGTCACCGTCGCCCCGACGGCGGCCGGGTCGGCGTCGGCCGCCACCCGGCTCAGTCTCCTGTGCTGGGAGTCCGGGTCGACCCTGCGGCTGTCCTGGAACTTCCCGGTCCGGCTGTTCCGCCGGGAGACGGTGGCCCGCCTCGCCGCCGACCACCACCGGGTCCTCGTCGACCTGGCCACCGACGGCCCCGTGGCGGACCTTCCCCGGCCGCGAACGGTCGACCACGCCGGGACGTCCGGGTCCGACGGCGGGGACGTCACGGCCCGGATCCGTACCGTCTGTCGACGCACCCCGGACGCGGTGGCGGTGGACCACGACGGTGCGACGCTGACCTACCGGGACCTCGACGCCGCCGCCGACCGGGTGGCCGCGCACCTCACCACCAACGGGGTACGTCCCCGAGACCGGGTCGCCTGCTGACAGCCCCCGGACCGGCGACCGTGGTCGGGGTGGTCGGGATCCTGCGTACCGGGGCGGCCTGGGTGCCGCTGGACGCCGGACACCCCCCGGCCCGCCTCGACGACCACCTCCTCCGGGCCGGTGCCCGGGTGGTGCTGCACGACGACGAGTCCGCCCCCGTCGCGGCCCGCCTCGACGCGGCGACCCGTCCGGTCGGGTTCGACGGGGGAACCCGTCAGGTCCGGTTCGACGGGGAGACCGGTCCGGCCGGGGACGACGGCAGCGTGCCGGTCGGGGTCGGGGTGCCTCCGCCCGACCCGGAGGAGACCGCGTACGTGATCTTCACGTCCGGTTCGACGGGACGGCCGAAGGGCGTACCCGTCACCCACAGGTCGATGCGCAACTACCTCGACTGGGCGGTCACCACCTTCGGCTACCGCCCCGGGGACCGGCTGGCCCAGACCTCGTCGATCTGCTTCGACGCGTCGGTACGACAGCTCCTGGCCCCGCTGCTGGTCGGCGCGACGGTGGTCACCGTCGGGTGGTCCCTGCGTCGGGACCCCGAGGCGCTGCTGACCCGACTGGAACGCGGCCGGGTCACGGTGTGGAGTTCGGTGCCGACCCTGTGGGAGCGGATCCTGCGGGCCGCCGAGGAGCGGACCGCCCGCGACGGGACACCCCCCGACCTGGGCGGGCTGCGCTGGGTCCACGTCGGCGGCGAGGAGCTCTCCCCGGTCCCGGTACGCCGCTGGTTCGACCTGTTCGGCGACGGCTGCCGGATCACCAACCTGTACGGCCCCACCGAGGCCACCGTCAACGCCACCTGGCACCTGATCGACAGCCGACCCGACGACGCGGTGCGTCGGCTCCCGATCGGCAGCCCGGTCGGCGGGGCGCAGGTGCACGTCGTCGACCCGGACGGGGCGGTCTGCCCGCCCGGCGTCGCCGGTGAGCTCTACCTCGGCGGGGTCGGTCTGACCCCCGGCTACCTGGACGAACCGGAGCTGACCCGGGCCGCCTTCGTCGACCTCGACGGGGAACGGTTCTACCGCAGTGGTGACCGGGGACGGGTCACCCCCGACGGGGTCCTGGAGTTCCTCGGCCGCCTCGACGACCAGGTGAAGATCCACGGGTACCGGCTGGAACCGGGCGAGATCGAGGCGACCCTGCGGACCCACCCGGAGGTGGCCGGGGCGGTGGTGCTGCACCAGGCCGAGCCGCACCCCCGGCTGCACGCCTTCGTCCTGCCCGCCCCGCAGACCGCCCCGACGGTGGCCGGGCTGCGGGCGTACCTGGGCGACAGGCTGCCGGAGCAGTTGGTCCCGGCCCGACTGCACCTGGTCGACGACCTGCCGACGACCCCCACCGGCAAGGTCGACCGGGACCGCCTCCGGGCGTACGCCGGGTTCGGTCCGACCGCCGCCCCCACCGGACAGAACGCCACCGGCGAGACCGACACCGGCACCGACACCGAGACGGCGGTGGCCCGGATCTGGGGCGACCTGCTCGGCCTGCCGGGCATCGGCAGGGACGAGGACTTCTTCGCCCTCGGCGGAGACTCCATCCTGGTCCTGGAGGTCTCCGCCCGGGTGCGGGAGCTGTTCCCGCACGCCCCGGGTCCGGCAGTCCTCTACCGGCACCGAACCCTACGCACCCTGGCCGCCGCCATCGACGCCGCCGCCGCCGAGGCCGCCGTCGGACCGTCGACGGGCCGCTCCGATCCGGCTCCGGGTCCCGGTGGCGGCGACGCGGGGGACCCGGGTCCGCCGTGCCCGGTGACCCCCACCCAACGGGGGTTCCTCCTCGCCGACGCCATCGACCCCGGGGCGGGAACCGCCTGGCTGGCCCGGCTGCGGCTGCGGGGCCGCCTCCGGCGCGACGTCTTCCAACGCGCCGTCGACCTCCTCGTCGCCCGGCACCCGATGCTGCGTACCGTCTTCCCCGCCGGGGTCCGTCCCCCGGTCCAGCAGGAGCTGCCCGCCTCACTGCGGCTCCCGGTCGGGTACGAGGTCCTCCCCCACCCCGACGCCCTGGCCGCCCGGGTCGCCCAGGAACGCGACCGGGCGTTCGAACCGTGGGCCTGGCCGCTGCTGCGGCTGCGCCTGCTGGCCGTCTCCCCCGACGAGCACGTGCTCCTGGTCCACGCCCACCACCTCGTCGGCGACGGATACAGCGCGGCCCTGCTCGGCCGGGAACTCCTCACCACCTACCACCGGCTCAGCGGCGGTCGCGACGACGAACCGCCGCCGCTGCGTACCCACTTCCGGGAGTACGTGGCGCTCCTGGCCCGCCGCGCCGCCGATCCGCCCGATCCGGCCGCCCACACCTGGTGGTCGGAGCGGTTCGGCACCCCGTACCGGGCACCGGTGCTGCGGGCCGGGGAGCACCGGGCCGACGGCACGGCGGCGGACGACACCGGTGGCCGGCCGGAACCCGCGCCCGGCAGCGGCGGCACGCCGGGCCGACAACAGACCGCCCCGACTGTCGGCTTCACCCTCGACACCGGTGTGGTCACCGACCTGCGTCGGCTGGCCGCCGAGGCGGGAACCACACTGCACGCCCCGGTCCTGACCGCGTACCACCGGGCGCTGACCCACCTGACCGGCCAGGACGACCTGGTCGTGGGCCTGGCCCTGACGGGTCGCGACCACGCCCTGCCGGACCTGCACCGGGTCTTCGGACCCTGCGCGACGATGCTGCCGCTGCGGCTGGGCGGCACCGGCGGGTTCGTCGAGCACCTCGCCGGGGTCACCGCCGAGGTCACCGCCGCCCGCCGGTACGACGACCCGCCGTCGATCGCGGCGGCCGTCCCCACCGCCGCCACCGGTGTGCCACTGGGCACCCAGTTCTTCTTCAGCTTCCTGGACTTCGACGCGCTCGGCGTCGCCGCACCACCGGCCGACGGCGGCCCGGGACAGGACGACCATCCCCGACTCGACCTCGACGGGGACGACGAGTCGGAGCTGGCCCCGCCGCCGCTGGGCACCGACCTGTTCCTCACCGCCCGACCCGGACCGGACGGGCTCCGGGTCGTCCTACGCGGGTCCCCCGGCGCCGTCACCCCGGCCGAGTTGGGTCGGATCGCCGACCGGCTCCGCGCCGACCTCACCACGGCAGCCGACCCGGCAGACGACCGACGGACGGCGGGCGACCGACGGACAGCCGACGGCCGACGGACACCGGGCGACCGTCGACCCGGAACCCGGCTCGCCGCAGCCATCGTCGGATACCTGCCCCCACCGGCGCAGCTGGCCGCGATCGCCGGACTGCCCGCCGACGGGCTGCCCCGGGAACACCTGCGCGCCCTGCTCTTCCCCGACGGCCGCCCCCGACTGCTGGAGGAGCTGGACACCCCGCTGGGCGGCTCCGGCTTCGTCTGCCTGCCCCGGTTCGCCGACGAGCTGACCGCCGCCGGGGAACTGCTGGCCGCCGAGGCCGCCGCCGCCGTCGACCTGGCCGCCGGGCTCGGCGCGGACTGCGTGTCCCTGGCCGGGATGATTCCCGCCCGCACCGGCTACGGACTCGGGGTGCTCCGGCGTACCCGCAGCGGGGTCGCGGTGACCACCGGCCACGCCGCCACGGTCGTCTCGGTGGCCCTGGCCGTGGAGGCAGCGGTGGCCGCGACCGGGCGGGGACTCGCCGGGCGCACCGTCGCGGTGGTCGGCCTCGGGTCGATCGGTTTCTCCGCACTGCGGCTGCTGCTGGCCCGCACCCAGGGTCCACCGGCACGGCTGGTGCTCTGCGACGTGCCCGGTGCCGCACCCCGGCTGGCGGCGCACGCCGCCCGGCTGCGCGCCGACGGGTTCGCCGCGACGATCGAGGTCTGCCCCTCCGCACCGGGGATCGCCGCCGCCGGTTACCAGGCGGATCTGATCGTGGCGGCGACCAGCGCCGCCACCGAGCCGATCGACGTCGACAGGCTGCGCCCCGGGACGGTGGTGGTGGACGACTCGTTCCCCGCCGCGCTGGACACCGGTCGGGCGTGGGACCGGATGCGGCGGCGACGCGACGTCCTGGTGGTCGGCGGCGGGCTGCTGCACGTCGGGGACACCCACAGCCACGTGCCGACGGACCTGCCCCCGGCGGCGGTCGCCGGACACGCGAGCGCCCTCGGACTGCCCGGCACCATCGCCTCCTGCCGACTGGAGTCGCTGCTGTGGGCGGCCACCCCGGGGCTGCCGCTGGTGCACGGTCTGGTCGCCGAGGAGGCGGCGACGGCGTACGCGACGGCGCTGGCCGGGGCCGGCGTCACCGCCGCGCCGCTGCACCTGGTGCACCACGTGATCGAGCCGGACCTGCCCGGGGCGCTACCCGGGTAGGCCGTTCGTCCATCCCCGGTACGGCGATCGTCCGGCCTGGATGTGTCCGGTCGTCGCCGATCGTGATCATCCGAACAGGACAGTGCCTCCGGTCGGCTGTCCATCATGGTCATCCACACCGCTATCGTGGGCGAGCGCTCGACGCCCGTCTTTCGAGGAATGCCCCCATGCGTGTGCTCGCCGTACCTGTTCAGATCGACGCGTTGTGGCTTCCCACCGAACGGAACGTCACCGGCCCCGCCGTCGACTTCAGCCGCCTCCCGTACGTGGACGCCACCACCGGACGCGACGTCAACCCGGATCAGCCGTACCTGAGCGACGCTTTGCTCCGGACCCCCTTCGAGGAGGGGTTCACGCTCCCGGCCGGCGTCCATCTCCACTGGTCGCTTCCGGACGCCCTGACCCGGGTGGTCCACGGCGAGGAGCCACCCCGGGTCCCCGACCGGTGGCTGGTCACCCGTACCGACCCGGACGGTGGCCGGACCCGGTGGGTGGTGGAGAGCGACGCCCTCGCCGACACCGGCGACGCTGTCGGGTACCCGCTGTCGCCCGACGATCCCCCCGGCCCGACCGGTCGCCCCTACCGACGGCTGGGACGCACCCTGCCCCTCGTCGAGTGGCCCGGCCCCGACACCGACCGGGTGGCCCGACTGACCGCGCTCGGCTACGGGGAACCGACCTTCGCCGCCGGCTACCCCGACTCGTACAGCGTCTTCGGGTTCTTCGACCCCGACCACCCGACCCGCCCCCCGGCCGGAACCCGCTACGACCTGCTCGGGTTCTACTCCCGTACGGACTTCGACGAGCTGGCCAGGGTCCTGCGCGCCGACGACGTCGCCCCCTGGTCCGACCGGATCACCGACCGGCTCGGCTGGGCGACGCCCCCGGTCGACGGCGCGCCCCCGCAGCGGATGGTCTGCGTCGGCCGGTTGACCTTCGACGAGCAGGGCGTCACCACGGCGCCGCCCGGGAACGAGGGGACCGGGGTCCGGCTCGCCGACACCGCCACCGAGGCCCTCGCCGGTCACCTCGGCGCGGTACTGCCCGGTGTCACCGCCGACGAGATGGAACGGCTCCTGGAGGCGCTCGACCACGCCGACGAACTGGAAGCCGCCGCCCTGGACCTACCGATCCGGCTCGCCGAGGCCCGACACACCACGGCGTTCACCCCGGTCCCCGCCGGTCTGCGCTGGACGGTCCGCCCCCAGGACGCACCCCCGGACACCGACGCCGCCGCGCTGGTCGCCGCCGCCCCCGAACGGGGTGCCACCGTCGCCGCCCGGGAACGCGCCGACCTTCCCGCCGAGCTGGGTGACCTGCTGGTCGCGCTGAACGAGGCGCAGGCCGACCACGACCGGGCGCGGGCCGACGTCGACGGGGCGCGTCGACGTCTCTTCGCCGACTGGCACCGCTACCTGATCTGTGCGTACCCCCCGCCGGAGGAGACGCACGACTACCCCGATCCGGACCTGGTCGCGCAGTACCTGCGGCGGCAGATGGCCGACCTCGACGGGTCGGTCGCCGAGACCGGCGAGTTCCCGCCCACCGGACCGGGCGACACCCTGGCCCACCGGCTCCTGGCCGCCCGACGCGCCGTGGAACAGGTGGTGGACGCGGTCAACGCCACGGTCCCGGCCGGGCTCGGATACCGGTTGCAGCACCTGCCCGAGGCACCGTACTTCCTGCCGAACGAGCCGGTGGTGCTGGTCACCGGGGCGGCGGCCACCCCGTCGGACCGGTACGGCCGCGACGACGAGCACCCCGGCGGGGTCCTGCCGACCACCGCGCTGGAGCTGCCGGAGCCCACCGACCCGGCGACCCTGGCCGAGGCCGGCGACCGGATCGAGGCCCACCTGGACACCCTCGCCGAACCGCATCCGGCGCTGCGCCGCTGGACCGGCCAGCCGTGGCACCCGGTCCTGCTGCACTGGGAGGTGGAGTTCCTCCCGGTCAGCGCCGGCACGAACCTCGGTCCACACGGGCGCGACTACGACCCCGGCTTCGTGGAGGCCAACTACCGGCTGCACCCCGACGAGGTGGAGTTGACCCCCCGCCCCGGCCGGGCGGTCACCGACACGGCGGCCACCAGCTACACCGGGACGACGGTGCTCTCCTCGGCCGCCCGTCCGGTGCTCTCCACCCGGATCCTGCGGTACCTGGCGGGTGAGCCGTTGCGCCGCTACAACGAGGCACGCCGGGCCGCCGGAGCCGACCCGGTCAGCCCCGAGCAGGCCCGGCTCGACCCCGACCCGCTGCTGCGCTGGTGTGCCGACCAGACCGACGACCCACGGGTACGCACCCTCGCCGCCGCGTACGCCCACCTGGCGACGTACGAGAGCAGCAACCTCGCGCAGAGCCTCGGCGGGTTCAACGACGCCCTGGTCATGCGTCGACTGACCCGCCAACTGCCGATCGCCGACCCGCTCGGGTTCCCCGCCGACCAGGAGCTGGCCGCGCAGGTCCGGGACCGGGTCGGGGACCAGAACCGGCAGGCACCGGTGCCGCTGGCGGACTTCAACCCGATCCGGGCCGGTCTGCTGCACCTGAACCGACTCCGCATCGTCGACAACTTCGGCGTCGGACACGACGTACCCGTCGACCGGCTCGCCACCGCGACCCCGCTGCGCGACGACGAACGGCCGGGACGGGTGGCGATGCCACCCCGGCTGGCCGCCCCGGCCCGCCTGCGGCTGCGGTTGCTCGACGCCGAGAACGACCGGCCGTGCAGCGGGCTGGTGGAGTCCTCCCCGGTCTGCGGCTGGCTGCTCCCCGACGTCCTCGACGACGGGCTACGGGTCCACGCCGCCTCCGGGCAGTGGCTCGGCACCCTCTATCCGACGTCCGACCCGCACCGGCCGGAGCTGGCGCTGTGGCAGGCGGCCCCGAGCACCGGGGTGCCCGCCGTCGAAGAGATCGACAACCCACGGCTGCGGGCCGTCGTCTCCCGACTGCGCCGGTACGGTCCCACCCGCTTCGGTGACCTCCTCGGCGGCCTCGACGACGCGTTGGACGTGGTGGAGCCCGAAGGGGCCGACACCCACCTGCTCCGGGCCCGACTGACCGGCCGCCCCGTCGCGGTGGTGCGACTTACCGTCGGGTTGGACCTGCTCGGCCCGCCCCCGATCCACCAGGACTGGAACGTGTTCCGCGAGGACCTCGACCGGGCCGGTCGGGAGACGAACGACCTTCCCCTGGTCCGGTTCCCGGTCCGCATCGGGGAACACGGCCGGCTCGGCGACGGAGTGCTGGGATTCTGGCGGCACCTGCCGGACGGGACCCTGGACGCCGACTACCACGACGTCCCGGCGACGGCCGACGACCCGCCGCTGCGGCTGGCCTTCGGGCTGCCCGACGAGACCCTGACGGTCCTGCTCGAACCCGCCGGGGCGATCCACGCCACCACCGGGGTCCTGCCCACCGTCTCGGTCCGTCTCGACACCGCCCACCACCACGACGCGCTGGCCCGCCTGGAGACCGGTTTCCTGGTCGCCCCGGTGCTGACCGACGCCGCCGGGATCGGTCTCGCCCTGCCCAGCGAGTCGGGGCGGCGCTGGACCTGGCGGGAACGCGACGCCACAGGCTGGACCGAGACCGAGGACCCGCCCGGCCCGCAGGCCGGGTTCCCCACCGACCTGACAGCCCGTGAGGGTTGGCTCGCCCTGCGCACCCCACCCGCACCCACCCGATGAACCACCACCCGGGCCCTACCGCCGGATCGAGGAAGACACCGATGCCGCAGATCACCCTGCACCTCTCGCTGGAACAGACGAACACCGTCCTGGAGGCGCTCGGGCAACTGCCGTACGTGCGGGTGTTCGGTCTGATCGAGACGATCGGCCAGCAGGCCGGCGCTCAGCTGCACCAGCCCGGCACCACCCCCGACGTGCCGCAGTCCCCGCCCGGAACGACCCCCACCGAGGTGACGGCGTGAGCGAGCGGGGCGAGCGAACCATCGTTGTCGGTACTCACGCCGACGCCGAGCGAAGCGAGGTGACGGCGTGAGCGAGCGAATGTTGCTGCACTGGTGGCTCGACGACCTGGCGGGGGGACGGACTGTGGTCGGCACCCCCACCACCCGGACCACCGGTCGGGTGGAGGGGTCGCCGGTGGTCCGGCCCGACGAGCGGTTCGGCAGCTGCCTGGAGTTGGGTGGCGACCCGGACGCTGTCGTCAGCGAGACGGCGCTGTCCGCGGCGGTCACCGCCCAGGTCTGGGTACGGGTCGCCCCGATGCCCGCCGACACGGCGGGGGTCCTGTTCGGGCAGGCCGACGGCTTCACGTTGTGGCTGCTCGGCGACGGTCGTCTCGTCCACCAGCTCACCACCACCGACGGGCACGTCAAGCACGACGCCCCACCGGGGACGCTGCCGTTCGGCGAGTGGCATCACGTGGCGGTGACCAGCGACGACACGGCAGCCCGGGTCCTGGTCGACGGGGTGGTGGTGGCCGAGACCCCGCTGCCCGGTCCGGTCCGTCCCGTGCCGGCCCCGTTCACGCTCGGCCGGGACCCGGACACCTCAGGTGGGCATCTGGCCCTGTCGGCGGCCCAGCTCCGGGTCCACGACGGCACCCGCTCGGCGGAGGAGATCCGCCGGGACATGGCGGCGGGGCAGGCGGTCCGGCCGTCGTTCGTCCGTACCCACCCCCTCGCCTTCGCGCTCGTCGACGCCGACGAGCAACCGGTGCTCCGGATCGACGACGCCCCGGCAGGGCAGACCCTCACCCTCCGGCTGACCAACTCGTCCCGGCACGACCTGGTCCTGTCCCCCGGGGTCGGGCCGGTCTCGGCGCAGGACCACCACCTGGCGTTGCGGTTCCGGGCCGGGGTGCTGGCCGCCGGGTCCACCCCGGCCCTGTCGGTCCCGGGCTGGACCCTGGCCACCGACGCCGACCTGACCACCTGCTTCCTGCGCGCGCCGGAGGCCACCACCATCGCCGCCGGGCGGAGCATCGAACTGCCGTTGACCGGGATGCGCGCCGACGCGGCCGGCGGCACCCGGGGCAGCCGGGTGGAGTTGGGCTACCGACGCCTCGGGTACGTCGGTGAGCCGACCGAGCTGACCGGTTCCCGGCACCAGGTGCTGGAGATCGTCAACCACCGGGGTCGTCCCGACGTACCCCTGCATCTGGGGCTGGTCGGTGGCGACCGGGTGCTCAGCGACGGCAGCGCCGCCGGCACCCTGCGGCTGCGGGTGGCGAACCTGTCCCGGGACGTCGCCGTACCGCTCTGCGGGGCGGACGGGACGGCCCCGACGGAGCTGGTGCTCTCCTTCGAGGTGCAGGGATCCGGGGAGTCCCGGGACTGGGCGTTGACCGACGCCGGTACGGCCGGGGCGGTGGGCCTGGCCGTGAACGACCCGGCCGGTGGCGGTTGGCAGGTCCGACGTGAGCCGCTCGGGCAGCGCGCGGAGTGGATCCTGGTCCCGGACACCGACACAGCTCTGTCCCCGGGCGGCTGGTTGGAGCTGACCCTCACCGAGGTGCACGGTCTGGTCGGCCCGGGACGGGCACCGGTGCGGTTGGCGTACCGCAACGTTCCCGGCTTCCTCGACGGGGTCCTCGCCGTCGAGGTGGAGCGCGCGCCGTTGGTCTTCGCCGGTCGCGCGGCGGGGCTGGGCACCGTGACGCCCGAGGCCCGGCTCCACGTCGTGGACCACGACGGCGACGGTAACGGCGGCAGTGTGATCGTCGGGCCGACCCACCAGCCGAACCTGCGCCTCGGGTACGACAGCACGTACGCGTGGGTGCAGTCGCACGGCAGCGCCCCCCTGGCGATCAACCCGGTCGGCAACAACGTCGGGGTCGGGACCACAATCGCGGGGTCCCGGTTGACCGTCCAGGCCGTCACCGACCACCTCCAGCTGCGGCGGGAGGCGCAGACCGGGGGCCGGCCGGTGTTCCTGGAGCTGTTCCAGGCGGCGACGGCGGCGGACGTCGGCGTCCACCCCGGCATCCGGTTCCACCACTCCGGCAGGTTCTGCCACCGGATCGAGGCCCGCCCCGAGGGCATCGCGTTCACCGACGACGGGTCGGCGAGTCTCATCGACGTGCACGCTGCGGTGGCGCACGCCACCGAGGTGCGCGCGACCCGGGTTCGGGCCACCCAGTTCGTGGCCACCGCCGGCTCCGACCACCTCCAGCTGCGCCGGGAGGAGCAGACCGGCGGTGGGGTGCTGTTCCTGGAGCTGTTCCAGGCCCAGACACCCGACGGCGTCGACGTCCACCCCAGCATCCGGTTCCACCACTCCCACCGGTTCTGGCACCGCATCGAGGGCCGCCCCGAGGGGTTCACGTTCAAGGAGGGCGCCTCCGACGGGCTCGTCGACGTGCACGCCGCGCGCGGAAACTTCCAGGCGCTGACTGTGGACGGGGTCTCCATCGGCGCGCACGAGCTACGCGCCCTGTTGCGCCTGGCCGCCGGGCAGTTGGAGTTCGACCTCTACAACGTCTACCAGGACGAGTACGCCTACGCCGCGGACTTCAGCCCCTTCGACGGCGACCGGCGACACGTCTTCACCTGGCGTCGCAAGGGTCAGCAGGTCAGCCAGGGCCGCTGGCGGATCGCCTTCCCGAGCTGAACGACGAGGACAGCGAGAACCGGAGCCATGGGCCGCAAACGCAAAGCCTACGACGATCCCACGACCCGTAAGAAGATCAAGCTCGAACCGGCCGACGTCACCGCCCTGAAGGAACGGTTGGATCGGGGCGGGGACGGAACCCTGACCGGCACCCGTGGCGACGGGAACTTCTACGCCCGGTTCGTGAACATGGGGCAGGGCGACTGCATCGTCCTGGCCACCCCCGCCGGGAAGACGGTGGTCGTCGACTGTGGCTCGTCGCGGACCGACGACGGCCTCTCCGACGACTACCTGAAGCTCTTCGCCTACCACAACCTCTTCGCCGACCGGTTCCTCAGCACCGACTATCCGCAGGTCGACATCCTGATCCTCACCCACTGCGACAAGGACCACTTCAACAAGCTCGACTCGGTGATGAAGCTGCACGACGAGGACGTATCCGTCGTCGACATCTACCACAGCCGGGAGCTGCACAAGTACGGCAAGGGTGCCCGCGACTGGATCCAGAACAACCAGACCGGCACGGAGTGGTGGGTCGTCTGCAACGAGGACTCCGACGGGAGGGGGTCGACCACACTGCGCTGTCGTACGCCGAACGACCGGGACTACCAGCCGTACACCATCGTCGTCGACGTCCTACCCCACCTGGACCCCGACGGCGGGATCCGGATCCACACCGAGGCCGACTGCACCATCACCATCCTGGCCAGCGGGGTCGACGAGGACTACGCCGTCGACGGCGACACCGGGGACGGCAACAACCGGGCCAGCGTGGTCACCCTCGTCGAGGTCTTCGGCAAGAAGCTGCTGCTCTGCGGGGACGCCACCCGGTCGACCGAGGAGTACCTCATGACGAAGAGCACCTCGGCGGACAAGTACGAGACCCGACTGAGCGGTGTCGACGTCGTCCACGTCGCCCACCACGGCAGCGGCAACACCTCCTCCTCGGACGCGTTCGTGAAGCTCCTCGCCCCCAAGGACCGCGCGTTGATCAGCGCCGGAAAGGTCGGCGACCCGGCGTACGGACTGCCGTCGCGGTCGGTCGTGCAGCGGTACCACACCCAGTTCCAGAGCGACGGCGTGACGGCACCGGCCCACGACGTCTGGTCGTGGCCGAACGGGATCATCACACCGTCGTCGGCGCAGTCCCTCACGACCCCCGTCTACTCCACCGGATCGATCGTCCCCCAACCGCTCACCGCGACCCAGCTGGACATCACCTGGACGAAGCCCGCATGAACCGCCGGGAACTCGCCGTACTGGTGGCCGCCGTCGACGGCGGCACCTTCGACCTCCCGGTGGAGGTCCTCCCCGCCAGGGTCGCCGAGTGGCTGGGCGGATTCCTGCCCACCGGTCGGATCTCGCTCACCGCCGCCACCCGACCGACCCCGGGCGACGACACCGCCGTCACCGGCACCGGCCACACCGCCCCGTTCACCGCGATGTCCGTGACGATCCGGTTCACACTGGTCGCCGACGAGGTCACCGGGATCGTCGTGACCGCCGTCGGCGGCCCGGACTGGTCCCTCGCCGACGCCTTCCCGGTGCTGCGGGGCGGGATCCTCGCCGACCCGCGCTTCGACCGACCCACCCTGACCCTCGACTCGGCCCTGCTCGACGGGGCCGACCCCGCGTCAGCGGTCGCCGACGTGCCGATGACCTTCACCGGCGACCTTCGGGTCACCGCGGCGATGACCCTGCTGACCCTGCTCTTCCCCGGCTCCGAGCACCCGGTGACCGGGACCCTCGTCATGCGCCGGGTCGCCCCCGCCGAGCTGCCCGTGGCGACACGGTGGGTCCCCGAGGTGCACCTGGTCGGCTACCGGGGCCACGATCTGGACCTGGGTCCGGTCACCCTCACCGACCTGCGGTACGACCTGGTCGGTCTCCCCCGACTCAACGTCTCCACCATCGACCAGGAGGTGGCGGCGTACGTCAGGGTCGGTGGTGCCCTCCCGGTCCGCACCGCCGACGGCCCCGGCGGGACCACCCGGACCCGGTCGGTCACCGTCGAGGCCATGGTCGGCGGGTGGGGTCACCCGATCCGACTCGCGGCGAACTTCGGGCAGCTCGGCCCGGTCACCCTGGCCGACGTCGCCGGCCTGCTCGGACAGTCCAGCCTCACCGTCCCGTTCGACATCGACCCCGGCGCCGGGATCACCCTCGGGGAGGTCGCCCTGACCGTCACCCCCGGGTCGTCCCGCCCGGTCGACCGGGTGACCGCGACGGTGCACACCGAGGCGGAGTGGGTGGTCGTCGCCGACCTCCTGACCGTGGAGCAGATCGACGTCACAGTCCGGGTCGGCGACCCGTTCGGCGCCCCCAGACTCGGCGTCACAGTGGACGGGCTGGTCGGGATCGGTGCGGACGGCACCCTCGAACTCGTCGCCGACCCGGGCACCCGGCAGCTCGCCGGACACCTCCGCGAGGGCGACCCGCCCCTGCACCTGCGGGAGGTGTACGCCCACTTCACCGGCGCGGACGCGACCCACCTGCCCGACCTCGCCGTGGACGCGTTCATGGCCGAGGTCACCCTCCCCGGATCCGGTACCGAGGGCACCGCCTTCACCGGTCTGATCGAGGTCGACGGGGTCTGGGTGATCACCGACGGGATCGAGCTGCGCGCCGTCACGTTCGCCCTGGACCACGCGCCGGGCTCGACCACCTTCCTGGCCGAGGCCCTGTTCGACCTGCATCAGGTCAGCCTGCGGGTCCGGGCCGGGTACGACTCGTCACCGCAGCGGCAGTGGGAGTTCTCCGGGGAGACCGGGCCGGGTCAGCAGATCCCCGTCGGTGGGTTCTTCGACGACCTGACGCACCGCCTCGGCGGCCCCCCGCTGCCCGCCCCGCTGGCCGGGGCGACCGTGGAGAACCTCGCGATGGCGGTCTCCACCGGGGCGAGACGGTTGGCGGTCACCGGGCAGGTCCGGTTCCCCGTCGACGGCACCGACGTGGCGTTGACCCTCGCCGTGGACACCGCCGCCCGGTCGGTCGCCGGGTCGATCGCCCTGGCCGTCCCGGTCGACGGCGGCACCTTCCGCCCCCGACTCGACGTGCACTTCGCCCAGGACCCGACCGCCCGCCGGCTGGCCGCGTCGTACTCGCACGCCGCGACCGACCCGGTGCCGCCGCTGCGTTCCCTGGTGGCGGCGTTGTCCCCGTCGGCCGCCGCGCACGTCCCCGACGGGGTCCGCGTCGACCTGCGGCGGGCGCTGTTCGCGCTGACCGCCCCCACCGGCGGCGCGTCGAACACGTACGTGTTCGGGGTGGAGGTCGCCGCCACCCTCGACCTGGCGAAACTGCCGGTGGTCGGCGACCACCTCACCGGGGCGACCACCATGGGCGTCGACCCGCTGCGGGTGATCGCCGCCACCGCGGCGCTCGTCGCGGCCGAGGCCGAGGCGATCGCCGCCCTGCTCCCCGACACCGCACCCCGGCTGCCCGCCGGGAACCTCGCCGCCGGGTTCACAGTCGACGCCGTGGTCCGCCTCGGGCCGTTGACCCAGGCGATCACCGTGCCGGTCGGCGGCCCGTCGGGCGTGGTGGCCTCGACCTCGGGCACCCCGCCGGTACGCACCGGCGACGACGCCTCCTGGATCAGCGTGCAACGGTCGTTCGGGCCGCTGCACGTCGCCCGGGTCGGGCTGGCCTTCCGCAGCTCCCCGGGCGGGGGAGCCCGGATCGCGCTGCTGCTCGACGCGTCGGTGACGGTGGCCGGACTGACCCTGTCCCTGACCGGCCTCACCGTCGAGGTCCCCGCCTCCACCCCGATCGGCCCGCCCACCTTCGACCTGGCCGGAGTCGGCCTGTCGTACGCCAGCGGGCCACTGCGCATCGACGGGGCGTTCCGCAAGACCACCATCGAGTACGAGGGCTACAGCTATCCCGCGTACAGCGGTGGGCTGCAACTGCGTACCCTCCGGTTCTCCCTCGGGGCGCTCGGCGCGTACGTGCAGCTGCCCGCCGGGCCGTCGCTGTTCGCGTACGCCTTCCTCAACGGCATCCAGGGCGGCCCGCCCTACCTGTCGGTACGCGGACTCGCCGCCGGGTTCGGGTACAACCGTCGGTTCGTCGCCCCCGACATCGCCGACGTGGCGACGTTCCCGCTGGTCGTCGACGCGGTCAGCGGACCACCACCGGGCACCACCCTCGCCGACGAGCTGCGGATCCTCGACGACTACCTGCCGCCGTCGGTCGGGGACTACTTCCTCGCCCTCGGTGTCCGGATCAACTCGTTCGAGATGGTCGACTCGTTCGTCCTGGTCGCCGCCGCCTTCGGGCACCGGTTCGAGCTGGACGTCCTCGGGTTGTCCACGGTGGTGCTGCCGGCCCCGGAGCCGGCCGCCGCCCCGGTCGCCCCGCTGGCGCAGGTGCAGCTCGCCCTGCGGGCCAGCCTGGTCCCCGAGGACGGTTACCTGACGGTGGCCGCCCAACTCACCAGGGCGTCGTACGTGCTCTCCCCGGACTGCCACCTGACCGGGGGTGTCGCCTTCTCCACCTGGTTCGCCGGGGAGCACGCCGGTGACTTCGCCCTCACCGCGGGCGGCTACCACCCGCAGTTCCCGGTGCCGGCGCACTACCCGACCGCGCCCCGCCTCGGCTTCAGCTGGCAGGTCTGCGAACAGCTCAGCATCTCCGGCGGGGCGTACTTCGCCCTGACCCCGAGCAACCTGATGGCCGGTGGCCGGGTCAGCGCGGTGTGGCGGGACGACTCGCTGCGCGCCGCCTTCGACGCCTCGATGGACTTCGTACTGTCCTGGCAGCCGTACCACTACGAGGCGGCCCTGCACGTCGGGGTCGACGTGTCGTACACGTTCCAGGCCTTCGGCACCCACACGATCAACGTGCACGTCGGCACCGACGTCCGGCTCTGGGGTCCGGACTTCGGCGGCACCGCCCGCATCGACCTCGACGTCACCAGCATCGACATCCCCTTCGGCGCCGAACCCCGGGCCGTCCCTGAGGCGTTGTCGTGGGGCCGGTTCCGCGACACGCTGCTGCCACCCCGGGAGCGGGTGGTCGGGGTGTCACTGCGCGCCGACTCGCACCGCAGCGCCACCGACGCCGACGACGACCTGGGGGTCGCCGACCCGCAGGCGCTGGTCCTGGTCAGCAACAGCGCCATCCCGGCCAGCAGCGCGGTGCGGGGCGACGAGCGGACCCCCCTGCCGACCGGGGCCGGGCGGACCCGGTTCGGCGTCGGACCGGTCGACGTCGCGGTGGGCGCCGTCGTGGCCGTACACCGGATCGTCATCACCCACCAGGGCACCCCGGTCGAGGACCGGTTCGAGTTCACCCCGGTCTGCACCGCCCTGCCGTACGCGCTGTGGGGCGGTAGCCTCCGGGCGGCCGTCACCGACCCGGCGCTGCTGACCGACCTGGTCACCGGGTACGAGATCCGCCCCCGACCGGCGGAGACCCCCGAGGACCCGGTCTGGATCGACAGTGCGCGGCTGCGCGCCGGCACCCCGTTGTACGTCCGGGAGACCATCACCCTCGACCCACCGGCGAGCAGTCCGGTGGTGGCAGCCGAACCGGCCGCCCGGGCGGCGATCATCGAGCAGGCGATCGCCGCACCCACCGTCGCCGCCGCACGGGCCGGGGTGCTCGCCGCGCTGCTGCCCTCGACGGAGATCGACCTCACCGGGTTCGACACCAGCCAGTTCCACGCGATCCCGGAGGTGGCCGCCGATGCCTGAGTCCCGCCTGGAGTTCCGTGACCACCACCGCCCCGTGCTGGCCGCCGGCGACTACCAGGTCACCGTGGCACAGCAGGTCAGCCTGGAGCCGGAGGACTTCTCCACGACCCGCCGGTTCACCGTCGCGGGTGACCGGTTCGGGCTCGCCCCGTCCCTGGTCCGGACGGTGTTCCCACCGCACGGCAGCGTCGGTGACCACACCGGGGTCCTGCCGCACGTGGTGCTCGACCGGGCCACCCTGCCCTGGGAGCGCCGTCCTGTCGCAGACGACCCGACGACAGCGCCCTGGCTGGCGTTGCTGCTGTTCACCGAGGACGAACGGCCGACGCCGCAGACCGTACCGCTGGGGCAGCTCGGGGCGGGGGGTCGACTGCCGACGGCGGCGGCCACCCCGGAGCGGCACGAGTCGACGGACGACCCGGTCACCGTCGTCGACGTACCGCTCGATCTGCTGACCGACCTGCTGCCCGACCACGCCGAGCTGCCCCTGCTGGCGCACGTGCGCGTCGGTGACACCGACTCGGGCGAGGCTGCGGTGGTGGTCGGCACCCGGCTCCCACCGGCCGGTGCCACCTGCACCGTGCACCTGGTCTCCCTGGAGCACCGGTTCCGGGCGACGGGCGACGGGCGGGTGCTCCTCGACCCCGGCCCGGCCCCGGGCGGCTCCGAGGTGCACACCGTCCGCCTGGTCAGTCTGACCAGTTGGCGGTTCGCGTCGGTCAGCGCCGACCACACCTTCGCCGCGCTGGTCCGGGACCTGGCCGACGACGGCGGCACCCTCCGGCTGCCCCCGACGGGCCACGAGGCCGCCGAGCGTCGCCTGGCGCAGGGGTTCGTGCCCCTGCGTCACCACCTGCGCCAGGGCGGACGCAGCATCGGCTGGTACCGAGGCCCCCTGGTGACGGGTCCGACCGACGGTGGACCGGTGGCCCCCGCCCGGACCGGCGACGCGCTGCTGCGCTTCGACCCCGGCCTGGGCATGTTCGACGTCGGGTACGCCGCCGCCTGGCAACTCGGCCGGCTGCTGGCGTTGAGCAGCGGCGACGTCGCCGCCGGTCTGTACGGGTGGCGTCGCCGCCGGGATCAACTGACCAAGCGGAGCGTGGACGGGGGGTATCCGCTGGCCGTGACCGCCATCGACGACGCCCCACCCGCCGGGGTGCTCGACTGGCTGACCGGTCTGACCCGGCTGGACGGGATCCCACTGACCTACCTGGTCCCCGACGAGCGGTTGGTGCCGGTCGAGACGATCAGGTTCCTCGGGGTGGACCAGACCTGGGTCCGGCACCTCGTCGACGGGGCGACGAGCATCGGCCGCCTCGGTCCGGCCGACGAGCGACGCGACGCGGACGCCCCGGCGCCTGTGGACTTCCCCACCCTCACCGGGGCGCTCATCCGTTCCGACGTGGTCTCGGGCTACCCGGACCTGCTCGTCGACGGGTACGCCGACCCGGAGGGCGAGCAGCCGCTGCCGCACTGGCGGACCCGTCGTCTCACTCCCGACCTGCTGCTCTGCCTCTTCGTCGGGAACCTCGCCCGGTTGGACCTGCACCAGCCGCCGCAGGCCCGGCACCTGGCCGTCGAACCGACCCCGGGCGGCACGTTCGGGCGGGTCCTGCGCACACCGGGCGGCACGGACCGCCGACCGGAGCCCATCGAGGGTCTGCCGTTGGGTCCCCGGGGGACGGTCCCGGTGGCCGCCGTGGCGGTGGCCGTGGCGCAGGCGTCGGGGGTCGCTGCGGGCGACGTCGGTTCGGGCGACCTGGCCCTGCAACTGACCGAGACCGCCGAACGCGTCACCTTCCTCCGCCGACCCGTCGGCGGGTCGAGGTGACCGCCGGTGGGGCGGGCCGGTCCCGGGTCACCGGAACCGGCCCGGGGTTCACCGCTGCGCGGGAGCGGCCCCGTTGTCGTTGAACCGGAAGGTGATGTTCTTTAGGTTCCCGTCGCCGGGTTCCTCCAGGATCAGACCGTTGGTCGGGGAGTGCTGCAACAGCGCCGAGTTGTTGCTGATGTGGTAGATCCCCTCGGCACCGTCGACCTTGGTGATCTCGAACTGCTGCTTCGGCTCGTCCGGCGCGCAGTCGGCACCCTCGACCCGCAGCGGCTGGGTGTTGCCCGGGTTGAGCACCTGCCAGCAGACCGGGTCACCGGTGCCCGGTCCCCCACCGCCGCCCTTGTACGACTTGACCTGGAACCTGTCGCCCGCCAGCGGGGTCGGGACGAACAACTGCCGCCCACTGTCGTCGTCGGCCTCGCCGAGTCGGCCGTCGTCGAGCAGCGACAGGCCCGCCTCGAATCCCTCGACCCGGACGATGGTGACCTGACGCGTGCCGGAGAGCAGTTCGTCGTCGGGGGCGGCCGTACTCGACCCGGTGGGGGTGGGGGTGGCGGAGGTCGCGGCCGGGGTGGCCGGGGTGGTCTCCGTGGTCGGGGCGGGCGTCGAGGCCGACACCTCGTCGGCGATCGGCTCACCGTTTCCGCACGCACCCATCGCTGCGGTCAACACCAGCGCCCCCGCTCCCGCGAACAGTTTCCGCATCGCCATCACCTGTTCCCTCCGTCGTCGCCGTTCCGCTTCGACATCGTCTGATCGCTTGTCGCTCATCTGTCGGGTACCCCCCTCGATCGGCGGGTAAGCCTCCCGGCCCGGTCCGAAGACGATTCTCGACGCCGGGTACGCAGAAAATGTCGGAGCGTCTCCGTCCACAGAAACCGCCGTCTCGGCCGGGTTCCCGGGGAGCCGGAAAGCCGGGCAAGCGGTATCCTGTGCGATCCCTATGGAACCGCCGAACAGGTGGGTCGGGAATCCGACTTTGCACCACGGCACGACTGTTGATTCCGGCCGACCCATTCACTGAGGATGGTCTTCCCTGGTGAGAATCGTGGAAGGGTACGGCGGAAATGCAACTTCCACGTCGAGGCGAATTGCGCGGCCGATTCTCCTGTTTCCTTAGTCGGTGCCCGGCCGGGGCCTCAGGTGACTGACCGCAGAATCGTCGATGGAAGTGACGGAAAATCCGGCAACGTCGCGAGGAATCTCCTCGTCCGGTCCCTGGCGATCATCGAGTTCGTCACGGCTGCGGCCACCCCGCCGCGCTTCTCGTCCATCGCCCGGGCGACCCGGATCCCGAAGAGCACCCTGCACCGTCTGCTCGGCGCGCTCATCGAGGCCGAACTGATGGTCCGCTTCGGTGACGCGTACGGGGTCGGCGAGCGGTTGACCGGCCTGCGCCCCGTGGTCACCGAGCCCCTGGCACCCCAGGTCCGCCACGTCCTCCTCCCCCACCTGGTCAAACTGCACCACGCCACCGGACTGGTGTCCTACCTGGGAGTGCTCGACCTGGACGCGGTGGCCGTCTGCGACGCGGTCTACACCCTCGGACAGGAGACCGTGGCCCCGTTGCGGGGAGGGCGGCTCCCCGCGCACTGCACAGCGGTCGGCAAGATCCTGCTGGCGTACGACGCCCGACTGGTGGAGCGCTTCGAGGAGCTGCCGGAGCTGCCGGCCTCCACCCCGTACAGCGTCTCCGACGGTCGGATCCTGCGTCAGGAACTCCTGCGGATCAGGGCCACCGGTACGGCCTGGGCGGACCAGGAGTGGCGGCTCGGCATCCGGGAGGCGGCGGCTCCGGTCTTCGGTCCGACGACCCGCCCGCTGGCCGGACTGGCGCTGCTCTGGAGGGACAGCACCCCCGGCCACGACCCGAACCTGTTGCAGGCCCTGCGGCAGGCGGCCTTCGCGGCCTCCCTGGCCCTGCGCCGGGCCCTGGCCGGGGAGCTCGGCCACCCCTCCTGAGCTGGCCATTGTCCGATTTGTCGGGTTGACCGGGTGGGGAAGGTGAATGGTTCCGGAGCCCGGAACGACAGCCGACCCCGACCTGCGCCGATCAGGCACGGTTGGGCCACCGTGGCCGCCCACCCGGCCGGTGACGACCGGGTACGGCACGACGGCCACCACCGACGTCTCCTGGAGGGACCATGCACGGGACACCAGCCCGACCACCCGAGTCCCGGGCCGCGATCGCCCGGCGTCTGATCACCCTGCTGGAGTTGGTCGCGACGGGTGACCCGCACAGCCTCGCCGGCCTGGCCCGCCGGGCGATGCTGCCTCGGACCACCACCTACCGCCTGCTGCGCATGCTGCAGGGCCTCGACATGGTCGACCGGCTCGACGCCCGGTACGTCCTGGGGAACAGGTTCGAGCGTCTCGTCTCCGGTGCCACCCGTCACGAACGGGACCTGCGGCGGATCGTCATGCCGGTGCTGTTCGAGCTCGCCCGCCACCACGACCTGATCGTCCGCCTGCTCGTGCTCCGGGGTGACGAGGTCGTGGCGGTGGAACGACTGTTCGGGCACCGGTACGCCCGGGCCATGCAGACGCACCCGGACCGCGTCCCGGCCCGACTCACCACCGCCGGCCGACTCCTGCTCGCCCCGCCGCAGCACGAGCCGGTCGCCCCGCACGCCCGGACGGGTCTGCGCGGCGAGCGGCCGCTGCGGCGGGTCGACGTCGGGCCGGTGGACCCGACCCGGGAGCACCTGGACCGCGTCGAGGTGCCCGTCGTCGGGCCGGATGGCCGGCCGGTGGCGGTCATCGAACTGGCCGGATACCCGGCGCACTTCTCCCGACCCTTCCTCACCATCGCCGCCCAGCGGGCCGCCTTCGACGCCACCCGCCTGCTCGCCGGAGACCACCGCCGGGCGTGAGACCGACGCTCACCCCTACCCGTCAGCCACCCGGCCGGAGCGGGTCACCGTCGACGGCCAGCAGGATCCGCAGCCTCAACTCGGCGGTGCACGCCACCGCGAGATCCCCGAGGTCACGCAGCTCGCCCCGGGACCAGGCCCGGGCGGAGGTGTCGATCGCGCAGAGCGCGCCCAGGGTACGCCCGTCCAGGTCGGTCAGGGGCAGCCCGGCGTACGCGACGACCCCGAGGTCGGCTATCGCCCGACTGTCCCGCACCTTCGCGTAGATCCGGGCGTCGGCCACCACCAGAGCGCCGTCGAGCACGACGTCCTTGCAGAAGGACTCCTCAAGGGACGTCTGCCTGGTGACGGCCCAGGGTTCGGGCAACCCGGCCAGCCCCGGGAAGACCTGCCGGTCCGGCAGCACCATCGTCACCAGGGCGACCGGCGTCTGGAGCACCCGGGTCACGATCCGCGCCATCGAGTCGAACCAGGGGTCCGGTCGCGCGCCCAGACCGGCGCGGTCGATCGCCGCCAGTCGGTCCGACTCGGCGAACACGGCCAGATCGGCCGCTACCTGTCCCGGTCCCGTCATCTCGACCTCCGGACCACTGGTGGAGCCTGCGACGTTCACGGTACCGCCGACGACCGTCCGTCATCCCTGCGCAACCCGCCGCGCAGTACATCCTCGACGTCTCGGGGAGTCTCCACTGTCGCGTCCCGGCGTCGACGGCACCGAACAGGGACCACCAATACCACAAATGCCCCATATCGCCGTTTTTGCTGATAGATACTGACGCCGATGGAGCGGCCACTTCCCGCCGATTCCAGCGGACGCAGTCGACGGAGGAACCCTGTGGAACGACGGCTCGACACCGAGCGCGGGCTTCGGAGGAGCCTCGCCGACCGCTACGACCCACGCGACAACGCGTTCGGATTCCTGCGGCTCGCCCTGGCCCTCGGGGTCCTGGTCGCCCACTCGTGGCCGCTGGGCCTGGCCCGACCCAGCTTCGGCGCCTCGCTCACCTTCGGGCAGAGCGACCTCGGCACCCTCTCGGTGCAGGGGTTTTTCGTCATCTCCGGCTTCCTCGTCGCCGGGAGCGCACTACGGCTCTCCCCCGGCCGTTTCGCCTGGCACCGGGCACTGCGGATCCTCCCCGGCCTCTGGGTCTGCCTGGTGGTGACCGCCCTGGTGATCGCGCCGGCGGTGTACGTGATCGAGAACGGCACCCTGACCGGGTTCCTCACCCACCCCGAGGGACCCCTGCGGTACCTCGTCGTCAACTGGTTCGGCGCGATGGACCAGTACCCGATCGCCGGGCTGCTGTCGGACACCCCGTACGGCCGGGTCGTCGGTGGTCCCAGCGCCTTCGACGGGTCGCTGTGGAGCCTGAAGTACGAGTTCGGCTGCTACCTGCTTATCGGTGTCCTGGCCGCGACCGCCGTCCTGCACCGGGCGTTCCGCTTCGTGCTGGCCCTCACCGTCGGGGCGTACCTGCTCGTCCTCAACGACCTGCTGACCGTCGCCGCCGTCACCGACCGGCCACCGCAGCGGGGTGCCGTCGGGCTGCCGCTGCTGGGCAGCTTCGCCGCCGACTGGACGCTCTACCTCACCTTCCTGTTCCTGCTCGGGGCCTGCGCCCGCCGCTACGCCCACCGGCTGCCGATGACAGGTGGTCACGCCCTGGCGGCCGCCGTCGTCATGATCGCCTCGATGCGCCTCGGCGGGTTCTTCGCCATCGGGCTGCCCGCCTTCGCCTACCTGATGCTCTACCTCGCCGTGGCCCTGCCCCGGGTGCTACGCCGGATCGGCCGGGAACGGGACTACTCCTACGGCATCTACATCTACGCCTTCCCGGTGCAGCAGGTCGTCGCCCTGGTCGGCGGCGCCGCAGGCGGCCTGCTGGTCTACACCCTGCTCTCCGTCGCCGGCACGCTGCTGCTCGCCGTACCCAGCTGGCACCTGGTGGAGAGACCGGCGCTGCGGTGCAGGACCTGGCTCGCCACGCCGGTCGCCCCACCTGTGGCCACCACGTCGACGCCCCCGACGCACGACCGGGTGTCGGGCGGAGAGGTCAGGTCGAGATGACGATCGGTTCGACCAGAGGATCCCGGCTGAGCCGTCTGGCCGGCCTGGCCCGCTGGCAGAAGGTGACGCTCGCCCTCGTCGCGGTCTTCGCGGTGCTCTGCGCCACGCTCGTGACGCTCGGCCTGGGCGCCCGCCACCGCTACGAGAGCCGGGTGCAGCGCGAGGACATCCTCGGCGACGGTGCCCCCGGACGCGACGAACGGCGGTGGGCCGAGGGGCCGCTGAACCTTCTGCTGCTCGGCTCCGACTCCCGCGACGGCGAGCCCGACCAGGGGACGTACCCGGGCCAGCGCTCCGACGCCATCATGGTGGTGCACCTCAACGCGGCCCGGGACACCGCCACCGTGGTGTCGATCCCCCGGGACAGCTACGTCGACGTCCCGGCCCGGGAGGGCAGCTGGAACGGCGGCCCCAACAAGATCAACGCCGCGTTCGCCTTCGGCGGCGCCGCCCTCGCCGCCGAGACCGTGCACCGACTCACCCGCGTACCCGTCGACGGGGTGCTGGTGGCGAACTTCGCCGCCGTCCGGTCGATGGTGGACGCGGTCGGTGGGATCACCGTCTGCCTGCCGCACGAGGTCGTCTCCGTCACCACCGGCGCGCGGTGGCCGGTCGGCTGCCACAGGTTGGACGGACCGGCCGCCGACGACCTGGTCCGACAGCGACACGACGTCCCCGGGGGCGACTTCGGGCGGATCCTCGACCAGCAACTCGTCGTACGGGCCGTCGCCGAGCAGGTCACCAGCGGGAACCTGCTCGCGAACCCGGCCAAGCTGGACCGGCTGCTGACCACCGCGGCCGAGGCGCTCACCGTCGACCGGGACCTCGACCTCACCGAACTGGCCCTGGCGGTGCGCCGGATCCGGCCGGAGTCCCTCCGGTTCGTCACCGTCCCGGTCGCCGACCCCGCCCTCCACACCCCGGCCGGTTCGGCGGTGAAGCTCGACGACCGGCTCGCCGCCGACCTGTTCACCGCCGTCCGGGACGACACCGTGGACCGGTGGCTCGCTGCCAACCCGCAGGCCGTCACCGTCGACTGAACCCGGCGACGCGAACGGGGACCGGCCGGTCGGCCGGTCCCCGTCGTCGGTCGGCCCCCGGTCAGCGGGAGCGACGCCAGTACCGGCAGGTCCAGTCCACCTGGTGCAGCTCGTCGGTGATCCCGTGCTCGGCACGGAAGTCGTCCACCGCCTGCTTGCAGCCGCGTACCGCGTGGTAGTCGTCGGCGATGACGTACCCGCCCACCGACAGCTTCGGGTAAAGACTGCGCAGCGCCACCATCGTCGAGTCGTACATGTCGCCGTCGAGGCGGATCACCGACAGCCGCTGGACCGGAGCGGTGGGGAGGGTGTCCTGGAACCAGCCCGGCAGGAACCGGACCCGGTCGTCGAGTAGTCCGTACCGCCGGAAGTTCGCCTTGACCTGCTCCTGCGGCACCGCCAGGATCGACTTCGTCCAGAGTGCGTCCTCCATGTCCTCGATCCGGCCCGGTTCGGCCTTCGGCAACCCCCGGAACGAGTCCGCCACCCACACCGACCGGTCCTGGTCGCCGTAGGCACGCAGCATCCCCCGCATGAAGATCACCGCGCCCCCGCGCCACACCCCGGTCTCGATCAGGTCACCCGGTACGTCGTCGGCCAGCACGTCGGCGATGCACCGCTCCAGGTTGTCCAGCCGCCGCAGACCGATCATGGTGTCCGCCTCCGGCGGCCAGTCACGGCCGTTGGCCCGGGCGTCGGCGTCGAACGGGAACCTCAGCACCAACTCCAGACCCCGGCGCTGCAACAGGTGCTTGTACCGGCGGTAGATCCGGCCGTGCAGGGACCTCTGGCGAGGGTGGTACGGCATCCAGCTCTCCTGGAACACGTACCGGGTCAACGCCTGCTTGAGCAGGTCGCAGTACATCGCACGCGGATCGGTCAGCTCGGTCCGCTCGGTGGTGAGCGTGTCACTCATCGGTTGTCTCCTCTCACGGTCGGTTCGTACGGGGTGCGACGGGAGGTCCGGCCGGTGCGGCCGTCGACCCCCGTCGACCCGGTTCGTCCGGTGGTCACCGACGTGACCACCGACGGGGTTCGGTGGGGGTGGTCCGGTCGGGGGTGTCGCCGTCGGTGAGCACCCCGTGCGGGACGTACCGGGTGGCCTCGGGGTCCGGGGTGCGGCGGGTCGGCACCGAATCGATCGGAACCCGGCCCGTCGCCACCCGGTAGGAGCGGCCGCCCGCGTCCGCCCGGACCAGCGGACGACCGCGTACCGACCCGAGACCTCCCCGGGGGTCGGCGGGGACGGGCGCGACGAGCGGGCCGTCCCCGGGGACCCGCGCGGAGGCCCGGTGCTGTCCCGCCGCCGGCACCAGCGGACGCTCCGCCACCGGAGCCACCGGCGGCTCGACCGGATGCTCCACCAGGGACACCTCGACCGGGTCGCCGTGGTCGGGCTCGACCGAGGGCGGGGCCTGCTCGACGGCGGTCGTGACGCACGGCGCGGCGGGACGGTTCCGGGCCGCCCGCCGGCCCCCCGGCACCACGGGGCTGACCTCGGAGGTCAGTCCGGCCGGGGCCGGTGGCGCGACGGTGTCGACCACCGACGTCTCGACGGAACGACGGCCGGTGTCGACCACCGACGTCTCGGCGGGACGACGGCCGGTGTCGACCACCGACGTCTCGGCGGGACGACGGCCGGTGTGGTCCACCGCGCCGACGGCGATCAACCCCGCCAACGGCAGGTTCAGCCGGCGCAGCAACCGGGCCGCCCGGACCGCCTCGGTCAACTGGGTCCGACCGGCCACCACGACCAGCAACACCCCGTCGACGTGCCGGGCCAGGGTCGCGGTGTCGCAGCTGGCCAGCACCGGTGGCGCGTGCACCACCACCGAGTCCTCGGTGTCGTCGAGCAGGTCGAGCAGCTCACCGAGATCCCCGGTGCCGTCAGCCGTCAGGCTCTCCTGCGGCTCGGTGGGCAGGACGGTGAGGGTCGGATGCCCGGCCAGCGCCACCGGGGTCCGGTGGTCACCGAGGACCTGCTGCCAGGTGAACGACGCGTCGGGAAAGTGCCCGGACAGCACCGGATCCCGTACGGTGCCGTCGACCAGGGTCACCCGACGCCGCTCGGCGGCCATCCCGAGGCCCACCAACGCGGTCACCAGCGCCGCCCCGTCGTCGTCGTGCACGCTGGTGACCAGCAACCGTCGACGCTTCAGCGGGGCGCTCAGCATGCTCAACGCCGAGACCGTGGCCCGGGTCCGGTCGGCGACCTCCGGGCGGGCGAACAGCGCCCCGGCGTGGTGCCGGGCGAAGCGCCGGGGCAGCGGCGGGAGGACACCGACGACAGGCAGGGCCAACCGCGACTCCACCTGCCCGACGTCGCGTACGCACCCGTCGAACCGGTCCCGCAGCAGTGTCGCCCCCCACCCCACCAACAACCCGATCAGGGCCCCCAACGCGTTGTTGAGCAGCGGCTTCGGGAACGAGGGCAGCGCCGGCGGGCTGGCCGTGTCGACCACCCGGGTGGTGACCGAGGTGTCCCCGCCGAGTTCCAGGCGGGTCAGCTGTCCCCGTACGGCCCGGCTGGCGGCGTTGGCGATCGCGGCGGCCCGCTGCGCCGAGTCGGCGTCGGCCCGTACCGTGATGATCTGCAGGCCCGGTTCGAAGGTGCCCCGGACGTGGCCGTCGACAGCCTTCTCCGGCAGGGACAGGGCCTTTGCCGCGTCCACCGCCACCTCCCGCGAACCGACGAGCTTCGCCACCGTCGGGGCGAGGTTCTGGGCCAGCGCGAGGCTCATCTCGGCCGGCCGGTCGCCGTCGGGCGGGTTCGCCACCACCAGGATCGAGGCCTGCGCCTCGTATCGGGCCGGCAACGCCGGGGTCACCGCCTGGGCGGCGGCCAGCCCGGCGCAGAGCCCGAGCAGGGGCAGGACCACCCGCCGCCAGGAGACGTTGACCAGGTCGTTGAGGTCTATCGAGCTTCCCATCAGGCCCTCGCCTTCCACATCGCCGCGGGGACGTCGTCCGCCGACGGACCGGTCGGGGCACCGTGCGTCGACAGCGCACCCCAGACCTCGCAGAGCTGGTCGGCGACCCGCTCCCAGGTGAACTCGGTGCCGACCCGGTGCAGCCCCCGGGCCGACAGGTCGTCGGCCAGCCCCGGTTCGTCGCGCAACCGCACGAGCCGGTCGGCCAGGGCGGCCACGTCCCCGGCCCCGAAGATCAGACCGGCGTCGCCGACGACGTACGGGATCTCACCGACGTCGCTGGCGACCACCGGCACCCCGCAGGCCATCGCCTCGACGAGGACCCGGCCGAACTGCTCGCGCAGCGGTACGCCGACCCAGGGCAGGACGTTGCGCTGGACCACCTCCACCGAGGGCAGCGCGAGGGCGTTCATCCCGCCGAGCAGGGCGGGCAGGTCGTCGTGGCCGACCCAGGCGTGCCGCCGGACGCGGCCGGGACGCCGACGGGAGGCCCGGTCGACGTCGGGCGTGAGGCTGCCGTCCCCGACCAGCAGCACGTCGCAGTCGGCGATCTCGGCGGCCCGCAGCAGCTCCAGCACCCCCTTGTGCTGCTCGAACCGGCCCACGAACCCGACTGTGAACCGGCCGGGGCGGCCGGCGTCGGTCGGTGGGCGGAACCTGCTGGTGTCCACACCCAGCGGAACGATCCGGGTGGCCCCCCGGTATCCCTTGGCGCGCAGCACGTCCCGGGCGGTCGGGGTGATCGGGAGGATCACGTCGACCGCCCGGTACGCGGCCTGCTCCAGCAGCGGAAACGGCATCGGGAACCGGGTCACCACGTTCTGCGCGGCGTAGAGGGTGGTCGGCACCCCCGGCCACCGGCGTCGACACCGCCGCAGGACCTGCCACGTCGACAGGTAGGCGGCCTCACCGATCAGGTGCACCACGTCGGGCGGTTCACCGGGCAGTTCGGCCGAGCCCAGCCGACGGAACATCACCGAGGCCATGTGTCCGCTGCGCCCCTCGCCGATGCGGTGCGCCACGACCCTCGGGTGGAAGTGGGGATGTCGGCGCGACAACCTGTCGAAGTCGCGTCGGGTGGCCGGGGAGACGTCCGCGGCGAGGACGGTGAGGCGCAGCCCGGGCCGTCGGCAGAGGACGTCGAACAGGTCGCACCAGTGCTCGGTCCGCGAGCCGACGACGGTGGTCAGAACGTGCATCACAACTTTCCTCCGCTGGGGAGTCGGGTGACCGCGATGCGGCCCACCCGGGTCCAGGCCCGCATCCGGGCCACCCCGGCCCGTGGTTGCAGGGACAGCCGTACGCCGGCCAGAGCGATGCCGACCAGCGCCCGGAGCAGGACGACGGCGCGTACGGCGTGTCGGGTCCGGGGCCGGTGCCGGCTGAAGAACAGCAGCATGCTGCGGTAGAGGTGGGGCCAGATCCACACCGGGTCGCTGCTGCTGGCCCCACCGGTGTGGCAGGCGCTCACACCCGGCAGGTACAGCACCTCGGCGCCCCGCCGTCGGGCCTGCAGACAGAACTCCTCGTCCTCGTAGTACATGAAGTACGCCTCGTCCAGGCCGCCGACGGCGGTGAACAGGCCGGTGTGCACGGCGAGGCAGGCCCCGGACACCCAGTCCACCGGTGTCGGCCGGGCACCCCGCAGACAGGCGTCGTACGCCTCGCGGCGCTGCCGACCCGACAGCCACCGGCGCAGCGGGACCGGCACCAGCAGCCCCCCGAACCGGCTCGCCACCACAGTGGTCAGGGTCTCGAAGGGGTGGGCGCTGACGGCGACCCGACCCGCCGCGTCGACCAGCCGGGGACCGGCCACCCCCGGCCGGTCGGCCACCGCGCGGACCAGTTCCGACACCGTCCCGGGGGGGACGACGCAGTCCGGGTTGACGAGCAGCAGGACCGCGGTGTCGACCCCTGCCGCAGCCCGGTTCACCGCCACGGCGAACCCCAGGTTCTCGGCGCTGGGCAGCACCGTCACCTCGGGGAAGTGCCGCCGGACCAGGTCGACCGTGTCGTCGCGGGAGGCGTTGTCGACGAGCCGTACCGGCAGGTCGGCCTCGCGCAGTGCGGTCAGGGCGGCGACGATCTGCCGTGCCGAGTTGTGGGTGACCACGACGGCGGTGGCGTCGGGGCGGGTCACTGCCACACCACCTCCTCGGGTCGCCGGGCGGCGGGGATCGCCGCCGTCGCGACCGGCCCGGGATCGCGTACCGGCAGGGTGAGCAGGGTCAGGGCGGGCAACAGGCCCAACTCCCAGTGCCCGTCGGTCGGCGCGGCGAACAGGGCGGCGCAGAGGAACCCGCAGCACAGGGCGGCGCAGGGCACGGAGAGCGAGTCCCGGGCGGCGAGTCCGGCCCGGACGCTGCGCAGGATCGGCCAGAGCACCAGGGCCAGCCCGACCAGCCCCACGTTGGCCAGCAGGGTCACGTAGTAGGCGTGGTAGACCGGGCCGACGTCGGTGAAGGCGAAGTCGGCGAGGTAGACGTCGGTGGTGGACTGGCCGAGCCCGGCACCGAGCACCGGACGCTGGGCGAAGACGTCCAGGCCCACGTCGGACTCCGGCCCCCGGTACCCGGCGGACTGCTGCAGCCCGGTGCCGATCTCCTGGGAGCGTTCCTGCACGCCGGGTTGCAGGGCGAGCAGACCGCCGACCACGATCCCGGCCACCGCCGTCGCGGCCAGCCCGGTGCGGACCGCCCGACCGCCGAAGACCAGCATCACCGCGATGGTCACCAGGGCGGCCAGCCAGATCCCCCGGTACGAGGCCAGCAGCACGTCGGCGGCGAAGAACCCGGCCAGCGACACCGCGACGATCCGCCGCCAGCCCTGCACCCGACCGGCGACCCACACCAGTGGGGGGATCGCCAGGAGGGTGAGCAGCCCGCCGTGCCGTCCCGGCTGCGTCATCGACAGGGCGGTCAACCCGGTCGCCACGACCGCGTACAGCGCCCCGGCCGCGACGAGCCGTCGGGTGGTGGTGAGGGTGTGGGTGGCGAGGAAGAAGTAGAGGGGCAGGATGGCGATCTGGTAACCGGCGACCAGGACCTCGGTGGGCAGGTTGCCGACGGCCAGCCCGTACCCGGCGGCCACGATGGTCAGTCCGACCAGGGCCAGCATCCCGACGTCGGCGACGGTCCGCCGCCCCTTCGGGTCGACGCCCAGCCAGCGCCGCACGACCAGGGCCACCACCCCCGCCGCCAGGAGCAGCAGGTGGGTGGCGACGTACACCCTGACGTCTCCCCCACCGACGATCCCACCGACTGTCGCCCCGCCGAGGATCCCGACCGGCAGCACCGTCCACGGCCACAGCAGGAACACGAAGAGGATCACCACCGCACCCGCTCCCACCAGCGCACCCACCCCGGGCAGCATCAGCAGCACCGACACGACGGCACCGAGGACGAAGCCGGTGAGCACCACACCGGCCAGGGCGACGGCCCGCCTCACCGGGGCAGCCCTTCCAGCAGGCCCCGCAGGTGTCGGCCCCGTACGGCCCACCTGTTCTCCAGCGCCACCGCCCGCCGTCGGGCCACCTCCTGCGGCACGTCGGCGACGTCGAGGGCGGCAGTGATCGCCTCGGTGAACGCCTCCGGCCCGGCGGCGAGCCGGACGACGTCGGTCAGGTCCCGCAACGCCGGCAGTGGGGTCGCCACCACCGGCTTGCCCAGGGCGAGGTACTCGTAGCACTTCTTCGGGTGCACGTAGTCGATCCGCCCCCCGACCCGGTACGGGATGACTGTCACGTCGCAGCCGCGCAGCAGCGCCGGCACGTCGCCGTACCCGGCGGGGCCGGTGAGCACCACGTTGGGCAACCCGCGCAGCGGCGCCCGCCCGGCCCGGGTGCTCGGCCCGACCAGCAGGAACGTCCACTCGGGTCGGGACCGGGCCACGGCGGCGACGAGGTCGGCGTCGAAGGCCCGGGTGTCCACCGCCCCGCAGTAGCCGACGACCGGACCGCGGAGTCCGTCCACCTCGGGCGCGGTGGGGCCGTCGGGGGCGAAGTGGGTCGGGTCGCAGCCGTTGGGCAGCACCACGGGGGTCGGGCCGAGCGGGGGCATCCGCTCCGGGAGGGCTGTCGAGGAGGCGAGCACCAGGTCGGCGGAGGCCACCGCCCGGGCGAGGTTGCGGCGCAGGTGCCCACGGTTCCACCACCTGGTGAAGGTCCAGTCCAGGTCGGTGGCGTCGTAGACGACGGCGGCAGCGGCGAGCCGGGTGGCGCAGGGCGCGGCCAGGTCCTCGTCCAGCCAGAGCAGGCGTACGGGGCCACCGTCGCGGTGCAGCCATCGGCGCAGCGCCGCGACGGCCACCCACCGGTTGACGAGGTTGCCGACCGGGAGGTGACGGCCCAGGGGCACGGCGGTCGGCGGTACGACGTGCCAGAGCGCCCTGTCGACCCGGGCCACCGTCGTCCGCCACCGGGGTCGGCCGGGCGGGTCGACGAAGAGCACCCGGTGGTCGGCGGCGAGTTCCCGGGCCAGGGCGTGCTGTCGGTGGGCGCCGCCGCGCCAGGGGGTGGCGCTGAACAGCACCACCCACGGGGCGACCCGACCCGGCTCGGCCCCGGAGGCCGTGGGGTCCGGGCGGGTGGTCAGCTCAGTCATGGCCCACCCGCTGCCCCACCGGTATCCGGGCCGGGGCCGTCAGGACCTCGTCCTCACCTACCCGGCCGAGGACGGGGCGGGCCCGGTGATCGTCAAGGCGCAGGAGTCGGGCTCCGGCCTGCCGGTCGAGCCACCGGCGTACGGCCCCGGCAGCGACCCGCCGGTTGACCCGGTCGGCGACGGGCAGCCGGTCACCGAAGGGCAGTACGGTCGGCGGGGTGAGCCGCCACCGGGCCTCGTCGAGGGCGACGACGTCGCTGCGCCACCGGGGTCGGTCGGCCGGGGGGTCGACCAGGAGCAGCCGACCACCGAGGTGGGCCTGCTCGGCCGCCGCCCGGGCGTTCGGGGCCGGCCAGGCGTCCCTGGTGAACACGATCAGCCAGTCCCGGGTGTCCCCGTCGGGCAGCGGTCCGACGTCGCCGCGCAGGGCGGCCCGCAGGTCGGGCAGGCCGAGCTGCACCTGTCGCCCGCACACCACCTTCAGCAGGTGGTCGGCGAGCACCACCTGCCGGAACAGGGCCACCCGGTGTCGGGGCTGGGTCAGCCCGAGGTAACCGACCAGGCTGCCGAGCAGGTGACGGTAGCGGATGGCGGGGCCCAGCAACCGGCAGGAGGCGCCCCGGACGTGGCTGACCACCGCGTCGGGGATCATCCACACCTGGTGTCCGGCCTCGTCGAGGCGACGGGCGAGCAGGGCGTCGTTCCAGTAGACGGGGAACCGTTCGTCGAAGACGTCGTCGGGCTCCAGGACCCTGCGGCGCAGCATCATGCAGCTGCCGGAGGCGAGGCGGCGGGGTCGGCTGAAGTCCTGGCCCCGCATCTGGAAGGTGTGCAGGGCCTGCCGGAACCCGGGCACCCGGCGCAGGACCGTGACCAGGGCCAGGGTCGCGGGGAAGCTGGGCAGCTGCACGTAGTGCTGCTGGAAGCTGCCGTCGGGGTTGAGGTAGAGCGGGCTCACCCCGGCGGCGTCGGGGTTGTCGCGCAGGAACCCGAGCATCCGGGACAGGGCGTCGGGGTGGAAGTGGATGTCGCTGTTGAGGAGCAGGACCAGCTCCCCCCGGGAGCGCCGGTACGCCTGGTTGACGGCGGCGGCGAAGCCCCGGTTCCGGTCGTTGCGGATGAGCTGTACCCGGGGCCAGTCGGCCAGCATCTCGGCCGACCCGTCGCGGGAGGCGTTGTCGACGGCCACCACCTCGTAGTCGAGGTCCGGGTCGACCGTCTCGGCCAGCGACTCCAGACACAGCCGGGTCTGTTCCCTGGTGTTCCAGCTGGTCAGCAGGATGGACAGGGTGGGCCGGTCGGCGGCGCTCATCGGGGTGTCCTGCCGTCCGCGCGGCGGGCGAAGACCCGCAGGAGGTCGCCGAGGTGCGGGTGCCGCATCCGGGGTGACCCGCAGGCCACCCAGTCGGCGACCAGCAGGTTGCGGGCCTGACGCAGCCGGGGCAGGGGCTTCCAGTAGAACCGGCTGAACACGGTGTCGTGGGAGACCACCTGGAAGCCGGTGTCGAGCAGCATCCGGGTCAGGGTCTCGGGGGTGAAGTGCCAGCGGTGGTACTCGGGTGCGACGGCCGGCCAGTCACAGCCGAGTCGGCTGGCCGCCGCCGACGCGATGTTCGGCACCTCCAACGCCAACCACCCACCCGGCGCCAACACCCCCCGCGCCGCCCGCAGGAACACCCGAGGATCATCGACGTGCTCCAACACGTGGAACGCACACACCACATCCGCCCGCAACGACGGCGCCACCTGCTCGAAGTACCCCTGCCGCACCGGCATCCCCAACCGGTCCACAGCGAACCCCGCCGCCGCCCGCGACACCTCCACACCCGTCACCGTGAAACCGGCACCCTGCGCCGCCTCCAGGAAATACCCACCCGCACACCCCGCCTCCACCAACACCGACGGCCCCACCACCGACGACAACCACCGCAACCGCCGACCCGCCTCGAACCGGCGCTGCCCGGCCGAGGCGAAGTAGTCCTGGTAGCCGTCGGTCAGGTAGTACGCCTCGTCGTACAGCTCGTCGGGGGGTACGGCGGGGCCGGCGGTCCACACGAACCCGCAGTCCGTGCAGCGGCGCAGCACACCGTCGAGTGCGGATTCGTGCCCACCGGTGCGCTCGCACAGCAGGCAGGCGACCAGTTCCTCGTCCTTCAGCTTCATCAGCCGCTCCGGGTGTCTCGCGGTCTACGGGCGATCGCCCGTAGCAGGTCCCCTCGTCGGGGATGGGTCAGGCGGGGTGAACGCAGGTCGAGCAGGTCGCCGGGCAGCAGCCTGCGGGCGTGCCGCAGCCGGTATCCCAGGGGCATGTAGTAGCGGAAGACGGCGGTGTCCATGCGGACCACCTCGAACCCGGTGGCGGCGAGCAGCCGGGTCAACGACTGCGGGGTGAAGTGCCAGGGGTGGTACTGCGGTTGCAGGCCGGGCCAGTCGTGGCCGAGTCGGCTGGCCGCCGCCGACGCGATGTTCGGCACCTCCAACGCCAACCACCCACCCGGCGCCAACACCCCCCGCGCCGCCCGCAGGAACACCCGAGGATCATCGACGTGCTCCAACACGTGGAACGCACACACCACATCCGCCCGCAACGACGGCGCCACCTGCTCGAAGTACCCCTGCCGCACCGGCATCCCCAACCGGTCCACAGCGAACCCCGCCGCCGCCCGCGACACCTCCACACCCGTCACCGTGAAACCGGCACCCTGCGCCGCCTCCAGGAAATACCCACCCGCACACCCCGCCTCCACCAACACCGACGGCCCCACCACCGACGACAACCACCGCAACCGCCGACCCGCCTCGAACCGGCGGGGCGCGGCCAGGAAGTAGTCCTCGTAACCGCCGCCGGTGAAGTAGTCCAGGTCGTAGCGGGCCGAGGGTTCGGCCGGGTCGGGGACCGTCCAGCCGAGGCCGCAGCCCAGGCACCGGCGCAGGCGTCCGCCGAGGGACGGCCGGTGGGGTTGGTCGGTTCCGCAGGTCAGGCAGGCGCGGGCGGTCACGTCGATGGTCACCGGCGTCCTCCCCCGGCCGGTACGACGACGGATCGGGCGGCGTCGGCAACCGACCGCAGCCGGGTCCGCTCGTCGGCGCGCAGGTAGCCGCAGAGCAGCAGCAGTGCCGCGGCGAGGGCGAGGACCACGGCGGCCCGGCTGGTCAGGGCCGCCAACGCCCCGGCCCGGCCCGGCCCGTCGGGCAGCAGGTCGGTCAGGGCGGCGGTGACCAGCCCCGCGACCGTCGCCGCCGCGGCCGGGGGCCAGAGCACCCGCAGCACCGGCCCGAGGGGGCGGGCGGTGGCCCGGTGGAAGTGGGTCAGGAAGTACCCGGTGGCCAGGGCCACCCCGAGCGAGGTGGCCAGGGGTACGCCCAGCGGCCCCAGCAGGACCAGCAGCGGCACCGTCAGGGCGAGGTTGATCGCCACCGACAGGACGACGTAGCGGGTCTCCAGACCGGGGCGGTTCTCCACCCGGGCGGTGACCGTCGCCGCGCCGGTGATCAGGTTCAGCGCGTACGCCGGGGCGAGGATCGCGATGGTCGCCCCGGCCCAGGGCACCGGGTGACCGAGCCAGAGACGGACCAACGGGTCCGCCGCGACCGTCAGGGCGGCAGCCGCCGGGGCGAGCACCATCGCCAGGTAGCGCACCGTGGTCAGGTAGAAACGGTCCAGCCAGGCCCGCCCCTCGACGGCGGTACGCCGGACCGCCTCGGGGAAGATCACCAGGAGGGCGAGGCTCGGCGGCAGGCGCAACAGGTTGAGCAGGCGGACGCCGAGGTCGGCCGAGCCGGCCACCGTCGGGCCGAAGGCTGCCCCGAGGATCAGCTTGTCGAGTTCGACGTTCATCGCCCCGGTGCCGCTGGTCACCTGGACCCGCAGCCCGTACCCGGTGACCCGGCGCACGTCCCGGTGGGGCAGTCGACCCCAGCGGGGGGCCAGGTGCCGGTGGCCGCGCTCGGCCGCGACGGCGAGCAGGACGGTCCGCAGGATCCCGGTGCCGGCGGCGCAGGCGGCCAGTTCCACCAGTCCGCCGCCGAGGCGGAGCACGACGACGGTCACCGTCGCCCCGAGCACGGCGGTGACCGCGGTGACCGCCGCGAGGGCGCCGTACCGTTGGACTCCCTCCAGGACCGCCCGCCAGGGCACCTCGACGCCCCCAGCGACCACCCCGAGCAGCAGCCAGAGGGTGGCGTGCCAGGCCTCCCTGGTGATGTCGCCCAGCCGCAGGAGCCCGCTGAGCCATGGCCACCCGGTGGCCAGGACGCCGAGCAGGAGCAGTCCGAGCAGGAGGCCCCAGCCCAGTCCCAGGCCGAGCAGCCGACGGACGGTGACCGGGTCGCGGTCCGTACCGGCGACCTCCCGGACCAGGGCCGACCCGAGACCGAGGTCGAGGACGGCGGCCATGGCGAGCAGCCCGGACAGCAGCACCCAGACACCGAACTCGGCGGGGCCGAGATGGCCGTAGACGACGGGCAGGGTGACCAGGCCGGCCACCGCCGTGACGACGCGGGCGCCCAGCATGCTGAGGGTGTTGCGGGTCAGGCGGCCTCCCGCGCCCCCGCTCGGTTCAGCCACGCGGGAACCCCCGCAGCAGCTCCAGGGCGGTCAACGCCAACAGGGTGAGGTCCACCCGCAGCGACCGGCAGTTCAGGTAGAGCAGGTCGCACCGGAGCTTGTCCTCCACTGTGGCCGCGTAGCCGCCGGTGAGCTGCGCGATGCCGGTCAGGCCGGGCCGGACCAGGTGCCGCAGGTCGTAGTGGGGCATCCGGCGGAACTCGGCGATGAACTCCGGTCGCTCCGGGCGCGGGCCGACCAGGCTCATGTCGCCGCGCAGGACGTTCCACAGCTGGGGCAGCTCGTCGAGGCGGGAGCGGCGCAGGAACCGGCCGATCCGGGTGACGCGGACGTCGTCCGGCTGGGCGAGCACCGGGCCGGTGTCCCGTTCGGCGCCGGTCCGCATGGTCCGGAACTTGATCACGTGGAAGAGCCGGCCACCGGCGCCGACCCGCTGCTGGCGGTAGAAGGGCGGCCCGGTGAACGAGATGACCAGGGTGATGGCGAGCATGACGGGCAGGGCCAGTACGGCGCCGACGGCGATCGCTGTCAGGTCGAAGCAGCGTTTGAGGCCCTCGCCGGTGCCCCGGGGTGGCCCGGAGCGGAGTCGGATCCAGGGCAGCCCGCCGAAGCGGCGCAGGCTGGGCGTGTGCAGCAGCCCGTAGACCGGGCGGGCCAGCACGAGGATCTCCACGCCGAGTTCCCGGCAGACCGCCACAGTGGGTGCGTCGATGTTCTCCAACGAGTGCTTGAGCAGCAGCACCTGGGGGCGGACCCGACCCAGGACCGCCGTCAGCCCCTCCCCCGGCACCGGTGCGGGGATCCGCAGGACCACGTCGAACTCGTCGTCGAGTCGGTCGGGTGGGGCGGTGCCGTCGTACGGCTCCACGACCATGACCCGGGTCCGGCGCTGACCGGGAGCCCGCACTCCCGGCACCCGGGGGCTGCGGCGGTCGCCGTCGAGCAGGGACGCTGCGGTGTTGCGGCAGACCGGCTCGGTGGCCGTTCCGCTCGTCCCGTTTCCCCTGGGTGTGGTGACCGGGGGCTGATCCACGTCGCGCACCTCCTGACCGCTGCAACTGCTTAACGCCGAAAGGCACCCGAAGGGCACTATCGTCCATTTACCGGAATAAGAACTCGATTAGTGACAAAACAAAGGTTATTCAGATCCGCAAATCCGGACACATGGGTTTTTAATGTGCCAGAATCACCACATCACGGTTCAGTCCGGCCCATCCGGGCCGATGCCAGAACCGGCCAGACCGCCGCCAAGGAGTCTCACGATGGAAGTACCGTCGATGGCGAAGCCGTCCCTACCGGGCAACTCGGTGCCGAGCCGAGTGTTGGTCACCGGCGGGGCCGGGTTCATCGGTAGCAGCGTCGTCGCCCGGCTGATGCTGATGGGCAGCCACGTCAGGGTGGTCGACGACTTCTCCACCGGCCACATCGAGAACCTCGCCGACGCCGCGTACGGCGGTCTCAAGGAGTCCGACGTCCTCGAAGGCGACATCCGGACCGCCGAGGCGGTCGACGTCATCCACGAGTGGGAACCGGAGGTGGTCGTCCACCTCGCCGCGCAGAGCAGCGTCCCGGCCGCCCAGGAGGCACCGCTCTTCGACGCCGACGTCAACATCTTCGGCACCATCAACGTCCTCGACGCCTGCGCCCACAGCGGCGTGAAGCTGTTCGTCTACGCCGCCAGCAGCGCCGTCTACGGGATGGTCCCCCCGGAGGCCCTACCGGTACGCGAGGACCGCGCCCTGGCCGCGACCAGCCCGTACGGCATCAGCAAGGCCGTCGGGGTCTGCTACCTCGACTGGTACCGCCGCGAACACGGCCTCGCCTTCACCGCCCTGGCCCTGGGCAACGTCTACGGCCCCGGACGCGTCGACGGCAACCCGGGCGTCGTGTCGGTGCTGACCGAGACGCTGCTCGACGGCGACCGGCCCACCATCTACGGCGACGGCGAGCAGACCCGCGACTTCGTGCACATCAGCGACGTCGTCGACGCTGTCGCCCGCGCCTGTCACCACCCGGGGGCGGGGCTGGTCAACATCGCCACGGCCCGGCAGACCAGCATCAACGACCTGTACCGGACGGTCGCGGCGACCGTCGGGTCGGACCTCGCCCCCCGGTACGAGACGCACCCCGAGGGGGGCGAGATCCGTCGGATGGCGCTGGACAGCGGCAAGGCCCTGCAACGCCTCGGCTGGCGGCCCACCATCGGGCTCGCCGAAGGGGTGCAGCTCACCGTCCGGGAGACCCGCCGACGCCGCACCGGCGCCCAGCGGACCTACCGGCCCCTGACGGAGCAGCCGGTCCCCGTCGGACGGTGACCCCGGCCTGCGCCGACCGGGTCACCGGCGGCGCAGGCGACCGACCGGTCCGACATCCCCGCCGGAGGGGCCGTCCCGGGAACCCGCCGACCTGCACCGTGGCACCGTCACCGACGCCCATGCGGGCGGGGGCTCAACCCGGCAGCGCCGGGGTGCCGACCACTGTCGGCTCCGCCGACCGCGCCGCCCGGCCGAGGTCGGCGAAGACCGCCCCGGCCAACGCCGACCGGACCTGATCCCGCCAGTGTGGCTGCGGTGGCACCCCGCTGTCGCCCCACCGGGCGTGCCCGAGGTCGGTCCGGACCGGGCGGACCGCCGGACGGGGGAACCGGCTCCGCGACACCGGCCGGACCCGGTCGGCGTCGAGCCCGGCCAGGTCGAAGACGGCTCTGGCCAGCCCGTACCAGGTGGTCCGCCCCGCACCGGTCCCGTGGTAGGTGCCCGGGGGCGCGAGTCCTGCGTGCGCGGCCCGCCCCAACGCCACCAGCTGACCGGCCAGCGCCGTCGTCCAGGTCGGCTGACCGGTGACGTCGTCGACCACGTCGACGTGCGACTGTCGGGCGGCCCGGTCGAGCATGGTGGCCACGAAGCTGGGACCGTGGGCGCCGTACAGCCAGGCGGTACGGACCACGTAGCCGCGTCGGGGCAGCCACCGCCGGACCGCCTCCTCCCCCACCAGCTTGCTCCGCCCGTACGCGTTGACCGGTCCGGTCGGGGCGTCCTCGGCGTACGGCGCACCGACGGTTCCGCCGAAGACGTAGTCGGTGGAGACCTGGAGCAGGACAGCCCCCGTCGTCGCGCAGGTCCGGGCGAGGTGTCCCACCGCCACCCCGTTGACCTCGGTGGCCTCGGCCTCGGCGGGCTCGGCGCCGTCGACGTCGGTCCACGCGGCGGCGTTGACCACCACGTCGTGGCCGGGCACCGCGTCGGCCACCGCCCCGGCGTCGGTCACGTCGAGGATGCCCCGGTCCGCCGCCGTCACCACCGCGCCGGTCTCGGTCAGCGTCGCCACCAGGTCCCGCCCGAGCATCCCGGCGGCACCGGTGACCAGCCAGCGGGTCACTGCCGGTCCCCGTCGGCGAACGGGGTGGCCGACGGGGTGGCCGAGTCCAGCCCCACCCGGGCCACCGGCACCTCCGGGTCAGCCCCGCTCCACCACGACCGGTGTTCCCGGTACCACAGGACGGTCTCGGCGAGCCCGGTGTCGAACGGTGTCGCGGGGACGAACCCCAGCTCCTCGCGGGAGACGGAGGTGTCCAGGGAGTAGCGGCGGTCGTGTCCCTGTCGGTCCGGGACGTACCGGACGCTGTCCCAGGTCGCCCCGCAGGCGTCGACCAGCCGCTCGGTCAGCTCCCGGTTCGTCAGCTCCGTGCCGCCGCCCAGGTGGTAGACCCGGCCCGCCCGCCCACGCCGCAGGGCCAGCGCCAGCCCCCGGGCGTGGTCGTCGACGTGCATCCAGTCCCGGACGTTGCCGCCGTCGCCGTAGAGCGGCACCGGCCGCCCGTCGAGCAGGTTGGTGACGAAGCGGGGGACGAGCTTCTCCGGGTACTGGTACGGCCCGTAGGTGTTGGAGCCCCGGGTCACCACGACCGGCAGCCCGTGGGTGCGGTGGAAGGCCAGCGCCATCAGGTCGGCACCGGCCTTGCTGGCCGCGTACGGGGAGTTCGGGGCGAGGGGGGCGTCCTCCCGCCACGAGCCGTGGTCGATGCTGCCGTACACCTCGTCGGTGGAGACGTGCACGAACCGGCCGACCCGGTGGCGGAGGGCGGCTTCGAGCAGTTCGGCGGTGCCGAGGACGTTGGTGCCGGCGAATATCCCGGCACCGGCGATCGACCTGTCGACGTGGGACTCGGCGGCGCAGTGGACGACGGCGTCGTGTCCTGGGACGACCCGGTCGAGCAGACCGGTGTCCCGGATGTCGCCGGGCACCACCCGCAGCCGGGGGTCGCCGGTCACGGGTGCCAGGTTCGCCGGGTTGCCGCAGTAGGTGAACAGGTCCAGGACGGTGACGGTGACGTCGGCCAGGTCGGTGAGACCGCCCGACAGGACACCACGGACGAAGTGTGAGCCGATGAATCCGGCTCCGCCGGTGACCAGGATTCGCACTCCCACAGGCTATGTCAGACCGTACGGAATAGACGTCGTCTCACTTTCGACACGCGGAGGGCAATGGCCGAAAAAATACTTGACCGCCCCTACCATGGCCGTTATGCGGGGCGTACTCCTGGCGGGCGGAAACGGTTCACGTCTGTGGCCGTTGACCCGCGCCATGTCGAAGCAACTGATGCCGGTGTTCGACAAACCGATGATCTACTATCCGCTGACCACACTGATGATGGCGGGCGTCCGGGAGACCCTCGTCGTCACCACCCCGGACAGCGAGGAGCAGTTCCGTCGGCTCCTCGGCGACGGCACCCAGTGGGGCATCCGGCTACGGTACGCACCCCAGCCGCACCCGGGCGGCATCGCGCAGGCCCTGCTGATCGCCGAGGAGTTCCTGGCCGGCGAGTCGGTGGCGCTGGCCCTCGGCGACAACCTCCTGCACGGGGCGGGTCTCGGTCGGCACCTGCGGACCCTGCACCCGGTGTCGGGCGCCCACATCTTCGCGTACGCGGTGGCGGATCCCACGGCGTACGGAGTGATCACTTTCGACTCGTCGGGCCGGGCGCTGTCCATTGAAGAAAAACCGTCACACCCCCGTTCCTCGTACGCCGTTCCGGGCTTCTACTTCTATGATTCATCGGCCGTGAAAATTGCCCGCGAACTTCGCCCGAGTACTCGTGGAGAACTGGAGATAACGGCGGTGAACCAGGAGTACCTCCGCCGGGGGGAATTGCGGGTGTCGGTGCTCGGTCGGGGCACCGCCTGGCTCGACACCGGCACCTTCGACGACCTCGTCCAGGCCTCGGAGTACGTACGGGTCGTCGAGGACCGACAGGGCCAGAAGATCGGCTGCGTCGAGGAGGCGGCCTGGCGCTGCGGCTTCATCGACGACGACCAGCTGCGGGCGCTCGCCGCACCGCTGCGGGCCAGCGGATACGGCGACTACCTCCTACGACTGCTCGCCGAGCCCCGACCCGCGACCACCACCGTCGGGGAGTCGGCATGAAGATCCGGCCGTTGTCCGTCGACGGGGCGTGGGAGGTCTCCCCGCCACAGCACCGCGACGCCCGGGGCAGTTTCCTGGAGTGGCTCCGGGTCGACCACCTGGCGGCGGCCACCGGTCGGTCGACCCGGTTCCGGCAGGGCAACCTGAGCACCTCCGGCCAGGGGGTGGTCCGCGGGCTGCACTTCGCCGACGTGCCGCCCGGTCAGGCGAAGTACGTCTCCTGCGTCCGGGGACGGATCTGGGACGTCGTGGTCGACCTGCGGGTCGGCTCGCCGACCTTCGGCCGCTGGGAGTCGGTGGTGCTCGACGACGTCGACAGGCGTGCCGTCTTCCTCGCCGAAGGGCTCGGGCACGGGTTCTGCGCCCTGTCCGACGAGGCGGTGGTGTCGTACCTGTGCTCGACGACGTACCAGCCGGAGCGGGAGCACGCCGTACACCCGCTCGACCCGCGACTGGGCGTGGCCTGGCCGGTCGCCGATCCGATCCTCTCCGACCGGGACCGGGCCGCCCCCGGTCTCGACGAGCTGCTCGCCCAGGGTCGCCTGCCCGATCACGACGCCTGCCGACGCCTGGACGCCGAGTCCTCCGTCCCGCCCCCCGGCGTCCCGGCGGGCTGACCCAACCCCCTGAGGCGATGCGTACGCCGGTTCGGCACCTCCCGGTCGGCGGGTCCCGACCAGGACGAAGCGACCCCGCCTCACCTTCACCATCTCGCCCCTAATGTCCGAATCCTCCCGGTATGTTTCCGTCGGTAGATGACGAACGTGCCCTACCGGAGGGGTGGAGACACATGTACGGGGTTCCGACGAAGGGTCCGTCGATCGGCGGCGGTCTGGCCACCACCGGCGCGGCGGTCCAGTCCTGGCTGCTCGTGGGGATCGGACTGGTGGTGCTCGGCGCGTCGCTCTGGCTCGCCACGTACGCCGGCCGGTCTCGGTGAGTCGTACCACGCTGCTCCACTGGGGACGTGCCCTCCTCGGAGCGGCCTGCGGGATCGCGCTGGGGATCACGTTGTTCGAGCGGTGGCACGACGTGGCAGTGGCCGAGGCGTGGCTCAACGCCCGCCTGGTCGCGGCCGTCGGGCTGGCCGACACCACCTCGGTCGGGGCGGCGGTGACCTTCCCGCTGGACCAACGCTGGGTCGGTTTCCTGGTCTCCACAGGCTGTTCGGTGGCCATGCTGCTGATCCCACCGTTCGTCCTGGCGTCCCTGCTGGTCGGCTTCCGACGCCTCACCCTGCCCCGCGCCGCGATCGCGGTCTCCCTCGCCGTCGCCCTGCTGGTCGCCGTCAACCAGGTCCGCCTCGCCGCCGTCGTCGCGGCGATGCAGCTGTGGGGTTTCGAGCTGGGCTACCAGCGCAGCCACGTCCTGATCGGCTCGGCCATCAGCACCGTCGGGCTCATCGCGGTCGCCATCGTCTTCCTGCTCCTGGTCGGCAGCGGGCGCAGACCGGGGAGGCTCCGCAGTGCCCGTTGAGATCCAGTCCCTGGCCGTGCTGAACACCGTCGCCTTCCTGCTCTGCGTCTACTTCTGCGCCTACGTGCTGAGCATCCTCGTACTCCACCTGCGCACCACCCGGTCACCCGGCGGCGACCACACCCGCTTCGACTGGCACGTCATCGTGCCGTGCCGCAACGAGGCCACAGTCGTCGCCACGACTTTGCGCCGGCTCCTGCACGACATGCCGGACGTCACCGTGTGGTGCGTCGACGACGCCTCCGAGGACGGCACCGGCACGGTCCTGCACTCCTTCGTCGCCGACCCCCGGGTCCGGGTGATCACCCGACGCCGACCCGACGCCGTCCAGGGCAAGGGAGCGGCACTCAACGCCGCCTGGCGGGCAATCCAGGACCACCTCCCGCCCGACGCCGACCTCGACCGGACCATCGTCGGCGTCCTCGACGCCGACAGCTACCTGGACCCCCGGTGTCGCTCCGCCCTCGCCGGCCCCCGGTACTTCGGCAGCGACACCGTCGCCGCCGTGCAGATCGAGGTCCGCATGATCCAGTGCGCCCGCCCCACTCCCGGCCTGGGCCGGTGGGGTCGGCTGCTGGTCCGGTTGCAGGACATGGAGTTCCGCGCCCCGATCGCGGCGATGCAGTCGCTGCGTCGGCACACCCGCAGCGTCGCCATGGGCGGCAACGGCCAGTTCACCCGGCTCTCCCTGCTCGACCGACTCGGCGCGGAACACGGCACCCCCTGGCACGGGGCGCTGCTGGAGGACTTCGAACTGGGCCTGCACATCCTGTTGCAGGGTGGCGGTACCGAGTACTGCTCCGAGAGCTGGGTGGCCCAGGAGGCCCTCACCCGGGTCAGACCGCTGATCCGGCAACGCGCCCGCTGGGCCCAGGGATCCATGCAGTGCGGCCGGTACCTGGCCTCGGTGCTGAACTCCCGGCGGATCAGCAACTCCGCCATCATGGAGATCTCCCACTTCCTCGCCGCGCCCTGGTGCCAACTCGTGGGCACCCCCGTCTACCTCGGCTGCCTGGGCGTACTCGGTTGGTACGTCAGCCAGACCGCCGGCGGCGTCGCCGGCTGGTGGACCTCCGGCGGGTGGGGGCTGCTCCCCCTGGTGGCGCTCTTCGGCGTCGGCCCGTTCGCGGTCTGGGGGCTCGTCTACCGCAACCGGTGCGAGCCACACCTGTCCGTCACCGCGGCACTCGGCCTGGGCGTGGGTCACTGGCTCTACAGCTACGTGCAGTCGGTGGCCGTCTGGATCGCCCTCGGCCGGATGCTCACCGCCCGATCGGAATGGCACAAGACCGCCCGCGCCACCGACCCGGCGACCGCCACCGCCCGCACCACCGACCCGGCGACCACCGGCGTCGCTCCCGCCCGGGTGACCGCCACCAGCCCGGCCCCCACCGGCCAGGCCAACACGGGTCCGGCCGCCACCGGCCAGGCCGCCACCAGGCCGGCCGTCACCGGGTCCGTGCTGCCCCGGCGGGCCGTCCGGCCCGCCGGTCCCCTGGTGATCCGCGCGAGCGTCCCGGTCACCCAGCCACCCACCCAGAACACCCCGATGAACCGCCCCCACCCCACCACCAACAGCGACAGCGACAGGAAGCGAGCTCTCACATGCGCAAGGTAGGACCGGGTCTCACCCGGGTGGCGACCGCACTGGTCGGTGGACTGGCGATGGCCGTGTTGGCCGCGTCACCGGCGATGGCCGACACCTCACAGTCGACGGCCTCCGCCCTCCAGATCAGCCTGCTCGGCGGTGGCCTGGCCAGCTCCGGGTCGGCGAGCGCCACCAACGACGGCACCACCGAGTCGATCTCCGGCAACGTCAACCCGCCGCTGACGGTGCTCGGCACCCAGACGGTCATCACCGCCGGGGTGTTGGGGCAGGCCGTCCGGGCGTTCAACGACGGCACCTCCGCCGCCTGCGCCGGGGTCCTGGGCGCCGGTGGCTCCATCACCATCGGCGCCGGAGGCGCGTGCACCGCGACGCCCGGCGCCGCCGTCAACCTGGTCCTCGGCACCAACGGCCTGGCCACCATCACGCTCGTCGCCGACGCGCTCTACTCCTCCTGCACGGCGACCAGCAGCCCGTCGGCCACCGGCAGCGCCAGCCTGGTCAACGCGCGCATCGTGTCGACGGTCCTCGGGATCCCGACGACCCTGCTCTCCCTGCCGGCCAACCCGGCGCCCAACACCGGGCTGAGCATCCCGGGTCTGCTGGACCTCACCCTCAACGGGCAGACCAGCTCCGGCACCGGACAGCTGACAGTGACCGCGCTGAACCTCACCGCCCTCGGCGGTAGCCTCGCCGGCGTCACAGTCGGCAGCGCCGGCTGCGGCCCGAACGCGATCGCCCCGCCGATCCCGGTGATCCCGCTCGCCGGAGCGCCGATCGCCCTGGGCCTGAGCGCCCTGGCCGCCGGCACCGGTGGCGGCATCCTCCTGCACCGGCGCCGCCGCGCCGCCGCCCGGAGCTGACCGATGGGACGCGGCAGGGCGGGCGTACCCGACATCATGGTTCTGGCGGGCACCCGACCCGAGGGTGTCAAGATCGCTCCACTGGTCCGCCTGCTCTGCCGCGACCCGCGATTCACCACGACGGTGCTCGACACCGGACAGCAGCCCGACCGGGTCGACGAGGCCCTGGCCCCGTTCGGGCTCAAGGCGGACCTCGCCCTCACCCTCCGGCGACGCAGCGGGCTCCTCGCCGAACTCGCCGCCGAACTCACCACCGGAGTCGAGAGCGTGCTCGTACGACACCGACCGGACGCGGTGGTGGTGCACGGCGACACCACGACCGCCCTCGTCGGCGCCCTGGTGGCCTTCTGGAACCGGATCCCCGTGATCCACCTCGAAGCCGGACTGCGCAGTCACGACGTGGCACAGCCGTTCCCGGAGGAGGCCAACCGGGCGATGGTGGCCCGCTGCGCCGACCTGCACCTCGCCCCGACCCCGACGGCCCGGCGCAACCTGCTCGCCGAGGGAGTGCCCGCGCACCGGATCGTGGTCACCGGCAACACCGTCGTCGACGCGCTGCACACCCTGCTGCGCGAGGGTCAGGCCCGACCACCGTCCTGGGTCGACCCGCGACGCCGCCTCGTGGTGGCCACAGTCCACCGTCGGGAGAACTGGGGCACCGGCATGGCCGAGGTCCTCAGTGCCCTGGCCCGCATCGCCGTCGAGCACTCCGACCTCGACCTGACCCTGGTCACCCACCCGAACCCGCACCTCGCCGAGCAGGTACGCGCCGGTCTCGGGCACGTCCCCCACGTCCGGCTCGTCCCGCCGCTGCCCTACCCGGAGATGATCGGCCTGCTCCGCGCGGCCACAGTGGTCGTCACCGACTCCGGTGGACTCCAGGAGGAGGCGGCCAGCCTCGGCGTACCGGTGGTGGTGACCAGGGAGACCACCGAACGCCCGGAGATCGTCCAGCACCGCCTCGGTGACCTGGTCGGCACCGATCCCGATCGGATCGTCGAGGCGGTCGCCGATCGACTGGACCGGCCGGACCGGCACCCCGGCGGCCTCCCCTTCGGGGACGGGCAGGCCGGGCGACGGTGCGTACAGGCCATCGCCGACCTGCTGGTGCCGACCTCCGCCGACCGGGTCCTCGCCCCGCGTACCCCGCCGTCAGCCCCGGTTGCGGTACGTCCGCGACGCCGCCTCGATCCGGTTACCGGTCCGCGTCCCCGGCCCGACCTCCCGGCGTACCCGCTGGTAGAGGTAGAACCCGCCGCCCACCACCACGGCTCCGACGAGCAGGTAGACCACGACGCCCAGTAGCTGCTGCAGCAGCCACACCGCCACCATCCCGACGAGCAGCAGACCGGCGATCGGTAGCAGGATCCACCCCAGCAACTTGGCGTTCATCGTCTCTCCTCCTCGCGACGTCGACACCCTGTCCGCCTCCAAACATGCCACACCGACGCTGCGGCGGCCCGCTCCCCGTACCGCCCCCACCTGCTCCGACCCGGTTCGCTGCCGCCTCAGGCGAGGAGTTCGACGTACCCGTCGCAGGCGTGCAGGCGGATCCGCTGCCCGTCGCGGATCCGCCGGGTGGCCCCCTCCACCCCCACGACGGCCGGCAGTCCGTACTCCCGGGCGATCACCGCGCCGTGGGTCATCAGGCCGCCCACCTCCGTCACCAGGCCCGCGACGGTGACGAACACCGGCGTCCAACTGGGGTCGGTGTAGGGCGTGACCAGGATGTCCCCCCGCGTGAGGTCGGCCTCGGCCAGGTCGAGGACGACCCGGGCCCGGCCCTCGACGGTCCCGGCGGAGACCGACAGGCCGACCAGGGCACCGGCCGGCACGTCGGTGCGACGGTACGACCCGGAGACCGACTCCCCGTGCGAGGTGAGCACCCGGGGCGGGGTGAGCGACAGGTACGACCGGAAGTCCTCCCGGCGACTGCGGATCAGGGCCGGGTCCACCCGGTGGGTGCCCACGGCGTCGCGGAACTCCTCGAAGGTGAGGAAGTAGGCGTCCTCCCGCTCGGCGAGGACACCCGCCCGCACCAGCCGGTCGGCCTCTGCGAGCAGGGCCTGCCGGTAGACGAGGTAGCGGCTGACGATGCCGTACTTCGGGTACTCCCGGTAGCCGACGAAGGCCCGGACCCGTTCGATCATCCGACCGGCCTCGTCGGCCCTGCGCTCCCCGTCCGGTAGGACCCGCAGACGCTCCACCACCTCCCGTGCCTTCGCCTCGGCCGTGCGCCGCCCCTGCTCGAATCGGCGTCCGGCGGCCCCCGGCTCGAAGTTGCGGACGTTGTCGAGGATCAGGGGCAGCAGCGTGGCCGGGTGCTCGCTCCACCGGGGCCGGGTCACGTCGATCTCACCCACGCAGCGCATCCCGTACCGGTCGAGGAACGCCTCGACGGCGGCGCGCGCCTCGGTCCCGCCCGGGAGTCTCGGCAGGTCGGCGAGGAAGTCCCCACCCTCGACCCGTTCGAGGTACGCCACCACCTCCGGATGGGGGCGGATCACGTCGGCGACGTCGAGGAGCGCCAACCCCATCTCCGACGTGACGTTGCCGGGAGCGGAGAGGGTGAGCGTGTCGACGGCGTTCCGCTCGCCGAGCCACTCCCCGAGCCGGTCGTCGAGCCACCACCTGGCCTCCATCCCCGCCATGATCGCCCGCATGCTCACCGGATCGCCGAGGACCCGTCTGTGCTCCTCGAAGGCCTCCAGCAGGAAGTCGAACAGCTCCGGCCCCCGCCGGGTACGGATCTCCCGCCGCAGGGCGGCGACCGACCCCTCGTCGCGCCGGATCAGCTCCGGGACGACCTCCGCCCCGACCTCGACCGGGACGCCTCCCCCGACGGGCGGACGTCCACCGGAACCACCGACGGGCGGTCGTCCTGCGGTGGCCTCGTCCGGTGACGGGGCGACGACGTCGCCCCGGTCGAGGACGGTCCGCAGCGCGTCGGCGATCAACGGATCGGATCTCTCCATCACCTCCAGGAGGCGGGTACGGCTCGACGCCACTGCCAGGTGCCCGGTGACGTCCACGAACAGCCGCCCACCGGCCTCGTGCATCGGGGCCATCGCGGTCAGCCGCCACAGCGACAGCCCCAGGGGCTTCATCGGGTCGGTCATCATCTGCTGGTGACCGACGGAGACGTAGACGTGGTACGCCTCGTCGTCGGTGGCCGGTACGGGGAACAGCGTCGTGATCGGCCGACTCTGGACGACGTGGAGGTCCTCGTCGACCCGGCACCACTCGACGTCCTGGGGTCGGCCGAGCCGGGCCTCGATCCGGCGGCCGAGCCGCACCAGCCGTACGACCTGCTCGTCGGTCAACGTCGGTGTTGCTGGTCGAACCTCCTCGACCTGCGCCCCACCGGATGCGGCGGCGGGCCGGGCGGTGTCGGACCGGTGCCCGGCGGCCGGGGTCCTGGTGACGACCCCGCCGTCGCGGACCCGGAGGACGTCCGCGTCCACCTGCCCGCCGACCAGCGCCTCGCCGAGGCCGAAGACCGCCTCCACGGTGGCGACCCGCCGGTCTCCCGTGACGGGGTCGGCGGTGAACAGGACGCCGGATGCCTCGGCGGGGACCATCCGTTGCACCACCACCGCCATCTGCACCGACCGGTGGTCGATGCCGTTGCGCCGCCGGTAGGCCACCGCCCGGTCGGTGAAGAGCGAGGCCCAGCACCGGCGGACGTCTCCCAGGATCGCTTCCGGGCCCACCACGTCCAGGTGGGTGTCGTGCTGGCCGGCGAACGAGGCGGTCGGTGAGTCCTCGGCCGTCGCGCTGGACCGGACCGCGTAGGCCCCGTCCACGCCGAGCCGGGCATGGGCGTCGGTGATCGCCGCCACCACGTCGTCCGGGACGAACGCCCCCGCCACGGCCGCGCGCAGCTGCGCGCTCAGCGCCCGGGCCGACTCCCCGTCGTCCGGGTGGAGGTGGGAGAGCCGGTCGAGCAGGTCGCCCACCTGGGGCGTCCGCGCCACGATCCGCCGGAACGCGGCGGTCGTCACGCAGAAGCCCGCCGGGACCCGCACGCCGTCGACCCGCGCCAGCTCCCCGAGGGACGCGCCCTTGCCGCCGACCGCCGCGGCCCGCGTCCGGTCGACCTCGTCCAGCCCCAGGACGTACGGCCCGGTCACCGGGACACCACCCGGAGGTACGCCCCCACCGCTCGCCCCGTCCGTCGACCTCGAACCACCCACGTCGCCCCCTCCGACTTCCGCCGACACCCGGTCAGGCCGACGATTCTGCGCCCGGACCAGGGTCTTGCCACAAGCCCCCCACTGTGATATACGGTAAGAGTGGCAGGGAGTCGACTCCCTGCCTTCTCCCTGTTCACGGGGTTTCCTTGAGGTGACCGGCTCGCCGACGATGCCCTGTCGGCTGCCGTGAACAACCGATCATGCCCGGCCGGTGGGGCCGTTCGCGGTACGGCGACCCGGCCCACGGTGACCGTACGATCCCGGTACCGATCCGCTGAGTCACCAGCTGAAGGAGCCGGCATGGCTCGAAGCGCCAGTGCCTGTCTGTCCACTGTGCTGATACTCGGACTCCTGGCCGGGTGCGGCGAGGAACCCACCGCCGCCCCGGATCCGGTGCCGTCGGTCGAGGAGACCCCCGCCGACCCCGACCCGACACCCACCCTCCCCACACCTCCGGCCACCTTCACCGAGACGACCGCGCCGCCACCGACCACCACCCCGCCCGCCGAGCCGACACCCGACCGGCTCGACGAGGACGACCTCGAAGCGGCGTTGATCGACACCGACGCCCTCGGCGACCGGTGGCGGCGGGTCGACGCGGGATCACCGGACTCCGGGGCGTGGCCCTGCGACCGCAGACCCGACAGCACCCCGCACGCCACCGCCGTCCGGTCGCTCTACCACCAGGGCACCCCACCGCTGCAGGCCACCGTCGTCCTGTACGCCTTCGCCGACCCCGACGAGGCCACCGGACACCTCGCCGAGCTGCGCGAGAACGTGCGCTCCTGCGGCGACGTACCGGTGGAGTTCCCCGACGGCGACGGCACGGCGGTGTCGTTCACCGAGATCGAGTTGGTCCGCCCCGCCGAGGCCGCCGCCGACGCCGAGGTGCTGTCGGTGGCGGTGCGCCAGACCCGGCACGGACAGCCGGTGGCCGAAGGGGTGGGGGTGACCTTCCGCCTCGGTGACGTGGTGGGGGCGGCGAACGTCGTGGCCCCCGCCCGCCGGGACCAGCTCATGGACCAGCTCGCCGTCGAGGTGACCCGACGGCAGATGGACCGGGCCGCCGCCCGTCTGGGGCGGGGCACGTGAGGCTCGCCGCCGCCCTGGTGCGCGCCGGACTCGCCCGCGCCCGGGCCGCACTGGGACGCGTCCGGGCCGGGTCGGTCCGCCTGCGTACCGTCCTACGGACCCGCCCGTGGCCCCGGATCGGAGAGGTGGTGACCGTCGTCGCGGCCTGCCTCGCCCTGGTCGTCTCGGTCTGGACGGCCTCCGGGAGCAACGTGCGCGCCGACCGCTCCCGCGACGACGACCTGCGGGCCCGGCTCCGCGACGACATGGCGGTCCTCGGCGAGTTGGAGGCCAAGATGCGCGGGGACGAGGCGGCCCGCCAGGCGGCGTCCCTGCAACTCGGGGTCCGGGCCGTCGACGCCTGGGAGATCATCAACGCGCTGGGAGCCGACCGGGTCTCCCCGGTGGACCTCGCCCTCACCGCGCAGGCCCTGGCCACCTCCGGGATGGCCGCCGACGCCGAGGCGGCGATGGGGTGGGCACTGCGCCGACAGACCGGCGAGGACGTCAGGGTGGTCCTGCTCAACAGTGCGATCTCGGTGTACTACCAGACCGGGGACCTGACCCGGTTACGGGCGGTAGCGGGTGAGGTCGTCCACCTCTACACCGACCGGCTGCACCGACGCCGCGCCGAGGGCAACGGGTACGCCAACCTCGGGGCCGTGGACGAGGCACGGACCCGGTACGTGTGGGCGTACGCCGAGGCCGCCTACCGCAACTGCGACAGGGCCGAGGAGCAGTACGACCGGGCGGTGGTGCTCACCGGGGCCCTGGACCCCCCGGCGTCCTCGCTACCCGGGCACCGGGCCAACACCGAGCAGATCCTGAAGCAGAACTGCCCCGCGGTCCTGCCCGCCGCCCGGTGACCGGGGCCGGCACCCGGGGGCACCTCACCTGACCGGGGCCGGAACCCGGGGGGCACCTCACCGGTACGCGGCGGCCTGGGTGCCGTAGAGGGCGGCGTAGAGCCCGTCCAGGCGGACCAGGTCGTCGTGGGTGCCCACCTCACGGACTCCCCCGTCGCCGACCACGATGATCAGGTCGGCGGCGCGGACCGTCGAGAACCGGTGCGACACGAACACCGTCACCCCACCGCTGTCGGCGGCGACCCTCGCCGCCCCGTCGACGTACCGCTCGAACAACCGGTGTTCGGCCTCGGCGTCCAGCGCCGACGCCGGTTCGTCGAGCACCATCAGCAGCGGGGCGTCCCGCATCATCGCCCGGCCGAGCGCCAGCTGCTGCCACTGCCCGCCGGAGGCGTCCACCCCACCGTCGGCGTGACTGCGACCCAGCCGGGTGTCCAGCCCGTACGGCAGCCGGTCGGCGACGGCGCTCTGCGCCCGGGCCAGGGCGTTGCGTACGGCGTCGTCGTCGGTGGCGCGAGGCAGGTCACCGACGCCGACGGCCAGCCGGGCCGTCAACTCCGGGCGGGCGTAGTCCTGGAACGCCGCGGTGGTCCGCGCCCGCCAGGCGGCCAGGTCGAGGTGGCGCAGGTCGACCCCGTCGACCAGGATCGCCCCCCGGTCGGGCTCGTAGAACCGGTTGAGCAGCTTGACCAGCGTGGTCTTGCCCGCCCCGTTCTCCCCCACGATCGCCACGGTGCTGCCCGCCGGCAGCACCAGGTCGACGTCGCGCAGCACCGGCTCGGCCGCCCCCGGGTAGGTGAAGGTGACATGCCGCAGGCGGATGCCCTCCCGCAGCCGGACCGGTGGGCTCACCGGTGTGACAGGCGCGTCGGGTGGGGTGACCGGGGCCGACACCAGGTCGCGTACCTCGTCCAGCCGGCGCAGGGACCGGCCGCTGCGCACCAACTGCTGCGTGATCGTGGCCGCGGCGGCGACCTGGTGGTTGAGCTGGGAGGCGAGCACGATCGCCAGGACCACGGTGCCCACGCCGACGTCACCGCGTACCGCGTCGCGCACCACCAGGACCAGCGCGACGACGTACCCGAGGGCGAAGACGGCCTGACCGGCGGCCCGCCACAGCCCGGCGGTCAGCTCGCCCCGCCACAGGCGGGCGGTGGCCCTGCGCCAGTGCAGCGCGTAGCGCTCCTGCAGGTGCTCGACCAGCCCCAGCAGGCGCAGTTCCTTGGCCGAGGCCGCGTCCGTGGTCAGGTCGAACAGGTGCCGGGCCTGTCGGGTGTCGACGGTGCTGTCCTCGCGGGCCCGGTCGAGGGCGGCCTGGGCCCGCCGACCGGCGAGCAACGGCAACGCGGCGAGCAACGGCAACGCCACCAACGCCGGGTGGGCCATGGTCAGCAGCGCGGTCGTCAGCAACAGCCCCACCGCCAGGGACCCCCCGGTCAGCAGCGCCTGCAACCCCTCCCCGATGCGCTGGAGCTCGTCCTGGACCAACGCCATCCGGTCGGCGTGGTCCGGTCGCTCGTGGTGGTCGAGGTACGGCGTGCCGTTGCTGACCTCGATGAGCTGCTCGTCGGTGGTGAGCACCACCAGTTCGGCGACCTCGAAGTACGCGATGTGGGCGAAGTGTGCGCAGGTCAACGCCGCGATCGCGGCCACCGCGACGGCCAGACCCCACCCGGCCGCAGCCTCGGCGCGCCCGGCGGCCGCCGCGTCGGTGAGGTTCCGCAGCGCCACCGCCCCGAACGGCACCGCCACCGCGTTGCCCGCCATCAGCGCCACCGCCACCGACATCTTGCGCCGGTCCTGCCGCCACGCCAGCCGCAGCAACGTCATGATCGCCGTCACCGTCGCCTCACCCCACCCTCTGCGCTGCCGGATCACGGCCGGGCTCGTCGTCGACGAAGCGCTCCGCCTGCAACGTGAACATCGCGGCGTACCGGCCGCCGACGGCCATCAACTGGTCGTGGCTGCCCTCCTCGACCACCCGGCCCCGGTCCAGCAGGACGATCCGGTCGGCCAGCCGGACACTGGAGAGCCGGTGCGAGATGAGGATCGTCGTCCGGCCCCGGGTCAACTCCGCGAACCGGGCGAAGAACTCCGCCTCGGCACGGACGTCCAACGCCGCCGTGGGCTCGTCCAACACCAGCACCGTACTGCCGTGGTAGAGCGCGAAGAGGGCACGCGCGATGGCGATGCGCTGCCACTGCCCGCCGGAGAGGTCCACCCCACCGTCGTAGGCCCGCGACAGCAGGGTGTCCAGCCCGTCGGGAAGCGCGTCGAGGGTGTCGAGCAGCCCCACCGCCTGCGCCGCACGGCGGATCCCGGGGCGGTCGTCGAGGTGCTCCACCGCGCCGAAGCCGATGTTGGCCGCCGCCGACAGCTCGTAGCGTACGAAGTCCTGGAACACCACGGCGATGCGCCGCTGCCAGTCCCGGGCGGGCAGGTCGGCGACGTCCGTCCCGTCGACCCGGACCGCACCGGCGTCCGGCGAGTAGAGCCGGGCCAGGAGTTTCACCAGGGTGGTCTTGCCCGCCCCGTTCACCCCGACCAGGGCGGTGCACCGCCCGGCGGGGATGTGCAGGTCCAGTCCGTCGAAGACCGGCTCGGCCGCCCCGGGATACCCGAACCGCACCCCGGTGACGTCGATCGCCGGGGCGGTGGTGGCGGCCGGTCCGGCCCGGCCGGTGTCGGCGGGCTCGGGGTGACCCGCCATGGCCCGCTCGAACGCCGTCACGGCGGTCTCGGCGTTCATGCCGTACTGGGTCTGGGTGTCCGAGTCGGGGTAGAACTCCCCCAGCCGGATCAGCGCCGTCACCGCCTGCAACACCAGCGCCAGCGCCGCCAGGTCGAGGACGTCGTCGGCGGCGCGGACCCCGGACAGGGCCAGCACGGCTGCCACACCGACCAGCCCGACTGTGGTGTACACCAGGTAGGGCCGCAGGTAGATCCGGCGGCGCTCGGCCCACACCGGGTCCAGGCTCCGGCGGTAGACGTCCCGGTAGCGTCCGGTCAGCCAGCCGGTCAGGTCGAAGACGCGCAGTTCCTTGGCCGCCGTCGGACCCATCGCCAGCCTCCGCAGGTAGCGGCTCTCCCGGCGCAGCGGGGCGACGTCGCGGATGACCCGGGCGTAGCGTCGCAGCCCGCCGCGCTGGCCGTGGCGGAACAGCAGGACCACCGCCAGCATCGCCACCGCCGCCCAGGGGTCCAGCACCACCGCGACGACCGCGGTGAAGCCGGCGACCTGGGTGTACGGTCCGACCAGCGCTATCAGCCCGGCGTACGCCGCCCCGGGGGTGCGGAACGCGAACCGGAGCTCGTGTCCGGCCTCACCCAGCTCGTCGAGGACCGCCGGGTCCTCCAGGGGCGTGATCTCCCGGGTCGACAGGGACGCCTGGATGAGCCGCCGGTACATGTGCCCGTCGACGTTGCGACCGAGCCGCTCACCGACCGCCTTCTGCGCCGCCTCGGCCAACTGCAACGCGACCAGCGCCGCCCCGGCGGCGGCCAGTGGCCACCACACCTGTGCCTGTGGTGCGCCGTCGCGCAGCACCGGCCCGATGCGGCCGACGGTGGTGGCGACGGCGATCGCGAAGACCACAGGCAGCAGGCCACGCACCCCGCTCAGGGCCAGGGCGACGGCACTCGGGCCGACTCCGGCGGCGGGCCACAGACTGGCGATCCGCAGCCTGGCGGCGGCGGCCTCGCGCAGGGATCCGGCTCCCGCTGTGGACACGGCCATCGAGGTCAGCCGAAGATCTCGTCTCGCAGGAACACCGGCAGGTCCAGTTCCTGCGCGCAGGAGCGCACCGAGACCCGGTAGGACTCGACGACCTCGGGGCTGTCGGCGACCGCCAGCTCCGGATCCGTCAACACGGTCACCGGCCGGTCCCGGAACCGGTACTCGTCGGCGTCGCCGTGCAGGCCGGGCACGACGTACGGCTCCGGCTCCACCGGATAGTGGATCTTCGACTGGTCGGAGTTGAGGTCACCGGCGGCACCCCAACCGGTCAGCATCTGCGGCCGGTACAGGTGCCCGACGCCGAGGCGGTCGAAGAGCCGGGACACCGTCTCCTCCGGGCGGCGGCTGCATTCGTACGGGAAGTGGGTCACCGCCACCCCCTCGGCTGCCGCGTACGCCCGCATCCGGGCGTAGTTCACAGTGCTGAGGACGAAGTTCTCCACCACCCGGGTACGACCGATGCGCCCCTCCCACTTGGCCATCCACGAGTCCAGCGAGGCACGGGGGTGCCGGTCCAGCACCAGCAGCCGCAGCCGGTCGACCGGCCACCCGGCTTCCACGAGGCAGCGGACGGGGTTGAACAACGCCTCGAACGGCACGTACGGCCCGGCCATCTCCTTGGCGAACAGCACCGGCTCCCCATCGGGCAGCTTCCACGGCGAGCCCTCGCCGCCGGTGAGGACGAACCGACCGATGGTCTTGACGGGCTGGTAGTAGGCGGCGGCCCCGGCCATCCCGAACAGGTTCGTCACCGCCGTCGACCCGACCCGACACCGCCCCCAGCCGAGCACCAGCAGCGGATGGTCGGCCGGGCGTCGACCGGCGAAACCGTCCCGGAGGGTCCGTACGATCCGGGCGGTGACCTCGTCGACGGTGGTGGTGACCACCTGGTAGCGCCCGTCGGGCGGCAGGGCGACGCCGGTGAGCGCGTCGTCGTCGCCGGCGGCCAGCCGGTGCAGCAGCGGGTAGGGGTCGGTCATGACGGCTCCTGGCGGGTCGGGGATTCAGCCGAGGTCGAGCAGGGCGGCGACGTCAGTGAGGGGCACCGGCCGCAGCGCCGCCTCGCACAGCAGCGTCTCGACGCCCCGCAGGGACCGCAGACAGGTGTCGGCGGGCACCCGCCGGGTGTCGGCCAGCAGGTGCAGCGCGCCGCCGCCGACCAGGTGGGGCATGGACAGGAAGAAGGTCATGTCGTGGCGGGCGACGGCGGCGACCTGCCGGACCGTGGTCCGGGCGGCCAGGTCGGTCAGGGTGGCCCGGTCGGGCTCCCCGGTCGGGGGGTCGAAGTCGCGTCCCATCCGGGAGTCGTTGAAGTACACCGACAGGTCGGCGTGGGTCCCCTCGGCCGCGATCAGCTCGTCGAGTGCCTCCGGCGGATAGGTGGCGTGGAAGTAGGACTCGGTGGAGTCGCGGTAGCAGCGCCGGACGGCGTCCTCGACGTCGCCGTCGCCGACGTCGAAGACCAACAGCGCGTTCTGGGCGATGCCGGTGGCCAGCTCCCGCTGGCGGGGGGTGTTGCGGTTGCCCGCGATCAGCTTCACCACGGCCCGGTCCCGACCGGTCAGCGCGGCCTGGACCAGCAGGGCTGCGGTCAGCACCACAGTCGACGACGACGCCCGGGTGCGCCGGGCCAGCACGGCGGCGGCCACGGCCACGGCGGTCGACTCCATCCGCCACGTGACCACGGGCAGCGGGCCGCCGTCGTGCTCCGGCCCGTCGAAGATCCGGTGTGGGACCGCCGGCAGCCGTTCCCGCCAGTACGCCAGTGACCGGCGACCCCGACGCTGCCCGGCCGGTGAGGACTCGTAGGCGGCCTGGTCCACCGGCTGCCACCCCGGCGGGGGCAGGGTCCGGTCGCCCTCGACGAGGGTGCGCAACTGTGCCGACAGCAGTTCCAACGACCAGCCGTCCAGCGACACGTGCGAGGCCGCCAGGGCCACCGCCTCGACGAGTCCGTCGACGCGCAGCAGCGCCAACCGCAGCGGCCACTCCCGGTCCAGCCGGAACGCGTCGGCGGCCAGCTCGGCGGCGACGGCGGCGGCCTCCTCGGGCAGTGCGGCGGCGGTGGTGTCGCGCAACAGCGGCGTGTACGCCCCGTCGGCGTACGACGTCTGTCGGGGTCCGTCGACGCCGTCGCTGATCACTGTCCGCAACACCTGGTGGCGGGCCACCAGCTCCGACCAGGCCCCGGTGACCCGTTCGACCGGGACCGGGGCGGTCAGCCACACCACCCGCCTGATGTTGAAGTCCCGGCTGGCCTCGCCGAACCACCGCATCGGCTGGTACATGGCCGTCTGCCCCCAGGTCAACGGCGCGGAGACGGCGGTGGCGCCGCGGGACTGGGCCTGGCCGGGGCGCGGCTGGTGGCCGCTCATCGCGGCGGCCACGGCGCGGACGGTCCGCCCGTCGAACACGTCGGCGATCCCCACCGGTAGGCCCAGCTCCTCGTCGAGCCGGGTGACCACCTCGACCACCTGCATGGAGTCGCCACCGAGTTCGAAGAAGTCGTCGTCGACGCCGAGGCGGTCCACCCGCAGCACCTCGGCGACCACCGTCGCCACAGCCGTCTCCAGGTCACCGCTGGGCGCGGCGTAGCCGGTGCTCAGTGCGGGTCGTTCCGTCGGGGTGGCTGGCAGGCGGCGGGTGTCGACCTTGCCGTTGGGGGTGAGGGGATACTGCGCCACGTACCGTAACCGGCTCGGGATGGACGCCTCCGGCAGCACGGCGGCGAGGTGGGCGCGCAGCTGCGCCTCGGTCGGTCGCGGGTCCGCCTCGGAGCGCAGGTACGCGACGAGGTGCAGGTCGTGGCCGTCGGGTTCGGCGATCACCACCGCCTCGGCGACGCCGGGGCACCGGCGCAGCGCGTCCTCGACGGCGGGCGGCTCGACGCGTTGGCCCCGGATCTTCACCTGCCGGTCGGCCCGACCGAGGACGTCCAGGACCCCGTCGGGTCCCATCCGGCCGAGGTCACCGGTGCGCAGGAGGCGGTCTCCCCCGCCCGCCGGGTGCGGGATCCACCGCTGGGCGGTCAGCCCCGGCTGACCGTGGTAGCCCCGGCCGACGACGGCCCCGCCGAGGCAGATCTCCCCGGTCCGGCCCAGCTCCACGGGCCGACCCTCCTCGTCGAGGACGTGCACCTCGGCGTTGGGGATGGGGGCGCCGACCGGCAGCCGGCACCCGACAGTGCGGTCCGCCCCGATCCAGTACCAGGTCGCGCCGACGGTCTCGCTCATCCCGTAGTGGTTGCCGAAGCCGGACTTCGGACTACCGGTGATCCACGCGTCGAACTCGGGGGTCAGGTGGAGCGGCTCACTGCCGATCATCACCTGGCGGGCGGCGTCCTCGACGCCCCCGAGGGCGGTCATCGCCCGCACGTGCGACGGGGTGAGTTTCAGGAACCCGCACGGCGCGGCGGCGGTCACCGCGATCAGGTCGTCGAACGCCACCGGCTCCGGGGCTACCTCCAGTTCCCAGTCGGCGACCAACGCGGTGAACAGCGTCATCACCGACCCGACGAAATACAGCGGGGCGTGCAGGACGGCCCGCTCCCCCGGCTGGAACGCGAACTCCTCGGCGCACCACCGCACGTAGTTGACCAACTGCCGGTGGGTGCCGAGCACCCCCTTGGGTTCGCCGCTGGTGCCGGAGGTGTACATGACGAACGCCAGGTTCTCCCCCCGGCACCCGCCGTCGCCGTCGTCGCCGAGGGTGTCCGGCAGGTCGGTCACGTCGAGCACGGCCGCCGGGTAGCCCTCGGGCACGAGCCCGCGCTGACCCGGCCCGGTCACCAGCACCGGGTCACCCGCGTCGGCCAGGATCCGGCCCCGCCGGTGCGCCGGGTCGTGGACCGACAGCGGCAGGTACGCCGATCCGGCCGTCAGCACCGCCAGGATCGCCACCACCGCGTCCACCGACCGGGGCAGCAGCACCGCGACGGGTGTCTCCGGTCCGGCGCCGTACGCCCGCAGCACCCGGGCGGTGTGCCGGACCCGGGTCCGCAGGTCCCCCGCCGTGACCTCGACGCCCGCACAGCGCAGGGCGACCCGGTCGGGGTCGGCCGCCAACGCCCTGTCGACGAGGACGTGCAGCGGCGCCCGGTCGATCGGGCGTCGTGCTCCGGTGGCGACCGACCACACCGGGTCCACCGTGGCGGGTCCGGCCGCCACGTCCCGGTCGTCAGGGGCACCCCCGGGGGTACGCAGGGACGCGGGCCGCAGGTCGGTCCAGTGCTCGGCGACGTGTTCCAGACACGCCTCCACCGCTCCGGTGAACACCGTCGTCCAACCATCCGGTACGGGCCGGTCGGCCGGCCAGAGGGAGTACTGCTCCTCGTCGTTGACGACGACGAGACGCGGGTCCGGACTCACGCGAGCCCACCGACGGTCTCCGCAGCGGCGGCCAACCGCTCGACGGGCTCGTGCCAGGCCTTGGTGGCGTACCAGTCTCCGGTGAACGAGGTGATCGTCGGGCTCCACCCGTCGTGGGCGTCGGCGTAGGCTGCCACCTCCCGCCAGAGGACGTCCACCAGGGCCGAGTACCGGCAGGCGACGCGCAGGTCGTCCAGGGTGAAGGGCGGTCCGTCCATCCGGACCAGCCGGATGTCGTACGCGCCCCGGTACTGCCGCCCGCCGACGGTGAACGGGGGCTGCCACATCGCCGCCCCGGGTGCCCGCAGGGTGTAGCGGACCCGGGAGGTGCTGTGACCCCCGTGGCGCAGGTCGCCCCACTCGCCGATGTCGGGCACCAGCGGCGGGAAGAAGTAGTGCCGCTGTCGGGGGACCTCGGCGCGGTCGAAGTTGCCGGGGACGAAGTGCCACCGGTTGTACATCATCCGCTGGGCGACCTGCCACAGGACGTCGGTGACGGCGGCGGGGGCCAGGTCGGCGGCCATCCGGGGGCTGGGCAGAACGCAGCAGAAGAAGTCCGGCTTCTTCAGCCCCGCCACGTCGTCGCCGTACCGTCCGGCCGGGCCGTCGAGCCGGGACAGGTCCCGGACACCGCTGGACATGCCGTAGTCGGCTCGGGCCTCGACCACCGCGCCGAGGACGATCCCCTCCAGGATCCGGACCAGGTCGCGCTCGTCGCCGTCGGTCTGTGCGGTACGCAGGGCGGCGGTGGTGGCACCGCGTACCCACGCGGCGGCGTCCGCGCCGTCGACCGGGCCGGGCAGGACACCGGTGAGCGTCCGCAGCGTCGGGGGCAGTTCGACGGGGCGGCGTCCGCCCCGCTCCCACGACAGGAGGTACTCGTCCTTGGCGTAGGTCAGGCCGTTGATGCGCCGGTACCGGATCTGCCCGCTGCCGTCGACGCGTTCGACGAGGTCACCGGCGAGCGCGGCCAGGTCGGTCAGGGTGGCGGTGCTCAGGCGTCCGGTGGCCGGTTCACCGAGGGCGTGCAGGTACGTCGCGCACCGGGCGGTCAGCACCCGGCGCAGACCGACGGCGGTGAGTTGACGACCGTTGAACTCCTCGAACCGGACCGCTCGGCCGGTACGGAACAGCAGCTGGATCGTGGCGACGAAGAGTCGCTCCTCCGGGCTCCAGTCGGCCGGGGGCCGGTCCCGCAGCGCCGGGAGCACCCCGTCACGGATGAGGGTGCTGGAGCCGGAGTCGGAGCGGGAGAAGACCCGCCGCTGGACGTGGATCAGGACGGTCTCGACGCGTTCGACCCAGTCGACGACCTCTTCCAGACGGTCGGGGAGGGTGCCCTCGGCGTGCCAGGTGTGCAGCAGCTGGTCGAGTTCGTGGCGCTGGTGCTCCTCCTCGACCTCGGCCGGCAGGCACTCCTCGTCGATCATCTCGATCATCCACTCGGGGAGCGCGAGTTCCGCCACCACCTGTTCGGTGGGCAGGTCCCCACGGGCCGGTTCGTGGACCGTCAGCTTGCCCTGAGCGGAGTGGCAGAGCACGAACCGGGCGGGCGGGGCGTCGACCCCCGGCTCGGTCAGCCTCAACTCCTGCCGACCGAGGACGTGTCGGACGATCGCCTGCTCGCGCACTGTCAGCCCGTCGAAGGCGGAGCGGAAGGGCACCTTCCCCGCCATGGTGAGCAGCCGCAGCATCGCCGTCTGGGCGCTGTCGCCGAACAGTGCGACGGGGTCGCGCACGTCCCGCAGTTCCTGGCCCCACCTGTCGACCTTCGTCCGTCGCACGTTCCCGCCTTTCGTGAACCGGGCAGGCTTCGGCGTACGCGGGCCACGGCTCCGACCCCGGCCACCGCCACGCGGTGATCGACAGGTGACGCAGCGACCGGTAGCCGACCTGGAGAGGGAGGGGGCCGTGGCGGTGCCACGGTGTGGTGGGAGACGACGTCCACACCGGTGTGGGAGCGCTCCCGACTCGGAAGTCTCACCGACACCGATAGATGTGTCAATATCGTTAACAACGATCTGCCTGTATGGACGATCGATACTGCCCAGGGGCCTGAGAATCCCCTACCGGACCGGGGACACACCACCCCGTCCATCCATAGTAGAACCCTCCCGGCCCACCCCCTCCCGACGGAAGAACATGAAGTGGTCCCGGACCCCCGTCAGCTCCCTGACGTCCTCGTCCCGGATGACCGGTTCGCTCGCGGTCAGGGTGTACCCGTACCTGGCGAGCACCGGTGCGAAGTCCAGCCGCCGGAAGTCGTCCTCGTGGCTGAGCAGCTCGGCCCCGTCGTTGGGCACGATCATCAGCGCGGGGACCTCCATGCGGGCGAGCATCCCGATCCAGGCGTCGATCGCGCTCAACGGCATCTCCGAGAAGGAGTGGACGTTGACCGCGAGGTCGGGCCGCACCGAGGCCAGGTCCTCCTGCATGGTGTCGAGGTCGACCACGACCGCCTTGTGGTCGACCCGGCGGAAGCGGAGGTACTGCCGGCTCAGGAACGTCGACTCGGGAAGGGCGTCGAGGCAGAGGTACCTGCCCAGCCCGGGGCAGGCCGTGACCGTCCGGTGGGCCAGCCGACCGTAACCGGCCCCCACGTCGAGGACGGTGTGGCCCTCCCGGGCGAGCAGATCCCAGTGCCGGTCGAGGAAGTAGATCTCGTTGACGGAGTCGAGCAGGTCCCGGCTCACCAGGGGCAGGTTGCGGAAGCCGAAGGTCCAGCAACCGAAGGCGCCGTCCTCGGTCAGCCGGCCGAGCAGGTCACGCTCGTCCATCTCGGCGACGTAGCGCGCGTAGAGGTACGCCTTCAGTTTCGGATTCTCACCGAGCTGCCGCAGTTGCCAGACATAGGCGTTGTCGCCCCGGAAGTATCGCAGATTGAAATCGCGCTGCCGGGTGTTGTTCCGCCAGAACCGGCCGGGTCGCATCGGGGACCGGGCCGCCGCGTAGCGCCGACGCAGGTCCGCCAACTCGACGTTGTCGTCCCGCAGAACACGCGCCATCTCGGCGGGCACCGGCCGGGAGTCGTCATGGGTTCCCGTCCATTTTTGCAGGCGGTAACCGGTTATCGAGGACGAGCTACGAGCGACGGTGAGGTCGAGCGCCCGGAGCGCGTGGCGCGCGGACGAGAGCAGCAGGGAACCACCGCGAACAGACTGCGTCATGCCCGCATTCTTACAGACTCCAGCGACGCACGTCTATCAGATCCCAGATCTGCCCGAATGCGCGCAGGCCACCCATTCCGAATTCGACCCAAAATGCGACAGCCACCGCCGGCCCCGTCTGACGGATCGCCCACCCCGCCCGAAAACAGGACAATTGATGGTCCAATCACAGGCAAGGAAACCAGCCGGGAGAAAGCGCCCCACCGGCGATACGACACATCCTTGACGGACCCACGACGATCGGCCAGGATATGTGCGCCGATCAATGCAGAGCAGTTCTGTCGCCCCTGCTCGGGCCGGACCTGCCGCACGGGCGGTGCCCCGAGGAGTTCGGACCCGACGACGACCGGCAGCACCAGCGCGGCCTGAGCAGGAAGGCCCACATCGACGATGACCAGACGGCCGACGACATCCCGTTCCCGTACGCTGTGGCGCCTCGCCGCCCTGGTGTTCGGCCTGGTCGTGGTGGTCGCTGTCGGCCGTACCCTGCTGGACCAGGACTGGTCGGTGCTCACCGAGGTGCTCCGCCGGCGTGACCCGGAGGAGACCGTCGCGCTGATGACTGTCGCCGTCCTGACGGCGATGGCGGGGCCGCTGCTCGGGATGTTCTCCTGGCGCGGCATCCTGGCCGAACTCGGCCCCCCGGTGCCGTTGGTCGGCATCGTCCGGATCTACTACGTCGGGTTCCTCGCCAAGTACGTGCCGGGCAAGGTGCCGGGCCTGATCGCCACGGTGAAGGTGGCGAGCGCCAACGACGTGCCGATGCCCCGGATGCTGGTGTCCGGGACCCTGCACATGGTCGTCATCCACCTCACCGGGCTGACGATCGGGCTGCTCACCGGCGTACGGATCCTCGGTGGTCAGGCCCTCTGGCTGGTGCCACCGGCACTGCTCGTGGCGGCGGTGCTGATCTGGCCGAGCCTGCTGGACCGCGCCGCCACCCTGGCCCTGCGGGTGCTGCGCCGACCGCAACAGATCCGGTCGTTGTCCCGACGGGCGGTCCGCGTCGCGGTGCTCTGGCAGATCAGCTCCTGGCTCGTCGGCGCCCTCCACGTGTGGCTGCTCGCGGTCCTGATGGGAGCCGACGCCGCCGCCGCGCTGCCGCTGTGCCTCGGCGCGTTCACCCTCGCCTCGGTGATCGGCGTGCTGACCGTCGTCACACCCGACGGACTCGGAGTACGGGAGGTCGCACTGACCGGCGCGCTGGCGCTGGTCCTGCCGGTCCCGTCGGCGGTGGCGGTGGCGGTGGCCAGCAGGTTGGTGGTCACCTTCGCCGACGCGGTGTTCGGTGTGGTCGCGCTCGGGACGGCGGAGTTCCTGCACCGCCGCCGCTCCGGACGGGACGTGACCCCGGTGGAGCCCGGGGTCGACCCCGCCGACCACCTCGCCCGGTCGTGACGGACCCGCCCCGACCGGGCGGCGGAGCCGGTGCCGGTCACCACCGGACGGCCCCGCCCCACCCCGTCAGCGGATCTCGACCTCGTGCAGCGAGTACCCGTAGCCCTGCATCACCCGGGCCGTGCCGACCATCCGCACGTACCGGGCCGGCGTCCGGGGCACGTCGATCGTGACCGTACCGCCGGAACCGACAGTGGTCCGGTAGACGACCTTCCAGTTACGCCCGTCGGTGGACACCTCGACCCGGTACGCCGTCGCGTACGCCCGCTCCCACATCAGCCGGACCTCGGTGACCTGCCAGACCGCACCCAGGTCGACGGAGAGCCACTGCGGATCCGAGTTGAAGCTGCTGCTCCACCGGCTGTCCGAGTCGCCGTCGATGGCGTACCGGGCGTCCCACACGGCGTTGACCTCGACGCTGGAGGCACTCGCGGTGCCGTTGAGCGCCAGGTTCCGGCCCGAGCTGTTCACTAGACCGGGCATCACCGACGGCTTCGGCGGTGCCGGCTTCTGGGTGGCCGTGTCGGCCGGCGGACGGGTGGTGGGGCGGACGGTGCCGCCGCCCGCCGCCGGGCTGGACTTGGTCGTCGGTGCCGCCGCCGGAGGACGGGCGGCGGTGCTACGGGTGGCACCGGGTGCGGGGGGCGCCTGGGGAGCGGCGACCACGCCGCCACCGGGACCGGCCTGGGGCGCGGGGCCGACGACCGGACCGACTCCCACAGGAGCACCGGGGACGGCCAGGGGGTCGGTGCCGAGGGTGGCACCGGGGCTGACGGCGGGGTCGGCCTCCGGGGTGGCGGCGGCCAGGACGGGCGTCTCGCCGTTCGGGCCGACGGGCGAGTCGGGCACCTCCGGCAGCACGTGCGGCGCAGGTCCCCCCGCTTCGACGGGCTGGGGCGACTGCTGTGCCGGAGTCTCCGCGCCCGACCGGGGCACCACCGAACTCAGGCCGTACCCGCTGGCGGTGGCGACCGCCAGGACGGCGGTGGCGGCCAGGGCCGGAGCAGCCCGGCGACGCCCCGCGCGGCGCGCGGCGGGCGCCTCGGCAAGCTCCCGGCGCGGACGCTTCGCAGGCACCGGAGTCGGGGCGACGGACGGGGACGTCGACGCCGCAGCGGGGGCCGGTGCCGGAGCGGGCGGGATCGCAACGCCGGGGACGGCGGTGATGGTCTGCAGCGGTGCCGTGGCGTCGTCCGGGAGCGTGGCCCCGGTGGACTCGGCGCCGGTCGGCTGCGGGTCGTGGGCGTCCTCCGGAAGCGCACCCTGTGCCGCCACCCCGGGTTCGTCGGTCTGGACCGCAGGTACGGTCGCCACGACGGGTGCGGCCACGCGTGCCGGCCGGTGCACCACCGGTGCGTCGTCGGAGGGCGCCGACACCGGCTGCGACAGCAGCGAACTCGGGACCGACCGGGTCCGCGCCGCACCGGCGGAGACCCGACCCAGCACCGTCGACAGCTGGACCACCGGCCCCGCCTCGTCCGCCGTCGACCCCGACGACGCGTCGTCACCCGTCGGAGCGGCGACTGCCACCTCGTCGGGTACGAGGTCGACCAGCCGCCGGGTCTCGGCCGGCATCCGGGCCAGCAGCGCCCCGAGGACCGGCAGCACGTCGTGGCCGGGGGGCTGCCCGGGTACGCCGACGAAGATCCGCACCCGACCGAAGGTCCACCGGTGTCCGCGTACCACCCGCGCCCCGGTCTCCTGTCCGGCCCGGCGCACCCACAGCCCGGACTGCGTCACCTCGGCGACCCAGTGCTCGGAGAGCCGGAAGACGTACTCCTCGACGACGGGATACCCGTCCAGGCCGCGTACCGGTCCGGTCGGGCTGGCCGGTCCGACCGGCGGCAGGACCAGACCGGTCCCGAGACCCGCCCCCACCCCGGTGCCGTCGACCACCCGGCTGGCCGCCCGCCCGTCGGGGGTGAGCGCGGGCAGCCCGGTACGCAGGTGCACCTCGTGCCCCGCCTCCCGGGCCAGCGCCGCCCCCGCCTCCACCATCGCGGTGGCGGCGCCGTACGGCACCAGGACCAGACGCTGACGCACCGACGGCGGGATCCGGTCCAACAGCGCGGTGACCGCCGCCACCGTCGGTTCGGGGTGACCGGGCCGACCGACCACCAGCACCGGGCCGGTGACGTCCATCGGGATGTCGTACGCCGGATCGTCCAACGCCGGAGCCGACGCCTCACCCTGCGAGGGGTAGGCCCAGATCCCCGCCGGCAGCGGGACGAGGGTCAGTTCCGGGGAGTCGCCCGGGTCGGCGCAGAGCGCGTCGAGGTCACCCTCCCAGTCCGGTAGTGGGCACCGGCGGCCGACCTCGGCCGTCGCACCGTCGACAGTGTGTCGCCACCACCCGTCCACTGCGAACAGCGACCCGCCGGGCACCAGCAGCAGATCCCCCTGCGGGGCGTCGACGGTGGCCGTCAACTCCCGCGCGAGCCGGCCGGCGAGCTTCCTCCCCGCCGCGTCGGCCACCGCGAGACGGGCCCGACTGCCCGGGGGCACCGCGATCGGCAGGACCATCTCCACCACCGACCAGTCGTCGTCACGGGTGAGAGGGCTGACCACCGTGACGACGCCCGGCTCGGCCGGCAGTCCGGCCGCACCGGCGGCCACCGCACCGGCCGGATCCGCACCGACGACGGCGACCCGGTCCCCCACCCAGTTCAGGGCGGAGCCGAGCCGACGATGCCAGGCGGGGTCGGCGTGCCGAAGCCGGGGACGCGATGGCGTGGACCGGACCGGCTCACCCGTCTGGTCCTCGTCGGCGCGGGCCGGGCGTCGATGATCAGGAGCCATCGGATTCCTTCCGTGGAGACCGCTGCCGTGGGGCGCAGGATGGAAAGGTATCTCCTGTCGGCCAGGACATGACAGGCCGGTCCACCACAAGGTGGACAGACGTGTCCGAGTGACCGACCGATGGCTGACCGGTGCGGGTCCCGCCCGGCGGGCTGCGGTCGGTCGGCAACCTCGCGGTGCCGACGCCCGGGCGGGTGGGAACGCTCACAGGACCGCGTCACCGGGGTCTCGGTGGGACCGGTCGTCGAGCGTCGCCACCTGGGTCGACGCGATGAGGGCGACCACCCGGTCATCGTCGTCGGCCGATCTGAGCAGGACGTCCCGGGCGACGGTGCCCGGCATCTCGACGAGCGCCTGGGTCAGCCGTCTGCGGACCTCGACGTCGGTGGCGTGGGCTTCGAGCGCGTCGACCAACGCGGTCATCACCAGGTCCGCATCATGGGATTCCCACGCCAACGTCCCGAGGGTCTCGGCCGCCTCCACGTCGTTCGTACCCTCGACCACCATGGCGACGAGAATCGGCACGGCGGCGGCCCCGCCCCGGGCGCCCACCGCGACGGCGGCGTACCGGCGCACCGTCGGGTCCGCGTCGTCGAGGGCGTCCACCAGCGCCGGGGTCACCCCGTCGCCGGGCACCTCGGCGACCGCCAGCACGGCACGACGACGGACCTCGACGTCCTCGGCGTACACACCGGACGCCACGATCGCCACCGCCTCGTCCCCCGCCCGGGCCAGGGCCCACCGCAGCGCCCCGGCGACGTGCGGGTCGGACTCGGCGAGGACCTGCCCGGCCAGCAGTCCGGCGGGAACCCCCTCCTCGGCCGAGGTCAGGACGCTGCGCTGGCGGGACCCGGCACTGGGTGCGGTGAGCCCGTGCATCAGTTCGACGATGCGCAGGACGTCCTGCCAGCCCGAGGGGGCCGAGGCGTCGACGGTCCGGAGCCGGTCGAGCAGCTCCCGCTCCCGCTCCAGCCGGTCCTCGGCCCACCGGATGAGGTCACCCAGCAGGTCCGACGGGGTGAACCCGGGATCGGCGAGGGCACGCCCGATCTGACGCAGCGACAGCCCCAGGGACCGCAGACTCTCCACGTGGAAGATCCGGCGGATGTCCTCGGTGGAGTACTCCCGGTAACCACCCGTCGTACGCCCGGTCGGGCGCACCAGCCCGAGCGCGTCGTAGTGCCGCAGCATCCGGGTGCTCACCCCCGACCGTCGCGCCACCTCACCGATCAGCACGCCTGCGCCCCACCCCGACCCGGCCCGAGCGCGACGATCCGCGTCGCCTCCGCCACGGCTGCGTCGAACCCGACCTCCGGGTCACCGAGCAGCAGCTCCGTGGCGCGAGCGTGGGCACGCACCGTCGGGTCACCGGCGTCGAGTCGTCCCCGCAGGACCGGCTCGATCACCTCCCCGAGGTCGACGAGGGCCCTGCTCAGGCTCAGCTGCACGGCACGCCCGCCCCGACCGAGCTGCGAGGCCAGCTCGACCGCCAGCCGCTCCCGTTCCCCGTCCGGGACGAGGGTGACGGCGGCCCGCCAGGCGGCCCGGGCCACCTCGTCGTCGGGGTCGCGCAACAGGGCACGGGTGATCGCCGGGTACGCGCTCCCGTCCCTGATCTTGGACAGGGTGTGCAACGCCTGACTACGGGCCTGGGCGGGCTCGCGGTCGAGTTCGGCCCGCAGCCGGGGCACGGTGAGCGCCGCCGGGAGGCGGGTCAACGCCCAGGTGAGCATGTCGCGGACGAAGAAGTCCGGCTCCACCGCACACCGCGCAACGAGCGCCTCCAGCAGGTCGGGGTGTGGGTGCGTACCGGCTGCCAGGGCGGCTTTCAGTCGCGTCGAGGACTCGTCGGCGCGCAACGCCTGGACGAGTCGGGGGTCTGGCGGGTCGCCAGGGGCCGTGTCGATGGGAACCACCTCCGCACCCAGTGAAGACCTTGTCACGGTGTCAATGTCAAACGGCTCGGTGGCCCGGAGGCGACGACACCGGGCGCGTCGACGGTTCGGCGTCAACCTCGCGGGTCGTCCCCGCTGCCCGGGAGAAGACCGCCCTGCGGGTCATCGCCGTCTCGTTCTTCGCCCTCGCCGGGTACGTCACCGTCGAGTCGGTGCGGGCGCTGGCCGGCGGCGTCGAGGCCACCCACTCCACAGTCGGACTGGCCCTGGCCGCACTCTCCCTCGCCGTCATGCCGGGACTGTCGTACGCCCAGCGTCGCACCGGCCGGGAACTCGGCTCCCGGTCGGCGGTGGTCGAGTCCAAGCAGACCCTGCTCCGTGCCTACCTGTCGGCGGTGCTGCTCCTCGGCCTGGCGATCAACAGCCTGTTCGGCTGGTCGTGGGCGGATCCGCTCGCCGCCCTGGTCATCGCCGCCGTCGCGGTCCGGGAGGGCCGCGACGCATGGCGTGGCGAGCAGTGCTGCGCCCCGAACGTCGCCCTGACCGCCACCCGGGGTGACGGCGGCTCGGCCCCGGGCTGCACCGACGGCTGCTGCGGCATCAGTGGCCCTTCGTCACGTCCAGGTTCCTCGGGGTGAGGGCGAAGACCACGACCACCGAGACCGACATGATCGCCGCGCCCAGCGCACCGACCAGCACCAGACCGTCGGTGAAGGCCGCCTGGGCCTGGGCGGCGGCGGCCGCACCTGCCGGACCCAGGTCGGCCAGGACGTGCAGCGCCCCGCCCAGCGAGTCCTGCGCGGTCACCACCTCGCCGGGACCCAGACCGGCGGCGGCGAGGTCGGCGGCCGGAAGTTCGGCACGGTAGAGGGCCGCCGCCGCGCTGCCCAGGACCGCCACCCCCAGGACGGCACCCAACTCGTAGGCGGTCTCCTCGATCGCGGCGGCGCTTCCCGCGTGCTCGGCCGGTGTCCCGGACATGATGATCGCCGAGGCGATGGCCAGGGAGCCCATGCCCGCGCCGAGCAGGGCCAGGAAGATCGCGACCGGCAGATAGGTGAGCGGCTCCGGGGCGATGATCAGGACCGCGAACCCCAGGGCCGCGAGCGCCAGCCCGCCGACCAGGACGGTACGGGCACCGATCCGCTGCGCCAGCACCGGCGCCAACGGGGAGACCACGGCAGCGGCGACGGCCAGCGGCAGCAACCCGATCCCGGCGCGCAGGGGCGACATCCCCTGCACCAGTTGGAGCCACTGCGCCGCGAGGAGCAGGGCCGACCCCATGGCCAGCATGGTGAACAGCGCCGCCAGCGTCCCGGCGGTGAACGAGGGCACGGTGAACAGGCGTACCCGCAGCAGCGGCGAGTCGCTGCGCAGGCACCGTCGCACGAACCAGACCAGCAGGACCAGGCCCGCCGCCAACGCCACCAGCCCCAGGACGTCGGTCGGCCCCTCCTTGGTGATCCGTTTGATGCTCCACACCAGGGCGGCCATCCCGGCGATCGACAGCACCGTGGCCGGTGCGTCCCATCGGCCGGGGAACGGGTTGCGCGCCTCGGGCAGCAGGAGGACGCTCGCCACGACGGCGGCGGCCATCAACGGGACGTTCAGCAGGAACGCCGCGTGCCAGGAGAAGTTCTCCAGCAGTACGCCGCCCACGATGGGTCCCACCGCCGCGCCCAGCGACGCCACCGCCGCCCAGATGCCCAGGGCCTTGGCGCGTTCGGCGGGGTCGGTGAAGAGGCTACGGATCATCGACAGGGTGGCCGGCATGATCATCGCTCCGCCGACGCCGAGCAGGGCCCGTACGGCGATCACCGCCGACGCCGACTCGGCCACCAGGATGAGCAGGGAGGCCCCGCCGAAGATCGAGAACCCGAGCAGGAGCATCCTCTTGCGGCCCCACCGGTCACCCAGCGTGCTCATGGTCACCAGGAGCCCGGCCAGGACCAGGGAGTAGACGTCGACGATCCACAGCTGCTGGGCGGCGGTCGGCGACGTCGCCGCGGCGATGTCGGGCAGGGCGACGTTGAGGATGGTCATGTCCATGACCACCACCAGCAGGCTCGCCGCCAGGACGGACAGGGCGGCCCACCGGCGGCGGGCGGACAGTCCGGCGGCGACGGCGCCCGGCGCGTCGGAGGTGTGCGGCGTACTCACTGGTCGTCCTTCGGGGAGGCGCCCATCAGCGCGGCGATGGCCATCCGCAACGCCGGCTCGTCGATGGGCTGGTCGTTGAGCATGGCGTGCAGGATGACGCCGTCCATGTAGACGGCCGTGGCCAGGGCGGCCTCGGGTGAGGTGTAGGCGCCGAGGATCTCGGCCACCCCCCGCACCCAGCGTCGGGCGAGCGGGCGCAGCTCGGGCTGGTACACCCCGGCGTAGTAGATCAGGTTGTCGGCCTGGAGTCGCTCGCGGTCGCTCAGGTACTCGGCGAACATCGCGGCGATCCCCTCCGGCCGCCCACCCCGGTCGTGGACGTCCCGGGCCAGCTCGCGCAGTTCCTGCTCGGTCTGCTCGGCGACGACCTGGAGGGCGGCGGCGCGCAGATCGTCCAGGGAGTCGAAGTAGTAGGTGGTGGCGCCCAGCGGCACGTTCGCCGCTGCGGCCACCCGTCGGTGGGTCAACGCCGAGTAGCCGTTGGCGATCATCTCCCGCGCGGCGACCTCGACGATGGCCCGACGACGCCCCTCGGGGTCTCGCCGGGCGGTCACCGGTGGTCCCCGTTCGCGGGTCGCCGGTCGGTCCGTGACGTCATGCCGCCACCCTCTCCTGTACGTCTGTACAAGTACAAACGTACAACAAGAGTGGCCCGACCCCGCACCATGATCCCCATCACTTCACCGATGTGCGGAATCGGTCACGCCGAGGAGTCAGCGACACCTCGCCCACCGCTCGCCGAGGGCCGGACCTACCGACACGCAGCAGGGGTAGGGACTCTCTTCGAAGTCCCTACCCCTGCTGCGGTGGTGGTGCGCCTGGTGTCACTTCGCCAGGGCGACCGCCCTGGGGACGATGCCGCCGGCGTCGAAGGCCGGCGGAAGGCCGAGGTCACGGTCGATGACCAGCCACAGCCGGATCAGGTCGCGCTTGCGCTCCGGCTCCGGGTAGTCCTGGTAGTCGGTCCGCGCGTGCATGATCGTGTAGTTGTTGAGGAACTGGATGTCGCCGGGGGCGAAGTTCATGTTCAGCACGAACTGGTCGGAGTTGTCCAGTTCGTCGAGCAGGTCCATCGCCTCGACCTGGGCCGGGGTGAGGTCGGGTACCCCCTCGCCCCGGGGTGCCGACTCGATGTAGGCCCGACCGTAGTGGGCGAACATCCTGCCGTCCTCGTTGCGCCCGAAGATCGGGCACTGGAAGAAGCTGTCCGGGCCGTTGCCGGTCTTACGGTCGTGCCACCAGTCCTCGTACAGCACCTCGGCGAGGTCGGGACGGCGACGCACGATCTCGTCGTGGACGGCGACCGCGCTGACGATCGTGCTCACCCCGCCGGACATGGCCGGACGGATGCACAGCAACCCCACCACGTCCGAGGAGTCGGCGTGGTAGTCGAGCCGTGCGCTGGTCTGGAATCCGCGCACCAGCGGGTCGTTGCGGTCGACCCCCTGGTCCCGGATGTGGATGAGCAGGTCGTCCTCGTTCTTCTGGTGGATCGGGATGCCGACGTAGAGCCCGATCCCCCAGTACATCAGCTCGGCCTGCCGCTCGGTCAGCCGCTCGACCGGCACCCCGCGCACCAGGACGAAGCCACGACCGTCGACCAGCTCGTCGACGACCCCCTCCAGGACGGCGGCGAGCGTGGGCAGCACGAAGTTCTCCTTCGTGACGTCCCGCAACCCGACCTCGGGCCGGTCCACCGCCGCCAGCGCCGCCATCAGCTCGGCCACGTGCGCGTCGGTCAGTTCGATCTTCCAGTCCGGACTGTCCACGATCTCCGGCCCACGCCATGCCGCTGGGCCACCCACAACCTCGACCACGCCAGATCCTTTCCTCGGTGACTGTTCAGGACAGTCCGGTGAAGACGTTTCCGTTTCCTGGGGTGCTTCTCCGTCCCGACGCCGGGGAGCCCGGGCGTCGTGCGCCGCGAACCGTCACGGCATCCGTTCGTACGCGGGCAGGGTGAGGAACTCGACGAACTCGTCCGCCAGGCTCACCTCGACGAAGAGGGCCCTGGCGGTGGCGTAGCTGTCGGCGTCGAACGCCGACCCCTGGGCCGCCGAGACCTTGTCGATCTCCTCGTCGATGACCTGCTCGACCAGGTCCCGGGTGATCCGGCGCCCGTCGGCGAGGTTGATGTCGTTGTGGACCCACTGCCACACCTGCGACCGGGCGATCTCGGCGGTGGCGGCGTCCTCCATGAGGTTGAAGATCGCGACCGCGCCGAGCCCACCGGTCCAGGCCGCCAGGTACTGGAGTGCGGCGCTGACGTTGTTGCGCAGCCCCGCCTCGGTGACCTCACCGCCGGCGGACCGCACGTCGAGCAGCGCCGCGGCGTCGACCTTGACGTCGTCGCGGGTGCGGTCGAGCTGGTTGGGCTTGTCGGTCAGGAAGCCGTCGAAGACCTCCCGGCAGAGCGGGACGAGGTCCGGGTGCGCCACCCAGGATCCGTCGAACCCGATCGTCGCCTCGCGGGTCTTGTCCTCCCGGACCTTCGCGAACGCGGTGGCGTTGACCTGTTCGTCGCGGCGGCTGGGGATGAAGGCCGCCATGCCGCCGATGGCGTGGGCACCGCGCGAGTGGCAGGTCCGCACCAGCAGGTCGCAGTACGCCTGCATGAACGGCGCGGTCATGGTGACCGAGTTGCGGTCGGGCAGGACGAAGTCCGCCCCGTGGTTGCGGTACTTCTTGATGATGCTGAACAGGTAGTCCCACCGGCCTGCGTTCAACCCGGCGGAGTGCTCCCGCAGCTCGTAAAGGATCTCCTCCATCTCGAAGGCCGCCGGGTAGGTCTCGATCAGCACCGTGGCCCGGATCGTTCCCTGCGGGATGCCGCGTTCCTGCTGGGCCCAGACGAAGATGTCGTTCCAGAGCCGGGCTTCCAGGTGGCTCTCGAGCTTGGGCAGGTAGAAGTACGGTCCCCTGCCCGCGTCGATCTGCCGCTGGGCGCAGTGGAAAAAGTAGAGCCCGAAGTCGACGAGGGCACCGGCGACGGGCTGACCGTCGACGAGGAAGTGCTTCTCGACCAGGTGCCAGCCTCGAGGCCGTACGACGATGGTGGCCAGCTCCTCGCCGAGGGCGTACGACTTCCCGTCGGGGGTGCTGAAGTCGATGTTGCGGTCGAGTGCGTCCCTGAGATTGATCTGTCCGGAGACGACGTTGCTCCAGGTCGGCGTGATGGCGTCCTCGAAGTCGGCCAGCCAGACCTTGGCACCGGAGTTCAGCGCGTTGATCGTCATCTTCCGGTCGGTCGGGCCGGTGATCTCGGCCCGCCTGTCGACCAGGCCCGGCGCCGGGGGCGCGACACGCCAGTCACCCTCACGCACGTGCGCGGTCTCGGGCAGGAAGTCGAGACCGTTGCCGGCGTCGATCTCGGCCTGCCGGGCGACGCGCAGCGCCATGAGTTCGTCGCGGCGAGCACCGAAACGGCGGTGCAGTTCGGCGACGAACGCCACCGCCTCCGGGGTGAGGATCTGGTCGAACCCCGGCTCGAACTCGCCGGTGATCTTCACGTCAACGTCCTGCGGGTTGGTCACGGGCTGAACCTCACTGTTCGTTCGCCAGTCTCCTGCGTCCCGGGTCGCGGTGGTGCTCGTGCGGGTCGTCGACCCAGCCGCCCAGTTTCAACACGAGAGACGCCATCTCGGATAGCGACAGAGTTACCGATCCTTGATGTGCTGTCAACCCTTCCGCCGCGAGCCGCCGGGGGACGAAATTCGACGCCGGAAGACCGGCGGGAAGTGTCGTTCGGAGCCTGGCTACGCCAGCGCGACGAGGCTCCACGCCCGACCGCGCGGAGGCAGGTGTTGCGCTGGTCAGCCGAGTCGCCGGCCACCGGTCAGCACGACGAGAACCCCGCCCCTGCATCACTTGACAAGATGGCATCTCGCACAGAGGATTTCGACCAACCTGTTAAGCGTTGATCAACCGTCGGCACGGCCGCCAATCCCCCTTGTGCCCGTGACCGAGGCGCAGGCACCCCCTGCCCGTCGAAATGTCCTGGCGCCACTGACCCGTGTCCCCCAGAAGGTCCGATCGGGCCGACCCGACCGGGCACCGCCGCACCCTTCTCACCACCCATCAGGTGACTCGTCACCACACGCGGATCACCGTCAGCCGGTAGCCCGGCCGACCTCCGCGTCGTCGACGACTTCCGCGCGGGCTGGATCTGCCGCCTGCTCGGGATGCCTGTCAACTCAATGGAGGACATCCCCATGGTTTTCATTGTGGACTCCGAGGCGAACACAGCATCGGGAGATCGGGCTGCCGAAGGAACTCACCGAAGGCGGGACCGTGCCCCGTACCGCCGCCGTCGCGGCGGCGGACTGATCAGGCGGGGACGCCTGGCGATCGCCATGGCCACCGCGAGCGTGCTCGTGCTCTCCGGCTGTTTCTCCGACGGAGGGTCGGCTGGGGCCACCGACGACTCGCTGGGACCGCCCCTCAAGGTCACCCAGATCGGCTTCCCCAACGAGATCGCCCTGGTCTGGGCGCTGAACAAGGGGATCTTCGCCAAGCACGGCATCGCCGTCGAGCCGGTCACCCTCGCCTCCGCCGCCTCGGCTGTCGCCGCAGCCGACTCCGGCCAGGTCGACCTGGCCTTCTCCGGCGGCTGGGGTGCCATCGTGGCCGCCTCGCAGGGCGTGAAGGTCAAGATCGTGATGGGGGCGTACTTCAACCCCACGCCGCCGGACCCGGAGCGCAGCCGAGGGGTGTTCGCCTCCACCAAGAGCGGGGCGAAGGCCTACTGCGACCTGGTGGGCAAGACCGTCGGGGTGACCGAGCTCAACGGCCCCGGCCAGGTCTACACCAGTGCCGCCGTCCGCAAGGCCGGCTGCGACGACACGAAGATCAAGTACGTGAACATCCCGAGCGCCCAGATGGCCACCTCCCTGGAGGGCGGCGCGGTGGACGCGATCAACGCCAGCGGGGCGATCGGACAGACCCTCGTGCGCAACGGTGGGGCCGTCTGGCTCGGTGAGCCGTACGCCGACGTCCAGGGGCGGATCAACTACGCCAACTACGTCGGGTCGGAGAAGTTCGTCGCCGAGAACGGCGACCGGATCGAGAAGTTCCGGGCCGCCATGGACGAGTCGATCAGCCAGATCAAGGACCCGGCCAACGAGGCGGAGTGGCAGACCATGGCCGCCGAGTTCGGTAAGACCACCGTGGAGGCGATCCGGGCCAGCCAGTTCGAGGAGCTGTCCAGCGAGGTGGACGCCTCGGCGCTGCAGACCATGGCCGACATCGCGTACGAGTTCGGTGCGATCAGCCAGAAGGTGGACACGTCCGGCCTGATCTACGAGCGAGCGTGATGGGCGCCCTCCGCAACGGGCTTCGTCGCGGACAGCCGGTGATCTGGGGAGCGGCAGGCCTCGGTCTCCTGGTCACCGGCTGGGCCGCCGTCGTGTGGGCCGAGGTGGTACCCGCGTCCGGGCTGCCGAGCCCGGCCGCGGTCGCCCAGGCGTTCTGGGGCCTGCTCAACGACGCCGACTTCGTCCGTGAATACCTCGACACCCTCGCCACCTGGGCGGTCAGCCTCGGTCTCGCGGCCGCCATCAGCATCCCGTTGGGACTCCTGATCGGGTACGTCGAGCCGTTGGCCCGGGCGAGTTCCCTGGTGATCGACATCGGACGGGCGATGCCCGTCGTGACCCTGATCCCGGTGGCGATCGTGCTCATCGGCCTCGGTCCGCAGATGAAGATCTCGGTGGTGACCTTCTCGGTCTTCTGGATCATCCTGGTCAACACCATCTACGGCGTACGCAGCGTCGAACCCCTCGCCCTGAAGGTCGCCCAGGCGCTGAAGTTCGGCCGCCTGGAGACGATGCGCCGGGTGCTGCTGCCGACCACCCTGCCGTACGTGGTGACCGGCATCCGGGTCGCCACCGGCATCGCGTTCGTCGTGACCCTGAGCGCGGAACTGCTCGGGGCCACCACCGGCGTCGGCACGGTGCTGGTCAGCTACCAGGAGGCGCAACGGGCCGACTCCGTCTACGCAGGGGTGTTGGCGGTGAGCATCACCGGCATGGTGCTCAACATCGCTGCCCAACTGACCGAGCGACGCCTCATCCGCTGGCGCCCGTCGACACAGGAGTAGACAGTGCGCAGGATCATCGTCAGAGTTGTCTCCTACGTATGGCTCGTGGTCGCGTTGGTGCTCGTGGCCGAGGTGCTGCTGCGGTGGCGGGACTCCTCGTTCACCCCACCGCCGAGCCGGGTCGCGGGCGCCTTCCTCGACCTGTGGTGGAGCGGACCGGCACACCGGCTCTTCGCCTCCGACGAGTTCGTCGCGGACGTCGGCTCGAGCATGTTCCGGCTCGCGATCGGCTACGCCCTCGCGGTGGTGGTGGGTGTCGTCGTCGGGGTGGCGTTGGGGCGGAGTCGACGCCTGGAGTGGTTGTTCGCACCGATCGTCCGGCTCGGCGTCGCCACACCGGCGGTGGTGCTCATCCCGATCGCGATCGTGCTGCTCGGGATCAACGACCGGATGCCGATCTTCGTCATCGCGTTCGGTTCGATCTGGCCGGTCATCTTCAACGCGATGGACGGGGTGGCCGGGGTCGACCGACTGGCCCTCAACAGCGCGCGGGCGATCGGGCTGCGGCGCGTGGACAGGTACCGGTTCGTCGTGCTCCCCGCGGCGCTGCCGCGCATCCTGACCGGCGCGCGGGTCAGCCTGGGCATCGCCGTCGTCCTGATGGTCAGCTCCGAGCTGTACGCCTCCACCTCCGGGGTCGGCTACCAGATCCTGCTCCAGCAGTACCGGTTCGACACCCCCAAGATGTTCGCCGGCGTGGTGATGGCGTGCGCGATCGGCATCCTTTTCAACGCACTCTTCGGCCTGTACGAGCGATGGGCGCTCCGCGGGCGGCCGACGGTAGGGAGATAGACATGAGCGACGCGGGTACGGATTCGGCCGCGCTGGTCGTGGAGGGGCTCACCAAGACGTACACCACCAACGGCGTCGACCATCTGGCCATCGAGAAGGTGGATCTGCACGTCGACGCCGGTGAGTTCGTGTCCATCGTGGGGCCGTCGGGCAGTGGCAAGACCACGCTGCTCAACTGCATCTCCGGACTGCTACGGCCCAGCGGCGGCCAGGTCCGCACGTTCGGCACGCCCATCGGTGACGGCCCGTCCGAGGACATGGCGATCGTGTTCCAGGACTACAGCAGGTCGCTGTTCCCGTGGCTCACCGTCGAACGGAACATCGGACTGCCGATGCGGCGGACCGGGGCGAGCCGCGCCAGTGTGGCCAGCGCGGTGGACAGCCTGCTGGAGGCGGTCGGGCTGCCCCGGTCGGTGATCGGCAAGTACCCGTGGCAGCTCTCTGGCGGCATGCAGCAGCGGGTGGCCATCGCGCGGGCGCTGATCAACAAGCCGAAGATCCTGTTGATGGACGAGCCGTTCGCCTCCGTCGACGCGCAGACCCGGATCAGCCTGGAGGACCTCACCCTCCGGGTGTGGCGGGAGTGGAACAAGTCCGTCCTGTTCATCACGCACGACATCGACGAGGCCGTCTACCTCTCGGACCGGGTGGTGGTGCTCAGCAAGGGGCCGTCGACGGTGAAGGCGAACGTCGACGTGGCGCTGCCCCGCGACCGCGACCAGATCCTGACCAAGCAGGAACCGCTGTTCGGCAAGCTCCGCAGTGAGGTGATGGACCTCGTCATGGGTCAGTGACCGACCCTGCACCACCACCGCGCCGAAGGCCGGGTGACACCTCGTGTCGCCCGGCCTTCGGCGTCGTCGCGTACGGGGACGGCGCTGATGTGTTCCGGGCAGATGTCGCTGCGGTCACGACTTGACGAACGGATTGTTATCGCTCACAGTCGATACTCAAGGACGTCGATTCCTACGGCTTTCCGGGCAAGCCGATGTCGTCGGACCTCGGGTCGGGCGTGCGGCGGGGCAAACGTACGCCGTGTGATCGGTAACAGAACCCCCCTCACGCCCGACCCTCCCCTCGCGGCACGCCCCGCATCGGGCGCACCGCTCGAATCTCGATCGGGAAAGAGGAGATATGCCTGTCACAGGGATGTTCTCGTCACTCGCACCGCGATCGCGGCGGCGGTGGCTGCCGCGGGTCCTGGCCGTCGGCGCAGCGACGGTCCTGACCGGTGGGGTCGCCGTCGCGGTGGTGTCGACGCCCGCCTCCGCGGCGACCGTCGACACCAGCGCCTGGTACGTGCTGGTCAACCGCAACAGCGGCAAGGCACTGGACGTGTACAACCTCGCCACCTCCGACGGGGCGCGGATCACCCAGTGGACCCGCAACAACGGCAACCAGCAGCAGTGGCAGTTCGTCGACTCCGGGGGCGGCTACTACCGGCTGAAGTCACGCCTGTCCGGCAAGGTGCTCGACGTCTACAACTGGTCGACGGCCAACGGCGCGGGAATCGTCCAGTGGTCCGACAGCAACGGGGCCAACCAGCAGTTCCGCCTCGCGGACTCGGCCGGTGGCCACGTCCGGCTGATCAACCGCAACAGCAACAGGGCCGTCGAGGTCCAGGGCGCCTCCACCGCCGACGGTGCCAACGTCGTGCAGTACGACGACTGGGACGGCACCAACCAGCAGTGGCAACTCGTCCGGGTCGACGGTGGGACCACCCCCACCACGCCGCCGACGACCCCACCCGGCGGCACCTGCGGGCTGCCCTCGACGTACCGGTGGAACTCGACGGGTCCGCTGGCCCAGCCGAGATCCGGATGGGTCTCGCTGAAGGACTTCACCCACGCCCCGTACAACGGCAGGCACCTGGTCTACGCCACCACCCACGACACCGGCACCACGTGGGGGTCGATGAACTTCGGCCTCTTCACCAACTGGTCCGACATGGGCTCGGCCGGCCAGAACCAGATGCCGTTCTCCGCCGTCGCGCCCAGCCTCTTCTACTTCGCCCCGAAGAACACGTGGGTGCTCGCGTACCAGTGGGGTGGTCCCGCCTTCTCCTACCGGACGTCGAGCGACCCCACGAACGTCAACTCGTGGTCGTCGGCGCAGACCCTCTTCACCGGAAGCATCTCCAACTCCGGCACCGGGCCGATCGACCAGGCCCTCATCGGTGACGGCACGAACATGTACCTGTTCTTCGCCGGGGACAACGGCCGGATCTACCGGGCCAGCATGCCCATCGGCAACTTCCCGGGCAGCTTCGGGTCGAACTACACCACGATCATGACCGACACCACGAACAACCTGTTCGAAGGCGTCCAGGTCTACAAGCTCCAGGGCGAGAACCGGTACCTCATGCTCGTCGAGGCCATCGGTGCGCAGGGCCGCTACTTCCGCTCCTTCACCGCCACCAGCCTGGGCGGCACGTGGACCCCGCAGGCCGCCTCCGAGAGCAACCCCTTCGCCGGCAAGGCCAACAGCGGTGCCACCTGGACCAACGACATCAGCCACGGCGAACTCATCCGCACCAACGCCGACCAGACCATGACCGTCGACCCCTGCAACCTGCAGCTGCTCTACCAGGGACGTGACCCCAACTCCGGCGGCGACTACGGCCGCCTGCCGTACCGGCCGGGTGTGCTGACCCTGCGCCGCTGACGCCCGACCGGGTCCGGCAGCCCCCGACCGTCCAGGGCCGGACCCGGTGAACCTCCCCTCCGCTCCCGGTCGGACCGGGTGGCAGCCCGGCGGCGGTGGGCTCGGTGCACGACCGAGCCCACCGCCGCCACGGGTGTCCGGCGGGGTCGGGCACACCGCCGCCCGGCCCGCCACCCGTCCCTACTGCCTGCGTGTCGTCGGCGTCCGAGCCGAGGTCGCCGACGGCGGTGTTTGAACCGGTCCCCCACCGGGGGACAGAACCCGCAGCCACCCCGACGAAGGCAGCCCTCCGCCGGCGGCGCGACTCCGATCGAGCACAGGCACCGACCGGCGACCGAAGGGAACGACCCGATGACCCAGGACCCCCACCACCCGCCTGGCGGCACCGAGACCCCGCCCGGGGCGCACCGGTCCCCGACCCTCGCGGAGAACCTCCTGCTCCTGCTCTTCCAGCCGGACGCCGGCCTGCGCTCCGGCACCGGTGCCATCGCGGGCGAGAACACCCTCTTCTACACCCTCGCGGGAGCCGTCCTCGCCGACCTCACCCTCGGCGACCACGTCCAGACCGAGACCAGTTGGGGGACGACGCGGGTGGAGGCCGTCGCACACCGCCCACCGGCGGACACCATCCTCCGATCCGCCTGGGAGTACCTCTCCCCCAAACCCCGAGCCGTCCAGACCGTCCTGGCGACGATCGGGCCGAAGCTTCGCGGCCCCCTGCTGGACAGGCTCGTCGAACGCGGCGACATCCACCGCACCCACCGCAAGATGCTCGGCCTGTTCAAGACCGAGGCCCTCGAAGACGGCGGCACCGGACGCCGGGACCGCCTCGTGGCCGACGTCCGCGCGGTCCTCGTCGACGGCGCACCCGCCCGACCCCGCGTCGCCGCGCTCGCCGCCCTGCTCTCGGGCAGCGGCACCCTCCCCCAGTTCGACCCGGAGATCCCCTGGACCTCGCCGGTGATCGCCCGCGCCAAGGAGTTCGAGCAGGGCAACTGGGGAGCCGGAGCAGCCGCCGACGCCGTCGCGCTCACCATGGCTGCCGCCATCGCCACCACCGTCGTGACCGCCACCGTCCCCCGCCCCTGACCCACACCGGCCGCCCGTTCCACAGTCCACCCGGGAGACCGCAGGCGCCCCGACGCCGGCGGGTCAGGTCCAGTAGAGGACCCGGGCGGCGGGCACCGTCTGCGCCAGCTCCCGCTCGAACCAGGTACGCAGCTCGGCCGTCAGGGCGGGCGGGTAGACGTACTTCACCGCCCCGAACCGGCCGAACTTGCGACGACGGGACTCCTCGTCCATCTCCAGGCGGGTTCGGGGATACCAGCCGAGCAGCACCTCCTTGCTCCCCGGGGTGAACCGGTGGGTGATCAACTCGACGGTCAGGTCCAGCCCGTCGACCCCGACGACGGCAGCCCGTACCCGGTCGAGCAGCGCGCCGTACTCCCCCCGCCAGTCGGGGACCGGCATGATCGGGGCGACGGTCAGCCCGACGGGGTATCCGTCGAGGGCCAGCCGACGGAGGGCTTCGAGACGGTCGGCCACCGGTGCGGTGCCGCCCTCCAGACGTCCGCTGACCGCCTCGGCGTTGACGCTGAACCGCACCCGCGTACGCCCCCGGTGCGGCACCCCGACGAACGAGCCCACGTCGGCGTACTTGGTGGTCCACCGCAACTGCACCGGCGCGTCCCACTGCCCGAAGTGTTCGACGGTCCGCAGCCAGCTGCCGGTGAGATACTCGACGGCGAGCGGGTCGGTGTAACAGGAGGCCTCGAAGGTGGTGCCCTCCCCCGCCCGCACCGCGCTGCGACTGGTCACCGTTCCCCGGCCGACGTAGTCGGCCAGCCCCGCGAGGATGTCGTCGAGGTCGGCGTAGACGCGGGTCACCGGCGGGCCGGAGAGGGATCCGGCGAGGTAGCAGTACTGGCAGTGCGCCGGACAGCCCTCGGCCAGGTCCACCCGCCAGTCCGCGCTCGGCGCGATGGGTCGCAACGCCCGCCGCGACGCAGGGCTGACCACGATCGCCAGGGTCGACTTCGCCCGCGCGTAGGTCTCCCGGTCGGTGTCACCCCGGACGCCGGTCACCCGGTTGGCGCGCAGCCGCTCCACCTCGAAACCGAGCCCCTCGACCCGGTCCACGATCCGACGCCCGTGCGGGTGGTCGAACGCCGCCGGTACGGCCACCACCCTGCGCGGCGTCCACCGCCGCGCCGGTCGGGCGGGCGGTGCCAGTCCGGCCAGGTCACGGATCGTCACCTGCTCGCCGCTGGCGTCGTGTGGCGCAGCAGGCGCGTCCACCGCCAGCGGCTCGTCGACCTCCACCGCGTCGTCGTCCCGCCTCACCCGGCCCGGGTACCCGCTGGGACGCCGACCGCACCTCGGCGGCCGTCCGTCCCGTGGCCTCGTGCTTCCGTTCCATGGCCTCGGCGTCCGTCCGTCCGGTGGCCTCGGGGTCCGTCCGTCCGGTGGCCTCGCGGCCGTCGCGCCCCGACCGTCACCCGTTCGAGGGACCGAGCCGACCCGCCACCTCCCGCCCGACCCTGCCGGAGGTGCTGGTCACGGACTGGAAGGCGCCGTCGAAGAAGAGCAGCGCGGCGTCCCCTCCGGTACGCGCCGACGTCAGCACCTCACCGACGAAGATCGAATGGTCACCGCTGACGTAGGCGTCGACCACCTCGCACTCCAGCCAGGCCAGCGCGCCGACGAGCAGCGGGGCGCGGGTGGCCGGACCCGGACGGCAGTCGACGGCGTCGAACTGGGCGGAACCCAACCTCCGGTTCTTGTCAGCGAAGTGTCGCGCCGTGTCCACCTGACCGGCCGACATGATCGAGACGCCGAACCGGCCCTCGGCGGTGAGCGCCCGGTGCATCACGGCCGTGTGCGCGACGCAGCAGAGGACCTGGGGCGGGTCGAGCGACACGGCGCTGAACGCGTTCGCCGTCATGCCGTGCACGTGGGACCCGCCGACGGTGAGCACGACGACGCCGGTGGCGAACCGAGCCATCACCTCGCGCAGCGACGCCGGCACAGCACCCGACGGCTCCGGGGCCGCCAGGTGGACCGGAGGACGGGGCGACCGCCCGGTGCTGGACACATGACTTCCCTTCGTCGAACCGACTGTCGGACGGGGCGGCGACGCCGGACGGGTCCCCGCCGGGCAGGACGGCGCCGGGGCGTCCGTCAGGGAACCGGACGGATGCTGCTCAGCCCGCGTCCAGGAGTCGCCGTTCGGCCTCCGGGGACCAGAGCGGATCCAGGTCCCGGCACGCCGCGACACCCTCGTCGGTGCACATCCAGGCCCACGTGTCGGCCACCGTGTCGCGCAGCGGGCGCTGCACGAGCCCGTGCCGGGCCGCCTTCGCCGCCGCGCCACGGTGCACCCCGGCGTGCTCCGGGCCGGGCGGGAACCAACCGGGCAGGTCGGTCCAGGGTTCTACCCCCGCTGCGGCGAAGGCCGCCGGTTCACGCCACTGCAGGGTGCTCCGGCCACCGGTGATCTCCACACCCAGCCCCAGCAGCTCACCGGTCGTCGTCCCGTCCGGTGGGCCGACGGCGTCGAAGACCCCGCCGAGTCCCTCCGCCGCAGCCCGCCACGTCCACGCCGCCAGGTCCCGGGCGTCGACGTACTGCCAGTCCAGGTCCGCGGGCCCGGGCACCGGTACGGGGCCCCCGGCGGCCAGCCGGGCCAGCCACCGGGGCAGGCGGCGGGTGTTCTCGCGCGGCCCGACCAGCATCCCGACGCGCAGGAGCAGCGCCCGTGCGCCGAAGGCCTGCTCGACGGCGAGTTCCGAGAGCAGCTTGCTCTCGGCGTAGCCGACGTCCTCCGGGTCGTCGCCGGTGGGCAGGTCGACCACCGGGGCGTCCTCGTCGGCACCGTCCGCCGCCGGCCAGGCGTAGACCGAACGGCTTGACACGTAGACGTACCTGTCGGCCCGGTCGCGCAGTGCGGCGGCGGACCGGCGGACCTCGGCCGGGCCGCCGGACCAGGTGTCGACGACGACGTCCCACCGCCGGTCGGTCAACAGCTCCTCGACCTCGGCCCAGGAGCCCGGATCCGTCCGGTCGCCACGGAGGGCGGTCACGCCCGGCGGCGGCTCGTGGTCGCCACGGTGGGCGACTGTCACCCGGGCACCCCGACGGATCCCCTCCTCGGCCACCGCCCGTCCCAGGAACTGGGTCCCGCCGAGCACCAACAGCGTCGTCACACCGTCACCGCCGACCGGGGCCGGGCCTGGTAGGCCGGGTCGATCAGCACCCGCTCGCGGTAGGCGGCGAACCGTTCGGCGATCTCCCGGGCCCGGCCCTCCGCCTCCGCCAACCGCATCCGGGTGCAGTGGTAGCCGAGTTCCCGGGCGAGGACGTCGGCCGCCTCCGGTTCGAAGTCGACGGTACCGGCGTCGTCGATCCCGGTGATGCCGTCGCAGCGCTGCCCGCTGAGGTTGACCGCCACGGCCTCCGCCTCGCCGACACCGGGCGGCAGCACCACGTCGACGCCGGAGGGCGACAGCGCCACCGGATATCCGCCGACCCGCCCCAGCGGACCCGGGGCGTGCACTGTCGCCTCCCGCCCGTCGAGCAGCGGGGCGAGGACGCTGAGGGCGGACGCCGCCGTCATCACCTGCCCGTCGCGGCCCCCGGTGCGTCGGTACCGGCCGGGCAGGGCACCGAGCACCTCGGTCAGGTCCAACCGGTCGGTGACGTCACTGCCGTCGAGGAGGACCCGCAGGATCATCCCGGCGGGGCCGCTGTCGCCGGTACGGGACAGCCGGTGCGAGACGTAGTGGTGCGCGACGAGCCTGACCTCCACCCGGCGGACCTGCACGCCCAACAGGTCGGCGGCGGCGCTCCGGATCCCCGGCACGTTGTTCGCGACGTTGCCGATGCCGACGTGCGGCGACAGGCCGACGCCCGCCAGCGCGGGGTGAACCGCGTCGGGGAACGCGGCGTTGACCACCACGGCGTCGCTGCGGGCGGCCCGGACGGCGCGCATCGCCCACAGCACCGGGACCAGGTGCATCGGCAGCCAGGGACCGAAGTTGGCCTGGTAGAGCCGCTCGAAGGCGGGCTGCGGGAGGGTGGAGATCACCCACCACGACTGCAGACTGGCGGTCAGGAAGATGACGTCCGGCTGGAACGCGCTGATCGTCGCGGCGGTCCGGTCGACGTCGGACAGGTCACCGACGGCGTGGGAGACCACGTTGCGGTGGCCGGTCTGCAGGGAGCTCAGGGCGGCCAGGTTCGCCGCGCGTAGCGTCGCCTCACCGTCCCGCCCGACCAGCCGGAGTTCGCGTCCCGAACCGCTCGACGCCAGGCCCTGCAGGACCCGGCTGCCCAGGTCACCGGCGCCGATCACCATCGCCCTACGGGTGTCAACCATCGTGTGAGATCTCCTGACGCGTACCGGCACGAGGACTGGGGACATGCGAGATCAGGGCCGGGAGGTCGGCCATCTTCGCGAAGGAGGTCAGACCGTCGACCGCGGTGCCGGGCGGCAGGTACGGACTGATCGCGGCCGGGTCGGCAGGGGAGCCGTCCGGGCCGTACCGCAGCACCGGCATGCCCGCCGCGATCGCGGCGGCCACCCCGACGGGGCTGTCCTCCACCACCACACACGAGGCGGGCGGTACGCCGCACTCCCGGGCGGCCGACAGGAACAGGTCGGGGGCGGGCTTCCAGCTGCCGATGTCGTACGCGGAGAAGAGCCGGTCACCGAAGGCCCAGGCGATCCCGGCCGCCTCCACCCGCCGACGGATCAACTCCCGGGGGCTGTTGGAGGCGACACACATCAGCCGGTCCACGGCGGTGACGACCTCGCGTACCCCGTCGATCGGTTCCAGGTGATCGCCGATCAGCTCCTCACAGCGGGCCCGTACCAGCTCCACCGCCCCCGGTGGCGGAGGCGCACCGGCCCGCTCGGAGATCGCGTCGATGCAGTCGGCCATCCGCTTGCCGGCGAACAGGTCGGCGGCCTCGTCGCCGCCGAGCCGCACCCCCATCAGCCGGGCCAGGTGTCCGAGCGCCCCGGTCTCGGCGGCCTGGGTGTCCACCAGGACGCCGTCCAGGTCGAAGATGACCAGCTCCGGGGCGGTCACCGCTGCGCTCCCAGCGGCGGGGCGTCGGTGACGCCCACGGCGTCCCGGGCGGTGAACCTGTCGGTGAGCGCCCGGCGGTCGATCTTGCCGTTGTCGTTGAGCGGCATCGCGGGCAGGTGTTCCAGCCGGGTGGGCACCATGTGGATCGGCAGTTCGTGGCGCAGCCACCTGTCGAGTTCGGCGGCCGTCACCCCGGGGCCGGTGTGCACCCCGACCAGCCGGGTGTCGTCGTCGACCCGGATCGCCACCACAGCGGCGTCGGTGACCGCCGGGTGGCGGTGGATCGCGGCCTCCACCTCGCCGATCTCGATCCGGTGTCCCATCACCTTGACCTGGTGGTCCAGGCGGCCCCGGTGGACCAGGTCGACGCCCTCACGGGTGACCCGGTCGCCGGTGCGGTACCAGTCGTCGGGGGACGGTACCCGGCCGGGCGGGCACGGGAGGGCCGGGCCGGTGCCCTCGTACGTCACGAACCGGCCATCGTTCTCCGCCGGGTCGAGATACCCGTCGAACCGCTGCCACCCCCGCAGGCACAGCTCCCCGTCGTCGACCGGGTTGCCGTCCGGGTCGATGACCAGAGCCTCCATCCCCGGGTACACGACCCCGATCGGGAGTGTGTCGTTGTCGGCAGCCGTCCAGCCCGTCGGATCGCCGGTCAGCCGGAACTCGGTGCAGTTCACCACCGCCTCGGTGGGGCCGTACAGGTTGTAGATGTCGGTGTTCGGGGCGACCGTACGCCACAGCCGGGCGTGCTTGAGGGTGACCGGTTCGGCCCCGAAGAGGCTGTGCCGCAACGACGTCGCGGCACCCGTCGGCAGGTTGCCCAGGTGCTGTGCCACCCGGACCGCCGACGGCACGGAGAACCAGTGTGTCAGCTGGTGGTGGACGATGAAGTCGACCGGCTGGAACAGCTCCTCGCGGCTCGGCACGACGAGGGTGGCGCCCGCCCCCCAGGTCATGAAGGTCGCCCCCACGGAGGCGTCGAAGGTCAACCCGAACGTCTGTGACACCCGGCAGTCCGGGCCGATCTCGAACCGGTCCAGGTTGTGCGCGAGGTACGGCGAGATGTGCCGGTGCCTGAACGGCACCCCCTTCGGCACACCTGCGGTGCCGGAGGTGAACAGCAGGTACGCCTCGGCGTCGGCGTCGGCGACCACCGGCGGCAACCCGTCCACGTCGGGGTCCTCCCCCGGGTCGGTGTCGCCGAGGACGAGGGTCGACGGCCGGAACCGGCGTGGTAGGTCCTGGAACGGGTCACGGACCTCCCGGTCCACGAGGGCCACCTCGACCCCGGCCCGTTGGGCGATGTCGATGTTGCGGTGACTCGGGTGGTCCGGGTTCAGCGGCACGACTGTGGCACCGAGCCGTTGGGCGGCCAGGATTCCCGCGTACGCGCAGGCGGCGGTGCGGGGCGCCACCAGGGCGATCCGGGTCGGCGGGCGGTCACGCCCGGCCATGACGTCGGCCGCGACGGCCAGCGCCCGCCGCCGCAGTCGGGCGTAGCTGAGCGTGGTCTCGCCCACCTTCAGCGCCGTGGCCTCCGGGAACCGGCGGGCCGACTCCTCGAACCACTGGTACAGCGTCCGTTTCAGCATGACCTCTCCAAGATCCGAATTGGTGCTGTGGTCCGTCCCGGCCACCTGTCACCGGCCCCGGCGGACGTGTGCGTACCGGCGGGCCTCGCCCCGGTTCACCGCAGGCGGGGGCGCGGCCACCGGTCGACCCAGCGCCTCGGCCATCGCCCGGATCGTCGGGTGGCTGAACAGGTCCGTCAGCGACACCTCGGTCTCCAGCGCGGTCCGCAGCTCGTCGCGCAACCTGATCAGCAGCAGGGAGTTGCCACCGGCGTCGAAGAAGTTCAGGTTCACCGGTACGGCCCGTCCGAGGACCCTCTCCCAGGCCGCCGCGATCACCCGCCGGTCCGCCGCCCGTGGCTCCGCCGCGTCCACCGTGGCATCCGCCACCGCCACTGCCCGCTCGATCCCGTCATGGTCGGTGGGCACCGTCTCCCCCACCACGATCCGGTCCGGCCGCAGATAGCCGGGGAGGCGTGCGGCCAGGTGGACGGCGAGGGCACCGGGTTCGACACCGGCGGCGGTACGGGCGACGAGCGCGAGCAGTGTCGGCTCGCCCCGCTCGGGACGCCACTGCAGCACCCTGGCCGCGCCGACCCCGGGATGTTCCAGCAGCGCGTCCTCGACCGGCCCCGGATCCACCCGCATCCCCTGACGCAGCACCGGGTCGCGGGCGTCGCCGAGGAGTTCGAGACGGCCGTCCACCGCGAGGCGGGCGAGCCGTCCGGTGGCGAACCGGCGCGCCCCCGGGCGACCGGCCAGCGGGTCCGGCCGGAACGTGGCCTCGGTGGACTCCTCGTCGAGGTGACCGTCGGCGATCAGGTCCCCGCCGAGGAACAGCTCGCCCACCGCGCCCGGCGGCACCGGCGTACCGTCCGGCCCGAGCACGTACGCCCGGCACCCCGGCCGGGGGCGGCCGTCGAACAACGCCAGCCCACCCGTGGCGAGCGGGCCGAACACCTGGTGCACCGCCCACGACCGGTGCTCGTCCGCCGACGGGGCCGGCACGAGCGTGCCACCAGCAGTCGTGCCCAGCAACGCCTCGATCACGACGCCGATCGAGGCCGTCGAGCTGACCAGCGGCACCCGGACCGGCGACGACGCGACCTCGCGCCGCAGGGTACGCACCACCACCGAGACGACGTCGCCGGACAGGACGACGGCCTGCTGCTCCGCGTCCTCGTCGTACGCCACGAACGCGGCCCCGCCGGGCCAGACGCCGAGGCCGTCCGGGCCGGTGTCGGTGTCGGTGCCTGTGTCGGTGCCGCCCGGGCCGGAGCCGACGTCGTCCAGGACGAGCACGTCGACCCGGGACCTGTCGAACAGCCGGGCCGCCTGCGCGTCGGCGAGCACCACCCGGAAACCCGCCTCGGACTGGGCGTTGCGCAGCTCGAAGGAGTGCCACCCGGGATCGAGCAACACGCCGCGCACCCCCGTCCGGATCACCGCGAGCAGGGCCGCCACCAGGGCACCCGACGGCTCGCCGCAGAAGGCGACCGGATCGCCGGGCCGGACCCCGGCCGCCGCGAGCCGCCGCGTGGTGGCGGCGACCGCGGCGACCAGGCCCCGACAGGTGAGTTCGGGCTCCGTTGCGGTCGCCGCGACGACCATCGCGTCGGGTGTCGCCGTCGCCCGGTCGAGGACCGAGGCGACGAGGTCGGGCAGCGTGACCGGACCGGAGTCCGGCAGCGCGACCGGACGGTTCGGCTCGTCCACCGCCGCCCGCAGTTCGTCCCCGCCGAGTCGCCCCAGCTGTGACACCGTCGCGTCCGGGTCGACGGCGATCCCCGCGAGCACCGAGGTCATCCGGTCCGCGACCCGGGCGAGGTCGGCCTCGGCGAAGAGGTCGCGCCGGTAGTCGAGGTCCACCCGCAGGCCCCCGGCGGTGTCGGTGCAGACCACCGACAGGTCGACCTTCATGGTGGCCGGGGCGAACTCGGTGACGGTGAACCGCAGGTCACCGGCGCTGTGCGCCGCCCGCTCACCGGAGTAGGCGAACATCACCTGGTAGAGCTGGTTGTAGGCGGGGTCCCGGGGCACCCCGAGGGTCCGTACGACAGCGTCGAACGGCAGCTCGGGGTGTTCGTGGGCGTCGAGGAGGTCCCCGCGTACCGCACCCAGCAGGGTACGGAACGACGGATCGGCGCTCAGGTCGCTGCGCAGGACGACCGGCCGGGCCAGGTAACCGACGACGCCGTGGCTCTCGGTGTGGTCACGGCCCGCCATCGCCACCCCGGTCAGCACGTCGGCGCTGCCGTAGTGGCTGAGCACGACGTCGCAGACGGCTTTGAGCAGGATGAACATCGTCACCCGACGGGATCGGGCGAGCTGCCGAAGCTGTTCCACGAGGTCCGGCGGCACCGTCCTGGTGTAGCGGGCGGCGGCGTGGTCGGTGGTCACCGGGCGCACCCGCCCGCTGGGCAGCACCACCGCCGCCGGGGCCCCCGCCAGCCGGGCGGACCAGAACTCGACGTCCGCGTCGGGTGACCGGCCCGCGTCGCGCCGGGCGAGATGTCCGGCGTAGTCCGGGGGCGGCCCGGTGAACGCCCGCTCCGGATCGCCCCCGGCCCCGTACAGCGCGGCCAGCTCGGCGACGAACAGGTCCAACGACCAGCCGTCGAAGACGAGGTGGTGCACGGTGACGGCGAGCCGGTGCCGCCTGCGGCCCAACCGGATCAGCTGGACCCGCAGCGGCGGCCCGGCGGCCAGGTCGAAGGGGGCGCGTCCGACGGCGTCGACCTCCCGGTCGGCCGTCGCCTCGTCCGGGGCGTCGAGCACCGCACCCCGGAACCAGTCCAGGGCGACCTCCTCGGCGGGCGGGACGACCAGGCAGACCCGGCCGTCCTGCCAGGCCACCCGGGCGCGCAGCGCGGCGTGCCGGGCCACCAGCAGTTCGAGGCAGGCGTGCAGCAGGGCCTCGTCGAGCGGGCCGTCGAGACCGACGACGAAGGGGATGTGGAAGAACGGGTCACCCCGGCGGATCTCCGTCGAGGTCCAGAGCCGCTCCTGCGCCGGTGACAGCGGTACGACGGTGTGGCCCACTCAGATCTGCCCACCCTCGTCCACGATCTCGGGCAACGGTCGACCGGCCCGGACCTGCGCCAGGATGCGGGCCTCGGCGTTCTCCACGGCCACCGCCTTCGTCAGGACCTCCAGGAGGATCTCGTCGGCGATCACGACGGTGCCGTTCCCGTCGGTGAACACCCAGTCGCCGGTGACGATCCGTACGTCGCCGATCCGGCACTCGGTGCCGGTGGCGGCGACCCGGTAGGCGCCCTGGGTGTCGGTCGGGGTGAAGTTGCTGGCGACCACCGGTCGGTCCGCCGCCTCCACCACCGCCCGGTCCCGCACCGCGCCACCCAGCACGATCGCCTCGAAGCCGACCTGTTCCAGCAGGTAGGTCACCGACATCCCACCGGCCAGCGCGGCGTGCGTGACCAGGTCACCGGCCCCGCCGACGTAGATCCGCCCGGTGCCGTCGGTGACCTCCGGGACCAGGAAGTCGCGGACCTGCTGCCAGGTCCCCGGGGTCGGCTGGTGGATGGAGGCCTGCTTACGGACCTGCACCCAGGACACCGTGTACGCGGTCCCGTAGGCCAGGGCGGGTCGACCGGCCCGCTGCCGCAGCGCGACGGGCAGGACGGCGTCGGTGACGCCCATCCCGTCCAGGACGTCGACCAGTGCGCAGGTGCTCACCTGCACGTCACCGATCGTCTTCGCGACGATGTCGCGGGGCTCCGTCATGCGCGGCCTCCCGAGGTCAGGGCGGCGGCCGGGCCGAGGATCCCGGGTGGGGTGGGATCGGCGGGCGCGGCCGGCGGGGTGGAGTGGGTGAGAACGTGCGCGTCGTAGCGGCCGAGCAGATCGGTGGTGAGCGCGCCGGGGCTGCCGTCGCCGAACACGTGGTCCTCGACGGCCTGCACCGGCCGTACCCCGGCTGCGGTGCTGGTGAGGAAGACCTCGTCGGCGCCGAGCAGGTCGGACACGGTGAGGTCGGCCTCCCGTACCGGGACCCCCGCCTGGCGGGCCAGGTCGATGACGGTTCCCCGGGTGATGCCGGGCAGGCAGGCCCGGGTGGTCGGGGTGAGCAGCCCGCCGTCGCGGACCAGGAACACGTTCATGCTGGTGGCCTCCGCGAGGTGGCCACTGTCGTCGAGCATGATCGCGTCGGTGAAGCCCCGGGCCGTCGCCTCGTTGTGGGCCAGCTTGGCGATCAGGTAGCCACCGGCGGCCTTGGTGTGCGGCGGGAAGCTGTCCGGTGCCGGACGCCGCCGCCGGGCGACGGCCAACCGGACACCGCCTCCGCCCGGTGCCGGGTTGGCCCACGGCCACGCCAGGATCGCCAGGTGCGCCCGGTGTCGCTGGGTGCCGAGCCCGCTGAGGCCGTCGCCGAGGAAGGCCACCGGCCGCAGGTACGCCTCGGTCAACCCGTTCGCGGCGAGCACCTCGTGGTGTGCGGCGACGAGGGTGTCGTTGTCGTACCGGATGGGGATGTCCAGGGTGGCCGCGGAGCGCAGCAGCCGGTCGATGTGGGGTTGCAGGGCGAAGATCGACGCGGTCCCGCCGACGTCGAAGGAGCGCAGTCCCTCGAAGACGGCGTACCCGTAGTGCAGGCCGAAGGTGTTCAGGGTGGGCTCGGGGGTGACACCGGTGTGGACCCGACCGTCGAACCAGACCGACAGCTCAGCCATGCTGCTGCCGGTAGGTGCCGTTGGCGTGGATGCTGAACCCCATCGGCACCGGACCGAAGTCCCGCACCACCGGCAGGCCCACCTCGGCGGCGGCGACCGAGGTGGTCACGCAGGCGTCCGCCGCCCCGGCGGCGACGGTCAACGCGGCCCGCGCGTTGCTGTCGACGAAACTGATCTCCGGGGTCCACCCGTCGAGGAGGTTGACCGGGGCGGGATGCGACGCGACGGTCGGCACCGGCTTGGACATGTCACCGGCCACCACCATGTTGTGGGTCGGCATCACGAAGCACTCGACGAGGGTCAGCGCCCCGAGGTTGCGGAAGACGATGTGGTGCAGGTCCGGGTAGACCACGCAGCCGAGCAGGACGTGGGCGCCGGGGGCGGTGGTGACCACCTCGACGGCCTCCTCCAGCGTGCCGTACAGGGTCACCCGGTGGTCGTCGATCCGCTGCCGGTCGAGCCAGTGGTGGGCGGCGGCCTCACAGTTCGTGCCGGACGGGCCGAGGGTGTGGACGTGCACGTGGGATCGCATCGGCGTCACCGTTCCTCTATCCGGTAGTCGTCACGTACGGGGTGGAAGACGTCGAGGCAGCGCACGTCGGTGTGGGCCACCGCGGAGTGCTCGACCCCACCGGGGACCACGACGCTGTCCCCGGGTCCCATCACGAAGACCTCGCCGCCGACCCGCATCTCGAACGTGCCTTCCAGGCAGTTCACGATCTGCTCGTGCGGGTGACTGTGGCCGGGCACCTCGCTGCCGGCGGTGACGTCCCAGATCGCCACCGTCAGCCGGTCACCGTGGACGAACCGGCCGTGGTAGCCGGGGATGAGTTCGGCCGTGGTGCCGGTGGCGGGAGTGAAGTGCAGTTTCCTCGTGGTCATCCGGTTCCCCCTTCCGAAGGGCGTGGCGGGTCACGGCGCGGTCACCAGACCGTCGATGAGCCGGCCGACCACGTCGAGTTGGTCGCGGTAGTAGAAGTGGCCCCCCGGCAGCACGGTGACCTGCGTCGGGCCGTCGATCAGGTCGGTCCAGGCGGCCAGGTCGCCGGTGGGGCACCTGTCGTCCTGAGCGCCGCCGACGACCACGGCGCGGGTCCGTACCACAGTGGTGGCGGGGCGGGTGTCGGAGCCGTACCGCCGGGCGAGCACGAGGTCGTGCCGGATCATCGGCAGGTACAGGGCGCGGGCCTCGACGTCGGCGAGGATCTCCCGGGGCAGGTCGCCGCGGTCGCCGAGGGCTTCGGCGAGCGCGTCGTCGTCGAGTCGGGTGAGGTCCGGCAGTCCGGCCCGGCGGTGCGGGGGCGGTGCGGCGGACAGGAACAGGTCCGGGGCGGGTCGGCCACGGTCCTGGAGGGCACCGGCGACCTCGTGGGCGAGCAGTGCGCCGAGGCTGTGCCCGCCGAGGACGAGGCGACGACCGTCGAGCGCATCCTGCACCCCGGTGAGGACGTCGGCGAGTTCGGTCACCACGCCGTCGAGGTCGGCGCTGGGCGACTCCCTCATCCGGGTGCCGTGGCCCGGGTACTCGACAGCCAGGGCGGTGACCCCCTCCGGCAGGGCCGGGACCCAGGACCGATAGGTGTACGCGGCGCCACCCGCGTGGGGCAGCAGGACCAGCAGGGCGCGCAGCGGGCCGGGTGCCGGGGTCCCGGCGCACTCCCGCAGCCACCGCGACGGGGGCAGGTCCACCACTGCGGAGTCGTCGCTCAGTCGTAGGTGATCCACTGCACCTCCTCCAGGGCGGCGACGGTGTCGGCCAGGTCGGTGTGGGATCCGGTGGCGCCGGTCACCGCAGCCGCGTTCGCCGCCGCGCCGAGCCGCCAGTCCGCTGGTTCGCCCGGAGCTGTCAGTACCGTGACCCGCTCGACGTGGGGCATCCGGCGCAGCGCCGACACCCCCTGGATGTCGCGCACCCGTCCGGCGTCGACCGGCGGCACGAGCAGGTAGTGGAACGCGATCGGGCTCTCCGGTGCGGGCCGCCGACGGGCCTCGAACGGGCGGCCCAGCGCGGCCCGGACCGCGACGTCCGCCGGATCGGCGAAGCCGGACCGAACCGCGAGGTCGTCGACCCAGGCCCCCAGGCGGCCGTTCACCTCGATCACCCGGGGGCCGGCTGCGGTCAGCTTGATCTCGACGTCGGCGATGCCGGTGGTGACGCCGACCGCCTCCACCGCGCGACACGCGAGGGCCTCCACCTCGGCGACGAGGGAGTCCTCCACGAACGACCGGCCGCCGTAGCCGCCCCGTTCCCGAAACGGCTCGGCCAGGGCGAACTTGCTGGTCACGAACATCGCCTCGGCCCGCCCGGCGGACACCGCGCAGTCCACGGCGATGTAGTCACCCCAGGGTGCCGGGGTCGGTCGGCCGACGAGCAACTCCTCCAGCATCAGCGCCGACTCGCGGGGGCGTCCCGGCCCGTCGTCGGTGAGGGCCCGGGCCACGAACGCGTACGCCTCCGCCGGGGTGTGCACGGCGACGGTGTTCCGGCTGGACGCGCCCCGTACCGGCTTCACCACGGCGGGCAGACCGACGTGGTCGACAGCCGCGTCGACCTGCCCGACGTCGGTGATCGTGGCGACCCGGACGGCGTCGACACCCCGTTCGGCGAAGCGCCGACGCTGCACGTCCTTGTGGGTGATCCCGGGCAGGTCGGCGAGGCGGTGATGGGGCAGGCCGATCCGGTCGGCGAGCCGGGCCGTCGACTCCAACTGGAACTCGCTGAAGGTGACGACTCCGGCCGGCCGGTGCGCGCCGACCAGGGAGAGCAGGTCCTCCTCGCCCGTACCGGTGGCGTCGATCGTCTCGCCGAGCATCCGCAGCGTCGGCATCATCAGCTCGGTGTGCGCCTCGGCCTGCCGGTCCCGGGCTCCCCCGGCCAGGGTCTGGGCGCCCACCAGGAACACCAGCTCGACGTCGTTGGCCTCGGCGGCCCGGGCGATCCTGGTCGGTGCCAGGCTGCCCCGGTCGTAGACGACCAGGAGGGTGTCGCTGTCACTCATCGCAGCCCCTCCCCCGCTCCGGCGGGTGCCGGGACGTCGAATCCGCCGGCGGCCCGCGCCCGGACCAGGGCGGCGGCCAGCTCGCTCACGGTCGGGTGCCGGTAGACGGCGCGGATCGGCACGTCGAGCACGAACTCCTGTTGCAGACGGAGGGTGACCTGGGTGGCCACCAGCGAGTCACCGCCCAGCTCGAAGAAGTCGTCGTGCACGCCGAGGTCGTCGGCCCACAGCGCCTCCCGCCAGATCCGGGCCACCGCCCGCTCCGCAGCGGTACGCGGCTGCGCCCCGCCGTCGTCCCCGTCGGGGGTGGAGGTGAGCCCGGCCCGGGTCTGCGCGGCGTCGGGGAGGGCACCCTCGTCGAGCTTGCCGCTGCCGGTGCGGGGCAGCTCGGGAAGGGTCAGGCAGACGGTCGGGACGAGGTACTCCGGTAGCGTCAGGGCACACCAGGCCCGCAGGTCGGCCAGGGGCAGCGGGCGGCCGTCGGCGGTGACCACGAACGCAACGAGGCGGGTGTCGTCCGGCCCGAACCGCCGGGCCCGGACGGCGCAGGCGGTGACGTTCGGATGGGCGTCGAGTCGGGCTTCCACCTCACCGGGTTCGATCCGGTGACCCCGGACCTTCACCTGGGTGTCGATCCTCCCGACGGCCCGTAGTCGGCCGTCCGGCGCCCACCACACCAGGTCGCCGGTGCGATAGACCGTCTCGCCGGGGGTGGCCGGCGCCCAGGTGTCCGGGACGAACCGCCGGCCGGTCAGGTCGGGCCGGTTGAGGTAGCCACGGGCCGTGCCGCGCCCGCCGATCACCAGCTCACCCGGGACACCGGGGGGCACCAGCCGGTCCCGTGCGTCGACCACGTAGACGGTGGTGTCGTCGACCGGCTCCCCGATCGTCACGTCGGCCGGATCGGTGATCCGCGCGACGGTGGAGTAGACGGTGGTCTCCGTCGGGCCGTACCCGTTGATCACCTGGCCGGTCACCGCGAGCATCCGGGCGGCGAGGTCCGGGGTCAGCGGCTCCCCGGCGGTCAGCGCCTGGAGGCGTTCCCGCCGCCCACCGGGGGTCAGGGCGTCGGTGAGCGGACGCCACGCCGTCGGCGTGGCCTGGACGAACCGCACGTCGTACGCGTCGATCAGCCGGACCGTCTCGGCCGGGTTGCGGGCCTGGTCCCGGGTCGCGACGACGACCCGCGCCCCGTTCACCAACGGCAGGAAGATCTCGACGGTGGAGATGTCGAAGACCGGCGCGGAGCTGGCCAGGGCGGTGTCCCCGGGCCGCAGCGTCACGTGCCGGCCGACGCAGCGCAGCAGGTTGCCGACCGCCGCCTCGGGTACCGCGACGCCCTTGGGTTCCCCGGTGGAGCCGGAGGTGTAGAGGACGTAGCCGAGCCGCCCCGTGTCGGACGGGTCGGCAGGTGGCGTGTCGGGTCGGGCCGCCAACTGTTCGCGTGCCCGGTCCGTGCCGAGCCGGACGACGGGCCGACCGGCGACGGCGTCGTCGGGCGTGGCGTCGTCACCCACGACCACGGCGACGTCGGCGTCGTCCAGCAGGAACGCGATCCGGGCGCTCGGGAACCCCGGGTCGACCGGGAGGTAGCAGCCGCCCGCCTTGAGCACGGCGAGCATGCTCACCACCAGGTCGATGCCGGGAGGCAGGCAGAGGGCGACCCGGACGTCGGTGCCGACGCCCCGGTCGCCGAGCAGGTGGGCGAGCCGGTTCGCCCGGGTGTCGAGGTCGCCGTAGGTGACCTCTTCGTCGCCGCAGACCACTGCGGGGCGGGTGGGGTCCCGACGCGCCTGCTCGCTGACGGCCCGGTGGCGTTCGGGTGCCGGCCCGTCGACGACCCGGTGGGCGGCCTGCCGCCAGCGGTACGGCTGGCGGCGGTCGTCGTCGGTGAGCAGGTCCAGGTCGGACGGACGACGGTCCGGCGTACGGTGGATCTCCCGCACGGCCCGGCCCGTCAACTCGGCCAGCAGGGCTGCCTGCACCGGGTCGACGGCCCCGGCCCGGTACCGCAGTTCCGCCGTCCCGGTGACGGCCAGGGTGATCGGGTCGACTCCCCGGCCGTGACCGGCAGGCCGCGACGCCGCCAGCGCCGACGCACAGTGCGCCACCAGGTCGGCGGCGGTCGGGGTGGCGTCCAGGTCGACGTCCACGTCGATAGCGTTCCCGTGCCTGTCGACGGGGACGGTGAGGGCCTGTTGCCGCAGGGTGGCGGCCCTGACGATCGCCCAGGCCGCGACCAGGTCCGCGTCCGGGAGGCCGGTCTGCACGGGAAGCGGCGTACGACTGTGGTCTGCTGTCATCGCAGGGCTCCCACCTCGGTGTCGGCGGCCTGAGCGGGCCTGCGCTCGTGGCGGGACCTGACCATCAGGACCACCGCCGGGGGCAGCAGGAGGAGACCGGTGAGGATGATCGACGCGGCGGCGCCGACGGCGTTCGCCACCACCCCACCGACCAGCACCCCGACGATCGAGAAGTTGATCATCACCGCGTTGAGCAGGGCGATCCCTCGACCACGCAGCTCCTCGGGAAGGTCCCGGAGCAGGATGTTCGCCACCGGCACCTGCACCAGGCTCATGGCCAGTCCGGCCAGGGCGCACCAGGAGCAGACCACTGCCAGGCCGCTGCCCGGCCAACGGTCGTCGATCGGCCACAACACCAGCAGGGAGACCGCGAACAGGGCGACGGCACCGGCCAGCAGCCCGGTCAGCGAGACCCGTCGGACCAGGGTCGGCCCGAGGAACGCCCCGATGACCGCACCGCCGCCGAGCATCGCCTGGGCGAGACCGAACTCGAAGGCGGGCAGGTCGAACCCGGCCAACAGCTGGGTGTTGACGTTCGTGGTGAACAGCCCGATCGCCAGCATCACCGGGACCATCGCCCACGCCACCAGGCGCAGCGACCGGATGCCCAGCACACCGGTGACCCCGGTGTGCAGCGAACTCCAGTACTGTCCCGGCCCGGACGCGGTGACGGTGGCCGTCTTGAGCACCGCGATGCTGCCCAACAGGAGCGCGGAGACCACGAAGGACGCCGCGTTGACCACGAACGACAACTTCACCCCGGCCACCAGGATCAGGAAGCCGCCGAGCAGCGGCCCGGCCAGGTTCAGCGCCTGGACGGTGCTCTGGAACAGGGCGATGGCGGCCGGGATGCTGTGCTGACCGACGACCTTGGGGATGGCGGCCATCCGGGCGGTCTCGAAGACCGCCTTGCCCAGCCCCTCCAGGAAGATCAGCAGCAGGAGCAGCCAGGCCGAGTTCACCGCGAAGATCATCGCCAGGACGACCACCATCCGGGCGATGTCCGCGCCGACCAGCAGCAGACGCGGGGACATCCGGTCCACCAGCGGGCCGATGAACGCGCCGAGGACCCCGGACGGCAGCAGCTGGGCGATGACGACGGCGGCGATGAACAACGCCGGTGAGTCGGTCACGTCGGCAGCCACATAGATCACCGTGACCTTCACGATGCCGTCCCCGAGGAAGGAGATGACCACCGCCAGCCAGTAACGCAGGTAGACCTTGTCCCGCAGCAGTTCTCTCACGACTCGTCCCCCAGCGCCCGATCGCGGGCCTCGCTCACTGTCCGTGCCACCACTGTGACGTGTGGCCACCGCACCACCGTGTAGTGGTTGCCGGGCGCGTCGACCTCCCGGAACCGTCCTGTCACGAGCGACCCCCACGCACGGAACGGCTCGGGCTCCTCGGCCTCCGCCCGGACGACCGTCACCGGCCCGCGCAGCGGCGGTGGCTCGTAGCGCCAGAGCAGACGGAGGTTCGCCATCCACATCTCGACCACCGACGCCATCTGCGCCCGCCCGCTGTCGGCAGGCAGGTAGTTCGCCGCCCGGGCGATGCGCAGCAGGTGGTCGACGTGCTCGTCGTCGGTCATCGCCCGCAGGTCCTCGACGGCCGTGCCGTCCTGGTGGTCCCAGCGCAGGTTCGCGGCGATCGCCGCGACGATCTCCGCCCGGTCGGGTTCCACCTCCACCGGGGCCGGGGGGTGGGCGTCGACGAGCACCACCGAGGCGGTCTCGCCGACCCGTTCCAGCTCGGCGGCCACGGCGTACGCGTTGGAACCGCCGTAACACCACCCCACCAGCTCGTACGGCCCGGACGGCTGAAGCTCGCGGATCAGCCCGGCGAACGCGGCAGCCCGCTGCTCGAACGTCTCGTACGGGAACCGGCCGTCGACCGGGTCGGGTGAGGCCAACGCGTACAACGGGCGTTCGGCCGGTTCGACGAGTTCGGTGAACGGCATGTAGCAGACCACCTCGCTGCCCGCCGGATGCACGAAGAAGATCGGGGTCTCGGAGTGCGCACCGGCCCGTAGCCGGATCGCGTGGACGTCGCCCTCCGGGCGGAACCCGTCCCGGACCATCCGGGCGAACTGCTCGACCGTCGCCCCCTGGAAGATCGCCGCCATCGGCAGTGTCACCCCGAACGCCGCCTCCAGCTCGGCCATCAGCCGCAGCACCAGCAGCGAGTGCCCGCCCAGGTCGAAGAACCGGTCGTGGACGCCGACCGGCCGGACGTCGAGGACGTCCTCCCAGATCCGGGCGATCCGCAGCTCCAACGGGTTACGCGGGGCGGCGTAACCGCCAGAGGTGCGGTCGGTCGACGGGGCGGGCAGCGACGCGCGGTCCAGTTTGCCGTTGGCCGTGGTCGGCAGCGTGTCCAGCACGACGACAGCGGCGGGCACCATGTAGTCCGGCAGGGTGTCGCGCAGGGACTCGGTCAACTCCGGCGCGGTGGGCGGCACCTCACCGGCCGGTTCGACGTACCCGACCAGCCGCGCGTCACCGGCCCGGTCCTCCCGGACGACCACCGCTGCCCGCCGTACGCCGGGGTGCCGCTCCAACGACGACTCGATCTCCCCCAACTCGATCCGGTGCCCGCGCAGCTTCACCTGGTTGTCGTCGCGGCCCAGGAAGACCAGGGTGCCGTCGCGCCGCCACCGGGCCCGGTCACCGGTCCGGTAGAGCATCCCGTCGGTGCCGAACGGGTCGGGCAGGAACCGCTGCGCGGTCAGCTCCGGCGCGCCCCGGTAGCCACGGGCCACGCCCGCACCACCGATGTAGAGGTCACCGGGTACGCCCACCGGCACCGGCCGACGTCGCGCATCCAGCACGTGGACCTGGGTGTTCGCCAGCGGCCCACCTATCGACACCGGGCCGCCGTCGGCCGGGACGGGCCAGACGGTGGACCAGATCGTGGTCTCGGTGGGGCCGTACACGTTCCACGCCCTGCCGGGCAGTGCCCCCATCTCGGCGGCCAGGGTCGGCGGCAACGCCTCACCGCCGACGAGCATCCGCAGTCCGGCCGGGTTGCGCCAGCCCGCGTCGAGCAGCAGCCGCCAGGTCGTCGGCGTCGCCTGCATCACGGTGGCCCCGCACTCGGCGAGCGCCCGCGCCAGCCGACCGCCCTCCCGGCTGTCCGCGCGCGGCACCACTGTGACCGTCGCCCCGACCAGCAGCGGCCCGAACAGTTCGAAACCGGCGATGTCGAAGGTGACCGGGGTGACGGCGGCCAGCACCTCACCGGGTGCCAGACCGACCAGGTCGTCGAGGTCCAGCAGGACGTTGACCAGGTTGCCGTGGGTGATCTCCACACCCTTCGGGGTGCCCGTCGACCCGGAGGTGTACATGACGTACGCCAGCCGCCGGCCGTCCCCCGAGGCGGACGGCCCCGGCTCCGGCTCCCGCTCCGGCAGGTCGTCCAGGAGGAGCAGCTCGGGTGCCGGGATGCCGTCGCCGTACTCCGCAGTGGTGATCACGACGCGGGCGTCGGAGCGCTCGACGATCCCGGCCGACCGGTCCCGTGGGTGCGACGGGTCGAGCGGCAGGTACGCCCCGCCCGCCCAGAGGACACCGAGGAGCGCCGCCACCAGGTCGCAGGAGCGTTCGACTCCGACGCCGACCACCACCTCCGGCCCCACCCCGAGCCCCCGCAGCCGCCGGGCGATCACCGCCGCACGGTCGACGAGCTGCCGGTACGTCCACCGGTGCACACCGCACCGGACCGCCACCGCGTCCGGGGTCCGCACCGCCTGCTCGCGGACCATCCTGTCGACGGTGGCCGTGGGATCCCTGTCGACGGCCGTCGCGTTCCACTCCACCACCTGCCGGTGGACCTGGTCGGGGCGGGTCAGCAGGTAGTCGTCGACGGCCCGCCCCGGGTCCACGACGAGCTGTTCCAGCAGGTGGACGACCTGCTCACCGATCCGCTCCACGGTGTCGGCGTCGAACAGGTCGGTGTTGTACTCCAGCAGCCCGTAGAAGTGGTCGTCGCCGAGGGACCTGTCGTCGAAGACCCCGAGGGTGATGTCGTCCTTCGCGGTGAGGTTGTCCAACATGACCGTCTCGACGTGCAGTCCGTCCAGCGGCACCCGCTCCTCGTGGACGAAGTCGACGTAGATGAAGGTCGACTGGTAGACCGGGTTCCGGCTGGGGTCGCGGTGCACGTCGAGCGCGTCCAGGAGCACCCCGAACGGCACGTCGTGGTGGTCGAAGGCCCCCAGGACCGCCGTCCGGGCCTCGCCGAGCAGCTCCCGGAAGCTCATCTCCGGCCGTACCCGCACCCGCAGCGGCAGCATGGTGAGGAAGTAGCCGATCATCGACTCGGTCTCCGGTCGTCCCCGGGTCGACGAGGTCGTGGCGACCACGATGTCGTCCTGCCCGGAGAGCCGGTGCAGCAGCAGCTGCCAGGCGGCCAGGAGGGCGACGTTCACAGTCACGTTCTCCGCGCGCGCCAACTCCCGGATCGCCGTGGTGAGGGCCGCGGTGAGTCGGAACTGGTGGCGGGCACCGTGGAACGTCTGGACCGGCGGGCGCGGCCGGTCGGTGGGCAGTTCCAGGGCGGGTGCGGCACCGGCGAGGCGGTCCCGCCAGTACGGCAGGTGCCGGGTCGCCACCTCCCGGCTCAACCAGTCGGGCTGCCATTCGGCGTAGTCGCCGTAGTGCAGCCGCACCGGCGGGAGGGTGTGGGGGCGCCCGGTGGCGTGCGCGTTGTACAGCTCGGGGAACTCGGCGTTGAACACGGTGAGCGAGGCCCGGTCCCAGACCATGTGGTCGACGGTGCCGACGAGAAGGTGTTCGTCGTCGGCTGTGCGGAGCAGGCGGACCCGCAGCAGCGGGCAGACCGTCAGGTCGAACGGCGTACGGATCTCGTCGAGCGCGTGCCGCTGCGCCACCGCCTCCCGCTGCTGCGCCGGAACCTGCCGCAGGTCGGTCACGACCACGTCGGCCCGGGCGTGCTCGTGGACGACAGCCCGGGGCCGCCCGTCCACGGCCACGAAGGTGGTCCGCAGTGGTTCGTGCCGGGCGACGAAGTCGTCGACCGCCCGGCGTACCGCGTCGAGGTCCAGCTTCCCGGTCAACCGCGCGGCGAAGAAGATGTTGTACGCCGGGTCGTCCGGGTCGAACTGGTGGATCAGCCAGATCCGCTCCTGGTCGACGGTGAGTACATGCCCGCCGAGGTCCGGTCGCCGGCTGATCGCCGGCACCTGGGGAGCCTTCGCGCCCCTGTCCCGAAGCCGACGGTCGAGCACCGCCCGCTGCGCCGGGGTCAGCTGGGCCAGCCGTTGCGTCAGGTCGGTCATGCGGTACCCCGGGGATGCTGGTAGCGGTTCTTCAGCTCGGTCAGGTGGGTCAGGCCCTCGATCACCAGGTCGGGTGCCACCCCGAAGTCCACGAGGCAGGCCACCTCGTCGACGTCCAGGTCGACGAGGTCCTCGACGAAGCTCTCACCGGTCTCCGGTGTCCCGAGCAGGGCCAGGTGGTCGAAGTACCTGTCGAAGGTGGCGGAGAGCATCACCTCACGCTCGGCTTCGGAGAGCACCGCGTACCCGCTGTCGGTGCTGTCCTGCTGACGCAGGAAGGTGCCGAGGTAGTCGATCAGCGGGCGGCGGACGACCTCACGCACCTCGTCGAGGTCGGAGCCGAGGAAGGTGTGCACCATCGCGGTGACCACCCCGGTGTCCGGGTCGTACCCGGCGTCGGCGCGTGCCTTCCGGTAGGCGGCGATCTTCGTCCTGACCTGTTCCGGCTGCTGCGCGACCAGGCCGGTGAGCAGGTTCGCGCCGGCCCGGCCGGCCTGCACGAACGTGTCGGTGCTGCCCTGCGAGGAGACCCAGACCGGAAGCCGCGGCTGGATCGGACGCGGCAGGGTCCGGACGGCGGTCGGGGTCCCGGTCACCCCGGGCACCTCGACGGTCTCGCCGGCCCACAGCCGCTGCACCGTCTCGAGCCTGTCGAACATGACGGCCTTGCGGTCCCGGTAGGTCCGGGCACCGTCGCCGGGTGCGAGGACGAAGTCGTCGGGGTGCCATCCGGAGGCGGCCGAGATCGCCACCCGCCCCCGGGACAGGTTGTCCACCACCGACCACTCCTCGGCGATCCGGGCCGGGTGGTGCAGCGGCAGCGCCACGCTGCCCGCCCGGATCTGGATCCGCTCGGTGACCACGGCCAGCGCCGCGGCGAGCACCGACGGGTTGGGATAGAGGCCGCCGAAGTCGACGAAGTGTCGCTCCGGCACCCAGATCCCGGCGAACCCGGCCCGGTCGGCGATCCGGGCACATTCCAGCAGCAGGTCGTAACGGTTCTCCTCGACGCTCGACCCGTCCCCGGAGAAGAAGAAGACGCTGAACTCCATGGTGCTGTCGGGACGGCGGCGTCGGCGTCCGGCGGTCGGGCCGGTCGGCTGCGGGGCGCCCGCCTCCGGTTCCACGGCTGCCGCCCGCTCCCGACGGCGGCGGTCGAAGACGGCACGCTGCTGCGGGGTCAGGGTGGCCAGCCGACGTCGGAGCGCCCCGTCGACGGCGATCTCCTCAGCCATGGTCGGCCGCCAGCAGCGCCTCGAGTTCCTCTGGTGACATGGCCTCGACTTCGTCAAGCATGCTCGCGATCTCCTCGTCGGCCAGCGATCGGGTCTGCTGCGTACGGATGGCGGCGGCCAGACCCGCCACCGACGGCGCATCGAAGATCACGCTCATCGGCAACGGGCCGAAGATCTCCCGGAGCCGGGCGACCACCTGGATGGCGAAGAGCGAGTTGCCGCCGACGGTGTAGAAGTCGGTGTCCGGGTCGTCGAGGGTGACCCCCAGGACCTCCCGCCACACCGTCGCGATCTGCTGGGCAACCTCGTCGTCGGGCCACAGCCGGGCCGGGTCCCAGTCCGGGTCGGCCGCCTCGTCCGGTGTCACGACCGCCGAGGCGAACCCCGCGGCGGTCAGCTGCCGCTGCTCGGTGAGCACGTCCCGCAGGTCCCGGGTCGACACCAGTACCGACGGCAGTCCACCGGCCACCGCAGCCCCGGTGCGTTCCCACCCCTCGGCCACCGGGATGCCATACCGCTCACGCTGCCGCCGGTAGTCGGCCCGGATCTCGGGCAGATCCGCCATCTGCTCCTCGAACCAGTCGTCCCAGGCCCACTGTCCCCAGTGCACCGCCGTGACGGGGCGTCCGGGCGCGGTGCGCGCCTGGGCGTAGGTCTCCAGGAAGGTCGCCACCGCGCAGTTCTCCAGCTGCCCGAACCCGCCGACCACGCCGGTGATGGAGGAGCCGAGCACCAGGAATCCGTGGGGGCGGTCGCCGGTCACCCGGTCCAGGGCGGCACCCAGCAGCGACACGCCGCGCACCCGGGCGTCCACGGTGGCGGTGACGTCGGTCGCCGACTTCATGGCGACCATGCCGGAGGCCCGGTCGTCGAGCAGGTGGAACACCCCGTCGAGTCGGCCCAGCCGGACCAGCGCCTCCTGGACCACGGCGGTCACCTGCACGCCGTCGAGGAGGTCGGCGGTAAGCACCGTCAGGCGACCCCCGGCCCGCTCCCGCAGGGCGGTGAGCCCGTCCGGTCGGTCCGCCGCCGAGGCGACCCGACCCGTCACACCGACCACCCGGGCACCCCGGGCGGTCAACTCCTCGGCCACCATCAGCCCGGTCCGGGTGCCCACCCCGAACAGCAGGTAGGCACCGTCCGGACGCCACACCCCCGCGCCGCCCGGCAACTCGACCGGAGCGAACGCCCGCCGCCACCGGAAACCGTCGCGGTAGGCGACGAACGACTCGTCGACGCCGACAGCGCCCCGCACCTCGCCGTGGAGCGTCGCGGCCAGGTCGTCCCAGCCGTCCTGCGCGTCGGCCGGTGGCAGGTCCACGTCGACGGCGCGGCAGCTCAGGCCGGTGAACTCCTGCGGGAGCACTGTCACCGCACCGTGGACGGTGGCCCGTTCGGGGCGGACCGGGACGGACCCGGCGACCTCCTGCAACCGGTCGGTCAGCACGACGACATCGAGCCCGTCCACCTGGCCGAGTTCGTTGAGCGCCTGCGTGACCGCGACCAGGTCTCGCAGCCCGTCGCTGCGGACGCGGCCGAGGGAGGCGACCGGACCGTTCGCACCACCCGCGCCGTCCACGCCACCCGCGGTGCCCGCGCTGCCAACGCCGCTCGCGCTACCCACGCTGCTCGCGCCGCCCGCCTCCGCCACGGTCTCCGCGCCGAGGATCGTCCCGGCGTACAGCACCCGGGTCGGTAGGCGGCCCGCGTCGGCCAGTGCCTGGACCAGGCGTCGGGGCTCGTCCGGATCCGCCGTCAGGGCAGCCGCCGTCACTGATTCGACGTCGTCTCCGGCGGCCCGCAGCAGCCCACCGATCCGCTGGGCGAGCCCGGCGGCGTCCTCCACCACGAGCCAGGTCTGCGGCGTCCCCACCGGGTCGGCGGGCCGGCGGCCACCGCGATGCCACACCGGCGCGTACGTCCAACGTGACGGGGCGGCGGGCTCGTCGGTCAGTGCCTCGCCGGCACGGGGGCGGGGCAGCACGTGCTCTCGGCCGTCGAACTCCACGCCGGGCAGCGGCACCACCCGGCCCGCCGCATCCTGGACCGACCAGTCGACCTCCACACCGGTCCGCCACAGCGCGGCGACCGGCGACGCCGGCCGGTCGCGGCGTCCGAGCAGCGGCACGAGGGCGGCTGTCGTCCCGGTCAGTCGGGCCATCGCGGTCAGCGCCGAACCGGGACCCGCCTCCACCAGCACCCGCCGACGGTCGGTGTCGAGGAGCCCGGACAGCCCGTCGGCGAAACGGACCGGCCGACGCAGGTGCGTCACCCAGTAGTCCGGGGAGGTGGCCTGCTCGGCGGTGAGCAGCAGACCTGTCACGTTCGACACCACCGGGCGGGTCGGCGCGTTGCGGGTGACGTCGGCGACGACGGCCGCGAAGTCGGCCAGGACCGGGTCCATCAGCGGGGTGTGGAAGGCGTGGGAGGTCGCCAACGGGCGGACCGGTACGTTCCGGGCGGCGAGCAGCCGTTCGGCGGCAGCGATCTCCTCCCCGGTACCGGCCAGTACGCACAGGTGCGCGCCGTTGACGGCGGCGATCGAGCCGTGGCCCCGTACCACGGTGTCGAGTTCCTCGGGGCCGAGCGCCACCGAGATCATCCGACCCGGGGTGGACCGTTGGACCAGAGCCCCCCGGGCGGCGACGACTCGGGCCGCACCCGGCAGTGTGAACACCCCGGCCAGGCAGGCCGCCACGTACTCACCGAGGCTGTGTCCGATCATCGCGGCCGGTTCGATCCCGGCGTGCAGCAGCAGTCGGCCCGTCGCATACCCGACGGCGAAGACTGTGGGTTGGGTGTACTCGGTCTGCCGAAGCAGCTCCTCGTCGTCGCCGAAGGCCACCTCACGGACGTCGAAGCGCAGATGCGGCCGGAAGGCGTCGGCGCAGTCGTCCATCGCCTGCCGGAACACCGGCTCGTCGCGGTACAGGTCGGCGCCCATCCCGGCGTACTGGCTGCCCTGCCCCGGGAACATCAGGACGACCTCGGGTGGCCGGTCGTCGTCGGTGCCGACGGTGGTCACGTCCTGCGGGGTGAGCCGGGTCAGGGCGTCGACGGCCTCGTCGAGGTCACGGGCCACCACGCAGGCGCGGGCCGTCAGGGGACGTCGCCGCCGCTGGAGGGTGTACGCCAGGTCGGTGAGGGAGACCCGGTCCGGGCCGGCGAGCACGTCCGCCGTCCTACCGGCGGTGGAGAGCAACCCCTCGACGGTACGCCCCGACAGCGGCAGCACCCGCACCCCGGCACCGTCGTCGGTGGTCTCCGCGCGGGTGGGTGCCGCCTGGAGCACCAGGTGGGCGTTGGTGCCGCCGACGCCGAAGGCGCTGACTCCGGCCCGACGGGGTGCCCCGGGCGGCGGGGTGGGCCACGCCGTCCGCTCGCCGGTGACCCGGAACAGCTCCGGCTTCAGGTTCAGGTGCGGGCTGGGCGTACGGAAGTGCGCGGTGCCCGGGACCACCCCGTGGCGCAGTGCGAGGACCGTCTTGATCAGGGCGGCGACCCCGGCTGCGGCGTCCAGGTGACCGATGTTCGACTTGACGCTGCCGAGCAGGCACGGCTCGGTTCGCGGGGCGCGGGCGAACACCTCGGTCAGTGCCCGCACCTCGATCGGGTCGCCGAGGAGGGTCCCGGTGCCGTGTGCCTCGACGTACTGGACGTCGGCCGGGGAGACGGCGGCGACGGCCAGGGCCTCGTCGATCACCGCCGCCTGTCCGGTGCTGGTCGGCGCGGTGAAGCCGACCTTCGTCCCGCCGTCGTTGTTCACCGCCGAACCGATGATCAGGGCCTCGACGTGGTCGTGGTCGGCGAGGGCGTCCGCCAACCGCTTGAGCACCACGACGCCGACCCCGTCCCCGGAGACGGTGCCTGCGGCGTCGCCGTCGAACGGGCGGCACATCCCGTCCGGGGACAGGATCGAGCCCTCCTCGTACCGGTAACCACGCCGGTCCAACAACCGGATCGCGGCACCACCGGCGAGGGCGGTGTCGCACTCGCGGGTGAGCAGGCTCTGCACCGCCAGGTGCACGGCGACCAGGGAGGAGGAGCAGGCGGTCTGCACGGTGAGGCTGGGACCGGTGAGGTTCAACCGGTACGACACCCGCAGCGCCAGCATCCCCGGATCGGTGCCGATCGCCCGCTGCAACTCGTCGGACCCGCGCCCTCCGGTGCCCTGAGGGAGGATCCGCTGCTCCAGGTAGGCGCTGGACGGGGCGCTCAGGAACACCCCGATCGGGGCGGCGGCGTCGCCGGGCGGGTATCCGGCCCGTTCCAAGGCCTGCCAACAGGCCTGGAGTGCGAGCCGGTGCTGCGGGTCCATCATGGCCGCCTCGGCGGGCGAGTAGCCGAAGAAGGCAGCGTCGAACCGGTCCCATCCCTCGACCCGATAGCCGACCGGTACGTGCCCGTCGGCGTCGATCTCGTGTTCGGGCACCCCGGCGGCGAGGAGTTCGTCGCGGCTGAACCGGGTCGCGGCTACCTCACCGTCGACCACCGACCGCCAGAACGAGTCGACGTCCGGTGCTCCGGGGAACCGGCCGCTCATGCCGATGACGGCGACGGCGTCGTCCGGGTTCATGACCGCACCTGCGCCACCGTCACGGCGTCCGCCTCGCGGGCCAGCGAACGGACCGTCGACGCGTCGAAGATCGACCGTAGCGACACCGGCATCCCCCACCGCTCCTGCGCCAAGGCGGCCACCTGCACGGCCAGCATCGAATGTCCTCCCAGCTCGAAGAAGTCGTCGTCCAGGCCCACCCGGTCCAGGCCCAGGACTTCGGCGAAGATCTCGGCGAGCCGCTGCTGCGCCGGTGACGACGGGGCGACCAGCGGCGTGGACAGACCCGGGCGTTCCCCGGTCACGGCGGGCAGGGCGCTGACGTCGACCTTCCCGTTCGCCGTCAACGGCAACCCGTCCAGCACCACGTACGCCGCCGGCAGCATGTAGTCCGGGAGGGTGCGGCCCAGGTGGGCCCGCAGGTCCGGCGGGGCCGGTGCCGCCGGACCTGCGGGGACCACGTAGGCGACCAGGCGGGGTTCGGCGGCCCCGTCCCGGTCGAGGACCACCACTGCCTCGTGCACCCCGGGATGGGTACGCAGCCGGGCCTCGATCTCACCCGGCTCGATCCGGTAGCCGCGCAGCTTCACCTGGTGGTCCAGCCTGCCCAGGTACTCCAGTTCCCCGTCCGGCCGTACCAGGGCGCGGTCACCCGAACGGTAGAGCCGGGTGCCGTCGGGGCCGTCGACGAACCGGGCGGCGGTCAGGTCCGGCCGACCCACGTAGCCCCGGGCCACCCCGGCACCTCCGACGTGGAGTTCACCGGGTTCACCGGGCGCGACACCGTGGCCGTCCGGGTCGAGGACGACCGCCGTCCACCGGTCCAGTGGCCGTCCGATCAGGCTGGCCTCGGGCTCGACCAGGTCAGCCGTGGTGATCCGCCGCCAGGTGCTGTGCACGGTGGTCTCGGTGATGCCGTACATGTTGACGAGGGCGGGCTGCTCGTCACCGTGCCGCCGCAGCCAGGGGCCGACCATGCCCGGGGTGAGCGACTCACCGGCGAAGATCAACCACCGGAGGGTACGGACCGGTGCGGGTGCCGCGTCCTGCTCGTAACGGGACAGTTGGCGGAACGCGGCCGGTGTCAGGTTGACCACCGTCACGCCCTCCCGGGCGAGCAGTGCGTGGAAGTCCGCAGGCGACCGGCGTACCTCGTTCGGCACGACGACCAGTCGGGCGCCGTGCAGCAGCGCCCCCCACATCTCCCACACCGAGACGTCGAAGGCCAGCGACGCGAACAGGGTCCACACGTCGTCGGGGCCGAACCCGAACCGGGCGCTCGTGCTTCCCACCAGCGCCGCCACGTTGCCGTGTTCGACCATGACGCCCTTCGGCGTGCCGGTCGACCCGCTGGTGTAGACGACGTAGGCGAGGTGCTCCGGCCGTACCTCCACCGGCGGCGGCGACACCGCGTCGGCGGCGGCCCCGCCGAGGTCGAGGTGGTCCTGGTCCTGGCCGTCGTGGTCGTGGTCGTGGTCGTCGAGCAGGATCGACCGCTCGACACCGAACGTCCGGTCCCGCTGGTCGGTGACGAGGAGGGTCGCGCCCGAGTCGCTGCAGACGAAGGCCGACCTGTCGTCCGGGTGCTCCGGGTCGAGCGGCACGTACGCCCCACCCGCCTTCAGCACGCCGAGCAGCGCGACGACCGCCCCGACCGACCGTTCGACACAGACGGCGACGGGCACCTCCGGCCCCACCCCGACCCGGCGCAGCCGGTGGGCCAGGGCGTCGGCCCGCCGGTCGAGTTGCCGGTAGGTGGTGTCCCGGCCTTCGTGGGTGACCGCGACGGCGTCCGGCCGGGCGTGCACCTGCCGGGTGAACAGCTCATGGATGCAGGCCCGTAGTCCCGGCTCCAACCGCGTCATCATCGCTCCACGTGTTCGGGTTCGTCGGTTCCTGCCGGGCCGCCGAGGTCCACGACCGCCGTCGGGTCCGCGACGAGCGCCGCCAGTCGAGCGCGGTAGTCGTGTAGGAGCGCCGTGGCGGTCTCGTGGGTGTACAGCTCGGCGTCGTACTCCAGTTCCAGCCGCAGCGCCGATGCGGTGGCGACTGCGTAGAGGCTCAGGTCGTACTTGGCCGTCCCCGGGGGCCGGGTCACGGTGAGGACGGTGTCGGCGAGCCCCGCGAAACGGACCGGAGCAGCGCTGACCTGGTACGAGAACATGACAGTGAGCGGCCGTACGGTCCGGCGGGCCAGGAGGCGGGCCAGGTCCTCGAAGGGGACGTCCTGCCGTTCCAGGGCACGCCACGCCGCCTCGGCCGCACCGGCGATCACACGGCTGCCGGTGCTGCCGTCGGGCACCGTGACGGCCACCGGCACCATGTTGATGAAGCAGCCCACCATGTCCTGCCACTGCGGGCGCAGACGCCCGGCGGCGGGCGTCCCCACCACCACGTGGGGACGGCCCACGGCCCGACGGAGGACCACCGCGAGGGCGGCGAGCAGCACCGCGAACGCCGTCACCCGGTGCTGCCGTGCCAGGCCGCGGACCTCCACCGCCAACCGTTCGTCGAGCGTCACGGCCACCGCGTCGCCCCGGAACTGCGGGAACCGGGGGCGGGGGAAGTCCGTCGGCATGTCCAGCGGGAACGGCATCCCGGACAGCTCCGCGGCCCGCTCGGCGGTCGCCTTCCGTCGGGCCTGCGAGGTGGCCGCCGTCGCGTCGGCGCGCGCGAAGTCCGCGTACTGCCGGGCGGGCGGCGAGGTCGAGGCCGGACCGGATCCGACGTGCCGGCCGTACCGCGCGCCGAGTTCCCGGGTGAGCAGGTCGAGGGTCAGCCCGTCCACGGCGATGTGCTGGAACGTGCTGATCAGGGTGTGTCGGTCGGGCGCGCGGCGTACCAGGAGGAACCTGACGGGCGGCTCCTGCTCCAGCCGGAACGGGATCCGCGCCTGCGCCTCGGCCAGCCGGTCCACCTCGACGTCCGAGTCGACGTCGACCTGCGGCAGGTCGGCAGGTGCCGCCGGGCGGACCGCCACCGACGGCACGCCGGAGCGGGCCGGATAGCAGGACCGGAGGACGTCGTACCGGGCGAGGAGATCGGTCAGCGCCGCGTGCAGGGCCTCGACGACGAGGGGTCCGGTCAGGTCGAGTCGGGTCGGCACGTTGTAGAGGATCGAGGAGGGGGCCACCTGCTGCATGAACCAGATGCGCCGCTGAGCGCCGGAGAGCGGCACCGGCCCCCCGTCGGTACGGTGCTCGTCGCGGTCGGCCGTCGCGGCGGCGGTACGACCGACCAGCGCCGTCTGCACCAGGACGCCGAGGGCGGCCACTGACTTCGCAGCCGCGATCTCCCGATGGGGTAAATCAATCCCGAAAACGGTGTTGATCTCACTCGCGGCATCCGCGGAAATCGCCTCCGGGACACTTCCGTCGACGATTCTATCAATTTCCTCCAGCACATAGCTGGATACATCCAAGCATGGATCAACCATGCGCGGCCTCCCCCCGTCGCCCGCCGGAAGGGAGCCTTGCACACCCGTCTCACGTCAAGCAAGGACTTACGTACGCCAATTGATCGAGGACGGGACGACGGGACCGCCCCGGCGGGGCAACGACGGAGCGTACGCCCATGATCACCGAAAGGTCGCCTCGCCGCGGGCGACATCCTTCACCATTCGGGGACATCATCCGGACATTCCAGAACCGCACAGAGAGTGATTGACTGATCACCATGCGCCTCACCCGCTCGCATGATCACCTCTCGGATGGCGCACCGGGCGGCCGCGGCCGAACCCCCGAGCACGGGGGAACTAACCTCGCGGGCAAAGGCGAAATTGCCGGTCGGGTAATCACCAAGGCAGGTGGCATGAAGTCGCGACGCGTGAACCTCACATCCGGCGGACTGACGTCGGACCTGCGCCCTCTGCGCGACCCCCTCGGCAATCCCGCTCTGCGCAGACCGCTGCCCACCCGGGAGAACGACGTCAGGAACCGCCTGAACCGCGACCTGACGAGTCTCGTCGCCGCCATGCAGGCAGGTAGGGAGTCGACCGCGTGGGAGCTGTTGCGCGAGGCTCGGGCCCTCGTCGCCCGACTGCCCCGAGGCACGTGCGAGGTCGAACGGCGCAAGATCAACGCGGCCACCCGGGTGCTCCGCTCCCCCACCTGGCGGCGGATGGCCGCCGCCACGAGACACCGCAAGAGGTAGCCGTCGCGCACGCGCCGGACCCACCCACACTGCCGCCCCACCAATTCCCCTACATCAATATCCAATAATTGATGACGAACAGTTGATCTGAGAGAATGTCGGGGACCACGACGACGGTCGCAGAATGATCGGAAGGGGTGCCGTGTTTCGTCGGATCATCACCGTTGTCGCCCTGGGGACAGCCACGTTACTCACCTCCCAGACGACAATTCCTGCCCATGCGAATCCGATCGCGCAGCAAGCCGCCGTGAATGGGATTTCCGCACCGGGGGCGCTCAGCCTCGACGGGACCTGGGCCTGCTCCGTGCCGAGCGGCTACGTCTGGGACCAGGTGGAGCCCACCGGGGCCTGCGGATCGCTCTCGTACCGCTACCGGCTACGGACCCCGGTCAACGGCCTGTGGGCCTGCACGATCCCGTTCGGGTGGACGTACGACTCGATCCGGTCCACGAACGTCTGCGGCTCGACGGGTCCCTACCAGTATCGCCTGGTGGGCTGACCGCCCGCCGGATCCCCGACCCACGACCCTCACGGCCGTGACCAGTGTCTTCGCTGGTCACGGCCGTGACCACGACGTGCCACCAGGACCTCGTCCGCCCGTCGTCGACACGCGGCACCCCGCTCGGCGACGAGGTCGATTCAGGACTCGGCCCCCGTACGCGACTCGCCGCCGGCGACCCCACCCTCCCAGCGCTGGGCGTAGCGTGCGATGGGTTGCAGAGAGCGGAGAAGTTCGATGCCGCGTTCGGTGAGGCGGTAGCGGATGCTGACGGGCATCGTCGGTTCGACGAGGCGGTCGACGAGACCCGCGCCCTCGAGGTCGCGGAGCCTGACGGTGAGCATGCGCCCGGAGAGCCCCTGGACACGCCTCTCGATCTCGGTGAAACGCTCCGCACCCAGGCCGAGGGCGAGGAGGATGCCGCTGGCCCAGCGTCTGCCGACGATCTCCATGACTCCGGCCAGACGTCGGCACTCGTCGTCGTCGATGTGGAGCGGAGGGCGGGTCGGACCGGTTCCAGGGGCACTCACTTACTGAAGGTAAGTAGGTTACCCGGTGTTTGTCAACGACGGGACGTGCCCCAGATGCTTGGTGCATGCCCGATTACCTGCACCCCCTGCGCTTCGGCAGCTTCGTGACCCCTGTCGCTGCGGATCCGCAGCACCCCGTCGACATGGCGCTGCTCAGTGAGGAACTCGGCCTGGACCTGGTGACCTTCCAGGACCATCCGTACCAGGCGCAGTTCCAGGACACGTGGACCCTGCTGGCGTGGGTCGCCGCACGGACCTCCCGCATCCACGTGTCGGGGAACGTCCTGAACCTGCCGCTTCGTCAGCCTGCCGTGCTGGCTCGCGCGGTGGCCAGCCTGGACCTGCTCACCGGCGGACGAGTGGAGCTCGGCATCGGCACGGGCGGGTACTTCGAGGCGATGGCGACGATGGGAGCCCCGCTGCTCACACCCGCCGAGGCGGTCGGCGGGCTCGACGAGGCCCTGGACATCATCCGTGGCATCTGGGACACGACCGATCCGACACCCCTGCACGTGGACGGAAGGCACCACCGGGTGGCCGGTGCCGCCAGGGGCCCGAGGCCGACACACGACATCCCGATCTGGGTGGGCGCCTACAAGCCCAGGATGCAGCGGCTCCTCGGACGCAAGGGGGACGGCTGGTTGCCGAGCCTGCCGTGGCTCAAGCCGGGTGACATCGAGCGTGGCAACAGGATCATCGACGAGTCCGCCCGCGCGGCGGGACGGGATCCACGCGCCGTGACCCGTCTGCTCAACGTGACTCCGCAGTACGACGCCGAGGACCTGGCGGAGCTGGCGACCGAGCACGGGGTGAGCGTCTTCATCCTGGGCTCCGACGATCCGCAGGAGATCCGGAGGTTCGCCGGGGAGACCGCGCCCCGGATCCGCGACCGCGTCGAGCGGGCCCGGCGCGGGGCGGGATCAGCCGTGGCGACGCCGGCGGCACTGTCGTTCCGGGACGATCCGATCCCTGCGGCGCTGACCCGGCAGGTGTTCTTCCCAGGCGATCCCGGCTACACCCGCTACACCTCCGGATACTTCCGGGGGGCTCGCCCCGGTGTGGTCGTACGTCCCGAGTCGTCCGCGCAGGTGCAGGAGGCGGTACGGTTCGCGGCCCGGCACCGGGACGTTCCCCTGGGCCTGTTCAGCGGCGGGCACGGCCTCTCCGGCAGGTCCCTGAACGACGGCGGGATCGTCATCGCCGTCGACGCGCTGAACGAGATCACCGTGCTCGACGGGGGACGGGTACGGGTGGGACCCGGCGCCCGGTGGGGGGAGGTCGCCAAGGCCCTCGCCCCACACCGTCTGGCGATCACCGCCGGTGACCACGGCGGCGTCGGTGTCGGCGGGCTGGCCACGACGGCGGGGATCGGCTGGTTCGCCCGCGAGCGGGGGCTCACGATCGACCATCTCCGGTCGGTGGACGTGGTCACCGCAGACGGTGAGCTGGTCCACGCGAGCGCCGAGGAGAACCCCGACCTCTTCTGGGCCGTGCGCGGGGCCGGGGCGAACTTCGGTGTCGTCGTCTCCTTCGAGTTCGACGCGCACCCCGTGGCCGAGCGGGTCGGCTTCGCGATGTTCGTCTTCGTCCCCGACGACGTCGCCGCGTTCCTGCAGTCCTGGGGCACGGCGATCGAGAACGCGGACCCGACAGTGACCGGGACACTGATGATCGGCCCTTCGCGGCCCGGGGCGTCGACAGTGGTCCAGGCGCTGATCGTCGTGGACGAGAACGACCCGGACACCGTCGTCGGACACCTCCGGCCTTTCGCCGTGCTGGCCCCGATGGCGAACCAGTCGGTGCGGATGGTCCCGTACGCGGCACTCCTCGACGTGCAGGCCGGGGACGAACGGCAGCACGGACGGGGTGAGCCGCACGGCCACTCCGGGCTCGTCCGGCACCTGTCCGCCGACGTCGCGCAGGGGCTGGCGGACCTGCTCGCCGCCCGGTCGTCGTTCGTCCTGAGCATCCGCTCCACCGGCGGTGCCGTCGCCGACCGTCCCACGGACTCCGCCGCGTACGGGTGGCGGGAGGCGAACTTCCTGATCGCGATGCTCGGCGACGGCACCGGCGAGGTCGAACAGCGGTGGGCGGACCTGGTCCCCCTCTTCGAGGGCATGTACATCAGCTTCGAGACCGACACCGGCCCCGACGTCCTCGCCCGGGCGTTCCCGGCCGAGCACCTGCGACGCCTGCGCGCCCTCAAGGCGGTGTGGGACCCGACCGGTCTGTTCCGCGACAACTTCTTCATCGCCCCCGACAGGCATCCCGCAGAGCTCGTCGCGCAGCTCTGAAGCACCGACCTCCCGCCCGGCCACTGCGGCCGGCACCACCACCCCCCGGCCACTGCGGCCCGCACCACCACCGCCCGCACCAGCACTGTCGAAACAACCCTGGAGGCATCATGTCCCTGCTCCGTGTCGACGCGTCCATCCGCGCCGAGGGCTCCACCAGCCGCGCCCTCGCCGACATCGTCGAAGGTCGGTGGCGCGACGCGGCGACGGACCCGACCGTCGTCCACCGCGAGATCGGCACCACCCCGCTACCCAGCGACGCGTGGGCGGCGGTGTTGGCCGCGTCGGCCACCCCCGCCCCGGACCGCACCCCGGGTCAGCAGCGCGCCCGGGACCTCGCCGACGCGCTGGTCGACGAGTTGGCCGCCGCCGACGCCTACCTGTTCGCGGTGCCGCTGTACAACTTCGGGGTCTCCCAACACTTCAAGACGTATGTGGATCTGGTCATCGCCGACGCACGCATGTCGCCTGAGCGCACCCCGGTGACCTCGGGCAAGCCCGGGGTGCTGGTGACCGTCCAGGGCGGGAACTACTCCCCCGGCACCCCGAAGGAGGGATGGGACCACGCGACCTCCTGGATGCGGCGGATCCTCGAAGACGTGTGGGGCATCGATCTGGAGGTCGTGACCCGCGAGTTCACCCTCGTCGGGGTCAACCCCGCGCTGGACGCGTTCACCGAGCTGGCCGAGGAGATCAGGACGAACGCGGAGCACCACGCCCACCGCCACGGTGACACCCTCGCCTCCCGCCGGCAGGCCGTCCACGCGGACGCCGCGACCCGCTAGTGCCCGGGGCGTCTCGGTCGGCGTCGACGTCGACCGGGACGCCCCGCCACCGGCACACCCCGCCGAGGATCCGGGGTGCGCTGGTGACCTCGGGTCACTCCGCCGGGTCCCTGCGGGCCGGGCCGACGAGCGAGTAGGCGATCAGCCCACCGACGGCCAACACCGCCGCAGTCCACGTGGCGGCCCGGGTGTCGGTCGACTGGCCCTGCCACGTGACGATCGCCCCCCAGGTGCCCTGCTGGGGATACAGGGCCGCGACGGTGGTCCAGCCCAGCGGCAGGAACCACGACCTGGCGGCGCCGAGCACCGTCGCGCACAGCGCCGTCAGGCCGAGCAGACCGGCGGCGTCGCGGGTCACCAGGGCGGCCGGCCCGAACCGGGCCTCGGTGAACAGCGTGGCGAGCAGGAGCACGAGGACCACCGCCAGTCCGGCCAGCAGGTGCGCCGCACGTCGCCAGGGCCAACGCAGCGAACCGGTCCGTTCCAGGTCCTCGTCCGGGCCGGCGAGGGTGGGCGCGAGCGCAGCGACCATCAACACCACGGTCAGGACGACCACCGTCGGGGCGACGTCGGGGTCCTCGGCGAAGGCCAGGCACAGCCCCCAGACCACCGCGCCGCCGCCGACCGCCGCGGCCAGGGCCAGGGGTACGCGTCGAGCCCGCAGGTACAGCAACGTCCAGGTCACCCGGCGCTCCCGGACAGGATCCCGACGGGGTCCTCGCAGACCAGGAGGGCGTCGCGGACCGCAGTGACCCGGGCCAGTGCCTCACCCTCGGGCAGTCCACGCAGCCGCTGCCAGAGGGTGACCGCCTCGGCGTTGAGCTCCGGGTCCTCCGCGATCATCCCGGGCACCACGCCGACGTCGGATCGGGGCTCGCGGCCCAGGAGCCAGTAGGCCGCCGCCCGCTCGGTGGCCGCATGACGGTTCCGGCACTCCCCGTCGTACGGGACACCCAGCCCCGCCACGATCTCGGGGACCACGGACGCCGGGTGGGCGAGCCGACCCCGCTTGTCGATCCGGACGTCGATGGTGACGACACCCGCCTGAGGGGCCGCCCGGTCCTCGCCGAACGAGAGCGTGCGGGTGTTTTCGTGCACTGTGGTCGGCGCGTTCGGCAACTTCGCCAGCACCGCCAGTCCCTCCCGGGCCGGTGGGGTCACCGCGTCGAGCACACCGGAGTGGACCCGACTGACGCACACCGTCGGGGTGTCGTCGGTACAGACCAGCTCCCGCGCGACCGGGTCGACCGGCCAGTTGAGCACGTCCCGATCGCGGGGGACGACGGCGGTCGCCGCCACCAGCCCGAGCAGCACCGGCACCACCGCCGCCAGCCGGGCACGTCGGCCGGTCGCGACGAACAGCAGCAGACCGGTGACGGCGAGCGCGACCATCCAGATCGCCACCGCACCGCTGACCCGGTCGTCGATCGTCTGGTAGTCGTGGAACAGGCTGGAGCCGTGGACCGGCGAGATCGCCGCCGCCACCCGGTCCGGGGGCACGAGGGAACCCACCCCGACCAGCAGGACCCCGGCCACCCCCAGGACGGGCACCGTCACCAGGGCGGGAAGGAGCCGCCCGATCCCCAGTCCGAGCCACGCCGCAGCGATCACCGACAGCACACCGACCCCGGTGACGACGACGAAGTCCACCAGGGGGAGGTACCGGGCGGTGGTGACGATCCAGGCGAGGCCCGCCACCGTCACCACCAGGTAGGCCACGGCGAGGGTGCAGGCCATCGCCACGAGCACCGGCAGCATCCGTTGCAGGCGTGGTCGGGGGGTGGTGGCGAACAGTTCACCGACCTTCGCCCGGTGCTCCCGGCGGCCCTGCCAGGCCCCCGCCATGAGGGCCAGCGGCCACAACAGGAGCAGGTACTCCCGGATGGTCATGGCCAGGGCCATCCAGCCGATCGACCACCTGCCGGTCGCCACGTAGAGCGCCACGACGCCGATCACCACTGTGATCAACCCGGCACCGACCGCTGCGGAGCGGCGCAGTTCGACTCCCAGGATGCTCATGCCGACCCTCCACGTCGGGTCGTGCCGCCGTACGGCACCAACGCTGCGATCTCGACGACCCGCTCACCGCGCCCGCTCACCGGTTCGCCTCCGCCCGGTGCTGACGCAGGAGCGCCGCATAGCCCCGCTCGGCCGGGCTGTCGCCGGCGTGGCCCCCGCCACCCTGTGCGGCGAGCACCTCGGGCGTCCCCCGCCACACCAGGCGGCCGGCGTTGACCAGGACGACGTCGGTGCAGGCCGCCACCACGTCCTCGACCAGGTGGGTGGAGACCAGCACGCAGCTGTCGGTGCCGAGGTCACGCAGCATCTCGCGGAAGTCGAGCCGCTGTTCGGGGTCGAGACCGACAGTCGGTTCGTCGAGGAGCAGGAGCCTCGGATCGTTGACGATGGCCTGCGCGATACCCGCCCGACGCAGCATGCCCCCGGAGAGGGTCTTCAGTCGGGCGTCGGCCCTGTCGGCGAGTCCGACCCGGTCGACGGCCCGTTGTACGGCCCCCGGGATGTCGGCCTTCGGCATCTCCTTGAGCCAGGCCATGTACCCGACGAACTCGCGGACGGTGAACCGTGGGTAGTAGCCGAAGTCCTGTGGCAGGTAGCCCAGGGCGCGGCGGACCGATCGCAGATCGGAACGGCCGTCGGCCACCTGCCCGAGCAGGGTCAACCGACCGCCGGACGGGGCCAGGACGGTCGCCAGGGCACGGATCAGCGTGGTCTTTCCCGCGCCGTTGGGGCCCAGCAGCCCGTGCACGCCGGTGGACAGGGCCAGGTCGAGGCCGTCGACGGCCAGGTGCCGGCCGGCCCGGACCTGCAACCCCTCCGCGTGGATCGGCCAGGGATGGGTGGTGGTCGCCGTCTCGATCGCGCTCACAGAACGCATCGTCGTCGTCTCCTTCAGTGATCGTCGCAGGGCGCGGTGGCACCGTGATCGGGTGGCCGTACCGCAGGTTCGAGGGTCAGTCGGGGTGGGAGAGCCGTCGGGATCCGGTGACCCGCAGGAGGGCCACGACGGTCAGGACGACAGTGGCCACCGCCCAGCTCCGGGCGGCCTCCGCCGACAGGAGCACCGGCATCCGGGCGGCGGCGATGCTGGGGGCGATCACCACGAGCGTCCAGGACGCCATCACGCCGATCGCGGCTCGGCGTACCCCGACGAGGGTTCCCAGCAGGAGCGTGGCGGCGGTGAACGCGAGGCAGGGCAGCAGCATCAGGGCCGACGACAGCCCGGTGCCGGCACCGACCAGCGCGAGGGCGGGGACGACGACCGCCAACACCGCAGCAGTACGCCGCAGCAGCATGGTCAGGCCGGCGGCGGGTGTGGCGGCGATCAGCTCCCAGGCCGGGTCGGCACGGCGCTGCCAGGCGACCGCCACGCCGGGCAGCGGAGCCAACGGTGCGACGAGCAGCACCAGCGAGGGCATCCCGACCCACAACGCGCCGAGCAGAGCGGCACACCCGAGCACCGTGACGGTCATGACCAGCCAGGGCAGCAACGTGCCGACGAACCAGCGGTGGTGCAGCACCGACCAGGACCGGGACCGGCGCCGCCCGACGAGGGCGGGGGCCGCCGTGATCTCGCGGTCCAACACCGACGCGACCCGTGCGACGACGGCCCGGCTCTCCACAGTGGTGCTGCCGGCCAGGCGGGCGCGACAGTCGGCGCAGCCCTCCAGGTGCACCTCGATCGCCCAGACGGCGGGATCGTCGAGCCCTGGGTCACCGGTGGCGTACCCGGCGATCTGGGTGAGGCTGGGATGGGTCATGACAGGGCCTCCCGGAGGGCGACCCGGGCCCGGCGGACACGGGACTTGACGGTGTTCTCCGGCACGCCGAGCAGCACCGAGGCCTCACGAGTCGAGAGCCCGTCGAGGACCGTGGCCCGCAGGGCGGCCCGGACCTCGGGCGGCAGGACGAGCAGGGCCTGCTCCAACTCCTGGCCGATCCGGGCCGCCATCACCTCGTCCTCGGCGGCGGGGACCGTGCTCGGCGTCAGCTGCACCTGCGGCACCTGGTCCGTGCGCGCCCGGCGGCGGAACGCGTCGACCAACCGGTGGGCGGCGATGGTCCACAGCCAGCCCACGGCACTTCCCCGTGCCTCGCCGCCGCTGCCGGTCCGGGCACCGGCGAAGCCACCCGCCGCCCGCCACACCGCCAGGTACGTCTCCTGGAGGACCTCGGCGACCACGTCGGGGTCGGCGCAGCGGCGCCGCAGGCGCACCTCCAACCACGGGGCGGTACGCCGGTAGAGCTCGTCGAACGCCCGTCGGTCTCCACGGGCGACACGTCGTACGAGTTCTCCCTCGTCAGCCGCGTCCTCGCCTGTTCTCACACCCCATAAGACGACGGGCCGACCCCGATCGGGTGCAGATTCCGCGTGATCGCCGTCACGTCCACGCTGCGGCCCCGCATCGTCACGTCACGTCACGGGGCGAAGACCTCGTTGAGGTCGCCGTACAGGCGCTGCTCGGTGAACCTGCCCTCCGCGTCGACGGTCGCCACGACGGCCCCGGGGTTGTCCAACACCTTGCCGTTCTTCAGGAAGTACTTGATCCGGATCTCGAAGAAGGCGGTGCGCGTGCCGTCGGCGTCGGTCGTCTCGAAGAAGGTCACCACGTCGTGCTTGATGCTGTCGCAGCAGTCCAGGACGTACTGGATCGACGATGCGGCGGCAGCTCTGCCGTACACGGGCTCGGCGTTGGCGAAGGTCAGCTTGACGTCCTCGGTCATCAGCTCGCACGCCTCGGGCAGGTTGCCGCCGTCGATGAGCGCGTAGTACTCCTCGACGAGGCGTCGGGCGGGCGTCGGGACGGTCATGGTCTCTCCTCGGGTGGACGGATTCGCAAGGGACGGACCGAGCTTCGCGGACGGCGTCACGATCGACAGTGACCATGGTCACGAGCTCGCCGCGAAAGGCGTTCGGGGCGGGGCACCGGGGTGTCACGACCCGCCGGACCGGTGACGAGCAGGCAGAACAGCCCGTACGGTTGATCATGAACCAATCCGGGACGGTTAGGGTTTCGCCCGAAAGCGCCGACGGTCCTGCGTTTGCCCAGGCGACGACCCGCGCGGCCCCCATCCGACGGAGGAGGACACATGCTCGACGCGGATCATCCGGTGCACCGCCTCTCACCCGACGCGCAGTCGGCATGGGGGTCCACGCTGTTCGCCACCCTGCCCCCGCCGTTGACGGCAAGCCTGCTGCAACGGGCCGTGGAGGTCACTCTCACGCCACGTGAGGTGTTCTACCCCGGGGCGCACCACGCCGAGACGCCACTGTGCGCCGTCGTCGTCGACGGCCTGCTCCGCTTCTACCTCACCTCCTCGGACGGGCGAGCCATGACCGTGCGGTACGCCGGTCACGGCCAACTCGTCGGCGTACGGCGGATAGCCATGGGCCTGGTTCCCGCCTCGTGCCCGCCACCGGAGGAGACGGCGATTAACGGCGAGGCGTTGCAGGCCAGCCGGATCCTGACCCTCCCCGCGACAGTGCTGGCCGCCGCCGCCCGCAGCAACGCGACACTGTCCGGGGCACTGGCCCGAGAGGTCGCCGTCCAGGCCGTGCACGACCGGGAGCTCATCGCGGCGAACGTGTTCCGCCCGATCCGGGAGCGGGTGGCCCGCCACCTGATCAACCTGGCGACCCGGGAGGGCCCGGACCTGGTCGTCCACGCGAGTCACCAGGAGATCGCGGACGCCATCGGATCCGTACGCGAGGTGGTCTCGCGCGCGATGGTTCGGTTCCGCGCCGAAGGGCTCGTCGACCGCCGACGGCGCCGCCTGGTCCTGACGAACCCGGCCCGGCTGCACGCCGCCGCGATCGACGGACGCGACTGTCAGACGGCTGTGTAACCGCCGTCGACGACCAGGTTCGCCCCGGTGACGAAGCCGGCCTCGTCGGAGGCCAGGAACAGGGCCGCCTGTGCGACGTCCTCCGGTTCACCGAGACGCTTGATGACCTGACGCTCGATGAAGGAGTCCAGGACCCCCGGCACGTCGGCCATGGCGCTGGTGGCCGGAGACATGATCAGCCCGGGGCTGACGGCGTTGACCCGGATGCCGTGCGGCCCGCCCTCGTTCGCCAGCTCCCGGGTCATGCCGATGATCCCGTGCTTGGTCGCCGCGTGGGCGAAGCCGCCGGGGGCGGAGCGGATCGCACTGATGCCCTGCATCGAGGCGACGTTCACGATCGAACCACCGCCACGAGCGACGAGGTGGGGCCAGGCCAGCGCCGTCACGTGGAAGACGACGTCCAGCTCGTTCTGGAGGGTGAACCGCCACTCGTCGACGGTCATCTCCGCGATCGACGCGAACCGGGGTGCGGAGGCGTTGTTGTAGAGGATGTCGATACCGCCGTGCTCGGCCACCACCGCCGAGACCCAGCTTCCGACGGCGTCCCGGTCGGCGAGGTCGAGCGGATGCGTCGACGTCATGACGCCGCCGGCCGCCCGCACCATCTCGACGGTCTCCTGCGCCCCCTCCGTCTTGAGGTCGCAGCCTGCGACAGTCGCGCCCTCCCGCGCGAACAGGAGGGCCGCCGCCCGGCCCTGACCGCCGCCGGTACCCGTGATCACCGCTACCTTGCCTGCCAGTCTGCCCGTCATCGGTCGGACGCTAGAGCCCACGGCGACCCCCGACAGTGACTTCGGTCCGTCACGATCGACGTCGGTGGCTTCGATCAGCTGCGGGTGAGGGCCGAGGTCGGTCGATCGGGGCGTCAGCGGGTACCGGGTCGGCGGGCGGACGTCCTCACCTACGCAGACCGGCTGCCTGCGGGGACGGGCTCCGGTGCCGGGGGACGCCGAGGGCGACGGCGGGGGCGGTCGGGTCGACGGACGGCTGTCGGGGCGAGGCGAGACCAGCGACCTGTGCGACCTGTGCGACCTGTGCCGAGGATGCCGGTGGTGTGGGGCTCGGCCGTCGTGACGTCCCGGCTGCCGTCGTCGAGCCCACCGCCGTGGCCGAGAACCGGGGGTCCCGGTCCAGTGGTGTGCACAGGGCTGCCTTGTTCAGCACCGTGCCCAGATGCGGCTTGTCCCGCCAGTCGTAGCGCGCGTGGTCGATGGCGTAGCAGTAGCTCACCGCCGGGTGCTGGGCGACGTCCTGCATCGTCGCCCCGAGAACGCGCAGGTCCTCGGCCGACTTCCTCGTGCGCAGCCACTCCTTGTCGATGCGCTTCTCACCCTCGGCGAGAAGGTCCCGCCCGAGCGCATTCGCCTGATGGATCGAAACAGCGGCGTGCACCTGTTCCCATGAGTAGTTGAACGCGCCGGTCACCGTCGGGAGACGCGTCCAGGCGTCGACGGCTACGGACTCGGGACGGTCCGGGTCGCCGAGGAACAGCAGCGCGTGGTTCCGGTAGGCCTTGGGGAGGGACTCGTCGCGGACTTCGAGCCTCTTGTTGGTCAGGAGGTCACCGATCTTGCGTTCCCTGTCGTAGAGGAGCGCGTCGGCCCTGGTGAAGGCGAGGGCCATCACGTCCTGGCATTTGGCCTCGCGGGTACGGAGCGCGAGGAACGCACTCTGTCCGTAGAACGTGTCCATGTCCGGCACCCGGCCTCTGACCTTCAGGTCCGAATGGACTTTGATGGCCCTCCAGCACTTGCCCTGGGTCTCGATGAAGTGGTCGGCCTGGTTCGTGAGGTTGACGGACTTCCGCGTCCAGGCCGCGATGCCCTCGCCGACGGCCGTCCGTGCCCGGCGTAATGCATCCTCCTGGTCCCCGACCGATCGGAGGAGTCTGCCCGCCTCGGCGAGCAGGAGACGGTCGTCGCCGCTCACGCCGTTAAGGGAGGTGTCGACGGAGCCCCGGAGAGTATCGAAGATCTGCCCATAGCACCTTTTGGCCTGCTCGAAGCGGATCGAGTCCGGTTCATCCGGCTCGAACCGCTTCTTCGAGGTCCGGCTCCACGCGTCCGCCATGAACCGGTAGTCGTTCAGCCCGGCCGTGAAGTCACCCGCATCCCGGATGTGCTCGACGACCAGGGCGGACAACCTCTCCCCGAACAACACCCGGTGGAGGGCGACCCGAGTCTCGTCCAGAACCTTCTGGTGATGGGCGACCTGATCCGGCCGGATGGCTTCCTGGGGCACGTTCCACTCCCTGCGCTCGACAGTCGAGATCAATCTAACGTCGTGCCCACCCCCCGCTCCGGCTTCCGTAGGCTCGGGCTGGTGACATCGGTACGAGAGCGGATCAGGGCGGTCGTCGCCGGGACCGTCGACTACGAAGCGGGGCTGGACGCGCTGACCGTCACCCCGTCGGCCGAGGTCGACCCGGAGCTGACTGCGGCGAAGGACGAGGCGTTCGGGCGGCTGTGGCGGGGCGGATGGCAGCCGGCCGAGTTGCACCGGGTGGTCGCCCGGCGGGGTCGACCACACCACGCCGACCTGGTGACCGACGCCGTCGCCGCGCACCTGCGACAGTTCCCCCAGGCCACGGTCGACGGGCGGTGGCTGGCCCAGGCGGACACCCTCGGCGCGCGGGTCTGGTGGACCGCCGACGCGACGTACGTCGCCGAACTCGCCGCACGTCGACGGCTCGACCGGGTGGCCGTACTCGATCTGCTGTTGGGTCTGCTCGCCGTCCTGGCCACCCTCCCGCGCATCGAGGTCCTCGTCCCCCCACCCGGGTCCGCCGTCGCCCCTGACCGGTCGGGGGCCGCCGGGTCTCCCCGGATCGACGCCCGGCTGCTGGACCGGGTACGCGCGCTGCTCGCCAAGGCGGAGTCGACGACGTTCCCGGCCGAGGCGGAGGCGTACACCGCGAAGGCCCAGGAACTGGTCACCCGGCACAGCCTCGACGAGGCGCTACTGGCCGCGCGGGGCGGTGACGCGACGCCGGTGGTGCCGCACGCGCGGCGGGTGGGCGTCGACCACCCGCACGAACGGGAGAAGGCCACCCTCCTGGACGCCGTCGCCCGAGCCAACCGCTGCCACACCGTCTCGTCACCGGAACTGGCGTTCAGCACCGTCTTCGGCTTCGACACCGACATCGACGCCGTCGACCTGCTCTACACCTCCCTGCTGGTGCAGGCGCACCGGGCAATGGCCCAGGCCGAACCGGCGGGCGGCAAGGCCGGTCGCAGCCGGCTCCGGGCGTTCCGCCAGTCCTTCCTGGTGGCGTTCACGGTCCGGATCGAGCAACGGCTGGCCGGCGCGGCCCAGCTGGCGCTGGCGCAGGCCACCGGCGGTGGCGACGGGAACGGGGGCACCCGACCGGCCGACCTGCTGCCGGTGCTCGCCTCCCGGGACGAGCAGATCCGCGAGACCATCCGACAGGTCTTCCCGCACACCGTCCGCGTCCGCGCCAGCCGGGTGGAGAGCCGCGAGGGCTGGGAGTCCGGTCGGCAGGCCGCCGACCGGGCCACCCTGCCGACCGACACCGAACGGGGTCGATAGCCGCATCGGTTGCGGCGGGACGAGGCGCCCGCCGCGCTCCCGCGCCGAATCGTCGGGGGGCGCCGTCCGGCCGGACGGCGGTTCCGGGAACCTCCCGGACAGCACCGCAGGCACGCACGCTGACCGGCGTAGGCGTGCCCACCGGGGCACCCTCGCGGCGAAGGAGGTCCGATGAGGACGAGAAGATGGGCGGTCGCCGCCCTGGCGACCCTGGCACTCGGTGCCGTTCTCCCCACGGCCGGGTCGGCGGCTGCCGCCCCGGGCCGGGACCGTTCCGCCGGCGGCGACGTGACCGCCGCCGCTGACAACCGGGTGCCGGTCACCCCGACCACTACCTTCCCCGCCAGCGCCACCGTGCTGCTGACCTACCCCGGCGGACAGTGCACCGGGTTCATGATCAGCGCCCGTACGGTGGCGACCGCCGGGCACTGCCTGCACACCGGGGGCTCGCGCGGTTTCTGGCGGAGCAACGTCGTCGCCTACCCGGGGCACGACGGCACGTCGGCACCGTTCGGCTCCTGCCGGGCGGTCCGGCTCTTCGTCTCCCCCGGCTGGCTCGGCTCCCCCGCCCACGGATTCCCCGGCGACCCCACCCAGGACTACGGAGCCGCCCAGCTCGACTGCACGATCGGCAACACGACCGGCTGGTACGGCCTCGGGTACACCACCCAGTCGTTGGCCGGCTCCTGCACCGCCACCTAGGGTTACCCGACGGGTCGACCCGGGCAGTGGGCCAGCGACGACGCCGTCCGTTCCCAGAACTCGACGTACCTCTACACCCAGCACGGCTTCAGCACCGGGCAGGACGGCAGTCCGGTCTCCTACAAGCCCCACCCCGACGACTGGTGCCCGACCCCGCCGCAGTTGGTGATCCCCTGCCCCTGTCCCCCGCCGCCGCTGGGCCTGCGGACGGCGCTGGGGATCCTGGTCAGCGGGGTGGGTGGCATCGGGGGTGGCCTCACCAACGGGGTCGCCGTCCGGTTCACCCAGCAGGCCCTCGCCAACTACGTGCAGTGGCGTTGACCCCCACCAACCCCACGTCCGGGGCGGGCCGTCCAGGTCCGCCCCGGCACGTCGGGTCGCACTCCGGCGGCTGCGAACCGACCATCGGAGTGCACACGTCGCAGGCCGGGTCAGCCCGACGCGGACAGCCGTTCCCGGACCTGCGCCGCGTCCGCGTGTTCGAGCTGCTCCAGGATCTCCAGGGCCCGACCCCAGGCGGTACGGGCGGAGTCCCGGTCACCGGCGGCCCGGTGGCTGTCGCCCAGGTGGGTGAGGGTGGTCGCCTCGAAGTACCGCTCCGCCGCCTCCCGCCACAGGGCGAGCGCCCGGTCGTAACAGCGGATCGCCTCCGGCTGACGGTCCGACCGGAAGTGCACGTAGCCGAGGCTGTCCCAGGTGTGCGCCTGCCAGTACCGGTTGCCGACCTGCTGTTGCAGCTCCAGGGCCCGCCGGCAGTGGTCGAGCGCCTCCGCGAGCTCGTCGAGCCGGCAGTGGTACCAGCCGATGTTGTTCAGGGCGTTGGCCTGCCCCCCGAGGTTTCCCGCCCCTGTGAACAGTTCCAGCGCCCGGCGGGCCTGGTCGAGGGCCTCGGGTAGCCGCCCCTGGTGTTCGGCCAGGATGCCGAGGTTGAGGTGGACCCGGGCGCTGCCGACCGCGTCGCCGAGGGCGGCGTAGAGACCGAGGGAGGCGTCCAGGTGGGCGCGGGCCTGTTCGTGGTCCTCCCGGCGCAGGCAGGCCACGGCCCGGTTACGGTGGGCGCGGGCCTGACCGTCGCGGTCGCCGACCCGCGCGGCGGCGGCCAACGCCGACTCCTGGACCACCAACTGGTCCTGCCAGGCACCGATCCGGTCGAGGTAGGTGTTGACGGTCCAGGCGAGCTGCCAGGCGTGGGTGTCGAACCCGGCGTGTGCCGCGAGGGCGACCAGCGCCAGCAGTACCCGGTGCTCCCGGACGAGCCACGCCCACGCCTCGGTGGTGTCGGTCGGCGGGCTCACGACCGCCCCGGCCCGCGCCGGCGTGAGGCTGAGCGGGTCCCGGTGGTCGTACAGGAGCAGGGCGGCGGCGTACGCGGTGTGCAGGTAGTGGTCGAGGAGTCGGCCGATGGCCTCCCGGCGTACCGGGGCGGGTTCGTGGTCGGTCACCTGTTCGGCCGCGTACACCCGTAGCAGGTCGTGTGGGACGAACCGGCCCGGTCGCCGCTCGGCGAGCAGGTTCACCGCGACGAGCGTCGCCAGGGTCCGGTCAGCCCGGACGGGGGCCACCCCGGCGAGGCTGGCCAGCGCCGCGACGGTGACCTCCGGGCCGGGGTGCAGCCCGAGCAGGCGGAAGCCCCGGGCGGCGGCCGGGTCGAGTCCCCGGTACGACCAGGAGAAGACCGCCCGGATGTCCAGGGCCGGGTCACCCGCGTCGAACCCGTCGAGGCCGCCCGGGTAGGCCAGTTCCTCGGCGAGCCGGGTGAGGCTCAGGCCGGCCCGGGCGGCGGCCCGCCCCGCGACGATGGCCAGGGCGAGCGGCAGCCCCGCCGTCGCGGCGACGATCCGGTCGGCCGCCTGTGGCTCGTCGGCGATCCGCTGCGGGCCGAGCCGGCAGGCGAGCAACTCGTAGGCCTCCCGGGGCGACAGGGGTTCGAGGACGAAGGGCTGCGCGGCTTCGATGGTGACCAGCCCGGGCAGGTGGCTGCGGCTGGTCACCAGCACCAGGCACCCCGGCGAGGTGGGCAGCAACGGTCGGACCTGGGCGGCGGTCCCGACGTTGTCGAGCAACACGAGGACCCGCCGGTCGGCCAGCAGGCTCCGGAACAGCCCGCAGCGGCCGGACAGCCCCGCCGGTATGCGCGGTGTCGGCACCCCGAGCGCCTCCAGGAACTCCCGGAGCACCTCCATCGGGTCCGGCACGGGCCCTTCGGCGTCGAATCCGCGCAGGTCGACGTAGAGCTGTCCGTCCGGGAAACAGTCGGACACCCGGTGTGCCCAGTGCAGCGCCAGGGCGGTCTTGCCGACCCCGGCGGTGCCGCTGATCAGCGCGACCGGCACAGTGCCCGGCGTAGCGGGTCGGCGGGGCAGCAGGGCTGACAATCCGGCGAGGACCGTTCGGCGCCCCACGAACACGGGTACGGCCACCGGCAGGTGCCGGGGGGTCACCTGGTCGGGTGGCGGCACCCGCCGTCCCGAGGTGGTGTCGCCGGAGCGTCGGGCGAGCTGGGCGCGGGCTGCGCCCTTCAGTCGGTCGTCCATCCGGTCGGCGTCGGCGATCTGCAGCAGCCGCCAGTGCGCGGCGTCCCAGCGGTCCAGCTCCGTCAGCTCGTCCGGCACCCGGATGCCGGCCCGTTCTGCGTGGGCCACGCAGGCCGTGACGAAGGAGTCGACGAAGGCCCACTCGGGCAACGACTTGGCGTTGAGCTTGTCGCTGAGGGTGGAGCGGGCCAGCGGTCTACCCTGCGAGGTCGACATGGCGACCAGGGTGTTCAGCGACGGTGCCCCGCACAGGTGCCGTAGGCGTCTGAGTTCGCCGACGAACCAGGCCAGGGTCGCTTGCGCCTCCCGAGCCGGTTCGTCCATTCCCGCCACACCCTCTCCCACCCGGGACACGCGCCGACCGGGTCAGTGAGGATTGTCGACCCGGTCGGCCGGAGTCGGCGGCCGGAGCTTTCCGAGATGTCACGACATCCCGGGAAGTCGGTTTTCACACCGGGTGGCCGCCGTACGTCTCGGATGCTGGGCATATTGTTGTCAAATCCTATCGGGTTAGTAGGGTTAGCCATGTGATCAACAGCCACTTCACCTGGCACCGGCGGCGCCGGCACGTGGATCTGCGCCGGACCGCCGCCGCCCTGTGTCGGTTCTAGGCGATCCGTCGGCCTGACGACCCGGCCGGCGACACCCCTCGACGGAGTCCACTCGGACCTCCGTATCGGTCCGCGTCCCCGCGTACACCCCTCTTCCACGTGCCCACCCCCCGCGCTGCGGTCGGGTGCGCCCGTCCACACCCCGTCACGCACAGAGGTCAGGTCAGCATGTCCGAAACCGGTTCACCGGCGGTGGTGGACTTCCACGTCCACTACGTCGACCCCGCCCATCCCCCCGCCCTCTGGGCCTCCGCCAAGCCGGAGGTGGCGAAGCTCCGCGAACGGACCGTCCACCGCATCGTCGACCTCGACGACGTCCTGACGGCGGCCGAGAACGGCGACATCGCCACCCGGGTCCTCAACGCCCCGCCGTCCCTGGTCGCCGCCGCCGGCACGACCCTGCCGGCCCGGGTCGTCCGGGAGATCAACGACCACCTGGCCGCCGCCGTCGCCGCGCACCCGGGTCGGCTGCTGGGGCTGGCCACCGTCGACGCCTGGCAGGGCGAGGAGGCCGCCGCCGAACTCCGGCGCGCGGTGACCGAACTCCACCTCAGCGGAGCGGTCGTCGACGCGGCCACCGACGGAGGCGACCGGCTGCTCGACGACCCGGCCGCGTACCCGACGTTGCGGACCGCAGCGGAACTCGGTGTCCCGGTGTTCGTGCACCCGATCAACCCACGCGGCCTCACCGACCAGCTCGACGGAATCGGCCGCTCCGGCACCCTGCTCGCCCGGGGCACCATCGACGCCGCGAGCCTGCTGGCGCTGCTCCACTCCACGGTCTTCGACGACCTGCCCGACCTGCGGATCGTCATCCCGCTGATCGGCGCACCGGCCCTCCTGCTCGGCACCTTCGCCGGCCTGACCGAGAAGATCAGCAGGCACGCGCCGGACCACCTGCGCCGGCACGTCTACGTCGACACGATGGGCTTCGACCCGACCAGCATCCGCTACCTGGTCGACGTCGTCGGCGCCGACCACGTCCTGCTCGGATCGGACTCGCCGATCGTGGCCGAGTCGATCGACCGGACCGAGGTCCTCGCCGCGCTCGCCGCCGCCGGACTCGACGAGGCCGACATCACCGCCGTCGCCGGCGGCAACGCCCGCCGCCTGCTCGGCGTACCGGAGAGGGTCGGCACATGAGCGCACCGAGCGTGACCGACGTGCTCACCGACGGAGCCGAGGCGGTACGCGTCGCCGAGGACCTGGCGCGGGGGTTCGCACCCGGAGCCCGGGACCGCGACCGGGACCGTCTCGTCCCGGACGCCGAACTCCGGCAGATCGCGGCCTCCGGCCTGCTCGGCGTCACGGTGCCCCGGGCGTACGGCGGTGCGGACGTCGGCCACCGGTCCCTTGCGGAGATCTTCCGGGTCCTCGCCGTCGCGGACGCCTCCATCAGCCAGGTGCTACAGAACCACTTCGTCTTCGTCCGGGTGCTGCGCGACCGGGGTGCCCCCGCACAGCAGCAGTTCTTCTTCGCCGAGGTGCTGCGCGGCGCCCGGTTCGGCAACGCGATGTCCGAGCGCGGCGTCGACCGCCGCAAGGGCGAGACGTCGACGTCGCTGCGACCGCTGGACGGCACGACCGACCTGCTCCTCAACGGCCGCAAGTACTACACGACCGGCGCGTCCACCGCGGACTGGGTGCCGGTCAAGACCCGCGACCCCGACGGCGCAGACGCCGTCGCCTTCGTCGAACGGGGCACCCCCGGTCTCTCCTTCGGTGAGGACTGGTCCGCCCTCGGCCAACGCGGCACGCACAGCGGCAGCACCCTGCTCACCGACGTACGGGTGCCGGTGGAGCAGATCGTGGGCTGGCCGTACGACGGCGAGGAACTGCGGACCGCCGGTGCGGCGGGGCAGCTGCTGCACGCGGCGATCGACGTCGGGATCGCCGAGGCGGCGCTGGCCGCCGCTGCCGAGTACGTCCGGACCCGGACCCGGGCCTACGCCGACAGCCCGTGGGAGCGGGCCGCCGACGAACACCACCTGATCAACGACGTCGGCCGGCAGGCCGTCCAGGTACGCGCGGCCCGCGCACTGCTGGAGCGCGCCGCCGACGCCGTCGACACGGCCGAGGCGGACCCGGTCCTCGACGCGGGACGGGTCGCCGAGGCGTCGCTCGCCGTCGCCGCCGCCCGCGCCTTCACCGCCGAGACGGCGGTGACCACCGCCAGCGAACTCTTCTCCTACGCCGGGACCAGCGCCACCGACGAGGAACACGGGCTGGACCGGTTCTGGCGCGACGCCCGGACACACACCCTGCACGACCCGACCCGCTGGAAACACCACCACATCGGCAACCACGTCCTCAACGGCGTCGCACCCCGGGGGCCGCTGCTGTGAACGACGTGCGCGCGGAAGGAGGTGGGCCACGATGACCGCGACGATCCCCTCCAGGACGGCAGTGTCCGTCGGGCGGTCCACCGGCGAGCCGGGCCCGACACCGCCCCGGCGCAGTCCGGTCCGACGGCGGTTGTCCACGTCGGCCCGGCGGGTGCTGGTGCCGGTCCTGCTCGTCGCCGTCTGGCAACTCGCCTCGGCCGTCGGCTGGCTTGACCCGACGACCTTCGCCAGCCCCCGGATGGTCTGGGACCGGTTCGTCGAGTTCGCCGGAAACGGACTGCTGGCGACGCACGTGCTGGCCTCCCTGCAACGAGTGGTCCTGGGCCTGCTGGTCGGCATCCTGATCGGGGTGCTGCTGGGGTTGGCCACCGGACTGTCCCGGGTCGCCGACGAACTCGTCGACCCGCCGTTGCAGATGCTGCGGGCCGTACCGACGCTGGGCATGATGCCGCTGCTGCTGCTCTGGCTCGGCATCGACGAGGCGCTCAAGGTCGGCCTGGTCGCCATCGGGGTGATCTTCCCGATCTACCTCAACTTCAGCAAGGGCATCCGCTCGGTCGACCCCCGGTTCCGGGAGCTGGCCCAGAGCTGCGGGGCCTCCCGGTGGGCGGTGATCCGGCACATCATCCTGCCCGGGGCGCTGCCGCACCTGCTGATCGGGCTGCGGTTCTCGCTGGCGATCGCCTGGCTCAGCCTGGTCTTCGGCGAGACCGTCGCGGCGGAGTCCGGCATCGGCTACATGTTGACCAGGGCCAAGGACTTCCTGCAGACCGACACGATCGTGCTCTGCCTGGCCCTGTACGCGCTGCTCGGCCTCGCCATCGAGAGCCTGGTCCGGGTCGTCGAGTGGAAGACCCTGTCCTGGCGTCGAGAGTTCGTGGACCGGTGAGCGCGCCCGAGCCGGTGACCGCCGGCATCTCCGTACGCGGGCTGCGCAAGCACTACGGCACCCGGCTGATCCTCGACACCGTCGACCTCGACGTACCCCACGGGGAGTTCCTGGTCATCGTCGGGGAGAGCGGGGGCGGCAAGAGCACCCTGCTGCGCGCCCTGGCCGCGCTCGACACCGACCACGCCGGTGAACTGACAGTGCGACGACCGGTCGCCGTCGGATTCCAGGACGCCCGGCTGCTGCCCTGGCGGTCGGTGTGGGAGAACGTCGTCTTCGGGCTGCGCGGCAGCCGCGCCGCACTGCGCGCCCAGGCCGTCGAGGTCCTCGCCGAGGTCGGCCTGGAGGCCCTCGCCGACGCCTGGCCGGGGACCCTCTCCGGCGGCGAGGCCCAACGGGCCGCGCTGGCCCGTGCCCTGGTCCGGCGGCCGGCGGTGCTGCTGCTTGACGAGCCGTTCGGCGCCCTCGACGCGCTGACCCGGCTCCGGATGCAGGCACTGGTCCACTCGCTGTGGAAGGCACACAGCTTCACCACCGTCCTGGTCACCCATGACGTCGACGAGGCGATCGTCCTCGCCGACCGGATCCTCGTGCTGACCGGCGGCCGACTCGCCGACGAGATCAGACCCCGCTTCACCGGCGCCCGCACCCGCGAGGACCCCGACTTCGAGCGGACCCGGATCCGGATCCTCGAACAACTCGGGGCCGCCCACTACGAGACCGAACTCGGCCGGCACTGACCGGCACCGACCCGAAAGGCACATCATGCGCAACACCGGTTTCCGGCGGGGTCCCCTGCTCGCCGCCGCCCTCGCCACCGTCCTGGCCGTGACCGGGTGCGGCGGCGGTGGCGGGGGCGACGCCGCCAGCGCCGACGGCACCGTCTCGCTCACCCTGGTCACCACCGACCTGTACGGCTACACACCGCTGTTCGAGGCCAGGGACCTCCAGGTGCCCGGCGTGAAGATCACATACCGGGAGTTCGCCAACTCGGCCGAACTCAACTCGGCCATCGAGGCCGGGCAGGTCGACATCTCCGACACCGGCGACATCGGCCCGATCACCGCGGCGGCCTCCGGCAGTCGGCAGAAGGTGATCGGCTGCACCCGGCCCAACGACCAGAACATCAAGTACATCGTGCGCCGCGACTCCGGCATCACCAGCTTCGCCGACCTGGTCGGCAAGCGGGTGGGCATGCCGATCCGCTCCAACCACGGCCTGCTCTACGAACGGCTGCTGAAGAAGAACAACCTGACCGAGACGCAGGTCAAGGCGGTCAACATCTTCGGCGCCGACGGGGTCAACGCCCTGGTCAAGGGCGACATCGAGGCGTACTCGGCGAACGCTCCCGGCTCCCCGGACATCCTGGAGCGCTACCCGGACCTGGTGGAGATCGACGGGATCGCCGGCACCGTGAACAACCTCTACTGCCTGCGGGTCAGCCCCCAGGCGTACGAGCAGAAGCACGCGGCGCTGCGGTCGTTCTTCCAGGCGGCGGCCGAACTCGGCCTCTGGGCCTCGCAGCACCCCGACGAGGCGGCGCAGGTGGTCAAGCCGCACGTGGACTACAGCCTGACGACCCTGTCCACCACCTACCGGATCAGCGGTGCCGGATACCAACCGATCGACGACACCTTCCTGGTCAAGCAGCAGGAGTTCGCCGACGAACTGCTCGACGTCGAGTTCATCGAGAAGCCGGTCGACGTGAAGCAGATCTTCGTCGGCGACTTCAACGACGTCCTGCCGGGGTCCTGACATGGGCACCTCACCGCGCTTCGGGGTGTGGACACCGATCAGCGGGAACTGGGGCGTACGCGAGCACCCCGACGAGCACCTCGACGGCAGTTACGCCGACAACCGGCGGACCGTCGTCGAGGCCGAACGGCTCGGCCTCGACACCACCCTCATCGCCCAGCACACCATCAACCCCGGTGACGACCAGGGTGACGTCGTCGACACCTGGACGACGTCGGCGGCGATCGCCGAGGCGACCTCCCGGATCGAGATCATCGCGGCGGTCAAGCCGTTCCTCTACAACCCGGGCGTCCTGGCCAAGATGGCGACCCAGATCGGCCACATCAGCCGGGGCCGGTTCGCGATCAACCTGGTGTCGGGCTGGTTCCTCCCCGAGATCACCAAGCTCGGCCTGGCCCTGATCGACCACGACCGCCGGTACGCCTACTCGCGGGAGTGGCTGTCCATCGTGCAGCAGGCGTGGGGGGACGGTCCGGTGACGGTGGCCGGCGAGTACCTCCACGCCGACGGGTTGAGGCTGCGCCCGATGCCGTACGCCGGGACCCCGCCGGTGGTCTACTTCGGCGGCGAGTCGGAACCGGCCCGGGCTCTCGCCGCCGCCGCGGCGGACGTCTTCCTGATCAACGGTCGACCACCGGACGGCCCGGACGGGGTGCGGGCGATCATCGCCGACCTGCGGTCCCGGCCCCGGGCCGGGCAGGCACCCCTGCGGTTCGGCCTGACCAGCTTCCTGATCGCCCGCCCCACCGAACGGGAGGCGACCGAGGAGTTCGACAGGTTGTGGCAGTTGACCCGGGAACAGCGCAAGCCGATCGAGGGGGCGGACCCCGCCCGGGTGATGGGCCGCAACGCCGTCGGGGTGGCGAGTGTCGGCACGAACGGCGGGACCCTCTCCGGCCTGGTCGGCAGCTATGCCCAGATCGCCGACCGGATCAGCGGGTTCGTCGACGCCGGCGTCGACACCTTCCTGTTCCAGTTCCAGCCGCACTTCGCCGAGATGGAACGGTTCGCCACCGAGGTCGCCCCGCTGCTGCGCTCCCGGCACGGCTTCCCGGGGGCCTGACAGGCCCACGGCTTCCCGCTCGGCCTGACGGGTCGACCGACCCACACGGCATCCTGGTGGCCGCACGGGTCGACCGGCCGGCGTACGGCGGCGCGTACGTCGGCACCTGTCACCGGCGGGAACGGCGGACCCCGCGTCGGACCGACCGGGTGCGACGCGGGGTCCGTTCCTGTTCCCGGCCCGTACCGCACGAACGCCCCGGCGAGCAGGGGTGAGGCCCGCAGGGCGGACCGTCGGGGACCGTCACGCCGGTTCGGGTACGCCTCCGGGCTCCCCGTCGTCGGGCATCGGCTCCACCGGTGCGTCCGGGAGACTGTCGGGCGTCCCCGGAAGTAGCTCCTCGGCGGTGTCCGGCACGGGCTCCCGGGGGTCGAGGGGCGGATAGACGTCCGGATCGAGGTCAGGATTGGTCATCGGCTGATTATCCGTCAAGGTCGCCGTCGCAGGCGGTAGACGCCCGGCCTCCGATCCTCGAAAGTTTCGAGGAAGTAGCGGGAGCAACCCGAGCCGAATTGAGTCACACCCCTCCCACGGAGGATGCGATCCCGCTCTGCACCTCCACCCCGACGACCTACCAGCGGCTGCGACCTGCGCACACCCGACACCACCCTTTCATCGATGGCCCGAAAGTTGCGAGAACACCTGCGAAATACATTGACGTTCATGAAACCTTCCTGAAATACTTCGGCAGCCAAGGCCGATGCCGCCCCCTCGATGGGGCTCCAGGGCATCACCCCTATCGCACCGTAGGTCCGGATCTGTGCTGCCCGGTTCACCGACACCGGACCCGGAAGGAGCGTCAATGAAAGGTTCTCCCCGACCGCCCACCGGTTCACGACGACTGCGCGTAGCACTCGTCCTCTCCGCCGTGGGCATGCTGGCGATGGCAGGTGCCGTCGTCCTGCCCGGTGACGCCAGCGCCGCGAGCACCCTGGGCGCCTCCGCAGCCGAGCGAGGCCGGTACTTCGGCACCGCCGTGGCGGCCGGCAGACTGAACGACTCGGCGTACACGACCATCCTGAACCGCGAGTTCAACCAGGTCACCGCCGAGAACGAGATGAAGATCGACGCGCTTCAGCCACAGCAGGGACAGTTCACCTACGGCAACGCCGACCGTATCGTCCAGCACGCCCGCGCTCGGGGCATGCAGGTCCGGGGCCACACCCTGGCCTGGCACTCGCAGCAGCCCGGCTGGATGCAGAACATGTCCGGCACCGCGCTACGCAACGCGATGCTCAACCACGTCACCCAGGTCGCCACCCACTTCCGCGGTCAGATCGCCTGGTGGGACGTCGTCAACGAGGCGTTCCAGGACGGTTCGAGCGGTGCCCGCCGCGACTCGAACCTCCAGCGCACCGGCAACGACTGGATCGAGGCGGCCTTCCGCGCCGCCCGCCAGGCCGACCCGAACGCCCAGCTCTGCTACAACGACTACAACACCGACAACTGGAACGACGCCAAGACCCAGGCCGTCTACCGCATGGTCCAGGACTTCAAGAACCGGGGCGTCCCCATCGACTGCGTCGGCCTCCAGTCGCACTTCACCGGTGGCTCGAACTACCCGAGCAACTACCGCACCACGCTGTCCAGCTTCGCCGCACTCGGCGTCGACGTGCACATCACCGAGCTGGACATCCGCAACGCGCCGACCGACGCGTACCGCAACGTGGTCAACGACTGTCTCGCCGTCGCACGCTGCAAGGGCATCACCGTCTGGGGCATCCGCGACTCCGACTCCTGGCGCTCCGGTGAGAGCCCGTTGCTGTTCAACGGCAGCGGCCAGAAGAAACCCGCGTACGACGCCGTCCTCACCGCACTGAACAGCGGCACCGGCCCGAACCCCACGACCCCGCCGCCCACCGGGAACCCGACCACTCCCCCGCCCACCGGTGGTCAGTGCACCGCCACGATGACGCCCGGCCAGTCCTGGGGAGACCGCTACAACACCTCGGTGACGGTCAGCGGGGCCACCACCTGGTCGGTGGTCGTCGCCATCACCCCACCGCAGAAGATCTCCGCCACCTGGAGCGGCAGCCCCACCTGGGACAGCAGCGGGAACGTGATGACGATGCGTTCCGACGGCAGCGGCAACACCTTCGGCTTCACCACGATGACGAACGGCAACTCCACAGCCCGTCCGCAGATCAGGTCCTGCACCTCGGGGTGAACGATCCTGACCGTCGGCCGTGCGGGTGGGCGCACGGCCGACGGTTCCACATCGACCAAACATATCGAGGATCTTGCATGTTTCGATTCGGTTCGTGTATGAAGACCTAGGACTCGTTAAGGTTCCGGTTCCCCGGGAGGAGCGACGATGAGACGTGCCCTGCGACGCCTGCGATCGGTGGGGGTGGTACTCGGTACCTGCACCCTCGGACTGAGCCTGCTGACGGCACCCGCCGAGGCGTACTCGTCCCAGCCCCTCGCACCACAGTCCGACCGGGCACCCGAGTCGGACCAGTTCTCCGCCGAGGGCGTCACGACCGTCGGGGAGCTGCGCACCGTCGACGGCTCGCTGTCGTACGCCCGCGACGGCCGGACCCAGATCATCCGGCACCCCGGCGCGACGTACGTCAAGGTGCACTTCAGCTCGCTGCGCCTGGCACCCGGCGAGTACGTCACCGTCGCCGGCCCCGACGGCCGGGAGAGCCACCGGTACGACAGGCACCTGAACCGGGCCACCGGCTCGGACTACACCACCGACGGCCAGGCGGGCTTCTGGGCCATGTCGGTGGAGGGCGACACCGCAGTGGTGACCCTGCACGGCGACCGCACCACCCGGGGCAGCGTCGCGACCATCGACCGGTTCTGGCGCGGCTACGACCGCACCGAGATCGCGCAGCACAACCTCTCCACACAGTCCGTGTGCAGCACCGACGCCCGCCGCGACGCGGTCTGCTACCAGACCAGCCACCCCACCGAGTACGCCCGCGGGAACGCCGTCGCCCGCCTGCTGATCAGCGGCGGCGGCATGTGCACCACCTGGCGGGTCGGCAACACCAACCGGATGTTGACCAACAAGCACTGCTTCTCCACCCAGGCCGCGGTCAGCGGCAGCGAGATGCAGTTCAACTACCAGTGCAGCACCTGCGGCGGGGCGAACCCCGGCCCCGGCACCAAGGTCAGCGGCGCGACCCTCTACCGGGTCAGCTCCGGCGGCTCCAACCAGTTGGACTACGCCCTCTTCTCGGTAAACAACTTCGCCGCCATCCAGGGCTTCGGCACCCTCTACCTGGCGACGACCGCCACCAGCAACGGCACCCAGATGTACATCCCCGGCCACGGCGACGGCAGCCCGAAACGACTGTCCATCTTCGAGGACGCCCAGAACGGCCCCCGGTGCACCGTCCGGAACGCCAACTACAACACCTGGAACATCAGCTACAGCTGTGACACCTCCGGCGGCAACTCGGGCTCGCCGGTGCTGAACAGCAGCCACCGGGTGATCGCCCTGCACCACCTCGGCGGCTGCCCCTCCAACCAGGGCGCGAAGGCCCACCTCATCTACAACGAGATCGCCGGCCTGATCGACAACGGCTGACGACGACGAGACCGCTCGGGCGGTGCGGGGACGTACGTGACGTCCCCGCACCGCCCTCCCGTACGAGTCCCCGACGTGTCGGGCCGCGTCTGGCGGGTGGAGGTTCTGAGGAATGGACGTCGACGAGCTTGCCGCAGAGCTGATGCAACGGATGGATCGTGACCAGCGGGTACGGTCCGAGGCCACGGGCCGGGAACCATCTGAGGAGTGCTGGACCCGGGTGGGGGAGGTCGACGCCGACAACACGGCGTGGCTCGGCAGGGTCCTCGACGCGTACGGATGGCCTCGTCGTAGTGAGGTAGGTCCGGATGCCGCGACCGGGGCATGGTTGATCGCGCAGCACTCCGACCCGGAGTTCCAGCGCCGTTGCCTGAGTCTGCTTGAGCAGGCGGTGCGGGAGGGCGAGGCGCAGCCGTCCCACCTGGCCTATCTGACGGATCGGGTACGTCGGGGCGAGGGCAGACCGCAGTTGTACGGAACGCAGTTCTGGTACGGGCCGGACGGCAGGGGGCCGCTGGGTCCGCAGCCGATCGAGGATCCCGATCACCTTGACGAGCGACGCCACGCTGTCGGGCTGGGCCCCTTCGCCGACTACCTGATCCTCATGCATCAGCGCGACTCCCAGGACGGTGATCAGACACGATGAGCACCCCAGGGCCGTCATCGATCCAGTTCCTCACGGCTGAAGAGCACGGATCGTTGAAGACGACATGGGTCCAGTTGTCCGCCTAGGTGCCGCAGTGGTGGCCCTGACCACGCTGACCGCCTGTGGCAGCACGCAGGTGGCCGAGCCGTCGGGCGACCGAGACCTCCCTCCCCCCGTGTCGCGGATGACCGGGGCGCCGGTCGTCTCCGCCGTACACCGTCCCGGCCTGCACGACCGCATCGGCGTCGCCTGACGACTCGTTGTGCGCCGGGTGCACGGTTGCCTCCTCGACGACGATGACCTGTGAAGCTACGGAGAGCTGGGGCGGGGCAGGTCCGCGTACCGCCGGTAGGGGATCGACACCGAGACGGCGGCGTCCCGCCACCGGTTGGCCTGCACGATCTTCTCCGGGTCGGTGGTCACCTCACCGGAGACGAACCGCCCCTCCTCGTCGTAGTGCATCGCCACCAGCTGGGAGGAGTCGAACAACCAGTAGTCGTGGTGCGGCAGATCGGCCGGCCAGTCACGACCGGTCAGCACGATCAGGCGGACGTCCTCACCCGCCTCGACCGTGTGCTCGTACGCCCAGCCGCACTCGAATCGGACGTAGTCGGACAGTGGCTCGGTGACCACATGGACCCGGTGCATCCGCTTGCCCACCGACACCGCAGCCCGCACGGTGTCGCACCACGCCGCGATCCCGGGAAACTCCCCACGGGTCTCACCCGCGAGGAACCGGGCGAACTCGTCCTGCTCGTACGACACGTCGTACCGCTGGAGCGTCTCCAACCGGTACGCCGTGTAACGGAAGTCCCGGAACAGCCGGTTGAACCCGTCGTCGTCCAGGGACGTGAACGATCTGGTCAACCCTCGTTCACCGCTGCCCGAACTCGCGGTAACGCTCGATCGCACCGATCACCACCTCTGCGGAGATCCGCACCGCACCCTCGCCCGGAAGAACGTTCTCCAACTCGCCGAAGGTGTCACGGTCGACCAAGGCCCCTTGGACGACCAGGTCGCCGCTCTCACCCAGATGGACCGCCGGGCATCCGTTTCCCCCGGACCCGCCGTCCTTGTGGAGCATTGTCAGCTTCACCGTGACCTCCATCGAAGCGGACAGACTGACGGTACATCCGGTGAGGACGGTAGTGCTCACCGTGACGGCCGGACAAGTAGGTGTCGTCCATCCGCGCGAAGGAACAGACGAGCCGCCGCGCCGGTCCGCCTGATGGACCGGGTCACTGGGTGACGGCTCTGGTGGCTACCTACGATGCGGTCCTCCAGCCGGAAGGATCCCATGTCTGAGCGCCACCTCCCCCGGGCTCGCATCGCGCTGAATCCGATCCAGTGGATGGCCACCGAGGACGGCTGGCTCGATCCGGCCAGGAGCCCGGAGAAACCGGAACTGCTGTCGGCTGTGAAACGGGCGGGGTTCGACAGCGTCATGGCGGACGTACCGGCGGGGTGGACCGTGCCGGAGTATCGCCGACTCGTCGACGATCTCGGTCTCTCCCTCGCGCCCGGCTACCTCGTCTGCCGTTCCGACGGCGGGGACGGCCGTGAGCAGGCGGTGCTGGAGCTGGCGGCGCAGGTCGCCGGTTCCCACGCCGAGCTGGGCCTCACCGACATCGGTCTGGGTCTGAGCATGGGTGTCAGTCCGTCCCGGCTCGCCCGCCCCGCCCAGGGCCACGACGCGTCGCCGGAGCGGCTCGCCGCGCTCACCGAACTCGTCGACCGGATCGCCGACACCATGGTCGCCGAGGGTGTCCGTCCCGCTCTGCACCCGCACGTCGGTACCTGGATCGAGACCGAGGGCGAAGCGCGGACGGTCCTCGACGCCGTCGCACCCGACCGGTTGGGCTTCCTGCCCGACACCGGTCACCTCGCCTGGGCCGGAGTCGCCGTCGCCGACATGGTCGAGGAGTACGCCCGTCGCATCCCCCTCGTGCACCTGAAGGACTGCCGGCTCAGCGTCGCGACGCGAAGCCGGGCGGCAGACCGGGACTACCGGGCGACGGTACGGGCCGGTCTCTGGGTCGAGCCGGGTCGTGGCGAACTGCCGTTGACCGGGTTCCTCGACGGACTCGGGGCGGACTTCGACGGGTGGCTGATGGTCGAGGTCGATGCACCCGACATCCCCGACCCGTACCAGAGCGCCGTCGCCTCGGCCACCTGGGTACGCGGGGTCTTCGGTGGCTCGGCCAATTGACGACCGTTACCGCCGCTCGGTTCCGGTGAACAGAACAGCCCGCTCGTGAAACGCCGGTCGGCCGACGATGGTGGTGCCATGAACGGGCCACTCACCAGCAGGAAGAAGCTGTCGGGGCAGCGGCGGGGCAGGACATGACCGACGAGCCGACCACCTTCGCCCAGGCCGTGTGGCACCGCGCCGGCCGTCTGCCGGAGGCCGAGGTCCTCCGGGTGTCGGGGGCCGGGGCCTGGACCGCCGAGCAGTTGAGGCGTCGGGCCGCCGCGTGGGCCGTCGGCCTGTCCGAGACCGTCGGGCGCGGAGACGTCGTCGTCACCTGCGTCGATGCCGGCCTGGACGCGGTGGCGCTCACCGCGGCCGTGTCCGCGCTCGGTGCCGTCGAGTTGCCCCTCGGCCACGACCACCCCGAGCGCTGGGCTCACCACCTGGTGGCCACCACCGGCGCCCGCGTCGTCGTGGCGTCGGCCCACCGGGCGCAGGGCCCCCTTCCGGCGCAGCTGGCCCGGCGCGTGGGGCGTCCGCTGCACCTGCTCGACGGAGCCGACCGGACCCTGCTCGACGAGCATCCGGAGGCGCACTCGGTCGGTCCGGCCGAGTTGTCACCCACGGCACCGGCGCTGATCATGAGCACCTCGGGCACCACGGGCCGGGCGAAGGCCGCACTCCTACCGGTGGGGGCCCCCGCCGGGCAGGCGCGCAGGGTCGCCCGGGCGATGGACTACGGGCGTGACGACGTACTGCTGAACTTCTTCCCGTGGCAGCACATCAACGCCCGGCACGCCAGTCTGCTGCCCGCGATCATCAGCGACGCACGTGTGGTGATGGCGCCGCGCTTCTCCGCCTCCGGCTTCCTCGACCTGGTCCGACGCGAACAGGTGACCGCGTTCAACTTCATGGGCGCGGTGTGCATGATGCTGCTCGCGCAGCCGCCGACCGGCGGGGACCGGGAACACCTGCTCACCAAGGCGTACGGCGGGCCGGCACCGGCCCGGCTCGTCCACGACTTCCGGCAGCGGTTCGGTGTCGTCCTGCGACAGGCGTACGCCTGCACCGAACTCGGCGACGTGGCCGCCACCCCGATGGACGACCTGCGGCCGGGGGCAGCCGGGCGGATCCTCGCCGACCACGAGGTGAGGATCGTCGACGAGTCCGGTCGGGAGGTCGCCGACGGTGAGGCCGGCGAGATCCGGGTCCGGCCCCGCAGGCCGGAGTTCGGGTTCCTGCGGTACGTCGGAGACGCCGAGGCGACCCGCGCGGCCTGGGACGGCCCGTGGTTCCGGACCCGGGACCGTGGTCGGCTGGTGGACGGCTGGTTGACGGTCGAGGGGCGACTCGGCGACGTGATCCGGCGGCGTGGCGTCAACATCGACCCACACCACGTCGAGGAGGCGCTGCTCGCCCATCCGGCCGTCGCCGGTGCCGCAGCCGTCGCCGTGCCTTCCGCGCTCACCGAGGACGAGGTCCTCGCCCTGGTGGTGACCCGCGACGGCAGCCGGGTCACCGCCGAGGAGCTGTGGTCGCACTGCCGTGCCGCGTTGCCCCGGGCGGTACGCCCCCGCTACCTCGCCGTCGAGGCCGCCCTCCCGTACACCGGCACCCAGAAGCTGGACCGCGCCGCGCTGCGTCGACGCGGCGTTCCACACCACGCGTGGGACGCCGAGTCGACTGTTCCCGACACGACGGAGATGTCATGACCCCTGCACCGCTGCTCCGCGTCCTCGACCTCACCGACGGTCTCGCCGCGAACGCGGTCCGGTTGCTCGTCGGCCTGGGAGCCGACGTCATCCGGGTCCGGGCGGACACCGCCGCGCCGCCCACCCCGCAGGAGGCGGTGCACTGGTACGCGGGCACCCGGACCCTCACGGTCCCCGAGGGCGAACTCGACAGGGTGGTGGGCGGCCTGGTGGTCGACGCCGACGTCGTGATCGAGTCAGGGGCGGTCGACGAGCTGCGTACCCTCGACCTGCGCCCGACCGACCCGCAGGGGTGGGCCGGTGCCGCCCACGTCGTCGTCACGCCCTTCGGACTCACCGGGCCGCGCAGCGGCTGGCGCACCGACGACGGCGTCGCGGCCGCCTCCGGAGGCATGACCTGGCTGGGTGGCCGACCGGGCGAGGCACCCGTACCGCCGCCGCAGGGCCAGGCCACCCAGCTCGCCGGCACCCACGCCGCCGTCGCGGCACTCCTGGCCGTCGTCGCCCGCCGTCGGACGGGACGGGGCCAGCTGGCCGAGGTGTCGGTGCAGGAGGCGGTCGCCGCCACCCTGGAGACCGGTGCCATCGCCTGGATCCACGCCGGCACCGTCCCGGGTCGCACCGGGGGCGTCTACGGCCACGTCGCACATCGGGTCTTCCCCACCGCGGACGGCTTCGTCGCCGGCGGCTACTCCGGTCCCGATCGGATGTGGAAGGACCTGCTGGCGTGGATGGACGAGACCGGCGAGGCCGCCGACCTCACCGGCGACGTGTGGCGGGACCCGGTGCACCGCTGGCGGCACCGCGTACACGTCGACGAGGTCGTCACGGCGTGGACCCGGCGGCGTACCACCGGGGAGATCGCCGTGGACGCCCGCCGTCGGGCGCTGCCGTGGGCGGAGGTCGCCGGGCCGACCGACCTGGTCACCAACCCCCAGCTGCGGGCCCGGGACTTCTTCCTCCAGGTCAGCACCCCGCAGGGAACCCTGCTGGACACGGGTTTCCCCCACGAGTCCCCCGGTCGGCCACGGCCGGTCCGCCTCGCCGCACCCACACCGGTCGGCACCGGGGCGCGGTGGCACGCCGCCGACGCACCGGCCGCGCTGCCGTCGCGGATGCGGCACGCCCACGGTGGTGCGCTCGCCGGGCTGCGGGTCCTCGACCTGACCTGGGTGCTCGCCGGCCCCTACGTCACGAGGATCCTCGGTGACCACGGCGCGGACATCGTCAAGGTCGAGTCGGCGCACCGGCAGGACCCGACCCGGTTCGCCCCGTCGATGCGACTGCGGGCCGACGCCGGCCCCGAGGAGAGCGGCTACTTCATCAACTTCAACCGTGGCAAGCGCAGCCTGGCCCTCAACCTCCGGTCGGCGCAGGGACCGCACCTGCTGCGCCGCCTCGCCGCCGAGGTCGACGTGGTGGTGGAGAACTTCTCCCCCGGCACCCTCGCCAAGTGGGGTCTGGACTTCGAGCAGCTGCGCCGGATCAACCCCGACGCGGTGTTGGTCTCCATGTCGGGTGTCGGGGCCACCGGTCCGTGGCGTTCGGCCGTCACCTTCGCCGACACCCTGGCCGCCTGGTCGGGGCTGACCCACGCGACAGGTGGCGACGACGGGATCCCCCAGGGCCTGACCTTCGGGCTCGGCGACATGGTGGCCGCGAACGCCGCCGTCGTCGCCGTCCTCGACCGGGTGCTGCGCGGCGGAGGCGGACACGTCGACCTCTCCCAACTGGAGGCCATGGCGGCGCACCTGGGCACCGCCGTGCTCGACACCACCGTCCCCGCCGCCGACGACGACCGGGTCGGCCCGTTCGTGCTCCGTGCGCCCGGCGACGACAGGTGGCTCTCGGTCGGCCGGGTGAACCCCGAACGGTTGGCGGAGGCCGTCGAGGGCACCGACCCGGTACGCGGGCTCGAAGAGTACGCGGCTGCCACCGACCCCGACCGGGCCGCCGCCCACCTCCAGGGGTACGGGATCCCGGCGTACCCGGTGCGCGACGGTCGTGACCTCGTCGAGGGCGATCCACAGCTGCGGGCACGCGGCTTCTACCCGACCCTCGGCCACCCGCTCGTCGGGGAGGTACGGGTCGAGGGCGTCCTGCACCACCTGACCGACACCCCACCCCGGCTGGACCGTCCGGCTCCTCTGCTGGGCGAGCACACCGAGGAACTGCTCGGCGAGATGCTCGGACTGACCACCCAGGAGATCACGGATCTCCGTGAGCGAGGAGTGCTGGTATGACGACCGAGGATCCGGCGACCCGGGGCTTCCGGATCGAGCGGGAGGGTGCGGTGGCGACGATCGTGCTCGACCACGGCCCGGTGAACACCATCGACCCCCCGCTCATCACGCGACTGATCGAGGCCCTGCCCAGCCTCACCGAGGACGTCGACGTCAGGTGTCTGGTCATCCGGGGCAAGGGGCGGGTGTTCGTCGGTGGCGCCGACATCCGCGTGATGCGACGGCTCGACCCCGACGTCTACACGGCGATGCGCCGCTGGGTCGAGGTGCAGCGGCTACTCGAACTGGCACCGAAGCCGGTGGTCGCCGCGATGAACGGGCACGCCCTGGGCGGGGGCGCGGAGCTGTCGCTCGCCTGCGACCTGCGCATCCTGCACGCGCGGGCGACGTTCGGGTTCCCGGAGTCCCGCCTGGGGATCTTTCCGGGGGCGGGCGGCTCGCAGCGTCTGCCCCGGCTCGTCGGCGCGCACCGCGCGAAGCGGCTAATGATGGACGGCACCCGGCTCACCGCCGACGAGGCTCTGGCCGAGGGCCTCGTCGACATCGTGGCCGGGGAGGACTTCGACGCGGTGGTGGCCGCCGAGGCGACGCGCCTCGCGGCGTTGCCCACGGCGACGCTGGGTCTGATCAAGCGGGCCGTCGTCGGGGGCATGGACTTGCCGCTGCCGGACGCCCTCGCCCACGAGGGTGCGTGTGTTCGCGCCAACCTCGACCTGGCCGACGCCGCCGAAGGACTCCAGGCGTTCCTCGACAAGCGGGAGCCCCGGTTCACCGGCCGGTGATCAGTTGATCAGGTTGGCCGAGGACATCCGGCGGCTGACCTCGGTCAGGGCGGTGGCGAGCTTGGCGACGTCCGCCCGGTAGGTCGGTGCCGTGACCGACAGCGCCCCCAGCAGCAGGCCGTTGCCGGTGAACAGCGGCACCGCCACCGAGCAGTAGCCGGCGATGATCTCCTCGTGCTCCACGCCCCACCCGTTGGCGCGGATCCGGCGGATCTGTTCGACCAGCAGCCCCGGCGCGACGGTGGTGTGCGGGGTGAGGCGGTCCAGGTCGCGGCTGACCACCTCCTCCAGCACCGACGTCGGCGAGTACGCGAGCATCACCTTGCCGGTCGAGGCTGCGTGCAGGGGCATCCGGCCGGCGATCCGGGAGGGCTTGGCGGACTGCGCCGCCGCCACCTTCTCCAGGAAGAGGACCTCCAGCCCGTCCATCACGGCCAGGTGCACCGCCTCCTTGGTGGCGAAGTGCAACCGCTCCATGAACGGGCGGGCGGCGTCGCGGAGCACCCGGAACCGGGGCACCCGGGAGCCGAGTTCGAAGGCCCGCATGCCGAGTCGGTACTCGAAGCCGGAGCGCTCCAGCATTCCCCAGTCGACCAGTTCCTGGGCCAACCGGTGCACTGACGCCTTGGAGATGCCGGTACGACGGGACAACTCGGACAACGACAGCTCCACGTCGTCGTGCTGGAACGACTCCAGGATCAGCCGAGCCTTGCCCAGGACGCTGTTGGCGCCCTGTCCCAGACCTTCACCGTACGCGCGCGCCTGTGAGTCGTTCGCCATCGTCGCTCACTACAACCTCCCTGTGTCCGGGTTCCTCACCGTTGTCCGACGCCGTGGCCCCCGATGCCCGCTACAGTACGCACCAGCACCTCGACCAGGCGTTTTGCCTCCCTGAGATCCACCGCGTTCATGCCCAGGGTGAAGTCGACACGTTCCTCGTGCGGACCCTCGGCGATCTTCGGCATGCCGACCCTGGCGGTCGGGACGCCCCTCATCCGGATCATGTTCGCGTCGGTGGCGCCGCTGTTCGCCGTCACGAGTTCGTGCGGCCGACCCGCGACCGACTCCCATGCCGCGACGGCGGACCGGACGACCGGGGCCGTGGGGTCGGTCCGGGTGGCCGGCACTGACGCGACCTGGCGTACCACCAGCGGTGCACCGAGTTCGGCGGCGACCGGGGCCAGCGCAGTCCGCACCTCACGGACCACTGACGACGCTGTCTGCTCGGGCGTCATCCGCAGGTCGAGCCGCACCCGGACCAGTGCGCTCGTCGACGCGGCGAGCCTCTCGAAGCCACCGTGGACCGACGACACGACCCCCTGCGGGCGCATCGTGCCGACCTCGTGTCGCGCGGCGTACTCCTCGCACCAGGTCTCCAGCACCTCGATCACCCGGGCCGCCGCACGGGCCGCGTTCCGGTAGGGCATCCGGTGGCGGCTTCCCACGTAGGTGTGCTCCCCCGGCACCTCGACGTCCACCCAGACGAGGCCGACCTCCTCGTGCGAGACGGTCCAGCCGGGTTTGGCGACGACCGCGTGATCGGTGGTGAACCCCTGCCCGAGGAGGAAGCTCGCGCCGACCCCGTGTCCGGTGTTCGTCCGGCCCGCGACACCCACCCCGTCGACGGCGAAGCTGGGCATCCCGCCCGCGCCGAAGGCCGCCACCACGTCGACCGGGAGGTCGACGCCGGCCCGGGCCATCGCCTCCACGGCGACGAGGACGCAGGCGGCGTGGCCCTTCGGGTTCCCGGCCCCCAGTCCGACGACCAGGTCGCCGTAGACGGTGGCGCGCGGCAGCATGTCCTCGCGCATCTGGGGACCGGCGAACGGCACGTCGAGGGCCGGATCGCCGGTGGTGTAGGTGTCCAACGGCGCGTAGAGCAGCACCGACTCGGCGTCGTCCGGCCCGGCCAGCACCCCGACCGCGTTGGCCTGGGCCTGGTCGATCACCTGGAGGGTGCCGTCCACGCCCGCGGCGGCGAGGTGACCGACGATCCACTCGGCGACCGGACGCTCACCCCCGGTGGGGCTCGGTCGGTCGACCAGGCCGCACACCGCCTCCAGGAGGTGATCGCGCTCCACCTGGGCGAGGACGGCAGCGACCAGGCGTTCGTCGCTCCGCCCGGTCCCGGTCATGTCGGCACACTCGCCTCACGAGCGGCCAGGCTGGACCGGAAGTGCACTGACACCTCCGGCAGGTCACCGATGACGGCACTGAAGGAGTCGCCCTCGTCGATCTGCACCATCGGTCCGAGGGCACCGGCGAGGACCACCTGCCCGGCCCGCAGCGGAGCACCCCGCCGGTACGCCTCACCGGCGAGCCACGTCAGACCCCGGATCGGGTCGCCGTAGAAGTTCTCGCCCCCGGAGCCGGTCGACACGACGGTGCCGTTGCGGCGCAACTCCATCCGCAGGTCACGCAGGTCCCGGTCGCCCAGCGGGCACCCCTTGGCGGCCAGCACGAACAGGCCGGCGGAGGCGTTGTCGGCGATCGTGTCGACAGCGCTGATGTCCCAGCCCTCGATCCGGCTGTCCACCACCTCCAGCGCGGCCAGGACCTCGGCGACGGCACCGCGAGCGGTGTCGGCGTCGACCTCCGGCCGGTCGAGGTCCGCGCCGAGCCGGAACACCACCTCGGCCTCGATCAGCGGCTGCAACAGCCGCCGGACCGGGACCACGGCGCCGTCCGGGACCTGCATGGTGTTCATCAGCGTGCCGATCGTCGGCTGGTGCACACCGAGTTGGCGCTGGACCGTACGGGCCATCAACCCGAGCTTGCGGCCCACCACGTGGGCGCCGCTGATCTCCTGCAGGTCCACCACGTGCCGCTGTACGGCGTAGGCGTTCTCGATGTCGGTGCCGACGAGGTCCCGCACGGGCGGGCAGGTGCGGTGCATGGTGCTGGCGTAGCGCAGTCGTTCTGCGGCCAGGGCCAGCGGCGGGGTCAGGTCAGCGCTCATCAGGGTCTTCCGTGTCAGTCCGTGGGGGGTACCAGGACGGCCCGGCCGCGCAGCTGTCCCGTTCCGAGCAGGTCCAGCGCGCGACCCGCCTCGGCGAAGTCGAACTCCTGCACGTCGAGGACGAGCTGACCGGAGACCAGCAGGGGTGCCCACTGCTCGGCCAGCGCCCGCGCCTCCCGGTTACGTCGGATCATGTTCACCGGCAGCAGCGCCACGTCGAGGAGCAGCCAGTTGGGCAGGTCGAGGGGGGCGGTCTCCCCGGCGACGTAGCCGATGGCGACGGCCCGACCGCCGGCGCGTACCCAACCCATCCGCTCGCCGAGTCCTGCGCCGCCGAGGGTGTCGACGAGCAGGGTGACCGGGCGTTCCCCGGCCAGCCGGGAGAGCTGCTCCCCGTCGTCTGCGGCGACCAGGGGTTCGACCCCCTCGGGGAGGCGCTGGGCCTGCTCCCGGTCGAGGACGAGGCCGAGCACCCGGGCGCCGTCGCGGAGGGCGAGTTGGGCGACCATCGACCCCACGGCACCGGCGGCACCCGCCACGAGCACCACCTCGTCCCGCGCCGCGGTGGGCTCCGGCCCGTCGTTCCAGGATCCCAACCTGCCGACGGTACGCAGCGCGGTGACGGCCGTCGTCAACGGCAGGAAGAAGGTGGCCCCCACCGCCGGCGACATCCCCTCCGGCAGCGGGGAGAGGCTGGTGGTCGGCACGACGACGTACTGCGCCCAGGTCCCGTCGCGGACCAGCCCGAGGCCGGCACCCCGCAGCATCACCCGGGTCCCCTCGGGCAGGTCGTCGGAGGCCACCACCCGGCCGCAGCCCTCGACGCCACCGACGTACGGCAGGGTGGGCTTCATCCTGAACTCGCCCCCGGCGACGGTACGGTCGAGGTGGCCGACCGCGGCCGCGTCGACACGTACCAGGGTCTCGCCCTCGGCCCGCCGGGGCATCGGAACGTGCTCCACCTCAGGGGCGGCGCCCCAGTCGCGTACGCGGACCGCCCGCATGGTGGCCGACATCAGCCGATCCGGTGGCGGTCGAGGAAGGCGAGGCTGAGCTGGTTGTACTTCTCGGCCTGCTCGTGCTGGGGCCAGTGGCCGCACTCGTCGAGGATCGTCAGCTCGGAGCCGGCGATGTTGCGGTGCATGGAGTCGGCCTCCGGAACCTCGCCGAAGGGGTTGTTGCGCCCCCAGACGATGAGCGTCGGCACCGTGATCCTGGCGAGGTCGTCGGGGCGCAGGATGTTGCGCTGTCGGGTCTCCATGTCCTGGAGACAGAGCAGGTTCTCGATGTTGGCGACGAAGCTCGGCTGGTGGTAGATCCGGTGCCGTACGGCGACGAGTTCCTCGGTGGCGTCGGCGTCGTCGGCCATCAGCAGACGCATCCGGGCCCGGGTCAGCTCCACGTCGTCGGTGGTGACCGCCTTGCGGGTGCTGTCGCGGATCCGCTCCATCACCTGCGGATTGGCGACGGTCCCACCGGCGCAGAGCAGTTGCAGCGAGGCGACCCGGTCGGGGTCGTCGATGGCGGTACGGGCACCCACCCACCCGCCGAGCGACTCGCCCACGATGTGCGCCTTCCCGATGCCCTGGGCGTCGAGGTACGCCAGCAGGTGGTCCCGGTAGCGCGGGATCTCGTACGGGTGGTCCGGCTTGCCGGTGTAGCCGTGGCCGAGCATGTCGACGGCGTGGACCCGGTAGTGCTCGGCGTGTGCCGCGACGTTGCGCGCGAATGCTTCGAGGTGGCCGGAGGTCCCGTGCAGGAGGATCACCGGTTCACCGGCTCCGGCCTGCAGCGAGCGCGTGGCAACCCCACCCGCGTCGACTGTGGTGACCTCGAAGTCGACACCGGCGAGTTCGGTCCAGATGGTGTCTGCGAGGGCTGTCGTCATGGAAGTCTCCCGGTGGTCGTGGGTCGGTCACTGGTTGATGCGGTGCACCTGGGTGTTGCTGCGGCGCGCCGCCTGGACGAGGCCGTAGCCGACGCCTGCGAACACCGCCAGGGCGAGCACCGCGCGCCATGCGGTCATGTCTTCTCCTCCTCCTTCGTCGACTGGAGCCGTCCGACGGGCAGGGGTGCTCCGACTGTCACGGGTGGTCCACCGAACGCAGGAAGCCCTCGACGACGGCGTGGTAGGCCCCGGGCCGTTCCTCCTGGAGGTGGTGGGAGACGTGGTCCATCACGTGCAGGTTGCCGCGTGGCACCATCCTCGACAGCATCAGCGGATAGTCGGGGGTGAGGAAGGCGTCCTCACGGCCCCACACGAACAGCGTCGGCGCCTGGACACGGCCGAGTTGCTCCGTGAGGTCCTGCCAGTCGCCACGCGGGGAGTCCGACATCGCCGCCAGCTCCCGCTCACCGGGGTCGAGGCTCTGGTCGTACCGCATGTCGACGGTCCGCTCCGGCAACCGGTCGGCGTCGTACCACTCCAGGCGGGTGATCAGCTCGCGCATCTTCTCCCGGGTCGGACCCTCACCGCCGTAGTAGACGTCCCGGGCGGCACGCCCCCGGTGGCCGCGTTCGGGCAGTGGGGCCAACGGCCCGTAGAACACCGGCATCGAGCCGGTGACCACGAGGGAACGCACCCGGTCCGGGTGGTAGGCCGCGAGCGCCAGGGCGATCGACCCGCCCCAGGAGTTGCAGACGAAGTCGGCCCGTTCGATCCCCAGGGCGTCCATGAACGCCACAGTCTTGGTGGTGTGGAAGTCCCACATCGGGCCGCTGATGCGGCACTTGTCGGACCTGCCGTACTGGAGGATGTCCGGCAGGACGCACCGGCGGTCCCGCGCGAAGTACGGCACCACCGGACCGAAGTCGCTCCAGCCGGTGCAGCCGGGGCCACCGCCGTGCAGGAAGATGGTGTCCGGGCCGCTGCCGAGGTCGTGGTAGTGGTAGGTGACCTCGTCGGCCCGGACGAAACGGCTCTCCGGCATCGGTCCGGCCGCCGGTGAGGTGAGCGGCCCTGCGGTGACCGTCATCAGGTCCTCCTCGTCGGGTCGGGTTCGATGACTGCGGTGCCCATGCCGGTGAGCCACTCGGGCATCGGCGAGTAGCAGAGGGCGGTTCCGGGGGCGAACCCGAGGGCGGCGGCCATCACCAGCCAGGTCCGCAGCTCCTGGCCGCCGTTGCCGGCGGCCTGTTCGAGTTCTGCTGTCGACAGGTGCAGGTAGTCCCCGAGCCGTCCGGCTTCCAGGTCGGCGAGGAAACGGCGGTCGAACTCCTCGGACAGGCACGGCTGCGCCGCCACGATGATCTCCCGTCGGCGTGTGTCGAAACGCTCCCACTCGCCCCGGCCGTTGAGCCACGCGTCGACCATGAACTCCTCGTCGTCGCCCTGTGGTGCCGCCCAGTCGCTGGGCCACGGCAGTCGGTGGGAGAGGCCGCCGGACGCGATCACCACGACGGTCCGACCGGCGGCGGTCGCCTCGATCGCCTCGGCCAACCGCGATCCGAGGTGGGCGCAGCGCGCCAGCGTCGGCAGCGGGTTGGCGAACACGTTGACCACCAGCGGGACGACCGGGACGTCGATGCCCTTCAGGAGGTACTGGATGGCGTGCGACTGACCGTGGTCGATCTGCAGGCGGGCCGAGACGGCGACGTCCACGCCGGACTCGACCAGGTGCCCGGCGACGTCCCTGGCGAAGGTCGGGTCGGTCCGCTGCGGGCCGTGGGGCGTGCCGGACTCGCCGGAGGCGACGACCTCACCGACCCCCAGGGTGAACGACGGGATCAGGTCGAGCCAGAAGCCGCGGAAGTGGTTGGATCCCACGATCACCGCCACGTCCGGTCGGATCTCGGTGAGTCGCCGGTTCACCTCGTCCAGGGAGTCGCGGAAGGCTCCGGCCCCTTCGGTGTGGACCACCTCGTCCCAGTGGGTGTTCATGAGCGTGGAGTGGGACGCCCCCACGCCGAGCGCGATCGCCGGCACTCGTCGTTCCTCTCGTCTCAGTCGTCCCGGCCCGTGGGGGCCGGTCCGGACTCCGCGAGCCGTTCGGCCCGCTCCTCGGTGACGTCCTCGGCGAGCTTGCGCCACCTCAGCAACGACTCGTCGGGGCGGTAGAGCCTCTCCGGTGGCGCGTCGGTGACCTCGACCATCCACTTGTCCTGGCTGGAGAACTGACCGTGGAACAGCCACCTGACGGCACCGAGGTACTTGGCGTAGAACGGGAGGGTGGCGAGGCCCTTGCGGAACTCGACGAGCGCCCCGACGTAGAGGTGGTTGTCGGCGTCCACCGGGACGTACCACTCGTAGTGGATGAGGTTCGGGTAGACGATCCGCAGGATGCCGGGCATGGCCACCGAAGCGAAGCCGGGGAAGTCCTGGGCGGCGATGACCGGGTCCACCTCGCGGTGGGAGGTGGTGTTGCCGACGTGCTGGCGGCCGGTGTCCTGCGCGGGACGGGCCTGGTACCAGGCGAGCTTCGGCCAGGTGCCGACGCCTGGGTAGTCGCCCTCCCAGAACTGGTCCTCCTGGACCCGGAAGAGCCATCGGCCCCGCTGCACGATCCTCGTCGTGTTCCAGGCCGGCATCGGCTTGAACATCCGCCACAACGCGGTGCGGTGCAGGTACTTGGCGTGCCCCTCGTCGAAGCCGTTCTCGCAGGCGAACCGCCAGTTGCCGGTACGCGGCTGGATCCGGTGACCGACGATGCCGGGATTGTCGACCAGCTCCTCGGGGAGCTGCTCGTCGATCGGGGGCGGCACCTCCCCGTCGCCGACGTAGACCCACACCATGCCGATGCGCTCCGCGACCTCGTACGTGGGCTGGCGGACCTTGCCGCAGATCGGCGAGGACGGGCCGTCGGTGAGCGCCGCGACGAGGTCGCCGGTCTTCAGGTCGAAGGTCCAACCGTGGTACACGCAGGAGACGGTGCCGGGGAAGGCCTTCTCACCGCAGCTCAGCGGGACCCCCCGGTGCGGGCAGCGGTCCTTCATCCCGTAGACGGTGCCCCGGTCCCGGATCAGGAAGAGCTTCTCGCCCAACAGCGTCACCTGGCGGGGCTTCTCTCCGACCTGCGAGGAGAAGCAGACGGGGTACCAGTACCCCCGGAACCCGGCTGCGGCGGCCTGGTAGTGCGGCCAGCTCGACCAGTCCTGCCGCCCCGGCAGCCGGCCGGCACGGTGTCTGCGGGCGGGTTGCCTGCGCCGCTGATCGGCTGCCACGGGGCCGGTGTCGTCGGACTCCGCCCCCGGTTTCGCAGTCTGGGTCATGGATGCTCCCAATTGCTCGGGTTGGGTCGTCCGAGCAGACCACCGGCATGCGGCGGCCAACAACAGGAGTGGTTCGTCCACCGGAACACGCTGATCCTGCCGAGGGGCATTCCGGTCAGCGATCCACGCGGCGAGCCCCACCCCCGGATCTGTTCCTACAGTCCGGACCGACCCGCACACCCATCGGAGGTCGGCGTGACACGTGCACAGACGTTGACGAGGGACGTCGTCATCCTCGGGGCCGGACCGACGGGACTGTACGGCGCCTACTACGCCGGGTTCCGTGACCTGTCGACAGCAGTGGTCGACGTCCTGCCCCAGGTGGGCGGCCAGATCACGGCCCTCTACCCGGAGAAGCAGATCCGCGACGTCGCCGGGTTGCCCGGCATTCGCGGCCGGGACTTCGTCGCGGCCCTCAAGGAGCAGGCCGACGCCTTCGCGCCGACGTACCTCCTGAACCGCCAGGCGGTGACCCTCACCCACGAGGGCGGGCAGCCGGTCGTCGCCCTCGACGACGACACGGTGATCCGGGCCGGCGCCGTGGTGATCACCGCAGGGATCGGGACCCCCCGCCCCCGCCCGATCGAGGTCGGCGCCGAGTGGCTCGGCACCGGGCTCTCCTACTTCGTCCTCGACCCGCAGGCGCACCGCGACCAGCACGTGGTCGTCGTCGGCGGCGGGGACTCCGCACTGGACTGGGCCGACACCCTCGCCCCGATCGCCGCCTCGGTCACCCTCGTGCACCGACGGGCGGCCTTCCGCGGACACGCGGCGACCCTCGCCAGGGTCAGGGCCTCCCCGACCACGACGGTCCGCACCGAGTCCCAGGTCACGGCCCTCGACGGCGACCTCTCCACAGGCCGCCTCGACAAGGTCACGGTGCGGCACACCTCCGGCAGGCAGGAGTTCATCGCCGCCGACCACGTGATCGCCGCGCTGGGATTCGTCGCCGACATCGGCCCGCTCCGGGACTGGGGGCTGGTGCTGCGCGGCCGGTCGATCGCCGTCGACCGGACGATGCACACCAACCTGCCCCGCGTCTACGCCGCCGGCGACGTCGCCGACTTCGACGGCAAGATCAAGCTCATGTCGGTCGGATTCGGTGAGGTCGCGCTCGCCGTCAACCACGTCGCCGTCGACCTCGACCCCGACCTCACCCTCTTTCCCGGCCACTCGACCGACGAGACCTGACAGCCGACGACAGCAAGGGAAACACCATGACCTACGTCATCGCCGACGACTGCACCGACGTCCTGGACCGGTCCTGCATCGACGTCTGCCCGGTCGACTGCATCTACGTCGGTGACCGCAAGAGCTATATCAACCCGAACGAGTGCATCGACTGCGGCGCCTGCGAGGTGGAGTGCCCGGTCTCGGCGATCGTCGTGGACCGCAAGGCCAGGAAGGACCCCGACCTGGCGGTCCACCTGGCCGACTCGCGGCGGTTCTTCGACGAGCCGCTGCCCGGCCGTGACGTACCCCTCGGCGACCCCGGTGGCGCGGGCGCCCTCGGCGACGTCGGCGTCGACACCCCACTGGTGTCCCACGGTCGGCGGTGACCCCGGGTCGCCGCCGCTGCGTGCGCGTTCGCCGGACGGGGGGCGTCTCGGTCACCGGACCATGCGACTGTCCCTGCGGCTGCGGTGCGGCCGAGGATGCCCCCGTCGTCTCCCGTGAAGGAGGGCCATGTCCCAGAGCCCCGCCCATGACCTGCCCGGCGTCTCACCCCAGGACGAGCGACTGCTCCGCGACCGACTCGACGAACTCACCGAACTCCTGCTCACCGTCAGCCACGACATCCACCGACATCCGGAGACCCGGTTCGACGAGGTGCGGGCCAGTACCCTGCTCACCACCACCCTCACCGACCACGGGTTCCACGTCGAGAAGCCCCTCGCCGGTCTCACCACCGCCTTCCTCGGCAGGTTCGACACCGGCCGGCCCGGACCGCGCGTCGCGGTGTTCTGCGAGTACGACGCGCTGCCCGACATCGGACACGGATGCGGGCACAACGTGATCGCAGCCGCCGGTCTCGGCGCGGCCCTGCTCACCAGGGAACTGCTCGACACCGCCGGGCTCGGCGGGACGCTGCTGGTGGTGGGCAGCCCCGCCGAGGAGGGCGGAGGCGGAAAGGTACCGATCATCGACGCCGGGGTGCTGGAGGGGGTGGACGCCGCGTTGATGCTGCACCCCTCGGGGGAGAACCTCTCCGCCATGCGGACCCTCAGCCGGGCGAGCATGCAGGTCACCTTCACCGGCCGGGCCGCACACGCGGCGGTGAGCCCGCACGAGGGCGTGAACGCGCTGGACGCCGCGGTGCTCACGCTGAACGCGATCGCCCTGCTGCGTCAACAGGTGACCCCCGACGTCCGCATCCACGCGATCGTCACCGACGGCGGTCAGGCGCACAACATCATCCCGGAACGTGCGGTACTCGACGTCTCGGTACGGTCGGAGGACCCGAGGGTCCTGTTGGAGAGCCTGCGGCCCCGGGTGGAGAACTGTGCCCGGGGCGCGGCGTTGGCCACCGGGGCCGAGGCGGAGATCACGCACCTCGACCCGCCGTACCTCTCGATCGCCCCGAACCCGGTGCTGGAGCAGCTCGTCGACGACGCCTACCGGCGGATCGGGCGGGTCACCGAACCCCATCGCGAGGAGGTCTACCCCGGCTCCACCGACATGGGCAACGTCAGTCAGGTCGTCCCGTCGATCCACCCCACCATCGAGATCGTCCCGGGGCTGACGATGCACAGTCGCCGGGCCACCGAACTCGTCGGCGGTGAGCACGGCGACAGGGCGGTGTTGGACGGGGCGTTGATGCTGGCGATGACCGCGGGTGCGCTGTTGCGTACCCCCGCCCTGGTCGACCTGGTGAAGGCCGAGTTCACCGAGGGCGTACGGGTCTGAGCGGGGCGACCGGGTAGGCGGCCGCGCCCCCGACGGCGACGACGACGGCAGCACGGACGGGCCTGTCGACCACCGAGCATGACAGCTCTCGTGGTCGACAGGCCCGTGTCCTGTCCCCGTTCCCCTACCCGGGTCGTCGGGATCCCACCGACGGTCCGGTGGTGCCACGGCCCCCGGCGGATCTCACGACGGCACCGCGAACTCGGGAAGGCGGACCCGGCTGCCGTCGGTCATCGCCGACTCGTGGGCGCAGAGCCCCACCAGGGTCCAGTTCGCGGCGGTCACCTCGTCCACGGTGGCCGGACGCTCCTCCAGGATGCAGCGCAGGAACTCGTGCACCAGGTGCGGATGCGACCCGCCGTGTCCACCACCCTGGGTGAAGGACAGGTGGGCGTGCTCGTCGTCGTACACACCCTTCGTGGTGAACCGTCGCACCTCCTGCGGCAACAGATGGGCGTAGTCGGGGACGGTGATCCGGTCGGCGATCTCACCCTCGAAGATCACCGGCCCCTCCCCCTCGGTCTGCTCCCACTCGAACGACCGCCGATCGGCGTACACGGAGAAGCTCTCCACGTACTGCCGTGCGGTCTCGAACAGCGACCTGGTCACCTCGGCGGCGAGCGTCGAGTCGGCCAGCCGGACCAGCGCGGTCTCCACGGCGAACGGCGAGCCGTACCGGGCGACGAGGTCCGGGGCGATCCGGCCCGACCCGAAGCAGACCACGGACTCGGCGGCGGATCCGGCCAACGCCAGCAGAGGGCCGACGGCGTGCGTCGCGTAGTGCATCGGCGGCAGCCCCTCCCAGTAGCCGGGCCACCCACTCATGTCCTGCTGGTGGGCCCCCCGCAGGAACTGGATCCGGCCGAGTGAGCCGTCGCGCAGCAGGGACTGCACGTGGAGGAACTCACGGGTGAAGACGGCCGTCTCCATCATCATGTACCGGCGGTCGTTGGCCCGGGCCGCAGCCACGATCCGCCGGCAGTCCTCGACCGACGTCGCCATCGGCACCGTGCAGGCCACGTGCTTGCCCGCCTCCAGCGCCGCTATCGACTGCTCGGCGTGCAGCGGGATCGGCGTGTTGATGTGTACGGCGTCGACATCCGGGTCGGCGAGCATCCGGGCGTAGTCCCCGTACCGTCTGTCGATGCCGAAGTCCCGACCGAGCGCGGCGAGGCTGGACCCGTCGCGTTGACAGATCGCGACGAGTTCCGCGTCGGGGTGCTCCTGGTAGATCGGGATGAACTCGGCGCCGAAGCCGAGGCCGACCAGGCCGACACGCACCTTGTCCATGGCGTCTCCCCTCGGGTGCGGCTAGGCCGGCCGGGCCGGCATCGCCTTGACGATGTCGATGGCGAGTTGGATGTCCTGGACCCCGTCCTCCAACGCGGTCGACGGCCGCTTGCCCTCCCGGATGCACTCCAGGAAGTGGAGCCACTCGCGCCGGAACCCGAAGTCGAAGGAGTGCCGGTAGACACTGGTGGAGGGCACCCCGGCCTCACCGCGGCGCAACTGCAGCTCGGTGGGCTGGTAGGGGTAGAACGGGTTGCCGAACTCCAGGCGCATCTCCTCCTCGTCGGCGTAGACCGTCAGGTGCTCGTCCCAGTACCCGTGGTGGATACCGACCCCCGCCTCGAAGACGCACGGGGCCCCGTTCTCCAACTCCAGGACCGCCAGCGCCCGACGCTCGTTCACCTGCTGGGCGTAACGGACCCCGACGGGCCTGCCGACCACGGTCCGCAACACCCCCAGGTCGTGACAGCCCAGCATCAGGACCTTCGAGAAGAGCGTGGCGTAGCCGGCGTGGCTGGATCCGAGCGCCTTGGCGATCCGCACCTCGACGTCGCCGCTGAACTTGCTGGCCCGCTCCAGGTCCTCGGGGGACAGGTCGTCGACCCGGAGCTGCTTCATGTCGTGGCGGTGCAGCGCCTCCTTGCGTCCGCCGAAGTCGTGCACCCGTACGCTGCGGGGCTCACCGGCCTGCCGCATCCACTCGGTCGCCTGCTGCACCGCCGGGTCGAACAGCTTCATGTACCCGATCATGGACACGGCCTCGCTCTGCCGCGCCACCTCCAGGATCTCCTCGGCCTCGTCGGTGGTGAAGGCCAGCGGCTTCTCGACCAGGGCGTGCTTGCCTGCCCGGAGGGCGTCCATCAGGATGCCGCCGTGGTCGTAGGCGAGGATGGCCACCGCGTCGACCTCGGTGTCGGCGAGGAGGTCACGGTAGTCCTGGTAGACCCGGTCCACTCCGTAGTGCCGGGCGACCGACTCCGCGGTGCCGCGGGAGATGTCGCAGACCGCGACGATCTCCGCTCCTTCGAGCTCTCGCAGGATCGGGAGGTGCATGCGTTGGGAGATCAGCCCGCAACCGATGACCCCGACCCGGATGACGCTTTCATTCATCGCACTACGTCCAATCAGCTGCTGGTGGTGAGGTACGCGTTGCTGACGTCCAGGAAGCCCTGGGCGGTGGGCACGATTCCGCCGACCCTGTCGGAGTGCGCCATCAGTCCGGGCCTGTTGACGAGCGTCGGCACGATCGCCTGCTCCAGGAAGTAGGCGTTGAACTCCGTCAGCGCCTTGGCGTTCTCCTCCGGGTTCGCCGCGTTCGTCACCGCATTGGCAAGGGTGGTGTACTCGGTGGTGTCGTACTTGAAGAGGTTGTTCGTCGCCCGCAGTTCGGCCCGGGTGGCCAGGGCCGAGGCCGGGGAGAACGAGTTCCCGTTACGCATCAGGATGGCGGGCGCGCCGATGTTGGCCTCGCCCATTCGCTGGTCGTAGTCGGCGACACTGATGATCCGGGACTTCGCGGTCAGGCCGACCTGGGACAGGTTGTTCTGGACGATCTCGAAGATGGCGATGCTCTCCGGGATGTCAGGCACCACCATCTCGAACTCGGTGCCCTGGGCACCCGCCGCGGCGATGAGCTGCCGGGCCTTCTCCTGGTCGAAGTTGTAGTGTTCGCCCTGTTTGACGTCGTACCCCGCCGTCCCCTCGCGCCAGGGCAGCGAGGTGACCTGGGCGAGGCCGCCGTGGATCTGCTCGGAGATCCGGTTGCGGTCGATGGCGTAGTGCACTGCCTGGCGGAGTTCCTTCTTCTCGAAGGGCGCCCTCGTCACGTCGAAGCCGAGGGCGAGCGAGGATCCGCCGCTTCGCACCAGGCTGTAGCCCTGACCGTCGGCCAGGGATCGGGAGTCCAGGAAGGGCAGGCCGCTGGCCGCGACGACGCGTCCGCTGCGCAGGGCGGCAGCCAGCGCGGTCGGGTCCTTGATCACCAGGCTCTCGATCCGGTCCAGCCGGGTCCCTGCCGCGTCCCAGTGGTCCGCGTACTTCTCCAGGACGATGCTGGCGTCCGGGGTCCAGGACACCCAGGTGAAGCGACCGGTGCCGACGACGGTCTCGCCTGCGGCGTAGTCGTCGAAGGTCTCCCGGTCGATGACGGGCATGATCTCGAAGAGGTCGAAGATGTTCGGCAGCGGCCGGGCGAAGGTGAGCTTGAGGCCGTGGTCGCCGTCGGCCGCGAAGCTGGTGACGTGATCGGCGATGGCGCGGGTCCGGGCCGCGTTCGCGGGATCCTTCACCTGCTCGAAGCTGAAGACCACGTCGGCGCTGGTCATCTTGCGCCCGGAGTGGAAGGTGACGTCCTCGCGGAGCTTGATGTCGAGGCCCGTCATGTCGGCGTTCGGTGTCCAGGACTCCGCCAGGACGCCCCGGATCTCGCCGTTCTCGGGATCGATCCGGGTCACGGTCTCGAAGACGCTGTACTGAATGAACATGTTCCCCAGGGCGGACGACAGGATCGTCCCCGGCTGAGCGTCACCGGATTGTGCGATCACCAGGGTCCCGCCCTGCTGGGGCTCGCCGCCGGACGAATCCGCACCGTCCTGCTGAACGGCACTGGTACAGCCGGCCAGTGCGACGACGATTGCGCCGGCTATCACCCGGCCGAATATTCTGCGTGACTTAGTCGACATCGGAACTCCTTCGAACGGTGGCGGAAAATCAATCACACTCGGTCGGGCGGGGAAACAGTTCCGTTCCGTCCAACGGACCGGGCGACACCTCGCCGGTCCCGACATTCATGATTCGCCAGCTGCGAAAACGGTGTGTGCGTGCGACTACGCGGCGTGGGGACGATGTTCCAGTTCACCCGGGAAGTGACAGGCTGCGGACTGCCCGCCCCGGATCGACAGCAACTCCGGATCGGTGTCGAGACACACGGTCCGGTCCGGACGGGCCAACGGGCCGATCGGGCACCGGGTACGGAACCGGCAGCCCGACGGCGGGTTCGCCGGACTCGGCAGGTCACCGCGGAGCATGATCCGCTGTCTGCTCCGGGCGGCCAGGGTCGGCTCGGGTGACGACGACAGCAGGGCTGCCGTGTAGGGATGTTGCGGGCTGGTGTAGACCTCCTCCACGGTTCCGGTCTCCACGATGCGGCCCAGGTACATCACCGCCACCCGATCGCTGAGGTGCCGGACCACGGCGAGGTCGTGGGCGATGAACAGGTAGCCGATGTCGAGATCGCGCTGGAGGTCTTCGAGGAGGTTGATGATCTGCGCCTGGACCGACATGTCGAGCGCCGACACCGGTTCGTCCAGGATGATCACCCGGGGCTGCCGAGCCAGGGCCCGGGCGATCCCGACCCGCTGTCGTTGTCCGCCGGAGAACGCCCGTGGATACCGGTCCAGGTACTCGGGCCGGAGTCCGACGCGTTCCATCAACAGCCGCGCCTCGGCCTCCAGTTCCGCACCGCCCAACCCCCGCAGGGCGAGCGCCTCACCGAGGGACTGCCGGATCGTCCGCCGGGGGTTCAGGGAGGCGTACGGGTCCTGGAAGACGTACTGGACCGTGGACCTGATCCGGCGCAACGCGTCGCCGGTCATGGCCGTCACGTCCTCCCCGGCCACCCGGACGGTCCCTGCGGCCACCGTGTTGATCCCGACGATGCAGCGGGACAGGGTGGACTTGCCGCACCCGCTCTCCCCCACCAGTCCGAGCGTCTCGCCTGCGTACACCTCCAGGCCCACCGAGTCGACCGCGTACACGGGCTTTTCCCGGCCGAGCAGGAGACGTCGGGAGCCGACGTCCACCCGGAGACCGGTCACGCTGAGCACCGGATCGCCCGAGGGTGTGGGGGCGGGACCGTCCTCGGTCGTCGGGGCGGTGGACCTCCCCGCGATCCTGATCTCCACCCCCCGCTGCGCGACCAGACAGGCCGAGTGTTGACCGGCTTCCCCGACCGGTAGGAGCGCCGGCACCTGCTCCCGGCAGTCCCCCTCGGCCAGCGTGCAGCGCGGCGCGAAGGAACAGCCGTCGGGCAGGGCGGAGGGGTCCGGCGGCGAACCCGGGATGGTCGGCAGGACACCCCCCACGCGTCTGTCGTCGAGGCGGGGCATGGCAGACAGCAGGGCCGCGGTGTACGGATGCCGGGGACGTTCGAGGACATGGGCCGCGGAGCCCTGCTCGACGATCCGACCGCCGTACATGACCGCGACCCGGTTGCACATCTCGGCGACGACACCCATGTCGTGGGTGATGATCACGATCGCGACCCCGAGTTCGTCGCGCAGCCGCAGCAACAGGCGCAGGATCTGCGCCTGGATGGTGACGTCCAGGGCCGTCGTGGGCTCGTCGGCCAGCAGCAGCCGCGGCCTGTTGGCCAGGGCCACGGCGATCACCACCCGCTGCCGCATGCCCCCCGAGAGCTGGTGCGGGTACTGATCGATCTTCGTGGCCGCGTCGGCGATGCCGACCTGGTCGAGCAGTTCGAGGGCGCGTCGGCGGCCCGCGCGCCGATCGGTGCCGTGCAGGGTCAGCGCCTCCAGGATCTGGTCACCGATCTTCATCACCGGGTTGAGTGCGCTCTGCGGATCCTGGAAGACCATCGCGACGTCACCACCCCGGTACCGCCGCATCGCACGTTCGGGCAGGGTCGACAGCTCCTCGCCCTGCCACTGCACGGACCCGGCCGTCACCCGGCCGGGGGGCCGGACCATGCGCAGGATCGACCGCGCCGTCACCGACTTTCCGGAGCCGGACTCACCGACGATGCCCAACACCTCGCCGGGGTGGACGTCGAGGTCGACCTCGTTCACGGCCCGCACCCGACCGTGCGGGGTCACGAATTCGGTGGTCAACCCGCGGACTCGGAGCAACGGTTGGGTGTCGGTCACGAATTCACCGCCCGGTTCAGGGCGTCAGCGATCAGGCTGAACGCGATTGTCAACAACAGGAGGAGCAGGGCCGGCCCGATCACGTAGGTCGGCGACTGGTCGACGAAACGCAGACCGTTGTTCAGCAGTACGCCGAGCGAGGGGGTCGGCGGCTGCATGCCGAGTCCGACGATGCTCATGCCCGCCTCGATGTAGACGCCTGTCACCATCCAGATCGACGCGTTGAGGACGATCGCGTCCATCGCGTTCGGGACGATGTGCCGGGCGAGGATGTGCCAGCGGGAGATCCCCAGGACCCGCGCCGCGAGGACGTACTCGCGGTTCTGTTGGCTCAGCCACGCCGCGCGGGCCAACCGTCCGGCGACCGGGATCCCGGAGATCAGAATGGTGAGGAACAGGGCGAGCCGACCGGGGCCGAAGACCGTGACCAGGCAGATGCCCAGCAGGACTCCGGGAAAGCCGATGATGATGTCGAAGATCCGCTGTACGCCCGCACCGAGTCGCGCCGAGAGTGCGGCGGCCAGCCCCAGCACCAGGCCGAGCACCATGCTCAGCGGTACCGCCAGGAAGATCAGGCTGAAGTTGATCCGTAGTCCGTAGATGCTGCGGACCAGGATGTCGCGGCCGAACTCGTCCCGGCCGAAGGGGTGTGCCGCGCTCGGCCCGGTCAGCGCGTCGGAGCCCTGGTCGTCGTATCCCCCGGGGAAGATCACCGGTGCCAGGAGCGCCGCCAGCACGAGCGTGCCGAGCAGGGACAGGCCGATGAGTCCACGGGGCGTCTTGAAGGCGGACAGGTAGCGGCCCGTGGTCGGGCCGACGGTGATCCCTCGGTGACGTCGTGCGGTGGTCGTCGGTGTCGCCGGTACCTCTGCCATCTCAGTTCTCCAACCGGATTCGAGGGTCGAGCGCCGCCAGGATGATCTCCGTCAGCAGCTGGCAGAGCGCGGCGACGAAGACCGCGCCGACGATCAGCACCTGCAGCACCGTGAAGTCCCGTGAGGTCACGCTGGACACCGCGAGCTGACCGAGCCCGTTGCGGGCGAAGATGGCCTCGATGATCACCACGCCGGTCAGCACGTTGCCGATCTGCAGCCCCACCGCGACGACCGCGCTGCCGAGGCTGTTGCGGAAGACGTGCCGGAGGGTGATCCGCGTCGGTGAGGCGCCCTTGCTGACCGCGAGGTCGACGAACTCGGCGTTGCGCGTCGCCGACATCTCGGTCTCGATGAACCGCGCGACGATCGCCGCAGGGTGCAGGGCCAGGGCCACCGCCGGCAGGATCAGGTACTGGCTACCGATCTCCGGGTCGGAGAGGAAGGCCACCTCACCACTGATCGGAAGGATCCGGTTGAACACCCCGAAGACCAGGATCAGGACGAGTCCGATCAGGAACGAGGGGACCGCGATCAGGGAGCTGTTCACGAAGTCCAGCAGGGCCTTGACCCACCCGACCTGCACCGCGCCCGCCAGGACTCCCAGGATGGCACCGAGGACGATCACCAGCAGGGTGGAGGCGACAGCCAGTTCGACGGTGCTCTCCAGGCGGTCACCGATCAGGCTGGCGACGCTGCGGCCCCGCAGGTAGGACTCGCCCAGGTCGCCGCGGAACATTCCCGCGACCCAGTCCCAGTACTGCACGAACAGCGGACGGTCCAGTCCGAGTTCGGTACGGATGGCAGCGATGCTCTCCGCCGACGGGTCCGGCCCGGCCAGGGTCACGGCGACGTCACCCGGTGCCAGCCGGGGCAGCGTGAACGCGATGACCGAACTGGCGAACAACACCAGGGCGATGCCCGGGATCTTCCCCAACAGGAATCTGATCACTGGAACGCCCCTATCCGGAGGACCGTGGGCCAGCACGCCCCGGATCCGCGCCAGTCGCCTTCGACATCGAGAACTCCCTCGAAGCTGGTGCCGTCTACGCCCCCCGCAGTGGGGTGGCCCCCGCATGATCGGCACACCGTAGGACGGTCCGACCGACGCAGTCACCAGGCTCGGTCCGCCTACCAGAACAATCCGACCCGGCCGTACGACCTGGGCACGTTCGACCCACCGGGCCCTCACCGGGCAGGTGGGAGCACCCGACCGACCAGGTCGGGTGCGGGCGGATCGGGGGTCGGTCGACGGGTGCGCGGGCACCGCTGCGCACCCACGATCCGATAGACGGGAGCCGTTGTACGACGAGCGTGGACGGCGATCTACGCGGACCCGGTTCCCTCCCGGGCGTCGCGGGCAGCCCGTTCCCGGCGGGAGGGCCTGACGCCCTCGTCGGGGCGAGGAGGCCTGCGGCCCCGGTGCGGTGTGCACCGGGGCCACGTCTGCGGGTCGGGTCGCCCTACCGGTCGGCGGCGCGGCTCAACGCGATGTCGATGATCATGTCCTCCTGGCCGCCGACGAGGTTCCTGGCGCCGCACTCCATGAGGATGTCGCGGACGTCCACCCCGTACTGCCGGGAGGCGCTCTCGGCATGGCGGAGGAAGGAGGAGTAGACCCCGGCGTAGCCCATCGTCAGGGTCTCGCGGTCCACCCGGACCGGGCGGTCCTGCAACGGCCGGACGATGTCGTCGGCGGCGTCCTGCAACGTGAACAGGTCGCAGCCGTGCGTCATGCCGGACAGGTCGGCGACCGCGACGAACGCCTCGATCGGGCAGTTCCCCGCACCCGCCCCGTGTCCGGCGAGGGAGGCGTCGACCCGGTTGACCCCGTGCTCGACGGCGACGATCGAGTTCGCCACCGACAGGGAGAGGTTCTCGTGGGCGTGGATGCCGATCTCCGTGGTCGGTTCGAGCACGTCGCGGTAGGCCCGTACGCGTGCGACGACGTCGTTCATCGTGAGTCGGCCGCCGGAGTCGGTGACGTAGACGCAGTGGGCACCGTACGACTCCATCAGTTTCGCCTGCCTCGCCAGGTCCTGCGGCGGCGCCATGTGCGACAGCATGAGGAATCCGGAGACGTCCATCCCGATCTCGCGGGCCGCCGCGATGTGCTGGGCCGCGATGTCGGCCTCGGTGCAGTGCGTCGCCACCCGGACGGAGCGGACACCGAGATCCCACGCGGTCTTCAGCTCGTTGATGGTGCCGACGCCCGGGAGCAGCAACGTCGTGAGGCGGGCGTTGCGCAGCACGTCGGCGGCGGCCTCGATCCACTCCCAGTCGGTGTGCGATCCGGGTCCGTAGTTGATCGAGGACCCGGCCAGGCCGTCGCCGTGGGCGACCTCGATGGCGTCGACACCCGCGGCGTCGAGTGCGGCGACGATGCGCCTGACGTCGTCGACACCGAGACGATGGCGTACGGCGTGCATTCCGTCACGGAGGGTGACGTCCTGGATGAAGACTGAGGTGGTCACGCGGCCTTCTCCCTGTCATGACGGACGGCGATCCGTTCGGCCACCTGAAGGCCGGCGGAGGTCATGATGTCGAGGTTCCCGGCGTACGCCGGAAGGTAGTGCGCGGCGCCCTCGACCTCGAGGAACACCGACACCTGATGCGTCGGCCGAGGCGCGTCGGGCTCGACGAGGGTGTCGAGCGGCGTGGTGTCCGGGATCTCGGAGACCTGCACCCGCCGTTTGAGCCGGTAGCCGGGCACATAGGCCGTCACGTCGGCGACCATCCGTTCGATCGACTCCCGGATCTCGTCGTGGAGGCTCCGGTCCGCCGCGTCGACCAGGGCGAAGACCGTGTCCCGCATGATCAGCGGCGGCTCGGCGGGGTTGAGGACGATGATCGCCTTCCCGCGCCGGGCCCCACCGACCTGCATCACCGCCGCCGCAGTGGTCTCGGTGAACTCGTCGATGCTGGCTCGCGTACCCGGACCGGCGCTCTTCGAGGCGATCGAGGCGACGATCTCGGCGTACGGCACGGGAACGACCCGGCTGATCGCCGCCACCACCGGGATGGTCGCCTGACCGCCGCAGGTCACCATGTTGACGTTCGGGGCGTCGAGGTGCTCCGCGAGGTTGACCGCCGGGACGACGTAGGGTCCGATCGCGGCCGGCGTGAGGTCGACGAGTCGCCTGCCCAGGGGCTGCAACCTGCCCGCGTTGTAGGTGTGGGCCTTGGCCGAGGTCGCGTCGAAGACGATCTCGATGTCGTCGAACTCGGGGAGCCGGACGAGTCCGTCGACGCCCTCGTGTGTCGTGGCGAACCCGAACCGCCTCGCCCTCGCGAGCCCGTCGGAGTCTGGGTCGATGCCGACCATCGCGCCCATCTCCAGGTGGCGGCTGGTCCGCATCACCTTGATCATCAGGTCGGTCCCGATGTTGCCGGACCCGATGATGGCGACCTTCTTCTTGATCATGACCGTCCTAACCGGCTGCCACGCACGCAGCCCTACTGGCCGAAGGTGACCGAGACCCGACCGAGTCCCGTCAACGTGGCGGTCACCGAGTCGCCGGGGCGGACCGGCCGCATCGGCCCCAGCGCCCCGGAGAGGACCACCTGCCCCCCTCGCAGCGGATCGCCGAGTTCACGGGCCTGACGCGCCAGCCAGACGACCGCCTCGATCGGATCACCCAGGCAGGCCGCGCCGTCGCCGGTGGAGACGACGCTTCCGTTGACCGCCATCTGCATGCCGACCTCCCTCGGCTCGAACAGGTCGAGCGGCCGGCGCAGCGGGCCGAGCACGAACGCCCCGGCCGAGGCGTTGTCGGCGACGGTGTCGCCGAAGGTGATGTCCCAGTCCTGGACACGACTGCCGCAGATCTCGATCGCCGGTGCCGCGCACTCCGTCGCGCGGCGCACCTGAGGACCGTCGAGGGGGCCGTCGGCCAGGTCGTCCTTGAGCACGAACGCGATCTCGGCCTCGACACGGGGCTGCAGGACGGCGTCGTACGGCACCGTCTCGCCGTCCTCGTACGCCATGTCGTCGAAGAGCAGCCCGAAGTCCGGGCTGTCCACACCGAGCTGCCGCTGCACCGCCTCGGACGTCAGCCCGATCTTGCGCCCGACGAGGGTCGCACCGGCGGCGACGCGTTCGGCCGCCAACCTCCGCTGGACGGCGTACGCCGCGACGACGTCGTCGGCACCGATCAGGTCCCGTACCGGTCGGGTGGGCCGACGCTCCGAGGCGGCGACCCGGAGACGGTCGGCAGCAGCAGCCACGGCGAACGAATCGATGCTCGGGAGAAGCTCAGTCACCGGCACAAGGGTCGAGTACCTCGACGGTGGCGGCAATCGGATCGTTCCACCCAGCGATACGCCGACGGCCGACGCCGCAGGCGCGATCGGTCGGTGACGCCGCCCTGCCACCCAGGGGTGATGCCGGAATCATCTCGGGATCATGCGGAAATCATTATAGGATTGGTGGATGCTGTACCAGACTCCCACGCTCGCCGACGACGACGAGCGCGTGCTCGGCGAACTCGACACCATGCGGGACGACCTGCGATACCAGCTCGCCGAGCCGCATCGCTGGACGGGACAACTCCGACGCACCCTGATCGCCCACGCCATCCAGGGCTCGAACTCGATCGAGGGTTACCAGGTGTCCCTCGACGATGCAGCCGCAGCCGTCGCCGGAGACGAACCGGTGGAGACGAACCCGCAGACGTGGGAGGTCATCACCGGCTACCGCGACGCCCTGACCTACGTACAACAACTCGCCCGCTCGCGTGAGTTCACCTGGCAACACATGTTGATCAACGCGCTGCACTTCATGATGCTTCGGCACGACCTCGCCAGATGGCCGGGGCGCTTCCGTCCGGGAGACATCCACATCGACGAGGCGCACACCGGCCGACGTGTCTACACCGGGCCGGACGCGGACGACGTTCCGTCCCTGATCTCCGAGCTGATCGACTGGCTGGCCGACGGCGAACCGGAGACACCCCTGCTCGTCCGGGCCTCGATGGCCCACCTCAACCTCGTCAAGATCCACCCCTGGCGGGACGGCAACGGTCGAATGTCCCGCTGCCTCCACACCCTCGTACTGGCCCGCGACGGTGTACTCGCCCCGGAGTTCTCCTCGATCGAGGAGTGGCTCGGCGTCGGCCGGAACACGTACGCCTACTACGACGCGCTCGGTGAGGTCGGCGGTCGACACTGGCAGCCCGGGAACGACACCGGCAGGTGGATCCGGTTCTGCCTCAGCGCCCACCACCAGCAGGCCCAACTGGTCCGACAACGCATCGACCAGGCCGCCCGTCTCTGGGAACTGCTCGACACCTGGGTCCGGCGTCACGGGCTGCCGGAGCGGGTGGTCAGCGCCCTGCACCTGGCCGCTACCGGCGGCCGAGTTCGACGAACCGTCTATCAGCGCGACGAGAACCTCACCGACGACCAGGCGACCCGCGACCTTCGCGCCCTGGTCCGGGCGGACCTGCTCGAACAGCGCGGCGAGACGCGAGGCAGGGTCTACGTCGCGTCTGCGACGCTCCGCGATCTCGCCGCCCCGGCGCTGCGCCCGAAGGAGATCACCGACCCGTACCGGCGGTGAGGCGCAGCCCGGGACCTGCCCGCGTACCCGGCGACGGGGTCTCCGTGGTGCCGGTCAGCCGGCCGACACCGAGGTACGGATGTCGTCGACGACGACACTGCCGTAATTGGAGCTGTTGGCGTAGAAGTCGATCTGGGCGACTCCGGCCAGGGGGTTGCGGAACCTGCTGTCGTCGAGGACCCGCACCCCGTCGAGGTAGAGGTCGAAGGTCTGACTCGCGGTGCTGATCACCATTCGGAGGTTGTACCAACGACCAGGCGCGTACGACCCGACGGTGACCAGGGTCGACCCGGAGTACGCCCGGATGGTGTTCCTCGTCATCGCCAGGCTGACGGCGTTGAGCCCGTCGGCACCCCGTACGTAGGGGATGGCGAAGTGGTCGTTGCCGGAGACGTACGCCGTCTGGCGCATGACGTCGGCCTCCACCGTCACAGTGCCCACGAGTGGGGTGGCGAAGGTCTGGGAGAGGCTCGTACTGCCGCTGTTCGTCGTACGGGTCAGCCGCACGCTCTTGTCCGATGCGCTCGGCACCTCGACCACCGCGACCGATCCCCCCGCCGCGCTGACGGCCAGCCCGTTGGTCCCGCTCGCCAGGTTCCCGGTGGGCAGGGCGTCGAAGGTGTGCCGCGTGACGTCGGGCGGCACGGTCCCGCCGGGCTGCTCGAAGGCGCCGATGTCGGGGGCACCGTTGTAGAGGGGGTTCCCCGCGTAGTCGCGTCCACCGTTGCCCCCGATGGTGACGCCCGCGTCGACGGCCGGGGAGCCGGTGGCAACCCGGAGTTCGTGGGCGGCGGCCAGGGCCGGTCCGGTGGTCGGGGTGCCGGAGGGTGCGTCGATCGGCGCCGAGACGAAGCGCGGGTCGCCGACCCTCGCCACGGTGTCGCCGGCCGGCACCGGGAGCGTCGCCCCGCCGTACAGGTTCCGGTGGTACGTGATGGTGGGGCTGGTGGTCAGTGTCGCGTTCGCCCTGGTGCTGTAGAGGATGTTGTTGGTGATGGCGTACCGGGAACTCAGCGAACTGCCGTAGCCGTAGATGAGGTAGCCGCTCGCGTCGTTGTAGATGGTGTTGTTGTAGATGTTCGCGTTCGCCGCCACGTCGGAGTGCAGGTAGATCTGGTAGCGGGTGTTGCTGGTGATCACGTTGTACCGGACCGCGACGTCGCCGAAGGCGAACTGGCAGAGCAGGATCCCGTCGCCGTTGTGGTGCACGTAGTTGTACTGGATCACCTGAGCGGTGGTCCCCTTGTCGGCGTCGATGCCGTTGGAGTCCGCCCCACCCGCCTTCTTGGAGGTTCCGAAGACCTCGTTGAACTGGATCTTCACGTTGTCGGCGAAGTAGGTCTCGATGCCGGAGGTCCCGGCCCGGTCGACGACGTTGCGTTCGATGACCCCGCCGCGCACGTCGGTCAGGTAGATGCCGTTGCAGCCGTACGCGGTGCCCGCCTGGGTGATGTGGTTGTCGCGGATCACGACGTTGGTGTGGGGCCTGAACTTCGGGTCACCGGCGTTGGCGCGGGTGCCCCAGCCGGTGGCCACCGCACCCGGGTCGGACCCGGTGTACTGCTTGACAGTGATGCCGGCGAAGGAGGTGTTGGCGATCCGGGAGTTCTGGATCACCACGTCGTTGATGATCGTCGGGGTGGTGGGGGGTGCGGCGATGTCGCGCACCGTCGTGTCGATGACGATGCCGCCGGTCTTCTTCGAGGCGTCCCACCCGGTCTGGAAGGTGATCCCGGGGGCGTTGTCGGCGGTGCTGCCGCCGATCCAGTTGACCTGACCGGTGACGTCGTGCACGTAGACGGCGTCGATCACGAACCCGTCGAGGGTCTGGCTGTTGTCGCCGCTGACGTGGATGCCCCGCAGGTCGCGCAGGTTGGCGCCGGGGGTCGAGGTCGGGGCCACCGTGTTGGTCACCTCGATGTTGCGGATCGTCCAGTACTCCTGGTTGAACAGGCGTACCGCGTCGCCCACGGCACCGGCCCCGTCGATGCGGGGCTTGTTCCCGCTGCCGTAGGAGTCGATGACGACCGGCGAACCGGCGGCACCCGAGCCCTTGGGCCAGAGCTGACCGGTCCACCTGCTGCCGGCCTTCAACAGGATCCGGTCACCGGCTCCGAAGGTCGTCGAGTTGACCTTGTTGAGGCTCTTCCAGGGCTGGGCCTCGCTGCGACCGGTGTTGGTGTCGAGTCCGGCCACGGCGTCGACGTAGTAGATGGTGTCGGCCGCCTGGGCGGGTGCTCCGACCATGGCCACCAACCCGCAGGCGGCGACCATGGCCACGGAGACCAGGAGGCTGAGTCGGCGGCGCAGGCGTGCGGGGGGACGTGGTGTGGGCAGCGGTACGGGGCGCATCGGCGTGCTCCTCGGCGGCGGTCCGGTGGATGGGGGGTCGGACGGGGTTCGTCACCGGTCTGCCACAGGACCGGGGGACGACTGGGGACCTCGGACGGGACGGGTGGCTTCCGAGACCTTCGGAAAACGTATTCCATCACATCGATACGACAAGGACAACGATGAGCGTCGATAAAATCGATGCAGAACGGGACCCACCGGACGGCCCTCGACACCCACACGCCACCGGCGGAGGGCCGGACCGGTCAGCGGATCGACCACCGCCGCAGTGCCACAACCCGACCCCACCCTCGACCGACACCACCCACCGCCGGCGGCACGGGTGGCCCACCGGTGCGGCACCGCACGTCAGGGCAGCTCGACGAGGGTGCCGCCGATTCCCGGACGACCTGTTCGCCCTCCTGTCGGACCGGTGCCGGCCGACACGCCCGCATGGAGAACGCATTCCGAGCTGCCCGACACCCGCCACCCCCACTCCCGGCCGCACCCCCGACCCCGGTCACCCCTGTGGAACCGCCCGCACAACCGGGGCACGCCCGCACACAGCCAAGACACGCCCGCACACAGCCAAGACACGCCCGCGCGCCGCCAAGGCACGGCCCGCTCACAGCGAGGTGGTCCGCCCGCGCGCCGCCCGCAGCCGGACCACCTCGCCTGGCGGCGTTGATCAAGGGGTTTGGGTCACCAGCAGCCGGATCGGTGACGCAAATCCCTTGATCAACCCGGTGAGGAGGGAGGGCGGGGAGGCGGGAGGGCGGTGAGGCGGGGGGACCGTGACGCGGGGGGCGGTGAGGCGGGGGGGGTGCGGTCTTAGGGACGGGGCAGTTCCAAAGGGCCCGAACAGGGGTTGTCCCTTCCGACTGCGCAATGAAGGGTCTTCTCCACGCCGTCGCCCGAGCCCGTCACGGGCCCACCGGGCGGGAGACGTCGTGGGTGAGCAGGCGACCGCACATGCCCCACCGGGGCGGGTCGCTCGGCGGGGACTCGAGCAGCACCGACCGCCCCAGGTGGCTGCCGTCGCCGGCCTCCAACGCATCGAGGATCTCCCCGGTGTGCCGGACCTGCCGCTCGACGGCCTCCCGCCAGAGTTCCCGCCAGTTTCCCACCCGGGGGCGCACCAGGGCGACGGCGCTGCGGTACAGGTCGTGCAGGGGCGCGAGGTCGCCCTGGCGGGCACTGCCCACCAGACGCAGGAATCCGTCCAGGGCCAGGTCCCGGCGCTGTCGTACCGCCGCGTCGAGCTCGTCGGGGCCCGCCCCGGAGGGCAGGGTGGCCGCCGCCGCGTACCGGGCCGGGTCGGCCACCACCTCGGGCGGGAAGGTCATCACCGCATCACCGGCCTCCGGCAGGCCCGCGTTCTGCATCACCACCACGACCTGCAGGTCGCCGTGGTTGACCGCCCGGTGGACGGTGCCCGGGGTGAACCACACGGTCGACCCCGCCCGCAGGGGGGTCTCCCGGAACCCCGAGGCGTCCAGGGTCTGCAGGGCACCCGTACCGTTGATCACCACGTAGGCCTCCGTGGAGGCGGTGTGCAGGTGCGGGGTGCCTCCGGCCAGCCCGTCCGCGCACCGGCCCGAGTACACCGAGAGCCGGGTCACGGAGGTGCCGCCGGGGAACTCCGGCAGGCTCATGCCACCACGCCCCACACCGGTGACGCCGTCCGGGGACGGGTCAGGACGGCACGCGCCCGGTCGGCCAGGGCGGCGGTGCCGTCGTCGCCGTGGTCACCGGAGGCGACGAGGACGGCGTACCGGAAGGTGACCCGGTCCCCCGCCCCGAGCGCGAACTCCTCGCTGAAGAAGGGGGCCGGGCAGAGGCAGGCGAACTCCTCGCTGCGGGTGAACCACTGTGGAGGATGGTGCGGGTTGGCCGTGTCGTCGACCATCACGATCGTCGACGAACGCCCGGTCTCGTCGTGGCGACCCCGGAAGGCGAACCAGTCGGCCCGGGTGCCGCGAAGGTCGTCGGCGCCGGTCCCGGCCGGTGACTGGACCGTACCGCCGGTGAACGACCGGGGTCCGCGCCAGAACAGGCCGCCGTATCCGGCGTTCTCCCGACCCTTGGTGGTCGGAGAACCGATGTCCAGTGTCGCGCCGGACACGTTCGTCATCGTCGTCTCGAAGACCAGCACCCAGCTGGCGTCGTCCAGGACCGTGACGCCGAGGGCACGGTGCTCGTCGATGACCGCCCGGCCGTCCTGGGAGATCCAGTCCAACCGGTGGGCGATCTCCACCCGCCCGCCGGCCACCGACAGCTGCGTCATCTCCCGGTGCACCGCGCTGCCGTTGTTCTCCAGCTGTACGTAGGAGCTGCCGTGCACGTACGTCGGGCCGCCCCAGAAGTTGTGCTCCCCGACGTGCGGCAGTGACCACGCGATGCCCTTGTGCCAGACGTGGTCGTGCGGCCGCAACAAGGACACGACGTCACCGGCCAGGGTGCGGATCGGGTGCAGGTACGGCTTCGGCGACTCCAGGCGTACCGTGTCGGGCCGGTAGGTGTAGGTGAACAGCTGCAGGTCACCGGCGGACACCGTGACGTCGCGGCCCAGGGCGTGGTCGAGGTGGAGGTTCATCGGACGGTCGCCGGTTGCCATGGGGTACCCGTTCCGTTCATCCGCTGGGCGAAGGGGCTGCCGGAGTCGATCTGCCCCCGGTGGATCCGTTCCCCGGTGAACGCTGAGGCGTACAGCGCGGCGATGAACTCGACGGTCCGGCGGGTGTCGGCGAGGGTGACCGGCGGGGGTGTGCCGGCGTCGAGGGCGTCGTAGACGGCGGCGAGCTGCCCGGCGTGCCCACTGGTCGCCTCGGAGCGCGACCTGCCCCACTCGGTCTCGACCTCCGCGTGCCCGGGTGCCGCCGTCACCGTCCAGTCGTCGTCGCGGTAGCCGTAGAGGTGTTCGAGCTCGACGGTGGCGCGCTCGTAGTCGACGCGCAGGGCCGAGGTCTGCCGTGGGGAGACCACGGAGTTGACGACGGAGGCGACGGTGCCGTCGGTGAAGGTCACCAACGCCATCGACACGTCCTCGGTGTCGATGTGGCGGGCCCGGCGGGCGGCGATCGCGGTGACCGTCTCCCACTGCCCGAGCACCGACAGGAGCAGGTCGAACTGGTGGATGCCGTGGCCCATGGTCGGGCCGCCGCCCTCGGTCTCCCAGCGCCCCCGCCAGGGGACGTCGAAGTAGGCGTCGTCGCGGTACCACTGGGTCGTGCAGGTGGCCAGCAGCGAACGGCCCAGCAGCCCGGCGTCGGCCATCGCCCGCAGCCGCAGGGCGCCGGTGCCGAAACGGTGCTGGAAGACCGTGGCGACGTGGGCACCGGACTCCCCGGCGGCCGCGGCGAGGGTGTCGAGTTCGGCGAGCGACAGGGTGGGCGGCTTCTCCACCAGCACGGTGACCCCGGCCGCCAGGCACTGCAGGGCCAGCGGCGCGTGCGACGCGGGTGGGGTGCAGAGGTGGACGAGGTCCACGGGTTCCTCGCGCAGCAGTTCCGTCAGGTCCGGGTAGACCCTCGGCGTGCCCCAGGCCGCGGCGAAGTCACGGGCCCGGTCGGGGTCCACGTCGACGACCGCTGTCAGCTCGGCGCGGTCGTCGTGCTCGCCCAGGGCCCGGGCGTGGGCGGTGGCGATGCCTCCGGTGCCGACGATCGCCGTCCGGTGTCTCGGGTGGGACATGAGGTCCTGCTGCTCCTTGTCGCACGTTCGGCCGGGATCACTGTCGCGCCCGGTGTCGGGCGGGGTGGGGGTGGACGCGCGTGACGGGCGCCCACCCCCGGAGGGTCAGGCCGCGTCGATCTCCGCCTGCAGCTCGGCGATGAACCTCTCGGCCGCCTGCTGCGGGGTCATCCGGCCGAACAGGACCTCCTCGGTGTGCCGCTTGAGGATCCCCTCGATGCCGCTGGCCCCGTTGGGGGTGACCCGGGGCGGCTCGCTGACCGTGACGGTGTCGAGGAACTCGGCGGCGGCCTTGTCGGTGGCCGTCAGCTTCGGGGTGATGGCCGTGCGGATCTTCGGGTTGGCCGGTACGCCCCGGTCGGTCAGGAGGACCTCGGCGGCCTGCTGGTCGTTGGCGAGGAAGTCGACGAAGAGGGCGGCCTCCGCCGGGTGCTTCGACCGCGCCGAGACCGACCAGAACATGGAGGGCTTGTAGTACGCCCCGGCGTTGGCCGCCTCACCGGGCAGCCGGAGCAGCTTGAGGTTCTGGCCGCTGGCGGCGGCCAGCGAGGTGAGCTGGGTGTTCCACCAGGTGGCGAACGCCGAGGTGTTGGTGGCGGTGCCGGACTGGTCGAGGCCCGCACCGGCGCGTTCGATGGTGACCGACGGGGCGGGGGCGATCTTCTCCTTGGCCAGGTCGGCCAGGTACTGCCAGTAGGAGGCCAGTACCTGCGGCGGGATGGCGACGTTGCCCTCGGCGTCGTAGAGGGAGGCCTCGGCCTGGCGGGCCCAGATGTTGACCCCACCGGCGTCGAAGCCCCACGACTGCACCCCGGTGACGGTGCCGCCGCTGGCCTTGGAGACCTGCGCGCCGAGGGACTTCAGGTCGTCCCAGGTCCAGGTGGCGTCGTCGGGCAGGGGCACCTTGTACTGCGCGAGCAGGTCGGTGTTGACCACGATTGCGTACGTGGACAGGCCGGCCGGCAGGGCGTACTGCTTGCCGTCGATCTTGCCGGTGCCCAGGGCGTTGGGGTCGAAGTCGGCGGTGGACAGGTGCTTGCTCGCGGTGCCGAGGTCGAGCAGGGCACCCCGCTCGGCGTAGGAGGCGAGGTAGAGCTCGTCCATCTGGATGATGTCGGGGGCGTCGTTGGCGGCGACGGTGGTGGCGAGGCTGTCCCAGTAGCCGTTCCACTCCTTGAACTCACCCTTCACGGTGATGTTCGGATGGGCCTTCTGGAACAGCTCGATGACCTGCTGGGTGCGCTGGTGGCGGGCGTCGGAACCCCACCAGGTGAAACGGAGGGTGACCGGTTCCTCGGAGAGCTCGCCCGAGGCGTCGCCGCCGCCGGTGCCGCAGGCGGCGAGGACGGCCGTGGCGGCCATGGAGACCGCGAGGGCCAGCGCGGCCCGGCGGGACGGGATGTGACGCATGGAGGGTCCTTCCGGTGATGGCGTCTTCTGGTGGGGGTGCGGTGACGCAGCTGCGGGGACAGGGGCCGGCTACTTGATCCCCGTGGTGGCGATGCCCTTGATCAGGAAGCGCTGGCCGATCAGGAAGGCGAGGAAGATCGGGATCAGGGAGACCACGCTCATGGCGAACATGGAGCCCCACGAGGTGGCGACGGTGGAGTCGACGAACGACCGCAGCGCCACGGGGACCGTGTACATCTCGGGGTCGGTCAGGTAGATCAGCTGGCTGAAGAAGTCGTTCCAGGTCCAGATGAACGTGAAGATCGTCGTGGTGGCCAGCGCCGGCAGCATCAGGGGCAGGATGACCGACAGGAAGATGCGGGGGTGTCCGGCGCCGTCGATGCGGGCCGCCTCGTCCAGTTCCTGGGGTATCCCCCGGATGAACTGGACCATGAGGAAGACGAAGAACGCGTCGGTGGCGAGCAGCTTCGGCACGATCAGCGGCAGGAAGGTGTTCACCCATCCGACCTGGGAGAACATGATGTACTGCGGCACGATGATCACGTGGATGGGCAGCATGATCGTGCCCAGCATGATCGCGAACCACCAGCGCTTTCCGGTGAACTCCAGCCGGGCGAAGGCGTAGGCGGCCATCGAGCAGGACACGAGGTTGCCGATGATGGCGCCGAGGACGACGATCGCCGAGTTGATCATGTAGTGCCCGAAGGGCGAAGCGAGGGCCGTCCACCCCGAACCGTAGTTCTGGATCTGCAGGCCGTCCAGGACGAGACCGGGGCTGCGGAAGATCTCGTCGTTGGGCCGCAGCGAGCTGACCACCATCCACAGCACCGGGTAGAGCATGATCAACGCGAGCAGGATCAGGCCGAGGTGCTTGGCCACGGTCCGCGCGGTGACCGCCGCCGGCCGGGGGCGAGGTGTCCGGGCGCGAGGCGTCCGGGCGGCGGGGCGGGCGGTGGGGCCGGCGGGGAGTTCGTCGAGATCAGTCATCGTAGAAGACCCAATGTTTGGCAGCCCAGAAGTTGACGGCGGTGAACGCCCCGATGATCACCAGAAGCAGCCAGGCGAGGGCCGAGGCGTACCCCATGTCGAAGTTCTGGAATCCGCGCTGGTAGAGGTAGAGCGTGTAGAACAGCGTCGAGTCGGACGGCCCGCCGCTGCCGCCGGAGACGACGAACGCCTGGGTGAACGACTGGAACGCGTGGATGATCTGCAGGACCAGGTTGAAGAAGATGATCGGTGACAGCAGCGGCAGGGTGATCCTGCGGAACTGTGTCCACTTCGGGGCACCGTCCACCGATGCCGCCTCGTAGTACATGGTCGGGATCTGGCGCAGCCCGGCCAGGAAGATGATCATCGGGGCGCCGAAGGTCCAGACGTTCAGCACCACCAGCGTCGACAACGCCGTGTCGGGATCGGATATCCAGCCGCGACCCTGCACCCCGATCAGGCCCAGCACCTGGTTGACCATGCCCTCGGCGCCGAAGATCTGCCGCCACAGCACGGCGATCGCCACACTGGAGCCGAGCAGCGAGGGCAGGTAGAAGGCCGACCGGTAGAAGGACAGTCCCCGCAGGCCCCGATCCAGCAGCAGCGCCAACCCCAACGCGCAGGCCAGCTGCAACGGCACCGAGACCAGCACGTAGGTGAAGGTCACCCCGAGCGCCCGGTGCAGCCGCTCGTCGGCGAGCATCCGCTGGACGTTGTCCAGGCCGTTGAACTCCGGCGCCTCGATCAGGTTGTAGTCGGTGAAGCCGAGTACGAACGACACGGCGATCGGACCGGCGGTGATGAACAGCAGCCCGGCGAACCAGGGCAGCAGGAACAGGAAGGCGGCCCGGTTCTCCCGCTTCCGCCCAGGGCCACCCTTGGCGGCCCGCAGCCGCCGAAGCTCGCCGAGAGCAGTCACAGGCCCCTCCTTCACACAGGCGACGGGCTCCACGCACCCCGACCTGCGATGGCCACGATCGATGGGCGGAACGTCCCGGGAAAACGTATTCCGGGAAGTCTGCATCGGACGGAGACACCCGTCAAGGGTTTCCGCCCGATGGCCGTGGACCCTTCTCGGACACCACAGTGACATCGACTCCGACGACTGGTCGAGGGCCCGGAGGGCTACCGCGCGGTCACACCCTCCGAACTGGAGGAACTACGAAAGGGCACCTCAACGGTCACGGACGGTGGTGCTGTCGCGCACCACGAGACTGCCCCGCACCGTCAGCCGCTGCGGCCCGTCGACCCCGGACCGACCGGGCACCTCGACCTCCGAACAGCCGGACGCCTCGGCACCAGAAAGGCCGGGCACCTCGGCACCGAGACGGCCGGGCACCTCGGCACCGGGAACACCGAGCACCTCGGCACCGAGACGGCCGGGCACCTCGGCACCGGGACGAGGGGCCAGCGCGAGCCGGATCGACTCCGCGCCGATCCCGGCCAGGGGCAGGGCCACAGTGGTCAGTCGAGGCGTCACGTCCACCGCCAGCTGGATGTCGTCGAACCCGGTCACCGAGACGCGGGAGGGTACGTCGATCCCACCGGCCCGGCACGCCGACAGGGCCCCGACCGCGAGGAGGTCGTTCGCCGCGACGAACGCGTCGACCCCGTCGAGCCCCTCCCCGATCAGCCGGGCGGTGGCCTCGAACCCACCCCGGCGGCTGACCTCGCAGTTGACGACGCGTACGTCCTGCACGTCCACCCCGCCCGAGAGCAGACCCTCGACGAAACCCGAGGTACGGGCGCTGACGTTGGCCTTGTCGCGTGACCCGGCGAGGATCACCACCCGCCGGTGGCCGGTCTGCGCCAGGTGCACACCGACGGGCCGGGCCGAGCCACGGTCGTCGACGGTGATCGAGTCGAAGGGCATGTCGGTGTCGCCGAAGACGACCACCCGGCCGCCCTGCTGCTCGTAGGCGAGGAGCTCGTCGAGGAGCCGTCCGCCGAGCGCCCCGGCCTCGAACCGGCTGGAGGTCAGGACGAGAGCCCGGGGGCGTAGCGCACACAGCGTCCGTACCGTCTCGTACTGACGCTGCGGGGTGCCACCGGTGGAGGAGACACTGACGAACGACTCCACCGCGCGGGCCTGCCGCTCCATCGCGGCGACCACCATGCCGATCGTCGGCGTGGTGAGGTCGTCGGCGACCAACGCGATCGAGTCGCTCCTGCGCCGCATCGCGCGGGCCGAGATGTCGGAGGTGTACCGCAGTTCGGCGGCGGCCGCCAGGACCCTGCGCTCGTACTCGGGGGCGACGGTGCGCGAGCTGCCACCGAGCACCCGGGAGGCCGTCGCCACCGACACACCGGCCACCGCAGCCACGTCGCGGAGCGTGACGGTCGGCCTTGCTGGATGCGGCACCGCTACAGTTCCCCTCGAACCACACAGCACGTGGAACACCGCCCGACCCTGGCAGTGCGCCCCAGGATAGCCGTGGGCACAATCGTCGGCGTGAACGACGGGACCCGGGCGGACACGGGCCGCAGACCCGCGACCCTGCGCGACGTGGCCCGGGCGGCAGGCGTCTCGTACGCCACGGCGTCCCGAGCCCTCAACGGCAGCGACCGCACCGTACGCGCGGAGAACCTCGCCCGCGTGCACGCCGCCGCCGCGCAACTCGGCTACTCCCCGCACCTGTCGGCGCAGGCCATCGCCAGGGGTTCGACGAGCACCGCCGCCCTCGTCGTGAGCGACGTGAACGATCCGTACTTCTCCGCCATCGCCGCCGGTGTCACCGAAGCCGCCGAGGCCGCCGGTCTCATCGTCACCATGGCCGTCACGGACCGCTCCCCCGACCTCGAACTCCAGATCATCCGATCGCTGAGGGGCCAACGTCCCCGCGCGATCGTCATCGCCGGCAGTCGCATCGCCAGCGTCGACACCCGCGCCGAACTCGTCGACGAGTTGACCGCCTACTGCACGGCCGGCGGCCGGATCGCGGTGATCAGCCAGCAGGACCTTCCCTTCGACACCCTCTGCGTCGACAACTACGGCGGAGCGCGGCGACTGGCACTGGCGCTGGCGGCACAGGGCCACCGCACCTTCGCCGTCGTCCACGGCTCCGACGACATCCGCAGTTCCTCCGAGCGCCGTACCGGATTCACCGACGGCCTGCGGGAGGTCGGTCTCACAGTCGAACGGCGACACTCGATCGAGGTCGCGTTCGCCCGCGAGGGAGGCGCGGACGGGGCCCGCGCACTCGTCCAGCGGGGGGTCGAGGAGATCGACGTCGTCTTCGCCGTCAACGACGTGATGGCCATCGGCGCGATGACCGCCTTCCGCGACGCCGGGCTCACTCCGGGCACGGACGTCGGGGTCGCCGGGTTCGACGACATCGGGTCGGCGGTCGACGTCGTACCGGCTCTGACGACGGTCCGCGTACCGCTGCGGGAGGTGGGACTGACCGCGATGCGGGTAGCGCTCGACGACGGGGCCGCAGGCGTCATCCGGATCCCCACCGAGGTGGTGCTGCGGGAGAGCACGTCCGTCCGGCGTCGCGACCGCGACTGACGCCGGTTCCGGGAGACACGGTCCACCGCGTCGCGGTGTCTCCGGCGGTCAGGGCAGCAGGACGACGTGCAGGGTACGGGGGCCGTGCACGCCCTCGACCCGGTCGAGTTCGATGTCGCTGGTGGCCGACGGTCCGCTGATCCAGGTCAGTGGCCGGTACGGGGTGAGTCGGGTGAGCGCCTCCGGGACCCCGGCCACCACCTGGGCGGCGCGGACCACGCAGATGTGCAGGTCCGGCAGGAGGGTGATGACCCGGCGTCCCTGGTCGGCCGAGCCGTCCAGGACGACGGTGCCGGTCTCGGCGATGGCGACGGCGGCGGCGGTGACGACGCCGTCGGTGGCGGCGATCCGGGTGTCGTCGAGCCCGTCGTCGGGCAGCGCGGTCACCGTCGGTGGCAGCCAGGCCGGTGGCAGGCCCGGTGGGACGACGACCGTCGCGGACGCCGGCAGGATGTCGGCGATCGTGTCGGCGACCAGCGCCTCCGGCACGCGGTGCACCCGGGCGCGATAGTCGGTCAGCCGGTCCACCAGCAGGTCGACGTCGGGCGGTGCCTCCCGTCGGTAGTCGCGTGGGACCCGGACGGGCGCCCCGGGCTCGCCGACGGCGGCGCGCAGCCTGCCGAGGACCGTCTCCCGGCTGTTCATCGTTTCGACCACCATTCCCGGAACGTCTCCGCAGGAGGATCGGGCAGGTCACGGCTGGTGGTCCAGCCGGACAGCGGCGGTGGCAGGCCGCGGCCGCGTCGGCCGAGGAGCCGACTCGACCGGGCGGCGCGCTGGGCGGCCGCGTACAGGGCGGGGTGGTCCATCGTGTACGCGGCGGCGGCCATCGCCGTGGCCTCCGCGCGCGGGTGGGGTGCCCGGTCCCGGAGGTGCACCAGGAGGTCCGGGATGTTGATCTTCACGGGGCAGGCGTCGAAGCAGGCCCCGCAGAGCGACGAGGCGTAGGGCAGGGAGGCGTTGTCGGCGACCCCGGTCAGCTGCGGGGAGAGCACCGCCCCGATTGGACCCGGGTACACCGACCCGTAGGAGTGCCCGCCGGTGCGCTCGTACACCGGGCAGACGTTCAGGCAGGCCGAGCAGCGGATGCAGTGCAGCGCCGACCGACCCACCTCGTCGGCGAGGACGGCGCTGCGCCCGTTGTCGAGCAGCACCAGGTGGAACGCCTGCGGCCCGTCGCCCGGGGTCACGCCCGTCCACATCGAGGTGTACGGGTTCATCCGCTCCCCCGTCGACGCCCGGGGCAGCAGTTGCAGGAACACCTCCAGGTCGCGCCAGGTCGGCACCACCTTCTCCACACCCATCACGGTGATCAGCGTCTCCGGCAGGGTCAGACACATCCGCCCGTTGCCCTCGGACTCCACCACGGCGAGGGTGCCGGTCTCCGCGACGGCGAAGTTCGCCCCGGAGACCGCCACCGGCGTGGACAGGAACGTCTCCCGTAGGAACCGACGCGCCGCCGCCGCCAACACCGCCGGCTCGTCGGTCAACGCCGGGTCCACCCCCGGCATCGCCCGGAGGAAGATCTCCCGGATCTCGGCCCGGTTTCGGTGGATCGCCGGCACCAGGATGTGGCTCGGCCGGTCGTCACCGAGCTGCACGATGAGTTCGGCCAGATCGGTCTCGACAGCGCCGATCCCGGCGGCGGCGAGGGCATCGTTCAGGCCGATCTCCTGGGTCACCATCGACTTCACCTTGATCACCCGGTCGGTGCCGGTGGCCGCGACGAGGTCGGTGACGATCCCGTTCGCCTCCGTCGCGTCGGCGGCCCAGTGCACCACTCCCCCGGCGGCCGTGACCCGCGCCTCCAGTTGTTCGAGCAGCTCCGGAAGGCGTGCCAGGACGTCGGCCTTGATCGCCGAACCGGCCTCCCGCAGCTGTTCCCAGTCCGGCACCTCGGCGATCACCGCACCGGACTTCGCGCGGATCGTCGCTGTGGCGTGCCCCAGGTTGCGGCGCAGTTGCGGGTCGGCGAGGGCCTGCCGCGCGGCGTCCGGGAACGGCTGCGTGCCCCGCAGGTGCCCCACCCCGGCGGGGGCGGTGGCCGGCATGCCGAGGAAGGTCCGGGTCACGACCGCACCACCGGGTCACTCCGTTCGTCGACGACGCCGCCCTGCTCGGTCGACGCCAGGATCTCCGCCAGGTGCACGGTCCGCACCCCGGTCCGCAGCCGGGACAACCCGCCGCCGATGTGCATCAGGCACGACACGTCCCCCGCCGTGCAGACGTCCGCGCCGGTGGAGAGGACGTGACGCATCTTGTCCGCCAGCATCGCCGTCGACGTGTCGGCGTTCTTCACCGCGAAGGTCCCCCCGAACCCACAGCACTGGTCGGCCGCCGGCAACTCGACCAGGTCGAGTCCGCGTACCCTGCGCAACAGTCGCAGCGGCCGGTCCCCCACCCGCAGCATCCGCAGGGAGTGACACGTCGGGTGGTAGGTCACCCGGTGCGCAAAGTAGGCACCGACGTCGGTCACCCCGAGCACGTCCACCAGCAGCTCCGACAGCTCGTACGTCCGCCCGGCCACCGACTCGGCCCGGGACGCCAACCGCTGGTCACCCGCCCGCCGGGCCACCGTCGCGTGCTGGTGGCGCACCGCCCCGGCGCACGACCCCGACGGCGTCACGATCACGTCGTACGGGTCGAACACCCGCGCGTACCGGCGCACCAGGGGCAACGCCTCCCGCTGGTAACCGGTGTTGACGTGCATCTGCCCGCAGCAGGTCTGTCCCTCGGGGAAGTCGACCTCGTGTCCCAGACGTTCCAACAGCCGGACCGTCGCCTTGGCCGCCTCGGGGAACACGGTGTCCGCCAGGCAGGTCACGAACAACGCGATCCGCACGTCACACCTCCGCCCGCACAGCGATCGACCGTGCCGCCACGGAACCCCGGTCGGGTTGGTAGCGCACGATCGGCTGAGTCTGCCGCACCAGGCGCCGCAGCGCAGCCAGGTCACCGTCGACCGTACCGACCGCGCGGGCCTGCACCAGCACGTTGCCGATCGCGGTGGCCTCGACCGGTCCGGCGAGTACCGGCAGCCCACAGGCGTCCGCGGTGAGCTGGCAGAGCAGGGTGTTGCGGGCTCCGCCGCCGACGATGTGCACCGCGTCCACGTGGCGGCCGGTGAGGTCCTGCACCCGGTGGACCGCGTGACGGTGGGCGATCGCCAGGCTGTCGACGATGCAGCGGACGACGGCGGCCGGTGACTGTGGCACCGGTTGCCCGGTGCGGCGGCACGCGTCGGCGACCCGGGTGGGCATCCCGCCCGGCGGCAGGAACGACGGGTCGTCGATGTCGACGACGCTGCGGAACCCGGGTTCCCGGGCGGCGGCGGCGAGCAGGTCCGACAGGTCGGGGTCACCCCAGCTGCGCAGGCACTCCTGCAACGGCCACAGCCCCGTCACGTTGCGCAGGTAGCGGATGGTGCCGTCGACGCCGCCCTCGTTGGTGAAGTTCGCCTGTCGACCGGCCTCGGTGAGCACGGGTCGGTCCAGTTCGACGCCGACCAGCGACCAGGTGCCGCAGGAGATGTAGGCGAAGTGGTCGCCGTCGGCCGGTACGGCGACCACTGCCGAGGCGGTGTCGTGGGACCCGACGGCCACCACCTGCGGCGAACCGGGCAGGTCCAGCTCGGGCAGGGCCGGTCCGACCAGCGTCCCGGGCTCGCGCAGCGGTGGGAGGAGCCGCCGGGGTATGCCGGCGTCGGCGATCAGGTCGTCCGCCCAGGCGCGGGTGTTCAGGTCGTACAGCTGGGTGGTGGAGGCGTTGGTGACCTCGGCCCCGATCCGCCCGGTGAGCCAGTAGGTGATCAGATCCGGGATCATGAGCAGCCGGTCGGCGACGGCGAGTTGCGGGGTGCCGGCGGCGGCCGCGAGTTGGTAGAGGGTGTTGAAGGGCAGCTGCGCCAGCCCGGTGGTGGCGTAGAGACGCTCGGCGCCGAGCCGTCGCGTCACCCGCTCCAGGACCCCGTCGGTGCGGGTGTCCCGGTAGTGCACCGGGTTGCCCAGCAGCGCACCGGCGGCGTCGAGCAGTCCGTAGTCGACAGCCCAGGAGTCGACGCCGACACCGGCCACGGGTCCGGCCGCGCGGAGCCCGGCCAGGACCTCGCGGAAGATGCCCAGGACGTCCCAGTGCAGCGTCCCGCCGACCCGCACCGGCTCGTTGGCGAACCGGTGGGCCACCGTCACCCGGAGGGTGTCCGGGCCGACCCGTCCACTGACCACCCGGCCGCTGGCCGCCCCGAGGTCGACGGCCGCGACGTCCGCCTGCCGCGCCGTCACCGCAGGAAGGCGGCGGGTACGCCGGCGTCGACCGGGATGTGCAGTCCGGTGGTGTGCGACAGGTCGCCGGCGGTGAGCACGAAGACCGCGTTGGCGATGTGCTCCGGCAGCACCTCCCGCTTGAGCAGTGTCCGTTGGGCGTAGAACTCGCCGAGCTTCTCCTCCGGTACGCCGTACACGGCGGCCCGGTCGGCACCCCAACCGCCGGCGAAGATCCCGGAGCCCCGGACCACCCCGTCGGGGTTGACGCCGTTGACCCGGATGCCGTGCGCGCCCAGTTCGGCGGCGAGCAGCCGTACCTGGTGGGCCTGGTCGGCCTTCGCCGCACCGTACGCGACGTTGTTGGGGCCGGCGAAGACCGCGTTCTTGCTGGCGATGTAGACGACGTCGCCGCCCATGCCCTGGGCCACGAGGACCCGGGCGGTCTCCCGGGCGACCAGGAACGACCCCCTGGCCATCACGTCGTGTTGCAGGTCCCAGTCGTGGACGGTGGTGTCCAGCAGCGACTTCGACAGTGACAGGCCGGCGTTGTTGACCACCAGGTCGACGCCGCCGAAGGCGAGCACAGCGGCCTGGACGGCGGCGGCGACCCGGTCCTCGTCGGTGACGTCGAGCGCGACGGCGACGGCGGTGTCCGGGCCACCGATCTCGGCGGCGACGGTCTCGGCGGCGTGGGCGTCCCGGTCGGTGACCACGACGCACGCGCCCTCGGCGGCGAGCCGGTGGGCGACCGCCCGGCCGATGCCGGAGCCGGCACCGGTGACCAGGGCGATCCGGGTGGCCAGGGGCTTGGGCTTCGGTCTGCGCCGAAGCTTGGCCTCCTCCAGCGCCCAGTACTCGATGCGGAACTTCTCCGCCTCGTCGATCGGGGCGTAGGTGGACACCGACTCGGCGCCGCGCATCACGTTGACGGCGTTGACGTAGAACTCCCCGGCGACCCGCGCGGTCTGCTTGTCGGCGCCGAAGCTGAACATGCCGACGCCGGGCACCAGCACGACGGCGGGGTCGGCACCCCGCAGGGGCGGGCTGTCCGGCTCGGCGTGCCGCTGGTGGTAGGCGCGGTAGTCGTCGCGGTAGGCGGCGTGCAGGTCCCTGAGCCGGGCGACGGTCTCCGAAAGTCCTGCGGTGGGCGGCAGGTCGAGCACCATCGGGCGGACCTTGGTGCGCAGGAAGTGGTCCGGGCAGGAGGTGCCGAGGGCGGCCAACTCCGCCATCCGCTCCCGGCCGACGAAGTCGAGCACCACCTCGTCGTCGGTGTAGTGGGCCACCTGCGCCCGGTCGGTGGAGGCCAGACCGCGCAGGATCGGAAGGAGTACGGCGGCGCGGGCCCGCCGGTCCGAGGCGGGCAGCGGCGGGATCGCCAGGCTGCCGAACGGCTCGGCCCGGCCGTGTTCGGCGAGGTACCGGGCCGCGCCGGCGATGATCTCCCGGGAGTTGGCCTCGCACTCGTCGCTCGTCGCACCCCAGGCGGTGATGCCGTGCCCGCCCAGGATGACGCCGATGGCCTGCGGGTTGTCCCGTTGCACCGCGGCGATGTCGAGGCCCAGTTGGAACCCGGGGCGACGCCACGGCACCCAGAGCACCCGGTCGCCGAAGATCTTGACGGTCAGCTCGGGTCCGTCCGCGGCGGTGGCGATCGCGATGCCCGAGTCGGGGTGCAGGTGGTCGACGTGCGGCACGTCGACCAGACAGTGCATCGCGGTGTCGATGGAGGGTGCCGCCCCACCGCGCCCGTGCAGGCAGTAGTCGAAGGCGGTGACCATCTCGTCCTCACGCTCCACCCCGGGGTAGACGTCGACGAGGCTGCGGAGCCGGTCCAGCCGGAGCACCGCCAGGCCGTCCTCGGTGAGGGTGCCGAGGTCGCCGCCGGAGCCCTTGACCCAGAGCAGGTCGGCGGGTTCGCCGGTCACCGGATCGGTCTGCACGCCCTTGGCGGAGGTGTTGCCGCCGGCGTAGTTGGTGTTCGCCGGGTCGGCACCGAGTCGGTTGCTGCGGGCCAACAGGTCACGCACCACGGGATTGGTCATGGTGTCCTTCCGGGTTCTCGGGGTGCGCGCGGGCGCGCGGGTGGCGTGGATCCGGTCGACGTGGTGGGTGCGGGCCGGGGTGTCAGGCACCCCAACCCGCCTGGTGTCCGCCGACCCGCTCGCCGGTGACCCGTTCGAGGTGCCCGGAACGCTTGTACGCGGCGACCGGGTCCGGGTCCAGGCCCCGGTCCGCCCGCTCCTCACGCAGCAACGGCCGGACGTCGGTGTGGTACGCGTCCATCAGCACGGCGTTGGCCTCCAGCACGTCCCCGCTGCGCTGGGCGGCGGCCAACGCCGCCGCGTCCACCAGCAGTGCCTTCGCCGTCGCCTCCTGGACGTTGAGGACCGACCGGATGACCGCCTGCACCTTCGGTTCGATGTTGTGGCACTGGTCGAGCATGAACGCGATGCCGGCCGACGGGGTCAGGGCGTCGGCCTGGACGATCTCGTGCATGATCCGGAACAGTTGGAACGGGTCCGCCGCCCCCGCCATCAGGTCGTCGTCGGCGTAGAACCGCGAGTTGAAGTCGAACGCGCCCAGCTTCCCGGCGCGCAGCAGGAACGCCACTATGAACTCGATGTTGGTGCCCGGCGCGTGGTGGCCGGTGTCGATCACCACCTGGGCCCGGTCCCCCAGGTCGAGGCAGTGGGCGTACGCGGTGCCCCAGTCGGGCACGTCGGTCAGGTAGAACGCGGGCTCGAAGAGCTTGTACTCCAGCAGCATCCGCTGGTCGCCGGTGAGCCTGTCGTACGTCTCCCGCAGCGCCGCCGCCAGCCGGTCCTGACGTTCCCGGACGTTGTCCTGCCCGGGATAGTTGGTGCCGTCGGAGAACCACAGTTTGAGGTCCCGGGAGCCGGTGACGTCCATGACGTCGACGCACTCCAGCAGGTGCCCGATCGCCCTGCGCCGTACCGCCGGGTCGGGGTTGGTGACCGACCCCAGCCGGTAGGCGTCGTCCTGGAACACGTTGGCGTTGATCGTGCCCAGTCCGACGCCCTGCTCCTCGGCGTAGGCGGCCAGGGCGGCGTAGTCGTCGACCCGGTCCCAGGGGATGTGCAGCGCCACAGTCGGCGCGACGCCGGTGAAGCGGTGCACCGTCGCCGCGTCCGCCACCTTCTCGTACGGGTCGCGGGGCACCCCCGGCTGCGCGAACACCTTGAACCGGGTACCCGAGTTGCCGTACGCCCAGGACGGCGTCTCGATGCGCTGCCCCCGCAGTGCGTCGAGGACCCGCCGCCGCGTACCCGGGTCGATCTCCGTCATCGTCGCTCCCCCAGTTGCTCTTCGAGATGGAAGATCTCGGTCAGGACGCGGAACCCCTGGTCGGGTCGTCCACCGGGCAGGTCGGCGAAGAACGGCGCCATCTCGGCCTGCCACCGGGCGTTGACCTCGGTCGCCTCCATGGCCGCCTGGGCGGCGTCGAGGTCCTCGGTGAGGAGACAGCCGACCAGCAGTCCGTCGTCGCGGAGGAAGAGTGAGTAGTCGTGCCAGCCCGCCTGCTTGAGCGCGACCAGCATGTCGGGCCAGACGGCGGCGTGGCGGCGCCGGTACTCCGCCATCCGCTCCGGCCTGACCTGAAGGGTGAAACAGACCCGGCGCATGCCACACCTACCCGCGCTCTAGAAGTCGAACTGGTCGATGTTGGACGCGGTGAATTCGAACGGGTCGCCCAGCAGGACCTCGCCGTTCGCGCCGAGGGTGAACTCGCCGAGCCTGCCGGCGGTGAACGTCTCCCCCTCCTTGCCGGTGATGATCCCGGAGGCCAGCGCCGCACCGGTGTACGCGGCGAGGTAGCCGAGGTCGGTCGGGTTCCACAGGGCGAACGCCTCGACGGTGCCGTCCTTGACGTACTCGCGCATCTGGTTGGGCGTACCGAGGCCGGTCAGCTGCACCCTGCCCTTGTACGACGAGCCGGACAGGTACCGGGCCGCTGCGGCGACACCGACGGTGGTCGGCGAGACGATGCCCTTGAGGTTCGGGTACGTCGACAGCAGCCCCTGCGCCTCCTGGAACGACTTCTCGTCCTGGTCGTCGCCGTAGACGGTGGCCACGAGGGTGAGCCTGCTGTACTCCGGCTTGGCCAGTTCGGTCTTCATCAACTCGATCCAGGCGTTCTGGTTCGTCGCGTTGGCGGTGGCCGACAGGATGGCGATCTCGCCGCCCTCCGGGCCGACCGCGTCCGAGATCAGCTTGATCTGGGCCTGGGCGATCCCCTCCGGGCTGGCCTGGTTGACGAACGCGTCCCGGCACTCCGGCTTGGTGTCGGAGTCGTAGGTGACGACCTTCGCCCCGCCGGTCCGGGCCTCGGTCAGCGAGCCGCAGACCGCGTCCTGGTCGTTGGCCGCGATGACGATGACGTCGGTCCCCTGCTGGGACAGCGTGTTGATGTACGACACCTGCGCCGACGGGCTCGCCTCGGACGGGCCGGTCTGGGCGTACCGGCCCTTGAACTCCTCGACGGCCGGCCGACCGCCCTTGTTGTCCGAGGTGTCGAAGTACGGGTTGTTGACCTGCTTGGGCAGGAAGGTCACCTTCAGTCCCTCCCTGATGGTGCCGGAGGCGTTGCCACCGGATCCGTTCTCCCGGCCGGTGCCGGTCTCCTCGGCGCAGGCACCGAGGGTGAGTGCCACGGCGGCGAGGACGGCCGTCGTGACGACGCGGGTACGCCTGATGCTCATGAGGGCTTCCTTTCGGTGGTGGTGGCGGGTCGGCGTCGGCGGAGTCGCTCGCGGGTCATGCGTACGGCGTTCGTTCCGACGACGGAGAGGATGAGCAGCGTTCCGGTGACGATGGTCAGCGCGTTCGCCGGCACGTCGGCCAGTTGCAGCGCGTTGCGCAGGACACCGAGCAGGGCCACCGCCGCGAGTACGCCGACGAGGCCGCCCCGGCCGCCGAAGATGGAGACGCCGCCGAGCAGCACTGCGGCGACCACCGCCAGTTCCAGGCCGGTCGCGTTGTCGGCGCGGGCGCTGGCGAACCGGAACGTCCAGAAGACGCCCGCCAGCGCCGACATCGCCCCGGTGGCGACGAAGAGCCAGAACTTGGTGCGCCGCACCGCGACACCGGCGAAGGTGGCCGCCTCGGCGTTGTTTCCGATCGCGTAGAGCGAACGGCCGACCGGGGTGGCGTAGAGCAGCACGCCGAACCCGACGGCGAGGGCGGCCAGGACCAGCACGAACCAGGGGACGACGGTGCCCGGGACGGGGGCCACGGCGTTCTGCGTCCAGGCCGGCGGGTAGTCGGCGACCGCCCGGTCCCCGAGGACGACGTACGCCAGGCCACGGTAGAGCGCCAAGGTGCCGATGGTGACCGCCAGCGACGGCAGGCCGAACACCGTGACGAAGACCCCGTTGACGGCGCCGAGGACCGCACCGAGCAGCAGGCTCACCACGATCAGCACCGGCAACGAGGTGACCCCGAGGTGCCAGAGTTGACCGAGCACGGAGCAGGTCAGGCCGACGGTGCTCGCCACCGACAGGTCGATCTCGCCGGTGATGACGACGAGGGTCATCGGCAGCGCGATCAGGGCGATCGGGATCGCCTCCAGCGCCAGGAACCGGTAGAACCGGGGGCTGCCGACGCCCTCGACGGTGGCGGTGGCGACGAGGACGACGACGAGGACCGTGAGGATCAGGACCGCGTCCCACGAACCGACGAGGCGCCGCCAGGCGGGCGGCCTGCCGTCGACGGTGTGCGCCGGGGCGGCCAGGGTGTCAGTAGCCACGGGTCCTGCCTCCTCGCAGACGACGTGCCATCCGGACGGCGAGCGCCCGGTCGAGCCCGATGGCGGCCAGGATGAGCACGCCGACGGCGGCGCGCTGCCAGAACGGGCTGACCCCGAGGACCGGTAGGGCGCTGCCGATGGTGGTGAGCAGGACTGCGCCGAGCGCGGCACCGTACACCGACCCGCTGCCACCGAAGATCGCGACGCCGCCGACCACCACCGCCGCCACCACGTTCAGTTCGATACCGAGTCCGGCGTTGGCGTCGACGGTGCCGAACCGGGCCGCGTAGAGCACCCCGGCCAGTCCGGCGAGCGCGCCGTTGGCCACGAAGGCGAAGAACACCCGCCGCCCCACCGGGATGCCGGAGAGCCGGGCGGCCTCCGGGTCGGAGCCGATCGCGTACAGCTCCCGGCCGCTGCGGTAGTTCGTGAGCAGGTACCCGGCGGCGACCAGGACCGCCACGGCGAAGAGGGCGAGCACCGGGACGCCGAGCACTGTGGCGTTGCCCATCCGCAGGAACTCCCGTGGCATGTCGGCGGCGTTGATCTGCCGTCCGGTGGCCCAGGTGTGGTCCAGGCCCCGGAACACGTACAGCGTGCCGAGGGTCACCACCAGGGCCGGTACCCGGGCGGTGGCGATCAGGCCGCCGTTGACCGCTCCGCAGGCGGCCCCGAGGGCGACACCGGCCAGGACGGCGAGCGGGATCGGGATCCCGGGTTCGCCGACGAACAGGACGCCGGTGGCGAACGCGGTGAGGCCGAGGATCGAGCCGACGGAGAGGTCGACGTTGCGGGTGATGATCACGATCGCCTGGCCGACCGCGAGGATCGCCAGGATCGTGGAGCCGAGCAGCAGGTCCTTGACGTTCTGCGCGGACAGGAACCGGTGGTTCACCCCGAAGGTCACCGCGATCAGGAGCACCAACGCCAGCAGGATGCCCAGTTCGCGGACCACGAAGAGCCGGTGGGTCAGCCGGGCTGTGGACTCCGGTGCGGGCGTACCGGTCGGGGCGTCCGGTGGGCGGACGTCTCGGGTGGTCATCCGGCGGCCTCCCGCTGCCCGGTCGCGGCGAACATGACGCTCTCCTCGTCGGCCCGATCCCGGGGGATCTCGGCGACCAGGCGACCTTCGTGCATGACGAGCACCCGGTCGGCCATGCCGAGCACCTCCGGCAGCTCGCTGGAGATCATCAGCACCGCGAGGCCCTCGGCGGCGAGCTGGGACAGCAGGCGGTGCACCTCGGCCTTGGTCCCGACGTCGATGCCGCGGGTGGGTTCGTCGACGACGAGCACGCGCGGATCGGTGGACAACCACTTGGCCAGCACGACCTTCTGCTGGTTGCCGCCGGAGAGGGTGGAGACCGGATCACTGTTGCGGGCGGCCTTGACCTGCAGACGCCGGGTCCAGTCCGCAGCCGACCGCCGCTCGGTGCCGCCGAAGAGCAACCCCAGTCGACTCAGCGCCCACCGTCGCGGCAGGGTGGTGTTGCGCTCGATCGACAGCTCCATCACCAGCCCCTGCTGGCGGCGGTCCTCCGGGACCAGGGCCAGTCCCGCGGCGATCGCCGCCGGTGGGTCGCCGGGGCGGAGCGTGCCGCCGTCGACGCTGACCTCGCCGGCGTCGTAGCGGTCGACGCCGAAGATCGCCCGGGCCACCTCACTGCGGCCGGCGCCGACGAGTCCGGCGAGCGCGACGATCTCACCGGCGCGCACCGTGAAGGAGACGTCGTCGAAGTAGCCGTGCCGGGTCAGTCCCCGCACCTGCAGGCGTACCTCGCCCGGTGTGGTCTCCGTCTTGGGGTACAGCGCGGAGACGTCGCGGCCGACCATGGTCCGGACGACACCGTCGACGGTGAGCCCGCCGATCTCGTCGGTGGCGATCCACCGTCCGTCGCGCATCACGGTGACCCGTTGGCAGAGGGCGAACACCTCGTCGAAGCGGTGCGAGATGAACAGGATGGCCGCCCCGTTCTCTCTGAGGGCGCGGGCCACGGCGAAGAGCCGCTCCACCTCGACGCCGGAGAGCGCCGCCGTCGGTTCGTCCATCACCAACACCCGCGCGTCGAAGGAGAGCGCCTTGGCGATCTCGACGAGTTGCTGGTCGGCGATGGACAGGCCACGGGCCGGCCGGGCCGGGTCGATCCGGACTCCCAGGCGGGTGAACAACTCGTCGGTGCGGGTCCGCATGGCTGCGGTGTCGATCCGGCGCAGCCCCCTGCGCGGCTGTCGGCCCATGAAGATGTTCTCGGCGACCGACAGGTCCGGGAAGAGGGTCGGCTCCTGGTAGATCACCGCGACTCCGGCCGCGCGGGCGTCGGCGGGTCCGGTGAAGACGACCGGCTCGCCGTCGAGCAGCATCCGGCCCGCGTCCGGCCCGTGCACCCCGGCCAGGATTTTGACCAGTGTGGACTTCCCGGCACCGTTCTCACCGACCAGGGCGTGCGCCTCGCCGGCGAACAGCTCCAGGCGGGCGTCGCGGAGCGCGGCGACCGCCCCGAACGACTTGTCGACGCCCTCCAGCGCGAGAACGGGATGCACCTGGCCTCCTTCGGCAGGTGGGCGGATGACCGGCGAACACCGATGAAACGTTTCACGGAAGTGTCGACTGTAGGCGTGACCTGAGGCACGGTCAAGGGTTTCGCCGACCCCCGTCTCCCCTGTGGAGGGACCCTGTCACGCGCGGAGAACACCAGCAGGCACGTGCGATCGACGACGTCGACCACCCACCGGGCCGAGCGGGTGAAACGTTATAGAAGCGATAGAATCCCTGCCCGACCGCCGCACACGTTCGACACCGCCGAGGGGACCATGGCAACGGCAAGCATCAAGGAGGTCGCACGGCACGCCGGCGTGTCCCTCGGCACGGTCAGCAACGTGCTCAACCGACCGAACACCGTCGCCCCGGCCACCCGGCAACGGGTCCTCGACGCCATCGCCGAACTCGGCTACGTCCGCAACGACTCCGCGCGTCAGCTCCGCGCCGGCCGGAGTCGCACGGTGGCGATCGTCGTCCTCGACGTCAGCAACCCGTTCTTCACCGACGTGGTACGCGGTGCCGAGCAGGCCGTCGAGGAAGCCGGGATGATGCTCGTCGTCTGCAACAGCGGCGAGGACGGCGCCCGGGAACGCCGACACCTCGAACTCCTGGAGGAGCAGCGGGTCCGGGGCGTCCTCATCACACCCGTCGCGCACGGCCTCCAGCCCGACCTGGAACGCCTGCACCGACGCGGCATCCCCGTGGTGCTGGTCGACAGAGGGTCGGGACAGGCCAGCCGGTGCTCGGTGGCCGTCGACGACGTCCTCGGCGGCCGGCTGGCCATGACGCACCTGCTGGACCGGGGTCACCGGCACGTCGCGTACGCCGGAGGTCCCTTCTCCATCCCCCAGGTCGCCGACCGGCACGCGGGTGCCGCCGCGGCGCTGGACGACCACCCCGGCACCGCCGACCTGCGGGTGGCGACCACGCCGAGCCTGACGGTGGCCGCCGGCCGACGCGCGGCCGAGGAACTGCTGACGCCACCCGCCACCGACCGCCCCACCGCCGTGATCTGCGCCAACGACCTGATCGCCCTCGGCGTCCTCCAACACCTGACCGAGCAGGGGGTACGGGTGCCCGACGACGTGGCGATCGTCGGGTACGACGACATCGAGTTCGCCGGGGCGGCGGCAGTGCCGCTCTCCTCGGTCCGGCAACCTCGCGAACAGCTGGGTCGTACGGCGGCACTGCTGTTGCTGGAGGAGGCCGAGACCGGCCCGACACACCGTCACCGGCACGTGGTCTTCCAGCCCGAACTGGTGGTACGCCGCTCCAGCGACCACCGCCGCAGCTGAACGGCCGGTACGGGTCGTGTGTCCGTCCCGGCAGGGGTGGTTCCGGTACGTCACCGCCGGTCGACGACGGGATGCCCGAGGCAGCCGAGGTGGGGCCGACACGATCCGACCACCGGCCCTAACATGATCCTCCATGGACTCCTGGAGGGCACGTCGGGTCGGGAGGGTCGGCGCGTTGATCTCCGCCCTGCTCGGTCTGCTCTGTGCTGGTCTGCCCTGGGCACTGCTCCACTCCACGAACGACACGGTTCCCGGCTACGACATATACCTGGCCTCGTCGGGGCTGATGGGTGACCGTCATCCCTTCCTCGACGTTCAGCTGGAGATCGCTTTCGGCTTGCTCGCGACGGCTCCGTTCGCCGCCGCCGCCTGCGGTGTCCGAGGAGGCTGGGGCCGATACGTCGCTGCCGTGGCGATGTCGTTGCCCGTCCTGCTCCTCGGGTTCTCCGCGTACCTGGGCGTCGTCCACGACGATCCGCACAACGCGGAGCGTGAGCAGGCCAATCAGGTAGCGGCAGTGCTGTTCGCGGCGCTGGCCCTGGCCTTCCTGGCAGCGACGATCGCGCTGTTCCGTCGGGCGTACCACCTGCACAACCTCCTCGCGGCCGGCATCCTGGTGGTGATCGGGGTGCGCCACCTGGTGACGGTGGCCCTCGTGGCCGTGGCACCGGGCGAAGGCGCCGACCTGCTGGCCGGGGCCTGGCTGCCGGGGATCGGCACCCTCCTGGCCGGTGGATTCGCGGCGCTGGCCGCGACCGGGACAGCACGGGCGCTCGCCCTCGATCCGCAGCGGGGCGACTCGACCCGTCAGACCCGGCGACCGCCGACATGAGCCGCGTACCGGCTGGCAGATCCGAGGGCGAGACACTGTCCGCGACCGTGTCGGCTCGCCCGTACCGGTCGAGGATGAGCACGTGGGCGCACCCGGGGCTACCGGCCCCCGACGGGGAGGATCAGTCGCCGTGCGATCCGTGGCCGTGGTGGACGGGGAGGCGGTAGTCCGACGGGTCGGTGCTCCGGCCGGGCTCCACGACGACGAACTGACCCATCATGCCCTGGTCCTCGTGCCGGAGGATGTGGCAGTGGTACATGTACGGAGTCTCGTCGTCGGCGTAGTCGGTGAAGGTCATGATGAGTCGGATGCGCTGGCCCTGGGGCAGCCACACGGTGTCCTTCCACCCCCGTAGGTGCGGTGGTGGCTCCCGGCCGCCGATGTCGAGGATCTGGAACTGGACATCGTGGACGTGGAAGTTGTGTGTCTGGCCGTCGACGTTGGTGACGGCCCATATCTCGGTCTCCCCCAGGGTGACCACGTTGTCGATCCGGGCCATGTCCATCGTCCGACCGTTGACCGAGACCCCGGACAGGTCGAAGTTCCGGGTCCGGGCTGCCGAGGACTCGTCGATCCGGGGTACGTCGACCAGTTGGCCGGGGACCTGCGTGGTGCCCGCCAGGCGTTCGGCAGCACGGAACTCGATGATGTCGAGGTGGTCCGCGCCGCCGGCGAGACGGTCACCGGTGTCACTCGGGCCGCTCTGCAGCCGGACCCGTTCGCCGGCGGTGAAGGGGACGACGATCTCCGCTCGCTCTCCGGGAGAGAGCTGGACCCTGTCCAGTCGGATGGGCGCTTCGAGTAGCCCGCCGTCCGTGCCGATGACCGAGAAGGCCCGGTCGTCCTCGAACCCGAAGTTGTACGGGCGCACGTTGGAGCCGTTCAGGATCCGCAACCGTACGGTGCGTGTGGTGACGTCGAAGTAGGGGCCGGGGGTGCCGTTGACCAGGACGGTGTCGCCGATGATGCCCGTGGAATGCATGAACGACGTGGAGGTGTCCAGCGTCCCGTCGTCGTCGAACTTCTTGTCCTGGACGATCAGCGGGATGTCGTCGACGCCGTAGTCGCGTGGCAGCGCGAGGGCCGACTCGTCCTCGTCGTCGAGGATGAACATCCCCGCGAGCCCGCGGTAGACGTGGTCGGCGGTCGTGCCGTGGGGGTGTGGGTGATACCAGAGGGTCGCCGCCGGTTGGTCGACGACCCAACCCGGTGCCCAGGTCTCACCCGGGGCGATCATCTGGTGCGGCCCGCCGTCCATCTCCGCCGGCAGGTGCATCCCGTGCCAGTGCAGTGTGCTGGCTTCGTCCAGGTCGTTGGTCACCCGGACCTCGACGCGTTCCCCTCTCGCGGCCCTGATGGTGGGTGCGAGGTGGGGGCCGTCGATGCCCCACGTCGGTGTCGGCGAGCCTCGTCCGAGGTCCGCCTCACCGCTCTGCATGGTGAGGTCGAAGGTGCGTACCCCGTCCTCGACGCGGGACTGCGCCAGCGGCGGGATGTCGAGTGCGCGGTCGAAGTCCACGGCGCCGACCGTGTTCACGGGGATGGTGAGGTAGGAGACCGCGAACCAGGTGGTGACGCCCGCGGCGACCAGGAGGCAGGCTGCGACGACGGCGGCGGCGACCCGGACGATCACCCGCCTGGTCGGCGACCGCCGCCTCCGGCCGTCGCCGGTGACGCCGCTCATGACCCGTCCTCCCGACTGCGTTCGACGGGTGGGGCGGGGATCCGGTGGCCGTACTGGTCGGCGGTGGCCCCGGCGCCCATCCGCAGGAACATCCCGAGGGTGAGGTCGCGGAACAGGCTGCCTGTGGCGGAGGCGACCTTGCGGTCGCCGATCCGACGACCGAACCGCACGATCTTGTCCGCTCGCGCCTTCCGCTCCTCGGTGAACCCGCTGAACGCGGCACCCGGATGTGGTTCGTCATGCAGTCGACGGGCGAGGACCGCGGCGTCCTCGACGGCGAGACTGGCCCCCTGTCCGCTGGACGGGCTCACCGCGTGTGCCGCGTCGCCGATGAGGCACACCCGCTCGTCGTGCCAGGTGGTGAGGGTCGGCATGTCGTAGACCGGCCAGGCCCCCACCGAGTGTCGGGCCGCCCGGAGGATCGCCCGGACCTCGGCCGGATCGCGTTCGTGGAGCCGACGGATGCCCTCCATCCACCTGTCCTGGTCGATGTCGTCGAGCTCGCCCCGGCCCGGTTCGTCGGATCGGGGCACGTTGGTGAACCAGTACGCGACACCGCTGTCGACGGTGTAGGCGAAGAACGCCCGACGTCCGAAGTACATCTGCTGTCGGGCGGTGTCGGGTAGGTCGACGTCCGTCCATCCACCGCAGTCCACGATCCCGGTGTACGACGGCAGTGGGGCCTGCGGCCAGACCAGCCTGCGTACCGTCGACCAGACCCCGTCCGCCCCGATCACCGCCTCGGCGGTCAGCGATCGCCCGTCCGCGAAGACCGCCTCCACCCCTCCCGGTCGCGTCCGCAACCCGACCAGCCTGGCACCGAACAGGAAGGTCGCCCCCGCGTCCTGTGCCCGTCGGGCGAGTTCGGCGTGCAGACGTGCGCGCCGCAGGACCACGCTCCGTGCGCCGTACCTGGCGACGTCGTGCTCGCCGGCGAGCCCGGCGATCCGGCGGCCCCGGGCGTTGTGGAAGTCCAGCCCGGACACCTCGAACCCACCGGCTGCGGCGGGCACCTCCCCCAGCCCGAGCGAACGCAGGGCGTTCACCCCGTTGGGAGCGAGGTTCAGGAACGCCCCACCCGTGTCCTGGTGACTCGGGCGCGCCTCCGCGACGACTGCCTCGCGTCCCGCCCGACGCAGCGCGAAGGCGAGCGCGGACCCCGCGATGCCGCCGCCGACGATCAGAGTCCGCATGCCGTCCACCCTCCCCCGAATTTAGTTCGTTCGGCCGAACGAACTAGCTCGACGTTACCATGACCCGGTGAGTAGGGCGATCCCCGAGGAGTCCCAGCGTGCCGAGGTTCTCGCCGCGCTCGCCGACTCCGGCCGCGAGCTGAGCACCGCGATGATCCAGTTCCACACGAACCTGTCCCGGCGGGTCGGCCTCGGCCCCACCGAGGAGAAGGTGCTGGAACTGGTCCACAGGCATCAGCACGCCACTGTCGGTGAACTCGCCCAGCACGCCGGGATGGCCAAGAACTCCCTCAGCGACACCCTCGACCGCCTCCACGACAAGGGGTTCGTCGAACGGCAGCCGCACCCCAGCGACGGGCGGAAGGTCGCCGTCGTCGCCACCGCCTCCGGCGTCGAACGCGTCAGCGCGCTCTTCACCGGCCTGATGACCCGGCTGGCCGGGCTCAACGCCGACTTCTCCACCGAAGAGTTGGCAGTTGTCGCCGACTACCAACGTCGTGCCGCAGCGATCCAAGCCGCCGAAGCACGGATGCTGGCCGACACCACCGAGCCCCAGCGACCGAAGGGATAGCCGGGCGATCCCGGTAGACGACTTCCTACACCGGTCGTAGCCGGCGCGACTGTCGCAGGCGATCCGGCCGTGGTCCGGCCCAGGATCACCCCGCCGTCGCTCTCACCCGACTGACGTGGCGATGCGCCACGATCGGTACGACGAGTCCCACCAGGTTGCAGACGGCCAGACCGGCGTAGAAGCCGTCGACGCTCTGCACCCGGTCGGCGACCGTCCACCCGACGAGCACGATGATCGCGAAGTAGATCAGGTTGAGGGCGGCGGCGACGAACCCGCCACCGGTGTGCTCCATCAGTGTCAGCGCCGCCAGGACGGGGCCCTGCACGACATAGGTCAGGCCGACCACTGTCAGGTATCGGGAGGTCTCCTGGGCCACGCCGGTCTCGTTGGTCATCAGATGTCCGATCGGCTCGGCAGCGAGCCAGACGGCCAGTGCGACAGGCGCGTACAGGAGGAAGGAGAGTTCCAGACCGGCCCGCGACGTCCGCCCGATCCCGTCGATGCGACCGGCGCCGCGCTGCTGGTTGATCAGGATGGCGGTGGCCGCGCCGAGCAGCGTCCCGGGAAGCACGACCAGAGCCTGGACGATGGCCGCCACCGAGTAGCCGGAGACGGCGTCCGGACCGTACGGGCCGAGCACCAGGAGCACCGCGCCGTTGTAGAGGGCGATGATGAGGAAGGTGCCCGCCACCGGGACACCGATCAGCCACAGGCGGCCGAGCACCTCCGGTCGCCACGCCCACGAGCCGCCCGGCCGCCACAACCCCTTCCGACGCAGAAGGGCTGCTCCGACAACGAGGCTCACCACGGCGGCCAGGGCGGCGGCGACGGGAACGCTCGCGACGCCGATCCCGGCACCCAGCCCCAGGAGTACGACGGACCCCAGCTTCACCGCGCCCCCCGCGAGGCTGACCACCATGGCCGATCCGACGTGTCCGTACCCGCGTAGGCATGCCGCACACAGCCCCCCGGCGATGGCGGACATCTCCGCGATCGGTGTCCAGCGCACAAAGGACACGAACACGTCCCGAGCGCCGGGGTCGACGTCGAGCAGGGAGGCGATGCCGGGCGCGCAGACCGCCAGCGCCAGGCAGATCAGCCCACCCAGGAGAACCCACACCCGGGTCATGCTCCACACGGTGGGCAGCACATCCTGCGGTCGGTCGGATCCCCGGCTCACGGCTGCCGAGACCTGGGCGGACACTCCGAACCCGATGCCGATCGCGAGAATCAGAAAAGCGATCGGCTGGTAGAGGGAGCGTACGTAGATGGCCTCGCCACCCATTCTGCCCATGGCCGCGATGGTGCCCAGCAGCACCAGAAAGTCGACGATCTCGGCCAAGGCCATGGGAACGGCGAGTGCGCTGATCGACCGCCATGCCGCAGTTCGCCCGTTGACGGACGATTCCGGCGGCTCGGCCGCCCCGACAGAATCGTCGGTACGCCCGCTCTCACGGCGCGCATGCGTCGCTCTTCGGTCGCCCACGACACCTCCCCCGCAGTGGACGGTCCGGAGCGTACGAGATTCTTCCGTCGATTCACAAGCATCATTCGTTCGAACGCCGAATCGGGATCACCCGGCCCGTTCTCGCCGGCGCGGCTCCACCGCCCGGGCGAGCAGCGCGTCCCGGCCGATGGGGTCGACGTTCGTCGCCGCCACGGTGCAGGCGCGGGCCCCGGATATCGCGCCGTAGAGGGCGCACCGTCGTGCCGGCTCCCCGTCGAGCCAACCGAGCAGGAAACCCGCCGCGAAGGTGTCGCCCGCCCCGTTGGAGTCCACCACCGGTGCCGGCGGATCGACCGCCGGAACGTGGCTGAACTCGCCGTCGGCCAGCAGGTATGCCCCCTCGGCTCCGGCAGTGGCGACGACAGTGCGGGCTCGGCCGCGTCCGACGATGCGCCGCATCGTCCTCTCCGGGTCGGTCAGCGCGGCCGTCGACACGAAGACGAGGTCGGCCGCGTAGGCGAAGTCCTCGTGGTAGGGCTCGTCACCGTCCCAGTCGTGCAGATCCGTGGAGATGGTCACGTCCGCCGCGCGCAACGTGGGTAGGGCGGAGGCGCACGGTTGGGTGATCGACACGTGGGCGTGCCGGCTCACCGCGGCGAGGGCGGTGACAGTCTCCACGGGGAGCCGGGCACCCGCAACGGATCGACTGCCGTCGTACAGGGACAGCCGCCGGCCGTCGGGGGCGACGAGGTTCACCGCACGGCGGGTACCGCCCGCAGCGGAGACGTGGTGAGGGGGACTCCCCGCTCGGCGTGCAGGGCACGGACCAGGTCGCCCTCGTGGTCGTCGCCGACCACGTCGAGATGGTGGGTACGCAGGCCCAGGGCGTGGACCGCCATCGCCACGCAGTCGCCGGTCTGCCCCGCGCGGGTCGTGATCGCCGGCACCATGTAGCTGTCGGCGAACGGCAGAGGCAGTTGCGGCGCGTGGACGATGGTGTCCACGCCGGCACCGCCCAGGACGAGGACGTCGATCTCGGTGCTCACAGGCGCTCCTCGGGGGAAGTGGTACGGGGGTGGCCTGTTCATGGGAGTGCTGGGGCCAGGCTTCCGGCGGACGAAGAACCTACCGTGGTCGACATGGCGAATTCGAGACTCGGGACGGTGTTCAGCGGAGCGTGCGGCGTCCTGCTGCTCGCCGGTTGTTCCGCCGGGGCGGGCGGCGACGGTGCCCCTTCCGGCGGTTCGGCGCCCGCGCCCCCGGCGACTGCCGCACAGCCCGCGACGCCTCCGGTGGAAGCCGGTGACGTGTCGCCGCACCCGTACGTCGGGATGTGGGTGACCGCCGACGGCCACATCCGACAGATGCTGCTGCCCAACGGCCGCTACGACGAGGCCCGGGGCGACCGGGAGAGCGCCTACACGGGTTCCTACCAGGTCGTCGGAACCCGGATCGAGTACGTCGACGACACCGGCTTCAGCGCCGACGGCACCTTCGACGTCGACGTGCTGCACCACGCGGGATACGTCTTCTACCGGGAGGGCAGCGACGCTCACCGACAGAACAGGGAGGATCGATGATGATGGACAGTGCCATGCAGCACAACCGACGCCGGCTCCTGACCGCAGGGGTCGCCGGTGGACTGGCGGCCCTGGCCGGAGCAGGCGCCGCCTCGGCAGCACCTACCGGGCAGATCAGTGGGCAGGGCTCCGGAAGACCGGGCGAGGAGCACCGCAACAGGGCGGCCGTGTTGCGTGCCTTCGCGCGGCAGAACGCGGGCGGCGACATCTACGAGATCCTCCACGACGACGTCCAGTGGACGATCGTCAACGGCCGTACCTACACCTCGAAGGCCGAGTTCCTGGCGGAGGGGTCGGCACCGATCCTGGACCGACTGGGGTCGATCCTCAGGATGACGGTCAAGGAGATGTGGACCGACCGCGACACCGTGGTCATCCGTTTCGAGGGTGACGCCACGGCGATCGACGGCGTCGAATACCACAACGAGTACTGCTGGATCTGGCAGTTGCGCGGCGGCGAGGTGGTGCGCTGCCACGCGTTCCTGGACATGATCGCGGTGCGGGAGCTCGTCGACCGCATCGAACTGGACTGACAGTGGGGCTGTTCCGGGTTGTGGAGTGCCCCGGTGGTCACGTCGAGCAGTTGACGCGGCGGTAGGCAGGTGCGCCAGTGGGTCGGTCGGCGTACTGGTGATGCCGGCGTGATCCGGTTCGGCGACGCTCTACGCCCCGCGCGCTCGGTGCTGCGCCTCGAAGAGTTCGTCGCCGTACCGGATGCTCCACTCGGCGAGTGCGCGCATCGGCCCGTCGGTGAAGGTCCGGCCGAGGGGCGTCAACGCGTAGTCGACCCGAGGAGGTACGGCGGGGTACGACCGCCGTTCGGCCAGGCCGTTGGTGACGAGCCGGTGCAGCGCCTCGGTGAGGGCCTTGTCGCTGATGCCGCCGATCTTCACCCGAAGCGTACGGCGACGACACGGGCCGGCGGTGAGAGCGGCCAACACCACCGGATCCCAGACGTGCGTCAACAGATCCGTGCCCATCCGTAGGCGGCAGTCCGCCACGAAATCCGCGCAGCCGCCCTCCGTCTCACGGGACATCCCGACATCGTGTCACGTCCGACGCGCACCGGTCGGTGCGTGACGCACCGAGAGGTGCGCGTCGAAGTCCCTACGGTCTGACTCCATGCGTATCGGAATCCTCGGCACCGGAACCCTCGCCACGGCCCTCGCCGCCGCCTGGACCCGGGCCGGACACGACATCGGCATCGGCGGCCGTTCGGCCGAACGAACGCAGGCCGCGGCGAAGGCGTCCGGCGCGCAGCCCCGGCCGTTACCCGAGGTCGCCGTGGGCGCTGACGCCGTCCTGCTCTGCGTGCACTGGGAGGGCGTCGCCGACATCCTCACGGCAGCCGGTGCACCCGCCGGATCGCTCGCCGGCATACCGCTGGTCGATCCGACGAACGCCGTCGAGCACGGTGTCGGTGTGCTGCGGGCGGAACCCGGCCGGGCGACAGCACAACACATCGCCGCACTCGCCCCCGGCGCTCACGTGGTCAAGGCGCTGCACCTGTTCCCGTCGACGCAGTGGACGACGCCCGCCCCGTCACCGGCGACTGTCGCGATGTGCGGGGACGACCCGAGAGCACTGGAGATCGTCGGCTCCCTCGTACGCGACCTCGGGGGTGTCCCGGCGGTGGTCGGCGGGCTGGACCGGGCACGCCAACTGGAGGAGGTGGCCGGGTTCGTCATCGCGCTCGCGTTCGCCGGGGTCGATCCGCAGTCGGCGATCCCCGCCGTGCCGTCCTCTCCCCCGGGCGGCGCCACTGCCCCGTCGACGTGATCCGGGTACGACTCGCCGCTCCGGACGCTCCAGGGCCGGCGTCGGTCCGGTCCGGACGTCCGGGGCGGGCAGGTCGTGTCCGAACTACCGTTCGGTCTGGTGCCGTTGGTAGTGGCGGGCGACGCGGGCACGGTTGCCGCAGGACGGTTTGCACCACTGTTGGCGCGCGTGGTCCTGGAGGAAGTAGCGCACGCAGCGTGGTGCCGGGCAGGCGCGGAGCCGTTCCCGGTCGGGGCCGGTGAGGAAGTCGGCGGCGGCGCGGGCCAGCGCCGCGGTGAGCCGGGTCCGTGGCTGCGCCGGGGGCGAGTGCCGGGTGAGGGTGGGTGCCGCGTCGTCGGGCCACTGCAGTCGTGGGCTGGTGGGTAGCGCTCCGGCGGCGTCGTTGAGGTGCCGTACCGCGTCAGCCGGGGTGAGCAGGGACGAGCGGTCGGCCCGGCTGGGTGGGGCAGGCGCGACCGCGCGGGCCAGGAGGGTGCGTACGGCGCGGCGCAGCGCCACCACGTCGAGCCGGGTCTGTTCGTCGGGCAGGTCGGTGGGGGGTGCGAGGTCGTCGTCGTGGCGGCGCAGCGGTTCGGCCTGCTCGGACAGCCACCGGGCGAGCCCGGGGACGTCGGCGAGGTCGTCGGTCACGCCGCCGTCGCCGTCGTGCCGGATGGTGCCGGCCAGGGCGAGCGTGAGCTGGCTGGACATGGGTCTCCCGTCGTGGCGGTGGGTTGTGGATCTCCAGGATGCCAGTGTAGCTTCCCTAATGCTTAAATCGGCGAGTTCCATTAGGGGGAATCGTGCTGACCATCGCCCACCTCAGCGACACCCACCTCGACCACGACCCCCGCTCAGCCGAGCGGACCACCCGGGTCATGGACTACCTGCACCACCTGGCCCGCCCGGTCGACGCCATCCTGATCACCGGGGACATCGCCGACCACGGGCAGGTGTCCGAGTACGAACTCGCCGCCGAACTCTTCGCCTCGCCGCACCCGGTGCTGGTCTGCCCCGGCAACCACGACGTGCGCGACGCGTACCGCCGCGGGCTGCTGGGTGAGACGGGCGGCGGTGACCGCCCGATCAACAGCCGCCACGACCTCGCCGGAGCGACCTTCCTGCTCGCCGACTCCAGCGTCCCGGGGCGCGCCGACGGGCACCTGGACGAGGAGACCATGACCTGGCTTCGCGACCAGCTCACCTCCACGGCGGCCGACGTCCCCGTCTTCGTCGCCTTCCACCACCCGCCGGTCGCCCTGCACCACCCGGTCATCGACGACTCCCGGCTGCTCCCCGCCGACCCGCTCGCCGACCTGCTCGCCGACCACCCGCAGGTCGCCGCCGTGCTGACCGGCCACTTCCACACCGCCGCCGCCAGCACCTTCGCCGGCCGTCCCCTGCGCATCGCCCCGGGCGTGGTCTCCACCCTGCGGATGCCGTGGGAGGGCGACGGGCCGCTCACCGACGAACAGCAACCACCCGGCGTCGCCTTCCACGTGTACGACGACACGGGGCTGCTCACCACCCACTACCGTGTGGTGGTCTGACCGGTGACCGGGGTCGGCGTGGTGGGTGTCCGTCGCACGACCCGGAAGGAGAGGGACAGGCAGAATGCGGAGCGTGCGCGATGCAACCGCCCCCCTCCGGCCGCCGACCCACCGCGCGGCCCGCGCCGCGACCGAGGTCTTCGCGCCCGCGCTGCTGGCTGCGGCGATGCCGATCGTCATCGGCGTCCACAGCACCTCACCGTCTCGCGTGGGCCTCGCCTGGGGCCTCGTCGGCGCCCTGTTCTGCAGCGTCATCCCCAACACCCTGATCTGGTGGGGCGTACGCCGGGGCCACCTCACCGACCACCACATCCGGGTACGCGCCCAGCGCAGGACGCCGCTGATGTTCGGCCTGGTCTCCGTCCTGGTCGGCCTGGCCCTGATGGTCGGCCTCGACGCCCCCGGACCCGTCACCGCGATCGTCGTCGTGATGTTCGCACTCGGCCTGGCGGTGACCGCCGTGAACCTCGTGTGGAAACTCAGCATCCACGCGGCGGTCGCCGCCGGCTCGGCCGGCATCCTCGTGATCGAATTCGGCCCCGCACTCCTCGCGTCAGTGCCCGTCGTGGCGCTCGTCGGCTGGTCACGCGTGCACTTACGTGAGCACACCCTCGGCCAGGTGATCGCCGGCGCCGTCGTCGGCGGACCCGTCGCCGTAGCGGCGTTCCTCGCCCTGCGGTGACCGCCCACCCGCCGGGTGGGCGGTCAGACCACCGGCCGGGGCCGGTCAGACGCCGCTGATCTCGGTGATCCAGCCACGGCTGGCGATCACCGAGGAGTAGTTCTGCGAGGTCGTCCCGTTGCCGTTGAAGGAGACGCCGACCTGGCGTCCGTTGTGGAACTGGGGGCCGCCGGAGTCGCCCTGCCAGGACACCCCGTTGCCCTTAGCACTGCGGATCACCGGGCCGCCGTCGGAGTCCTCACCGCTGATCGCGGTCACCCGGACGGTGGCGGTCTTCAGTTGGGGGGACGGCTCGCAGGTCATGCAGGTCCGGCCCCAGCCGTAGATGTCGTTGACTGCGCCGACCGGCGGGTTGGTGTCGGCCAGCGCCACGTACGTGGTGGCGACCGAGGTGCCCAGGTGCAGCAGGGCCAGGTCGTGCCGGGTGTGGATGGCGCTCACCGTGGCGGTGGTGCCGCCGGAGGAGCGGTGGACGCTGCCGACCCGTACCGAGACGGTGCCGCGCAGGCAGTGGGCGGCGGTCAGCACCCAGCGCGGGGCGATGATCGAGCCCGAGCAGGCGAACGCGCCGTTCTGGAACACGGCCGCCGCCCACGGTGCCGACGCGACGACGTTGCCGCCGATGATCGGCTGCGGTCCGGTCGGTGCGGCGGTCGCCGTGGCCGGGGCGACGAACGCGCCGGCGAGGGCGGTCGCGGCGAGCGCCAGGGTGAGACGGATACGCACGGGTGACTCCTTATCGAAGGGCCTGCTTCCATCGACGATTATCGCAAGACGATCGTCGATGGAACTCGATTGGCGGTGCGGACCGGCTCGAACCGGTCCCGGGTTCCACGAGGAGGCCGACGACGTCGGCGCCCGGTCGGCGGGGGCGAGGCCACGCCGTGGAGGGATGTCGGAGTTTTGCCGAAAAGTCAGGACGGGCGGCTGCCGACAATGTCGGCCCGCGACGCCTCGGGCGTGTCGGACGGTCGGCGTCCTACGGTCCTCTGGTGCCCTCCGGACGTCGGGGCTCCGCGTCGGCCCGAACTGCGACGGGACCGTCGTCGGACCGCCCGCCTCGACGCGGCGTACCGGCGGGTGTGACAGGTAGCCGTCCTCACCTCCGGGAGGTACCGCCATGCCGACCACAGACCACTCCACTCCGTCACCCGGCGGCTCCGAACCGGCATCAGTGCTGCCGGAGCTGCGGGAGATGTGGTGGGAGACCGGGGTGCGGGCCCGGGCACAGGCAGGGCTGTTCGCCGTCTTCTCCGAGCTGCCCCGCCTGGTCTGGGCCGCCCTCACCGTGAGCTGGCGCGCCGACCGGATCCGTACCTCGGTCGTGGCGGCGACCACCGTGGGAGCGGGGGTGATGTCCGCATTCGGGCTCCTCGCCGCCCAACGGGTCCTGGTCGAACTGTTCGCCGGTGGACCCACCCCCGACAAGGTGGTCGCCGCCCTCCCCGCCCTCGCCGCCCTCGCGGCGGTGACCATGTTGCGCGCCGGAATGGCCGTCGCCATGGGGTACGCGCAGAACGGGCTCAGCCCGAAGGTCGACTGCGAGGTCGAACGCCGACTGTTCGAGGTGACCACCGCCGTACGGCTGGAAGCCTTCGACGCCGACGCCTTCGCCGACGACATGGAACGGGCCTCCCGTGGCGCGAACTCCACCACCGGACTCGTCCAGTCCTCGATGAACCTGCTCGCCGGGGTCGCCGGGGTCCTCGCCATCGCCGTCGCCGTCGTCGTCATCCACCCGCTGCTGCTGCTCGCCCTGCTCGTCGCCACCGTCCCCAACGCGTGGGCGTCACTGCGGGCCGGACACCTGCGCTACCAGACCTACGCCGCCGGATCCGTCAGGCGACGCCGCCTGTGGCTGCTGCACCGGCTGATGGCCGAACGCGACTCCGCCCCCGAACTGCGCACCTACGGCCTGCGCGGGTTCCTCCTCGACCAGTACGACCGGGTCATGGGCGTCGAGACCCGCATCCAACTCACCCTGGCCCGCAGGGTCACCACGACCACCACCGTCGGCGCGATGATCGGCGGGACCGCCACCGCCGTCGTCTACGTCCTGCTCGGCCTGCTGCTCATCGACGGTCAGATCCCCCTCGCCGCCGCCGCCACCTGCGTGATCGCCGTCCAGTCCGCCCAACGGTCGCTGGCCCTGATCACCTTCCAGGTCGACCGCGTCTACACCGAGGGCCAACACTTCCGCGACTACACCGGATTCATGACCCGCGCCGCCGACTACCTCCCCCGACCGCACACCACCGACCACGACACCCACCCGCAGCGGCTACGGCAGATCACCGTCGACGCCGTCAGCCTCCGCTACCCCGACCGCGACACCCCCGCCGTCGACCACGTCACCCTCACCATCGAAGCCGGACAGACCGTCGCGTTCGTCGGCGAGAACGGCTCCGGGAAGTCCACCCTCGCCACCATGATCTCGACCCTGCGTACCCCCACCAGCGGCACCATCCACTACAACGGTCGTCCGCTGACCGACTGGAACACCGACGACCTCCGTGACCGCATCGGCGTCGTCACGCAGGAGTACCACAAGTGGCCCTTCACCGCCGCCACGAACATCGCCCTCGGCGACGTCACCACCACCCCCGCCCAACATGACATCGAAGCCGCCGCCGCCCGCGCCGTCGCCCACGACATGATCACCGACCTCCCCCACGGCTACGAGACCCTCCTCGACCGCACCTTCGCCGGCGGCCAGGACCTCTCCGGCGGCCAGTGGCAACGCATCACCGCCGCCCGGGGGTTCCTCCGCGACGCGGACCTCCTCGTCATGGACGAACCGTCCTCCGCCCTGGACCCCCGCGCCGAGGACGCCCTCTTCCAGGCCATCCGCGACCGCCGGGGACACGGCATCACCATCCTCATCACCCACCGACTCGCCAACGTCCGGCACGCCGACCGCATCTACGTCCTCGACCACGGTCGCCTCGTCGAATCCGGCACCCACGACGACCTCGTCGCCGCAGCAGGCCGGTACGCGGACCTGTTCGCCCTCCAGGCCGCCGGCTACCACACCTCCCCACCCACCACCGCCCCACCACCGCGCCAGACCACACCCGCCTGACCCGGCATGAGGTCGTGGCGTCCCTGGGACCTGTCGACGTACCGATCCGCTGTCGGCTGGACGCGCACTCCCCCATCGCGGCCCCGGTGGCGTCGTCACGGGCCGGCGCAGGGTCGGTAATGCGACTGGCGAGAACGCGAACGTGCCTCCACCGGGTGTACTGAACGCCCGCGTGCCTGCTGACGGAGGAGGGCATGGATGCGGCGATGGTGGCGTTCGCTGAAACCCGCCGAGCAGGTGGCGGCACTCGGCGTGCTGGCGACACTCGTCGTGGGTGTCGCGGCGGCCGTGCCGACGTACCTCGCGAAGACCGAGCAGAACCGACCGGGTTCCGACCCGCAGGTCGGTCACGCGTCACCTCTCGCCCCGACGCCACCTCCACCGGGCACACCGACTCCACCAGGGACACCGAGCAGTCCGCCCGCCACCGAGACCCCGCCGTCGACGACGAACCCGCCGGAACCCACGACACCGCCGCCGCCCACGACCGGGCCACCGCCCACGACGCCACCGGAGCCCCCGACGCCGCCGGTGCGATTCGCGATCACCAGTCCGAAGGTGGTGCCGAACTGCTCGGACGTCTCCGGCACCGGACATGAACCCACAGGTGGGCGAAGAGCAGTGGTCTTCGTACGCGTGGCCGGTCACTCGGACTACTTCTACGAACAGCCTCTCCACTTCGACCCCGCCCACACCTGGCAGGCCAACCGGGTCGTCGTCGGGGACTCGACGTCGGCGGGACAGAAATTCGAACTGCACGTCTACGTCGTCAGCGACGAGTACGCGCAGGAACTCGCGAAGCACGACGGCATGCCCTACTCGGTACGCAACGTGCCCGGCGAGCGGCTGGCCTGGACCTCCGTGCAGCGCAACGACAAGCTCGGCAACTGCTGACCCACGACCGGGCACCGACGACCTGTCGCACCGTACGCGGACGCGACCAGCCACCCCGCAACCCTCGAAGGGACTGCGGGGTGGCTGCCACGTCAGGTGACGCTGTCGCTCGTCACCTTCACGCCCTCGTCACTCGGACCGGAGACATGCGCCCTCCACTGCCGCCGGCACGGACCGGACGAGTCAGCTCACCGGCTCGACACGCAGGTCGACCGAGAGCGTCCCGGAGAAGCTGATGGTGAGGATGCGGTGCGTACGGTTGCCCAGGTACGACCGGTCCATCGGCGCGTACTTCGCCTCCCGGTTCACTCCCCAGTCGATGACGAACCGCACGCCGCCACGGGTGACGGTGATCCCGCGGGTGTTGGTGATCGTCTCCTGCCCGTAGGGCGCCGGGGTGCCGTTGGCAAAGACCACCTGGTCACCGGTGCCGATGATGAGGGGGATCCGTTCCCGGGAGGCTCCCGGCGTGGTCAGTACCCGCCTGATTCCGTCGGGCCGGTGCGTCACGTCCGTCCGCACGGCGCCGTCCGCGGTCACGTACCTGGTGGTGAACACGCCCGTGTACCCGGTCAGCGCGTTTGCCGGGATGACGGCACCGGAGGCCGACGCCCCGCGGTGGTGGGTCGCGGTCACCGAGCCGCGTGAGGAGGCGGTGCCGACGGTGTCGGCGACGGTCGTCCAGTCGTCCGGCCCCGAGCTGTTGACGGTGAGGGCGAGCATGCCTGCGACGGGGTGCCAGAACGCGTTCGTCCCCATCCGCTGGAGCGAGTCCTGCCGGACCCCGTAGACACCGGCGGTGTAGTAGCCGGGGCGGCGGACGAACACGTACTGCTGGTCGAGAGTGCCCCTGCGCAGTTCGGTGAACGTGCTCTCGCGCAGGTAGCGCAGTGCGGCGACCCGTGCGTCGCGCTGGGCTCCGGGGATCCCGACCGGGGCCTGCGGGACGTGCATGTGCAGCCGGGGCGAGGAGTCCTGCTTGCGGCGGGGCGACACCGGTGCCGTGGAGTTCCGCCAGGCGTTGCGGGCCTGGGTCTTCTCCTCCGCGCTGGCGAAGAAGGCGCCCAGCGCGGGCACGTGGGGCACCAGGGTCCGGGCGAGGGCGCTGCGGTCCAGGTCGTCGACCGGGGTGGTCTCGAAGGTCGCGACGATGTTGCGGGCGCTGGTGCCGGAGAGGATGAAGCCCTCCTTGCGGCCGGGTTCCATCACGACGACGTACCCGAACCAGGCGGCGAACCGTTCGGCCAGCTGGATGACGGCCGGGTCCGGCAGCCGCTTGTACAGGGCGCCGAGGTCGGGCAGCATCACTTCGAAGTTGTACCCGGCGTCCGGGGCGACGGGCTCGTGGAAGAACCCGGCGGGTGCCTGGCCGTCCTTGAGGATGATCTGCAGCCGGTTCGGGACGGCGGCGGCGACGGCCGGTTCGCCGAGGATGTGCGCCGCGTCGACGACCCCGGAGAGCCCTGCGACCACCTGGTTGGCGAACCGGACCGGGCGGTTCCAGTGCGGTTTGGAGGTGTCGACCAGCCAGGCGGAGCTCTTGCGGATGGCGTCGCGGATCTGCACCCGGCGGTCGTAGAGCTCACCCGCGGCCCGCAGGTCCCGCAGGACGGCGGCGAGCGCGACGGTGCCGAACCCGGTCGGGGAGAGGTGGTGCTCGGTCGGCGAGTACTCCGGGTACGACCCGTCGGCGTGTTGCAGGGAGAGGTAGTAGCCGAGGGCGGCGTCCAGGCGGGCGAGGAGCGCCGGGTTGCGGTAGTACGGGTTCCACGGCCGGTCGTTGGCGTAGAACCACGACAGGGTGGCGACGTGCTCCATGATCCGGGAGTTGTACGGCTGGTTGGGGGTGCGCTGCCAGCCGTCCTCCATCCACCCGTAGTTCGGCGCGACGTCCCGGACGCTGTTCGCGAGCGGGGCGACGATCATCAGGTACGCGGCCAGTACCTGCTCGTGGGGGGCGAACTGGGTCCGCACCGGCTGCCCGGCCGGGAGCGGGGCGACCAGCGGCAGCACGGTGCCGGCCGAGGTCGCCAACGCGGGCGACGCTCCTGCCGCCCCGGCGGCGAGCAGCGCCGCGGCGCTGCCGGCGCCGACCAGGAAGTTCCGTCGGCTGAGCGCCGGCAGCATCGGTGGGCGTGTCTCATCCTGATGCATCTTGTCGACTCCTTCGTTTCTCGAACGTGGCAGTCTGCTCGGCGGCGGTGCCCGGTCGGCGTCGTCGCCGTGATGGGTCGGCTATCCCTTGAGCCCGGTCTGGGCCAGGCCCTGGACGAACTGCTTCTGCGCGATGAGGAACACCACGAGGATCGGCACGACGGTCAGCGACGCGGCGCCGAGCTGGGTGTTCCACATCTGCTCGCCGTAGAAGTCCTGGTAACGGGTGATCGCGAGGCCCAGGGTGAAGTTCTCGGGGCTCCGCAGGAAGATGAGTGCCTCGAAGTACATGTTGAACGAGCGCAGGAACGCCATGATCCCGACCGCCGCGATCGCCGGCTTGGCCAGCGGAAGGGCGATCCGGAAGAACGTCCCGACGCGGCTCATCCCGTCCAGCCGGGCGGCCTCCTCGTACTCCTTGGGGAAGCTGAGGAAGTGCTGCCGGAAGATGAACACGGAGACGACAGCCGTGGGACCGAAGATCGGCAGGATGATCAGCGGCCAGTGCGTGTCGTTGAGGCCCATCGCGTTGACCGCCGTGAAGATCGGGACGATCGTCACCTCGGTCGGCACCATCATCGTCGCGAGCATGAGGGTGAACGCCGCGTTGCGCAGCGGGAACCGGATGCGGGCGAAGGCATAGCCCGCCATCGCCGACAGCAGGATCGACGCCACGGTGACGATCGCCGCGATGTACATCGAGTTGGCGTACTGCTGGAGGAACGGTTGTGCCGTGAACACCTGCGCCAGGCCGTCCAGTGTCCATTCCCGGGGCAGCAGCCTGGGCGGCTGCACGAAGATCTCGTTCGCCGGCTTGAACGACGAGAAGACCATCCACAGCGTCGGATACAGGAACGGAATGGACGCGACCACGAGCAGCAGGTACAGCGTGGCGGTCGTCACCCGGGAGCGACTGCGTGCCGCGCTCGACGGATCAGACCTCATCGTGCACCCACTTCCGGCGGGAGGTCCACTGCAGCATCGTCAGCGTCAGGATGATGGCGAAGAGCACCACGCCGATCGCGCTGGCGTACCCGAACTGCTGGTTGACGAAGGCCGTGCGGTAGAGGAAGAACGGCAGGACGTTCGTGGCGTCCCCCGGCCCACCGACGGTGAGCAGCTGCACGGGAGCGAACACCTCGAGCGATCCGATGGTGGTGAGGATCCCGGTGAGCAGGATCGTCGGCGCGATCATCGGGACCGTGATGGACCGGAACGACTTCCACGCCGACGCGCCGTCCAGTTGCGCGGCCTCCCGCATCTCCTCCGGGACGCCCTGGAGGGCGGCGAGGAAGAGCACCATGTTCATGCCGACGCCCTTGAACACCTGCACGACGACGAGGGAGACGAGCGCGGTGGAGGAGTCGGCGAGCCAGCTGGTCCCCTCGATGCCGAAGAGCCGGAGTACGCCGTTGATGCCTCCGTCGGGGGCGAGAAGGAACCCCCATGTCACGGACCAGGCGACCACCGACACCACGACGGGTGAGAAGAAGATCGTACGGAATGCGGTGATGCCCTTCAGCCGCTGGTTGAGCAGGACGGCGAGGCCGAGGGCGACCGTCAGGTTCAGCACGAGGACGCCGACGCTGAACAACAGGCTCGCGGTGACCGACGAGGAGAAGGTCGGATCGGCGAAGAGACGGGTGTAGTTCTCGAATCCGACGTACGTCATCTCCCCGGTGAGTGGCCGCCACTCGTTGAGGCTGTACCAGATGACGAAGAGGAAGGGGACGACGCCGAGGACGATGACGCCGAGGACCTGGGGGGCGACGAAGGCCACGCCGAGCCAGCGGTCTCCGTCAGGACGGGGACGGTGGCTTGGCGTGACTCTCCGGTCGTCCGCCGCTGGGGTGCGAACGGTCACTGGGTTCAGCCCTTGAGCGTCGGCGAGATCTGCTCGCAGATGCCGGTGACGGCGGCCCGCACGTCGCCTCCCGACCACACCGGGTCGAGGCCCGCGCGAACCCGGTCGGTGAACCGTGAGAGCACCGGGTGCTGCGGCTTCACCGAGGCCTTGGGGACCACGTCGATGATCGCCGACTGGATCTGCTCGGGCGAGAGCTTCGGCGCGGCCTGGGCGAGGGTCTCCACGTTGAGCAGCGACTGACGGGGCGGCGGGAAGAACTGTGCGAGGAGCTTGGCGTTCGTGGGGTTGGTCAGGTATGCGAGGAACCCGGCCGCCTGCTCCTTGTTCGTGCTGCGTTCCAGCACGCTCACCCCCGCCTGACCGACGATGGGGTGGTAGCCCTTGGGCCCGGCCGGCAGCGGGAGGAACGACCACTTGAAGCTGTCGTCGAGGCCCCCCGACTGGCTGAGCTGGGCGATGCTGAAGGCCACGTCGCCGCTCGCGAAGGCCGCGGGGACCGCGTTGCCCGAGGCGGCGGGGATGGCACCACGGGTGATCTGCCGCTGGTACCAGGTCAGGAACTCGACCATCTCCGGGGACGCGAACGTGCACGTCTTGCCGTCATCGGACCACGGGGCGGCACCCCACCCGCTGCCGAGCATGGTCACCGCACTCCAGTTCGTGGGGTTGAACGTCGGGATGTTCATCCCCACGGCCCCCGTCTTGCCGTTCGTCGCCGCGGCGATGTCGGCGATCGCCTCCCACGTGTAGCCAGGGGTTCCGACCAGTGACGTCACGTCGGGCTGGCCGGCCTTCTTCAGCAGGTCCTCGTTGACGTAGAGGGCGAACGGGGAGTTGGAGAACGGGTACGCGTAGACGCCGTCGTCGTCGCCCTGCCAGGGTGCGAGCGCGGCGGGGAGGATGTCGTCGAGGTCGTAGCCGTCGGTGCCCTCCAGGGTGGGGCGGACGTTGGACAGGATGCCCGCGTCGACGAACTCGGGGCCGCTCGCCTCGGGGATCCAGGCCAGGTCGGGGACGTCGCCCCCGGAGATCTGGGTGGTCAGTCCGGCGATGTAGTCCGGGTTCGTGACGGGCTCGAAGGTGATCGACTTGACCTGGTCACCGTTCTCGGCGACGTAGCCGTCTCCGATCTTCTGCAGCAACGCCAGGTGATCCTTGTTCGATGACCAGAGCGCCATCTTCAGGTCGACCGGACCGGACTCGCCGGAGTCGTCGCCGGCACACGCAGTAAGGGACAGGGCCAGAACTCCGGTGAGCGCGATGGCGGCCCCGCGGAATCGGGTAGCTCGCATGAGGTACTCCTTCAGACTCATCCCACGCCTCGTGGCGCGTTGTGAGGAAAGTCAAAGTACCTAGCGGCTACCGAGAAAATCAAGGATTCTTTTCGGAAACTCGCGGCGGCGCTGTCGAACCGCGGACGACGAGCTCCGTCGCGAGGTCGGTGTGGAGCACGGGCGGTGCTCCACCGAGCAGCAGCTTGTGCGCGACCTCCACCGCGTACGCCCCCATCGCCTCCGACGGCTGCCTGATCGTCGTCAGCTGCGGTGCCGTCATCCGCGCGACGAGTTGGTCGTCGAACCCCATGACGCTGAGCTCGTGCGGGACGGACACCCCGGCCCGGCGCGCCGCCTCCAGGGCCCCGGCCGCCTGCGCGTCACTCGCCGCGAAGATCGCCGTGACGGGGTCCGGCCGGGCCAGGAGGGACGCGGCGGCCCGCAACCCCGACTCGTAGGTGAAGTCGCCCTCCTCGACGAGGTCGGCGCCGGGCTGGATCCCCGCGCCGGCCAGCGCCGCCAGGTACCCGTGCTTGCGGGCGATCGAGGCCTGGGTGTCGGCCACCCCGCAGAGGAAGCCGATGCGGGTGTGCCCGAGCGAGAGGAGGTGCTGGGTGGCCGCCATGCCGCCGGCGAAGTTCGTCGCGCCGACGGAGTACGAGTCGTTGTCCGGCAACCGGTAGGTGTCCACCTCGACGAGCGGGACCCCGTTCTTCGCGAGTCTCGCGCGTTCCTGGGTCCGCAGCCGGGACTTCAGGGCGACGACGGCGGTCGGACCGTTGCGCTTGGTCCGTTCGATCCAGCCTGCGGCGGGCGCCCCGTCGGGCAGGTCGAGAAGGACGAGTTCCAGCCCGGCCTCGTGGGCCGCCCGCATGGCGCCGCGCAGAAGCTCCACGGTCAACGGGGAGGACATGCTCGATCTGGCGAGCACGACCACCACCGTCGCCAGGTCGCGCCGGGAGCGCTGCTTGGGCGACAGGTACTGCTTGTTGCGCAGCACCGACTCCACCCGCACCCGGGTGTCGGCGGCGACGTCCGGCGCCCCGTTCACGACCTTCGACACGGTGGAGATCGAGACACCCGCCTCGCCGGCCACCTCGGCGAGCGACGGTCGACGCTCCTTCTCGCGCATGGGCATCCTTTCGATCACTTCCGGTGCTGGGATCCTACGGCGAGTGGCGACGTCCGAAGGGATTTCCCTTGCACATGACCGAGAATTTTACATAGAGTTCCCGGGAAAGAGAGGTGCCTTCCCGTGACACGACAGCAAGCTGACCTTCTGATCGTCGGTGGTGGCGTCGGCGGCGTCTCCGCCGCCCTCGCCGCCCTGCGCCGGGGCAGATCGGTGCTCATGACCGAGCAGACGCCGTGGCTGGGAGGACAGTTGACGGCGCAACTGGTGCCCAGCGACGAGCACCGGCGCATCGAGACGACCGGCCGCAACCGCAGCTACGCCCAGTTCCGCGAACTCGTCCGCGAGCACTACCGGGCCTACTACCCGCTCACCGACGCCGCCCGGGCCGACCCGCATCTCAACCCCGGCGCGGCGTGGGTCAGCCCGCTCAGCGTCGAACCGAAGGTCATCCTCTCGGTGATCCACAGCCTGCTGCGCCCGTACGAGGCAGCCGGACGACTCACCCTCATGCTGGAGACGTCACCCGTCGCCGTCCACACCGACGGCGACCGCGTGACCGGGGTGACGGTCCGAGATCGCGAGGGAGATCTGCGCGACCTCTCCGCGCCGTTCGTGCTGGACGCGACCGAGCTCGGAGACCTCCTGGAACTCGGCGGAGTCGAGTTCGTCACCGGGCGCGAGGGGCGCGGCGAGACCGGCGAACCCAGCGCCCCCGAGACCGCCGACCCCCTCGACATGCAGAGCGTCACCTGGTGCTTCGCGGTCGAGCACCTCGCCGGCCAGGACCACACCATCGACCGGCCCAAGGACTACGACTTCTTCCGCGACTGGCGACCCCCGCAGCTCGACGGCGAGAAGATGCTCGGATTCCGCCGCGCCGCCCACGACGGGTCGATCGCCCGGGAGTACACCCTGCGGGTGAACGACGACGACGACCCCTTCGCCATCGACGTCGACCACCGCAACATGGGCGAAGCCCCCGAGCTGTGGAACTACCGCCGCGTCGCCGCGCGGCGCCAGTTCGCAGACGGCGCGTACGCCAGCGACATCGTCGTGGTGAACTGGCCGATGAACGACTACGTCGGCGGCCCGCTGTTCGGCAGCGACGACGCGGCCGTCCACTGGGATCGGTCGAAGGAGCTGAGCCGGTCGCTGCTCTACTGGCTGCAGACGGAGGCCCCGCGATCCGACGGCGGCGTCGGCTGGCCCGGACTCCGCCTCACGCCACGCGTCACCGGCACGTCGGACGGTTTCGCCATGATGCCGTACTTCCGGGAGTCACGCCGCATCCGGGCGGAACGGACGATCCTCGAACACGACTTCGACAGGGACCACCGCGACGGCCGGGGTGCCGAGCGCTATCCGGACACCGTGGGCGTCGGCCACTACTACTGGATCGACAGGCACGCCACGACCGGCGGGAGCGCGGGCGGCGGCGGTCTGCCGGACCCGTTCGAGATCCCGCTCGGCGCCCTCCTGCCGCAGCGGGTACGCAACCTCCTCCCCGCCGCGAAGAACATCGGCACCACGCACGTCTCGAACGGCAGCTACCGGCTGCAGCCCGTCGAGTGGTCCATCGGCGAGGCGGTGGGAGCCCTCGCCGCGTACTGCCTCGACCACGGCCTCGAACCGACGGCGGTACGCGCCGACCCGCGCCGACTCGACGACTTCCAACGCGACCTCGAACGCGCAGGCGTACAGCTGCGGTGGGACCCGTCCCTGCGCTGGTAGGCCGCAGCGACGGTCAGGCCTCGACCGGCGCAGCACCGGTCGAGGCCCTGACCTGCAACGTCGGGGTAGGGTCCTGGTGGACGGACGGGTCCGCACCGTCGATGACGTCGAGAAGTCGGCGCGCGGCATGGGCACCGAGGGCGACCACGTCGTGGCCGAGCGCCGTCAACCCCGGCGTCACCAGGCGGCAGAGCAGCGAGTCGTCCCACGCGACGATGGAGACGTCGCCGGGGACCGAGAGACCCAGTTCGTGTGCGGTGGTCAGCGCCACGACCGCCATGACGTCGTTGTCGAACAGCAGACCCGTCGGCGGCCGGGTCGACGACAACACGGTACGCGCGGCCGCCGCACCCGATTCCGGTGAGAGGTCGGACCGCACGATGTCGTGTTCGAGCCCCGCAGTGCGAGCGGCGCGCTCGAACGCGTCGTCGCGGATGGCCGTGTACGCATAACGGCGGGGGGCCGCGACACGGGTGACACGTCGATGGCCGAGGGCCGCGAGATGCCCGACCGCCTGCCGCATCGCCTCGGCGTCGTCGGTCCACACGGTCGTCAGTCCGGCCGCGACGCTCGGGTCGCCGACGACGACGGCGGGGACACCGCCCTGCGACACCACGGAGATCCGCGGATCGTCCGGGAGCAGGTCGGTGAGCAGGACGCCGTCGACACGACGCGACATGTGCCATCGCCGGATCGCCTCGGCCTCGGCGTCCGCGTCGGCGACGACCTCAAGGAGGAGTCCCATCGAGCGGGAGGCGAGCGTCGACTCCACGCCGGCGATGAACTGCATGTAGAACGGCTCGACGGAGAGGTCACGAGGGTCCTTGGCGAGCACCAGACCGATCGTGTCCGCGCCGGCGCCCGCCAGGGTGCGGGCGGCGCTCGTCGGGGACCAGCCGAGCCTGGCCGCCACGTCGAGAACCCGTTCCCGGGTCGCCGACGACACGCCGGACCGGCCGTTGAGTGCGTAGGAGACGCTCGCCGTCGACGTCTGCGCCTCCCGCGCGACGTCTGCGATGGTGACCCGCCGGGTCTGCGGTGCGCCCGTCATCACCGAATGCCAGCTCCCGTCAGTCGGGATCGATCATATCCCTGAGCGAGGCGACGACGAACGCCGTCTGCGCCGATGCGGCGTCGAGTGGCTCCGGCGCGCGGACCCGGAAGATCGCCGTCTCCCCCGGCAGCACCGTGGTGAAGCCGCTGTCGACTGTCGCCTCGGGGTGGATCCGGTCGGGCTGGACGAGGACGTCCCGCGCGAGGTGGGCCGAGCGCACACCGATGTCCAGCCCGCCGGTGACGGCGGTGACGGTGACCTCCGGCGGCGTCGCGTCGCGCCGGGCGTCCCCGGGCGAGGCGAAGTGCCAGAAGGCCCGCAGGTCGTCGACCGTCGCGACGACGAACTCGGCACCCGGATCCGACGACTCGGCGAGCGTCGACGGCAGCCTGACCCGGGTCACCGAACGCGGAGGTACCGACAGCGGGTGCGACAGCTCCGCGACGGGCACGCCGTCGAGACGCCGCCGAGCGAGGTGCGCCGTGGTCTTCCACTGGTTGTCGTCGTCGTTGACGACACAGAGTTCCAGGACGCCGTCGCCGTCACCCGGCTCGATGGTCAGGACCCGGGGCGCGTAGAGGTCACGCAGGGCGAAGTAGAGGGGTTTGCGGCGGCCGGCGCTGTCGATCGCCGACCACGACGTGACGGGCCAGAGGTCGTTGAGCTGCCACACGATGGTGCCTGTGGTCCGTGGCCAGCTCGCCCGCCAGTGCAGCACGCCGGTGCGGACCGCCTCGACCTGCATCCACTGCGTCTGCAGGTGCCACCTGTCGAAGTCCTCCGTCGGCGGGAGGTGTCGGGCGAGGTTACGGGCGAGCTTGGTGTGTCCGTCGATGGCCTTCTGGTGGTGGCGTACGTTCTCGGCGTCGACACGCAGCTCGGTGTCGGTGACCGCGTCCCGGAGCGTCCGCCACGCCGCCGCGCCCTGCCATCCGAACTCGGACACGAAGCGCGGGGAGCTGTCCCGGTAGACCGCGTAGTCGGACTCGTTCCAGGCGTCCCAGGAGTGGAACGTCTCGTGGTCGGTGTCGTTCGGGTCGTGCGCCCAGCTGCCCGACCAGGGGCTCCCCTCCGTGTAGGGGCGGGTGGGGTCGAGCTCGCGGAGGAGGTCCGGGAGCCACTCCAGGTAGTACCGCTCCCCCCAGGTGAGGTCACCTCCCGGCTGCGCCGCCCAGTCCTTGTCGAGGCGCATCCAGAGGTTCTCGTTGTTGCCGTTCCAGACGGCGAGGCTGGGATGGGAGCTGAGCCGCACGACGTTCTCCCGCGCCTCGGCGAGCACCTCCGATCGGATCGGCTCCTCCTCGGGGTAGGCGGCGCACGCGAAGAGGAAGTCCTGCCACACGAGCAGGCCGAGTTCGTCGCACGCCGCGTAGAAGGCGTCGCTCTCGTAGACTCCACCGCCCCACACGCGTACGAGGTTCACGTTCGCGTCGGCGGCCTGTTCCAGACGGGTCCGGACCCGGTCGGCGGTGACCTCCCCGGGGAACACGCTCTCCGGGATCCAGTTCACGCCCTTGACGAACAGGGGGTGCTCGTTCACCGTGACGACGAACGGGGTGCCGTCCGCGTCGGGTGCCCGGTCGACGGCGACGGTCCGGAAGCCGACCCGCGTGCGGTGCTCGTCGAGCTGTTCCTTCCCGGACCACAGCGACACGCCGACCGGATACAGGTGCGGGTCACCGAGTCCGCGTGGATGCCACCGTCGCACGTCGGGCACGGCGACGACCACCGTCGCGGAGTCCTCACCCGGCGGGACCTCCGCGTGGACGGCCTGCCCGGCGACCTCGACCTCCAGGTGCAGCGGGAGCGTCGCCCCCGAGTCGGTCCGCTCGATGTCGACGTGGGCGGTGAGGATGCCGGTGCCCTCGAAGACGTCGACCAGGGGGCGGACCCCGGCGATCCGGGCCGCGCTCCACGTCTCCACCCTGACGTCCCGCCACAGTCCGCAACCCGGCAGGGTCGGCCCCCAGTCCCAGCCGAAGCTGCTCGCCATCTTCCTGATGAACGCGAAGGGCTGCGGGTAGGCGCTGGGCCGGGCGCCGAGCGTCCGCTCCCAGTGTTCCGCCTCGGTGTACGGGGACGTGAACCGGACGTCGACGGTGTTCGTCTCGGCGACGACCGCCGTGATGTCGAACCGGAAGCGACGATGCATGTTCCGGGTGGTCCCGACCGTCCGCCCGTTGACCGCGACGGATGCGACGGTGTCGACACCGTCGAGGACGAGGTCGACCCGTTCCGCGCCGACGACTGCGGGGAAGGTGCGGGTCAGTGACCAGTCGCATCGCGACACCCACGAGACCTCGTCCTCGTTGCGGTCGACGAAGGGGTCGGGGATGAGGTCCGCTGCCAGCAGGTCGAGGTGGACAGCTCCCGGGACCTGCGCGTCGACGGTCCGGCCGAGAAGCGGGACGGCCTCCTGCGGCACCGGCGTCTCACCGTCGGCGACGAGCGCCCATGTCCACCGTCCTGCCAGGTCGAACGTCGTACGCATGCGGACTCCTCCTAGCCGGGGTGAAGCGGGACCCGAGCGTAACCTAAGCGCTTAAGTTCCGCGCTGTTCCGGCCGGGGGAGGCTGCGTCGATCGGTGCCGTCGCCTCGACGGCGGAGCACCCCTACCCGCCCCGGCGCACCGGCAGCCGGGTGGAGATCGCGGTGCCGTAGCCGGGCTCGGACTCGACGGTCAGGGTGCCGGAGTTTCGCTCGGCGCGCGTCCGCATCCCCTCCAGCCCGAAGCCGCCGGTCCAGTCGCGCCGGGGCAGCCGCTGCGGGTCGAAACCCGAGCCGTCGTCCCGGATGTCGAGGGTGACCTCGTCGTCGAGGTAGCTCAGGGTGACTCCGACCCGGGAGGCGCCGGCGTGCTTGGCCGCGTTCGTCAACGCCTCCTGGGTGATCCGCAGGATCGCGGCGGAGGTCTCGTCGTGCAGGTCCAGGACCGTGCCGGTGAGGGTGAACTCGGCGCGGGTGTGCTGCCGCTCGGCCCACTGGAGGACCGTGTTGCGCAGCGCCTGCGGGAGTGGGTCGTGGGCCAGGCTCAGCGGGGCCAGGTTCTGCACCGACCGGCGGGCCTCGCCGAGGCTGTGCCGGGCCAGCTCGGTGGCGCGGTCGAGGTGTTCCCGCGCCGCGGCCGGGTCGCTCGCCCCGGACACCGCCTGCAACTGGATGATGATGCCGGCCAGGCCCTGGGCGACGGTGTCGTGGATCTCCGCCGCAAGCCGCCGGCGTTCCTCCACGACCCCCATCTCCCGGGCCTTGCGCACCAGTTGGGTGTGCAGCCTGGCGTTCTCCTCGATCGCCGCCTCCAGGGCGGTGTTGGTGCGTTCCAGCTCGGCGATGGTGGCGGCCCGGGCCTCGGCGTGCTCCTCCTCGTGGCGGACGAAGTAGGCGATCAACGCCAGCATCACGTTGTTGGCCAGCACCAACCCGACGAAGATGGTCCACTGCCCGGCGTCGGCGAAGGGCAGCCCGCCGGCCTGCGCCGCCGCCATCGGCAGGGAGTGCGCGAAGATGCCGACCGCCTGCCAGCGCCGGCCGCGGAGCAGCACGGCGTTGTCGATGTAGCCGGTGGCCACGTAGAAGGCGAAGAACGGGTTCAGCCCGGTGAGCACCGCGCTGATCAGCCAGCGCAGCGCGAAGTAGGTGGCCGAGGTGACATCCGGGGCTGTCCGGGAGCGACCAGCCCGATCCCACCACAGCTGCAGGGCGACGGCCGCGACGAGCAGCGCACCGGTGATCAGGCGCCGCTGCGGGCCGGGGGTCAGGTCGAGCTGTGACGACACCAGCAGGACGCTCGTGGCCAGCAGGTAGTAGGGATGCCATCTGAAGACGAGCTCCCACCGGTGGTCGAGCTTGCTGCCTGCGTTCGTCACACCGTCAGTCTGCCGCACGACTCTGCCGCCTCCATCGAAGCCGGCGGAGGGCGGCGGCCGGGGTGACCACGGCCCACCCGGCCGGTGCGACCAAGGCTGATCACCGTAGCCCCGGGACGCCTCCCCGTTGTCGACGAGCCGGAACCGGGTGGTCAGCGGCGCGTGGCCGGCCGGGATCCGAGTAGGTCGGGCCGGACGGGCCGGGGGCGGCGGGGGTCGGGACCCGGGTGGGTGGACCACCGGTCACCGACATGACGTCCACCAACCCTCCTGCGTCACCGCACCCGGACCGCTGGGGCGACCCGAGGCTCTCAGATCGATCGATACAGCCTCATGACGCGCGAGACCGGGAGGTGGTTTCACCGCCCGCGAAACCGCCACCGGCGCACCCGTCCGGCAGTCGTCGCCGGCTGCCGGAACGCCGTCGGTCAGCGGTACGGTTCGACAGGGATCGACGAGACGGTGTCCTGGAAGGAGACGCGGATGCGATTGCTCGCGGGACTCTCCGCCCATCTGCTGGACGTGCCGGACGCGGTGCGGGTCGGCGACGAGACGCTGTCCGGGGAACGGCTGCTGGCCTGCGCCCGCGCCGTCGCCGACGACGTCTCCGGCGCCGGGGTGGTGGCCGTGCACGCCGCTCCCGCAGCGGAGACCGTGGTGGCGATGGTCGGGGCACTGCTCGCGGGCGTCGCGGTCGTGCCGCTGCCACCCGACTCCGGCAGCACCGAGGTAGCGCACATTCTCGGCGACTCCCGGGCGTCGGCGGTCCTCGCGGCGCCCGGGACGACACTGCCGACGACGGTGCCGGTCGTGCCCGTCGACCTTCTCCGCCGGTCGGACACCGGACACCCCGCGCCAGCCCCCGGCGACCCCGCGCTGATCATGTACACGAGCGGCACGACCGGCGCGCCGAAGGGCGTACTGCTGTCGCACGCGGCGGTCGAGGCGGGCCTGGACGGCCTGGTCGACGCCTGGCAGTGGAGCCCGGACGACCATCTCGTGCAGGGGCTGCCGCTGTTCCACGTGCACGGTCTGGTCCTCGGCGTGCTGGGCGTCCTGCGGGTCGGCTGCCGCCTGACCCACACCGTCCGTCCCCGGCCGGAGGCGTACGCGGCAGCCGGGGGCAGCATGTACTTCGGGGTACCGACGGTCTGGTCGCGGATCTGCGCCGACCCCGGATCCGCCCGCGCGCTGGCGGGCAGCCGCCTGCTGGTGTCCGGCAGCGCCGCGCTGCCGGTGCCGGTCTTCCACCGGCTGCACGAGCTGACCGGTCATTGCCCGGTCGAGCGCTACGGGATGACGGAAACCCTGATCACGTTGAGCAGCCGCGCCGACGGCGACCGTCGGCCCGGGCAGGTCGGTCTGCCGCTGCCGGGGGTCGACACCCGGGTCCTCGACGACGAGGGCCGGCAGATCACCGCCGACGGCGAGGCGGTCGGCGACCTGTGGGTACGCGGCCCGATGCTCTTCGACGGCTACCTGCACCGGCCGCAGGCCACCGCCGCCCAGCGCGACGGCGACTGGTTCCGCACCGGCGACCTGGCAGCGGTCTACCCGGACGGCTGGCATCGCATCGCCGGGCGCCGCTCCACCGACCTGATCAAGAGCGGCGGTTACCGGATCGGCGCCGGCGAGGTGGAGAACGCCCTGCTCGCGCATCCCGAGGTACGGGAGGCCGCGGTGGTCGGCACCCCGCACGACGACCTCGGTCAGCAGATCACCGCGTACGTCGTGGCGGACACCGCCGACGCCGCCGATCTGATCGACTTCGTGGCCCGGACCCTGTCGGCCCACAAACGTCCCCGGGAGATCCGCTTCGTGACGGAACTCCCCCGCAACGCCATGGGAAAGGTCCAGAAGGCTCTGCTCCGGTGAATCCACCGGGCGTACACCCGGTCGGGGTCGAGGTCACGGACCGAGCTGCCGGTCGCGGTCGATGGCGGCGGCGACCGCGGTGCCGATGCGGCGCAACGCGGCGAGGTCGTGGGGGCCGAGTTCGTCGATCAGGTACTCGCGGACCGCGGTGACGTGCCCGGGTGCCGCCGCCACGACCACCTGGTGACCGGCCTCGGTCAGGATCGCGACGGTACGTCTGCCGGAGCCGGGGATCCGGGCCCGCCGGAGCAGTTCCCGTTTCTCCAGCCGTCCGACGACGTGCGAGAGCCGCGACAGCGAGGCCGACGTCCGCCTGGCCAGGTCGCTCATCTGCAACGTGCGTTCCGGCTCCTCGGACAGGACCGAGAGCACCATGTACTCGAAGAAGGTCAGGTCCGCCTCGCGTTGCATCCGCGCGTCGAGGGCGGCTGGCAGGCTGATCATGATCGCGGAGTTCGCCAGCCACGCTGCCAGCTCGTCGTGGTTCAGCCAGTGGGTTCCGGTGGCCGGTCCGGCATCGCCCGCCGCTGCGCTCGTCGTCATACCCCCACCCTACCGTCACTTGTTGACGCTTCAAGTACGGGTATGGTCAGATGTTGAAGCATCACATTCATGGCTTTGCCGATGCGTCCCGGCCGGGCAACGCGGCGCAGGTCGTCGATCCAGGGAAGGACCACGCATGAGAACCGCACGACTGGGCACGCTCACCGTCCCGCGCATCGGCCTCGGGGTCATGGGGATGTCGGCGTTCTACACCGGCGCGGGCCGCGACGAGGGTGGATCGATACGCACCATCCGACGCGCCCTGGACCTCGGTGTCACCCATCTGGACACCGCCGAGGTGTACGGCCCCTACGTCAACGAAGAGCTGGTGGGTCGCGCGATCCGGGGCCGTCGGGACGAGGTCGTCCTGGCCACCAAGTTCGGCCTCGTCTCGCACACCGCCCGGCCAGGCCCCGACAGCACACCCGCCACCATCCGGGCAGCTGTCGACGGCTCCCTACGGCGGCTCGGCACCGATCGCATCGACCTGTACTACCAGCACCGGGTCGACCCCGACACCCCGATCGAGGAGACGGTCGGAGCGCTGGGCGGACTGGTGGCCGCGGGCAAGGTCCGCCACATCGGGCTCTCCGAGGCCTCCGCCGCGACGATCCGCCGGGCCCACGCCGTACACCCCCTGGCCGCCGTGCAGAGCGAGTACTCACTGTGGACCCGCGATCCCGAGTCCGAGGTCCTGCCCACCCTGCGGGAGCTGGGGATCGGCCTCGTCCCCTACTCACCGCTCGGGCACGGCTTCCTCACGGGTGACATCCGTTCCCTCGACGGCCTGGACGCCGACGACTGGCGTCGTACCAACCCCCGGTTCACCGGCGGCAACCTGACCCGGAACCTGCGCATCGTCGACGAGGTGCGCGAGGTCGCCGACGAGGCCGGGGCGACTCCCGGCCAGGTCGCGCTGGCCTGGCTGCTGGCCCAGGGCGACGACGTCGCGCCCATCCCCGGCACCCGGCGCGTCAACCGGATCGAGGAGAACAGCGCCGCCGACCGCATCCGGCTCACCCCCGACCAGATCACGCGGCTGGACAACCTGACACCGGCCTCCGGTGACCGCCACGCCGAGGCCGACATGGCCGCCCTCGACCGCTGACCACACGCCGGTCGACCCCGGCGCCCGCACCGACCGGCGACCCGGGTCGCCGGTCGGTGCGACCGGCGACCCGGGCGGCGATCAGGGCGTACGGTGCAGGCGGTCCAGGGTGTCGGCCCGCTGCTGCGCGGCCTCGGGGGTGAACGTCCGCGTCCCGGGGCCGCAGAACCTGTCCTCAGGCATGGTGCCGTCGACCAGGTAGGCCGTGGTGACGTTGAGCGCACAGGCGTTGTCACCGAACACGTAGACGCCGTGCCCGCTGCCGTCGACGGTCACCAGCCGGGACCGGTCCTCGAACTTCTCCCGGAGCAGCTTCCCACCCCGCAGCGGGGTGGCCGGGTCCCGCCGGTTCTGCAGGATCAGCACGTTGGGCGGCCCGTCGTCGTTGATCGACACCGGCGGCTCGGACGGCTCGTGCGGCCAGTAGGCACAGGGGGTGATGTTCGCCCCGGCGGCGCCGTACATCGGGAACTTCTCGCGGTCCGTGGCCGCCGAGTCCTGGTACCGCGCCACCTTCTCCGGCCAGGCGGAGTCGTTGCAGGTCACGGCGAGGAAGGCCGACCAGTTGTTGTCCCACGGCAGCAGCTCCGCCGGATCCTCGGCCCGGTTCGTGCGCTGCGCGACCGCAGGGTCGGCGGCCCTGGCCATGAGCCGGGTGACCGCAGCCCCGTCGGAGTTCCGCAGCGCCTGCCAGGTCTGCGCCAACAGTCCGTACTGGGCCTCGCTGTAGAGCGCCGTGAAGTTGAGGAGCCGGAAGGTCGCACCGTCGACGCCGGCCACCGGGGTCCGGTCGAGCCGCTCGGCGAGGGTGAAGTAGTTGCTGGTCACCTGCGCCGGGTTCCGGCCCAGGCCGTAGGCGCCGTGCCGGGCCGCCGCCCACGCCGCGAAGTCGGGGAAGGTCTGCTCCATGCCCAGCCCGAACCGGCGCAGGCCCGCACGGCTCAGGTGGGTGTCGCCGACGTTGCTGTCGACCACGACCCGGTCGGTGGTGTCCGGGAACATCGAGGCGTACGCGGCGCCCAACGCCGACCCGTAGGACGCGCCGTAGAAGCTGGCCTTCTCCTCGCCGAGCGCGACCCGGATCGAGTTCAGGTCGCGTGCGGTGTTGGCCGTGGTCAGGTGGCGCAGCCGACCCTCGGTGTCGTTGGCCGCGCACCGCTCGGCGACCGTCTTGGCGATCGTCGCCTGCGCCGCGACCGCCGCGTCGTCGACCGCGTACGGCGGAATGTTGCCCCGGTAGTCCAGATCGCCGGTGAAGGAGCAGCTCACCGGGGCCGACTGCCCGACCCCACGGGGGTCGAGGCCGATCAGGTCGTACCGGTCAAGCACGGTGGCCGGCAGACCGAGGTTGACCAGGTCCGCCGGCATCGTCAGCCCGGAGCCACCCGGGCCGCCCGGGTTGAGCAGCAGGATGCCCCGGCGCTCGGTCGGGTTCTGGCTGGCGATCCGCGACACCATGATCTCGATCGCGGTGCCGGTCGGGTCGCCGTAGTCCAGCGGAACCGGCACCGTCGCGCACTGCAACGACGGCGATACGGCGGCGACCGGCGCGGGGCACGCTCCCCACTGGACCTGCGACACCGGCTCGTCGGCTGCGGCCGGCACCGTGGTCAGGGTCGCGACGAGCCCGACGGCGACGGTGACGGCCATCCCCCGGCCGACGATTCGACTTCGTTTCACGTTCTACCTCCGACTGATAGTCGCACGGGTCTTCCCTTCCCCCTGGTTCGCTGTCTCCATGCCACCAGCGGCCGCATCGAATCGACAGTGGTGCGGTGTCACCCCGATGTGTGACGCGGTGTCACTGGTCGACGCGGTCAGCGCGACCTCGGCACGGGTACCGGACGCGCCGTCACCCACCGCCGGCCGCGCCGTCTTCGTGGCGCTGCGCCGAGGCGGTGCCGCCCGGCGGGGATCAACGGCGGGGTTCCCAGCGGAAGAGTCGGGTGGCCAGGACGACGGCGAGGACGACCCAGCCCAGCGTCGGCGCGAGGAGGGCGAGGGATTCGGTCACGGCGGTGCCGCCGTTCCAGGCGTTCACCGTCAGTTCGGTGGCCGAGCCGCCGGGCAGGAGCCGCTTGAGCCAGGTGAGGTCCTCGGTGCCGGTGATGCCGACCCAGCTCGCCACGCCGATCACACCGAGGGTGACGGGCAGGGTGGTGACCTGCGCGTGCTCGGGTGAGTTGGTCAGCCCGGCGGTGGCCAGGGCCAGACCGACCATCATGGCCAGGGTGGCGAGGACCGCCACCACGAGCAGTGCGACGTCGGCCGGGTGCCCGGCGACCACGGCCAGGGCGACGAGGATCGCGGTCACCTGGATCAGGGCGAGGACGACGACGGGCAGCAGCAGGCTGGTGAGGATGGTGGCGTCGCCGGCGGCGGTGGAGCGCAGCCGCTTCAGGAAGAGGTTCTGCCGCCGGGAGGCCAGGGTGGTGACGGCGGTGGTGTAGAGCCCGAACGCGGCCACGGTGAACATCACGATCGCCGCGATGTAGCCGAGGCTGCCGAGGGCGGCGAAGGTCTCGTGTCGGCGGATGAAGAGCACGCAGACGGCGACGGGGATGATCATGCTGGTGATCAGCACCAGCCGGTTGCGGAAGATCTGGATCAGTTCGCTCGCGGCGATCGGAAACACGGGTGGCATTCCTCTCCGGGAAAGGGTCGGCTGACGGGACCGGTCAGGTGCCGATGGCGCGGAAGACGTCGTCGAGCCGGGTCGGCCCGGCCTGCAGGTCCGACAGGTGCACGGCGTGGTCCTGCGCCCACCCGAGCAGGAGGTGCAGGTCCTTCTGCAGGGCGAAGGTCTCGATCACGACCTTCCCGTCGGCGGCGACGGTGGCCTGCAGCGGCAGGGTCGGCACCACCTGCCCGAGGGTGAAGCGGATGACCGCCGGGAGGGTACGGGTCAGCTCGGCGACGGTGCCCTCCCGGTGGAAGGTGCCCTGGTGCATCAGCCCGATCCGGTCGGCGCGTTGCTGCGCCTCCTCCAGGTAGTGGGTGGTGAGGACGATGGTGGTGCCGTTCTCCCGCAGCCGGTCCACAGTCGCCCACAGGTCGTCGCGGGACTGGATGTCCAGGCCGGTGGTCGGCTCGTCCAGGAAGATCAGCTCCGGGGTCCCGTAGACGGCGGTGGCGAAGTCCAGTCGCCGCTTCTCCCCGCCGGAGAGCTGTGCCACCCTCCGGCCCGCCCGGTCGGTGAGGTCGACGAGGTCGAGCACCCGGTCCACGTCGTCGGTGCGTCGGGTGAGCCGACCGATCAGGTGGACCGACTCACGGACGGTGAGGTCCGGGGAGAACCCGCTCTCCTGGAGCATGACCCCCGTGCGGGGACGTACCGCCCGCCGGTCGTCGGGGTCGTGCCCGAAGACCCGTACGGTGCCGGAGGTGGGCCTACGGTGACCCTCGACGACCTCCAGGGTCGAGGTCTTGCCGGCCCCGTTGGTGCCGAGGAGCGCGTAGAGCTCCCCGCGCCGCACCTGGAATGAGAGGTCCCGCACGGCGTGGAAGTCGCCGTAGGTGAGGTTCAGTCGCTCGACGTCGATGACAGGTGTGGTGGACATGCCTCCATGACAGCGTGGACGCCACCCGACCCGTCAGTGGCGCCACGTCACGGCCGCATGTGACGTGGTGTCACTGGTCGTGGTCGGCGGCGGCCGGATACTGGGGTGGTGACCGCACGACAGCCACGCTTCACCGCGTCGACACAGGGACGGCTGCGTCGGCTCAACCTCGCGACGTCACTGCCGCCGCTGGTGTTCGCCGCCGTGGTCCTGGTCCTCCTGGACACGCACGCCTGGTGGCACCTCCTCGTCCTGGTTCCGGGGGCCTTCGCGGCCCTGGTGGCCTTCGAACGGTGGACGGCCGACGACCTCGCCCGGGTCTTCGTGCCCTGCCTGGTCGTCGCGGCAGCGGTGTGGCCACTGGGGGCGCTGCTGACCGGCAGCCCCAACGCGTACTGGGGTGTCTGCGGCGTGGTCTCCCTCGTCCTGCGCCAGGTGCGGCGACAGCGGCGGGCTCTGGCGGTGGCCGGGCTCCTGGCCTACGTCGCCGCCGTCGGCGCGGCACGGCTGCTGGTGGAGCGCGACGACGTCGGTGCCGTCCTGTTCACCTACGTCGTCGTCCCGATGGTCCTCACGGTCGCGGTGGTGGTCCTGACGATGTTGGGCGAGCGGTTCTACGACCTCGTCCGGGAACTCGAGCAGACCCGGGAACGCGAGGCGGAGTTGGCTGTCGTCCGGGAGCGTGTCCGGTTCGCCAGCGACCTGCACGACATCCAGGGCCACACCCTGCACGTGGTCAAGTTGAAGATCGCGCTGGCGCAGAAACTGCTGCTCCGCGACGCCGATCGGGCGGACAGGGAGCTACGGGAGACGTACGCCCTGGTCAGCGACACCATCACGCAGACCAAGGAGCTCGCGTACGCGCAACGTCGACTCAACCTCACGGCGGAGATCGAGAATGCCAAGAACCTCTTCGAGGCTGCGGGCATCCGCGTACGGGTGACCCGGGAGGCCGAGGTGGACGCGCGCACCAGCGAGATGCTCGGTCAGGTGCTGCGCGAGACGACCACCAACATCCTGCGGCACGCGCAGGCGAACCAGGTGCAGATCACCCTCTCCGAGGCGGGTATCACGATCGTCAACGACGGGGTGGCGGGCGGCTCCCCTCCCGAACTCAGGGGGTTGGCGGCCCTTCGGCAACGGGTAGCCGGCGACGGAGGAGAACTGACAGTGCAACAGCAGCAGGGGCTGTTCCGTACGGCCGCGAGGTTCCCGGCCGCCGGTGCCGCCATGACCCCGGCTCTGCAGGGGGGCGGCGGATGACGACCATCGTGCTCGCCGACGACGAGGCGCTGCTGCGTACCGCCCTGGCCGCGCTCCTGCCCATGGAGGGCGACATCACCGTTATCGCCGAGGCGCACGACGGTGCGACGGCCGTGGAGGCCACCCTGCGGCACCGGCCCGACGTCCTGGTCGTCGACCTGGAGATGCCGGGGGTGGACGGCCTCGCCGCGGTCGCGCAGATCCGCCGTGCGCGCCCGGAACAGGTCATCCTCATGTTGACCCGGCACGCCCGGCCCGGCGTCCTGCGCAAGGCGTTGAAGCTCGGTGTCCAGGGCTTCGTCAGCAAGTCCGCCGAGCCGGCCCACATCACCTCCGTCATCGCCACCCTGCACGCGGGCAGGCGCTGGATCGACCCGGAGGTCTCCGCGCTCGCCGTCATCGACGACTGTCCCCTCACCGAGCGTGAACTCGACGTCCTGCGGGAGACCAGCGAGGGCTACCCGGTCGCCGACATCGCCGCCCGCCTCCACCTCGCACCCGGCACGGTACGCAACTACCTCTCCAACGCCATGCAGAAGACCCAGACCCACACCCGCCACGAAGCGGCCCGGTACGCCCGGGAACACGACTGGCTGTGACCCGTCTCCGGGTACGCCGGCCCACCCTCCCACCGGCCCCTTCGCGTGCCGGTGGAAGGGTGGAGGCTCAGCGTCCCGGCCCCTTCGCCTACCCGTGGGCGGGTGTGGAGGGTCAGCGGGCCCCGGCGGGGGCTCGCAGCAGCCGCTCGACCACGTCGGTCAGGGTGGCCACCGCCGGGCCGTCCGGGGTGGTGACCACCACGAGGTGGTGACGGGTGCTCCGCATGGTGGCCAGGGCCTCGTAGGCGAGCGTCGAGCCGTCGAGCACGAGGACGTCGCGCATCACCTCGTCGACGGTCTGGTCGTCCGGCTGGTCCATGGTGTCGCGGACGTGGACCACGCCGACGGCCGCGCCGTCGCGCAGGACGACCACCCGCAGGTGACCGGTGTCGCGGGCCACCGCGCGGACCGTCAGCACCGTGTCGGCCGTCCCCACCGCGGACAACTCCCGTTCCGGGCCGGTGAGGTCGGCCAGGGTGAGTCGGTCGAGGTCGAGGGCCTCGGTGAGTTGCGCGGAGTACGACGCGTCGAGCGCGCCGACGTTGGCCGAGTGCTCGACCAGGTGACGCAGATCGGCGGCGTTCTGGCCGGTGGCGATGGTGTCCCGGGGCTCCACGCCGACCCGGCGCAGGCACCAGTTGGCGCTGGAGTTGAGGACACGCAGCATCGGGCGGGTGAACCACATGAACGCCCGCATCGGCAGCGCCAGGGCGATGGCGGTCTTCTCCGGGTGGGCGATGGCGTACGACTTGGGGGCCATCTCCCCGATGACCAGGTGCAGGAAGGTCACGACCAGCAACGCCAGTGCGAAACCGGTCGCGTCGGCCGTCCAGCCGGGTGCGCCCCAGGACAGGAAGATCGGAGTCAACGCGTAGTTGACTGCCGGTTTGGTCACCGCGCCGAGCCCGAGGGCACAGGCGGTGATACCGAGCTGGCAGCCGGCCAGCAGCACCGTCAGCTCGTCGAAGCTGCGCACCGCCGCGCGGGCCGACCGGCTGTGCTCGGAGCGTACGTCGAGGCGGTGCCGACGGGCCGCCAGCAACGCGAACTCGGCGGCCACGAAGAAGGCGCTGAGCACGATCAGCACCACGGTGACAGTCACCACCACCCACGGATTACCCATCACCGGTTCTCCTCCGTCCGCAGCAGGACCAGCGACGGGACGTGCCGTTCCAACTCCACTACCTCGAGTGTCAGGGTGACTTCGCCGAGGCTCAGCCGGGCCACGGCGCCGAGGGCGGGCAACTCGCCGACCAGCTCGATGACCAGGCCGGCGAGGGTCTCGCTGTCCGATTCGGGCAGGTCGTGCCCGATGGCGCGCTCGACCTCGTCCAGCGGCAGCGTGCCGGCCAGTTCCCAGGTGCCGTCCGTCGCGGCCAGCCCGGCCGGGGAGGTGGGTGCCGTGGCGTCGTCGTGCTCGTCCTCGATCTCCCCCACCAGTTCCTCGGCGAGGTCTTCCACTGTCACCACGCCGGCCAGTCCGCCGTGCTCGTCGAGCACACAGGCGAGCTGGTCCTTCCGCTCGGCGAGGGTCTGCACGACCCGGGGCAGTGGCATCGAGGTCGGGACCAGCACCGGCGGCCGCATGATGTCGGCAACCGTGCCGGCACTGTCGCGGTCGACGGCGAGCAGGTCGGTGAGGTGCACCACCCCGATCACGCCGTCGCGGTCGTCGAGCACCGGATAGCGCGAGTGGCCGCCGGCGATCTTGATCCAGAGTTCCTTGGTGGTCAGGTCGGGCTCCACGACATCCACCCGGGTCCGCGGGACCATCGCGTGGGCGGCGTCGCGGTCGGGGAAGTCGAGCACCCGGTCGAGCAGCACCCACAGCTCGGCGGGCAGGTCCCCGGAGTCGCGGGAGTCGCTGACGATGTATTCCAGGTCGTGACGGCTGGCGGCGTGTTCCACGTCGTGTACCGGTTCCAGGCCGAACAGGCGCAACAGGGCATTGGAGGACTTGTCGAAGAAGGCGATCAGCCACCCGAACACCCGCAGGTAGATCTGGGTGGATCTGGCCAGCCAGATGGCCACCGGCTCGGGCCGCGAGATGGCCAGGTTCTTGGCGAACAGCTCACCGAACAGCATCTGCACGAAGGTCGAGAGCAGCAGCGCGGCCACCGTGCCGACGGCGACGCCGACGCCGGTCGGGACGCCGACCCCGCCGAGGGCGGTGCCGACCGACTCACCGATCAACGGTTCGGCGACGTAGCCGACCAACAGGGCGGTCACGGTGATCCCGAGCTGGGCTCCGGACAGCATGAAGGAGGTCCGGCGGGTCACGTCCAGCGCTCGCCTGGCAGCGGCGTCACCCGCTGCGGCGCGGGCCTTGAGCCGCGACCGGTCCACGGCCATGTACGCGAATTCCTGCGCCACGAAGTAGCCGGTGGCCGCAGTGATCGCCAACACCACCAACAGCCCCAGGAGGAGACTCAACACCCACACGGTGCCACGCTCCTGACGCGGGTACCGCCGCATGAATCAGGCCCGCCGCAGCGGGCCGAGGGTCTCGGACGTTTACCGTCGTCCATCGGGTCGTGCTCCTCCTCGTGTCAGCGGAGGTCGCAGTCTGGCATGGGTACCTGGTAGAAAGCTGACAGTCCCGCGCCTGGCTGATCCTGCCCGCGAGGCAGCACTTGCCACACCCCTTGTGCGCGCCGCGCTGGACCTGGCCGTCCGAGGGGGTTCGAGCGGCGGCAGCCCGGCCCGCCGCATCGGTTGACGGCGATCCCTAGCATGGGATGCATCGACAATGATCGAAGATTTGCCTTGGAGCGCCGATGCCTTTACCTGTCGGAGGGGGTGCTCGGTCCCCGGGTTCACGGGTCGCCCGGGTCGTCGTCGCGATCGCCGTCGTCGTCGGCCTGATCAGTTGCGTCCTCGGCTTCGTCCGCAGCGCCAGGGATCTCCAGCGGCTCAACGCCGACGTCGGTGACTGCGTGACCGGGGAGACGGAAGCGGACGTACGCATCGTCGACTGCGCGGACCCGACGGCCCTCAGGCGGGTCCTGTACGGCACGACGACGCCGAGCCCGGTGACCCAGGACGACCTCGACAAGGCATGTGCCGACGCCCCGCTGGCCGACCACATCTTCTGGAAGACGCTAGAGGACGGCACGGTGCTGATCCTGTGCCTGGAGACCCTGAAACCCTGACCTTCGGCACCTGGAACGCGGCGTGCCTGCGCTACCCCCGACCGACGGGCGGCGTCCTCCCGGATCCAAGCCCGGCAACAGTCACGCGGCCGAGGTCGAGGGTGAGCATGCGACGACGGTACGAGAATCATGCGCCGGGACACCAGATCGGGAAGGGTGGCGTGGATGGCCGACACCGAACAGGGCGCGATCCTCGACCGGATTCGTGAGGCCCTCTCTCAGGTGCCCGGCGTGGCGGGACTCGCGCTCGGCGGCAGTCGCGCCCGCGGCACCGCCGATCAGAGCTCAGACGTGGACGTCGGTGTCTACTACCACCGCCACGATCGGCCCGACATCGCGACGCTCGGCGCGGCTCTCGCCCGCCTCGACGACGACGGCGACGGCGGGTGCACCGGGTACGGCGAGTGGGGTCCCTGGATCAACGGTGGCGGCTGGCTCGTCGTCGACGGCGTCAAGACCGACATACTGCTGCGCGAGATCGACCGGGTCCGCACCGTCGTCGAGGCATGCGTCGCCGGGCGGCCCGAAATCCACTACCAGGTCGGCCACCCGCACGGGTTCTGCACCGTGATCTATGCCGGCGAGGTGCACCACAACCTGCCCTTCCACGACCCGCAGGGCACACTGGCCGAGTTGAAGACGCTCACCGACCCCTACCCCGAGCCGCTCGCCACGGCGCTCGTCACCCGGTACGGGTGGGAGTCGAAGTTCAGCCTCGACACGGCGGCCACCGCAGCCGGCCGGGGCGACGTCGCCTACGTCGCCGGGTGCGCCTACCGGGCGGTCGCCTGCCTCAGCCAGGTGTTGTTCGCCGCCGCCGGCCGCTACCTCCTCAACGAGAAGGGCGCGGTGACGCAGGCGGCGTCCCTCCCGTCGGCCCCTCCCGGGTTCCGGGCCGGCGTCGAGGAGGCGCTGGCAGCGCTGTCCACCGATCCCACCGACCTGAAGCGTTGTCTGGCCCGGCTGGCCGCCGTGCGGGCGGACGTATTGGCCGGTGTCCGAACCTGAGCACCCGCCCCGGGTCGGGATGGACCCTGCTTCGACGTGCGTGACCAGCACCCCCTGGCACGATAGTCAAATCATTTGTATATTCGGCGGCGTGACACGTCCGATGAGGGAACCGACATTCTGGATCCTGACCGCCCTGGTGGACCGGCCCCGCCACGGATACGGGGTGATCCAGCAGGTCACGAAGCTCTCCGGCGGGGAGACGCGACTGCTGGCCGCGACCCTCTACGCCGCGCTGGACCGGCTGACCGCCGAGGGCCTGACAGAGGTCGACCGGGAGGAGACCGTCGACGGGCGGCTCCGCCGCTACTACCGACTCACCCCCGAGGGCGACACCGCGCTGACCGCGGAGACCCACCGACTCAGCCGCAACGTGCAGATCTCGACCCGCCTGCTGAACGCCCGACGCCCACCCGCCGGACCGGCCACTGTGGCGTTCGGATGAACACGACCCGCCCCGCGTCGTACCGGCGCCACCGGCTGCTCGCCCGGGCCTACCCACCCGGGCCGCGCCGGGCCGAACTGCTCGACACGCTGCTCATGGTCGCCGAGGAGACGGGCCGCACCAGGCCCACCGCCCGCGAGGTCGTCGACGTACTCAGCCATGCACCACGGGCCCGGCTGGGACGACCGGGCAACCGGGTGGTGGTCCCCGTCGCCGTCGTCGTGGCGATCCTCACCGGCTTCGTGACCGCATCGCTGACCGCCCGCCTCCACGGCGAGACCGACCGGCCGCTGCCCACCACCACGGAGATGGCCGACATCGCCGAACTGGTCACGCCGGGTGTCGAGGTCCCACCGCTCGAACGGCACGACCGGGTCTTCGTCAACGGCAACGGTGAGGCCCAGTTCAGCCACGTCCGATACCAGGCCGACCACGTCACAGCGATACCCGACCTGCACGTGTACGGCACCGGCGTGGCCGCCCGGCTCACCGCTGCCGGGTGGCGACTCGGCCCGACGTCGTACGCGGGCCACACCGACCTGCGTACAGCCGAGACCCTGACCGCCACCAGGAACGGCTGGGTGCTGACCTTCGACAACTCCTACCGCTCCCTGGAACCGACCGACGGGGGACGGTTCGACGTCTCGGTACGCCGGGCCGAACCGGCCGCGATGCCGGTCGGATTCGCGGCCGGAGGACTACTCGGCCTGGTCTCCGGATGGTTCCTCACCGGCTGGGCGAGCCGCCGATCCGAACACCACACGGCCGCCAGCGGAGTCCTCGTCCTGCTGGCAGTCGTGGCCGCCGGCAACTCCGTCTTCCTGGTCAGCCACGTCATGGTCGACCTCGTCGCCGTCGTCGACCAGGGATTCGCCGTACACGAGGGACCGATCTGGTCATGGACCGTCCTCGGCGACGAAGGTCTCCTCCTGCTCGCCCCGACGATCCTCGCCGTCGTCACCGCAGGAGTCGTCCTCACGCTGCTGCGCCGACCCCACGGGACCACCGCGCAGCGGCCCGCCCGCAGAACCGCCCTCACCCCCGGCGGCTGGACGACGCTACTCACCCTGACCGGCCTCGCAGCGATCAGCGCATGCACCGCCCTGGGGTACGTCGGCTTGATCGTCGCCGCCGTGCTCATGACGATCGTGTTGAGGACCTACCTGGTCATGACCCGACCAGCCGGATCATGACCAGTCGGGCACGACGACAGCGACCAGCCCGCTGTCGGGGCGGCACCTCAGCTCGCACCATCTCAACCCACCGCCTCCCACCTCCAGGGCACACCAATTCGGATGTCACCCACCGGTGCAGCAGACACTCATGACCTACGGGGAGCGAATGTAGTCATCGACGTCACGTCAGACAATTCGCAACGACGACTCACGCACGACATCATCCGACGCCAGGACCTTCTGAACACGCTCCAGCACCCAGCAGTATCGGAGAATATCGATGCCTTTGCGGGTGGTTGGCCTCTCGGGCAGGGTACTTGTGTCGCCATCGTGGCCGTCGTGGCCATCGATGGACATGGTCGAGGGGTTGGGTGGTGGTGATCAGGGGTGCCAGGAGTCGGCGGACCTCGCCAAGGGTGAGGGGGGCGTGAACGGGGCCGCTCTCGGATTCGGTGCTCCCTTTTGGCGGGATCGGGGGCGACGGCGAGGTAGGCGTTGGCGCACCGAACGAGAGTTGTGTGTCGGCACGAGGCGTCGTACCGGCGGACCTGGTAGAGGTCCAGGCCGACCCGGTTTTGGCGACCTGGAAGCACCTCTCGATCACCCACCGCGTCCGGCGATGCGAATCAGGCCCTCGGCGAGTGTCCTGGTCGGGCCAAAGCAGAGGTAGCAGGGCACGTCCGTGGGGTCAAAGGATGCTGCGGCGGATCAACAGCCACTGTGCGTGTCCGTCGTCGCACTGGCCAGGCCGACCACGGCCCGGTGATAGAGGCCGTAGCCCTTTGGCGCCATCGCCGCAGCTGCGGCGTTTTCACGCCGGGGCCGGCGCGGCCGCGGCGAGGACGCCGGCGGAAGTTGCCCATCTTGTGGGGATCCGCTGGTTGCGGAACAGGGCGAGGACGTCGCCGATGCACTGCTGCTGCAGCCTGTGTCCGGAACTCGGGTCCTCTCCGTAGACCTCCTCCGCGGTGACCCACTTCGCGGGCAGGCGCAGATCTTTTGAATCGCATAGAAGGCAGAGAGAGGAAGGTGCCGAGTGCCAGTGAGGAGTCATTTCACGTAATGCAGAGATAGTAGCTACTCGGACAAATGAGGTAGACCGGCTTCAACTGGCTACCTAAGTCTTTCCACCCCTACCACCCCTGACACAACTCGGCCTACCCTTGCGTCGAAGTGGCATGCTGGGCGACGTGACGGCCGGCTCCCAACCGTTCCCAGAGCATCCATTCCGGGGCGAACCCACCGAGTGGAGGCCACGGGGAGACTTGAGGCCAGTTGCGAACCTCAGGTCCGTCAGCGCAAGGCACGCGGAGAACGCCAGACTCCACTCCGAACCACCTTGACCGCCGTGGCGGTGCTCAACCATCATCCGCCAGGAAAGCAGTCTGCGAAAGATCACCGTTCAAAAGATATTGAACTAGAAAGGAATGAATCATTGGGACGTTGGAAAACTTGCGGGGTACTAGTAGTGACAGCCTGCACCTTGGCGGCTTGCGACGGCGCGGATGCCGGGGTTTCTTACAAGCCCCCCGTTCTACCCATGGAATGCTTGATAACGCTGAAAGAAATCAGCTGCTCAATACAGGGATCCGTCACTACACCCATCGGAACGTTCGGCCTCGAGACCGACATCCTTCATCGCCCTCACGAACAGGAGGTCACCAGTCCAGGCGAAACACCAGGCGCCCTTATCGTTCGCCACCGAACGGGCGGCACCGTGAGGGACACTTTATATTCCACTCCCGCTGGACGCGGGTTGACCGTTACCGGGAATGGACGCTTCCGTATCGACCAGTTCGGCTCTCGCACACTAGTCGACGTCTCGGACGGCACCACCACCGAACTACTCATCAAGGATTCTGCAGAACCGGACCCTTCCTCGAAATCGGCAGCAGCAGATTCCAACAAGAACAGAACTGGCTCAACCTCTGCAGGGGAAAAGCAATTCCGAACTGCCAGCAAATCAAGCTTCACTCGGGCGCCTTACGGGAGATCCACTCACACTGACCGGTCCTACTCCGCGGAAGTCGTTGGCGTCACCAACAAGAACAACACCCTAACCGTGAAGATCGATGTTCGCGGGAAATCCGACCTACGCGATCCCACCACTTCATGCATATCGGTTACCGGAAGTGATGGAAAGTTCTTGATCCACCCGCACGCATCCAGATTCACTGTCAGCACACCGGGACACCATGTCGGCACCCTAACGTTCCCTCTTCTACTTACCGGAACATACAGGTTCCAGTACTCATGCGAAAGCGACTATTCGAGCGCCACCCTGGGTCGGGCTTTGGTTCCGAATCTAGGGATCGCTGCATACAGCGAAAGATACTTCGCCGTCATCTTCGCGGTTCGCAACAGAGACAACGACTTGCAGGTGACGTTCGCGGCCGCTGGCCTGCCCGACCTACGGGATCCAGACGACTCGTGTCTGCAGACCCCAAGTGGACGGAAGGAAGGCACCTACTCAAGCACTGCGGACTCGACTCTGGGTGGGCGGTTCACATCCGGAACCGTCACATTCTCCGATGCTCCGAAGGCGGACTTCAGCTACTCCTGCAGTAGCGGATATCCACTGATTCGCGTGCCCTAATACTCCAGCAGGAGATCCGTTTCAGGGTTCGGTGAGGCTTGTCGGGTGTAGTGGCTGGTCTTGGCTGCGGCCTGGTGTTGGCGTCGGAAGATGGACCAGGCGATGACGTCGCCGACGTGGCGGGTGGGTTCGATGATCAGGGCGTGAAAGAGCCGTCGGAGTTCGTTGACGGTGATCGGGATCAGGTCATCGGTGGTGGTGTTGGCTGCTGCTGCTGCGGCGGCGGCGGCGAGGAATGCGTGGGCGGCGATGACGAGGGTGGTCCAGCGGTGCCAGGTTCGCCAGCGGCGGTGTTGGTGCTGGTCCAGGCCGAGGCCGGTCTTGGCGGTCTGGAACGATTCCTCGATGCTCCACCATCGACCGGCGACGGTCACCAGGTGGCGCAGAGGAACCGGTTGGGGTGACCAGCAGCGGTAGAACGCGAGCTCGCCGGTGGTGTGGTTGCGGCGGATCAGCAGCCAGTGGTGACCCTGGTGTTCGTCGACGGCCAGGGGCAGGGTGACGAACGCCCAGTCGTGGTAGCGGTGGCCTTTCGCTCCCTGGCCGGCGGAGATCCGTTGCCAGGCTTGTGTCGGGAGGCCGGCGGCGATCTGGTCCGCTCGGTGGATGCCCAGTCCGGTGGGGACCCGGTGCGAGCAGGCGACCGTGAGGACGTGACCCTGGTCGTGGCCGCGCAGGGCCTTGGCCAGGTGCGGGTCACCGCCGTAGGCCTCGTCGCCGGCAACCCAGCGGCACGGCAGCCCGCCTGCGAGGGAGGTGTCGATCAGCCGCCGCGCCAGCTGCGGCTTCGTGGCGAATCCGACGCTGTCAGGCACTCCCGCCTCTGCCCGACGTGAGGGATCGTCGGCCCAGGACCTCGGCAGGTAGAGAGCGACGTCGACCAGGGTGTGCCCGGCTGGTGAGGCATAGGACAGGTGCACCGCGAGCTGGCAGTTCTCGATCTTCCCGGCGGTGCCGGAGTACTGCCGTTGCACCCCGACGGTGTGCACGCCCTTCTTGAGGTCACCGGTCTCGTCGATCAGGAGGACCCCGTCGGGGTGCCCGAGTCTGACCGCGATGAAGTCCCGCCGTCGGCACGGACCTGCGCGTCGTCCTACCTGGCCCGACCGATCAGGTCCTGCATGCCACCCGGACCGTCGTCACCGGCGTGCTCCGCGATCGTCCAGCAGTTCTTGGTCGGCAGCGGCGCCAGCAACCCGGCCACGAAGTCCCGAACCCGACGGCGGGGCTCCGGCCGACCGAACCGCGACCCGATCACGTCCATCAGCTCGTCGAACAGCCCAGACCACCGCTGGACGTCTACCCTGTAGGCGGCAGCCACCGCCGTATCTTTGGTCCACACAACCACGAGACTCAGCGGTGGCTGCTCCATGCCCACGGACAGAACCACACCACCGCAGCAGGCCAGAACACATCTCCTGCTGGAGTACTAAATGCCTCGTCTCGGAACGTTGATCGGGTAAGCCGCCGGTTCTGAGGATGCATCGAGCGGGCTGTCCTCCAGCGATTCGAGCCTGGGAGGTGGTGACTGACAGGTAGACGGCCGGAGGTGCTCGTCCTGCAGGTGTCGATGGCCGAGGGCCAAAGGTTCACCCGGCAGCGGGGTACCCGGTGAAGCTGCGGGGACGATCGTGTTGTTGATGTCCGCCCAGGGTTGGCCCGACCCCGACATCGCCCACCTGCTCAAGGCAATCGAGGACTACGTCCACGATGTGATTCACGCGTTCAACGAGCGGGGGTTCGACCCTGATGCCGGCGTACGGGTTCTCGTGCGGAGACGTGTACGACAGGGCGAATCCACGACGAGACCACGGCCCTGTCCACAGCCTCGCCGATTACCCACCGTTGGTGCTGTGCGTGCGCTGCTGCGCACCGATCTACCGAGGTGAGGTCGCTCGGCGATGCCCTACGGCTCCTCGACTCCGGCGACTCGGTACTTGCGGACGCTCGCATGCCGCAACGGAGGAAGTTCCATGGGCGCAGCATCGGCGGTACGGAACCGGTGCAGGTGGTCGTCGGACTCCCACCGTTCGTAGACGTTGATGAGGGTCGGGTCGAGTTGGTCCGCTGCCTGCACGAAGTCCAGGCAACCCGGCGCAGCACGGGCCAGGCGGGTCACCTCTGCGACGTCGCTGAGGTACCGATCGCGATCAGCGGGATCGACGTGCAGAACTCCAGCAATGATGATCAAAACTTCTCCTCGCGGCTCCTCGGAGCGGTCAAGGCCGACGATGTCACACGAACCCCTCACGTCGCTGCCGATCGACCCGAGCGGGCAGACGGAGCTGCCGCCCCTGACCTCCACCGACGACGAGCCTGCCGAGGACCTCGACATCCTGCGCCACTCGGTGGCCGGCTGGGCGTACGGCAAGGGGTCTGAACCGCCCGGTTCGGCGGTTCAGACCCCTCGCCCTGCTCGACGCCGGTCCTAGTCGGACAGGTTCTGCCGGAGATCCTGGACCTGGCTCTCCAGGCGGTTCACCGCGCTCTGGTTGTTGAAGACCGTGGTGACGCCGGCTGCGGCGACCAGCGCCAGCACGACCGCCAGGACGCTGAGCACCAGGCCACCCACGGCGACACCGCGACCGGTGACGCCGGGGCGTCGGGTCATCCGCAGTCCGACGACGCCGAGGACGACGCCGACGATCCCGAGGACCAGCCCGACGACGGACAGGACGGCGGTCAGCACGCAGATCAGCGCCGCCACTCCGAACACCAGGGCGAAGGTGGAGGCCGCGCTGGTCTTCGCAGCGGTGCCGGTTCGGGCACGACGGGCATGGACCGGATGATCCGGGGCACCCGCCGACGGGTTCATCGAGCTCATGTTCTCTCCTTCCGCGCAGTCGCCTCGGTACGACCCGGGGGCATTCCCGTGTCGACAGGCGTTACGCCTGTCGTACCGGCGGGGGGGGTCGGGATGGACGACGGATGCTGCTGGACCACACCGGTCCGCCCCCACCGGCGCGTCGACCACACCGGGGGCAGCCATCCGGATGAATGTAACTGCTGCTACATTCTGGCGTGTGACGGATCCGGGTGGGGCGCAGCGGTGGTTGCTTCTGGTGTTGAAGGTGCCGGCGGTGCCCTCGAAACACCGGGTGGCGGTCTGGCGGGAGCTGCGTCGCATCGGCGCGGTCCCGCTCGGCCAGGGGGTGTGGGCGGTACCGGACGTGCCGGTCTTCGACGAGGGCACGACCCGCGCCGTCGACCTCACCGAACGGGCCGGTGGCCAGGCCATCTCGCTGACCGCGACCGGGCGTGGTGCGCAGGACGCCGCCCGCTTCCAGGCGCTGTTCACCGCCGCCAGGTCGGCGGACTGGGTGGAGTTCCTGGCCGACTGCGGCAAGTTCGAGGCGGAGATCGCCAAGGAGATCCGGACCGCCAAGTTCACCTTGGCCGAGCTGGAGGAGGAGGAGCAGTCGCTGGAACGGCTGCGGCGCTGGCACCGTGACCTCACCGCCCGGGACGTGTTCGGCGCCCCCGAGGCCACCGAGGCGGCCCACCGACTCCGGCAGTGCGTGGCGGTGTGCGAGGACTACGCCGAGCGGGTCTTCGCCGTCCTGCACGAGCCCACCGGGGAGGACCGTTGACCGCGACGACGACGGCGGCGGCCCCGGCCCGGCAGATGTGGCCCCTCTACGCGGCCGGTTTCACCACCGCGTTCGGCGCCCACGGCATCGCCGCCAACCTGGGGGGCTTCTCCGACGACGCGGTCACCTCACTGCTGGTGCTCGGCGGGTTGCTGGCCCTCTACGACGGCGCGGAGGTCCTCCTCAAACCCCTGTTCGGTAGCCTCGCCGACCGGATCGGCGCCCGCCCGGTGCTGCTCGGCGGCCTGGTCGCCTTCGCGGCGGCCTCCCTGGTGTACGTCGTCGCCGACAGTCAGAGCTGGCTGTGGGCCGCCCGGCTCGGGCAGGGCGCCGCCGCCTCGGCCTTCTCACCGTCGGCCTCGACGCTGGTATCGCGGCTCAACCCGGCCACCCGGCAGGGCCGGGCCTTCGGGTCGTACGGCTTCTACAAGTCCATCGGCTACACCCTCGGCCCGCTGCTGGGCGGTCTGCTGGCCTGGGCCGGGGGCCTACGGCTGCTCTTCGTGGTGCTCGCGCTGCTCGGTGCTGCCGTCGCGGTCTGGGCGCTGGTCGCCGTACCGGTGGTCGCGCCGCTGCCGAAGACCCGGCAGACGGTGCTGGACCTGGCCCGCCGACTGGCCGACCCCGCCTTCCTCGCCCCGACCGGGGCGCTGGCCGCCGCGACCGCAGCCCTCTCGGTCGGGGTCGGCTTCCTCCCCGTGACCGGCCGGGCGGTGGGGCTCGGCACGATCGCCACCGGCGCCGCCGTCTCCCTGCTCGCCGCCTGCGCCGCCGTCGTCCAACCCGCCACCGGCCGGGCCCTCGACGAGGGACGTCTGAGCACCAGGACCGGGCTGACCGTCGGGCTGGCGGTCACCGCCGCCGGACTCGCCGCCGCCGCCCTACCCGGACTCGCCGGGGTGCTCGCCGGTGCCGTGCTGATCGGCGTCGGCACCGGACTGATCACCCCGCTGGGTTTCGCCGCCCTGGCCGCGAGCACCCCCACCGAACGCCTCGGCCAGACCATGGGCTCGGCCGAACTCGGCCGGGAACTCGGCGACGCCGGTGGTCCGCTGCTGGTCGCCGCGGTCGCCACCCTGGTCACCCTCGCCTGGGGATTCGCCGCCCTGGCCGTCCTGGTCGCGGCGGGCGCGGCCCTAGCCCACCTGCGTCGACCCAGGACGGTCGGCCCCCCACCGCCCTGACCCGGGGCAGGCGCCGCAACCGTCGACGCCGTCACCCCGGTCGGTCGACCCTTCGGAGTGAGCCCCGACGTCCGGGATCACCCGTCGGCCGATTCGTACAAGACGACCCGGGGCGGCCGTGCCACCGTGGGGACATGACCATCGACATCGGCCGGGCGGACTCGTTCCTGGCCGCCCACGGACGCCTCCTGGACCGACGCCGCTTCGCCCTGCTCACCGGCGAGGCGACACCGGCGCAGCGGGCCGCGGTCCTCGCCAGGGCGCGGAGTTACCGCAACGGCGACGGCGGCTACGGCTGGGGACTCGAACCCGACCTGCGGACGCCTGCTCTTCGACACACGGGGTACACGTTCTTCGTCGACCCACCGACCGACCTGCTGTACGAGTACCGGAAGGACCTGTTCGCCTATGCCGTCATCATCGGTCTGCTGACACTCTCCCGTCAGATCGAACTCGGGAACCAGGAGGCCGCAGAAGCACGGAAAGAGGCGCAGGAAAGCGGCCGGCTCACCCTGAAATCCGGGGGCCGCACCATCGTCAAGGGCTCCCGCCGGTACCGCGACCGACTCGCACCACCCCAGGACGCACCGCCACACACCGACGCCTAGCCTTCGACGACCGGCCGGCTGATGTTCGTCGTGAAGGTGCTGTGCATCGCCGGCTACCTGCCCAAGACCGTGAGCGGCGGCGAGTGACGCCGCCGAAGTCGGTGAAGGGGGGTGCCTGTCGGTGACGGCAACAGGACTCGGTCCGCTCCTCGCCGCCACCCCGATCAGATGCGGGACAGGGCATGGTCCTGCCCGAAGAACAGACACATCGCCTGCGGCTGGACGCCGGTAACGGCCACAGCTACTGAAAACGGCCGTGACCAGGATGTCCGAAGATCAGCCGCTTCGACGGTTGCCATACTGGCGAGGACTCTGCACCGTGCCGGAACGGCCGTGGACACGGCTCGTGGTACCCCCGATGTGGTTGGCGGTGGCTTTGCCCTTGGACCGGCGTGCCGCCCGGTTCTGGAAGGGCTGCGGCTGCTCCTCGGTTCCCGCTTCGCCGTCGGCGGTGGGATCGGCGTCGCTGGTGGGATCGGCGTCGCTGGTGGCGTCGGCCATCGGTGTCTCCTCGTGCTGTTCAGGACTGGGCTGTTCGCTGCGGACCCGGAAGCATGGCCGCCGCGATACGCAGACGGTAGCGTGCAGGCCGACCCGAGTCGGGACCGACTGCCCGGGTGGACATCCAGTCACGCCAGCGCCCTCGACAGGGTGGTCCAACTCGACACCGTCCGCACACCCGAATTGCCGCATAACGGGCGTCACGACACGTTGCAGGTGCCCAGGTAGGTTGAATCGTCGGTGTGCTGACGGACGGACGTTGCCGCCGACCGTCCGCGAGGACCACATCCTCGAACAACTCGACCCATGCTGGCCATAGCCTTCTCCCCCGGCCGACTCACCGACACAGTCCGAGCCAGGGCCGACGCCCAACACGACGACACCGACCACCAGGCCATCACGGCAGCGGACCGGCCATTCCTCGACGCCTGCGCCAAGCAGGCCGTCCGCACCCAACCCGTCCAGGACGCCCTCCGCGCCCACGACCAGGCCGCGTTCACCACCGCCCTGACCACCACCATCGCCGCCCTGAACGACCCCGCCGACACGACCGCCTCACCGATATCCACGACGACCCGGCGTTCCGTACCGGCATGACCGACCTCGCCTGGAATTGCCTCGTGCCCCAGGTGGAGGCCCACCAGCAGCACCAGACCGACTCGCACCCGGCCGATCCCACGTCGATCGCCGCCAAGGCATTCGTCCCCACCGCCCGCGAACCCGACCGCCTGCCACCACCCACCCCGTCGAGGCCCACCCACCCAACTCGGTAGGCCCAGTCAGGACCACGCCCGCTGACACCCCAGCCATACAAGCCCCGGACCTGCAAACGACCGTCGAGCCTCCCCGACGCCGTCCACGGATCGCGACACCCGCCAGGCGTTGATCAGCAGCGATGAACCGCTGCTGGCCTACTGAGCAAGAGTCTCAAGCGGCTGCATCGCTTCCGCTCCCGATCGGCCGCCCAGCCCGATCCACCAGTCCAGAGAGCACCAGTACGCTAGGCCGACCGACCTCCAGCAGTCATCCACATGCGACGTGGGAAGCTCGTGATGACCTTCAGAACCAAAGTGAACGAAAACCGGAAAGTTGATCTTTAGCGCCCCAGTTCAAGAAGTCTGCTCCCCGCGTACGCGGGGGTGATCCGCGCACTGCCGAGGTGCGGGTTCGTCCAGACCGCTGCTCCCCGCGTACGCGGGGGTGATCCCTGAGCGGAACGCGCGAACGGCGCCGGCCCCGGCTACTCCCCGCGTACGCGGGGGTGATCCCGCAATGATGACAGCCTGACGCCGCAGGCTGGGCTGCTCCCCGCGTACGCGGGGGTGATCCGGTTGTTAACTCATCTAGGCGTGATCAACTACGCTGCTCCCCGCGTACGCGGGGGTGATCCGCCGAGCCGACCTGGAGACGTGGGCGCAGTACCCTGCTCCCCGCGTACGCGGGGGTGATCCGGCCCGCGTGACCCCAAAGCAGTGACCAAAAGTCTGCTCCCCGCGTACGCGGGGGTGATCCCGACTCGGACTCGTCGTCTCCTGGCCGCGACAACTGCTCCCCGCGTACGCGGGGGTGATCCCGTGTCGCTGATGGACTTGGCGAAGGTGGTGGCCTGCTCCCCGCGTACGTGGGGGTGATCCCTAGGAGTTGCCCCGCCGCTTCTGGTCTCACCGGTCCGGGTGGATCTCATACCTGTCTCGTGGGCCGACCTGAGTGGCAGTCCTATCGGCTGGGGGAGTCGAGCCCCGCTGCCGGGGTTTTCACCGCAGGAGCCTTCCCACCTGGGTTGGTACCGGTCTGGGGCGCGGCCATGGCGTTTCGGGTCGAGGCGGGGAAGGCCCGAGCGGCTCTCGTTGCCGGTTCGCTGCCGGTGGCGGAACTGTCCGCTCGGGTCAGGATTCCCGTCCGGTCTGTCGGCTGCTCTCCGCCGAAGACGCGCATGGTCGCCCTCGGGTCGCGGTAGGCAGCAAGTCGGTTTTCCGCGTACGTGACCTGCCCGATCGTCTCGGGCGAGGTGGACTCGCCGTCGATCTTCTCCGCCGCCGGCTGCCGGTCGGTCCAGAAGGCGAGCGCCGCCGCCCGGAGGCGTTCACCCTCGACACCGCCTGCGTACCGAATCCCCGCCTGCTCCGCGGCTGCCGGGACCGCCCGACCGGACAGTTCGGTGTGGGCCGCCTGTACCTGAACGTTGCCGTGACCGCGGTGCCTGGCGCCGGGATCGTTGCGCCCGTCGAGCTGGTCCTGCACCACCCGGCAGGCGAAAGCCGCCGGCATCCGGGCCCGGTCCACGAAGTCAGGCACACCACGTAGGAGGTTCTGCACGTCGTGACCGGCTCGCTGCGCCCTCTCCAACCTGGACGCCAAGGCATCCCACGCCTCGCACCCCAACACCTTGTCGGCTCGCTGCCCCGACGGCCACGCCCTGCGAACCTCAGCGGTCATCCGCTCCTGCCCGTCACGCACCGCCCCGGCGGACCTCGTCGGCCGGTCCGTAGCCTCATGTGCCGCCCGGTCGACGGCGTCGGACAGCACCTCGACACCGTCCGGCTCCTGCGCTGATTCCCGCTTCCCAGGAACCCGGCCGGTCCTCTTGGCGAGCTGGTCGACCACCATCTGCCGAGCCTGCTGCGCCCCAGGGTCGACGTGCTGCCACGTCGACGCGGCACGCCACACCCGGACGACGTCCTCCGTGCCCGCAGTACGCCACCACTCCGGCCGCATCGCACGCCGCCACACCGCCGCGTCGGCCTGCTGCGCCGCACGAGCCTGCGCGCGGAGCTGCCGAGACTGCTCCTCGCCGGCCTTCGCGGCGCGGCGAAGTTGCGCGATGCGGGCGTCGATCAGCAACCCGGCCAGTTGCCCGGCGACCTGGATCGCGCCGGTGACCGTCGCCGTGGCCCGCTGGTGAATCTCGGCCATCTCACTGTCGGGCACTACCCCGTCCTCCTCAACGATCCACGACCGGGGCGGAGCCGCGACGGTGTGGACCGGCCGCTGCGGCGGGCTGCTCTTGGATTGCACGTGAACGTGGTCGACGAGCTGCGCGCCTCACCGCGCCGACAACTCGGCGCTCGTCCTCGCCACGGCTGGCCACTGCGGCGAGGCGCCGCCGCGCCCGGCGCTAGAAGACCCCCGCCGAACAGCAAAACCTGCGGCCGACGAGCTGGCCGGGGAGGATCGGGCAGCGCAACGACACCGCTTCGGTCCTCTCGTCGTATCGAGGGGGACCGACAGTCCGTCGAAGATCACGGCCTCGCTCCCAGCGGAGCGCCGCGCTCCCGCATCCACGGAACCGGGTCGATCGCGTTGCTGCTGTTGGCGTTGTACGGGCCCTTCGGAACATTCACGTGCACCTCGAAGTGCAGGTGCGGCCCCGACGAGCCCCCACTGTTGCCGACGAAACCGATCACCGTTCCGGCGGCCACCCGCTGACCGACCGACACCTCCGGGCGGCGGATCAGGTGGCAGTACCGGGTCACCACGTCCCCGGCATGCCGGATGTCGAGGTACCACCCGCAGCCCCGCGACCGGGTGTGCCCGTCGCGGTCGCACGTGGTGTACCAGTCGCATGTGACCTGCTCCACCACGCCCGCCGACGCCGCACGGACCGGGTCGCCCCGCACGTTCGACGTCGACATGTCCACCCCGGCGTGCAACCGACCGTTACGTGGCCCGAACGGGCTCCCGACGAACGCCTTCACCGGCTGCACCCATCCGCCGGGTCCGACCGGAACCGGCCCCAGCTCACCGGTCCCACACGGTGCCAACGGCGCGCCCCCACCGACCTCCTCGATGCTGGACAGCCCCAGTACGTGCGCAGCGAGCCGCTCGGCGTCGTCCTCCCACTTCTGGTACTCCTCCGGGTACGCCGAGCGCTGCACCGCCTGCGCCGCGTCGGTCAGCCGCATCCGCTCCCACCCGTCGACCCGGACGAGGGCCTCGTAGAACTTCCCGGCGGCGTACGACGGCGTCATCCGTTCCCGCACGCTGCCCCACCCCGGCCGCTGCTGGAACAGCCCCACCGAGTCGTGGTCGGTGCCCGTCCCGTCGTGCGGCAGGGACAGCGACTCCGGCACCGTCGAGTTGGCCAGATTACGCAGCGTGGACTCCTGCATCGCCGTGGCCAACGCGATCACGTAGCCGCGCGGTGGAACCTCACGCTGACGGCCGACCGACGCGATCACCGTCGCGTGCCCGATCTGCGTCGACGTCCACTGGTCGAAGGCGGGAACCGGCGACGCCCCGGGTTCCGGGGGCACCTCACATGCTGCCGCCTCCGCCGCCGACTGGCCGAACATCAGCAGCGGAAGCCCGACCATTCCGCCGCAGAGCAACATCACCACAGCTGCCACCGCCACGACCAGCGACACCGCCTGGCGGTTCACCGGACAGTCCGAACGAAGTCGTTACCGGTGACCCGCCACCGGCCGTCCACTGCGGCGACTCGCACGGTCAGGGTGCCGCTGTCGGTCGGCACGTCGTACACCGCTCGGCCGTCGGTCGGCTTGGTTCGTGCGACCGGACGGCCGGTCACCCGGGTCGCCGGCACCTGTTCCGGATCGACAGTACGCAGTGTCTGCGCGAAGTCCGGATCGCAGCTGTCCGCGACCCCCTCCCACCACTGTCCGGCTGACAGGTCCGAGCGCACCCACGCGGCGGCGAACGCGACCACCACCCGAGGCGCCTCACCGGCCGGTGGTGTCCGTACCGGATCGACCCGATGGTCGTCCCCGCCGGGCTGCTCGCGTGACGACTCGTCGCTCGGAACCTCTACCGAGGGCGTCGGATACACCGGCCCGCTCACGCTCGGTACTCGCACCCCGTCACCCGGCTCGGCACCACAAGCTGTGGTCGCCACGACCACGAAGGTGAGCGTCACCACAGTCGACCATCGACGACGTTCGCCGTGCGCGCGGGCTTCTGCCCTGCGTGCCATTCCCCGCACCCCCGTGCCGTCGATCGTGCCCCAATGGAGCAGAGCAATCACCATAGATCTTGAATGGAACACGGTGCTACTGTCTGGTGCTCGTCGGTGACCTGCAGCACGGGGGAGGGATCGCATGACGGGTAGTAGTCACGCACGCCACCACACTCTCGCCACGTGAAGGGTGGTGGCGCCGCGACGATCCGCACGCGTCCCCGCCCCGCACCCGGCCTCCCCCTCACCGCGATTCCAGAGAATCACCTCAGCAGGGGGTGGCCACCGCTGTGGTGGGTCGGCTGCCACGGCGGTGCCGGCACGAGCACGCTCGCCACACTCGCCGGCTTCGGCGCGGACTTCGGTGCCTCCTGGCCGGCGCTGACCCCCGACATGCCGTCCGCCCAGGTGGTCCTCGTCTGTCGGGCGACCGCCACCGGAACCTGGGCCGCCACCGGCGTCATCGAACAGTGGAAGCGACGTCACGGGGTCTCCCGCCTGACCGACGTCGTCGGCGTCGTCGCCGTCGCCGCGTCAGCCCGCCGACAACCGAAGATCGTGACCGACCGCCTGCGACTCCTCGGCGGATGGACACCGAACCTGTGGCGCATCGGCTGGGTCGAAGCCCTTCTGGCCGCCGACGACCCCCGGGACGTCGGCGTCCCCCCGGACGTCGAGGCCCTCCGCCACGCCATCTGGCACCGAACACGAAAGCAGGAAGGGACACGATGACCACCCTCACGGCAGCCCTCGACCTGGTGCTCACCGCGCTGCCGGACCCCGGCGGCGGCGAAGCACCACCCGGAGTCGACGGAAAGATCCTCACCCTCCTCAAGTGGGTCGCATACCTCGCCAGCGCAGCCTGCGTCGGCGGCATGCTCTACACCGCCGCCCGGATGGCCATCTCCCACCGCCGCGGCGACGACACCAACGTCGCAGCCCTCGGCTGGGTCTTCGCCGCCTGCATCATCATCGGCAGCGCCTCCGGCATCGTCAGCGTCCTCATCGCATAGGCGGCAATCATGACCACGACACCACCCGCCCCGGACTTCGCCAACCGTCCGCCGTGGACCCGGCCCGGGTTCATCGCCGCCGCCGCACTGGTGGCCGCCATCATCGTCGCGGGCCTGCTCATCGCCGTACTGCCGAACGGCGAGGAGGAACCCGGCACCTCTGCACCACCAGCCGGGCCGACGCGGGCCGGCGGAGATCCGAGTCAGGCACTCCCCACCGAGGAGTCGCCCGCTGAGGTACCGACGACCGCGCCGAACGGCGTGACGTGGGAGTTGGTCGGCCCGCTTGCTGCACCGGTCAGCACCTCGGCCGGCCCGAAGCAGGTCACGGAGACATCGGCCGCCGGTTTCGCACACACCCCAGAAGGTGCCCTGATAGCCGCCACTCAGATCCTGGTGAGGTCCACCTTCACCCTCGGGCGCAAGCACTGGGAGCCCACTATCGAGCGGCAGTTCGTTCCCAGCGACGACCGGGATCGTCTGTTGGCCGAGCTACGCGCGTTGGACAGCAGCCAGGTCGATCCTGGCGCCTTCAGTCAGATCGCCGGTTTCAGCTACCAGTCCTACACCCCCGACACCGCAGTGATCGGACTCGTGCTTCGCGCACCTTCCACTGGCGCCCCGCAGTACCACGTTCTGTCACTGACGTTGCTCTGGCGAGACGGCGACTGGCGGATGCAGGCTCCACCCGGAGGGTCATGGGGCTCGGTCAACCGCCGGACCGATGACCTCACCGGTGTCGTTGCCTGGGGGCCCCGGTAGTGACCGCTTGCCCGCCGGCTATCCCCTGGTGTGTTCCTGGCCAGATCATCCGCAACGTGGCTGGCGGCTTCTTCGAGGATCTGGCCGAGCAGTCGACCAAGGCCGCTGCGGGCATGATGGAGGCGCTGCTCACCGGCTGGTTGAGCATCCAGTCCCCTGACGTCTCCACAGGCACCTGTTGGACTCCCGCGGGAACCCAGGACCTTCTGTGTGACAAGCCCGTCGACTACCTGCGCGCGTACACCCACTGGGCGGTCGCCGCCATCGCAGTCGGAGCCGTGCTGGTCGCTGCACTTCGGCTGGCCTGGGAACGCAACGGCCAGGCAGCCGGCTCCTTCACCAAAGGGCTGGTGACGATGGTGGTACTGGCTGGTGCGGGCGTGCCGGCCGTGCAACTGCTCATCGAGATCGGCGACGCCTACTCCACATGGATCGTCGATGCCGCCGCCGACGAAGATCTCGGCAAGCGTCTTCAACTGTTCGCTCCGGCCGCCTTGACGCCCAACCCCTCCTGGCTGATGGTCATCGGCATCTCGCTGATGATGTTCCTGACGACGATGGTGCAGCTACTGCTCCTCCTCGCTCGTGGCGCCGGGCTGATCTTGCTCGCCGGGCTGCTTCCACTGGCCGCCGCAGCCGGCATCTCCGGATCAGGCCGTGCGATCCGGGACCGGTACCTGACGTGGCTGCTTGCGCTGGTGCTCTACAAGCCTGCCGCAGCCACGATCTATGCAGCCGTGTTCTGGCTGCTCGGCAAGGGCAACGACCTCACCACGCTTCTGACCGGGCTAGCCATGTTCTGCATGGCCATCGTTGCGCTACCCGCGTTGCTGCGGCTGATCGCTCCCGCAGTGTCGACGCTGTCGAGCGGTGGCTCCGGTGGTGCCGGAATGGCCGCCGCATCGAGTGTCGGTCAGGTCGCGTCGGGGGCGCTCCGGCTCAGCGGCAGCAGCGGATCAGGGCGAGGCGGAGGTGGCGGCGGGTCCACTAGCCAACGCCCTGAGGGCTCGACCTCGACGACACCCGTACCCACTCCCCGTCCGTCCGGTGGAGGCCCCGGCCAAGGCGGAGGCGGGGGCGGCTCGACCGGCATGGGTGCCGGCGGGGGAACGTCGGCTGGCAGCGGCGGCGCGGCTACCAAAGCGGGGACGGGCGCAGCCGTGTCGGCTGGGGGCGGTGCTGCGACAACGGGCGCAGGCGCAGGCGCCGGGGCTGGAGCGGGCTCGGCCGCTGCGGCGGGCGCGGGACCCTGGGGGGTTGCCGCCGCGGGCGCATGGATGGCGGTCAAGGCCGGTCCGGCGGCCGTGGGCAAGGTCGGCGGTACGGCGTCGGGAGCGGTGGATGGTGAGGGTTCGTGAGCACCGGAGTACGGGATCAGGGCGCTGAGCAGCAGCGTACGTACGGCAACTGGCGGTTGGGGCGGGGTGCGGGGCTGTTCGGGCTCGGGCCGGCGGGCAGCATCGGTGGGCTGCTGGTCATGGCGCTCGCCGCGGCGATGATGCCGTTCTCCACCCTCGCTGCGGCGATCACCGCGCTGGTCGGGGTGATGGTGCTCGTGCCGTTGGCGATCCGGGTCAACGGCCGTACCGGCTTCCAGGTCGTCTCGGCTCGGGTGGCGTGGTGGATGGCCCGGGCCCGCCGCCATCACGTCTACGTCTCCGGGGTCGCCTCCCGGGTCTCGTCTGCCCACCAGCTGCCCGGGGTGCTGGCCCGGTCGGAGGTGTACGAGGTCGAGACCGGACGGTCCGGGCTGGTCGCCGTGGTGGTGGTGCCGCAGAGTCGGCACTACACCGTCACGCTGCGGTGCGCGCCGGAGGGCATGGACCTGGTCGACCAGGCGGTCGTCGACGCCCGGGTCGGTCACCTCGCCGGTTGGCTGTCGGTCCTGTCGCGGGAGCCGCAGCTCGTGCAGGCGCAGGTGACGATCGAGACGACCCCGGATCCGGGTACCCGGCTCGCCGCCGAGGTCGCCGCGACGTCCCGGCCGGACGCCCCGGCCCTGGCGCTGCAGGTGCTCGACGACGTGGTCCGCTCGTATCCGGCCGGGTCGGCGACGGTGGACACCCTGGTGTCGTTGACCTACTCCGCCCCGCCCGGGCGGGCGATGTCGCACGAGGACGTCTGCCGTGAGGTGGCCGCCCGGCTGCCGCACCTGCACGCCGGGCTGACCGGTGCCACCGGGGCCGGCATCGTGCCCATGTCCGCGAGCGGCCTCGCGAAGGTGGTCCGGGCGGCGTACGACCCGGCCGCCGCCCTGGACCTCGCCCGCGACCCGCAGCTCGCCCCGGACTGGCCGCAGGCCGGGCCGGTCGCCACCCGGGAGAGCTGGGACTTCTACCGGCACGACTCCGGGGTCTCCCGGACCTGGTGCATGGTCGAGGCACCGCGCGGGGTGGTCTACAGCCGGTTGTTCTCCCGGCTGACCGACCCCGATCCCCAGTTGCTGCGCAAGCGCGTGTCGCTGGTCTACCGGCCGTACACGCCCGGGGAGGCGGCCCGGCTGGTCGAGGCCGACAAGCGTGACGCCCGGTTCCTCGCCGGTAAGAAGCACCGGCCCAGCGCCCGGGACCTCACCGACCTGGCCGCCGCCGAGCAGGCCGCCGAGGAGGAGGCCACCGGGGCGGGGGTCGTCCGGTTCACCGTGCTGGTCACCGCCACCGTCGCCGACGAGGAGTCACTCGACGAGGCCACCGGCATCATCCGGGCCCGCGCCGGTGAGGCCCGGCTGGTGCTGCGACCGATGTACGGCTGCCAGGCCGCCGGATTCGCCGCCGGTCTGCCGGCCGGCGTGGTCCTCCCCGTCCACGCCACGATCCCCTTCTAGGCGGTGCCATGACGATCACCACCACCGGTTCCACCCCGTCACCGCCTCAGCGGCCCGCCGGTCGCCGCGCCGGACGGCTCGGGCATGCCGGGCCCGGCGGAGGCCGATGGTCGTGGATCGAGCCGCCCACCGAGTACCGGGGCACCACCGTCCAGGTGTGTGGCCTGTACCCGTTCGGTACCGGCTCGTCGACCCCGATGGTCGGCGTACCGGTGGGGCGGCACCTCTACACGGGCAGCGCGGTCTGCTTCGACCCGATCTCCTGGTACACCCGGGCCCGACTGATCAACAACCCGTCCGTCTGGATCCAGGGCGAGCCGGGCTCCGGCAAGTCCACCAGTGTCAGGCGGATGGTTCTCGGGCTCACCGCCCAGGGCGTCACCCCGCTGATCCTCGGCGACCTCAAGCCCGACTACGCCGCCCTCGTCCACGCCCTGGGCGGGCAGGTGCTGCGGATCGGCCCCGGCCTCGACCGGATCAACCCCCTCGACGCCGGGCCGTGGCGGCAGGTCCTCGACCGTGTCGACGACCGCACCGGCGCCGTCGTCCGGGCGGCGGTCACCGACCGGCGGTTGAACATGCTCGTCGCCCTGGCCACCCTGATCCGGCGTGGGCCGGTCAGCTCCGACGAGACCACCGTCCTCGCCGCCGCCCTGCGGTACCTCGCCGAACGGGAGACCGACACCCAGCCGGTCATCTCCGACGTCCTGGCCGTCATCCGTGACGCCCCGCACGAGGTCCGCGCGGTCACCCTGTGGCAGGAGGACGAGGACCTCCCCCGGTTCCGGGAGGACACCGCCGGGTTGCACCGGACCCTCCTCGCGTTGCTGCACGGGCCGCTCGGCAGCACCTTCGAGGGGCAGACCACCACCGCGATCCGCCTCGACACCCCGGCCGTGTGCGTCGACATCTCCGGCATCGACGACACCGACGAACTGCGTACCGCCGCGACCCTGCTGGCCACCTGGTCGTACGGGTTCGCGCAGGTCGAGGCGGCACACCTGATGGCCGACCTCGGCCTCGCCCCCGCCCGCACGTTCTTCACCGTCCTCGACGAGCTGTGGCGGGCGCTGCGCGTCGGCCACGGCCTGGTCGACCGGGCCGACGGGCTCACCCGCCTCAACCGGCAGAAGGGCACCGGTACGGCCTTCATCACCCACTCCCTGGCCGACCTGGAGGCACTGCCCACCGCCCACGACCGGGCCAAGGCCCGCGGGTTCGCCGAACGCTCCGCCGTCCTGATGATCGGCCCCTGCTCCGACCAGGAGCTGGACGCCGTCGCCCGGGTACGGCCCCTGTCCCAGGCGGAACGACGGGAGGTGCTCTCCTGGTCGGCTCCCCCCTCGTGGAGCACCGCCGAGGGCGGCGAGACCGTCGGACGGGGAAACTTCCTGATCAAGGTCGGTTCCCGCCCGGGGATCCCCGTGCACCTGGAACCCACCGACGTGGAGAAACAGCTCGGCAACACCGACTTCCGCTGGACGATGACATGAGCCGCCCCGCAGGCCCCCGCAGCGGCCACGACGACGCCGGACTGATCGTCGGGGGCCTCGCCGCACTCGCCGTCGTCGTCACCGGCGGGGTGTGGCTCCCCGTCGCCCTCACCGACCCGCCCGGCCACACCGGCGGCGGCCCGATCGCCACCGTCGCCGCCGTCCTGCGCGGGCAGGTCACCTGGACCCTCGGCTGCACCCTCGTCGCCCTGGCCGAGGTGGCCGTCCTGGGCCTGCTGACCGCCGGCATCCTCGGCATACGGAAGGTGGTCGGACGACGCCGTACCCGGGTCGACTCGGCCGCCCGGCGGATGGCCAACCGGACCGACCTCGCCCACCTCGGTCCCAAGGGCATCGCCGACAGCGGCCGGCGACTGCGCCCGAGCCTCGCCGACGTCGACCGACCCGACCCCGACCAGCTCGGCGTCATGATCGGCACCACCGTCGCCGGCGGGATGCCGCTACGCCAGTCCTGGGAGGACATGGCCATCGACATCTGGGGACCCCGCACCGGCAAGACCACCAGCCGGGCCATCCCCGCCATCGTCGCCGCCCCCGGCCCCACCCTGGTCACCAGCGTCAAGGGCGACATCGTCGACGCCACCCGCGACGTCCGTACCGCCCGGGGTGACACCGCCTGGACGTTCGACCCGCAGCACCTCCTCGGCCCCGACCAGGGCCTGTGGTGGAACCCCCTGCGCGCCGTGACCACCATCAGCGACGCCCGCCGCCTCGCCGAACACTTCGCCGCCGCCGAACGCGAACCCGGCGTCAGCCGCGACGCCTTCTTCGACCCCAGCGCCGAGGAGTTGGTGGCGAACCTCCTGCTCGCCGCCGCCGTCGGCGGCCGGGACATCCTCGCCGCGTACCGGTGGGCCGTCAGCCCCCGCGACGACGAACCCGCCCTCCTGCTACGCGACAACGGCCTCCCCATGCCCGCCGACGCCGTCTCCGGCGTGGTCAACATGCCCGACAAGACCCGAGGCGGCATCTACGCCGGCGCCCAGAAGATGCTCATGTGCCTCACCGAACCGTCGGTCACCGCCTGGGTCACCCCACCCACCCGAGGCGGGATCCCCGAGTTCACCCCGGACACCCACGTCACCAGCACCGACGTGCTCTACCTGCTCTCCCAGGGCGGCCCCGGCTCCCCCGCCCCCCTGGTCGCCGCCCTCACCGACGCCGTCCTGCGCGCCGGAGAACTCCGCGCCCGCACCTCGCCCGGCCGACGCCTCGACCCGCCGCTGCTGGCCGTCCTCGACGAGGCCGCGAACATCTGCCGCCTCCGGCAGCTGCCCAACCTGTACTCCTACTACGGCTCCCACGGGCTGCCCATCATCACCATCCTCCAGTCGTACCCGCAGGGCGTCGACGTGTGGGGCCGCGAGGGCATGCGCAAACTGTGGTCCGCAGCGAACATCCGCACCTACGGCGGCGGCGTCGCCGACCCCGACTGGCTGGAGGAACTCTCCAAACTCATCGGCGAACACGACGTCACCACCCGGTCGACCAGCAGCAGCGGCTCCGGGTGGGGCCAACGCTCCGTCTCCCACGCCACCCGCCGACAACGCATCCTCGACGTCTCCGACCTCCACGCCCTCCCCCGCGGACGGCTGGTCGTCTACGCCTCCGGCGCACCACCGGCACTGGCCCGCACCGCCCCCTGGCAGGACGGCCCGTACGCCGCCGCGATCCGCGCCTCCATCGCGCACTGGGACCCCCACGGCCGTACCGACTGGACCCTCACCCCCGACGCCCCGCCGGAGCCCACCCCATGACCACACCCCCACCCGGACCGGCCGACGACCCGGTCGCCGACCTAACCACCCTGCTCGACCATCTCACCAGCGGCCCCGACCCCGACACGGCCAGCCAGGACCCCGACACCCCCGAGCCGGCCTTCAACAACGTCGACGAGTTCGTTGCCGGCTACCTCGCCCACGTCGTCGAACGCCGCCTCGCCTCCGGGCCGACCTCCGGGATGAACTGGTGCCCCCGCTGGTGGGCACACCCCGAAGCCCTCTCCCGCCTCTACGCACTCTGGCGAGCCTGGGAAACCCTACGGGTCGACGACCCCCAGACCGGCATGAGCATCTGGTGGCGCGACCACCTCGACCCCCACCTCACCGCGCTGTCCGCCGAGTACGGACCGTTCAGCCGCTGCAACCCCGACAAGCACACCGAACCCCGACCACTCCCCGTCGAGCCAGCCCCGCCAGAGGTCCTCGCCCAGTTCCCTGACCTGGACGAAATCTAGCCGGACCATGTCGACCGATGGAATCATGACCCCACCCCCGTTGGATGAAACGAGGACACGTGACTGACCGGTGCCGCCCGTGATCAACCTGCCCTTCCGCCGGCCCGGCCGCTTCTGGAGAGGGAATCTCCACACCCACTCGAACCTTTCCGACGGGGCGCTGCCGCCCGAGGAGGTCAGCCGTCGCTACCAGGAGGCCGGCTACGACTTCCTCGCCATCACCGACCACTTCCGGGCCACGTACGGCTTTCCGCTCGCAGACACCCGTGAGCTGCGCTCCCCCGGTTTCACCACACTGTTGGGCGCGGAGCTGCACCCGCCGCGTACGGAGTTCTCCTCGGAGTGGCACATCCTCGCCGTCGGGCTGCCACTGGACTTCGCACCGCCCGAACCCACCGAGGATGCAGCCCAGCTGGCACGCCGGGCACGAGCAGCCGGCGCATTCGTCGGCATGGCCCACCCGGCAGCCTCACTGCTCACCGCCGTCGACGCGGAGAGCCTGGATGCCGCGCACGCCGTCGAGGTCTACAACGCACTCGCGGCTCGCGAGGACCGCGGTGACAGCTGGCATCTGACCGACGTCCTGCTCAACCGGGGGCACCGGCTCACCGCGTATGCGGCCGACGACGCGCACTTTCAGCCCCAGGATCCGCCGGGCTGCGCGGCCTGGGTCCAGGTACGTGCGGAGTCCCTCGCCCCCGACCCGCTGCTCGCCGCGCTCAAGGCCGGCCACTACTACTCAAGCACCGGCCCCGAACTGCACGACGTCCAGGTCGACGCGGGATTCGTCACGGTCACCTGCTCGCCCGTCAGCAAGGTACTGGTCACGGGCGGCAACCCCGGGGCCCAGGTGATTCACGGCGAGGCTCTCCAGGAGTGTTCTCTGCCCCTGGCGATGTTCAAGCGTGGTTGGTGTCGAGTCACGGTCGAGGACTCCGACGGACAGCGCGCCTGGACCAATCCGATCCATCTTTGAGCCGGCATCGACCGGGTGGCCTGCGCGGTCACGACCACTGACCGCGGCATCCAGGTCACTGCCGTTCACGTCCAGAAGGGGAACCATCGTCATGCTCTGGCCCGCGCTTCGGGTGCTCTCCCAGGGAGAGCTGACAACGAGCCAGCAACGACAGCTCCGCCACATGCTCCAACTCGACGACATCCCCCGCACCGAAGGACCCGCAGCAGCGACGAGCATCGCCCACCGCGTCGTCACCGACAGCCCCGACGACCGCCTCGTCCTCGACCTCGCGCGTACCGGTGAATCCGGCTGGGTCCTCACCCTGTTCTTCGAGGGGACCCCACCCACCGCCGACACCGTCGCCGACCACCGCACCCTGCTCCGCGGTGCTGTCGAGCAGTTCGGCCTCACCCTCGTCGAGGTCACTCCCGCCGCCACCGCCGACGAGGTCCACACCCCGCCCCACCAGCCGACCACCGCCGGCGAGCCGACCATCGGCACCGTCTGGGACCTTCCGTACGACGACCTGGACCACCTGTGGCCCCACGTAGGCCTCCGGAACACGGCCCCCGCAGACGTCAAGGCAGCCAAACTTCGCGAAGTGATGCGCAGCCCGGCCTGGTCGGCCGCACCCCCGACCCTGCGCCGGCAAGCGGAAACCTTCCTCGACCAGCTCTGACCGGACCCACCGCCCGGTCACGTGACAGGCAGCAGCGGGCGACCGGACACGGACACCACAACCAGGAGAACCCGGGTGAACGAACAGCCCACCGATGACCCGAGCAGAGCGAACACGTCGGTGCCGGCCCTCCCCGCCATCGCCGGGGACGGTTGGGTGAACTGCGCCCAGGGCCACGCGCACTGGGGCAGGTTCGGCGCGGCAGGACTGCTGCCCGTCCACCGAGCCGTCGACGGACAAGCCTACGTACTCATGCACCATCGGGGTGCCCACACGGATCAGGGCGGTACCTGGGCGCTACTCGGTGGTGCCCGTGACAGCCACGAGTCGGCGGTGGAGGCCGCACTTCGCGAGGCTGCCGAGGAGAGTGACCTGGTTGCCGCCGGCGCTCGCTTCGAGTTGGTCGTCCGCGATGACCACGGGGGCTGGTCGTACGACACGGTGATCGTCTCCTTCGACGAGCGCGCACCGGTACGGCCGGTCGAGGACGAGTCCGTCGCGGTGGACTGGGTGCCACTTTCCGAGGTCCAGGACCTCCGACTCCATCCCGGCTTCGCCGCGAGCTGGCCGAGGATCCAGTCGGCCCTCGATGACATGTGGCGCACCGAGTCGTCCAGGGCCGTAGCGACACCTGCCACCGTGCAGGCAGCCACCGGACTGTCGTTGCCGGCGCACCCGGCCACCGGTGCCCAGGTGGTGGCTCGGACGGCACTCGACCATGGTGACGGCATCGCCCACCGGGCGCTGGTCACCTTCAGCGATGGCACCCTCGCGATCCACGAGCAGTACCTGCAGGTGCAGGACGCACACCTCAAGGTGCTCGACGCCTATGTCGGTCGAGCGGTCGGCGCCCGCGTCCCTCTCACCTACCCACTCGGTTCCCGGGACGTCTACACCGACCACATGCCAGGCGAGCCGGCCTCCGCCCACTACCGCAGCCTCACGCACCTGGCGAACGACGGTGTACCGGCGACCCGCGACGGCGTCTGCCTCGGTCTGTTCTTCGCGCTCACCGCCACCCACGGCGTCGATGTCGACCAGGTCCTCCTCGGCGCACAGCAGAGTCTGATCACCGTCACCGACTCAGTCACCTCGTACGGCGCCCTCCCAGACGCGGCCAACCCCTTCGTCCACACGTTCTACCGTCAGGTCGAGCCCCACGTGTTCGCCTGGGTGGACAACCCGATCCCCGCCGTCGACGTCGAGATCGTGCGGCGACAGCTGGACGGCCTGCGCCCCGTCTTCGAGCACTTCGGCCGCTCGGACCTGCATGACACGGTCATGGACCGGTTCAGCCAAGTCGCGGCGCATGCAGTCGGGACAGCTCCGCTGCTCCCACTGCTCCCTGGAGACCGGGTCGCGCTCCCCGCCCCGGCACCCCGGCGGCACGCCCCCCTGGCCCCACCTCCGGGCTCGCCGGAGCGCACCGACCATCAGCAGATCAGCGAGGCGCTGCTGACCGACGACGGCCGGATCACCGAAACCGGCCAGGCCAAGACCATCGCCATCGAGGCCATCGCCGTGCGGATGCGGTCCTCGACACCCGAACTCGTTCTGGCGGCGTTCGGTCTGGCCGTCGGCACCGACATGGCGCACCGCCTGGGTGACGGGCGGTACGTCCTCGCGCCGCACAACGAGCAGTACCCCTCGATGGGGGCGGACGTCCTCCACGTCGACGAGCTCGATGCGGCCAACCCGCGACACGCCCCCGACAGGGTGGTGCACATGGATGATCCGCGCGCCGAGAACCTCGTGCGCTGGATCGGGGTCAGCGAACTCATGAGCTCCTGGTCGTACGGATCCAACAACAACGTGCGGGTACTGGCCCTGCAGGAAGCCACCAAGGAGGAGTTCGGCCTCACCGAGGTGCTGGAGTGGCGAATGGATTCGAAGACCCGCAACGCCGTGGCCTTGGAACTCGACTACAACCGGGACGCGCTACGAGACTTCCTGCGCACCCAGTACGAGATGACCCAAGAGACCCTGGCCGGCCGCGACATCACCGAGGTACTCGTCTACCGGGCGCTGACCTGGCAGGAGGGGGCAGCGCGGCCGAGCTGGTCCGGCCTGAGCGTCGGCGACACCTTCGAGGCACGTCAGCGGCCGTTGGCGAGCTGGGCCGCCGACCGGCAGATCGTCGCCGACTGGCTGGAGAAGCGCGGCGGCCACGCCGTGATCCTGGTCGACCGCAAGCCCGCTCGCGACGTACTTTCCATCCCTGCCACGGGGATGGGCTACTTCGCGCAGAAGGAGTTGGTCACACTACCGGGCGACGGACTGGTCACCCTGGATGGCGTCGTCACCGGCAGCGCCCCGGCGGTCGAAGCCGAACAGACCGCAGCCAGCAGCATCAGTCTCGGCGCCCCGTCCCTGGAAGATGCCGCACACGCCACCACGAACGGCACCGACGAACGGCACGTACCGGCAAAGCGATGGGACCCCCTGACCATCACAGCCCGGCTCGACCCCGCCGAACCGGTGGACAGGCGGATCATCCGCGTCCTCGACGGCCAAGGAGAGATCCCCGAGTGGTGGCCCCGGGACGACTCGGGTTACGCCGTCACCAGACGGGACCTGGACTTCCTCGGCATCAACCCGGTCCAGGTCAAGTGGATGCTCACCGGCGAGGCGCCCATGGGCATGACCCCGGACCTCTACCGACGGTTCGGCGCGGAGATGCTGGAGGCGCTCCGCAACGACGGCATCGACCCGGCACAGGTCGACATCCGCATCAAAGGAACCGGAGCGGGGTTCTTCTCCGGGCAACACAAGACGATGCCACGAGAGCAGGACCTCGCCGCAGAGTCCATCACCGGGCAGCGCCTCCGGGACTGGTTCGGCGCAGGCCAGGACCGTCCCCTGCGCCGCCCGTACGACGCCATGTGGCGCCTCGGCATAGAACGAGAACCGAGCGACATCGACCTCGACATCAACAGCACCGCGATGGTGCGCGCCGCGCGGACGTTCTGGCGATCCCACCACTCCGACCGCTACCTGGGCGACTTCATGAACGGCCACGGCTACCTGGACAAAGAGGCTGCCATGGGTGCCCTTCCCGCCTTGGCCGAGTGGTCCCGAGCATGGGAGAGGACGCTGGGCAGGCCGCTGTCCCTGGGGATCTTCGAGTCCAGCGGACCGTTCGACGCGACAGTGCTCGGCCGTTCCCTCTCCTCTCATTTCCGGGACACCGACTGGGTCGTCCACAGCCCTGACGCACCGATGGCGTGGCGCAGTCCCCGGCCCCGAAGTCCGGAGCTGACGGTTACACGCGGTGAAACCCACTCATCAAGCACGCCGGCAGGGTCACGGACAGAGCCTCAGGTCGCGATCTCGCAACCGTCGGGGACGTCCTCAGCTGCGGCAGCGGTTGCCAGGGCCTTCCCGAAGAGCACCCGCAGGTCATTGCCCGTCCAACCGTCCCCGCGTCAGAGTGATCAGTCCGGGCCGGTCAGGCCCAGAAGCCGCGAGGACGGGAAGAGCGAGGAGACCACGCGGTGACCGGCGCGATGGGGGGCAGCACGTGCGCAGGGAAGTCTTCTCCTACACCGAAGGCTTCTACAACCCACGCCGGCACAGCCGTCTGGGTAACGTCATCCCCGACACCTACGAGAAGATCCACCGACAGTCCCTGACAGACACCGAGGTGTCCGGCCGACAGGGGTCACTTCAGTTTGAGTTTCCCCCCTGCGGACCGAACACCCTGAGTCCAGACAGTGGTCCGAGGAAGGATGGGCTGGTGTCACGTCCGAGGACCGGATCGCCGCCGGGATAACCACGATCCACGACGGCCCATCGGGGCGCCTACAGTCCCGCTCCCGCCAGCGCGTCAAGGCATTGTCATGATCGCGCTGCCCCCGCCGCACTTATGCGGTGTGGGCGGCGAGGAACACGCGTGTGGCGTGGGCGGCGATCTGCGCGCGGGCGTCGGCGTCCGGGATGCCCGGCGCGCCGAGCAGCATCGCGGCGTTGATGGCGCCCCCCATCACCATCCAGTTGAAGATGCTCGCCGAGGCGGCGGGATCGGGTGTGGCGATGAGGCCGACGTCCGCGAAGCGGGTGAAGCGCACCCGCATCTCCTCCATGGCCTTCGCTGGGCCCTGCTGCCAGAACGTCTCGGCGAGCTGCGGGAAGCGCGTGGCCTCGGCGATGACCAGCCGCCGGACCGCGAGCACCCGTTCGTCGAGTACGACGTCGAGCTGGCGGCGGGCGTAGGCCTCGAGATAGGCGGGCATGGCGCTGACGTCAGTGGGATCGGGGATCTCATAGTGCACCCGGGCCGTGGCGTCTGAGGTGACATGCGTGACGACGGCGACGAAGAGTTGCTGCTTGGCGCCGAAGTGTGTGTAGACGGTCTGTTTCGATACGCCGGCGAGCGTGCTGACGTCGTCCATGCTCGCCTCGGCGTACCCCGAGCGCAAGAAGATCGCCTCGGCGGCCTCGATGATCGCCCGCACCTTCTTGATGGAGCTCGGCCGCAGCGCTGTCGAGGAGTCCGCCGGTCCGGGCCTCTCTTGACTCTTCATACCACTCAGTCTAGTTTCACTTATCAAACTTGTCAGTATGAAGACTGGAGACTTCATGGGACGTGTCAGTGCGACCGAGAGCATCACCCTGGACGGCGTCATCCAAGGCCTGGGCCGAGCGGACGAGGACACGCGCGGAGGTTTCGCCCACGGTGGATGGGGCGAGGGCTATCAGGACGATGTCTCGATGTCGTTCATGGCTGAGGGCATGACGGGTGAGGGGGCGATGCTGTTCGGCCGACGCACCTACGAGGACCTGCTCGGCTACTGGACGAACGCGACCGAGTCGAACCCGTTCACTGACTTCCTCACCCACGCGCCGAAGTACGTCGTGTCACGCTCATCGAGCACGACCCTGGCCTACCCGGAGTCGACGCTCCTGGCCGGCGACGCGGTCGACACCGTCGGCGCGCTGCGCGCCTCCTTCGACGGCGACCTCACGATCCTCGGCAGCGGTGACCTCGTACGGAGCCTGCACCGGGCAGGCCTCGTCGACGAGTACGTGCTGCAGATTCATCCGATCGTGCTCGGTTCCGGGCAACGGCTGTTCGGCGACGCCGACCGCGCCGACCTCGAATTGCAGCGCAGCGTCACCACCACGACAGGAGTCATCATCGCCCAGTACTCGGTACGGCGCTGACGCCGTCCTGCGCAGAATGGGAGGACCCGGGCTACCGGGCATCCACAGCTTGCGATCAACCGACTTGAGTGAATACAGGGTATCCATGCTTTCACTGAAGGTAACTGACGGTTGGTCACGGCTGCAGGGCGTCTGCCGCACTTCCACGCAGAACCTTCGCCCATGGTCAGGCCCCATCAAGGAGGACTCTCATGAGCGGCACCGTCATCGACGTGACCGACAGCAGCTTTCCCGGGACGGTGGCGAAGGCCACGGGCACGGTACTGGCAGTCTTCCGCGCCGAGTGGAGCGGCGTGTGCACGGCGCTGGATCCCGTGCTCGCGGAGGTCGCCAAGGAGTACGCGGGCCGCCTCACGGTGGCGAGGCTCGACATCGACGAGAGCCCTGAGACTCCGCCCCGCTACAACATCCACAGCATCCCCACGCTGCACGTGTTCAAGGGGGAAAGGTGGTGGGGACCTGGATCGGGCCGGCCAACAAGGCCCGCGTGGTGTCGCTCGTGACACCCCATCTGTGACCGGTTCCCGAGAAGAGCACCGACGGCGCACTGATACGCCCGAGCGGTGGTCGAGTCAGTGCTGAAGCCCTGGCGTATCGCCCGCTGGGCAACAGCGGCGCACGCGCTGCCCACTGAGCGTCGGTCAGGTCATGCCGTCTCGTGCCCTGCGAAGGGTCCGTCCGCGCTGAACGCCCGGTTCGCGAAGCGTTCGGCGATGCGCCGGTGGGTGGGTGTGTCCGGATGGAGCCCGTCGGGCAGCGGAAGCTCGGCGAAGTCGGTCTTCCCGTAGAGGTCCAGGCCATCGATGTGGTGCAGATGCGGATCGCTGGCCGCACGCTGGGCGACGATCCGCGTCAGCTCGTCGCGGATGACGCCGAGGGTGAGTTTCCCGCTCGCCCGTTCCGCCGGGTCACCGGTGGCCCGGAACCGCACCTGCCCGACGGCGAGGGCGGCAGGGTCGAACGAGCCGGGGCCGGGGGTGTCCTCGTGGATCTGGCAGTAGGTCGGGGACGCGACCAGCAGCGGCGTGGTCGGATGGCCGTCGCGGATGGTGTCGAGGAAGCCGTGCACGGCCGGGCCGAAGGCCCGCAGCCGCATCACATCGGTGTTGACCAGGTTGATGCCGATCTTCACGCTGACGAGGTCGGCCGGGGTGTCCCGCATGACGCGGGCGGCGAACGGGTCGAGCAGGGCACTGCCGCCGAAGCCGAGGTTGACCAGGTCGACGCCGCCGAGGGACGCCGCAACGGCGGGCCAGGTGCGGTAGCCAGATCTCGACGTCCTTCACCCGGTCGGGCAGGCCGGTGAAGCGGACGGTGCCGGGTGGACCGGACCGGTGCTCCGTGCTCCCGCTGGCCATGTCGATGGTCACCGTGTCGCCGCCGGCCTGGTCGGTGAGCTGGCCGTCCACCACCAGGTCGTACACGCCGGCGGGGCGGGCCGGCAGGCCGGTGTAGCTGTACCGGGTGGGCACTGTCTCCAACTCGACGGCTGTGGCCCGGGTGCGAAAGGCCAGCCGCACGCCTGCGGGCTGGGCCTCCACCATCGCGAGCCGACCGTCGGTGTACTGGGGGCGGGCCCACACCGGCAGCCGATGGGGCCGCACACCGCGCGCGGTGCGCTCCACGTCGAGCGCCCCGCGCAGCACGTCGACTTCCCGGTCCGTCAGTGTGCATCCGAGGGAACCCACGGCGCAGATCCCCCCGGTACGCGTCGCCGCGGTGCGGGGGCGTCACCATCTCAGCAGCCGGCGGGTACCGGCCCCTCGACATCCCCGCCGCTGTGGTGTGGCACGAGCCGGTCGCCCGGTTCGGGTGCCGGTCGTACCCCTGCGGTTGACGTGCCACCTACCTGGGTGTCAGCATCTTCTGACAAGGGGGGTGTCATATAGTTCTGACACCCGGGAGGGCAGGGCATGGATCAGACCACGCCGAACGGCGACGAGCTGCTCCGGATGCTCACCGCGCTGGCCAGCCCGCACCGGCTACGCATCGTCGCCGCGCTGAGTGAGGGGCGGGCGTACGTCAGCGAGCTGGCCCGGCGGCTGGCGATGAACCGGCCGCTGCTCTACATGCACCTGCAGAAGCTGGAGGCGGCCGGGCTGGTGCGCGGCACGCTGGAGACCGCGCCGGACGGCAGCTCGGTCAAGTGGTTCGAGATCGCCCCGTTCGCGGTGGAGCTCACCCCACAGACCGTGGCATCGGCCGTACCGACCCTCGACATGTCCAGGAAGGACGAGAAGTGAACACCATCGCCGCCGACGACACGAGCGTCACCACCGTAGCGATGATCACCTCGACGGCCATGGTCGTCGCCCTGGTGGCGATCGTGCTCTTCGTGGCCCTCGGCGTCTACCGGGCGCGCCACTCGGCGGCCCGGGAGGCGCAGTACCGCACCCTGGCCGAGCAGACCGGCGCGGCCCAGCAGAGCGCCGCCGAGAGCGCCCGGGTCACCGCCGACGAGCTGACCGCCCTGCGAACCGAACTCCAGGCCAACCGTGCGGAACTCGGCGAGGTGACGCGCCGCCTGTCCGAGCTGGAACGACTGCTGAGCCAGATCGGCTGACCGGGCGAAGGGAGAAGACGGTATGCGGTACCTGATCCGATCGGGAGCGGCCATCGCGGCCGTCGCCGGAATGCTGCTCACCGGGGCACCGGCCACCGCCGCGTCGGCATCCGACCGCCGGCCGGTACCCGACACCGCCGGACTCGCGGGGTACCTGAAGGACCGCCAGGCCCGCGAGGACCTACCCGGGCTCTCGGCGGCCGTAGTGCACGGCGACCGGGTCCTGCGGACGTACACCGAGGGGGTGAGCGGCGACGGCGAGCCGGTCACCGACCAGACCCCCTTCCTGATCGGCTCGGTCAGCAAACCGATCACCGCCACCCTGGTGCTCGGCCTGGTCGAGCAGGGTCTGGTCGGCCTGGAGGACCAGGTCCGCCGCCACCTGCCGGCGTTCCGGACTGCCGACGAGGCGACCGCCGCCCGGGTCACCATTCGCCACCTGCTGAACCACACCAGCGGGCTACCCGAGATCGCCGGCCGGGGCTTGACCGACCGGTTCGACAACGATCCCGGCGGGTTGTCCCGATCCCTACGGGACCTGGCCGACGTGCGGCCGATCGCGGAACCGGGCGCCCGCCACGAGTACAGCGGCGCCAACTACATCGTGCTCGGCGCGCTGGTCGAGGCGGTGACCGGCCGGACCTTCGCCGACCACCTACGCAGCGCCCTGATCGAGCCGTTGGAGCTGCGGCACACCGCCGCCACCGCAGCCGAGGCAGCCCGGATCGGTCTGCCGGCCGGACACCGGACCTACCTCGGGCGGCCGCAGCGGTTCGACTCGCCGTACGACACATCGGGGGCGCCGTACGGGTACCTCGCCGCCAGCCTGACCGACCTGACCCGCTTCGCCTCCGCCCAACTCGAGGGCGGCCGGTACGGACAGTCCCGGCTGCTCGCCCCGGAGTCCGTGGAACAGATGCAGCGGGGGACGACCGCCCTACCCTCGGGTGGTGCCTACGGACTCGGGTGGCGCGACACCAAAGTCGACCCGGCCGGGACACGGATCGTCTGGCACGCCGGCTCCACCCCGGGCTACTTCGCCCACCTGCTGCTGGTACCCGACGCCGGGCTGGCGGTGGTCGTCCTCGCCAACCGATACTCCCTCGCCGACGACGCCGCGCTGGCCGGCATCGGATTCGACCTGGTCCGGATGCTGACCGGGGGCAGCGCCGCTCCGGCCGCCGCCGACCCGGTGCTGACCTGGCTCGCGCCCGCGCTGCTGGCCCTCGCCGGGGGGCTCACGGTTGCCCTGGCCGCCACGGTGGTCCGTGGGGTCCGTCGGCTGCGGGCAGGGCCTCGACCCGGCCGGCGGGCCGTCGTGACCGGCACGGCCTGGAGCATCGGGTACCTGCTGCTCGCCGCCGCCGCGGTCCGGGGGCTGCCGCGACTCTTCGGTGCGGACGGGCTCTCCACCGTGTCGTTGTGGATGCCGGACCTCGGGCACGCCCTGACCGCCGTCGCCATCCTGGGCGTGGTCACCGCCTCGACCCGCATCGGCCTGACCCTCGCGGCCACCCGCACGACACGGTGATGGTTCCGCCGTGAGCGTTGACCAGGTGGTGGAGGTCTTCGGGTCGGCCCCCGCAGCAGCACCGGGTCCGGCACCCTGGCCGGTGGCGGAACTTGTCACCGTCGGGACGGCGGCTGCTCCCCGAGCACGACCCGGACCGCCCGGTGCTCCGGGGAGCCGGTTGCCGCCGACAGGGGTGGGTAGTCCGGCAGGGTCGGGGCCGGGGGGGACGGCGAGGGTCCGGGGGGCGGGGGTCTCCGGCTCCTCCCGCGAGGCGGCTGGGTCGGGCTCGCGCAGCAGCCGACGGATCCGGAGTACGAGCAGGACGGCGACGATCAGCGCGACCACCGTCACGACGGCCAGCAGAGCGGGAGCCCCACCGGCCGAACGCAGGGACCGGGTGCTCGAAGGGCCGGCACCGTCGGCGGCGGCCACCTCGGGCAGCACCTCGGTCACCGAGCGGGCCGGGTTGATCAGGCCCCAGCCGAAACCGGCGTCCGGTGGGGGCAGCTCGCTCATCCGGTCGGAGGTCACCTTGACCCGGTGCGCCACCTGCTGCGGGGTGAGGCTGGGGTACGCGGCCCGGACCAGGGCGACCGTACCCGCGACGAGGGCCACGGCGTAGCGGGTACCGCTGGCGGCAACCGATCCGATGCCGGTGATTCCGATGCCGCGGATGTCGGCGAGGTCCATGGAGGCGTAGTCGTACGTGATGAAATCCGCCATCAGGGATGCTCCCTCGTGGAGTCCGGGGATAGTGGGAAGGACGATCAGACGAGGGCGCCGACCTGGTCCTGGTTCAGGCGCTCCAGCTCCGTCTTACACTCGCGCAGATACGTCTCGCAGTCGACGGCTGACTGCCACCTGTGTACCGGTGATCGTGGGGCCGTCGGTGGACAACCATCCGACGGGCGGGCACAGGGCCGTCCGGGAGGGTCGCGGCCGTTGTCCGGGGATTCCCCTCACCCGGACACGACCGGCGGCTCCTTCCCCACAGGTCAGTAGAAGATCGCGAGCGCCCCCATCTCGTGAGGTGCGCCCGAAGTGCCATGGTCACCTCCGGCGGAGCAGACAGGTCTCTCGCCGCCGACCTCGACCACGACCCACTCCGCAAACACCGATCACCTCAGTCAGGGCAGGTACCTCGCGAACCAGTCGAGCATGGGTTGGGGGCGGCGTTGGAACTCCAGGTAGCCGTCCCAGCGCGCGGTCGTCCCGACGATCCAGTGCAGCTCCTTCTCGGCGATGGGGATGTTGTCGTACATCGTCTGGACGTCGCCGGGGTCGGTGAGCACGTCGTCGCGTACCTGGTACAGGAAGGTGGGGACGCGGACGTCGCGGGCCCATTCCTGCGGGCTGCGGCGGGCGAAGCCGATGCCGGTACGCCGGAGGACGAGCTGTTCCAGGTCGTCGAACCGGTCCGCCGCGCCGAGCAGCGCCAGGCGGCGGGCCATGATGACACGCGCGGTCACCGGCTGGGCTGCGACGAGACAGCGTACGCCCTCGAACGCCGCAGGGAACCGGGTCATGGCGGCGAAGGTGGCGCTGGCGCCGAGGCACCGGCTGAACAGGCCGATGGCTGCTCCATGGGTGTCCCGGCGGTCGCGGGCGTAGGTGAGTGCGCCGACGACGTCGCGGGCCTCGAAGAGGCCGCTGGAGCTGATGCCCCCGTTGGCGGCGCCGCTGAGGCCGTGGTTACGCAGGTCGTAGGCGAGGACGTGGTAGCCGGCGTCGTGCAGGATCCGGTAGTCGGGGACGAAGTCGACCTCGAACCCGTTGCCGCTGGCTGCCCAGGCCGAGTGCCAGGGCTCCAGATGGGTGGGCAGACCGGCGCGGGTGAAACCCATCGGGTGGTTCGCGATGACCAGCTTGGTCGAGCCGGGCGCGGGGAGGAACCAGCCTTCCAGGGGCACCCCGTCGTGGGAGGGGAAGGTGACCTCCTCGAAGTCCAGCCCCAGCTCGCCCGGCGAGCGGAGCACCGGTGAGCGGGGTGGGTGGCTGAATCCAGCCGCGATCCGCTCCAGCAACTGCGACGTCTGGTCGCTCATCGGGTCAGTTCCTCTCGGTCGGGTCGTCCTCGGCGAGCCGGTCACGCACGGCGGCGAGGGCTCTGGCCATGGTTTCGGGTGGACGGGCGAAGGTGGTCGTGGGTGCCGGGGTGGGGCCGGTCCTGACGGTGACGGCGTGCGGGTAGCCGAATTCGCGGAGTCCTTCGTCGCCGTGCTTACGGCCGTGGCCGCTGTCGCCGCGTCCACCGAACGGCAGCCCGGGGTGCTGCGAGAAGGCGAGCGCGTCGTTGACGCTGGTCATGCCGACGCGCAGGCGGCGGGCGATGTCCTCGCCCCGGTCGCGGCTGAAGACGGCGCTGCCCAGGCCGTACGGGCCGGCGTTGATCCGGGTGATCGCCTCCTCGACGTCCCGGACCCGGACGATCGACAGCACCGGCCCGAAGGTCTCCTCGGTGGCGGCCAGGGCGTCCGGCGGGACGTCGACGAGGATCGTGGGTTGGACGTACCGGTCGGCGGTGGTCCCGTCGGCCGGTGCACCGACCACGGCGGTCGCGCCCCGCTGCAGGGCGTCGGCGATGTGGTGGCGGATGACCGGGATCTGGGCCGGCAGCGGGACCGGGCCGATCAGGTCGTCGTCGCCGCTGCCGGCGTGCACCCGCCCGGCGTGTGCGGCGATCTTCGCCACCAGGGCGTCGTGCACGGCGTCCACGACGTATGCCACTTCGAGGCTGATGCAGCCCAGGCCGGCGTTCTGGAGCGCACCCCAGGTGATGTGGGCGGCGGCGGAGTCCAGGTCGGCGTCGTCGGCCACCACGACGGCGTCGTTGCCGCCGAGTTCCAGCAGCATCGGGGTCAGGCGCGAGGCGCATGCCGCAGCCACCGCCCGGCCCGAGCGGGCGCTGCCGGTGAACGCGATCTTGTCCACGCCGGTGGTGAGGTGCTGGCCGGTGGCGGCGAAGCCGACGACGGTCTGCAGGGCGGCGGGCAGGTCGGGTACGGCCCGACGCCAGGACCGGGCCAGCCACACGCCGACACCGGGGGTGATCGGGCTGGGCTTGAGTATGACGGCGTTTCCGGCGGCCAGGGCGTGGACGACGATTGCTCCCGGGGTGCCGAGCGGAAAGTTCCACGGCCCGATCACGCCCACCACGCCGTACGGAAGGTGTTCCACCCACGCCCGTTGGTTCGGGGTCGCGGCCGCAGCGGGGACCTCGCGCCGGCCGAGGACCCGTTCGACGTTGTCGAGCGCGAAGGTCAGGTGCCCGACGACGGAGAGCACCTCGGCCCGGCCGTCTTCCAGGGACTTGCCGTTCTCTGCGTGGATCAGCGCCGCCAGGTCCTCCCCGCCGCGGGCGATCTCCCGGCGCCACGCACGCAGTCGCGCCGCCCGTCCCTCGAATCCGAGGTCCCACCACGGTCCGGCGGCCGTCCGCGCGACCTGGATCGCCGCACTCACCTGCGCGGGACCCGCCGCCGGGTAGCGGGCCAGTTCCAGGCCGGTGCCCTGGTCGAGGGTGATCACCTCGGCGCCGGTGGTGTCCGGGTCGCCGTCCCGGGTCGCCGTGCTGCTCGTAGTCTGCGTACTCATCGTCGTTCCCCTGTCGTCGGGTGGTGGTCGGGTGTCGACGCCGAGCCGTCGAGGGCGGTGCGCCGGATCAGCGTCAGGACGTGTGCGCGCAGCTCCGCGAATCGGGGCGAGCGCTTGGTGGTCACCTGGTCACGTGGGCGGGGAAGGTCGACCTCCACCGTTTCGAGCACGACGCTCGGGCGGGCGGACAACACCACCACCCGATCCGCCAGGTAGACCGCCTCGTCGATGTCGTGCGTGACGAGCAGCATGGTGACGCCGGTGTCGTCGCGTACCCGCAGGATCAGGTCTTCGAGGTCCGCGCGGGTCTGGGCGTCCACCGAGGCGAACGGCTCGTCCAACAGCAGGATCTCCGGCGCGTACGCGAGACCTCGGGCGATCGCCACGCGCTGCTGCATGCCGCCGGAGAGCTGCCACGGGTAGCGGTCGCCGAACCCGCTCAGGCCGACCGCGTCCAGCGCCGTGGTGACCCGTTCGGCGCGGTCGGCCGTCGACGGGTACCGGATGCGCAGCGGCAGGCCGACGTTGCGGTGCACGGTGAACCAGGGCATCAGCGACCGGCTGTAGTCCTGGAAGACGAGGGCGATCTCCTTCGGCGGCCCGGTGACCGGGGCGCCGGCGAGGGTGACAGTGCCCGACGACGGTTTCATGAGGCCACAGAGGGACTTCAGTAGTGTCGTCTTGCCGGCGCCGGACGGCCCGACGACGCAGACGAACTCCCCCCTGTCGACAGTCAGGGTCAGGTCGCGGATCGCCTCGACGGCCCGGTCACCGGAGCCGTACGTCTTGCGGAGGTTCGTCACCGAGAGCATGTCAGGTCCTTTCGGTCATGCCGATGTGCCAGCGCAGGACGCGTCGTTGCAGGACGAGGAAGAGGGCGCTCAGCGCCACCCCGAGCAGGCCGAGTAGCACGGTGCCCGCCCACATCTGCGGTACGTCGAAGGAGTTGCGGGCGCTGAGGGTGACGAAGCCGACGCCGTTGGTCGCGGCGTAGAGCTCGGTGACGACCATCATGATGAAGGCGATCCCCAGCGCCGTGCGGATGCCGGCGAAGATCTGCGGTGCCGCCGCCGGCAGCAGGACGAAGGCCAGCCGCTGCGCCGGGGTGAGCCGGTACGAACGGGCCACGTCCTCCAGCTGCGGATCGACCCCGCGTACCGCGTCGACGGTGTTCAACAGCACCGGGAACAGGCACACGAACGCGATGACCAGGATCTTCGAGCCGTCGCCGATGCCGAAGAGGACGACGCTGACCGGGATCAGGGCGGCACCGGGTAGCGAACGGCAGAACTGCACCGCCGGGTTCAGGGCCTGCCGGAGCAGTCGGCTGCGGCCGAGTGCGGCGCCGACGGCGATCCCGACGATCGTCGCGATCAGCAGGCCGACCAGGAGCCGGGTGAGGCTCGGGACCAGGTCCGAGCCGAGTCGCGCGAACAGCCAGGACTCCCCGAAGGCGGCCAGCACCTCGCGCAACGGCGGGTAGAAGGGTGAGGTGCTGCCGGCCGACGTGGTCCACCAGAGCAGCACGAGCAGGACGGGTACGAGCAGCCGAAGGCCGGTTCTCCGCACGCTTGGCCTCCTCATGAGTACTGCGTCCGGTGGGTGGGGTGCCAGCGCAGCGCCCGCCGTTCCAGCCGCTCGAAGACGGCGTTGAGGCCGACACCGAGCAGGCCGGCGATGACGATGACCCCGTAGGTCGCGTCGTACAGGCCGTTGCCCGCGTAGGTGGCCAGGGTGTTGCCGAGGCCGGGTACGGCGCCGATGAGTTCGATCGCGATGGCCACCAGCAGCGTGACCGTCGACGCGATCCGCAGGCCGGTGAAGAAGTACGGCAGCATGTTCGGGGCCGTCACCCAGACCAGGCGCTGCGGTGTGGTCAGTCCGAACACCCGTGCCGTGTCGGTGGTGACCGGGTCGACGTCCCGCACACCGTGGAGCGTCTGGAGCAGCATCGGCCACAGGGCCGCCACCGCCGCCAGCACGACCACCACCACCGGCCTGGCCCCGAACAGCAGCAACATGAGGGGCAGATAGACCACGACCGGGATCGGTCGGAAGAACTCGACAATGCCGAGCAGTAGTTCGTGGACCACGGGGACGCTCGCCATGGTGGCACCGACGAGCGCGCCGACCGTGACCCCGACGACCAGGGCGAGTGCCCAGTGTGCCAGGGTCTGCGCCACGGCCGCCCAGAGGTCTGCGGTGCCGATGTTGGCCCAGAGCCAGGCGGCGACGGCGGAGACCGGCGGGATCCCGGGCGGGAGAGTGCCCGTGCCGGACAGCGCCTCCCAGCTGGCGAGTAGCGCCGCGGTGGTGAGTACGGGTAGCAGCGGGGCGGGTCTCATCGGCTACTCCGAGACCCGGAGCCCGCGCGGGGGCGTTGCGAGGTCGGACGCGTCCGGCGACTCCGACCAGGTGAACTCGTCCAGCGCCGGGGCGGTGTCGATCCGGTCGTGGTCGACCATCAGCCGGGCGACGAGTTCCGCCGAGCGTCTGTCGATCCCGCTGACGTACCAGGGCAGCGGTAGTTCCGCCACCGCCTCGGAGGGCGCGCCGGTGGTCCGGACGATCGTCGCGCGGACCGCCTCCGGGTTGTCGTTGGCGTACGCGGTCGCCTCGCCCCACGCCCGGAGGAAGCGGCGCATCACCTCCGGATTCCGGTCGGTGAACCGTTGGGAGCCCATCAGGATGCTCGGCACACTGCGGGGGCCGAGCGCACTGGTGGCGGGGTTGCCGAGGGAGCGGAACCCGTCGCCCGTCAGCAGTTGACCCGCGAACGGCTCCAGGGTGCTGATCGCGTCGACCCGGCCCTGCCGCAGCGCGGCGACCTGGTCCTCGAACGGCACCCCGAGGATCCGGACCGCGCCGGGGTCGCCGCCCGCCCGGCGCACCGCTTCGAGGACGGTCAGGTCGAAGAAACTCTCCAGACCGTTGACGGCGACGGTCCGGCCGGTCAGGTCCGCGAACGACCGGATGTCGCTGGACTCCGGCACGATCAGGGAGAACGCGTCACCTTCCGGCGACTCGTAGTCGGTGACCAGCGAGGTGACGATCTGCACCGGGAAGCCGGCGGCGACGGCGGCCGGCACGGCGGTGATCTCGCTGACGGCCAGGTGGATCTGTCCGTTCAGGAGCAGCGCCACGCTGTTGGCGCTGGCTCCGGAGCCCGGCACCTGGTCGATGTCGAACCCGTGCCGTTCGAAGATCCCCTGGTCGATGCCGAGCGAGAGCTGCGCGTTGTTGGCGGTCGGACTGAAGTCGATGACGAGTCGGGTCAGGCCCGATTCGGTCGTCTCGGCCGTTTCGCCGTCGGTGCCGCAGGCACCCGTGACGGTGAGCAGGCCGAGGGCGAGGCTCCTGGCGATGATGGTATGGCGGGATCTCCGTGTCGGGTCCGGCCCTTGTGCCCAGTTCATGACCATGATCCCCTTCCGTGCTCAGCTCGCTTGAGTGGATGGATCGCCGGCGGGATCGGTGACATCGACCCGCATCAGGAGAGTATCAAGACTTTGATAGAGCACAAGACGTGAAGGCAAATCAAGGTGCGGTAAGCTCAGCGACCGTGACCGACGAAACGGCAGCGACCTTCGACCGCGAGGAGATGCTCGGCCGCGTCGCGTCGACACTGCGCCGGGCCGACCTCGCCCTCCTCGCCGCCAAGGAGCCGCCGCTGCGCAGGATCGGCGTCTCAGGCTCGCTCTACGCCGTCCTGGCCAACCTGGGAGTGACGCCCGGCCTGACCGGCGCCGAGCTGGCCCGCGTCGTCGGGGTGACCCCACAGGCGATCACGCCGCTGGTCCTGAAGCTCGTCGAACGCGGCCTGATCGAACGTCGGACCCACCCGCGCCACGCCAACATCCAGGAGCTGCACCTCACCGACAGCGGACGCCGCGAGACGGCCAGAGCCGACCGGATCATGCTGCACCTGGACAACCACATCCGCGACTCGCTCGGCGACGAGGACTACCAGCGACTACGCGTCCTACTCGACACGGTCATCAAGAGCACCCCCTCGTGGACTCCCCCGCCGGACGAGTCGTCCTGACGTTCGAAACACGCGCACGGCGGGGAACTGTCCATCTCGACCGGGAGATGCTCGGGGCGACCGCCGCGCAGCACCCGTTCGCGGCATTGGACGACCAACGGCAGCAGGGCGTCGTCCGCCCACCGGGCCGACCGGTGATCCGGGAGTCGACCATCCCGCTCCCCCGCCGCTGAGCCGGCCCGTGATCCCGGCGGCCGCTCCGAGGACCACCCCGGCCACCGGACGTACCACTGACCGTGCCACCAAGCCCATCAACGAGGGGGCGGTTGGCGCGAGAATGCAAGGGGGTGTGTCGCCTGTGCGGGTCCAGGCTGGTTGACCTGGTGGAAGGCGTCCAGGCCGTACCCGCTCACTCGGTGGCGGTCCGCCAGGCCACCAGAGCGTTTACTGCAGTCTGACCCAAGACCACCACCGGGTCCCGGCAAACCGCACCGATGCGCGGCCGTGTCGAGACAGCGAGCTACACACGCCGGGGCCGGGTACACACCCCGGTCGTGTTCCGCACCCAGGCCAAGGTCGCCGCGTGCGCATGCAACACGGGACTGCCCCGGGTCTGGTTGACTCGCGGGGTTGAGTGGTTCAGGCCGCGTGTGCGGGTCTGTTGATTGTCTCGAACTCGATCGGGGTGAGCCGTCCGAGGCGTTGTTGCCGGCGTCGGCGGTGGTAGGTGCGTTCGATCCAGGTCACCATCGCCAGGCGTAGGTCGTGGCGGGTGTGCCAGCGTTGGAGGTCCAGGACGTTGCGCTGCAGCAGGGCGAAGAACGATTCCATCGCGGCGTTGTCACCGCAGGCGCCGACGCGGCCCATCGAGCCGACCAAACCGTTGCGGCGTAGTGCTTTCACGAACTTCTTCGACCGGAACTGGCTTCCTCTGTCGGAGTGGATCACGGTGCCGGCCGGGTTCCGTAGTCGGATCGCGTTGCGCAGGGCGGTGACGGCCAGGGAGGCCTTCATGCGGGTGTCGATGGAGTAGCCGACGATCCGGCCGGAGTACACGTCCTTGATCGCGCACAGGTAGAGCTTGCCCTCGGCGGTGGGGTGTTCGGTGATGTCGGTGAGCCACAGCCGGTTCGGGGCGTCGGCGGTGAACCGGCGTCGTACCAGGTCGTCGTGTACCGGCGGTCCGGCACGCCTGGTCAGGCCCTTGCGCTTGGCGAACACCGACCAGATCCGCTGCTGTGAACACAGTCGGGCGACCCGGTTACGGCCGGCGGTGACGCCGTGGGCGGGGAGTTCGTCGGCGATGAACCGGTACCCGAACGCCGGATCATCGTGGTGGATGTCCAGGGCGGCGTTGATCAGGTGGGCGTCATCGACGTCGCGTCGCGACACCGGGTCGGCGCGCCACGCGTAGTAGGCCTGCTTGCTGAACCCCAACACCCGGCAGGTCACCGCGACGGGGATCCCGTCCGCGGCCAGGTCACCGACCAGCGGGTACATCATTTTGGGGAGATCTCCCGGGCGAAGAACGCCGCCGCTCTCCGGAGGATCTCGTTCTCCTGTTCCAGGAGCTTGTTGCGCCGTCGCAGGTCCCGCAACTCGGCCGACTCCGAACCGGTGACGCCCGGACGGACGCCGTCCTCGACGTCGGCGAGCTTGAGCCAGCGGTGCAGACAGCCCTCGGAGATCCCGAAGTCCTTCGCGATCTGCCGCAACGGCGCCTCACCCTTGCGAGCGACCGCGACCACGTCACGGCGGAACTCCGGCGGGAACGCTTTCGGCATGACAGACATCCTTCCAGCGAGGAACGCATCCTCACAAATCAGGAGTCAACCAAACCGGGTGCAGTCCCCACCGCCACCACCCGGTCAGTGTCCGGAGCCGGTCGCCCGAGCAGTTCGTTGACGAGTTCGTGAGCGCACGCTGAACCGTCCGAGGTCATGCCCACGATCGGCTGACCCTACGACTCACGCACCGACCAGCAGCACGGGTCACGTCCGCGATGGCCGTCTCCTACACCACCAGCGCGGACGTGACCACGAGGCGCTCCGGTACGTCGCGTTGCGATCCCTCCAGGGGTGATGAGCGACTCGGCCGCGACGTCAAGGGCCGCCAGGACGTGAGCGAGTTGCGATCCCTCCAAGGGTGATGAGCGACACGCAAGGAGTCCAGATGACCCAGACCCTACCCGAGCGTTGCGATCCCTCCAGGGGTGATGAGCGACCACCGGATCGTCGGCGACTCCCTGCTCAGCGACACCGTTGCGATCCCTCCAGGGGTGATGAGCGACCGGTACGTGTCGGGGTACGGCATGGAGTGCAGAGCTACGTACAGCTGATCTTGCAGAGGTGCGCACCGATTGTCCGTCGTGAGCTGGTGACTGAGGGTGGGGCTGCTCGGGTCGTGATCGGACCGGCGTGGGACGGCTGGTGGTGAAGGCGTTGGATGAGCAGCGGTGGCGGGATGTGCGTCGGTTCCGGGCGCTGCACGAGGCTGGTGCGAGTGTCTCGGAGATCGCTCGTGAGACGGGCCTGAACTGGCGGACGGTGAAGAAGTACCTGGCTGCTGGAGGCGGCGAGGTGGTGCCGCCGGTTGGGGCGCGGCCGGCTCGTGGGCAGCTGATCGACGTGTTCGCGCATGTGGTCGATGCGTGGCTGCGGGCGGAGTTGCTGCTCAAGGGCACGCGGACCCGGATGGCTGATCGACATGCTCGGCCTCACCCGCCTACGCCTGCAAGACGCAACCCACCGTGACGAACAAGGCACCCATCACGACACCTGACCTCTGCAAGATCAGCCGTACTCACCTTTGCACTCCAACGAGTACCCCGACAGTACGCCTCCTACGCCGTCGCCGAAGCCGTCCAGTTGCGATCCCTCCAGGGGTGATGAGCGACCCGGCAGTCTGGAGCACCGGCAGGTCCCCACCGTGTTGCGATCCCTCCAGGGGTGATGAACGACGTCGTCATGCGAACTCGTTCCCCTTCCCCGCCGGTTGCGATCCCTCCAGGGGTGATGAGCGACCGGGTTATCCAGTCCGAGGGGAGAGGGCGGACGCCCTTGTTGCGATCCCTCCAGGGGTGATGAGCGACATGACGCGCAGCCCAACCGGCAGCGGACCTGCCAGACGTTGCGATCCCTCCAGGGGTGATGAGCGACAGGTCCGCCGGCCGCCACGGCGCATCCACATGATGCATGGGTTGCGATCCCTCCAGGGGTGATGAGCGACACGTCCGGCTGTTGTTCGTCGCACAACCGGCGCTGGCGTTGCGATCCCTCCAGGGGTGATGAGCGACCCCGGCCCGTCTCCGGCCCCCCGGCCGCGCTGTCGGCGTTGCGATCCCTCCAGGGGTGATGAGCGACTGCGGACCCATCCGGACGATGTCCCCGACCGGGAGGTTGCGATCCCTCCAGGGGTGATGAGCGACGGGTGAACCGGGGTGGCCGATGGCGTTGCGGCGGCTGCTGTTGCGATCCCTCCAGGGGTGATGAGCGACCTTCCTTGCACGCCGTGGTGGTCGCCTCGAGGCCGTGTTGCGATCCCTCCAGGGGTGATGAGCGACTCCGGCGTCTTGTACTGCTCCATCAGGTACTTGCGTTGCGATCCCTCCAGGGGTGATGAGCGACGCAGGCGGCCGAGGCCGTCGCCGCCCTCATGGCCGAGGGGTTGCGATCCCTCCAGGGGTGATGAGCGACGCGTACGCCCGCGGCGGGGTGCCACGCACCCCCAGTTGCGATCCCTCCAGGGGTGATGAGCGACGTGATCACCCTGCCGGTCGCTGAACCCGAGCCGTTGTTGTTGCGATCCCTCCAGGGGTGATGAGCGACCGGCAGCCGGTCAGCGCCTTGAAGCGGTGGAAGGACGTGTTGCGATCCCTCCAGGGGTGATGAGCGACTAAAAACCCAGCTGGGCAGCCTTACCCAGGAACAGGTTGCGATCCCTCCAGGGGTGATGAGCGACGGGGCAGGTCCGGTCATGGGCTGCTCCGGCTTCGTGGAGTTGCGATCCCTCCAGGGGTGATGAGCGACCAGTCAGGCGGGCTGGCGGGTGCACCTCGGCACCGCGTTGCGATCCCTCCAGGGGTGATGAGCGACGCCCGCCGGTGACGATCGCGCCGGGACCGTCCATCCTGTTGCGATCCCTCCAGGGGTGATGAGCGACCTGGCCTCCCGAGGACACGACGTCGTCGTGCTCGTGGGGTTGCGATCCCTCCAGGGGTGATGAGCGACCCGAACCTTAAGTCGCAGGTCACAGCCGCTTTCTCCGCCCCGGATCGGGCGGATTCTGCAGCGGACCGGCGGTTGTGCATCTGTGCTGGTCAGAGTACTGAGTCCGGGTGACCGAGTTCAGCGCCGAGAGTCTCGACCTCGACGAGGTGCGGCGAGCCCATCCGGTAGACACGGACGCTGTCGTAGCTCAGGTCGAGTTGCTGCCGGAGGGCGGCGAACAAGCTACGGTGCTGAGCGGCGGACAGTTCACCCTCGAAGACGCTGCGCTGCACCCAGTGCAGGTACTGCCGACAAGTTCGCAACGCGGCTGGGTTGCGTTCCACGGCGGTGTCGTAGACCAAGACGACGAACATGTGTCACCACCACGGTCGGAAGGCCTTGTACGGGGTTCCCTCAAGGCAGAGTCGGACGAGCTTGAGCGCTTCCAGATGGATCAGCTCCTCGTAGGACACCTTTCGTCCCAGCCTGCGGTGATGAACCGTGGTGGCGAGTTCCTCACGCACCATGACAGCGACTTTCTTCCGGCCGGCCTTGCTGAGGGAGGCGCTGCGGACGTCGCTCACGAAGTCGGCGGCGGTCAGCGTCCGCTGAGCGGCTGCCCGGCGGAGCAACCGCTCGGCGAGCAAGGGCTTGAATGGTTCTGCAAGGTCGAGGGCCAGCGTGTTTCGACGGCGGTCGCTGTCAGCGTGCAGGAATCCGATCGCAGGGTGCAGCGGCGTGCAACGGATGGCGGTGAGGACTCGCGCGTACGTGATCGCGTTGAGGTAGCTGACGAAGGCGTTGCCCGCGTTGCTGGGTGGTCGGCGGGTTCGTCCGTCGAGCCTGAGCCACGGCGGTAGCAGGGTGTCGAGCACCCCCCACGCGGTGCGCCTGAAGTTGCCTTCCACGCCCATCAGGTCCTCGGTCGACGTGCAGGCTTCGACCTGGGCGGGGAGGCGTTCGAGTGGTCCGTCGAGCAGGTGAGTGTCCAAGGCCCAGGCGACGTTTGCTGCGGTCGCGGTGACCAGGGCTCGTGCGACGGAGAGCCGGACTTCCGGGTTGGCGGTGAGGTTGACCTGCGCGCGGATCACGTGCGCGGACGACATGTCTTCGGCGGGGGCTACGACGCCGGAGTAGTTGCCGTAGTGGTCGAGCACGTGGACGGTGACGCCGTGCCTGCCGAGGAGCGACACCGTTGCGGTGTTGATGTCGACGTTGTCGAAGGCGACGAGATCACGGATGTCGGTGATCGGGATGCGGACGGGTTGTCCGTCGGGGCGTTCGATCCGGATGCTGTTGTCCTCACGCCGGATGCGGCAGGGTTCGGTGAGCCAGTAGCTGCGGCCCCGGGCGCTCATGAGTCTCCCCAGCAGTAGTCACGGTAGGAGCATCCGCGGCAGCGGGTGCGCGGTAGTCGTGGTGCGGGTGTGTCGGCGGTGATGGCCTGGCGGGCTTGCGCTTCGGTGGTCTCGGCCGTGCGCCGGGCCGATGCGTCCCACGTGATCGTGGTGGTGCGGCGGATCAGTGGGTAGTGCACGACTCCGCCTCGGACGGTCACGCCCCGTCGTGCGAGCAGGAGGCAGTAGTGCAGGACCTGGGCGTCGTGCTGCGGTGAGGGTTGCCGGGAGGACTTCGTCTCGTGGACGACGGCTCCGCGGGTCACCCAGTCGATCTTCGCTGCGCCAAGGTCGATGTCGGCGTGTCGGCGGTAGGTGGTGTCGTCGACGGTCTCGCCGAAGGCGACCGCCTCGTTGCGGCTCTCGGGTCGGTAGCCGTGGCTGTACAGCCACAGTTGGCGGGGGCAGTGCAGCAGGTACTTGATGTGGACGCCGCCGATCTCGTCGTCGGTGTCGATGTCGGTGTTCACAGGACGGTTTCCTCGGGGCTGGTGGCGGTGCTGGTTCGGCTGGCGGTGCCGCTGAGGTCGAGGCCTGTCTCCAGGCTGTAGGGTGCGTCGACGACGGGGATCCGGTGTCGGCCGACCGTGCCGACCGAGCCCAGCGCGCGCCACTGCCCGTACCGCAGCGGGATGAGCAGGCCGGCTCCGAGCAGGGCATGGCCGTCGGGGCCGGTGGTCAGGCGCTCGTACTCGGGCCGGTCCGCTTGGAGGAGGACTTCGACGGTGTCAAAGGATTCCCGGAGTCCGTCGAGGAACTCCTCGCGGTCGGAGAACGGCTCGGTGAAGGTGAGGAAGGTGTCGCCGAACGCGTCGCGGCTGTCGCGGGCCTGTTCGGCCCAGCGCCGTCCCCAGTCGGTGTCGTAGGCCAAGTTCAACCAGTGGTCGATGGTCTGCTCGGACATGACCGGGCCGGGGGCCGCCGCCAGCGCCGACCACGCTGCCTCCAGGGCCTCTGGCTGGTACGGATGTGGGGTGTCCCCACGGTGCACCCGGTATTCCACCGGCCCGTCCGGGTGTCGGCCGAGGCGGTTGATCCGACCGGCGCGTTGGGCGACGGCCTCGATCGGGGCGAGTTCGGTGGCACCGCGGTCGAAGTCGAGCCGGAGCGACACCTCCACGGCTTGGGTGGCCACCACCAGGCCGCGGCGGCGGGCCGGTTGACCAGGTCGGCGTTCACCGTGCCGGGTCAGGAGCCGCCGTTCGATGGCCGCCCGGTCGCGAGCACGGAACCGGGAGTGCAGCAGCAGCGCGGCGTCCCGGTCTGCCGGGTCGGCGGCGGCGAGGGCGGCCGGGGCCAGGGCGGCGTAGAGGGTCTGGGCGGTGGCGACGGTGTTGGCCACGAGCAGCACGCTGTGACCGTCGGCGAGCCACGACCGGACGATCTCCAGGCTGGCTGGTGCGCTCAGCGGCTGGTCGTCGAGCACGAGTCGATGCCGGTCGGGGGCTGTCCCTGCCGGGGCGCGGTGCACGGTCACCGGCTGGCGGAGGGTCTGTCGGATCAGCTCCACCATCGGTGGGGCGAGGGTCGCGGACACGACCGCCACGCGGCTGCCCAGGTCCTCCCACAGCCGCATGCAGGCGCAGAGCCGGCCGAAGGTCTGCGGGTCGTAGGCGTGCAGCTCGTCCAGGACGATCAGGCTGTTGGCCTGTTCGAGTAGGACACTGGCGTACCGGGGGCCGGCGATCGCCCCGATGAGCAGTTGGTAGGCGGTTGCCACCCGGAACCGCTGCGCGAACAGTCGCATGGCTCCCGCGCGGGCGCTCGCGTTGCCGGCGTCGGTCGCGGTGGCGGCACAGTCCTCGCGGACCGCGTCGGCGAGGACGGACAGCGCGGCCGAGCCGTGCAGGACTCCGATGTCGGCGACCGTCTCCCCCGGCGCCGGCGGCAGATCTTGACGGAACCGGGTGGCGGCTGCGTCGATCGACGCCCGGTACGGCAGGACCCACACCACGCGGGGCCGTCCGGGCATGGTGGGGAGCTGGCGCGAAGCCCAGGCGAGGCCGGATTCTGTCTTACCGGATCCGGTGGGTGCGACCAGGATCAGGTGCCCCTCGGTGTCTGCGGCCTGCTCCTGGTGTGGGTAGGGCCGATACTCGAACCGGGTGAGGTAGTCGGCGGGGAGGGGTAGGTGGGTCTGCAGGGGAACGTGCGCGGAGGCCGAGTGATCGGCGAGGGTCACCGCTCCTTGCAGCAGAACACCGGCGAGGCCTCGGACCGGGTCGACCGGTTCCTCCCAGGCGGACCGCAGCAGCATGAACTCATCCCGGGCACGCTGCCAGAGTTTCCGGTCCCCGTCGGCCGGTACTGGTACGCCGAGCTGGTCGGCGTACCAGGCGACGAGCGTCCGGTGTCGTCGCGCCGGTACCTGCCCGGATGGTTGGCCGGACGGCGGATCCGGGTCGTAGCCGAACCTGCGGTACCAGGCCGCGGCCGGCGGATACAGGTCCCGCAGTGCCCCGCTGCCGGTCTCCGACCGTAGCCAGCGGTGGTGCAGTCCGACGCCGGCGGCGACCAGTGCCCGGTCGTCCGCCGGCAGTGCGCCGGCGAACAGGTCGACGTAGGCCAGCGACAGCACCTCGTGGCGTTCGCCCCACCGGTGTCCTCGGTGTTTGACCTGCCGCTGGAATCCCTCGGCTACCTTGCCCGCGTCGTGGAGCAACGCGGCGAGCGCGACCAGTGTCCAGAAGGACGGCCAGGCTGCCAGGATCCCGGCGGTCCCGATCCGGTCGGCGACTGCCCTCGCCGCCGACCAGGTGTTGCGGCTGTGTTCGGTGAGCCGTTCCGCGTGGCCTGGCCGGCCCGTTCGTCCGCTGCGGTCGACGGATTTGGCCCACACCTCGTCGAGGGCCGCGGCGAGGACGTCAGGGGTCGGGTTCACTGTCGGAGTCTCCGGTTAGGCGTGGGGTGCAGCCACACCGCCCGGTCGCCGTCGCGCAGCGCGCCGCGTACCGGCAGGCGGCCTGCCGGCTCGGCGCACCACAGATAGTCGCCGTAGTCGGTGGTCAGCCGGTCGACGGCGACGTTGTCGGCGAGTCGTACCGTGATCGCGGTCCTCGCGGCGTGGCCGCCCGGTGGTGCCACCGCGTGTCCCACGACGGCCGCGTCGGCTGGTTGAAGCAGCACCGGGGTGATCGACCGGACAAACACCAGGTCCTGGGAGCGGCCCAGCCGTAGCCCCCAGACCGGGCGGCGCAGCGCGGCGGCGATCCGGGTGCCGTCGGGTTCCGGGATCCACAGCGTCACGGTCACGTGGGTGAGGAACGGTCGTTCCTTGAGCGTCGTGCCGCCTTTGATCGCGCGGACCCGCCCTCCGGCCGCCGGGTTCGCGCCGTCCGCGGCGATCGGATGGTAGGTCTCCGCGTCCACGCCGGTGCCGGCCGCGCGAGCGCTGTAGCCGAGGGATACCGGCTCGGTGTCTGCTCCTGTCGCGGCGGCCAGCATGCCCCGCAGCGACGACGGCGGTGGCACCGGCAGGCACCGGGTGAGTCCGGGGAACATCGGGTCGCGGAAGCTGGCCGTCGGCGCGAACAGGTCCACCCGGACGGCTTCGATTCCGGTGCCGCCGGGTGGCGGCTCCGGGTCTGCGTCGGTCGTCATCGCGTCGGGTCGTCGAACCAGGCGTCGTGCGCGCCGTCGCGCACCTCGGACGCCAACCCGCGCAGCATCGTCCGGGGATGGTCGATCAGGACCTCGCCGGCGTCGATCTGCACTGCCAGGTCCGCCTCGAACTGTTTGCGGGTGACCTCCTTGAAGCCGGGTCGCCAGCCGACCCGCACCGGAGGCTGCCAGTGCCCGCCCCACGCGTCCAGTTCGGCTCGCAGGACGTCGGCGCGGACCTGCAGCCCGGAGCCGTCGTCGGCGCCGCTGATGGTGAACTCCAACGGGTTGACCCCGCCGGCCATGGGCAGCAGCATCAGCAGACTCGGGGTCCGGTCGCCGTAGTGCAGGCCCTGCTTCGCCCCACCGGCGATCTCGGCGAGGGCCTCCAACAGCAGCGCTACCCGCCCGCGCCGGACCTCCAGCGGCAGTCGCACCGCAGGCTGTCCCCGGAAGGTCAGGGGTTGCGCGCCGACGCTGACCGCGTCGGCCACCTGCAGGGCCGCCTCCTGGGTCAGGTAGTTGGCCTTGCCCGCGCCCGTGGCGGTGGGCAGGGTGAAGGTGCCGATGCGGGGCAGGTCGAGCAGGAACGGTGCGGCGAGGTCGGCGGTGTAGAACTCGTGGGTGTGCAGCACGGGCTCGTCGATGCCCCGGGCCATCACGCCGAAGTCCTCCGTCGGCCGGGCCGGTTCCACCGCCAGCAACGTACCGACCATGAACGGGCTGTCCCGCAGGGTGGTGTCGGCGTCGTCGGACTTGGCGGTGGCTTTCATGTAGCCGAACAGGTCGTCGTCGGCGTACCGGATCGGGTCGGCTGCGGTGGTCGCCTTCTGCGCCTTGCCCTGCTTCTTGCCGATCCGCTCGGCCGGTGACGGCAGCGACCCCAGCTCGGTCATGGTGTCGCGCAGCCAGCGCCGGAAGGCCTGCGCCGAGACGTACGGGTAGGTCTGGTGCCGGATCACGGTCTTCTTGATCCGGCCCGTCGTCGCCTCACCGCGACCGTTGTTCGGTGCGCCCGCTGTCACCGCGAGCACGATCTTGCCGGCCAGGTAGGCCATCAGGCGTACACCTCTTCCGCGTGGGGGTCGAATCGGATGGTGTCGCCGACCTCGTCGTCGGCGTCATCCTCGGTGGGCTTGCGCCCGATCGGTGCCTTTGCGGCCACAAGATCGGCCACGACCTCGAAGAACAGCTGCGCCCGCCACCGCCAGCCTTCCGGGCCGTTGGACAGCAGCGTCGGCGCGATGCCGCTGAGGTCCGCGGGTTGGCCACCGTCGCGCAGCAGCCGGGCACCGGCCTCCATCAGCAGCTTGTGCAGGGCGTAGGCGTTCCCGGCGGCCAACACGTACTCGTTGAACCGGCCGCGCGGGTTACGTTCGGCCACGATCCAGGCCACGACCAGCCGACGGGCTGGTGCGAGACGTTCGACGTTCATCCCGTACATCTCCTCCTGGTAGGTGCGGGCCAGCCGCCGCCACGCGTCGGTGGTGACGGGGTCGGCCGGTGCCGTGGTGAACTGGTGGTGCAGGGCACGCAGCAGCCGGTCGGCCGAGCCGTGCTCGTCGACGAAGAGCGTCCTGGCGACCGCCGCGTAGCCGCCGGAATCCTTGTCGCGCCGCGCCAGCGCGCGGCGCAGCCGGTGCCAGCCCTGCCGGGACGCCGGGTCGGACTCGATCCGGACGAGGAGCCTGCCGATGGCCAGCCGTGTGGAGCTGACCCGCAGCCATGGCTCCTGGTTGTCGTTCTTGAACGACCACAGCACCGCGTCGACGGGGGCGTCGGCGGCGTGGGCCCGCAGCGCCGCCAGGGTGACCGCCTCGGCGTTCGCGTCGGCCGGCAGGCCCGTGAAACCTGTCTGCTGGACCCGCATCGCCCGGGTGACATTGCGGGCGGCGAAGCGGCGTTCCACGGCCGGGGCGGCGCATGTCACCACGGTCGCCGACCCCGCCGTCACCCAGGCACCGTAGGGCAGTGCCCACATCGCCACCCGGCAGCCCCGGCACACCGGCCATCCCGCCGAGCCCGGCGGTCGGGTGTTCAGCGCGTTGACGGTGTCGAACAGCGGAAGGTGCACCTTGGCCCACCGCACCTCGGTCGGTGCCGAGCAGAACGTGCACGGTAGTGGGTGTGGGTGGGGGCGGTCGGGGGTGAACAGGTCCGCCACCAGCGGACGGAGCGTCACCGCGTCCCTGGTCCGCGAGGCGTGGGTCGGTTTCGCGTTCGGGTAGAGCGCGAACAGGACCTTCCACCAGTCCGGGTTGTCCGCCTGGGTCGACACGGTCGTGATGTCGTCGACCAGCCGGGCGGCGACCGTGTCGAGGTCATCTCGGGTGACCGCGCCAGGTTCGGGTCGGTCGGCGAGGATGGCCACGGCCCAGGCGCCGCAGCGTTGCAGCGGATGGGTGGTCGACGCCAGCGCTGGCTGGGTTGTGAGGGTGGTGGTCATTTCACCCAGCCGAAGCCCTGGATGTTGCCCACTCCCAGGCCCCACTCGCGCAGCGCGCCGATCAGCCGAGGGTCGGCGTGCAGCCGAATGGTGGCCGTCGCCCCGATCCGGATTCCGCCAGAAACGTCGAACCGCCGCCGCGGCCCGGCCGCCAGCACCTCGACCTCAACGTCGCCGGGGAGGCGGAGAAGGTCGGCCTTGTGGCGGATGTTCGCTGCCAGGCCGGCGACGAATCCGTCCTCCTCGGGCAGCAGGTAGCGGTCGCCGTTGGCCTTGACCAGCACGGGCGTGCGGGTCTCCAGCACCGTCGGGGACTCCGGGTCGGTGAGGGGTTCCAGCTGGGCGCCCTTGACGGCCAGGGTGACCGGCCCCCATTGCAGTTCGCGGCGGCTGGTCACCCCGGCCAGCAGCGACGCGGCCAGCGCGGGCACCGGCGACCCGAACCAGATGCGGCCGTTCGGCGACATCATGTAGGCGCTGCGCTTCTTCGGCGCGCCCACGAAGACCGGGGGTGAGATGCCCACCGGTCGCAGGGCGCTACCCGCCCAGCCGGCGTCGTGCAGCTGCGTGGCCAGGGCTGGCGCCTGGTCGCCGATCACGCTATACACGACGGCGTGGGCGACGCCGTGGACGTACTTCCAGGGCAGTTGACCGGCGGGTGCCGCCACGTCCACGTAGAACCGCATGTTCTAACTCCGTTCGTTGGTCAGCCCGACCATGGAAACGAGCAATGCTCGCGATGGACACGGCCCTGGGGTGCCTGGATACCGACTTCGTCCGATAGGGAATTGGGGCACCGGCTCGCGTGATCAACGAGAGGTGCGATTGTCCTTGCCGCCCGGGTGTCCCCGGCCGGCCGCGCGCTGGTTGGCACCGTCCCCGATAGCTTTGCCGAGGCCCTGCCCGGACTGCGGGCGTCGTTCCTTTCCCGGCGCGGGGCGCGGGGAGGGCACCCGGCGCTCTGGGCGCCCAGCCCCGCCGCGTCCGGCCTGCTGGGGTCCGTCATGGTCACTGCCGAGGTAGGGCAGCCTCTGGTCGGCGTCGCGGACGTGCGGCAACGGCCAGCCCTGAACCGTCTTGCCGCCTACGACCCGGTCGTTGGCGACGAACCACTCGTAGCTCTCGGCCTGTGGCGTCGGTGTCATCCGCGGGTAATGCACCGGCTCAGCGACGGGCTTCGTTGCCCGTAGGTACGACTCGGTGGCTTCCCGCAGGACCTCGTTGCCGCGGGCGGTGGCGTCGAACCGGTCCACGAGGGCGGTGAGCCGGTCCGCGCCGACCGGCTCCGGGCGGGACAGACGCATCCAGCCGGTCCGGACCCCGGCGGCGTCCCACATCCGGGTACGGTCCAGATCGAGCTGGGCGGTGATCACGCCAAACCCGTAAGGCTTGCCGGCACCGAGCCGCAGCGGTGCTGCCTCACCCCGGGTGAGGAGCCACATCAGCGCCCCGAGTTCCGCGTCAGGCACCCCGTCGAGGAACAGGTCGACCTGGAACGTCACCTCGGGTCGCACCCAACCACGGTGGCAGACCACCTGCGTAGCGTGCTGTTCGTGGTCCTTCAGCGCCAGGTATCCCCGGGACGGGTCGTCGCAGCCCTTGGTCGGCTCCCAGTAGCCGGGCTCCTCCTCACGCCAGCGGTACATCTTGCGTCCTCGAAGCCCGCCGTCAATGGGGTATCCGTCAGCCTTCGGGATGCCACGCCTCGTGGGTGCCCCGGTTTCCTTGTCGGGGGACGCATAGAAACGGAACTGGGTGGGTTTGGGGCTGCTCAGCGGTGCAAGGGTGACCCCGCGGTCGGGAAAGGACGACGGCCGCCAGTCGTCGGTGGTGCAGGTGATCGACCGGACCCGGAGGCGGCCACGGTAGCCCGACGCGCCGTCGTTGGTGTCGGTGCCGTCGTCGCTCCGACCGGGCGGCACCCAGCCGAACAACCGGTCCGCCGGGGAAAGCTGGTCACGGGTCTGCGCCGGCCGCAGGCTCTCGTGTAGCAAGTCACCGGGGGAGGCGTCGAACGGCAGCCGGCCGATCATGACCGGATGAACCTCGGTGATTTCGTGTCGCTTCTCGTCGTACTTGACGTAGACGAGCGTGCCGGCGGGCAGTGTCTGCAACCGAGGGCTGTTGACCACATGCCAGGAACGTTCTATCCCCTCCGCGGTCACAGGATCGCGGCGGTAGGTGGCTTGCGGGTCGTTGTACCCCTGGGCCAGGTCGTAGGCCCGCAGCACCGATTTCCAGTAGCTCACGTGCTCATCCGTGCGGGGCACGTCCAGACCTGGGGTCTCCACGAACAGCCGCTCGTGGTGCTTTGTGCCGATGGACCGGCCCGTGGCGGACAACCATCCCCGCACGATGCGGTGCCGACCGTTGCCGCCAGCCGGGCGGGACCTGTCGGTCCGTAGGTACGTCTGCAGTTCCTCCTCGGTGCGCGCCAGGTGGGTGACACGCCAGGTGCGTGCCCCTCTGCTGCCCTTTCCGTCCTCTCCGGCGTGGACGACTCGGGCAAAGACCTCGAAGCCGTGATGTCTTGAAAGGGGCTCGCCCGACAGGTCCCCGAGGAGCTTCGCGGGCCGAGGACCGTAGGCGGGGACGAGGGCGGCGAACTGGGCCTGGTTGCCGCTGCGGCTGTGCCGCGCCCAGTCGGCGTCGCCCCGACAGAGGCGGAAGGCGATCTCGCCGTCTCCGGTGGTGTGCACCCTGGCCGGGGTCAGGTTCAGCGCGGCGCTGGCGTTGGTGCGGTAGGCGAGCCGTTCGTGGTGTTCGGCGAAGACCCCGTACCGGCTGGCCGTGACCGTCTCGTACGCGCTGCGCAGCGCACCCTTGAGCGACGCCCCGTGGATGAGCGGCCGTCCGTGCGGATCGACCCGCACGTCGAAGGTTCGGGGGCCGTCCTTGGGTTGCGTCGCGGCGGGCACGGGCAGCAGCAGCGGGGTGACGGTGGTCAGGGTCAGCGACAGGGTGCCGCTCCACTGCCCGTCCGCGTGGTAGGCGTGGCTGCGCGGCGGGCCGTCGTCCAGGTCGGTGCCGGACAGGCGGGTGCCCTTGCGGTCGCTGCGCGGCAGGGTCGGCACGAAGGTGTACGGATTGACGAACCCGCCGGTCTTCGCAAGGAGCGTGGACCGGTCGTGGTCCTGGTTGACCTTTGCCAGCGACGCGACACCGGCCAACCGGGCGGTCCGCTTGCCGTTGTCGGCCAGGTTGGTGGTGACCTCGACGGTGACGGTGTCCCCGTCCGTCATCGTGTCCACGTGCTCGGCGAGGGCACCGTCCCACTGGGAACGGACCAGTCGCTTCGGCTTGTTGTCCTTGGCCCGATCGCTGCTCCGGATCACCCCCTCAAGGCTGTCGCCGCGCTTGGTCAGCTCTGCCGAGACGGTCTTCTCCAGCTTGTTCACCGGGCCGTTCACGCCGCCGTCCCTTCCTGGCCGGTCATGGTGGCAGCCACGGCCGACACCGCCGCCTTGGTGGTCGATCGCAGGGCCACAGTTCGACTGTCGACGACGTCGACGTTGCCGTGTCCGTCCTCGACGAGATACTCGACGGTCTCGATGGTCAGCACCTCACCGCCGGTGAACGTCGTCGGCAGCTGCGCGGCGGCGTAGCGCTCGCTGCCCAACGTCGACCAGCCGGCCACGGCATGGGCATCGGGGTTACCGGCGAGCAGCCGAGTGTGGGTCTCGCCCCGTCTGGGCGGCGGGTCAGTGGTGACGTCTCGCCCAGACGGTAGGTGGGCCGGGTCCTCGCCGAGGGCGATCGCCGGGCCGGTCCCGTCTGGGCTGCGCAACCAGCGCAGCTCCCGCTCGCCGTCGAACAGCACCATCTCGTACGCCTCGGTGAGGATGTCGCCGGTGCCGGGTGCTGCCTCGACGACTCCGGCGGGACTGACCCTCAGCCAGGTGGCTGCTCGGGCCGACAGGGTGTAGCCGATCACCTGCCGCCCGGACGGGGTGCCGGGAACGAACCAGGCGACAGCGTCGCTCGCTGTGAGGTCTGGGACGGCGCGTACGGCGTTCAGTGCCGCGTCCTCGTGGACGGTGTTCATGCGGGTGCCTCCGGGAACGTGTCCGCCCAGGTGGTCATGGTGTGGAGGATCTCTGCGGGCGGGTCGGTGAGGATGGTGTCGAGGTTTTGTCCGGCCAGTGCCTGCCAGGCTCCGGTCAATCCGTCGCCGGTGAAGGTCACGTCGGTGACTTCGATCTGGCCGCGTCCGCGGGTGCCGCCGTAGCCGACGCTCAGCCACCCGTCCCGCAGGTCCCGTAGGACGAGCAGGAGCAGCGGCAGCGCCAGTGCGGTCGATGTGTGCTCGGCAGGTCCGTGGTCGCCGTTCAGGCGGGTGGTGTCGACGTCGATGTGGATCGGTTCCCACCTGACGGTGGTGTCGGGGTCGAGGACGCTGAACAGCCGGTGGTCGCTGGCCCCGCCGGTCCACCTGTCGATGGCGACGTGGTCGCTGACTCGGAGAGCGAAACTGGCGTTGGTGCTGTCCAAGTGGCGGTGTAGGGCGGATCGGGCCTGGTCGCGTGCGCTGTTGCGCTGTCCGCGTGCCTCCCGGATCTCCTTGCCGGCGGCATCAACGGGGTCGGGGCTGGTGGTGACGATGTTGTTCCACTGGTCCGTGCTGACGTGTCCGACGCTGTGGCAGTCGGCGACGGTCAAGACACCCCGTCGGCCTCCAACAGCATTGTTTGGGCTCGTCTCGACCTCTGCGAGGCCACCCGAGTTGGCCCGTTCGCGGTCGGCGCTGTGGGCGGGCGCGGCCCCGAACAGTACGTCGACACCGGGTGGCGGGTGGACCAGCGTGTCACCGAAGTCGGGCGCGGCGTCGCTGCCCTGCAACGTACGGACGATCCGCTCGGCGTACGCGCGGACCGCACCGCGGATCGACGAGCCCGGTAGCAGGAGCCGGACTGTTCCGTCTGCGGCGGTGTCGGTCACCGGCACTGCGTCGACGACGGTGCCGGGCAGCGAGTCGCGGACCAGCAGAGGGCTGGCCGGCTGCCACGTGACGGTGGCCCGCAGTCGGCCGTCGGCCGGTGCGGTGCTCCCGGTCCGCTGGCACGGTACGGCCGGGGCCGTACCGGTGAGCCAAGCGACAAGACCGGCAGGGTCGGACAGGTCGGCGCGACGTGTCGTGACCTCGCTCAGTTCCACCTTTCCGAAGCCGCGGCCCCGGCCGGCGCCGATGGGGACGCGGCCGTGGGCCAGACCGGCGACCATCGCCTCGACGGCGTCGTCGATCAGCCGCGACCAGCCGCCTGGGTAGTGATGGGTGAGGGCGGTGGTCGGGGTGTCGGCGACCAGGCGCAGCGCGAACCGGGTTCCGGCGGGTAGGACCTGCCGGGTGTAGAGGTAGTTCGCGGCGGCGCTGGCCGAGCGCCGGTCGATGCCGACTCCGTCCCGTACCCCCAGGGGGATGTCGTCGCCGATCAGGTGCGCGTCGTCGACGCGGATCCAGGACGGCGACCCTCCTCGACCGGTCTGGGTGATGTGCCCGAACAGGGCGTCCATCAATGTGGCCGCACGGTCGCCCCGAAAGCCGTCGACCCCGGCGAGGTAGGCCCGTAGCGCACCGGCGATCGAGGTCCCGGGCAGGCACGGGAGGCCCGTGCCGTCGCGGGCGACGGTCAGGTCCGCCTCCGCGGTGTTGTCCCAACCGCCGACGTGGACCGGGCCGAGGCAGGTGAGGACGCCGAGGATCTCGATGCGGGTGCCGATCGACTGGCCCATCAGCGCCGCTCCTTCGCTGTCGTGCCTGGTGTGGTCGACGTTTCAGTGGTTCCACGGCGTTGCCGTACGAGTCGCCGCAGCATGTCGGTGACTGCTGTCGTCACCGCCTCGGTGTGCAGGTGTTGCCGCACGTCGTCCTCTCGGCCAGGGGCGAGTACCAGGTCAGGTTGGGCACCGTCCAGCTTGAGGTTTTTCCACACCTGGCTCGGGTCGTCGACAAGGAGCGCAGCGAGTTCCTTGAGGACGGGCTCGGTCCACGTCTCGCGGCGGGCGGGTACCGCGCTCGTGGCCTCCAGCCAGTGGCTGACCATGGCCGGGCCGTTGGGCAGCGTCAACCGCTCCAACTGCGTCCGCAGCGAGCCGAGCTGGGCCCGGTTCCCGGCCATCCCGTCGATGCCCGGGACCAGTGCACAAGGGTGCGTTCGGGCGCTTGCCCGGCGGATGGCCCTGCGCCAGGCATTGATCTCCAACGGGTGCGCCTGCGGGGGAACGTCGGCTGCGGCCACTGGGGGCTCACCTGCGTTGTCCGACTTCTTCGTCGTGCACGGGGAAACGCCGGAGATGCCCACGGCAGGTCTGCCGACAGCCAGCTCCGGTGGGTTGAACCGGATCCGGCCGTACCCTTCGACGGTGCGCTCGCCGACGCCGTCGCGTTCCATCTCGGCCAGTCGTCGCGGATCGACCTCGCCGGTCACGGCGAGGGTGACGACACTTCCGGCCTGTAGCGCGACCTGGCTGGGGCGCGGTCGGCACCAGGCGACCCCGAAGCCCTCTCGCCGTGTCACCGCCACTGCCGTGCCGTCACCGACCACCTCGAACGTCGCCGAGGGCAACGCGGCTGACAGCGCTCGGGCCAGGGCTTGGGGCGACGGGTCGGGGGCGAGCCGTTCGTCGCGCAGGTAGACGTCGGAGACGCACCACACCCGGAGTAGACCCTTCTCCCATTTCGGAGGGGGTGGAACCGGCAGCGGGTCGACCACCTCGACGACTTCGACAAGACCGAAGTCGTCCTTGCGGGAGCGGCCGAACCGGAGACGATCCCCGCGTTTCAGCCGGAGTCGGATCTCTGCGGGCAGCACGACATCGGTACACAGCACCGTGTCAGGGGCAATGCCGAGGTAGGTGTAGACGCCGCCGCTGGCCACCGTGGGGCGGCGGGCGTCGTCGTCGACGATGGCGTGGGTGGACACGGTCTTGACCGGGTCGAGGTGCTGCCAGCCGTCGTCGTCCGGCACAATCCACCCGGCCATGGGCTTGGCGCGGTCTTCTCGTGTCGGCTCGGTGGCCAGGATGTTGTGGACGGCCTTGCCCCGGCCCTTGTCGCTCCGGTGCCACACCTTCGGCACGGGGCAGGCGGGGGTCACCGACGCCGGATCGCCCGGATCGGCGTGGGCGGGAACGGCGTCACCGACACTGACATCCCCCAACCCGATCCGGGCCGGGCGGGAATCACCGTCGCGACGTGCCCACTCGGCGCGGCCCAGGAACGTGCCCAGCATCGCCGTCCCGGGAATCGCGTCGCGGCTGAAAATGACGTTACCCAACACGTCGTGCGCGGCTACCAGCGGAGTGATCACCCGGAGGGCGACCCGTACGGTGCGTCGCTGGTCAGCATGCCTCCGGGCGTACGGGTAGATGTCCACCAGCTTCCGCGCGGCAGGCGGTGCGGGCGGCGATGGCGGCGCCCCGGTTGCCAGTAGGTCGGCCAGTCGCGGGTCAGTGACCGTGGGGTGAACGATGGTGTCGTCCATGCGTGCGCCGGGAAGGAGGACGGCCACGCGCCCGCTGCCCCGGTTCCGCTTGCCGCCGACCCCTTCGACCAGCCTGGCACCGGCGCGGAGCAGCAGTTCCGCCGGTTCCGGAAGGTGACCGACGCCGGTCCCCTCCGCGGCGTCGGCCGTGCCGGGGATGGCGATGCGCACCTCGGCGTGTAGCCGCAGGGATCGGATGGCCCGTTCCTCGACGCGCAGCAGCCGGTCGGCGGCCGTGCCGGTCACGTCGTCGATCGTCACGCCGGGCCGGAGGGCGACGGCAGCCTGTGCGAGTGCGGGCCGGTTCCGCACTGCTACCCGCAACCAGGCCGGTGCCTGGGCTGGGGTGATCTGGAGAGCCGCCGGTACCGGTGGCATGCCTGCTCGTGCGGTCGGGTCTTTGCCCTGGGCGGACTGGGACCCGAACAGCCAGGTGACCCATTCGGTCCATGCTCCCGTTCGGTCGCCCGCCTGGTCGAAGGTGTCGGCGACCGTTTCGCAGGCGTCCCGCCACACCCCCACCAGGGTCTTGGCCGGCACGAACGGCAACCTGTCGGCATCGCGTCGGACCTCGGCGTCGACAACGCCCAGCCGGCCCTGGCCGGTGCCGACGTGCCAGTCGCTGAGGAACTCCAGGGTGATGTCGAACGTCACGGGCAGAGTCATGAGGCACCACCGTCGAGGACAGGTACGGCTTGCGTAGGGGGAAGATCCGCAGACCGAGTGCGCAGGCCGCGAAGGTGCAGCGCGTCGAACAGTCGCAGGAACTGCCCTACCGGCGGTGGGTCGCCCGGTCGCGCCTCGGATCCGTCGGTCGCATTCGCTGCCTCCCCCGCAGTCACCGCCGGGTCAGACTGCACGTCGAGCAGGTCGTGGACCCGCTGTGGATCAGCCACCCGGGCCAGGAGAAGCTCCAGCTGATGGTGGTACTCGGCCAGGCTGCGGTCGGCGGCGTCGCGCAGGGCATGGGCCTGCGCGGCGGACAGCCCTCCGTCGGGGCGGAGCCAGCCGTCGACCTCGTCGAGCAGCTCGACGCTGCGGTGACGCAACTCGCCGGGCAGGTCCTCGGCCCGGCCGATAAGGTACGGCCCAGCATGCCGGGCCACTGGCGTGCCGTCGTCGCTGCGGACGTACTGGCGCAGCAGCTTGAGGTCCCGCAGTGTCGAGGTGTGCGCCACGTGGATGTCGAAGGCGGCCAGGGCCCGGCCGTCCGACTTCAGCTGCTTGGCGGAGACGGTGAGCGCCTCGGCCAGGCCGTACGCGGTGGCGAACGGGTGGTGTGACTTCACCACGGCGATCCCGGCGGAGGCGGTGAGCCCGGCGTGGCCGGTCGCGACACGGGCGATGGCGGACAGCGTCGGCTGCTCGGCGGTACGCCGGGCGAACGCGGCGGTGAAGTACCGCACGAACGGCACGGCCAGTGACGCGTCACAGGCCACCGTCACGTCGTCGCCGCCGACGACGATCGGAAGCAGCCGCCCGGTCAGGTCGTCGGGTAGCTCGTCGACGAGTGCGCCGACCGCGTCACGTACGGCGTCCCAGGTGGCATCGTCGAGCTGCGCGGCCACGTCCCGCTGGTATCGGGCGTAAGTGTCCAGTGGAACCTGTTGGGCGCGCTCGATGGTGGCGACGTGCGCGGCGAACTTCAGGAACAGTTCCCCGACACCGTTGCCGTCAGCATGCACGACCGCCGTCCAGCCATCGTGTCGCAGTTCGTCCAGGTGCGTGGGGATGACGGTAGCGAGGCGGCCACCGAGCTTGTTCCGGAGCCGCCGGTGAGCCCGGTTCCGGGCGCTCGACCGGGCCAGCATTCCGGCCGAGGCCGGCACGGGCGGCTCTCCGGCGCCGTACACCTCCTCGCGGGCGGCGGGCCGGCCGCTGTCCCGGCACAGCCGGTGCCAGGGGAACACCCGGTCCCGCAGCAGCGGGTCGGCCCGGGCGGCACGGACCTTGCTGTGCAGTGTGTAGGTATCGCGGCGAGCCTTCTCGTACGCGGTGTCATCGGTCGAGTCGAACCCCGGGCCGACCACTCCCGTCACCCGCAGCCCCGGTGCCTGCGTCAACGCCCGCCGGGTGACCTCCCGGATCACCGCCTTACCGGCGGCCGCCGAGTCCACCAGCAGTAGGGCTTTGCCGGAGGCGGTCATCACCACCGAGTCGGGCGACATGGCGAGAGTCGCGGCGGCGTCGGGCACCCACTCGGTGCCGACCTCGTGCACGAGCTGCGATGCCCCGACGACGTGCCGCAGCCGATTGCTGCCGAAGATGTACGCCTGGTTGCCGCCGGTCTCGATCAATACCCAGTGCCTGTCGACCCCGGGTCCTCTCACATGAGCTTCTCTGGTCATCTCCGGATCTCGTCTCTCGGGGATGGAACAAGGACAAGGGCTTCGGCGTCTGTCACCGGCCTCAGGTGGAGCTGTCCGCGTCGCGGACGTCGACCAGCTGCCTGCGCCAGGTGCGCAGCTCGCTCAGCTGTGCCTCGTTCAGTGGTCGGACGTCGCGGTGGCCGTCGTCGCTGCGGCTATGCGCGCTGTCACCGGTCACGGCGTCGACCAGGTCCACGGCGGTGGCGGCGTCCGCCGCGCTGATCGCCACCTCGTGGGTCGCGGCCACGGACAGGGCGCGCGCCACCACCCGGGCGGTCCGCCGGGTGGCGGGCTGCGAACCGGCTGGTCGCAGCAGTTCCATGGTGCTGGGGTCGGCCAGTACCAGCTGGGCGTATCGGACGGCGGTATGCAGGGCCTGGGTTCGCGCTCGACCTTCCCGGTCGGGTGTGGCCAACGCAAGCTCCGTGGCGATCTCGGCGGCCAGCTCGTACCCGGCGCGGGCGGCGGCGGATTTGGCCGCGAACCCAGCCGGTTCACGGCGGGCCACCTGTTCACGGACAGAGGCGACCCGTTCCTGCACGGTCAACGCCCGCCGTAGGTCGACCCGCCGCCGCCCACGGGCGAGCCACGCCGCGTAGTGGTGCAGGTGGAACACTTGCGCGTCGCTGAGCGAATCGACCTGCGTCGCGAGGTCGATCTCCGGATCAAGGCCCCGGGCCTCCAGAATCGCCGACCAAGCGGCACCGACGACGGACGGGTCACCGTCCGCGTCCCGCAGGGCTACGTTGCCGATCTCCAGCAGGTACGCCGCCGCGCCGGGATCAAGCTGCTCTGACCGCCATGCCTGCACCACGGTCCGTTGCGACTCGGTCAAACTGTTGACGGTCGCTGCCAGGTCGGCGGCACCGCCTGCGGATGAGCCTGAATCGGTTGACCCGGCATGCATCGGATCCCACACGTCCAGGTACGCCTCGTACGCCCGTAACTGCAGGGTCACCGGATCGTCGGAGTCGAGGGCGTGGGCACACCGTCGGACGGCACGAGCCACCAGTTCCCGAGTCTGCTGCCGCAGCTCCGGCCATGTCAGGAGCAGCAGCTCGTCGCGATATCTCAGGTAGTTCGCGGTGATGTGGGCCGTCAGGAGGTGTGCACGCCGGTGCAGCAACGGGGCGTCGGCCAACGCGGCAGCAGTGGGTAGCGTCGGCAGTACCGACCGGGCCGGCCGGTCGGGCTTGTAGGTGCCGCCGAGAGTGGCCGCCACGAACGGAGCCACCACGGCTCCCACCCGCGCCATGGCGTGGACCCGTCGTGATCCGCCGCTGTCCTCGGTCAACCACACCACTCCCCGGCCGGGCCGTCCGACGCCGAGGAGCCGGTGGCACCACGCCGAGGCGATGTCGTCGAGTGCGTCCGTCGTCACCAGGCCCGGCCCGGTCACCGGGTCGTCGGCCAGCCCGACGGCCGGCAGAGTCGCGTCGACCAGGTGCAGGGAAGTGGGTTGCCAGCGGGCCGTCGCCTCGTCCGGCTCGGCGGTGCCCCCGGTCTCCACCGACGGCGGATGGATCTCTGACGGGGTGTCGGCCCCGGTTACTCCCGCCCGGTCGACCTGCGTACCCCAGCTCGCCGACAGGGACCGTTGCACCTGACGGGCTTGAACGGCTGCGACCACCAGTGCCGGCTGGGCGCGATAGACCTCGAGGACCAGACCGGCCCACACGGCGAGCCGAACCTCGGCGTCGCAGCCGGTGCTGGTCAGATGCCGGCAGACGACCCCCACCGCCTCCGTCGGCCCCTGAAGCATCCGGTTCGCGGCAGCAAGTACGACTGCGGCCTTGGTGTTCGGGCCGTACCGGTTCAGCGTCGCGTTCGTCAGTGCCCCGGGCAGGGTGCCCTGTGCAGACCACACCGCGCGACCCGACCACGCCCAGTCCGCGGATTCAGCGCCGGTCGGCTGGGGCGGCGCGGACTCCAGCCGGGAACGGTCGACGCGGCTCGGGCTGGGTGCTCCCCGACCGATCTCCGCCAGCGACAGCGCCGTGAAGTCAGACACCCAGGAGCGGTGGAACGGAGGGAGATCGCTGCCCAGACCGAACAGCACCGCGACCTTGCGGGCCACCCGGCTTTCCACGACATCGACGCGGCGAGCCTCGGCAGGGGGGATCTCAGCGGGGAAGGCGTGCACGGAAGGCAGACTACCGATCCATACATCACTAGTTCAACTACAAAAGTATCTAATCTTGAACGTGTCGGCGGCTCAATCGCCAGGAACCCCCATGCCACCCGTCCGAACGAACGAGGTGCCCCAGCACACCTGATCTCACCCCCCGGCGACAACCACCGGCCGCGCCAGTGACCGACATCCGACAACCCTGCCCTCGGCGTCCCGCACAGTGTCGTGCGGATAGACCAGGTCACCCCGCTCCGCCAGCGCCTCCGCCACCGGCCGAGCCACGATGAACAGCATTCCCGGACGAGGTTCCGGCACCCCCACGACCACAGGGGATGCCGCCGTCCGCTTCAACGGAACCACCAGTGCACCGACCCGCACCGCCCCGTCGACGACATCCGGCTGCAACACCACCCGAGCAGGCGGACCTGATGCCGGCACCTCGACAGTCAACTCGTCCCCCACCAGACGCACCACGTGCGGCGTCAGATTGACCACCTCGACGTCGGGAACAACATCCGCGATCTCCATGCCCGACAGCCTAGGCATCACAACGACACACCCGGTAACGATCAACAAAAGTGTTGGTCCACACTGGTCCAATGCGCCTGCTGGTACACGTAGCCGGAGAAGCTGACCTCCTCCTCGACTCACGGGGCCGAACCCCAGAAGTCGGCGCCCACCGGGTCGCGGCACGCCGCACCCAACTCGCCACCACCCTCGCCGGCCCGGCTGGCGCCCGCACCGCCCGTCGCCTGCTCACCGACGGCGCATGGCACGACCAACCGTTCAGCACCCCGGCACCCAGCCCGCTGTTCGGAGCACTGGCCACCCTCCACCCCACGCCCGACCTCGACGTCGTGGTGCTCGGCACCGCCCAGAACCGCAACGACTCGCTGGACACGTTGCCGATCGCGCAGACCCTCACCGACCTGCTCAACCAGCCCGCCGCAGATGACGACACCCACTCAGTCCGCAAGGCCGCTACCGTAGCCATCCCCGGGATGACCGAGAAACAGGTGGCCGCCGCGCTCACCGCCCACCTCTGTAAAGCGCCACGATACGAACAGACCCTGCTCACCTGGGGCACCGGTTCCACTTCCCTCGCCCTGGGTGTACTCACCGCCCTGTCCCAGGCGGGACTACCGTGGCAGCTCCTCCTCACCAGCCAGCCGACCACGTACGAGGTGGTCGACCCGCTGGACGGCCTCGACGCCGACCCGGTCGCCGGTGTCCTCGTCCGGTGGCGCATGTTCGCCGCCCTGGACGCCGCCGCCAACACGGACCCGTCCACGGTGTTCCTCACCGACACCCAGCGCCGCCTGGTACAACAAGCCGCAGAGCGGCACCGAGCCGGCTTCGAAGCCCGTGACTGCGCGTCCCTGCGCGCCGTCGTCGCCGACGCCGTCGTACGCCGCGACGGCACCGCCAACCTGGCCGTCCGCCGCTACATCACCAGCCGGTACGAAGAACTGCTCAACGCCGACCGAAAAACTCACCCCAACGCCGTGAACCTGCTCAGCCACTACGAATGGCGGCCTTCGGGCAGCGTTCGAACGCTCGGGCAGAAGCTGGGAGAGATCAGGAAGAAGCGCAACACCGAGCCGGTCTGCTCCTCAGTCGGCCTCTCGTCCTACGCATGGCTGACCGGAGAAGTCGCCGACGCGCTGAGGCTTGTCGGCAACGACAGCCATCTCCTCCGTCCACCCGGCCCGGACCACGCGCGACTCATCGGCGACTACCTCACCAGGTACGACACCGACGGATCCGGATGGCAGGACAGCGGACTACCCGACCCGCCGGTCACACCGGCCCACACCGTCCTGGCAGTGTGGCTCACCGGGGTTCAGGACAACCCGACAGTAGGAACCGTCGGGCAACAACTCATCGACCATGGCCTGCCCGTAGCCGTCACCCAACACCTCGGTGTCGTGAAGCCCCAAATCCGGGCAGCCGTCTTCGGCGTCAACGGCACGCCAGCCAGCGTCGACCGCGCCACCGACGACGTCCTGAGAGTGCGAACGGCTGGCATCGAAGCCTGGACGGAACTCATCGGACCTGCCGGCTCCGACTCCGCGGCCGTCGAGCAAACCATCGAAAGCCGCATCAGCCGCGACACAGCCGCCCTGCTGTTCATTCCCACCGGCTACAAACCAGCGATGCTCACCTTGCTCCGTGCCCTGCGCCGGGTCGGCGCCAAGCACGGGCTTCCGCTGTTCGTCCGCCAGAACGCGAACGACCCCGGCAGCTACCTCCACGTACACCTCTGGCCAGCCCTGACCGGTGGTGACCTCCCCCTCCTCGCCGCAGCCAAGGGCGCTCTGCACAATTTGGAACTCGACGTTGCTTGGCGGCTCATGGCAGCCTCCGCCATCGACACGAAAGCCACTGACAACGCCCGGATGCTGGCCGACACCTTCGCGAGCCGCGACGGCGTCCGAAACGATCACCGGGGCCAGCGACAGCGCGCCTCGGACGCCAACTCGACCCACCGAACGACAGGCATGATCGCGCAGCGGCTGACACTTGTCCGCGCAGCTCTCACCCACGCCGCGACGCCGCCCGAACGAATCCGGCTGCTGGTCCTCGCGGCCGACGCCATGGAAGCGTCCATCGCTGCCCGAAAGAGAAGCGGGGTGTCAGCACTGGACTACCGTGACGTTCGCGGCGAGTGGAGATGCGTGGCTGCACGTCGTGACGGACCGCAGGCAGTGGCCGCTCAGATTCTGCTCCTCCTCAACACCGCCCGTGATCGCGCGCCGATCACCCATGGCACGAAGACCGACCCGGACGCGGTAGTCGCCGAGGCAGCACACGCCCTGGCCACCAAGAGTGGCCTCAGCCCGACCGGAAAGGCCGCACTACCCCAGGACGTCCCCTCCCTGCTACAGGACGCGGTCGACGCAGCCCTTTGCCTGAGCTTCGGTCACCCGGATTCGGTTGACGACCTGCTTACCGAACACAAACGATTAATAGACATCATCGACGACGCCATCCGGGACCGGACGCACGGCAATCGCCCACCAGAGGAATCTTCCTTCCAGCCAACTGCAGCCAATCGAACGACTCCGCCCTCTCCACGCCGTTCGCCCGCCTCCGCGCCTGCCAACCGGAGGGACGTTGATCTCACGCACCTCCACCTCGCACGAGAGACCGGTGAGGAAACGGTCGAGTAGGACGACGCAACGCCTGCGGACGTGACCGAGCCGCCGGCGCCCCCGCGAATCGTTCCTTCGACCGGTTCTGGCAACGGCGTTACCAGCCGTTGCCGTCGCCCTTCTTGAACAGGGGACCGGACAAAGCGAGCAGCAGGGCCGGCCCTGCCGGGCTCGGGTTGGCCGCACCTTGGGACGAGCGGCCAGCAGAGGCCGATGACACCAAGCCGTACGACCCGGCCGTCAGGAAGACCGACGAGCGCCTCTGGCCGTACACCGGTGTTTCGACAACGGTCAGATCCGGTGCGCAGGACAGGGACGAGACCAGCGATGATGGCAGCGCGGGCATTACGCGACCCACCCTGCCAGCCGAAACTTGACAACTCAAAACTGAGCTAACGACCGCCGGCTACCTCCTCGGCGACCAGACCGAAGACGAAGAACACAACCGCCGCGTACGCGTCATGGCCCGCTCCATCACCCAACTCTCCCCCGCCGCCCAAGACGGCATCGCCACCATCATCGACAACCTCCTACAAGTCGAGAAGACAGCACGCGCAGGCGGCGAGCGTCAGCAACCGAAGACACCGGACAGGACGAGACCGCCATGACGCTGGTCGAGCGCCTGGGTTCGACCCTCTGACCAGCACAGATGCACAATCGGCGGACCGCTGCAAAAATAGCTCGAAGCAGGGTCCGAAAGTCGCCTCTGACCTGCGACTTAAGAATCGGGTCGCTCATCACCCCTGGAGGGATCGCAACAGGGTGAGAAAGGCAGCGCGGACGACATCCGGGAGGTCGCTCATCACCCCTGGAGGGATCGCAACCCCCGGGGCCGCGAGGCCCGCCACCCGATCGACAGGTCGCTCATCACCCCTGGAGGGATCGCAACCTTTTTCTCCCCCGCGAAAACTGGACGGCGAATGACGCGTCGCTCATCACCCCTGGAGGGATCGCAACGCGACCATGTGGGCGGTGATCCTGGACATGGCGGTTGTCGCTCATCACCCCTGGAGGGATCGCAACGGCACGTCCAGGACGTCGGCCAGGTCCTCGCGGTCGGCGTCGTCGCTCATCACCGCTGGAGGGATCGCAACACGTCATCGGAGACCCGGCCGCCACCGCCCGCAAGGTCGCTCATCACCCCTGGAGGGATCGCAACCCCCGACCGACGCCACCCGCGCCCGGGTCACCCGGTGTCGCTCATCACCCCTGGAGGGATCGCAACCAGCGGTCGGTGTGGGGCTGAACCTGCTGACGGGTCGCTCATCACCCCTGGAAGGATCGCAACCGGACCTGCTCGGGGGTGACGCTGCCGGGCTGCCCCAGTCGCTCATCACCCCTGGAGGGATCGCAACAGGCCCTGTTCGAGCGGGTGCCGGAGGTGTCCTCATGTCGCTCATCGCCCCTGGAGGGATCGCAACTCGGCGAACTGTTGCGCCAACCTGCTCAACGGCATGGTCGCTCATCACCCCTGGAGGGATCGCAACGGTGTGGCCGGCGGCTGGAGAGTGGCCGCGCCGACGTCGCTCATCACCCCTGGAGGGATCGCAACACCAGGTCCACCGGCCCGTACTCCGCGGTGCCCCACTGGTCGCTCATCACCCCTGGAGGGATCGCAACGCGGTCAGCGGCTCCGGTGGGGGCGGGCCGGGGGCCCAGCCCACAGCCCAGTCCTTCGTGATCCCACCCGTGGCCCTGCCCGCCCACCGCCCGGGTTCCCACACTCCTCCAGGGATCGCTACACGTGGGCGGTCACGGTCCGGGCTTCTCATCGTTTCTTCCCAGCGCTTCCTGGGAGCGCCACCTCACTTGAGCCGGGCATCCTAGGAGGGTCCCTGCACCGAAGGGTCTGCTGCGCTAGACAGCTTGTGCCCTCCCATGGAGCTACAGAATCGGGCCATCCTCGTGGCTTCTGACCTCGTCTGGCTGGGCGGGCTGACGATGTCCTGCGGCGTGCCCGACGGAGGGGGCCGGTGTCCGCCGCGGTACGGATGGGTTGGGGTGCGATTGCGCCGGTGAGCGGGCCGGGTGTTTGCGGCTGCGGGATGGGGCGCGGCCGTCGGCGAGTGCTTCGTAGAGGCCGGGGAGGGGTGTTGTCTTCGCGTCTCGTACCAGGAGCATGCTCTCTTGGCGGAGTTGGCCGGTGTGGCGGAGGAGGGTGGCGCCCCAGTAGGTGGCGGGTCCTGCTTTGACCATTCGTGGTCGGAAGGTCAGGTCTTGGCGTGGTCGGTGCAGGGGATCGGGTTCGACGAGGGTGCCGCTGCGGACGGCGGTGAGGGCGCTGTCGTGGACGAGGGTGACGAGGTCGGGCAGGCGTGCGGCCAGGGCTACGGCGGCTGACTGCCACGCCGGTGCCTGCGGGGATCGGAGGAGGTCTTGTGGGTTGCGCCAGGTGCCGTGGGTTCGGAGGTGGGCGCGGAGCCATTTCTCTGCGGCCGACATGACATTCGGGCCGACTCCTGGGGTGGCGTGTCCGAGTGTGTGGAGGTGGTCGGCGGCTCGTCCGGCTCCGCGCCAGGCGGAGGCGAGGGGGTCGATCGGGCGGCGTTGTCGTGGGTCGTCGTGGAGGGTGACGAGGTAGTCGACTTCGTACGAGAGGGCCATGCCGGAGCGAGTGAGGGTCCTGAGGTCGGCTGCGGTGACGTGTCGGCGGTGTTGGACGAGCCAGGTGCGTACGGCGTCGAGGGCTGTCGCGCAGTCTGTGGGTGATCGGATGGTGGTCCATCTGTTCGCTTCGTCGACCAGGGGTGGGGGTTGGAGGGCGTGGAGCATCTCGTTCAGTGGGGTGTCGACGGCGCGGACGGCGTGGCGCAGGGTTCTGCTCGTGGTGCGGGCGTCGGCGGCGGCGGTGACGACGATGGGTTGTCGGCTGCCGGTGGTGGTGCCCTGGGTGAGCCAGTCGGCGAGTGGGTGGTCGACGTGGGCGGCGGCGATCGCGAGGCGGGCCAGATGGTCGAGGGCGTTGTGGCGGAAGGTGTCGACCAGCATGGCGAGTCCCTGTGGTGACCGGGGGTGGCCGGTGGCGGTTTCGAACTGGGCGAGGAGGATGTCGCTGCCGAGTCGCAGGGCGTCTGCGGCGCGGTGCAGCGCCGATGCGACCGGGTGGTCGAAGGCGGGAGTCGGTGGGATGTCGGGGGCGGTGACGAAGGTGGCGTGGGTGACTTCCCGGAGGAGTCCGTTGGTCGTTCCCCTGACGAGCTGCCTGACCTGTCGTTCGATGGCGCGGTAGAGGTGGGTGCGGCTGATGGCGGCGGCCGCGTGGTCGGTGATCGTCGCGGGTGGTGGGTCGCGGAGGTGGAGGTGGGCGCTGGCCAGGGCGGCAGCGGCTTCTTCGAGGAGGCTGCCGTAGGTCACGGCAATTCCCGGAGGGCGTCGTCGAGGTGGCCGAGGGCCTTTGCCCAGGCCAGTCGTCGCCATGGGTTGCCGGCTTCCCGGCCGGTGGCGTCGGCGAGGACGGTCGACACCTGAGCCAGGAGCAGGCGGACGTGCCGTTCCAGTTCGGCCGCCTCGATGCCGCTCGTGTCTGTGGTGCCGGCGGGGACGGTGAGGGTGTCGGACGCATCGTCGGCGACGGTGTCGAGGCATTCCCGGACGGCCAGGCTGGCGAATGTCCACTGCTCGGCGTGATTGTCGGAAAGGTCGGCGGCGGACATTCCCACCTGGTAGGCGACGAGAAGTGCCTGGTGGACGGCGACGCCGTCCGGGTCAGGCGCGGATTCGACGGCCTGCCGAGCATCAGTGAGGGTGTCGATGACCATGTCAGGATTGTGTCCCTTCACTGGCTCGGGCGGTCACCTGCGATCAAAGGCGTAGGTGAAGACCGGGGTCGTGCGGCACTGCGCGAGGTAGGGGGTGCCCAGGGTGTGTCCCGTTCCCGTCCGTTCGGGGCCGAGCATCCGGACCGCCAGCCGGTAGTGGGTCCGCCTCCACTGCTGCAGGGCTGCGCTGAAGTCGGCGAGACCGTTCTTCATTCCGGTCGACCCGGCGATGTCGTTGCGGTCGGCCAGCGTACGGTCGATGGTCGGCTGCCCGTCGTGGATGAGGGCGAGGACGTCCGGGACCGACCGGTACGCCGGCGAGTCGACCCGCTCGGTGTCCGGCATCCGGCACAGCGATTCGACGAGCTTGTAGTGGCGGCTCTGGATGGCACTCGCGCCCTCGGTGTAGGGGCGGAAGGCGTGGAACGCCTCGGGTTGGAGGGTGGCCGCGAGGGGCCACAGCGCCCCGGACTCTGCCAGCAGGTCGGCGGCGCACGACAGTCGCCTACCCGCCGCCGACATCCGCCCGGCGGTGATCGCCGCGATGACGGCGTTGAGGTCGAAGGCCAGCAGGGCGAAGGTCACCTCGAATGTCTGCAGGACACGGATGAACATCCACTCGTCGTGGACGGTAGAGACGGGAAGCATCGTCGCGCGGAGGGTGAGCCGGTCGGCGGCTGTGAGATCCAGGTCGGCGGCGGCGACGGTGTGCCGGGCCGCTGCCACCGGGTCCCCGGCGGCGGGGTCGTCGAGGATCCTGAGGCGGCGTAGTGCCGGCATCGCCGCGCGAACCGTGTGACGCAGCCGTTTGACCACCAGGTCCCGCCCCGGCCGGAGGTGGGGCAGCGGCGCGGCGGCTGTATCGGCGGCGAACATCTCGAACCTGATGAGGTCCGTCAGGAGAAGTGCGTGCAGCCGGTCCCGTCGGGCCAGCATCCGGCCGGCGGTCGCGGATTCGTCGTCGGGGTCGGGCATAGGTAGCAGATCGAGGGCCAGGTAGGTGCGGTAGTCGTACCGGCCGTCGGCCTTGTCCAACACGCTGTTGAGGAAGGCGGGGAGCTGCCGGGCGTCGCCGAGCTGCGGCAGTCTCTCACGCGTGGCACGCAGCAGCGTGATCCACTCTGCCGGTACGTGGTGCTTGCCGTGGCGCTGGTAGGCGTCGACGACCTCGTCGTAGGGGAACGTCCCGGCGGTGGGCCGGTGCTGCGCCAACCATCGGGGCAACGCCTGCGGTCTGGTCACCGATGTCCTCCCCGCGTCCCGGTGTGGTGGCGGTAGGAGGCGATCGCTTCACAGGCCGCGTCGATGTCGTCGTCCGTGGTGTAGGCGTGGGTGGCGAGCCGGAGAACCTCCCCACGAGGGGCGGTGACGATGGTGCGTCCGGCCAACCATCGGGCGATGTCCTCGGCGTACGGGTCGACGACGGCGAGGTGCGCGCCCTGGGCGTCCGACGGGTGCACGCGTACGGTCTCGCCCTGTCCGGCGAGGCGCATCGCGGCGGTCGCGACGAGGCGTTGGGTGTGGCGACGTACCTGGGTCAGGTCCAGGGTTTGGATCCGGGCCAGGCCGGCGGCGGCGGTGTAGAGGGCGGCCACCGCAGGCGTTCCCGTCTCGTACCGTCGGGCCTGCGCGGGGGTGTCCAGACCGACGGTGCGGAAGGCGTGCGGGTCGGTGCGGCCCAGCCAGCCGGTCAGGGTCGGTGCGGGACCGTCCGGGTCGCGGACGTAGAGGAACGCGAGACCGGGGAGCCCGAGAAGGTACTTTCCGGTCCCGGCGACGAGGTAGTCGCAGCGCAGGGCGTCGACCCGCAGCGGCATCACCCCGGCCGCCTGGTAGGCGTCGACGAAGACCACAGCGCCGACGGCGTGGGCGGCGTCGACGATCCGGCGTACGTCCAGGCGCGCGCCGTCGCGATACGTGACGGCCGGGACGGACACGAACCCGGTGTGGGTCGTCAACGAGCGCAGGTAGTCGCCTTCGTGGACCCGCCCGGCCGTGGTGCCGCACCAGCGGACGGTGGCCCCGGACTGCGCCTGCCACACGTGCGCGATCCCCGGGAACTCGGCGGTGGTGGTCAGCAGGTCACGGCGGCGCCGCCACCGCCTGCCTGCGACCGCCTGGTGGGCGGCGACACCGGCGTTGGGCAGGATGGCGACCTGGTCCACGTCGGCGCCGACGAGACCGGCGAAGAGGCGGCGGGCTGTGATCATCTGTTGCTCGCACGCCTCCCAGAACCCGGGCCGGGACAGGTCGTCGAGCATCGTCGCCACCGCGTCGTCCATGTCTCGGGTGCGCGGGGCGACGCTGCAGGCGGCCAGGTGGGTGCTGCCCTCGACCGGTCCGGTGAGGCGTTGCCGCACCGTCGCCGGGCGGAAGGTCGGCGCCGTCACCGCAGCCCCTCCCCCGCCGGCTGCCCGGCGGGGCCGGTCTCGGTGATCTCGGTACGGGCCTGCCACAGCTGCGGGAAGCACCGGTGAGTGATGAGACGCGCCAGACTGTCCACGGGTGTCCTGCCCGTCCCGAGGACACCGTGACCGATGATCCGGACAGCGATGCTGTAGTGCTCGGTACGCCACAGGGCGATCCGCTCGTCGAGCTCCACCAACGCCTCGGCCAGCCGGTACAGCGGAGCGGTCGGACAACCTTGGTACACCTTCACCGCCGTGACCCCGTCGGCAGCGAGCACCCGGCCGAAGGCGACGTCCAGGTCGCCGGTCAGAGCACGGACCTGCCGCCATCCGGGGGACTCGAACCCCGACCCGTTACCGAGCACGGTCCGGATGACCGCGAACTGCGCCGGGGACACCTGACGAAGACTGCGCAGCTGGTCGGTGACAAGCCGCACGGCGTCGGCCGCACGCTGCACCAACGGCTCCGCCAGCACCGGATCTCCGCCCTCGATGTGGTCCAGCGCCCTGGACAGGTGCAGACACGTCAGCTTCAACCACAACTCGGTGCTCTGGTGCACGATCTGGAACAGCGGCTCGTCCGGATGCACCCACTCCCCCGCCCCCTTCTGCAGGGACAACAACTCATCGGTACGCATGTAGCGGGCATAGTCGGTGGCGCCTTCACCGGGCAGAACAGGGGCAAGCTCCGTCGTGGACACATGACCTCCAGCAGAACGAGAAGAACGACGGTGGACCGTCGACACGCAGACGTCAGCCCTCCCCTCGTGTCGGGTCTTCGGGGCTGACGATCACCAATTCGACACGGGGGCAGAACGTCCGTCCACGGTTGCGACCACACCTGGCCGCTTCTCCACGCCGGCTGTACGACCTCGACGACCACTGGCCGGCTGGTCGTACAGCCGGGGCCTTCCCGGCGCTGAGGGCGGTCACGGGCCTGGCATGCTCGACGCATGTCGACGCGGCGGTATCTCGTCCTTCACGACCACGGCATGGGCGGACTGTGGTGGTGGATTCACGCCCGGTCGGTCCGCGAGGTGCGGGAGACCTTCGCCGAAGTCGAAGTTGTCGACGACCCTGCGGCGGTCGCCCGAGCCGAAGGGTGGACTCTCGACGAGGTCCACGCTGATGCGCAGACACTTCCTGCGGGGCTGGACGAGCTCCGTGCCGTGCGAGACAGGCAGAAGCGCCTGCCCGGTTTCGGTGCGCTCGCCGACAGGGAGGTGCTGTACCTGCGTCGGATGCCGGACGATGACGACCCGGCGACGTACCTGCTGGAGGTCGGCGCCGATGGCCGCCGTACCCGACAGGTGGAGGTGACGGACGGAGTCGCGGTCAGAACGGATGCCGAGGACTGGCCCCTGAATCCGCCGCTCGTGGACCTCCTCGACTCCCATCTGCCCAACCAGGAGATCGACCGTGCGGAGTTCGAGCAGGCGTGGGAGGCAGCACGGTGGGAGGACGGCCGGTAGCCCGTGTTCACCTCGATCGCCTGCCACAAGCAGCAGACCGCTGTTCCCCACAGGATCCCTCGCGTGTGACTACTTCGGTGCCAGGGACCAGTCAGCGTCTCCGTCGGTCACAGTCGCGTCGCTGAAGGTCGAGGAGTTCGCGCGCGGCCATCGTCCTCCGGGGAACGACGACGAGTCCACCGCCTCGCCGTGGAGGCTGACCATAGCGGTCGCCTGGGCTGCCAGGAACGCGGTCAACGTGCCGATGGCCGTTCCGATGACCAGGGTGCTGTAGCCGGCCTCGCCGAGGATCAGCGCCACTCCGGCCCAGGAGAAGACCGCTGACCCGAGGGCTGCGATCGCCAGTGCCGTTGCGGCGATCAGCTTGGCCAGCACGACGGCGAGGGTCGCGTAGAAGGCCGCTCCGGCGGCGGCGCAGGCCAGCAGGTGAACGGCGGTACTCGAGGCGATCGATCCGATCTGGGCAGCGGCCTTGGAGTGCCCTTCCACGCTGCCGACGTAGGCGTCTCGGGCTTTGCCTGACCAGTCGGAGTCGTCGACCACCAGGTGCTGGGTGGTGAGCGCGCTGGCGACCCCGGTGGCGGCGCCCCGTACGTCCATCCAGTTCCAGGCGTCGACGAACATGAAGATCGGCGCGAGCTCGCTCTGCAACAGATCCAGGTACAGGTCTTTGATCCGCTTCCCGGCGTCGACGCTCTCCCGACCCATCGTCAGGACGGCCTCGGAGACGTGGGCGGGCATGTACCAGCGGCCTGCGGCAGCGATCGAGGCAGCCGAGAGTACGCCGAGTTGCCGGTCGAAGTCGGTCAAACCCGCCCTGATGTCGGCTATCAGGGCCTCGTACTGCGCCTTGTTGAAGTCCACTGGCTAGCCCCCGTCAGTAGAGGTTGTTGAGTCGGTGGGCGTTGGTGCGGTCTTCCTCGTCGTAGGTGTCCGCGACGAACCGCAGCGTCCGCCCCACCTCGGCCAACTCCTTGCAGCCCTCGTCGCACCGCCCGCTGACCTGGTCGACGACGTCGTTGTACGGAGACACGATGAGCTGGAACAGCCCGGCTTCGATCCGATTCAGGCCCAGACCGGCGACCTTCCTACTGATTCCGCCGACGGCTTCGCTCTGCCGGTCCCATTCGGTGGCCTCGTGTCGAAGCGTGTTGGTGGCGACAGTGACCTGATCTCGGTTCGGCGGCTTCACCGGCGTACCTCGGATTGCACTTCCTTGCTGGTCAGACGTGCCAGCGTCGCGAGAGCGTCCTGGGCGAGAGTCGCCAGGTTTTCGGCCTCAGCCTGCTGGTGGGCCACCCGATCCTGCAGGACCGCACGAGCTTCTCGAAGTGCCTCGGCCAATCCGCCGTTGACTGCGCGAACAGGCTGACCTACCACCCACCGCGCTTCGATCTCGCAGCCGTCCAGACCCTGTGGTGTCAGGGAGATACTGACCGTGCGGCCCCAGTTCGAGCCTGCGGCGGGTTGTGGTGAGGTATTGCTCGAGGTCCGGGCAGCGTGAAGGGCCTTCAGGAGTTCCTCGTTCAGAGCGAGCGGTTCCCGTCCCGGCCCGAGCACCGGTACCAGCTCTGCGCCGTCGGGCCGGTCCCGATCGCGGGACCTGACCCGATTCACCTCGGCTGCCCAGGCGTCATCGTCGAAACCCGCAGCCCAGGCCCGCTGCCCCGCCGCAACAGCGTCTTCGTACGCGGCCCGGACGCTCCGACCCAGATCCTGTGGCTCCACGCGGCGCTGCCAGTCCCCCGCCACCTCGATGACAGTGGGAAGCCCGTCAGCTCCGATTGCCACCTGGACCGATCCGCGCGCGTCCGTGCCCACCGCCTGCTGCGGTGGAGACTTCGACTGCACGGCGGCCAGCAAGGCAGTCAGTTCCGTAGTGTGCTGGTGGAGTCGACGGAGCTTGTCGATGATCTCGTCGTTCATCCGCTCACTGCCCTCTCACTGCCGTCAGCGGGACGGGTCGCCGGCCGTACGGCCAGTCCGCCGAGAACACCCAGCGCAACGGTGCTGTGCGCCAGCAGGACCGCGAGAACCACCCAGCGCGCTCCGACGAGGAACCCCACGGCCAGGGTGGCCACCAGCCCTGCCGCGATCCACGAGGTGACACCCACCGCCATACGGGTGCCGACCCCCACCCGGCTGCCGGCCCACATCGTCGCTACCGCCACGATCACCGCCACCAGCGCGACGGCCATGGCCACCTGCGAGCCGGAGGATCCGAAAGCGGCGTCCTGCGCGACCTCCGGGAACGATCCAACCGCCAGGGCGGTCACCGGCAACTCGACGATCGGCCCGACCGCCGACAACACCAACACGGTGCGGTTCGGCGGGTTGCCCTCAGTGGTCACGAACCGTCCTTCCCGTCTCTGCCCTCGTCGCGGATCTCCGCCGCCACGTTTTCGCCGTCACGAGAACTCCGACAGCAGGGAGGGGCGGCACCCGCGTTCACGCGGACGGCTCCGATTCGGGAGCCGCGCTCTGAACCACGTCTGTGGGCAGCGCGATGGAGATCAATCTGAGGCGTTGGGCGTCGGCATCGAGGTCAGCGCGGTCCTCGAACTCTGCTGCCGCTTCGAGGCGTGGAGCACGGGTCGCATCGTCGACCACTCCCTGCTTGCGTCGTCTGATCGCCACCAACACGGCTGCCGCCTCGCCCGCCGCCTGGGCTCGGTCCGCCTCCCAGCCCTGGTCCGCCGCAAGGCGTCGGGTCCGCTCGATGACCTGCTGGTCGAGATCTCCCAACGCCAGTAAGCCGTCTCCGATCTCGACACAGCGCCTGTACAACCGATTCCGGACGCCAAACCACGCCCGCCTCGGCTGATCGGGACGGTGTGGCGGCGCGAGGGCGATCGACGGGTCAGCTTGGTAGAGCGTGAACCACAGCGGATGCAGGTCGCGGAAGGCGCGGCTGCGGCGGGGCCAGGTGATCAGGTTGTCCGTCGCCTTCCAGGCCGACGACAGGACCAGACTGGAGCAGATGAGGCACACCGAGATGGTGATCAGCGTCTGCGAGCCGGTCGGTTCCGACCACGGCGGGTCGGCTCCGGCCAGACGAAGCCCGATGAACAGGACCTTGTGCAGTACGTACCCACCGCCGAATGCTGCCCCCACGCTCAGCAGCCGCATGCTGATCCGCAGCCTCGCACTCGTGTACCGCGCGTACCGGATCGACATTCGCAGGATGTCGGATACAGCGACCGCAAGGTACGACAGGTACGCGAGCATGTAGACGCCGATCTCCGGGAGATCCGCGTACCGGGCGGTGAAGTCTGCCGGCTCGGACACCCGGACATCCGCTGCCCAGAACGACGCCACCATGACCACCAGCACGGCGACCAGGTACGTCACCCGCCACCGGACGCGGCCCCCGGCCCGTTCCGGATCCCCCAGATACAGGAACAGAGCCTGCACGGCGAAGCCCGCCAGGAGAGCGGATCCGTTCTCCAGGATCTTCGCCAGGTTCGAGACGGTGGAGACGTGGTCGATCGCGCGGTAGACCGGCTCCCACCCGATGATGACAGCCAACCCGAAGCCCAGGCAGATGCCGGCCGCCGCCCACGCCTTCGGGTCTCTCGGGTTGCGGCGCAGGGAGGCGAGGCGAATTACGAGCGCCACCGTGGCCACGAGTGCGGCGATGATGTGTCCCACTGCGAACGGCCTCCGCTACTCGGTTAAGGCAGCAGCGATTCGTTGCATCACCGCTGCGGTCTCGCTTTCGAGCTCTTTCACGTCGATCACGTCGCGCCGGCTGTCGAGGCGGGCACCGAGATAGGTGGCAAGGACCTCCGCATCCAGCTCTTGCTGTTCCTCGTAGGTCGCGGGCGTCCGAGCGAGCGGCGCCGAACGGGCCAGAGCGGTGGTGACCGGGGTGAAGTCACAGTCGTCGAGCAGTCCGTCGGCGGTGTTCACGAACTCGGCGCCGACATGCCCGAGGGCGATGTGCATCAACTCGTGCAACACGGTCTGCACCTGTACCAGCGCAGACGATCGAGCACTGTAGAGGACGTAGTCACGGTGCTCGGTGGCGAGCCAGAGCCCGCAGGGCACGGTGGCCGCCGAGGTCATGGCCATCATGTTGATCGGCCGACCACGGCGACGTTCGAGGGCGGCGACCAGGCCCGTGATCGTCAGGGGCGCAGGTATCTGGACATCGAGGCGTCGCAGTAGTGTCTCCGCATGACGCTGGTGCCGACGCCATTGACCCCGCGTCATGTTCCTCCTCGAAGCTGACCTCCGAACCCTGTCCGCCATTCAGCCCCTCCCCCCGACCTACCAGGAACCAGCGACGACCAATCGGAGCCACAATAGTGGCCTATCGGCGAGCATAGCGATAGATCACTACCGCCACACGGCCCAGGCGCTCATAGTCGTGGAAGTTTCACTCCACGCAAAGGGAAAAACATGTCAAACCCTGTCGAAACGGACCTGCTCTCACCGAGCGTCCCACCGACCACTCGCGACGGCCTCGACCGGGTCGCCCGCGTACTGACTGAGGCTCTTGCTCCCGCCGTGCTCGCGGCCGTGACACCCCTCGCCGTGGCCGCGGTGACGACCGGCACCGTCGGTGAGACTCTCCTCTGGGGTGGAATCGCACTCGTGTTCACCGCGCTCGTCCCGTACGGGGTCATCTGGACCGGCGTCCGCCTGGGCCGCCTCTCAGACCATCACGTCGGCGTACGCGAGCAGCGGCGTCTCCCGTTCACCGTCGCCCTGGCGTCGGTCCTCGTGGGTGTCGGCGTGCTGACCTGGTTGCAGGCTCCACCTGCGGTGGTGGCAATGGTCGCGGTGATGTTCACGGTTCTCGGTGCGGTGACCCTGATGAACCTCGTCTGGAAGGCCAGCGGCCATGCCGCAGTGTCGGCCGGCTCGGCGGCCGTACTGACGGGCATCGTCGGCGCACCCATGCTGCCGGCCTGGATCGTGGTGGCGGCCGTGTGCTGGTCCCGGGTTCGGCTCGGCGACCACACCACCGCGCAGGTCGTCGTCGGCGCGGTGGCCGGTGCCCCCATCGGTGCTGTCACCTATGCAGTGACGCTGAACCTGGTCTGACAACCGCCGGGTGTCACTCCGGGCGGTTCAATGCGCCGGGCTCCGAATCGTCTCCTCGCCCCTCCGCTGCCCTGTCGAAGAGGATCACCTGTTCGACGATCGCCCGGAGGTGGGCTCGCGGCGCTCCCGGGGGAAGATTCCTCGCCAACATGGTGATGCGATCCAGATCCGGATCGCCCGTCACGTCGAAGAAGTAGCTCGGGTCGACCGAGAAGAAGGTGGCCAGCAGCTGGAGCGCATTCTTCGAGGGATTGTCTCGCTGCCCGCTCAACAGGTACTTCAGGTAACTCGGGGACAGACCGGTGGCTGCGGACAGCTCATCAAGGGTGTACCGCCTGCCGTCCGGCTTCCTCCGCTCGTCGAGCAGCTGCCGCAGCTTGACCGACAGAGGCTGAGCATCTGCACCGGAATCGGCCATTTCAGTCACCTCTACGCTCACTACGGCCACCGCCACCGGTGGCAGCGAAGGCGGATCTCACCATCAGGTCGCACCTCAAGCTTGGGTAGGGCCAACATTGTGGCCTCACGTTAACTCACACCCGGTGCCGACGGCAGCGGTGCCGTGCGCTGCGGAGCAGGTGTCCCCTGATAGCGGGATGCTGCCTCGACCTCGCCGAACGGCCTTTCGATTACGTTCACATCGGGCCTCACTCTCACACCGACAGTGACGGCCACGGGCTTCCCCGCAGAACGGACCGAGCCGTCGACTCTGGGAACGTAGTCGGTGCTCATCGGACGACGATGGACGCCATCAGGAGGATGAGGGCCAGGGCGATCAGCCATCGGGTGAGGTGGAGGCGGAACAGGATGTCCGGTTCGCTGCGGCAGACGGGTGCGCGGGATGGGCGCGGGCTCGGGTACCTGGTCTCGCTGCCGGCGGTCGGTTTGCACGGTCGTGGTGTGGGGTGGGCTGGTCAACGCGGCTTCCGGGGGGTGAGTAGGGCGGCGATGGGACGGGTAGCGGCGAGGCCGTGGATGGTGGCGGCGTAGATGAGGACGGTGGTTGCCTGGGTGGCGGCGGCTTGCCAGGTGGTATCTGCGGTGTTCGCTGTGGGGTCGGCGAGGTGGGGGAACGCGGCGGATGCCAGGAAGGGGGGCAGGTTGACGGTCAGGTGGATGGCGATGGCGGCTTCGAGGCCGCCGGTGCGGATGGTGATCCACCCGAGGGTCGAGCCGATCGTGATCAGGGCGAGGGTGCCCCATGGGGTGCCCGTGCCGTGGAGGGCGGTGAAGACCGCTGCCTGAACGGCGATGGCTGACCAGGGTGTGCCGAGGAGTCGGCCGACGGCTTGGAGGAGTACGCCGCGGCTGATGTATTCCTCGGCGGCGGCTTGGGCCACCACGAAGACGAGCATGGTGGTGACGGTGGTGAGGAACGGTGCGAGGCCCGCCCACTGTGGCGGCGTACTGGCAGTGGTGCGGGGTTCGGTGTCGGTGAGAGTGATGAGTAGGAGTCCTGTGACGGTGCCGGTGACCACGATCGGTGCAGCGGTGAGGAGGCAGATCGTCAGCCAGCGCCGCCGTATGCGGCCCGCCACGCTGCTGAGTGTTCCGGTGGGGCGTTGTTCGATCAGTCGTACGGCGAGGAGGGTGATCGGGAGCGCGGCGGCGACGCCGATGATGCTCCAGGCCATGGGGGTGAACGGGCCGAGTACGGGAAGTGGTGGGAGCAGGTGGGCTGCGGCTTGTGAGGCGAGGATGGTGAGCTGCACTGCGGCGAGTGCCGTCAGTGCGGCCAGGAACGTCCGCTGGTTGGTCGAGGATGCCGACAGCCGGTGGTAGGGAAGGTCGCCCGTTGACCGCGCTGTGGTGTTCGGGTCGGGGTTGGGTGCGGTGATCGACGCAGGGGTGGACAAGAGGTGCCTCTTTCCGGGGTTCGGGTTTCGTGTGACGGCAGGCAGGGGTCAGCCGGGCTTCGTGAGCGCTGGGTTGGAGGCGGCGCGAGCGGGTCAGCGGGGTGGGGCCGCCTCAGCCCGGGAACGACCCGACGGGTGCGTACGAACCGTCGGCGTCTCGACCGGGATACCGGCCTGGGCGGTGGCGTCCGCGTTGTGGCTGCGGTGGTCGACCGTGACTTACGTCGGTAGACCGTCGGTGAGTGAGCAGTCGAGGGGCGTGGCTGTGTTCAGGAAGCCGGTGGGGAGGACGTTTTTGCCGGGTCGCCACATGCGCCAGATGGTGGGGCCGTCGGTGATGTGGATGGGGGTTCCGGTTCGGTAGCCGAGCCGGTGGTAGAGGGCACGGTTGCGGAGGTTGGTGGCTTCCAGGTAGGCGGGAAGGCCCTTGGTGTCGAGGCGTCGGTGGTAGCCGTCGAGGAGCGCTGCGCCGATGCCCCGGCGTTGGCGGTCGGGGTGGACGGCGAGGTAGGCGAGGTGGTGGTGCGGTTCAACCGGGTGGCTGGTGTCGAGAAGGGCGTCGAGGAGGGCGAATACCGGCGCATAGGCTCCGGTGGCCTCGCCCAGCGCCGCCAGGTGGTCGGGGTCGGGTGGTGGTGGCGGTTGGGGGCGGGGGTACCAGATCGCGACGCCGGTGCGGTCCCTGGTCGTGTCGACGTGCCCGTGCGTCAGTGCGTGGCGTAGGACGGCGGTGAAGTAGGCGCGGTAGATGATGGCGCGTTCGACCGGGTCGGGGATGAGCCAGTCGGCGACCGGACCGGCGTGGAACGCGGCGGCGAGGACGGGGATGAGGGTGTCGGTGTCGTCGGGTGTCGCCCGGCGCACGGTCACGGTGTCGGTCATGGTGGGGTCCTCACACGTGCTGGTGGTGGGTGGAGGCGGTGGTCCGTGTGCCGGCGGTGACACTGTCGGCGCCGAGCCCGATCGCGGCGTACACGTCGGGGCGGGTGCGGCGCAGGACGTGGGCCCAGGCCGTACCGATGGCGGCGGCGACGGCGTAGGTGGCGGGGAACATCCACCGCAGTGGTGAGGTGGGGTCGACGCCGAGGAGGGTGGCGAACTCGGTGAGGGTGGCGGTGAGGATCGCGGCCAGGGCGACGGCGGCCAGGAGCGGTGCGAGGCGGGTGCGCCAGGTTCCTTCGATCTGTCGGATGGCCGGGGTTTGGCGGTGGAAGAACCCGGCCACGGCGAGGGAGGTGGCGGTCATGAGGATGAGGACGCCGAGGCCGCCGGTGACGGTGATCCAGAAGAACAGGTGCACGACCGGATCCGCCCCAGTGGCCGCGTAGACGGCCAGGACCAGCACGGCGAGGGCGCTCTGGACCAGGGAGCCGGTCTTCGGTGCGCCGGTGCGGCGGCTGGTACGTCCCAGAACGGCGGGCAGAACCTGCTCTCGGCCGAGGGCGAACAGGTACCGGGCGACGGTGTGGTGGAAGGACAGGAGTGCGGCGAAGAGGCTGGTGATGAACAGCAGCCGGGCCAGGGTGATGAGGGTGTCGGGGAGGTGGGGGGCGGTGAGGGTGAAGATCAGTTCGGTGCCGTCGGTGCGGGCGGCGTCGACGATGCGGTGCGGGCCGGTGGCCACGGACATCGCCCACGCCGACCCGGCGTAGAGCAGACCGGTCAGCCCGACGGCGATGAACGTCGCGCGGGCGATGGTGCGTCTCGGGTCCCGGGTCTCCTCGGAGAACACGGTGGTGCCTTCGAAGCCGACGAAGCCGGTGATCGCGGTGACCAGGGCGGCGCCGATGCCGGCGCTGACCACCAGGCCGGGGTGCAGGGTGTCGAGGGTGACCCCGGGCGGGGCGGGGTGGGTGATCATCACCGCGTCGAAGACCACGACCACGGCGCACTCGGCGATGAGGACGGCGGCGAGGATCCGGCCGTTGAGGTCGATGCGCAGCAGGCCGAGGACCGCGACGGCCGCCCACGCGGCGAGGGCGCACACCCACCACGCGACACCAGCCCCGTAGCGGCTGTTGAGGTAGTCGGCGGTGACGGCGCCGAAGCCGCCGTACAGGCCGATCTGCATCGCGTTGTACGCGACCAGGGCGACGGCTGCGGCAGCGACGCCGGCAGGACGGCCGAGGCCGTGGCGGATGTAGGTGTAGAACGCCCCGGCGTTCACGACGTGGCGAGACATGGCCACATAGCCGACCGCGAACAGCCCGAGAACGGCGGCGACGACCAGATACGCCACCGGAATACCGGTCACCCCGGTGACCGCGTACCCGGTAGTCGCCCCACCGGCCACCACGGTCAACGGAGCGGCCGCGGCGACCACAAAGAACACCACGTGCGCGGTACCGAGACGGCCCCGCGCCAGAGCAGCCGAGACGGTTCCTGATGATGCCGAACGAGTCATGACAATGCCACTTCCACAAGAAGGAGAAGGAGGGGACGGCCCGGCCACGAGGTCGGCCGTTGGGGTGGTGAAGGCCGTTAAAGGTGGTGCGGACCGGTCAGGTGATCTGGCCCAGGTCAGGTGGTGCGGTGGGACAGGACCGCGTTGCCGACCACGGCGTCGAGGTCGGCGAGCAGGTCCCGCACCGGCGGCGCCACGCCGGTGGCGGCCGCGCGGAGCCGGTCGTACGCGGCCGGGCCTGCGCCGTCGAGGAGTGTGCTGCTCATCTGGGTGTGCACGACCAACCCGGCAAGCGGACGGTCCGCCCCGCTCAGAGGACGGCCCTGGCGGAGGTGCTGCGACAGACGGGCGAACGGCCACGCCGCCTGGTTGATGTCGGTCGGCCGGTGGACCGTGTGGGTACGCCACCATCGGCGGTGCACCTGCGTGGTCAACATCCCGGCATACCGCATCCGCTCGGCCACCCGCTCGTAGGCGGTGTCGGCCAGGTAGTACAACCACTCCCGAACGCTGTACCCGGGCTCGGCGGACAGCCGCTCCAGCACCGTGTGCAGCAGGGCGTCCTGGGGTGCCGTCGTGTCGCGCACCCGCACCCGACCACCGGCGACCGTGATCCGATCGATCGAGTGCAACTCGATCAGCAACGCCGCGGCCAGGCCATGGGACAGGGCGGATCCGAACAGGCGGGGCCGCCCGTAGTCGGTGTGAGCGATGAAGAAGAAGTCGTCCGCCAACCGCGACACCGCCGCCGTACCGACCACGGTTTGCGGTGACATCAACGTGGAGCACAGGTGCCGGGGCTCGTGTCGCTCACCAACGGCCGGGTGGTGTGTCACCGTGCCGGTCCTCTCTCACTCGGAACACACGGGTAGGGGATTCGTAGTTCGTCCAGGAGGAGCCGCCCGCCCGGATGAAGGGCCAACTCCTGCACCGCCCACCGCCACTGCTCACAGACCTGGTCACGGCATCCGGGGCAGGATCGGTCGTGACCGTGCGCCCGCAGGGTCCGGCGGGCGGCATCGAACCGATCCAGCCGGTGAGCGCTCTCGTCGACCCTGCTCACCGGCCCGCAACCGCACCCTGGGCCATCGGCAACGCCCGCAGGTCGACCTCCGCCACCACCGGCAGGTGATCACTCGCCGCCCTCGACACCTCGTTGTCGACCACCGCGACACCCCGCACCGCCTGCAACACCGTCCTGGTCGCGTGGATCATGTCGATCCGCCGACGGATCCCCCGCACGCTGTACGGACACGACGGCCAATGACCCGTCGTCGCCACCCACGGAGCGCGAACAGCAGCCGCGACGTCGTGCAGACCACCCGCCTCCCACACCTCTGCCGGACGCCGATCCGCCCGATGACTCGTCCCCGGATGCGTGACCTCCCGACACTGATGCACCAGATCCGGCCACCACGGCTGACCCGTATACGGATCCCGGTCGTAAGACTCCCCGCCCACGCGAGCGGCACCGACGGAGTTGAAGTCGGAGCCGACCAACACCGCCGCGTTCGGCCCGGTCACCGCAGCCAACGCGACCTCGGCCTGATCGATCCGCCGATGCCGACCGAACGCCGGCGCGTGATACGACGCAAACATCAACGGACGACCCCCCATCTGGAAAGCCACACGAACCAACGACCCGTACCCCACACCCCGCCACCCACCGTGGTGATGCACCGCCGGACTGAACGCCCGAAACGACGCCGGCAAGGGAATGAGACCGTCGCGCCACAGCAACGCCACATGCACCGTGTTGTCGCCCACCGCCACCGCGTGCACGTCCCGACCATCGACCTGCCGCACCACACTGGTCAGACCGGTCCGCTCCCCCAACTCGGCCACCAAACGATCAACCCGACCCGGCGCACACTTCACCTCCTGCACCGCAATCACATCCGGGTCGATCGCCCTGATCGTCTCGACAACACGCCGCTGCCGGTCGGCCTCCTGAACACTGTTCGCGCTCAACGTCAGGTCGAGCATGTTGTACGTTGCGAAACGCAATCGCATAAGCACCTCCCAGCAGCTTTGCCATTTGATTAATCGACGGCTACCAGGGCCTGGATCGGCCCTGTCTTCGCCACCCCGGTTGGAGACCCCAGCCGACCTGGCCGGCTCGTTATTTAAAGCTCCGATAGCCAGAGGAGGCACCTGAAACCGATGAAATCCACCCCACAAGTCGGTCGATGTAACAATTACGCGAGGACCCCCTGCCGGGAATGCCGACTTCCGGTCCGACTGCAAACCCCGACCGACTGACAGGTTCTCGGGGGACCGATCTCATGTCGGATCTGTCGTCCTTACTAGAGGTCCGACCCGACCTTGACCTGCTGATATGCCGTTCCAGCAGTCGGCTCGCCTCGGGCAGGATCCGGGTGCGAGAGCTACACTCGCTGCCCGTATGTGCTCACGCTCAATCCCTTGCTGGGTGTGAGATGTCTGGCTTACCGAATTTGAGTACGCGGTCAACTGGCAGGAGCAGACTCTTGCTGGCGACGCCATATCGTGGGAGGTTGAGAGTGGCCGTCCCCAGTCCTTACGTGCGCCGCCACTGGCTGGCTCGGGAGATTCGTGTTCTCCGCCGTGAGTACGAACGATCGAGTGCCGATCTCGCGCGCGGTGTCGGATTTCCTCGGAGGCACATCAGCATGCTGGAAAACGCCCAGCGTGGCCCTGATATCGACCTTGTCGTAGCTATTTGTGATCACCTGCAGGTTGGTTCACGCCGCAGGGAGGAGATCATTTCCGCAGCCGTCGATGGATGGACCGTCGGATGGTGGGATACCGACGCAGCAGCAATGGGCCATCGGCAGGCACGCTACGCAGATCTCGAAAGTGGCACCGCGGCAATAAGCGAATACGCCTTGGCACTGGTGCCCGGGCTTTTGCAGATACCCGAGTTCGTGGCGGCGCGCACACGCAGCGATCCTGCCCGCCTGCCCTCCGACTTGGACCCCGCTGCGGTAGTTGCTGCCCGTGCCCGCCGCCAAGAGCTCCTGTTGGCATCGGATGGCCCACGATACGAGGTCATCCTCGACGAACTCGCCGTGCGTCGCCGCGCTGCCGAGCCAGCGATTATGGCAGCACAACTGCGCCATATCGTTACTGTAGGCGAGTCACATCCAGCTGTGACGGTGCGAGTGCTTCCTATCGACGCCACGATCAAGAGCCAAAGCGCCCCTCGGTCGGCCTATTCGATCTACCGGTACTCCGACAAATACCCAACAATCGCAGTAGCTGTCGACACCCTTACCACCGATCTAATACTCGTCGAGCGACGAGAAACTGAGCCGTACCGCGAGTTGCACAGCCGGCTCAAATCCGCCGCCTTACCACCCGGACCCAGCATCGAATTACTCACCGATGCGGCGCAATTTCTCGATCCCGTTCAAGGAAAGACATGACAGAGCACGGAAAAGTCAGTTGGAAAAAGTCCACTCGGAGCGACGCCGAAGGCAACTGCATCGAGGTCGGAGCCGCTCAGGGAAATGCCGTACTCGGCGTACGCGACACGAAAGACTCTTGCGGCAAGGTCCTGTGGTTCAGCCCGGCGGCTTGGACTATATTCATTAGAGCATGTCGCTCTAGCGGGTTCCACTCGACCCCACCAGATTTCCCTTGATCCAGCTACCTAACGGCAGCTGGCCATCGGAACGGATCTCGAAGGAGGGCTGATGCCGCGTCATCCAGAGACCGAGGCGAATCAGCAACCGAATGAGCTGCTCATCATTGCCCGCGGTCGCCTCCGGTCCCCCTACCACTCCGGGCGTTCGATGTCCCGCAGTGAGATGGCCGACGCTGTCAATGCCGAACTCGATAATCTTTATCCCGACCGCAACCTCGGCAGCTACTACGTTGACTCCCGCTGGATCGGGAAGCTCGAGCGTGGCGAGCATCGGTGGGCGAGTAATGAGCGGCGGGCAGCGTTGAGGCGAGTCACCGGCGTTTCCGCGGATCATGAGCTTGGGTTGCAGAAGCCCCGACCGTCGGATCGCGGCACGACCGCCCAGATCATCAGAAGTCAGACTTCATCCCTCCGCAACCCGACGATCTCATCAACGAGGCGGCAGCCACTTCCACCACCAACTCCGATTGAAAGCAGCTTCGAAGATATCGGGAGCGGCGACTGGAGCAGTTTTTCACGTATCACAAACATGTTGGCCCAGCAACGGCAGGCAGTAGCACCCGATGCACTATTAAGCATAGTCGAGGCCCACCGAGACAGCCTTTCTACCCTATTTCGAAAGGCTGCCTCGAATCCCTTGCGCGCCGACATCGGCGCCATGCTCGGCGAGGCTTCGATCGTCGCTAGCCGCCTCTGGAGCGCCCAGGGCAATCACACTATGGCTTTAGCTCATTGCGCCTACGCTCGAAACCTCGGCGATAGTCTGGGAGACGCAAAACTGGGCGCCACCGCCCGAATCTTCGAGAGCAACCTACATTCAGGAGCGGCTACGCTGATCCAATTCGACGGAGACGTCATGATCGGCCTCCGGCTGCTCCACGAGGCCGAGGCGGCGTCGAGCCACCTCGGATTCGCAGCACAGGCCCGGGTCGCTGCCGAACAGGCCCAGGCATATGCCTCTCTCCGCATGGCGAAAGAGGCTCAATTGGCACTAGAGAAGGCGAGGACGGCAGCGGCCGGAATCACGGCAGAAGACCGCGCAGGCCTTTACAGTGACTGGAATTCGTCACGCTTGCAGGTGTATGAAGGCACTTGTCACATTCTTCTCGATGCGCCGACAACCGCCATCCGAGTTCTCGAAGGCACTTTGGTCGAGCTGGCAAACGATCGCAGCAATGTGAACGTCGCGCTCGCAGCACGCGTGGATCTTTCGAGAGCCTATGCACTTGCGGGCCGGCTCGAAGAATCCTGCGCGGTGCTTGGTGATTCTTACCCACAGTTAATGTCAGCAGGGAATCTTCGTGGCATTTCCCGGGCTCTACGCGTGAGGCAAGATTTGTCACGATGGGAGTCCGAACGTCCGGTACGAGAGCTAGACGCAAAGATGAAGGCGGTCTCCCCCAGCCCATCACTCTCTCACTAGGGAGCTTATCGCTGCAACCAGAAGCTCCGGCTGAAGGCTCTCGATAATGGCATCCGGCTCATGTACAGAAAGTTCCCCTCTGGTGGTCCGGTGCGTAACCACTACCACCCAAAAGCCGGCATGTCTCGCACAGGCGATATCATTGGGAGCATCGCCAATCACTACCGTTTTACCCGGAATGAGGGGCCTGCCATACTTCATCGCGAAGCGCCGCGCCACAACCTCCGGCAATTTGAGGCGATCACGTTCATCGGAACCGAATCCGCCTATGCTGAGATCCAGGTCGGCTGCCAGACCAAGCGTCTGCAACTTGACCTCCGCTGCACGACGAAGGTTTCCGGTCAGAACAGTCTGAACGAAACCCTGCTTCTTCAGTCTGGTGATACTGTTTAGTGCGCCTTCGTAGGGCGGCTGAGCTTGTGCAAGTTCGTGGCGGCCCTCAAGAAGAGCCTCGACCAGCACACGACGGAATCGCGGGATGCTCAGCTCAGCCTCCGCAGCGGGAACGCCGGAGGCTATCGCCGAATCGATTGCTATCGTCTCGTCCGTGTAGCCATGGACCTTCTTATCGGGGAATATGACGTCCGCTTCGCCGAGCCCATGGGTCCGTGCGATTGCGCGGCGTAGCCAACGAAGGTCAGCCGGGATCAGCGTGCCATCCACGTCCCAAATTACAAGGCAGTCTTCTTTGGGGTGCACCGCGCCATCGTCCCACACGCGGTCCGCATCGATCGAGTAGTGCGAGACCCGGCTACCGGAAGCAAGCTCACCAGGTCGACTTGAGGGGAACCGGGCACCAGCTTCGAGCGTCCGCCAAAGGGGGGCAGCTCGGCACGGGAACCCAAGACCTCCTGAAGCGTGAGGGGGTCCGCTGGCTGCTCGGCCACCACAACCTGCAGGCCAGGTTTCCACAGCTCAGTAGGTGGGCTCGGAGCAGAGGCGGTCCCGGAGCGTCTCTGCTCCGAGCCTGCCCTGTTCCCACTGTCCCTCCACAACATCCGTTCGGAGGGGCACAGGTCGGTGTCGAGGTCGGACCGTGGGTCGGCATTCCCACCCGAACTCACCTTGAGTGATCGTATACAGGGCATCCGGTAGCTGACCGGCGACAGGCTCCAGTCCCTTGGTGGCCTTCCTCGCCATCTGGCCAAGAAGGCCACCACCCCGTACCAACCGATAGCAACACCAACCCATACAGGCAGGGCGTATAACCCATGACCACCATGAACGAGACGGACACCTCGGACCCCGCAGCACTGCGCGCGGCGATGGTCTCCGAGTTGCTCGAGGACCCGATCACGTCGGAGGCCGTTGCCGCTGCCTTCTCGGTCGTGCCCCGCCATCTCTTCGCCCCCGGCGAGGCGTTGGAGGTGGTGTACGACTCGAACACTCCCCTGGTGACGAAGACCGACCCCGACGGCACAGCACTGAGCTCGGTCTCCGCGGCGCACATCCAGGCCGTGATGCTCGAGCAGGCGCAGATCGAACCGGGCATGCGGGTGCTGGAGATCGGCTCCGGCGGGTACAACGCCGCCTTGATCGCGGAGCTGGTCGGCCCCACCGGCTCGGTGACGTCGGTGGACATCGACCCCGAGATCGTCGCCCGGGCACACACCTGCCTCCAGACGGCCGGCTACGAGCAGGTCCGGGCGGTGCGGGCCGACGCGGAACACGGCGTGCCGGAGTGTGCCCCCTACGACCGGATCATCGTCACGGTGGGGGCCTGGGACATCCCGCCGGCGTGGATCGATCAGCTGACCGGGCGGGGCCGGATCGTCGTGCCGCTGCGGTTCGCCGGCCTGTCCCGCTGCATCGCCTTCGACCGGTCCGGACCGGGACTGGTCAGCCACAGCTACCGGCTCGGCGGCTTCGTGCCCATGCAGGGCGCCGGTACGTACAGCGAGTCGTTGGTGCCGATCACCGCCGAGGCGACCCTGCGGCTCGACGGCCCGCATCCGGAGTTCGACATTCCCGCCCTGCGCGAGGCCATGTACTCCCCCAGCATCGAGCGCTGGTCCGGGGCGGCCTTCGATTTGCCCGACGAGCTGGAGCTGTTCGTCGTTACCAGCGCTCCGTCGGTGCCGTTCCTGCACGCCGGTCAGCGCCTCGTCGACCAGGGGGTCTTCACCCCGGCGGTGACCTACGGTACCGCCGTCCTGGTCGAGGGCGGCAGCTTCGCCTACCGCACCAAACGCGAGAACGAGAAAACCGACGGCTGGGAGAGCGGGGTGTACGCCTACGGGCCGCGCGCCGAGGCGGTCGCCGACCGGTACCTCACCCTGCTGCGCCGCTGGGCGGCCGACCATCGTCGGCGCGACGCCGCGCGCATCGAGTACCTACCCACCAGCACCGGCGCACCACCGAACGGGTGGTACGCCCGCAAGCGACACGGGGTCGTCGCGGTCACCTGGCCCTGACAGTTCGTCCGGCACCCCGAACCGAGGTGCCGGAAAGTTCACCACCCTCGAAGGAGGCGTCATGGCAACCATGACCCAGCAAAGGACAACCCCGCCGACCAGCGACGGGAACCTCAGCGAGTTCGACCCTGCGGATTGGGAGCTGGACGTCACGTTCGTCGAGTCCGGTGCCGGCGTCGACAAGCTCATCTACATGACCAACGACGGGTGCGGCAAGACCTGCCAGTCCGCCTGCACCTCCTGCCCGAAGTAGGCCGGGATCCGGATCGCCTGACCGTGCGGACCGCCGCACGGTCAGGCGATCCACACTCAGTGGAGGGCACATGTACCGGCATCTGGACGCTCTGGTGGTGCGCGCAGCGGTGTGCCCCCCGGACGCCGTCCCCTACCAGTGGCCAGATCTGACCGGGGAGGGCGCCGGTGCCGCCTCGTGGCGGCCGTGGTTGCAGGAGGTTCTAGCCGGGCGGGCGTTCTCCGCCACCCTGGAGCAGGCCAGCCCGGAACTCGCCGAACGTGCCCGCGCCATTTGCGGTGGCTCGCAGGTGGGTGAGCGTGCGGCTCGTCGGGTGGTGCTGTCGGTCATGCGGTACCTGCTGAGAGCCACCGGGCGGGCCACCCCGTACGGCCTCTTCGCCGGGGTGGCACCCATCCGGCTGGCACCGACCGCTGCGGTCCGGATCGGTGACGGCCATCGGCCGGTGGCGCGCACCCGGGCCCAGTGGCTGGCCGAGCTGGTCGACACGCTGGAGGCAGATCCGGCGCTGCTGCCGCGCCTGATGGTTCGCGCCAACAATCTGTTGACCTACCGGGACGGCCAGGTCGTGCTGGAGGACCGCCCCTGCCGCAGTCTCGGTGCGCCGCCCACCCACCTTCACGTGCGCGCCAGCGGACCCGTCCGTGCCGCCCTGGCTGCGGCGAGGGACCCCATCCGGCTGGGCGACCTGGCCCGCCAGCTCGCCATGGACCACGAGGCCGCCCGGGGCAGAGTCTTCACGTTGCTCGCGGAGATGGTGTCGCAGCAACTCCTCCTGACCTCGCTTCGACCAGGAACCATGTGCACTGATCCGCTGTCTGCCCTAGCCGACGGTGTCGCACAGGCCCTGACCGGCACCGACGACCAGGAAACACTCGCCCCGGCGCGCCGGCTGCTTCGGAAGCTGGACACCCTCAGGGAGCAGGCCGTACGGCACGACGCTGCTCCGGCTATCGCGAGCGGTACCCGACGCGCCCGGCTCGCTGCGACGATGAATGCCCTGCACCCCACAGACGGTCCGCCAGTCGCGGTGGACCTCCGCCTGGATCTGGAGCTACGGCTACCCGCTGCTGTGGCCCTGGAGGCTGCGACAGCAGCGGCAGCTCTCCTGCGTCTCGCCCCGGCGCCCCGCACTGGCTGGGCGGCATGGCACAGCCGGTTCCTGGAACGCTACGGACCCGGCGCGCTGGTCCCGGTCCGGGACGCGGTCAACCCCGACGTCGGCCTGGGCTTTCCCGCCGGTTACCGAGGCATCGCACCCGCTCCGCCTGCGACCCTGACCGATCGAGACCGGAAGCTGCTGGCGCTGGCCCAGGACGCTACGTTGCGGCGCAAGTACGAAGTCGTCCTCGACGACGCGATGATCTCCGAGCTCGCCGCCGAAGAACCCGTCGCGGCGATCCAACCCAGTAGCGAACTGACCCTGACCGTGCACGCCCGCATTCCCGAGGAGATCGACCAGGGGACGTTCCGGCTCCAGGTCGTCGGGGTGTCCCGCAACGCAGGCACCACCACCGGCCGATTCCTCGACCTACTCGACCCGCCAGACCGGGACCGGATCACCGGACAGTACGCGGCCCTGCCGACCACGACTCGCGGCGCCCTGCTCGCCCAGGTGGCGGCGGCGACCGTCTACACGGCCACCGAGGATCTGGCGCGTGCTCCCCAGGTACTGCCGCACGTCATCACCCTCGGCAAGTACCACGACGACGCGACCAACCGGATACCCCTCGACGACATCGCCGTCACCGCGGACGCGAACCGGGTGTACCTGACGTCGATCTCCCGGCGTCGCCCGGTGGAGCCGATCGTCCTCAACGCCGTCGAGCAGGTGCACTACACCCTGCCCATCGTGCGCTTCCTCGCCGAGGCCCCGACCGCCTTCGCCGCCCAGTGCGGCGCCTTCGACTGGGGCGCCGCCAGCGCCCTGCCCTTCCTGCCCGCACTGCACTACCAGCGGACGATCCTGTCGCCTGCGCGTTGGCTACTGGCCGCGACCGCTCTGCCCAGCGTCGTCGCGAGCTGGCAGGAGTGGACCCGCGCCCTGGCCGGTTGGCGCGACTCCGTCGGTTGCCCAGCCCGGATACACCTCGGTGGCAGCGACCAGCGCATCGGCCTGGACCTGGCCGAACCGGCTCACCAGGCGTTGCTCCGCGACCACCTGCACCGCTCCCCCACCGCCGTGCTGCGCGCCGCACCGCCGCCGGAGGCCGCTGGCTGGTTCAACGGATACCCACACGAGATCGTCGTCCCCCTCGTCGCGACCACCGCGCCAGCGCCACCACCCCGGTGGTCCGCCTCCCCGACGATCGTCGACATCCGCACGCACGGGAACCTCCCCGGCCGCGCCGACGGCCTCTACCTCAAGCTGTACGGGCACCCCGACCGGCAGACCCGGATCCTCACCCGGCACCTACCGAACCTGCTTCAGCAGCTCGACCCCGGCACGGGCTGCTGGTTCCTGCGCTACAGCGACCCCGATCCCCACCTGCGGATCCGCTTCACCGGCGCTACGAACAGCGCCCGAATCAGCGAGTGGGTGGAGGGCCTGCGCCGGGCCAGCCTGACCAGCAGGGCTCAGATCGACACCGACTACCCGGAGACGGGCCGCCTCGGCGGCCCCTCCGCTGCCACAGCGGTCGAGGAGGTCTTCGCCGCCGACTCGGCGACCACCCTCGCGCTGCTCGCCGCCCTCGAACGGGACCGTGCCTCCGACATCTATGCGGTGACCGCCGCGAGCATGCTGAACATCGCTACGGCCTTCATCGGCGCACCGGAGGAGGCCCGACGCTGGCTGATCGACCACACCCGCCCACACCGATCCGCCCCACCCCGCGTGGTCTACCAGCAGGCCATACAGCTCGCCGACCCAAATCAGTCGGGTCTGGCCACCCTCACCGACGACCGCCTGCTCGACACCTGGGACCGACGCCACCGTGCCCTGCACACCTACCGGGAGACGCTGGAGGGCCTCACGGTCGCCCCGGAGAGCGTGCTGCCCGACCTGCTGCACCTGCACCACGCCCGCGTCATCGGGCCCGACCTGGAGAGCGAGCGCCGCTGCCTGCACCTGGCCCGCGCCGCCGCACTGAGCTGGAACGCCCGCACCGGAGGCCCCCAGTGATGCCCGCGCATCCAGCGGCGCTGACAGCAGCCACCGCCGTCGCAGAGGCCCTGTCCGACCCACGGATCCTCAACCAGGAGGGCTTGAACGGACGGGCTCGACCACAGTCTCTCGCCGGCGGCGCGGTCGGCATCGCCCTGCTCCACATCGAGCGCGCCCGGTCCGGCCACGGAACCGACACCACGGCCCACGCCTGGCTGAAAATCGCCGCCACTCAACCCGTCAGTACCGGTGCGAACGCCAACCTGTTCCACGGCGCACCGGCCCTCGGCTTCGCCCTGCACACTGCGGGGCAGACCCGGTACCAGCGGGCCCTGGCCGCGATCGACCGCCCGACGGGCGCGCTCACCCGCGCCCGCCTGGCCGCCGCCCACGCCCGCCTCGACCGGGGCGATCCACTCCTGATGCGCGAGTTCGACCTGATCCACGGACTCACCGGACTCGGCGTCCACCACCTACGACGCCACCCCACCCACCCGATCACGCGAGACGTGCTCGCCTACCTGGTCCGACTAACCCTTCCCCTCCCTAAGGGGCCCAGCTCTGGCGACACCCCGCCGTGGTGGATGCCCACGGGGCTCTCCGGCGAACCCGACCCCGCTTTCCCGCAGGGCCACGGCAACCTGGGCGTCGCCCACGGCATCAGCGCGGTGATCGCGCTGCTTGCTCTCGCCCTCCGTCAGGGCACGGCCAATCCCCCGGTACGCGAGGCACTTGAACGCCTCTGCGCCTGGACCGACAAGTGGCGTCAGGACGAGCGCTCGGGTTCCTGGTGGCCCGGCTACCTCACCGTCGACCACGCCCAGGGTCGGATGGCAGTACCGCGGCCCCGACCTTCCTGGTGCTACGGCATCGCCGGCACCGCCCGGGCCCAGCAGCTCGCTGGTATCGCCCTTGGTGACGTCGCCCGCCAGGCGGCAGCGGAGCACGCGATGATCTCGGCGCTCCGGAATCCCGATCAACGGGTCCTCCTACCCGAGATCGGTCTCTGCCACGGGAAAGCCGGCCTGCTGCAAGCCGCCTTCCGCATGGCTCACGACGCCCGCGACCCTGCGCTCGCCGCCGAGCTGCCCGGCCTGGCAGCGCAGCTCGCCACCCAGGTCGACGAGCCGCTCAACGACACCGAACTCATGGACGGGGCCGCCGGGGCCGCCCTCGCACTCCATGCCGCCGGTACTGGGACCCTGCCCGCATCCGCCTGGGACGCCGTGCTCCTGCTGGCCTGAACTCGCACTCTCTCTGGAAGGACCTCCGATGACGAACTCGCCGTGGCGCCAGATCACCATCGAACTCTCCGAGGCGGCCCAGGGCGAAGAGGTCGCCGTCAGCCACCTCGGCCCCCTCTTCACCCAAGCCGAGGCGCACAAGCACATCACCGCCTGGTTCTTCATCCGCAAGTCCCCGCAGTGGCGACTGCGCTACCTCCCCGCCCCGGAGACGACAGGCGCACGGGAACACCTGCTCGAAAGCCTCCGCTGCATCCCGGAGATCACTCGGGTCGTGGAGGTCGTCTACGAGCCCGAAACCCACGCCTTCGGCGGCACCCAATCGATGACGGTGGCGCACCGACTGTTCCACGCCGACAGCCGACACGTGCTGGACTACCTCGCCGCCACCACCCCGCAACCCGCGACACGACGACGGCGGGAACTGGCGATCCTGCTGGCCGGCACCCTTCTGCGCGCAGCTGGCCTCGACTGGTACGAGCAGGGCGATGTGTGGAGCAGGATCGCCCGACACAGGCCGCCGGTCGACGGTCCCGGCCCGATCCCCAGCTCCGCTCTACGATCTTCGCTACACCACCTACTGAGCACCGACATGATGCGCCTGCCCGACCCGAGCGGCCTTCCCGGCGGCACCTGCGAGTGGGGTGCCTCCTTCGCCTCGGCCGGTCGGGATCTGGCATACCTCGCCGCGGTCGGCGACCTGCGCCGAGGTCTCCGTGCCATCCTGACGCATCACGTCATCTTCGCCATGAATCGTCTGGGCCTCTCGGCCGTCACCCAGGCGGTCCTCGCCACCAACGCCACCGCCGTGATCTTCGGTCCCGACCTCGCCGCACCATCGCCAGCAGCCGATCGTCACCCACAACAACCCCCCGGACCTACCCTCACCAGCGGTCGGGAAGGCGGCATCTGATGGACGCCACCGGAATGCAGGCTCGACGGTTCCCGCTCGTCCCCCGGCCTCGGCCTGCCTGCATACCCCTCCCTCAGCGCGTCGCAGACCTCGAACACCGGGCCGCCACCGCCATCCGCCACCACGACACCGCCGCAGCCGCATCGGTGTTCAACCTGGCCGCCCTCCTCGCATCAGACTGCGGCCTACCCGACCTCGCCCGCCAGTGGTCCGTACGATTCGCCCGCACCACGCTCGCGCGACCAGCACAGGACTTCCGAAGCGCCAGTCACAGCCTCGAACCCGTCATCAACCTCGCCCGCCTCCGTGCCCGTGCCGGGGACGGTGACCAGGCATGGCAGATCCTGGAGGATCTCTACAAAGCCATCAGTACCCGCACCGACACCGTTGTCGACGGCGTCGACATCCCTGGCTCGCGCCTCACCGCAGAATCCACGCAACACCGAGAACTCCGCCAGTGGCTCTGGGCGGTCCTGCTCTCCTCAGGATCCCGCGCCCTCGCTGCCAGCGGCCGTTGGGACGACGCCCGCCACCGGGTCGACCAGCATCACGGCATCGGCAACCGCATGCTCGACGGCCGCCAGATCGCCGTCATCGCGCACGCCACCGCCGGCCGACACGACCGAGCCCTGGAACTGGTACAGCACACCGAACCCGGCGAACCCTGGGAGCAGGCGATCACCGCCTGCCTGGCCCTGACTTGCCAGCAGACCTCCACCCCCATCGAACGCGAAAACGCCCTGCTCGCCTACCAGGGACTTGATCGCGCGGTGTCCGGCCTCGCCGTCTTCCACACCCGCCTCGGGCTCACCCTGGTCGAAACCCTCGGTGGTACGCACCACCCTGCGACCCACTACGTTCTCGGCGGACTCGCCAGGTCGGCGATCGACGACGGTTACGCTGCTCGCGACCTTCTCAGCGACCCTCGATGCCGCAGCGCAATCAGCGAACCCCAGGTGGACGAACTCAGCGAACTCGTCAACGCATGCGGGCTGGACAGAGGGTTCATGCCCAATCCTCTGCTGATGAGGCTCGAGGAGACGCTCGATGCCACCGAGCGGATCGTGGCAGGAGAGACGCCTCCCACTAGGGATAGGCTCATCCATTCTTACGGCCTTCTCCGCGCCTGATTATCAGAGGCTGCCACCCTCGCTGCTCACCAGACACGTTCCTGTGTCCCTGTCACCGTGCCCCGGCCGCCTCGCCGTCGAGCAGCACGGTGTCCGCTGGCACCAGGGGCACCGAGGCGATGACCAACATCGCCAAGCACAGCGGGGCGACCGCCGCCCGGATCACGGGGCGGCACCACGCCGACGTGCTCACCCCTGCAGATCACCGACAACGGGCTCGGTGGTGCCGACCAGGCCAGCGGCACCGGCATGACCGGTCTCGCCGACCGGACCGGCGTCCTGGACGGCCGAATGCGGGCATCCAATCCGCCAAGCATCCCTACTCCGGTTCACGTGGAGATCCGCGCCCCTTCGTATACCGGATCACGCGATGGCCGTCTCCTACACCACCAGCGCGGACGTGACCCAGGGGCGCGGCAAAGGTGCGGGACCAGCAGGATCGGACGAGATCGGCTGGCCTTTCGGGTTGCCATCTGCTGCCGAGCGAGAGAACGTGCTCCTCTCGGCCCCACGTAGGCAGGGGTGATCCCCTTCGGTGCAAGCGCTCCGGTCGCCACGGACTGCCCCAGCGCAGGCAAGGGAAACTCCTGATCACGGCCCCACCGCTTGGACAGCCTGCACTGGCACGGTCTCCTGCTAGCATCGGCGCCACGTCGACCACGCTTCGGGCCACCGCTCGGAGCTGCGGTTGGGGTTGTTGGTAGATGGCGGCCGGAGGGTTGCCGCTTCGTACGCCTTCGGGCTGACGATGTTCCTCCGGCCGCTGCAACGGCGAGCCACCGGCACAGCCAGGGACGGTCGTGGAGATCCGCAACATCGATGGTCGACCCCACACCGACATCGCCGGTGCGGCAGAGTTGACCGGCCGATCCGAGCAGACGGTACGGCTCAGGACGTCACCGAAACAACGCGCCCAGGGATCGGGCTGGCCCGCCTCGATCAAGCTGGACAAGAAGGCGTGGTTTCCCGTCGACGAACTCGAACACGTCCGAGACGTCCTCCTGCCACAGGTCGCGGAGCCTCTCCGCGCCCGAGTCCACCGCGTCGACCTCGACGGCGACCCCGAGGAACTGATTCCCGCTACTGCTTTCCGTGACCTACTGTCCATAACCCAGGGCGGCTGGGACAAGTACGTCGGCATCAGCAGGACAGCCTGGCGCGACAACAGAGACGGCTATCTACCCCGCCCAGACCGCGAAGAGCCCGCCCCGACGCAAGGCGTCAACCGATACTGGAAGCGCCGACGCGTACAGGAATGGATCAACTCGCGGAACCGGTAACCGGAAGGCGCCCGTCGGCGACCCCGCCCTTCGGCCTGTCTCTGATGGTGATGAATTTTCCCACCGCCGTCGCGGTACAGACCGTTGCTCCCGCAGACACCGGGCGGGCCGGACCACCACCGCCGAGCGTCCTGTCCGCGCCCGGCCCACCCTGCCACCTCCGTGGGCAGTCACCCTCGTGCCTCAGGGCCGGCACAGGCCGAGAATCCTTGCCGGAGCGGCCTCCGGCCGCACCGACCTTCCTCTTTTCGGCCGCCGGCTACGCCGGAAATTGTAGGTCCCGGTAGCCGGCAGTCAAATCCGGCACACGCTCAGAAAACATCATGCAAACCCCGCATGATCTTTTCTTCGAAACCCGTGCACCATATTTGACTGCCACCTCCCGGTCCCGGGCGAGCGAACTCGCCCCCGGCGGCCGAAAAAGAGTCAGCCGAAGAATGCGTAGGCTGCACCTCCACACCGAGTTGCGCCTAGTCAGCACCTCACCCGACCTCGGTTCACCAAGCACCACTTGAATCACAGGGCGAGTCCATGTACTATTAAATAGATGAGGGAGGGACGGCAACCTCTCCCCCGTCGCCAACAACCGACCACCGGAAGGCTCAGACGTGAACAACGCGCTCGACACCATCCCACTCACCGCCCGCCGGGCCTCACTGAGCGAACTCAACGAAGTCCTCCACCGGCAGCAGGCCCACAAGCTCGACATCGTCGCCGGAACCGCCATGCTCCGAGCCGAGGCCGGGCACCTGCGGATCACCGGCGCAGAGCCCAGCATCAGCGCATCCGGCGTCACCTCCGCCGACGGCCTCTACCGGCCCACCGACATGGGCGACGCCGGACTCGGCGAGAAGCTGGGCGTTCCGACCGCCTACCTGCGCAAGACCCGCACCCAGGCACTGCACCTCTACGACGCCAACATCAACGGCTGGCTCGAGCTCGCTCAGGGCAAGCGCTACCTCGCTCGTTGCCTGTCCGACGGCGCGGGCGGCGGCATCCTCCGCGCCTTCCTCAGCGACGGGTACAAGATCATCGACAACCTGGACGTGTTGATGGCAGTCCTGTCCGGCATCCGCGAGTCGGGCATGCAGGTGAAGGTGGAGTGCGACCTCAGCGAGCGTCGCATGGTCGTCCGCGTGCACTCCGAGGCCATCAAGACCCTCGCACCGGACCTTCTCAAGAACTACCGCAGCCCGTTCACTGGAGCCACCGGCGCGGACAATCCCACCGTCTTCGCCGGTTTCGACTTCACCAACAGCGAGACCGGTGGCGGCGCGTTCACCGTCACCCCCCGCATCGTCGTCCAGATCTGCGACAACGGGCTGAAGCTCACCAAGGATGTCCTGCGCGCCGTACACCTCGGGGCCAGGATGGACGAGGGCACCGTCCGGTGGAGCAACGACACCCACCAGGCGAACCTGACGCTGATCGCCCGGCAGGCCCGCGACGCCGTACGCCGCTTCCTCGACGTCCGCTACGTGGAGCGCAAGATCACCGAGATCGAGGAGAAGTCCGGCCGCAGGATCGCCGACCCCGACCACACCATCCGGCTTGTGAGCCAACGACTGCGTTTCACCGAGGACCAGCAGCGACTGATCCTCAATCACTTCATCGACGGCGGTGACCGCACCTCCGGCGGGATCATGCACGCCGTCACCAGCGCGGCCCGGACCCTCACCGACCCTGACGCCGCCTTCGACATGGAAGGCGTCGGAGTCCGGGCAATGGAGATCGCCGCCACGCTCTGACCCGCATCCGGGTGCCGTCGGCCCATCCTCCGGCGGCACCCGGACCGCGCGCCGCCACAGCGGCGCACTTCCACCCAGCTCGTTCCCTGGAGTGATCATGCCCCTGTTCATCGGGCTACCCCACGGTGTGTCCCTGCCCCGCAACCTCACCGAACCCGACGCCCGGCACCTCGTGTCCGTCCTGGCCCGCAGCTACCAGTGGACCGGGCCGCTGTTCGGCAGAACCGAGGTCGAGGCGTACCTACACGCCCAACTCGATGACCCCGACAGCCTTCCGCCCCAAGCCCTGGACGCCGTCACCTGGCGACGCATCCAGGACACCACCGCGTGGAAGAACCTCGCCGCCACCGCCCGCCGCAGCATCGCCGCCGCCGACGTCCTCGGCCAGGCCCTCCGCCAAGCCGGACTCCTCTGCCGACAGTGCGACACCCCCATCACCGGGCCACCCACCGCGACGTGGGGACTCTGCCCCGTCTGCCTCAACACCACCCCCCTCGGCGACCTGCAGTGCGCCCCATGTCCGGGAGGCGACGGCACCAGCCACCACCGCTGGGCCACCACCACCTGCGCCGACTGCCACATGCCCAACCCCGCAGCGCAACCCCACCTCACCGCCGTCACCCACGCCGCATAGCACCGGGCGCTCAGGGAGCCCCGGCGACACCAGTCAGACCACCGGTCCGGCCTCGGACGGCAACCCGACCCCGACCGGTCACCAACACCCCGACGAAAGGAACACGCTCGTGCCCACGAACAGCGTCAACGACCAACAGCACACCGACCGAAACAGCCAGCCCACCGACCCGGCCGAGACGCTCCGGGTCGACGCCGAGGACGGTCACCCTGCCCTGCCCGGCCGATACGCCCTGCTCGCCATCGCGCAGATCCAGGTGAACAGCCGCAACGTCCGCGACGACGCGCAGGCACTGCCCGGGATCGTGGAGAACCTCCAGGAAGACGGGGTCGCCGGGCTCCTGTCCCCGGTCATCGTCACGCCGCTGAACACCGGCGACGGCACCTACCTGCTCGTCGACGGCGAGCAGCGGTACCGGTCCGCCGTCGAGGCCAAGCACGAGTACATCCAGGCCATCGTCCGCGACGACCTGGCCGACAACCGTACGCAGATCATCAACATGCTGCGGCAGGTCCACCGCAAGGACCCCAGCGCCACCCAGCAGGCCCGAGGAATCCAGCAGCTCGCCCTCGCGGGCATGGGCGACGACGAGATCGCCCGCCGCACCGGATACACCCCGGACCAGGTCCGGGCAGGCCGCTCCGTCGCCGTCCTCAAGCAGGAACACGCCGGGCGTACGCACGCGCTCGGACTCGACCTCACCCAGGCAGCCGCCCTCGCCGAGTTCGCCGAGGAACCCGACACCGTCGACACCCTGTTGCGCGAGGCAGAAGCCGGACCGTTCGCCTACGCCCGCGCCGTCGAACACGCCCGGTCGGCACGAGACGGCCGTCGGGCCGAGGCCGCCCGACGTGGCGAGCTGACCGCAGCGGGCGTCACGCTGCTCGACACCACCCCCAGCTACCACGACCCGAAGACCAAGGAGACGACGGACCTGCGCGACCCCGCAGGCCAGACCATCACCGCCGAAGACCACCGCACCTGCCCCGGCCACACGGTGCGGCTCCACCTCTCCTACGACCACCGGCTCGTCGAAACCAGCTACTGCACCGACTGGCAGGACCACGGCCACACCCTGCCCAGCTACGCCCTGCCCACCCGCAGCGGACCACGCACCGAGGAGGAGAAGGCCGAACGGCGACGCGTCGTCGAGAACAACAAGCTGATGGACTCGGCGAACACCGTCCGACGTGAGTGGCTGGCCGATCTCCTCGCCGCCAAGACCCCACCCAAGGGCACCGCCAAACTGACCGCACAAGCCCTCGCCAACTCCGGATACGTCCTGTCGACGTGGATCAACGGAGGGCGGAAGCTGCTCGACGACCTCCTCACCCCCGGCAAGACCACGCGAGTGGGCACCACCCGGGTTCCGGCCCGCGCAAGCGACGCCCGCTACAGCGTCATCTCGCTGGCCGCCATCGCCGCCGCCCACGAGAGCGCCATCACCCGCACCTCGTGGCGGGCACCCGACCCGGCCGTGGCAGCGTGGCTGCAGTGGTGCGTCGCCAACGGATTCCAACTCGGGGCGGTGGAACAGCTCATCGTCGACGCGGTCGCCGACCGCGACGCCACCCGCCGACCGGCCGCGTAGGTCACCCGCCGGTCGGGAGCCGACCACACCGGCTCCCGACCGGCGGCATCCCACAGCACCTCACCGATGCCCCACCGATCCGGTGCCGAGCCCCGAGGACCAGCAATGAGCGAAACAACTCCCGCCTCACCCAGTTCACCCACCGCCACACGGTCGGACGTCGAACATTCTGGACAGCACATCTCCGTCCTCGACGCTCTCGGTGACGTCGTGCTCTTCCGTGACGAGGAGAAGCTCTGGCTGTTCCGCGACGGCCACGACGGCGGACTGCTCGTCCACCACCAGGGCGATCAGTGGACACTCGTCCGGCCATCCCAGCCGCACACCTCGCCCGACACCCGGTGGGGCCGCCTCTGCGTCGGCGGCTGGGACGCCCAACGCGGGGAGTACGTCGCACGGCAGCTCTCCACCGGCCGCGTCATCGCCCGTTGGGACACCCACTACGGGATCCTGGCCCGCGCCGGACGCTTCTACCTTCGTCTGCCCCGTACCCGGGAAGCAGCGGCGTGACGGCGACCGGTGGCGACGGGGGATTAGCGACGGCCGGGGGGTTAGTTTGGCGAACTCCCCCCGGACCGTCTCACGCCCGACGCCACACAGGCCCCAAGAGCCCTCACGCCGCGCGCGTGCCGTCATCGTACGTGACCCCCGAGTCACCCGGCCTGACCGCGACACGCGACAGCCGACCCACACGGCCGCCCGAGGAACGGCCTCCCCCATCCGGCATCATCGAGCGATGTCCACCGGCACCCATCACGGCCGTCCGCTCGTCTCCCGAGCAGAGGCAGCAGAGCTGCTCGGCATCTCCGTCAGCCACCTCGACCGGCTCTACCGGGATCGGTATCTCAACGGATTCCCCGACCGCGCCGACGACGACCGCTCATGGTTCGCCGATGACATCCGCGCCTACGTGCTCCCCCGCGACCAAGCCTGGAACAGCACCGACGCCAAAGTCGACCGCACCGGCGACCCGGACGAACTGGTCGACGCCACCACCATCGCCCGCATGCTCGGTTACCGCAGCCGTGCCTCCCTCACCGGCCAGAACCGCATGTGGTCACTGCTTCTCCACCGCGTCGACGACGAATCCCTCACCCCCACCGGCCGCAAGCGACGCCGGTGGAAGCGCAGCACCGTGTGGGAACTCGCCGGCAGCCGAACGGGAAAGGGAGCACCCCACACGGGCCGCCCCGCCGGAACGCCGCACGGCCAGCCCGACCGGTCCGGTGAACCCGACGAACTCGTCGGCACCACAGAGGCTGCCCGAGTCCTCGGCTACAGCCGCACCCTGCCCGAGTACGTCCTGCACCTCGCCGACGACGAGTCGGTAGGCACCCAGGGGCGAGTCCGACGCCGGTGGAAACGCCGCACCCTGTGGCAGATCCTGGACGAGACTGCCCCGCCCACCGAGTGAGCCCCCCGCGTGACCACCCGTTGACCGCGCACCGCCGACGTTAAGAGCAAGACCGGAAGCGGCCTGCGGCCGCACAGTCTCTGAACCCCTCCACCGGTGAGGCCGCACCAGGCTAGCGTCGTGCTCGCTCCGGTCAAGCCCGAACGCGGCTCGCAAACATCATGCACACCCCGCATGATGTTTCCTCGAAACCCCGCGCTCGGGCTTGACCTCCACTGCGCGCGCCGCAGCGAGCAAGCTCGCCCCCACCGCCGCAGGAAAAGCGGTGGCGCACGAGCCCCGCGCAGCGCATGGAGCGAGCGCGACCACCGGCACCTTGACCGCAACCAACGAAATTAGCCAATGGACCCAGAACACAAAAAGAGGTATAGTAATAAGTGTTCGGAGGGGACGGCGAACCCCCACCGGACACCCCACACGAATCCAGGAGACGCATCCCCATGCCCGACCGCAGAAGACCCACCGAAACCTACGGCTGCGCCACCTGCGCCAGCCCGCTGACGATCGTCACCACCCGGGACGACAGCGCCTGGGCCTATGTCCATCCCCACACCGCCGCCGACGACCACCCCACCGTCCCGGTCCCGCTCAGCCACCTATCCACCGTCAACATGCGATGCGACTTCTGCTCCGCACCGAACCCCGTCGCGGTCTTCACCTTCAGCCCACTGGAAATCGAAGCCATCGCGGACAACGGCAGCGCCATGGCCACCCACAATCTCGGCGGCGACTGGTCGGCCTGCCAGGACTGCTCCACCCTCGTCCAGCGGCGAGACCCCGAAGCCCTCACCCAGCGTGCCACCCACCTGGCCAACGCCCACGACGCGACCACCACTGCCGCGATGCTCCGCCCCCTCCACCAAGCCCTGTTCGCGGCCACCCCCACGACCCCCATCCTGCGACCGCTCGACCGGCCCACCCGAACCGCCGCGCCCGAGCCGATCGACGCCTCGCCCACCCGCCACCTACGCCCCCGGCAGCTACCCAAGGTCCGAGACCGACTCGCCCGGTTCTGGCGCACCACCGGGCAGGCGTACCTCCTCAACCTGCTCACCTACGGACGGACCTACGACATCCCCGGACACCTCCACCCCGGTGCCCCCCTCGACGCCCCCGCCACACCCATCGACGCCGCCACCCCCGACCTCATGCGCGCCTACACCGCCCTCATGGCCAACCACCTCGACACCGGACACCTCTTCTGGGTCGACGCCGAGTTCAGCGCCCTCGCCGCCCACGCCGCACGCGACCTCCCCGACGTCCGGATCAGCCCCGCCGAGATGCCCGCCACCGGCGGCATGCTGATCTGGCAGTCGCCCATCCTCCGATCCACCGAACCCACCACGGGGGTATCCGTACCCGTGATCGCAGCACAGTGGGGACCCATCCCCGGCGGCGTCTGGGTCACCTTCTACACCACCGCCGAAACGCTCCACGAGCCACGAAAGCTCACCGAACGAGGGCTACAGGACCTGCGCGAGCGGGTCGGCTGGCTCGCCCCCGTCAACACCGGCTCGACCCTGCACTTCGAGCAGACCCACGCCCCAGCCACCGACGACATCCGCACCATGCTGAGCTGCCTGATCGCCACGTGGATCCTCACCACCCAGCCCGACGCAGAACTCGTCGACGAACCGGCCGACAAGGCGATCCGGAAGGCGTACCAGCGCGCCAACCGCCCCTCCCCCGCCATCCGGCTCGTACGACTTCGGCGCAAGAACCAAGCACCGTCGGACACCACCGCAGGGGCCACCGCACGCGTCTACACCCGCCGGTGGTGGGTACGCGGATTCTTCCGGGACCAGCCCTACGGTCCCGGCCGCACCCAGCGCAAGCGCACCTACGTCCGCCCCCACGTCAAAGGCCCCGCCGACGCTCCCCTGATCCTCACCGAACAGGTCCGGGTGCTCGGCGAACCACCCCGCCAGGCACATGAGTAGCTGCCTGTGGGTATCGGTGCCGGTCGGTAGATCCGACCGGCACCGATACCGGGCCAGAGTGATCACCCCGTCCATCCACTGACCGGGGTAGATACCAACCTCCGAAGGAGGTATAGTAATAGCTGTTCGGAGGGGACGGCGAACCCCCACCGGACACCCACACGAACCCCAACCCAAGGACGCCCATGCACACCGCGATCCTCGCGACGCTGCTCGGCACCACCACCGCCAGCTGCCTCGCCCTCCTCGCACACACCTCACGACTCCGCGCCAAACTCGCCCACGCCCGGCACGAGGCCAACCACGACCCGCTGACCGGACTACCCAACCGGCGCGCACTCCGACACCACCTCGACACCCTGCTGTCCGACACCACCAGGCCCATCAGCGTGGCGATGCTCGACCTCGACACCTTCAAGCGCATCAACGACACCCACGGCCACGCCGTCGGAGACCGAGTCCTACGACGAGTCGCCGCCGCACTCGCCGCACTCGACCTGCCCGGCGCATATCTCGGTCGACTCAGTGGCGACGAATTCCTGATCATCACCGACGGTGGAACCCAGGCCGGGCACCGCAACGCCCGCCGCGCAGCCGCCACGCTCGACGCCACCACCGTGACAGTCGCCGGACAGACGATCCGCTGCCGGGCCAGCATCGGCACCGCCACAGCCAACCCCCGCGACTGCCGCCCCGAAGAGCTACTCGGGCGAGCCGACGCAGCAATGTACGCCGCCAAGCGTCACGGCCCCGGCGTCCAGGAATGGCACCAAGGCCTCGACCAGAACACCGGCACCCCCCACGCCAATCGACGCCGCCGCTTCCGGTAGCAGCCCCCGGGGTGGCCCAGAAGAGACCGGGCCACCCCGCCCCCCGGACAGCAGACGACAGCGCGCATCGAGCACGCCGACGCCGTGCCCACTCACACCCGACACCCGGAGCCCCAGCAACCATGAGCGAACTCAGCCAGCCCGACCGAGTCACCATCGCCCACACCTGCCAGGACTGGGCCGCCACCTACAACGGCGGCCCCCTGCACCTCACCAGACACGACGCCGTCCGATACCTCGCCGACGGACACCTCGACGCCCTCACCGCCCGCCATGGACGCGACACCATCTGGCAAGCCGTCGCCGCCTACCTCGACGCCCACCCCGACACCCTCACCGCACCCCGCACCACCCAAGCCCAACGCGCACACCGCCAAGCCGAACGCGACACACGCGCCGCCGCCCACCTCGCCGCAGCCAAGGACCACCACCTACGGAACCTGCCCTACGAAGCCCTCGGCCTGATCGACCGCGCCGAACTCGCCTCGCCCACCTACCGGGACTTCGACCGATACCGACAGTACGTCCACCGCAAGGTCCCGCCGTTCACCCCCGCCGACCTCACCGCAACCCCCCACCGGTACCGCACGCCACTACCTCTCCACAGCCCCGTACCAGGACCACCGGTCGTTCACCACGGCGCAGCCGACGAACTCTGGGTCTACCCCGGACGCCCGGTCGTCAACGGCCCCTGGCCCGCCGCCACCCCCGAGCAGTGCACCACGCCCGACGACACCACCTGGCTCGCCGCCGGAACCGTCCTGGTGTGCACCGGCTGCGGACTCGACGTCACCTGACCAGACAGGCCCGGTCAGTCGCCGTCCCCGAGGTCGGCGACCGGCCGGGCACCGTCGACCGGACCAACCCCCGCCCCGGAAGCCCTCCGCCGACGGGGCACCACCGAACCCAACGCCTCCACCCGCTCCCGCACCCGGGAACGATCCACCGAACGCCGCAACGCGCGCACCCGCCCCACGTCGACCCCGGCCAACTCCGCCGCCAACCCGTCATCGCGCAGCAGCGTCGCCAGCACCACCACCGCCAGATCATGCGCCGCCGCCGCATCACCGCGCTCCGCATCCAGCCGCGCCAACGCTTCCCGACGGCGATGCTCCGCCTCCGCCAAAACCGCAGCCGACTGCTCGACCGCACGGACCGCCCGCCGCTCCACCTCCTGACGCGCCCGCAACGCCAGAACCGCATCGTTTCCCGTTCTACTCGCCATGCTCCGACCGTAACCACAATTCAGTCTCCGCAAAGGACACCCCGGCAACGAATTCGAACTCGTTCGATCCTGGTCACAAATTCAGAATCGCTCCACCGACCGATCCAACGCACCCACCACCACCCACCAACAGCGGAAACCCCATCCGGCACATCACCACTGAATCTTAGAAGCGATACACCACCTAGCATTCTCAGCCGCGCAACAGGAATTGATCTTCTATCTTCTCCTCATGTTGTCCATCACGCGCATCTCCCCTGGAAGCGGCTACCGATACGTGATGGAACAGGTCGCGGCCGGTCGTCACGACTCGCAGACGCCGACGGCCGGCGGTCCGACGCCCTACTACACCGACCCGACGGCTCGCGGTGAGAGCCCCGGATGGTGGACGGGCACAGGGGCTGCGGTCCTCGTGGTGAGCGGCCGTGTCAAAGAGAGCCAGATGCGCTACCTCGTCGGACAGGGGCGACACCCAGAGGCCGGCTACCAGCTCGGCCAGCGGTGGCGCACGTACGCGCCCATGACCGACGAGTATCGCGCAGCCGCCGCGGAGCGTGCGCTGTCGCTCCTGCCCGACGACGCCACCGTCGAGCAGCGCGACAAGGCATGGCACGACGCGATGACCGCTCCGGAGCGGCGCTCGGTCTCCGCCTTCGACGTCACCGTCTCCCCGGTCAACAGCGTCTCGCTCCTCTGGGCCTTCGGCGACGACGACGTCAAACGTGACGTCATCGCCGCCCACCAGGCCGGCGTACGCCTGGTCGTCGATCACCTCGAGCGGCACGGTGCCTTCGCCCGCGCCGGTGCCGGTGGTATCCGACAGCTCGACACCGCAGGCCTCGCGGCCATGGTCTTCGACCACCGGATGAGTCGGGCCCGCGACCCGCAGCTGCACGCGCACATCGTGGTGTCCGCCAAGGTCAAGGCCGTGACGCCCGACGGTGGGTCGCAGTGGCTCGCCCTCGACGGAAGAGGTCTCTACCGGGCCGCCATCGGCGCTCGCATCGCCTACGAACGGGCCGTCGAGGCTGAACTCCGAGCTCGTCGGGGCATCGTCTTCGCCGCCCGACCCGACAGCGGCATCCGCGAGATCGTCGGCATCAGCGACGCCTCGCTGCGGCACTACGCGAAACGGCGAACCGAGATTCTCACCGAGATCGGCCGCGAGCCTGCCACCCCACGAACTTCCGCCCGACGGTGGCGGGCACGTGCCCAGGACGCGACGCTCCGGACCCGCCGCCTGCACAAGGGCGCAGAATCGACCCACGACGCGGTACGCCGCTGGCATGCCGAAGACCGCGCCGCCGGGCTCGACACCAGCCAACAGATACGCCGAATCCTGACCGGCCGCCCGCCAGACGACACCACTACCACCGCCCAGCGGGTACTACGCCGCGCCCGTCGACTCGCCCGGGAACCAGATGCTCTCGACGAAACGACGCTGCACGCCGCTGCGGTCCGGCTAGGCGTACCCGAATCCGACCGACAGCGCGTCGTCGACGCCGCCGTACGGGCCGACGAACGGCTGGCCGTGGCCCGTGCGGTGGACACCCTCGGTCGGCAGCGCGCCGTGTTCGGCCAGGACCACCTCGAACTCGCCATCGGCCAGGTCCTCGCCGTGCGCCCCGGCCACAGCCCCGACGCCGACTGGCTACGAGTCAAGAGCCTCGCCGAACAGGCCGTCACCGAGCAGGTCGCCGGGCTTCGGACACTCGCCCCGCCGTCTCTCGTCCACTGGGCGCCGGCCCTGCGCCGCGCCAGTGACAGGCAGAGCGAGTACCGGCGGCATCGAGACGTGGCCCTGACCACCCACGCCGTGCTCGCCGCCGAGAAACAGGTACTCACCTACGCCCGCCGCCTCAGTGCTCAGGCGGCGCCCAGGGAAGCAGTCGACGACGCAGCACGATCGCTGGAACTGTCCGCCGAAAAACAGGCCGCGCTGCGCTTCCTCGTCGGCGACGACCGCCGGATCACCGGCGTCATCGGCCCCGCCGGCACCGGTAAGACCTACCTCCAGCGGGCCGTCGTGGCCGTGGCCCATCGCGCTGGGATTCCTGTCATCGGTCTCACCGTCGGCCAGGCGGCCGCCAACCTGCTCGCGGACGACACCCGCCAACCCGACGGCAGAATCTTGCGAACCGAGAACATCGCGAGGTGGTTGCACGCCCAACATCGACCACCGCAGGGCACGACCAGCCGCCACTGGCGGTTCGCACCCGGGCAGTGGGTCATCGTCGACGAGGCGTCCCAGGTCTCCAGTCACGACCTCGCCCGGGTCACCGCCCAGCTCGACCCGGTGGGCGGCAAGCTCATCCTCGTCGGCGACCCACACCAGACCTCGGCCGTCGGGCCAGGTGGACTTCTGCGCCACCTCACCACCCTCGGCGCCACCACCCGGCTGACGCACACCCACCGCTTCACTCACGCCTGGGAAGGGCCGGCGTCGCTGCGCCTGCGCAGCGGCGACCCCACCGTCCTGGCCGAATACGACCACCGAGGACGTCTCATCGGCGGACACCGCCAGCAGCTCGTCCAACACCTGCTGACCCGCTGGCTCGCTGACACCACACGAGGTGTCCCCGGCCTGATCCTCGTCGACACCGAAGCGGAAGCCACCGACATCGCACGACAGGCGCGCGAGATGCTCCTCCGCGCCGGCCGGGTGTCGACGGGCTCCAGCGTCTGGCTCCGCGACGGCAATCGCGCCAGCGTCGGCGACATCGTCGTCACGCGTCGCAACGACCGCCGGCTCGGGTCGCCCGGCAGCCACGTCACCAACCGCGACCAGTGGCGCATCGACGCCATCGCCACCGACGGACTACAGGTCACCAACGCGCGTACCGGCACGACCGCCACCCTGCCCACCGCGTACGTCGTGCGACACACCCACCTCGCGTACGCCCAGACCGCCGACTCGGCTCAGGGCCAGACCGTCCACACTGCTCGAGCCCTGATCACCGACAGCACCTCACTCGCGCGGCTCTACGTCATGCTCACCCGCGGCCACACCCTCAACGAGGCGTACGTCGTCACCGACGACGAACCACGCGAAGGCACCCCGCCCCAACCACCCACCGCCCGCGTCGCTGTCCTCGCCGACATCATGCGCCGCGCCAACCCCGCTCGCACCGCCACCGAAACCGAACAACAACTCTGGGCCGACGCCGACGCCCTCCACACCTGGATGCCGATCTACGACGACCTCATCGCCCGCGCCCGCATCCCCGAATACCTCGCCATCGTCCGTCGACACGTCGGCCCCATCCTCGCCGACCGACTCGTCGGCGATCTCGCTCTCCCTGCACTCATTCACCGGCTCACCACCTATGCCGTCGCCGGCCACGACCCCGGCGACGTCCTCCGACGGGTGATCCGGGTACGCGAGCTGGACACCGCTGAGGACATCGCCGCGGTACTGACGTGGCGCATCGACCGGCTCCTCCACCATGCCGCCGCGGACCCAGCCACGGCCACCGCACCCGAACAATGGCAGAGCTGCACCGCCCGAATTCCGGCCGATGTCACCGGTGACGTCGGCGACGCCCTCCGCCAGGTCGCCACGATCTGCGACCGCCGCACCGCCGCCCTCGCCGAACTCACCGCCCACACCCGCCCCGAGTGGAGCCGCGCACTCGGCGACGTCCCCACCGACGACCTCGGTCGCCGGCAGTGGCTCACCCGAGCCGAGGTACTCGTCACCTACCGGGACTCCTACCGAATCACCAGCGACCATCCCCTCGGACCGGAACCCCCCGGCAAGAACATCCCGCAGTGGAACGCCTGGCAACGGGCGCGCCTTGTCCTCGGCACCGCCACCCTCGCCGGGCACCTGACCACCGCCACCGACGCCGAACTCACCCGACTGGTCGCTGCCCAACAGAGGGCCGATGCGGCAGCACCGAGCTACGTCGCCGACGAACTCCGAGCCGCCCACCTCGACCTCACCGCCGCCGAACACCACCGCCATGACATCACGCACCTCCTCACCACCGTCGACGCCGCCAAGGACCGGCTACAGGCAGACGCCCAACGACGACAACCCCGCTGGTGGCAACGCGGCCCGTCCCGTACCCGACAACTCGCCGCCCAAGCCGCCCTGCGTACCCGCACCACAGAAGCGGCCCGCCACGCCACAGAACTGCGCCGCACACTGTCGACCCTCGACCACCACATGACCAGGTACGCCCACCGCGCGGCCACCCTCGACTCTCAGCACGCGACCTGGCAACGCTGGTACGACAGCGCCCTCCCCACCCGCTACGCCGGCCTCGCCGCAGCTGCGGAACTGACCCGCCGCGCCGCCACCCGCCAGTCATCCCTGACCGAAGCCGTCACCAGCACCGCAGCCAAGGTTCAAGCCATCCACGACACCCGACCGCGCCCCCACGTCACACCGGTCCCCGCACACCTCGACCAGCACACCCACGACGCCCATCAGCGCCTCGCAGTTCCCGGTACGCCCTCCGGCGATCCAGAGCTCGGCTGAGGGTCCGCCCCTCGATCGGCGGGCTGGTCCCGGACCCAGGCCAACCCCCATGAGCACGTAATCTTCGCATGACTCTCAGTAGTCCATGCGCCCACTTTGGATTTTTTGTTCCGCTTGATCCTGTCTGAGGGTAATCGTCATTGACTTCCACCCGTTCCATCGATAGCGTTCCTGCAACTTGTCGCACGGCAATTAATTGCGGGGGCTCCGATGGGTGCGGTTACGACATGCTGTCCACGATGCAGCGTGGTGCGGTGAACAATCTGTTGGGCATCGCGGTTCTTGTTTATCTGGGTTCGGTTGTGGTGTCCGCGCTGGCCGATGCGCGGCGTCGGGTCGAGCGCGATCTGGCGATCCTCGTGGCCATGCCCGCCCACGTCAACGGGGTCAACGAATCGGGCCGTTCCGCAGGCGACCGGCGTGCAGCGGCCAGCCGTCGGGTGACCGTCAGCTAGTTCCCACCATTTTTGGTCTCGCACAGCAGTTTCGCTGCTGCGCGGCTTCTGCATGGCTTCATACCGGCGGAAACACGTCCACCGGACATAGAGGGAGTATTAATGGGTCGACGGAAAATGGTCGTGGGGATAGCGTCAGCGCTATTGGCCGCGTCGGTGGTGGTCGTACCGGCGGGAAATCCCGTCGTCGCGGCGCCACCGAGCAGTAGTGAAATCGATGGGATCGAGCCGGTCGTGTCGCCCATGTCTGGGCCGACGATGTGGCTGTTCGACGCCCCGCCCGCTGCGGCCGCTCGGGCGACGGCGGGAGCGGCACCGTCGGTGCCGAAGGGCACCGGTCCGGTCCGTAACGCCACCCAGTTGTCGTTCTCGCTGACCGACCGGCTGCAGGCCAGGGTGAACGTGGGGTCGGGGAACCTGCTGCTGACCAGTACCGAGTTGACGTTGCCGGGGATCGCGGAGAACGTGACCCTCGGCGCGTCGTTCAACAGCCTCCTGTTGGGCAGCGACATCGCCGACGGCGCCCACGGGCCGGGTTGGCGTACCCGTTCCGGGGTGGACGTCCGGTTGATCGAGGCCGACGACGACTCGGTCACCTACGTCGCCGCCGACGGTGTGGTCGGCACGTTCACCGCCTCCGGTTCCGGATACACCACCCCCGGGGAGTTCAAGGCGAAGCTCGCCGCCGACGGTTCCGGGTGGAAACTGACCGAGAACGACAGCGGGAAAGTCCTCTTCTTCACCTCCGCCGGTCTGCTGGACAAGACCGAGGACCGCAACGGCAACGTCACCGACTTCGCCTACAACGCCGGCAAGATGACCACCGTCACCTCGGACCGGGGGGTCGGTTCGGTGCGGACGGCCGCCGTCACGTACACCGGGGACCTGTTGACCCGCTACCGGCACACCGGCAGCGACGGCAACTGGCGGCAGGTGTCCTACGACTACGACACCGCAGGCCGGTTGACCACCATCCAGAGTGCCACCTGGCGGCAGGTCCAGTTCGAGTACGACACCGCCGGGAACCTGACGAAGATCATCCTGGAGGACGACACCTTCGTCACGATCACCTACGACAGCCAGCACCGGGTCACCTCCCTGACCCAGATCACCGACAACACCACCATGCGCGGCTCCACCACCCGACTGGCGTACACCAGCTCGACGAAGACCGACGTGGCAGGCCCCCGGGAGGACCTGTCCCTTCCGGTGACCAGCGTGCCGCACACCAGCTACGAGGTGAACTCCAACAAGCGGGTCACCGAGGTCACCGACCCGGCCGGCAACACCCGTAGCAAGACCTACACCCCGTTCAGCGACGTCGCCACCAGCACCACCGCCGAAGGCGGACAGACCAGCAACACCTACGGCGCCAACAGCGGACAGTCCCAGACCCAGTCCGAGTCACCGACCGGGGCCAGCGCCTCGGCCGCGTACGCCAACACCGCTACCTCGACGAACCCGACGGCGAACTTCCAGCCCTCGTCGTCGACCAACACCCAGGGCAACTCCTCGACCTACACCTACAACGGTGCCGGCAACCGCACCTCCTCGGAGGACGCCCTCGCGGCCGAGGCGAAGGTCGACTACAACTCCGACGGCACCGTCAAGTCGTCCACCGACCCCGGCAACGGCACCAACGACACCACCTACAGCTACGACAGCAACAAGCAGCTCACCACCATGACCCCGCCGACCGGCAACACCCTGACGGCCAAGACGTTCACCTACGACACCTACGGCCGACTCGCCACCGAGACCGCCGGCGGCTGCACCACCACGTATACCTACAGCCTCGACGACCGGCTGACCACCACCGCATACTCCGGCTGCACCGCCACCACGACGGTCACCTACGACTACGGCGGCTCCGGGAACCTCATTACCCGGGTCGATGCCACCGGCACCACCACCTACCTCTACGACCAACTCAACCGGCTGCGCCAGCGCACCGCCCCGGGCAGCCCTCTGCAGACCTACCGTCCCGACCCCGCCGGCAACCTCGAACAACTCATCGACGGCCGCGGCACCACCCGCTACTACTACAACAACCGCAACTGGCTGGTCCGCATGGACACCGCCGGCGGTACCCGCTACAACTTCGCCTACGACAAGGACGGCAACCGCACCACCATGTGGTTCGCCACGACCGAGACCAACAGCACCTGGGCGCTCCGGGTCACCACGAGCTACGACAAGTCGGACCGGCCCAAGCGCATCACCGCCACCCGCAACTCCACCACCCCCACCACCGTCCACGACGTCACCTACTGCTACGCCGAGTACACCGCCGGCCAGCCCTGCTCCACCGCCAAAGCCGACGACACCGGCCTACGCCAGTGGCAACGCAACGAGACGACCAACGCCGTCACCCGATACGACTACGACGACGGCGACCGCCTCACCAAGGCCACCAACCACCACGGCACAACCTACGAGTACGACTACGACACCAACGGCAACCGCACCAGCCTGATGGTCGACGGCACCAGCACCCAGAGCTACACCTACAACTCGGCCAACCAGATCACCAGCATGTACAACACCCACGACACCCGGGGCAACCAGACCCGCACCAGTTCCCCCACGGTCGGGAGCATCGGCTACAACGCCGCCAAGCAGATGACCACCGCCACCACCCCCGCCGCGACCACCACCTACGCCTACGCCGGCACCGACCAGGTGGAACTCACCCGCGCCGGCACCATCAACCTCACCTACGGCCGCGACGACCAGCACGGCATGCCCTGGCTCCAGTCCTGGACCAACGGCCTCAACCCCACCATCCACGTCGAACGCGACGGCCTCGGCACCCCCCTCGGACTGCGCATCGGCACCACCGACCACGCCTACGTCCTCGACGCCCTCGGCTCCGTCATCGCCATCGTCAAGGCCGACGGCACCGCCGCCGCCACCTACACCTACGACCCCTACGGCAATGGCCTCACCGCCACCGAGACCGGCCTCGGACAAACCAACATCATCCGCTACGCCGGCGGCATCCACGACCCCGCCACCACCTACACCAAGTACGGCCAACGCTGGTACAACCCCATCCAAGGCCGCTTCACCCAACAGGACAACCTGTCGTTCATCGGGGACCCACAACAGGGGAACCGGTACGGCTATGCGGCAGGCAACCCGGTTACTTTTATCGACCCAACGGGCATGTACTCCTGGAACGACCTGTACGCAGATCTTGGAGTGGTGGGAGGGTTCGCAGGTGCCGGAGCAGTCCTCGGCGGCCCAGCGGGACTGGGGGCAGGAGCATTGATCGGCACCGGAGTCGTTTTGATCAGGAGAGGCTGCGAAATGCGAGCGGACAACTGCGGCCTCTCTGAAAGCTGACAACAAGGAAAGATCCACCTGATGAGAAGTTTCGAGAAAGATCTATGCTTTGCTGGCAGTGCGGGGCAACTACTCGGGCGCATCCAAGAAGCGCTCGCCTCTATGAAGGGCGTACGCGACGTGAGAACCGTCGGGGACGCGATGGTGACCGCTGCGGTCGGGGTCAGCGCCAGGTCATGGGGCGAAGTTATCACCTGTAGAATCGACCCGGTCATTGGTGGCACTGCACGTGTGACCGTGTCGAGTCGATCGAAGGTCAAGACGACGCTCTTCGACTGGGGTGCCAACCGGCGCAATGTGGAGGAGGTCCTTCGTCTCCTTAGAGCCTCGGGCGACCCATCGAGACATCCCAGGTTCTCACAGCCGGAGTGACCCGAGTTTTCGAACCACGCAAAGGCGTTAGCGAGGCTGCCGCACTCTGCGGCAGCCTCGCTCATGGATCCAGCTAGTGCCTCGTCATGCAGCCTTGAACGGGTAATCCGGGTGGCGGATCTTGGCTTGAGTTTTAACCCTTGACGTGATGCCTCGTTGGATCCGTTCTGTCTACTTTGGACCGAGTCTTGCCGACGCCGTGGCGGGTCCGCGGGGGTCTCGTGGTGCCTTTCGGGCGACCGGGACCAGGGATGGTGGGTTTCGGTCTTCTGGCGGGAGTACCGAGATGTCGGCGCAGCGTGGGAAAACCTCGTCGGACCCTGCCCGGAGTCATCGGCCGGTCCGCGGCCACCGTCTTCTCCCACCGACGGCGCAGATCGACGGTGAGGGTTCTGGCCAGCCGCAGCTGAGCGTGCGCGGCCAGGATCAGCCAGGTCCACCGCTCGCCCTGCTGCGGTGTGCGGACCTGCGGCGCGGTCCAGCCCAGCACGCTCTTGAGGAACCGGAACGTGTGTTCCACGTCGAAACGACGCAAATACGTCTTCCACAACAGGTCCAGGTCGAAGACGGTCCCTGCCGGTGCGGTGTGCCACAGCCACAGATCCTGCGGCGCGCGGCTGCCCGGCAGACGTTCGACCTGGATGCGGATCACCGTGCCCGCCACGATCGGCAGCGCACCGACGTGGCCCTTCCACCCGCCCTGACTGCTCAGTTTCTGGTGCAGCCCATGCCAGGCACTGACCTCCACCGCTCCGTAGCGAGAGCTGTGACCCGACAGCGTCTGCTCAGCCGTGGGCAGAGCCGCCGGATTCGACAACTCGAACCGATCACCGTGCAGCTTCGGCCGGCCCGGCCGACCATCGCGCAGTCGTCTCGGCGCAGGCGTGTAGAACACCCGGTCACTGCGGACTCGCCCCAGCACCTGGACCCCTAGAGCACCCGCCAGATGGGTGATCCGGGTCAGGTCATAGCCCGAGTCGAACACGAACACCGCCGCCGGACGCCCCACCAGCACACCGGCGGCCGTCAGCCGGGCCACCACCGCAGCGATCTGCGCGACCGTGACCACGGTCGCGTCGTCATCCGGCCCGATCCGCGCCGCATCCAACACGGCAGTCCACGACGAGGCACCCCACTCCAACCCCGCGGCGAACGAGAACGGCCACCCCGGGATCGTCTTGCGCATACCATCGCAGCGACACGCCGTATAGCAGTGACACCGTCCTTCAGACGTCACCGCGTCCGGCCGCGGCCACGCCGACACGTCCATCGCGATCTTCACCGGCCCGTCGTCCACCGGCACCCACGTCCGAGAGATCAGCGTCGCCAACGCCGCGACATCGACCTCACCACACGCCACCGCGTCATACAACGCACCATGACCACGCCGGAAGACGTTCTCCAACGACAACTCCACCAACGACGCCACCGGCCCGTCCGCGGTCAACACGGCATCCACCAACTCGAACAACGCATCCGCGCGCCGTCCGAAACACCGATACAACCCGGCCCGGAACTCGACCAACCCCGCACGCGCCACCGCCGGATCAGTCACAGACACAACCGACGATCCCTGGCATAGTAGACCCCACGGCCACCCCGCATCCCTTGAAGCTTCGACACTCCAAAGGATCACGGGTGGCCGTACCCATGTCCTGCGACACACCGAAACCCGCCCCGCTGATCGAAGATCACCAAGGCAGCCGGTTAAAACTCAAGCTTGGAGCCGGTGGCGAATCCGGATTTCGGTCGGGCTCGGTGGTTGCGCCAGCGGATGTAGTCGCCGATGGCGGTGTCCTGCTCGGTGTGGGTGCGGTGGTCGGTGCCGTTGAGGGCGAAGTAGCGCACGGCGGCGAACTCGGCCTCGATCCAGTTCAGCCAGGACGCGTACGTCGGCAGGAACACCAGCTCTACCTCGTTGGCGGCGCACCAGGCGCGGACCTCGGGGTGCTTGTGCGGGGAGAAGTTGTCCAAGATCAGGTAGAGACGCTGATCGGGCCAGCGGCGGCGCAGGGTCTTGAGGAAGGACAGGAACTCGCGCCAGCGTTTGCGGTCGCGGATGCGGTAGTGCAGCCGGCCGGTGGTCAAATCCAGGGCGGCGATCATGTGCCGGACGCCCTGGTCACGGGTGTAGGTGGCACGCAGCCGCACCGGCTTCCCCTGCGGCCGCCAGGCCCGTCCTGGGCGGGGTTGCAGGTTTAACGGCCCGAACTCGTCGACGCACAGCACCCTGCCGTCGGCGGGCGGGTGGTCGTAGAGGTCCAGGACCCGGCGCATCTTCGACGTGAAGTCGGGGTCGGTGCTGGCCTTCCACGTCTTCGTGGCCTGCCACGTCACACCGCGTTCGTGCAGGATCCGGCGGACGGTCTCGACGCTGACCGTCGTGACGTGACCAGCGGCGATCAGGTAGTCCCGCAGCTTCGCAAGCGACCAGCAGGAGAACGGCTGGCCGAGGAAACGGGGGTCGCACCGGGCGATGACGCAGATCCAATCCCGGGTCTGCTCATCGATCCGTCTCGGTGCGCCCCCGCTCCATTTTGGGGACAGCGCGTCGAACCCCCGCTCGTTGAACGCGTGGATCACGTCCCGCACGTAGTCCTCGCTGGTCCGCAGCAGGTGGGCGATGTCCGGAGCCGGCTGCCCCTGAGCGGACATCAGCACCACGATCGCCCTGCGCAGCTTCACCGGATCCTTCGCCGTCCGCGTGATCCGCTGCAACCGCCGCCCTTCGACCATCGACACCTGCCGGACGAACACCTCCGGCCGTCTACCCACCGGCCATCACCTCCCCAGACGAGTGCTGGGAGACAGCCTGCCCGATAGATCCTCAGAACTGGTGGATTACACGATCAACGTTCCAAGACGAGGCACTAGTGCCTCGTCACGCAGCTTTGAACGGGTAATCGGCATGGCGGATCTTGGAGTTGGTCGCGAATCCGGTTCTCGGTCGGGCTCGTTGGTTACGCCGTCGGATGTAGGCTCCGATCGCGGTGTCCTGCTCGGTGTGGGTGCGGTGGTCGGTGCCGTTGGGGGCGAAGTAGCGCACGGCGGCGAACTCGGCTTCGATCCAGTTCAGCCAGGACGCATACGTCGGCAGGAAGACCAGGTCGACCTGGTTGGCGGCGCACCAGGTGCGGACCTCGGGATGCTTGTGCGGAGAGAAGTTGTCGCAGATCAGGTACAACTTCTCGGCCGGCCAGCGGCGGCGCATGGTCTTGAGGAAGCTGAGGAACTCATGCCAGCGTTTCCGGTCGCGGATGCGGTAGTGCAGGCGTCCGGTGGCCAGGTCGAGGGCGGCGATCATGTGCCGCACGCCTTGATCGCGGGTGTAGGTGGCCCGTAGTCGCACAGGGCGTCCGGCTGGCCGCCAGGCGCGGCCGGGTCGGGGTTGCAGGTTCAACGGTCCGAACTCGTCGACACACAGGACCCGGCCGTCGGCGGGTGGGTGGTCGTAAGGGTCGTGGATCCGGCGCATCTTCGCCGTGAAGTCGGGGTCGGTGCTGGCCTTCCAGGTCTTGGTGGCCTGCCAGGACACGCCGCGCGCGGGCAGGACCCGCCGGACAGTCTCGACGCTGATCGTCGTGACGTAGCCGGCGTCGATCAGATAGTCGCGCAGCTTGGTCAGGGACCAGCAGGAGAACGGTCGGCCGAGGAAACGGGGGTCGCACCGGGCGATGACGCAGATCCAGTCCCGGGTCTGCTCATCGATCCGTCTCGGTGCGCCCCCGCTCCATTTTGGGGATAGGGCGTCGAACCCCCGATCGTTGAACGCGTGGATCACGTCCCGCACATAGTCCTCGCTGGTCCGCAGCAGATAGGCGATATCAGGAGCGGGCTGCCCCTGGGCAGACATCAACACCACGATCGCCCACCGCAGCTTCACCGGATCCTTCGAGGTCCGGGTGATCCGCTGCAACCGTCGACCCTCGGCCATCGACACCTGCCGGACGAACACCTCCGGCCGTCTCCCCACCAGCCACCACCTCCCCAGACGAGTTGCTGGGAGACAGCCTGCCCGACAGGTACTCAGAACCGACGGATTACACGACCAACGTTCCAAGACGAGGCACTCACTAGGCTGTTGTTCTGGTCTAATTGTGCCTCCCCTGCTCCTGTCTCACTTGCCGGCAGGCGATGGACCACTGCGGTCCCTCGGGCTAGGACCCCGGGAGATCTCTTCATCACGACCTCGCTGACGCAATGACCCGACCCCTGAAGGCGTAGGACCTGTCGGCCAGCTTCTGCACCGGCTTCGTCTCAGTCGGTCATCCCTTGGTATCCGGCTGGTCTGCGGTGGGTAGGATTCCGATGCTGATGCTGGCTAGGGCCGGAAGCAAAGCTGTGGCGGCGAACGCGGTTGGTAGTCCCCAGGGGTCCCACATGGCCGCGCAGGCTGCGGACCCGAACGCGCCTCCCAGGAAGAAGATCAGGTTGATTACGCCCACAGCCGCCCCTCGGACGTCCTGTCCGGTTCGGGCGGCGATGGCGGCGGTGAGGACCATCTGCGCGACGGCGAAGGTGGCGAAGGCCAGTGTCGCTGCTCCGACGAGCATGGCGGGATGCGGGGCCACTGCTGCGGTGAGCGCCACCGCCATGCTGAACACCGCCGCCAGGGCGGCAAGCACTCGGTGCGGGGGCAGGTGGCGGCTCGCGGCGGCAGCGAGGCGCGCGAGGATGACCCCTGCGGCAGCTGCGGGAAGGAGGAGCAGCCCGACCATCTCGGCGCTGTGCCCGAGGCGGGTCAGCATCTGCGGGACGGCGTAGACGCAGGCGAACAGACCACCGTAGACGCCGGCTCCGATGAGACCGAACTGGTAGAGGCGTGGATCGCGGACCACGACGGCTGGCAGGAAACCGGCCGGATGGCGTTTCGTGTGCAGGATGAGCAGCGCCCCGGCAGCACACGCAGTCGCGACTGTCGCGAGGACGGCGGTCCGGGGCAGTCGGACGACCGCAGACTGCGTGGCCAGGAGGAGGGCCAGGGCGGTGAGGGTCAGCAGGGCCGCCCCTGCCCAGTCGACGCGGCCCGGGCGGCGGGAATGGCGGCGGGTCAGGGGCCAGCAGAGTGGGATCACCGCTATGGCGGCGGCGGGCAGGACCAGCGCCAGCCGCCACGACACGGTGGTGGCGAGTGCTCCGGCGAGGGGTGCGGTGGCGGAGAAGAGGGCCATCAAGGTTCCGATCCGGGCAAGCGTGGCGGGCCGTTCGTCCTCTGGGGTGTGGGCTCCGAGGGCGAGGACGGTGGCGGTGACCGCACCTGATCCGGCGGCGAGGAGCCCTCGGCCGGTGACCACGACGGTGAGAGTGGCCGCGAGTAGGCAGGTCGCCGATCCGGTGGCGAGCAGTCCTATGCCGATGCTGAGAACCCGGCGTGGACCCCACAGGTCGGTCGCTCGGCCTGCGACGGCGGCACCGACGCCGAGGCCGAGTGCGTGGACGGCCAGGATCCACACGGCGACGGCGGCTCGGACGCCGAGGTCGTGGGCGGCGACGGGGAGGGCGACGGCGGCTGCGCTCACGCCGTAGATGGCAGGACCGTAGAGCAGGCCGAGGCGCCAGCCGGGCGCGGCGGCGGGGACGTGCGATGGGGCTGGTGGTGCGTAGGTGGACACGCTGCTCCTCACCGAGGTTGTGAATCGCGCAGACGAGAAACCCGACGGGCAGTACAGCCCTGGTCGGGGGGTGCTGCATCAGGGCGAGCCGGAGTTGTCCTGGGCGTGCCGGGTTCGGGTGGCCAGGGCTCGGAGCACCCGGGCCAGGCTGTCGCCCGTGGGCAGGCCGGGTTCGGTGAACAGGCGGGCCTGTTCGGCGTCGACCCGGGCCTGCAACTGGCGGGCGAGGTCCATTCCCTGGGTGGTGGGGCGCAGGACCACCCGGCGGCGGTCGTTCTCGTGCAGGTCGCGGCGGACGAGGTTGTGGTCGACCAGGGTGACCAGGGTGTGGGTCAGGGTGGCTTTGGCGATGCCGATCTCGGCCGCTGCCGTCCGGGTGTCTACAACGCGGCGGGCGCAGACGAGGACGAGGACGTCGTACGACGTCCAGGTCATGCCTTCGTCGCGTAGGACCGCGCGTTCGAGGTGGGCGCGGATCGTGTTCGCGGTCCGGAACAACTGAGCAAGGGGTCCCGGCCGTGGAGGCGGTCCGGGTGCCCGCCGGAGGGTTGGACGGTAGACGCCGGCGATCCGGCGAGGTCGTCTGTTGCTGTTTCCCATGTGCGTTTCCCCCGTGGTGTTTCCTGGTCGCCTGCTGGTTGGGTGGCTGTGGGGTCTCACCTCCCGAGTGGGGCGCCCCGGTCGCGCATGAACGGCTCGGGGTCGGTGGAGTTGGCGTTGCTGAGGTCGCACCGCGTTCCGGGGCAGGCGCCCTCGTGGGTTTGGAAGTGCAGGTGCGGGCCGGAGGATCGTCCGCTGCTGCCGACCAGGCCGATGGTCTGGCCGGCCTGCACTGTGTCTCCCTCGGTGACGTCGGGGCGGCGGATCAGGTGGCAGTAGCGGGTGCCGAAGCCGTCGGCGTGGATCAGGTCGACGTACCATCCGCAGCCGCTGGTGGTCGGGCTGCCGTCGATGTCGCAGTTGCCGGTGCTCGGGTCGCAGCCGGACCAGATGACCTGGCCGTCGGCGGCGGCGCGGATGACGGTGTTGTGGGGTACGGACATGTCCACGCCGGCGTGGAGGCGGCCGGCGCGGGGGCCGTACCCGCTGCCCACCACGGCGTCGAGGGGCTGGGTCCAGCCGGAGGCGGCTATCGCGGCCGGGCCTGGGCACCCGGCGGGGCTGGCCCCGGGTAGTTCGGTGATGGTGGCCACCCCGGCGACGGCGGCGACGACCTGCTCGGCGTCCTGTTCGAACTCGCCGTACCGGTCGGGGAAGGCGGAGATCTGCACCCGCTGGGCGGCGACGGTGAGCGGCATCTGTTCCCAGCCGTCGAGGCGCAGCAGCTTCTCGTAGAACGCGGTCGACGCGTAGGCGGGGTCGAGGATCTGGGTAGGGGTTCCCCACCCCTGGCTGGGGCGTTGCTGGAACAGGCCGAGGGAGTCGCGATCACCGCCATCCAGGTTCCGCAGGCTCGACTCGACCATCGCCGTGGCCACCGCGACGACCCATCCGCGTGGCGGCACGTCGAGGTCCCGTCCGACGGCGACGATGATGGCGGCGTTCCCGACCTGTTCCTCGTTCCACACCCCGACGGCCGTGCTCGTACCGGTCGAGGCAGGCGGTCGGTTCGGCGTACACGCTTCGGCCGGGGTGTCTTCGGTGACGACGACGGTGAGGGGCAGCCCGCACAGCAGCAGGGCTGCGGTGAGGGCAGCCAGTAGCCCGACGCCCCGGTTGTTCACCGGGCACCGCCCTGGTCTCGCCTCCCGATGGTGGCGACCAGCCACCGACCCTCGGTTCGTACCACGGTCACCCGGAGGAAGCCGGCGTCGGTGGGGACGTCCACGTCGGTCCGGTCGGCGATCGCGAGGGCGACCTGGCCGGGTCCGACGACGCGGGTGGCGGGCACCTGGGCCGGGTCGACGGTGTCGAGGATGTCGGCGTAGCCGGGGACGGCGTACGCTCGGACGTCGGCCAGCCATCGGCCGGCGCTCAGGTGGGGGCGGGCCCAGGCCCGCACGAACCGGATCGCGGCGGCCACGGCTGCCGGGTCCGGGGCGACGGTGCCGGTGGGGCCGAGACCGTCGGGTTCCCGTGTCGGGTCGTCGCCGCGTGGTGCGGTCACCGGTGGGCGGGTGCCGACCCGTCCGTCCTCGGGTACGCCGCAGGCGGTGAGGAGGACGACGGTGGCCGTTCCGACAGCCGCTGCGCGCCTCACCGTTCTGCCTCCGGGCGGCCGCGGGCCGGGTCGAGGGCGGCGTTGAGCTGTCGGCAGAGCCGCCGAAGCCGGTGGTGCACGGTGACCAGTACCTGCCGGGCGTCGGGGTGGGGAGACCGGGTGGCCTGCTCGACGAGGGTGTCGATGTCTCGGCCGATCCGGTCGAGGGTCCGGCCGATGTCGGCCATCGGGTCACCGGGGGTCGGCGTGATCAGTCGTCGACGTCGCGGGTGTGGTCTCCGTCGAGGTACCTGTCGCTTGCCCAGTCGAGTTCGTTGTCGCGGCGTACGGTCTGGTCGGTGCCCTTCCATCGGTGTTTCTCCTGTTCGTCGTCGCGCCAGTCGTCGCGGGCTTCGTGGATGTCGGTGACGTAGTCGTCGAGGGTGTTGACGCCGGTGCGGAGGCCACCGAGAGCGGCCTCGAACCGTTGCCAGTCCCACACGCTCGTGACCTCTGCGGGATGGGTCATGGGGTGTCCTCCGTCGACGGGTGGACGAGTCGTGCGTTGATGTCGTCGGTGACGGCCTGGTCGGCGTCGTCCGGCCAGGGTTGCGCCCAGACGGTGTCCGGTTTGCGGGGTGTGTGGTGTCCGTGTCGGCAGCGGGTGGTGTCCCACTGCTGCCATCGGTGTCGTGCACGGTGCAGTGCTTCGTGCCAGCGGATGCTCGCGTCCGGGTCGCCGGCACCGGAGTAGGCGTGGTGCCAGGAGACGCAGAGCGCTGTCAGTTCTTCGACCAGTGCCGGGTGGGCGGGCCAGCACGGGCCGAGGTCCTGGGCCAGTCCGTACCGGTCGGCCAGCCATCGGAGCCAGGTGGTCAGCCATTCCCACAGTTCGCGGGCGGCGTCGCCGTCGAGTTCCCGCCAGCAGTGCCGGGCCGGTGTCCACGCGGTCGGGGCGGCGAAGGTGTCGACCCGTTCGGTGAGTGCCACGTGTGACTCGGCGAGCCGGTGCACGGTTGCGCGCAAGGTGTCGATGAGGTCGGCCAGTTCCCCGGTGGCGCGTTCCTGCGGGGTCGCCTGTCCCGGTTCGGGCAGTTCGAACAGGAAGGACCGGTCCGTCATGAGGCACCTCGCTGGAGGCGGTCGGTGAACGCGGCCTGCGCGGCGTGGAACCGGTCAGCGTCCGGGCGTTCCCACCACGCCGGTTGCACCACCTCGACCGGGGGCATGTTGCCGAGCAGGACCAGGCCGTGTCCGGTGGGCAGGGTGCGCAGCTCCGCCAGGTCGATCATGTTCTCCCGGCGGGTGTTCTCCTGGACGCTGGCCCGGCCGCCGCCCCAGCTCGCGCTCGACGACAGCTCCCGTACCTGGCCGAGCAGGGACTGGGCGTCGCGCAGCGCGGAGACGTCCTGGGTGCCACCGAGGACGAAGCGGGCGTTCGCGCCGTCGCGTAGCGCCTGGCCGCCGTCGCGTCCCCACCGTTCTTCGAGCTGGTGGGTGTTCTGGCAGGAGATGGAGAGGGCGATGCCCGCTCCCCCGCCTTCGGAGGCCAACGCCGGGAGTGAGGGCAGCGGGGCGATGTTGGTGATCTCGTCGCCGATCAGGTACAGGCAGGGTTCGACCCGTCCGCCTGGTGCGGTGAAGGACCGTTGCAGGGTCCGGTAGATGATGTCTTCGGCGACGGCGGCGAACAGGGGCGCGACCAGGGACTGGCTGCTGCGGGTGCCGACCAGGTAGAGGGTTCCGGATTCGTCGAGCCACTGTTCGGGCCGGAACTGTTGACCGCGCGGGGGCGAGCAGGCGTGCAGGATCCGCGGGTTGCTGAACGGGTCGAGTGCCCCGAACACGACGCTTTGGATGGCGTCGCGGCTACGGCCGGTGGACTCGCGGTGGAAGGCGAGCCGGTCCGCCCACACCGTCTGCCCGTGGTGGCGCAGGATGCGTTCGGCCCGGGAGTCGTGGGGGTTGGCCGCCCAGCCCGCCACGTCGGTCATCGTGGTGGCGTCGTCCAGGGCGGCGGCGTGCAGGAGGCCCCGGATGATCGCCGCCGCCTGGTCCTGGAAGTACTGCCCGTTCTCGACGCTGCCTTTCAGCCCGGCGCCGGCGGCGAACCCCTTCGCCCGCAGCGCGGCGATGTCCGGGTCTTCGGCGCCCTCGATCGGTGACCACCGCAGCCGGGGCACGCCGGGTATCTGCCCCTGCGGTTCGAAGATCCAGGTGGGGCCGACCTCGGCGCGCAGGTCGTAGGTGACGGCGGCGACGTCGAGCCGGGTCGAGGTGGTGACGACCGCACCTCGGGCGTCGGCGACGCGCGGAATGATGTAGCGGGAGGTCTTGTTCGCGAACCTGGCTGCCCCGGCGAGGAGTTCGGTGTACTCGTTGGCCAGGTACAGGGGTTCCCCGGTGAGGGCGTGGTTGCCGAGGAACCGGGCCACCTCGAGCGGGTCGTCGCGCCGCCGAGCCTTCGCCTGCGCCAGGTCGGGTGGGTCGGTGTCGCGGATGGTCAGGCCGGGGCGGAGGACGTCGACGCGTCGCAGCACCGCACCGGCGGTGGCCACCCGTTCGAGGTCCTTGCGGGTGGCGAAGCCCTGTCGGCGTACCCGCCGCCGGGCCACCCGCGCCGTCGGCACGCCGAAGCCGGCGACAGCGCCGCTGAACAGGGCGGCCCACAGCCCGTACAGCACAGGGGTCGGCGGCAGGGCGGGTCGGGCGGCTGGGGGCCAAGCCCGGGCCGGGTTGCCCGGGTGGACGACGATCCGCACCACGACGCCGGGCGCGTCGCCGGGACGGCTGTCGGGCCACCGCCCGTGGGTGAGCAGCCCGCCGACCTGACCGGCCGACCACAGGGTGCCGCCGCCCAGCATGACCAGCAGCACGGTGATGCCCAGCAGCACCAGGCGGACGGTGATGTCGGCGCGGGCCACACCGCGCCGGGGCAGGCGATGTCCGGGAGACATGAGTGATCTGGCCATCACCGCACCTGCCCGGTACGGGTGTGGTCCGACGTCGGCCCGCCCCTGGTCGGGGTGGCGGCCTGCCGCATCCGGGAGTCGGTGTCCACCAACTCCTTCTCGATCGAGGAGAGCTGGTGCTTGACGACGTACGACCGCAGCCCGACCTTCCACAGCCCGACGCCCCGCCGTAGGTGCAGCAGCAGGTTGGTCTCCACGTCGGTGGTGCCGAGGAATTCGCGGGCCGCGTCGAGGGAGCCTGGGGCCTGGCGGTAGGACACCCGGACGCCGGTGTCCTCGATGAGCCCACGGGCGATGCGGACCTGCTCGGAGTCGGCGCTGCCACTGGCCGCCAGGTCGGTGAAGCGGTGGAAGGCCAGGATGTTCGCGGTGCCCAGGGCACGGGCGAGTTTCAGCTGCTCCCGCATCCGCCGGATCAAACCGAGGTGTCGGCTGACCAGGGCGAACTCGTCGTAGAGGCAGACCCGTGGGGGTGCGTCCGGGCGGGTGAGTTCGGCTTCCAACCACGACTGGGCGCAGGTCATCGCCATCGCCGTCATCTGGTCCGAGGTCCGCACCGACCGCAGGTCCAGGATCGCGCCCGGCTGGTCGAAGTCGACAGACAGGGTGGCCGCGTCTGGGCCGTCGAAGATCCCGCCGAGCGCCCCGGTGATCAGTCGTTCCAGGGCGAGGCGGACCCGACGGCTGTCGGCGGTGAACTGGTCGATGTCGTAGTGGACGTCGGCGAGCCGGTATCCCCACGCCGTCGGGTCGCTCATGGTGGTGAGCACGCGCGACAGGGTGGGGGTGGCCTGCCTGTGAGGGCTGGTGCCGTCGTCGGAGCGGGTCACTGCGTCGAGGGCGTACTCAATGAGGGACCGTTCCGCCTCGGACAGTGGAGTGCCGAGCTGGATCTCCAGGAGCCCTTCCAACAGGAGCAGCCGGCGGGCCCGCTGGATCTGCAGCCACTCCGTCTCGCCCTGCCCCTGCTGGCGTCGGATCCCGGCGAGGGGGTTCATGACCACACCGGATCCGGGGCCGATCCGGACCGGCCGGATGCCGGTGGCGGCGGCGAGCCCGTCGTACTCCCCTTTGACGTCGACGAGGAAGAACCGCACCCCGAACGGGACGCCCCGGAACGCGATCGTCTTGAGCAGCGACGACTTCGCCGACCCGATCTCCCCGGTCACCACCATGTTGGGGGCGCTGAGCATCCCGGCCCGGTACAACTCGTGGACGCTGAACACGAACCCGGAGCGGGAGTACACCTCCTGCCCGATCAGCGGGCCGTCCACTCCGAGACCCGGGTCGGAGACGAACGGGTACACGCTGCACAGTTGGGCGCTGGTGGTCGTCAGCGGCGGCAGGCGCAGCCGCCAGTACACCCGCCCGGCTGCCCGCCCGAACGCACCCCGGCCGTCGACCGGGGGCGGCCCCAGCAGCCTTTCGGAGAGCCGCCGCAGCGCACGGCTCTCTCGCAGATGCGCGCGGTGTGCCGCTGTCAGGTCCCGGTCTGCGGCGGCCTGGGTGATCCGCTGCGACCAGGAACCCTCTCGAGGAACCGGGTTCACGCGAACCACCCCCGCAGGGGTTTGAGCCCTCGGGCCAGGGGCAGCGCCCCGGCGACGAACCCCTGGTCCTGCTCGCCGTAGAGCACCACGGCCTGGCAGCCGGCCCGGCCCAGCACCCGGGTCACCGCCCGGACGTCGTGCCGCAGCTGTTCCTCGGTGCCCGCCGTGACGGTGACCAGGACGGCGTACCGGTAGCGGACATGACCTGCTGCCTGTTCCCGGTCGACCTGCTCGACCGCGCGGGCCTCCTCGTCCTCGCGGGCCGTGCGGACCAGCCGCATCCGCCGCTTGGTCACCTCGTCGCCCGCCCGGGCGACCTTGTCCCGGCGGGTCGCCAGCTGGGCGAGCTGCGCCGGTACCGGCTCGGCCACGACCGTCACGGTGCGCCGCCCCACCGTCCGGGCGACCAGCGGGGTCATCCACGTCATGGGTACGGGTTGTCGGGGCATTTCGTACACCCAGAGGGTTTGGGAGATGCCTGAGTCGTGCCGGTACGTCGACCAGCCGACGGTTTCGGCAGCGATCGGCCCGGCGGTGTGCGGGGCGATCTCCGCCTCGGCGCTGTCCGGGTCGATCTGGCTACGTAGCACCGCCGCGTACTGGTGGGTGGTCAACCACCCGTTGGTGTCGACCCCCGCTTCCCGTACCGCGGCCTGGACGCCGGCGAGTTTGTCCAGGACGACGGTGGCGATGGCGGTGTCCGTGCCACCCGCGTCGTCGATCTCGCCCGAGAGTTTCCGCAGGTCGAACACGGCTGTCAGGAACACCTCGTGTCGTTGCGTGGTCGGGGCAGCCGCCGCCGTCAGCTCCGCCAACGACCGGTACGCCATCCCGCCGGCGTCGGTGGCCCGATCCGTGAGGTACCGCTGCGCCCGGTTACGGACGTCCGGCACCGCTCGCGCGGTGAGCGCCCACCGGGTCAGCCCGCTGTCGGCGAACTCGGTGCCGAGCAGGTTCAGCACGTCCGCCCACGACGTCAACCGCTGGTGTTGCACGGCTGTGTCGGCCAGCACCAGGTTGCTGCCGGTGCAGGACAGCGAGGCGGTGACGGTGTGCTCCCGACGGTGGCGCAGCAGCCCCACCTCGGTCAACCCGTCGGCGGCGACGGCGGTGAGCCACTGGTACCCGGCCGCAGGGCCCGGTAGGTGCAGGTGCTCCGTGCCCGGGTTCGCGGCGAACATCCCGCCCCGGTAGCGGTCCTGACGAGCCGCTCGTTGGATCACCGTACTGACGACGATCGGCACCCATTCGGTGACCCGGCGGCCTCGGATCCGGAGCAGGCCCAGGGTGATCAGCAGGAGCGCCAGGAGGAGCAGGCCCCCGGCGGCGCTCTGGTGGCCTGCGGCCAGCAGGTTCGCCGCGACGACCAGGCTGATCACCCCGGCTACCGCCGTGCCGACCTGGCCCCATGAGAAGCCCAGGACGGACCCCCGGGTGGACCTCGGTGGGAAGTGGAACTGTGTCATGCTCTGCCTCCTTCCTCTAGATCGGGACGATCGGGATCTCGGCTGCGCCACCGGCTGCTGCGGCCCCTCGTCCGCCGGCCGCTGCGCCACCTCGTCCACCGGCCGCGGGTCCCGCCGCGTCCCCGTTGTTCGGGGTGGCGGACGGCGGGTCGTCGCCGGCCGGTGGTGAGGTCGGACCGTTCGGTGTGGAGTGGGTTGCGCCGCTCTCGCCGATTGGCGGGGTGTGCTGATCACGGGCGGCAGGCGGCGGGCTCGTCTGGTCGTCCAGGGCCGCGCGGGGGGTCACCGGGACCGCGCCGTCTCGGCCGGTGGCGTCGCCGGGCAGGGTGACCTGCCCCTGGGCGACGTCCCCCTGCGCCGTACGGGAGTCCTGCTCCACTCCGGCGGCTTCCCCGGCGTTCTCGCCGTTCCCGCTCTCGCCAGGGCCAGCGGCGGGCGCGCCGACCTGGCCGCTGTCACCTCGCCCCTGTGACGCCTCCACCGCCTCGGGCACCATCCGGGTGCCGAACACGTCGGGGCCGGAGCCGGGGCTGGTGGGGATCACGTCCGCGTTGCCGGTCATCAGCCGCGCCGCACCCTCGTCACCACCACCGTCACCGCCGCCGTCGGTGCCCGGATCGGCCAAGCGGCGGGTGGCGTCGAGGCCCACCGCTGTGGCCGCCGACGTCAGGAAGCCCCGAGCGTCGACGTCGGCTAGATAGCCGTCCCACATGCTCGTCAGCCGCAGCAGGATCCACGGGGCGAGCACCATCAGGACGATGACGAACATGCCTCGCAGCACGTTGAGGACGTCGTCACTCTCGTACGCGGTTCGGGTCCCGTAGATCCACAGCGCTGCGACGAAGAATTTGGAGCTGGCCAGGGCGTTGCAGGTCCAGAACCACTTGCGGCCCCACGACCGGGTCTCGGTCATCACCTGGCCCGTCATCGCCATCGCCCCGAACAGGGCCGCTCCGGCGGCGAGCAGTGACCGGAACATCAGCATCACGAACACCAGCACCAACCCGACGACACCGATGACCGCGACGACGAAGGCGAACAGGATGGTGCCGGTGTCGGCGGTGAGGCCGTTGAGAGCTTCGACCCACAAGCTCGGCTGCCAGTCGCGTTCCTGGTTGCGGGAGATCAGCGCGACGGTGGCCTCGTCCCAGGCCGCCATCAGCAGGTACGCGACTCCACCGACGAAGGCGATCCCGAAGATCGCCCGGACCAGCCCGCCCAGGGTCGACAGCGGCCCGGGACCGGAGAGCCGCAGCCCGTTGATCGCGGTGGAGATGATGAAGATCAACATCACCATGATGATCAGTACGCCGCTGAGGTCGTTGTACACGCCGTAGAACGCCTCGTCAGCGGTCGCCGAGGACTCCACGAACACCACCTCGGCCAGCTTGCTCAACGCCCAGGCGAACCCGGCCACCGCGACGTCAGCCAGCCCGGCGAACCCGGCCCGCGCCGCCTGTTCGACCTGTGACCCCACCTGGCATCCCACATCGAGGAGCCCGCAGCCCTGGTTCGACCGCAGCGACGAGTACGGCAGCAGCGACTCCCGCAGCGCCCGACACCGGTCCTCCTTCGCCGCCCACCGTGGAGCGTCGCCACCGCCCTCAGCGGCACGGTCGGCGAACTGCTCGCACCGCACCGCCGGCTCACCGGACGGCGGGAACCGGTCGTCGAGCACGGACGGCGTGCCGTCCGGCGGCGGCGACGCCAACGTGATCGACACGGCGTCACAGCGGTCCTGGTCGACGGCGCTGTCGGCTTCGCTGCACTCGGTCACCCAGCCTCGGCCGTCGTCCCACCGCGCCCAGGGCAGGCACCAGGCCACCTGCGGCGGCTGCGCAGAACCCGGGACGATGGAACGGGCGGGGCCGTCCGGCACCGAACAGACGGCCGGGGGCGACGGTTCCGGAGTCGGTGCCGCCGCAGCCCGATCCGGTGCCGCCGCAGCCCGATCCGGTGCCACCATCACACCTGCGGCAAGGACGACACCGACCGCCACGACCTGCGCCCACCTGAGCACCGGGACACCGAACCTCATCGGTCACACCGTTCCCGGCACCCACGAGCGGGGGCCCGCCACGTCGGAGAGCAGTCGGGTGTCCCTCGGGCTGCCGTCGCGGAAGGTGCCGCGCTGGTCCGGTGGCGGCACCGCGATCGGCCGGTCCGCCCGCACCACGCGCCACCGGTCCGACGACCAGCGGACCGTCACCCCCTGCACGTACCAGCCGCCGGCCAGGCCGGTGTCCTCACCGGGCACAGCTCCGGCCTGGGCGGGCACGGCACCGGCAACGGTGCCGCTGAGGGAGAACACCATCAACCGGACCGACACCTCACGGCCGTCCGGGACCACCGCGTCGCGCTTCATGTCGGGCACCCACACGCGGGCCACCACCGTCTGCGCGATCGACCGGCCGGTCTCCCCCTGCGGTTCGGCCCCGAGCAGCGGTACGGCAGCCGACGACGGGTCCCCCTCGACGATCTGGTCGATCACCTGTCGGCGCTGGTCGGCAGGGGTGGCCGCGAGGACGGCCAGCGAGGTCGTGAACGCCGCCGCCGCGTCGCCACCCCCACGGGGTGTGCCGGGAAACCCCACCGGCACCCCATCGACAACCCGATCCGCGTACCGTGGTGCGGCCGGCGGGGATGGTGCGGTCGCTCGGCCGACCGCGAACAGCGCCGCCCCGGCGGCCATCACGGCGGCCAACAGCGGCACGACCGCGGGTATCCGCCGACCGCCAGCCGCCTTGAACTGGGTCCTGGCCACGCCGACCGCCTAGATCTCGGTCAGCAGGAACGCGATGATCGACGTGGCGGATCCGATGACGATCGCCACTAGGCCCGCCTTCCACATCATCGCCTTCCCCCGGTCACTGATGATGTGCGCGCCGAAGATCGGCCCCACCCCGAAGGCGACCGCACCGGCGGCCAGCCCCGCCACCGCCGCCACCACGCCGAGGAACAGGGCGGCGTTGGCCAGGGTGTAGAACAGGTCCGACCTCGGCACGGCGGCCGGATCCGGGCTGATCCGCCCGAAGTCGAACCCACCGCCCGACGGTTCCGCCGAGGGAGACGGGTCGGGTGCCGCCAACAGCATGTCCGCCGCCGCAGCGCCCCGGACCGTCAACATCGACGTCAACCAGTGCAGCATCACCACGATTCCTCCCCGTGCAACGTCGGCTGACCGGCGGACGGAGCCGCCACCAGCCGTGACAGATCGGCCGGACATCGGTCCACTACCGCGGCGGCGACCTCGGTGATCGCCGACCGGGTGGCCTTGCTGAGCGACCGCGGGTCCAGGGGCGCGGGACGCGCGAGGACCGGGTCGTAGGGCACCCGCACCAGCTCGGCAGCCGACTGCCGGGCCAACTTCTCCACCGCCCGCACCTCACGGGCCGTGCTGGGTGACGTGGCGACGACCACCACCACCGCCCCGTCGCCCACACTGTGCAGACCTGCCGCCCGGACATGGGCCAGCAGACGCAGGGTGTGCCGGACCCCGTCGACCGTCGCCCGCGCCACCAGCACCGGAACGGTCGCCCACCCCAGCGCACGCCACGTCGGCGTGGTGTCCGCTGTGGGCAGATCGAGCAGCGCCATCGCGTACCTCGACCGCAGATGGCCCGCCACACCCAGCAGCTCCGGCCAGTTCGGTGGCCGCCGCTGGTCGGACACCTTGCTCTCCCCGACCAGGACCCGCAGCCCCGTCGGGCCGTCCTGCATCAGACGCTCAGCAGTCTCGAGGTCGTCGAGGTCCGTACCGGCCGACACGGCGTCCCACACCGTCGCCGAACCGCGTCGGAAGACCCGATGCTCCAGGCCACCCCACGGCTTCAGGGTCGCGTCGACCGCCACCACCGGGCCGGGAATCGCCAGGGCCAGCAACCCGCCGAGCGCCACCGTCAACGTCGACCGACCGACCCCGCCGTCGGCCGACGACACGCACACCAGCGGACAGCCGCCGTTCAGCGCCGCCGCTCGCTGCCACAGCCCCTCCACCCGGCTTCCCGCGCCGAACTCGCGCGGCACCTGCCGTACGACGGGTGGGGCCGGTGGCTGCCACCCGCCCACCCGTAGCAGGCTCGCAACGGCCTTGATCTGTTCGAGGTCGGGAGCCGGTGGGGTTGTTCTTCCCGCCCCCACCGGCTCCCTCCCCGCGCTGCCGATGCTCTTCGTGAGAGCCAGAGCAGCGGATGGATCGGGCCGCTCGTCTGCAGAAGCCACGTCCGCCTCCCCCCGCGAGGACTGCCGCACAGCACAAACCACGTCGAGTCACCTCGACGTCGTCGGTCCCCCGTTGCTGTCACGACCTGGACGTTGACCAGACGAGCAGGCCCTTGCGCGACGGCGACCTGACAGGTAACCGTCACTTCCACCGACCGGACGTGCCTGGATAGCGGCACCCCGATCAGCTACGCTCCAATCAACTGCGCTTACCTCTGTTGCAAATTGCAGTTGACTGGACAGCAAGAGCTAAGCACGCCCCACCCGCGGGCGTCAACCGTAGATGAGCGTGCGACCAACTGTAGTTGGATTCGGAGGGTGCCATGACCGACACACCAGCCAACGAGGCCGAGGACCACGCCTCCGCACTCATCCAGACCCGACTACGCACGCTCTTCGACGCAGACAGGGAAGGCCGAGGCCCCTACACCGAAACCGAAGTCGCCCGAGCCCTCACCCAAGCCGGCCACCGGATCACCGCCGAAGGCATCCGCAACCTCCTACGCAACCCCCGGATCAACCCCAAAGCCTCCACACTCCGCGCACTCGCCCAGTTCTTCGACGTCCCCGCCGGCTACCTCCTCGGCGACCAGACCGAAGACGAAGAACACAACCGCCGCGTACGCGTCATGGCCCGCTCCATCACCCAACTCTCCCCCGCCGCTCAAGACGGCATCGCCACAATCATTGACAACCTCCTACAAGTCGAGAAGGCAGCACGCGCAGGCGGCGAGCGTCAGCAACAGAAGACACCGGACGGGACGAGACCGTCATGACGCTTGGTCGAACGCTTGAGTTCGACCCTCTGACCAGCACAGATGCACAACCGGCGGACCGCTGCAAAAATGGCTCGAAGCAGGGTCCGAAAGTCGCCTCTGACCTGCGACTTAAGGATCGGGTCGCTCATCACCCCTGGAGGGATCGCAACACGCAGCCTCAATGCGTCAGCCCCACCCCTGAGGGGTCGCTCATCACCCCTGGAGGGATCGCAACACGCTGCTGGTGGCGACGGACCCGGGGCGACAGCGGTGGAGTCGCTCATCACCCCTGGAGGGATCGCAACGCCGACCTGCTCAACCCAGACGATGCCGTTCGCCGGGTCGCTCATCACCCCTGGAGGGATCGCAACAGGGCGGCCGGGGCGAACGCCCGGAGGAGTCCGTCCCCGGTCGCTCATCACCCCTGGAGGGATCGCAACTCCACCGGGTCGCCCACGGCGGCAGAGATCAGGGGTCGCTCATCACCCCTGGAGGGATCGCAACGACTCAGCCTTGAGCCGGCTCTTGAGCCGGGGCGGTCGCTCATCACCCCTGGAGGGATCGCAACCCTCGCTGGCCGGGTTGGCGGGGATGAGGTGCTCCGTCGCTCATCACCCCTGGAGGGATCGCAACCGGTCGAGCGGGACACCGCCCGGGCCGAGCTGGCCGGTCGCTCATCACCCCTGGAGGGATCGCAACACGACGGGCGGGTGAGGGCGGAGGCGGTGCACGAGTGGGTCGCTCATCACCCCTGGAGGGGTCGCAACGCAGACGGCGACGCAGATGCGGGAATTCGTCACGGAGGTCGCTCATCACCCCTGGAGGGATCGCAACGTGAAGCAGACGGTCGCCTTGAAGTGCTCGTGCTCCCGTCGCTCATGGTTGCGTCCACGGGAGTGGTGTACGACTTGCCCGTGTTGGGCGTGTTGCGTAGATGAGAGACGGCCATCGCGTCGATCCTTCAAGACGACTTCGGCTTCCACCCGCTGCTGTGTTTCCTGGACAACACCGGCGAGGCCCTCGCCGGTGTACTCCGCGAAGGGCGGGCCGGGTCCAACACCACCGCCGACCACATCACCGTGCTCGACCAGGCCCTCGCCCAGATCCCCGACCCGGTCCGGCACGGCACCCCGATCCTGCTGCGCGCCGATGCGGCCGGCTCCAGCCACGGGTTCCTCGCTCACATCCGAGCTTTGCGCGAGCAGCATCTCGACATCCGATTCAGTGTCGGCGCCGCGATCACCGAGCCGGTGCGGGCGGCGATCCGCGCCGCGACCGGCTGGGTCCCCGCCGTCGACACCGGCGGCGGCCTGCGCGAACACGCCGAGGTCTGCGAGATCACCGGCCTGTTCGACGCTGCCGGCTGGCCGGAGGGCACCCGGTTCCTGGTTCGCCGGGAACGCCCACATCCGGGTGCCCAACTGTCGCTGTTCGACACCATCGAAGGATGGCGGCATCAGGTCGTGGCCACCGACACCCCGCCAGGCAGCGGCAACATCCAGTTCCTGGAGGCCCGGCACCGCGCCCACGCCCGCGTCGAGGACCGCATCCGCTGCGGCAAGAACACCGGCTTCGGCCGGTTCCCGTCCCGGATCTTCGCGATCAACCAGGCCTGGCTCCACCTCGCGCTGACCGGCATCGACCTCCTCGCCTGGACCCAAACCCTGCTCCTGCACGGCGACCTGGCCACCGCCGAACCGAAGAAGCTGCGCTACCGGCTACTACACGTCGCCGGCCGGATCACCCGCACCGCACGCCAGACCCGCCTGACCATCGCCGCAGACTGGCCCTGGGGCGACGCGTTGACCAGAGCATTCAGCAACCTTGCCGCACTACCCCGACCCACTGGCTGACCCCACGACTCACGCACCGACCAGCAGCACGGAGGAACCCGGCCCAGCGCCGGGCCATCGACATACCAACAGAACGACAGAAAAACGACGAATCACATTCATCGAACCGAAGCTATGAGCCGACACCCAAGTGAAAGACCGAGGCTAGTCAACCCGGTTGCGTCGGCCAGATCGGCGAGCAACCGGGCACCGGCATGACCGACCACGCCCCGCCCGTCCCCAGTCACCGTGATCTTCGGACGTGTTGCGGTAGCCTTCACCCAGCAAGTGCCTTCCGTGACAGGAAACTCGGACCCTCGACAAGTCCTATTTTCCCTGATCAGAAGGAACTTCTTCGTTCCCGGTCCACTCCTTGGACAGCCCTTAACGAAGGGCCGAGGCTAGACGACTGGTGTCCCTGGTCGAACTGCGGCAACTCCACCAGACGCGCCCACAACTGCCAGCCGCCGTCGCTCGACCGTCGCTTCCACCCATCCGGCTCCGGGCCATGCTCGAAGAACCGGTCAATGCGCTGCTCAACCCACTCCGCGAACATGGCCCGGAACTCGGCCTCCACGCCGCGCCGAACGATGGCGTTCACCACCGCACCCGACTCGTCCGGCACGAGCACCAGGTAGCCACCAATGTCGGGTTCATCGTGCCGCCCCAGGTCGGTTCCCTCGTCGAGGAAGAGTCCACGGCTGTTCAGTCGTCGTTCCGCTGCTGATGTCACAGGAACAGTGTCGGCAACAGGGGCGAGGTACGCAAAGGTCGGTGGTGGCGGGCTGCCGGTTACCCCGTGCCTCGCCCTCGCGAGGGCTGCCGATCATCTACTGACAATCCCGTGTCGGGCAGATTGCGATTGTCGCGCGATGTGGAGCGCCCTATCGGAGGGCTCAATAGTTGCGCCAACTTCGCCGTCGCCTCGTCACTCAAAGGCGGCCAGTTTGCTGCGGTTTCTTTGGCTAATTCTTCTAGGTACGACTGTAGCTTTGGATCATTCAGTCGGAATATTGGCATGCAATCGAACATCCATTCGGCAGACTCTTCGGCTGCCCAGAATGGCAGGCTCCACATCGACACGAACGGGCCTCATGTCCGACTATCAGGCTGATTCCCCACTCTTGAGGGACACGCAGCACACATGTCGGACCACCACCAGCGGTCCTGTGCGGCAAAGTCGGCCCAGCCAACCCAAACTACGAACACGCCTCCGGTCGAAAGCAGGGTTTCTGCGTCAGGGCAGGTAGCCGTCCGAGCGGAGGGCCTTCAGAATCTCAACATCACCTAAGTCTGAACGAGCGGGTCGAACGCTGGGCGGACAGAGGTTCGACACCGGCATGTCTAGCCAGCTTGCTGGGACGAGAACCCCCAAGGCGATTGCGACCGCCGCTTGACGCCTCTTGACATCCATGGACTCGGCTAGCGTTGCCGCTGCTTCAAGGCCACTATTCCGAATGGTGAGCGCAAGCGCACAGCCATCTGGATCCAGCATTTGCAAAACAAGGCGGGCAGGCGCTTCCCTGATATTCGAAGCCAGTAAGGCCACTCCCACGATGTGCGTCGTGAGGGACGCGCTTGTTGCAATCGATGCGCTGTGGTGCGCTGAGCAGGCAGAGCAACCGTCCCAACGTGCAGCCAAGGCATCGAGCATCGGCCTGAGATCCATCGACTGAGGCCGTAGTTCGTCCGCCCCGCCTGGGAAGTAGTCAGCTGCGTAGATTGACAGCAGTTCTAAGTCGACACCTGCTGGTCGAGGGTGAGGTGGTGCCTCATCGCGGTTGACACTAGGCGGGCCGTCGCAAGTACGCGGGAGCACTTTGCCGTCGTAGAAGCTGTCCGGGATACGTGATTTCGCCACACGCCCCATCCTCCCGCTCACGACAAGATCCATCAACATTGCTTGTGAGTCGGCTACCTGATTGCACTCAGGGCGTCGGTGTGACGGGGTGCGGCGGGGTAGTCCGGCCAGGCCGGTAGCCGCCGCGCAATCAGCGTGGTCGTACAGGCCACGTACGGCCGATTCGTCTACGGCGACGACCGCGAGCGCCGCCAACCTGCCGCCTCGGTAGTCGTCAGGGCCAGCGAGCATGGCTGGATCAAGAAGAATAAGCCACCGCCAACGCCATCGGCGATGCGCAGATTATGGGACCATCCCGGCCAACCACGATGGGGGCGGCTCACGGCCGCACTGCTACTGATGGACCCGGACATCAGTGCCGACCTGCGGCTGTTACCCGACGTGTTTGTCGCCGCTTGGAAAGCCAACGGCTACCACCTACGACTGACAGCGCTAGACGCAGCGATGCGGGCGTCCTACAACGCCGAGGAATCCACTCGTCAACGGATGCGTTCACTCTTGGACGACTGCGAGAAGGACAACGTCCTGCTCAACAGCCTGCTGTTCGAGGCATTGGCGGCCCACGGCGGTCTTGACCCGCTGAAGACCGACGATGATATTCGGGCGGAGATCGCCGAGATTCTGGCCTCGCCGGCAGACCCGCAGGCGTGGGACGCCGCACAGGCCATGACCGGCATGATTTTCGAGGATCAGCGTCTGCACGGACCGTACGCCGAAGTGCTCTACGGGCTGGAAGACGCCGACGTGCTACGGCTGCATGTCATGGCCGCCCGCAGCAGCAGGTTCCCGTACAACCAGGATACGATCCTTAAGGTGATCATTGATCACGCCGCCCCGAACGACGACGACGCCCGAGCAGTCCTGCGCGATGCGATCGGGCGACTCGATTGGGGCCACCCATTCAGGACGAGGCGATTCGCGCCCACTTGATTGCAATCTACGGATGGGCGAAGCTCACCGACCGCCTGCCGCCGCCCCCAGTCGATGACGGCGATCCAGTCACTCGACGTGGCGCATCGTCGATGAATTGCTGTTTCAAGCCTTCCGCGGCACCGACAAAAACGCCAAATTCCTGGCGACGCTGTGGTCCGAACTGCTGGGACCATTCGCAGCCAATGCAGTCGATGCTGTCGCATATGTCAAATCAGCTTGCAGATTCAGCCTCGTCCCACTCGAACCGTCACCGTACGAATGCCTAATCGAAACGTGGCCCGACCAGACGCGGCAACTGTTCGAATGGTGCCTGCTACATCACGTTCGGGCCGGACCGCCGTTCGACCGACGGACGGCCCACAACGCACGCCGAGAACTCATCGCGGACCTCGCCTATGTCGGAACCCACACCACCACAGTGCTCCTGGAGCCCTACCTCGCCGAACCCGAGATCGGAGTCACGGTCGTGGACGTGATCCGCTCGATCAATCGACGCTTGGAAAGCACGGCGAGGACCGGTGCCGCCGAGATCTCCAGCCGCACGAACGACTGAAGAGAGCAGACGGTAGGGCGCAGCGCATACCCACCCGACCGAACCTCAAACTCAGCAGCCGGCGAGTTCAGGGTGTGTGCTGAGAGCATCGCGGGGGTGGCCTGTTCCGGCATGCTGGAAACGGCTCGGTGGGGTGCCGGAGCAGATCCCTGGGTATCGCTGCCAGCTCTACCACTGTGCCATCTAGTCGATCTTGATACTGGTTTCGGCTGATCCTAATGAGAGGCGCGGCAGCCCTCAATCCCCTGGCCAAGCATCTGGTAGGGCTGTGCGATCACAACATCGGTAACAGTCAGTCTTCGAGTGCCGCCGGTAAATTGCGATCCGGCACCCGTCCGGATACCCCGTTGAATGGCAGGTCCGAGAGTTCCCGTAGTGGCGCCGCCACGTTACCGCCGGCAACGCGCGTGAGGCACCGGAGTGCGACGAGGACAAGTCCACGATGCTCGGCGGTGAAGAGGTGCGCAAAGGCTGGCGCTTTCCAGTTATGGTCACCAAGCAGAGCGTCGAAGCAGGCGAGTTCCACGGTCTGTAGCAGGTCTCGTGAAACCTGCGGATTGCTCCTCAGCCGTTGGACAAAGTCGATGTAGTCGTCTAGATAGGCAGGGGGCGTCGCGATCGCGTCACGTAAGGACGGGATATCGATGCGAATCGCCTCCGCACCAGCGGCGACATACGCTCTGTGAGTTCGATCCTGAAGGTGGCGGACCAGCGCGTCGGCTCGTTCGAGCATGGGAAGCAGGTGAACATCGTCAGGGTCACCGACGGTGAGCGCCCGCTCCAGCCGGCCCCGGAGGTTACTGACGGGCACCGCATCGAGCTTGCCTGCGTCTTGAAGCCCGGCCAGCACGATCGCGACCATGGCGTGGCCGGATAGAACCTTGGCGCACGGATCGGGCAATCCTCCTTGTCGTTCGACCGCACCACCGAAGCGCTGGACGGCAGCAAGAAGTGCGGGCGAGTCAGCGAGGAGTGCCTCACCCCGAAGGAACTTTGCGAGGCCAGTAGGTATGTCAGGCAGACCCCTCAACTGGGTGTCTGTGCGGCTTTCGGCCGCGGCGCACGCAATTCCATCGAGATGGGCAAATTTCTCCGGGAGCCAGGCGTGCGCCTCCTCTCGCCTTCGGATTGTGGCCTCATCCATCACGACAATGCCGAGCCTCTTGGCGAGGCTGACTCCTCTGTTGCTGATCGTTTGACGGACAAGGGTCACACGCTCGAGCTTCAGAAGTTGGCGGAATCCGGCGAGCCATACGATCGTGTAGGGCTCGCCGCTCTGGCCCTTGCCGCTCTTGCATTCAAGCACCGACCGGGAAAGACGCAGCCGACGGTCGAGATCAAGCGACAGGATGTCGACGTCCGTCAGGACATCTCGTCCGCTGTCAGCGTCATCTGCGGCGAGCTTCACTCGGAGGCGCGCAAACGCACCCTCCGCGAACTCAAGGCGGGCGACTCGGCGCTCCAGCTGGCCGCCAGGTGTATCGCTTGGCTTGGTGCCCGCACCCGGCCGTCTGGTTGAGGAGCGGTTCGCTCGTTCGCCGCCCGTGACGCCGCTGTTTCGCTGCCGGCCGTTGGGAATCGCCGCGCTGTCCGGGGTCTCCCGATCGAGTTCTGGCTGTTCGCTCATGATCGACCGCCCATCATGCGCTGGACGGGAACTTCTCGTAGGGCTGCCAGCAGGCGAGCTTGCTCGACCTCATCGGTGTCTGTGGTCAGTGCCAGCCGGGCGCGTTCTCGCTCGACGTGGATGTAGGAACGTTGGGCCCGTAGGGCCGCAGCGTCTGCATCGGATGTGCTGCTACCGTTGCTCCCCTCTCGGGTTGAAAGAAGCTTCAGGGCGTCCTCCGCCACCTCCGACTGCAGCAACTCAAGCCGGAATCGGCTTGAGGAGCTTCCTGGGACCACCTTTACTACGCCGGCCTTTTCCAACATGGGGTAGTCCGTACCGATAGACGACACGTCTCCCGCGATACCGCGGTTGATCAGCGACCGAAGGAAGACGTCGGGATAGATTAGTCTGATCTTTGCGAAGGTCGCTGCGTAGATCATCGATCCGACGAGCTGCCGGACCTGTCCGGAGGCGTCTCCAACGGTTCCCCCGAAGGGATCGCGCCCCAGATGCGGCGTAAACAAAAAGCCCTGTTCGAGCCCCTCGGACGTCTGGATCACTGAACGCTGGACAAGACCCTGGGAGACGGCGAAAGCCACCCACTTGGACTCGGTCGACTTAACATGCGCCTCGGGCAGACCCGGATTCGACGCGAGTTCCTGGAGCAGCGCGGTGACCTCACCGGTCGCCCGTGCGTCAGCGGCCCTGAGCGCCGCTTGGGCGATGGCATCGCCTTGTGTCCACACGTTTGGGTTGTAGAGAACCTCGCGACCGTCGTCTGCGACTACGCGGCGCACGAGGCCGAGGAAAGTGAGGTGGCGTAGGGCCGCTTCGGCGGCCTCCTCATTCCCGTCGACCCCAGCAGCCGTGGTCGCCGTGTCTAGCGCGTCCTCGACCAGCAAGGGCTGCAGCGTGGTGGCGCGCAGGATCGCCAGGGCCGCCCGTTCAGAGGCTTCCACCATCAGCAGATTCAGTAGTTGTGGGGCCGAGGCGACTAGGTCTCCCGGTGCCGGAATGCTCTCCGAAATCGAGATCGGCGCATTGCCAGCGTCCCGCACGACGGAGAGCCAACCGAGCGTTTCCATCGTGGTAACGACGTCTTTGAGACTGCGCGGCCCAAGGCCGACATCTAGCCCGATCGCCCGGACGCGGTCGGCGCTGCTGGTCGTACTGCCGCGCAGACGGAACGCGACATCGAGCACCCGGCCGGCGAACTCCAACTGCTCCAGCGCGGCACGCTCCGTACCCATCTGGTAGACGGAGAGGTGGCGAGACAAGCCGAGCATTAACTCAGCGTCGGTCATGATCGTCACGGCTGCTCCGTTCCGGGTCGCTGGGACCGCGTTGAAGCTCCCCAGGGGAGAGCATTATGCCCCACTGGGGCTTCCGCCCGCCGCCCCAATCGGCACCGGGGCGCTGCCCTACCGGCGCGGTGGGTGACAAGGCTGCATACAAACAGCACCTGGTACCACACTGGCGCAGCTAGTTCGAACCTGATCGCCCACCGGCGTTATCGGGGGGCTTTCGGGGGGCGATTCAGATATACATCGATGAAAATGAGGCCCTGACCAGCACTGATGCTGGTCAGGGCCTCCCTCTGAGCCGCCTGACGGAATCGAACCGTCGACCTACGCTCCTCGACCATCGCCCTTTCTAGCTTGTCACTGGTCGTCGCGATTAAGCGCTGACCAGCACAGGTGCGGCTGACCGCTGATCAAAGTTTGCCGCAAATCATCACCGTTAGGCCATCTCTCACCTACACAACACGCCCATCACGGGCAAGTCGTACACCACTTCCGTGGACGCAACCGGTCTCGTTGGCACTCGACGTCAAGTTGAAGACAAGGACTGCCGATAAGCTGGCGATGTGCATGAGGATGAGATCCGGGACAAGCTGGCCGAGAACTTGTCGATCATCGAGCCGGGGCTCAACTTGGTGGCGACCAACTTCCGGCTGCCGAATGACGCCGGCAGTATCGGAAAGATCGACATTCTCGCGAAAGACACCACCGGGGCCCACGTCATCATCGAGATCAATAGTGGGCAACTGTCGGAAAGCTGGCGCCCCGCAGGGTTTACTCGGCTACGCTCGGTGCCGAGAAAGTGATGACTACGAATGCAACGGCATTGTTCAGGTCACCAATCACCTCGACGGTTCGTAGCGCCTCGGTGACGCAGTCAGGTTTCGAGTAGGTAGGGGCCAAGGAACCGCTCGCCGTTAAAGTGGATCATGTGGGTCGGGTTGTCCGCACACCACACTTCGGTCTCCCAGGCGATCTGGTGAAGGTATTTCCTCGCGTTCTGCCTGGTTGGGAAACAGGTGACGAAGACGAGACCTGCGGTGCTGCCAGCGAAGAGAGTGCGGAGTTCGGTGTGCCGCTTGGCGTCGATGGGTCCGTGCTTGGGGGCGGCTTCCAGCAACACTAGCCAGTTCCTGTCCGGCATGTACACAATCAGGTCGGGGATCTTGCCGTGAGGGTCGAGGACCACACCCAGGTCGGTGAGAGCCTTCTTTTCAAAGACTGACCACTTGTCCCCAGCGTCGCCGACGTAGAGCACCATGCCACCGGGCGTGAAGTAGCTGCAAAAATCCTTGATCATGACATTGAGGAGTTCGTTCTGGCCGCCGGGACTGAGGGTGACCTTTCTGCCGCCGGGCAGCACTACAGGAATACGGCGCATCTTCCTCTCCGCGGCATAGGCGTCCAGTTGTCCAGGGAGGTCGATCAGGTAGTTCCTGATGGTGGTGTCGAACTCTTCGCTGCCGTAGGAGCGGATAACGGCCAGGGCGGGATCGCTGATCTGGTAACACCAGCGGGGCGAGTTGATGGGCCGGTCGGGTTTGTCTGGGTTTTGCACGACAAGCCCTGCGGCGGCGAACTGGTGCAGCGTCTGCCGACGGATCGTCTCTCGGGTGTTGGGCTTGTAGTCACGGCCGTAGTGCTGTCGCAGGGAGTCCATGATTTCCACGGTGCGCAGCGTCGGATTGGTGGCCTGCGACCACGGCTCGTCGGGCAGCAAGCCCAGCAGCGCGCGCAGTACGAGGGCGGAACGTTCGTTGCACCGTTCGTCGTCGAAGTTGAAGGTCTTGAGTAGCTTCCGTGCCTGCTGCACCGATTCCGGCACCTGACTCACGATTCCTCCCTGCTGCGTGGCGCCTGCTTCGGCGAGCACGTGCTGGTGCACCAGCACGTCGATCTCGGCTTGGGTGGGCCACTGTCCTGGCTGGACATTCTCACCCAGTCGGCGAAGATGGGCGGTGTCGGGGTAGCGGAGGTTACGCAGATCGGTGGCGTTGACCTGGGTATGGCCGCTGAACTGCCGGAAGTGAGTGTCGAGCAGATTGGAGTTCAGCCAAACCGCGAGACCGTTGGCCACAACTTCGTCGAGGCCGGCGCCGTTGTCGTGGAAGACGTTGAGGTGGTTCTCGATCCCGATTGTGTCGCCAGGCAGGTCGGTAGGGTGAACGACGGTCGCCACGACCCGGCGGGTTTCCTCTTTCGCGGAGAAGCGCTTGACCAGCACATACACGCCAGCGGGCAGCATGAGGCTGGCAGTCGATCCGTCGGCCACGATGGCGTTCGGCTTGCGGTAGTCAGGCAGGGGCCACTGCACCCTCCCATCGCGCAGGTGACCTGGATAGATCAGTGGCACCGTGTCACCGCTCGGCATGGCGCGTAGGGCGTGCTTGGCACGGAAGTCCACGACCTTGCCGGTGGAGACTTTCAACCCGAGATCAGCCAGGCTGGCCGGCAGGTCGGCGAACAGGCTCGCCGCGTGCCCGTCGTCAACGTCGGTGGGGACATGCAGGAACGCCTCAGCGTCGCCCGGTCTGATGATCTCTGCGTAGTCAACCCAGTGCTCGTGGGCCGGGTCCGCGTAGCCGCGCGAGGCGACGACGGCGACCTTGTCCGGGCGGCGGCCTAGTGTGCCCGCCAAGATAATGTTCTCCTGTAGCACCGACAGGTCGGCGAACAGCGCGCCCCGGTCCTGGAACACACTGATTCGGTCGATACCCAGCCGCGCGAACAGCCACTCGCGGAACGACCTGAAGTACGCGCCGTTGGCGAAGCTGCGCGGTGTGATCGCAACCAGTTGACCGCCTTCCGCCAGCAGGGCTGTCGAAAGCGCGAGGAACGCCGCGTACAGGTTCGGCACATCCAACCCGAGTTGACGCAGCGCCGCTCGAACTGACGAATTCCTCCCGACCTTCCCGTAGGGCGGGTTCTGAACCACTAGGTCGAAGCGTGCGGGCTGCTCGTGGAATCCGATGGCGCTGCCGGCATGATCGGCGGACCATTCGACAAAGTCAGCCTTAACAATCACAAAATCGACATCGCCACCGGCAGTTCGAGCGGTATCTCGGCAGTCTTGAAGCGTCGCATAAAGCTGCTCATGGAATGCCTGCTCTACCTCGACCGCAGTCACCTCGACCCGCAGACCGGGGCACTCACGCAACACCCGGGCGACCAGCGCCGCAGTCAGCGACCCCGAGCCCGCTCCGGGATCGAGCAACCGCAGGACTCCGCCATCCGGCAGCCGCGGTTCGGTCGCGATTCGCTCGGCCACTACCCTCGGAGTGAAGTACTGGCCGAGGATCCGTTGCCGGACCGGATCCATCGCCTGCATCAGGGCCCCGCGTCGGGCCTCTGTCCGGGACAAGAGCCCTTCAATGACCAGGTCAAGCTTGGGATGTGCCGTCACATCGCGCAGCCTACTGTGTCTGCCGATGCCGGCCATGGTCCGGATCGAGTGGCACGCCGAGGTGCGTCAGCGGTCCCGGTCAGATCGCTCGGGCAGGTTCAATCAACGGATACACATACGCAGACTCAGGTACCGCCGACAGGACAAAGATCTGCCAGCACTCCGTGTTCCTCGCCTACGCCACCCAGGTCAGGTCATGTGGGCCGAGCCGTGCCAGTTCGAGGGTTATGTGGCGGTACCAGGCGTCGTAGCGGCGGACCTGGTAGTGGTCCAGTTCGACCTCGGTCTTGGCGGTCTGGAAGCACTCCTCGATCGCCCACCGGTTCCCGACGACCCGGATTAGATCCTCGTCATGCGTCCTGGCCGGGCCGAAGCACAGGTAGTAGGCCATATCCGTGGGATCGGTGATGCTGCGGCGGATCAGCAACCAGTGGCCGTATCCATCGACCGTGCCGGGCAGGGAAGCCACGGCCCAGTCGTAGAGTCGCGGTCCCTTGGCGCCGTCGCCGCAGCTACGCCATTTCCACGCCACGGCCGGTGCGGCGGCGGCGAGGACGTCCGGGCGGGAGTTGCCCACCGTCGTCGCGACCCGCTGGTTTCGGGGCACGGCCAGGACGTAGCCGATGCGCTGCTGCTGCAACCACGTCCGGAACTTCGAGTCCTGTCCGTATGCCTCGTCCGCGGTCACCCACCTCGCCGGCAGGCCGGCGTCGACGACGCGTTCGACCATTCGCAGACCCAGCGCAGGCTTCGTGGCGAACCCGACGCTGGCGGCGATGCCGGCTCCCTCGCGGCGGGCGGAGTCGTCGCACCAGCCATGGGGCAGATACAACTTCCGATCGATCAGCGTGCGCCCGTGCGGGCCAGCGTAGGCAAGGAACACCCCGAGCTGGCAGTTCTCCGTCCGGCCGGCCGTGCCAGAGTACTGGCGCTGCACCCCGGCCGACTTGATCCCCTTTCTTCAGGAACCCGGTCTCGTCAACGATCGGCACCCCATCATCGTGACCGAGGTACTCGGACACGCAGGCGAACAGATCGTCCCGGACCGCGCATCCGGGTTCCACGCGGACCGGTTGAGCAGACGTTGCATCCGGTCCGGCGTGGCGTCACCGGCGGCTTCGGCCAGGGTCCCAGCCGTTCTTGCCGGCGAAAGGCGACAGCAACCCGACCAGGTAGGTCAGCGCCTGCCGGCGCGGCTCCGCACGCCCGAACCGGTGCGCGAACCACGCCAGCAGATCATCCAGGCCCGCCCGCCAGCCCACGATCTCATCGATCAATACAAAAGCGATAGCTTGCCCGCCCCACGAGCGGCCACAACAGACAGACGGTGCGACCACTCAACCCATCACACGAACAGCATCGACGCATGCAGTTGCAGGACTGGCGCCGTCCGCGCGTCGATCACACCGGTGAGCTGCCGAAACTCCGGATCAGGCAAGTGCTGCTGGAATACAAAGCCGCGCTGCGGGCTCCACGGATCCTGGATACCCCCATCAGCGCAGGAAGTCGTTGGGTTCCAGCACGTGCCTCCCGGAGGAGAGCGCAGGCCGCCATCCACCGACCTTCATCGCCCAGTGGTCACCCGATTCCGTTCGGTCCGGGCTGTGGTCGACCTCCACCGGCCAGCCATGTCCGGCTGCCACCTTGCGGGCCCGGCGGTACATCCGGTCGGCGACGCCCCTCTCACCACACCCCTTCCGCCTGTCGACGCGCTTGACCTCCCCCACCGTCAACCCGGCGTCAGGGCCGTCGAGGCGCCCACCTGGCCGGTTGATTGTCCAGGCCAGGTGACCGATCCAGGCGAGGGTGTCGGCCGCGAGCGCCACAACGACCGCACTGCCCTCGCGGTGAAACACGACGTGCACCTCCCCCATCGCCGAACTCCCGGCAACTAGATCGACGATCGGGTCAGGTTGCCGTGTGCTGATGGCGTTGGCATCCTGCAACGAACACACATCGTCATCGCTGTCCGGGATCGTCAGCCCCGTCCAGGCGTCGACACCGACCAGTTCCTGCGCGGCCCGGCACAGGACAAGGCCGACGCCACGCTCCGTCCTGTCCTTGCGGACCTGGGTGTCATTGACCTCGCCGACATGATCGTTAGGGCCAGCAGTCCAGGTGATGTGCCCCATGACGGTCAGCACGTCCGGGTCGAGGCCAAGGATGGTCGAGAGTCGGCCACGCCGGACCAGCACGACGAGCAGCTTGGCCCGGCCAGCGCGACCGATGATCTCCCAGGGCTCGCCGTCCATGGCCATCACCGGCGTCGTCGATTCCTCGGTTGTCATCATGGTTGTCCCTTCGCTGCGCTGGCCTGCCGCACGAGTAGCAAAATACCGATCGACCTGGTGGTGGCTCTCCGCACTCTGGGGGTGATGCCGGCGGCATCACCCTCGTCTCAGGGGTTGGGTGCGATGTAGCGGGGTCGGCGTCGCATGGACGTTGCGGCAGCCGGAAAGCGCGCCGGGGTGAGGCTTTCCCGCCATGCGAGTTTCTGCCATCGCCGGTGTTATGCCACAAGGTGGGGTGCGGTGGTGGTGGTGTAGCCGAGGTAGCGGTCGTCGTCGGTGAAGTGCAGGTCGACGATTGTGTGGGCGTCGAGGAGCCAGAAGTCGTAGTCGGGTAGGGCGAGGGTGGTGACTCGGCGGCGGCTGAGGTAGCGGATGTCCTCGCCGGCACGGAGGTTGTGGGGAGTCACGGCCATCTCGAAGCGGAGGTAGTCGCTCGGCGGGTTGTCAACGATCCGGATCCGCTTGATCCGTTTCCCTGCTGCGGTCTGGGCGGCGACGAGGTCGAGCCATGGTTGCAGCCAGTCGGTGCCGGGGGCGCGGCCTTCGAGGAACTCCTGGAAGGCGTGGTCCTCCGACGGGATGCGGTAGTTCCTACGGACCTCCAGTTTGAGCGCGGTGCGCTCGAAGGTGGCGAACAAACTGCCGGAACGCCTGGGGGTCGGTGATGAGTCGTCTCACGGTGATGTCCTCCGTCGCGACCCGAAAAGCTGTCGTCGCGTCTCGGTGGTGGGCGTCCCGAACAACCAAGCGAGTGTGGGGATAGCGGTGCGGCGCGGCCAAGGCTGTCTGGTTCACGAGCGCGGCTGCTAGGTCACTTGGTCACTGCGTTGGACCCTCGGTACGGGCAGCGAAGCAGGCGATCAGGAGCAGCAGGGCCAGAGCGATGGTGATCAGGCGAGTAAGTCGTTGGCGGAACAGGATCCAGGCCAGGGTGGGCATGCTTGCCCTGACCAGGGCGGCGACGAGCAGGAGCACACCGATCACCGCGAGAAGTTCACCCGGCTGCGTTCCGCCCTCGGGATCGGTCATGCCACCTCCGCCGGGTTCTTTGTGTCTGAGGTGCACGCGAGTAGGCACCGGTGGGTTGTGGTCACGGGGTCGTGTTCCTTGTTCTCGCCTGGGCCCCGGGGACGGGGGTGGGGGCAGTACCAACGGCATCGATCCCGCCGCGGCCGACTCCCCAACACCCACGCCTCTCGGTTCTGATGTCGCGCTCCCGGGTACCCGCGGCCAGGGTCAGAGCGGTTGCGTCTCTGTGATGTCGGGCCCCGCGGTGCGAGCGCGTTCGAGAATGAGGAGGTACTTCCCCAGCTCGGCCGGCTTCCTGGTGTCGTATTCGTGGAGGAGGAGGAGTTCGCCGGTATCGGGGTCGATGGTCAGGCGGGTGGTGGTGACGGCGAAGGTGAGGCCGGTGCGGCCGGCGATGTCGGTGGTTTCGCCTCGGTAGGTGAGGGTGGGGAGGGTGGCGAGGGTGCGCAGGGTGGTGGCGCGTTCGGGTGTGGTCAGGTGGCGGCTCATGGCCAGGTGGAAGAGGTCGTCGGTGAGGACGCGGGGGTAGACGTCGGTGTCGAGCGGGACGCGGTCGACGAGGCCGGCGGCGAGGGCCTTCGGGTCGGTGGGGAGGGGTTGTGAGGGCGGGTACTTGAACATGGGTGGAAGGGTTATGGCGACGTGGCGGCCGGTGGTCAGGCGTCTGTGCTGTGCGGGGGTGGGTTGGTGGATGCGACCGGGTAGGGCGGGGTGTGGGCGGATGTGGAGGGGGCCGGAGCCGTCGGGGCCTATCCACTTGCGGTGATCGATCGAAATGGTGCTGTCGGTGTCGCGGTCGTATGACCAGGTTTGGGACTGCCCCGGGTCTGGTTGACTCGCGGGGTTGAGTGGTTCAGGCCGCGTGTGCGGGTCTGTTGATTGTCTCGAACTCGATCGGGGTGAGCCGTCCGAGGCGTTGTTGCCGGCGTCGGCGGTGGTAGGTGCGTTCGATCCAGGTCACCATCGCCAGGCGTAGGTCGTGGCGGGTGTGCCAGCGTTGGAGGTCCAGGACGTTGCGCTGCAGCAGGGCGAAGAACGATTCCATCGCGGCGTTGTCACCGCAGGCGCCGACGCGGCCCATCGAGCCGACCAAACCGTTGCGGCGTAGTGCTTTCACGAACTTCTTCGACCGGAACTGGCTTCCTCTGTCGGAGTGGATCACGGTGCCGGCCGGGTTCCGTAGTCGGATCGCGTTGCGCAGGGCGGTGACGGCCAGGGAGGCCTTCATGCGGGTGTCGATGGAGTAGCCGACGATCCGGCCGGAGTACACGTCCTTGATCGCGCACAGGTAGAGCTTGCCCTCGGCGGTGGGGTGTTCGGTGATGTCGGTGAGCCACAGCCGGTTCGGGGCGTCGGCGGTGAACCGGCGTCGTACCAGGTCGTCGTGTACCGGCGGTCCGGCACGCCTGGTCAGGCCCTTGCGCTTGGCGAACACCGACCAGATCCGCTGCTGTGAACACAGTCGGGCGACCCGGTTACGGCCGGCGGTGACGCCGTGGGCGGGGAGTTCGTCGGCGATGAACCGGTACCCGAACGCCGGATCATCGTGGTGGATGTCCAGGGCGGCGTTGATCAGGTGGGCGTCATCGACGTCGCGTCGCGACACCGGGTCGGCGCGCCACGCGTAGTAGGCCTGCTTGCTGAACCCCAACACCCGGCAGGTCACCGCGACGGGGATCCCGTCCGCGGCCAGGTCACCGACCAGCGGGTACATCATTTTGGGGAGATCTCCCGGGCGAAGAACGCCGCCGCTCTCCGGAGGATCTCGTTCTCCTGTTCCAGGAGCTTGTTGCGCCGTCGCAGGTCCCGCAACTCGGCCGACTCCGAACCGGTGACGCCCGGACGGACGCCGTCCTCGACGTCGGCGAGCTTGAGCCAGCGGTGCAGACAGCCCTCGGAGATCCCGAAGTCCTTCGCGATCTGCCGCAACGGCGCCTCACCCTTGCGAGCGACCGCGACCACGTCACGGCGGAACTCCGGCGGGAACGCTTTCGGCATGACAGACATCCTTCCAGCGAGGAACGCATCCTCACAAATCAGGAGTCAACCAAACCGGGTGCAGTCCCGGGGGCGGATGATGCCGGTGGTGGCGTGGGGTAGGAGGCAGGCGGGGCTGCCGCCGGTCCAGGTGCCGGTGTGGCCGGTGGTGGTGACGTCGAGGCCGTGGATGCGCAGGGCATGGTGGGCGTGGCGGCCCCAGCGGGGGTCGTTGCCGGCTTTGGCGAGGGCGGCCTGGAAGCCCACGTGGTAGGCGTTGAACAACCGGTCGGCTTCGTCGAGGTTCGGGGCGGACAGCACCGAGGGGCGCCAGGTGGCCTCGAACTCCTCCACGATCAGCAGGCCGTTGGGGTTGAGGGCGCCGACCAGCCGGGCGAGGACATCCTCCCGCTGCTCAGCCGGTAGGTGGGCGAGCAGCAGCCGGATGTGGATGAGGTCGAAGCCACCCTCGGGTAGGGGGTCGGTGACGATGTCGTGGCGCATGAGGTGGACGCGGGGGTGTCGGCGGGCGGGGGCCAGTTCGAGGTCGGTGGCGATGACCTCGCCCATGTGGCACATCTCGGCGAGGGTCGACGCGATGCAGCTCGCGCCGACGGCGACGACGAGGCAGCGGGCGGCGACGGGGATGGCCGACTGGCGGAGCCGCTGGCGGGAGACCGGGTCAAACATGCCGGCCAGGGCGTCGAGCATCAGAGCGTTGTCGGTGCGGGTGGTCGGGATGGTGTCGTGGAACAGGTATCCGGACATGTGTTCGTCTTTCGAGGGATAGGCGGCACCCGGCCGTTGTCGGCCGGGTTGTTGGGGTCAGGCGGTGGTGTGGCGGATCCAGGGGGCGGCGAGGTCGCAGCAGGTGGTGAGGAGGCTGAACAGGAGGTTGCTCATCCAGGCGAGAACGGCGATGGCGGCGAAGGCGAGGTCGGTGCGGGTGCCGGCCTGTTGGATGACGACGCCGAGGCCGTGCAGACCGCCGAACAGCTCGCTCACGACGGCGCCGATCATGGCCAGGGGTAGGGCGATCCGGAGTCCGGAGATCAGGTGGGGCAGGGCGGCGGGTAGCCGGACGGTGGTGAGGGTCTGCCAGCGGGAGGCGGCCAGGGAGCGGGTCAGGTCGACCAGCTCGGCCGGGGTGCCGGTCAGGCCGGCGGTGGTGGCCAGGACGATCGGGAAGAAGCACATCAGCCACACCAGCGTGATCTTGGGTCCGGGGCCGAAGCCGAGGGCGATGATCAGGATGGGCACGAGGGCGGGTTTCGGGATGGTGCTGAGGGTCAGCAGGGCGGGGGTGACCGCGTCGGCGAGGCGTCGTGAAATCGACAGGACGGTCCCCAGCGTCACGGCGGTGATGATGGCGAGGGCGTAGCCGGCCATCGCCGTGGTGAGGGTGGACGCATAAGTACGGCAGCGGCGACAACCTCGCCTACCGCAGCCACGGCCAACTCGCTGACGGGTTTGCCGCGATCCTCGCCGGCTGCCGCACCATGCTGCGCCCCGGTGGACACGTCGTCGTCACCGCCCGCCCCTACCGCCGCCACGGCGAACTCATCGACATCCCCGGCATGGTCGCCGCCGCCGGCATCAACGCCGGCCTCGAACTCGTCGAAGAGTGCATCGCCCTCATCTGCGGCGTCCGCAACGGCGTGATCATCCCCCGCGCCTCGTTCTTCCAGCAGAAGAACACCCGCGACGCCATTGCCATCGGCGACCCGCAATGGCTCGTTCAGCACGAAGACGTGGTGATCCTGAGGGCTTCCTCTGATGAGTGATCGCCTGCCGGAGAGACCGGCTACAACCTCCGTCACGAGACCGGCGCCGACCGTCGAGTTTCTTACCGAACCGGTGCTGACCGACGCCGTGGCCCGCGCGCTGCTGACGTTGCTGCAACGCTCGTCAGCCAGCAATCACCAGGGTCCGGTCGAGTCCGCTGACGCTTGATCCCTTCATCCCGGTATGCGTGGATCTGATGGATAGCGCGTTTGCCGGCCACCGGTGCATTGGGTGGCCGGCGGACGCACACCCCACACCCCCGGAAGGCACGTTCCGTGACCATCGATATACCCCGTATCGAAGAAACTGCCGCTGCCCTGCTCGCCGGCATTGACTACCAGCGGTTCGCGTTCTACGACCGCGTCTCCACGGAAGACCAGCAGGTCCCTGTGGCGTCAAGGAACTGGCAGCGCACACGCGCTACCGGCCTCATCGAACCGGCTGGCGGCATCATCGTCGCCGAGTTCTTCGACATCGGACTGTCCCGCTCCCTGCCATGGAAGCGACGCCCCCTCGCCGCCAACCTGCTCGACGCCCTCGCCGACCCGAACCGTGGCTTCGACGCGGTCGTGATCGGCGAGCCCCAACGCGCGTTCTACGGCAACCAGTACAGCCTGACCATGCCCGTCTTCTCCCACTACGGTGTCGGACTCTGGGTACCCGAGGTCGGCGGCGCGATCGACCCCGAATCCGAAGCCCACGACCTGATCATGAGTGTGTTCGGCGGCATGTCCAAAGGCGAACGAACCCGTGTGAAGGTCCGCGTCCGCACCGCCATGACCTCCCAAGCAAAGATCGAAGGCTGGTTCCTCGGGGGACGCCCGCCCTACGGGTACCGCTTCGCCGACGCCGGACCGCACCCCAACCCGGGCAAGGCCGCCGACGGCCGCCGACGGCACAAGCTCGAACCCGACCCGACCACCGCCCCCCTCGTAGGCCGGATCTTCGCCATGTACCTCGCCAACAACGGCTACTTCGCCATCGCCGAGGCACTCACCCGCGACGGCATCCCGTCACCATCGGCTGCTGACCCCGCCCGCAACCCCCACCGCACCGGTGAAGGCTGGGCCAAGAGCGCCGTCAAGAACATCCTGTCCAACCCCCGCTACACCGGCCGCCAAGTATGGAACAAGCAGCGCAAGGACGAGGTACTCCTCGACATCAACGACGTCGCCCTCGGCTACGAAACCCGGATGCGCTGGAACGACAAAGACTCCTGGGTGTGGTCCGACACCATCGCGCACCCACCGCTCGTCACCGTCAACGACTTCGAACTGGTCCAGACGATCATGACGGCCAGCGGACGAGGCCGCACCGGCAACAAACAGCGAAAGGCGCGCCGCCACTACGTCCTCCGCGGACTCATGCTCTGCGGGCTATGCGGACGCAAGATGCAAAGCCACCAGGCACACGAGACCGCCTACTACCGGTGCCGCTACCCCAACGAGTACGCCCTCGCCAACCACGTCGAGCACCCCCGCAACGTCTACGTCGCCGAACGAGACGTCGTCCCCACACTCGACAACTGGCTCCTCACCGCGTTCGCCCCGCACCGACTGACCGATACGATCCGCCAGCTTCACACCGCTCAAACCGACGCCGGACCCGACAGCGTCGCGCCAGAGATCACCGCCGCCAACAAAATCATCGCCGCCTGCGACGCCAAACTCGTCCAGTACCGCGCCATCGCCGACGCCGGCGGCGACCCCGCCACCATCGCCGCCTGGATCGCCGAGGTCAACGCCCAACGCGCCGCCGCCCTCGCTCAACGCAACACGGCAACGGCAACCCAAGCACCCGCTCCCCGTCACCTCACCGAGGACGACATCCGACGCCTCGTCGGCAGCTTCGACGACATCCGGACCACCCTGCGCGACGCCCGCAGCGAGGACAAGAGCAACGTCTACCGCGAGCTACGGCTCACCCTCACCTACAACCCCGGCCAAAACAAAATCAGCGTCGAGGCTAAGCCCGACGCTGATTACTGTGGGGTAACTGTACGTGTCCGAGGGGGGACTTGAACCCCCACGCCCTATACGGGCACTAGCACCTCAAGCTAGCGCGTCTGCCATTCCGCCACCCGGACTTGCTCGTTCAGCCTACCGTGTCGGCCCGGCGCTTTCGGCACCCGGTACCGGCCCCGGCGGGCCGCACGGGGGCTTACTGTACACGGCCCGGTTGGATCATGCACATCGCCTTCCGGTAGTGGCGCAGGTGTCTGTCGAAGAGACAGACGCACCCCTGCTCACCCAGGTCAAGACGGGTCCCGCATTCCTGGGGGAGGTGTCGGCGAGGGGGTGCGGGTGGCGTACGCCGACGACTACCGGCAGCATTGGCCGAGTGTCACAACCCTCGCCGCTGAGCGCCGCCCGGCATCGGGCACTCGCACTGCGTGACTCCGGCGACCTCGCCGGGGCGCGCCGTCTGCTGACCGACGTCGTCGAGTCGTATGGTCCCGGGTACGGGGCGGATCACCCCGACCTGCTCGGCACCGGCCGGTTGTTGGCTCAGCTGCACCGGGAGGCGGACGACCCGATGGCGGCCCGGCGGGTCCTGGAGGAGGCGTGGGCGGCCGGTGAGCGGCGGTGGAGTCCGGCGGAGCCGTTGATGCTGGCGATCTCGTTCGAGCTTGCCTCGGTCGCCGAGGAGCTGGGCAACCGGCACGAGGCACGCCGGAACTACACCAGGGTGGTCGAGCACGGGCCGGACGTCCTCGGCCCGGACCACCCGACGGTCCAGGCCGCCCGACGGTACCTGGGCCTTCCCGGCTCGCCGTCTCCCACCGGCAGCCAGGTTCCGCCTGCCGCCACATCGGGGTACGCCGAGCCGTCGGTGACGCCGCCCTCGCCGCCCCTGCTCCCGCCATCCGTACCGGGCGGGGTCCAGGCTCCGTCGACCCCACCCCACCAGCCGCCGGGTTCGGCTGGCTCGTCATCGACTCCGCCTCCGCAGATGCCCGGCGACGCGCTCGCGGTGTCGCCGTGGGCGCCGTCTCCGACGTTGGGGGCGGGTACGGGGGCGGGGCAGACCTTCTCCCCCGGGCCGCCGGGTCCGGTGTCGGCGGCCGACGTCGGACAGGGGCGTCCCGCGCCGATTCCGGTGCCACGCCGGGTGCTGCCCCATCAGCCCACTCCCCCCACGCCGACAGGGCAACCCGCGCCGTTGCTTCCCGCTGCGGCGACGGAGCCACCCACGTCGGTGGTCCCGACTCCACCGACGGGGCCGCCCGCGCCGGTGGTGCCGACTCCGCCGATGCGACCGCCCGCGCCGGTGGTCTCGTCCGGGACGTCGGGGCCGCCCGTCCCGGCGCAGCCGCCCACGCCCACGCCGGTGTCGACGGAGCCACCGACGCCGGTGGTGCCTTCGAATGTTCCCGGCCGGGACGCGCCGCCGGTCCGCCCGCCGGACCAGTTTCCGGGGTACGGGCCGGAGTCGGCGTACCCGTCGCTCGGGACGGAGCCGGTGGACGAGCCGACCGTGCACGTCCGGCAGATCGACTCGCTGCGGTGGGACGAGCCGGTGCGGGAGAGTGTGTCCGGTCCGCCGTCCGGGATTCCTGCCGGACCCGACGCCCGCCTACCCGGTGCCCGACCAACCGACCCCGGCCCCACCTGTGCACCACCGGCCGACCTCGGTCCCGCCGCTGCCCCACCGTCCGGCCCGAGCCCCACCGACGCCCTTCCGGCCGACCCCGGCTTCGCCGGCACCTCACCTGCGGACCCACGATCCGCCGGCACCTCATCTGCGCTCTTCCGCACCGATGTCCCACCTGCGGCGACCCGACCGGGCGATGCCCCACCGGCTGCTCCCCGCCCCACCGGTGTCCTACCTGCGGTTCCCCGATCCGGTGAGGTCCCACCGGCGGCACCCCGGGTGACCGGATCCCCGGCGGGCGGGATGGGGCGACGGGGGTGGACGGCGGTGGTGGTCGCCGGGGTGGTGGTGGCGGTCGCCATGGTGGGTGGGGTGGCCGGGGTGGTGCTGATCGGCGGGGATTCCGGGTCGCGGCCGGGCGGAGGCTCCGCTCCCCCGGCTGTTGATCCGACGCCCAGCAGCGCGCCCCCGGAGGACCTGGAGCTGCGTGACGACGCGACCACCATCACGATCACCTGGTCGGATCCGACGGGCGGCACGGTGCCGTTCATGGTGGCCGGGGGTCGGGCCGGGCGGGCGTTGGGGGTGATGGCCACTGTCGCCCCGGGTGAGACCACCTACACCCTGAACGGGTTGAACTCGCGGCTCGACTACTGCTTCACGGTGCTGGCCGTCTACTCGACCGACGTGTTCGCCACCTCCGGTCAGGTGTGCACGGATCGGGGGCGGGCAACCCCGAGCCGCTGACGCCGCGACGAGATCGAAGCCGGTCTGGTCCGTGCCACAGGCGGCGGGCGGGCACCCCGAGCCGCTGATGCGGTGACGAGGTTCGTCTGTGGTGTGCACGCTGGGTATGACCGATGCTGACGGTGCGGGTTCCGCCGTCCTCTGAGGACCCATATGATGTCACCCGGCTCCGGGCTGGTCCGGCCGCTGTCACAGGGCCTACCTGCCGTGACCGACGAGACGGGGAGGCACCCGGCTGTGGCCACTATCGAGGATGCCGGCGACGGCGGTGCCACGCGTTCCCGGCGGGTCCGTCGGATACCGGGTGGCCTGGTCACCATCGGTACGGTGTCCGCCCTGCTGGCGGCGATGGGGTTGACGGTCCTCGGGCTCGGGGCGGCCGACAATGCTGCGGCGAACTACGACGCCTCGTCCTGGTTGTGGAGTTCGGCGCGCAGTGAGATGGCCCGGGTCAACGGGGTGACCGCGCGGGTGGACACCCGGGTGGAGATCCCGGGGGCGCGGCGGCATTCGATGCAGGTGGTGCAGACCGACAAGCAGCTCATTCTGCGGGATCTGGACACCGGTCAGGTGAGTTCGTTGAACCTGGCCACGTTGCAGATCATGGCGACGACGCGGACGACGCCGGGGCTCGGGGTGAGTGTGGCGTTGGACGGGGACGCGGCGTTCGTGGTGGACGCGGTGCAGGGGGTGGTGCGTCAGCTCGATCCTCGGTCGTTGGTGCCGGTGGGTGAGCCGGTGCGGTATCCGCCGGGGATCACCGGTGGGGTGTTCGACGGGGCGGGGCGGTTGTGGGTGGGGGTGCCGAGTGAGGGGACGGTGTCGGCGGTCACGGCGGCGGATCTGCCGGAGAGTCCGGGGCCGTCGGGGGCGGGGTTGAGTCCGAAACAGGTCGCGACGTACGACGTGGCGGACGGCCACCACGAGTTGGTGTTGTCGACGTTGGACGACGGGGTGGCGGTGTTGGACCGGACCCGTGGTGACCTGGTGGCGGTCCGGGGCGGGGTGGTGACGCGTACGCCGTTGGGGTTGACCGGGGTGGGCCATCTGCCGCCTCGGACGACCGGGGCGCGGATCCCGGTGACGGTGCCCGGGGAGCGGCAGGTCCACGTGGTCGACGGTGAGCGGGTGCGGACGTTCACCGTTCCGGGCCGGGGTGACCGGCTGAGTCCGACTGTGGCGTGGGCGGACCGGTTCTACACGGCCGACGAGGCGACCCGGACGATCTATTCGTTCGACGCGTCGGGGCAGGTGGTCGACACCATCCGGGGTGGTAAGGGGTTGGCCGGGCCGTTGGAGTTGGAGGTCCGGGAGAACCACCTGTTCATCAACGCCCCGCAGTCGGCGCGGGCCCGGGTGGTCAACGACCGGCACGAGGTCCGTGACGTCGACAAGTACGCCAGTGACGTGCTGGGCGCGGATCCGCCGCAGGAGCCTCCGCCGCCGCCTCCCCCGCCGCCGAAGCCGAAGGTGAGTGCGCCGGGGCCGCCGCGTGACGTCACGGCTGCCGCCGGGGACGGTCGGGCGCGGGTGACGTGGCGTCCGGCTGCCGCCAACGGGGCGCAGATCATGCGGTACGTGGTGGAGGGCGCCGGTCAGCGTCAGGAGGTGGGTGCGAATCAGCGGGCGGTGGAGGTCACCGGGCTGACGAACGGGGAGGAGTACCGGTTCTCGGTGCACGCGGTGAACGCGAAGGGTGAGGGTCCGGCTCGCCGTACCAACCCTGTCACCCCGACCGCCGACGTGCCGGACGCGCCGGAGAGCGTGACGGCGTCGGAACGCCCGGACGGGACGGTGGTGGTGACGTGGCCGGAGGCGGACGGGCAGGGCAACACCGTCGCCCGGTATGCGGTGACTGCCACGTCGGCGGGGGCGAACGCGCCGGTGGGTGAGGCGACGGGGACCGAGCTCGTGGTGCGGGCTGGTGAGTTGGAGTACGGCACCCAGTACGCGTTCACGGTGGTGGCGGTGACGCAGGCGGGTGCGGGGTCGACGGCGTCGCCGGTGAGTAACACTGTGGTGCCGTTCGCCGTTCCGGGCGCGCCGGGTGACCTGTCGGCGGCGACGGTGGCGGATCGACCGGGCACCGTGTCGGTGCGCTGGTCGGAGGCGGTGGCGAACGGTCGGCCGGTGACCGCGTACAGGGTGGAGGTGGGGGGTCGTCGCAGTGAGGTGACAGACACCCGGGCGACTGTGGAGGGGCTCGGTGACGGGCAGGACGTGACGGTGTCGGTGACGGCTGTCAACGAGGCCGGGGAGGGTCCGGCGGTGACCGGTTCGGCCCGGACGGTGGCTGCCCCCCGGGTGACGGTGACGGGGGCGTCGGCGACTGCGACCTCGGTGACGGTGTCGGTGACGGTGGACGCCGGTGGTGGGGAGGCGACGTGTTCGGTGGGTACGCCTGGTGAGCCGACGGTGTCGGGGTCGTGTTCCCGGTTGACGGTGCCGAACTTGGCCCCGGGTACGGCGTACCCGTTGACGGTGACGGCGAGGAACGCGGCCGGTGAGGGTACGGCGACCCGTCGGGTGTCCACGGAGGCGATGTTCGGGGTGGCGACCTGTGTGAACGGTGCCTCGGGTGACGAGGCGACCTACTGCGATCGGGATCGGGACGGGCGTAACGGCAACGAGATCTTCTCGGTGCCCCGGCAGGACAACGACAGGCAGGTGGGCTGGGCGAAGCCCGGTCGGCGGCTGGAGGCGTACTGCAAGCGTCGGGGCGAGGAGGTCTACGCCTACATCTACAACGACGAGAAGCGCAGCACCTGGTGGGTGCAGGTCGAGTTCGAGGGGAAGAACTACATCCCGTGGGCCTGGCTGAACCTTGAGGGCGGCGACGAGATCACCAGTTTGCCGACCTGCTGACCGACCATCCGAGGAGCCGGACCCCACAGTGAACGCGATCGAGCCGCTCGGCCAGCAGGAGGTGCAGGGCTTCGCCGCCCTGGCCGCCCGGTTGGCGGAGAACATCAACTCGGTGGTGCTGGGCAAGCCACAGGTGGTCCGGCTGGCCCTGACCGCGCTCTTCGCCCAGGGCCACGTCCTGTTGGAGGACGTTCCCGGGGTCGGGAAGACGACTCTCGCCCGGGCGGTGGCCGCCACGGTGCAGGGTCAGTGGCGGCGGATCCAGTTCACCCCCGACCTGCTCCCCTCGGACGTGGTGGGGGTGACCATCTTCAACCAGGCGACGCGGGGGTTCGAGTTCCATCCGGGTCCGGTGTTCGCCAACATCGTCATCGCCGACGAGATCAACAGGGCGTCACCGAAGACCCAGTCGGCGCTGCTGGAGGTGATGGAGGAGCGGACGGTCACCGTGGACGGGATCCGTCATCCGGTGCCGCAGCCGTTCCTGGTGGTCGCCACCCAGAATCCGGTGGAGATGGACGGCACGTACCGGCTGCCGGAGGCGCAGCTGGACCGGTTCCTGGTCAAGTTGTCGGTGGGTTACCCGGATGAGGCGGTGGAGGTGGAGGTGCTGCGGGGGGCGACGGTCCGCTCCCCGGAGGCGTTGACCGCGCTGACCGACACGGCCACCGTCGGGGAGATGGTCCGGATGGCCCGCCGGGTGCACATCGCCGAACCCCTCTACGGGTACGCGGTGCGGCTGGCCGCGGCGACCCGCACCCACCAGCACGTCCGGGTGGGGGTGAGCCCTCGCGGGGTGATCGCGTTGACCCGGGCGGCGTGTGCGTACGCGCTGATCGACGGTCGGGGTTGGATCATGCCGGAGGACCTGAAGGCCCTCGTGGAGCCGGTCTTCGCCCATCGGCTGCTGCTCACCCCGGAGGCGCAGGTACGCGGGGTCAGCCCGGCGGAGGTGCTGCGTCAGGCGTTGGCCTCGGTGCCGGTGCCCCTGCCGTCGGGGCAGTCCGCCTCGGCGACCGGCTGACCGGCGGCGTGGGCGTCACCGCCCGGGGTGCCGGGCTGCTCGCCGTCGGTGTCGGGTTCCTCGCGGCCGGGTTCTGGTTCGGGTACCCGGAGTTGACGGTGCTCGGTGCGGTCGCCGCCCTGGCGGTCGGGTACGCGCTGGTCACCGCCGTGTGGCGGCCCCGGTTGGCGGTGTCGCGGCGGGCCGACCCGGACCGGGTGGCCCGGGGGGACCCGGCCACGATGGTCCTGACTGTCCGCAACGCCGGTCGGCTCCGTTCGACGAGTCTCGTCGCGCAGGACCGGTGTGGGGGTCGGACGGTCGCGGTGCCGCTGCTGCGGCTGCGGCCGGGCCGGGACACGCAGGTGCGCTACGACGTGCCGACGCTGCGTCGTGGGGTGGTGCCGGTCGGCCCGTTGCGGGTGACCCGGCGGGATCCGCTGGGCCTCGTGGAGTTGGCCCGCCCGTACGGGAGGACGGTGCCGGTCTGGGTGCATCCCCGGATCCACCGGTTGACGGCGACGCCGACGGGGGTGGGGCGGAGCCTGGACGGCCGGGTCGACGCCGTACCGCACGGGTCGATCACCTTCGACTCGTTGCGGGAGTACGTGGTCGGCGACGAGCTGCGTCGGGTGCACTGGCGTACCAGCGCCCGGGTCGGTGAGCTGATGGTGCGGGAGAACGTGGACACCAGTCTGCCGCGCCTCGTCGTGGTGGTGGACAACCGGGAGGCGGCCCACCCGGGGGTGGTCGACGGGGTCGTGGAGTCGTTCGAGTCGGTCTGCGAGGCGGCCGCCTCGGTGGTCAGCGCGGCGTTCCACGCCGACCTGCCTGTCACCCTGCTGTTGGTGGCTCCGCAGGCCAGCGGCCTGCCCGACCCGTCGCCGGACGCCGGGACCGACCCCTCCGGCAGCGACGGAACCGACCCGTCCGGCACCGGCAGGGCCGACCCGTCCGACACCGGCGGCAGCGGCAGCGGCAGCGGCCAGGGTGTCGCTGCGAGCGGTCCGCTGGACCGGCTGGCTGCGGTGCGGTTGGACGGTGGGGACGGCGCGGCGGCGTTGCGGGCGGCGACGGCCCGGCTGCGCGCGGACCGGCTCGGTGACACGTTGGTGTTCCTCACCGGCCCCGGCGCCCACGGTGACCTGCCCCTGGTCGGGGGGCTGCGCGGCGGGTACCCGTCGGTGGTGGTCGGAGTGTTCGGCGCTGCGGGTCCCCTCACCACCGCCGCGACCGGTCCGGCGGTCGTCGAGGCGGCCGACGGTGCCGCGTTCGCCGCCGAGTGGGACCGGATCCGCCGGTGGTGACCGCCGGGCGGGTCGGGCGGGTGGCCCGTCCCGCCGTCCTGGCCGTGGTGCTCGCGGTCCTGGTCGCCCTCGCCGGGGTGGTCCTGGGCCGGGTGTACGCCGGTGACCAGCTGACCTGGTTGGTCGGCGGGGCGGGGGCCGGGGCGGTGCTGGTCAGTCTCGCCGCCCGTCGGCTGCGGTCCTGGTTGGTGGCCCCGCTGTCGGTGCTCGCCCTGGCCGGGTACGCGCTCTGGTCGCTGCGGCTGACCGCCCGGTCGGCCGACCTGCCCGGTGGGTTGGCCGAGATCGCCGTCGACGCGGCGGGTAACGCCGTCCCCCGGCTGTTGACCGCGATGATCCCGGTGGAGCCGACCCCGGACACCGTCCTGGTGCCGTTGGTCGCCGCCTGGCTCGCCGGGTTGACCGGGGCGGAGGTGGCGTTACGGGCCGGTCGGGTCCTGCTCGGGTACCTGCCCTGTGTGGCGCTGTTCGTGGGGGCGCTGTACGTGGTGGGGCCGAACGCGGACCCGGCGATCTGGCCGACTGTGGCGTTCGCGGCGGTGGCCGCGCTGGGCCTGGCCGTGCCCGGGGGTCGACCACCGGTGCGGCCTGTCACTCCGGTCGCCGACCTGCCCGCCCCCGCGCGTACGGCGGTGCGGGTCCGCCTCGCCGCCACGTCCGCGGCCGGGGTGGTCGTGGTGGTGGCCGCCGCCGCGCTGATCGGCCCGGCGGTCGCCGCCCTCGTCGACAGGCGACCTGTGGATCCCCGTCGGTACGTCGAGCCACCGCAGGTGGAGTCCCTCGACGAGAATCCGTTGATCCGGATCTCCGGGTGGGCGTTGAACCCGCAGCAGCAGCTCCTGGAGGTCACCACCCTCGGTGGCGACGCCGGGGTGGCCCCGCCTCGGATCCGGCTCGCCGTGCTCAGTGACTACGACGGGGTGACCTGGCGGGTGGGGGCGACGTACCGCAACGCGGGCCGGATCCTCCCGGCCACCGAGGCGGCGACGTACAGCTCGGTCGACGAGGTGCGGCAGGAGATCACCGTCGCCGACCTCACCGGGCGTCTCCTGCCCGCCGTGGCCACCCCTCGGGAGGTGACCGGGGCGCGGGTGGCGTACGACGCGACGACCGGGACCTTGATCCACCCGGAGGGGTTGACGTCGGGTCTGCGGTACGCGGTGACGTCGGCCCGGGAGCGTCCCGACACGAACCTCCTGCCGACGGTGAACGTCCCGGCAGGTGAGGAGGTCGCCCGGGTGGTGCAGGTCGCCGACGGGGTGCCCGACTCGTTGCGTCGCCTCGCCGGGCAGCTCGCCGAGGAGAACGGTGCCCCCTACTCGCGGGCGGGGGCGATCGAGCAGTTCCTCGCCGAGCACTACCGGGTGGTGGCCGACGCGCCGAGCGGGCACGCGTACCCGAATCTGGAGTTCTTCCTGTTCGGACCGCGTAACGCGGGCGGGCAGCGGGGGACCTCCGAGCAGTTCGCGGCGGCGTTCGCGGTGCTGGGTCGGTTGTCGGGGTTACCGACCCGGGTGGTGGTGGGGTTCCGGCCCGGCGCTGACGGTCCGGTCCGGGCGGCCGACGCCGTCGCGTGGCCGGAGGTCCTGTTCGACGGGTTGGGGTGGGTGGCGTTCGACCCGCTCCCCCGCCCGGACGAGGACCCGCGTCCGGTGGAGGAGGACTTCCGTCCCCGGCCGGAGGAGACCCCGCCGCCGGACGTTGCGGAGGAAACCCCGGAGCCGACCGACTCCCCGGAGCCGGTCGCTGCCCCGCAGTCGCCGGACGGGTCGGCGGGGGTGCCGGTGGCGGTGCTGGTCGTGGGCGTCGTCGGCGGGGTCCTGGTGCTGGTGGTGGGGGTGCTGGTGACCCTGGCGGGGTTGCGTCGGGCGCGGAGCCGGTCCCGGTTGGGGGTCGACGACCCGTCCCGGCGGATAGCGGGCGCCTGGCGGGAGGTGACCGACGCGTTGCGGCTGGCCGGGCATCCGGTCGGCGGTGACCTGGCCGCGACGGAGGTGGCGGCCCGAGCCCGGGAGGTCCTGCGCGCTGCCGCCCCGCCCACCTCCGGGAAGGCGGCGGACCCGGTGGTGGGTGACGGCGTGGCCGAGCTGGCGGAGCTGCTCAACCAGGTGGCGTTCGCCCCGGGCACCGCCACCCCCGCCCAGGCCGAACGGGCGGTCACGGCGGCCCGCCGGTACGTCACGGGGCTGAAGGGGCTGCGCCCGTGGTGGCGTCGGCTGCTCTGGACGGTCCACCCCGGCCCGCTGCGGTGGCGTCCCTGACCGACCTCCTGGGAGTGGGCTGCCCCGGCCCGCTGCGGTGGCGTCGCTGACCGGCCCACCGGTGTCCCGGCCCGCTGCGGTGGCGTCTCTGGTCGGCCCCCGGGTGTACGGTGCCCCGGTCCGGTCAGCGGGGGGCGGTGTCGTCCCGGGTGTCGGTGCCGTGTCGGAGGCCGGCGACGAGGGTGTCGACGAGGAACCGGTAGCTGCGGTCGACGTCGCGGGGCAGGCCGAAGCCACCGGCGGCCTCGATCGTGACGAACCCGTGCAGGGCCGATCGCAGGGCACGGGCGGCGTCGACGGCGTTCGGGTCGGGGAGGTCGAGGCCCGCGAGGACGTCGAACAGGATGTGCACGACGTCGTCGCTGACCCGGCGGTACTCCTCGTCCGCGCCGTCGGCGGCGGGTGCGCGCAGCGTCGCGGCGTACCGGCCGGGGTGGTCGGTGGCCCAGCGGCGGTAGGCGTCGGCGATCGCGCGGACGGCGTCGGGGCCGGATCGGCCGACGGCGTCCCGGGACATCGCCTCGCCGAACTCGCGCAGGGCCTGGACGCCGATGCCGCGGCGCAGGGCGTCCAGGGATTCGACGTGCTTGTAGAGCGACGGGGTCCGGACGCCGACCCGTTCTGCGAGGAGGGCCATCGTCAGGTGGGGCAGGCCGACCTCGTCGGCGAGTTCCGCCCCGGCGGCGATCACGGCGGGTAGGGCGAGGCCGGCTCTAGGCATGGGCGTGGGTCCGGAGGAACGTGAGCATCAGGGCCACCGTTTCGGCGGGGTACTGGACGTGCGGGTAGTGGCCCGCGCCGTCGATCATCTCAAGTCGGGCCAGGCCGGTCGGCATCGCGGCGACGATCGCCTCGCCCTCGGCCCGGGGGTCGACCCAGTCCGGGTCGAGGGACCCCTCGATGATCAGGGCCGGGCAGCGTACGTCGGCCAGGTGTGCTCCGGCGTCGGTGGGTGCCGACCGGAGCATGCTCTGCAGGGCCTGCATCCGGCCGGGCTCGCGGAGCATGGCGTCGATTCCGGCGAGGTGGGCGGCCCAGTCGGCGGGTTTCGTCCCGGGGTAGGCGACGTCGAGGTACCGCTGCCAGGACGAGCGGCTGCCCAGCAGGGTGCCGACCAGTCGGAGGGCGCCTCGGCGGTAGGGGCCGTGTCGGAGGTCTCCCAGCCGCATCGACTGGGTGCGGGTGAAGGGTGCCAGTTCGATGATGCCGGTGATCAGGTCGGGTGCCTGGGCGGCGGCGATGGTGGCGGCACCGCCGGAGATCGAGTGGCCGACCAGCACGGCCGGGCCGCCGAGGTGGCGGATGAGGGCGATCAGGTCACCGGCGATGGCGGTACGGCTGTAGGAGGGCCAGCCGACGCTGGACTCCCCGGATCCGCGCAGGTCGACGGTGGCGACCCGGTATCCGGCGGCCACCAGGTGCGGGGTGACGAACCGGTACGCGTCGCGTCCGTTTCCGACGCCGGGGGCGAGGACCACCAGGGGTCCTTCGCCGGTCACGTCGTAGGCGATCGTTCCGTCTGCCAGGGTCAGCAGCTCGGTCATGGTTCGCACCCCCATCAGAAGCTAAGTTGGTTAGCTGAAACGCTAACGTCATTAGCCAATGGTGGCAAGTGTGCCGGGTCGCACGATCCAGGAGACAGGTCAGCCCTTGTGCCGAGGGACCAGCCGGTGCACCACGGCGAGCATCAGGGCCGCCACCACACCCATCGCCCCCGCGATACCGGCCGCGCTGCCCGCGTAACCGGCGAACAGTGGTCGTCGGGTGAGCTGGTCGGGGGCGACCCGGGGCAGGTCGACCAGCCAGGCCAGCGCCACCGCCGACACGCAGATCGCCACCACCCCCGCCCCGCCCAGCACGAGGGCGGCCACCCGGTGCGCGTCGGCGGTGCTGATCTTCGCGTCCTCCCGCTGGGTGAGCAGCAGGACCAGCCCGGCCAGCGCCGCCCACACCCCCACCACCAGGTACGCGGCCACAGCGTCACTGGGCCGGTGCCAGCTGGCCGACAGGGTGGCCACCCCGGCGATCGCGGCGTACCCGGCAGCCAGGACCGTCCCGAGCACCCGCACCTTCGGGGGCAGGACCAGCATCAGCGCCACCGCCACCGAGGCGGCCACCGTGGTGTGCCCGCTGGGCAGGCTGTTGCCGACGAAGGCCCGCTCCGGGTCGACGCCGAAGTCCGGCCGGTCCATCCCGTACTTGAGGATCTGGGTGGTGATGTTGGCCCCGCCGATGAGCAGAGTGGCGGTGATGGCCAGCGCGACCCGACCCCGGATCAGGGCGATGAACCCGATGAAGGCGGTCGCGGCGAGCAGTGACACCACCGACATCGCATTGAGGATCTTGTTGACCGGGCCGGTGATCTGGTCACGGCCGATCTGGTTGCCGGTCAGCGCCACGGTGTCGAGCCACTGCCCGAGGGGGGTGTGCACGGCGAGTCGCCACAGGACGACGAAGGCTCCCATCTGGGCCAGGGCCAGTACGACCAACCAGACTGCGGTCCAACCCCTTGCCGTCGCTCGCACCCGCAAACCCTAGCCGCCCGACACGGCACGTCCGCCGGTGGCCCACCGAAGCCTCCGACGTTTAGGTTGGAGTGCGGACGTGAGGGGATGACGTGACCGGAAGCACAGGAGCGCAGCGACCGGAGTCACTCGGCGATCTGCTCGGTGGTCGACGCGGGGCCGTCGACGCGACGATCCCCCCGGTGGCGTTCGCGGTCGGCTGGTTCGTCGGCGGCGACTCGCTCTGGGGTGGGGTGTGGGCGGCGGTGCTGGCCGGACTCACCCTGGCGGGCTGGCGACTGCGACGGGGGGACCGACCCCGCTCGGTGCTCATCGGGCTGCTCGCCGTCTGCGTGGCCGCCCTGATCGCGTTGCGGACCGGACGGGCCGCCGACTTCTTCCTGCTGCAACTGCTGTCCAACGCGGCCAGCACCCTCGCCTGGGTCATCAGCATCGTGGTGCGGTGGCCCCTGCTCGGAGTGGTGGTCGCGGCGGCGCTCGGCCAGCGGGGGCGGTGGCGGCGGGACCCGGCGCTGGTCCGCGCCTACAGCCGGGGCAGCTGGGTGTGGGCGGCCACCTACGTGGTCCGGCTGGCGGTCTTCGTTCCGCTGTGGCTCTCCGGTGAGGTGGTCGCCCTCGTCGTGGCCCGGGTCGCGTTGACCTGGCCGCTGGTGGCCACCGCCATCGCGGTGAGCTGGGTGGTGATCCGCCGGTCGCTGCCGCCCGGCCACCCGGGGCTGCGCCATCCGGTCGACCCCGATCAGGAATCCACCCCGCAGGCCGCGCCGGACTCACCGGCCGATCCGGACTCACCCGCCCCGCCTGTCGGTCCAGGCGACCCTGTCGATCCGAACACGCCTGTCGACCCGAGAAGATGATGGAGAGGCCGCCACGGGGGGAGCGGCCTCTCCGGTGACGTACGTTACTCCGTCATTCGCCGTCGCGTTATCCCTCGCGCCCGTCTTTTCCGGTATGTGCACAGGAAAACGCCGTACGGCTGCGGTGTGGTGGGCCGGCCGATCCGCTGCGTTGGCCGGACGACCGGCCCACCACGGCCTGATCGTGGGAATCAGGCCCGTCGCCGACCGGGAGTCGTCCATCCCCGGATCCGGTCGGCTCCTCCGGGCGGACGTACCAGACGTCCACCCGGAGGACAGGGGTCACCCGTTCGGGAACAGCTTTCCGTAGTCGGCGTACGCCATGGCGACGTCGGCCTGAGCCCAGAACCGGTGGTAGTTGAAGACGGGCTCGGGTCCACCGTCGAGGTAGGCCTGGACCTTCGGCCAGTCGGGGTCGTTCTTGTAGAAGGAACGGATGTCGACGAAGCTCTTGCCCGCGGCGATCTGGTCCCCGTTGGGCATCTGACCCGTCCAACCCGGCGGGATGTACAGGCCCTGCCCGGTGGAGGCGTCGTAGGTGTCGTCGAAGCGGCGGTAGTCACCGCGCGTCTCCGGGGTGGAGACACCCTTGGCGTCGCTGGCCGCGTGCAGGGCGTCCAGCAGCCCCTTGGCGGTGGTCTTCGCCGCGGTGTTGCCGGACTTGGCCGCGTACGCGATCAGGGTCCGGGCGTAGGCGGCGGCGATGCCGACGTCCTGCCCGGTGGAGATGACCTCGACCCGCAGGTTGGGGTTGGTGTGCGGGTAGCCGGCCCAGGTGGTGGGCTGACCGGTCCACTTGAGGTCGGCCGGGATCGACCAGTTCGACCCCACCCTGGTGTTCGCGATCGCCCACGGCACCCACTTGTCCAGCAGCGCCTTGGCCCTGGTGTTGCCGGTCTGCAGGTACAGCTCGGCGATCCGCTGCATGGACCAGGCCTGCATGCCGAACCACTGGTTCGACGGCGGGTCGTTGTAGACCGGGTCGACGTCGTAGAACATGCCGTGGAAGGTGGAGGTCCCGGCCGGCGGCTGGCCGTAGTGCCCGCCCCAGCTGTTCGTCGCGCCACCGGCGATGCCGCCGTCGGCGGACTGGAGCCAGGTGTAGAACTCCAGCTGCCGCTCCAGGCTCTTGGTCCAGTCCGCCGCCGCGGTCGGCGACTTCGGCGCCAGCTCCGGGGTGTTGGTCATGGCCCAGGCCGCGAAGGGGTTCTGGTAGCCGAAGTGGTTGTGGCTGGAGCCGATCCGCCACGACCAGTTCTGGTTGGCCTCGTACGCCCCGCCCCACGAGTAGTACCAGGACAGCAGGTAGTGCGCCGAGTCCCGGCCGCTGCCCGCCGGGCAGGTGCTGGCCCCGACGCAGTTGCCGACCTTCTTGAAGTACTTGTCGAACAACGCGTACCGCAGGTAGTCGCCCATCTTGGCGGCCTTGGCCACGGTGGCCGCGATGTCGGCCTGCTTGCCCTGCTCCTTGGCCCAGACCAGGGCCCAGTAGGCGGCCTGGACGGCGCGGGCGTCGGCGTCCGGGGCGTTGGTGTACTTCCACTGCTTGGCCGGGGCGTTGGACTCCTTGATGAACAGGTCCAGGTAGCCGTACTGGCCGCCGTGCTCGAACGTGTCGCAGGCCGGCTGCGGCACGGTCTCCCAGACCGACTCCTGGGTGCCCCGCTGGAAGGTGTTGATGTACGCGGGGCGGGTGGTGCCGTCACCGCAGCGGCCGTAGCCGTAGGTGTTGTCCACGTCCAGCAGCCAGTGCATGCCGTAGATGTTGCCGGTGCCGTAGGTGGACTGCAGTTCGCTGCGCAGCGGGTCCTGCCCGACCGGCACGTTGGGCTGCAGCGTGGACGGGTACTGGCTGGGCAGGTCGTTCTCGGCGGCGTACTGGGGGGTGCCCGGGGCGCCGGCGGTGGGCTGGTCGGCGGTGGAGGGGATGATGTACTTCTCCGTCACCGTCCAGGCGTTGTTGAACGGGGTCCAGTTCTGGGTGACCCGCCCGTAGTTGGCCTCCAGCCACAGCCAGAAGCTGAACGCCTCGGAGGTGGTCTCGTGGCCGTGGTCGGGGGCCTCGACGATCAGGGTCTCGATCGAGTGGTACGGCACCCCTTCGGGGCTGAAGTACCCCGAGTTCTTGATCTTGCCGTACTGGGCCAGGAACCGCTCCACCCAGACGTTGTCCCCGCCGGGCACGTCGTCGTCGATCTCGGTGGCGGTCACCGTCACCGGGGTGTGGCCGGTGGCCGAGGCGGTGATGGTGGCGGTCCCGCCCACGGTGTCGGCGTCCTGCGCCGCGGCGACCGTGACGGTGGCCCCGGTGGACCAGTTCGCCGTGGTCAGGCTCAGCGAGGCGGGTGACACGGTGATGTCGGCGTCGCCGGTACGGGTCAGCGTCACCGGCACGGTCCCCGAGGGGGCGCCGCTGAGCTTGAGGTTGAACGTCGCCGTACCGCCCTCGGCCACGCTGACCGAGGTGGGGGTGGCCACCAGTGCCGGGCCGGTGGCCGGGCGGACGGTGAACGACTTCTCCGACACCGCACTGAGGTTCGTGTTGTCGTACGCCTTGGCCTGCACCGTGTAGTCACCGGCCGGCAGGTTCGCCAGGCTGTACGCGTACGGCGCGGTGGTGTCGGTGTTGACCAGCAGCCCGTTGCGGTAGAACTCGACCTTGCTGATGGTGCCGTCCTCGTCGGCGGCGGTGGCGGTCAGCGGGACCGTCGCCGGTGCGGTGAACGGCCCGGCCGGCACGGTCAGGGCGACGGTGGGCGGCTTCTGCGCGGTGCCGCCGCAGGTGACCCCGTTGACCGAGAACGAGGTGGGCTTCGGGTTGCTGCCGCTGTACGAGCCGTTGAACCCGATGCTGGTGGAGCCACCGGTGGGGATGGCGGCGTTCCACGTCTCGTTGACGGCGGTCACCTCGTTGCCGGTCTGGCTGAACTTCGCCGACCAGCCCTGGGCGACCCGCTGGTTGCCGGGGAAGGCGAACTTCAGCGTCCATCCGTTGATCGCGTCGCCGAGGTTCCTGATGGTGACGTTGGCACTGAAGCCGCTGCCCCAGTCGCTGGTCGTGTAGACGACGTCGCAGGCGGGGGCGGCCTGTGCGGCACCGGCCGGCAGGGTCACCCCGCCGACGGCCAGCACGGCTGCGGCGAGCATCGCCACGCGGCGACGACTTGCCCTGAGTCTCATGTGCGCGGTGTCTCCTCGGGCCAGGCCGGGCGCGAGTCCCGGCTGAGCACCTCCACACGTGTCGTACGCGGGGGGACGGAGGCGCTCGGGTGGGGGTCATCGCCCGGCGGTTGCGCCGGGCTCGGTGGATCACCGGGATCCACCGTGGGGGTGCCGTACCGGTCGGAGACCGGGATGCCCTCGGCGACCCACGCTCGCGTGATACTGGCTCCGCGTCGCAGTAATTCGACAGTCTTGCATGGAAGCGCTCCCACAGCAAGGGAAGACACTCGGATGTTTCAATCTCGTTGAGGGGCTTTCACAAACCCGTGACGAGCGTTACAGTCGCTTTCATCGCCGATGGGAGCGCTTCCATCGACGATGGTACGCACAACGTCGGAAACAGCCCGGGTCGTCCTCGGACGCCCCGGCAGAACAGCCCGAGGGCTGACGGCGGGCCAGCCCGGACACCGCCGCCAGCCGATGACCCACCGACACTGGAGGGAGGTGGAACCCAGCCACTCGCGTGGCCCGGCTCCCGCGCACCACGCACGCAGATCCCACAATCACAAGTGCGTGTGCAGTACCACTGCTGGGGACGGGGGTTGCCCTCCCCCGTCCCCACACTAAACCCCCGTCCTCGACGGGAAAAGAGGCCGACGGGACAGGCGTACGCCACCCGGACGGCCTCGCTCGCTGTAGAAGCGGCGCACCCCGCCGACCTCGCTCGCCCCCGGCGCCCGTTCGCCGGCCGCGTCGACCTCGGCAGATGGCGTCGACCGCTCCACCCCTTCCATCCGGCCGCCGACTGTGGTCCGTCAGGCCGCGTCAGAACGCGGTCCACCGCAGGCAGTTACGCGGACCGGCCGCGCCTACCCTATTCTGGGAGCGCTCCCGGTCGTCGGTGGCAGGCAACCTGCTGTGAGGAGAACGCCCAATGTCGATGCTCACCCGGCGGCGTCTGCTACAACGCGCCGCGTCGTCCCCCGCGCCCACCGGCGCGACCGGCGCCCCCCTCGGCGCCGCTGCGGCAGTGGCCGCCGGCCCCACCACCGCCGCGCCGGCCTCCGACGAGGACCGGGGTCCGAGCGCCGAACCGCAGGTCGCCCTGCGCTTCCCCGCCACCTTCGGCTGGGGCGCGGCGACCTCCGCCTACCAGGTCGAGGGAGGGGCGAAGGAGGACGGCCGAGGTGAGTCCGTCTGGGACACCTTCAGCCGTACGCCCGGCCGGGTCAGCAACGGCGACACCGGCGACGTGGCCGCCGACCACTACCACCGGTGGCCCGCCGACCTGGACCTGATGCGCGACCTCGGCCTCGACAGCTACCGCTTCTCCATCTCCTGGACCCGGATCCAGGCCGACGGCACCGGCACCCCCAACCAGCGCGGTCTGGACTTCTACCGGCGGCTCGCCGACGGCCTGCGCGAACGGGGCATCGCCCCGATGGCCACCCTGTTCCACTGGGACCTCCCGCAGGCCCTCCAGGACAAGGGCGGCTGGGAGTCCCGGGACACCGCCGCCCGCTTCGCCGACTACGCCGACATCGTCTTCCGTGCCCTCGGCGAACGGATCCCGGTCTGGCTGACCGTCAACGAACCCAAGACCGTGGTGCAGAACGGCTACCTACGCGGCCACCACGCCCCCGGCCTGCAGGACCCGGACGCCGCCTACCTGGTCGCCCACCACCTGCACCTCGCCCACGGGCTGGCGGTGCAGGCCTTCCGCGCCACCGGTGAGCCGGGCCGCATCGGACCGGCGCTCAACCTGCACCCCTGCTACGCCGCCGACGACTCCCCCGCCGCCGCCGAGGCCACCCGCCTCTACGACGGGTACGAGAACCGCCTCTACCTCGACCCGATCCTGCGCGGCAGCTACCCCACCGACGTGCTGGCCGACCTCGGACCGACCAGCCGGTTGGCCACCGGCATCCTCGACGGTGACCTCGACGTCATCTCGTCCCCGGTGGACCTGCTCGCGGTGCAGTACTACACCCCGATCTACGTCACCGCCGACGGCGGCACCGAACAGCGCTGGCCCACCTCGGTCGCCGGCTGGCAGCAGATCTACCCGGACGGGTTCTTCGACATCCTGACCCGGGTCACCCGCGACTACGGGCCGATCCCGCTGACCGTGACCGAGAACGGACTGCCCACCCGGGACGTCCTGGCCGCCGACGACACCGTCGACGACAGCACCCGGGTCGAGTTCCTCCGCGACCACCTGGCCGCCGCGCACCGGGCCATCGCCGCCGGGGTGCCGCTGGAGAGCTACCACGTGTGGTCGCTGCTGGACAACTTCGAGTGGGAGGTCGGCTACGACCAGCGCTTCGGCCTGGTCTACGTCGACTACGCCACCCAGCGCCGGATCCTCAAGCGCAGCGCCCACTGGTACCGGAAGGTGATCAGCGACAACGGATTCTGACCCGACCGCTGCCGTCGGCACGCCCACCGGTGGGCCGACGGCAGGTACGGTGGCCGTCGGCTCGGTCCCACCCGGACCGGGCCGACGGCCGTCGGTTCAGCGGGGCAGGGCCTGCTGGAGTTCGGCCCGCAGCGCCGGGGTGAGCATCTCCCCCGCCTGCTTGGCCAGCCGGGCCATCTCGTAGCCGACCACACCGATGTCGGCGTCCCCGGCGGCCAGCGTGGCCAGGATGGAACCGTCCCGGATCTGCATGACCAGGAAGTAACCCCGGCCCATCTCGACCACCGTCTGCTTGACGATGTCACCGTCGAACATCTGCGCCGCCCCGGCGGTGATGCTCATCAGGCCGGAGGTGACCGCGGCGAGCTTGTCGGCGTGGTCGCGGGGCAGGTGGTCGGAGATCGCGACCAGCAGCCCGTCGGTGGAGACCACCACCGCGTGCGCCACCCCCGGGACCCGCTCGGTGAAGGCGCTGACCAGCCAGCTCAGGTCCCGGGCCTCCTGGCTCAACGTCGTCGTCACTGTTGTCCCCCTTCACTGCGCCCGCCGGCCGGCGGCATGAACATCTGACTGGTCTCCTCGACCTCGGCTTTGCGTACCCCACTGTAGAAGCGGGAGAGCATGCCGCCGACCTTCTCCGGGTCGGGGTCGTGCCGCGCTGGTTCCTGCGGCCGGGCCGGCTGGCTGACCGAGGCGAGCTGGGCCATGGGCACCCGTACCGGAAGACCCTGGGCGTTGGTTCCGGCGGTCACCGGACGTTCCGGCGGCGCCGACGACCCGGCGGTCGACGGTGCCGGCCCCTGGGCCGACCACCACCCGCTCTCGGGTGCCTGCCGCCCGGTCGGCGTGAGCACGTCGTCGGCGCGGACCGGCACCGGGCGGGGAGGCCGGGGCACCGTCGTCGGGCGGGGCCGCTGACCGGCCACCGGCAGCTCCGCCGGCTGCTCGGCGGTGGACACCTCGGGCATCCCCGGCACCACCACCGGGGTGATGGCCAGGGTGGGTGCGTCCACCAGGGAGACCGTCGGGGCGGTCGGCGCGCCCGGTGCACCGTGGGGCGTGCGGGGACCACCCGGCAGTTCCAGGTCGGTGTCGTCGGTGGCGAGCAGGGAGACGGGCAGTCGGATCCGGGTCACCAGGCCGGACCGTTCGCCGGGGTTCAGCCGCACCTCGACCCCGTGCCGGGACGCCAGGTGGCTGACCACGAACAGACCCATCCGCTCGGAGGCGGCGACGTCGGCCGCCGGCGGGGCCGCCAGCAGTTGGTTCGCCTCGGCCAGGGCGGTCTCGCTCATCCCCAGACCCTGGTCGACGATCTCGATCGTGGTGGCGTCCTGTCCGGTCCAGGCGTTGACCACCACGGTGGTGTCCGGGCGGGAGAAGGAGGTGGCGTTCTCCAGCAGCTCGGCCAGGAGGTGGACCAGGTCCCCCACCGCGTGTCCGACCAGCCGGGCGTCGCCCACCGACTCGTGCCGTACCCGCTGGTACTGCTCGATCTCGGCGCTGGCGGCGAGCAGGACGTTGCCCAGGTTCACCGGCCGGTTCCACCGCCGGGTCGACTCGGAACCGGCGAGCACCAGCAGGCTCTCGTCGTTACGTCGCATGCGGGCGGCGAGGTGGTCCAGCTTGAACAGGTTCTCCAGCTGGTCGGGGTCGCCCTCCTCCCGTTCCAGGTCGTCCAGGAGCTTCAACTGCCGCTCGACGAGGACCTGGCTGCGGCGGGCCAGGTTGACGAACATCGCGTTGACGTTGCGCCGCATGGTCGCCTGTTCGACGGCGACGCTGACCGCGCTGCGGTGCACCGCGACGAACGCCTCGGCCAGCTCACCGATCTCGTCGAGCGACCGGACCACCGCCGGGGAGACCTCGATCTCGGGCACCCCGCCGCTGACCGTCCGGAGTCGGTCCAGGGCGTCGGGAAGGTCGACCTGGGCGATCCGCAGGGCCTGACCCCGCAGCATCCGCATCGACCTGGCGATCGACCGGCCGATCAGCACCGAGGTCAGCACCGCGGCGCCGAGCACCGTGGCGATCCCCCCGGCGACCAGCAGGGTCTGCCGAAGCTGACTGCTGCTGGCCCCGTTGGCCTGCTCCACCGCGTCGTCGAGGACCTGCGTCAGCAGCCCGCCGAGCAGGTCCTGACGCTGCCCGCTGGCCGACCACCACTCGTCGGCGGCGAGCACGGCGGGCTCGTTGCCCTCGGTGGGCAGGCTGCTCTCCTCCAGCTCGGTGGCGGCCACGAACGTCGGTTCCAGGGACACCTGCTCGTAGCGGGTCACCTGGGGTTCGGTGGCGGCCTCCCGGAACGCCCCCAGCACCGTCAGCTGCTGGGCCCGCAGGTCGGTCAGGGTGACCTGGTCCTCCAGGCCGTACTCCCCGGCGCGGGACGCCTCGTAGAGCTGGGCGCTGACCCGGCTGGACAGCTCCTTGACCCGGGCCAGCTGCACGTAGCGCAGGACCGACTCGGTCAGGGCCGGCTGCGCCTCACCGGGTGAGGGCTCGGCCAGCAGGTCGAGCAGGGCGTTGATCGCCCGGTGGTAGTTGCTCAGGATGGTGTCGCTGCTCAGGACCGCCGCCGGTACCGCGCCCCGGATGTAGACGACCTGGTCGGCGGCCTCCAGCACCTCGGCGTAGGCCACCTGCCAGGAGGGGGCGGAGTCGGCCAACGGTTCGGCGGCCCGACGCAGGTCCGCCAGCGCACCGTCGGTCCTCTCCTGCAGCGGGCGCAGCGCGGCGATCGCCTCGTCGCCGTTGTTGCTCCGCCCGGCGGAACGCAGTTCGGCCAGCTCACCGGCGGTCCGGTCGCGTTCCTGCTGCAAGGCGTGCACCGCGGCGTTGATCTCCCGACCCACCTCCACCTGGGCGGCGAAGTCGCTGAGGGTGGTGGTCCGGCCGACCAGGCCGACGGTCTGCACACCGGCCAGCACCAGGAACGCCAACGTCGGGATGACCAGGACCGTGGCGAGCTTGGTGCCCATCCGCCAGTCCTTGAGCCGCAACGCCGACCGACGCCGATGGGGTACGACCCGAACGTCGAACCTGCGTCGGCGGTGGCTCGACACCCCGCCCGGATTCGAGTCGGGACGTGTGCCCACTCTCTGCCTCCTCGGTCCCCGTCACGCCGCGAGCCGGCGAGCGGGTTCATCCAACCAGGCCTGTGAGCTGTGTCAACGGGTCGGGGTGCGGTCGCGGTCAGGAAGAAGACGCGCAGGGCGTGGAACCTGGCGTGGTCGGTGACTCCGGCTCATCCGTCCGGCCGATGTCGACCGGACACGGAGCGTCACCGATTCGGCCCAGTGCGACGAGCGCGGCGCCACTCGCGCCGATCTCCGGATCCGGCTGGTACAGCACCGTACGCGGGGCGAGGGTGGCGGCGAAGGCCCGCCGCCACCACGGGGACGCCGCCATCGCACCCCCGCCGAGCACCACCTCGACCGCTTCGTCCACTGTGTGCTCCAGGACCCGCAGGTCCTCGGCGACCTGGAGGCAGAGCCCCCGGTTCAGCCCGGCGAGGATCTCCACCGCCGTGGTGTGGAAACTGATCCCGTCGATGCGCCCGGATCCGGCCGGGGCCAGACCCGGTGGACGGTCGCCACCGAAGCGCGGGTCGGCCGGGGTCGCGCCGTCCGGCGGTATCCGGGCCAGCGCCGCCTCCAACTCCGCGCCCTCGGGCAGCCGCAGCTCCCGGTCGGCCCAGGCGAACAGGTTCCCCCCGGCGGAGTACGCCGCCCCGGTGACCACGTGGTCGTGGTCCACCCGGTAACGCCACAACCGCTGCGGCAGCGGCGGCAGCGGCCCACCGGCGGGGACCGCCTCGATCATCCGTACCGCGGCCGAGGTCCCCACTGTCACCGCCGCCCTGCCCGGCCCCACGCATCCGGAGCCGACGTTGGAGGCGGCTCCGTCGCCCAACGGCACGTGCCAGTCCACCCCGGCCAGCTCGGGCCAGCGACGGGCGTGCTCGGCCCGCAGTCGCCCCCGCCAGTCCTCGGGGGCGAGTTCGGGCAGCTCGCCCGGGTGGGCGTCGGCGAGTTCGCAGGCCTCGGCGTCCCACCCCAGTGTCCGCAGGTCCAGCAGCCCGGTCCCGGAGGCCAGGGAGATCGACATGGGTGCGTCGTCCAGGAGTCCGCCGAGGACGTACTCGGCCAGACCGGCGAACCGGGCCACCCGGGTCGAGACCCGCTCCCGCAGCCAGGGCAGCCGCACCGACCAGTAGGTGCGGTGCCACCACGCCCCGGTGCGCTGGTGGAAGGCGTGCGGGTCGACCGGGCCGACAGCACCCGCCGTCGGCACGGCCCGGGTGTCCAGCCAGGTCAACACCGGGCCGAGCGGCTCGTCGCGGGTGTCCAGCGGCACCGCCGAGTGCCACTGGGCGCAGACCGCCACCAGGACCACCCCGCGCAGGTGCCCGGCGTCGGCCAACTCGTCCAGGCAGGCCGTCAGCCCGTCCCGGTACCGGGGGCCGTCCAGGGTGCCCGCGCCCTCGTCGGTGGCGTCGACGTGCATCACGCGCCGGGCCAGGGCACCGGGGATCACCTCGGTGTCCGCGTCGAGCACCAGCCCGCGTACCGAGGAGGTGCCGAGGTCCAGCGCGAGAATCCTCATCGACGGTCACGGTACCCAACCGGAGGTCCGCCAGAACCCGTTCCGCGCCCCGCCCCCTGGTCCGGGGACACGGTCCCGCCGGTAAGCGGACACCGGTACCGGCCGACGCCGAGAGCAGCGTAGGCTGGGGGCATGCTCGCGCCGTCCTTCTCCTGGTGGCCCGCCGACCCGGCGGCCCACCCCCGCGCGTAGCTTCCCGACGCGGCCGCCCCGAAGGCGGCCGTCGGTCTCTCCCGGTTCCCGGTCCGCCCCGTGGTGGCACCCAGTCCCCGAGGAGTGAACCGATGTCCCGCCTGTCCGAGTTGCTCGCCGCCGTCGCCGACGGCCACGATCCCGGTCCCTTCGCCCTCGTCCGCCGCGAGGGCACCGCGTACCTGGAGCTGTTCACCGGCGCCCTGCGGACCGTCGACGGGCTGGCCGACCTCCCCCTGCCCGACGCCGGTGCCGGGCCGCACACCCTGGCCCTGGTGCCCTACCGGCAGGTCACCGAACGGGGGTTCGACTGCGTCGACGACGCGATGCCGCTGGAGTGCCTGGTCGTCGACGCGGTCGAGCGGATCGACCCCGCCGAGGCCCTCGCCGCCCTGCCGGATCTGCCGGTCGTCGCCACCGGCGCGCGGTTCGACAGCACCGACGACGAGTACGCCGAGACCGTCGCCCGGGTCCTGGCCGAGGAGATCGGCCGTGGGGAGGGAGCCAACTTCGTCCTCCACCGCACCCTCGACGCCCGGGTGGAGGGGTCGCCGCTGCGCGCCGCCCTGGCGGCACTGCGTCGGCTGTCGACCCGGGAACGGGGCGCGTACTGGACCTTCATGGTGCACACCGGCACCCGGACCCTGGTCGGGGCCAGCCCGGAACGGCACGTCAGCGTCGACGACGGGCTGGTCATGATGAACCCGATCAGTGGGACGTTCCGGCACCCCGGGGCCGTCGCCGACCCCACCGCGCTGCTGCGGTTCCTGGACGACCCGAAGGAGGTCGAGGAGCTGTACATGGTCCTCGACGAGGAGCTGAAGATGATGGCCCGGGTCGCCGAGCACGGCGGGCAGGTCGTCGGGCCGTACCTCAAGGAGATGGCCCACCTGGTGCACACCGAGTACCTGCTGGCCGGGCGGAGTTCCCGGGACGTCCGGGAGGTGCTGCGGGAGACGATGTTCGCGCCCACGGTGACCGGCAGCCCGATGGAGAACGCCTGCCGGGTGATCGCCCGGCACGAGCGCACCGGTCGGCGCTACTACGCCGGGGTGCTGGCCCTGCTCGGTCGGGACGAGGCGGGTCGGCAGACCCTCGACGCGCCGATCCTGATCCGTACCGCCGAACTCACCCCCGACGGACGGCTGCGGGTCAAGGTCGGGGCCACCCTGGTCCGCCACTCCACCCCGGCCGGTGAGGTGGCCGAGACCCACGCCAAGGCCGCCGGGGTGCTGGCGGCGCTGGGGCTCGGACCCGACGCCCCTGACCCCGGCCCGCACCCGCCGGCGCGGCTCGCCGACGACCCTCGGGTACGCGCCGCCCTGGCCGCCCGCAACGCGCCGCTGGCCCGGTTCTGGCTGGACCAGCGCCCGCCGGGCAGTACGGCCCGACCCGAACTGGTCGGCCGCCGGGCGGTGATCGTGGACGCCGAGGACACCTTCACCGGGATGCTGGCCCACCAGCTGACCGCCCTCGGTCTGACCGTCGAGGTCCGGCCCTGGCAGCGGCCCGGTGACCTCGACGACCACGACCTGGTGGTGATGGGTCCCGGCCCGGGTGACCCGGGCGGCGAAGACCCGAAGGTGACGGAGCTGGGTCGGCTGCTCACCGGGCTGCTGGCCCGGAGGCGTCCGGTCCTGGGCGTCTGCCTGGGTCACCAGGTCCTGGCCCGGCACCTCGGCCTGGGGATGCACCGCCGACCCGTGCCCTACCAGGGGTTGCAGCGGCGCGTCGACTGCTTCGGGACGGCCCGCCGGGTCGGCTTCTACTCCACGTTCACCGCGCTGTCCCCCACCGACCTGCTGACCACCGGGTACGGGCCGGTGGAGGTGGCCCGCGACCCCGCCGACGAGACCGTGCACGCGCTGCGCGGACCGGGTTTCGCCGGGGTGCAGTTCCACCCCGAGTCGGTGTTGAGCCCCGACGGCCTGGCGGTCCTCGCCGAGCTGGTGGGGCCGCTGCTGGCCCATCCGGGTCGCCCGCTGGCCGCCCGCCTGTAGGCGACGCCGGGGGTCCGGACGGGGTTCTCGACCCGTCCGGACCCCCGTGACGCCAGTGGGTGGTCAGCCCGCCGCGAGGCCCTGCCGGACGGCGGTGCCGATCCGGACCGCCCGCTTCGCGGTCAGCGCGGTGGCGGCGAGCGCCACGTCGTCCGGCGGGACCTCACCGTTGTTGCTGGTGTGGGAGGCGCCGTACGGGTTGCCCGCCACGAACTGGCTGGGGTCGGTGTAGCCGGGGGCCACGACGATGCCACCCCAGTGGTAGAAGACGTTGAAGAGGCTGAGCAGTGTCGACTCCTGCCCGCCGTTGGAGGTGGCCGTGGAGGTGAACGCGGAGTACACCTTGTCGGCGAGCTTGCCGTTGGCCCAGAGCGGTCCGGTGGTGTCGATGAACTGCTTGAGCTGGGCGGCGATCATCCCGTACCGGGTGGGCGAACCGAAGATGACCACGTCGGCCCAGTCCAGGTCGTCGAGTTCGACCTCCATCACGTCCTGGGTCTCCAGGCGGTGGGCGTGCCAGCCGGAGTTCGACCGGATGGCCTCCTCGGGGGCGAGTTCCCGGACCTTGCGCAGTCGGACCTCGGCCCCGGCGTCACCGGCGGCTTCGACGGCGGACTGCGCCATCTGGTACGTGATGCCGGTGGCGCTGTAGTAGATCACTGCCACCTTGGTCTGGCCAGCCATCAGGGGTTTCCTCCTTTTTCGGGATCAACTCCGGCGACTACCCGTTACTTGCGCCGTCAAACATCACTCCGGCCTGCCGGAATCCGGGTTGCGCGCCGACGGGTGGGAACTGGCATGCTGCGGGCCATGCGGTTCCGGGCAGCCACCGTCGACGACTGGCCCTCGATCTGGCAGTTCCTGCGGGAGATCGTGGCGGCCGGTGAGACGTACACCTATCCCCGTGACGTCACCGAGGAGACGGCCCGCCGGATCTGGCTGGTCGACCCGCCGGGACGGGTCGTGGTCGCCGTCGACGACGGCGTCGTGGTCGGCTCGGCGAAGCTCAACCCCAACCAGCTCGGACCCGGCTCCCACATCGCGGGCGCCAGCTTCATGGTCGCGCCGCACGCCGCCGGTCGGGGCGTCGGCCGACGGCTCGGCGAGCACGTCCTCGGCCTGGCCCGCGCCGACGGGTACCGGGCGATGCAGTTCAACGCGGTGGTGTCCACCAACACCCGGGCGGTGGCGCTGTGGCGCTCGCTCGGTTTCACGGTGGTCGGCCGGGTGCCCGAGGCGTTCGCGCACCCCACGAAGGGGTACGTCGACCTGCTCGTCATGCACCGGCGGCTGTGACCCGACCGGCAGGACCACGGCGACGGTCCGACCGGCGGACCGGCGGCGACGCGGCTGTCGATACCCTGGCCCGGTGATGCTGCCCCTGCCCACCGGCGAATTCCAGGCGTACCTGTTCGACTGCGACGGGACCATCGTCGACTCGATGCCCCAGCACTTCACGGCCTGGCAGCGGTCCCTGGCCGAGTGGGGCTGCGAGTTCCCCGAGGACCTCTTCCTCGCCTGGGCGGGTCGGCCGATCGCCGACATCATCGTCGACCTCAACCTCCGGCACGGTCTGGCCATGCCGGTGGCGGAGGTCGCCGCCCGGCGCGAGGCCCTCTACCAGGACCTGCTGCCGACGGCCGGCGGCATCCCGGAGGTGCTGGCGCACATCGACGACGCCCACGGGCGGATCCCGTTCGCCGTGGTCTCCGGCAGCGTCCGGGAGTCGGTCGTCGCGTCCCTGGACGCGCTCGGCATCCTCGACCGGTTCGACGTCCTGGTCTGCGCCGGGGAGTACGCCCGCCCCAAGCCGGACCCGGAGCCGTTCCTGCGCGCCGCCGAGCTGCTCGGGGTGCCCGCGCACGCCTGTCTCGTCTTCGAGGACGCGGACCTGGGCATCGAGGCGGCCACGGCCGCCGGCATGGCGAGCGTCCGGGTGCCACAGCCGCGCCGAGGCTGAGTACGGGCCACGACGCGCAGCGGACAGCGGGGCAGCAGCACGCCTGCCCAGCCCTCGGAAGCAGGCCGGCGAGTGCCTCACCAACCAGAACATGAGCGCATCCCCTCGCGATCATCATGACTGGTCCGCCGGCTGAAGAGATACGACGTAGCCAAGCGCGCTGGGCCTAGCCTGATAGGCTAACGCCCATGGGCAGGTTCTCCGAGGACGAGCTGCACGCAGTTGTCGCCAGGTACGAGACGACGCGCGCGGCCGCGTTGACCGAACGGGACGAGCAGCTGCGAGCGTTCCACGCGGCCGGCTGGCGGCCGGTGGACCTGCAACGGGCCACCGGATACAGCAGGGAGACGATCCGTCAGGCACTACGACCGGAAGTCCGGCGGGCGACCAACATCAACCGTCGCAGGACATCACCCCAGCCACCAGCGGACTACCGGCCATACGGTGACCGGAAGCCTTATGTGATCGCCGAAACCCTCGCCGCGCTGCACGGCCCCACCAAGGGCATGGTCACGCTTCCGCGTCACCTCGACTGGTCCGGGAACTCCGAGTACGACCTGAACCGGCCCGCGCGCCTAGCCAGCATGTACAAGGTGGTGCTCACCGAAGCCGGTACCGTCGATGATCTGCACACCTGGCTCAGTGCCGACCTCCTTCGGCGGCTCTGGCCCACCCTCTGGCTGCCACCCCAGCTCCGGCAGCACTGGGAGGACGCCTTCCCCGAACTCGCCGCCACCCGCAGCAACGCGGCGTAGCGGTGGACCCCTTCCACGAACGCCTCGCCCGTACCGGGCTCGGGGCGGCCGATCGATACGGCTTCGCGCTGGCCGGCGGTTACGCGGTTCAGGCCGCCGGGCTGCTGGAGCGGCCCAGTGAGGACGTCGACCTGTTCACCGCCTGGGACCGCCGCGACGAGTTCACGCCGCGGTCACCGCCGTCGTGCGCGCCTACCGAGACGACGGCCTCACCGTCGAGACCGAGCGCCAGTACGACACCTTCGCCCGGCTGGCCGTCACCGACGGTGTACGGGTTTCCAAGGTCGAACTCGGCGTGGACTGGCGCGCCAACGAACCGATCCTCATGGCGATCGGACCCGTCCTCCACCCTGACGACGCGGTAGCGAACAAGATGAGCGCCCTCTACGGGCGAGCGTTCGCCCGGGACTTCATCGACATCGACGCCACCCTCCGATCCGGCCGCTACACCCGCGACGCCCTCCTCGCCCTCGCGCAGCGCGCCGACCGGGGCTTCGACCCGCGCATCTTCGCCGACGCTCTCACACAAGCCACCCAGCTCGATCCCGACGACTTCGCCCAGTACGGCCTCACCGGCCGAGCGTTGGACGATCTCCGTAGCCGATTCGCCGCATGGCACCGCGAACTGCTCGACGACGAGGGATGATTCGGCGGCAGCTTTCGGCTGGTCGAGGCGGCATCTGCGGCGGCGGATCTGGATGGCTTGGGCGACGTGGGCCTGATGGCCTCACCACCGGACCGCCCTCGACGAAGGGCCGAGGTTGATGCAATTCCCATCCGGATTCCGACCCGTGGATGGCGGGCCGGGTCGGGTACCCGGATCCGGCATCAGCCGTGGCAGACTATGCCGGTGCTCGATATGTCGCTCTACCAGGCATTCGTCGTCGCAGTCGTCATTCTGGTGATCGTTCCGGGGCCCGACATGGCCTTCATCATCACCATGGGCGTCGGCGGCGGCCCCCTCGCCGGGCTCTCCGCCGCCTTCGGCGTCGCTGTCGGCCTCGCCGTCCACGCCCTGGCCGCCATCCTCGGCTTCGCCGCGATCTTCGCCGTGGCCCCGTTCCTCTACGACGTGCTCCGCTGGGCCGGGGCGGCGTACCTCATCTATCTGGCGATCCGGACCTGGATGGAACGCGACGACCTGACAGTGGTGAGCAGCGCCGACGGGGCCGCCACGATCAGCCACTGGCAGGCGTTCCGCAAGGCGGCGGTGGTGAACCTGCTCAACCCGAAGGTGATCCTGTTCAACGCCGCGTTCCTGCCCCAGTTCGTCGACCCGGCCGCCGGCAACGTCGTCGGTCAGTTCCTCGTCCTCGGCGTCACCCTGGTCGTGGTGGACCTCCTCATCGACGGCCCGATCGGGCTCGCCGCCGGGCACGCCGGGCAGGTGCTGCGCCGCAGCCGCCGCATCATCAAGGCCCTCAACGTCGTGACCGCGTCGGTCTTCCTCGGGCTGGCCCTGCGACTGGTCCTCGTCCGGGACTGACACCACGGCGTCCCGGCCCGGGACACCGGGCATCGACGTCGATTGTCCGGCCCACCCGGCGACGGTACGGTGACCGGATGACGTTCCTCGTCGTCTCGCCGCCACCGCAGAACCGGTAATCCACCCACCCCGACCCGGCTCTCACTTTCCTGAGCCCGGGTGCGTTCGTGGTGCCCGGGCGGCGTCGACAACGGAGAACTGTGTGAACACGACGATGCCCTCTTCGGTAGGGCGCGGAATCCTCTACATCTGTGTGGCCGCGATCGCCTGGGGAACCGGCGGTGCCGCCGCGGCCCTCCTCTACGACACCAGCGGGCTGGGTCCGGTCGCGGTCTCCTTCTGGCGGTTCGCCGGTGGGGTCCTGCTCCTGGCCGCCGTCCATCTGGTCGTCCGGCGCCGGGCGGCGGTGGCCCCGGTGCGTGGGCGGTGGCGGCAGATCGTGACCACCGGCGTCGGCCTGGCCGTCTACCAGACCGCTTACTTCGCCGCCGTCGGCTACGCGGGGCTGGCCGTGGCGACGGTGGTGACCCTGGGCTCCGGGCCGGTCCTCATCGCCGTCGGGTCCCGGTTCCTGATGGCCGAACGGCTCGGCCGCGCGGGCACCGTCACCGTCGTGATGGCCCTGGCCGGACTGGTCCTGCTGGTCGGCGGGGGGAGCACCGGCACCGGGTCGGCCCCGATGCTGGGGTTGGCCTGCGCGCTGCTGTCCGCCACGGGGTACGCCGGGGTGACGCTGCTCAACCGCAAGCTGGGCCGCGACGGCAGCAACGGCAGCCCCCGGTCGACAGCCCTGGGCGGGTTCGCCGTCGGGATGGTCTGCCTGTTCCCGTTGGCCCTGGTCGAAGGGCTCCTGCCCACCTCGGGTGACCCCGGGACGGTCCTGGGGTTGCTCGCCTACCTGGGATTCGCCCCGACGGCACTGGCCTACAGTCTGTTCTTCGCCGGTCTGGCCACCGTCCGGGCGACCACCGCGTCGGTGATCGCGCTCGTCGAACCGGTCACCGCCGCCGTCATCGCGGTGCTCCTGCTCCACGAGCGGCTGACCGTCACCGCCACCGCCGGATCGGTGATCCTGCTCGGGGCGGTGGTCGCGCTGACCCTCGGGGAACGGCGGGTCGCCGCGCCACCGACCGGCACGCAGCCCCGACCGGCACCGGCCCGCTCGGGCTGAACCGGCACCGGCCGGGCTGAACCGGCACCGGCCGGGCTGAACCGGCAGGTGCCCGTCGTCGGGGTCGACCCCGGCGACGGGCACCGGACCGGCGTCAGCGGGTGGGCGGGTCGCCGGTCTCGACGCCCTCGGTCAGCACCGATGCCACCCGGTCCAGGGCCGCCGAGACGTACCCGGGTTCCAGGGAGTGGATCACCCGGAGGTGGCCGTCGGCACCGAAGTGGGCTCCGGGGGCCACCAGCACCCCGCCGCGTCGGCGCAGCGCGTGGGCCACCTCCAGGCTCGTCGCCTCCGCCCGGTACCGCAGGAGCCCCAGGGCTGTCGCGGTGGGCGCGACGATCGAGACGAGGTCGGGGTGCGCCTCGGCCCACCGCAGCAGCAGCTGCCGGCCCTCGCGCATGAGCCGTCGGTTGCGGTCGAGCAACCGGTCCCGGTACGGCGTCGTCAGGGCCGCCTCGGCGATCCGCATGGCGAGCAGACCCGTGCTGACGGTGGCGTACTCGTGTCGCCGGCACAGCTCGTCGAGCAGGTCACCGGTGGCGACGATCCACCCGACCCGCAGCCCCGGCAGGGCGAACGCCTTGGACAGGCTGCCGACGCAGACCAGGCGGTCGTAGTGGCCCCAGAAGGTCGTCGTGACCTCGTCGGTGTCGAGTTCGGTGCCCCGGTGGACCTCGTCGACCATCAGCCAGGTGCCGTTGCGTTCGGCCACGGCCACCACCGCCGCCATCTCCTGCGCGGTGAGGACCGACCCGGCCGGGTTGTTCGGGTTGGTCACCGCGATGACCCGGGTGTCGGGCCGGACCGCGCTCTCCAACGCCGCCACGTCGAGTCGCCACCCGTTGCGTTCGTCGAGCCCCACCACGCTGATCTTCGCCCCGGCGTTGTGGGCCAGCCCCCACACCTGCCGGTACCCCGGTTCCATCAGCACGACGTGGTCGCCCGGGCCGATCAGCGCCCCGGCCAGGATGCTGTTGGCCTCGGCCGCCCCGACGGTGACGACCACCTCCTCCGGGCGGCAGCCCTGCCACCCGGCGACGAGCCGACGCAGCTCGGGGGTCCCGCGTACCTCGGGATAGTGCTGGGCACCGGCGACCAGCCGGGCGACCTGCGTCTCGTCGAGGAAGTCGCGCAACTCCACCGGCCGGCAGCTGCTGTCGGCGAGGGTGTAGTCCACTGTGGGCTCGTACCGGGACTGCCACTGCACCAGGTCGAAGGGGGTGAAGCGCATCGGACCTCGATTCCTCGCGGCGGCGGGTGGATCAGGCGCTGTCGGTCTTGGCCGGGTCACGTTCCACGACGTCACCGAGGAGTTCGTCGACCCGCCGGAGCAGGTCCGGGTCGAGGCGTACCCCGGAGGCCGCGACGTTCTCCCGGATCTGTTCCGGCCGGGAGGCGCCGACGATCGCCGAGGCGACGTTCGGGTTCGCGAGGGTCCACGCCACGGCGAGCTGGGCCGGGGAGAGCCCGGCCTCCTCGGCCAGGGGCAGCAGACCGGCGACCCGCCGCAGGACCTCCGGCCGCAGGTACGCCTCCACCCAGGTGCTGCCCACCTCGTCGAGCGCCCGGGACCCCGAGGGCGGGGGCTCGCCCGGCCGGTACTTGCCGCTGAGGACCCCCTGGGCCAGTGGGGACCACACCACCTGACTCATCCCCGCCTTCTCGCTGGCCGGGACGACCTCGCTCTCGATCACCCGCCACAGCATGTTGTACTGCGGCTGGTTGCAGACGAACGGCGTCAGCCCCAGTTCGTCGACGATCCGCCTGGCGGCACCGATCTGCTCGGCCGTCCACTCCGACACCCCGAGGTAGAGCACCTTTCCCTGGCGGACCAGGTCGTCGAAGGCGCGCAGCGTCTCCACCAGCGGGGTGTGGTGGTCGAACCGGTGGGCGTAGTAGACGTCCACGTAGTCGGTGCCCAGCCGCCGCAGGGAGGCGTGCAGCGACTCGGTCACGTGTTTGCGGGACAGCCCCTGGTCGTTGGGGCCGGGGCCGGTCGGGAAGTACACCTTCGTGCACAGGACCAGGCCCTCCCGGCGTTGTCCGGACAGGGCGTCGCCGAGCACCGCCTCGGCCCGGGTCCCGGCGTACACGTCGGCGGTGTCGAAGGTGGTGATCCCCTCGTCGAGGGCCGCCGCCACGCACGCCCTGGCGGCGTCCTCGTCGATCTGCGAACCGTGGGTAAGCCAGTTGCCGTACGCGATCTCACTGACCCGTAGGCCGCTGTGACCGAGGTGGCGGAACTCCATCGACGTTCTCCTCATCACTGGTCACGACGGGTTCGACCTGCACCCGGTTGTCGTGGAAGACGGCACCACCGCCCATGTCCGCGTCGCGTTCGTCGACGGTGGCGTTCACTCCGGCTCCGCCGGTGAGCTTGAGCCAGTGGCCCTTGGTGGTCGCTGCCACTCCGGGGCGTACCAGGTCCGCGCCGACGGTGACGGCGGCCCGGAACTCCCCCCGGTCGTTGAAGATCCGGGCCTGTCCGCCGTCGACGAGGCCGCGCGGTCCGGCGTCGTCGGGGTGCAGGACGACCCGGGGCGGTCCGGCCCGGCGGGCCAGTTCCGGTTTGTTGGCGAAGACGGTGTTGACGAAGAAGTGCCCGGCACCGGCGATGAGCGTCAACGGGTACCGGGTGGACAGGTCGGGGTCGGTGGGTTCCCGGGGTGGGGTGTAGCCGGCCACCGGGTCGAGCCCGGCCTCGGCGGCCCGGTCGGACCGGAACTCCAACCGGCCCGACGGGGTGGGGAACCCGTCCCGGAACGGCACGAACGCGGGTGGGTAGTTCAGCCGGGCCCAGCCCTGTCGGCGGAGCCGGTCGACGGTGATCCCGGCCAGCGACGGATGGTCGTTGTCCAGGAGTTGCCGGGCCAGTTCCTCGTCGGAGTCGTACAGGCTGGGCTCGGTGAGGTCGAGGTGTCGGGCCAGGCGGCGGAAGGTCTCGGTGCTGGACAGGCACTCCCCCGGAGGTGGTACCGCCGGTTCGTTCCAGGCGACGTAGACGTGTCCGTAGCCGTCGTGCACGTCCAGGTGTTCGGTCTGCATGGTCGCCGGGAGGACGATGTCGGCGTAGTCGACGGTGTCGGTCGGGAAGTGGTCGAGGACGACTGTGAACAGGTCGGGGCGGGTCAACGCCTCCCGGATCCGGTTCTGGTCGGGGGCGCTGGCCACCGGGTTGGAGCCGTACACGACCAACGCCCGGACCGGCGGGTCGGTGAGGGTGAGCAGGTTGTCGGCGAGGCGGGTCATCGACAGGGTCCGTACCGGTGCGGCGAGCAGGTCGTCGCGGGCCAGTGCGGCCCGGTCGCCGCCGAAGTACCCGTCGGTGGAGTAGGCCAGCCCGCCGCCCGGGTACTGCCAGTCGCCGGTCACCCCGACCAGGCAGGCCAGGGTCCGCAGCACCTCGCCGCCGCCGGCGTGCCGCTGCACGCCGATGCCGGCGCGCACGGCGGTGGGGCGGGTCCGGGCCAGCCGCCGCCCCAGGTCGACGATCTGTTCCCGGGGGACACCGGTGAGGGCGGCGACCCGCTCCGGCGGGTAGTCCAGGATCCGGTCGCGGAACTCGGGCCAGCCCAGTGTGTGCCGGTCCAGGAAGTCCTGGTCGGCGCCGTCCTCGGCGAGGACCACGTGCAGGAGCCCGAGGGCCAGGGCGGCGTCGGTGCCGGGCAGCGGGGCCACGTGCTCGTCGGCCTGGCGGGCGGTCCTGGTCCTGACCGGGTCGATCACCACGACGTACGCGCCGGCGCGCCGCGCCTGTTCGACGAAGCGCCACAGGTGGTGGCCGGTGGTGAGGGGGTTGGCCCCCCAGAGCAGGATCAGCCGGGAGTGGACCAGCGATTCGGGTTCGATGCCCCGGGGGGTGCCGGTGGCGTACTCGGTGCCGACGAGTCCGGCGATCGAACAGATGGTCAGCTCGTGTCGGCTGGCACCGAGGACGTTCCACAGTCGGGCCCCGGCCCGGCCCTGGAGTCCCTGGAGGTAGCCGAGGTTCCCGGTGCCCTGGTACGGCCAGATGGCCTCGCCGCCGCTGTCGGCGACGATGCGCCGGAGCCGTCCGGCGATCTCGGACAGCGCCTCGTCCCAGCTGATCCGGGTGAAGCGCCCCTCCCCCTTCGGGCCGGTACGGCGCAGCGGGTACAGCAGCCGGTCGGGTGAGGCGGTGTGGTCGAGGTACTGGTTGACCTTCACGCAGAGGGTGCCCCTGGTGTACGGGTGGTCGGCGGTGCCGCGCAGCCGTACCGCCCTGCCGTCGCGGACGGTGACCGTCCAGCTGCATCCGTCCGGGCAGTCCAGGGGGCAGGCCCCCACCACCTCACGGTCGCCGATCACGGGACCGGCTCCGCCACCGGCGTCGACGACCGGCGTTCGGCGGTCAGCCGGGTGCGCAGTTCCCCGCCGAGGATCCCGGTGAAGACCTCCTCCACGGGGCCGGTCAGGCCGACGGTGCCGGCGGGGGCGATGTAGACCTCGACGGCGCCCCCGGGCATCCGGACCAGCACCCGGTCGTCGATCAGTCCCAGGGCGTGGGCCGCGCTGGCGGCGGCACAAGCGCCGCTGCCCGAGGCGGTGGTGTAGCCCGCTCCCCGTTCCCACACCTCGATCTCGATCAGGCCGCGCTCGGTGACCCGCAGGAACTCCACGTTGGTCCGCCCGGGGAAGTCGGGGTGTCCGGCGATCGGCTCTCCCCAGCGTTCGGCGACGGCCCGGTCGACTGCCGACAGCGGCACCACCACGTGGGGGTTGCCGTTGTCGAGGACGAGGACCGGCAGGTGTCGGCCCCCGACGGACAACGGCCGGAGCAGCCGCTCCCGGTGCTGCCCGGACCGGACCGCGTCGAACCGCACCGGGGCTGACGAGGCCGGGTCGGACGGGACCGGGTCGGTCGTCGTGGTGAAGGTCGGGGCGTCCAGGGTGATGCGGACGGTGCCGGGGGCGGTGATCTCCACCCGGGAGGTGCCACTGGTCGTCCGGACGGTGAGGCCCCGACCCGAGGGGCCGTCTCCCAGCTGCGGTTCCCGGCCGAGCAGGTGGTCGGCGAAGATCCGGATGCCGTTGCCGCTGCGCCCGCAGGGACTGCCGTCGGAGTTGAAGATCAGCAGCTCGACCGGCTCCCCCCGGGTGACCGGACCGACCGGGCCGACGAGGAGGCCGTCGGCCCCCACTCCGTACCGCCTGTCGCAGAGGAGTCGGGCGGTGGCTCCGGCGGCGGGGAGGTCCACCCGCCGGGGGTCGATGATCAGGTAGTCGTTGCCGAGGGCGTGGTACTTGACGAAGTCGCCCATGCTCGTCTCCGTTCGCCTGGTGGTCCGGCGTGGCCCGACCGGGGCCGGGTCACGCCGGACGCCGGTCACATCGACGTGTCGACGACCGGCTCGCCGCCGGCCAGGACGGCGGCGTCGTGCTCCTCGCCGTACCACTTCTCCTTCCACCGGGAGAACGCGACGATCAGGATGTCGCGGTGCCCCGCCTGGCCGTTCTCGGGCAGGACGTCGGTGACGTCGTGGGCCACCGCCCGGTCGTCGAGCAGGACCGCCTGACCGGCCTGGAGGGTGCCGGTCCAGAACGGCTCGTCGGCACCGAGGCGCCACAGGCGCGTCTCGCCGCCGACGACGCTGTGCCGCCGCAGGACGCCGATCATGACGAACTCGTGGCCGTCCTGGTGGACGCCCTCGGGCGTGAGCAGGCCGGGCTTCTCCACGGTGGCCCGGGTCCGGTTCTGGTGGACGTTGATCTGCCAGTCCTCGGAGGTGTCCAGCTCCAGCCCGGCCACCCCGAGCCGGACGTACGGGGTCAGGTCCGCCTCCAGCGGCGGGTGGGGTCGGCTGATCCCGCCGCCGATCGGGTTGAACTTCTTGAACGCGGTGTACGCCCGGTGCGGGAGCAGCTCGAACTGCCATCCCCGGTCCTCGGAGTGGGCCAGCCGGTACTGGCTGAACCGCTTGTACCGGGTCTGGTTGCCCATGTACTCGTCGAGCGGGCAGTTGTCGTAGCTGTCCAGCAGCTCCTGTCCGGCCGGAGGCAGGTCGATGATCTTGAAACCTTCGGTGACTACGGACATCGATGATCTCCCTTCACGAGGAATGGCGATTGGGCGGGACGCGGGCCGGGGCGGGAGCCGACACGTGGGCGCGGCGGGCCGGGAGCCGGCACGACGGGCCTGGCGGGCCGGGGCGCCCGGACCCGGGCGGCGCTCAGCGCACTGCCGGGGTACGCCGCCGGGCCAGGGCCAGTCGCTCGTCGAGGTGACGGGCGGAGGAGTTCAACCGCCACAGCACACCCCGGGCGATCCCCCGACGCATGTACGCGGACTCGCTGGCGGGCAGGACGATGTTGTGGAACCAGCCCGCCGCGTGCTGGGAGTCGATGGTGATGTGCAGCCGGTGGTAGGTGATCCCGACGTCGGGCAGCCCGAGGCGCTCCCAGGCGCGGACCACGTTCTGGAACCGGTCCGGCACCAGCCACTCGGTCATCCCGAGGAACCCGACGGCCTCCGGGTAGAGGTGACGGTACCGGCACAGCAGCACGGCCAGGTTCCCCGCGAGCAGGTCACTGGCGGTCATCGCGCTCTCCATCTCCTCGGCGGAGATGTCGAACACGTCGTAGATCTTGTTGAACAGGTGGGTGTGGACCTCGGCGGGGTTGCCGTTGCCCATCTCGTCCCAGAAGTTCGCGGCGATCTCCATTTTGGCGGTGCCGCTGGTCCCGACCTGCATCATCGCCAGCAGGTCGTCGAACCGCCCGTCCACCAGGGACTCCTGCATCACGTACGTGCGCAGGTCGTCGGAGTCGGCGTGGTGGTTGATGAAGTCGGCGTAGTACGGGTGCTTGAAGACCCGGTGCCGCCGGGCGGTCCCCTTCAACCATGACAGGAAGGGCTGACCCGGTCCGGGCATGACGTCGTACACGGCCGGGTCGATCCAGCCGTCCTCGGATCGGATGGTGGCCCCCTCCAGCAGGCGGGTCACCTCGTACACGATCACCGAGCCCTCGGCGGTCGCGCCGTCGGGCAGGGCGGTGAGCAGGGCGTAGATCCGGGCGAGCAGGAGTTGCTGCTGGTGACGGGCGTCGGGGTCGTCGGCGGCTCGGTCGTTGAGCCGGTGCACTGCCGACAGGATGAGGCCCCGGTCCTCCCCCAGGTCCTGGTCGACCTTGTCTGCGGGTACCGCGAGCCACGAGCTGATCTGGTCCACCAGTTCGGCTGCAGGAGCCGCTTCGACAGAGAACCGGAGCCGGTCGTTGATGACGGGCACTGAACCTCCCCCTGATCCGGGTAGAGCAACGTGAACGTGCTTTCCGGCGCGGCGTGACAGGTCCTCGCCCCCCCCCTTGCCGGCCCCGGCCACCACCGGCCGGGGTCCCCTGTCCGCCGCCGGGCAGCGACGGGCACCGCCCGGGTCGGGGGCCTGTGGCGGAGGCCGTCCGGCGGGCGCGGAGGAACACGACGGGTGGAGCGGGGTGTGGGTACGCGTGCGGCGGGCAGACCCCCGGGCACGACTGTCCGGTGCGGAACTGCCTCGTCGGCGGCGTTCCCGACAAGATCAGGGAGTTACGCCCTGAACACAAGCAGTCACACTACTGAGGACATTCATCGATGTCGAGGCCGGTTCGTGAACCTTTCGGGTCCTGTTCGGGAACGCCCACGCCGACCAGCGGATTCACACCACGACTGGGCCACATCCGCGCGGCACGTCCCAGTATTCGGTCGGACACCGCCCACCGGTGGACTGCCCGGCCCATGGGGCAGCTTCGCGGGCCCACCCCCAGGCCCGGCATACCGGGACGACTCGGGGCGGACCCGCGCAGCGGAGACCACGACCACCCGGCGGCCCGGCCGTCACCGGCCGCCGGAGGACACCTCAGTCGGCGAGGGCACCGGCGGAACGACCCTCGTGCAGGGTCAGGTTCCGACCGGTCGAGGGGTCGAACAGGTGGATCTTCTCCAGGTTGAACCAGACCCGACGATCGGAGCCCTCGGTGACGGTCGACTCCGCCGACAGCCGGGTGACCAGGTTCGACCCTCCGGCGAAGTCGGCGGCACCGGCGTCGGCGGCCAACTCCTCCAACTCGGCGGCCGTGGCCTTCTCGCCCTCGACGGTGAAGTAGACGTACTTGTCCGAACCCATCGACTCGACGATGTCCACCGGCGCGGTGAACTCCATCCCCCGACGGCGGTTGTCCTCGTCGACCAGCTCGGCGTCCTCGAAGTGCTCGGGGCGGATGCCGAGGATGAGCTCCCGGGGGGCGTCGGCCTCCGTCAGCTGTCGACGCAGACGGTCGCCGACCGGCACCTCACCCAGAGCGGTGGAGAGCGTCCCCTCCGCCACCCGGGCGTGCAGGAAGTTCATCGACGGCGAGCCGATGAACCCGGCCACGAAGAGGTTGCGGGGGTGGTCGTACAGCTCCTGGGGCGGGCCGATCTGCTGCACCGCGCCACCCCGCATGATCACCACCCGGTCGCCGAGGGTCATCGCCTCGGTCTGGTCGTGGGTCACGTAGACGGTGGTGGTGCCGAGCTGCTTCTGCAACCGGGACACCACCGTCCGCATCTGCACCCGCAGCTTCGCGTCCAGGTTGGACAGCGGCTCGTCCATCAGGAACGCCTTCGGCTGACGGACGATCGCCCGACCCATCGCCACCCGCTGCCGCTGCCCGCCGGAGAGGTTCGACGGCCGACGGTCCAGCAGCGAGGTCAGCTCCAACACCTTCGCCGCCTGCTCGACCTTCGAGTCGATGGTCGCCTTGTCGAGCTTGGCCAGCCGCAGGGGGAAGGCCATGTTCTCCCGTACGGTCATGTTCGGATACAGCGCGTACGACTGGAACACCATCGCGATGTCCCGGTCCCGGGGTGCCTTGTCGTTGACCCGCTTCCCGTCGATGCGCAGCTCACCGGAGCTGATGTCCTCCAGTCCGGCGATCATGTTCAGGGTGGTGGACTTACCGCACCCGGAGGGGCCGACCAGGATGATGAACTCGCCGTCGGCGATCTCCAGGTCGACGTCGGCCACCGCGACGGTCCCGTCGGGGAACTTCTTGCTCACCTTGTCCAGCACGATGTCAGCCACGACTTACCCACCTATCCCTTGACGGCGCCGGAGGTCAGACCGGAGACGATCCGGCGCTGGAAGAAGAGCACGAACAGGATGATCGGAACGGTGATCACCACGGCGGCGGCGCAGATCGCCCCGGTGGGGTCCTCGAACTGCGACTCGCCGGTGAAGAACGACAACGCGACAGGCACCGTCCGGGACCGCTCGGTGGAGGTCAGCGAGATGGCGAAGAGGAAGTCGTTCCAGCAGAAGATGAAGACCAGGATCGCCGTGGTGAAAAGCCCCGGCGCGGCCAGCGGCGCGATCACCCGACGGAACGCCTGCCCCTGGGTGGCCCCGTCCATCTTCGCCGCCTTCTCCAGATCCCACGGGATCTGCTTGAAGAACGCCGACAGGGTGTAGATCGCCAGCGGCAGCGAGAAGGTGATGTACGGCAGGATCAGCCCCGGCCAGGTGTCGAAGAGCCCCAACTGCCGCTCGATCTCGAACAGCGGGGTGACCAGCGAGACCTGCGGGAACATGGCGATCAGCAGGGAGACCCCGACCAGGACCCGCTTACCGGGGAAGTCCAGCCGACTGATCGCGTACGCGGCCATCGCCCCCAGGGTCACCGCGATCACGGTGGCGATCAGCGCGATGCCGATCGAGTTGACCAGGGCCCTGACGAACTGGTCGGTGGCGAAGATCGACCGGTAGTTCTCCAGCGTCCACTCCCGTGGGATGAACTTGCCGTCGGTCAACGTGGCCGGGGTCTTGAACGACAGCGACATGATCCAGAGGACCGGGATCAGGGCGAAGACGACCACGATGGTGTTCATCAGGCCCCACTGCAACCGGGCCTTGGAGGTGGTGTCCGCCATGTCAGCGCCTCTCCCCGTCGTCGCTGCCCGGGGCAGCGGTACCGAACAGCTTCACGAAGACGAACGCGATGATCGCCACGGTGATGAAGATCAGCACCGACATGGTGGACCCGATGCCGAGGTTCAGCCCCCGCATCAGGTTGTTGTAGGCGAGCATCGACACCGACGACGTCTCGTTGCTCCCCGCGGTCAACACGAAGATGTTGTCGAAGACCCGGAACGCGTCGAGGGTGCGGAACAGCAGGGCGACCAGGATCGCCGGCTTCATCACCGGCAGCATCACCTTGGTGAACCGCTGCCAGGCGGTGGCCCCGTCGGTGGAGGCCGCCTTGAGCAGGTCCTCCGGCACCAACGCCAGGCCCGCCATCAGCAGCAGCGCCATGAACGGCGTGGTCTTCCAGATCTCCGCCAGCATGATGATCGCCAACGCGCTGCCCCGCTCGGTCAGCGGCGCGCTGCCGTCGAAGAGGTTGGCCAGGTACCCGGTGCCCGGCGTCCACGCGTACCGCCAGGAGAAGGCGGCCACGACCGTGACGATGCCGTACGGGATCAGCGCTGCGGTCCGGACGATTCCCCGTCCCACCAGGGTCCGGTGCATGACCAGCGCCAACCCCATGCCGAGCACCAACTCGACGGCCACGGTGACCACCGTGATCAGCATGGTCACCCCGAACGCCGTCCACCAGAAGTCGTTGGTCAGGACGGTGACGTAGTTCTCCAGCCCGACGAACTCCCGCTGGTCGGGGAAGCGCAGGTCGAACCGTTGCAACGACAACCAGATCGAATACAGGATCGGGTACGCGGTGACCGCCACCATCACCAGCGCGGCCGGGGCGCAGAGCAGCCAGCCCAGCTTCCGTTCGGCGCGCTTGTTCTCGCTCAGCGGTTCCCTGCGTCGACGGCGCCGCGGCGGCGGCGCGAACGGGTGTTTGCCGTCGGCCCGCTCACCGATCGTCTCGTCGCCCTCGACCCGCAGCACCTCGGCCGCCCCGATGGGACCGGTCCGCTCACTCATGCCGCCACCCCGCTCCGCGACGCGTCGACACGAGTACCTACAGCGATGATTCGCTCGCTCCGCTCGCTCATGGCAGTACGCCCTTCGACTCCAGCGCGTCACCGATCGCGGTGCGCAGCTCTCCGGCGGTCTGCTCGGGGCGGATCGCCGCAGGCGGGGAGAGGTAGGCCGACATGACCGTGGAGATGTTCTGGTAGGCCGGGGTCAACGGCCGGGTCGCGGCGTCGCGCAACTCCTCCAGGATGGTCTCCTTCATCGGGTACGCCTCGTTCATCTCCGGGTCGTCGTAGACGGCCTCGATGGTCGGCGGGACGCCGTCGTTGACGGCGGAGAACTTCTGGTTCCGCTCGTTACGCAGGCACTTGGCCGCCTCGAAGGACTCCTCCGGGTGCCGGGAGTGCGAGCTGACCGCCAGGTTGTACCCGCCGACGGTGACCTTGCTGGGCGTCTGCGGGTCGACCCCGGGGAACCGGGCCCACCCGACCTGCTCCGCGAGCTGCGGGTTGGCCTCCTGCAACGCCGGGTAGACGAACGGCCAGTTCAGTTGGAAGGCACCGTCACCGGCCTGGAACTCCAGCCGGACCGGGTCCTCGGTGGCGTTGCTGAACGACGGGGAGGTCACCCCGGAGGTGGCGAAGCGCTGGAGCTGCTCCAGCGCCCGGACCGCACCCTCGTCCATCTCGGCCCGCTTGCCGTCGGCGCTGAGGATGTTCCCACCGGCGCTGGCGACCAGGGTGTTGTAGAGGACGACGAGGCCCTCGTACTGGGCTCCCATGGTGAGGACCTGGTACGGCTGCCCCTGACCCTTGAGCTCCTGGGCCTGGGAGATCATCTCGTCGAAGGTCGTCGGCGGCTGGTCCACCAGGTCCTTGCGGTACCAGAGCAGCTGCACGTTGGTGTTCTTCGGCGCGGCGTACAGCTTGTCCTCGTACGTGGCGGTCTCCAGGGGCCCGGCGAGGGTCCCCTGCTCGACGTCGGTCCGGTCCTGGCCGGTCCACTCCCGGATCCAGTTCGCGCTGGCGAACTCCTGGGTCCAGGTCACGTCCAGGCCGAGGACGTCCATCCCGGTGTCCTCGGCGGCCAGTCGGCGGACCATCTGCACCCGCTGGTCGTCGGCCTCCCGGGGCAGGGTCCGGTAGACGATCCGGTACCGCCCCTGCGCCTCGGCGTTGCAGTCGTCGACCACCTGCTGGAGGTTCTGCTCGGGGCCGTAGTACAGGTTGATCGTCGGCGTACCACCGGTGTCGTCCGAGCCGCAGGCCGCCAGCGGGGCCACCAGGGCCAACGCGGCGGTCGCGGCGGCGACGCGGGTCCGTGGCCGGCGTCGATGTCGCACCTGGTCGGTGTGGTCGGTCATCGCCCTCCCCCTCGGTTGAACAGGCGAGAGCCGGGGAGGTGCCCATGGCCCCGGCGCGCGGCGAGGCACCCTCGGCGGTGACCCCGCCGGGGCGACCCCCGCCTTCCGGCGTCGATCCGGCCCGTCCCAGGCAATGTGTGGCGCTAACACTGCCCGACCTGCGCAGTCGTGAAACCTGGTCGGGACGCTACTGAATAATTCCGGACAGTCTGGTAGAAAGTACCAGGTAGATCGTTTGTCACGGCGGTGACGTGCAGCGACAGGGCCGCCACTGGCGTCGCCCCGCCGGTACGGGTACGGCATGATGTGGCGATGATCGCCCGGTTCAAGGACCTCGTGCTGGACGCCGCCGACGCCCGTGCGCTCGGTGCCTTCTGGGCCCGGGTACTCGGCGGCGAACTCGTCGAGGCCGGTGACCGGGACACCCGGATCCTGCCGGGTGCGGGCCGCACGGCGGCCGAGGGGATCTGGGTCAACCAGGTGCCCGAACCCCGCACCGGACGGACCCGGGTCCACCTCGACCTGCGGCTCGACCGACCGGACCCGGGGAGCCTGCTGGCCACCGGGGCCCGCCTGGTCCGCGAGCCGGACTCGGAGATCGACTGGTGGGTCCTGGCCGACCCGGAGGGCAACCTGTTCTGCGCCTTCCCGCCCGGTGACGACACCGCCGCCGGGCCGATCGCCCTGGTCGTGGACGCCAGCGACCCGCTGGCCCAGGCGACCTGGTGGGCGGCGATGGTCGGCGGGCGGGTCCGGCACCGCACCGACCCCGGACAGGCCCTGCTGGTGGAGGCGGCCGGTTTCCCGTGGGGACGCTGGGTCTTCGACCTCGCCCCGGAGCGGCGGACGGTCAAGAACCGGCTGCACTGGGACGTCGACCTCACCGAACCGACCCCGGCCGCCCTGATCCGGGCGGGGGCGACGCTGCTGCGGGAACCGGACGCGACGGCCCGGTGGTGGGTCCTGACCGACCCGGAGGGCAACGAGTTCTGCGCCTTCCCACCCGCCTGACCCACCCACCGGCCTGGGTCACCCGCTCGCCGTCGGGGTCGCCGATTCCACCCGTGGACCCCACCCGACCGAGTCCGACAGGTGACCGACCGGCGCTTCCGGGCGGCGACCCGGTCGACTAGCGTTTTCGGCAGACCTTCTTCCGCCGGCGCGTCGCCGTCGACGTCGACCCGCCTCCGGTCGCCCATCCCCTGCCGCCCGATCGGTGGGTATTCGCGGGAACAGCAGCTGCCCGTCGCCCGGATTCGGCAGGATCGTCTCCCGAGGAGGTGCCGTCGTGCAGGACACCCGCGCTCTCGCCCTGACGTTCGAGGTGAGCGGCCTGCCACCGGTAAAGACCGAAGCCCTGTCCATCTTCGCCGCCGGCCACCGCCAGGCGACGAGGGTACGGACCCTGCTCCAGGCGGCCTGCGCGGCGGCCCAGCGTACCGGCTGGACCCCGCTCACCGGGCCGGTCGAGGTGGACCTGACCCTGCGCTGTCCGCCGGGGCATCGCACGTCCGAGGCCAGCACCCTGCTGGGCGGGGTCTGCGCGGTGCTCCAGGACAAGAAACGGGTGTCCACCGTCGGGCTGTCCCACCTCGGCGTCCTCGTCGACGTCGCCCTCTACGCCGACGACCGGCAGATCCGCCGGTTGTCGTACGCCGAGGTGCCGGCCGAGGACTTCTCGTACCAGATTCGGGTGGCCACCGTACCGACGGTGGTTTGACCGGCGGGCGCGGTCGGGTACCGCGCATGCCGAGGAAGGGAGAGGCGATGTCGGAGCCACATGTCACGCTCGACCCCAACGGGCTGGACCCGGTGCAGGAGCGTCTGCGCGGACCGCTGGAGGATCAGCTGACCTCGGCGCTCAAGGCCGCCACCGGGCGGGTCAGCGCCGATTACGCCGGGGAGCCGGTGGAGCAGGTCTGCCAACGGCTGCTCGACGAGACCCGCTCCGGGCTGCACCCCGACATCGCCGCCGGTTTCACCCCCGACATGGACGAGTTCTGCCGCGTAGCGGTAGCCATAGTCCGCCGCGAACTCACCTGACCCCACCCCCCACCCCTCTCCCCTCCCCTCCCCCCTCCCCTCCCCCCGCTCCCGCCCGGTTGCGGGGTTGATCAAGGGATTTGCGTCAGGATTCCAGCTGCCGATGACGCAAATCCCTTGATCAACGCGAAGAATCCGGGTGGGGCGGGGGTCCGTTGGTCAGCGTGGTGGGTCCGGGCGGGGGGTGGGGCGGCGGGTGAGGATCAGGTCTGCGACGAGGGCGGTCCATCCGGTCTGGTGCCAGGCGCCCAGGCCGGCGCCGTTGTCGCCGTGGAAGTACTCGGGGAAGGCGATCAGGTCCCGCCAGTCCGGATGGGTCTGGAAGAGCTGGGCGGCCCCGTAGATCGGCCGACGCCCCCACCCGTCCCGGGTGAACAGGGAGATCAACCGGGCGGACAGGTCGTCGGCGACCTCGTCGAGGGTGAGCTGCACCCCCGACCGGGTCGGGTACTCCACCCGGAGGTCGTCGCCGAAGAAGGCCGCGTAGTCGCGCAGCGCGCTGATCAGCAGAAAGTTGGTGGGCATCCAGATCGGCCCCCGCCAGTTGGAGTTCCCGCCGAACAGGCCGCTCGTCGACTCCGCCGGTTCGTATCCGACGCCGAACTCCTGGCCGCCCAGGGTCACTGTGAACGGCTTGTCCAGGTGCGCCCGGGAGAGGGTACGCAGGCCGTACTCGCTGAGGAACTCGTCGGTGTCCAGCATCCGGGCCAGCAGCTTGACCACGTGGTCCGCGCCGGCCATGGAGAGCAGCCGCTGCTGGCGGCCGTCGGGGCCGAGGCGCCGGGCGTCCATCACGTGCGCGTACTCGGGGCGGTTGGTCAGGAACCACCGGATCCGGGCCCCCAACTCGGGGAGCCGTTCCAGGGTCTGCGCGGTGAGCCGGGTGGTCGCCGCCAGCGGGAGCAGCCCCACCACCGACCGGACCCGCAGGGGGACCTGACTGCCGTCGGTCAGGCGCAGCACGTCGTAGAAGAACGCGTCCTCGTCGTCCCAGAGCCCCTGGGAGTACGCGGCGGCGGCGATGTAGACGAAGTGTTCGAAGAACTTGCAGGCGGTGTCCACCCAGGTGCGGTCCTGCTCGGCCAGGATGATCGAGATGTCCAGCAGGTTGAGCGCGTACATCGCCATCCAGCCGGTGGCGTCGGACTGCTCCAGCACCCCGGCCACGGGCAGCGCCGCCGACCTGTCGAACGGTCCCACGTTGTCCAGCCCGAGGAAGCCGCCCTCGAAGACGTTGTTCCCCCCGGTGTCCTTGCGGTTGACCCACCAGGTGAAGTTCAGCATCAGCTTGTGCATGACCCGGGCCAGGAACTCCCGGTCACGGGAGCCGTCGATCTCGAAGACCTTCAACGCCGCCCAGGCGTGCACCGGCGGGTTGACGTCCCCGAACGCCCACTCGTACGCCGGGATCTGCCCGTTGGGGTGCAGGTACCACTCCCGGAGCAGGAGGAGTACCTGTTCCTTGGCGAAACCGGGGTCGACCCGGGCCAGGCTGACACAGTGGAAGGCGAGGTCCCAGGCCGCGTACCAGGGGTACTCCCAGGGGTCCGGCATCGAGATGACGTCGAAGCTCGTCATGTGCCACCAGGCGCTGTTGCGTCCCTGCCGACGCCCCTCGGGCGGGGGCGACGAGTTGGGGTCGCCCTCCAGCCACCGTTTGACGTCGAAGTGGTAGAACTGCTTGCCCCACATCAGCCCGGCGATGGCCTGCCGGGCGACGAGGGCCTCGTCCGGGGTGGTCGTCTCGGGCAACAGCGAGTCGAACCACCGGTTCGCCTCCGCCCGTCGGGCCCACAGCACCGCGTCGAACCCGGTGCCCAGGTCGAGCGCGGGCGGCGGGGCGGTCCCGGGGGGCGGGCCGGTCCTGGTCAGGCGCAGCCTGATCTGGCGCTGCTCACCGGCGGGGACGGTGAGCACGTAGTGCAGGGCGCCCTTGGTCCCCTCCCGGTCGGGGTTGACAGTGGCCGCGCCGTCGACGACGTGGTCGTTGATGCCGTCCTTCGGGTACGCCGACCGTCCCGGCAGCCCCCAGAGCCGCTCGGCGTTGCTCTCGTTGTCGCACAGCAGCGGGGTCGGGCTCCCGTCTCCGGCCAGCACCACCTGGCCGGTGGTGTCGTGCCGGCCGACCAGCCGGGCCGGGGTGGCCGGGCCGGCCGGTCCCCGGGAACTGGCCCGGCGGCGACCCCGTCGGGCCGGCTCGCCGACCAGGTGCGGCACCCGGTCGCTGCCGGGCAGCCCCCAGGCCCACGTGTTACGGAACCAGAGGCTGGGCAGCACGTGCAGGGTGGCCTGGTCCGGCCCCCGGTTGGCGACGGTGACCACCATGCACAGGTCGGTCGGGGACGCCTTGGCGTAGTCGACGGTCACCGCCCAGTACCTGTCCTCGTCGAAGATCCCCGTGTCGACGAGTTCGTACTCGGTGTCGTCCCGGCCGCGCCGGGTGTTGACCGAGACCAGGTCGTCGTAGGGGAAGGCGGCCTGCGGGTAGTGGTAGCGCCACCGCATGAAGGAGTGGGTGGGGGTGGAGTCCTCGTACCACCAGTACTCCTTGACGTCCTCGCCGTGGTTGCCGCCGTCCCCACCGAGGCCGAACATCCGTTCCTTGAGGATCGGATCCTCGCCGTTCCACAACGCGAGCGCGAAACAGAAGGTCTGTCGATCGTCACAGACGCCTGCCATCCCGTCCTCGTTCCACCGGTAGGCTCGGGACCGCGCGTGGTCGTGGGGGAAGTAGTCCCACGCCGTGCCGTGTTCGCTGTAGTCCTCCCGTACCGTCCCCCACGCCCGTTCGGACAGATAGGGACCCCATGCTCGCCATGCCTGTTCGCCCGCGTCGGCCTGGGCCAACCGGGTGCGTTCGGCATCGTGGGACAGCTCGTGAGGAACCGACACGTCAGTGATCACCTGTCAATCTTCGACGCCACGGGTGCACTTGACCACTTCGGCCATTGTTCCCGTTGCGTGTTACACCCCGCCGCCGCTGGAGGAAAGTTGATCGGTATCAGTTTCGGTCCGCAGGTCTGTGGCGAGCTGACGAGCGGGGCGACCCGCGAATGGCTGGTCACCGACGGGGTCGGTGGGTACGCCATGGGGACCGTCAGCGGGCTGCGTACCCGCCGCTACCACGGGCTGCTCGTGGTGGCCGGAGACACCCCGGCGGCCCGCAACGTGGGACTGGTCAGCCTGGATCCGGCGGTGCTGCTGCCGTCCGGGGCACAGGTACGCCTCGGTGCCCACGAGTGGTCCTCCGGGGAGGTCGACCCGCGCGGGTTCGAGCTGCTGGAGCAGTTCACCGTGATCGACGGTGTGCCCCGCTGGCGGTGGCGCATCGGTGACGTGGTGATCGAGCGGGAGCTGGCGATGCTGCCCGGCCGGTCCTGCGTGGCGGTGGTGCACCGGCTGGTCGCCGGTGGCCCGGTGCAGCTGGACCTGGCGGCGGTGTGCACCTGGCGGGACGCGCACGGCGAGCGTCGGGCGGACGGCCCGGCTCCCCGGGTCGAGCCGGTCGCCGAGGGCGCGGTGGTCGAGGGCGCCTACCGGCTGTCCGGGCCGGGCTGGGTGCCGCAGGGGCAGTGGTGGAACGGGGTACACCACCGGGAGGAGGCCGCCCGGGGTCTGAACGCCGAGGAGGACCTCTGGTACGCGGGCCGTTTCTCCGGGGCGCTGGAGCGTCCCGGGGACACGGTGTCGGTGTTGGCCTGGGCCGGGCAGCTGGACCTGGAGCCGGTGCCGGCGGCCGAGGTGGTGACGGCGGCCCGTCGGCGCAACCGTCGGGTGGTGGCCGCCGCGCAGCCGGTCGACGACGTCGAGGCGACCCTGGCGTTGGCGGCGGACGCGTTCGTGGTGCGTACCGCCCAGGCACCCGTGGACGTGGTGGCCGGGTACCCGTGGTTCGGCACCTGGTCGCGGGACACGATGATCTCGTACGAGGGGTTGTTCCTCTGCGCCGGGCGGGCCGACGAGGGGCGGGAGCTGCTGCGGTCGTACGCGTCGACGGTGTCGGAGGGGATGCTCGCCAACACCGCCGACACCGGTCGGGTGGAGTACAACACCGTCGACGGGACGCTGTGGTTCCTGCACGCGGTGTCCCGGCACGTGACGGTCACCGGTGACACCGACCTCGGTGACGAGCTGCTCCCGGCGTTGCACGGGATCGTCGACGCACACGTCAAGGGCACCAGGTACGACATCGGCGTCGACCCGGCCGACGCCCTGCTCGCCTGCGGGTCCCCCGGGACGGCGTTGACCTGGATGGACGCCCGGGTGTACGGCGTACCGGTGACCGCCCGGACCGGCAAGCCGGTCGAGGTCAACGCGCTGTGGATCAACGGTCTGGCCGGGGTGGCGGAGCTGACCGAACTGGCCGGTCAGGATCCGGCCGAGCTGTGGCGTCTGCACCACCGGGCCCAGGCGTCGTTCCGGGAGCGGTTCCCCTCCCCGGTCGGCTGGCTGCACGACGTGGTGGACGCCCCGGCCCCGGCGTACCCGCTGGGCGGTGCCGCCCACCACGACGACGACCTGTTGCGTCCCAACCAGCTGCTGGCCTGGTCGCTGCCGTACGCCCCGTTGGAGCCGGACGCGGAGGCGGTCCGCCGGGCCGCGGCGGGTCTGCTCACCCCGCTCGGGTTGCGCAGTCTCGCCCCGGACTCCCCCGGTTTCGCCGGTCGGCACCGGGGTTCGCCGGCCGAGCGGGACGGCGCCTACCACCAGGGGACGGTCTGGCCGTGGCTGCTCGGCCCGTACACCGACGCGGCCCGACGGTCCGGACTCGACGTCGACGACCTGTTCGGCGGGGTCGAGGCGCACCTGCGTGAGCACGGGGTAGGTTCGGTGAGCGAGACCGCCGACGGGCTGGCCCCGCACCGGGCGACGGGCTGCCCGTTCCAGGCGTGGTCGGTGGCGGAACTACTGCGTGTCCGACGGATCCGATAGGCGCGCTTTACAGGACCGCAACGGCGACGTCTCCCGGGGTTATCCGGGCCGGGTGAGGATTGCCCTCATCCGGGTCGACACGGCCGGCGCCCGTCGGGCGCCGGCCGGGCCGCGCACACCTGACAACTCAAAGGGGGCACACGTGTCACCGGACGCCGACGTCATCGACCTGCACTCCGCCCGTCGCCAGCGCATCCTGATGCTGTCCTGGGAGTACCCCCCGGTGCTCGTCGGCGGACTCGGCCGCCACGTCCACGCCCTCTCCGTCGCCCTCGCCGCCGCCGGACACGACGTCACCGTCGTCACCCGCCACACCGACGGCGCACCCCTGGAGGAGTACGCCGACGGCGTCCGGATCCTGCGCGCCGCCGAGGACCCGGTCACCTTCCCCCTGGCCACCGGCAGCCTCCTCGCCTGGACCATGGCCTTCAACCACACCCTCACCCGCGCCGCCCTACGCGCCACCGAGACCGGCGCCTACGACGTGATCCACGCCCACGACTGGCTCGTCGCCCACACCGCGATCACCATCGCCCAGCACCTGGACCTGCCTCTGGTCACCACGATCCACGCCACCGAGGCCGGGCGGCACCAGGGCTGGTTGCCCGAGGAGATGAACCGGACCATCCACGGTGTGGAGCACTGGCTGGCCAACGAGTCCGACCGGGTGATCGCCTGCTCCGGGTACATGCGCGAGCAGGTGTCCACGCTGTTCGACGTGCCGACCGCGCGGGTCGACGTGGTCGCCAACGGGGTCGACGACCGGGCCTGGCACGCCCGCCCCCGGGCTGTCGCCTCGGCCCGCGCCCGGTTCGCCGGGGACGGCCCCCTGGTCGGGTACGCCGGACGGCTGGTCTACGAGAAGGGGGTGCAGCACCTGGTCCGGGCGGTGCCCTCCCTGCGGCAGCGGCACCCGGGGCTGCGGGTGCTGATCGCCGGGGACGGGCCGTACCGTGGCGAGTTGCAGGCCGAGGCGGACCGGCTGGACCTCGGCGACACCGTGAGCTTCACCGGGTTCCTCGACGCCACGCAGCTGCCGGCGGTCCTGGGGGCCACCGACGCCACCGTCGTGCCGAGCCTCTACGAGCCGTTCGGCATGATCGCCCTGGAGGCGGCGGCCGCCGGGGCACCGCTCGCGGTGGCCGCCACCGGTGGACTGGCCGAGATCGTCGAGCCGGGCGTGACCGGGGTGACCTTCCCGCACAGCGACCCGGACGCCCTCGCCGGGGCGGTCGACCGGCTCCTCGCCGACGAGGTGTTCGCCCGGCGGGTGGCCCGCAGCGCCCGGAAGATGGTCGGCAGGCGGTACGGGTGGACGGCCATCGCGGAGCGCACCGCCGCGACGTACCTGACCGCCGGTCGGGAACACCGGGCCTTCGCGGTCCGCCGCGCCACCGAGCGACTCGGGGCGGGGCGCAGGCCGGTCTCCATCCCGGACGGGAACCTGCTGCTCGCCGCCGGCCTCGCCGGTTGATCCTCGCCGGACCCGGGCCGATCCGGTCCGGGTCCCGCTGGAGCGGATGAGTTTCGTCTGCCCGCTCGCTATCGTGTACCGCACGTAGCCGAGGGGGGACTGGGTGCAGCAGGCGCTGATCGCCGGCCGGTACCGGCTGCTGAACCTGGTGGGTTCCGGTGGGATGGGCCGGGTGTGGCGGGCCCGCGACGAGATGCTGCACCGTGACGTCGCGGTGAAGGAGATCGTCCCACCGGCCTGGCTGGGCGAGGCGGAGCGGGACGAGATCCGGCACCGGACGCTGCGGGAGGCCCGGACCGCCGCCCGGCTCGACCATCCGAACGTGGTCCGGGTCTACGACGTCCTCACCCACCGGGGTGGTCAGTGGCTGGTGATGGAGTACGTCCCCTCCCGGTCGGTGCAGCAGATCATCACCGCCGAGGGGCCGCTCCCGCCGCGCCGGGTGGCCCGGATCGGCCTGGCGGTGTTGGCGGCGTTGCGGGCCGCGCACGCGGCCGGGGTGCTGCACCGTGACGTGAAGCCGCACAACGTGCTGGTCGCCGAGGACGGTCGGGTGGTGTTGACCGACTTCGGGTTGGCCACCTTCGTCGGTGGTGACGCGGCGATGACCGGCCCCGGGATGGTGTTGGGGTCACCGCAGTTCGTCGCGCCGGAGCGGGCCCGGGAGGGGGTCGCCGATCCGCGTACCGACCTGTGGTCGCTGGGGGCGACGCTGTTCGCGGCGGTCGAGGGTGTGTCGCCGTACGCCCGGGGCAGCGCGATGGCGACGTTGAGTGCGCTGGCCACGGAACCGCCCGCTCCCGCCCGGCGGGCCGGACCGTTGCGGCCGGTGTTGACCGGGTTGTTGCAGCGTGATCCGGCCCGACGGCTGGACCCCGACGAGGTCGAGCGGCTGCTCCGGCAGGTCGTCTCCGGGGTCGCCGACGCGCCCGCCGACCGGCCCGCCACCACCGGGGGGCGACAGTGGGTGCGGGCGACGTCGGCCCGGGGACGGCCGGTCGGGGTGGTCGTCGCCGTCGGGGCGGCGGTGGTGCTGGTGGCGGTGGCCGGTGTCCTGGTGAGCACGGGCGGGGGCGATGATCCCGGTCCGGTCGGGGGTACCGCCACCCCGGTCGATCGACGGGCCGCCTTCGCCTGTGCCGGCAGCCCACCGGTGGCCGCCCGGCCGGTGCCGTCGGTCCCGCCGCCGCAGGAGGAGCCGGCGCTCGTCCCCGGTTGGACCTGGCATCTGGACCCGAGCGGGTTCCGGATCGCCGCCCCGGTGGGTTGGCACCGGTGGACGGACGCGGCGGCGGTGTGCTTCCGGGAGCCGAACGGTTCCCGGCTGCTCAGCGTCGCCGCCGGTGCCGCCCCGGCCGATCCGGTCCGGCACTGGCGGGCGGAGGAGAAGCGGATCACCGGTGCGGGCTTCCTGCCCGGTTACGAGCGGGTCGACATCTCCGCCATCGACCTCTACCAGGGTGGGGCGGTGTGGGAGTGCCGGTGGCGTGACGGGGCCGGGGACCCGGTGCACGCCGCCCGGCTGCTGATCCGGACCTCCCCGGAGCGGGCGTACACCCTCACCTGGCAGACGGGGGAGTTCGACTGGCAGGTCAACGCGACCTACTTCCTGATGGTCCGGCAGAGTTTCCGTCCCGCACCGCCGTCGTAGTCCACATCGGACCCACCCGATCCCCCTCGATCAACACGGGACACAGTGGCGTAGGTTGTCGATCACGATCTTCCCGGGGAGGGTGACGCGACAATGATGGGACCGTCCCACGCGCTGTCCGGCGCGGCGGTGTGGTTGTCCGGGTCGTTGGCCCTGGACTACTTCGCCGACTACGAGCAGTCTCCCCTCGCCCTCGCCGTCGGCACCGCGGTCTGCGCAGGTGGTGCGCTCTTCCCCGACCTGGACCTCTCCGGCAAGGTGACCCGTAACCGGGGCGGGGCGACTGTCGCCCGCACCTTCGGTGTGGTCAGCCTCTTCGCCGCCGAGGTGATCGAGAAGGTCTCCCTCGGCGTGTACTACGCCACCAAGCTCAGCAAGGATCCCCGACGCAACAACGGGCACCGGACGCTGACCCACACCATTCCGTTCACCGTCCTGGTCGGGTGGGGCACCACCTGGCTGTGTGCCACGTACGGCAAGTGGGCGGTGATCGGCATCCTGTTCTTCATGATCGGACTGGCCCTGCGCGGCCTGTTCGACAAGTGGGCGGAGCGGGCCGGTTGGGTGATCGTCACTCTGGTGTCGGCCGGGGCGGCCTGGTTCACCTACGCCAACCTGCCCGGGGACCGGGGCTATCCGTTGATCGGGTTGGCGGTCGGGGTGGGCTGCTTCGTGCACATCCTCGGCGACCTGATCACCCGGGCCGGGGTGCCGATCCTCTGGCCGATCCCGATCAAGCGGCGGATGTGGATGCCGATCCGGCTGCCGAGCAAGATCGCCCTGCGTACCGGCAGCAAGACGGAGGTCGTGGTGCTGCGCTCGATCATGACGGCGGTGGCGGTGTTGTCCGCGGTCGGCCTGGTCGCCCCCTCAGTCCTGGAACGGTTCCCCACCGACCTCTGAGGACTCCACCGGCCCACCACATCGATGCCCGTCTCAGCGCATGATCGCCTTCGGGAGGGTGTCCGGTCCCCCGCCGCACCGGCGTGACCTGCGCCCGTCGCGCGGCCGTACCGGCTATTGACGGTCGCCGGAAACGTGCCCTACGGTCTGTCGAAGCGCTTCGTCGAAGCGTTTCGACGTCAGGTTGCCGCAGCCGGTGTGGTCACCGACCCGGACCTCCCCCGGTGCCCCCTCGCGTCTCTGCGGGGTCCTCTTCCTCGTCTTCCAACGCACGCTGAGCCGCGGCATCACGGTAGGAGCCGAGACGTGAAGTTCACCGACGGGTACTGGCAGATGCGGCCCGGGGTCGAGGTGCTCCGACCCCGGGCCGTCGAATCGGTCGAGACGCAGGAACGCGGCTTCACCGTCTACGCCCCCACCGCCGTGCTCACCGGCCGTGGGGACACCCTGAACCGGCCGGTGGTCACCGTCCGGTTCTTCTCCCCCGCCCCCGGGGTGGTCGGGGTGACGATCGGACACCACACGGGTGGGCTCCCCCGCGAGCCCCGGTTCGCCCTGCACACCGACGACGACCACCCGGTCACCGTGGACGTCACCGAGTCGACGGCCGCCCTGACCACCGGCGACCTGACCGTCCGGGTCGGGCTGGTCGGGGCCTGGCAGGTCGACTTCCTGCACGGCGACCGGGTCGTCACCTCCTCCACCGAACGCAGCGTCGGCGTGGTCACCGACGACCAGGGCCGCCGGTTCGTCCACGAACGCCTCGCCCTCGGCGTCGGGGAGACTGTCTACGGCCTCGGCGAACGGTTCGGCGCGTACGTCAAGAACGGCCAGGCCGTCGACATCTGGAACGCCGACGGCGGCACCGCCAGCGAGCAGGCGTACAAGAACGTGCCGTTCTACCTCAGCAGCGCCGGGTACGGCGTCTTCGTCGACCACCCCGAGCACGTGTCGTTCGAAGTCGGGTCGGAGGTGGTCTCCCAGACCCAGTTCAGCGTCGAGGGGCAGACCCTGACGTACCTCCTCGTCGACGGCCCCACCCCCAAGGACGTGCTCCGCCGCTACACCGCGCTGACCGGCCGACCGGCCCGGGTGCCCGCCTGGTCGTACGGGCTGTGGCTGTCGACCTCCTTCACCACCTCGTACGACGAGGAGACCGTCACCTCCTTCATCGACGGGATGGCGCAGCGGGACCTTCCCCTGTCGGTGTTCCACTTCGACTGCTTCTGGATGCGCCAGTTCCACTGGGTCGACTTCGTCTGGGACCCGAAGACCTTCCCCGACCCGGAGGGGATGCTGCGCCGACTGCACGAGCGGGGCCTGAAGGTCTGCGTCTGGATCAACCCGTACATCGCCCAGCGGTCGTACCTGTTCGAGGAGGGGCGGCAGGCCGGATACCTGGTCTGCAACCCGGACGGCTCGGTCTGGCAGTGGGACAAGTGGCAGGCCGGGATGGCGCTCGTCGACTTCACCGACCCCGAGGCCGCCGCGTGGTACGCCGGCAAGCTCCGCACCCTGCTGGACATGGGGGTGGACTGCTTCAAGACCGACTTCGGGGAGCGGATCCCCACCGACGTCCGGTGGCACGACGGGTCGGATCCGCAGCGGATGCACAACTACTACTCGTACCTCTACAACAAGGTCGTCTTCGAGCTGTTGGAGGCGGAGCGGGGCCCGGGTGAGGCGGTGGTCTTCGCCCGGTCGGCCACCGCCGGGGGACAGCAGTTCCCGGTGCACTGGGGTGGCGACTGCGAGTCGACGTTCCCCGCGATGGCCGAGTCGCTGCGCGGTGGACTGTCGCTCGCCGCGTCCGGATTCGGGTACTGGAGCCACGACATCGGCGGGTTCGAGGGCACCCCCGACCCGGCGGTGTTCAAACGGTGGATCGCCTTCGGGCTGCTCTCCTCCCACTCCCGGCTGCACGGGTCCGGCTCCTACCGGGTCCCGTGGGCCTACGACGAGGAGGCCGTCGAGGTGCTGCGCCACTTCACCCGCCTCAAGCTCGAACTGATGCCGTACCTGGCCTCCGTCGCCGAACAGGTGCACACCGACGGGTGGCCGATGATGCGGCCGATGGTGCTGGAGTTTCCCGACGACCCGACCGCCGCGTACCTTGACCGGCAGTACATGCTCGGCCCGGACGTCCTGGTGGCACCGGTGATGAGCGCCGACGGGGAGGTGACCTACTACGTGCCGACCGGCACCTGGACCCACCTGGTCACCGGAGCCCGGATCACCGGACCGGGGTGGCGCACCGAGAAGCACGACGTCACCAGCGTGCCGGTGCTCGCCCGCCCGGGGGCGGTCGTCGGTTTCGGCGCGGTCCACGACCGCCCCGACTACGAGTGGGCCGACGGTGTCCGGTTGCGCTGCTACGCACCGGTGCAGGGGCAGCGGACCCGGGTGCGGATCCCGTCGCCGGGCGACGGACCGGGCGCGGTGTTCGAGATCGGGTACGCCGACGGGGTCGCCACTGTCGACCTGGTGGACGGGGCGTCGTCGGGGTACACCTGTGAGGTCGTGAACGCGGAGGGAGCACGGTAGATGTCGGCACGGAGTTTTCCCGAGGGTTTCGTCTGGGGTTCGGCCACGGCGGCGTACCAGATCGAGGGTGCGGCCACCGAGGACGGGCGGGGACCGTCCATCTGGGACACCTACAGCCACACCCCCGGACGGACGTTGAACGGCGACACCGGTGACGTGGCCGCCGACCACTACCACCGGTGGGCCGAGGACCTCGGACACATCAAGGAACTGGGGCTCGACGCCTACCGGTTCTCCATCGCCTGGCCCCGGGTGCAGCCCGGCGGCTCGGGCGCCTTCAACCAGGCCGGGATCGACTTCTACTCCCGGCTCGTCGACGGCCTGCTGGAGGCCGGGGTACGCCCCGTCGCCACCCTGTACCACTGGGACCTCCCGCAGGAGCTGGAGGACGCCGGGGGCTGGCCGGTCCGCGACACCGCGCTGCGGTTCCAGGAGTACGCGGCCGGGATCGTCACCGCCCTCGGCGACCGGGTCCACACCTGGACCACGCTGAACGAGCCGTGGTGCTCGGCCTACCTCGGGTACGCCTCAGGGGTACACGCCCCGGGCCGGACCGAGCCGGCGCAGACCCTGGCCGCCGTACACCATCTGAACCTGGCGCACGGCCTGGCCGGTCGGGTGATCCGGGAGACCGCACCGGCGGCACAGCTGTCGGTGACGCTCAACCTGCACGTCATCCGACCAGCGTCGGAGTCGGCCGCCGACGCCGACGCGGTCCGGCGGATCGACGCCCTGGCCAACCGGGCGTTCCTCGGCCCGATGCTGGGCGGGGCCTACCCGGCGGACCTGCTCACCGACACCGCCGCCGTCACCGACTGGTCGTTCGTGCGCGACGGCGACGAGAAGGCCTGCGCGGTCCCGCTGGACGTGCTGGGGGTCAACTACTACTCCACCACCCTGGTCCGGGCCTGGGACGGGACCTCGGCCCGCTCGGACAACGACGGGCACGGCAACTCGGTGCACACCCCGTGGGTGGGCGCCGACGACGTCGACTTCCTCCCCCAGCCCGGCCCGTACACCGCGATGGGCTGGAACATCGACCCGAGCGGCCTGACCGAGCTGCTGCTACGCCTGCACCACGAGTACCCCAACCAGCCGATGATGATCACCGAGAACGGGGCGGCCTTCGACGACGAGGTCTCCGCCGACGGGCGGATCCACGACGAGCGTCGGGTGGACTACCTGTACCGGCACATCGACGCGGTCGGGGCGGCGATCGACGCCGGGGCCGACGTGCGCGGCTACTTCGTCTGGTCCCTGCTGGACAACTTCGAGTGGGGGTACGGCTACGACCGCCGGTTCGGCATCATCCGCGTCGACTACGACACCCAGGTACGAACCTGGAAGGACAGCGCCCACTGGTACCAGACCCTGACCCGTACCAACACCCTCCCCACCCCCTGACCCAGCCTCCAGCGCCCCCTGCCGCCCCCGCCCTTCCCCTGCCCCCTCCCCCTCCGCCCGCCCGCCCGCCCGTCCGCACGCACGCACGCACGCGTTGATCAAGGGATTTGCGTCATCCGAGGCTCGGATCCCGACGCAAATCCCTTGATCAACAGGGCGAAACGGGGGGAGACGGGGAGACGGAGGAAGGCGGGGGTGGGTCAGGCGGGGATGCGTTGGGGTGGGACGGTCAGGCCGTAGAGGGCCATGAGTTCGGGGGTGTCGACACGGCTGCCGTCGGCGACGGTGTCGCAGGCGATGTCGACGATCTGGTCCTTGTGGGCCAGCAGGTAGGGCCGGGCTCCGACGTCGGCGCTGGCCAGGGTGGCGATCCCGGGCCAGTGCCGACGTCCGAAGAGCATCGGGTACCCGCGCAGCCCGTCGTAGGTCGCGCAGACCAGGGCATCCGGGTACGGCAGTGCGACCACCCGGCGTACGGCGTCGACTGTCAGCCCCGGCATGTCCACCGGCACCACCACCACCGCCTCGATCAGCCGATCGGCCAGGGCTGCCAGTCCGGCCCGGATGGAGGAGCCCACCCCGGTTCCCCAGGCCCGGTTCTCCACGACCGTGGCACCGGTGAGGTCCGCCGACTCGCGTACCTGCTCGGCTGCCGCGCCGAGGACGAGGACCGTCTGGGTGCAACCGGCGTCGGCCATGGTGTCGATCATCCGGCGTACCAGCGGCTGCTCCCCCTGGCGTAACAGGGCCTCGGGTCCGCCGAGCCGACGGCCGCCGCCTGCGGCGATGATCATTCCTGCTATTCGCACACCGGGTGCAACGAGGGGTTCCCCGATGAGTGTCGGGGCGAAACGGATATTCGGAACATTGGCGGCATCCTCGTGCCGGATGTCGACGGACATGACCTCGGGGTCCGGGCACCCCCGGTGGGTGTGGGCCGGGTCAGGTGGCGTCGGCGTAGCAGTCGACCACCGAGAGGTCCAGCGGGAACCGGACCGGGGTCTGCCCGAACAGCAGCGACGTCGCCCGCTCCCCACTGCGCGCGACCGCCTCGGCCACCGCGTCGGCCTGGTCGGCCGGACAGTGCACCATCACCTCGTCGTGCTGAAAGAAGACCAGCTCCGCAGCCGTCCCGGCCAGCTCGGTCCGCAGCGTCGCGAGCAGGGTGGACGCCCACTCGGCGGCGGTCGCCTGGACGACGAAGTTGCGGGTGAACCGGCCCCGCGACCGCGCCGCCCGGGCCCGGGGCGACTGCGGGTCGGCCGGCTCCGGGTCGAACTCCCCCGCCGGGTCGCCCCCACCGCCAAGAGCATCGCCGCCACCGCCGTCGTCGTGCATGCCGCTGCCCGGTCCGGGCGGGCAGGTCCGCCCCAACCAGGACCGGACCAGGCCTCCCGCCTCGCCGGTCCGGGCCGCCGCCTCCACGTACCCGAAAGCGGTCGGGTAGTTGCGGCGCAGCACCGCGAGCGCCGGTGCCGCCTCGCCGCCGGTCTGTCCGTACATGGCACCGAGCAGGGCCACCTTGGCCCGGTCCCGGTCACCGGCGAAGGACTCCCGGGCCAGCGCCGCGTAGAGGTCCCCGGCGCCACCGGCCGCCGCCAGGCGTCGGTCACCGGAGACCGCGGCGAGGACCCGGGGCTCCACCTGACCGGCGTCGGCGACCACCAACCGCCAGCCGGGGTCGGCGACCACCGCACGCCGGATCACCTTGGGGATCTGGAGCGCACCTCCGCCCCGGGTGGCCCACCGGCCGGAGACCACCCCACCGGGTACGTACTCCGGGCGGAACCGGCCACCGGACACCCAGGCGTCCCGCCACGCCCACCCGTGGGCCGTCCAGATCCGGTAGAGCTCCTTGTACTCCAGCACCAGCGGCACGGCCGGGTGGTCGACCCCGCGCAGCACCCAGGCCCGGGTGTTGGGCAGGTCGATCCCGACCCGGGCGAAGGCACGCAGCAGCTCGGCCGGGGAGTCGGCGTGCAGGTGGCGCAGCCCGAAGGCGGCGGCGATCCGGGCCGCCAGGTCGGCCAGGCGCCGGGGCTGTCCGCCGACCGGGGACGGCTCACCGAGCAGGTCGGCCAGGATCTCGTCGTGCACCCCCACCCGCCAGGGCAACCCGACGGCCCCCATCTCGACGGCGATCAACGCACCGGCCGACTCGGCGGCGACCAGGAGCCGGAACCGGCCGGGGTGCCCGGTCCCGGCGATCCGGGCCAGCTGGTCGGCGTACACCCGGGTCAGTGCGGTGAGGTCGGCGGGCGGTGGGCCGGGCCGGGCGTCGAAGAGCGCGCCCTGGCCGCGCCCGGGCGGTTCGACGGGTCGGGGCGGCGGGTCGGGCGGCACCGGGCCGCCGTCGCGGCGGGCCAGCGCCGCCGCGACCGACCGGGGTTCACCGAAGCGACCGGCGTGCCCGAGCAGCAGGGCCTCGGTCAACTCCAGGTCGTGGCAACGCTCGACGCGCACTCCGGCGCGCACGAACATCGGGTACGCCGACGCTGTCGACGCCCACAGCCACCGGGGCCTCTCGGCGGCCTCCCGGGCGGCCACGGCGGCGGTCAGGTCGGTGACCCGCTCGGTCGGCCCGGTGGGGTGGCCGGTCGGGTCAAGCGGTTGCAGCAACCCGCCGCCCCGCTCGTCCGCCACCACCGCCACCAGCACGAACGTGATTCTGCCCGGCCCGTACGACATCCACCCCGCACCCCGCCCACCCGGGGGTGGGGAGGGAGGTTACTTGCTGACGCCTGCGGTGAGGCCGGACTGGACCTGGCGTTGGAAGACGAGGTACACGACGAGGACGGGGAGCATCGCCATCGTCACCCCGGCGAAGAGGCCGCTCCAGTCCGACCGGTAGCCCTGGTTGACCGATAGTTCGATGAGTCCCTGGGCGATCACCTGGTTCTTCGGTTCCCCGGAGACCGACTGCATCAGCAGCGTCGGCAGGTACCACTGGTTCCACTGGCCGAGCACGTTGAAGATGCCGATGCTGATCAGGCCGGGGCGGGCCATGGGGAGCATGACGCTGAAGAAGAGTCGGCTGTGGGAGGCCCCGTCGACCATCGCCGCCTCGGCGACGGCGTTGGGCAGCGTACGGAAGAACGAGTGCATGAAGAAGACCGTGAACGACAGCGACCAGGCCACGTACACGAGGATCAGCATCAGGTGGCTGTTCGGGCCGAGCAGCGGGAAGACGACGCCCATGTTGTAGACGCCCTTGAACAGGGGGACCGCCGCGAGGTAGATCGGCAGGGTCAACCCGGACAGGAACATGTAGTAGATCGCCCGGTTCCCGGGGAACTCGTACCGGGACAGCACGTACGCGGCCATCGAGCCGAGCAGCATGGTCAACGCGATGCTGCCGGCCAGGACGAGGAGGGTGTTGCCGAAGAACGACCCGAGGTGCCCGTCCACCCAGGCGCGGGAGAAGTTGTCCCAGTTGAGTTTCTCGGGGATCAGTGACAGTGGCTGGCGGATGACCTCCGCGTCGGACTTGAACGACGACATCACCACCCACAGCAGCGGGTAGATCACCATCACCGCCCAGACCACCAGGAACAGGTGGGAGAACCCGTTGAAGATCCGTCCGCCGAGGGGCTGCCCGGCGTTCCCGCGCGTCGACGGGCGGGGTGGGTCGTCGTCGGCGGGACGAGCGGCTTCGGATGCCCGGGTGATCGTGCTCATGGCACCGTCTCCTTACTAGTACTCGATCCGCTCTCGGCGGGTGATCCGGAGCTGGAGCGCGGCCAGCAGGATGGTGAACAGCGCCAACGCCACGCCCATGGCGCAGGCGTAGCCGAACTGGCCCTTCTGGAAGGCGGTGAAGTTGAGCACCGAGGCGAAGATCTCGCTGGCGTGGTCCGGCCCGCCCTGGCTGGGGGTCATCACGAAGACCAGGGCGTACATGTCCAGCGCGATGAACCCGAGGTACACCCAGGCCACCGAGACGGTGTCGCGCAGCAGCGGCAGGGTGACGCGGAAGAAGGTGTGGAACCGGCTGGCCCCGTCGAGGATGGCGGCCTCGTAGATGTCCTTCGGGATGGACTGCATGGCCGCCGAGAAGAGCACCATGTAGAACCCGGCCCCGCTCCAGACGGCGATCAGGAGCAGCCACCAGAGGACCGCCGGTACGCCGAGGAAGGGCTCCGGGTCGGCGGTGAAGGCGATCGGGTTCTCCTCGTCGACCAGGCCGACCTTCATCAGCAGGCCGTTGATCAGCCCCTGCCCGTCGCCCCGGTAGATCTGCTGCCACATCACGGCGATCACCACGAGGGACAGCACCTGCGGGAAGAAGAACACCACCCGGTAGAACCCGGAGCCGAAGACCCCCCGTACGCCGGCCCTGTCCTCGCGTCCGCCCACGTTGAGCAGGAAGGCGAGGAACAAGGCCAGCGCGATGGTGACCAGCGGCACGGTGATCAGGAAGAAGACGTTGTGCCAGAACGCCTTGCGGATCAACTCGTCGGAGAACAGCCGGACGTAGTTGTCCAGCCCGACGAACTCCTGCCGGTCGGAGTACCCACCCCAGTTGGTCAGCGAGTAGCCGGCCGCCTGGGCGAAGGGCCACACCACGTACAGGAGATAGAGCGCGACGGGCAGGAAGAGGAAGCCTGCCACGAATCGCCCGACACCGTGCCGCATCGAACCTACTCTCTCGAACGGATCGCCTCGGGGCGTCCCGTCAGGACCGGGTCTGCTTGGTGATCGAGGAGTCCTTGGCGACCTTGTCGGCCGCCTTCTGCATCCGGTCGACGAACCCGGCGGCGGTGAGCCGTCCGGCCATCAGCTCGGCGGAGAGGTTCTGGCTCTCCTTGTCCAGGTCGGCGTAGAAGTCCCAGAACTTGGTCTTGATCAGGTCGGCGGGGGCCTGGCTCATCAGCTGGTTGGCGCTGGACAGGGCGGTGTCCTGGACGGCGTCCCCGGAGCCCTTGGTGGAGGCGAGGGACTTGGTCAGCTCGGCGAACTTCGCCGATCCGGCCTTGGAGAGCACCGCCCGCAGGAACTCCTTGGCCGCCGCCTTGTTCGGGGCCTTGCTCGGGACGACCAGGCCCTCACCGGCTCCGGCGAAGACGTCCTTGGGGGCCTTGTCGGTGGCGCCGAGACCCCAGTAGTCGGAGATCTTCATCTCGAAGCCGGGCGGGATGGTGGCGGCCATCTCGTTCTTCAGCCAGGTGCCGACCTGGATGAAGGCGGCCTTCCCGTCCAGCCAGGCCTGCTGGGACTGGGTGTGGTTGAGGTTGCCCGGCAGCAGGAGGCGGTCCTTGACCAGCTTCTCCCAGACCTCCAGGGCGGGCAGGATCCCCTCGGCCCGCCAGGCGTTCTCCTTCAGGTTGTCGATGTCGATCACGGCCTGCTTGCCGGCGGACTTCCAGATGGTGGCCATCAGCGCCCAGCGGGGGTAGTAGCCGTGCACCGCGTCGTGGACGTACGGGGCGATGCCCTTGGCCTTGATCTTCGGGGCGAGGGCGAAGAACTCGTCGAAGGTGGTCGGCGGGGTCCACCCCTCCTTGGTGAACAGGGCGTTGTTGTACCAGTTGCCCCAGACGGTGAAGGCCACGTTGACGACGTAGAACTTGTTCTGGAAGGTGCCGTCCTCGCGGGTGCCGGGCAGCAGCGAGTCGCCGACGGTGCCCTCGCTGTCCCAGGCGGGGGCGGCGAGCAGGTCGTCGAGGGGCTCGATCGCGCCCTCGTTGACCAGGGTGCTGATGTCCATCATGTCGGCGCCCGAGTTCATCACCAGGTCACTGGGCTGGGTCGCCATCTTCGGCTGCTCTTCGGTCTTGATCTTCTGGCTGGAGCTCATGTTGACGGTGACGCCAGCGTGCTTGGCGTTGAAGACCGCCTGGTCCTCCTTGGCCCACTGGTCGCCGAGCCCACCGTTGAAGATGACCACCTTGACGGCGCTGCCGTCCTGCACCCCGAACGGGTTGTCCTTGCTCTTGGCACCCTCGTCCTGGTTGGCGGGGGTGGGTTCGCTGCCGGCGCAGGCGCTGAGCAGTCCGGCGGCCGGGGTGACCAGCAGGCCCGCGGCGGCGGCCCGGCGCAGCAGCGTACGGCGGTTCAGGTCGGCGTGGTTCTCGGGGGTTACCGACATGGTGTCTCTCCTCGTGGTGTCGGATGGTGACGCGTGGGGCTGCGGTTCAGGTGTCGGCTGCGGTGGTGGCCTTGTGACCCCCGACGGCCTGGGCGGTCCGCCGGAAGGCCGCGTGGGCCCGTCCGTGGGTGCGCTGCGCGACGGCGATATAGAGCAGGTCGAGGACGACCAGCTGGGGGTGCCGGGCGGAGAGCGCGTCGGGTCGGAAGCTGGTGGACTGGCTGGCGGTGAGGAGCACCACGTCGGCCAGGTCGGCCAGGGTGCTGCGGGGGAATCCGGTGAGTGCGACGGTCGTCGCTCCCCGGCTGCCCGCCTCGGCGAGCATCTCGACGGTCTCCCTGGTCTGCCCGGTGTAGGAGATGCCGAGGGCCACGTCGCCCGCGCCGAGCAGCGCGGCGCTGGCCAACCCGTCGTGTACGTCGTTCCAGGCCCAGGCGGCCACCCCGATGCGGTGCAGACTGAGTTGCATCTCCTGCCCGACGAGGGCGCTGCCGCCCGCCCCGACGATGGTGACCCGACCGGCACCGGCGATGGCCATCGCCGCCCGTTCCACCTCGATCAGGTCGAGCAGGGCGGCGGTGTCGTGCATGGCCCGGGTGTCGGCGGCCATCAACTGCTCCAGCACCCGGTCGAGGGGGTCGCCGGGTTGGATCTCCCGTCCGATGTCGACCGACCATCCGGCGGACCGGGCCCGACCGGTTTCGGCGGCGATGCCCAGCCGCAGGTCGGCGTAGCCGTCGAAGCCCATCGCCCGGCAGAACCGGGTGACGGTGGCGGGTGAGGTCCCGCTCCCCTCGGCCAGTTCGACGATCGTCGACCGGGCGGCGGTCTCCGGGTCGGCGAGCACGTGGTCGGCGACCCGGCGCAGTGCTCCGGTGAGGTCGTCCAGTCCGGACCGGACGCGGGCCAGGACGCTGTCGCCGGTGATGCTCCGGGAACCTCGCCGGTCGACCCGGGTGGCATCGACCACCGCTGTCACCGCAGCGGGGTCCCCGTCGTGGTCGGCCATCGAGATCCTTTCCGAAAAGAATGTTTACTGTTAGTGGTAAAAGTTCTTACTGGAGACACCGTTCTGTCAAGACCATGGATGAAGTTTTCAAACTGTTACCGAGGCACCCTCCGATCACGACTGTCGGAAGAACGCCTTTGACCAGCACGAACAGCACCAACCCCGGCCGGTTGGGCTAGCCTGGTCCGATGACCCGGCTGCGGGAGCTCGCCGACCGTACGCCGCCGGACCGCGAGCGTTACCTCGATCTGCTCCGCGCCCTGGCGATCGTCACGGTGGTCCTCGGGCACTGGACGGTCACCGTCGTCGTGTACGACCTCTCCGGATCACCGGACGGCCACTCCGCCCTCCCGGAGCTGCCCTGGGCGTACCCGCTGACCTGGGCGGCCCAGGTCATGCCGGTCTTCTTCCTGGTCGGCGGGTACGCCAACGCCGCCTCCCTGCACTCGTTCCGGGCCCGGGGCGGCGACGGGGCCGGGTGGCTGCTGGACCGCAGCAACCGCCTGGTCCGCCCGACCACGGTCCTGGTCCTGGTCCTGATGGTCGGCGCGGCCCAGGCGTCACTGGTCGGGGTCGACTCGGAGCGGATCCGGACGGTGGCCTGGTTCGCCACGATCCCCCTGTGGTTCCTCGCCGCCTACCTGGCAGTCGTCCCCCTCACCCCACCGATGTACGCGCTGCACCGCCGGTTCGGGCTCGCCGTACCGCTGGGGTTGGTGGTCCTCGTCGCCGCCGGGGACGTGGCCCGGTTCGCCGGGCACGAGACGTGGGGACTCGGGGGCTTCGTGTTCGGGTGGCTGGCAGTGCACCAGGTCGGGTTCGCCTGGTACGACGCCCACACCGGGCAGCCCGATCGACGGCGACGGCTCCCCACCGGCCGCCCGGCAGCCCTCGCGATGCTCGTCGGTGGGCTGGGCGCCACGGTCCTGCTCACCGTCCCCGGCCCGTACCCGGTGAGCATGCTCAACGTGCCCGGCCAGCCGCTGCACAACGCCTCCCCGCCCAGCCTGGCCCTGCTCACCCTCTTCACCGCCCAGCTCGGGCTGATCCTGCTGGTCCGGTCCCCTGTCGAGCGGTGGCTGCACCGGCGTCGCCCCTGGCAGGCGGTGGTCGCCGTGAACTCGGTGGTGCTGACCCTGTTCCTGTGGCACCTGACGGCGGCGATCCTGCTCGTCGGCGCGCTGGACGCGGTGGGGCGGCTGCCCACCCCGGCGGCCGGGTCGGCGGCCTGGTTCGCCTGGCGGGTGCCGTGGCTGCTGATGCTCGCCGCCGTCCTGACCGCCCTGGTGGCGGTCTTCGGCCGGGTCGAGGCCCGCACCCTGCGCCGGGAACGGACCACCCCGCAACCCACCTCACCGGTACGCGGTGTCCTGGTCGTCGCCGGGTACGCCGCCGTCGTCGTCGCACTGGTGGTCAACAGCCAGACCCCGAAGTACGCCCCCGAGCCGTACGGACTGCCCGTCGTCGCCCTGGTGGCATACCTGGCCGGGGCCGGGCTGCTCCGCCTCCTCACCCTGCTTCGTCCGTCACTCAGGTGAACCGGAAACCCACGGCGTACGTCGTCACGACGACGACGTCCACCGTGGAGGACCAATGGCGCACCAGTGGAACCCGGACTGGGCAAAACCGGACTGGAATCTCGACGAGCAGTACCTGACGGGTGGAGGCCCGGACAACGCGTTCCTCTCCCCGAACCCCGGCACCTCGCAGGGGCTCGAACTCACCGCGGAGGACCTTGAGAACATCGACAACTGCGCGCACGCCATGACGATCGAGTCGACGTTCGATCCCGTGGGAGAGCATCAAGGCTTCGCCAGCGCCTTCCCCGCTCCCCTTCCCCCGCAGTACGCGCCCAACGTGTCGCCCGCACTGACCCCCGCCTTCGCGCCACCGCCCGCCCCGAACCTTTACCGCGATCCTCGGCAGCAGCCTGCGTCGACGAAGCCCGAGCGGGGCGTCAACGCCCACTGGGTACCCGAATATCACCGGCTCCGACAGATCGGGGAAATCGATGACAACGGTCTCGTTCACGGCGTAGACGGACACTACGTCAAACAGGATATTTCCAACTGGGTACGGAACGGTATCCCGAAGAAGATTCAGGATCGCCACCAAGAGATCGTCCAAGCCTTATTCGCCGACCGCCACCTTGGGAACCGATTCACGCTCAGCGGTTCCCGCGGACTGAAAGGCACCTGGTCGGAGATCTACGAACAGTATTATCGACATCTCGGAGGGAGAATCCCTTCCGAATTCACAAAACCCGACGACAAGGGGTTCCTAAAATGCCACAAGCGCCTCTACAGCCACAGAAAGGGTGCGGCGACCTCAAACCCCGACGAATTCGAATTCTTTGAATCACACCCCGACTGGAAGGATCACTTCCTGCGCCCGGGGACCAGAAGCCGCGAGTTTTACGAACAGATACTGGCGGAGCAGCGGAAGCCGACACTTCCGACGCCCGGGCCTTCGACGATGCCGGCATGGCAGTCCGCCCCGGTTCCGACGCCCACCGACCCAGCGACCTGGGACCCCGCCTTTCCGGTAGCCAGTGCCGCAGGAATGTCGCTCGCCGGCGCAGGACACCGGCCCCCACCGGTCGGCTCCTTCCCCCCACCCGCCGCCTACGGGAATCAAGCCTGGCGGTTCACACCCGGTGCGTACCAGCAACCCGGAGGCCCTCCTCGCCCCCCGAGCCCTCGGCACTGACATAGGAGATGACATTGCCTTACATGGACGACCATTCCTCGGATCAAGAACGGTCACCGTCACCGTGGAACGGGAGGGCATCCTCGCCGGAGTCGATTTCGCAGGCTTCGCCGATGTGGTCGATGCCTGAGGGCCTGACGCAGCAGGACTTCGTCGACGCCCTCAGGCAACGCTGTGACCGACCCGAATACCAGGGGCTCGACATCGAGGAGTACGAGGTCGAGTCCCTGCCCAACGGCAAGGAGGTTCCCCTGGGCGAACTGGCCGATGCGCTGACCAACGGAGCTCGGGTGGATGCCACCACGCTCGGCCCCGTCGTACGCGAGGCATTCGACTACCACGGACTGGCGTTGCGCGACGTGCGCGCCGAAGTGCCACACCTGCCTGCCACGCTGACCTACATGCCGATGGGCTCGCCCCCTCGACGGTCCGGCTGGGAGACGGAACTGATCACCCAACTGGACCGGGCCACCGCGACTCGTCCGGGAGTGTGGCCCGACAGGGAGGTCGACGGGTTGCTCAAACTCCAGTGGGAGGGCCTGTCCCGCGAGAACTGGAATCGGATGTCGACGCTGAGAAGCGCGTTCGAGCGTAACGGGATTCCGGTCAAGACAGACCCCTCGACCGGCAGGGTCATGCCGGACGATGCGGCGTACAGGGCGGCCCGACGGCAGACGCTGCGTGGATCATCCGCCCAGGTGACCGCAGCTGTGTCCGTCTCGCCCGGAGGCCGCGCCGGTCAGCGCCGGCCGCGAGGGGACAGCGAGGAGCGGCGACCGGCCGGGCAGGCACCGCCGAGCCGTCGACCGAGACTCCAGTGAACCGGGCATGACCGTTCCCACAGCCACAGTTGACCGGCCCGCGCCACACCTGAGACCGGCCCTGACGCAGGGCACCGACAATCGCGAGGAACCTATGCCCCACACGGACCCTGACCTTGACTTCTCGGACGGGGAGGCCACGGTGGTGGCGTCATCGCGGAGCCGGACACCCGAGGCGGAGCCGGTCCCTCAGTGGTCCTACCCGGACGGCCTCACTCCACAGGACTTCGACTACGGGTTCCGCCAACTGTTCTCGCGACCGGCGTCCGACGATGAGGAGATCCCCAGCGAGCCCGCTCAGGCCGAGCTCGCCGCTCAGGCCGCCGCCCGGATCCCCACCTCCACACCCGGCCGCCGATCCCGCGAGGAATCGGCGTCCTCGCGGCCGGAATCCCCGGGACCGCCACGGCAGCGCCCCAGGTTGGGATGAGTCCGCCAGGAGGCGACGCCGGTGCCGCACCGAAGCCACAGCGGTAGGCCCGAGAAGGGTCTCCAGAAGCCGGAGGGACTTCCCACCCGGACACGGGTGGGAAGTCCCTCCGGCCGGTGGTCAGCGCCTGAGGTCGGCGGTGAAGGCGGCCCAGGCACCCGGTGTGAAGCTCAGGACCGGCCCCGAGGGGTCCTTGCTGTCCCGTACCGCCACGGCGCCCGGCAGATTCCCCGCCACCTCGACGCAGGCACCCCCGTTGGAACCGCTCTTACTCGACTTGCGCCACCGGGCGTTGGTCAGGTCCATGATCGGGCCACTTCCTCGATGAGTAGAAGGGACTGCCTGGCGGGAAGGGCACTGCGACAGGTGAACTCCCAGGTCGCTTCGAGGTTGGCGAGGTCACCCGCCATGCTCAGCACCTGCGAACGAACCTGCCCGTCGACATGTCCCATGACCAGTCCGTCTGACAGGGTTGCCAGGGCGAATCCGCCTTGCAGGCCAGGATAAAGCCCGGCCTCTGCGGGCACCACATGGATCTGCACGTGTGGGAGCCCTGCTGCCGCGATCAGGTGGTCGAGCTGCTCACGCATCATCTTCCGGCTGTCCTGCGCGGTGCGGGTGAGCACATTCGCGTCGAGCACCACTGCCAGCTTCGGCGGGTTCTCGCGGTTCAGAATCGCCTGTCGGTCGACGCGGGACTTCACCCCGGCTTCGATCTCACCGGTCGCCATCCCGCTCGCCCACAACGACGCTCGGGCGTACGCCTCGGTTTGCAGGAGTCCCGGGACGTAGGACGGCTCGTACCAGCGGAGGGAGGTGGCCTGTTCCTCGATCTTGATCCACTCTCGGAGCCAGACCGGGGTGCGGTCCAGGGGTGGCAGCTTCTCCAGGAGGCGGGCGAAGAGGCCGCCGGTGCTCATGGCCTTGTCGACGGCGCGGACGTACTCCGGGGTGGGGGGCCGGGTCCCCGTCTCGATCGCGCTCACGTGGGTGCCGCTGTAGCTGATCACCCGCCCGAACTCCTCCTGGTTGAGGCCCCGGGTCATCCGACATCTGCGGAGTTCGTCTATCAGAATCGCTGTCGCGCTCACGTTCCCCACCCTTTCCCCGGTTATTCCCCGGGCTCGCTCCATCGCGATCGGCGCGTTCCAGTCCAGACGGTCGGCCACCCTCCACCGTGGGCGCAACTCTAGAACAAGAAGGCCACCCTCGGTCAATGTCAAAGCATGGACAACTTTCTGCCGGAACGGCGCAATCTCGTACACGAGGGGGACATTCTCGTCCTCGAACCGCGCGACTATCTGTCCGGTTCGCAGCGCCTCCGATTCCGAGTCACATTCATACCGGCGAACGCCGATCTCGTCGCCCTGGACTGGGTCTGGTTGCGGGGGGTCACAGTGACAGTCGACGGGGGCGAGATCGAACCCCGTACCCTCCTCATCCGCGCCCAGGCCATCCGGGACAACCCGGACCGGAGGACGACCTCGTGACGGGCCGGGTTCCGCTCCTCGTCCGGCTCGCCTGGGCCGTCCTGCTCCGACACCGCAGCGGCACCTGTCCGTCCTGCACCGGCAACGGGCACTGTCCACGCGTGGAGGTCTCCCGGATCCGGATCCGGGCCTGGCGACGGTACGGCTCGTGACGATCAGGGCCGGTGACGAGTTCCTGGTGGGGCGGGAGGCGAGCGTCCAGTTCGGCACCCGACCGATCCGGTTCCGGGTGATCAGGGTCCGCGACGACCTGAAGACGTACCACGGTTGGCTCTGGCTCGACGGCTACGCCCTGGACAAGCGGGGCGAGGCGGTCGAACGCCGGACCATCTTCGTACGGCCGGTGGGGCTGCGGGCGCTTCCCACCCCGCAGCCCCCCACCGCACGACGACCCCGACCGACCCCCCGGAACAGTCGACGCTAGATGCCCCTGCCGCCCTGCCTGCCCTGCGGCGGCGCAACCGGCCCCTTGGGCGTCTGGGCGGAGTGCTTGTCCTCCAACGACACCACTCTGCCGTCGGCTTGCAGGGCTTGATACGTCAGCCTGTCCTGATGCTCGACGGCGTCACCCATCGCGTGCGAGACCCTGACCAGCCCATGTCGGGCCTGCGCCACGATCCTCGCCCGCCGGAGATCCTCCGACTCGACGACCGGGTCCGACCCCGGGCGCATACCGGCGACCGCGCTGACCGTCTTCTGATCAGCGGAAGCAGTCCGGCCCTGGGCGCCGTCGGGATTCGGGACTGGCATGTCGGTCTCCTTCACGTACCGGTGAAACTGCGGACTCCAGCTCTACGCAGCTCCCCGGCACCGGTTCACCCCCCGTGACCAGGCATTCTGTGCCATGTGTCACCTGAGTCGAGGGGCGCGCCGTCGCTGACCGGCTTCTTCGCCTTACCCATGATCGCCGTTGCCCTTCACGTGCCGGGTCAGTCCCGGGTGTCGGCGACCGCCTGGGCGAAGACCTCGGAGCGGTGCTCGAAGTTGCGGAACCGGCCGTAGCTGGGGGCCGCCGGGGAGAGCAGGACCACCCCGCCTGCCGGAGTCACGGTGCGGGCCAGCCGGACCGCGTCCACAAGGTCCTCGACCACCTCGGTACGCACCTTCGGCAACCCGGCCAGCGCCTCGACGATCCGTCGACCGCTGTCCGGCACCCCGATCACCGTGATCTCCCGCTCGGCCAGGTGCTCGGCGAACGGGGTGTAGTCCAACCCCCGGTCGGTGCCACCCACGATCACCGTCAACGGCCGCCCGTCGTACGCGTCGATGGCGTGCATGGCCGCGTACGGGCTGGTGGCGAGGGTGTCGTCGACGAAGGTGAGCCCCGACGGGTCGACGATCTCGGTGAGCCGGTGGGCCAGCCCCTGGAACCCGGCGACCGCCACGGCCAGGGTGTCCCGCTGGTCGATCACGTCCACCCCGAGGGCGTCCAGGACGGCCAGGGCCACACAGAGGTTGCCCTCGTTGTGCCGCCCGACCAGCGGGAGGACCGCCCGGGGGAACAGCGGCCGGTCACCGAGGTGGAACCAGGGCGTCCCGTCGGCACCGGTGGCCACGTTCGTGGTGTCCGGGGTGCCCGCCCGGATCGCCGCCCGGTCGCCCAACTCGACGGCCAGCCGGGGGTCCCCACCGTTGACGACCACCGTCCGAGGGCCGTGGGCGATCAGGTTCAGCTTGTCCCGGTAGTACTCGCGCTCCCCGCCGTGCGCGTCGAGGTGCTCGGGGAAGAGCGAGGTGACCACGGCGACCCGGGGCGACTCGGTCAGGTCCGCGCACTGGTAGCTCGACAGCTCCAGGACGTACCTGTCGGCGTCGGGGAGGTCGAGCAGGGGCACCCCGATGTTCCCGCCGAAGACGTTCGGCCTGTCGACGGCCGTGAGCAGGTGACTGATCAGACTGGCGGTGGTGCTCTTGCCCTTGCTCCCGGTCACCCCGACGGTCCGGTCGGCGTGGTCGGCCATCCAGAGGGCGGTCCCCCCGGTGACGGTGACCCCGGCCCGCCGCAGCTCCACCATCCAGGGGTGGGTCTGCGGGACCCCCGGGGAGCGGACCACCACGTCGGCGGCGGCCAGGCGGGCGTACCCCTGCTCTCCGGTCACCAACGGCGCGGCGGCGGCCAGCTCGCCCTCCCAGGGCAGGGCCAGGAAGTTGGCGCTGTCGTCGACGGCGACCAGCTCCGCCGGGGCGTGGGCGGCGATCGCCGTCACCGCCGCCCGGCCCTCCCGACCGGTCCCCCAAACGGCGACGGTACGTCCGCGCAGGTCAGACAGGCGCACAGGTGATCTCCTCCACGGTGAGCGGGGTTCACCCGCACCCGAGACGGCAGGGGTGGACCAGGGCCTAGTATGGCGTGTGCCCAACGAGCAGCTCCGGCGGATGGACGCCTTCACCTTCCCGTCGTACTCGATCGATCTCGCCACCGGCGAGGCGTTGTTCGACTACGTCCTGACCGGCCCCGACGGCGAGCAGCGGTTCACCGAGGTGATCACGCTTCCGGTGCCGGACGAGCCGCCGTCGGACCAGACGGTGGCCACCCTGGACCGGGTCCTGGCCCTGCTGCACCTGGTCGCCGGGGTGAGCTACTACAAGACCGCGGCCCCGCCCCGGCTGGTGCTGCCCGCCCCGCTGGGCGCCGACGCCGTCGCGCTGGTCACCGCCGTCTACACCCATGGCCTCGCCGAGTACGCCTACCGCAACCAGCTCCCGCACGTCCTGGAGCTGACCCCCGAGGTGCCCCCGGGTGAGGTCCCCCCGGCCCGGGTCTACGACAACTCCGAGCTGCGGCCCCTGAGCGCTGTCGGCGGTGGGAAGGACTCCCTGGTCAGCCTGGAGGCGCTGCGGGAGGCCGGGTTCGACCCGGTGCCCTTCTCGGTCAACCCCAACCACGTGATCGTCGCGGTGAACGAGGCGTCCGGGCTGACCCCCCTCGCGGCCCGGCGGCGGATCGACCCGGTGCTGTTCGACCTGAACGCGGCCGGGGCGCTCAACGGGCACATCCCGGCCACCGCGATCAACTCGCTGATCGCGGTGGCCACCGCGGTCCTGCACGGGCTCGGCCCGGTGGTGATGTCGAACGAGCGCTCCGCGTCGGACCCGAACCTGGTCTGGAACGGCCACGAGGTCAACCACCAGTGGTCCAAGGGGGTCGAGGCCGAGAGGCTGCTGCGGGCGGCACTGGCCGGGCACGCCGGGCTGACCGAGCCGTACTTCAGCCTCCTGCGGTCGCTGTCGGAGCTGCACATCGCCCGGCTCTTCGCCGCCATCGACAGGTACGACGCCGTGGTGACCAGCTGCAACGCCGCGTTCAAGCTGCGTGACGCGAGCGAACGGTGGTGCCGGGACTGCCCGAAGTGCCGGTTCGTCTTCCTGGCGATGGCACCCCACATGTCCCGGGAACGGGTGGTCGGGATCTTCGGCGGTGACCTGCTGGCCGACGAGACCCAGCTCCCCGGCTACCGGGAACTGCTCGGCGTGGACGGGCACAAGCCGTTCGAGTGCGTCGGCGAGGTGGAGGAGTCGGTGGCGGCGCTGGCGATCCTCGCCGAACAGGACCAGTGGCGCGACGCCCCGGTGGTCCTGGCCCTGGCCGACGCGGTCCCGGAGACCGCGTGGGCGACCGCCGCCCGCTCCGACGTGTTCACCCCCGGCGGCCCGAACTTCGTGCCGCCCGCCTACGCCGAGGCCCTCACCGACCTCACCCCCCAGGTGTGAGGAGCGGCCCCTTCGGGGAGGTCAGCCGCCTCGACTGATCCGGAGGGTCAGGATGTCGGTCCGGACGGTGATGTGGCCGTGGAACAGGGCCACGTCGCCGTCGCCGTACCCGATCTGGGTTGCGTTGATCAGCGGATGTCCGGTGGGGACGCCGAGGCGGGCGGTGAGTTCGTCGTCGGCGAGGACCGCCGCGAGTTCGATCTCGGCCCGCCGGACCGGCATCCCGGTCGCCACGGCCAGGAACTCGAACATGTCCAGGTCGATGCTGAGCAGCCCGGACGGGTCGAGGTCCCGGTCGGCGACCCGCAACGGCAGGTGGTCGCGGATGAACACCGCCGGGACCTCGTCGACGGCGAAGAGCCTGTCGACCCGCCAGCACGGGTCGCCCGGCGTCAACCCCAGGGTCTCGGCGCAGTGCCCCGGGCAGTGCACCCGGCTCACCGTGGCGTCGCTGAGGGCCGGGCGGTGACCGGAGGCGGTGATCCGGTCCCGCAGGGCGGTGACGTCCCCGATGGTGACCGGGACCCTCCCGTCGGGCTCGTGCACGAAGGTGCCGATCCCCCAGGTACGGCGGACCACACCCTCGGCGGAGAGCTGCCCGAGGACCTCCCGGACGGTGGCCCGGCTGACCTCCAGCAGGTCGGCCAGCTCACGCTCGTTGGGCAACTTGTCACCGGCGTGGAACTCGCTGCCGATCAGCTCCCGTAGCCGACCCTGTGCCGCCTTGAGCGCGGTCTCGCGCCGAGCCATCCACGTCACCTCTCGCTCACCGCCGCCGACCGGGCGTACGGAGTGTAGTTGCTAGCCGGGTCCGGCCGACACCGTCGGGTGGACCGTGCTCACCACACCTGCTCCAGCACCCGCAGGGTGTTGCCGCCGATCACCTTGGCGATCTCGTCGTCGGAGTAGTCGTGCCGGACCAGCCAGCCGACGATGGTGCCGAACGCCTCGGCGGGGTTCTCCACACCGGACACGTACTCCACCCGGGGGTGCTCGGGGCGGTTGCCGGCGTCGTGGGCGTAGTTGGCGGCGTACGTGTCGTGCACCCCGACGTGGTCGCCGAACATGGTGTCCGGGCCGAACGTGACGTGGTCGATCCCGACCAGGTCGACGCAGTAGGTGAAGTGGTCCATCACCGACTCGATCGAGTGGTGCGGGTGCTTCTCCGACAGGGTGGTGTGCGGGGCGGCCTCGATGCCGATCACCCCACCGCGCTCGGCGCAGGCCCGGATCACCTCGTCCGGCTTCATCCGGGAGGTGTTCCACACCGCCCGCGCCCCGGCGTGGGTGATGAAGACCGGCACCCGGGACGCCTCGACGGTGTCCAGGGAGGTCTGGTCACCGGAGTGGGAGATGTCGATGGCGATGCCGAGCTTGTTCATCCGGTCGACGGCGCGGCGCCCGAAGTGGGTCAGGCCGCCGTCGTGGCGCTCCGAGAGCCCACCGCCGAGCATGTTGGCCTGGCTGTACGCGATGCCGAGCTGCCGGATCCCGAAGCCGTACAGGATGTCGATGCGGTCCAGCTCGTTCTCGATCGGGCTGCTGCACTCCAGGCCGGCGACCAGGGCCAACCGGCCGTCCCGCTTGGCGGCGTGGATGTCGGCGAGCGAGGTCGCCAGGGTCACGTAGTCCTGCTTGTAGACGTCGGACAGCCGCATCCCGACCGCGTACACCAGGTCGTTCCACTTCCAGCCGTTCTCGCTGGTCACGCAGGAGGCCCCGGCCATGAAGTTGTCGAACACGGCGGTGAGCCCGGAGCGGGACAGCCCCTCGAAGCCGGTGCGCTGCCTGGCGGTCCGGTTGTACGCGCGCAGCTCCCGGACGTCCTCGGGCAGGATCACCGGGTGTTCGTGCAGCGAGACGGCGATGTGGTCGGTCAACAGCCGGGTGACCCGCTGTCGTTGCGCGTCGGTCAGGCCGAGGTCGTGTCCGGGCACCCGACCGAGCTCCGGCGCCAACGCGAACACCCGGTAGTCCGAGTGCGGCTCAAGGTACTCGTAGGACTTGTGGCCCTGGTACCGCGGCGCGGGTTCTTGCAGCACAGTGTGTCTCCTTCGTGGACGTGCCGGCCGGTCACGCGGTCGGCGGGTAGTGCCGGCTCGTCACGCGGCCAGCGGGTAGTGGCAGGCGACCGGGTGCTCCGGGCCGCTCAGGACGGGCTCCTGGGTGGCGCAGGTGTCGGTGGCCTGCCAGCAGCGGGTTCGGAACCGGCAGCCGGACGGCGGGTTCACCGGGCTGGGCGGGTCACCGGCGAGCAGGATCCGCTGCCTGTCGGAACGGCCGGCCGGTTCCGGGACCGGGACCGCCGACAGCAGGGCCTTGGTGTACGGGTGTCGGGGCGCGTCGTACAACGGGGCACCGGGACCGGTCTCGACCAGCTTGCCGAGGTACATGACGGCGACCCGGTCGGAGATGTGCCGGACCACTGACAGATCGTGGGCGATGAAGACGTACGCCACCCCGATCTCCTTCTGCAACCGCTCCAGCAGGTTCACCACCTGCGCCTGGACCGAGACGTCCAGGGCGGAGACCGGCTCGTCGCAGACCACCACGTCGGGTTGCAGGGCCAGGGCGCGGGCGATGCCGATGCGCTGGCGTTGACCGCCGGAGAACTGGTACGGGTACCGGTCCAGGTGCAGGCTCGGGTCGAGGCCGACCAGGTCGAGGAGTTCGGATATCCGCTCGGTCCGGCGGGCCTTCGGCAGCACCTCCGGGTGGATCTCGAAGGGCTGGGTGAGGATCTCCCGGATCGTCCGACGCGGGTTCAGCGAGGTGTACGGATCCTGGAGCACGATCTGGATGCGTCGCCGCAGTGCCCGCAGCCGTCGACCTCGGGCGGTGTGCACCTCCTCGTCGCCGAAGCGGACGGTGCCGGAGGTGGGCTTCTCCAGGCCGACCAGGGTCCGGGCCAGGGTGCTCTTGCCGCACCCGGACTCCCCGACCACCCCGAGGGTCTCCCCCCGCCGCAGGTCGAAGCTGATCCCGTCGACGGCCTTCACCACCCCGCTCGCCCGCAGGGATCCACTGCGTTTGAGGGGGAAGTGCTTGACCAGGTTCTCGACCCGGAGCACGACGTCGTCACTGGGTGGCATCCAACACCTCCGTGCGGTGGTGACAGGCGCTGGCCCGCCCGGCCGGGAGGGGTTCCAGGGCCGGCAGGGTGTTCCGGCACACGTCGGTGACCCGGTGGCAGCGCAGGTGGAACGGGCAGCCGGTCGGCAGCCGCGCCGGGTTGGGCGGGGAGCCGGGGATGGCGTACAACTGCTCGTCGGTGCGGTCCACCCGGGGCATCGAGGCGAGCAGACCCTCGGTGTAGGGGTGGGCCGGCCCGTCGAAGATCTGCTCGACGGTGCCGCGTTCGACGATCCGCCCGGCGTACATGACGGCGACGTCGTCGGCGACCTCGGCGACCACCCCCAGGTCGTGGGTGATCAGCAGCAGTCCCGTTCCGGTGTCCCGCTGGATCTCCGCGATCAGCTCCATGACCTGCGCCTGGACTGTGACGTCGAGGGCGGTGGTGGGCTCGTCGGCGATCAGCACCGCCGGTTCCAGCGCGATGGCCAGGGCGATCATCACCCGTTGGCGCATCCCGCCGGAGAACTGGTGCGGGTAGTCCTTGACCCGGTCGGCGGGGGCGGGGATGCGTACCCGGTCGAGCAGTTCGACGGCGCGGCGGCGGGCGTCGGCGCGGGACATCCCCCGGCGGACCCGGAGGAGTTCGGTGATCTGGTCGCCGACGGTGAAGACCGGGTTGAGGGCGGCCATGGCGTCCTGGAAGACCATGCCGATCTCCTCGCCGCTGACCCTGTCCCGGTCCCGTGGGGACAGGGTCAGCAGCTCCCGCCCCCGTAGGGTCACCGACCCGGTGACCTTCGCCGGGGGGACGTCGAGGATCCCCATCACCGCCTGGGCGGTGACGCTCTTGCCGGAGCCGGACTCGCCGAGCAGGGCGAGGGTCCGGCCGGCGGCGAGTTCCAGGGACACCCCGTTGACGGCGTTCACCGGTCCGCTCGGCCCGGGGAACGACACCCGCAGGTCGGTGACGTTCAGCAACGGATCCATGTCAGCCGACCCCGGCCTCGTCGAGGAAGTCCCGGACCACCCGCTGGAACCGCTCCGTCTCCTCCAGCTGCGGGGAGTGTCCGGAGTGCTCGAAGACCACCAGCCGGGCGTCGGGGATCAGGTCCGCGATGACCTGGGACGCCTCGACCGGGGTACGCCAGTCGTGCCGTCCGACGGTCACCAGGGTGGGGCAGGTGATGCCGGGCAGCTTCGGCTTGAGGTCGTATCCGGGCATGTTCTGCCCGAAGGCCGCATTGTGGGTGCGGTAGTGGAACCGGGTGGCGGCCAGCCGGGCGGCGTCCTTGGCCGGGTCGTGCCGGTGGTCGTAGAGGGGCAGGATCGCCCGCCAGTAGTCGCGCAGCTCGTCGTCGCTGGTGAACCGCCCGGTCCCGATCCGGTCGATGGCCCACTGCGGGATCACCGTACGGTCGGTGGTGCGGGCCCGGTCCACGGCGAGGTGGTCGTGGGCGGTGTCGGCGGCGGTGTCGCGCAGGATCAACGCGCTGACCCGGTCGGGGTGGGCGATGGCGTACTCCATGGCGATGAACCCGCCGTACGATCCGCCGGCCATCACGATCCGGTCGTAGCCGAAGTGCTCGCGGATCGCGTCGACGTCGGCGACCCACTGCTCGTGGGTGAACGGCTCGTCGTCGCTGGACTCCCCCGACCCCCGGGCGTCGAAGACGATGACCCGCATCCGGTCGGCGAACGGCCCGAACGACCGGGTCGGCTCGGAGCGGGACCCGAGGCCGGGCGCGCCGTGGTGGACGATCATGGCCGGGGCGTCCTCGGGGCCGAACGCCTCGACCACCAGCTCGGCACCGTTGATCTTCATCGGACTCCCTCGATGATGTTGGCTTCCAGGTCGCGGGGGTAGCTGGTCAGGCGACGCGGACCGGCGTCGGTGACCAGGACGGTGTCGGAGATCCGGTAACCGGCGTGCCCGGGGACGTAGACGCCGGGCTCGCTGGAGAGCAACATCCCGTCGGCGAGCACCGTGTCGTCCCCGTCGGCCACCCAGGGCGGCTCGTGGTTCTGCAACCCGATCCCGTGGCCCTGCCGGTGCCTGATGTAGTCGCCCAGGCCGTGTCCGCGCAGCACGTCCAGGCAGGTCCGGTTGACCTCGGCACAGGTCCGGCCGACGAGCATCGCCTCCGTGCCCACCTGCTGGGCCTCCCGGTCGGCCTCGTAGTAGCGGCGCTGCTCGGCGGTCGGCTCACCGACGACGAAGGTCCGTTCGCTCTCCACGAACCGGCTGGCCACCGCCGCGCCGAGGGAGAGGATCAGGGTGTCGCCGGGCTGGATCCGTCGCCGGGTCGGCAGGCCGTGCGGCAGCGCCGAGTTGGGGCCGGCGTAGACCAGTCCCCCGGCCAGCTTCGTGGTGTAGACGACCATGTCGTACTCGGCGTACATCCGGTCGGTGCCGTACCCGATGACGTGGCGGGCGATCTCGTCCTCGCGGGGCAGTTCCCGTCCCGCCCGCAGCGCCTCGGCGATCAGCTCCCGGCCGGCGGCGAGCATGTCGTCGCAGATCCGGGCCGCCGCCTCGTGCAGCGGGATCTCCTCGGGGAACTTGCGCAGCCGCAGCCTCGCCACCGCGTCGGTGGGCACCAGGTCGGCGGCGGGCAGGGCGGCGGTGAGCTTGCCCAACGCGCCGACGGTGAGCCCGGCGCCGAAACCGATCCGGCGGGTACGACGTCCGGTCAGCGCGGCGGCGAGGGTCTGCTCGGGGGTGACCAGCCCGGGGAACTCGGCGTAGCTGACGGTGTCCAGGGACACCCCCTGCTGGGCCGCGTACTCGACGTCGAGGTGCGGGACGACCAGCAGCGGGTCGCCCTCGCGGGGCATCCAGAGGTAGACCGGACGCTCGGTGGCGATGTAGAAGAACCCGCTGAGGAAGGCGACGTCAGCAGGCGAACTGGCCAGGAATCCGTCCAGGTCACGCTCGTGCAGCGCCTCGGTCAGCCGGGCACGGACGGTGGAGTAGAAACTGTCGGGCAGCCGCACGGGTCAGCCTCCGTTGCGTCGTGGGTCGCGGGAGTCGTTGAAGCGCATCCCGGCGACCGTCGCGGCGAGGACCAGCAGGAGGATCGCCAGGGACGGGAACAGCGTCTGCCACCAGGCGATGGTGACCACGCCGCTGCGCTGGGCGTTGAGCAGGATCCGACCCCAGGACCAGGAGTCCGGGTCGCCCAGGCCGAGGAAGCTCAGACCGGCCTCGGAGATGACCGCCCGGGAGGCGGTCAGCAGGACGCTCACCACCATCAGCGGGATCACCGCCGGGAGGATCTCCCGGGAGACGATCCGCCACCCGCTGGCACCGAGCACCCGGGCCCCGTCGATGTACGGCATGGCCGTCACCACCAGGCCCTGGGAGCGGATCAGTCGGGCCACCTCGGGCCAGGCGAACACGCCGATGATCACGGTCAGGGTCACCACGCTGGGGCTGACCACCGCCGCCAACATGATCATCAGGGGCAGGGTGGGCAGCGCCAGCATCACGTCGGTGATCACCGTGCCGACCGCGTCGACCCCTCGCACGTACGCCGAGACCAGACCGATCGCGGTGCCCAGCACCAGGGCGATCAGGGAGGCCGCCACCCCGATCACCAGACTGGTCCGGGTGCCCCAGACCACCTGGGCGAAGATGTCCTGCCCCAGGTCGTCGGTGCCGAACCAGTGCCGCCCCGACGGGGGTTGCAGGACCTCGGCGCCGGTCCCACCGGGCTCGTCGGCGATCAGCGGGGCGAAGACCGCCAGCAGCACCATCACCAGCAGGATCGCCACCGACACCAGGGCCGACGGCTGGCGCAGCCACTCCCGCCAGGCCGCCCGGGTGGCCCCGACCTGGGGCTCGGTGGGCGGCACCGTCTGCTCGGTCAGCACCGGAGCGCTCACCGGACTCTCCTCTCGTCGACGACGACCGTCGGGGCGTGACGGCCGGGGCCGGGCGGACCGCCCGGCCGGTGCCGGGCCGGGGCCGGACGCCCGACCCCGGCCGGGTATCGGCGGATCACAACCGGATCCGCGGGTTGAGGACGGCGTAGAGCAGGTCCGTCAGGGTGTTCGCGACGACCACAGTGACGGCGAGCATGATGAAGGCGCCCTGGAGCACCGGGTAGTCGCGCTGCCCGACCGCCTCGAAGATCAGCCGACCGACCCCGGGGTAGGCGAAGACGGTCTCGGTGAGCACCGCCCCGCCGACCAGGGTGCCCAGTTGCAGACCCATCAGGGTCAGCGCGGGCAGGATGGCGTTGCGCAGGCCGTGCTTCCACACCCGACGTCGGGTGGACAGCCCCCGGGCCCGCGCGGCCCGGATGTAGTCCTCGCCGAGGACCTCGATCATGTTGGTCCGCAGCGTCAACGCGTACGGCCCGAGCTGCACCAGGACCAGGGACGCCACCGGCAGCACCAGGTGGTGGGCCAGGCTCAGGTACGCGGCGAACCCCCGGGTGTCCGGGTCGATCGCCCCGCCGATGGGGAACCAGCCGAGTTGGGCACCGAGGTAGACCAGCAGCAGCATCGCCACGCTCGGCACGAACAGGGCGTGCCCGCCGATCCCGGCGGCCTGGAGGACCTTGTCCGGCCAGCGGCCCCGGTGCACCGCCGCGTACACCCCGATCGGGATGCCGATGGCGATGGTCACCAGGAACGCCGTACCGGCCAGCATGAGCGTCCACGGCAGCCGGTCGACCAGGATGTCGGTGACCGGCTGGATCTGCCGGAACGAGATGCCGAAGTTGCCCTGGGTCAACTCCCGCAGGTAGGACACGTACTGCTCCCACAACGGCCGGTCCAGGCCGTACGTGCGCAGCAGCGCCTCCTGCATCTCCGGGGTCATGTCCCCTTCGACCATCAGGGTCGTGGGGTCCCCGGGCAGCAGCCGGAGCAGGAAGAACGTCGCGGTGATCGCGATCCACACGGTCAGGACGGCCTTGACCGCCCGGCTGAGCACGAACCGTGCCACGGGGACCCCCTTTCCCTTCTCGGGTGTGTGTGCCGGCTCAGCCGACCGGCTTGACCTGGGCCAACGAGTACGCGGTGACCATGCCGAGCAGGTCCGACGGCGACGCGACGAAGCCGGTGAACCTGCTGGAGTTGTGGGCGAACTGGAAGTTCTCCACGTACAGCGGGGTCAGGTACGCCTGCTCGTGCACGACCTTGTCGATGTTCTTGATCTTCTCGACGAAGGCGGCCTGGTCCGTGGTGCCCGCCGCGTCGTTGATCAGGCGGTCCATCTCGTCGGACTTGAGCAGGTTGTAGTTGATGCCGCCCGGGTTGCTGGACAGGTAGGTGCTGCGCAGCTGGTCCATCGGGTTGTCGAAGACACCCCACTGGGTGGCGTCGATGTCGTACTCACCGCTCTTGGTGCGGGCCAGGAACGTGTTGCGCTCCACGCACTCGTTCTCCAGCTTGACCCCGGCCTTGGCCGCGCTCTCCCGGAACAGCTGCACCACCCGGGTGATGTTGGCGTTGGACTGGTCGCAGGCGACACCGAAGGTGAGGCCGTCGAAGAACCCGTCGCCGTCGCCGTCGGTGTAACCGGCCGCCGCCAGCTTGGCCTTGGCCCCCTCCGGGTCGAACGGGTACGGCTGGATATCGGTGTTGTCGTACTCGCTGAAGATCGGCGAGATCGGACCGGCCATCTGCTGGCCGTCGCCCTGCAACACGGACTGGATGATCGCCTTGGTGTCGACCGACATCGACAGCGCCTGGCGGACCTCCTGCTTGGCGAGGTGCTCGTTGGTCATGTTGTAGGTCAGGTGGGCGAAGCCCAGCGCCCCGACCTTGGTCAGCTCGATGTTCTCGTCGCCCTCGAACGACTTGGTGGCCGAGGCCGGGACCGGGTTGCCCATCAGGTCGATGTCGCCGTTGCGCAGCGCCAGCATCATCGTGTTGACGTCCGGGTAGACCCGGTACTCGACCTGGGTCAGGGCCGCCTTGCCGTCGGGCGCCAGGGGGTAGTTGTCGTTGCGCTTCATCACGTAGCGCTGACCCCGGGTGGCGCTGTCGAGCACGAACGGTCCACCACCGACCCAGTCGGAGTCGTTCGCGAACTTCGACAGGTCACCGGCCTGCTCGAAGACGTGCTTGGGCACGATCGACATCCAGAAGCCGACGCCCTCGGCGAACGGCGCGTACGGCTGGGAGAGCTTGAACTTGACGGTCGTGGCGTCCGGGGCCTCGATCGACTCGACCCAGGTGAGCTTCGCGGCCACGTTGCCGAGCTTGTACTCCATGATCTTCTCGGCGCTGAACTTGACGTCCTCGGCCGTCACCGGCTTGCCGTCGGTCCAGGTGAAGTCGTCGCGGAGGTTGAACACGGCGGTCTTGCCGTCGTCCTCGTACCCGTAGTCCTTGGCCAGCTCCGGGGCCTTCTGCGCGTTCTCGTCGATGCGCAGCAGGTGCGGGTACATCGCGTTGAGGATCCAGGAGTCGGTCTTGGACAGCGACTGCAAGGGGTTGAAGTTGGAGACGTCGGTGGTGGTGCCGATGCGCAGGACGGTGCCGGCGCCGTTGGAGGAACCCTCACCGGAGTCGTTGCCCTCGTTGAGGCCGCAGCCGGACAGTGCCAGCGCGGCGGCCGCGCCGACCGCGACGGCGACCCGCCACCGGCCGTGTCGGCGGATGTTTGACGTGCTCACCAGACCTCCTGAAGGACGCGAACGATGTTGCCGCCGATGACCTTGGTGATCTCGTCATCGGAGTAGTCGTGCTTGACCAGCCAGCCGACGATGTTGCTGAAGCACTCGGCCGGGTTCTCCATGCCGGAGACGTACGGCACCCGGGGGTGTTCCACGGCCCCGTGTGCGTTGCTGATCGCCAGGTGCTGGGTGAAGCTGTCGTGCAGCCCGACGTGGTCACCGAAGTTGGTGTCCGGGCCGAAGGCGACGTGGTCGATCCCGACCAGGTCGACGCAGTAGGTGAAGTGGTCCATCACCGACTCGATCGAGTGGTGCGGGTGCTTCTCCGACAGGGTGGTGTGCGGGGCGGCCTCGATGCCGATCACGCCACCGCGCTCGGCACAGGCCCGGATCACCTCGTCGGACTTCATCCGGGGGGTGTTCCAGACGGTGCGGGCCCCGGCGTGGGTGATGAAGACCGGCACCCGGGACGCCTCGACGACCTCCAGGGAGGTCCGGTCCCCGGAGTGGGACACGTCGATGGCGATGCCGAGCTTGTTCATCCGGGTCACCGCGCGCCGACCGAAGTGGGTCAGGCCGCCGTCGGTGACCTCGGAGAGCCCGGAACCGAGCATGTTCGCCTGGCTGTAGGCGATGCCCATCTGCCGGACCCCGAACCCGTAGAGGATGTCGATCCGGTCCAGTTCGTTCTCGATCATCGTGGCCGCCTCAAGCCCGGCCACCAGGGCGAGCCGGCCGTCGCGCTTGGCCGCGAAGATCTCCTCCAGGGTGGTGGCCACCACCACGTAGTCCTGCTTGGCCACGTCGGCGAAGCGCAGACCGATGTCGTAGATGACGTCGTCCCACTTCCAGGCGTGCTCGCTGGTGACGCAGCCGGTGCCGTTCATGAAGTTGTCGAACACGGCGGTCATCCCGGAGCGGGCGAGCCCCTCGAAGCCGAAGGAGTTGCGCCCGGTGCGGTTGTAGTCACGCAGCTCGGTGACGTCGGCCGGCAGGATCTTCGGGTGCTCGTGCAGGGAGATCGCCATCTGCTCGGTGAGCAGCCGGGACACCCGCTGCCGCTGTTCGTCGCTGAGCCCGAGGTCGTGCTCGGGCACCCGGCCGAGCTGGGGGGCGAGGTCGAAGACCTTGTAGTCGACCCGGGGTTCCAGGTAGTCGAACGACCGGTATCCGTCGTATCGGGGGGCTACTTCCTGCACCAACCAGCTCACCTCGGTCCGCTCGGGCCTCTCCCCGCCGGGACGGCGGGAAGAGGCATGAGGATGGAGGTCTGACCTCCTGCCTTGGGGCACGCTATGTGAGCGGCAAACACATTGGGAAGATCCCGTGACCCGACCGTTATCCAACCCGGCCGAATTAACCACACTGCAACGAAGGGCCTGCTCAAGCGGGTGATGCCGGGATCGGCGGAACGGTCGACCTCAGCCCGCCGTACGACGGATCTCGACGCTTCGGGGCGACCCGGGCGACCATGAGCGGCCCGACGACGAAGAACGACACCGTGGGAACGCACCCACCGACCCGGAGAGGTCAGACCAATTGATCGGTGGCCGGGCCACCACCGCGACCCGATCCGGACCGCCACCGCCAGCGAGTCGGGGCCGGGCCGCTACCGCTGCGAGCCGGACCGGGCCGGGCCGCCGGACCGCTACCGCTGCGAGCCGGGCCGGTCCGTCGTAGATTGAGCCCCGTGTCGACCATGATCGAAGCCCTGCGGCGTCACTCCCGTCGAATCCTCCTCGGTGGACTGGGGCTCGCCGCCCTGGCGATCCTGGTCCAGGTGTTCTGGCCCGGAGCGGGGACGATCTTCGAAATCGCCCTCCTGGTCGGTACCGGTCTCGGGCTGGTCGGCGCCGCCGGGATCCTGCTGCCCGTCGGGGACGTACCGGATGCCCCGGTACGAGAGGTACACCCCCCGGTTGCCGGGCGATGGCTGGCCCTCAACAGCCCGGCCACCCGGGTACCCAGCCACGGCACCCGCGGCTACGGCCAGTCCCACGCCATCGATCTGGTCTACGACCCCCTCCCCGAGGAGGGCCACGGCACCCGCCCGGAGTTCGGGGCCGGGCCGGGGATGCGCCCGGCCGAGGACTACCCCGCCTTCGGGCAGCCCGTCCTGGCGATGGTCACCGGCACCGTCGTACGCGTCACCGACGGCACCCGCGACCACCGCAGCCGTACCAGGATCTGGTCGGTGGCCTACCTCTTCGCCGAGGCGGCCTTCCGGGACCTCGCCGGACCGTCGGCGCTCCTGGGCAACCACGTCGTCATCGACGCCGGGGACGGCTCCTTCGCCCTCGTCGCCCACCTGGCCAAGGGCTCGGTCGCCGTACGGGTCGGGGACCGGGTCGAGGCCGGACAGCCGATCGGACGCTGCGGAAACTCCGGCAACACCAGCGAGCCCCACGTCCACGCCCACCTCATGGACCGCGCCGACGCGACGGCCGCCCGGGGCCTGCCGCTGCGCTTCACCGGCATCCGCATCGACGACGGCCCGCCCACCGCCGGGGTCCCCGAGAACGGGAAACACCTGACCACCACCTGACGCCCACCACCTGCCGCCCGACGACCGGCGCCCGGCGACCGGCGACCGGCGACCGGCGCTTCAGCGCCGGAGCGGCGGGGGCCGGTCAGGGCAGGTCGTCGCGGCCCAACTCCCAGCAGGCCACCGCGGTGGCGGCGGCCACGTTCAGCGAGTCCACCCCACGACGCATCGGGATCACCGTCCGCAGGTCACTGGCGGCCATGGCCCCCCGGCTCAGCCCCGGCCCCTCCGCCCCGAACAGCAGGGCCGTCCGGTCCCGCTGGGCGGGGGTGAGCCGCTGGATGGGCACCGCGTCCGGGGCCGGGGTCATCGCCAGCACCGTGAACCCGGCCGCGCGGACCTGCGCCAGCCCGTCCGGCCAGGGCTCCAACCGGGCGTACGGCACCGCGAAGACCTCCCCCATGCTGACCCGTACGCTGCGCCGGTACAGCGGGTCGGCGCAGGACGGGGAGAGCAGCACCGCGTCCACCCCCAGCGCCGCCACCGCCCTGAAGATGGCACCAAGGTTCGTGTGGTTGTTCACGTCTTCGAGGACCACCACCCGACGGGCCGTCTCCAGCACCTGCGGGACCGTCGGCAACGGCCTGCGGTGGAACGAGGCGAGCACCCCCCGGTGCACGTGGAACCCGGTGGCCCGCTCCAGGACGTCGGGGGTCGCCGCGTAGACCGGGGCCGTACCGGTGTCGAGGTCGGCGAGCTGACCCACCCGCTTGGCGTCGACGAGAAACGACCGGGGTGGGTACCCGGCCCGCAGCGCCCGCCGCAGCACCAACTCCCCCTCGGCGATGAACAACCCGTGCGGCGGCTCCCACCGGGTCCGCAGCTCGACGTCGGTCAGGGCACGATAGTCGGCGATCCGGTCGTCGTCCGGGTCGGTGATCTCGTCGACGGGCACGGCGACGATTCTGCCCGACCGCCGTCCGGACGTTCCTTCCGCCGTCGCGGGCGACACGTTCCACCCGACGTCCGGACGTTCCTTCCGCCGTCGAGTGGGACGTAGTGCGCCCGCTGCCGGACGTTTCGCCCGCCGTCGAGGGGGAAGGCGCGCGCCACGGACGACCAGGCGGAAGGGCGGACCCGATGCGGGGCAACCAGGACGGTAGGGGCGCGAACGGTCGACTGCGCCGGAATGCGACTGTCGCCGACCACATCGTGGCCCGGCTCGCCCAGTGGGGCGTACACCGCTACTTCGGCTTCCCCGGGGACGGCATCAACGGGATGACCTCGGCGCTCCAACGCGCCGAGGACCACACCGAGTTCATCCAGGTACGCCACGAGGAGACCGCCGGCTTCGCCGCCGGCGCCCACGTGAAGTACGGGGGCGGCCCGATCGGCTGCGCCCTGGTCACCAGCGGACCGGGCGCGATCCACCTGCTCAACGGCCTGTACGACGCCAAACTCGACCACCAACCGGTGGTGGCCCTGGTCGGCAACACCGCGCTCACCGCCGAGGGCGGCGGCTACTACCAGGAGGTCGACCTGCTCGCCCTCTACAAGGACGTCGCCTCGGACTTCCTGGCCCAACTGGACCACCCCTCCCAGGTCCGACACCTGGTGGACCGGGCCTGCCGCACCGCGCTCGCCCGGCGTACCGTGACCGCCCTGGTCCTGCCCCTGGACGTGCAGGACGAACCGGCGGTCCCCGACCCCCCACACGCCCACGGCTACTACCACACCAGCGCCGTCCCGAGCAGCGCCACCACCGTCCCGCCCGAGGCCGACCTGCGCCGGGCGGCGGAGGTCCTGCGCGGCGGCGAGCGGGTCGCGATGCTCGTCGGCCAGGGTGCCCTCGGCGCCGAGGAGGAGGTACGCCTGATCGCCGACCGGCTCGGTGCCGGTGTCGCGGTGGCGCTGCTCGGCTTCGCCGCGGTCGACCACCGGGAGCCCTGGGTCACCGGGGCGATCGGGCTGCTCGGCACCCGCCCGAGCTGGCAGATGATGCAGGAGTGCGACACGCTGTTGATCGTCGGCAGCAACATGCCGTACTCCGAGTTCTATCCCCCCGAGGGACGAGCCCGCGCGGTGCAGATCGACGTGGACGGCACCCGGATGGGGCTGCGCTACCCGACGGAGGTCAACCTGACCGGCGACGCCGGTCCCACCCTCCGGGCGCTCCGTGCCGCGCTGGGCACCGGAGCGGCCCCGACCCGGTGGCGGGCGGCCATCGGCGAGGCGACGTCGGCGTGGCGGGCCGGTCAGCGGGAGTTGGCCGAACAGGCCGCCCGCCCGGTCAACCCGCAACTGCTCTTCCACACCCTAGACGAGTCGCTACCCGACGACGCGATGCTGGCCGTCGACTGCGGCACCGCCACCGCCTGGTACGCCCGCCACGTCCGGGTCCGCCCCGGGATGCTGGCCAGCCTCTCCGGCACCCTGCTGTCGATGGGCGGGGGAATGCCGTACGCCCTGTCGGCGAAGTTCGCCCACCCGGACCGACCCGTCGTCGCCCTGCTCGGCGACGGGGCGATGCAGATGAACGGGGTCAACGAGCTGATCACGGTGGCGAAGTACTGGCGTCAGTGGGCCGACCCGAGATTCGTGATCCTGGTCCTCAACAACCGGGAACTGGCCTTCGTCAGCTGGGAACAACGCTCCACCGAGGGCAGCCCGATGTTCCCGGACAGCCAGGACGTGCCGGACGTGGCGTACCACCACTGGGCGGAGGTCCTGGGGCTGCGCGGCGAGCTGGTCGACTCCCCCGACCAGGTCCCCGGACTCTGGGACCGGGTCCTCACCGCCGACCGCCCGGTCGTGGTCAACGCGATGGTGGACGCCGCCGAACTGATGCTCCCCCCGCACTTCACAGTCGACCAGGCCCGCAAGACCGCAGCGGCGATCCTGCGGGGCGACACCGACCGGTCCGAGATCATCCGACGCGGCCTCCCCGCCACCATCGCCACCTACCGCCACCACGGCTGACCCAGGGAGATCTTGGAAGCGGACGGCCCCCAGAGGGGCCATTTCCTTCCGGAATCTCTCAGAGCCGGGCGAGGTCGAAGGGCCGGGCAAGGTGGCGGGTGGCGCAGGCGGCGGTCAGGGACAACGATCGGTCAAGGCTCGGGGTCCGGTGGTGTCGGCGTGCCAGAACCGGCAGCCGGTGCCGTCGAGGCGGGCGGCGACGACCTGCCCGGCATGCCGGCGGGCGAGTCGACGTAACGCCGACGTCGGGTCCTGCACCCCGACCGGGTCCACCGTCGTCGGTGCGGGAAGCGGTTGGTGAGCGGAGGTCGGCAGGGTGTCCCGCAGTGTCGGACCGAGGTGGGCGAAGCGGTCCGCGACAGCGGCTTCGACGCTGGGCCACCAGGGTCGACGCAGGTCGAGATCGGACGCCGTGGAGGTGACGTCGACCCGCCACCGCACGCCGTGGAGCCGGTTGGGGTCGTCGGCGTCGCGTCGGTGGTCGCAGGCGACGACGGTGACAGCGAGGTGGAGTCCGACGGCGAGGCGGATCAGCTCGACTGTCGGAGGTGCCGCCGGTGGTCGGGCCAGGACGAGGAGTCGGGCACCGGGCACCCCACGGGCGGCCCGGGTGACGTACCGCCGGGCCGGGTCGTCGCCGCCCGGGTCGGGGGTCTGGGAGTCCGGGCCGGGGCGGGGTGCCTGGGAGTCCGGGCCGGGGGCGGTGTCGGGGTCCGGGCCGGTGAGGGTGCCTTCGAGGAGATCCTGACCGAGGGGGTGCCCGCCGGGCTGGTCGAGCCGGATCAGGTGTTCCGGGCGTACGCCGAACCGGTCGGCGAGACCGGCGGCGCGGTAGTGCTCGCGGAGCTGGAGGATCGGCGTCCCGTCGGGGTGACACCCGACCCGGACGGCCGCCTCCCCGGCGACCCGCCCACCGGCGGTCGACAGTTCGACCGTCGGTTGCCACAGGTGGTGGGTGGCGCGGGTCAGGTCGGTGACCGTCACCGTGAGAGCCGAGTGGATCCGACGGCTGTCCCCGCAGGTCGGGCAGGCACCCTGACCGGGGGCGAACCCCGCCCCGCAGCAGCGGGGGCAGTCCGGGTCCGGGTCGGTGCCACGCACCCGACAGTCGCAGCGGCGTAACCGGTCGCCGGGTCGGCAGTCCGGACATTCGTGGCCCCGAATCGGGGCACCCCACCAGGTCGGATCGGGCGGCTCGGTGACCCGCAGGAGGCGAGGAGTCACGTACCGGACCACCTGCCCGGTGTCCCATTCGTACAGTTCCTCGATCGGGTCGCCCTCACACAGTCGGGTGTGCCACCACCGGCCGTTGCGCCAGATCACCTGCGCTCCGGGTGAGCCTGCGAGGTCCACCCTCAGCCACCGTTCGAGTTCGGCCAGGTCGACGACGGTGGGCGCGGGGAGCATCCCGAGCGACGATCGCACCGTGTACGCGGGCGCGGTCAGCCCGGTCTCACCGAGCCGGGCCGTCGCGGTGACGACTGTCGTGGCGGCGACTGCGGAGGGCAGGTCCACCTCGTACAGGTGAGGGTCGACGGGCACGGTGCCACCGGGCAGCTCGTAACGGACGTCCCAGACCACCCGGCCGTGCTGGTCCCGGGCCTCGACGACAAGATCAACGTGGAGGAGGTTCGCCACCCGGCACAGCTCCCCCAGGTGGCGTCCCGGGTCGGGCGGGGCGGCCGGTGGGACGCTGCGCCCGAGCAGTACCCGCCACGGCGAGTGGTCCCCCCGCGCGAGCGCTTCCGCCTCGATCCGGTGCCGTTCGGCCGCCGGAAGCTCGGGCGCCCAGCTCCGGGGCAACCACACCAGGGTCCCGTCCGGGTCGGGGCCGACCGCCGGGAGTCCGGCCACGTCGACGGCCCCGACCTGCCCGGCGAGCCGGTCCACCACCGGCCGAAGCGGCATCGCCCAGACCCCGTCGGGTCCGCGCTCAACGGTGATCCGGCCTGGTCGAATCCGTTGCGACGCGACAGAACCGGTGTCCACGTTCACCACCGACACGACCAGTTCCGCCCGGCGCACCCCGGTCCGCCCGCACCACAGGCACGGCCGCAGGACGCTCCCGTCACCACGACACAGCCGACAGTCCCGGTACGGTTCGTCCGCGTACCCGGCCCCGTCGACGATGAGCTGGTCGCCGCCGCTGACGCACTCGCACCGCAGCACCGTGTGGGTCAGCCCGGAGCACTCCGGGCACACGATCGTCGGAACCCCGGTCACCGCAGCACCGACCCGTTCCCGCAGGCCCCGTCGTGGTCGGCCCCCAACTGGCACCGCCGGCCACCGGCCATCCTCAGGTCACAGAAGACCCGATGCCGTACGCCCTGGGCGTCCTCCGCCGACACCGTCAGCTCACCCGGGTCGGTCTGCGGAAGTATCCGGGTCCACCGGGCCACCACCCGGGCGAGCCGCTGCGCGGCCCACAGATCCGGGGCGGTCACCGGCAGATGGATGACCCACCGTTCGGTCATCGCTGCCATCCCCGCTCGTTGCGCGCCTGGAACTGCTCCGCCTGCCACCGCCGCAGAGCGTCCCTGGTACGGCTGCTCTCCTCCCGGCTGGCGGCCACCGCGTCGTAGGCGGCGGTCAACTCTGCGGCGACCCGGTCCAGGAACGCGTACACCTCGGCGGGGTCCAGCCCGCGCCGCCCGAACGACGTCCACCCGAACCGCCGCCCCCGCACCTGACCCGGCGGCAACGTCGGACACGCCACCGACCGGTAGCAGGTGGACCACCGGTTCGGCCGTCGCCGACGCGACCGCCGTTGTCGGAGGAAGAAGCGCATTGTTCGGACCCACCTTCACCGTCGGTGCCGCCTGTCGGGGGATGGGTGGGTCCGTCGGCCCGTCGCGCACCGACGGCCCCACCCGGCACCTCCCACCGCAGCCACGACCAGCAAGTACGACAGGAGGGCGCGCACCGCCCCGAGGATCAGCCTCAGGGCCGCAACCACCTCATTAGACTTTGGGCACGCCCATAACGCAATGACTCTCAGCAATCAGCTCGCCGTGTCTTCGACTTAAAAAGGATTGATCTTTAAGGCGCGCCAGATCGAATACAGCCCAGAACACGAGAAGCATGTTTGGATGTACTATCTGGGCGAGACAGACGCCCACAAAGGAGAGGCGATCCACTGGTGACCGAGATCGTGGGTTCCGCACTACTGCGGCGTTACATCGGCCGACGATTGGAGGCGCTGCGCCGTCGAGCCGGGCTCACCCAGGAACAGGCCGCGCTGAAGTTGCAGAAGGGCCGCGCGACGATCGCCCGGATGGAGGACGGCGAACAGGCCGTCCGCTTCCGCGACATCGACGTCAAGGCCATGATGGAGATCTACGGTGCCACTCCCGAGGAGACCGAACACCTCCTCGCCCTCACCGCCGAGACCCGCAACGGCCGCCGCAAGTCCTGGTGGCACGACCGCACCGAGACCGAACTACCCGCTTTCTTCGGTCTCTACGTCTCACTTGAGGACTCCGCCGAAACCATCCGGCAGTACGAGGTCGAACTCATCCCCGGCCTGCTGCAGACCAGGCGTTACGCCGAGGAAGTCCATCGGGTTCCCGCCGACTACGTCGACGACGACGAGCGGCAGCGCCGAGTCGGCGTTCGGATGGAACGACAGGCTCTGTTGTCACGCCCCCGAGCCCCTCATCTCAGTGTCATCCTCAACGAGGCCGTGCTTCGCCGCGTCGTCGGCGGACCGGCGGTGATGACCGAGCAGCTCAAGCACCTACTCGACCTGACCGCACGCGGCAACATCAACATTCGAGTCCTGCCCTTCACTGTCGGACTGCACGCCGGTATGGCGGCGAGCACGCCCTTCGTGCTGCTGGACTTCCCCAGCGACCCGATGAGCAGCGAGCCGCTGGAGCCGCCACTCGCCTACGTCGACACCCTGACCGGGGCGCTTTACCTCAACAAACCAGCAGAGTTCAACGCTTACCAGCTCGTCTGGGAAGACATCGACCGTCATTCGCTCAACGCGAACGAGTCGAAGAAGATGATCACTTCTGCTCTGGAGGCCGTCCGTGACAACTGAAGATCACAACCCCCGCTGGCGTAAGTCGAGCCGGAGCGGCAACGGCAACAACTGCGTCGAGGTCGCCGACAACCTTCCCGACGTCGTCGGGCTGCGCGACAGCAAAGACCCGACCGGCCCCGCCCTCACCTTCGAGCCAGCCGCCTGGTCCCGATTCGTTCAGGGAGTCAAGCAGCACGAACTGGGCTGCTGACCCTCGTACCGCAGGCTGCTGTCCCTTCGGAGGCAGCAGCCGTGCCACTTTTCGGCGATCCTGAAGTCGGGCAGACACGACTTCTTCTGTATCGACGGACCTCATCGGTAGCCTTTCCCTCGACGGCCAACAGGTCAGGGAGTGCAACCGGGTGTTCGAGCACCTGGTCGCCACAGCGGCGAACGCCCGGAAGTCGCGCGACCTGATCCAGGAGGCGATGGCCACGCTATGAGAGGACGACGCCCGTGAACGAAGTCAGCACGACCCCGCTGATCTGGCGGAAGAGCAGCCGGAGTAACGGCTCCGGCAACTGCGTCGAGGTCGCCGACAATTTCCCCGGCGTCGTCGGGCTCCGCGACAGCAAGGACCCGACCGGCCCCTCCCTCACCTTCGAGCCAGCCGCCTGGTCCCGGTTCGTCCTCGGACTCAAGGAACACAACCTGAGCTGCTGATTTCTGCAACTCGGAGGCGCTGTCCGATCCCCGGACAGCGCCTCCGCCACGACCGGGAGTACTACCGGTGTGCGTCCTTTCGAGCTGCCCTCACAAACGGGGCACCTCGAAAGACGGCCGCTGCGGCCCTCGGCCTCCGGCGCGGCACGCGACGGGAAGGCGCTTCTCCCCGCCCGCAGCACCCCTTCTCATAACCGAGGCAGCTCCAGACATCAATGACATGGAATCACTCCGCCTGCGCGGGGGCAGTTGAGGCGATGCTCAACCCGTCCAGCGCGCCGGGGATCACCCCCGCCTGCGCGGGGAACAGGCAACCGTCCGGTCCAGCCAGACGGACAGGCCGGGATCACCCCCGCGTGCGCGGGGAACAGCGCCGCTCTCGCAGCCGCCTCCTCGTCGAGTTCGACACCGACGGCAGCCTCGAACTCGTCTTCCGCAAGCACAAGCTCCTCCCTCTCGGCGAAGGACTCGGCTCCACCGCCGAGGAGCCCCACCTCCACCGGATCGGCCACGCCGGCCAACCCAAGCTCGCCGTTCCGGTCGACGTCTACGGCCTCTGGTCGTTCTCGTGGCGTGACTCTGATCTGTGGCAGGCATGTGTGCTGTACGCGGATGACTCTGAGAACGTGGCAGAAGGCGACGAGCCCTCGAACACGACCCCGCAGGACGTCGCCCAGGACCTAGCCCTCCATCTTCCGCTGATGATTGCCATGGGCTGCGGCTATCTGGACCCCGTACCGAACTGATGGGCTGGCGCAAAGGGAACCGCCGCCAGAAGCAGGTCGAACGGCCGTTCGCGCGGCGGTTGAAGTACGAGAGCGCCAAGGAGGCGCTCGGCAAGATGGTCGAATGGGGCAGCGCCGGAGTGGGCATGCTGGTCGGGCTGGCGGGTGCGAAGTACGGGCTGCCGGTCTCCCCGGGCGTCGCGTCCACCGGTGGGGCGATCATCGGCGGAATGTTGGGTGCCCAGGGCAAGGCCATCGTCGTGGCCAGCCTCGATCATGCTCGCGAACGCCGAGAGAAGCGGCAGTCAGCCAGCACAGCCAGTGGATCCCGTTCGATGGCCCAGCGCCGTACCACCGGTTCCGGCGGTGCCCGCAGCAGCGCGACGCCCGCCGCCACAGTGACACCACTCCCCCGCTCCCGTGCCGCCTCGGCGAGTATCGCCAGGTGATCGGAGGGCTGGACGCTGTCGTCGAACAGCTCAACCGGGCTTCCCGCCAGCTCGCCGAGATCCACCGCGCGATGTGGGCCAGCCAGAACGCGCTCAACGCCGCACTCGCCGGTGGGCGACCGGAAATCGTCCTGGCCCTGGAAGCCCGTCTGACGGCGGCTCGCGGTCACGTCCACGACTCAACCAGCGAACTGGCCGCAGCCGCCGATCACCTGGGCACCTACCGCGCCGCAATCTAATGCCTCGTCACGCAGCTTTGAACGGGTAATCGGGGTGGCAGATCTTGGAGTGGGTCGCGAACCCGGTTTTCGGTCGGGCTCGTTGGTTACGCCATCGGATGTAGGCGCCGATCGCGGCGTCCTGCTCGATGTGGGTGCGGTGGTCGGTGCCGTTGAGGGCGAAGTAGCGCACGGCGGCGAACTCGGCTTCGATCCAGTTCAGCCAGGACGCATACGTCGGCAGGAAGACCAGGTCGACCTGGTTGGCGGCGCACCAGGTGCGAACCTCGGGATGCTTGTGCGGCGAGAAGTTGTCGCAGATCAGGTACAGCCTCTCGGCCGGCCAGCGGCGGCGCACGGTCTTGAGGAAGCTGAGGAACTCATGCCGGCGTTTCCGGTCGCGGATGCGGTAGTGCAGGCGTCCGGTGGCCAGGTCGAGGGCGGCGATCATGTGCCGCACGCCGTGATCGCGGGTGTAGGTGGCCCGTAGTCGCACAGGATGTCCGGCTGGCCGCCAGGCGCGGCCGGGTCGGGGTTGCAGGTTCAACGGTCCGAACTCGTCCACACACAGGACCCGGCCGTCGGCGGGTGGGTGGTCGTAGAGGTCGAGGATCCGGCGCATCTTCGCCGTGAAGTCGGGGTCGGTGCTGGCCTTCCAGGTTTTGGTGGCCTGCCAGGACACGCCGCGCTCGTGCAGGACCCGCCGGACAGTCTCGACGCTGATCGTCGTGACGTAGCCGGCGTCGATCAAGTAGTCGCGCAGCTTGGCCAGGGACCAGCAGGAGAACGGTCGGCCGAGGAAGCGGGGGTCGCACCGGGCGATGACGCAGATCCAGTCACGGGTCTGCTCATCGATCCGTCTCGGTGCGCCCCCGCTCCATTTTGGGGACAGGGCGTCGAACCCCCGCCCGTTGAACGCGTGGATCACGTCCCGCACGTAGTCCTCGCTGGTCTGCAGCAGGTGGGCGATGTCGAGGGCGGGCTGTCCTTGGGCGGACATCAGCACCACGATCGCCCGCCGCAGCTTCACCGGATCCTTCGAGGTCCGGGTGATCCGCTGCAACCGTTGACCCTCGGCCATCGACACCTGCCGGACGAACACCTCCGGCCGTCTACCCACCAGCCACCACCTCCCCAGACAAGTTGCTGGGAGACAGCCTGCCCGATAGATGCTCAGAACCGACGGATTACACGACCAACGTTCAAAGACGAGGCACTAACAGTGAGTAAGCCGCAATTCACGAGCCAAAACAGCCCGTCTCTGATGCGATTCGTCACCGGGCAACGCAGCCCTTATCCGACCCCAGTCGCTCCTTGGGCGGGACCATCACTTACCTAATCCAAGATCACCAATGGCGGCAAGTTGTCCACGATTTTCATCGTCTCTAGACTGACCGTCACGATCCTCTTGAGCAGCTCAACGATATAGCGTGGATCACCTGACCAGTCATTCGGATCGTTGACAATGCCTGAATCTTTATCGGTCTTAATCTGATACCGATCCATGATCCACTCGATTGCCGAACGACTGCCAAGCTGATAGCGATATGCTTCTTCGGGGATATTACTAAGGGTCACCCGATGGTTGTAAAGAATTGTCGATCGGTCGGCCACACCCTTGACCTTGGGAAATTTCATCCTGCCGACGCGATATAATTCATTGAGCGGAGTAGTCGAGACCTCGCCCGCAACCGTCTCCACGATTCCGACGTATGGTGCCACGCGCTCGAAGTCGAGATGCAACTTCGCGAGCTCTCGCCCGGCTTCGGCATATGCGTGGAAATCAACCACTCTGGGAACACGCGGAAGTGTTCTTTTTAAATCCGCCACGTACTGCACTCTATATTCTGGCGAATGCAGCACCCCATATGTGTAGTAAAAACGTCATCTTTGGTGATGCCAGGACCGCCGCCTCCTTCACTAAATCTGACGAGTGCTGCATTTGTTATATTGTCGACACGCACACGCTCAACGGCCGCAAAGAGTCCGCTGTCGCCGCCGATCTCCTGATAGGTGTAGCGCGGGAAGTAAGGCCCCACACTTTTGGTGCCCACAGCGTGAAGGTCAGGAATACAATCGACCATCAGAACTGAGAAAGGCTCGTCTGACCCAGTGCCAGTGATATAGAATCCGACATTCTCAACCCCTACCGGGAAAACACTCGGCAGCTGATAAGTCCGCTGATTGAGTCGTGGATTAAAGTAAACCCACTGCTTAGAGAAAGGTCGATAAACTACCGCACGAAGAGCAGCTGAATCGAAAGCGTAACGAACATTTTTCCGAATTTGATCTCTGTCAGCCTCGTTCCAGCTAATCTTTTTCGGATCCGAGTCAACGAAGGATGCAACCTGACCTGCGGTCGGCCTCTCGATTTTCGCCGCCCGACGGTGTTCTGCAAACTTCTCCGCCTGCTGATTGTAGAAGTCAATCATAGCTTTCACATTAACTTTGAGCTTGTCGGCAGAGAAGTTGTACACCCAGGGATCGCGTCCGGTCTTGAGACCGCCGGTGTGTAGCTCGAAGACGGCCTTCGCCCTTGCGGTTTTGTCTTTTTCACCGATCGCCTGGAAGTCGCCGAAACGTTCGTCTCGCTGGTTAATCCAATCACCGTCCACATTCGGACTCAGTTGCTCCCACTGAACCGCGCCCAGGTCCTGTGAGCCGATGATTCGCAGCTTGTCTTCACGGCTGAGATGGTCTCCGACGTCTCGGTAATAGAGTCGACATTCGGTGCCCACCCCGATTCTTCCACCGCCCTTGACTAGAATCAAGATTGCGACGGTGTTCCGGCTGCCAGATCCGAAGATCTTTCCGCCTTCTTTGCGCGACTGTTCACCGGCAGTCCGCTGGTTTCCCCGCAGGTTGTAGCAGTAGACGGCGTCGAACTCGCTGGTCAACGACTTACGTAGCCCGTCGGCCGTGTTTCCGTCGATATACCCGCCGTTCGAGACGAACGCCACGACCCCCTCGTCCTCGATCCGGTCCGATGCCCAACGGATGGCGCGGACGTAGGAATCGTAGAGCGAGTTCTTGTTCTTGGCCGTCGACAGCGCGGCATACGAATCTCTGATCCGGCCGTCGAGCACTTCGTACTTCAGGTTCTGGTTGTTGTCGTTTTGGCTGTCCTGACCGACGGAATAGGGAGGGTTTCCGATGACGACGGTAACATTTTGTTTCTGTTGTTTCTTGGCGCGTTCGCTGTTGCCTTCGAGGACGTCCATTCCGTCGAGTTTGGCGGTGCCCTCGGCGAGTTGGAAGGTGTCGGTGAGGACGATGCCCTCGAAGGGGCGGTACTCGCCGCCGGCCAGGTCGTGGAAGGCCGCTTCGATGTTGACGGCGGCGATGTAGTAGGCGAGCAGCACGATCTCGTTGGCATGCAGCTCGCTCGTGTACTTGCGGAGCAGGTCTTCTGGCTTGATGTAGCCGGACTGTAGGAGACGGACCGGGAAGGTGCCGGTGCCGACGAACGGGTCGATGATCTGGACGCCCTCGTCCGACAGCGAGCGGCCAAGATGCTTGTTCAGCGCCTGCTCGGTGGCACGGATGATGAAGTCGACAACCTCGACGGGGGTGTAGACGATGCCCAAAGCGTCGGCGGTCTTCGGGAGGGCGGTCTTGAAGAACTTGTCGTACAGCTCGACGATGACCCGTTGCCGGCCCTCGTGGTTGTCGATCCCCTCAGCGCGCACCCGCACGGAGTCGTAGAACTCGTCGAGCTTCTTGCTTTCGGCGTCGAGCCCCTGGTCGTCGAGGATGTCGAGCATCCGCTGCATGGCCTTGGAGACCGGATTGTGCTCGGCGAAGCCGTAGTCCTTGAACAACGCGTCGAAGACCGGTTTGGTAACGATGTGCTGGGCCAGCATGTCGATGGCGTCGCCCTCGGTGACACCGGGGTTGAGGTTGGCCCGCAGCTCGCCGACGAACTCCTCGAAGGCGCTGCGCTTCTCGGGCAGGGTCAGGGCAGCCTTGATCCGGGTGACGTGCCGGTCTGCGATCTGGGCGATGTCCCGAGCCCAGTCCTCCCAGTACTGCCGCTTGCCGACCTTGTCGACGATCCGGGCATAGATGGCGTCCCGCCAGTCCGTGACAGAGAAAAGCGCTTCCTGGATGTTCTTGGCGCTCTGGGCTTCCTTCTCCTTCGCCGCCTCGGCGCTGGCCGACGTACTCGACCCGTCCCGGTCGCCGATCGCCTCGTCACCGGGGCCGACGCTGCCGATGCCGATCTTGTTGTCCGGCTTGTTCTTGTTCAGCTCGATCTGGTTGACGGTGGCGTTGAACCGGTCATCGTGGGAGCGGAGCGCCTGAAGGACCTGCCAGACCGTCTTAAAACGCTTGTTGTCGGCGAGCGCCTTCTCCGGTGCCATGCCAGCCGGGATGGCGACCGGCAGGATGATGTAGCCGTAGTTCTTGCCCGGGGCGAGGCGCATCACCCGCCCGACGGACTGGACGACGTCCACCACCGAGTTGCGAGGGTGCAGGAAGAGCACGGCGTCCAGGCCCGGCACGTCCACGCCCTCGGAGAGGCAGCGCGCGTTCGACAGGATTCGGGCGTTGGCCGGGCCGGCGTCCTGCTTCAGCCAGTCCAACAGCTTGTTGCGCTGGAGCATGTTGTACGTGCCGTCGACGTGCTCGACCTCGCAGCGCAGCACCTCGTCGTCGGCGTCGTCGTAGGCGTCGACCACCTCGTTGAATCGGCTGGCGATCGCCTTGGAGTCGGCGATCGAGCGGGCGAAGGCCACCGCCCGCTTCATCGGTGCCTCGCCCTCGGCGAAACCAGAGCCGTCCGCAAAAGTACCGGTGCGCTTCGCCATCGCGTTCCAGCAGCCGATGATCTTCGCCGCGTCGTCGAGCCTCAGCTCGCCTTCCCCACCCGAGAGGCCCTGCTGCAACGTCTTGGCAACCCGCCCCTCGTCGACGGTGAGGATGAGCACCTTGTAGTCGGTGAGCAGGCCCTGCTCGACAGCCCGGCCGAACCCGAGCCGGTGAAACTGCGGCCCGTACGTCGTCTCGTCGTCCATCGAAGCCAGTAGCGCATCCGCGTTGCGCGCCTCGGATTTGGTGTCCTCGTTGTAGATCCGAGGCGTCGCCGTCATGTAGACACGACGGTCCCCACCGAGGTAGCTGTCGTCGTGGACGCGGACGAACGCCGACTCGTCATGGCCGGCGAGGGTCACACCGGTGGTGCGGTGGGCCTCGTCGCAGAGGATCAGGTCGAAGCGGGGCAGACCCTTCTGTTGGGCCGCCGACACGGTCGCGATGGACTGGTAGGTGGAGAAGACGACAGTCAGCCCCGGCTCGGCGGCGACACCGGCCATCTGCTCGACCAGGCGGTCCGGGTTGGTGGTGGCCGGCAGAGCCAGGTCGTACGTGGCCATGTCGTTGTCGTCGCCCAGGGCGGCCCGCTGCTTACCGACCTTGGAGTCCGAGCAGACCGCGAACGCCCTCAGCGGCAGCTCGGCCTCGTACGACCACTCCCGCAGGCTCTGCGACAGCAGCGCGATGGACGGGACGAGGAACAGCACGTTCGTATGTTCGCCCTTGCCAGCCTTGGCGCGCTCGGCTTGCAGCCGTTCGGCGATCTTCAGGCTGGTGAACGTCTTGCCGGTCCCGCACGCCATGATGAGTTTGCCTCGGTCGTGCTCGGCCAAGCCGGCAAAGACGTCGTCGATCGCTTGATACTGGTGCTTGCGCGGTGACTTCTTCTCCCGGAGCGTCATCTCGACCTGGTGGCCCGAGGTGGGCATGTACCACTCCACCGGGCTCTGCGCGATCTCCACGAGCCCGACCCGGGTGACCGGCACCTGCTGGTCGGCTAGCGCCGCCTCGGCGTGGACGTTCCACCTGTCGGTCGTCGAGATGATCAGGCGGCGGGTGAACCCACCCTTGCCGGAGGCGGTGAAAAAGGAGTCGATGTCTGCCTTTTCTACCGTGTGTCGCGGTTCGTAGAACTTGCACTGCACGGCGCAGTAGCCGCCGGTCTCTCGATCCTGCGCGACGAGGTCGATACCGGTGTCCCGCTTGTCGTCGGCCGCGCCCGGCCAGTCCGCCCACATCCACACCCGGCTGAACTGCTCGGTCCACTGCGGGTCGGTGCTCAGGTACTGGAGCATCAGCTCCTCGAAGCGGGTCCCGCGCTCCCGGTTGTTCGGCGAGAGATCCCGGATCGCCCTGATGACGTCATGCACCGTCACCGTCATGGTCGTCGTCACGGCCGAGACTCTACCGCCCCCCGCCGACGAGATCCGAACACGGAGCGCCCTTCGTCCGTCCCGCCTTAAGCGACACCAGCAGCAGGCAACCTGCATGCCCAGCCGGGGTAAGCGAAGGACTGGACGGCCAGAAAGTGACTGTGCAGAAGGAGAGACGAGTGGCACGATCGCCGCGTGCTCTCTGCATTTCTCTCGTCGCCGCCGACGGCTCTCGCTGCACCTGGTCAATACCCCGTCGAGTCGAGCTGGAAGCTGGCCGACCAGGTAAGACAAATGCTCAAGTCAAAAGATCTTGACATCGACGTTCGCCCTGTTCCTGAACTTGCGGAACTCCAGGTCCGGAACAATGTCAGACCGCTCGAACTGCTCCTCGGTCTGGGAAAGACCACCAGCGCTCTACCCGGCTTGGCCATTCCGGGGGCCGGTGGTCTACCCGGGCTCGCCGCCCTACGGACGGCCAGCAGATGGGCGATCATCCGGTACCTCTGGGCCTTCGCGGAGAATCGCCCTGACCTGCGGCTGTCTGCCCTCACCGAGCAGGTCAGGAGCCACCAACGCACGCTCTTCTCCGAGCAGTTCGGCATCGCGGTGGCGACCGACCTGGTCGAGCAGGTGATCCTCGACCGGCCGGCGCAGGTGGTGGATGCCGACGCGGTCAGCTACGACTGGATGTTGGGAACCGAGGTTGGCGGCCTGGGTACGCACCGGCCCGACTACTTCTGGTACGGCACCGAGGCCGGGAAGCTCCGTGACGTCCTTGTGGTAGAGGTCAAGGGCACCAGTGGTAGGCGCACGCAAAGTGTCAAGCAGCTGTGCCGAGGCATCCAGCAGGTGTCGGTGCCGAAGCAGATCAAGGGTGTCACGATGCGGCGCATCGTCATCGGGGTCACGCTGGCCGGCGGGCACCTCAAGGCACTCGCCGTGGAGACCGCGGAGCAGGATCCGTCCCTGCGCTGGCGGGCCAGCGAGTTGCTGGCGGCAGAGGAGTCCGCAGGAATTCGGGCAGAACGGCATCCGTTCACTACCCAGCAGCACCCGGCGGGGTACGAGGCCGCCGTAGAGAGCCGGGCTGTCAGAGACCGGGCCATCGACCTGGACCAAGCCCGGTTGCTGTCCTTCGCCGGGGTTCCCGTTGCTCCTGGAATGGTCTGGGAACTCCGTCGCCAGGTGCAGTCAACCATCAGTGAGTTGGAAGTCGTCAATGCCGACGGCACAGCCTTCCGATGCGAGACGACCCGGATCCCCCTCGGTGATCGGATGCTCGAAGTCCGAACCGGCGTCGCCGAGGAACTCCTGGCCGCCGACAACCCATTGGCGGCTGAGCAGCGACGCGGCACCTACTTCGGGCGCCGGGAGGGTGGCAGGTACAACGTCGTACGCGGCACATCGCGCGGGCGGCCGGGTGTGCCACTCGACATCGTCACGTCGCCTGACGGCTGCATGCTCTCGGTGTCCTTCTGAACCTCCCCTCCTGGTTCTTGTGATGTGCAATCTCGATCGTCCCCTCTCTCAGGAGGTGTCCGGTACGTGGCGAGCATCGAGGAGATCGTCAGCGAGATCCGGACCTTGTCGAACGGCGTCGAACGGGCGCAGACCCTGGCTGCTACCGCCGATCACCAAGCCCAGGAGATCACCCTACGAGCAGCCGCGACGGGCTTCACCACAGTCGCTGTCAGCATCGGGCGTGCCCGCGCCGCCATAGCCACGGTCCAGGGTGGCCTCGCCATGCTGTCCACCGCAATCGGTGCGGCCACCACAGCCGTCGTAGCCGTACCTCATTCCCCCACCCCGGAGGAGACCATCGCCGGGCTGGCCGCGGTCTACGAGGGGATGACCGCGACGCGTCAGGTCGCCAGGGCCGCGATCACACAGCTCACCGACGTCCAACGCCTGGTCACCATAGCCCTGCAAGGTGGTCAACCCGGACCGCTTCTCGAAGCGCTCGACGGCGTCAAGCAGGTTCTGATTCTCGTCGTCCGACGATCAACCGGCACCCAACTGGCAGTCGAGGTAGCGATCCATGAGGTACGTCGACTCGGATCACCGGAAGAAATGCCAGGGGCTGGTGAGCACAACCCTGTCAGCCCTCGTCCCGGCACCGACACCGACAATGCTTCGACTCCGACCGATAGCACCTCCACCAACCCTGAGACCATCCCTTCATGGAGCAGGCGTCCCACTGGTTTTCAAGGCGGTAGGCCGACCGGACCCCGAACTCGAATCGCCCCGAACGCGGACGACAGCACCAGGCGCTCGTTGGAGTTGGAGAACGACTGTGCGGACGTTCTGGCCGACAAGGGCTACCAAGTCCACCAGAACCCGTCCTCGACGGAGATCGGCAGTGCCCGCAGGCACACCGGTGACTCTGGCGCTGGTGAGAAGGAGCCCGACTACCTCATTGAAGGACACGTCTTTGACTGCTACTCCCCCAGCACTCGAATACCCGTACGGAACGTATGGAGCCAGGTCCGCAACAAGGTCGACAAGCGGCAGACCGAGCGGGTGGTCATCAACCTCAAGGACTGGCAGGGCGACCCGACAGCGCTACAACGTCAATTCGACCAGTGGCCCATCGATGGGCTGAAGGAAGTCATAGTCGTAACACGCAGCGGTACGATCCACGAGATCGCTCGGCGAGACTGAGGGAGACGGCACGATGAGTGTGGAGTTCCGACTGGCTCTGGCTGGTGAGCCACCACTGCATGAGATTGCTGCTGTCACAGCCATCAGCCCAGCCGAGCGGCCCACGCCCAAAGCTGGAGACACACTTCTCACTGCCCGCCTGTATGACCAGCGCGGCTACCTCCTCAGTGTCTACTCCGGCACCGATGGCTACTACTATGCCGAGGGTGACAACGAATCGCCTTGGGAGTGGGAACTCGACACCTACGTGAACGTCGACTTCGACATGCGTACCGATGGACTCGTCGACAAGGGCATCCCGAACATGGTGGCGACCGTCGGTCGCGTGCTGGCCGGTCGCCGCGAGGACGCCGCACTCGTCCAGGACGGCAACTACCTCTTGCTCACGCGTACCGCTGGGGTCGTCCGCAAGCACCGGCAGCGGCAGTGGTGGAACCACTACGGCCTCGACGTCCCCGTCGGCTGACGTTCGCCGGAGGCCGCGAGACTACTGTCCAACTGCGACAACTCGGCGGTTCCCTATCGAGCGGTCAGCCGCTAGCCTGGCACCCAGCCGTTTGGATCTTGCCGCTCCGACGGGGTCGGCCGGTGATCCTCGCGTGCCCACTCCACGTTGAACATCCCCTTCTGTGCTGCCCGGCCGCATCAAGGATGAGGGGCCTGCTCCCGGCTCCCACCGGTGGCAGGTACGCCGATTCGGAGGCTTCCCATGCGCAGACTTGAGAACAAGACAGCACTTGTCACCGGGGCCAGCCGGGGTATCGGCCGGGCGATCGCCCGGCGGCTCGCCGCCGACGGTGCCCTCGTGGCGGTGAACTACTCGTCGAACGAGGGCGCGGCGAAGGAGACGGTCGCCCTCGTCGAGGAGGCCGGCGGTCGTGCCTTCACGGTCCAGGCCCAACTGGGGACGCCGGGGGCGGTGGAGAAGCTGCTCACCGACACCGAGGCGGGTCTGCGGGCAGCGACGGGCAGCGGCAGTCTGGACATCCTGGTGAACAACGCGGCGGACGTCGGGTTCGCCAACTTTGCCGGTGAGGACCCGGAGCACGTCACCGACGAGATCCTGGACGGCTGCTACGCCGTCAACGCCAAGGCACCGTTCTTCCTGATCCGGGACGGGCTACGGCTGCTCGCCGACAACGGTCGGGTCGTCAACATCTCCTCGGCGATCACCCGGACCACCTACCCCCAGCAGATCGCGTACGCGATGAGCAAAGCGGCCCTGGAGCAGGTCACCCGGCACATGGCGCCCATCCTGGCGGCGCGGGGAATCACCGTCAACACCGTCGCTCCGGCGGTGGTCGACAACGGTGACCCGGTGTTCCAGTACCCGGAGGCGGTTCAGCAGATGGCTGCCGGGTCGATGTTCAACCGGGTCGGTCAGCCGGCCGACATCGCCGACATCGTCGCCTTCGTGGTCTCCGACGACGCCCGCTGGATCACCGGTTCCTTCATCGACGCGACCGGCGGCACCATCCGTTCCTGAAATGCCCCGGCGGGACCGTCCGTTCCCGAGGTGCCCCGGCGCTCAATCGCGCCGGGGCACCGGGGCGGCCGGCAGCGTCAGGGGCTTCTCGGACGCTCCGGACGCTGGTGGTAGGGGGGTTGCGGCATCTGCGTCCGGGGGTTGCCGTACGGCTGGCCCGTCGGACCGCTGGTGTCGTAACCCGCCCACGGGATCTGTTGGGCTGCGTACTGGGGCGTCGCTGCCGGCCACTGCCCTCCGGGCAGGTGCCCGTACCCGACATTTCCTGGCACCTGCCCGTATCCGACGAACTCCTGCGGCGCGACAGAACCCATCGATCGGTCGGGTGAAATCTGTTCCGGAGCGATTCTGAACCGCTCGGGTGCCAGCTTTCCCAGCGCGGCAGGAAGCTCGGGGCAGATGTCGGCCACACTCTGCGGCAGACCGTCCGACAACCAGCCCTCCACTACCGCGGCTTTGAAAACCGGTGCTCCGTTCGGACGGGTAGTCCCGTCAGGATGGCGAGCTATCTTCCCTCTTGATATGTCCTGTACGTACTGCAGATAGTGCTCTCGACCCTGTGAGTGGCCCGCCGACGGCTCCTGCGTTCCGAAACGATCTGCACGCTGAAACGCTGCTGCGGAGACAACCGACGATGTGCCTGACGGCCCTGCCCTGTTCCAGTCGTCGGCGGCAAGCGGTTGCCTCGATGGCCCCGACAGTGACATCGCACCGGGTTCCGGCCCTCCACCCGTCCCCCAGGGCTCACGATCCCGCTTGTAGGCAGCGTAACTCTGCGCGTTGGCCGTTCCAGGTCTGAGGTTGAGTCGCAGGGAAGGGTTGTCGTACAGCGCCGCGAACTGGTGGCGCCCCATGGAAAGGTCCTTGCCCTGCCACATGTCGGCCAGCCTGGTTTCCACCGCGAAGGTTTCCTCCGAACTCAACATGCCTGCCGCGTATTCCCTCAACTGCCAGGCGAGTTCCTTGTCCTGTTCCTCCGGATCAGGAGGGAGGTACCTCGTCGGTGCGGGCCGCAGATGGGTGGGGTTCGTGGGCCGCCGGGTCTCCTGCGGGTCTGGGAACGAGGTCCCGAACGTTGACCGGAAGGCGTCGGAAATGGCAGTTCGGCGTTCCTCCTCGGTCATCGCGGCCAAGTACGCGGTGAGTTCCTCGGCGGCCGTGGCCGCATCCGTCTCGGCGTCAGGCAGCGGCTGACTGCTCCAGGGGTTGGTCATGTCGTCCTCCAAACTGGATCCAGCCCGGTACGACGGCGGCCATCCCCGTTCGGTTCGATTCCATCCCCGGCGTGGGTCAGCCCCGACGGCCCTGGAGCCGGCGCAGGATGTCGGCGCGCTGGGTCTGTGACTCGTCAGTCGACTCCGGCCCGGGATTCGGGCGAGGGGACGGGCGCGTCGGGATCCCGACCAGGTCCCGGCTCGGAGCGGTGAACTGCGCGACCTCCTCACCGTCGACCGCGGTGGCTATGGTCATCCCCGGCTCTGCGGACGCCCGCCCGGGTGACTCGGGAGCGGACCCGGAGGACCGCCGTACGGTGCACGTGGACGATCGCCGTACCGTGTGACCGCAGCGCCGGCCGGTGGATTGCCTGCCGGGCCGCCCGCCGGCGGCCCTTGCAGGGCTGCGGCCTGGTACGTCGCCGCCGGCCACTGCACCTGACCGGCCACCGGCCACTGTTCCAGGCTCTGGGCAGGCGCTTGTCGCGATGTCTGGGCTGATTCCTCCCACGCCCGACTGAACACAGCGAATCTGTGCGCGTTCATCGACCCGGGCTTGAGGTGTTTCCTCAGGAAGGGATATTCGTAGAACACCTTGAACTGCTCGTCTCCCAGGGCTGCTACTTCGCCCCTCCCAAGACGTCCCAGCCACCGCTGCACACGCCCGTGCGGACCCCCCTGCAAGCGATCTTGGGCGAAACTGCGCAGTTCCGCCGCCTGGCTCCGGTCCTTCTCAAGCCAGGCCTGTGACGGCCTGAACTCCCCGGGGAATTCCTGGTCCAGCTCGCGGTACAACTCCGGACACGTCTCGATCGCTCGCACCGGCACACCGTTGGAGCGCCAGTTCTGCACCAGATTCAACTCTGAATGCGGAATGTCTTTCCTCGTCCGAAGCCGGCCCGCCCGGAGGTGCTCGAGCATGGCGGTGTAGCGAGATCGATCTCTGTCATCCTCGGAGCTGAGAGCAGCCAGGAAACCTTCTTCGTGACCCTGCGCCATTGACAACAGCCCAGCGACCGCCGGCCCGGGTTGTTCGGTGGTCGCGAGGTCCAGGACCGGTTGAGCCGGATGCACGACGCCCGGGCCGAGGTTCATGCTCTCCCAAACCCACTGGGCCTCCTCCCATGTCAGCGCGGGCACACCCGAGTCGAGTTCCTCGATGGTTAGATCGAGTTCCGGATAGGGCTGGCCGGTTTGCCACGGGTCGGTCACATCGTCCTCCAGACAGGGTCGCCGTCTGTTGACGGCGGCCCGCCCGGTCCGGTTCGATCCGTCCCGAGATCTGGTCAGCCTCGGCGGCCCTGGAGCCAGCGCATGATGTCGGCGCGCTGGGTCGGTGACTCGTCAGTCGACTCCGGCCCGGGGCGAGGGGCCGGACGCGGGGACGGGCGCGTCGGGATCCCGACCAGGTCCCGGCTCGGGGCGGTGAACTGCGCGACCTCCTCACCGTCGACCGCGGTGGCGATGACCCGGGCGACGCCCGAGATGACCCGGGCCTGGACGGCGGCGCCGACCGAGTCGGTGGGGTCGTCCGGGTTGGCGGCGATGCCGGCCACCGCCACCTGCGGGGTGAACCCGACGAAGCTCTCCGTGGCGGCCCGCTCCGAGCTGCCGGTCTTACCGGCCGTCGGACGGCCGTCGAGGAGGCTGTTGACGGCGGTGGCCGTACCACCGTTGCACTGGCCGAAGGCGGACTGCTGGCCGACCGGGCAGCGGGCGGCGTCGGTGGCGGCCCGGGCCACGTCGGCGTCGAGGACCCGCTCGCAGGACGGGTCACCGACGGGCAGGCGGGTGCCGTCCGGGGTGGTGACCGACTCGACGGGGGTCGGCGCGCAGTGGACGCCCTCGGCGGCGACTGTGGCGTAGGCGTTGGCGAGGTCCAGCGGGGTGGTGGCGGCCACGCCGAGGGTGAAGGAGCCCCAGTCGGCCGCGTTGTTCTCGGCGAAGTCCGCGTCGGCGCCGGAGCGGAAGGTGATGCCCAGTCGCTGGGCCATCTCCACCACCTTGTCCTGCCCGACCTGCTCGGCGAGCCAGACGAAGTAGGTGTTGACCGAGCGGCCGAAGCCGTCCCACATCATCCGGTACCCGTCCATCCAGGCGGGGTTGGCGTTCGCCGGGCACCACCGGCCGTCGCAGGTGGCGTCGCCGGAGTCGGCCGGGTAGCGGGTGGGCAGCCGGGTGGGTGCGTCGAAACCGGTGGAGAGGGTACGGCCGTTCTCCAGCGCGGCGAGCATGGTGAAGAGCTTGAACGTGGATCCGGCCTGGTATCCCTCGACGCCGCCCCCACCGGCCACCAGCTGGTTGACGGTGTTGGGGTGGTTGGCCTGCCCGTTCGGGTTGGCGTCGACGCTGTAGTGCCGGTTCACGGCCATGGCGAGGACCTTGCCGGTGCCCGGTTCGACGGCCGCGATCGGCAGGGCGCGCTCGTTGTCGTAGTCGTAGACGGAGGTGGCCTGCTGCTGGGCGGTGGCCTGGACGTCCGGGTCGAGGGTCGTGACGACGGTGTACCCGCCCCGGCGCAGCGCCTGGTCCCGCTCCTCGGCGGTGTCACCGAAGGCCGGTTGGGTCAGCCACCACTGCCGCAGGTAGTCGCAGAAGAATCCCCACCCGGTGTCGTCGCCGTCCGGTGCGGCGGTGCACCCGTTGGGCTGACCGGTCGGGTCGAGCTTCAGCTCCTCGGCCGTGGCCTGTGCGGCCTCCTCGGCGGTGATCACGCCGGTGGCGGCCATCGAGTCGAGGACGTACGCCCGGCGGGCCAGCGCGGCCTCGGGGTCGCCGTCGATCGGGCTGTACGCCTCCGGCGACTGGACCAGCCCGGCCAGCAGGGCCGCCTCGGCGAGGGTCAGGTCGGCCGGGGGCTTGCCGAAGTAGCGCTCGCTGGCGGCGGCGACGCCGTACGCCCCGGAGCCGAAGTACGCGATGTTGAGGTAGCGGTTGAGGATCTCGTCCTTGCCGAGTTCCCGTTCCAGCGAGGTGGCGTACCGGATCTCCTGGATCTTGCGTCCGACGGTCTGCTCGGTGGCGGCCCGCCGCTCCTCGGCGGTGAGGTTGGGGTCGTTCTTGAGCACGTTGCGGACGTACTGCATGGTCAGGGTGGAGCCGCCCTGGGTGGTGCCGTCGGTGACGTTGGAGACCAGGGCGCGGGCCATCCCCCGCAGGTCGACCCCGCCGTGGTCGTAGAACCGGCGGTCCTCGGCGGCCACGATCGCCTGCCGCATCACCGGCGCGATCTCGGTCAGCGGCACGTCGGTGCGGTTGACGTCGTAGAAGGTGGTGATGAGGGTGGTGCCGTCGCTGGCGTAGAGGTACGACCGCTGTGGGGTGGCCGGGGTGGCGAGCACGTCGGGCAGGTCCTGGTACGCCCCGAGCGCCGACCGGGCGGCGAACCCGAACACCAGGTTGCCCGGGAGCGCGACGGCCGCGACGACGAGTCCGACGAGCACACCGGCGAGCAGGGCGGTGAACAGGCGGGACAGCGGCGACCGGGAGGAGTGCGTCCGGGATGACGGCATGGTCCAGCATTGCCACGAAATCGGCTGGCCGACCACCCTCGGGCCCGATGTGTCGTCCACCTCACCCCACCTGCGCGAACGCTTCACGCGGCGGGCGGTGTGGTGGGGACGCTGGCGGTGGCCGCGTCGCGGGCGATGGCGGCCGGGACCAATCGCCCGGACCGGTATCCGATGCCGATTCCGGCGATCAGGACGAAGAGTGCGCCGAAGGTCTGCAACGGTCCGACGAGCGCACCGCCGAGGCCGAGCAGCGGGGCGGCGATCATCAGCAGGATCCCGTCGCCGTAGCTGAACGCGCCGGACCGGGCGACCGCCCAGCCGGTAAGGAACCAGCCGACGCTGTAGCAGGCGGCCCCGACCAGGACCAACGACCGGGCGGTGGTGCCGAAGACCGGGGTCTGCTCGGCGAGCCCGGCGAAGGGCAGCATCAGGACCGTACCGGCGAGGCCGACCAGGAGTCCGGCGGCGGCGGTCCGGCGACTGCGGGTGGCGACCAGCAGTCCGGCCAGGGCCAGCAGGGCGAGCAGCCCGAGCCAGACGGCGGCCACCCAGCCGATCAGGTACAGCGGTCGACCGTCGGCCGGGTAGGGGTCGTTGCCGACTCCGCCGTCACTGGCCCAGGCGACGAGACCGTAGAGGATCGCGTACGCGGGCAGCAGCCACACGGCGGCGCGGGCGAACCGGCGCAGCGACCACGCCCAGGTGGCGTCGGTGGCCGGGAAGGTCGGGGTGGGTTCGACGAGGAACGGCAGGACCCCGAACCCACCTCCGGTACGCCGGGTGCCCAGGGGGCCGACCGGGTCGTGCGCGCCGCCCCGGGACGACGAGTGCAGCCTGTTCGCCGGATCCTTCATGCGTCACCTCACTCACCGTGCGGTACGCCGACGCACCGGCGCCCCGACGCCCGCTCACCAATCCGCCTTCTCAGACCGATCGTGGCAGGCACCGGGGCGCCAGATGAGTGTTTCTCGCATTTGCCCCGAGGTGGGACGGATGCGGTCAGCGACGTGGGTGCCGCTGCTGCTGGTGCTGGTCGTACTGCTGCTGGTCGTGCTGGTCGTACTGCTGGTGTTGCTGGTGCTGCTCGTACTGCTGGTGGGCCGGGTCGTGGACCATACCACCCAGGTCCTGGGTCAGACCCGGGTCGCCGACCAGGCTCTGCGCCGAGACCGGCTCGGGGGCCGGCAGCCCCTGCGGGGTGTTCTTGCCACCGGAGGCCTGCGCCTCGGCGACCCGTACCTCGTTGTGGATCTCCTGGGCCGCCGCTGCGGCGGCCTCGGCGGCCTCGGCGGCCTCCCGCTCGACCTCGCTCGCGGTCTGCGAGGCCTCCTTGGTCGGCGCGTCGCCGACCATCTGGCTGAGCCCGCCGAGCGCGCCACCCATGCCCTCCAGGGCCCGGGTCAGCTCGGTCGGCACGATCCAGACCTTGTTGGCGGTGCCGTTGGCGATCTGCGGCAGAGCCTGGAGGTACTGGTAGGCCAGCACCTTCTGGCTCGGGTTGGCCTTGTGGATCGCGTCGAAGACGGTCCGCACGGCCTTGGCCTGACCCTCGGCCTGCAGGATCCGGGCCTGCCGGTCACCGTCGGCCCGCAGCACGGCGGCCTGCTTCTCACCCTCGGCGGAGAGGATCTGCGACTGCTTGTGCCCCTCCGCGTTGAGGATCGCGGCGCGGCGGTCCCGCTCGGCGCGCATCTGCTTCTCCATCGAGTCGCGGATGCTCGGGGGCGGCTCGATCGCCTTGATCTCGACCCGGGTCACCTTGATGCCCCACCGTCCGGTGGTCTCGTCGAGCACACCGGAGAGGTGCCGGTTGATCTCCTCCCGGCTGGTCAGCGCCCGCTCCAGGTCCAGCGAACCGATCACGTTCCGCAGGGTGGTGACGGTGAGCTGCTCGATGGCCTGGAGGAAGTTGGAGATCTCGTAGGTCGCCCGGACCGAGTCGACCACCTTGAAGTAGAGGACGGTGTCGATCGAGACGACCAGGTTGTCGGAGGTGATCACCGGCTGCGGCGGGAAGCTCACCACCTGCTCGCGCATGTCGACCTTGGTACGCACCGCGTCGACGAAGGGCACCAGGATGTTCAGCCCGGGGTTGAGGGTGCGCTTGTACCGGCCCAGCCGCTCCACCACGTCCTGCCGCTGCTGCGGGACGATCCGCACCGACTTCGCCAGCGTGATCACCCCGATCAGCGCGAACGCGATCAGTAGGACCGGGATAATGACTTCCATTCACTCACCTTTCCGTTGGGGCACTCCGGTGGGGGAGGCGAACTCCCCGCCCGTCCCGGTGTCACCCTGAGTCGTCATCGTGGGTGGTGGTTCGACAGCTACAACGTCGGCGCGGGTCACTGTGATCCCGCCGCCTGTGCCAGGACCCCGAAGAGCTGCCGGGAGATCTCCCCCCGGCTGGCCAGGGCCGACCGGAGGTCCAGGGCGCCGATCACGCTGCGCGGCGTCGTCACGGTGAGCCCGGTGGGACCCGCTGCACGGCGGAGAACAGGACGACGGCACCGACCAGGCCCACCGCGACCACCGTCAGGAGGATCTCCATCGGCTCACCCCTCCGCCTCCGGCAGCTGCCTTCCGGGCGTGATGTCGTCCCGCCACACCAGGGCGGTGGCACCCTGAACCTTGATCACCTGCACCCGTTCACCGGGCGCGAAGACCTGGGTGGCGTCGTAGGAGCGGGCGCTCCACAACTCGCCGTCGATCTTGATCATGCCACGGTCGACGTCGACCTGCTCGAGGACGAGCGCGTCGGACCCCTCTAGGGCCTCCACACCGAAGGGCTGATCACCGGTCTCCCGCGCACTGCGCCGGTGCCGCTGGATCGTCGGCCGGGCCAGGAGGGTGGTCAGCGCGGAGACCACCGCGAACACCACCGCCTGCACCGCCACCGGCGCACCGAGCGCCGCAGCCCCGGCCGCAGCGAACGCACCGACCGAAAACATGATCAAGAAGAGCGTGGCCGAGAAGATCTCGGCCACCGCCAACACGACTCCCAGCACGATCCACAGCACGGCGTCCACCCCTGAATCGTGACACGTCCGCGCTCGCACCGCCGAGTGTCATGATCAGGGAACGCCGTCACCGGACCCGCCGGGCCGCTTCGGCGTACCCCGAACCGGCCGCGCAACGAGGAGGATTCGCCGTGTCGCTGACGTCCGACACCGCCCGCCGGGTGGACACCCTGGTCACCACCGCGCAGGCCACCGGCCGGGCACCCTCGCTGCTGCTCGGCGTCGTCCGGGACGGCGCCCTGGCCCACCTGTCCGGCGCCGGGGAACACCCCCGCCCCGACGCCGACCTCCAGTACCGACTCGGGTCGATCACCAAGACCATGACCGCAGTGCTGATCATGGCGGAACGGGACGCCGGTCGACTGGACCTCGCCGACCGGCTGGAACAGCACCTGCCCGGCACCCCGGTGGGCGAACTCACCCTCCGCCAGCTCCTCGGACACGCCAGCGGCCTGCAGCGGGAACCGGACGGACCGTGGTGGGAACGCACCGCCGGCCGCGACCTGGACACCCTCCTGGCCGGGCTCACCCCCGACAAGACCGCTTATCCCCCGCACCACGCGTACCACTACTCCAACCTCGCGTACGCGCTGCTCGGGGCGGTCCTGGAACGGAACCGGGGCACCGGCTGGGCCACAGTGCTGCAGGAACGGATCCTGGACCCGCTGGCCATGACCCGCACCACCTACCACCCCGAGGAGCCGTACGCCCCGGGATACGTGGTGCACCCCTGGCACGACACGGTGCGGGAGGAGCCCCGTACCGACACCGGGGCGATGGCCCCCGCCGGACAGCTCTGGTCCACCGCCACGGACCTGGCCCGGTGGGCGGCCTTCCTCGCCGACCCGGTGCCCGGCGTCCTCGCCCCCGCCACCGTCACCGAGATGTGCAACCCGGTGGCCCTCAAGGACCCGGACTCCTGGACCGGGGGCCACGGCCTCGGCATCGAGCTGTACCGGCAGGGCGACCGGGTGTACGCGGGGCACGGCGGCTCGATGCCCGGGTACGTGGCCCACCTGATGGTGCACCGGCCCACCCGGACCGGGGTGATCGCCTTCGCCAACTCGTACGGGCTGCGGGGCACCACCCTCAGGGGCCTGTCCCGGACGGTGCTGACCGACGTCCTGGAGGCCGAGCCCACCCCGGTCGCCCCCTGGCTGCCGGCCACCGCCCCGCCCCGCCCCGAGTCGGCCGAGCTGACCGGCCGCTGGTGGTGGATGGGGATCGAGTACGAGGTCCGGGCCACCGGTGAGGAGCTGCTGGCCGGACCGGTCGGGGCGGCGGACCTGCGGTTCACCCGGGAGGGGCCGGACCGCTGGCGGGGCCACTCCGGGGAACAGCACGGGGAGATCCTGACGGTGCTGCGGGACCCCGACGGACGGGCCGAGGCCCTGGACATCGGCACCTTCGTCTTCACCCGCACCCCGGAGGAGGCGCCCTGACCAGGTGAGGCGCCCTGACCGAGTGGGGCCGGGGCGGGTGAGGGGCCGGGCGGGGTGAGGGGCTCGGATCGGTCGCCGCCGGGCTCAGCCCTCGTGGTCGGCGGGTTCGGCGGGTTCCGTGACGAAGTCGATCAGGCGCTCCATCGCGTTGATCAGAGGGGTCTCCACGTCGGCGAAGCTGTCCACCCGGGACAGGACGTGCCGCCACATGGTGGCCGGATCGGCGACACCGAGGGCCGCGCAGACCCCCTCCTTCCACGGCTGACCCGGCGGCACCACCGGCCACGCCGCGATACCCAGCGCCGACGGCTTCACCGCCTGCCACACGTCGACGTACGGGTGACCGGTGACCAGGACGTACGGCGAGTCGACCCGGGCCACGATCCGGCTCTCCTTGCTGCCCGGGACCAGGTGGTCGACCAGGACGCCGAGCCGCCGCGCCGGGCCGGGGGCGAAGTCGCGCACCTCGGCGTCGAGGGCGTCGATCCCGTCCAGCGGTTCCACCACCACACCCTCGATCCGCAGGTCGTCGCCCCAGATCCGCTCGACCAGTGCGGCGTCGTGGATCCCCTCGACCCAGATCCGGCTGGCCTTGGCGACCTGCGCCCGTACCCCGTCCACGGCGATCGACCCGGAGGCGGTCCGCCGCCGGGCGGCCGGGATCGCGGGGGCCTTCGGTCGGCGCAGGGTCACCGGCCGGCCGTCGAGCAGGAAGGCCGCCGGGAGCAGCGGGAAGTTACGTCGTCGGCCGTGCCGGTCCTCCAGGACCACGGCGCCGGAGTCGAACCCGACCACCGCCCCGCAGAAGCCGGAGTCGGCGTCCTCGACCACGAGATCCGGATCGGCGTCGACCTCCGGGGTGGTCCGGCGTCGCCGCCAGTCGCCCGCCAACACGTCATCGCCGTATCGCCGCCCCATGTCGATCACGGTAACCCGACGTCGGAGGCCACCTGGCCACGACGCGCCGCCCACCCGACGGCGCAGCCCGTAGAAACCCTACGACGTCGGACATTCGACGCAGGTGCCGTGGACCGGTACCTGCTCACCGCAGTCGAGACACAGACGGCGCTCACCACGTACCCTTTGCTGCATGTCCACCCCAGCAACGGGCGCAGACACCCTTGCCCCGCGCCGGTCCAGCCGGTTCGTGGCCTGGGTACGCGCGTGGCGGGCCGGCCTGGTGCCCTACGACGACGTCGCCGACGCGATCGCCGGCGACGAGGAGCACCTCGTCGCCGACGCCCCCGGCACCTGGACCGACGTCCCGCTCTCCCAGGCGCTGCCCACCCTGGCGAAGCTCTCCCCGGACGAGATCCGGCTGGTGCTGCCCGCGCCCGGCGACCCACGCGGACTGCCCGGCCCCGGCGACTTCACCGGCACCGCACTGCTCGCCGGGGAGGCCGTCGTCGCCGGGGAGCTGGGACTGATCCCGCAGGTACGCACGCACACCTCCGGCTCGGGCATGACCTTCGAGACCGTCCTGTGGCGGGTGTGGCCGCTGCCCGTGCACACCCCCGCCGCCGCCCTCTCCGCCCCCTGCGCGGCGGAGGCCGAAGCGGAACTGGCCGCCGCGCTGGCCGAGACCACCGCCGTCCTGACCCGACTGGACGTCGCCCAGTGGCGACCCGAACTGGCCGGGGCGCTGGCCGCGCTGCGCCGCCCCGACGGCACCACCGACCTGCCCCCCGGCTTCGACCCGCGCGCCCGTCGGCTCTTCGCCCGCGCCGCCGTCCTCGACCGGGTCCTGGCGTTGGCCGGGCACGCCGCACCCGGCGGGGCGGTCAACAACTACGAGGCACAGCTACGCGACGCGGCCCTGCGCCCCCTCACCGCCGCCTGCCGGCAGGCCCTGGTCGCCGCCTGCAACGCCCCGCTGCGCCCCTGACCGCCCGGACCGCCGTGCGGAGCCGACGGCTCAGATCTCGTCGATCAGGTCGGCGACCGAGTTCACGATCCGCGACGGCCGGTACGGGTAGCGCTCCGCCTCCGTCCGGGAGCTGATCCCGGTCAACACCAGGATCGTCTCCAACCCGGCCTCCAGACCACACAGGATGTCGGTGTCCATCCGGTCACCGATCATGGCGGTGCTCTCCGAGTGGGCGTCGATGGTGTTCAACGCCGACCGCATCATCATCGGGTTGGGCTTGCCCACGAAGTACGGGTCCACCCCCGTCGCCTTCGAGATCATCGCCGCCACCGAACCGGCCGCCGGCAGGGCACCCTCCACCGAGGGGCCTGTCGCGTCCGGGTTGGTGCAGATGAACCGCGCCCCGTCGTTGATCAGCCGGATCGCCTTGGTGATCGCCTCGAAGCTGTACGTCCGGGTCTCCCCCAGCACCACGTAGTCCGGGGCGAAGTCGGTGAGGACGTAGCCGACGGCGTGCATGGCGGTGGTGAGACCGGCCTCCCCGATCACGTACGCGGTCCCGCCGGGCCGCTGGTCGCCGAGGAACTGCGCGGTCGCCAACGCCGACGACCAGATGGCCCGCTCCGGCACCTCGAACCCCATCCGGGCCAGCCGGGCGCAGAGATCCCGGGGGGTGTAGATGGAGTTGTTCGTCAACACCAGGAACGGCTTCCCGGAGGCGCGGAGCCGGTTGACGAACTCCGGTGCCCCCGGCACCGGCTGCCCCTCGTGCACCAGCACGCCGTCCATGTCGGTCAGCCAACTCTCGACCGGCTTGCGTTCGGTCATCGTCCCTCCCCCCGCGACGTCGTCCCCGCAGGCGAGGGTCGACGGGCCGGCACACAGCACACCGTCGGGCAGGTGTCCCAGATCGGCAGCTCACCGAGGCGGCGTCGCCGACCCACCCCGTCCGGGTCGATCCGCTCCTGGACCAGTTCCCGGATCATCGCCACGAACCGGGGATCGGTCTGCGGGGTGCCGGCGCGGACAAAGTCCAGGCCGAGCCGACGGGCGGTCTCCAGCGCCTCGGTGTCGAGGTCCCACACCACCTCCAGGTGGTCGGAGACGAACCCGATCGGGCTGACCACCACCGAGGAGACGCCCCCCGCGGCCAGGGCGGCCAGATGGTCGTTGACGTCCGGCTCCAGCCACGGCACGTGCGCCGGGCCGGAACGGCTCTGCCACACCAGGTCGTACGGCAGGTCCGGGGCGGCCTCGGTGGCCACCAACCGGGCCGTCTCCCGCAGCTGGGCCTCGTACCGGCCGCCGTGCGGACCGGCGTTGGCCGCCATCGAGGTGGGGATCGAGTGGGCGGTGAACACCAGCCGGGTGGTGTCCCGGCGGGCCGGGTCGAGCCGGGTCAGCGCCGCCCGGACCGCGTCGGCGTGCGGCTGGACGAAACCCGGGTGGTCCCAGAACTGGCGCAGCTTGTCGATGACCGGCGCGTCCGCGCCGACCGCCGCTCGGGCGGCGACGACGTCCTCCTGGTACTGCCGACACGACGAGTACCCGCCGTACGCGCTGGTGACGAAGGCCAGGGCGCTCCGGACCCCGTCGTCGCGCATCTGGGCCACGGTGTCGGCGAGCATCGGATGCCAGTTCCGGTTGCCCCAGTACACCGGCAGGTCGAGACCGTGCTCGGCGAAGTCCTCACGGATCGCGGCGAGCAGGTCCCGACACTGCTGGTTGATCGGGGACACCCCACCGAAGTGCTGGTAGTGCTCGGCCACCTCGGCGAGCCGCTCCGGCGGGACCCCCCGCCCTCGGGTCACGTTCTGCAGGAACGGCATCACGTCCTCGGGCCGTTCGGGGCCACCGAAGGAGACCAGCACCACCGCGTCGTACGCCATGGCACCATTCTGGCCCGCCCACCCCGACGGCCCGCCGACACCCCTCACTTCCCTACATCTCAGGCGCCGGTGGCGTGGTATCCGCCGTCGACGTGGACGATCTCGCCGGTGGTGGCCGGGAACCAGTCCGAGAGCAGGGCCAGGCAGGCCCGGGCGGCCGGCTCGGCGTCGGTCAGGTTCCAGCCCAGCGGGGACCGCTCGGTCCAGGCCTGCTCGAACCGGTCGAAGCCGGGGATCGACTTCGCGGCGATGGTCCGCAGCGGGCCGGCGGCGACCAGGTTGCTCCGGATGCCCTTCGGCCCGAGGTGCAGGGCCAGGTAGCGGGAGGCGGACTCCAGGCCGGCCTTGGCCACGCCCATCCAGTCGTACACCGGCCAGGCCTTGGTGGCGTCGAAGGTCAACCCGACCACGGACCCGCCGGGGGACATCAGCGGCAGCGCGGCCATGGCCAGGGACTTGTACGAGTACGTCGACACCTGCAACGCCGTCGCCACGTCCTCCCACGGCGCGTCGAGGAACCCACCGCCGAGGCAGCTCTGCGGGGCGAACCCGATCGAGTGCACCACCCCGTCGAGCCCGTCGACGTGCTCGCGTACCTTCCCGGCGAGGCCGGCGAGCTGCTCGGCGTCGGTGACGTCGAGTTCGATCACCGGGGCCGGTTCGGGGAGTCGCTTGGCGATCCGCTCGACCAGGGAGAGCCGGCCGTAGCCGGTGAGCACTACCTGCGCGCCGTTCTCCTGGGCGAGCTTCGCCACCGAGAAGCCGATCGAGGCGTCGGTGATGACGCCGGTGACCAGCAGTCGCTTACCGGCCAGCAGTCCGGACATGTGGTGTTCCTCCGTGTCTTCTCAGTGACCCATACCCAGGCCGCCGTCGACCGGGATCACGGCGCCGGAGATGTAGCTCGACCCGTCCCCGCCCAGCCAGGCGACCACGGCGGCGACCTCCTCCGGGCTGGCCAGTCGGCCGGCCGGGATGGCCTTGACGTACTCGGCCCGACGCTCCTCGGGCAGGGCGGCGGTCATGTCGGTGTCGATGAAGCCGGGCGCGACCACGTTGGCGGTGATGTTGCGGCTGCCCAGTTCCCGGGTGATCGACCGGGCCACGCCGACCAGGCCGGCCTTGCTCGCCGCGTAGTTCACCTGACCGGGGCCGCCGTAGAGACCGATGACCGAGGAGATGAAGATCATCCGGCCCCACCGGGCCCGCAGCATCTTCCCCGAGGCCCGCTTGGCGCAGCGGAACGCGCCGGTCAGGTTGGTGTCCAGCACCCGGGTGAACTGTTCCTCGCCCATCCGCAGCAGCAGGGTGTCGTCGGTGATCCCGGCGTTGGCCACCAGCACCTCGACCGGCCCCAGCTCGGCCTCGACGGCGGTGAACGCCGCGTCGACCGAGGCGGCGTCGGTGACGTCGCACCTGACCCCGAAGAGTCCGTCCGGCGCGTCACCGGAGCGGTGGGTCACCGCCACCCGGTCGCCCTGCTTGGCGAAGGCCTGGGCGATGGCCAGGCCGATCCCCCGGTTGCCACCGGTCACCAGCACGGTACGGGCCACGGGTCCCCCTCGGAGTGTCGCTGATCCACGTCGGTGGGGAGCCTAGGCGTTACCGGCAGGTAAGCGCTAACCCACCACGCCCGGCACCCCACCGGGTGGAACCCGTGCCGCGTCGGGCTCAGATGATCCGGGAGGTCCAGAGCAGGCTCGTCGCCCCGGCGCAGAGCGCCAGCAGCAGCGCCAGGCCGGCGTACCACTGGGTGATCTCGCGGGCCTCGGTCCGGAACCCGATCGAGCTGCCCATGTCCTGGTAGACCTGCTTGAGTTCGGTGACCGAGGCGGCCTCGTAGAAGTAGCCCTCGGTGGTCTCGGCCAGTTGGGCCAGGGCCATCCGGTCCACCGGCACCCGCTGGAGCTGACCGCCGATGTCGACCATCCCGGTGTCGGTGCCGAAGGCGATGGTGGAGACCGGGACGTTCGCCGCCTGCGCCGCACCGGCGGCCTCCTCGACCGACCGGCCGGAGGTCCGGAAACCGTCGGAGAGCAGCACGATCCGCGCCGGGGGGATGCCCGCCGCCCCGTCGGCCGGCACCGACCGGATCGCCTCCAGGCAGGTGAAGACCGCCTCCCCGGTCGCCGTCGCCTCGGCCAGCACCAGCCCGTCGATCGCCCCGGTCACCGCGGCCCGGTCCTTGCCCGGCGGCACCAGGACGTTCGCCGACTTGGCGAACGACACCAACCCCAGGTTGTACGTCTCCGGAAGCTCGTCGACGAACTGCTTGGCCGCCTCCTGGGCGGCCTCCAACCGGTTCGGGGAGACGTCGTCGGCCTGCATCGACAGGGACACGTCGATGGCCAGCATGATGGTGGCCCGCTCCAACGGCTCCCGGGTGTCCAACGCGGGCCGGGCCAACGCGCTGGACAGGACCAGCAGGCAGAGCAGGAACGCGGTGGCCGGCACGTGCTTGCGCCAGCCCAACCCCTTCGGCGCGACGGTACGCAACAGGTCCACGTTGGCGAACCGGACCGCGTACGCCCGACGGTTGCGTTGCCGCCACACGTAGAGGGCGGCGAGGGCCAGCACCGGCAGTACGGCCAGCAGCCACCACGGTTGCAGAAATCGGATCATCGTGTCGTCCCCCGGGTGCGGGCGTGCCGCTGTGCGGCGACGAAGCGCACCATGTCCAGCAGCCAGTCGGTGTCGGTACGCAGACGCAGGTGCGCGGCCCCGGCCCCGCGCAGCTCCCGGGCGATCGCCGCCCGCTGGTCGGCAGCCGCCTCGGCGTACCGGCGGCGCAGCCCCGGATCGGCGGTCTGCACCTCGTGCAACTGCCCGGTCTCCGCGTCGACCACCGGGAGCACCCCGACGTCGGGCAGTTCCAGCTCACGCGGGTCGACCACCTCGATGGCCAGCACGTCGTGGCGGACCCGAAGCTTACGGACCGGTCGGCTCCACTGCTGCGGCGGGGCGAGGAAGTCGGAGATGACCACGGCGACCCCACGCCGCCGGGGCGGCCGGTTCAGCATGTCGACGAGCGCACCGAGGTCGCTGCGCCCCGGCCGGACCGGGGTCCGGGCCAACGCCCGCAGCAGCCCCTGCGCCTCCTTGCGACCGGACCGGGCCGGAACCCGGACGGTCACGCCCGGGCCGGGCTCCGGGGGTGGGGCGGATCGCCGCCACCGTCGGGGCGGTGCCGGCGGCGTCGCCGGGCCGGTGCCGATCACCGCGCCGATCCGGTTGCCCCCGCGTACCGTCAGGTGGGTCATCGCCGCCGCCGCCGCGATGGCCACGTCCCGCTTGAGCCACTGCCCGGTGCCGAAGTCCAGGCTCGCCGAGAGGTCCACCGCGAGCCACGTCTCCAACTCCCGGTCGGCCACGGTCCGCCGCACGTGCGCGGTGGTGGTCCGGGCGGTGACCGGCCAGTCCATCCGTCGTACGTCGTCGCCGGGGCGGTACTCCCGCGACTCCCCCGCCTCGCTGCCCGGTCCGGGCAGCAGACCGGCGTAGTCGCCCTGGAGCAGGCCGTCGAGTTTGCGGGTCACCATCAGTTGGAGGCGGGACAGGACGGCCTCGGTCCGCGGCGTGACGGCCGGGTTGGAGGGTCCCGAGCCGGTGGGGGTGGACTCGGTCACGGCTACTGTCCGGGCCACCCGCCGCCCGGCGCACCGACCGGGGGTGGGGTGGCCTGCTGCCGGGGGGCCACCGAGGGCAGCGGAATCGTCGACATCACCCGGTGCACCACGTGGTCGGCGGGCACGTCGTCGGCGAGCGCGTCGTAGCTGAGCACCAGCCGGTGCCGCAGCACGTCCGGCGCGATGTCCTGCACGTCCTGGGGCAACGCGTAGTCCCGGCCGCGCAGCAGGGCGATCGCCCGCGTCGCCCGGACCAGCCCGAGGGAGGCACGCGGGCTGGCACCGTACTGGATCAGTTGCGCGACGTCGGGCATCCCGTGCTCCGCCGGGGTACGGGTGGCGAGCACCAACCGGACCGCGTAGTCGACGAGCGCGTTGTGCACGAAGACCTGGTCCGCCTTGCGCTGCAAAGCGATCAGGTCGGTGGTGGTGAACACCCGCGCCGGGACCGGTGGGGCCACACCCATCCGGTAGACGATCTCCCGTTCCTCGGCGTCGGTCGGATACCCCACCACCACCTTCATCAGGAACCGGTCCCGCTGCGCCTCGGGCAGCGGATAGACCCCCTCCTGCTCGATGGGGTTCTGGGTGGCCATCACCAGGAAGGGATCCGGCACCCGGTGGGTCTCACCGCCGATCGAGACCTGCCGCTCGCTCATCACCTCGAGCAGGGCGGACTGCACCTTCGCCGGCGCCCGGTTGATCTCGTCGGCGAGGAGGAAGTTGACGAACACCGGCCCCAGCTCGACGTCGAACTTCTCGCTGGACTGCCGGTAGATCCGGGTGCCCATCACGTCGGCGGGCACCAGGTCCGGGGTGAACTGCACCCGGGCGAACGAACCGCCGACCACAGTGGCCAGGGTCTCCACGGCGAGGGTCTTCGCCACCCCGGGCACCCCCTCCAACAGGCAGTGGCCCCGGGCGAGGAGCGCCACGAACATCCGCTCCACCATCCGGTCCTGCCCGACGATCACCCGCTTGATCTCGAACAACGCCCGCTCCACCAGCGTGGCGTCCTCCGCCGGGGTGGTCACCGGAGTGGAGGGGCCCTGCGGGTCGCCGTCGGTCGGCGTCGGGGCGTCGGGCGTGGTCGGCTGGGCCACCGGTCCTCCACAGCGTGGTCGGTCGTCGTGTCGTCGTGCCGTACAAGACTCGCATGCCCGGCTGAGAGCCGAGACACGGAGAAGCCGATTTTCGCCCTCCCGTCCCGGGTGCCCGAAACGCCGCCACGGGTGGACACGGAGGGGTCCGGCATGTGTACGATTCATCCCGTCGCCGGGCGGCTCCCCCCGTGGCCGCCCGGCGCTCAAACTCCCGGCCGCCCGACCTGATCCGGCCGCCGAATCACCCCCACCGCACAGGCGTCCTCGCGGCCCTCCCCGGTGTCTTCACCGCCTCTCCGGTGTCTGCGTCGCCCCTCCCGGTGTCTGCGCCGTCCTCCAAGGTGTCCGCGTCGCACCGCCGCTCGGGGGCCTTCGCCCCCAGCCGGTCGAGGGCGACGGCGTTAGACTCGCTCGGATGAGTGCCCCCGTCGAACCGCCGCCCGTCTGTTCGGCCCGCGGCTGCCGCGCCGGGGCCACCTGGGCGTTGCACTGGAACAATCCCCGCCTCCACCAGGCCGATCGGCGCAAGACCTGGATGGCCTGCCCCGAGCACCGGGCCTTCCTCGGGGACTTCCTCGGTGCCCGTGGCTTCCTGCGGGAGGTCGCGGCGGCACCCGGATCGCCTACGCTCGACACGTGAACGCACCCGACAGATCACCGACGGTCAGTGGCGACGACCAGACCGAGGCCGCCCCGGTCAGCCCCCTGGAGCCGTGGCCGGCCACCGTACGCTGGCAGTCGATCTCCCACGACCAGATCTGGGTGGAGTTGATCCGGTTGTCGATGACCCTTGCCGTCCTGCTGTTCGGCACGGCGGTGGGGTGGGCGTGGACGGGTCACTGGCTCTTCGGCACCGCCCTCGGTCTCGTGGTGCTGACCGGGGTCCTGCGGGTGATCGCGATCGTCCGCGCGGTCCGGGCCTGGGGGTACGCCGAACGCGAGAACGACCTGCTGGTCCGGCACGGGCTGCTGGTCCGGCGGCTCTCCATCGTGCCGTACGCCCGGATGCAGTTCGTGGACGTCAGCGCCGGTCCCCTGGAGCGCGCCTTCGACCTGGCCACCGTGCAGTTGCACACGGCGGCGGCGGCCACCGACGCCCGGGTGCCCGGGCTGCGCCCGGCCGAGGCGTCCCGGCTCCGCGACCGGCTCACCGCACTCGGCGAGGACCGGGCGGAGGGGCTGTGACCGCAGCCGCCGGACCGGCACCCTCGAACGGCCGACCCGACCCCGATCCGACGACCGGACGGTTCGACGCGGAGCCGAACGACCGACCCGACCCCGATCCGACGACCGGACGGTTCGACGCGGAGCCGAACGACCGGCCCGCCCCCGCGCCACAGCCCGAACCGTTCGACGCGGAGCCGACACCGCCGCCGGGCGGGGCGTTCGACCCGACCCCCGAGCAGACCGACGCCGGTGCCCCGACCCACGACGCCCCGACACCGGCGGTGCCCGACGCCCCGGTACCGTCCGACGCCCCGGTGCCGGCGGTGCCCGGCGTTCCGGTGCCGGTGACGACCGGGGTGGTGCACGGCCCCGCCGGAGGGGCGATCAGCGGGCCGGTCGGACAGCCGGTCCACCCGCCGACCGGTGGGCCGCACGTCGGCGTCGGTCCGACCGTGGAGCCCCGGCAACGACTGCATCCGCTCAGCCCGGCGTTGCAGGGAGCCAAGTCACTGGTCGTGGTGATCGCCGGGCTGTCCTGGTCGACCCTGTCCCGGGTGGGGTTCGGCTGGTTCGCGGTGATGGTCGCCGTGCTGGCCCTGGGTGCCACCGTCCTGGCGGTGATCAGCTGGTACAACACCGGATACCACGTCGTCGGCCGGGAACTGCGGGTCTACGAGGGGCTGCTGTGGCGGCGTACCCGGGCCATCCCGTTGGAACGGTTGCAGGCCGTCGAGGTGGTCCGGCCGCTGCTCGCCCAGCTCACCGGCCTGGCCGAGCTGCGGTTGGAGGTGGTGGGCGGCGGCAAGACCGAAGCCCCGCTGGCGTACCTGACAGTCGCCGACGCCACCGCGCTGCGCGCCCGGCTCCTCGCCCTGGCCGGTGGGGTGGTCGCTCCGGCACCGACGGACACGTCCGAGGCCACCACCACCGAGGCCGCCCCGGCACCCGCCCCGGCCGGTCGGCCCCTGCACGCGGTCCGCAACCAGCACCTGCTGATCAGCCAACTACTCACCCCGCAGGCGATCATGCTGCCCGTCGGCGTGGCGTTCGTGACGACCCAGTTCCTCTCCGAGGGTTCCTGGTCCTTCGTCGCGGTGGCGAGCACGCTCACCGCGATGGCCGGAGTCGTGCTGCAACCGATCCGACGGGTCCTCGACGACTGGGCGTTCCGCATCGCCCGCGACGACGATGTGCTCCGCATCCACAAGGGGCTGCTGGAGACCCGGGCGCAGACCGTTCCACTCAACCGGGTCCAGACCGTCGCGATCACCTGGCCGCTGCTCTGGCGGTTCAAGGGTTGGCTGCGGCTGCGACTGGAGGTGGCCGGCTACTCCGTCGGCGAGTCCGACGACCGCAACCGACCCGACCGACTGCTGCCGGTCGGTGACCTCCCCACCGGGGAGATGATCGTGGCCGAGGTGCTGCCCGGGGTACGCCTGGCCGACCTGCCGATGGCCCCGCCGCCGCCCCGGGCCCGCTGGCTGAACCCGCTGAGCCGAGCACGGTTGGGCAGCGGACTCTCCGACGAGGTGTTCGCCGCCCGGTCCGGTCTGCTGACCCGGAACCTGGCCCTCGTGCCGTACGCCCGGATCCAGAGCGTCCGGGTGGTCCAGGGGCCGTTGCAGCGGCGACTGCGCCTCGCCACCGTGCACGCCGACACCGCCGGTGGGGCCGGTGCCGCCGCCAAGGACCGGGATCTCGCCGAGGCGTGGGCGTTGGCCGCGGAGCTGACCGACCGGGCGCACGCCGCCCGTACCCGACACTGACGGCCGTCCCCGAAAGCCACATCCGTCACTGACGGCCGTCCCCGACGGCCGCATCCGTCACCGGCGGCCGTGCCCGACACTGACGCCCGCATTCGTCACCGACGGCAGTGCCCGACACTGACGCCCGCCCGGCCCGCATCGGTGCGGGTCGGACGGGCGTCGGGTGTCGGTGTCCGGTGTCTCTGTCCGGGTCGGTCGGTCGGTCGGGTTCGCTCAGCTGACCGGCACGCCCGGGGTCTCGGTCGGGGGCCGACGCCTGGTGTCGGGATCCGGCTCCGGACCCGTTGTCGGCTCCGGGTCCGTCCCCGGCTTCGATTCCGCCGTCGGCGTCGGATCCGTCCCCGGCTCCGGGTTCGCCCCCGGCTCGGAGACGGGTCCCGACTGCGGGCTCGTTCCGTTCGCCGTCGCCGGGGTGGCCCCGGAGCCGGCGTCCCGGGCTGCGGCCTCCGCCCCGACCGCCGCCGGATCGTAGTCCGGCCCGGCGGCCTCCTGTGCCGGCGTACGCCGTCCACGGCGCTTGCGCCACCACCGCTCGGCCAGTCCGACGACGAGGAACGTCATGCCGACGTACACCCAGCCGACCAGGACGTCGATGATGTAGTGCTCCCCGGAGTAGACCAGGGTGAAGGTCATCGCCAGCGGGTACAGCAGCAGCAGCGGCCACCAGCGGCGGCGTACCGAGGGGAAGAAGAACAGCACCACGAACAGCGCCCAGGCGGTGTGCAGCGACGGCATCGCCGCGACCGGGTTCGAGGCGATCTGGCCGGCGTTGAGCAGGTTGCCCGCTCCGCCCATGCCGAACGCCCGCCAGCCCCGGGTGGAGATCCGGGCGACCTCTTCGATCAGTCCGTACTGCGCCGCCCACCAGGGCGGGGCGGCCGGGTAGATGAAGTAGGTGGCCAGCCCCGAGGCGCACAGGAACCCGAACCGGCTGATGAACGCGATCCACCGGGCCCGGTTGCGCATCCAGAGGACGGCGGCGGCGGCGAAGGCCACCACGAAGTGGGAGAAGTACACCCAGCTGACCAGCACGTCGTACCACTGGACGGTCGGCTCGTAGAGGTGCTGCTGGAGCCAGACGGTCGGGACGACACCGCCGGTGAGCCACCCGAACATCACCAGGTCGGCGACGATCAGGTCGTAGGAGTACGGGATCGCGCCGTTGTCGGCGAAGCCCCGGGAGAGGTTGTAGATGACGAGCAGGATCACCACCGGCGCCCAGTCCCGACCGAACCGCAGATGGCTGCGCCACGGGCGGGCCGAGTTCCAGGCGATGGTCGCCGCCCAGATCCACACGAAGGCATAGACCGGGTCGGTGGGCAGGCCGATCGTCAGCCAGCCGGCGACGAAGGCGACACTCCAGATCGACATGGCGATCAGGCGACGTCGCCCACCGTCATCCGGTACGGGCGGGTCGGTGCGGGCGGGGGGCTGGGGGTCAGTCACGACGGCCATCGCGGTCAAGGTTAACGGCGTAAGTCGTATCGATGGACGCCGACCACCCCCGATCACCGACCCCGCTGCTCGGGTACCGGATGATCCTGCTCCCGGCGGGCCCGGACCCGCCTAGGCTGTGGGGCATGCGGGAGGAATCCCTCGCCCCGGGATTGAGCGGCCGGGTCGAGCTGACGGTGACCGAGTCCGACACGGCACTGGCTGTCGGTTCGGGGGACGTGCCGGTGCTCGGCACCCCCCGGGTGCTGGCCCTGACCGAGGCGGCCACCGTGGCGGCCCTGGCACCCCGGATACCCCCCGGGTCGACGAGCGTGGGGGTCCGGGTGGAGTTGGAGCACCTGTCGGCCACCCCGGTGGGCCGGACAGTGGTGGCCGAGGCCCGGCTGACCCACGTACAGGGGCGGCGGTTGACCTTCGAGGTGACCCTCACCGAGGGTGCCGAGACGGCGGCCCGGGGGCGGGTGGAGCGGATGCTCGTGGACCGGCGACGCTTCCTCGACCGGATCGGCCCGGCAGTGCCGGGCACGCCTCCGGACGAGCCAGGTCCCACCGCGACGGCCGGTTCCGCCGGGGGGTCGGCGTGAGCCTGCGCTTCGTCGAGGTGGCCGACCGGGTGTACGTGCTGCGGGAGCCCCAGCTGCGGGTCAACGTCACCCTGATCTGCGGAGAGGGTGCGGCCCTACTGGTGGACACCCTCTCCACCCCCGGGCAGGCCGCCGCCCTGGCCGCCGCCGCACGGGAGGTGACCCCCCACCCGTGGAGCATCGTCAACACCCACCACCACTTCGACCACTGCTTCGGCAACGCCACGCTGGCCGGGGATCCTCCCTGCCCGGTCTGGGCCCATCCGCTGGCCGCCGAGGCCCTTCGGGAGCAGCCCGGGCGGATCCGTCGGGAGGGGGCCGAGGAGATCCGGGCCGAGCTGCCGGGGCTCGCCGCCGAGCTGGCCGAGGTGGAGGTGCTGGCCCCGAACCGGACGGTGCGCACCGAGGAGTGGATCGACGTGGGGGGTCGCCCGGTGCTGCTGCGCCACCCCGGTCGGGGGCACACCGCCGGGGACGTGGTGGTCCGGGTACCCGACGCGGCGGTGCTCGTCGCAGGGGACCTGGTGGAGCAGGGGGCACCCCCGGACTTCGCCGACTCGTACCCCCTGCACTGGCCGGAGGCGGTCACCGACCTGCTCCGGTCGAGCACCCCGGAGACGGTCGTCATCCCCGGTCACGGGGATCCGGTGGATGTGGCCTTCGTCCAGGAGCAGCACAGCCGGCTCGCCGAGCTGGCCTGGCTGATCCGGGCCGCCCACACCGCCGGGGCCCCGCCGGAGCGGGTCGCGGCGGAGGCCCCCTTCGGGTCCCGTGCCGCCCTCACCGCCGCCCGACGGGGCTACCGCCACCTCGACGGCGAAGACTGACCCGGGCACCTCCCACCCGCGAACCCCGGACCCGCCCACCTCGGCATCGCCTGCGGGGGTGACGGGAAAGGGGTGCCCTTCTCTACCGGAGGCGTTAAGGAGGGGCCCTTCCTTACCCGGGGAAGCGGGTGTGGACCTGGGGGCGGGTGGGCATGGACGTGGCCCCGCCGGGGGACTCGCAGACCACCGCGGCGACCCGGAGGGCGAAGGCCACCCGGTCGGCCCATCCGGCGAGGTCGGCGGGTTCTCCGTCGGCGAGCAGGTCGGCGACGAGCGCGGCCATCACCGAGTCGCCGGCCCCGGTGGCGTCCACCGCTTCGATCTTCGGCGCGGGTACGCGTACCGTCTCGGTGCCGGTGGCGACCAGCGCGCCCTGCGCACCGAGGGTGACCACGACGGCCGTCGCACCGAGTTCCCGCAGGTACGCCGCCACCGACTCGACGGGCTGGCCGGGGTAGAGCAGCTCGGCGTCGGCGGTGCTCAGCTTGACCAGGTGCGCCCCGGCGGCGAACTCGGCGACCACCGCCCGCAGCGCGTCCCACGCGTCGGGGCCGTCGAGCAGGCGGGGGCGGACGTTCGGGTCGAAGACCCGCATCCCACCGGCGAGCGCCCAGGCCCGTCGGGCGGCGGCGAGGGTCGCCGGGCAGAGCAGCACTATCGACCCGGCGTAGAGGACGTCGGCCCCGGCGACCAGGTCGGTGTCGAGCGCGTCGGCCTCGAGCAGCCCGTAGGACGGGGGGTCGCCGTAGAAGCGGAAGTCGGGTTCGGGGCCGGCGAAGGTGGTCACGGCCAGGGTGGTCGGGGCGGCCACGGTGACGGTGCCGGCCAGTCCGACACCGGCGTCGGTGAGGAAGGACCGGATCCGGTCGGCCAGGGTGTCCTCGCCGAGCGAACCGACGAACTGGACCTGTCCTCCGAGGCGGGCCACGCCGACGGCCACGTTGAGGGGGCCGCCGCCGATCGCCTGTCGGAAGACGGGGGCTCCGTCGTGCTCGGAGTCGAGCAGGTCGACAAGTGCCTCGCCGAGCACCACCGCGTGTCCCATTCGGAGTCCCTTCACCGCACCGCGTCCGTACCGCCTCGCCGGTCGGGGCCGGCAGCGTCTTGATCACCGTACCGGTGTCGGGGCGGGCGCGCCCCGCGCCCGGGGCGGGGGTCCCACCGGTCGCCGGCTGCGCCGCCCCTGACGTGGGCGATCACCCCTGATACATCGAAGTCAGACTATTGCACCTGATGGGTGCGGCGTGGTGAGATGAGGGTGGTCGGACGACGCGGGGGCTGCCGCGTTCACCCGATCGCGGGTAAGAGCCAACGCGAGGGCACGCGGTCCGTGTGACGGACCGACGCGACAGACGCTCGCCCGGCCCACCGGGGCTGTGGTGCGTCACGCGATCGTCGATTCCGCTCGTCAGCGGATCGGTCGGCGACGGCCGCTCCGCGAGTCAGGAGAACTTCCGTGAACCGTTCCCGTACGGCCGCGTTGCTCACTGCGGCTGTGACCCTCGCCGTCGGTGCCCTCACCGTGGTGATCCATTCTTCCCCGGCCGCCGCGCACGGCGCGGCGATGACCCCGGGCAGCCGCACCTACCTGTGTTGGCGCGACGGCCTCAGTCAGACCGGTGAGATCAAGCCGAACAACCCGGCCTGCACCTCCGCCGTCAACACCAGCGGGGCCAACTCGCTGTACAACTGGTTCAGTGTGCTGCGCTCCGACGCCAACGGCCGGACCGTCGGCTTCATCCCGGACGGGAAGCTGTGCAGCGGCGGCAACACCGGTTTCAGCGGGTACGACGCGGCCCGTAACGACTGGCCGCTGACCCACCTGACCGCCGGGGCCCGGATGGAGTTCAAGTACTCCAACTGGGCGCACCACCCGGGCACCTTCTACTTCTACGTCACGAAGAACAGTTGGAGCCCGACCCGGCCGCTGGCCTGGTCCGACCTGGAGGAGCAGCCGTTCCTGCAGGTGACCAACCCGCCGCAGCGCGGCGCTGTCGGCACCAACGACGGCCACTACTACTTCAGCGGGAACCTGCCGGCCAACAAGAGCGGCCGGCACATCATCTACTCCCGCTGGGTCCGCTCGGACAGCCAGGAGAACTTCTTCGGCTGCTCGGACGTCACCTTCGACGGTGGCAACGGTGAGGTCACCGGGATCGGCCCGGGCGGCAACCCGCCCACCACGCCGCCGACGACCCCGCCGACCACGCCTCCCACCAACCCGCCGACGACTCCGCCGACGACGGGCCCGACCAACCCGCCCACCACGCCGCCGAACAACGGTGCCGGATGCATGGCCGTCTACAAGGTCACCAGCAGCTGGTCCGGCGGGTTCCAGGGTGAGGTGGAGATCATGAACCACACCCGCAACACCTGGTCGGGATGGTCGGCGACCTGGACCCTCCCGGCGGGACAGACGATCCACAGCGTGTGGAACGGCTCGTCGAGCATCTCCGGTTCGACGATCACCGTCGCCAACGCGGGCCACAACGGCACCCTCGCACCGGAGGGACGGACCAGCTTCGGGTTCGTGGCCGGCGGTTCGGGCGGACTGCCCACCGTCACCTGCACCGGCAGGTGACCTGAGGTCACCACGACGGACCGAGGGGGTCGTTCCCGTGACGGGAACGGCCCCCTCGCCCTCTGTCGGTACGCCGCAGGACGGCGGACGGGTCAGCGGACCATCGAGCCGACGACCGGCTTGGTGAGCAGGGCGGACTGGTTGCGCTGGATACCCGGGTCGAGGGTCTTCGCCACGAAGATCGAGTGCCAGATGCAGAAGATCAGGACGGTCCACACCTTGCGGGAGTGGTCGGCCTCCTCCCGCTTGTGCTCCTCCAGCAGCCGCATGGCGTACGACAGGTCGATCAGGTCACCGGCACCGGAGTTGGACAGCACCCACCGGGCCCACTCGTACATCTCCCCGCGCAGCCAGACCCGGGTCGGGGTCGGGAAGCCGAGCTTCTTGCGGTTGACGATGGCCGGGGGGACCACCCCCTGCAACGCCTGACGCATGGCGTACTTGGTGGCCTCCGAGCGCGGCGGGAGCTTGAGGTCCACCGGGATGGTGGCCGCCACGTCGAACACCTCCTTGTCCAGGAACGGGACCCGCACCTCAAGGGAGTGCGCCATGGAGATCCGGTCGGCCTTGACCAGGATGTCGCCCCGCAGCCAGGTGTAGAGGTCGACGTACTGCATCTTGGTGACGTCGTCGAGTTCGGTGCACTCGGCGTAGATCGGGGCGGTGACGTCGGTGTAGCGCACCGAGGGGTCGTACCGGCGCAGCAGGCTGCGCTTCTCCTCCTCGGTGAACATCCGGGCGTTGCCGTAGTAGCGCTCCTCCAGCGGGGTGGTGCCGCGCTCCAGGAAGCTCTTGCCCTTGACGCCCTGCGGGATGGCCCGGGAGACCGCCCGGAGCCCCTTCTGGACCCCGCCGGGGAGGCCGTTGACGCTGCTGAGGGAGAGCGGCTCCCGGTAGATGGTGTACCCGCCGAAGAACTCGTCGGCCCCCTCACCGGAGAGGACCACCGTGACGTGCTCGGCGGCCTTCTTCGCCACGAAGTAGAGCGGCACCAGCGCCGGGTCGGCCACCGGGTCGTCGAGGTGCCAAATGATCTTCGGCAACGCGTCGATCATGTCCTGCGGCCCGATCTTGGTCGGGATGGTGGTCACGTCGAGGTGCCGGGCCGAGTCCTGGGCCACGTCGATCTCGGAGTAGCCGGGGACGTCGTACCCGACGGTGAAGGTGAGGATCTTCGGGTTGAACTCCCGCGCCAACGCCACCACGGCGGTGGAGTCGATGCCGCTGGACAGGAACGAGCCGACCGGCACGTCGGAGCGCATGTGCATCCGGACGCTCTCCCGCAGCGTCTCCCGGATCTGGTGGTAGAGCCGCTGCTCGTCGGCGACCGGGGCGGGCCGGAACACCGGGCGGTACCACCGGCGCACGTCCAGTCGCCCGTTCGGCGTCCAGGAGAGGTACTCCCCCGAACCGATCCGGTTGATCCCCTTGTGCAGGGTCCCCGGCTCCGGCACGTACTGGAGGGTCAGGTAGTGGCTGAGGTTCGCCGTGTCGATCCCGGCGTCCCCGGCGTACGCGGACTGGGCGAACGGCAGCAGCGCCTTCTTCTCCGAGGCGAGGTAGAGCCCGTCGGCGGTCTCCAGGTAGTGCAGGGGCTTGATGCCGAAGTTGTCCCGGGCGCCGAAGGCCCGCCGTTCCTGGCGGTCCCAGATGACGAAGGCGAACATGCCGCGCAGCCGGGTGAGCACCTGCTCGCCCCAGTAGTGGTAGCCCGCGACGATCACCTCGCCGTCACCGGCGGTGGCGAACTGTGCCCCGTACTGCCGGATCAGTTCCTCGCGCAGCTCGATGTAGTTGTAGATCTCACCGTTGAAGGTGAGCAGGTAACGGCCGCCCGCGTACGGCAGGGGCTCGTGACTGGAGGCCACGTCGATGATGGCCAACCGTTTGTGCGCGAAGACCCCGTCCGCGTAGTGGCCGGTGGCGTCGCCGATGACCTCGACCCCTGTCTCGTCCGGTCCGCGGTGGTGCAGGCATTCCAACGCCCCCGCGATGTGGTCGCGGTGGGCGGCGGCGTTGCCGTTCGCGCTGAAGAAGGCCAGGAGTCCGCACATGGCCGTCATCTTTCCACGTGCCCGCGACTCCCCGTCGCGGCACTGGAGGGTCTCCACCCCGCACCCTCGCGCAGGTACCGTCTGGACCAGTGGGCGACGGAAGGGAGCTGAGTCATGAACGAGGAGCGGGCCGGTGGGAAACCCACCGACGGCACCGAATCGCACGACCCTGATTTCCCGGAGGCGTTCCTGTCCTTCATGCGGCAGGGATGGCGGGACACCACCCTCCCGGTGACCCCCCGGCCGCAGGCGCCCGACCATGCCAAGCGCCGGGCCGCGCTCTCCGCGGCCTTCCCGGGCGAGACGCTCGTCGTCCCCACCGGCGGGGAGAAGGTACGCGCCAACGACACCGACCATCCGTTCCGCCCCGGCAGCGACTTCGTCTACCTGACCGGCGACCACGACCCGGACAGCGTGCTGGTGATGCGTCCCACCGGGTCGGGGCACGACGCCACCCTGTACATGCGACCCCGGTCGTCCCGGCAGACCGACGAGTTCTTCCGCAGCCGTCACGGCGAGCTGTGGGTCGGCCGACGGCACACCCTGTCCGAGAAGTCCACCGAGCTGGGTCTGCCCACCGCCGACCTGACCGAGTTGGAGTCGGCGCTGGCCGACCTCGCCCCGGCCCGTACCCGGGTGCTGCGTGGCTTCGACGCCCGGGTCGACGCCGGGGTGCGCCCGTACGACGGTCCCCGTACCGAGGGGCGACCCGGACGCGACCGGGAGCTGGCCGTCGCCGTGTCGGAGCTGAAGCTGGTCAAGGACGAGTGGGAGATCTCCCAGCTCCAGGAGGCGATCGACGCCACGGTCCGGGGCTTCGAGGACGTCGCGCGGGTCCTCCCGGCCGACCGGTCGGTCTCCGAGCGGCTGCTGGAGGGGGTCTTCGCCCTGCGGGCCCGACACGACGGCAACGACGTCGGATACAGCTCGATCGTCGGGGCCGGCGAGCACGCCACGATCCTGCACTGGGTGCACAACCACGGCGCCACCCGACCGGGTGACCTGCTCCTGATGGACATGGGGGTGGAGGGACACCACCTCTACACCGCCGACGTCACCCGGGTGCTGCCCGTCGACGGCCGGTTCACCCCGTTGCAGCGCCAGGTCTACGACATCGTGTACGCCTCACAGCAGGCCGGCATCGACGCCGTCAAGCCGGGGGTGGCCTTCAAGGAGGTCCACCTGACCTGCATGCGGGTCCTCGCCGAGGGGCTGGCCGACCTGGGTCTGCTGCCGGTGAGCGTGGACGAGGCGATGGACGAGAAGTCGTCGGTCTACCGGCGGTGGACGCTGCACGGCTTCGGTCACATGCTCGGCCTCGACGTGCACGACTGCTCCAACGCCCGCAAGGAGACGTACCGGGACGGGGCGCTCGGGGAGGGGTACGTGCTCACCGTCGAGCCGGGGCTCTACTTCCAGCCCGAGGACGAGTTGGTCCCCGAGGAGCTGCGCGGGGTGGGGGTCCGGATCGAGGACGACGTCCTGGTCACCGCGACCGGTGCGGTGAACCTGTCGGCCGCGCTGCCGCGTCGGTCCGACGAGGTGGAGACCTGGTTGGCGGAGCAGCGGGAGGCCGGCCCACGGCTGCCCGGGTGACCCGGCGCCGCCGCGCGGCTCGTCCCCGGACGGCAGGTTCGCCACCGATACGGACTTTCCTCGGTTAAGTCCGCCGAAGGGCGATTCGCCCGCTACGGTGGGTTTTAGGACGTGAACACGACAGTCCTTCTGCTCCACCCGTTGGTTGCCGTCGCCGGACCGTACCGGCGAGCCGCGCCGACACCGCCCCGACGGTGCTCGGCTGATCCACATAGCTCGGGGCCCATGCGACGGAGACCCTCCGTGGCACGGGCCCCGACCCGTACCCGCCCGGGTCCCGGCACCTCCCGCCAACCACCCTTTCCTCCCGCTCTCGCCCACAACCGGGCAGCAAATGCCCGGTTGTGGGCTTTTTTCGCATATGCCCTCGAAGCGAGGGATGCTCTCCTACGGTGTTTTTCAGCAGCTACAACCGATTTGTAGCCAAGGGGCGCCTCGCCATGGCGGAGCGACCTTGTCTGATACAAGGAGAGGGCAGAGAGCTCCGATGTCCAATCACCTGAACACCAGCGACGCCGTCGACCCGACGGCGCGCAACCGCCGTAAGAAGTGGCTCGCCACCGGAATCGCCGGGTTGACCGGCGTGGTCAGCCTCGGCCTGGTCGCGGCCACCAACGCCGGTGCCGTGTCCCGTGTCGACGACCTCGGCGGCCAGCAGAGCCAGCGGGACGGCTCGGGCCAGAACGGCCGCGAGGGTGACGGCGACCAGGTCCTGAACGTCACGAACGTGCCGTGCGACGTCAACGAACTGTTCGCCGCGATCAACAGGGCCAACCAGCACCTGGGCGGGACTCTGAAGCTCGCCCGGGGCTGCACGTACGAGTTGCGCAACGGAACCGCCACTACTGGCCCGTCGACGGGCAGCAACGCGCTGCCCCCGATCACCACCGACATCACCATCCTGGGCGAGCACTCGTCCCTGGAGCGGGCCTTCGACCTGCCGAGCGCGGCACCGGCGCTGTTCCGCATCTTCCAGGTCAGCCCCGGTGGCAACCTGCGCCTGAGCGACACCACCCTGCGCAACGGCCTGGTAACCGGAGGGGACGACGGTGGGGCCATTCTGGTGCAGGCCGGCGCGCGGGCCGAGCTCAACGGCGTCAAGCTGACCCAGAACAACGCCGCCGGGGGCGGAGGCGTCGGCGGGGCGATCGCCAACCTGGGCACCACGGTCCTCAAGGACAGCAGCCTGACCCTGAACAACGCGGGGGGCAGCGGCGGCGCCGTGTCCAACACCGGCACGCTGACCGTCGAGAAGACCTACTTCGAGGCGAACAAGACCTCCAGCATCGCACCCAACGGGGGCGGAGCGGTCGCCAGCACCGGCGGGACGGTGCAGGTCAGGGAAAGCACCTTCGTCGGCAACCAGACGGCCGGCAGTGGAGGTGGGCTCCAGCTCACCGCCGGCTCCGGGTCGGTCACCGACACCACCTTCCGACTGAATATCGCCACCTTCAACGGCGGCGGCATCGGCAACACCGGTGCCGACCTCCAGCTGCGCAACGTCAAGTTCGTGCAGAACACCGCGATCCTGTCCGGCGGTGGCCTCTTCACTTCGCCGGGGACCACCACCACCGTTCTCCGGGGCGACGCCGCGCTGCCGACCGACCTCGTCGAACGGGCCGAGCACGAACGGAGCGAGGCCGGCAAGGACGAGCGCAAGGACGACGAGCGCGACGCCGGCAAGGACGAGCGCAAGGTCGACGAGCGGGAGTCCGGCAAGGGCAGTACGGCGGAGAAGTCCGGCGAGCGGAAGTCCGACAAGGACAGCAGTGCGGAGAAGTCCGAGAAAGCCGACGGGCGCGGTGCCGGCGACGGAGGAGAACGCCACGACGCAGCCAAGGGCGATCAGCGCGAGGGGGGGAAGTCCCACACCGGGCGCCACGACGGGACGACTGACGAGCAGGAGGGTGCCCGGCAGGACGACAAGGGCTCCGAGTTGGAGAAGAGGGTCGAGGAACACAAGGGCACCACGTTCTTCGGCAACGTCGCCGGGTTCCTCGGCGGGGGTATCGCCAACAACGGCATCCTCACACTGGCCGACGCCGTCCTGCTGCGCAACCAGGCTGCCGTCAGCGGGGGCGGCATCAACAACATCACACCCGGAACGGTCGTCATCCAGCACAGCGTCATCACCGAGAACCAGGCCGGCGTCAACGGCGGCGGGATCTTCAACGCAGCACCGGCTGGCAACGTCACTGTCGACACCCGGTCCCGGGTGTTCAAGAACAACCCGAACAACTGCTTCCCGCTTGGTGCGACAGCCAACTGTCAGGGCTGAGACACCACAGGACGGCCGGTGACCATCACCGGTCGAGTCGGACACCGGCCCCGTCGGGCGCGGCCTTCACGGCCGCCTCCGGCGGGGTCGGTCCTCGTCCGCCCGGGCTCGGGTCGACGCCCCCGTGTCAGGAGCCGGAGCAGGGCGCACCGTTGACGGTGCAGCTCACCGGGGTGTGGTCGGTGGTGGTCCGTTCGATGTGGAAGCGCAGGGGTGCGGTGCCCCCGGGGGGCAGGTCGACGCCGCCGACATAGGTGAAGACGCCACCGTTCATGCCGGCCCGTCCCTGCTCGGTTCCGTCCACCCAGGCGGTGACCAGTCGGCCGCGGGGGAAGACCAGCCGGACCTTCCAACCCTCGTCACCGGAGCCGGTGTTCGTCACCACCACCTCGCCGATGAAGGCGTCACCGTAGCTGTTCGTCACCCGGTACCGCCCGGTCATCGTCGCCCGGCGGGGTGGTTCGGGACGGGTGGTGCTCCGGCTCGGCTCGGTCGGACGGGCCGCCTCCCCCTCCTCGACGCGCTCGGTACGGGGCGTCGCCTTCGGCGACGACGGGGACGGCGACGGGGGTTCCGTCGTCTTCGACGCCGTCGAGCGGGGCGACAGACCCGGGACGGGCGGCGGTGCGGGGGTGCGGACGACCGTTTCCGGTGTGGCCGGTGCGAGTTCCTCCTCCGTCGGAGGCAACGCGGGGACCGAGACGGTGTTGTTGTCGGCCGAGTCGAAGCTGACCTCTCCGTCGGGCCCTCGGCCCTGACCGGACCAGGACGCCACCCCGAAGAGCACCACCATCACGACGACGCCGACCGACACCACGATCCAGGGCGAGGACGCCACGACTCCGGTACGTACCGAATCTTGACCACCGCGCATGCCGGACATAACCCTCCCCGGTCGGTCCCGTCCGGAGAGCGTAACGATCGTGGGCATTGTCGGAAAGCGGCAGGGTCGGTGCCGTCCCACCGGATCCGGGCCGTCCCGGCTCCGCAGTGGAGCCTCGGACCTGCTCCGCAGTGGACTCTCTCCCGCCGTCTCCGGCGGGGTCGACGTCACCCGGTCCGGATGACTGTGCAGATCAGCGGCCCGGTGTCGGTCTGGCGCAGCAGGTAGCGGTAGCGCTCACCGGGCACCCGGCGACCTGCGGTGTCCAGGAACTCCCACTCGATCGCCACCTCGGTCAACAGGGCGGAGACCTGCTGCACGTCCTCGATGACCGCGTTCGCCGCGATCAGTTCGTGCTCCTGGTAGTCGGGGGCGGCACCGACGAAGGACAGCGCAACCGCCGCCGGGGTGCTGAACGAGAAGCTGTAGGTGTCGGCGACCACCAGCCCGGGCAGCGCGTAGCAGGCGGCGACGGCGGGCACGTCGCCGTTGGTCAGCGCGACGCCGTACCTGTCGAAGAAGTCGGTGAGCGTGTCGAGATCGGTCGAGGCTGTCACGACACTGCAATTGCCGTCCCGCCCCCGCGTCAAACGTCCCGCTCCCCCGCATCACACCCGCCGACCGGCTCAGCGCGGCGGGACCCGTACCTCGATCTCCCTGCCCAGCTGGGCGCCGCCGCCGAGGCCGAGGTCGTCGCCGCTCCAGAACCGCCCCGGGTCGTACCAGTTCGGTCGACGCCCGGCCGGGAGCAGCCCCATCGCCTCGTAGGTCACGGCGACCACCTCGGCGCAGTACGCCGTCTCCAACGTGGCGTCGCCGACCGGGATCTCCTCGGGCGCCTCGGCCGGGTCCCCGGCGGGCGGGGGCTGCGGCGGGTCGGCCCGGCGTCCCAGCGCCGGCACCCGGATCGAGGGCATCCGGACGGTCGGCACCCGACCCCGGAACCACCGCCAGGCCAGCTGCGCGGTGGAGGGGAAGGGGGTGCCGTCCAGGCGGGCGACGGTCCGCAGTACGGCCTGTTCCATCTCCTCGTCCGCCGGTGGTTCGAGTTGACGCAACCAGGCTCGCTGGCCGTACCGGTTGGCCCAGACGCAGACGGCGTCGCGCAGGTCGTGCAGCTGGACGCCACGGTGGTGGGTGCCGGTCCACATGTCCGGCAACGACCTGCCCAGTTCGGCGTGCCACATCAGCGGCGGCATGTCGTCGAGCACCACCGCCATCCCGACGTGGTTCACCGGACTGTTGGTGGTCAGTTGGATGGCACGGTCCGGCACACTGCGCCCCCGGAACACCCACACGTCTCCGGTCCGGGTCAGTTCCACGGCCTCGTCCAGGCTGATGCTCATGCCGCCCGTGCTCCCCTGGTGGTTCGGTCACCCATCGGCGTCTACCCTAGGCCGATGCGGCAACGGGTGCGGTGGTGGAAGGTGCTCGGGCTGGCCGGTCTCGCGGGGGTCGCCGCCTCCGGAGTGGTCATCGCCCGGGCGGAGCGGCGGCGCAGGGCGTACACCCCTGAGGAGATCCGGGACCGGCTGCGCAGCCGGCACGCGGAGGTCACCTCCGCCGATCCCACCGGCGAGACCCCCACCTCCTGACCCGCCGGGGGTCTCCCCCGGCGGAATGGCGACGGGAGGCAGGGGTGTTGCACCTGCCGGATGCCCGCATCGACGCGTCGGCCTCCGCACTCCCCTGCCCGACCCCCGTCGCCCTCTCGGCGCGGGTGTCGCACCCCCGACCGGGAGGAGTCGCCGTGGACCTCGACCCCAGCAGGAACCCACCGGGCGCCACCGACGGCGCAGTCGCCGTCCCCGTGGCCGCCCCCCGGGACGCCGGACACCCCGGCCCCGTCGTCCCGAGCCCCACCATCCCGACCCAGACCGGACGTCGGCCGCAGGCCGCCGGTGGGGTCGACATCCGGTACGAGGCTCAGGCCACCTTCTTCTACTGCGGACCCGCCGCCACCCGGCACGCCCTGAGTGTCCGGGGCACCCTTGTCGACCAGGAGACCCTGGCCCGGGAGCTGGGCACCACCGAGGCCGGCACGGGGTCCCTGCACGACCTCGTACCGGTGTTGAACAGGGAGTTCGGGTCCGGGACGTACCGGATCACCGAGATCGCCGCCGGGCCGGTGGCGCCGCCGCTGGTCGACACCCTGCGGGCCGACGTCGTCCGGACCCTCGGGGCGGGGCGGGCCGTGGTGGCCAACACCGGCGGCACCGGCACCGACACCTCGGGCACCCGGCACACCTTCGCGTACGGCCACTACGTCTGCGTGGTCGGGTACGCCGAGGGTGGCCGCCTCCTCACGATCGCCGACTCCGCCGACCCGGCCCGCGCCTCCTACCTGATGACAGTGGAGGAGTTGGCCCGCTGGACGGCCGGTCGGGGCTACGCCCACTGACAGGCACCGCCCGGCCGGGCCGAAACCGGTCATGGCGGAGGATCCCGTCGGTCCGGTCGGACACCCCAACGCAGGCCCGACCGGATGTCCCGTATCGCCCCCGACGGGGGGTTCACCGGGTGGTCGGGGTCACCCCCGGCGCGGAATCGCTGTGGGGGGCGGGGCGTTGTAACCGGCATACCCGAGCGGTCCACGGGCCGCCCCGCTCCCCCGGCGACACCGACCCAGCCCCTGTGGCCCGGGCCGGGCACCCCCCGCCGGAATGCGACCACCCCCCGGGGCGTTACACATCCCCGGACGCCCGAGCAGGCCGAGCCGCCGGGCACCTCCCCCGAACATCCCCCGCAGGACGGCACCGCCCGCTCCCCCGCGAGGCGTGCCGCGCACCCCCGACAGAGAGGAACCATTCATCATGCGTACCACTCTGCTTCGTAAGGCTGCCCTGACCGCTGCCGGTCTCGCCTTCACCGGCGGTGCCATCGCGGGCCCCGTGACCGCCGCCTACGCCGCCCCCGAGCAGGGGCGGGCCACCGCCGCCGTGCAGACCGAGCGTCGCCCCGGCGGGGAGCGTGAGCTGGACGTCCGGTACGAGGCCCAGCCCAACTTCTACTACTGCGGTCCCGCCGCCGCCCGTAACGCCCTGAGCGTGCTGGGCAAGGACATCTCCGTGGACGAGATGGCCAAGGAGATGCGGACCACCGAGGCCGGCACCGACTCGGTCGACGACATCACCCCGGTGATGAACAAGCACACCGGCAAGGACACCTACCGCAGCGTCGAGATCAGCAGCGGCAAGGCCGACGACAAGCAGACCGACCGGCTGCGGGCCGACATCGTCCGGACCGTCGACGAGGGTCGGGCCGTGGTGGCGAACATCGCCGGCACCGCCACCGACACCGACGGCACCGCCCACTCCTTCGAGGGTGGCCACTACATCAGCGTGGTCGGGTACTCCGACGAGGGCGCGACGGTGACCATCGCCGACTCCGCCGACCCGGCCCAGGCCAGCTACAAGATGGACGTCGAGGACCTGGCCGACTGGATCGCCACCCGCGGTTACATCCACTGAGCCACCGGCACGCACGTGAGGGCCGACCCCGGGCGGGGTCGGCCCTTCGTCGTGTCCGCAGGTCACCGCCGGGCCGACCGGCGACCGGGGGCGTGGATCATGGGACCCGACCCGTCCCGCAGGGTGGGGCCGAGGTTGCGCCAATAGCAAGACGGACGTACGGTTTTGTAGAGAGCGTGCCGGGCGGTAAGTGTCGCCTAACCTCGGCGGCGCCCCGGCCGGTGCGACAGACTGCTCAGGACTACTCACGGTCGCTGGTGTGAAGGAGTACGACGTGGCGAGCCTCGACACCTTCGGTGCGAAGACCCAGCTACGCGTCGGAGACGCGAGCTACGAAATTTTCAAGATCGGCAAGGTGGACGGTCACGACCGGCTGCCGTACAGCTTGAAGATTCTCCTGGAGAACCTGCTGCGGACCGAGGACGGCGCGAACATCACCGCCGACCACATCCGGCAGCTCGGCGGCTGGGACCCGACCGCCGACCCGAGCGTGGAGATCCAGTTCACCCCGGCGCGGGTGCTGATGCAGGACTTCACCGGCGTACCGTGCGTGGTCGACCTGGCCACCATGCGCGAGGCGGTCCGCGACCTCGGCGGCGACGCCACGAAGGTCAACCCCCTCGCCCCGGCCGAGCTGGTCATCGACCACTCGGTCATCGCCGACCTGTTCGGCCGCGAGGACGCCTTCGAGCGCAACGTCGAGCTGGAGTACGAGCGCAACAAGGAGCGCTACCAGTTCCTGCGCTGGGGCCAGAGCGCGTTCAACGAGTTCAAGGTCGTCCCGCCCGGCACCGGCATCGTGCACCAGGTCAACATCGAGTACCTGGCCCGTACGATCATGGAGCGCAACGGCCAGGCCTACCCGGACACCGTGGTCGGCACCGACTCCCACACCACCATGGTCAACGGCCTCGGTGTGCTGGGTTGGGGCGTCGGCGGCATCGAGGCCGAGGCCGCGATGCTCGGCCAGCCGGTCAGCATGCTGATCCCCCGGGTCGTCGGGTTCAAGCTCTCCGGTGAGATGCCCGCCGGCACCACCGCCACCGACCTGGTCCTCACCATCACCGAGATGCTGCGTAAGCACGGCGTGGTGGGCAAGTTCGTCGAGTTCTACGGCCCCGGTGTGAGCGCCGTACCGCTGGCCAACCGGGCCACCATCGGCAACATGTCCCCGGAGTACGGCTCCACCGTGGCGATCTTCCCGATCGACGCCGAGACCGTGCGCTACCTGGAGCTGACCGGCCGGGACCCGCAGCAGGTGGCGCTCGTCGAGGCGTACGCCAAGGAGCAGGGCCTCTGGCACGACCCGGCCGCCGAGCCGGAGTACTCCGAGCGCCTCGAACTGGACCTGAGCACCATCGAGCCCTCCCTCGCCGGACCGAAGCGCCCGCAGGACCGGGTGCCGCTGGGCAGCGCCAAGACGCTGTTCCGGGCGGCGCTCACCGACTACGTGGCCGCCGACGAGACCGGTGGCGACCCGGGTCGCAAGCCCGGCGTGCCCCAGCAGAGCAAGCCGTTCGGTGCCGCCGGTCCGGCCGACGAGGCCAGCGCCGAGTCCTTCCCGGCCAGCGACGCCCCGGCCAACGCGGTCAACGACCCGGCCGACGCCCCCCGGGAGCTGACCAAGGCCGCGGCGGGGTCCGGGGGCCGGGCGAGCAACCCGATCCGGGTCACCGGGACCGACGGCGTGGAGTACGAGCTGGACCACGGCGCCGTGGTGATCGCCGCCATCACCTCCTGCACCAACACCTCGAACCCGCAGGTGATGATCGGTGCCGCCCTGCTGGCCCGCAACGCCGTCGACAAGGGGCTGGCCCGCAAGCCGTGGGTGAAGACCACCCTGGCCCCGGGTTCCAAGGTCGTCATGGACTACTACGACCGCTCCGGCCTCACCCCCTACCTGGACAAGCTCGGCTTCAACCTGGTCGGGTACGGCTGCACCACCTGCATCGGCAACTCCGGCCCGCTGCCGGAGGAGGTCTCCGCCGCCGTCAACTCCAACGACCTCGCCGTCGTCTCGGTGCTCTCCGGCAACCGCAACTTCGAGGGCCGGATCAACCCGGACGTCAAGATGAACTACCTGGCGTCCCCGCCCCTGGTGGTGGCGTACGCCCTCGCCGGGACGATGGACATCGACCTGGCCAACGAGCCGCTCGGCGAGGACACCGAGGGCAACCCGGTCTTCCTGCGCGACATCTGGCCCAACACCGCCGAGATCCAGGACGTCGTCGCCTCGGCGATCGGCGCGACCGGGTTCAGTGCCGCCTACGCCGACGTGTTCGCCGGTGACCAGCGGTGGCAGTCGCTGCCCACCCCGACCGGGGACACCTTCGCCTGGGCCGGCGAGTCGACCTACGTCCGCAAGCCCCCGTACTTCGAGGGCATGGGGCTGCAGCCGTCGCCGGTCTCCGACATCGACTCGGCGCGGGTGCTGGCCAAGCTCGGTGACTCGGTCACCACCGACCACATCTCCCCGGCCGGTGCGATCAAGGCGGACTCCCCCGCCGGGAAGTACCTCGCCGACCACGGGGTGCCGCGCCACGAGTTCAACTCGTACGGCTCCCGCCGGGGCAACCACGAGGTCATGATCCGGGGCACCTTCGCCAACATCCGCCTGCGCAACCAGCTCGTCCCCGGGGTGGAGGGCGGGTTCACCGTCAACCACCTGACCGGCGAGCAGACCTCGATCTACGACGCCTCGACGGCGTACCAGGAGGCGGGCATCCCGCTGGTGGTGCTGGCCGGCAAGGAGTACGGCTCCGGGTCGTCGCGGGACTGGGCGGCCAAGGGCACCATGCTGCTCGGCGTGAAGGCGGTCGTCGCCGAGTCGTACGAGCGGATCCACAGGTCGAACCTGATCGGCATGGGCGTCCTGCCCCTGCAGTTCCCGGCCGGTGAGACCGCCGAGTCGTTGGGCCTGACCGGCACCGAGACCTTCGCCATCTCCGGGGTGACCGAGCTGAACGAGGGGCGGACCCCCCGTACGGTCAAGGTCACCACGGACAGCGGCGTGGAGTTCGACGCGGTGGTCCGGATCGACACCCCCGGTGAGGCGGACTACTACCGCCACGGCGGCATCCTGCAGTACGTCCTGCGCCGCATGATCGCCAACTGAACGAGAACGCACGACGGGTCGGGTCCCTCGGTCACCGGGGGACCCGTCCCGCGTTCAGGACGACGCCTGCGCCCGGAGTTTCTTGGCGTGTTCCAGCAACGCGATCAGCACCTGCTTGCCGGAGGACCGCTGCCGAGCGTCGCAGAGCAGCACCGGCACCTCGGGGTCGAGGTTGAGGGCCGCCTTGACCTCGTCGAGTTCGAACCGGCGGGCGCCCTCGAAGCAGTTCACCGCGACCAGGAACGGCGTCCCCCGCCGCTCGAAGTAGTCCACCGAGGGGAAGCAGTCGGCCAACCGTCGGGTGTCGGCGAGGACCACCGCCCCCAGCGCACCCAACGTCAGCTCGTCCCAGACGAACCAGAACCGGTCCTGCCCCGGGGTGCCGAACAGGTAGAGCACCAGGTCGTCGCTGATGGTGATCCGGCCGAAGTCCATCGCCACGGTGGTGGTCGACTTCTCCTCCACCCCGGACAGGTCGTCCACCGCGGCACCGCTGGCGGTGAGCACCTCCTCGGTGCGCAACGGCCGGGTCTCGCTCACCGCGCCGACCATCGTCGTCTTGCCCACGCCGAAGCCGCCGGCGACCAGGATCTTGATCGCCGTGGGGAGCGGCGTCGAGTCCGCAGGTCGCTCAGAGTGCCCGTAGTCCATTGATGATCGCCTCAAAGATGCTGTCGTCGGAAGGGTCGGCCGGGATGCGTGGCTGCTGGACCCGGACGAGGTCACCGGCCACGAGGTCGCCGAGGAAGACCCGTACGGTCCCCACCGGCAGGTCGAGGTGGGCGGCGATCTCGGCGACCGACTGCACCCGCTGACAGAGTTCGATGATCGTCTGGTGCTCGGGGCCGAGCCCGGCCGTGCTGGTCTCGGCCGTCGGCCGGTTCGCCGTCACCAGCGAGATCAGGTCGAAGGTCCCGGCGACCGGCCGGGCCCGACCCCGGGTGAGCAGGTACGGGCGGACCACCGCCCCCGCCTGCTCGTCGACCCACTGGTCCGGTTCGGCTCCCCCGTTGACGGTCACCGTCGGCTACCGCCCCTCGGCCGGGGCCTCGGCCTGCCGGGACGGGGTGTTGACGTACCGGCCGACCCGGGTGACCAGCATCGCCATCTCGTACGCGATGAGCCCGACGTCGGCGTCCTCGGAGGCGAGTACGGCCAGACAGGCGTTGTTCCCGGCCGCCGTGACGAAGAGGAACGACGTCTGCATCTCGATGATGGTCTGCTGGACCCGCCCGCCACCGAAGCGTTTGCCGGCTCCTCGGGCCAGGCTCTGGATTCCGGCGGCCATGGCGGCCAGGTGTTCGCCGTCGTCGCGTCCCAATCCGGTCGAGGAGGCCATCAACAGGCCGTCGGCGGAGAGCGCGACGGCGTGTTCGGCCTGTTTCACCCGACCGACCAGGTCGTCGAGTAGCCAGGCGAGGTCTGCGCTCTGAACGGTCTGCTGTACCACTGGTCGTCCTCTTCTCCCGGGCTGGTGTCACAGTTCGTGCGGGTCGGCCGGTCCGGGGCGTACCCGGGGCCCGGCCCGGACCGGGTAAGGCCCGGCACGGCCGGCGGCGGCTGTGGGCCCGGGTGTCGGCACCATCCGCCACCCACCCGATCATCCATTATGGACGTGCCGTCGGCACGGGGAGACGACCGGTCCCGCCCGGCCGGGCGACCTCCTGGTCACCGGCCGGACGGGGATCGGCACCGGGACGGCCCGTCGGCACCACTGCCACCGACGGGCGGCACCGGTGGGATCGGCGTCCAGCCGACGCGTCAGGCCCTGCTGTGCCACGCTCAGGAGATGGACGACAAGAGCATTCTGAACCGGATCTCGGAACTGGTCGAGGAGGAGCACCGGCTGCGCTCCACGGCGCAGACCAGGGAGTCGGGCACCGAGGACGACCGGGACCGGCTCCGCGGCCTGGAGGAGTCGCTGGACCAGTGCTGGGACCTGCTGCGCCGACGGCGGGCCGCCCGGCAGGCCCACGGCGACCCGGACGCCCAGGGCGCCCGGGCCGTTCCCGAGGTCGAGCGGTACCTCCAGTAGTCACCGGGACCACTGCGGTCAGCGCAGACCCGCCTCCCCCAGCAGCACCTCGGTCAACCCGGCCGGATCCACCTCGTCGGGGGTCAGCCCCCGCGCGGTGAACCAGGCAGCGACGACCCGGACGTCGCGGGCCAGGAACTCCGGCCCCTGCGGATTCGCCACCACGTCCACCACCTGCGGCAGGTCGATCAGCACCAGCCGCCCGTCGTGCACCAGCAGGTTGTACGGCGACAGGTCGCCGTGCGCGTACCCGGCCCGGGCCAGGACCAGCAACGCGTCCACCAGCTGGGCCCAGAGGTTGCGCGCCGTGTCCGGGTCGGGGCGCAGCTGGGCGAGGCGGGGTGCGGCCTGCCCCGATTCGGCGTCGCCGACGAACTCCAGCATCAGCTCGGTGCCGAGCAGCTGGACCGGGTACGGCACCCGTACCGCGTCGGTCTGCGAACCGATCTCCCAGAGCCGGGTCAGTACCGCGAACTCCGCGGCGGCCCACTGGCCGACGATCAGCCGACGACCGAAGCTGGTCCGGCCGGCCATCGCCCGGTTCTCCCGGGACCGGCGGACCCGCCGCCCCTCCAGGTAGCCGGCGTCCCGGTGGAAGAGCCGGTGGTGGCTGTCCCGGTACCGCTTCACGGCCAGCAGGCAGGACCTGTCGGTGTCCGGCACACCCCGGCGGACCAGGTGGACGTCGGCCTCCTTGCCGGACTTGAGGACGCCGAGTTCGGTGTCCCGGGCCGCGAGGTCGGTGACCAGCCAGTCGGGGTACGGCTCGGGGCCGTGTACCGCGGCGTCCCAGGAGGACCAGGGGTCCCCGGCCTCCGGGTCGGCGGTGTCGTCCTGCTCGGTCGGACCCTGGTCGGCGGCCCGGCCACGCTTCAGGAAGGGCTGTTCGTCGTCGTCGAAGCGGCTTCGGCCGCGGGTGCGGCGCTCCCGCGCCGGAAGGTCGTGTGATTCGCGCACGTCGGTGGTGGTCCCTTGGTCGAGACGGGTGAGGGCGGGTGGAGCAACCCTGCAAAGACGGCCATGACCGACCTCCTCACCACTCGACCGGGCGACACCCGGACGCGTACCGCACGCGCGCCGCCCATCCTGACCGGGACCGGCCGATCGGGCAACGGATTAACCGCACCCCGGACCCGGCCGCTCAGCCGCCCATCACCACGGCGACGGCGGCGATCAGACCACCGGCGACGTGGGTCGGCGCGAACCGGGAGTCCGCCCAGGTCCGGCCCCGGTGCAGCCAGACGCTGGGCAGGCCGACGGCGGTGGCCCCGCCGATGTCGGACTCCGGGCTGTCACCGATCACCCAGGCACCCCGCAACGGCATCCGCACCCGCTGGGCGGCCAGCGCGAAGATCCGCGGGTTGGGTTTGCTGACCCCGGCCGCCTCGGAGATCACCCAGTCGGCGACGTACCGGTCCAGCCCGGTACGGCGGATCAGGTCCTCCTGGTGGCGTACCGTGCCGTTGCTGACCACCACCGGAACCCACCCCACGTCGTCGGCGATGCGCAGCGCACAGGCGACGAGCGGGTCGAGGCGGGTGTGCGTCAACAGCCCTTCGCGCAGCTCCTCCACCAGGTCGATGGCGGGCACGAGCAGGCCGTACCGGTCTCGGATGGCGTCGGCGAGGTCCCACCGGTCGGTGAGCCCGTCCGCGTCGATGGAGAGCAGCCAGTCCAGGTCGGTGGCCGGGGCACCGACGTCGTCGAGGAAACGCCGCGCCCAGGCACGAAAGGACCCGGTCCGGTCGAGGAGGGTGTTCTCCAGATCAAGCAGGAGCAACGGCACCCGCCGAAGCGTACGGGACAGTACAGACCGGCGAACAGTGCCGGGTAGCCCACAGTGGTCCGTCGACGCCACCGCGTGCGCCGGTCGCCACCGGCGGACTCCAAGCCGTACGTACGGTTTGCACCGGCCTACGGCACCTGACACGATCGACCCGTGCCCAGAGTAAGCCAGGACCAGCTCGACGCCCGGCGCCAGGAGATCCTGGCCGCCGCCCGGGCCTGTTTCGCCCGACACGGCTACGAGGGCGCCACCGTCAGACGGCTGGAGGAGGCCACCGGGCTCTCCCGGGGCGCCATCTTCCACCACTTCCGGGACAAGGACTCCCTCTTCCTGGCCGTCGCCGAGGACGACGCGGCCGCCATGGTGGAGACGGTCGCCCGCAACGGTCTGGTCCAGGTGATGCGGGACCTGCTCGCCCGAGCGGTCTCCCCGGACACCACCGGCTGGTTGGGCAGCCAGCTGGAGGTGTCCCGACGGCTGCGGACCGATCCGGCCTTCGCCCGCCGGTGGGCCGAACGCTCGGCGGCGATCGCCGAGGCGACCAGGGACCGGCTGGCCCGCCAACGCGACGCCGGGGTGCTGCGCGAGGACGTACCCATCGACGTGCTGGCCCAGTTCCTGGAGCTGGCGTACGACGGGCTCGTGTTGCACCTGGCCATGGGGCGCCCCGCCGGTGACCTCAGCCGGGTCCTCGACCTCGTCGAGGAGGCGGTCCGCCGCCGCTGAGGACCGTCTCGAGGCGGACCGGCATCTCCACCCACCGGTGGATCCGGCCGGTGGCGGTGCTGCTCCACACTGGTGCCACCGCACCGCGCACGAGCCTCGGGAGCCGAGCATGAACGTCCTAGCCGCACCCGGTGACACCTGGGGAATCCCCGGCCCGGTGTTCCTCGGGATCTACCTGTCGGCGGTCGTCGTCACGATCGTCTGTTCGGTGATCCACAGGCACTTTCTCCTCGACGGACGTTGGGGCGTGTTCAACCAGCCGCTCGACGCCCAGCAGCTCGCCTACCTCAACGGTGGCGAGAAACTCGTCCTCTGGACCGCTCTGACCGGTCTCCGGGCCGGTGGCACCGTCGACGTCACCCCGGACCGGCGGCTCCGCGCCGTCGGCGACCCACCGGCCGGCCTCACCCCGGTGGACCGGGCGGTGTTCGACGCGGCGCAACGGCGGAGTTCCGCTCGTCTCCTGGGCCGGGAGGTGCCGGTGATCGACGCGCTGGAGCGCCTGCGGACCGGTCTCCAGGAACGCGGCCTGATCCTCACCCCGGCCCAACGCCACCGTCTGCGGCTCGGCGCGTACGTACTTGTGGCCCTGGCGCTGGTCGGCCTGGTCCGACTCGTCGCCGGGCTTGCCAACGACCGGCCGGTCGGATACCTCTTCCTCTGCATCCCGTTCGCCGTCGTGGCCGCCATCGTCCTCATCCGGGCTCCCCGGCAGACCCGGGCCGCGAAAGCCATGCTGCGCGTCCAGCGCCAGAAGCACCGTCACCTGTCGCCCGACTCCGCACCCGCCTACGCCACCTACGGGTCCGGCGGCGCGGCGATGGGGGTCGCCCTGTACGGCACCGCGGCGCTGTGGGCCTTCGACCCGACCTTCGCCGAGCAGGCCGAGATCCAGCGCGAAGGGGCGGCCTCCGGGGCCGCCTCCTCGGGAGGCGGCGGCGGTGACGCCGGCAGCAGTTGCAGTGGAGGAGGAGGCGGCGGCGGTTGTGGTGGTGGCGGAGGCGGGTGCGGCGGGTGACCGGCACGGCCCGGCCGTCCCCGGGCGCGGGCCTGACCGGGGTGGGCATCGGGTGGCGGCCGGAGATCGCCGGATTCGTCGCCGAGCTGCCGGGCCTCCGGTTCGTCGAGGTGATCGCGGAGAGCATTCCGCCCACCGGTCCGCTCCCCCCTGGCCTGGACACCCTCAGCGACCACGGCGTCGTCGTGGTGCCGCACGGCGTCCGGCTCTCCCTCGGCGGCGCCGATCCGGTCGAGGCGGACCGGGTGGCCCGACTCGTCCGGGCCGCCGAGCGGACCGGCGCTCCCCTGGTGAGCGAACACATCGCCTTCGTCCGGGCCGGTGGCCTGGAGGCCGGGCACCTGCTGCCGCTGCCCCGCACCCGGGCGGCGGTGGCGGCCACCGTGGCCAACGTCCGACGGACCCAGGCCGACCTGCCGGTGCCGATCGCCCTGGAGCCGATCGCGGCCCTCTTCGACTGGCCCGACGACGAGCTGGACGAGGCGGCGTTCCTGACCGAGATCCTCGACCAGACCGGGGCGCTGCTCCTGCTCGACCTCGCCAACGTCTACGCCAACGCCCGCAACCGGGGCACCGACCCGGTGGCGCTCCTGGATCGGCTTCCCCTGGACCGGGTCGCGTACGTGCACGTCGCCGGGGGCGCCGAGGCCGGAGGGTTCTACCACGACACGCACACCGACCCGCTCCCGTCGGCGGTGCTCGACCTGGTCGGCGAGCTCTGCACCCGCCGGAGCGCTCCCCCGGTGCTCCTCGAACGGGACGGACGGTACCCGCCCGCCGCCGACCTCCGTACCGAACTGGACGCGCTGGCCAGGGCCGCCGGCCACCCGGTGATCACGTGAGCGGGTCCGGGGCCGACGACCTCGCCGCCCGGCAGGCCGCGCTGGTCGCGGCGCTGGTCGCGGGTGGTCCCGTCCCGCCCGGGTTCCGGTCGGCACCGTGGGAGGCGGCCCGCGCCGCCCTGCTGCGCAAGCGCGCCGGGGAGGTGGCCCGCCACTGGCCCCTGCTCGCCGCCGGTCTCGGACCCCTGTGGGTGCCGAGGTTCACCGACTGGGCCGCCCGACGGCCGTCCGAGGGCGGGCTGCGTGACGGCTGGGACTTCGCCCGTCACCTGCGCGACCGGGCGCAGTTGCCGGCCCTGGGCGCCGACGAGCTGGCCACCCGGGAGGCGACCGGACGGTACGACGGGCACACGACGCCCCGCCCCCGCCGGTTCCCGGCGCTGGGTCGGGCCGCCGGGGCCGTCGCCGTCGGGTACGCCGGACGGGTACGCCTGCTCCGGGCGGCCCCCCGACCCCCCGCCCCCTGACGCGACACCGGCAGTCCCGATGCGGCAGGATCCCCGCCATGGAGAGCCGACACTCCGACCGGGGGTACGTGCCGGCCCGCAGGCCGAGCCGGGAGGACCTGACGGCGGCGGTCGACCGGACCATCCCGGACGTCATCGGCCCCGGCCTGACGGTGTTGTTCGTCGGGATCAATCCCGGGCTCTGGTCGGCGGCCACCGGACTGCACTTCGCCCGGCCGGGGAACCGGTTCTGGCCGGCCCTGCACCGCAGCGGGTTCACCCCGCGCCAGCTGCCTCCGAGTGAACAGGAGACCCTGCTCGGGTACGGGCTGGGGATCACCAACCTGGCTGCCCGGGCCACCGCCCGCGCCGACGAGTTGGACGCCGAGGAGCTGGTCGACGGGGCGAGGATCCTCACCGAGAAGGTCCGCCGACACCGGCCCCGGTGGGTGGCGGTGGTGGGGGTGACCGCCTACCGGACGGGGTTCGCCCGCCCCCGGGCCCGCTTCGGGCCGCAGCCGGAGCTGCTGGGCGACGCCGGGCTCTGGGTGCTGCCCAACCCGAGCGGCCTCAACGCGCACTTCCAGCTCCCCGAGCTGGCCGCCGAGTTCGCCCGGCTGCGGGTGGCGACAGGTCAGTTCGAGGCGGTCGGGGGCAGCGCCTCCGACACGTAGCCGCTCACCGACGGGACAGTGGTGACCAACGGTTCGGGACCGGTGGCGTCGGCGTACGGGCTGGGCGAGTCGGCGACGGCGAACTGGGTCCGGTACAGCTCCGCGTAGAGCCCTCCGACGGCCACCAGGTCGTCGTGGCGGCCCCGCTCGACGATCCGCCCCCCGTCGAGCACCAGGATCTGGTCGGCGTCGCGCACCGTGGAGAGCCGGTGGGCGATCACCAGCGCGGTACGCCCGGTCAGCGCCACCGACAGGGCCCGCTGGACCGCCGCCTCGCTCTCCGAGTCGAGGTGGGCGGTGGCCTCGTCGAGGATCACGATCGACGGGGCCTTGAGCAGGAGGCGGGCGATGGCGATGCGCTGCTTCTCCCCGCCGGAGAAGCGGTAGCCCCGCTCGCCCACCGTGGTCTCCAGACCGTCGGGGAGCGCCCGGACCAGGTCGGCGACCTGCGCCCCGGCCAGCGCCGCCCAGAGGTCGTCGTCCGTCGCGTCGGGTTTGGCGTAGCGCAGGTTGGCCGCGATGGTCTCGTGGAACAGGTGGGAGTCCTGGGTCACCACACCGATCTCGTCGCGCAGCGAGGCGAGGGTGGCGTCCCGGACGTCCACGCCGCCGACCAGGACCTGCCCGTCGGTGACGTCGTAGATCCGGGAGATCAGCATCGACAGCGTCGACTTGCCGGCACCGGAGGGCCCGACGAGGGCGACCATCTGGCCCGGCTCCACGGTGAACGACACCCCACGCAGGACCGGCTCGTTGACGGTCCGCTCCAGGGCGGAGACCTCCTCCAGCGAGGCGAGGGAGACGTCGGCGGCGCTCGGGTAGCGGAACCGGACGTCACGGAACTCGACCCGTCCGGCGGCCCGGGGCACCGCGACGGCGTCCGGCTTCTCCTCGATGCCGGGACGCAGGTCGAGCACCTCGAAGACCCGGTCGAAGGAGACCAGGGCGCTCATCACGTCCACCCGGACGTTGGAGAGCGCGGTCAGCGGGCCGTACAGCCGGGTGAGCAGCAGGGCGAGGGTGACGACGGTCCCGGCGCTCACCGCGTCGTTGACGGCGAGCCAGCCTCCCAGCCCGTAGGTGAGCGCCTGGGCCAGCGAGGCGACGAGCATCATCGCCACGAAGAACGTCCGCGAGTACATGGCCGACTGGATGCCGATGTCGCGGACCCGCTCGGCCCGACCGGCGAACCGGCGGGCCTCCTCGTCGGGCGCGCCGAAGAGCTTGACCAACAGCGCCCCGGCCACGCCGAACCGTTCGGTCATCGTCGCGTTCATCTTGGCGTCGAGGTCGTAGGACTCCCGGGTGATCTCGGCCAACCGGCGGCCGACCCGCCGGGCCGGGACGATGAAGATCGGCAGCAGCACCAGCGACAGGGCGGTGATCTGCCAGGAGAGGGTGAACATCACCGCGGCGGTGAGCACCAGCTGGATGACGTTGCTGACCACCCCGGACAGGGTCGAGGTGAACGCCCGCTGGGCACCCATCACGTCGTTGTTGAGTCGGCTGACCAGCGCACCGGTCTGGGTCCGGTTGAAGAACTGCAACGGCATCCGCTGCACGTGGTCGTAGACCCGGGTGCGCAGGTCGAGGATGATCCCCTCGCCGATCCGGGCCGAGTACCACCGCTGGGCCAGCGAGAGCAGCGCGTCGAGCACTGCCAGCCCGGCGATGAACAGGGCGATCCGGACCACCAGCGCCCCGGCGTCGGCGCCCCCCTGGTTGATCGTGTTGATGACGTCACCGGCGAGCACCGGGGTGGCGACGCCGATGACGGCGGCCAGGACGACGGTGACGAGGAAGACCCCGATGTCGCGCCGGTACGGCCCGGCGAAGGCCACGATCCGTCGACCGGTGCCACGGGTGAGCCGGTGGGCGGAGACCTCGTCGGAGTTGCGCATCGACCGGAGCATGCTGCCCATGCCGCCGCCGGACATCGAATGGGACACTGTCACCTCCGGGTTGTCGCCGACCGTCGGGTCGATTCTCCCGCCGAGTACGACAACTTCCGCGGCGACCCCGCTGTTCCCGGCGGCCCGCACCCCCCGGGCACGGGCGAATCGTCGTTCACCTCGCCCGGCACCACGAACGACCCCACCCGCACCCCGGGCACGGGCGGGTGGTCGACCCGGCTACGCCGGGCTACTCGCCGCTGCCCGTGAGGTCGCGCAGCCGACGGGTCTGCGCCTCCCGTTCGGCGCGCTGCTGCTGCGCCGGTGTACGCCCGGACGCCCCGGCCAGCAGGGCCTTGATCTCCACGACGGCGTCGCGGGGGTGGGCCAGCAGCCCGGCGGTGAGGTCACGAACGGTGTCGTCCAGGTCGGCGGTGGGCACGACGAGGGTGGCCAGGCCGAGCCGGTCCGCCTCGGCGGCGTCCATCCGCCGACCGGTGACGCAGATCTCCAGCGCCCGGGCGTAGCCGACCAGGTCCACCAGGCGTTTCGTGCCGGCCAGGTCAGGCACCAGACCGAGGGTCACCTCGGCCATGGACAAGCGGGCGTCCTCGGCGAGGATCCGCAGGTCGCAGGCGAGGGCCAGCTGGAATCCGGCCCCGACGGCGTGCCCCTGCACGGCGGCCACCGAGATGAGGTCGGGCCGGTGCAGCCAGGTGAACGCCGCCTGGAACTCGGCGATCCGGTCGGCGCACTCCGCCTCGGGCAGCCCGGCCAACTCGGCGAACGAACCGGGTCCGGTGGTGCCGACGACCGCGCGGTCCAGCCCGGCCGAGAAGGCCCGCCCCTCGCCGCGTACGACGACGACCCGGACGTCACCGGGCAGGTCCCGGGAGAACTCACGCAACGCCCGCCACATCGCCGGGGTCTGGGCGTTGAGTACGTCGGGCCGACACAACGTGACCGTCGCGACCGGCCCGGCGTAGTCGATGCGTACCCCGTCGGTGCCCTCTGTCACGGGGCTACCCGTCGGGTGGCGTTGCTTGACGATGCCGGGCGGGTCACGCCTTCTTGCGACGGCGGGCGCCGCCCCGCTGACGCAACTGCACCCCGGACTCGGTGAGCACCCGGTGGACGAAGCCGTACGAGCGGCCGGTCGAGGCCGCGAGCGCCCGGATGCTCTCGCCGCCGGTGTACCGCTTTACCAGGTCCTTGGCGAGCGTCTGACGCTCGGCCCCGACGATCCGGCGACCCTTCTCAGTGCTGGTGGCTGTGCCAGTGGCTGCCATGCTGATTCCTCACGTCCCAGACTGTGCGGTTCGGATACGGTCCCACCTATTAGACCGCCTCCAACGATCATGCGCCAGATATCAACTCTTCGCCAACCGACACGCTCTGCATTGTCAGGTACCCGATAGAGTGACGTTCCCGGCGACCGCCCGCCGGTCGGTTCAGGCCAGCTCGACCAGTTCCAGCAGGTCGTCGCTCCAGGCGTCCTCGTCGCCGTCGGGAAGCAGGATCGCCCGGTCCGGCTTGAGCGCGGCGACCGCCCCCGCGTCGTGGGTGACCAGCACGATGGCCCCGGGATAGCGGGCGATCGCGTCGAGGACCTGCTCCCGGCTGACCGGGTCGAGGTTGTTCGTCGGCTCGTCGAGGAGCAGGACGTTCGCGCCGGAGCAGACCAGGGTGGCCAGGGCGAGCCGGGTCTTCTCCCCACCGGAGAGGACACCGGCCGGCTTCTCCACGTCCTCGCCGGAGAAGAGGAACGCGCCGAGGATCTTTCGCAGCTCGGTGTCGGTCTGCTCGATCGCGGCGGCCCGCATGTTCTCCAGCACGGTCCGCTGGACGTCGAGGGTCTCGTGTTCCTGGGCGTAGTAGCCCAGCCGCAGCCCGTGCCCGGCGTGCACCCCACCGGTGTCCGGTGGGAGCAGACCACCGAGCATCCGCAGCAGGGTGGTCTTCCCGGCGCCGTTGAGGCCGAGGATGGCCACCCGGGAGCCCCGGTCCACTGCCACGTCCACGTCGGTGAAGATCTCCAACGATCCGTACGACTTCGACAGCCCGGTCGCCGTCAACGGGGTCTTGCCGCAGGCCGCCGGGTTCGGGAAGCGGACCTTCGCCACCTTGTCGGCGACGCGGACCTCCTCCAACCCGGAGAGCAGCCGCTCCGCCCGGCGGGCCATGTTCTGCGCCGCCACGGTCTTGGTGGCCTTGGCCCGCATCTTGTCGGCCTGGGCCTTCAGCGCCCCGGCCTTCTTCTCGGCGTTGGCCCGCTCCCGGCGACGTCGCCGCTCGTCGGTCTCCCGCGCCGCCAGGTACGCCTTCCACCCGAGGTTGTAGACGTCGACGACGCTGCGGATGGCGTCGAGGTACCAGACCTTGTTGACCACCGCGTCCAGCAGGTCCCCGTCGTGGGAGATGACGATCAGGCCGCCCTTGTGGTTGGCGAGGAAGCCGCGCAGCCAGGTGATCGAGTCGGCGTCGAGGTGGTTGGTGGGCTCGTCGAGCAGGAGGATGCCCCCACCGTCCTCCCCCGCGTCCCGGAACAGGATCCGGGCCAGCTCGATCCGGCGACGCTGCCCGCCGGAGAGGGTCCCGATGGTCTGGGCCAGGGCCCGGTCGGGCAGCCCCAGGTTGGCGCAGATCCGCGCCGCCTCGGCCTCGGCCGCGTACCCGCCGAGGGCGGCGAACTGGTCTTCCAGGACGCCGTAGCGACGGACCAGCTTCTCGTCGGTGTCCTCGGCGAGCCGGGCCTCCAACTCCGACATCTGGGACATCAGCACGTCGAGACCCCGGGCGGAGAGGACCCGGTCCCGGCCGGTCACCTCCAGGTCACCGGTACGGGGGTCCTGCGGGAGGTAGCCGATCGCGCTGCGCCGATCGAGCTGACCGGCGTACGGCTGCCCCTCACCGGCGAGCACCTTCAGTGTGGTGGTCTTGCCCGCACCGTTGCGGCCGACCAGGCCGATCCGGTCACCCGGCTGCACCCGCAGCGTGGTGTCGGACAGCAGGATCCGGGATCCGGCACGCAGTTCCAGGCCGGTGGCAGTGATCATTTCGGGGAAACTCGCTCTCGGGGTCCGGAAGGGCTGACTCGGGGCACGCGAAACCGCCGGCGAGCCGTGGGGCCCGTCGGCGGGGGCGGTTCAGCCTTCGCAGAGCAGCACCCGACAAGTGTACCGGGCGTCGGTAAACCGTTCGTCCGGATTACCGGGCAAGATCATCGGGTACCGGGAGCGGCGGTACCGACACCGATCTCGATACGAGGTCGGTACGGGCCGGGTCCGGTACCGGAACGTCCTTGCGGTCAGATCGGCGATCAGGGGTCGACATGGAGCTGAACGAGAACGCGCGGATCGACACCAGCCAGGTGGACGACCGGCGGGGATCCGGTGGTGGCGGACGGGCCGGTGGCATCCCCATCCCGATCGGTCGAGGGCCGGGCGGCCTCGTCGGTCTCGCCGTCATGCTGGTCATCGCCCTGGTCGGCGGTGGTTTCGGGCTGAACGCGGCCTTCGACGGCGGCGGAGAGGCCACCGGAGACAACCGGGGCCTGGAACAGCGGTGCTCGGCCGAGGACGCCCTCCAGCAGCTCGACTGCCGCAACACCCTCTACGTCAACTCGATCCAGGCGTACTGGCGGACCGCCCTCCCCCAGGCCTTCGGCCAGCAGTACACCCCGACCAGGACCGTCTTCTTCGAGCAGGCCGTCGACACCCGCTGCGGCCGGGCCGACTCCGGCGTCGGGCCGTTCTACTGCCCGGCGGACAGCCAGGTCTACATCGACCTGAGCTTCTACCGGGTGATGGCCGACCAGCTCGGCGCGGCCGGTGAGTTCACCCAGCCGTACATCCTGGCCCACGAGTACGGCCACCACGTGCAGAACCTGTTGGGCACCAACGAGCAGGTCCGCCGTCAGCAGCAACGTGACCCCGGCAACGCCAACGACCTGTCGGTACGCCTGGAGTTGCAGGCCGACTGCTACGCCGGGGCCTGGGCGCGCAACGCGACCGGGACGGCCGACGACCAGGGGCAGCGGATCTTCACCAGCATCGGCGAGGAGGACATCCGGCAGGCCGTCGACGCGGCCGAACGAATCGGCGACGACGCGATCTCCGAGCGGGCCAACCGCCCGGTGAACCCGGACGAGTTCACCCACGGCTCCTCCGCCCAGCGCCGCGACTGGTTCACCAGGGGCCACTCCACCGGCGACCCCCGACAGTGCGACACCTTCTCCGGCGCCATCTGACCCCCTCGGGGAAAGAAGGGTCCCTTCTCGACGCCTACGGTCGAGAAGGGACCCTTCTCGACCGTAGAGCCGGGGCTCAGGCGGGGTCGCGGACCAGGACGTGGACGGCCCGGGCGGCGGGGATCGCCGCGAGCAGGACGGCGTGCCGGGGTTCGGGGACGTCGAGCAGCCGGTCGGCGCGCAGTGCGGCCAGCGGGGCGAGGCGACGGTCGGCCAGGACGAGGTCCACCGCCCGCCGGTCCCCACCGCAGACCAGGGTGGTGAGGGTCGACACCTCCGGCAGCAGGAGTCGCACCGCCGAGTCGGCGGCGTCGGCCAGGGCGGCCTTGGCCTGGTTGTCCCGGCGACGGGCGAACCGCTGCTGGGACCACCCCCCGGCGGCGGTCCGCCCCTGCACGTACCGGGTGTCCACCTTGGAGACCACGAGATCGTCCCCGTGGGCGACGCCCACCGCGACCGCTCCCTTGCGGGCCAGGAGGAGAGCGATCCGGCGGGGGGCCGCAGCGCTGCCCGCCAGCCCGGGGACGTCCGGGGCGGGGCGGGCACCCGGCGGGGTGTGGACCTCGGCGGTCGCGCCGTCCGGGGCGGTGAGGAGCAATCCGTACCCGAGGGGGGTGGTGGTGGGCGGGCCGTGCCGGTCGGCGAAGCCGTCGACCCAACGGACCACGCGCGCCGGGTCGACCTCGACCCACCGGCCGCCCCCGGCAGCCTGTCGACTGGACATCTCCCGACGGTACGTCACCTCACCCGACGGGTCCCGCCCAGCCGTCCCCCGCACACACCGCCACCCCGGGGTCCCGGGACCCGGTCAGCCCACCTCGAGCGGCAGGGAGGGGTCGCTGGTCCACTCCATCAGCGAGCCGTCGTAGACAGCGACGTCGGTCTCGCCGAGCAGGCGCAGGGCCAGGGCGTCCCCGGTGGCGGCGATCCCCCCACCGCAGTAGGTGACCTTCCGCCCCGGCTGTGCCTGGACGTCCTGGAAGAGCTCCCGCAGCTCAGGAACCGACCGGAACGTCCCGTCGGCCGGGTCGAGCAGGGCGGCGACGAAGACGTTGCGGCTGCCCGGGATCCGGCCGGGGCGCGGGTAGTTGATCGTCTCGGTGGCGTGGTAGTCCTCCGGCGACAGGGAGTGGATCAGGCAGGCTCCGCTGCCGCTCTCCACCACCTGCTTGACCTCGTCGAGCTCGGCGAAGAGTTCCGGCCGGGGGGTACCCACGAACCGGGCCGGCGGGTAGGTCTCCTCGCCGGAGCGGGTCGGCCGACCCTCGGCGGTCCACTTGCCGAGGCCGCCGTCGAGGACTGCCACGTTGTCGAAGCCGTTGGCGAGCAGGAGCCACCAGACCCGGGTGGCCCAGAAGACGTTGACGGCGTACACGACGACGGTGGTGTCCGGTCCGATGCCCAGCCGACCGGCGGCTGCCGCGAACCGCTCCGGCGACGGCTTGGTCAGCCACGCGCCGTCCGGCTCGGAGAGGTCGTCGATGATGTCGGCGAACGCCGCCCCCGGGATGTGCGCCGCGAGGTACTCCGGCTTCCCGGAGCTCTGGCTCCACTGGCCGCCCGCCTCGGTCGGCGGGGCCAGGTGCACCGTCGCGTCGAGGATCCGCAGGTTCGGGTCGTCGAGGTGTTCGGCCAGCCACTCGGTGGAGACGAGCGGGGTGGGCAGATCGGGTGTGGTTGCCATGGGTCCTCCCGGTCAGATCGACGCTATTCCCTATCGGAATAGCCGACATCACGTCCGGGACAAGTTTCTCGCTTTTCCCGGCATTCCCGCAGGTGGCAAGCCTCACGCCATAGACGGTCGGCGCCCCCGGGCGAGACGCGCACCGTCACCGGCACCACCGGCGAGCCGACGCACACCCCCGGCCCGACGCTCGACCCGGCCGGAGAGACGCCGAGCGCGCCACCCTCGGTGGGGTGGCGCGCTCGGCGGACGTCCGTGCGGGTCGCCGGGTCAGACGTTGAACCCGAGGGTACGCAGCTGGTCCCGACCCTCGTCGCTGATCTTGTCCGGGCCCCACGGCGGCAGCCAGACCCAGTTGATCCGGATGTCCTTCACCAGTCCCCCGCCGGGCCCGGTGGTCAGCGCCGACCGGGCCTGGTCCTCGATGACGTCGGTCAGCGGACAGGCCGCCGAGGTCAACGTCATGTCGATGGTGGCGATGTTGTCGTCGTCGACGTGCACGCCGTACACCAGACCCAGGTCCACCACGTTGATGCCCAGTTCCGGGTCGACGACGTCCTTCATCGCCTCCTCCACGTCGGCGAGGTTCGCCTTCGCCCCGCCACCGGCCGGCGCAGTGCCCGCCTCGGCGGCCGGCTCACCGGCCGGCGTGGTCTCCTCGGTCGCCAGTGCGCCGGTCGCCGGCGTCACAGCGCCCTCGCCCGCCTCCGGCGTCGCCGCAGTCGCGGTGTTCTCGCTGCTCATGCCTTCACCTCCGTCGAATTGGCACCCACACCGGCGCGCGCCGCGGCGTCCTTGAACGCCATCCACGGCAGCAGCGCACACTTGACCCGGGCGGGGTAACGGGCCACACCCGCGAACGCCACCCCGTCGCCGAGGACGTCCTCGTCCGGCTCCACCTGGCCCCGGCTGGACAGCAACTCGACGAACGCCTGATGAACGGCGAACGCCTCGCCAGCGTCCCGGCCGCGCAGCAGCTCGTGCAGCACGCTCGCCGAGGCCTGGCTGATCGAGCAGCCCAGGCCGTCGTACGAGACGTCGTGCAGCACCTCGCCGTCGGTGGCCACCCGTACGGTCACCTCGTCCCCGCAGGTCGGGTTGACGTGGTGCGCCTCGGCGACCCGGTCGTCGGGTGCCTCGGCGTCCCGCAGCCCCCGACCGTGCGGGTGCTTGTAGTGGTCGAGGATGATCTCCTGGTAGAGCTGGTCCAACTGCATCAGCCGAACACCTTCCGCACCTGTTCCAGGCCACCCACCAACGCGTCGATCTCCTCGGTGGTGGTGTAGAGGTAGAACGACGCCCGGGTCATCGCCGGCACCCCGAACCTCGTGCAGACCGGCTTCGCACAGTGGTGACCGACCCGGACCTGCACCCCGAGGGAGTCGAGCACCTGCCCGACGTCGTGCGGGTGCACGTCGCCGAGGGCGAAGGAGATCGTCCCACCCCGACCCACCGGCACCGCCGGCCCGAAGATCCGCAGCTCGGGGACGGTGGCCAGGGCGTCCAGCGCGTACGCGGTCAGCTCCTTCTCGTGCCACTGCACCGCCCGCATGTCCAGGCCGGTGAGGTAGTCCACCGCCGCGCCGAGCGCCACCGCCTCGGCGATCGGCGGGGTACCCGCCTCGAACCGGGCCGGTGGCGCGGCGTACGTCGAACCCGCCATCGACACGGTCTCGATCATCGACCCGCCGCCGAACACCGGGGGCATGGCGGCGAGCAGCTCGCCCCGACCCCACAGCACCCCGACACCGGTGGGACCGCACATCTTGTGCCCGGTGAAGACGACGAAGTCGGCGTCGAGGTTCACCACGTCCACCGGCATGTGCGGCACCGACTGCGAACAGTCCAGCAGCAGCAGCGCCCCCACCTCACGGATCCGCGTGGTGATCCGGGAGGTGGCGTTGACGGTGCCGAGGATGTTCGACACGTGCACGAGCGACACCAGCTTGGTGCGCTCGTTGACCAGGTCGTCGAGGCCCGACTCGTCCAGCCGGCCGGCCTCGGTCACCGGGAACCACCGCAGGGTCGCGCCGGTCCGCTCGGCCAACAGCTGCCACGGGACGATGTTCGAGTGGTGCTCCATCTCGGAGATGACGATCTCGTCACCGGGGCCGAGCCGGAACCGGGGGTCGGCGTCGGGCTGCATCGAGGCGTTGGAGAACGCGTACGCCACGATGTTGATCGCCTCGGTGGAGTTCTTGGTGAAGACCACCTCGTCCACGCTGGGCGCGTTGACGAACGCAGCGATCTTGGCCCGTGCCCCCTCGTACGCCTCGGTCGCCTCGGTGCCCAGGGTGTGCACCGACCGGGACACGTTGGCGTTGTGCCGGGCGTAGTGCTCGGCGAGGACGTCGAGCACCTGGCGGGGCTTGTGCGAGGTGTTCGCACTGTCGAGGTAGACCAACGGGTGCCCGTTGAGCTCCCGGTCCAGGATCGGGAAGTCGGCGCGCACCCGGGCCACGTCGAGGCGGGGCAGGTCCGCGTACTGCGGCATGCCCTCCGGGATCGCGAGTGAGGTCATGCCCGCGCCGAACCGGCCCCGGCGACGTAACGCTCGTAGCCCTCTTCCTCGAGCTTGTCGGCCAGCTCCGGGCCGCCCTCCTCGACGATCCGGCCGGCGACGAAGACGTGCACGTGGTCCGGCTTGATGTAGCGCAGGATCCGGGTGTAGTGGGTGATCAGCAGCAGACCGGTGTCGCCGGTCTCGCGGATCCGGTTGACGCCCGCGCTGACCACCCGCAGGGCGTCCACGTCGAGGCCGGAGTCGGTCTCGTCGAGGATCGCCATCTTCGGCTTGAGCAGCTCCAGCTGCACGATCTCGTGCCGCTTCTTCTCACCGCCGGAGAAGCCCTCGTTCACGTTGCGCTGGGCGAAGGCCGGGTCCATCTGGAGGCGCTCCATGGCCCCCCGCAGCTCGCCACCCCAGGTACGCAGCTTCGGGGCCTCGCCGTCGACGGCGGTCTTGGCGGTCCGCAGGAAGTTCGCCACCGACACCCCGGGCACCTCGACCGGGTACTGCATGGCCAGGAAGAGCCCGGCGCGGGCCCGCTCGTCGACCGACATGGCCAGCACGTCGGTCCCGTCGAGGGTCACCGACCCGCCGGTGATCTCGTACTTCGGGTGGCCGGCGATCGAGTACGCCAGCGTCGACTTGCCGGAGCCGTTCGGGCCCATGATGGCGTGGGTCTCCCCGGACCGGACGGTCAGGTCGACACCGGCCAGGATCGGCTTGAGCTCACCCTCGGGCAGCTTGACCGACACCTTCAGGTCGCGGATCTCCAGGGTGCTCATTATCGGGTCACTCCATTGCTCGGCGTGAGGCTGACGTAGATGTCGCCGTCGCGGACGTCGACGGGGTAGACGGGTACGGGTTCGGTCGCGGGGAGCCCGGTCGGCTCACCGGTCCGCAGGTCGAAACGGGATCCGTGCAGCCAGCATTCCAGCGTGCACCCCTCGACCTCCCCCTCGGAGAGGGCGACCGAGGCGTGCGAGCACTCGTCGTGGACGGCGTGGAAACCGTCGTCGGTGTGCACCACGGCGACCTTGGTGCCGTCGACGTCCGCGCTGATCGCGGTCCCCTTCGGTACGTCCTCGGTCGAACAGATCCGGATCATCTCAGGCACCGACCTCGGCTGCGTCCGCGACCGGGCGGCCCGCGAACTCGCTCGTCCCGCCGGTGAGGCGGTCCTCGACGGCGGCACCGAGCCGCTCGCGCAGCGACTCGACAGGGATCTTGTTGAGCAGCTCGGCGAAGAAGCCACGGACCACCAGGCGACGCGCCTCGGCCTCCGGGATACCCCGGGCCATCAGGTAGAACAGCTGCTCGTCGTCGAACCGACCGGTGGCACTCGCGTGTCCGGCACCGGCGATCTCGCCGGTCTCGATCTCCAGATTGGGTACGGAGTCCGCCCGCCCGCCGTCGGTGAGCAGCAGGTTCCGGTTGATCTCGTACGTCTCGGTGCCGGTCGCCTCGGCCCGGATCAGCACGTCACCCACCCAGACGGTGTGCGCCTGCTCGCCCTGGAGGGCACCCCGGTACCCGACGTGACTGCGGCAGTCCGGGACCGTGTGGTCGACCAGCTGCCGGTGCTCCAGGTGCTGACCGGAGTCGGCGAAGTAGAGGCCGTACAGCTCCGCCTCGCCACCACGGTCGGTGTACTCCACCGTCGTGTACTGCCGGACCAGGTCACCACCGAGGGTCACCTGCACGTGGGACACCGACGCGTCCCGTCCCAGCCGCACCTTCAGGTGCTGGGCCTGGACCGCGTCGTCGGCCCAGTCGGCCACCGTGACCAGGGTCAGCTTCGCCCCGTCGGCCACCGTCACCTCGACGTTGTCGGCGAGGGTCGCCGACCCGACGTGCTCCACCACCAGGGTCACCTCGGCGAACCGGCCCACCTCGACGACGGTGTGTGCGAAGGCCAGCCCGTCGGCGCCCTCCCCGACGACCTGCAGGGTCACCGGTTCGTCGACCACGGCCTCTCGGTCCACCGAGACCAGGAGGGCACCGTCCGCGCCGCCGTACGCCAGGGCGCTGACCCGGTCGACGGGGGTGAGCACGCTGCCCACCCGGGCGTCGTCGGAGCCGATCCGGGTGACGGTGACCCCGGCGGGCAGCGCGCCGTACGCGTGCCGGACCGTGCCGGTGCCGGACGGGTCGGCACCGACCAGCCCGCGCAGCCGCTTGAGCGGGGTGAAACGCCACTCCTCCTCCAGGCCGGTCAGGGCCGGGAAGTCGGCGACGTCGTACGAGCGGAGCGCCTGCGACTTGGTGCTGGGCGGCGCGGAAGCCTGAGTGGTCATCTCTTCCTTGGTCTGTTCCGTGTCGACGGTGTCGAAATGGGCGGACGGCGGGCCGAGCCGGAGCGCGGCCCGCCGGACGGACGGTGGCCTCAGCCGACCGCGCCCTCCATCTGCAGCTCGATCAGGCGGTTGAGCTCCAGGGCGTACTCCATCGGGAGTTCCTTGGCGATCGGCTCGATGAAGCCGCGCACGATCATCGCCATCGCCTCGTCCTCGCTCAGGCCCCGGCTCATCAGGTAGAAGAGCTGGTCCTCGCTGACCTTGGAGACGGTCGCCTCGTGCCCCATCGACACGTCGTCCTCACGGATGTCGACGTACGGGTAGGTGTCCGACCGGGAGATCGTGTCGACCAGCAGGGCGTCGCACTTGACGGTGCTGGCGCTGTGGTGGGAGCCCTCCAGCACCTGCACCAGCCCCCGGTACGAGGTCCGGCCGCCGCCCCGGGCGATCGACTTGGACACGATGGTCGAGGAGGTGTGCGGCGCGGCGTGCACCATCTTGGCGCCGGCGTCCTGGTGCTGGCCCTCGCCGGCCATCGCCACCGAGAGCACCTCGCCCTTGGCGTGCTCGCCGGTCATGTAGACCGCCGGGTACTTCATCGTCACCTTGGAGCCGATGTTGCCGTCGATCCACTCCATGGTCGCGCCCTCGTGGCAGACGGCGCGCTTGGTGACCAGGTTGTAGACGTTGTTCGACCAGTTCTGGATGGTCGTGTACCGGCACCGGGCGTTCTTCTTCACGATGATCTCCACGACCGCGCTGTGCAGCGAGTCGGAGGAGTAGATCGGGGCGGTGCAACCCTCGACGTAGTGCACGTACGCGCCCTCGTCGACGATGATCAGCGTCCGCTCGAACTGGCCCATGTTCTCGGTGTTGATCCGGAAGTACGCCTGGAGCGGGATCTCCACGTGCACGCCCTTCGGCACGTAGATGAACGACCCACCGGACCAGACGGAGGTGTTCAGGGCGGCGAACTTGTTGTCGCCGACCGGGATCACCGTGCCGAAGTACTCCTTGAAGATGTCCTCGTGCTCCCTGAGGGCGGTGTCGGTGTCGAGGAAGACGACACCCTGCTCCTCCAGGTCCTCACGGATCTTGTGGTAGACCACCTCGGACTCGTACTGGGCGGCCACCCCGGCGACGAGGCGCTGCTTCTCCGCCTCGGGGATGCCCAGCCGGTCGTAGGTGTTCTTGATGTCCTCGGGCAGGTCCTCCCAGCTGGCGGCCTGCTTCTCCGTGGACCGGACGAAGTACTTGATGTTGTCGAAGTTGATGCCGGTGAGGTCGGCACCCCAGGAGGGCATGGGCTTACGGCCGAACAGCCGCAGACCCTTGAGCCGGAGGTCGAGCATCCAGTCCGGCTCGCTCTTCTTGGCCGAGATGTCGCGCACCACCGCCTCGTTGAGGCCGCGCTGGGCGACGGACCCGGCGACGTCCGGGTCGGCCCAGCCGTACTCGTAGTTGCCCAGGGCGGCGAGCTGCTCCTCCTGGGTCAGGGGCTGGACGATCTGCTCGGTCATCTATCTGTCCTCACAGTGGAGACGGTCTTACCGGACTGGGCGCGCCCCGGCTGGGTGGGGATGTGCGTGGTGCACACCCCGTCGCCGTGCGCGATGGTGGCCAGGCGCTGCACGTGGGTGCCGACCAGACGGGAGATCACCGTGGTCTCGGCCTCGCACAGCTGGGGGAACTCGGCGGCCACGTGCGCCACCGGGCAGTGGTGCTGGCACAGTTGCCCGCCCGAGGCGATCGTTGTCGCGTTCGCAGCGTATCCCTCTGCGGTCAGCGCGGTGGCCAGTGCCTCGGCACGGGCCAGCGGATCGGCACCGGCGTCCTCCATGGCACCACGGCAGCGCGCCTCCAGGGCGGCCACCTGGTCCGCGGCGAACGCCTCGACGGCGGTGGAACCACCCGTACGGGCGATCCAGCGCAGCGCGGCGGTGGCCATGTTGTCGTAGTGGTGGGTGCCGCAGCGGACCCGGGCCGCGTCGGTGAGCCCGAAGACCTTTGCCGGTCGGCCCCGGCCCCGGTGCCCCCGGACGGTCTGTTCCCGGGCGGTCACGTCACCGTCGGCGAGCATCGCGTCCAGGTGCCGACGGATGGCCGCCGAGCTGAGCCCGAGCGCGGCGCCGAGCTGACCTGCGGTGGTCGCGCCCTGTTCCAGCAGCAACCGGGTGACCCGGTCACGGGTGGAGACGTCCGCCGGGGCGGCCCCGGCGTCCGGGGTCGACGACGCCGACACCGGTGCACCGGCGGCCGGACCGGCCGTCGGTGGGTGCCTGTTCAGCGCCGCCGCGTTTTTCACAACGCCAACGTTACGTATTTCCCGGAGGCCCTGCAAACTCGGGTCCGGGTGATCCGAACCACCGGGACACCGGAGCCGCTCCAGGACCGACAACTACGTTGCGTAGGATTCGTGGTGTGACGCTTGCCGCCCGGTTCCCGGTCTCCACCACCCTGCTGCGCCGCCTGGCCTTCGCGTCGATCGTGGCGAACGTCGGGATCGTCGGCACCGGTGGGCTGGTCCGCCTGACCGCCTCCGGCCTCGGCTGCCCCACCTGGCCCCGGTGTACCGACGAGTCGTACACCAGCACGCCGGAGATGGGCATCCACGGGGTCATCGAGTTCGGCAACCGGCTCCTCACCTTCGCCGTGGGGGCCATCGCCCTCGCCGTGGTGGTCGCGGTGCTGCTGCACCGGCCCCGACGGCGGGGGCTGCTGCCCCTGGCCCTCGGGGTGCTCGCCGGGATCCCGGCGCAGGCGGTGCTCGGCGGGATCACCGTGTTGACCGACCTCAACCCGTGGGTGGTGGGGCTGCACTTCCTCGCCTCGATGGTGGTCATCGCGGTCGCGTACGCGCTGTGGCGACGGATCAAGGACCCGGACGGCCCGGTGGTGCCGACGGTGCCGGGGCCGCTGCGGACCCTGGCCCGGCTGACCACCGCGGTCAGCGCCTCGGTCCTGGTGGTCGGCACCTGGGTCACCGGCAGCGGACCGCACGCGGGCGACCACGGTGCCGCCCGCAACGGCCTGGACCCGGAGAACATCTCCCAGCTGCACGCCGACGGGGTCTTCCTGCTGGTCGGGCTCTCCGTGGGGCTGGTGTTCGCCTTCCGCGCGGTCGGTGCGGCCCAGGCCACCCGGGCCGCCGTCATCCTGGTCGCGGTGGAGCTGGGGCAGGGTGTGATCGGGTTCGTGCAGTACTTCACCGATCTGCCCGCACTCCTGGTCGGCGCGCACATGGTCGGTTCCTGCCTGGTCCTGATCGCCACCCTGAACATGCTCTGGTCCACCCGGGAACGCCGTCCGGTGGCCCCCGAGAGCGCCGACCCGACCACGTCGGCGGCGCGGTCCGAGACCCCGGTACCGGCCGCCGCCTGACCCGCCCGACCCCGACCGCAGCGGCGGGTCAGGCCACGAGAGCGGCCCGGGGTCTCCCCCGGGCCGGCTGGTGATGGACGGTCACGCTTCGCGGATCAGCGGGCCAACGTCCGGCGGGCCATCGAGCGCCACAGGTCGTTGCTCGGCCGCATCTGGTCCATCAGTTCACGTTCCCAGGCGTTCTCCACCGGCACGCCCGCCGTCGCACAGGCCTGCCGGGCCACACCCGTGTCGTCGGTGAACTGGTCGCCCCAGGCCCCGTCGGAGCCGACCAGGACGATCCGGGCTCCGCGCTTGCCGACGTACTCGATGACCGCCTTCGCACCGCCGTGCTCGGCGGCGAAGGACCGGAGGCTGGCGACCACCCCGTTGGGGGCGTGTTCAACCGCGGTCTGCTCGGCGGTCAGGGTTGTATCGGAACCTTCTGCCATGACGCGAAGCCTAAGCAGACTTCCACTCGCTTGTGCGAGAACGATGAACTATTTGTGATGCCGATTACGAAGAGGTTTACCCATTTCGCCGCCCGATTCGCCGGAATTTTCCTGATATACCCGGGCACGTCGGTCTCGAAAAATCGCCAGAATCTTGACCGATGACATGGATCCGACACAAAGCTGCGGTAATGGACCCGACCTGACGGTCGGGCCCCGGGCCACGTCAGATCAGGGCGTCCAGGGCGACCGCGCCGAAGACGATGGTCAGGTACGTCGTCGACCAGTGGAACAGCCGCATCGGCTTGACCGCCTCGCCCCGGGTCACCCGACCGGCGAGCTTGTGCGCCTCGATCACGAAGATCGCACCGACCACCAGGGTGGGCAGACCGTAGATCGGGCTCATGCCCAGCGGCCAGAGCGCCAGGGAGGTCAGGACGGTCAGCCAGGCGAAGATCACGATCTCGGCGTTGACCCGCCGGGGCGAGGCCACCACCGGCAGCATCGGGATCCCGGCGCGGGCGTAGTCGGCCTTGTACTTCATCGCCAGGGGGTAGAAGTGCGGCATCTGCCAGAAGAAGACGACAGCGAACAGCACCCAGGCCTCGGCGGCCAGCGAGCCGGTGACAGCGGCCCAGCCGATCAACACCGGGGCCGCCCCGCACGCCCCACCCCAGAAGGTGTTCAGCGCCGTGGTCCGCTTCAACCAGAGCGTGTAGACCACGTCGTAGTAGAGGATCGCGGCCAGGGTCAGCCCGGCGGCCAGCAGGTTGGTGAAGACGGCCATCGACACCACCGACACCGTCGCCAGCACCAGCCCGAAGATGAGCGCGCTGCGCGGGGACACGGTGTGCGCCGGCAGGGGACGCCGCTTCGTCCGGCGCATCAACTGGTCGATGTCCCGGTCGATGTAGCAGTTGAGCACGCTCGCCGCACCGGCGGCCAACGCCCCACCGACCAGCACCACAGCCATCAACCACAGCGAGGGAAGCCCACCGGCGGCGAGCATCATCGCCGGCACCGTGGTCACCAGCAGCAGCTCGACGATGCGGGGCTTGGTGAGCGAGACGTAGGCCGCGACGACCGCCCGTACGTCACGCTTGGTGACCGGCGGCGCACCTTCCGTCCGCACCGGCGGGGGCCCGGCAGGTTTACTGACGGGGCGCTCGGTGATCATGCTCACGGATTGCCACCTTCCGGCATCGGCGGAGGATCGGTCCGGTCGGGCTCGACTCGGAGCCACACACCGAACGACAGACTACGCGTCGTCGTTTTCGCTGCCCGGGCGACCCGACAACGGTGCGGGCCGTCACAGTCCGCGGTGAACGCCGCACGGGTGTGTCCCGTACCTCGAACCGTGCGCAGATCCGCAGGCGGAGGTTTAGATCCGCTCGATAGGGTCATGACCGAGGGTTCCGCCGACCGAGGAGTACAGACAACGTGGCTGTCAACCGACCCGAGCACCCGACACTGAACTGGACCGACCTCGACCGCCGGGCCGTGGACACCGCCCGCGTGCTCGCGGTCGACGCCGTGGAGAAGTCCGGCAACGGTCACCCCGGCACCGCGATGAGCCTCGCGCCCGCGGCCTACCTGTTGTTCAACCGCGTCATGCGGCACAGCCCGACCGACCCGAACTGGGGCGGACGCGACCGGTTCGTCCTGTCGGCCGGCCACTCCAGTCTCACGCTCTACATCCAGCTCTTCCTCTCCGGATACCCGCTGGGCCTGGACGACCTCAAGGCGCTGCGGCAGTGGGACTCGCTGACCCCCGGTCACCCCGAGCACGGCCACACCCCGGGCGTGGAGACCACCACCGGTCCGCTCGGTCAGGGCGTGGGCAACGCCGTCGGCATGGCGATGGCGGCCCGCCGCGAGCGCGGCCTGCTCGACCCGGACACCGAGCCGGGCACCTCGGTCTTCGACCACCGGATCTGGTGCATCGCCTCCGACGGCGACATCCAGGAGGGGATCAGCCACGAGGCCAGCGCGCTCGCCGGGCACCAGCAGCTGGGCAACCTCACCCTGATCTACGACGACAACGAGATCTCGATCGAGGACGACACCCGGATCGCCATGAGCGAGGACGTCGCCGCCCGGTACGAGGCGTACGGCTGGCACGTCCAGACCGTCGACTGGCGGGCCGGGGACGCCGACCAGGGCGACTACCACGAGGACGTCGAGGCGCTGTACGAGGCGCTGCTGGCCGCCAAGGCGGAGACCACGCGTCCCTCGTTCATCGCGCTGCGCACCATCATCGGCTGGCCCGCGCCGAACAAGCAGAACACCGGCAAGATCCACGGCTCTGCCCTCGGTGCCGACGAGGTCGCCGCCACCAAGCAGGTCCTCGGCTTCGACCCCAACGTCACCTTCGCCGTCGACGAGGAGGTCCTGGGCCACGCCCGGCAGGTGGTCGGCCGGGGCGAGCAGGCCCAGCAGGAGTGGGACCAGGCGTACGCCACCTGGGCCGAGGCCGACCCGGAGCGCCGGGCGCTGCACGACCGGCTCACCGGCCGGGTCCTGCCCGACGGCTGGACCGACGCGCTGCCGACCTTCCCCGCCGACGCCAAGGGGGTCGCCACCCGGGCCGCCTCCGGCAAGGTCCTGGAGGCGCTCGCCCCGGTCCTGCCCGAGCTCTGGGGCGGCTCGGCCGACCTGGCCGAGAGCAACAACACCACGATGAAGGGCGAGCCGTCGTTCGTCCCGGCGGTGCACGCCACCAAGGGCTTCCCCGGTCACGAGTACGGCCGGACCCTGCACTTCGGCATCCGTGAGCACGCCATGGGCGCGATCCTCAACGGCATCGCCCTGCACGGCGGCACCCGCCCGTACGGCGGCACGTTCCTGGTCTTCAGCGACTACATGCGCCCCTCGGTCCGGCTCGCCGCGCTGATGAAGCTGCCGGTGACCTACGTGTGGACGCACGACTCGATCGGGCTGGGCGAGGACGGCCCGACCCACCAGCCGGTGGAGCACCTGACCGCGCTGCGGGCCATCCCCGGGTTGGACGTGGTCCGCCCGGCGGACGCCAACGAGACCGCCTGGGCCTGGCGGCAGGCGCTGCTGCACACCGACCGGCCGACGGCCCTGGCGCTGAGCCGGCAGGCGCTGCCGACCCTGGACCGGTCGACCCTGGGCAGCGCCGAGGGCGTCGCCAAGGGTGGCTACGTGCTGGCCGAGGCCTCCACCGGCAAGCCGCAGGTGATCCTCGTCGGCACCGGTTCCGAGGTGCAGATCTGCCTGACCGCGCGGGAGCGCCTCGAAGCCGACGGCACCCCCACCCGGGTCGTCTCCATGCCCTGCCAGGAGTGGTTCTTCGAGCAGGACGAGGCGTACCGCGAGACCGTCCTGCCGCGCGCGGTGAAGGCCCGGGTCAGCGTGGAGGCCGGCATCGGGATGTCGTGGCGGGCGATCGTCGGCGACGGCGGCGAGTGCGTGAGCCTGGAGCACTACGGTGCCAGCGCCCCGCACTCGGTGCTCTTCGAGCAGTTCGGATTCACGCCCGACCGGGTCGTGGCCGCCGCGCACGCGGCGTTGACCCGACAGGGCGACATCACCGGTTTCACCACCGGCAACTGAGGGAGCGTGAGCAGCATGACGGACAGACTGGGTGAGCTGACCGCAGCGGGCGTGGCGGTCTGGCTCGACGATCTCTCGAGGGTGCGGCTCAGCTCGGGCGGGCTGGACCAGCTGCGTCGGGAGAAGCACGTGGCCGGCGTGACCACCAACCCGACGATCTTCGCCAAGGCGCTCGGGGACGCCGCCGAGTACGACTGGCAGCTGCGTGACCTCGCCACCCGGGGGGTCGACCTCGAAGAGGCCGTCCGGATGCTCACCACGTACGACGTGCGGTGGGCCTGTGACGTGATGCGCCCGTCGTACGACGGCAGCGCCGGGGTCGACGGTCGGGTCTCCATCGAGGTGGACCCGCGGGTGGCCCACGACGCCGAGAAGACCGTCGCCGAGGCCAAGGCGTTGTGGTGGTTGGTCGACCGGCCCAACCTGTTCATCAAGATCCCGGCCACCGAGGCGGGCCTGCCGGCGATCACCGCCACCCTCGCCGAGGGGATCAGCGTCAACGTCACGCTGATCTTCAGCCTGGACCGGTACTCGCAGGTGATGGAGGCCTTCCTGGCCGGTCTGGAGCAGGCGAAGGCCAACGGCCACGACCTGTCCACGATCGGCTCGGTCGCCTCGTTCTTCGTCTCCCGGGTCGACTCCGAGGTCGACAAGCGCCTGGAGAAGATCGGCTCGACCGAGGCGAAGTCGCTGCTGGGCAAGGCCGCCGTGGCCAACGCCCAGCTCGCCTACGAGCGCTACAACGAGGTCTTCTCCTCGCCGCGGTGGCAGGCCCTGGCCGAGGCCGGTGCCCACCCGCAGCGCCCGCTGTGGGCCTCCACCTCGACGAAGAACCCGGACTACCGGGACGTCGTCTACGTCGAGCAGCTGATCGCCCCCGGCACCGTCAACACCATGCCGGCGTCGGTGGTGGACGCGTACGCCGACCACGGGGAGACCCGGCCGGACACCATCAGCGGATCGTACGACGCGGCCCGGGGGGTCTTCGACTCCCTCGCGGCGGTGGGCGTGGACATGTCCGACGTGATCGGCGTCCTCGAGCGTGAGGGCGTGGAGAAGTTCGAGGCCTCCTGGCAGGAGCTGCTCGACGGGGTGCGGGACAACCTCGCCGCCGCCAAGGGCAAGCAGGGATGACGGATCTGCTGGACGGGCCGGTGGAGGCGGCTGCCGGACTGTCGGTGCACGGCGCCGACGCGGTGGACCGCTCTCTGCCGGCCTCCACCCGGGCGGCGCTCGTCGCCGCCCGGGTTCCGGCGAGGCTGGCGGCCAAGGACCCGACCCTGTGGGGTCCGGAGGCGCAGGCCGAGGCGGAGACCAGGTTGGGCTGGGTGGACACCTTCCGGCGCAGCCGGGACCTGCTCCCCCAGCTCGCCGAACTGGCCGCCGAGCTGGCCGACCTGGACCACGTCGTGCTCGCCGGGATGGGCGGGTCGTCGCTGGCACCCGAGGTGATCGCCCGGACCTTCGGCCGGTCGTTGACGGTGCTGGACACCACCGACCCCGGCCAGGTCCGGGCGGCCCTGGCCGACCGGCTGGAACGGACGGTGGTGGTGCTGGCCAGCAAGTCCGGTTCGACGGTCGAGACCGACAGCCACCGTCGGGCGTACCGGCAGGCGTTCCTGGACGCCGGGTTGAGCGAGGCGGAGGCCGGCCGGCACTTCGTCGTGGTCACCGACCCGGGTTCGCCGCTCGCCGACACGGCGGCCGAGATGGGCGCGATCGTGGTGCTCGCCGACCCGCAGGTCGGCGGGAGGTACTCGGCGTTGACCGCGTTCGGGCTGGTCCCGGCGGCGTTGGTCGGCGTGGACGTGGTCGGGCTGCTCGACGAGGCGGAGGCGCTCGCCGAGTCCTTCGCCCGGGACCACGACAACCCGGGGCTCGCCCTCGGCGCGGCGTTGGGCGCGGCGGCCACCGGCGGTCGGGACAAGATCGCCCTGGTCTCCGACGGCACCGGCATCGACGGGCTGGGCGACTGGGCCGAACAGCTGCTCGCCGAGTCCACCGGCAAGTCCGGCCTGGGCGTCCTGCCGGTGGTGGTGGAGTCACCGGACAGCCCCGGCCTGACCGGCCCGGACGTGCTCGCCGTGGCCTACGGCGGGTCCCTGGCGGTGAACGCGGTCCCCGGCGGGGGCGCGACACCGGACGTGACGGTCAACGGCCCGTTGGGCGCGCACTTCCTGGCCTGGGAGTACGCCACCGCGATCCTCGGGGTGGTGCTGGGCGTCGACCCGTTCGACCAGCCGAACGTGGCCGAGAGCAAGGAGAACACCAACCGGATCCTCACCGCCGGTCCGCCGGCGGAGCAGCCCTCGTTCACCGAGGGCGCGATCGAGGTGTACGCCCCCGCAGGTGCCCCCGACGACCTGACGGGGGTGCTACGAGGCCTGGTCGAGGGGCTCGACGCCGACGGCTACCTGGCGGTGATGGCGTACCTCGACCGGGTCGCCGACGCCGACGTGGCCCGGCTGCGGGCGGTGCTCGCCGCCACCACCGCGCGCCCTGTCACCTTCGGGTGGGGGCCGCGGTTCCTGCACTCCACCGGCCAGTACCACAAGGGCGGCCCACAGGTGGGCAGCTATCTGCAACTCACCGGCGCGGTCCGGACCGACCTGCCGGTGCCGGGACGGCCGTACACCTTCGGCCGGTTGCAGGCGGCGCAGGCCGCCGGTGACCGGTCGGCGCTGACCGGCCGGGACCGGCCGGTGCTGCGACTGCACCTGACCGACCGGGTGGCGGGCGTGGCCCAGCTACTGGACGCGGCCGCACGGCTGAACATCTGACGATGAACGACGTGAGACGAGCGGAGCGAGGAGACAGCGTGAATCCGCTGCGCGACCCCCAGGACCGGCGGCTGCCGAGGATCCCGGAGCCCTGCGCTCTGGTGATCTTCGGAGTCACCGGCGACCTTGCGCGGAAAAAGCTGCTACCTGCGGTATACGACCTGGCGAACCGGGGGCTCCTGCCACCCGGTTTCGTGGTGCTGGGCTTCGCCCGGCGCGACTGGGCCGACGGCGACTTCGAGTCGCTGGCCCACGACGCGGCAAAGGAACACAGCCGGACACCGTGGCGGGAGGAGGTGTGGGCCCGGTTGGCCGGCAACGTCAAGTTCGTCGGTGGTTCGTTCGACGACGACGCCGCCTTCGACCGGCTCGCCCAGACCCTCGACGACCTGCGGGACAGTCACGGCATCCACGGCAACGCCGCGTTCTACTTCTCCATCCCCCCGGCCGCCTTCCCCGTGGTACTCAAGCAGCTCGCCCGCACCGGGATGGCGGACAACGCCAAGTGCGGCGGCTGGCGACGGGTGGTCGTGGAGAAGCCCTTCGGGCACGACCTGCCCTCGGCCAAGGAACTCAACGACCTGGTCGACGACGTCTTCACCTCCCAGGACGTCTTCCGGATCGACCACTACCTGGGCAAGGAGACGGTTCAGAACATCCTCGCCCTGCGCTTCGCCAACAACCTCTTCGAGCCACTGTGGAACTCGCACTACGTGGACTCGGTGCAGATCACCATGGCCGAGGACGTCGGCATCGGCAGTCGGGCCGGGTTCTACGACTCGGTCGGGACCGCCCGCGACGTGGTGCAGAACCACCTGCTCCAACTGCTCGCCCTGGTGGCGATGGAGGAGCCGACCAGCTTCGACGCCGACGAGATCCGGGCCGAGAAGTTGAAGGTCCTGCGCGCCATCACCATCCCCGCGGACGTCACCCGGGACACGGTGCGCGGCCAGTACCTGCCCGGTTGGGTGGGCGGTCAGCGCGCCGTGGGTTACCGGGACGAGGACGGCGTACCGGCCGACTCGACCACCGAGACGTACGTGGCGGTCAAGCTCGGCATCCAGAACCGCCGCTGGGCCGAGGTGCCGTTCTACATCAGGGCCGGCAAGCGCCTGCCGCGCCGGGTCACCGAGGTCGCCATCATGTTCAAGAAGGCACCTCACCTGCCGTTCAACCCCACCGACATGGAGATGCTCGGCAACAACCAGCTGGTGATCCGGGTCCAGCCGGACGAGGGCGTGGTCCTCAAGTTCGGTTCCAAGGTCCCCGGGACCACCATGGAGGTCCGCGACATCGCCATGGACTTCCAGTACGGCGAGGCGTTCACCGAGGCCAGCCCGGAGGCGTACGAGCGACTGGTGCTCGACGTGCTGATCGGCGACCGTACCCTCTTCCCGGACGCCGCCGAGGTGGAGCAGAGCTGGGCGGTGGTGGACCCGCTGGTGGAGGCCTGGGAGAACACCACGCCGGAGCCGTACCGCTCGGGTGAGTGGGGACCCCGCGCGGCCGACGAGATGCTGGCCCGTGAGGGCCGGGCTTGGAGACGAGCATGATCGGGCTGTGGGACACCACCGGCAACGAGGTGGTCAAGGCGCTCGCCGCCGAGCGGCGCAACGCGGGTGGGGTGGCCAGCGGCATGGCGCTGACGCTGATCGTCGTGGTCGACGAGAAGCGGGTACGCGAGGCGGAGGCGGCGGCCACCGTCGCCGCCGCCGCCCACCCGTGTCGGCTCCTGGTGGTGGTCCGCTCCGACGTGGAGCGCAACCGGGACCGGCTGGACGCGGAGATCGTCGTCGGCGGCCGACTCGGCCCCTGCGAGGCGGTCGTGACCCGGATGTACGGGCGGCTCGCCCTGCACGCCGAGTCGGTGGTGATGCCGCTGCTGGTGCCGGACGTGCCGGTGGTGACCTGGTGGCACGGGGACCCCCCGGAGGAGATCGCCACCGACTTCCTCGGGGTGGTGGCCGACCGGCGGATCACCGACTCCGCCCGGTCCCCCGAACCGATCGCGGCGCTGCGGCAGCGGGCCCGGGACTACGCCCCCGGCGACACCGACCTGGCGTGGACCCGGACCACCCCGTGGCGCACCCTGGTCGCCGGGGCGTTCGACACCACCCAGGCCGAGGTCACCGAGGCGATCGTGACCGCACCGCCGAACGACCCGACCGCCGCGTTGATGGCCGGGTGGCTGGGCAGCCGGTTGGGGATCACCCCCCGGTGGGAGCCCACCGACGGTTACCCCCGGATGCGCGAGGTGCAGCTGCGCTGCGCCAACGGCGACGAGCTGACCCTGACCCGGGACGAGAGCCAGGCCACCTTCCGCCGTACCGGACGTCAGGACCGGCAACTCCCGCTGGTACGCCGTCCGCTCGGCGACGAGTTGGCCGAGGAACTGCGTCGGCTCGACGCCGACCAGGTCTACTCCGAGGCGTTGGGGGCCTCGGCGGGGCTCACCGGCCTGGACCGCCGGCCCGCCCAGCGGGTGCACGTCTGGCGGGACCCGGCCACCGCCCAGCGCACCGAGGCCCAGGCCACCGCCCACGCCGGTCCGGCGTTGGACGGGTGACGGTGATCCGGGTGGAGTCGACGATGATCGCGAAGCGATGGGAAGACGAGGGCCGAGCATGAGTGAGGCGAGTGTCGCCGTACACGCCGACGCCGACCTGTTGGCGCAGGCGGTGGCGGCCCGACTGGTGGTGAGGCTGCTCGACGCGCAGGCCGACCGGGGTCGGGCCTCGGTGGTCCTGACCGGCGGGCGGATCGCGGCGGCGGTGTACCGGGCGGTGGGCGAGCTGCCCGCCCGGCACGCCGTCGACTGGTCCAAGGTGGACGTGTGGTGGGGCGACGAACGGTTCCTGCCGGCCGGGGACCCGGACCGCAACGAGACCCAGGCCCGGGCGGCGCTGCTGGACGCCCTGCCGCTGGATCCGGCCCGGGTGCACCCGATGCCGGCCGCCGACGGTCCCGACGGCGACGACGTGGAGGCCGCCGCCGCCCGGTACGCGGCGGAGCTGGCCGAGGCGGCCCGCGCCGGGCACGGCGCGCTCCCCCACTTCGACGTGCTGCTGCTGGGGGTCGGGGAGGACGGGCACGTCGCCTCGGTCTTCCCGGACCACCCGGTACGGGAGGACAGCCGCCCGGTCAGCGCGGTACGGGACAGCCCGAAGCCGCCGCCGGTGCGGACCACCCTGACCCTCCCGACGATCAACAGCGCCGAGGAGGTGTGGTTGGTCGCCGGGGGCGCGGACAAGGCTTCGGCGGTCGGCTCCGCCCTGGCCGGGACCGGCTCGGGACAGCTGCCGGCGGCGATGGTGCAGGGCGTGTCCCGCACCCTCTGGCTGCTGGACCGGGCGGCGGCGGCCGACGTCCCGCCCCGCCTGCGTCACCCGGCCTGAGCAGACCACTGCGGGTTGAACAGACGACGAGGCCCCCTGCCGGTTACGGCAGGGGGCCTCGTTCGCGTTCAGACCCTGGGTCAGGCGCTGTTCATCTGCAGTCGGAGCCAGAGCCCCAACCCGACGATGCAGGCGAACCAGACGATGCCCACCAGAACGGTGTAGCGATCGAGGTTCTTCTCCGCCACCGAGGACCCGGCCAGGCTGGAGCTGACCCCACCGCCGAACATGCTCGACAATCCGCCGCCCTTTCCTCGGTGCAGCAGGATCAGCAGGACGAGCAACACGCTCGTGATGACCAGCAACACGATCAACGTGTATGCGAAAGCGATCGGCATGGCTGGGGTCAGTCCTCTCGTTACGATCCTCGCCCGGACAGATCGGGCACGGGGGCACCGGCCGACGGACGGGCGGGATCCAGGATAGCGAGCCTTCAGCGGGAGATGTGCTCCGGGAACCGACAGATCTGCGAAAACTCGTCGGCATCCAGGCTCGCCCCACCGACGAGCGCCCCGTCCACATCCGGGTTGGCCATGATCGCAGCGACGTTCGCCGCCTTGACCGACCCGCCGTAGAGGACCCTGACCTGGTCGGCGGTGCTCTGGTCGTAGGTCTCGACCAGCCGGGCACGGATCGCCCCGCACACCTCCTGGGCGTCCTGCGGGGTCGCGGTCTTGCCGGTCCCGATCGCCCAGACCGGCTCGTACGCGACGACGACCTTGGTGACCTGCTCGGCGGTGAGCCCCTTCAGGGCCGCGTCGAGCTGGTCACGGCAGTACGAGACGTGCTGCCCCTGCTCGCGGACGTCCAGCCCCTCACCCACGCAGAGGATCGGGCTGACGCCGTTCTCCAACGCCGCGACGACCTTGGCGTTGACCAGCGCGTCGTCCTCGTTGTGGTACGCGCGCCGCTCCGAGTGCCCCACCGTCACGTACTGGCAGCCGAGCTTGGCCAGCATCGCCCCGGACACCTCACCGGTGTACGCGCCCGACCGGTGCGGCGACAGGTCCTGCGCGCCGTAGCCGATGAGCAGCTTGTCCCCGTCGATCAGGGTCTGCACGCTGCGCAGGTCCACGAAGGGCGGGAGCACCACCGTCTCGACGGCCTTGAGCTGGTCGGAGTTGAGGCTGAACGCCAACTTCTGGACCAGCGCGATGGCCTCCAGGTGGTTGAGGTTCATCTTCCAGTTGCCGGCCATCAACGGCCGGCGGGTGACCTCTGCCATCAGTCCTCCAGAGCCGCGATGCCGGGGAGGGTCTTGCCCTCCAGGTACTCCAGCGAGGCGCCCCCGCCGGTGGAGATGTGCCCGAACGACGACTCGTCCAGCCCGAGTGCCCGTACGGCGGCGGCGGAGTCCCCGCCCCCGACCACGGTGAAGGCGTCGGCCTTGGTGATCGCCTCGGCCACCCCCCGGGTGCCGGCGGCGAACGCCGGCATCTCGAACACACCCATCGGGCCGTTCCAGAAGACGGTCCGCGCGGTCGCGATCACCTCGGCGAACGCGGCCACCGTCTGCGGACCGACGTCCAGGCCGAGCCGCTTGCTCGGGATGGCGTCGGCGCGGACGGTGTCGTGCGCGGCGTCCGGGGCGAACGCGTCGGCGGCCACCACGTCGACCGGAAGGGCGATCTTGCCGTCGGCCCGCGCCAGCAGGTCCCGGCAGGTGTCGACCATCTCCTCCTCCAGCAGCGAGGTGCCCACCTCGTGGCCCTGGGCCTTGAGGAAGGTGAAGCACATCCCGCCGCCGATGAGCAGCCTGTCGACCTTCGGCAGCAGCGCCTCGATCACGGCCAGCTTGTCGGAGACCTTCGACCCGCCGAGGACGACCACGTAGGGCCGCTCCGGGTCGCCGGCCAGCCGGGACAGCACCTCGACCTCACGCAGCACCAGGCGACCGGCCACGTGCGGCAGCCGGGCCGGTACGTCGAAGACGCTGGCGTGCTTGCGGTGCACCGCACCGAAGGCGTCGTCGACGTACGCCTCACCGAGGGCGGCGAGCTGGTCGGCGAAGGCACCCCGCTCGGCGTCGTCCTTGCTGGTCTCCCCCTTGTTGAAGCGGAGGTTCTCCAGCAGGGCGACCTGACCGTCGGTGAGCCCCTCCACGGTGGAGCGGGCCGAGTCGCCCACGGTGTCCTCCGCGAAGGACACCGGCACCCCGAGCAGTTCACCGAGGCGTCCGGCGACCGGACGGAGGCTGTACTGCGGGTCCGGGGCGCCCTTCGGGCGACCCAGGTGGGAGAAGACCACGACCTTCGCCCCGGCCTCGGTGAGGGCCCGCAGGGTCGGCAGGACCGCCCGGATCCGACCGTCGTCGGCGATGGCGCCGGTCTGCTTGTCCAGGGGGACGTTCAGGTCGGCGCGCACGAGCACGCGCCGACCCGACACCCCCTCGGCGAGCAGGTCGTCGAGGGTACGGATGCTCACAGCGAGGAACCGACCAGCTTGACCAGGTCGACGAGGCGGTTGGAGTAGCCCCACTCGTTGTCGTACCAGCCGACGACCTTGGCCTGCTTGCCGACGACCTTGGTCAGCGGGGCGTCGTAGATGCAGGAGGCCGGGTCGGTGACGATGTCGGCCGACACGATCGGGTCCTCGTTGTAGACCAGGATCCCCTTGAGGGGGCCCTCGGCGGCCGCCTTGATCGCCGCGTTGACCTCCTCGGTGGTGGTCTCGCGGGCCAGGTTGACGGTCAGGTCGGTGGCCGAGCCGGTGGGGATCGGCACCCGCAGGGCGTACCCGTCGAGCTTGCCCTTGAGCTCCGGCAGGACCAGGCCGATGGCCTTGGCGGCCCCGGTGGAGGTGGGGACGATGTTCAGGGCGGCGGCCCGGGCCCGACGCAGGTCGGAGTGCGGGGCGTCCTGCAGGTTCTGGTCCTGCGTGTACGCGTGGATCGTGGTCATCAGACCCTGCTCGATCCCGAACGTGTCGTGCAGCACCTTCGCCATCGGGGCGAGGCAGTTGGTGGTGCAGGAGGCGTTCGAGATGATGTTGTGCTTGGCCGGGTCGTACTGGTCCTGGTTGACGCCCATGACCACGGTGACGTCCTCGTTCTTGGCCGGCGCCGAGATGATGACCTTCTTGGCCCCGCCGTCGAGGTGTGCCTTGGCCTTGGTGGCGTCGGTGAAGAACCCGGTCGACTCGATGACGACGTCGGCACCCAGGTCGCCCCAGGGCAGCTTGCCCGGGTCGCGCTCGGCGTACGCCTTGAAGGTCTTCCCACCGACGGTGATCTCGTCGGCGGTGGCCTTGACCTCGTGCGGGAGCCGACCGAGGATGCTGTCGTACTTGACCAGGTGAGCGAGCGTGGCGTTGTCGGTCAGGTCGTTCACGCCCACGATCTCGACGTCGGCGCCGGACGCCAGCACGGCCCGGAAGAAGTTTCGGCCGATACGGCCGAAGCCGTTGATGCCAACCCGGATGGTCACAGGTCCCATCTCCTCGCGTTGTTTTCCGCCGGCATTCGGAGTCGACCGGCGGGATGGTGTGCGCCGACCGTTCGAGCCGGCCGTCGACGATTCATCTCGGCCGCCCCGCCGCGGTCGTGGAGACCTGACCGCCCAGGGCGGTGGGTGCGGCGGGATGGGCCGGTACCGGCCCCCTTGCCGTACGCTGCGACCCTATCCGAGCGTGCGGCGCGCCGCTTCGCGGGGGCGCAAACCCGACCCCGTGTCACCACCCGCCCCGCCGACCCGGTGCCCACCGTCCCATCACACCACGAGCATGTCCGGCGTGACTGCCGCTTCCGTATCGGGGATGCCCAGGTCCCGGGCCCGCTTGTCGGCCAGGGCCAGCAGTCGCCTTATCCGCCCGGCGATCGCGTCCTTGGTCAGCGGCGGGTTGGCCAGCGCCCCCAACTCCTCCAGCGAGGCCTGGCGGTGCTCCAGCCGCAACCGGCCCGCGTCGGTGAGGTGGTTGGGCGCGTCGTCGGCGAGGATCTCCAACGCCCGGGTGACCCGGGCGGCGGCGGCGACGGCCGCGCGGGCCGACCGACGAAGGTTCGCGTCGTCGAAGTTGGCCAGCCGGTTGGCGGTGGCCCGGACCTCCCGGCGGACCCGCCGTTCCTCCCACGCCAGCACGCTGGAGTGGGCCCCGATCCGGGTCAGCAGGGCGGCGATCGCGTCGCCGTCCTTGACCACCACCCGGTCGACCCCACGGACCTCCCGGTTCTTGGCGGTGATGCCGATCCGGCGGGCCGCACCCACCAGGGCCAGCGCCGACTCCGGGCCGGGGCAGGTGATCTCCAGGGCGCTGGAGCGGCCGGGCTCGGTCAGCGAGCCGTGCGCCATGAACGCCCCCCGCCAGGCCGACACCGCGCAGCAGACGTTCGCCGCCACCACGTGCGGCGGCAGGCCCCGTACCGGTCGTCCCCGGACGTCCAGCAGGCCGGTCTGACGGGCCAGCATCTCCCCGTCCTTGACCACCCGGACGATGAAGTGGCTGCCCTTGCGCAGCCCCCCTGAGGCCAACACGTGGATCTCGCTGGGGTAGCCGTACACCTCTGCGACCTCCCGCCGCAGCCGGCGGGCCACCGCGCCGGTGTCCAGTTCGGCCTCGACCACCACCCGGCCGGAGACGATGTGGAGCCCGCCGGCGAACCGCAGCAGAGCCGCCATCTCCGCCCGCCGGCAGCAGGGCTTGGGCACGTCGACCCGACTCAGCTCGTCCTTCACCGCAGCCGTCATCGCCATTAGTGCGTCCCCTCACGGACCGGTTCCGGCGTGTCGCCGGTGATTACGTACGTGTCTAACGATCGGCGCCCAGGACCGGCACCAGGGCAGCGCCCAGGGCATCCGGATCGTGGCGGGGTGTGCCGTCGGTGACGGCGACCGGAGCGAGGATCAGGCGGGCACCGAGGGTCTCCGCCGCCCGTTCGACGGGCTCGGGATCGCCGACCGCCTTGACGTCGGCCAGCACCAGGTCCACGGAGAGGTCGGGCAGGTACCAACGGAGTGCGGCGAGGTGGTCGGCGACGGAGAGCCCGAGGGTCTCCTTCTCCGCCGCCAGGTTGAGCGTGACCAGCCGCCTGGCCCGGCTGGCCACGATCGCGGCGGCCAGCCCCGGCACCAGCAGGTGCGGCAGGACACTCGTGTACCAGCTCCCCGGGCCGAAGATCAGCCAGTCCGCCGCCTCGGTGGCCGCCACCGCCTCGGGGCAGGCCGAGGGGGCGTTCGGGGTGAGCCGCAGCGCCTCCACCCGGCCGGTGGTCACCGCGACGTGACGCTGGCCGTGGATCGTGACCACCTCGTCCGGGCGGTCCGGTGCGGCCCCCCGGACCCGGGCCTCGATGTCGATCGGCTCGCAGGACATCGGCAGGACCCGGCCGACGGTGCCGAGCATCGACCCGGCGTGCTGCAACGCGGCGACCGGGTCGCCGAGCAGGTCGATCAGCCCGGCCAGCACCAGGTTGCCCACCGCGTGTCCGGCCAGCCCGGCGGTGGTCGCCCCACCGAAGCGGTGCTGGAACAGCGTCGCGCTGCGACGGGTCGCCGGTTCGTCGGCGGCCAGCGCCACCAGGGCCTGCCGCAGGTCCCCGGGGGGCAGTCCACCCCGTTCGGCCCGCAGCCGGCCGCTGGAGCCGCCGTCGTCGCCGACAGTCACCACGGCGGTGATGTCCAGGGTCAGGTCGGGGGCACACCGGCGCAGCGCCCGCAGCGACGCCGACAGACCGTGCCCGCCGCCGAAGGCGACGACCCGTACCGGCGCCGTCGGCGCGGTCATTCTCGCCCCAGGTCGCGGTGTTGGGGGTTCGCGGTCAGCCCGGACCGGCGCAGTCGGGCGGCCAGCTCCTCGCTGATGGCCACGCTGCGGTGCTTACCGCCGGTGCAGCCCACCGCCACGGTCAGGTACCGCTTGCCCTCCCGCTCGAAGCCGGGGGTGGTCGCCGTGACCAGGTTCGCGTACGCGGAGACGAACGCGTCGGCGCCCTCCTGCCCGAGCACGTACGAGCTGACCGCCTCCTCCCGACCGGTGTGTTCCCGCAGCTCGGGAACCCAGTACGGGTTGGGCAGGAACCGGGCGTCGACCACGAAGTCGGCGTCGGGGGGCACCCCGTACTTGAAGCCGAAGGAGATGACGGTGACCCGCAGGCGGCGGGTCTCCTCGCCGCCGAAGAGCTCCTCGACCCGACGACGGAGCTGGTTGACGTTGAGGTGACTGGTGTCGATGATGACGTCGGCCTGGTCCCGGGCCTCCTCCAGCAGGCCGCGCTCCACGGCGATGCCGTCGGCGAGACGCCCCTCGCCCTGCAACGGGTGGGACCGGCGGACGCTCTCGAACCGGCGGATCAGCACCTCGTCGTCGGCGTCGACGAAGACCACCCGGGGCGCGTAGCCCCGCTCCCGCAGCTCCTCGATCGCCCCGACCAGGTCGGTGGAGAAGGCACGCGAGCGCACGTCAAGGACCATCGCGGTACGCCGGGCCGCCCCGCCGGCCTTCACCGCCAGCTCCGCCATGTCCAGCAGCAGCGCCTGGGGAAGGTTGTCGACCACGTAGAACCCGACGTTCTCCAACGCGCGGGCGACGGTGCTGCGTCCCCCACCGGAGAGCCCGGTGACCACCACCAGACTGGTGTCCGCCTCGGCCGGCTCGCCGAACGTCTGATCCGGTCCGGTTGTCCGCACCTCGCTCAATCCACTACCCCCATGCCTGACACCGCGTCGCGGGTCGACCATCCGACGGCCGAAGGGCGACTCTATCCCGCCGGGTGCCGTCGATCGGGTCGTGGCCACACCGTGACACGACACCGTCGGCGCACGGCGACGACCTGCGGTTCATCGTCGCACTCCCGACAGATCGACTCGTTGCCGACGATCTGCCGACCGCCGCATCCTGTGCGTGGTCACCGTCGGTGACGGCCCACAGAAAGTGGAGGATGTCATGCACGATCTGGCCGACAAGAACAAATACGTCGGATTCCTCTTCCTCAAGATCAGTCCGGAGTACTTCGCGCTCGGCGAGGAGGGCATCCGGGAGATCTCCCGCGAGCACGCCCGGGACCTGGCGAGGTTCGCCAAGCAGCTCACCCACGTGGTCTGCACCGGTGTCAACGGCACCTACGACCAGGTGACGACGATCGAGGCGGACACCCTGGAGGAGATCAACGCGGCGGCCACCGCGTTCCGGATGGGCAACAAGGCCCGCTACATCCAGGTCGTCGACATCGTCGTGGGCATGAAGGCCCCGCCACGCGCCCTGGCCAACCGCCCCACCGGGTCCTGAACCACCCCGGGGGTACGCCGACCGGGCGACCCGCTGTGTCGGGCCATCCGGTCGGCGTACCGCGTCGGGGTCGACGCTCGAACCTCAGGCGTCACGGTCAGGTCGTGGTGGTCGGCCGGGTCAGGCGTCGGCGTACCGACGGGCGGCGGGTCAGGCGTCGGCGTACCGGCGGGCGGCGGCCAGGGCGGCACTCAGCTTCTCCGCGTCGACACCGGCCGGACCGGAGTCGAAGAAGTTCTCCGGGTTCGCGGCGTAGAGGCTCGCGTACGCGGTGGTGTCCCGCTGGAACCGCCAACCCTCGGCCAGCGGCCCGGCGTCGAGGGTGTCGTACCCGATGCTGTCGAAGAACGCGGTGACGGTGGCCTTCGCGGCCGGGTCGTCCCCGGCGACGGCCAGGACGCTGCGGTCGGCGGCTCCCGCCGGGCGGGCCAGGGCGAGCAGGTGCTCGAAGTAGATGTTGTTGAACCCCTTGACCACGCTCGACGTCGGCAGGTGCGCCTGGAGCAGTTCGCTGGTGGTGGTCGACTCGTCGTCCAGCTCCGCGATCCGCCCGTCGCGCTCCGGGTAGTAGTTGTTGGTGTCGACGACCACTTTCCCGGCCAGTTCCTCCACGGGCACCTGCCGGTACGCGTGCAGCGGCACCGTCACCACCACGATCTCCCCGGCCGCCGCGGCCTCCGCCGGGGTGCCCGCCCGGGTTCGTGGCCCCAGCTCGGCCACCAGGTCGGCCAGGGTCTCCGGACCCCGCGAGTTGCTGAGCACCACGTCGTGTCCGGCGGCGACCGCCAGCCGGGCCACGGTGCCACCGATGTTGCCACTACCGATCAGTCCCACAGTCGTCATGCCGGTTGCCAACTCCATCGACCCCACCCGAATTCCCCGCCGGCCCGGTGGCCGAGGTCGTCCTTGTTGGCCCCGGTCGGACCGGGTGTCCGTCTGGAGCTGTCGAACCGCATGGCCTCACGCGCCGTGGTACGTGCGACGCCAGCCGGCCGCACCGGTCGGTCGCTCCGGTACGACCACGGCCACCTGAGCCAACGAGGAAGGCACTGACGTGACCCACACGAAGAAAACAAGGGAGAACCCAGAGAAACAGCACTTCTCGGAAGAGGAAGTCCTGGAGGGACTGGAAGAAGCGGCAAGACGAAGGGAACTTCCCGGCTTCACCTCCACCGACCTGGTACTCACTCTGAAGAACGGCAAGAAGTTCCATCCGAGGAGCTGGCTGCAATACAGGAGACTCAAAGGGGTGCCCATCCCCGAAGGCCTACGGGAGGCGGTCGGGAAGCACGAGCCTCTGGAGTTCCTGGAGGACGGGACGGCAAAAATCGTCAGGCGCCAGCAGAAGGAAGACACCGCCCCTGCAACGAAGAGCTCCCGAACCAGGGGTGGGCCACCCCTGTCCGACGAACAGATCAAGGAAGGGCTCGAGAAGGCATACCTGCAAAGAAGAACGTACTCCGACGTCGAGATCAGTGGCGGCAGAATCTTCAACGCCGGTACCTGGCTCAGCAGGGCACAACAGGTCGGACGAGCCATCCCTCCAGAGCTGCAAGAGGCCGTCAGCAAGCTCGGCCGCCCCTTGCAGCAGGTCGGATCCTCGATGGTGATCGGAAAGCGCCGTGAGGGCCGGAAGGGTTCCGGCAGGAGGGGCGACCAGGGCGACCAGTGCACGGGGCCGTCGGCAGGCCCGAGTACGGGGGCAGGAGGGGCGGAGAACGTCAACCCGGCCTACGGCGCGTACCCGGACGGCGCTCCGGGCCGGGCCGACACCGCGGCCGCCGCCTGGGTCAGAATCGCCCCCGCGCCTCCTGCCCCGACCGCCCCGACCGCCACCGCGCCTCCCGGCCCGACCGCCACCGCAGACGCGGCCGACAGGGTCGGCGCAGCCTCGGCGAGGCTCGCTCCCGCCACCCCGACGCACAGTTCGGACTCCCCACAGGCGCCGGTGGTGCCGGGCCGAGACACCACTGCGGGGAGTGCACCGACACGGCTGCCCGGCCTGCGCCCCACCTACGACGCCGCCGCCAGGACCTATCGATGATCGATCCGAGGGATCCCCTCCTCCGGGTCGGCCGCCGAGGTCAGGTGCAGCCGGGGCCAGTCGGCGAGGTCCCGTAGGAGTTGCCGGTCGTGGGTGGCGAGGACCACCGCCGCCCCGGTGGTCCTCAGGGCGGCGGTGAGTTCGTCAACCAGGGTCGACGACAGGTGGTTGGTGGGTTCGTCGAAGACGATCAGGTCGGGCCGACCGGCGAGGTTGACCGCCAGGTCGAGGCGGCGCTGCTGCCCCTGCGACATCCGGGAGACCGGGATGTTCAGGGCGGTGCGGTCCAGCAGGCCGAACGAGGTCAACCCGAGAGCCGACCCGGCGCTGATCGTCCCGGTGCCGACCAGGTGCCCGACGTGCCGCTCGTACACCTCACGGGCTGTCGACTCCTGGTCCCACCGGGGCACCTCCTGGGTCAGGACCGCGATCCGCGCCCGGTTCGACCTGGTGACCGACCCCCGGGTCGGTTCGAGCCGACCGCCGAGCACCGACAGGAGGGTCGACTTCCCGGCACCGTTGCCGCCGGTGACCAGCAACCGGTCACCGGCGTCGATGGTCAGCCCGATCGGCCCCCGGAGCCGCCCGGTCACCTCCACGTCCGCCACCCGCAGCAGCGACGCGCCGGACCGGGCCCCGAGGTCGGGCCACCGCAGCCTCAGCGGCGGCGGCGGGACCGTGATCCGGTGCGCTTCGAGCGTCTCCCGCTGCCGGTTGAGGGCCTGCACCACCCCGGGCGCGCGGGACTGACGCTGGTGCTTGCCCGTCCCCTTCCCCGGTCGCCACCCCGTCTGGAGGCGGTCCCGGGCCTGGGCGACGGCCTCCTTGAGTCGACGCTGCTCGTCCTGCTGCCGGTCGTGCTCCTGGCCCCAGGACTCACGCTCCCGGCGACGCTCGTCCTGCCAGGTGTCGTACCCCCCGGCGTGGAGCCGGGCGTGCCCGTCCGGGCTGGGGTCGAGGTCGAGGAACTGGTCGGCGACCTCACGCAGGAGCGCCCGGTCGTGACTGACCAGGGCGAACCCGCCGTGCTCGCGCAGCTGCCGGGTCAGGAACCCCAGACCGTCCGCGTCGAGGTGGTTGGTGGGCTCGTCGAGCAGCAGGACGTCGTACTGGGCGCCCAGCAGACAGGCCAGCCGCACCCGGTAGCGCTGCCCCACCGACAGGGTGGTCAGCTCCCGGTCCCTGTCGGTGCAGGCACCCAGCGCCTCCAGCGCCAGGTCCACCCGGCGTTCGGCGTCCCAGGCGTCGAGGCGGGTGGCGGCGTCCAGGGCCACCGCGTACTGCTCGTCGGCGCCCTCGACCCCCTCGGTGACGGCGAGGGTCGCCGCGTCCAGGGCCGCCAATGCGGCAAGCGAGGCCCGCAGCGCCGCCGAGGTGAGGGTCCCGACGGTCTCGCCGGAGAGGGTGGGCAACTCCTGCTGGACCATGCCCACCGTCCCGGTCCGCGCGACAACCCCGTCGTCGGGTACGAGCAGCCCCGCGAGGACGTGCAGGAGCGTGGTCTTGCCGCGGCCGTTCTCGCCGACCACGGCCAGCCGGGACTTCGAGGAGACCGCGACGGAGAGGTCGTGCAGGACACGACGACCGCCTCGGGTGACACCGATCCCGTCCGCCCGGATGTGGGCGCTGGAACCGGCGGGCAGGTCGCCGGAGGTGGCGAGGTCGAGCAGGTCGTCGGCGTCGGCGACGTCGAGCAGGGTCGACGAGGGCAGAGAGAGATCAGGGGTGTGAGGCACAGGAGACTCCGCAGCTCGGGATCGAGCCGGGCAGCACGAAGCGACCGCCCGGCGGGGAAGCCGGGACGGCGGGCGCGAATCGGTTACGAGAGGGGCGCCGCCGTCAGCGGGCGGAGCGCACCTTCTGCGACCAGATGCCTCTACTCATACCCCCGACGCTAGCATCACCCCTGCCAGCGGGCACGAGGGGGACGGCTCCACGTGATCGGCGCGGACGGCTCCACGTGATCGCTGCGGACGGCTCCACGTGATCGTTGTGCATCGACCGACACTCCTTCCGGCGTGTCGTGCAGCTCGATGCACAACGATCACGGGCAGCGGGGTGGGCTGGGGCGGGTCAGGGGTTGACGTACGTGGCCAGGTGTTCGCCGGTGAGGGTGGAGCGGGCGGCGACGAGGTCGGTGGGGGTGCCCTCGAAGACGACCCGGCCGCCGTCGTGACCGGCACCGGGACCCAGATCGACGATCCAGTCGGCGTGCGCCATGACGGCCTGGTGGTGCTCGATGACGATGACCGACTTGCCGGAGTCGACGAGCCGGTCGAGCAGGCCCAGGAGTTGTTCGACGTCGGCGAGGTGCAGGCCGGTGGTCGGCTCGTCGAGGACGTACACCCCGCCCTTGGCGGACATGTGGGTGGCCAGTTTGAGCCGCTGCCGCTCGCCCCCGGAGAGGGTGGTGAGGGGCTGTCCCAGGCTGAGGTAGCCGAGCCCCACGTCGGCGAGCCGGTCGAGGATGGCGTGGGCGGCGGGGGTCCGGGCATCGCCCGCCCCGAAGAACGCCTCCGCCTCGGTGACCGACATCGCCAGGACCTCGCTGATGTTCCGGCCGCCGAGCCGGTACTCCAGGACCGAGGACTGGAACCGCCTGCCCTCGCACTCCTCGCAGGTGGTGGCGACCCCGGCCATCATCGCCAGGTCGGTGTAGATGACCCCGGCGCCGTTGCAGGTGGGGCAGGCCCCCTCGGAGTTGGCGCTGAACAGGGCCGGTTTCACCCCGTTGGCCTTCGCGAACGCCTTGCGGATCGGGTCGAGCAGCCCGGTGTACGTCGCCGGGTTGCTCCGTCGGGACCCCCGGATCGCCCCCTGGTCGACGGAGATCACTCCGGCGCCCGCCGGGATCGACCCGTGCACCAGTGAACTCTTCCCGGAACCGGCCACGCCGGTGACGACGACCAGGACCCCCAGCGGGATGTCGACGTCGACGTCGCGCAGGTTGTGCGCCGTCGCACCCCGGATCTCCAGCACCCCGGTGGAGGTGCGGACCTTCTCCTTGAGGGTGGACCGGTCGTCGAGGTGCCGGCCGGTCAGGGTGTCGGCGGCCCGGAGCCCCTCGACGGTGCCCTCGAAGCAGACGGTGCCACCGGCCGTTCCGGCACCGGGACCGAGGTCGACGACGTGGTCGGCGATCGCGATCGTCTCCGGCTTGTGCTCCACCACCAGCACGGTGTTGCCCTTGTCCCGCAACCGCAGCAGGAGGGTGTTCATCCGGGCGATGTCGTGGGGGTGCAGCCCGGCGGTGGGTTCGTCGAAGACGTACGTGACGTCGGTGAGGGAGGAGCCGAGGTGGCGGATCATCTTGACCCGTTGCGCCTCACCACCGGAGAGGGTGCCCGCCGGCCGGTCGAGGGAGAGGTAGCCCAGGCCGATCTCCACGAACGAGTCGAGGGTCCGACCCAGGGTGGTCAGCAGCGGGGTCACCGAGGGTTCCCGGAGGCCGCGGATCCACTCGGCCAGGTCGCTGATCTGCATCGCGCACGCGTCGGCGATGCTGACCCCGCTGATCTTGGACGACCGGGCGGCTTCGCTGAGCCGGGTCCCGTCGCAGTCGGGGCAGGTGGCGAAGACGACCGCCCGGTCGACGAAGGCCCGGATGTGCGGCTGCATCGCCTCCCGGTCCTTGGTCAGGAACGACTTCTGGATCTTCGGGATCAGCCCCTCGTACGTCACGTTGACGTTGTCGACCTTGATCCTGGTCGGCTCCTTGTGGAGGAGGTCGTCCAGCTCCCGCTTGGTGAACCGGCCCAGGGGCTTGTCCGGGTCGAAGAACCCGCATCCGCTGAAGATCCGCCCGTACCAGCCGTCGACGCTGTAACCGGGGATCGTCAGGGCACCCTCGTTGAGGGACTTGGTGTCGTCGTAGAGCGCGGAGAGGTCGAAGTCGCTGACCCGTCCCAGCCCCTCGCAGCGGGGACACATCCCCCCGGTGATGCGGAAACTGCGTCGTTCCTTGGTGGTGGTGCCGCCGCGCTCGACGGTGACCGCACCTGCGCCGCTGACCGAGGCCACGTTGAAGGAGAACGCCTGCGCCGACCCGACGTGCGGCCGACCGAGGCGGCTGAACAGGATCCGCAGCATCGCGTTGGCGTCGGTGGCGGTGCCGACGGTCGACCGGGCGTTGGCCCCCATCCGCTCCTGGTCGACGATGATCGCCGGGGTCAGCCCGTCGAGCAGGTCGACCTCGGGCCGGGCCAGGGTCGGCATGAACCCCTGGACGAAGGCGCTGTACGTCTCGTTGATCATCCGCTGGGACTCGGCGGCGATGGTGCCGAACACCAGGGAGCTCTTGCCCGACCCGGAGACACCGGTGAACACCGTGAGCCGACGCTTCGGGATCTCGACGTCGACGTCCTTGAGGTTGTTCTCCCGCGCCCCCTGGACCCGGATCAGTTCGTGACTGTCGGCGACGTGGCGGGCGGGCGACTGCTGATCAGCACTGTTGGCCATGATCGTCATCTCTCTCGCAGGATGCGCCACCGGGTCCGCCCGCAGGCTGTCTGTGCAGGTCAGAGGGGTTTCGCAGGGTCAGCCGAGCTGCTGGACGCGGACCAGGTTACCTGCGGGGTCCCGGACGGCGAAGTCCCGAACGCCGTACGGCTGGTCGGTCGGCTCCTGGACGACGTCGGCGTGGTCGGCCTGCAACCGCTCGAAGGTGCCGTCGAGGTCGGCGGTGGCCAGCAGGATCCCCGCGTACGTCCCCTTGGCCATCATCTCGGTGACGGTCCGGCGCTCGTCGTCGGTGATCCCCGGGTCGGCGGCCGGCGGTTGCAGGACGATCGAGGTGCCGGGCTGGCCGGCGGGGCCGACGGTGATCCACCGCATCCCGGCGTACCCGACGTCGTTGCGGACCTCGAAGCCGAGGGTGTCCCGGTAGAAGGCCAGGGACGCCTCCGGGTCGGTGTGCGGCAGGAAACTCGCGTTGATCGTGATGTCCATGCCGGTCACGCTAACGGCGACGCGACGCCCCTGACTTCTCGATTCCTGATCGGTCGGGTCACCGTCCGGGACACGCAGGGTGTGATCTCCCCCGACTCGGCGTGGCGGGATCGGTAGGTGGCGGGCGGCACCCCGACCAGCTCGGTGAAGCGGGTGCTGAAGGTGCCCAGCGAGGCACATCCGACGGCGAAACAGACCTCGGTGACGGTGAGGTCACCCCGGCGCAGCAGCGCCATCGCCCGCTCGATCCGCCGGGTCATCAGATAGGAGTACGGCGACTCGCCGTACGCGAGCCGGAACCGGCGACTGAGGTGTCCGGCCGACAGGTGCACGCCCCGGGCCAGCGCCTCGACGTCCAGGGGGTTGGCGTACTCCCTGTCGATCCGGTCCCGGACCCGACGCAGCAGCACGAGGTCCCGCAGCTGCTCCTCGGCGGTGGGTCTCCTGGTCACACCCGTGATCGTGCCACGTCGGACCCGTCGCCCGTCGGGTGTCGGGGGCCGCTCGTAGACTCTGCGGATGGTCTCCCCCGCCGACGTGAGCGACACCGAACCGCGTACCGACGAGCAGGTCACGGCCTCCCGGGCGCTGGACACCCTGCGGCGGGTCTTCGGGTACGACGCGTTCCGGGGTTTCCAGTCCGAGGTCATCGACCACGTGGTGGCCGGCGGGGACGCTCTGGTCCTGATGCCGACCGGTGGCGGCAAGTCGCTGTGCTACCAGATCCCGGCCCTGGTCCGCCCCGGGGTGGCGGTGGTGGTCTCCCCGCTGATCGCCCTGATGCAGGACCAGGTCGACGCGTTGACAGCCGTCGGGGTCAAGGCCGGGTTCCTCAACTCGACACTCGATCCGGACACCCGCCGGGTGGTCGAGGCGGAGTTCGTCGCCGGGGAGATCGACCTGCTCTACCTGGCTCCCGAGGCGTTGGGCAGCCGGGCCACGCTCAATCTGCTGGAGCGGGGCCGGATCGCCCTGTTCGCCATCGACGAGGCGCACTGCGTCTCCCAGTGGGGGCACGACTTCCGCCCCGACTACCTCACCCTGTCGATGCTGCACGAGCGCTGGCCCGACGTCCCCCGGATCGCCCTGACCGCCACCGCGACCAGCGCCACCCGGGCCGAGATCGCCACCCGGCTCCGGCTCACCGAGGCCCGGCACTTCGTGGCCAGCTTCGACCGGCCCAACATCCAGTACCGGATCGTGCCGAAGCGGGAGCCCCGCAAACAGTTGCTCGCCCTGCTCCGCGACGAGCACCCCGGCGACGCGGGGATCGTCTACTGCCTGTCCCGGGCGTCGGTGGACAAGACCGCCGAGTTCCTGGTCGCCAACGGGGTGAACGCGCTGCCGTACCACGCGGGGTTGGACGCGGGGACCCGGGCGCGCAACCAGCAGCGGTTCCTGCGCTCCGACGGGCTGGTCATGGTGGCGACCATCGCCTTCGGGATGGGCATCGACAAGCCGGACGTCCGGTTCGTCGCCCACCTCGACCTGCCCAAGTCGGTCGAGGGGTATTACCAGGAGACCGGGCGGGCCGGGCGGGACGGCCTGCCGTCGACGGCGTGGCTGGCCTACGGCCTCCAGGACGTCGTCCAGCAGCGGAAGATGATCGAGTCCTCGGAGGGGGACCTCGCCCACCGCCGGAACCTGGCCGCCCACCTCGACGCGATGCTGGCGCTCTGCGAGACGGTCCGGTGCCGCCGGGTCCAACTCCTGGAATACTTCGGCCAGCCGGGCACCGGGGGGTGCGGCAACTGCGACACCTGTCTGGAGCCGCCGGAGTCCTGGGACGGCACCGTCCCGGCGCAGAAGCTGCTCTCCACCGTCTACCGCCTCGACCGGGAGCGCAACCAGCGGTTCGGTGCCGGACACTGCATCGACATCCTCCTCGGCAAGCAGAACGACAAGGTCACCCAGTTCCGGCACGACCAGCTGACCGTCTTCGGCATCGGCTCCGAGCTGCGGGAGGCCGAGTGGCGGGGGGTCGTCCGACACCTGCTCGCCGAGGGGCTGCTCGCCGTCGAGGGCGACTACGGCACCCTGGCGTTGACCGAGGCCAGCGCCGAGGTGCTGGGGCGTCGCCGTACGGTGATGCTGCGCCGCGAGGCGGAACGGCCGACCCGGGCGGCCAAGCCCCGGGGGGCCGCCACCGTCGTCGCCGAACTGCCCGCCGAGGCGGTACCCGTCTTTGAGCAGCTGCGCGCCTGGCGGGCGGCGACCGCCAAGGAGCAGGGCGTCCCCGCGTACGTCATCTTCCACGACGCCACGCTGCGGCAGATCGCCGCCGACGCCCCGGCCGACCTCGCGCAGCTGTCCCGGATCAGCGGGGTCGGGGAGAACAAACTGGCGAAGTACGGCGAGTCGATCCTGGCCGTCCTCACCGCCGACTGACCCTCTCCACGGCCCCGACCTGCTCTTTCCCTTGATCAGGGTTACTACCATCTCGGCCATGCGACGACGACGCCTCATGATCGCGACCCTGCTCGCCCTCGGCATGGCCGGCGCCGGATGCGGTGGCACCGACGCGGACCGCGCCACCGGCGGGGACGGCGAGCGCGGCGCGGACAGCGACTCGTTCGCCGGTCGACTCGCCCTGCTCCCCGACTCGCTGCTGCGGGGCGACGACCCCGTCCTGGTCACCGTGGCCGACCTGGAGGCGGCGGCGAAGGCCGCCGGGGTCACCCCGCCGACCGACGTCAGCGACCCGGCGGCGGTCACCGCCTACGTCAACGCGGTCACCGGCACGACCGGCCGGGGTGGGCCGCCGCCGACCGTCGCGGCCCCGCTGCCCGACCGGGTCGTCCCCGGTGGGGTCGCCCAGGCGCAGGAGTTCGAGGCGGAGCTGGGCTGGTCGGTGGTGGACCTGCGGTGGTTCGTGGAGTACCCGACGACCCCGGCGACGCTGACAGTGGCCGGTGGGACCTTCACCGAGCAGCGCCTCACCGAGGCGATGGGCGATCCCGACAACGGACGGTGGCGGGTCGGCGAGGGTGAGGACATGTCGATGAACCTGCGCGACCGCAGTGCCGCCCGCCCGACCGGCCAGCCCCTGACCGTGGCGCTGGACTCGGACCGGCTGTTCGTCTCCCCCACCGCCGGGCACGTGCAGGCAGCACTCGGGTCCGGCGGGACCCTCGCGGACCTCCCCGAACTGCGGACCCTCGCCGAGGCGATGGACAAGCAGGGGGCGTACGCGGCGATGCTGTACGCCCGGGGTCCCTTCGAGGCCGGACCCGGCCCCGGGGGCGCCCCCACGCTGCGCCCCTTCGACGGGGTGGCCACCGGGCTGGTCCACGACGGCGAGCCGTTCCTGGTCCTCGCCTACGCCCACGGCGACGCCGGTGCCGCCGAGGCGAACGCCACCGCCCTGCGGACCCTGCTCACCGAGGGCCGGTCACTCCGAGGCCAGCCCTGGTCGGAGTTGCTGACCGTCGCCGACATCACCACCGACGGCACCACAGTGGTGGCGCGCCTGGGCCTGGGTTCGGCGGGCCCGCAGATCGCGTGGCAGCTCCTGCAGACCCGGGACAACCTGATCCAGCACGGCGGCTGAGCGGAGCCGACCGACCGCCGAGGACCGGGTCCGCCTTCACCTGACCCGGTCCGTCGCCACCGGACCGGGTCAGGAACGGACCGGCAGGGCTGTCGGGCGGACCCAGAGCAGCGCGGCGACCATGAGGACCACTGTCGCGGCGACGACGAAGGCCGCGCTCGTGCCGGACCACTCGATGGTGAAGCCGGCCACGGCTCCGCCGAGGCCGAAGCCGGCGGTGTTCGCCGCGCCGAGCCAGGTGAACGACTCCGCGGTGCGACCGGTCGTGGCGATCGCGTCGCAGGCGAGGAAGGTCACGGCGAAGGCGGGGGCCATCCCCAGTCCTGCCACGAGCACGAGCCCTGTCATGAGCACCATGCCGTCGGCGACGGCCAGCAACGCGACCCCGGCGGCCACGACCAGGAGCAGCACGCGCAGCTGGTGGACGGTGCTCCACCGCCACTGCCCGGCACCGTAGGCGCCGCCGCCCAGCAGGCTCCCCACCGCGAACGCCGACAACAGCAGACCGGCCAGGTGGGTGGCGTCGCGGTCACCGGCGAAGGCAGGCAGGGCGACCTGGACCACCCCGAGGATGATGCTGATGCTCGCCACCGTCAGCATCAGGGTCCACAGCGCCGGCGCCCGCAGGGCGCTCCGGCGGGGGCCGGTGAATCCGGTGCCCTGCCAGGCTCGGGCCGCCGGAGCGGTCACGTACCAGACGGTCCCGGCGAAGCCGACCACTGCCAGGACGGCCAGCGCACCGCCGGGCGGCAGGACTGCCGCCAGGACGCCGACGATCAGGGGGCCGCAGATCGCCGTCAACTCCTGGGCGTTGGCCTCCACGGCGTAGGCCGCCGGCCGTAGCCGCTCGCCCGCCAGGTCGGGCAGGAGGGACCGCAGGGCCGCCGCCTGGGCCGGCAACATCAGGCCGATGACCATGGCGACCCCCACCATTGTGGGTGGTGGCGCCCCGAGTCGTACGGCGGCCACGAGGGCGAGCATCGCCGCGCTGTTGGCGGCGGCAGTACCCACCAGCACCCGCTGGCCCAGCCGGTCGAGCAGCCGGCCGTGCAGGGGACGCGACAGCGCGGCGGCGAGGCCGAAGGCTCCGGTGGCGGAGCCGGCCACGGCGAACGAGCCCGTGCCGTGTTGCACCAGCAGCACCATCGCCAGCGGAGTGCCGCCGTCACGCAACCGGGCGAGGAAGGCCGCCGCGACGGGTCGGGCGACGTCCGGTCGGGCGAACATCTGTCGGTAGTTCCCGAGGAATTCGATGCCGCCATTCTGGCACGCACCGAGTCCCGTGTCGAACGCTTCAGAGGGCGTTCGACACTCACCGAGATCGACATCGTGAATTGAAATTGAAACATCTATGTGACGTGGTTCACATCACCGTACATCCATTGCAATGAATCGTCGACCGTGATTACCTCGACGTCATCGACGTGGCACCGACCCGAATATGCACACGTCTTTCATCACGCCCGACCGAACCTGTGCACCGTCGACCGACAGGACCTGCGGCACCACGTCGCGCCGTCGGCCCGAACCGGCGGGAGCAGCACCGACAGCCGGCACCGAAGCACACCCAGCAGCAAGCGGAGCCAGCGGGCGAGTCTCCTCGTCCCGCACCGTCGTATCGCTCTCCGACGCCGAGGAAGGGTGGGAATGGACGACGACGCGGTGGATGTCTGCATCGTCGGCAGCGGCGCCGGCGGTGCCGTCGCGGCACACTTCCTCAGCCGACAGGGCTACTCCGTCCTCGTCCTCGAAGAAGGCGGCCGAGTGGGCCCCGGTGACTCACTCAAGCGCCTGGAGAAAATGTGGCAGCCCGCCTTGAGGCCGCACCCCGACGGCGGACTCACGAACTCCGGACGCCCGTGGACGGCACAGGCCCTCGGTGGCGGAACGACTCTCTTCGGCGGCATCATGTTCCGCTATCGAATTGTCGACTTCGATGCTGGGAAACATATGAGTTCGGACGCCCTGGACCCAGGGTGGCCCATCTCCTACCGCGATCTCCACCCGTACTACGAGGCGGTGGAGCGTCTGGTCGGGGTGGCTCGGGCGGACCACGCCGACCCCATGGACCCGGGCTCCGGGCCCGCCGTCATGCCCCCACACCCGTACAGCGTCCAGGGCGCCCTGCTGGACCGGGCCGGCCGCTCCCTGGGTCTGCGCCCCTTCCCCACCCCCCTGGCCATCAACTCCGTCCCTTACCGGGGTCGACCGCCGTGTCACCGCTGCGGCCCCTGCAACGAACACGCCTGCCCCACCGGGGCCCGGATGGATCTCGCCGCGATGCTGCTCGACCCGCTCGTCGCCGACGGCTCCCTGGCGGTACGGCCGTTCAGCCGGGCCCTGCGGATCAACCTCGCCCGGTGTGGCGTGGCCGGTTCGGTGGAATGGCTCGACCTGCGCCGGCACGCCCGCCGGACCACCCGAGCCCGCGCCGTGGTGGTCGCCGCCAACGCCGTCCAGTCGGCGGCGCTCCTGCTGCGGTCCACCGGACGCGGCGCACCGGCCGGACTCGGCAACGGCCACGACATGGTGGGACGGGGGCTCTCCTTCAAGGTCAGCGGCTACCGGTGGGGATCCGTACCGGCTCCCGGCCCGGGTCCCGAGGACGGACCGTTCTCCAGCGTGGCCTTCTCCGACCACTACCTCGACCCCCGGATCCCGAGCGGACTCGGCGGCATCATCTACGAGGCGAACCCGGAGCGGGACCGGGTCCGCGACGGCCGACTCACGCTCCGCCTGCACTTCCTGGCGGGAGACCAACCACGAGCCCGCAACCGGGTACGGCTCTCGGCCGGACAGGACGCGTTCGGCGTACCGCGGGTCGTCATGGACTACGTCACCCACCCGATCGACGAGTCACGCCGCGACCACCTGGCCGCCAGAGCGGTCGACCTGCTCCGCGCCGCCGGGGTGACCGCTGTGCACGCCGAGCCGTCGAACTACCACCTCGGCAGCCGCCACCTGCACGGCGGCTGCCGCGCCGGTCAGGATCCCCAGACGTCGGTGGTCGACCGGGACGGACGGGTACACGAGGCCGAGAACGTCTACGTGGTGGACGGGGGCTTCTTCCCCTTCGCCGGTGGGGTGAACCCGACCCTCACCATCCAGGCCAACTCGCTGCGCATCGCCGAGCGGATAGCGGCCCACCTCGGCACCGCAGCACCGCGAACGACGACCCGACCAGAAGGAGAGGTCCACAGGTGACCGGACGTACGCCTGAACCGACACCCACCTCGGCCACCCACCACGCAGCCCTCGCCCGAGCCCGAGCGGTCACCGCCTCCGACATGTGGGACCTCGACCGGCGTTTCCCGATCGTCCTCGACCGGGCAGCGGGTGCGTACGCCTGGGACGTGCAGGGCCGACGCTACCTCGACCTCACCTCGTGCAGCGGAGCCGCGCCCCTCGGCGCCGGCCATCCCGGTGTGCTCGACGCCGCGACCCGGGCCATGGTCCACACCGGTGGGATCCTCCCGGGGCCGGTCTCCATGCTCCGCGTGGAACTCGCCGAACGGCTGGTCGACGTCTTCCCCTGCGCCGAACGTGCGATCTTCTTCCGGACCGGCTCCTGCGCGACCACGGCGGCGGTCCGGCTCGCCCGCGTCCACACCGGCGCCCGACCGGTCCTCACCAGCGGATTCCACGGATGGCACGACTGGCACCTGCAGTACCGGCCGGACCTCGCCCTGCCGGACCGGGACCCGGACACCATGGACTTCGGCTACGACCTCGACCGGCTGGACGAGTTGGCGTCCCGGCACGAGCGGATCGCCGCGGTCATCGTGACCCCCGAGGTGAACTTCTTTCCCGAGGAACATCTACGGCAGGTGGCCACCGTCGCCCGGCGTCACGGCGGTCTCGTCGTCGTCGACGAGGTGATGACCGGATTCCGGTACGCCCCGGGCGGCTACCACGCCGCAGCCGGCGTCGACGCCGACCTGATCGCGGTCAGCAAGGGCCTGGCCAACGGCTTCGCCCTCTCCGCAGTGCTCGGCCGGGCCGAGGTGATGAAGGCCGGGGAGGCGACCTATCTCGGCAACACCTACCAGCGGGAGGTGACGCCGTTCGCGGCGGCCCTGGCGACCCTCGACGTGTTCGCCGACCCGGCGGTGCGGGACCGGATCAGGACCGTCGGCACGGGGCTGATGACGAGCCTGAACGAGGTCTTCGCCACCGTCGGGGTCACCGCTGTCGCCCGTTCCTGCCCGACGATGTTCGACGTCGTCTTCGCCGATCACGACCTCGGCACGCGGTTCTTCCAGGAGATGTGGCGGCACGGGTTCCTGATGCAGTACGGCGGGCGGTTCATGCCCTCGGCGGCGACCACCGACGAGGACGTACGGGCCGTGGCCGACGCCGCCCACGCAGCCCTACGGGCGACTCTCGCCGAGTCCGGTGAGGCCCCCGCCGGGGACCGCTCCACCGAACGACGACTGCACGCAGCGGCTGTGGAGTTCGCCGGGGAGAACTTCGCGGCGACGCCGCAGACGGTCAACACCTGGTTCGGGAAGCCCAACTGACCCCACGCCACGCGACAGCAGCCCCTGAACCGACGGAAGAGGAGCACAGTGTCCGCCCCATTTCCCTTCGCCTCGGATCCCATCCTGCTCGGCGGCGAGAACCGGTCCGGTACCACCCTGCTCAGCGTGGTCCTCGACGCCCATCCCGACCTCGTCGTCGGACCCGAGCTGGACTTCCCCGACCCGCCGAACCTCGGCGAACACATCCTGACGGCAGCGGAGCTGGTGGCCCGGCGTGACCCTCGGGTGCTCGGGCCCGGCACCGACACCGCCGATCCCCACTGGTACGACGGAGCGCACTTCGTCAAGCAGTGCGAGCGGTTCGGGGTCGGCATCGACGACCTGACCGGGCTGGTCAGGGCAGCGCGGGACGCGCTGGGCACCGAGCTGTCGTCATTCGAGGACCGGTGCCGGCTCATCGACGACATCGGCGAGTTCCGACGGCGGGCCGTCGGCGCGAAACGGTGGGGCCTCAAACTCCAACGCAAGATCGAGCGGGTGGACGACTACGCCCGGCTGTGGCCCGGTGCCCACTTCGTGCACATCGTCCGCGACGGGCGTGACCTGGCGGCCAGCCACATCAAGACGGTGCCGACGTGGGGTTACCGCTCGGCGACGGACGCGGCGCACGGTTGGATGCAGGTGGTCGCCCGACCGCACACCGTCGCGCCACCGGACCGGTACATGGAGATCCGGTACGAGGATCTCGTCTCGGCCCCCGGGGAGACCCTGGAGCGGGTGGTGCGTTTCCTGGGTCTGCGGTGGGACGACGCGCTCCTGCGGCACTCCGAGTTCGAGCACTCGTTGCTGCACCGGTCGTGGGGTCATCCAGCGGCCGAGGCCGTCGCCAGACCGCTCTACACCGGGCGCGCCGGGCGGTACCGGACCGACCTGACCACGGAACAGGTGGCCGACTTCGAGCGGATCGCCGGCCCGGAGTTGCGGCGGCTGGGCTACGTCGACTGAACGTCCCCGGTCGGGTCGGTCGGGTCGTCGCCGCCGAGGGTCCGCAGGATCGCCTCGGCGGTCCGCCGACCGACCCCGGGGACCTCGGTGATCTCCTCCACCGTCGCCGCCCCGAGCCGTTTGAGGGAGCCGAAGTGGCGTAGCAGCGCCGTACGCCGCACCTCGCCGAGGCCGGAGATCCCGTCCAACGCCGATTCGGTCATCCGCTTGGAGCGACGCTGCCTGTGGAAGGTGATGGCGAACCGGTGGGCCTCGTCGCGTACCCGTTGCAGCAGGTAGAGCGCCTCGGAGGTGCGGGGCAGGATGACCGGGAACTCGTCGTCGGGGAGCCAGACCTCCTCCAGCCGTTTGGCCAGCCCGCACAGGGCCACGTCGTCGACGCCCAACTCGGCGAGGGCCTGGGCGGCGGCGGCGACCTGCGGCGGGCCGCCGTCGACCACCACCAACTGCGGCGGGTACGCGAATCTGCGGGGTCGGCCGGTGGTGGGGTCGATTCCGGGGCGGTCCGGGTCGGCGGCGGTCTCCTCACCGATCTCCCCGGTCTCGGCGCGGGCCTGGAGGTACCTGGTGAAACGGCGGCGTAGCACCTCGGACATGGCCGACAGGTCGTCGGTGGCGCCCCGGACGACGAACCGGCGGTACTCGTTCTTGCGGGGCAGTCCGTCCTCGAAGACCACCATGCTGGCCACCACGTCGGTGCCCTGGATCTGGGAGACGTCGAAACACTCGATGCGCAGCGGGGAGGTCCGCATGCCCAGCGCCTCACCGACCTCGTCGAGGGCCTGGCTGCGGGTGGTCAGGTCACCGGCCCGCTTGAGCTTGTGCCGGGCCAGGGCGTCCCTGGCGTTGCGTCCGACGGTCTCCAGCAGGTCCTTCTTGTCGCCGCGCTGGGGCACCCGCAGGTTGACCCGGCTGCCCCGGCGGGCGGAGAGCCAGTCGGCCAGGGCGTCGGTGTCGGCGGGGAGTGCGGGGACCAGAAGCTCCCGGGGGACGTCGGCCTCGCCCCGTTCGCCGCCGTAGACCTGGGTGCAGAAGTGGTGCACCAGGTCGCCGGGGGTCAGTTCCTCGGTCTTCTCCACCACCCAGCCGCGCTGGCCCCGGATCCGCCCGTCGCGGACGTGGAAGACCTGGACGGCGGCTTCGAGGGGGTCGTCGGCGAAGGCGACCACGTCGGCGTCGGTGCCGTCGCCGAGGACCACCGTCTGCTTCTCCATGGCCCGGCGCAGTGCTGCCACGTCGTCGCGCAGCCGGGCCGCCCGCTCGAACTCCAGGGCCGCGCTGGCCTCCGCCATCTCCCGTTCGAGACGGCGGACCATGGTGTCGGTCCGCCCGGCCATGAAGTCGCAGAACCCGTCGACGATGTCCCGGTGCTCCTCGGCGGTGACGGTCCCGACGCAGGGGGCCGAGCACTTGCCGATGTATCCGAGCAGGCAGGGGCGGCCGACCTGCCCGGCCCGCTTGAACACCCCGGCCGAGCAGGTCCGGGCCGGGAAGACCCGCAGCAGCAGGTCGAGGGTCTCCCGGATCGCCCAGGCGTGCGAGTACGGCCCGAAGTAGCGCACCCCCTTGCGCTTGGCCCCCCGCATCACCTGGAGTCGTGGATACTCCTCGTCGAGGGTGACGGCCAGGTACGGGTACGACTTGTCGTCGCGGTAGCGGACGTTGAACCTCGGGTCGTACTGCTTGATCCAGGTGAACTCCTGTTGGAGCGCCTCGACCTCGGTGCCGACGGTGATCCAGTCCACCGACTCGGCGGTGGTGACCATCTGTCGGGTCCGCTCGTGCAGACCCAGGAGGTCACCGAAGTAGGAGTTGAGGCGGCTGCGCAGGTTCTTCGCCTTGCCGACGTAGATCACCCGGCCGGTGCCGTCGCGGAACCGGTAGACCCCGGGGGCCTCGGGGATGGTGCCGGGGGCGGGGCGGTAGGTCGACGGATCAGCCACCCTTCGAGCCTAGTCGCCACCCCCGACACCCCCGACGGACCGCGCAGGCCACCCCGGGCGCGACTAGCCGATCGACTCCTTCCGATATCGACTGTCGTTCGCCTACCATCCGGTAACCGAAGTTTCCTCACGTCACCGCTCACCGCCTGATCCCCACTCCCCCGGAGGATCGTCATGTCCCCCACCGCAGCCCCCCGGCGGTCGACCGGAGTCGGTACGACCCGCCGGCTGCTGGCCGGCGCGACCGCCGCCGTCGCCACCGCCGCCCTGCTCGTCGCCGTCCCCGGTCCGTCCACCGCCGCCGCCGGAGCCGCCCAGACCACCGCCGCCGCGGTCACCCGGGCCGCCCCCGTCGCACCGGCCGCCGCCTCCCCGATCAACTCCGGCAACGGCTTCGCCGCGAACGACTACTGCCTCGGCGAGTGCTCCGAGATCCTGCCGCCCGGCCAGAACGGCAACGCCACCCTCGTCGAGATCCTCGGCAACCAGACCCTCGGCACCCTCCCCCGCCACTCCGCCGACCAGCTCGGCACCTACGCCGACCTGGTCTACGGGTACGCCGGGCTGCGCGAGGACCAGATCGGCGCCTTCTTCCACGACGCCACCTTCGGCGTCGCCCCCAACCAGATCGAGCGGGACTACTCACCCCGGTCGGACGTACGGATCATCCGGGACAGGATCACCGGCGTACCGCACATCACCGGCACCACCAGGGGCGGGACGATGTACGGCGCCGGATACGCCGGAGCCGAGGACCGCCTGTTCACCATGGACCTGCTCCGGCACGTCGGCCGGGGCACCCTGACCCCGTTCGCCGGTGGCGCCCCCGGCAACCGGGCACTGGAGCAGAGCGTCTGGCGCAACTCCCCGTACCGCGAGGCGGACCTCCAGACACAGGTCGAGGCGTTGCGCAGCAAGGGCGGCGGGCGCGGCGAGCAGCTCTACGCCGACGTGCAGGAGTACATCGCCGGGATCAACGCCTACATCCGCACCTGCATGGCCGCCCGTAACTGCCCCGGCGAGTACGTCCTCACCGGCCACCTCGACGCGATCACCAACGCGGGCGGACCGAAGCCGTTCACCATGACCGACCTCATCGCCATCGCCGGTGTGGTCGGCGGGCTGTTCGGCGGCGGAGGCGGCACCGAGATGCAGTCCGCCCTGGTCCGCATCGCCGCCCGAGCCAAGTACGGCCCGGTCGAGGGCGACCGGGTGTGGCAGGGCTTCCGTGGTCAGAACGACCCCGAGCAGGTGCTCACCCTGCACGACGGACAGAGCTTCCCGTACGGCGACGCGAACCCCGACGCCCCCAGCGTGGTCCTGCCCGACGCCGGCACCGCCCGCGTCGAGCCGATCTTCACCGACCCGACCGGCTCGGCCACCTCCACCGCCGACAGCGGTTCCGACCTCGCCGCCGCCCTCTCCGGGCTGACCATCGACCCGGCCCACCGGGGCATGTCCAACGCCGCCGTGGTCTCCGCCGCGCACTCCGCCACCGGTCACCCGGTCGCCGTGTTCGGCCCGCAGACCGGCTACTTCTCCCCGCAGCTGCTGATGGTCCAGGAACTCCAGGGGCCGGGGATCAGCGCCCGGGGCGCGGCGTTCGCCGGCCTCAACCTGTACGTCCTGCTCGGCCGGGGCCAGGACTACGCCTGGAGCGCCACCTCCTCGGTCCACGACATCACCGACACCTACGCCGTGCCCCTGTGCACCACCGACGGCACCGCCCCCACCCTCGGCACCGACCGCTACCTCTACCGGGGCCAGTGCCTGGCCATGGAGGAGCTGTCCCACGTCAACAGGTGGAACCCCACAGTCGCCGACGGCACCCCCGCCGGGTCGTACAAACTGGTCGCCTGGCGGACGAAGCTGGGGCTGGTCGGCTGGCGGGCCACCGTCGGGGGCAAGCCGCACGCCTTCACCCACCTGCGCTCCACCTACCGCCACGAGGCCGACTCCGCCATCGGGTTCCAGATGTTCAACGACCCCGGCCAGATGGGCACCGCCGCCGCGTTCCGCAACTCGGCGAACAACGTCGAGTACGCCTTCAACTGGTTCTACGTCAACTCCAGGGAGTCGGCGTACCTCAACTCCGGGCTCAACCCGTTGCGGGCACCCGGCTCCAACCCGAACCTGCCGATGAAGGCCGAACCGGCGTACGAGTGGCAGGGTTTCGTCCCCGACACCAACACCGCCCGGTACGCCCCGGCCTCGGCGCACCCCCAGTCCACGAACCAGGACTACTACATCAGCTGGAACAACAAGCAGGCCAAGGACTTCGGGGCCGCCGACGGCAACTTCAGCTTCGGCGCCGTGCACCGGGCCGACCTGCTGGACAAGCCGCTGAAGGCGGGCATCGCCGCCGGACGCAAGTACGACCGGGCCACCCTCACCGAACTCGTGCAACGGGCCGGACTGACCGACCTGCGCGGGGCGGAGGTCCTCGACGAGCTGATCCGGGTGCTGGAGAGCCAACCGGTCACCGACACCGCCCTGGCCACCGAGATCACCCGCCTGAAGGCGTGGCGGGCCGACGGGGCGCTGCGGGTCGAGACGGCCAAGGGGTCCAAGGTGTACCGGCACGCCGAGGCGATCCGGACCCTCGACGCCTGGTGGCCGCTGCTGGTCCGGGGGATCTTCCGCGCGCCCCTCGGCCCGGACCTCTACCAGTCGCTGGTCAACACCATGCAGCTCAACGAGTCACCCTCCGGGCTGCAGCAGGGCGACCTGTCCACGCTGCCCTCCTCGGCCACCACCGCCCAGACCCACAAGGGTTCGGCGTTCCAGTACGGCTGGTGGGGCTACGTCGACAAGGACCTGCGTCGGGTCCTCGGCGAGCCGGTGGCCGGCGGAACGGGGCGTACCTTCTGCGGCCAGGGCGACCGGGGGGCCTGCCGGCAGATCCTGCTCGACACCCTGCGGACGGCGGCGCAGACCCCGGCCACCACCACCTACCCGGGCGATGCCACCTGCGCGGCCGGGGACCAGTGGTGCGCCGACGCGATCGTCCAGTCCCCGCTGGGCGGGATCAAGCACGCGACCATCGCCTGGCAGAACCGCCCCACCTACCAGCAGGTCGTGTCGTTCCCCGCCCGGCAGGGCGACGACCTCGGCAACCTCGCCGCCGGACGACCGGTGACCGCCTCCAGCGCCCAGCTCGGCAACCCGGCCGGGCGGGCCGTCGACGGGAACCTGGGCACCCGGTGGGCCAGCGACTGGGCCGACGACCAGTGGATCACCGTCGACCTGGGCTCCCTCAGACAGGTCGGCAGAGCCCGGTTGAACTGGGAGGACGCGTACCCCCGGGGATACCGGATCGAGGTCTCCACCGACGGGACGTCCTGGCGTACCGCCTGGTCGACCACGGTCGGCGACGGCGGCACCGACCTGGCCGTCTTCCCCACCACCACCGCCCGGTACGTCCGGGTGCGGGCGGTCACCCGGGCCACCACCTACGGCGTCTCCCTCTGGGAGCTGTCCGTCTACTCCCACTGACCCAGGTCCACCGACCGGCGACGGCCGGCCCGCAGGTAGCGGGCCGGCCGTCGGCGTCCTCCGCCGTCCCGGGCCGGCCGCGGGCCGGGCGGGCGCAGTGCCCACGTCAGGCCAGGGAGATGTCCTCGCCGGAGACCCGCAGCTCCTTCTCGGCCAACCCGGCGGTCGCCGGGCCGGACTCCACCGAGCCGTCGGTGATGGAGAACCTGCTGTTGTGGCAGGTGCAGTTGATGCTGCCGCCGTCGACGTTCGACACCGGGCAACCCTGGTGGGTGCAGATCGGGTCGAAGCCCTTGAACTCCCCCTCGGTGGGCTGGGTGATCACCACACCCTGCTGGGCGAGGATCCGGCCTCCGCCGACCGGGATGTCCCCGGTCTTGGCGATGGACGGCGCACCACCCTCGGTGCCCCCGCCGTTCTCGCCGTCGCCCTCGGGCGAGTTGGCGATGGGGCGGTCACTGCCGCACGCGGTCAACACCACGGTCGCCCCGACCGCCCCGGCCCCGGCGAGAAGCGCCCGTCGGCTCTGCCCCGCCGGACCGGCGATCACCTGGTCGTCGTTCATGTACTGCCCCTCTCTGGTCACCGTCGCCTGCGGTCCCTACCCCCGTACACGCAGCACCACTCCCGACCAGTTCACCCCAATCCCCTGTGAACTACCTGTATCCCACCCCACCCCCGACCACCCCACCCCACCCCACCCTCCCCACGTCTCCCCCGGCCCTCCTCCCGGCTTCCCACCCGGCTTCCCTCCGGTGATCAAGGGGTTTGCGTCATGCCGGAGATCGAACCTGACGCAAACCCCTTGATCACCGGTCGATCCGGGGCGGGGGGGAGGGGGCAGGGTGGGGTGGGGGTGGGTCAGGGGGTGGGGGTTTTGGGTTTGCGGGTTCGGGGGCGGGTCTGGGTGGGGGTGTGGTTGGCCTTGGCGGCCCGGGTGGTGGCCGCCTTCGCGCCGGCAGGCTCGCCGTCGAGGCCGAGGACCTGCCGCAGGAACAGACCGGTGTGGCTCTCGGCCACCTCGGCGACCTCCTCCGGGGTGCCGGTGGCCAGGACCGTACCGCCCCGGTGACCGCCCTCCGGACCCATGTCGATCAACCAGTCGGCGGTCTTGATCACGTCGAGGTTGTGCTCGATGGTGATCACCGTGTTGCCCTTGTCGACAAGGCCCTCCAGGACCATCAGCAGCTTGCGGATGTCCTCGAAGTGCAGGCCCGTGGTCGGCTCGTCGAGCACGTAGACGGTCCGGCCGGTGGAGCGCTTCTGCAACTCGGAGGCGAGCTTGACCCGCTGCGCCTCACCCCCGGAGAGGGTGGGGGCGGGCTGCCCGAGCCGGACGTACCCCAGACCCACGTCGACGAGGGTCTTCAGGTGCCTGTGGATCGCCGGGATGGCGGAGAAGAACTCGGCCGCCTCCTCGATCGGCAGGTCCAACACGTCCGCGACGGTCTTGCCCTTGTAGTGGACCTCCAGGGTCTCCCGGTTGTACCGGGCGCCCTTGCACACCTCGCAGGGCACGTACACGTCGGGCAGGAAGTTCATCTCGATCTTCAGGGTGCCGTCACCGGAGCACGCCTCGCACCGTCCGCCCTTGACGTTGAACGAGAACCGGCCGGGGCCGTACCCCCGGACCTTCGCCTCGACCGTCTCGGCGAAGAGCTTGCGGACGTGGTCCCACACCCCGGTGTACGTCGCCGGGTTCGAGCGCGGGGTACGCCCGATCGGCGACTGGTCGACCCCGACGACCTTGTCCACGTGTTCCAGGCCGGTGATCCGGGTGTGCCGCCCCGGCACCAGCCGGGCACCGTTGATCTGGTTGGCGAGGACCGCGTACAGGATGTCGTTGACCAGCGTCGACTTGCCCGACCCGCTGACCCCGGTGACGGCGATGAGCTGCCCGAGCGGGAACGGCACCGTCAGGTTGCGCAGGTTGTGCTCCCGGGCCGCGTGCACCACCAGCTCCCGGCCCGGGGTCTGCGGACGCCGGACCGCCGGAGTCGGGATGGACCTGCGCCCCGACAGGTACGCCCCGGTGGCCGACTCCGGGTTCTCCAGCAGCTCCGCCACCGACCCGGAGTGCACGATCCGCCCCCCGTGCTCACCCGCGCCGGGGCCGATGTCGACGATCCAGTCGGCGGTACGGATGGTGTCCTCGTCGTGTTCCACGACGATCAGGGTGTTGCCCAGCCCCCGCAGCCGGACCAGGGTCTCGATCAGCCGGTGGTTGTCCCGCTGGTGCAGCCCGATCGACGGCTCGTCGAGCACGTAGAGGACGCCGACCAGGCCGGATCCGATCTGGGTGGCCAACCGGATCCGCTGCGCCTCACCACCGGACAGGGTGCCGGCGGGACGGTCCAGGGAGAGGTAGTCCAGCCCCACGTCGAGCAGGAACCGCAGCCGGGCGTTGATCTCCTTGAGGACCCGCTCGGCGATCAGCTTCTGCCTGTCGGTCAGCTCGATGCCGGCGAGCAGGTCGGCGCACTCCCCCACCGACAGGTTGCAGACCTCGGCGATGCTCCGCCCGGCCAGGGTGACGGCGAGCACCTCCGGCTTGAGGCGGGCACCCCCACAGGCCGCACACGGCACGTCGCGCATGTAGCCCTCGTACTTGTCACGGGACCAGTCCGACTCGGTGTCGGAGTGCCGACGCTCGATCCACTGCACCACGCCCTCGAACCCGGTGTAGTACGAGCGCTCCCGGCCGTACTTGTTGCGGTAGCGCACGTGCACCTGGTCGCCGGAACCGTGCAGGATCGTCTTCTGCGCCCGGGACGGCAACGCCCGCCAGGGGGTGTCGAGGTCGAAGTGCTCGCTCTCGCCGAGCGCCTCCAACAACCGCAGGAAGTACTCCAGGCTGTGCCCGCTGGACCAGGGCTGGATCGCGCCCCCGCGCAGGGTCCGCTCCGGGTCCGGGATGATCAGCTCCGGGTCGACCTCCTTCTTGGTGCCCAGACCGGTGCACTCCGGGCAGGCCCCGTACGGGGCGTTGAAGGAGAAGACCCGGGGTTCCAGGTCCTCGATCGCCAGCGGGTGGTCGTTGGGGCAGGCCAGGTGCTCGGAGTAGCGCCGCTCCCGCCCCGGGTCGTCCTCGTCGAGGTCGACGAAGTCCAGCAGGACCAACCCGTCGGAAAGCCCGAGGGCGGCCTCGACCGAGTCGGTGAGCCGCTGCTTGGCACCGGGTTTGACGGTGAGCCGGTCGATCACCACCTCGATGGTGTGTTTCTCCTGCTTCTTGAGCTTCGGCGGCTCGGTCAGCTGGTGGACCACCCCGTCGACCCGGGCCCGGGCGTACCCCTTGCCCTGGAGTTCGGCGAACAGGTCGACGTACTCGCCCTTGCGGCCCCGCACCACCGGTGCGAGGACCATGAACCGGGTGCCCTCGGTCATCGCCAGGACCCGGTCGACGATCTGCTGCGGGCTCTGCCGGGAGATCAGCTCACCGCAGACCGGGCAGTGCGGCACCCCGACCCGGGCGAAGAGCAACCGCAGGTAGTCGTAGACCTCGGTGATGGTGCCGACCGTCGAACGCGGGTTACGCGAGGTCGACTTCTGGTCGATCGACACCGCCGGGCTGAGCCCCTCGATGAAGTCGACGTCGGGCTTGTCCATCTGACCGAGGAACTGCCGGGCGTACGACGACAGCGACTCCACGTAGCGCCGCTGGCCCTCGGCGAAGATCGTGTCGAACGCCAGGCTCGACTTGCCGGAGCCGGAGAGCCCGGTGAACACGATCAGGGCGTCGCGGGGCAGGTCGAGACTGACGTCACGCAGGTTGTGCTCGCGTGCGCCACGGATGATCAGTCGGTCGACCACGTTTCGTGTACTCCCGGGTGCATGAGGATAAAAGGGATCTGTCCGCTTCGACCGCTCCTGCGGATCAGGAGGGCATTTCGAGCGGTTGTGTGGGGGCGCGAAAAGCGCCCCCGCAACTCTAGCCCCGGGGTACGACACTTCCCCGTACCCAGACGTTCCCCCAGCTCAGAACGGTCGGGTGAGGGCGCCTACAGGCCACCCGGAGACGGGGGCTCGGGTCGCGCCGGGCGACGCCGTCCCGTACGCCACCCGCCCCGACGCTCACCCGCCAACCGGCTCTGGCGGCGTCGTGACTCGTACGCCACCTCCCGCTGCAACGCCCGCCAGCTCTCCCACCGCCGTACCGGCAGGTCCCCGGTGTCCAGGGCCGACCGGACCGCGCACCCGGGCTCGACGGTGTGCGCGCAGTCGGCGTACCGGCACCCCTCGGCGATCTCGGCGATGTCGGCGAACGCCCGGTCCAGCCCGGCCGCCCCGTCGAGCAGGCCGACCGCCCGGACCCCCGGGGTGTCCACCACCGCCCCACCGCCGGGCACCACGACCAGCGACCGCCAGGTGGTGGTGTGCCGCCCCTTGCCGTCCACCCGGCGGATCTCCTGGGTCCGCAGCACCGGCGCCCCCGCCAGGGCGTTGACCAGGCTCGACTTGCCCGCCCCGGAGGGACCGAGCAGCCCCAGGGTCCGCCCGGGGGTCACCTCGGCGCGCAGCGCGTCGAGGCCGGTTCCGCCCTGGACGCTGACCGGCAGCACCGGCGCCCCGGCGGCGACGGCCTCCAGTTGCCGGGCCACCGCCACCGGGTCGGCGGCCAGGTCGGACTTGGTGAGCACCACCAGCGGTCGGGCCCCGGACTCGTACGCCACCGCCAACAGCCGCTCGATGCGCCCCAGATCCGGCGACGGGTGCACCGGCTCGACCACGGCGACGGCGTCGAGGTTGGCCGCCAGCACCTGACCGGTGGCCTGCCGACCGGCGGTCCGGCGGACCAGGGCGGTCCGGCGCGGCAACACCGCCTCGACGGTGACGCGTCGGTCCGGCCAGGTGCCCAGCAGCACCCAGTCCCCCGCGCAGGGCAACCGGGTCAGGTCCCGGGCGGCGGCGGCGAGCAGCCCGCCCCCGAGAGTGGCCCGGACCGGCCCGTCGGCGGCCAGCACGGTGCACACGCCCCGGTCCACCCGGGCCACCCGGGCCGGACGGTGGTCGGCCCGACGGCCCAGCGCCGCCGCGCGCTCGGCGTCCCAGCCGAGCATGGTCAGGTCGATGGTCATGGTCACCTCGTCGCCACCGGGACACCGTGCTCTGCGGTGCCCGTCGGTGGCGACGGTAAGGGGTGCACCGACGCACCGAAAAGCGATTTCCGGCGAGCCGGGGTTTCACAGCGACGGGGACGCCGGGGACCGTTACTGTCGGACCGTGACCACGGACCCGCTCCGGTTGACCAGGGACGTGGACGAGGCGACCGCGCGGCTGCTCGACACCGCGGCCGCCTTCGACGCCGACGACGTCGCGGCCCCGTCGCTGCTGCCCGGATGGACCCGCGGCCACGTCCTGGCCCACCTGGCCCGCAACGCCGACGGCTTCGTCAACCTCCTCACCGCCGCCCGCACCGGCGAGACGATCCCGATGTACGCCGGCACCGCCGCCCGCACCCACGACATCGAGTCGGGGGCCGCCCGCCCGCCCGCCGAGCACCTGACCGACCTGCGACGGTGCTCCGAGCGGTTCGCCGAGGCGGTGGCCGCGATGCCGCCGCAGGCCTGGGCGGCCGACGTGCAGACCCGCCGGGGTCCCTGGCCCGCCGCACTGCTGGTCTGGGGGCGGCTGCGGGAGATCGAGGTCCACCACGTCGACCTGACCGCCGGGTACCACCCGGACGCCTGGTCGGTGGCCTTCGCCCGGCGGCTCCTGCACGAGGTGGCCACCGGGCTGACCACCCGTACCGACGCGCCGGCCATGGTCCTGCGCTTCGACGGCGGCGCGCACGAGACGACCGTCGGTGACCGCGCCGACGCCCCGCACGTGCAGGGTCCGGCCCACGAACTCGCCGCCTGGCTGATCGGGCGCAGCCGAGGCGACCTGCTCACCGTCGTTCCCGACGGCCCGCTTCCCACCCCTCCGGAATGGATCTGACCCGCACATGACCGACAACGAAGACGCCCCGACCGGCGGCGAGCCGGTCGTCATCGACCTCGACCACCTCACCGTCACGAAGGTGTCGGTGGGGCCGATGGACAACAACGCGTACCTGCTGCGGTGCCGGGCCACCGGCGAGCAGTTGCTGATCGACGCGGCCAACGAGGCATCCCGGCTCCTGGCCCTGATCGGCGACGCCGGCCTGGCCACCGTGGTCACCACCCACCGGCACATGGACCACTGGGTCGCCCTGGAGGAGGTGGTGGCCAAGACCGGGGCCCGGCCGCTGGTGCACGCCGCCGACGCCGACGGGCTGCCGATCCCGGCCGAACCGCTGGCCGAGGGGGACACCGTCCGGGTCGGCGAGTGCGAGCTGGAGGTCATCCACCTGGTGGGTCACACCCCCGGGTCGGTCGCGCTGCTCTACCGCGACCCCGGGGGCGTACCCCGCCTCTTCACCGGGGACAGCCTCTTCCCGGGCGGTGTGGGCAACACGGACCGGGACCCGGAGCGGTTCGGTTCGCTCATCGACGACGTGGAGCGCAAGCTCTTCGACAGCCTCCCGGACGAGACCTGCTTCCACCCGGGCCACGGCCACGACAGCACCCTCGGCCACGAACGTCCGGCGCTTCCGCAGTGGCGGGCCCGGGGTTGGTGACCGCAGGGACGGCCCCGTCCTGACCTGGCGACGATCCCGGAGCCGGTCGCCCCACGGCGGCCGGTCGCCGGGGTGGCCACGCGCCGCGGGTCCCCGGGCGCAGCGCAACGCCCCTCCGCCGCGGCGGAGTCCGCCGGTGAGCAGTCGGCCGCCTCCCGAACCGCCGGACTCCCGGTGGCCGATTCGGTCGCCGATTCGGTGGCCGTGACCGGGGCGACGCCGGACACGCTCGGGGCGACGCCGCACACGCTCGGGGCGACGCCGCACACGCTCGGGGCGACGGTCGACGAGGTCACGGCGGTCGGGGCGGAGACCGCCGACAACAGCCGGCGTCGGGTCGCGGCCAGGAGCGTGCCCGCCAGCAGCATCCCGACGGCCATGGTGACGAGCGTGGGGGCGGGTCCCCCGGGGAACAGACCGGTCACCCACCGGGCCGCGCTGCCGAGCAGCACGTAGAGACCGGCCCAGAGGCCCGCCCCGAGGGCCGAGCATCCGACAAACCGCCAGTACGACATCCGGAGTCCTCCGGCGGCCAGCGGGACCAACGTGTTGAACACCGGCAGGAACGGCGTGACCAGCACCATCCGTCCGCCACCACGGCGGACGAACATCTCGGCAGCGGCCCAGCGGTTCTCGCCGATCCAGCCGCCGAACCGGCCGTGGCGCAGCCGCTTGCCGTACCGGCGGCCGGCGGCGAAGGTCAGCGACCATCCGCACACGCAACCGATCACCACCGAGCCGACGGTCGCCGGCGCGATGCCCGGTCGTCCCAGTCCGATGGCGGCCAGGACCGCCACGTCTCCGGGCACCAGCACCCCGAGCAGCGGGACGGCGTCCAGGACCATCACCAGCCCGAGCGCCACCATCACCAGTGCGGTGGGCAGTTCACCCAGCTGGGCCGACCAGTCCGTCATGACCCGTAGGCTATGGTGCCGAGCAACCAAGGTCATCGGGCATGTTCCCCTCATCACCCTGATTTCCGCCCCGTAGGCCTCACCGGCGAGGCGCCTCGGCGGGTGCGGCGACGGATTCGGCGGTTTCCTCGGCGCGGCCTGCGGCACTTCGGGCGGCGAAACGGGGTCCGGCCCGTTACTGTCGGGGGTGAAACAGGGCGATCATCGACCGATGGCCGGTGGTCAGCCGCAGGAAACAGGGAGAGATGCATGGCAACCGGCACGGTCAAGTGGTTCAACTCGGAAAAGGGCTTCGGCTTCATCGAGCAGGACGGCGGGGGCCCGGACGTCTTCGTGCACTACTCGGCGATCGCGAGCAGCGGTTACCGTGAGCTGCACGAGGCGCAGAAGGTCGAGTTCGACGTGACCCAGGGGCAGAAGGGCCCGCAGGCCGACAACGTACGCCCGCTGTAACCCGCGTGCCGGTGGCGGCGGTCCGGGATCCGGCCGCCGCCACGGCCGCTCAGTTGCAACGGCTCACGGATTTCCTCCCCGCCGCTATCCCTGCTGGCGGGTGATCTCCTCGGCGATCTGCCGAGGCAGTTGGTTGACCTGGGTGGTCAGCGCGTCCAGTCGCTGCATGGTGTAGTCGAGCTTCGCCACCAGGCTGTTGCCGGCCTCGGCCGGGCCGGTGCCGTCGGGGTCGACCTTGCGGCCCATGCTCGTCCCGCCGTAGAACATCCCCAGGTACACGTTGTGGATCTCGGTCTCGGCCTGTTCGCTCATGGTGTCCTCCTCCTGGATGAGTCCGATGGTGGTCAGGTAACGGCGGAACAGCGGACGCTGGTCCCGGCCCGCCTTGGTCGAGTCACGAAAGAAACTGAAGTGGGTGTGCCACAGGTGTGAGTTGTCCCCGCTGGACCGACGACCGAGACGATCCCACCGCCGCACCACCCGCCCGTCCGGCGAATAGATGATCTCCCGAATGTCGCGACTGTCCGCCGTCCCGGCCACACACTGCGCCACACACCACACCGAGAACGACCGCAGACTGTGCGTCGCCCCACCCGAGCGCACCGAGAACCACCCCACGTCCAACGCCGACGCGTCCAGGGTCAACCCGTTACGATCCCGCGGCGACTCCACCACCGAGTAGTCGTTGGTCACCACCCGATCCGCACCACAGTGATAACCACCCCGATGCGACGCGTCCCCCACGATCCCGACCTCCGCCGGTTCCAGATCGTCGTCCCGCACCACATCCGGATCCGTGTTCAGATACCGCAGCAGCAGGCTGCGCACAGCCAACAACTGCGCCGGTGCCCGTGTCATCCCACACCCCCTCTGGCGACACCGCCGGCCGGACGGCGACCCTTTGCGAACGCCGGACACCCCCACCACGAACCACCCGACCGAACCAGGGACATCGACGCCGGCGATACCCCGAAACTACTCATGGTCACCGACAAGCGACGAAGCGATATGTCCGAATTCGTGGTGGACGCCCCGTGCGAGGACTACTCACGTCACCTTGGCCATCCATCCTGACCAGGGAAGATCCCGTTCCGTACGGATGATCAGGAGGGGTCGACCGACCGACGACCAGGGCGCGGCACACCCCACTGACTCGGCCGTGATTCACTCACCGTAGCCGCCCGTCGGGCAGCCCCCGCCGAACGGTCCCCGCCGGACAGCCGCGTGGACCGGCCGCTCGGGTCGGGATCCCGGGCGGGTCAGCCCGGTGCCCGCCGGGCCGACTCCGACGGGGTGGCCCGGATGGCATCGTGGTGCTCCCGCATCGACCCGACCATCGCCGTCAGGAACCGGTGCACCACCTCCAGCTCGGCGTCGGTGAAGGCGTCCATCACCTTGTCGGTGCGCTGCCCGAGGGGCCGGAAGAACTCCATCGCCAGGGCGGCCCCCCGGTCGGCGTACCGCAGGAGGATCTTGCGCCGGTCGACGGTGTCGCGGTCGCGGTGGACGTGACCGCCGCGCTCCAGGCGGTCGACCAACGCGGTCACCGACCCGGAGGAGAGGTTGAGGTGCTCGCCCAGCCGACCCGGGGTGATCGGGTCGCCGGCCAGTTCGGCGTCCATCACCGCGATGAGGGCCTGCAGGTCGGTGGCGTTGAGCCCGTGCAGGTTGGCGAAGGCGTGCCCGATGTGCTGCGCGTCGACGCTGTATCGGCGCAGGTCAGCCGCGATCTCGGCGACCAGGTGTCCTCGTCGGGTGTCCCGTGGGCGGTACATGCCCTTCGCTGCCACGTGCTGTCGCCTCCCTCTCGACCCCGAAGTTGCAGCATAACTCAGCTGGCGATAATCTCGCTTATCAAGATATTCGGAGACCGGGACATCTCCCGGCCGTTCCTTCCCTACGACAGACCGTGAGGCATCGGATGTCTGTGTTCAGCCGCGTCGGTCGCGGCCAACTCGCCGCCTGGCTCACCGTGGCCGCGGCCCTCGTCTTCGGTGCCCTCGTCTTCGGGCTGCCCCAACCCGACAACCCGGCACCCGTGTCGTCGACAGGCCTGTCCCCGCAGTGGCAGTCGACCCAGGTCGAACGGCTCCAGGAACAGCTACCCGCCAGCGAGGTCCAGCCCGCCATCGTCGTGGTCAGCCGCGAGGACCAGAGCGCCCTCACCGAAGCCGACCAGGCGGCCGTCACCGAAGGGACCTCCGCACTGGGCCGGTTCGCCGTCGGCGGACAGGTCAGCCCGGCGCAGATCTCCCCCGACGGCACCGTCGCCCTGGTCGCCGTACCGATGTCCACCGCCGGCAGCCAGGACGAGATCTCCACCGCCGTCAAGGACCTCCGGGCCGAGCTGACCGGACTGCCCGACGCCCTCACCGTCGAGGTCACCGGACCACCGGCGTTCACCACCGACCTCGCCAACGTCTTCGCCGGCGCGGACACCACCCTGCTCGCCTTCACCGCCGCCGTGGTCGCCGTACTCCTGCTGGTCACCTACCGCAGCCCGTTCCTGTGGATCGTGCCGCTGGCCGTCGTCGCCGCCACCGAACAACTCACCCTGCGCGCCATCGACACCCTCGTCCCGGCAGTCGGCATCCACCTCGCCGGCGGCGCCGTCACCGGCATCGCCAGCGTCCTCGTCTTCGGTGCCACCACCAACTACGCGCTGCTGCTCATCGCCCGCTACCGGGAGGAACTCCGCCGCGAACCCGACCGGTTCGCCGCCATGCGCGCCGCCCGCCGCCGCACCGCCGAGCCGATCATCGCCAGCGGCACCACAGTCGTCCTCGGCGTCCTCACCCTCCTGCTCAGCGAACAGGAGACCAACCGGGCCCTCGCCGTGGCCTGCGCCGTCGGCGTCATCCTGGCGATGGCCGCCGCCCTGCTGGTCCTCCCCGCCGCCCTGGTCATCTTCGGGCGCGGCCTGTTCTGGCCGTTCGTACCCCGGGTCGGCAGCGCCGCCCGGGAGGGCAAGATCTGGGGCCGCCTCGGCGCGGCAGTCGTCCGTCGCCCCGTACCGGTCGCCCTGCTGGCCACCCTGCTGCTCGCCGCCCTCAGCCTCGGTGGACTCGGCATCCGCAGCGGACTCTCCGAGACCGAACAGTTCCGGGTCGAACCCGAAGCGGTCGCCGGGGCACAGACCCTCGCCCGCTCCTTCCCCGCCGGCACCACCCAGCCCGTCTCCGTCCTCACCACCCCCGGCGCCGTCGGATCCGTGACCGAGGCCGCCACCGCTGTCGACGGGGTCGCCTCCGCCCGCCCCGGCCCGTCCGCCGACGGGATCGCACAGGTGGACGTGGTCCTGGAAAGCGAACCCGGCACCGCCGCCTCCGACCGGGCCGTCGAGAGGCTACGCGACGCCGTCGCCGCCGTACCCGACTCCGCACCGCCCACCCTCGACGACGTCGACCCGTTCGACGGTGCCGTCGTCGGCGGTTCCGTGGCCGCCGACTACGACTCCGACCAGGCCAACGCCCAGGACCTCAAGCTGATCCTGCCGATCATCCTGATCCTGGTCGCCACGGTGCTGGTGCTGCTCCTGCGCGGCCTGATCGCCCCGCTGCTGCTGGTCCTCACCGTCATCGCGTCCTTCTTCGCCAGCGTCGGCGCCGGATGGCTCGTCTTCGACCACGTGCTCGACTTCCCCGCCCTCGACACCGGGGTGCTCCTGCTGGCCTTCGTCTTCCTGGTCGCACTCGGGGTGGACTACAACATCTTCCTCGTCACCCGCGCCCGGGAGGACGCCCGGACCCTCGGCACCCGGGAGGGGATGCTCTCCGCCCTCCGGGTCACCGGAGGTGTCATCACCAGCGCCGGCATCCTGCTCGCGGCGGTCTTCGCCCTGCTCGGTGTGCTGCCACTGCTCACCCTGACCCAGGTCGGGATCATCGTCTGCATCGGCGTCCTGCTCGACACCCTGCTGGTCCGTACGGTCCTGGTGCCGGCGTTGACCTTCCTGCTCGGCGACCGGTTCTGGTGGCCGGGACGGATCCGCCGCAAGGAGGTGGACCCGGCCGACACCACCGCCACCCCGGACTCCGGTGCCACCGACGACCCCACCCGGGGACCGGTCGTCACCGACGCCGGCCCCACCCCACGTCACCGCACCCCCTCGACCCCGTCCACCCCCGCGACCCGACCGTCGACTCCGGCGACCCGGCCCGGGGGGCCCTCGTCCGGACCGCCGGAGACGGCCCCACCCGGCACTGTGGCGTCCGGCGGGACCCCGGGGACCACCCGGGCCCGGGTCGCCCACGCCACCATGAACATCGCCGGCCACGCCGCCCCGAGCAGGATCGCCGTCACCATCGCGCTGACCGACCCCGACCCCAGGTACAGCCGGGCCACCCCGATCCCCACCACACCGACCACCGCCCCGGTCCACACCGCCACCGCCACCGGCCACCGGACCTCCCGCACCGCCAACCAGGCCAGCGTGCACAGCCCGGCCGTGACCACCGCCTGCTCGGACGCGAACACCGGACCGTCCTGGTCCGGACCGGTCAGCCGGGCCACCACCGCCAACATCACCAACGGTACGAACGCCCCGGCCGTACCGAGCACGCCGAGCAGGTCACCCCGCCACGACCGGCTCCGCCACGTCGACACCGCTGCCACCACAGCCACCACCACGATCAGCACCGAACCCCGTGCCACCGACACCACAGTCGAGGCGACCTCCACCGCGTGCGGAGTACGCCGATCGGCGAACCACCCGGCGATCGCCCCGTCCACCCCACCCAGCCCGCTGTACCGGACCACCGTGTCGAACAACCACGTCACCACGAACCCGGCAGCGAACAGCAGGGCCGACCCGGCCACCAGGTTCACCACCACCGTCCAGGCCGGCCCCACCCGCATCGACACCAGGAAGAACAACACCCCGTACCGGTTACGAAGCCACCGTACGGGCGGCAACCCCGCCGCCCGGGCCAGCAGGGCGCGGACCGGGTCCGGGTTACGACCCAACCACCGGCCGACCAGCACGATCGCCACCAGGCAGCCCAGCAGGACCAACAACGCCCCGGTCGCCTGACCCAACAACCGGGACACCGTCGCGTACGACTCCCCGGCCAGGTACCCGACCAACACCGAGGCGGAGACCCAGGTCACCGCCCCGACGACGTTCCACGGCAGGAACCGCCGGTACGGCATCCCGGCCGCCCCGGCCAACCGGGGCGCGAGCGTACGGGCGAACGCCAACCACCGGGCCGCCATCACCCCCCGCCCACCGAGGCGCCCCAACAGCGAGTCGGCCCGCTCCCACCGGGCCGCCCCCACCCGCGCCCCGAACCCGCCGGCCCGCAGCCGTGGCCCGTACCGGTGACCCGAGCGGAACGCCAACGAGTCCCCCACCACCGCTGCGAGAATCATCACCACCAGCGTCGGCCCCAACCGCAGGGTGCCGGTGTAGGTGAGGAAACCCACCAGCAGCAGCGTCGCCTCGGCCGGCAACACCAGTCCGAAGATCACCGCGGTCTCCGCCGTCACCAGCGCCGCGGCCAACAGCCAGATCAGCGGGGCGGGCAGGTCCAGCAGGAGGTTCACCAGATCGTGCACGACGATTCCCGCATCACGCGCCTCAGCATGACAGCAGGTGACGACCCGCCGACAGCGGTTGCGGCGAGATCGGGGACGTACCGGGGGTGACCCTGGGCGACCCCCGGCGCATTCACGGATCCGAGCAGGCGGGAGGATGGCCTCATGCAGCTTCGCACCGACCTCCGTAACGTCGCCATCATCGCTCACGTCGACCACGGCAAGACCACCCTGGTCGACGCCATGTTGCGGCAGGCCGGCGCCTACGGCGCCCGGGGCGAGGTGACCGAGCGGGTGATGGACTCGATGGACCTCGAACGGGAGAAGGGCATCACCATCCTGGCCAAGAACACCGGCGTGCGCTACGTGCCGGCGGATGGCTCGGAGCCGGTCACCATCAACATCATCGACACCCCCGGCCACGCCGACTTCGGCGGCGAGGTCGAGCGCGGCCTGACCATGGTCGACGGGGTGGTGCTCCTGGTCGACGCCAGCGAGGGCCCCCTCCCGCAGACCCGCTTCGTGCTCCGCAAGGCGCTGCGCGCCCGGATGCCGATCATCCTCGTGATCAACAAGGTGGACCGCCCCGACGCCCGGATCAAGGAGGTCGTCGACGACACCTACGAGCTCTTCCTCGACCTCGACGCCGACGAGGAGCAGATCGACTTCCCGATCGTCTACGCCTGCGCCCGCGACGGCATCGCCTCGCTGACCCAGCCCGCCGACGGGTCCGTACCCGACGACAGCAACTCCCTGGAGCCGCTGTTCCGGACCCTCCTGGGCACCATCCCCGCCCCCGCCTACGAGGAGGAGGCCCCCCTCCAGGCGCACGTGACCAACCTCGACGCCTCCCCGTTCCTCGGCCGGCTCGCCCTGTGTCGGGTCCGGCAGGGCAACATCCGCAAGGGTCAGACCGTCGCCTGGTGCCGCACCGACGGCAGCACCCAGCGGGTCCGCATCTCCGAACTGCTGATGACCGAGGGCCTGGAGCGCAAGCCCGCCGAGTCGGCCGGCCCCGGCGACATCATCGCCGTCGCCGGAATCCCCGAGATCATGATCGGGGAGACCCTCGCCGACGCCGAGAACCCCGTGCCGCTGCCCCTGATCACCGTCGACGAGCCGGCGATCTCGATGACCATCGGCACCAACACCTCGCCGCTCGTCGGCCGGGTCAAGGGGGCCAAGGTCACCGCCCGGATGGTCAAGGACCGCCTCGACAAGGAACTCATCGGCAACGTCTCCCTGCGGGTCCTGCCCACCGAGCGCCCCGACGCCTGGGAGGTGCAGGGGCGTGGTGAACTCGCCCTGGCCATCCTGGTCGAGCAGATGCGCCGCGAGTCCTTCGAACTGACCGTCGGCAAGCCGCAGGTCGTCACCCGCGAGATCGACGGCAAGACCTGCGAGCCCGTCGAGCGACTCACCATCGACGCCCCCGACGACTACCTGGGCGCCATCACCCAACTCCTCGCCACCCGCAAGGGCCGGATGGAGCAGCTGGTCAACCACGGCACCGGCTGGATCCGGATGGAGTGGCTGGTGCCGGCGCGCGGTCTGATCGGCTTCCGCACCGAGTTCCTCACCGAGACCCGGGGCACCGGCATCCTGCACCACGTCTTCGAGTCCTACGAGCCGTGGTTCGGCGAGCTGCGTACCCGCAACAACGGCTCGCTCGTCGCCGACCGGGCCGGTGCGGTCACCGCCTTCGCCATGACCAACCTCCAGGAGCGCGGTCAGCTCTTCATCGAACCCGGCACCGAGGTGTACGAGGGCATGATCGTCGGGGAGAACTCCCGCTCCGACGACATGGACGTCAACATCACCAAGGAGAAGAAGCTCACCAACATGCGCTCCTCCACCGCCGACGAGACCGAGAAGCTGATCCCGCCGCGCAAGCTCTCCCTGGAGCAGGCGCTGGAGTTCTGCCGCGAGGACGAGTGCGTCGAGGTCACCCCGGCTGCGGTCCGGATCCGCAAGGTGGTGCTCGACCAGACCCAGCGGGCCCGCGCCACCGCCCGCCGCAAGCACACCAACTGAGGTACGCGATGACCGGGGCCCCACCCACCGGCGGGGCCCCGGCGCACCCCACCGACCACGACTGGGCCGCCCTCGACCGGCGGCTGGACGGGGTGCCCGGCACCGTGTCGGCGTACCTGGGTCGGTTGGACACCCCACCCACCTGGACCCGGCACCCCGACACCACCCACTACGCGGCCAGCACCATGAAGGTGGCGGTGCTCGCCGCCCTGCACCGGGCCGCCGAAGCGGGCCTCCTCGACCCGGACGCCCCGGTGCCCGTCACCAACGACTTCGCCTCGGCCCGCCCGGGTGCACCCCGGTTCTCCTGCGCCCGGCACTTCGACAACGACGACACGGTCTGGCAGCGACTCGGCGACCGGGCACCACTGCGGTGGCTCGCCGAACGGATGATCGTCCGCTCCGGGAACCTGGCCACCAACCTCTGCCTGGCCCATGTCGGGTCACCGGCGGTGGCCCGGGTCTGGGAACTGGTCGGTGCCCGGCACAGCGTCACCGCCCGGGGGATCGAGGACCTCGCCGCCCGTGAGGTCGGCATCACCAACCTGGTCACCGCCGCCGACCTGGCGGCCCTCCTCGGCGCGATCGCCACCGGCGCCACCCGCCCCGGTCCGCTGGCCACCCCGGCGGGCTGCACGGCGATGCTCGACGTGCTCGTCGCGCAGGAACACCGGGAGGACCTCGCCGCGGGTCTCCCCCCGGGCACCCGGATCGCGCACAAGAGCGGCTGGGTACGGGGGATACGCCACGGCGCCGGCATCGTCTATCCCGCCGACGCTCCGCCGTACCTGATCGTCGTCTGCACCACCCTCGACCCGGAGCACGCCGCCGACCTGGACACCTGCGAGCTGGTCGCGGGGATCTCGGCCACCGCCTGGGCGGCCCGGCACCACCTCGGGTGACGGCCGGGCCGCGCGGGATCAGGGCAGCTTGGTCAACTCGCGGCGACGGTCCCGGGACGACTTGGCAAGGCTCGCCACCGTGGCCACGGCGAGCGTGCCGACGATGACCGACAGGGAGAGCCAGATCGGGATGTGCGGCGCCCAGCCGACCGGCTGGCCCTCGTTGACGAAGGACAGCCGGTTGTCGGCGAGCGCCTCCAGCACCAGTTTGACGCCGATGAAGCCGAGGACCACTGCCAGGCCGTAGCTGAGGTAGACCAGCCGGTTCAGCAGGCCACCGAGGAGGAAGTAGAGCTGCCGCAAGCCCATCAGGGCGAACACGTTCGCGGTGAAGACCAGGTACGGCTCCTGGGTGATACCGAAGATCGCCGGGATCGAGTCGAGGGCGAAGATCAGATCGGTGGTACCGATGGCGATCATGACGATCAGCATCGGGGTGAACACCAGCCGACCGTGACGCCGGTCGGTCATCTTGCCGTCGTGGTAGTCCCGTGAGATGGGCAGCACCCGACGGCTGACCCGGATCAGCGCGTTCTCCTTGAACTCCTCGGCGTCCGGCTCGCCCTGCCTGGCCAGGTTGATCGCCGTGTAGATCAGGAACGCGCCGAAGATGTAGAAGACGAAGGAGAACCGTTCGATCAGAGCGGTGCCGGCGGCGATGAAGCCGCCCCGCATCACCAACGCCAGGATGATGCCGATCATCAGTACCTTCTGCTGGTACACCCGGGGCACCGCGAACCGGGACATGATGATCACGAAGACGAAGAGGTTGTCCACCGAGAGGCTCTTCTCGGTGAGATACCCGGTGAAGAACTCCCCCGCCGGACCGGAGCCCGAGACGAACCAGAGCCCCACCCCGAAGATCACGGCCAGCCCGACGTAGACGGCGGTCCAGATGCTCGCCTCGCGGATACTCGGCTCGTGCGGGCGGCGTCCGATGATCAACAGGTCGATCGTCAGCACCACCACCAGCACGGCCAGGGACACCAGCCACACCCACGTGGACACGTTCACGAACACCCTCCGGCGGACAGGCCAGGCCGGATGCCGACACCCGTGGGGCGTCACACCCGTCGCCCTGGCGCTGGCGACTGTCGGAGGTCTCTTCCGCCACCGGCTCGGCGAGTCGGTGGCCGGCGGGCCCGGGTCACCCGCCCGGCTGGCGGTCGACCGTGCTGACGAGCCCGTCGTGGGGGGAATACTCCCCTCCTCGTCGGTCATTGTTCACCATCACTCGCCCTCGGCGCATCCCCGATGGCAGCGACCCCCACCACACGCCTTTTCGGACGATGGTGTGGTCGTGCCGGGGTGGGCCGCGGCACTCCGCGTTTGGCTTCCTAGGAGGCTAGGTGTCGTCCTCGGGGCGGTGCCCGGACGGGACGGTGTCGGGGGTCGGAGAAGGCGGTACCGGCGCACGTGGCAGGCTCTCGGGCATGGTTCTTGAGGTCGCGCTCATCGACGTACTGCCCGGACACGAGGCGGACTTCGCCGCCGCGTACGCCCAGGGTCAGCCCCTGGTCGCCGGCACCCCCGGATGCCGGTCGGTACGGATGACCCAGGGTGTCGAGTCCCCCACCCGGTTCGTGCTCCTGGTGGAGTGGGACTCGGTGGAGGCCCACGAGGAGAACTTCCGCCAGAGCGAGCGGTTCGCGCAGTGGCGAGCCCTGATCGGCCCCCACTTCGCCGGCCCGCCGCAGGTCGAGCACTTCGTCGACGTCCCCGCCTGAGCGCTCCCGCACCCGGCAGGATCTGCGATGCCACCGGTCTGAGCTGCGACGTCCCGGTCCGGTCACGGTCCGCCGAGCGGGCGGGGCGACGGCAGGATGGGACGAGGTGGCGGATCTGCCGGAGTTTGCCGACATCCCCGGAAATCTGTCGCACTCACGGGTTATCGTCCGGCGGAGGCCACCGGCCCCGGCGGACTCGGGGGCGTCGGGTCCGGTGGCCTCAGCCTCTCCCGGAGACCGGGCTCCGGGGACCCGGAGCCATCGCCCTCGTGGATTCGCCCGACGGCTCGGACTCGGCCCGCGCGGTCAGCAACTCCGCCGACCGCTCCTCGTCCAGGGCCACCCCGACCAGCCAGTCCACCAGTTGGGCGTACCGGTCCAGGTTCGGCTCGGCGACCAGCCGGACGTCGGAGGTGAGCGTCTCCAGCATCACCGTCCGAGGGTCGGCAGGATCCGGGAAGGAGTAGCTGGAGAAGGGGGTCAACGGGTCGGCCGGTAGGGCCGCGCCGTGCGGCAGCACGCGGATCGACACGTTCGACAGGGCACCGAGGTCGACCAGGTGCCGGAGCTGCTCGGTGCGCACCTCGGGCGGGACCCCCACCAGGTCGGCAGCCGTCTCGGTGAGCACCGCCGTGTACCGGGGCGGGTGCGCCCGGCGGAGCACCTCCTGCCGCGCCATCCGGGCGCGTACGTCGGCGTCCACGTCCAGCCCCGGGTCGGTCCACCGGCCCGCCTCGATCCGGGCACGGGCGTACGCCGGGGTCTGGAGCAGCCCGGGGACCAGGGCCGGCTGGTATTCCAGGATGGTCGCCGCCCCCGCCTCCAGTTCGGCGTAGACGCGCTGGCGCTCCCCCATCTCACTGAGCGACTTCCACCATCCCCGGCCGGTCGCCGCGTCCCTGGCGATGACGATCAGGGCGTCGCGCTGCGCGTCGGGGACCTGGTAGACGTCGAGGAGGTCGAGCACGTCGGCCAGATCCGGCCGGCTCTGCCCCAACTCGATCCGGGACAGCTTCGAGGTCGACGCCCAGCCGAGCCGGCCGCACACCTGCTCCAGCGTGAGCGCCCCCTGTCGACGCAGCTGGCGCAGCTCCGCCCCCAGGCGGGCACGACGAATCACTGGACTCGTTGGTAACGGCATCCGGCCTCCCCAGGAGGGAGACTAGCCACTCTGGTCACTCACGGCAATAGATCGCTTGCGGTTAGCGACGATGGGGTGCCCGGGTCAGGACACCCCGGCGGTGTCCATGCCGCGCAGCTCCTTCTTCAGCTCCGCCACCTCGTCCCGGATCCGGGCCGCCAGCTCGAACTGGAGTTCCCGGGCGGCGGCGAGCATCTGGTCGTTGAGCTCCTGGATGAGCTGCGCCAGGTCGGCCCGGGCCATCCCCTCCCGGGACGGGGTGGCGGCGGTCCGGGCGGACCGGCTGCGCGTCTCCTTGACCGGGGCCTTACCCCGCGACAACTGCCGGGCCGCACCCCCGACCCGGGTGTTCTCGGTGTCCTCCGCCTCCCGGTAGATGTCGTCGAGGATGTCGTGGATCTTCTTACGCAGCGGCTCCGGGCTGATCCCGTGCGCCTCGTTGTGCGCGATCTGCTTGGCCCGCCGCCGGCTGGTCTCCTCGATCGCCTCGGCCATCGACGGGGTGACCTTGTCGGCGTACATGTGGACCTGGCCGGAGACGTTACGGGCGGCCCGGCCGATCGTCTGGATCAGGGACCGGCCGCTGCGCAGGAAGCCCTCCTTGTCGGCGTCCAGGATCGCCACCAGCGACACCTCGGGCAGGTCCAGCCCCTCCCGGAGCAGGTTGATCCCGACCAGTACGTCGTAGTCGCCCTTGCGCAGCTCGCTGAGCAGCTCCACCCGGCGCAGCGTGTCGACCTCCGAGTGCAGGTAGCGCACCCGGATGCCGTTCTCCAGGAGGTAGTCCGACAGGTCCTCGGCCATCTTCTTGGTCAACGTGGTGACCAGGACCCGCTCGTCCCGCTCGGTCCGCAACTTGATCTCGTGCATCAGGTCGTCGATCTGCCCCTTGGTGGGCTTGACCACGACCTCCGGGTCGACCAGGCCGGTCGGCCGGATCACCTGCTCGACGAACTCCCCCTGGGCCTGCTCCATCTCCCAGTTGCCCGGGGTGGCCGACAGGAAGACCATCTGACCGACCCGCTCCAGGAACTCGTCGAAGCGCAGGGGCCGGTTGTCGGCGGCGCTGGGCAGCCGGAACCCGTGGTCGATGAGCATCCGCTTGCGGGAGGCGTCCCCCTCGAACATGCCCCCGATCTGGGGGATGCTCACGTGGGACTCGTCGACCACGGTGAGGAAGTCGTCGGGGAAGTAGTCGAGCAGACAGTGCGGAGGGCTGCCGGGGAGCCGGCCGTCGATGTGCATGGAGTAGTTCTCGATGCCGGAGCAGAAGCCGACCTGCCGCATCATCTCGATGTCGTAGGTGGTCCGCATCCGCAACCGCTGCGCCTCCAGCAGCTTGCCCTGCCGATCCAGCTCGGCCAGCCGCTCGGCCAGCTCCGCCTCGATGTCGCGGATCGCCCGCTCCATCCGCTGCGGACCGGCCGCGTAGTGCGTTGCCGGGAAGATCAACAGGTTGTCGACCTCACGGATCACGTCCCCGGTCAGCGGATTGAGGTAGTAGAGCTTCTCCACCTCGTCACCGAAGAGCTCGATCCGGACCGCCATCTCCTCGTACGCCGGGATGATCTCCAGGGTGTCGCCGCGGACCCGGAAGGTCCCCCGCTGGAAGGCCATGTCGTTGCGGGTGTACTGGATGTCGACCAGCCGCCGCAACAGCTGGTCGCGGTCGAGTTCCTGCCCGACGGTGACCCGGACCGCCCGGTCGAGGTACTCCTCCGGGGTGCCCAGACCGTAGATGGCCGAGACCGTGGCCACCACGATCACGTCGCGGCGGGTGAGCAGCGACATGGTCGCCGAGTGCCGCAGCCGCTCCACCTCCTCGTTGATCGAGGAGTCCTTCTCGATGTAGGTGTCGGTCTGCGGGATGTACGCCTCGGGCTGGTAGTAGTCGTAGTACGAGACGAAGTACTCCACCGCGTTGTTCGGGAGCAGCTCGCCGAACTCCTTGGCCAGCTGGGCGCAGAGCGTCTTGTTCGGCGCCAGCACCAGGGTCGGCCGTTGCAGGCGCTCGACCAGCCACGCCGTGGTGGCGCTCTTGCCGGTGCCCGTCGCACCGAGCAGCACGGTGTTGCGATCACCGCGACGGACCCGCCGCTCCAGGTCGTCGATCGCCGCCGGCTGGTCACCGGCGGGCTGGTAGTCGCTGACGACCTGGAAACGGCCGTCGAGCCGAGGAATGTCGAGCGCCATGTCACCACCGTACGCCGGGGGTCCGACACGCTACGACGACTACGGTGAGTTGATGATCGGCTTCAATATTCCCATTGTGTGGCACATCTCACCGGGCTAAGGTACTGCCGTAGGCCGCTCGCGGCGGCCGACCGGCCCGACGGGCCGAGCCGTCATCGGCCGCCCGTCGCCCGGCACAGGGTCGCAGCACCCGGCTCACACCGGCGTGCGCACCGACGTGGTCGCGCGGGAGGCGCAGACCGGCCGCCGCGAGCGCCCTGCACGTCGGGCGGCCACCCGACCACACTTCACACGTCACCCACCGACCACCCCGGTAGTTCACCTGGCGTGACCAGTTCCGCCCGGAATGCCCGTACCACCGGCTCCGCCCGGGTCGACCGCCACGGACCCGCCACGGCCCCCGTGCCGGGCCGCGGTCCGCTGCCCGACGCCGACGCGGTGAACCGGCAGGACGCGCTCCTGCCCGGCCTCGACGACGAGCCCGACGTGACCGACACCCCCGCCGGTCCGGTACCCCGCCGCACCCTGCTGGGGGTGCTCGTCACGACGGCCGTCGTGGCCGCGGCGGCACTGGTGGCGGTCCTGGTGACCTGGGAACCCGAACCCACGACACCGGCCCGTGACCTCACCCGGGCCGAAGCCGACAGGTTCGCCGCCCTGCGGGTCACCAACCACCGCGACGTCCGGTCCGGCCTGCGGATCACCGTCGGCTCCGGAGCCGGCCGCCTCGACCTCGTCGGGTGGGTCGACTGGGCACTTCCGCTGGTCTACCTCGACGTCGGCGGCCCCGGTGCCGGGGCGGACCGGGGACTCGTCCAGGCCACCCCGACCCACCTGTTGACCCGGCCCGACCCCACCGCCGTCCCGACCGCCGCCCCACCGCCGCTGCTGCCGCCGACCGACCGGTGGCGGTTGCAGGAGCGCCCCCTCGGCCTGGGCCCCCTGCTCGACCTGCTGTTCGGTCTCGCGGCGGACAACCCGGACCTGGGAGCCGGGAACGGCGTCCGATGGCTGGGCACCGCCACCGCCGGCGGCGCGGCCGTCGACCTCGTCCAGGGCGCACTGCCCGGCTCCGGCCGGACCGCCGCGGTGCGCAGCTTCGGCCCGGCGACCCCCCTGCCCGACTCCGGGCGGGAAGGTCGGCAGGGCGCGGGCACCACCGGTCCGCCCTCCGACGCCCCCCGGTCGGGCACCCCGGACCGCGCCGACGACCGCCCCACCGGCAGGGTCGTGGAGGGGCACCCCCGCTACTGGCTGGACCGGGACGCCCGCCTGCGTCGGCTGGAGGCGCGGCTGCCCGGTGACGTCCCCGTCGCCGTCGAGCTGAACCGGACGGACCGGCCCGTGCTGCGTCCGGTCGCCGCGCTCGGCGGCCGACCGGGTCTACCGCGTCAGCTCACCGCCGCCGAGCAGCGCAGACTCGCCAAGGTCCCGACCGCACTGCGGGCACGGGGGGCGGGACCGGTGACTGTCACCGCCCCCGTCACGACCTCCCGCAACCTGCGCGCCGCCGGTTGGCTGAGCTGGACCGGGGCGGTCGCGTACCTGTCGGTGGCCGACCTGGACGCCCCCGAACGCCGGACCCTGGTACGCCACGGTGCCGCCGGGACACTGCGGACCCGGCGTCCGACCACCCCGGCCGACGGCACCGCCGAGGCACCCGCCCGACCACCGGTGGCCGCCCCCACCGTCGGCTGGCAGCGGGGGCGCGCCGACGACCTCGACCGACTGGTGGGGATGACGCTGCGTCCCGAAGGGATCGACCTGACCGCCCCGGCCCTGCGGCTACGCGAGGAACGACTGGCCGGTCGGACCGTCGACGTCATCGAGGTACGCACCGCACCGGCCCCGTCCCGGCTGTGGATCGACCGCACCGGTCGGCCACACCGACTCGAACTGCGCGGATCGGGCGGCACCTGGCTGCAACTGGACGTCCACACCGGTCCGGTGCCGCGACTACCGCCCCCGCCGCCCCGCTGACGCCGTCGGTGTCCTCAGGGCCGCCACCCGGTCTGGTTCGCCCACTGCTCGGCCCGCAGATACTCCTCGTCGAACCACGGGTCCTTCGCTGTGGCGTACGCGCCGCTGTCCGGGGCCGTCGCCGCCAACTCCCGCTTGAGCATCAGGTACGCGGCCCGCTGGTCGGGGTCGGCCCGCAGATGGTCGCGCATCAGCAGGGCGTACCGCCATCCGGGGGAGCCCGCCGGCCGGACGTGCAGGTGCACCGGACGCCCCGGATCGGCGCTGCCGTGCAACCGCTTCTCCCAGCGTCCGCTCCCGGCCGGGCGGGGGTTGTCCCACCACTCGCCGGGCACCCGGGGGAATCCGGCGTCGGCGAGCCGGTCGGCGACCTCGTCCGCCTCGGTCAGCGACGACACCGTCAACTGGATGTCGATGACGTCCTTGGCGGCCAGCCCCGGCACCGCCGTCGAGCCGATGTGGTCGATGCGCGGGTCGGCCGGGGCGAGCGCGTGCCGGAGCCGGGCCGCCAGTCGGGCGTACTGCTGCGGCCAGGTGGGGTCGGGGTCGCTCAACACCACCCGTCGGGTCCGTACCGGTCGCCGGTGCCGCAGGTTCTCCTCGTACGGCAGCAGCCGCTCCCGCCACACCGCGTCCACCTGGGCGTGCAGCTCGTCGAGGGTGCCGTCGTTGGTGACCAGGACGTCGGCCGCGGCCCGCCGGCGGTCGTCGTCGGTCTGCGCCGCGATCCGCCGTTCGGCCTCCGACCGGTCCATCCCCCGGTCCTGCGACAGCCGGGCCAACCGGATCGGCACGGCGGTCTGCACCACCACCACCAGGTGGTACGTCGGGGCGAGCCCCACCTCCACCAGCAGCGGTACGTCGTTGACCACCACCGCGTCCGGGGGCGTCGCCGCCATCAGCTCGACCGTCCGGGAGCGCACCCGGGGGTGGGTGATCGCCTCGAGCCGCCGACGCCCCTGCTCGTCGGCGAAGACCAGGGCACCGAGGGCGGCCCGGTCGAGTGCCCCCTGCGGGGTGAGGACCCGGTCGGAGAAGGCGGCCACCACCTCGGCCAGCCCCGGGGTGCCGGGGGCCACCACCTCCCGGGCGACCTGGTCGGCGTCGATCACCACCGCGCCCGATTCGCGCAGCCGTCGGGCGACGGCGCTCTTTCCCGATCCGATCCCACCGGTCAATCCCACCCGCAACACCCCACCAGTCAACCGCATCACGGGCGTCACACCAACTCGCCTTCGGGTGATCGTGCGGCGGCGGGTCGTGCCGTGGACACGGCGGAGCCCCGCCGCGACGACCGGACGAACCGGATGTCGCGACGGGGCTCCTGGTGCTCGGTGAGCGCCGTCAGCGGGTCACTTGCCGCCGGCGAGCTTCTCCCGCAGCGCGGCGAGCGCCTCGTCGGTGGCGAGGGTGCCGGCCGGCTCCTCGTTCTGTCGGGCCGGAGCCGACGAGGTCGAGGTGGTGGTGCCACCGGTGGACACGGCCGGAGCCGGGTTCGCGGCGGCCTCGGCGTCGGCGGCCCGGGAGTTCTGCACCTGCTTGGTGTGGGCCTCCCAGCGCTGACGCGCCTCGGCGTACTGCTGCTCCCACTCCTCGCGCTGCTTCTCGTAGCCCTCGAGCCACTCGCCGGTCTCCGGGTCGAAGCCCTCGGGGTACTTGTAGTTCCCCTGGTCGTCGTACTCGGCGGCCATGCCGTAGAGGGTCGGGTCGAAGTGCTCCTCGCCCTCGACGAAGCCCTCGTTGGCCTGCTTGAGCGACAGCGAGATCCGGCGGCGCTCCAGGTCGATGTCGATGACCTTGACCATGACCTCGGAGCCGACCTGGACGACCTGCTCCGGGATCTCCACGTGGCGCTCGGCCAGCTCGGAGATGTGGACCAGGCCCTCGATCCCGTCGTCCACCCGGACGAAGGCACCGAACGGCACCAGCTTGGTGACCTTACCCGGGACGATCTGCTGGATCGCGTGGGTCCGGGCGAACTGCCGCCACGGGTCCTCCTGGGTCGCCTTCAGCGACAGCGAGACCCGCTCGCGGTCCAGGTCGACGTCCAGGACCTCGACCTCGACCTCCTGGCCCACCTCGACGACCTCGGACGGGTGGTCGATGTGCTTCCAGGACAGCTCGGAGACGTGCACCAGACCGTCCACGCCGCCGAGGTCGACGAACGCACCGAAGTTGACGATCGAGGAGACGACGCCCTTGCGGACCTGCCCCTTCTGGAGCTTGTTGAGGAACTCGGTCCGCACCTCGGACTGGGTCTGCTCGAGCCAGGCCCGGCGGGACAGGACCACGTTGTTGCGGTTCTTGTCCAGCTCGATGATCTTGGCTTCGAGCTCCCGGCCGACGTACGGCTGCAGGTCGCGCACCCGGCGCATCTCGACCAGCGAGGCGGGAAGGAAGCCGCGCAGCCCGATGTCGAGGATGAGGCCACCCTTGACCACCTCGATGACCGAACCGCGGACGACGCCGTCCTCGTCCTTGATCTTCTCGATGGTGCCCCACGCCCGCTCGTACTGCGCGCGCTTCTTCGAGAGGATCAGACGCCCCTCCTTGTCCTCCTTCTGGAGGACAAGGGCCTCGATGTGGTCACCCACCGAAACGACTTCGGCCGGGTCCACGTCGTGCTTGATCGACAACTCCCGAGAGGGGATGACACCCTCGGTCTTGTAGCCGATGTCGAGCAGGACCTCGTCCCGATCGACCTTGACGACGGTGCCTTCGACAATGTCGCCGTCATTGAAGTACTTGATGGTCTCGTCGATCGCGGCGAGGAAGGCTTCCTCTGAACCGAGGTCGTCGATGGTGACCCTGTTGGCGCTCGAGGGGGCCTCGATGCTGCTCGTCATGTGGGCGGTTGCTCCGGTCGGATGGTGTGTCACAGCAGGCTTGGTGTTGCGGTGACCTGTTCGCGCCAACGGATCCGCCGTCGGGCACACCGAACGATCGCCCTGAGATGATCATTAGTGGCTCCGTGGCCGCGCACCTGCTCCCTGCCGAGACACGCGATCCGCGAGCGCATCCTCTACCCTACCGTGTGCATTACCACAGCGTGCAAGCCCCGGGGGTACGTGATCCGGCCCGCTTTTCTCCGACGGCCGCCCCATATGCACCTGTGACGATACTTCGCGGTGGAACGCCCCTGAACGAACCACACGTCGCCCCCGCCCCGCCACCCGCGTCGTACCGCCCGACCCGGGGTGGCCGGCCCCTACACTGCCGAGGTGAGTGACGACGCCGACGAACCGGGCGGCCCCCGGGACGACTCCCCCGAAGCCGACGAACGGGCCGTGCTGCGCCGGACGGTGACCGACGCGGAGAGCCGGCAGGCAAGCCGGTCGTGGTGGGACACCGACGCCGACGACTACCAGGCCGAACACGGCGCCTTCCTCGGCGACCTGGACTTCGTCTGGTGCCCGGAGGGGCTGCGCGAGGCCGACGCCCGACTCCTCGGCAAGCTGGCCGGCCGCCGGATCCTGGAGGTGGGCTGCGGCGCAGCGGCGGCCGCCCGGTGGTTGGCCACCCAGGGCGCCCAGGTCGCCGCCGTCGACCTCTCCGCCGGGATGCTGCGCCACGCCGCGCAGGCCGCCGACCGGACCGGGGTACGCGTACCGCTGGTGCAGGCCGACGCCCTCGCGCTGCCCTTCGCCGACGGCGCGTTCGACACCGCCTGCACCGCGTTCGGGGCGATCCCGTTCGTGTCCGACTCGGCGGCGGTGATGCGGGAGGTGCACCGGGTCCTGCGCCCCGGCGGCCGGTGGGTCTTCTCGGTCACCCACCCGATGCGCTGGATCTTCCTCGACGATCCGGGCGAGGGCGGGCTGCGGGCGGTCCACTCGTACTTCGACCGCGACCCGTACGTCGAGCAGGACGCCACCGGTCTGCCCACCTACGTCGAGCAGCACCGCACCCTCGGCGACCGGATCCGTGAACTGGTCGGGGCCGGGTTCCGGCTGGTGGACCTGGTGGAGCCGGAGTGGCCGGCGGGGCACGAGGGGATCTGGGGGCAGTGGAGCCCGCTGCGGGGTCGCCTCTTCCCGGGCACCGCCGTCTTCGTCGCCGAGCGACCCGAGGAGTGAGACCCGCGCCCGTCGGAGCGCACCGCGACGGACCCCTGCGGAGGCGGACCCCGGGCCAGGCGGGCCGCTCGTTTCCCATCCGGCTCGCCGGGTACCCGCAGGTCGTGGCCGGACGGCGGGTCCGCCCAGGGGTGACGCCCCTGCGCCGGACCACGCACCCGACGGGCCACTGACGTCCCACAGGGGGCGAGACCTCGCACACCGACCGGAGGGCACAACGCCATGAGCGAGCGTGACCAGGGCCGGGACACCTACCGGGAGTTCACCGAGGCGGTCAACATGAAGCCCGGAGAGCTGTCGACGTGGTTGGAGACCGAGGAGTCCAAGCACGTCGGCTGGATGAAGAAGGGCACCAAGGGCGGCGAGTCGGTGGGCCACGCCTCGGGTCGACGGATCATCGACCTGCTGCGCCGTAAGCGCGCCGACCTCACCGACAACGACTACCGACACATGCGCAAGGTCATCGGGTACGTCCACCGGCACCTCGCCCAGCGCCCCGCCGGGGACGTCCGCGACACCCGGTGGCGGTGGTCGCTGATGAACTGGGGCCACGACCCCCTCCGGTGAGGGGGCCGGTCCCCTAGTGGTCGGCGCTGTTCCAGTCGCGGCCCTCGCCGACCGACACCTCCAACGGCACCGACAGCGGATACGCGTCACCCATCCGCCCTCGGACCAGCTCCTCCAACGCGGTCCGCTCCCCCGGGGCGACCTCGAAGACCAGCTCGTCGTGGACCTGCAACAGCATCCGTGACCGCAGCCCGGACTCCCGCAGGGCCGTGTCGACGTGCAGCATGGCGACCTTGATGATGTCGGCGGCGGACCCCTGGATCGGGGCGTTGAGCGCCATCCGCTCGGCCATCTCCCGTCGCTGCCGGTTGTCGCTGACCAGGTCCGGCAGGTAACGGCGGCGGCCCAGGACGGTGGAGGTGTACCCGTCGTGGCGGGCCTTGGCCACCACCTCGTGCAGGTAGTCGCGGACCCCGCCGAACCCGGCGAAGTAGTTCTCCATCAACCCCCGGGCCTCCTCGGCGCTGATGCCGAGCTGCTGGGAGAGACCGAAGGCGCTGAGCCCGTACGCCAGGCCGTAGTTCATCGCCTTGATCTTGCGGCGCTGGTCGGCGGTGACCGCCTCGACGGCGACCTCGAAGACCGACGACGCGGTGGCGGCGTGGAAGTCGGCACCGGAGTTGAACGCGTCGATCAGGGCCTGGTCGCCGGAGAGATGGGCCATGATCCGCATCTCGATCTGGCTGTAGTCGGCGGTCAGGAGGGTCTCGTACCCCCGGCCCACCACGAAGGCCCGCCGGATCCGGCGCCCCTCCTCGGTGCGGATCGGGATGTTCTGCAGGTTGGGTTCGGTCGAGGAGAGCCGCCCGGTGGCCGCCACCGTCTGGTTGAACGTGGTGTGGATCCGCCCGTCGTCGGAGACCGACTTGAGCAGACCGTCGACGGTGGACTTCAACTTCGCCACGTCCCGGTGCCGCAGCAGGTGGTGCAGGAGCGGGTGTTCGGTCTGCGCGTACAGCCACTGGAGGGCGTCGGCGTCGGTGGTGTAGCCGGTCTTGATCTTCTTGGTCTTCGGCAGGTTCAGCTCCCCGAAGAGGATCTCCTGCAACTGCTTCGGCGAGCCCAGGTTGAACTCCCGCCCGACCACCCCGGACGCGCTCTGCGCGGCGGCCTTCACCTCCCCCGCGAAGTGCGCCTCCAACTCCGTGAGGTAGTCGGTGTCGGCGGCGATGCCGATGCGCTCCATCCCCGCCAGCACCCGCATCAGGGGCAGCTCCACCTCGGCCATCAGCCGGGCCGACTGCTCACCGTCCCGGGACAGCTCGGCGTCGATCGCGTCGGCCAGGTCGAGGGTCGCCCGGGCCTGGAGCATGAGGTTCTCCTCGGCGCGGCCGTCGTCACCCAACCCCTCCAGGGTGAGCTGCCCGGTCTCCGGCGCGTCCACCCGCAGCTCCCGGTGCAGGTAGCGCAGCGCCAGGTCGGTCAGGTCGTAGGAACGCTGGTCGGGGCGGGCCAGGTACGCCGCGATCTGGGTGTCCCGGGCGATCCCGGCCAACTCCCACCCGGCGGCGGCGAAGGCGAGCACCGCCGGTTTGCTGTCGTGCAGGACCTTCGGTCGGGTCGGGTCGGCCAGCCACGCCGACAGGGCACTCTCGTCGCCCGGGTCGAGGGTGGCCGGGTCGAACCAGGCCGCCGCCCCATCCCCGGTGGCCAGGGCCATCCCCAGCACCGAGGCGGTGTGCCGCCGGTTGGGACCGGTGTCGAGCTTGACCGCCACCCCGACCCCGGTTCCCGCCGGGCCGTACGTCTCCAACCACCCGGCGAGCGCCCCCGGCTCGGTGAGGACCTGCCCGGCCAGGTCGAACCCGGACTCCGCCTCCGGCTCGACGGCGTCGAGATACTGGTAGAGCCGGTCCCGCAGGATCCGGAACTCCAGGGCGTCGAAGACCTGGTGGACGGCTTCCCGGTCCCAGCCGCTCCACCGGGCCTCCTCCGGGGTCAGCGGCAACTCCAGGTCGGAGACGAGACAGTTGAGCTCGTAGTTGCGGATCACGTCGGCCAGCCGCTCCCGCAGACTGTCACCGGCCTTGCCCTTGATCTCGTCGGCCCGGGCGATCACGCCCTCCACCCCGCCGTACGCGTTGATCCACTTGGCGGCGGTCTTCGGCCCCACCCCGGGGACCCCGGGGAGGTTGTCGCTGGTCTCGCCGACCAGGGCGGCCAGGTCCCGGTAGTGGCCTGGGCCGACACCGTACTTCGCCTCGATCGCGGCGGCGTCCATCCGGGCCAGGTCGGAGACGCCCTTACGCGGGTAGAGCACCGTGATCCGGTCGTCGACGAGCTGGAAGGCGTCCCGGTCCCCGCTGCTGACCAGCACCGTCATGCCCTGGTCGCGGGCCTGACAGGCGAGGGTGGCGATGACGTCGTCGGCTTCGTACCCCTCCTTCTCCACCACCGGGACCCGCAGCGCGGCGAGGACCTCCTTGACCAGGCTCACCTGGCCCTTGAAATCGGTGGGGGTCTCGCTGCGCCCGGCCTTGTACTCCGCGTAGCGGTCGGTGCGGAAGGAGTGGCGGGAGACGTCGAAGGCGACGGCGATGTGGGTGGGCTGCTCGTCGCGGAGGACGTTGATCAGCATGGAGGTGAAGCCGTACACCGCGTTGGTGGGCTGCCCGGTCGTGGTGGAGAAGTTCTCCACCGGCAGGGCGAAGAACGCCCGGTATGCCAGGGAGTGTCCGTCGACGAGGAGCAGGCGCGGAGTCGTAGCAGTCACGAGGCGACTCTAGTCCGAGGCTCCGACAGCCCGGCACAGCGGCACGGCCCCGGTCGGCCCGCAGCGGGCCGACCGGGAACCGACGCCGTCAGAGCACCTTCGCCAGGAACGCCTTCGTCCGGTCGTGGCGGGGGTTCGCGATGACCTCCCGGGGCGCCCCGGACTCCACCACCACTCCCTCGTCCATGAAGACCAGACTGTCCCCGACCTCCCGGGCGAACCCGATCTCGTGGGTCACCACGATCATGGTCATCCCGTCGCGGGCCAGGTCCTTCATCACCTCGAGGACCTCACCGACCAGCTCCGGGTCCAGGGCGCTGGTGGGCTCGTCGAAGAGCATCAGCTTCGGCTGCATGGCCAGGGCGCGGGCGATCGCCACCCGCTGCTGCTGCCCGCCGGAGAGCTGACCCGGATAGTTGCCCATCCGGTCACCGAGCCCGACCCGCTCCAGCAGCGCGGCGGCCCGGTCCCGGGCCACCGACCTCTTCTCCCGACGCACCATCAACGGCGCCTCGGTGACGTTGTCCAGGGCGGTCTTGTGCGGGAAGAGGTTGAACCGCTGGAACACCATCCCGATCGAACGGCGCTGCGCGGCGACCTCCTTCTCCCGCAGCTCGTGCAGCTTCCCGCCGCGTTCCCGGTAGCCGATCAGCTCCCCGTCCACCCGGATCCGACCGGCGTTGATCTTCTCCAGGTGGTTGATGCAGCGCAGGAATGTCGACTTGCCCGACCCCGACGGCCCGAGCAGACAGCAGACCTCACCGGTGCCGACCTCAAGGTCGATGCCCCTGAGGACCTCGACCGACCCGAACGCCTTGTGCACCTGCTCGGCCCGGACCATCGGCTCCGCGGCCGTGGCGTCGGGTGACTCCGTCACGTCGGTCATGACTTGACCGCCTCCGTCCCGGCGCCGCCGCCGGCCTCCGCCGTTATCCCCCGCAGCTTCAGCTTCGCCCGGCCGCTGCGCCCGTGCCCCTTGGCGAAGTGCCGCTCCAGGTAGTACTGGCCGACAAGCAGGATGCTCGTCAACGCCAGGTACCACAGGCAGGCCGCCACGTACATCGGAAACAGTTGGTACGTCCGGGTACCGACCGCCTTGAGCTGGAAGAACAGCTCGGCGGAGACCGGTACGAAGGCCACCAGCGAGGTGTCCTTGAGCATCGCGATGGTCTCGTTGCCGGTCGGCGGGATGATCACCCGCATCGCCTGCGGCAGGACGATCCGGCGCAGGATCTGCCCCCGGGTCATGCCCAGCGCCTGCGCCGCCTCGGTCTGCCCCTCGTCCACCGACTGGATACCGGCCCGGACGATCTCGGCCATGTACGCCGCCTCGGACAGACCCAGTGCCAGCACACCCGCCACGAACCCGGTCAGGATGTCGAGGGTGTTGAACCCGAACAGCCGCGCCTCGAAGTCGGTGATCCCGAACAGGGCACCGATCTGCCTGTCGAAGGGCAGCCCGAACTCCAGCCGGGCCCAGAGGATCCCCAGGTTGCCGAAGAGGATCGCCAGGACCAGCCGGGGCACCGCCCGGAAGAACCAGGTGTAGACCCAGGCCACCCCGCGCAGGACCGGATTGTCCGACAACCGCATGATCGCCAGCACGACGCCCAACCCGATACCGAGCAGCATCGACAGGACGAGCAGCAGGAGGGTGCCCCGCACCCCGGCCATGATCGGCGGACGGAACATCTCGTCGACCATGAAGGTCCAGTTGAACGCCGTGTTCGTGACCAGCATGTTGACGAACATGGCGGTCAGGACGGCGAGCACCGCGACGGCGACCCACCGCCCGGGACGCCGCACGGGCACGGCGCGGATGGGTTCCGGCCGTGCCCGCTCGGGAGAATCCGTCTCCACCGACATGGTTACGGGTTCACCGCAGGATCGGTGATCGCCCCACCCTCGACACCCCACTTGGCCAACACCGTCTGGTAGGTGCCGTCGGCGATGACCGCCTTCACCGCGTCCCGGACCACCTCGGCGAACTCGGTCTGGTCCTTGGCCAGGGTGTAGCCGTACGGAGCCGACTCGTAGATGTCACCGAGCGACTCCAACTGCCCACCGCTCTCCTTCACCGCGTACGCCCCGACCGGCGAGTCGGCCAGCATCGCGTCGTTCTTGCCGCTGATCACCGCAGCCGTCGCGTCGCTCTGCGCCTGGTACTGGTCGATGGTGATGGCCGGCTTCCCGGCGTCGGTGCACGCCTTCGACCGGTCGGTGATGTCGTCCAGCTGCACCGTGCCGACCTGCACCGCGATCTTCTTGCCGCAGGCGTCGGTCGGGTCGACCTGAGCCGGGTTGCCCTGCTTGGTCGCCCACTGGGTGCCCGCCGAGAAGTAGCTGACCATGGTCACGGTCTGCTTACGCTCGTCGTTGATGGTGAACGAGGAGACCCCGATCTCGTACTTGCCCGAGGTGACACCGGGCAGGATCGCGTCGAACGGGGCCGCCTCGTACTCCGCCTTCAGGCCCAGCTTCTGCGCCACCGCCGTGAACAGCTCCACGTCGAAGCCGACCACCGTACGGCCGTCGGTGTCCAGGAACTCCGCCGGCGCGTAGGTGGGGTCGGTGCCCACCTTGATCACGCCGTCGGCCTTGATCGCATCCGGCACCCGCGCCGCCAGGGCGTCGTCGACCGCCGAGGTGACGGTCGGCCCGGCACCCGGCTGGTCGCCGGTGCTCTCCTTCTCCCCGCAGGCGGCGAGGGAGAGGGTGAGCAGGGCCGCACCGGCGACGCCGAGCGCCGCCCGTCGACCACCGTTGATCGTGAACATCCGTGGCTCCTTGGTGAGGGGATGGGAAGCGGTCAGGCCACCCCGAGGTACGCCTCTTTGACCGCCGGGTCGTGCAGCAGTTCGGCACCGGTGCCGCTCTTGACGATCCGCCCGGTCTCCAACACGTACGCCCGGTGGGCCCGGGCCAGTGCCTGCTGCGCGTTCTGCTCCACCAACAGGATCGTGGTGCCCTGCTCGTTGATCTCCGTGATGATGGAGAAGATCTGCTGGATCAGCATCGGGGCGAGCCCCATCGAGGGCTCGTCCAGCAGCAGCAGCTTCGGCCGGCTCATCAGCGCCCGCCCCACCGCCAGCATCTGCTGCTCACCGCCGGAGAGAGTACCCCCGGCCTGCTTACGCCGTTCGGCCAGGCGCGGGAACAACTCCAGGACCCGGTTCAGGTCCTTGGCCACCTCACCCTTGTCCTTCCGGGTGTAGGCGCCCATGTCCAGGTTGTCCAGGACGTTCATGCCGGGGAAGATCCCCCGACCCTCAGGGGCCTGACACAACCCACGTCGTACCCGCAGGTCGGCCCGGAGCTTGGTGATGTCCTCCCCGTCGAACACGATCTTGCCGGTGGCCACCGGCCGGATCCCGGAGATCGCCCGCATGGTGGTGGTCTTGCCGGCGCCGTTCGCGCCGATCAACGCCACCACCTCGCCCTGGTCCACGGTGAGGCTGATGCCGTGCAGCGCCTTGATCCGCCCGTAGAGCAGGCTCATGTCATCGATCTCAAGCAGCATCGTCCGGCACCCCCAGGTACGCCCCGATCACCTTCGGGTTCTCCCGAACCTCGGCCGGCAGGCCGTCGGCGATCTTCTTCCCGAACTCCAGGACCACGATCCGGTCGGTGACCCCCATGACCAGACGCATGTCGTGCTCGATCAGCAGCACGGTCACCCCCTGGTCCCGGATCTGGCGGATGAGCTGGAGCAGCTCCTCCTTCTCCGCCGGGTTGAAACCGGCCGCCGGCTCGTCCAGGCACAGCAGCGCCGGGTCGGTGGCCAGTGCCCGGGCGATCTCCAACCGCCGCTGCTCGCCGTAGGAGAGGTTGCGGGCGAAGTCGTTCATCCGATGCTCGATGCCGACGAACTTCAGCAGCCGCTCGGCCTTCTCCCGACCCTCCCGCTCCTCCTTCCAGTGCCGAGGCAACCGGAACAGCGCGGAGACCACACTGGTCTTGTGGTGGGCGTCCGCCCCGACCTGCACGTTCTCCAGCGCCGTCATCTCCGGGAAGAGCCTGATGTTCTGGAACGTCCGCGCCATCCCCATCTTGGTGATGAGGTGCCGCTTCTTACCGCTGATCTTCTGACCGCGGAACCGGATCTCACCCTCGGAGGGCTGGTAGATGCCGGTCATCGCGTTGAAGCAGGTGGTCTTCCCGGCGCCGTTGGGCCCGATCAGACCCAGGATCTCCCCCTTGTACAGGGTGAAGTCGACGTCGTTGAGGGCCACCACACCGCCGAAGCGCAGCGTGACGTGGTCGACCTCCAGCAGCGGCTCCCGCTCGGCCACCCGCTCCACCTCGGGCGCCTCGGCCTGGGCCGGAACGACCGGACTCTGTTCGGTGTCACTCACCGACGGTCACCTCCTTGCGGCGATCCTTGAATTCCGCCTCTCGTCTTCGGTTCGGGATCAGGCCCTGGGGCCGGAAGATCATCATGATCACCAGCACCAGACCGAAGAAGAGGAACCGGAACTCGTACAGCTCGATGCCGAACAGCTCGATGCCACGGAACCGCTCGATCATGTACGCCACCAGGCCGCCACCGACGATCGCGCCGACGATGCTGCCCGACCCGCCGAAGATCACCGCCGCCAGAATGATGATCGAGTTGAGCAGCTCGAAGTTCTGCGAGTTGACGAAGTTGTTCTTACCCGCGAACAGCGCACCGGCCAGACCGGCGATCGCCGCACCCGACGCGAACGCCCACAACTTGAACTTGAACGTCGGCACACCCATCAACTGGGCGGCGTCCTCGTCCTCCCGGATCGAGATCCAGGCCCGGCCGACCCGACTGTGGGTCAGGTTCCGCACCCCGATCACCACCAGGATGATCAGCGTGAGCACCAGCCAGTAGTACGGACGGGCGTCCAGGACACCGAAGACCGGACGGCCGTCGGCGTACTCACCCGGCGGGTGCGGGATGCTGTTGAAGCCCCGCTGCCCCTTGAGGAACTCCGAGCTGACCGCCCCGATCCGGATCATCTCGGCGAACCCGAGGGTCACCAGCGCCAGGTAGTCACCGCGCAACCGCAGCGTCGGCGTACCGAGCATCAGACCGGAGACCATCGTCAACGCGATCGCGAACGGCACCGCCAGCAGCCACGGCCACATCGTCCCCAGGTCACTGCCCGGTGAGGTCAACACCGCCACCGTGTACGCACCGACAGCGAAGAACCCGAAGTAGCCGAGGTCGAGCAGGCCGGCGAAACCGACGACGATGTTCAGCCCGACCGCCAGCAGGACGTAGATCGAGACGGTGAACATCACCTGGGTGAAGTTCGCACCGGGGGTCGGGATCGGCCCGAGGTACTGGTAGAACTCCTTGTTCGGCAACGCGTAGAAGAACGCGATCAACGCACCCAGCGCCGCCCAGCGCACCCAGCGAGGCGCCTCGTGCCACCGCCGTCGCATTGCCTGCCGACCTTCGTGCACCCTGTCGATGAGGGATGTCATACCCGCGCCCTTCCCAGCGATTCGCCCAGCAGACCGGTCGGGCGGAACATCAGCAGCACCACCAGCAGTGCGAAGGCGGCGAAGTCCTTCCACTCACTGCCGAACAGCGCGGAGGAGTAGTTCTCCACCACGCCCAGCAGCAGACCGCCGACGAGCGCGCCGCGCAGGTTGCCGATACCGCCGAGCACGGCGGCGGTGAACGCCTTCAGACCGAGCAGGAAGCCGACGCTGTAGGTCAGGGTGCCGATCCGCACGTCGTAGAGGAGACCGGCCACACCGGCCATCGCGCCACCGGCGATGAACACGATCATGATGATCCGGTCCTTGTTCACCCCCATCAACGCAGCCGTGTTGGGGTCCTGCGCCACCGCGCGGATACCCCGGCCGACCCGACTCCGGTTGATGAAGAAGTCCAGCGCGACCATCATCACCAGGGCCGAACCGATGGTGAGCAGCTGCACCGCGTCGATCGGCACCCCGAAGACGTGGAACAGGGTGTCGGTGCTGACCAGCGACGGCGCGCCCTGCGGACGACGACGGGTGAAGATGCCGAAGGCCTCGGCGATCGCGATGGAGGCACCGATCGCGGTGATCAGGAACGCCAGCGGCGGCGCGTTGCGCTTACGCAACGGCCGGTACGCCACCCGCTCGATCACCGTCGCGGTACCCGCCGACGCGATGGCCGCCACGATCATCGCCACCAGAAGGTAGAACATGATCGAACCGATGCCGCTGACCTGCGAGTCCTGGTTGAGGCCGAAGCCGTTCCAGGTCCACAGCGCGGCGAACGCACCGGCGATGAAGACCTCGGAGTGGGCGAAGTTGATAAGTCTCAGCACGCCGTATACCAGCGTGTAACCCAGCGCGACCAGGGCGTAGATCGACCCCTGTGTCAAGCCGGTCGTGGTGAGTTCTCCGAAGTTGGAGAACAGTTCGCTGAAGTTCAAGGGAGGGACGCTCCATCAGGTCCGGAGAACGAACGAGGGGTGCGGCCGGGAGCGAGCTCCCGGCCGCACCCACGATCACAACTCAACCGCTGTAGCAGCGACCGACGTCAGGACTGCGGGATCTCCTGGTCCGCAACGACCTTGCCGCCCTCGACCTTGTACGCCCAGACCTTCACCTGAGTCGGGTCCAGGTCGCCGTTCTCGGTGAACTTGTAGCTCGCCGCGACACCCTCGCCGCTGTAGCCCTTCACGAACTCCAGCAGAGCCGGACGGGTGGTCTTGCCGTCCTTGATCCCGGCGAGCAGGATGTTCGCCGCGTCGTAGGCGGTGTCGCTGTAGGTACCCGGGTCGGTCCCGTTGAGCGCCTTGTAGTCGGCGGCGAAGTTGCCGCGCGCCTCGGTGGCCGGCTGGCACGGGCAGGTCAGGATGGTGCCCTCAGCGGCGGCCTGACCGGCGGAGGTGATGTACGCGCCGTCGTTGACGCCGTCACCGGCGACCAGCGGAGCGGTGACCCCGGCAGCGGTGAGCTGCTTACGGATCAGGCCCGCCTCCTGGTAGTAGCCACCGTAGAAGACCGCCTGCACGTTGGCGGCCTTGACCTTGGTGACCACCGCGGAGAAGTCGGTCTGCTTGCCCTCGCCCTGGACCTTGTCCGAGCCGGCGACCGTCGCGCCGAGAACCTTCTTGACCTCGTCGGCCAGACCGGCGCCGTACGCCGACTGGTCGTCGATGACGTACGCCCGCTCGGCCTTGATGACGTTCTTGATGTAGTTACCAGCGGCCGGGCCCTGGCTCAGGTCGTTACCGACGGCGCGGAAGAAGGTCTTCCACCCGTTGGTCGCCAGAGTCGGGTTCGTCGCCGACGGAGTGATGGTGACCAGACCCGCCTCGTTGAACAGCGGACCGGCGGCCTCCGACTCACCCGAGTAGGCCGGGCCGACGATGCCGAGGAGCTTCTCGTCGTCGATGGCCTTCTGCGCCAGACCCGGCGCCTGGTCCGGGCTGCCCTGGGAGTCCAGCGCGACCAGCTCGACCTGGCAGTCGGCGTTCTCCTTGTTGTACTGGTCCACCGCCAGCTTGACGCCGTTGTTCTCGTTGATGCCCAGCGCCGCGGACGGCCCGGTCAGCGCACCGAAGAACGCAATCTTGTTGCCGCAGGCGTCGCCTTCGGCCGCCGTACCGTCACCGCCACTGGAACACGCGGTACCACCGGCGACGAGGGCCACCATGGCCACTCCACCGATCACCCGTGCGAGCTTCTGCCTCAAGGCCCGAACCCTCCTCCATCCCAACGGCTCGAACCACCCGCTGCACTTTGGCACTTGCGGAGGGCGGACGAACCAGACCGTCGTCGCGGTCTGGGCCGGGACGTTATCCCACGCGTCAGCGGTGGCGTAAGCCCCCGGAAGCCGGGTTGACCGAACCGTTACACGTTGAGCCCGTTCCATCAGAAACGGTGTAAGAACCAACCGCGCGGACGACCCTTTGCACCACCATTCGAGGTAACGACCGAAGCCCGTCCAGCCACCTACCAACCTGGACACCGGACCCGGCTCCAGCAGGTAAAACATCCGTCACTGCCGCCTCAGGAACCTCCCGAGTCAATTGACGGACAGAAGTCGCGACAGACCCTTGGAGTAGCTCTCCGACTGCAGAGTGGTCATGAACACGTCGCCCCCCAAAAGGCCCACCCGAATCACCATCCACCGAACGGCCGATACCGCCGTTCCCCCAAGCCCGTGAGCTGCTGTTTCGTCGGACGAAACGACCAGCACCCCGGACACGACCAGCCCCGACCCGCATTCGCAGGTCGGGGCTGGTCGACGCGGAGCGTCACACCATGGTCACCGTCGGCCAGGACGAGGCCCGATCGTCGACGGCGCGCGGCACCGGGCCGGTCAGGGCGCCGGCTCGGTCACCTCACCGCCGGTGGTCTCGGCGAGGATCCGCTCGGCGACCTCCTTCATCGTCATCCGGTGGTCCATCGCCGTGCGCTGGATCCACTTGAACGCCTGCGGCTCGGTCATCCCGTACGTGGTCATCAGGGCACCCTTGGCGCGTTCGACGGTCTTGCGGATCTCCAGCCGGTCGGAGAGCCCGGCCACCTCAGACTCCAGGGCGGCGATCTCCGAGTAGCGGGAGAGCGCGATCTCCACCGCCGGCACCAGGTCGCTCTTCTGGAAGGGCTTGACCAGGTACGCCATGGCACCGGCAGCACGGGCCCGCTCGACCAGGTCCCGCTGACTGAACGCGGTCAGGATGATCACCGGCGCGATCCGCCCACCGGCGATCCGCTCGGCGGCCGCCAACCCGTCCATGATCGGCATCTTGATGTCGAGGATGACGAGGTCGGGTTTCAGTTCCTCGGCCAGCCGGACCGCCGTCTCCCCGTCTCCGGCCTCCCCGACGACCTGGTAACCCTCCTCGACCAACATCTCGGCCAGGTCCAGCCGGATGAGCGCCTCGTCCTCGGCGATCAAGACCCGCCTGCGCTCGGCATCCGTCTGCATGTCGGCCACGAGCCACTCCCACCAGTCTGTGCTCGACACCCGCCGTGCCCGGGTGTCACCGCCTCCAGCCTAGTGGGTATTCTGTGCGTGCCGAATCACGCAAGCCCCTGTACTCCAACCGGAAGAGAGACGGAGCTCAAACCTCCGACAGTGTGGGTTCGAGTCCCACCGGGGGCACCAAAGGCCGTACGCCTGTTCGAGCATTGGCGGATATGCCCGCCACACGTACGGGTCGATGCCCGTCGCCTCCACCTCGCCGAACGATCGCTCAGGTGGCCCGGCAGGTCGACCTTCTCTACCAGCACGATCAGGCGCCGGCGTCGGGACCACCCCGAGCCGAAACAGCACGGGACCGTTCGCCGATGCTTCCGGCGCCTTCCCGGCATCGACGGTCCGACCACACCCTCCGCCTACTCCTACGCCTACCTGCCGGGGACCGGCACGTCGGGCCGAAGCAGTGAGGCCGGGTCCCGGATCGCGGCCGGGGAACAATTCGGGCGCGGGACGGGTTGGGTGGGCGTGTGATCGACGTACCGTTCTCTGTTCTTGATCTTGCTCCGGTCGCGGCCGGCGCCCCGGTGGGTGAGGCGCTGCGACACACCACCGAGGTGGCCCGACGCGCCGAGGAGTTGGGGTACCACCGGTTCTGGGTGGCCGAGCACCACAACATGCCCGCCATCGCGAGCAGCGCCCCGGCGGTGCTGATCGCGCATCTGGCGGCGGCGACCTCCACGATCCGGCTGGGTTCCGGTGGGGTGATGCTGCCCAACCACGCCCCGCTGGTGGTGGCCGAGCAGTTCGGCACCCTGGAGGCGTTGCATCCGGGTCGGATCGACCTGGGCATCGGCCGGGCGCCGGGGACCGACCAGGTGACGGCGCTGGCGTTGCGCCGGACGATGGAGGGCCTGTCGGCGGAGGGGTTTCCGCGGGAGCTGGCCGACCTGGTGAACTACTTCACCGGGGAGCGTCCGGGGCCGATCGTGGCGACACCGGGGCGTGGTGACATGCCGGCGGTGTGGCTGCTGGGGTCGAGTGGGTTCAGCGCGCAGTTGGCCGGTCTGCTGGGTTTGCCGTTCTCGTTCGCGCACCATTTCAGCGCCCAGAACACCGATGCGGCGGTGGCGGCGTACCGGAGCCACTTCCGGCCGTCGCGGTGGTTGTCGGAGCCGTACGTGATGGTGGCGGTGAACGCGGTGTGCGCGGAGACCGACGAGCGGGCGCAGTGGCTGGCCGGACCGAGTGGGTTGTCCTTCCTGCGGTTGCGGTCGGGTCGGCCGGAGCCGTTGGTCAGTCCGCAGGAGGCGGCGGAGTATCCGTACACGGCTGTGGAGCGGGAGTTCGTGCTGGCCCGGCAGGAGGGTCAGGCGTTGGGGTCGCCGGAGACGGTTCGTCGGCAGTTGACGCGGCTGGTGGAGCGGACCGGTGCCGACGAGTTGATGTTGACGGCGTTGGTGTACGACGTGGCGGACCGGATGCGTTCGTACGAGTTGATCGCCGAGCAGGTCGCGGGAGGCCTACGGCGTGCCGTGTGACGGAGCCCACGGGGCAGCGTTCGGGCAGGTCAGGGCGGGTTTGACAGGTGTCGTCAGGGGCGGCGAAACACGCTCTTCACAGCGGCGTCACCCTGCCGTCTCCGACCCCGCCTAGTTTTGTCCTCGGTGGTGGTACGGCATTCCCGGTCGGGACGGGTCGGGGGTGCTGCGGTGTGGGGCACCGGACCGCCAGGCGTGCGGGTTCACGTCTGTGGTCCGGTGCCTGACCCGGGTCCGCTGGTTTCGGCGGACCCGGGTCACCCCGCACGTGTCCTCCGGCCGGTGTGTGGTCCCGGCCGGGTCTCCTCAGCGCAGGTAGATGGCGGGTGCCGGTGGCGTGGTCATGCCGTCGCCGAGGAAGAAGCCCGGGTGGGGCGGCTGGTTGTAGGCGGTGTTCTGCCAGGCGACGGCCGTCCGGTACTGCGGGTCGTGCATGAGGGTGTGCAGGCGGGTGCCGGTCGGGTTCGGGGTGCTGTAGATGCGCAGGGCCCGGTTGTCGCTGGTCCGCCAGATCACCTCCTCCCGCCAGTCGCCGAGCAGGTCGGCGCTGAGGGCGGGGGTGGCTTTGGTGCCGTTGTTGGCGGCGACGCCGGAGGCGGTGAGCAGCCGGGTGTCGCCGTTGGGGCCGTACTTGTCGATCCGGGTGGCGTCGAGCAGTTCGCGGACCGGGTCGCCGTCCCACCAGACGAGGAAGTTGGTGGAGGAGGGCTTGCGGCCGACGTTCTGTCCTCGGGTGTTGGCCAGGCCGCTGACCGCCGACGACCAGGATTCGGCGCCGGGGCTGCCGGCCCAGATGTCGCCGGAGACGCCCCGGCCGTTGTCGCCCGCCGTCGGGGTGGACCAGAGGATCTGCCCGGTGCGGGCGTCGGCGAACCAGGAGCCGGGTTTGCTGGAGTCCTCGCTGACCTTGAAGATCTCCAGTCCGGCCCGGGTGGGGTCGAGGTCGCCGACGTGCAGGGCGTCGCCGTGTCCGAGGCCGGTGGACCAGAGCAGGCGGCCGTTGTCGTCGATGGTGGCGGCGCCGTACACGATCTCCTGTCGGCCGTCGGCGTCGACGTCGGCGACGGAGAGGCTGTGGTTGCCCTGGCCGTGGGCGGCACCGTTGCCGGAGGTGGCGGAGTCGAAGGTCCACCGTTTGGTGAGGGTGCCGTTGCGGAAGTCCCAGGCGGCGACGACGGCGCGGGTGTAGTAGCCCCGGGCCATGATCAGTGAGGGGCGTTGGCCGTCGAGGTAGGCGGTCCCGGCGAGGAACCGGTCGACCCGGTTGCCGTAGTTGTCGCCCCAGGAGGAGACGTTGCCCCGGGGCGGGTCGTAGGTGACAGTGGAGGCGACGGCACCGGTCCGGCCGTCGAACATGGTCAGGTACTCGGGGCCGGCGAGGACGTACCCGCTGGAGTTGCGGTGGTCGGCGCTGCCGTTGCCGATGGTCTGGCCGGTGCCGGAGCGGGTGCCGTCGGCGGTCTTCATGGCCACCTCGGCGTCCCCGTCGCCGTCGTAGTCGTAGACCTGGAACTGGGTGTAGTGGGCCCCCGCGCGGATGTTGCGACCCAGGTCGATGCGCCAGAGGCGGTTCCCGGTGAGGGTGTACGCGTCGACGTACACGTTGCCCGTGTAGCCGGACTGGGCGTTGTCCTTGGCGTTGGTGGGGTCCCACTTGACGACGAGGTCGTATCGGCCGTCCCCGTCGAGGTCACCGGTTCCGGCGTCGTTGGCGGTGTAGGTGTACGCCTCGCCGCTGGGGGTGGTCCCGCCGGCGGGAGGTTGGATGGGGACGTCGAGGTAGCCGTTGCCGAACTGGAGCGCGGGCGGTGAGGCGGGTTGTTCGACGCCGCCGACCACGGCGCGGACGGTGTAGGTGGTGCCGGCTGCCGCACCGTTGTCGAGGTGGTTGGTGGCACCGGTGATGGGGGTGGTGTTGACGCGGGTGGTGCCCCGGTAGAGGTTGAACGACACCCCGGTGGTCTCGGTGCCGAGCAGCCGCCAGGAGACGAGGTTGCCGTTGCCGGAGCGGACGCTGACCAGCCCTCGGTCGAGTCGTTCCATCTGCTTGGCCCCGGCGGGTGGGTTCGGTGGCGGCCCGGTGGTGGGGGGCGGGGTGGTGGGGGGTGGTGTCGTCGGGGGCGGGGTGGTCGGCGGCCCGGTGGTCGGGGTGGTCGCTCCGGTGCAGGTGGTGCCGTTGAGGGCGAAGCTCGCCGGTACGGGGTTGCTGCCGGTCCAGGAGCCGTTGAAGCCGAAGGCGGCGGTGCCGCCGGTGCCGATGACGGCGTTGTAACCGACGTCGCGGGCGGTGACCTGGGCGCCGGTGGAGGTGACGGTGGCGTTCCACGCCTGGGCGACCTGCTGTCCGGCGGTGAAGGACCAGGTGAGGGTCCAGCCGTCGACGGGGTCGCCGAGGTTGGTGATGGTGACGTCGGCGCCGAATCCGCCGGACCACTGGTTGGTGACCCGGTAGTCGATCCGGCATCCGGGGGCGTCGGCGGAGGCGGTGGCGGCGGTCAGCCCACCGGCGACGAGGAGGGCGGCGGTGGTCCCGGCGACCAGGGCGGTGCCGCGCCGGGTCCCGGGGAGCCGCCGGGGTGGGCGGGTGGTGCCGGTCCGGGCGGCCCGCCGCCGCAGGGCGGGATCGGTCCGTCCGGAGCGGTTCGGGTCGGGACCGGCGGGCCCGGAGCGGTCCGGGTCGGGGAACGGGGACGAGAGGGGATGCACGGGTGCCTCCGCGAGAGGGGGTGAGCGCGTGGCGTCAGGGGACGACGTCGGCCTGCCCAGGGCCGACTGGGGTACACGCCGCGCTGATGGCGGTGACTGCAATGTATCGATGCCCGTGGAAGTGCTCCGCGCTTCCGCAGCCTAGGCCACCGGTGACCACCCGCACAAGATTCCGCTGCGACCACCGGAAAGGCTTGAACCGGGGGCCGGAGAGCTGATCGACTGCTCAGGTGGCTGAGCACATGGACGCCGAGGAGTTCCGGCAGGCGGGATACGCGGTGGTGGACTGGGTCGCCGACTACTGGGCGACCCTGCCGGAGCGTCGGGTGACCGGGCAGGACCCGCCGGGTGTGGTGGTCGCCGGGCTACCGGCCGGGCCACCGGAGCGGGGTGAGCCGGTGGCGGCGGTCCTGGCCGACCTGGACCGGTTGATCGCCCCCGGGCTGACCCACTGGCAGCATCCGGGGTTCTTCGGCTACTTCCCGGCCAACACCAGCGGTCCGAGTGTCCTCGGTGACCTGGTCAGTTCCGGTCTCGGGGTGCAGGGGATGCTCTGGTCCACCGGTCCGGCCGCCACCGAGCTGGAGACGGTGGTGATGGACTGGTTGGTCGACCTGTTGGGGCTGCCGCAGCGGTTCCGGTCCACCGGCACCGGCGGTGGGGTGATCCAGGACTCGGCCTCGTCGGCGACCCTGGTCGCCACCCTCGCCGCGCTGCACCGGGCGAGCGGGGGGCGCTGGCGGACGGTCGGGGTGGACGGACGGTACCGGGTCTACACCTCGACCGAGGGGCACTCGTCGATCGAGAAGGCCGCTCGGATCGCCGGGTTGGGCAGCGACGGGGTCCGGACCGTCGGGGTGGGGCCGACCCGGGCGATGGACCCGGTGGCGTTGCGGGCGGCGGTCGAGGCGGACCGGGCTGCCGGGTGCGTACCGGCGTTGGTGGTGGCGACGATCGGGACGACCTCCACCACTGCTGTCGACCCGCTGCCGGAGATCGGGGAGATCTGCGCCGAGTACGGCATCTGGTTGCACGTCGACGCGGCGTACGCGGGTTCGGCGGCGGTCTGCCCGGAGCTGCGCTGGACCCATGCGGGGGTGGAGTACGCCGACTCGTACTGTTTCGACCCGCACAAGTGGTTGTTGACCGGCTTCGACTGTGACGCGTTCTGGGTGGCCGACTCCGGTGAGCTGATCGAGGCGTTGACGGTGCTGCCGGAGTACCTGCGCAACGCGGCCTCGGAGTCCGGGGCGGTGGTCGACTACCGGGACTGGCAGGTGCCGCTGGGCCGCCGTTTCCGGGCGTTGAAGCTGTGGTTCGTGCTGCGCTGGTACGGCGTCGAGGGGCTGCGGTCGCACATCCGTTCCGGGGTGGCCCTGGCCGACGGGTTCGCCGACCGGGTCCGCGCCGACGACCGGTTCGAGGTGGTCGGGGCACACCCGTTCTCGCTGGTGTGTTTCCGGCTGCGGGCCGGGGACGAGGCGAACACGGCGCTGTTGGCCCGGGTCAACGCCACCGGGCGGGTGTTCCTGACCCACACCCGGGTCGACGGCGGGCACACGTTGCGGCTGGCGGTCGGCTCGCCGCAGACCCGCAGCGAACACGTGGAGCAGGCGTGGGAGTTGGTGGCGGCGACGGCGACGGAGGTCCTCGCCGACCTGTCCGGGTGACGGCGACGGCCCCGCCTCGCCGAGGGGGTCTCCCGGTGGTGGGTCAGATCCAGGCGTTCGGGTCGGAGACCAGTTCGTTGACCCGGCCGGGGAGCTTCCCGGCGGCCACGTCGGCGATCGAGACCAGCTCCAGGATCTGCCGCTCGCTGGCCCGCAGGGCGATCCACACCTCCTGGAGCGCCCGCGCCGCCCCCTGGTAGCCGAGCTGCTCGGGGCGTTGGCCCCGGACGTGGGCCAGCGGACCGTCGATCACCCGGATCACCTCGGCGAGGGAGATCTCCGCGGCGGGTCGGGCCAGCCAGTAGCCGCCCTCGGGACCCCGCTGGGCGTGGACGATCCCGCCTCGGCGCAGCTGGAGCAGGATGCTCTCCAGGAACTTCGGCGGGATCTCCTGGGCGCGGGCGATCTGCTCGGCGGTCACCGGCCGGGATCGGCTGGTTCCTCCCCCGTCGGTGACGGCGGCCAGTTCGACGGCCGCACGGAGGGCGTAGTCGACCCGGGCGGAGAGGCGCATGCGGGCAAGGTTAACCGGCAGGACACGAGGAACTTCCGCCGCCCCTGCGCACGTCCCACCGGCACTCCCGCGCGCGTCCCACCGGTCGTGTCCCGGGAGGGTCGGGACGGGGACGGGCCGGGGTCAGCCGCCGACGCGGCGCAGCAGCCCCTCCTGGACGGAACTGGCGATGTGTCGGCCATCGGCGGTGAACATCCGCCCGGTGGCCAGGCCCCGGGCACCGGACGCCGACGGGCTCCAGCAGTCGTAGAGGAACCAGTCGTCGGCGCGGAACGGGCGGTGGAACCACAGGGCGTGGTCCAGGCTGGCGCCGACCACCCCACCGGGTCCCCACACCTCGCCGTGCATCGACAGCACCGAGTCGAGCAGGGTGAGGTCGGAGGCGTAGGTCAGGGCGCAGGCGTGCAGCAACGGATCGTCGGGGAGTTTGCCGTCGATGCGCATCCAGACCCGCTGGTACGGGTCGGCGGGCCGGTCGCCCGGGGCCACCCAGCCCGGTTCGCCGACGTACCTGACGTCGATCGGGCGGGGGATCCGTCCCCAGATGCCGAGCCGTTCCGGGTAGCGGGCGAGCCGCTCGGTCATCGTCGGGACCTCGTCCGGCGGTGGGACGTCCGGCGGGGTGGGGGCCTGGTGGTCCAGCCCCTCCTCGGTCCGCTGGAAGGAGGCCGACATGAAGAAGATCGGCTTGCCGTGCTGGTAGGCCACCGACCGGCGGACCGAGAACGACCGCCCGTCGCGGATGTTCTCGACCCGGTAGTCGATCGGCTCGGCCGGGTCGCCGGGGCGGACGAAGTAGCCGTGCAGGGAATGCACGAACCGCTCCGGGTCCACGGTGCGCCCGGCGGCGACCAGGGCCTGACCGGCGACCTGGCCGCCGTACACCCGTTGTGGGCCGACCGGGGGGCTGACCCCCCGGAAGGCCATCTCCCCGGCGGCGTCGAGGTCGAGGACCTCCAACAGTTGGTCGACGGCGGCCTGACCGACCACGACGCCGCCGCCGGTCACGCCGACGCCTGCGTGGCGGCGGTGTCGACCAGCGAGCCGAGCTGGTGTACGCGCAGGGTGTTGGTGGAGCCGGGGGTGCCGGGCGGGCTGCCGGCGACGATCACCACGTAGTCGCCGGGCTGAGCCCCGTCGATGCCGAGCAGCGCCTGGTCGACCTGGCGGAACATGGCGTCGGTGTGCTCGACGAACGGGGTGAGGAAGGTCTGCACGCCCCAGGACATGGCGAGCTGGTCGCGCACCTCCGCGACCGGGGTGAAGGCCAGCAGCGGCAGGTCGCAGTGGAGGCGGCTGAGCCGGCGCACCGTGTCGCCGGTCTGCGAGAAGGCGACGAGCGCCTTGGCGCCGATGGCCCGGGCGATGGAGGAGGCGGCGACGGTGAGCGCGCCGCCGTGGGTCCGGGGGTCGTGCTGGAGACGGGGGACCCCGATCGACCCGGCCTCGGTGGTGGTGACGATCTTGGCCATGGTGCTGACGGTGAGCACCGGATACTTGCCGACGCTGGTCTCACCGGAGAGCATGACCGCGTCCGCGCCGTCGAGCACCGCGTTCGCCACGTCGGAGGCCTCGGCCCGGGTCGGGCGGGAGTTCTCGATCATGGAGTCGAGCATCTGGGTGGCCACGATGACCGGCTTGGCGTTCTCCCGGCACAGCTGCACGGCGCGCTTCTGCACCAGCGGCACCTGGTCCAGGGGAAGCTCCACGCCCAGGTCACCCCGGGCCACCATCACCCCGTCGAAGGCCAGCACGATGGCCTCCAGGTGGTCCACCGCCTCGGGCTTCTCGACCTTGGCCATGACCGGGCGGTGGATGCCCTCCTCGGCCATGATCGCGTGGACCAGCTTGATGTCCTCGGCCGACCGGACGAACGACAGGGCGATCATGTCGGCGCCCAGGCGCAGGGCGAAGCGCAGGTCCTCGGCGTCCTTGTCCGACAGGGCGGGAACGCTGACCGCGACGTTGGGCAGCGAGACGCCCTTGTTGTTGGAGACCGGGCCGCCCTCGGTGACCAGGCACCGGATGTCGTTGCCGGTCACCTCGCTGACCTCGACCGCCACCCGGCCGTCGTCGATCAGGAGCCGGTCACCGGCCTTGACCTCCTGCGGGAGCTTGCGGTAGGTGCAGGACACCCGGTCGCGGGTGCCGACGATCTCGTCGCTGGTGATCACCACCGAGTCACCGGTGCGCCACTCGTGCGGGCCGTCGGCGAAGCGACCCAGCCGGATCTTGGGTCCCTGGAGGTCGGCCAGGACCGCCACCGGCACACCGGCGGCCTCGGACGTCTCCCGGACCAGGCGGTACACCGACTCGTGGTCGGCGTGGCTGCCGTGGCTGAAGTTCAGCCTCGCCACGTTCATTCCCGCCTCGACCAGACCCCGGATGCGCTCCGGCGACGAGGTGGCGGGACCAAGAGTGCAGACGATCTTCGCGCGGCGTGTCACGGCCATCAGGCTAGTCTCTCCCCCGGGTCGACCCGCCGGCCGACCCCTTTCGGAAACGGAAACATCGGTCCAACCCCGGGGTACCTGGACCTGTCCTACGTACACGTGGTCGTACGGCTCGCGCGGGGGGCCTTCGATGCGGGCGTCAGCGACCGCGACGACGAGCGTACTCGCCCGAGGCCGCCACGACCGCCCGGGCACCGACCCGACCACCGCCACCACCGGCGACCTCGACTCAGCTCTCCGCCTTGGCCAGCGGAAACTCCAGTGAACCGGCCGGGCAGAGGAAGGTCATGACCTCCACCCGGTAGAGACCGGCCTGCACTGCGGGGTCCGCCTCCATCACGGTGCGCAACTCGTCGACCGAACCGGTCCGGGCCAGGCCGAAGCCGAGGGGGGCGTCCGGCTCCCGGGCCGGGCCGTCGACCGCACCGGCGACCAGGACGATGGCCCGTCGTTGCAGCGCCCGCATGTACCCGGCGTGGTCGGCCTGCAACCGGCTCACGGTCTCCGCCGGGAGCGTCCGACCGGCCGCCCCGGGATACAGCACGATGCACTCGTACGTGTCGAGCGCGAAGTCGAGCCGTGGCTGCTGCGCCATGGGTACCACCCTCCCGTCGGCGCGGACCGAATTCCCCCGGCCCAGCCTCGCACGGGTCGGGTCGGCGTACCGGCACCTCGGCGCAGTTCCCCCGCGCGGTCCGGGACGCCGTGGCGGTGACCGGAACGGACAGGAGGTGCGAGATGGGCGGGGTGCCGAGGGGTTAGGGTTCATGTTTCGGTCTCCCCTGTCTCCTGCCGAGGTGTCGATGACCCCCACCGACCTGTTGACCGTCGACGACCTCGACGCCATCGGGCACGAGGACCACCCCGACCGTGAGGACCCGAAGGGCCTGGTAGACCGGCTCGTCCGAGCCGTGGACGAGGGGCGGATCGCCGAGGAGGCCGACCGGGGGTACGCCCTGTCCCTGGCCGCCGGGATCGCCGAGGAGTCGATCGAGGACCTCGACCTGGCGTTGACCCTGGCCGACCGGGCCGTGGACGAGGACCGTCGACACGGCCTGTCCGAGGTGGGGCCCCGCGCCGACCGGGCCCGCCTGCTACACCTGGTCGGCCGGGCCGACGAGGCGTTGACGGAGCTGACCGAGCTGCGTCCGCTGTTGGAGACCGACCCGACGGCCACGTACCTAATCGAGATCCTGGAGGAGGTCGGTCAGGCCGAACTGGCCGAGCAGTGGCTGACCGACGCGGTCCGCGCCCTGCTGGCGCGCGGCCCCGACGCCGACGACGAGGGCCACTCCACCGCCATGGTGTACGGCCTGGTCCGCACCCGGCACCGGCTCCGCCACGACCTCGACCGCCCGCACGACGACCTGGACGACCTCGCCGACCGGCTCGACGTGGCCGCCGACCGCGCCGCCGACCGGGCCTCCGCCACGACCAACGGGGTGATGTTCTGGCCGGAGGCCGAGTTCACCGCCCTGGTGGCACGCTTCCCCGGCCTGACCGAGCAGTTCGGCGGGACCTGGGACGACCACCGACGACTCGTCGAACGGAACCTGGTGGAGCTGACCGAGGACGGGGTGACCGGCCTCGTCCTGGTCCCCGGCTCGGCCGAGGCGTTCGCCGCCCACGTCGCCGACGAGGACCTCGACCCGCTGGACGAGGACACCCTTGACGGGTACGTCGACGACCACCTGGACGCGGTCGAGGGACACGCCTGGCCCCCCGGCCGCAACGACCCGTGCTGGTGTGGATCCGCCGCCAAGTACAAGAAGTGCTGCCTCCCCCGCTCCCGCCCCTGACCCCACAGACACGCCACGCCGTCTAGCGTGTTTAACTAAAACCGTCCACCACCCTAGACTTATAATGTGAAGCGCACGGACCTCCTCGGCAGGATCAGCAAGGCGGCTACGGCGGAAGGGACATCGTTTGCTCTTGTACGCGAGGGCGGTAGTCACTCCGTCTTCCGCTACGGGAACCAGACCGTGGTCATCCCTCGACACCGAGAGATCAACGAGCTGACCGCCCGGGGAATCCTGCGCACGCTGGGAATCAGGTAAGGGGGATCTGGCATGGCGAGTTACACGGCGAACTGTGTGCGGACCGGCGATTGGTGGGCGATCACGGTTCCTGAGCTCAAGGGCCTGTTCTCGCAGGCCCGCCGACTCGACCAGGTTGAGCACATGGCGCGTGAGGCGATCTCGCTCATGCTCGACGTCTCCCCGCACAGCTTCGCGGTCGTCGTGCGGCCGGAAGTACCCCAAGAGGTCACCCAGGCCCGCGAGGCACGGCAGACGCTCCGCCAGGCAGAGCGGTCCGCTGAGGAAACCACTCGGGAAGCTGTTGAGGCGCTGGTGCGCGACGGATACACGGTCCGCGACGTCGGCGAGCTGCTGGGTATTTCACCGCAACGGGTCTCCCAGATCACTCGCGGCGGCCGACCTGGTCGCGCCCACCGTCCAGCAGCCTAGACACGCCCCGGCGCGGGGCGGGTAGCAGACCGGCCGGTCGCACGAAGATCTCCCGGGTGGCGACGGCGTCGCCCCGGTCGTCGAGTTGGTATCCCCGTACCCACGCCCACCCGTGGTAGGTGAGCCGCTCGGTCAGCACCTTGATCACCCGGAACGTCATCGGCCTGCGAAACTGGACGGACGCCGCAGCGGTCACCCGGACCCCCCCCCGGGGAGGGCAGGCGGCTCACGACGTACGACCGCAGTCGGGTTCAGGTGCGAAGCGGCCCGGCGGCTGCCGACGACGCTCGGTGACCACCCACACGGCGAGGGGTCTGCCGCACCAGCCCACGAACCGCTCCGTGACCTCGTCGGCCGTCGCTCCCTCGATCTCCGTGCGGGCGACACTCAGGTACGGACCCAGGTACCGCACGAGCGCCCGGACGTCACCCTGGCACAGCTCCCGGAGTTGACGCTTACGGACCAGGCAGGGCCACGGCTCGGCACACACAACGCACGTCCACTCGGGACGTGACGGCCCGTGCAGCGGCGGATAGTCCGTCATCGACTACCCGTCCCGGTACCGACGCTGGTTCCCCGGCTGGGGTTTCGGTCGGCCTCCCGGTTGGTTCCCCGGTTGACGACGGGAGTACGGCGGCCACATCGCCGGTCGCCGATACTCGCCGCCACGGGGTTCGGTGGTCTCGTCGGCCCGCCACCGCTGCGACTGCCAGTCCCTGAGCGCCTGCCTGTAACGTTCGGCCTGGTCCCGGGCCTCGACGAGCTCCGCGTAGAGGACAGTCAGATCGGCCTGGACCCGACCGAGGAACCGCGCCACCGCCGTCGGCGACAGCCCCCGCCGCCCCAGCCCGGTCAACGGGAACCGCTGCCGCCGGACCTCCCCCGGCGTCACCAGATTCCGCCCCGACCGATAGACCTTCCCTGCTCCCGTGTCAGGGCGACCATCGCCAGTACGCCCCTCGCCCACCGCGTCGCTGGGCGGCTCTGCGCTCACATCCATGTGCCTCCTGCCTCTGCTGGGTTCTGCCGACTGCGGGCTTCCGCGACGGAACCCCATTCGGTCCACCGACGGCAGCAGTCCGGTGCCTGCGCCGTTCACAGATGTGGACAGATGCGCAGGCACCGGAGCGCATGCTCCTCCTGGTGCGACCCGAGGACGAACACGACAGCGAGCATAATCGACTTAGTAGACGTCGTCTACGTTGCTCTACATAGTTGATGTAGGTTGCTGGAGGTGATCTACTCGGGGTGCGACCCGAGGAGCCACAGATGACCGCGAAATACGAACGGGTGGCAGAAGCCATCCGTGACCAGATCCGCACTGGCGAGCTGTCCCTTGGGGACAAGTTGCCCTCGATCTCCCAACTGCAGACACAACACAACGTCTCGTACGGTTCGATTCGGGGCGCAATGTTGGTGCTCAAGGCCGAGGGGCTGGTCGAGGGCCGCCAAGGCGAAGGCGTCTACGTCAAGGCCGTCCCGGCAGACTGAAGGCCAGACACAGAACCGCCACCTCGGCCGGACACCAGACAGAGCTTCGGCGTGATCGAATGGCGGTGCTGACCAGGGAGTCCAGATGCCCGCCAAACCCAAGTGGGAGCGGCTCGCCGATCATCTGCGTGCGCAGATCGAGTCCGGTGAGCTGGCTTCAGGAGACAAGCTGCCGTCGACCAAGGAGCTGTGCGAACAGCACGACGTCTCGGCCATCACCGTTCGTCAGGCGATCTTCAAGCTTCGCAACGACGGGCTGATCGAAGGCGTACAGGGCGTCGGCGTCTTCGTCGCAGAGCGCACCTAGTAGCTACCGTGAACCGGCCTTCGGCCTCCTGCACTATCAAGGCCTGACGTACGGTCCACAGGGTAGGGCGTCTTTCGTCACGGAAGTGCCGCCGATCCTCATCTGAGGTCGACTTCGTCAGACCATCCCGGCAGGCGTAGCGGCGTCGCCCCTCGGTCCGTCGGTGGTGGGCACGTCCGGACACTGTTTCCCGGCGCTGTGGGGCTGCCCCGTTTATGGGGCATCCAGGCGGTGTCAGCGCGGAGTGCGACGGCCCCGCAGTGGCGAAGCACCTCCGGGATTCTTCGTCCTAGTAGCGGACCGGCCCGGTGCGTCAGATGCACCCAGGGCCGGTCCACGTACAGGTTCCGCCCCGTTCACGAGGGCAGCTCCACAGCGAATCGGCGGCGTCCCTCCGGAGGTAAGCCGGACCCCGCGCCTCAGTCACACCATGACCGGCCCACGTCCAGGTTCCGCCCCGTTCATGAGGGCAGCTCCACAGCGAGTCGACGACGTCCCTCCGGAGGCAGGCAGGCCAGCCGGCCAGCCGGCCCATCAGCCAGCCGGCCGACGAAGCCCGCCGACGAAGGATCCCGCTACGGCGTCTCGTCGCGTTGCTGTTCGATGGCGGGAGGTGAGGAGTCGGGAGGCGAGGAGTCGGCCTGGTCGGCTGCCTCCTGGAACGCCGCACGGGCCTGGTCGATCAGCTTCGTGGCGTCGGTACGGCCGTTCACCTGGATCTCCACCTCGGTCGAGCCGGACTGGACCCGGATGGAGACCTCGGTGCGCTGCTGGTCGACCCAGCTCTGCACCAGCTTGAACAGGCCGGGCAGGAGTGCCTGGGCCACCACCGCGATGATGACGGCGTCGCTGAACCCGGCCCGCCCTCCGGAGCCGCCGGAGTCCCGGACGCCGGTACGGAACTCGGGGCGGCGGTGCAGCCAGGTCAGCAACGGCACCTGCGGGGGCCGGGTGGTACGCGGGGTGAGCAGCAGCCGTACCGGCTGGCGCGCTCCGGGCGGAGACTGGGACACGGTGGCGTCCTCCTTCACGTGGCGGTTCACCTGTCGTCCGGCTGGAAGCTGAACGTCCCGTCGACCACGGTGAGGGTCCCCCGGACGTCGAAGGGGTCGTCCTTGGTGAACGGGGTGGGGGTGCCGAAGTAGTCCTCGGCCGTGCCGGTGGCCCGGATCCTGCCCTGCGCCTCGAAGGGGGTGGACACCCGGGCCGAGGTGGCGTCGGTCAGTTCCAGGGTGATCTTCGGGTACGTGACGATCTTCCAGGCGATCCGCTTCACCCCACCGCCGTAGTAGGCGAAGGGGCACCCCTCGGGGGCTGCGACCTTCTCGGTGGCGCAGGTGTCGAGGTACGTGCGGACCTCCCGCTCGGCGGCGGCCTGCGCGTCCGGGTCGACTGTCGGCTCCAGGTAGGCGGCGCCGGCGTCGGTCTGCCCGGGAACGACGACGTACGGCTGCGGTGAGGTTTCGGTGAGTGGCCCCTGCTGACCGGTGAGCTGGTACGTGCCGGGCAGCAGCGCGAGGCTGGCCCCCTCCGGCCCGACCGGTACCGGGATGCCGTTGACAGTCACCTCGGGCTGACCACCGGGGACGGTGAGGACGGCCGGGGTGGCGTCGATCCGCCAGCCGTGGAACAGCCCGAGGGTGGCCGTCTCGTCCCGGCGCAGGTGCAGCTCGGCGGTGATCGGTTCGTCGAAGACCGTGTACGCGACGAAGGCGGTGGCCTCGTCGCCGTCCCGTTCGATCTTCGTCACCTCGACGTCCTGTGGTGGCTGGTAGCCCTCCGCCGCGACGAACTCGGCGATCCGGTCGGCGTCGACGGAGACTGCGGGGCTCATCAGACCGAGCGCCGCCCGCCCGTCGCGGTCTTCGAGGGCGGAGAAGTAGTCGTCGACGACGGTGGCGGGTCGGAAGAACGCCCACTGCGCCGCCCCGAGGACGGTGCCGCCGAAGCCGCAGGCCAGGGCGAGAACACCGGCCACCACGACGGTACGCGGGGAGGCCGACCGCGACGGCCGGAACAGGTCGGCGGTGGTGACCGGTCGACCCGCCCCCCGGGCGTCGGCGGACCGGGCGTCGGCGGGCCGGTCGGCGGCGGCCGGTGCGGCGGTGACCTGGTCCAACATGTCCAGTCGCAGCTCCGACGGCGGGTGGGTGGCGCAGACCGCCTCGTCCCAGCCGCTGCGCCCGCTCTCGAAGGACTTGCGCTTCTCCAGCATGTCGCGCATCCCCTGCGCGTGTCCGGCGAGGACGGCACCCGCGTCGGCCCGGTACTCGGCGGCCCTGATGTCCCGGGAGTGCAGCGGCAGCACCAGGTAACGCATGGTCAGCAGGACCGGCCAGAAGGTGAGGAAGACGAACAGGTCGGTGGCGGGATGCGGGAACCTGCGCGTCAGCCAGGTCGGTACGGCGTGGATCAGCACCAGGGGCAGCCCGACCCCCCGGACGAAGGCGCTGGTCACCTCGTCGCCCGTACGCCAGTGCACCAGTTCGTGGCAGAGCAGCGCCGCGATGTTCTCGTCGGGCTCGTCGAGCAGGCTCGTGGTGACCACCACGTGTCGGGCGTACGCGCGGGCGTTGGTGAGGATCGGGTCGTCCTCGATGAGCAGTCGGGGGGTGTCCGGGAGGTCGAGGGAACGGGCGCAGTCGGCCAGGATGGGCAGCAGCCGGTCGGCCTCCCGGCGGCTGAGTCGACGTGCACCGGTGAGGGCCAGCAGTCGGGGCTCCCAGATCACCCGGTAGAGGGTGTAGAGCACGCCGACCAGCAGGGCGGCCAGCACCATCCCGGCCAGCCCGGTCATCAGGTTGGCCGGCTCGTCGGAGGCGTGCCGCCAGGGCAGCACCATCACGATCAGGAATCCGGCCACCAGGCCCAACGCGAAACCGACGAAGCCGCCGAGGACCCCGCCGGAGCGGTCGAGGAAGGCCTCGATCAGCGTACCGACGAGCGGGGCGTCGAGCAGGACGTCCGGCACCGCGTCGGTGGTCCCGACGACGCCGAGGACCAGACCGAGGGCGGCGAGGACGATCGCGCTCCAGAGCGCCACCAGCAGGCCGACGGGTACGTAGAACCAGGTGGCCAGGAAGGCACCGAGGACCCCTCGCCAGTCGCGCAGGACACCGGCGCGCAGCCAGACCAGGGCGCTGGGATATCCGGGCGGCCGGTGGGCGAATCGTCTGTCCGGCTTGTCGGTGCTCTGTTCGGGCACGGCTGCTCCTCGGCTCGGCCACAATCGAAAGGCGACGGACGACATCGGTTCGGGCGCGAAGGGTCGGACCGCCGACTCGGTCGACGATCGATGACAGATGGGTACGGGCGCGCAGGTCGGTACGGGTCGACCCGACCGGCGACGAAGGAGATTACCTGTCGTGAATCGTTCTCGCCACCACGTTTCGCCCCGGTAATCGGAACGGGGACAACGGACTCGGAAACGACTAGCAGGTGTCTGTTCCGAACCGATGACGGGGCATCGGGGCGCTATCGCGAATCCGACAGGAATTGACGTCGCGGCGGGCCGACAGCGGCCCCGCCGACGGGTTACGGCGGCACCGACAGCGGCCCCGCCGACGGGCGAAGACGTCGACGGGGCCGAGCGCCGGACCACGGGGACTGAGAGCCGGGGGCCGGTCAGGGAGTCGTTCCGGTCAGGAGGTGGGGGTCGTCGTCTCCGACTCGGTCCGCTCCGTCCGCTGCTTGACGTAGGTCGGTCGCAGGTGGACGGGAGTGGCCGCCTGCTGCTTGCGCTTGCGGCGGGCGGAGGCCCGCAGGTTGAGGACCTCCACGAACACCGAGAAGGCGATCGGGCCGTAGACGTACCCCTTGGGGATGTGGTGGTCCAGGCCCTCGGCGATCAGGCTGCCGCCGATGAGCAGCAGGAACGACAGGGCCAGCATCTTCACCGTCGGGTGCTTGTTGACGAAGGCGCTGATCGCCCCGGCCGAGGCCAACATGACGACCATCGCGATGATCACCGCTGCCACCATCAGGTAGAGCTGGTCGACCATGCCCACCGCGGTGATGACCGAGTCGAGGGAGAAGACCACGTCCAGGATGAGGATCTGGACGATCACCGCCCCGAAGGAGGAGACCTTGCCCGACCGGCCGTGGTCGGATCCCTCAAGGTGTTCGTGGATCTCGTAGGTGGCCTTACCGAGCAGGAAGGCCCCGCCGAGCAACAGGATCAGATCCCGGCCGGAGATCTCCTGACCGAGGACCGTGAACAGTGGATCGGTCAGACCGATCACCCAGGACAGTGAGGCCAGCAACAACAGTCGGGTGATCAGCGCGAGGGACAACCCGATGGTGCGGGCGCGGGCCTGCTGGTGCTCGGGCAGGCGCCCGGCCAGGATCGAGATGAACACGACGTTGTCGATGCCCAACACGATCTCCAGCAGGAGCAGGGTCGCGAATGCGATCCACAACTCGGGGCTGGCTAAGAACTCCATCTCGTCCTCGTCTTCTCTGTGCACTTGTCCGGTCGACCACCGACCGCGGCTGATCGTCGCATGCCGATGCCCGTCCCGCTCGGGTCGACTCACCTATCAGCTATCCGACAGACCACCCGATCCGATAACTTCGACGCTGATCCATCCCACGACCCACCACCACCCGTCGCGACCACGGTCGGCGCGTACACCTGGGGAGCCACATGCCCGACAGCGATCCCAATCCGGCCGACGCGGTCCTGGAGCGTCTCGACGACGAGATCACCTTCCTCGTCGACAACCTCCGCGACATCTCCGACAGCCTCACCGACCTGGCCTGCTACCTGGACAGCAGCCTCACCCGAGGCGACAGCGAGCAGGTCGGCGGCGCCGTCGACCGGGTACGCGTGATCCTCAGCACCCAGGTCACCGACGACCTGACCGCGCTCGTCGGACTCGGTGCCATCCGCCACGGCACGTCGGCCGACCTCGACACGGTCACCACCGAGCGACCCGGACCCACCGGCGACGACGGCACCCACCAGGGCACCCTCCGAGACCGGGAGGCCGCCGCCGCGCAGGACCTCCGTCGGCTGGTCGCCGACGTCGGCGACCACTTCGACCTGGCCCGGATCGCCGCCGAACGGGGCAACGCCCAACGGTCGATGACCGAATACCGACTCGCCCGCAGGGCCGCCCACCTGACCGCCGACGCCTACCGGCTGTGGGCCGCCTGCCTCGCCGAGCCGAACCCGTGACCACCCGCCCGGACGTGGTGGTGGTCGGGGCCGGGGTGATCGGGCTGACGACGGCCCTCCGCGTGCAGGAGCGGGGTGCCCGGGTCACAGTGCTCACCGCCGACGACGCCGACCGGATCGTCTCCACAGTGGCCGCCGCCGTCTGGTATCCGAGCCACACCGACGAGGACCCCCGGGTGCTGCGCTGGGCCCGGACCACGTACGCCGTCCTCGCCGGGCAGGCCGCCGACGGTGTCGCGGGGGTGGTGCAGCGACCCACCCGGATGCTGGTACGCGACAGGTTTCCGCGCCCGCCGTGGTGGGCCGAGGCCGTCGGTGACCTCGTGGTGCACCCGGCCGACCCGCCGTACTCGGCGCAGCTGCGGTTCACCGCTCCGACTGTGGAGATGGTGCCGTACCTGGCCTGGCTGCACGACCGGGTCGTCGCCGGGGGCGGCCGGGTGCTGCGCCACCGGGTCGCCCACCTCGCCGAGGCCTTCACCCCGCCCGGCTCCGCCCCCGTCGACACGGTGGTCAACGCGACCGGACTGGCCGCCGGTCACCTCGCCGCCGACCCGGCGGTGCACCCCGTCCGGGGACACGTGGTGCTGGTGGCCAACCCGGGCCTCACCACGTCGGTCCGCGACGAACAGGACCCGGCCGGCATCACGTACGTGCACCCGCGCCGCCACGACGTGGTGCTCGGCGGCACCTTCGACCCGCGACGGTCCGACACCGACCCCGATCCGGCGACCGCCCGGGCGATCCGGGACCGGTGCGTGGCCCTGGTGCCACGGTTGGCCGACGCCCCGGTGCTCGGCGAGCGGATCGGGTTGCGTCCCGCCCGGCACGGCGGCCCCCGGGTGGAGGCCGAACAGGCCGACGGCACCGGACGACGACTGATCCACTCCTACGGGCACGGCGGTGCCGGCGTCACCCTCGCCTGGGGGTGCGCGGACGAGGTCGCCCGGCTCGCCGTCCCCGGCTGACCCGCCCCGACCGGTCAGCCGGTCCGGGACGGGTCACCGCAGGGTCCGGACCACCACCAGGTACGCGCAGTAGGCGACCGGGACCAGGACGAAGCAGATCAGGAAACCGAAGTGCACGTACCGGGGGCCGGTGGCGGGGACCAGCGCGGGCTTGCCCCACCGGCCGAGGATGACGTACCCGGCGAAGAACGACAGTGCGGGAAGCCCCGCACACATCCACGCCCCCAGGGTGAACCCGTCGACCAGCCCGATGCCGTTGCCGAGGACCAGGCCGAGCATCGCCAGCACGCCGACGGCAGCGCATCCGGTGTAGACGGCCAGCGCCCGGGCCAGCGGTGACCAACCGGGCAGCAGGGCGGGCCGGTGGGCGTACTGTTCGGCCTGGTGGGCGTGCCGGTCGGCGTCGTCGGCCAGGCGTCGGGCCAGGTCCAGTTCGGCGGCCGGGTCGACAGCCGCCGACCGCTGCGCCGGCACCTGCGGCCCGCGTACCGCAGACAACGCCCGCCCCGACGACTCCCCCGCCGACGCGGGGTGCGGCACCGGCCCCGGGCGTCCCGCCTCCGACGGCGGCACCGGAGGTCCCGGCGGTGCCGGGGGTCCGGACGGCGCCGGGAGTCCCGGCTGTCCCGGGGGCGGGGAGCCCGGGGCACCCGGCGGGACGTCGGGCATCGGCGGCGGGGGCACACCGAGCGTCCGACCGAGGTGGTCGAGGTGCCGGGCCTGGGCGGAGAGCCGCTGGTCCAGGTGGTCCACGGCGGCGTGCAGGTCCCGGCGGCGGTCGGAGTCGACAGCGGCCTCCCGGGCCGAGTCCCGACGGCGGTCGGAGAGCTGGCGGGCCAGGGCCACGTAGTCGTCGAAGCCGGCCACCGTCACTGCTCCTCGTCCAGTTCGTGTCCCACCCGGACGAACGGCACTATCAGCTTCGTCCGCTGGTCGTGCCGGTCCACCAGCAACGCCCGGTCGGGTCGGGGCGTGTAGGACAGGTTGTGCACCCCGAGGTACATGCCCAGTTCACCGCCGGGCACGTTCAACGCCACCAGGCAGGCCACGTCGTCGCGGTTCTGCGCACCCCCCACGTCCTCGGCGAGTCGACGGATCCCACGCCACCAGCCGAGCAGGTGCACCCCGTGCCCGGAGGCCTGACGCAGCAGGGACCGCAGGTCGTCGTAGCCGGACCGGAAGGTCGCCGGGTCGCTGCTGCCGAGCGCCCCGCCCGCCGCGTCGACCCCGAACACCACCAGGTACGTCCGCCCGGCGTCGGACCCCGGCGCGGTGAGGGTGGGGATCACCTCCCGCAACCCGGCGGCGTCGAGCTGCTCCACCCGGTGGCCGTCGGCGGCCAACGCGGCGACGGTCTCGTCGGCCGCCTCGTCCGCGGCGGCCACCAGGGGGGCGATCAGGAACCGGGCGTCACCCGGGGTGTGCTGCCGGGCCAGGCTCAGGGTCGCCGCCCGCAGCACGTCCGCCCCGGTCGCCGTGGTCCCGACCACCGCCAGGTGCCGTCCCGGGGTGGCGTCCATCGTGAACAGGGCGGTGGTGCCGTCGACGTCGACGGTCCGCCCGACCAACGCCAGCGGCCGACGACCTCCGGGACGCAGTCCGGCGAAGGTCGGATCGTCCTCGACGTGCGCCGCCTCGTACCCCCGGAAGACCGCAGGTGGCCGCGAACCCGACGGCCGGGACTCCCACAGGTCGTGGCGGAGGGCGGCGAGGGCACCGGCGTCGGCGTGCGCGTCGGGGAAACGGATCACCGTGTCCGCGCCGGCCTCCCCGGCCGCGGTGTTCAGCACGGCGGAGCCGATCGGAAGGGCTCCGGCCGCGTCGTTCATCGGGTCGAGCACCCCGGAGCCGCCAGGCAGCGCGACCCGCAACGGGAACTGCCCGAAGATCGCCTCCGCCCGGCCGTAGAGGGCCTCGATGCCGCCGGTGCTCTGGCTGGCCAGGACCAGGTGTACGCCGTACGAACGGCCCTTGCGGGCCAACTCCTCCAGCAGGTCGACCGCCTCCCGGGCCACCGCGTCGTTGCCGGCCAGCAGCACGTGGAACTCGTCGATCACCGCCACGATCCGGGGGGTCGGGGTGCCGTCGCGGGGCAGGTCGGCCAGTTTGGTGACCCCGTGCCGTTTCAACGCGGCGGCCCGCCGGTTGAGCTCCCGGCGCAGTTCGCGCAGCACCGCCACGCCGTACTCCCGGTCGGACTCGATGCCGACCGCGCGGGCGTGCGGCAGCCAGGACGGGTCCCGCCCGGTGGGCACGAACTCGGCGAAGCTCACCCCCTCCTTGAAGTCGAGCAGGTAGAGCTGCAACTCGGCCGGGGAGTACCGGGCGGCGAGGCTGTAGAGGACGTCGAGGAGGAACACCGTCTTGCCGGCACCGGTCCGGCCGCCCACCAACCAGTGCGGGGTGACGTCGTCGAAGGCGACGGTGACCGGCTCCCGACGGACCCGACCGATGACGGTACGCAGCCCGGGGCCGGACGACTCGGCCCACCGGCGGGTCGGCAACAGATCGGAGAAGGTCAGTGCCCCGTGACGGCGGGTGGTGTCGGCGAGGTGCTCGGCGAGCGCCTGCACCGAGGCGGCCGGGGGGTCGCCGTCGAGCAGGACCGGAGCGGCCAGCCCACTCCCGTCGGCGCTGTACGGCTGCCCCGGCGGGTCGCCCACGTACGCCCACCTGTCGTCCAGGCGCAGGTGGGTGGTGCTCCCGAGCGGCGGCGGCGGGTCACCGGCGCGGTGCTGCGGGTACCCGGCGACGAGCACACACACCGCGGCGGCGGGACCGGCGTGGGTGAGGGCGGCGAGCCGGGCCGATTCCCGGGGGGCGGGCGTCGACGCGGCCACCACCAGCAGCAACTCCACCTGACCGGAGTCGGTGTGTCGGGCGTCGCGGGCGTGTCGTTCGGCAGCGTCGAGACCGGCCGCCACCTCCGCCTCGGTGGTCGCCGGCGGGTCGAGCACCCCCGCGTCGACGAGCGGGCGCAGTGGGGCGAAGGTCGCGCCCAGGGCGGCGGTGTCGATCCCCCACACCCGGATCGAGCCGGCCGGGGCGGTGGCGAGCAGCCGCAGGACGAGGGCGCGCAGCAGGGCACCGACGCGGGGGTCCCGGGCGTCGACGTCGACCGCCAGGTGGTGTCCCCCGCCGAGCGGCACCAGCGCGGGGAACTCGATGTCCGGGGTGGACGCCGCACCGACGCGGACCGGGGTGGGCCGGTTGGTCAACGGGGTGGCCCCCGGGGCGGGGGTGCCCAGTTCGGCACCGAGGCGGGCCAGCCGCGCCGCCAGGTCGCGGCAGTCGTCCGCCCCGGCCGGCGGCCGGTCGTCGAGGGCCCGGCGGGCCGCGGCCAACCGGTCACGGGCCTGCCGGTGGGCGATGACCGCCTGTCCGTACGCCGCAGCGAGCCTGCCCACCCGATCGCTCTCCCTGTCACCTGCCGAACCGGTCCAGCGAACCCTAACGGACCCGTGCGACCCCGGCACAGTCCGCAAGGGAGCGCCACGCCGTCGCCGGCAGGGGGCCGGTCAGCCGGTGACCGAGGTGAGGGCGGGCAGGTAGCCGTCGCGGTAACCGGCGGCGTTCGGGTGGTACGCCTCGATCACCCCGGTGACGTCGCGGATCCACGGGTCGGCCCCGCAGACCCCGTGCCCGGCGAACTGGGGGCGGGTGTCGGCGAAGGTGGCTCCGGCGGCGCGGGCCCGGTCGGCGGTGACCACGGCGAGCGTGTCGGCGGCGTCGTTGAGGAGGGTTCGCTTCTGGGTGCTCATCGCCAGCGCCCCGCACGAGCCGGTCTCGAACAGGCGCGGATATCCGAGCACGATCAGTCGGGCGTTCGGGGCACGGTCCCGGATCGCGGCGTACGTCCGGTCGAGTCGGCCGGGGAGCGTACCGGTGGCGAACGCCTTGGCCTCGTTCACCGCGTTCGTGCAGCCGGCGGTGGAGCCGAACCGGCAACTGGTGATGACGTCGACGAAGCCCGCGTCGTTGCCCCCGATGGTGATGGTGACCATCGTGGTACGGCTGCTCAGTGAGCCGACCTGGGTGGAGATCACGTCGGAGGTGACCGCCCCGGCGCAGGCGGGGAAGCCGAAGCTGGCGACAGAGTTGGCGGCTGCCCAGAGCGGGGCGTACGACTTCTGGCTGCGCAGACAGGTCGACGGTTCGTACGGAGCGGCCCCGACTCCGGAGGAGTACGAGTCACCGAGCGCGACGTAGTGCACCGGCTCGGCGGCCTGCGCGGAGGCGGGTACGAGCACCGCGCCGACGGCGGCGGTGGCGAGAACGGCCAACATGGACAGGGCACGGGCCAGGGGGCGGTGGAGCATGTCGGACCTCCACGGACAGGGGGTGGTGGTGGGTCCCCGGCAGACACGTGCACCGCCGGAACAGGTTGTTACCAGGCGGTAATGCTATCGAAACATCTCCATAGATGGAACAGCTGAGTGCGACGATGGGTGTCCTGCCCGCTCGACCTCGGGAGGTGCCGTGGGGAAGACCTACGAGAGCATCACCGGCCGACTCCGGTCGTTCATCGAAGCCCAACCACTGTTCTTCACGGCCACCGCTCCCCTGGCCGCTGACGGCACTGTCAACCTCTCCCCCAAGGGGCTCACCGGGTCGTTCGCCGTCCTCGACGAGCACACCGTGGCGTACCTCGACTTCGCGGGCAGCAACGCGGAGACCATCGCCCACCTGCGGGAGAACTCCCGCATCACGCTGATGTGGTGCGCCTTCGACGGCCCGCCGAACATCGTGAGGATCCACGGCCGAGGCGAACCGGTGTTCCGCGACGATCCCCGCTGGACCGCCCTGCTCGCCCACTTCCCGAACCTCGACCCGAGCCGGCACGGGCTCCGCGCCGTCATCGTCGTCCGGGCCACCCTCATCCGCGACACCTGCGGGTACGCCGTACCCCTGATGCACTACGAGTCGGACCGCGACCTGCACGGGCGACGCTTCGCCCGGGAGGACGACGAGTCGCTGAGCGCCTACTTCACCGGCAAGGACCACGTCGCGACCAGCCTCGACGGTCTGCCCGGCCTCCCCCTGCCCCTACCGCCCACCCCGACCACACCCCCGACCTAGACCCCGACCCGACCGTCTGGCCCTGCGGTGTCGCTCGCCACCCCGGTCCACCGACCCGGCAGGCGGGCGTACCCGAGCTACGGAGGCGGTGCATCGACTGGCGGCGAATCGGCAGGTAGCGCACCTGATGGCAGCATCCTCGACCCCCTGCCGCCGCCGATCGCAACGGACCGAAGGTCATTGCTCGCGCCCGCTGTGGAGCTGCCCCCACGAACGGGGCACGCCCACCGGTCCTCGACCGGTCCCACGAACGGGATAACTCCCCAGACCCCGAGAGGTCCATGAACCGGGTAGCTCCCTCAGTCCCTCAGCGGTCCCACGAACGGGGCAGTTCCACAGTCTCGGACGGATGTTCCTTCCCGCTGATGGGGTGAGCGAGGGCGAGGACAGGAAGCGCCCTGGCGTTGCGCTCCTGCGGGAAGTCGACCCGTAGCTGCCGGTCGTGGTCGGCACTGCCCGGTCGTGTCTGCCGGCCCGAGGCCGCCCCCGGCCTAGGACCGCCGCCTCAAGGCAGGCTGGCCCCAGGCCGACCGCATCGGGGCGGGCGCCGGGGCGGCGGCCCATCACCGCCAGCCCGACGCCTACCGACCCAGGAACCTGCCCGAGACCCCCCGATTCGCGAGGTCCGGGTCAGCGGGCGGCGAGGGGCTGGCTCGCCGGGTCGACCAGGGCCGGGAGGCGGCCGTGCCCACCCAGGTGGGTGTGGATGGCGGCGGCTGCCGCCCGTCCCTCGGCGATGGCCCAGACGATCAGGGAGGCACCCCGGTGCATGTCACCGGCGACGAAGACGCCGTCGACCCCGGTCTGCCAGTCCGGGCGGGCGTCGACGGCACCCCGGGCGTTGCGGGTGACCCCGAACTGCTCCAGCAGGGGCTGCTGCTCGGTGCCCTCGAAGCCGATCGCCAACAGCACCAGGTCCGCCGGCAGTTCCCGTTCCGAGCCGGGCACCGGCGTGACGATCCGCTGGCCCTCGCGCTTCTCCACGGTGACCTCGGCGATCCGGACCGCCCGTACCTGGCCGGTGCCGTCGTCGACGAACTCCTGCACCGCGGCGGCGAAGACCCGCTCGCCGCCCTCCTCGTGGGCCGGGTAGCTGCGCAGCACCCACGGCCAGGTCGGCCACGGGTCGCGGGCCGCGTCCCGCCCGTGCGGCGGCTCGGGGTAGAGGTCGAGCTGGTGCACCCCGGCTGCGCCCTGCCGGTGGGCGACGCCGAGGCAGTCGGCACCGGTGTCACCGCCGCCGATGATGACCACGTGCTTACCGGCGGCGTCGATCGGGGTGCCGTCGGTCAGCACGGCGGTGGGGGCCTGACCTTCGTCGGCGGCGGCCACCGCCTTGTTCGCCGCGACCAGGTGCGCCATCGCCTGGTGCACCCCGCGCAGCGCCCGTCCGGGGGTCGCCGGGGTGTCCCGGCCGGCGAGCGCGCCGCAGGCCAGCAGCACCGCGTCGTACTCCGCGCGGAGCTGCCGGGCGGTCACGTCCACACCCACCTCGACACCGGTACGGAACTGCACCCCCTCGGCGGACATCTGGGCCAGCCGCCGGTCGATGTGCTCCTTCTCCAGTTTGAAGTCGGGGATGCCGAAGCGGAGCAGACCGCCGATCGCCTCGTCGCGTTCGAACACGGTGACGGCGTGACCGGCACGGGCCAGTTGCTGGGCGGCGGCGAGACCGGCCGGGCCGGAGCCGACCACGGCGACCCGACGCCCGGTCGGGGCCGGTGCCGGTCGGGGCGTCAGCAGATCCCGGTCCACCGCCGCGTTGGCGATCTCCACCTCGACCTGCTTGATGGTGACGGGCTGCTGACCGCCCAGGCCGAGCACGCAGGCCGCCTCGCAGGGGGCCGGGCAGAGCCGACCGGTGAACTCCGGGAAGTTGTTGGTGGCGTGCAGCGTCTCCACCGCCGATTCCCAGGAACCGGTCCGGACCAGGTCGTTCCAGTCCGGGATGCGGTTGCCCAGCGGGCAGCCGTCGTGGCAGAACGGGATGCCGCAGTCCATGCACCGGGTGGCCTGCTCCCGGATCAGCTCCTCGCCGGCCGGCGGATACACCTCACGCCAGTCACTGATCCGCACCGGCACCGGTCGGCGGTCGGGCAGCCGCCGGTCGTAGCGCAGGAAACCGTTCGGGTCAGGCACGAGCCACCTCCTGGGCCACCGTCCGCACGTCGGACGGCACCGGCGCAGCCGGTGCGGCCGCGGCGGTCTGGGTTGCCGACGCGACCGGTGCCGTGAGGGCGTCCATCACCGCGTCGTCGACGTTCTGGCCGGCGGCTTCGGCGGCCCGCATGATCTCCATCACCCGGCGGTAGTCCCGGGGGACCACAGCCGTGAACTCCTCGACCGCCTCGGGCCACCGCTTGAGCAGCTCCTCGGCGACCGCCGAGTCGGTCTCGGCGAAGTGCTTCTGTACCAGCTCGTGCAGGTGGACGCGTTCGTCGTCGCGCAACGGTGCCAGGTCGACCAGTTCGGTGTTGACCCGACGCTCGTTCAACCGCCACACGAACGCGGTCCCTCCGGACATGCCGGCGGCGAAGTTGCGCCCGGTCGGGCCGAGCACCACCACGGTCCCGCCGGTCATGTACTCGCAGCCGTGGTCACCGACGCCCTCGACGACGGTCATCGCCCCCGAGTTACGGACCGCGAACCGCTCACCGACCCGGCCCCGCAGGAACAACTCCCCGGCGGTGGCCCCGTACAGGATGGTGTTGCCGGCGACGATCTGGTCCTCGGCGCGCTCCCCCACCGGGGCGTCCCCGGCGGTGAACGGGGCGGCGGCGTCGGGACGGACGACCAGCCGGCCGCCGGAGAGCCCCTTGCCGACGTAGTCGTTGGCGTCGCCGTGCAGCCGCAGGGTGACCCCGGCGGGCAGGAACGCGCCGAACGACTGTCCGGCGGTGCCCCGCAGGACGAACTCGATGGTGTCGGCGGGCAGGCCGGCACCGCCGAAGCGGCGGGTCACCTCGCCGCCGAGCATGGCACCGACGCTGCGGTGCTCGTTGCGGACCGCCACCTCGACCCGGACCGGCTCCCGGTCGGTCAGGGCGGGCTGGGCCAGGGCGATCAACTCGTTGTCCAGGGCCAGTTCCAGGCCGTGGTCCTGGGCACGGATCCCCCGCCGGGAGGCGCCCTCGGGCAGCTCCGGCAGGTGCAACACCCGGGCCAGGTCGAGGCCCTTGGCCTTCCAGTGGTGGACGGCCGGGGTGACGTCGAGCAGTTCGGTTCGCCCGATCGCCTCGTCGATGCTGCGCAGGCCCAGCTCGGCCAGGTAGCCGCGGACCTCCTCGGCGAGGAAGAGGAAGAAGTTCTCCACGAACTCGGGCGTGCCGGTGAAGCGCTCACGCAGGACCGGGTTCTGGGTGGCGATGCCGACCGGGCAGGTGTCCAGGTGGCACACGCGCATCATCACGCAGCCGGCGACGATCAGCGGGGCGGTGGCGAAGCCGAACTCCTCAGCGCCCAGCAGTGCCGCGATCACCACGTCCCGACCGGTCTTGAGCTGGCCGTCGACCTGGACGGTGACCCGGTCGCGCAGCTTGTTCAGCAGGAGGGTCTGCTGGGCCTCGGCCAGCCCCAGCTCCCAGGGGGTGCCGGCGTGCTTGAGCGAGTTCAGCGGGGACGCCCCGGTGCCGCCGTCGTGGCCGGAGATCAGGATGACGTCGGCCTTGAGCTTGGCCACCCCGGCCGCGACGGTGCCCACGCCGACCTCGCTGACCAGCTTGACGTGCACCCGGGCGGCCGGGTTGACGCACTTGAGGTCGTGGACGAGCTGGGCGAGGTCCTCGATGGAGTAGATGTCGTGGTGCGGGGGTGGGGAGATCAGGCCGACGCCGGGGGTGGCGTGCCGGGTCCGGGCGATCCACGGCCAGACCTTGTTGCCGGGCAGCTGCCCGCCCTCGCCGGGCTTGGCCCCCTGCGCCATCTTGATCTGGAGGTCCTCGGCGTTGACCAGGTATTCGCTGGTCACCCCGAACCGGCCGCTGGCGATCTGCTTGACCGCGCTGCGGCGCTGCGGGTCGTGCAGCCGCTCGACGTCCTCGCCGCCCTCCCCGGTGTTGGACTTGCCGCCGAGGCGGTTCATCGCGATGGCGAGGGTCTCGTGCGCCTCGGCCGAGATGGATCCGTACGACATGGCACCGGTGGCGAACCGCTTGACGATCTCGCTGACCGGTTCGACCTCCTCGATCGGCACCGGCGGACGGACGTCGGTACGGACGCCGAACAGCCCCCGGAGCGACCCGGCCCGGGCGGCCAACTCGTCGACCTTGGCGGTGTACTGGCGGAAGATGTCGTACTGGCGGCTGCGGGTGGCGTGCTGGAGCAGGAAGACCGTCTCCGGGTTGAACAGGTGCACCTCGCCGTCGCGCCGCCACTGGTACTCCCCGCCCACCTCCAGGCGGGTCGGGGCCTCGGTGCCGGGAACCGGCCAGGCACGGGAGTGGCGGGCGGCGACCTCGGCGTGGATCTCGGCCAGGCCGATTCCGCCGATGGTGCTGGGGGTGCCCCGGAAGTACCTGTCGACGAGCCTGTTGTCCAGGCCGACGGCCTCGAAGACCTGCGCCCCGCAGTACGACGAGACGGTGGAGATGCCCATCTTCGACATGATCTTCAGGACGCCCTTGCCGAGCGCCTTGACGTAGTTGCGCACGGCACCGGCCGGTTCCACCCCGGGCAGCCCACCCGTGGAGATCATGTCCTCCACCGACTCGAAGGCCAGGTACGGGTTGACCGCGGCGGCACCGTAGCCGATGAGCACTGCCGCGTGGTGCACCTCGCGGCAGTCGCCGGACTCGACGATGAGCGCCACCTGGGTCCGGGTCTGCTCGCGGACCAGGTGCTGGTGCACGGCGGCGGTGAGCAGCAGCGACGGGATGGGGGCGAGTCGGGAGTTGGAGTCCCGGTCGGAGAGGACCAGGATGCGGACGCCGTCCTCGATCGCCTCGGAGACGTGCCGACAGATCTCGGTCAGCCGGGCCCGGATGCCGGCCCCGCCGTCGCGGACCCGGTAGAGCCCGGAGACCCGTACCGCCTTGAACCCGGGCAGGTCACCGTCGTCGTCGATGGAGAGGATCTTCGCCAGCTCGTCGTTGTCGATCACCGGGTGCGGCAGGACGATCTGTCGGCAGCTCGCCGGCCCCGGGTCGAGCAGGTTGCCCTCCGGGCCGATGGTCGAGGCCAGGCTGGTGACCAGCTCCTCCCGGATGGCGTCCAGCGGGGGGTTGGTCACCTGGGCGAAGAGCTGGTGGAAGTAGTCGTAGAGCAGCCGGGGCCGGGTGGACAGGGCGGCGATCGGGGTGTCGGTGCCCATCGAGCCGATCGGCTCGGCCCCGGTCCGGGCCATCGGGGCGAGGAGGATCTTCAGCTCCTCGTCGGTGTAGCCGAACGTCTGCTGACGGCGGCGGACCGAGTCGTGGGTGTAGACGGTGTGCTCCCGCGCGGGCAGGTCGTCCAGCTCGATCAGCCCGGCGTGCAGCCAGTCGGCGTACGGCTGCTCGGCGGCCAGCTCGGCCTTGATCTCGGAGTCGGAGACGATCCGGCCGTTGACCGTGTCGACCAGGAACATCCGGCCGGGCTGCAACCGCCCCTTGGCGACCACGGTGGCCGGGTCGAGGTCGAGCACGCCCGCCTCGCTGCCGAGCACCACGAGCCCGTCGGCGGTCCGCCACCAGCGGCCCGGCCGCAGGCCGTTGCGGTCCAGCACCGCGCCGACGATCTCACCGTCGGTGAAGGCGACCGAGGCGGGGCCGTCCCAGGGCTCCATCATGCTGGCGTGGAAGCGGTAGAAGGCCCGCTTGTCCGGCCGCATGGCCGGGTCGTTCTCCCAGGCCTCCGGGATCATCATCAACACCGCGTGCGGCAGGCTCCGCCCGGCCAGGTGCAGCAGCTCCAGGACCTCGTCGAAGTTGGCCGAGTCGCTGGCGGCGGGGGTGCAGATCGGGAAGAGGCGGCGGATGTTGCCGGGGATCGACGGGGTGCGCAGCAGGGCCTCGCGGGCCTGCATCCAGTTCCGGTTGCCCCGGATGGTGTTGATCTCGCCGTTGTGGGCGATGAACCGGTACGGGTGGGCCAACGGCCAGGAGGGGAAGGTGTTGGTGGAGAACCGGGAGTGGACCAGGGCGATGGCGCTGGCCACCCGCTCGTCGGTCAGGTCGGGGAAGAACTCCGGCAGCTGGTCGGGGGTGAGCATGCCCTTGTAGACCATGGTCCGACCGGACAGCGACGGGAAGTACGCCGGCACCCCCCGCTCCGCGGTCTCCCGCTCGACCCGCTTGCGCAGGCAGAACGCGACCCGGTCCAGGTCGATCCCGGTCAGCGGGGAACCGGCCGGTCCGTCCGGGGTGTCGGTGAGCCGGTGGGCGGCGAGGAAGACCTGCCGGACCCGGGGCATCGCGGCCAGGGCGGTCTCGCCGAGGCCGCCGGACTCGGTCGGCACGTCCCGCCAACCGAGCAGGTCGGCCCCCTCGACCAGGGCGTACTTGTCGACGACCCGCCGGGCCTGGGCCTCCGCGGCGTCGTCGTCGGGGAGGAAGACCAGCCCCGTGACGTACTCCCCGGCAGGGGGGAGGGGGAAGTCCACCACCTCGCGGAGGAAGGCGTCCGGCACCTGGATCATGATTCCGGCGCCGTCGCCGGTGTTCGGCTCGGCGCCTCGGGCACCCCGGTGGTCGAGGCGACAGAGCGCCCCGAGACCGCCCGCGACGACCTGGTGGGAACGCCGGCCGTGCAGGTCCGCCACGAAGGCCACGCCACACGCGTCGTGCTCCTGGGCCGGGTCGTAGAGGCCGGCCGAGGCGGGGGCGGGCTGCTGGGGGAGCGGGTACGGGAAAGCCACCGGGTCTCCTGTCGTCACTCAGGTTGGATCACGGTCGGGACGACGTCGGCCCTGGAGGGTCTATTGAGTCTACGTTAGGGCCTGTCGCGCAAGACCAGTGCAGATTGATCACACTTCCAACAGGTGAGACGGTAGTCTCGCGCCGTGGATCCTGCACCGGCAGCCCTGATCGCCCGAATCGAGACGTTCTACGACGCGGTCCCCCGCGACGTCGCCCGAGCCGAGGAGCACGGTGGTCTGGTCCTCTTCGTCCGGGAGGACCCCGGGTGGCCGTTCTACGCCCGTCCCGCGCCCGCCACCACCGCACCGGTGTCGGCGGACGACATCACCACGGTACGTCACCGACAACGGTCACTGGGGCTCCCCGAGGCTTTCGAGTGGGTGCACGAGCAGAATCCGGAGCTGCAGACGGTGGCCCGGGCGGCTGGGCTCCGGGTCCGGCCGGCACCGCTGATGGTGCTGGACCCGGACATCCGACCCGATCCGGCCACGTTCAGCGACGTACCCGTGCGGTTGGTCACACCTGACACGCCGGACTTCGTGGGGGACGTCGCCGCCCGGCGTGCCGTGGCGGCGGTGGGTTTCTCGGCGGCGGGTACCGCCCCGGGGGAGGCCGGGCCGCAGACCCGCGACGCCGCCGTCACCGAGTTGGACGTCGCCGCCCTGGAGGAGGAGGCGGCCCGGATCACCGACGGCCGCCGGATCTGCGTGCTGGCCGAGACGCCCACGGCGGGTGCCCTCGCCAGCGGCATGGCCATCCGGGTCGGGTCGGTCGCCGAGATCGCCGGGGTCTCCACCCTGCCGGTGGCCCGACGGCAGGGCCTGGGCGCGGCGGTCACCGCGGCCCTGGCCCGGGCGCTGCGCGACGGCGGCACCGAGGTGATCCTCCTCTCCGCCGGCAGCGAGGAGGTCGCCCGGGTCTACCGACGCGTCGGATTCCGGCAGGTCGGCACCGCCTGCCTCGCCGAACCCGCCCCGCCGGTCCCCTAACCCTGGTTCGGCGGGTGCCACCGGGCCGCGGTCTCGGCGGCGGAACCCCAGAGCCGGGGAGTGATGGCACCCAGGGCGGCGTCGCGGGCCCGCAACGCCAACCGACCCCGGGTCCGCAGCACCGCCGACATCCGTCGGGTCTGCCGCACCACTGTCGCCGCGCGGGGCCGACGACTCCGGTCGTACGCGGTGAGCGCGTCGGGCAGGCTCATCTCCCGGACCAGGCTCTGCAACGTCGCCGCGTCCTCGAACGCGAGACACGCCCCCTGACCCAGGTGCGGCGGCATGGCGTGGGCGGCGTCACCGAGCAGCACCACCCCTCCGGGACCGGAGGGGAACGAGTACGTCCGGGGCTGGGGACGCAGTTCCCGGATCTCGTGCTGCACCAGAGCCGCCGGGTCGGTGGCGTCGAGCAGGTCGTCGATCGGGGCCGGCCAGCCCGCGTACCACCGGCGCAGCAGGGTCAGCTGGGTCTCGGGTGGCTCCGGACGGGACGCCCCGGCGGCGGTGGCCGCCCAGTAGATGCCACCCCGCCGGGTCGAGCCGTACTCACCCAACGAGGCCACCACGAACCGGTAACCGGCGCCGAGGACCTCCCCGCCGATCGGGCTGTCGACGGCCACCTGCGGCGCCCGGTACCACGGGATCACCGCCGCCCAGGTGGCGCACCCCGAACTGGTCACGCTCACGGCGGGGGCGAGCTGCCGCCGCAGGACGCTCTCCGTACCGTCGGCGGCGACCACCAGGTCGGCGGTGAGGGTGTTCCGGCCGTCCTCCACCACCGGGCGCTCCCCCGGCTGCACCCGGACCGCCCGGACGGTCACCCCGGTCCGCAGTTCCACCCGGTCGCCGAGCCCGGCGACCAACGCGTCGTGCAGGTCCTCCCGGTGCACGATCACCGGCGTCCGCTCCCGTGCGGCAGGTCGCGGCTGCACCAGCCACTGCCCGTCGGGGCGACGGACCCCACCGTCGGCCAACGGGGTCGAGATCGCCGTCAGGGCGGCGTCGAGACCCAACGCCCGCAGCGCGCGTACCCCGTTGGGCCAGAGGACCACCGCCGTGGGCTCCGGGCGGAACCGGTCGGCCCGCTCCAGGACGGTGACCTGCCACCCGGCACCGGCCAGCGCCCCCGCCACCGACAGGCCACCGAATCCGGCACCGACCACCACCGCGGTACGCATCGCCGCCGCCCCGCCTCTCAGCTGTCGCGTTCGGCGCGACCGGCGGCGCGGTCGTCGGGATCGGCGCTCTCCGCTGTGGGCCGCCCGTCCGACGGAGTCGTCGCCCCGTCCCCGGTCCCGGCTGTCGGATCCGCCCCGCCGGTCTCCTGGTACGCGCGGAACTCCTCCTCGGAGACCACCCGGTACCCCTGCGGGGCGTCGGACCCGGCCGCCTCCTTCGCGGAGAGGTCGACCTGGGAGACGTCACCGCCGGAGGGGTTCGACTTCGGGGTGCCCGCCCCGACCGGCATCAGGTACTCCCGGGGACCCCGCACCCGCAGGAAGTAGATCAACGCCCCGAGGAACACCAGCGCGGCGGTCCACACGTTGAGCCGGGCGCCGAGGATGGTGTTGGCCTCGTCGGTCCGCATCATCTCGATCCAGAACCGGCCGACCGTGTACCCCATCACGTAGAGGGCGAACGCCCGACCACGGCCCAGTCCCAGCTTCCGGTCCAGAAGGAACACCATCGCGGCGACGCCGACGTTCCACAACGCCTCGTACGCGAAGGTCGGGTGGTAGAGCCCCGGTTCGAGGATCGGCTGCCCCTGGTCGTCGCGGAGTGCCCGGCCCGGATCGTTCGGGTCCATCCGGTGGATCTCCAGCCCCCAGGGCAGAGTGGTACGACCGCCGTACAGCTCGTTGTTGAACCAGTTGCCGATCCGGCCGACGGCCTGCGCCAGGGGCAGGGCCGGGGCCACCGCGTCGGCCACCACCGTCAACGGGATACCGAGCTGCCTGGCGGCGAACCAGGCACCCACCGCGCCGCCGGCCACGGCGCCCCAGATGCCCAGGCCGCCCTCCCAGATGGCGAACGCCTTCAGCGGGTCACCACCGGTGCCGAAGTACTTCTCCGGAGAGGTGATCACGTGGTAGATCCGGGCGCCGATGATCCCGGCGGGCACCGCGTACACGGCGATGTCGAGCACCGCGCCGGGGGCCACACCCTGGCGGCGCAGCCGCCGCTCGGTGACCCAGCAGGCCACGACGATGCCGATGATGATGCACAGCGCGTACGCCCGGATCGGCAGCGGACCCAACTGCCAGACGGCTGTGCTGGGGCTGGGTAGGGCCGCTTGGGGACTCAGCGAGACGACGGTCACGGATGCACACGCTACCGCCGCCCGGCACCCCGGTGGCACCCCGGTCCGTCAGGACTGCGGGTTACGGACTCCCTCGGCCAGATCGGCGCTGAGGGCGCGCAACGCGGCCAGTCCGGCATCCTGGTCAGGGGCATCGAGGACACACCGGATCAGGGCGCTGCCGACGATGACACCGTCGGCGTACCCGGCCACCGCCGCGGCCTGCGCCCCGGTGCCCACGCCCAGCCCCACCCCGACCGGCAGGTCGGTCACCGCGCGGACCCGGGAGACCAGGGTCGGCGCCGACGACGAGGTCTGCTCGCGGGCCCCGGTGACCCCCATCAGCGCGGTGGCGTAGACGAAGCCCCGGCAGTGCCCGACCGTCATCGCCAGCCGGGCGTCGGTGGAGGACGGCGAGACCAGGAAGGTCCGGTCGAGATGGTGGGCGTCCGAGGCGGCCAGCCACTCGGCGGCCTCCTCCGGGATCAGGTCGGGCGTGATCAGCCCGGTGCCACCGGCGGCGGCGAGGTCACGGGCGAAGGCGTCCACCCCGTACTGCTCGACGGGGTTCCAGTAGGTCATGGTGACCACCGGCGCTCCGGTGGCCGCCACCGCCTCGACGATGCGCAGGGTGTCCCGGACGCGGACGCCACCGGCGAGGGCGATGTCGCTGGCCTTCTGGATCACCGGTCCGTCCATCACCGGGTCGGAGTACGGGATCTCCACCTCGATCACGTCGACACCGGCCTCGACCATCGCGGTCATCGCCGCGATGCTGCCCTCGACGGTGGGGAACCCGGCCGGCATGCAGCCGATCAGGACGGCCCGTCCGTCGGCCCGGGCCTTGTCGAACGCCACCCCGATCCGGCTCACGCCGCCACCTCACCGTCGAGAATGCCGAAGTACTCGCCGGCGGTGTGGACGTCCTTGTCACCCCGGCCGGAGAGGTTGACCACCACCGTCGGCTCCCGGCCCAGGTCGGCGGCGAGCTTCGGGGCGATCTTGAGGGTCCCGGCCAGGGCGTGCGCGCTCTCGATCGCGGGGATGATCCCCTCGGTCCGGCAGAGCAGTTCGAACGCGGCCATCGCCTCCCTGTCGGTCACCGGCAGGTACGTCGCCCGTCCGGTGTCGTGCAGCCAGGCGTGCTCCGGCCCGACCCCCGGGTAGTCCAGCCCGGCGGAGATGGAGTGCGACTCGACCGTCTGCCCGTCGGCGTCCTGCAGGACGTAGGTCCGGGAGCCGTGCAGCACCCCGGAACTGCCGCCGGTGATGCTCGCCGCGTGCCGGTCGGTGTCGACCCCGTCGCCGCCGGCCTCGAAGCCGTAGAGCCGCACGGCGGGGTCGCCGACGAAGGCGTGGAAGATGCCGAGTGCGTTGGACCCGCCGCCGACGCAGGCCGTCACCGCGTCCGGCAGGCCGCCGGTCAGGTCGAGGCACTGACGGCGGGCCTCGTCGCCGATGCCCCGGACGAAGTCGCGGACCAGCGTGGGGAACGGGTGCGGTCCGGCGGCCGTACCGATGAGGTAGTGCGTGTCGTCGACGTGGGCGACCCAGTCCCGCATCGCCTCGTTCATCGCGTCCTTGAGGGTCCGCGAACCGGTGGTGACCGGCACGACGGTGGCGCCGAGCATCCGCATCCGGGCCACGTTGAGCGCCTGCCGCTCGGTGTCCACCTCGCCCATGTAGACCACGCACTCGAGGTCGAACAGGGCGGCGGCGGTGGCGGTGGCCACCCCGTGCTGCCCCGCCCCGGTCTCGGCGATCACCCGTCGCTTGCCCATCCGCCGGGTGAGCAGCGCCTGGCCGAGGACGTTACGCACCTTGTGCGCCCCGGTGTGGTTGAGGTCCTCCCGCTTGAGCAGCACCTTCGCCCCCGCCTCGGCGGAGAACCGCTCGGCGGTGTAGAGCAGCGAGGGGGTGCCGGCGTAGTCGCGCAGCAGCCCGGTGAACTCCTCCTGGAACGCCTCGTCGGCCATCGCCGTCCGGTGCGCCTCGCCCAGTTCGTCGAGCGCCGCGACCAGCGCCTCCGGCACGAACCGCCCGCCGAAGCGGCCGAAGTGACCGGCGGCGTCGGGTTGCGGGGAGCCGGAGTCGGGGCTCGGCTGCGCCGAGGCGTCGGCGTTCATCGGGTGATCCTCTCCGTGGTGCGTCGACCGGGTCCGGTGCGGCCGGACCCGGTCGGCGTCAGCGCACCGGCCGGGGCGTGGCCGGGTGGTTGCCGGCGTTGACCAGTTCGGCCACCGCCTCGCGTGGGCTCTTCTGGGTGACCAGTCCCTCGCCTACCAGGACCGCGTCGGCACCGGCCGAGGCGTACCGGATGAGGTCGTGTGGACCCCGGACCCCCGACTCGGCGATCTTGACGACGCTGCTCGGCAGGCCGGGAGCGATCCGCTCGAAGACGGACCGGTCTACCTGAAGCGTACGCAGATCCCGGGCGTTCACCCCGATGACCTGTGCACCCGCCTCCAGGGCCCGGTCGGCCTCCTCCTCGGTGTGCACCTCGACCAGCGCCGTCATCCCCAGGGACTCGATCCGCTCCAGGAGCCCGACGAGGACGTTCTGCTCCAGGGCGGCGACGATGAGCAGGACCATGTCGGCGCCGTGGGCACGGGCCTCGTGGATCTGGTAGCTGGAGACCACGAAGTCCTTGCGCAGCACCGGCACCCGGACGGCGGCCCGCACTGCGGCCAGGTCGTCCAGGGAGCCGCCGAACCACCGGCCCTCGGTCAGCACGCTGATCACCCGCGCGCCGCCGGAGGCGTACTGGCCAGCCAGGTCGGCCGGGTCGGCGATCTCCGCGAGCCGCCCCTTCGACGGCGAGGAGCGCTTGACCTCGGCGATCACCGCCACCCCGGGCTGACGCAGCGCCGCGTAGGCGTCCAGCGGCGGCGGTGCGGCGGCGGCCAGTTCACGGATCCGCTCCAGCGGAACCTGCTCCTGCCGACGATCCACGTCCTCCCGGACACCGGCCAGGATCTCGTCGAGCACGCTCGCGGTAGCCGAAGCGGCTCCGTCCCCCTCCGCGTGTGCATGGTCAGCAGTCACCAACGGACCTCCCTCTCCGGGCGTCATGGGCCGATGCTAGGCGGCGCCACCTGGCGACACGTGCCGGGGGTATGGCGCTACTCACGAGACGGGCTGGGGCATAATGACCGACCTCCGGTGAACGTGGTGTCACACAGCGCCACCACCTCCATCGACGATCGTCACGCCCGAGCAGGGTCGGGAGCGCCCTCCGGCAACCGGTGTGACCGCCACGCAACCGCCACCCATCACCTCCGACCATCATCGCCAACGACGGCCGACCCCGCAGCGCGAAGCAGAGTCGTCGATGGTGTGACGAAGATCAAGGCCGGGTGCCCCTGGTCGGAGCGGGGCCGGCGAAGGACAGTTGATCCGCCGGTCACCGCTGTGAAACGTACGCCCGGCAGCATCGGGTCCGGGCAGACTCGTAGCGTGCCTGCCCACCGCCGAAACGATCCTCGTACGGGGTGTGAGATGACCGCCGAAAAGCCGCTGACCACCGTCTCCCGGACCGTCGCGTCGCTCGCCGTGGGTGTGGTGCACACGCTGGAACGGGCAGTGGTCGGTGAGGGGCGGGTACGGACCGCCCGGGGCAACGCCTGGGCGGCGGTCTGCGCCGACCGGGCCCGCGCCGACCAGCGCGCCGAACTGGACCGGCTGGTCGCCGACCTGGTCGCCGCCCGGGCCCAGCGCCGGGGCCACCACCCGGTCGGCTGACCCCGGTCCACACCCGCGTCGACGCCGTGGAGGGTCAGCGGTCCGTCGGGTCCTCGCCCCGGTCCAGCGCGTCCCACGCCTCGACGGTGCGCCGCCCGGTCATCGGACCGGCCTGCTCCGGTGCCGGGGGCGGTGGCGCGGACGGGTGCGCCCGGCGTTCGTACCGGGCGCCCATCGCCGGCCAGCGGGCTCCCCGGGCCAGGGTGAACAGGCCACCGGCGGCGACGAGCACCCCGCCGACCAGGCAGAGGGCGGGCCACTGCCGGTTCGGTTCACCGCCGAAGCCCGCGACCAGGCCGTAGCCGCCGCCGACCGCCACCGCCACGCCCGTACCGGAGAGCAGCCCGCCCAGCGCCCGGCGGACCCGGCCCCTGGTGGCCAGGATCGCGCCGCCCCCGGCGAGCGCCACCAGGGCCAGGGCCGGCACCCAGGGCACCAGCCCCACCCCGGTCCGGACCTCGCGTAGCGGGGGCAGCGGCACCGGCCGGGCGGTGACCTCCACCGACCAGGTCCGGGTCGCCGCCCAGAAGGCCAGGCCCGCGCCGGCCAGGCAGAGCAGCACCGCGTACGTCAGCTCGCGTCGACCCGGCGGGGCCTGCGCCCCGGTCGACGGTGTCGGGTCCGGGGCGGGCCGGTTCACCGCCACCTCGTCCGGGGTGGGGTCGGGGCCGGTCACCGGGCCGGCCGCAGGGTCTCGGCGGCGGCGATCGCGGCGAGCACCGCGGCGGCCTTGTTCCGGGTCTCCTGCTCCTCGGCGGCCGGATCGGAGTCGGCCACCACCCCCGCTCCGGCCTGCACGTACGCCCGACCGTGTCGGATCAGGGCGGTGCGGATCGCGATCGCCATGTCCATGTCGCCACCGAACCCGAAGTAGCCGACGGTCCCGCCGTAGAGGCCCCGTCGGACCGGTTCCAGCTCTTCGATGATCTCCATGGCGCGGACCTTCGGTGCCCCGGAGAGGGTGCCCGCCGGGTAGGTGGCGGCCAGCGCGTCGAAGGCGCTCCGGTCCGGGCGGAGCGTGCCGACCACTGTCGAGACGATGTGCATGACGTGGCTGTACCGCTCGATGGTGGCGAACTCGGGTACCTCGACGGTGCCGGGTTCACAGACCCGTCCGAGGTCGTTGCGGCCCAGGTCGACGAGCATGACGTGCTCGGCGCGTTCCTTGGGGTCGCCGAGCAGTTCGGCGGCGAGCCGGGCGTCGGCCGCCGGGGTGTCGCCCCGGGGACGGGTACCGGCGATGGGGTGCAGCAGCGCCCGCCGTCGCCCGTCCGCGCCGACGCTGACCTTCAGGTGCGCCTCGGGTGAGGAGCCGACCACGTCGAAACCGTCGAACCGCAGCAGGTACATGTACGGGCTGGGGTTCGTGGTGCGCAGCACCCGGTAGACGTCGAGGGGGTCGGCGTGGGTGGCCCGTTCGAACCGTTGGGAGAGCACGATCTGGAAGCACTCCCCGGCCCGGATCGCCTCCTTGGCGACCTCCACCGCCTTCGGGTACCCGCCCTGCGGGGTCCGGCCGACGACCTCGCCCGCCGGTGGACGTTCGACCGTCGAGATCATCGGCGGGATGGGGCGGGACAGCGCCGTGGTCATCGCGTCCAGCCGCCCCACCGCGTGGTGGTACGCGGCGGTCACCTCGGCCGCGCGCCCCGGGGCGTCCAGCGGCGGCAGGACCGCGTTGGCGACCAGGATCGCCGACCCCTCGTAGTGGTCGAGCACCACCAGGTCGGTGGCGAGCATCAGGCCGATCTCCGGTACGCCCAGGTCGTCCGGGTTCTGGGCGGGCAGCCGCTCGAAGCGCCTGACGAAGTCGTACGCCAGGTAGCCGACCATGCCGCCGGTCAGTGGCGGCAACCCGCTGTCCGGGTCCGGTGGGGGTCCGGCCAGCGCGTCGACGGTGGCCCGGAGCACCGCCACCGGGTCGCCGTCGGTGGGCAGCCCGGCGGGGGGCTGACCGGTCCAGGCCGCCCGGCCGTCGCGTTCGGTGAGGGTGGCGCTGCTGCGGACCCCGATGAAGGAGTACCGGGACCAGGACAGCCCCGCCGTCCCGGTGCCCTGCTCGGCGGACTCCAGCAGGAAGGTCCCCGGCCCACCGGCGAGTTTGCGGTAGACGCCGACGGGGGTCTCGGCGTCGGCGAGCAGCCGACGGACCACCGGGACGACCCGCCACCGCGCGGCCAGGTCGACGAAGGCGTCCAGGTCTGGGCTGACGGTGCCGTCGGTCATGAGCCGGCCTCCCGCTGCGGGTTCCCGGTGACCGGCAGGTCGGTGTGGAAGCAGGTCCGCTCGCCGGTGTGACAGGCCACCCCGACCTGGTCCACGCTGACCAGCAGCGCGTCGCCGTCGCAGTCCAGGGCCACCGAGTGGACGTACTGGTGGTGCCCGGAGGTGTCGCCCTTGACCCAGTACTCCCGGCGGCTGCGCGACCAGTAGGTGGCCCGGCCGGTGGTCAGGGTGCGGTGCAGGGCCTCGTCGTCCATCCAGCCGACCATCAGCACCTCGCCGGTGTCGTACTGCCGGACCACGGCGGCGACCAGGCCGTCCGAGTCGCGCTTGAGGCGGGCCGCGACGGCCGGGTCGAGGCGGGACGGGTGGGCCGCCTCGCCCGGTGTCGGACCGGTGGGGCTGGGGTGGGCGCCGGTGGCCGGCGCGTCAGGTGCGGGCACAGTGACAGATTGTCCCGCACCGGCCCCGACCCCCGGCCACCCGGCCCGGACCCGCCCCGGTCCACCCTGTCAGTCGGGGGTCCGGACGGCGGCCCGGGCCCGGCAGAGCACCGGGTGCAGGGCGCGGGCGAGGTCGTCGGGGTGGCCGACGGGGTGCGGGAAGGTGAGCCGGACCCGGTGCCGTCCGCCGAGCGGGCCGTACGCGACGACCAGGCCGTACCTGTCGATCCGCAGCGGCCGGACCGGTCCGGTCAGCGGCTTCGGGTCGAGCAGTCGGCGGACGTACTCGGTGACCTCCCCGGCGTGGTGGCCGGCCAGGTCGGCGAGGACCTGCTCCTCGACCTGGTGGACCGGATCGGGCTCGGCCTCGGCGTACTCCTGGGGGTCGATGCGCAGGACGGTGCCGCCGCGTTCGAGTCGGGCCTCGGCCACCTCGAAGCGGTGGAGCTGGAACGCGGTGCCGAGGTCGAGCAGGTCCCCGGTCGGCAGGGTGTCTGCGAAGTCGAGGGCGGCGAGCAGCCGGTCGTCGCCGTCGAGGCGGGTGGCCCAGCCGGAGACCCAGGCCCGGCCGAGGGTGGGGGCCCCGGCGGTCGGCGGCAGGTCGAGGACGTCCAGGACGACAGCGACGTCGCCGGCCGGGCCGGGTTCCAGCGCGACGGCCAGGTCGCCGGCCACCGGCACCAGCAGCAGCATCCGTCCCTCGGGGTCGGTGACGTGCCGGACGGGGTGCGGACCGGGGCGGTGCGCGACGTGGGCGAGGCCGGGGAGCCGACCGGCCATCAACGTACGGACGACTTCGGCGGGGTTGGGGCGCACGCGCACCTCCGAATCAGGTTAGGCTTACCTAACTCGCACCCTAGGGCACCGACCCCGTCCACGTCCACGTTCCGTCCGCCCCGGACTCCTGCCCTCGACCGACGAGCCGGTGGACGACGACGCCGGGGCCGCGCTGCAGCCCCGACCGCGCCCCACCCGACGACCCGGTCACCGGGTCTGCTCCAACCAGGAGGCGAAGAGCTGGGCGTAGACCGAACCCGACTCGGCCACCAACTCGTCGTGCGGGCCGCGCTGCACGATCCGCCCCCGGTCCACCACGATCACCTCGTCGGCCGCCTGCGCGGTGGAGAGCCGGTGCGCGATCGCCAACGTCGTCCGCCCCCGGGTCACCGCGTCCAGGGTCCGTTGCAGACGGACCTCGGTGGCCGGATCCACCGCACTCGTCGCCTCGTCGAGCACCAGCAGATCCGGGTCGGCGACGTACGCGCGGGCCAGCGCGACCAGCTGCCGCTCCCCCACGCTCAACGCCTCCCCCCGCTCGCCGACCGGGGTGTCCAGCCCCGCCGGGAGCCCGTCGAGCCAGTCCGCCAACCCCAACTCCGAACAGGCGGCGGTGATCTGCTCGTCGGTCAGGTCCGGTCGGGCGAACCGGATGTTCTCCCCCACGGTCGCGTCGAACAGGAAGCCGTCCTGCGGGACCATCACCACCCGCGACCGCAGCGAGGGGAACCGCACCTGTCGCAGCGGCACCCCGGACAGCAGCACCTCCCCGGCGGTCGGATCCATCAGCCGGGTGAGCAGTTTGGCGAAGGTCGTCTTGCCGCTGCCGGTCTCCCCGACCACCGCCACCCGGCTCTTCGCCGCGATCTCCACCTCCACGTCGTGCAACACCGGCGCCCCACCCGGATAGGCGAACGAGACCCCGGCGAACCGGACGTCGAGCGGACCGGACGGCAGGTCCCGACCCTGCTCCCCCGGGTCCGCCACGTCCGGGGTGACGTCCAGCACGTCCAACACCCGCCGCCACCCGGCGATCGCGTTCTGTGCCTCGTTGAGCACCTCGGTGGCGATCTGCACCGGCTGGATGAAGAGCGTCACCAGGAACAGGAACGCGGTGATCTGCCCCACCGACAGGTCGCCGCCCGCCCCCAGGGTCACCCCGAGGACCACCACCGACGCCAGGGCCAACCCGGCCGCCAGTTCCCCGACCGAGCTGCCCAGGACGCTGATCCGGATGGCCTTCTGCTGGGCGCGACGCTGGCCGTCGATGGCCTCGTCGAGCCGACCGGCGGTCCGCCCCGAGATGCCGTACGCCCGGATCACCGCCGCGCCGACCACGCTCTCGCCGATCGCGGCCAGCAGGTTGCCCATCCGCTGCCGGACCACCCCGTACGCGGCGCCGAGGCGCTGCTGGAGGACCCGGATTATCAGCACCGCCGGCCCGAAGGCGGCGAACACCACGAGGGTCAACTGCCAGGAGTACGCCAGCATCACCGCCGTGGTGACCACCAGCTGACCGAGGTTGACGATCAGGATCACCCCGCCCCACTGGAGGAACTGGGTGATCTGGTCGACGTCGCTGGTGACCCGGCTGACCAGGGATCCGCGCCGCTCGGACTGCTGGTGCAGCATGGACAGGTCGTGGACGTGCCGGAACGCCCTGGTCCGGACGTTGGCCAGCGCCGTCTCGCTGACCACGAAGAGCCGACGCATCATCAGGTACCCGCAGGCGGTGGTCACCACCAGCACGGCGGCGGTGAGCAGCACGATGGTGGCCACCACGTTCAGGTCCGGGCCGCCGGGGGCGGCCAGCCCCCTGTCGATGCCCTGCTGGACGGCGATCGGGACGGCCACCCGGCCGACCATGTAGACCAACGCCAGGGCCAGCGTCGCGGCCAACCCGACCCGCAGCTCCGGGGAGAGGGCCAGCCCCCGGCGCAGGGTCCGCCAGGTCGACTCGGTCTCCGGCGGGACCTCCCGACCCGGGGTGGTCGTCGTCGCGCTCACCGGTCCACCTCCACTTCCAGTCCGGTGCTCAACGGGGCCACCGGGTCGTACGGCCGGGGTGTCGGGGGGTCCCCCTCGGCCGGGGCACCCTCCGCCTCGGCCTGCTCGTACGCGGTGACCAGGTCGGCGTACCCGCCGACGGTGGCCAGCAGCTCGGAGTGGGTGCCTCGGGCAACGACCCGACCCTGTTCGATGTAGATCACCTCGTCGGCGAGGGCGATGGTGGCCCGCCGGTACGCCACCACCAGGATCGAGGTGGCCGGGGACCGGGGACCGCCGGCGCGCAGCCCGGCCAGGATGGCCGCCTCGACCCGGGGGTCGACGGCGCTCGTCGCGTCGTCGAGGACCAGCAGGCGGGGACGGCCGGCCAGCGCCCGGGCCAGGGTCAACCGCTGCCGCTGCCCACCGGAGAGCGACGTGCCCCGCTCCCCGACCATGGTGTCCAGCCCGTCGGGCAGGGCCGCGACGAACCCGTCCGCCTCGGCCAGCCGCAGCGCCGCCCAGACCTCGTCGTCGGTGATCCCGGGCCGGTCCAGGGCGACGTTGGCCCGGACGGTGTCGTCGAAGACGAAGGGCACCTGCGCCACCAGCGCGACGGTCCGGGCCAGCGACTCCGAGGTCAGCCCCCGGACGTCCACCCCGTCCAGGGCGACGGTCCCCTGATCGGGGTCGACCAGCCGGACCGCCAGCGAGGTGATCGTGGACTTGCCCGAACCGGTCGGCCCGACCAGGGCCACGGTCCGCCCGGCCGGCACCGTGAACCCGACCTCGCCGAGCACCTGGACGCCGGGGCGGTGCGCCTCGGCCGGCTCGTACCCGAAGTGCACGTCGGTGAAGGTGAGGGTGACCGGCGGGGGTGCGGTGCCCGCCGGGGGGTCCAGGGTCCGGTCGCCGTAGGGCATCCCGCCGGTGGCGTCGAGGACCCGACGGACCCGGTCCCACCCGGCGACGCTGCGCGGCAGCTCGGCCAGCACCCAGCCGACGGCCCGCACCGGGAAGGCCAGCACCGTGAACAGGAACGCCACGCTGACCAGTTCGGCCACGGAGATCGCGTCCTGGCGCAGCCGGACGGTGCCGACCACCAGCACGGCCAGGGTGCCGAGGCTGGGCAGCGCCTCCAACATCGGGTCGAAGAACCCGCGCAGTCGGCCTACCGAGATCAGGGCGTCGCGGAGTTCACCGGCACGGGCGGCGAACCTGTCGGTCTCCTGCGCCTCCCGGCCCATCGTCTTGACCACCAGGGCGCCGTCGAAGCTCTCGTGGGCGATGCCGGAGACCTCGGCCCGCAGCCGTTGGGCCCGCTGCTGTCGGGGGGCCATCCGGCGGGAGTAGACCACGTTGAGGGTGAACAGGGCCGGGAAGACCGCCAACCCGACCAGGGCCAGCGCCCAGTCGGTGACGAAGAGCGAGACGATCGCGCCGACGAGCATCACCAGCGTGCCGACGGCGAAGGGCAGGGGTGCGATCGGGTACCAGGCCGCCTCCACATCGGAGTTGGCGTTCGACAGCAGCGTTCCGGTGGAGTTGCGGTGGTGCCAGGACAACGGCAGGTCGAGGTAGCGCCGGGTCACCCGGCGGCGGTACGCGGCCTGGAGCCGGAACTGCATGAACCCGGCACCGAGTCGGCGACCGAAGATCCCCACCACCCGCAGCACGCTCAGCCCGAACAGGGCCGCCGCCGCCAGTGCCAGGACCCCGACCCCGACCGATCCCTCGGCGACCGCGGGGACCACCACGTCACCGACCACCGCCCCGACCACGAACGCGCTGGCGATCACCATGGCCCCGAACAGCACGCTGCCGGCGACCGCCACCGCGAAGATCCGAGGCTGCTCCCGGATGGCCAGGCCGAGCACCCTCAGCCCGCGCAGGAGTACGTCCCGACTCGTCCTACTCGCCACGTCCGCCCCCGTCGTGAGTTCCCCGTACTTCCCTCATCCTTACCGCTGCGGCGCGGCCGCGCCGACCGCCCGGGATATGTCCGCCGTCACCCCGGACGGCCACCGGGTGGGGTGCCGGGGACCGTGTCGACCCGCCGCGCCGTCGATCCCCCGCGACCACGTCCCCGACGACGCCCACCGCCAGGTGCACCCGGGCGGCCACCGCGTCCGGCGCCGTCCACCGGACGGGGGTGGCCCGATGCCTCGTCGGCGCGCCGTGGACCGTCCGGGGGCCTACGATCGAGGCATGCCCCGGTATGCCCGTACGGAACGCGCCGCACTCGCCCAGCTGATGATCGAGGTCGGTCCCGACGCGCCGACGGTCAACGAGGGATGGGTGACCCGGGACCTCGCCGCGCACCTGGTGGTCCGGGAGCGCCGTCCGGACGCGGCGGCCGGGATCCTGCTGCCGCCGCTGCGGGGGTACGGCGAACGGGTGCGCCGACGGATCGCCGCCGGTGACTGGGCCGCCCTGGTCGACCAGGTGCGTCGCCCGCCGGTGTGGAGCCCGGTCAGCAACCCGTTGGTCGACGAGGTGACGAACACGATGGAGTTCTTCATCCACCACGAGGACGTCCGCCGGGGCGGGCCGCGGTGGGAGCCGCGTGACCTCCCGACCGGTCTGGAGGGGGCGCTCTGGCGGCGGGTGTCCCCGATGGCCCGGCTCGCACTGCGAAACTTCCCCGCCGCGCTGACCATCCGTGCCCCGGGGCACGGAAAGGTCGAGGCCGGGGGCGGTGGGGAGCCGGTGGAGGTGGTGGGTACGCCGGGCGAACTGGTGATCTTCTTCTCCGGCCGTCAACGGGTGTCCCGGGTGGAGGTCGACGGTGACCCGGAGGCGGCCGGGCGACTGCGTACCGCGTCCCTGGGATTCTGACGGGAGCCGCCGCCGACGGTCGTGCAGGCCCCTGCCGGGACCGGCCTGAACCTGCTCAGGACTGGCTGATTCCGTGGTCACGCAATACCCTTTCGGTCACCGCACATGACGTGACCCCCGTCACGCCTCCACCCCCGAAGGCGGCCGAAGCGATGACTCTCGATGTACCGTACCGTTCCATTCCCGATATGTTCCTCAAGCGCGTGGCCGCGACCGGTGAACGCCACGCCTACGCCCACCCGGCAGCCGACGGGTCGGGGCCGGTCTGGTTGACCTGGAACGAGGTGGCTCGGCGGGCCAAGGCGATCGCCGCCGGCCTGCACGGCCTCGGCGTCGGCACCGAACAGCCGGTGGCCATCCTGGCCGGCACCCGCCTGGAGTGGGTCCTCGCCGACCTCGGCATCATGTGCGCCGGGGCGGCCACCACCACCGTCTACCCGACCACCGAGCCCGACGACGCGACGTTCATCGTCGCCGACTCCGCCTCCTCGATCGTGTTCGCCGAGAACCCGGACCAGGCGGCGAAGATCGCCGGACGGGACCTGCCGGCCCTGACCCACGTGGTGCTCTTCGACGGGACCCCCGACCCGGCGGCGACGGTACCGCAGCTCACCCTCGCCGACCTGGAGGAGCAGGGCACCCGGGCGCTCGCCGCAGACCCGGACCTGGTGGACCGGATCATCGCCGGGATCGGCCCCGAGCACCTGGCCACCCTGATCTACACCTCGGGCACCACGGGCCGCCCCAAGGGCGTCGAGCTGCTGCACGGCGGCTGGTGCTGGGAGGCGGTCGTCCAGGCCGACACCGGCCTGCTCGTCGCCGACGACCTGCACTACCTGTGGCTGCCGCTGTCCCACTCGTTCGGCAAGACCCTGCTCTGCGGGGGGATCCACGTCGGGGTGCCCACCTACGTCGACGGGCGGGTCGAGAAGCTCGTCGACCTGCTCGGCGTGATCCGTCCGACGCTGATGTGCGGTGCCCCCCGGGTCTTCGAGAAGGTCTACAACAAGGCCGTCACCACCGCCCAGGGCGCCGGTGGGGCCAAGGCCAAGATCTTCGCCTGGGGAGTGGCGGTCGGCAAGGAGAAGGTCGCCCTGGAGCAGGCCGGCAAGCCGATGCCCACCGGTCTGCGACTGAAGTACGCCGTCGCCGAGAAGCTGGTGTTCAGCAAGCTCCAGGCCCGCCTCGGCGGACGGATCCGGGTCCTGGTCTCCGGCGCGGCGCCGCTCAGCCCGGAGATCGCCACCTTCTTCGCCGCCGCCAACCTGCCCATCTCCGAGGGGTACGGGCTCACCGAGACCAGCGCCGGCAACTTCGTCAACCGTCCCGGTCAGCAGCGCATCGGCACCGTCGGTCCGGCGATGGGCGACCTGGAGTGCCGCATCGACGCCGACGGCGAGGTGCTGCTGCGGGGCCGACCGGTGATGCGGGGCTACCACAACCTTCCCGAGGAGACCGCCGCCTCCTTCACCGAGGACGGGTTCTTCCGTACCGGGGACATCGGCAGCCTCGACCCCGACGGCTACCTGCGGATCACCGACCGGAAGAAGGACCTGGTCAAGACCTCCGGCGGGAAGTACGTCGCCCCGTCGCACATCGAGGGGTTGTTCAAGGCGGTCTGCCCCTACACCTCGCAGGCCGTGGTGATCGGGCAGGCCCGCAACTACTGCACGATGCTGGTCAGCCTGGACCCGGACGCGATCGCCGGGTGGGCTGCCGGTGGCCCGCTGGAGGGCCGCCCGTACGCCGAGATCGTCACCTCGCCGCAGGCGAAGGCGATGGTCGAGGAGTACGTCGCGGAGCTCAACACCAAGCTCAACCGGTGGGAGACCATCAAGAAGGTCACCATCCTCCCCCGGGACCTCACCATCGAGGACGGGGAGATCACCCCGTCGTTGAAGATCAAGCGGCGCGGGGTGGAGAGCAACTTCGCCAAGGAGATCGACACCATGTACGAGGGCAGCCTCGCCGAGCTCTGATCCGCACCGGTAGTGGACGTGCGGCCGGGTCCGGTGCGAACCGGATCCGGCCGACCCACCGATGGGTGGTGCAGGACCGTCGCCGGTCACAGGTGCTCGCGTCGCCAACGGCTCGCCTCGACCTCGGCCGCCTGCTGCTCCTCCAACGCCACCTGCCGGATCCGGTGCCGACGGGTCCCCTCCCCGGTGGTCCCCGCGATGACGAGCCCCACACAGACCAACGCCAGCAGCACCAGGGCGTGCAGGGCCGCCACCTGCCCGGCCAGCGGGGCGAGCAGGACCAGCAGGATCACCGCCACCACCGAACGCCACCGCAGCACCCGTACCGCCCGCAGGCTGCACCCGACCAGGGCGAGCAGGTACAGGCCGACCCCGCCGTACAGGACGGCGATCCAGAACCCGCCGAGCGGCTCCCCCCACGGAGGCCCGGACGGGTCGGCCGCCTCCACCAGAAGGTCCTTGCTGCCCAGGGCGAACAGGATGATCCCGGCGACGATCGGCAGGTGCCCGAAGGTGTAGACGTCGCGGGCCAGCCCGATCCGCACCTGCGGGTCGCGCGCCCGGTGCAGCGCCTGTTCCAGGACGAGGGCCAGGGTGTCGAAGTACGCCCACCAGAGCGACGCGGCGACCAGGATGCCGGTCACCGCCGCCGTCACCACCGGCCAGGTCAGCGGCAGCATGCCGGCGAGGAACCGTTGCCCGAGCCCCAAGGCGATGATCGACTCGCCGAGCGCGATCAGCACCATCAGGGCGTGGCGTTCCGCCCAGTGTCCGGCGGAGACCACCTCCCAGTACGACCGCCCGATCCGCACCCCTGCGCCGTACTCCAGCAGGAGCGCCCCGGTCCAGAGGGCCAGTTGCAGGGTGGTGGCGGCCGTACCGTGGGCGATCCGGGGTGGCACCAGGGCGGCGGCCACGAGCAGGGCCGCCGCCACCACCGGCAGCCCGGCGAGCACCGCCCAGCGCCGCAGCCGGGCCGGGTCGCCCCGGGCCACCCACCCGAACACCGACAGCTGACAGACCCGGACCAGGAAGTAGCAGGTGGCGAAGACCAGCGGACCGTTGAGTCCGCCCGGTCGGTCCTGGAACGCCCCCGGGACGCTCAACGCCAGCAGGAAGGTCGCGGCGATGGTGACGAACCCGACCACCGGCAGGATCCCCCGGTCGGCCCGGACGATGTTGCCGAGCCCGGCGAACCCGGTCCAGCACCACCACAGCAGCCCGAGGACCAGCAGGCACCGGTACACGTTGGCGGCGCTGGGGTGGTAGCCGGTCAGCGAGGTGACGTTGAGGAAGGCGAAGACGAAGACCAGGTCGTAGAAGAGCTCCAGTCGGGTGACCCGCGAGCCCGGCGCGCTCCACCTGACCGGCACGAACCCGGCCGCTGTGCCCACCCGGGCAGTCTGTCAGCCGAGGCGGGTGGCCCGGAGCGGATCGGGTGGACCGGCCCCCGTCAGGCGATGACCACCGGGTCACGCCACCGGGAGGCGGTGGCCCGGTCCAGGTCGTAGCGGACCGCGGCGATCCGGCCGACCGCCTCCACCAGCTCGGCGGGGGGCAGGGTGAACGGCAGCCGCAGGAAACGCTCCAACGTCCCGTCCAGCCCGAACCGGGGGCCGGGGGCCAGGCGTACGCCCACGTCCTCGGCCGCCCGGGCCAGGGCGCTGGAGACCGGGCCGTCCAGTTCGGCCCAGAGGGTGACCCCGCCGCGCGGCACCGTCACCCGCCACTCGGGCAGCTGCTCGGCCAACGCCTCGATGAGGACGTCGCGCTGCGCGGTGAGCTGGCGTCGACGGGCGGCCACGATGGTCGGGCCGACAGCCAGCAGGTGGACCGCGACGAGCTGGTCCAGCACCGGACTGGACATGTCCATCCCGACCCGGACGGCGGCCAGCCGCTGCACCAGCGGAGCGGAGGCCCGGATCCACCCGATGCGCAGCCCGCCCCAGTACGGCTTGCTCATCCCACCGATGGTGATCACCCGGGCGTGCCTGTCGAAGGCGGCGGTGGGCGGCGGCAGCACCGTACGGTCCAGGGGGAGGTCCACGAACGACTCGTCGATGATCAGGTCGGTGCCGGCGGTGTGGGCGGTGGCGACGAGCTTCTCCCGGAGGTCGGCCGCCATCAGGTGACCTGTCGGGTTGTGGAACTCGGGGATCAGGTAGGCCAGTTTCGGTCGGCTCTGCCGGAGGCTGCCCAGCAGGAGTTCGCCGTCCCAGCCGACCTCGTCGGCGGCCAGTCCGTGGGTGGCGATCCGGGCCCGCCGGGCCGCCAACGCCGCCAGCCCGTTCGGGTAGGTCGGCGACTCGACCAACGCCCCGCCACCCGGCGGGAGCATCAGCCGCAGCACCAGGTCCAGGGCGTGCTGGGTGCCGCTGGTGACCATGATCTGCTCGGCCTGGGTGGGCAGTCCCCGGTCGGTGTACCCCTGGGCCACCGCCTCCCGCAGCTCGATGATGCCGGTCGGGTGGTAGCCCGCACCCCCGAGGTACCGGGGCAGGTCCTCGGCGGCGGCCCGGGCCGCCGGTACCAGCTCCGGCGGGGCGGCCAGGGCGGCGATCCCGAGGTCGATCATGTCCCGGTCGTCGAGCGGGGCCCAGAGCCCGGAGGTGGCCACCCGGTGGGTGCCGGGCAGCATCGTCCAGCTACCCGCGCCGCGTCGGCTGGCCAGGTGCCCGGTCTCGCGCAACTGCCGGTAGGCGGCGCTGACGGTGGTACGGCTGATCTGCAGCGCCTCGGCGAGTTCCCGTTCGGCGGGCAGGCGTACCCCGAGGGGCAGCCGACCGTCGGCGAGCAGCCCCCGGACGGCGGCGGCCAGGGCGGCGTAGTCGGGGCTGCGCCGACGGCCGGGCAGGGCGTGCCACTGACCCAGCAGGCGAGCCAATTGGCTTCCTCGGACCTGACTCGTCACCCGCCACCCCTCCGGTATTGGCTCTTTCTTCCCACGAATTGGACCCTAGAGTGGCATGCATGTCAGCAAGTGGCAATCTCCGGTACCGCCCGGTGCGGCGTTTCACCCAGCTCTACCTGGGGCTGGCCCTGTACGGGACGAGCATGGCCATGATGCTCCGCTCGGATCTCGGCCTGAACCCGTGGGACGTCTTCCACCAGGGGCTGTCCCGGCTCACCGGGGTCTCCATCGGCGTCGCCACCATCGTCACCGGGATCGCCGTCCTGCTGCTCTGGATCCCGCTGCGGCTGCGCCCCGGCCTCGGCACTGTCAGCAACGTCCTGGTGATCGGGGTGGTCGTCGACCTCGTCCTGACCGTGCTGCCGACCCCGGGGAACCTGCCGGGCCGGATCGCCCTCCTGGTGGCGGGCATCGTCGGCAACGGGGTGGCCACCGGGCTCTACATCGGCGCCCGGTTCGGACCGGGGCCCCGCGACGGCCTGATGACCGGATACGTGGCCCGGCACCCCGGGCGGTCGCTGCGGCTGGTCCGCACCGTGATCGAGGGCACCGCCCTGGCCGTGGGGTGGCTGCTCGGCGGGACCGTCGGCCTCGGCACCGTCGCGTACGCCCTCGCGATCGGTCCCCTGGCCCAGGTCTTCATCCCGATGTTCACGGTGGCCCTGCCGGCCGCCCCCGAGCCGCCCCGTCGCCCGGAGCCGACATTGGCTGACCGTCAGTAACCGCATTCCTCCACCTCCACCCCCGCTGACCTGCCCGGACCAGACTGGCCGAAAGACGGTGTTTCCTCGGCCGCCGAGGACGGGCATCATCTGGGGCATGGGGGAGAACGGATGGCGGTGGAGCGACGCGTGGATCTTCGTCTCACTGGTGATCGCCAGCGGTGCCGGACGGCACCGGCGGGCCGCCTCCACCCGGCGCCCTGAGGGGGTACGCCTGACCGACGTGCTGTCCACTGCGGACCACCTCAACCAGGCCATCCCCGAACGGCACGAGGTGGAGGACGCGGTCCGACGACTCGTCGGGGCCGGTCTGGTCAGCGTCACCGACGGCTGGTTCCGGATCACCACCGACGGCGAGCAGCTCTGGCGGACCAGGCCCAGCTCCGGGCTGGGCACCACTGTCGACACGATGCAGGGGGTGCTGAGCCGACGACGTGCCCCCGGCGCGGCCGAGTGGAGCCTCCACGAGGAGGAACACGCGGCTGCCGTGCAGGAGTACTACGTCAGGTCCATCCCGGCACCCCGACGCTCCCCCGAGGGGCACACCCGACGGAACTGACCGACCGACGGCAGGTCGCGCAGCGGCGTACCGGTCGGGTCAGCGGACCGGGTGGCCCGCCCCCCGCAGGGCGTCCTTGACCTGCGAGACGGTCAGTTCGCCGAAGTGGAAGACGCTCGCCGCCAGGACGGCGTCCGCACCGGCCCCCACCGCGGGCGGGAAGTGCGCCACCTCACCGGCACCGCCGCTGGCCACCACCGGCACCTCCACCACCTCCCGGACCGCCCCGATCAACGTCAGGTCGAACCCGGCCTTGGTGCCGTCGGCGTCCATGGAGTTGAGCAGGAGCTCCCCCGCCCCCAGCTCCGCGCCGCGCCGCGCCCACTGCACCGCGTCGATCCCGGTGCCGCGACGGCCGCCGTGCGTGGTGACCTCGAACCCGCTCTCGGTGGTACCCGCCGGGGCCCGCCGGACGTCGAGCGAGAGCACCAGCACCTGACGGCCGAACCGGTCGGCGATCTCGGCGATCAACTCCGGGCGGGCGATCGCCGCGGTGTTCACCCCGACCTTGTCCGCCCCCGCCCGCAGCAGCGTGTCGACGTCGGCGACCTGGCGTACCCCGCCGCCGACGGTGAGCGGGATGAAGACCGACTCGGCGGTACGCCGGACCACGTCGAGCATGGTCCCCCGGTCACTGGAGGAGGCGGTGACGTCCAGGAAGGTCAACTCGTCGGCGCCCGCCCTGTCGTACGCCGCAGCCAACTCCACCGGGTCACCGGCGTCGCGCAGGTCGAGGAAGTTGACCCCCTTGACCACCCGCCCCGCGTCCACGTCGAGACAGGGGATCACCCGTACCGCCACCGTCATGCCCCGAGCCTATCTCCTGCGTACCCGACCGCCTCCGGCCCGCCGTCCGCCCCGGACGCGGGGTCCGGCACCGTGACACTCACCGGCGGCGGCGTGGGACGCCCCCGCCCACCCGACGGCGAGCGGGGGCGGCGGCTCACACCCGGACCAGCATCTTGCCCAGGTTCTCCCCACGCAACAGACCGAGGAACGCCTCCGGTGCCCGCTCCAGGCCCTCGACGACCGTCTCGTCCTGGGAGATCCGGCCCTCCCGCAACCAGCCGGCCACCTCCTCGACAAACCGGTCCCGCAGGTGTCCGTGGTCGGAGACCAGGAACCCCCGCAGGGTGAGCCGCTTGCCGATGACCTGGGCCAGGTTGCGCGGGGCGGCCGGCGGATCGACGGCGTTGTACTGGGCGATCATCCCGCAGACGGCCACCCGCCCGTGGGGGCGCATCGCCCCGATGGCCGCCTCCAGGTGGTCGCCACCGACGTTGTCGAAGTACACGTCGATGCCGTTCGGGGCGGCCTCGGACAGCGCCTCGGCCACCGGGGCGTCGTGGTAGTCGAAGGCGGCGTCGAAGCCGAGGTCCCGCAACCGGTCGACCTTCGCCGGGGACCCGGCGCTGCCGATCACCCGTCCGGCCCCCCGGAGCCGGGCGATCTGCCCCACCAGGCTGCCCACCGCACCGGCGGCGGCGGAGACGAAGACCGTCTCCCCGGGCTTCATCCCGGCCACCTCCAACAGCCCGGCGTACGCGGTCAGCCCGGTCATCCCCAGCACCGACAGGTAACCGGCCAGCGGAGCCAGGTCCGGATCGACCGGACGCGCGGCCTTCGCGTCGAGCAGGGCGTACTCCCGCCACCCCAGGCCGTGCAGGACGTGGTCCCCGACGGCGAACCCCTCGGCCTCGGTGGCCACCACCTCCCCGACCGCGCCGCCGTCGAGGGGGGCGTCGAGGGCGAAGGGAGGTACGTAGGACTTCGTGTCGTTCATCCGCCCCCGCATGTACGGGTCGACGGAGACGTACCGGTTGCGGACCAGGATCTGCCCCGGCCCCGGGGTGGGTACCGGGGTCTCCACCAGCCGGAAGTTCTCGGCGGTGGGCCACCCGGTGGGTCGGGAGGCGAGATGGATCTCACGGTTGACGCTCGTCATGCGGCCTACCTCTCGGGTCGTCGGACGGTCGGCCGGCTCAGGCGGCGGCGCGGACGGTCAGGGTGGTGTCCACGTTGCCCCGGGTGGCGTTGGAGTACGGGCAGACCTGATGGGCCTGCTCGACGAGTTGCTCGGCGGCGGCCCGCTCGACGGCCGGCAGGTCGACCAGGAGGGTGACGGCCAGCCCGAACCCGCCGCTGCCGTTGGGGCCGATCCCCACCTCGGCCTCGACCACCGAGCCGGTGACGTCGACCCGGGACCGCCGGGCGACCAGGCGCAGCGCCGAGTGGAAGCACGCGGCGTAACCGGCGGCGAAGAGCTGCTCGGGGTTGGCGGCGTCACCGGCGCCCCCCATCTCCTTGGGTACGGCGAGGTCGAGGTCGACGGTGCCGTCGGAGGTGCGGACCCGGCCGTCCCGGCCGTCACCGGTGGCCTGTGCGGAGGCGGTGTAGAGGACCTGCATCGTCACTGCTCCTTCGCTTGGTGGATGGTGTTCGTGACCCGGTTGAGGGTGTCGCGCAGCCCGACCAGCTCGGCCTCGGTGAGGCCGGTGGCGAGGGCCACCCGCAGGGGCACGGCGCACATCTGTTCGCGCAGCCCCCGGCCGGTGTCGCTGAGTCGGACGGTGACCCGCCGTTCGTCCCGGACGCTGCGCCGCCGGACCACCAGCCCCGCCGCCTCCAGCCGCTTGAGCAGCGGGGAGAGGGTGCCGGAGTCCAGGCGCAGCGCCGCGCCGAGTTCGGAGACCGTCGGGCCGTCCGCCTCGACACCGTCGGCGTGCTCCCACAGCACCAGGAGGACCAGGTACTGCGGGTAGGTCAGCCCGAACTCGTCGAGGATCGGCCGGTAGACGTCGGTCAGGGCCCGCTGCGCCGCGTAGAGGGCGAAGCAGACCTGCTGACGCAACACCAGATGATCGGTCACGCCTCGACGGTAGCTCGCAATTGAATTGCGCACAACACAAGTTTGAATGACTTGATGGTCATATAACTGCACAGGCATACTCAGGGGATGCCGGACCTCTTCGCAGTGCTCGCCGAGCCCAGTCGACGGCTGATCCTGGACGCCCTGCGTACCGAGGACGGGCTGGTCGTCAAGGAGCTGACCGCCACCCTCGGCCTCTCCCAGCCCAACGTCTCCAAACACCTACGGGTGCTACGGGAGGCCGGGCTGGTCACCGAGACCGTGGAACGGCAGAGTCGGCGTTACCGACTCCGGCCGGAAGGGCTCCGCGAGGTGGAGACCTGGCTCGAACCGTACCGACGGTTCTGGACCCGACGCCTCGACGACCTCGGACACCACCTCGACACCACCGACGGATCGGAGCAGAGATGACGAGCACCGAGGTGACACTGGACACCAGCGGCCCCGCCGGGCCGGTGCTGCACTTCACCCGCCACTACCCGCACCCACCGGCCCGGGTCTGGGCGGCCCTGACCACCGCCCCGCCCCGTTGCGTTGATCAAGGGATTTGTGTCATGGATCCGGCCGGAAGTGACGCAAACCCCTTGATCAACACGGCGACAGGGACGGTGCGGGAGCGGGGGGAGGGCAGGGGGTTAGGGCTGGGCCAGGACGGTCAGGGCTTCGGCGACGGTGAAGGCTCCTGCGTAGAGGGCCTTGCCGGCGATGACCCCCTCCACCCCGACCGGCTCCAGGGTGGCGAGCGCCCGCAGGTCGTCGAGGGTGGAGACGCCACCGGAGGCGATCACCGGAGCGTCGGTCCGGGAGCAGACCTCGCGCAGCAGGTCCAGGTTCGGCCCCCGCATCGTGCCGTCCTTGGTGATGTCGGTGACCACGTACCGGGAGGCCCCGGCCTTGTCCAGGCGCTCCAGCACCTCGTACAGGTCACCGCCGTCGCGGGTCCAGCCCCGGGCCGAGAGGGTACGCCCCCGCACGTCCAGTCCGATCGCCACCCGGTCGCCGTACTCGCCGCAGATCCGGTCACACCACTCGGGGTCCTCCAGGGCGGCGGTGCCGATGTTGACCCGGGCCGCACCGGTGGCCAGGGCCGCCCGCAGGGAGGCGTCGTCCCGGATCCCCCCGGACAACTCCACCGCCACGTCGAGGCGGCCCACCACGTCGGCCAGCAGCTCCGCGTTGGAACCCCGCCCGAAGGCGGCGTCCAGGTCGACCAGGTGGATCCACTCCGCCCCGTCACGCTGCCAGGCCAGCGCGGCCTCCAGCGGGTCGCCGTAGGTGGTCTCGCTGCCGGCGGCGCCCTGCACGAGCCGGACGGCCTGGCCGTCGGCGACGTCCACGGCGGGCAACAGGGTGAGGCTCACGGGTCTTCTTCTCCTTGATTCTCGGGTACGACGATTCTCAGGTACGACGGTCCAGAGCGATCACCACGATCGCCGGGAGTACGAGCAACAGCAGCGCGATCAGCGCCAGGCGCAGCCCCAACGGGCCGACGAACACCCAGATCGCGAGCACCGCGAGCCCGGTCGACGCGCCGATGGTGAGCCGCTCACGTCGGGTGTGCCGCAGCAGTCGACCGGTCCGACGCCGCCGCCACCGGGGAGTGAGCCGCCGCACCAGCGCCCGTCGCCGTTCCCGGCGGGCCACCTGTCGACGGCGTACGGCCCGTTCCCGGTCCCGTTGCGCCTCCCGGACGGCCCGCAGCCGGGCCCGTTCCTTGCTCACCCGCCGATCACGCCCACGACGTCGACGAATCCACCGGTCACAGCGTGCCCAGCCAGTTTCGCAGCAACGCCGCCCCGGTGTCCCCGGACTTCTCCGGGTGGAACTGCGCCGCCGACAGGGCACCCCGCTCGACCGCGGCCACGAAGGGCACCCCGTGGTCGGCGGTGGTCACCGCGGCACCCGAGTCGTGCAGCGGACCGGGGTCCACCACGCCGTACGAGTGCACGAAGTAGAACCGGTCGTCCGGCGCGACGCCGGCGAACAGCGTCGAACCCGGAGCCGGATCCACGGAGTTCCAGCCCATGTGCGGCAGCCGTCGGGCGGGCAGCGCCGTGACGGCCCCCGGGAGCAGCCCGAGCCCCTTGGTCACCACCCCGTGCTCGTCACCGTGCTCGAAGAGCACCTGCATGCCCACGCAGATGCCGAGCACCGGACGTCCGGCGGCGACCCGCTCGGCGATCACCGGCCCGGCACCCAACTCGTGGATCCCGGCCATGCAGGCCGCGTACGCCCCGACGCCGGGGACGACCAGTCCGTCGGCGTCGGCCGCCGCCGACAGGTCGTCGGTCACCGTCACCTGCGCCCCGGCCCGCTGCAACGCCCGCTCGGCCGAGCGGAGGTTGCCCGACCCGTAGTCCAGCACCACCACCCGACTCATGCCGTCACCTCGCTGCGCTCGGCACCGTCACGAGGACCAACCACCACGATTCCCTCGCTGCGCTCGCTCATGCCGTCACCTCGCTACGCCCGGCACCGTCACGAGGACCAACCACCACGATTCCCTCGCTGCGCTCGCTCATGCCGTCACCTCGCTACGCCCGGCACCGTCACGAGGACCGACCACCACGATCCGCTCGGTCATGCCGCGTCTCCCGGGAGGAGGTAGAGGACCCCGCCGGCGGTGGCCAGGACGGCGAGCACCCCGGCGATGACGACACCGCTGCGGGGAGCGCCCTGCCGGTGCAGGGACCAGGCCCCGCCCACGAGCACCCCACCCAACGCCAACAACAGCATCGGCAGCACCTTGTCCATGGGCTACAGGGTTCCCTTGGTGCTGGGGATGGCCCCGGCGGACCGGGGGTCCAGGGCGGTGGCCTCCCGCAGGGCGCGGGAGACGGCCTTGAACTGCGCCTCCACCACGTGGTGGGCGTCCGGGTTGCCACCGGGGCGGGCGGCGCGGAGGACGTCCACGTGCAGGGTCAGACGGGCCGCCTGACCGAAGGACTCCCAGATGTGGCGGGTCATGCTGGTCGGGTAGACCGACCCGATGTACGGGGCGAGAGCCGGCTCGTCGTGCACCACGTACGGCCGACCGGAGAGGTCGACCGCCGCCCGGACCAGCACCTCGTCCATCGGGACGGTGGCCGAGCCGTACCGGCGGATGCCGGCCTTGTCCCCCAGCGCCTGGTCGAAGGCGGCACCCAGGGCCAGCGCGGTGTCCTCGATCGTGTGGTGGGCGTCGATCTCCAGGTCGCCGTCGGTGCGGACGGTCAGGTCGAAGCCACCGTGCCGGGCGATCTGGTTGAGCATGTGGTCGTAGAAACCCACGCCGGTGCCGATCTCGGCCCGACCCGTGCCGTCGAGGTCGATCTCGACGAGCACCTTGGTCTCCGTGGTGTTCCGTTCCACCCGCGCGGTGCGGCTCATCGCTGGCCTTTCGATAGTGACTGGGGGTTCTCGACTGGCATGTGCGTCACAGCCTGCGCACGGCGGTGAGGAAGGCGTCGGTCTCGGCGGGGGTGCCGGCGGTGACCCGCAGCCACCCGGTCAGCCCCACGTCGCGGACCAGGACACCGGCGTCGAGCAGGGTCTGCCAGGCCGTCTGCTGGTCGCCGTCGACCGAGAAGAGCACGAAGTTGGCGTCGCTGTCGGCCACCCGGTGCCCCAGGGCCCGCAGCTCGGTGACGATCCGGTCCCGCTGGACCTTGATCGCGTCGACGGTGCCGAGCAGGACGTCCCGGTGGGCCAGCGCCGCGCGGGCGGCAGCCTGGGTGAGCGCGGAGAGGTGGTACGGCAGCCGGACCAGCTGGACCGCAGCCACCACCGCCGGGTCGGCGGCGAGGTAGCCGAGGCGTCCACCGGCGAACCCGAACGCCTTGCTCATCGTCCGGGTCACCACCAGGCGGGGGTGGTCGGGGAGGACAGCGAGGGCACTGACGGTGCCGGCGCGGGCGAACTCGGCGTACGCCTCGTCGACCACCACCATCCCCGGGGCCTCGTCGAGCACCGCGAGGACCACGGCAGGGTCCAGGGCGGTCCCGGTGGGGTTGTTCGGCGAGCAGAGGAAGACCAGGTCCGGGGCGTGCTCACGGAGCTGGCCGACCGCCTCGTCCACTGTCAACCCGAAGTCGACGCCGCGTCGGGCCGGCACCCACCGGGTCCCGGTGCCCAGGGACAGCAGCGGGTGCATCGAGTACGCCGGGACGAACCCGAGGGCGGTCCGCCCCGGACCGGCGAAGACCTGCAACAGCTGCTGCTGGATCTCGTTGGAGCCGTTGGCCGCCCACACCTGGTCGGCGGTGAGCCCGTGTCCCAGGTAGTCGGCCAGGTCGGCGCGGAGCGCCACCGCGTCCCGGTCCGGGTACCTGTTGAGGTCACGCAGCTCGGCGGCGAGCGCCTTGCCGATCGCCTCGACCACCGGCTCCGGTACGGGGTACGAGTTCTCGTTGGTGTTCAGCCGGACCGAGACGTCCAGCTGGGGTGCCCCGTACGGCGACAGCCCCCGCAGGTCGTCGCGGATCGGCAGGTCGTCGAGGGTGGTCACGACAGTCCTCCCGGGAACCGGGCGGCCACCGCCTGGCCGTGGGCCGGGAGGTCCTCGACGCCCGCCAGGGTGAGCACGTACGGGGCCACGTCCCGGAGCGCCTCCTCGGTGTACTCGACCAGGTGGACGCCGCGCAGGAAGGACTGCACCGACAGCCCCGAGGAGTGTCGGGCACAGCCGCCGGTGGGCAGGACGTGGTTGGAGCCGGCGCAGTAGTCGCCGAGCGAGACCGGCGCGTACGCACCGACGAAGATCGCCCCGGCGTTGCGTACCCGCAGCGCCCACTCCCGGGCGTTCTCGGTCTGGATCTCCAGGTGTTCGGCGGCGTACGCGTCGACCACCCGCAGCCCGGCCTCCAGGTCGTCGACGAGGACCGTCCCGCTCTGCTCCCCCCGCAGGGCGGTGCCGACCCGGTCGGCGTGCTTGGTCGCCGGCACCAGCCGGGCCAGTTCCCGGTCCACCGCGTCGGCGAGCGCCGTGGACGGGGTGACCAGGACGCTGGCGGCGAGCGGGTCGTGCTCGGCCTGGCTGATCAGGTCGGCTGCGACGTGCACCGGGTCGGCCGTGTCGTCGGCGAGGATGGCGATCTCGGTCGGCCCGGCCTCGGCGTCGATGCCGACCACCCCGCGCAGCAGCCGCTTCGCAGCGGTCACCCAGATGTTGCCCGGGCCGGTGATCAGGTCGACCGGGTCGCAGTACGCGGTGGCGTCGGCGTCGACGGCACAGCCGTACGCCAGCATCGCCACCGCGTGGGCACCGCCGACGGCGTAGACCTCGTCGACGCCGAGCAGGGCGCACGCGGCCAGCACCCGGGCGTCGGGCAGCCCGCCGTTCTCCTGCTGGGGCGGGCTGGCCACGACCAGCGACCGGACCCCCGCCGCCTGGGCCGGCACCACGTTCATCACGACCGTCGACGGGTACATCGCCAGCCCGCCGGGGACGTACAGCCCGACCCGGTCGACGGGCAGCCACCGCTCGGTGACGGTGCCGCCGGGGACCACCTGGGTGGTGTGGTCGGTGCGGCGCTGGTCGGCGTGGACCCTGCGGGTCCGGGCGATGGACTCCAGCAGGGCGGCCCGGACGTCCGGGTCGAGGGTCGCCTCGGCGGCGGTGATCGCCTCGGCGGGGACCCGCAGGCACTGCGGGGAGATCCCGTCGAACCGTTCGCTGGCCTCCCGGACCGCCGGATACCCATGGTCCCGGACCCCCTCGACGAGGGGGCGGATCCGCTCGACGGCCTGGGAGACGTCGAGCTGGGCACGGGGTAGCAGGCGGCGGGGGTCACGCACACCGCCGCGCAGGTCGATCCGAGTCAGCACCCTTGCGAGTCTAGGCCGCGGCGGGGCGTGCCACTCGCGCCGCCCGCTTCCCGGGATGCGTGAGGCGGGCCACGCCGGGACCGGTCGGGCGGGCTAGGCTCGACACGTGAGTGCGCGGCTGCCGGTGTTCCCGCTCGGGACGGTCCTCTTCCCCGGGTTGGTCCTGCCGCTGCACATCTTCGAGGAACGCTACCGTGCCCTGGTCCGGCACCTGGTCGAGCTGCCCGAGGGCACCCCGCGTGAGTTCGGCGTGGTGGCCATCCAGGCCGGCTGGGAGGTCGCCCCGACCGGGCCGGACGGCAGGCCGGTGCCCGGTGCCGGCGACGTCACCCTGCACGAGGTGGGCTGCACCGCCGAGGTGCGACAGGTCACCGAGTTGCCCGACGGCGGGTTCGACCTGGTCACCGTCGGACGTCGGCGGTTCCGGGTGGGCGACGTCGACGCGGAGTCCGCGCCGTACCTGACCGCCGAGGTGCAGTGGCTGCCGGAGCCGACCGACCCCGACGAGTCGACGGCCCTGCTCGCCACCCGGGTGATCTCGGTCTTCCGGCAGTACCTGACCCTGGTCCGCGCCGACGACCAGGAGCTCTCCGAACAGCTCCCGGAGGATCCGACGGTGTTGTCCCACCTGGTGGCGGCCACGGCGGCGTTGACGGTGGCCGACCGGCAGGAGCTGCTCGCCATCGACGACACCGCCGCCCGGCTCCGCGCCGAGCTGCGGCTGCTCAGCCGCGAGGCGGCGCTGCTGCGTCAGGTCCGGGCGGTTCCGGTGCCCCTGCGGGAGCTGGGTTCCCCGTCGACTCCGAACTGAGCACTGCCGGTCCCGGTCGGCCGCCGTACACGGAGGGACCCGGTTCGTCACCGAACGCGGGTGGTCCCGGCTCGTACGGGTCCGGTTCGGGGTGCAGCGAGGGCCAACGTGACCAGCCGGCCAGCAGGGTGTACGCCACCGCCGCCCCGAAGGCCACCAGGAGGATGTTGCCGTAGGGCACCGGCAGGACCCCGAACACCAGGTCGACGCCGCCGGCCCGCAGGTCGACCGGGCGTTCGAAGGTCTGCCCGACCTGCGCGTCGGCCAGCAGCCGTTCGTATTCCGACCAGCCGATCCGGCGGCCGAGCTGCCAGGCCACCAGGGTGCTGCCCAGCCCGCCGACGATCAGGGACAGCAGTCCGACCGGGCCGCGCAGGGGCCGCACCAGGACCCAGAGCACTCCGGCGGCGAGGATCCCGAGGCCGAGCGCGAGGAGACTGAACCAGCCGTCCGCGGCGACCGGCTGTTCCGGCTGGGCGGAGGCGTAGATCGCCCCCTGCGCGGTTCTGACCACCGGCGTGGCCGGCGCCAGCAGCACCCAGAGCAGCCCCAGCGGCACCCCCGACGCCGTCAGCCCCAGCACCACCGCCGCGACCAGCCGCAGCATCCGGGGAAGGGGCAGGCGCGGCTCGTCGAGGCGCACCCGTACCAGGTCCAGGTAGGGGTTGCGGGGTCCACCGACCGTCGGAGGGGCAGCCGCGACGGGCGGTTCACCCGGGTAGGGGTCGGGACGTCCGCCGACCGTCGGGAAGGGCACCGCGACGGGCGGATCACCCGGTCCGGTCACCGGCGTCCGGCCGTCGGCCGGGGGGTGGTCGGTGGGGGAACGATCGGGGTCGAAGGCAGCCGGGCTCACCCGATGATCCTCTCAGGTGGCGCGGGGTCAGCGGGCGAACGGTTCGAGCATCACCGAGGTGGCCCGCAGCCAGGCCTGCCGGGTCTCCGGTTGGAGCTGGTGGTACTCGATCGACGAGCCGGTCTCCAACGCCGGGTCGTACGGCACCACCGCCACCGCCCGGGTCCGGGTGGCGAAGTGCTTCTCCAGGTCGGTCTGCAACTGGGAGCGCCCCGGGGTGGGACAGGAGATCAGGGTCACCGCGTTGTCCGCCAACTCCCCCATGCCCACCTCGTGCAGCAGGTCGAGCATCCAGTCGGCGCTGAACGCGGCGTCCTCCCGGGGGACGGTGGTCACCACCAGTTGGTCGGCCGCCTGCATGACAGTCCGCCAGTTCGGGCTCTCCACGTTGTTCCCGGTGTCCACGCAGACCACGTCGTGGGTCCGGCGCAGCAGCTCCAGCACCCGACGGACGGTGTACTTGTCCAGCCGTTGGGCGAATCGCGGGCTCTCCTCCCCCGCCAGGACGTCGTACGAGCCGTCGGAGGCGTGCCGGAGGTAGTCGTCCAGCTGCTCCAGCAGGGCACCGCCCTCAAGGATCTCGATCTGGGCCAGGTCGGTGATGAGGTGCCTGATGGTCCGCGCGTGCCGGGCACTGCCGGCGCGCAACCCGAGGGTGCCGCGCAGTTCGTTGTCGTCCCAGGCCAGCACACCCCGCCCGCGTACGCTGCCCACCGTGGCGGCGGCCAGGACGGTGGCTGTCGTCTTGTGCACCCCGCCCTTCGGGTTGGCGAACGCCAGCACCCGGGGCGTGCCCAGCTCACGCCGGAGCACGGCGACGGCCCGGTCCACGTCGTTCTCGCCGCTCTGCTGACGCCACTCCAGGCGGGGGCCGGCGAAACTCCGCCCGTCCGACCGGGGCGGAGGCACAGCCGCCGGAGGAACCGCCGGGGGCGGGACGGCCGGAGGCGGCGCGGGCGCGATCTCCGGGGCCGGTGCCGGGGGTGAGGGCGGTGCCGGAGGCGGGAACGCCCGCTGCCGGTAGCCGTTGTCCAGCAACGCGTACCGGGACTCCGGGGCCGCAGGCGTCGGCGGCTCGTGCCGGTAGCCGTTGTCGAGCACGGAGTACCGGGACTCCACCGGCTCCGGGCGACCCTGGTCCGGGCGACCCTGGTCCGAACGGTACGTCCGATCCTGCTGGGTCCGGTCGGGGTACGGGGGCGGGGCGGGTCGACGGGCGGGTTCCGCCGGATAGCCGGGGTCCGACCGGCGGGCCGGTTCGCCGCGGTACCCGGGCTCCGGGAGACGACCGGGGTCGGGACGGTATCCGGACTCCCGGGCGGGACCGGGCTCGGAGCGGTAGCCGGGCTCGGAACGGTAGCCGGGCTCCGGGAGACGACCGGAGTCGGGACGGTAGCCGGGGTCGGGGTGGTAGCCGGGGTCCGGGTGGTAGCCGGGGTCGGGACGACCACCGAGGTCACCGCCGTACCCGCCGTCGGCGGGCCGGGTGGCGGCACCCGCCCGACCCGCACGGCCGTTACCCGAGGTCCGACGGGGCAGCGGCTCCGGAGGTGGCAGCGGATCGTCGACCCGGTGGTCGTGCTCCGCCGGATCGGCGTGCCGACCCCCGAGTCGGGCCCGGTCGAGCAGCGCCCGCCACCGGGGTGCTGGTTCGGCCTGCCGACTCCAGCCGGTCTCGCTGCCGTCCACGGCTCGCCCTCCCAGCGCAATCGGATCCCGCCTGACAGGCTACGAAGCAAACCCTATTCGGGCCACACCGGAACGCGCACATTCCTCGTCGTGGAGATCACCGCCGGGATACCGTCCGGCCACCGTCCGACCGACATTAGTCGAGGTCCACGCGGTTCACCGGCCGATGGACACCCGCCGGAACGACGGTGACCCACCGGTCACCGTCGGTTTCACCACCGGTCAACCGCCCACGGTACGGGACGGCTTGTCCACTGTGTGACCAGTCACGACGGTTCGGGTGACCTGACCGGGTCGAGCAGATCGTCGGCGGGGGGCCGGGCGAGGTCGTGCTGCTCCGGCAGCGGGGGTGTGAAGACGGTCCGGTCCAGCCGCCGTACCTCGGGAGCCGGATCGACCGCCCGGACCTGCGGACGGGCCGCCAACTCCCGCAGCGCCGGTCGCGCGGCCCGGACCACCACCGCGTAGAGGCAGGCGCACCCCGACCGGTAGGCCTGCGCCTCGGCGGCGGCCACCTCGGCCCCGCTGTCGTACACCCGGCGCAGCCGCGCCTGCTCCTCGTCGGTGCCGGTCAGCGCGGCCGACCGGGCACGCTGGTCGGCCGCCTCCCGGTCCTTGCCCTCGGCGACCTCGGCCATCGCGGCGACAGCGTCGTCCGGCAGACGCAGCGCCGACATCCGGACGATCTCGGTCTGTCGACCGGTGAGCGGCACCCGGGCGAGGACCACCGACACCGGGACATCCCCCACCACCTCGGCCAGCCGCTGCGGCGGCAGGTAGTCGGTGAGGGAGACCAGGGCCCACTCCCCGGCCCCGGCCGCGTCGGGGACCGGGGTGGCCGGTGGCGCGGCGAGTTCCCCGGCCGCCGTCTCCAGGTAGTCGGGGATCGCCCCACCGTGGTGTACGCCGACCCGGGTCACCTCCCCGACGGTCCGGTCCCCCACCGGCTCCCGGTTCCCGGTCACCGCCGCGGCGACCAGCACCGCCCCGACGCAGACCAGGGCCGCGACGCCGAGCGCCGGGGGCCGGCGTCGCCGGGACGGGCCGGTCGGGTCAGTCCCGGAGGAGGGCAAGGGCGGCGGCCAGGTCGTCCGGGTACTCGCTGACGAAGGTGACCTCCTCGCCCGTACGCGGGTGCACGAAGCTCAGTGCCCGCGCGTGCAGCCACTGCCGGTGCAGCCGCAGCCGGGCGGAGAGGGTCGGGTCGGCCCCGTACGTGACGTCGCCCACGCAGGGGTGGCGCAGGGTGGAGAAGTGCACCCGGATCTGGTGGGTACGGCCGGTCTCCAGTCGGACGTCGACCAGACTGGCCGCCGGGAACGCCTCCAACGTGTCGTAGTGGGTGACGCTGGGCTTGCCGCCGGAGACCACCGCCCACCGGTAGTCGTGGGTGGGGTGCCTGTCGATCGGGGCGTCGACGGTGCCCCGGAGCGGGTCCAGGTGCCCCTGGACCACGGCGTGGTACCTCTTGTCCACCTCGCGGTACTTGAAGGCCCGCTTCAGCGCGCTGTACGCCGTCTCGCTTTTGGCCACCACCATGATCCCGGTGGTGCCGACGTCGAGGCGGTGCACCACCCCCTGCCGCTCGGCGGCCCCGCTGGTGGCGATGGTGTGCCCGATCGCGGCGAGTCCGCCGATCACCGTCGGGCCGGTCCAGCCGGGGCTGGGGTGGGCGGCCACCCCCACCGGCTTGTCGACCACCACGATGTCGTCGTCGGCGTACACCACCCGCAGACCCGGCACCGCCTGCGGCACCACCGTCGGGGCGGTGGCCGGGGCGGGCAGGGTGACCTCCAGCCAGGAACCGGCCTTCACCTTGTACGAGTTCGGGCGGGTGACCCCGTCGACGAGTGCGTCCCCGGCGTCGACCAACGCTGCGGCGGCGGTCCGGGAGAGCCCGAGCAGCCGGGACACGGCCTGGTCCAGGCGCATGCCGTCCAGGCCGTCCGGGACGGGCAGGGACCGCTGGTCACGGTGGGCGGAAGTCGTCATGCCTGCCCCCGCTGCTGCGCCGGGTCGCCGCCGTCGGTGGCGCTGTCGTGGGTGGTGCTGTCGTGGGTGGCGGCCGGGTCGCCGCCGTCACCGGTGCCCTTGGAGGCGCGGTCCCGGTCGCTGGTGATCCGGGTGCCGTCGCGTTGCCGCCCGGTCAGCTCCAACAGCACCGCCAGGATCACCCCGCAGACCAGGGCGCTGTCGGCCAGGTTGAACACCGGGAAGACCCGACCCCACGGGTCGAAGAGACTGACCATGTCGACCACGTGCCCGAGGAAGTGACCCGGGGCCCGGAAGATCCGGTCCCCGAGGTTGCCCAGGGCGCCGCCGAGGATCAGACCGAGTGAGATCGCCCAGGGCATCGACCGCAGCTTGAACGCCATCCAGGTGATCCAACCCACCACCCCGAGGGTGATCAGCGGGAAGACCCAGGTGTAGTCGGAGCCGATGCTCCACGCTGCCCCACTGTTGCGTACCAGGGTGAGGTAGAGCGCGCCGCCGAGCAGTCGTACCGGCTCTTCGCCCTCCAGGGCGGCCAGCGCCGCCTCCTTGGTCAACTGGTCGGCGACCAGCAGGGACAGGCCGAGCCCGAAGAGGACCCCGGTCGCCCGGGGACGGCCCCGGCCGCCCCCGGGCTCGGCCCTGCCGGATTCGGCGGGCGGTGCTGAACTCATCTGCTCCCCATCGACGCTCTCGGCGGTGCGGTCACCGGGGAGCGGGACTCACCGCCGCTCCGCCAGCTGTTTGCAGGCCACGCAGAGGGTCGCCGACGGGAAGGCGGCGAGCCGCTCCACCGGAATCGGGTTGCCGCACCGCTCGCACCAGCCGTAGTGGCCCTCGTCGAGTCGCTCCAGCGCCCGCTCGACCTGCGTGATCCGTTCCTTGATGCTGTTGGCGAGGGAAATCTCCTGCTCCCGCTCGAACGTCTTCGTCCCGGTGTCGGCCTGGTCGTCGCCGGCCGAGTCGGTGAGCCGGTCGCGCTGCAACTCGGTGATCTCGCTCAGCGTCTGATCGTACTCGGCGGTCAGTTCGTCCCGACGTGCCGCCAGGGCTGCCCGGATCTTCTCGGTCTCCGCCGTGCTGCGGGTGGCCTTGGCCGCCGGCTTGCGCCCGGCGGTCCTGGTGTCGGCTGGCTTCGCCATCGTCAGCTCCCTCGGCCACGAAATCCGCGGCGGTCGGCGGTGCCTGCGAGGGCCGCCGCCATGGCGTCCCCCGGTACGAAAAGGGGGCGCCCGGCACTGTCGGCCGTGCACTCCCGAGAGTGGCAAGAATACGGAACGTACGCCTGGTACGACAACGTGCCGCACCAGCGCACTATGATCTCGCCGCGAACAGCCCCTCATCGGGGCAAAAGGTACGCTAGCAGCTAACCTTCCCGGTCGACCCCGTACTCGCCGAACCGGCGACTCGGTCACCCACTCAGCCGTCGACACCGTCGCGCAGCCGGGTGACCACATCGGACAGCCCCACCGGTGGGCGCTCCACCAGGAACAGCTTGTCCCGACTGGCGGCACCGGCCCGCAGCGACACCACCGCCGGTCGCAGACCCAGCGCCTCGGCCAACGCCCGACGGGCCGCCTCGGTGGCCCGCCCGTCCACCGGGGGTGCGTGCACCGCCACCACCAGCGCGGGACCGTGCGGGCCGTCGTACCGGCCACCGACCCGGGTCCGCGACGCGCCGGGCTTCACCCGTACCGGGATCGGGAACGCCTCGTCGGCGCCACGGGCCGTCTCTGGTCGTCGAGGGTCCGGCGGCCGGCGGGGACGGGTCGACATCGCGGTCAGTAGGGACCGGCCTGGGCGAGCAGCGCGGTGTCCGGGCAGCACCGCCCGCACGGGGTGAAGCCCAGCCCCACCGCCTCGGAGACCGACAGTGGCTCGTACTCCCGACCGAACAGGTGCGCGCAGTCGTCCAGGTGGTACCGGGGACGCCCGTCGACCACCTGGACCTCGGTGTCGAGGCGGGCCACCAGGGCCGAGTCGGCGAGGGTGACGGGCTGGGCGGCCGGCTCGTCCGGCGGCTCGACCGGCCCGGGATCGAGCGTCGCCGACCAGGGATCCGGGTCGAACCCGACGCGCTGCGCCCCCACGAACCGACCGTGCCCGGAGGTGTCGTCGTCGACCTCCTCGACCTCCCCCTGTCGCTCCCATCCGGCGAGGTCGGGCCCGACGGACGTGGAGCCCGCCGCCACCGGGGTCACCGGGTCGACGGAGGTGGTGGTCGCTGCCGGGGTGGGGGTCGGGTCCACCTCACCGGACGAACCGTCGAGCGGGTCGGCCGGGCGATCGGCGGCTCCGGTGGACACGGGGTCGCCCGGCGGGAACGCCCCGGAGGTGGACACGGGATCGCCCGGCGGAAGCGGACCGGGGGCCGACGCGGGAACGTCCGGAGGGAACAGAGCGGGGGGCGACGCAGGATCGTCCGGCGGGAACGGGTCGGCAGCGGAGACCGGATCGTTCGGCGCCACCGGCCCGGAGGCAGACGCGGGGTCCTCCGGTGGGAACGGGCCGGGGGTAGACACCGGGCCGGGGGTGGACACCGGGCCGTCGGGCGGGAACAGCACCGGGTTCTCCGGCGGGAACGCGCCGGTGGTGGACGTCGGATCGGCCGGGGCGAAGACACCTGAGGCGACGGGGTCGCCCGGCGGAGACGTTCCCCGGTCCGGGAGCAGGTCGACCGCCGGGGGGAAGTCGACGACGGACGGGCCGTTGGACGACGACGCCCCGGGCGGTTGCCGCCACCCGGGGTCGTCGTCGGTTGTCTGTGGCTCCCGGTCGGGGCCGGCGGGAACGTACTGGACCGGGATCAGCGGATCGGCCCGCACCGATTCGCGGGCGAGGTCGTACGGATCGCGCCCCGGCTCACCGGCCGCCGCGTCGTACGCCGTCGCCGGGCCGGTCGGGGAGTCGCCCCGGGGTGGAGGCCCCCGGTCCGCCGCAGCGCGGGTGACGACCGCCTGGCGGGCGCCGACCACCAGCGCGACGGCAGCCAACAGACTGGCCACGATCGAGGCGCCCAGGAGGAGACTCGACCCACCGGAGAGCCCGATGACCAGCAGGACGACAGCGAGCAAGATGAGCAGCAGACTGGCGACTAGCAAGGGTCACCCCCGGCGTCCGGACCGGCTAGGCGGTCGACGGCCGTGCCACGACGGCCGTCGACCGTGGATCAGCGACCCGACTCGAGTGCGCCGGAGCGACCGCCACCGTAGGAACCGGCGAGACCGGCGGCGGCGAGACCGTTGCCACCGACGGCACGACCGCCCTCGGAGCGGGTCATCTCGGCCTCCAGCCCCTGGCCGCGACCGTCGAGGTCACGCAGCTGGCTCTCCAGGTACGCCTTGAGACGGGTGCGGTACTCCCGCTCGAACTGCTTGAGCTCCTCGATGTGCTTCTGCAGCGCGCTGCGCTTGGCGTCCAGGCCGCCCATGGCCTCCTGGTGCCGCTGGCGGGCGTCCCGCTCCAGGGCGTCGGCCTTGGCCCTCGCCTCGCGGGTGACCTCCTCGGCCTTGGACCGGGCCTCGGAGAGCAGCTGGTCGGCCTCGCGACGGGCGTCGGAGACGTGGTCGTCGGCGGTGCGCTGGGCCATCATCAGCACCCGCAGCGCCTGCTGCTCGCCGTCACCGGCGACGGCCGGGCCACCGGCGGCGCGGACCTGCTCCAGCTCGGCCTGCATGGCGCGGGCGGCCTGCTCGGCGGCGGCCTTGTCGCGCTGCACCCGGTCGAGCTGGGACTTGACGTCGTTGAGCTCGGCCGCCATGCGGGCGTCGCCGCCGGGGCCGGCGGGAGCGCCACGGCCACCGCGCTCCACCTGGGCACGCAGCTCGTTGTTCTCCTCTATGAGACGGGCGAGCTCGCGCTCCACCTCGTCCAGGAAGGCGTCGACCTCCTCCTCGTCATACCCCCGCTTGCCGATCGGCGGTTTCTTGAAGGCGACGTTGTGTACGTCGGCCGGGGTCAGCGGCATCGAAACTCCTCGGGTCAGTTGCGGCCGCGTAGCGCGCCGAGCCAGCGGGTCACAGCCCGAGGATCAGCCGCTTCAACACGAACTCCATCAGCACGATCAGGATAACCAGGAGCACAAGGGAAGCCAGGTCGATGCTCACGGTACCAATTCGCAGTGGAGGGATCACACGCCTCAACGCCTTCAGGGGCGGATCAGTGACGCTCCACACCGTTTCCAGTCCCGCCGATGCTCCCCGGCCCGGTTGCCAGCGGCGACCGTACTGCAGGACGGCGCTGAGGACAAATCGTGAGAGCAGGGAGAGCAGGAGGAAGTACAGGATCAGGTAGAGGACTTGCAGCAGGATCGACAACACGGCAGGCGATGTCCCTCGGTCGGGCGGGTCTAACTGAGGCTGAAGAACCCGCCCTCTGCGATCTTGGCCTTGTCCTCAGCGGTGACCTGGACGTTGGCCGGCGAGAGCAGGAACACCCGATTGGTCACGCGCTCGATCGTACCGCGAAGGCCGAACGCGAGACCGGCGGCGAAGTCCACCAGGCGACGCGCGTCCGCCTCGTCCATCTCGGTGAGGTTGATGATCACGGGTACGCCGTCGCGGAAGTGCTCACCGATGGTCCGGGCCTCCCGGTAGGTGGTGGGGTGCAGCGTGGTGATCTGGTACCGCTGCTCCTCCTCGACCACCGCCTGACGCTCCCGGGGCTGGGCCTGCGGCGCCAGGGCGAGGTTGTCCCGGGTGTGGTACGACAGCGACCCCGCCGTCTCACCCGCGCCGGACCTGGTGATGGAGCGGACGCTCGACCGGTCCGAACGGTCCAGCCGCTCGGGCCGCTCGGGGCGGTCGCTCTCGCCCCGCTCGGTCTCCATCGACCGGGCGGTGGAACGCTCACTCAGCCGGCTCCGGTCACCGGCACGGGGCCGTGGCGGGGCGGGCGGGTCGTCCGCCTCGTCGTCGTCCTCGTCGGCGAACTCCTCGGCGTACCGACTCTGCCGGTACCGGGAATCGCGGTAGCCACTCTTGTCGTAGCCACCGTCGTCGTAGCCCCGCTCGTCGTCCTCTTCGACCAGACCGAGCCAGACCCCCGCCTTGCGCAGTGCACCCATCCCGCGCCCTTCCGTCCGCTGTGCGGCACGTGCCCCCATGCCGTGTCGCGTGTCGCGATGGGCAACAGGTGCCCATCGGACCGGAACGGCAATCCCCGGCGAGCGGTTCGCGTCCCGCCCGCCGCGGCCCCCTGACGACGGAATGCCGCCCCGTAAACAACAGCGATGTAATTTGCTTCTCCCGCAGCCAGGCTACCGCAGGGTGGGACGCATTCCGAGCAACGCACTGCCGACCCGTACCTGTGTCGCGCCGTGACCGATCGCGGTCTCCAGGTCGCCGCTCATTCCGGCGGACAGCTCGGTGGCCTCCGGATGGTCGACGCGCAACGCCGACGAGACCTGCGCCAACCGGGCGAAGGCCCGCTCCGGCTCCCACCCCAGGGGTGCCACCGCCATCAGTCCGGTCAGCCGCAGGCCCTGCGCCTTCGCCACCGCGTCGGCCACCGGTCCCAGCCCGGTGTCCGGGTCGGCGGAGCCCGCGACGGTGCCGCCCCGGGCCGGGTCGCCGTCGATGCTGACCTGCACCAGGACGTCCAGAGGCCGGTCCCGGTACGCCGAGGCGGCGGTGTCGAGGGCACCGACGAGCCGGACGCTGTCGAGCGAGTGGACCACGTCGGCGTACCGGACCACCGAACGGCACTTGTTGCGCTGCAACCGCCCGACGAAGTGCCAGCGGGGCCGCCCCCCGGCCGCCGCCACCTCGGCGGCCTTGCCCGCCGCCTCCTGGTCCCGGTTCTCCCCCACGTCGTGCACGCCGAGACCGACGAGCGCCAGGACGTCGCCGGCCGGGTAGGTCTTGGTGACCGCGATCATCGTCACCGTGTCCCGGTCCCGGCCGGCGGCGGCACAGGCGTCGTCGATGCGAGCCCGGACCCGGGTCAGACCGGCGGCGAGTTCGGCCCGCCGGCCCCCGCCCCCGGTGTCGTCGTCGTCACTCATCGACGCCGCTCAGGACCCGTTCTTGAGGAAGTCCGGCACGTCCACGTCGTCGAAGAGCACCCGGCGCGGCGACTGGGGCTGCGCGGGCATGGCCGGCGGTGGCGGCGTACTCGGCGGGGTGGACTGGTTCTGGTTGGACTTGCGAGGCGTCTCGGCCGTCTTGTACGCCGGCACCCCACCGTCGAATCCGGCGGCGATCACCGTGACCCGCACCTCGTCGCCGAGCGCGTCGTCGATGACCGCACCGAAGATGATGTTGGCTTCCGGGTGGGCCGCGTCGGTGACCAGCTGGGCCGCGTCGTTGATCTCGAACAGGCCGAGGTCGGAGCCGCCGGCGATGGACAGCAGCACACCGCGCGCCCCGTCCATGCTCTGCTCCAGCAGCGGGCTGGAGATCGCCGCCTCGGCCGCCTCGACGGCCCGGTTCTCGCCCCTGGCGCTGCCGATGCCCATCAGCGCGCTGCCGGCACCGCTCATCACGCTCTTGACGTCGGCGAAGTCCAGGTTGATCAGACCCGGCGTGGTGATCAGGTCGGTGATGCCCTGGACACCGGAGAGGAGCACCTGGTCGGCGGTGCGGAAGGCGTCCATCATGCTGATGTTGCGGTCACCGAGGGCCAGGAGCCTGTCGTTCGGGATGACGATCAGCGTGTCGCACTGGTTACGCAGTTCCTCTATTCCCGCCTCGGCCTGCACCTGGCGGCGCTTGCCCTCGAACGAGAACGGCCGGGTCACCACACCGATGGTGAGCGCGCCCAGCTTGCGGGCGATGTTCGCCACCACCGGGGCCCCACCGGTGCCGGTGCCACCGCCCTCCCCGCAGGTCACGAAGACCATGTCGGCGCCCTTGAGCACCTCCTCGATCTCGTCGCGGTGGTCCTCGGCGGCGTTCTTTCCGACGTCGGGGTTGGCACCCGCGCCGAGCCCCCGGGTCAACTCGCGCCCCACGTCGAGCTTGACGTCGGCGTCACTCATCAACAACGCCTGCGCGTCCGTGTTGATCGCGATGAACTCGACGCCCTTGAGCCCAACCTCGATCATCCGGTTGACGGCGTTGACCCCACCGCCGCCGATGCCGACGACCTTGATGACCGCCAGGTAGTTGTGCGGAGGTGTCATCTCCGGTCCTTTCCCTTCGAGATTGGCTTCGCACCGCCCCGGTACGGCGTGGCCAGACCTGCGGCCGACACCAACTGTCCCCCGTGAAGGGTCAAAGCTGAACCCTAACCCTCTACTAGAGGCTTACAACTATGTCAACCACTGATCCTCTTCGGGGCAACGTAAGCGCCCTCACGCCATGAGCCAAACACCTGCTCGGCGTGTCGTCCGCATAGCGCCACGGGTCACCCCCACCAGGCCACAGTGGCAGCTCACCGGAACGTCACCACGTCCGGGGCGCTCACGTCGATGCGCTCGGCCGGCTGTCCCAGCAGGGCGGCGGCCACCCGGGCCTTCTCCGCCCCCCGGGTGGCGTCACCCCAGAACACCGTCCGGTCGTCGGCCAGCCGCAGACTGATCCGGGCCAGCCCCTCCACCTGGACGTCGCGCAGCCGTTCCCGCAGTTCCGGGTTCAGGGCACCGAGCACCTCCAGCGCCGCCCGGGTCCCCGGATCGGCCGGACCCGGCTCGGCCACCCGGACCACGGGCAGGCCGGGCGGGGGCTCCCCGACCGTACGGAACACCACCCCGGAACGGTCGATCACGACGTGCCCCTGTCCCTGCGGCACCACCGCCACCCCGGTGCGCTCGACGAGGCGAACCTCCAGGGCGTCCGGCCAGTCCCGGGTGACGGTGGCCCGCTCCACCGGGGCCAACCCCTCGATCCGGCTCGCCACCGCGGCCAGGTCCACCCGCGCCAGCGGGGTGTCGTCCGGCACCGCCGCCACGTCGCGTACCTCGACCGGGGTGACCAGGTCGGCGCCGATCACCCGGACCTCGCGTACCCCGAACAGACCGGTGCCGAGCACCGTCCAGGCGACCAGACCGGCCACTGTGACCAGCCCCACCGCGACCGCCCACGGCAGCGCCGCCCGGACCCGACGCTGCCGGGCCCGGGCCATGAACCGTCGGGTCGACGCCGGCACCGCGTCGGAGCCGGCCCGGACCAGTTGCCAACGCCGGGCCGGCCGCCTCGGGCCGGCACCCTCGGTGCCCCGACGGCCACCACCGCTGTCGGTCCCCCGCCGACCCGCGCCGTCCGGGCCGACCGGTCGACCCCGGGACGGTCCCTGCCTCATGCCTCGGCGGGCGCCGCGCCGTCCGGTCCGGTCGCGGCGGTCGACGGGGTCGGGCCGGCGTCGGTACCGGTGCGGGCCAGCAGCGCGTCGAGCAACTGGTCACCCATCAGGGAGATCGGCGGCGCGCCCATGGTCACCACCACGTCGCCCGGTCGAGCCCGACGGGCCACCTCCACCGGGGCGTCGTCCCAGGAGTCCACGAAGACCTTCCGGTCGGCCGGCAACGGCACCACCTCGACGAGCGCGGCCGACCCCTCGCCCGGCCCGCGCAGCTCACCGGGGCCGAAGACCTCCAGGAGGACCAGTTCGTCGGCGATGCCCAGAGCGGCGGCGATCTCGGCCTGCAGGTCCCGGGTGCGGTAGACCCGGTACGGCTGGAAGACCACGATCAGCCGTCCGTCGGCGGCCACCTCACGCAACGTCTGCAGGGCCAGGGTCATCGAGGTCGGGTGGTAGGCGTACTCGTCGTAGACCAGGACCCCGTCCGCGACGCCCTTGCGCTCGAAGCGCCGTCGCACCCCGGGGAACGTGCCCAGCGCCGCCTCCGCCGCCTCGACCGGCAACCCCAGCAGGTACGCGGTCAGCACCGCCGAGGCGCTGTTGAGGGCCATGTGCCGCCCCGGCATCGGCATCCGCAGCTCACCCAGCCGCCGACCGTCGATCTCGGCCAGGTAGCGCACCCCCTGGGCGGAGGAGGCCATCTCGGTCAGCCGCAGGTCGGCGTCGTCCGCCTCGCCGTAGGTGTGCACCCGACGCCCCTCGGCGCGCAGCGTCTCGGCCAACCGGCGGGTACCGGGGTCGTCGGCGCAGGTGACGATGAACCCGTCCGGGTCGGTGAGGCGGGCGAACTCGGCGAACGCCGCCTCCAGGGTGGCCAGGTCGCCGTAGGTGTTGAGGTGGTCGGCCTCGATGTTGGTGACGACCGAGACGAACGGGCGGTAGATGAGGAAGGAGCGGTCGCTCTCGTCGGCCTCCACCACGAAGTACTCACCGGTGCCGTGGTGGGCGCCGGAGCCGACCTCGGAGATCTCCCCGCCGATGACGAAGGACGGGTCCTGGTTGGCCTGTTGCAGGACCATGGTGACCATCGAGGTGGTACTGGTCTTGCCGTGGGTGCCGGCCACCGCGACGGCCCGGCGGCCGGTCATCGCCGCCGCGAGGGCCTCCGAGCGGTGCAGCACCCGCAGGCCGCGACGGCGGGCCTCGACCAGTTCCACGTGGTCCTGCGGGATCGCCGTGGAGTAGACGACGGTGTCCACCCCGTCCAGGTTGGCCGCCTCGTGGCTCATGTGGACCGTTCCGCCCAGCGCCCGCATCCCGGCCAGGGAGGGCCACTCCCGCAGCTCACTCCCGGAGACCGGCAGCCCCCTGGTGAGGAAGAGCCGGGCCAGTCCGCTCATGCCGACCCCACCCACCCCGATCAGGTGGATGGCGCCCAGGTCTTCGGCGGTCAGGGTGCCGGCCGGGGTGAACTGCGCGGTGTTCATGACGGATACCTTCCAGTCGCGGTCGGTGCGGCGCTCACCGGTTGACCGCCTCGTAGACGAAGTTCAGCAGCGCCTCGTCACCGTCGCGGCGCCCGTACCCGGACGCTGCCGCGCCCATCGCGGCCAGCCGGCGGGGGTCACGGATCAGCGGGATCACCGTCCGCTCGACCCAGTCCGGGGTGAGTTCACCGTCGTCGACCAGAAGTCCTCCGCCGGCCTCCACGACCGGCAGGGCGTTGCGCTTCTGCTCCTGGTTGCTGTGCGGGTAGGGCACGTAGATCGTGGGCAGCCCGATGGCGGCCACCTCGGCGCAGGTCATCGCCCCGCCCCGGCCGAGCATCAGGTCGGCGGCGGCGTACCCGGCCTCCATCTGGGACAGGTACGGCAGGGTCACGTACGGCACCGGCAGGTCGGTCGGGACCGGCACCGGCTCGTTGCGGGCCCCGATGACGTGCAGCACCTGGATGCCGTTGCGGGCCAGTTCCTTGGCCGCCCCGGAGACCGCCAGGTTGATCGAGCGGGCCCCCTGCGACCCGCCGGCCACGAAGAGCACCGGCAGGTCGGGGCGGAGTCCGAAGTGGGCCCGGGCGGAGGCGACGTGGGCGGTGCGGTCCAGCCCGGCGATCCCCCGACGCAGCGGCACCCCCACCACCCGGGCCTCGCGCAGCGCCTCGGCCTGCTGCGGCTGGTGCGGGAAGCCCACCGCGACGTTCTTGGTGAACTTCATCCCCAGCCGGTTGGCCACCCCCGGTGGCACGTTCACCTCGTGGATGACGATGGGCAGTTCCCGTCGCCACGCCGCGAGGTAGGCCGGGACCGAGACGTACCCGCCGAAGCCCACCACGGCGTCGGCGCTCACCTCCTCCAGGATCCGGCCGGCGGCGCGGGCCGCGGTCCACATCCGACCCGGGGTCTTGACCAGGTTCATGTTGACCGACCGGGGCAGTTGGTACGCCGGAATCTGCCGCAGGTCGTAGCCCTGCGGCGGGATCAGCTCGTTCTCCAGGCCCTTGGGGGTGCCCAGACAGGTGATCCGGACGCCGGGGTCGTGTCGGCGCAGGCAGTCGGCGAAGGCGAGCAGCGGGTAGATGTGTCCCCCGGTGCCACCTCCCGCGAGCACCACCGAACGCAGCGGACCCATCAACGTCTCCTCTCAGTCGCCGCCCCGGCGCCGGTCCGGGTCGGCCGGTCGCCGCGCGGTGCGGCCGGGGCTCTCCTGTCGCCGCGTCCGCGCCTTCGGCACCGGATTCCGGGCAGCCTTCGGCGCCGGCCGGCGACGCCCGGCGGGGAGCGGCGGCAACGGGGCCCAGAGTAGTCGGACCCATCGGGCCGGTGGACGGGCATGCAGGGCTCGGGCCGCATCCGGCTCGGCGCGGGCGAACGACGCCAGCATCCCGATCGCGGCCAACGTCACGACCAGGGCACTTCCGCCGTCGGAGATGAAGGGCAGCGGAATCCCGGTGACGGGCAGCAGACCGACGACACCGCCGATGTTGATCACCGCCTGTCCGACCAGCCAGGCGGTGACCGCACTGGCGGCCAACCGGCGGAAGGAGTCGTCGACCCGGCGGGCGATCCGCAGTCCCGTGTAGGCGAGCACCGCGAAGAGGGCGAGGATCACCGCGCAGCCCACCACCCCCAGTTCCTCGGCGACGATGGCGAAGATGAAGTCGTTCTGCGCCTCGGGCAGCCAGTCCCACTTGAGCACGCTCTTACCCAGGCCGACGCCGAACCACCCGCCGTTGTCGATGGCGTTGCGGGCCTGTCCCATCTGGTAGCAGCCCTGCTCGAAGCACTCGTCGGGCGGTTTGACGAACAGGGTCAGCCGGGCCAGCCGGTAGTTCTCCTGGCCCCGTTCACCGGAGCCCGCCCCGAGCGAGGCGGCGGCGATGAGCAGCCCCACCCCGGCCAGCCCGATCACCGACAGGGTGGCGAAGACCCGCATCCGGACCCCGGCCGACCAGAGCAGCCCGACCACCACCGCCAGCAGGCAGAGCATGGTGCCCACGTCGTTGTAGCCGACCAGGACGAAGAGCAGGGCGACCACCGGGAAGAGCGGGGTCGCCAACTCCCGCCACCAGCCCAGCGCCGCGCCCTTGCGGGCCAGGACGTGCGCCCCCCACAGGACCAGGGCGAACTTGGCCAGCTCCGAGGGCTGCACCTGGATCCCACCGATGAACAGCCAGAGCAGCCGGGCCTCCAGGGGACCGAACCTCGCCGTCTCCTGGTTGGTCAACCGGGCCACCACCAGCAGCAGGTTGAGCAGCAGGAGCAGCCCGACCGCCACCAGCAGGGCGGGCCGGCTCAACGCCCGGTAGGTGCGGGCGGGCAGCCGTTGACAGAACCAGAACGCGCCGATGCCGATGACGGCGAACATCGCCTGCTTGGTCAGCGCGGCGAAGGCGTTGCCACCGGTGGCGTACTCCCGGACGCTGGTGGCGGAGAAGACCATCGTCAACCCGATCACCAGCAGCAGACCGGCGCTGGAGATCAGCAGGTAGTACGAGGCCAGTGGGCGGGCCAGCAGGCCGCGCAGCGCCGCCAGTGGCCCGGTCGAGTCCAGCGGGTGCGACGGTGGTGGCGCGTCGGAGCCTCGGCCGGCTCCCGTGGTGCGGCGCTGCCGCACATCCGTCGCCCCGTCGACGCCCCGATCCTCCCCCACCTGCCCATCATGGCCTCTTCCGCCGACGGCCACCCGCCCAACGCCCGACTCGGCGTGTCGAACCCGTACGACGGAAGGGCCCCCTGTCCACGCAGCGCGTGGTACAAGGGACCCTTCCGGCACCTCTCGTCGGTCCGGGCGGGCCCGCCCGGATCCGTCGGTCGGGGGTCAGCCCATGTTGGCGAGGAAGTCGCTGTAGAACAGGCCCAACGCGATCGCCACCCCGATCCCGGCGATGATCCAGAACCGGACCACGATGTTGACCTCGCTCCACCCGGCCAGCTCGAAGTGGTGCTGCAGGGGGGACATCCGGAAGACCCGCTTGCCGGTGGTCTTGAACGAGATGATCTGGATCACCACGGACATGGTGATGATCACGAAGAGCCCACCGATGATGATCAGGAGCAGCAGCGTACGGGTGGACATCGCCATCCCGGCGATCAGACCACCGAGCCCGAGCGCCCCGGTGTCACCCATGAAGATCCGAGCCGGCGAGGTGTTCCACCACAGGAAGCCCACACAGGCTCCGGCGGCGGCACCGGCGATCAGGGCGATCTCCAACGGGTCCCGGACGGTGTAGCAGTAGTTGTTCGGGTTGGCGGTGTACGTCGGGTCGGCGCACCAGTGCCGGTACTGCCAGAACGCGATCACCGCGTACGCGCCGAGCACCATCACCGAGGCGCCGGTGGCCAGGCCGTCGAGACCGTCGGTGAGGTTCACCCCGTTCGTCGCCGCCATCACCACGAAGATGAAGATGATCACCGCGCCGATCTTGGTGACGTCCAGCGCCGGGATGTCCCGGATGAAGCTCAGCGTGGTGCTGCCCACCGTCTCGGTGTTCGTCAGCTCCCCGCTGGAGTCGGTCATCGAGCTCGGGAAGTACAGCGCGACGACCCCGAATACCCCACCGACCAGGATCTGCCCGAGCAGCTTGCCCCGGGCGCTCAGACCACCGCTGTGCCGCTTGCGGACCTTGAGGAAGTCATCGACGAACCCCACCGCGCCGCAGAAGACCATCAGGCCCAGCAGCACCAGCGCGGTGACCGTCGGCTCGACCTGGGCGATCTGGGCGTCCGGCAGGGTGGTCAGGGCGAGGTGCCCGGCGACGTACGCGATGACCGTGGCGAGGATGAACACCACGCCGCCCATGGTCGGGGTGCCCTTCTTCCCCTGGTGCATCTGCGGGCCGTCGGTCCGGATCGGTTGCCCGGCCTTGAGCCGGGTGAACACCCTGATCGCGATCGGGGTGCAGAAGAGCGAGACCAGGAAGGCCACGCCGATGGCGACGATGACCGCCCTCATGCGCGGCCACCCTCGCCGGCGGTGGCATCGGCGCGCAGCGCGTCGACCACCTCCCAGGTGCGGTACCTGGAGCCCTTGACCAGGACCACGTCCCCTGGCCTCAGCTCACTGCGCAGCACCTCGACGGCCGCCGCCTGATCGGTGAGCAGCACCGACTCTCCTCCCCAGTCACTGACTGCTGTCGCGCCCTCATGGATCGGCGCGGCCGGCTCACCCACCACGAGTAGCCGGTCGATGTCGAGGTCGGCCACGAGTCGGCCCACCTCCAGATGTCCGTCCCGCTCGAACGGCCCCAACTCGGCCATGTATCCGAGCACCGCCACGCTGCGCCGACCGTGGGCCAGACCGGCCAGCGCCCGCAGCGCCGCCGCCATCGACGCCGGATTCGCGTTGTACGAGTCGTCGACCACCGTCACCCCGTCGGCGGCGTCGAAGACGTCCATCCGACGGGCGGAGACCAGCCGCAGCTCCCCCAGGGCGGTGGCGATCTCGGCCACCGGCATCCCCAGTTCACGGGCGACAGCCGCCGCCGCCAGGGAGTTCGACACCTGGTGTCGGCCGGTCAGCGCCAACCGGACCGGTGCGCTCCCCTCCGGGGTGACCAGGGTGTACGCCGACCGTCCCCGCTCGTCGCCGGTCACGTCCACGGCCCGGACGTCGGCGTGCGCCGCCTCCCCGTACCGGACAACCCGGGCGGCGGTGCGACCCCCCATCGCCTCGACCAGGGGGTCGTCGGCGTTGAGCACCGCCAACCCATCGGCGGGCAACGCCTCGACCAGTTCCCCCTTGGCCAGGGCGATGGTCTCCCGGGAGCCGAACTCGCCGATGTGCGCCACCCCGACGTTGAGCACCACGGCGATCCGGGGCGGCACCACGTCGCAGAGGTAGCGCACGTGCCCCACCCCCCGGGCGCCCTTCTCCATCACCAGGTAACGGGTGGTCGGCCCGGCCTGCAACGCGGTGTACGGGTGCCCCAGCTCGTTGTTGAACGACCCGGGCGGGGCGACGGTCTCCCCCAGCCGGGCGGTGACCTGCGCGATCATGTCCTTGGTGCCGGTCTTGCCGGAGGAGCCGGTCAGCCCCACCACGGTCAGGCCGGGCAGCCGGTCGACCACCGCACGGGCCAGCCGACCCATCGCCGGCAACGCGTCGTCGACGAGCACCATCGGCACCCCGGGCACCTCTCGGGTGCCCAGCACCGCCACCGCACCGGCGGCGACGGCCACGGCGGCGTAGTCGTGCCCGTCGACCTTCTCACCGGGGAACGCGACGAAGAGCGCACCGGGGACGACCTTGCGGGAGTCGAACTCCACCGGCCCGGTGACCCGGGTCGCACCGTCGGCGGCCACCACCCGGCCACCGACGGCGGCGGCGACCTCGGTCAGGCTCAGCGGGATCATCGGCGGCCTGCCAGGTCACCGAAGCGGATCCGCAGCGCGTCGGCCAGCTCCGTACGGTCGTCGAAGGGGAACACCTCGCCGCCGATCTCCTGCCCGCGTTCGTGCCCCTTGCCGAGCAGCGCCACCACGTCACCCGGCTCGGCCAGCCGTACCGCCTCGTCGATGGCCGCCCGACGGCCGGGCACCTCGACGATCCGCGCCGCCCCGCCGGCCCGGTACGCCCCGGCCAGCACCTCGGCCCGGATCGCGGCCGGATCCTCGGTCCGTGGATTGTCGTCGGTCACCAGCAACACGTCGGCTCCCTTCGCCGCAGCCTCGCCCATCACCGGGCGTTTGCCCCGGTCCCGGTCGCCACCGGCACCGATCACGCAGATCAACCGCCCGGCGCTCAGCTCCCGCAGCGCGGCCAGCGCGGCGACCACCGCGTCCGGCTTGTGGGCGTAGTCCACCACGCCGCGCACCGGACCGGCGGTGACCAGTTCCAGTCGGCCCGGCACCCCGCCGCACTCGGCCACCCCCTTCGCCGCGGTGACCGGGTCGACCCCGGCGGCCACCAGGGCGGCGAGGGCCAGCAACGCGTTCGCCACGTTGTGCCGGCCGGGCAGCGCCACCCCGGCCGCCACGACCAGGTCGTCGGGGCCGTGTGCGGTGAACCGCTGGGCGTACCCGTCGTCGTCGAGGTCGTCGGCCCACCAGGCGGCGGTCGGGTCCCCGGCGGCGGAGTAGCCGACGGTGGCCGGCTTGACCAACGGGTGCAGTGCCGGGTCGTCGAGGTTGATCACCTCGACCTGGCAGCGCCCGTCGAACAACTGCGCCTTGGCGGCGAAGTAGTCGGCCGAGTCGGCGTGGAAGTCCAGGTGGTCGGAGCCGAAGTTGGTGTAGCCGCCGACGGTGAACCGCACCCCGCCGACCCGGCCCATCGCCAACGCGTGACTGGAGACCTCCATGACCACGGCCGTGACCCCGCGCTCCCGGGCCACCGCGAGCATGGCGTGCAGGTCGGTCGCCTCCGGCGTGGTCCGGACGCTGTCGACCACCAGGTCGCCGAGTCGGGTCTCGACGGTGCCGATCAGGCCGGTGACGTGGCCGGCGGCCCGCAGCCCCGACTCGACCAGGTAGGCGGTGGAGGTCTTGCCGGCGGTGCCGGTGAGCCCGATGACCGTCAGCTGCGCCGTCGGGTCGCCGTAGACGGCCGAGGCGAGTTCACCGAGCACCGCGCGAGGGTCGTCGACCACCAGGGCCGGCAGCCCGGCCTCGGCGACGGCGGAGGCCCCTGCCGGGTCGGTGAGCGCCGCCACCGCGCCGGCTGCCGCCGCGGCGGCGGCGAACTCGGCTCCGTGCCGACTGGCACCGGGCAGCGCCGCGTAGAGATCGCCGGGGCGAACCTCCTGGCTGGCGTGGGTCACCCCGGTCACCGGCCGGTCCACGGCGTCGGGCGCGGTGGTCACCAACTCGACCGGCGTCGCTGCCGGGAGCCGGGTGGTCAGGTCGCCGAGTCGGACAGGAGACACGTTACGAGGACGTGGATTGCCGTGCACGGCGTCAGACCCTACCCGGTCGTCCGGTTCCGACCGCACAGCCGCCCCGGTGGTTCGTCCCCACCCTTCGATGATGTCGCGGCGGAGCCGGTCAGCGGGGATAGACCACGAACTTCGGTGCGTCGTCGCTGGTCGACGGGGGAACCCGGTAGTGCTGGAGAGTGAAGCGCATCATGTCGCTGAACGCCGGGGCGGTGATCGCCCCACCCCCACCACCCGGAGTGTGCGCGAAGACCGCGATCACGTACCGGGGATTGTCGGCCGGGGCCATCCCGATGAACGAGGCCACCTCGCCAGGCTGTTTACGGCCGTCGACCAGCCGCCACCCGGTTCCGGTCTTGCCGGCCACCCGGTAGCCGGTCACCGCGGCGGAGAGTCCGGTGGCGTCCGGGACGGTCGTCACCGCCTCCATGATCGTCCGCAGCGCCGCCGCGTTCTCCGGGCTGAGCACCTGGTGGGTCTTGGCGGCCGGGGTCGAGGTCCGGGTGCCGTCCGGGGCGATGGTCTGCTTGACCAGCTTGGGCTGGACGTACGTGCCGTTGTTGGCGATCGCCGCGTACGCCGCTGCCATCTGCAACGGGGTGGCGTCGACACTGTGCCCGATCGGCACCGACCCGTGCGACGACCCGCTCCACTCCCCGACGGGCAGGATCCGACCGCCCGCCTCCCCCGGCATCCCGACCCCGGTGGGTTGCCCCAGGCCGAAGCGCTTCTGGTACTCGATCAGCTTCTCCGGGCCGAGCTTGTCGGCGATCTCGATGGTGCCCACGTTGGAGGAGTACGCCATCATCCCGGCCAGGCTCATCGTCCGTCCGCCCGCCGGCTTGGTGTCGGCGAACCAGGTGTCACCCTTGCGGATGGCGTTGGCCACCGGGAAGGCGGTGTCCGGTTTGATCACCCCCTCCTCCAGCGCCGCGCCGAAGGTGATCGCCTTGTGCACCGATCCGGGATCGACGACGAAGCTGGTGGCGGCGTCGTCGCGTTCGACAGGCCTGCTGGCGTCCGGCTTCGCCGCGTCGTACCCGGGATAGCTGGCCTGGGCCAGCACCTCGCCGGTGGGGATCTCCAACACCACGGCCGCGCCGGTGCTGCCCCGGGTGTTCGCCATCTGCTCGGCGAGGATCCGCTGCACCCGGAACTGCAGGTCACGGTCGACTGTCAGCTGCAACGAGCTGCCCGGATCGGCCTCGGTGGTCTGGCTGTACCCGCCGGGGATCGGGGCGGCCAACTGGTTGCGGCCGGCCTCGTAGACCCGGCGGCCGTCCACCCCGCTCAGGACGTTGTCGTAGCGGGCCTCCAGCCCTTCCAGCCCCACCATGTCGTCGCTGGTGAATCCGATCAGGTTGGCCGCCAGGTCGCCGTTGGGCACCTCGCGCCGCTCGTCGCGGTGGGCGCCGATGCCGTCGAGCTCCAGCGCCATGATCTGCCGGGCCCTGTCGATCGGTACACCCCGCGCCAGGTAGACGAACTCGGAGGGCTGGCCGTTCTCCAGGGTCCGCCCCCGCATCCTGTCGACCAGTTCGCTGACCGGGATGCCGAGCAGGGGGGAGAGCGCCTGGGCGGTGGCGGGGAGGTCCTGGACCCGGGTCGGGTCGGCGAAGACGTACCGGGCCTCGACGCTGTTGGCCAGCGGCGCGTCGAACCGGTCGTAGATCGCCCCCCGGGGTGCCGGGAGGTCGATGCGGACCAACCGGTCGCTGAGTCCTCCCCCGGCCCAGGCCGGCGTCTCGACCGCCTGGAGCACCACCAGCCGGACGCCGATGGTGGCGAAGACGGCCAGGGTGAGCACCGTGGCCAGCCGCAGCCGACGACGCGGGTCGGCCAGCTTCGGCGCCCGGCGCGGTTTGCGGGCCGGACGGCGTGGGGCCCGGCCCTCCGGGCGACGGCCCGGTCGCGGTCCGGGCCGCCGTCGGGTCGGGGCCGGCAGGTCGTCGTCGAGGTCGTCGTCCGGGCGGGTCGGCACCGTCCGGACCACCCCACCCCGGGCTGCCGACGCGGGCTGCGGGCGGCCACCACCACGGGCGGGGTTGGCCCGCCCGCCGTCGAGCACCTGCAACGCCGGCCGGAACGGGTCGCCGGAGCGGCCGGTCCTGGGGGTACGCCGCTGCTCGCCGCCCTCCCGGATGCTGCGCCCCCGGGGGGTGTACGCCCGGGCGTCGGAGATCCCCCCGCCGGTCGGCTCGCCGGTACGCGCGCCGCCCGCCCGCGACGAACCGCGCCGGGAGCCTGTGGCGTCCCGGCGCGGTTCCTCCGACCTCGGTGGCATCCCGATCAGCCCCGGTCGCCCTGCTGGCTGGTGACCGACGGCTCGCCGTCGGCGGGACGGGGTACGCCGATGACCTTCCCGTCCGGCAGCCTGATGTACGCCGGGTCGGTCGACTCGACCAGGCCCTGCTTACGGGCGTTGGCCTCCAGGTTGCCCGGCGCCTCCTGCTTGGCGATCTCCTTCTCCAGCTCCTGCTGGTCGAGGTCGAGCTTGATCTGCTGCTGCTGGAGCTTCTCCAGGCGGAAGGCGTTCTCGTTGATCTTGGTGTTGACCACCAGGATGCCGAGCACCCCACCGACCACCAACACCACGATCATCGCGGCGAAGGGCGCCCGGGGCACCGAGACCGGCGGCGGCGGGGCGACCCGCAGCCGAGGCGTACGGACGGCGTCGGCCGGCACGGCCCGCTCCGTCGGTCGCAGCGCGGCGCTGCCCTGGGTGGGGAACTCGCGCGCCCCCCGGGCGCGAGTTCCGGACCCGGCGGCACGTGGCGACTCCGACGTCGACCCCACCCGCGTGGCCCGCTGCGCCGCGGTCCGGCCCCCCGACCGCGGTGCGCGCTGCCCGACGCCGGAGTCGTTCCGGCGGCCGTGCCTGTTGACGTTCATGTTCCCTCCCCCTCTTCGTCCGTCCCGTCCCGCACCGACCGCCGGGCTTTGCGCCCGGTTCCCCCGGTCGCCCCAGGTTGGTGCATCGCCTTCACCCGGCGGCGGGACCGTTCGCGGTCGGTCCGCCCCCGCTGTGCCTCGTTCGGGTCGAGTCGCTCCGCGGCCCGCAGCCGCACCGAAGCGGCCCGCGGGTTCGCGGCGACCTCCTCCTCCCCGGGCAGTTCCGCGCCCCGGCTCAACAGCCGGAACGTCGGACCCGCACCGGGAAGCTCCACCGGGAGGTCGACCGGACCCTTACTGCGGACCCGGTCGGCGAGCGCCTGCTTGGTGAGCCTGTCCTCCAACGAGTGGTAGGACAGGACCACCATGCGGCCGCCCACGTTGAGCTTGTCGAGCGCGGCCGGCAGCGCTGTCTCCAGTGCTGCCAGCTCTCTGTTTACCTCGATCCGTAAAGCCTGAAACGTTCTCTTCGCCGGGTGACCGCCGGTTCGTCGGGCTGCTGCCGGAATGGACTCGCGGACCAGTTCGGCCAGTCGCGCCGACGAGGTGATCGGACCGCGTTCCCGTTCCCGGAGGATCGCCGAGGCGATCCGACCGGCGAACTTCTCCTCGCCGTAGACCCGCAGCACCCGCGCCAGATCCGGATGCGGGTAGGTGTTGACCACCTCCTCGGCGGTCGTCCCCCGGGTCTGGTCCATCCGCATGTCCAGCGGCGCGTCCTGGGCGTACGCGAACCCGCGGTCGGGCGCGTCGAGTTGCAGCGACGAGACCCCCAGGTCGAACAGGATCCCGTCGATGCCGGGGTAACCCAGCCGGTCCAGCACCTCGGGCAGCTCGTCGTAGACGGCGTGCTCCAGGTGCACCCGGTCGGCGTACCGGGCCAACCGGACCCGCGCGTGGGCGAGAGCCTCGGTGTCCCGGTCCAGACCGATCAGCACCGCGTCCGGATGTGCCGCCAGCACCGCCTCGGCGTGCCCGGCCAGACCCAACGTCGCGTCGACGTGGACCGTCCGCCCACCCCGGTCCAGAGCGGGAGCGAGCAACTCGAGACACCTCTCAAGCAGCACCGGCACATGCGTGCCGCGTAGCTCCCCCATGTCGGACCCCCACTGGTTGCACTGATTCAGTTCGTGTAGCGCGTCTGCTGCCGGACGGCGCCTGCGTCGTACCGCCAGATCCCCATCCGCTCCCGTCCGCCCGCAGGTGGCTCCCACGGAGACCGGATCTCGCGCCTGGCACCGGGGAAGGGGTGCCAGGAACTCGAAGCGGCTGGAGATCTCGCAGTACGTCGTCGGGCGCCGTCACGCCCTACAGACCGCCGGGCAGCACCCCCTCCGAGATGTCGGCGAAGTCGTCCTCGCTCTCGGCGAGGTAGCTCTCCCACGCCGCCCGGTCCCAGATCTCCACCCGGGTACTCGCCCCGATGACCACCAGATCGCGGTCGAGGGCGGCGTACTCCCGCAGGTGGGCGGGGATCGTGACGCGGCCCTGTTTGTCAGGGACCTCGTCGTGGGCGCTGGCGAAGAAGACCCGGCTGTAGGACCGAGCCGCCTTGTTCGTCATCGGTTGGGCGTGCAGCTGTTCCGCGATCCGCTGGAACTCGGGCATCGGGAAGCCGTACAGACAGCGCTCCTGCCCTTTGGTGATCACGACACCCCCCGCCAACTCGTCCCGGAACTTGGCCGGAAGGATCAACCGACCCTTCTCGTCCAGGCGTGGAGTGTGGGTGCCGAGAAACACCGGCCCAACCCCCTCGCCCTGAGCGGCGTTCGCGGCGCCGCTGACCCCCCGGGCCGGTGGACCTTACCGGCCTCACCATTGCGCCCCACTCTACTCCACTTCCCTCCACCTGCAACCAGATTTGCCCGCGTGGCGCGCCACTCAGGACAGCAAAACCGCACGTCAGAAAGGGTGGAGCGGAGTGGAGGGCGGCGCGTCGCCCGGCGGGGCCGTCCGCTTTCCGACATTGATCGATTCCGCCCACCCCCTTCCACCTCGGCGGGACGACCACCGGCGGGTCTGCGGGGCGACCACCGGAGGGTCCGGCGGAGGCCGGCGGGGCGACCACCGGAAGGCCGGACGGGAGTCGGCGCGGGAATGGTTTGCCCCAGGTCGGGCGGATCGTCGTCGGCCGCGATCTGGTGAGGGCGCCGGTCCGGTAACCTCCCTCGGGTGACGGACGCGAAAATGCCCTTGCGGGCAAAGGTGGCCAGCTCCGTGTCGCGCACCGCCGCCGCGTTGTCGCGGGCAGCGGGGCGCGGCGACGGTTCGGTGATCGGCGGGTGGATCGGCCTCAAGATCGACCCGGACCTGCTCGCCCATCTGTCGGCGGGACGCGCCATCGCCCTCATCTCCGGCACGAACGGCAAGACCACCACCACCCGGCTGGCCGCAGCCGCCGTCGGGGTCCTCGGTCGCGTCGCGACGAACTCGTTCGGCGCCAACATGCCCACCGGACACACCTCGGCGCTGGCCAAGGCCGGCAGCACGCCGTACGCGGTGTTGGAGGTGGACGAGCACTACCTGGCCCAGGTGCTGGAGGCGACCGAGCCGCACGTGGTCGCGCTGCTCAACCTCTCCCGCGACCAGCTCGACCGGGCCAAGGAGGTCGCCATGATGGCGCAGCTCTGGCGGGCCGCGCTGGTGCGGCACCCGGAGGTGCGGGTGGTGGCCAACGCCGACGACCCGATGGTGGTCTGGGCGACCACTCCCCCGCCCGGGCACGACCGCACCCTCACCCCACCGCACGTGACCTGGTTCAGCGCCGGGCAGCGGTGGCACGACGACTCCTGGGTCTGCCCCGAGTGCGGCTCGACCATCCAGCGTTCCGGCATCCAGTGGTGGTGCAGCGGATGCCCGCTGCGGCGTCCCGAGCCCAACTGGATCGTCGAGGACGACGGGGTGGTCGACCCCACCGGTGCCTGGCACAAGGTCCAGCTCCAGCTCCCCGGCAAGGTGAACATCGGCAACGCCGCCACCGCCCTGGCCGTGGCCGCCGAGTTCGGCGTACGCCCCGTCGACGGCGTCCTGCAACTGGGCAGCGTCGCCTCCGTCGCGGGCAGGTACGCGCAGGTGGACCGGGACGGACGCAACATCCGGCTGCTCCTGGCGAAGAACCCGGCGAGCTGGCTGGAGGCCTTCGACATGGCCGACCACGCCCCGACACTGCTGTCCATCAACGCCCGCGACCCCGACGGGTTGGACACCTCGTGGCTGTTCGACGTGGACTTCGCGCCGCTGCGTGGCCGACAGGTGCTGATCACCGGCGACCGGGCGTACGACCTGGCCGTCCGCCTGGACGTCAACGATGTGCCGTTCCAGCACGTCCGGACCTTCCCCGATGCGATCCGGGCCGTTCCGCCGGGACGCCTGGAAGTGATCGCCAACTACACCGCCTTCCAGGACATCCGAGCGGAGCTGGACCGTGTCAACTGAGAGCCTGCGCATCGTCTGGATCTACCCCGACCTGCTCTCCACCTACGGCGACCGGGGCAACCTGCTGATCCTCGCCCGCCGGGCGCGGCTTCGCGGGATGCCGGTGGAGACCCTGGAGGTCCGCTCCGACCAGCGCCTGCCCGCGACCGCCGACATCTACCTCATCGGTGGCGGCGAGGACGGCCCCCAGGCGCTCGGCGCCCAACGGCTGCTCGCCGACGGCAACCTCCACCGGGCGGCCGCCCAGGGTTCGGTGGTCTTCGGCGTCTGCGCCGGATACCAGCTCCTGGGCACCTCCTTCTTCGCCAAGGGCACCCAGTACGCCGGCCTGGAGCTGCTGGACCTCGCCTCCGACCGGGGTCCCAGCCGGGCCGTCGGCGAGCTGGCCGGGGAGATCGACCCTCGGCTCGGCGTACCGGCGTTGAGCGGCTTCGAGAACCACGGTGGGCGTACCCGCCTCGGCGCCGGGGTGAGCCCGCTGGCCCGGGTGACCGCCGGGGTCGGCAACGATGGGCAGACCGAGGGGGCGTGGCGGGGCAAACTGCTCGGCACGTACTCGCACGGGCCGGCGCTGGCCCGCAACCCCGCCCTGGCCGACCTGCTGCTGCGGTGGGCCACCGGTGTGCACCAGCTCCCGCCGCTCGACGACAGGTGGCACGACCAGCTCCGCTCCGAGCGGCACGCCGCGGTGACCGCCGCCGCCCGGGTGTGATCCCGACGGTCCGACGGCTGTTCGGCCGACCCTCGCCCCTGGTCGCCACCCTCCGGCGGTGGGCCGGAGAGCCGTCGGCCGTCCGCTTCGCACTGCTGCTGGCGATGCTGGCCGGGTTCGGGGTGCTGCTGTTCCTGGTCCCCCTGCCGGCTCCGGGTGAGCTGCCCGACCTGGCCGCCCGGATGGGGCCGCTCGCCCCGGTGGCCGCTGTCGCGGTGGGGGCGGTGCTGCTGGTCGCGCTGGTGCCCCGGACCTTCGTCACGCTTGCCTCGGGTGCCCTGTTCGGCCCGCTCGTCGGGGGCGGGTACGCCCTCGGGGCGGCCCTGCTCGCCGCCGCCCTCGGGTTCGCGGTCGGCCGACTGCTCGGCCGGGAGTTCGTCGCCGACCGGGTACGCGGGCGGCTGGCCCGCCTGGACCACTGGTTCGCCAGACAGAGCGTCGTCGGGGTGATCACCGTACGGCTGCTGCCGATCGCCGGGTTCGGCCTGGTCAGCTACGGCTACGGCACCACGGGCGCCCGCCTGCTGCCCTATCTGGTCGGCAGCGTCGTGGCCTCCGCCCCGACCGCCTTCGGGTACGCCGCCGTCGGTGCCTCGGTCACCTCACCCGGGGACGTCAACTGGTACGCCGCCGCCCCGGCCGCCCTCGGCCTGGTGGCCAGCGCGGTGCTGATCCACCGCTGGTGGCGGGCCGAACGACGGCTCCGCCGCGCCCCCGCCTGACCCCGCCCGGTCGTACCTGCGGGCGACCGACCCGGGTGCCCGGTCTGCCCCGCCGCCGCGTGCCGTCGGTGCCCCTCCCGCACGTGGAGTGTGAGAGGGGCGACCTCCTCGACCGTAGGCGTTAAGAAGGGACCCTTCCTTTCGCCTCAGGCGACGACGGAGACCATCCGGCCCTTGATCACGATCACCTTGCGGGGCTCCTTGCCGGCCAGGACGGCGGCCACCGCCTCCAGGGCCGCGGCCCGGACCGTCGACTCGTCGGCGTCGGCGGGAACCTCCACCCGACCCCGGACCTTTCCGTTCACCTGCACCGGATAGGTCACCGTCTCGGCCACCAGGAGGGCCTCGTCGGCGGTCGGGAAGTCCACGTAGGTCAGCGAACCGGCGTGTCCCAACCGTCCCCACAGCTCCTCGGCGACGTGCGGGGCGAACGGGGCCAGCATCAGCACCAGCGGCTCGGCCACCTCACGCGGGGTGGCCGGCAGCCGGGTCACCGCGTTGGTCAGCTCGATCAGCTTGGCGATGGCGGTGTTGAACCGGATCCCGGCCATGTCGCCCCGGACCCCGTCGATCACCTTGTGCAGCAGCCGACGGGTGGCCTCGTCGGCCGGGTCGTCGACGACCCGGGACTCGCCGGTCTGCTCGTCGACCACCGCCCGCCAGACCCGCTGCAGGAACCGGTACGACCCGACGACCGCCCGGGTCTCCCAGGGGCGGGAGACCTCCAGCGGACCCATCGACATCTCGTACACCCGGAAGGTGTCGGCCCCGTAGGCGGCGCACATGTCGTCGGGGGTGACGACGTTGCGCAGCGACTTGCCCATCTTGCCGTACTCCCGGCGCACCTCCGTCTCGCCGTGCAGGAACCGGCCGTCGACCTCGACGACCTCCTCCGCCGGCAGGTACGCGCCCCGGGCGTCGGTGTACGCGTACGCCTGGATGTAGCCCTGGTTGAACAGCCTGCGGAACGGTTCGTACGACGACACGTGACCCAGGTCGTACAGGACCTTGTGCCAGAACCGGGCGTACAGCAGGTGCAGCACGGCGTGTTCGGCACCACCGACGTACATGTCGGTGCCGCCGCAGTCGCCCTCACCGCGCGGCCCCATCCAGTACGCCTCGTTCTCCGGGTCGACGAAGCGCTCGGAGTCGGTCGGGTCCAGGTAGCGCAGCTCGTACCAGCAGGAGCCGGCCCACTGCGGCATGACGTTGGTCTCCCGGGTGTACCGCTTCGGCCCGTCGCCCAGGTCCAGCTCGACCTCCACCCAGTCCTTGCGACGCGACAGCGGGGTCTCCGGTTCGCTGTCGGCGTCGCCGGGGTCGAAGGTCCGTGGCGAGAAGTCGTCAACCTCGGGCAGCTCGACCGGGAGCATCTCCTCGGGCAGGGCGATCGCCGCCCCGTCGGCGTCGTACACGATCGGGAAGGGCTCGCCCCAGTACCGCTGCCGGGAGAACAGCCAGTCCCGCAGCCGGTAGGTGATCGCCCCGGTGCCGTGTCCGGTCTCCTCCAGCCACCGCACGATTCGTTCCTTGGCCTCGGCCACCCCGAGTCCGTCCAGGTCCAGGCCGCGTTCCGGGGCGGCGCTGTTGATCGCCGGGCCGTCACCGGTGAACGCCTTGCCGGTGAACCCCTCGGTGGGCTGCACCGTCCGCACGATCGGCAGGTCGAAGACCTCCGCGAATTCCCAGTCCCGCTCGTCCTGGGCGGGAACCGCCATGATCGCCCCGGTGCCGTAGCCGGCCAGGACGTAGTCGGCGATGAAGACCGGGACCTCAGCCCCGGTGGCCGGGTTGACGGCGTACGCGCCGACGAAGACACCGGTCTTCTCCCGGTTCTCCGCCTGCCGCTCCAGGTCGGTCTTGGCCGCCGCCGCCTTCCGGTACGCCTCGACTGCCGCCCGGGGTCCGGCGTGCCCGCCGGTCCACGCCTCCTTCGTCCCCTCCGGCCAGGCCGTCGGCACCAGCGCGTCGACCAGTTCGTGCTCGGGGGCCAGCACCATGTAGGTGGCCCCGAAGACGGTGTCCGGACGGGTGGTGAAGACGGTGATGCGGGTCCCGTCCTCGACGGCCGACGCACCCGCCGCGATCGGGAAGGAGATGTGCGCGCCCTGGGAGCGGCCGATCCAGTTGCGCTGCATCAGCTTGATCGGCTCGGGCCAGTCCAGGACGTCCAGGTCCGTCAGGAGCCGGTCGGCGTACGCGGTGATCCGCATCATCCACTGCTTCAGGTTCCGCTTGAAGACCGGGAAGTTGCCGCGCTCGGAGCGGCCGTCGGCGGTGACCTCCTCGTTGGCCAGCACGGTGCCCAGCCCCGGGCACCAGTTCACCGGCGCCTCGGAGACGTAGGCCAGCCGGTGGTCGTCGACGATCGCCCGCTGCTGCGCCGGGGTCAGCTCGGCCCAGGGCCGTCCGTCCGGAGTGGACCGCTCACCTGCGGAGAACTCGGCGACCAGCTCGGCGATCGGCCGGGCCCGGCCGGCGGTCGGGTCGTACCAGGAGTTGAAGACCTGCAGGAAGATCCACTGGGTCCACCGGTAGAAGTCCGTGTCGATGGTGGCCACCGAGCGGCGCTCGTCGTGGGCCAGCCCCAGTCGGCGCAGCTGCGCCTTGTACCGCTCGATGTTCGCCACGGTGGTGGTCCGGGGGTGGGTGCCGGTCTGCACCGCGTACTGCTCGGCGGGGAGCCCGAAGGCGTCGAAACCCATCGTGTGCAGGACGTTACGGCCCGCCATCCGCTGGAACCGGGCGTAACAGTCGGTGCCGATGTAGCCCAGCGGGTGCCCGACGTGCAGGCCCGACCCGGACGGGTAGGGGAACATGTCCAGCACGTACAGCTTCTCCGCGCCGGCCCGGGGGTGGTCCGGGTCGGCCAGCGGGCCGGTGGGGTTGGGGGCGTGGAAGGTGCCCTCCCGCTCCCAGGTGTCCTGCCACCGGCGCTCGATCTCGCCGGCCAGTTCCGCTGTGTACCGGTACGGGGGGGTGTCGCCCGTCGGTGCGGCGGCCTCACTCATGGCGTCTCCTCGGCGCGGTGTTTCGGTGGAAGGTCGGCCCGCCGGAGCGGGCGAGGCTGGTCGGGAAGGTCTGCTGCGGACACGAAAAAGCCCCCCGCGCAGGAGGGGCCGCCGTGCTGTCGCGCGTGGTCAGCGCATCAGCACGGCCCGGTAAGAAGCAGGAAGACTCCGCCCATGTCCGGCAGTGTACCCCGGCCTCCGACCGCAGGTCGCCTCGCATACCACGTCGGGGGTCGATGACGCCAGTGGTGGTCGGGGCGGGCATCCGGATCCGAATTGAACCGGGACCGCCCCGGACCCGTGAATGCACGTGGAACAACCGGCCGTCACGGACTCCGTGGCGGGCACGGACCGTGCCGGGCCTGGGGGAATCCCCCTTCCCGGCGAATATCGGGGCGTAACCGGCTGTCTACCTGCGGGAGTCGGCGATGGCGCGAAACATGGTTAGCCTGAGAGACCAGTGAATCCTGCGGCAGACGAGGCTCTACGTCGCGAAACGAAGGTCCTGTGCTCGCTCAGAGCTGCTGTCGGAGGCGACGAGGAGGAGGCCCGTGACACAACAGACCTGGGACGAGGTGGGCGGCCTGCTGCCGCACGACGAGTTCCGCACCGCCAGCGAAGCCATCGTGGCCAACATCGAACAGGTCATCGAAGGCAAGACCGCCACGGTGCGACTCGCCTTGGCCGTCCTGCTCGCCGAGGGTCACCTGTTGATCGAGGACGTCCCGGGGGTGGGAAAGACCAAGCTGGCCAAGGCGCTCGCCCGCTCCATCGACTGTTCGGTACGGCGCATCCAGTTCACTCCCGACCTGCTGCCCAGTGACGTCACCGGGGTCAGCGTCTACAACCAGGAGACGCACGACTTCGAGTTCCGACCCGGGGCGGTCTTCGCCAACCTGGTCGTCGGTGACGAGATCAACCGGGCGTCGCCGAAGACCCAGTCCGCCCTCCTGGAGTGCATGGAGGAACGGCAGGTCACCGTCGACGGTGTCACCTACCAGCTGCAGACTCCGTTCATGGTGATCGCCACCCAGAACCCGATCGAGATGGAGGGGACCTACCCGCTGCCCGAGGCGCAGCGGGACCGGTTCACCGCCCGGATCGCCATGGGCTACCCGGGGCCGGAGGCCGAGCTGGCCATGCTGGACGGGCACGGTGCCGTCGATCCGTTGCAGGAGCTGCGAGCGGTCTCCGACGCGGCCACCGTCCGGGGGCTGATCGCCACCGTCCGTCACGTCCACGTGGCCGACGCCGTCAAGCAGTACGCGATCGACCTGGTCACCGCCACCCGGGAGGCCCCCGAGCTGCGCCTGGGCGCTTCCCCCCGGTCCACCCTGCAACTGCTGCGCACCGCACGTGCGGTGGCCGCCCTGGAGGGCCGGGACTACGTCCTCCCCGACGACCTGCAGGTGCTGGCCGTACCGGTGCTGGCGCACCGGATCATCCCGACCGCGGACGCCCAGCTGGCCCGGCGTACCACCGACGCCATCGTCTCCGACCTGGTGCACCGGCTGCCGTTGCCGCACGACAGGCAGCGTTCGCCGTACGACACCCGGCCGGCGGCCGGTAACGGCCGCCCGCCGTTCGAACCCCGGAGGCCGTGACCGTGCGTGACGGGCTGCGCGGCCTGACCACTCGGGGGCGCTCCTTCCTCGCGGCCGCCGTGGCGGCGGCCATCTCCGCCGGGATCCTCGGCGAGAAGGATCTGCTCCGGGTGGCCGTCCTGCTGGGCGTCCTGCCGTTGCTGGGGGCCGCCTACGTCGGGCGCAGCCGGTACAAGCTGGCGTGCAGCCGGTCACTGGACCCGCACCGGGTCCCGGTCGGGGCGAGTTCCCGGGTGGTGCTGCGGTTGCAGAACATGTCCCGCCTGCCCACCGGCACCCTCCTGCTGGAGGACCGGCTGCCCTACGCGTTGGGCAGCCGCCCCCGCGTGGTGCTGGAACGGCTCGGGGCACACCAGGCCAGCTCGGTGGCGTACACCGTCCGGGCCGACGTCCGGGGCCGGTACGAGGTCGGTCCGCTGGTGGTCCGGATGACCGACCCGTTCGGACTCTGCGAGCTGACCAGGGCCTTCCCCAGCACCGACAACCTCACGGTGATCCCGCAGGTCGTCGCGCTGCCGTCGATCCGCCTCCCCGGGGAGTACGCCGGCAGCGGCGAGAGCCGGTCCCGGTCGGTGGCGGTGCACGGCGAGGACGACGCGGCGACCCGGGAGTACCGGCGCGGTGACGACCTCCGCCGGGTGCACTGGAAGTCGACGGCCCGGACCGGCGAGCTGATGGTCCGGCGGGAGGAACAGCCGTGGGAGGCGCGGGCCACCGTGGTGCTGGACACCCGGGCCTTCGCCCACCGGGGCGACGGGCCGGCGGCGAGCTTCGAGTGGGCGGTCACGGCCGCCGCGAGCATCGCCGTGCACCTGCGGCAGGCCGGCTACAAGATGCGCCTGGTCACCGGTTCGGGGGTGGACGTCGACGCCGGTGAGGGCGCCGGGGAGGGACTGCTCCTCGACCACCTCGCCGACGTCCGGCTCGACAAGCACACCGAGGTCACCACGCTGGTGCAGCGGGTCCGTCAGCGCTCCGACGGGGGTCTGATCATCGCGCTGCTCGGGTCGCTGGACACCGCCGAGGCCGAGGTGCTCTCCGGGTTGCGCGGCAACGGGGCGACCTGCGTCGGCTTCCTGCTGGACAGCTCGGCCTGGCTGAGCCTGCCGGACCGGGCCCGCACCGAGGCCGCGCACGCCCACGACGCCTCCGCGCTGGTCCTGCTCCAGAGCGGGTGGCGGGTGGTCGGTGTGGGACACGGCGACCAGCTCGCGGCCCTGTGGCCGCAGACCGCCCGGGGCTCGCAGGGGTTCGCACTGCGGGCGGCGATGGCCGAGACGGTGGCCGGGGGCGTCAAGTGAGGACCTGCCCGTCGGGCAGGTCCTGAGATCCATCAGGGGAACGGAGTGCCAGCGTGACCGCGCACCGAAATCTCGGCTTCGTCGCCGCCATGGCGACGCTGCTCGCGTCGGCGCCGCTGTCGGCCATCTTCGAACGCTGGACGTGGTTGATCCAGTCCGCCGTGGTCGTCGCCGCGGTGGCCGCGGCGGCGATGGTGACCCGACTGCTGCGGGTACCGCTGTGGGGGCAGGTGCTCGGCATGCTCGCCGGGCTGCTGTTGGCGTTGAACTGGCTGTTCCCCGCCGGGTCCGGCCTGGCCGCCGTGGTGCCGACGCCGGCCACCTTCACCCACTTCGGCGAGCTGCTCACCACCTCGTTGGAGGACATGCGCTCGTACGGGGTGAAGGTCCCCGACACCGACCCGTTGCTGTTCATCGCCGTCCTGGGGATCGGCTCGGTCGCGGTGCTGGTGGACGTGCTCGCTGTCGGCCTGCGCAAGCCGGCCCTGGCCGGGCTGCCGATGCTGGCCATCTACTCGGTGCCGGTGGCGATCTACGTCGACAGCGTCCCCGCCGTGCCGTTCGTGGTCGGCGCGACCGGTTACCTCTGGCTGCTGGTCACCGACCACATCGACCGGGTACGCCGGTTCGGCCGCCGGTTCACCGGTGAGGGACGCGACGTCAGCGTGTGGGAGGCGTCTCCCCTGGCCGCCGCGGGCCGCCGCCTGGCCGTGGTGGGTGTGGCGGTGGCGGTGGCCCTGCCGCTCGCCGTACCCGGGATGTCCCACGGGTTGCTCACCCGGCTGAGCACCGGAACGGGGGCCGGTGCCGGGGGTGACGGCCAGGGTGGGTCACCCGGCCGGATCGACCTGTTCGCCTCCCTCAGCGGGCAGCTAACCCAGGGGCAGGTCACCGACTTCGTGAAGGTGACCACCAACGAGGAGAGCCCGTTCTACCTGCGCTACGGGGTCGCCGACGACCTGCGGTCGGACGGTTTCCGGGTGCGCAGCCCCAGCGGTCGGCCGGTCAACCAGGAGCTGCCCGACCCGCGGGGGCAGGTCCTGCCCGGCGTCGAGCAGCGCCAGTACCGGGCCACCATCGAGGTGACCCGGAACCTGACCATGCCGTTGCTGCCCACGTACGCCGAGCCGATCCGTACCGAGGAGCTCAGCGGGGCCTGGTTCTACGACCGGGACCTGCAGGTCCTGTTCTCCAACCGGGAGAACTCCCGGGGCAAGCAGTACTCGTTCGACTACGTCCGGTCCACCTACACCCCGCAGGTGCTGCGTCAGGCCCGGCCGCTGCCGGCCGAGAACGACCTGCGCCGCCGGTACACGGTCACCCCGGAGGTCCGCGAGGTCGAGGAACTGGTCACCCAGCTGACCCAGGGTGCCCGGACCGACTACGACAAGGTCCGCGCCGTCTACGACCACTTCTCGGCCGACAACGGCTTCACCTACCAGCTGACCACCGAGAGCGGGACCAGCGGCGAGGAGATCGTCGACTTCCTGAACAACAAGGTGGGCTTCTGCCAGCAGTACGCCGCCGCGATGGCCTGGCTGGTCCGGGCGGCCGGCATCCCGGCCCGGGTGGCGTTCGGCTTCACCAACGGCAGTGACCGGGACGGCAACACGTACACCCTGACCAACCGGAACCTGCACGCCTGGACCGAGGTCTACTTCGACCGGATCGGCTGGGTGCCCTTCGACGCGACCCCGACGTACGGGGTCCAGGGGTGGACCCGTTCGGAGTGGGCTCCGGACACCGACGCTCCGGAGCCGACGGCCCCGGAGGCCGACGCCCCGGTCACCCCGGACGACCCAGCGGCCTCCGCACCGGTGGACACCCCTGGTGGGGTGGAGGAGGACGTCGACCAGGGCTTCGACCCGGCCGGCGCGGCACCGGCCGAGGAGTCCCCCCGCTGGCCCTGGTGGACGCTGGCCGTCCTGGCCTCGTTCGCGCTGCTGGCGGTCCCGGCCCTGCGTCGGATGCTGGTCCGTCGGCACCGGGGTCGACCTGTGGTCGGGCCGACGGTGCGGACGGATCCGGCGAGCCTCGACGGGCCCGTCGAGGGGGGCCGGCCGGTGCTGGTGGAGATCGACGACGACCGGGCCCGGGCGCACGCCCACGCCGCCTGGGAGGAGCTGATGGACACCCTTGTCGACTACCGGGTCCGGGTGGACCTGTCGGAGACCCCCCGGGTGACCGCCGAGCGGCTGGCCGCCGACGCGCTGACCGGTGACGAGTCGGCCACCTCGGCGGTGCGCCTGCTCGGCCGGGCCGAGGAACGTGCCCGGTACGCCCGCAGCCCCCTGACCGGGGAGCCCCTGCCACCGGCCCTGGACACCGTACGGGGGGTGCTGGCCGGACGGGCCGACCGGCGGACCCGGGTGGTGGCCGCGGTCCTCCCGCCGTCGGTGCTGATGCGCTGGCGGATGGGGCTGGCGGAGTCCTCGTCCCGGGTGGTGGCCGGCTCGGGTCGGCTTCGCTCACGGCTGTTGCGGTGGAACCCCCGGCGGCTTCTCGCCGGTCGGGCCGGTCGCTGACCGGGGGTCCTCCGGCCCTGCCCCGACCTGGGCGGGGCCGGAGGCCCCCGTTGCCCTGCACGCTGTGGGTCGTCGGGTGGGTGCACCCGACGGGTCGCACCCGCCCGTCTCCCCCCGGGTCACCCGACGTCGACGTCGGGCGGCCGAGGGCCGGGGACCCGCGCCCGGGTGGGACGGCGGCGACCACTCCACGGGACGACCGGGGGTGAGCTGGTACCGGGGGTGAGCTGGTACCGGGGGTGAGCTGGTACCGGGGGTGAGCTGGTACCGGGGGTGAGCTGCTACCGGGGATACGACGACAGCTAGCGGGTCACCGGTTCGACCGGTGCCCGCTCCTGTCGTGCTGTCGGACCCGCCGCCTCAGCGGCGGGTCGTGCTCAGCGGTGCCCTTCCGGGCGTTGCCGCCACCGGTCCTCCATGCGGTCCAGCAGCGACGACCGACGCCCCGTACGGCCCCGGGGCCGTCGGCGGCTCGTCGTGCCACCCACCACGTGCAGGTCCGGCGCCTGCCCCTTGCGGTGCGACTGCACCGCGAACGCCGCCGAGGCCAACATCACCACGAAGCCCGCCACCGCCAACGGTGGGGTCTTGATGACCGCCCCGTAGACCAGAAGGGCGAGCCCAGCGATGATCAGACCGCCAGCGACGAGCAGGCGACGCCGCGCATGGAAACGCGGGTCGCTGGCACGCACAGCCGAGGCGAACTTGGGGTCCTCGGCGAGCGACTGCTCGATCTGCTCGAACAGCCGCTGCTCGTGCTCCGAGAGTGGCACGGCACTCCTCCCCGGTCACGTTGGTCGGCCCACACGGGTCGACAGACCGTGGCAGCCGTTCGGCTGCTTACCCGCCAGTCTACGAGGGGGGTCGCGCGTCGGAAAGCGGGACGACCTATGGCCGGGGCGGATTTTCGTTTCGGCGGGGTTCGGCCCGGCCCAACAGGCTGGCCGGACCTATGACGGACCGCCCGAATCGGGCAACTGCCGCGTCCATCGCGGCCTCCGCCTCCCGCCACCCCCGCTCCGGAGCACCCAGGGCGAGTTGCCGGGGAGTCCGCCCGGCACCGGCGAGTCCCTCCACCCGGACCCCGACCAACCGGATCGGCTCGTCCGGGTCGAGAGCGGTGAACAACGCCCATACGGTGTCGAACACCTCCCGGGCGGTGTCGGTGGACACGTCGAGGGTGCGGGACCGGTTGACGGTGCGGAAGTCGGCCATCCGCACCTTCACCGACACGGTCCGCCCCACCTGGCCGGCCCGGCGCAGCCGGGCACCCACCTTGTCGGCGAGGGCGAGCAGGACCCGTCGGATCTCCTGCCTGTCGGTCACGTCGGTCTCGAAGGTCGTCTCGGCCCCGATCGACTTCTCCACCTGCTCCGGGTTGACCCGGCGCGGGTCCTGCCCGGCGGCCAGGTCGCGCAGGTGGGCGGCGGCGGCGTCACCGACCGCCCGCCGGAGCATGCCGTACGGGGCCTCGGCCAGGTCACCGATGGTGGCCAGGCCCAGCCGCCGCAGACTCTGCTCCGACCGTTCCCCCACCCCCCACAGCGCCGACACCGGCAGCGGGTGCAGGAAGTCGAGGACCTGCCCGGCCGGCACCACGAGCAGCCCGTCCGGCTTGGCGCGGGTCGAGCCGAGCTTGGCCACGAACTTGCTCGGCCCCACCCCCACCGAGCAGGTCAGTCCCTGGTCCGCGACGACCCGTGCGCGGATGGTGCGGGCGATCTCCGCCGGCCGGCCGAAGAGTCGACGCGCTCCCGCCACGTCGAGGAAGGCCTCGTCCAGCGAGAGGGGTTCGACGAGCGGGGTGACGTCCCGGAAGATCTGCATCACCGCCCGGGAGGCGGCGGTGTACCGGGGGAAGTCAGGCGGGAGGTAGACAGCGTGGGGGCACAGCGCCCGGGCCCGCGAGGTGGGCATGGCGCTGCGGACGCCGTACCGCCGGGCCTCGTAGCTGGCGGAGCTGACCACCCCGCGCGGCCCGACCCCGCCGACCACGACGGGCCGGCCGCGCAGTTCGGGCCGGTATCGCACCTCGACCGAGGCGTAGAAGGCGTCCATGTCGACGTGCAGGATCGGGCACCCGGTGTCGTCGGCGTCCGGGCCGAACCGGGGATCACCCCCACCGCGTGGCAACGACTGGCTACGCCCCATCGCCGCAGGCTAACCCCCGGGTACGACACCACGTCGGCCGGTTCCCGGCCCGGTCGGCGTCAGGGCGGGCGGGTCAGCCCCGGATCGCCAGGAGCGGGACCGTCATCTCGGCTGCGGTGTCCGCACCGTGGTAGCCGACCAGCCGGGCCGCCATCGGCGACTCGGAGACCGACGCCACCACCACGTACGTGTCCCGGCAGACGACCACCACGTCACCGATGCGCCCCAGATGTTCCTCGGGGACCGGCCCGAACCAACCGGCGGCGACCGCCTCGGCGCGGGTGGTGACCTGGGCGGCGTCCCCGAGGACCGCCGACCAGGCGGCCACCACGTCGGCCTCCGCGCCCGGGGTCACGTGCAGGTAGCGGACCCGGGGTTCGCCGGTGACGAGCCGGAGCCCGGCGCTCAGCCGGGGGTCGGTGTCCAGGTCGAAGCGGTGCTCGACCGGAATGTCGAGCTGGCCGTGGTCGGCGGTGACCAGCAGGGCGGCGTCGGCCGGAAGCCCGTCGACCAGTCGGGCCAGCAGCCCGTCCAGCTCGGTGGCGGCGGTCCGCCACGGCTCCGAGTCCACGCCGGTGAGGTGACCGTGCCGGTCCAGGTCGGGGTGGTACGCCGAGACCAGGGTGGGGCCGGACCCGGCGGTGAGCGCGGTCAGCACCTCGACGGCGAGCGCGTCGAGGTCGGCGGCGCCCCGGAAGTCACCACCCCGGTTCGCGGCGAGGGTCAGGCCGCTGCCCCCGAACTCGGGGCGGCTGACGACGGTGGTGGCCACCCCGGCGGCGCGGGCCAGTTCCAACTGGGTGGGGACCGGCTGCCACCGCAGCGGATCCGGGTCGTCGGCCCAGGCGACGTGGGACAGGACCCGGTCGCTGCCGGGCACCCGGACCCGGAAGCCGAGGACCCCGTGGCGGCCCGGAGGCGCCCCGGTGCCGAGGGTGACCAGGCTGGTCGGGGTGGTGGACGGGAAGCCGGTGACGATCGGCCGCCCGACGGTGGCGGCCAGACCGGCGAGGGTCGGCGCGTGCCGGGCCACGACCGGGAGGTGGTACCAGCCGAGGCCGTCGACGAGCAGGACGGCGATCCGGCGTACCCCGGCGAGTCGGGGCGACAGGCCCAGCCGGTCCACCGCACCCGGGACCCCGAGCACGGCCAGCGCCCCGGGGAGCACGTCGGCCAGGCTGTCCCCGGAGTACCGGGGACTGATCCGGCTCAGCGGATGCGGATCGGTCATGCCGGTCGACGGGCGAACACGTGCAGCGCGGCGGCGAAGTCCCGGTACGGGGACCGACCGGCCAGTGCCCGTTCCAGCTCGACCAGGGCGGCCTGTTGGCTGTCGGCCACCGCGGCGGGCAACAGGTCGGCCAGGACGCGTACCCCGTGGATCTCCTCGACCACCGCCCCGGCGGACCGCACCAGCGCGGCGGCGCCGTCGGCGTCGAAACGGCGGCGCAGGGTGTCCCGGGGACCGGTGGTGCCGTTCGGGTCGGCGGCCAGGGCGGCGGCCGTGTCCAGGTGCCCGCCGGTGGCCCGGGCGAGCACCGCAGCGGCCCGGCCGGCGACCAGGACGCTCACCGCGCCACCGGGTCGCAGGGCGGCGACCAGCGCGGCCACCACCGGGGCCGGGTCGTCGACGACCTCCAGCACCGCATGACAGAGGACCAGGTCGACGCTGCCCGGGTCGACGAGCCCGGCGAGGGCGTCACCGTCGCCCTGTACCGCGTGGATCCGGTCGGCGACCCCGGCCTCGGCGGCCCGGCGGATCAACGCGGCGAGCGCGTCGGGGCTTGCGTCGACGACGGTGACCTGGTGACCGGCCTGCGCCAGCGGCACGGCGAACCCGCCGGTGCCGCCGCCGACGTCGAGCACCCTCAACCGGGTGTCGGCGCGGCGGTCCAGTTCGGCCCGCAGCACCGACCAGATCACGGCGGTACGCGGGGTCAACGGCGGCCCGGTGAGCGGGTCTCGGGTCTGCTCCACCCGGTCGAGCCTAGTCACCCCGGACGGGATGAGCCGGGCCCCCTCCGCCACCGGGCGCGCCGGACGGGGATCACGCCTGAGCAGTGGCGGGGAACTCCTCCTCGGCGCGGGAACGCCGGACGTTGGCCACCGGTCCCTCGGTGACCGCGTACTCACGGGGTTCGGAGTGGTGCACCGGCACCCAACCCGCGACGAGTCGGGTACGCCGCGCGTTGGCCACTCCGTTGTAGCCGTTGTTGCCCATCCTGTCGTTCTTCCTTTCACCGGGCGACGGGGTTACCAGATCTTCGCCGGTACCCGCGAGATCATCAAGATGATCCCGCAGGATGCCTACGCAGGGATCTCTCCTGGTAGGCGCTTCGGTAAACACCGCTGTGACATTGCCGACGCCACCGGTGCGGGCGGTTCACCGGAAGTCCCGGGAGGGCGGACGTACCGGGGCCTCGATCGCGTCGAGCCGGTCGGCGGTGAGGCTGGTGACCCCCTCGTGCCGCTGCAACCGGCCCCGCACCACCAGGGCGGCGCTGGTCCGGGCCACCCGGCGGTACCGCTGCCACAGCCCCGGCGAACAGGTCACGTTGAGCATCCCGGTCTCGTCCTCCAGGTTCAGGAAGGTCACCCCACCGGCGGTGGCCGGGCGTTGCCGGTGGGTGACGATCCCGCCGACCCGGATCCGGCGCCCCGGCTCCACCCGCCCCAGCCGGGCGATCGGCACCGCCCCGACGGCGTCGAGGTGGTCGCGGACGAACCGGGCCGGGTGGCTCTCCGGGGAGAGCCCGGTCGCCCAGACGTCGGCGACCAGCCGGTCCACCGCCGCCATCCCCGGCAGCATCGGCGCGTCGGCCCCGGTGACAGTGCCCGCCAGCCGGTCCGGCCGGTCCTGGGCCGCCGCCCCCGCCGCCCAGAGCGCCTCCCGGCGGGTCAACCCGAAACCGGCGAAGGCGTCCGCGGTGGCCAACGCCTCCAGCTGTCCGGCGGTCAGGCCGACCCGCCGGGCCAGATCCGGCATGTCCCGGTACGGCCCACCCGCCGCCCGTTCCGCAGTGATCCGCTCCGCCACCTCGTCGCCGAGGGTCCGCACCCCGGACAGTCCCAACCGGACGACCGGACCGCCGAGACCCCAGGAGTGGGGCGGCTCCCCCGGCCGACCGCCCCACCGGGTGCTCGGGGTGGCCTCCAGGGTCGCCCCCACCCCGCTGGCGTTGACGTCCGGACGGCGTACCTCGACACCGTGTCGGCGGGCGTCGTCGACCAGGGTCTGCGGCGAGTAGAAGCCCATCGGCTGGGCGTTGAGCAGGGCGGCCAGGAACGGGCCGGGATGGTAGCGCTTGAGCCAGGAGCTGGCGTACACCAGATAGGCGAAGCTCATCGCGTGGCTCTCCGGGAAGCCGTAACTGGCGAACGCGGTGAGCTTGCGGTAGACGTCGTCGGCCAGCTCGCCGGTGATCCCCCGCTCGGCCATCCCGGCGTAGAGCCGGTCGGCGATCCGCTCCATCCGCTCCACCGACCGTTTCGACCCCATCGCCCGGCGCAGCTGGTCGGCCCCGGCCGCGTCGAACCCGGCCAGGTCGATGGCGAGCTGCATCAGCTGCTCCTGGAACAGCGGCACGCCGAGGGTCTTCTCCAACGCGTTGCGCATCAACGGATGGGCGTACGTCACCGGCTCCTGGCCGTTCTTGCGTCGGATGTACGGATGCACCGACCCGCCCTGGATCGGGCCCGGCCGGATCAGCGCCACCTCCACCACCAGGTCGTAGAACTCGCGTGGCTTCAACCGGGGCAGAGTGGCCATCTGGGCCCGACTCTCCACCTGGAACACCCCGACCGAGTCGGCCCGGCAGAGCATGTCGTACACCTCGGGGTCGTCGAGGGTCATGTCGCCCAGGTCGAGGGTCGCCCCGATCAGGTCGTAGCCGTAGTGCAGGGCCGAGAGCATGCCCAGGCCGAGCAGGTCGAACTTGACCAGACCGACCGCGGCACAGTCGTCCTTGTCCCACTGGAGCACGCTGCGGCCCGGCATCCGCCCCCACTCCACCGGGCACACCTCGATCACCGGCCGGTCGCAGATCACCATTCCGCCGGAGTGGATGCCCAGGTGCCGGGGGACCGTCTGCAACTCGTTGGCGTACGCCACCACCTGCTCGGGAATGCCCTCGACGTCCACTGCCGCCACCGAACCCCACCTGTCGATCTGTTTGCTCCAGGCGTCCTGCTGTCCGGGCGAGAACCCGAACGCCTTGGCGACGTCCCGCACCGCCGACCGGGGCCGGTACGAGATGACGTTGGCGACCTGGGCGGTGTGCTCCCGGCCGTACCTGGCGTAGACGTGCTGGATCACCTCCTCCCGACGGTCGGACTCGATGTCCACGTCGATGTCGGGCGGGCCGTCCCGCTCCGGGGCGAGGAACCGCTCGAACAGCAGCCGGTGCCGGACCGCATCCACGTTGGTGATCCGCAGCGCGTAGCAGACCGCCGAGTTCGCCGCCGACCCCCGCCCCTGGCAGTAGATGTCCTGCTCCCGGCAGAACGTGACGATGTCGTACACCACCAGGAAGTAGCCGGGGAAACCCAGCCTCTCGATCATGTTCAGCTCGTGTTCCAGCTGCGCGTACGCCTCGGGGTGCGCCTCCGGCGGCCCGTACCGGTCCCGGGCGCCCTCCAGGGTGAGCCGCCGCAGCCAGCTCATCTCGGTGTGCCCGCCCGGCACCGGGTAGGCAGGCAGCTGCGGCGCGACCAGTTGCAGGTCGAAGGCGAGCTCCGCGCCGAACTCGGCGGCCCGGGCCACCGCACCCGGGTACGCGGCGAACCGCTGCGCCATCTCGGCCCCGCTGCGCAGGTGGGCGGTGCCGGCGGCAGGCAGCCACCCGTCGATCTCGTCCAGACTGCGCCGGGCCCGGACCGCCGCCATCGCGGTGGCCAGCCGCCGCCGTCCCGGGGTGGCGTAGTGCACGTTGTTGGTGGCCACTGTGGGCAGCCCGGCGGCGGTGGCCACCTCGGCGAGGGCGTCGTTACGGTCGGCGTCGACCGGATGGCCGTGGTCGGTCAGCTCCACCGCCACCATCTCCGCCCCGAACAGGGCGGTGAGCCGGTCCAACTCCCGGGCCGCCGCCTCCACCCCCTCGGTGAGCAGGGCCGCCGGTACGTGCCCCTTACGGCAGCCGGTGAGCACCAGGACGTGGTCCCGCAGCTCGGCGGCGATCTCCTCCACCTCCCCGTACTCCGGGCGCCCCTTCTCCCCACCCCGCAGCTGCGCCCGGGCGATGGTGCGGGCGAGGCGGGCGTACCCCTCGTGACCGTGGGCGAGCAGCAGCAGGTGGGTGCCGGGAGGATCGGGTTCCCCGTCGGGCCGACCGGGCAGCCCGAGGGAGAGTTCCGCGCCGAAGACGGTGGGCAGGTGCAACTCCCGGGCCGCCTCGGCGAACCGGACCACCCCGTAGAAACCGTCGTGGTCGGTGACGGCGAGGGCTGTCAACCCCAGCCGGGCGGCCTCCTCGGCCAACTCCTCCGGGTGACTGGCCCCGTCGAGGAAACTGAAGTTGCTGTGGGCGTGCAGTTCGGCGTAGGGCACCGTCTTCCCGGTCGACGGTCCCCCCGACCGACCGACCGGCGGTTGGTACGGCTGACGGCTGCGACTCCAGGCCGGTGCGTCCCCGCCGTCGGCGTCGACGGCGAGCGGATCCACCACGCGCAGATGCCGCCCCCCACCGCTGCCGTTTCCGCCGGTGCTGCCGCTGCCACCGTTTCCGCCGCTGCTGCCGGTACCGCCGCCGTCGGTGTTGATTCTGCCGGGGCGGCCGGAGAGCACCCGTTCCAGCTCCGACCAGGGCAACTTCGGGTTGTGGAAGCTCACCGGACCGGTCCCCCGGCGGGCTCGTCGCCTCCGACCGCCCCACCATCGCCGGAGCCGGGGCGCGACTGGATCTTGGAAGGTTCCGGCCCCTGGAGGGCGGGCCGGAACCTTCCAAGATCTACATGGTGGGGTCGGGAGGCGGGGGGACGGTGTCGAGGTTCAGTCATAGATCGCCTCCACCAGCCACTGACCGGCCTCCACCGCCAGGAGCAGGGCGGTACCGTCCGCCAGGCTCACCTGGAACCGGGCCCGTCGACGTCCCTCGTCCGGCGCCCACCAGCGCTCGTCCACCGGCCAGGGGCCGGCCCACCCGGTGATCTCCACCGGCTTGGCCGTGTCCACCAGCACCTGCGCCGGGGCGGCGGTGAGCTGGAGCCGGGCACTCACCCCGACCGGCTGACCGGCGACGTCCCGGACGCTCGCGGCGAGCGGGCTCGGCAGCACCACCGCCGGTGAGGGCGCCGGAAGCCGCCCCGGCCACGGCGCGATCGCCGGATCGCCCACACCGCCCGCCCTTCCGCTCCCCGACCCGGCCCCCGCCCCCGAACGGGTCACGTTCCCTGACCGGGTCCCGCTTTCCGACCGGGAGACGGCCCCCGACCGGGCGGCCTTCCCCGACCGGGGCAGGCTGGTCGGCCGCGGTGAACCGGTCTGGGGCCGTTCGTCGCCCCAGGGCACCAGACGGACCTGGTCTGCCGGGGCACGTCCGCCGCCCAGTACCGCGGTGACCACCGCCTCCGGGCCGAGGATGCCCTGGACCCGGTTGAGCGCCCGATGTGCCCTGGCCTGCTCCTCACCCGCCTCCCCCCACAGGCCGGGCTGCAGTCCGACCTGGGCGATCAACCCGTCGGGAACCAGCCGCAGCCGGACGATCCCGGCCGTCGGGCCGGACTGGCGCACCGGCGACCGACGGCTGGTCCCGGAGAGCCAGCCGTCGAGCTGCCACCGCACCCGGTCGGCGACGGCGGCGGCGGTGAGCAGTCCGTCGTGGCGCCACACCCGGTGCAGTTCCTGTCCGTGCGCGGTGACCGCCTCGATGCCGAGCCGGGAGCAGGCCAGACCGTGCCCGGTGAGTCGGTCGTGGAATCGTTCGGCGAGCATCCGGGCGGCGAAGGCCGCGGTGTCGACCCGGTCGAGCGGCTCGTCGTAGTCGGCGGTCACCGTCAGGTCGGCCGGGGGTTGCCGGGGGGCGAGGGGCCGGTGGTCCCGACCGGCGGCGAGCCGGTGGGCCAGCGCGCCGTCGAAGCCGAACCGGGCCAGGACGTCGCCGGGTGGCAACGCCGCGAAACCGCCCAGGGTACGGATCCCCAGCCGGCGCAGCAGGTCGGCCAGGGCCGGCCGGCCCAGCGCCTCGACCGGCAGGTCGGCCAGGAACCGAGGCGTCGCCCCCGGCGGGACGATCCGGCCGGTACGGGCGGCCAGCCCGGCGGCGAACGCCCCGTCGGCGATGCCCACCTGGCTCTCCACCGCGCAGGTCTGTGCGACGTGTTCGATGATCTGTTCGGCCGCCGCCTCCTCACCGCCGAGGTACCGGGCGGGACCTCGGGCGGCCACCACACAGGCCCCGGGCCGGGCCACCTCGACCCCGGCGACCAGGTCCTCGACGGCGGCCACCACCGGCTCGAAGGCGCTGGCGTCCCGGCCGGGGTCGTGCTCGACGACGGTCAACTGCGGGCAGAGTGCCTGCGCCTCCCGTTTACGCAGCCCTCGGCGTACGCCCTCGGCGCGGGCCTGCTCCGAGCAGACGAGGACCCGGTTGGCGCGGAGGACGGCGACCGGGCCGGTGGCCGGCACTCCGTCGACGATCTCGGCGGCCAGCACCGGCCAGTCCGGGCACCAGAGCAGCAGCATGCGCGACGGTGTGTCGGTCATCCGGCGCCGCCCGGGTGCGTCTGCCCGCCCGCTCGTACCGCAGAAGCGACCTGGCGGCCGGGGACGGCGGTCGGCGCGGGAATGACCCGGGTGAGGTGCTCCCCGGGTAGCCAGATCTTGATCTCCTTGGGTCGGGCGGCGGCCCCGCGACCCCGCGCGGCCACTGTCACCTCACGTCGCCGCAGCCTTCCCCGCCCCCGGCCGAGCCCCTCCCAGGCCCCCCGGACCACCCGCAGTGTGACGTCGGCTCCGTCCCACCGCCCGTACGGGACGAGCACGCTGCCCCGTTGTCGGGCCCGGGCGGCCAGCCGGTCGGCGACCGACGGGGCCACCGAACCCGGCACCGCCGTGACCACCACGTCCACCCCGTCGATCAGGGCGGCGACGACGGTCGGCCACTCCGGCCCGGGGTCCGGCACCAGGGCCAACCGGTCCAGGGCGATCCCCAGCTCGGCCGCCGCGCCGACACCGAAGGTCGGCACCCCCACCACCGCGCACCACGATCCGGCCCGGGACGCCTCGGCGAGCAGGGCCAACACCAGTGACGTGCCGCCACCGGCCCGGGGTCGACCGGTGGCGACCGCGACAGTGCTCCCCCGACGCAGGCCCCGGCTGGGCAGCAGACCGGTGAGTTCGGGAGCCACCGGCAGGAGCCGGTGGCTCCCGGCCGGGTCCGGCGCGCTCGCCGGACGCACCAGGCCGGCGAGCGCGGTGGAGCCGACCACCATGCGGCCCGCCATCGGAACTTCCCCCCGTCGTGCCGTCGAGTGTGGGTCTCTGTCGGTCGGTGCCGCCGCCCCCACCGACCGATGACTGTCGGTGGGGGCGGGCAAGCAGGTGGGTTCACCCGGGCGGCGGGTTCACGCGGCGAGGCCGTCGAGCGCCGGTTGGTGGGACACCCGCAGCGCCGCCTCCACCACGGAGACGAACTGTTCGGCGGCCCGGAGCAGGTCGTCGGCCTCCCGGGCGGTGACCACCCGGGGGATGCCGGCCTCGGCGGCGGCCCGCTTACCGGCGGCGGCGGCGAAGAAGGCGGCCCACTCGTCCAGCTCGGGGGCGACACCGCAGAGCAGGATCCAGACGCTGGTGATCCGGCCACGTCGGGTGGGTGCGGGGCGGGCGCGGACGGCGAGGACGGCAGCCGCCGCGCGCAGGGCGGCCAGGTGGGCGGCGGCGTAGCGCAGGCCGTCGGGGCGGGTCTGGGCGGCATCGGCCAACCCTCGTCGGGCCACCGCGAGAAGCTGGGGCGCAGTGCGGTGCGGCAGCGTGTGGGCGGGCACCGTCGGCACCGGAGCCGGGCTGGTAGGCATTGTCGTCTCCTCCGCGTTCGTCGATGCGGGCACCTCGGCGACGGCGGTTCGTCGGAACCGTCGGCCGAGACGACCGGGTCGATCGGCGCGGAGGAAGACGCGCCGTGGTGGTGACCGGCCGGGTGCGGAGCTTCCCCACACCACACCCGGCCGGCTGTACCGGCGGGTTCGCCACCCGCCGCCCGGGGGTCGTGGGCGGCGGGTGGCGTTCCTGCCTTGACGGCACCGGGCTCGCGACTGCCTGGCACCTGGCGCGGCCCGCGGAACCACGCCCGCCGGAAGCCGGTGCCGCGAAACACCACTTCCGGTCGTCGGAACGTGCTCGACCTCGGGTGAAGCTGCGAACCTCGACCCTCAATCGAACACCCGTTCTAACACTGCCGACAGTACACCTCTCGGCGGACGAAAGCGCAACGTGCCGAGCGATCCGGCGTGGTGGATGAACCCAGGTCGACGGGCACTGCGGCACGGGCACCCAGCGCCCGCACCACACGAGCGAGCCCGGGCGAGCCGGCCCCGCGACCGGGGACGGGCGACCGGCGCTGCGGCCCACCCCCACGCCGAGCGGGTCTCGGCGGCTGGGGACCGCCGCAGGGTCGGGCAACCGACAGCCGCCCCCGGCCGCGATCGACCGTCCGGGTGGATCGAGAACCGCACCGAGAGACCCCGGGGAAAGGCACGTCCGGTGTACGACAGGCCGGAAATCGCATGCTCCGTTGACACCAATAATGGCGCGCTGCTTCGCTGTCGACATCGCTCGACAAATGACCACCGCATTTCCCTGAAAGACCGGAGGAGACGTGCAGCACATTCCGATCCGCAACAGCACCGGTCGACGGTTGCTGATCTTTTTCGCTTTCGTCGTACCGCTGGTGTTCTCCACCGGCGCGGCCGCCGCGGTCACCACCGCGCCGACTCAGACCACCGCGCGGGAGGCCGGCACCACCCGGGTCACCCGGACCACGGGGACCACCGCCGACCCGGCCCGCTACTGGACGCCGCAGCGGCTGACCGCGGCGACCCCCCTGGACGAGACCGCCGCACCGCCCGGGGGCACGCTGTCCCCGCTCCCCCGGCCCGGACCGGTGGTACGGCACGCCACCGGGGCGGCCGCACCGGCCGAGGCCGCCCGACGGGCCCTCCAACTCAACGAGTCGATCACCGTGGGGAAGATCTTCTTCGTCAACTCCACCACCGGCCAGGGCAACTACTGTTCGGCGAGCGTGGTCAACAGCACCGCCCGCAACATGGTGTTCACCGCCGCGCACTGCCTGCACGACGGCCCCGGACGGACCTGGCACACCGCGAACTGGCTGTTCGTCCCCTCCTACCGCAACGGGGCGCAGCCGTACGGCACCTGGACCTGGTCCACGTTGGCCGTCCCGACCGGGTGGATCAACACCCGGGAGCGGCAGTACGACGTCGGCGTCGCCCTGGTCCACGGCACCCGCTCGGTGGTGGACGCGGTCGGCGGAAACGGGCTGCTCACCGGCGGTGGCCGGACCTACCGGTACGACATCTTCGGCTACCCGAGCAACCGGGGTGGCGGGGAGGCGCAGTGGGTCTGCTCCGGCACCTCCTCCGACGCCGGCAGCAACCGGATCGAGATGGGCTGCCCGTGGGGCGGCGGATCGAGTGGCGGACCCTGGTACTACCGATACGACAACACCACCAGAATCGGTGACGTGCACGGGGTGACCAGTTACACCAACAACAAGGACAACCCTTCGTACATCGGTTCTCCGCACTTTTCCGACGCGGTGGTCGGTACGCTCTACCGGGCGTACGCCAGCCGCACCTGGTGACACCGGAAAACGGTAGAACAATTCACGAGACGGGGTGCCCCGGCGGGGGCGCCCCGTTCCGGTTCCGGCGAGCGCCCGCACGTGCCAGAATGGCTATGGTGAACGAATGACGTGAAAGCGGATCACATTGAAGGAGGTGTCCCGTGTCCGGTCGAGCCATGATCCTCACCGGGGTCGCTGTCGTCGCACTGCTCGGGGGTGCCGCCGGGGTGGCCGGGCTGCTGCGGGCCGGAGGCGACCACGCCTCGGGCCCCGGCGCGTCCGCCGGGATCACCGAGACGACCCGGTCTCCCGCCCGCCCCGACGGGGCCGGGGAGCACTGGACCCCGGAGCGGATGCGTGACGCCGCCCCCGCCCCGATGCCCGAGGGCCGCGAGCCCTGACGCCGACGCGCGAGACGCCGCACCGCGCCTGATCCGCCGGTCCCGTTCCGCCCGGCGGGGAACACCCGAGGGTCACCGGGAAGAATGGCGTCATGCAGGAACACCCGAGCGGCACCGCCGTCGAGACGGCGTGAACCCCGACACCGCGCACAGCCCACCGGACCCGGCCACCGGGGAGGGTCCTGCGGAGCTGGTCACCCTGCACGTCTGGCGGGTTCCCCGGAAGGCGTTGCCCCGGGCGTTGGTCCGGATGGCGGTGGACCCGCGCCGGTTGCGGGCCGTCGACGGCGTACGGTTCGGCAAGTTGCTCGGCACCGGGACCGGGACCGGGTTCGGACCCGGCGACGCCGATCCGACCCGGTGGGCGGCCCTGACCGTCTGGGACTCCCCCGGCGCCGCCGCCGGGTTCGACACCTCCCCGGTCGGGCTGGCCTGGGCCCGGATCGCCACCTCGGCGGTCCGGGTGGACCTGCGCCCGCTCACCAGTCGCGGCGAGTGGTCCGGCCGACGTCCGTTCGGTGACCCGCCCGGCGGTCGGTCGGAGGGTCCGGTCCTGGCCCTCACCCGGGCCCGACTCCGACCGAGCCGGGCGGTCACCTTCTGGCGGGCGGTCCCCCCGGTGGCCGCCGCCCTGCACGCCGCCCCGGGCCTGCTCGCACGCTTCGGGGTGGGCGAGGCCCCGGTGGGTTGGCAGGGCACCGTCACCGTGTGGCGCGATCCGGCGGACCTGGTCCGGTTCGCGTACCGTCAGCCCGAGCATCGCGCCGCGATCACGCGGACGGAGAGCGCCGGGTGGTACGCCGAGGAGCTCTTCGCGCGGTTCGCGATACGCGACGTCGTCGGGGACCGGACCGTGCTCGGTTGGGTCGCCGGGGGCGACGTGGAGGAGACGAAGGGCGGGCAGGCGTGAGGTTGGTGCGGTGGACACCGGACGATCTCGTCCGACGGCTGGACGACGTGGTCGCCGTCTACGGTGAGGCGATGAACTACCGCGCCGACCTGTTGGAGGTCCGGCGCGGCTACATCGCCACCCACGTCCGGCGGCCCGGCTTCCGCGCCGTCGCGACCCTCAGCCGCGAGGGGCACCTGGCCGGTTTCGGGTACGGCTACCAGGGCACCGCCGGTCAGTGGTGGCACGACCAGGTGCACCGGGCCCTGGAACCGGAGGCCCGGCAGCGGTGGCTGACCGACTGCTTCGAGGTGGTGGAGCTGCACGTACGACCACCGGCGCAGGGGCACGGGGTGGGGGCCCGGCAGCTGCGTGCCCTGTTGACCCTGGCCTCGGGGAGCACCACTCTGCTCTCCACCCCGGAGGCCGACGAACAACGCTCCCGGGCGTGGCGACTGTACCGGCGGTTCGGCTTCGCCGACGTCCTGCGCGACTTCCGGTTCCCCGGTGACGAACGCCCCTTCGGGGTGCTCGGCCGGGACCTGCCGCTGCCCGCCCCGACGGGGTCCGCTCCGGCCGACGCCGCTGCGGTCGCTCCGACCGACGCCGCTGCGGTCGACGCTGCTGCGGTCGGCTCCGCTGCAGTCGGCTCCGCTGCAGTCGGCTCCGCTGCGGTCGACGCCGCCGTGGCCGGGTCCGTCCCCGCCGAGTCCACCCCCGCCGAGTCCCGGACCGGCGGCGTAGGGCGCGGACCGAGCGTCACGCCGTGATTCGCCGGCACCTGCCCTGGCTCCTGCTGGGGACCCTGATCCTGGCCCAGATCTGCTACCCGCTGACCGACGGCACCACCCGGGCCCGGCTGACCGTCGCCACGGTGCTGTTGGGCTACCTGCTCTCGGTCGCCCACGCCCTGCTCACCAGGGGTCCCCGGACGGCCGTGGCGCTGGTGGCGGTGGCCACCGGCGGCGGGTTCGCCATCGAGGCGCTGGGGGTGGCCACCGGTTTCCCCTTCGGCACCTACGACTACTCCGGACAGCTCGGCCCGAAACTGGCCGGGGTGCCGTTGATCATTCCGCTGGCCTGGACCTGGATGGCCTGGCCGGCCTGGTTGGCAGCGGTCCGGCTGACCGGGCGTCTCGCCCCGGGCGGGCCACGGCGGCTGGCCCGGATCGCACTGGCCACCGTCGGCCTGGCCACCTGGGACCTCTTCCTCGACCCGCAGATGGTCGCCGAGGGGCACTGGCGGTGGCTGGACCCCACGCCCGCCCTGCCCGGCCTGCCCGGCATCCCGATCAGCAACTATCTGGGCTGGCTCCTCTTCGCCGTCGCGATGATGACCGCGCTGCGCCCGCTGGCCGGGCCGGACGTCGACCGGACCGGACCGGCGGACCACCCGATGTACGCGCTCTACCTGTGGACGTACTTCTCCAGCGTGCTGGCCCACGCGGTCTTCCTCGACCTGCCCGCCTCGGCGGTCTGGGGCGGGGTCGGCATGGCGGTGACAGCGCTTCCGCTCACGGTGCTGCTCGCCCGGGCGCGGCGCGCACCGAGGTGACGCCGTGGTCGTCCTGATCTCCCTGGTCCTCGGCGTCGCGGCGCTCACCGCACACACGTGGGTGAACGCCACCCGGTGGCTGCGCCGGCCGACCGCCGCGCCGGGCGGGACCACCGAGGCGGTGGCGGTGCTGCTGCCGCTGCGCGACGAGGCCACCCGGGTGACCCCCTGTCTCCAGGCGTTGCTGGCCCAGCAGGGCGTACCCGACCTGCGGATCGTGGTGCTCGACGACGGCTCCACCGACGGCACCGCCGAGGTGGTCCGGCGGGTGGCCGGCGGGGACCCCCGGGTCACGGTGCTCACCGGGGCCGCCCCGCCCCCCGGATGGCTGGGCAAGCCGCACGCCTGTCACCAACTGGCGGTCTCCGCCGACCCGACCGCCGGGGTGCTGGTCTTCGTCGACGCCGACGTGGTGCTCGCCCCGGACGCGGTCGCGGCGGCGGTCGGTGAGCTGCGCGCGGCCGGGGCCACCCTGCTGACGCCGTACCCCCGGATCGTGGTCGAGTCGGTGGCCGAGCGGCTGGTCCAGCCGTTGTTGCAGTGGTTGTGGCTGACCTTCCTGCCGCTGCGCGCGATGGAACGGTCGGCCCGGCCGTCGCTGGCAGCGGCGGGCGGCCAGTTCCTGGTGGTGGACCGGGCCGGTTACACAGCGGCCGGGGGTCACGCGGCGGTCCGGCACCAGATCCTGGAGGACGTCGAACTGGCCCGGGCGGTCAAGCGCGCCGGCGGACGGATCGCCCTGGCCGACGGTTCCCGGCTGGCCACCTGCCGAATGTACGAGAACTGGGCGCAGCTGCGGGACGGGTACAGCAAGTCGCTCTGGGCCGTCTTCGGGCACCCGGGCGCGGCGGCGGCGGTGCTGGTCGGTCTCCTCGCCCTCTACACGCTGCCCCCGGTGGTGGCGGTCGGGGCAGTGCTGGCCGGTGCGCCGACGGTGGCGGTGACCGCCTGGGCGGGCTACCTGTTCGGGGTGGCCGGGCGGATGATCAGTGCCCGGTCGACGGGTGGACGGTGGTGGCCCGACCCGTTGGCACACCCGGTGTCCGTCGTGGTCCTCGGCTTGCTTCTCGTCCGGTCGTACCATCTGCGGAAGCGGCGGCAGCTGTCCTGGCGGGGCCGCCCGGTCACCTAGGAGGCGCGGCATGGCGCGGATCGTGGTCGTCGGTGCCGGTGTGGGTGGGCTGGCCACCGCAGCCCGGCTCGCCGCCGCCGGACACGAGGTCACCGTCTGCGAACAGGCCGAGACGGTCGGCGGCAAACTCGGCCGGTACGTCCACGACACCCCGGCCGGGTCGTTCCACTTCGACACCGGGCCGAGCCTGTTGACCCTCCCCCAGGTCTTCCACGACCTGTTCGAGGCGACCGGGGCGAAACTCGACGAGTACCTCGACCTGGTCGGGCTGGACCCGATCGTGCGGCACGTCTTCGCCGACAGCGGACCCACCCTGGACTCCTGTGCCGACCCGGAGGTCTTCGCCGAGCGGATCGGGGTCGCGTTCGGGGATCGGGCGGTCGCCGACTGGCAGCGACTCTGGCAGCGCTCCGCACGGATCTGGGACGCCTCCTGGCGGGACATCCTGCGGCGGCGCGTCGACTCCCCCCGGGACCTGGCCGGGTTGGCGTGGCGCCTGGGCGACCTGGCCGCGATCGCCCCGGGTCGGACCCTGCGCGGGCTGGGCCGACGGCACCTGCGCGAACCCCGGCTGCGGATGATGCTGGACCGGTACGCCACCTACACCGGCGCCGACCCGCGTCGGGCTCCCGCCGCGCTGCTCGCGGTCCCCTACGCCGAGCTGGCCTTCGGTGGGTGGTACCTGCGCGGTGGGCTGGGCACCCTCGCCGACGCGCTGCTGTCGCGCTGTCTGGACCTGGGCGTGGTGGTGCAGACCGGCACCACCGTCACCCGGATCGACGCCGCCGGTGGACGGGTCCACGGGGTACGCCTGGCGGGGGTCACCGCGCCCCTGCCGGCCGACGTGGTGGTGGCCAACGTCGACGCCCTCACCGTCTACCGGGACCTGCTGCCCGACCCGCGTCGGCTGGCCGGACTCACCGACCGCAGCCTCGCCGGGTTCGTGCTCCTGCTCGGGGTGCGCGGCGACTCCGGGCTGGCCCACCACAACGTCTTCTTCCCCACCCGCTACGACGCCGAGTTCGACGCGGTCTTCGGTGACCCGGGGCGCGGGACACCGGCCCGACCGGCCGCCGACCCGACAGTCTTCGTCACCGTGGCCGACGACCCGACGGTTCGACCCGACGGGCACGAGGCGTGGTTCGTCCTGGTCAACGCGGCCCGCCACGGCACGGCCACGGGCGCTGTGGACTGGCGTCGGCCGGGGTTGGCGCAGGCGTACGCGGACCGGGTCCTCGACGTGCTCGCCGAGCGGGGTACCGACGTGCGGGACCGGGTGGTGTTCCGGGAGATCCGCACCCCCGCCGACCTGGCCGCCGGGACCGGCGCACCGGGCGGGACGATCTACGGTACGGCAGGCGGGCTGCTCCGCCCGGCGAACCGGGGGCCGGTGCACGGGCTCTGGCTGGTCGGCGGCTCCAGCCACCCGGGTGGCGGGCTGCCGATGGTCACCCTCTCCGCGCAGATCGTCGCCGCCGAGATCGGCCCGGCGGTGTAGGGCGTCACTTCCCGGTGGGGGCGGGAGCGGGGGGCGTGGAGTCGGCGTCGAGCAGGACTCGACGGACGGCGGAGAGCAGCTGCCCGAACCCGAACCCGGCCAGCAGGACCCAGACCGCGCCGGCCATGGTGGCGGTACCGGCTGTCAGATCGGCCTGGATCGTCCCGGCCAGCCCGGTCACCAGCAGCCCCACCAGGGCCACGCAGACCCGGGTGGGCCGCTCTCCGACCGTCACCGCGCCGATCTCCCGCATCCCGGCCGAGACGGCGCGGGCCCGGACGTACTCGTGCAGCCAGGAGAGCGCACCCCCGGCGACCACCAGCGCTCCCGGGGCGCCGAGCAGCCAGAACGCGAGCAGCCAGGCGACCTCACCCAGCCGGTCGGCGACCGAGTCGTAGACGTATCCGAGCCGGCTGGTCCGTCGGGTCGTCACCGCCACCGCGCCGTCGACGCTGTCGGCCACCGAGGCGAGGAGCACGAAGAACGCGCCGAGGAACGGTCCGTCTCCCGGGCGTCCCACGAGCAGCGGTACGCAGAAGCAGAGCAGCACCCCGGCCGCCGTGACAGCGGTGGGGGTCACCCGTAGCCGACCCAACACGTACCCGATGTGGTAGGCCAGGCGCAGCCAGCCACGGACCACCGGCGCCGCCGTCCGGGGGTCGAAACCGCCGTGCAGCCGCGCCCACTCGGTCGCGTACTCGTGCCAACTCAGCTGGGTGCCCACCACTGATCAACTATGGCAGCGTGGCGAAGGTGGCGTGGCCGGAGCCTCAGACTCGGCTGCCCACCTGGAGGTTCTGCCAGACCTCCCGGGTGGCGGTGGAACGGTTGAGGGTGATGAAGTGGATCCCGGGCACCTCTTCGTCCAGCAGTCGTCGACACATCTCGCTGGCCTGCTCGATGCCGAGCCGCCGGACCGCCTCCGGGTCGTCGCGGATCCGGTCGAACTGCTCGGCGAGGGCCGTCGGGAAGGGGGCACCGGACAACTGCACGGAACGCTCGATGGTGCGGATCTGGGTGACCGGCATCACCCCGGCCAGGATCGGCGTGTCGCAGCCCGCCGCCGCGACCCGGTCCCGCAGACGCAGGTAGTCGTCGGCGTCGAAGAACATCTGGGTGACCGCGAAGTCGGCACCGGCCCGACACTTGCGGATGAAGTGCTCGGTGTCGCTGTCCACGTCCGCCGACCGGGGGTGTTTGTAGGGGAAGGCGGCCACCCCGACGCTGAAGTCGCCCGACTCGCGGACCAGGCGGACCAGGTCCTCGGCGTAGAGCACCCCCTCGGGGTGGCGTACCCAGTCCCCGGTCGGGTCGCCTGGCGGGTCGCCCCGGACCGCGAGGACGTTGCGCACCCCCACCCCGGCGAGCCGGCCCACGACGTTGCGCAGCTCGGCGACGGAGTGGTTGACGGCGGTCAGGTGGGCCATCGGGAGCAGGGTCGTCTCGGTGGCCACCCGCTCGGTGACCGCGACGGTGGTGTCCCGGGTCGTGCCGCCCGCGCCGTAGGTGATCGACACGAACGACGGACGCAGCGACTCCAGCTCCCGGATCGCCTGCCAGAGTAGTTTCTCGCCCTGCTCCGTCTTGGGTGGGAAGAACTCGAACGAGAAGGTCTGGCCGGCACGGACCAGCTCCCCGATCGCCGGTTGCGGGGGAAGGACCGAGGGAAGACCGAGTGCCACGTCTCGACTCTAGCCGTAATCCCCATCGACGCCAGGACCGTCCCACGCCCGCCGCCGTCGACGGCCGTGCCGGTCGAGCCGCGCGTCGCACGGGTGGTGACGCGCCAGGACCGACCGGGACCCGATAGCGTCGGGGGTGTGACCCACGCTGCTCCTGTTTCCCCCGTCGACCGCGCTGACCTCCGCCACCGCATCGACAAGGCCCTGACGGAGTTCCTGACCAACCAGCGGGTCTGGATGGCCGGGGTCGACGCCGCCCTCGACCCGGTGGCCGAGGCGATCGAGGCGTTCGTGCTGGGCGGCGGCAAACGGCTCCGGCCGGCCTTCGCCTACTGGGGCTACCGAGGTGCCGGCGGCACCGACTCCGACCAGGTGGTGACCGCCCTCGCCGCACTGGAGTTCGTCCAGGCCAGCGCGCTGATCCACGACGACCTGATGGACCGGTCGGAGACCCGGCGGGGGGTGCCGTCGGTGCACCGGCGGTTCGCCACCCGACACCGCGACTCCGGCTGGGGCGGAAACCCGGACGGCTTCGGCGAGGCGGCGGCTCTCCTCCTCGGCGACCTCTGCCTGGTCTGGTCGGACGAGTTGCTGCACTCGTCCGGGCTGCCCCCGCAGACCACCGCCCGGGCCCGACCGGTCTTCGACCTGATGCGGACCGAGGTCACGGTCGGGCAGTACCTCGACGTGCTGACCCAGGCCACCGGGGACACCTCGCTGGAGCGCGCCGGCAAGGTCGCCAGGTACAAGTCGGCCAAGTACACGGTGGAGCGCCCTCTGCTGCTGGGGGCGGCGCTCGCCGACGCCCCGGAGGACGTCCGGACCGCCTACTCGGCGTACGGGCTGCCGTTGGGTGAGGCCTTCCAGCTGCGCGACGACGTCCTGGGGGTGTTCGGCGACCCGGCGCAGACCGGCAAGCCCGCCGGCGACGACCTGCGCGAGGGCAAGCGGACCTACCTGATCGCGGCGGCGGCCGAGGCGCTCGACGCCGCCGACCGGGAGGTGCTGCTCGGTCGGCTCGGCGACCCGGCGCTGGGCGAGGCGGGGGTGGCCCGGCTGCGGGAGCTGATCGTGGCCAGCGGGGCGTTGGAGCGCACCGAGCAGCGGATCGTCACCCTGACCGACGCCGCGCTCGCCGCCCTGGCCGCCGTCGACCTCGGCACCGAGGCCCGCCAGGCCCTGGTCGACCTGGCCATCGCCGCCACCCGCCGGGCGGACTGAGCCGGTACGCGACAGCCCGGCCGACGCCGACCCGGCCGAGGCACGCCGCAGGCGGGGTCGACGTGCGGGTGACGGGCGGCCCGGGTCCCGCCGGTCGTCAGAAGCCGAGCGCCTGGGCGCGGCGCTTGACCTCCCTCGCCTGGTGGCCGCCGAGCGCGGCGGCCGGGGTGCCGGAGAGGGTGTCGTCGGCCTCGTAGAGCCAGCGCAGCATCGCCTCGTCGTCGTAGCCCGCGTCGGTGAGCAGGTGGATCACCCCGGGCAGGTGCTTGCGCACCGTCGGGTTGGCGACCAGGTCGGCGGGGACCCGGCGGACCCCGTCGCGGCGGAAGGCCAGCAGCTCACGATCCCGGATCAGCTGGTGGACCTTGCTGATCGACAGGTCGAGCCGCTCGGCGACGTCGGGCAGCGTCAGCCACGCGGCGGGGTCGGCGGGGCCGGGAAGGTCGGAGTCGGCCGGGGCGGCGTCGGCGGGTACTGGTTCACTCACCCGATCACCCTGCCACGCGCCGCCGTCCGGCCGCCATCGGCACCCCGGACGAGCCCGCACGCCGCCGTCGGGCCTGGGCCGTCCGGCGCCGGGAACGCACCTGTCGTACCGACTGTGACCTGCCCGGACGCGTCGGGACCCCGGATGTCGCCCCCGGGGCGTAGCATCCTGTACCACCTTCCCCTTACGGAGACTTACACTTCTCGCCGATGGACACACAGGTCGCCGACACACTCCTGGGCTCGCTGCTCGACGGGCGCTACCGCATTCGCAGTCGCGTGGCCCGTGGTGGCATGGCGACCGTCTACACCGCCACCGACGAGCGCCTCGAGCGCACGGTGGCCGTCAAGATCATTCACCCGACCCAGGCGCCCGACGCCCGCGACCGGGGTCCCGGATTCGTCCGGCGGTTCACCGACGAGGCGAAGACGATCGCCCGGCTGACCCACCCCAACGTGGTCGCCGTCTACGACCAGGGCATCCACAACGGCCTGCCATACCTGGTCATGGAGTACGTCAGGGGTCGGACGCTGCGTGAGGTCCTCGCCGAGCGCCGCCGGTTGAACCCGGACGAGGCGCTGGCGATCACCGAGCAGATGCTCGCCGCGCTCACCGCCGCACACCGGGCGGGACTCGTGCACCGGGACGTCAAACCGGAGAACGTGCTCGTCGCCGAGGCCCCGACCGGGGGCGTCGCCAACCTGGTCGACGGGGTGGTGAAGGTCGCCGACTTCGGGCTGGCCCGGGCCGTCGAGGCCAGCGCGGACGAGGCCAGCGGCAACCAGTTGATGGCCACCGTCGCGTACGTCGCACCGGAGCTGGTCACCGAGGGCCGGGCGGACGCCCGCAGCGACGTCTACTCCGCCGGGATCGTGCTGTTCGAGATGGTCACCGGCCGGGTGCCGTACGAGGGCAACCGACCCGTCGACGTCGCCTGGCAGCACGTCGACCGGGACGTACCCGCCCCGTCGACACTGGTGCCGGCCCTCCCCCGGGCTGTCGACGACCTCGTGGCACGGGCCACCCGGCGGGAGCCCGGTGCCCGGCCCACCGACGCCGGCGCGCTCCTGTCCGAGGTGCAGACGGCCCGGGAGGACCTGGGCGACCCGAACACCCAGACGGCTGTCATCCGGCGGATCACCGACGTCCCGCCGATGGCCGAGCCGACAATGGCGGTGGCGGCGCTGCAACCGACGCAGCGACCCACCTGGGCCCGGCTCCCGGAGCAGGAGAGCCGCCCGCACCGACGCCGGGCCGCCCCGTCCGGCGGCCTCGGTGAGAAGTGGCAGGCCGTCCGGGCCAAGATCGCCGCCGGCTCGCAGGGCCGGCTGGGCATCGCCGCCGTCATCGTGGTCCTGGGACTGGTGGCCGCCGTCGGCGGCTGGTGGTTCGGGGTGGGCCGCTACACCGTCGCCCCCGAGCTCGTCGCGCTGACCAAGGCGGAGGCGGAGGCGCAGGCCGCGCGGGGCGGCTTCACCGTCGTCTACGACGATCCGCAGTTCCACCCCGAGGTACCCCGCGACGGGGTGGTCCGACAGGAGCCCGCCTCGGCGGGACGGGTCCTCAAGGGCGGCCGGATCACCCTCACCCTCTCCCTCGGTCCGGAGAGCTTCCCCGTCCCCGACGTGGTCGGCAAGGACTTCGACCTGGCCGAGACGGACCTGCTCAACGCCCGGCTGGTGATCGAGAAGGGCAAAGCCCGGTACGACGACAGCCTGCCGGAGGGGGTGGTCGTGGCGACCGACCCCAAGGCCGGTGAGGAGGTCCGACCGGACACGAAGATCACCGTGATCCTCAGCAAGGGTCGGGCACCGATCACGGTGCCGAACCTGGTCGGCAAGAACCTCAACGAGGCCCGGTCGACCCTGTCCGGCCTCGGCCTCGAAGTGACCGAGGAGTACACGGACTCCGACAAGCCGCGCGACGAGGTCCTCGACCAGGACCCGAAGAACGGGGCCGGGGTCGAGAAGGACGCCAAGGTCAAGCTCAAGGTCAGCAAGGGGCCACCGCAGGTGGCGGTGCCGAGGGTGGTCGACCTGCCCTGCCAGGAGGCCAAGCAGCAGTTGGAGGGTCAGGGCTTCCCGGTGGCGGTGCAGTTCAACCCGAACGGCACGGTCCGGTTCCAGAACCCGGGCGAGAACTCGCAGGTGCCCTCGGGCACCCAGATCACCATCGGATGCTTCTGACATGTCCGAGCACAGACCGGTCGGCTCGCACACCCCGACCTCCGGTGGCCTGGCCAAGGCGGCGCTGCCGTACGCGGCCGAGATCGACTCCGAGGTGATCCAGGTCTACGTGGCCAACTCCCGGGGTTGGGCGCTGCCGCCCGGCGACCCCCGGCAGGACGCGCTGTTCCGGGCCGGCTGCGCCGAGCGGGGCCTGCCGGTGTTCATCCACGCCAGCCTGCTGGTGAACCTCGGCTCCCCCACCCCCGAGACGGTCCGCAGGTCGACCGAGGCCCTGGCGCACGGGCTGCGTCGGGGAGCCGCGATCGGGGCCGCCGGGGTGGTCTTCCACGCCGGCAGCGCCGTCGACGCCTCGCACGCCGAGGCGGCGATGCTGCAGGTCCGGGCCGCGCTCCTGCCGCTGCTGGACGAGGCGATGGCCACCGGGGGTCCCCGGCTCCTGGTCGAGCCGAGCGCGGGCGGCGGGCGGTCGCTCGCCTCCCGGGTGGAACACCTCGGGCCGTACCTGGACGCTGTGGACCGACACCCCTGGATGGGGGTCTGCTTCGACACCTGTCACGCCTGGGCGGCGGGCCACGACCTGGCCGCCGAGGGCGGTATGACCCGGACCCTGGACACGTTGGTGGCCACGGTCGGGGCCGAACGGCTGCGCCTGGTGCACGCCAACGACTCGAAGGACCTCTGCGGCTCCACCCGGGACCGCCACGAGTCGATCGGCAAGGGCTCCATCGGGGAGCCGGCCTTCGCCGAACTGATGACCCACCCCGCCACCGCCGGGGTGCCGGTCCTGGTCGAGACGCCCAGCGGCGACCGGAACGAGGGACACGCCGCCGACATCGCGGTGCTCAAGCGCCTGCGGCCCTGACCCGGCGGGGCGACACCCATCCCGCCGGGGACCGGACGGATCAGCCCCGCAGGATGCGGGTCAACACCTCGACCGCGTGCTCCACGCCCGCGTCGTCGAGGTCCAGGTGGGTGACGAGACGGGCGACGCTCGGCCCGAGGACCGAGATCAGCACCCCCTCGGCGCGGGCCGCAGCCCCCACGGCGGGCGCGTCGAGCGTCGACTTGGACAGGTCCAGCGGTACGAGGTTGGTGCGGACCGGGGCGGCGAGCACCCCGAACGGGGCGACCGCCTCGGCGAGCCGGGCCGCCCGTACGTGGTCCTCGGCGAGGCGGTCGACGTGGTGGTCCAGGGCGTACCGGCCGGCGGCGGCGAGCACACCTGCCTGACGCATGCCGCCCCCCATCCGCTTACGGATCACCCGGGCCCGCTCGATCCTCTCGGCGCTGCCGACCACCACCGACCCGATCGGCGCCCCGAGCCCCTTCGACAGGCACACCGACAGGGTGTCGAAGATCAGGCCGTACTCCCGCAGGCCGACGCCGTCGGCGACGTGCGCGTGCCAGATCCGGGCCCCGTCACAGTGCAGGGCGACCCCGGAGTCGTCGGCGGCCCGACGCAGCTCCCGCAGGGTGTCCAGCGGGATCACCCCGCCGCCACTCCGGTTGTGGGTCTGCTCGACGGCGATCGCCCGGGTCGGCACCGCGTGGTAGCCCGCCGGGCGGATCATGGCGGTCACCGTCACCGGGTCGATGTCCGCCCCCGCCGGTGACCAGGTCCGGGAGGAGATCCCCCCGTACGCGGCGGCGGCCCCCATCTCGTACGTCACCACGTGCGCGTCGGCGTCGCAGAGCAGCTCCTCGCCGGGCGACACCAGCAGTTGCAGGGCGATCTGGTTCGCCATCGACCCGGACGGGGCGAACATCGCCGCCTCGTGCCCGAACATGGCCGCGACCTGGGCCTCCAGCGCGTTGACGGTCGGGTCCTCGCCGTACACGTCGTCGCCGACGTCAGCCCCGGCCATCGCCGCCCGCATCCCCGGGGTCGGCCGGGTCACCGTGTCCGAACGCAGATCGACAGTCACAAACTCATCCTTCCGTCACCCACAGTGCCGGCCTTTCCGGGCACCGACTGCGGGGCTCGCAAGCTCACTCCTCGCGTCACCCACAGTGCCAACCCCTCCGGGCACCGACTGCGGGGCTCGCAAGCTCACTCCTCGCGTCACCCACGGAGCATCTCCGCGACGAGGAAGGCCAGTTCCAGCGACTGCTGGGTGTTCAGGCGGGGGTCGCAGGCGGTCTCGTACCGGCCGGGCAGGTCGAGGTCGGCGATGTTCTGCGCGCCGCCGAGGCACTCGGTGACGTCCTCACCGGTCAGCTCGACGTGCAGGCCGCCGGGGTGGGTCTCCAGGCCCCGGTGCACCTCGAAGTAGCCGAGCACCTCGTCGACGATCCGGTCGAAGTGCCGGGTCTTGTAGCCGTTCGACGACTCGTGGGTGTTGCCGTGCATCGGGTCGCACTGCCAGACCACCTTGGCACCGGACGCGTGGACCTTGGCGACGATCGCCGGCAGGACGTCGCGCACCTTGTGGTTGCCCATCCGGCTGATCAGCGTGAGGCGACCGGGGATGTTGTCCGGGTTGAGCTTCTCGCACAGCTCGATCGCCTCGTCGGGCTTGGTCCCCGGACCGATCTTGACCCCGATCGGGTTGGCGATCCGGGAGATGAAGTCGATGTGCGCGCCGTCGATCTGCCGGGTCCGCTCGCCGATCCAGAGGAAGTGCCCGGACAGGCCGTACGCCCGGTTGTCGGAGACCCGGGTGAGGGCCCGGTCGTACTCCAGGGCGAGGGCCTCGTGGGAGCAGTAGAGGGTGACCCGCCGTAGGGCTTCGTCGTTCGTCATCCCGCAGGCCCTGATGAAGGCCATCGCCCGGTCGATCTCCCGGGCGATCGCCTCGTACCGCTCTCCGGCCGGGGAGTTGCGCACGAAGCCCTTGTTCCAGTCGTGCACGGCGTGCAGGTCGGCCAGCCCTCCGGCGAGGTACGCCCGGAGCATGTTCATCGCGGCGGCGGAGTTCGCGTACGCCCGGATCATGCGCTGGGGGTCGGCGACCCGGGCCTCCGGGGTCGCCTCCAACGAGTTGATCATGTCCCCGCGGTACGCGGGGAGCCCTCGGGCGTCGGTCGGCAGCGAGCGGGGCTTGGTGTACTGCCCGGCGACCCGGGCGACCTTGACCACCGGCAGGGACGCGCCGTAGGTGAGGACGATCGCCATCTGGAGCAGGGTGCGGGAGTTGGCCAGCAGGTGGCTCTCCGTGTTGTCGGCGAAGGTCTCGGCGCAGTCACCGCCCTGGAGCAGGAACGCCTTGCCCTCGCAGACCAGGGCGAGGCGCTGCCGGAGCTCGTCGACCTCGTACGGGGCGACGACCGAGGGCACGGTGTCGAGCACCCGGCAGACCTCGGCGACCTGGGTCTGGTCCGGCCACGGCGGGGTCTGTGCCCGGGGCAGGTCCCGCCAGCGGTCCAGGCCGAGGGCGGCGTCCTCGGTGTCCACGGTCGGTCGGCTGGTCTGCAGGCCGGGGTTGCCCACCCCGGGATGGCTCAGCTGGTGCCACTCTTGGCGCATGTCGAAAGCGTACGGCGAACGGGTCCGATCGCCACGCCGAGGGGGACGGTTCCGGCAGATGAGACGACCCGCACAAGCCCGGCAGGTCAGCTCGGCGGCGGGGCCGGGGCGTCGTTGAGGTCGGGATCGTCGGGGGCGGTCCCGACTGTCGGGCCGGCGGTCTTCGGAGGGGCGGCCGGGGCGTCCGACGCCTGCGGACTCGCGGTCGCCGTGGGTTCCGACGCCTGCGGGCTCGGGGTGCCCGGCACCTCACCGGAGATGCACCAGTCGGCACCGCTGCGGGTGACGGTGAACTGCAGCGCCCGCGACACCTGTCTGGTGCCCACCGTCACCGTCAGTACGGTGTCGACCTGCTGCCCGCGCGGGCCACGTCGGACGTCGGTGATGGCGACGTCGGAGACCTCGAAGTGGTCGGCGAAGTCCCCGTTCGGCCCGGTGGCGCCCGCGTCGAAGGTGTCGTGCAGCGGGGTGCAGAGCTGGTTGCGCCCGGCTGCGACGTCCTTGGCGACCATCGCGTCGAGGTAGGCCTGGACCCGTTCGCGGGACTTCGCGTCGACGTCCTCGCTCGGTGTGGGGCTCGGCCGGGCGTCGGGGTCGTCCCCGCCGAGGGCGCACCCGAAGAGCGCGCCGGGCAACAGCACGAGCGTGGCGACGGCCGCCGCCGCTCTCCCGGTCTCCACCCGCATCGGTCCTCCCGTCGGTGTCGCCTGGGGCCGAAGCGACGCGACGGGGTCGTCCCGACTCGCTCCGTGACAGCGAGTTTGGCACATCGACCCACTTGCATCGGCGCGCCTCGACGGCGGACACTTTTTGTTAACTTTCCTAACAATGGAGGTCGGCATGAGACGACGTCGCAAGGCCCTGATCGCCACCACCCTCGGTGTCCTCCCCACCGCGCTGGCCGTCGGCCTGACCGGCTCGGCGACGGCGCACGGCAGCATGCAGTCGCCGGCCAGCCGGACGTACACCTGTTTCCTGGAGGGGGCGGAGACCCCCGACTCCGCCGCCTGCCGCGCGGCCGTGGCCACCGGCGGCACCCAGGCGGTGTACGACTGGCACGAGGTGAACATCGCCAACGCCGCCGGCAACCACCGGCAGCTCATCCCGGACGGCCGCCTGTGCAGCGCCAACCGCGACAAGTACCGGGGGTTCGACCTGGCCCGCGCCGACTGGCCGGCCACCGCCCTGCCCTCCGGCGGCACGTGGAACTTCGCCTACCGCGCCACGGCCCCGCACCGAGGCACCTTCACGCTCTACCTGACCCGGACCGGGTACGACCCGACCCGGCCGCTGACCTGGGCCGACCTGGAGGTGTTCCACACCGCCACCGACCCCGCGCTCACCGACGGCTCCTACCGGATGACCGCCCGGGTGCCCCAGCGCTCCGGCCGGCACCTGGTCTACTCGATCTGGCAGCGCTCGGACAGCCCCGAGGCCTTCTACACCTGCTCCGACGTCACCTTCGGAAGCACCCCACCGACCACCCCACCCCCTCCGACCACCACCGCACCACCGACCACCCCACCCCCGCCGACCACCCCGCCGCCCACCACCGCACCGCCCACCACCGCACCGCCGCCGACCACTCCCCCGCCGACCGGCGTTCCGGCCTGGCGGGCGGGGACCGCGTACGCCGTCGGCGACCAGGTCGGCCACGCCGGCCGGACGTACCGGTGCCGCCAGGCGCACACCGCCCTGGTCGGGTGGGAGCCGCCGACCACCCCCGCCCTCTGGCTCGCCGGATAGCAGCGGGCCCCTCGCCGACGCGAAACCGTCGACGAGGGGCCCCTGGTGCGAGCGGCCGGCCGGATCAGCCCAGACCGGAGCGGATCGCGCCGATCAGTTCACCGTTGCCGGTGTCCCCGGAGAGCTCCCAGAAGAAGGCTCCGCCGAGTCCCTGGTTCTTCGCGTACGTCATCTTCCCGCCGATGGTCTGCGGGGTGTCGTAGCTCCACCAGTTGCTGCCGCACTTGGCGTACGCCGTACCGCCGACGGTTCCGGTGGCCGGGCAGGTGTTCTTGAGTACCTTGTAGTCCTCGATGCCCTGCTCGTAGGTGCCCGGTGCCGGCCCGGTGGCGGTCCCGCCCGGCGCGGTCTGGGTCACCCCGGTCCAGCCCCGGCCGTAGAAGCCGATGCCGAGCAGCAGCTTGTTGGCCGGGATGCCCTTGCTCTTGAGCTTCTGGATCGCCGCGTCCGACCAGAACCCCTGCTGCGGGATACCGGTGTACGAGGTCAGCGGGGAGTGCGGGGCGGTGGGTCCCTGCGGGCTGAACGCGCCGAAGTAGTCGTACGTCATCGGCATGATCCAGTTGAGGTGGGTCGCCGCTCCGGCGTAGTCGGCGGCGTCGATCTTGCCGCCGTTGCTGCCGTCCGCGGTGATGGCGGCGGTGACCAGCGCCGAGGAACCGAACTTGGACCGCACCGCGCCGACCACGTTCTTGAACGCCGCCGGGCCGCTGGCGTCACAGGTGAGGCCACAGGCGTTCGGGTACTCCCAGTCGAGGTCGATGCCGTCGAAGACGTCGGCCCAGCGCGGGTCCTCGACCAGGTTGTAGCAGCTCTCGGCGAAGGCGGTCGGGTTCTGCGCCGCCTGCGTGAAGCCGCCGGACCAGGTCCAACCACCGAAGGACCAGATGACCTTCAGGTGCGGGTGCATCTTCTTGAGCTTGCGCAGCTGGTTGAAGCTGCCGCGCAGCGGCTGGTCCCAGGTGTCGGCGACGCCGTCGACACTGTCGGCGGCGGTGTACGCCTTCTCGTAGTCGGCGTAGCTGTCCCCGATGGTGCACCGACCCCCGGTGGTGTTGCCGAAGGCGTACAGGATGTGGGTCAGCTTGCCCGCGGACCCGCTGGTGTGGATGTTCTTCACGTGGTAGTTGCGGCCGTAGACGCCCCACTGCGCGAAGTAGCCGACGACCTTCTTGTTCGGGTCCGGCGGGGTGGTCGGGGGCGGGGTCGTCGGTGGGGGCGTGGTCGGCGGGGCGGTGGTCGGTGGCGCGGTGGTGGGCGGCGGGGTGCCGCCACCGCAGGCCGCGCCGTTGATGGTGCAGGTCACCGGGGCGCGGTAGGCCCCGGTCCCGTTGTAACCCCAGCTGAACGAGGCACCGGGGGCGAGACTGCCGGCCCAGCTCTTCTTGACCGCCACGTAGCGGTTGCCGCTGGCGGTCACGTCGGCGTCCCAGGAACTGGCGATCGTGGTACCGGCGGGCAGCTGGAACTCGATGCGCCAGGTCGCGAGGGTGCTGGTCGAGCTGTTGGTGATGGTCACCTTCGTCTCGTGACCGGTCCCCCAGTCCTGTGCCTTGGTGAAGGCGGCGGTGACCGAGCCGGCACCGGAGGCGGAGGTCATCGGGATCAGGGCGACGGTCACCGCCAGCACGGTGCCGAGCCAGAGGGCGCGGCGGAGCGGTCTGTTCATGACGCCTCTTCCTCTAACAGTTAGGAAGGTTTACTAATTTAGGGTGAGACGCTACTCACCAGTTCACCATTCCGTCAAGATGCATCTACTTCGATCTCCCGAGGTCGCGGAGGTGCGGGCGGGGAGCGGCCCGACCGCCAACCCCGGCGGAGCCTCGCGCCGCCACCGCTCCCCCTCCCTGCCCACCCACGCACCGATCCACTCTGACCAGCGGAAATCCGACTCCTGCCGGACGACCTCCGACCCCGGCTCGATCGATCGGATGTCGGACTCCCTGTCGACTTGCGTCGAAGTCCCACAGACGGGACTCTGGTTACCCACTGTGCACCCTGGACAGCTCTCCGGAGGCGTGATGCGTATCCCCCGTACCCCGACCCGCCGGATCGGCGGCGTCGTCGCCACGTTGCTGCTCGGGGCGGGGCCCATCCTCACCCCCGTCGCGCCGGCCACCGCCGCGTCGCGGACCGGGCAGGAGAAGCCCGTCGGGTACGTCCGACTGGCCCACCTCTCCCCCGACACCCCCGCCGTCGACGTGTACCTCACCGCGCCCGACACCGACGAGCCGCAGGTCTTCCCCGCCGTCGGGTACGGAGTCGTCTCGCCGTACCTGCCCGTCCCACCCGGGCGGTACGCAGTGGCGATGCGGGCCGCCGGAGCCCCCGCCGACGAGAAGCCGGTGCTCACCACCGAGGTGGGGGTCCGGGCCGCAAAGGCGTACACGGTCGCCGGGGTGGGCCGGTACGCCGACCTCGGCCTGCGGGTCCTCGCCGACGACCTCAGCCCCCCACCCGCCGGACAGGCGAAGGTACGGGTGGTCCAGGCCTCCGTCCGAGCCCCCGTCCTGGACGTCGCCGCCGCCGACGGACCGGTGATCGCCGAGGGCGTCCAGTTCGCCACCACCACCGGATACCGGTCGGTCGACCCGGGTTCCTGGCGGCTACGGCTGGGCGGAACGAACGGCCCCCGCACCGACGCCCGGGTCACCCTCACCGACGGTGCCGTCTACTCCCTGCTGGTCCTCGACGCCGAGCGGGGCGGACTGACCACCGAACTCCGCGAGGACGCCTCGGACACCGGGACCGTCGCTACCGGCGGGGTGGACGCCGAGACCGGCGGACTCGGGCTGCGGGGTCCCCGCACCGGCTCCGGACCGGCCCCCGAAACCGGTGCCGCCGGCGACCACACCCCGAGCGCCGACCCCCAGGCCGAGGCGGGTGACCGCTCCGACGGGTCGGCAGGGCTCGCCGGGACGTACCAGTGGGTGGTGGGGGGTGTGGGCGCTGCCCTGCTGGTCGTCGGGGTGCTGGCCCTTCGGCGACGGCGAGGGCTCTCCGAAGCCCGCCGCCGACCCTCCACCCGGGATCACCGGTAGGCGATCGACCGACCGAGCCTACAGATCGTCCGCCGGCTGACGACCACGCCGAATCGCTTCGTCGTAGACACCCATCTCGACCGCGTCAGCTGTCAGCTCGTCCAGTGCCGCACGGCGTGCTCGCGATCGGCCCTCCGGACCGCCGGGGATACCTGCCAACACGGGGTCGGCAAGCGCGAAGACCCGCTGCAACACCTCGTCGAGGCTCTGCGGCAATCGATCATCGAGGCGATGCTTGCGCCGCCAGGCGGCCCAGCGCCGCTGGCCGAGCGTCGCATAGCCGTCGAGGACCTGGCTCAGCGGCGCGAGCGTCACCTCGCGGTATTCGGCCACCCGTTGCACCGCTGCGGCCAGCTCGTCGCCATCGACGTCATGTCGGCCCGACAGCAGGTAGACGTCGGCGAAGTCGCGCCAACGGGTGTTTGCCACGCCGCGCTGCAACGCAGTCACCAACTTCTCGGCGTACACCATCGAGAGCGGATAGCCCGTCACCGCGATCTCACCGTCGAGCAGGCGCGGCAGCTTGATCGGCTGCGGCTCCGGCCAGATCGGGTCGCCGACGTTGACGTCGACGTGGAAGGACAGTCGGGCAGCGGCGAGTTGGCCGCTGAGGCTGACCCGCACGCCGGCGTAGATGTCATCGTCCCGGATGGTTTCCGCCGCTGCGTCAGCCGCGTCGAGCGTCAAGCCGTCGTCGAGGTCCAGGGCGGCGATGCGACGGACGATACCGAGCACCTGCTCGGCGTCGTTCGAGATCCACCGCCCCTGGAGATCCACATCGCGGGTCGGCCGGCGGGCGGCGTAGGCGGCCAGCAGCACGCCACCTTTGAGGACGAGCTTGTCCGCGTACGGGGATCGGGCCAATCGGGCGAGGAAGCCCTCCAGGGCATAGACCTGGTGCAGTTCGTCCGTGGGCCGGCCGGTGCGGCGGGCGAGTTTCTGCAGGTCGAGGTAGGCACGGCCGGCCACTGTGGCTCGGGTCGGGCGCACGGTCACAGCAGGATCTCCAGAGCCTCTCGGAGGGGGCGTTCGGCCTGCGGGAAGTATCGAGCCATCGCCAGCAACTTCGCCGGAGCCGCGCCGTTCCGTCTCAGCCACCGACGCAAAGCCGTGTACGCCAGCTCCGAGCCCTCGCGGTGCCGGAGGCGAACGGCATCGATGATGCTGCGCTCGGGGCCGTAAAGACCGATCGAGGTCTCCGGATCGAGTGGCAACTCGGTGCGGCCGACCTCGAAGGTGCCCGGATCGAACGTGTGCCAGGCGACCGGGACGGCAGTCGCCGGCCGATGTCGGCCGCGAGGCAGCGCGACGTCGATACGGGAGGGGATCTCATCGGTGAGACCATGCCGAGCCAGCGCGCTGGCCAGGCAGAGGGTGGAGCGCGGAGCACGGCGGGCGAGCTCGACGAGGTCGACGTCCGCAGCCTCGGCGTCGTGGCGCCGGTAGAGCCCTCGACCCAGGGGCTCGATCTGCCCCTGGTCTCGCAACCGGTAGAGCCGCCACCGCGTCAGTCCGGCGGCCAGAGCCTGCGAGTAGCTGAAGGTGGCCGGCAACAAGCGCATGGACGCCCTCTCGGTCTCTCCTCCTCGCCTCACCAGAGAAACCCTATACACCCCTGAGGAACCTGTCAGGAATTCCTCCGGGAACTCCTGACGTTTCAGACATCTGACAAACTGACGATCCGACCCGGCAGGTGGACCCGCACCCGGTCGGCACCCGGCGGCGAGCAGCGTCCACTGCGCCGGCCTGCACTGTCGAGCGCCCGCAGCGCCTCGGCCGGTGAAACGTCAGAGCGGGCGGCGGCCGGCGAAGCCGCAGTCGGCGCGGTGGTACCACCGGACGTCGGAGTCACCCTCCAGCCAGCACCAGAGCACCGCTCGGCCGTCGCGTTCGCCGGGGAAGTCGAGCAGGACCGGGGCGATGCCCTTGACCTGGATGTCGTGCCCGTTCAGCTCTTCCAGCACGGCGTGCAGCCGCGCCTCCAGGGCCTTGACCTCGGCACGCCCGCCGAGCACGGAGACGCCGTGGTCGGCCAGGTCGGTGCGCAGCTCGGTCAGGTCGGCCCGGAGCCGGATCAACTCGTCGATCCGGGGTCGCAGGGTGGAGACCAGGGACCGGGCCTGGGCGAGGGTGAACACCGGGCCAGTATGCGGTATCGGTCACCGCCGCAGGTACCGCCCCGGCTCAGTCGGACTGGGCAGCCAGCTCCCGGGCCCGGTCCCGGGCGGCCTCCAGGGCGGCCAGGAGCGCCGCGCGTACGCCGTGTCGCTCCAGTTCCCGGACGGCGGAGATGGTCGTCCCGGCGGGCGAGGTGACCGCCTCGCGCAGCTTCACCGGGTGCTCCCCGGAGTCGCGCAGCATCACCGCCGAGCCGATCGCGGTCTGCACGATCAGTTCGTGTGCCACCTGCCGGGGCAGCCCGAGCAGGATGCCCGCGTCGACCATCGCCTCGACCAGCAGGTAGAAGTAGGCCGGCCCGGAGCCGGAGAGGGCGGTCACCGCGTCCTGCTGGGACTCGGGGACCCTGATGGTCACGCCCAGCGGGGTGAACATCTCCTCAGCGAGGGCCAGGTGCTCACCGGTGGCGTGGACGCCCGCCGAGATGGCGGTCATCGCCTCGTCCACCAGGGCCGGAGTGTTGGTCATCACCCGTACGACGGGGGTGCCCTCGGGGAGCCGACGGGCGAAGAAGCCGGTCGGGAGGCCGGCACAGAGGGAGATCACCAGCTTGTCGGTGGGGACCTTGGGGCCGATCTCCTCCAGCAGGGTGGCGGCGTCCTGCGGCTTGACGGCGACGGCGAGCACCTCGGCGGTCTCGACGGCGGTGTGGTTGTCGACCACCCGGATGCCGTACCGGGAGGCGAGCTCCTCGGCGCGCTCGGGTCGTCGGGCGGTGGCCAGCAGCCGGTCGGCCGGCCAACCCGAGCGGAGCAGCCCGGAGAGGACCAGTTCGCCGATCTTGCCCGCCCCGATCACCGCGACGGTGTGCACCGATTTCGCCATCGGTTCGTATCCCCCTGTCCGCCCTGTACCTGATCGGCGACTCAGCTACCGAAGAAGACCTCGGCCTCGGCGTACCGCTCCAGGGGAACCGTCTTCAGCTCGGCCGTGGCCTCGGCCAGCGGCACCCGGACGATGTCGGTGCTCTGCATCGCGACCATCTTGCCCCAGTCGGCCTCGTGCACGGCGTCGATCGCCTGGAGACCGAGCCGGGTGGCGAGCACCCGGTCGAAGGCGGTCGGGGTGCCACCGCGCTGGATGTGGCCGAGGACGACGGTCCGGGCCTCCTTGCCGGTCTTGGCCTCCAGCTGCTCGGCGAGCCACTGGCCGATGCCGCCGAGGCGGACGTGACCGAAGGAGTCCAGCTCCTGGTTGTGCAGGACCATCTGGCCGTCGATCGGCTGGGCGCCCTCGGCGACCACCACGATCGGGGCGTACTGGTGGTCGAACCGCTTGTTGACGTAGCCCGCCACCTGCTCCACGTCGAACTTGCGCTCGGGCAGCAGGATCACGTTCGCGCCACCGGCCAGACCGGCGTGCAGGGCGATCCACCCGGCGTGCCGGCCCATCACCTCGACCACCAGGGTGCGGTGGTGGCTCTCGGCGGTGGTGTGCAGCCGGTCGATGGCCTCCATCGCGATGTTGACAGCGGTGTCGAACCCGAAGGTGTAGTCGGTGGCACCGAGGTCGTTGTCGATGGTCTTCGGCACCCCGATGACGTTGACGCCCAGCTCGTGCAGCTTGGTGGCGACACCGAGGGTGTCCTCGCCGCCGATCGCGATCAGGGCATCGACGCCCTGCGCGGCGAGGTTCTCCTTGATCCGCTCGACGCCGTTCTCGATCTTGAACGGGTTGGTCCGGGACGAGCCGAGGATGGTGCCGCCGCGCGGCAGGATGCCGCGCACCTCGGCGATACCCAGGGGCTTGGAGTGACCCTCCAGCGGGCCCTTCCACCCGTCCTGGAAGCCCACGAACTCGTGACCGTAGGTGCCGACACCCTTACGGACCACCGCCCGGATGACCGCGTTCAGGCCTGGACAGTCGCCACCACCGGTGAGCACGCCGATACGCATGATCTGCTCATCCTCCTGAGGAATCAGGTTAAGCCCGATTTGCCCCAGGATATTGGGTCAGGTCAGACCGTCGGCGCCGTTGCCGGCCCGGGGCGGGCCGTCAGTTCGAACTGTAGTCGCCCTGACCATCGGCCGACAGCGCGCCCCGGGACCGGCAGCAGGTCTCAGAACCGCACCGACTCGTTCTCACCGCTGCGCGGTGGCCGACCGGCGACCGCCGAGCGGGCGAAGTCGAGCAGGTTGACCACGGTGCTGCTCGGCGAGTCCCAGTACTCCGCGGCACTGACGTGCACCTTGACCAGGGTCAGACCGGGGGTGTCCAGCCCGTCCGGGAACCAGACGCTGAGCAGCGGACTCCACAGCCACTCCGCCCGCTCCCTGTCGAACCCCTCGGTGGCGGTGCCGGTCAACGAGACCCAGGACTTGTTCTGCTGGTCGGCGAAGGTCACGTTCACCTCCGGGTTGACCCGGAGCTGACGGACCTTGGCGGAGTCGGTGGAGGTGAAGAACCACAGGTCCCCGTCGAACTCCGCCTCCTGCAACCCCATCGGCCTGCTCACCAGGTGACCATCGACTGACGTCGTGGTCAGCATGCAGATCCGCGCCGCCCGGATCATCTCGGTGACTCGGCGGCGAGCCTCGGCGGCGCTTGTCGACTCCTGGCTCATTGCTGGACCCCTTCTCCGTCGTCGGCGAAAATCCAACCGGTGCCCAGGGCAGAAGTGGTCAAACTTGTGAGGGGTCAACTTTTCGGACACCGGCCGGGTCGCCCGTCGACCGGACGGGCTCAGCCGCCGGTCATCGCCCGCCACCGGGCGAGGTTGTGCCGGGCGTCGACGAGCGCGTCGTGCCGGGCCGAGGCGGCCTCCGGGAGCGTCGGCCGCCCCCTGTCGTCCCAGAGCTGGCGCAGCTCCTTGGTGAACCGGGGGATCTCCCGGGGCAGGGCCGGCATGGCACCCCACAGCTGCGCCAACACCACGTGGTCGTACGCGGCGTACCAGGCCCACAGCTCCAACTGCTCGCCGGGACGCCCCCGGATCGGCTCGACGAGGAACTCGTACAGCTCGTCGCGGATCCGCTCCCGCGAGCGCCAGGCCCGGTCGGCCGGGGATGGCAGCTTGTCGAGCACGTTCCGGCGGACCCAGGGCACCGCCCGGGAGTCGTCGAACTCGGTGGAGACCGCGTAGAACTCGCGGCCGTACTCGTCGACGACACCGATCGAGACGAGGTCGACGACGGTGCCGTCCTCGATGAACTCACAGTCGTAGAAGTAGCGGTAGACCATCCCGACCATCCTGGTCCACGCCCGGCGGCGTCCGCACGCCGGGTACCGGACCTCGCCACGCCCCACCGGTCGGGTCACCCGGACCGCCGGTTCGGGCGACCCGACCGGCCCGGTCGGTCGGCCCGCCCCACGCGGTCGGCCGCCGTCGGACCACTGTCGGTCCGAAAATGCCCACACGGACGGTCGTTGCGGGTCGCGGCGCTGGTCGGGGCTGTAACGGAAGTGGCTCCAGGGGTGTACAGCAAGCGACCGGGGCGTCATGATCTGATGTGTAACGCTACCGGACGCCGAACCGGTTCAGATCGCCTCGAACCGGGGGCTGTCAGGTTCACCCGGCTGCCAATTGGTCCTTTACCGGGGAGGGGTCAGGACGTGGAGATGCGCCTGCCGGAGCCGGGTGACGCGCTCACGGGTGTCGAGTTGTTCGCCGGCCTGGAGCCGGAGGTCCGCCACCGGGTGATCGCGGCTGCCGTACCACGGACGTACCGCAAGGGTCAGCTGCTCTTCGTCGAGAACGACCCGGGTGAGTCGCTGATCGTGCTCCGGCGCGGTGCCGTGGCGGTCTTCCGGACGGCCCCGACCGGCGAGCGCGCGGTCCTGTCGGTGGTCCGCCCGCCGGACGTCCTGGGCGAGGTCTCCCTCCTGGACGCCTCCACCCGGTCGGCGTCCGCGGAGGCCATCGAGGACTGTGCCGCGCTGGCGCTGTCGCGACCGGCCTTCATGGAGCTGGTCCACTCCAACCCGCGCATCCTCGACGCGGTGATGCGTTCCCTCGGCGCGTTGATCCGCCGGTTGACCGAGCAGAACGCCGATCACGTCTTCCTCGACCTGCCGGGCCGGGTGGCCAAGACCCTGGTCCGGCTGGCCGGGGAGAGCCAGGCTCCGATGATCACCATCGAACTGAACCAGAGCCAGCTCGCCGAGATGGCCGGCGGCTCCCGGCAGAGCGTCAACCAGGCGATCGGATCGTTCGCCAGCCGTGGTTGGCTGCGCACCGAGGGCCGGCGGATCGTGGTGACCGACGTGGCGGCGCTGCGCCGACGCGCCGGGATGAACGACCGCTGACCCGACTCGTCGGAGCGGTCCTTCGAGGTGGTGCGACGGCGCGGACCGGCGGGCCGTCGCCCGGCCGGTCCACGCCGGTCGGTCATTTCCCGGCGCCGTCGGCGGGCGGGGCGCCCGGGCCGGGACCGATCTTCTCCGGCGGGGCACCGGGTCCGGGACCGATCTTCTCCGGGGGCGTACCGGGACCGGGACCTATCTTCTGCGGGTCGACCGACTGGCCGTCCGGGTTCTCCACCATGCCCTGCTCCTCCAGTCTGGCCAGCGTCACCGCGTCGACGTCGACGGTCTCGCCACGAGCGCGGAGCGTCCCCTGCGGGTCGGTCCACGGGGTGGACAGTCGTACGTGCACGGCATCCTCCTGACAACGAACCACTGCGTAGGGAAGACTAATCGCAGTCGATCTGCATGACGGTCCTGTTGCACGTCGGGTACCTGACTGAGCGACCAGAAAGGACTTCAGGGTCATCGACCTCAAGTGCGGACACTGCTCCCAGCCGGCCGGCCCCCACGACCGCTTCTGTGGCGGCTGTGGACGTGCCGTGGTGGTCCCCTGTGCCAGCTGCGGACACCCCAACGGCACCGAGGCGAACTTCTGCACCAACTGCGGTCAACCGCTGCGTGAGCAGGCACCGGTGGTGCAGGAGGACCGTCGACACGTCAGCGTGCTCTTCATCGACATCGTGGACTTCACCACCTACGCCGAGCGCGCCGACCCGGAACAGGCCCGTGCCCTGCAACAGACCTACTTCGCCACCGTACGGCGGCTCGTGCACCAGTACGGCGGGGTGGTCGAGAAGTACATCGGGGACGCGGTGATGGCGCTGTTCGGGGCGCCGGTGGCCACCGACAACGACGCCCTGCGGTGCGTACGGGCCGGCCTGGAACTCCAGCGCAACCTGGGTCGGCAGACCACCGGTGAGCAGCCGCTGACCTTCCGGGTGGGCGTCGCCACCGGCGAGGCCCTCGTCGACCTCACCGCCGCCCGCGACGGCGGACAGGCCTTCGTCACCGGCGACGTGGTCAACACCGCCAGTCGACTCCAGGGCCTCGCCCCGCCCGGCGGGGTGGTGGTCGACGAGAGCACCTTCTCGGCCACCCGGCACGAGATGGAATACGCCGACCGGCCGCCGGTGACGTTGCGGGGACGGTCGGCGGTGAGCCGGATCTGGCTGGCGGTCCGGGTCCGGCCGCAGCCCGATCCCCGGACCAGCGAGCTGACCCCGATGGTGGACCGGGAGCACGAGCGGGGCCTGCTCGTCAGCGCCCTGCACCGTACCGTCACCGAGGGCACCGCCCAGTTGGTGACCGTCTTCGGTCCGGCCGGGGTGGGCAAGAGCAGACTCCTGCGGGAGTTGGCCCGACACGCCGCCAGCCTGCCCGGCCCCCCGGTCACCTGGCTGGTCGGCCAGTGTCCGCCCTTCGGGGAGAACGTCGCGTACGCCGCCCTCGCCGACGTGGTCCGGGGGTGGGTCGGGATGCCCGCCGACGACGATCCGGCGGCCCTGCGGGAGCGGCTGCGTCAGCGCCTCGGGCAGCTGCCCGGGTCGTCCCCACTGCGGCTGGCCGAGGTGATCGGCCCGCTGATCGGCCTGCCCGGCGAGCGCCTCCAGCCCGGGGCGGCCGAGGCGTCCTGGCGGCGTTTCCTGCTCACCCTGGCCACCACCGGTCCGACGGTGCTCGTCTTCGAGGACATGCACTGGGCCGACGAGGCGATGCTCGCCTTCGTCGAGCAGCTCGGCGCGGCGGCCCGGGGCGTACCGTTGCTGATCGTCGCCACCGCCCGGCCCGAGCTGCGGGAACGGCACCCGGCCTGGACGGGGACGATCAGCGGGGCGATGTCGATCTCGGTGCCCCCGATGCACGACGAGGACATCGACACGCTCTACTCTCTGCTGCTCGGCCAGGCCGTGTTGCCGGCCACCGCCCGGGCCCCGCTGATCGAGTTCGCCGACGGGAACCCGCTCTACGCCCAGGAGTACGCCCGGATGCTGCTCGACGGCGGGCTCCTCGGTCCCGCCGACCGGCTGGGTCGACCCGACCCGGGTGCCGGGCCGGAGATCCCCCGGACCGTGCAGGCGGTGATCGCCAACCGGTTGGATCTGCTCGATCAGGCCGACCGGGCGGTGTTGCAGGCCGCCGCCGTCGTCGGCGTGCAGTTCTGGCCGGGGCCGGTGGCCACCGCGCTGGGTCGTTCGCTGGAGTGGGTGCAGCGCGCCCTGACCCGGTTGCAACGCCGGGACCTGATCCACGAGCAGCCCGCATCGAGCATGCCGGGGCAGCCGGAGTACCGGTTCCGGCACATCCTGGTACGCGACGTGTGCTACCAGCGGTTGCCCCGGGCCGAGCGGGTCCAGCGGCACCGGCGTACCGCGGACTGGTTGGAACAGCGGGCCGACGGTCGGCAGGAGGACCTGGCCGAGGTCCTGGCCAACCACAGGTGGACCGCCCACGAGATCGCCCGGACCATCGGGCTGGACCCGGCCGGGTACACGGCACCCGCCCGGGCCGCGCTGTACCGGGCCGCCCGACGGGCGTACGAGCTGCCGGCGCTGGACACCGCGGCCACCCTGGTCGGCCGGGCGCTCGACCTGACCGGCGAGCCGGACCCGGCGTTGGAGCTGCTCGACGCGGAGTTGGCGCTCTACCGCGACAGGGACGCCTTCCTGGCCTCGGACGGGCAGCGTCGGCTGGCCCGTCTGGTCGACCAGCTGACCCTGGCCGGGGACCGGCCGCGCACCGCCCGGGCCTGGACCCTGCTGGCGATCGCGGCGTGGAGTCGGGCGGACCGGCCCGAGACGATGCGTTGTCTGGACCGGGCGATCGGGCTCTACGACGAGTTGCCGGACACCGGGGAGAAGGCCGAGGCGCTGCTGGAGTTGGCCCGGGTCCGGATGCTCAACGCCGAGACCGACGCGGCCTGCGCGGCGGCCCGGTCCGCCGCCGACCTCGCCGAACGGCTCGAACTGCGGGAGGCCCAGGCCAACGCCCGGATCACCCTGGCCGTCTCCCGCTACCTGTGCGGGGTCCCCGAGGCGTACGGGGAGCTGGCGGAGGTCACCGAGCACTGCCGGGTGGAGCGGTTGACCAGTCGACGGCGGGCGGTGCACAACCTGGCCTGGGCGTTGCAGGAGGAGGGCGACCTCGCCGGGTCGGCGCGGCTGGTGGAGGAGGAGCGTTCACTGGACCCGGCGGGCGGACACAGCCTGGCCACCAGCTTCGACGACCAGTGGAGCCGGTCGTACCACGCGGGCGACTGGACGACGGCTCTGGGCCTGGCCGACGAGTCGACCCGCCGCCCGACAGCGGAGTGGGACCTGCACATCGTGGCGGTCTCCGGTTGGATGCGGGCGCTGCGGACCGGGCCGGGCGACGGCGGGGACCCGACGGCGGACGCGCACCTGGAGCAGGCCCTGTCCGCCGCCCGCCGCAGTGGTTTCCACCGGGTGCTGCACTCGACGTTGGCGCACGCCGCGCTCTGCCGGGCGGTGCAGGGGCGTCGGGTCGAGGCGCTGCGGCTCCTCGTCGAGTTGGACGAGGACTGGCGGCGGACCCGGATGATCCCCTTCGCCGAGTGGGTGCCGACCGTGGGTCACGTGGCCGCGGTGCTCGGCGGGGAGGCCGCCCGGCTGCTGGGTCGGCTGCTGACCCGGGCGCCTCGGATGACCCCGTGGGCCGAGGCGGCGGGGCAGGTGGCCGAGGCGACCCGGCTCGGGGAGGCCGGTGATCGACGGACCGCCGGTGAGCTGTTCAGCCGGGCGTTGCGCAGCTACGGCCGGATGGCCGACGTGACGGATCTGGTCCTGACCAGCGCCCTGTCGGTGCCGGTGTTGGCGGCGGCCGGTCGTCCGGCGGCGGCGACGGCCGCCCTGTTGCGGGTACGGACCTTCGCCGACCGCCACGACGTGCCGGGGCTGGTCCGGCTCGCCACTGCCGACCGGTGGTGACCCGGCACCCGCACGACCTAGCGTGGGCATTCCGACAAAACGGACTTCCGCCCCGGGTGTCACCGGGCTTCGCCGGGCTCCGGCAGCCGTCGGGCTCCGGGTCCTGTCACGGTCCCGGCCGGTGTCGGGCACCCGGGTGCTCCCCGGGGAGACGGGGTGGCACGGATCCGGGCCCGTCGAGTTTTGGCAGACGCGACACAAGGCACTCCCGGAAGTCGCCCGGTCGTGTCACGATTCAGGGCACGGGGTGTGGGTCGATGCGCAGGGCTGGACGCGGGGCGCGCCGCGAAGCGCGGTGAGGAGGATGTCCGGGTGTCATCGGGTGGGGCCCGCCGGGGACGGCGGGACAACGGGCTCGACGCGAGCGAGTACGCCGTCGCCGGCGACGTGGATCCGCGCGTGGGCGAGCACCTGCTCGACGTGCTCGCCGCCGGGGGGATCGCCGCCTACCTGCAACCCTCCGCCGACCTGAACCCGGTCACCCGGACCACGACCGTGCCGGCCCGCCCGGTCGATCGCCTCTACGTCGACAGGTCCCACCTGACCACCGCCCGCGACTACCTCACCCAACTCACCGACGAGACCCCGCCGGGGCGTTCCCGGCAGGAACCGGACGTCGACGCCGAGTGGGCCCGGATCGTGGCCGGCTACCACGAGTCCACGGCACCCGAGCGGCGCTCCTGGCCGGCGGCCGAGGACGTGGACGACGACGAGCCGGGGCCGGTGGCGGGCTCGTCGACCCGCAACGGCACCGAGGACGCGGGCGCCCCGACCGCCACCGACGTACGCCGACTGCCGTACGCCGCCGACGTCTCCGGGATCTCTGTCGGTCCCCGGGACCGGGGCGACGAGCCGTCGCTGCTCGACGGGCTGGACACCTTCGGCGCGCAGCTGCCCGACGACGACACCGACGACCGGTACGTCCCCCCGCCGCCACCCCCGCTGCCCCGGATGTCGAAGTACGCAGTGGTCGGGGTGTTGGCCCTGGTCCTCGGCTTCGTGCTCTTCGTCTTCCCGACCCTGCTGCCGGTGGACCGCTCGGTGGTCACCCTGCTCGGGTTCACCGGCATACTCGCCGGGTTCGTCACGCTGATCTGGCGACTGCGTCCCGGGGACGCCGATGACGACCCGGACGACGGCGCGGTCGTCTGACCTCGGGGCGGTCGACGCAGCGTCACCGCCGACCGGCCGCACGCCGGCGCGCGGCCCACCTCGGGGGCGAGGGTCACAGTGGTGTAACTTACCGTCAGTAGGAATTCCGCTGTCCGTCACTTCCCTCCCGCACCGACTGCCCCGGCGCTCCCCCTTCTGGGCGGTCGGTCCCGGCTGATCGGAATGCCCCCAGATGCGACAGAGTTCCCTCGTGGTGGTGGCGATGCGCCTCCCCATAGACGACAGTGTGGCGCTCGACGGCGCCTGCGAGTGGCGCCGCAGCCCCGGCGGTCTGGTGAGCGCCCTGCACCCCCTGCTCCGACAGACCCCCGCCACCTGGGTGGGCTGGGCCGGCGGGAGTGGCCCCGCGCCGAGCCTGCCCGACGTGGACGGGGTACGCCTGCACACCGTCCCGTTGACCGGGGACGACCTGCGCGACCACTACGAGGGGTTCGCCAACGCGACCCTCTGGCCGCTCTACCACGACGCCGTGGAGCAACCCGAACACCACCGTCGCTGGTGGGAGGCGTACCAGCGGGTCAACCAGCGGTACGCCGAGGCGACGGCGGCGGTCGCCGAGCCCGGCGCGATCGTCTGGGTGCAGGACTACCACCTGCAACTGGTGCCGGGCCTGCTCCGGCGGCTCCGCCCCGACCTGCGGATCGGGTTCTTCCTGCACGTGCCGTTCCCCCCACCGGAGCTGTTCATGCAGCTGCCCCGTCGGGCGGAGCTGCTGCACGGCATGCTCGGCGCGGACCTGGTCGGGTTCCAGCGGGCCCAGGCGGCGCACAACTTCGCCCAGTTGGCCACGAAGGTGCTCGGTGTCTCCGCCACCGACCGCCGGATCGCCGTCGACGACCGGGTGGTACGCATCGGCGCGTTCCCGGTCTCGATCGACACCGACGAGCTGTCGGCGCTGTCGGCGAGGACGGAGGTGGCCGAGCGGGCCCGACGGTTCCGTCGGGATCTCGGCGACCCGGAACGGGTCATCCTCAGCGTCGACCGGATGGACTACACCAAGGGCATCGAGCAGCGGCTGACCGCGTACAGCGAGCTGCTGGCCAGCGGGCACATCAAGGTCCGCGACACGGTGTTGGTGCAGGTGGCGGTCCCCAGTCGGGAGCGGGTCGGGCAGTACCAGATCCTGCGGGACCGGGTCGAGCGCGAGGTGGGTCGGATCAACGGCGAGTTCGGCCGGGTGGGTGAGCCCGCCATCCACTACCTCACCCAGCCCTTCGACCGGATCGAGTTGGCAGCCCTCTACCGGGTCGCCGACGTGATGGCGGTGACCCCGCTGCGCGACGGGATGAACCTGGTCGCCAAGGAGTACGTGGCCGCCCGGGTCGACGACACCGGGGCGCTGCTGCTCAGCGAGTTCGCCGGGGCGGCGGCCGAGCTGTCCCAGGCGTACCTGGTCAACCCGCACGACCTGGAAGGGCTCAAGCAGGGGCTGCTCTCCGCGTTGCAGGCCGACCCCGCCGACGTCACGACCCGGATGCGGGGCATGCGGGAGCACCTGCGCCGACACGACATCCGGGCCTGGGCCCGGTCCTACCTGAGCGCCCTCGACGAGAACGGGTCCCTGCTGCACCGGCTCGGCGGCACCGCCTGACCGGCACCGGTGCGGCAGCCGCCGTACCGGTGCCGGGCCGGTCAGCCCTTGCCCAACCAGTCCAGGATCGCGTCGATCGGCTCCTGCCACCGCACGTCGAGCATCAGGTCGTGTCCCATCCCGGGGAAGAGCAGGGGCGCGGCACCGTACCGGCCCGCCGCCCGGGTCAGCGCGGCCGGCGGTACCACCCGGTCGTCGGGGCTGCCCAACACCAGCACCGGTGGCGTACCCACCGCCGGTTCCGGCTCCGGGGCGGTCAGCAGCTGCCACTGGGCCCGCCGACCGGCCCGGCCGAGCCGGGAGACGTACTCGCGGGCCTGCGGTTCGGGCAGGTCCGGGCCGAACAGCTGCCGCCGGTCCAGGCGCAGCGGACCGCCGAAGACCGCCGGTAGGGTGCCGGCGGGGTTGGACCGCAGCGCTGACCCGAGGGCTGCCCAGCCGCCGAAGACCGGAGCCACCAGGACCGCCGCCCGGGCCGGGTAGCGGGCCAACGCGTGCGCCACCACCAGAGCCCCGGCACCGTGCCCCACCAGCACCGCCTGGCGCGGCAGCCCCGCCGCCACCTGGGTCACGTCGTGGACGTACGCCGACAGCGTCGCCTCCGGTGCCGGTTCGCTCTCGCCGTGCCCGCGCAGGCTGAGCGCGTACGCCGGGAACCCCCGCTGCGCGGCGTGCCCCAGCCAGTGCTCGGCGAACGTCCACGCCCCGTGGCCGAAGCCGGGCACGAAGAGCAGCGGCGGCTTCCCCTCCTCCAACTCGGGCTGGGCGCTGCGCACCTCCCGGCGGGCCGGACGGACCGGATCGGCCCACTCCCGAGCCCGCACGACCCGCACCCGGTCGGTCTGCATCGTCACTTCGCCTCCAGCTCGTGCAGGGCACGCTGCAGGGCGCGCAGGTAGTCGACGTGGGCCACCTCGAACCAGTGCCGACTGGTGGGGACGACCCGGCCGGCGTACCGCTGACCGGCACCGGCCCGGACCCGGGCGGCGAACGCCTCGGCCCGGTCGGGGCGTTCGGACCGGAGCTTCAACAGGCGGGCGAACAGGACCGTCTGCCAGTGCGTCAGCGGGAAGACGCCGGAGTCGGACTGCACCAGCCCGGCGACGGCGAGGGTCGGTCGTCCCGGGACGAAGGCGTTGAGCCAGAGCCGGGGGCGCCCCTCGGCCTCGGTGCCACCGAGCACCGTCGGGTCGAGGAACTCGAAACGCGGCAGGTAGCCGGTGGCGAAGACGACGAGCTCGGGTTCGATCCGTCGGCCGTCCGTCAGCTCGACGGCGGTGGAGTGGAACCGGGCGACGTCCGGGACCGGGGTGATCCGGCCGTGTCCGACGTAGTGGACCAGCTGACTGTTGGCGATCGGATGGGTCTCGTACACCCGGTGGTCGGGGCGGGGCAGGCCGAACCGGGTCAGGTCGCCGACGGTCAACCGCAGCATCCGGTGGTAGAGCCACTGTCGCATCCGCAACGGCACCCGCAGGCGCAGGAGGGTGTCGTTGACCTGGTCGATCGGTCGACCGAAGGCGTACTTCGGGGCGTACCAGTAGCCGCGCCGGGTCGAGTGCCAACACTGGGCGGCCTGCTGGGCGGCCTCGACGGCCAGGTCACAACCGGTGTTGCCGGCGCCGACCACGAGCACCCGCTTGCCGCGCAGCTGGGTGGCGTCCTTGTAGGACGAGGAGTGCATGACCTCGCCCCGGAACTGCTCCAACCCCTCGTATCCGGGCAGGTTCGGCGACCAGTTGTGGCCGTTGGCCACCAGGACGGCGGCGTACCGGGAGGTGCGCTCGGGGCCGTACCCGCCGGTGGAGCGGGTGGTCACGTCCCACCGGTCGCCGTCGACCGGCTCGACCCGGACGACCTCGGTGCCGAACCAGATGTGCGACCGCAGGTCGAAGTGGTCGGCGTAGCGCTCGAAGTAGGACAGGAGTTGGGCGTGGTGCGGGTAGTCCGGCCAGTCGTCGGGCATCGGGAAGTCGGGGAACTGGGTCAGCGGACGCGACGAGATCAGGTGGGTGCTGGCGTACACCGGGCTCCGGTCGTGTCGCCAGTTCCACGCGCCGCCGACGCCGGTCTCCCGTTCGTAGCAGTCGACGCCGAACCCGTGTTCCCGCAGGTTCTTGAGGGCGGCGAGCCCGCTGGCCCCGGCGCCGATCACGCAGACGGTGTCGCCCCGGTCGGAGATCGCCCGCCCCCCGGCGGGTGGTGCGGGTGCCGTCTCGTGCTCGGGGCGGCCGTGGTCGGTGGAGGAGGACACCGAAGAGACTCCTTCTGTACGGCGCTCGGGCCGGTCGATGCGAAATCTTCTCCACAATGGAGTCGGTTGTCCAGCCCCGCCACGCGGTCTCGTCGACCCGGGGTCAGTCCTCGCCGGGTAGCAGGAGGTCGACCAGGATCGGGAAGTGGTCACTGGCCCGCCGGGTCTGCGGGGTGTCCACCACGTCGTAGTCGACGACGGTGATCCGGGGGTCGACGAAGAGCGCGTCGATGCGGCGGCGCGGGTCGGTGCACGAGAAGGTGAGCCGGTCCGCCCGGTCCATCGCCACCGCCGTGTCGGTGAACCCGTCGGCGAGGGTCTGCCAGGCCGGACCCTCCGGACCCTCGTTGAGATCCGCCCCGAACACCAGCGGCCAGCGCGCCTCGGCGAGGTCCTTGCGCAGCAACTCGGCCTGGGCGGGACGCTCCGCCGGGTCGGTGGACAGGTGAGACCCGGCGAGGGTGAACCTGGCCCCGGCGACCTGGCAGTCGGCGTAGACAGCCCCCCGCAGGTGCCGACCGGGGGTCAGCGGGAACCGACGGTCGCGGGTGTCGCGGACCCGGACCCGCAGGCTGGTGAGCAGGACGTTGCCCAGCGACGGCAGCCCGCCGGCGGCCAGGACCAGGCCGAACGAGGCGGCCAGCGACGCGTTGCGCTGCCGCCACCGGAACCGGCGGGCCCCCTCCTGCACGATCACCACGTCCGGCGCGGCCTCCCGGACCACGGCGGCCAACGCGGCCGTGTCGTCGCGCTGACCGTGGATGTTGTACGACACCACCCGCAGCCGGACCCCGTCGCCCGTCGACGCGTTCACCGAGTTCTCTCCCATCGATTCAGCTGAGGCGGGCCAGGTCGGCGGCGCCGATGACACCCGCGCTGTTGCCCAGCTCGGCCGGGCGGATGTCGGCCACCGGGAGCCGGCCCCGCTGGGCCAGCGCCTCGGCGAAGGACCGGCGGGTCGGGCCGAGCAGCAGGTCACCGGCGTCGATCACCCCTCCGCCGACGACCAGGGCCTGGGGGTCGAGGATCTGGGCCATGTCGGCGAGGCTGGTGCCCAGCCAGCGGCCGATCTGGGCGAACGCCTCGCAGGAGACCGGGTCACCGGACTGGGCGGCGGCGGTCACCATCGGTCCGGTGATCGCCTCGGCGTCGCCCCCGGACAGTTCGAGCAGGGCGGCGGCCCGGTTCGGTTCCTGGCGGGCACCGGCGCGGGCGAACCGGACCAGGGCGTTGCCGCTGGCGTACTGCTCGATGCAGCCGAGCCGGCCGCAGCCGCACTGGTGTCCGTCCGGCACGGTGAGCATGTGGCCCAGCTCCGCGGCGATGCCGTGGGCGCCCCGGACCAGCCCGCCGCCGAGGACGATGCCGCCGCCGACACCGGTGCCGATGGTGAACATGACCATCGAGTCGTCGGCGTCGCGGGCCGCCCCGTACCGGAACTCGGCCCAGGCCGCGACGTTGGCGTCGTTCTCCACGATCACCGGCAGGCCGACGGCGGCGCTGACGTACTGGCGCAGCGGTTCGTCGCGCCAGGCGAGGTTGGGGGCGAAGAGCACAGTGGAACGACTCGCGTCGATCCAACCCGCCGCGCCGATGCCTACCGCGTCGACGGTCCGGCCGGCGGCCAGCTCGCTGATCACCTCGATGATGACGTCCCGGGTCTTGCCGACGTCCTCGGCCGGGGTGTCCCGTCGGACCTGCACGAGGACCGCGCCGGTGTCGTCGACGACACCGCCCGCCACCTTCGTGCCACCGACGTCGACTCCGATGGTCAGCGTCACCGCTGCCACTCCCCTTCCGTTGTACTGCCCGCCCCCGGCCGGTCGGGCCGGTCGGAGGCGGGGTGTCCGGTGGTCAGGCCCCGCCCTCCGGTGCGTCCCCGTTCTCCTGCGGGGCCCGCGAGGCGGGCACCGCGCAGCGGTCGACCGACGGTCGGGCCGTCTCCGGCTCGCCTGGCCCATCGCCGTCGACGGGCGGTACGGTGGCGACCCGAGCAGCCTCGTCCCCGGCACGGGTCGCGGCGGACCAGACGTCGTGCTCCGGTGCCGAGGCAGAATCATGCCCGGTGCGGGTGGCCTCGCGCCAGACGTGATCCGGTTTCCCCTCTGCCCGGTCGGGCCGGTCGGCTTCGGCGGGCCGCCCGGACCCGGCCCCCGGGGCGGGGGCGTCCGACGACGGTCGTCGATCATCGGACTCGGTGAAGGCGCGCATCATGCTGGCCACACCGGCGGCGAGGTCACCGGCGCCGGTGGCGAGCCGCTCGGCGAACTCCGGGCTCGGATCACGCATGGCGGTGATGGCCCGGCAGAGGGGGCAGACGCAACATTCCGGCGCACCGGTGGCGAAACCGCCGCCGCCGGACGGCTGGCGGTGCGCCGCCGCCGGACCGCCACTGTGACCGAGGACACCCGAGAGCATCCCACCGAGCGGCCCCCAGGGCGACTGCCCCCGGGCTCCGGCGGAGGCCACCCGCGCGGCGGCGAGCAGCGTGGCGACCAGCCGCTCCGCCTCTTCCCGGGCCGAACCCGGTTCCGTACCCCCCATGGTGGGCCCCCTACCGTGGCGAACGTGCCGTCGGGCGCGTCACTGCGCGGCGCCGGATGTCTCTACCCGGCGCTTGAGCTGCTTCAACGCCGTATCCATGATCATTTTCTCGGCCTTGCGGCGGAGCATCCCGAGCATTCCGACGGAAAGCTCCACGGCCAGGGTGTAGGTCACCGTGGTGGTTCCGTCCGGGTTGCCGACGATGTCGTACGACCCCTGCTGGGAGCGCTGCATCTTCGACGGCTCGACCAGGTGCCACTCGATGCGGGACAGGTCCTCGGCGTACTCGTACGCCAGGGTGTACTCGTCGGCCATCACCCCCGCGTCGACGGTGAACCGCACCTGACTGGCGTACCCGTCGGTGTACTCCTCGACGACCTCGGCCCGGCGCAGCGCCTCGGTCCACTCCGGGTATCGGGGGAAGTCGCAGATCACCGCCGCCACCTGTGCCGGTGACGCGGCCACGACGATCGACTGGGTGGAGGAGTCCGCCATGGGGGGAGGCTACCCGTACCGCCCGGGCCACGCCCGGTGCCACCCCTCGGGCCTGCCTGTCCGCCCGCACCGTTCGGGCAGGTAGGTTTCCTCGAGAGCCGGGGCCGCCCCCGCCCCGGCACCGGACCACGTACGAGCACGAGGGAGTGTCAGGTGCGCGAGTTCTCCGTCCCGCCGGTCGTCACCATCGGCGACTCGGCCGACCTGACCGACCCGGTCTGGGCCAACGCCGAGGCCGCCCCGGACGCGGTCCAGTTCGTCCGCCCCGAACCGGCCGGAGCCGACGGGCCGGACGCCACCTGGGTCGACGTCACCTGCCGACAGTTCCGCGACGAGGTGGTCGCGGTGGCCCGTGGACTGGTCGCCGCCGGTGTCTCCCCCGGTGACCGGGTCGCCCTGATGAGCCGCACCCGGTACGAGTGGACCCTGCTCGACTACGCGATCTGGGCGTCCGGGGCGGTGACCGTGCCGATCTACGAGACCTCCAGCGCCGAGCAGGCGGCCTGGATCCTGGCCGACTCCGGCGCCGTCGCCGTGGTGGTGGAGACCGATGCCCACGCCGCCCTGGTCGCCGGGGTCCGGGACCGCACCCCCGACCTGCGCGAGGTGTGGCAGATCGACCTGGGCGCGGTCACCGACCTGGTCACCGCCGGCGAGTCGGTCGACCCGGTGGAGGTGGAGAAGCGCCGCGCCGCGCTGCGCGCCGACGACCTGGCCACCATCATCTACACCAGCGGCACCACCGGCCGCCCCAAGGGCTGCATCCTGACCCACCGCAACATGTACGCCGACATCGCCAACGCGGTGCCGGTGCTGCCGAACCTGTTCAACGCCGGGGCCGCCACCCTGCTGTTCCTGCCGCTGGCCCACGCGTTCGCCCGGCTGATCCAGATCGGGGTGGTGCAGGCCCGGGCCACCATGGCGCACTGCCCCGACCCCACCCGGCTGGTGCCCGAGCTGCAACGGTTCCGGCCGACCTTCGTGCTCTCCGTACCCCGGGTCTTCGAGAAGGTCCACAACGGTGCCCGGCAGAAGGCCGAGGCCGCCGGGAAGGGACGGATCTTCGACCGGGCGGAGAAGGTCGCCATCGCCTGGAGCGAGGCGCAGGACGCCCCCGGCGGACCCGGCCTCGGCCTGCGCCTGCAGCACGCCCTCTTCGACCGCCTGGTCTACGGCAAGCTGCGGGCGGCGCTGGGCGGACGGTGCCGGGACGCGATCTCCGGCGGGGCGCCGCTGGGTGCCCGGCTCGGCCACTTCTTCCGCGGCATCGGGGTCACCGTCCTGGAGGGGTACGGCCTGACCGAGACCTCCCCCGCCGCCGCCGCCAACCTGCCCGGCGCCACCCGGATCGGCACCGTGGGCCGTCCGCTGCCCGGCGTCGCCATCCGCATCGACGACGACGGCGAGATCCTGATCGCCGGTGACCTGATCTTCGGCGGGTACTGGCACAACGAGGAGGCCACGGCCGAGGTGCTCACCTCCGACGGCTGGTTCCGCACCGGCGACCTGGGGCAGCTCGACGCCGACGGGTACCTCAGCATCACCGGCCGGAAGAAGGAGATCATCGTGACGGCCGCGGGCAAGAACGTCGCCCCGGCCGTCCTGGAGGACAAGGTCCGGGCACATCCGCTGGTCAGCCAGTGCGTGGTGGTGGGCGACCGGCAGCCGTTCGTGTCGGCGCTGCTCACCATCGACGAGGAGGCGTTCTCGGCGTGGCGGGAGTCGGCCGGGCTGCCGGCCGACGCGACGGTGGCGGACCTGCGTGACGACGAGAAGCTGCGGGCCGAGATCCAGAGCGCCGTCGACGCCGCCAACCAGGAGGTGTCCCGGGCCGAGGCGATCAAGGTGTTCACGATCCTGCCCAGCGACTTCACCGAGGCGACCGGGGAGATGACCCCCTCGATGAAGGTGCGGCGGCAGGTCGTGCACGACAAGTACGCGGCGGAGATCGCCGACATCTACCGGCGCTGACTACGATCCGTCACGTGCCCGCCTCCACCTCCCCCCGCCCCCCTCACCCCACGGCCGTCACCGCCCGGTTGGTGATGCTCGCGCTGGTCGCGGCCCTGACCCTGCTCGCCACCGGTGACCCCCGCCAGCTGTGGTGGGTGGCGTTGCTCGCCGCCGCCGGGGTGCCCGCCCTGCTGGCCCCCCAGCACCGGCTCCTCGCCCCGCTCAGCCGGATCGCCGAGGCGATGGTGCTCGGGCTGGCGGCCAGCCAGGTCGCCGCCGTCGCCGGATTCGGGGGGTCGGTGGACGGGCTCGGCGCCTCGGCGGTACTGCCGTACCTGGCGGTCCCGGTGACCGTCACCGCGCTGCGCCGCCGCTTCGTCGAGGGCGCGGTGCTGCTCGGGGTCACCACCACCACCCTGCTGATCTGCGGGGTGGTCACCCGCGTCGACGGTGAGCGGCAACTGCTCCAGATCGGTTACCTCGCGGTCTGCGGCCAGTGGCTGCTGCTGGCCGGGCTGGGGCTCTTCACCGCCCACGCCCTGCAGCAGCTGGTCCGTGCCCGCACCCCGACCGAGCCCCAGCCGTACGCCGAGGCGACCCGCCTGCTGACCCAGCTCCGTACCGTCGCCCGGCAGCTGCCCGGCGCCACCCTGGACCCGGGCGGCATCTCCGAGCACCTGCTGGAGGAGTTGCGGACCGTCGCCAGCGCCGACCGGGCGGCGGTCCTGTCCGCCAGCGGCGGGGGCCGGCTGGTGGTCCTCGCCCAGGTGGGCGCGGAGCGGGTGGACTGGGAGACGACCCTGGACGCGGACTCGGCGATCGCCGACGCCTGGGCCAGCCAGCAGCCGCACACCGCCGCCCGTTCCCAGGCCCGCTCGCACACCGGCGGGGACGTCTCGGCGTTGATCGTGCCGCTGGTCGCCGGGGTGCGGACCGTCGGGTTGGTGGTGGTGGAGGCCGACACCGCGCTGGCGTACCCGGCTCCGGTGGTGTCCCGGGTGACGGCGTTGACCGGCCCGGCGGCGCTGCGGCTGGAGGCGGCGCTGCTCTTCGACGAGGTGCGGTCGCTGGCCACCAACGAGGAACGGCAGCGGCTCGCCCGGGAGATCCACGACGGGGTCGCCCAGGAGCTGGTGATGGTCGGGTACGGCATCGACAACGCCCTGGCCACCGTGCACGAGGACGCCGAGGAGACCGCCGAGTCGCTGCGTACCCTGCGCCACGAGGTCACCCGGGTGATCACGGAGCTGAGGCTGAGCCTGTTCGAGCTGCGCAGCGAGGTGGACCGGCACGGCGGACTGGCCGCCGCGATCGCCGAGTACGCCCGTACCGTGGGCGCCTCCGGCGGGCTGCGGGTGCACCTGTCGCTCGACGAGTCCACGGCCCGACTGCCGGCGGCCACCGAGGCCGAACTGTTGCGGATCGCGCAGGAGGCGGTGACGAACGCGCGCAAGCACGCCGGGGCGTCCAATCTCTGGGTCACCTGTGAGGTCGACCCGCCGTACGCGCAGATCGAAGTGTCGGATGACGGTCACGGCATCGGTGACCAGCGCGCCGAGGGGCACTATGGTCTTGCGATCATGGCCGAGAGGGCGGAACGTATCCGGGGCCGGTTGGAGATCAGGCCACGGCAACCCCGTGGGACGACCGTGGCGGTGGTGGTCGGCTCCCCACCCCGGCGCGATAACGTGCGCGGTAGCGCAGCAGCAGCCGCAGCAGAAGGGGAGTAACCCGAGGATGACCACTCCGACACCGGCCACCCGTACCAAGGTCCTCCTGGTCGACGACCACGACCTGATCCGCAAGGGCCTACGGCACGCCTTCGAGCGCGACCGGCAGTTCGAGGTCGTCGGTGAGGCCGCGACGGCGGCGGAGGGAGTACGCCAGGCCGGGGCCCTCCAGCCGGACGTGGTGATCATGGACCTGCGGCTGCCGGACGGCAGCGGCCTGGAGGCGACCCGCGCCCTGCGCAAGTCCAGCGCGACGATGGGGATCGTGGTCCTCACCATGTACGCCGGCGACGACCAGCTGTTCGGTGCGTTGGAGGCCGGAGCGAGCGCGTTCGTGCCGAAGACCGCCCCGGCCGACGAGGTGGTGGCCGCCGCCCGGCACGCCGCCTCCTCCCCCAGCGCCTTCACCGCCGCGGACCTGGCCGAGGCGATGAAGCGCCGGTTGGCGCCCTCGGGTCCGCAGCTCTCCCCCCGGGAGGGGCAGGTGCTGCGGCTGCTCGCGGACGGGATGAGCGTCGCGGGGATCGCCAAGCAGCTGTTCGTCAGCGAGTCGACCGCCAAGACCCACATCTCGAAGCTCTACGAGAAGCTGGGTGCCGCGAACCGGGCACAGGCGCTGATGACCGCGCTGCGGCTCGGTCTGCTGGAGGCGCCGGACGCCCCCAAGTTCTGATCTGCCACTGCGTCAGAGGACCCGGTCCGCCACGGCGGGCCGGGTCCTCGTCACCGACGGCGACGATCGGGTTCCCGGTCTTCTCACCCGGGCACAGGAGGGGCAGAATACCCGGGTGACCCGCGCAGGTGATGATTCTCGCGTTATCGGCAAAACGGACGCAAGCCCGGGGCGGCCCGACTGGAGCCCCGAGACCATCGACATGGAACGCCCCAGCGTGGCCCGGATGTACGACTACTACCTCGGCGGCTCCCACAACTTCGCCGCCGACCGGGAGGCGGCCCGGGCGGTGTTGGCAGCGGTCCCCGACGCCCCGCTGATGGCCCAGGCCAACCGGGCCTTCCTCCGCCGGGCCGTGCAGTTCCTGATCGACGCCGGGGTACGACAGTTCCTCGACATCGGGTCCGGAATCCCCACCGTGGGCAACGTGCACGAGATCGCCCAGGGGGCGGCCCCCGACTCCCGGGTCGTCTACGTGGACGTCGACCCGATCGCGGTGGCCCACAGCCGGGAGATCCTGGCCGACAACGACCGGGCGACAGTCATCCGGGAGGACCTGCGCCGCCCGGAGCGGATCCTCACCCACCCCCAGGTCACCGAGCTGATCGACTTCAGCCGGCCGGTGGCCGTACTGATCGTGGCGGTGCTGCACTTCGTCCCGGACTCGGACCGACCGGCGGAGATCCTCCGGACGTTGCGGACCGCGCTCGCGCCCGGTAGCCACCTGGTGTTGTCACAGGTCAGCGACGACGCCGACGACGAGAGTCCGCAGCAGCACGAGGCCGAGCGGGTGTACCAGCTGACCGACAACCCGCTGGTCGTCCGCACCCGGGCCGAGCTGGCCGCCCTCTTCGACGGCTTCGACCTGGTGGAACCCGGGGTGGTCTGGGTGCCGCAGTGGCACCCCGAGTGCACCGAGGGCGCCGACGACGCGGAGCGGGCGGCCTTCCGGGGCGGCGTCGGGCGTCTCGGTGACTGACCCTCGGCAGGGCTCGCGGACCTCGATGGCCGACCACACCGCGAGTCGGTACGGCACCGCCCTGGCCGTCGGGGTCCCCTCCGGATCCACGACCTTCGCCAACCGCTGGGCCCGGGCGGTCACCGGGACCAGCTACATCCCGATGAGCCGCACCGAGTTGACGGAGTTCCTCGGTCGGCTCACCGAACGACTGGCGGCGGCCCTGGTCGCCGAGCCCTTCGACGTACGGCCCGGTGCCCGGGTCGGTGCCGACCTGGTGGCCGCCCACATCTGCGCCCCCGAGGGCCTGGGGCGCAGCGTCGAGGTCGTCGCGCTCCGCCTGCTGCGGGACCTGGGGATGGAGACCGCCGACGCCGAGACTCGACTGGCCCGCCTGGTCGGGGCGATGGCCACCGGTTTCGCGCACGCCCTGCGGGACCGGACCCTCGACGAGCAGGAACAGATGCGTCGGGCCGCGTTGTCGGCCCGGGACCAGGCCGAACAGGGGCTGCGCGAGAGCGAGGCCCGGTTCCGGCACCAGGCCGGTCACGACCCCCTCACCGGCCTGCCCAACCGGACGTCGTTCCACGAACGCCTCACCGACGTCATCCGCGACCCCGGGACGGGCACCGAACGCATCGGCGTCTGCTTCCTGGACCTGGACCGGTTCAAGGTGGTCAACGACTCCCTGGGCCACCGCGTGGGTGACCAACTGCTGGTGTCGGTGGCCCGTCGGCTCCGCCACTCGCTGGGCGGGCACCTCGTCGCCCGGCTCGGCGGGGACAAGTTCGGCATCCTGGTGGAACGGACCGGGAGCACCGACGACGTGGTCGAGGTCGCCGAGGCGGCGATCGCCACCGTCGGCCGACCCGCCCTCGTCGACGGTCAGGAGCTGACCGTCTCGGCGAGCGTCGGAATCGTGGAGGTGCCGGTCGTCGACGCCGCCTCGGGTGAGCTGATGCGGGCCGCCGACAGCACGGTGCACTGGGCCAAGTTGGCCGGCGGGGCCCGGTGGTCCCTGTTCGACCCGGAACGCAACCGCCTCGAACTGGCCCGGCACGCCCTCTCCGCCGCGCTGCCCGGCGCGCTGGACCGGGAGGAGTTCTTCCTGGACTACCAGCCCCTGACGTCGCTGCGCGACGGCACCGTGCTCGGCGTGGAGGCGCTGGTGCGGTGGCGGCACCCGGAGTTGGGGCTGCTGGGCCCGGACAGCTTCATCGGCCTGGCCGAGGAGACCGGGCTGATCGTCCGGCTGGGCGCCTGGGTGCTGGCCGAGGCCTGCCGGCAGGCCCGGGAGTGGCCCGAACCGGCACCGTTCGTCAGCGTCAACCTGGCGGTCCGGCAGCTGCACACCCCGGACCTGGTGCACCAGGTCCGGGACCTGCTGGAACGGACCGGCCTGCCACCGCACCGGCTCCAGTTGGAGATCACCGAGAGCACCATGATGACCACCGCCGCGGAGCCCGCCCGGGCGCTGCGCACCCTGGCCGACCTGGGCGTACGGATCGCCATCGACGACTTCGGCACCGGCTACTGCAACCTGGCGTACCTGCGGGACCTGCCGGTGACCGAGCTGAAGGTGGCCGGTTCCTTCGTCACCGGGCTGCGGTCTCCGGGCGACGGCCGGGCCGGTCGGACCAACGAGCGGATCCTCACCTCGCTCGTCGCCCTCGCCCACGACCTCGACCTGACGGTCACCGCCGAGGGGGTGGAGACGGCCGACCAGGCCGAACGTCTGCGGGAGATCGGGTGCGACGCCGGGCAGGGCTGGCACTTCGGCCGTCCCGGCCCACCCGAGCGGCTCCTGGCCCGCCTCCCCTGACCCCGCCGACCCGGGGCCCGGCGGCTCAGCGACCCAGGAGGTCGGTCAGCCGTCGGGCCTGGGTCTCCCAGCGCCACTCGCGCTCCACCCAGGCCCGGCCGGCCGCCCCGAACTGGCGGGCCAGGTCCCGGTCGGTGAGGAGGGTGGCCACCCGGTCGGCGAGCTGCGCCACGTCCAGACCCCGGACCACGAATCCGGTCTCCCCCTCGCGGACCGCGTCGGGCGCCCCGCCGGAGTCGCCGGCCACCACCGGCAGCCCGGTCGCCGACGCCTCCAGGTAGACGATGCCGAGGCCCTCCACGTCCAGCCCCCGGTTGCGGGTTCGGCAGGGCATCGCGTAGACGTCCCCGGCGGCGTAGTGGGCGGGCAGCTCCGCCGCCGGGACCGACCCGGTGAAGACCACGTCCCGTTCCACCCCGTGCTGACGCGCCAGCCGGGCCAACGTGTCCCGGTAGGGGCCGCCGCCGACCACCAGCAGCGCCGCGTCCGGCACCCGACGACGGATCTCCGGCAGCGCCCGGATCAACTGGTCCTGTCCCTTGCGGGCCACCAGTCGGGAGACGCAGACCACCACGGGCCGGTCGGCCAGGCCGAGCCGGCGGCGGACCGGCTCGCCGTCCACGTCCGGGTGGTACGTCTCCACGTCCACCCCGGGGGCCAGCCGTTGCAGGTCGGTCAGCCCGTGCAGGACCCGGTCCAGCCGGACCCGGGTGTACTCCCCGAGGTAGGTGGTGACGTCGACCCCGCGCCCGATCCGGCGTAACAGGGCACGGGCGCCGGGCAGGGCCGCCCAGCCCACCTCGTGCCCGTGGGTCAGGGCCACCGCCCGTCGGATGCCGGCCCGGCGGCGCAGCCCGGCGGCGAGCAGCCCGAGCGGGGCCGCCGCGCCGAACCAGACGGTGTCGCAGTCGTACTCGCGGGCCAGGCGGGCGGCCCGGCGGGCCACCAGCGGGGTGGGCAGCAACACCCGGGTCCGGTCGCGGACCACCTCGAACGGCTGGTCGGCGTCGAACTTCTCCGCGTCCCGCCAGGTCGAGGCGTACACCACGACGGAGTCGGAGGGCTGGTGCAGGGCCAGGTTGTGCACGAACGACTGGATGCCGCCGGGGCGGGGCGGGAAGTCGTTGGTGATCAGCAGCGTACGGCTCATCGGCCGGTCTCCCTGGCATAGGCGCGGGCGGCGGCCATCCGCTCCACGGTGGACGGGTGCGACGCCGACCAGAGGTACTCCCACCGGGGCGGATCGGGGTCGGCCAGGTTGATCCCGGCCAGTCGGCGCTGCATCGCCTCGAAGGTCGCCGGGTCACCGGTGAGGGCCAGCGCGTGGGCGTCGGCCCGGGCCTCCACCCGTCTCGACACCGCGGCCTGGACCGGGCCGGCGACCAGCCCGGCCAGGGTGACCAGGACGAACAGCAGGGCGAAGGCACGGGGGTCGGCGACGGAGTCCACCCCGGCCAGTCGGGGCAGGGGGCCGGCCGACCCGAGCAGGTAGAGGGCGATCACCGCGGCGGCTGCCCCCAACGCCCCGGTCAGGGTGCCGACGTTGACGTCGCGGTCCTTGGCGTGGCCCAACTCGTGGGCGACCACACTCGTCACCTCGGCCGGGGTCGCCTCCCGCAGCAGGGTGTCGTAGACCACGATCCGCCGCGTCGGCCCCAACCCGGAGACGTACGCGTTCACCGCCTTGGTCCGCCGGGACGCGTCGGCGACCAGCACGTCCTTCACCGGTACGCCGTCGCGGGCGGCCATGTTCGTCAACTCGGTCCGCAGTGGCCCCGGTTCCATCGGGGTGAACCTGTTGAAGACCGGCTCGACGAGGACCGGCAACACGAACGACAGGAGGGTCACCAGACCGGCCGCCCCGACCGCGCCGACCGCCCACCACCACCGGGGGGCCAGCCGGACGACGGTGTAGAAACCGAGCAGGGCGACGGCACCGATCACCGCGCTGACCGCGTACGACTTGAGCAGGTCGACGGTCCAGCCACCCCAGCCGTTGGTGCTGAGCCCGTACCTCAGCAGGACCGAGTGCCGCCAGGCGGCGAAGGGCAGGGTCACCAGGTCGACGACCAGGACCACCACCAGCCCGCCGAGTACCGCCTGCGCCACCCAGTGTCCGCCGAAGGGGCGCCCGACCAGGTCGATCAGGCGGCTGCCCAGCGGGGTGAGCCCGAGCGCCAGGGCGGCCAGGAGCCCGACGGCGAGCCCGAGGTAGCGGCCGGGCCGCAGGTCGCCCCGGAAGGTACGGGCGTGGGCGACCTGGTCGGCGGGAAGGTCCCGCAGGGCGGCGAGCTGGTCGGCACGGGGTGCGGGTGGCCGGTTCCAGGGGACCAGGACGACGGCGACCACGGCCAGGGCGACGACCAGACCGGCGAGGGTCAGCAGGGCCCAGCCTCGGGGGGTCACCTCGGCACCCCGCCGGACACGGGTCCGTCACCGTCGCGCCGTACCCGGGTCATGCCGCTCCTCCTGCCGTGAGCGCCCATCCTATTGCCCGCCGGGCGGGCCCCGGAGACGCCCCGCACGACCCGGACTCCCGGGCCGGTCGGGCGGTCAGGAGCGGGCCAACCGCCGCAGCAGGGAGTCCGCCCCCAGCGGGTACGCGCCGTGTCGGCGGACCCCGTCGGCGACCTCCCGGTCGGAGGAGACCACCACCACCGGACGGCCGGACGGTTCGGCGCGCACCAGTCGGCGGATCAGTTCGTCGGCGGTCTCCCCCTTGCGGGAGAAGAGCACCCGGACCCCGCGTGGGGTGGGCGGCAGTCCGTGGATCCGTTCGGCCCCGTCGAAGACCACTGTGACCTCGTCGCCGGTCTGCGCGGCGATGCCGCCCAACCCGGTGATCAACCGCTTGCGCTGCTGTTCGAGGGACATCTCGCCGAAACCGCGTTTGGTGACGTTGTACCCGTCGACGACCAGGTGCGCCCGGGGCAGGGCGAGCAGCTGGTCCAGCCGGGCGGGGTCGTCGGTGTCCCGGGCGCGGGTGTCCGCCGACGCGTTGGCGCCGGTCGTCTCGGCGCAGCTCTCGGCCACGAAGTCGGCGGGCAGCTTCAGCACCGGATCCAGGGCCAGCTCCCGGCGCAACCCGACGGCGGCCTGTCCGATCGTCTCCAGCAGCAGCCACAGCCGGGCGTCGTCGACCGACCGGGCCTCCTTGGCGTTGGCCTTGGCCACCCCGGCGGCGGCCTCGGCCTCGGCCAGCCGGGCGCGGACCCGGCGCAGCTCGGCGTCGACGTCGGCCGCCGCCCGGGTGGCCCGGCCCCGCTCCGTGGCGAGCAGCTCGGTGGCCTTGCGCTCCCGACCCTGGGTCTCCCGCAGGGTACGGCTCAACTGCCGGGACTCCTCGCGCAACTGACCCAGTTCCTCCCGGACCCGGGCCAGCTCGTCGCGGAGCTTGTCCGCCTCGACCCGGGCCACGGTCCGGTCGTGTTCGGCGCGGTTGGCCCGCTGTTCGGCCTCCCGGACCAGTTCGGCGACGGCCGCACTGTCCGACTCGGCCCGGACCGCCGCGCCGCTGGACTCGATCAGGTCCCGCCACCCTGCCGGCCTGGCCAGGTAGGCCAGGGCGGCCACCTCGACCGGGTCGGCCGCGGCCGGGGCGGTCCCCTCGACGACCGCCGCCCCCAGGTCACCGGCCTCGGTGAGGACCCTGGTGGCGACCCGTTGCCGGAACAGCGGGTCGCCGGTGAGCTGCGCGGCGATCATCGAGGCACCGAGTCGGGCCCGTCGGTTCGGGGCGAACTTCGCCACCCGGCGCAGCGGCACCGGCACCTCGTCGCCGGGAAGGCCGGGCAGGACCGTGGCGGTCAGGGCGACGATCCGCTGCCGGACCGGCTCGGGCAGCACCGGCTCCGCCTCGTGCGCCCCCGTCACCTGCTCGGACACCGACTCCTGCTCGACCGGGTCGGGGTCGAGGTTGTCGTCGTGAGGCTCGGTGAGGGGCATCTGGCAAGTCTCCCACCGGGGCCGGGCCCACCGCCCGGTGAGTGAGCCGATCTCTCATCGTATACCTGTGGGGTCGGCGGGACCGGTGGGGCAGGAGTGTCGGACCAGGGCGTTACGGTGCCGCAGGTGACAGGTGGTGAGTACGTCCAACAGACCCTCGCCGGTGTCGACCCCTACGGCTCCGGGGTCGATCCGGCGCTCCCGCTGCACGCGACGACCTTCGTGGTCCTCGACCTGGAGACCACCGGCGGCGCGCCGGACGGTGGTGGCATCACCGAGATCGGCGCGGTGAAGGTCCGGGGCGGCGAGGAACTGGGGGTGCTGGCCACCCTGGTCGACCCGGGCGTGCCGATCCCGCCGTTCATCACCGTCCTGACCGGGATCACCCAGGCCATGCTGCTGCCGGCGCCCCCCGTCGAGGAGGTGTTGCCGAGCCTGCTGGAGTTCCTCGGCGACGCGGTCCTGGTCGCCCACAACGCGCCGTACGACGTCGGGTTCCTCAAGGCCGCCTGCGCCCGGCACGGCCACCGGTGGCCCAACCCCCGGGTCCTGGACACCGCCGCCCTGGCCCGACGGGTGCTCACCCGCGACGAGGTGCCCAACCGCAAGCTCGGCACCCTGGCGGCCTACTTCCGGACGACGACCCAGCCGACCCACCGGGCGCTCGACGACGCCAAGGCCACCGTCGACGTCCTGCACGGGCTGATCGCCCGCCTCGGCGGACACCGGGTGGACACCATCGGCGAGGCGATCGAGTTCGCCCGGGCGGTCACCCCGACCCAGCGCCGCAAGCGGCACCTCGCCGAGGGGCTGCCGAAGGTCCCCGGGGTCTACATCTTCCGGGCCGCCGACGACCGACCGCTCTACGTGGGCACCTCCGGCGACATCGCCACCCGGGTCCGCAGCTACTTCACCGCCGGCGAGAAGCGGGCCCGGATCTCGGAGATGCTCGCCGCCGCGCAGCGGGTGGAGGCGGTGGAGTGCGCGCACCCCCTGGAGGCGGAGGTCCGGGAGCTCCGGTTGATCGCCGCCCACGCACCGCCGTACAACCGACGTTCGAAGTACCCGGAACGGGCGGTCTGGTTGAAGCTGACCGACGGGCCGTACCCCCGGTTGTCGGTGGCCCGGGGGATCTCCCCCGGCGACGACGCCTACCTCGGACCGTTCGGTTCCCGACGGGCCGCGGAACTGGCGGCGGCCGGGTTCCACGACGCCCTCGCGCTGCGCCAGTGCACCCACCGGTTGTCGTTGCGGACCGTCACCCCGGCGTGCGCGCTGGCCGAGCTGGGTCGCTGCCCGGCCCCCTGCGAGCATCGGATCACCCCGCAGGAGTACGCCCACCGCGCCGTCGACCCGTTCCGCACCGCCACCACCGGGGACCCGCAGCCGGTGGTGACGGCGCTGCTGGCCCGGATCGAACGGCTCAGCGCCGACCAGCGGTACGAGGAGGCCGGCGTGGCCCGGTCCCGGCTGGTGGCGGTCCTGCGGGCGGCGGTACGGATGCAGCGCCTGGCCGCGCTGACCGGGATCGCCGAGGTGGCCGCCGCCCGCCCGGCCCCCGGCGGCGGCTGGGAGTTGGCGCTGGTCCGGCACGGTCGGCTCGCCGGAGCCGGGGTCTGTCCGGCCGGTGTCCACCCGCGACGCCCCTTCGAGGTGATCCGGGCGACGGCGGAGACGGTGTCACCCGGCCACGGCCCGGTGCCGGCCGCCACGGCCGAGGAGTCCGAGCGGATCCTGTCCTGGTTGGAGCGGCCCGAGACCCGGTTGGTGGAGATGACCTCGGGATGGGCCTCCCCGGTGGCGGGGGCGGGGCGGTTCCGGGAACTGCTGGTCAGGGCGGAGGCCGCCGGATCCCACCAAAGTCTCGACCGAACGCCCATGAGCAAGTGACCATTCGGACGACCCCGACTCACTTAGGCTGTTAAGAGAGTGCAGTCCTGCCCGATTCGTGGGCCTGCTTCCGGTTACCGGAGTCCGGTGACCCGGAGCGGGGTGAGGAGGTGTCCCACGTGGACGTCGACGCCGGACGCGGGGCCGCCCTGGGTGGCGCGTTGTCCAACCAGCCCGGTGAGCTGCCCCTGACACGCCGCCTACGCTCGCTGCTGACCTGGCCGACGAACGAGGCCGACCCGGTCCACCACCTGGTCCGCACCCATCGCGGCATCCACACCAGCGCCGACTCGTCGGTGCTGCGTCGGGCGTACTCGATCGCCGAGAACATGCACCGGGGGCAGTTCCGCAAGAGCGGCGAGCCGTACATCACCCACCCGTTGGCGGTCGCGGAGATCTGCGCCGACCTGGGCATGGACACCACCACCCTGGTGGCGGCGCTGCTGCACGACACGGTGGAGGACACCCGCTACACCCTCCAGGCCCTCGCCGACGACTTCGGCCCCGAGGTGGCCCACCTCGTCGACGGGGTGACCAAGTTCGACAAGGCGTTCTACGGCAAGGCCGCCGAGGCCGAGACCACCCGGAAGATGATCATCGCGGCCGGCAAGGACGTCCGGGTGCTGATCATCAAGCTGGCCGACCGGCTGCACAACATGCGTACCCTCGGGGTCCGCTCGGCGGCCAGTCGGGAACGGATCGCCCGCAAGACCCTGGACGTGCTGGTGCCGCTCTGCGACCGGCTCGGCATCCAGACCCTCAAGCGGGAGCTCGACGACGTGGTGCTGTTGCACCTGGAGCCCGAGGAGCACGCCCGGATCGCCCGGCACGTGCACGACCGGCCCGGTTGGGACTCGTACCTGAGCAACGTGGCCGCCCGGGCCAGGGCGGCACTGCGCCGCGACCGGGTCACCGCCCAGGTCGCCCCCCGCCCCCGACACCTCTACTCGATCTGGAAGGACACCGTCGCCGGAGGGCACGGCGTCCCGTTCGACCTGCCCCGGATCGAGGTCGTGGTGGACGGCCCGGCGACCGACTGTTACGCCGCCCTGGGCGCGATCCACGGGGTGTGGCGCCCTGTGCCGGGACGCTTCAAGGACTTCATCGCCTCGCCGAAGAACAACCTCTACCGGTCCCTGCACACGAGCGTCTGCGGGCCGGTGAACCGGACCGTCGAGGTGCTGATCCGGACCACCGAGATGCACCGGTCGGCCGAGTACGGCGTCGCCGCCGACTTCCGGTTCCCGAAGGCCAAGGGACGGGCCGCCGCCCGGGCCGACCAGCTCGACTGGCTGCGGCGGGTGCTCGACTGGGAGCAGGACGCCCCGGACCCGGCCCAGTTCCTCGAATCCCTGCGGTGTGACCTCGCCGAGGCCCAGATCCAGGTCTTCGCCGAGGGCCGACAGGTGCTCCTGCCGGCCGGAGCCACCCCGGTCGACCTGGCGTACGAGTTGGGCAGTGACCGGGGGGACCACTGTCTGGCGACCCGGATCAACGGCCGACTGGCCCCGCTCTCCTCCGAACTGGACGAGGGCGACGTGGTGGAGATCTTCACCGAGAACGGGTCCCAGAGCGGGTTCGAGGCCGAGGCCGCCCCCCGGGGTCCACGCCGGGAGTGGCTGGAGTTCGTCAAGTCCCCGCACGCCCAGATGCAGATCAACAGGTGGTTCGCCGAGCACACCGAGCCGGGCATCTCGATCGCCGACAAGGTACGCCTCGGTCGGGCCACCATCGGGCTCGCCCTGCGACAACACGACCGGGGCCTGGCCAGCGACCTGCCCCTGCTGCGCCTCTCCGAGGAACTCGGCTACCCCGACCTGGAGACCCTCCTGGTCGCCGTCGTCGACCGGACGGTGGAACCCGACGAGGTGGTTCGCCAGCTCATCGACCTCGTCGACTACCGGCAGTGACCCCGAGGGGGTCGCAACCCTCCCCGGCCCCCCGGACGGCGCGGGGCCCCCACTAGCCTGAGAGCATGATCCCCCGCACCCGCGCCACCGGACGGGCCCTCGGGTACAAGCTCTTCTACCGGCTGCCCTTCCCGGTGCGCCGCCGGCTGGTCCGACTCGCCGTCCCGAAGTACGTCATCGGGGCGGTCACCCTGGTCCGGGACTCCGAGGCCGACGGAGCCGGCCGGTTGTTGATGTTGCGTCAGCCGCCCGGGCACAGCTGGACCCTGCCGGCCGGGCTGCTGGAGAAGGCCGAGCCCCCGGCGGTGGGGGCCGCCCGGGAGCTGTACGAGGAGGCCGGGATCCGGCTGCCCCCGACCCGGCTGCGCCCGGCCACGCCGAACGCGATCGTGCACGCCAAGGGCTGGGTCGACATGGTCTTCGAGGTCGAGGTCCCCGCCTCCACCACCGCCCTGAAGGTCGACGGGGCCGAGGTCTTCGAGGCCGCCTGGCATCCCCTGGACGACCTGCCCCGACTGAGCTGGCCCACCGCCCGCCTGCTCGGGTACTACGGCATCGGCCCGGAGGCGGGCAACTTCCCACCTCCCCTGCCGGACACGACACCGTGACCGGGGGCGAGAGCACCACCGGCGGTCCACCGGAGGTCTGCGCGGTGGTCCTGGCCGCCGGAGAGGGCACCAGGTTGCGTCCCCTCACCGAGCGGGTGCCCAAGGCCCTCTGCCCGGTCGGCAACGTCACCCTGCTGGACCGGGCCCTGGCCCGGCTCGCCGGGCTGGGTCTGACCGGCCCCCGGTCCGTGGCGGTCAACGCCTGCTACCTCGGCGACCAGGTGGTGGAGCAGGTCGGGGACCGGGCCCACCTGTCGGTGGAACGGGGCGACCCGCTCGGCACCGCCGGGGGGATCGGGAACCTGCGGGACTGGATCGGCGGGCGGGGCGTCCTGGTCGGCAACGCCGACGCGTACCTGGCCGACCCGCAGGCCGACCCCGGCCCGGACGTCGCCGCCCTCCTCGACGGCTGGGACGGCGAGACCGTACGCCTGCTCGGCCGCCCCGCCCCGAACCCCACCGAGCCGGGCACCTTCGACGGCCACCACTTCGTCGGGTTCTCCGTCCTGCCGTGGCGGCTGGTCCGGGACCTGCCCCCCACCTTCGCCGACCTGGTCCGGGCGGTGTGGCGACCGGCCGAGGCGACCGGGTCGTTGAGTGTGGTGCCGTACCGGGGGGCCTTCTACGACACCGGGACCCCCGCCGACTACCTCGCCGCCAACCTGCACGCCGCCGGGGACTCCGCCCTCGTCGACCCGAGCGCCACGGTCACCGGGCGGTGCCGCCGGTCGGTGGTCGGGGCGGGGGCCCGGGTCGACGGGGACGTCCTGCACACCGTCGTGTGGCCGGGGGCGACGGTCCGCCCCGACGAGGTGCTGCGGGACGCGATCCGGGTGTCGGCCGACCTCACCGTCGCCGTCGGGCAGTGACGTCTAGCATGGTCAACGGCGTCGGCACCCACGCCGAGGCCGTAACCGGCACGACGAAGGGCGGACCAGTGATCACCGCGATCGTACTGATCGACTGCGCCACCGACTCCATCCCCGAGGTGGCCGAGGCACTGGCCGCACTGCCCGGGGTCAGCGAGGTCTACTCGGTCGCCGGGCACGTCGACCTGATCGCCGTGGTCCGGGTCCGGGAGTTCGAGCAGATCGCCCAGGTGATCGCCGGTCGCATCTCCAAGGTCCCCGGGGTGCTCGACACCGAGTCGCACATCGCCTTCCGGGCCTACTCCCAGCACGACCTGGAGGAGGCCTTCGCCATCGGCCTGGCCAACGCCGACTGACACCGCCCGGGAAGCAACCTTCGCCATCGGCCCGGCCAACGCCGACTGACACCGCCCGGGAAGCAACCTTCGCCACCCGGCCCGGCCGACGCCGACGCCGACTGACACCGCCTGGACAGGGCGATGGCCGGCCCACCCCGTTCGGGGTGGGCCGGCCACACGTCGACCGGGGCGTCAGCTCTGGGCCGGTGCCGGGGTCTCGGTGGTCTCCGGCTGCGCCGGGGACTCGGTGACCGTACCCTCCGGGGCCGGAGCCTCGGTGGTGGTCTCCCCCGGAGCCGGAGCCTCAGTGGTGGCACCCGGGCTGGGCGTACCACTGGCGCTGGCCTGCGGAACCGGGATGCCCAGGGTCTGGGCCAGCGCCACCAGCGCGTCGTAGTGCGTCTGGAGGACCGGCAGTGCGTCCTGTGCCAGCTGGACCACCGACTGCTCGGAGCCCTGCGAGATCTCCGTCTGGGTGGCCTGGATCGCCTGGACGTGACCGGCCAGCTCGGCGGTCACCCACGCCTTGTCGAACTCGGCGCCGCTGAGACCGTTCAGCTCGTCCAGCACTGCCTGCTGGTCGGCGGTCGGCTCGTTGGGCAGCTCGACGTTGAGCTGCTTGGCGACGTTGCGCACCGACTCGTCCAGCGCGGTGTGGTCCGTCACGAACTGCTTACCCAGGTCCTTGACCTGCTGGTTCTGGCCCTTTTCCTGGGCTTGCTCACCCGAGGCGATCTCGAACAGGTTGACCTGGTGCACCGCCTGCAGGTACTGGGTGTCCTGCGTCGACGGCTGCACCGCAGCCTGTGCCGACGCGGCCGGCGCGATCCCGACCACCACCATGGCGGTCAGGAGCCCGAGGCGTTTGAGACCCAACATGTTTCCCCCCCTTTTCGTTGGACCGCACGGATACCCCACTGGCCCGGGATATTCCTGCGATCCCCCGCACCACCACCCGGTGGAGCCATCCGCCGGGTGCGCGGATACGGCGGCGCCCACCGGGATGGGTCCCGGTGGGCGCCGTCGGGGTGTCGCTGACGGTCAGGGGCGGGTGTCGCCGCTGCCGATCTTCTCGCGGTCGGGACGCGGCTCCACGGGCGGATGCCCTGGTGAGACCGGAGCCTCCGCCGGCTTCTCGATCGGGTAGAAGAAGCCCCGGATGGCCGGGCCGAGCGCCCCGAGCCGGTTCATCTTCTTCGGCACCACCCAACCGGCGTAGTCCAACTCGCCGTGGCCGTCCTGGCCCATGCTGAGGGGCTGGTGCACCTCCTCGAACCGACCGTCCGGCAGCCGCCGGATGATGCCGGTCTCGACACCGTGCGCCAGAACCTCCCGGTCGTGCTGTTGCAGACCCAGACAGATCCGGTAGGTCAGGTAGTACGCCAACGGCGGGAGCAGGAGCAGACCCGCCCGGCCGATCCAGGTCATCGCGTTCAGGCTGATGTGGAACTTGTCGGCGATGACGTCGTTCGCCCCGGAGAGCGTCAGGATGATGTAGAACGTCAGGGCCATCGCGCCGAGACCGCTGCGGGCCGGAACGTCCCGGGGCCGCTGGAGCAGGTTGTGGCTGCGGTAGTCCTTGGTCTGCCGAGCCTCCATGAACGGATACAACAGCGACAGCCCGACCAGGATCCCCGGTAGCACCACGGTCGGCCAGAACAGCGGTGGGATGACGTATCCGTCGCCGATCGGGATGTGCAGCTCCCAGGCCGGCATCAACCGGGTGGACCCGTCCAGGAACATCACGTAGAAGTCGGGCTGGCTGGCCGCGGAGACCACCCACGCCTCGTACGGGCCGAAGTACCAGAGCGGGTTGATCTGGAACAGACCACCCATCATGGCGACCACGCCGAAGACGACCATGAAGAAGCCGCCCTGCTTGATCGCGTACCGGGGGAACATCCGCTCGCCGACCACGTTGTTGTTGGTCCGGCCGGGACCGGGCCACTGGGTGTGCTTCTGCTTGAACACCAGCCCGAGGTGGACGCTGATCAACGCCACCAGCAGACCCGGGATGAGCAGCACGTGGGCGATGAAGAACCGGCTCATGATGATGGTCCCCGGGAAGTCCCCGTCGAAGACCGACGAGGTGACCCAGGTGCCGACCACCGGGATGGAGAGCATGATCGCCGAGGCGATCCGCAGGCCGGTGCCGGAGAGGCCGTCGTCCGGCAGGGAGTAGCCGGTGAAGCCGGCCAGGAACCCGACCCAGAACAGCAGCGAACCGATGATCCAGTTGGTCTCCCGCGGCTTACGGAACGCACCGGTGAAGAAGACCCGCATCATGTGCACGATGATCGACGCCATGAACAGCAGCGCCGCCCAGTGGTGCATCTGACGCATGATCAGACCGCCCCGGACGTCGAACGAGATGTCCAGGGTCGAGGCGTACGCCGCAGTCATCGGGGTGCCACGCAGCGGCGCGTAGCTGCCGTTGTAGATCACCTCCGTCATCCCCGGCTCGTAGAAGAACGTCAGGAAGACGCCGGTGAGCAGGAGGATGACGAACGAGAAGAGCGCGATCTCACCGAGCAGGAAGGACCAGTGGTCGGGGAAGACCTTGTTGAGCAGCTTCCGCAGCGGGGTCGCTGCCTGGAACCGGTCGTCCAGCTCCCGGGCGGCCTTGCCCGGTACCGCGGCGACGTCTAGCTTACGACGCTTCATGGACGCTCCCAGAAGTCCGGGCCGACGATCTCGGTGAAGTCGGACTTCGCGACGAAGAAGCCTTCGGAGTCGACCGTGATCGGCAACTGCGGCAACCGCCGACTTGCCGGGCCGAAGATAGGCTTGGCGTTGTCAGTGATCAGGAACTGTGACTGGTGGCACGGGCAGAGCAGCCTGTTGGTCTGCTGCTCGTACAGGCTGGCGGGGCAGCCGGCGTGCGTGCAGATCTTGGAGAAGGCGACGTAGTTGCCCCACATGTAGTCGTTGTGGCCGACCTGGTCGTTGGCCTCCCGCGACTTGATCGCGTCCTCCTCACGGAGGTGGATCAGCAGGGTCGGCGAGTTCGCGTACTGGTTGCTCACCCCGTGGCTGACCCCCGGGAAGACGGTGATCTGACCACCGGCGCTGATGTCGGCCGGACGCAGCGGACGGCCGTCCTCCCGGATCAACCGGATCAGCTGCCCGTCGGCCGGAGCGAACCCGGTGGTGGTGAGCTGGCCGCTCTTGTGCGGGTCCTTGATCAGACCACCGACGATCGGGGCGGCGGCGACGGCCGCCACCGGGGCCAGCCCGGCCAGCAGCGAGATGCCCAGCAGCGGACGCCGGCGCACCCCCAGCTCGTCGGCCATGTAGAGCATCGTCTCGCCGGTGATCCGGCGGTCCTCCTCGGAGTACACGCCCTCGTGCCGGTCCTGGATCGACACCTCCTTGGGCAGCAGCTTCTTGCCCCAGGTGAGGATGCCGAACCCGAGTGCGAGCAGCGCGACGCCCAGGGTCACCCCGAGCAGCGGGGTGTAGAACCGGTCCCCGCCCTGGCTCAGGCTGTACTCCCAGGGCCACCAGATGTAGATCGCCAGGAAGGCGGTCGCGGCCAGGCCGGTGAGCAGGAAGAGACTGACGACGAAGCGGACCAGTCGACGCTCGGCCTTGCTCCCCGGGGCGTACTGCGGCTCGTAGTGGACGATCTCGATGTCGTCCCGACGAGCGCCTTCCCGCAGGATGTCGAACCGGGTCGCCTCGGGGTCGTTCACGTCGAACTGTTCACCCGGCGCCGAGGTCTGGGTCTGGGCGCTCACGCAGTCACCTCCCTACGGCCGGTGCCGGCAGCCGGCACCTCGGCAGTGCCACCACGAATCTGCTTGATCACGACTTTCCTGCAATCCACAGCGCGGCGAAGACCAGCGCCACGATCCCGACCAGGAAGATGGCCACACCCTCGGTGGACGGCCCGTACCGCCCGAGGTTGAAGCCACCCGGGTCCTGGGTGTTCTGCAGGCTCTGCTGGATGTAGGCGATGATGTCCGCCTTCTCCTGCGGCGAGAGCTGGTTGTCACCGAAGACCGGCATGTTCTGCGGGCCGCTGAGCATCGCGGCGTAGATCTGTCGGTCGCTGGCCGGCATCAGGCTCGGCGCGTACTTGCCCGAGGAGAGCGCCCCGCCACCGCCGGAGAAGGCGTGGCACTGGGAGCAGTTGATCCGGTACAGCTCTCCGCCGACGGCCAGGTCGGCACCGCGGGAGAGGTCACCCTCGGGGATGATCGGACCGCCGCCGAGCTCCTGGACGTACTGGGCGAGCTGACGGGTCTGCTCGTCGGTGAAGACCGGGGGCTTGCGTCCCGCCTGGGCCTCCTGGCGGGCCATCGGCATCCGACCGCTGCTGACCTGGAAGTCGACCGAGGCGGCACCCACCCCGATCAGGCTCGGTCCGCGGTCCTCGACGCCCTGCGCGTTGCGCCCGTGGCAGGTCACACAGCTCACGTCGAACAGCGCCTTGCCCTCGGCTGCGGCGCCGGTCAGCGGCGGGTTCTCCTGCGCCTGCACGCCGGGGGCGAAGAGCGTGTACGCGCCGCCGGCCAGGGTCAGGGCGGCGATCAGCCGGACTGCGGCGCCCAGCCGTCGGCGACCCCTGCTGGGCGCTGCGGACCGCCCGCGGCGCAGCCGCGCGAGCAGACCGCCTCGGCGGTCGTTGTCAGAAGTCATGACCTGTGTCCTTAACCGGTGGGACCTTGCTTCGGGAGGGGAGCAGCGGCGCGGTACGCGACGACCGCGCCAAGATCACTGCAGCCAGTAGATCATGCCGTAGAGCCCGATCCACACCACGTCCACGAAGTGCCAGTAGTACGACACGACGATCGCGGAGGTGGCCTGGGCCGGGGTGAACCGGCCCATGGTGGTCCGGACCATGAATATGAGGAAGGCGACCAGGCCACCGGCGACGTGCAGACCGTGGAAGCCGGTGGTCAGGTAGAAGACCGACCCGTACCCGTCTGCGTTGATCTTGATGCCGTGGCTGACCAGGGTCACGTACTCGTTCACCTGGCCGATGAGGAAGATCAACCCCATCACGAAGGTGATCGTGAACCAGCGCCGGAGGGCGTGCACGTCACCCCGCTCCGCCGCGAACACGCCGATCTGACACGTGATCGAGGAGAGCACCAGGATCGTCGTGAAGGTCGTCGCGTACGGGATGTTGAGCTCGGGCGTGTGTTGCGCCCACTGCTCGGGCGCCGCCGCGCGGATGGAGAAGTACATCGCGAAGAGCGCCGCGAAGAACATGAGTTCACTGGAGAGCCAGACGATCGTGCCGACGCTGACCATGTTGGGGCGCGTCAGAGAGTGGATCCGGCTCTTGTCAATGGCTGGGGCCGCAGTCACGCGGTCATTATTGCCCGTGACCGGGATCGGCGATCAGCGGGGTCGCCCTCCTGTCCCTCTGACGTGCCGTTGGAGGCCCGCCGGGGGGCGTCCGGTTCGCCTGGCCTAGCCTGAAAAGCGTGCTGCACGTCGATCCGATCTTCACCGTCGCCCGACAGGCCGTGTCGACCCTGGCCGTCGGTCCGGCGAGTTCGGCAGCCGCCGTCACCCCGGAGCTGACGGCCGCGCCGGCCGAACCCGGCCCGCCCCCGTTCTCCGTCACCGCCGTGTTCACCGAGACCCGGCTGGACAGCTGGCTGGCCCTCGGCCTGGTCCTCGCCGCCGGGATCTACCTCTACGGGGTGTACCGCCTGCGGATGCGGGGCGACAGGTGGCCGGTGGCCCGGACGATCTTCTTCATCGGCCCCGGCCTGGGCGGCATCGCCTCGGTGACGGTCAGCGGGCTGCACGCCTACGACACCGCCCTGCTGTCGGTGCACATGGTCCAGCACATGGTGCTGTCCATGATCGCGCCGATCTTCCTGGCCCTCGGCGCGCCGGTCACCCTGGCCCTGCGGACCCTTCCGCCGGCCCCCCGTCGACGCCTGTTGGCGGTGCTGCACAGCCGGGTCGCGAAGGTCTACAGCTATCCACTGGTGGCGTTCGCCATCTTCGTGGTCAACCCGTTCGTGCTCTACTTCACCGACCTGTACCGGTACACGCTGGAGCACACCTGGGCGCACGAGCTGACGCACGCCCACTTCATCATGACCGGCTGCGTGTTCTTCTGGCCGCTGCTCGGCCTCGACCCGATGCCCACCCGGTGGCCGTACCCCGGTCGGGCGCTGTTGATGCTGCTGTCGGTGCCGTTCCACACGGTGCTCGGCCTCACCGTGATGCAGAGCAGCACCCTCTTCGGCGGCGACTGGTACGCCTCCCTCAACCTCACCTGGGCCGACCCGTGGGAGGACCAGGTGCTGGCCGGGGGGATCCTCTGGGCCGGTGGCGAGTTCGTCAGTGTGACGATGCTCGCGGTCCTGGTGGTCCAGTGGGTACGCCAGTCCGAGCGGGAGGCCCGCCGCGTCGACCGGGAACTCGACAGACAGGAGGCCCGGGCTGCGGCGCAGGAACCCCCGCCGGGACCCGCCGCGACCTCTCCCGAGGCCCCGGCCGGCACCGACCCCGGGTCGGAGGTCGGGACGGACGCCGGGGCGCAGGTCGGGCGACCCGCCGGAGCCAGGGCCGGGGAACCGACAGCGCCGACGGCGGGCTGACCCCCCGCACCCGGGCGGGGGCGATGCCGGTCACCCCGACCGGTACGATCGGCGGGCAGCTACGAGGTGGGAGCCAGCCAGCGATGAGCGATCGTCTTTACACCGTCCTGCTCTACAGCGACGACCAGAGGATCCGTGACCAGATGCGGCTGGCCGTCGGCACCCGGCCCGCGGCCGACCTCCAGGTCGAGTTCATCGAGGCCGCCACGTTCGACGAGTGCATCCGTCTGGTCGACACCTACGAGATCCACCTCCTGCTGCTCGACGGGGAGGCGTCCCCGGCCGGCGGGATCGGGGTGGCCCGTCAGGTCAAGGACGACCGGGACGACTCCCCCCCGGTCTGCCTGGTGATCGCCAGGGCCGCGGACCGATGGCTCGCGGCGTACGCCGAGGTCGAGGCGACCCTGGTGCACCCGCTCGACCCGGTGACCACCGGCGCCACCGTCGCCCAACTGCTGCGCACCCACGCCCCGGCCTGAGTCGCCCCACGGCGAGGCCCGGTCGGTCCGGTACCGGCCGACGTCGCCGGACTCCCCCGGACGCCCGACCGGCGGCCGGCACCAGCCACCACACCGCACCTCACGCCCGCTCGGGAGGCCCACCATGGGCGAACGGACCTGGTCGCACCTGATCGCCGCGCTGCTGCGGGGCGAAGAACTCGCCACCGCCGACACCGCCTGGGCGATGGGCGAGATCATGTCCGGCGGGGCGGCCCCGGCCCAGATCGCCGGCTTCGCCGTGGCGCTGCGCGCCAAGGGTGAGACCTCGGCGGAGTTGGGCGGGCTGGTCGAGGCGATGCTCACCCGGTCCGTCCCGGTCGACCTCCCCGAGGAGGTCCGGGCCACCGCCCTCGACGTGGTGGGCACCGGCGGTGACCTCGCCCACACCGTCAACATCTCCACGATGACCGCCCTGGTGGTGGCCGGGGCCGGGGTACGCGTGGTCAAGCACGGCAACCGGGCCGCCTCCTCCTCCTGCGGCACCGCCGACCTGCTCGAATTCCTCGGGGTTCCGCTGGACCTCGACCCCGAGCAGGTGGCCCGGTGCGTCACCGAGGTCGGAATCGGGTTCTGCTTCGCCCCCCGGTTCCACCCGGGGATGCGGCACGCCGGTCCGGTACGCCGGGAGTTGGGCGTACCCACCGCCTTCAACTTCCTCGGTCCCCTGACCAACCCGGCCCGCCCCCGCTCCGGCGCGGTGGGCTGCTTCGACAGGCGGATGGCCCCGGTGATGGCAGGGGTCTTCGCCGCCCGGGGGGACTCCGCCGTGGTGATGCGGGGCGAGGACGGGCTCGACGAGTTCACCACCGCCGCTCCCACCCGGATCTGGGTGGCCCAGAACGGCACCGTCCGGGAGGCCCTCCTCGACGCCGTCGACCTCGGGGTACCCCGCTGCACCCCCGGTGACCTGCGGGGTGCCGACGCCGCCTACAACGCCGACGTGGCCCGGCGGCTGCTCGCCGGGGAGCCGGGGCCGGTCCGCGACGCCGTCCTGGTCAACGCGGCGGTGGCGTTGGCCACCCAGGGTCCCCTCGACGGGGACCTCGTGGAGGTGCTGCGCGCCGGGCTGACCCGGGCCGCCGAGGCGATCGACTCCGGTGCCGCCGCCAAGGTCCTCGACCGGTGGGTCGAGTTCGCCCCCTCCGCCTGACCCGGCTCCCCGGACACCCGTCCGACGGCTTGCCACACGACGCACACACGCCGAAGCCCGCCACCGGACGAACCGGGGGCGGGCTTCGGCGACGCCGTCTCAGTGCTCGGCGGTGCGCCGGGTGCCGGTGTAGTACTCGAAGAGCATCGCGGCGGTCGCCAGGGTCACCGCGACCAGGCCCGTGCCGACCAGCCAGAGCTGCCAGAACACCAGACCCAGGCCGGTGATCGACGCGCACAGGGCGATCGCGAACGGCCAGTAGCTGCCCGGGCTGAAGAAGCCGATCTCCCCGGCGCCGTCGGCGATCTCACCGTCGGGACGGTCCTCGGGCCGCAGGTCGATACGGCGGGACACGAACCAGAAGAAGCCGCCGCACATCGAGCAGAGCAGGAAGGACAGGGTGAGGGCGGTGGTACCGATCCACTCGACCTCACCGCCGTCCCCCGCCGTCCAGGCACCGTAGAGAACGGCGGTGCCGGCCAGGAAGGCGGCGATGATCAGGAAGATCCGCCACTCGGTCTTCATCGGTTGACCCCTCAGCTTCCCGAGCCGGCCGGCGCGTTGTCCGGGTTGAAGTTGCTCGTCGTACGGCGCGTTTCGAACGGCCGGGTGGTGACGGCGTACGGCTCCTCGCCGATGGCCTGGAGGGCCTCCTGCGTCGACGACCCGTCCTGCTTCGCGGCGAGGAACTGGTCGTAACGCTCCGGCGAGACCACCCGCAGCTCGAAGTTCATGAAGGCGTGGTAGCTGCCGCACAGCTCGGCGCAACGACCGACGTACGCCCCCTCGGTGCGCAGCTCGGAGACCTCGAACGTGTTGCGGACGTTACCCGGGAAGACGTCCCGCTTGAACAGCATCTCCGGCACCCAGAACGAGTGGATGACGTCGCGGCTGGTCTCCTCGAAGCGGATCGAGCGCTGGGTCGGCAGGACCAGCACCGGGATGACCTCGCTGGTGCCCAGCGTCGACGCCACGGTGTTCGCCTCGACGCCCTGGCCGTCGCGGTAGTTGAACTGCCAGTTCCACTTGAAGGCGACGACCTCGACGGTGACGTCGGGGTTCTCCGACTCCCGGTTCACGTCGGTCTGCACGATCGCGGTGTAGTAGAAGAGCACCGAGACGATCAGGATCGGCGCGATGGTGTAGAGGAACTCCATCGGCAGGTTGTACCGGGTCTGCACCGGCAGGGTGTTGCCCCGCTTGCGGTAGCGCACGACGCACCAGAAGATCAGGCCCCACACGAAGACACCGACGGCGAGCGCCGCGATGCAGGAGGCGATCCAGAGGTCGTACATCCGCTGCGACTCGGGGGTGATGCCCCCCTGCGGCCAGCCGAAGCCGCCGAACGCCGCACCGACGTCGCAGCCGGTGAGCGTGGTCAGCAGCGCCACCGCGCCGAGACCGAGCCCCGCGACCCGGCCAGCACCACGCCGTCGACCGGCTCCCGGAGAAGCGTCGTGCCGCACGGCCACCGGCCGTACGTCCGAATTCCCTGCGACCACCTGGTCCTGCCTCCCTAGCGCGCCGCGGCGGTTGAACCCCTCGAACACCTGCGGCAAAGGCGTCACCGACGGTCGCAGATTACTCGACCAAGCGGGACTGGACGGTCTTGGGGGTGGTTGTCCGTCCCGTCGGGGGATCTTGTGGCGGCTCCGCCCGGTAGCGTGACCTCCTGTGAGCGCTCCCCCGGTCTACCTGGACGCGGCCACCGCCGCGCCCCTGCATCCGGTCGCCCGACAGGCGCTGCTGGCCGCCCTGGACGACGGTTGGGCCGACCCGGCCCGGCTCTACACCCAGGCCCGTCGGGCCCGGCAACTCCTCGACGCCGCCCGGGAGGCCACCGCGCAGACCCTGGGGGTCCGACCGGACGAGCTCTCCTTCACCCCCAGCGGTACGACCGCAGCCCACGCCGCCGTCCTCGGGGGCCTGCGCGGACGGCACCGGGTCGGCCGGGTCCTGGTGCACTCGGCGATCGAACACTCGGCCGTCCTGCACGCCGCGCAGCGGCACGTGGCCGACGGCGGCGAGGCGGTCGGCGTACCGGTGGACCGGTGGGGTCGACTGGACCGCGACGCCTGGTCGACGGCGGTCGCCGCGCCGGGCGTGGCGTTGGCGACGCTGATCGGGGCGAGCCACGAGGTGGGCACCGTCCAGCCGGTCGAGGCGGCCGGGGCCGAGTGCGCCGCCGCCGGCGTCCCGCTCCACGTCGACGCCGCCCAACTGGTGGGTCGGGTACCCGTACCGACGGGCTGGTCGATCCTGACCGCCAGCGCCCACAAGTGGGGTGGACCAGCCGGGGTCGGGCTCCTGGTGGTCCGCAAGGGGACCCGCTGGGAGTCGCCCTGGCCCGCCGACGAACGGGAGTCGGGACGAGCCCCGGGGCCGATGAACCTCCCGGCGGTGGTGGCGGCGGCGGCGAGCCTGCGGGCGGTGACCGCCGACGCGGCGACGCAGGCCGCCCGGCTGACCACACTGGTGGACCGGATCCGGACCCGGGTCGCCGCCGAGGTGCCGGACGTCGAGGTGGTCGGCGACCCCACCGACCGTCTCCCCCACCTGGTCACCTTCTCCTGCCTGTACGTCGACGGGGAGGCGCTGCTGCACGCCCTGGACCGGCGGGGCTTCGCCGTCTCCTCGGGTTCCTCGTGCACCTCCTCGACGCTGCGCCCGTCGCACGTCCTGGAGGCGATGGGGGTGCTGTCGCACGGCAACGTCCGGGTCAGCCTGCACCGGGAGACCACCGAGGCAGAGGTGGACCGGTTCCTGGCCGACCTGCCGGGGATCGTGGCCGACCTGCGGGCCGAGGCCGGGGTGACGGGGCTGTGACGACTCCCGCCGAACTGCTCGACTGTCGTGGTCAGCGCTGCCCGCTGCCGGTGATCGCTGTCGCCCGTCGACTCCCCGACCTGCCGGTGGGCACAGTCGTCCGGGTCCTCGCCGACGACCCGGCCGCCGCGGTGGACCTCCCCGCCTGGTGCCGGATGCGCGGTCAGGAGTTCCTCGGCACCGTCACCGGCCCCGACGGCCCCGCCTACGACGTCCGCCGCACCCACTGAGGCGGCTCAGTCCAGCCAGAGCAGGCGGAGCCGTCGACCGGCCCGGGCGAACAGGCGTACGGCCTGCTCGGGGTGGGTGAAGGTGCCGATCGACCGGCGGTCGTCCCCGCACAGGAGGGTGTGGTCGTCGAACGCCAGGCCCCAGGCGAAGACGCCACCGTCGAGGGGGGGTGCAGTCGTACTCCTCGCAGATGGCGAAGCGTCGCGGGGCGTACTCGCGGGCCAGTTCGTCCAGTTCTCGCTGAAGTTCTTCCGACGTCTCGGGCCAGGTCAGCTCGGTCATCATCACTCCTCGCAGATCGGATAGATATACGTATAGCCGATGAGCTTGCACAATGAAAGGGGTGACGACATGATGACGGTGAGCGATTCGTACTGGAGGTGACCGATGGGGACCCGGACCGACCCGTCCGCACTACGCTGGTTGATCGGGGCGGAGCTGAGCCGCTACCGACGCGACGTGCCGATGTCGTTGAGTGAACTCGCCCGGCGCACCGGCCTCGGCAAACCGAAGCTCGGGCACATGGAGATGGGCCGGTACCAGCAGTTCCCCGAGGACATCGCGGCGGTCCTGCACGCCTGTGGTGCCGAGCAGTCCGCGGTCGACCGACTCACCGCCCTGGCCGGGCGCTCCGACGCACGGAGTTGGTGGGCACCCTGGGCCAACGTCATGCCGGACTGGTTCAAGACGTACGTCGGACTGGAGGGGCTGGCCGACGGGGCGTTCGTCTTCGAGTCGATGGTGATCCCGGGACTTCTCCAGACCGAGGAGTACGCCCAGGCGCTGACCCTGGGCACCGGCTTCGTCCGCCCCGACCACGCCGAACGGTTCGTCTCCTTCCGGCAGGCCCGGGCGAGGCGGCTCACCGACGACGAGCCGTTGACCCTGCACGCGGTGATCGGTGAGGCGGCGCTTCGGCTGCGGGTCAACGGTGACGAGACCCGGCGAGGTCAACTGCGCCACCTCGCGGCCATGTCCGAACTGCCGAACGTCACCGTCCAGGTGCTCCGACCGGAGGACGGGTCCCATCCGGCGACGCCGGTGGGCAAGTTCGTCGTCCTGGACTTCGCCCACGTCCGGCCGATCGCCTACACCGAACTGCTCGACGGGGCGATGTACGTGCAGGATCCGGACGGGGTCCGGACCTATAGCATGGTCTCCGACAACCTGCGCCAGGTCGCTCTCTCACCCGCCGAGTCGCGCGCGTTGATCCGGGAGTACGCCGGCGCTTGACCCCGGAGGCCGCCGTGGACACCCCTGCCCTCGCCACCGCCCAGTGGTTCACCAGTAGCCGCAGCGCCAACAACGGCGACTGCGTCGAGTGCGCGTACCTGCCCGACCTGGTGGCGGTCCGTGACAGCAAGGACCGGTCGGGTCCGAGCCTGATCTTCACCCCGCGCCAGTGGGCGGCCTTCGTCCACGCCGTGCCCCACCCCCGCTGAGCGGCGTCCTCCCCCGCGACAGGAGACCTTGCTTCCCCGCGACAGGAGACCTTGCTTCCCCGCGACAGGAGATCTTGGAACACTTCGGCCCCCAGAGGGGCCAGCTCATTCCAAGATCTCCTGCGGGGTGGCTCCGACCGTGCAGCCGAGCAGGGCGGGGCAGCGGGCAGGGCGGTCGGCGGAGAGGGGCGGGTCAGCCGAGCAGGTGGGTGCGGACCTCGTCGGCGGCGGCGTCACCGTAGGACTCGGCGAGACGCTTGACGAACAGGTCCGGGCGGACCTGGTACTCCTGGGTGCCGACGGTCTCCAGGACCAGGGTGGCCAGCAACGAGCCCACCTGGGCGCTGCGCTCCAGCCCCAGACCCCAGGAGAGGGCGGCGAAGAAACCGGCGCGGAAGCCGTCGCCGACGCCGGTGGGGTCCATGACGCGGGACTCCTTGGCGATCGGCACGTGGATCGGGTCGATGTCGCGCCCGACGATCTCCACCCCGCGCTTGCCCAGCGTGGTGACCCGGATCTTGACCTGTTCGAGGAGCTGGTCGTCGGTCAGCCCGGCCTTGCTCTGCAGCAGGGACTTCTCGTAGTCGTTGGTCATCAGGTAGTCGGCGCCTTCGATCAGCCCGACCACGTCCTCGCCCTCCATCCGGGCGAGCTGCTGGGAGGGGTCGGCGACGAAGGCGTACCCCCGCTCCCGGCACTCGGTGGAGTGCCGCAGCATCGCCTCCGGGTCGTTGGCGCCGACCAGGACCAGGTCCAGTCCGCCGAGGCGGTCGGCGACCGGGGCCAGCTCGATGTTGCGGGCCTCGGCCATCGCCCCGGCGTAGAAGGAGGCGATCTGGCACATGTCGGTGTCTGTGGTGCAGACGAAGCGGGCGGTGTGGGCGATCTCGCTGACGTGCACCGACTCGCAGTCCACGCCGTGCCGCTCCAGCCAGGAGCGGTAGTCGGCGAAGTCGGCGCCGACCGCGCCGAGCAGGACCGGGCGCAGACCGAGCTGCCCCATCCCGAAGGCGATGTTCGCGGCGACCCCGCCCCGGCGCAGGACCAGGTCGTCGACGAGGAAGGAGAGTGACACCTTGTCGAGTTGGTCCGCGATGAACTGGTCGGCGAAGCGACCGGGGAAGCTCATCAGGTGGTCGGTGGCGATCGAGCCGGTCACGGCGATCTTCATGTCAACCCTCGGGTTCGGCGGCACGGCCGGGTCAGCCTACCGGCCCGTCTCGCGGGTCGGTCGAGGGTCGCCGGATCGTCCTCCCGCCCCCGGTCGGGAGTCGTCCGGCGTCCGGATCCGGGTCACGGACGCGACCAGGGCCGACGTCCGTACGGACGTCGGCCCTGGTGTCGCGGGAGGCGTCGACTCAGCTGAACGAGTCGCCGCAGGCGCAGGAGTTGCCCGCGTTCGGGTTGTCGATGGTGAAGCCCTGGGCGTCGATCCGGTCGGCGAAGTCGATCGTCGCGCCGGCCAGGTAGGGGGCGCTCATCCGGTCGACGACGACCTCGACGCCACCGAAGTCGCTGACGACGTCGCCGTCGAGGGAGCGCTCGTCGAAGAAGAGCTGGTATCGCAGGCCGGAGCAGCCGCCGGGCTGCACCGCCACCCGCAGCCGCAGGTCATTGCCGCTTTCGTCCTGCTCGATCAGGGCCTTGACCTTCTGCGCCGCGGCGTCGGTGAGGACGACGGATACCGGGGCCGTGGCCTCGGTCGACTCGGTCTGCGCTGGCGTGGTCACGTGGAATTCTCCCTGCACGCGTAGGTGTGGTCGTCCTGGCCAACGTCAGCCGCCGGTCCAGTGATTCCCACTGCGGTCCGACAGCAATTGTAGGCCGCTCCCCGCTGACGTCACCGTCGTGACGTACAACCGTCCGGGGACCGGTGGCACAGCTCACCGACTCCACTGGCGGGCCAGGCGGGCGCCCAGCTCACGCAGGCCCTCCGCGGGTCGCCCCATGGCCGCCTCGACGCCGCCGCGCTCCTCCCCGCCGAAGTGCTCCACCAGGCTGTACGCGTCGGTCACCCCGGCCGAGGCGGACTCCCGACGTCCGGTGCTGACCCGACCGGCGACCACCACGCAGGGGACCCCCCGGTCCCGGGCGGCACCGGCCACCCCGGCGACCACCTTCCCGCGCAGGGACTGGTGGTCGAAGGAGCCCTCCCCGGTGATCACCAGGTCGCACTCGTCGAGTGCGGCGTCGAGCCCGATCGCCCCGGTGACCAGCCCGATGCCGGATTCGCAGTGCCCACCGAGGGCGAGCACCGCCGCTCCCAGGCCACCCGCCGCACCGCCGCCGGGCTGGAGCCCGAGCTGTGCCGGACAGCCCGGAAGATCCCGCTCCAGAACGCCCGCGAAGCGCTCCAACGCGGCGTCGAGGAGCAGGACGTCGGCACGGGAGGCCCCCTTCTGCGGGCCGTACACGCTGCTGGCCCCGTGCAGCCCGAGCAGGGGGTTGTCCACGTCGGTGGCGGCGACCAACCGGACCCCGCGCAGTCGGGGCGTACCGTCCAGGGCCACTGCGGCGGCCAGCGCGGCACCCCCGTACGGCAGGGCGAGGCCGGCCTCGTCCAGCGGGGTCGCGCCCAGGGCGGTGAGCATGCCCGCGCCGGCGTCGTTGGTGGCCGACCCGCCCAGCCCGATCACCACCGTCCGGGCCCCGCTCTCCACGGCGGCGGCGATCAGCAGGCCGAGCCCGTACGAGGTGGTGGCCTTGGGGTCGCGTTCCTCGACGGTCAGCAGGTGCAGCCCGCACGCCTGGGCGCTCTCCAGGTACGCCGTCGAACCGTCGGGGGTGAGAAGGAACTCACCGGCTGCCGGGCGGCCCAGGGGGTCGACGGTCGACACCGGGATCCGCCGTCCGCCGAGCGCCTCGGCGAGGACCGCGACGAACCCCGGCCCCCCGTCGGCCAGCGGCCGGATCAGCAGCTCGTCACCGTCGGTCACCTCCCGCCAGCCGTCGGCGACCGCAGTGGCCACCTCCTGGGCCGGCAGGGTGCCGGCGAACTTGTCCGGACAGAGCAGCACACGCATGCCATTGAGTGTGACAGGACACACTGGTGGAACTTCCACGGCGGCCCCGCTGTGCGACCATGGGCTGGTGACTTCGACCTGGGTGGAACCCTCGAACACAGCGACTGCCCTGCTGCTTCTCGGCCGAGGCAGCGATCCTGCCACCGAGCGCGGCGTGGAGTGTCCCGGTGAGCTACCCGCCCCGAGCGACCCCGATCTGGTGGCCCGGGCGACGGCCGCGAAGGCGGCCCTGGGCACGAAGGTCTTCGTGCTCGGCCACCACTACCAGCGCGACGAGGTGATCCAGTTCGCCGACGTCACCGGCGACTCGTTCAAGCTGGCCCGGGAGGCGGCGGCCCGCCCCGACGCGGAGTACATCGTCTTCTGCGGCGTCCACTTCATGGCCGAGAGCGCCGACATCCTCACCACCGACGCGCAGCGGGTGATCCTCCCCGACCTGGCGGCCGGGTGCTCGATGGCGGACATGGCGGTCCTGTCGCAGGTCGAGAAGGCCTGGGACGTCCTGACCGACCTGGGTGTGGCCGATTCGACGGTGCCCGTCACCTACATGAACTCCTCGGCGGACATCAAGGGCTTCGTCGGGCGCAACGGCGGCCTGGTCTGCACCTCGTCGAACGCGAAGCGGGCCCTGGAGTGGGCGTACCAGCAGGGCGAGAAGGTCCTGTTCCTGCCCGACCAGCACCTGGGTCGCAACACGGCGGTGTTGGAGATGGGGCTGTCGCTCGACGACTGCGTGCTCTACGACCCGCACAAGCCGGGCGGCGGGCTGACCCCCCAGCAGGTCCGGGACGCGAAGATGATCCTGTGGCGCGGGCACTGCTCGGTGCACGGTCGCTTCACCCTCGACAGCGTCGAAGACGTCCGGCGTCGGGTGCCGGGGGTGAACGTCCTGGTCCACCCGGAGTGCCGGCACGAGGTGGTCAACGCCGCCGACCAGGTCGGCTCCACCGAATACATCATCAAGGCGATCGAGGCCGCCCCGGCCGGTTCGGCGTGGGCGGTGGGGACCGAGCTGAACCTGGTACGCCGCCTCGCACTGGCCCATCCGGACAAGCAGGTCATGTTCCTGGACCGGGCGGTCTGCTACTGCTCGACGATGAACCGGATCGATCTTCCGCACCTCGTCTGGGCGCTGGAGGAGCTGGTCGCGGGGCGGGTGGTCAACCAGATCACCGTCGACGCGGACACCGCCCACCACGCCCGGGTGGCGCTGGACCAGATGCTCGCCCTGCCGGGCGCGGCACCTGCACCCCCGCTCTAACCTGTACCCCCGCCGGCACCTGCACCCCGCCCGCAGGATCACAACCCTGAGTGATCAAACCAGTACGTTAACACACCTGTTTCACCCATTCATGCCGTCCCAGGCGGTGTGACCGACTCATCGTGGTCACCGAGGGCTATGCTGCCGGGTGCGACGAAACGAGGCGGCTTCTTTTGACGTGGCCGCGTTACCGGGTAGCGATGTCCATCGCAGGCCCGATCCAACACGGCAGCACCGACGCGCTGGAGGTTGCGTTGACCGACGACGTCCTGGTCGTACACGGAGGAAGTCCGCTCCAAGGGCGGATCCGCGTGCGCGGCGCGAAGAACCTGGTTTCCAAGGCGATGGTCGCCGCCCTGCTGGGTGACACCCCCAGCCGGCTGTACGACGTGCCTCGGATCCGGGACGTCGAGGTGGTCCGCGGGCTGCTCGGCCTGCACGGGGTCAAGGTGACCGACGGCGACGAGGACGGCGAGCTGGTCTTCGACCCGGCCTACGTCGAGAGCGCCAGCACCGACCAGATCAACGTGCACGCCGGGTCGAGCCGGATCCCGATCCTGTTCTGCGGCCCGCTGCTGCACCGGCTGGGCCACGCCTTCATCCCGGACCTGGGGGGCTGCCACATCGGCCCCCGTCCGATCGACTTCCACCTGCAGGCGCTGCGGGAGTTCGGGGCGACCGTCGAGAAGCGGCCCGAGGGGTTGCACCTGTCCGCGCCGAACGGCCTGCACGGGACCAAGTTCTCCCTGCCGTACCCGAGCGTCGGCGCCACCGAGCAGGTGCTGCTGACCGCGGTGATGGCCGAGGGCGTCACCGAGCTGCGCAACGCGGCGGTGGAACCGGAGATCATCGACCTGATCTGCATCCTGCAGAAGATGGGCGCGATCATCAAGGTGCACACCGACCGGGTCATCGAGATCCAGGGTGTGCCGAAGCTGCACGGCTACAACCACCGGCCGATCCCGGACCGGATCGAGGCGGCCAGTTGGGCGGCGGCGGCGCTGGCCACCCGGGGGCACGTCGAGGTCCTCGGCGCGCAGCAGGCCGACATGATGACCTTCCTCAACATCTTCCGCTCGGTCGGGGGCGAGTACGAGGTCACCGACATCCGTCCGCCTCGGCTGGGGCAGCCCGGCCAGGAGGGTGGCATCCGGTTCTGGCACCCGGGCGGGGAGCTGAAGTCGGTCGCCCTGGAGACCGACGTCCACCCCGGTTTCATGACCGACTGGCAGCAGCCCCTGGTGGTCGCCCTGACCCAGGCCCGGGGCCTGTCGATCGTCCACGAGACGGTGTACGAGCAGCGGCTGGGCTACACCGAGGCGCTCAACACCATGGGCGCGAACATCCAGGTCTACCGGGACTGCCTGGGTGGCACCCCGTGCCGGTTCGGCCGACGCAACTTCAAGCACTCGGCGGTCATCGCCGGTCCGAGCAAGCTGCACGCCGCCGACCTGGTCATCCCGGACCTGCGGGCCGGGTTCAGCCACCTGATCGCCGCGCTCGCGGCCGAGGGCACCTCCCGGGTCTACGGCGTCGACCTGATCAACCGGGGGTACGAGGACTTCGAGGCGAAGTTGTCGGACCTCGGTGCCCACGTCGAGCGTCCCTGACCCGTCCCCTCCCGACCCGGGTGACCTCGTAGGTCGCCGGGAGGAGACCACCGACCGACCCGCGTCCGCGCCCGGTGCACCGCGATGTGCACCGGGCGCGGACGTTTGGCTACCCTTGCCGCGTGCCGTCGCTCTTCCGCCGCAAGTCCGCCGACGTCGTCGACGAGTCCGCCGCCTCCGCGCCGGCCGACGAGACGCCAGTCACCCATGCTCGTAGTCACACCCCGGGGAAGGGGCGGGAGACGCCGAAGCGCCCCGGCGCGGCCCGCCGTCCCGGTGGGGCGGCCCCGCCGCTGACGAAGGAGGAGGCGAAGCAGCGTCGCCGGCAGGTACGCGCCGAGGCCGCCGCCGAGTTCCGCCGTGAGGGCGGCCCCCGCGACCGGGGTCCGGAGCGGCTGCTCGCCCGGAACGTCGTCGACTCCCGTCGTACCGTCGGAACCTGGTTCTTCGGCGGTGCGCTGATCGTGCTGATCGGGTCGAACGCGGCGATGCCGGCGGTCGTCCGGCTGGTCTCGAACCTGCTGTGGGGGGCGCTCGCCCTCGGCGTGGTGATCGACTCGATCCTGATCTCCCGCAAGATCAAGAAGCTGGTCCGGGAGCGCTTCCCCCGGACGCAACAGCGGCTGGGCTCGCTCTACCTGTACGCCATCATGCGGTCGATCACCTTCCGCCGGATGCGTGCCCCCGAACCCCGGGTCAACCTCGGTGATCCCGTCTGACCCGATCCCATCGGTGCCACAACGCCGGGGTCACCGGCTCCGGCCGATCGGTGGGATCGGCCGACCTCTGGGATCCGGGCTGCCTCTGGGATCCGGGTAGCGCGACGGAACGCGGAGCGGCGACTACGTTCCGCGTCGACGATCGGGCGCGCAGTACCCGGATCCCCCGATGCCGGGTCGGTTTGTCGAGTATCGCCGGAAACACGATCCGACTATCGCGGTGAATGTCCGGATCCGTAGGATAACGTTTGGGCCCGTCAGCGACGTCACAGTGGCGGTGACCGAGCCCACGCCGCTACCCTCCATGCGCAGCCATTCCGCACCGGACGCGTGACATGACCCGGTTGGGTGCGGCCGCCCAGCGCGACGATATTCCGACGAGGTGACACCGCCGTGAGCGAGCGATACGAGCCCGCCACCGGGACGCGCCACGCGGGCGGCGACGGGGCCTGCCGATGAGTCGCGGTGGCTACGACCGGTGGCGCGACCCGGCCGAGCCGTCCTGGAAGGTCGCCCCGACCAACGAGTGGCAGCCGCAGTTCCCGGGTCAGCGCTACCCGGGTGACATCGGCACGCAGTACGCTCCCCCGCCCACCGGCCGGGCTGCCGTCCGGGGGCGGGCCGAGGTGCCGCCCCTGGCCCCGACCAAGTCCGACGGGTCGTACCGGGTCGGCTACGTCTGGGACGAGGAGGAGCCCGAGGAGCCGGCGACGCCGTCCTGGGACGGGCGTCCCGCTCCCCGCGACGACCGGTGGTACGAGGACATGTACCGCCGACCGCACGCCGAACCGACCGGACAGCGGGGTCGGACACCTCCGCCGGAGGCGGGACGGCGGCGCGGGGACGGCGAACCCGACCGGCTGCACCCCGACGACCTCCGTCGACCCGACGACGGGCACCGACGCGGCGGACCCGAGCGGGACGGCCGCCGACCGGGCGGACCGGCGTGGGACACGTCGCGGACCGACCCCGGGCACCGACCCGACCACGGCCGAGGCCCGGACCGCCGCTCGGACCAGGACCGGAACCGGGACCAAGAGTGGTACGGCCGCCCGGAACGACCCGATCACGGTCGCCCCGTCTCGCCCGCCCCCCGACCGGTCTCCCCCGCGTCCCGACCCGACTCCCCCGCGCCTCGGGGCGGACGCCGGGACCACCACGACGGCCCCGTCTCCCCCGCGCCTCGGGGCGGACGCCGCAACTACGACGACGGCCCCGTCTCACCGGCCCCCCGCGGCGGACGCCGCAACTACGACGACGGCCCCGTCTCACCGGCACCGAGGCCGGAGCCGGGCTGGGTGCCCGAACCGGACGAGCGGCTCGGGTCCCGGCCCGGCGCTCACCCCGACCGGCCCGGCCCGGGCCGTGACCGCCAGGCCGCCGACTTCGGGCGGCCCGGCCCCGAACGACCGGCCAACGTCTACGGGCGGTCCCCCGCCGGACACGAACGCCCCACCCCCGGCGAGCGACCCCCCTCTGCACACCAGCGCCCCACCCCCGGTCAGGAACGGCCCGGCTCCGGTTACGGGCGCCCCGCCGCGAACGACGACCGGCCCGGCCCCGGGTACGACCGTCCCGCTGCCGGTCACGGCCGGGCCGGGCACGGGTACGCCAGGCCACCGGCCCGCCCCGAACGGCCCCCGGCGGAGCACGACCGCGCCCGTCGGCCCGATCGGTCGGGCGGCGACACCGTGCTGCCGCCGCACGTCTGGAGTCCTCACCCCCAGGACGGTCCGGCGGCCCACCCGCACCGGCTCGACCGCAGCGACGTGCCCCGCCCGGTGGGCCCAGAGAGCCCCTGGGACCACAGCATCCAGCGGGACCCCGACCTCTGGGACGACCAGGACAGCTGGGAGTACGCCGGTCAGGAGGACGTCGACGACCGACGGGGCGGAGCCGACAGGTGGGACGTCGACGACCGACGGACCCCGGAAGACCGACGGGACCACCCCGGCGACCGGGACCGTCGGGCCGACGGCCCGTACCGCCCCGACCAGCAGACCGGTCCGTACCGTTCCGATCAGCACCCCGACCAGCAGCCGGATCCGTTCCGTCCTGACCAGCAGCCGGGTCGGCGACGTCCGGAGCCGTACCGTGAGGCCGCAGCGCATCCGGCCCCCCGGCGTGACGATCGGCTGCCCTGGCCGGAGCCCGGCCCGATCCGCCCGGACGAGGGTCGCCGACCCGACCAGCGCCCGCCGAGCGCCCCCGACCGACCCGCGTGGCAGCAGGAGCAGCGGCAGGAGCATCCACCCGTTCCGGCGGACCGGGGCGAGCCGACCCGGCCGAACGAGCCGACCCGGCCACCGGTGCCTGCCGACTCGGGACCCCGGCTACGGCTGGTGCCCCCGCTCGAACCCGCCGAGCAGGCCCCGCAACGCCCGCCCGTACCGCCGCGCGAGCGCCCCGTCTCCGGACCGCCCGTACCGCCGCGCGAGCGCCCCGTCTCCGGACCGCCCGTACCGCCGCGTGAGCGCCCCGTCTCGGGGCCGCCCGTACCGCCGCGCCGGCCCGTTCCACCCCGCCCGCCGGTGGTGCCCGCGCCGGAGCCGGCCGCACCGGAGCCGGTCCCGGCCCACGACCGGGCGGTGACCGACGAGTCCCGGTCGGCGCGGACGGGCGTACCGGCGCAGGAACCGCCGGTCGTGTCCCCTGCGGTGACCGTCGGCCCGGACCGCACCACCCGCCCCGACTCCGACGAGCCGGTCCGGGTCGTCGACCCCGACGAGCAGTACCGTCGTCCGCCGGTCCCGGCACCGTCGGTGTCGACGGACGGGACCACCGTGTCGGCCGGGACAGACGGACCGTCCGGGACGGCCGGTCCCGACGACGCGTCCGAAACCACCACGGCCACCGAAACGGCCGGGGCTCCCGGTACGACCAGGGCCTCGGGGACGACCGAGACGGTGGGTACGACCAGGGTTCCCGGGACGACCAGGGTGCCCGAAGTGACCGGGACGACCGAGGCTTCGGGGACGACCGGCGCAACCGGGACGACCGGGACGGGACGGGGGCACGGCGGCACCGAGAACGCGGACGCCGAGCCGGAGGCCCCGCCCGCCGACGACGCGCCGCCGCAGACGACGGCCGCAGACGACCGGAGGGCCGCCGCCCCGGCACCGGTCCGGCCCCCGGTCAGCGGTGCTGACGCCTGGTTCCGTCCCAAGCGGCCGACCCCGCCGGAACCGACCTCCGAGTCGTCCCCGCCGTCCGAGGGCGACCGGCCCGCGCAGACGGACCACCGCCCGGTCTCGGCCCCACCTGCCGTCCTCCCCGACCCGGCGGACCAGCCGACTCCCACGTCGTCGGCGCCGGTCTCCGCACCACCAGCACCGGTCTCCGCCCCACCGGGACCGGTCTCGGGACCACCAGCGCCGGTCTCGGGGGCACAGGTGTCCGCACCGCCGAGGCCGATCTCCGGCCCACCGCTCGTCGCCCCACCGGTACCCGTGTCGGGACCACCGGCGCCCATCTCCGCACCTCCGGCGCCGGTCTTCACGCCACCGACACCGGTCTCGGCACCACCAGCACCGGTCTCCGCACCACCGGCACCCGTCTCCGCACCACCGGCACCCGTCTCCGCGCCACCAGCACCGGTCTCCGGACCACCGGCGTCGGTCTCGGGGCCACCGGGACCGACCTCAGGACCACCGGCACCGGTCTCCGCGCCACCAGGGCCGACCTCAGGACCACCGGCACCGGTCTCACGACCACCGGCACCGGTTTCGGGGCCACCGGCGTCGTCGCACTCGCCGGTCTCCGGTCCGCCCGCCCCCGGGTCGGCGGAGTCACCAGAGGGACCCGGTGCCGACGAGAGCCGCGAGGGCGCGGCGGCCGTACCGACGCAGCGGTCCGGTGCCACCGACGCCGACCCCGAGGCGGCGCTGCGCGGATACCGCTGGGAACTCGATGGGGAGACCCTGCGCGAGGTGGTGCACGACCCGGCCGAGCTGTGGACGATCCGGCGGCAGATCACCGCGAAACTCGGTACGGCGTTGGACAACCGGACCCGTACCCGGCTGCTCAGTCTGCGGGCGGTCACCGCCCGGCTGCTCGGTGACCTCGACGACGCCCTCGACGACGGGCGACTGGCGTTGACGTACGCCGAGGCGACCGGGGAGCTGCGTCGGACCGCCCTGGTCCAGGCCCGGCTGGCCAACGTGCTGCGGTGGCGGGGCGAGTTCGGTGAGGCCGACAGGCTGCTCGCCGAGGCGGACTCCCCGGAGCTGCCGGACCGGCTGCGGGCGGCCCTGCACGAGCACGCCGGGCGGTCCAGTTACGACCAGGGGCGGCTGATCGAGGCGTGCCACCACTTCGAGCGGGCACTGGACCTGCGCGGCGACGGCGACGACGGGATGACCTCCCGGATCGGTCAGGCCCTGGACGCGGTCGCCCGTCGGGCCGAGGAGAACGACTTCGGGCCGTACCCACGTGATCGGGACGAGCTGCTGCAACAGCCCCGCGTCCCGGTGCCCGCTCAGGACGGCGACCGGGAACGGTGGGGGTACGCCGCCCCGGACGGCGAGTTCGCCATCGACCCCGAGTACGCCGTCGCGCAGCCGTTCCACGAGGGGCTGGCCTGGGCACGGCGGCCCGACTCGGTGGGGTGGACGCTGCTCGACCCGTCCGGTACGCCCCGGCTGGAGTCGACCTGGCCGTACGTTCGTCCGTTCGGTGACGGGCTGGCCTGGGTCTCGACGGACGGTGCGAGTTCCTGGATGGCCGTGGACGCGGACGGCGAGGTCGTCGTGGCGCACGGCTTCGACGAGATCCGCCCGTTCCGGGCCGGACGGGCGATCGTGCGGATGGGCAACGGCTGGGGAGCCGTGGACACCGAAGGCGAGCTGGTGGTGCCGACCCGGTTGGACGGGTTCGACACCACGTTCTCCGACGGTCGTCGGGTCGAGGGGTTCAGCGACGAGGGGCTGGCGGTGGTGGTGGTCGGTGGCCGCCGTGGGGTGCTGGACCGCGACGGCCGGATGGTCCTCACCCCGGCCCATCCGGTGCTGGCCATCCACCCGGTCGCCTTCCTGGTCGGTGACGGTGACCGGTGGGGGGCACTGGACCGGCGGGGGGAGCTGTTGATCCCACCGACCCACCGGGACCAGGCCGGGGTGGTGGCCGCTATCGACGAACTGCTCGCCGACGCCTCACCGGTGCTCTGACCAGCGCCGTCGCCGGTCCTCCGCCAGGCGCCGAGGAGCTCGTGTCGCAGCGCCACCACACCGGGTCGCCGGAACGCGTGATGCCGCTGTGGGTCGAAGGTCGGCCCGACCGGGGCTAGGGTCGCAGGCATGGAATTCCGACACCTTGGCCGCTCGGGCCTGATGGTCAGCGAGATCTCGTACGGGAACTGGATCACCCACGGTTCCCAGGTCGAGGAGGAGGCGGCACTCGCCTGTGTGCGGGCCGCCCTGGACACCGGCATCACCACCTTCGACACCGCCGACGTGTACGCCGGCACCCGGGCCGAGGAGGTCCTCGGCCGGGCGCTGTCCAGTGAGCGCCGTGAGGGGCTGGAGATCTTCACGAAGGTCTTCTGGCCCACCGGTCCCGGCCGCAACGACCGTGGGCTGTCCCGCAAACACATCATGGAGTCCATCAACGGGTCGCTGCGCCGACTCCAGACCGACTACGTGGACCTCTACCAGGCCCACCGGTACGACTACCACACCCCGCTGGAGGAGACGATGTCGGCGTTCGCCGACGTGGTGCACTCCGGCAAGGCCCACTACATCGGCGTCTCCGAGTGGAAGGCCTCGCAGATCCGCCAGGCCCACCAACTCGCCCAGGAGCTGCGCGTACCGCTGGTCTCCAGCCAGCCGCAGTACTCGATGCTCTGGCGGGTCATCGAGGCCGAGGTCATTCCGACCAGCGAGGAGCTGGGGCTCGGCCAGATCGTCTGGTCCCCGATGGCCCAGGGGGTCCTGTCCGGCAAGTACCTGCCGGGGCAGCCGCCACCGGCCGGTTCCCGGGCCACCGACGAGAAGTCCGGCGCGGGTTTCATCGCCCGGTGGCTCGACGACGACGTGCTGACCCGGGTCCAGCGGCTCAAGCCCCTCGCCGAGCAGGCCGGGCTGACCATGCCGCAGCTCGCCATCGCCTGGGTGTTGCAGAACCCGAACGTCTCGTCCGCGATCATCGGTGCCTCCCGCCCCGACCAGGTGCACGGCAACGTCGCGGCGGCCGGGGTGAAGCTCGACGCCGACCTGCTCAAGGCGATCGACGAGATCGTCGACCCGATCACCGAGCGGGACCCGGCCAAGACGGAGAGCCCGGCCGAGCGTCCCTGAGACCCGTACGGCCCGGCCGGTGGACGGTGCACACCGCCCGGCCGGGCCACCGGCGGGTGAAGGGTGCGACACCGCCCGGCCGGGCCATCGGGGGGGGTCCGCGTCAGCTCTGCCAGAAGCGGATCAGGTCCAGCCCGGCGACGTACAGCCACGGGGGGAGGCCGAGCAGGTTCGCCAGGGCGAAGACCCCGTCGAAGAACCACCCGCCCAGACGGGGGTTCCACAGCAGGGCGAAGAGCATGATGAAGCCGAACGGGGCGAACAGGTCGTACATCCGCCGCCACTGCGGGTTCAGCCACGGCTGGATCATGTTGCCGCCGTCGAGGCCGGGCACCGGGAGGAGGTTGAGCACGCTCGCGGTCAGCTGGAGGAACGCCAGCAGGGCCAGCCCCGCCCAGAACTCCTCCGACCCGCCGATTCCGGCACCGGTGCCGATCCGCAGGGCCGCCACCAGGATCAGGGTGAACAGCACGTTGGTGGCGGGACCGGCGAGGCTGACCAGGGTGTGTCGCAGCCGCCCCGGGATCGAGTGCCGGTCCACCCAGACCGCCCCGCCGGGCAGCCCGATGCCGCCGAGGAGCACCACCGCCACCGGAAGCACGACCGACAGCAGCGGATGGGTGTACTTCAACGGGTTCAACGTCAGGTAGCCCCGGTGGGCCACGCTCCGGTCCCCGGCGCGGAAGGCGACCACCGCGTGGGCGTACTCGTGCAGGCAGAGTGAGACGAGCCAACCGGCGACGACGAACCCGAAGACGTTCAGGCGGACGTTTCCGACCTCGTTCCAGGCCAGGACGCCGCAGGTCACGAAGAGCGCGACCAGGGCCAGGAAGACCGGGCTGGGCCGCAGCGCCGCCCGGGGTACGCCGAAGACCTCCGGCTCCACACCCGGGCGGTCGTACGCCATCAGTCGGCCGTCGGGAGCAGACTCATCCGGTACTCGGCACGGTCCTCCTCCAGCAGGGTGACAGTGGTGACGCCGGACGCCGCGAGTTCACGCCAGGTCTGGCCGATCCAGGACTCGGCGTCGGCCTGACTGGGGAACGACTCCGCCGGTCCGTCGACTGTCGCGCCGTCAGTGCCCTCGTACCGCCAGCTCCACGTCATGCCGCGTCTCCCCTCGCCGCTCACCGTCCCGCCGGGACGAACCCCGCCAGCGTATCGGCCCGAGCCCCGGAAGGCTCCGGCTGCCGGTGCGGGTTCTCCCGCTCCCACCCGGGTATGGAAGCAGCAGGACGCAGCGACCGACGCGGTACGGGAGGGCGAGATGGGACAGCCGTGGCAGAACATGGAGACCGAGGACCTGCGGCGGATGGCGGCGCGCGGCGGCATCGAGGGGACCGAGGCGATGGACCGGGACGAACTGGTCGACGCGCTGGTCGCCCGGCCCGGGGAGGGCTCCTGGCAGGAGGATCCGAAGCCGGCGGACGTCAATCCGAACGACTACCAGTACCAGGCGCCGGACCCGGGCCGGCGGTGAACGGCGGCCGACCTGGGCGGCGTGTCGGCCCCGGTGGGATCTAAGGTACGCACATGTCCGTTGACGGGTGGAACAAGGTCCTGGTGCTCGGCGGGGTCCGTTCGGGCAAGTCCGAGTTCGCCGAGTCGCTGATCGGTGACGCGGCGACTGTCCGGTATCTGGCCACCTCCGCCCCGGGCGACCCGGAGGACACCGAGTGGGCGCAGCGCCTGGCCGCGCACCGGGGTCGCCGCCCGGGGAGCTGGCGGACGGAGGAGACCGCCGACGAGCCACGGCGGCTGGCCGACGTGCTGACCGCCGCCGAGCCGTCCGAGACGCTGATCGTCGACGACCTGGGCGGTTGGGTGACGGTGCTGCTCGACCCGGCCCACCAGCCGGCCGACGACACCGCCACGATCGCGGAGCTGGCGGCGGCGATCCGGTCCTGTCCGGCCCGGGTCGTCCTGGTCAGCCCCGAGGTGGGGCTGTCGTTGGTGGCGACCACGCCGATCGGGCGGGCCTTCACCGACGCCCTGGGGTCGACGAACCGGGCGGTCGCCGACGTCTGTGACACCGTCGTCCTGGTGGTCGCCGGGCAACCCTGTCGGCTGAAGCCGACCGCCGCCCCGGTCGCCCCGTCCCCCGCCGTCGCGTCCTCCGCCGCCCCGTCCTCTGCCGTCGTGGCTCCGGGTGTCCCCGCTTCCGCCGTCGCGGCCCAGACCGGTGCGGCGACGCAATCCCCCACCCCGGTCGTCGACGAGCTCCCCGTCACCCCGGCCGTCACTGCGGCCCCCGAACCCGTCATCCCGGCCGCCGCACCGGCCCGGCCGGTGCCGAGCTGGACGGGGACCACCCAGTCGCTTCCGGTGGTCACCCCCGGTCCGGTCATCGGGCCGGGCCTCGACCTGCCGATGCCGGACGAGGACGCCGGCCCACAGGCGGTGGCGCGGCTGTCCACGCTGGACGTACCCGGCGCCGGGTTGGGCGTGTTGGAGCGGGTGGTCGGCTTCGCCGCCGCCACCCAGGGCACCCCCACCCCCGCGCCGTGGAACGAGATCCGGCTCATCCTGCTCAACGGGGACCACGACGGGGCCTCCTCCGCCGGGGCCGTCTCCGGCGACGCCGCCCGCCGGGCCCAGCAGGCCGAGGAGGGCACCGGGGTGCTGGGCAGACTGGCCGCCCAGTCCGGGGTCGCGCTCCAGGTCGTCGACGTGCCACCCGCCGCCCCGATCGAGGAGGGGCCCGCGCTGACCGCCGAGACCGTCGACGCCGCCCTGCGTTTCGGCTGGCAGTTGGCGCAGGAGGCCGCCGAGGCCGGCGTACAACTGCTGGTGTTGGGGGCCTGCGGGGCAGGCACCGACACGGCCGCCGCCGCCGTGCTCGGCGCGACCGCCGGGGCCGAGCCGCCGGTGGTGCTGAACCGGGTCCTCACCGCCGAGGGGACGATCGACGACGGGGCGTGGATGCGCCGGTGCGCGGCGGTCCGGGACGCGCTGCACCGCACCCGCCGGACCACCCGCGAGGCCAAGGAGGTCCTGGCCGACCTCGGCGGCGGCGACATCGCGGTGGCCACCGGAATCCTGCTCGGGGCCGCCGCACACCGGATGCCGGTGCTGCTCGACGGGCCGGTCGGGCTGGCCGCCGGAATGGTCAGCCGGGACCTGGCCGGGCAGGCGCGGCACTGGTGCCTGCTCGCCGACGTCGGTGGTCACCCGGCGGTCCGGCTCGCCGCCGACATCCTCGGCCTGGTCCCCCTGCTGGACCTCAGGCTCGGACTCGGCGAGGGGGCCAACGCACTGACCGCCCTGCCGTTGCTGCGGTCGGTCCTCGCCCTCGCCGCCGACCTGTCGGCCGACCACCAGGCCACCGACGGCCAGGCGGGCACCGACGGCCAGGCGGGCGGCGACCGGCCCGACACCGACGCGCCGAAGCCCGACACCGAAGCCGACGGCGACGGCGACGGCGACGACCCGACCTTCGTCGAGCCGGAGCCGGCCGGACCGGGACCGGCCACCACCGAGCCGACCACCACCCCACCGGCCGGTTCCGAGCCGACCGGTTCCGAGCCGACCGCCCCGCCGCAGGCCTCTCCGGCCGCCACGCCCCCGGGTGCCGCCGAGCCGACCGCCCCGCCGCAGCACTCTCCGGCCGCCACTGCCCCGGGTGCCGCCGGGACGGACGCCGCAGTGCCGGGCACCTCCGGCCGCAGCGGCTGACCCGGGTGCCCGAGCCGACCGGGCCGGACGGCGACGACCGGCCCGGCTCCCGGTTCGCGGACGGCCTGCGCCTGTCCGCCACCACCTTCACCACGCTGCCGCTACGCCCCGGACGGGTCGACAGGGGCACTGCGGGAACGGCGATGGCCGCCGCCCCGGTCGTCGGGGCGCTGCTCGGCGCGGTCCTGGCCGGGGTGCTGCTCGCCCTCACCGCGGTCGTCTCCCCCCTGGTCGCAGCCGGGGTGACCCTCGGCTGCGCCGCCCTGCTCACCCGGGGACTGCACCTGGACGGGCTGGCCGACACCGTCGACGCCCTCGGCTCCTACCGGCGGGGTCCGGCCGCCCTGACGGTCATGCGTCAACCGGACGTGGGTCCGTTCGGGGTGGTCGCGCTGGTGGTCGTCCTGCTGGTGCAGGCGGCGTCCCTCGCCGAGCTGGCCGGACGGTCGACCACGGCGGTCCTCGCCGGGGTGGTGGTGGCCACCGCGGCAGGCCGGCTGGGGGTGACTGTGGCCTGTCGACGCGGGATACCGGCGGCCCGCACCGAGGGCCTGGGGGCGCTGGTCGCCGGCACTGTCGGGCCGGTGGCGCTGACGGTGGGCACCCTGGCCGTGGGGGCTGTGGCGCTGCTCGCCGTCCCGGGCCGACCGTGGCAGGGGCCCCTCGCCGTCGCCGCCGCGCTGGCAGTGGTGGTCCTGCTCCTGCGCCACGCCGTACGCCGCTTCGGCGGGGTCACCGGTGACGTGCTCGGCGCCACCGTTGAGGTCACCACCACGCTGGTCTACCTGGGACTGCTCCTGTCCGGGTGAGACGGCCGGGGCGCGCCGGGTAGCGTTTCGGACGTACAGCACCGGTGCGCCCAGAATCGGGGACGACATGCTCATCACGGACGACTTCCTGCCCGTACCGGTGCCGGAGTCGCTCACCGCCACCTATCTGGTGCCCATGGCCGGGCTGCCCCGGGTCGGGACGGCCTCGGCGGTGGCCGCGCTGGAGGGTCGACTGCCCGAACCGGTGTACGGGCTGGCACGGCAGATGCTGGACAGTCCACTGATGTCGGTGGACACCCGGCCGATCAGGGAGTTCCCCGAACTGCCACCGGACCTGCTCGCCGCCTTCGGGGCCGGCGAGGCGCAGCTGTCCCGGCTGGCGGCGGCCACCCACCTGGTGGTGGTGCAGGCCCAGTACCGGCCGGGGTGGCCGCCCGCCCACGAGTGGGCCGCCCGGGCGGTGGCTGCGGCGGTCGCCGAGTCCGCCGACTCCGACGTCGTCGACGTGTTCGGCCTCCAGTTCCTCGACCCGGCGGCGGCACTGCGGTCCCTCCCCGACGAGCAGGGCCGGGTCCGACTGGTGGACTGGATCCTGGTGCCGTACTCCTCCGACGCCGAGGGGCTGTGGTTCACCACGAAGGGGCTGCGCCGGTTCGGGCTGCTGGAGTTGCAGACCCAGGGGGTCCCCGACCATCTCACCCGGGCCTGGGGCGCGGTGATGACCGGGGCGGCCCGTCGGCTGCTGCGGGACTGGACCGACGGCCTCGGCGGCGAGGAGGTCCCGGCGTTCGTACCGTTGCCGGTGTTGGCCACCGTCACCGGGCACGACATCGCCGTGGCGTACGGGAACCCGGACCAGCACGGCGCGACCGCCCCGGTGCTGCTCCGGCTGGAACTGGACCCGGCCACCGACCCGGAGGCCGACTCGTTCCTGAGTCTGCTCCCACCACCGGGGCACCCGGGGCCCGTCGGTCAGTACTACGCGGCGGCCTGCGCCACCCTCTTCGCCGGGATCCAGCCGGACGTACGCTACTCCCGCCCCCGGGACGCGATGTCGAAGGCGATCGCCACCGCCCGCGCCGGGCTGGACGACGTCAGGTCCCGTCTCCTGGCCGACGCGCTCGGTGCCGAGACCCAGTTGGTGGTCAAGTACCCGCTCCCCGGCGACGAGGGTCCCGAGTACGTCTGGGCCGGCGTGACCTCGTGGGACGACCCGGAACGGATCACCGGTGCCAGCGTCAGCGACGCCGCCACCGACCCGACGGTACGCATCGGCGCCCCGGTCGTCGTGGCCGTCACCGACGTCGTCGACTGGGCGCTCCTCGGCCCCGACGGCGTCGTGGAGGGCGGCTGGACCCAGGCCGTCCTGGACTCCGGCCGACCCCCGACACCCTGACCCCGGGTCAGCGCACGCTCGGCGTGACGAAGGACGGACGGGTCAGCGCACACTCGGCGTGACGAAGGGCGGACGGGTCAGCTGGACCTCGGTGCGGCGGGTACGGATGTCGACCTCGGCCCGGTCGCCGTCGGACAGCCCGGCGGCGGTGTCCACCAGGGCCAGGGCGATGCCCTCCCGACGGGTGGGCGAGAAGGTGCCACTGGTCACCGTCCCGACCACCGTGTCGCCGACCCGTACGGTCATGCCCGGGCGGGGGATGCCGCGCCCCTGCACCACCAGCCCGTGCAGCGTACGACTCGGACCGGCGGCCTTCTCCGCGACCAGCGCGTCGCGGCCCCAGAAGGCCGGCTTGCCCCAGCCCACCGCCCACCCGACCCGGGCCTGGACCGGGGTGATCTCCATCGACAGGTCCTGCCCGTGCAGCGGGTAGCCCATCTCGGTGCGCAGGGTGTCCCGGGCGGCCAGGCCACAGGGGCGGGGGGCGGGCTCGGCGGCGAGGAGCGCGTCCCAGACGGCGACCGCGTCCCCCGCCGGCACCACCAGTTCGTAGCCGAGTTCACCGGTGTACCCGGTGCGGCACACAGTCAGCTCCACCCCGTCGATCCGGGCCGGGGAGAAGCGCATGTAGTCGTCGACGGTGGGCAGGCCGAGGGCGGCGACCAGGGCGGCGGAGCCCGGCCCCTGGACGGCGAGGACCGCGTACGCCTCGTGCTCGTCGGTGACGGTGACCGACGGCGGGGCGGCGGCGCGCAGCCGGCGCACCACCTCGGCGCTGTTGGCGGCGTTCGGGATGAGGAAGAGGTGGTCGTCGGCGTGGCGGTAGGCGATCAGGTCGTCGACCACCCCGCCGGTGGCCTCGTCGCAGCAGAGGGTGTACTGCGCCTGACCCGCACCGATGCGCCCCAGGTCGTTGCTCAGACAGGCGTTCACGAACTCGACGGCCCCCGCGCCGGTGACCCGCACCTTGCCGAGGTGCGACACGTCGAAGACGCCGACCTCCTCCCGGACCGCCGTGTGTTCGGCGAGGACGCCGCCACCGGCGTACTCCAGGGGCATCTCCCACCCGCCGAACGGGGCGAACTTGGCACCGGCGGCGGTGTGCCGGTCGTGCAGGGGGGAGCGACGCGGCCGGTTCGCGGTGGCGTCGGGGGTCACCTCGGTCATGGGTGGCAACTTACCCGTGGCGGGGGCGCTGGTTAGCATCGGCGGGACCCGTCGGGTACGCGGACGGGCGCGTCCGTCCCCTGGCGCGGTAGGTTGCGCCGGAGAGACAAACCATCGCCGGTACGCGACGACGCGACCGGCCCGGCCCGCCCGGAGTTGCCTTGACATCGCCCAGCATCACCTTGAGCCTGGTCGACACCGACCCCGCCGAGCTCACCGTCGACGCGATCGTCATCGGTGTGCACAGTCAGACCGGTGAGCCGCAGGTCGGCGGGCCTCCCGCCGCGCTGCTGCTGGCCAGTGGCGCGGAGAGCATCGCCGCCGCGTTCGACGGTCGGCTGACCGAGACCCTGGCGCTGCTCGGGGCGACCGGGGCGCCGGGTGAGGTGATCAAGCTGGCCACCCTGGGCACCGTCACCGCCCCCCTGGTCGCCGCGGTCGGGCTCGGTCCGGAGCCGTCGGGTGCCGCGCCCGCGCCGGAGGCGCTGCGTCGGGCCGCCGGGTCGGCGGTACGGGCGTTGGCCGGTGCGGAGAAGGTGGCGTTGAGCCTGCCCCTGCCCGACGACGCCGACGCCCCGGCCGCGCTGCGGGCGGTCGCCGAGGGCGCGCTCCTGGGCGGGTACCGGTTCGCGGGGTACAAGACCCGGCCGCAGCCGGCCCGCCGTGACCCGGTGGCCGAGGTGCTGGTGGCGGTGCCGGACGCCGGTGACGCGTCCGCCCGGACCGAGGTGGGTCGGGCGCTGGCCGTGACCGGGGCGGTGCGGACCGCCCGCGACTGGGTCAACACCGCCCCGAACGACAAGCGTCCCCCGGTCTTCGCCGACCTGGTGGCCGCCGCCGCCGGAGAGGCCGGGCTGACCGTCGAGGTGCTCGACGAGGCGGCGCTGACCGAGGGGGGCTACGGCGGCATCCTCGCCGTCGGCCAGGGCTCCGAGGCCCCGCCCCGCCTGGTCAAGATCGGTTACACCCCGGCGGACGGGGGCAACGGCAAGCGGGTGGCCCTGGTCGGCAAGGGCATCACCTTCGACACCGGTGGCATCTCGATCAAGCCGTCGCAGGGCATGTGGGAGATGAAGTCCGACATGGGCGGGGCGGCGGCCGTGGCGGCGACCATGCTGGCCGTGGCCGCGCTGAAGCCGACGGTGGCGGTGACCGCGTACGTGCCGATGGCGGAGAACATGCCCTCGGGGACCGCGTACCGCCCCGGCGACGTGATCACCATGTTCGACGGCAAGAAGGTGGAGGTCCTCAACACCGACGCCGAGGGGCGGATGATCCTCGCCGACGCCATCGCCCGCGCCTGCGCCGACGGCTGCGACTACCTCTTCGAGACCTCCACCCTCACCGGCGGCCAGGTCGTCGCCCTGGGCAAGCGGATCTCCGGGGTGATGGGCACCGACGAGCTGTGCGAGCGGGTACGCGTCGCCGGGGACGCCGTCGGCGAACCGGCCTGGCCGATGCCGCTGCCGGACGAGGTCCGCAAGGGAATGGACTCCGACGTCGCCGACATCTCGCAGGTCAACGCGGGGATGGATCGGGCCGGGCACATGTTGCAGGGTGGGGTGTTCCTCCGCGAGTTCGTCACCGACGAGGTGGCCTGGGCGCACATCGACATCGCCGGGCCGAGCTACCACAGCGGCGAGCCGACCGGTCACCTGACCAAGGGCGGCACCGGGGTTCCGGTGCGTACCCTCCTCGGGCTGATCGAGGACGTCGCCACCAACGGCTGACAGCCTGCGGGGAGGGCCCCTGTCGACGCCTGTGGTGGGCAGGGGCGCTCCCCTCCCCCGGATGTCGACGAGGGGCCCTTCCCCACCGGCGGGGTGGGGTGGGCGTGGATCAGTAGCGGTCGGGGCGGCGTTTGCGGCGTTCGTTGTAGTCACGCATCCGCTGGGGGTAGCCCATGATGCGGACGTCGTAGACCGGGATGGCCAACTGGTAGGCGAAGCGCCGCGCCCCGTCCGGCCCGTCGATCCGCCGCCGGGTCCACTCGCCGTCGTCGGCGATCAGGATGACGGTGGTCTCGGTGACAGTGGTCTTCGGTTCGACGAACGCCTCCACCCCACGTCGGCTGCGGACGAACTCCGCGAGATGCTCCAGGTCGGCACGTTCCGCAGCGCGCTCTCGGCTCTCCGGTCTCGCCTGCTTGCGTCGTCGGAACAGACCCACCGGTCGTATCCCTCCCGTCAGACGTCAATACGACCTTGCCAAGGGTACGTGTCGGCGACGTGTCGTTGGGCACCTCACTACGCGCCCCGGACCGGGTGGTGACAAGATGACCGAGGCGAGTATGCCCGTTTACCTGGCATGCCCCCTCGTAGCAGCGACGCGACCTGGGAGTTGGATGTGAGCGAGCCGAACGACGCGACCTTCGACGTAGTGATCCTCGGAGGGGGCAGCGGCGGCTACGCGACTGCGCTGCGCGCCGCCCAACTGGACCTCAAGGTCGCCCTGGTGGAGAAGGGCAAACTCGGCGGGACCTGCCTGCACAACGGGTGCATCCCGACCAAGGCGCTGCTGCACGCGGCGGAGGTCGCCGACCAGACCCGCGAGTCGGCCCAGTTCGGCGTCAAGGCCGAGCTCGTCGGCATCGACATGGCCGGGGTCAACTCGTACAAGGACGGGGTGGTCTCCCGCCTGTACAAGGGCCTGCAGGGCCTCGTCGGCGGTTCGAAGAACATCACACTGATCTCCGGTGCCGGCAAGCTGGTCGCCCCGAACACCGTCGAGGTGGACGGCAAGCGCTACACCGGCCGCAACGTGGTGCTGGCCTCCGGGTCGTACGCCAAGAGCCTGCCGGGCCTGGAGGTCGACGGCGAGCGGGTGATCACGAGCGACCACGCGTTGACCCTGGACCGGGTGCCCGCCTCGGCGATCGTGCTGGGCGGCGGTGTGATCGGCGTCGAGTTCGCCAGCGTCTGGAAGTCCTTCGGGGTGGACGTGACCATCGTCGAGGCGCTGCCCCGGCTGGTCGCCGCCGAGGACGAGGAGTCCTCCAAGGCCCTGGAGCGCGCCTTCCGCAAGCGGAAGATCAACTTCAAGGTCGGCAAGCCCTTCGAGAAGGTCGAGAAGACCGACAAGGGGGTCAAGCTCACCATCGCCGGTGGCGACACCGTCGAGGCCGAGCTGCTCCTGGTCGCCGTCGGCCGGGGTCCCAACACCGCCGACCTCGGGTACGAGGAGCAGGGCGTCAAGACCGACCGCGGGTACGTCCTGACCGACGAGCGGCTGCGCACCGGCGTGCCGAACGTCTACGCCGTCGGCGACATCGTCCCCGGTCTCCAGCTCGCCCACCGGGGTTTCCAGCAGGGCATCTTCGTCGCCGAGGAGATCGCCGGGAAGAACCCGACCGTGATCGACGAGATCGGCATCCCCCGGGTCACCTACTCCGAGCCCGAGCTGGCCTCGGTCGGGCTGACCGAGGCGAAGGCCAAGGAGAAGTACGGCGCCGACAAGGTCAAGACCTACAACTACAACCTGGGTGGCAACGGCAAGAGCCAGATCCTCAAGACCACCGGCTTCGTGAAGCTGGTCGGCCTCGAGGACGGACCGGTGGTCGGCGTACACATGGTCGGCGCCCGGGTCGGCGAACTGGTCGGGGAGGCGCAGCTCATCTACAACTGGGAGGCGTACCCGGCCGAGGTCGCGCAGCTCGTCCACGCACACCCGACGCAGAACGAAGCCCTGGGCGAGGCACACCTGGCCCTGGCCGGCAAGCCGCTGCACGCGCACGCCTGATCCCAGCCACCACCCGGCGACGGGCGAGATGACCCCACCAGGGAACGAAGGAGTCTGAAGAACATGCCGGTATCGGTCACCATGCCCCGGCTCGGCGAGAGCGTCACCGAGGGCACCGTCACCCGCTGGCTCAAGCAGGAGGGCGACACGGTCGAGGTCGACGAGCCCCTGCTCGAGGTCTCGACCGACAAGGTCGACACGGAGATCCCGTCGCCCGCGGCGGGAGTGCTGAGCCGGATCGTGGTCGGTGAGGACGAGACCGCCGAGGTCGGCAGCGAGTTGGCCGTCATCGCCGGTGAGGGCGAGGCCACCGGTGGTGGCGCGTCCGCCGAGCAGGAGCAGCCGAAGGAGGCTCCGGCGCAGCAGGCCGAGCAGGCTGCCGCCGAGCCGCAGGCGCAGGCGGAGCAGTCGGCGGTCCAGGAGCCGTCCGCCCAGGCCGCCCCGGCGTCCTCCGGCGAGGGCACCCCGGTCAAGATGCCGGCCCTCGGCGAGAGCGTCACCGAGGGGACCGTCACCCGCTGGCTCAAGCAGGTCGGTGAGTCCGTCGAGGTCGACGAGCCCCTGCTGGAGGTCTCCACCGACAAGGTCGACACGGAGATCCCCTCTCCGGTCGCCGGGACGGTCCTGAAGATCAAGGTCGCCGAGGACGAGACCGCCGACGTCGGTGCCGAGCTGGCCGTGATCGGTGCCGCCGGTGCCGCCCCGGCCCAGTCGGAGCCGAAGGACGAGCCGAAGCAGGCCGAGCCGGAGCCGAAGAAGGAGGAGCCGGCCGCCGAGCAGGAGCCGGCGAAGGTCGAGGAGCCGACTCCGGGCCTGTCGTACAACCAGCCGTCCGCCGAGGCCGAGACCGCCGCCCAGCCCGCCAAGGCCGAGCAGTCGGCCACCCCGCCCGCCCCGGCCAAGGCCGAGCAGTCGGCCGCTCCGGCCGGTGAGGGTGACGCCGGTGGGTACGTGACCCCGCTGGTGCGCAAGCTCGCCGCCGAGCACGGCGTGGACCTGGCCGGCCTCTCCGGTACCGGGGTGGGCGGTCGGATCCGTAAGCAGGACGTGCTGGAGGCGGCGGAGAAGGCCAAGGCCGCCAAGGCAGCCCCGGCACCGGCCGCCCAGCCGACCGCCGCCCCGGCCAAGCCGGCGGCGAAGCCGCAGCCCAGTGCCAAGCGCGGCACCACCGAGAAGCTGCCCCGGATCCGGGCCACCATCGCCAAGCGGATGCAGCAGTCGCTGCACGAGATGGCGCAGCTGACCACCGTGGTCGAGGTGGACGTGACCCGGGTGGCGAAGCTGCGGGCGAAGGCCAAGGAGTCGTTCCAGCAGCGGCACGGCGTGAAGCTGTCCTTCCTGCCGTTCTTCGCCCTGGCCGCGATCGAGGCGCTCCAGGCGTACCCGATCGTCAACGCCAGCATGGACCTGGACGCCGGCACGATCACCTACCCCGACGCCGAGCACCTGGGCGTCGCTGTGGACGCCGAGCGGGGCCTGATGGTGCCGGTGGTGCACAACGCCGGTGACCTGAACCTGGGTGGCCTGGCGAAGCGGATCGCCGACCTGGCCGAGCGGACCCGGGCCAACAAGATCAGCCCGGACGAGCTGGCCGGGGCGACCTTCACCCTGACCAACACCGGCAGCCGGGGTGCCCTCTTCGACACCCCGATCGTGCCGTCGCCGCAGGCGGCGATGCTCGGTACCGGTGCCGTGGTGAAGCGCCCGGTCGTGGTCAACGACCCGGACCTGGGCGAGGTGGTGGCGGTCCGGTCGATGGTCTACCTGGCCCTGTCCTACGACCACCGGCTGATCGACGGCGCGGACGCGGCCCGGTTCCTGGTCGCCGTGAAGGAGCGCCTGGAGGGCGGCAACTTCGAGGCCGAGCTGGGCCTGTAACAGTCACGGTCTGCACACGGCGGGCGCCCCGGTCGATGTCGACCGGGGCGCCCGTCGTCGTACCGCAGGAGTAGCCCGAGTAAGCCGATTCGGCCACCGGGGCGGGCGGCCGCTGACAGACTCGATCACGTGGGGGGCGAGCGGTGGCGGGGGCGCCTGGGACCGGCGGTGGCCGTCGCGCCCGGTGCCCGGGTGGACCGCTTCGAGATCTTCTTCGACCTGGTCTTCGTCTTCTCGTTCTTCATCATCGTCCGGGCCGCCGCCAGCGACGTCTCCGCCCACACCCTGCTGCACGGCCTGCTCGTCCTCGCCCTGCTCTGGTGGATCTGGATCCTGCACAGCGTCGTGGCCACCCGGGTCCGGCTCGGCGAGGGCTTCGTCCCGGTGGTCATGGTGATCGGGATGGCCGCCCTGTTCGCCTTCGCCCTCGCCGTACCGCAGACGATCGTCGCCCACGAGACCGGGATGGCGGGGCCGGCCACCGTCGCCCTCAGCTACCTGGTGATCCGGGTCGTGCACCTCTGGGTGTACGGGCGGGTCACCCGCGACCAGCCGGGGAAGAGCCGGGACCTGCACAAACTCACCCCGGAACTGCTCGTCAGCACCGGCCTGCTGCTCGCCGCCGCGCTCCTGCCCCCGCTGATCGACGACTCGGGGTGGAGCGCGCTGGCCCGCGACGGGATCCTGGTCGCGGTGGTCCTGACCCAGTATGCGACCGGCCTGCTGGTCGGGGTCGAGCACGGTGCGGTCCCCTCGGCCGAACACTGGACCGAGCGGTACGACCTCATCCTGATGATCGCCCTCGGCGAGTCGGTGCTCTCCGTCGGCCTGGGCACCAGCACCAACCTGGGCGGTGCCGCGGTGAACTGGCCGGCCATCACCGGCGGGAGCATCGGGATCATCCTGGCCGCGACGCTGTGGTGGCTGCACTTCGACATGGTCGGCCCGGCGGCCCGGATCGCCCTGCACGCCACCACCGGACGGGCCCGGGGGACGATGGCCCGGGACGCCTACGCCTACCTGTTCCTGCCCATGATCGCCGGGCTGATCATGCTCTCCCTGGGGGCCGAGGAGATCCTGAAGGTACTTCTGGACCCCGCCCTGCTGGCGGGGGCGAAGGCGCACGCCTCCGGGGTGCTGCTGCTCTACGGCGGGGTGATCTGCTACCTGCTCGGGGACATGGCCTTCCAGGCCCGTACGCTGCGCACCCTCACCTGGGCCAGGCTCGGCACGGTGCTGCTGATCGCGGCCCTGATCCCGGTCGGGCTCCGGGTCTCGGCGCTGCTCGCCCTGATCCTGGTGACAGCGTCCTGTCTGGCGCTGGTGACGTGGGAGGTGGTGTGGATGGCCGACGCCCGACGCGCGCTACGGGATGTGGTCTTCGCCGAGCGGATCGAACACGAGCGGCGTGAGGTCGAGATCCGCGCCCGCTGGCACGACGACCCGCCGCAGTCCGGCCCACCGGCGGCCTGAGTAGCGGGGCGGGCGGTTCCGTGGAGGGCTCGGTCGGTCGAGGCGACCGGTCGGCCGGCCGACGACGGTGCCGTGACCGAAGATGAGGGTATGCGGATCCTCATGGCCGGCGCGTCCGGCTTTCTCGGCACCCGGCTCGCCGACCGGTTCACCGCCGACGGGCACCAGGTCACCCGACTGGTGAGGCGGCCCTCCCGGTCCGCCGACGAACAGCGGTGGAACCCGTCCGGGGGACAGCTCGACCCGTCGCTCGTCGCCGGGGCCGACGCGGTCGTCAACCTGTCCGGGGCGGGCGTCGGTGACCGGCGGTGGACCGACGACTACCGGCGGGTCATCCGGACCAGCCGGGTCGACACCACCGGCACCCTGGCCTCCACCATCGCCGGGCTGCCCGTCACCGACCGGCCGAAGGTCCTGGTCAACGCGTCCGCCGTCGGGTGGTACGGCAACACCGGGGACCGGGTCGTCGAGGAGGACGCCCCGGCCGGTGACGGTTTCCTGGCCGACGTCTGCCGGGTGTGGGAGGCCGCGACCCGACCCGCCGAGGACGCCGGGGTACGGGTGGTCCGGCTCCGGACCGGGTTGCCCCTGCACCGCGACGGTGGCCTGCTCAAGCCGCAACTGCTGCCGTTCAAGCTGGGGATCGCCGGCCGGTTGGGCAGTGGCCGACAGTGGCTGCCCTGGATCGCCATGACGGACTGGTTGTCCGTCGTGACGTTCCTGCTCGACCGGGACGACCTCGCCGGGCCGGTCAACGGGGTCGGTCCGGCTCCGGTCACCAACGCCGACTTCACCAAGGAGCTGGCCCGCCAACTGCACCGCCCGGCGATCATCCCGATCCCGGCGGTGGCGCTGAAGATCGCCCTCGGCGGGTTCGCCCAGGAGGCGTTGACCAGCGCCCGGGTACTGCCCGGGGTGTTGAGCGGTGCCGGATTCGACTACCGCCACCCGGACCTTCCCGGCGCCCTGCACGCCGCCCTGCACGACTGAGAGCCCGCCCGTACGGCCGGGTCTGACCGGGGTGTCCAGGTCCGGTTGGTAACGTCCGCTCCGTGCCGACCTCCCCGTCACAGGTCAACGACCCGTCCCCGCCGCCCGCCACCCGCCCACGGTGGCGGGCGGACGTGGTGGTGATCCTCGTCGCACTGGCCCTGGCCGGTTGGGTGACGAGCGGGCTGTGGCGCAGCCCGGACACCCGGGCGATCACTGTGAACTCCAGCGACCAGGCGCTGTTCGAATGGCTGCTGGCCTTCGGCGGGCACGCCGTCACCCACGGGGAGAACCCGTTCTTCACGTACCTGCTCAACGTCCCGGACGGGGTCAACCTCGCGGTCAACACCTCGATCACGGTGTACGCGGTGCTCTTCGCCCCGTTGACGTACACGATCGGGCCACCCGCCACGTTCCTGGTGATCCTCACCCTGAACCTCGCCGCCACCGCGCTGGCCTGGTACCTCCTGCTCTCCCGGAGCCTGGTGGACAACCGGCTGGCCGCCGGGGTGGGCGCGCTGTTCGTGGCCTTCTCCCCCGGCATGGTCTCGCACGCCAACGCCCACCTGAACTGGACCGCCGGGTGGCTGGTGCCGTTGCTGATCTGGCGGCTGTTCGCCCTGCGCCGCCCGGAGCACCTGCTACGGAACGGGATCCTGTTCGGCGTCACGGTGGCGGTAGCCTTCTCCATCGCCGCCGAAGGGCTCTTCTTCACCGCCCTGGCGCTGGGGGTCTTCGTACCGGTGTGGGCGCTGCACCCGGCCCGTCGGGCGACGGCCCGGGCGGCGCTGCCCACCTTCCTGCGGGGACTGGGCATCACCACCGTCACCGCCGGGGCGCTGCTGGCGTACCCGCTCTGGCTGCACTTCGCCGGGCCGCAACGGTTCCACGGCACCGGGTTCGACCCCGTCGTGCACGCCGAGGACATCGCCGCCTTCGGGGCGTACCCGCAGCGGTCGCTGGCCGGGGCCGCCGGGTGGGACACCTCGCTGGCCCCCAACCCCACCGAGGAGAACTCCTTCTTCGGGGTGCCGCTGCTGGTGCTCACTGTGGTCTGCTTCGTGGCGCTGTGGCGGTGGGCGGGGCCGACCCGTCGGGCCACCCTGACCGCCCTGGGCGTCACCGCTGTGGTCTTCGCCGTCCTGTCCTGGGGGCCGCAGGTGAAGTGGAACGGCCACCGGTACGACGTACCACTCCCCTTCGACCTGCTCGGTGCGCTCCCGGTGGTCAACGCCGCGCTGCCGTCCCGGCTGGCCCTGGTGGTCGCCCCGGTGATCGGGGTGCTCCTGGCGTACCTGGTCGACGAGGTACGCACCCGCCCGACCCGACACCGGTGGACCCGTCCCGCCTGGGCGGTGGCCCTCGCGGTGGCCCTGGTCCCACTGGTGCCCGTACCGCTGCTGACTGTCGAGCGGGAGCCGATCCCGAGGTTCGTCACCGCCGGCACGTGGCGGGAGTACGTCTCCCCGGGCGGGGCGCTGACCCCGGTGCCGCTGACCCTGGACGTGACCCCGGACGGGCAGCGCTGGCAGGCGTACGCCCTCTCCCACCGGCAGGGGGAGTTCGCCCTGCCCTCGGGCTTCTTCCTCGGCCCCGGCGGACCGGACGGCCGGGGGCGGATCGGTCCGGTCCCGCGGACCTTCGACACCCTGATGGAGCAGGCCGGACGGACCGGTCTGGTGCCGATCATCACGCAGGGCAGCGTCGACCTGTCCCGGGCCGACCTGCGGTACTGGGGGGTGGAGGTGGTGGTCCTCCCCGACCGGGTGCACGGCGCGAAGTACCCGATCGACGTGGAGGCGCTGCGCCGGACCGCCACCGCACTGCTCGGCGAGCCGCAGCGGGTCGACGACGTCTGGCTCTGGCAGGTCCCGGCGTGAGGCGGCTCACCGGCGGCCCCGCCCCGGTGGCGGACTAGGCTTGGCGACGTGACCGCAACGACCTCCGGCCTGACGGCCGTCCGCGCCGGGATGCTCGACTACCTGGCCGCCTGGGACGAGCAGCGTCGGCTGCACGAGTCGGTGGTGGCCGGCGACGCCCCGGACACCGTCCTGTTGCTGGAGCACGAGAGCGTCTACACCGCCGGCAAGCGGACCGAGCCGTGGGACCGGCCGTCCGACGGCACCCCCGTCGTCGACGTGGACCGGGGCGGCAAGATCACCTGGCACGGTCCGGGGCAGCTCGTCGGGTACCCGATCCTGCGGTTGCCCGACCCGGTGGACGTGGTCGCCTACGTACGGCGTACCGAGCAGTTCCTGATCGACGTCTGCGCGGAGTTCGGGCTGGCCACCGAGCGGATCGAGGGGCGCAGCGGGGTCTGGGTGCCGGCCGACGACCGGGGACCGGCCCGCAAGGTGGCAGCGATCGGCATCCGGGTGGCCCGGGGGGTCACCCTGCACGGCTTCTCGATCAACTGTGACTGCGACCTGACGTACTTCGACCGGATCGTGCCCTGCGGGATCCGCGACGCCGGGGTGACCTCGATCAGCGCGGAGGTGGGCCGCCCGGTCACCGTCGCCGACGTGCTCCCGGTGGCCGAGCGGCACCTGCCCACCCTCCTCGCCGTCTGACCGGTCCGCCGACGCCCGGGGTGTCTGGTGTCACAGAGACTGCGGGGTGACGGGCGTCGCCCGACGTTCATCGACCGGCACCGACCGGCGTAGGCTCGGTTTCGTGACGATCGAGCACACCACGCCGACGACCCAGCAGGCCAGCCGCCCCACGACGGTGGCACCGGAGGGGCGACGCCTGCTGCGTATCGAGGCCCGCAACGCAGAGACGCCGATCGAACGTAAGCCACCATGGATCAAGGTCAAGGCCAAGATGGGGCCGGAGTACACCGAGCTGCGCGGCCTGGTGTCCCGGGAGGGCCTGCACACCGTCTGCCAGGAGGCCGGCTGTCCCAACATCTACGAGTGTTGGGAGGACCGGGAGGCGACCTTCCTCATCGGGGGTGACCAGTGCACCCGCCGGTGCGACTTCTGCCAGATCGACACCGGCAAGCCGGCCGAGTTCGACGCCGACGAGCCGCGCCGGGTCGCCGAGTCGGTGTCGTCGATGGGGCTGCGGTACGCCACCATCACCGGTGTCGCCCGCGACGACCTGCCCGACGGCGGTGCCTGGCTGTACGCCGAGACGGTCCGGCAGATCCACGCCCTGCGCTCCGGCTGCGGGGTGGAGCTGCTGATCCCCGACTTCAACGCGGTGCCCGAGCAGCTCGCCGAGGTCTTCGGGTCCCGCCCCGAGGTGCTCGCCCACAACGTCGAGACGGTTCCCCGGATCTTCAAGCGGATCCGCCCGGCGTTCCGCTACGAGCGGTCCCTGGACGTGATCCGGCAGGCCCGGGCCGCCGGGCTGGTCACCAAGAGCAACCTGATCCTGGGGATGGGCGAGGAGCGGTCCGAGATCTCCCAGGCGTTGCAGGACCTGCACGACGCCGGATGCGAGCTGATCACCGTCACCCAGTACCTCCGCCCGACCCCTCGGCACCACCCCGTCGAGCGGTGGGTCAAGCCGGAGGAGTTCGTCGAGCTGCGCGAGGAGGCCGAGGAGATCGGCTTCGCCGGGGTGATGAGCGGACCGTTGGTGCGTTCGTCGTACCGGGCCGGACGGCTGTACAAGCAGGCGTTGCAGGCGCGGGAGAGCACCTCGGTCTGAGCGTCGCACCCACGGCGGTCGAGGGGAATCCTCGACCGTCGTGGCGCGCCCGACCAGCTCCGGGGGCCGCAGATCATCCCACTGTCCGATCGGACGGTTGCCAGGATGTTTCGAAGATGATGAATTTAGTCATGCCCTCGACACACACCGTCGTCATCGGGGCCGGCCCGGCCGGTCTCACCGCCGCGTACGAGCTGACCCGGCGCGGAACCACAGTCGAGGTCGTCGAGTCCGACGACGTGGTGGGCGGGATCAGCCGCACCGTCGAGCGCGACGGGTGGCGCTTCGACATCGGCGGACACCGATTCTTCACCAAGGTTCCACAGGTCGAGGCGTTCTGGCACGAGATCCTGCCGGACGAGGACTTCCTGCTGCGTCCCCGGATGAGTCGCATCCACTACCGGGGACGGCTGTTCGACTACCCACTGCGGGCCGGTAACGCGCTGCGCAACCTCGGCGTCGTCGAGGCGGTCCGGTGCGTCGGGTCGTACCTGTGGTCCCGGGTCCGTCCCCCGGCCGACCAGAGCCACTTCGAGGGGTGGGTGTCGGCCCGTTTCGGCACCCGGCTGTACCGGATGTTCTTCAAGACGTACACCGAGAAGGTCTGGGGGATGCCGGCGACCCGGTTGCAGGCCGACTGGGCGGCACAGCGGATCAAGAACCTGTCGTTGGCCGGTGCGGTCCGCAACGCCCTGCTCCCCCGCCGGGACCCCACCGCGATCACCAGCCTGATCGAGGAGTTCCAGTACCCGAAGTACGGCCCGGGCATGATGTGGGAACGCTGCACCGAGCGGGTCGTCGACGCCGGTGGGGTGGTCACCATGAACACCTGGGCCAGCCGGGTGCACCGGGCCGACGGGCGGGCGGTGGCGGTGACCGTCTCCGGCCCGGACGGCGACCGGCGGATCACCGCCGACCACGTCGTCTCCAGCATGCCCATCTCCGACCTGGTCCGGGCCATGGATCCGCCGGCCCCACCGCAGGTACGCGCCGCCGCCGACGCACTGCGCCACCGGGACTTCCTCACCGTCGCCCTGGTGGTGCCGGCCGACGCCGGGTTCCCCGACAACTGGATCTACGTGCACACCCCGGGGGTACGGGTCGGCCGGATCCAGAACTTCGGTGCCTGGTCGCCGTACCTGGTCCGGGACGGCTACACCTGCCTGGGCCTGGAGTACTTCGTCAACGTCGGGGACGACCTGTGGAGCGCCGACGACGCCGACCTGGTCGCCCTGGGCACCGCCGAGCTGGGGCGGCTCGGCCTCGTCGACCCGGAGGTGGTCGGCGACGGGTACGTGGTCCGGATGCCGAAGGCCTACCCCGTCTACGACGAGGGGTACGAGCAGGCACTCGACATCATCCGTCGGTGGCTGGCCGAGGCGGTGCCGAACGTGCACCCGGTCGGCCGCAACGGGATGCACAGGTACAACAACCAGGACCACTCCATGCTCACCGCGATGCTCACCGCCGCGAACATCGTCGACGGCACGACCCACGACGTGTGGGCGGTCAACGTCGAGGAGGAGTACCACGAGGAGGGCGGGGGGCAGTCCGACGACGGGCGTTCCCGGCCCGGGGACGGCCGGCACGGCACCGGTCGGGCAGCTCCCGTGTTCCCCCGCCGCGCCGCCGCCTGACCCCCTTCGACGCCTGCGGTCACGAGGGGTTCCCCTCTCCCGGACACCGGAGGCCGGGCCGGTCGCGGTACCCCCGGGCACGGGGCAACGGCTTGCAGCCCGCCCATTAGACTCAGCCGCATGGCAAAGCCCCCGCAGGAGAAGGTCTCGTTCGGCCAGCGGCTGAAGCAGATCGGGATGGTGTTCCGGTTCACCGCCAAACAGGACCGCTGGTTCGCCCCGTTGGTGGCCGGTGCGATCCTGATCCCGCTCGCGCTCACCGTGGTCGCGGTGATCCTCTGGGGCTGGCTCTGGCTGCCGCTGGGCATCCTGCTCACCCTGCTCGCCGTGCTGATCGTGCTCAACCTGCGGTCCAACGCGGCGATGATGAACGCCGCCGAGGGACAGCCCGGCGCTGCAGCGCAGATCATGGAGAACATGCGGGGTGACTGGCGGGTCACCCCCGCGGTCAGCTCCACCACCCAGATGGACATGGTCCACCTGGTCATCGGCAAGCCCGGGGTGATCCTGCTCGCCGAGGGCAACCCCCAGCGGGTACGCGGCCTGCTCGGGCAGGAGAAGCGGCGGCTGGCCAAGGTGATCGGCAGCGCCCCCCTGCACGACTACCTGATCGGTCAGGACGAGGGCGAACTGCCGATCCGGAAGCTGCGGATGACCCTGATGCGGCTGCCGCGCACGCTCAGCGGGAAGGACGTCAACGCCCTCGACAAGCGGCTCAAGGCGCTCACCGCCCGCCCGCAGCTGCCCAAGGGCGCGATCCCGAAGAACATGCGCCCGCCCAAGGGTGCGTTCCGCCAGTCCCGGGGCCGCTGACCCCCGCGACCGGCACCACCGCAGCCGGGTCCGTCGCCGACGGACCCGGCTTTCGCGTACGCCCCCTCGGCCGGGCCGGGGCCGGTCCCCTCAGGTGCGGCCAGGGAGCGTTCCGGCCGAGATGCGGCCGGGAAGCCATCCGGCCGAGGGGCGGCCGGGGGGCGATCCGGCTCAGGCGCGGCGGGGGGCGGGGACGATCACCGAACGGGTGAGGCGGTCGTGCAGGCCACGACGCTCGGCGTCCATCAGCAGGGCGGGCACGACCAGGGCGAGCAGGGCACCCCGCAGCAGCGCCCGGGGGATGCCGATCCGACCCCCGTCGGGGTACGAGACGCAGGCGATCCGGCAGATGTACATGCCCGGGGTCTGCCCGAACAGACCCAGGAAGAAGCCGTACTCGACGATCAGGACGGCGACTGTCGACCAGGCGTCCCGGGTGGGATCGGCGAACAGGTACGAGACCAGCAGGCAGAGGATCCAGTCGATCATCAGAGCACCGAACCGGCGACCGAGGGACGGTACGGCGGACTGGTCCGCCCCGGACGACGCTGACGGCTGCGGCGAGATCACAGCGACCAAGGGTAGCCGGGTGGCGGACCGGTCAACCTTCTGGGCGTCGTGGCGCGGCCCCAGGTCGGGACCGGTATCGTCGGAACGGACAAGCCACGGCGCCTGAGCGGCGCAGATGACCGTGCGCGAGCGACGTAACACGGCAGAAACACTCAAGACATGGTCGGGCAACCGCACAGTCATACCGTCGCCAGGACGCCAAGCCCCGTGTAGTGCCAGGAGGATGTGTGTTCGCCAACCCCGAGGAACTCCTGCGGTACCTCAAGAACGAGGACGTGAAGTTCGTCGACGTTCGGTTCTGTGACCTGCCCGGCGTGATGCAGCACTTCAACCTGCCGGTCGAGTCGGTCAACGACGACCTCTTCACTGACGGCCTCGCGTTCGACGGTTCGTCGATCCGCGGCTTCCAGGCGATCCACGAGTCGGACATGCTCCTGCTCCCGGACGTCGCCTCCGCCTTCATCGACCCCTTCCGCGCGCAGAAGACCCTCGCGCTGAACTTCTTCATCCACGACCCGTTCACCCGCGAGGCGTACTCCCGGGACCCGCGTAACGTGGCGAAGAAGGCCGAGGCCTACCTCGCGGCCAGTGGGATCGCCGACACCGCGTACTTCGGTGCCGAGGCGGAGTTCTACATCTTCGACTCGATCCGCCACGAGACGTCCGCGCACCAGTCGTTCTACTACATCGACTCGATCGAGGGCGCCTGGAACACCGGCCGCGAAGAGGTCGGTGGCAACCGCGGCTACAAGACCCCGTACAAGGGCGGCTACTTCCCGGTGCCGCCGGTCGACCACTACGCCGACCTGCGCGACAGCATCGTGCGGCGGCTCGTCGACACCGGTTTCACCGTGGAGCGTTCGCACCACGAGGTCGGCACCGCCGGCCAGGGCGAGATCAACTACAAGTTCTCGACCCTGCTGCACGCCGCCGACCAGCTCCAGCTCTTCAAGTACATCGTGAAGAACGAGGCCTGGGCGAACGGCAAGACCGCGACCTTCATGCCGAAGCCGCTCTTCGGTGACAACGGGTCGGGCATGCACACCCACCAGAGCCTCTGGCTCAACGGCGAGCCGCTGTTCTACGACGAGACCGGGTACGCCGGCCTGTCGGACACCGCCCGCTGGTACATCGGTGGTCTGCTGCACCACGCCCCGTCGCTGCTGGCCTTCACCAACCCGACGGTCAACTCGTACCGTCGTCTGGTGCCGGGCTTCGAGGCGCCGGTCAACCTGGTCTACTCGCAGCGCAACCGGTCCGCCTGCACCCGGATCCCGGTCACCGGGAGCAACCCGAAGGCCAAGCGGGTCGAGTTCCGCGTGCCGGACCCGTCGGCGAACGTCTACCTCGCCTTCTCGGCGATGATGATGGCCGGTCTGGACGGCATCAAGAGCAAGATCGAGCCGCCGGCGCCGATCGACAAGGACCTGTACGACCTCCCGCCGGAGGAGTGGGGCGACGTCAAGCAGGTGCCGGGCTCGCTGCCCGCCGTGCTCGACTCGCTGGAGGCCGACCACGACTACCTGCTCGACGGTGGGGTCTTCACCCCCGACCTGATCTCCACCTGGGTCGACTGGAAGCGGGCCAACGAGGTGGACCCGGTCCGCCTGCGCCCGACCCCGCACGAGTTCGCGATGTACTTCGACTGCTGAGCGGTCCGTACCGGAGCAGGCCCCCAGGATCTCCTGGGGGCCTGCTCCGTGTCCGGGTCACACCGAGGGGTCGGGGTCGGTCACACCGAGGGGTCGGTCACAGCGGCCCCAGGACGTCTCGCGGGTCCGCGTCCAGGGCGAGTCGATCCAGTACGGCCAGGAGCCGGCGCTCCTCGTACCGGAAATGGCTCTCCATGATCGCGGCGATCCCCTCGAGGTGACCGTCGATCTCGACCGGGGTCGCGGCCCGCTCCACGGCCTTCTGCATACCCGAGAGCAGGTACGCGATCATCGAGTGGTCCTGTTCCAGCTGCCGCAGCGTCCCGACCAGTTCGGGGTGGGCCGCAGCGATCGCCGGGAACAGGTGGCGGTCCTCGCCCTCGTGGTGTCCGGTCAGCGCGGCACAGAACCCGTGACAGAACAGCAGCAGATCACGGGTGGCCGGCTCGGCTGCCGCACCACTTCGCAACGCCTCCCGGGTGACCTGGAGGGCTTCGCGCAACCGTTCGTGGACGGTGCGTAGTTCACTGCTCCAGGCGACCAGCCTGGCCCGCTCGCCCTCAGCCATACGAGGGCGAAGGGAACGACGTCGTCATCGTCGTGCTCCTTCTGATTCGGCGCCTCCATGCCTGGCACTGCCTGCCACCGGCACGCGACGCTGCGGCCAGGCTAGCCCACCGCCGGCCGCACTGCCTCCGAACCGGCCCTCATCCCCGCGATCCGGCAGACCGAGGACCTGCCCTGGTGCCGCCCGGGCCAACGGACCGAAGACCCGACACCGGTCCGCCCGAGCCTTCGCACCTCGCCAGTTCGCGCACCGGACCTTCGGTCCGAGCCGGCTGCGGGGGGGTATCAGGGCCGCCCCGTTCGTGAGGGCAGCTCCACAGTGAGCGCGGACGACATGTTGGCGGGGAAGGACGGAATGCCTTGCGAGCATCGGACGACCCTGTCCGCGAGTAGCGGACGACAGGTCCGCGAGTAGCGGACGACATGCCCCGCGAGCACCGACGACAGGGCTTGTGAGCACAGACGACATCTCTCGCGACGACCCGGGCCGCCGGGTCACGACGCAGGCCGCCGGGACCGGCGGATGCGGTGGACCTGGCGGGCCGCCCAGAACGCCACCACCAGCACCGACGCGGTCATCACGATCGCGCCGGGGGCCTTGGCGAACCGGGCCAGGCTGGTGCCGTCGGGCAGGGTGAGGAAGCAGGCCAACGCGCCGGGTAGGACGAACCAGGTGGTCCGGGTCGCCACCACCGCGAGGACCGCCAGCGGCCAGGTGGCGTACCAGGGGTAGAAGACCGGGGCGAGGGCGACGGTGGCGGCGAGGGCCAGGCCCGCCCCGAGCAGGGACACCCGGATCCGGGCGGCGGTCAGGCGGTGGACGCGCTGCCGGACCCCGCCCAACCGTCGCAGGGACCGCCAGGCCCACCACCAGAGCCCCGCGACGACGGCGGCGAGTAGCAGCAATGCGACGAACCGGGTCACCGGGACCGCCCCGGCGGTCCGGCCTACCGATTCCAGGCCGTAGTCGATCACGAAGCCCACCGCCGTCGGTGGGGAGGTCCACTGCTCGGAGTCTCCGGTACGGGTCAGCGCGGGCACCCACCCGAGGCCGAGCCCGGACACCAGCGAGGTGACGCCCAGGGTGGCGAGGACTCCGGCGGCTAGCCACCCGGCGTCGCGCAGCAGCGCCCGGACCGTGTAGCGGCCCAGTACGGCGGCGAGGGCGGCGAACGGGAGGACCACCAGGGCGGTCGCCTTGACCGCCACAGCCAGCCCGAGCACCACCCCGGCGACCAGCAGGGGGCGCGGCTTGCCGGGGTGGCGGACGAGGACCAGCAGCCCGAGCAGGAGCAGCCCGACGAGGAGGGCGTCGTTGTGCGCCCCGGCCACCAGGTGGACCCCGACGAGGGGGGTGGCCAGCGCCAGCCAGGCCGCCCGGCGGGTGGGCACCCCGGCGGCCCGGGCCAGGCCGGGCAGGCAGAGCGCGGCCAGCAGTACCCCACCCACGGCGAACAGCCGCAGCAGAACCAGGGTGCCGACCAGGCCACCGCCGAGGGTGGCCGCCAGCGCCGAGATCAGCAGGAAGACCGGACCGTACGGGGCGGGGGTGTCCCGCCAGAGCGGAGCGACCGAGTCGAGCCACGGGCACCCGGCCGCCGCCACCCCCACCGCGTACGGGTCGTGTCCGGCGGCGTACGCCCAGCCCTGGCAGGCGTACGAGTAGACGTCCCGGCTGCCCAGCGGGGGCGCGGCCAGCAGCGGCAGGAGCCAGAGCCCGGCGGTCCGGTACGCCCACCCGGTCGACGGCGCTCCGGCGCGCAGCGCCCACCAGGCCCCCACCATCACTGTCGTACCGATTGCCCAGGCAGCGACCGCCTCCCACCCGGCCCCCTGGTCCGCCGCAGTCCCCGGCAACGCCCCGCCGAGCCACCCTGCGACGGTGAGCAGGACCGCCCCGACCAGACCCGCCACCCGGGCGACCCCGGCGTGGCGGACCGGCGGCGGACCGGGCCGGGTCACCGGCTCGTCCACGGCGGCGGCCCGTTCTCGATCACCCCATGACTTTGCCATCCCGGCAACATTATTTGTCGGTCTCCGGGGCCTGGGAGCAGGATCCGCAGTGTTCGGAGAAGACCTGGACCCAAGGGAGAACAGAGATGTCGGACGCAGGCCACGGCGGCGGGGTGGAGTCGATCGACCCGGAGACCGCGCGGCACTGGGACGCGCTCTACGCCGAGAAGGAACGGCAGTGGAGCGGGCGACCCAACGCTCGTCTGGTCGAGGAGGTCACCGGGCTGCCCCCGGGTAGCGCCCTGGACCTCGGCTGCGGGGAGGGCGGCGACGCGATCTGGCTGGCCCGGCAGGGGTGGCGGGTGACGGCCGTCGACGTGTCGGCGACGGCGTTGGACCGGTCGGCGGCCGAGGCCGACCGGGCCGGGGTGACCGACCGGATCGAGTTCCACCGACACGACCTGACCCGGACCTTCCCCCCGGGAGAGTTCGACCTGGTCAGCGCCCAGTTCCTCCAGTCCCGGCTGGAGTTCCCCCGGGAGGAGGTGCTGCGTGCCGCCGCACGGGCGGTGGCCCCCGGCGGCCGGCTGGTGATCGTCGAGCACGGCGAGGTTCCGCCGCAGGCCCGCCAGGCCCACCCCGACCTGGTCTTCCCCACCCCGGAGGAGACCCTGGCCGTCCTCGACCTGGCCCCGGGCGAATGGGTCACCGAACGGGTGGACGCCCCCCGCCGGGAGACGACCGGCCCGGACGGGCAGCCGTTCACCCTGGTCGACCACCGGGTGGTGGTACGCCGGGTCAGGACCGGGTGACCTGCTCGGCCCGGAGCCGGTCCTCGGCCCGGAACATCCGGACCAGGGCGACCGCACCGAAGACCAGCAGCAGGGTCATCAGCGGGGCCCCGGGAATCTTGGTGTACCGGGCCAGGCCCACCCCGTCGGGCAGGATCATGAAGAGACTGACCAGCGCCACCAGGGCCGCCCAGTTCGACCTGACGGTGGTGGCGGCGATCACCGCGAGCGGCCAGGTCCAGTACCAGGGGTGCACCACCGAGGCCAGCGCCACGGTGACGGCCAGGGCCAGCCCGGCGTAGCGCAGCGGGTCCTGGTGCCAGGCCCGGAACCACATCCACACCAGCACCGCAGCCAACACGACCACGCCGACCCCCCGGGCCGCCGGGATGGCCTCGATGCTCGCCCCGAAGAGCTGGGCGACAGAGTTGACGGTCTGCCCGACCGCGGTCGGGGGCGAGGTCCAGGCGACGGCGGCCCCACCGGTGGTCAACCCGCCGATCCAGCCGAAGTCCAGCCCACCGGCGAAGGTGATCCCGACCATCGTCAGGGTCGCCCCGCCGAGGACCCAGCTCCCGTGGCGCAACAGCGCCCGGACGGTGATCGGACCGACGACCGCCGCGAGGACGGCGAACGGCACCACCACCACCGAGGTGACCTTCACCGCCACGGCCACCCCGAGCAGCACCCCGCCGCCGAGCAGCGGCCACCGACGCCCGGGGTGGCTGGCCACCACCGCCAGGCCGCCCACCAGGGGGGCGATCATCAGGGAGTCGTTGTGTGGGCCGCCGACCAGGTGGATGGCGACCAGGGGGCAGGCCAGCACCAGCCAGAGCGCCCGCCCCACGGGTACGCCGCACCGGCGGGCCAGCGGCGGCACTGCGTACGCGGTGGCCACCACCCCGAGCAGGCAGATGATCCGGAACGCCACGATGCTGGCGGTCAACGAGTCGGTGATCCCGACCACCGCCCCGGCCATCAGGACGAACAGCGGCCCGTACGGGGCGGGGGTGTCCCGCCAGATGTAGGAGACGGTGTCCAGCCAGGGACAGGGCAGAGCGGAGACCCCCTGCTCGTACGGGCTGATCCCGTTGACGAAGCTGGCCCCCTGGCAGGCGTAGGCGTACACGTCCCGGGTGCCGAAGGGCGGGGCCACCAGCAGCGGCAACAACCACAGCCCGGCGGTGACCAGCACCCATCGGGGCTTCAACTCCCGGTTGCGCAGCGACCACCACGCCCAGGCCATCAGGCCGGTGCCGACCAGCCAGGCGACGAGGACGATCGGCCCGTACCGGCTCTGCCAGATGGAGACCGGGGAGCTTCGCAGGGGTGCCGAGGGGAACGCACCGCCGAGGTACGCCGACACGGCGAGCAGGAGGGAACCGGCGAAGCCGGTCCAGCGCACGAGGTGGTGAGGCACTCGAACATGCTGCCAGCACCGCCGGACCGGCGCAGCGGCGGCGTCACCCGCCGCGCCGACGGTCACACCCGGTCAGCAGTGGCCGGAGGGGCGCAGCGAGCTGCCGAGCCGGTATTCCCCGGCCGCCTCGGCCCGGACCGTGACGTTGTCCCCCTCTGCCATGACGCAGCCCTGCGGGCCGGTCAGGGTCAGCCAGCGCGACCACCGGACCCGGATCTGCACGGGGCCCGGGGTGTCCACCGCGAACCGGATCGCGGACTGGTCGGAGTGGAGCAGCCGACCGGGCGCGGCGACTAGGGGAGTCGGATCGGTCACCACGTACAACCGCCAAGTGTCGTTGCGCCACACCTCACGTAGGTACGGCAGCCCGGTCTCGATCAGCGCCGCCTCGGCCCGCCCCCACCGGTCTAGCGGGGCGTCGGGGGCCAGTGCCACATAGCTGACCGCCCGGGCGCGCAGCCACTCGGCGTACCGGTCGGGGGTGAGGGTCCCCTCGTAGAACAGGGCGTTGCGGGCGGTGTCCACCTGCCGTTCCCACCCTCGGGCCAGCGGCACCTGCGGTGGCAGGTACGCCGACTCCCAGTGGTCGCGCAGCGGCACCACTTCAACCCGGCCGACGGGCTGCCTTCGGGACAGTTCGTCGGCGAGCGAACGGTGGAACGCGGCCGTGGTCTCCGGCGAACCGGCCCGACCCAGGTCGTCGAGCATCACCGGGGGCTGCCACCAGAACAGCGCCGCCAGCACCCCGGCCAGGACGGTTCGGGGCAGGGCGGCGAAGGCGGCGACCAGCGGAATCCCGAACAGCATCGACAGTCGCAGCGCGTTGGAGCCGATCGGGCTGGGCAGGTAGTAGGCACCCATCAGGAGGAAGATGGTGAGGACCGCGCCCACGCGCAGCGCCCGACGTCGTCGGGGCAGCAGGAAGAAGACCACCACCGCTACCGCCACGTTGATCTTCATCGACTCAGGCGAGTAGGGCTGCGTGCCGCCGTTGCCGAACAGCAGCGCCATCGGGGCCAGCGCGAGGGCGGGCGCCAGGCAGAGCACCAGGCTCTCGGCGAGTGGACGGTCGACCTGCCATCCTCCCGGTAGGCGTCGTCCCGGCCCGCCCGATTCCCGGCGCAGGCCGGACAGGAGCAATGCGCCCCCGGCGAGCCCTGTGAACAGCCCGGCGACCGGACTGGCCCAGGTGGCGGCGGCGGCCAGGACCGCCGCCAGGGCCAGTCGCGGCATCCGCCCGGGACGCTGCAGGCACACTGCGCAGAGCGCCAGGAGGCCGAGGGCCAACCCGACGGCGAAGGTCACCCGACCACTGACCAGGTTGCCGACCAGCACCGTTGCACCGAGCACGCCGCCGAGAAGAGGCCGGCGGGCTCGGTGACGCACCAGCAGCCACCCGAACGCTGCCGCCGCGCCGACCGCCGCGATCCCTCCGAGCAGAGGTACCCCGACCTGCGCGCCCAACCAAGCGGTGAAGAGACTGTAGCCGTGCTGGTTGACCCCGCCGTACCAACCGAGGTCGACCGGAGTGGAGCCGTACCGGTCGACGAAGTCGGCCCGGGCCACCTGGGCAGCCAGATCGGTGCCCATTGGCGGGGCGAGCAGGAACGCCACCCCCAGCAGCGCCGCCGTAGCGGCGGCGGACCCCACGGTCAACGCAGGGTTTTCTGACTGCCCCCTCATCCTTGCATCACGTGTTGCATGGCGGTGCGGCAGCGGCGGGCGGTGCGCAGGTACTCGTCGAGGAACTCGCCCGGGTCGTCCCGACCCAGGATGCGGGTCACCCCGGCCAGCTCCACGCCGTGCCGGGGGAGTTGGTCGCCGTCGCGGCCCCGGACCAGCATGAGGGCGTTGCGGACCTGCGCGGCCAGGGTCCACCCGTCGGCCATCGCGGTGGCGTCGGCCTCGTCGACGAGGCCGGCGTCGCGGGCGGCGGCCAGGGCGTCGAGGGTACGGGTCCCCCGCAGGGACGGGTCGGCCCCGGCGTGCCGGAGCTGGAGGAGTTGGACGGCCCACTCGACGTCGGCGAGTCCACCCCGGCCGAGTTTGGTGTGGGTGGCCGGGTCGGCGCCCCGGGGCAGCCGTTCCTGCTCCACCCGGGCCTTGATCCGCCGGATCTCGACCACCTGCTCCCGGGTGAGCCCGCCGTCGGGGTAGCGCACCGGGTCGACCATCCGCTCGAACTCGGCCCCCAGGTCGGCGTCGCCGCAGACGAACCGGGCCCGCAGCAGGGCCTGCGCCTCCCACACCTTCGACCAGCGGGCGTAGTACGACGAGTAGGCGGCGAGACTGCGGACCAGGGGGCCCTGTCGGCCCTCGGGACGCAGGTCGGCGTCGACCCCCAGCGCAGGGTCGGGGGCGGGCATCCCGAGCAGGCGGCGCAGCTCCTCGGCGACGGCGTGGGCGGCGGCGCTGGCGGTGCTCTCCTCGACGTCGGCGGGGCGGTCGTAGACGAAGAGCACGTCGGCGTCGGAGAGGTAGTTCGACTCGTACCCGCCGAGGCGGCCCATCCCGATCACCGCGAACCGCAGTCCGGGTGGTCCCGGCTTCGCGGCCTGGGCGATGCGCAGGGCGGCGGCGAGGGTGGCGTCGGTGACCGCGGCGAGGGCGCGGCCGACGGCGACGATGTCGGTCAGGGGGGCGGGGCGACGTGGGGCGTCGTCGGCGCGCGGTGGCCGGGGGGCGATGCCGTCGGCTCGGCTGAGCACGTCGGCGCAGGAGAGCCGGACCAGTTCCCGGCGGCGCAGGGCACGGACCGCGTGGGTGGCCTGGACCGGGTCGGTGTGTCGGGCCGCCGCCGCGACGAACCCCTCGCAGAGGACCTCCCGGGTGCGGGGGGCGAGTTCGCTCTCCTCGGCCAGCAGCCGCAGCGCCTCCGGCTCCCGGGAGAGCAGGTCGGTGGCGTACCGGGACAGCGACAGGACCCGGGCCAGTCGGCGGGCCACCGGGCCGGAGTCGCGCAGCAGCCGCAGGTACCAGGGGGTGCTGCCGAGTTTGTCGGAGACCTGGCGGTAGTTGAGCAGACCCCGGTCCGGTTCGGGGGCGTCGGCGAACTCGCCGAGCAGCACCGGCAGGAGGGTCCGTTGGATGGCTGCGGTACGGCTCACGCCGCCGGTGAGCCGCTCCAGGTGACGCAGGGCCCCGGCCGGGTCGGCGAAGCCGAGGATCTCCAGCCGGTGGCGGGCCGCCTCCGGGGTGAGCCGCAACCCGTCGGCGGGGACCCGGGCGACCGCCTCCAGCAGGGGCCGGTAGAGGAGCTTGGCGTGCAGTCGGCGTACCTCGGTGGCGTGGGCGACCCAGTCGGCGCGGAACGCCTCGACGGCGCTGCGTCCGGTGGCGGCCGTGTAGTCCAGGGCGGCGGCGAGCCAGCGCAACCCGCCCGGGTCGGTCGGGACGGTGTGGGTCCGGCGGAGTCCCTGCAACTGGAGCCGGTGCTCCACGGTCCGCAGGAACCGGTATCCCCGCAGCAGGCCCTCCCCGTCGGCGCGGCCGACGTAGCCGCCGGCGACCAACGCCCGCAACGCCGGGATCGTCCCGGTCACCCGCAGCGCCTCGTCGCCGCGCCCGTGCACCAGTTGCAGCAGCTGTACGGCGAACTCGATGTCACGCAGTCCCCCCGGACCGCGTTTGATCTCGCGTTCCTGTTCCCGGGGCGGGATGTTCTCGATGATCTTCTTCCGCATGGACCGGACGTCCTCGACCGCCTCCGGCCGCTCGGCGGCCCGCCAGACCAGCGGGGCGAGCGCGTCGAGCCACTCCCTGGCCACCGGCAGGTCCCCGGCGGCCGGCCGGGCCTTGAGCAGTGCCTGGAACTCCCAGGTCCGGGCCCAGCGCTGGTAGTACGCCAGATGGCTGGCGAGGGTACGCACCAGCGGCCCCCGGTTGCCCTCCGGGCGCAGCGCCGCGTCGACGGGCCAGGCCACCAGCCCGCACACGTGGATCAGCCGGGTGGCGACCGTGGTGCCGGCGGCCAGGTCGGCGTCGTCGGCGGCGACGAAGATGACGTCCACGTCGGAGACGTAGTTCAGCTCGTTCCCGCCGCACTTGCCCATCGCCACCACGGCCAGCCGGGGGCGGGGCGTCCCCTCGGGCAGTTCGTCGACGGCGATCTCGTACGCGGCGGAGAGGGTCGCGTCGGCCAGCCCGGAGAGCGCCGCCATCGTCTGGTCGAGGGCCCGACCGCCGGTGAGGTCGGCCGCCGCGATCCGCAGCAGGGCCAGGCGGTACGCCCGACGCAGGTCGGCGATGCGGGGTCCGCTGCCGGTCGGACCGCCACGTCGGTGCCCGGAGACCCGGGGTTGTTCCCGCCCGACGGCGGGCTCCCGCACCCCGTCGGTCGGCTCCCCCGTCGACGGCACGGTGGTCGACGGGGCGGTCGTCGACGGCTGCGCCCCGGTCGACGGCGCGGTGGCGCCTGCGGTCCCCGCCGGACCGGTCGCCGCCGGGCCGGTGGGGCGGGGATCGTGGGCGAGGTCCAGGCGGCCGTCGGCCGGCGGCGCGAGCCCGTCGGCGGCGGTGGAGAGCGCCCGCCAGTGGTCCGGGTTGGCGACCAGGTGGTCGCCGAGCGCCGACGAGGCCCCCAACACCGCGACCACCCGGCGACGCAGGCCCGGGTCGTCGCGCATCCCGGTCAGGACCGCCGACGGCGCGTCCGGCTCGGCCCGCCGCTCCGCCTCGACGATGCGGTGCAGTTGACGCAGGGCCAGATCCGGGTCGGCGGCCCGGGAGAGCGCGGCCAGCAGCTCGGCGGCGTGCTCGTCGACGGGCTCCTGCACATCGGGACGCCACAGGTCGAGCCCGTCCGGGCCGAGCAGCTCGGCGGCCCGGGTCACGTCCTCACCCTCGGCGGTGCCGAAACCGTAGCGAGCGAGCCTGGTGTTCGGTCTGCTCATCGCCGGCTCAGTGCCCGAGCAGCGGCAGGGTGGGCCGCACCGCCACGTCGGGCAGTTCACCGAGGGCCAGCGCGGCGAACCGCGCGGCGAACGGCTGCCAGACCTCCTCCACGTCGACCATCACCTCGTGGCAGGCGGCCACCACCAGCTCCGGGTCGTACCCGAGGTCGGCCAGGAGCTGCGAGTCGGCGGCGGCCCAGGTCGCGATCATCGCCGTGTCGCACTCGATGTGGAACTGGAGCCCCCAGGCCCGGTCCCCCATCCGGAACGCCTGGTACGGATAGCGGGCCGAGGCGGCCAGGAGGGTCGCCCCGTGCGGCAGTTCGGTGATCTCGTCGGTGTGCCACTGGAGCACGTCGGGCATCAACGGCACGTACCGGAACAGCGGGTCACCGTCGGCGGCGTCCCGCTTGCCGACCACACCGGGTCCGATCTCCGGCCCGGCCGGGCTGGGCTCGACCGACCCGGCGTGTGCACCGGCCAGCAGCTGCGCGCCGAGGCAGACGGCAAGAGTGGGTACGCGGTGTCGGACGGCCTTGCGCAGCAGCCCCTCGACAGCCGGGAACCAGGGTGCCCCCGGCGTGCCGTCCGGCCCCGGATACGCCTGCTGCTCGCCGCCGAGCACCACCAGGGCGACGTACCCGGACAGGTCGGCGGGCAGGTCGTCGCCGGCGTGCGGACGCACCACCCGCAGGTCGAGGCCGGCCTCGGTCAGCCACTCCCCCAGCCGTCGGGGGTCGTCGTTCGGGTCGTTCTCGATCACCAACGCGGTTCCCACACCGTCGAGGCTATCCGGTCCCCCCACTCCCCCTCACCCCGCGTCGCGGGGCGAGGAAGGGGTCCCTGTCGACGCCTGCGCGGGCACGGCAGGGTCCCCTGTTAACGCCTGCGGTAGAAAAGGGTTCCCCTCTCGCCTTCTCCGGGCCGACAGCCGGACTAGGCTCGGCCGCTGTGAGCCCGGACCACCCCGCCCCGGCCGCGACCGGACCGGTCGCCGCCGATCACTGCGCCACTCCGGCGGTACGCCCACCCGCGCTGCGCCCCGGGGACACGGTGATGCTGGTGTCACCCTCCGGGCCCAGCCGCCCCGAACGGGTCGCCCGGGGCATCGAGCTGCTCACCGGCTGGGGGCTGCGGCCCGTCCTCGCACCCCACGCGTACGCCCGGCACGGCTACCTGGCCGGCGCGGACGCCCTCCGGGCCGCCGATCTGAACACCGCGTTCACCGACCCCACGGTCCGGGGGGTGCTCGCCATCCGGGGCGGGTACGGCGCGCAGCGGGTCGTCGACCTGATCGACATGGCCGCCGTCCGGCGGGACCCGAAGGTGGTGGCCGGGTTCTCCGACATCACCGCCCTGCAACTCGCGCTCTGGCGGGGTGCCCGGCTGGCCACCGTGCACGGCCCCGGGGCAGCCTGGCTGGACGAGCGGACCCCGCTGCGTTCGGCGGAGTCGCTGCACGCCGCGTTGACCACCACCGCCGAGGTGACCCTCACCGCCGACCCGGACGCCGAGACCGGCCCGGTCCGGGTGCCCGGTCGGGCCACCGGCCCCCTCCTCGGCGGCAACCTCTGCCTGCTGACCGCCACGGTCGGCACCCCGGACCTCCCCGACCTCACCGGGGCGGTCCTGCTGATCGAGGACGTTCAGGAGCCGCCGTACAAGATCGACCGGATGGTGACCCAGCTGCGCCGCTGCGGGGCCCTGTCCGGGGTGGCCGGGGTGGCGGTGGGGCAGTTCACCCGCTGCACCGACGGATGGGACACCACTGTCGCCGACGTCCTGACCGAGCGCCTCGGCGACCTGGGCGTACCGGTCCTCGGCGGGCTCCCGGTCGGTCACGGCCACGGCCAGCTCACCGTCCCCCTCGGCACCCCCGCCACCCTCGACACCTCCACCGGCACCCTGACGGTCGCCCCCGCCGTCTCCTGACCCACCCGCGCCCCGTCGACCGGCCTGCCTGCCGTACCGGGGCGGGATTCTCAGGTGGGTGACAGGGACGGCACGGGTTGCGCCCAGGACGGTCGGTGACGGTGGGTCGGTCCGACCGCCACCGAGAGTCGGAGCGTCGAAACGAGAGTCGGAGGAGTTCATGTCCCGCAGCATGTCGAAGAAGCACGTCCTGGCGGGCCTGGCCGCGGCCGGCGTCCTCGGGGTGGGGATCGCGGCCCCGACCGTTGCGTTCGCCCAGAACGACCCCAGCCCGTCCCCGAACACCAGTACCACCGCCGACCCGGGCACTGACCGGGAGCAGCGGCACGCCGAGCACCGGTCGGAGTTCGCCGAGTCCCTGGCGAAGGAGTTGGGGGTGGAGACCGACAAGGTGACCGCCGCCCTGGAGAAGCTGCGGGAGCAGCGGGCCGCCGACCGTCCCGAACGGGGCGACTGGCCCGGCCGGGGTGAGCGCGGCGGCACCCCCGAGGACCGGGCGGCGAAGCTGAAGGAGCGGCTGGCCACGGCGGTCGAGGAGGGCAAGCTCACCCAGGATCAGGCCGACGCGATCACCGAAGCGGTCGAGTCGGGCGTCTTCCCCGGCGGCTGGGGTCCCGGCCCCAACGGCCACCCCGGAAACAAGACCGACAACTAACCCCACCACCCCCACCCCACCCCCACCAGCACCCACCGCCACCGTCCGGCACCCAGAGCGTTGATCAAGGGGTTTGCGTCAGATCAGTGCTGGATCCTGACTCAAACCCCTTGGTCAACAGGGCGAAACGGGGGCGGGGCACACCGGGGGCGGGGCGAAACGGGGGCGGGGCGAAACGGGGGCGGGGCACAGCGGGGGGAAAGGTGGGGGTGGGTGGGGTGGGGGTTATCGGAGGTAGGGGCCGGTGGTGCCGATCTTGCCGGGGGCCGGGTTGCCGGGGAGGTCCAGGACGTAGACCCGGAGGTTGCCCTTGCCGCTGACCGAGGCGGTGAGGGTGCCGTTGGTGACGGTCCGGACCTCACCGGTCACCGCGTCGGTGTACCGGCCGTTCGGGATGCCGCTGAAGGTGGCCGCACCGGAGACGGTGACCAGGGCGAAGCTGTCCACCCCGCCGGCGGTGTAGCGGCGCTTGTAGGCCATCGACCCGCTGATCCCCTCGGTGGAGTACTGCCCCTTCTGTAGGGCGGGGATGGCCCGACGGATCAGGTTGAGCCGCTGCACGTGCTTGACCAGGGGCTGGTCCAGGGTCCTGGCGACCTGCCCGGTGGCCGACCCGACCACCCCGAAGTCGCTGGCGGTGACGCTGCCGGCGAGGTGGCTGCCGTAGTACGCCCGGCCGGTGGTGGCCAGGGGGCAGGTCGGCCCGCAGTCGATCCGGGCCCCCTTCTGGAACTCGATCTCCGAGCCGTAGTAGAGGGTGGGGACACCCCGGAAGGTCCACATCAGGCTCATGTTCTCCGCCCAGGCGTCGGTGCCCCCGGTGTACCGGGTCCCGGACTTGTTGGGTCCGTAGTCGTGGCTGTCGACGTACACGACGTTGTAGGTGGCGTCGTTGTAGCTGTCGTCGGAGTCCTTGCCGTTGCCGAAGGCGTTGCCGGCGTCGGAGAAGTTCATGTGCATCCGCATGTCGATGACGTTCATGCCGGAGAACTTCGAGCGGTCCGGGGTGTGGTAGCTGTTGCCGCGCAGGAAGGCGTTGTCGGTGGTGGGCTGCCCGCTGGGGCCGAGGAGCTGTTCGTGGTCGTACTGCTCGATGGCGGCGCGGACGTCGTCGGCGCTGTACTCCTTGCGCTCCTTCCAGGTGAAGAACTGGGCGGAGTGGTTGACCGAGCCCCGGTTCCACTTGTCGTTGACGAAGGCGGCGACCTCGCCGAAGACGTAGAAGTCCTTGCCCTTGGCCCCGTGCCGGGCCACCGCGTGCTGTTGGATGGCGGGCAGGAAGCGCCGGTTCCAGGTGACCCGGGGGATGTGCACGGCGGTGTCGATCCGGAACCCGTCGACGCCCATGTCGATGAACCTGTTGTAGACGTCGATCAGGTACTGCTGGACCCGCTCGTTCTCGGTGTTGAAGTCGGCCAGGTCCTCGTGCAGCCAGCAGCTGCGGGAGTCCTCCCCCTCCCAGTTGCCGATCCAGCACTGGTGGTACAGGTCGGCGGGGAAGAGTCTGCTGGTCGGGACGGGCCACTGGCAGTGGTACAGGGTGTAGCCCTCGGGGCTGCGACCCCCGGTGGGGGTGCCCCAGTTCAGGCACCGGTTGCCGGTGGGGGCGGTCGCCGACCACAGGTCACCGTTGTAGGGGCGTCCCTTGGCCTGGGCGTTCTGGGCCGGGGTCAGATCCGGGTCGGTGCCCTGGTGCTCCTGGAGCGGGTCGTACTCCTTTCCGGCCTGGGGCTGGTCGTAGTACCACTTCCACTGGGCGTCGCGGGTGCCGTACACGGTGGGGGTGAAGAGGCCCTTGGCCCCCCACCGTGAGCTGTGGTTGTAGACCACGTCCTGGAAGATCTTGATGCCCTTGGCGTGGGCGGCGTCGATCAGGTCCTGGTAGCTGGCCCCGGGGCTCTCCAGTCGGGGGTCGACCCGGTGGAAGTCCCAACCGTGGTACCCGTGGAAGTCGTAGTCGGAGCGGTTCAGCACCACCGGGGTGATCCAGAGGGCGGAGAAGCCGAGGGCCTTGACGTAGTCCAGCTTGTCGATCAGCCCCTTGAAGTCCCCCCGGAACATCGGGTCGTCGTTCGCGGCGTTCCCGGAGCGCACGTGCTGGCTGCCGCCCCGGTTGTTGCCCGCGTCCCCGTCGGCGAACCGGGCGGTCATCACGAAGTAGATGCTGTCCTCCCGGGGGTCACCTCCCAGGGGGGAGCCGCCGACCGCAGGTGCGGCCCCGGTGGTCGCCGTCGCGGGTGCGCTCGCCGCCGACCGGTTGCCGGCCGCGTCCACAGCCGAGACCCGCCAGGTGTACGCCGTCTGCGGCGCCAGGTCGTAGGCGACGTGCCGGGTGCCGGTGACCACGACGGTGGTCGTACCCGTGGCACCCCCGGTCCGGGTCAACTCGTACCCGGTGACTCCCCGGTCGTCGGTGGCGGGATTCCAGGTCAGGGTGACCGACAGGCCGCCGGGGACGGCGGTCAGACCACCCGGCACCGAGGGAGCCGTGGTGTCCGGAACCACCGGGGCGCAGGGGTCGGGAGCGTTCGGGGTGAGGGTGCCCCCGGAGACGGTGACAGTCCCCGTGCCGATCCGGTAGTTGGCCCCGTTGTTGTTGTCCCAGGTCCCGGAGCCGTTGGTGAAGACGGCCTGGAGACCGGTCGCCGACCCCAGGTCGACGGTCCGGCGTCGCCAGCCGGGGCAGGCGGCCTCCATGGCCACCCCGGGCACGGGGGTCCAGGCCGCCCCGTCGACCCCGTAGTGGATGTTCACTGAGTTCCCCCAGGCCGTGGGGGGTCGGTAGTAGACGGTGACGGTGTCGGCCGCAGCCGCTGCGGTGACGGGCAGCAGGCTGGCGGCCACGCCGGTGACGAGCGCGAGGGCTCCCCACCGGCGACGGATGGGGGTGGTCTTCCGCCGCATGGGTTCTCCTGACACCCACGCCCACCGGGACGGGCGGGCGCAAGTCCTTGAAGGCGTTGCAAAAAGTTGCGAACGCGGTGCCAGGAAGTTATCAGCTTGAATGCCTGGAAACCAGATCCCCATCCCACATCGTCACTGGAACTTCTTGCACCCCCCAACACCGCCACGCCACCGCCCCACCCCGCCGCCGCTCCCGGCCTCCCCTGTTGATCAAGGGGATTGCGTCAACCACGGGCGCTCCCGTGACCCAAACCCCTTGGTCACCGATCGGGGGTGGGGGTACCGGGTCCGGGCAGGGTTAGGGAGCGGATCCGGTCGTGGGGGGGGGATCCGCTTCCAGGGTGGGACGGTTACGCGGTCACAGGGACAGGTAGCGCTGCCGCTCGAACGGGGTGACCTCGCGGCGGTACTGCTCCCACTCGGCCCGCTTGTTGCGCAGGAAGAAGTCGAACACGTGCTCCCCGAGCACCTCGGCGACCAGCTCCGAACCGGCCATCACGTCGATCGCCTCGGCGAGGTTCTCCGGCAGCGCCTCGTACCCCATCGCCTTGCGTTCCGCAGCGCTCAACGACCAGACGTCGTCCTCCGCGCCCGGCGGGAGTTCGTACCCCTCCTCGATGCCCTTGAGACCGGCACCGAGCATCACCGCGAAGGCCAGGTACGGGTTGGTGGCCGAGTCCAGCGACCGGACCTCCACCCGGGCGGAGTTGGGCTTGCCGTACGCGGGCACCCGGATCAGGGCGGACCGGTTGAGGTGCCCCCAGCAGACGTACGCCGGGCTCTCGGTGATCCGGTCGGGCAGGGCCAGTGGGAAGAGCCGCTTGTACGAGTTGACCCACTGGTTGGTGACGGCGGTGTACTCCCGGGCGTGCATGAGCAGCCCGGCGATGAAGGACTTCGCCACCTTCGACAGCTTCATCGGGTCGGCGGCGTCGTGGAAGACGTTGCGTTCCCCCTCGAACAGCGACAGGTGGGTGTGCATGCCGCTGCCGGGCTGGTCGGTGAAGGGCTTCGGCATGAAGGAGGCCTGCACCCCGGTGGAGAGCGCCACCTCCTTGACCACGTGCCGGAAGGTCATGATGTTGTCGGCGGTGGTGAGGGCGTCGGCGTACCGCAGGTCGATCTCCTGCTGGCCGGGGGCCACCTCGTGGTGGCTGAACTCCACCGAGATCCCGATCCGTTCCAGGGCCAGGACCCCCTGTCGGCGGAAGTCCCGGGCCACCGCGTGGGTGGTGTGCTCGAAGTAGCCGCCGGTGTCCACCGGGACCGGCACCGAGCCGTCCGCCGGGCCGTTCTCCAGCAGGTAGAACTCGATCTCGGGGTGGGTGTAGAAGGTGAACCCCTTGTCGGCGGCCCGGGACAGCGCCCGGCGCAGCACGTGCCGGGGGTCGGCCCAGGAGGGTCCCCCGTCGGGCAGCAGGATGTCGCAGAACATCCGGGCGCTCTCGCCGCTGACCCCGCCCTCGAAGGGGAAGACCTGGAAGGTGGTCGGATCGGGCATGGCGACCATGTCCGACTCGAAGACCCGGGCGAAGCCCTCGATCGCCGAGCCGTCGAAGCCGATCCCCTCCTCGAAGGCCGACTCCAGCTCGGCGGGAGCCACCGAGACGCTCTTGAGGGTGCCCAGCACGTCGGTGAACCACAGCCGGACGAACCGGATGTCACGCTCTTCCAGCGTACGGAGGACGAACTCCTGCTGACGGTCCACTTCCACTCCTCCGCGACACTGTCTCGTCCGCCACCGGTCCGGTCGACGCGACCTGACCGCCCAGTCTTCATTGACCCCGTTACGCAGACGTTACGCGACCCCGCGCGGAGCCGTCCTGCGGTGTCCCACCCCGACGCGGACCCCCCGGACGGGTCCGGTCGACGCGGCCGGGAGCCGACTCGTGGCGGTGTCGCCCACTCCCCGGCGCACCGAGATGTTTGGTCTCGCGGGCTGGGGCAAGATGAGGGTCATGCCCACCCTGCGTCTCGCACTGTGCCAGGTCAACCCGACCGTCGGCGACCTCGCCGGCAACGCCGAGCTGATCCGCTCCTGGACCCGACGGGCCGTCGACGGCGGTGCCCAGCTCGTCGCGTTCCCGGAGATGACCCTGACCGGCTACCCGGTCGAGGACCTGGTCTTCCGCCGATCGTTCGTCGCGGCGTCGAAGGCCGCCCTGGAACGGCTCGCCGCCGACCTCGCCGTCGACGGCCTCGGGGACGTCGCGGTCGTCGTCGGCTACCTGGACGCCGACGGTCCGCCGCAGGTCAGCGGGGACGCCGAGCCGGGGCGGGGGGCACGCAACGCCGCCGCCGTGCTGCACGGCGGCACCGTGGTCACCACCTACTTCAAGCACCACCTGCCCAACTACGGCGTCTTCGACGAGGACCGGTACTTCGTGCCCGGGGACACCCTCAGCGTGGTCCGCGTCGGCGGGGTCGACGTGGCGCTGACCATCTGTGAGGACCTGTGGCAGGCCGGGGGGCCGTTCGCGGTGGCCCGCACCGCCGGGGTCGGACTGGTGGTCTCCGTCAACGGTTCGCCGTACGAGCTGAACAAGGACGACCTGCGGCTGCCGCTGCTGCGTCGCCGGGCCGAGGAGGCCGGGGCGGCGATCGCGTACGTCAACATGACCGGCGGCCAGGACGAGCTGGTCTTCGAGGGTGACTCGATGATCGTCGACACCGACGGGACCCTCGTCACCCGCGCCCCCCAGTTCGTCGAGCACCTGGTCCTCCAGGACCTGGAACTCCCGGCGGCGACGACCACGACCGTCGCGGAACTGCCCGCCGGTGCCGCCGGTCAGGAACCGCCCTCCGGGATGCGGGTGGACCGGGTCACCGTCAGCGCGGAACTGCCCGCCCCCACCGGCCCGGCCTGCCACGGCGGGACGGTCGAACCGGTGGCCGACGAGGCGGAGGTGTGGCAGGCGCTGGTGCTGGGCCTGCGCGACTACGTCCGCAAGAACCGGTTCCCCTCGGTGGTGCTCGGCCTCTCCGGGGGCATCGACTCGGCGGTGGTGGCCGCCCTGGCGGTGGACGCGGTCGGCCCGGAGCGGGTGATCGGGGTCTCCATGCCCAGCCGGCACTCCTCGGAACACTCCCGTGACGACGCGGCGGACCTGGCCAAGCGGACCGGGCTGGACTACCGGGTCGAGCCGATCCAACCGATGGTGGACACCTTCCTGGCCAACATGTCGCTGTCCGGGGTGGCGGTGGAGAACCTCCAGGCCCGGGTACGCGGGGTGATCCTGATGGCGTTGTCGAACCAGGAGGGGCCGCTGGTCCTGACCACCGGCAACAAGAGCGAGCTGGCGGTCGGCTACTCGACGCTGTACGGCGACTCGGTCGGCGGGTTCAACCCGATCAAGGACGTGTGGAAGACCCTGGTGTGGCGGCTGGCCCGGTGGCGCAACGCCGACGCCACCCGACGGGGTCAGACACCGCCGATCCCGGAGAACTCCATCGGCAAGCCGCCCAGCGCGGAGCTGAGCCCGGGTCAGCTCGACAGCGACTCGCTGCCCGACTACGACGTCCTGGACCCGATCCTGATCGGCTACGTCGACGGCGACCTGGGGCGGGACGGGCTCGTCGAGTCCGGTCACGACCCGGCGGTGATCGACCGGGTCCTGCAGATGGTGGACACCGCAGAGTACAAGCGCCGCCAGTCCGCCCCCGGTACGAAGATCTCGATGAAGGCGTTCGGTCGGGACCGTCGGCTACCCATCACCAACAGGTGGCGCGAACGCGACTGAGTGACGTCCTGCACTGCTCCCTGTCGAACACGCCGGAACCGGTGCGACGATCGCGACGGAACCCGGGGACCGCGCCAGCGGCCTCGAGGAAAGGAGACAGTCATGACTGAACCCACGCAGCCGGAGGTGACCGCCCTCTACGGGGGTCCGGTGACCCGCCGGGTCCGTACCCGTGACCTGGTCGCGGCCAAGGAGCGCGGCGAGAAGTGGCCGATGCTGACCTCGTACGACCAGTACACGGCGTCGATCTTCGACACGGCCGGGGTGCCGGTGCTGCTGGTCGGTGACTCGGCGGCGAACAACGTCTTCGGGTACGAGACGACGGTCCCGATCACCGTCGAGGAGCTTTTGCCCCTGGTCCGGGCGGTGGTCCGGGCCACCCGGCAGGCCCTCGTCGTCGGTGACCTGCCGTTCGGCTCGTACGAGGAGGGTCCCACCCAGGCGCTGCGCACCGCCGTACGGTTCATGAAGGAGGGCGGCTGTCACGCCGTCAAGCTGGAGGGCGGCCGGCGCTGCGCGGCGCAGATCGAGGCGATCACCTCGGCCGGCATCCCGGTGATGGCGCACATCGGGTTCACCCCGCAGAGTGAGCACGCCATCGGCGGGTACCGGGTCCAGGGGCGCGGTGACGCCGCCGAGGAGGTGCTCGCCGACGCCCGTGCGGTCGCCGAGGCGGGGGCGTTCGCCGTGGTGCTGGAGATGGTCCCGGGCGAGGTGGCCAAGCGGGTCACCGCCGAGCTGACCATCCCCACCGTCGGGATCGGGGCCGGTCCGGAGACCGACGCCCAGGTGCTGGTCTGGCAGGACATGGCCGGTCTGCGTACCGGGAGGGCACCGCGCTTCGTCAAGCGCTACGCCGACGTGGCGGGTGCCCTGTCGACGGCGGCCCGCGCCTTCGCCGACGACGTCCGTGGCGGGCACTTCCCCGCCTCCGAACACACCTTCTGACCCCGTGCAAGGAAGGGCCCCTTCTTAACGCTCACGGCCTAGAAGGGGCCCCTTCTCACGGGTCGCGGCGGGTCGCGGCGGGTCGCGGCGGCGCGGGTGACACTCGGATCGCCGGTCCGGCGTGATCATCCGAAGTGGAACCGGATATTGTCCCGCCCGTGAACCGACTGCGCATGTTCCCGGCCGTAGCGGCCCTTTCCCTGTTGACCCTCACCGCCTGCGGCGGCGAGGACGCCACCCCGGCCGCGGCCACCCCCACCACCGCCTCCACCTCGGCCGACTCCCCGGCACCGGCCAGCCCTGCCGTCGACCCCATCGACGACAAGGAGGTCTGCGAGAAGGCGCAGAAGACCGGCACCGAGATGAAGCAGGCCATCGTCCGAGTCGTGGCGACCGAGGGCGACGCGTCGGTGGACGCGACCAAGGCGGTGGCGACCCAGATGGCCAAGGACCTCGCCGAGACCGTTGCCAGTGGCAGCCCCGACAGCGATGCGGTCATCGCCCTGAAGGCGTTCGTCACGGAGTTCGAGAAGGCGGCGAAGGCCGCCGACCCGTTGACCGCCATGGACACCCCGGCCATCGACAAGGCCAGCAAGGACTTCAACGCCGCCTGCAAGAAGGCAGGGGTCGAGGTCAACTTCTGACCGGTCCACCAGTCACCCGAGGGGCACCCGCTCGACGTGGAGTCGAGTCGGTGCCCCTCGTCGGCTGGGCGAACCGTCGGGGCGACCCCGCGCGAACGTCGAGGCGACCCCGCGCGACCAGCGATCGATGGGCCGGATAGTGTTCCCGCCCGTGAATCGACTGCGCGTGTTTCCTGTCGCCCTGACCCTTTCCCTGTTGGCCCTCACCGCCTGTGGCGGCGAGGAGAGCACCGACGCCGAGTCGGCCGCCGCCCCGACCTCGGCCCCGGCCGTCGAGACGCTGAGCGACAAGGAGCTCTGCGAGAAGATCTCCAAGGACTTCCAGGAGATGCAGCAGCGCATCGTCAAGGAGGCCATGGCCACCGAGGGCGAGCCGTCCCCGGCGCTGACCAAGGAGATCCTGACCGAGATGGAGAAGCGGATGGCCGCCGCGGTCGCCGCCGGCGGCCCGGACAGCGAGGTCGCCCCCGCCATCAAGGAGATGAGCACGCACGTCGTCCGGCTGGGTGCTGAGGCCGACCCGCAGGCCGCCGCCGCCGACGACACGGCGGGCGAGAAGGCCGCCAAGGACCTCAACACCGCCTGCGCGAAGGCCGGCGTCACCACCAACTTCTGACGGTACGCGCCGGACCCCTCCACCCGCTCGTGGTGTCGGAGGGGTCCCTTCGCGTACGACGGCACCGGCGGCACCGCCGGACCGGTCCACGCGGCCTGGCGGCACGCCCGGACCCGATCCGGGTGGCCCGGCGGGGCGGGGTGGACGGGCCGGCCCGGGGTCAGAGGTCGGTGACCCGGATCCCGGCGTGCGTCCGGTACCGCTTGTTGATGGCGATCAGGTTGGCGGTGAACGCCTCGATCTGGTGGGCGTTGCGCAGCCGGCCCGCGTACACCCCGCGCATCCCGGGGATCCGGGCGGCCAACGCCGCGACCACCCCGACCAGCTCACGGTCCTCGGTGCAGATGAGCACGTCCAGGTCGATCCGGTCGAGATCCGGGTCGGCCAGCAGAGGCGCGCTGACGTGGTTGAACGCCGCGCAGACCCGGGAGTCGGGGAGCAGCCGCGCGGCCTGCTGTACGGCGCTGCCCTCGGCGACGGTGAGGGCGTACGGACCCTGCTTGTCGAACCCGAGGGGGTTCACGCAGTCCACGACGATCTTGCCGGCGAGCGGTCCGGCGAGGGCGGCGACGGTGGGCTCGTGCCCGTCCCACGGCACGGCGACGATCACGACGTCACTGAGCCGGGCCACCTCGTCGTTGTCGGCACCGGTGACCGTGGCGCCCGGGTCCACCCCGGGCAGTCCGGCGATCTCCCGGGCGGCGTCGGCGGCCCGCCCGGCGTCACGGGAGCCGATCAGGACGGTCTGACCGGCTCGGGCGAACCGGTAGGCGAGCCCCCGCCCCTGGTCGCCGGTGCCACCAATGATGCCGACTGTCAGTCCGGACACGTCGGGCAGCGTGCTCGCGTCGTATGCCATTGGTGCATCCTCGCAAAGCCCGACGCCGCGAGGGTGGCGACCTGACCCCGACGCGGTACGCACGGCCGCCGGAGGCGTCCCGGCGGTCGTGCGTACCGTGGTTCAGCTCGCGGCTGCCCGCCGGGCCGTCGTCCGGGCGGCGGTGACCCGCGCGGCGGTGGGCTCGGCCGGTGCCCGGCCGTTGCCGCCGGTCCCCGTCACGCTGCGGCGACTGGTGCCGGCGGTGCTGCGGGCGGCTGCCGTACCGGCGCTGCGTCGCGTCGGGGTCGCCTTCTTCGCCGCCGCAGCCCGACCGGTGGTCGAGGTGCCGGTGGCCTTCCGGGCGGGGGCCTTCTTCGCGGGAGCCTTCTTCGCCGTGGTCTTGCGCGCCGGTGCCGTCGTGGCGGCGGCCTTCTTCACCACCGCACCGGTCCGACCCGTGGTGGACTTCCGCGCCGTAGAGGTGACCTTGCGGGCGGCGGTCGAGGCCTTCTTCGCCGCCGCTGTGGTCTTGCGGGCCGCCGTCGAGGTGGCCTTCTTCGTCGCCGTCGTCGCCTTGCGGCCGGAACCCGTGGCGGCCGTCGTCGCCTTGCGGCCCGAACCTGTGGCGGTCGTCGTCGCCTTGCGGGCCGGACCCGCAGTCGCCTTCTTCGTGGCCGTCGCCGCCTTGCGAGCCGAGCCCGCAGTGGCGGTCGCCGTCTTACGGGCCGACCCCGTCGCCGTCGTACGGGCGGAGGACTTCGTCGCGGTCGCGGCCTTGCGGGCCGGGCCGGTCGTCGCACTGCGGGCCGGGCCGGTCGTCGCCTTGCGGGCCGAGCCCGTGGTGGCCTTGCGGGTGGGGGCCGTCGCCGCAGTCGTGGCCTTGCGGGTGGAGGCCTTCGCGGCGGTGGTCTTCGTCGCCGGTGCCCGCCTGGCGGCGGTCTTCCCGGCCGGGGCGGTCGTGGCGGTGGTCTTCCTCACCGGGGTCCGGCCGGCGGCACCGGCACGGGCCGGGGCCTTCGCCGTGGTCGTCGTAGTGGACCGACGCGTCGCCGTGGTCCGGGCCGCACCGGTCGCCCCGCCCGGGGACCGCTTCGCCGTGGTGGTCTTCGTCGGGGTCGTACGTTCGGCGGCCGGGCGGGTGGTGGCCTTCTGTGCTTCGGCCATCTGGGTTCCCTCCTTGGGGACATGCTCTCGCGTGGCTCCGCACGGAGCACGGAGTTCCTCGACGCGGGCACTCCCGCGCCGTCTATTCGTCCTCCCCGGCCCAACGGGCGTCCTCGGCCTCCCACGCCTCGTTACGGTCCTGCACGTTCTGCAGGGCGTTCTCGGCGTCGGCGGCAGAGGAGTACGGGCCGAGAACGTGTCGCGCGGGACAGGTGTCCTCGCCGGTCTCGACCCGGTGGTGTCGGGTGCACCAGAAGTAGCTCCCGTCACGTCCGCTGTCGCTCATGGGATCACTGTGCACCGCACGACGCCCGGCCGCCACCGGTTCCGGGAAAAGTCGTGGATGTCTTCCACAGTAGACCTGGTCAGGGGCGTCCCGGGGCGGATCGGCGAAAGAGCGGGCAGCGGAGAGTCGATCATCAGACGTAGGGTCGACGGATGGGTGTACCGGACTACATCGCGGGGCTGCGCAAGCATGTCGGCCACGAACTCGTCTACGTTCCCAGCGTCAGTGCGGTGATCGTCGACGAGGGCAGGATCCTGCTCGGCAAGCGCTCCGACGACGGCCGGTGGTCGCTGATCAGCGGGTTCGTCGACCCGGGTGAGCAACCGGCGACCGCAGTGGTGCGTGAGGTCGCGGAGGAGACCGGGGTCACCGTCGCCCCGCAGCGGCTCACCAGTGTCGTGTCGCACACCCACCGGTACCCCAACGGGGACCTGTGCGAGATCCTGAACCTGGCCTGGCGGTGTCGGCTGCTGGCGGGCGTCGCCCGGGTCAACGACGACGAGTCCGAGGCCGTCGAGTGGTTCCCGTTGGAGCGCCTTCCCGACCTGGACACTCTCGACCGGCTCATCATCGAGCACGCCCTGCCCGAGGAGGGACCGACCTGGTTCGTCCCGGCGGAGGCCGGGTCGGACGGCGGTCGGGACGCCGCCGACATCCGTCGCACCGGTTCCGGGTTCGCCGCTCGGATCCGATAGCCGGGACGGCCGAGCCGGACCCGACAGCAGGACAGCAGGCCGGGGGCGATCCACTAGCAGAAGCAGCAGGCCGGAGGCCATCCACCGCAGCGGCGGACCCACCCGTCCGCCGGTCGTCCACCGTGATCCGCTCAGTCCGTTCGGGGCTCACGAGATGCGAATCCGGCAGGTGGTGTGCAACTCTCGCTGTGCCTCAGCGCCGGGGGCGTCGGAGAATCCCCGACGGACCCCCTCTACGCTGCTCAGGCACACTCGTCAGCCGACTTCTGGAGGCAACGTGGCCAACCTCGACACCGCTCTCAAGGACGCCATGACCATCGACGGCGCCATCGGCGTCGCCCTGGTCGACTACAACAGTGGAATGACCCTCGGCGTGGCCGGTGGGACACCGGAGATCGACCTCACCGTCGCGGCGGCCGGCAACACCGACGTGGTACGCGCGAAGCTGCGTACCATCGAGATGCTCAAGCTGAACGACGAGATCGAGGACATGCTGATCACGCTGGGCAACCAGTACCACATCATCCGGCCTCTGCACAGCCGTACCGGCATGGGTCTGTTCCTGTACCTGATGCTCAGCAAGACCCGGTCCAACCTGGCGCTCGCTCGGCATCAGTTGCGCAGCATCGAGGAGCAACTGGAACTGTGAACACCGGCGACACCTTCCTGCCCCGTCGCACAGCGCAGCGACTGGACGCACCACCACCGCCCCGGCTCCCTCCCTCGCTGGCCGGCAACATGGCGTTGCCGTACCCGGCGATCGGCCGGGAGTTGGCCGAGCTGCGCCTGCAGATCCCCGGGGTCCAGGGGAGTGTCCTCGGCGGGGTGGACGGGCTGCTCATCACCCATGACGTACCGCCCGGCCTCGACCCCGACGACCTGGCCGCGATGGCGGCGACCACCTACGGCCTGGGCCGCCAGGTCAGCCTGCGACTGGGGCAGGGCGTGTTCAGCCAGTCCACCGTCCGCAACCAGGCAGGCTACTTCAGCGTGTACGCGGTGAGCGCCCAGGCGCTGCTGGCCGTGGTCGGCCAGGACGCGATCAACGTGGCCCGGCTGCACCTGCACGCTCCGCCGGTGGCCGAGCGGCTGGCCGCGCTGCTGACCCAGCAGTGACGTGCACCCGGAGGTCGGCGACTACCTGACGAGGCTGGCCGACACCGCCGGTGACCTGCTCGGCGACGAGCTGGTCGGGGTGTGGGCGGCCGGTTCGGTGGGGCTCGGGGCGTACCAGTCGGGACGCAGTGACGTCGACGTTGCGCTGGTCAGCGTCGGCGCACTGGACACCACGACCCGGTACGCCCTGGTGGCCGCGCTGCGGCACGAGGCCCTGCCCTGTCCGGCTCGGGGGCTGGAGCTGGTCTGCTACCGCCGTGAGGTGGCCCGCTCCGGCACCCCCGATCCCGGGTTCGAGTTCGAGGTGAACACCGGGCGGGACATGCCGTCGCGGGTCACCCTCGACCCGGCCGACCGTCCGGCCGCCGACGGGCTGTTCTGGTACGCCCTGGACCGCAGCATCCTGCACCAGCACGGGTACGCGGTCCTCGGGCCGCCGGCCGCGACGGTCTTCGCCGACGTCTCTCCCGCCGACCTGCACCGGCTGCTCGTCGACGCGCTCACCTGGTGGCTCGCCCGCCCGGGGCCGCCCGACGACGCACCGGCGCCGGGGGCCGAGGACGCGGTGCTGGGGGCGGCACGAGCCCTGGTCCGCGTACGCCACGGCACCTGGCTGTCGAAGGTCGACGCCGGTCGGCGGCTGATCCGCGAGGGCTACCCGGCCGACCTGCTCGAACAGTGTGTGGCGGCACGTCGGGGCGGACCGCCGCCGGGCGGGGCCACCGCCCGCGCCTTCCAGCGCCGGATCCTGGCCGAGCTGGGCGACCCCACACTATGACCCGAATCTTATATATTCCCAGGTTTAGATGTTTCGATAGGCTCCTCCCCAGGATCGCGGGCTGACGCCCCAGGGCCACCGCCCTGGCCCGGCCCGGTGGACAGAGGAGAAGATATGCCGCTCCCCCGCAGACTGGCCGCACTCGGCGTACTGACCGTGTCAGCCATGGCGACCACGATGATCGGGACCCCGGTGTCCGCCGCCCCCGCAACCGGCGAGGTCCGGTTGGCCGGTGGCGCCACCGCCGTGACGGACAGCTACATCGTCGTCCTCAAGGACAGCGCCGTCGGAGGCCGCGCCGGCACCCGACAGGCAGCTGTCACCACCTCCTCGAGCAGCCTCGCCAAGAAGTACGGCGGCTCCGTCGCCCAGGTGTACGGCAGCGCCCTCAACGGGTTCGAGGTGCGCCTGACCGAGAAGGCCGCGAAGCGGCTCGCCGCCGACCCGGCGGTGGACTGGGTCGAGCAGAACCACACCGTCAGCATCCAGGCCACCCAGACCAACCCGCCGTGGGGCCTGGACCGCATCGACCAGACCGCCCTGCCGCTGAGCAACTCCTACACGTACAACAGCACGGGTGCCGGGGTCGACGCGTACGTCATCGACACCGGGATCCGGATCACCCACAACGACTTCGGCGGCCGGGCGATCGACGGCTACGACGCGGTCGACGGGGCTCTGCCGGCCGCCGACTGCAACGGCCACGGCACCCACGTCGCGGGCACCGTCGGCGGCAACACGTACGGCGTCGCCAAGGGCGTCCGCCTCATCGGCGTCCGGGTCCTCAACTGCGCCGGCAGCGGCACGATCGCCGGTGTCGTCGGCGGCGTCAACTGGGTCACCACCCACCACCAGCCCGGACGGGCCGCGGTGGCGAACATGAGCCTCGGTGGCGGTGTCAACCCGTCGCTGAACACCGCTGTCGCCAACTCGATCCTCGACGGCGTCAGCTACGCGGTGGCCGCCGGCAACAGCAACACCAACGCCTGCAACTCCTCGCCGGCCGCCGTCGGCACCGCGATCACCGTCGGGGCCACCCAGAGCAACGGCGCCCGGGCGTCGTACTCGAACATCGGGACCTGCGTCGACATCTTCGCCCCCGGGTCGGCCGTCCTGTCGGCCTGGTACACCAGCAACACCGCCACCAACAGCATCAGCGGCACGTCGATGGCCTCCCCGCACGTGGCCGGTGCCGCCGCCCGGGTCCTCCAGGTGAACCCGACCTGGACCCCGGCCCAGGTCCACTCGTACCTGGTCAGCACCGCCACCCCCGGCACGATCAGCAACCCGGGCACCGGTTCCCCGAACCGCCTGCTCTACGTCGCGCCCACCCTCTGACCCACACAGGTCACGGACGGCCCCGGGGCATTCCCCGGGGCCGTACCCGTTCGTCCCATATCCGACCGCCCGTGCGGCGTACCGCCCGTAACCGAACGCCCTACCCCCGGGTTTGACTACACGACGTGGCCGTGCGGGAGACGACCCCGGTCTCGACCTGGGGGTGAGCGGTGCGCAGAATCCTCGCCAACCACGCACTGCTCGTCGCCGTCCTCCTGATCCACCTGACCTCCCCCGCCCACCCCGCCACCGTCCACGGGTCGGAGCACACCACCCCCTCCCCGTCGACCACCTCCGCCTCCCCGTCGACCACCTCCGCCTCCCCGTCGACCACCTCCGCCTCCCCGTCGACCACCTCCGCCTCCCCGTCGACCACCTCCGCCTGGCCGTCGACCACCACCGCCTCCCCGTCGGCCACCGGCCCGGCGTCGACACCGGCACCGGACAGCCCGACGGCCGCCGAGCCCACCGCCGACCTCACGACGACGACCGACACCGACTCGGGCACCCACTCCGAGATTGCGACGGTCGTCCCCGCCCTGGTCGAACAGGACTCCCCCGGCCGGTCGGCCGACGTCGACACGGCCACCGGTACCCGGCACCGCCCGAGCGCGGACGTCACCCCCGGGATGCCCGGCCGGACCGTCCGACTGATCACCGGCTGCGGCGGCAAGGCCTCCGCACCCTCCACCCGCACCGGGCGGTACGGCCCCGGACCGGACCGCCGTACCGACCCGACCGCCACGCCGTCGGACCGACTCCGGTGCGGCGTACCCGGGGAGCGGGGGCGCAACGCCGACGGCCGTCCACTGACCACAGCGCCCCGACCGAACGCGTCCCGGTCCCAGGTGATGCGCTGCTGACCGGCTCGCCCACCGGATCCCTGCCGACCTGACGGCACCCCGCCGCCCTCGGCACCCCGTACCGGTCACCGACCGGTTCGACGGCGCACCACGCCTCGGGACGACGCGCCCGAGCAGCGGACCGGCCTCGCCGACCACCATCCGGGCGAGCACCGCCAGCCGTCGACGGCATCCCACGACCGACGCCCGGAGCACCCGTTCGCTTCGGAGAACCGGTCGTCTGGGGCAGCCAACCGCCCGGGGCACCTGTCACCCAGGAACAAGTCGCCTCCGGGCAGCGCGCGAGACTCCCGTCCCACCCCCGGCCGGCACCGACGTCTGCCGGACCCGACCCACACCTGTCCTTCCGGCTCAACGACGAGGCGGACGCGCCCACCCGGCGACGGAGAGGTGCTCCGGGTCCCCCCACTCTGCTGCCTTCCGGAGGTGGATCATGCTCGCTCTTCCGCGCCCCGACTGGGGTACGCTCCGCGCCGACCTGCCCGCGTCCATCGTCGTCTTCCTCGTCGCCCTGCCGCTCTGCGTCGGCGTGGCCGTCGCCTCCGGCGTACCGGCTGAACTGGGGCTGGTCACCGGCGTGGTCGGCGGCCTGCTGGTCGGGGCGCTGCCCGGCAGCAGCCTCCAGGTCAGCGGCCCGGCCGCCGGGATGACGGTGCTGGTCGCCGAGGCGGTGGACGACTTCGGCCTGGCCGGGCTCGGCACCATCGTCCTGGCCTGCGGGCTGCTTCAGATCACCCTCGGACTGCTCCGCCTGGGCCGGTGGTTCCGCGCCATCTCGGTCGCCGTGGTCCAGGGCATGCTCGCCGGCATCGGTCTGCTGCTGATCGCCGGGCAGCTGTACGTCCTCGCCGGCAGCACCACCCCGCACTCCGGGCCGGGCAAGTTCACCGGCCTCCCGGAACTCCTCGGCGACCTGGTCGCCAGCCCCACCGCGTTGATCGCGCTCACCGTCGGCGTGGCCACCGTCGCCGTCATGACCCAGTGGGACGCGTTGCGCCGACGACTGCCCTCGCTGCGGATGGTCCCCGGGGCACTGGTCGCGGTGGTGGTGGCGGCCGGGATGACCGCCGGCCTCGACCTTCCGGTGCAGACCATCGAGGTGGAGGGTCTACTCGCGGCGATGACCCCGTCGTTCGGTCACTGGGAGCAGCTCACCAGCTTCGGCGTGCTGGCCGCCATCGTCACCTTCACCCTGGTCGCCTCGGCGGAGAGCCTGTTCAGCGCGGCGGCGGTGGACCGCCTGCACACCGGACCCCGGACGGACTTCGACCGGGAACTGGTCGCCCAGGGCACCGGGAACAGCGTCTGCGGGCTGCTCGGGGCCCTGCCGATGACGGCCGTGATCGTCCGCAGCTCGGCGAACGTGGCGGCCGGGGCGCGCAGCAAGGCATCCCGGGTACTGCACGGCCTGTGGCTGCTCCTCTTCGTCGCCGCCGCACCCACCCTGATCGGCCTGATCCCCCTCCCGGCGTTGGCAGCGGTGCTGATCCACGCCGGTTGCAAACTCCTGCCGGTACGGGAGCTGCCCGACCTGTGGCGGGAGCACCGGGGGGAGGCGGTCATCCTGGTGGTGACCGCAGTGGTGATCGGCACCACCGACATGTTCACAGGTGTCCTGGTCGGTCTCGGACTGGCGGTGGTCAAGGCGGCCTGGGAGACCTCCCACGTACGGGTCACCGTCACCGACCGCGCGATCGGCCCCGATCTCGACTCCAGCTCCAGCCCCGGCCTCGGCGGCACTGGCCCTGGCACTGCCCCCGGCCTCGGCCCGACGACCGAGGACGAGGCCACCACCGATGGCGGACCCATCGAGGTGTCGATCACCGGCAACGCGACCTTCCTGCGGTTGCCGACGATCCTCACCGCCCTGAACGAGCTTCCCGCCGACCGCACCGTCCGGCTCGACCTGCGCGGTCTGCGTCACGCCGACCACGCCTGCCGCACCGCCCTCGATCAGTGGGTGACGACCCACAACACCCAGGCCACCGTCCCCGTCCAGGTAATCCCGCCCACCCCCCTCTCCCCCACCCCCACCTCCCCCGCCCCTCCCCGCTCCCCCCGCTCCCCCCGCCCTCCCCGGTGATCAAGGGATTTGCGTCATGATCGGCGCGGAATCTGACGCAAATCCCTTGATCAACCCCGCGAAGCGGGCGGGGTGGTCGGGACGGAGCAGAGCGGGCGGGGCAGGGCAGTCGGGGCGGGGTGGTCGGGTCAGAGTAGGAGGAGGGTCTTGCCGATCCCGGCCCGGGACTCGATGGAGGCGTGCGCCTCGGCGGCCCGGTCCAGGGGGAACGTCTGCCCGACGACCGGCCGGATCCGCCCGTCGACGGCGAGGGCCATCATCTCCCCCGCCCACCCCAGCATGTTCGGCCCGAACCCGGGGAGCTGCTCGATCCCGATCACCTGGATCCGGCGGCGCTGCGCCTCCTCGGGGTCGATCACCGTCGGCCGACCGCTGGCCGCGCCGTGCACCGAGAACCGGCCGCCGACCGCTGTCACCTCGAAGGCGGCCCGACCGATCTCCCCACCGACCCCGTCGAAGACGAGGTCCGGGCCGGTCCCCCCGGTCGCGGCGCGGACCCGGTCGGTCCACCCCGGCTCGGAGTAGTCGACCGTCACGTCCGCCCCCAGTTCACCGACCAGGTCGAGTTTGCGCTCACCCCGGGCCGCCCCGACGACCCGCGCCCCGGCCAGCCGGGCCAACTGGACCAGCAGGGTGCCCACCCCACCGGCCGCCGCCTCGACCAGGACCCACTCCCCGGACCGGATCCCCGCCCCCCGGGCCAACCCCAGGGCGGCGCTCCCATCGGTGTGCAGGGCCACCGCCTCGGGCAGACCCAACCCGTCCGGTACCACCGCCAGGTCGGCCACCCCGGTCACCGCCCGCTCGGCGAACCCACCCATGTGTCCCGGGAGGTTGGCGAGGACCCGCCGCCCCACCCACCCCGACTCCACTCCGGCCCCGACCGCCGTCACCCGCCCGGCGACCACCGACCCCGGCACGTACGGCAGCTCCGGTCGGGCGTGCCACCTGTCGGCCCCCCGCCGGATCTGGGTCTCCACGAACGACATCCCCGCCACGGCCACCGTCACCAAGACCTGCCCCGGCCCGGCCACCGGCTCCGGCACCTCGGCCGACACCAGCACCTCCGGTCCCCCGAACCGGGTCACCTGCACAGCCCGCATCCGCTTCTCCTCCCGTCGAGTCACCCCGCCGACACGTCGATCCGACACGTCGAACAGTCACCTGGATCGAGACTCTTCACCGTCAACCACGGATGAGGTCAACGCCCGGCGACGGTCCGGCGCGGTGCGGCTAACGAGGACCCGGCGAGGCATGCCCGACGGTCCGGCGGGGTGCGGCTAGCGCGGACCCGGTGAGGTCAACGCCCGGCGGTCCGGCGTGGTGCGGGGGCCACGGGCCGTCGGGTCTGGGCGACGGGAAGCTGATCGGTCCGCCGGACCCGCCGCGGCTCCGGCCGGTGCAGCAGTTCCAGCCCCGCCGGGCGGACGAAGAGGTCCCGCTTGGCGACCGCGTTCCCCCGCCGGTCGAGGGCGTACCCGTGCAGCCACACCCACCCCTGATAGGTCAACCACTCCTCGATCACCCTGATCACCCGGAACGTCAGAGGTCGACGAAACTGCACCGAGGCGGCGCGTCCCACGCGTACCACGTCACCCGGCGTGGGCGTCCCGTCCACCCTCCGCCTCCCCGACTGCCCCGGTCCCGACTGCCCCGGTCCCGCCCACTGCCTCGGCCGCCGTCTCGATTCCGGGGCTGGGGATTGGGCGGAGCGGCCGGGAACACCATCCGAGGAACCGGTCGACCATCTGCTCGGGGGTCAGCCCGGTCAGCTCCGTCCGGGCATCGGCCAGGTAGGGCGCAAGATAGTTGCGCATCACCCGCACGTCACACCGGCACAGCTCCTTGAGCTGCCGTTTGCGGGTCAGGCACGGCCACGGATCGCCGCACGTCACGCAGGTCCACCCCGGCCGTTCCGGCCCGTGCAACGCCGCCCACCCCGTCATCGGGTACGCCCACAGCCCGCCCGCCGCTGCGCAGGCACCCCCCACCGCCCCGCATTCGGCGTACGAGAACGAGCAGCCACCCCTCGTCCACAGGACCCGGGACAGCACTGGTCAGGGTCGAGGTGCCGTTCGACGATGGACAGAATCAGGCAGCGCCAGCGGTGTGCACCGCGCAAGGACATGGCCACTCTCCTCGGATCGGGTGGGCTGCATCAGCAGCCGCATGGCGAACGGCCCCGACCCGGGTTGCTGAAGTCCAGGGGAACCGTCTCACTGTCTCACCGTGTTCAGATACCCACTGTATCCACAGTCTCACTCTAGTCAAGTTTTCACTGTGGTCACTTGCTCGGTTCGCTGGCTTGTTCGGGACAGCAACGACTGGAAGCATGATCTCCGCTGAAGTCCAGGAGAGCTGACCCATGGCAACAAGGCCACCGCACTACCGACGCGTCGCCGACGACATCGAAGGCAAGATCCGCTCGGGCGAGTACCCGAGTGGCCACCAGCTGCCGTCGGTGTCCGAGATCGGCGAGATCTACCACGTCGCCCGCTCCACCGCGTATCGCGCCGTCAAGGAGCTGCACGAACGCAACCTCGTCTACGGCCAACAGGGCCAGGGCGTCTTCGTCATCGAAGACCTCGACTGAGCCCACCCCTCGGTCGACACACCGACCGCCAATCCAGCCACCACCCAACGACCCGTGATCGTTGCGGCTGGCCGACTCTCTTCACGCCGTATCGAGTAGGCGGACTGAGGATGTCGAGCAGTGGATTCGGGAGCACCGCAGTCCAGGGCCGACCGACGGCGACGAACAGGGCTGATCCGAGGGGGCTGACCCAAGGGGGGCTGACCGGAGGCGGACTGACCCGAGCGGGGCTGGCCCGAGGCGGGGAGTCGGCCGAGGCGGGGAGGCCGGAGGGGCCTCGTGATCGTTTGCGGTTTACCTACGCCGCCCTCGGCGTGTCGCGAAGCTTAACGTCAAACGATCACGCTGCTCCAGGACTGCAAGCGCTTGAGCATCTCGGAAGCTCAAACGATCAAGTGTCAGGGCGGCAGACGAGCAAGTAGCGGGCTCCGAGTTCGCCAACCATCCTGAGGAACACTCCTGGGGTCGGGGCTACGGAATCGGAGGGCTGGGTCGGTGTTCGGGTTGGGTACTGCTGCCACTGCTGCTGACGAGCGGGAACGGGACGCCTCTGTGGCGGTGCTCCCGGTCGGGAGCTTCGAGCAGCACGGGGACTTCCTGCCACTCGTCACCGACACAGTGGTCGCAGGGGCGATCGCCGGGCGGCTCGCCGAGGCGTACTCGATGATGCTCTTGCCGCCTTTGACCTTCTCCTGCTCGCAGGAGCACGCAGGATGGCGGGGTACGGTCAGCATCAGCGCCACCACTCTGCACCGGGTGGTGATGGACGTGGCCGAGTCGCTGGCCCGGTCCGGGGTGACCAGGCTGATCGTGGTCAACGGGCACGGCGGGAACTACGTGCTGGCCAACGTGGTCCAGGAGTACACGGCGGTGCACGGGCCGACGATGAGTCTGTTCCCCCGATCGGCGGACTGGACGAGAGCCCGGGTGGACGCGGGGATGGCCACCACAGACCACGAGGACATGCACGCCGGGGAGTTGGAAACCTCGATCCTGCTGCACGTCGCCCCCCAGCTGGTACGCGACGGCAACGCCTCAGCCGACTGGACCGCCGACGACCGGCCCCACCTGCTCACCCTGGGCATGTCGGCGTACACGACGTCGGGGGTGATCGGCCGACCCTCCCTCGGTACGGCCGAGAAGGGTCGACTCGCCATCGAGAGCCTGACCCGCTCGTTCGACGCGTACCGGCAGGCCCTGGGTCTGTGACAGCGCGCCGACCACGGCGATGCACCCATGGACGGACATCTTCGAGATCTGCTCCACTATGCTGTGCCCGCTGATCGACGGCACAGAATGAGGACCGGATGCGACGTCACCTCCGAAACGCCACACGCGCAGTGCTGGTGGCCGCACTCCTGACCGGCTGCGGCTCGGCCACCGACGACGCCGCCGACGCCCAGGCCGACCCCGACCAGAGCCCGGCGGCAGAACCGTTCCTCCCGAAGGCCGGGGTGTGCCACCGGACCGTCGAGTCGGTCGGGTATCGAGCCCTCTACGCCGAGGTCGACTGCGCGAAGATCCACCAGGCCGAGACCGTCTATGTCGGCGCGTTCACCGGCGAGGACGCCGCACGCCTCGCCCCTCCCCCACCACGCTCCGACCCGATGCGCGCCGCCTTCGACAGGTGCGACACCCGGGTCACCTCCTTCGTCGGCGGCGAATGGCGCGGCGCACTCATCTCCATCCAGGTCGTCGTCCCCGAACCCTCGGAGTGGACGGCCGGCGGCCGCTGGTACCGGTGCGACGTCTTCGCCCTGACCGCCCTCGACGGCAACACCGCCCGCAAGAGCCCCGACGATCGCGCCGTCGAACGCGAAGGCTCACTCCGCGCAGTGTTGACCAAGCCGTCGCCGCTCGCGTTCGGCTGCTACACCGTCGACGAGTACGACGACCTGACGCCGGTCGCCTGCACGAAACGCCACCGGGTCGAGTACGTGGGCATCTGGACCGCCCCCGACGGCCCGTACGAGAACTCCGCCGACGACGAAGACAAGATCTTCGACAAGTGCGCCGACGTCGTCGCCGACTACGTCAAGGGCACGCCCAACGCGAAGCTGGTCACCAGAGGGCTCGGCATGACCACCCGCTTCCCCTCACCCGAGGCGTGGGAACGCGGCGACCGAGGCGTCCGCTGCTTCCACTGGGCCGACCGCGACCGCACCCGCTCCCTCAAAAACTGACCACCCAGGGGTACGCCGCCCTCCGGATCCGGCTCCCAGAAGCACCGGGCACGAACGGCGTGTCGGGTCCGGGTGCATACGGATCATGGAGAAGTTGCTCTCAAGGCGGCGGCGACCGTGTGGTTGCTCCAGCTCAGCCGCCGGGAAAAGCGGCCCAGAAGCGAACACAGCCGTAGGCGAGGGCCTGCCCGGGACCCCACCGTCGGCGGCGAGTGGGGTTGTCAGCGCCCCAGAGGTGATACGCGAACTGGCCCGGGACCTTGTCTTCCTCGAATGTCTCCGAGTGCTGCCAAACTGCTCCGATGCGCCTGTACCTGTCGTCTTTCCGTACCGGGAGGCATCCTGACCGGCTTGTCGCCTTGGCTGGCAACGGTCGGCGTACCGCTTTGATCCCGAACGCCCTCGACGGGCTTCCCGCTGACGTGCGTGAGACCGGCCTACGACGCGACCTTGACGATCTCGAAGCAGCTGGTCTCGACGTCACGCTCATTGATCTGCGCGAACCGGGTCTGGTGTCCAGCCTCGGCAACTACGACATCGTGTGGGTCCGTGGTGGCAACGTCTTCGTACTGCGCCGGGTTCTGGCCGACACGGGCGCCGACACCGTGCTGCTTGATCTGCTACGTCGCGACGCAGTCGTCTACGGCGGCTACAGCGCCGGCGCCTGCGTTCTGGCTCCTGACCTGAACGGTCTGGAACTCATCGACAACCCCGCCGCCGTCGCTCAACCGATCATGGACGGACTCGGCCTGCTGGACCGCCCGTTCGTGCCGCACGTGAATTCCCCTGACCATCCGGAGACCGCCGCCTGCGACGCCGTGTCAGCCGCGTACGCCACAGCGATGAGAGCGCACTGGGCGCTGCGCGACGGTGAGGTGCTACTCGTCAGCAAAAACCAGACGCGACTGCTGCCGGTATAACACCAGCCCAAGCCAGCGACCAAAAGCGCCCGATCAGCTATCGACCGGGAATACGAGTCTGCAGTTGCCACGGGCAGCCGTTAGGCCTTTGACTGGTAAATGGCAATCCAGCTCCTGAGGCGCTCCAGCACCAAAAGATCAACATCCACCATCTCGATCCGCTCGGCAACCACTTCCGGGTCGATGAGCCCTGCCCGGATCAGCGCATCAGCGAATATGGTGTCCTTCTCCCTACCTGCTACCAGCTTGGACACCACGCAGTCATAAGGGTCAAGCGTGTATCCACGCCCTGGTCGCGTGCTTTCGGACTCCACCAGCACCAACCGGTCGTGCCACCCCTCGGGCAGCCTGGCTGTGGACACACTCACGCCTTGCGCGTAGTAGCCGTACGTCTCATGGAACGGAGAGAACTCACCGATCATGGCGTCGACCTTGTCGGCTTTCCGGTCGCCTGGATCATCGAGGAAGGCCACATCGACCTCCATCGAGGCAGTAGCTTCCAACGGGAGGTCATCCTCCGGGATCGCCCCCAACACCGACTGGCTACCGATGACAAGAACGTTCCGGTCTCCGACAATCTGGCACGCCGACCTCAGGACGTGCTCCAGATCTTCGCGCCTCACGCCACCCGTTCCCAGCCGCTACGCCTGAAGGACTCAAGAACCTTCAGGCGCTGTGGCTGCGAGAGCACACCAGCGAAGGGCGAGTTCTGCCGCAACTCCACGGCCTCCGAATCTTCTGAGGTCAGCGCCTTGAGAACAGACCCAACTCCCTCGTTGATTTTGTCCTGCCAGCGCCTTAGCCAAACCCCAGCCATGGTCCCCCGATGCTGCTGAAGCAGCCGATCAAGATTCTCCCTGGCCTTGCCCAGCACCTCGTCCGGATCAGTGACCAGGCTGCCCGCTACCGCTTGGTGCAGCCACAGCGACTTGAGCTGATCACGGGTAAGCGACTGCTTGGGTTGCAGCAGCATCGACCCCAACAGCTCGGTCGCCTGACCAGTGGTCGAACGCTCCCCACTCACGGTCGCCATACCCAGAGCATCCGTCACAAGGACCAAGAATACAACTCTTTAACGCCGTTCCTGCTGGTCAAGACCTTGATCAGGGCTCTGAGCTGGGGGGCGACGGACGAGTCGACCTGTACGCCGGATTCTGTGACCGACGCGTACCCGCGAGGGGTGTCGCGTCGGCGGCGGCCATCCATCTCGGCCTGCCGTCGCCGACAGGCTCATGCGGCCTACCCGCAGACATCGGGCGGGCAGCCCTCAAGCGTCTGCGCGGGTCGTCATCGCGAAGGTGACGGCCCTGTCTTGGCCTTGCTCCGGGTGGGGTTTACCGAGCCACCCCGGTCACCCGGGGTGCTGGTGGGCTCTTACCCCACCGTTTCACCCTTACCGTCCCCGTAAGGGGTCGGCGGTCTGTTTTCTGTGGCACTGTCCCGCGGGTCGCCCCGGGTTGCCGTTAGCAACCACCCTGCCCTGTGGAGTCCGGACGTTCCTCGGCGACGGGCCGGGGCCCGTCGACGCGACCGCCCGGTCGACTCGTCCGTCGCGCTCTCATCGTAACGACGCGCCCAGCGGGTCTATTGCCACCCCTCCGGTACGCCGCCGGGGTGCAGCGTGCCTGTGACGGTACGGGTGTCCACCAAAGGTGACGCTTCTTCGGATCGTGTCCGGGTGGGTGGCGTCGACTGGTCTGCTGAGGGCGTACCAATGCCGCTTTTCGGATTTTCTCCACCAGGAAGGTGCGTGACATGACGTCTCGAAACCACAGCAGGATGGTGCTCGCCGGTCTGTCTATCGCGCTCGGAGCGGGCATGTCGGGAGCGCTCGCCGCACCCGCGTCGGCTGACGTGAGCACGACGGACGCCGCGTACCGGGGCACGTACCTGCCCGGGTTGATCGCACAGTTGGAGAAGGGGCGACCCGACCGGGGTCTGCGGGCGATCGGGCTGACCCAGGGGCAGCGGCTGGTCCGGTTCGACGTGGACCGGCCGGGGAGCGCCGAGCTGATCGGCCGGGTACGCCTCACCGGCGGGGAGGACCTGGTCGGCATCGACTACCGGGTGCAGGACGGGCGGCTCTACGGGGTGGGTGACGAGGGGGGCGTGTTCGTCCTCTCGACGCGTACCGCAGTCGCCACCAGGGTGGGCCGGCTCAGTGTGGCGCTTCAGGGGAGCTTCTTCGGGGTGGACTTCAACCCGGCCGCCGACAGGTTGCGGATCATCAGCGACGAGGGGCAGAACCTGCGGCACAACGTCAACGACGGCACCACGATCGTGGACGGGACGTTGACGTACCCGCCGTCGGCCACCACGGCGCGGGGGGTCACCGGGGCGGCGTACACGAACAACGACCTCGATTCGGCGACCGCCACCACCCTCTTCGACATCGACACCCTCCTGGACCAGGTGGCGGTGCAGTCTCCGGCGAACTCCGGGCAGCTCGCCGCGACGGGTCGGCTCGGTGTCGACTCGGGGATCCGGGCCGGGTTCGACATCTACAGCACCGTCCGGGGCGGTCGTACCGTGGCGAACGAGGGCTTCGCCGTCCTGCCCGTCGACGGTCGCCGTACCGTCTTCTCGGTCGACGCCCTGACCGGCACGGCCACCCCCCTGGGCAGCTTCCGGGGGTACCGGGTCACCGACATCGCCCTTCCGCTCGGCCAGCGCTGACCCGTCCCCCGCACCGGTCACCCGCTGCCCGCCCTACGGTTCGGAATCCGGCCCCGATCACCCGCCCTCCGGCCCGAACTCCGGCCGGAGGGCGGCCCGGAATCCGGCCCCGACCGTCCGCCCGACGCCGTGATCGACAGAGGCAACCGGGGTGCAAATGGGGCGTAGGGCTTCGAAGGAGGGCGGGGACCGGGGGCGGGTGTGGGACGGCCGGTGGGCGCAGGGGGTGCTGCTCAGGGGGTGGGTAGCCTGCCGCTGTGGATCTTCTCGATGCGGGGTTGCTGGTGGTGGCGGGGCTCGCCGCCGGGATGGTCAACGCGGTGGCCGGCGGGGGTTCGTTGATCTCCTTCCCGGCGATGATCGCCATCGGGGTGCCGCCGGTCGCGGCGAACATGAGCAACTCGATGGCGGTGGCCCCCGGGTACCTGGCGGCGGTGGTGGGCAGCCGGGTGGACCTGCCGGACCGACGGGAGTGGTTGCCGCTGCTGCCGACCGCGACGGTCGGCACGCTGGGCGGGTGCCTGCTCCTGCTCTTCACGCCGGCCCGCGCCTTCGAGATGGTCGTGCCGTTCCTGGTGTTGGCGGCGACGGCGGTCCTGGCGTTCCAGGATCCGCTGCGGCGACTGGTCGGGCACCCGCGCGACCTGGGGCCGCGCCGCCGGACGTTGACGGTCCACCTGATGGTCGCCGTCGGCTGCGTCTACGGCGGGTACTTCGGGGCGGCGCTCGGGTTCATGCTCGTCGCCGGGCTGGCGTTGGTGATGGACGCGACCCTGGCCCGGTTGAGCGCCCTGAAGAACCTGCTCTCCCTGGTGGTGGGGGTGATGACCATCGCGGTGTTCGGGCTGTTCGGCCCGGTGAACTGGGCGGCGGTGGCGCTCGTCGCACCGGCCGCGCTGACCGGCGGTTACCTGGGTGCCCGGCTCGCCCGTCGGCTCCCGGCCGCTTTCCTCAAGGCCGTCATCGTGATCTTCGGTACGTCGATCGGCCTCTACCTGCTGTTCCGTAGCCTCCAGTGACCGCAGCACCGCCGCTGGTGACGTACGGCATAGAGGTGGGCATCGACGGCCCCTAGGGTGCCGCCTCGTGGATCTTTTCGAGGTGACGCTGTTGGTGGTGGGCGGGTTCGCGGCCGGGGCGGTGGGGGCGGCGGCCGGCGGGGGCGGACTGATCACCTTTCCGGTGTTGATCCTGATCGGCCTGCCACCGGTGTCGGCGGTGGTGACGAACACGGTGGCCCTCTCCCCGGGGAGCTTCGCCGCCGTCCTGGGCAACCGGGTGGACCTGCCGGACCGACGGGAGTGGCTGCCGCTGCTGCCCACCGCCGTCGTCGGCACCGTCGCCGGGTCCCTGCTGCTGCTCGCCGCCCCGGCCCGGGTCTTCGAGCTGGTCGTGCCGTTCCTGGTGTTGGGGGCGACGGCGACCCTGGCCCTCCAGGGTCCGCTGTGGCGTCTGGTCGGGCACCCCCGCGACCTCGGGCCGCGCCGCCGGACGGCGACCCTGCACGCGGTGGTCGGAGCCGGCGGGGTCTACTGCGGGTACTTCACCGCGGCCCTCGGGCTGGTGATGATCGCCGGGCTGGCCCTGGCCATGGACACCACGATGGCCCGGGTCAACGCCCTGAAGAACCTGATGGGGGCACTGATGGGGTCGGTCACCGTCGTGGTCTTCGGGCTGTTCGGCCCGGTGAACTGGGCCGCCGCCGCGCTGCTGGCCCCGGCCGCCCTCGTCGGCGGGTACGCGGGCGCCCGGTGGGCGCGCCGGTTGCCGTCGGCTGTGCTCAAGACCGTGATCGTGGCCTGCGGTACGACGGTCGGCCTCTACCTCCTGCTGCGTGAACTGACCTGACCCCTGACCCGCCCTCCCCCTTTCCTTACGACGGGAGGTGGGAGGTGTCGTTGACGGTGCGGACGGCGATGCCGCCGTCGGGCCAGAGGTCGACCACCGAGATGCCCGCCGCGTCCAGGAAGAGACGGTGCAGGAAGGCGTCGGAGGCGGCCAGGGCGTCGCGCAGGGCCAGCTTGATCGGCGAGACGTGTGAGACCACCACCACCGTCTCCCCCGGGTACGCGTCGCGGAGCGCCCCGATCGCCCGCCGGACCCGGAGCCCGACCTCGGTGAAGGACTCCCCGTCGGGTGGGGCGATCCGGGTGGAGGCCAGCCAGGCGTCCATCTCCCCCGGCCACCCGTCGCGTACCTCGGCGAAGGTCTTGCCCTCCCAGGCCCCGAAGTCGCATTCGATCAGGTCCTCGACGGTGCGGACCGGGGGGTTCCCGACGGCGGCGGCGATCGCGGCGGCGGTGGCCTTGCACCTGGACAGCGGGGAGCTGACCACCGCCGCGACGGTGGGGGCGAGGACCGCCACCCGGGCGGCGGTGGCCTGGACCTGCTCGCGTCCCTTGGCGGAGAGCGCGACGTCACCGCGCCCGGAGTAGCGGCGCTGCTCGGTGTACTCGGTCTCGCCGTGCCGGATCAGGATCAACCGGGTCGCGGTGTCGCTGGGGCGCGGCTCCCAGGAGGGTTTGACGGTGGCCGGGTCGGATCCGGCGGTACGCGTCGACGCCCGCGCCGCGACCTCCCGGGCCTGTGCGCGGGCACTCGACTCGGGTCCGGCGACCTCCCGGGCCGGTTCGGCGGCCCCCGACGTCTCCCGTCCCGGCTCGCCGGGACGGGGCACCTCCCGGGGTGGCTTGCCGGCGGCGGCGTCCATCGCGGCGTTGGCGAGGGCGTCGGCGTGCTTGTTGCGTTCCCGGGGAATCCAGGCGAACCGGACATTGTCGAACCGGCGGACCAGCGCCGCCGCCTCGGCTGCCAGGGGACGCAGCCCGGGGTGTTTGATCTGCCACCGGCCGCACATCTGCTCGACCACCAGCTTGGAGTCCATCCGCGCCTCGACCTCGACCGCGCCCACCTCGGCGGCGGCGTCCAGCCCGGCGATCAGACCCCGGTACTCGGCGACGTTGTTGGTGGCCACCCCGATCGCCTCGGAGCGTTCGGCGAGCACCTCGCCGGTGGCCTGGTCCCGGACCACGGCGCCGTACCCGGCCGGGCCGGGGTTGCCCCGGGATCCGCCGTCGGCCTCGATGACGACCCTGCGCGCCCCCATCGGCTACAGGCCCGACTCGTTGGTCCGGACCATGATCCGCCGACAGTCCTCGCAGCGCACCACGTCGTCCGGGGCGGTCTTGCGGATGCGGGCCAGGTCGGCGCCGGAGAGGTCCAGTCGGCACCCCCCGCACCGACCGGCGGTCAGCAGGGCCGCCCCCAGTCCGGTGTCGGCCCGGATCCTGTCGTAGAGGGTGACCAGGTCGGCGGGGAGGTCGGCGGCGAGCGGCGTCCGGGAACCGCGCTTGAACTCCTCCTCCTTGCCGATCTCGGCGAGGGCGTCGTCGCGGCGCTGCTCGGTGGCGTCGCGGCGCTGCCGGGCCTCGGTCAGCCGACCCAGGATGCCGTCCAGGACCCCCTGGGCGTCCTCACGCTGCTGCATCAGCTCCAGCTCGGCGTCCTCCAGGTCGCCCTGGCGGCGGTTCAGGGAGACCAGCTCGTGCTGCAACGCCTCCAGTTCCCGGGCCGGTACGCCCCCGGCGACCAGCCGGTTCTCGTTCTTGGTCTTGCGGGCGCGGACCTGGTCGACGTCCTTCTCCAGCCGGGCGATGTCCCGGTCCAGGTCGTCGACCGTCACCTGGGCGCGGACCCGCTCGTCCTCCAACGCGGACAGTTCCCGGGCCAGCGCGTCCAGTTCGGCCAGCTCCGGCAGGGTCCGCCGACGGTGGGCGAGCTGGGCCAGGTTCTGGTCGATCGCCTGGAGGTCGAGCAGGCGGCGCTGAACCTGCGGGTCTGCCTTCACGGGCGGGGCTCCTTGTCGTCGGGGGCGGCGTGCGGTTGGCGGGTCGTGTCGGGGTCCGGTGCTGCGATGGGGCTGGCGGCGTGCCCGGTCCACGGGTCGGTGGGCAGGTCGGACACCAGGGTCTCGACGCCGAAGGCGGCCCGCAGGTGCGCGGCGACGTCGTCGAGCCAGGGCCGTTCGGTGGCCCAGTGGGCGGCGTCGAGCAGCGCGGGACCGTCGGCGGCGAGGTGTTCACCGGCGGGGTGGTGACGCAGGTCGGAGGTGAGGTAGGCGTCCACTCCGGCGGCGGTGGCGGCGGCCAGGAAGCTGTCGCCGGATCCGCCGCTGACCGCCAGGGTCCGGATCTGCCGCCCGGGGTCGCCTGCGGCGCGTACCCCCCAGGCGGTGGGTGGGAGGACCGCGGCGGCGTGCCGGGTCAGCTCGTCCAGGGTCATCGGCCGGGGCAGTTCACCGATGCGGCCGATGCCGCGCCCCGACCCGGCGGCCGGGCTGCCCGGGTCCGGGGGTTGCAGGGGACGCAGCCCGGTCAACCCGAACCGGGCGGCGAGGGCGTCGGAGACGCCGGGGGCGGCGGTGTCGGCGTTGGTGTGGGCCACGTAGAGGGCCACGTCGGCGCGGATCAGCCGGTGCACGATCCGCCCCTTCCAGGTGGTCGGGGCGACCGAGGAGACCCCGCGCAGGAGCAGCGGGTGGTGGGCGACGATCAGGTCGGCTCCGGCGTCGAGGGCCTCGGCCACCGTCTCGGGCACCACGTCGACGACGAAGGCGATCCGGCGTACCGGGGTGGTGGGCTCGCCGAGGACCAGCCCGACCCGGTCCCACTCCTGCGCCCAGGTCGGCGGGTAGCGCCGCTCCAGCTCGGCGACCACGTCCCGGACGGTCGGGGTGCCGGCCCGACCCGCCGAGGGCGGATCGTTCGGGCCGGTCAGGCCGGTCGGGGGCGCATCGTTCCGGCCGGTCGGGGGCGCGCCGGTCGGGCCGGTCGGCGACGCGGCGGCGGCTCCCGGTTCACCGGGTCGGGATGCACTTGTGCTCACGGCGGGCCAGCTTACCGGCGCGGCGTGGACATCGACGGACGCCGGGCCACCGGGGGCACCCGAAGTGCCCGACGATCACCGGAGCGCGGCCAGCGGGGCCTGCCAGGGAAAGGCGTTCAGGTGGGCCTCACCGGCACCGGGCGGGTGCAGCGGGAAGTACGGGTCGCCGAAGAGCACCGTCACCCCCCACCCGCGCAGCCGGACCAGGCTGTCCCGGAAGGCCGGGTGGGCGGCCATCGCGGTGTTGGTGAACGGGACCGCGACGATCGGCAGGCCCTTGCCCTGCCCCTCGATCAGGAGGCCGAGGACGAGGGTGTCGGTGATCCCGGCCGCCCACTTGTTCAGGGTGTTCACCGTCGCCGGGCAGACGATCATCGCGTCGGCGGAGGGGAGCAGGTCCGGGTCGCCGGGGTTCTTGTACCGGCTGCGGACCGGGTGTCCGGTCTGCTGGGCCAGGGCCGCCGGGTCGATGAACTTCGTCCCGTCCGGGGTGGCCACCACGCAGACCTCCCAGCCGTCGCGCTGGGCGGCGTCGACCAGCCGGCCGACGTTCCGGGCCAGCGGGGAGCCGCAGGTCAGGGCGTAGAGGACGGGTCGGCGACCGGCGGTGGACGGGAGGTCGACGACCGGCGGCGGGCCGTCGGGCTGGTGCGGGACGCTCACACGCCCACCCCCATCTGTTCGGCGAGTTCGGCGAGGTGGCAGGGGGGAGCACCACGGGTACGCCGCAGCACGTCGGCGAGGACCTGGTGGGCGATCGGCCGACATCGGATCTCGGACGGTGACAGCCTGTCGCCCCGCAGGAGCATCTCCCCGGCGTTGCCCACGTCGCCGATCTGGGCGTACGCGCGGGCCAGGTCGAGGAGGTGGTGGGCGCGCCGCTCGGGCAGCAGCGCGTTGAACGCCGGCTCCGGGAGGCGTTGGTGGATCTCCACGGCGCGTCCCCCCTCGCCGAGCTCCACGTACGCGGCGGCCCGGTGCAGTTCGATGTTGGTGGGGCCGAACGAGGTCCAGTAGTGGTTGTGGTCCCCGCCGAGCTGGTTGGCGGCGTCCTCGGCCCCGTCGAGCAGGTCGTCGACGGCCGAGGGGTCGGGCAGCCGGGCGGCGGCCATCGCCCCCTGCAGCAGCAGCTGCCCGTAGACGGACAACCCCTGCGGGGTGGTGTCGCGGTAGCCGGGGGCGAGGAGGTTGGCGATGTTGACGTTGAGTTCCAGCGCGGGACGGGGCCGCCCCATGGCGACCAGGGCGATCCCGACCCGGGTGGTGGCGATCCCGGCGAGCAGCTGGTCGTCGGCGCGCTGGGCGACCACTGTGGCCCGGTCGGCGGCGAGCCAGGCCAGGTCGCACTCGCCGATCTTGCGGAGTACCGAGGAGGCGATCTGGTAGACCTGGCTGAGCAGGTTGGCCGCCACCCGCCCCTGGTCCCCGGTGAACCCGGCGTCGGCGGCCTGGGTGTCGCGCAGCAGCTTCGGCAGCGCGCGGGTGAGCATCGCGTACCTGCCGTACTGGTAGGTCAGCCAGGCGTGTCGTACCGCCTTCTCCAGGTCGGGCAGGGGGGGTGAGTGGGCTGCGGGGGCGAAGTACGCGGTCATCTTGTCGTACTGCTCCAGGGCGGCCCGGATCTCCTCGACCTCGACCTGGTCGATGCCGTTGAGGGCGTCGGTACGGCGTTCCGGGTCCCGCCCGAGCAACAGGGAGACGTCGATCTGGAGGATGTCGGCGATGTCGTGCAACACGGAGAACTTGTCGAGCCGACGGACCCCTCGCTCCACCTTGTCCACCCAGCTCTTCGACTTGCCCAGTCGATCGGCGAAGACCTGTTGGGACAGTTTGCGTCGGCTGCGCCAGTACGCCACTCGTCGGCCGATGGGCAGTTCGTCCATGTCGGTCCTCCCGGCTCCGTGGGGGTCGGAGCTATCGATCACCGGCGTGGTTCGTCAACCCGCCGTTTTCACGTTTCCGCTGGTCGCACAGCAAGTACGTCGGTCGTACAGGTGGGGCTCGTAATTTTCGTGCAAGTTGCATCAGCCGTTCGTCCGTACAACGAGTAATCGCGGGGCGCAGTGACGGCGCTCGACGTATGAGCCGGCCCCGCGCGGGCCGATAGCGAGGGGGAATCCGAGATGTGGGGGAAGGTCGGCCCGCGGGCCGCGCAACTGTCGCCGCTGGAACGGGTCCGGTTACGTCGGATCGCCGTGCGCTACGCCATGCACGGGTGGGAGGTGACCCCCGGCGCCTGTCTGGCCCGCAGCCGTTTCGTCTGCGGCCGCGCCGGGTGTCCCACCGTCGGCTGCCATCCGGCCCTGGAGAACTGGGAGCGCGCCGCCAGCAGCGACCCGGCCCGGGTGGCCACCTGGTGGCGGGAGCGGCCCCACGGGGTCCTGCTGCCCACCGGCCGGGCGTTCGACGTCCTGGAGGTCTCCGCCCAGGTCGGCCGCCACCTCCTGGCCTCGGTCGGCACCCATCCGGCCGGTTTCGGCGTACGCGGCCCGGTGGTGGTCACCCCCACCGGAGGGTGGATGTTCCTGGTCAGACCCGGTGACCCGCTCCGGCCGGAGCTGGAGTACGGCTTCCACGTCGTACGCCACGGGACCGGCTCGTGGATCCCGGCACCCCCGACCCGGCTGCCCGAGGGGCCGGTCCGCTGGGCGGTCGCCCCGGAGCAGGCCCGCTGGCAGCTGCCCGACTCGTACCTGGTCCAGAACGCGCTCGTCGACTCGCTGCGCGCCACCGGGGTGACCTTCCCCGCCGAACTCGTCTCCACCCACCTGCCCCTTCCCCGCCGCGCCACCTGATCGTCGTCGGGACGGCTCCTGGTCCGCCCACCGCCGGTCCGCCCGGCGAACCACCTCCACCGCTGCGGACATCGACGCACACCCCCATCGACGGGGTTTCCCAGCATCTGTCGTGGAGGGTGCAGACCGCAACTGTCGTAAGCCCGACTCAACGTCCTGACCTGTGGAAAGGCCGGATCGAATGGCGGGAAGCCGCCGGGCTCACCCCGCGTGCCACCCGCCGACCGGCGCACTCGACGCCCGACCCTCCGGTGCGTACGCGATCGGGACGAAACCCCCGCCGGGCACACCCGGCGTCGAAACCTCCACCCGTCGCCGAAACCCGCCGGGGTGCCGTCGGTGGTCGGCATCGGGCGTCGGCACGGCGGGGAAAGAAGGGGCAGCAGGAGCGCGTTATCCGCCACCCCAGCGGGTATGCCCGGGCACCGCTGAACGCCTGAGGGGACGCACCCCGCACGCCTGAGGGGAAGGCACCGCCATGCTCAGCAAAGAGGACCAGCGCCGGTTCGACGAGATCACCCGCCAGCTCAAGGCGAGCGATCCCGGCTTCTTCCACCGGCTCGACCAGCGCACCCGTGCCCGAATCCGACGCAGCCGCTGCCTGATGTTGCTGGCCGTCGTCCTGTGGGCGTCGCTGCCCGCCGTGACGGTGCTGGCCGGGCGGCCCGTCGGAGCCGTCTTCGCCGTGGCCCTGCTGGCAGGTGCGGCGGTGACCTGGCGGTACCGTCGCCGCCTGTTGTGACGGGGCCGGTGCAGGTCAGGGCCGCCCCGAGGGCTGGTCCGATCCCTCGTCGACCGGGTCGCCGAGGACCTGGTACGCCCGACGGAGCCGTTGCACCAACCCTGGTCCGCCGATCGCGGCGCCCGGCGGGCCGAGCTGACGCAACAGCAGCTCGGGATCGGTGGCAAGGGTCGTCGGGCGGCCCGGCAACGGCACCGGCGCGACCCAGAACCTGTCGACGGCCTCCGACAGGGACACCGACGGCTGACCGGCGAGCGCCCGGTACGCCCCGACCGCCGCCACCGCCACCGGCGCTCCGTCCGACGTGGCGGCCCGGTCGTCGTCGTCCGACGTGGCGGCCCGATCAGAACCGTCCGACGTGGCGGCCCGATCAAGGCCGCCCGAGGTGACCTCCCGACCGGAACCGCCCGATGCGGCGGACCGGTCGGGACCGTCCGACGTGGTGTCCCGGTCGGTGCCGCCCGACGCGGCGGCCCGGAGCTGTCGTAGCCGGGTGAGCAGGTCGGTGCGGTGCCGGCCCCGCCAGTGCAGCAGCTCGAACGGGTCGGCGTCGAAGACCTCGGCGAGCAGGTAGAACGCGGCGGCCAGGTGCTTGCAGGGGACCGCGAAGTCCGGGCAGCTGCACTCCTGGTCCAGTTCGTCGACCCCGGCCGGGAAGAGGGCCGCCCCCACCGAGGCGCACAGCTCCTCCAACTCGGCGGGCAGGTCCCCGGCGAGCAGTCGGGCACTGAAGAACGCCTGCCCTGCCAGTTCGGCCTCGATCCGGGTCCAGGTGTCGGCGGGGAACACCGGCAGTGCGATCCGGACCTGGTACGGCCTCGGCCGGGAGCCCTGCACCACGGCGGTCACCCGTCCCGGGGCGACGGTCAGGCTGACGACCTGCCCGGCGCGGGCGTACGACCGGCCCCGGGTCAACCGGGTGCCCAGGGCGAACGATTCGAGGACCTCGACGAAGCGCTGGGACCACCAGGAGACCCCGATCGCCCCCCTGGTGCTGCGGGCCCGCAGGCCGCCGTCGACCCGGCGGGGGCGGCCGTAGTCGGCGAACCTGTCGGTCACTGCGCCACCGCCCCGGCCTCCAGGGCGAACAACTCCCGCAGCCGGTCGGTGGAGAGTTCGGTGACCCACTGCTCGCCGTCGCCCACCACCTGCGCCGCCAGGGCGCGTTTGTCGGCGATCATCGCGGCCACCTTCTCCTCCATCGTCCCGGCGCAGACGAACTTGCGGACCTGGACCCGACGGCGTTGGCCGATCCGGAACGCCCGGTCGGTGGCCTGGTCCTCGACTGCCGGGTTCCACCACCGGTCCACGTGCACCACGTGGTTGGCGGCGGTCAGGGTGAGCCCGGTGCCACCGGCCTTGAGGGAGAGGACGAACAGCGGCGGCCCGTCCGCCGACTGGAACCGGGTGACCATCGTGTCCCGGTCGGCCTTGCCGACCCCGCCGTGCAGGAGGAGCACCTCCCGGCCGAACCGCGCCGACAGGTGGGCGCGCAGCATCTGGCCGAACTCGGCGTACTGGGTGAACAGCAGGGCCTTCTCCCCCGCCGCGAGGACCTCGTCGAGGATCTCCTCCAACCGGGCCAGCTTCCCGGAGCGGCCGGGCAGCGGGGAGCCGTCCCGCAGGAGGTGGGCCGGGTGGTTGCAGACCTGCTTGAGCCGGGTCATCGTGGCCAGCACCAGACCCCGCCGTTCCATCCCCTCGCTGGACTCGATCCGGGCCAGCATCTCGTCGACCACCACCCGGTAGAGGGCGGCCTGCTCGGCGGTGAGGTTGCAGACCACCTCCATCTCCAGCTTCTCGGGCAGGTCGGTGATGATCGACGAGTCGGTCTTGAGGCGGCGCAGCACGAAGGGGCCGGTAATCCGGCGCAGCCGGGCTGCGGTCCGGGTGTCGCCGTGCCGTTCGATGGGCACCGCGTACGACTGTCTGAAGCTCGACGCCGCACCGAGCAGCCCCGGGTTGGCGAACTGCATGATGGACCAGAGGTCGGCGAGCCGGTTCTCCACGGGGGTGCCGGTGACCGCCACCCGGTGTCGGGCGGGCAGCGACCGGACCGCCTCGGCCTGCCGGGTCGCGGCGTTCTTGATCGCCTGGGCCTCGTCGACCACCACCCGGTGCCAGTCGATCCCGGCCAGCTCGAACGCGTCCCGGGCGGCCACCGAGTAGGTGGTGAGGACCAGGTCCGCGTCGTGCACCGTCTCGGCGAACGCCGCGCCGCGCGCCCGGTCGGCCCCGTGGTGCACGTGTACGCGCAGCTTCGGGGTGAACTTCGCGGCCTCCCGCTGCCAGTTGCCCACCAGCGACATCGGGCAGACCAGCAGGGTCGGCCCGGTCTGCGGGGGATCCCCGGCGAGGAGGGCGAGCAGTTGGACGGTCTTGCCCAGCCCCATGTCGTCGGCGAGGATCGCCCCGAGGCCGAGGGACTGGAGGAACGCCAGCCAGGCCAACCCCCGCCGCTGGTACGGCCGCAGGGTCCCGGTGAACGTCGGCGGCGGGTCCAGCGGGGTGAGCCGCCGCTCCGCGTCCCCGGCGAGCAGGTCACCGAGGGCACCGTCGGCGCTGATCTCCAGGACCGGCAGGGTGTCGGCGGTGTTCCCGTCGGCGAGCCCGACCCGGAGCAGGTCGGCCACGCTCAGCTCGCCGCTGGAGCGCAGCAGCCGCAGCCCGGCCGCCAACCGTTTCGGATCGAGTTCGACCCATCTGCCGCGCAGGCGTACCAAGGGGGTCTTCAGCGCGGCCAGCGCTGCCAGTTCGTCGGCGGTCAGGGGGTGCTCGCCGAGGGCGACCTCCCATCGGTAGTCGACCAGGGCGTCCATCCCGACCTTGCCGGTGGCCCCGGTGACGGTGCCGGGGGCGGTCCGGCTGCGAGCCTGCAGGCGGGCACCGAGGCGGGCGGAGGGCCGCCGCCACCAGCCGGGCAGCAGCACCCCGAACCCGGCGGAGTGCAGCACCGGGGCGCCCTCCCGCAGGAACCGGTACGCCCCCTCGGCGTCCAGGTCCAACCCCTGCGGGGCGGCGGTACGCAGCGCCGCGTCCAGTTCGGGCCAGAGCCGACCGGCCCGGCCCAACTCGGCGAGCAGGATCTCCTGGGGCGGGTGGTCCGCGCCGGCCAGCGCGGTGACCGAGTCGGGATCGTCCTGCCAGATCTGGGCGGCGGTGAGGTGCTGGTCGGGTCGGTCGGCGACCTGGAGCCCGAACTCGACCCGCCAGGTCCCCGCCGGGTCGCCGACCGGTTCCAGCCCGTGCCCCGGAGCCGTCTCCGGGTGGTCCTCGTCCTCCCCGACCGGCTCCACCAGGCGGAACCCGGCCCGGACCGTCCCACCGGCGGCGTCGCGCTGCCAGGCGTCGAGCTCGGTACGGAGGGTGTCGAGGGCCTCCCCGGCGGCGGTGAACCGGGGGTCCGGGCCGGTCAGCGCGGCGAGCCAGGCCGGGGCCGCCCCGCTGCGGGGACCGCCCCGGGCGAGGGCTCCTGGACCCAGCCCGGCCCGGGCCAGGACGGCCCGGGTGGCGGCGTCGGTCGTCTCGTCGAGGACGTCGGCGACCAGGGCGCTCCCGGTGTCGGACGGGTCGGTGCCGGGGTCGGCGGCGGCGCGGACGACAGGGGGCAGGGCGAGTGCGAGGGCCCGCACCCAGGCGACGTCACCGCCGGTGAGCAGGGGTCGCCAGGCCGCACGGGGCCGGTCGTCGGGGTGGAGGCGCTGTGCCACCACCGGGAGCACCCGACCCCTGTCGACGAGTTCCCCGGCGAACCGGGCCACCTCTACCAGCCAGCGCAGACCCGCCCCCGCCACCCACTGCCGGTCCGGGTCGGGCGGACCGTCGAGGGCGGTGAGCAGGAGGTGGGCGGCGGTGCCGTCGTACCGCAGGGCGGGCACCCGCCACCCGGCGAGGCCGAGCCGACCGCGCAGCGGGTCCTCGGCTGCGGTCCGGACCAGTTCCGGTGAGTCCACCGGGGAGCCGCCCCGGGTGGGCAGGTGGAGCAGGACCGTGGCGGGGCCATCGGCCTGCGCGGTGGTGCCGTCGGTGGCGGGGGCCACCAGGTCGGCCAGGGTCGACGGGGCGGCGGCGAAGGGGTGGGGGCGGTCCCGGGGCGGTCGGCCGGGGCGGCGGGGAGCCCGGGCGGGCAGGCTGCTGTCCTCCGCCCAGACGGCGAGCCCGGCACCGGGCAACCACACCCCGTGGACGACGAGCACCAGGCCCCCTCACCGTTGGACGACTGCCGAGGATATCGGGGTTCGGCGGCTGCGGCGGCAGGGGCGGGGCGGTGTCGCCGACCCGGGGAGTCCGCACCACCGGGCCGGGGCGTCCCGGCGGCCAAGTCGCGCATCCCCTGCGCCCGTCGCCGGGTCGGGGCAGGATGGGCGCATGGCTTCCACGGCACTCATCCCCCTGGTCGGCGGCGAGGCCGACGGCGAGACCGTCACCGTCGAGCTGGACCCGAACGGCCGTCCGCCGTTGACCCACCACCACCTCGGGTCGGCGGGGCTGGCCGGGGCGCAGATCTACGAGCTGGAGTCGGTCTCCGAGGGAGACGGCTGGCGGTACTGCTGGCGCGGTCCCGCGGTCTGATCGCAGGGGACCCGGGACCCCTCGGCTCAGCGGGCTGCAACCCCTCGGCTGAAGGTGCCGGGGTCCTCTCGGAAACCAGATTTGCATGGCCATGCAGTTCAGTGCATACTTTTACTCGTGTCCAAGGTTCTCACCTCCCTGCCCACCGGTGAACGTGTCGGCATCGCCTTCTCCGGCGGCCTCGACACCTCGGTGGCGGTCGCGTGGATGCGCGACAAGGGCGCGGTCCCCTGCGCCTACACCGCCGACATCGGCCAGTACGACGAGCCCGACATCGCCTCGGTGCCCGGTCGCGCGCTCGCCTACGGGGCGGAGGTCGCCCGCCTGGTCGACTGCCGCGCCGCCCTGGTCGAGGAGGGCCTCGCCGCGCTGACCTGCGGCGCCTTCCACATCAGGTCCGGCGGTCGGGCGTACTTCAACACCACCCCGCTGGGTCGGGCCGTCACCGGCACCCTCCTGGTCCGGGCGATGATCGCCGACGACGTCCAGATCTGGGGCGACGGCTCGACGTTCAAGGGCAACGACATCGAGCGGTTCTACCGGTACGGCCTGCTGGCCAACCCGCAACTGCGCATCTACAAGCCCTGGCTCGACACCGACTTCGTCACCGAACTCGGTGGGCGCAAGGAGATGTCGGAGTGGCTCCTGGCGCACGACCTGCCCTACCGGGACAGCACCGAGAAGGCGTACTCCACCGACGCCAACATCTGGGGCGCCACCCACGAGGCCAAGACGCTGGAGCACCTCGACACCGGGATCGAGACCGTCAACCCGATCATGGGTGTCCGGTTCTGGGACCCGTCGGTGGAGATCCTCACCGAGGACGTCACCATCGGGTTCGAGCAGGGCCGACCGGTGACGATCAACGGCAAGGAGTTCGCCAACGCCGTCGACCTGGTCCTGGAGGCCAACGCCATCGGCGGTCGGCACGGACTGGGCATGTCCGACCAGATCGAGAACCGGATCATCGAGGCCAAGAGCCGGGGCATCTACGAGGCCCCCGGCATGGCCCTGCTGCACATCGCGTACGAGCGGCTGGTCAACGCGATCCACAACGAGGACACCCTCGCCAACTACCACAGCGAGGGCCGGCGTCTCGGCCGGCTGATGTACGAGGGCCGGTGGCTGGACCCGCAGGCCCTGATGCTGCGCGAGTCGTTGCAGCGCTGGGTCGGTACGGCGGTCACCGGCGAGGTGACGGTACGGCTGCGTCGGGGCGAGGACTACTCGATCCTGGACACCACCGGCCCGGCGTTCAGCTACCACCCGGACAAGCTGTCGATGGAGCGTACCGAGGACTCGGCCTTCGGCCCGTCGGACCGCATCGGCCAGCTCACCATGCGCAACCTGGACATCGCCGACTCCCGGGCCAAGCTGGAGCAGTACGCCACCCTCGGGCTGGTCGGCGCCGCCCCGCAGCGCCTCGTCGGTGCCGCCCAGGCGGCCTCGACCGGGCTGATCGGAGCGATGCCCGAGGGCGGGGCCGAGGCGATCGCCTCCCGGGGGATCACCTCCGAGGAGGACCAGGCGCTCGACCGGGCCGCGATGGAGTTCGGCGTCGACTGACCGACGGATCGTCGGCGGCTGACCTGCTCGTCGGCTTGTCGGCGGCTGGCTGCTCGTCGGCGGCGGGGACCGGCTCACCGGCGGGGACCCGTCCTGGTTCGCGGGCACGGGCCGGGGTCAGGGTCGGGTCACCGGATCCGGGGCACCGGCCAGGGTCCGGGTGCGGATGCTGTCGAGAACGGCCCGGGTGACCTGAGAGGTCCCCCGGGCCTCTTCGCACACGTCGGCGACCCGGCGGGCGGTCGCCTCGGCCCGGGCATCCCGCTCGTCCCAGAGCCGGTCGACCTCGGCCAGCAGGGGACCCTCGACCTCCCGGGCCACCCCCTTGAGCGCCGGTACGCCCAGCCGTACCGCAAGGTCGAAGACCTTCCCCGCGTACGGCAGAGGCAGGAACGGGGTGCCGCTCATCGCGGCGAAGATCAGGAAGTGCAGCCGCATCCCGACGGCGATGTCGAAGTGCCGCATCAGCCCCAGCACCTGCCCCGGCGAGTACTCCCCGTGCAGGATCCGACCCCGGTCGGCGGCGGTCATGTGCGACATCACCCCGTGCGAGTGCCGGATGTCGTCGCGCTCCATCGGCACGAACAGGACGTACGCGTCGATCCGGTGGACCAGGAAGTCGCCGATCTGGGCGAGGAGACGGTGGTACCCGTCGACGTCGAGGCGCTCGGCGGCCCGCCCCGGCTCCCGGACGCTCATCCCGACCAGTCGAGCCCCGGTCGGCACCCCCTCCTCACGCAGCAGGTGGGCGGGGAACTCCTCAGGTCGCAGCAGGAACGCCGGGTCCCCGGTGACGGTGATCGGGTTGAGTAGACCCGTCTCCTCCAGCACCACCCGGGACTCCTCGTCGCGTACCGTCACCTCGATCGCCCGGGACAGGGTGTCCCGGACCATCTCGGTGTCCACCGCGTCGGTCAGCGGCCCGGCCCCGACCGCGTACGTCAGCAGGGGCAGCCCCCGCTCCTGGGCGGCCCGGACCACCCGCATGTAGCGGCGGGCCTCCCGGTCGTAGAGGATCCCCCCGCCGCCGAGGATCAGCAGGTCCAGTTCGTCGAGGATCACCGAGGAGTCGACCCGGCTGACCCCCTCCCACGGCACCGCCCGCACGTCCGGGTGGGCGCGGCGGGTGTGTTCGGGGTTGCGGGAGAAGACGGTGATCCGCCCGTCGGGCTCCTGCTCGCGCAGGTCGGTGAGCAGGCCGGTGAGGATCGCCTCGTCGCCGAGGTTGCGTCCGCCGTAGGAGCCGAGCACCCCGATGGCCAGTCCGGTCCCGTCGCCCATGCCCGCTCTTCCCTTCGTCGAGATGCCCCCGGGTTCCCGCTTCCCGGGCGGACATGCGAACGGCTACGACCGTCACCCGTCCACCGCCAGGACCCGGTCCCGGAGGATTCCCGACAAATCCCCTTCAGGCACGTCCCCGGTACGTCGGGGAGGTCTCCCGACCGGACCCGGGGGAAGGTGACGCGGGCGTGGTCGGCCCGCCGGCTCCCCTGGTGTCCGAAGGCCCGTCCCTCAGGGACATCGCGGCAACCTGGGCGACGGTCACCTCGTCTGTCGGACGACTCGGACCCGTCTGCCCGGTGCCCGGACCCTGTCGGCCGGATCGGCGGGTGGAACCCCGGGGACGGCCCGGCGACCGCAGGGCGCAGCTCTCGTCGGGCGCATCGCCGGCACGGATGGCCTTCTGCCGTTGCCGATGCCGCAGGCCCACCCGCTGCATGGCGGTGAGATTCTCGTCATCGGGGTCGAGCCGCACCCGAGGGGCAGAGCGGCCAACGCGTCCCTGCCTCGCCGGATCGCTTTTCGGCCGCCCGGTGGGGCGCGGTGCGATAGCCGGGTCCAGGGGCTGGTCGGGTGGTGCCGCCTGGCGTGCCCGGTACCGCAGTCCCGCCCGCTGCTGAGGCGTCAGCTTCGGATCGGTGGGGTCCAGTCGCCGCTTTCCGGTCGGACTCGACTTCGACGGAGGCTGCTCCGCCTGCGCCTGCCCGATCGGAGCCTCCACGGGATCCGGCTGGTTGAAGGCATAAGCCGAGAAGTCGGGGTCGTCATGCAGGTCGTGGTCGTACGCGCCCGGCTGGTCTGCCACCTCGTCGCCCTCCCGCATACCGCCCGTCATGGCCGTTCCCGCCCACCGAAACCGTAACCGGATTCGGCTTCTCCCGTTACCCACGTGTCGGTACGACACACGGTCGTACCGGGATAGGATGCCGGTATGACCGAGCGGTACCGCAAGTTGTCGATCTCCGTGCCGGAGGACGTGGCGGAACGCCTGGAACGCGAGGAGAACACCAGCGCTTTCCTCGTCGAGACCGTCCGTGCCCGGATAAGGCTGGACGAACTCGCTGCACTGCACCGGGAGTTCGGAATCGAGGTGACCCCCGAAGGGGTGGCCAATGCCCGCGCCCGCCGGGCTGCCGTCGAAGCCGAGTGGACCCCGCAACGACGGGCCGCCGTGCGGGAACGCGCCCGCCAGGGAGCGCTCGACGAGCCCGGCCACCTGACCCAGCCCTCGGCCGCATGAGCAACGCCGACCAGCTACCCGTACGGCTCATCCTTGATCGGTCCGCGCTGTGTGCCTACGCCGCCGGCTCGATGCACGTCGCCGAGCCGTTGCACGAGGTCACCGAGGACGGTGTCCGGTTCGGCGTGCCATCCGTGGCCGCCGCTGAGGCCTTGGCGAGCATCACCGATCCCACCGAACGGTCGCTCCTGCAGGCGCTGTTCGGGCGGGAGGCCTGCGCCATGCTGTCCACCTCCGGCGAGGACTGGCTGGAGTTGTCGTACTGGCGCAACCTCACCGGCCACCTCGACTGCGCCGCAGCCCTGGTGGCCGCCTTCGAACACGACGCATCCCTACTCACCAGCGATGGCAAGGCGTACGGAGACGAAGGCTTCCTGCCGGTGATCTACTTTCCCGGCTGACACGGGGACCCATCGCAGGGAGTGGTTCGGCGTCGGCGGTGATCCCGCCAGGATCTCCAACAACGGCTTGCAACCCGGCTCGGCACTCCGCGACGATGTCGCGGAGTGCCGAGCGCACCACCGTGATCGGTCCGAACGGTCTGGCGGACGACCAGCCCCGGGGCAGATCACCCTCGGGCAGCGTCACGACTCCACTTCGAGCAGCACCCGATGCCCAACCGTTCCACCGTCGTCCACTCGTACATGCGGTAGTCCCGGTGGAACTCCAGGAACCCGATCCGGTCGAGGGCCACCGTGACAGGATCGACGTCGACACGGGACAGCGCCTCTGCGATGGGTCGGGACGGCTGGCCGGTGTTCGAGTAGGCGATGCTGACGTGCGGACGGAACTGCGCTGGTGTCGCCTCGACACGGTCGTCACCGAACATTTCGGTGGCGACGTCACGGATGGTCGAGCGGACAGCTTCGATCGACTCCACCGGTGTGGCGGGCAGGTAGACGGCCTCCGGCCGGACCACCGGCCGGTGGAAGGTGACCACGGGTGTCGACAGCGCGGCCAGCCGGACGGACAACTGCTGCCGCAACTCCACAACCTCGTCGGAGCCCACCTCGTCCACGAAGCCGATCCCCTCAGTGGTCAGATGCAACCACCGACCGGGGATGAGATCGAGCCCCGAGAAATCCCGTAGTACGACCTGCCACCGGGCTACCAGGTCGACCAGAGCGCTCTGTTCGCCCAACTCGAAGTGACAGGCGTAAAACCGTCGGCCCACCCGCCAACCGGGTCGCCACCACCAGTGGTCCTGCATAGCCTCGACATGCTCGATGCTCATCTGCCCGCCCTAGATATCCGACAGTCCAGCTGCCTTCTCGGGCCGCTGCGACACCCCATGGTCATCGATGGTCTCAATTCGATCCGCCACGACGGGACGGAAGGGGGCATGATCCTGCCATGCGACTGCTGGTGCTGGGTGGAACCCGCTTCGTCGGACACGCGGTGGTGGCCACTGCTCTCGAACTCGGCTGGGAGGTCACCACCTTCAACCGGGGCCGCGCGGGTGACGACCTTGCAGGGGTCGACGCCCGACGCGGAGACCGCAGTCGGCCTGACGACGTCGCCATGCTCGCGTCGACCGGAAGGTGGGACGCGGTGGTGGACACCTCGGGATACGTTCCGCGCAACACCCTCGATGTGGCTGGGGCGTTGGCGCATGTCGTCGATCGATACGTCTTTCTCTCCACAGTCAGCGTGTATCGGGACTGGCCGGCTGAGCCACTCACCGAGGAGTCGCCCATCCTGGCCTGCCCTGCCGACGCCGGAGAAGATCACGGTACCGACACCGAGGACGGCCCCACCCGCTACGGCTACCAGAAGTCGGGGTGTGAGAACGCCGTCCGGTTGGCCTTCGGTGAACATCGGACGACGGTCCTGCGGCCGGGTGTCATTCTTGGGCCGCGCGAGTATGTCGGCCGGTTGCCCTGGTGGCTGCACCGCATCGCGTCCGGCGGGCCGGTGCTCGTGCCTGCTCCACCCCGACGGTCGATCCAACCGGTCGACGTACGGGACCTAGCCGCCTTCGCCCTGCAAATGATCATTGACGAACGGTCGGGGTGTTACAACGTCTGCGCACCCATCGGAAGGTCCACCTTCGCCGACCTGGTCAGCTCGTGTGCCGAGGTTACCGGCGGACGGCCCGATTTCACCTGGTTGCCGGACGACGTGCTGACGAGCGCAGGTGTCCGACAGTGGTCGGAACTTCCTCTCTGGCGGACGCATCCGGGAGTCTGGCAGGTCGATGCGACCCGGGCAGCGAGAGTGGGGTTGGCCTGTCGCCCCCTGGTCGACACCGTCCTGGATACCTGGCGCTGGCTGATTGATTCCAATCCGACGAACGCGCATGAGCGTTCCATGGAGATCGGCCTCGACCGGAGGAAGGAAGCACAGATTCTTGCCGCCTGGGCGCGTTCGTCAGGTTCTGCTTCTTGACGCTCCGCTGAGCCAGAGGGAAACCTCCTCCGCCACCTGACCCGCTACGGCATCTTTTCGCCACTGCGGAGCGGCAAGGATGTGGGACACCTTTGACATCCGCCCCACGAGGGAAGTGTTCCGTTTCTGTTGGGGAAGATCAAGAATCGATCGAAGAGCACTGACGGCAGCATCCCGGTCCCCTGTCAGCAGACATGCCGCCCCCAGATCAATCTGGGTTCCGGCGACCTGGGAGTAGGGGCGACGCACTTCGGGCATATTTCTATACAACCGCAGGGCCTCGCTCGTGCACTTCGCTGCCTTCTTACCCTCTGACACATCCAGCCATGCGGCCGCCGCACACGCCTCAGCCCTGGCCACACCGAAAGAGAACTCTCCACCGAATTCACCCAGATCATCCGGGCCACCGGCGGCGACATCCCGATCCCTGCGTGCGTGACTCAGCATCTCGGCCACTCCCACCGAGTCACCAAGAATCGCTCGTGACCGAGCAGCAATATGGTGCAACCTAAACTTCGACTCCCCTTCAGGTGCCCCGATCAACGCCTTCGCCAGCAGGTCGAGAGCCACCCCTGGCTCATTACGCCAATTATGCAGCGTCATGCGGAGCCCATAAGTCCACGCCTTCATAGATGCATGGCCAGCGAGATCGGCATACTGCGTCGAAGCCCGTGCCAGGGTTGCGGATTCACGCCAGAACCCAAGGTCGAATGCGGATGAAGCCATCAGGCCGACCGACTGAGCAAGGATCAGGTAAAGATCGACAAGTTCACGAGGGCGACGGCTCGAATACGCGAGGGCTCGCGCGTTCTCACATATCTCGTACGCCACTCCAAAAGTCTCGGAAGCCGACATACCTCCGCATCGGGCGAGTGAGTCGACTTCCTCCTGCAGCAGATCCCTGCTCTCAACCGAAACGGAGCAGGAAGCCAACAGGCGGTCTTCGGACATGAACTCTGCCGCCTTGGCCAGCAGACGACCGACACCACCTTCGGCAGGAAATTCCTCCAGGGAGTCATGACTTTCCCCGGCGAGGTTCCAGAATCGCCGGCTCACCACGTCTGAAATTCTGCCAAGAGCAGTAGCCAGGATCTCCTGGTTCGCCCTTCCGAGGATAGTCGCCGGCCGGCTTCGCCAGTAGGCAACTGTTCGGACACTGACCCCGAGCCACTCAGCAAAACCCTCGTTGGTCATCCCCGCTGCTTGCTGAAGCAGGGAAGCTGACCTTCCCGTCCACTGCTCGATCTTCACCGCAACCTCGGCTCGCTCGATTGCATCGCGTTGCCCCCATCTTGCACTGCCATTGCCTGGCCACACCAGTGAGCCTGCCAGACCCTGATTCCCATCGGTTATTGAGGTCGGCCAGATCGAGCCGAAGTCCGGAAGCAGAACTTTTGCGAACAGGAATCCCATCCGGAATCCCAGGGCCACCAGATCAGATACTCGAAGGAGCGATCATGATTGTCAAGCTGAGGCAGTTCGCATCCCGTGTCCGCCGTTTCTCAGGACCGGGTTGGGGCTGGGTCCGACGGCGTTCGGCTAGAAGTCGGAATTCCCCTCGGAGCAGCGACTTGGGCCAGGCGGTGCAGGAGGCGGAGTTCAGGGCTGCACGGCAGCGGATCCTGGACGAGGCAGAGCGGCAGCGGGGAAAGCCGGAGGCGCGGCACAGGTGGAATGACGGGCCGACGGTTCGGCTGACGCCGTTGACGCGACAGGCACCGTTGCTCACATACGGGCAGAAGCGGGGCTACCGCTGTGGGCAGTGAACTGCCGGTCGGGCGACGGGTGGCGTACTGGCGCAGTCGGCGGGCGATGTCGCAGCAGGTGTTCGCCGACGCCATCGGCAAGTCCAAGAGCTGGGTTGACAAGGTGGAGCGGGGTGTCCGCCGGTTGGACAAGCTGTCGACCCTCCAGGACATCGCCGTCGCGCTCCGGATCGACGTCGAACTCCTGCTCGGCACCGATCCCCCGCCCGCACAGCGGACCGGCGGGGCGATCGATCCGCTGATCGGGACCGAACTGGACCCGTTACGGACCGTCCTTTTCCGGTACGACGCTGCTCTTGCCCGCACCGGCCACACCGAGCCGAGCCGTGCTGCCCTAGCGGCACGAGTGGCGCACGCCTGGCTGGCTTTCGGGCACGCCGACTACCGGCACCTGCTGCGTACCCTGCCGGGGTTGTTGTCCGACGCGCAGCTCACCCGAGCCGCGCAACCCGACGACCCGGCCCCCTGCCGACTGTTGGGGCAGGTGTACCAGGTCACCTCGGCGGTACTGCACAAGCTGGGTGAGCTGGCGACGGCCTGGCTGACCGCCGACCGGGCCATGACGACCTGTCGGCGAACCGCTGACCCCCTCCTCGTCGCCTCGGCGACCGTGGCCCTCGTCCGGGTGGTCAGCGCCCTGGGCCGCCCCCGCCACGCGTGGGAGGTCGCCCTCGCCGTCGCCGACAGCCTCGCGCCGCCCGACCCGCCCACCGCCGATCCGGAACACCTCCGGGTGTACGGCGCTCTGCTGCTCCAGGCTGCCCGGGCCACCGCCAGGCACGGCGACCGACACAGCAGCGCAGACCTACTGGAGCACGCCGTCGAGATCGCTGACTCACTCGGCGACGACCATCAGCACCAGGGCACGAGCTTCGGCCCGACCCTGGTCACGCTGACCCGGGTCACCGCCGCCCTCGACCTGGACGAGCACCCCGACCCGCTTCGGCTGCACCGGGAACTCGTCGTCGACCCGGCCTTCCAGCGGCTCACCCTGGAACTGCGGGCCGGTTACCTGGTCGACGTCGCCGGTGGTTTCCTGCGTCGAAACGACCTGCCGGAGGCAGGTCGGGCGCTGCTGCTCGCCGACCGGACCGCCCCCACCGAGGTACGTCACCGCCCCGCCGCCCGCAGCACGTTGCGTACCCTGCTCCGTCGTTCCTCCCACGCCGATCCCGCCCTCGCCCACCTCGCTGCGACCCTCCGGATAGCGCTGTGAGGGGTGAGCCCGGACGGGTTATCCGCTGGTGCCGCCGGTCCACGGCGAGCATGATCAGGAAAGGTGGGCACCGGACCGCGATCGAGGGGAGGCCCGGCGATGACCAGCCGTACCCGAGCCGTTCTCGTCGACGTCGACGGGACCCTCGCCCTGCGGGGGGACCGGTCCCCCTTCGACTGGGGCAGGGTCGGCGAGGACCTGCCGAACCCGGCAGTCGTCGAACTCGTCCAGACCCTCGCCGCCGCCGGACGGCACCGGATCATTCTGCTCTCCGGGCGGGACGAGGTGTGCCGGTGGCAGACCGAGCTGTGGCTCGACGCCCAGCGTGTCCCCTACGACGACCTGCACCTGCGCCCACAACGGGACAACCGGAAGGACTCGGTGGTCAAGGCGGAGATGTACCGGACCCTGGTCCGGGACCGGTACGAGGTGGCCTTCGTCCTCGACGACCGTGACCAGGTGGTCCGGATGTGGCGGGACGAGTTCGGCCTGACCTGCCTCCAGGTGGCCGAGGGGGACTTCTGACGTGATGGCGAACCTGCTCCTCACCGGCATCGTCGGCTCCACCGCCTACGGCCTCGCCGGGCCGGGGTCCGACGTGGACCGGCTCGGTGTGTACGCCGCGCCCACTGTCGCCTTCCACGGCCTCGACCCGCCCACCGGGCGTACCGCGTCGATCGTGCACCACGATCCGGACGTCACCTACCACGAGGCGGCGAAGGCGGCCACGCTCCTGCTCGCCGGAAACCCGACGGTCGCCGAGCTGCTCTGGCTCCCCGACGACCTGTACGAGGTTCGCACCGACCTCGGTGCCGACCTGATCGCGATCCGGTCGGCGTTCCTCTGCGCCCCCCGGGTCCGGGACGCCTACCTGGGGTACGCCACCGCCCAGTTCAAGCGGCTGCTCGACACCGGCCGGTTCGCGTCGAAGATGCGCAACCGCCAGGCCAAACACGGCCGACACCTGCTCCGCCTCCTCGACCAGGGTCTCGCCCTGTACGCCACCGGACGCCTGCCGATCCGACTCGACGACCCCCAGCGGTACGTCGACTTCGGAACCGCAGTGGCCACGAACCCGGAGATCGCCCGCCCGGTCCTGGCCGACGCGCAGGCCCGGTTCGACTCGGTCACGTCCCCGCTGCCGATCCGACCCGACCGGGCCACCGTCGAGGCGTGGCTGCTCCGGGTCAGGCGGGCCTACCTGGACCCGGCCTGACGACTCCCACCCTCTGTGGTCCCGCCGGGTCTCGTACCATCGAACGTCGTGAGACTGATCGTCGGCGCGCTGGTCCTCGGAGCGGTCAACCTGGTGGCGGCGGTGACCCTGCTCTTGATCTGCATCCGGACGCCAGGTGCCCTTCGGCGGGTACGGCACCGGCTCGCCGGGATGCGACTGCGCAGACCCGGTTACGACACCTGGTTGCAGGTCCCGCCGAAGCCGGACCCCCGTGCAGCCACCCTGTGGCGCCCCGACCTCTACGACTGACCCTTCAGACCTTCGCCCCGCCGCGACAGTGGAAGTCGGTGGCCCCTCCAGGGGCCGACACGCTCCAAGATCTCTCTCGTGGTGAAGGGTCGCCGCCGACGAGAAGCGGACAAGTGAGTGCTTGCTGAACAGGCATGTCAAACACGCGCATCAGCCATGATGCAGCGCTTCTACCATACGGATCTCCTCCGAAGCATGTTTCATGCCTCCCCGTCGCAAGGAGCCCTCCCTGGAGTCACCCCGAACATCGGGGATGCTTCCAGGTGGCCTGGATCGATCTGACGGCTGGATGAAGTGGCGAGTCGCGGTGGAGGCGCACGCGCTGAGCGAGTGCTGCGTGAGCGATCAAGCGCCGTGCCGATTCGGTGCGAACCACGTTTTTCCCTGGCGGGAAGGGGGGTGTGGGCGCGGCAGGTTTCGAACCTGCGACCCCTCGCTTGTAAGGCGAGTGCTCTCCCACTGAGCTACGCGCCCGGTACGCCGCAGACGCGGGCCGGTGGCTGGTCAGCTTACCTGCCGGCCACCGACCCGGTCGAACGGGATCAGGCGGCGGCGGTCTCGGCCAGCGCCTTGCGCCAGGCCTCCTGGTCACGGGCCTCGCCGGGCAGGTTCATCTCGGCGAACCGGACCACGCCGTCCCGGTCGATGACGAAGGTGCCCCGGTTGGCGATCCCGGCCACGTCGTTGAACACGCCGTACGACTGGGCCACCGCGCCGTGCGGCCAGAAGTCGGCCAGCAGGGGGAACTGGTAGCCCTCCTGGTCGGCCCAGATCTTGTGCGCGTAGACCGAGTCGACGCTGACGGTGAGGACCTGGACGTCGTCGTTGACGTACTGGTTGAGGTTGTCCCGCACCTCGCACAGCTCGCCACGGCAGACACCGGTGAAGGCGAGGGGGTAGAAGACCAGCAGGACGGTCCGCTTGCCCCGGAAGTCGGAGAGCTTGACCTCCTGGTTGTTCTGGTCCTTCAGCACGAAGTCCGGTGCCTGGGCACCAACCTCGATCGGCATGCGAGCTCCTTGGGTAGTCACGGTCGACCCAGCCTGCCACACGCCGGTGGGTCAGGCCGTGTCCCGTCCCACCGGGGTCGGCGACCCTCCGCCGGCCGGTGGGGGCGCCGGTTGCTACTTCTTGGCCTTGCTGCCCCGGCGCAGGACCAGGCGGGCGCCGCTCCAGTCCGGGCCGGCGCTGATGGTCGAGGTCTGCTGGAGGCCGGCGGTCTGGGCGGACTCGGCCACCTCGCTCGGCTCGACGTGTCCGTCGCGGCCGGACTTGGGCGTCAGCAGCCACACGACCCCGTTGTCGGCCAGCGGGCCGAGGGCGTCCACGAGAAGCTCGAAGAGGTCTCCGTCGTCGTCGCGGTGCCACACCAGCACCGCGTCGACCACCTCGTCGGTGTCCTCGTCGACCAGGTCCCCACAACGGTCGGCAAGGGCGTCACGAAGTTCGTGGTCGACGTCCTCGTCGTACCCCATCTCCATGACGACCATCCCCGGCTCGATTCCGAACCGGTCCGCGAGGCTACGTACCCCGTCGGCGGCCTGACCAGCGGTCGCGCTCACTGTCGCGTGCCTCCTCATCTCGTGCTGCCCGGCATCGCGTCACGACGCCGTCAGGGCAAGTCCACACACTTGTGCCGCCGCGCGCAAGTGGCGCACCGGGTGGAACGGAATTTACCGCGCCAGCAGCGTACGGGCACCCTGGGTGATGGCATCCTCGGAGACCAGAACCTGACGGGCAGCCGGGCCTAATGGTACAAACGAGTCAACCGCTGCCACTCTGCGTACCGCCCCAACGTATCCCGCGTCGACGAGGGCGGCGATCACCCCCTCACCCACCCCGCCGGTCCGCCGGGTCTCGTCGACGACCAGCACCCGGCCCGTGGCCGAGGCCTCCCGGATCAGATCGGCCACCGGGAGCGGTGCCAGCCAGCGCAGATCCACCACCCGGCTACCGAACCCCTCGTCGGCGAGGGTGGCCGCCGCCCGCAGCGACAACCTGACCCCGTTACCGAACGTCACGATGGTGAGGTCCTCGGCGGAGCCGACCCCGTACACCCGGGCCCGGCCGATCGGGACGTGTCCCGCGCTCCAGGCGGCGGGTTCGGCGTACTCCCCGAGCCACTCGCCGTCACCGTCGGTGTACAGGTCCCGGGCCTGGTAGAGGGCACCGGGCTCCAGGAAGACGGCCACCGTGCCGTCCACCACGGCGCTGGCCAGGCAGGTACGCAACATCGGGGCGGCGTCGTCGGGGCGGGCCGGCACCGCCACCACCAGGCCCGGCACGTCCCGCAGGATGCCCACCGCGTTGTCGTTGCGGGTCGGCCCGCCCGGACCCTCCTGGTACGCCAGCCCGGCCACCCGGACCACCATCGGGTTGCGCAGCGCCCCCTGGGACAGGAACTGGAGGGCGGCCGCCTCCTGGCGCAGCTGGTCCTCGGCGTGGTGCAGGTACGACAGGTGCTGGATCTCGGGGACGGGCAGCAGTCCGGCGAGTCCGGCACCGAGGCCGAGGCCGAGGATGGAGGTCTCGTCGAGGAGGGTGTCGAAGACCCGGGCCGGACCGAACCGGTCCCGCAGCGCCTCGGTGACCCCGAACAGTCCGCCCCGGGCGGCGACGTCCTGCCCGAAGACCGCCATCTGCGGATGGGCCAGCATCCCGTCGGTGAGAGCGGCGTTGATGCTCTCCGCCAGGGTCAGCGGGCCGGCTAACTCGGGCGGTTTGCCGCCGAACGCCTCGGCGCGGGCGGCGGCGTTCGGTCCGGCGGCCCGGGCCGCCGCGTCGGCCACCGCCCGGGAGACCCGTACCGGTCGGCGGGGTGCCAGCGGGGAGAGGACCTCGGTCGGCTCGGCGAGCTTCGGTTCCTCGATCACCTCCTCGGCCAGTCGACGCACCTGCCAGCCCGCCTCGTCGTAGCGTGAGAGGAGGTCCTCGGCGGTGACGAAGCCGCCCGCGACGAGGGCCCGGGCGGTGGCGAGGAGCGGGTCGCGGGCCAGGTCGGCGTCGATCTCGGCCGCTGCACGGTATCCGGTGTCGTCCTCGGCCTCGTGCCCCATCAGCCGTACCGTGTCCAGGTGGAGCACAGCGGGGCGGCGGTGGCGACGTACCCAGGCCGCTGCCGCGCCCGCCACCCGGTACGTCTGTTCCAGGTCGGTGCCGTCGGCGGCGAAGTACCGGACGCCGGGGCGGGACCGCAGCGCCTGCTCCACCCAGCCCCGAGGTGAGCGGACACCGCTGCCGAGGCCGTTGTCCTCGCAGACGAAGAGGATCGGCACCCGCAGCCCGGTGTGGTCGCACCACCCGGCCGTGTTGAGGGCGGTGGTGGCGCTGGCATGGTTGACCGCCGCGTCGCCGAACGAGGCGACCACGATGGCGTCCGGGGGCCAGGGGCCGCCTCCGGCGTCGCCGCCGGGCCCGTCGGAGTCCGTACCGGCGGAGGGATCCGGGCCGGTACGGGCGTCCTGGTCGGCGGAGACGTCCACCCGGCGCAGCCGTTCCAGGGCCAGCCCGAGGCCGACGGCGCGCGGCAGGTGGGTGGCGGCGGTGGCGGTCACGGGCACCAGGTTCAGGTCGGCCCGACCGAACACCTTGTCCCGGCCTCCGGCGAGCGGTTCCCGGGCCGAGGCGACCATCCCCCGCAGTACGTCCCGGGCCGCGTCCAGGTAGGGCGCACCGACCTCGACACCCGAAGGCGGCCCGTGCGGGCCGCCGGAGGCTGTCGCGGCGGCGTCGTCGGCCCCGATCGCGGCAGGGTCGTCAGGGACACCCACAACGGATCCGTCGAGGGCACCCGGGGCGGGTCCGTCGGGACTACTCGTGACAGGGCCGCCGGGGTTGCTCGCGGCAGGGCCGTCGGCGGGAGGCGCGGCGGCGGGGTCGGTGGCGGGGTCGGTGGCGACCTGGCCGGCGCGGTAGCAGTAGAACGCCCCGGAGCGGTAGTGCAGCAGCGCGGGGTCGGTGGGGCGCAGTGCGGCTGCCACCGCCGCGTTGCCCTCGTGTCCGGCCGAGGCGGTGGTGTGGAAGCCCTCGCCGAAGCTGTACAGCCACCGACCGGCCAGGTCGAGCTGTCGGCTGACGACCTGCGCCTGGAACAGCTCCAGCGCCCGTGCCCCGGTCAGCGGGTCCTGCGGTGGCAGCCCGGTGGCGGCGGGGTCCGGGGCGGCGGGCGTGTCGTCGCCGGCCGGGTCGGTGCGGTCGTCGGTCGGCACCGGGCTCGGGGCAACCGGCTCGCCGAGGTCACGTCGCTGATCCGGACCAGCCAGCGCGGCCAGTTCCTCCCGGAACCGCTCGTCGAGGTTTTGCGGGGTGCTCACGTCCGACAGCATTACCGAATTCGACCGCCTCCGCCCACTCGGACACTCCCCGGTCGTCGGGACACATTCGACCCCGAACCCCCGGCTATCGACAGGGGTCCATCGAATTCCCGGGGTCGGCCGGGGAGGTCCGGGGTCAGCCGGGGAGGAAGGAGAAGCGGACCTGGCGGGTCGGGTTGTCCCCGTTGGTGTCGACGAGGCAGATCGACTGCCAGGTCCCGAGGGCGAGACGCCCGTCCAGGACCGGCACCGACGCGTACGGCGGCACGAAGGCGGGCAGGACGTGGTCGCGTCCGTGCCCCCGGGAGCCGTGCCGGTGCCGCCACCGGTCGTCGGTGGGCAGCAGTTCGTCGAGGGCGGTGAGGAGGTCGTCGTCGGAGCCGGCACCGGTCTCGACGATCGCCAGTCCGGCGGTGGCGTGCGGGACGAACACGTGCAGGAGTCCGTCGCCCCGACCGGACACGAACTGCTCCGCCTCGCCGGTGATGTCCCGGACGGTGGGACGGGATCCGGTCTGTACGGTGATCACCTCGCTGCGCATACGCCGCATTCTGCCGTACCCGCCGCAGGACCGCGCCGCGAGCGACGATCAGCCCCCGCCCTCACAGGTGGGGGGCAGCAGCCGCAGGCCGACCGCCAACAGGACCAGTCCGACCAGGCCGACGGGTGCGATGCCGACGTCACCCCCGGTCGCTGCGACCAGCGCCACCAGCAGGATCAGTGCCCCGGCCAGGATGAGTACGCCCGCCCCGGCCCGCCGTCTCGTCATGGACCGTACGGTAGGACCGCTGCGCAATCGGACGATCACCGCGCCGGAGGCACAACCACCCTCGGTACGCAACCCGTCGGGCGCACCGATGCCCGAATCGGTGTCGTCGACCGCCCGGGACCCGCCCGGTTGACGGCTCACCGGTGACCCTCGGTCACCGGGGGTCGGATCGCGTCGACCCCTCCGGGAAGCGCCGAAATCGCAGGTCAGCGTTGTGCCATACCGACAGGAAACCGACCTGTTGCGATGAAATTACCGGTCGGTACCTGTGTTGAGTGTCGCGTCTGTGGGTCGCAGACGTGACGCGGGGGTCCACCAAAGGGCAGGATGGCGCTAGAGACCTGTCCCACACACAACCGAGGGAACGCCTGTGGCTACGGAACGCAAGCGCCCGGTGATCACCGCTGGTCTGCCGAGCCAGCTTCCGGACATCGACCCAGAAGAGACCGGCGAATGGGTCGAGTCGCTCGATGGTGTCATCGACGAGCGTGGAACCAAACGCGCCCGGTACGTCATGCTGCGCCTGCTCGAACGAGCCCGCGAGCGCCAGGTCGGGGTCCCGTCCCTGACCACCACCGACTACATCAACACCATCGCACCGGAGAGCGAACCCTGGTTCCCCGGCGACGAGCACGTCGAACGACGGATCCGGGCGTACGTCCGGTGGAACGCGGCCATGCTGGTGCACCGGGCGCAGCGCCCGGAGATCGGCGTCGGCGGCCACATCTCCACGTTCGCCAGCTCCGCGTCGCTGTACGAGGTGGGCTTCAACCACTTCTTCCGGGGCAAGGAACACCCCGGCGGCGGGGACCACATCTTCTACCAGGGCCACGCCTCGCCCGGGATGTACGCGCGGGCGTTCCTGGAGGGGCGGCTGACCGAGCACCAGCTCGACGGGTTCCGGCAGGAGGTGTCGCACCCCGGCGGCGGACTGCCGTCGTACCCGCACCCCCGGCTGATGTCGGACTTCTGGGAGTTCCCGACGGTCTCCATGGGCCTGGGTCCGCTGAACGCCATCTACCAGGCCCGGTTCAACCGGTACCTGCACCACCGGGGCATCAAGGACACGTCCGACCAGAACGTCTGGGCGTTCCTCGGTGACGGCGAGATGGACGAGGTCGAGTCGCTCGGCGCGATCGGCGTGGCCGCCCGCGAGGAGCTGGACAACCTCACCTTCGTCATCAACTGCAACCTGCAGCGCCTGGACGGGCCGGTACGCGGCAACGGCAAGGTGATGCAGGAGCTGGAGGCGTTCTTCCGGGGTGCCGGGTGGAACGTCATCAAGGTGGTCTGGGGTCGGGAGTGGGACCCGCTGCTCGCGGCGGACACCGACGGTGCCCTGGTGAACCTGATGAACACCACGCTCGACGGTGACTACCAGACGTACAAGGCCGAGTCCGGCTCGTACGTCAGGGAGCACTTCTTCGGCCGGGACGCCCGGACCCGCAAGATGGTCGAGGGGCTCTCCGACGACGAGATCTGGAACCTCAAGCGGGGTGGCCACGACTACCGCAAGCTCTACGCGGCCTACAAGGCGGCGACGGAGCACACCGGGCAGCCGACGGTGATCCTGGCCAAGACGATCAAGGGTTGGACGCTGGGCTCGCACTTCGAGGGCCGCAACGCCACCCACCAGATGAAGAAGCTGACGCTGGAGGACCTGAAGACCTTCCGCGACCGGCTCTACCTGGACGTCCCGGACTCGGTGCTGGAGGAGAACCCCTACCTCCCGCCGTACCTGAACCCGGGCGAGAAGTCCGACGAGATCGAGTACCTCAAGGAGCGGCGTCAGCAGCTGGGCGGGTACCTCCCCTCCCGGCGGCGCAGCACCAAGAAGCTGACGATCCCCGGCACCGAGCGGTTCTCCGACGTCAAGCGTGGTTCGGGTAAGCAGAAGGTCGCCACCACGATGGCCTTCGTCCGGCTGCTCAAGGACATCATGAAGGACAAGGAGTTCGGCAAGCGCTGGGTGCCGATCATCCCGGACGAGGCCCGGACCTTCGGGATGGACTCGCTCTTCCCGACGCAGAAGATCTACTCGCCGCACGGTCAGCAGTACACCTCGGTCGACCGGGACCTGTTCCTGTCGTACAAGGAGTCGACCGCCGGGCAGATCCTGCACGAGGGGATCAACGAGGCCGGTTCGGTCGCCTCGTTCACCGCTGCGGGCAGCGCGTACGCGACGCACGACGAGCCGATGATCCCGATGTACATCTTCTACTCGATGTTCGGGTTCCAGCGCACCGGTGACGGGTTCTGGGCGGCTGCCGACCAGATGGCCCGGGGGTTCGTCCTCGGGGCCACCGCCGGGCGGACCACGCTCAACGGTGAGGGTCTCCAGCACGAGGACGGCCACTCGCTGTTGCTGGCCGCCACGAACCCGGCCGTGGTGTCGTACGACGCGGCGTTCGGGTACGAGCTGGCGCACATCGTCGAGAACGGTCTGCACCGGATGTACGGCGAGGACCCGGAGAACATCTTCTACTACCTCACCATCTACAACGAGCCGATCCACCAGCCGGCCGAGCCGGCCGACGTGGACGTCGAGGGTCTGCTCAAGGGCATCTACCGGTACTCCCCCGCCCCGTCGTCGGCGGCGGAGGGCCCGAAGGCGCAGATCCTGGCGTCGGGGACCGGCATGCAGTGGGCGCTCAAGGCCCAGGAGCTGCTCGCCCAGGACTGGGGGGTGGCCGCCGACGTCTGGTCGGTGACCTCCTGGACGGAGCTGCGGCGCGACGCCGTGGAGTGTGAGGAGCAGAACCTGCTCGACCCGGGTTCCGAGGCCCGGTTGCCCTACATCCAGCGGAAGCTGGCCGACGCCGAGGGGCCGAAGGTCGCGGTCAGCGACTGGATGCGCGCGGTACCGGACCTGATCTCCCGCTGGGTACCGGGGGACTACACGTCCCTGGGCACCGACGGGTTCGGCCTGTCCGACACCCGGCACGCGCTGCGTCGGCACTTCCACGTCGACGCCGAGACGGTGGTCGTCGCGACGCTGCGGCAGCTCGCCCGTCGTGGCGCGGTCCCGGCCTCCGCGCCGGCCGAGGCGGCCCAGAAGTACGCCATCGACGACGTCCGTGCCGCTCCGGTGGGCGAGACCGGCGGCGACAGCTGACACCCGTCAGGCCCTGTTGATCAAGGGGTTTGCGTCATGATTCGGCGAGAATCAGACGCAAACCCCTTGATCGTTTTCAGGTCCCCCGGTGACCCGGGGGACGGTCCCCCCGGTGTGCCGGGGGGACGGTAAAGGCGGTGGGGTCGGGCGTTCCTGGCGGGAACGTCCGGGTGCCCACCGCCATCGCGGGCGACTCCCGAAGACGGACCGGTCAGCCGACGGCGGCCAGGTCGGTCAGCCGGGCCAGTGAGTCCTCCAGGTCCGCGCCGACCCGGCGCAGTCCGAGCCGCAGCAGGGCCGCCTTGACCGGTCCGGCCGGCCAGCGTACGACGATGAGCCGGACGACTGTGCCGCCCCGCTGCTCGTCGGCGGTGAGCTGCACGTAGATCTCGGTCCGCGCCTCGGCCCGGGCACCGGCGCCCTTGGCGCGCTCCCGCCACCCGATCAGGGTCGGCTCCTGGTAGGCGATCACCTCGGCTTCGTGCGCCGCGCCGCGCCCGGCCTGGACCAGTTGTCGCCGACCGAAGCCCTCACCCGAGAGGACTTCGGCGGCGCGAACTCCCGCCAGCCAGGCCGGCAACTGCTCGGCCCGCTGTACGACTTCCCAGACCGCTTCCACCGGCGCCGCCACGTGTGCACTACGTTCCACGAGGATCATTTCTATTCCCCCATTGAGGACATCCGCGATATTCGTCACTCTATGCGGCAAAACGGACGCAATGGGACGTGTTCGGAAAAAGACACGCCGAATCCCCTTGCCCTCCGATCGCAGGCCGCCTATGGATTTCCCGGTCGACACGCCCTAGAGTTCCGAGCACCGTTCACGTTCGGATGTGTCTCTGGTGGAGGGTGCATGACGACCACGCCGATCCCCGCGTTCCCCTCCGGCTTCCGTTGGGGGGTCTCCACCTCCGCGTACCAGATCGAGGGGGGTGCCGACGCCGACGGACGAGCTCCCTCCATCTGGGACACCTTCGCCGGTACGCCGGGACGGATCGTCGACGGCAGCAGCGGCGCGACCGCCTGCGACCACTACCACCGCCACACCACCGACGTCGCACTCCTGGCCGACCTGGGCGTCGACGCGTACCGGTTCTCGGTGGCGTGGCCCCGGGTACGCCCCGACGGCGGCTGCCCTGTCAACCCGGCCGGACTGGACTTCTACGAACGGCTCGTCGACGACCTGCTCACCGCCGGGATCGACCCGGTCGCCACCCTGTTCCACTGGGACCTGCCACAGCCGCTCCAGGACACCGGCGGCTGGCTGAACCGGGACACCGCCGAACGCTTCGCCGAGTACGCCGACGCCGTCGCCGCCCGCCTCGGCGACCGGGTGAAGCTCTGGATCACCCTCAACGAACCGTTCATCCACCTCAGCCTCGGCCACGGCACCGGTGAACACGCCCCCGGCCAGGCGCTCTTCCTCGACGCCCTGCCCGTCGCCCACCACCAGTTGCTCGCACACGGGATGGCGGTGGCGGCGCTGCGGGCCCGGGGTGCCGGACCGGTGGCCATCACCAACCACTACTCCCCGGTCCGCCCCGTCGGGGACACCGAGGCCGACCGGGCCGCCGCCGCCGGATACCACGCCCTGCACAACCGGCTCTTCACCGATCCGCTGCTCGGCCGCGGCTACCCCACCGGCCTGACCACCCCCGCCGTCCGCGACGGCGACCTCGACGTGATCGCCGCCCCGATCGACGTGCTCGGTGTCAACTACTACAACCCGACCGGCATCCGGGCCGCCCCCGAAGGCTCACCCCTCCCCTTCGACCTCGTCGAACTCGACGGGTACCCCCGCACCGCCTGCGACTGGCCGGTGGTGCCGGGCGGGCTGCGCGACGTCCTGGTCTGGCTGCACGCCGAGTACGGCGACACCCTCCCGCCCGTCCAGGTGACCGAGAGCGGGTGCGCGTACGACGACCGCCCCGACGCCGAGGGGCGGGTGGTCGACACCGACCGGATCGCGTACCTCGACGGGCACCTGCGCGCGGTCCACGAGGCGATCACCGCCGGGGTGGACGTCCAGGGTTACTACGTCTGGTCCCTGCTGGACAACTGGGAGTGGGCCGAGGGGTTCACCAAACGGTTCGGACTGGTCCACGTCGACTACGACACCCAGACCCGTACCCCGAAGTCCTCCTACACCTGGTTCCGGGACCTCATCGCGGCGCACCGCGCCGCACCCCGCCGGTGACCTCCGTCGACCCGATCCCGGCGGCGCTGCCTGCGGCGCTCGCCGAACCGACGGTCCCGGTCCGGCGGGGTTGGATCACGTTGGCCTTCGCGGCGAACCTCGGCGTCTGGATGGCCTTCCTCACCCCCATCCAGGTGCTCCTGCCTCAGCAGGTGGAGCAGATCGCCCCCGGCGACAAGGAGGCCATGCTCGCCGTGGTCACCGGGCTGGGCGCGCTCGCCGCCGTCCTGGCCAACCCGCTCGCCGGGGCCTGGTCCGACCGGACCTGCCTGCGGCTGGGCGGGCGGGAGTTCGGCCGCCGGCACGTCTGGACCGTCGGCGGGGCGGTCCTCGGCGCCCTCGCCCTGGTCCTGCTCGCCCAGCAGCGGACCATCCTCGGAGTCGCGCTGGGGTGGGTCGCCGCCCAGGTCTGCTTCAACGCGATGCTGGCCAGTCTCACCGCCGCGATCCCGGACCGGGTGCCGGTCGCCCAACGCGGCGGGGTCGCCGGATGGGTGGGCATCCCCCAGGCACTCGGCCTGGTCGCCGGGGCGGTCCTGGTCACCGCCCTGGTCCGGGGCAACACCGCCGGATACCTGGCGGTCGCGGCGGCGATCCTGGTCCTGGCCCTCCCGTTCGCCCTGCTCACCACCGACGACCCGCTGCCCCGGGCACACCGCCCGCCGGTACGGCTGCGCGCCCTGATCGCCTCGATGTGGATCGACCCCCGACGGCACCCGGACTTCGCCTGGGCCTGGCTGACCCGGTTCCTGGTGCAGGTGGGCAACGCGCTGGCCACCCTCTACCTGCTCTACTTCCTCACCGACAAGGTGCGCCACCCGGATCCCCACGGTGCCCTGCTGATGCTGATCCTGCTCTACACGGTCGGGCTGATGGGGACCGCGGTGATCGCCGGGCGGCTGTCGGACCGCTCGGGGCGGCGTCGGATCTTCGTGATCGTCGCCGGGGTGGTGATGGCGGTGGCCGCGCTGCTGCTGGCCGCCGTACCGACCTGGCCGGTGGCACTGGTCGCGGCGCTGATCCTCGGTGCCGGGTACGGGGTCTACCTGTCGGTCGACGCCGCCCTGATCACGCAGGTCCTCCCCCGGGCCACCGACCGGGCCAAGGACCTCGGCGTGATCAACATCGCCAACAGCGCCCCACAGGTCCTCGGGCCGGTGATCTCCGCGCCGATCGTGGTCCATCTGGGCGGCTACCCCACCCTGTACGTGGTCACCGCGCTGGTCACCCTCCTCGGCAGCGCCCTGGTCCTGAAGATCCGCTCGGTCCCGTGACCCCCGACGGGCGGCCTCCCCCGCGTACCGCGCCGGGATCGGACACCGCGCGCCGCCATCCGTGAGAGGGGTGGCCCTCTCTACCGTAGGCGTTGACAAGGGGCCCTTCCTTACGCCGGGGGCGGCGGCCGTAGGCTGGGGACGTGACGGTACGTGTACGCTTCGCCCCTTCCCCGACCGGTATGTTCCACGTCGGCGGTGCCCGCTCGGCGCTGCAGAACTGGATCTACGCCAAGCAGCAGGGCGGGGTGTTCGTGCTCCGCGTCGAGGACACCGACGCGGCGCGCAACAAGCCCGAGTGGACCGAGGGGATCCTCTCCGCCCTGGAGTGGATCGGCATCGAGCGCGGCAGCTACGAGGGTCCCTACTTCCAGTCGGCGTACGCCGAACAGCACCGGGCCGCCGCCGGGCGGCTGCACGACGCCGGTCGGGCGTACTACTGCGACTGCACCCGGGACGCGGTGCAGGCCCGCAGCGGCTCCCAGTACTCCGGCTACGACGGGTTCTGCCGGGACCGGGCGCTGCCCCCGGGTGAGGGGCGTGCCCTGCGGTTCCGCACCCCGGACGAGGGCGTCACGGTGGTGGTCGACCTGATCCGGGGCGAGCCGACCTTCGAGAACAAGCTCATCGAGGACTTCGTCATCGCCCGGGGCGACGGCTCGCCGGTGTTCCTGCTGGCCAACGTGGTCGACGACATGAGCATGGGGATCACCCACGTGATCCGGGCCGAGGAGCACCTGCCCAACACCCCCAAGCAGCAGCTCCTGTGGGACGCCCTCGGGGTGCAGCCGCCGGTGTGGGCGCACGTGCCGGTGGTCGTCAACGAGAAGCGGCAGAAGCTGTCGAAGCGGCGGGACAAGGTGGCGCTGGAGGCGTACAAGGACGAGGGCTACCTCGCCGACGCGATGCGCAACTACCTGATGCTGCTGGGCTGGGCCCCCTCCGGCGACCGGGAGATCGTGCCCTGGTCGGTCATCGAGGACGAGTTCCGGCTGCCGGAGGTGAACCCCTCTCCCGCGTTCTTCGACGAGAAGAAGCTGCGGGCGTTCAACGGGGAGTACATCCGGGCGCTGCCGGTGGACGAGTTCACCGCCGCCTGCCAGCCGTGGCTGACCGGCACCGCCACCATCCCGCCGCCGCCGTGGCAGCCGGAGGAGTTCGACGCCGCCGCCTTCGCCGCCGTCGCACCGCTGGCCCAGACCCGGATCGCGGTACTCAGTGAGATCGTGCCCAACGTCGACTTCCTCTTCCTGGCCGACCCGCTAATCGACGAGGGGGCCTGGAAGAAGGCGATGAAGGAGGGGGCGGGCGAGCTGCTCGACGCGGCGATCGCCGCCTTCGACGCGCTGGCCGACTGGAACGCCGACACCCTCAAGTCGACGCTGGAGACGGTGGGTGCCGAGCGGGGTCTGAAGCTGGGCAAGGCCCAGGCGCCGGTCCGGGTAGCGGTCACCGGTCGTACCGTCGGGTTGCCGTTGTTCGAGTCCTTGGAGGTGCTGGGCCGGGACCGGTCCCTGGCCCGGCTGCGCGCCGCCCGCGTCCGGCTCCCCTGAGCCGACGCCCGACCACCCGCAGCGGCCCGCGGCCGGCTTTCCTGAGCCGGCGCCCGGCCGTCCGGTGCCGTCCGGCGCCCGGTGGGCCGACGCACGACGAGACGTCCGGCCCCGCCCGCCACCAGCGGGCGGGGCCGGACGTCCTCGGCGGTCAGCGGGCGGCGCGGCGACGCAGCAGCAGCCCGGCGACGAGCGCCCCGACCAGTGCCACCCCACCCAGCGCCCACAGCCATACCGGGCCGCCGTCGTCGTCGCTCGCGTCGGCGGCCGGGACCGGGCTCGCCGCCGGCTCGGACGTCGGCGCGGCCGCTTCGGCGCTCGGCGACGGCTCGACCGACGGCTCCGCACTGGGCGACGCCTCGGGCGTGACCCCGGTGGTGACGGTGAACGTCACCTCACCCCGGACCCGGTGGCCGTCGGCCGACGGCACCGAGAAGGCGACTGTGTACTCCCCGGCCGGACCGGGCTGCACCGGCACCGTCACCGTCTTCCCGTCGAAGGTCGGATCACCGGCCGCCGCCGAGGCCCCGCCCGGCCCGGTGACGGTGATCTCAGACCGGTCGGACACACTCGACAGGAAGCGCAGCTCGACCTCCTCCGGCGCCTCGGCCAGGGTGGCCCCGTCCTTGGGGTCACTCCCGGTGAACGAGTTGTGCGCGGCAGCCGGTGACGCCGGCAGCAGCAGCGTCACTCCCAGCACCACACCGACGACGGCCAGCGAGGCGCGCACCGCGCGTACCACCCTGCCCCCCATGAACACCTCCGCAAAGGTAAGATCCGCCCGCTGATCAACGGCTGGTCATTAGTCGATTCGAGATCGCAGATAGTTCCAATTACTGTTCCAGTAGCTGCGTTCTAGCGTCGTTCTGCAACCCTTGACGTGGACATCCGGGCCTGTGCCCAGGGTCACCGTCGTCATACGACCACGCCTGACCTGCAGCAAGCCAACCATCGACGGGGCGGAGGGGGCGGCCGATGGGCGACACGGCGAGCCGGCTGGTAAAGGTGCTGAGTGGAGTTCTGATGGGTGCGGTGCTGTCGCTGGGAGCGGCAGGCACCGCCTGGGCGGCACCGAAGCCGAAGCCACCACCGGGGGTCGACATCTCCGGGGTGGGGCTCACCGAGCCGCTGCGGCTGCGCGTCGACACGCACGACGGGCACGTCAACGCGGTGATCGACCAGGTGAGCTGGCTCGGTCGTACCGGGCAGGCCAAGGGCCCGAAGGAGGCCGACCTCGGTCCGAAATACACGGTGGTGGTGTTCGCCGGTGAGGAACCGAAGCACACCTACGACCTGTATCCAAAGGCGGTCGGCGGGCCACGGGTCTACCGACCGGCGAAGCAGCCGGACGAGCGCAAGACCAGCTCGGGCTGGTTCCTCGGCCGACTGAACATGTCCGAGACGCTGCGTGGTGCCGGGGTGCCGCTGGAGCGGCAGCTCGACACCCTCTCGGGAGGTATCGGGGGTGGCGAGCGGGTCATCCCGGACGACTCGTTGAACGCCAGCCGGAGCATCAACGAGTCGGTGGGTGAGCTGCGGCGGCTGCTGCTGATCAACGTGGCGGTGGCGGTCACGATCACCATCGGGCTGGCCGGCATCGCACTGCTGGTCCGGCGACGGTCCCGCTGATCCGGTCGGTGTGGGTCCGGGCCGTCGGCCCGGACCGACACCGTGGTGGACACCGGCGCGGGCGGGGTTGCACACCCTGCCCGCGCCGACTCAGCACCAGCGCTGTGGGGGACGTTCCCGGCGTCCGCTGCGACGACGGCGGGGCCGCACCGGCCCGTGCCGGTGAGCCCCGGCCCAGCCGGGGAGGTCGCTGAGGCAGGACCGGCCGTCCTCGGTCGGCGACCCACCGACCACCTCGCCGGTACGCTGCCGCGGCACCACCGGCTCGTCGGCGGTGCACTCCGGGGTGCGGACGACCGACGGGTCGCTCGGGTGGGCGGCTCCGCAGGCGGGTCGTCTCGGGTGCTTGCCCGCCCCCGGCTGCTCGTGATGGCCCGGTCGGCAACTCTCGCCCTGGGCGCAGCCGTGTTCGGCCTCCCCGTGCGCCATCCCGGTCTCCTCACGCTCGCCCTCGCCGGGCGGTCCCCTTCCCGACGTGTCTGTACGGTACTGGTCCGCCCGGCTCCGGCGAACGGCCCCCGGCCAGCAGCGCCGCCCGCCGACTCGGATGGGTCGTTCGGGGGAGGCGGTCCCCGGCCGGGTCGTTCCGAGGTCGGAGGTCGACGGGCCCGGGGTGTGGTGTGATCGGCGACGTGCGAGTGCCGTCGTGGCTCGGGTCCGGGACCCGGGGACGTGACCTGACGCTGGCCGGCGGGTCGCTGGTCGGCGGCCTGGTCATGTACGAGGTCGGGTTCCAGGCCGGTCTGGACTGGCTGCCGCAGCTGCCCCGGCCCTGGTTCCTGGTCCCCCTGGTGGCGGTCTGCGGTGCGGTCGCCCTGCGCCGGGTGGCCACCCGGACCGGCCTGGTCCTCGGCACCGCGGCGTTCGTCGCCGACACGGCCCTCGGCGGTTCGGTGGCCACCGCGATCATCTACACCCAGGTCCTCTACGACTCCTGCGTGTACGGCTCACCCAAGCTCTGGCGTCGACTGCTGCGGGTGACGGTGGTGCTGACGGTGCTGACCCCGGTGGTCGGTGTCCTGGTGCTGTGGGACTGGGAGGCCCTGGCCCTGGGCGTCGTGGTGGCGCTGATCGGACTGCTGCCGGTGCTGACCGGGACGACGGTCCGGCAGTACCGGGACCGGGCCGTGGCCGAACGGCTCCGGGCCGAGCAGACCGCCCGGCTGGTGGAGCTGGACCGGCGGCAGGCGGTCGGGGCGGAGCGGTCCAGGATGGCCCGGGAGCTACACGACGTGGTCGCCAACCACCTCAGCGCGGTGGCCATCCACGCCACCGCCCTGCTGTCCGTACCGGGGCTGGACCGGGCGCAGGTGGACTCGGCGTTGCGGGTGATCCGGGAGAACAGCGTGCAGGGGCTGGCGGAGATGCGCCAGATGATCGGACTGCTGCGGGAACCGGCCGGGGACGGTGACGGTCCCGACTCGGCCGAGGAGCCGACCCAGGCCCGACTCAGCGAGCTCGACGTCCTGGTGGACCGGGTGCGGGCGGCCGGTCTGACGGTCCGGACCACCGTGGCGGGGGTGCCCCGTCCCCTGCCTGTCACCGTGGACCTCGCCGGGTACCGGATCGTGCAGGAGTCGTTGACCAACGCCCTCAAGCACGGGGCCGGGGAGGCGGAGTTGGAGGTGACGTACCAGCCGGGGGTGGTGGTCGTGACGGTGGCCAACCGGGTGCGGGCCGGGCGGGAGGCGGTGCCCGGCGCGGGCGCCGGCCTGATCGGGATGCGGGAGCGGGTGGCGTTGCTCGACGGCCGGTTCTCCGCCCGGGAGGAGGACGGATGGTGGCGGATCCACGCGGAGCTGCCCACGACGGAGGCGGTGGCGTGACAGGGACGGACGGCGGGCTCACGTCAGCCGGTGGCCTCGGCGACACCACCGACGGGGTACGCACGACGGGACGGTCGGGTCCGGTACGGGTGGTGCTCGCCGACGACCAGCAGGCGGTACGGGCCGGGTTGGCGCTGATCCTGGCCGGGGCACCGGACGTGGAGGTGGTCGGTCAGGCCGCCGACGGCAGGGCGGCTGTCGACCTGTGCCGGTCGCTGCGTCCCGACGTCGCAGTGCTCGACGTCCGGATGCCGGTGCTGGACGGCATCTCGGCGACCCGGGAGATCGTCGCGCAGGAGCTGGCCGACGTCCTGGTGTTGACCACGTTCGACCTCGACGAGTACGTCTTCGGGGCGCTGCGGGCCGGGGCGTCGGGGTTCCTGCTCAAGGACACCGACGCGGCGGGGCTGGTGGCGGCGGTACGCACCGTGGCGCAGGGCGAGGGCATCATCGCCCCGGGGGTGACCCGGCGGTTGATCAGCGCCTTCGCGGCGACCGCCCCGACGGCGTCGACGCGGTCACGGGCGGCGGTGCAGTCGCTCACCCCCCGGGAACGGGACGTGCTGGCCTGTTTGGGCCAGGGGTTGTCCAACCAGCAGATAGCCGACCGGTTGGGACTGGCGGAGAGCACCACCAAGACCCACGTCAGCCGGATCCTCACCAAGTTGTCGCTGCGCAGCCGGGTGCAGGCCGCCATCCTGGCCCAGGAGTCGGGGCTGCCCGACCCGCCGGGTTGAGCCCACCGGCCCGGCGGTCCGTCGCGCACGGCCGGGTGGCGGGCGGGTTGCGCCGACCGGCCCGGCGGTCGGTCGCGGGCGGCCGGGTGGCAGGGTGGAGGGGTGGGGCAGGCTACGGAGTTGTCGGCGACGCTCAGACGCATCGAGCGGGCCGCCGGTGGGCTGGCCACGGCCAGTGTGGCCCGGATGGACGAGACCCTGCCGTGGTTCCGGGCGCTCCCGGCCGAGCAGCGGTCCTGGGTGATGCTGGTCGCCCAGTCCGGGGTCCGTTCGCTGGTGGAGTGGTTGCGTGACGGCGGAGGCACGGCCGACAGCAGCCAGGAGGTCTCCGACGAGGTCTTCGCCACCGCTCCGCAGGCGTTGGCCCGGTCGATCAGCCTCCAGGAGACAGTGGCCCTGATCAAGGTGACCATCGACGTGGTGGAGGAGCAGGCCGGTGAGCTGGCCGCGCCCGGTGAGGAACAGCAGCTCCGCGAAGTGATGCTGCGCTTCTCCCGGGAGATCGCGTTCGCCGCCGCCCGGGCGTACGCGCGGGCCGCCGAGTCGCGGGGCTCCTGGGACGCCCGGTTGCAGGCGCTGCTCGTCGACGCGCTGCTGCGCGGGGACTCTCCGGACGTGCTGGCGAGCCGGGCGGCGGCGTTGGGTTGGACGGACGCGCCGCCGGTGGCGGTGGCGGTGGGCCGGTCCCCCGGTGGGGCGGTGGCGGCGGTGCTGCACACCGTCTACCGGCAGGCCCGCCGGATCGGCGCCGAGGTGATCGGCGGGGTGCACGGTGACCGCCTCGTGGTGGTGCTGGGCGGGGCGGCGGATCCGGTGAGCGCCACGGGGAACCTGTTGGAGGCCTTCGGGGAGGGGCCGGTGGTGGTGGGTCCGGCGGTGCCGAGTCTGGACGAGGCGACCGAGTCGGCGCGGGCCGCGTTGGCCGGGTTCCGCGCGGCCCCGGCCTGGCCGGGTGCCCCCCGGCCGGTGTCGGCGGAGGACCTGCTGCCGGAGCGGGCTCTGGCCGGGGACACCGAGGCCCGGCGCCGGTTGCGGCACGACGTGTACGCGGGGTTGGTGCGGTCCGGGGGTGAGCTGTTGCCGACCCTGGACGCCTTCTTCGCCGCCGGGGGGACGTTGGAGAGCGCGGCCCGCGCCCTGTTCGTCCATCCGAACACTGTGCGTTACCGGTTGCGCCGGGTCAGCGACGTCACCGGTTTTTCGCCGTTGACGCCGCGCGACGCCTTCGCCCTCCAGATCGCGCTGACGATCGGTCGGCTGGATCCGACACCGAATCACCTGATTTCTCCATCCAGTGTCAAAAACACCCAGAAAGTTGATGATCGACGTCAATCTTTGTAGGGTCCCTCCAATGGTCCTAGTGTGGTTTGGTGCCAGTCGACACCCTGAACTCGTGAGTAGTCCGGGAGAGTCATAGTCGTGCTCGCCGTACTCTCGCCCGGCCAGGGTTCGCAGAAACCTGGCTTCCTCCTACCCTGGCTCGACCTGACCGGCAGCGAGGCGCGACTGCGCTCGTGGTCCGAGCTGGCCGGGGTCGACCTGGTGCACCTCGGCACCGAGGCCGACGCCGAGGAGATCAAGGACACCGCCCGCACCCAGCCCCTGCTGGTCGCGGCGGCCCTGCTCGCCGCCGAACACCTCCCGATGGACGAGGTCACCGTCACCGCCGGCCACAGCGTCGGCGAGCTGGGCGCAGCCGCCCTGGCCGGTGTCCTCTCCCCCGAGACCGCGATCACCCTCGCCGGCGTACGCGGCCGGGAGATGGCCGCCGCCTGCGCGCTGGAGCCCACCGGGATGGCCGCCCTGCTCGGCGGCGACCCCGACGAGGTGCTCGCCGCGATCGAGGCTGCCGGACTGCACCCGGCCAACCGCAACGGTGCGGGTCAGGTCGTCGCCGCCGGCGCGATCACCGGGCTGGAACAGCTCGCCGCCACACCGCCCGCCAAGACCCGGGTGATCCGACTGCAGGTGGCCGGGGCGTTCCACACGCCGTACATGGCCCCGGCCGAGAAGGCCCTCGCGGTGGTGGCCGCCGAGATCACCCCGACCGACCCGGTGCGGACCCTCCTGTCCAACCTCGACGGCTCGGCCGTCGGCCACGGCCCGGACGTGATCCAGCGACTGGTCCACCAGGTCACCGCCCCCGTCCGGTGGGACCTGTGCATGCGGACCCTGGCCGACCTCGGGGTCACCGCCGTCCTCGAACTGCCCCCGGCCGGCAGCCTCGCCGGCCTGGTCAAGCGGGAACTCAAGGGCCCCGGCCTGCCGGAGATCGTCACCCTGAACACGCCGGACGACCTGCCCGCCGCGCGGGACCTGATCGCCCGGCACGGCAACGCCTCGGATCGCCAGTCGACCACGGAGGTGGACGCATGACCGGGAGCCGGATCCTCGCGCTCGGGCACTACCAGCCGTCGCGGGTGGTGACCAACGACGACCTCGCCGAACTGGTCGAGACCAACGACGAGTGGATCCGCGACCGGGTCGGCATCGTCTCCCGGCGGATCGCCGAAGCCGGTGAGTCGGTGGCCGACATGGCCGCCGCCGCCGCCGACAAGGCGCTGGCCAACGCCGGGCTGACCCCGGCCGACATCGACCTCGTCGTGGTGGCCACCTGCACCGCGATCGACCGCAGCCCCAACATCGCCTGCCGGGTCGCGGCCAAGCTGGGCATCCCCGGCCCCGCCGCCTTCGACGTCAACACCGCCTGTTCCGGATTCGCGTACGCCCTCGGCACCGCCGACCACGCGATCCGGGCCGGCGCGTCCCGCAACGCCCTGGTCATCGGTGCCGAGAAGCTCTCCGACATGGTCGACTGGACCGACCGGACGACCTGCATCATCTTCGCCGACGGGGCGGGTGCCGCGGTGCTCACCGCCACCGCCGACGGCGAACCGGCCGGGGTCGGACCGGTGGTGTGGGGTTCGGTGCCGGAGAAGAGCGACGCGGTACGCATCGAGGGCTGGCGTCCGTACGTCAGGCAGGAGGGGCAGTCGGTGTTCCGGTGGGCGACCACCACCCTGGCCCCCCTCGCCCTCCAGGCGTGCGAGCGGGCCGGAGTGGCCCCGGAGGAGATCGCCGCCTTCGTGCCGCACCAGGCCAACACCCGGATCATCGACGGCATCGCCCGGCGGCTCGGCATGCCCGACGCGATCGTGGCGAAGGACATCGTCGAATCCGGGAACACCTCGGCGGCGAGTGTTCCGCTGGCCCTGTCGAAGCTCGTCGAGCGCCGGGAGGTGCCCTCCGGGGCGCCGGTCCTGCTGTTCGGCTTCGGCGGTGGCCTGACCTACGCCGGTCAGGTCGTCCGCTGTCCGTGACGTACCCCGCCCGGCACACCAGGCCGGGCGGACCCCGTACGCTCCGGCGCGCCGTGCCGGGCGTACCCCGAGACCCGTACCGGCGGCAGCGCCGGACGTGACGGACGGCGTCGCCGCCCGTCGAGTGCAACCGCATCGAGAGGAACCATCCGCAATGACCCGTGAAGAGATCACCAGCGGCCTCGCCGAGATCCTCGAAGAGGTGGCCGGGGTGAACCCGGAGGACGTGGCCGAGGGGAAGTCCTTCACCGACGACCTCGACGTCGACTCGCTCTCCATGGTGGAGGTCGTGGTGGCCGCCGAGGAGAAGTTCGGCGTCAAGATCCCCGACAGCGAGGTCCAGAACCTGAAGACCGTCGGTGACGCTGTCACCTACATCGAGGCGCGGCCCTGACATGAGTCGGTTCGACGTCGTCGTCACCGGGCTCGGCGCGACCACCCCGCTGGGCGGGGACGTCGCGTCGACCTGGGACGCCATGCTCACCGGCCGCTCCGGGGTGGGTCCGCTCACCGCGGAGTGGGCCGAGCAGTTGCCGGTCCGTATCGCCGCCCATCTCGCCGTCGAGCCGAGCACGCTCATCGACCGGATCAAGATGCGTCGGCTGGACCGCTCCGAGGCGATCGCGCTGATCGCGGCGCAGCAGGCCTGGGCCGATTCCGGTCTGGCCGACTCCGGGCTCGACAAGGAGCGACTCGCCGTCAGCATCGGATCCGGGATCGGTGGCGCCGTCACCCTCCTCGACCAGGACGACATCCTGGAGAAGTCCGGTCCGCGGCGGGTCTCCCCGCACACCATCCCGATGCTCATGCCGAACGGCCCCGCCGCCTGGGTGGGGCTGGAACTCGGTGCCAAGGCCGGGGTGCACGCCGTGGCCAGCGCCTGCGCCACCGGCGCGGAGGCGATCTCGCTCGGGCTCGACCTGATCCGTGCCGGTCGCGCCGACGTGGTGGTGGCGGGCGGGACCGAGGCGGTCATCCACGCACTGCCGATCGCCGGGTTCTCCTCGATGCGGGCCATGTCGACCCGCAACGACGACCCGGAGCGCGCCTCCCGTCCCTGGGACAAGGGCCGCGACGGTTTCGTGCTCGGTGAGGGCGCCGGGGTGCTGGTCCTGGAACGGGCCGACCACGCCGCCGCCCGGGGTGCCCAGGTGTACGCCCGGCTCGCCGGGGCCGGGGTCACCTCCGACGCGTACGACATCGTGCAGCCGCACGCCGAGGGGGAGGGCGCGATCCGGGCGATCAAGAAGGCGCTCGCCGACGCGGACATGGCCGGTACGGACATCGCGCACGTCAACGCGCACGCCACCTCCACCCCGGTCGGGGACATGCTGGAGATCGGCGCGCTGCGGGCAGCGGTCGGCGACCACCCGGTGCTGTCGGCCACCAAGTCGATGACCGGGCACCTGCTCGGTGCGGCGGGTGCGCTGGAGTCCATCGCCACCATCCTGGCCATCCGGGACGGCGTGGTTCCGCCGACGATCAACCTGGACGACCCGGACGACAACCTCGACCTCGACGTGGCCACGAACAAGGCCCGGCACATGGAGGTCCCGGCGGCGCTGAACAACGCGTTCGGCTTCGGTGGGCACAACGTGGCTCTCGTCTTCACCCGTCCCTGAGCACGAACCCGACCAGCGGCGACCCCGGTCGCCTGCACGCGGTGTGAGAAAGGGTCCCTCGTCGACGAGGGACCCTTTCTTCTTCTGGTGCCACCGCACAGCGGGTGCGGCGGGGCGTCGGGGGCGGTGGGCTAGCATCTCTCGGCCGCCTGTGACGGCGGGGACACTGAGGACCTGACGATGCATCGAAGAATGGCCGTGCTGGCCGCGCTCACCCTGACCCTGGTCGCCGGCTGCGGCGAGGCCGCCTCCGAACCCGCCGCCCAGGATCCGACCGCCACACCCGCCGAGACGCCCACCGCCGCCACCGAGGCCGCCGTGACGCCCACCGCCGACGACGCACCCTGGTACGACCAGGTCCCGCCCGCGCAGGCCGCCGGGACCGTCGGTGGGCGGGACAGCGCGTGTCACCTCCCGCTGGTCTTCTCCCTCGCCGAGGGGGTGAAGGCCAGCAAGATCGAGATTCCGGACGACGTCGACGAGGCGATCCGCGACGTGCTGACCCGGCAGGGTGGGGCCACCACGGTGTGCGAGATCGACGCGAAACCGATCAAGGCCGGGTTCCTGCGGGTGTGGAGCGTGGACGAGCCGAAGCGCCGGCCCCGGCCGGCGGTGGAGTCGTTCGTCGCCGCTGCGCCTCAGGTCGACGACCCGCAGTACCGGACCGTGAAGACGCCGCTCGGGGACGCGGTCGAGGCGACCTGGATCTCCACTCCGGAGCTGACCGGCGAATCACAGCGGGAGTTCGCCCTCGCCGTCCGGGCGAGCGGTCGAACGGTGCTGCTGAGCAGCAGCGAGAGCATGATCGCGGAGATCGAGGACGTCCTCTCCGTGTTCCGGCTGGCCGTCCGGACCATCGCCCCCTCCGGCTGACCCCTCCGGGGAGGGGGCCGGATCACACGTGGACGGCTTCCCGGGCGAGGGTGACCGCGCCGAGGAGGGCGGCGTCGTCGGCGAAGCCGGACAGGACCACGTCGGGACGGTGCGGGAGGACCTCGGCCAGCCGGTCGACGAGCAGGCCACGGATGACCGCGCTGCCGGCCACCCCGCCGACCAGGACCACCCGCTCCGGGTCCAGCAGGAGACAGCAGGTGACCAGGTGGCGGGCCAGTTCGTCGACCCGGGCGGTCAGGGCGGCCCGGGCCGTCCCGGGGTGTTCGGCAGCCCCGGCCAGCCCGGCGGCTCCCCCGGCCAGCCCCAGCTCCTCGGCGAGCCGGTCCAGGGCCCGGCCGGAGAAGTCCAGCTCCAGCATGGTCCCCGGCCACGGGCCACCGGCGACGGCGTACCCGATCTCACCGGCGGCGCCCCGGTGTCCGGCGAGGACCCTGCCGCCCACCGTGACGGCCGCCGCCACCCCGGTGCCGATCCCGACGACCAGGCCGGGGTCGGCGTCGCGCAGGGCGCCGATCCGCAGCTCGGCCAGGGCGGCGGCGTTGAGGTCGTTGTCGACCGCCACGTCGGCGACGTCGAGACCGTCGCGGACCGCCTCGGCCAGCCGCAACCGTTCCCAGCCGGGGACGTTGGGGGCCAGGTCGATCCCGTCGGGCCGGACCACTCCCGGCGAGGCGACCCCGGCCGCGAGCAGCGGGCCGCCGACCCCGGCGACCAGCTCGGCGGCGAGGTTCAGGGCCCGGTCGAGGGCCTGCGGGGCACCCCGTTCGGCGTACGTGGGGATCCGCCGTCGGGCCAGCACCCGTCCCTGACGGTCGGCCACCCCGACGGCCATCTTGGTGCCGCCGAAGTCGATGCCGAGCAGCAGCCCGTCGACACCGGCCCGGACCCCGGCTACCTGCAGGCTCACCGGGCGGCCAGTTCGGCGGCGACGGCGTCCAGGGCGGCGTCGGCGTGACCGAGGCGATCCCGTACCCCGGTCAGCCGGTCCGTGACCCCGGCCAGCCCGACCCGCAGCGTCGCCACCTGGGCGCGGACGGCGTCGGCACCGGGGCCGTCGGCCTGCACCCGGTTCAGCACCAGCTCGGGGCGGACCGCAGCGGCGATCAGGGCGTCGACCGCGTCGTCGGCGAGACCGCCGGGGACCAGTCCGTCGGCGGCGGCCCGGACCTCGTCGGCGGTCCAGGTGTCCGGGGCTCCGGCGCGGACCAGGCAGCCGAGGAGCGAGTGGGCGGCCCGGAACGGTACGCCGTGCCGGGCGAGCGCGTCGGCGGCGGCGGTCGTGGTGGCCCCGGAGGCGACGATCTCGGCCGACGACGGGGGTTCCAGCGGCTCGATCTCGGCGAGGAAGCCCCCGAGCAGGGCGAAGAACCGGTCGGCCCGGTCGTTGCTCTCCCAGAGGCGGACCTGCACGTCGGTGGTGGCGTTGTTGGAATCCTCCCACCAGGCCGCGCCCACGTTGTTGAGCACCGAGGCGGCGTCGGCGGCGGCCTGACCGGCGTACGACACCAGGTGTTCCAGCACCACCGGGTTGCGCTTCTGCGGCATGATGCTGCTGCCCTGGGTGAAGTCGCCGGGGGTGGTCACCCACCGCCAGCTCAGCCAGTCCATCAGGGTGCGGGCCAGCCGTGCCCCGGTGGCCAGCGACTGGGCGTTGAGGGTGCCCACCCGGACGAGGTGGTCGGCGCCGGCCACCGCCTCGTAGGAGTTGGTGACCAGGGCGGCGAAGCCGAGCAGTTCGGCCACCCGGGCGGGGGCGATGTCCAGGTCGGTGCCGGCGAACGCACAGGAGCCCAGCGGGGAGACGTTGAGCTGGTCGATCACGTCGGCGTAGGCGGACGCCTCACCGAGCAGCGCCTCGGCGTACCCGGCGAGGGCGTGACCGATGGTGGTGGGCTGGGCCGGGCGACGGTGGGTGTAGCCGGTGATCACCACGTCGGCGTACCGGTGGGCGGCGTCGAGGGCCACGGTCCCGGTGGCGAGCACCCGGTCGAGGACCCCGGTGAGCTGGTCGCGCAGCAGCATCCGGAACACCCCGGCGTCGAGGTCGTTGCGGCTGCGCGCCATCTGCACGTCCAGCTCGGAGGTGGGGATCCCGCAGGCCGCGGCGAGGCGCTTCTCCAGCAGGTAGTAGGTGTCCTCGAAGCTGCCGTCGAACTCCGGCGGCGGGGTCGGGTCGGTACGCAGGTCGGCCAGCCCGCGCAGCATCCGGGCGCCCCGGTCGGCCGGGACGAGTCCCTGCTCGGTCAGCATCACCACGTGCGCCTGACTGGCCCGCACCATCGCCGGGTAGAGGTGTCCGACGTGGTGGGTGTAGGTGGGCCGCAGGTGGTGCCGTTGGTACGTGGTCAGCGCGGGTGTGCTCATGGTGAGATGCTCACTTCCTTCCAGGCCGGGGACGACGCGACGCGGGCGGGACCCCGGCGGTCAGCCGGTCAGACGCTCAGGCCGAGCAGCCGTTCGGCGTTCCCGGCGAAGATCGCGCGCAGGTGGTCGTCGGGCAGCCCCAGCTCCCGGCAGATGCGCAGCTGGTCGTCGAGGTAGCGGGTGACGTACCCGCGCGGGAACCAGGACGAGTCGCTGCCGAACACGATCCGCTCCGGGCCGATCGTCTCGTAGCAGCGCCGGAACAGGTCCTCCAGTGTCAGTTTGTACGGCATCCAGCGCACCCACTGGTTGGACCCGGAGGTGTCCACGTGGATGTTCGGGCATCCCCAGGCCGCGAAGAACAGCTCCTGGACGTACTGCACGCCGAAGTGGGGCACCACCACCGCCAGTTCCGGGAACCGGCGGGCCATCCGGGCCAGCTCCTGCGGGCCGCCGTACCGCCCGAAGGTGAGCCCTCCGGCGCTGCCGTAGTGCCCGATGTGGATCAGCACCGGGACGCCGAGGCGTTGGGCGGTGGCCCACAGCGGGTCGAGGTCGTCGGCGTCGAGGGGACCGCGCAGCAGTGGCGCGAACAGCTTCAGCCCCCGCAGACCCCGTTCGGTCACCGCCCGTTCCAGTTCGGCGGCGGCCCCGGGGGCGTACGGGTCGTGGTGGGCGAAGCCGAGCAGCAGGTCCGGATGCCTGTCGACCACGTCGGCGACGGCGTCGTTGCCGCCACCGGTGACGAAGACCGCCCTGTCGACGTCGACCCGGCGCAGTTCGTCGGCCCACCTGTCGGCCTCGTCCTCCCAGCGGTCGGCGGGGGGCTCCGGGGCGGGGAAGCTCCACGCCTGCCGCCACGCCCGTCCGTACGGGGCGGAGGCGGCGGCCCGGACCGCCCGTTCGTGTTCCCCGCCCGGGTGCATCCCGGCGGCGTCCTCGCAGGCGTGGACCGTCTCGTCGACGCCGATGCGGAAGTGCAGGTGGAAGTCGACGACGCGCAGTCCCCGGTCGGCAGTCACGCGTCCTCCCCGGGCAGCGGGTCGGCGGTGGAGTTCGGACCGGGCAGCGGGTCGGCGGTGGGTGGGGCGGGCAGCGGGGCGGCCACCCAGGCGGCGACGACCTCCCGCAGGCGGGCACCGGCGATCCGCCGGAGGCGGTCCCCGGCGTCCACGGTGGCCAACGAGATGTGCCCGGACCAGCCCTGCCACGGCTCGGGGCGGGACTCCACGAGGACGTACGGGTGGGTGACCGGGAGCTTCGGCTTGGGCGGCAGGTCGGTGACCGCGTCGAGGCGTACCGCGTCGGGGTCGAAGCCGAGCACCCCGGAGGTCTCGTACGCCCCGCCATGCCCCCGGGCCGGCAGGTCGCCGTAGATCTGCGTGGTCTCCGCCGGGGTGACCAGCTGGAACCAGTTGACCAGCAGCAGACTGGCCTGCCGACGGCCGGAGACCCACTCCATCGCGGCCCGGACCGTCGACATGTTCGCGTCGTGTCCGTTGACGATCAGCAGTCGGGGGAACCCGGCGGCGACGATCCCCTCGATCACGTCGGCGAGGTACCCGACGGCGATCTCGGGACGGATCGACACGGTGCCGGGCCACGGTCGGGTCTGCCCGGGGCAGGCCGCGTACGGCACGGCGGGGAAGAGGACCCCGCGCCCGGCGGCGGCCACCTCGGCGGCACCCGAGGGCTCCCCGGTCGGGGCGGCACCGCTCTCGGCGGCGAACCCCTCGGCGAGGATCAGGTCGGTGCCGAGCGGCAGGTGCGGGCCGTGCCACTCGACGGCGCCGACCGGCAGCACCGCGAAGTCCGCGGCGGCGGCGACGGCGGCCAGTTCTCCCCCGGGTACCCGGGTGATCGGGGCCAGCCCGCCGGAGGTCGGCCAGTGCGCTGTCACGTCTGTCGTCACGCCGTCCACTTCGCCGCCTCCCGGGACGCCCGCCGGCCGTTCTGGAGCCGACCGGACACCACCATCACCACGAAGATCAGCACCACCTGGAGCATGCCGTACGCGGCTGCGGTGCCCATCTCGAACGAGTACATCCGGTTGTTGATCTCGACGGAGATCGGTGCGGTCTGCGAGGTGTAGATCAGCACCGAGGCGACGAACTCACCGACGCCGTTGACGAAGGCGAGCAGCGCACCGGCCGCCACCCCGGGCACCATCAGCCGGAGGGTGACGGTGCCGAACGCCCGCACCCAGGACGCGCCCAGGTTGCGGGCCGCCTCCTCCAGCGACGGGTCGATCTGGGCCAGGGTCGCCGAACTCGACCGGAACACCAGCGGCAGGAACCTGACGAAGTAGGCCAGCGGCATGATCCAGAAGGTGCCGATCAGGACCTGCCCGAAGCTGAACGCGTTACCGGTGCTGAACGCCGAGATCAGGTTGATCGCGACCACGGTGCCGGGCAGGGCCCAGGCCAGCATGACCGCCACGTCCAGCAGGGCCCGTCCCCGGAAGTTGAGCCGCCGGACCGCGTACGCGATGAGGACACCGATCACGACGCACCCGACGGTGGCGATCAGGCTCATCTGCAACGAGTTGAGGATCGGCTGGAACGCCCTCGGGTCGGTGAAGATGGTGACGAAGTTCTGCCAGGTGTACGCCGACGGGACCACCTGGGTCGTCCACGAGCCGTCCTCGGAGAACGCGACGAGGGCTATGGTGCCGACCGGGGCCAGGAGCACCATGGTGGCCAGGATCGAGGCGGCCAACGCCGCCCACTTGCCGAACGGGTTGGTGATCTCCCGTCGGTGCGCGGCGACCCCCTTGGACTGGGAGCGGTAACTGCGCCGCCCCTCGTACCAGCGCATGCCGAGCAGGAACAGGACCGACACCACCGCGAGGACCGAGGCGTACGTGGAGGCCATCGGGAGGTCGCCGTTGGTGCGGTTGATGTAGATCTGCATGGTCATCGTCCGGTCCACCCCGAACAACAGCGGGGCGGTGTACGACGCCAGCGACGTCATGAACACCAGCAGGGAGGCCGAGACCAGCGCCGGGGTGAGCATCGGCAGCAGGACGGTGCGCCAGACCCGCACCCGACCGGCCCCCAGGTTGTACGCGGCCTCCTCGACCGAGGGGTCCATGCCGGCCAGGGCGGCGGAGGCGGCCAGGTAGAAGAAGGGGTACATGGTGAAGGTGTGCACCACGAGCACTCCGGCGATGCCGCTGAACGGCAGGACCGGGTTCTCCGTACCGAACAGCTGCTGCAACCCGCGCGGCAGGATGCCGGTCTCGCTGTAGAGCAGCTGGAAGGAGATCGCCCCGATCAGCGGGGGCAGCGCCGCCGGCACCAGGATGATCGCCTCGATCAGCCCCCGACCGGGGAACTGGAAGCGCTTGAGCAGGAACGCCATCGCCACGCCGACGATCCCGCAGAGCAGCACGCTGGCCGCCGAGATGACCAGGGAGGTGACCAGCGCCGACCGGGCCACCCCCTCGCCGCTGAGGAACCGGGTGTAGTTGGCCACCCCGTCCACCCCGACGCTCTCGGCGAAGGTGGCGAACATCGGCTGGACGACGTACCCGAAGAGCACCAGGGCCAGCGGGAAGACCAGGACGTACGGGAACCAGCGGGAGCTGGCACCGCCGCCGAAGCGCTCCGCGAGGCGGCTTCGACGACGCCCGCCGCCCGGCGTCGGATCCTCGGTGATCGGCGGGACTGTGGCGGCGGAGCGAGCTGCGGTCACGGGTGCACCACCCACATCCGCTCCCGGGTCAGCCGCAGCCCGATCTGGTCGCCGACCGAGATCCCGGCCGGTACGTCGATCGCGGCCACCTGCACCGACTCGCCGGCCACCTCGATCACCAGGTTGGTGGCCATCCCGGTGAACTCCAGCTCGGTGACCCGGCCGGGCAGGGCACCCGGGTCGGTGGTGGAGGTCAGGCCGATGTGTTCGGGCCGGACCGACACCAGGGCGGTCTCCCCGGCCCGCAGTCCGTGGCCGACCGGGGCGGCGACGACGGTCTCGGCACCGTCGGGCAGGCCGACCGTGACACTCTCGTCGGTCACCGCCGCCACCGGCAGGGAGAGCACGTTGCTGCGGCCGATGAACCGGGCCACGAAGGCGTTGGCGGGCCGGTGGTAGATCTCCTGCGGGGCACCGATCTGCTGCACCCGGCCGGACTCCATCACCGCGATCCGGTCCGACATGGCCATCGCCTCGGCCTGGTCGTGGGTGACGTAGATGGCGGTGTTGCCGCTCTCCTTCTGGATCCGGCGGATCTCGGTCCGGGTCTCCTCGCGCAGTTTGGCGTCGAGGTTCGACAGCGGCTCGTCGAGCAGGAGGGTCCGGGGGCGGATGACCAGGGCGCGGGCCAGCGCCACCCGCTGCTGCTGACCACCGGAGAGCTGGTCGATGCGGCGCTCGCCGTATCCGCCCAGGTGGACCTGGCCGAGCGCCTCCTCGATGCGGCGCTTCGCGTCGGCCCGACCCACCTTGCGGATCTTCAACCCGTACCCGACGTTCTGGGCCACCGACATGTGCGGGAACAGGGCGTAGTTCTGGAACACCATGCCGGTGTCGCGCTTGTTCGGCGGGCGTCGGGTGACGTCCTCCTCCCCGAACCGGATCCGGCCGGAGGTGGGGAAGTAGAAACCGGCCACCATCCGGAGGGTGGTGGTCTTGCCGCAGCCGCTCGGGCCGAGCAGGGTGAAGAACTCACCGGCGGCGATCCTGATGTCGACGTCGTCGACGGCCGCGGTGTCGCCGGCACGGGCGAATCGCTTGCTCACCGACTCCAGCGTGACATCGATCATGATGTCCTCCTTCATGTGCTGCGGCGGGGCGGAGTGCGGGTGCGGGACCGTCCGGCCCCGCACCCGTACGCCGGTGGTCAGCCCTGGTTCTTGATCTGGCTGTTCCAGTGGTTGATCCACTCGGTCTCCTTCTCACCGATGACGTCCCAGTCGACGTTCATCGGCTGAAGGCCGAGCTCGGCCAGCCACTGGGGCTGGTCGGCGATCTCCACGGCCGGGATCTGGAAGTAGTCCTTGGCGAGGTCGGCGCGGAGCGAGTCGTCGAAGAGGAACTCGATGAACTTCTCCGCACCGTCGCTGTTGCCGCCCTTGACCTTGCCGAGCCCGTCGACGAGGACCGGGGCACCGGAGGTCGGCATCACGTACCCGAAGGGCATGTTCGACTGGTTGGCCTGCAACAGGACGTCCTGCAGGTTCCAGGCGCTGATGACCCCCTGCTGGCGGGACATCTTCAGGTAGAGGTCGGCGGGGTTGGCCGCGTACGAGCCGGTGTTGGCGTCGAGCCGCTTGAGCCAGTCGTACCCGGGCTGCGGGTTGCTGCCGTCGGGCGAGAGGCGCTGGATCATCGAGGCGTAGATCGACCGCATGGTGCCGGACGCGGCCACGTCCCGGATGATGATCTTGTCCTTCCACTCCGCGTCGAGCAGGTCGTCCCAGTCCTTCGGGGCCTGCTCCGGGGTGAGCGCCTCGTTGTTGTACATGATCACCTCGGGGAGGAGGATCTCCCCGAACCAGCGGCCCTCGGCGTCCTTGTACTGGTCGTCCATCTTCTCGGCGAACGTCGGCTGCCAGGACTCCAGCAGGTCCTCCGACGCCCCGGCGCTGAGCCCCTGCTGGGTGCCGCCCCACCAGACGTCGGCCTGCGGGTTGGCCTTCTCGGCCCGGACCCGCTCCAGGATCTCCTGGGCGCCGATGTTGAGGATCTCGACCTTCCCCTGGTACTCGGGGTACTGCTGGGTGAACCGCTCGACGACGAAGTCGGTGACCTTCTTGTCCCGGGCGGTGTAGATGGTCAGCTGCTCGACACTGCCGTCGGCCGCGTCGTCGGACCCGCCGGTACCGCAGGCGGTGCCGGCGGCGAGGACGGTGGCCAAGGCTCCGGCGAGGAGAATTCGACGTCTCATGGGTACCTCCGAGGGGAAAGGGGTCGTTCGTTCAGGGGCTGGGCATCAGGTTGGGTGATCCGGCCGCCGCGGCGGCCAGGGCGTAGGTGACGGCGCCGTGCAGGACCGCCCGGTCGCCGAGCACGGCCCGGCGTACCTCGGTGGCGGCCGGCGCGGTGGCGGCGACGAGCGACTGGAGCCTGTCGACCGACGCGTCGTCGAGTTGGGTGGCGGCCCCGCTGAGCAGGACCCGTCCCGGGTCGATCACGCAGACGCAGGAGACGATCAGCCGGGACCAGGCGACCAGGACCTCGTCCAGGTACGCCGCCGCCCGCTCGTCGGTCCGGGCCAGGTCGACCAGACCGGCCACCGGGGCGGCGGGGCGGCGGCCCGGGGCGAGCGCGACGACCCGTTCGGCGATGGCGTTCTCCGACCAGCGGGCCTCGAACGGGCCGATCCCGTCGTGTTCCCGGTCGGCGGGGTCCAGTGGCAGGAACCCGACCTCCCCGGCCGCCCCACCGGCACCCCGGCGGACCCGCCCGTCGAGGACCAGACCGGCGCCGATGCCGTCGGCGACGTGCAGCAGGAGCAGGTCGGCAACGTCGCTGCCGGCTCCGACGGCGTGCTCCCCGGCCGCCATCAGGTTGACGTCGTTGTCCACCACCACGGGTACGCCGAGGTGGCGTTGGACCGACTCCCCTATCGGGCGTCCCTCCACCAACCCTACCGAGGGGGCGAGCCGGACGGCCCCGCCCGAGCTGACCCCGGGTGCGGCGATGGCCACGCCGCGCAGCGCCGGCAGTCCGTCACCGGCGAGTTCCGGCACGGATCGGCAGATGGTGTCGACGATGTCGCCGGTGAGGCGGATCGTCCGGTGTGCCACGACCGTCCCGTCGCTGTCGGCGATCTCGCAACTGATCCGGGCCGGTTCCAGGGAGACCGCGGCGACCAGTTCGGCGCGGGGGTTGAACTCCAGCATCGCGCGGGGACGGCCGGCGCGGGAGGCGCCCGGCCCCCGTTCGATCAGGTAGCCCTCGGCGATCAGCTCCCGGACCAGGGGGGTGAGCGTGGCGGGGCTCAGGCCGGTGAGCTCGGTCAACTCGGCGCGGGAGAGCACCCGGACCTGGCGGGCGGTGGAGATCACCGAGAGGCGCTTGATCTCCTTCGACCGCTCCCGGCTCACCGGGCTCGTTGGTGGCGTCACCACGTCAGTCACATTTCCTTTCTACGGCGAACGAAGTATTGGGTCAAGTAACGAATGAGTCTCGGCGCCCCGGCGACCCCGCCTTGAACAGGCGAAACAGCGAAGGAAGCGCCGTCAGGGGCCGGCCGACCACCCGACCGGAACGGCGAACTTCTTTCCTTCGGTGAACAAACAGGCCCGTCGGGGGACGACCCCGCTCATCCTGGGCCACCGACCGGAAACCCTCCAGTGTGTACGGACGTCCCGCACCGCGAGGGGCGTCAGGGCAGGCGGTAGACGGCCAGTCGGCCGTTGGTGAACCGCAGGTCGGCGAGGGTCGCCAGCTCCGGCGACTCCGGTTCCACCTGCCTGTCGACCACCAGCCACCGCACCCCGTACCGGTCCCGGAGGTCGGCCAGCCCGGCGACGGTGGGGGCGGTGAACGCGGCGTCGTTGGCGGCCAGCCGGGCCGGATCCCAGAACGGCGCCGACCAGGCCCCGACGGCACCCACCATCCGGGGGGCGAACGCCCAGCCCTCCACCAGCACCGACCGCTCGGCGTACCCGCTGAGCCAGAACGACCGGGCGTCACACGACCCGTCCGCACCCACCCGCCAGCAGTGCACGTTGGTGGCGAGGACGTCGCCCGGCCCGCTGTGGTCCCGGACCCACCGGGCCGCCGCCACCCGCGACGCCGGCATCGGCACCACCGCGTACGCCCCGCCGTTGGGGTGGGTCCGGGCCGCCGCCGCGTCCAGCACCAGCCCCGGCGCCCCGGCCACCAGGACACCGGTGAGCAGGACCGCCGCCCCCCGCCCGACCGGCACCCGGCGTCGGGCGACCAGCACCGACCAGCCGATCGCCCCGAGCACCGCCACCAGGGTCAGCGCCGCCGCCCAGGTCAACAGGGGCAGGAGCGCCGCGTACCCCCGGGTCGGCCCGACCGCCGGGAACCGCACCTGGTACGCGGTGAGCACCAGGGCGAACCCGGCCGCCGCCCCGGCGAGCAGCAGGCCACCCCGCCGGGTCAGCCGGGCCCGCGCCAACACCTCCACCCAACCCCAGCCCGACAGGATCACCCCGAAGGTGAATCCCGCCCGCAGGAAGTACTGGTTGCTGCTGCCCGGGTGCGCGACCAGCAGGTACGCCGCCGGTCCGGCGAGCGCGCCGCCGAGCAGGAAGACCTGCACCGGCTCGGGTCGCCACCGCCGGGCGGCCAGCACCGCCACCACCCCGGCCAGCCGGAGATGGAGGTTGAGCAGGAAAGCGACCACCGCCGCCAGCCAGGCCAGCCCGGTCACCGCCGCCGTCCCGCCCGGATCGACGTAGGGACGCAACCCGGAGAGGGGTTCGACAGTGACGCCGTGCGTCTCGAACGCGAACAGCACGCCGGTGGCGAAGACCTGCGCGCCCAGGGCCAGCCCGGCGGCGACCACCACCGCACCGACCCGCCCACCCCGGTCCCCCGCCGCCGCACCGGCTCCCGCAGCGCCGACCGCCGGACGCCGGGCCACCGCCTCGACCGCCACCGCCACCGCCGCCACCAGGGCCAGCGCGGCCAGGACCACCGGGACCGAGGAGGCCTTCGCGCCGGTCGAGGCGGCCAGCAGACCGGCGGCCAGCAGCCACCTGCCGCGTCCCAGTGGGGGCACGACCGACCCCCGGGCCCGACCGACGACCTCACCGAGGGCGGCGAGCAACGGCAGGAGCAACACCCAGCTGTACGTCATCGACGGGCTGCCCCAGACGATGAAGGTGGTCTGGGTGCCGAAGAGTTGCCGTACGCCCGTCTCGAACCCGAACTCCCCGACGGTGAACATCAGTACGGCGGCGGCCACCCCGGCGTACGGCCGCCCGGTGATCCGCCACCCGACCACGGCGACGAGCACGACGGCGAGCGCACACAGCGCCGGTACGGCCAACCGGAAGAACACGACGGTCAGGTCGACCCCGCTGATCATGCTGGCCGCCGCCAGGTGGGCGAAGCCGAACCAGTGGTAGTGCAGGGGTTCCCCGGCGACCTGCGGCACCTCGGGCGGCACCCGGTGGCTGGCCGCCCCGGCGAGGGAGAGCTGGAAGGCCAGGTCGACGTATTGCGACTGCCCCTCCCGGGTGGGCAGCACCGGGTTGACCCGCAGGAACGACTCGACCAGGTACCAGGTGAACCCGACCAGCACCGCCGTGACGGACCAGGCCCACCCGGTCGGGACCGCGACGGCGTACCCGCCCCGCCAGTGCCGGCGCAGTGCGGGGACGACGACGAACGGCAGGACCACGAGCAGCGGCCACAGCCGCAGCCGACCGGGTACGCCGAACCCGACGGCGACCGCCCAGGCCACCAGTTCCAGGGTCAGCCCGACGGCGGCCCCCATCGCCAGGTCCTCGACGAGGGTGTGCGGCCGCCGACGCAGCGCCCGGTACAGGAGGGTGCCGGGCAGCAGGACGGCCAGGACGGCGTACCCGGTGAACCGGATCAGGTCGACCGGGGGCGTACCGGTGGCGATCAGGACGGCGGCGACGAACCCGAAGCCGACGACTCCCGGCGCCCACCGCCCGGCCGACGACACCACCCGACGGCAGGCCGACGAGGCGGCCCGACGGCAGGCCGGGGAGTCGGTCCGGGGCGCGGCGGTGGGTCGACTCCGCCCGGGGGCGGTCACCGGTCGGCCCTCGGCCCGGTCAGTCGGTGCAGGTGGTGGCGGGCAGCCCGGTGACCTTCACCGGGGCACGTCCGGTCGGTTCCGCCGACCCGGCCAGCACCCGGGCCAGTCCGGTCATCGCCGCCCGGCTCGACGAGTAGGTCGCCATCAGCACCGGCGACTTCGCCCCCGACAGCAGGTACGGGGTGTCCATGGCCACCGTGACGTCGGCGTCGGCCCGCAGGTCGCCGGATCTGTCGCCGTAGCCGACCAGGTGCACGACCTTGCCACCGGAGCCGACCTCGACCCCGGCCCGGCGCAGCTCCTCGGTCAGCGCCCTGCGGGTGCCCTCCCGGCCGCCGGAGGAGGTGATGGTGAGCTTCCCGTCGACCGGGGCGGGACGGCACGGACCGCGCAGCACCGTGACCGCCGCCGTGGCCAACTGCACTGCGGCGTCCCGGTGCGCCGGGCTGTCGAGCACCGACAGGTCCGGGGCGGGTCGGTCGGCCAGCCGGAACTTCAGGGTGAGCACCCGGGTGGCCGCCTCGACCAGCCGTTCCCGGGGCAGGGACCCGTCGCGCAGCGCGGTCAGCAGCCCTTCGTACGCCTGGGTGACGTTCGGGGGCATCAGGATGAGGTCGTTGCCGGCCTTGAGCGCCCGGACCGCCGCCTCCCCCGGCGACCACTTCTTCGCCGGTTCCATGTTCATCCCGTCGGTGACCACCACCCCCTCGAAGCCGAGCCGGCCCCGGAGCACGTCGGTGAGCACCTTGCGGGAGAAGGTCGCCGCGGTGCCCGGGTCGACCGAACGGACGTCGAGGTGGGCGGACATCACCGCGAGCGCCCCGGCGTCGATCCCGGCCGAGAAGGGGGGCCAGGCCTCCTTCGCCAGCTTCCCCTTGGTCTGCCCGAGCACCGGCAGTTCGTGGTGCGAGTCCTCGGCGCTGTGACCGTGGCCCGGGAAGTGCTTGACGGTGGCCGCCACCCCGGCCGACTGCAACCCCCGGACGGCGGCCCCCACCTGGGCGGCGGCCCGCTCGGTGTCGCCGCCGAAGGAGCGGGAGCCGATCACGGTGCTCCGGCTGACCAGGACGTCGGCGACCGGGGCGAAGTCCATGTTGACGCCCATCGCGGCCAGCTCGGTACCGGCGACCTGCCAGGCGGCCTCGGTCTTGGCCGGATCGTCGGCGGCACCCGCGGCCAGTGCGCTGGGCAGCATTGTCACCCCGTCGGTGACCCGGGTGACCACGCCGTACTCCTGGTCGATGCCGACCAGGAACGGTGCCGCACCGGTGGTCAGCTTCCCGGCCGCCTCCTGGAGGCCGGTGGTCAGCTTCCGGACCTGCGTGGGGTTGTCGACGTTGGTGGTCACCTGGTTGGCCGAGGTGGGGTCGTCGGCGCTGAACCCGACCAGGATCAGCCCGCCCAGCCGGTACTTCTCGATCATCTGGGCGGGGGTGTCCACCCCGGCCAGGGCCCGGTTGCCGGCCGCCGACCCGGCGGACACCTCGGTCGCCGAGTCTCCGTAGGCGTAGGCCATCAGCACCTGGCCGACCAGGTCCTCGTCGGAGAGGGTGCCGACCAGGGCGGCGGCGCGACCGGCGGCGTCGGCCCCCGAGGGGGACGGGGTGGGGGTGACGAACTCCGTCGACGGCTCGGCCGTCCCCGTGGCGGGTCGTTCCCGTTCGCCCGAGCAGGCCGAGGCGAGCAGGGCGGTCAGGGCGACGAGCACGACGGCGACGCGGCGAGGGGAAGTCGACACGCGGCCCATCCCACCAGCCGGTCACGGATCGGGGCAACCCGGCTCCGACACGCCGACCACGCCGACCGGGCGTCGGTGACCAGGATCACCGATCGGGTCGGGGGCGGCCGCCGGGCTCACCCGACCCGGGTGAGCAGGGTGATCGGGGCCCCGTCGCCGGCGTGCCGGTAGGGCTCCAGCTCGGTGTCCCAGGCCGTGCCGAGCGCCTTGTCCAGGGCGTGGGCGAGCGCCTCGGGTGCGCGTGCGGTCGCCATGATGGTACGGAGCCGGTCCTCACCGAGCTGGATGTCACCGGCCGCCCCGACGGCGGCCCGGAACAGTCCCCGGCCGGGGACGTACATGAAGCGTTCCCCGTCGGCCCCGGCGCTGGGCTCCTCGGTGACCTCGAAACGGATCATCGGCCACTGCCGGAGGGCAGCGGCCAGTTCGGCGCCCGTTCCTGGGCGGCCGGTCCACCCGCACTCCGCCCGGCGGACGCCGGGGTCGACGGGCTGAGCCGTCCACTGCAGGTTGACCGGCGCGGCAAGGACGCGCGCGATCGCCCACTCGACGTGTGAGCACACGGCGAGCGGGGTCGAGTGGACGTATACGACGCCACGCGTTGGCACGGTGACCTCCCGGAGACCGAGGTGCGTCTTCCCCTACGACCTCGCGTCCACCGAGTGGTCTGCGAAGACAGCATGACTGCTGTGACGGATGGTGCGCCAGGGAATCGGAAAATTCACGGACGGAACAGTCGCACCCGAGCGGGGGTTCGCGCACGTTCGGGACAGGCCGCGAGCAGCACTCGGGCTTCCTGGTCGTGTAGAGTTCCCTCGGCGGTTTCTTGCCGCCGGAAGATCCCTGACGTCCCGTCCCTCCTGGACGTCACCCAAACCTTCCCGTACGTCTTACAAGGAGCACCTCCGTGGCGAGCAACACCTCGAAGACCGCGCGCGCGTCCGTCCGGGCCGGCCAGGCTGGCCAGGGTGGCGCCCTCAGCGTGCTGGGCGAGTTCAAGTACCTCATCCCGCTCAACGGCGGCAAGCACGCCTACATCCGGAACCTGACCAACGGCAAGACCGCGCACCTGCGTACCGACTCCGAGGCCTTCGTCGAGGAGATCCGGGTGCTGGCCGGCGCCGGGCACGCCACCAAGATCCGGGCCGAGATCAACGCCCTCAACGCCAGCTTCCCCGGTGACGGCTGGGACGCCACCGAGAAGCGTCTCGTCGAGGCCGGTGTCTTCGAGGGCTGAGCCCCTCGGGTTCACCCCCACCCCGCGACACCCCGCACCGCCCGTCGGCCACCGACGGGCGGTGCGCTCGTTCTCCGCCCGAGCGCGACACCCCCTGCTGACCTGCGGATCGGTATGGCCGCCGACAGGGACCACAGCGACGGGCCGTAGTCTCACCCGGTCGCCCGGCGTCCGGCCGACGCGCCCACCGCGGCTACGGCCGCCGTGCCACGGGAGCCAGCTCAGTTGACCGACCACACCAGCCTGAACCGGGAGATCGCCGTCGAGCAACGGCACCTGGACCGGGTGTACGCCCGCCTGGCCGAACTGCGCAGGGCGGCGGCCCGCGCCGAGCGGGACGGATACCGGCAGGCCCGGGTCGGCACCTTCGGGGCGTTGGTGGAGCGGGACGCGATGGTCTTCCACGCCGCGCAGCGGCGGTACCTGCTCGACGCCGAGCACGAGGGGCTGGTCTTCGGCCGACTGGACCTGCGCGACCGGCAGACCCTCTACGTCGGTCGGCTCGGTGTCCGGGACGACGACGCCGAGACCCTGGTGGTGGACTGGCGGGCCCCGGCCGCCGAGCCGTTCTACCGGGCCACCCCGACCCAGCCGCTGGGCGTGGTCCGGCGGCGGATGATCCAGTCCACGGACGAGCGGGTCACCCGGATCGAGGACGACCTCCTCGACCCGGCCGCCGCCGGACCGGAGATGACGGTGGTCGGGGACGGTGCCCTCCTGGCCAGCCTCTCCAAGGCCACCGGTCGCGGGATGCGCGACATCGTGGCCACCATCCAGCGGGAGCAGGACGAGGCGATCCGCTCCCCCGGCAAGGATGTGACGATCGTCTCCGGGGGCCCCGGCACCGGCAAGACGGCTGTCGCCCTGCACCGGGCGGCGTACCTGCTCTACTCCGACCGCAACCGGTACGCCGGTGGCGGGATCCTGGTCGTCGGCCCCTCCTCGGTCTTCGTGGAGTACATCGCCTCGGTGCTGCCCTCGCTGGGCGAGGAGAGCGCGACACTCCGCTCCCTGGGCACCCTCTTCGTGGGCATGTCGGCGACCCGGACCGATCCGGCGGACGTGGCGGCGGTGAAGGGGTCGCTGCGGATGCGCCAGGTGCTGGAGCGGGCGGCCCGCGACGCGGTGCCGGACGGTCCGACCGAACTGCGCCTGCTCTACCGGGGTGAACTGCTGCGGCTGGGCCGTGCGGAGTTGGACCGCATCCGGGAACGGGCGCTGGTCCGGGGTGCCCGCCGCAACGAGGTACGCCGGGCCGGGTTCGACGGGATCTTCGCCGCACTCTGGGCGCAGGTGCGTACGCTGCACGTCGGCCACCTGCCGGACCAGCGGACCTTCGACGGGGAGATCGTCGACCGGCCGGAGTTGCGGGAGTTCCTCAAGGCGTGGTGGCCCCGCCTGCACCCCCGGCACGTACTGGGTTGGTTGGCCCGACCGGAGCGGCTGCGGGCGTACGCGGGAGGGATCCTGTCCCGGGCGGAGGTCCGGCTGCTCTCCGAGGCCTGGCGGAGCCTGGACACCGAGGGTCTGACCATCGCCGACATCGCCCTGCTCGACGAGTTGGACGCGTTGCTGGGCCAGCCGGTGAAGCCGGCCCGCCCCCGGCGGGACCCGTACGCCCTGGCGGGCGGGGTACGGGAGCTGAGCACCTTCGCCGACCGGCAGCGGGCCGCCCGGGAGGCCGCCCGGCAGCGCCCGGAGGACTACCGGGAGTACGCCCACGTGGTCGTCGACGAGGCGCAGGACGTCTCGCCGATGCAGTGGCGGATGATCGGCCGACGGGGGCGGCTGGCGTCCTGGACCGTCGTCGGCGACCCGGCCCAGACCGCCTGGACGGGTGATCCGGCGGAGCTGACCCGGGCCCGGGACCAGGCGCTGGGTCGACGTCGGCGGCACCGGTTCACGTTGACCACCAACTACCGCAACCCGGCGGAGATCTTCGCGGTGGCGGCGGCCGAGATCCGTCGGGTGGACCCCGACCTGCCCCTGCCCGTCGCGGTGCGCTCGACCGGGGTGGAGCCGGTGCAGCGGGTGCTGTCGGCGGCCGAGTTGGCACCGGAGACGGTGGCCGCGGCGACGGCCATGTTGGCCGAGGTGCCGGGGACGGTCGGCGTGATCACACCGGTGGACCGCCACCGCGAGGTGGCCGGGTGGCTGGCCGAGGTGGCCGAGCCCCGGCTCCAGGTGGTGACGAGCCTCCAGGCCAAGGGCATGGAGTACGACGGGGTGGTGCTCGTCGCGCCCGGGGAGATCCGGGCCGATCCGGGCTCCGGGGTCCGTACGCTCTACGTCGCGCTGTCCCGGGCCACCCAGCGCCTGGTCACCCTCGATCCCACCGGCTGAACGTCGACTCCGACGGTCGACAGGCCTCCCCTCGTCCGACACTTGCATACATAGCGATGTGAGCATAGGTTGTATCCCGGTCGGGTCGGACGACGGAGGGTGTGGGCGTGGGCGCAGGGCACGATCACTCGGCGGCGGTGGCGAACGCCGCCCATCGACACGTGGGCCGACTCTGGGCCGCGCTGGCCCTGCTGGCCGTCTTCACAGTGGTGCAGACGGTCGCGGCCTTCCGCACCGGCTCGCTGGCCCTGCTCTCCGACGCCGGACACATGTTCACCGACGTGCTCGGCATCGGCCTGGCCCTGGCCGCGATCACCGCGACCCGCCGGGCCACCACCGACCCGCAGCGCACCTTCGGCCTCTACCGCCTGGAGGTGCTCGCCGCCCTGGCCAACGCGGCGCTGCTGAGCGGGGTCGCGGTCTACGTCCTCGTCGAGGCGGTCCGCCGGATCGGCGACCCACCGGAGGTCCTCACCGGCCCGATGCTCGGGGTGGCGGTGCTCGGCCTGCTGGCCAACGTGGTCGCCTTCGGACTGCTGCGCAAGGGTGCCGAGGAGAGCATCAACCTGCGCGGCGCGTACCTGGAGGTGCTCGCCGACCTGGTCGGTTCGGTCGGGGTGATCGCCGCCGCGCTGGTCATCGCGTTCACCGGTTGGTGGTGGGTGGACCCGGTGGTGGCGGTCGCGATCGGGGTGTTCATCCTCCCCCGGACCTGGCGGCTGGCCCGGGCCGCCCTGCGGATCCTGGTCCAGGCCGCCCCGGAACACCTCCAGGTGACCGAGGTGCACGACCGACTCTCGGCGGTCCCCGGCGTGGCCGAGGTGCACGACCTGCACCTGTGGACGCTCACCTCCGGGATGGAGGTCGCCTCGGCCCACCTGACCACCACCCCGGGCGCGGAGATCGGGACGGTGCTCGCCGCCGCCCGGACCACGCTCCGGGAGGAGTTCCGCATCGAGCACGCCACGTTGCAGGTCGAACCCGGAGCGTCAGCGGGTGCCTGCGGAACCATCGAGTGGTGATGAGCACAGGCTTAAATTTCCGCGAGGATTGCTCTTTTTGCCGTACTTTGTCGCCCACCTCTCCGACACCATCGGTCACTTTGACTGCAACCGTCACACCCACCCCGGTAGGCTCGGTCCCGGCCTCCGCCGGGCGGCGCCCATCGGTGCCCACGGTGGCCGCCGCCTAATCGCCCACCCGGGCGAGCCGGGGAACCACGTTCCTGGGGTGCATCCGCGTCAGCGGTAGGGATCTTCCGTCCCGAACCCGTCAGCTAACCCGGTCGGCGGTTGACGGAAGGACAGGTCCATTGGCAGTAGTGGCATCACCGCGACGCATCACCGCCCGGATGGCGGCCCTGCTCGTCGCGACCCTCGCCCTCGGTGGCGCGGTCGCACCGGTCGGTCCGGCCCAGGCCGCGACCCGGGGAAGTCTGCTGGCGGCACCCGACGCCGACCCCGAGGGCGGCACCCCGGCCCTGCGCAACCAGCTGGAGGCGGCCAGCAAGGGATGGCTGGAGGCGAAGGCCAAGCTCGAGAAGTCGACACAGCGGCAACAGGAACTCAACGGTCGACTCAAGACCATCGACTCCGACCTGGCCGTCCAGAACACCAAGGTCGGTGAGATCGCCCAGGTCGCGTACCGGACCGGCCGACTCGGGGCGGCGAACGCCCTGCTCAACGCGACCTCCCCGGAGGGCTTCATGGACCGGGCCGCCGCGCTCGACCAGGTCGCCGCCAGCGAGGAGCGGGAGCTGCGCAAGCTCCAGGAGACCCGCAACCAGTCCGCCCGGACCAAGGTCGAACTGGATGCCGAGGTCAACGAGCAGCGCAAACAGGTCGCGACGATGGCCAAGCGCAAGGACCAGGCCGAGAAGGCCCTCGACGTCGCCGTCACGCAGGAGCGCCGTGAGGAGGCCGAGCGCCGCCGCCAGCAGCAGCAACAGCAACAGGCCCAGCAGCGCAGCAGCAGCGGCGGGTCGAGTGGATCGAGCGGGTCCGCGGCGTCCAGCGGGCCGGGCGGGAGCAGCACCAGGAACGCCAAGCCCGCCCCGCGTAACTCCGACGGGTCCTGGCCCCGGGAGTCGTGCAGCGTCAACGACCCCACCCCGGCCAACGGGTGCATCACGCCCCGGACCCTGCACGCCCTCAACCAGGCCAAGGCGGCCGGCTTCACCCGGTACGTCTCCTGCTACCGGCCGGGTGGATCAGGTGAGCACCCCAAGGGTCGGGCGTGCGACTTCGCCGCACAGCGCAACGGCTTCGGTGGGCACGCCACCGGCGGGGACCGGACGTACGGCAACAACCTGGCCGCGTACTACGTCCGCAACGCCGACCGGCTGGCCGTGCTGTACGTGATCTGGTACAGGCAGATCTGGCTGCCCAGCAGCGGCTGGCGCTCCTACAGCGGGGCGGGTGGGGACCCGTCCAGCGACCACACCAACCACGTGCACCTGTCGGTGTACTGACCCCCGGGTGACGCCCGGTGTCCCGCCACGACGGTGGGGCACCGGGCGTTCTCGTGCCCGGCGAGGCGTACGCCCGGCGTTTTCGTGCCCGGCGAGGCGTGCCCGGATCACCGCGTCGACGGTTATCAGGTGAACGACCCGGCGTACGGACGGAAGGTGGCCCCATGGACGGGCACGTGATGGTGTTCGCACCCACTCCCCTGCTCACGGTCACCATCGAACAGCCCAGCGACCACCCGGAGCTGCACCTGCACCCGGGCGGGCAGGGCGTCTGGCAGGCCCGGATGATCTCCTCCCTCGGGGTCCCGGTGGTGCTCTGCGCCAGCATCGGCGGGGAACTCGGTCAGGTCCTGGAGCCTCTGCTCGCCACCGAGGGGGTGGACCTGCGGACGGTCCGCCGCCACTCGACCAACGGCGGGTACGTGCACGACCGCCGCGACGGTTCCCGACAGGAGATCGTCGACGTGACAGGTGAACGGCTCACCCGCCACGAGCTCGACGAGCTCTACAACCTCGCCCTCGGGGAGGGGCTACGGGCCCCGGTGAGCGTCCTCAGCGGCCCCAACGAGCCGTCGCTCGTCCCACCCGACGTCTACCGCCGGTTCGCCGCCGACCTCGGGGAGAACGGTAGTCGGGTGGTGGTCGACCTCTCCGGGGAGCACCTCGCCGCCGTCCTGGACAGCGGGGTGTTCCTCTGCAAGGTCAGCCACGAGGAGCTGCTGCGCGACGGGTTGGCCGCCGACGACAGCGTCGCCGAACTCACCGGGGTCATGTACGACCTGCACCAGGCCGGTGCCCAGACGGTGGTGGTCAGCCGCGCCGAGGAACCGGCCCTGGCCCTCGTCGACGGGGAGGTGTTCGAGGTGGAGATGCCCCGACTGCACGCAGCCGACCCCCGGGGGGCGGGTGACTCGATGACCGCCGGGGCGGCGGCGGTGGTGGCTGTCGGCGGTGACATCCGGACGGCGATCCGTACCGGGGCGGCGGCGGGGGCGCTGAACGTCACCCGGCACGGGTTGGGTACCGGGCGGCTCGACTCGATCAACGGACTCGTCGACCGGGTCCGTCTCGTGCCGGCCGGGTCCCGCCCCCAGGAACGGATCAGCCCCGACGAGCTGGCCCACCGGGCGGTCGAGCGATGACGCTGCGGGTCCTGGTCACCAACGACGACGGCATCGCCGCCCCCGGCATCCAGGAGCTCGCCCGCGCGGCGGTGAGACGGGGGCTGGACGTGGTGGTCGCCGCCCCCCAGGAGGAGATGAGCGGCACCGGCGCGGCGATGACGGCGGTGGAGCGGGACGGACACGTGGTGGTCCACCAGCAGTCCCTGCCGGGGCTGCCCGACGTCCCGGCGTACGCGGTCAGCGGCTCACCGGGTTTCATCACGTTGATCGGGTTGCACGGTGCCTTCGGTCCGGCCCCGACAGTGGTGCTCTCGGGGATCAACCGGGGGGCGAACGCCGGACGGGCGGTACTGCATTCGGGCACCGTGGGGGCCGCTTTCACCGCCGGTGCCAACGGCTGCCGGGCGTTGGCGGTCTCGCTGGACGTGCTCAACGCCGGGGACGCCACCCCCGGCAGCGGGGGTGCCGCCGTGGCTGCGGCGGCCATGGTCCGCGACGCCGAACGGCACTGGTCCACGGCGGCCCGGGTGGCCCTCGACCTGCTCCCCCGGCTGACCGCGTTGCCGATCGAGGACATCCTCAACGTCAACGTGCCGGACCGCCCCTACGACAGGCTGCGCGGGGTACGCCGAGGGTCGCTCGCCAGCTTCGGCCAGGTGCAGATGACGGTGGCGGAGGCCGGGCACGGTTTCGTCCGGACCTCCCTGGAGGAGCCCGGGGAGGCCCTGCCGCCCGGTTCGGACCTGGCGCTGCTCGCCGATGGGTACGCCTCGGTCACCGCGATCCGGGCGATCACCGAAGTGATCGACGTACCGCTGTGACCGGGACGACGTCGACGGGCGGCTCAGGCGCCGGGGAGAACCTCGGGGGTGGCCGAACCTGCGTAGTAGGGCTCGGGGGCACCGAAGAGACCGAGCAGGCCGGTCACCCAGAGCTGCCGGTGCACGAACCGGCTGGGCTCGGTGACCACCAGCTTGACCCCGCTGACCTCGGCGGTCTGGAAACCGGCGACCATGGCGCTGATGCCGACGGAGTCGATGAAGGTGACGAGCCGCATGTTGAGCTCGATCCGGGACGGGCGTCCCTTGGCGAGGACCTCGGCAATGGCCTCGCGCACCTCGTACGCGGTGTCCACGTCGATCTCACCCCGAGGGGCGATCTCGATGACACCACCGGAAAGAACCGACTTCACGATCGACAGGCTCACGCGAGCACCTCCACTCGCCCGTTATCGGGCGCCTCATCAGTACGCGGGCCGCGACCGAGAGTATTCCTCCCACGGCCTCGGTCGCCACCCCTCGGGATGAGCAATTTGCGGATCGGACATGCCAGCTGCCCTTCTCCGCACCTTTTGGTCACCTGTGACGACGATCGGCCATCGGCCGCCCGTCGCCGGACAAGGGTAACGTCCGAGGGCACACTCGGCCCACACCCTCTGCCACCGGCGCGCCCCGTGGGGCAACGATGCTGGTCAGAGCCTTGTCCCCGGCCGCCCGAACGCTTCGTCCGGATCTCGTCACCGACCGGGCACCCGAACCGACTCCGGCGCGGGATCTTGCGGCCTTTCGACCCATTTTTCGTAGTTCACCTGTCGCGCACAGTGACCTCCGCCGCCCGCCCGGAAAGGTGGACCGCCCGACGGACACACCCGGGGAGGTGTACCACCCGGCGGAATCACCGGGGCGTCGTCGGCGAGCGCGTCAGGGGTGTCCACCGGTGCGGCCGGGCCGCCGCACCCGTCCGACCCCACCGGCATTGATCGGCGTACCTACCATCGGGGGCGACACCCGACGGTGCCCCGTACGAGGGGTCCCACCCGCGTACGCCTTCCCACCAGACCAGTTGGAGACATCGACGATGAGAAGACTCGCCGCCCTGGCCGGAGCGACGGCACTGCTCGCCCTCATGTTGGCCTGCGCCGTCGGCGGGGCGGGGGGAGACGACGACGATGACGACGATGACGACGACTTCGCCCGGGGCCCGGTCGCGGTGGTCGTCACCCGCTAGACCCGGCCGGCCACCGACGCCGGGGCGCGTCGGTGGCCGACGAGCGTGATCGGCGGCAGTCCGGGGGTTTGCCGACCGGCGGGTCTGGGCACAGGCGGGGGTAGCTGAACGTGACAACGCCCGACCGTCGCCGAATCCGAAGTGGCCTTCGGCACCCGAGGAGGAACCCACGATGTTCGGAACCAACCTGCTGGAGCGCCGCAGCAAGCCCGAGCGGATCGCGGACGAGGCCTGGCAGCACCTGACCTCGACGGTGAGCTCCGCCGGGGACAGCGTCCGCGACGCGGCCCGGACCGCCCGCCGAAGCGGCTCCGACCTGACCGGCGACGCCGGTGACCTGGTCGGAACGGCCACCGACGAGGCCCGCAAGCGGGCCGTCGCGGCCTTCGACGCCCTCGCCGGCCGGCGGCCCGCCCTGCCCTGGACCCTGCTGATCGGTGCGGCACTCGTCGGTGCGGCCGTCGGCTGGGCGGCCAGCACCGCGGCTCGGGCGGCGATCGCCCGCGCCGACCGTCCGGTCGACGACATCGAGTTCGTCGACGTGGACCGGCCGAACTCCCCTGTCGGCTTCGACAACTGAGCTGCGGCACTGCCGGTGGCGACCACGGGTCAGCCCCGACAGCGCCGCACACACAGACGACCGGCTCCGACCCGCCGCCACCACGGCCGGTCGGGGCCGTTCGTCGTCGCTCAGTCCGACACCGTCGCGGCGGCGTGCCCGGCCCCGTGCCCGTCGGCACGGGCGACGATGCGGCCACCCACCACCCGGATCGCGGTCTCGGTCGCGTCGCTGACGGCCGGCACCCCGGCAGCCGCCGCCACCTCGCCGGACTCGTCGCACACCACCCGGACCCGGGGCCAGGCATCCGGCGGCACCGCGCGTCGCAGACAGGTACGCAGGTCGACCAGGGCCAGCCGGGCCAACGGCAGTAGTCCCTTCGGGTCGCCGGTGACCAGGACGGCGGTGACCACGGACCCCGGCGGGGCCGCCCGGACGGCCTCCTCCACGGCGCTCGCCCGGTGCAGCCCCAGGATGGTGACCACCCCCTCGGCAGCCGGTCGCGTCACTCCAGGTGGTAGACGATCCCGTCGGGCCGGTTCTCCACCCGGACCCCCGGCCCGGCCACCTGCCGACCCGGCACCTCCTGCCACGGGGTGCCGGGGACGTAGTCGGTCAGCACCACCACCGTCCGGATCCCGGCCGCGCGCAACTCGGCCACCGCGTCCGGGTAGGGGAAGGCGGTGCTGACCGCCCGGATCCGGTCCTGGCCGGGCGGCACGAACGACGCCCCGCCGTTGACCATGCGGGGGAAGCCGTCCGTCGACCAGAGCATCACGTGGTACTCCCGGGTGCCCTCACTCGGCAGCACCAGGACCGGGCCGGTCACCCCGCGCAGCGCCTGGGGCTGGGGCGGGACCTCCGCGTGCGGGGTCCGGTTCACCCCCTCCAACAGGACCAGGAGCAGCGGTACGACGAGCACCAGCCTCGCCGGCCGCCGCCACCACGGCACCGGTGACGGGTCGGTCTCCCGGACCGTCAACGCCCCGGCCGCCAACACACCGAGCAGCAGCGTCGTCCAGAGCACCAACCGGCCGGGCGTACGCAGGGCGTCCCACCCGGGCAGGTGCTCCACCAGCGTCACGTACCCGGGCCGCCCGTCACCGAAGAGGGTGGTCCCCGACGCCAACGCCACACTCACCAGCACCCCGGCAGCCAACGCCACCCGGTGCCGGACCCGCCAGGCGGACAGGAACAGCCCGGCTGCGGCCAACCCGACCAGGACCACCCCGGGCAGGAGGGTCATCTCCACGGCGAAACCCAGCTGGTCACGGGCCGCCGCGTGCCGTTCACCCCACAACCACGACTCGGGCGGGGCGGTGAGGAACCCGCGCAGCGGCGGGGAGAACATCGCGATCTGCTCGACGGTCCGCCGCCCCGACGGGTGCCGTGACACCACCTCGAAGTAGGGGGCCGCCATCAGCAGGACGATGGCGGTGAACGCCAGCCCGCCGCCCAGGTCCGCCACGAGTAGCCGACGCGGGAACACCGGCCTGCTCCTGCGTCGCCACCAGGTCGACCCGTATCCGGCGAGCGCGCCGAGGCAGAGCAGTGCCAGGACGTACACGAAGGGCAGGCCGATGCCGAAACCGAGGCTGACCTGCCAGGCGGCGACCGACCACCCGGCCACCGCCCACCCCGGTCGGATCCGCTCCGGTCGGTACCCGTCCCGCAGCGACCAGCCGTGCCCCCGGGCCAGCATGGCCAGCGCCAGGGCGATCCCGCCCATGCTGAGCACGTGCAGGTGCCCGGCCTGGGCCAGCTTCCAGGGGGCGTACGCGAACGCCGCCCCGGCCACCGCCGACCCGGCCCTCCCGGCCCCCACCTGCCGGCACAGCGCGTACGCCCCGACGAACGCCAGAGCGTGGGCCAGCACGTAGAGCAGGTTGTACCTGACGACCGCCGCCTCCGGTCCGGAGCCGATCATCCCGAACAGGGCGTAACCCAACAGGGTGTCCGAGTAGGCGTAGGTGTACGGCTCGGGGAAGAACGTGTTCGAGTGCCACAGGTTCCACGGCTGGGTGAGCAGGGCGTGCCCACCCCAGGCGACCTGCCAGGCCTGCAGGGTCGGATCTCCGGTGTCCTGGGGGATCGTCGACGCCGGGTGACGCAGCGTGGGCCAGGTCAGCAGCACCGCCAGGGCCAGCGACCCCAGGACGGCCAGGCTCCACTCGTGCCGGACGAGACGTGCCGTCCGAACCGCCAACGTTCCCATCGTCCACCCTCGTCGTCGGCGTTCGGCGAACCGGTAGCGCAGCCATGATGTCGCATCGATGTCGGTCATGTCACCCCCGTCCCATCGGCGACGCTCGTACCGGTCGGCGGGCCGGGCCATCCCGAGGGGGTGAGATGAGTTCACCCGGACCGGGGAAACCGGCCGTCATGGCCACACCGTTGCAGGTCGAAGCCCGACTGCGGGCACCGGTCACCGCGCAGGACCACGTCCGGGGCCCGCAGGACGCACCTGTCACCCTCGTCGAGTACGGCGACTTCCAGTGCCGGTTCTGTGCCGAGGCGCACCGCAACCTCACCGACGTCCTGGACCAGCGCGCCGAGACGGTACGCCTGGTCTTCCGCCACTTCCCCGTCGTCAACGTCCACCCGTACGCCGAGCAGGCCGCAGTGGTGGCCGAGGCCGCCGCCCGGCGGGGCCGGTTCTGGCCGTTGCACGACTGGCTCTTCGAGCACCAGGACCAGCTGGACGCGGTGCACCTGTCCCTCGGGGTGGAGCAGCTCGGCCTGCCGGTCGGCGAGGTGGACGACGAGGTGAGCCGGGAGCTGCACGACGACCGGGTACGCCGGGACTTCGTCGGCGGGATCCGCAGCGGGGTCCGCGCCGTACCGGCCCTGTTCGTCAACGGCACCCCCCACGAGGGCGACTACGACCTACCCACCCTCCTGTCCGCCGTCGACCACGCCGCCCCGACGTGAGGAGGGGTGCCTCCCGGCCCCTCGTGGGGAGGGGCCGGGCGGGACCGCCTCGGGCTGTCGCCTCGGCCCGCGCCCGGTTCGCCGGGGACGGGAGGTCAGAGGAGGTGGAGTTCGCGGGCGCGGCGGACGGCTTCGCGTCGGCGGGTGGCGTCGAGCTTGCGGTAGATGTTGCGGACGTGGGTCTTGACGGTGTTCACCGACACGGAGAGCTCACCGGCGATCTCCACGTTGGACAGGATGCTCTGCAGGTAACGCAGGATGGTCAACTCCCGCTCGGTGAGTGGTTCGGCCAACCCCGGGACCGCCGCCGGGACCGCCCCCGACGCCGGGGCGTCGAGGACTCCGAGCAGGTCGGTGACCGTCACCCAGTGGGCGGTTCCGGTGTCGAGGTGGGCGGCGAGGAGGTCCCGCACGCCGGGGGTCCCCTGGAGGAACGCCCGCCGGTACCCGTCCGGGGCGGCCAGGTCGAGGATCCGCTCCAGGAGCCGCCCGGCTCGCCGGGGGTCGCCGTCGGCGCGGGTCAGGACGGCGTCGAGCAGCCCGGCCTCCAGGCGTACCGGCAGCGGCATCCGGTCGGCGTCGGGGCCGTCCCAGTCCGGTAGCGCGCGACGGGCGGCCCGCTGGTCCCCGGCGAGCAGTTCGACCCGGGCCAGCGCCACCGACGCGGCCTGCGCCCCCGTCACGGCGGTTCCGGCCACCGTCCCGGCTGTCCCGGCCTGCGTCCCGGCTGTCCCGGCTGTCCCGGCCGTCGCGGGCTGTGCCTCGGCCGTCGTGCGGGTGAGGTCGGTGAGGAGGTGGCGGGCGGCGGCCAGGTCACCCCGGGCGGCCAGCAGGTCGGCCTCGGTGACGCGGAGCAGTTCGGCCAGCTCTCCGGCGGCGGGCAGGTCGGCCACCACCTCCCGGACCCCGGTCAACAGCCGGTGGGCGGTGACGAGGTCGCCCGTGGCGCAGAGCAGTGGCACCCGGCAGAGGACGACGAGCACGCCCGGCACCGGGGTGTCGGTGGCCGGGCCGGCGAGCGCCACCATCGCCGCCGCCTCCTGCGGGAGGTGTCGGTGCAGGGCGACGACGGCCAGGGCGAGATGGGCGTACGCACAGTCGGTTCGTCCGGTCCACCCCTGGCAGACCGGGAGGTCGAGCAGTTCCCGGGCGGTCCGCTCGGCGGCCCCCAGGTCACCCCGAACCGCCTGGAGCAGGGCGATCCGGCCGGCGCAGACCAGCTCGGTCCGCCCCCACCCGCCGGCCCGGGCCGCCTCACCGGCCCGACCGAAGTGGTCCAGTGCCCCGGTCAGGTCGCCGTCGGCGAGATCGAGGAGACCGAGGGCCACCCCGGCCACTGCCCGGGCTCCGAGCGCCGGACCGTCGCGACCGCCCCGGAGCGGATCGGCAGCGTCCGAAGCTCCGACAGGATCGACAGCGTCCACAGACCGGACAGGATCGGCGGAGTCGGCAGGATCGGGGGAGGTCGAGGCGAGGAGGCGGTGGGCCAGGGCCCGCGCGGCGGGGCGGTCGTCGGCCTGCCGGGCCAGGGTCAGCTCCAGCGCCGTCACCACCGGCGGCTGCCGGGTCGACGTCGACACCACCCGGGCCGGGTCGACGGCGATGGTCAACGCCTCGGTGGCCCCGGCGGCGTCACCGGCGCGTACCCGCTCGACGGCGAGGGCGAGGGCGAGCCCCGGGTACCTGTGCAGCGCCTCGGGCGGTGGCGGGACCGGGACCGGGACCGGACAGTCGACGTCGTCCCCGTCGTACGGGATCAGGTCCGGCCACTGGTGGGTCACGAGGGTGACCGCCCGTTCCCACTCCCCCGCCGCCAGGGCGTGCCGCAGCGCGTCGGCCGGACGGGCCCGGTCGGCGTACCACCCGGCGGCCCGCCGGTGCAGGTCGGTGACCTGGTCGTCGCCGACCCGACCCAGTTCGGCGCGGAGCAGGTCGGCGAGCATCGGGTGGTACCGGAACCACTGTGGGGTGCCCTGGTCGTGGTGGAGGAACCCACCGTCGCGGGCCAGCGCGGCCAGCACCTGGTCGGCGTCGGCCCGGTCGGTCAACGTGACGGCCAGGTCGGCGCGGACCGTGGGGGTGACGGCGCACCGTCGCAGCACGTCGCGGTCGCGTGGGTCGAGTCCGTCGAGCAGCTCGGTGCCGAGGTACCCGGCGACGTCCGGATGGTCGCCGCCGAAGCGCCGTACCCACCGGTCCGGGTCGGAATGTCCCCGCAGCGCCAGCGCGGCGAAGCGCAGCGCGGCGGGCCAACCGGCGGTCCGGTCCCGCAGCCGGGGGACGGTGGCCGCCGGCAGGTGTACGCCGTGTGCGACGAGAAGGTCGGCGACCTCGTCGTCGGTGAAGGCGAGCAGGTCGGGGCCGAGTTCGGTCAGTTCACCGGTCAGCCGCAGCCGGTGCAGGGCGGGTGGCAGGGCCTCCCGGGCTCCGATCACCAGCCGGAGCCGCCCCTCGGCGTGCCGGACCAGGAACTCCAGGCCGGCGGGCACCGACGGGTCGACGACCCGGTGGAGGTCGTCCAGGACCAGCACCACCTGCCGGTCCGCTGCGGCGAGGGCGGCCGCCAGGGCGTCCAGGCGCGCGGGACCCGACAGGTCCACCGGGACTGTCGCTGCGGCGGCCAGGTACGCCCAGAACCGTTCGCCGCTGTCCCCGACCTCGACGGAGAGCCAGGCGGGTGCGGTGGCACCGCCTGTCGGATGGGCGGCCCGCGCCCAGGAGGCGAGCAGGGTGCTCTTGCCCCAGCCGGCGGGCCCGGTGACCAGGGTGACAGTCGCCCCGGCCCCCCGGTCCAGCTCGTCGAGGAGGCGGGGCCGGACCAGCAGCGGCTCGGGGGGTGGGGGCGGGGACAGCCGGGACGTGAGCAACGGCGGCGTCGTATCGGTGCTGCTGCCGTCGTACGGCATCCGGCCCTCCCCAGGGACACGTCGGTGGTGCGGCCAGCCGGTTACCCGCGCCAGACGGCTTCACCCCTTCCGGGGGAGACCCGTTCACCCGTACCCGTCGGAGGCTGGAGGGACCCCGGGCGGCCGGTCCTCGCGGATCGGCTGTCCGGTCTGCGGCCGGTACGACCGGAGGGGCAGGTGGGACGAATGGGACCGAGGAGCAGGGGCGGGTTGATGGTGGTGGTCGCCGCCGTGGGGATGGCGGCCGGTCGGGCGTTGGTAGCGGCCGGTCGGCGGCACGGCCGACGGCGCGCGGGGGCGGCCGGGGCGCACCGGTGGCAGGTGGTGACAGTGGACCGCTCCCCCGCCGAGGTGTTGCCGGGCGGGGTGTGGCCGGAGCCGTTGCGCCGCCTCGACGGGGCGGTGGAGGTGCAGGTCGGACCCGCTCCCGGGGCGCGCGGCACGGAGTTGGCGGCCCGGTTCCGGCCGGGCGGCCCTCCGCTGCCCGGTCTGGCCGCCCACCTCGTCGGCGACGATCCCGAACTACTGCTCCGCCGGACGTTGTTGCAGGTCAAGCAGCTCGCCGAGACCGGTGAGCTGCTGCGCAGCGAGCGGAGCCCGTTCGACAGGCCCGACGGGTCGTCCCCGGGGACGTCCTGATGCGGGCACTGTGTTGGGCCGGTGCCGAGGGGCTGGCGGTACGCCGGGTGCCCGACCCGGAGCTGCGCAACGCCCACGACGTGATCGTCCGGGTCCGGCGCAGCGCCACCTGCGGGGCGGACCTGGCGCTGTTGGCCGGGGCCGGACCCCGGCTCGGCGTCGGCGACGTGCTGGGGCACGAGTTCCTCGGTGAGGTGGTCGAGGCCGGGCCGGAGGTACGCCGCCACCGGGTCGGCGACCGGGTGGTGGTCTGCTCCACCGTCTCCTGCGGCGGGTGCTGGTACTGCCGTCGGGGGCTCTACTCCTGCTGCGACAACGGCAGCAGCACCGAGGCTGTGGTCGCCGAACCGCCGTGGGGTGCGCCGACCGGGGGCTGCTACGGCCATCCCCGGTCGACCGGTGGGTTCGCCGGATCACACGCCGAGTACGTCCGGGTGCCCTACGCCGACGTGGGGGCCTTCGCCGTACCCGACGGGGTCGACGACGACCGGGCGGTGTTCGCCTCGGACGCCGCGCCGACCGGGTGGCTCGGCGCGGACCTGGGCGGGGTGGGACCGGGTGACGTGGTGGCGGTCTGGGGGGCGGGGGCGGTGGGTCAGCTGACCGCGTTGGCGGCGTTCATGCGCGGGGCGGAGCGGGTCGTCGTGGTCGACCGGTACGACGACCGGCTCCGGATGGCCGAACGCACCGTCGGGGCGGAGACGCTGCACCTCGGACGGACCGACGTCGCGGCGGAGCTGCGGGAACGCAGCGGCGGTCGGGGTCCCGACGTGTGCGTGGAGGCCGCCGGGGAGAGCGGGACGGGCACCCGGCCCCTCACCGGCCGTCTCGGTGCCCGGTCCGCGGACACCCTTGCGGTACGCGAGGCGGTGCACGCCTGCCGCAAGGGCGGCACCGTCGCCGTCCTCGGCGCTGCCACCGGGTTCGTCGACGCGTTCCCGCTCGGGGCGGTGCTGCACAAGGGACTGACCGTACGGAGTGCCCGTCAGCACGGGCAGCGCTACATCCCCCGGCTGCTGGAGTTGATGGCCCGCGACGAGGTCCGCACCGAGCACCTGGCCACCCACCGGCTTCCGCTGGAGCAGGGGCCGGTGGGGTACGACCTGTTCCGGACCCGCTCCGACGGGTGCGTACGGGTGGTCTTCACCCCACAGGAGCGGGCCCGTTGTCGTTGATCCGGAAGTAGCTGACCGGCTGCGCGTCGCCCGACTCCTCCAGGATCAACCCGGACCGGGCCGAGTGCCGCAGGTACGCCGAGCTGTTGCTGAACAGGTAGACCTGCCTGCCGTCCCGGGTGACCGGGGTGACGTCGAACTGCTGGTGCCGGTCCTGGGCGTTGCAGGCGGCACCCTCGACGATCAGCGGCCGGCCGCCGCCGGGGTTGCGCGCCACCCAGCACAGCGGGGTGGTGCTGCTCCGCTTGTACGCCTTGACCAGGTACTTCTTTCCCCCGATCGGGGTCGGGGCGAACAGTTGCCGCCCCTCGTCGCCGTCGACCTCGGCCAGGCGTCCACCGTCGAGGAGCGACACTCCCCCCTCGAACGACTCGGTCCGGACGATCGTCCCCCACCGCTTCCCGGTCAGCACCGGCGGGAGGGCCGACGTCGCCGGTGCGGGTGCCGTCGACCTGCCGACGGCGTCGGGTCGGCCGTCCGAGTTCGCGATGCCCACCTCCCTCTCGCCGACCGAGACTCCCCTCCCCGTCTCCTGCTGGCCGCCCTCAGTGGCGGGGGCGCCCGGGCCACCGGCGACGCACGCTCCCAGGGCGCCGGTCAGCACCACCAGTCCCGCACCGCCGAACCATCGCTTGATCGACATGTCTCGTCTCCTCCGTCGGCACCGGGCCGACCGTCGTCGTGATCTACCGTCGTCGTCCGGGGGTCTCATCGTCGAGACGTCCGGACCGTCACCGTGGTTGCAGCAGTCGTCCCGAATCCTTGCCCGCGCACCGTCAGGCGGCGGTGAGGATCTCGTAGAGGTCGGGCCGGCACTGAAGCGCGGCCTGCCGCAACGCGGCGACCCTTGCGGTCTGGGTCTGCTCCGGCATCCCCCGCAGGGTGGTCAGGGCCGCCTCGGTCAGTTCCCGTCGAGCCGGTGACACGTGGTCGTCCGGGGTCGGGTCCGCACCCCGCAGCCAGAGCCCGGCGGCGGACCGGGCGGCGTCGAGCCGGTCCCAGCCCGCCAGGTCGTCGGCGGCCGGGCCGCAGGCCGTCGTACCGGCCCCGTCGAGGAGCATCGCCTCGATCGTCGCACCCCCGGTGGCGATCGAGGTGGGGCCGAACATGACGATCTCGACGGGAACGACGTCCGCCGGCCGCTCGGCCGTGTCGTCCCGCTCGTCGACCACCTGGACGACGGCGGTCGGGGCGTCCGGGAGCCGACCGAGTCTCCGCAGGGCCTCCCGGGCCGGTCCGACGAGCTCCGGCAACGCCCCCTGGTAGAGCCGGACGACGCAGACCCGGGGCGTCCCGTCCGCGCAGACCAGCGCCGAGGCCTGCGGATCCGGGCGGACCCCCTGACCGTCCGAAGGGACCACCACCAGGGCCACGACCAGGGCGAGGGCGGTCGGCACCGCGGCGAGCCGCCGGACCCGCCGGGTGTCGGCGAGGCTCAACACCAGCCCGGTCACGGCGACGGCACCGAACAGGACCAGCTGACCCGCCACCGCCCCGGGGTCGAGCCGGGAGTATCGGTCGGTCTCGCCGAGATACCCGGGCAGCAGCAACGGGACCGGACCGGGGCCGACCGCCCGGAGCCCGACCGTGACGGCGACCGCGACGACGCACAGCAGCGGGGCTGTCAGTCGGGACGGGGCCACCTGACCGACGCCGAACCCGAGCAGTGCGGCCCCGGCCACGGCGACGGTGCCGACCAGCCCCGGCCAGTACCACCCCGGCGGTTGGTAGGAGGCGTTCGACCAGACGCCCGGCAACATCCCGACGCCCATCGCGGCGTACCCACCGGCGAAGCAGCCGACGATCGTCACCAGGCGGGCCGCCAGGCGGGCGGGTTTCGGACGGGGGGTCGCCGCCACCAGGTCGGTCATCCGCGCAGCGGCCTCCCGACGACCGAACCAGGCACCGCAGGCCAGCGCCAACGGCCAGAGCCCGCCGACCGACGCGTAGTGCGCCAGGACCACCGTCATCCACAGTCCACTCCACCGGTCCATGTCGGTGAGCAGGGCACCGGCGACGGCGAGGAAGCCGAGCGCCACCCCGACCACCGAGGTGCGGCTCAGCTCGACGAGGAGGACCCGGCCGAGCACCTTCACCTTTGTCACTTCGATCCCTCCTGGTCACGGTGGCGACGCAGCAGTGCCGCGTACCCGCGTTCGAGGACACCGCCGCCGACCTCGGGGGCGGCACCGCCGGTCGCGGCGGCGGTCACCTCGGCCACCGGGCCGTGGAAGGCCAGCCGCCCCGCGTCCAGGAGCACCACGTCGGTGCAGGCGGCGGCGACGTCGTCGACCACGTGGGTGGCGACCACCACGCAGGTGTCCCGGCCGAGGTCGCGCAGCAGCTCCAGGGCCCGGGCCCGCTGCTCCGGGTCGAGACCGACGGTCGGCTCGTCGAGCAGCAGGAGGGTGGGGTCACCGACGACGGCCTGGGCCAGGCCGACCCGGCGCAGCATCCCGCCGGAGAGGGACCGCAGGGTGCTCCCGGCCCGCGACGTCAGGTCAACCCGGTCGATGGCCCGCTGCACCGCGTCCGGTACGTCACGGGCGGGCACCTCCCGCAGCCAGGCGACGTACTCGACGAACTCCCTGACGGTGTACCACCGGTAGTGGCCGAACTCCTGCGGGAGGTAGCCCAGCCCCCGGCGGACCTCACGGAGGTCCCCGCCCGCGTCCACCGCCTGGCCGAGCAGTTCCAGGTGTCCGGAAGCCGGTCGGGCGACGGTGGCCAGCGCCCGGATCAGGGTGGTCTTACCGGCCCCGTTCGGGCCGAGCAGCCCGTGCACCCCGAACCCGAGCCGCAGGTCGAGATCGTCGACGGCGAACCGGCGACCGGCACGGACCCGCAGTCCACGGGCCTGGACCGGCCAGGCGTACGTCGTCGGTGCCGTCTCCTCGGCACTCACCGTACGGATCATCAGCGCTCCTGTCGGGGTCACCGGTAGCTCACCGGGTGGCGGAAGGCGTGTCGGGAGAGGACGAAGGCGATGGTGGCGAGGACTGCGCAGACCGCCCAGACGGGGGTGGTGTCCGGGCCGAGGACCGCCGGGAACCCGTCCCAGACCAGGCTCGGGGCCACCACGGCGGCCACCCATCCGACGGTCGCCAGGACGGCGGCCGGACCCACCCCGACGTACGCGCCGAGGGTGAGGGTGCCGGTCACCACGACCAGGCTCGGCAGCAGCCACAACGCCGGTGCGGTGCCGACGACCACCCCCGCCACCGCAAGGGGCGGCAGGACGACGAGCAGGACCACCAGCGTCCGGCGCAGCACCATCCCCAACCCGGCCCGGGGAGCGCTGCCCACCAGTTCGTGTGCGGGATCGAGGCGTCGACTCCAGGAGGTCGCCACCCCCAGGACGGGGACCAGCGGCGCGACGAGCAGCAGGACCGAGGGCCGCCCCGGATCGACCGGGAGGGTGGCGGCGATCAGGTCCATCGCCATCGCGACGAACGGAACGAGAACGCTCGTCAGCAGCCAGGGCAGGGACGCGGGTGCCGCCCAGCGGGACAGCACCGGCCACCGGCGACGGCGTACCGGCGGCTCGGCGCGGACCACCGGGGCCACCTCCGCCCACACCTGGTCGACGAGTTCGCCGACCGAGGGGGCGTGGTCGACGGCGGCGTCGGCCAGTCGGGCGCGGCACGCGGCACACCCGTCGAGGTGCACCTCCACCGCCCACAGGTCGTCGGGGGGCAGGTCGACCTCGGTCGCGTACCTGTCGAGCAGGGCCTGTGACGGGTGACCGGCGGTCACGACAACACCTCCCGCAGCAGCAGCCGGGCCCGCCGGGCCCGGGTCTTGACAGTGCCCTCGGGGACCCCGAGCAGCACCGACGTCTGTCGTACGGAGAGCCCGTCGAGCACCATCGCCTGCACCACCTCACGAAGTTCCGGGGCGAGTTCACGGACCGCCCCGGCGACCGGGTCGTCGAGCACCCGCCCGACGACCACCTCCTCGGCCGCCGGGGAGGTCGGTTCGACGGTGGTGACCGGCCGCGACGACGCCTCCTGTCGGGCCCGAGCACGGAACCGGTCGACCAGTCGGCGGGCCGCGATGGTCCACAGCCATCCGGCCGCGCTCCCCCCACCCGCCCTGCCGCCGTAGGACGCCGCCGACCGCCACACGGCGACGTACGCGTCCTGCATCACCTCGGCGACCACGTCGGGGTCGGCGCACCGGCGGCGCAGCCGGATCACCAGCCATGGCGCGGTACGCCGGTAGAACTCCTCGAACGCGCCCTGGTCCCCCCGGGCGACGCGGCGCAGCAACGCCTCGTCGTCCGGCTCGGTCCCGCCGCTCTTCCCGCCCACTCTCACGCCCTCCCAGACGACCACCGGGGCCGTCCGGGTTCTCTCCCCGATATGACCTGGGCCACTTCTCCTTCCGGCGAGCGGTGTCCCGGAGTCGGTGACAGACTCGGCGGATGCGCGACGACCGGCCGTACGATCTCGTCCTGTTCGGTGCGACAGGGTTCACCGGAGGACTCACCGCCGAGTATCTCGCCCGGCACGCCCCGGCGGACCTGCGGTGGGCCCTCGCGGGTCGCAACCCGGAGAAGCTGGCCCGGGTCCGGGACCGGCTGACCGACGTCGACCCCGACCTGACCGGGCTGCCGCTGCTCACCGCGGACGTCACCGACGCCGACTCGCTGCGTACCGTCGCGGAGGGCACCCGGGTCCTGGCCACCACCGTCGGTCCCTACGTCCACCACGGTGAGCCGCTGGTGGCCGCCTGCGCCCGGGCCGGGACCGACTACCTGGACATCACCGGGGAACCGGAGTTCGTCGACCTGATGTACCTGCGCCACCACGCCGAGGCCGTCCGCACCGGCGCGCGGCTGGTGCACGCCTGCGGATTCGACTCGGTCCCCCACGACCTGGGGGTCTGGTTCACAGTCACCCACCTGCCCGACGACGTGCCGATCACCGTCGACGGATACGTCCGCGCCGGTGGCCGGTTCTCCGCCGGCACCTACCACTCGGCGCTCACCGCGTTCTCCCGGACCGGGCCCGCCGCCCGGGTGGCCCGGCTCCGGCGGGAGGCCGAACCACCCCCCACCGACCGGCGGGTCCGGGCCGTACCCGGGAAGGTGGGGCGGTCCACCGAGGCCGACGGCTGGGTGGTCCCGATGCCCACCATCGACCCGCAGGTGGTCCGCAGGTCGGCGGCGGCCCGCCCCGAGTACGGCCCGGACTTCCGGTACCGGCACTTCGCGGCGGTACGGCGGCTGCCCACGGTGCTGGCCGGCGCGGTCGGGCTCGGCGGGCTGATGGCCCTGGTGAAACTGCCACCCACCCGACGGTGGCTGTTCGGTCGGCTCACCTCCGGGCAGGGGCCCACCCCGCAGCAGCGGGCGAAGTCCTGGTTCACGGTCCGGTTCGTCGGGGCCGGTGGCGGGCGGCGGGTGGTGACCGAGGTGTCCGGCGGTGACCCCGGCTACGACGAGACGGCGAAGATGCTCGCCGAGTCCGCCCTCTGCCTGGCCCTGGACGACCTCCCGAGCACCGCCGGACAGGTCACCCCGGTCACCGCGATGGGCGACGCCCTCCTGCACCGCCTCACCCGGGCCGGCCTCACCTTCCGCCTCCTGACGTAGGGAGGGTCCTCGTCGACGCCTGCGGTGAGGTGGGCACCCCGCCTCGCATCCCCGTCCCACAGCCCCGCTCGGGGGTGGACCCTCGACCTGGTCGAGGTGGCAGGATCAGCGGCGTGGGAACCGACCTGCACAGCATCGGCGAGTTCGCCCGCCTCAGCGGACTGAGCGTCAGCGCCCTGCGCTTCTACGACCGGTCGGCGGTCCTCGCCCCGGCCCGCGTCGACCCGGTCACCGGTTACCGGTGGTACACCCGGGAGCAGGTGTGGCCCGCCCGGCTGGTGGCCGGACTGCGCCGGGTCGGCATGCCGCTGGCCGAGATCACCGCCGTCCTGGACCACCGCTACGATCCGCCCGCCGCCCGTCGACTGCTCGACGCCCACCTGCACCGTCTGGAGGCCGGGTTGACCGACGCCCGGCGGGAGCTGTCCCGCGTCTGCGACCTGCTCGAACCGCCCCCGGCGACCACCACCCGGCTGGCCCTGCGCCCCCTCGACCTGGCCGCCGCCCTCGACGCGGTCCGGTTCGCCGTCGGCACCGACCCCGACCTGCCGATGCTGGGCGTGGTCCTGTTCGACGTGGAGCCCGACGGGGTGCGCCTGGTCGCCACCGACAGACACCGGATGGCCTTCGGGCGGGCCCGGGGTCAGGTCACCGGCCCACCGGCACGGATACCGGTGCCGGTCGCCGCCGTCGACGCCCTGCGCGTCCTGCTCACCACCGGGACGGCCGAGAACACCGTCGAGGTCGAGGTGGGTGGGGGCGCCCTCACCGCCCGGCTCACCGGCGGAGAGGTCCGCGCCGAAGCCTTGGCGTACGACTTCCCCGACTACCACCGACTGCTGCGTCGTACGGTCGACGACCGGCCGGTCCGGCGCGTACCGGTGGACGGGTCGGCCCTGGCGGTGGCGCTGCGGGCCGCTCCCACGGTGACCCGGGAGCACGCCGGGGTGACCCACCGGGTGACGGTCCTCGGCCTCGACGACCGGGCCGGGGTGCGCCCGCTCGGCGTGGACGAACTGACCGTGTCCGGGGTGGACCTGCGGGTGGGGGTGAACGGCGGGTACCTGCTCGACGCGTTGGACGCCGCCGACTCCCCGCGTCTCGTCCTGGAGCTCGACGGCCCGATCGGCCCCCTGGCCGTCCGCCGCGTCGAGGACCCGGACGTCTTCTCCATCCTCATGCCGATCCGCCTCTGACGCGGGTAGGGAGGCGAGCAGGTCATGCGGCAGAGGAAGAGGACCGCCGAGCCGGGCCGGGCGTGGCGGTAGCTCGGCCGAGCCCCGTGGGCTGACCGGCCCACCCGGGCGGACGGTAGCATCGGGGGGTTATCACCTGGCCGTCCGGACGGAGGCGCACGGAGCAGCATGCTGGACATGGAGTTGATCCGTAAGGATCGCGAGGCGGTCGCGACCGCACTGGCCAAGCGGCTGGATCCGGCCGAGGTCACCCGGGCGCTCGACGAGATCGGGCAGCTCGACCGGGACCGGCGCAGCCTGATCACCGAGATCGACGCCGAGCGGCAGCGCCGCAAGGCGGAGGCCCGGGCGTACGCGGCGGCGAAGCGGGCCGGCACCGAGCCGGAGGTCACCGCCCCGGAGGCGGGGCGCCGGCAGGTCGCCGAGTTGGAGGCGCAGCTCGACGAGGTGCAGTCCCGGCTCAACGACCGGATGAGCGAGCTGCCCAACCTGCCGGCCGAGGACGTGGTCCCCGGTGGCAAGGAGGCCAACCGGGTGGTCAAGGTCTTCGGTGCGCCGCCGGTCATCGACAAGGTCCGCGACCACGTGGAGCTGAGCCGGGCGTTGGGCCTGGTCGACTACGAGCGTGGGGTGAAGCTCGGCGGGTCCGGTTTCTGGATGTACACCGGGCCGGGTGCCCGGTTGGAGTGGGCACTGCTCAACTGGTTCGTCGACCAGCACATCGCGGCGGGGTACGAATTCCTCCTCCCGCCGCACCTGCTGCTCGACTCCGCCGGGTACGCCGCCGGCCAGTTCCCCAAGTTCTACGACGACGTCTACCACCTCTCCGCCGACAGCGCCCCACGCGGCCAGTTCCTGCTGCCCACCAGCGAGACGGCGATCCTCGGGGCGTACCAGAACGAGATCCTGGAGACGGCGAAGCTGCCGCTGAAGGCGTTCGCGTACACCCCCTGCTACCGGCGGGAGTCGGCCGGAACCCACTCCGACGAGCGCGGCACCGTTCGCGGGCACCAGTTCAACAAGGTGGAGATCTTCCAGTTCACCCTGCCGGAGCAGGCCGACGGGGCGCTGGAGGGGATGCTGGCGCACGCGGAGAGCCTGGTCGAGGGGCTCGGCCTGCACTACCAGCGCAGCCTGCTCTCCGCCGGTGACGCGAGCGCCTCGATGCGCAAGACCCTCGACATCGAGGTGTGGATGCCGAGCACCGGCAAGTACAAGGAGGTCTCCTCGGTCTCCTGGGCCGGTGACTACCAGGCCCGCCGGGCGGGCATCCGGTACCGCGAGCCGGGCGGCAAGCAGACCCGGTTCGTGCACACCCTCAACGGTTCGGCGCTGGCCACCAGCCGCCTGTTCCCGGCGATCCTGGAGCAGTACCAGCAGGCCGACGGCTCGGTGCTGGTCCCGGAGGTGCTCCGCGACCGCCTCGGCACCGACCGCCTGACCCCCCGCTGACCCACCCCACCCCCACCCCTCCCCCACCCCCAGCCCGCAGCCGTGATCAAGGGATTTGCGTCAGGTCAGTGCCCGTTCCTGACGCAAATCCCTTGATCACCGGGGTGGAGGGACCGGGTGGAGGGGGCGGAGGGACCGGGTGGAGGGGGTCCGGTGGGGTTTCGTGGGGTCAGCGGGTGGCGGGGACCAGGCGTAGGGCCAGGGCCGGGCAGACCTTGACGGCCTTCGTCGCCCCCTCCTTCAGCCAGGTCGGCACCGGAGTGGACGGGAAGGCGGGGTAGCCGTTGTGGTCGAGGCGGATGAAGTCCGGCAGGACGTGCGCGCAGAGCCCGTGACCGTCGCACCGGGACCAGTCCAGGGCGAGCTTCTGCGGGTTGCCGTCGGGTGCCCCGGGCAGCCCCATCATCCCCTTGACCCGCTTGCCGCAGCCCTCTCCGGTGGTGTGCAACCGCAGGTCCTCGACGAAGACCTCCATTGCGGAGAGCGCGAACCGGGAGGTGCCGTCGGGATGGCTGCACGCCCCCCGTCCCTTCACGTCACCGGCGGCCGCCCGGACCACCTCCACCGGCGCGCTGCCGGAGACCGCGAGGTCGACGGCGCGGGCCAGGTCGGGTAGGCCCGCCTTGCACGGCCCGCACTGACCGGCCGACTCGGCGGCCAGGTAGCGGACCACCTGGGCGGCCTCGCCCAGCGGGCAGGTGTCCTTGCCGAGGGGGACGATGATGCCGGCGCCGAGGGTCCCCCCGACGGCGGCCAGCCCCTTGCGGGACACCTCCGCGACCTCGGCCGCCGCCCAGGTGATCCACCGTCCGTGGTAGCCGCCCAGCAGGATGCCCGGCCCTTCGGGCACCTCGCAGAGGTCGAGCACGTCACGGAGCCGGGTCCCGGCGGCACACTCCACCACCGCCTGCCGCTTCGCCGACCCGGTGATGGTCAACAGCACGGTGCCCGGTTCGTCGTCGGTGCCGAGGGCCGCGTACTCGTACGGGCCGAGCCGGGCGGCGATGGCCACCTGGGCGTACGTCTCGGCGTTGGACAACAGGGTGGGCAGGTTGTTGACGCCGGAGTCGCTGGAGCGCTTCTTGGTGCCCGACGGGATGTGCGGCAACCCGTTGATCCCGTTGATCAGCGCACCTCCCTCACCGGAGATGAACCGGTGCGGCACCGTGACGATGCTGGTGGGCACCGGCATCGGGCGCTCCTCCAGGGCCAGGGTCAGCGACTCGCGGCCGATGTCGTCGTCGGCCACCCCGATGACGATCTCCTCCGCGTCGAGGGCGTACGCGGCCAGCGCCGCCCCGTCGAGGATCAGGTGCGGGGCCCGGGTGAGCAGCACCTTGTCCTTCCAGGCTGCCGGTTCCCCCTCGGTGGCGTTGACCACGACCACCGGGGCGAGGTCCTGACGTTCGCAGGAGTCGAGGACAGCCCGGAACTTCTTGGCGAACGGGAAGCCCGCCCCGCCCTTGCCCTTGAGTTGGATCGCTTCGAGCAGTTGGAGCAGGGTGGCCGGCTCCATCGGCCCGATCGGCCCGTGCACCTGTTCGTGGGCGCGCAGGTCGAGTCGGCCGAACTCGGCGAATCCGGCGGTGAGCCGGGGTTCCCCCACGCAGGCCACCGGGGGCACCGTCGTACGCATCGTCACTTGGCTTCACCTCGCAGCCCCGCCCAGTAGGCGCCGTCCACAGCGTCCGCGTCGGCACGGCGGCGGCCCTTGGACCGGCTGTCACCGGAGGCCCGCTGCTTGCGACGGGAGGCGAGGTCGACGAGGGTCGGGGTGTCGTCCGTCGGCAGGTCGTCGTCGGGAACGTACCGGCCCGGCGGACGCCAGTAGTCGGGGACCTCCTCCGGCACCTCGTCTTCGACGCTGTGCCGCCCGCTGCCGCTGCGCGGGGCCGACGAGATCGGGTCGCGGGGGGCCGACGAGATCGGGTCGGCGGAGATCGGGTCGATCTTCTCCCAGCGGCTCGGGCTGTCCCACGGCTCCTCGGGCAGGTCCGCCGCTGGCGGGGCCGAGTACCGCTGCCGGGCCTCGACCCGGGGCCGCGACGACCGACGGGAGACGACCTCGCCGTCGTCGGCGGCGCGGCGGCGTCGTGACGGCCGCTCGCTGTCCCGGCGGGCCACCGGGGCCAGGTCGTCCTCGTCGACGCGGCGACGCGGCGAGTCGTCCTCGTCCCGGCGACGGGACGTCGGTTCCAGGTCCTCCTCGGTACGCCGACGACGGCTGCCCCGCTCGTCGGTCACCCGGTCGAAGAGTTCGGTGTCGTCGTCGACTCGCCGACGGGGGCGGTCGTCGTCGCGGCGTACCCGCTCCTCGGTCCGGGCCGCCGGGGCGTACTCCTCGTCTCGGCGACGGACCGATTCGCGCAGGGTGCCGGGCTCGGGCACCACCGGAACGGCGAACCGGTCCGGGTCCTGCCGCCGTGCCGTACCACCGGTGGTGGACCAGCTGCCGGTGGTGGTGTCGGACCATCCGGCGGCGCGGTCCCGACCCTTCCCCCGGTCCTTCCTCTCGCGGCTGTCGCCCTTGCGCCCGGTCAGGTTGGCCAGGAGGTTACGGCCGAGGCCCTCGTCGCCGGCCTTGCCGGTGATGGCCTTGTTGAGGGCGGCGGCCTGACTCTGCTCCCGGCTGCGCTGGCCGAGGGTCACCGAGAGCCGGACGATGAGCGCGACCACCACGAACAGGACGCACGCCAGGTAGCTCAGGGTGACCCAGGTGGCGGCCACCCGACCGGCGTTGAGGCCGTGGAGGAGGGCGAACGGCCAGGCCACGTACGCCCCCGAGTGCAGGGCACGCCAGAGCCACCGGGGTCCGGCCCCGGCGAACCTGACCCGGATGAGGCCGGTCCACAGGACGCTCACCATCAGGAACGAGGCCACGGTGCCGAGGCCGACGTAGAGGCCCCATCCGCCGACGAACGGCACGAAGATGTCGGTGACCCCGGCCCGCCCGATCGCGATCTTGGTAATGACGTGGAAGATCAGGCCGCCCACGCCGATGATGCCGGTCGCCCGGTGGGCGGACTGCAGGAGCACCCGGTGCGGGATCTTCAGCACCAGGCGGTCGGTGGCCAGTAACCCCATCATCACGGTGAGGCTGAGCGCCACCAGGGCGATCACCCCGGAGAAGAACTCGGTGAAGAAGAAGGAGTACGCGTAGACCATCTGACCGAGGCTGGTGAGCATCGCGCCGGCCCAGAGCAGGGCGATCACCGACCCGATCAGCACCATGACGGTGGTCGGCGAAAGGCTTCTGCCTCCTCTGCTGCTGGTCATCGTGCGAACGGTCGTGGCCTTGTCGTTCGTCTTCACCCGGGCCATCGCTCCCCGATCGTCTATCAGCGGCACACCGTCGGCCGACCCCTGCTCACTCCCCCCTCCAGTACGGCCCCTCGCCACCAGCGGATCACCGGAGCCGAAAAAATCTTGCCCCGCCCATCGAACCGGATCCCGCAAAAACTCGTGTACGGCCTTCGAGCGAGCGTTTTCTGTGGTTTAAGTGACCTATGAGGCATCTGGGAGCTTTCGGGTGGCGCCGGACCGGGCTGCTCGTCGGCGTACCGCTGATGGTGGTGACGCTGCTGCTCACCGCCCTGATGCTGACCAGGACCCCGGCCACGCGGGTCGCCGCCCCCGGTCCGACCGGGTCGCAGGGTGGCCTGCAGATCGCCCCCGGCGACGACGGACCCGAGGCCGGACAGGTGCCGGTCGCCGCACCCGCCCCCACCCACCTGCCGGTGGTCGACTACGGCCCGGCACCAACAGGGTTTCCCCCCGATCCGAACACCATGGACGTCACCCCGCTCACCGAGGGGCTGCGTCCCGCCCGCCGGATCGCCGCCTACGACGCTCCCGGCGGACTGCCGATCGCCTTCCTCGACCCCACCATCAACGGCGTCGACCTGACCGTCCCGATCGCCCAGCGCCGCACCGGCTGGGTGGCCGTCCTGCTCCCCTCGGCCAACCGTCGGCTCGCCTGGGTGCCCTCCGGCGGGTGGACGGCCACCCCACTACGCAACCAGATCGTGATCGAGCGCCGCCCCCACCGGCTGACCTGGCTCCGCGACGGCGAACCCCGACGCACCTGGCCGGTCAGCCTCGGCCGCCCCGGCCAGGAGACCCCGCTGGGCCGAAGCTTCGTCCTCGGCCGGAGCACCCCCGGCGAGAGCGTGTACGCCGGGGTCGACGTCCTCGCCCTCGGCTCCGTCCCCGACGACCCCGACGCCGTCCCGGCCGGACTCCGCGGTGCCCACATCGGCATCCACACCTGGCACCACGACGGTGAACTGGGACGACAGACCACCAACGGCTGCATCCGGCTCACCGCCAGCGGCCAGCGCCTCCTGCTCGCCGAGGTCCCCCCGGGCAGCCCGGTGGTCGTGGTCGACGAACTCCCCACCCCACCGCCGTCGGTCTGACCGAACCCACCTATCGGGTGACGACGAATCGGACCGGCTCACCGAGCACGACCGCTGCCCGGTCCAGATCCGCCAACCGTATGGCCATGGTCGCTCCACGCCGGAGTCCGGGTGGTCAGGTCACAGGGTACGGCCCTGGGGAGGTTGTCCCGGGGCGTGCGGCCGAGCAGAGCTGCCGCCCCTCGGGCCGTACGGGGCGGGCACCTCGTTCCTCTGTGCGGGAACGAGGTACCTGGCGGCCTCGGCAGCAGGGCGGGGCGCGAGCAGTTCCGCGAGGGCGGCCTCCCGGCCGTTCTCCTTGATGTGATCGATGATCTGCTGCTGGAAGTTCCGCTTCGCCTCGGTGAGCCTTGCCTTGACCGCCTCAGGGGCCTGACCGGTCGCCGCTGCGTGGCTCGAACTGCGCAAGTTGTCGAATTCCTGTTGCGCAGCTTCGACGGGGTACTCGGTTCGTCCGTCCAGGAAGGACGGCCCGCCGATCGTACGACCCGGCGCAAGCACGCCGACGTCGGCCCGCCTCTCGACCGGAATGACGCTCCGTGGCGACTCCCAACCGGCAGGCAACCCCGACTCCCGTTGAACCGCAGGCCAGGGTCGGTGCGTACCAGTCAGGGACCAGACCCGACGCTCACGAGGAGTAACAGTGCGCCTCCCTGACGTACCCGGATCCGCCCACCGCGCCCCACTGCCCCGGCAGAGCGGCCGGCCCGCCCACGACCACGACCCACGCTTCGGCGCCCCCGGACAGGCACACCGGCCCGCCGAGACACGGGAAGGCGGCTTCCCCGGACCGCAGGTCGCCGGGGCGGCCCGGCTCACGCTCCAGACCGACGTCGACCCGTACCGGCAGGGGTTCCGGGTGCCGGACTCGGCCGCGACCAACGGGACGACAGTCACCCCCATCGTCGACTCACCTGCGTACAACATGGGTCAGGCCCAGACACCGGGCGGCGGTCTGCACCGCAACCCCTGGAACGACGTTCCGACGACATCCGGGCGGGAGCCCGACACACCTGCCCCTCCGATGCCGACGGAGTCCGGACCCTCGGCCCGGGAGTCGGGCAGGTACACGTCGGGGATCAGTGACCTGGCCTCGCCGTCCACCGCGACCGCTGCGGCGGCCGTCATCCCCCGCAACCACCGGTTCCCCGCCCCCGCCAGGAACAAGCACCAACCTTCCCAGCCGAGCAGGTTCAGCCTCCGGGGACTGTTCCGTTCCTCCTCGTCCTCCGACAGGCCCGCCAAGCGCTGACGGCGTCCCGGCACAGGCGCGGGCCGGTCAGCTCGACGGCGACCCGGCACGCGGCGCACCTCCGTCGATCCCGGTGCGGGATTCGTCCACACTGGTGGCTAGGGTGTGCCGCGTGTCCATCTACTCCCTTCCCCCCGAGGACGTGCTGCGAGCCCGGGAGAAGCTGGTCCTCGACCACTTCGAGGACGAGGTCCGTCAGGACTGGGACAAGGTCCTGTCGACCTTCCCGCACCCGCACTACGAGTTGATCGCCTCGATGAAGGTCCACGACGGGGACGGGGCGGTACGCGACTACTACCAGGAGACCCGGGCCGCCTTTCCCGACCAGCACCACGAGATCATCGCGATCCGGCACAGCCACGACGCGGTGATCGTCGAGTTCTGGTTGATCGGCACCCACCTCGGTCCGCTCGGCACCATCCCGGCCACCGGTGGACGGCACCGTACCCGGATGACCGCGTACTTCGTCTTCGACGACCAGGAGAACCTGGTCGTCGAGCGGGTCTACTTCGACCAGCTCAGCATCCTCAAGCAGGTGGTCGCCGGGCTCGACCGTCGCAAGCCCCGGGACCTGCTCAAGCTCCTGCGGGTCGTACGGGGGATGCTCGCCATGGCCGGCGGTCGGCCGGACCCCCGGTTGCAGGCCACCGAACCCCCTCAGGTCGGGTAGCCCCGGCCCGACCGGACGGGGCGGTAGGTGAAACCGACGAAAGATGTCGGAGGGTGACGTTAGCGTTCCTCAGTGAGATGGTCACCTCGACGAAGGAGCCCGCGATGGCGTCCCAGCTGAACCCTTACCTGACGTTCGACGGCAATGCCCGGGAGGCGATGGAGTTCTACCGGTCGGTGTTCGGCGGCGAACTGTCGATCACCACGTTCAGCGAGTTCGGAACGACCGAACCCGGCCTCGCCGACAAGGTGATGCACGGGTCGCTCGCCACCGACCGGGGATACACCCTGATGGCCTCCGACACCGCCCCCGGCATGGCGCACCGTCCCGGTGACACGATCACGTGCATGCTCAGCGGCGACCCCGGCGAGGGGCTGGAGGAGGCGTGGGAGAAGCTCTCCGCCGGGGCCACCGTCACCATGCCGTTGGAGAAGCAGATGTGGGGCGATCTCTACGGCGCCTGCGTCGACAGGTTCGGCATCCCGTGGATGGTCAACATCTCCCAGCCGCAGAGCTGATCCCGGAGAGCGGTAGGTCACCGGCGGAATGATCGCAGCCGTCCGGGGTACGAGACGGGGATGAGGGTGAGCTTTCGGCTGGGGCGGGTGGTGGGCGTACCGGTCGGGGTGAACTGGAGTGTCCTGGTCATCTTCGCGCTGATCGCCTGGGCGCTGTCGGCCAGCCAGTTCCCCCGGTCCTATCCGGGGCATCCGGGCTGGCTGTACGTGCTGGCCGGGTTGACCGCCGCCGTGGTCTTCTTCCTCGGACTCCTCGCCCACGAGGTGTCCCACGCAATGGTCGCCAAACGCAACGGCATCGAGGTCGAGGGGATCACCCTGTGGCTCTTCGGCGGGGTGGCGGAGCTCAAGGGCGAGGCGAAGGACCCCGGTGCCGAGCTGCGGATCGCCGGGGTCGGGCCGCTGGTCAGTCTGCTCCTCGGGGTCCTCTTCGGGGTGGTCGCGCTGGCGGTGGCGATGGCCGGCGGGGGCGGACTGCTACTCGGGGTGTTGTCCTGGCTGGCCGGGATCAACGTGCTGCTCGCGGTCTTCAACATCCTGCCGGCCGCGCCGCTGGACGGCGGTCGGGTGTTGCGGGCCGCGGTCTGGAAGGCCACCGGGGACCGGACGAGGGCGTCGGTGGTGGCGGCCCGGGCCGGCTGGATCCTCGGGGTCCTGCTGATCGGGCTGGGGATCTTCCAGTTCCTGGTCGGCACCGGCATCGGCGGGCTCTGGTTGGCGCTGATCGGCTGGTTCCTGATCGGCGCGGCCGGGATGGAGGAACGTCAGGCCCGGATGGGCAGCGCCCTGCGGGGTGTCCGGGTCGGCGACGTGATGACCACGCAGCCCCAGACCGCCTCGGGGGACATCACCGTGGCGGACTTCGTCGACCACTACCTCTTCGCGTACCGGCACACGGCGCTGCCGCTGACCGAGAACGGTGAGCCGGTCGGGTTGGTCACGTTGGACCGGGTCCGCGGGATCCCGGCCGACCAGCGGGCCACGACCCGGCTGTCCGAGGTGGCGTGCCGCGCCGGGGACCTGGTGCTGGCCGCCCCCGAGGAGGAGCTGACCGACCTGCTCCCCCGGTTGAGCACCTGCGCCGACGGGCGGGCCCTCGTGGTCACCGGGGGGCAACTGGTCGGCATCGTCTCGCCCAGTGACATCAGCCGGGCCGTCCAGCGCGGCACCCTCCGTGACCAGCTCTCCCCCTCCCGGTGACCGTTGCGGCCAGACCTGGTCCGGTGCACCCGTCGGCCGCTCCGGCTCGGCGGCCCGACCGGGTTCAGCGGGGCAGGTAGCGGTCCAGGTCGGGGGTGTCGAAGACCCCGCCCGGGTCCAGGCGGGCGCGCAGGGCGAGGAAGTCGTGCCATCGGGGGTACGCGGTGGCGAGCGTCGCCGGGTCGACGGTGAACACCTTCCCCCAGTGCGGTCGGGGGGCGAACAGGGCAAGCCGCTGTTCCACCTCGGCCACCACAGGTGTCACCGCAGCCGGGTCGGCGATCCAGGTGAAGTGCAGGGCCACCGTGTCCCGGCCGTACTGGGGGCTCAGCCAGAGTCGGTCGGCGGCGATGGTGCGTACCTCGCAGATCTGGACCACGGCGGCGATCCGGTCGGCGATCGGGTCGAGGGCGTGCAACGCGTCCGCCACAGCCCGGCGGGGCAGGTGCAGCTCCGACTGCAACTCCTCACCGTTGCTCGGGTTGAAGCCGAGCCGGAAGTGCGGCAGCCGCTCGTGCCAGGGTCCCGGCGCGCCGAACTGGACGGTGCAGCTCTGCGGCGGCATCCCGGGGACCGGGTGCTGCGGAGTCCGGGCGGCCGTCGTCCCGAGCCAGTCCGGCGGTGGGGGCGGGTCGGCCGCGAGCTGCTTGCGCCACACCTGTCCGAGACGCGGCGTCCGCCAGTCGGTGAACACACTGACGCTGTACGCCGAGCCGAGGGCCTCGTCGAGCGCCTCCCGGGGCAGGTCGAGGTGGACGTACTGGCGCACCTCGAAGGTCTGCACGACGTCGAGGGTGACCTCGGTGACCACCCCGAGGGCACCGAGGGAGACGACCATCCCGGCGAAGTCGGGGGTGGTGTCCCGGTCGACGTGCAGGAGGTCACCGTCGGCGGTGACGATCGTCAACCCGGACACGGCGGTGGCCAGGTTGCCGTTGCCCGTCCCGGAGCCGTGCGTACCGGTGGCGATGGAACCGGCCACCGAGATGTGCGGGAGGGAGGCGAGGTTGGGCAGCGCGTACCCGTGGGTGTGCAGTCGGGTCGCCACGTCCCCGTAGCGCAGTCCGGCGGCGACGGTGACCGTTCCCCGCTCCCTGTCGAGACGGAATGTCGACGGCAGCCCGGTCAGGGTGACCAGGTCACCTTCGGTGTCGCCCAGGGTGTTGAAGGAGTGTCCGCTGCCGACGGCGCGCAGCCGGGTGCTGTCGGCGACCAGCCGCCGCAGCTCGTCGAGGGTGGTCGGCCGGTGGAACCGGCGGGCGCGGTATCTGACGTTGCCGGCCCAGTTGTGCCGGGGCGGGTCGCCCGTACCACTGAACGTCGTCAACACTCCGGCGACGATACGCCCGCCCCGCTCCCCCGGCCAGGCCCGTCGGCGATTGTCGACGGCTCCGGCGGGGAATGGTACGGCCATGAGCAGCTACCGCGATCCCACGCTCCGGGGCGACGTCTACCCGTCCGAGGAGGAGATCGACCCCACCGGCATCGACGGACCCACCGACCCGGTCGGGCCGACCCCCTCGACCGACACGACCGGGTGGACCGACCCGACCGGCACCGCGCCGGCTCCGGTACCCGGGCCGACCCCGGCTCCCGTACCCGGGCCGGTGCCGTCGCCGTCGCCGAATCCGGGTCCGCCGCCGCGTACCGAGGCCGGGCAGGCGATCGTCACCCACCACCTGGACGGCACCGTGCAGGTGATCACCGTAAGGGGGTGAGAGGGGTTCCCCGCCCCACCGTGGGCGTCGACGAGGGGCTTCCTCACCCCAGGTGGGGGAGGACGTCGGTGGCGACGAGGTCGAGGTGGTCGAGGTCGGCCAGGTCGAGGATCTGGAGGTAGACGCGCTGGGTGCCGACTGCGGCGTACTCGCCGAGCCGGTCGACGACCTCGGCGGGGGTGCCGGCCAGCCCGTTGGCGCGCAGTTCGTCGGGTTCCCGGCCGATGGCGGCGGCCCGGCGGGCGATCTCCTCCTCGTTACGTCCGCAGCAGAGCACCAGGGCGTTGGACCAGGTCAGCTCGGCGGGGTCGCGGCCGATCTGGGCGCAGGCGTCGCGGACCCGCCCGAACTGGGCGACGGTGTCGGTGACGGAGACGAACGGCAGGTTGAACTCGTCGGCGTACCGGGCGGCGAGCCGGGGTGTCCGTTTCGGTCCCATCCCGCCGAGCAGGATCGGCGGGCGGGGTCGCTGCACCGGCTTGGGCAGTGCCGGTGAGTCGCTGATCGGGTAGTACCGGCCCGGGTGGTCGAAGGTCTCGCCGGGTGGGGTGGCCCAGAGGCCGGTGATCACCGCGAGCTGTTCCTCCAGCCGGTCGAAGCGTTCTCCGAGGGAGGGGAACGGGATCCCGTAGGCGGTGTGTTCCTCGGCGAACCAGCCGGTGCCGATGCCCAGTTCCACCCGTCCTCCGCTCATGGCGTCGACCTGGGCGACGGTGATGGCCAGGGGGCCGGGGAGCCGGAAGGTGGCGGCGGTCATCAGCGTGCCGAGGCGGATCCGGTCGGTGTCGCGGGCCAGCCCGGCCAGGGTGGTCCACGCGTCGGTCGGGCCGGGGTCGCCGCTCACCGAGCCCATCTTCAGGTAGTGGTCGGAGCGGAAGAACGCGCCGTAGCCGGTTTCCTCCGCGCGGCGGGCCACCGCGAGCAGCTGCTCGTAGTCGGCTCCCTGCTGTGGTTCGGTGAAGATCCGCAGTTCCATGGTGCCGAGCATAGGGAGCCGACGGGCGCCGCGCCGGGATCCGCAACTCTTGCACCTGCTTGCAGCGGCCCGGCAACGAGTGCCGTCAGGTGACCAACGTGGAAATCAGTGGTTCACAATCACCCGCATCACTGTTACGGTCTCGGCAACCCGAAACTTCTTGCGTAACTTGCAGGAAGCTTGCCGCCCCCTGTCCCCGCGGCACCTCTCCCCCGTCCCCCCAGGAGCGTCGATGAGACTTTCCCGACCGAAGGTCGCCCTCCCCGCGGCCGCCCTGGCCGCCACGATGGTGGCCGCCACCCTGACAGCGCTCACCGCCGGTCCCCCGGCCGTGGCACAGACCGCCGCCGTCCAGGCCAACGGCGACTCGATCGTCCACCTCTTCCAGTGGCGGTGGAGTTCGGTGGCGCAGGAGTGCGAGAACAACCTCGGCCCGAACGGGTGGGGCGGGGTGCAGGTCTCCCCACCCCAGGAGCACGTGGTGCTGCCGAACGCGGAGGGTGCCACCTACCCGTGGTGGCAGGACTACCAGCCGGTGTCGTACCGGATCGACCAGACCCGCCGTGGCACCCGCGCCGAGTTCGTCGACATGGTCCAGCGGTGCCGGGCAGAGGGCGTCAAGATCTACGTCGACATGGTGCTCAACCACATGAGCGGTACCGGTTCGGCGGGCAGCGGACCGGGCAGCGCGGGCACCGTCTACAGCAAGTACGAGTACCCGAACCTGTTCGACGACGGCTCCGGTGACAGCTACCGGTACGCCGACTTCGGCCCCTGCTACCGGACCATCAGCAACTGGAACAACAAGACCGAGGTCCAGGACTGCGAACTGCTCGCCCTGGCCGACCTGAACACCGCCGACCCCGAGGTACGCCGCAAGGTCGCCAAGTACATGAACTCGGTGATCAACCTGGGGGTGGCCGGGTTCCGGGTGGACGCCGCCAAGCACGTCCAGGAGTCGCACCTCGCCGACATCATCAGCCGGCTGGCCGACGTGCCGGGCTTCGGCGGCAAGCCGGACCTGTTCCACGAGGTGTACGGCGACGCCACCATCCCGTACACCGCGTACGCGCCGTACGGGGCGGTGACCAACTTCGACTACCAACGGTCGGTCGCCTCGGCCTTCCGGGACGGCAACATCGCCCAGTTCGCCAACATGCCGAACTACGGCGGGCTCACCTCCAGCCAGGCGATCGTGTTCGTCGACAACCACGACACCCAGCGGGAGAGCCCCACCCTCACCTACAAGAACGGCGCCCGCTACTACCTGGCCGACTCGTTCATGATGGCCCACCCGTACGGGCGTCCGCAGCTGATGTCCAGCTACGCGTTCGGGTCGGTGCACGGCCAGGGGCCGCCCAGCAGCGGCAACGGCACCACCAACGCCACCAACTGCAACGGCTCGGAGTGGATCTGCGAGCACCGCAACGAGCAGGTCGCCGGGATGCCGGGCTTCCGTAACGCGGTCGCCGGCACCGGCATCACCAACCAGGTCACCGACGGCAACGGTCGGCTCGCCTTCGCCCGGGGCAACCGGGGGTACGCGGCCTTCAACGCCACCGGCAGCGCCTGGAGCCGGTCCTTCACCACCAACCTGCCCAACGGCACCTACTGCAACGTCGCCCGGGGCACCTTCGACACCGGCACGAAGGCCTGCACCGGCGGCACCGTCTCCGTCAACGGCGGCACCTTCACCACGAGCATCCCGGCCGACCGTGGGGTGGCGTTGCACGTGAACGCCCGTACCGACGGCACGACCCCGCCGCCCACCGTGTCCCCCACCCCCACGCCGACCACCCCGGTGGGTGCCACCCGGTTCTCGGTCACCGCGCAGACCACCTGGGGGCAGGAGGTCTACGTGGTCGGGTCGATCCCCCAGCTGGGCAACTGGAACCCGTCCGCCGGGGTCAAGCTGAGCACCGACTCGTCCACCTATCCGACCTGGACCGGATCGGTGAACGTCCCCGCCGGGACGTCCTTCCAGTGGAAGCTCGTGAAGATCGGCAACGGGCAGACCGTCTGGGAGTCCGGCGCGAACCGCACCTCCACCGCCGGTGGCACAGTCACCGGCACCTGGCGCTGACCCGGGCGCACCACCACCGTCGGGCCCGTTCCCCCACCCGGGGAACGGGCCCGACCCCTTCTCCCTACACGTACGGTGGGGCCAGGTACGCCGCGCGCAGTGCGGCCAGCCCGGCCCCCTTCGGGTTCAGGGTGCCCCACCCCGAGTTGAAGTAGTTCGTCCGGACGATCCTCGGCCCCCGCTCCGCGTTGAGCGCGGCGACCGCCGCCGGCACCTGGGCGATCCACCCGGCCTGGTCGGGCAGTTCGGCCGCCCGGACACCCCACTCCGCGACCACCACCGGCCGGGACAGTGCCACCGGGCCGAGATCGGCCACCGCCCAGTCCTTGGTACGCCGGAACCGCCCCAGCGGGGTGTGACCCGGGTCGGTGCCGTAGACGTTCCACTGGAGCAGGTCCAGTCGACTCATCAGCGACTCGGGGTGCAGCCGCTGGAACGCGGCCCGGTTCCACCCGCCCACCCCCACCGAGAAGGTGGTGCCCTCGGGGAGTCGCCGGGCCCGGAACCAGTCGACGACGTAGCGCACCGCACTCACCGCACGGGTGTCCGCCTGGGCCCAGGTGTACGCGGTTCCGGCCTCGGTCGTACCGAACTCGTGGTCGGTGTCCAACTCGGAGGCGACCTGGATGTTCACCCCGAAACCCATCGTCCGGTACTGCGACAGGGCCCGCGCCAGGAGACCGTCGCACTGGCCGGCGAGCACCTGGCCGTATCCGTACGCCCGGGGCCAGGTGGTGCCCGGCCGCTGCTGGATCGTCATGTCGGGCGCGGGCACCGTGTACCTGACCCCGTCCACGGTGAAGCTCTGCGGCCCGGCGTCGGGGGCACCGTAGTGCTTGAGTTCCAACACCATCGTGACCTCGACGCCCTGCCGGCCGAGGGTCACCAGCCACTGCCGCTGCCAGCCGGGGAAGGTGTACCCGTCGGCGAGACTGCGGTACTGGGTGAGGGATCGGAAGTTCCCCCCGGCGATGTCAGCCGTGGGGTCGGCACCACCGGAGAGGTAGTACCCGCCCAGCACCGGCGCGAGGACCGTGTAGTCGACGTACGCGGAGGCGGTGGCACCGGCGGCGTCGCGGACCGCGACGGTGACCCGGGGCATCAGGCCACCGCCTGGTACCGGGCGGTCGACCCGTCGTCGGACAGCGACGTCCAGGCGCGTGCCGAGTCGTCGGTGACTGTCACCGTGAGCTGGTCGAAGGTGGTCTTGACGCGGACCGGGGCGCTGCTGTTGCCGTCGGCGTCGGTCACCACGACGGTGACCGTGACGGGCCGGGAGTCGGCGTCGGCGTAGCCGACGGTCAGCACCATCGGCTCGCCGGTGACGAAGGTGGACTTGTTCAACCTGGCGGTGACGGTAGGAGTGGCCATCCCCGCCTCCCTTCTTCCAGCCGGTCCCCCGTGCGGGGGACCGGCGGCTGGCCTGGGGAGTCCGGGCCCGCCCGGGTAGGGGTGGAAACCCGGTTCTACCTGGTAGAACGACCACGGAGGCGGGGGGTCCCGGTCCACCATCGGACCCCGAAGGTGTCACCTGCCCGGTTGCGTCCCCCACCGGTCCACCTCGGCGGTGGGGGACGACGTGCCGGCTGTCAGATCCCGGCCGGCACGCCGCCCGCGTGGCGGCGGCCCCGCAGCAGTTGCGAGCCGCTACTGATCAGGGTGGCACCGGAGGCCATACCGACGAGCACCAGCACCGCGCCGACCGCCCAGAGACCCGAATCGTCGGTGGCGGCGGCATTCTGCGACCAGGCGATGGTGAACGCCGCCGTCATGACCGGCACCACCAGCCAGGGGCTGAGCACCCACCCGGCGGCGGCGGCGACCACGGCCAGGCTGATCACGCATCCGACGACCTGCCAGGGCGCGTACGGCCCGGTCATGTCACCGGTCGCCGGGTCGACCCGGTAGCCGTTGTCCCAACCCAGCCATGCCCACCAGACCCCGGCGGTCACCAGGGCGAGCAGCGGGGCACCGACGAGACTGCGATTAGCGATCATTCTGTCCACGCCCTGAATCCTTGCGCCGGAATCCGGCCCGTGGATGCGTACGGGTACTCAACCGTCCGGCCCGCCGGTACTCAGACCGGCCGGTGGCCCCGCCCCCACCCGGTGCGGGCGGGCCGGTCGCCTGGTTCCCCCTTCGGGGCGGGCCACCGACTGTCCGAAGCACGACTCACCGTCGTGGTCGCCGCGCTCTGGCGCCGACGACGGTCCGCTCGTAGGGTGTGCGGGTTCGTCCGACGCCCGCGCCCGGGAGGGTTGAGAACGCTGACATCGCCGCCCGCCGCGACCGTCGGCCCGACACGTCCCGAATGTCGGCATGACGCTCGCCCGTGACCTGGCCGGACTGCCCACCGATCGGGTGGTGCAGATCGGCGGGGTACGGACCGGTCCCCTCGCCACCGAAGCCACCCACCGCCTCACCGAGGTCGCCCCGGTCGTCCTCGACTCGGTCGTCCACCGGGCCGACACGGCGATCGGTGTCGTCCGGGCCGCCCTGGACCGGCTCGAACGGATCGCGACAGAACTGCTGCCCGGGTGGCTGCCCGAGGCGGCAGCCGCTGGTCCCCGTGTCGGGCCGGTCGAGCTGGTGGCCGCCCGCGCCGCCGCCCGTACCCTGGCCCGGGGCAGCGCCCACTCGGGGCCGTTCCTCGCGGAGTTGGTGACGGTGGCGCTGACCGGCCGACGGGAGTCGGCCCGCACCTTCCCCCTGGAGACCCGGTGTCTGGGGCTGAGCCGGGTGGTCACCGAGGGCTTCGGTCGGCGGCGACTCGTCCTGCTGATCGAGTGCCCGGCCGGGCTCGACGCGGTGGCCCAGCAGGCGGTGGTCGCCGGGGCGGAGTGGTTGGCCCACCACGGCCGGGTAGGGGTGTGGTTGACCGGTGAACCGCTGGACCAGGCGGATCGCCCCGACCCGGTCCTGCTGTCCGAGCCGCCGACGACCGCCACCCCGCCGGATCCGGTCGGCCGACCGCACCCGGCCAGCGCCGCCGAGGCCACCCTGGAGGCGGCCCTGGCGGTGCAGGGGTGGGCCGGGGGACGACGGTGGAACCAGACGTACCAGCCGCGTCCGCTCGACCCGCCGATCCGGTTGGACCTGATCTGGCCGGACGAGCGCTGCGTCGTCGAGATCGACGGCCCGGAGCACTGCCACCCGTCCCGGTTCGAGGCCGACCGGCAACGGGACGTCCGGTTGCAGTTGGACGGGTACGCCGTACTGCGCTTCACCAATGCACGGATCAACCACGACGTCGGCTCGGTGGTGCACCAGATCGGCACCTTCCTGCGAGCCCGACGACGTGACCCCAGTGGAAGGAACCCCTGATGTCCGGCGATGACCTCACCCCGAGCGAGAGCGCGATCCTGATCGCCCTGATGGCGGTCGCTCGGGAGATCTCCACCACCGAGCTCCGCGACACCTACCGCGTCGACATCCGCAAGGGACATCGGGACAAGCTCAACCGGCTCAGGTACGTCGAGAGCCGCAAGCAGGCCCGGACCCACCTGCACCAGCTCGCCGACGGGGGCTGGGCCCGGGTGGAGCGCGACCTCGACTTCGACGCCCGGGGTGCCAGGGCGCTCGGCGGTGCGTTGACCCTCCTCCTGACCCACCTGCGGGACCGGGTCGCGCCGAGGGACGACTACCGGTCGTTCAGCGAGATGTTCGCCCACTCCGACCTGCGGGTCCCGGCGACGGCATCACCGGACCGACGACAGGAGCTGCGGACGCGGCTGCGAGGGGCCTACTCGGCGTTGGCCGCCTCCGCCGGGGACTGGGTCAGTCTGACCCGGATCCGACCGTTCTTCGGTGACGTGGAGACCGCCGTCCTGGACGAGGCGCTTCGGCAGCTCGAACGGGAGTCGGACGTGACCATCGTCCCCGAGTCGAACCAGAAGATGCTCACTCCGGACGACGTCGCCGCCGCCGTACGGATCGGGGGGCAGGACAAGCACCTCGTGGCGATCGGGGTGTGATGGACACAGCGGAACAGGCCGCCCTGGCGGCGATCAGGTTCAACTGGGCGCCGGTGCCCGACGACGTGTGGCGGCCCTCCCCCTTCCACGTCGACGGCCTGCACCCGACGGTGGCCCGCGACGTCCTCGACGGGCTGGCAGACGCCCGGGACAGCGTCGACGCGAGCCCGATCGGCCTGGTGGTGCAGGGTCAGCGCGGCTCGGGCAAGACCCACCTGCTGGGCTGGACCCGGCAACGGGTCCAGGAGGAGGGCGGGTACTTCTTCCTGGTCGGGCTCCTCGACGCCGGTGGTTTCTGGAACAGCGTGCTGACCTCGCTGCTCGACGGGTTGTCCCGTCCGGTGGCCGGCGGTGGCACCCAACTCGGGCTCCTGCTGCGTCGGCTCGCCTCGCAGGTCGGGGTGGCGCGTACGGTCCGCCGGGCGGTGATGGGTGAGACCGACCTGACCCGTCCGGTGCTCGACGCCTTCGTCAAGGGGTTGGCCGCCCACGACCCGCACGTCGCCGGGGTGTGTCAGGACACCGCCCGAGCGCTCGTCCTGCGGGTCTCCGAAGACGTGGCCCACCAGGACATCGCCGACGGCTACTTCCTGTCCGGGGCGGAGGAGTCGCCCGGGGAACGCGGGCAGTGGGGCATGCGGCGGGGACCCCGGTCCGCGCAGGAGATCGTCCGGGACGTGTCCTGGCTGCTGGCCCTGACCGGACCGTCCGTCGTCGCCGTCGACCAGATCGACACGATGATCGCGCAGTCGGCCGTCGTCGCGGACATCCGGCACGGGCGGGTGGACGTGCGGGACGACCCGGAACAGGCTGCGGTGCTGGCCCGGATCGCCGACGGTCTGATGAGTCTGCGGCAGATCACCCGACGGACCCTCACCGTGATCGCCTGCCTGCCGACCTCCTGGACGATCATCAGCAGCCGGACGGTGGACACCGTCGACGACCGGTTTCGCAAGCCGCCACCGCTCACCACCCTCGACGACGTCGACCTGAGCCGGGCCATCGTCGAGAAGCGGTTCCGGTTGCACTTCGAGGCGATCGGGTTCACCCCGCCGTACCCGTCGTGGCCGGTGTCGCCCGGCGCCTTCGAGCAGGCCGGCGGGATGACACCCCGACAGCTGCTCAAGGACATCGACAGGCACGTCCGGGAGTGCCTGGCCACCGGGGAGGTCCGGGAGCTGTCCACGCTGGCGGGGACGAGCGCCGTCGTACCGGTGACGAACCCGGGGCCCGGAGCGGGTGACGGCGGCGTCCGGCCCGAGGGTCTGTCCCCCGCCGAGGTGGCGCGCTTCGACGCCCGGTACGCCCAGCTGCGGGCCGACGCACCGGTCGACGGTCTGCTGGGCCGCGACACCGAGGACCGCACCGTCCCGGCACTTCTCGCTGCCGGCCTGACCTCCTGGGTGGTGGGGCACGGAGAGCAGGCCGGTACCTTCACCGTCGACCCTCCGCCCAGCGCCGACCCGCCGCTGCACGCCCGGCTCCGGCTCACCCTCGACGAGGCCACCGAGGACCAGGTGCACTGGTGTTTCCGGGCGGTCGGGGACGACCATCACGCCATCGCCGCGCTCGCCCGGATCCGCAAGGCCTCCACCGCCGCCGGTCTGGACGCGCGGATGCCCAAACGCCGACTGTTCCTGCTCCGCAACGGCGACTGGTCCACCGGGGCGAAGACCCGGCAGGCGATAGGGGCCTTCACCGAGGCCGGCGGGGTCACCCTGACTGTGGACGAGGACGACCTGCGGTCCCTGTGGGCCCTGCGGGTGCTGTCGGAGGAGTCGCCGGGCGACGCACCGGGGTGGTTGGCGCTGCGCCGACCGGCCGGGGAGATCGGGTTCCTCCGTCGGGCCCTCGCCACCATCGGCGACTGGCTGCCACCGCAACCGCCGGTCCCCGAACCGGCGGGAGCGTCGCCGGGACCGGTCCCCGAGCCGACGAGTGGTGCGTCGGATCCGGTCCCCGACCCGGCACCGGACGACCGGCCCCGGGACACCGGGGCGACGTTCACCATCGGGTACGACCACGGTGGCGGCGGCGCTGTCGCCCTGCCGTTGGAGGCGTTACGGAAGCACACCACGATCTTCGCCGGGTCGGGGTCGGGCAAGACGGTGCTGATCCGCCGGGTCATCGAGGAGTGTGCGCTGCAGGGGGTCTCGGCCATCGTCCTGGACCCGAACAACGACCTGGCCCGGCTCGGTGACCCGTGGCCGCAACCGCCACAGCACTGGCGGGCGGGGGACGCGGACCGGGCCCGGGAGTACCTCGCCCGCACCGAGGTCGTCGTCTGGACCCCCCGGCGTTCCGCCGGTCGTCCGCTGAGCTTCCAACCGCTGCCGGACTTCCGCGCGGTGGCCGACGACCCGGACGAGTTCAACGAGGCGGTGGAGGCGGCGGTGGCGGCGCTGGCACCCCGGGCACAGCTCACCGGCCGGACCAGCCGGGCCCACCTCGGCCTGGCGGTGCTCCGCAAGGCCGTCGAGCACTACGGCCGACGGGGTGGAAGCCGGGTCCAGGGACTCGTCGACACCCTCGCCGACCTGCCCGACGGGCTGGTGGACATCGAGGGGGCCGACCGGATCGGGGCGACGCTGGCCCAGTCGCTGGCGGCGGCGATGGTCAACGACCCGCTCTTCGGCGGGGAGGGGGCACCTGTCGATCCGGGGCTGCTGCTCACCCCGGAGCCGGGGAGGTCGGCCCGGATCTCCGTGGTCAACCTGGTCGGTCTGCCGTCGGACGAGGCCCGGCAGGGCTTCGTCAACCAGTTGCAGCTGGCCCTGTTCGCCTGGATCAGACGGCACCCGGCGAAGGACCGTCCGCTGCTCGGGTTGCTGGTGATGGACGAGGCGCAGACCTTCGCCCCCTCCGGGGCGATGACCGCCTGCACCCACAGCACCCTGGCCCTGGCGGCCCAGGCCCGCAAGTACGGCCTCGGTCTCATCTTCGCCACCCAGTCACCGAAGAGCCTGCACAACCGGATCCCCGGCAACGCGGCCACGCAGCTCTACGGGCGGCTGAACAGTCCGGTCCAGGTCGAGACGGCCCGCGAGATGGCCAAGGCCAAGGGTGGGGACGTGCCCGACATCTCCCGACTCGGCACCGGGGAGTTCTACCTCGCCGCCGAGGGGGGCGCCCCGGTGAAGATCCGTACTCCGTTGTCGCTGAGTCACCATCCGGCCAGTCCGATGACGGTGGAGGAGGTGCTCGACCGGGCCCGCCGGTGAGCGTGGCCGGGTCACGTTTCGGTACCCGCGTCGAGCAGCGGTGGCGTGCTTGCGCTAGACAGGTACCCGAACGTGTTGACCTTGGATGGAGGGCGGGAGGACATGGGGCGATCCCTCCTGGTCTGGCTGGTCGGCGGCGTACTGCTGCTCGGTGCCGGCTTCGTCACCGCCCTGCTGCCCAGGTGGTGGGGGCGGGCGCAGGACCGCAACGTCGCCTGGTCGACGGCGCGGACGGCGATCGACAGCGCCGCCGTCAGCCGGGACGCCGTACCCTCGTCGATCGCCGAGGCGGAGCGGTTGCTGGCCCGCGCCGAGCACCTGGCCGCCGGTCGCGGCGGGGTCAGGGCGGCCCGGACCGCGACCGGCCACGCCCGTCGGGCGGACGAGTTGTGGCAGGCCGCGCACCGTGAGGGCACCGGTGGGACGGCCCGCCGTACCGGTGACGTCAGGCCTGCCGAAGGGACCACGGCATGACCGCCCCTCGCCTCCCCCGCCGGGTGGACCACCTGCGGTGGGTGTTCCTCGGCCTCGCCGTCGTGGTCCTGGTGGTGTTCCTCCTCGCCCAGCAGCAGAGCATCGAGGTCAGCTACGGCCAGTCGCCGTCCGCGTCGGGACGGGTCGCCGAGGGCTCGGCCGACGAACTCAGCGACGCCACCCTGCCCTCGGTCGAGGAGATGACCGCCCAGGTCGCCGCCGATCCGGTGGTCCGGCTCCCCGGAGCGGTCGCCCGCTGGAACGAAGACCGGGTCCGGGCGGCGATCGGGGACACCGACACCCGGATCCTGGTCGCCCCACCCGGCCTGACCGAGGAGCAGCGCAAGCAGGTACGCGAGGTGGAGGACGTCACCATCCGGATCATCGGCACCGAGGTCAGCGGTGGCCTGTACGGGGTGACCGCCGACCGGATCGCCGGCTGGCGGGCCCAGTTCGCCACCCACGACGTGACCGACCTCCTGGTCACCCTGATCACCACCCTGAACAAGGATCCGCGTCCGGAGGACCGTGACGAACTGGTGTGGCGCGAGCCGACCGGGGCGGAGCTGGACGCCGTCGTGGCGGACCTGCGTGCCGACCGGCCGCACGTGGCGGAGGGTGCCACCCTGACCCGGATCCCCACCGACGCCGCCCGCAACGCCTTCCCCGACGGTGCCCGGTACGCGGCGTTCCCCGCCCAGCCGTACGGCGAGCCGCTGCCGGCGTACGGTGCGGCGTTGACCGAGGTCTTCCCCGGTGACCCGATCGTGGTGATGTACGGCAACTGGATCGAGTACCACGGTCCGGATGCCGAGGAGTTCGCCGAGCTGGCCGGGGCGAGCTTCTACGCCCAACTCGGCAGCCGACTCAGCCGGTACGACTATCCGCAGGTCAACGTGCTCGGGGCGTACCTCGATCAGGTCACCGACATCCGGTACGCGGGGTTGTTCGAGCGTCCCCTGCCGTACCAGCCGTTCGACCCGCTGCGGGTGGCGCTGCCGGCGCTGCCGTGGGTCTTCGCCGTGTGCGTGGCGGCCTTCATGCTCCTGTCCGTCCGGTCGTTGCGCCGTTCGGCGGGTGGCCTGCTGGCCCGCCCCGGTGACCCGCAGCGCGGCGGGGTCAGGGCCCGGCTGGCCGGGCTGACCGCCCTCGCCGTGGAGGTCTCCCTGCTCACCGACGCCCGCAGCAACCCGGCGCTGACCCGGGGTGTGGTCAGGCTCCAGGCCGCCCGGGACGCCCTCGACGAGGGACTGCCGGACCGCCACGTCAGCGGGCTGCTCGACGAGGCGACGTCGGAGTTGGACGACACCGCCCGCACCGTCGGCATCACGAGCTACCAACCCGACCTCTACCTGCGGGGGAGGCTGTCGTGACCGGCACCAGACAGTCGTCCACCCGTCCGGCGGTCCTGCGCTGGCTCGGTGACCTGGTCGGCACCCCGTTCGGGCTGGCGGTCCTGGCCTGCCTGGTCCTGGCCGGGTGGGCGCTGTGGTCGGCAGGTGTCACCGACGGGGCGGTCGCCCGCACGGTGCGGACCTCCGCCGTCTACGCCGCCCCCGGCATCGACGTGGACGCCACCGCCGCCGAACGGATCATCGGCAACCGGCGGTTGGTCGTCATCATGATGGAGCCCGGGGCCGACCTGCGGGAGACCTGCCGGGACGTACGCCAGGCCGCCAAGGGGACCCTGGTCCTGGTGATGAGCCCGGACGACGACGACTGGGACACCTACGGCTGCGCCCGCTTCTCCACGGGCGACGACTCGAAGGACTTCGGTCGGGCGATGGTGGCCGAGACGACGATCGGCCGGGGTGCCGACGGGTTCGTCGACCGGCCCCTGGAGGCGCTGAAGGTGATCGTCGTCAACTACGACCGGCTGGTCCGGGCGAGCATCGTTCCGGACGGCGCACGGACGATCAGCCCGTCCCTGCCCCGGTACCTGCTCGCCGGAGCCGCCCTGCTCGGTGTGGTGGGCGGGGCGACGGGGCTCTACCTCGGGGGCCGTCGCGCGGGTCGGCTGGCGGCGGTGCGCCGGGCCGACCGCGACGAGCGGACCGACGGCCGCAGCGCGCTCAGCGCCGCCGCGGCCGGCCTCGCCCAGCAGATCATCGACCTCGACCGGGAGTACGCCAGGATCCACCGCAAGGCGACCCGCTCCGGCCGGGAGCACCAGTTCGTCGACGGGTACCGGGAACTGACGACGAAGTACGCCGACCTCCTCGACGACCTCGCCACCGACACCGGGGACGAGGCGTCGGTGCGCCTGCTCCAGAGCCGGATCGGCGACCTCGTCCGCCGAGCCGACCGGGTGGCCGACCGGGTGTCGGGACCCTCCGCCGGCTCCGGTCGGGGCGGTCGTTCGACGGCTACCTGACCAGCCCCGGGCGCCCGGTGTCCACTGTCAGCCTGCCCGGCCGTCGGTGCCCGGTCGGGCGGTCCGGCTTCCCCCCGCCCGGCAGGGGACGGGTGGTGAATGCGGGCAACCGACGGTTCGCCTCCGCCGCCGTGTTCGTCGTCGTGACACGCCGTACGCCCGCCGAGACCTCCTCGTCCAGTGCCAACCCGGCCGCCCGGCGTTCCTTTACGGCGTCCGACACAAGGAATTCGGCGGTCGCCTCCGGCCAGTCCAGGCGCTCGGCGAAATCCTCCCACTCCGTCGGGGGCCGACCCAGTGCGGCCAGGTGGTCCTCCCGCTCGAACATCTGGTTCCTGCCCCACTTGTTCAGGTAGTGCAGGTCCACATACCGCTCCCGACCGTCGCCGTCTCGCTCCACGCGTGGGCCGATGGCGTGGCCCCGGTTGACGAACGCCTCGACGTGCCGGCCGTCCGGACCGGTCCCGGCCGGTTCCTGGTAACACAGCACCGGACCGGTCAGTGGGCCGTGTCCCACCGCGTCGTCTCTGATCCCCGTCCGGAACCGCTCGACCGCCTCGGCCTCGATCAGTGCGGAGAGCGCTTCCCGGATTCGTGGTTCCCGGACGAGTTCCCGCTTCTGGGTCGCGGTCAGGGCGTCGATGTCGGCGGCGTGCTGCGGGCTCCGGGACCTGAGCAGCTCGACGGTGAAGTAGGAATCGACGTCGGTCACCGGTGTCACGCTCCGTCGCGCCGGGGCAGGGCCACTACCGTCATCACTGTGGGCTACCGCTGCGACGACCGGCCCGCGGAGGCGGGACGGTTCCGGGCACCGGTACGGCGCTGCTGGTCGACCGACGGCCCTCGGACGAGGTCCTACCCTCCACCGACGTGCCGCCGCTGGGCACCTGACGGGAAGCGGGAGACAGGTCACGGTCGGACCGACCGGCGACCGGCGACTGGAGCTGGGCTACGGCACTGGTGGCCACCGGTGCCGGGGTCACCGGCCGCAGTTCGGTGCCGTCCCGCGACTGGCTCGCCTCCAGTTGTGGGGCCTGCCCTGTGGATCCCCAGTGCCGTCGGGCATTGACCGCCGCGGTGGCGAGGGCGAACGCCGCTGCGGCCCCGGTCAGCCAGGCCGCGCTCCGCACCGAGTCGCCGCCCGCGGTGACGTGGACACGATCCGGGTTGTTCTCGTCGACCGACCCCCAGGTCTTGCCCACGGATCCCAGGAACGTGCCGAGCGTCGCCATGGCGGTCCCGGTGGCGACGTAGGCGGTCTTGGGCCCCCCCTCCTGAATTCGCTTCCATGCCATCGAGCCCATGTCGTGCCCGAGCTGGACGGTGTTACCAGCGATGATCAACCTGGAGTTCCCCGTCACCCGGCCGGCCGTGTTGAGCCATTCGCCGACCTTGTAGAACAGGAACTTCCGCGCCTCAGGTGTCTTCGCGCACGTCCTCGCCGCCTGCCACACCCGGCTCGGGAACCCGGGGCCGCCATCGGCTGTGGTGTTCGGCATCCGCTCCCTGAGGTGCAGGGCGAAGGCAGCGGTGTGGACGCCGGCCGCGACCGAACCACTGCTGTACACCTTGCTCAGCTTGTCGAGTTCGAGCTGGATGGTGGCCGGGTCGGGGTTGTCGGTCCTGATCGCGGAGACGGTGTCCTTGAGCGGCCAGAGCGGAGTCAGGTAGGCAGCGGCACTCACCGTTCCCGTGGCGAGCTTTCCCCACTCGACCGGTTCGTTCCTCCGATAGCGTTTCCACTGCTCGACCGCCGGAGGAATGATCTCGTTCTTCGCGTCGGTGGCGACGACGATCGCCGCCCCGATCAACAGCTTCGTCTTCGTGTCCGACAGCCCGAGTCCCAGATCCTTACGGGCATCGGTCTCCAGTACCAGTCCTCCCATGTAGAGGAGCCAACTGTTGACGTCGGCCTCCTTGCACACCCTGCCGAGTTCACCGGCGAATGCCCTCACCGGCGCCCAGTACGACTCACCGCGCCCGGCCTCCGCCTGATCCGTCCGGCGCGCCTCCTCCAGTGCACGGTCGTCGACCGACGCCCGTCCGCTGCCGATACCGGCCTCACTGACGGTGTCCGACCCCGTCCGGCCCCGGAGGTCCTCCACCGACGCCCCCCGGCCGCTCTGCCGGTCGTCGGTGGAAGGACCGCCGGGGGTGGGTGTGGATCCACGGCTGACACGGCGTGAGGAGTGGGGTCGGTCGTCGTGGTCGTCGTCGCTGGGCATGTCGTCCTCCTGCCGCCTCGGGAGGGCACGCCCGGTGGTGGGGCGGTCCCTCCTCGGCGTCTGCGCGGGATCGGGTAGGTCCTACCCGTCGGGTTCGATGGCGGCCCGAGCCGGATCGGCAGCGCTGACTACCCGGCGGGCGTCACGGTGGGGACCGCGACACCCGCTTTACGCTGGGCGTACGCCCGAGGTTCAGCAGAATTTGAAAACAGTTCATTAACTGGGACGGCGCAGGATACGACCCGACCCGCCCCCGTCGAGACAACGACGGTGAGGGTTCGGTACCGCGCCAGCCGACTCAACGACCGAACGACGGCGACGGAGATCTCCCGGGCTGGGAGGACGGTGCGGTGTACGAGCCGTACTGGGCGCCGCCGTACTGGGCACCGCCGGAGTGCGACGACGAAGCCACCTGCGCGGCCATCGCGTAGACGCCACCCGCCTGGTTGCCCGCCGTCTCGATCGCCCTGTCCACCGCCCTGTTGTACGACGCTCGGGCAGAATCCACCTGTTCATCCGCCCTGAAGTACAACGAGTTCTTGCTCGCTGTCCCTTTCTGGACGGCGACCTCGAACTGGTGTGAGATCTCGTTCCCGAGCCTGCCGTACCTACCAGCTCTGAACTTCTTTAGATATTCCTCGCCGTCACCGGTGAGGAAGTGGACGTGAGCAGCTGAGTCAGTCGGGCTGAGCGGATCCCGGCCGACCAAGTGACCGGGGTTGCGGTAGTGCCCGAGATCTGACGACATACTGCTTGGAACCATGGCGACGAGCGCATTTCTGGCCGCACTTCGACGGTCCTCGGACGGGTCCGCAGCCCCGACCATCAGGTCCTGGTGGCGGCCGTGGACTCGCTTCTGTTGCATGAGGTGCACGGCGGCCGACTGGACGGCTGGATCCTGCTGCACGGCCGACTGCTGTTGCTCCGACAGCTGCTCGAACCGGTCCATCACCTTGTAGTCGGTCAGGAAGGTGTTCGGATCGGTCTGCGCGACCGTATCCCTATCGATGTTGTTGATCGCAGCTTCGACAGCCTTCCCCAGAGCCACCTGTGCCCTGAAGTTCGAAATTCCACGGGTGCCGGGAGGCCCCAGCTCCCGCCTCGCGTCGAGCGCCGCCAGGACCGGCTGTTCCGGCGCCAGGATCGCGCCTTGTTCATCGGGCGACAGCCCACGGACCTTCTTGGCGACCTCCGCCGACGAATAGTTCACCAGGTCCCAGAGGTCCCCTCGCGATGGCATCTGATCTTCCTCTCATCCTCGTGGGGGCCGGGCGTGGCGGCCGACCGTCAGCTCACCAGTGGGTCGGGGTGCCCGGTGGGACGGCGGGCATCCGGGGGCGGGGCGGCGTTCCGACGGTGAGCTTGGCGGAGGCCCGTTCGGTGATCGCCGCGACCTCCTGCTTGGCCTGCGCCGAGATCCGGGCGGCGTCCGGCTCCTTGAACCACGGCCGCAACTTGATCATCGCCGGGCGGATACCGGTGGCCAGCAGGAGCGCCGTCCCCTTCGGCATGGCCCGGATCCGGTCCGGGGGCAGGACGTTCTCCTGCCGGTACGACGTCGACCGGGACGACCCGTCCTTGCTGCGGGAGACGCTGATCGTGCTGACATCGTGCTGGCCGATCAGCTTGGAGACCTTCTCCACGAAGTCGGCGTCGTCGAGGCCCGCACCGAGCAGCTTGATGGTCGCCGCACCCCACATCGCGTCCATCCCGGCCTCTCCCCAGACCCGGGAACCCTGCTTGTAGCTCTGCAACAGGGTGACCACGTTGATCCCCCGGGAGCCCAGGTGGGAGTAGAGGTCGGGCAGGTCGGAGATCCGGCAGACGTTCGCCGCCTCGTCCAGCACCGCTGTCATCGGCGGGTCGAGCCGCCCACCCATCCGCTCGGCGGCCATGACACCGGCCCGCATCGTCGAGTCGGCCAGCCCGGCGATCACCCCGGCGGCGGAGCCACCGCCGTCCTTGGAGAGCAGGTAGAGGGTGTCCCGACCGAGGACGTGCTGGTCGGGGCGGAACTGGGGCAGGTACGGGTCCTGGGTGACCCAGGCCAGGATCTCCGGGTCCAGCAGACAGGCCACACACTGCCGGGCGGTCTCGTAGATGCCGTCCCGGGTCTCCACCGCCCCGCGTACGGTGCCCTGCAACTGCTCGGCCATCGCGTGCAGCTGGGCGTCGCGCAGCAGGTCGACGGGGGTACGGTCGGCCGGGTCGGCAAGCCACCCGAGCAGGTCGGAGACGGACGCCTGCCCCCGGGAGGCGGCCAGGAAGAGCGCGGTCAGGGTGTTCTGGGCGGCCGAGATCCAGAAGTCCTTCTTCGTGGTGTCGTCGTTGACCGAGGCCACGAAGTGCCCGGCGAGCCGACGGGCCCCCTCGATCGTGGAGCAGTCCGCGAGCATGTCCCACCACATCTCGCGGGGGGCGTGGGCGATGCCCTGCGGGTCGAACGTCCAGACCCGACCGATCTGCTCGCGCTCGGCACGGGTGACCGCGTACACGTCGGACTTGTTGGAGGTGAGCAGGACCGCCCCACGAGCCCGCAGGACCCGGGGGATCGCGATCCCCGTGGACTTGCCGGCCCGGGGTGCCATCAGGTCGAGTTCCACGTCCTCGAAGGAGGAGCGCAGTTCCGGGCCGTGCGGTTCCAGGTCACCGAGGAGGTTGCCGGTCTCGTCCGGGGCGAGGTCCTTCATCCCGGCCAGCGAGGGACGCAGCTCCCGGGCCCGCTTGGCGATCCCGGCGGGGGCGAGGGCCCGCAGATCGCGGGCCTTGGCGAGGCCCTCGTTGCGCTTGCGCAGGCCGAGGAGCTTCATTCCGGCCAACACGATCAGGGCGGTGAGGACGACCCCGAACAGGGCCATGCCGAAGTAGACCCCGAACGGGGACGACCCGGGCCACAGGGTGTCCGTCTCGCCCCGGATCAGCCTCCAGTACGACAGGAGGCTCCACTTCGGCGGATGCCAACCGTGCCCGGTGATCATCGCCCCGAAGGTTCCGCCCAGCCAGGCCATCGTGAAGAGCACCGCGTTGGCGAGGACCACCAGGGCGATGGCCCAGAAGACCATGTCCGACCCGCGGGGCCGGCCACCCATGGAGCTCACCTGCCCCACCCTTGGTCGTCACGGGCGGGGGCGCCGAACCCGGACGGGGTGACCAGGTCGCCCCGCTCGGCCTCCGCCTCGAAGGCCGCCTGCCGGGCCGCCGCCTGCTTCTCGGCGTACCCGTTCTGCACCCAGCGGAGGTTGGTGTCGTGGAGGTGGCGTTCGGTGTCGGTGATGGAGACCCGGATCGGGATCCCGGGTCGACCACCCACCTTGATCAGGAATCGGCCCCGTCCGGGTGGCTCCTCGTTGCTGCCGACGCTCGCCCACCCGGGCGGGGAGGACCAGGAGGAGACCAGATCGATCTCCCGCTTGGACAGACCGATCACCCGCCCCAGGTCCTTCATCTCGGCCTGCGGGAGTCCGGCGCAGGCCACGATCCCGGCCCGCTCGACGAAACCACGTGCCTTGGCCCGGTCGGAGTCCGACCCCAGCGCCTCGGCGTCCTTCAGGGTGTGGGTGATCTTCGCGTCGCCCAGACCGAGCGACCTGTTGAGTCGGGTCAGGGCGTCGATCCGGTCGACGATGCCCGAGGCGGCCCGCAGTGGTCGCCACAACTCGTCCAGGATGGTGAAGTACCAGCGCCGGGGAGCCAACCCGGCGTCGGCCAGGGCGTGCGAGGCGGCCACCGTGCCCAGGCCGTCGGACCAGGCGGCGAGCATCGCCGCCGCGGTGAGCTGGGTGTCGGACTCGCCGATCCGGGAGATGTCGATGCAGACGGCCGGGGCCGCCGGGTCGATCCGGGTGGAGGTGGCGGACCCGAAGGTGTCGCCCAGGGTGCCGTCCAGGATGCCCAGCAACGAGCGGTGCAGTGGGTCCACCGCGTCGCGGTACCGGCCTTCCTGTCCCCGGTCCAGGGTCACCGCCCGGACCCGGTCGGGTCCCTCCTGCAGGACCCGGAGCAGGTCGGGCAGGAGCGGGGCCTTGCCCTTCGGGGTGTTCTCCCGCAGGTGCCGCAGACAGGCCGAGAGGACCGCCTGTTCGTGGTCGTCCAGTGCCCGGCCACGGACGATGGTCAGCAGGGCCGCCACCATGTTCAGCACCCGGCCGTGGGTCTCGGCCTCCAGCGACTGGCCGGCCTGCCCGCCGATCCGCTCGGCGGCGATCCCCATCGCCCCCGGGTCGAGGACGTTGATGCCGCCCACCCCACGGCCGATCTGGATGACCTGGCCCCCGAGGGCCCTGACCGTGTCGGCGTAGTCGGGCTTGAGGTCGCCGAGGACCAGCGGGACCACCCCGGTCGCGGCCAGGCCGACGGCCATCCGGTTGATCAGGGTGGACTTGCCCAGACCCGGCATGCCGAGCATGAACAGGGAGGGGTTGGAGATGTACTTGGCCCGGGTGAACCAGGAGATCGGGTCCCCGCAGACAGTCGCTCCGGTGAAGAGGTGCTGACCCAGCGGTACGCCGGACATCGGCGCCCCGGAGCCGGCGGAGAACGGCCAGAGCCCGCAGGCCTGCACCGTCGTCGCCCGCCACATGGTGGGGGCGTCGAGGTAACCGACCTTGCCACCGCCGGGACCGTCCCAACCCCGGTTCGACATCGGGGTCGTCCGGGCCGGGCGACGGGGCTTGGTGTTCTTCGGCGGCTTCGGCGCCTCGTCGTCCGGATCGCCGATCACCCCACTGAGGGCGGTCCTCCTGCCGGAGGATCCGGCCGGCCAGCCCGCACCGATGTCGAAGGGCCCGGTGCCGGCGGAGGAACTGTTCCTGGCGGTCACATCGCCTCCTGGAGTTCGTGCGGCAACATGGTGTGTTCCCAGGGCAGGATCCCGGTGGGCAGGGTGCAGCTGAAGGCCGCCGCCTGCATCCGGTTGGCCGGACGCATCGCGATGCGGGTGGCCCCGGTCATGTTCCGGACCAGCACCGCGGCGTCGTCGAGCTGGGACTTGGTGTCGACGGTGACGGTGAGCATGAGCGAGAACTCCACCAGCCCCGCCCCGGTGGCCTCCTCGGAGGCCGCCTGCTCGGCCGCGCGGACCTCGGCGGCGGCGCGGGCCTGGATCATGCCCCGGCCGGAGGTGGCCATGAACTGGGCGGTACGCCGGTCGGACTCGACGATCCGGGCGGAGGTGGCCGGGTCGATCGGCCGGTAGAGCAGGGCCACCCGCTTGCGACGGGTGCCCGGGGAGGCGTCGAGCATGGTCCGCAGCACACTGGAACGCACGGTCCCCCGGGGCGCGAGGGTCAGCAGCCACGTCCGGGAGACCCCGGAGTCGTGCTGGTAGGAGTCGACTGTCTCCACTGCGGCGACCGGCCCGGAGTCAGCCCACTCCAGCCCCGTGCTGCCGTGCTCGGCCCGGACGCTGAGCACCTCGGCGGCGCACTCCGGGTCGTAGGCGACCCGGACGACCTCGGCGATCTCCTCGGAGGTGAGCGGCTCGGCCATGCCCCCACCCGCGCTGATCAGACCGGTCAGCAGGGTCGGCACCCGGATGGCCAGGTCGGCCACCACGTCCTCCGGGTCACGGCGGGGTCCGCCGACCGGCGCGTAGGTCAGGGTGATGTACGAGTTCATGTCCGACGACGCCGAGGGGTAGTCGTCAACGACCTCCTCCATGACGGCCCGGGCGGCCGGCGGCGCCCCCTCGTCGAGTCGGGTCAGCACCTCGGTCGCCAGTCGGGTGCCCGGGTCGGGGGCGGTCTCGACCACCACCGAGGCCCCGCGCAGTCCCGGCTCGTGGGCGAGGCGCGACAGCCACTCCCCCCAGAGCGCCACCCAGGTGTCGACCTGGTCCGGGTCGACCAGGGACCCGCCGTCGGGCTCGCACCGCAGCACGATGGTGTAAAGGTGCCGGTTCTTGTGGTGCAGCACCCCGAACGGCCTGTCGTAGGCGTCGCGGCCCTCCCGGGCCACCACCCCGCTGAGCAGACCGGGCGGCTGGAACCGGCCCTCGGGACGGGCCGACAGCGGTCCGGAGACGTAGAGGTGCTCCTTGCGGGCCTTGCGCCGGGACCAGCCGAAGTAGAGCGCGACGATCTGGTAGAGGTTGCGCCCGTCCTGGGTACGGACGGCCAGCGGTCCCAGCGCCAACACCATCGGGGTGGCGAGGATGAGGGAGGCCTTGATCGAGGCCAGTGACGCCAGCAGGACCACCACCAGACCGCCGAACACCCCGACCGTGCCGACCAGTCCGAACGGTCCCAGCCCGGCCCGGCGGGGCCGGCGCCAGTTGCCGTACGTGGGCTCGATGGCGGCTTCTGTCGACATTGCCTGTCCCTTCCTGTCGCCGGACCGGAGGGCGGCCGGTGGATTCCGGCCGACCCTGGGTCCGCTCCGTCACTGCTCTCCGGGCCGGCCGTGCGTCCGGCCCGGGTCGTACGTCCCGCCTGGTGTCACAGGTCGGGGTTCGTGCCGCCGCCCTCGATCGAGCGACCTGCGGCCCGGGAGGCACCCCCGGCAAGGGCCGTTCCCACGGCGATCGCCGCGCCGACCGGCCCGGCGGCCCGAGCAGCCATACTGGCGGCTCCACCACCGCCGCCGCCACCTGCGCCGGCACCGACGGGGACGCGTCCACCACCGCTCGACTGAGCGGGGGCACTGCGCCCGCCGCTGCCACCCGAGCCACCGACTTTGACCGTTGTACTACCCCCGCCGTCCCGGGAACCGGAGGGGCGACCCCCGCCACCTCCACCGGACCGACTGCCACCGCCACCGCCGGCGCTCAACGCGCCGGTGGAGACCTTCCGGGCTCCGGTGGCCACCGAGTTGCCGGCTGCGGTGGTCGCGTTGCCGGCCGGGTTGCCACCGCCCATCGCCGCCGTGGCGGGCACGATGAGCTTGAGCAGAGCGGGTAGGGCGATCGCCGACAGCAGGAGCATCCCGGCACCGGCGAGACGGTTGTGGATACCCGCGCCGCCGCCACCGGCCCGGTTCCCCTCGGCGATCATCGTCGCGCCGGCGTACATGATCAGGCCGACGGCGGGCTTGTAGATCAGCCAGGCGACCGACCAGGCGACGTGCTTGCGCCACCACGCGGCGCCCCAGTTCGTCATCGACGCGGCGGCGGCCAGCGGGAGGGTGCCGAGCAGGATCATCATGACGCCGAGCCGGATGTACATCATGAGGATCTGGACGATCCCCGAGATCAACAACAGGAACGCGAGGATCAGCAGGAGGAAACCCTCCACCCCGACCCCGCCGTTGATACAGGCCACGTCCGTGACGAGGTCGAGAGCGGCCATCCCCATCAGGTGGTCTGCGAAGTCGTCGGAGAGACCGGCGACCCGGGTCGCGATCCAGGTGCCGGCACCGGCGACCAGGATGACCCGCAGGAAGCCCATCAGGGCCGTCTTGCCGGCCTCACCCCGCCGATCCATCGCCATCCGGGTCGCGGCGAAGAGGATGGATCCAACCGCCAGATAGACGATCACCCACTCTATCTGGTCACTTATTCGCTCGGGGACGGCCATCGAGCCGCCGTTGCCCTCACCCAGCGTGGGAACCGTGTCCATCATCTCGGCGAACACCGAGATCGCTGCGGAGAGAATGAGGTTGGCGATGATGTCGACGAAGGCTCCGACAGGATTGCTGATCATGTCGAAGAAGCCTTCGAAGAAGTCGCCGAGCGGGTTGTCGGATCCGGAACTGCACATTGGTCACTCCCTCCAGAGGGTGAAACCGGCGCTGCCGGTGACCGATCCCAACGATTCGTGCGTGTAGCCGATCTTGGTCAGGACGAGCTTCCAGTCCCCGCCGTCCCACCGCAGCTCGACCTGGCTCACCGCGTACCCCGTACCGCCCCGGATGAGGAGGTGGACCACAGCGGCGTCGGGTGAGTACCTGTCGACGGCGAATCCCGCGTAGGTGCCGCCGCCCCGGCGGGTCGTCTCGCTCGGGTACCGCTCCCGACGGGTCGTCATGATGTCCCGGCTCCGGCCGGCCAGCACCTGCTGGTCCGCCACCGCCTGCCACTCCGGGCCAGTGACCGTCAGCGGGATGATGTTCGCCGCCAGGACCGCTCCGATCGGGGTCCGGGAGAAGCACCGCATCAGCTCGCCCGTCACCTGGGTCGGCCCCTGGGAGGGGGAGACCGGAATCCGGTACCCCACGCCGACGGTCCGCCAGGTCAGGTCGTCCGGCTGGGTCGCCCGACCGGACTCCACAGTCGGTCCGGGCGGACACTCCGGCACCGGCTGGACGTTGTCCGCCCCGGCCTGGGGAGCGACCGCCGGCTCGTCCCCGGAACGACCCAACCAGACCACACCGGCGAGCAGCATCGTCCCGGCGAGGAAAGCAGCCGACAGGATCCACGTTCGCTCGCTGTAGAACGGTTGTTCCGGACGGCTCGGCCGACGGTCGCTCCGACTCATCCCTCGCCGCCCCCACTGCCGAAGAAGAAGGTCACCAGCGGGCCGGCGGTGGCGACCAGGATGCAGCCGCAGAGCACCAGGCCGAGCCGGGACAGGTGCTCCGAGCTCTCACCCCGCTTCATGGAGACGGCCATCATGGTGCCGGTGATCAGCACCCCGGCCACTCCGGCCGCGGTTCCCGCCCAGGCGAGCAGACCCAGCAGGTCGGTCACCAGGCCGCTGAGCTGGCCCGGAGGGGCCTTGTCGCCGACGGACGGCACCGTGACGGCGGGCAGCTTGGACAGCTGGGGAGTCAGAGCACTCATGAACTGCATCAACACGGTTTATCTCCTATGGACGGGCACCTGGTCGGTGCGACGACCCGTACGGGTCAGAGGGGGGTGGGAGCTGCTTTCCTGACAGTCCCGGGAACGGGGCGGGACTGGTCAGAGGCCGAGGTCGCCGAACCAGGTGACGAGCGGGCCGGCGGAGGCGCCGATCAGGCAGGCGAAGAAGATCATCGCAACCGACCGGAAGTACTCGGAGTTCTCCGCCGCCGTACCACGGTTGAGCTGAATCGCCATTTGCATCCCGGTGATGATGAGCCCGCCCACCGCGGCGGCCGTCATGCACCAGGCGAGCAGGCCGAGAATGTCCGCCGCCCCGCTGGCTTCCGGGTCAAAATCGGACGCCTGGATGCGTGTGGCGTCGAGACCGGACACCACCAGATGGCCCAGTAGCTGTTCGTGCCAGACGGTCACGACCGCCTCCCTTTTTCGTCCAGGTGAACACCGGCCGCGGTGGCCAGCTTCAGCAGAGCCTTCGGCAGCTTGGGGGGTCGCTGACCCAGCCGCCAGGCGGGAATCCACGGCACCCGGTGGACCGGGGCGACCGACCGCAACACCCGGATCCGGCGGGACAGGGCCATCGGGAGCCGCTCCGGGGCGTCGGCCAGCAGGACCAGCCCGGTGAGCCGCATCCCGGCCGGGTGTCGCCCCTCCCGCAGCGCGTTGAGCGCCCGCGACATCGCCCGCATCCCCTCGGCGTTGGTCCGGGCGACCAGCATCACCGTCCCGGGCTCGCCCAGCTCCTCGTCCGGCCACCGGCAGCCGAGATCGGTGCCCCCCAGCAACTGGGTGAGGGTCGTCGCGCCGGCACCACCGTGGGCGCCGATCCAGCCGATTCCCTCGTCGGACAGAGCACGCCGCGACGATGCGGCGGAACCGTACGGCTGTGGCACGGACACCCGTCCCGGTGGCACGCGCGATGCCGAGTCGGCTGTGGCCGTTGGCACCATGCCTCCCACCTCCTCCATGCGTCTCCAATCGGATTCGTCGACGACCCGATTTGAACCGACCGGGGTCGGGCCCCGTTGGTACGGCGGTCAGGCCGTCGACGGACGCAACTACGGGAAGCCACGGCCCCCGGTTCAAGACGAGTTCGAGAAATTCTTCGGCGACGGCACGGTTACAGGAGGCGATGTGAGCGAGCAGTCCATGACGAGCCGCGTCGTGGTCATCGGCGGCCTGGCCGTAGCTGCGGCGATGGTCTTCCTTCCGGTGCCGTTGATCATCGGCGGGGTCTTCATCATCCTCATCGGCCTGCTGTATCTCCTGCTCCTGCCCGTCATCCTGCTCATGGTCCTGGTCTGGGCGATCTTCGGCGGTGGGCCGGAGGACCCCAACCAGGCGGCCAAGGACGCGATGGCCGCCGGTGAGACCGACGGGACGTCGTCGTTGTCCACGGCCTGGGTGCCGACCGCCCTGGTGAGCACCATCGAGGACGCCGGAGACATCTGTACCTCGATCGGGGCGGTCGTCATCGCCTCGCAGATCCAGGTGGCCTCCACCTGGGACAACACCAAAGTCGGCCCGAACGGGGAGAAGGGCATCTCCCAGCTTCCGCCGGACGTCTTCGACGAGTACGGCGAGGACGTCAACGACAACGACAAGACCAGCGCCACCGACCCCAAAGACTCGATCATGGCGCAGGGCGAGTACATGTGTGACCTGGCCGAGGAGGCTCAGGGCCTCCTCGACGGCGGCCAGGCGATCGGCTCGGTGCTCGACCTGACCCTGGCCGCGTACTACGGGGGGATGGACGCGGTACGGGAGGCCGGCGGCGTACCGGACGACAACGGGACCAAGGCGTACATCTACCGGGTTCGAGGGCACTTCGGCCAGTTCATGGGGGTCCTGGGTGAGCCGCACGAGTCTCCGACGGTCATCGGGTGGGACCCCGAGGAGGACGAGAAGTCCGACTCGGACGACGACAGCAGCGGCAGCAGTACCGACGACGGCGGGCAGCTCGCCGAACAGCAGTTCAGCGTGAGGGACCCGGACTCCGGCGGGTCCTCCAGCTCAGGCCAGACCGGTGAGGTCCTGAGCCTGGTGAACGAGGAACGGGCCAAGGCCGGGTGCGACCCGGTCCGGACGAACAGTCGGCTGACCACCGCCGCCCAGCGACACAGCGAGGACCAGGCCGACCACCAGAACATGTCGCACACCGGCAGCGACGGCAGCAGCCTCACGCAACGACTCGAACGGGTCGACTACCAGTGGAGCGCCGCGTCGGAGAACGTCGCCATCAACCGCCCGTCTGCGCCGGCGGTCATGGATGCCTGGATGAACAGCACCGGCCACCGGAACAACATCCTCAACTGTGCCGTCACCGAGCTCGGGGTCGGCATGGCCACCAACGCCAGCGGCACCTACTGGACCCAGGTCTTCGGCGCGCCGAGATGAGCATGACCGAGCCGTGCCGGACCAGCACCCCCTGACCACCGACGAGGAGCATCGATGACCGTGCAGGACCACCAGCCGCGACAGGGGTACGGGCGGCAGGAGTACGAGCCGGCGCCCGAGCACGACCCGAGGTACGACTACGCCCCCGAGCCCCGCCACGACCCGAGGCAGCAGTACGACGACGACGCCACCCAGGAGTACCGCTACGACACCGACCTGCCGTACGACCCCACCGACCGCCGGTACGACGACACCGAGCAGCGGTACGACGACACCCCCGACGGCCGGTACACCGAGACCGACCCGGCGTACGACACCGAGCAGCAGTACGACGACACCGACACCGAGTACGACACCGACACCCCCGACTACGACCAGGACCAGCCCGAGGCGGGTCCCCCGCCGGCACCCGAGCCCGAGCCGGAACCGGAGCCGAAGCCCCCGTCGTCGCCGTTCATCCTCTACCTCCAGGGTGAGGAGCACGCCGAGGCGCTACGGATGCTCACCATGTGGGTCCGGCACCTGCTCATCCCGATCTACGCCCGCGAGGTCTCCTCGAACGCCCCCTGGTGCTCCCGGTGGTGGTTGCATCCGGAAGCGGTCGCCCAGCTCTACGGCCTGTGGATGGCGTGGCAGGAGCTGACCGGGCCGCACGCCGGGTTCTGCGGGCCGGCCAACTGGCACCGCGACTACCTGGGACCGGTGATGAACACCCTGCGGGACCCGTCGGGCCCCTTCGCCGGCTGCAAGGCCGGGGCGCACCGGCACAAGGAGCCCCCGCACACCGACCCGTACTGACGAGCGTGGAGTGACATGGCCCCCCAGGGGGCCATTCGCTTCCACAGACCCCCGACTGGGCCGAACCTACCGTCGGGGGGCCGGTCCGGGCTGCGTCTTGTTGCGGAACGGGTTGGTGTCCTGGGTCGGTTTTCCCTGCAGTTGGCTCACGATCCTCGGGTCGTAACCTTTGAGGCGGGTCGATGCCTGGGCGGCCACGTCCGCACCCCACGGCTGCCCGGTCGACGGCCCTCGGTCGGACAGGTACGACTGCTGTTCGGTGCCCGGGGTGCTCCCCGGCGTGGTGTACGGGGAGGCCAACGACGAGCCCTCCCCGTTGCCGCGACGCGGCTTGTCAGGTTGGTCCCACCACCGGTCGTCCGCACTGCTCGTGCTGGACGACGAGGACGACGAGGTGGAGGGGCGGCGGGAGTCGACACCGGCACCGAGCGCCACGGAGGCCTCGGTCCGCATCCGGGCGTCGTCCCGGGCGATCCGATCCGACCAGTACCGATCCGGATCCATCGACCGCGGCGCCATGCCGGGGCGCTGAGGTGCCACGGTGCGCTCCTCCGGGGCACCTCGACGGACGTCACGGGGATCGCCCCCGGAAGGAATGGGTCTGCCCGGCCTCTCCGGCCCCGTCGCGGTGCTCACGTTCCGGATCGCCGAACTCTCCGGTTGCGGGCGGTTCGCACTGATGAAGTGCCGCACCGCAGGCAGCTCACCGGCGCGGTACATGTCGCTTAGGCCCGGGTCGTTCCTCACCAACTCGGTGAGGCGCCGGCTGACCAACTCGTTGAGGGTCTTGCCGTCGATCGGCTGCTCCGCCTGCGGGGCGGGGGGCTGGGCATCGCCGGCGGGATCGTTGCCGTCACGCCCCAGTATCCCGCGAACCGCCCACCTGACACCCCTGCCGATGAGCTTGCCGATCTTCGTCGATATGTCGAAGTGGTACTTGTTCGGATCCGGCGCCGCCTTCGCCGCCCCGGCGCTGCTCGCCGCCGAGGCCGAGGCGGCAGCGGCATCGGCGCTGGCGCTCGCGGAAAGGGACGTCCGGGCCTCCTCCGCGTCGAGGAAACCCCGGGTCTCGTCGAGAACCCTGGCCTGCAGGTCCGACGGATCGACAGGCTTACTGAGCCGCTCGAGGTCCTTACGCAGGATCTCCAGCGCCTTGTCGGTCACCTGCTGATCGAGGGATGCGGGTATGGGTTGCTCGGCCATGGGCACCTCCGGACGTCTCGAACACTGTGGCCTGAGACACTGTCAGTGTGGTCCGAGACACTACGGAGATGATCTGAGATCGGTTCACCGAGATTTGGTAACCGTTCGATGACGAGCGGCCCCCGCCCCCACTCGTCGAGCGGGGCGGGGGCGAACTGTCACCGGGAGATCGGTGCCGTGACGATCGCGGTGCCGTCGACCAGCCCCACAGTGATGAAGGCCAGGTCGTCGACCGGTTGGGCGAGCTGACCGGTCACCTGTTGGGTGCCGGTCGAGGCGGTCCAGTCGCGTACCACGTGGGTGGCACCGTCCCTGGTCACGGCGAAGAGCCGGTAGCGCAGCCCCTGCCGGAGCCCGGTGGCGGTGATCCGGATGGTGGAGCTCTGGTCGCCGTCGGTGGTGATCGATACCGACAGGCTGATGCCCTGGTCACGGGCCTCCCCCGTGGCGGTCAACACCAGGGCGTCCCGGTCGTCGAGGCCGACGGTGGTCACGATGCCACCGGCCAGGACGACAGCGACCGCTGCGGCGGCCACCCCACCCCACATCATGAACTTCCGGCGCCGGGCGGCACCGGGCGGACGGCTCCGACTCCCAGCCGGGCGGGTTCCGGACCGGCCCCCGGACGCCCCGATCGAGCCGAGAACCCGCGCCCCGGTGCCTCGACGCGAACCACGCGGGCCGGGCTCAGCCGGCGCGGCGTCGGCCTGAGGACCCGACGGTTCATCGTCAGGACCCGCCCCGCCCGGGGTCGGTTCGGCCGCCGGGGCCGCCGGCGACCCGGCGTCGAGCGGACCGGGACCGACGTCGGGCGCTTCGGCGTGGGCCGGCTCCGGCCGGGCACCCGCACCGTCGGCGCCGGCCCCACGACCCGTCGCCGCGACCCCTTTCGGGGCAGCTCCTTTGGGCAACGCATCCGGCAGCGGCGCCCCCGGATCGGTCGGGGTCGGCTGGGTCCGGCCCAGGGTGGGCAGACCCGGCACCGGCGCACCCGACCACTCCGTGTCACCGGTGGGCGCGCGGGTCGGGTCGAACTCGGCGAACTCCGGCGGCAGGGTGGCCAGCGTGTTCCAGTCGGCTTCGTCGAGCCCACCGAGGGCACTCGTCACGCTGCCCATGTCACCCGCCGCCGAGAGACACTCCCAGCAGCCGGCGAGGTGTTCCTCGAAGAGGACACGTTCACCCTCGTCGAGAGCGCCGAGCAGATAGAGGGCGAGCGCGGCGTGCTCCGCCGTCGGATTCTCACCGCCGGTACGCATCACGCCCCCTCTCTCAACCCGACCACACCGCAGACGGTGTGCCGACCTCCAGGACGGTGCTCGTGTCGGTGATCTGGCAAGGTGACGGTACGACAAGACATCAGGACGACTCCCAAGGACCGCAGGACGGGAGACATCAGGACGGCTCGGTCGGACCGATCGCTGCGTGCAGCGCGCGAACCGCATAATACGTTCTGGACTTTACCGTACCCTCCGGTATCCCGAGTGTCGCCGCAGCCTCGGCCACCGACGAGCCCTTGTAGTACATCTCGATGAGCACCGCACGGTGCTCCGGCTTGATCTGCTGCAACGCCAGCCGGACCGTGTGCGTGCTGACCACCCGGTCCATCTCGTCCTCGCTGGAGGAGAGGCGGTTGAGGTCGGGAATGGTGACCTCGGGTGGTCGGGCCTGCCGGGCCCGCATGGCGTCGATGGCCACGTGCCGGGCCACCGTGTAGAGCCACGGCGCGATCCGCCGCGGGTCCTCGGCCAGGGCCGTCAGGTTCCGCCAGGTGCGCAGGAAGGTCTCCTGCACCAGGTCCTCGGCGAGCTCGGTCTGCCCGAGGACCAACCGGGTGAGGAACCGCAGCAACGGTGTCCGGTACTGCTCGTGGATCTGCCGCATCAGGACCTCGGGTGAGGTCCGCTCGGCCACGACGTCGCCTACGGCCCAGGGCCCCAGCGCTTCGTTGGGCACCGCCGACACAGAACGCCTCCCCTTGACGTACGGATCACTACCGTACGACCGGGCCGGCGCATCGACGCCGAACCCGCCTAGGGCAAGAGGATAACCGTACTCATCGGAGAGAGTGTTCGGCCGTCGGCGATCGAGTGCTGGTGGCCGGTGCCGGACGCTGCTGCGCAGCAGCGTCCGGCCCGACCGTCCGCGCCGGTCCGGATCGGGGGTTCGCCGTCGCCGTGGTGCGGCGACGGCGACGGCGACGCTCACCGGTGGAACTTCAGGTTACGGATGTTGCCGATCTCCTCAGGCCGCCCGCTGTTGATGGTCAGGTAGACGTCACGCTTACCCATCGACCAGTCCATGCCGTTGCGCTTCCACGTCCACTTCTCCCAGCCGCCGGTGTTCGCCAGGTGGATCGAGCCGATCGGCTTGCTGCCCGGGTCGTCGAGGCGCAGCTCGATCAGGCCGGCGATGCCGCCCTCGGCACCGGAGGCGACCTCCAGCGAGAAGTGCTTGACGAACTTGTCGCCGAAGTTCACGTCCTTGAAGCAGATCCAGTCACCGTGGGCGAGGAACCCGACGTGCTTGCCCTCGCGCTTCGCGCCGTTGTCCCGGTCGTAGGTGGTCGCCGCGATGTTCTCGTCCACGCCCCGGCGGCGCTGCACCCCGGGTGCGGGCTGGCTGTCGCCGGCCGGGGGCTGGTCGCCAGGCGGGACCGACCTGACGAACTCCCGCTCGTTGCCGCCGCCACCCGGCCCGAACGGGGTCAGGGTGATGGTGATCTCGCCGGGCGAGTGGTCCTGGATGTACGAGGCGTCGTCGACCACGTCGTCGAAGGGGAAGCCGTACGCCTTCCGGTCGGCGGAGTGCCGGTGCAGGATCCGGGAGTAGTGGTTGGTGACCGGGTGCTGGTAGTAGGAGTCCCGGTTGGTGACGGGCTGGTCCGGCTGACCCAGGACGGACCTGTTGAACCCGGCGCCGAGGATCGCCGCCACCGGGCCGGACACCCCGTCGTTGGGCGCGTCGAGGGCCCCGTTGCAGAACAGGACGTCGAGCGTGGAGGGGCGGGCGAAGGAGCGTACGCCGTTGTCGAAGGTGAGCTGACCGCCGGAGACCCGGCCACGGAAGGTGCCCGCGTTGGTGCGTACCCGCATCTCGGTCTTGCTGTACTTGTCCCAGATCTCACCGATGTACGGGTCGAAGTAGTTGCCGGAGAAACGCCCCGTCTCGACGCCCTTACCGGGAGCGATGATCCGCAGCTTGTCCCCGATGACCAGACGCCCGAAGTCCTTCTGGGCCGCCATCTCCGCGAAGATCGCGTCCCGGCCGCCGTCGTTGAGCTTGCCGGTGGCCTGCTCCTGGCCGCCGTTGAGGCGGATCGACATGGGGATGCTGAACATGTCCACCATCGTGGTGTTGCAGAACATCCCGGCCGGGCTGTACGTGAACTCCCAGCAGTCGTGGAGGACGTCGTAGGCCGGGTCGCCCTCCACCCAGCCGACCGGGTACTGCAACGCAGGCTTCCCGTTACCGTCGGCGACGATGTTGAACCGCAGGCGACCGTTGATGGCGAAGTACACCCGACCCGACATCATCGGCAGGTCGAACCGGGTCTCACCGGATCCCGACAGGGACACCCCGATGTCGGCGTACCCGTCCTGGCCGTTGTCACCGAGGTTGGCCGGGGTGAACTTGCCGCTCTCCCGGACGTACCCCTGCTGGCCGGACTCCAAGTGGGTGCCGACGACGTACATCGTGATCTTCGAGTTCTCGAAACCACTGCTGTTGACCACGTTCATCGGCAGGCCGCCGGAGGCGCGGGCCCGGGAGAGCAGGGGCGCGGCAACCATCGGTACGCCGACCACAGCGGCACCGGCGAGCCCCATCCCGAGCACCTTGCGGCGGTTCAACATGTTTCCTCCGATCAACGGTTCGACGAACCCTGCCGGTGCGCTCTGAGAACCTCGCGGCCGGCGGTAGCCACGTTGACGGGCCACGCACCCTCTCGGTTCAATGTCGACCGGATCAAAATCAAACGATCCGAAGTGCGACCCCGGTGAACGGATGACACCGTTCGTCCGTCGTCACAGTGACGTCGCTACGCCGGAAGGGAAACCACCCCTGTGAAATCCGACCCCCCCTCCGCCCGGTCACGACTGGGCCCGATCCCGCGAAAGGTCGCCGCCGGTGGCGCCGCCGGTCTTGCGGTGGTGTCCATGGTGGTCGCCGCCGTCGGCTGGGGCGTCGCCCAGGCTCAGGACGACGACCTGGTCGGCCGGACCGTCTCCGACGAGCAGCTCACCACCATCCAGGCCGCGGCGCGTGCCTGCCCGACCCTCAGCCCCTCCCGACTCGCCGGCCAGCTCATGGCCGAGTCGGGCCTCGACCGCCAGGCAGACCAGACCGCATCCGGCGGTCAGGGCATCGCCGGCCTGACCCCCGACAGGTGGAAGAAGTGGGCGCCCTGGCCCGACGCCGAGCGCTCCGACATGTCGGCGAACATCTTCGCCCTGGCCCACTACATGTGTGACCTCAGCGGCCAGCTGAGGGTCTCGCAGATCACCGGGGACGCCTGGCGGCTCTCGCTCGCCGCGTACAACACCGGCCTGGAGGACGTCCGCGACGCCAAGGGGGTTCCCGCCGAGGCCGTCGAGTACGTCGACCAGGCCAGCGGGTACGCCGCGTACTACGGGAAGCTGGTCCCGTTCGGGGGTGTGGGCGATGTCCGCCCGGCCAACGGACAGCAGCAGCCCAAGGCGATCCCCGAGGAGTACGTCCCACTGGTCCAGGAGGCCGGTGAGGTCTGCGCCGAGGTGCCGCCGGCCGCGGTGGCCGCCCAACTGATGGCCCTGTCCGAGTTCGATCCCAACAAGCTCGGTGCCGAAGGCGAGCGCGGCGTCGCGCAGTTCCGCTCCGACGTGTGGCAGGAGTACGGCTCCGAGGACGTCTCGGCGTGGGACCCGGAAGCGGCCATCCCGGCCGTCGGTGACGCGCTGTGCGGGCTGCGCAAGGAGCTCGCCGGTCTGGAGGGCGACCCGTACCTGCTGGCGCTCGCCGCGTTCCGTAACGGACCGACCCAGGTCCGGCAGACCGGCGGCGAGCTCGACGCCAACACCCAGTCCTACCTTCGGGCGGTGCGCGACTTCACCGACTTCTACGCGCTGGACACCCGGCTGAAGCCGACGACGGCTCCGAAGCCGGACCCGGAGCCGAAGCCGGACCCGGAGCCGACGGAGGAGACGGAGGAGGCCAGCCCGTCGCCGTCGCCCTCGCCTCCGCCGCCTTCGGAAGAAGAGAACGAGGAGGAGAAGGAGGAGAACGTCACCACCCCGCCGACCTCGGAGGAGTCCGCCGCCAACCCGGCGCAGAAGCCGCCCGCGACCGGCAACACGCCCCGGCCGACGAACATGAGGCACATCGAGATCAAGGATTCCGGGCTCTGCCTCAGCGCCGGCGTCGGCGGCGACGGTACTCCGGTCACCCAACGCAAGTGCCTGGAGAACAACAAGGCGCACTGGTGGGAGTTCCGCTCCGACGGCACCGTCCGCGTCAACGCCCTCTGCCTCGACGTGGCCTGGGGGGAGAAGAAAGACGGCACCCTGGTGCAGGTCGCACGGTGCAGTGGCCACCCCGCCCAGAAGTGGGAACGGATCAACCACGGCGGCAAGCCCGTCCTGTTCAACCGCTACAGCGACCGGTGCCTGGACCGCACCAGCAAGGCGGTCGGCGCGTCGATGAACATCTGGACCTGCGTGGGCAACGCCGAGCAGGTCATCACCGTTCGGTAGTACCGGCACGCCACACCGGATAGTCCCAGCACGAAACGATGCCCCGGCCTCCACTGGAGGCCGGGGCACCGTCGTGTGGGGCAGGCGGTCAGCCGGCGAACCGCCGGCGGAGCAGGATCGCGATCATGCCCCCGGCACCGATGACCAGCATGAAGCCGAGGATGACCGCCATGATGGTGCCGGCTCCCCCGCCCTCCTCGCCCTGCTCGGCGGCGAGCGGGTTCTGGTCGCCCGCGGTCTTCGCCACCGAGGCCGCCGGGTTGATCATTCCGGCACCGAACTGGGCGTTCGGTGCGTCACCGCCGATGGCGTCGGCGGTGTTGCGGATGCGCTCCTCGACCTGGGCGGCGGTGAGGTCCGGGTAGGCCGCCCGGATGAGGGCTGCCTGACCGGCCACGAAGGCCACCGCGTACTCGCTGCCGGTCTTGCTGAGCACCTTGCCGTCACCGACGCCGAGACTCGCCACGTCGACACCGGGGGCGACCACCTCGACGGTCCCGTCGGCGTACTTGTCGGCGAGCTGGTCACCGGCACCCACCCCACCGGTGAGCAGCAACGCCCCGGAACCCGCCCGCTCGCTGGGCGTCGGCAACGTGACAGGCTTGGTCGGTGCGGGAGCCACCACCAGCACGTCGTGGTTGAGGGCGGTGGCGATGGAGGCGGTCACCGCCGGGTCACCCAGGTCGACGTAGGCGCCGACGGCGACGACCGAGGCACCGGCGCTGACCGCCACCTCGATGGCGTTCGCGGCGTCGGCCGCACGGGCGTTGCCCGAGCTGCGGACCATCCGTACCGGCAGGATCGTGGCGTCCGGGGCGATCCCGACCGGGGTGCCGTCGGTGCTGTTGTCCGCGGCGATGATGCCGGCCATGGCGGTGCCGGTACCGAGGCAGTCGGTGTCTCCGCGCCCGTTGCCGACGGTCACGTCCGCACCGACCGCGACCCGGCCGCTGAGCTGCTGAAGGCTTGCGTCCACACCGGTGTCGATCACAGCGACCTTGACCCCGTTGCCACGGGTCAGCGTCCACGCACTGTCGGCGGCCATCCGCAGCTGCGCCCAGTCCGACTGGCTGCTCGACCCGGTGGTCGCGCTGCAGTCCTCCGACGAACCGCTCGGCCGGGGGCTGGGGCTCGACGAGGGCGTGGGGCTGGGGCTGGTCCGCGTCGGGGTGGGGCTCGGGCTCTCGGCGCTCGGCCGGGGCGCGGGACGCGACGTGTTCGAGGGCCGCGGCGTGGGGCTCGGGCTGGACTCCGTGCCGGGAAGCTGGCCGTACTTCACGCCCTCACCGGCGGCGTCCCAGGGCAGCACCAGTGCCCACCCGGCCTTGAGCTTCGCCGGGTCGGTCAGGCGGGCACCGTCGGGCTGGACCCGGCCGGTGTTCAGGTGGTAGATCTCCGAGGAGCGCTCCCCGCTGCCGAGGAACCGGCGGGCGATCTCGGTGAGGTTCTCCGGTTGGCCCTCGTGCCTCGCTTTCACCACGTAGTACTTGACGTAGGCCTGAGCGTCCGGTGCAGCGGTCGCCGACGACGGCCGGAGTCCGACCAGAACCGCCGAGCCTGCCATCACCACCAGAACGAGCAGGCGGGCAATTGTTGGGCGCATCGCCAGCACTGGGTGTCCTCCTTCAGTCACCACGGCCGAGCGTCACCGGCCTTCACCCCTCTATTGCGGATCAGCGCCGAGTTCGTTCAAATCAAACTGAACCAGATTTCCATGATCCTCGTCATGGGGTCAGCCGAGCGTACCGGCACCCCGTCACGGGAAGATCTCCCTGGGGCGAACGGGGTCGGCGGGCAGGGGGAGGCCGCCGACCACGACGACCGATCCGTGCCTACCTGAGCAACACTATGGAAACACGTGCACAAACCCGGCGGCGACGCCCCGGAGGAACAGAAGGCAGGGGACGGTGGTGACAGGGCTCAACCGGGCTCCGGGCCTGGTCCGAAGCAGGGGTCTGGAACGGGTCCCGGCGACCCGACGTTTCGACCCACGCCGGCACCGACGGGTGGCCGGGCTACTCGACCTGTGGATGGCGACCGGCCCGGAGGGCCGGTTGGTGGTACCGACCGACCCAGGGCGGCCGTTGGACGCCCGGGCCGTCGCCGAGCTGGTCCGACGGACCGGCGACGCAGCCGACGACGTCCGGATCCTCGCCGACGACGGTGCCCGGCACCTGGAGGTGTTCACCGAGGTCGCCGGGTTGCTCGGACACGACGTCCTGATCAGCCCGGAGGGCGCCGACATCCGGCACACCAACGCCCCGGTCGCCACGACCGGAGGCGACCGGGCGGACCGGGGCACCGAGGACAGTCCCCTGCACGCGGTGCCCCTGCACCGGATCACCCGCCAGCCGATGGACTGGCTCGTGGTCCAGCCCCCGGACCTGGCTACTCCCCTGCCCGGATGGTTCGCGGTGACCGAAGGGCTGGTCCGACCCCGTCAGGGGATCGTGGGCCTGCCCCTGCCGGACGGACTCGCCCTCGCCACCCGGGCGGACTTCGTCACCCGCCGGGCCACCGCCGCCCGCCTCGGGGTCACCGCCGAGGGGTTGGTGACCGTCGCCGTCACCGCCCGGGCGGGCGGGTTCCTCGTCGGCAACTACAGCGGCACCCAGGAGGTGCACAGCGGAGGCCAGCTCGCCGCCCTCCTCGGCGACCTGCCCCTCTACGGTGCCGACCTGCGACTCTGGCTGAACTGGCCGTCAGACCCCGGTGAGCAGGCCCTCCTCGTCGAGCAGGCGATGGAGTTGGCCGAGATGACCGGTGCCACGGTCTGGACCCCACCCCCCGGTGGCCGGGCCGAGCTGATGGACGACCAGCGTGACCTGCGCGCCCTCGACCCGGCCGGATCGGCGACCCAGTGGCTGGCGCACCACCCCCCGTACGCCGACGGTCCGGCGAACCTGGACGCCACCCCCGACGGGCTCCTGATCTCCCGGCTGACCCGGCAGCGGATCGTGGTGTCGACTGTGGGGCAGACCCGGGAGCGGACCGTCGACCCGGAGCCGACCGGAGACGCCCCGGAGACCGGGGAGCCCACCGGGACGTCCGCCGCCCCCGGTGACCCGGCCCCGACGGCGAAGGCGCCCCCCTCCGACGACGACCGGCCCGCCACGACGGCGGCCATCGTCGCACCGCTGCCCCGGCCCACACTGCTCGCCGAGGGCCGGCGCAGCCCGGCGTACGGGCCGCCCTGGCTCCGGGCGGGGCAGCAGGTCAACGGCCAGGCCTTCGACGCGTTCATCCGGATCCAGGGCGACCCGGTCCGGGCGGTGGAGGAGGGGATGCCCAGCGCGGAACTGTTCCTCGTCGCCTTCCTCGACCCCCGGTCGGCGGAGACCGGAAGTGATCTGCTGCGGGTCCGGATCGCACCGGGGGGCGCCATCCCGATGGCGGTACTGCGCTCACACGTACCGGCCCGTTTCCAGTACCTGCTCGGCACCCCCGACACCTACCTGCTGCCCGCCGCCCGACTCGACCGGGTCAGCCTGGTCGGCACCTTCCGGGCCGAGGGCTACGGCAAGCTCCTGCCCACCGACGAGGCGTCCGGCAACAGACTCCGGATCCGGTGCGACCCCACCCCGCGTTCGGTGGCGGGGCTGCCGAACGACGTACTCCGGTGGCCCGGGTTCGGCACCCGCCGGGCGTACGTGCTGCTGCCGATGAGGGCGCGTCGACTGCCCCGGGGGTGGCTGCGGCTGCACCGCAAGCAGCCGACGCCTCGGCCGAACCGGTTGCTCGTCGAGGTACGGGTGCCCCGGGGACGGACTGTGGACGTCCGCGCCACGAACGAAGCGCTGTCTCCACTACGGCAGGTGCGGACCCGGGCGGACCGGCTGCACCGGGCCGGAATCGACCTGATCCTCGGCAGCCGCTCGTACGACCGGATCAAGGTGAGCCGGGTCTACCGGGCCCAGGGCGGTGCCTGGCAGAAGATCCCGGATGTCGTTCCCGGTCCGCTGCCAAGCACCGTCGGCCGGATTCAGTCGCCCGTACGCCCCGGCCCCTCCGGGTCCAGCTGAATCGACCACCGGCCACCGGGTACCGGACCGATCACCATCGGCACACACCGGCCCCCGGTGGCCCCGGCGAGCTTGCGCGCGTCGGCCATCGCACCGGCGGCCAGGGCACCGGTGATCACGACGTACGGCTCCGGGAGGTCGTCGCCCGGGGCCGGCGGCGCGGGCAGGTCGTCGAGATTTCGTACCCCGTCGAGGTTCTCGCCCTTGAGCACGTCGCCGACCACCGCCACCCCGATGCCGGCCCGGCGCAGCTGCCTGACGAACAGCGCGGCCGTCCGCCGGGAGGCCTCGCGGGGGCCGACCAGGGTGAGCACGTCCGGGGCCCGGCTGAGGTCGACGTGCAACCGCCAGGGGCCCTGGTGACCCAGCACCAGCGGCAGGGTCGCCGCCGGGGCCTTCTCCCCGTCGCCGAGCCAGGCGTACGCGGGTGCGCCCCGCCCGGCCGCCACGCCGACCAACCGGATCCGGATCGACCCGACCTCGGTGGCCAGTTCGGCGTTGAGGTACGGCACCTCACCCTCGGCCGGCACCGTCGGGCGGGGTCCGTCCTGCTCCGTCTGGGCGGGACCGGTCCGCATCGCCGTTCGTGGTGCCCCGGCCGTCGATCCGGCGGGTACCGGCTTCCTCGGGGCGCGGACCTCCCGGGCCGGGCCGTCCGGCGACGGCTCCGCCGCCGGGGTGGGGCGAGGATCGCCGCCCGGACCGGGCCGTCGGGCCGGAACGACGTCCGTACCGTTGCGGGGTTTCCCCACGGGGGGCGCGGTCCTGGCCGGTGGCACCGGGGCCGGGCGCTGGGCCGGGCGCTGGGCCGGGCGCTGGGCCGGGCGGGGCGGCTCGGACGGCCGGGAGGTCGACGGGGCGGCGTGCCCGGTGGCCGCAGGCCGGGGCGGGGGCGGGGGTGCGCGGTGGGGTTCGGCCGACGAACGGGCCGAGTCGTCGTCCGACGGGGACCCGCCCGTCTCGTCGTCGTCCGGGTCGTCGTCGTGCCACCGCCGGTCCGCCCGGTCGTCGTCCGGGGCGTCGTCGATCCGCCGCCGGTCCGCCCGGTGGTCGTTCGGCGAGTCCTCGTCGCGCGGCTCGGTGTCGCGTGCCTCGTCGGTCGGTCGGCCGATCGACCCCGAGGTCCCGGGCTCGGGACGGGACCGCCCGGCCCTCGGCTCGTCGTCCGACGCCGAGGTGGAGAGGGCTCCGACGACCGGCGCCGTCGTCAGTGGTTCGGTACCGGTCTCCTCGGCGTCGGTCCGCCGGTCTCCGTCGGGCCGCCGGTCGGCGGCCTGCTGTCCCGTCCGGGCCGTCGAGGGCCGGTCGGTGGGCTCCTGCGGGGACGCCTGCGGACCGGTGCCGGTCGGGCGGGGGTCCGACGAAGCGACGGCAGGCTGCGGGGGTCGCGGCGGGGCGGGGCGGTCAGCGGACTCCGCCGACCGCGGGGCCCGACCCGGCCCCTTCGGTGGCGCGGCACCGTCCGCTGTGGCCTCGCGCTTCGTCGCGGGGGTCCGGGTCTCCTCGGGTACGGGCCGCCCGACCGCCGACTCGTCACCCGACGGTGGAGCCGGCTGCGCCGTCCGCGCCTCGGGGCGCCGGGGCTGCCCCGTCGGCGGCCCGGCCGGGCGTGGTCCCTGACCGGGCGCTGCGGGCCGACGGGCCCCCTCACCCGGGGTGCCCGGCCGTCGCGGCTCCTCGCCCCGACCGACCGGACGCGGCTCACGTGGTTGCCCCGGACGCGACTCGGACGTGTCGGGCCGCCTCTCACCCGACGGGGCCGGACGCGGATCGCCCGACGGGCCGGGACGGGAGGTGGCGTCCGGTCGACGGGGTCCGGCCGAGGGTGCCGGTGGCTTCGGCGGGGGCGGCGGCGGGGCGGATCGCTGCGGCGCGGCGGGCGCAGCCGAACGGTTCGTCGCCGAAGGCGGCCGGGGCGGCGGGGCGGCGGGCGCCGCGCCGCGCCGTGGGCCGTCGGACCGGGCAGGTGGCGGCGGCGGGGAACCCGGCCGACGCGGGGCTGGGGGGCGCGGCGGGGCGGACGACTGGGCAGTCGAGGCGCTGACCGGCACCTCCTCGTACCGGGAACCGTCGCCGTCGCGGGAGTCCTCGTCGTCACCGGCGTCCCCGTAGCGGGAGTCGTCGTAGCGCGGGTCCCCGTGCCGGGAGTCGTCGTAGCGCGGGTCGTCGTCGAAGCGGGAGCCCTCGTCGAAGCGGGAGTCACCGTCGTGACGGGAGTCCCTGTCGTAGCGGGAGTCCCCGTCACGGGAGTCGTCGTAGCGCGGGTCCCCGTGCCGCGAGTCGTCGTAGCGCGGGTCGTCGTCGTAGCGGGAGTCGTCCCCGTCCCGGAGATCGTCGTCGTAGCGGAGGTCGTCGTCGTAGCGGAGGTCGTCGTCCAGTGGCGTCCCGTCCCCGACCGGGGGTGGCGGTGGTTGCGGTGCCGAACGACGCGAGGCGGTCGACGACGCCGACGCGCCGTCCCGCTCTGCCGGGGCGGTCGGCGGCAGGGCCTGACGGACCACAGTGGTCTTCTCGGCAGCGTTGCGCTGGTCAGGGGTGGGGGTGTGGTGCCGCTCCGGCGGCCAGGGGCCGTGGTCCTCCAGGACCAGCTTGCCCCGGCGGCCACCCCGGCGCAGCAACAGCAGGGCCGCCACGGCGAACACCACTGCCATCAGACCGGCACCGACCCGGATCAACAGCGGGTCGACCGGGTCCTGGGCCGCCGGGGGCCGGGCACCGACCTGGGTCGGCGCCGGGGCCGGGGCCGAAGCCGGCGTCGCGGGTGGCGGCGGGGCGCGGCCGCCGAACTGGGGGGCGCCGTGGTGGGAGCGACGCTCGGTGACGGGCTCGGCGAAGGGCTCGGCGAGGGGCTGGGAGGCGCGCTGCTCGGGCTCGGCCGAGGTGAGGGGGCACCGCCGGGTAGCCGTCCACTGCGTACCCCGGAGCCCTCGGCGTCCTCGGGGAGCACGAGCAGCCAACCCGGGTTGAGCACCAGTCCGTCGGTGAAGGTCTCCCCGTCCGGCTGCGTCCGTCCCTCGTTGAGCTGGACGATCTCCCGGAACCGGTTGCCGTTACCGAGGGTCTTCAGGGCGATGGCGTAGAGATACTCCCGCTGACCATCCACCACCGGCCCGACAACGTAGTACTGCCGGTCTCGGCAGGGGCTGCACCGGCCGGTGCGGCCGCCATGGCCAGCACCATCCCGATCAGCAGCAGCACCGAAGCCAAGGCTCGCCGCATCAACACCATCGCCTTCCACACACCCTCGGTTCACACACATCCTGCCGTCCCGGCCCCCTTCTACGAACGGGGGTCCCGATGGTTCAACAGGAACCCGTACGGCATCCGAGGACCGAGGCGACGACGTGGGTGGTGACGACGCTCGGGGCGGCCGGGAGTGCTCCGGCCCCCGTTCACGCCGTGACCCCGGTCGACGGGGTCAGCCCGTCGGCCGGGGTCACGGGTCGGTCAGGAGGAGTGCGGGCAGCTGTCCCGGTACTCCTCGATCTGCGTACCGGGGCGGGGCGGGGGGCAGAGGAACTTCTCGTACCGGGTGTCGTCGTCGACGAAACGCTTCAGCCAGGAGATGCCGAACGAGGCGATGGTGGTGTTCGGCGAGTTCGGGGCGAAGTGGCTGGCGGCGTTCAACTCCAGGTACGCCTTGTCGACACCGGCACCCAGACTCTCGTAGAACAGCTCGGCGTGGGACCTGACCGGGGCCACCGTGTCGGACTCCGCTCCGACGACGAGGGTGGGGACCCGAACGCCGGACCACCCCTTGGTCAGGTGCCACGGGGTCAACGGGACGGCCGCCCGCAGGCCGGGCCGGGAGTCGGCCGCTTCCAGGGCGCCTCCGCCACCCATCGAGTGGCCCATCACGGCCAGCCGGTCCGGGTCCAGCCGGTCGCGTACCGGACTCTGCCGGGTCAGGTGGTCGAGGGCGGCCAGGAGCTGCCGGGCCCGGCTGCTCGGCTGGTCGTACCGGCTGAGGGTGTCGATGTTGAACACGACGAAGCCCTGCGAGGCCAGGCGGGGTCCGAGCCAGGCCATCGTCGACCGCCCTGCGGTGTAGCCGGGGGCGATCGCCACCGCACCGAAGGTGCCCTCGCTGGTGCTGGTCGGGTAGTAGACGGTCCCGCCACCGAAGCCGCTGACCTGGAGGGACGACACCGTCACCTCGGCGACCGCGAAGGGGCCACGGGTGGCGGCGATGCTCGCCGCCGTCGGCTCCGGGCCACGCTGGTACGGGTTCTCGGCCGCACCCGCCGGCGGGGTCGGGGCGGCTCCGGTGACGGCGAGGGCACCGACCAGGGCGACGGCGAACAGGCCCCGGGTCCGACGGCGCCGCCGGGGACGTCGGGTCGGTGGGGCTACGGGGCGACGTGCCGCCGCCGTTCGGGTGACGTCGGACGGTTCGGGCTGGGACAGGGGGAACGAGGATTGCATCGACCCTCCCACGGGGTTGACGGATGCCACGCCGGTACGGTCAGGCGGCCCGGCGGGTGCCGCCGGAGAAGCGGCGGCCGAGTTCGTCGGCGACCTGCTCGGCCAGGTCGGTGGGGATCGCCGCCGCGATCGCCTCCGGCGTCAACCCGGCGAGCACTCCGCTGATGATGGCCGGTCCGTCCACCGGATCCCGACCGTCCATCTGGGCGAGGAGGGCCAGCACCTCGGCGACCTGCGACCGGGTGGCCCGCCCGGTCTGGTGATGGTCTGGAGGGAGTAGCCGACCGTCCACTCCTTGTTGCCGTCCCCGGGTTTGGCAGGATCCCCGTAGTCGCTGTTGTGGTACGGCGGCCGGGCGGCCGGGACGGTGTCGGATCTGGTCACCTGCCGTCCCAGCGCGTTGCCGCCGTCGGGACGAAGGAGCGCGTCCAGGCTGCCGGCCAGGGTACGGCCGTCCGGGGTCCGGTACTGCTCCATCAGGTACTTGGCTACCTCGGCTGCGGTGGGCATGTCGTCCTCCTGGATGAGTCCGATGGTGGTCAGGTAACGGCGGAACAGCGGACGCTGGTCCCGGCCCGCCTTGGTCGAGTCACGAAAGAAACTGAAGTGGGTGTGCCACAGGTGTGAGTTGTCCCCGCTGGACCGACGACCGAGACGATCCCACCGCCGTACCACCCGCCCGTCCGGCGAATAGATGATCTCCCGAATGTCGCGACTGTCCGCCGTCCCGGCCACACACTGCGCCACACACCACACCGAGAACGACCGCAGACTGTGCGTCGCCCCACCCGAGCGCACCGAGAACCACCCCACGTCCAACGCCGACGCGTCCAGGGTCAACCCGTTACGATCCCGCGGCGACTCCACCACCGAGTAGTCGTTGGTCACCACCCGATCCGCACCACAGTGATAACCACCCCGATGCGACGCGTCCCCCACGATCCCGACCTCCGCCGGTTCCAGATCGTCGTCCCGCACCACATCCGGATCCGTGTTCAGATACCGCAGCAGCAGGCTGCGCACAGCCAACAACTGCGCCGGTGCCCGTGTCATCCCACACCCTCTGGCGACACCGCCGGCCGGACGGCGACCCTTTGCGAACGCCGGACACCCCCACCACGAACCACCCGACCGAACCAGGGACATCGACGCCGGCGATACCCCGAAACTACTCATGGTCACCGACAAGCGACGAAGCGATATGTCCGAATTCGTAGTGGAAGCATGCCACGAGCCATCCTCGCGAACGCCGCCCGAGACCATTCTGAGCAGGGAAAATGGGTCAGGGGAAATCCCCATTCGCGCCTCGGTCCGGCGTCGGCCGCATCCCGCCCGTCAGACCACAGCAGACACCCCCTGGCACTCTGCGTGACCAGGGGGTGTGGTGCCGGGCGCTGTCAGCGGAAGGCGGCGTGCCCCGTCAGGGTCTGACCGATGATGAGCTGGTGCACCTCGGAGGTGCCCTCGTAGGTGAGCACGGACTCCAGGTTCGCCGCGTGCCTGATGATCGGGTAGTCGAGGGTGATCCCGGCCGCGCCGAGGATCGTCCGGCACTCGCGGGCGATCGCGATGGCCTCCCGGACGCTGTTGAGCTTGCCGAGGCTGATCTGCCGGTGGTCCAGGGTGCCGGCGTCCTTGGCCGCCCCCAGGTGCAGCGCGAGCAGCATCCCCTTGCCCAACTCCAGACCCATGTCGGCGAGCTTGAGCTGGGTGGCCTGGTACGCGGCCAGTGGCCGGTCGAAGATCTGCCGGGTGCGGGCGTACCCGATGGTGGTCTGCAGGCAGTCGTCGGCCGCGCCGAGGGCACCGAAGACGATGCCGAACCGGGCCTCGTTGAGGCAGGAGAGCGGACCGGAGAGTCCGGCCGCCTCGGGCAGCAGCGCGTCGGCGGGCAGCCGGACGTCGTCGAGGACCAGCTCGGAGGTGACCGAGGCGCGCAGCGACTGCTTGCGGGTGATCTCCGGGGCGGTGAACCCCGGGGTGCCGGCGGGGACCAGGAACCCCCGGACCCCCTCGTCGGTGTGGGCCCACACCACGGCGACGTCCGCGATCGACCCGTTGGTGATCCACATCTTGGTGCCGTTGAGGACCCAGTCCCCGCCGTCACGGCGGGCCCGGGTCCGCATCCCGCCCGGGTCCGAGCCGAAGTCGGGCTCGGTCAGTCCGAAACAGCCGATCGCCTCACCGGATGCCATCCGGGGCAGCCACTGCTGCTTCTGCTCCTCGGAACCGAACCGCCAGATGGCGTACATGGCCAGGGAGCCCTGCACCGAGACCAGCGACCGCAGCCCCGAGTCGCCCGCCTCCAACTCGAAGCAGGCCAGGCCGTACGCGGTGGCGGAGGTGCCGGCGCAGCCGTACCCCTCCAGGTGCATGCCGAGTACGCCGAGTTCACCCAGTTCCCGGGCCAGTTCCCGGGCGGGCAGCTTCCCCTCCTCGTACCAGGTGGCGATGTTCGGGCGGATCCGCCGGTCCACGAAGCCCCGGACGGCGGCCTGGAGTTCCCGGGTGTCGTCGTCGACGAGCCCGCCGATCCCGAAGTAGTCGAGGGTGGAGGCGGGTACGGACAGGGTCACGGTCGGGTTCCTTCCGGTGCGGTGAGGTGCGCGAGCACGCCACGTGCCACGGCGACGGCCATGGCGTCGAGCGCGTCGTGGGTCATCGCCGCCATGTGCGGGGTGGCGAAGACCCTCGGGTGGTGCAGGAGCGGGTGGGTGGGGTCGGGCGGTTCGGGGTGGAACACGTCGACGGCGTACCCGCGCAGCCGGCCGGCGTCGAGGGCGTCGAGGACCGCTCCAGTGTCCACCACCCCGGCCCGGGCGGTGTTGACCAGCAGGGCGTGCGGGCGCATCCGGGTCAGGGCGGCGGGTCCGATCAGTCCGGTGGTCGCCGGGGTCTGCGGCACGTGCAGGCTCACCACGTCGGCGCTGTCGAGCAGGGTGTCCAGGTCGACCAGGCGGACCCCCTCGGGCGGGGTGGGCGCGGCGACGTCGTACGCGATGACCGTCATGCCGAGTGCCCGGGCCCGGGCGGCCACCCCCCGGCCGATCGCGCCGAGCCCGACCAGCCCGAGGGTACGGCCGGTGAGCATGGTCCCGGTCAGACCGGCGGCGACCACCGACGAGGGCAACGACCGACCGGGCGGGAAGTCCCCCCGGGCGAGCGCCGCGACGGCGGGTGGGGCCTGCCGGGCCAGGGTCAGGGCGGCGAGGACGACGAACTCGGCGACGGACTCGGCGTTGGCACCGGGGGTGCCGACCACCGGGATGCCGAGCCGGTCGGCGGCGGCCAGGTCGATGCCGTCGAGTCCGGCGCCGTGCCGACCGACCACCTTGAGCCGGGGTGCGGCCTCCAGCATCGCGGCGGTGACCGGGGAGGAGCGCACCACGAGGGCGTCGGCGGTGGCCAGCGGCTCGGCCAGGGTCGCCGGGTCGGTGGCGTGGGCGACGTGGACGTCACCGGCCGCCCGCAGCAGGTCCAGCCCGGCGGCGGCGATGGGTTCGGTGAGCAGGATCTTCGGGGTCGACACGGCGCTCACCAGCCGGTGTAGCAGGTGACCGGCACCGTGTAGAAGTCCCGGGCGTATCCGCCCTGCTCCCGGGGGCCGTGGTTGGAGGCACCGGTCCCGCCGAACGGCAGGTGCAGTTCGGTACCGGCGGTGGGCAGGTTGACCGAGACGATCCCGGCCCGGGCGTCTCGTTTGAACCGTTCCGCCGCCCGTAGGGAGGTGGTGACGATCCCGGCGGAGAGCCCGTACCGGGTGTCGTTGGCGACGTCGACCGCCTCGTCCAGGTCGTCGACCCGGACCACGCAGCTGACCGGGCCGAAGATCTCCTCCCGGGCCACCCGCATGTCGTTGCGGGCGCCGGTGAGCAGGGTGGGGCGCATGAACTGTCCGTCCTCGGGTCGGTGGGTTCCGCCGGCCACGACGGTGGCCCCCTCGTCGACGCCGACCCGGACGTAGTCGAGGTTCTGCCGCAGCTGGCCGGAGCTGGCGACCGGGCCGAGTTGACTGTCCGGGTCGAGCGGGTCGCCGACCCGCAGCGCGTCGGTGGCCGCCGCGAGGGCCGCCACGAACCGGTCGTGGATCCCGGCCTGCACGATCAGCCGGCTGGAGGCGGTGCAGCGCTGGCCGGTGCTGAAGAAGCTGCCGTCGAGGGCACAGGCCACCGCCACGTCCAGGTCGGCGTCGTCCAGGACGACCAGGGGGTTCTTGCCACCCATCTCCAGCTGGAACCGCTTGTTGCCGTGCTCGATGCACTGTCTGGCGACGTGGGCACCGGTGGTGGTGCCGCCGGTGAACGAGATCCCGTCGACAGCCGTCGAGGTGAGCAGTTCCTCCCCCACGACCCGACCCTCGCCGAGGACCATGTTGAACACCCCGGACGGGGCACCGGCGTCGACGACGATCCGGGCCAGTTCCCCGGCCGAGGCGGGGACCAGGTCGGCGGGTTTGAGGACCACCGTGTTGCCGTACGCCAGGGCCGGTGCGACCTTCCACGCCGGGATGGCCAGCGGGTAGTTCCAGGGGGTGATGACCCCGACCACGCCCAGCGGGCGGCGGCGTACCTCGGCGTGGACGTCGGGGCGGGTGGAGGCGTACACCTCACCGGCGGGTTGCAGGAGCTGGTGGGCGTAGTACCGGAAGGTCTGCCCGGCGCGGGTGACCTCCCCCCGGGCCTCGGCGAGGAGTTTGCCCTCCTCCCGGGCGAGCAGGACGGCGAGTTCCTCGACCCGGGCCAGGATGGCGGTGCCGATCCGGTCGAGCAGCCCCATCCGCTCCGCGACGGGCTGCCGGGCCCATCCGGGCTGGGCCACCCGGGCGGCCTCGATCGCGGTCCGGACGGTGCCCGGGTCGGCCTGGGCGTACTCGCTGACCATCTCGTCGGGGCGGGCCGGGTTGGTGTTGGGTCGGCGTTCGCCGTCGACCCACTCGCCGTCGACCAGGTTCAGATGCTGCGGTACGGACATGGTCACCGCTCACCGGCGGTGGCGGGGACGGGCTGGTCCTGCCCGTCGGTGTTCTCCGGGAAGTGGCAGGCCACCTGGTTGCCGTCGGCGGCGGTGGTGAGCTGCGGCTCCTGCGTGGCGCAGACGTCCTGGGCCTTCCAGCAGCGGGTCCGGAACCGGCACCCCGACGGCGGGTTGAGCGGGCTCGGAACGTCCCCGGTGAGGATCCGGCGGTTGCGCTCCACCTCGACCAGGGGGTCGGGGATCGGCACCGCCGACAGCAGGGCCTGGGTGTACGGGTGCCGGGGCCGGGTGTACATGCTCTCGCACTCGCCGACCTCGACCACGGTGCCGAGGTACATCACAGCGATCCGGTCGCAGAGGTGCCGGACCACCGCCAGGTCGTGCGCGATGAACATCATGGTCAGCCCGAGGTCGTCCTGGAGCTCTTCGAGCAGGTTGACGATCTGCGCCTGGACGGAGACGTCGAGGGCGGAGACCGGCTCGTCGGCGACCACGAACTCCGGGCTACTGACCAGGGCACGGGCGATCCCGACCCGTTGGCGCTGGCCACCGGAGAACTCGTGCGGGTAGCGGTCGTGCCACTGCGGGCTGAGCCCGACCAGCTGCATGGTGTCCAACGCCTTGGCCCGCCGACCGGCGCCGGAGAGGTCGGTGTGGACCAGCAGGGGTTCCTCGATCAGCTCGCCGATGCTCATCCGGGGGTTCAGCGAGGCGTACGGATCCTGGAAGATCATCTGCATCCGGCGGCGCATCCCGCGCATCCGGGGGCGGCTCAGGGTGGTCAGTTCGGTGCCGTCGAAGTTCACCGACCCGACGCTGGGCTTGAGCAGTTGGAGGATGGCCCGGCCGGTGGTGGACTTGCCGCAGCCGGACTCCCCCACCACGCCGAGGATCTCGCCGCGTCGGATGTCCAGGTTGACCCCGGAGACCGCGCGCAGGCGTCCGGCGCGCAGCGAGCCGCGTACCGGGACCTTGAAGTCGACCGCCAGGTCGCGGACCCGCAGCAGGCTGTCGGTGGGCGCGTCGGTCTCCGGGAGTACGGCGGCGGGGGCGGGGGTGTCGGGCATCAGCTTCCCTCCGTCGTGGAGTCGACGTGCCGGTCCTGGGCCGTCGTGGGGTCGACGTGCCGGTCCTGGGTGGAGAGCCAGCCGCCCTGCTCGGTGGGGCCGGTGCCCCAGCAGCGGGTCAGCTGCCCCCGGTCGGGGGTCTCGCGAACCGTGGTGAGCTCGGGTGGGGTCTCGCGGCACAGGTCACGGGCGTGTACGCAGCGTGGCCCGAATCGGCAGCCGACGGGGATCTCGGTCAGCTCCGGCGGGCGTCCGGCGATCGGCCGGAGCTTCCCGCCCCGGGCCAGGTCCAGTCGGGGCACCGAGCCGAGCAGCCCCCAGGTGTAGGGCATCTGGGGGCGGTGGAACAGGTCCACCGTCTCGGCCCGTTCGACGATCTGGCCGGCGTACATGACGTTGACCCGTTCGGCCATCCCGGCCACGACCCCGAGGTCGTGGGTGATGAACAGGAGCGCCGTCTGGGTCTGCTTGGCCAGGTCGCGCAGGAGTTCCAGGATCTGCGCCTGGATGGTGACGTCGAGGGCGGTGGTGATCTCGTCGGCGAGGATCAGCTGCGGGTCGCAGGAGAGCGCCATCGCGATCATCACGCGTTGCCGCATCCCGCCGGAGAGCTGGTGGGGGTACGCCCCGAGCCGGGTCTCGGCGGCCGGGATGCGGACCATGTCCAGCAGCTCCACGGCGCGGGTCCGGGCGGCCCGGCGGCTCAGTCCGAGGTGCAGTTCCAGGGCCTCGGTGAGCTGCCTGCCGATGGTCAGCACCGGGTTCAGCGAGGTCATCGGGTCCTGGAAGATCATCGCCATCCGCTTGCCCCGGACGGCCCGCAGCTCCCGGGGGCGCAGCCGCAGCAGGTCCCGCCCCTCGAACAGCACCTGTCCGCCGGTGACCTGACCGGCGGGCGGCACGATCAGGCCCATGATGGACTGCGCGGTCGCGGACTTGCCGCAGCCGGACTCCCCCACCAACGCCACCATCTCGCCCGCGTCGACGGTGAACGAGACACCGTCCACAGCGGTCACCGAACCTCGGGCAGCGCGGAACTCCGTCCGTAGGTCCCGTACCTCCAACAAGGCCATCGAGCCCCCCAGTTTTAGTTCACCTTAACGCCGCCATTCGTCAACCAGGAGTGTTGCACAGACGATGTTCGTCGTCTAGGCTCCCGGCAGCGACGAATTACGTCACCCAGTCAGTTGGAGTGAGATGGCATCCAAGAGCTCGATCGAAAAAGATCGCAGCATCATCCGGGAGCTGGTCCAGGACCCCCGACAGACAAATGTCGCACTCGCGGCGAAGGTCGGTCTTTCCGAGGGATCCGTCCGGCGGCGACTCGAACGACTGATCACAGACGGTCAGGTGCACTACGCGGTGATCCCCAGCGCAGGCTTCATGGGGCGCCCGGTGCACACCCTGTTCGAGATCCAGAGCGCCCCCGGCGCCACCGAACAGCTGATCGAGAAGCTGGCCGGCATGCCGGAGATCTCGTACGTCTACCACGTGACCGGACAGTTCGACATCATCGCCGTCGGCTACTTCGCCTCCAGCAACGCCATGCGGACGTTCTGGACGGAGCGGCTCGGCCACCTCGACGGGGTGATGGAGAGCCGGTCGGTGATGGTGCTGCGGGTGGCGAAGCGAGCCCACGAATGGGCCCGCGACATCGCCACCAGTGATGAGGAGTCCACAGTAGAGACAGGACCGGCGTCCGGCGTGCCCGGATCCGGGGCCTGACCTGAACAGGGAGCCGAGCCCGTGCTACGCATGACGCTGATCCGCCTGTTGTCGGTGGTACCGGTCCTGTTCGGGATCTCCGTGATCTCGTTCCTCGTCATCCGCATGATCCCCGGTGACGTGATCAGTTCGATCATGGGCCAGGATTTCGGAGACCCGGCTGTCGAGGCCGAGTTACGCCGCTACTTCGGGCTGGACATGCCCGTGCACGAGCAGTTCCTGCGCTGGCTCGGCGCCCTTCTCCAGGGAGACCTGGGCACCTCCATGCGGACCGGCCAGCCGGTCCTCGAAGAGATCATGCAGCGCTTCCCGTCGACACTGCTCCTGGCGGTCTCGGCGCTGGTGGTCTCGATCCTCATCTCGATCCCGCTCGGCGTCGTCAGCGCCACCAAGCGCAACGGGCTGCTCGACGCGGGCACCCGGATCGGCTCCCTGATCGGGCTCTCCCTGCCGAACTTCTGGCTCGGCATCCTGCTGGTCTACGTCTTCTCGGTCTCGCTGGGCTGGCTGCCCTCGCAGGGCGCGGGTGAGGGAGAGGGCTTCTGGGGCAGCCTGAAGTACCTGCTCCTGCCCGCCGTCACCCTCGGCGCCAGCCTCGCCGCCATCAGCATGCGGATGACCCGCTCCAGCATGCTGGAGGTCCTCAACCAGGACTACGTGCGGACCGCACGGGCCAAGGGGCTCGCCGAACGGGTCGTTGTCGCCCGGCACGCGCTGCGCAACTCGTTGATCCCGGTGGTCACCGTCATCGGCATCCAGGCCGGCGCCCTGCTCGGTGGGACAGTCATCGTCGAGCAGGTCTTCGCCTGGCCGGGCCTGGGCACGATGGTCATCCGAGGGATCAGCCAACGCGACTACCCGGTGGTCCAGGGCACCCTGCTCTTCCTGGCCTTCTTCTACGTGGTGGTCAACCTCGTCGTCGATCTCCTGTACACCTACCTGGATCCGAGGTTGCGCAGTGGTCACTGAAGTCGCCCCCGACCGCCCCACCCGGCGTCGGGCACAGGAACCCCTGGCCCGGGCCGGTCGCCGTACCGCCCAGGTGCTCCGGCAGATCATGCGGGACCGGGTCGGTGCGATCGGCCTGGTCATCGTGGTCCTGATGACCGGGGCTGCGGTCCTCGCCCCGCTCATCGCGCCGTACGACCCGACCGCGATGTCCAACCAGCGCCTCGCCTCGCCCAGCGGAACGTTCCTGCTCGGTGCCGACGAGGCCGGACGGGACCTGCTCAGCCGGGCACTCTACGGCGCCCGCACCTCGTTGACCGTCAGCCTGATCGTGGTGACCTGCGCCGGGGCGATCGGCGTCCTGCTCGGGCTGCTCGCCGGTTTCTACCGGGGCTTCCTCGACGCGATCATCACCCCGGCCACCGACATCATGTTCTCGTTCCCCACCCTGCTGCTCGCCCTCGCCGTGGTGGCCGCCCGGGGTCCGGGCACCGAGAACCTCATCCTCGCCCTGGTCATCGTCTTCATCCCCAGCTTCGCCCGGATCGTGCGGGGCACCGCGATGAGCATCCGGCGCGAGCCGTACGTCGAGTCGGGGCAGGCGGTCGGACTGAGCAACACCCGGCTCATCCTCAAGTACATCCTGCCCAACTCCATCGCCCCGATCGCGGTGCAGTTCACCACCAGCCTGGCGTACGCGATCCTGATCGAGGCGTCCCTGGGCTACCTCGGGCTCGGCGTCCAGCCCCCGCAGCCGTCCTGGGGCTCGATGCTGTCCAACGGGAAGTCCTTCATGGAGATCTCGGTCTGGCCCTCGGTCGTGCCCGGCATCTGCATCATGATCACCGTTCTCGGCTTCAACCTGCTGGGCGACACCCTGCGTGACGCCCTGGACCCCCGCCTGCGCGGCAGGTCCAGCCGCTGACCGACACCACGACCAGCCCGACCCCCCGTACGGCCGGCGACCGCACCGGCCACGAACCGGGCCACCACCCGCGACCGGACCGGCGTCGAACCACGCGCCGGTCCGGTCGACTACCGGCAAGGAGCACCACCGTGGAAACCGTCGACGAGCACCTGGTCCGCCGGCTCACCGAATGGTCCACGGGCCGTCAGGTGCCGGCCGAGCCCAGCCCGGAGGTCGACGTCGACCCCGGGCTGCTCCTGGCCTACCTGGACGCCCAGTTGCAGAGCCGACACCTCGACCTGGCACTGCGCTGGTTGCAGTCGCAACGGGAGGGGTTCTACACCATCGGGTCCAGCGGCCACGAGAGCAACGCCGCGGTAGCCCTGGCACTGCGCCCCACCGACCCCGCCCTACTGCACTACCGCTCCGGTGGCTTCTACGCCGCCCGCGCCGGACAGGTCCCCGGCACCACCCCGGTCGCCGACGTGCTGCACTCGGCCGCCGCGTCCCGGTACGACCCGATCTCCGGCGGCCGACACAAGGTCTTCGGCCACCGGGAACTCAACATCGTCCCGCAGACCTCCACCATCGCCTCCCACCTCCCCCGCGCCCTGGGCATGGCCTTCGCCCTCGGCCGGGGCGTACCGGGTGGGAACACCGGGTACCCGGCCGACGCCCTGGTCGTCGCAAGCTTCGGTGACGCCTCGGCCAACCACTCCACCGCCGCCGGGGCGTTGAACGCCGCCGGTTGGTGCGCCCACCAGGGCCTCCCCCTGCCGCTGCTGCTGGTCTGCGAGGACAACGGCATCGGCATCAGCACCCGCTCGCCCCGGGGGTGGATCGCGCGTACCCTCTCGGCCCTGCCCGGCGTGGAGTACGTCGCCGCCGACGGGACCGACCCGGCCCGGCTACTGGCCACCGCCGTCGAGACCGCCCGGATGGTCCGCACCGAACGGCGTCCGGCCGTCCTGCACCTGGGCACCGTACGGTTCATGGGGCACGCCGGGTCCGACGCGGAACTGGCCTACCGGACGCAGGCGGAGATCCTCACCGAGTACGCCCGGGACCCGATCCTGGCCACCGCCGCCCTCCTCGCCCGGCGCGGGATCCTCGGCCCCGCCGACGTCCTCGCCCGGTACGAGGAGACCCGCGAGCAGGTGATGGAACAGGCCCAAGCCCTGCCGGGGCGGGTCCAGCGGCTGGACAGCCCGGCTGCGGTCACCGCGCCGCTGACCACCCGACGGGTGGCCCAGGTGGCCACCGCGGCCCGGCGGCCCGGCACCGACCGGGAACGACTCTTCGGTGGTCGGCTCCCCGAGGACCGGGGTCCGCTCACCCTGGCCCAGTCGATCAACGCGGCGCTGCACGACGCGCTGCTGACCTGGCCGCAGGCCCAGGTCTTCGGCGAGGACGTGGCACGCAAGGGCGGCGTGTACGGCGCCACCCGGGGGCTGCGGCGCGCCTTCGGCGCCGACCGGGTCTTCGACACCCTCCTCGACGAGCAGACCATCCTCGGGGTGGCGCTCGGCGGGGCGCTGGCCGGTGCCCTGCCGATCCCGGAGATCCAGTACCTGGCGTACCTGCACAACGCCGAGGACCAGCTCCGGGGCGAGGCCGCCTCGCTGCGGTTCTTCTCCGCCGGGCGCTACCAGAACGGCATGGTGGTACGGATCGCCGGACTGGCGTACCAGAAGGGGTTCGGGGGGCACTTCCACAACGACAACTCGGTGGCGGTGCTGCGGGACATCCCCGGGCTGGCCTTCGCCGTGGCGTCCCACCCGGCCACCGCCCCCGCCCTGCTGCGCCAGTGCCTGGCCCTGGCCGAACAGGAGGGACGGGTCTGTGTCTTCCTGGAACCCATCGCCCTCTACCACCAGCGGGACCTGCACACCGACGGCGACGGCGGCTGGCTCGCCCCCTATCCCCCACCGGCGGACTGGGCGTCGACCCCGCTGGGCGAGGTACGGACCATCCGTGACGACGGCACCGACCTGGCCCTGGTCTCCTTCGGCAACGGCGTACCGATGAGTCTCCAGGTCGCCGACACCCTGGCCGCCGAGGGTGTGCGTACCCGGGTCGTCGACCTCCAGTGGCTGGCCCCGCTCCCGGCGGCGAGCCTGGTGGCCGCCCTCGACGGGGCGTCGCGGGTCCTGGTGGTGGACGAGACCCGGCACAGCGGTGGGGTCGCGGAGGCGGTGGTGGCCGCCCTCGTCGACGCCGGACGCACCGGGCCGGTCGCCCGGGTCAACAGCGTCGACAGCTACGTCCCGCTCGGCCCCGCCGCCGACCAGGTCCTGCTGGGCACCGCCGACATCCTCACCGCCGCCCGCGCACTCCTGCGCTAGTCCTCCCCGCACGAAGGAAGGGTCCCTTCTCAACGCATAGCGTCGGGAAGGGACCCTTCCTTTCGACCCGTCCGCCCTGCGGCGCGACGACACACGCGGGCGGACGGTGGCAGACGGCGGCGGTCCGCGCGTCGGGAGGACACGCGGACCGCCGTCGGGTGGTGGTGCCCGGTCAGTAGCCCAGGTCGGGCTGCCGCTTCAGGCCCAGCAACTGCTCACCGGCCCGGTAGCGGTCGAAGTTGGCACAGAAGTCGGCGTAGAGCCGCTGCACGTTGCCCGATCCCCGGAACGAGGTGTGCGGGGTGATCGTGGTGCGCGGGAGATCCCACAGCCGGTTCTCCGCCGGCAGCGGTTCCTCCTCGAACACGTCGAGCACTGCGGCACCGATCCGTCCGGACTGCATCGCCTCGACCAGGGCGTCCTCGGCGATGAGCGCGCCCCGACCGACGTTGACCAGGACCGCTGTCTCCTTCATCGCGGCGAACCGCTCGGCGTCGAAGAAGTACCGGTTCTCGCTGGTCAGCGGCATGGCGAGGACCACCGAGTCGGCCTGCGGCAGCAGGGCGAGGTGGTCGGCGTACGCTTCCACCCGCTCGAACCCCTCGGCCGGGGTCCCGGCCCGGTTGACGCCGATGACCTCGACGCCCAACGCGCGGGCCCGCCAGGCCACCTCCCGCCCGATCGCCCCGGTGCCGAACACCACCATCGTGCTGCCGATGACGTCCTGGGCCACCACCCGGACCCACTCGTGGCGTTCCTGCGCCGCGCGGTACTCCGGAAAGGCCCGCGCGTGCAGCAGCACCGCCCCGATCACGTACTCGGCGATCGGCACGTTGTACGAGTTGGGGGACCGGGTGTAGATCAGTCCCTCGTCGAGCCGGCGGTGCCAGGCGTCCCCGCCGACCCAGTCGAAACCGGCGGCGGTGATCTGCACCCACCGCAGCTTCTGACACTTGTCGAGCAGCACGTCGAAGAGGTCCTCGTTCATCGCGCTGCGCAGGATCACCTCGGCGTCGAAGTACTCCTCGCGGGCCGGCTCGTCGTCGGCCACCGCCGTGAACCGGCAGTCCGGGTACCGCTCGTGCAGCTGCGGCAGCAGCTCGGCGAGGTTCGGGGTGATCAGGACGTGTGGACCGTCGGTCACGAGGACCCCTTCGCCTGCTCCGCCCGCTTGGTGTAGCTCAAGCCGCCCTTGGCCCAGTTGTCGTGCGAGACCTCGTAGAGCAGGACGTGGGTGTTCTCCCGGGGGGAGCCGTACTTGACCAGGACGTCGGTCAGTTCCGCGATGATCGCGTCCTTGGTCTCCTGGTCACGGGGGCTGATCTCGGCGCGGATGATTGCCATGAGTGTCAGTTCTCCTTGGTCGTCGCGGTGCCGGCGAAGTCCGGGTTGCGGTCGTACTCGGCCTTCACGGCCAGGTAGGCGAAGGCGTGCTTGACGTTGGTGGCCAGCACCCCGTCGAAGACCTCACGGGCCTTGTCGATCTCGCCGTTGTAGTAGTGCCAGTTGCCCAGCCCGTAGCCCTGGGTGACGGTACGCAGCCCGTCGCCCTCGCACATCGCCCACAGCTGGTCCGAGCTGATCTGACCGGTGTAGAGCTGCATCCGGCCCTCGTACCCGACGAGGTGGTCCTCCTCGACCAGCTCGATCTTGCGGAACCGGTCGAGCACCTCGTCGGCCTCGGCCGGGCGGCCCAGCCGGCGCAGCGCCATGTACTGCCAGTCCTGCGAGGCGACGGTGCCCTCCTGGTGCCGGGAGGCGCGCTCGGCCTCCCGGAAGCTGGGCAGGCAGCCCTCGAAGTCACCGAGCAGGTACTGGGCGACGCCGAGGTGGTACCAGACCGAGGTGTGCAGCGTGGTCAGGTACCTGTCGAGGGCGGCCGGGTCCTGCGCGGCCATCGCCTCGCTGAGGTGCTGCGGCCGTACCTGCTCGGGCCGACCGAGGATCAGGCTGACGACGTCCTTCTCCACCTCGACCTGGTACATCTCGTACTCGTCCTCGACCTTGTCGAGCTGGTCGGCGGCGGTACGCAGGTCCTCGACGGCGCCGGTGTAGTCACCGATCGAGATGCGCCGGTGGCCCCGGAAGCGCAGCAGCCGAGCGCTGCCCGGGTCCTGCTCCAGCGCCTCGGTGAGCAGCGCCACCGACTCGGCGTGCTTGTTGAGGTAGCCCTTGAGCCGAGCGGCGATGATGTAGCGCTCGGTCAGCGATACGGACGTCATGGGCCTGCCTTTCGTCACAGGTGGTGGCCGGAAGAGCCGGCGGGGGCGCCGGTGGGCGGCGCCCCCGCCACCGCAAGGTCAGCGGTCGAGCCAGATGTTCTTGTAGAACCGGTACGTCGGGGTGGCGTCGCCCCGGTAGCCCATGACGTCCTTCTGCACCACGTCGTAGTCGGCGTTGAGGAAGGTCATGGCCACCGGTCCCCGCTCGGCGAGGATCTTCTCGGCCTGCTGGTAGATGGCGGCGCGCTTGTCGGAGTCCATCTCGGAGCGGGCCTGCACGATCAGGCCCTCGTACTCCTGGTCGCTCCAGTTGCCGTAGTTCAGGCCGCCGCCGGACAGGAAGCTGGCGGTGAACCGCTCGTCCGGGTCGTAGGTCAGACCGAACCCGGACTGGTACATGTCGAAGTCCCCGGACTTGGTCCGGCTGTCGGCGATGGTGGCCTCGACCGACTCGATCGTCACCTTGATGCCGATCTTGGCGAGCTGCTGCTGCTCGACCTCGGCCGACCGGACCTGGAACGCGGAGGTGGCGATCACCATCAGCTTCGCCTCGAAGCCGTCGGGGTAGCCCGCCTCGGCCAGCAGCGACTTGGCCTTCTCGATGTCCGGCTCGCCGTACACCGGCTCGGTCAGCGCGCCGAACCGGTCCGGAGGCAGGTAGCCGGAGTTGAGCGGGGTGCCGAACCCGGAGTTGGCGACGTTGAGGATCTCCTGCCGGTCCAGCGCCAGGAAGACGGCCTGCCGGACCTTGACGTCGTCGTACGGGGCCTTGGAGGTGTTGAGGCGCAGGTGCAGCGAGAGCGAGCCGGAGCCGCCGTACCACTTCAGGCCCTCGTCACGCTTGAGGGCGTCGATGAACTCGGGCGCGGGCCGCCAGAGGAAGTCGACGGTGCCGCTACGGACGGCGGCCGCCCGGGCGTTGTCGTCGGGGTTGAAGGTGAAGTCCAGCCCGTCCAGGTACGGCACGCCGGGCTCCCAGTACCGGTCGTGCTTGTCCAGCTTGATGGCCTGGCCGGTGACCCGGGAGGCGAGCTTGAACGGACCGCTGCCGCCGTCGACGCTGCCGTTGAGACCGCCCTCGGCCTCGACCACGGTCCGGTCCACGATCGAGGACGCGGCGGTGGAGAGCAGGGTCAGGATGGCGGCGTTCGGCGTGGCGAGGGTCATCTCGACGGTACGCTCGTCGACCGCGTTGACGGCGGTGATCCCCTCGTAGCTGCGGGCCCGGGGGGCCCGCGTCTCCGGGTTCTGGATCCGCTCGATCGAGTACTTGACGTCAGCCGCGTTGACCTGGCGACCGCTGTGGAAGTACGCGTTGTCGCGCAGCTTGAACGTGACCTTCTGGCCGTCCTCGCTCTGCTCCCAGGACTCGGCGATCCCCGGCTTGATCTCGCCCCGGTAGGACTGGACCAGCGACTCGTAGATCTGCTCGTTGATGACGAAGGCCGAGGTCTCCGACATCTTGTGCGGGTCCAACTCCTGGGCGTCCAGGCGGATCATGATGCTGAGCCGGCCGCCGGGCTTCGGGTCGCCGTCCGGCTGGGCGTCGTCCTCCAGCCGCACGTTGCCCATCAGCCCGTCGTTGCCGCTGTCCCCGTTATTTGTCGACGGCGGTTCGCCGCCGGAGCAGCCGGCCGCGAGCGCCGCGACGACGCCCACCGCCAGCACCCTGGTAAGAATTCGAGATCGCATGGGTCTCCTTGGCTGGTGTCTCTGTCAGCACTTACAGGTCACGCCGGCTTCCACGTCTCCCCGTAGACCCGAAGCCAGTTGGCACCGAGGATCTTGGTCACGTCCTCAGGCGAGAAGCCGCCGGCGAGGAACGCCTCGGTGAAATTGGGGAAGTCCGAGGCGTCGTCCATGCCGATCGCCCGACGCTCGTTCCAGCCGAAGTCGCCGAGGAGGTTCTGGTGCTCCTTGGACTTCGACTGCGCGATGGACTTCAGCTGGGCGATCCGCATCGGCTCGGTCCACGTCTCGTCGTAGTCGGTGGCGATGGCGACGTGGTCGATGCCCGCCACCTCCACCACGCGGCTGACGTGCTCGACGAAGCGGGTGAGGTCGGGACGCCGGGACGGGGCGTCCGGGTAGTAGAGGAACCCTGACAAGGTGGTGATACCCATGACGCCGCCCTGCTCCCCGAGGGTGCGCAGGTATCCGTCCGACTTGGCCCGGATGTGCGGCGACATCGCGTCGCAGAAGGAGTGCGTGACGACGACCGGCTTGGCGGAGGCCTCCATGGCGTCCAGCCCGGTGCGTTCGCCGCAGTGTGAGACGTCGACCAGGATGCCCAGTTCGTCCATCGCCTGGACGAAGGTCCGTCCCCGGTGGGTGAGCCCGGGGTCGACCTCCTCGCCGCAGCCCGCACCGAGCAGGTTCTGCCGCTGGTAGGTCAGCTGCAGGATGCGGACACCCAGGTCGTAGAAGGTGCCGAGCAGGTCCAGGTCGACACCGATCATCTCGGTGTCCTGCGGGCCGAAGATGACGGCTTCCTTGCCCTCGGCCTTGGCCCGCTCGATGTCGGCCACGGTGAGCGCGAGCAGCACGTCGTCGGGGTGCTCGTCGATCCACCGCCGGCACCGGTTCACCTGACGGAGGGCGGTGACGGTGTCCGCGTACGGCGTGGTGACGGTGTGGTTCACCGCTGTCACCCCGCCCCGGCGGATCCGGTCGAGGTGGGCGTCGCTGAGTTCGATGACCGTACTTCCGTCCACGACAGTGGCGGAGGTGTGCAGTTCGGCAGCCGACGTGGTGGTGGCTTCCGGGGCGGCAGTGTTCACGTGGTGTTCTCCAGCATCCCGAGATCGGAAGATGCACGGACTGTACGAGGAACGCCAGTTCATGTCCATAGAGTTGACGAAATCGTCGCCCAACTCTTTGAGAACGACGAAATTCGTCGTAAACCGGGATCGACAGAGATGACCGTGCGGGGTTCTCGTCCCACCGACCACCCGGCTGGGGTTTTTGCCAGGAAACGGTGCTGACCAGGGCGGACTGCCACCACTGTGGGGTCGCCCGGCCCGGGGTGGCCACAGGCCACACGGACCCCTCCCACCGCCGGGGCGTAGCATGTGCCGACGCGCCGGACAGTCACACCTGCGGGCCGGAGGACACGAGAGCGGGCATGACGAACCACGACGACGACGCCGTTCTGGTCGCGTCCCTGTCCGACCGACTCACCGGGCTGACCTTCACCGACCGCACCACCGAGCAGGTCACCGCGCTGCTCGTCGACACGATCGTCGACTGGGGCCGCGAACACCGGTGGCGGGTCTACCGACGCGCCGCGAGCGTCGTACCCCTGCCACCGCCGATGTCCGGGCAGCACTCCGTCGTCGACGTCGCCTGCGCCCGGCCCGGCGCACCGCCGATGGTCTTCGAGGTCGACCACACCGACCGTCGCCGTACCGTCGACAAGCTCCTCGCCGAGGCCACGGCGGGGCGGACACCGATCTGGGTGCGGTGGGGCAGCCGGGGCTTCGCCACCCCACCGGAGCCGATCCGGATGGTCACCGTCGCGGTCACCGCCCGGACCGACGACCAGGGGGTACGCCGGCACTCCCGGCGGGTCGTCCGGGACCTTCCCCCACCCCGGCACCAGGCCGAGGCGATCACCCCCGCCACCCCGGACTCCCTCTTCGAACCGGGGTGACGATCCGGGTGGTCACCGGCGGACCGGTCGACCGTCGCGAGGAGCCCCTGCGCCTCTGCGACGGGCGTCAGGGACTCTCCCACCTCGACTCGATGGTGGTGAATCCGCCGCCCGCCCGAGCCGCCGAGGCGATGGCGGTCAGCACTTCCAGCACGTGCAGACCACGTGCCCCGGTCGCCTGCGGGGGACGGCCCGCCAGGATCGCCTCGGCCATGTCGACCAGGCCCATCCCCATGAACCCGTCCGACTCGTGGGGGCCCGGGAGCACCTCGGCGAAGTCGCTACCCGCGTTCTTGAGCAGCACCGGGCCACCCCAGGAGTTGGCCTGGGCGGCGACGACGGTGCCCTCGGTGCCATGGATCTCCAGGTGCGGCGTCAGTGTCGCCGCGACGTCGAAACTGGTCACCAGCATGCCCACGGCCCCGCTCGCGAACTCCAGGACGCTGTTGACGTGGGTGAGGGTCTCCACGGCGAAGGTCGTCCCCGCGCGCGGCCCGGTCAACACCACACGCTCGGCCCGCGCCGACGCCCCCAGTGCCCCCACCCGGACGACGGAACCCATCAGTGCGGTCAGGACCGAGAGGTAGTACGGGCCGATGTCGAACAGCGGCCCGGCCCCCTCCTGGTACAGGAACTCCGGCTCCGGGTGGAACCGCTCCGGACCCGGGTTCATCATGGCCGCGTTCACCGAGGTCGGGGTCCCGATCGCCCCCTGGGCGAGGAGGGCCGCACAGGTCCGCGCCCCGGCACCCAGGAAGGTGTCCGGGGCGGTGCCGACCCACAACGACCGGGCCCGGGCCGCGTCCAGGATGCGGTGCCCGTCGGCCATGGTGGTGGCCAGGGGCTTCTCCGTGTAGACGTGCTTGCCCTGCGCCAGGGCGCGCAGGGTCACCTCGGCGTGCACCCTGGGCGGGGTCAGGTTGAGCACCAGGTCGACGTCCGCAGCGGCCAACAGCGCGTCGACCGAGTGCACCTGCGGCACCCCGTGGGCCTGCCCGAGCGCCCGGGCCCGCGCCGGATCGGCGTCGGCGCAGGCGACCACGGTGACCGCCGACCGGCCCGCCAGGTTGGCGAGGTACCGGGAACTGACGTTGCCGCATCCCACCACCCCCACCCGGACCGTACGCGCAACAGCACCCATGTCAGGACAGCCGGACTTCTCGACCGGTCCGCGCCGACTCGTAGATCCCGTCGAGCATCCGCATGACCTCGACACCGTGGGAGACCGGCGCCACCGCCTCCGCCTCCCCGAGGCACAACGAGACGAAGTGCGTGATCTCGTTGCGGAAACCCTCGGCGAAGTCGAACGAGAGGTGGTCGATCTGGGGTCCCACGTTCAGGACGGTGTCGTGCATCTCGGTGGCGATACGCAGCTGCGGTTCGAGTTCCGCGCCACCCCGGTCACCGAAGACCGCCACTTCGAGGCGGTCTTCGAGGGCGTGCAGGGAGTAGCTCGTCTCCAGGGTCAGGGACGCGCCGTCGTCGAACCGGATGAGGGCTGCGGCGAAGTCCTCGACGTCGCTCTGCGTGGGGTCGTAGTCAGCGACCTTGTACCGCGACAGGGACGTCACGTTGGCCCGGTTCCCCAACGGGGAGTGGGTGACGGCGCTGACCGTCACCGCCTTCGGGGTGCCCATGAAGTACCAGCACAGGTCCAGTGCGTGCACCCCGATGTCGATGAGCGGCCCGCCACCGGACCGGGCGCGGTCGGCGAACCATCCACCCGGGTTCCCGATCCGCCGGATGTTCGTCGCGCGGGCGTGGTAGACGTCGCCCAGCAGTCCGTTGTCCACGAACGACTTGAGGACCCGGGCGTTCGAGCCGAACCGCCTGACGAAGCCGACCTCCAGGTGCCGTCGGCTCCGCTCGACGGCCTCCACGAGCGCCTGGGTCTCACCCGCCGTGCGGCTCAACGGCTTCTCCACCAGGACGTGCTTGCCGGCGTCCAGGGCCGCCGTGGCGATCTCCGCGTGGGTGTCGTTCCACGTGCAGATGCTCACCGCGTCGATCTCCGGGTCGGCGAGCAGGCTGTCGAGCGTGGGGTGCACCCGGGCCACGTCGAACGTCTTGGCCTTCTGCGCACTCCGTTCGGGATTGAGGTCGTACACCCCGACGAGGTGGACGTCCGGGTTGGCGGCGTACGCGGCGAGGTGCATCTCCGCGATGCTTCCCACGCCGATGACGCCCACACCGAGCCTGCTCACCTGGCCGCCCCCACCTCGGCGAAGAGCCGCTTCGTGTTCGCCAGACCGACGGTGTTGGCCATCAGGCACTCCTCGATGCCCTCGAACTCGATGGAGACGAAACCGTCGTACCCGGCGGCGAGGACGCCCTGCACGATCCGGCGCATGTCCAGGTCGCCGTAGCCGACGATGGAGCCGAGCAGGTAGGTCCCACCGAAGGTGTGGTGCCAGCCGTCGCCCGGGAACTGCGAGCGGACGTAGAAGTCCTTCAGGTGCACGATGCTGGCGTACGGGGCGTTCTCGGCGACCGCCACCACCGGGTTCTCGTCCACCGACATGAAGTTGCCGACGTCGAGGGTGGTCTTGAAGTTCGGCTCGTCGACCAGGTGGATGAGGCGGCGGACCCGCTCACCACCGTTCATCAGCAGCCCGTGGTTCTCCACGCTGGTGGTGATCCCGTACTGGGCGGCGTACTGGGCGATCTCCTTGCACACCGCCACCATCCGGGGCATCAGCGCCTCGAAGTCGGCGACGTCCTTCGCCCGGTGGGCCCACTTCGCGACGTCGTGCCGGAAGAGGGTGATGTCCAGTGCGGCGGCCACGTCGATGTGCCGCTTGACCCGCTCCATGTGCTTCTGGGCGTCCGGGCCGAGCAGGTCGGCCGGGACGACGAGGTTCGACAGGGTCACACCCTGGTCGGCCGCCCGGGTCTTGATCTCCTTCACGAACCCGGGGTCCTGGTCGAGGGTGGAGGTGTCGTTGGAGATCTCGGGCGACAGCGACACCGTCGCGATCTCCATGTGGGTGGCGTCGCTGGCACCGATCCAGTCGATGACGTCCAGGAGGCTCATCTTGCCGGTACGCAGGTGCTGGTAGAAGGAGTACGAACTGAAACCGAACTGCACGGGATGTCCTTCTCTCTCGGGGATGGCGGGCTGGCGGTCCTCACAGGGACGGCGGGGTTCCGCTGGGGTGGCGGGGTTGCGCCCCGTCGGCGGTCTTCGCCGGTCGGCGGGGATCAGGAGAGGGCCGCGTACCGGCGACGTCGTTCCGCCTGACGTACCGGGTCGGGAATGGGCGAGGCCATGAGCAGTCGCTTCGCGTACGGATGCTCCGGTCTGGAGGTGACGACGTCGCCGTCACCGGTCTCCACGATCCGGCCCTTGAGCATGACCGCGACCCGGTGGCAGATGTAGCGGACCACCGACAGGTCGTGGGAGACGAAGAGGTAGGCGACCCCGGTCTGCTCCTGGACCTCGATCAGCAGGTCGAGGATGCGGGCCTGGGTGGAGAGGTCGAGGGCGCTCACCGGCTCGTCGCAGACGATGAGCCGGGGCTTGAGCGCCAACGCGCGGGCGATGGCGATCCGCTGCCGCTGCCCGCCGGAGAACTCGCGGGGGTACCGTCGGCCCGCGTCGGACTCCAGTCCGATCTGGTCGAGCAGCTGCCCGATCCGCGCGGAGGCCTCCGCCCCGGGTACGCCCTGGGCCCGCAACGGCTCGGCGAGGATGTTCTCGACCGACATGGCCGGGTTGAGCGACGAGTACGGATCCTGGAAGACGACCTGGATGTCGCGGCTGAGGGCGCGGCGGGCACGTCGACCGGCGTGGGTGATGTCGACGCCGTCGAAGGTGACGGTTCCGCTGGTGACCGGGGCGAGGCCCAGCACCGCCCGGCCCAGGGTGGTCTTCCCCGAGCCGGACTCCCCGACCAGGCCGACCGTCTCCCCCGCCCCGACCTGCATGGAGACGTCGTGCAGGGCGTGGAAGGACGGGCTACGCCAGCGGGCGCCGCGGTAGACGACGTTGATGTCGCTGATGTCGAGCAGTGGCCTGTCGGGGGCGCTCACGACCCCACCTCCTGAAGGTCGCCGCGCTCCCGCCGGGGTGGCGCGTCCTCGAGGGTCGAGTCCAGCAGCATCCGGGTGTACTCGTGCCGGGGGTCGGCGAAGAGGTCGGCGACCGGCCGCTGCTCGACGAGGACACCGTCGCGCATCACCGCCACCCGGTCGCAGATGTCGGCGACCACACCCAGGTTGTGGGTGACGAGGATCAGACCCATGTCGCGCTCCCGTTGCAGGTCCCGCAGGAGTTCGAGGACCTCCGCCTGGACCGTGACGTCGAGTGCGGTCGTCGGTTCGTCGGCGATGAGCAGTTCGGGGTCGCAGGAGACCGCACCCGCGATGAGGACGCGCTGTGCCATCCCGCCGCTGAGCTGGTGGGGATAGGCGGCGAGGGTACGGGCGGGGTCGGGGATGCCGACGCGGTCGAGCAGTTCCAGGGCGCGGGCGGTCGCCGCCTTCCTGGAGAGGCCGAGCTGACGTCGCATCGGCTTGGTCAGCTGGGCGCCGACGGTGAAGGACGGGTCCAGGTTCGACATCGGTTCCTGCGGCACGTAGGCCATCCGCCGCCCACGGATCTTCTGCATCTCCCCGTCGCGCAGCCCGATGAGGGGCTGCCCGTCCAGGCAGAGCTGCCGGGCGCTGACGACGGCGTCGGGCGGGAGGAGCCCGAGGATCGCGAACGACGTCTGGGACTTCCCGGACCCGGACTCCCCGACCAGGCCGAGCACCTCGCCGCGCGCCACCTGCAGGGACACCCCCCGTACCACGTCCTTGGCGGTGCCGTCCTCGGCCACGTACCGCACCGCCAGGTCCTCCACCCGCAGGAGGGCGTCCGAGGTGGGCTCGCCGTCGACGGCCCGCTCCTCGACCCGAGGGGCGTCGGTACGGGCCGGGCGGGCCGCCCGCTTGGCCTTGGTCCGGAGGCTGACCCCGAGGGAGTCGGCGAGGGCCGCCCCGAAGAGCACGAGCGCCATGACCGTGCAGCCGATGGCGACGCCGGGCGCGATGACCAGTTCGGGGGCCCGCTGGAAGCTCTGGAAGGCGTTGCTGAGTTCCCCGCCCCAGCTGGGGCGCTGCGGATCACCGAAGCCGAGGAACTCCAGCCCGGACTGGACGATGATCGCCATGCCGAAGATGAACGAGGACCGTACGAGGATCGGACCCAGGACGACGGAGAGCACGTGACGGAAGATGATGCGCAGGTCCGACAGGCCCGACACCCGGGCGGCGTCGAAGTAGAGCTCCTCGCGTACGCCGATCACTGCGCTTCTGGTCAGCCGGAAGATGTCCGGCGAGGCCAGGACCCCGAGAGTGATCATCGTGGGGGCGAGGCCGCTGCCGAGGGAGGCGATCACCACGATGATGATCAGGATCTCCGGCAGGGACATGAGCATGTTGAAGATCCAGCTGGAGACCCCGTCGAACCACCGGGCGTAGTAGCCGGCGAGCAGACCCGCGGGGATCCCGCAGAGCAGTGCGGTGGCCAGCATGATCACACCGGCCTGGAGGCTGACCCGGCCACCGTAGAGCAGTCGGCTGAGGATGTCGCGCCCGTTGCCGTCCGTACCGAGTGGATGGTCGAGGCTCGGCGGACGGAGTGCCTCGGCGAGCACCACCAGGTTGGGATCGCGGGGGGCGAGGAGGGGGGCGAGGATGCTCGCGACGACGATGGCGAGCAGGACGACCCCGGCCGTCACACCCATCGGGTTGCCGAGGAAGGCGCGGAGTCTTCTGGAGGTGCGGCCGGCGGGGGCCGCCGTCATGTCGACGCTCATGCGTTCCGTACCTTCGGGTTCAGCGCGGCGTAGAGGATGTCGACCGTCAGGTTGACGAGCACGACAACGAGAACTGTGAAGAGCAGGACGCCCATGATCACGGGGATGTCGCTGTTGCCCGAGGCGTTGATGGCGACGGCTCCGATGCCCTGGAGGCCGAACACCCGCTCGACGATGGCAGCGCCGCTCATCGCCGCGATGAACTGCAACGAGAGCATGGTCAGCGCGGGCGGAGCCGCGTTGCGCAGGACGTGGACGAGCAGGATGTTGCGTTGCGACAGCCCTCGGCTGCGCAGCGTCCGGACGTACGCCTGGCTGTTGACGGTGATCACGGAGTTGCGGAGTTGCTGGGCGATGGCGGCGATCGAGCCGATCGACAGCGCGGTGATGGGTAGGACGATGGACCAGAGCCACCCGCTCGGTGAGTCGCTCAGGTGGATGTAGCCGGTGGCGGGGAACCAGCCGAGCTGTACGGCGAAGGTCAGGGCCAGGATGATCGCGACCCAGAAGTTCGGCAGGCTGAACCCGAGCACCATCACCACCTGGAGGACCCGGTCGAGGGGGCCGGGTCGGGTCGCCGCGAGCAGGCCGAGGGCGACTCCCAGCACCGCGGCCACCAGGACGGCGCCGAGCGCGAGTGACACGGTGACCGGCAGCCGGGACACGATGAGGTCGATGACCCGGGCGTTCTGCGCGGACGAGATGCCCAGGTCACCCCGGACGACGCCGCTCAACCAGTCCAGGTACTGCGTGACGACCGGCCGGTCGAGGCCGAGTTGCTCCCGCTTGACAGCCACCTGTTCCTCGGTGGCGTAGAGACCGAGCGCGCCCCGGGCGGGGTCGGAGCCGGTGAGCATGAGGAAGAAGTACATCCCCGTCACGACCGTGAACGCCAACAGCAGGCCCGTGGCCAGCCGGCGGCCGATGAAGCCCAGCATGCCTGCTACCTCCTAGCTGACCTGGGGTTACTCCCCGGGTGGGTCGACCCTGAGCCGACCCACCCGGGGATGGGGGATCAGTTGGCCGGGGCGAAGAACCGCAGGCTCGGCATCAGCTGCGCCTGCTGCATGGTCACGTCGATCTCCGGCTTGAACAGGTAGACGTTCTCCTGCGTCACGATCGGGGCGAACCAGGCCTGCTCCACGAGGTGGGTGTTCAGCTCCTTGTAGAGAGCGGCCTGCTCGTCGCCCTGGGCTGCGGGAATCTCCTTGAGCAGCCGGGTGACGGTCTCGTCGGTGTACCCGAAGTGGTTCCACAGCGAGGTCGGGGTGAGCTTGTTCAGCACGTCCGTCCACGCCGGGATGTTCGTGGAGAAGGAGAGCATGAAGGCGGGCTGCCCCTTCAGGGTCTCCAGGCCGCCGTTGGCGAAGCCGTTGACGGGGACCTGCTCGACGGTGATGCCCACGTCGCCGAGGTACTGGGTGACGATCGGCACCAGCGGGGACATGAACCCCTCACTGAACGAAATCTTGATCTTGAATCCGTTCCCGTGGCCCGCCGCGGCCAGCAGCTCCCGCGCCTTCGCCGGGTCGTACGGGTAGCGCTCGTTGAGCTCCGGCACCCACGCCTCGCTGGACGGGTTGAAGGTCTGCGTGGAGACCTGACCGAACCCGCTGTAGTGGGTGTCGAGGATGGCCTTGCGGTCGAGGGCGTGGTTGATCGCCTGCCGGACCCGTACGTCGCCGAGGGCCGCCGAGGCCTCACCGGCACGGTCCTGGAGGATGATCCCCTGCCACTCGCCGGGCACCGTCTTGACAGTGAGACCGTCGGACTTGGCCTTCGGCACCATGTCGGAGGTCCCGTACATGAACTGGATCTGACCGGTGGCCAGGGCGTTGTACCGGGCAGTGAACTCCTCGTACGGCCGGATCACCACGGTCTCGAACGGGAACGCCTCCCGGTTCCAGTAGCCCTCGCGGGCGGTGAACCGGTAGCTGACGCCCTTCTCGGAGGCACCGGCGTCGAGCAGGTACGGCCCGGAGCCCACCGGGGTGGTGGCGATACCGCCGGCGGCGAGCGCCGTGGGGCTGGCCATGTACCCGAGGTACGTCGCCAGCGCGGCCAGCAGGCCGGGGCTCGGCTCGCTCAGGTGCAGACGCACCGTGGCCGGATCGGTGACCTCGACGCGCTCGATCACCCGAGCCGCCTCGGAGGCACTGCCCGCACCCGCCTTCCGGGCCTCGATGTTGACCTTGACTGCCTCGCCGTCGAACGTGGCACCGTCACTGAACGTCACGCCCTCGCGGAGCTTCAGGGTGAGTTCGGTGAGGTCGTCGTTGTACTCGTACTCGGTTGCGAGGTTGCCCTCGATCTTGGACTCGGCGGTCTTGCGCAGCAGAGGGTCGTAGACGGCCTCGGCGTAGTGGATGACCGCTCCCTCCTTCATCTCGGCGGGGTCCCAGGTCAGTACGTCGCCGTTGTTGCCGAGGACGAGCTGGGACGAGTCCGCTTCCTGGGCCTGTCCCCCAGCGCCACAACCGGCGAGGGCGAGAGCGACTACGGCAAACGCTGCCGTCAGCGTGCGTGGTAGCTGCACCGTGTTCCCTTCTATTGCTACAAAGTCAGCGCCATCAGGCGTTGCTCTGGGTGACGAGACTCGGATCAGCGGATCAGACGATTCCGAGTTGTTGACTCATGACCATCGCGGTCGCGCCGCGCAGGACGATGTCGTCGCCGAGTTCGGAGAGCCGCAGCACGATGTCGCCGTGGACCTCGGTCAACGCGCGCTGCCGGATGGTCTCCATGGTGGTTGCGGCCAGGGGCCCCTCCAGCACCCGTTGCGGACCGCTGAGGACGATCTCCGAGACGTTCAGGGCGGCGACGATCGGAGCCAGCACACGACCGAGGGACTCCCCCGCCACGGCGAGCACCCTGTCGTGTTCCCCCTGGGTCCGAGCCTTCGAGAGGTCCTCCTGGATGCGCCGGGTCGACAGCCAGGTCTCCAGGCAACCGTTCTTGCCGCAGACGCAGGACCGGTCACTGTCCGGGTCCACGACCACATGGCCGATCTCCCCCGCTGCGAACCTGCTGCCCAGGACGGGTGTGCCTCCGAGCAGGAGCCCCGCCCCGACGCCGACACCGACCCGGACGAGGAGGGAGTCCGCGGCGCTCTCGGCGTAGCTGCGCTCGGCGAGCGCGGCCGCGTTGGCATCGTTCGCCACGTGCACGGGACAGGCGAACTCCTCCGCCAGCACCGACTGGAGGTTGACGTCCTTCAGCCCCAGGTTGGGGGCGCTGAGGACGACCCCTCCCAGGTCCACGATGCCCGGGGTGCCGACGCCGATGCCGAGAAGCGGCGCTGTCACCTCCTGACACAACTCCCTGACCAGGCCCACGACCTTGGCCAGAGCGTCGGTCCCGGCGCTCCCGGCGATCTCGACCTGCCGACGGGTCACCACCGCCCCACCGAGGTCGAGCACCGCACCCCGGTAGAGCGTCGAGTGACTGAGGTCCACGGCGACGGTCCGGTAGGCGTGCTCGTTGAACTCCAGCATCATGGCCGGCTTGCCCGGTCGGCTCCCCGCCCGCATGCCCACCTCGCGGACGAGGTGATCCGAGAGGAGATCGCTGACCACGTCCGAGACCGACACCCGCGTCAGCCCGGTCCGTCGCGCCAGGTCCGCCCGACTGCGCGGCCCCTCCCGGTACAGCATGCGCAGCAGCAGCTCGCGGTTGTGCACCCGGGCCTGCTCCGGCAACACCTTCTCGCCCGTGCGGACCCGGGCCGGAACCCCGTCCCGCCGTGGGGCTCCCGCCGCTCGACCCGACGGAACTGGCGAGGAGGACCCCGCCGTATCAATGCGCTTCACCCGGTTAGTACAGGGGGCTAACAAACCTTCTCACAAGGACCCCGTTCGGCTTGTTGCCAAGTCGTTACCTGACCCCGCACCCGCCCTTCGGACCCGGTCCGACCAGCCCACCCATCCGTCATCACCCCTCCCACAGCGACCCCGAGGGACCACCCGGACCCCGCCGAACCGAGCCCCACAGGGGTGAGGGACAACATCGAAAACCATTCTTCGGTACGGTCCACCGGGGCCTTTCCGGCGCAGCGCGATAATCCTTGTCAACGGCTGTGGACATGCGGGCCGACACCACCCGCCACACGGCACGGGATACGGCCGGGACGCATCGACCGCGAACATCGGCCGCAACGCCCGAGGGCCGACGGCACGGCGTGGATCGCCCAGCAGCGGCAGCGGTCTCCCACCGCCCCACCGAAACCGGTGACCGAATGAGACCACTGGCGGACCGCCTGCCCCGGCCGGTCACGACACGTTCCCGTCCCACGACAGCAAGCCCGGGGAAACGCCCTGCCGATCGCCGAACGACGATACGAGGCGGCGCACGAAGACGACCGACGAGAAGGAGAAGACCATGAAGTTCCGCAAGAAGCCCGTCGAGGTCGACGCCGTCCTCTGGGCAGCGCCCGAAGACGCCCACGACCTGGTCGAATGGGCCGACGGAGCCGTGGCCTACGACCCGCACACCAGCGGACCCACCGGCCCCGCCGGTGAGGACTGGGGGCGACTCACCGTCACCACCCTGGAAGGCGAGCACGTCGCGACCCCCGGCGACTGGCTGATCAAGGGGGTCAGGGGCGAGTTCTACTTCTGCAAGCCCGACGTCTTCGAGGCCACCCACGAACCCGCCTGACCCGCCGCCCCGGGGTGCGGCAGCGCGCCCCGGGACCACCACCGACGAGTGGACGACTCGACGGCGACGACACCGAGGAGAACCGATGACAGACACCTACGACGTCGTCCGCCGCTTCGCCGCCCACCTCGCCCACACCAACGGCGACGACAGAGAACAGCAGACCCTCCAGATCCTCAAGATCGTCGAGGAGGCGGGCGAGGTCGCCGCCGCCTGGATCGGCACCGTCGGCCAGAACCCCCGCAAGGGCGTCACCCACACCGTGGACGACGTCGCCGCCGAACTCGCCGACGTCGCCTTCACCGCCCTCGTCGCCATCGCCGGCCTCGGGCGCGACCCCGAGCAGGTGATGGACGACTGCTCCCGCAAGGTCGCGGATCGATGCCGATGATCGTCGGGCAACCGCCGTCAGGGAGCCGCGAGCAGTCGGATCTCGCAGCGTAGGCCGCTTGCCTCGGCGAGCCGACCATCACCGGTCACGAGCGGACAGGCCATCAGCTCCGCCGCCGCGACGTAGGCCGCGTCGTACGCCGTGACATTGCCCCGCAGCTGCCACATCCGGTCGACCAGCAACGAGACGCCGACCTCGTCGATCACCAACGAGGGCAGGGTGTCGATCACCTCCTGTGCCCGCGGAAGGCCGAGCTTCCCACCGAGGACCTTGCCTCTGATCACGGACACGACCTCGCCCAGAAGATGGCCTGGAGCGACCCAGTGCGGATCCCCGGTCAGTTCCGTCCGCGCCGCGTCGCCGACCGGCCCGTCGTCGACCAGGGCATCGGCCAGGACCGACGCGTCCACGACGATCACGCGGCACTGTCCCACGGTCCGCGCTGCCCACGCTGGTCGCTCAACTCTGCGGCGCTCTCCCCCGGCAGCGAGCGGGTGCCGTCCGATCGGCCGACGAAGCGATCAAGGGCGGCGGTGTTGCGCAGCCGTCGAGCCTGCGTCTCCACCAGATCCAGGAGGTACGCCTGGAGTGACTGCCCGCGCGCCTTGGCCTGGGCCGCCAAGGCGTCTCGCACTTCTTCCGGCACGTCTCGGATCTGGAGAGCCACCATGCATTCATCATGCATGCAGCACGTTCACCTGTCAGTCTGCGCAGCCCATCCGGCACACCGGCGACACCATCGGGTTGAGTCGACTAAGCTGTTAGCTAGACGAGGAGGTCGAAGGATGTCGGCTGAAGCCGTGCACTACAACATGCATGAAGCCAAGACCCACCTGTCACGCATCATCGAACGGGTGGAACGCGGCGAAGAGATCATCATCGATCGTGCAGGCACCCCGGTGGCGAAGGTGGTGCCGCTTGTACGACGGGCCAACCGCACGGCGGTCGGCTCCCTCGCCGGACAACTGGACCTCTCAGGCGACTGGGACTCCCCCCAGACCAACGCCGAGATCGCCGCCGACTTCGGCATCGGCGCATGACCCTGCTGCTGGACACCCACGTCGCGCTCTGGGCCATCACCGGCGATGCGACCCTCGGCGTCGAGTTCCTCGACCAACTACGCCACGAGCCAGACATCTTCCTCTCTCCCGTCACCCTGTGGGAGATCACCATCAAGCAGCGCGCAGGAAAGCTCGCAGGCCCCCCTGACCTCGCCGAGCGGGTCAGGGAGATGGGCTTCCGCCAGCTCCCGGTAACCCATACCCATGCCATCGCCGCCGGCCGCCTGCCACCCCACCACCGCGACCCCTTCGACCGCATGCTGGTGGCGCAGGCGATCACCGAGAATTTGACCCTGGCCACCCGCGACGCGTCGATAGCGCTGTACGACGTGGACGTCCTCAAGGTGTGATCGGACGAACTCGTCCTGGCGTGCCCGAATGCCCGTCGCGATCCCCTGGGCACCAGCCGCGGCTCGAACGTTGCGGCCCGGGGGTCGGATGTGATGGGTACACCCTCATCAGCCGACCTGCGTTTGCCTGGTGGGGCGGGCGGGGCTCGAACCCGCGACCGAGGGATTATGAGTCCCCTGCTCTAACCTGCTGAGCTACCGCCCCGACGTGTGCGCCGGATACTAACCCGCTCAGTCGATCACAGCCAGCATGTCGGCAGCGGCGTGGAACACCCCCGGCTACACGATGAGCAACGCGAGAATAACAGCGCGCATCCGGGGTCGGGTGCCCCCGCAACGGCGTCGACTCGGGCCGTGGGTGGCGCTCAGGCGGCGCGCAGGTCGGCCAGGACGGCACCGGCCGCCTCCCAGCCGCTGGCCAGCGCCCCTTGGATCGACGGGCTGGCCCGGTGGTCGCCGGCGACGTACCGGCCGTCGCCGAGGGAGACCGGCTTGCGCAGTCGGCCCTGCGGGGGCGGGGCGGCCGGGAGGGCGGCGGGAATCGAGACGGTGGTGAGGTGCGTCCAGTCCGCCGTGGACCGTCCGTAGAGCCGGGTCAGTTCCGCCCGTACGGCCGACTCGGGTGGGGCCGACGGACCGACCACCGACGTGGCCACCAGGTGTCGTCCGGCCGGGGCGTACGTGGGGGCGGCCTGACTGATCACCACGGTGTTCGCGACGGTCTCGCGGCGGTCGCCGTCGAGGAGCAGGATCGGCTCGTCGAGGGGTGCCGACTCGGTGCTGTGGTAGTAGGTGGTGTACGCGTTCATGCGTACCGTCGGCAGTTCCGGCAGGAGCGTACCGGCGGTGGTCGGGTCGACGGCGACCACGACGGCCCGGCAGCCGATGTCACCGGCCTGGGTCCGGACCCGGCCGGGGACGATCTCGGCGACCGGCATCCCGGTGTCGATCAGCTCGGCGGGCAGCGGGGCGGCGATCGCCCGGGGCAGGGCGCGCATCCCGTCGGCGGGCACCCCGATCCGGCCCCGGACGAAGGTCCGCAGCACCATGGCCAGGAATCGGCTGGAGGTGGCGAGTTCGGCGTCGACGAGGACACCGGACAGGAACGGCCGGAGCAGTTCCTCGATGATCTCGTCGGAGAGACCGGCCCGACGCAGCGCCTGCTCGGAGGTGGTCTCCGGGGCGGAGAGCAGTCGGCTCGGCGGCAGGGTGGCGCAGCCGGTGGCGAGGGCGGCCAACCGGATCCGGTCGGTGAGCGAGCCGATGCCGGCCAGGGCGGTGCTCGCCGCGCCGGTCGGCTCGCGCAGCGGGTTGACCAGCCGGTGCAGCTGCTCGCCCCGGCGGACCAGCACCCCGGGGGTGAACCAGCCCAGGTCCAGACGGTCGGTGTCGAGCAGGGTGCCGAGCTTCGGGTACGCGGTGTTGAGCACCTGGAAGCCCCGGTCCAGCAGGTATCCGTCGACCTCGTCGGTGGCGACCCGGCCGCCGACGACGTCGCCGGCCTCCAGGATCCGCCACGGCGTACCGGCCCGGTGCAGGCGGCGGGCGGCGGCGAGTCCGGCGAGTCCGCCGCCGACGATGACGACGTCCGTCTCAGCGATCATGTGTCTTCCGCCTTCCCCACACCGACCATCCTGGCGGTCGGCGGACCTCAGGAGACGACGAACTGATGATCTACCCCCGACCGGGAGTGCGGAAACGACGAGAAAGCGGAAACGACGAGAGTGCGGGAACGACGATGCCCGTCGGCAGCGGGCCGACGGGCATGTGGTGGAAGAGGCTCCCCCGTTTGGACTCGAACCAAAAACCTGCCGGTTAACAGCCGGCTGCTCTGCCAATTGAGCTACGGGGGACCGTCGTCAGTCGGCTCACGGATCGCTCCGATCGCCCTGTGACGGCAAAAGAATACAGGACTTCCCCGGGCGGCGGTCCAGGGGGTTGCCGCACCGGTTCCGCCGATCTCCCGGCCGACCCGGGACCGGCGACGACACGCACGGGACCGCGGAGAAGCCGACACGGGACCGGTGCGTACCAGACAAATCGCCATCCTTGCGCCTGGAGGTATGACTGTGCAGGAGGATGGGTAGTTAGCTGCCGACAGAGGATGTAGGCGCGAAAGGGGCGCTGCCGCCGGAGCCTTCCGGCGGACCGGCCCCTGGTGCGTCAGGTACGAAAGGAGCCGCCATGCGCGGAAAGATCTTGTTCCTTGGCGGGCTGGCTGCGGGATTCGTCCTGGGCGCCCGTGCCGGCCGGGAGAAGTACGAGGAGTTGGTCGTGCAGGGCCGCAAGGTGCTCGACCACCCGACCGTGCAGGAGGCGGCGGGCGTTGCGCAGGCTCAGGCCAACCGGCTCTACAGCGAGGGCAAGGACCGGCTGAACCACTCCAAGCTGGGCGAGAAGCTGCACTCCGGCAACGGCGGCGACAAGCACGAGCTGACCTCCGCCGACGACGCGTTCGCCGGCACCCCGGCCACCGTCGGGGCCAAGTCGGGCTCGTCCACCACCACCAGCACCCCCAGCACCACGGCCCGGACCAAGCCGTCCGGTGGTACGGGCACCAACGGCAGCACCATCTGACCGAGTCGTACGCGCCGGGCCGGGCACCCCTTCGGGGGCACCCGGCCCGTTCGTTCGTCCCGGCGGTGAGTACCGCCTGCCCGGTTCGGTCCCGGCTACCCGGTTCGGTCCCGGCTACCCGGTTCGGCCCCGGCCGTCCGGTTCAGTCCCGGCCGTCCGGTTCAGTCCCGGTTGCTGCTGAAAGCCGCGTCGAAGGCCGCCGACGGGGCGTCGAAGGCGAGCCGCCTGACGAACTGCACCGCCTCGGGCGCACCGACGAGACGGTCCATCCCCGCGTCCTCCCACTCGATGGAGATCGGACCGTCGTAGCCGATCGCGTTCAACGCCCGGAAGCAGTCCTCCCACGGCACGTCGCCGTGCCCGGTGGAGACGAAGTCCCAGCCCCTGCGCAGGTCCGCCCAGGGCAGGTGCGAGGAGAGCCGACCCCGTCGGCCGTCACCGGTGCGTACCTTGGCGTCCTTGCAGTCGACGTGGTAGATCCGGTCGGCGAAGTCGAAGAGGAAGTTGACCGGGTCCAGCTCCTGCCAGACGAAGTGCGACGGGTCCCAGTTCAGCCCGAACGCCGGCCGGTGGCCGATCGCCTCCAGGGTCCGTTTGGTCGTGTAGTAGTCGTAGGCGATCTCACTGGGGTGCACCTCGTGGGCGAAGCGGACCCCGACCGAGTCGAAGACGTCCAGGATCGGGTTCCACCGGTCGGCGAAGTCCTGGTAGCCGCGCTCGATCATGGCCGGCGGAACCGGGGGGAACATCGCCAGGGTGTGCCAGATCGACGACCCGGTGAACCCGACGACGGTGTTCACGCCGAGCCGCGCGGCAGCCCGGGCGGTGTCCTTGATCCGCTCGGCGGCCCGCTGGCGTACGCCTTCGGGGTCGCCGTCGCCCCAGACCTCGGCGGGCAGGATGTCCTGGTGGCGCTCGTCGATGGGGTGGTCGCAGACGGCCTGACCGACCAGGTGGTTGGAGATGGCGAACACCTGGAGGTTGTACGTGGCCAGGGTCTCCTTCTTCCGGTCGACGTAGGTGTCGTCGGCGAGGGCCTTGTCGACCTCGAAGTGGTCGCCCCAGCAGGCGATCTCCAGGCCGTCGTAGCCCCACTCGGAGGCGAGCCGACAGACCTCCTCGAACGGCAGGTCGGCCCACTGGCCGGTGAAGAGCGTGATGGGTCGCGCCATTGTCCTTCTCCCCTTGGGTGATGGGGATTCCTCAACGGACCGGGGCGAGGTGACCGGTGGTCGGCCGGTTGTGACAGGTGATCGTCTCCGGGGAACCGGTGGGTGCGACACGCACCCGAGCCCGGCGGGTTGCGCCTCCCGCCGGTCACCGGTCACCCGGACGGGTCACCGACCCCCACTCTAGGTCCCCCGTCACCGTCGCGGAAGACCACCGACCCCGGCGGTACGGGACCCTTCGCGACCGCGCGGACGGAGTGGGAGGGGTGCCCCTCTTCGCGTAGGCGTGAAGAGGGGACCCCTCCTTCCGGGGCAGAGCGGGGCGGTCAGGTGTAGCGGTGGGTGGCGTGGGCGGCGAGCGCGGCCAGGGCGGCGCGGGCGTCGTCGCGCAGGGTGGCGGTCTCCAGGGCGGCGAGCGCCGCCTCGGTACGGACCCTGATCATCTGCTCGATCTTCTCGCGGGCGCCGGTGGACTCGATGATGTCCCGCAGCTCGGTCGCCCCCGTGGCGTCGAGTTCCGGGTTGCCGAACAGCTCCCGCAGCCGGCCGCTCTGCACCCTGTCGGCGGAGCTGCGGGCCAGGGCCATCATCACCGTCGGCTTGCCCTCCCGCAGGTCGTCCAGGACGGACTTCCCGGTCAGCGACGGGTCACCGAAGACCCCGAGGACGTCGTCGCGGAGCTGGAACGCGTCACCGAGCGGATCCCCGAAGTCGGCCAACGCCGCCAGGAGGGCGGCGTCGGCACCGGCCAGGGTCGCCCCGATCTGCAACGGGCGGGTCACCGTGTACCGGGCGGCCTTCATCCGGATCACGGTGAGGGCGCTGGCCACCGAGCCGTCACCGACCCCGGAGACGAGATCCAGGTACTCCCCGGCGATCACCTCGGTCCGCATCAGCGAGAACGTGCCGTACCCCCGGTGCACCTGCTCCACCGTCAGCCCGCACTCGTGGAACATCTGGTCCGCCCAGGCGGCGCAGAGGTCCCCGCAGAGCAGGGCGGTGTTGCGCCCGTACGCCTCCGGGTCCCCCCGCCACGCCGACCGGGTGTGCAGGTCGGCGAAGAGCCGGTGCACCGAGGGTTCACCCCGGCGCTGGTCGCTGCCGTCGAGGATGTCGTCGTGGATCAGGGCGAAGGCGTGGAAGAGTTCCAGTGCCGCTGCGGCGACCACGATCTCGTCGCCGTCGTCGCCGCCGGCCCCCCGCCATCCCCAGTAGCAGAACAGCGGACGTAGCCGCTTCCCCCCGGCCAGGACGAACCGGTGCAGGGCGGTGAAGAGTCCCCGGGGGGCACCGTCGGGCCACCGCGGCCCCTGCCTGTCGATGAAGGCGGCCAGCTCCGCGTCGACCCGGGCCCGTAACCGCCCGGCGTCGGTGGGGGCGGGGACGGTGAGAGTCACGACCCCTCCCCCGGTGGCGTCCCCGACGGTGCCTGCAACCCGGCCAGTTCCAGCAGCAGACCCTTGACCTCGGTCGCGGCCAGGGAGTCCCGGGCGGCGGACGGGTCGGAGCAGAGCAGGACCGGACCGTCGGCGGGGTCGGTGGGGAGCCGACCGTGCGACCCGCGTACCGCTCGGGCCCCGTCGTCCAGACCGACCACACTCATCAGGTACCGCATCCCGGCCTTCTTGCGGGCCAGGGCGATCGCGGCCCGCCGTTTCGCCGCCGCCGGGGCCGCCGGGTCGAAGAACAGCTCCGCCGGGTCGTACCCGGGCTTGCGGTGGATCTCCACCACCCGGGCGAAGTCCGGGGCGTGGGCGTCGTCGAGCCAGTAGTAGTACGTGAACCAGGCCTGCGGGTCGGCGACCAGGACCAGTTCACCGGCGCGCTCGTGGTCCAGCCCGTGGGCGGCCTTGCCGTCGGCGTCGAGGACCTCGGCCACCCCGGGCAACCCCGCGCAGAGCTTCGCCACCGCCGGTACGTCCGCCGGGTCGCGCACGTAGACGTGGGCGATCTGGTGGTCCGCGACGGCGAACGCCCGGGAGGTCCACGGGTCCAGGTACTCCATGCCGTCCTGGGTGTGCACCCGCAGGAGCCCCTCGGCGCGCAGCATCCGGTTGACGTCCACCGGACGGGAGACGTCGGTGATGCCGTACTCGGAGAGGGCCACCACCGTCGCGCCCGTCGTCCGGGCGGCGTCCAGCAGCGGGGCGAGCACGTCGTCGAGTTCCTTGGCGGCCACCGCCGCCTGGAGCGAGGAGGCCCCGTACCGCTGCAGGTCGTAGTCGAGGTGCGGGACGTAGACCAGGGTCAGGTCCGGGGCGTGGTCGGCGAGGATCTGCTCGGCGGCCCGACAGATCCACCGCGACGAGGCGATCCCGGCCCCCGGTCCCCAGTAGGTGAACAGCGGGAAGGTGCCCAGCCGGTCGGTGAGTGCGTCGTGCAGCTCCGGCGGGTCGGTGTAGCAGTCGGGCTCCTTGCGGCCGTCCGCCCGGTAGACCGGGCGGGGGGTGACGGTCCAGTCGGCGTCCGCGCCCATGGCGTACCACCAGCACACGTTCGCCACCGTGTAGTCGGGGTCGACCCGGCGGGCCGCGTGCCAGATCTTCTCCCCCTGCACGAGGGCGTTGTGCTGCCGCCAGAGCAGCACCTCCCCCAGGTCGCGGAAGTACCAGCCGTTGCCGACGACGCCGTGCCCCCGGGGCAGCTCCCCGGTGAGGAACGTCGACTGCACCGCGCAGGTCACCGCCGGCAGCACCGTCCCGAGCTGGGCGGTGAACCCCCCGTCGGCGACGGCGCGCAGCTTCGGCATGTGTGCCAACAGCCGGGGGGTCAACCCGACCACGTCCAGCACCACCAGTCTCCGGGTCACACCATCACCTCATTGAGGGGTCGTAGGCCGATCGTGGTCAGCTCGTCGCGGGCGAAGGCCAGCTCGGCGGCGATCCCGGCGGCGAGCTCCGGGTCGGTGCGCGGACGACGCGACTCCGGCAGCACCCCCCAGGTGTACGTCTCCACGTCCAGGTGGTCGGCGCGGGCGGTGGGCCCGGCGAAGAGTCCGGCCAGGGCGGCGCGCAGCACCGGCAGGGTGGAGGTCAGCGGCGGCTCCGGCGGGGCGTGCAGCGGCACGTGGTAGTGCACCCGCCAGGGGCCGGGCAGCCGGGCGTCGAGTGCCGCGTCGAGGTCGTCGGCGGCGTACGCCGGGTCGGCCGGGTCGGGGCCGTGGGCGCAGCCGGGACCCCGGGTCTGGTGCAGGAACCTCGGCTCCACCCACTGGCGCAGCGGGTCCGCCCCGGCGGTCGGGTCGGCCGCCTCCAGCGCGGCGGAGACCTGCACCTTCACCACCGGGAGGCCGGCGGCGTCCAGTCGGGCCAGGGCTTCGGTCGGTTCCTCCCAGGCGCAGGCCAGGTGTGCCAGGTCCAGGCAGACGCCCAGCCGGGCCGGGTCCGTGCCGGCGAGCAGCGCGGCGGCCTGGTGGGTGGTCTCGACGACACACCCCGGCTCCGGCTCGAATCCGACCCGCACCCGCCGCCCGGTCTGTTCGTGCAGCGCGGTGAGCCCGTCGGCCAGCTGGTCGAGGCGGCGTCGGGCCGCGTCGGCCCGGCCGGGGTCCCAGGGGGTACGCCAGGCCAGCGGCAGGGTGGAGACCGAGCCGTGGGCCGCGTCGTCGGGCAGCAGGTCGGCCAGGACCCGGGCCAGATCGAGTGTGTACGCGGTACGTCGGGCGGTGGTCCAGTCCGGCTGGTACACCGCGCCCTTGACGACGGGGGCCTGGAAAGCGGCGTACGGGAATCCGTTGAGGGTGACCACCTCCAGCCCGCGTACCGTCAACTCGGTGCGCAGCCGACGGCGCAGCCCCGCGTCGGCGGCCAGTTCGGCGGCGACCGGGGCGGCCAGCCAGAGCCCCAGCCCCAGCAGGTCACCGCCGAGGCGTTCCCGCGCCGGCACCGCGTACGTGTCGAGCTGGGCGAGGATTCCGGCGAGCTCCTCGGCGGGGTGCACGTTCGTGCAGTAGCCCAGGTGGACTGTGGTCCCGTCGGCGTGACGCAGCCGCATCAGCTGCCCCCGCGCAGGATCGAGTTGCCCTCGAAGGTGGGTGCGGGGGCGTCCACGTCGGTCAGGTCCAGCCGCCCGGACTGCCCGTAGAACTCCACCGGGTTGCGCCAGAGCACCCGGTCGACGTCGTCGTCGGTGAACCCGGCGAGGAGCATCGCCTCCCCGGTGGCCCGGGTGAGCAGCGGGTCGGAGCGCCCCCAGTCGGCTGCCGAGTTGACCAGCACCCGTTCGGTGCCGTACGTCCTCAGCAGCTCCACCATCCGGGGCGGGGACATCTTGGTGTCGGGGTAGATGGAGAACCCCATCCAGCAGCCGGTGTCCCTGACCAGCTTGACAGTCACCTCGTTGAGGTGGTCGACCACCACCCGGCCGGGTTCGATGCCGGACTCGGCCACCACGGCGAGGCTCCGCTCGACGCCCCGGACCTTGTCCCGGTGCGGGGTGTGCACCATGGCCGGCAGGTCGTACGCGACCGCCAGCGCGAGCTGACCGGCGAAGGCGGCGTCCTCCTCCGGGGTCATCGAGTCGTACCCGATCTCGCCGACCGCCACCACCCCGTCCTTGTCGAGGTAGCGGGGCAGCAGGTCGAGGACCGGTCGGCAGCGGGGGTCGTTCGCCTCCTTCGGGTTGAGCGCGACGGTGGCGTGGTGGCGGACCCCGAACTGCGACGCCCGGAACGGCTCCCAGCCGATCAGGGAGTCGAAGTAGTCGGCGAACGAGGCGGGGCTGGTGCGGGGTTGGCCCAGCCAGAACGCCGGCTCGACGACGGCCCGGATCCCGGCGGCGGCCATCCGCTCGTAGTCGTCGGTGGTCCGCGAGGTCATGTGGATGTGCGGGTCGAAGATTCGCATCACGCCTCCCTGGCGCTGAGCTGGTCGAGCAGGTCGACGGCGTCGGTGGGCATGCTCCGTCCGGCGGCGTGCCGTTCGGCGGCCAGCCCGGCGAGCATCGCGGCCAGCTCGGCGTCGGCGCGTTCGTCGAGGTCCGCGACGACGCTCAGCGGTACGCCCATGAAGACGCACTTGAGGACCGCCTGTCGCCACGAGGCGGTGTCGAGGTGCCCGGCGTACGGGCCGAGTGCGGCGGCGACAAGCCGGGTGTCGTTGGTCCGGATCGCGTCCAGCACCAGTGGCACCCCGGCCGCACCGATCGGCAGCAGCGGGAGAGTTCGCAGGACGGCCCGACGCTCGGCGGCGTCACCGTGTCGGTAGAGGTTCTCGGCGTACTCGGCGTGCCGACGGGGCAGCGCGACCAGCAGCAGCGCCCGGGCCGCCTCGTCGGCGGTCCAGCCGGGCAGGTCCGGGAGGGGACCCCTGCCGCACCGTCGCCCGACGGCCGGGAAGAAGCGGTCGATGCTCGACGGTTCGGCGGCCACCCGGCCGCACGCCGCGTCCAGCCAGGCCGGATCGGGTACGTCACGTAGGGCGGTGCGGAGCTGTTCCGGGGTCATCCGGTCTCTCCCCTCGTGCTGGTGTGCTGGTCCGGGCCGGTGGGCCGGGTCCCGGCGGCGGCGTGGAGGAAGTCGAGTGAGGCGGCGGCGACGGTCGGGGCGGCGTGCGAGTGCCGGGGCAGTTCCACGGCCACCAGACCCCGGTAGTCGACGTCGGCGAGGGCCCGCAGCACCGGCGGGAAGTCGATCTCGCCGGTGCCGAACTCCAGGTGCTCGTGGACACCCCGCCGCATGTCGTCGATCTGCACGTTGACCAGGTGCTCGCCGACGTCGTACACGCACTGGGCGACGGGCACCGGCTCCAGGCACCGGCAGTGTCCGATGTCGAGGGTGAGGCCGAACCCGGGTGGTTCGCCCAGGTCGGCCCGGAGCCGCCGCCAGTCGGCGATCCCCTCTACGAGCATCCCCGGCTCCGGCTCGAATCCGAGGGTCACCCCGGCGGCGTCGGCGGCCCGGACCACGTCCGCGCAGCCGGCGACCAGCCGGTCCCAGGCGACCTGCGGGTCGACGTGGGACGGCCGTACCCCGGCCCAGAACGACACCGCCTCCGCGCCGAGGTCGGCACCGATCCGGACGGCCCGGTGGAGGAACTCGATCCGCCGGGCCGGGTCGTCGTGCAGCAGCGTCGGGGCGTGCTTGTGCCACGGGTCGAGCAGGTACCGGGCGCCGGTCTCGATCACCACGGCGAGCCCGAGTCCGGCCAGTCGGCGGTGCACGGCGGCCACCCGGGCGGGCAGGTCGGGGGCGAACGGGTCGAGGTGGTCGGTGTCCAGGGTCAGGGCGACGCCCTGGTAGCCGAGGTCGGCCAGGACGGCGAGGGCGTCGTCGAGACGGTGGTTGGCGAAGCCGTTGGTGCCGTACCCGAAACGGAGTCGGGCCGGGTCGGGGTCGGCGGCGGCGGTCACGTCGGGGACACCCTGCGGGCCAGCCGACGGGCCAGCGGCGCGGCGGCGGCCACCGCGAGGCCGAGCAGCCCCGACCCGGCGCGGGCCGTCAACGCCCCCTGCAACGGGGGGAGACCGGTGATGCCGGCGCCCACCGCCGCCCGGACCCGACCGGCGGTGGGTTCGGCGACCACCCGGGCCTGGGCGGTGCCGTAGCGCAGGGCGTACCAGACGGCCAGTCCGGCGGGCAGCGCCGCCCGGGCCAGTCCGGCGACCTCGGACCGGGTCACCGCCGAGACAGCGGTGCGGACCGTCGACCCGGCAGCGGTCCCGGCAGTCGGGGTCGGCCCGGTCCGGCGGGTTCGACCGACTGCGGCACCGGCGGCGATCAGCGTGGTGGCGGTGAGGGTCCCCAACGGCAGGGCGACGTCGGTCCCGGTCACCTCCCGGCGGGACAGGGCGGTGACGGTCCAGGTGTGCGCTGCCACTGTCAGCGCCGCCGGAACCGCCCGGACGGTCCGTCCGTCGCCGGCCCCGAGCAGGACGTCCAGCCCCCGGCACAGCGCCATCATCGGCGGCCCGGCCGGGCTGTTCTTCGCCTTGAGGTCGTACGCCCAGACGGCCGCGGCGAGCGGCACGGCGACGGCGGCGGCCCGACGTCCCCCGGCGGCCCCGGCCAGGGCGAGCCCGGCGGCGGTCAACCCGGCGGCCACCCCGAGTGCGGCGGTCGGACTGACCCGGCCGCTGGGGATGGGACGTTCCGGGCGCTCCACGGCGTCGAGGTCCCGGTCGGCCCAGTCGTTGGCAGCCATCCCCGCCCAGTAGAGCAACACCGACGCCCCGGCCAGGGCGGGGGTACGCCGGTCCAGGCCACCCGCAGCCGCCGCCCCGGCGATGACGTCTCCGGGCACCGACAGTGCGGCGGGGGCCCGGACCAGTTCCACGAGATCAGCGAGCCTGGGCATCGGCACCTCCGGCGGTGGCGTGCAGCCCGGTGACGAACTCCCGCAGCCGGACCCACTGTTCGGCCAGCGAGTGGGTACTCGCGCCCACCGGGTCCTTGAAGAAGAACGCCAGGTCGGCCAGGGGGCCGACGTGCCCGGCGGCGTGCGCGGCGGCGGTGATCCGGGCCAGGTCCAGCACCAGCGGGGCGGCCAGGGCGGAGTCACAGCCGTGCCAGGTGAACTCCAGCCGCATCCCGGCGCCCAGGAACCCGGCGAAGGTGACGAGGTCCCAGGCGGTCTTGAAGTCGCCCAACTCCTCGACGTAGTCGATGCGGGTGTCGCCCTGCGGTTGGTAGCCGAGGGTCTCGGCGAGGACCCGCTGCTTGCTCTCCACCTTCGCCGCGTTGGCTGCCGGTTCGGCGAGGTTGGCCCCGTCCCCACCACCGAGCAGGTTCATCCCCGACCACGACCGGACCTGAAGGTTGCGCATCGCGAACATCGGGGCCAGCACCGACTTGACCAGTGTCTCCCCGGTCTTGCCGTCGTGGCCGGCGTACGGCAGCCCCCGCTCGGCGGCGAGGGCGGCCAGGGCGGGCAGCCGGGCCCCGGTCGACGGGGTGAAGTCCACGTACGGGCAGCCGGCGGTGAACGCCGCGTACGCGTAGAGGGAGCTGGGCGGGAGCACCTCGTCGTCACCGTGCAGCGCCTCGGCGAGCCGGGCCGGGTCGGCGTGACCCGGATGCGGGGTGACCTGCGGTTCGGTGGCCGAGACGTTGACCATCACGATCCGGTCGAGGTGGTGCCGACGGCGGAATGCGTCGAGGTCGGCGACCACTGTGGCGACCCGTTCGGCCTGGGTGCCCCCGGTGGGGGCGGGTCGGATCTCCTGCTCCACCTCGGCCAGGTCGTCGGCGAGTGCGGCGACGAGTCGACCGGGCACCACCCCGGCGGTGGCGAGCGCCTCGGCCCGCTTCGCCAGGGGGGTGAGGACCGGGTCGTGACCGCCGAACACCAGGTCGGTGAAGGCCGGCAGGGCGGGTCCACTCAGCTGAGGCAGCTCGGTGACGCACCCGGTCGGCGCGGTGAGATTGCTCTGCAGGGCTCGCGCCCCGACGATGCTGGTGGTCGCGACGGAACCGCGCGCCCCCACCAGCCAGACACCCGTACGCATGGTGCTCCTTCCGATCGGGTGCGGATGGGCCCCGCCCGTCACCCACGGATCCACGGGCCCCGGTGGGTGGTGCCGAAGTCGGCGGCTTCGGCACCGGCCGGGTCCCGGGGGTGGGAACGGACGGGGCTGGCAGGCAGGGCCGGTCGGCGTCTCGTCCCTGCCTCCCCCGCATCCGCCCGGCCACCGACGCGGGTGCGTCGACGGCCGGACGTCTGGGACGTACGCGGTCCTCCGGTGCGGTCGGGGAATCCCGTTCCGACCACACCGGACGACCGTCGTGCCGGTGCGCCCCCGCGTGGGGAGGCACCATCCGGTCCGAGCCTCGTCCCGGCCGTGGGGCGCAACCACGGTCGGTTCCTCGCCGGTCGGTCCGGATCTTCCCGGGCGGTGGCGGCGGTCTTGCCGCCACCACCGGTGGGTCAGACGGCCACCGAGGCCAGTGCCGGCTCCACCTCCGCCCAGGACGAGCCGAGTCGGGCCGACCGTTCCACGGCCTCCAGCACCAGCTGGACCTGGAGGGCGTCGGCGAAGGACGGGGCCGGGTCGACGCCGAGGGCGATCGCCTCGACGAGGTCCCGCATCTGGTGGGTGAAGGAGTGCTCGTACCCGATCAGGTGCCCCGGCGGCCACCAGGCCGACATGTACGGGTGGTCGCCCTCGGTGACCAGGATCCGGCTGAAGCCCTGCTCCGCGGCGGGTCGCGTCGCGTCGTAGTACTCCAGTTCGTTGAGGCGTTCCAGGTCGAAGACCAGGGTGCCCAGTGAGCCGTTGACCTCGACCCGCAGGGCGTTCTTACGACCGGTGGCGAACCGGCTCGCCTCGTACGTCGCCACCGCTCCCCCGTCGAGTCGGGCGACGAAGACCGCCGCGTCGTCGACGGTGACCGGCCCGGTCGCCACCTCGGTGTCACCCGTCGGGCCACCGGCGGCGAGGCCGGTGGACCCGGCCGTCAGCGGCCGTTCCTTGACGAAGGTCTCGGTCACCGCACTGACCCCGGCGATCCGCTGTCCGGTGACGAACTGGGTCAGGTCGATGATGTGCGCCCCGATGTCACCGAGCGCACCGGAGCCCGCCTTGTCCTTCTGCAACCGCCACACCAGGGGGAACTGCGGATCGACGATCCAGTCCTGGAGGTACACCGCCCGGACGTGCCGGATCGTGCCGAGCCGCCCGTCGGCCACCAACTGCTGCATCATCGTCACGGCGGGCACCCGGCGGTAGTTGAAGCCGCACATCGACCGGACCCCGGCGGCCTGGGCGACGGCCGCCGCAGCGGTCATCGCCCTGGCCTCGGCGACCGTGTTGGCCAGCGGCTTCTCGCAGAGCACGTGCTTACCGGCGGCCAGCGCGGCGAGGGTGATCTCCGCGTGGCTGTCCCCGGGTGTGCAGACGTCGACGAGGTCGATGTCGTCGCGGGCGATCAGCTCCCGCCAGTCCGTCATCGCCGACTCCCAGCCGAGCCGGTCGGCCGCGTCGGCGACCTTCTCCGGGTCGCGGCCGCAGATCGCTGCCATCCGGACCCGCGCCGGCAGGTCGTAGACGCGGTTCACGGTCCGCCACGCCTGGGAGTGCGCGGCGCCCATGAACGCGTAGCCGACCATGCCGACTCGCAGTTCTCTGTCTTTCGTGGACAAGGTGGGTCTCCCCCCGTACGTCAGAACCCGAGCTTGAGGTAGTTGCTCGCGTTCTCCTTGGTGATCGTCTCGGAGGCGAGCACGATCGTCTTCGGCACCTGGAGCTCCACCAGGTCGGACATGCCCCGGTTCTGGCCGATCAGGCGGGCCAGGCTGACCGCCGACGAGGCCATCGAGGGGCTGTAGGTGACGGTCGCCTTCAGCGGGGTGTTGTCGGCCTGGATGTCCTCCATGGCCTTGCGCGATCCGGCACCGCCGACCATGACGAACTCGTTGCGGTTGGTCTGGTTGATCGCCGCGAGGACCCCGATGCCCTGGTCGTCGTCGTGGTTCCAGACCGCGTCGAGCTTCGGTACGGCCTGGAACAACCCGGTGGCGGCCTGCTGCCCGGAGTCGGCGGTGAACTCCGCCGGCCGACGGTTGGCGACCCGGAACCCGGCCTGGGCCAGGGTCTCGCTGAAGCCCCGGGACCGCTCCTGGGTCAGCTCCAGCGAGTCGATGCCCGGGATCTCGCCGATGATCGGGGCGCTGACCCCCTTGGCCTTCATCTGCTCGATGATGTAGTTGGCGGCGGAGACGCCCATGCCGTAGTTGTCGCCCAGGATCTGGGTCCGGTACGCCTTGGCGTCCGGGAACGCCCGGTCCAGGTTGACCACGGGGATGCCGGCCTGCATCGCCTCCAGACCGGCGGCGTTGAGCTCCTTGCCGTCGTGCGGGAGCATCACGATCACGTTGGGCTTCTGTGAGATGAGGGTGGACAGGGCCGCCCGCTGGGCCGCCGCGTCCGCTCCCGCCTCCACCATGTTGAACGTGACGTCCGAGTACGCGTCGGCCTGGGCCTTCGCGTTGGTGGTGATGGCGGCCAGCCAGCCGTGGTCGGCGGCCGGGGCGGAGAACCCGATGGTCACCGCCTGGCCGGGCTCGCTGTTGGCGTTGCCGCCGTCACTGGTGTTGATCTGTGCCTCGTTGGGGGCGGCCTCGTTGCTGGTGCAGCCGGCGAGCAGGACACCGGCGCCGACTGCGGCACCGCCGAAGAGCAACCGGCGACGACTGTGCTGGGTCATGACGACCTCCAGTTGAGGTGGTGGGGGTGGGGGAGGGAGGAGCCGACCCGGCCGAGGGTGCACCGGGCCCGGCCACCGGCAGGGTGGCCGTCGGGGGAAGCGTGGGTGGGGACGGGGCGAGGGGGATGGTCAGGAGGTCTGCGTGCCGCGGTTGCGGGCGAGGAACTTGCCCAGGCTGCCGAACTGCACCTGCTGGATCAGCACCGCGGCGACGATGATGCCGCCCTTGACCATGTTCTGCGCCTCGGTGGAGAGTCCGTTGATGGCGAACAGGTTGGTGATGGTGGAGAAGATCAGCACGCCGAGCAGCGAGCCGACGATGGTGCCCCGGCCGCCGCTGAGCAGCGTGCCGCCGATGATCGCCGCGGCGATCGCGTCGAGTTCGTAGAGGTTGGCCATCGCCGCCTGGGCCGAGGTGGCCTGGGCGGTGAGCATGATGGCGGCGATGCCGCAGCAGAGGCCGGAGAGGGCGTAGAGCAGGACCGTGTGCCGCTTGACGTTGATGCCGGCGAGCCGGGCGGCCTCCGGGTTGCCCCCGACCGCCACGGTACGACGGCCGAAGGTGGTCCGGTTGAGCAGGATCCAGCCGCCGAGGACCACCGCGACCAGGATGTAGACCAGCAGCGGGATGCCGAGCAGGCTGTTCGCCGCGATGTCGTTGATGAAGGTGTTGTTGGAGACCTGGGTCTGCTTGCCGGAGATCTCGGCGGCCAGACCTCGGGCGGCGACCAGCATGGCCAGTGTCGCGATGAACGGCACCAGCCGGCCGTACGAGATCAGGATGCCGTTGACCAGGCCGACCGCCACACCGACGGTGACCGCGGTGAAGATCATGCCGCCGGCGCCGAAGCTCTGGGTGGCGAGGGTGGTGGCCCACACCCCGGACAGCGCGATGATCGCACCGACGGAGAGGTCGATCCCCCCGCCGATGATCACGAAGGTCATGCCCACCGTGACCACGCCGACGACCGAGGCGAGTTTGAGGATGGTGAGGAAGTTCCCCCACACCCAGGTGGAGTCGGAGTAGAGGTCGGGGCGGGTGGCGACACCGATGATGACCAGCACCACCAGCACCCCGATCAGGCCGAGGTTGCGCTTGGCACCCTCGCCCCCGTCCCCGCTCCACCAGGACAGGCGGGGGGCGGTGGCGGCCTTGCCGGCCGCCGCGTGGGTCTCGGCCGGGTCGACGGGTGGGGACTGCGCCGGCAGGTCGGCCGAACGCGACGATGTGGCTGTGGAGGTGGGGGCCTCCTCACTCATGTTCGTACGCCTTCCATCAAGGACCCCGCCATGACGAGGTCGAGCACTGTGTCTTCGTCCAGTTCGCCGGCCGGGGCCTCGCGGATCATGCGGCCTTCCCGCATGACCAGCACCCGGTCGGCGAGGCCCAGCACCTCGGGAACCTCGCTGGAGACCAGCAGCACCCCGACGCCCTGGGCGGCCAGTTCCCGGATCACCTGGTACAGCTCGGCGCGGGCACCGACGTCCACACCCCGGGTCGGTTCGTCGAGCAGCAGCAGTCTGGTGCCGCCGAGCAGCCAACGCCCGACCACCACCTTCTGCTGGTTGCCGCCGGAGAGGGTGCGGACGGCCCGGTTGACGTCCAGGGGCCGCAGTTCCAGGTTGTCGGCGATCCGGTCGGCCTCCGCCCGCTCCCTGCCGACGTCGGTGAACCCGAGGCGGGCGTACCGGCTGAAGGTGGCGAGGGTGACGTTGCGGTAGATCGGCTCGCCGAGCAGCAGCGCCTGGCTCTTGCGCTCCTCCGGGGCCATGCCCATCCCGGCCTTCACCGCCGCGCCGACGCTGCCCGGGCGCAGTGCCCGGCCGTCCATCCGGATCGTGCCGGCGTCGGCCCGTCGGGCACCGAAGATGGTCTCCATCAGCTCCGACCGGCCGGACCCGACCAGGCCGGCGATGCCGACGATCTCCCCGGCCCGGACGCTGAGCGAGACGTCGTGGAACTCGCCGTCGCGGGTGAGGCCGTCCACGGTGAGCAGCTCCTCGGCCGCCGGTTCGGCGGCCGGGCGCTCGGGGAAGACGTACTCGATGGTCCGGCCGGTCATCCGACTGACCAGGTCCCGGGTGGGGGTGTCCCGGGCCGGGAGGTTCGCCGCCGTGGTCCGGCCGTCCTTGAGGACGGTGACCCGGTCGCCGATCTCCCTGATCTCCTCCATCCGGTGGGAGATGTAGATGACGGCGATCCCCTGGGCGGTCAGCTCCCGGATGATCCGGAACAGGTTGCCGACCTCGTCGTGGGCCAGCACCGCGCTGGGTTCGTCCATGATGATCAGTCGGGCCTCGTGGGAGAGCGCCCGGGCCATGCTGACCACCTGCTTACCGGCGGCGGGCAGCGCCCGCACCATCCGGCCCGGCGGGATCTCCCCGTGCCCCAACCGGGTGAGGATCTCCCGGGTGCGCCCCGCCATGTGCCCCCGGCGGACGAAACCGGCGACCTTCGGTTCGTGGCCGAGGAAGGCGTTCTCCGCCACCGACAGGTCCTCCACCAGGTCGAGTTCCTGGTAGATGGTGGCGATCCCGGCCCGCATGGCGGCCTGGGGGTTGGCGAAGGCGACCGGCTCGCCGCGCCACTCGACCTGCCCGGAGTCGGGGCGGTGCACCCCGGCGAGCACCTTGATCAGGGTGGACTTGCCGGCACCGTTCTGCCCGAGCAGGCAGTGCACCTCACCGGCGCGTACCTCCAACTGCACACCGTCGAGCGCCCGTACGCCGGGGAAGGTCTTGACCACGTCGGTCAGTCGCAGGACCACCTCGCCGTCGACGACGTCGGCGGGGGCCTCGACCAGGGGTTCGGAAGGTTGACTCATGATGCCTCCCCGAAGGCGACGTCACTGGCGAGCACCGCTGCTCCCGCGACACCGGCCCGTGGGCCGAGTTCGGACAGGACCACCGGGAGGTTGCCGGTGGCCAGGGGCAGCGACCGGCGGTAGACCACGCTGCGGATCTCGGCCAGCAGGATGTGGCCGAGCTGGGCGAGACCACCGCCGATCACGATCATCGAGGGGTTGACGAAACTGACCAGGCCGGCGAGCACCCCGCCGACCCGTCGACCCCCGTCCCGGATCAGGTTGATGCAGGTCACGTCCCCCTCGACGGCGCCCTCCGCGACGTCGAGGGCGGTCACCACGCCGCGCAGCTGGAGCCGCTCGGCCAGCGCGGGTGAGGTGCCGCTGCGGGCGGCCATCGTCGCGTCCTTGGCCATCGCGGCACCGCTGAACAGCGCCTCCAGGCAGCCGACGTTCCCGCAGGAGCAGGTGGGGCCGTGGGAGTCGACCTGGATGTGCCCGATGTCGCCGGCGCATCCGTCGGTGCCCCGGTACACCTCACCGCTGAGGAAGATGCCACACCCTATTCCGGTGCCGATCTTCACGAAGAGGAAGTCGTCGACGGAGTGGGCGACCCCGCCGTGCCGCTCCCCGACGGCCATGATGTTGACGTCGTTGTCGACGACTGCGGGGCACCCGTGCTCCCGGGTCAGCAGCTCCCGGACCGGGAACCGGTCCCAGCCGGGCATGATCGGTGGGGAGACCGGGACGCCGTCGCGGAAGCTCACCGGTCCGGGGACCCCGACGCCGACGGCGTGCAGCCGCTCGTACGCCCCGTCGACCCGGGCCTTGTGCAGCAGCTCGTTGACCCGCTGGAGGGTCACCTTCGGGCCGGAGCGGATGTCGGCGGTCTCGGCGTACGCGGCGACCGTCTCCAGTCGACCGTCCACCACCTCGACGTCGATGGAGCTGGCCCCCAGGTCCACGGCGGCGAACCGCAGTTGCGGGTTCAACTCGACGAGAGTGGAGCGTCGGCCGCCCCGGGAGGCGGCGAGTCCGGCCTCGGCGACGTATCCGAGGGCGACGAGTCGTTCCAGCTCGGCCAGGAGTCGGGGGCGGGGCATCGACAGCCGGTCCCCCAGCTCGGCCCGGGACACCGCACCCTCGTCGCGAAGCAACCGCAGAAGCCGTACGTGCAGAGGATCCTCCGACCGCACCGGGCTCACCTCCACACCATGTGCCTGTCACATCGACGAAACGTCGACGTGTTGTGCTCGACACAGTAGGAGCCTTCGGTGAGCCCTGTCCAGAGCTTCGACCAATCTGATCCAAACTTTTGTCCGAACAAGCAAAAGCTAAAAGTGGATCAAGGAAAGAGTTGCGGCCCGTCAGGTTTTCCCTGCAAGGGGTACATGATCAACGCGTTTTGCGGCATCTGGTGGGGTTGATGGGCCCGGCGCGTACCCGGGATGTCGGCATCTGCCAGGGTTCGCGCCGGACCCTCGACGGCGACCGCCGCGCCTACCGGCCGGGGCGAGGTGCCCTCGCGCCCGCCGGCGGAGACGACCGTCGCTCCCCTACCGGCGGGGCGGGGTGTTGCGCTTCTTGCGCAACTTGCGGTCGTCGCGCAGCTCGACGTACGGCTCGGTGTCGGGGTCGTGTCCGGCGGCGATGGCCCGACTGCGTTCCAGTTCGGCGTCGAACTCCGCACCGAGCAGGATCGCGATGTTGCTCAGCCAGAGCCAGACCAGGAAGATGATCACACCGGCCAGGGCACCGTACGTCTTGTTGTAGGACCCGAAGTTGCTCACGTAGAGGGCGAAGAGCCCGGAGATCGCCAGCCAGATCACCACAGCCAGGACCCCGCCGGGGCTGACCCACCGGAACCCACCGTGCCGGGCGTTCGGCGACGCCCAGTAGAGGATCGCGAACATCAGGCTGACCAGCACCAGGAGCACCGGCCACTTGGCGACGTCCCAGACCGCCACGGCCGTCGAACCGAGGCCGATCGCCGACCCGACCTGCTCGGCGAAGCGCCCGGTGAAGACCACGATCACCGCGCTGGCCAGCAGCAGGGCGCCGATGATCGCGGTGACCCCGACCCGGATGGGCAGGGTCTTCCAGATCGGCCGCCCCTCCGGCACGTCGTAGATCGCGTTCGAGGCCCGCATGAAGGCGGCGATGTACCCCGAGGCGGACCAGAAGGCACCGACCAGACCGATCACCGCGGCGACACCGGCCAGCCCGCCGTTCTGCTGGGCCTGGCTGATGGCGGCGTCGATGATCTGCCGGATGTTCTCCTCCGGGACGGCCTGTTCCACGGTGTCCCGGACCCCCTGGGTGGCACCGGGCCCGAGCAGGCCGAGCAGCGACACCAGCACCAGCATGCCGGGAAAGATGCTGAGCACCCCGTAGTAGGTCAGCGCCGCCGCCCAGTCGGTCAGCCCGTCCTCGGAGAACTCCTTGACGGTCCGGCGCAGGGTGGCCTTCCAGCCGGTCCCCGACAGGTCTGTCGGACTGTCCGGACCGTCGTCCGGGCCGACCGGACGGTTCGTCCTCCCGTGCCCCGTCCCGGCCGACGAGTCGGCGGCGTCCCGGTCGCGGACCGCCGACCCGGCGGCGGTGCCGCCGGACCCGTCCCGGACGTGCGACAGGTCATCGGCGGCGGCCCGGTCGCGGACGTGCGACCCGCCCTCGTCGGCGGTGGCCCGGTCACGATCGACCGACCCGCCCTCGTCGGCGTCGGCCCGGTCACGGATGACCGACTCGTCGGCGGACGGGTCGGCGGACGCGCCGGCCCGGTCACGGGCGGCAGACTCGTCGGCAGCCATCGGTCCTCCCTGGGTATCGCGGTTCTCAACCCCGATGTGCCCCCGGGCCTGGCCTGGTAACCCTCCGACGGTCGGAGGTGACCCGCTAGCGGTAGAGCACCGCACCCATTCGGCGGGACGCGACGAGCAGCCCCACCGCCGTGACCGCCACCAGGTAGGCCACGTCGAGCAGCGAACCCCACCCGGTGGTGCCGATCGAGATGTCCCGGATCAGGTGCACGGCGCGGTAGAGCGGGGTCACCTCGACCAGCCAGTGCAGCACCGTCGGGTACGCCTGGGCGGGCACGAACGTGCCGGAGAAGAGGAACAGGGCGAACTGGGCCGACCCGAGCAGGTCCAGGTCCTGCCAACTTCGCAGGAACGTCGAGACGGCCAGGCCGAGCGCACCGAAGGCGAAACCGACGAGGACCGCGGCCGGCAGGGCGACCAGGGCCCGCGGCACGGTGGTCAGGTCCATCGCCACCATCACCACCAGGAAGGCCGCCGAGTAGACCGTCCCGCGCAGCATCGCCCAGCCCAGCTCGCCGAGGGCGATCTCGAAGGGGCGGATCGGGGTGGCGATCATCCCGTCGTACAGCTTCAGGTATTTGATCTTGCCGAAGAAGGTGAAGGTCGTCTCGGCCAGCGCCCCGGCCATCGCCGACGCGGCCAACATCGCCGGTGCGACGAAGGTGGCGTACGCGACGACCTGCCCGCCCGGCAGGGTGAGATCCCCGATCAGGTTCCCCACCCCGACACCGATGGAGAAGAGGTAGAGCATCGGCTCGACGAGTCCGGCGGCGACCAGCACCCAGTAGACCGGCTTGAACGCCGCGACGTTGCGTCCGGCGACCGAGGCCGACCGGCGGGCCACGGCCTGGGCGGCCACCAGCCGGGGCAGCACGAGAGCGACCATGACCGCCTCCTAGATGACGAGTCGACGGCGGAACGCCCGGCAGGCCAGGAACCAGCCGCCCAGCCCCCACCCGGCGAGATAGAGCAGGTGACCGGGGATCGACCACTGCGGGGCGATGCCCAGCGTGGCCGCCCGGCAGAGGTCCACCGCGTGCCAGAGCGGGCTGAGGTACGCCAACTGACGCAGCACCACCGGCAACGACTCGACCGGGAAGAAGACCCCGGCGAAGAGCATCATCGGCAGCACCGCGAGCCGGGACAGGATGGTCAGGTAGGTGTCGGTGGGAGCCCAGGCGCTGTACGCGAAGATCGGCGCGGCCAGGGCGAGGGTGAGCAGGGCCAGGACCGGCAGGACCGCCAACGCCCAGACCGAACGCAACGCCCCGAAAGCGGCGGTCACCAGCAGGAACGCCGTCCCGGCGGTGAGCACCCGGAACAGGACGAAGGCCAGGTGGCCGGTGACGATGTCGCCTACGCGCAGCGGGGCCGCGTACTGACCGAAATAGATCTTGGACCACTGGAACCCGCTGAACACCGGGAACGTCGACTCCAGGGCCGCCACCTGCACGGCGGTGGAGGCGAGCAGCCCCGGGACGAGCCAGTGCAGGTAGCTCACCCCGTCCACCCCCTGGTCGACGTAGGAGCCGACCCCCAGCCCGAATCCGACCACCATCAGCGTCGGCAGGAAGAACGAGGAGAACAGCCCGGCCCGCCAGGTCCGCCGGTAGCTGGTCAGGTAGTAGGCGAGCACTGTCGACGCCGGCACCCGGGGCAGGGCCGGTCCGGTACGGGACTTCGTGGCGTCCACCTGTCAGTCCACCAACGTACGGCCGGTGAGCAGCAGGAAGACGTCCTCCAGGCTGCTGCGGCGGACCAGGACGGCGGCCGGTCGCAGGCCTGCCGCCTCGACCTCGGCCACCGCGGCGTCGCCGTCGTGGACGTAGAGCAGGACCCGGTCGGGAAGCACCTCGACCCGGTCCCCCAGCCCGGCCAACCGCTGCGCGTACTCCTCCTGCGACTCGGCGGCGAACCGGAGCTCCACCACCTCCCGGGTGGAGTACTGCTCGATCAGCGCCCGGGGCGCACCCTCGGCCACGATCCGGCCGCCGTCCATCACCACGAGCCGGTCGCAGAGCTGCTCGGCCTCGTCCATGTAGTGGGTGGTGAGGACCAGGGTGACCCCCTGCTGCTTGAGCCGGAACAGCCGCTCCCACACCAGGTGTCGCGCCTGGGGGTCCAACCCCGTGGTCGGCTCGTCGAGCAGGACGATCTCGGGCTCGTTGACGAGCGCCCGAGCGATGGTCAGTCGCCGCTTCATCCCCCCGGACAGCGGCTCCACCAGGCTGTCCGCCCGCTCGGTCAGCTGGACGAAGTCCAGGAGTTCGGCGGCGCGGGCCCGGGCCGCCCGACGGGAGACGCCGAAGTAACCGGCGTACACCACGAGGTTCTCCCGGACCGTCAGCTCCGGGTCCAGGTTGTCCAGTTGCGGGCAGACCCCCAGCCGGGCCCGGATCGCGGCCCCGTCCCGGACCGGGTCCTGACCGAGGATGCGCAGCTCACCACCGCTGGGCGGGGAGATGCACCCGATCATCCGCATGGTCGAGGACTTGCCCGCCCCGTTGGGTCCCAGGAAGCCGAACGCCTCCCCGGCGCGTACCTCGACGTCGATGCCGTCGACGGCGGTGAAGTCGCCGAACCGCTTCACCAGGCCCCGGGCGTGGATGAGAGGGGGTGCGTCGGTCACCGCCCGACCATAGTCACTTCCCGGACGCCTGCGACCCGGCGGAGACCAGGCAAAACCGCGAGGTCGATCACAGGTCGGCGGGGGTGGTGGCGACCCGGGCGGCGGCCACCAGCCGGTCGGTCTCGGCGAGCACCGCCTCGTCGTCACCGGGGGTGCCCGGATCGAACCGGACCGTCCAGGTCAGGCCGTCGACGCCGGGCACCCGCCGGGCAGCGATCCGGCCCGCGCCGCCGGGCAGCGCGTGGTGTTCGGTGTACGCCACCGACTTGGTCACCCTGGCCCGGACCTGGTGGGGCAGCTCCCCCGGGCTGAGCAGGAGGAACCTCTGGATCGGCAGGTCGGCCACCACCAGGTAGCCGTCGCGTTCCCCGACCCGGTCGGCGGCGGTGATCCGCAGTTCCCGCCCCGACCAGGCGGCCTTGAGGATCTCGTGCCAGCCCATCCGCTCCTCGCGTCCGGGCAGCCAGAGCCCCAGGTTGGTGGCGACCACGACGCCGCCGTCCGGACCCTCCCCGGTCGCCGCCCAGGCCAGCACCCGCTCGTCGGTCACCAGCGGCGGCCGGTCGGCGGCGGGGAGCTTCGGCCTGCGTCGGAACAGTCCCAGCACCATCGGAGGTCAGCCTCCCGCAGCTTGTTCGTTGAGGGCACGGGCGTGCTGCTCCAGGGAGAGGAGTTCGCCGAAGAGGGCGAAGTACTCGTCCTTGTTGTTGACCGGATTGATCCGCTGGAGCTTGGACTTCAGCTCCTGGATCCGCCCGTTGACCGAGCCCCGCTGCAACCCGGCCAGCTGGATGGCGACGTAGCGGGGATCGGGTTCGCCGTCGAGGCGCAGCGGCTCCACCGCCAGCTCACCCACCAACGCCTGAGCGCCCAGGTCCGTACAGGCGTCGCGGACCTTCTCGATCCACACGGCTCCGGCGGCGGCCGACGAGGTGCCACCCGCGTCGGCGACGGCGGCCCGGACCGCCGCGTGGACGGGGTGCCGGTAGTCGCCGGCCTCCACCGCGTCGAACATCGGCCCGGCCAGCGCCGGATACTGCAGGGCCAGCTTCAACGCCTCCCGCTCGATGCGGGACTGGGGGCTGTCCACGACCGCCACCGCCGGCGGGCGGCGGTCCGCAGGTGGGGCGGGGGCGGCACGGGAGTCACCGGCGGCGGCCCGGACCGCCCGCTGCACGGTGTCGATCTCCATCCCGAGCAGCTCCTCGGCGAGCCTGCGCCCGTACCCCTCGCGCTTCTCCCGGTCCTTGATCATGGCGACCAGGGGGGCGGCCCGGCGCATCGCCTCCACCCGGCCGTCGACGGTGTCCAGGTCGTACCGGTCGGTGACGTGCCGCAGTGCGAAGTCGACGAGGGGTTCCCGGCGGGCCACCAGGTCGCGGACGGCCAGGTCGCCCTTTGCCAGGCGCAGGTCGCAGGGGTCCATGCCGTCCGGGCTGACGGCGATGAAGGTACGCCCGACGAACCGTTGGTCGTCCTCGAACGCCCGCAGGGCGGCCTTCTGTCCGGCGGCGTCCCCGTCGAAGGTGAAGATGATCTCGCCAGCCACGTCGTCGGTGTCCAGCAGCAGTCGACGGAGCACCCCGATGTGGTCCCCGCCGAACGAGGTCCCGCAGGTGGCCACCGCCGTCGACACCCCGGCCAGGTGGCAGGCCATCACGTCGGTGTAGCCCTCGACGACCACCACCCGACCCTGCTTGGCGATCTCCCGCTTGGCCTGGTCGACGCCGTACAGGACGTGGGACTTCTTGTAGATCGGGGTCTCGGGGGTGTTGAGGTACTTCGGGCCGTCGTCGTCGTCGAAGAGTCTGCGCGCCCCGAACCCGATCACGTCCCCGGCGAGGTCCCGGATCGGCCAGAGCAGCCGACGGCGGAACCGGTCGATCAGCGACCCGGACCGGGACGGCCGGGACAGCCCGGCGGTGACCAACTCGTCGTGGGTGAAGCCCTGCTGGCGCAGGTGCTTGGTGAGCAGGTCCCAGGCGTCCGGGGCGAACCCGCACCCGTACCGCTCGGCGGCGGCCCGGTCGAAGCCGCGCTGGGCCAGGAACTCCCGCGCGGGACGGGCCCCGGCGGTGGTGAGCTGCCCCCGGTAGAACTCGACGGCGGCGGCGTGCGCGGCGACCAACCGCTGCTTCTGCCCGTGCGGGGCGCGGGGCCGGGCGGGACCGGAACCGGGCTCGTTCTCCACGTAGCGGAGCTGGATCCCGGAGCGGGCGGCGAGCCGCTCGACGGACTCGACGAAACTGAGGTGCTCGGCGTCCATCAGGAACTTGATCGCGTCCCCGCCGGCCCCGCAGCCGAAGCAGTACCAGACGTTACGGGCGGGTGAGACGTTGAACGACGGGCTCTTCTCGTCGTGGAACGGGCACAGCCCCTTGAGGTTGCCACCCCCGGCCGACCGTAGGGTCACGGTCTCGGAGATCACGTCGTCGATCGCGGTACGTTCCCGGACCAGCGCGATGTCCTCGTCCCGAATCCGCCCAGCCATCGCACCCCACCCCCTCGGCCCCCATCCTGCCCTGCTCGGGTGATCGTGCTCGCCTCGGGTGGGCCCCGACCCCGGACGCGCGGGCGGGCCCGACCCTGCGAACACCGAGGGTGGGCCCACCATCGACAGCCGTCAGCGGTCGCGTTTACGCAGGTAGCGACGGACCGGAGGGGAGTCCTCCTCGTCGTAGGAGCGGGCGGTGCGCAACGCCTCACCCACGCCGCGTCGCCGGATCCCCGACGGCGGCGGGTTCACCGCCGGATCCCGGGACATGTCCCGCAGCATGGCGGCGGCGAGTCCGAGCATCGCCAGGACGAACGGGAGCGCCACCATGATCGTCGCCTGTTGGAGGGCGTCCAGCCCACCGGCGAGCAGCAGCGCCGCCGCCACCGCCCCGATCAGGACACCCCAGACGACCACCACCACCCGGTGCGGGCGCAACGCCCCACGGGAGGTCAGCGAGCCGACCACCAGGGAGGCCGAATCGGCGCTGGTGACGAAGTAGAGCCCGATCAGCACCATCGCCAGGACGCTGGTGACAGCGGTCAGCGGCAGCACCTCCAGCAACCCGAAGAGAGCCTGCTCGGAGCCGTCCGCCGCGTCGGCGACCAGGTCCCGGGCGCCGGTGGCCTGGGCCCGCAGGGCGCTGCCGCCCATCACCGCGAACCAGATGGCGCTGGCCCCACTGGGCACCAGGAGGACGCCGACGACGAACTGCCGCACCGTCCGCCCCCGCGAGATCCGGGCGATGAAGGTGCCGACGAACGGCGCCCAGGAGATCCACCACGCCCAGTAGAAGATCGTCCACCCGCCGAGCCAGGCGTGGTCGGTGAAGGCCCCGGTCCGGGTGGACATGCTGACCAGGTTGCTCAGGTAGTCGCCGATGCTGGCCGGAAGCACCTCCAGGACGTACACCGTCGGCCCGACGACGAAGACGAAGATCATGACGGCGATGGCGAGCACCACGTTGATGGTGGAGAGCCACTTGATGCCCTTGTGCAGTCCGGAGAAGGCCGAGAGGACGAAGGCGAGGGTGAGCGCTGCGATGATCACCAGCTCGACCACGTCGCTCTCCTCGACCCCGGCGACCAGGTTCAGGCCGGCGGCGATCTGCAACGACCCCAGTCCCAGGCTGGTGGCGGTGCCGAAGACGGTGGCGAAGACCGCGAGCAGGTCGATGCCCTTGCCGATCGGCCCCTCCACCCGGTCGCCGATCAGCGGCTGGAAGGCCGACGAGATCCGGTTGTCCCGCCCCTTGCGGAACAGCGAGTACGCCAGCGCCAGTCCGACCACCGCGTAGATCGCCCACGGGTGCAGGGTCCAGTGGAACAGGGTGTACTGCATCGCCGCCGACGCGGCACCCCCGGTCTGCGGCTCCACCCCGGCCGACGGCGGCGGCTCGGCGTAGTGCTGGATCGGTTCGGCGACGGCGAAGAAGACCAGGCCGATCCCCATCCCGGCGGCGAACATCATGGAGATCCAGGCCAGGGTGCTGAACTCCGGTTCCTCGTCGTCGCGGCCGAGCCGGATCCGACCGAACCGGGAGGCCGCCACCACCACGGCGAGCACCACGAAGACGTTCGCCGAGACCACGAAGAACCACCCGAAGGTGTCGATCACCCAGTTCAGCCCGGCCTCGCCGAAGCTCGCCAGGGAGTCCCGGCCGAGGAAACCCCAGGCCACCACGGCGAGGACCCCGACGATGCTCAGCGTCAGCAATACCGGGTCGGGCCGCCGGTCCGTCCCCGGTCGGGCCGCCGAGTCGGTCGGCTCCGTCGGCTCCGCAGTCTCTGTCGACTCAGTCATGTTTACTCGTCTCACTCATGGGCACGCCCCATACCCATCGTGATCGAGATTCGAACGGGTCAGGTCGAGAATTGCCGAACCTGACCTGCGGCTACACCCCCGCCGTGGACGCCCCACCGGCCAGGACCCCGGCCTCCTCGGCCTCGACCTGACGGTTCCAGTCCGCCTTCGTCGAACGCCACCCCTCGTCGTTCAGACCACGCCGCCAGTACCCGGAGATGGACAGCCACCGCGCCGGTACGCCCCGTTCGACGCGCAGCAGTCGACGCAGCTCCTTGACGAAGGCGGCCTCGCCGTGGACGAACGCGTGCACGGTCCCCGGCGGGAAGTCCAGCGCCCGCACGGCGGCCACCAACGCCTCACCGACCGGCCGGTCCCCCCGGTGCAGCCAGGTCACCTCCACCGCACCCGGGCTGGTCAACTGCTGCTCGTCGGCCGCCTCGGCGACCTCCACGAAGACCCTGGCGGGGGCACCGGCGGGCAGCCGCTCCAACGACGCGGCGATCGCCGGCAGGGCGCTCTCGTCCCCGACGAGCAGGTGCCAGTCGGCCTCCGGGCTCGGCGCGTACGCCCCACCGGGGGCTGTCATGTACACCGGGTCACCGGGGCGCAGTGCGTCCACCCACGGACCGGCCAGCCCCTCGTCGCCGTGGTGCACCACGTCGATGGTCAACTCCACGGCCACCGGGTCGTACGCCCGCACCGTGTACGCCCGCAGCCGGGGCCAGTGCTCCCGGGGCAGGTCGCGCTTGACGGCGCTCAACTCCATCGGGTCCGGGTAGGTCACCCCCGGCACCGGGAACACCAACTTGACGTAGTGGTCGGTGTACTCGCCGACCGGCAGGCCGACCAGCTCCTCGCCGCCCAGCACCAGCCGGACCAGATGGGGGGTGGGCCGCTCGGTGCGTACCACCCGGGCGGTCGTGATGGGGATCAGGCGCTCCGTCATGCGGTTAGGCTAGCCTAACCGCCCAGCCCCGCCGAGTGCGTGTCCGCTGCTGGAGGCGGGTCAGCGGCCGACGACGAGCCGGTCGTGCCACGCCACGGCGGCCCGGTCGGTCAGTGAGGCCACCTGGTCGATCACCACCCGGAGCCGGGCCGCGTCGTCGGGGGCGGCCCGCCACAGCGGGGCGAAGACCGGGTCCAACGCCTCCGGGGCGTCCCGCACCAGCGCGGCCACCAGTTCGGTGAGCACCTCCCGCTGACGGGCGTACCTGGCGTCGGCACCGGGACGACGCATCACGTACCGCAGGGCGATCCCCTTCAACAGGGCACACTGGGCGCGTACCGGATTCGGCACGACCAGGTCGGCGGCGTACCGGCGGTGCGGGCCGGGGCCGTACCGGTCCTGGGTGGCGGCCACCGCCGCCGCCACGAACCGGCCGGTCAGCAGGCTCGTGGTGTCCTTGAGTGCCACCTGCGCCCGGTGGCTGCCGTCGTAGTCGGCCAGCCGGGACAGGGCCGGGTCGGCCAGCAGGTCGACCAGGATCGCCGCCAGGTCGTCGACGCTCTCCCCGGAGTACACGGCGGCGACGTCGGCGCAGAGCGCGGCCCGCTCGACGGGGTCGACGAGCAGCGGACGCAGCGTGACGTACCCGCCGTGCACACCGTCCTCCACGTCGTGCACCGAGTACGCCACGTCGTCGGCCCAGTCCATCACCTGCGCCTCCAGGCAGCGCCGGGTCGGGTCGGGGACCCCCTCGCGCAGCCAGTCGAAGGCGGGGCGGTCGTCGGCGTACACCCCGAACTTGCGCTCGCCGGGTCGGCGCGGCCAGGGGTACTTGCCTGTCGCGTCGAGGGCGGCCCGGGTCAGGTTGAGCCCGGCGGACCTGCCGTCCGGGGCGAGGACCTTGGCCTCCAGCCGGGTCAGCACCCGCAGTGTCTGGGCGTTGCCCTCGAACCCGCCGCACCCGGCGGCCAACAGGTCGAGGGCGGTCTCCCCGTTGTGCCCGAACGGCGGGTGCCCCAGGTCGTGGGCCAGTCCGGCGGTGTCCACCACGTCCGGGTCGCAGCCCAGCCGGGCCCCCATCTCCCGGGCGATCTGCGCCACCTCCAGCGAGTGGGTCAGCCGGGTACGCAGGAAGTCGTCGGTGCCGGCGGTGTGCACCTGGGTCTTGGCGGCGAGCCTGCGGAACGCCGCCGAGTGCAGCACCCTGGCCCGGTCCCGTTCGTACGCCGACCGGCCGTGACCGCTGTCCTTGGGCGGCTCGACGACCCACCGCTGCGCCTCCGGCGGATCGGCCGGACGGGTCACGATGATCACCCCTCGGCCTCGTCGGCGGTACCGCCCGAGGGCGCTTCGAGGTGCACCGTACCGCAGCCGCCCCCGGGGGTTCGCGCCGTCGGGGCACGTCCCGAGGGGCCGGCTGCGGTCATTCCCCGCTAGGAGGGGTCCCTTCCCTGCAGGCGGGCGAGGGTGTGCACCTGGGACCGGGTGTCGGTGTAGAGGCTGGTGTAGCCGGCGTAGAGGGTGTCGTAGGTGTCCCGGACGGAGGGGTCGGGTCGGACCACCTGCCCGGGGCGGGTCCAGTCGGTGTCCGGGGCGACCAGCCCGGCCCCCACCGCGGCCAGCAGGGCGTCGCCGTAGGCGGCCCCGATGGTCACCGTCGGCACCTCCTGCTCCCGACCCGTGACGTCGCTGACGATCTTCGTCCAGAGTCCACCCTGGGTGCCGCCGCCCACGGCGACCAGCCGACGCACCGGGTTCTCCGGGGTGTCCAGCAGTTCCAGGATCTGTCGGATCCCGAAGGCGATGCCCTCGTAGACGGCCCGGAACAGGTGACCCCGGCCGTGCCGGAGGGTCAGCCCGGCGATCACCCCCCGGGCGTCCGGGTCGAAGATCGGGCTGCGCTCCCCGGCGAAGTACGGCAACATCAGCAGCCCGTCGGCGCCGGCCGGCACCTGCGCCGCCTCGGCGACCAGGGTCTCGAACGGCACCTCCCCGACCAGGTCCCGCAGCCAACTGGTCAGACTGCCCGAGGTGGCCATCCCGGCGGCCAAGCAGTAGGTGTCCGGGGCCACCCCGGCGGTGTTCCACAGCTGCGGGTGCCGGGCGACGCCCTCCAACTGTTGGACGAAGAACATCGTGGAGCCGTACATCAGCATCAGGTCGCCGGGACGGCGGACCCCGACGCTGACCGACTCCGCCCAGGCGTCGACGGTCCCGGCGCAGACCGGGGTGCCCACCGGCAGTCCGGTCGCCTCGGCAGCCGCCGGGGTCACCGCGCCGACCACCTCGGCCGACCAGGCCAGCCTCGGTGCCGGCAGGTCCGCCATGATCTCGTCGTACCAGGGCCGGTGCCAGTCCCGGGCCTCGATGTCGTAGAGGGGGACCGACTGGCTGGCGGTGTGGTGGTCGAGGACGTACTCCCCGGTCAGCTTGCGCACCACGTACGAGCTGGAGTTGTACCACCGGCGGGCGTTCGCCCACACCTGCGGTTCGTGGCGGCGGACCCACAGCGCCTTCGGGCCGACCGCCTGGCTGGTGATCGGGGTGCCGCCACGGCGCAGCACCTCGTCGGCGCCGTACCTGTCGGTCAGCTCGTCGATCTCGGCGGTGGCCCGCATGTCGATGCCGTAGAGGATCGCCGGTCGGACCGGGGTGTCCTGCTCGTCGCAGAGGACCAGGCAGGGGCCGACCCCGCTGACACAGGCAGCGGCGATCGGGGCGCCCTGGGCGGCGGCGCTCAGCTCGACGGCGATGGACGTCACGTCGCCCCACCAGACCGCCTCGGCGTCGACCTCCGCCCACCCGGGTCGGGGCAGCGACATCGACCGGGGCCGGGGGCGTACGGCGGTGGCCACCACGGTGCCCTGCGCGTCGGTGAGCACCCCCTTGCTGCTCCCCGTCCCCAGGTCGATGCCGATCAGCAGCGGTTCCACTACAGGTCCACCTCGCCGCAGAGGTGCACCACCAGGCCCAGCTCGGCGAAGAGGGCGGCCTTCGCGGCGAGGGCCTTGTCGGCGGTGGCGGCGTCCGGGGCGTACACCACGTTGAGGTGGTTGGCCTTGTGCCTGCCCATCAGCTGGTCCCGGTCCACGCCGTGCAGGACCGCGTGCATGATCGGCCACTGCGGGTTGGTGGCGTCGAGGCGACGCTGGGTCTCCTCGGCGGGCAGCTCGACGGCGGTGCCCCGGCCCAGGTCGACGTGGAGGACACCGTCGGCGATGAAGACCCGGGACCAGACGATCTCCCCCGGCTTGGACACCCCGCTGAGGGTGCCGCCGCCGAGCGGGAAGAACATCGGCGGCTGCCGCATGCTCCAGCTCTTGTCGTAGCCGCCGTTGTGCGAGGCCGGTACGGAACCGGAGATCTCCATGACCCAGACGAACCGACCGTCGTACTCCTCGCCCCACCTGATGTCGTGCAGGGTGGTCGCCGGGTCGAGCCCCATCGCGGTCCAGATCCGGTTGGTGACCAGCGAGTCCACGGCCACCCCCTCGTCGACCTCGTTGAAGTGCGGCAACGGCTGGTCGGCGTAGAGCTCCCGGGCCCCGTCACGGCTGCGCACCGGCGGCCGGGAGACGTTGTTGAGCAGCCCCTCGACCAGGTCGCTGGCGGGGACCACGTCCTTGAGGCCCTGCTGGTACTGGATACCCACGGCGTCCAGGCCGAAGTCGTCGGAGATCCGCAGTGCGGCGACGTACATCTTGAACTGGCTGTGCAGCTGGGCGTCGGTCAGCTCGGTGGCCTCGTCGGTGCCGGTGTGGAAGGTCAGCCCGGCGGCGTCCAGCCAGTCCCGGACGGCCTGGGCCTCGGCGTCGGTGACCTTGTTCATCTCGGCGACCAGGGCGCTCTGCGACAGCCGCTCCTTGAAGATGCCCAGCGGGTTGAGCAGCTCGTCGTCGATGATGGCGTTGTACATGCCCATGCAGCCCTCGTCGAAGACCCCGATGATGGCCTTGTCCCGCTTGAGCTGGGTGGCCAGGGCCCGACCGAGGCGTACCTCGTCGGTGTCCGGCAGGGCGGGCAGGTCCCGTACGTGGCTCTGGTCGTGCTCCAGCTTCCCGGTCTCCAGCCAGGTACGCAGCCGGGACAGCGCCCAGTCGTCGGTGAACTTCTCGCTCCACAGGATGGAGTGCTCGACCCCCGCCTTGGTGAGGCTGGCGGTCAGCCCGAGCAGGCCGACCAGGCCGGGGAACTCGCCGCTCCAGTTCGCCACCACCAGGATCGGCCCCCGGTGGGTACGCAGACCGGCCAGCACGTGGTGGCTGTACTGCCAGACCGCCTCGGCGACGATCAGCGGGGCGTCCGGCGGGATCGACTTGAACACCTCGATGCCCTGGCGCTGGCTGGCGATGAAGCCGTGGCCGGCCTCCTCGTCGACCGGGTGGGCCCGGTGGACCCGGTGGCCCAGCGAGGTGACGGCCCGTTCCAGGTCGGCCTCGAACTGCCGCTGGGTGGGCCAACAGGTGACGTTGGCGCTCAGCCGCAGGTCGCCGCTGGCGACGGTCCAGACCACCCCGGCCTCGGCCTGGGGCTGTTCGGTCAACTCGGGAAAGGCGTAGCTGCTCACGAGAGGCTCCTCGGGGACGGGTCGGTCGGCAATGTCAGAGCAGGTCGGCGACGGCGCTCTCCAGCGCCCGCCGGTCGTCGGGGTCGATCGGGTCGAGCGGGGCCCGCAGGCCACCGGCGGGCAGGCCACGCAGTTCCAGGACCGCCTTGAGGTGGGCCAGGTCGCCGTGTCGGGTGGCGGCCACCGCGCGCAGGGACCGTTCCCGGGCCGCCACGAGGGCCTCGGTGTCGCCGGTGCGCAGGGCGTCCCGGACGGCGAGGAAGGGCTCGGGCAGCACCGAACTGACCCCGGACACCACTCCGGCGGCACCGGCCGTGACGACCTCGGTGAACTCCGCGTCGGCACCGGAGTAGACGGGCAGCGTCGGGTCGCCCAACGCGCTCAGGTAGCCGGTCAGCGCCGCCGTCGACTCGCCACTGATCTTGACCCCGGCCAGCCCGGTCCCGACCAGTCGGGCGAGCAGGTCCGGCGAGACCGGGGTGGTGGTCCGGGCCGCGAAGAGGTACCCGTACACCGGACGGCCGTCGGCGGCGGCCACGACCGCCTCGTAGTAGGCGAGCAGGGCCGACTCGGTGGCCGGGAAGTAGTGCGGGGTCAGCGCCGCGAACCGGGCCGCCCCCCGGTCGACCGCCGCCCGGGTGAGGCGTACCGCCTGGTGGGTGGAGGCGTGCCCGACGTGCCAGTAGGTCCGGTCGGCGCCGAACGCCTCGGCGGCGGCGGTGCTGACGTCGAGGCGCTCGTCGTCGGTGAGGGTGGTGAACTCACCCGTCGTGCCGCCCACGAAGACCCCGTCCAGGGGGTGCCGGGCGAGCTGGTCGTAGGCGGCCCGGGTGGCCGAGCGGTCGACGGTGCCGTCCCCGGCGAAGAGGGTCGGCACGGCGCTGATCAGGTTCGCGGCGGGGTGGGCCGTCATGGGGTGCGCTCCGAGGGGTCGAGCAGGGCGAGCACGATGCCGCGCCGCTGCCAGGTGTAGGACACGGCCAGCCGGTCCCCGACGGGGACCAGACAGGGGTACGAGAACTCGTTCACCCCGGTGGTCGTCACCCCGGAGTCGGCGGGGCGGTAGCCCTCGCCCGCAGTGGAGTCGAGGGACTCCTCCAGGGTCGTCCAGGGGTGGAAGGTCTCCCCGCCGTCGGTGGAGGCGGAGACGACAAGGGGTGCCCGGCTGGCCCAGTCCCCGACCGTCGGGTTGTGGGCCAGGTGGACGGTGTCGCCGAGGCGGGCCACGGCGACGCCGGAGTTGTTGTTCGGCACCGTGTGCAGCGTCCCCGGTGACCAGGTCTCACCGTCGTCGGCGCTGGTGGCGGTGACGAGCCGACCGGCGGTGCTGCGGGCCAGCAGTCGCACCTCGCCGGTCGGGTTGCGCCACAGGGCCGGTTGGATGGCCCCGGCGCCGGGGAAGGTGTCGTGGTCGAGGGCGATGTCGGGAGTCCGCCGCCAGGTCCGGCCGTCGTCGTCGCTGACGTCGACGAAGCAGTCCCAGCGGGGCCGGTCGCCCCACGTCTCGGTGGAGGCACCGGCGAGCAGCCGCCCGGAGGGCAGCCGGAGCGGCGGGGTGCGGACCGGCCCCCGTCCGCCCCGATCCGCCTCCCCCACCGGCCGTGGCGGGGACCAGGTCCGACCCCCGTCTCCCGAGACCACCTGGTACGTCACCCAGGCGGAGATGGTCGTGCCGACCTTGAACCAGCAGACCAGTTCCCCGTCGGTACGCAGGTGCAGCACCGGGTTCCAGCAGGGACCGACGTCCCCGCTGACCACGACGGGGGTGGACCAGTGGTCCTCCGCCCCGACGGTGAGCTGGATCCGGGAGTCGGGTGCCCCCTCGTGCTCGCCGACGAACCAGGCGACCACGAAGGTGTCCCCGACCGGGCAGACGGTGCTGCCGTGGCACTGCCCCGACACGTCCCGTACGACGAAGTGCTTCGCCGTCACCGGCTCGCCTCGACGCCCAGCGGCGGGTCGGCCGGGGTGTCGTCGTCCCCGGGGGTCTGCTTGCGGGCCTTGATCCGGGCCCGGATCCGGGGCACCGCGACGGCGAGCACCGCCAGCAGGAGCAGCCCCACCGCGATCGGGCTGGTGTAGATCGTCTCCAGTCCGCCCAGCTCCATCGACCGGCGGAAGTTCCGCTCGGCGAGGGGGCCGAGGATCAGGCCGAGGACGATCGGCCCGGCCGGGAAGCCGTACCGGCGCAACATCAGTCCGAGGACGCCGAACATCAGCATCACGCCGACGTCGAAGACGCTGTTGTTCACCGCGTACGTGCCGACGACGCAGAAGGTCAGGATCACCGTCCACAGGAACCGGCTGGGCAGGTCGAGCAGCTTGGCGACGCCGCGCATCCGCAGCAGGCTCAGTCCCAGCGTCAGGACGGTGGCGACGAACATGATGCCGGCGATGGAGTAGACCAGGTCCGGCTGGTTGGTGAACAGGCCCGGACCGGGCTGGATGCCCCAAATGATCATCGAGCCGAGCATGACCGCCATCACCGAGTCACCGGGGACGCCGAGGGCGAGGGTGGTCAGTACGGATCCCCCGACACCGGCGTTCGAGGAGCCGTCGGCGGCGGTGAGTCCCTCCAGGGAGCCCTTGCCGAACTTCTCCGGCTCCTTGGAGAGCCGCTTGGCCTGGTTCCAGGCGACGATTCCGCCGATGTCCCCGCCGACGGCGGGCAGGACGCCGACCACGGTACCGACGCCGGAGCCGACGGCCATCGGCTTGACCATCTGCCGGGCCTCCCGCTTGTTCGGCCACCACCGACCGAAGTCGGTGATCGGCTTCTGGGAGGTGTGCCGCCGGGAGATCATCTGGCTGAACACCTCGGCGATGCCGAAGAGACCGATGATCACCGCGATGAAGGGGACCCCCTCGACCAGCTGCGGGATGCCGAAGGTGAACCGGTCCGACCCGTCCATCGGGTCCCGGCCCACGGTGCCCAGGGCCAGGCCGAACAGCCCGGCGATGAGGCCCTTGAGAAGCTGCTTCCCGGAGACCTCGACCATCATCGTCAACCCGAAGATGACCAGGGCGAACATCTCCGGCGAGCCGAACTGCATGGCCACCGTGCTCAGCGGGATCGCGGCCACCATCAGCACCGCGATGCCGACGAAGCCGCCCACCGCCGAGGCGAAGGCCGACGCTGTCAACGCCAGTCCGGCCTTGCCCTGTTTGGCCATCGAGTAGCCGTCGAAGGTGGTGGCGATCGACGCCGGCGTACCCGGAGTGTTGATCAGGATGGCCGGGACCCGGTCACCGAACTGCGCCCCGATCAGGATGGTCAGCAGCACGGCCAGGCCGGGCAGCGGGTCCATGGTCAGGGTGAAGGCGCTCGCCAGGGCGACCGCCATGGTGGCGGTGATGCCCGGGAAGGCGCCGACCAGCATGCCGATCGCCGCGCCCGCAAGGACGCAGAGCATCATCTCTACGGAGAGGAGGGCACCGAAGCCCTCGACCATCGCGTTCACAGCGGAACCCTCAGCAGCAGGCCGAACAGGACATAGATGAGGACCGTCACCCCGGCGGGGAAGAAGACCAGGTCCTTGATGCCCCGGCCACCCGCGATCCAGGTGAGGGCGGCGACGTACACCAGCCCGGAGACCAGGAAGTGCAGGTAGTACCAGAGCAGGCCGAAGGCCACACTGGCCACGACGAAACCGGCCACCCGTACGATCCCCGAGCGGACGACCGGGCCGTCCTCCTCGTCGTCGACCTTCGGCGTCTTGACGAAGGCCGAGACGATCTGGAGGACCGACAGGCCCATGATCCCGAAGGCCAGGGCCTCGGGCCAGATACGGGGGCTCACCGCCATCGCCCGGGTCGGCAGCTCGATCGAGCGGGCCAACCCGAGCAGTACGGCGCCCAGCACCAGGAAGACCGCCCCCAGTGCCGCCTCGCGCCATCGCGAGGCGGCACCGTGGTCACCCTTGGTCGTCGGGTGGATGGCAGCCATCAGCCGTAGATCTCACCGAAGCGGTCGAACTCGGCCTGGGTGAACTGGGTGGCCTCGTCCGGCGAGGTGGCCAGCGGGGTGTTGCCGGCCTTGGTCATGACGTCCTTGAAGGTCTCCGAGGAGGCGGCCTTCTGGACGGCGTCGGCGAGGCGCTGCTTGACGTCGTCGGGCAGCCCGGCGGGGGCGCCCATCAGGCCCCAACCACCGATGACCACGTCGATGCCCTGCTCCTTGGCGGTGGGGGCCTCGGGGAGCGAGGCGACCCGCTCGGGGGCCAGGACGGCCAGGATGCGCAGCTGGTTGTTGTTCGCCGCCGAGGCGGACTCGCTGACCCCGGCCATCACGGCCTGGACCTCGCCGGAGACCCCGGCGGCCACGGCGGGGGCACCGCCGTCGTACGGCACCGGCTTGAAGGTGGCGCCGGCCGCCTCGCCGAGGGCCAGGGTGGCGGCCTCCCAGATCGCGCCGGCCCCGGAGTTCGACACGGTGATCGTGTCCGGGTTCTCCTTCGCTGCGGCGATCAGCTGGTCGAGGGTCTGGTACGGGCTGTTGGCCGGCACCGACAGGGTCGCCGGGGCGTTCATGACCTGCCCGAGGATGGTGTACTGCTCGGGCTTGATGTCGGCGCCCTGGTGACCGAGCATGGCCACCTCGACCGGGATGAACCCGATGGAGTAGCCGTCGGCCGGACGGTTCTTGAGGTAGGTCAGGCCGACCCGTCCTCCACCACCGGTCCGGTTCTCCACCACGATCGACCGACCGAGGTCCGCCTCCAGCTCCTTGGCCAGGGTCCGGGCGGTCAGGTCGGAGCCGCCGCCGGCACCGGCGTGCACGACGAGGGTGAGGTCCTTGTCCGGGTAGTTGTCGGAGGACGCCTCGCTGCCGCCCCGGTCGGCGCAGCCGGACAACACGAGGGTGCCGGCGACGGCGAGAGCGGCGAAACGCAACACACGTGATCTCATTGATCGTTCTCTCTCTGGACGGGGGTGGGGGGAATCGAGGAACGCAGCCGTGAGCAGGTGGTCTGCAGGTGGCGATGAAGTTCGGCCTTGACCTCGGGAACCTTGCCGGCCACGATCAGCCCGGCGAGGTCGTGGTGCTCCCGCGCCGAGGGCGCGAGGTCGGCCAGCCGCTTGCCGGAGGCGTGCAGCAGGCCCTCGATGGTGGGTCGGAACTGGTTCCACAGGACGCTGAGCCGGGTCAGCCCGGCGGACTCGAAGAACGCACTGTGGAACCGGATGTCGGCGGTGGTGAAGGCGGACGAGTCACGATCGGCCAGGGCCGCGTCCATGTCGACCAGGGCGGCCTGCAACGCGACGGCGAGGGCCTCCCGCCGTACGGCGATGGCTCGTTCCACCGCCAGCAGCTCGAAGGCCTCCCGCAGCGCCATCAGCTCCTCGATGTCGGCATCGCTCAACGAGCGGGTGACGACGTTGCGGCCGGAGCCCGTGACCAGGCCCTCCGACCGCAGGATCCGGATGGCGTCCCGGACGGGTCCCCGGCTGACCCGGAACGAATCAGCCAGCTCCTCCTCGACGAGTCGGGTCCCCGAGGTCACGTCGCCCACGATGATCCGGCGGCGCAGCTCGGTGGCCAGCCTCTCGCCGAGGGATTCCACCCTGATCGGCCTGACGTCCAACACGTTTAAAGCCCTCCTGGTAACTGTTAACAGTTAACACTCGACTCTTTCGTCGGTCAACGGTTGATGACGAGCGAGTTTCTCGAGGTTTCGTACCGATGTCATCCCAGGTCAACCCGGCTGTGTCGGGTTGCGAGGGACCCAGTGGGAGCAGCGGACCCGGCGGACGGGCGGCGCCCGCGACCGGGCGATCCGACACCGGGAACGGACAGTCGTCCGGCGGCGAAGGGGGCAGCGCGGGGACGCCCGGCGGGAGACCGCGCGGCACGGGGGCGTCCGGCGCGAGACGGGCAGTCGTGCGACAGTGCTGGGGAGCGGTGCCGAGACGGGTCGGCGCGCGCAGGAGGGCACCGGACGGGGCAGCGGGGGCACGTGAGGGTGGTACGGGTGGGCACGCGACAGGCGGTGGGGTGGACGCGCGATCCGGCGCAGTCCCACCGGATGCCGCATCTGGCCAGCCCCCTCAAGCGGACCAAAACGCCCGTTCGCGCCCAGCCAGGTTACGCGTTCGCAGACCGTGCGTCGCGGTGGGAATCGCGCCAGGTGATACTGACAACCTCCGATCAGGCAGCCTTTGTCGACCGATCGACACGCACCCGGGGATCGCGCTTGACACACAGCCACCGGTAGCGTTTCGGAAGCGGAACGTGACCAGTGGACCGGTACGCCTGAACCACGACCTCGAGGAGAGCCGATCGTGAAAGCAGACGCGGTGTTGGTGACGGAGTTGCAGGCGTTGCGCCGCCGTCGGCCGGAGATCAACGGCGGGGTGCTGGCCGGTACCGACGGTCTCCTCGTCGCCAGCGATCTGCCCACCACCGACGCCACCCACCTCGCGGCGATCTCCGCAGCCAGTTTCGGGCTCGGTCAACGGATGGCCGACACCGTCGACCGCAGCGAGTTCCAGGACCTCGTCCTGGCCACCTCGAAGGGGTGGGTGGTGGTCTGCCCCGCCGGGCTCCACGCGCTGTTCACCCTGGTCACCGGCCCCACCGACGACCTCCCCCGGCTACGGGGCGAGGCCCGGGAGGTGGCCGACCGGGCCGGTTCGGCCTTCGACGCCCACCGCACCGGCGTGGCCGCCGTCCAGCTCACCCAGGGCTACGGTCCGCTGGCCATGCGGACCCCGATGGCCACCCTGCCGACCCAGCTGCGCCGCACCCGCCCCCCGGCGTGGCGGCGTCCCCCCGTCTGACCCCGGCGTCGCCGACCGGTCGAGGCCGACCGGTCACCGCCGCCGGGGTCGTCGGTCAGCGGCTGTCGGAGCCGGGGTCGTCGAGCACGGCCCGTCCCGCCTCCAGTCGGGCCACCGGGACCCGGAACGGCGAGCAGGAGACGTAGTCGAGGCCGACGTCGTGGAAGAAGTGCACCGAGTCGGGGTCGCCGCCGTGCTCGCCGCAGATCCCGAGCTTCAGGCCGGGCCGGGCGGCCCGGCCCTCCTCGGCGGCGATCCGGATCAGTCGGCCGACCCCGTCCCGGTCGATCGACTCGAACGGCGAGATGCCGAAGATGCCCAGCTCCAGGTAGCGCCAGAAGAACGCGCCCTCCACGTCGTCCCGGGAGAACCCCCAGCCCATCTGGGTCAGGTCGTTGGTGCCGAAGGAGAAGAACTGGGCCGCCTCGGCGATCTGCCCGGCGGTGAGCGCCGCCCGGGGTACCTCGATCATCGTGCCGATCAGCACCTCGACCCCGCTGTCACCCACCACCTCCGCGATGATCTTCTCGGCCTCGGCGCGTACCGTCTCCAGCTCCTGGACCGCGCCGACCAGCGGGACCATGATCTCCGGCCGGGCCGTCGAACCGGCCCGGGTGACGGTCACGGCGGCCTCGGTGATCGCCCGGACCTGCATCGCGAACAGGCCGGGGATGACCAGGCCGAGCCGGACCCCACGCAGGCCGAGCATGGGGTTCTCCTCGTGCATCCGCCGCACCGCCGCGAGCAGGGCCTCCTCCCGGGCCACGTCCTCGCCGCGCTCCTGGGCGACAGCCACGTCCACGGCGAGCTGCTCCAGCGGGGGCAGGAACTCGTGCAGCGGCGGGTCGATCAGTCGGACGGTCACCGGTAGCCCGTCCATCTCCCGGAAGATCTCCACGAAGTCGGCGCGCTGCAACGGCAGGAGGGCGGCGAGGGCCTCGACCCGGTCGGTGTCGGTCCGGGCCAGGATGAGCCGCTCCACCAGCTCCCGCCGGTCACCGAGGAACATGTGCTCGGTCCGGCACAGCCCGATGCCCTCGGCCCCGAACCGACGCGCCCGGGCGGCGTCCGCCCCGGTGTCGGCGTTCGTGCGGACCGCCAGCCTCCGCCGGTCGTCGGCGTGTCCCATGATCCGGTGTACGGCCCGGACCAGCGGCTCGTCGCTCGCCGAGGGATCGAGGTCGCCCTCGAAGTAGCGGACCACCTCGGAGGGGGTGACAGGCACCTCCCCCAGGTAGACATTGCCCGTCGTGCCGTCGATGGAGACCACCTCCCCCTCGGTGACGGTCCTCCCGGCGACGGTGAACCGGCGCTGCGGGACGTCGACCTCGATCCCGTCGGCCCCGGAGACGCAGGTCTTGCCCATCCCCCGGGCCACCACTGCGGCGTGGCTGGTCTTGCCGCCCCGGGAGGTGAGGATCCCCCGGGACGCGATCATCCCGTTCAGGTCGTCGGGGTTGGTCTCCCGGCGGACCAGGATCACCGCCTCGCCCTCGCCGGCCAGCTCCACGGCGCGGGCCGAGGTGAAGACGACCCTCCCGCAGGCCGCACCGGGGCTCGCGCCGACTCCGGTGGCGACCGGTTCGATGCCGTGGTCGAGCTGGAACCGGGGGAACATCAGCTGCGCCAGTTGGGCGCCGGTGACCCGGTGCAGGGCCTCGTCCAGGCTGATCAGCCCCTCGTCGACCAGCTGGCCCGCGATGACGAACGCGGCGGCGGCGGTCCGCTTGCCGACCCGGGTCTGGAGCATCCAGAGCTTGCCGCGTTCGATGGTGAACTCGATGTCGCACAGGTCCCGGTAGTGCCGTTCCAGCCGGGCCATGATGTCGAGCAGTTCGTCGTAGGAGGACTTGTCGATCCGCTCCAGCTCCTGGAGGGCGACGGTGTTGCGGATCCCGGCGACGACGTCCTCGCCCTGGGCGTTGGCCAGGTAGTCGCCGTAGATCCCCTGGTCGCCGGTTGCCGGGTCGCGGGTGAAGGCGACTCCGGTGCCGGAGTCGGGGCCGAGGTTGCCGAAGACCATGGCGACCACGTTGACGGCGGTGCCGAGGTCGGCGGGGATCCGCTCCTGACGGCGATAGAGCACCGCCCGTTCGGCGTTCCACGACTCGAAGACCGCCCGGACGGCCAGGTCGAGCTGCTCGCGGGGGTCCTGCGGGAAGTCCCGGCCGGTCCGGTCGGCGAAGATCTTCTTGTACGCGTCGACCAACCGGCGCAGGTCGGCGGCGTCGAGGTCGAGGTCGTTCGTGCACCCCTTGGCGCGCTTGACCTCGTCGAGGGCGTGCTCGAACTCCTCCCCCGGCACCTCGCAGACGGTCTTGCCGAACATCTGGATCAGCCGCCGGTACGAGTCCCAGGCGAACCGTTCGCCGCCGTCGGCGCTGCCGGCGCCCCCGGCCTGGGCGGCCAGCCCGACCACGCTCCGGTCGTTGAGACCGACGTTGAGGACGGTCTCCATCATCCCCGGCATGGAGAACTTCGCCCCGGAGCGGACCGAGACCAGGAGCGGGTCGTGCGGGTCGCCGAGCCGTCGGCCCATCGCCCGTTCCAGGGCGGCGAGGTGGGCGGCGATCTGATCGGCCAGCCCGTCGGGCTCCCGCCCGTCGGCGAGGTACGCCTGACACGCCTCGGTGGTGATGGTGAACCCGGGCGGCACCGGGAGCCCCAGGTTGGTCATCTCGGCCAGGTTGGCACCCTTGCCGCCGAGGAGGTCTTTGAGTTCCTTGTTGCCCTCGTCGAAGCCGTAGACGTACTTGTGTCCCGATTGTTCCGTCGTCCGCTCTGCTGCCACCGGAGCCCTCCCACGCACGTCGACCCGACACTTAACGAAGGTTCAGTTTCCGCCCGAAGCGCGGCCCACCTGGAGTTCGAGGGGGTTCGACATCGACGGGTGGGCGAAGGTTAAGCGACGCCGACCTGCTGCGGGACCATTTGGTGACCATGTGCACAGTCGTCACGACCATCCGCTTTCACCCCGGTCCCTGGGAACGATCCCACGCGCACGTTCACGCATGTTCGCTGCTCCTCGTATCCTTGACGGCACCCACCGTCAAAATTCGTGTTTGCCATTTCCCACGCGAATACCCCTCGGAGTTGCCAGTGCCCCCCATCCCCGGCTCCCCCACCCCGCTTCCCGACGCCCGGCCGGGCCCCGCCGTTCCGACCCCGAGACCGGCCGTCGAGACGACGAGCGCGGGCCCGACCCACCCCGCCCCCGGCACCCGGGCCGAGGCGCGGCTGACCGACGTGGTGCCGGCGCCCGAGCGGGTGGAACCCGCCCCGGAGCAGGACTTCGTCCTCCCGGAGGACGCCGTCGTCCGGGTCGACGGCGGCGCAGGAGCCCGGGACGTCGCCGACCACCTCGCCGACCTGCTCCGCCCGGCGACCGGATACCCGCTGCCGGTGACCGAGACGGCCACCGCCGCGTCGCCCGGGGAGATCGCCCTGACCCTGGACGCCGACGCCGCAGACGGACTCGGCCCGCAGGGGTACCGCCTCCAGGTCGCCACCGACGGCGTACGGCTCACCGCCGGCACCGCCACCGGCCTGTTCCACGGGGTGCAGACGCTGCGCCAACTCCTCCCCGCCGCGATCGAGAGCCCCACCCCGGTCACCGCCGCGTGGGTACTGCCCGGCGGGACGATCGTGGACCGGCCCCGGTTCGCCTACCGGGGGGCGATGCTCGACGTGGCCCGGCACTTCTTCGCCGTACCGGACGTGCTGCGGGTCCTCGACCACCTGGCCCGATACAAGATCAACCATCTGCACCTGCACCTCACCGACGACCAGGGGTGGCGGATCGCCGTCGACACCTGGCCACGTCTTGCCACCGTCGGCGGGGCGGGAGCCGTCGGCGGCGGCCCCGGCGGGTACTACACCCGCGACGACTACCGACTGATCCTCGACCACGCCGCACGGCGGCACGTCACGGTCGTACCGGAGATCGACCTGCCCGGGCACACCAACGCAGCGCTGACCGCGTACCCACAGCTCGCCCCGGACCGGGTCGCGCCGCCGCCGTACACCGGCACCGAGGTCGGGTTCAGCTACGTCGACCCCACGAGCGAGCAGACGTACGCCTTCGTCACCGACGTCCTGCGCGAGGTGGCCGCGGCGTCGCCCGGACCGTACCTGCACATCGGCGGGGACGAGGCGTTCAAGGTGCCCGCCGACGCGTACGCCCACTTCGTCGAACGGGTCCAGCGGATCGTCTCCGACCTGGGCAAGACGGTGATCGGCTGGCACCAGATCGCCCCGACCGACCACGTCGACCGGCGGATCGTCCAGTGGTGGGGCACCGACGGGAACGACCCGACCACCGCCGAGGCGGTACGCCGGGGCGCCCGGCTGGTCCTCTCCCCCGCCGACCGCGCCTACCTGGACATGAAGTACGACCCCGACACCCCGATCGGCCACGACTGGGCCGGTCTGATCGACCTGCACCGGGCGTACGACTGGGATCCGGGGACGCACCTGACGGGCGTGCCGGAGTCGGCGGTGCTGGGCGTCGAGGCCCCCCTGTGGACCGAGTCGGTGACCACCCGTACGGAGATCGAGTTCATGCTCTTCCCCCGCCTACCCGCGATCGCCGAACTCGCCTGGTCGCCCCGGGCCACCCACGACTGGTCCGGCTTCCGCCACCGGCTCGCCACCCACCTGCCCCGGTGGGACCGGGCCGGCATCACCTACCACCGGGGCACCGAGCTGCCCGGGTCCACCGCCGCCACGGTCCCGACACCCCGGACGGACGCTCAGGAGCCGGTCCCGACACCTCGGACGGACATTCAGGAGGAGGTGACCCACTCAGGGGCCAACACCGACCAGACCTCGATGTCCTGACGCTGTCCCCGGTACAGGTAGCTGTCGCGCAGGACGCCCTCCCGGGTCATGCCGAGACGCCGGGCCACAGCGATGCTCGGCGCGTTCCCCGAGGAGACCCGCCACTCGATCCGGTGCACGCCCCGCTCACCGACCGCCCAGTCGATCAGGACCCGGCAGGCCCGGGTGACCAGGCCCCGACCCACCGCCGACGGCTCCAGCCAGCAACCCGCCTCGGCGGAGCCGTTGCGCAGGTCCATGGTCCGCAACAGGACCCCGCCGACCAGCCGCCCCCCGGACCAGATGCCGTGGATCCGGCCGGTGTCGGCCGCCGCCCGCTCCGCGTAGGACAGCAGGTACGCCCGGCTCGACTCCAGGTCGACGACCAGGTCCGGCAGGCCCACGTACCGCCCGATGAACTCCCGGCCCCGGTCGATGTGGGCGAGGAACTCCCCGGCCCGCCACGGCTCCAACGGACGCAGCTGAGCGCCGTCACCCAGGTCCACCGCGAACATCTCGCCTCCCGGTCGCACTGTCCTTCTCGACATCGCCGGATCGAGAGTGCCACCTTCGACGACGCGTCGGACACCCCGTCACATCGGCGGAGTGTCGCCGGTCCCGGTCAGGGGCCGGGCTCGCAGGGACCGGGGTGGTCGGCGACGCGGGGGCACCGGCGGGAGCCCGCGACCCGGGCGTCACACCAGACCCGGGTACGCGCCGACTGATGGTCCTCGGGACTGAGGGTGACCTCCCCGAAGTCGACCATGGGCAGGTGCCCCCACGATCCGCGCAGGACGCCGACGAGGGCCGCTGCCGCCTCCCGGCTGGTCGAGGTGGTCGGCAGGTGCACCACCCAACGGGTCCCCGTCGCCGCCGTACCCTGCCTCGGGGCCAGTCGGCGGGGCGGGGCGACGACGAGCGCGTCGACTCGGCGAACCTGTCGAAGCTGCCAGCGGCGTACCGTCCGGCGGATCCGTTCGGCCTCGGACTCGGCGGTGATCCGGTCGCGGTTCAGTCTGTCGAGTTCGTCGGCGATCCGGTCGAGGTACGCGCCGACCCGTTGCGGGTCCAGCCCCCGACGTCGAACGTCGAAGGCGACGGCGCGGACGTTGCACGGGTACAGACGGTCACCGGTCGGCTCGGTCACGGCCCTCCTGTCCTGAGCACGGCGGCACCGGGGCGGGCGGGGACGACCGGTACGACCGCGCGCGCCGCATCGACCGGAGCCCAGCACCCACCCCGGGCCGGGTCTTCTCCCTGCCCCTGACCGAGGCAGACAGTGATCGGGGTCGGAGCAACGGGGCGGCCGTCGGACGAGGTGTGTCCCGTGCCGGTCGTTGCTCCGACCGAGGTCTGGACCGCAGTGCCTAGCTGGGGCCTTCCCTCGTGACTGAACCATATCGTCATTACTGGTAAAGTCAACGATGCGCTTGAAGTTCTCCCGGCTGCCGTGATCAGATGGTGGGGCCTAGCTGGGAGTCATTCGCATGCCCGCACCACGAAGGTTCGAACCGCATTACCGGCGCATCATCGCCGACGTCCGGCAGAAGATCGCCACGGGCGAATGGCCGCCCGGACACAAGCTTCCCTCCACCAAGGCGCTCGCCGAGTTCTACGAGGTCGGCAGCCCGTCCACGGTGCGACAGGCGATCACCATCCTCATCGAGACCGGCGAACTCTACGGCCACCAGGGCCTCGGAGTCTTCGTCGCGGAGGGGCCGTCGTCGTCCTGAGCGGAGGTGGCGGGGTCAGCCGCCGGAGTCGGCGAGTTCGGCGCCGACCGGGGCGGCGTCGTCGTCCCGGCTGGCCAGCCAACCGTCGGGCAGGAAGACCTTGCCGGGCGAGTTGGTCCGGCCCCGGGGCTGACCCAACGTCTGCACCGGGAACGGCTCCGCCGGATCGAGCTTGCCGAGCAGGTCGTCCAGCTCGGTCAGGCTCTCGATCATCGCCAGGGACCGGCGCAGTTCGCTGCCGACCGGGAAACCCTTGAGGTACCAGGCCACGTGCTTACGGAAGTCGGTGCAGCCGTCGCGCTCGCCCCGGGACGGGTTGCGGGACCCGACTGTGAACTGGTCGACGAGCAGCTCCGCGTGCCGGCGCATGGTCAGGGCCACCTCGCCCAGGGTGGGCAACCGCCGTTCCGGGCGTCCGGCGAAGGCGGCCTCCAGGTCGGCGAAGAGCCACGGCCGACCGAGACAACCCCGGCCCACCACCACCCCGTCCACCCCGGTGTGCGCCACCATCCGCAGGGCGTCGTCGGCCTCCCAGATGTCGCCGTTGCCGAGCACCGGCACGTCGAGCGCCTCTTTCAGGGTGGCGATGGCGTCCCAGTCGGCGGTTCCCGAGTACCGCTGCGCGGCCGTACGCCCGTGCAACGCCACCCAGGCGACCCCGGCGTCCTGGGCGGCCAGCCCCGCCTCGACGTACGTCAGGTGGTCGTCGTCGATGCCCTTGCGCATCTTGACGGTGACCGGCACCCCGGCGGGTGACGCGGCCTCAACGGCGCCAGTGACCAGCCGGGCGAAGAGTCGGCGACGCCAGGGTAGGGCCGCCCCGCCGCCGCGCCGGGTGACCTTCGGGACGGGGCAGCCGAAGTTGAGGTCGATGTGGTCGGCTAGCCCCTTGTCGACGACGATCCGCACTGCGGCGGCGGTGGTCTCCGGGTCGGTGCCGTAGAGCTGGAGGCTGCGCGGTCGTTCGCCCTCACCGAAGGCGATCATCCGGAGGGTCTTCGGGTTCCGCTCGACCAGGGCGACCGTCGTGATCATCTCGCAGACGTAGATCCCGCCGCCCTGTTCCCGACAGAGCTGGCGGAAACCGACGTTGGTGATCCCGGCCATCGGCGCGAGCACCACCGGCGGCCACACCCGGTGCCCCCCGAGGGCCAGCCCCCGCTCCCCGCCCACCCTCTCACTCACCCCCCGAGTGTAAGGAAGCGTCCCTCACCCCCGCAGACGGCATGGCTCGGCACCCCTCTGCCGGCAGAACCATGATCCTTTGCAGTTGACCCACCCGACACGCCGGGAAAGAGGTAGGTATTCCGCAAACGATCAGAAGAAAGGGCCTCTTCTTCGACGCACGACGCACGACGCACGACGCCGAGGAAGAGGCCCTCTCTTGGTCAGCAGCCGGGGAGTCGCTCGATGAGGTAGCGCTCGACCTGGTCGAGGGAGATCCGCTCCTGGGTCATGGTGTCCCGGTTGCGGATGGTCACCGCGTTGTCGTCGAGGGTGTCGAAGTCGACGGTGACGCAGAACGGGGTGCCGATCTCGTCCTGACGGCGGTACCGGCGGCCGATGGCCTGCGAGTCGTCGAACTCCACCACCCAGCGCTTGCGCAGGTCGGCGGCGAGCCCCTTGGCCTTCGGGGAGAGCGCCTCGTTACGCGACAGCGGCAGGACCGCCACCTTGACCGGGGCCAGCCGGGGGTCGAACCGCATGACGGTGCGCTTGTCCACCCCACCCTTGGTGTTCGGCGCCTCGTCCTCGTCGTACGCCTCCAGGAGGAAGGCCAGCACCGCCCGGGTCAGACCGGCGGCGGGCTCGATGACGTACGGGATCCAGCGCTCGCTCTTGGTCTGGTCGAAGTACGACAGGTCGACCCCGGAGTGCTTGCTGTGGGTGGAGAGGTCGAAGTCGGTCCGGTTGGCGATCCCCTCCAGTTCGGCGAACTCGCTGCCGCCGAACCGGAACCGGTACTCGATGTCGACGGTCCGCTTGGAGTAGTGGGAGAGCTTCTCCTTGGGGTGCTCGTGGAAGCGCAGGTTCTCCTCGGTCAGTCCCAGGTCGAGGTACCAGTTCCAGCGCTCCTGCAACCAGTACTCGTGCCAGGTCTCGTCGGTGCCCGGCTCGACGAAGAACTCCATCTCCATCTGCTCGAACTCGCGGGTCCGGAAGATGAAGTTGCCCGGGGTGATCTCGTTGCGGAACGACTTGCCGGTCTGGGCGATGCCGAACGGCGGCTTCTTCCGGGCGACCGTCTCCACGTTCTTGTAGTTGACGAAGATGCCCTGCGCGGTCTCGGGGCGCAGGTAGTGCAGCCCCTCGTCGCTCTCCACCGGGCCGAGGTAGGTCTTCATCAGGCCGTTGAACATCTTCGGCTCGGTGAAGGTGCCCTTGTTGCCGCAGTTGGGGCAGTTCAGGTCGGTCAGCGAGGTCAGCGGCTTGCCGTGCTTCTCCTCGTACGCCTCTTCGAGATGGTCGGCCCGGAACCGCTTGTGGCAGGACTGGCACTCGGTGAGCGGGTCGACGAACTCGGCGATGTGGCCGCTGGCCTCCCAGACCCGACGGGCCAGGATGACTGCCGAGTCCAGCCCGACGACGTCGTCGCGCTGCTGGACCATGGTCCGCCACCACTGCCGGCGGACGTTCTCCTTCAGCTCCACGCCGAGCGGACCGTAGTCCCACGCCGATCGGGTGCCTCCGTAGATCTCACTGGAGGGAAAGACGAAACCCCGGCGCTTGGCGAGGCTGACGACGGCGTCGATACGGTCGGCTGGCATGTGTCTCCTCCTACGCCGACTGGCGGTCGGCGGGGACGACGGTGGACGGTACGGGCACTTCGGGACCACGGTACGACCACATTCGGTCCCGACGCCCGCACATTACCGGGGACCGTTCACTCCACCCCGCAGACCTCCATGCCGGCGGTCTGGTCGTTCAGTTCCAGGACCACCCGTCGGGTGTCCCGGTCGCCGTCGTCGTAGGTGACGTCGACGGCGACGGTGAGGGTGACCTCGTCGACGTCGCGTACCCGGAAGGAGGAGACCTGCGGTTCGGCGCCCACCCGCTGCTCGAACTCCGACTTCGACTCGCGGCCGCGTTCGGAGGGACAGAGCATGTCGTACGCCTCGCCGTACCGCTTCTCCACCAACGCCTGGTAGTAGTCGTCGGTGACCGCCCGCCCCTGCTCGTCGACGGCCCGGACGTTGGTCACCCCCAGGCCGATGATCGCCGCACCACCCCCGCCGCAGCAGAGCAGCACGATCAGTGCGCCCACGCCGAGGCCGAGCCAGAGTCGACGGTTACGCCCCTCGGTGGGGGGCGCGGCGAACGGGGGGTTCACTCCGGGGCCGGGAGGCGGGGGCGGGACCGTCGCCGGAGACCCAGCCGGTGGCGGTGCCGACGACCCAGGCAGCGGCGGTGCCGACGACCCGGCCGGTGGTGGTGCCGGCGACCCAGGCAGCGGCGGTGCCGACGACCCGGCCGGTGGTGGTGCCGGCATTGCGGGCGGCGGTGGTGCCGGGTCCGCCCCGTCGGCCGGTCCGTCGCCTGGCGGCACCGGATACTGCTGAGGGCTGGCCGGTCCGGGATCGGTCATAGGTGCAGGGTAGTGCCCGGGGTTCAGCGGTACGGCTCTGCGGCCCGATCGCTGGCGGTCACCACCACGGCCCCGCCGGGTGCGGCACCGGCCAGCACCTCGTACGCGGACGGCTCGTCGATCGACTCGGCGAGCAACGGAATCGAGTGGATCTTGACGTCGAAATCCCCCAGCGCCCGCCGGTACGTCCCGACCGACTCCCACTCGGTGACCATGCTCCAGTGGCTCGGGTCGTCGAGTGCCCGGAGCAGTTGTCCACGGAGGTAGCCGGGGCGGGCGGCGAGGGCGGTGAGGGCGGCGTGCGCCCGTTCGGTGAACGTGTCGGTGGCGTCGGTGTCGACGTCCACCACGAACCGGTTGGTGACCAGCACCGGTCTCCTCCTCGTGGAGTCTGTGGGATCGTCGTCGATCCTCGTAGCATCGGTGGATGCAGCGTACGTCCCGCCCTCTGCCGGCCCGCCTGGCCCGGGTGAACCCGACCGGGGTCTTCCTGGCCACCCTGGTGTTGATCCTGGTGGCGCTCTTCGCCCCCGGCCTGCTGGGGGCGACGCTGGCGCTGCTGCTCGCCGCCGCCCTGGTCGCCCTGTCGGTGCTCACCTGGTCGGTGCAGACCGCCACGAACCGGGTGATCCGCCTGGTCGCCGTCACCCTGTTGATCGCGCTCGCCCTGACCAAGCTGCTCTGACACCGGGGGGTCGCCCGGTCGGCGTCGGACGCACCTGGGCACCCCACGGTGTCGGCGGGTCGCCCTGGTCAGACACGGCACCGGTGGTCGTGTCATGCAATCATGCGGCTTTGACAATCAATTTCACTAGGCGGAGAGTAGGGCTCATGAACAGGCCTTTCACCTCTCGCACCCTGGCCGCCGCGACCGCCGCACTACTGACCGTGACCAGCGTGACGGCCTGCGGCACCGACGACACCGCAGGCGGCGACCCCGACCGGGTGGACGTGGTGGCCGCGTTCTACCCGTTGCAGTTCGTCAGCGAGCGGATCGGTGGCGAGGCGGTCACGGTGACCAACCTCGCCAAGCCGGGCGCCCACGCCCACGACCTGGAGTTGAACCCGAGCCAGGTGGGCGAGATCAGCCGGGCCGACCTGATCGTGTACCTCGACGGGTTCCAGCCCGCCGTCGACGAGGCGATCGAGCAGAACAGCAAGGACCGGGCCTTCGACGTCGCCACCGTGCAGCCGCTGCGCGACGCCGCCCCCGGTGGCCACAGCCACAGCCACGAGGGCGAGGACGGCCACGACCACGAGGACGAGGACGGTCACGACCACGACCACGACCATGACCACGAGGACGAGAAGAAGCCCGAGGAGGAGAAGAAGCCGGAGGCCGAGCAGCCGGCCGACTCCGACGGGGCGAAGGACCCGCACGTCTGGCTGGACCCGACCCGGCTGGCCACCATCGGCGACAAGCTCGCCGAGCGGCTCGGCCAGGTCGCCCCGGAGCAGGCCGCCGACTTCACCGCCCGCGCCAAGCAGCTCCGGACCGAGCTGGAGCAGCTCGACGGCGAGTTCACCGAGGGCCTGAAGACCTGCCAGCGCCGGGAGATCGTGGTCAGCCACACCGCCTTCGGGTACCTCACCGAGCGGTACGAGCTGGAGCAGATCGGGATCACCGGGCTGACCCCGGAGAACGAGCCGTCCCCGCGCCGCCTGGCCGAGGTCGCCGAGTCCGCCCGGGAGCACAAGGCCACCACCATCTTCTTCGAGACGCTGGTCAGCCCCAAGGTCGCCGAGACCATCGCCACGGAGGTCGGGGCGAAGACCGCGGTACTCGATCCGCTGGAAGGACTGTCGGCCGACAACGATGGCGACTACTTTTCGGTGATGCGCGCCAACCTTGCGGCGCTCCGTACCGCGTTGGGATGTTCGTGAACGAACCTGTCATCACCGTCACGCACGGGGTGGTCGGCTACGACGGCCGCCCCGTGCTGCGTGACGTCTCGGTCGCCGTGACCGCCGGCGAGGTGGTCGCCGTGCTCGGGGCCAACGGGTCGGGCAAGTCCACACTGATCCGGGCGGTGCTCGGGCTGGTGCCGCTCGCCGCCGGCACCGTGGAGCTGTTCGGCACCCCGCTGCGCCGGTTCCGGCAGTGGCACCGGCTCGGCTATGTGCCGCAGCGGCTCGGGGCGGGCAGCGGCGTACCGGCCACCGTCCGGGAGGTGGTCGCCTCGGGGCGGCTGGCCCGTCGGGGCGTCCTGCGCCCGCCCGGGGCCGCCGACCGGGCCGCCGTGGCCGACGCCCTGGACGCGGTGGGCCTCGCCGACCGGGCCGGTGACCCGGTGGCCACCCTCTCCGGTGGTCAACAACAGCGCACCCTGATCGCCCGGGCCCTGGCCGGCCGACCGGACCTGCTGGTCCTCGACGAACCGACCGCCGGGGTGGACGCGGCCAGCCAGGAGGCCTTCGCCGGGGCGCTGCGCGGCTTCGTCGACGGCGGCGGAACCGTCCTGCTGGTGGCCCACGAACTCGGTCCCCTCCGGCCCGTGATCAACAGGGCGGTGGTGGTGCACCAGGGCGGCATCGCCCACGACGGCGCGGTGCCCGAGCCCGCCGGCCACCACGCCGAGCCCGGCCACGACCACGTGCACCCGCACGGTCCCGACGAGCCCGTGGGGCTGTGGAGCAGATGAGCATCGAACTCTTCCAGTACCCGTACATGCAGCGGGCCCTGATCGGCGCGCTGGTGATCGGCCTGGCCGCCCCCGCCCTCGGGATCTACCTGGTGCAGCGGCGGCTGGCCCTGATCGGCGACGGGGTCGGGCACGTGGCGCTGACCGGGGTCGGTGCCGGGCTGCTGTTCAACCAGTCCCCGGTGCTGGCGGCGGTGATCGCGGCCACGCTCGGGGCGGTCACCATCGAACTGGTCCGGGCGCGGGGTCGCACCTCCGGGGATCTGGCCCTGGCGCTGCTGTTCTACGGCGGAATCGCCGGCGGGGTGATGCTGGTCGGGCTCTCCGACAGCACCAGCGCCAACCTCAACACGTACCTGTTCGGGGCGTTGACCACGATCTCCCCCACCGACCTGACCACCATCGCGGTGCTCGGCGCGACGATCACCGTGGTGATGCTGGCGCTGCGCCCGGCCCTCTTCGCGGTCTGTCACGACGAGGAGTACGCCCGGGTCTCCGGCCTGCCGGTGCGGACCCTCAACCTGCTCCTCGCAGTGGCCACAGCGGTGACGGTGACGATCGCCATGCGGGCCGTGGGGGTGCTGCTGATCAGTGCGCTGATGGTGGTTCCGGTGGCGACGGCGCAGCAGGTCACCCGGGGTTTCCTCAGCACCATGGGTGCGGCGATGACGCTCGGCCTGTTCGCCGCCGGTGGCGGGGTCTGGGTGGCTGCGAACGCCGACACCGCCCCCGGCGCCTCGGTGGTCCTGCTGGCCATCGCCTCCTTCCTGGTCGTCGCGGTGCTCGGTGGCCTGTGGCGGGTCGTACGCCGTCGCAACACCCCGGACCCGATTCCGGTCGCCGAACCCTCCGAGGTCGTGCTGCGTTGAGGCGGTTGCCCGGCGGCTGGTGCTAACGGTTACCGTTGCACGGTGACCAGCACGACCGGGTACGACGCGTACGAGGGCGCCAGCGAACTGCTGCGCGCCCTCTCGGCGCCCATCCGGTTGGCCATCGTCAGCGAGCTGGCCGAGGGGGAACGCTGCGTTCACGAGCTGGTGGAGAAGCTCGGCACGACCCAACCGTTGGTCTCCCAGCACCTGCGGGTGCTGCGCGGAGCCGGGGTCGTACGCGGCTCGCGACGCGGTCGGGAGATCGCGTACGCGCTTGTCGACGAGCACGTCGCGCACATCGTGGCGGATGCGGTCAGCCACGCCGGGGAGGGATCATGACCGAGGCAGGCACCGGAACCGTCCGCAACACCAGACAGCGCACCGCGGTCAGCGCCCTGTTGAGCGAGGTCGACGGGTTCCACAGCGCCCAGGACCTGCACGCCATGCTGCGGGGGCGGGGTGAGCGGGTGGGGCTGACCACCGTCTACCGCACGTTGCAGGGGCTGGCCGACTCGGGCGAGATCGACGTGATGCGGATGCCCGGCGGCGACCACCTCTACCGGCGGTGCAGCGAGGGACACCACCACCACCTGGTCTGCCGCTCCTGCGGCCGGACCGTGGAGGTGGCCGGGCCGACGGTGGAGACTTGGGCCGGGCGGGTCGCGGCGCAGCACGGTTACACCGACGTCAGCCACACCCTGGAGATCTTCGGGACCTGCCCGACCTGTTCCGGCTGACCACCCCGCCGCCTTCGGGCAACCGGGGCGACCAGGACGACCCGGCTGACCAGGCCGGTCTGCCCCGCAAAACGGGGACATCGACGGGCGGGCGGGTGCGTGGCACGCTGACCGGCGTGAAAATCTACGCCGACCGTTCCCCCGTCGCCGTCCGTCAACTCCTCACCGATCTCCTCGTCGTCGCCTGGGTGTACGTGTCGATCCGGGGCGCGCTCTGGCTGCACGACCTGGTCGAGAGACTCGCCGTACCCGGGCAGAAGCTGGAGGGGGCCGGGGGCGGGCTGGCCGACAACCTGGCCGACGCCGGCGGGAAGGTCGGCCGGGTGCCGCTCGTCGGCGACGAGCTGACCGCCCCCTTCGAGCGGGCCGCCGGGGCCGCCCGGGCGATGGCCGAGGCCGGCCGCGACCAGCAGGAACTCGTCGACCAGCTGGCACTGGCCCTGGCGGTGGCGGTGCTGGTCTTCCCGATCGGTCTGGTGGTGTTCGGCTGGCTGCCGCTGCGGTTGCGCTGGATGCGCAGGGCCGCCTCGGCGGCGGCGCTGGCCGCCGTCCCGGCGGGACGGGACCTGTTGGCCCTGCGGGCGTTGACCAACCAGCCGGTACGGCGGTTGACCCGGGTCTCCCCCGACGTGGCGCAGGCGTGGCGACGCGGTGACGACGCCACGGTGAACGCGTTGGCCGAGTTGGAGCTGCGCCGGTTGGGCGTCCGCAGCCGTCGCTGAGGCGCGGGCGGGTCCGCAGACGGGCGCTGCCCCCGGGAGACCTCCCGGGGGCAGCGGACCGAAGCCGTGGCGGTCGGGCCGGGTCCGGGCTCGGCGACGACGGGCGTCGGACCTCAGGGGTTCGGAGTGTCGTCGAGGTCGGTCTCGCCCCCGTTGCGTCGGACCTCAGGGGTTCGGAGTGTCGTCGTCGTCGTCCAGATCGGCCTCGCCCCAGTTGCGCCTGCTGAACGGTAGCGCCACCCAGAACGTCAGGAACCAGACGCCGGTGAGGCCGCTGAGCACCAGGGCCACCCACCAGGGCAGGACGAAGTCGGTCACCAGCATGACCGCGCTGACCATGGCGATCAGCATGAAGAAGAGGCCACCGCTGGCCATCCGGTGGGCGAACCGCACCAGCTCCGGCTTGCGACCCTGGCGGAACAGCGCCCGGTGGAACGCCACCGGCGAGATGATCATCGCGGTGGCCGCCGCCGCTGCCAGCAACGCCACGATGTAGACGTCGCGCTGGAAGGCGGTGGTCCCGTCCCAACCGGCGCTGAACGGCAGGGTGAGCAGGAAGGCGAAGAGGATCTGCACGCCGGTCTGCGCGACGCGCAACTCCTGGAGCAGGTCGGCGAAGTTACGCTGCCAGCGCTGCTTCTCGGTTTCCTTGGACACGCGCTACCTCCGGGAAGACGTACCGCCCACGGGGGCCACCCCCGTCGAGCGACAACGCCTTTGCCCCGACCACCACAGCGCGAAACCCACTCACATCTGTCACTGTCGCCACCCTCGGGTGCCCCACCCCGTCCACCTGGGAAATCGTCACGCGCCGATCCGGTGGAGGATCGCCTCGGCCAACGCCCCGGGCCTCTCGTCGGGGATCCAGTGGCTCACCCCGGGCAACTCGACGAAGCGGTACTCCCCCGTCACCTGACCGGCGCACGCCTCGGCGGCGGTCCGTCCCACCGCCGGGTCCTCGTCGCTCCAGACGTACGTGGTCGGCACCCGGGACGGCCCGACCTCGGCGAGATCGGCCGGAGACATGGCCCGATACCAGTTCAGGGCGGCGGTCAACGCTCCCGGCCGACGCATCGGCTCCAGATAGCGGGCCACCCGATCGGCGTCGCCGACCCCGGACAGCAGCGACCGCAGGGCGGTGGCGTCGTCGGCGAGCAGGACATCCTCCGCCGTACCGGTCTGCCGGAACAGTCCGATGTACGCCGACCGGTCCTTCTGCTCGGGGTCCGCACGCATGGCGTACGCCATGGCTGTCGGGTGCGGCACCGAGACGGCGGTGAGGGTCCGCACCCGGTCGGCGTGCCCGGCGGCCAGACGCCAGGCGACCAGGGCACCCCAGTCGTGACCGACGACGTGGGCGGTCGGCGCGTCGAGGGCGTCGAGGAGGGCGACCGCGTCGGCGACGCACTCGCCGATCCGGTAGTCGGCCACCTCGGTCGGCCGGGCCTGCGGCGAGTACCCCCGCTGGTCCGGCGCGTACGTGCGCAGCCCGGCCGCGTGCAGGGCCGGGACGACCTCGTCGAACTCCCCACCGTGCTGGGGGAAGCCGTGCAGCAGGAGCACCGGTACGCCGTCGGTGGGCCCGCCGGTACGGACTTCGAAGGTGAGATCTCGCGCTTCGACCAGCATGATCGCAAAATACCCCACCAGAACGGCCCTACTCGTACGGCTGCTTCGGGGCCGGCACCTCCCGCCAGGTCTCCACGTCGACGAACGGGATCTCCGCGTCGTTGACCGGGTCCCGCCCGATCCGGTCGGTGTACCTGCCGACCACCTCCACCCAGGTGTCGTCGGGGAGCCCGGCGGGTACCTGACCGGTCAGTCCCAGCTTCACCGGACGTCCGTCGGCGGCGCAGCAGGAGAGCACCATCCGGGCCAGGATCGGCTGCCCGTCGGGGCCGGTGACCACGAAGCCGGTCAACTGGACCCGCCGGTCGCCGATGGACTCCCCCGCCTCGAACAGCGCCCGGGAGGCGTAGTCGAGGACGGTGATCCGCACCGGGTCGCCGGGCGGGAGGGTCGGGTAGTCGGAGAGCCCGTCGGCGGAGATCGTGGTGCCCGCCCGGCTGACCGAGTACGACCCCAGGGGCGGCGGAGCGACGAGGAGCAGGCCGAGCACCGGCAACAGGAGCAGCCAGCCGACCCGGGGCTCGTGGTGGGTGTGGCCGTGGCCGGCGGGGGCCGGTTCGTCGGCGGAGACCACTGTGGCGCTGCGGGCCGGGGTGGACACCCGTCGGGGCAGGAGGGGGCGCAGTTCGTACCAGAGGGTCATCACGGCGGCGGCGACCAGCGCGAGCCCGGCGGCGACGAGGAACGGTTGCAGCCCCGCCTTCACATAGCGCAGGTGCAGGTCGGTGACCCCGGCCCGGACCACCGCCCCGCCGAACAGGAGCAGGATGACCGCCTGGGCCTGCCGGTTCACAGCAGCACCGCCCCGGTGGCCACGGCCACCGTCACCGCCACCACGAAGGTCGCCGGGGCGAAACGGTAGGCGAACCGGCGGCCGAAGACCCCGGACTGCATCGCGACGAGCTTGAGGTCGACCATCGGACCCACCACCAGGAACACCAGCCGGGACGTGAGGGAGAACTGGGACAGCGACGCCGCCACGAAGGCGTCCGCCTCCGAGCAGAGGGAGAGCAGGACGGCGAGCAGGGCCAGGGCGATCACCGACAGGACCGGGTCGTCGGCGAGGGTCTGCAACCACCGCTCCGGGACCAGGACGTTGATGCTGGCCGCCGCCATCGCCCCGAGCACCAGGAAGCCACCGGCGTGCATGACGTCGTGTCGGACGGCCGACCAGAAGGCCGCGCCCCGGGAGAGTCCGTCCAGGTCGGGCCGGTGCGGCAGCTTGATCCAGTCGGCCCGCCCCAGCCGCAGCCAGAGCCACCCCATGATCACGGCGACGACCAGGCTGGCCAGTCCCCGGGCGACGACCATCTCGGGGTTCCCCGGGAAGGCGACCGCCGTGGCGGTCAGCACGATCGGGTTGATCGCCGGGGCGGCCAGCAGGAAGGCAAGGGCGGCGGCCGGGGTGACCCCACGACGGATCAGCGAACCGGCGACCGGCACCGACCCGCACTCGCACCCCGGGAGGACGAATCCGGCAGCACTCGCCACCGGTACGGCGAGACCGGGTCGCCGGGGCAGTGCCCGCGCCCAGAACGAGCGGGGCACGAAGACCGCGATCACCGCCGAGAGCACCACCCCGAAGACCAGGAACGGCGCCGCCTGGACCATGATCGAGACGAAGACGGTGGTCCAGGTCTGGAGCCGGGGGTCCGACAGCACCCCGGCGATCGGGTCCCGGAAGAAGACCAGGAGGATCAGCAGGGCCGCGAGCACCTCGACGGAGCCGATCCGGTCACCGAGGAGGCGTCGCCCCCCGTCACCGCCCGGGGAGCCACCCGGCGGCGTCCCCGACGGATCCGGTCGACCTGCGGGCGGATCCGCCCCCTCGGCCGTGGTGGTCGCCCGCTCACCGTCGGCCGGGCGCTCGACAGTGGTGGCCGGTCGGTCGGCAGTGGTCGGGTCGCCGTCGTTCATCAGCAGTCCCTCCACCCACGACGCGCGCCCTCGTCGACGCCCCGGTCTCCACCGGACCGCCTCGGGCGACGGCGACGGCGGGCCGAGCGTACTTCTCCGCAACGGGTCGCGTCGATACGGCCACGCCGGGGGTGTGGACGACGTCGGCAACCCGCATGGTGAACGCCGTCACGAGCAGCGAAAAGATCACTTTGCCGGGCCAAACTCCGCAGTGTTAGCGTCACGAGACAACTTCAACTCCGACAGGGGAGCGCACAGCGCTGAGAGTGCGGGTCACCACCCGCAGACCCTCGAACCTGATCTGGGTAATTCCAGCGCAGGGAGCTCGGTCGACCTTCAGCCGCGTCGCCGTCCGGTGACCCGGACGCGGCGTGCGTCTTCTCCTGGTTCGTGTCCGGAACTGGGAGCATCCACGTGAGCCACACCGACAACAACCGCTGGCGGACGATCGACATCGTGGTCGCCGCCGTGATCGCCGTCTCCTTCGGGGTGATCTTCTGGGCCTGGGGCCTGCTCTGGCGGGCCGTCGACCCGGCCTTCGCCGCCGCCCCGGCGAGCCAGGCCATCATGTACGGCGTCTGGCTGGTGCCCGCCGTCCTCGGTGGGCTGGTCATCCGCAAGCCCGGAGCCGCCCTGTTCTGCGAGGCGGTCGCCGCGACGGTCTCCGCGCTGCTCGGTTCCGAGTGGGGCGGGATCACCATCGTGCAGGGGCTGATCCAGGGACTCGGTGCCGAGTTGGCGTTCGCCGCGTTCCGGTACCGCTCCTTCCGGCTGCCGGTGGCGGTGCTGGCCGGGGCGCTGACCGGGCTCAGTGCGGCCCTGTTCGACTTCTTCACCTGGAACGTCGAGTACGCGCTGGTCAGCTACCGTCTGCCGTACGCCGCCCTGACCGTTGTCAGCGCCGCCCTGATCGCCGGGGTCGGCGGGCACTACCTGACCCGGGCCCTCGCCGGGACCGGTGTGCTCGACCGGTTCCCGGCCGGCCGCGACCGTACCCTGGTCTGACCCCACCGCCGGCCGGTCAGCCCCACCGTCGACGGGCCGACCGGTCGGCCCGATGTCGACGAGCGGGAGGAAGCCGGCGCGTGAGCATGGTGCAGGTACGCGGCTTCGGGTGGCGGCACGCGGGGCGCAGGCGGTGGGCGGTACGCGGGGTGGACCTGCGGGTGGAGCGCGGCGAGCGGGTCCTGCTGCTGGGTCCGTCCGGGGCGGGCAAGTCCACCCTCCTGGCGGCGTTGGCCGGGCTGCTGCCGGACGACTCCGGTGAGCAGGAGGGCACCGTCGAGATCGACGGGATCGACCCCCGCAAGGACCGGGAGCGGGTCGGCATCGTCTTCCAGGATCCGCAGACCCAACTGGTGATGGCCCGCAGCGGCGACGACGTCGCGTTCGGGCTGGAGAACCGGGGGGTGCCGGCCGACCGGATCTGGCCCCGGGTCGACGCCGCGCTGCGTCGGGTCGGCTTCCCGTACCACCGGGACCGGCCCACCGCGGCGCTCTCCGGCGGCGAGCAGCAACGCCTGGCCCTGGCCGGGGCGCTCGCCCTGCGCCCCGAACTCCTGCTCCTCGACGAACCGACGGCGAACCTCGACCCGACCGGGGCGGAACTGGTCCGCGACGCGGTCCACACCGCGCTGGACGAGGAGACCACCCTCGTCCTGGTGGAGCACCGGGTCGCGGAGGCACTGCGCCTCGTCGACCGGGTGGTGGTCCTCGAAGCGGGGGGTGGGGTCCGGGCCGACGGGACGCCGGAGGCGGTCTTCGCCGCGCACGGCGACGCCCTCGCCGCCGAGGGGGTGTGGGTGCCGGGCCGTCCGGTCCCGCCGCGTCGGGCGCGCACCCCGGCGGGTGCCGCGTTGCTCACCGCCGACGGGCTCGGCCTGCCACCCCGGCTGGCCGCCACCGACCTGACGGTACGAGCCGGTGAGGCGCTCGCCGTACGCGGCCCGAACGGGGCCGGCAAGTCCACCCTGGCGCTCCTGCTCGGCGGACTGCTGCGCCCCGGCACCGGCCGGGTGACAGCCGCCGTCGACCTGGCCGGGCGGGACGCCCGGACACCGCCGCACCGGTGGCGTGCCCCGGCCCTGGCCGGGCGGATCGGGTCGGTGTTCCAGGACCCGGAGCACCAGTTCGTCACCAGCACCGTCCGGGACGAGCTGGCCCTGGGTCCCCGCCGTACCGGCCGGACACCGGAGCAGGTCCGGGTCCGGGTGGACGCCCTGCTGGACCGGCTGCGGCTGACCCGGCTGGCCGACGCCAACCCGTACACCCTCTCCGGTGGGGAGGCGCGGCGGTTGAGCGTGGCGACAGCGCTGGCCACCGCCCCCCGCCTGCTGATCTGCGACGAGCCCACCTTCGGTCAGGACCGGCGGACCTGGCTGGAGCTGGTGGACCTCCTCGCCGAGCTGCGCGACGCCGGACACGGGATCGTCACTGTCACCCACGACCCGGACTTCGTCGCCGCCCTCGCCGACCGCACCGTCACCCTGCGGCGCGCCGACGACGTCGCGGACGCCGGAGGTGTCGATGCTCCAGGTTGAGCCGGTGGCCGCACCGGGGGCGCCGCTGGCCCGACGCAACCCGGTGGCGAAGCTGGCGGCGGCGCTCGTCTTCTCGATCGTGCTGATCGCCACCCTCGACCCGGTCGCCCCCGCCGTCGCCATCGCCGTCGAGCTGGCGGTGCTGCCGCTGTTCGGGGTCCGGTACCGGGTGCTGGCCCGACGGGCGTGGCCGCTGCTGATCGGCGCGGTGGGCGTCCTCGTCACGTTGGTGCTCTTCGCCGCCGACCGGTCCGGGCCACCGCTTGTCGAGCTGGGTCCGGTCCTGGTCACCTCGGGGGTGCTGGTCACCGCCCTCGGACTGGTGTTGCGGATGTTCGCGGTGGCGCTGCCCGGGGTGATCGTCTTCGCCACCACCGACCCGACCGACCTGGCCGACGCGCTGGTCCAGAACGCGAAGGCCCCCGCCCGGTTCGCCATCGGGGCCCTGGCGGCGTTTCGGCTGGTGCCGCTGCTGACGCAGGAGTGGCAGATGATCAGCATGGCCCGCCGGGCCCGTGGGGTCGACGCGGGACGTAACCCGGTGGCCAAGGTCCGGTTGTTCGCCTCGACCGCGTTCACCCTGCTCGTCGGCGCGATCCGGCGGGGCACCCGACTGGCGGTGGCGATGGACGCCCGGGGCTTCGACGCCGACACCCCGCGTACCGTCGCCCGGCGGCAACGGTTCACCACCGCCGACACCCTCCTGGTCCTCGGGGCTGCGGCGCTGGCCGGTGGGGCGATCACGGTCAGCGTCGCCCTGGGCACCTTCCGCCCCCTGATCGGCTGACCCCCGGCGGTGTCGGCACCGACCCCGGTCCCCGTCCGGGAACCGTCGGCCCGCCGACACCGCCGAGAGGGGCGACACCGTCGGCCGCCCCCGCCGATCAGCTGCGCCGGAAGGCGTAGCGGCGGTTCTGTGCGGCCTGTCGACCGCGCCCGCCGGCCCGGCCACCCGACGCACCCCGCACCGGCGGTCCGGCGGTCGGCGGGGTCGGGACGGACGGAGCCGACGACACCGGCAGCACCGGCCCTGTCGGGGCCGACGGGGTCGACGACACCGGCAGGGCCGGCACCGTCGTCGGGGCCACCGTCGGCCCGGTCTGGTCCGGTGGCGTCACCACGGTCCGTGACGGGTTCGGCGACGGGGTACGCGACTTCTTCGGTTTGCGCTTGGCAGCCAAGGGGCGCCTCCTTCTGCGGGGGACCGTCCGGGAGGAACCGGGACGGTCGCAGCGAGCGGGGAACGGGTGCCCCGGGCCGGACCCGGTCCGCGACGTCGACAGACGGCGGTGAAGGGGTGCGGACGCCCGGGAACACAGGCCCACGGCAACGGCGGCGGGCCAGGCTCGACAACAGGGCGTCAGATACGCATGGGTGGACCGTAACCCGTCGGTGCGTCACCGCGCACCCGAATTAACCGCCCCGGCCCGACGCGACCACCTGCTGACACGGCGTCGATCTCCCCGCCGGCCTGCGCGGCGGCCACGATACGGTCTCCTTCAGCAGGCCGACGTGGAAGGTGGCGGAACGGATGACTGAACAGCCGACGGCGCAGATCGGCGTGACCGGGCTGGCGGTGATGGGCCGCAACCTGGCCCGCAACCTGGCCCGCAACGGGTTCACCGTGGCGGTGCACAACCGCTCCCCGGAGCGCACCCGCAAGCTGGTGGCCGAGCACGCCGACGAGGGCGTGTTCGTGCCGGCCGAGTCCCTGGCCGATTTCGTCGCCGCACTGGAGCGGCCACGCGCGGTCATCATCATGGTCAAGGCGGGTGCCCCCACCGACGCGGTCATCGACGACCTGGTACCCCTCCTCGAAGAGGGCGACATCGTCATCGACGCGGGCAACGCCCACTTCGCCGACACCCGACGCCGAGAGGAGTCGCTGCGCGGCCACGGGCTGCACTTCGTCGGCACCGGCGTCTCCGGTGGCGAGGAGGGAGCGCTGCTCGGGCCGAGCATCATGCCCGGCGGCTCCGCCGAGTCGTACGCGAAGCTGGGCCCGATCTTCGAGAAGATCGCCGCTCAGGTGGACGGCACCCCGTGCTGCGCCCATGTCGGGCCGGACGGTGCCGGGCACTTCGTCAAGATGGTGCACAACGGCATCGAGTACGCCGACATGCAGCTCATCGCCGAGGCGTACGACCTGCTCCGGGCCGGTCTGGGCGCGAAGCCGGCGGAGATCGCGGAGATCTTCCGCGAGTGGAACACCGGTGAGCTGGAGTCCTTCCTCATCGAGATCACCGCCGACGTGCTCGCCCACACCGACGCCGACACGGGTGCGCCCTTCGTCGACGTGGTGCTGGACCGGGCCGAGCAGAAGGGCACCGGCCGGTGGACGGTGCAGAGCGCCCTGGACCTCGGCATCCCGATCACCGGCATCGCCGAGGCGACGTTCGCCAGGTCGCTGTCGGGGCACGCCGGGCAGCGGGAGGCCGCCAGGCAGGCGTTCCCCGACGCGGGTGAGCCGTGGCAGGTCACCGACCGGGACGCGTTCGTCGAGGACGTCCGGCGGGCCCTGCTCGCCTCGAAGATCGTCGCGTACGCGCAGGGCTTCGACCACATCCGGGCCGGGAGCACCGAGTACGACTGGAACATCGACCTGGGCAGCACCGCCACCATCTGGCGGGGCGGCTGCATCATCCGGGCCCGCTTCCTGGACCGGATCAAGCAGGCCTACGACGACCAGCCGGACCTGCCGAGCCTGCTGGTGGCGCCCTACTTCGCCGAGGCGGTCAGCGCCGGGGTGCCGAGTTGGCGTCGGGTGGTGGCGGACGCGGCCCGGGCCGGGGTACCGGCACCGGCGTTCGGCTCGTCGCTGTCCTACTTCGACGCGCTGCGGGCCGAGCGGCTGCCGGCCGCGTTGATCCAGGGGCTGCGGGACAACTTCGGGGCCCACACCTACCAGCGGGTGGACCGCGAGGGCAGCTTCCACACCCTGTGGGCCGCCGGTCGGACCGAGGTCACCGGCTGACCTCTGGCGACACCGTCCCCGGCCCGGTCACCGCTGGAGCGGCCGGGTCGGGGACACACGAGGGCCGTCTCGTGCCGACGTTCACCACGTCGGCACGAGACGGCCCTCTCCCCTGTGTGGGTCGTCCCCCGACCCTGTTCCCCCGGCGTCACCCGTCCGGGTTCGTCACCAGAACCGGCGGCGCCTGGCCCGCTGCGGGCGCAGCACGTCGGCGCCCCTGCCGAGCAGGCGGCTCGCCCGCGACGGGCCACGACGGGCCTCCAGCGAATGGCTGAGTCGGCGTGCCCCGGCGGCTGCCAACGGCACCGCCACGGCCATCACCGCCCACTGGCCGACACGTTTGCGGATCATCCTGGTTCACCTCCGTCAGTGGCTCCTGACGTCAGTGGTACCCAGTCACCGCCCGCGCTAAGCCTCCTGCGGCCTGGGCGCCACACCAGGTCCTGCGCGACGGGTCAGGCCTGCGCGATGGGCAGGCCTGCGCGACGGGTCAGGGCTGTGACGGACCGGCGACGACCGGGGCGACCGGGTTGGGCAGTGCCCCACCGAAGCGGCGGTCCCGCTGGGCGTACAACTCGCAGGCGTACCACAGGTGCCGACGGTCGAAGTCCGGCCAGAGGGTGTCGAGGTAGACCAGCTCGGCGTAGGCGGTCTGCCAGAGCAGGAAGTTGGAGATCCGCTGCTCCCCGGAGGGGCGCAGGAAGAGGTCCACCTCGGGGACCTCCGGGTGGTAGAGGTACTTCGCCACCGTCTTCTCGGTGACCTTGGCCGGGTCCAGTCGACCGGCGGCGGCGTCCCGGGCGATCGCGGCGGCGGCGTCGGCGATCTCCGCCTGCCCGCCGTAGTTGACGCAGAACTGGAGGGTCAACCTGGTGTTGTCCTTCGACATCTCCTCGGCGGTCTGCAACTCGGAGATGACGCTCTTCCACAGCCGACCGGCCCGCCCCGACCAGACCACCCGCACCCCCAGCTCGACGAGCTGGTCCCGACGGCGGCGGATCACGTCCCGGTTGAATCCCATCAAGAACCGGACCTCGTCCGGCGAACGCCGCCAGTTCTCGGTGGAGAACGCGTACGCCGACAGGTAGGGGATGCCCAACTCGATCGCGCCCTCGACGGTGTCGAAGAGGCTGTGTTCCCCCTGCTCGTGGCCCTTGGTCCGGGGCAGTCCACGCTCCTTGGCCCATCGGCCGTTGCCGTCCATCACGATCGCCACGTGCTTGGGCAGCGCCTCCGACGGCAGCGCCGGAGGGCGGGCACCGGACGGATGCGGGGTCGGGGGCACCGGCTCGCGCCGACGGGTCGACTTGGATCGGATCACTCGGTCATCTCCCTGGGTACGCCGCCCCCAGCGGCCTTCGGGGTCGGTCCGGCCGTCGGGGCGCCCCGGTCGACCAGCGGCAGCGAGCGTAGCGCGCGTTCCAGGTGCCACTGGAGGTGCGCCGCCACCAGTCCACTGCACTCCCGGCGTACCCCCTGGTCGGTGGCGTCGGCGATCCGCCAGTCCCCGGAGGTCAGCGCGGACATCAGGTCGACGGTGGCCGGGGCGGGGTGGGCCGCGCCGGGCGGTCGGCAGTCCGGACAGACCGCACCCCCCGCCGGTACGGAGAACGCCCGGTGCCGCCCCGGGGTGCCGCAGACCGCGCAGGCGATCAGCGCCGGAGCCCAACCGGCCAGGGACATCGCCCGCAGCAGGTACGCGTCGAGCACCAGGGTCGTGGCGTGCTCCCCCACCGACAGGGCCCGCAGCGCGCCGAGGGTGAGCTGGAACAACCGCAACGACGGCTCCCGCTCGACGGGGGTGAGCCGTTCGGCGGTCTCGGCGACGGCGCTGGCCGCCGTGTAGCGGGAGTAGTCACCGAGGAACCGCTTGCCGAACAGGTCGATCCCCTCGACCTGGCTGACGCTGTGCAGGGAGCTGCCGTGCTCCCCCTTCGGGTCGCCGGCCAGTTGCAGGTCGACGTGTCCGAACGGCTCCAGCCGGGCACCGAACTTGCTGGTGGTCCGGCGGACCCCCCGGGCGACCGCCCGCAACCGGCCGTGCCGCCGGGTCAGCAGGGTGATGATCCGGTCGGACTCGCCGAGCTTCTGCACCCGCAGGACCACCGCGTCGTCGCGGTAGAGCTGTCGACGGTATCCGGCCATCCGGTCATTGTCCCCTGCCGACCGGCGTCGACGCGCACCTCCCCCGACCCGGGGTCACCGGGTCCGCGCCGCCGCGCCCTCCTCCTCGACGGCCGGGGTCTGCTCCGTCGGGCCGGGCGGTTCGGCCCGCGTCGACGGCTCGTCGGCTCGGGTGCTGCGGGGTGCCGGGCGGGGGCCGCCCGGCAGGAGTTGCGGTGGACGTCCGGCTGCCACGTCCTCCACCCAGCCCACCAGGGCGGTGACCACGCCGACCAGGGCGAAGACCAGCGCCACCCGGATGGCCAGACCGACCGGGTCCTGGTGGGACCAGCCGACCACGTCGACCAGCGGGGTGAGTGCGACGACGAAGGGCATGTGCCAGAGGTAGACGGTCAGCGCCCGCCTGTTGAACACTGTCACCGTCCGGCCGAAGACCGCGTTGCGGTCCACCCAGGCGGCACCGGAGGGCGCCCGACCCAGCGCCACCAGGATGAAGGCGGCCGACCAGAGGGCGTTGCCGAGGGGGATGTCGTTGATGTCGTACCCCCGGTTTCCCGGGTGGGTGAGGATCCAGGCCGCGCCCGCCCCGCCGACCAGGACCACGACCGGGACGAACACCCGGTTGGCCAGCCGACGCAGCATGCCGTCGTGGTGGGCGAACCCGAGCATCCAGGCCCCGAAGTAGAGGGCGAACTCCCGGACCACCAGTGACGGTTCGGCCAGCACCCCCATCTCGATCGACACCAGCACCAGGTACGGGGCGAGCAGGGTGGGCAGCGGTGCCCGACGGAACAGCCAGAGCGCCACGGGGGAGGCGAGGACGAACCAGAGGTAGTCCCGCAGGTACCAGATGGGGCTCAGGGCGAGGGCACCCCAGCCGTTGGCCGGCGGGTCGGCCACCGGGAAGAGCCAGAGCACCACCCGCCAGGTCGGTTCCAGGCCGGTGAAGAGCATCGCGGGTACGAACAGCAGCGCCACCACCCACAGGGACGGCAGCAGCCGCCGGAGTCGGCGGCCCACCGCCGGTGCCCCGGTACGGCTCAGCGAGGCGGCCATCAGGGACCCGGCGAGGGCGAACATCACCGACATGGCCGGGAAGATCAGCGTCAGGCTGGCCCACCCGGTGACGTGGTAGACCACGACCCGGACGATGGCCAGGAAACGGAGAAGATCCAGGTAGCGGTTACGCATCAGGCGGCTTCCGGGGCGGGGGCAGGAAGACACAAACCCCTCTACCCTGTGGCGTGGGTCGGGGAAACAGCCATCAAACCCGCCTCCCCGTGACATATCCCACCCAGGCGACTCGCGCATAAAGTGCCAAACGGGCGGAACACCAAGGCTCCTCGACGGTTCGGAGCCTCAGAAGCCGAGCTTGCGCAGCTGCTTCGGGTCGCGCTGCCAGTCCTTGGCCACCCGTACGTGCAGGTCCAGGTAGACCCGGGTGCCGAGCAGCTCCTCGATCTGCCGCCGGGCGGTCGTACCGACCTCCTTGAGCCGGCTCGCCCGGTGACCGATCACGATCGCCTTCTGGCTGGACCGCTCCACGTACACGTCGGCGTAGATCTTGGTCAGGGAACCCTCGGGGATCATCTCCTCGACGACCACCGCGATCGAGTGCGGCAGCTCGTCCCGGACCCCCTCCAACGCCGCCTCCCGGATCAGCTCCGCCACCATGACCTGCTCCGGGTCGTCGGTGAGCATGTCGTCCGGATAGAGCTGCGGCGACGGCGGAAGGTAGTCGGTCATCACGTCGACCAGGGTGTCCACCTGGTGCCCGGAGACCGCGCTGACCGGCACCACGGCGGCGAACTCGCCCAACTCGCTGACCGCCAGCAACTGCTCGGCCAACCGCTTCTTGTCCACCAGGTCGGTCTTGGTCACCACGGCCAGGACGGTGGCCTTCAACTCGGCCAGCTCGCCGCTGATGAACCGGTCCCCCCGCCCCACCGGCTCGTTCGCCGGGATGCAGAGACCGATCACGTCGACCTCGCTCCACGTGGTGCGGACCAGGTCGTTGAGGCGCTCGCCCAACAACGTACGGGGACGGTGCAGACCGGGGGTGTCGACCAGGACGAGCTGCGACTCCGGCCGGTGCAGCACCGCCCGGATCACGTGCCTCGTGGTCTGCGGCTTGTTCGAGGTGATGGCGATCTTCTGGCCGACGATCGCGTTCGTCAGCGTCGACTTCCCCGCGTTCGGGCGACCCACGAAGCAGGCGAAACCGGCCCGGTACGGCCGCTGCCCGGAAACCTCGGTCACCGTCGTACCCCCACCGTCACGCCGCCTGCCACCGTGGTCCTGCTGCTCATTCGTTCACCGTGCCGAGGAGGGTGCCGTCCGGGGCCGCCACGTGGATCGGGGCGTCGGCGGCGAGGTCCCGCACCGCCGCGTGTCCCGCACCGTCGAGCGTCGACGCCTCGGACACCACCACTGCGGCCTCCAACCGGGTGGCCCCGGCGGCGACCGCTGCGGCGACCGCGAGCTGGAGCGCGGTGAGGGTCAGCGACGGAAGCGACACGCTCGCCCCGGCGTACGTCCGCCCGTCCTGGTCACGAACCGCTGCGCCCTCGACCGCCCCGACCCGGCCCCGTGCACCCCGGGCCAGCACCACCAGCTTGGTGTCCTCGGCGCCCAGGACGGCGGAATCGGACGGGGTGGGCCGGGCCGGTGCAGCAGATGGCTCAGGCATCAGCGGATTGCCTCTTCTCGGTGTGGTTGTCGTCGTCACGGGGGTCGCCCTGCGGACCGTGTCCCCGCTCGGGTCCGTCGGCGGCAGTCACCCGGGTGACCACCAGGGTGTCGATCCGGTTGCGCCGGCCGGTGGTGCCCTCGGCCACCAACCGGAGCCCGGCCACCTCGGCCGCCGCCCCGGGGATCGGCACCCGACCCAGGGCCTGGGCGAGGAGCCCCCCGACCGTCTCCACGTCGTCGGCGGGCAACTCGGTGTCGAACAGTTCGCCGAGGTCCTCGACCGGGAGCCGGGCGGTGACCCGGACCGCCCCGTCGGCGAGCCGCTCGACGTGCGGACTCTCGACATCGTACTCGTCGGTGATCTCCCCGACGATCTCCTCCAGGATGTCCTCGATGGTGACCAGACCGCCGGTGCCGCCGTACTCGTCGACCACGATGACCAGGTGGTTGCGGGCCGCCTGCATCTCCGACAGCAGGTCGTCGACGGGCTTGGACTCGGGCACGAAGGTGGCCGGGCGCATCAGCTCGGAGACCTCGCAGCTCAGGTCCTCCGCCGCCCCACCCTGGGTCCGCCGGATCAGGTCCTTGAGGTAGAGCACCCCGAGCACGTCGTCGACGTTCTCCCCGATCACCGGGATCCGGGAGAAGCCCGAGCGGAGGAAGAGGGCCAACGCCTGCTGGAGGGTCTTGCCCCGCTCGATCCAGACCAGGTCGGTACGGGGCACCATCACCTCCCGGGCGAGGGTGTCACCGAGGGCGAAGACCGAGTGGATCATCTGGCGTTCGCCGTGCTCGACCACCCCGCGCTCCTCGGCGAGGTCGACGAGCTCCCGCAGCTCCACCTGGGTGGCGAACGGTCCCTCCCGGAAACCCCGCCCCGGGGTGACCGCGTTGCCGATCAGGATCAGCAGCGAGGCCAACGGGTTGAGCACCCGGCCCAGCCACCGCACCAGCGGGGCGGCGGCCCGAGCCACCGCGTACGCGTGCTGTCGGCCGAGGGTACGCGGGCCGACCCCGACCACCACGAAGCTGACCACTGTCATCGCCCCGGCGGTGATCAACGCCGCCCGCCACCCCGCCCCGAAGGTGTCCACCGCGACCAGCGCCACCAGCGTGGTGGCGGTCAACTCGGCGAGCAGCCGGAGCAGGAGCAGGAGGTTGAGGTGGCGGACCACGTCCCCGGCGACGACCTGGAGGGTCCGGGCCCCCCGCGAACCGTCCCGGGCCAGCTCGGCGGCGCGGGCCGGGGAGACCGCACTCAACGCGGCCTCGGTCATCGCGATCAGCCCGGCGAGCACCACCAGGCCCGCCGCCGAGAAGATCAGTTGCAGGTCGGGCAGGCCGGTGCCGGCCTCGGCCGCGAGTGTCGGGGTGTCCATCACCGGGCTCGGGTCGACCGCCAGCTCGACAGCAGCCGGGCCTGGAGGGCGAACATCTCCCGCTCCTCCTCCGGCTCGGCGTGGTCGTACCCGAGCAGGTGCAGCACACCGTGCACGGTGAGCAGGTGCAGCTCGTCGGCGGTCGGGTGCCCGGCGGTGGCCGCCTGCTTGGTGGCCACCTCCGGGCAGAGCACGATGTCGCCCAGCAGCGCCGGCTCACCGCCGGGGCTGCTGTTCTCCCCCGGCCCGTGGTCGACGCTTCCCTCGTCCATCGGGAAGGCGAGCACGTCGGTCGGCCCGTCGCCGCCCATCCAACGGTGGTTCAGCTCGGCCATGTAGTCGATGTCGACGAGCAGCACGGAGAGCTCGGCGAGGGGGTTCACCCCCATCTCGTCGAGGGCGTGCCGGGCGACGGCGAGCACGGCGTCGGTGTCGACCTCGGCACCGGACTCGTTCGCGATCTCGATGGACAACTGTTTCCCCTGCTTCGATGACTGTGGTGGGAACGGCTCGGCGGACGTGCCGGCGCGTCAGCGGCGTCGGCCGGCCCGGCCGCCCTGGGCGGCCCGCCCCGGAACGGCCCGTACGGTCTGCGCCTGCTCGTTCTCCTGCTCGGCGTCCCACCTGGCGTACGCGTCGACGATCTCCCCGACCAGCCGGTGCCGGACCACGTCCGAGCTGGACAACTGGGCGAAGTGCACGTCCTCCACCGCGGACAGGATGTCCCGGACCACCCGCAGCCCGCTGGTGGTCCCGCCGGGCAGGTCGACCTGGGTGACGTCACCGGTGACCACGATCCGGGAGTTGAAGCCCAGCCGGGTGAGGAACATCTTCATCTGCTCGGGCGTGGTGTTCTGCGCCTCGTCCAGGATGATGAAGGCGTCGTTGAGCGTCCGGCCGCGCATGTAGGCCAGGGGAGCGACCTCGATCGTCCCCGCCGCCATCAGCTTCGGGATCGACTCGGGGTCGAGCATGTCGTGCAGGGCGTCGTAGAGCGGACGCAGGTAGGGGTCGATCTTCTCGTTGAGGGTGCCGGGCAGGAAGCCCAGCCGCTCACCGGCCTCGACCGCCGGCCGGGTCAGGATGATCCGGTTGACCTGCTTGGCCTGCAACGCCTGGACCGCCTTCGCCATGGCGAGGTAGGTCTTGCCGGTACCGGCCGGGCCGATGCCGAAGACGATGGTGTGCGAGTCGATGGAGTCGACGTACCGCTTCTGCCCCAGGGTCTTGGGGCGGATGGTGCGACCCCGCCGGGAGAGGATGTTGAGCGTCAGGACCTCGGCGGGCCGCTCGGAGCCGCCCTGCTCGAGCATGCCGACGGTACGCCGGACGGCGTCAGTGGTCAGGGTCTCGCCTTTCTCGATCAGTTCGAGCAGCTCACTGAAGAGACGCTCGGCGAGGGCGTTGTCGGCGGGTTCACCGGTGATGGTGATCTCGTTGCCGCGCACGTGCACGTCGCTGTCGACCGAGCGCTCGACCAGGCGCAGGATCTCGTCCCCCGCACCGAGCAGGTTGACCATGATCTTCGAGTCGGGGACCGTGATCCTGGTCTGTGCCCGGGTCGGGCCGGGAGGTGGGGTACCGGTCATAGGTCGGGCCAGCGGCCCTGCGCCACCTGCTCTCGAACTCTGCGCCGGCACTGCTGACCGACGGCGTACGAACGTTGTCTCCCATGGTATCGGGTCCACCCCGGTCGCACCTCGCCCATTTCCGCCGGGCACCCGGGTCGGTCGACGTCACCCGGGAGCCCGTCCGGCCGGACGTCGTACCCGGTCTCAGATGGCGAGCATCGGGCCGAGCGGGGTGCCGCCCAACACGTGCGCGTGGACGTGGAAGACCTCCTGGCCGCCGTACGCCCCGGTGTTGAACATCAGCCGGAACCCGTCGCCGAGCAGCCCCTCGTCCTCGGCCACCCGGGCGGCCGTGGCGAGCACCTCACCGGCGAGCGCCGGGTCGCCCTGGGCGAGCGTCGCCACGTCGGCGTAGTGCTCCTTCGGGATGACCAGCACGTGCACCGGGGCCTTCGGCGAGATGTCGCGGAAGGCCAGGGTCGTGTCGGTCTCCCGGACGATCGTGGCGGGGATCTCACCGGCCACGATCCGGCAGAACAGGCAGTCGTCGTCCATCCGGGCATGCTAAGCCGTCCGGCGCACCGGGGCGCGCCCGTGGTGCCGGGCGGCCCGGATCGTGGCGCGGCGGGGTCGGGATCGTGGTGCGGTGGGCGGCTCGGGGGCGGTCCGGGCAGGTCGGCCGGGCAGCGGGCATGATGTCGAGGTGACTTCACGAGCGGTACTGGTGACCGGGGCGTCGCGGGGTGTCGGGCGGGCGGTGGCCGAGGCCTTCGCGGCCGGCGGCGACCGGGTCGCGGTCCACCACCGGGACTCCGCCGACCTGGCCGAACAGCTCCGGGCCGACCTGCCCGGCGACGGCCACGTCGTGGTCCAGGCCGACCTGGCTGACTCCGACGCGGTACGGGTCATGGTGGATCGGGCCGCCGACCTGCTCGGTGGGCTGGACGTGCTGGTCAACAACGCCGGGGTGTTCGGCCCGGCCGACCCGCCGCATCCGGTGTTCGACGACGACTACGACACATGGCGACAGCGGTGGCGGCAACTCGTCGACACCAACCTGATCGGGGCGGCGAACGCCGCCTGGTGCGCCGCCCAGCACATGCGCGACAGGGGTGGCCGGATCGTCAACGTCTCGTCCCGGGGAGCGTTCCGGGGAGAGCCGACCAACCCGGCGTACGGGGCGAGCAAGGCGGGGCTGAACGCGATGGGTCAGTCCCTGGCGGTGGCCCTGGCCCCGTACGGGATCGCCGTGGCCACCGTCGCCCCCGGGTTCGTGGCCACCGACATGACCAACGAGCACCTGAAGGCCCCGCGCGGCGACGCGGTACGGGCACAGAGCCCTTTCAACCGGGTCGCCCGGCCTGCGGAGATCGCCGCCGCGGTGCACTGGCTGGCCTCCCCGCAGGCCGAATGGGCCTCCGGCACCATCGTCGACCTCAACGGCGCCTCCTACCTGCGCTGATCCGTCGCCTCGCGGGGCTCCCACCGAACCCGGAGCACCTCGACGGCGGTGCCTGCCGGCGTCGATCCGCCGGGGTGGCGGTCACAGGCGGGGGAAGACGTGGACCGGCTGGTCGTCGGGGCGCAGGTCCAGGCCGGCCGGACCCACGATCATCGGGTCCGGTGCGCCGACCACCTCGGGGTCCTTCTCGGCGTACCCGAAGCGGTGCAGGACGTGGCGGATCGCCTCCAGCCGGGCCCGCTTCTTGTCGTTGCTCTTCACCACCGTCCACGGCGCGTCGGCGGTGTCGGTGTAGAAGAACATCGCCTCCTTGGCCTCGGTGTACTCGTCCCACCTGTCGAGGGATGCGATGTCCATCGGGGAGAGCTTCCACTGGCGTACCGGGTCGACCTGCCGGATGGCGAACCGGGTCCGCTGCTCGTTCTGGGACACCGAGAACCAGAACTTGACCAGCCGGATCCCCGAGCGGGTGAGCATCCGCTCCAGTTCGGGGGCCTGGCGGAGGAACTCCAGGTACTCCTTGCGGGTGCAGAACCCCATCACCCGTTCCACCCCGGCCCGGTTGTACCAGGAGCGGTCGAACAGCACGATCTCGCCCGCCGCCGGCAGGTGGTCGATCCACCGCTGGAAGTACCACTGGGTGGACTCCCGCTCGTTCGGCTTGGTCAGCGCCACCACCTTGGCCCCGTCCGGGTTGAGGTGTTCCATGAAGCGCTTGATGGTGCCGCCCTTGCCGGCCGCGTCCCGCCCCTCGAAGAGGATCACCAGCCGCTCGCCCGACTCCTTGATCCACTCTTGGAGCTTGAGCAACTCGATCTGGAGCAGCCGCTTGTCCCGGTCGTACTCGTCGCGCTCCATCCGGTGGTCGTACGGATAGTCCTCGCGCCAGGTGTCCACCGGGCTGCCGTCGGGGCGCAGCAGAACGGGGTCGTCGTCGTGGCCGTCAGCCACCCGGTAGTCGTCGGCGAGGTCCAGCAACGAGATGTCGGCCATGTCGATGTGTCTTACCCCGAACCTGCCGTCGAACCACCCGGTCCGGGCGGGTCACCAACGGGCGAGTCGGGTGGCGAGGACGGCGAGGGCGGCCACCCCGGCGGTGGAGGTACGCAGCACCGTCGGGCCGAGGCGTACCGTCCGGGCACCGGCCTCGGTGAACGTCGTCAGTTCGTGCTCGCTCACCCCGCCCTCGGGGCCGACGACCAGCACGATCTCCCCGGTCTCGGGCAGGTCGGCGGTGCTCAGCCGCTCCTGGGCGCCCTCGTGCAGGACGAAGGCGGCGGCGGCCCCGGCCACCCGCCGGGCCACCGTCGAGGTCGACTCGTCGGGCGCCCCGGCCACCACCGGCAGCCACGCCCGGCGGGCCTGCTTGGCCGCCTCCCGGGCGGTGGCCACCCACTTCTGTCGGGCCCGTACGCCCCGCTCACCGCGCCACTGCACCACGGAACGGGACGCCGCCCAGGGCACGATCTCGTCCACCCCGGTCTCGGTCATCGCCTGGACTGCCAGCTCGCCCCGGTCGCCCTTGGCGATGCCCTGCACCACCACCAGCCGGGGGACGTCGGCGTCGACGTACCCCCGGGAGGTGACCTCGATCTCCAGGCTGCCCCGGCCGACGAGGGTGACCACCGCGGCGGCGGTCCCGCCCCGACCGTCGGCGAGCAGAAGATCCTCGCCGACGCGCAGCCGTTGGACGGTGGCCGCGTGGTGCCCCTCCGGGCCGTCCAGGGTGAGCCGGTCCCCGGTCGGCAGCGCGTCGACCAGGAACAGCGGTGCCGACACGTCAGGCGTGCCCGTTGAAGGCGTCGCGCATCCGGGAGAAGAAGCCGCCCTGCTTGCTCAGCTCGGCGACCTCCTCGCCCCGGGTCTTGGCGAAGTCGCGCAGCATCCGCTCCTGGTCGGCGTCGAGCTTGGTCGGGGTCCGCACGTCGAGGTGGACGTAGAGGTCACCCCGGCCGGTGCCGCGCAGGTGCGGTACGCCCCGGGCCCGCAGCCGCAGGGTGCTGCCCGGCTGGGTGCCGGCCTTGACGTCGACGGTCTCCTCGCTGTCGAGCGTCTTGATGGTCAGCCGGGTGCCGAGGGCGGCGGCGGTCATCGGCACCGTCACCCGGCAGTGCAGGTCGTCGCCCTTGCGGGAGTAGACGTCGTGCGGCCGTTCGTGGATCTCGACGTACAGGTCGCCGGGGGTGCCACCGCCCGGACCGACCTCGCCCTGCTGGGCCAGCCGGATCCGCATGCCGTCCTCGACCCCGGCCGGGATCTTGACGGTGAGCGACCGGCGGGTCCGGACCCGCCCGTCACCGGCGCAGGTGGGGCAGGGGTGCGGGATGGTGGTGCCGTACCCCTGGCAGACCGTGCAGGGCCGGGCGGAGACCACCTGGCCGAGGAAGGTCCGCTGCACCGACTGCACCTCGCCCCGACCACCGCACGCCTCGCAGGTGTCCAGGTGGGTTCCGGCGGCGGTGGCCGCCCCGGAGCAGGTGGTGCAGAGCACTGCGGTGTCGACGGTGATCGGGGCCTCCACCCCGAAGGCCGTCTCGTTCAGGTCGAGCTCCAGCCGCAGGATCGCGTCGGCACCCGGACGGGTACGCGGTCGCGGCCCCCGGGTCGCGCCACCGGCGCCACCGAAGAAGGCGTCCATGATGTCCTGGAACCCGGCGAACGGACCGGCTCCCGGTCCACCCGGGCCGGCACCTCCGCCGCCCGGAGCCAGCGGGTCCCCGCCCAGGTCGACGATCTGCCGTTTCCGGTCGTCCGAGAGGACCTCGTACGCGGCGTTGATGTCCTTGAACTTCTCCTGGGCCTCCGGATCCGGATTCACGTCCGGATGGAACTGCCGCGCCAGCTTGCGGTAGGCGCGCTTGATCTCGTCGTCGGAGGCTTCCCGGCTCACGCCGAGAATGCCATAGTAGTCCCTGGCCACTGCGTCCCGTGTCCTCATGTTCGTCTCGCTCTGCGCCGATCGTCGGCCCGACTGGATCAGTTCTGGGCCAGCAACTCGCCCACGTAGCGTGCCACGGCTCGTACCGTGGCGATGGTCCCGGGGTAGTCCATCCGGGTCGGCCCCAGCACACCGAGCCCACCCACGATGGTGGCACCCGGCCCGTAGCCGGTGCTGACCACGGAGGCGGCCCGGAGATTGTCCACTTCGTTCTCGTCGCCGATCAGCACCCGGGTGGTGCTCGGCTCGGCCTCACCGATGAGCTTGAGCAGGACGACCTCCTCCTCGAGCGCCTCCAGGATCGGCCGCAGCGACCCCTGGAAGTCGAGCAGGCCGCCCCGGGTGAGGTTGGCGGTGCCGGCCAGCGCGAGCCGCTCCTCGTGGCGCTCGACCAACGTCTCCAGCAGCACGGTGGAGAGGGTGGTCATGGCCGGCCTCAGCTGCGTGGGTGCCTCGTCGACGAGCACCTGGACCAGCGGCGGGGTCTCCGACAGCCGGGTCCCGACGAGCTTCTCGTTCATCAGCCGACGCAGGTCGGTGACGTCGTCGGCGGGGACCGGGGCGGGCAGCTCGACCAGCCGTTGCTCCACCCGCCCGGTGTCGGCGATCATCACCAGCATCAGCCGGGTGGTGGAGATCGGCACCAGCTCCAGGTGCCGGACCGAGGAACGGGCCAGGCTCGGATACTGCACCACCGCCACCTGGCGGGTCAGCTGGGCCAGCAGTCGCACGGTGCGGTGCACCACGTCGTCGAGGTCGACCGCGCCGACCAGGAACCGCTCGATGGCCCGCCGCTCGGCCGGGCTCAACGGCTTGACCCGGGACAACCGGTCGACGAAGAGGCGGTAGCCGCGGTCGGTGGGGACCCGGCCGGCGCTGGTGTGCGGCTGCCGGATGTAGCCCTCCTCCTCCAGGACCGCCATGTCGTTGCGGACCGTGGCCGGGGAGACCCCGAGCTGGTGCCGCTCGACCAGGGCCCGGCTGCCGACCGGCTCCTGGGTGGCGACGTAGTCCTCGACGATCGCGCGCAGTACGGCGAGTTTGCGGTCGTCGAGACCCATCTCCCACCTCCCGTCCCGCGCCGGTCGACCTCGACCGCGTCGCGCCCTGGCACTCGACTGTAGCGAGTGCCAGTCTACGTCCGCTGCCCCCACCGGCGCGATGATCAGTGACGGACCACCCGTACGTCGATGTCCTGGTGGATCTCGACGCCCCCCGGCCGGTGTTGCGCTGGTGCCGGTTGCCAGGGGGGCCTACCGTGTCCGTCATGACCGAACCGCCCCGCCCGCCCGGATCGGGCGATCCCGGCCGCCCGGCACCAGACCCGACGGCTCCGCTGCCCCCCACCCCGCCTTCGTCTGCGGCCGAGCCGCCGCCCACGACGGGGTCGGCCGGTCACGAACCACCCACGGCACCACTGTCCGGGACGTCCGGCCCCGGTGGGTACCCCCCACCCGGTGGGTTCGGTTCACCGGAGCAGCCGGACTCAGGCGGCGGATACCCACCGCCGGGTCCCCCGCCCGGCGGCTATCCCCCACCGGGCGGGTCGTACCCACCCGGTGGGGGCTACGACCCGGGCACGCCCGGGGGTTACGGTGCCGGCCCGGCCGGATACGGCCCCCCGCCGCCCGGATACGGCCCCCCGTCCGGTCTGAGCAACGACGACAAGACCTGGTCGCTGATCGCCCACTTCGGCGGGGCGGCGGGCGTCGTGGTCGGTGGCGGTCTGCTCGGCTGGGTGGCCCCGCTGGTGGCGATGATGGTCCGGGGACCGCAGTCGGCCACCGCCCGGGCCCACGCCGTGGCCGCGCTGAACTTCCAGCTCACCTGGGTGATCGCGCTCGCGGTGAGCATCGTCCTGGCCATCATCACCTGTGGCCTGCTCGGCTTCCTGCCGTTCGTCGTCGGCCTGGTCCCGCTGGTCTTCGGGATCATCGGCGGGCTCAAGGCCAACGAGGGCCAGCTGTACCGCTACCCGATGACGTTCACCTTCGTGAAGTGACCCGCAGCGTCGTCCGCGACCGGCTCACGGCAGCAGGTCGCGGACGACGGCGTCGGCCAACAGCCGCCCCCGCAGGGTGAGCACGGCCCGACCGGCGGCGAACCGCGACCCGTCGAGCAGCCCCCCGGCCAGGGCCCGGTCGGCACCGGCCCGACCGGCCTCGTCGAGGGTCTCCAGCGGCAGTCCGTCGGCGAGGCGGAGCCGGAGCATCACGTCCTCCATGTGCGCCTCGGCCGAGGTGAGCACCTCCCGGGCCTGCCCCGGTGAGGCGCCCTCGGCGAGCCGTCGGGCGTAGGCGGTGGGGTGCTTGACGTTCCACCAGCGGACCCCGCCGACGTGGCTGTGCGCCCCCGGCCCCAGGCCCCACCAGTCCCCGCCGGTCCAGTAGAGCAGGTTGTGCCGACACCGGGCGGCCGGCGTACGGGCCCAGTTGGAGACCTCGTACCAGGAGAAACCGGCCGCGCCGAGGGCGGCGTCGGCGGCCAGGTAGCGGTCCGCCGCGACGTCGTCGGAGGGGTACGGCAGCTCACCCCGACGCATCCGGGTGGCGAGTCGGGTGCCGTCCTCCACGATCAGGGCGTACGCGCTGACGTGGTCCACGCCGGCGGCCACCACCTCGTCGAGGCTGGCCGCGAAGTCCTCCGCCCGCTCCCCCGGGGTGCCGTAGATCAGGTCCAGGTTGACGTGGTCGAACCCGGCGTCGCGGGCCTCCAGGGCGGCGGCGGTGGCCCGGCCGGCGCTGTGCCGCCGGTCGAGGACGGCCAGCACCCCGGGAGATGCCGACTGCATGCCCAGTGAGATCCGGGTGTATCCGGCAGCCCGGAGGGTCTTCAACGACGCGGGGGTGACCGACTCGGGGTTGGCCTCGGTGGTCACCTCGGCGTCGGCGGCGAGCCCCCAGGTGCGGTCGACGGCTTCGAGCAGCCGGGCCAGATCGTCGGCGGGCAGCAGGGTCGGGGTCCCGCCACCGACGAAGACGGTGTCCACCCGGGGTGGCGGGGAGTCGCCGAGCACCCGCCGCGCCAGCTCCACCTCGGCCAGCACCGTGTCGGCGTAACCGTCCCGGCTCCCACCGCCCCCCAGCTCGGCGGCGGTGTAGGTGTTGAAGTCGCAGTACCCGCAGCGGCTGGCGCAGAACGGGACGTGGAGGTACACCCCGAACCCGCGCGCACCGACGGCGGCGGTGGCGGTGTCGGGGAGGGTTCCGTCTACCGGAACGGTTTCGCCATCTGGGAGGAGACCGGGCACAGCCACTAGTGTGCCCGCATGAGCTCTCCCGACCCTCTGGTGCGGGTCGCCACGTCCCGTGGGGTGACCACCCTCACGCTGGACAGCCCGCCCAACCGCAACGCCCTCTCCACGCCGCTGATGACCCAGCTGCTGGCCGGGCTGGACGCCGCCGTCGCCGACGACACCGTCCGGGTGGTGGTACTCGACCACACCGGCCCGGTCTTCTGCTCCGGTGCCGACCTGAAGGAGACCGCTGCCGCCTCGGTGGCGGGGACCGTGCCGGCCGGGCGCCTCGGCGACGTCCTGGCGGCCGTCCGGGAGTGCCCGAAGCCTGTGCTGGCCCGGGTCGCCGGACCGGCCCGCGCCGGGGGGTTGGGCCTCATCGCGGCCGCCGACCTGGCGATCTGCGCCGAGGATGCCACGTTCGCCTTCACCGAGGTCCGGATCGGGGTGATCCCGGCGGTGATCTCCGCGACGGTGCTGCCCCGGCTGGCCCCCCGTGCCGCCGCCGAGCTGTACCTGACCGGGGACACCTTCGACGGCCGGCGGGCCGCCGAGGTCGGCCTGGTCACCACCGCCGTCCCGGCCGGGGAGCTGGACGCGACGGTGGCCCGGTTCTGCGCCTCGCTGGTCCGTGGGGCACCCGGGGCGCTGGCCGGCACGAAGCAGCTGCTGTCCCGACCGGCCCCGGCCGACCTGCGGGCCGAGCTGACCACCCTCTCCGAGCTGTCGACCGGGTACTTCCTCTCGGCCGAGGGGCGCGAGGGGGTGCGGGCCTTCCGGGAGAAGCGGGATGCGAAATGGGTTCCCGCCTCGACCGACCCACCGGCCTGACCGGTTCACCCGTCTGACCTGGTTCACCGGGTCTGACCGAGGGGACGACGTTTCCGGCTGCCCACCGACGGGAACTCCGTGACTGCGACATGAACACGGAAAGTGACGATCTGGTTGAACCGGCGGTTCCTCGCTCACGGCGACGTACTCTTGTCGAACTGTCGAACAGGGGGTGCGGGTGCGAACTCGGGCAGTCGTGGCAAGCGGAGTCGTCCTGGCCGTCGTCGCCGTACTCGGGATCTGGTTCGTGGCCCGTCAGGTCGGGCAGATGCGGGTCACGTTCGCGGGCCGCAGCTGCACGGTGCAGGCCGACGGACAGGTCGGTCTCGACTCGCAGCAGATGGCGAACGCCGCCACCATCGCCGCGATCGGCGCCCAGCGCGGGATGCCGGAACGCGCCGTGGTGATCGCGCTGGCCACCGCCTACCAGGAGTCCAGCCTGCGCAACCTGACCGGCGGGGACCGGGACTCGGTGGGCCTGTTCCAGCAGCGTCCCAGCCAGGGTTGGGGCACCCCGACCGAGATCCAGGATCCCCGGTACGCGGCCCGCCGGTTCTACGCCGCGCTGAAGAAGGTCAGGGGCTGGGAGGAGATGCGGGTCACCGACGCCGCCCAGGCCGTCCAACGGTCGGCCTTCCCCGAGGCGTACGAGAAGTGGGCCGGTGACTCGGAGGTGCTCACCCGCGCCCTGCTGGGCGAGGCGACCGGGGCGGTGTCCTGCACCACCGGCACGGAACCGGTGATGCGGGGTCAGGCCGCGGCGGCGGCGCTCACCGAGGGGCTCAACCTCGACTGGGGACTGCCCGGCACCGAGTCCCCGGCCGACCTGACCGGGCTCGCCGTGCCGGCCGACGACGAGCGCGACGGCTGGCGGTACGCGCACTGGCTGGTCGCGCACGCCAACGACCACGGGGTGAAGCGGGTCCGCTTCGCCGGCCTGGAGTGGACCGCGAAGCAGGGCGGGTGGAAGACGGTGGACGACGGCGGCGACGCCGCGGGTCGGGTCCTCGCCGAGGTTTTCGGCGACGTCTGATTCCCCCTCGTCCGGGGTTCCGCAGCACCCGCACAACCGCGCACACCCGACACCTGGCGCACAGGTTGCATTTCGGTTCTCCCCCGCACCTGCCGCAGTTTCGGCCCCTCACCTACCGCAGTTGAGGGATCGCCGCTGGTCAGTGGCGGATTCGGTAGGGGACCTACGGCCCTTGGCCCGCTCTCGCCACCGCGAGTTACGATCGGCGGCCTGTGCCAGAAATGGTTTCACCTCATGGGGAGGGGTACGACGAGGTGTTCGATTACGAGGGCCGGACCGGCTACGAACCGATCAGCGACACCGACCGCAAGGAGTTCCACGACCAGGGCTTCCTGCTCCTGCGCAACGTGCTGACGGAGGACCACCGGGCCGCTCTGGAAGAGGCCGTCGACCGGGTCTACGCCGAGGAGAAGTCCAAGGGCAACACGACCAAGGACGGCACCCTGCACCTGCTGGGCTTCCTGGAGCGCGACGAGCTCTTCGGCGAGCTGCTCACCCACCCGATCGCCTTCCCCTACATGTGGGGACTGGCCGGCTGGAACATCTACACCCACCACAACCACCTCGACGTCACCCCGCCGGCGGCGGAGCCGGAGAAGCCGTACTGGGGTTGGCACCAGGACGGGTACCGGCAGAACTCCGACCCGGAGACGATGGACCCGAACCTGCCCCGGCCGATGTTCTCGCTGAAGGTCGCGTACGTCCTGTCCGACCTCTCGGAGACCGGTCGGGGAGCCACCAAGGTCATCCCCGGCAGTCACCTGTGGAACTCGCTGCCCCGCCCGGACGACCTGACCGTGCACAACCCGGACCCGGAGGGCACGGTGGAGATCACCGCGAACCCGGGTGACGCGTTCATCTTCGACCGTCGACAGTGGCACTCCCGCTCGACGAACCTGTCGAACGTGACCCGCAAGATGCTCTTCGTCGGCTACACCTACCGGTGGATCCGACCCCTCGACGAGCTGCACATCGACACCGAGGGCGAGTGGTGGGCCAACCGGTCGCCGGTGCAGCGTCAGCTCTGCGGCGAGGGTACGCACACCGCGAACTACTGGGGCATCAACTGGAACGGGTACGTCGACGACGAGATCCCGCTGCGCAAGGAGCTCAAGGAGCGCGGTCGGCTCGACCGCAGCGTCCCCTGGCTGCGCTGATCCGATGAGTCGGGGCCCCTGCCAGTCGCGTCCTGCGACGACGGGGCCCTTCCTCGTAGGTGGCGGAGGCCGCCGCCGTCGGTCAGCCGGCATGGCGGAGGCCGCCGCCGTCGGTCAGCCGGGGTGGCCCAGTCGACGACGGACCTTCGCCGCCACCGATTCGGGCAGCTCCGGGGCGTCGAGCAGCCGGGGCAGCAGCTCCGGTTCACCGCTGACCGCCCGGAACACCTCCCCGACCGTCACCCCGTGGTCGGGGCGGGCCACGACCTGCACCGGGTCGCCCGCACCGACCTCACCCTCGCGCAGCACCCGCAGGTACGCGCCCGGGGTGGCCCGTGCGGTGAACCGCTTGATCAGATCCGGCACCCCCCAGAACCCGGCGAAGGTACGGCACGGCGTACGCGGTTTGGTGACCTGCAGCAGCGCGGAACCGATCAGCCACTGCTCCCCGATCACCGCCCCTGTCACGTCGACAGAGGAGGTGGTGAGGTTCTCCCCGAAGCAGCCGGGAGTCAGGTCGCGGCCGAGGTCGGCCGACCACCAGGCGGCGTCCTCCTCGGCGTAGGCGTACACCGCCTGCTCGGGGCCGCCGTGGTGGGCCCGCTCGCCGATGAAGTCCCCGATCACGCCCTCGGTGTGCAGCGCCACCCGCCCGCCGACAGGCCGTTTGTCGATGCCGGTACGGCCACTGGCGTCCCCCGCCCACGCCGCCTCGGTCACCACCGCGAGGTTCACCGCCACCAGTGTGCCCGTCATGAGGGCCAGCCTAACGGCACGCCCACCCGCGCCGACCTCCACCGCGACGGGCGCGGGTCGGTTCCCCACGAACGGCCTCACCCCGACGGGCGCGGGTCGGTTCCCCACGAACGGCCTCCACCCCGACGGGCTCCGGGTCGGCCCCGTGGGCGGCCTCCACGGACGCGGACCGGTGGTCTGTGGGGCGAGCACGCCGAAGGGCGCCCGACCGGATCCGGTCGGGCGCCCTTCGGCGTTACCACTACTTACCGGGTGACCCCGCGACGACGACCGCCGACACCGGCGACCAGCGCCACCGCGGCAGCGGCGAGCAGTACCTGGACCACGAACTCACCCAGGTTGAACGCGCTACCGGTGGCCAGGCCGAGTGCCCGGGCGAGCACGGTGCCCAGAAGTGCGGCACCGACACCGATGAGCATGTGCAGCCAGATCGGCATGTTCTGGCGGCCCGGGACGACCAAACGGCCCAGCGCACCAACGATCAGGCCGACGATGAGCGCGGTGATGATTCCGATGACGGTCACGGCCGTTCTCCTTCAGTATTTGGGGGTCGCTTGCTGTCGTGACCCCACAGTTCCCGACCCATCGAAAACTCAAACCGATGTCCGACACGGAAGTGACCGGGAACCCATCGACCCGGCCCGTGCTCGTGGTTGGACACGCGACGGCCGGGGTCACCCCCTCGGTGAGGGCGACCCCGGCCGTCGGACTCGTCATCGACCCGGGCGGGTCACTTCTTGCCGGTGGACTTCTGGTCGCCGCCGTCGGAGGAGAGGGCGGCGATGAAGGCCTCCTGGGGAACCTCCACCCGGCCCACCATCTTCATCCGCTTCTTGCCCTCCTTCTGCTTCTCCAGCAGCTTGCGCTTGCGGCTGATGTCGCCGCCGTAGCACTTGGCGAGCACGTCCTTGCGGATCGCCCGAATGGTCTCCCGGGCGATCACCCGACTGCCGATGGCGGCCTGGATCGGCACCTCGAACTGCTGGCGCGGAATGAGGCTGCGCAGCTTCGCGGCGATCGTGGTCCCGTAGGTGTACGCCTTGTCCTTGTGCACGATGGCGCTGAACGCGTCGACCGGGTCGCCGTGCAGAAGGATGTCCACCTTCACCAGGTCGGAGGACTGCTCGCCGGAGGGCTCGTAGTCCAGCGAGGCGTACCCCTTGGTCCGGCTCTTGAGCTGGTCGAAGAAGTCGAAGATGATCTCCGCCAACGGCAGGGTGTACCGCAGCTCGACCCGGTCGGCGGAGAGGTAGTCCATGCCGAGCAGGCTGCCCCGCCGCCCCTGGCAGAGCTCCATCACCGCGCCCACGTAGTCGTTTGGGGTGAGGACGGTGGCCCGGACCACCGGCTCGTACACCTCGGCGATCTTGCCGGTCGGGTACTCGCTGGGGTTGGTGACGGTGATCTCCTCACCGTCCTCGGTGACGGCCCGGTAGACCACGTTCGGCGCGGTCGAGATCAGGTCGAGGTTGAACTCCCGCTCCAGCCGCTCCCGGATGATCTCCAGGTGCAGGAGGCCGAGGAAGCCGCAGCGGAAACCGAAGCCGAGCGCCCCGGACGTCTCCGGCTCGTAGGTCAGGGCGGCGTCGTTGAGCTTGAGCTTGTCGAGGGCGTCCCGCAGGTTCGGGTAGTCGGAGCCGTCGATCGGGTAGAGCCCCGAGTAGACCATCGGCTTCGGGTCCTTGTACCCGCCCAGGGCCTCGGTGGCCGGTCGGGTGTTGATGGTGATCGTGTCACCGACCCGGGACTGCCGGACGTCCTTCACCCCGGTGATCAGGTAACCCACCTCGCCGACACCGAGCGCGTCGGCCTTCACCATCTCCGGCGAGATCACCCCGATCTCCAGCAGCTCGTGCACCGCCCCGGTGGACATCATCTTGATCCGGTCCCGGGCGCTGATGTGCCCGTCGACCACCCGGACGTAGGTGACCACGCCCCGGTACACGTCGTAGACCGAGTCGAAGATCATCGCCCGGGCCGAGGCCTCCGCCTCGCCGACCGGCGGGACGAACTGCCTGACGATCTCGTCCAACAGGTGCGGGACGCCGTCCCCGGTCTTGCCCGAGACCCGGATGCAGTCGGCCGGGTCACCGCCGATCAGGTGGGCCAACTCCTCGGCGTACTTCTCCGGCTGGGCGGCCGGAAGGTCGATCTTGTTGAGCACCGGGATCACGTGCAGGTCGTTCTCCATCGCCAGATAGAGATTCGCCAGGGTCTGCGCCTCGATCCCCTGCGCCGCGTCGACGAGCAGGACGGCACCCTCACAGGCCGCCAACGACCGGGACACCTCGTAGGTGAAGTCGACGTGCCCCGGAGTGTCGATCATGTTGAGGACCGCCGTCTCACCGGCCCGGTCGCCCTCCCTGATGGTCCACGGCATCCGGACCGCCTGGCTCTTGATGGTGATGCCGCGCTCGCGCTCGATGTCCATTCGGTCGAGATACTGGGCGCGCATCTGCCGGGGGTCGACCACACCGGTGAGCTGCAACATCCGGTCGGCCAGGGTCGACTTTCCGTGGTCGATGTGGGCGATGATGCAGAAGTTCCGGATGCGCCCCGGGTCGGTGGCACCAGGAGCGTTCGCGCCGGAATCGAGCTTCGGTGGCACAGCGGTCCGTTCTGGTCGGCTGACGTGATCGGGCCGGCGTACACCGGCCTCCCCCTATGCTCCCATGCTCCGGCGGGCGCGGTCGGAGCGCTCCGCACGCCCGCCGGTCGGCGGTCACTCCGCAGGCGGCTCGGCGAAGAGCGCGGCCAGCTTCGGCAGCCGGCGGCGGGCCTCCTCCTCGTCGTCGAAGTCCCAGAACTCGTTGAGGTCGGGCACCGGCACGGGGTCCGGGTCCGTCGGCATGTCGGTGGCGGTGGCCTTCAGGTACGCGTCCCAGGGCACCCCGAGCATCGTCTCGCACTCGAACTCCTCCCCGCTGAGCGCGGCGGCCCGGACCTGCGGCAGCTCGGCCAGGGAGTCCGGTTCGCCGACGGCCCGGGCGAAGACCGCCCGCCCCTGGGTCATCAGCCAGCCCCGGAAGTACTCGAAGCCGTCGTCCGAGGCACCCCCGTTGATCATGTACGCCGCACCCCACAGGTCGACCCGGTAGGAGGCGGCGAGCACCCGCTTCTGGTGGTGGGCGTACCCGACGATCTCCTCCGGGGTCCGGGTGGCGAGCCGGGCGAGGACACCCGCCGCCACCGCCTCGGCCTCCCCACCGGCCGCCGCGTGCGCCTCGTCGATCAGCTGCCAGAAGTCGTCGGTCCTCATGGGGTGGCAGTCTGACAGAACCGTCCGACAGGCTTCCCCGCCACGCGGTGTCGACGTGCCCGACGTCGTGGTTCGGCGCACCATGGACCGGTGCCCCCCACCTCCTCGGTCCCGCCGGACGCCGCGCCCGGTCCCCGGCCGTCCTGGTCGACACCGCCCCGGCCGCCCTGGTCGGCGCTGCCGGTGACGCTGCGCGAGGCGATCGGTGCCCGACTCGGTTCCCCGGTGGTCGAGGCCCGTACCGCCGAGGGGGGCTTCACCACGGGTTTCGCCGGACTGCTCACCACCGCCGCCGGCGACCGGGTCTTCGTCAAGGCCGCCGACCTGGTCGGCGACCGGCACGTCGCCATCGGGTACGCCCGCGAGGCCGACCTCGCCGCCCGGCTCCCGCCCGGCCTGCCGGTGCCCCGGCCGCGCTGGACCCTCCAGGCGGCCGGGTGGTACGCGATCTGCCTGGCCGCCGTGGACGGCCGGTCCCCCCGGCAGCCCTGGGATCCGGCCGAACTCCGCGCCACCCTCGACGGGTACGCCTCGGTCGCCGCCGCCCTCGCCGCACCACCTGCCGAACCGACCGGGCTGGGCCTGCCGCACCTGGCCGACCTGGCTCGGGAGGACATCCTCTGGTGGGCCGAGGTGGCCGCCGGCCGGGAGCCGATGCCCCGGTCGCCCGCCCTGACCCGGGGCCGCCTGGCCGACCTGGTGGCCCTGGAGTCCCGGCTCCCCGGGTACGCCGCCGAGGCCACCGGCCTGATCCACGGCGACCTCCGCCCGGACAACGTCCTGCTGGGGGCGGACGGTCGGGTCTGGTTCGCCGACTGGGCCTGGCTCTGTCACGGCCCCGCCTGGTTCGACCTGGTGACCCTCCTGCTCAGCGCGTACGCCGCAGGGCTGGACGCCGACACCCTCTTCGCCACCCATCCGGCGGCGGTCGGGGCCGCCCCGGACACCCTGGACGTCACCCTGGCCGCGCTGGCCGGATACTTCCTCACCGGGGCCGACGCCCTGCCGCCGACCGCCCCGTCCGGCCTGGTGGCGCACAAACGACGCAGCGGCGAGCAGGCCCTCGGTTGGCTGACCGCCCGGCAGGGCTGGTAGCCGACTTACGGCGCCCCCGAGGAGGTCGACGCCGAGCCGTTTTGGCTCGTCCGGGGCGACCTGGTAGCCTGACCATTCGCGCAGCGATGACGCATGCTCGTCGCGCGCAGCAAACAGACCAACCCGAGCTATCAAGACGAGGCTGTCGCGTGGCGAACATCAAGTCCCAGATCAAGCGCAACCGGCAGAACGAGAAGCGCCGGCTGCGGAACAAGTCGGTCAAGTCGTCGCTGAAGACCGCCATTCGCAGGTTCCACGAGGCTGCGGAGACCGGTGACGTCGAGAAGGCCAACACCCTCTTGCGCGACGCCTCGCGCAAGCTGGACAAGGCCGTCAGCAAGGGCGTGATCCACGCCAACCAGGCCGCGAACCGCAAGTCCGCGATCGCGAAGCGCGTGGAGTCGCTCGCCGCCTGAGTCGGCGACTCGACCACAGACCCGACCGAGTCCCCGAGGAGCATGTCTCCCGGGGATTTTCGGCGTCCACGACCCTGCCTGCTCCCCCGGGTCGATACCGCCGGACCGGGGTGAGACCAGACCGGGCCGAAACCGGCCGGACCGGGGTGAGACCAGACCGGGCCGAAACCGCCGGACCGGGGTGAGACCGCCGGGAACGGGCCGATACCGCCGGACCGGTCGAGACCGCCGGGAACGGATTGATACCGCCGAGACCGGGTCGAGACCGCCGGGAACGGTTACCGGTCCGGGTGGCTCTCCGCCGTCGGTGACGATGGCCGGTGGGTGATCCGCCGCTGCTCGTCGGTGCGGGCCGTCTCGGCCCCGACGACGACGCCCGGCACCACCCTGGGTGAGCAGTCGACCCGGATCCGGCCCACCACCGGCTGCATCTGTCGACGGAACCGGTCCCGCTCCTGCTCGGGGACGAGCGCCGCCGACCGGACCACCGCCTCGGCCACCATGTCGTTGAGCTTGACCATCAACGCCACAGCGGCGGGCAGGATCAGCACGGACCACCAGTCGACCAGCTCGGCGAGGGTCAGGAGGGCGGCGAGAGCGACAGCGCCCTCGAAGAACAGGAAGCAGAGCACGCCACCCGGGTTGACGAAGCGCAGTCCGAGTAGACGGGCGTAGAGGGGCCGGAGCTGCTCCTCGTCGGCTGACGTGCCGGTCCAGTCCGTACGGGTGGCCTCGCTCATCTGGCTCCGTCCTGCCGGGCGGCGGCGACCGCGAAGACCGCCCGTTCCAGCGCGTACGCCCGATCGTCCGCGCCGCCCTTGACTGCCGAGTTCGCCTCGGCGGCGGCCTGCATCGCCAGGACCAGCCCCTCGGGCGTCCACCCCCGGCTCTGCCGCTGCGCCCGCTCGATCTTCCACGCGGGCATACCCAGGCTGCTCGCCAGCTGGTACGAGTTACCCCGCCCGGCGGAGGCCACCCGGGCGACGGTTCGCACCCCGTCGGCGAGGGCATCGGCGATCGGCACCGGATCGACCCCGACGTGCAGTGCCCAGCGCAGCGCCTCCAGCGCGGCGGGCACGTCACCGACCATCATGGCGTCGGCCACGGTGAACCCGCTCACCTCGGCCCGCCCCCGGTAGTACCGGGAGACCGTCTCCACCCCGATCGTGCCGTCGGTGTCGGCCATCAACTGGGCGCAGGCGGCGGCGAGTTCCCGAAGGTCGTTGCCGACGGCACCGATCAGGGTCTCGGCGGCCTCCGGGAGGCACCGGCCACCGGCCCGGCGGATCTCCTCCCGGACGAAGGCCACCCGCTCCCGGTCACCCTTGACCCCCTTGAGCTTCGCGGCGGGCACTACCGTCGCACCGGCGGTGCGCAGACCGTCGGCGAAGGACTTCCCCTTGGCCCCCCCGAGGTGCTGCACCACGAGCTGGACCTCGGGGTCGGGGTTCTTCGCGTACGCCAACAGCGCGGTGGCCAGGTCCTTGCGGGCGTCCTGACCGGCGCGGAGGATGAGCAGCCGGCGACCGCCGAACAGCGACGGGCTGAGCATCTCGGCGATCTCGCCGGGGGTGAGCACACCGGCCTGGTACTCCCGGACGTCCACGTCGGGGTCGGCGTCGCGGGCCGACGCGACGGCTTCGGAGACGGCGCGCGTGGCGAGCAGCTCCTCGTCGCCGAGTACGAGCAGAATGGGAGCGGGGCTGGCGGTCACGCCGCCCATATTCGCACGCCCGACGGGTGGGTCGACCCTGCTCGTCGGGTCGACCACGGTGGACCCCGCACTCAGCGCAAATCCAGACATTTGACTCGACTGACTATTAAAGCCCGCAAGTCATGACTGCTCCCGGGTGTCCGGTCCCCGCGCCACCACCGACATCCCGCCCCGCCCCACCACCGCCACATCCCCGTCGGTGTCGGTCCGCATCACTCGGGCCCCACCCCGCCCGAGCCGGGTGAGCACCACCGGGCTGGGATGGCCGTAGTCGTTGCCCGCCCCCACCGGCACCAGCGCCACCCTCGGGTCGACGGCGTCCAGGAAGGCCGGTTCCTGGTAGGCCGAGCCGTGGTGGGCGACCTTCAACACGTCGGCCCGGAGCCCGCCCGGCGGTGGACGCTCCAGGAGGGCCCGCTGCACCTCGGTCTCGGCGTCCCCGACCAGCAGGATGCTCACCCCGGCCACCACGGCCCGCAGGACCACCGAGTTGTTGTTCGGGTCCGACCGGGTGCCGCGCATCGGGTACGGCGGACCGACCACCGTCAGCTCCACCGCCCCGGCCCGCCAGGTCCAACCCGCTGTCGCCGGTTGCATCCCCACCCCGCCCACCGCCGCCCGGACCAGTTCCCGACCCGACGCCGGCTCCGGCCACGCCGGGGTACGGACGGCGTGGACCCGGCGGTTGCGGAAGACCCCGCCGACTCCTGCGGTGTGGTCGACGTGGAAGTGACTGACGACCAGCAGGGCCACCTCCCGTACGCCGAGTCGGCGCAGACAGTCGTCCACCGCCCGGGGATCCGGGCCGGCGTCGACCACCACCGCCTGCCCGGGGGCGACCGGCAACACCAGGGCATCCCCCTGCCCCACCTCGCAGGCCACCACCACCCAGCCCGGCGGGGGCCACCCACCGGGCACCAGCCGGACCGGCAGGGTGCCCACCACCACCGCCACCGTCGACACCGCCACCAGTCGACGCAGTACCGGCCGCCGGAGGGCGACCAGCAGGGCCACCGTCAGGACCGCCAGGAGCAGGCCCCCGGCCGGCCCGCCGAGCCAGGGCAGGTTCCCGCCGGGCAGGCGTGCCCCGTACCGGGCCACCACCACCATCCACCAGGCGGGCCAACCGGCCAGCCCGGCGGCGAACTGCGCCCCGGCCGGCCAGACCGGGGACACGATCGCGGCCACCACCCCGAGGACGGTGGCCGGTGCGATGGCCGGCACCACGAGCAGGTTCGCCGGCACGGCCACCAGGCTCACCGTGCCGGACAGTCCGGCCACCACCGGCCCGCAGGCCAACTGCGCCGCCGCCGGCACCGCCAGCGCCTCGGCCAGCCCGCCCGGCACCCCCCGACGACGCAACCCGTCCCGCCACCGCGGGGCGAGCAGCAGAAGCCCGCCGGTGGCCAGCACGGAGAGCGCGAACCCGGCGTCCCCGGCCAGCTCGGGATCGACCACCACCAGGACCGTCACCGCCGCCGCCAGTGCGGGCAACGCCGCCCGGGGCCGTCCCGCGGCGAGCGCGGCCAGCCCGATCGCCCCCATCGTGGCGGCGCGGACCACGCTCGGCGAGGGGCGGACCAGTATCACGAAGCCGATCAGGGCGACCGCGCAGAGCCCGGTGGCCAGGACCGGACCGGCCCGGCTCCACCGGGCCAGCAACAGCACCGCACCGACGACGATCGCCACGTTGGAACCGGAGACCGCGTTCAGGTGGGTCATGCCGGTGGCGCGGAAGTCCTCCTCGACAGTGGGCAGCAACCGGCTGGTGTCCCCGACCACCAGGCCGGGCAACAGCCCACCCGGCTCGTCCGGCAACGGCTCACAGGCCCGTTGCAGCCCGGCCCGCAGGACACCGGCGGCGCGTTGCAACCACGGGGGCGGCCCGTGTGCCCGCTGGGGCGGCCCGGTCACCATCACCACCGCCGCCGTCAGGTCGCCACCCCGGGGTTCGGCCAGCCTCCCCTCGGCGGTCACCCGCTGCCCCGGCAGCAACCCTCGCCATCCGTCCTCGGGGACCAGCAGCACCAGCCGGGCCGCCGCCCTCACCCGCCTGTCGTCCGGGCCGGTCAACGTGACGAGATCGGCCGCCACCAGCAGGGTCACCGGCCGTCCGGGGACGCTGCGGACCGGACGGGGATCGTCGCGGACGGTCAGCTCGACTGTGACCCTGGCACGCTCGTCGACCAGGGACCGGATCGCCTCGGCGTCGCGTACCCCGAGTCGGGCGGCGGTGGCGGTCGCCCCACAGAGCACGCCGAGCAGGACGCCGACGGTGATCCACCCGTACCGGCGCAGCGACCGACCCGGCCGCCCCAGGAACCCGGTGAGGTGCAGCGCGGTGACGGTGGCCAGCCCCGCCGCCGCCCCGGCGACGAGCAGCATCGTCGTCGCGGTGAGGTGGAGCCCGGCCAGGGCGGTCAGCCAGGCGGCCACCGCCAGTCCGGCCAGCCGCAGGTCCGGTGCCGCCGGATCGGCCGGGCCGCTCATACCGTCACCAGTTCCTTGAGCTGCTCGTACCGGGCGTCCCCGATCCCGTCGACCTGACGCAGGTCACCGACCGAACGGAACCCGCCCTGCTGCTCTCGGTGGGCGAGGATCCGCTGGGCGAGCACCGGACCGACCCCGGGCAACGCGTCGAGTTCGGCGAGGGTGGCGGTGTTCAGGTTGACCGGAGCGCCGGGCGCGCCGACCGCCCCGCCGGGCAGGGCGGCACCGCCGGGCTGACCGGCGACCCCCGGTGGCACCGGCTGGCCCGGGGACGGGACGACCCCGACCAGGAGCAGTTCCCCGTCGGTGACCTTGCGAGCCGGGTTGAGCAGGGACAGGTCCACCCCCGGCAGGGCGCCACCGGCCGCCGACACCACGTCGGCGACCCGGGACCCGGCGGGCACCCGGACCAGGCCGGGACGGCGTACCTTGCCCGCGACGGCGACGACCAGTTCACCGGCCGGCGTCCCCTCCGCTGCGCCCACCTGGGACTCCTCGGGCACCGCCGCGCTCACCACCGGCTGCACCGGCTCGGCCTGCGGGCGGGACCGCCAGGTCCAGAACCCGGCGCCGAGCACCACCAGGACGGCGACGACGGCCAGCGCACGCACGCCGCGTCGGCCCGGGTCGAAGGCGTCCGGTCCGGGCAGCCGCGCAACGGGCGGCACCGGCGGCGGTTCGTCGGAGTCCGGATCGCCCCGCTCGTCGGCTGGCTGACGCGTCGCCGGCCCGGGCACCGGTGCCGCCGGAAAGTCCACCTCCCACCGCCGGGTGTCGGGGAACCGACGGTGGTGGCCCGGTGGATCCGACGGCTCCCGTACCGGATCGAACAGTCGCCACAGGCGCCGGTGCGTACGCGTGTCCTCGTCGTCGGTCACGCCGGCGACGCTAGGTTCCCCCTGCGGATTCCGGGGACCGGACGGTCGTCGGCTGTGGACGAACGGGCGGCTGTGGACAACCGCCTGATCATGCCGGTTCTGTGCTAGGGCTCGGGTACGGGCAGTTCAGCCGCCTCGTCGGTCGGTGCCGCCAGCCGAAGGACCGCCACCCCGACCATCCCCGGTCCGGCGTGCGCGGCGAGCACCGCCCCCGCCTCACCGAGGTACGCATGCCGCACCCGGTCGCCGAGGCGGACCCTGAGCGCGTCGAGCAGCACCTCGGCCCGGTGTGCGGCGGCGAGGTGCTGCACGGCGACGTCCACGTCGTCGTCGCCGGCCGCCTCGGCCACCAACTCGACGAGTCGGGTCACCCCCCGGCTGCCGGTACGCACCTTGTCCCGGACCGCGATCGTCCCGTCGACGAGGTGCATGATCGGTTTCACCGACAGGGCGGTGCCCAGCAGCGCCTCGGCGGCGTTGATCCGCCCGCCCCGGCGGAGGAACTCCAGGGTGTCGACGTAGAAGAAGCTGGTGGTCCGCTGGACGGTGTCCAGGGCGGCCCGGCGTACCCCGGTCGGGTCGGCGCCCCTCTCGGCGGCGACGGCGGCGGCCAGCACCGGGAAGCCCAGGCCCATGCCGGTGGAGCGACAGTCGGCCACGACGACCCGGTCCGGGTCCACCTCGGCGGCGGCGAGCCGGGCCGCCTCGACGGTGCCGGAGAGCCCGGCCGACAGGTGCAGCGACACCACCGCGTCCGCCCCGGCGTCGAGCAGGTCCCGGTAGACCCGGGCGAACTGGTCCGGCGACGGCCGGGAGGTGCTGACCGACACCCGGCGGGCGCTGAGTGCCCGGACCGCGTCGGCGGGGAACGTCTCGACGCCCTCCAGCCCTTCGGCGCCGTTGAGCACCACGGTCAGCGGCACGACGGTGATCCGGTGGGCCTCGACCAGTTCGGGCGGGAGGCAGGCGGTGGAGTCGGTGACGACCGCGACGGGCATGACCGGCACGCTAGTCGATGCGGCGACGGCCCGCCGGGGGCGGCCGACCCGGGCGGAGGGGGCCGGCCGCGACTTCTCGACTCAGACGGCTTCGGCGGGGACCGTCGCGTTGACCGACCCGACGTTGTGGGCCCGCAGGTGCCACCCCCGCAGGTCGTTTCGACGCAGCTCGCTCCAGTGGCAGTTCTGCAGGGAGCCCATCGCCCGGAGCACCACGTGGTCCCAGCCGAGCAGGTGACCACAACCCTGCCGGGCGGCGGCACCGTGGGTGGCCACCACGATCGTGCCGCCGGGCACCGCGTCGGCCGCCTCCCGGAGCGCCGCGCCGACCCGTGCGCCGAGGTCGTCGAGGCTCTCCACCTCGGCCCCCGGGTCGGGGTCGGGGTCGGCGGCCCGCCAACGGGCGTACCCGTCGGGGTGGTGTTCGGCCAGCTCGCTCAGGAGCAGCCCCTGCCACCGGCCGAAGCACCGCTCGCGCAGCCGGGCGTCGGCGCGAACCGGCAGGCCGGTGAGGGCGGCGAGGGCGGCGGCGGTGTCGGCGGCGCGGGTGAGGTCGCTGGAGACGATGGCGTCCGGGCGCAGCGCGGCGAGCAGCGGGGCAGCCGCGCGGGCCTGGTCGCGGCCCCGGTCGTTGAGGGGTACGTCGGTCTGCCCCTGGACCCGTCCGGCGGCGTTCCACTCGGTGTTGCCGTGCCGCCAGACGATCAGCCGGGTCATTCGCCGGTGGTGGTGCCGGACGCCTCCGCGTCGACCAGGTCGCGGTCGACGAACGGGATGGTCGGGCAGTCCTTCCAGAGCCGGTCGAGGGCGTAGAACTCGCGCTCCTCGGTGTGCTGGACGTGCACCACGATGTCGACGTAGTCGAGGAGGACCCACCGTCCGCCCCGCTCGCCCTCGCGCCGGACCGGCTTGGCCTTCTCCGGCAGGCCGAGCAGGCGCTCCTCGATCGCGTCGACGATCGCCTGCACCTGACGCTCGTTCGGTGCGGCGGCGAGCACGAACGCGTCGGTGATGGCGAGCTGGTCGCCCACGTCGATGATGACGATGTCCTGCGCCTTCTTGTCGGCAGCGGCCTGGGCGGCGGCGATCGCCAGCTCGTGAGCGCGTTCGGAAACTGTCACCGTTCTCCTTCGATCAACCGTGCGAGGCTTCAAGCGTCTCACACGCCGCGCCGTACCGACGCGCCCGATTTACCCACATATCGGGGCGAAGGCCCCGTACGGGCAGCTATTTCTCCTGGTACAGGCCCCGTTTGGCGATGTACTGCACCACACCGTCCGGGACCAGGTACCACACCGGTTCGCCCCGGGTGACCCGAGCGCGGCAGTCGGTCGACGAGATGGCCATCGCGGGCACCTGGACCAGGCTGACCGTGTCGGCCGGCAGGTGGTCGTCGGTGAGCTGGAAACCGGGCCGGGTCACCCCGATGAAATGGGCCAGCTCGAAGATCTCCGAGAGGTTCTTCCAGGACAGGATCCGCCCCAACGCGTCCGCCCCGGTGATGAAGAACAACTGGGCGTCCGGCCCGTACTCGGCCTGGAGGTCCCGCAGGGTGTCGACGGTGTACGTCGGCCCGTCCCGGTCGACGTCGACCCGGCTGACCCGGAAGTCCGGGTTCGAGGCGGTGGCGATCACCGTCATCAGGTACCGGTCCTCGGCCGGACTGACCGGGGTGTCCGCCTTCTGCCAGGGCTGCCCGGTGGGCACGAACACCACCTCGTCGAGCCCGAACCGGTTCGCCACCTCACTGGCCGCCACCAGGTGACCGTGGTGGATCGGGTCGAAGGTGCCGCCCATGATCCCGACTCGTCGGTTGTGTTCCGCCACCCGATGATCGTAGGCGCCGTGTCCGGCGTACCGACCCCGGGCACCCGGACCGGCCACCCGCGGTGACCCGCGCCCCACCCGAGGGTCCCCCGTCAGACGGCCACGATCGTTGCCGACGCGGTCCGGGCCAGCAGCGCCCGGCGCAGGTCGTCGTCCTCGTCGACCACCACCCGGCGCAGACCGGGGGTCAGGTCGTCGCGGGCCAGCAGCGCCGCGGCCGACTCCCTGGTGCTCTGCGCCACCGCGTAGCGGGGATAGGCGAGGTGGGCGACCTCCTCGGCCACCCACGGGGTACGCCGCCGCGCCGCAGCCGGCATGTCGGTGAAGTACCGCTCGACGTAGACCGAGGTCAGGTCCGCCTGCTCGGGGGCCCAGAAACCCTTGGCGGCGGCCTCCACGAGACGGTTGGACCGATCGGTGTCCCGGGTGATGATCTCCCACGCCGTCTCCTTCGCCGCCACCTCGGGCAGCGTGGCCCGGCACCGGGCCGCCCACTCGGCACCGTTGGCGCTCGGATCGGCCGCCGCCTCCCGGTCGATCTCGGTCGCCCCCGCCGCGCCGAGGACCACCAGCCGACGCAGCACCGCCCAACGCAGCTCCGCGTCGACGGTCAGCCCCGCCGGCACCTGCCGCCCGGCCAGCCAACCGGCCAGCAGGTCCGCGTCGGTGCCGACGGCGATCAGTCCGTGCGCGGCGGCCAACTGGACGGACCCGCCGGGCGGGGCGTCCGACATGATCCGTTCGCAGGTGCCCGCCGTCACCGCCGACGCCGCGTCCCGGGCGTCGGGCTCCAGATGGCGGTCCAGCAGCGAACGACCGAGCCTCAGGACGTCCTCGACGATCGCCACCTCCGTCTCGGCGGGCAACGCCACCTCGACCAGCCGGACCAGGTCGGCGACGGGGAGTTCGCCGTCGATCACCCCGTCGAGCACCGCCCCCCACACCACCGCCCGGCTCAGCGGGTCGGCCAGCGTGGGCAGGACCGACGGCAGGGCGTCCACCGAGGCCGGGTCGAGCCTGACCTTGGCGAAGGTGAGGTCCCCGTCGTTGGGCAGCAGGAGCCGGGGCGCAGGGGCACCGACCAGGCCGGTGAGGACCGTCTCCCCACCGTCGACCGCCGGGTCGAGATCCAGTTCGTCCTGGATCACGGTGCCGTCGGCGTGGTGCCGACCGACCCGGATCCGGTGCGGACGCAGCACCGGATGGGAGGCGGGGGCGGTCTGCACCAGCTTCGCCCCGACGTACCGGCCCCCGGAGTCCACTGCGACCACGGCCCGTACGGTGTTGACCTGCGCCCGACGCAGCCACACCTCGGCCCAGCCGGTCAGGTCCCGCCCGCTCGCCCCACCGAGGCTGGCCAGCAGGTCGGTGAGGGTGGCGTTGCCGAAGCGGTGGGCCGCGAAGTGCGCGTTCAGCCCGGCGAGGAAGGCGTCGTCGCCGAGCCAGGCCACCAGTTGCCGCAGGACGGCCGCGCCCTTGGCGTACGAGATGCCGTCGAAGTTGAGCAGTCCCTCGGCCGCGTCGGTCACCTCCTGCGGGGCCACCGGATGGGTGGAGGGGCGCTGGTCGGCCGCGTAACCCCAGGCCTTGCGCCGCAGGGCGAAGGTGGTCCAGGCCCTGTCGAACCGGGTCGCCTCGGCGGTGACCCGGGTCCCGAGGTACTCGGCGAACGACTCGTTCAGCCACAGGTCGTCCCACCACCGCATGGTGACCAGGTCACCGAACCACATGTGGGCCATCTCGTGCGCGATCGTGGTCGCCCGGCGTTCCCGCTCCGCCTCGGTCACCACCGACCGGAACACGTAGTCGTCGCGGAAGGTGACCAGCCCCGGGTTCTCCATGGCCCCGGCGTTGAACTCGGGTACGAACGCCTGGTCGTACTTGCCGAACGGGTAGCGCTCGGCGAAGAGCTGGTGGAACCGGTCCAGGCACTGCCGGGTCACGGTGAGGACCTCGTCGAGGTCGGCGTCCAGGTACCCGGCGAGCGAACGCCGGCAGTAGACCGCCAGGGGGATCCCGTCGTGGCTGTCCCGCCGGACGTGCCAGGCCCCGGCCACCAGGGAGAACAGGTACGTGGCGATCGGCTCGGTCGGGGCGAACTCCCACCGCCCGGGGGACGGGTTGGCGGCGAGCGCCCCGTTCGCCGCGACGGTCCAGTTCGGCGGGGCGGTGACCGACAGGGTGACAGGTGCCTTGAGGTCGGGCTGGTCGAAGGCGGCGAAGATGCGCTGCACCTCGTCGAGGAAGGACATCGCGTAGAGGTACGTCTCACCGTCGGCCGGATCGACGAACCGGTGCATCCCCTCGCCGGTGTTCGAGTACGCCATCTCCGCCTCGACGGTGAGCGTGTTCTCGACCTGCAGGCCGGGCAGGGGCAGCCGGTTGTCGGTCAACGTCGCCGGATCGAGGTCGGTGTCGTTGAGGCGTACCGTCAGCAGTCTCGCGGGCCGGACCTCGACGAAGGTCTCGGCCTGCGGTCGCGCCCGGAACCGGATGGTCACCCGGGACCGGAACCGGTCCCCGTCCCCGGTGAGGTCGATGTCCACCTGGTAGGACGTGACGGTAATCAACGCGCCACGCGCGGTCGCCTCTACACGGGTCAGGCTCGACATCCGCTTATCCTGCCCGATGGGGAACCGAACGCGTTCCCCATCACGCTTCATGATGGAGGACGAACGATGAGTCACCACCCCAAGGGCGATTTCGACCTCTCCCGGGCGGTCTGGCAGCGCGCCGAGGGGGACAACTCCGACAGCGCGGTCGAGGTGGCCTTCGTCGACGACCTGATCGGGATGCGCAACTCGGCCGAGCCGGAGGGCCCGGTGCTGGTCTTCACCCAGGCCGAGTGGGACGCCTTCGTCGCCGGGGCACAGGACGGCGAGTTCGACCTGGACTGAATCACCGCGAAGGGGATTGCCCGGCCCGGACCGGGGTAGACCCCCGCGGCCGAGCCGCTCGGCCGGCCGGAACTCCGGTCACCCGCGCGTCAGGAGGATCGGATGGCCATGATCCCGGCGGATCCCAGCCCGGAGAGCAGCCTCGCGTTCCTCCGTGAGGGATACCGGTTCATCGGCGACCGCTGCGAGCGGATCGGCAGCGACGTGTTCCAGACCCGGTTGCTGCTGGAGCGGACCATCTGCCTGCGCGGGCGCCCCGGTGCCGTGTTGTTCTACGACACCGACCGGTTCGAGCGGCACGGTGCCACCCCGAGACGCGGCCAACGGACCCTGCTGGGCGTCGGCGGGGTGCAGGGGCTGGACGGCCCGGCCCACCGCAACCGCAAGGCGATGTTCATGTCGTTGATGACCCCGTCCGCGCTCCGGCACCTGGGTCAGCTCTTCGACGACGAGTGGCAGGCCCGGATCCCGGTCTGGGAACGCACCCGACGGGTGGTGCTGCGCGACGAGGTGGCACGGATGCTCACCCGGGCGGTCCACGCCTGGGTGGGCGTCCCCCTGGCCCCGTCGGCCGTGGACCGGCGTACCGCCGACCTGCACGCGATGATCGCCGCCCCGGCGGCGCTCGGACCCCGGCACTGGCGCGGCCTGGTCGCCCGCCGCCGGGCCGAACGGTGGCTCGCCGACGTCGTCGAGCGGACCCGCACCGGGGCGCTGCCGGCACCGCCGGGCAGCGCCCTGGCCGCCGTCGCCGCGCACCGCGACCGGCACGGACGCCTGTTGCCCCGCCGGATCGCCGCCGTCGAACTGCTCAACCTCCTGCGCCCCACGGTGGCGGTGGACCGGTACGTCGTCTTCGCGGCCCTCGCCCTGCACGAGAACCCGCAGTGGCGGCAGCGGGTCCGGGAGAGCGAGGAGGCCACCGAGTGCTTCGTCCAGGAGGTACGCCGCTTCTACCCCTTCTTCCCGGTGGTGGCCGCCCGGGTCCGGCGTGACTTCGACTGGCAGGGCTACCACTTCCCCCGGGGTCGGCGGGTCCTGCTCGACCTGTACGGCACGAACCACCACCCGGATCTGTGGTCGGAGCCGGACCGGTTCCGACCCGACCGGTTCGCCAACTGGCGAGGCGACAGGTACGCGTTCGTCGCCCAGGGCGGCGGGGAGCACCTCGCCGGACACCGGTGCGCCGGTGAGTGGATCACCATCGAGCTGATGAAGCGGGCGGTGACCACCCTGACCGAGGCCATCCGGTACGACGTACCGCCGCAGAACCTGAGGGTGAACCTGCGCCGGGTACCGACCCTGCCGCCGAGCGGCTTCGTGCTCACCGGCGTACGGGGTACCGGCACGCCCCGTGTTCGCCGTTCCTCTGCGCCCGACGTCGACGAGGTTCAGGATGGATCGCGGAGGTGACGTCGATGGGGCGGGGTAGGCGCGGGCACTCCCCGACAGTGGGTCGGTCCCGGATTCGGGCCGCCGCCGTCACGGTGGCCGGGGTCTTCGTGCTCGTCGGCATCCTCGGCTTCGTGCCCGGCGTCACCACCGGGTACGACGAGATGACCTTCGCCGGGCACGAGTCCGGGGCGAAGCTGCTCGGGGTGTTCCAGGTGTCGATCCTGCACAACGCGGTGCACCTGGTCTTCGGGCTGGTGGGGCTGTTGTTCGCCCGTACCGTGGCCGGATCCCGGGTGTACCTGACCGCCGGTGGTGCCGTCTACCTGCTGCTCTGGCTGTACGGGCTGGTGGTGGAGCACGACGCGGACCAGCCGGCGAACTTCCTGCCGGTCAACGGTGCCGACAACTTCCTGCACCTCGGGCTCGGCCTGGGCATGGTGCTACTGGGGCTGCTGCTCTCCGCCGGAGCCGGTGCCACCGGGGGGACGCTCGACCGGCCCCTCGACCGCCCCTGACGGCAGCCGACGGCCGAACCACACCCCCGACCGCAGACGCCCCGCCTGCTGTCAGGCCGCCACCGGCAGGCGCTTGGCGAAGCAGACGCTGTACGGGTTGTCGACGTACTCGCCGTAGACCGGGATCGGCTCGTACCCGCAGGAGGTGTAGAGCCCGATCGCTGCCGGCAGGTACGTCCCGGTCTCCAGGCAGAGGGTCTGGTAGCCCCGACCGAAGGCCAGTTCCTCCACCGCGACCAGCAGCGCCCGGGCCACGCCCCGGCCCCGGTACGCCGGTCGGACGTACATCCGCTTCAGCTCCCCGGTCACCGCGTCGAGCCGCTGGATCCCGCCGCAGGCGACCACCCGCCCACCGACCACGGCGACCAGGTAGTCGATGTCGTCACGGGTCACAGTGACCTGGCCGTCCAACCCGCCGTCGGCGACTCGCAGCTCGTACTGCTGGGCGGTGACCAGTGCCAGGATCTCCGGGTCGGTGGCGGGGCGGGACTCGATCAGCATTCGGTCACGGTAGGTGGCGTGGATTTCGCGAAGGTTTCCGGCATCCGTCCCCATAACGGCGACGAATGGTCCACCCGGGGTCGCACCCGACCGGCTTGTTGATCACTCTCCGTCGTCGTCAGACGTCGGTTCCGCGTCCGGGTCCCCGGTCGGCTCCGCCTCGTCGGCGGGGCGCTGCCGACGGGCCTTGCGGGCTGCCAACCGCTCCGCTGCCGACTGCCGGGTCGGCTGCTCCTCCAGTCGACGGTCGGTGCCCCGGTTGCCGGGCACGAACTCCTCGCCGGCGAAGAGCGTCGGCTGCCAGTCGAACTCCCGGTCCCCGATCCGGACCAGGTCGCCCGGTTCGGCACCGGCCTTCTTGAGCTGGTCCTCCACCCCGAGCCGGGCCAGCCGGTCGGCCAGGTATCCGACCGCCTCGTCGTTGTCGAACATGGTCTGCCGCACCCAGCGCTCCGGCCGGTCACCCCGTACGGTGAACGACCCGTCCGCCTGGGCCTCGATGGTGAACCCGGCGTCGTCGACCGCCCTGGGCCGGATCACGATCCGGGTCGGCTCCTCCACCGGGGTCGCCGACCGGAACTGCTCCACCAGTTCGGCCATCGCGTACGTCAGCTCCTTGAGCCCTTCGCGGGTGGCGGCGGATACCTCGAAGATCTTCAGGCCACGGGCGGCCAGGTCGGGTCGGACGATGTCGGCCAGGTCCCGCCCGTCCGGCACGTCGATCTTGTTCAGGGCGACCAGGCGGGGGCGGTCGTCGAGCCCGCCGTACTCGGCGAGTTCGGCCTCGATGGCGTCGATGTCGGCGACCGGGTCCCGACCGGGCTCCAGGGTGGCGGTGTCGATCACGTGCACCAGCACCGCGCACCGCTCGATGTGCCGCAGGAACTCCAACCCCAGCCCCTTGCCGGTGGCCGCACCGGGGATCAGCCCCGGCACGTCGGCGACGGTGAAGGTGTGGTTGTCCATCCGGACCACCCCGAGGTTGGGGACCAGCGTGGTGAACGGGTAGTCGGCGATCTTCGGCTTGGCCGCCGACAGAACGGAGATCAGCGACGACTTGCCGGCGGACGGGAACCCGACGAGCCCCACGTCGGCGACGCTCTTGAGCTCCAACACCACGTCGAGCCGGTCCCCGGGCTCGCCCAGTTCGGCGAAGCCGGGTGCCTTGCGCCGGGCGTTGGCGAGCGAGGCGTTGCCCCGGCCACCCCGGCCACCCCGGGCCACCTCGATGGTGGTGCCGACGCCGACCAGGTCGGCCAGGACGGTCCCGTCGGCGGTCTGGACCACGGTGCCGTTGGGAACCTTGATGACCAGGTCCCGGCCGTTGCCGCCGTCCCGGTTCGAGCCCGCGCCACCCTTGCCGTTCTCGGCCTTGACGTGCGGCCTGAAGTGGAAGTCGAGCAGCGTGTGCACCTGCGGGTCGACCACGAGGGAGACGCTGCCACCGTGCCCGCCGTTGCCCCCGTCCGGGCCGCCGAAGGGCTTGAACTTCTCCCGGTGGACCGAGACACAACCGTGCCCGCCGTCGCCGGCCTGCAGGTGCAGGACGACCCGGTCAACGAACGTCGTCACGTCGCAATCCTCTCCTCGGGGTCAGGCCCCACGTGCGCGAACCGGCCCGGTCAGAGGAGTCCGCCGTACCGCCGGAAATGCCGAAGCGGGCCGGGACCCCAGGTCCGCGGCCCGCTTCGCCGGAAAACTACTGCTGCGCCGGTACGATGCTGACGGTCTTGCGACCGCGCTTGGTACCGAACAGGACCGAGCCCGGCGCCAGCGCGAAGAGCGTGTCGTCGCCGCCACGGCCGACCAGGTCACCGGGGTGGAACTTGGTGCCCCGCTGCCGGATGAGGATCTCACCCGCGCTGACCACCTGACCACCGAAGCGCTTCACGCCGAGCCGCTGAGCCGCTGAGTCACGGCCGTTACGCGAGCTGGACGCACCCTTTTTGTGAGCCATCTGAGGACGACCTACTTCCCGCTGGAGATGCCGGTCACCTTGACCTGGGTCAACGGCTGGCGGTGACCCTGGCGCTTGTGGTAGCCGGTCTTGTTCTTGAACTTGTGGATCCGGATCTTCGGGCCCTTGGTGTGGGCCGCGATCTCGCCGGACACCGCGACCTCGGCAAGCTTGGTCGCGTCGGTCACCAGGTCGTCACCGTCGACGAGGAGCACCGCGGTGAGCTGCACCGCGTCGCCGGGGGCACCGACGAGCTTCTCGACCTCGATCACGTCGCCCTCGGCGACCTTGTACTGCTTGCCGCCGGTCTTGACGATCGCGTACATCGGAGGCGGACTCCCTGTCGTTGAGGCTGCTGGCGGTCGTTCCCGCCACGGCACGCCGGTGGTGTGGGCACGGCGGCCCGGGCAGCGAGAACTCGGCACACCAAAGTGCGCCGCAAGATAGCCTACGCCATCGGTGGCCGGACACCCAAACCGCCCACCCCCTGGTCGGCCCGGCGGCCCGGATCGGCGCTCGGCCCGGCCGGTTTCCGGCCCGGCCGCCCTACTTGCGGCAGAGCTGATCCAGGCGCTGCTGGAGCCGGTCCAGCTCGGTCTCGTCCAGCTCGTCGACGTCGGCACCCTTCGCCTCGACCTCGTCGGCCATGTCGGTGAGCAGGGTCTTCAGCGGCGGATCGGTCGCCCTGGTGGACAGCTCCCGCAACGTGGTCCGCCAGCCGGTCAGGGCCTCCTCGGCCCGCTGCCGGGCGGCCTGCGCCCCGGAGGTGTCGTCGGCACCGGTCGCGGCCATCATCAGGCCCAGCTCGTCGACGTACGTCTGCACCGCCGACGACCCGGCCCGCTGAGCGGCCGTGCAGACCTCGGAGGCGCTGGCTCCCACCGACGGCAGGCTCGCCGCCGGGGCGGCCGGGGAGGCACCGGCGGAGTCCGGCGGGCCGGAACCGGAGTCGGTGCAGCCGGCCACGGCGAGCAGGACGAGGGGCGCAACGGTGGTGGCGATCAGGCGACGCATGAGTTCTCCTAGCCGGGGTGACCGGTCAGGCCGGTGGACGGGGTTGGACGATACGACAGGGCCCCTCCCCCGCGGTAGCGGAGAAGGGGCCCTGTCACGATCTTCGACCGTCGGTCACGGGCGGGTACGCCGCCGGGTGCCGCCCCGGCGCGACCGACGCCGACCGTTGCCGTCCGACTCGACCTCGCCGTCGCCGAGCGCGTCCGGGTCGTCAGGGGCGGCGAGCCGGGCCGACTCGCCGGTCTGGGCGTCCGCGACGTCGACGGCCGCCGGGGTCTCCGTCTCGTAGCGGGACAGGTCGTACCCCATGGTGTCGTGGTACCCGGCGTCGGTGCCGACGGCCTCGGTCGTCTCGGCGGGCTCGGCCACCTCGACCACGGTCCGCTCCGACTGGGCACCCCGCCGACCCTTGCGGCGGGACGAGCCACCACCCGTCGACTCGGCCGGGGTGGTGACGGTCGACGCGACGGCCTTCACCCGGTCGCGTTCGCCACCACCGCCGCCCCCACCCGAGCGGGGCTTCTCCGGCACCGGCTCGGTGTGCATGATCAGGCCCCGGCCCTTGCAGCACTCGCAGGTCTCGCTGAACGCCTCCAGCAGCCCCGCGCCGATCCGCTTACGGGTCATCTGGACCAGCCCGAGCGAGGTGATCTCGGTGACCTGGTGCTTGGTCCGGTCCCGGCCCAGGCACTCGGTGAGCCGGCGCAGCACCAGCTCGCGGTTGGACTCCAGGACCATGTCGATGAAGTCGATCACCACGATGCCACCGATGTCCCGCAGCCGCAGCTGACGGACGATCTCCTCGGCGGCCTCCAGGTTGTTGCGGGTGACCGTCTCCTCCAGGTTGCCGCCCGCACCGGTGTACTTGCCGGTGTTGACGTCGACGACGGTCATCGCCTCGGTCCGGTCGATCACCAGGTGACCGCCGGAGGGCAGGAAGACCTTGCGGTCGAGCCCCTTGAGAATCTGCTCGTCGATGCGGTACTCGGCGAAGACGTCGGTCGTCCCGGCGTGCCGGCGCAGCCGCGTCACCAGGTCCGGCGAGACGTGCGACAGGTACGACTCGACCATGCCGTACGCCTCGTCGCCCTCGATGACCAGCTCACGGAAGTCCTCGTTGAACAGGTCCCGGACCACCCGGATGACCAGGTCGGGCTCCTCGTACAGCAGCACCGGGGCACCGCCCTCGGTCGCCTTGGCCTGGATGTCCTCCCACTGGGCCTGGAGGCGCTTGACGTCGCGGGCCAGCTCGTCCTCGCTCGCCCCCTCGGCGGCGGTACGGACGATCACCCCGGCACCGTCGGGAACCAGCTTCTTGAGCGCGTCCCGCAGCCGCTTGCGCTCGGTGTCCGGCAGCTTGCGGCTGATCCCGGAGGCGTTGCCGTTCGGCACGTAGACCAGGTGCCGACCGGAGAGCGCGACGTGGCTGGTCAGCCGGGCACCCTTGTGCCCGATCGGGTCCTTGGTGACCTGCACCAGCACCGAGTCGCCGGAGCGCAGCGCCTGCTCGATCGAGCGGGCCCGACCCTCCAGACCGGTGGTGTCCCAGTTCACCTCACCGGCGTACAGGACGGCGTTGCGCCCCCGGCCGATGTCGACGAAGGCCGCCTCCATGCTGGGCAGGACGTTCTGCACCTTGCCCAGGTAGACGTTGCCGGCCATGGTGCCGGAGGAGTTCCGGGTGACGTAGTGCTCGACCAGGACCCCGTCCTCCAGGACGGCGATCTGGGTCCGGTCACCGCGCTGGCGTACCGCCATCTGCCGGTCCACCGCCTCGCGGCGGGCCAGGAACTCCGACTCGCTCAGGATCGGTGGACGGGTCCGGCGCTGTTCCCGGCCGTCCCGGCGACGCTGGCGCTTGGCCTCCAGCCGGGTGGATCCGGAGACCCCCTGCACCTCGTCGACGGCCTTGCGGGGCTCGCGGATCTTGACCACGGTCGGCACACCGTCGTCGCTGACCCCCTCCGCCTCGCCGGAGCCCCGGCGACGACGGCGACGACGGCGCCGGGTCAGCCCGTCGCCACCGTCCTCCTCCTCGTCGTCGCCCTCCTCGGCGTCGGACTCGGTGGACTCCGTGGACTCGGCCTGGGCCGGCTCGTCGGAGTCCTCGTCCTCGTTGTCGTCGGCCCCGCCCTTGCCCCGGCCCCGACCCCGGCGTCCACGCCGACGCCGACGCCGACCGGAGGCGGACTCGTCGAAGTCCTCGTCCTCGTCGGTCTCCTCGGACTCCTCCTCGGTCGGCTCCTCGACGACCTCGGCGGTCTCCACGGCCTCGGCAGGCTCGGTGTCACGACGACCCCGGCGACGGCGACGGGTCGGCTCGGCCGGTTCCTCGGCGACCGGCGTCGGCTCGACCGGCGTCGGCGGCTGTTCGACCACCCGCGGCGGGGGGACCTCCTCCGGCTGCGGGGCCATGAACAGGACGGTGGGGGCGGAGAGCGCGGCCCGGCGTCGACGGGCCCGCGGCTCGGGCTCGGGTGTTGCTTCGACGGTCCCGGTCGGCGGCACGGCCTCCCCGGCCGGTGCCGGCGGCTCGGCGGGGCCGGTAGCGGTCGGCACGTCGACGGCGGCGGGGGCCGCCTCGGCCGGGGCTGCGACGTCGGCGCCCGGGGAAACCTCACCGGCCCGGCTCTGTGCGCCGGTGGTGCGCGTCCGACGGGTCCGGGGCCGGGTCACCGCAGCGGTCGCCTCGGCCGGCGTCTCGCCGGTGGTCTGCTCGGCCGTCGACACCTCGGTCGGCGTCTCGCCGACGGGCTGCTCGACGGTCGACGGCTCGTCGGACGGCGCGAGGGCGGCGGCCGGCTCGGTCGATGCGGTGCCGGTCTGCGTCACGTCCAGGTCGGGCGGCGTCTCGGCCGGCGCCGCGGCCTTCTTCCGACGGGTACGGGTCACCTTCACCGGCGGTACGACCTCCGCGGAGGCCTCCTCCGCCCCGGTGGCGACCAGCGGCTCCTCGGTGGCCTTCTGGGTCGTGGTGGTCTTGCGGCGGCGGCGCGGGGTCTTCGGCATCGACTCCAGGTCACCGGTGACCGGGGCGAACACCTCCGCCTGGGGGGACTCGCCGCTGGGTGACCCGGTCCCGGTGGAGGCCTCCACCGGGGCGTCGGTCTGCTCCGCCGGACTGACCGGGGTGGCCCGGCGTCGGGTGGCCCGCGTCCGTCGGGGTGGGGCGGGTTCGTCGGCGGCGCTCGGTGCACCGATCTCCGCCGCACCGGTCAGGGTCCGACTCTCGGTCTCCGCTTCACCCGACGGGTCACCGTCGTCGGCCGGGACGGCCGCCTCGGCGGAACCGTCGGTGGTGTCGGTGGTGGGGTCGTCGGCGAGCTCGTCGGCCGGCTCCGAACCGGTCCGTTCGCTGCCCTCGGGCTCGTTCTCGAGCATGGACGTTCTCCAGTTCTGGCTACCCCGGGCGCGGGTGAGCGCTGCCACGCAGGGTCGCCGCAAAAGTTTTCCGCGAGCGCGCAACGTGCACGACCGCCGAAGTCTGCCTACATCGAGCTCCGACCGTCGGTCAGTGCTCGCCGATGGTTGCCCTGTCGCGGTCCGCTTCCAACGGATCCACGATCGCACCCTGCGCGGTCAGCGTGCCCTGCGCCAGGCGGGTCACCCGTGGTGACACCGGCGGCTCCAGGTCGGCCACCACGCGGAGGCCGCTAAGGACGTCATCGGGTCGGACGGAGGGGGTGACCTGCCGTACGACCAGTTCGAGTATCGCACACGGTACGGCCGCGTCCACGGAAGGCGTCGCCACCGGACCCGCCGTATCCATCCGAATCACCGCACCCCGGGCGTCGAACGTCCGGCGTCCCTGCTTGGTCATCCGCTCGACCAGCACCTCGTCGGCGGCGGTGAAGGCGGCCACCGCCTTCTCCAACACCTGCGGGTCGACACCCGGCAACTCGATCCGCCAGTGCGACGCCTCGATCCGATCGGCAAGACTGCCCCCGCCGGCCACCACGGCCTCCAGGACGTCGAGCCCCGGCGAGAGCGCCGCGTCGAGCGCCCGACACAACGCCTCCGGCTCCACCGGCGCCCGGAGTCCGATCTCCAGGTACTCGGCCTCGCTGGCCACACCCGTGGGGGCCGCGCTCGCGTACGAGATCTTGGGGTGCGGGGTGAACCCCTGGGAGTAGGCGATCGGCACACCCGCCCGGCGCAGGGACCGCTCGAAGGCCCGGGCGAAGTCACGGTGCGAGGTGAAGCGCAGCGGCCCCCGCTTGGCGTACCGGATCCGGACCTTCTGGACGACCGGTGCCTGGCCGCCCTCCGGTTGTGGTTTCCTGCTGATCGTCGTGCTCCTCGTTCGGCCCGTCACACCGGTCGTCACGGGCGGCGTCGGCGCACGCGTCGGCCCGACGCACACACCCGAAGACCGACCGCGAGGGGTACGGGACGGTGGCTGGTGGGTGATGTCAGGGGTGACTGGGAACCTTCATACCGTTGCCGTCGACCGGGGTCAGCGGCAACAGCTTCTGGCCGGTCGGGCCGATCTGGATCTCGGTGTCCATCGACGGGCAGACGCCGCAGTCGAAACACGGGGTCCACCGGCAGTCGTCCTGCTCGTACTCGCTCATGGCGTCCTGCCAGTCCTGCCAGAGCCAGTCCTTGTCCAGGCCGGAGTCCAGGTGGTCCCAGGGCAGGACCTCCAGTTCCTCCCGCTCCCGGGTGGTGTACCAGTCCAGGTCCACGCCGAAGGTGGGCAGCACCTCGTCGGCGGCGTCGGCCCACCGCCGGAACGAGAAGTGCTCGCTCCAGCCGTCGAACCGGCCGCCGTTCTCCCAGACCCGGCGGATGACCGCCCCGACCCGGCGGTCCCCCCGCGACAGCAGGCCCTCGATCAGGGACGGCTCACCGTCGTGGTACCTGAAGCCGATCGCCCGGCCCAGCGACCGGTCGGCGTTGATCGCCTGCTTGAGCAGCCTGAGTCGACCGTCGATCACCTCCGGCCGGTCCATCGGGGCCCACTGGAACGGGGTGTGCGGCTTCGGCACGAACCCGCCGATCGAGACGGTGCAGCGGATGTCCTTCGACCCGGTCGCCGCCCGACCGGCCCGGATCACCTCGTGTGCCATCTCGGCGATCTCGAGGACGTCCTCGTCGGTCTCGCTGGGCAGGCCGCACATGAAGTAGAGCTTCACCTGCCGCCATCCGTTGGTGTACGCGGTGACCACCGTCCGGATCAGGTCCTCCTTCGAGACCATCTTGTTGATCACACGCCGGATCCGCTCCGACCCGCCCTCCGGGGCGAAGGTCAGGCCGGTCCGTCGACCGTTGCGGGACAACTCCTGGGCCAGGTCGATGTTGAACGCGTCCACCCGGGTCGAGGGCAACGACAGCGAGACGTTGGTCCCCTCGTACTGCTGGGCCAGGCCCGAGCACATGTCACCGATCTCGGAGTGGTCGGCCGAGGACAACGACAGCAGGCCCACCTCGTGGAAGCCGGAGAACTCCAGCCCCTGCTGCACCATCTGGCCCACGGTGGTGATCGACCGCTCCCGTACCGGACGGGTGATCATGCCCGCCTGGCAGAACCGGCACCCCCGGGTGCAGCCCCGGAAGATCTCCACCGCGTACCGCTCGTGCACCGTCTCGGCGAGCGGCACCAGGGGCTTCTTCGGGTACGGCCAGGCGTCCAGGTCCATGGTCGTGCGCTTGTGCACCCGGAACGGCACGTCCGCCCGGTTCGGCACCACCCGCTGGATCCGGCCGTCCGGGAGGTAGTCGACGTCGTAGAAGCGGGGCACGTAGACGCTCTCGGTGCGGGCCAGCCGCAACAGCAGCTCGTCCCGGCCACCCGGGGACCCCTCCGCCTTCCACTCCCGGACGATCGCGGTGATCTCCAGCACCGCCTCCTCGCCGTCACCGAGGACTGCGGCGTCGACGAAGTCGGCGATCGGCTCCGGGTTGAACGCCGCGTGCCCACCGGCCACGATCACCGGGTCGGCGTCGGTCCGGTCGACCGCCAGCAGCGGTACGCCGGCCAGGTCGATGGCGGTGAGCAGGTTGGTGTAGCCCAGCTCCGTGGCGAACGAGACACCGAACACGTCGAAGTCCCGCACCGAACGGTGCGCGTCAACGGTGAACTGCGGAACCCCGTGGGCGCGCATCAACGCCTCCAGGTCCGGCCAGACCGCGTACGTCCGCTCGGCCAGCACGTCGGGCAGCTCGTTGAGCACCTCGTAGAGGATCTGCACGCCCTGGTTGGGCAGCCCCACCTCGTAGGCGTCGGGATACATCAACGCCCACCGGACGGTCGCCTCGTCCCAGCCCTTGACCACCGCACCCAACTCGCCACCGACGTACTGGATGGGCTTGGTCACCTGGGGCAGCAGCGGCTCCAGACGGGGCCAGACGGAGTTCGTCGCGACAGGGCGCGGCGTGGTCGACGGGACGCTCATGGACCCCAAGGGTACGCGCCCACCCACCGGGCATCACGCCGCACCGCTGACCCGTGACGGGTGAGGCACCGACTGCGACCCTGACCGGCGTCGGCGGGCCGGTCGGATGCAGTTGCCCTGGACGGCAGGGGTACGGCCCGGCGGGCGGACGGGCGGGTTCGTGGCTCTGGCACGCCGGTACTAACCTCGCAACCGGCGCGAGAGGAGATTGCCGCGATGCCGCAGCCGCAGCCGGAATCCGACCGGCCGGCGGAGGGGGCCACCCCGGTGACGGGTCCGGGCCGCGATCCTGCGGCCGCCGACGGTCCGCCGCCGACCCCCGTACCACCGACCGACGGTTCCCGTACCGGGCCGCAGGGCACCCGGGAACTGCCGACGGTGGACGCCCACCCCACCCCGTCCGGGCAGGAGAACGTCCCGCCTGCCGGTCCGGCGCACCGCACCGACCAGCCGCCCACGCCGTCCGACGACCTGCCCGAGCCTCCCGACGGAGGTCCCGAGCCGCGAACGCCGACCGACGGTCCCGAGCCGGTCGCCGACGCGACCCGGGTGGACGTCGGTCCCGAGGCGACCCGGCAGGTCGACGCTCCGGCCGGACCACCCGCCACCGACGGCGGCGTGGCCGACGCCGGACCGGACCAGACCCCCCCGACCGGCCCATCAGGCGTCGGACCAGGCCAGAACACCCCAACCGGCGCCTCCGATGCCGGAACGGGCCGGAACGTTCCAGACGGCACGTCCGGTGCCGGACCCGACCGGACCGTCGTGACCGGGACGCCCGACGCCGGTGCCACCGAGGACCCGGGGATGCCGCGGACCCGGATGTGGGACGGGCCGCCCGAGGAACTGCACGGCGGCCGGGTGAGCGGCTCCGCCGCCGTCCCCCCGCCGACCCCGCGACGCCGGTTCTGGGAGTCCGTCAGGCCGACCCCGCCGCCTGCGCCCCCGACCCCGCCGCGCCCGCAGGCCCCGCCGCCCGAGCAGACCCCGGTGGAGGAGCTGACCCCGGTGGACCCGTGGGCGGGTGCGGACACCAGCGGCTGGCAGTTGCCGTCGACCGGGTACCCCGCCCTGCCCCCGACCACCCACTTCCCCGCCGCTCAGGATCCGGGTCCGCAGCGCCCGGCGACGCCGGAACAGTCCTGGTCCGAGCCGCCGTCCCCACCGCCGCACACCCCGCCGGAGGCGTACCCGCGCACCCCACCGGAGGGTTACCCACGCACCCCGCCGGAGGCGTACCGGCACACCGGTGCCGAGGCGTACCCGTACCCGTCGACCGGGTCCGACCGGCACCCGTCGACGAGGGCGGCCGACGAACCGCAGTACCCGTACCGGCCCGCCGAGCCCTGGCCCTACCCGCCGGCGCAGAGCGGCCCTGCGGTGCCGCGACCGCGTACGGGGTCCGCCCCGGTGCATCCGGTGTCGTCCCCGCCGCCGGCCGCCCGGCCGGTCTCCGTACCCCCGCCGGTGTCGCCCGCACCGCGTCCGGTGTCGCCACCGCCCCCGCCACCGCCACCGAGGCACCCCGGGGGCGACCACCGGCCACCCGGCCCGCCCGCTCCTCCCCCGCGCCGCCGACGACGCCGGTGGCCGCTGCGGATGCTGACGACGTTCCTGCTGACGGTGGCCTGCTGCTGCGGCTGCCCGCTCTACTTCGGCAAGCCCGCCTGGGACCAGTACCCTGCCAACGCCAACCTGCCCGCCGAGGTCGCCGACCTGCGGCTGCGCGACGCCGACGACTCGGTGCGCGAGATGGAGGCCGAGATCAGCAGGGCCAACTGGCTGACCGAGGACACCTTCAGCGGCCGGTACACCGACCAGGCCGGCAAGCAGGTGACGGTGATCGGGGGCACCGGCTTCCGGCCGACCCCGGAGAGTGACGCCGAAGGGGAACTCCAACGGCTCACCGAGCGGTACGCGTTGACCGACGTGACACCGGTGGACTCGGCGATCCGGGGACGGCACGTGCGGTGTGGCACCGGTCGGGCCGGGGAGACCTCAGTGGTGGTCTGCACCTCGGTGGACCACGGCAGCCTGATCACGGGCGTCTTCACCCGACTCTCGCTGCCCGACAGCGCCTCCCTGCTCGGTACGCTCCGCAGTCGGATCATCACAGTGGACCGGACGTGAGAACCGGGCGGCGACCCCCTCACGTCACCAAGCGCGGATCTTCCACCTGAGCCACAATCAGGGCATGTCACGGCGTTGGCTATTCGCTGATCAGTTGGGGCCACACTTCCTCGACGACAGGCGTCAACCCGTACTCCTGATCGAGTCGAAATCGGTCTTCCGTCGGCGGGCCTTCCACAGGCAGAAGGCGCACCTCGTGCTCTCCGCGATGCGGCACCGGGCTGCCGAACTCGGCGACCAGGCCCGCTACCTGCGCACCGAGACGTACGCCGACGGGCTCCGCCAGGTCTCCGAGCCGCTCGACGTGTGCCACCCGACGTCCCGGCGGGCGCTGGACTTCGTCCGGCGGCAGGGTCGGGTGACGATCCTGCCCGCCCGGGGGTTCGTCACCGCGATGACCGACTTCGCCGACTGGGCCGACGGCACCCGGCGGAGCTCCCTGCGGCTGGACACCTTCTACCGCTTCGCCCGGCTCCGACACCAGGTCCTGGTCGAGGGGGCGGACCCGGTCGGCGGCCGGTGGAGTCTGGACCAGCAGAACCGGCGGCCCGCGCCGAAGCAGGCCGGACGGGTGTCGGTGCCGAACCCGCCGACGCCCCGGGAGGACGACATCGACGCCGAGGTCCGGGCCGACCTGGACCGGTGGGAGCGGGAGGGGATCCGGTTCGTCGGCCGGGACGGCCCCCGCCGGTTCCCGGTGACCCGTCGGGAGGCCCAGACCCGGCTGCGGCACTTCCTCCGGCACCGGTTGTCGGCGTTCGGCCCGTACGAGGACGCGATGCTCTCCACCGACGCGTCGATGGCGCACAGCGTGCTCTCGTCGTCGTTCAACCTGGGGCTGCTCGACCCGATGGAGGCGATCCGGGGCGCGGAGAAGGCGTACCGGGCCGACGGTGCCCCGCTGCCCAGCGTGGAGGGGTTCGTCCGGCAGCTCCTCGGCTGGCGGGACTTCGTGTGGAACCTGTACTGGTACTTCGACGCCGGATGGCGCGACAGTAACGCCCTGGCCGCCCGCCGTACCGTCCCGCGGTGGTGGCAGGAGATCGACGCCGACGCGGTACGCGCCCACTGCCTCTCCGACGCCCTCGACGGCGTCCGGAGTCGTGGGTGGGTGCACCACATCCCCCGGCTGATGGTGCTCGGCAACTACGCCCTGCAACGGGGTTGGCGGCCGGACGAACTGGTGGACTGGTTCCACCGCAGCTTCGTCGACGGGTACGAGTGGGTGATGACCGCCAACGTCGCCGGCATGAGCCAGTTCGCCGACCTGGGCCGGATGTCCACGAAGCCGTACGCGTCGACGGGGGCGTACGTCGACCGGGTGAGCGACTACTGCGGCGGCTGCCCGTACGACCCGAAGGTACGTCTCGGCGAGAACGCGTGTCCCCTCACCGCCGGATACTGGTCCTTCCTGCACCGCAACAAGGACCGGATCCGGGACAACCCCCGGATGGCCCGGCCGTTGAAGCAGCTCGCTCAGCTCGCCGACGTGGACGCCGTGGCCGCCCAGGAACGGCAGCGCGGCATCGACCCGCCGTGAACCCGCCGCCCGCCGGGATGCGGGCGGGAGCCGGGGAGTAGACGGGGGCCCGACAACGGGCGGGACGCCGGGATGCGGGCGGGAGCCGGTGGCACCCCGGCGGGTGGGTCAGACAGGGGTGGCGCCGGTGGCGGGCTCGTCCCGCTTCGGGGGGGCGTACCTCGGCACGTACTCCTGGCCGGTGAGCTTCTGGATCTCGCTCATCAGCTCGTCGGTCATCGCCCGCAGCGAACTCCGGTCGTCGGACCGGCCGGTGAAGTCCAGCGGCTTGCCGAACCGCAGGACGATCGGGCCGGTGCCCGGCCGGGGCATCCGGGCGCCGATCGGCTGGGCCTTGTCGGTGCCGCTCACTCCGACCGGGACGATCGGCACCCCGGCGGCCAGGGCCAGCCGGGCCGCGCCCGTCCGTCCCCGGTAGAGCCGACCGTCCGGCGACCGGGTCCCCTCCGGATAGATGGCCACCTGCTCGCCGGCGCGTAGCGCCGGGACGGCCGCGTCGAACGCCGACAACGCCGCCCGTCCGCCGCCCCGCTCGACCGGGATCGCACCGAGCCCGGTCAGGAAGTGCTTGTGGAAGGTGCCCTTGAGGCCCTTGCCCTTGAAATACTCCGACTTCGCCCAGAAGGCCAGGTGCCGGGGAACCACGGTGCCGAGGAAGATCTCGTCGGCCACCGACAGGTGGTTGCTGGCGAAGATGAGCCCCCCGGACCTCGGCACGTTCTCCAGCCCCTGCACGGTGGGACGGAAGACCATCCGCAGCACGGGGGCCACGGTGAGCTTGCCGATCGTGTAGAGCAGCGGCACTGGTCCTCCGGACTGTCGTACCCAACGGGCGGTGTGGTTGGCCGGGCGCTGTCACGTTAGCCGACGCCGTCGAGCGACACCGATCGGGTCACCGCGGCGGCGATCCGCGACGGCCCGGTGACCGCGCGGTGGGAGCCGCTCCCGTCGGGCGCGCGCCCGGTCCCCTGCCGACGGCGGACGCGACGGCAGGGGACCGGGCGGCGACGGGTCAGACCCGACTGACGGCGGCGGTCACCGACTCGCCGTCGCCGACCTCACCGGTGAACCCGGCGACCTCCTCGGCGAATTCGATGCGGTCGGCGAGCACCTCCCGGGCGACCACCTCGGTGTACGTCGACACCGCCGCCCGCACCTGATCCGACGCGGACAACGTCAACACGATCCGGTCCGAGACGTCGAGGTCGGCGTCGCGGCGGGCCTGCTGGACCACCCGGACCACGTCCCGGGCCAGCCCCTCGGCGGCCAACTCCGGGGTGACCGAGGTGTCGAGCACCACCACTCCCTCACCGGCGGGCAGCGGGGCGGACTGCTCGGCGTCCGAGGCGACCAGGCGCAGTTCGTACTCGCCCTCGGCGAGGGTGATCCCGGCGGCGACCGGGGCGCCGTCGACCAGCTCCCAGTCCCCCGCCTTCACCGCCTTGATCACCTGCTGCACCTGCTTGCCGACGCGGGGACCGAGCGCCCGGGGCACCACCGTCAGGACCTGCCGGCAGTAGTCCGACAGGTCCTCGGAGAAGACGACCTCCTTCACGTTGACCTCGTCGGCGACGAGGTCGGCGAAGGGCCGCAGCTGCGCCGCCCGGGGCGAGGCCACTGTCAACGTCGCCAGCGGCAGCCGGACCCGCAGACCCTGGGCCTTACGCAGGGACAGCGCCGCCGAGCAGACCTCCCGGGTGGCGTCCATCGCGGCCACCAGGTCGGGGTCGGCGGGGAACTCCTCGGCCGACGGCCAGTCGGTCAGGTGCACCGACCGCCCACCGGTCAGCCCACGCCAGATCTCCTCGGTGGTCAGCGGCGCCAGCGGCGCCACCACTTGGCAGAACGTCTCCAACACCGTGGCGAGGGTGTCGAAGGCGTCCGCGTCGCCGCCCCAGAACCGGTCCCGGGACCGCCGGACGTACCAGTTGGTCAGCGCGTCCAGGTAGGACCGGACGGTCGCGCACGCCCCGGAGATGTCGTACGCGTCCATCTGCGCGCCGACGGTGGCCACCAGTTCCCTCGTCTTGGCCAGGACGTACCTGTCGAGCAGGTGCGTGCTGTCCACCCGCCGCCGCGCGGTGTGCCCGTCGGCGTTGGCGTAGAGGGTGAAGAAGTACCAGACGTTCCACAGCGGCAGCAGGACCTGCCGGACGGCGTCCCGGATGCCCGCCTCGGTGACCGCCATGTCCCCGCCCCGCAGCACCGGCGAGGACATCAGCATCCACCGCATCGCGTCGGAGCCGTACGAGTCGAAGACGTGGTAGACGTCCGGGTAGTTGCGCAGGCTCTTGGACATCTTGCGGCCGTCCGAGCCGAGCAGGATGCCGTGGCTGAGGCAGTTGCGGAACGCCGGCCTGTCGAACAGGGCGGTGGCCAGCACGTGCATCGTGTAGAACCAGCCGCGGGTCTGCCCGATGTACTCGACGATGAAGTCACCCGGGTAGTGGTGCTCGAACCAGTCGCGGTTCTCGAACGGGTAGTGCACCTGGGCGAAGGGCATCGACCCGGACTCGAACCAGCAGTCCAGCACCTCGGGGACCCGACGCATCGTCGAACGCCCGGTCGGGTCGTCCGGGTTGGGCCGGGTCAGCTCGTCCACCGCCGGCCGGTGCAGGTCGGTCAGGCGTACGCCGAAGTCCCGCTCGATCTCGGCGAGCGAGCCGTACACGTCGATCCGGGGGTAGGCCGGGTCGTCGGAGCGCCACACCGGGATCGGCGACCCCCAGAACCGGTTCCGGCTGATCGACCAGTCCCGGGCGTTGGCCAGCCACTTGCCGAACGAGCCGTCCTTGATGTGCCCCGGCGTCCAGTTGATCTCCTGGTTCAGCTCGACCATCCGGTCCTTGAACCGGGTCACCGCGACGAACCAGGAGGAGACCGCCTTGTAGACCAGCGGGGTGTCGCACCGCCAGCAGTGCGGGTACGCGTGGGTGTAGGTGTCCTGCTTCAACACCACCCCCCGCTCCTTGAGCTGCCTGATCACCGACTTGTTGACGTCGAAGACCTGCTCGCCCTCGAACGGCGGGACCAGCGAGGTGAAGCGGGTGTGGTCGTCGACGGTGACCACCGTCGGGATCCCGGCCGCGTTGCAGACGTTCTGGTCGTCCTCGCCGAAGGCCGGGGCCAGGTGGACGATCCCGGTGCCGTCCTCGGTGGTGACGAAGTCCGCGCCGAGGACCTGGTACGCGTTCTCCCCGCCCTGCTCGACGAGGAAGTCGTACAGCGGGGTGTAGCGGCGTCCGACCAGGTCCCGGCCGTACACCGTGCCGACCTGGGTATACCCCTCCAACTCCTTGGCGTACGCGCCGACCCGGCCCGCGCCCACCACGTACCGGGTCCCGTCCCGTTCCAGGACCGCGTACTCGATGTCCGGGCCGACGGCGAGCGCCAGGTTCGACGGGAGGGTCCACGGGGTGGTGGTCCAGACGCCCAGGTTGACCGGGCCGCGCACCGCCTCGGGGGCGGACTCGTCGGCGGTCAGCCCGAACCACAGGGTCAACGTCGGGTCGTGCCGGTCACGGTAGACGTCGTCCATCCGGGTCTCGGTGTTCGACAGCGGCGTCTCACACCGCCAGCAGTACGCCAGCACCCGGAAGCCCTCGTAGACCAGACCCTTGTCGTACAGGGTCCGGAAGGCCCACATGACGCTCTCCATGTAGTCCAGGTCGAGGGTCTTGTAGTCGTCGGCGAAGTCGACCCACCGTGCCTGCCGGGTGACGTACCGCTCCCAGTCGTGGGTGAACTCCAGCACCGAGGTCCGGCACGCCTCGTTGAACCGGGCCACCCCGAGGTCGAGGATCTCGGCCTTGGAGGTGATGCCGAGCTGCTTCTCGGCGACCACCTCGGCGGGCAGTCCGTGACAGTCCCAGCCGAAACGCCGCTCCACCCGCCGACCCCGCATCGTCTGGTAGCGGGGGACGACGTCCTTGACGTAGCCGGTGAACAGGTGCCCGTAGTGCGGCAGGCCGTTGGCGAACGGCGGCCCGTCGTAGAAGACGTACTCGTTGTCGGCGCCGCCGTCGTCGGCCGATCCGGAGGCAGGCCGGGCCGCGACGGAGGCCTCGAAGGTCTTGTCGGCCGTCCAGTGCTCCAGCACCCCGCGCTCGACCGCGGGCAGGTCAGGGCTCGCCGGGACACCGGCGGCGGTCGGGTCGTGCAACGGATAGGCCATCGGGGGTCGCTCTCCTCGCGCAGCTCACTGTCGTGTGGTCTGCGAGGACGAGCCCCCTCCGGTACGCCGAATCCGGCGCCCCGGGTCGGGCCCGCGGTACCACCCCGCTTGACGGTCGAGATCGACCGCCCGCTCGATTGTCGGCTGTGACGGGCCGCACCCGTCCGGGTCTACTGAGCCGGTCACCCAGCCGTTCTTCCGGAGGCTCCCCGGTGATGCCGGATCGTCGCCGTGTACCACCACGATACCCGTCGCCTTCCGGTGCGCGCCTGCGAGTAACCGGGGGCCGACCGGTCGGGGCCACCACACGGGCGCGGCCCGACGAGTGGGCGGACTCACACGCCTCGGTTGCTGCAAACCGGGCCCGCCGCACGTCTTGTGAAGTGACATCCAGGACGGGAGGACACGATGGGCCGGATCGACCCGGCGGCGGTGACGCCCGAGGCGTACGAGGCGGTGTGCGGATTGGCGCACCTCGCCCGCAGGACCGTCGACCCGGCGGTGCTGGAGCTGGTGGAGCGACGCGTCCGCCTGCTCCACGACGACACCGACGCCGTACCACCCCCGCAGGACGACCCCGCACCGGACGTCGACGAGCGGAAGCGCACCGCCCTCGCCCTCACCGACGCGCTCACCCGACTCGGGGAGGGCGGCGTACCCGACCACGTCTGGGACGCCGCAGCGCGGGTCTGGTCGGAGCGGGAACTGGCCGAACTGACCATCGCCATCGCCACCGTCGACGCCCGGAACCGCCAGGCGGCGGCGGGACGGCTCCGGACGAGAGCGCACGGGTGAGCCGACCGGGGCCGGCCATCGGCCGGGGGGCGTCGACCGTCCCCGGGAACCCCGGCGGTCAGCCCAGCTCGGGGAACCAGAGCGCGATCTCGCGCTTGGAGCTGTCCGGGGAGTCCGAGGCGTGCACCAGGTTCTCCCGGTTGGACAGGGACAGGTCACCCCGGATGGTGCCGGCGGCGGCCTTGCGCCCGTCGGTGACCCCGATCATGGTCCGCACCACGTCGATCACCTGGTCACCGGAGAGCACCAGGGCGACCAGCGGCCCGGAGGTCATGAACGCCTTCAGCGGCGGGTAGAACGGCTTGTCGACGTGCTCGGCGTAGTGCTGGTCGGCGAAGTCCCCGTCCAGGGTCCGCGTCTGCATGGCGTCGATCCGCAGCCCCTTGCGCTCGAAGCGGGAGACGATCTCGCCGACCAGACCCCGACTGACGGCGTCGGGCTTGATCAGGACGAGCGTGCGCTCGTCGGAGCTGCTGGTGGACACGCTGGGTTCCTCCTGTACGCGGAAGGCGGCTCGGCTGGGTACGGTCAGCGTAGCGACCCGGTCCGGTCACCGAAGCGGCGGCTGCTCTTCCGCTCCGTCGGCGATGCGGCCTAGCCTGGTCCCGACCCCTGGGAGGTCCACTGTGGCGACTGGCGGAAACCGACCCATCGCGCCGGTGCGCAGGCTGATCGCCGCCGTGCTCGGTACGGTGGCGGCCTTCGTTGTCGTGTTCGGCCTGGGCATGACGAGCTGGGCCATCGTGGCCCTCGGTGTCGCCATCCTGGCGCTGGCCATCGCGTTGGCCACAGTCCGTGGAGGTGGCCGTACCTGGGTGGTCGGGATCGGACACGTGCACAGCACCTCCGAACCACCCACCCAGTACGCGTTCGGCCGGTGCGAGCTGCAACTGATGATCGACGCTCCGGGCATGCCGCCCCGGTCGAAGAAGATCGTCGAACCGCGGGTTCCGGTGTCCAAGTGGCCCACTGTCGGGCAGGCCCTGCCGATCCGGGTGGCCCTCGACGACCACCGGCACGTCCGGGTGCTCTGGGACGAGGTGGCGACCCACACCGAGGCCGCCGCCGCCGACCTGCCACCGGAGTTCGCCGTCGTCGCCGCCGAGCCGGTCGACGAGATGCTGATCCAGCAGGAGGCGCCCCCGTGGGCCGGGCGGACCGACGACGACTTCCGGGACGAGTTCGGCACCGACTTCCGGGACGCCTACCACGACGGGTTCGGTGACCAACCGGCCGTCGACCCGATCCTTGACGACCCGGGCGAGCACTCCGAGCGGCGCAGGACCGTGGTGGTCCACCAGCGGCCCGGCGGCCCGAAGGTGGTCGAGGGCACCCTGGTCGAGCAGCCGAGCGACCCCACCCTGCCCCGTCGGGCCACGCCCAACCCCCGTACTCCGTCGGAGGACCCGGTCGCCCCGGACGCCGCCCTCGACCCACCGGCCGGGGAGCGGACCACGACGACCGCCGCCGCCGGTCTCGACGACGCGTACCTCGACCCGACGGATCTCTCCCCCCGCCCCCGCTCGGAGCAGCCTGCCGACACCGTCCCCGACCCGCGCCCGGACGAGCCGACCCCGCCGACCGACACCGTTCCGGACCGGCGCCCGGACGAGCCGACCCCGCCGGAGGAGCCCGGCCGGCCGGTCGACGCCGCCCCGCCCTCCCGCCCGGACGAGCCGACCCCGCCGGTCGACGCACCGGGACCCGAGACGACCCCGGTCGCGGTCCGGTCGGAGCCCTCGCCGTCGAGTGACGGCCCTGCCAGGTCGGCGGAGTCCGAGGTCGGCACCCCGAAACGGACCGACACCCCCACCTCGGCCGACCCCACCGCTGACTCCCAGGACCCCACGGTCGGCTCGAACGACCCCACCGTGCCGATCGACACCATCGTCCCGCCGACCGCCCCGGCACCGGGGCAACGCACCGACGAGTCGCCCACCGCTGCCCGGACCGCGCCGCCGCCCCATGCCACCGAGCCGTCCACCGCTGCCCGGCATGCACCGACGACCGGTGCCGACGACCCGGACTTCGACCCGATCGACCTGGCGCTGGACGACCCCGCCCCCGGCCGGGAACACCCGGACACCGACTCCGACGTCGGTGCCGACCACCTCGACGCGGCGATCTTCGGGTACGCCCCGGAGGACCCCAGGGCCGACTCCCCCGACCTCGACACCGGTGCTCCGATCGCCGGAGTCGGGATCACCGTGCTGGTCACCGACCTGGGCCGGTCCCTGGAGTTCTACCGGGACGTGCTGGGCTTCACCGAGGTGGACCGGGGATCCGGAAACGCCGTGCTGGCCTCCGGGACCACCCGGCTGGTGCTACGGGAGGTCACCGAGGCGGCCCCGATCAGCCGTCGGCTGGTCCACGTCAACCTCGAGGTCAACGACATCCAGGCGGCCTACGAGCGGCTGCGGGACACCGGGCTCCGGTTCACCTACGCCCCTCGGGTGGTCAACCGGGGCACCAAGCTGGAGGTGTGGGCTGCGGCGTTCCGTGACCCCGACGGGCACGGCATCGCCCTGACCCAGTGGCGGACCCTCACCGGCGCCTGACCGGCCGACCCTTCACACCCCGGGGGCGGCCGACCCGCCCCCGGGACCGAGGATCACCCGCCGGACGTGCAGGGCGTACGCCCACACCAGGGCGAAGATGACCCCGAGCACGAACAGTGACCAGTGCAGGAACCCGCCCAGGATCAGTACGCCCTGCAACACCGTGCCGGCGTGCCAGGCCCACGCCCGGCGCATCAGGCCGGCGAGCACCACCGCCACCACGGCGATCCCGATGATCAGACCGATGGTGGCTCCGCTGAGTTCCCCGCCGAGCACCCGGATCGGCTGGATGCCCAGCAGCAGGACGAATGCCTCCAGGCCGAGGGTGGCGGCCCCGAGTCCCCGTACCGCCCCCTCCGGGTTGCGCAGCCCCGACCGACGCTCCCCCGGGGCAGGCTCCCCCGGACCGGGCTGCCCTGGCCCCGGCTGCCCCGGATCGGGCTCCCCGGGGTCGGGCTGTCGCGAGTCCGGCTGATCCGGGGCGGTCATCGCTTGAGCAGCCGGCGGGCGTCGGCCACTGTCACCACCGACCCGGTGATCAACACACCCACTCCGCTGAGTTCACCCGGCACGTCGGACTCGGCGGCGGCCACCGCCGCCTCGATCGCGTCCGGCATCTCCTCGGCGATCTCCACCCGGTCCGGGCCGAAGATCTCGACGGCCAGGGCACCGAGCTGCGCGGCGGGCATCGCCCGGGGCGAGCTGTTGCCGGTGACGACCACCTGGTCGAGCACCGGCTCCAGAAGTTCCAGCAGGCTGGAGGCGTCCTTGTCGGCGAGGACACCGAGCACCCCGACCAGCTTGCTGAACGCGAACTCCTCCTGGATGGCGGTGACAGTGGCGGCCATCCCCTGCGGGTTGTGGGCACCGTCGAGCAGGACCGTCGGCGCGGTCCGGACCTTCTCCAGCCGCCCTGGGGAGCTGGCCGTGGCGAAGCCCTCCCGGACGGTCTCCACGTCCAGTTGTCGCTTCGTCCCGGCACCGAGGAACGCCTCGACCGCCGCCAGCGCCACGGCCGCGTTCTGGGCCTGGTGGGCCCCGTGCAGCGGTACGAAGATCTCCTCGTACACCCCGCCGAGGCCCTGGAGGGTGAGCACCTGACCGCCGACCGCCACCGACCGGCGCAGCACGCCGAACTCGGCGCCCTCCCGGGCGATCGTCGCGCCCACCTCGGCGCAGCGTTCCAGGACCGGTCGGGCGGCCTCCTCGTCCTGTGCCGCGCAGACCACTGTCGCCCCGGGATGGATGATCCCCGCCTTGGCCAGCGCGATGTCCTGGATCGTGTCACCAAGCCACTCGGTGTGGTCCAGCCCGATCGGGGTCAGCACGCAGACCCCGGCCTGGAGGACGTTCGTGGCGTCCTCGGCCCCACCGAGCCCCACCTCGACCACCGCGATGTCGACCGGAGCGTCGGCGAAGGTCGCGAAGGCCAGCGCCGTGGTCATGTCGAAGTAGGTGAGCGGCTCGGCGGAGCGCTCGTCCACCAGCCCGGCCAGCGGGGCGACCTCCCGGTAGGTGGCGGTGAACCGCTCCTCGTCGACGGGCTCACCGTCGAGGCTGATCCGTTCCCGGACGGTCTCCAGATGAGGGCTGGTGTACCGGCCGGTGTGCAGGCCGAAGGCGCGCAACAGGGAGTCGATCATCCGGGCGGTCGACGTCTTGCCGTTCGTCCCCGTCAGGTGGATCGACGGGTACGCCCGCTGTGGGCTGCCGAGCAGGTCCAGCAGGCTCTCGATCCGGTCCAGCTCGAAGACCATCCGGGTGAATCCCCGCCCGGCCAGTTCGGCCTCGACGGCGGCGAATTCGGGGTTCCCGGCCCGCGCCGCCCGGTCAGTCCGGGCGGCACGACGGGCGGAGCCCTCCCGACCCGACGGGTCGGCGGGCTGATCGGTGCGTTCGGTGCGCTCGGTCACGACGGCAGCGCCTCCAGTGCGGCGTCGATGCGGACCAGGTCGGATTCGGCGGCGGCGAGCCGGGTCCGGATCTTGTCGACCACGTGCTCCGGGGCCTTCCCCACGAACGCCGGGTTGCCCAGCTTCCCCCGGGCCTGCGTCACCTCCTTCTCGGCGGCGACACGGTCCTTGGTCAGCCGGGCCCGCTCGGCGGCCACGTCGATGGAGCCCCGGGTGTCCAGGGCGACACTGACCTCGCCGGGCATGGCCAGGGTGGCGCTGGCCTGGAAGTCGTCCCCGGGGGTGTCCAGCCGGACCAGGGAGCGGATCAACGGCTCGTGCGCCTCGATACCCGCCCCGGTCAGGCCGTCCAGCCGCGCCGCGACCCGCTGCGTGGGGCGCAGCCCCTGGTCGGAGCGGAACCGCCGGATCTCGGTCACCACCCGCTGGACGGTGCCGACCTCGGTCTCAGCACGGTCGTCGACGAGGGTACGGTCGGCCGTCGGCCAGGCGGCGGTCACCACCGTCTGCGCGCCGGTCAGCGCGGTCCACAGCTCCTCGGTGACGAACGGCATCACCGGGTGCAGCAGCCGCAGCAGCTGGTCCAGGACGTGCCCGAGCACCCGTCGGGTCGCCTCGGCCGCCGCGCCGCCACCGGCGAGCACCGGTTTGGTCAGCTCGACGTACCAGTCGCAGACGTCGTCCCAGGCGAAGTGGTAGAGCAGGTCGCAGACCTTCGCGAACTCGTACCCCTCGAACTGCTCGTCCACCTCGGCGGTGACGTGGGCGAGTCGGGACAGGATCCACCTGTCGACGGTGGAGAGCTGCTCGGCGGCCGGCAACGGCCCCTCGGTGTGGGCACCGTTCATCAGTGCGAACCGGGTGGCGTTCCAGAGCTTGTTGCAGAAGTTGCGCGAGCCCTGGCACCAGTCCTCGCTGACCGGGACGTCCGAGCCGGGGTTGGCTCCCCGGGCCAGGGTGAACCGGACGGCGTCGGCGCCGAAGCGGTCGATCCAGTCCAGCGGGTCCACCACGTTGCCGAAGGACTTCGACATCTTCTTGCCGAACTCGTCACGGACCATGCCGTGCAGGGCCACCACCTCGAAGGGCGGCTTGCCGTCCATCGCGTACAGCCCGAACATCATCATCCGGGCGACCCAGAAGAAGAGGATGTCGTACCCGGTGACCAGGACGCTCGTCGGGTAGAACTTCGCCAGGTCGGGGGTCTGCTCCGGCCAGCCGAGGGTGGAGAACGGCCACAGCCCGCTGGAGAACCAGGTGTCCAGGACGTCCTCGTCCTGGTGCCAGCCCTCGCCGGTCGGCGGCTGCTCGTCGGGACCGACGCAGACGACCTCACCGTCGGGGCCGTACCAGACCGGGATCCGGTGGCCCCACCAGAGCTGGCGGGAGATGCACCAGTCGTGCATGTTGTCCACCCAGGCGAAGTACCGCTTGGCAAGCTCGGGCGGCTCGATCTTCACCCGGCCGTCGCGCACCGCGTCCCCCGCCGCCTGGGCCAGCGGGGTGGTGTTGACGAACCACTGCAACGACAGCCGGGGCTCGACAGTCGTCTTGCAGCGCGAACAGTGCCCGACCGCGTGCACGTACGGCCGCTTCTCGGCCACGATCAGGCCCTGCTCCCGCAGGGCGGCGACGATCGCCGGCCGGGCCTCGTAACGGTCCAGCCCCTGGAAGGGACCGGGCACGGTGATCACGCCCCGCTCGTCCATCACCGTCAACGAGGGCAGGCCGTGCCGCTGGCCGATCTCGAAGTCGTTCGGGTCGTGTGCCGGGGTCACCTTGACCATGCCGGTGCCGAAGGACGGGTCGACGTGCGGGTCACCCACGATCGGGATCCGCCGCCCGGTGAGCGGCAGCTCGACCTCGGTGCCGGTCAGGTGCCGGTACCGCTCGTCGTCGGGGTGCACAGCCACCGCCGTGTCACCGAGCATCGTCTCGGCCCGGGTGGTGGCCACCACAACGTCGTCGCTGTACCTGATGGAGACCAGCTCACCGTCGTCGTCGGTGTGCTCCACCTCGATGTCCGACAGCGCCGTCAGGCACCGTGGACACCAGTTGATGATCCGGTTCGCCCGGTAGATGAGACCGTCGTCGTACAGCTTCTTGAAGATCGTCTGTACGGCCCGCGACAGCCCCTCGTCCATGGTGAAGCGCTCGCGGTCCCAGTCGACGGAGTCGCCGAGCCGGCGCATCTGGCCGAGGATCGCCCCGCCGGACTCGGCCTTCCACCGCCACACCCGCTCGACGAACTCGTCGCGCCCCAGGTCGTGCCGGGACAGCCCCTCGCCGGCCAGCTGCCGCTCCACGACGTTCTGGGTGGCGATACCGGCGTGGTCCATCCCGGGCAGCCAGAGCGCCTCGAACCCCTGCATCCGCTTACGCCGGATCAGCGCGTCCTGGACGGTGTGGTCGAGGGCGTGCCCCATGTGCAGGACGCCGGTGACGTTCGGCGGGGGGATGACGATCGTGAACGGGGGCCGGTCGCTGCGGGGATCCGCCCGGAAGTGGCCCGCGGCTACCCACTGCTCGTACCGTCGCTGCTCTACCTCGCCGGGCTGGTACTGGCCGGCAAGGGTCGGGGCGTCGGGGCGTCGGGCATCCAGTCTCTCGGTCACCCTCGAAGTCTACGGAGCGCTTCGGCGGACCTGACGTGCACCACCGGTGGTTCGCGTACGGTGTCGGTCATGTCCGACGCACACGTCACCGGCACCTCCGTGTCCGGTGGGTTCGCACCTGCCTCCGGCCGCCCGTACCCCGACGGGGCCGAGCCGGTGGAGCTCGTCGACGAGCCGATCCGGCTGAGTCACCACGACCCGGACGACGGCCCCCGGCGCTCCCTGTTCGGCTCGAAGCGGGCGCGGTGGGCACTGGCCGCGGCCCTCGTCGTCGGGCTGGCCGGAGCCGGTGCCCTCGGTGTCGCCGGGTGGCGGGTGGCACAGCAGCGGGACACCGACCTGGCCACTCCGGACCGGGTCGCCGGGCTGTCCCGCGACGACAGCGAACGGGCCCGCAGCACCGCCGACTACCTGCGCAGCGGCTTCGCCGCCCAGATCGACCTGGACAGCAGTTTCGGCACCGTGTACGGCGACCCCGCCGACGACCGGCGGCCGGTGCTCATCTTCGGCGGCTCGGCCCTGTTGTGGCAGCCGGAACGGGATCTGGACACCCTCTTCGGTCTGATGGCCGACGAGACCGGCGAGGTCGCCGGCATCAGCGACGTTCCCGCCGGTCGACTCGGCGGCACCATGAAGTGCGGTACGACCGGCGGGGAGGGTGGCGACTTCGCGGTCTGCGGCTGGGCCGACCACGGCAGCGTGGTGATGGCGATGTTCCCCGGTCGACCGGTCAGTGAGGCCGGCGGCCTCCTCCGCACCATCCGCGAAGAAATCCAAACCCGCCCCTGAACCCCCCACCCCACCCCACCCCACCTCCACCTGCCGCCCAGCCCACCCCCGTTTGCCACGTTGATCAAGGGGTTTGCGTCACGATTGGAGATCATCCAGACGCAAATCCCTTGATCACGGAACGATCGGGGACGCCCGGCCGCCGGCAGGGGACCGCGAGGGCGGACAGCGCATAGAGGGCAGAGGGCAGAGGAATGCCCAGGTCGGATACAGCAGGAAACACGTGTAGGGCCACCCCGAAGGGTGGCCCTACACGTGAAAGATGTCCGGCGGTGTCCTACTCTCCCACACCCTCCCGAGTGCAGTACCATCGGCGCTGGAAGGCTTAGCTTCCGGGTTCGGAATGTAACCGGGCGTTTCCCTTCCGCCATGACCGCCGTAACCCTATCGACATATCAAACAACACCACACACGTGGTCTGCTGTTCGTTTGTCAAGAGTTGCACAGTGGACGCGTAGCAGCTTCGTAGTCAAGTCCTCGGCCTATTAGTACCGGTCAACTCAACCCGTTACCGAGCTTACATCTCCGGCCTATCAACCCAGTCGTCTAACTGGGGGCCTTACCCACACCAAAGGTGTGGCGGGATACCTCATCTTGAAGCGAGCTTCCCGCTTAGATGCTTTCAGCGGTTATCCCTTCCGAACGTAGCCAACCAGCCGTGCCCCTGGCGGGACAACTGGCACACCAGAGGTTCGTCCGTCCCGGTCCTCTCGTACTAGGGACAGCCCTTCTCAAGTATCCTACGCGCACGGCGGATAGGGACCGAACTGTCTCACGACGTTCTAAACCCAGCTCGCGTACCGCTTTAATGGGCGAACAGCCCAACCCTTGGGACCTGCTACAGCCCCAGGATGCGACGAGCCGACATCGAGGTGCCAAACCATCCCGTCGATATGGACTCTTGGGGAAGATCAGCCTGTTATCCCCGGGGTACCTTTTATCCGTTGAGCGACACCGCTTCCACACGCAAGTGCCGGATCACTAGTCCCGACTTTCGTCCCTGCTCGACCTGTCAGTCTCACAGTCAAGCTCCCTTGTGCACTTACACTCAACACCTGATTGCCAACCAGGCTGAGGGAACCTTTGGGCGCCTCCGTTACCTTTTAGGAGGCAACCGCCCCAGTTAAACTACCCACCAGACACTGTCCCTGAACCGGATCACGGCCCGAAGTTAGATATCCGAATCAACCAGAGTGGTATTTCAAGATTGCCTCCACCCATACTGGCGTATGGACTTCACCGGCTCCCACCTATCCTACACAAGCTAACTCAAATACCAATGTCAAGCTATAGTAAAGGTCCCGGGGTCTTTCCGTCCTGCCGCGCGTAACGAGCATCTTTACTCGTAATGCAATTTCGCCGGGCCTGTGGTTGAGACAGTGGGGAAGTCGTTACGCCATTCGTGCAGGTCGGAACTTACCCGACAAGGAATTTCGCTACCTTAGGATGGTTATAGTTACCACCGCCGTTTACTGGCGCTTAAGTTCTCCGCTTCGCCCCGAAGAGCTAACAGGTCCCCTTAACGTTCCAGCACCGGGCAGGCGTCAGTCCATATACATCGAATTACTTCTTCGCATGGACCTGTGTTTTTAGTAAACAGTCGCTTCCCCCTGCTCTCTGCGGCCATACAACGCTCCACCCGCAAGGGGCTTCACGTCTCCGGCCCCCCTTCTCCCTAAGTTACGGGGGCAATTTGCCGAGTTCCTTAACCACAGTTCACCCGATCGCCTTGGTATTCTCTACCTGACCACCTGTGTCGGTTTGGGGTACGGGCCGCTCGGAACTCGCTAGAGGCTTTTCTCGGCAGCATAGGATCACTGACTTCACCTGAATCGGCTCGGCATCACGTCTCAGCCCACATGTGCCGCGGATTTACCTACGACACGGCCTACACGCTTACCCCGGCACAACCACCGGCCGGGCTCAGCTACCTTCCTGCGTCACCCCATCGCTTGACTACTACCCGCCAGGTTCCCACGCTCCCCACCATCAACCCGAAGGCATCCGGCAGCTCGGGTGGTTAGCACAACGAGGTTCATCACGGGCGCTCCTTCGCGGGTACGGGAATATCAACCCGTTGTCCATCGACTACGCCTCTCGGCCTCGCCTTAGGTCCCGACTCACCCAGGGCGGATTAACCTGGCCCTGGAACCCTTGGTCATCCGGCGGAAGGGTTTCTCACCCTTCTTTCGCTACTCATGCCTGCATTCTCACTCGTGCCGCGTCCACAACTCGATCACTCGGCTGCTTCACCCCCGGCACGACGCTCCCCTACCCATCCACACACCTGCACAAGAACCACAAGGATCCCCGCGAAGTAAAAATGTGAATGCCACAGCTTCGGCGGTGTACTTGAGCCCCGCTACATTGTCGGCGCGGAACCACTTGACCAGTGAGCTATTACGCACTCTTTAAAGGGTGGCTGCTTCTAAGCCAACCTCCTGGTTGTCTATGCGACCCCACATCCTTTTCCACTTAGCACACGCTTAGGGGCCTTAGCTGGTGATCTGGGCTGTTTCCCTCTCGACTACGAAGCTTATCCCCCGCAGTCTCACTGCCGCGCTCTCACTTACCGGCATTCGGAGTTTGGCTGATTTCGGTAAGCTTGTGGGCCCCCTAGACCATCCAGTGCTCTACCTCCGGCAAGAAACACGCGACGCTGCACCTAAATGCATTTCGGGGAGAACCAGCTATCACGGAGTTTGATTGGCCTTTCACCCCTAACCACAGGTCATCCCCCAACTTTTCAACGTTGGTGGGTTCGGCCCTCCACGTAGTCTTACCCACGCTTCAGCCTGCCCATGGCTAGATCACTCCGCTTCGGGTCTAGGACACGCGACTCAAACGCCCTATTCAGACTCGCTTTCGCTACGGCTCCCCCACACGGGTTAACCTCGCCACATGCCACTAACTCGCAGGCTCATTCTTCAAAAGGCACGCCGTCACCCCGCAAGGCTCCGACGGATTGTAGGCGAACGGTTTCAGGTACTATTTCACTCCCCTCCCGGGGTACTTTTCACCATTCCCTCACGGTACTCGTCCGCTATCGGTCACCAGGAAGTATTTAGGCTTACCAGGTGGTCCTGGCAGATTCACGGCAGATTTCAGGGGTCCGCCGCTACTCGGGAACACCCACAGGAGACCAGCCACTTTCACCTACCGGACTCTCACCGTCTACGGTCAGCCTTCCCAGACTGTTCAGCTAGCAACTGGCTTTCTCACTCCTCCAACAGTCGTCAGCCTGTTGAGCAGGGTCCCACAACCCCGACCACGCAACCCCTGACAGGTATCACACGCAACCGGTTTAGCCTCATCCGCTTTCGCTCGCCACTACTCACGGAATCACATGTTGTTTTCTCTTCCTACGGGTACTGAGATGTTTCACTTCCCCGCGTTCCCCCCACACACCCTATGTATTCAGATGCGGGTGACATCACATGACTGATGCCAGGTTTCCCCATTCGGACACCCTGGGATCACAGCTCGGTTGACAGCTCCCCCAGGCCTATCGCGGCCTCCCACGTCCTTCATCGGCTCCTGGTGCCAAGGCATCCACCGTTCGCCCTTGACAACTTGACCACAAAGATGCTCGCGTCCACTGTGCAATTCTCAACAAACGACCAACCCACAACCCACAGCCCCACACCAAACCCAACCCAACGGCCGGCGGTATGCGAGACCAGGCCATGCCTGGCGACCAACAACACCCCCACAAAGGGGCATCACACGGTCAACTGAAACAACAACACGATGGTTGTTCCTTCAGGACCCAACAGGGTGCTCTCCGCCCTCCCCCAGCCGCACCAGACCCCCCGCTCCACACCAATCCGAAGATCAGCCGTACTAGAGGAACCCGGCCGTTGCCAGGAGAAAACTCACCAGTGTCTCCGCCTCTGAGCACCCCGACCTGACATTCGCAGACCGCGGGCTCCATACCGTCTTTCGACGAATGGTGCTCCTTAGAAAGGAGGTGATCCAGCCGCACCTTCCGGTACGGCTACCTTGTTACGACTTCGTCCCAATCGCCAGCCCCACCTTCGACGGCTCCCTCCACAAGGGTTGGGCCACCGGCTTCGGGTGTTGCCGACTTTCGTGACGTGACGGGCGGTGTGTACAAGGCCCGGGAACGTATTCACCGCAGCGTTGCTGATCTGCGATTACTAGCGACTCCGACTTCACGGGGTCGAGTTGCAGACCCCGATCCGAACTGAGACCGGCTTTTTGGGATTCGCTCCACCTCACGGTATCGCAGCCCATTGTACCGGCCATTGTAGCATGCGTGAAGCCCTGGACATAAGGGGCATGATGACTTGACGTCATCCCCACCTTCCTCCGAGTTGACCCCGGCAGTCTTCGATGAGTCCCCGCCATAACGCGCTGGCAACATCGAACGAGGGTTGCGCTCGTTGCGGGACTTAACCCAACATCTCACGACACGAGCTGACGACAGCCATGCACCACCTGTGACCGCCCCCGAAGGACCTGCCATCTCTGACAGTTTTGCGGCCATGTCAAACCCAGGTAAGGTTCTTCGCGTTGCATCGAATTAATCCGCATGCTCCGCCGCTTGTGCGGGCCCCCGTCAATTCCTTTGAGTTTTAGCCTTGCGGCCGTACTCCCCAGGCGGGGCGCTTAATGCGTTAGCTGCGGCACAGAGAACCGGAGAGGCCCCCCACACCTAGCGCCCAACGTTTACAGCGTGGACTACCAGGGTATCTAATCCTGTTCGCTCCCCACGCTTTCGCTCCTCAGCGTCAGTATCGGCCCAGAGACCCGCCTTCGCCACCGGTGTTCCTCCTGATATCTGCGCATTTCACCGCTACACCAGGAATTCCAGTCTCCCCTACCGAACTCTAGCCTGCCCGTATCGACTGCAGGCCCGCGGTTGAGCCGCGGGTTTTCACAGTCGACGCGACAAGCCGCCTACGAGCTCTTTACGCCCAATAAATCCGGACAACGCTCGCGCCCTACGTCTTACCGCGGCTGCTGGCACGTAGTTGGCCGGCGCTTCTTCTGCAGGTACCGTCACTTGCGCTTCGTCCCTGCTGAAAGAGGTTTACAACCCGAAGGCCGTCATCCCTCACGCGGCGTCGCTGCATCAGGCTTCCGCCCATTGTGCAATATTCCCCACTGCTGCCTCCCGTAGGAGTCTGGGCCGTGTCTCAGTCCCAGTGTGGCCGGTCGCCCTCTCAGGCCGGCTACCCGTCGTCGCCTTGGTAGGCCATCACCCCACCAACAAGCTGATAGGCCGCGAGCCCATCCCAGGCCGAAAAACTTTCCACCACCAAACATGCGCCCGGTGGTCATATTCGGTATTAGCCCCGGTTTCCCGGGGTTATCCCAAAGCCTAGGGCAGGTTGCTCACGTGTTACTCACCCGTTCGCCGCTCGAGTACCCCGAAGGGCCTTTCCGCTCGACTTGCATGTGTTAAGCACGCCGCCAGCGTTCGTCCTGAGCCAGGATCAAACTCTCCAACAAAAACCTGTGGAAAATCCATCCCAGCAACAAACCAAATTGTTGCCAAAGGAATTCCGTAAACCAACCAGAAACCGAAGCTCCCAGCCAGCCACGGGGTATAAAACAATTGGCACTGGCTTATCAAGCACCCTGTTGAGTTCTCAAAGAACAACCACACACCAAACCCGAACCCCACACCGTGGAACCCGAACCCGGGGCAACCGTTCAAAGCTATGTGAACCGGCATGGCGCGTCAACTTCACTAAGAAGTATCAGCTTCGCTGGTTCGTATCCACGTTTGACGCTCGCCGTACTCAGCGGTCGTCTCTACCGTGGGAAGTCGGCTGGCTGGCTGACCACCGCTTCGCGGTGTTCCGCCTGGCCCCTGCCGGCTCCGAAACCTTACCCGGTCGGCCTCGCGATCGCAACCCCGAACTTCCGGAGTGTTTCGCACCGCCCGGTACCAGCCTCGGTCGGCGTCTCCGCCCCGAGCCTGGCGCTTGCTTTCGGCCGGTTTGTCCGGCCTCCCGCTTGCAGAGAGAAAGTTACGCGTACGGCCCGCAGAAGGCAAATCAGCGTCCGTCACTGCGTCGGACCGACGGGACGACGCCCCCCGGAGGAAGCACGAAGACGCCTGATCGCCCTGCACAGCGGACCGGCGTGCCAGAGTGTTCGTCATGGATGACGTGGGTCGGACGACGGTGCTCGCCGGGGAGGCGGTCATGAACCTGCTCCTGCCCTTCTGGCAGGTGGTCATCGGTGCGTTCGTCCTGCTCGCCGTACTCGCCTCGATCGGTCGGCTGGCCCGTCGGGGCCCGTCCCGGATGACCACCGCCCTGCTGGTCACCGCCGGCGCCATCGCCTGCCTGGCGGTTGTCGGCGTCCTCTTCCAGGGGTGACGTCGACGGCGGGTCCGGGTGCGTGACGCACCCGGCGACCCGACGACCCCCGGTGACCCGACGACCTTCGGCCGGACCGGTCAGAGTCGACGGTTCGCCAGGCTGGGCAGCTCAGCGCGGATGGTCTCCAGCCGGTCGAGGTCCAGGTCGACCACCACCGACCCGAATCCGTCGGGCACCTGACCGAGGACCGTTCCCCACGGGTCGACGACCATACTCCGCCCGAAACACGTCCGCCCCGGTTCGTGGTCGCCGGTCTGACCGGCGGCGGCCACGAAGCACTGGTTCTCGATCGCCCGGGCACGCAACAGGACCTCCCAGTGGTCCCGCCCGGTGTGCAGCATGAAGGCGGCCGGTACCACCAGGAGGTGGGCCGCACCGTCGGTCGCCAGTTGCCGGTACAGCTCGGGGAAGCGCAGGTCGTAACAGATCGACAGGCCGACCCTGACCCCCTCGACGGTCACCACGACGGGCTGCTCCCCCGGCGCCACAGAGGCCGACTCCCGGTACGAGACCCGGCCCGGGATCTCGACGTCGTACAGGTGGATCTTGCGGTAGCTGGCGGCGAGAGCGCCGGAACGGTCGAAGACCAGCGAGGTGTTGTACGTCCGCTCGGGGTCCGGACCGAGCTCGTGGAACGACCCGGCGATCACCCAGATGCCGAGCCGGGCGGCCAGATCGGCGAAGAAGCTGCCGAACTCGCCGTCGACGGGCTCAGGGGTGGGCAGACCCGCCCCGGGGCCCAGGTAGTCGACGTACTCGGGCAGGACCGCCAGATCGGCACCGGCCTCGGCGACCCGGGTCAGCAGCCGCTCTGCGGCGGCGAGGTTCGCCACCCGGTCGGTGCCGGCGTTGAGCTGGCAGACGGCGACGCGCATGTGGCTCACCCTACGGCCACCGCCCCGATCCGGAAACCGCCTCAGGCCGACTTCTCCTCGCGCTCCCGGCGGGCACGCCGCCCGGTGAACTCCCTCGGGACGATCGTCGGGTTGACGTTCTCCAGGACCGCCTCCCGGGTGATCAGAACCCGGGCCGCGTCGGGGTTGCTCGGCACCTCGTACATCACGGAGAGGAGGACCTCTTCCATGATCGCCCGAAGTCCCCGGGCACCGGTGCCCCGCAGCATCGCCTGGTCGGCGATGGCCTCCAACGCCGGGGCCTCGAACTCCAGCTCCACGCCGTCGAGCTCCAACAGGCGTTGGTACTGCTTGACGAGGGCGTTGCGGGGCTCGGTGAGGATCGCCACCAGGGCGCCACGGTCCAGGCTGCGTACGTTGGTGATCACGGGGAGTCGGCCGATGAACTCCGGGATCAGCCCGAACTTGAGCATGTCCTCCGGCATGACCTGGCTGAAGATGTCGTCGGTGGACCGCTCGGAGACCGCCCGCAGCCGCGCACCGAACCCGGTGCCGCCGTGCCCGGTACGGGCCTCGATGATCTGGTCCAGCCCGGCGAAGGCCCCACCACAGATGAACAGCACGTTGGTGGTGTCGATCTGGATGAACTCCTGGTGGGGGTGCTTACGTCCGCCCTGCGGCGGGACGTTGGCGACAGTCCCCTCCAGCATCTTCAGCAGCGCCTGCTGCACACCCTCACCGGAGACGTCCCGGGTGATCGAGGGGTTCTCCGACTTGCGGGCGATCTTGTCGACCTCGTCGATGTAGATGATGCCGGTCTCGGCCCGCTTGATGTCGTAGTCGGCGGCCTGGATCAGCTTGAGGAGGATGTTCTCCACGTCCTCGCCGACGTACCCGGCCTCGGTCAGCGCGGTGGCGTCGGCGATGGCGAACGGGACGTTGAGCATCCGGGCGAGGGTCTGGGCCAGGTGGGTCTTCCCGCAGCCCGTGGGGCCGAGCAGGAGGATGTTCGACTTGGCCACCTCGACGCCCTCGTGGCCCGGAGACCCCGGAGCGCTGGCCGACTCGGCCTGGATCCGCTTGTAGTGGTTGTAGACCGCGACGGCGAGCGCCTTCTTGGCCTGGTCCTGACCGACGACGTAGTTGTCGAGGAACTGGCAGATCTCCATCGGCTTGGGAAGCTCTTCCCACTTCACCTCGCCGGACTCGGCCAGCTCCTCCTCGATGATCTCGTTGCAGAGATCGATGCACTCGTCACAGATGTAGACCCCGGGGCCCGCAATGAGCTTCTTGACCTGCTTCTGGGACTTGCCACAGAAGGAGCACTTCAGTAGGTCGCCACCGTCACCGATCCGTGCCACCTACGTTCTCCCTGCACTCATCGGCCGGAGCCCCGGCCCTGACCTGCGGACCCTACGGTCCGTCGTCCCTGGCTGACCCTGCCGGTCCGACCCTCCGAAGGGGTACGGGACCGACGTTACCCGGTGGGGAGGGTTTCTCCGACCCCCAAAACGGGTGTGTCAGAGGTCGGCCGGGCCCGCCAGGCCCCGGCCGACCTCTGATCCCATGATGCTCAGCTGGCCGCGTTAGCCGCCAGCAGGCCCTTCTTGCGGCTGGTCAGGATGGTGTCGACCAACCCGTACTCGCGGGACTCCTCAGCGGTCATGATCTTGTCCCGGTCGATGTCCTTGCGGACCTTCTCGATCGGGCGGTTGCAGTGCCGGCTCAGCATGTCCTCGAGCTGGGTCCGCATCCGCAGGATCTCCCGCGCCTGGATCTCGATGTCCGAGCCCTGGCCGTAGCCGCCCTCGGTGGCCGGCTGGTGGATGATGATCCGCGAGTTCGGCAGGGCCATCCGCTTGCCCGGGGTGCCCGCCGCCAGCAGCACGGCGGCGGCCGAGGCCGCCTGTCCCAGGCAGACGGTGGAGATGTCCGGCCGGACGTACTGCATGGTGTCGTAGATCGCCGTCATGGCGGTGAAGGAACCGCCGGGCGAGTTGATGTACATGATGATGTCGCGGTCCGGGTCGGTGCCCTCGAGCGTCAGCAACTGCGCCATGACGTCGTTGGCCGACGCGTCGTCGACCTGGACACCGAGGAAGATGATCCGGTCCTCGAAGAGCTTGTTGTACGGGTTGGACTCCTTGACCCCGTACGACGTGCGCTCGACGAACGACGGGAGGATGTAGCGGTTGTGCACGGCCGCGAACTGGGGCGGCAGGCTCAGGTCGGTCATCGTCAGCTCCTCGATCAGCTCAGGGTCCCGGCGCCTTCCGGAACCTGTGCGGCTCCGGTGATCACCTTGTCGATGAAGCCGTACTCCATGGCCTCCCGGGCGGTGAACCAGCGGTCACGGTCCGAGTCCGCCTCGATCTGGGCCTGGTCCTGGCCGGTGTGGTGGGCCACCCGCTCCTGGAACATCCGCTTCGTGTAGAGCATCTGCTCGGCCTGGATGGCGATGTCGGAGGCGGTACCGCCCATGCCGCCGGAGGGCTGGTGCATCATGATCCGCGCGTGCGGGAGGGCGTACCGCTTGCCCTTGGTGCCCGCGCAGAGCAGCAACTGCCCCATCGAGGCGGCCATGCCCATCGCCACGGTCGACACGTCGTTGTCGATGTACTGCATGGTGTCGTAGATCGCCATGCCGGAGTAGACCGAACCGCCCGGCGAGTTGATCCAGAGGAAGATGTCCCGGTCCGGGTCCTCCGCCGCGAGCAGCAGCAGCTGCGCGCAGATGCGGTTGGCGACCTGGTCGTTCACCTCGCTGCCCAGGAAGATGATCCGTTCCTTGAGCAACCGGTTGTAGACCGAGTCGTCGAGGTTGCCAATCGAGTCGCCGCCGCGGGCTTCGATCGCCTGGCGCGACTTCTTCGGGATGTGCATGTCGGTCATGGCAGCCCTTCGCTCTCCGTACCGTCGTACCCGACACTAACCGCTGTACCGGGTGGCAGCGTCCCGGTCGGGGCACTGTTCGCTCTCAGCGCACGCGCGCCGGGTGCGTACCCGGAAAACGGGTTTCGGCCGCCGCACGCCGCAAGCGACGGACGACGGCCGTGCCCGACGGTCAGTGCTGGTGGTCGTGCTCCTGCTCGCCCTCGGCACGCAGGGCGTCCAGGGAGACCTCGTTGCCCGCCGCGTCCTTGATCTTCACCCGCTCCATGACGGCGGCCAGCGCCTTGCCCCGACGGACGTCGCCGAAGACCGCACCTGCCGCGCCGGAACGGGCCAGCTGGTCGTAGTACTGCTGCGGGGCCATCCCGGCACGCTGCGCCCGGTGCACGATCTCGTGGCCGAACTCGTCGTCGGAGACCTGGACGTCCTCGGCGTCGGCCAGGGTGTCCAGCACCAGCTGGATCTTGACGCCCTGGGTGGCCGACTCGGTCAGCTCGGCGTCGATCTCCTCTTCGGTCTTCTCCTCGGCGGCGAGGTACTCCGTCATGGAGGCGCCGATCCGCTCGAGCTGGTCGATCATGGCCTGCTTACGGCTCTCGACCTCCTCGCGCACGACCCCCTCCGGGGCCGGCACGTCGGCGGCCTCGACGATCTGCTCCAGGGCCTTGTCCCGGGCGGCGTAGATCTGCTCGACCCGCTTACCCCGGGTGACCTTCTCCCGCAGGTCGGCGCGGAGCTCGTCGATCGTGTCGAACTCGCTGGCCATCTGGGCGAAGTCGTCGTCCAGCTCGGGCAGCTCCTTCTCCTTGACCGTCCGGACGGTCACCGCCACGTCGGCGTCCCGGCCGGCGAAGTCGCCGCCGACGAGCTGCGTGGTGAAGGTGGTGGAGTCACCGGCGGACAGGCCGACGAGGGCCTCGTCCAGGCCCGGCAGGAGCTGCTTGCTGCCCACCTCGTGGGAGATGTTGCTCGCCGAGCCGCCCGGCACGTCAGCGCCGTCCACGGTGGCGTTCAGGTCGATCTGGACGTAGTCGCCCTCGGCGGCGGCCCGCTCGACGGTCTTCAGCGTGGCGAACCGCTCCCGCAGGCTCTTGACCTGCTCGTCGATCTCGCTGTCGTCGATCTGGAGCTCGTCGACGGTGACCTCGATGGTGGACGGGTCCGGCAGCGTCAGCTCGGGGCGGACGTCGACCTCGGCGGTGAAGTTGAGCGAGTCACCGTCGTTGAACTCGGTGATCTCGACCTCGGGGCGACCCAGCGTCTTCAGGTCGTGCTCCCGCACCGCGGCGAGGATGTTCTGCGGGATGGCCTCCTGGACCGCCTCGTTGAGCACGGCACCCCGGCCGACCCGCTGGTCGATCACGGCAGCCGGGATCTTGCCCCGCCGGAAACCGGGCACCTGGACCTGCTGGCCGATTTCCCGGTACGCCTTCTTGAGGCTCGGCTCGAGCTCGACGAACGGCACCTCGATGGCGAGCCGCACGCGCGTCGGGCTCAGAGTCTCGACGGTGCTCTTCACAGGCGTACTCCTTGAACGGATCTCGGTTCGGGTCTGGGCGTCGCGCGGTCCACTACCGGGCGCGACGACATGATGCAGCCCACCGAGTGTAGGCGAGCCGGCCCGACGCTCCGGCAGCGCCCGGCGAGACCGCCCGGAGACGGCCCGCGGACGACAGTCGGGGTGGCGGGATTTGAACCCACGGCCCCTCGCTCCCAAAGCGAGTGCGCTACCAAGCTGCGCCACACCCCGTGGCGACGTGCAGTCTATGCCGTCCGCGCCCGCCCGGGGTCCCGGGGCGGCCCCCGACCCACCACCGCCCGTCGCCGGCCGCCGACCGCCCGCCACCCGAACCGACGAATCCCGTGGTACGCCGCCCGCACCCCCTCCCCGGTCGGGCACGAACCGACCGGGCCGAACCCACGCGCCGCCGCCGTCCGGGCACGTCGGGTGAGCCCCGGACCGGGTACGCCCCGACGCGGCGGAATCTGCCTGCGCGCCCGCCGACCGGACCGGGTAGGCTGTCGTCGCACCCCGAGACATCGGGGAGTACGCGGGCGTAGCTCAATGGCAGAGCTTCAGTCTTCCAAACTGACGGTGCGAGTTCGATTCTCGTCGCCCGCTCCAGCAGTAACGGCCCAGGTCAGCGGCGCATTCGCCGAGCCTGGGCCGCTCTCGTCTCAGCCGCTCCGACCTCGCGTGCCAATCCGTGCCTGCACCGGCGTCGGGGCGCACCCGCCGAACTCAGTGCCGACCGGGGACCCGGGCCAGGAGGAGGTTCGGGTCGGTGCCGGTGAGGTAGGCGGCGTTGAGGACGTACAGGGTGGTGCCGCGTACCGCCACGGAGGTGGGGTTCTGGAGTCCGTCGGCTGCGGTGAGAAGGGGCGTCACGGTGCCACCGGGACGGATTCGGACCACGGTGTTCGGACCGTTGAGGGCGGCGATCACCTCGGCACCGCGACCGGTGAAGGCGAAGTCGTCGACGCCGACCAGACCGGCGGCCCGGACCTCGACGGTGCCGGCCCGACCCCGTTCGAGGGGGAACCGGAGCAGGGTGCCCTGGTCGAGGTTGCTCACCCACACCGCGCCGTCGTGGAGCTTCAGGCCGTTGGCGCCGAGGAAGCCCGTCGAGGCGAGGGTCGGGTCGGCCGACCAGGTCGTCGGGGTTCCGCCGGACACCGGGACGGTGAAGATCCTCCCGAGTACCGAGTCGGTGAGGTACAGGGTGCCGCGCCGCTCGTCCAGCGCCAGCCCGTTGGGCAGCCCCTCGGCGGGCAGCGCCGCGATCCGTCGGGGCCGGTCGCCGGGGCGTACCCGCCACACGCCGGTCAGGTCGGCGGTGCCGGTGGCGTACAGCAGGTAGAGCGTGCCGTCGCCGGACCGGGCGATACCGGTGGTGAGGGGGAACCCGAGGACCGGGGTGTGCACCCCGCCGTCGGCCGGGGCGGGGAGGGTGGCCAGTGTCCGGACCGACCCGGCCCTGGTGACGGCGGCCACCTGACGAGCGGCGGCGAGAGTCACCAGGGCGGTACCGTCCGGGGCCAACGCCACGTTCTCGGGCAGTTGCCCTGCGGTGACGTCGAAGTGCACAGCGATCCGGACGGAGACGACCGGGGCGACCCCTGCCGAGGCCGCCCCACCGGGAACCGGCCCAGCCCTGCCGGGCACCGCTGCGGCCGTGCCGGGAACCGCCAAGGCCCCGGCGGCCAGGACGGCCAGGACGGGGGCAGACAGTCTCTTCTTCATCATGTCCTTCGGTGTTCTGGGCGCGCGGAAGCCCCGCGCGCACGACGGGTGCGATCGGTGCGGGAAGCGGAGGGGGTTATCCCCGCGGGGATGCGGTGTGCGGGGCAGCCGCCGTACCGGGGTCCGGTGCGACGCTGTGGGCGAGGAGGGTCATCGCGGCCCGTGACGGCGGCCCCGCCGGGCTGGTGGCCACCACGAGGAGCTGCCCCTGTTCGGTACGCAGGGTCTGTTGGGTCACCGTCATCGCGCCGACCAGCGGGTGTCGCAGTTCGTAGGTCGCGTCACCGCCGGACTTGACCCGGTGGTCGGCCCAGATGGCGGTGAAGTCGTCACTGCCGAGGGTCAGCTCGCCGATGAGGGCGGCGAGGGCGGTGTCGTCCGGGTGCCGGGCCGCAGTGACCCGCAGGTTGCCCACCACCGCCCGCGCCTTGCTGGGCCAGTCCACGTACAACTCACGGGTGTGCTCGTCGAGGAACACCATCCGGGCCATGTTCGGTCGGTCCGACGGCCGGTCCGGGCCGTCCGGGTCGAGGTGGCCGGCGTACAGCGCGTGCCCGGTACGGTTCCAGGCCAACACGTCGCCGCGTCGGCCGAGGACCAGTACGGGGGTGTCCCCCATCGCGGCCACCAGGTCGACGAGCGCGGCGGTGGCCTTCTCGGGGGCCGTCCGCCGCGTGGCGGGGCGGATTCGGGTGGCCTGCGCCAGGTCGTGCAGGTGGCGACGCTCGGCCTCGTCGAGGCGCAGTGCACGGCCGATCGCGTCGAGCACCTCTGGTGATGCGTTCAGCGAGTAGCCCTGCTCCAACCGGGCGTAGTACGACGCGCTCACCCCGGCCAGCATGGCCAGTTCCTCCCGTCGCAGTCCCGGCACCCGCCGACGGTCGCCGTACCCGGTCAGGCCGACGTCCTCCGGTCGCAACTGGGAGCGGCGGGTCTGCAGGAACCGACCCATCTGCCGTTTTCCATCCATGGATCGAGTATCGGCGCACCCTGCCGGCCCAGCCACACCCTGCCGTGGACAGGCACGGCGGGGTGTGGCCTCGACGGGTGGTGGTCACGTTGCGGACCGGCTGTCAGGGCGTGGTGCGGGCGGGGCCGCCGATGATGTACGGGTCCCAGGTGCCGTGGGCGTCGCTGAACCGGTACCAGTACTCGGTGGCCGGGGTGAGGCCGTCGACTGTGACGTCGCCGAAGCGCTGCGGGCCGGAGACGGCGGAGGCCACCGGGGCGTTGCGCTGCTGGGCGTCCTGCCGACCGGAGTAGAGGGTGACCCGGATCGGTGGGTCGTAGCCGCAGGGCGGGGTGAGCAGCATCGAGTATCGGACCGTCACGCTGGTGGAGGTGGTCGCCGTGACCATGCCGGTGATCGGCAAGGCCGGTGGGCAGGCGACCGGCGGGGTCGGGGGTGCGGCGGGCGGCCCGGGGGCGGGCGATCCGAGGGTGATCGATCCGGGGGCGGGCGATCCGGGGCCGGCGGCGATGCCGGTCAGGGCGAGGGTGGCGGCGAGGGCCGCCCCGATGGTGCGGAGCATCCGTACCTCCGAGGGGTGGGATGGCACTGCGACGGCCCGGCGGCGAGGGGGACGGCGCCGACTGCCGGGCTGCGTGGGACACAGTCTGTCATTCGACGGACATCGATTCAATGACGTGCCGTCCGACCCACTGACGAACGGGGCACGCGGAGATCCGCGCACCCCGGCCCCACCGTCGACCGGCCGACGAACGGGGGCGTACGGAAGATCCGTACGCCCCCGTTCCCGGTCGGCGAGTCGTCAGTCCTGCCCGGACAGGTGGGCCAGGGAGCGGGCCACCAGGTCGTCCCGGGCGGCCGGGGGCAGCCCCTCCAGCCCGAACCCGAGGAAGACGGTGTCCTCGGTGACCACCACGGAACCCTCCTCGAAGGCCTGCCGGCTACGGGACCAGTCGTTGCCGTTCGGGGCGGAGCCCGCCGGGGGTCCGGCCACCTGCCAGCCGCCCAGGTCGTCGGACTCGAACGAGGTCTCGGTCACCGTCTGCCCGTCGACGATCACCCGGGCGTCGTCGAGGAAGATCCCCAGCCCCTGGGTGGCCCAGTCGGAGACCGAGGAGATGGAGACCTCGACCTGCTTGCCGGCGTACGCCGACAGGTCGACGGTGAACTCCTGCCACCCGTTGGACGACCCGGTGGCCGCGTGCCACTGACCGGTGGTGCCGGTCGGCGAGCAGTCCGCCCCCTGGTAGTGGCCGAGGAACGGGTGGAGTTGGTCGACCCAACCGGACTGGCAGCTCTCCCCGGTCGCGGTGGTGGTCCGCCCCCCGGCGTCCGGCAAGGTCGTCCAGGTGTCGGAGCCCACCTCGTGGGCCTCGACGATCATGAAGTCCCAGTCCGTCTCGATCTCGTACGAGGTCCAGAACTTCAGCTGGGCGCTGGTCGCCGAGGTCAGGTCGACGGTCCGGGTCAGCCGCTTGTACGCCTCGTCGGCCTGGCCGCTGTAGAGGTACCAGTCCCCGGTGCGCGGGTCGAACGGCGCCCCGCCCGGACGGCTCCACCCCACCGGCGCGGAGCTGGTGAACTGCGGGAACTGGTCCGGTGGGAGGAAGGTGCTGGTGGTCAGGAACGAGGCGGTGTGGTCCTGGTTCTGCGCCGATCCGGGCGCGTTGAGTGAGCCGGAGAACCCTTCGAAGGCCCCGGACCGACCGGCGACCGGGTACGGGTCACCCTCCGGCGAGGTTCCGCCGTCGCTGACGTACGTGTGGGCGCCCAGGTAGTACTGCTGGAAGTCGTTGAACAGGGGCAGGCAGGTGGGGTCGTCGGCGTCGGTGCACTCCTGCGGCCCGTTCGGCTGGTACCCGTACAGCCCGTTCGCGGACTGGGCGTAGAGCGCGTACTTGCCGCTGAGCAGGAGCTTGCCACCCTCGTTGAGGTAGTCCCTGACGTTCAGTTCGGTCTCCAGGGCGGCCCGGGCAGCGGTCCCGGCCACCTGACCGGGTGACCGGAGGATGACGTCGTCACCGGTCTCCCAGAGGACCGTGTCGTAGTGCGAGAGCACCCCGAGGTGGTGGGGGGCCTTCCGACCGGCGGCGTCGAAGTCGTACACGTCGCTGGTGTGCCCGGCGGCGGTGAGGGCGGCGACCATCTCGTCGGCGTACTTGGCGGAGGTCCCGGTCTGGGCGGGGCTGAGCCCGGTGACGTCCTCGACCGCCAGGACCAGGACGTCGCCGCCGACGTCGTCGTGCACCCGGTAGGTGAAGCGTTCGCTGCCTACCACTCCGGTGCCCGCCTTGCGGCCGGAGAACCACACCTCGACCCGGTCGCCCGGCTTGGTGCCGGTCACGGTGCCGCGCATCTCGGCGTAGTAGTCGTTGTGGGTGTCGCCGTACCGTTCGCCGCCGCGCCACGGGGCGACGTCGACCGACTTGGGTCGGCCGCCGTTGACGACGTAGTGGAGCTTGACGTTCTTCAGGGACCGCCGGGTGATCGCGGCGACCTCCTGGGTCCGGCCGTACGAGGTGTCGAAGGCGTCGACGACGAAGTCGGGGGTGGTACGCCCGACCACGGAGACCGGCTCGTCCGGCTTCTTCGCCGACTTCGCCACGGCCAACGCGAACGGGAGGTTCTTCGCCACCTCGGCGGCGATCAGCTTCTCGTCGTCGGGGAAGATGAAGTCGGAGACGCAGTCCTCGGGTCGCCACTGGTCGTCCGGGTCGGACTCGGCCGCCGCCGTGCAGGTCGACATCTCCGGGGTGAACCCGAGGGTGCCGTACTCGACGGTGGCGTACGAGTCGGTGTCGCCGTTGGTGGTGTACAGCTCGGCGGAGAGGTCCGGGTCGTATCCGGGGACCGCCGGGTTCGCGTCGTCACCGGCCAGCGCCTCGTAGATGACGTCGTCGGGGGTGGGGGTGCTGACCTGCCACCCGAGGCCGTACAGCAGCAGTTGCGCGGCCGAGTGGTAGTTGAGCAGGTACTCGAACCTGACCCGTTTGAAGAGTCGGTCCAGGGCCTTGGTCTCCGGCTCCGAGTTGGGGGCGGTCCCCCGGTAGGTCTCGCTGGTCGGGTTCGGAGACGAGCCCTCGTTGTCGTATCCCCACTTGAAGTCGAAGTTGCGGTTGAGGTCCACGCCGTCGACCGAGGTGATCTGACCGTCGCCGTCGTTGTCCCGCAGGTTCTTGCGCCACAGGCGGTTGCCGGGGGTGAAGGTGTGGTCGTACCCGTCCGGGTTGATCACCGGGAGGAACCACAGCTCGGTGCTGTTGACCAGCCGGGTGATCTCCTGGTCCTTGCCGTAGTTGTCGAGGACGTGGTGCATCAGCCGGCGGGTCATCTCCGGGGTGATCCACTCCCGGGCGTGCTGGGCGCCCGCGTAGAGGACCGCGGGCTTCTGACCGTCCGGGGTCGTCCGGGCGTCGCGGGTGACCTTCACGGCGAGGATCGGTTTGCCCTGCACCGAACGGCCGATCGTCTCCACCTTGGTCAGCTTCGGGAACCGGGCGGCGGTGGCCGTCAGCTCGTCCCGGATTCCCCCCGGGGCGCTGTACGGCCGGAACGCCGTCCACCCCTGCGCCGCCTGGTCCCGCAGGGCCTGCGAGGCGGCCTTGCCCCCGACCTTCTTGACGTCGAGCGTGACGCCCTGGGCCTTGAGCCGCTCGGCCTGCCGCCGGCTCAGCACCGCCTCGACCCGGGTCCGCCCGGAGGGGTCGGTGGCCTGCTCGCCGTGGCCCAGGTCGACCCCGGTGGCCCGCAGCGTCGCCAGCTGGGCCGGGTCGACCGTCCCGACGTACACCTCCAGACCGTCCTGGGCCTGCGGACCGGACGGTGGCTTCGCGGTCGCCGGTGCGGTCAGAACCAGCGCCCCGACCAATGTGAACACACTGGCGATCGCCAGCCGTGTGCGCCTCATCGCGCCCCCTGTCGTGGAAGGACCGATCACTGACGCGAGCCTTCCACGTCCGCCATACATGTCAATGCCTTGATGTCCAGCTCTCGTCGGCCCGACGGCGCACCTTCGGCGGCCGTGCGGAGGTCGCGCGACTCCGACGAACGGACACCCACAGTGATCTCCACGGTACGCATGGTCCTCCCCCCGGGCTCCCCTCCGACCACCCGTCCCACGGCTGACCAGCGCGTCCAGCCCGGCGGCACGGGCTGCGTACGATGCGGGGCCGGAGATCGGTTCGGCGGAGGTGGCGACGGATGACAGGACGGCGGGACGGCTACGCCCTCGGCGTCGACCTCGGCACGTCCAACACCGTGGCCGTGCTGCGGCACCCGGACGGGCGGACCCGACCGCTGCTGGTCGAGGGGGAACCGATCATGCCGTCCGGGGTGTACGCCGACCCCGACGGGCGGCTGCACGTCGGCCGTGACGCCCGCCGGCTGGCCCAGGCCGATCCCGGCCGGTACGAGCCGAACCCCAAGCGCCACGTCGACGAGTCCGCCGTACGGCTCGGAGACCGGGACCACGCCCCGGCCGAACTGTTCGCCGCGATCCTCGGCGCAGTGGCCACCGCCGCCGTCGAGGCTGTGGGTTTCCTTCCCCCGGCAGTGGTGACCTGCCCCGCGACCTGGGACGACGCCCGACGTCAGGTGCTGGCCGACGCGCTGCTGCGCGCCGGGTGGCCCTCGGCGGCCGAGCACACCCTCTCCGGGCCGATCCCGGACGGCACCCGGCTGCTGCGGGAGCCGGTCGCGGCGGCCCGCTACTACACCCGGGTCCTGCGTCGACCGGTGCCGGTGGGCTCCTCGATCGCCGTCTTCGACCTCGGCGGCGGCACGTTGGACGTCACGGTGGTCCGCAACGACGGGGCGGACCCGTGGGGCGACTCCGGGTTCACGGTGCTCGCCACCGGCGGAGCCGACTTCGGTGGCCTCGACCTCGACGCCGCCCTGGTCGCCGTCGTCGGGGAACAGGTGGCCGGGGCCGATCCGGCGCTCTGGGGTCGGCTGACCGGACCCCGGTCCACAGGTGAACGCCGGGACCAGATCCAGCTCTGGGAACAGGTCCGTGGTGCCAAGGAGATGCTGTCGCGTGCCCTCACCGCGCCGGTGGCCGTACCGGGGCGGGAGGAGGTGGTCGTGCTCACCCGCGACGACCTGGACCGGGTCGCCGCCCCGCTGGCCGACCGGGCGGTCGCCGTCACCCGGGAGGTGATCGGGGACGCCGGACTCACCCCGGCCGGGCTGGGCGGGCTCTTCCTGGTCGGCGGCGGGTCCCGGGTCCCGCTGGTGGCGCGGCTGCTGCACGCCGGGTTGGGGGTCTCCCCCACCGTCCTGGACCAGCCGGAGCTACCCGTCGCCGAGGGCGCCTTGACCGACCTGCCGACGCCTCGGGGCGTACCGGCCGCCGCCGGCCCGGTTCCGGCACCCGCCTGGTCGCCGCCCACCCCGACGCCCGCACCGGACTGGCCGCCGTCCCCTCCGCATCCGACGGCCGCCTGGTCGCCGTCCGCTCCGGCCTCCCCCGCTCCGACCGCACCGGCCTCTCCGGCCCCCACCGGTCACCTGCCCCCCGCCCCGACACTCGTCGGCCCCGGGGGATCGACGTACGTCCCGTACCAGCCCGCCGTCGGACCACCGGCCGGTCCTCCACCGGGTCCCGGTGCCCCGCGACGGGCCCTCTGGATCACCGCCGCCGCCCTGGTGGCCCTCGCCGGGGTGGTCGGCGCGGCGGTGGTCCTCCTGCTGACCCGGGAACCCCATCCCGACCTGGAGTTCCGTGCCTTCGAACCGGTGGGGCGGATCACCACCGGGGAGCAGCGACCGGCGACGATGCTCACCGCCGTCCTCGGCGACCGGTCGTACCTGGCGTACACGCTGCCGGACAGCCGGCTGCGGGTGGTCGCCGTCGACGCGGGCACCGGCGACCAGGTGTGGGACCGGGAGACGGCCACGACGGCCCGGTGGAACCGGATCGAGGCCACCTCGGGGGTGGTCGCCGTCTTCGCCGACACCACCGACCCCCGGACCGTCCTGGTGTTGGACGCCCGCACCGGAGAACAGAGGTGGGAGCGGTCACTGCAACGCGAGGACGAGGTGCTCCTGGGCTCCGACCGGGCGGTGCTCGTCGACCGCAGCGCCGACCGTCTGGTCGGGCTGGACCTGCGCGACGGCAGTGAGGTCTGGACCCGGGACAGTCCGAGGACCTCCTCCGGCGGCACCCGCACCCGGGTGTATCCGGTGGTCACCGCCGACGAGTCGAACGGACCGGCGTCGGCCGACGGTCGACCCGCGGCGCTCTGGAGCGGGGACGAACGACGCCTGGTCCAGGTGGGGGCGGACCGGTCGGTCCGGGTCGTGGACGTACGTGACGGGTCGGTGGTCCGCGACCGTCCCAACGTCGCCCGGCCCGACGACACCGTCGTGGTCACCGGTGACCGGATGTACGTCGCCGCCGACGGCAACGGCTACCGCCTGGAGGCGTACGACCTCGGGAAGCTGGGCGAGCCGGTGATCCTCTACAGCGCCGGCGAGAACCGGCGACCCCGGACGATGACGGCCTGCGGGGAGCACCGGGTCTGCCTGCTGGAGGTGGCCGACCACGACGCGGAGACCACCGAGGTGGTGGCCGTCGAGGAGGGCTCGGACCCCCGACGCTGGGCGGCCTCCGGAGCCACCACCCTGCTCCCCTTCGGCGAGCACCTGCTCGCCTCCCGCACCTCACCCGAGGAGTCGGTGACCCTGTTCGACCCGCAGGGGCGGGCGCTGCTGACCGACCGGGGCGGGGTGGGGGTCCGCCTCGACGCGGGGAACCTGCTGGTCTTCGCCAAGCAGTTGGGCTCGTTCGAGTCCGACTCCAGCGTCGCCGGGGTCTGGGCCCGCTCCGGTGGGGTCACCGAGTTGGGCCTGCTCACCGGCGTACGCTCGGGCTCCTGCTCGTGGAACGACACCACGATCGTCTGCGGGGCCAGGCAGGAGTTCGTCCTGCACCGCTTCGCCGGGTAGCCGACACCGGCGGCGCGGGAACCCTCGTACGGGGCGGGATGAACCGCGGCCGGTCGGGTATACGGCGGCCGATCTGACGGGGGACGACCACGGTCGCGGACGCGACCGGACACGCGGGCGGGCGGCGGCGAGCCGACCCGCCCGCGAGTGCGTGGGTGGTGCTCAGAAGCCGGTCAGCCAGTTCCAGACGGAGATGACCCAGGCGGTCTGCTGGAGGTAGGCGATCCCCAGGCCGACGAGGAACACCGCCGTCGCCGCGTGGGCACCCTTGGCGCTGCGCCGGATCCGGCCGAGCTGCCGCTCCAGGACGACCCGGCCCAGGAGTCGGGACAGACCGAACAGACCCACCGCCACCAGCAGACTCATCAGGAAGGTGAGGAACGGGCCGGTGAGGTTGCCACCGCCGGACAGTGCCCAGATGCCCCAGCAGACGAAGGCGAACAGGGCGGCGGCGGCGCTGTACTCTCCGCCGATCTTCAACTGCTCGACGTGCCAGCTCAACGGCCGCCGGGGCTCCTGGCTGGCGCCCGGCCAGCCGGTGCCGCTGGGTTCGTGCTCGACGGTGGGGAAGGACTCGGTACGCGGGGTGCGGGGCCGACCCACGGAGGCGACACCCCGACGGAACGGCTCTCCCTGCGGGGGAACCTCCCCACCCGGCTGCGGCGGAATCCCGACACCCGGCTGCGGCGGCACCTCGACGGTTCGCTCGGCCCACGGCTGTGTCTGGTCTGCCATCTCAAATCCTCCCCATGCCCGACGTCGGTCGACGACCGCCGTCTGTATCCGAGGGTAGCCATCGGCCACATCCCCCGCCGACCGGCACACCCCCGCCGCACTGCGGGCGGCCTCCGACCGTCCGGCCGGTGGCGACGCCCCCGCGCAGCGGGGACCACGTTGCGGCCCCCGGGCGGTACGGTCGGTTGATGAGTGATGTGGAGCGGCGCCGACGGCGGCAGCGGCACCATCCCGACCCCGAGGCGGCGACCCGCCGGACAGAGTCCGGGGCATCCCGCCGAACGACCCCCGAGACGACCCGGCGGGCCGACTCCGAGACACCCCGGCGGGCCGAGTCCGACACCTCCCGCCGGACCGACCCCGAGACCGCCGGCCGGGGCGGGTCGAGCACGACGACCACGCGGGTGCACGACGGGGAACCGCCCCGGGGTCGACGCGGCGGCGAGGACCGGGACGGCGACCGGGGACTGCGGGGCCTGGTCGGGTCCGGCTCCTCACAGGTCGGGCTCAGTGCCGCCCTGCGGGCCCGGGACGCGGCCCGGCCGAGCGCCGAGGACCTCGCCCGGGCCGAGGAGCAGGTGGTGGTCGTCCGACGCAACTGGGTGCCCCGGGAGGACCTGCCCCGGTCGCCGCGCTGACCGGGGCGCCACCGGTCAGGGCAGGTCGGGCAGCTTGCGGGACTGCTCGTACTCGGCGACCTGGGTGATCCGGCGGGCGTGCCGCTCGTTGCCGGAGAACGGCGTGGCCAGGAACGCCTCTACCAGGGCGGTCGCCTCGTCCAGGGTGTGCTGGCGGGCACCGACCGCGACCAGGTTGGCGTCGTTGTGCTGCCGGGCGAGCTGGGCGGTGTCGACGTTCCAGGCCAGGGCGGCGCGTACCCCGGCGACCTTGTTCGCGGCGATCTGCTCGCCGTTGCCCGAACCGCCGATGACCACGCCGAGGCTGCCCTGGTCGGCCACCACCCGGTCCCCGGTGTGCAGGCAGAACGCCGGGTAGTCGTCCTCGGGGTCGAAGGCGTGCGGGCCGACGTCGACCACCTCGTAGCCCTGCGTGGCCAGATGGCTGGCCAGGTGCACCTTCAGTTCGTAGCCGGCGTGATCGGATCCCAGGTAGACGCGCATACCGTCAAGTCTTTCAGGCCCGGACGCGCCGACGCCGCCCGGGCCGTACCTCTCCCGTGGGGTGCGACCGGGGACGACCCCGGTCGCACCGGACGGCTCAGACGGACTCGGCGACGACCAGCCCGCCGCGCGCCTTCGGGGTGAACCAGGTGCTCTTGCGCGGCATCTTCTCCCGGGCCAGGTTCACCGCGACGAAGTCGTCGACGGTCACCGGAGCGATCAGGATCGCCAGCTCCGCGCGGCCCGCCTCCACCTCGCCGGTGAGCCAGTCGGCCGGGTAGTCGCCGCCGACGTAGGTGATCCGCTTGTCACCCGGGTCCAGGCCGAGCGCGTCGCGCAGGATCAGCCGCTCCACCAGGGCGTGGTCCAGGTTGTCCAGGCGGCCGGAGCCGACGTGCGGCAGGGTGACGGCGTACGCCTGGTCGGGGAGGCGGAGGTGGACGGTGCCGCCGGCCGCCGGGACCGCCAGCGGACCGGTGACCGGGGTGACAGTGGCACCGGCCGACCGCAGCCGGTCGAGCAGCTCGGCGGGGCTGGTGGTCAGCTCGCTCACCAGACGGTTGTACGGCTGGATCGCCACCGAACGCGGGGTGGTCACCACGGCCAGGAATCGGGACAGGCCGCCGGTCTGCGCGGCCAGGCTCCGGTGGTTGCCGTCGGCGACCACCAGCTCGCCGCCGCCGGCCAACGCGGTCAGCTCGTCCTGCCGCGGACCCGGACCGACCAGCCAGATGGCGTGGGTCCGACCGGCCTGGTCGGTGTCGGTCGCGGCGGGCGCCCCGGCCTGGTCGGTGGCCTGCTCCAGGGCGGTGTGCAACTCGTCACCCCGCCCGGTCTGCAACAGCAGTACCGGCGAGAGGAGGTGCCCCAGCGCCTCGGCGAGCGCCACCCGCTCCCGGACCTTGGCGATGAACACGTCCTCGTTGCGGATCACCAGGCCCGGCTCGTCGGCGCTGGTGGAGATCTGGTCGGTGTCGACGGTGGCGAACAGCCCGTAGGCCGTCTCCTCCCCCGGGGCACTGATCCGGTACAGCACCACCACCTGCTCGGCGGGGGTGTAGCTGCCGTCGGCCTTCGCCTCGGCCAGCCGGGACACCGCCGCCGGCAGCGCGTCCAGGAACGAGGTGCCCAGGCTCTGCGGCGCCTTGTGCGGCATCTCGATGCCGAGGGCACTGTGCGGATTGGCCTCGATGATCGCGGTGATCTCCGCGTCGTCGGCGAACTCGTCATAGTTCTGCGCGCCGGTGCCGCCAGTGGTGATCCAGGCCCGGGCGATCGGATGCACGACCGTCATGCCCGCAGACGCTACCGGCGTCGGGTCCGCCCCCGACGGCCACCCCGCCCCCGGTCCATCAGATGAACGACCAGGTGAGACCGGGTACGGCCGGGGCGCGAAAGGGCCCCGGGTCGACGTTCGAGGCGCAGAAGGGAACCCTTCTCACACTTTGCCCGTCGGCCGGGGCCCTCGGCGACCGTCAGTCGAAGCTGGGATCGACGTCGCGGGACCGCTTCAGTTCGAAGAAGCCGGGCGTCCCGGCCACCAGCAGGACCCCGTCCCACAGCAGGCCGGCCGCCTCGCCCTTGGGCGCCGGGGTGACCACCGGGCCGAAGAAGGCCACCGGCCGGCCGTCCGGGCCGGGGGCGTGCACCACGGGGGTGCCCACGTCGGCGCCGACCGGGCGCATCCCGGCCTCGTGGCTGGCCCGCAGGGCCTCGTCGTACCCGGTGGAGGTGGCGGCGTCGGCCAGCGCCGGGTCCAGGCCGACGTCGGTCAGCGCGTCGACGTACAGCTGCGGCCCCAGCTCGGCCCGGCCCAGGTGGATCCGGGTGCCGAGCGCCGTGTAGAAGGCCCGGACCGCGTCCCCGCCGTGGCCCTGCTCGACGGCGATGCAGACCCGCACCGGCCCCCATCCCCGTTCCAGCAGGGTGCGGTACTGCTCGGGAACGTCACGTCCCTCGTTGAGCACCGACAGACTCATCACGTGGAACCTGACGTCCACGTCCCGTACCTGCTCGACCTCCAAGAGCCAGCGGGAGGTGATCCAGGCCCACGGGCAGATCGGGTCGAACCACATGTCCACGGCAGCGCGTTCAGCCACGGCCGGCTCCCTTCGTGACGGGGGATCCCAGCTCCTGGGGCCCTGCCCCGATCTTCACCCCGAGGCCCATCGACAGGCAGCGGAATGAGAGCGTGAGCTAGGCCACCACAAGAGGTCCGTGCATGCAAGACTCGGTTCGGGCTGACCGTCACGAACGGACGGCTGACCGGGCCGCCGCGCCGTACGGCATAACGGGATGGAGAAACGAGAGTGCCGGGAGTTCGCAACCTGACCCAGGTCGAGGCCGTCGAGCGGGCCCGCCTGCTCGACGTCACGGGCTACGACATCAGGCTGGACCTGTCGACCGCGGTCCTGGCGGAGGGCCGGACCTTCCGCTCGGTCACCGAGGTCCGGTTCCGGTGCACCGAACCCGGGGCGAGCACCTTCATCGAGGTCGCCGCCGATTCGGTACGCTCCGCGACGCTCAACGGCGACCCGGTGGACCTCGGCGACTGGTCCGCCGAGAAGGGGCTGACCCTGACCGGGCTGGCCGCCGAGAACGTCCTGGTCGTCGAGGCCGACTTCCTGTACTCCAGCAGCGGGCAGGGCCTGCACCGGACGGTGGACCCGGTCGACGGCGAGACCTACCTCTACAGCCAGTTCGAGACGGCCGACGCCCAGCGGGTCTACGCCTGCTTCGACCAGCCCGACCTGAAGAGCGTCTACACCTGGCAGGCCACCGTCCCGGCGCACTGGCGGGTCGTCTCCAACATGCCCGTGGTGCGGGAGGACCCCGCGGACGAGCAGACCAAGACCGTCCACTTCGCCGAGTCGGCGCGGATGAGCACGTACATCACCGCGCTCTGCGCCGGGCCGTACCACGAGGTGCGCCGTACCCACGACGGGATCGACCTGGGCTACTTCTGCCGGGCCACGATGGCGTCCCACCTCGACGTGGACGACCTGCACCTGGTCACCACCCAGGGCTTCGACTTCTTCCACGAGCAGTTCGGGGTCCGCTACCCGCTGCCCAAGTACGACCAGGTCTGGGTGCCTGACTTCAACGCCGGGGCGATGGAGAACTTCGGCTGCGTGACGCACGCCGAGTCGCACTACATCTTCCGGTCCCAGGTCACCGACTTCGAGTACGAGCAGCGGGCCAACACGATCCTGCACGAGCTGGCGCACATGTGGTTCGGTGACCTGGTCACCATGCGCTGGTGGAACGACCTGTGGCTCAACGAGTCGTTCGCCGAGTGGGCCAGCCACTGGTGCAACACCCACGCCACCCGGTTCACCGACGCCTGGACGACCTTCCTGTCGGTGCGCAAGAACTGGGGCTACCGGCAGGACCAGCTCTCCTCCACCCACCCCGTCTACACCGAGATGCCGGACCTGGAGGCCGTCGAGGTCAACTTCGACGGCATCACGTACGCCAAGGGTGCCAGCGTCCTCAAGCAGCTGGTGGCGTACGTCGGGATCGAGCCGTTCCTGGCCGGGCTGCGCAGCTACTTCGGCAAGCACGCCTGGGGCAACGCCACCTTCGACGACCTCCTCTCCGAGCTGGAGGCCGCCTCGGGGCGGGAGCTGCGCAAGTTCGCCTCCCAGTGGCTGGAAACCGCACAGGTCAACACGTTGCGCCCGGAGGTGGCCGTCGGCCCGGACGGCACGTACCAGCAGGTGGTGGTGCGGCAGGAGGCACCGGCCGAGCACCCGACGCTGCGTACCCACCGGATCGGGGTCGGGCTGTACGACCTCACCGACGGCCGGTTGGTACGGCGGGAGCGGTTCGAGGTCGACGTCGCCGGGGACCGTACCGAGCTCTCCGTCCTGCACGGCCTGCCCGCCGCCGACGTCCTGCTGCTCAACGACGACGACCTCACCTACGCCAAGCTGCGGCTGGACGAGCAGTCCATGGCCACCGTGGTCCAGCACATCGCCGGCTTCGAGTCCTCGTTGGCCCGCGCCCTGTGCTGGGCCGCCGCCTGGGACATGGTGCGCGACGCCGAGCTGGGCGCCCGCGACTACGTGGCACTGGTCGCCGCCGGGCTGCCCGCCGAGACCGACATCAACCTGGTCACCGCGACGCTGCGGCAGGCCGCCTCGACGCTGGTCTTCTACGCCGACCCGGAGTGGGCGCCGACCGGTTGGGCGGAGTTGGCCCGTACCGCGAAGACGGCGCTCGCCGACGCCGAGCCGGGCAGCGGGTTCCAGCTCGCCTGGGCCAGGGCGTACGCCTCGGCGACCCGTTCGGCGGAGGACCTGTCGGTGCTGCGGAGCTGGCTGGACGGCACCGGGGCACCGCAGGGGCTGACCGTCGACACCGAACTGCGCTGGTCGCTGCTGGGTGCCCTGGTCGCCAACGGTGCGGCCGGAGCCGACGAGATCGAGGCGGAGCTGGCCCGGGACCGTACCGCCAGTGGCGAGCGGGAGGCGGCGTACGCGCACGCCCTGGTGCCGACCCCGGAGAACAAGGCGGCCGTCTGGGCGCAGCTGACCGGCGCGCAGGCCCTGCCGAACTGGCGAAACCGGGCGCTGTTGCAGGGCTTCGCCCACCCGGCGCAGGTGGAGCTGGTCGCGCCGTACCGGGAGCGGTACTTCGCCACCGTGGGTCAGGTGTGGGCCAGCCGGGACAGCGAACCGGCGCAGGAGTTCACCCAGTTGGCGTACCCGGCGTACCTCGTCGAGGAGGCGACGGTGGCCGCCACCGACGCCTGGCTGGCCGGCGAGGGGCACCCGGCCCCGCTGCGTCGCCTCGTCGCCGAGGGGCGCGACGGTGTGCTCCGCGCCCTGCAGGCCCGCGCCCGGGACACCCGCAGCGCGTGAACGCAGAGAACCGCCCGGTGCCGTGTGGCACGGCACCGGGCGGTTCGTCGTATCGGGTGGGAAGTGGTCGACCGGTGTGGTCGGCCGGATCCCGCTGCTCAGGCCCGGCCGGCGTGGGTGGCGAGCTGGTCGAGGCCGTTGATGACGCCACCGGCCAGGTCACCGACGCCGAAGGCGGCCACCATGGAGAGGGCGGCGAGCTTGGCGTACGTGTCGGGGATGCGCCGCCGGGCCTGCCGACCGGTTATCACCTCAAGCTGACGCTGGTTGGGTGACACGGCGATCAGCACCGACATGTCGGGGTCGGCGAGCTGCCGGTGCAGCCGTTCGGCGTGCTCCCGGACCGGCTCGTCGAGTGCCCCGACGTAGACCGAGAAGGTCAGCCCGGTGCCCTGGTCGGCCAGGCGGAGGGCCTCGTCGATGCGGAGCAGCTGCCGGGTCGAGAACGGCCCGTCCAGCACCTCGGGCGGGCTGCCCGCCTCGACCTCGGCCTGCTTCTCACCAACGGTCACTTGCGCCTCCCGTTCCCCCGGCCGGCGCCTCGATGCCGGCCTGCTCCTGCTTACGGCTGCTCAGCGCGGGTGCCTGGGCACCTGCGGCCAGGGCGGTGCCGGCCGAGTCGGCCAGCTGCTCCGGGCGGGCCAGGAACCAGACCGGAGTGAAGTCGAAGGACCGGCCCGGCCGGTAGCGCTTGGTGCCGCCACGACCGCCGCGACCGCCGGCGAGCGCCAGACCGGCGATCACCAGCACCGCAGCCGCCGGGATGCCGACGAAGACCAGCAACGTCTCGGTAACAGACAATCCCAACGCCCCCAGGCGGAAAGAGTGACCTTACGTTCAAGGGTGGGCCGGATGATGATCTCGCCGATCACCCGGATCCGCTCCTGCTCACGTTAGCGGAGTCGGTGGCCTGCCAGCTTGCGGGGTGGCGATCCCCACCGGTGTCGTTCTGCTCCGATTCCCCCGAAAGGCAATCAAAAGGGCGTCACTCACTCCCGGTCGACGGCGAGCAGCTCCCGGACCGGTCATACATCGACTGTGGCGGCCAGGGCGGTGGCGGCGCGCCAGCAGTCGTGATGGGTCGAGTAGAGCGGCACCGGGGCGAACCGGACGATGTCCGGCTCCCGGGAGTCGGCGATCACCCCGTGCTCGTACCGCAGGCGCCGGGTCAGCTCGGCGGCGCCGACGCCGCCGGTGCGGACGGAGATCTGGCAGCCCCGGCGGTGGTTCTCACGCGGCGTGACGACGGTCAGGGGCCGGTCGGCGGTCACCAGGTCGAGCAGCTCCGCCAGCCAGCCGGTGAGCCGCAGGCTCCGTTCGCGCAGGGCGGGCATGCCGACCGAGTCGAACAGCTCCAGCGAGGTCCGGACCGGTGCCATGGCCAGCAGCGGCTGGCACGAGACCTGCCAGGCGTCGGCGGTGGCCGCCGGGCGGGAGACCGGGGCCATCTGGAACCGGGTGGCGAGTTCGTTGCCCCACCATCCCTCGAACCGGGGCAGGTCCGACCGGCCGTGGTGCCGGTCGTGGACGAAGAGACCGGCCGGGCTCCCCGGGCCGGAGTTGAGGTACTTGTAGGTGCACCAGGCGGCGAAGTCGACGTCCCAGTCGTGCAGGGCCAGCGGCACGTTGCCCACCGCGTGGGCCAGGTCCCAGCCGACCACCGCCCCGGCGGCCCGTCCCGCCGCGGTGATCGCCGGGATGTCGACCAGCTCCCCGGTGAGGTAGTTGACCCCGCCGAGCAGCACCAGGGCGACGGTGTCCCCCTCGGCCGCCAGGTACGCGGTCACGTCCTCGGCGCGCAGGGTCTCCTCACCGTCGCGGGGCCGCAGCCGGACCACGGTCCGGTCCGGGTCGAGGCCGTGGAACCGGGCCTGGCTGCGCACGGCGTAGCTGTCGGAGGGGAAGGCGTTGTCCTCGATGACGATCCTGGTCCGCTCCCCCGCCGGGCGGTAGAAGCTGACCATCAGCAGGTGCAGGTCGACGGTGAGGGTGTTCATCACCACCACCTCCGTCGGCCGGGCGCCGACCAGGCGGGCACTCGGTCCGGCCAACAGCTCGTGGTAACGGGTCCAGGGCCGCTCCGACTCGAACCACCCCTCCACCGCCAGCCGACGCCAGGTCTCCAGCTCGGCGGCGAGGTCGGCCTCGGTCGCCCGGGGCTGGAGGCCGAGGGAGTTCCCGGCGAAGTAGGCCACCTCGGGGTGTGCCCCACCCTGCGCCGGCGGCACGTGGAACAGGTGACGGTGGCCGGGGTCGGCGGCGTCACGCCGCCGGGCCTCGGCCTCGACGGCGGCGAGGTTCGCCGGCTCCGAGGTGGTCATCGTCGGTCTCTCACTTCCGGTTCGTCGCAGGATCACATCGCGGTACGGGCCGACCACAGCTCCGGGAAGACCACCCGGGCGGTGCTCCGTTGCAGCCAGGCCAACCCCGCCGACCCGCCACTGCCCACCTTGGCGCCCATTGTGCGCTGGACCGCCTTGAGATGGTTCCACCGCCAGTCCCCGAACTCCTCGGCCACCGCCGCCAGCGCCTCACCGAGCGACCGCAGGTGGTTGTCCGGCCCGGCGTCGGAGTAGACGCCCACCCAGGCCGCCTCGACCGCCGCGTGCGGCTGGTGCTCCTCGGTGACGTCCCTGGCGAGCAGGTCGGCGGGGACGTCGTGGCCGTGTCGGGCGAGGAGCGCGACGACGTCGTCCCAGACGCTCGGGGCGGCCAGCGCCGCCGTCAGGTCGGCGTGCACCTGCTCCTGGCGGCGGAACGGGCGGATCAACGCCGGATCACGCAGGCCGAGCAGGAACTCCAGCCGCCGGTACATCGCCGACTGGAACCCGGAGCCCTCGCCGAGGAGGTTGCGGAACCGGTTGAAGTCCGCCGGGGTCATCCACCGCAGGGAACGCCAGGCGGCGTTGAGTCCTTCGAGGTGCAGGGCGGCGCGACGCAGTGGGGCGAGCGCCTCCCAGACCCGGTCGGCGCGCAGCTCCCGTTGGGCCTGTCGCAGTTCGTGGCAGGTGAGCCCGAAGTACAGCTCCATGATCTGGCTGACCACCAGGAAGGACATCTCACCGGGGTCGTCGCTGAGCGGCTGCTGGAGCGTGTGCAGGGTGCTGGCGTGCACGTACGTGTCGTAGGGCACCCGCTCGGTGAACTCCAGGGTCGGCTCGCCGCCGTTGCGTACCGCCCGGGCCTTGCGCTGCCGGCCGGTGAGCGGACGTACCCCCGGCCGCTGGTCGGGTTCGCGCAGATCCGTCTCCACCACCGGTCTCCCTCCGTCCGTCGGCACCGACTTCATGATCTCGCGGGTGGACGGGCCGACGGAATGCCGGATCAACGGCAGCACGCGCCGACCACCTATCATCCCGAAGGCGAATCGGCTTTCAGGATTTCCGTACGGAAGGTGCGCTCCGTGGACGACATGGACTGGGCGTTGCTGCGCGAGCTACAGGCCGACGCCCGGCTGTCCTTCAGCGAACTCTCCCGCCGGGTGCATCTGTCCCCGCCCGCCGTCGCCGAACGGGTCCGTCGACTGGAGGAATCCGGGGTGATCACCGGCTACCACGCCCACGTGGACCTCACCCGGGCCGGTCGGACGGTGGTCGCCCTGATCCGGATGTCCTGTTACGGACCCCGGTGCATCCTGCACGACCCCGACGTCCCGCAGTGGCCGGAGATCCGGGAGATCCACCGGGTCACCGGGGACGCGTGCAGCGTGCTCAAGGTCGCCGCCGCGTCGATCGGGGCGTTCGAGGGGCTCATCGACCGTCTCGCCCCGTTCGGGCAGCCGGCCAGCACGATGGTGCTCTCCACGCCGCTGGACTGGCATCCGGTCACCCGATTGGGTTAGCCGCCGCAGCAGGGGGAAAGCCGCCGGGTCGCCCCAGCAGGAACCGGTGCGCCGGTGCCGGGAGGGAGGATCATGCGGGGTCCACGACCGAACGGCAGCCGGGTGCTCGCCGCCTTGTCCACCGTACTCACCGCGATCGGGACGCTGGTCCTGGTCGGCGCGTTCGTCCTGGTCGGAGCCGGTTCGGCCCGGGCCGGCGAGAACACGTTCATCGAGGTGACGCCGAACAGCGTCCAGGCCGGTAACCGGGTGACCATCCGGGCCAGCTGCGACAACGACAACAAACAGTCGGCCGAGGCACACTCCGACGCCTTCGACGGCAAGGTCACCCTCCGGCCGGACAACAACGGCTTCCTGACCGGGACCACCGACGTCCCGAGCAACCAACAGGCCGGTGACTACCCGGTCGACCTGCGCTGCCGCGACGGCAAGACCGCCCAGACCATGCTCACGGTGCTGAACATGGCCCAACCCAGCAAGGGCCCGGCGACCGGGGGCGGCGGTACGGCCGAGGGGCGGGGCACCGGTTCGGTCCTGATCGTCGGCGGGATCGCCGCGCTGGCCGTGGTGGCCGGGCTCGGCCTGATCGGCCGACGGCGTCCCGGTACCGGCGCCTGAAGCCGGTGACAGGCGATGGCCGGCTCACCGACGCCTCGGCGGCGTCCCGAGAACCGGAGACCGGGTCGACCCGGGCGACGGACCGACGGCGGACGGCTACGGGCGGCGGGGCGCGGGGTGGCCCGGGTCGTCCGCCGGGTGGGCGGGCGGGTACGCCGAGCCGCCGGGCACGCCTTCGCCGCGAGCGTCACGACGTACGGTTCCCCGACCGAGGGGCACCTGCGGACGGCGGTCACCCGACGGGCGACTGCGGTACGGCGTACACCTCGGTTCGCCTTCGCCGGACGCTCCGGACCTGGGGCGCCCGTGCTGGTGGTGGCCACCGTGATGGTGCTGATCGTGACGATGCTCGGCGTGGAGTGGGTCACCGGCGTGAGCATGTTGCCCGACCGGCTCACCGCGGGTCTGCGCCCACCGCCCCGGGACCATCCGGTGCTCCCGGCCAGCCCGCCGACGAGCATCAGCATCCCGACCATCTCGGTCGACGCCCCGGTGCACCCGGTCGGCATCGCCGCCGACGGCACCATCGGGGTGCCGGACTCGGCGCGGGCCCAGGAGGGCGGCTGGTACGACCAGGGCCCCACCCCGGGCCAGGACGGACCGGCGGTGATCGTCGGCCACGTGGACACCAGCACCGGCCCGGCGGTCTTCCACAAGCTCAAGGAGCTGGACGAGGGGGACCGGGTGCAGGTGTCACGGGAGGACGGGGCGGTGGCGGTCTTCGAGGTCGAGTCGGTGGACCGGTTCGACAAGGACCGCTTCCCCGCCGACCAGGTCTTCGGTGACTTCAGCCGCCCCCACCTGCGGCTCGTCACCTGCGGGGGACGTTGGGTCGGCGGTGCGACGGGCTACGCCGACAACGTCGTGGTGTTCGCGTCCCTGGTCGACGCCCACCGCTGAGACGCCCAGGTCACCGAAGGTGTCTCACGGCTGAGGTGCCCCGGTCTCCCGGGGTGTCTCACGCGGCCTCGGGCTCGCGCAGGTCGAGCCACCCGGCCCACCGTGGGTCGGGCGCCCGGTGCCCGAGCACCCGCCACGCCGTACCCTTCGGGGCCGACGGCACGCAGTGCAGCCGCCAACCCAGCTCGGCCGGGGTCCGGTCGCCCTTGGTGTGGTTGCACCGGGCGCAGGCTGCCACCACGTTCTCCCAGGCGTGCCGACCACCCCGGCTGCGCGGGAAGACGTGGTCGATCGTCTCGGCAGGCCCCCGGCAGTACGCGCACCGCCAGCCGTCCCGGGCAAAGATCCCCCGACGGGAGAGCCCGACGTGGGTGCGGTACGGGACCCGGACGAACCGGTTGAGCCGGACCACCGACGGAACCGGCAACGCGTTGCGGGCGCTGTGCAGGATGCCCTCCCCGTCGGCCACGCAGACCGCCTTGGCGGAGAGGACGAGGATCGCGGCCCGACGCACGGACACGACACACAGGGGCTCGTAGGTGGCGTTGAGGACCAGCACACCGGACCCGGCTGTGGGTCGTATGTCAGGCATCTGTTCACCCTCCCGGTCCGGTCAGCCCCACCTCGTCCACGGCGTCGACCGGGCGCCCGCGCAGGGCGGGACCACGGGCGACGTGGGTGGGTTCACCGACGTCCGTCAGCGCAATCGTCCCTGATCGGAACCGGGATTGCACGCACTAATCGGGTGGCCCCCGCCGGGGGGTCCCCCGGCCGTGGCAAGATGGCCTGTTCCGTCCGTTTGCGGGGTCACACCACGGGCGGGTCGGCGACGGCGGCGTCGACCCGTGCGGTACGAAGTCACAGTGACTACCGTCATTCGTACGATCGGTGGCCGGGCCACCATCCCCTCCCCCTCTCCCGTCCCCTCTCCTTCTTCGGAGCCGGAGCCGCAGGAGAGCCAGCCCTCCGGGATCTGCCTCGACGACGCGCTCTGCAAGGCGGTGTTCGAGGCCACCGACTCCAGTTGGTTCGCCGAGGGCAGCTACTGGATCCTGCTCAAGCCCCTGCGGATCACCCTGATCCTCCTGGTCGCAGTGGTCCTGCGGTTCCTGGTGGCCCGGGCGATCAACAGGCTGGTCCGGACCACCGCCGACACCTCCATGCCGACCCTGCTGCGACCGTTGAGCGAGCGGATCCCCACCGCCGGCGCCGATCCGACCGAGTTCATCCCGGAACGCCGCCGACAGCGGGCCCAGGCGATCGGTTCGGTGCTGCGCAGTTTCGCGACGGCGTTCATCTTCGGCATCGCGTTGCTGATGGTGCTCAAGGAGTTCAGCTTCGACCTGGCACCGCTGCTGGCCAGCGCCGGGATCGCCGGGGTGGCGTTGGGGTTCGGTGCGCAGAGCCTGGTCAAGGACCTGATCGCCGGTCTGTTCATGCTGATCGAGGACCAGTACGGCGTCGGCGACAACGTCGACCTGGGGGAGGCCACCGGGACGGTGGAGGCGGTCGGGCTACGGGTCACCACCGTGCGCGACGCCCGGGGCGTGCTCTGGTACATCCGCAACGGCGAGATCATCCGGGTCGGCAACAAGAGCCAGGGATGGGCGATGGTCGTCGTCGACCTGCCCATCGGATTCGCCGGTACGGAGGAGGCCGCAGCGGTGATGCGGACGGCTGCGGCGTCGGTGGCGGTCGACCCCGATCTCGCCCCGGAGATCGTCGAGGCCCCCGAGGTGCTGGGGGTGGAGCAGATGACAGTGGACGGGGCGGTCATCCGTACCACCGTCAAGACGACGGCGGACGGTCAGTTCAAGGTCGCCCGGGAGCTGCGCCGACGACTGGCCGAGGCGTTGGAGAACTCGGGGATCACCGCCAAGATCGCCGCGGCCCGGTTCTTCCCCGGTCTGCCCACCGGCAACGGAGTCGAGACGGCGGTCCGCCCTGGCAGCCCCGCAGAGACGGCGGTCCGGCCCGGCAGCACCCCCGTCACCCGAGGCGGCACGGCCCCCGGCACCGGCACGACCCCCACCGGGAACAGCGAGAACGCCGGTACCGGCACCCTGGATCCGTCGGCCGGCACGGGCACCACCGGCCCGGTGAGCGGCGGGACCGGCACGACGGCCGGCGGGACCAGCGGCACACACACCGGGACCGGCACCACCGGCGGGAGCGGCACCACGAGCGGGACCGGCACCACCGGCGGGACCGGCACCACGGGCGGGACCGGCACCACGGGCGGGAGCGGCGGAGGGGCCGCCTCGACCGGACAGAGCGGGGCGACCTGACCGTACGACAGCACCACCGTCCGGGCCCGGCCACCGTGAGTGACCGGGCCCGACGTCCGTTCGGGCGCACCCCTGCGGCCGACCGCTGCGGGGCGGACACCGAGCCGATCCCCGGAGGGGCCGCCCGAACTGCTGTGGTTGTCCAGATATCGAGGGGTCGCAACCCGGGTGGCCCCTCGGGTATCGTCCGTTCGTTCAGTCGGGGATGCGACGATCAAGCCATTCACCCTAGCCAGTCGTCAGACGATCGGGCAGAATTCGGAAGCGATCCTGGCAGAGAGTGATCACATCCTCGCCGATCCGTAGATCTCTGACGACGGTTCCCCGGCGGCACGCCGTCCCTCACGGTGCCGGGGTGATGGAGGCCCCGGTGTCCCACGAGCGACCTGCCACGGAGCGGGCGGCGACCTTCCGGGAGGTGTTCTCCCAGGGGGAATACCGCGCGGTCCTCACCGCCACCACCCTGGCGTGGGTCGGCGACTACATCGCCAAGGCCGCCGTCACCGTCCTGGTCTACCGGCAGAGCGAGTCGGTCGCCCTCTCCGCCGCCGCCTTCGCGGTGAGCTTCCTGCCCTGGCTGATCGGTGGGCCGCTGCTCGCCACCGTCGCCGAGCGGTATCCGTACCGGCGGGTGATGGTGACCTGCGACCTCATCCGGATGGTCTTCGTCGCCCTGGTGGCGGTGCCCGGGATGCCGATCTGGGCGATCCTGTGTCTGCTCTTCCTCACCACCCTGGCCAATCCGCCCAGCCAGGCGGCCCGCTCCGCGTTGATGCCGCTGATCCTCACCGGTGACCGGCTGGTGGTCGGCCTGTCGGTGAACGCCAGCGTCGGCCAGGCCGCGCAGGTGGTGGGTTACCTCGTCGGTGCTGCCATCGCGGCGGTCGACCCGACCGCCGCGCTGGTGGCCAACGCGGCCACCTTCGCCCTCTCCGCAGCCCTGGTCCGCCTCGGGGTGCGTGACAGGCCCTCGGCGATGACCTCCGCGCACCGCAGTCACCTGTTCCGGGAGACCGGGGAGGGGTTCCGACTCGTCTTCGGCGACCCGGTCCTGCGGTCGATCGCCGTGCTGGTCTTCAGCAGCATGCTCTTCGCCATCGTGCCGGAGGGCTTGGCCGCCGCCTGGGCCCGGGAGGGCAACAGCACCGACCTGGACGCCGGGGTGGCCCAGGCGGTCATCATGGCCGCCAACCCGGTCGGGTTCATCCTCGGCGGTCTCGTGATCGGTCGGGCGGTCCGACCCGCCCGCCGGGTACGCCTCATCCGCCCGTTGGCGGTCGCCGCGCCGCTGATGCTGGTGCCCACCCTGTTCGACCTGCCCCCACTGGCGGTCGCCCTGCTCGCCGCCGGCTGCGGAGCCGCGGTCGGAGGACTGCTCCCGGTCGCCAACGGCCTGTTCGTCCGGGCCCTGCCGGACGGCTTCCGGGCCCGCGCCTTCGGCGTGATGGCCACCGGACTCCAGGTGATCCAGGGCATCGCGGTCCTGGTCACGGGCCTTTTGGCGGAGCAGTTCTCGATCCCGGTGGTGGTCGGGGTGTGGAGTGTCGCCGGGGTGGTGCTCATGCTCCTGGTGGTGGTCGGGTCCCCGACCCAGGCGTGGTACGAGGTGACCACCGGTCAGCGGGGGACCGCACCGGCGGCCCGGCCGCCCGGAACGCCCGCCACCCGGAGCACCGCGGGGACCGACGCCCGCCCGCGTTGACCCGTCGACGGCACGGGACGTCGGACCTGCGCCGCACCGGCCGAGCGTACGGGTGTGACCGAGCCCGCAGCCCGACCGGCGGTGGGCGGCGGCCGGGCCGGGAACCCGCCTGGCAGGATGGAACGGTGAATCCCGTAGGTGAGTCCGACCAGCCGAAGGTGACCTTCTTCGAGGCGGTCGGCGGCGAACCCACCTTCCGTGCGTTGGTGGACGAGTTCTACGCCGGCGTCGCCGACGACCCCGTGCTGCGGCCGATGTATCCCGAGGAGGACCTCGGTCCGGCGGCGGACCGGCTCCGGCTGTTCCTGATGCAGTACTGGGGTGGCCCGAACACGTACTCCACCGAGCGGGGGCACCCTCGGCTGCGGATGCGGCACGCCCCGTACCGGATCGGGGCGGTGGAGCGCGACGCCTGGCTACACCACATGCGCCGGGCGGTCGACCGGCTCGACCTGTCGCCGGAGGCGGCCGCCGCGCTCTGGGACTACCTGGAACGGGCCGCGTACTTCATGGTCAACGTGATGGAGGACCCGGCCGGACCGGCCTGACCCGGACCGGGTCCGCCGGCCTCAGAGCAGGGCGCCCTCGTCGTGCAACCAGTCCACGAAGGTCGTCGCCACCGCCGCGCCACAGTCGAGCATCTCCACCAGGAGCGCGTCGTGGGTCCCGGCACCGAGCGGCACCTGGAGTTCGGCGTAGATCGGTAGCTGCCCACGCTCGGTCGGGTCCCCCACGTACGCCTTGCAGAACCGTCGGGTGTGGTTCCACTCGTTGACCACCCGATAGGCCCGGTCGGCCCAGTCCGGCGGGACCGTCGCGTGTGGACGTGCCCGCATCACCAGGATCTCGTCCTCCGGCCCTTCGAGCGTCACCAGCACCGCGTGCCGCTCCCACATGGCGAGCAGGTTGCCGTCGCCGTCGGCCAGGTAACGGACGTCGAGCCGGTCCAGGGCGGTGCAGACCCGGCTCAGTGTCACCGGTTCCACAGTGACCGGCATGTCGGTCATCGCGGTCCGGTCCGTCGTCGGGCAGGCGTCCCCCGGTGTGCGTGGGGACGGCGGTCCGACCCGGACGCTGTCGTCCACTGTGATCCCGCTTCGAGTTTCCCGGCCACCGCCGTCGGCGGGACCTGGGCGCCATGACCACCACGGCATCGCTCGCGCACCTCACTCCCCAGCGGATCCAGCTGCCTACGGTGCGTTGGATCCGAGGATGGACGGTACCCGGACAGCCGAGCTGAAGCACCCCCCCAACGGCAGCCCCAGCCCAGAAGAACGAGTGAGGGTCAACCGAACGGACGAGCCCGGACCGGAGTCACGGCGAGATCGACGACCTTCTGCGACCAGGCCGCGCCGAATGGTCCCACCAGGCCGACCCATCGGCCACTCGCCCGGACCCCCACCCCGCCGGCCGGATCGGCGTCGGCGGAGCCCAGGAAGCCCATCCGGACCAGCCCCTGGATCAGTCGCTGGGACACCTCCACCGGCTCCGCCGGTCCCGTGTCGGGGGTGACCACCACCGGGACGTGGTCGAGCAGGGCGTCCCGGAGGACCCGCTGCCCGACCGCCCGGCCCCCCACCCCGTGCACGGCGGCGGTACGCAGGGTGCCCGCCGCCGCGTCCGCGATCCGGCGGACCTCGGCGGCGGGCAGCGTCTCCACCGCCCGGCTCCCGGTGGGGGGAAGGGGCCACCGCCACTGGGCGTCCCGACGGGCGGGCAACTCCGTACGGCGGTTCTCCAGGGCGGCCAACAGCTCCCCGGCGGCGACTGTGGCGTCTGCGGGGCCGGTCCCGGCCACCGTCCGGACCACGAGCACCCCCCACGGCAGCCGGCCCCACAGGGCGGTCCGACCCGACGTGGCCGTCGACCGCAGCCGTACCGGAGCGGACCGGTCCAACCGGACCAGCCGGGCCAGGAAGGCACCGGCGTCCTCGACTCCGGTCAGCCCGTGCCCTCCCGCCCCCACGTCGACGCCGGACGGGGCGGACCCGTCCGGCCCGACGCCGGTGGGACCGGTCCCGCCCGTACCGGCCCCGCCGGGGGCGCTCATCTGCCGCTCCCGCCCTCGGTGGGGGCGGCGTAGCCGAGCAGGAACGTCCGCTCCTCCTCGGTGAGCCGTCGGGGCAGTTGCCGCGACAGGTCGAACGGGACCAGCACCGAACGGGCCCGGCTGGCCAGCACCTCCCCGTCGTACAACTCGTAGGCCACTGTGAACCGGGAGGCCTTGATCTCCTCGATCCAGAGTTCGATCCGGACCGTGGGGGCGGCGTCGGCGGTGGCCCGACCGAGGGCGTAGTCGACCGGGCGCAGGTAGTCGACCTCGTGCCGACGGATGACCACCCCGTCGGCGAACGAGCCGACCCCCCACGCCCGGCCGCCGGCGAACATCAGCGCCACCCGCGCCTCCTCGTAGAGGGTGAGGAAGCGCGAGTTGTTGACGTGGCCGTACGCGTCCAGGTCGGACCAGCGGAGTGTGCAGTGGTAGACGAACCGGTCAGCCATGATCAGTCACGGGTCAGCTTGCGGTAGGTCACCCGGTGCGGACGGGCCGCCTCCGCGCCGAGACGGTCGACCTTGTTCTTCTCGTACGCCTCGAAGTTGCCCTCGAACCAGAACCACTTGGCCGGGTTCTGGTCGTCGCCCTCCCAGGCCAGGATGTGCGTGGCGACCCGGTCCAGGAACATCCGATCGTGGGAGATGACCACGGCGCAGCCGGGGAACTCCAGCAGGGCGTTCTCCAGGCTGGAGAGGGTCTCCACGTCCAGGTCGTTGGTGGGCTCGTCGAGCAGGATCACGTTCCCGCCGATCTTGAGGGTGAGCGCCAGGTTCAGCCGGTTGCGCTCGCCGCCGGAGAGCACCTTGGTCGGCTTCTGCTGGTCCGGCCCCTTGAACCCGAACGCGGCGATGTACGCCCGCGACGGCATCTCGACCTTGCCCACCATGAGGTGGTCCAGCCCGTCGGAGACGACCTCCCACACGGTCTTGTCACCGTCGAGGCCCTGCCGGTTCTGGTCGACGTACGACAGGGAGACGGTCTCGCCGACCCGCACCGCACCGTCGGTGGGCTGCTCCAGCCCGACGATCGTCTTGAACAGGGTGGTCTTGCCGACGCCGTTCGGGCCGATGATGCCGACGATGCCGTTGCGCGGCAGCGAGAACGACAGGTCGTCGATGAGGATCCGGTCGCCGAAGCCCTTGGTGAGCTCGTTCGCCTCGATGACGGTGTTGCCCAGGCGCGGGCCCGGCGGGATCTGGATCTCCTCGAAGTCCAGCTTCCGGGTCTTCTCCGCCTCGGCGGCCATCTCGTCGTACCGGTCGAGGCGGGCCTTGGACTTGGTCTGCCGAGCCTTGGCGTTCGAGCGGACCCACTCCAGTTCCTCGGAGAGCCGCTTCTTCATCTTGGCGTCGCGGCGCCCCTCGACGGCGAGTCGGGCGGCCTTCTTCTCCAGGTAGGTGGAGTAGTTGCCCTCGTACGGGTAGGTCCGGCCCCGGTCGAGTTCGAGGATCCAGTTGGCGACGTTGTCCAGGAAGTACCGGTCGTGGGTGATGGCCAGGATGGTGCCGGCGTACTTGGCCAGGTGCTGCTCCAGCCACTGCACGCTCTCGGCGTCCAGGTGGTTGGTGGGCTCGTCGAGCAGGAGCAGGTCGGGGGCCTCCAGGAGCAGCTTGCACAGCGCCACCCGACGGCGCTCACCACCGGAGAGCTGGGTGACGTCGGCGTCCGGCGGCGGGCAGCGCAGCGCGTCCATCGCCAGTTCGAGCTTGGAGTCGACGTCCCAGGCGTCGGAGTGGTCGAGCTCCTCCTGGAGCTTGCCCATCTCCTCCATCAGCTCGTCCGAGTAGTCGGTGGCCATCTGCTCGGCGATCTTGTTGAACCGCTCCAGCTTGGCCTTGGTCTCCGCCACCGCCTCCTCGATGTTGCCGAGAACGGTCTTGGCGTCGTTGAGCGGCGGCTCCTGCGCCAGCATCCCGACGGTGAAGCCGGGCATCAGTCGGGCCTCGCCGTTGCTCGGCTGGTCCACGCCTGCCATGATCTTGAGAAGGCTGGACTTACCGGCGCCGTTCGGGCCGACCACACCGATCTTGACTCCGGGCAGGAAGTCCAGCGTCACGTTGTCGAGCACGACCTTGTCGCCGTGCGCCTTCCGCGCCTGCTTGAGGGAGTAGATGTACTGGGCCACGGTGCGGGCTACCTCCGTCGATTGCGTCTGGGCCGGCGGGCACCGGCGCGGGTTCGTCACCTGCGCCCACCGTCAGAACCGGCCATGATCCGTGCCCGCCGCCGCCGGCCGGGAGCCGGGCGCGCGCACGCCACAGTCAATCCTGACAGGTACGGCCCCCTGCGCCCACATCACCCCGGTCGGCCGGTACGCGGCGCGTCGCGTACCGCCCTCGGCCCCACCCGTCTCCGGCGCCCTGTCGGCGAGATCACCATGCCGGTTGAGCTGGCTTTGGGACGGGTAGGGAAGTCCGGCACGGGGTGGCAGACGCCGCAGCTACGCTCAGTACGCTCATCGCGGTGGACCCGTCAGCAGCCGGAGGTGGCCGATCGTGACCGTCCGTAGCTCCTTTGTCGTAGTGGCAAACCGACTGCCGGTCGATGAGGTGAGTACACCCGAAGGGCGGCAATGGCGCCGCAGCCCTGGTGGACTGGTCACCGCCCTGCATCCGGTGCTCGCCGAGCACCGGGGCACCTGGGTGGGGTGGTCCGGTGGCACCGGTGCCGCACCGGAGCCGTTCGACCTGGAGGGCATCCGGCTGCACCCGGTCCCGCTCAGCAGCGACGAGCTGGAGCGGTACTACGAGGGCCAGTCCAACGCCACGATCTGGCCGCTCTACCACGACGCGGTGGAGACACCGGCGTACAAGCGGCGGTGGCGGGAGGCGTACCGGCTGGTGAACGCCCGGTTCGCGGAGGCCGCGGCGGAGGTGGCCGCCGAGGGGGCCACCGTCTGGGTGCAGGACTACCAGCTCCAACTGGTACCGGCGATGCTGCGGGAACTGCGTCCGGACCTGCGGATCGGCTTCTTCCTGCACATCCCGTTCCCGCCGATCGAGCTGTTCATGCAGATGCCGCAGCGCGCCGAGGTGCTGCGCGGTCTGCTCGGTGCCGACCTGGTCGGCTTCCAGCAGCGGTTGGCGGCGCAGAACTTCGTCCGGCTCGCCCGGCACCTGCTCGGCCTCCGGTACGAGGGCCAGATGATCCAGGTCGACGGCCGTCAGGTCAAGGCCGGTGCTTTTCCCATCTCGATCGACGTCGCCGAGATGGAGCGTCTCGCCGCCGAGCCGTCGATCCAGGCCCGGGCCAAGCAGATCCGCGCTGAGCTGGGCGATCCCAAGACCATCATCCTCGGCGTCGACCGCCTCGACTACACCAAGGGCATCGAGCTTCGCTTGAAGGCCTTCCGCGAACTGTTGGCTGACGGAAAGTTGACAGTTCCGGACGCGGTTATGGTGCAGGTGGCGACCCCGAGTCGAGAACGGGTCGAGCATTACCAGGCACTACGGGTCAAGGTCGAACGTGAAGTTGGTCGGATTAATGGTGAATTCGGCCGGGTCGGCGTGCCTGCCGTGCATTACCTGCATCAGTCGTACAGTCGCAGTGAACTGGCCGCGATGTACGTCGCGGCCGACGTGATGATGGTGACTCCCCTGCGGGACGGTATGAATCTGGTGGCCAAGGAGTACGTGGCAGCGCGCACCGACAGCGCGGGTGCCCTCGTACTCAGTGAGTTCGCCGGCGCGGCCACCGAGCTGCGCCAGGCATTTCTGTGTAACCCGCACGACCCGGAGGCGGTCAAGGACGCCCTGCTCCGGGCCGTGCACGTAGAGAAGCCCGAGGCACGGCGACGTATGCGGATCATGCAGCGTCACCTGCGTACCCACGACGTGGGGCACTGGGCGAAATCGTTCCTCACCGAGCTCGGCGTGCCCGATACGGAGGTCGCGTGAACACGTCCGTCACCGACGGAGCAGCACCCCCGACCTCCGGGGTTCTCGATCCGGCCCTCCGGTCGGCCATCGGGCGGATCGCCCGGGTGCCGCAACTCCTGGTCGCCTGCGACTACGACGGCACCCTGGCCCCGATCGTGGCGGATCCGAGCAAGGCCGTTCCGCTGCCGGAGTCGGTGGCAGCGGTCCGGGCCCTGGCCGCGCTGCCCCAGACCTCGGTCGCGGTGGTCTCCGGTCGCGCCCTGCGCGACCTCGCCGCCCTCTCCCGGCTGCCCAGCGAGGTACACCTGGTCGGCAGCCACGGCTCCGAGTTCGACATCGGGTTCGTCGAGCGGCTCACCCCCGAGCTGATCGCCGTCCGGACCCGGCTCCGTGACGAGCTGCGCGAGATCGCCGCCGCCCACCCCGGCATCCGGCTGGAACGCAAGCCGGCGAGCGTCGCGGTGCACACCCGGGGCGTCGACCCGCAGGTCGCCGCCGCCGCCGTGGAGGCGGTCCGCTCCGGCCCCGCGACCTGGGAGGACGTCACCGTCACCCAGGGCAAGGAGGTCATCGAGCTGTCGGTGGTGGCCACCCACAAGGGCACTGCCGTGGACCAGCTCCGCACCCAGCTCTCGGCGAGTGCGGTGCTGTTCATCGGTGACGACGTCACCGACGAGAACGCGTTCGGCAACCTCCAGGGCCCCGACGTCGGCATCAAGATCGGCCCGGGGAACACCAAGGCCGACTACCGGGTGGCCGAGCCGATCGAGGCCGCCCGCGCGCTCGCCCTGCTCCTGGAGACCCGACGCCACTGGCTCTTCGGCGAGCGGGCGGTGCCGATCGAGCGGCACTCCATGCTGGCCAACGGGCGTACGGTGGCGTTGTTGACCCCGGAAGCCAAGGTCACCTGGCTCTGCCACCCCAAGCCGGACTCGGCGGCGATCTTCGCCGACCTGGTCGGCGGCAGTCCTGCCGGACACTTCAGCGTCGCCCCCGAGCGGGGCGGGATCCCGCTGGGTCAGCGGTACCGGTCCGGCACCATGACCGTGGAGACCCGCTGGTCCGGGCTGACCGTCACCGACTGGCTCGACCGGCCCTCCTCCGACGGGGTGCCTCCCGGCCCGGCGGTGATCTCCGGGGACTCGACCCTGGTCCGGGTGCTCACCGGGCGGGGTCGGGTCAACCTGGAGTTCGTCCCCCGGCCGGAGTTCGGACAGGTGGCGGTGCAGCTGGAACCGGGCGGGGACGGCCTGCTGGTGCTCGGCTCGAACGAGCCGGTGGCGCTCTACTCCCCCGGGGTGCAGTGGGAGGTCGACGACCACGGCGGCAACGAGACCGCCAAGGCGACCGTCGACCTGTCGGCAGCCGGCGGACAGGTCACCCTGGAGCTGCGGTTCGGTACGCAGAGCCTCGCCCACCACGAGACGTCCCTGCACGACCGGCAGGTCGCGGCCGAACAGCCGTGGAAGGACTGGGTCGAGTCGCTCCGGCTGCCGACCACCGCCCGCGACCTGGTCGCCCGCAGCGCCCTGACCCTGCGTGGCCTCTGCCACGAGGCCACCGGGTCGATCCTCGCCGCGGCGACCACCTCGCTCCCCGAGGAGCTGGGCGGGGTCCGTAACTGGGACTACCGGTACTGCTGGCTGCGCGACGCCGCGATGACCGCCCGGGTGCTCGTCGACCTGGGTTCCCTGGACGAGGCCGAAGCCTTCCTGCGCTGGGTGGACGGCTGCGTGGAGCGGACCGGGGGACACCCCGAGCGGCTCCACCCGCTCTACACCGTGGACGGGTTCGAGCTGGGTGCCGAGGCGGTCATCGACACCCTGCCCGGCTACGCCGGCTCCCGACCGGTACGCGTCGGCAACCTGGCCAACCACCAGCTGCAGCTGGACGTGTTCGGCCCGATCGCCGACCTGATCGCCGCCGTGGCCGACGCCAGGGGTTCGGTCCGGGAGACCGAGTGGCGGGTCCTGGAGAACATGGTCGAGGCGGTCCGCCGCCGGTGGCACGAGCCGGACCACGGCATCTGGGAGGCCCGCCTCCCACCCCGGCACCACATCTTCTCCAAGGTGATGTGCTGGATGACTGTGGACCGGGCGCTGCACGTGGTCCGTCGACACGGCGGCGAGGACCGTCCGGAGTGGGTGGAGCTGCGCGAACGGATCGGCACCAACGTCCTGGAGAACGGCTGGCACGACGACGCCGAGGCGTACAGCGTCGCGTACGGCCACGAGGACATGGACGCGTCCTCGCTCTGGATCGGCCTCTCCGGGCTGCTGGACGGGGACGACCCCCGGTTCCTCTCGACCGTCCTGCGGATCGAGGCGGACCTGCGCAGCGGGCCGGTCGTCTACAGGTACCACTGGGACGACGGCCTGCCGGGCCGCGAGGGCGGTTTCCACATCTGCACGGCGTGGCTGATCGAGGCGTACCTGCGCACCGGTCGGCGTACCGACGCCGAGGAGCTGTTCACGCAGATGATCGACACTGCGGGTCCGACCGGGCTCCTGCCCGAGCAGTACGATCCGCTCGCCGAGCGCGGGCTGGGCAACCACCCGCAGGCGTACAGCCACCTCGGCCTGATCCGCTGCGCCATGCTGCTGGACAACATGCTCAAGCAGTGAACCACCGCATCACCTGAGCTCCACCGGTGTCGACCACGGGGTCGGCGGTACTCGCTACCGCCGACCCCGTGGTCGTCTCTACCCGGGTGGGGTGAGGGTGGTGACGACGTCCCCGACGACGACGATGGCCGGCGGGTGCAGCTCGGCGGCGCGCACCTCGGCGGCGACGGTGGCGAGGGTGGCCCGCAGACTCCGTTGGCCGGGCGTGGTCCCCTCCTGGATCACGGCGACCGGGGTGGCCGGGTCTCGGCCGTTGCGGGTCAACGTGTCGGCGATCGCGGGCAGGTTCTTCAACCCCATCAGGATCACCAGGGTGCCGCGGAGTCGGGCCAACGCCGGCCAGCTCACCAGGGAGGCGGGTGAGTCCGGGGCGAGATGCCCGGAGACCACTGTGAACTCGTGGGCCACCCCGCGGTGGGTGACCGGCACACCGGCCACCGCCGGCACGGCGACCGCGCTGCTCACCCCGGGCACCACAGTCACCGGTACGCCGGCCGCCGCGCAGGCCAGCACCTCCTCGCCGCCCCGTCCGAAGACGTACGGGTCCCCGCCCTTGAGTCGGACCACGGTACGACCGGCGAGGGCCCGGTCGACCAGGATCTCGTTGATCTCCTCCTGGGTCCGCGACGGCCCGTAGGGGATCTTGGACGCGTCCACCAACTCGACGTCGGGGCGCAGCTCGTCCAGGAGCAGACCGGGCACCAGCCGGTCGGCGACCACCACCTCCGCCTCGGTGAGCAGCCGCCAGCCCTTGACAGTGATCAGCTCGGGGTCACCGGGACCGGCGCCGACCAGCGACACCCGCCCCACCGGTCGGGGGCTGTCGTCGTCGCCGGAGTCCGGGGTGCCGGCAGGGGCGACCCGCTCCACAGGTGGCGTCGGCAGGGGGCTCTTTCCCGCACCGAGCAGGTCACGGATGGCATCGCGGGTCTGCATCGCGCGCCGGGGGTCCCCGCCGCCGAGGACGGCGACGGTGACCGGGCCGCTGCGGGTGACCGCCGGGGTCCAGGCGCTGGCGGCGAAACGGTCGTCGGCCCGGACGCAGAAGATCCTGCGTTCGTGTGCCGCCGCGCTCACCGACTCGGCGGCGACCGGGTCGTCGACGGCCACCTGGACCAACCAGGCGTCGTCGAGGTCGGCCGGCACGAACCGACGGGCCGCCCACCGCAGTCGCCCCGCGTCGACGTGGGTCTGCAGGGCGGGGGTCAGCAGGGGGGAGACCAGAAGCAGGTCCGCCCCGGCGTCCAGCAGGGCGGGCACCCGGCGGGTGGCCACCGCTCCCCCACCCACCACCACCACGCGTCGACCGGCCAGCCGAAGCCCGAGGGGGTACGGATTGGTGCTCACGTTCCCTCCACCCCGTTCCCGGGACCCTTCTCGGCCACCCCCGCGGAGTCGAAGGTGGCCACCTCGTGCAGGACCCGCACCGCACCGGTGACCACCGGCAGGGCCAGCAGCGCCCCGGTGCCCTCGCCGAGCCGCAGGCCCAAGTCGATCAGGGGGTCCAGACCCAGGTGACGCAGCGCGACCCGGGCACCGGGTTCGGCCGAGCAGTGCCCGGCGACCATCGCGCCGACCGCCGCCGGGGCGAAGGCCGCCGCCGCGAGGGCGGCGGAGACCGCGATCACCCCGTCCAGCAGGACCGGGGTCCGGCGGGCGGCGGCGGCCAGGATCAGCCCGGCCAGCGCGGCGTGCTCCAGGCCGCCGACGGCGGCGAGCGTCCCCAGCGGGTCGGTCGGGTCGGGTCGGTGTCGGCTCAGGGCGGCCCGGACCACTGACACCTTCCGGTCGTACGTCGCGTCGTCGACCCCGGTTCCCCGGCCCGTCGTCTCCGCCGGGTCGACGCCGGTGAACGCGGCGATCAGGGCGGCGGAGGGGGTGGTGTTGCCGATGCCCATGTCCCCGGTGAGCAGGATCCGGGCCCCCCCGTCGATCAGGTCGTCGGCGACCCGGGCCCCGATCTCCACCGCGCTGCGCGCCTCGTCGCGGGTGAGGGCGGCGGTGACAGTCATGTCCCGGGTGCCCGGCCGGACGTTCGCCGCGACCAGCCGGGGCGGACCGGCCTTCTCCGCCCGGGGGCGGGGCAGCCCGGCACCGGTGGCGCCCTCCGGCGCCGGGTCGGCGGGGACCCCGCCCGCGAGGGGGGTGGCGACGCCGACGTCGACGACGGTGACCGAGGCACCGGCCTGCCTGGCGAAGGCGTTGACCACCGCCCCACCGGCCAGGAAGTTGCCGATCATCTGGGCGGTGACCTCCTGCGGCCACGGGGTCACCTGCTGGGCGTGCACCCCGTGGTCACCGGCGAAGATCGCCACTGCGGCCGGTTCGGGCAGGGGCGGCGGACAGTCGCCGGCCAGTCCGGCGAGGCGGACGGCGAGCTCCTCCAGTGCGCCGAGCGACCCGACCGGCTTGGTCAGGCGGCTCTGCCGCTCCCGGGCGGCCCGCATCGCCGACTCGTCGAGCGGCCCGATCGCCGCGATCGTGTTCTCCAGCATCACGCCTCCAGGATTCCCGTCAGCACCTCGATGAACGCGTCGCTCGTCGACCGGTCACGGACCGCCACCCGCAGCCAGTCGGGGCCCAGGCCGGGGAAGGTGTCGCCCCGGCGTACCGCCCAGCCCTGCTCCCGTAGCCGGATCCGGATCCGGTCGGCCCCGGGCAGGGAGATCAGAACGAAGGCGCTGGCCGGGCGGCCCGCGACGCGTACCCCGGGCAGGCCGGCGAGGCGGGCCACCAGGTGGTCGCGGTCGGCGGCGAGGTCGACGGCGATGGCGCGTTCGGCGGCGACGGCCGCCGGGCCGGCGCAGGCGGTGGCGGCGGCCAGGGCCGGGGTGGACACCGCCCAGAGGGGTTGGGCGGCCGCCAGCCGGGTGAGCAGCGGCGCCTCGCCGAGCAGGTATCCGATGCGCAGCCCGGCCAGCCCCCAGGTCTTGGTCAGGCTGCGGACCACCACCAGGCCGGGCAGGTCGCGCCGATGGGCCAGGGACTCCGGTTCCCCGTCGACGCCGGGGACGACCGTGGTGTCGGCGAACGCCTCGTCGACCACCAGGACCCGGCCCGGCCGGGCCAGGGCGGCCAGCCCGGCGGCGGGGTGCAGGACCGAGGTCGGGTTCGTCGGGTTGCCGATCACGACCAGGTCGGCGTCGGCGGGGATCCGGGTCGGGTCGAGGCGGAACCCGTCGGCCGGGTCGAGCAGCACCCGGTCCACCCGGTGCCCGGCGGCCAGCAGCGCCGCCTCCGGCTCGGTGAACTGCGGATGCACCACGACCGGGCGGCGTACCTCGGACAGGGCGCGGGCGAGCAGCACGAAGCCCTCGGCGGCCCCGGCGGTGAGCAGGACCTCCTCCGGGGGGCGACGGTGCCGGGCGGCCACGGCGGCGCGGGCCGGTCGAGGGTCGGGGTAGCGGGCCAGGTCGGTGAGGGTGGCCGCGATCGGGTCGGCCAGCCAGGGGGGCGCGGGGGCGCGGCGGACGTTGACGGCCAGGTCGACCAGGCCCTCGGTCGCCTCGACGTCGCCGTGGTGACCGAGATCGGGGTCGATCGCTGCGTCCAACTGACCGGGCATGCTCGCGATCCTGCCGGGAAGCCGCCCCCGGGGACAGCCGATCCCGGCGTGTGGCGCGTCACCACACACTCGTTTATGAATATTTCTCATGCACGTATCGGAAATGTCATAACTTCGGGCCGTGACCAACCGACCCCTCGCCGTTGCCGACCGCCTCGTCCCACTCCTGCGCGCCGGGCTCATCGCCGGCCTCGTCGTCGCCGCCCTCGCATACCCACTGGCCGCCGCGACCGGGATCGGCGCCAAGGCCACCGCACACGCCGTGGAGGCCAAGACCAAGCTGCTCAGCACCGCCCTGCCCGCCGAGACCTCGTACCTGTACGCCCCGGACGGCAAGACCCTCCTGACGATGTTCTACGAGGAGTACCGGCAGTACACCGAGCTGTCGGAGATGTCGCCGAACATCCAGCAGGCGATCGTGGCCGCCGAGGACTCCCGCTTCTACCAGCACGGGGGCGTCGACCCGAAGGGGGTGGCCCGGGCCTTCGTGGCCAACGCCCGCTCCAACGGGGTGTCCCAGGGCGCCTCCACCCTCACCATGCAGTACGTCCGGATGGCCCTGCGGGACAGCGCGACAACCCCGCAGGAGGTCCAGGAGGCCACCCAGCAGACCAGCCTTCGCAAGATCAAGGAAATGCGGATGGCCATCGACCTGGAGAAGGAGCTGACCAAACCGGAGATCATGGAGCGCTATCTCAACTCGGCGTACTTCGGCCACCGGGCGTACGGCATCTACGCGGCCAGCGAGATCTTCTTCTCCAAGACCCCGAACAACCTCAGCCCGATCGAGGCGGCCACCCTCGCCGGACTGGTCAAGTCCCCGTCCCAGTACGACCCGGCCAGCTCCGACCGCAAGGACGCCACCGACCGACGCAACTACGTCCTGCAACGGATGGCCGACCTCGGCTACCTCGCCCCGGACGAGGTGGAGTCGATGAAACGCGAACCGATCCGGCTGAAGCTGACAGACCCGCCGAACGACTGCGCCGCCATCCCCAAGGAGTACAACAGCTGGGGCTTCGCCTGCGACTACCTCAAGAACTGGTGGAGTTCGCAGCCCGCGTTCGGCGAGAGCCGGATGGAACGGATGGACAAGCTGCGCCGGGGCGGCTACCGGATCGTGCTCAGCCTCGACCCCAAGGTCCAGGAGGCGGCGGAGAACAACGTCGGGTCGAAGGACCGGACCGGCAGCCCCTTCGCCAACGGCATCGTGGTGGCCGAACCCGGCACCGGACGGGTCAAGGCGATGGCGGTGAACCGGACGTACTCCCTCAACCTGGACGAGAACCCGCCCACCTCCAACCCGGAGGCCTCGCCGAAGGTGAAGGCGAACTACCCCAACACGGTGGCGCCCCTGCTCGGCGGGGGTGACCTGCCCGGATACCAGGCCGGGTCGACGTTCAAGATGTTCCCGATGCTCGCCGCGCTCAACGCCGGGATGCCGCTGTCCACCACCTTCGACGCGCCGCACCGCTACCGGTCGGAGATCTACGACGGGTGGGCCCCCTCGAACGCCAGCGGGGCGATGACCGGCACCCAGACCATGTGGTCCGGGTTCGGCAAATCGGTGAACACGTACTTCGTGTGGCTTGAGGAACGGGTCGGCGCGGACACCTCGGTCCGCCTCGCCGAACAGCTCGGCCTGCGCTGGCGGACCGACGTCGACCGCAAACACGCCTCCCCGGAGCACGCCAAGCAGTGGGGTGCCTTCACCCTCGGCGTCTCCGACGCCACCCCGTTGGAGATGGCGAACGCCTACGCGGCGATCGCCGCCGACGGACGGTACTGCGAGGCGATGCCGGTGCAGACCATCACCGACCGGGACGGCACCCCGACGATGTACTCGACGGTCTCCGGCATCGAACGGGAGGTCGCCAAGCCCCGCTGCCGACAGGTGGTGAGCGCCGACGCGGCCCGGGCCGCCACCGACGCCGCCCGCTGCCCCACCGGGGACACCCCGGCGAAGGGGGGCTGCGGCGGGTGGTCCACCGCCGACAGCGTCCGGGGTACGGTCGGCCGACCGGTCGCCGGCAAGACCGGTACCACTGACAGCACCAGGTCGGCGTGGTTCGTCGGATACACCCCGGAGCTGGCGGCGGCGAGCTTCATCTCCGACCCGGACAATCCGTTCAACGCGGTGGGTGACGGACAGTCGCAGATCCCCATCGAGGCGGTGTCCCGGACCCTGCGCGAGGCGTTGAAGGGACAGCCGGTACGCCAGTTCACCCCACCGTCGGACCAGATCGTCGGCTGACCCAGCCGGGTGGCTCCCGGTCGTCGGCTGACCCGACCGGGTGCCGGCCGACCTTCTGGTGACCCGCCCGTGCCGTCCGGGCCGGGCGGGTCAGCGGACAGCGGTCCCGGCCGCCGCGACCAGCCGGGTGGCGATCCCGGGGTCGGCGGCCCAGTGCACCGTCAACTGGGAGGCGTGCACACCCCGCCACACGAACCCCTCGGGAGACCCGCCCTCCCAGGTCCAGGCCGAGTTCTGCCCGGCACGGGGGGTCAACACCGCGCTGTGCTGCTTGTAGCCCACCACCGTGGCCCCGGCACCCGCCACCACGCTGTCGACTGTCGCGGTCGCCGTCCGGTAGCCGACGACCAGGCCCTCCCGGCGGGTGGCGACAGCGTCGAGGACCCCGCACATCGGCAACCCGTCCAGCTCGCGGGCCAACCAGATCAGCCCGGCCCCCTCGGCGATCACCGGCCGACCGGTACGGGCCAGCTCCGCCACCGCGATGCAGAGCCGACGGTTGGCGGAGAACTGGTCGGCGTACGACTCGGGCAACCCGCCCCCGACGACGAGCGCCCGGGTGCCGGTCGGCAATCCCTCGTCGGACAACGGGTCGAGGACCACCACCTCGGCCCCGGCGGCCCGCAGCAGCTCCACGGTCTCCGGATGGCTGTAACTGCCCCCCGGTCCCCCGGCCACCGCCACCACCGGTCCGACACCGCCCAGCGTCACCACGGGCGTGGTCGGGGCCTCGTCGGCGGGGTCCGTCTCCACCGTCGGCCGATCCCCGACGGCCACGACCCCGGCGGTCGGCTGGTCGGCGGTCAGCGGGGGCGCCGACCGGGCCAGGACCAGCAGCCGGTCCAGGTCGACGGTGCCCGCCACCGCCTCGCCCAACCGCCGTACCGCCCGGATCGCCTCGGCGTCGCGGCGGACCACCGGGACCACCCCGTGCCGCCGGGACGGCAGGACCGGGGGAAGCTCGTGTCGGCGCAGCGCACCGTAGACCGGCACCCCGATGTCGTCGAGCGCGTCGCGCAGCAGGGACTCGTGGCGACGGGAGGCGACCTGGGTGAGGATCACCCCACCCAGCCAGACCTGCTCGTCGTACGCGCGGAAGCCGTGCACCAGGGCCGCTACCGACTGCCCCATCGAGGACACGTCGACAGCCAGCACCACCGGGCTGCGCAGGGCGGCGGCCACGGCGGCGGTGGACTCCGCCTCGGGCTGGCCGTTGACGCTGTCGTACAGCCCCATGGTGCCCTGTACCAGGGCGAACCCGGCACCGGCGGACCCCTGGGCGAACAACGACCCGATCCGCTGCGGACCGACCAGGTGGGGGTCCAGGTTGCGTCCCGGCCGACCGGCGGCCAACCCCAGGTAGGCCGAGTCCACGTGGTCCGGGCCGACCTTGAAACCGGCGACGGTGAGGTCCCGGTCGGCGAACGCGGCGAGCATGCCGACAGCCAGGGCGGTCTTACCGTGACCCGAGGAAGGCGCACTCAGCACCAGACGCGGCACGACGGTCATCTCTGACTCCTCGTAGACGACGGTACGCCCCAGGCAGACCGGCGAAACGGGTACGCGGCGGCCCCGGCGGCGCACGGACCTGGAGGACGAGGACCGACACCGATGGACCGTGGGCGTGACGATACCCGGGTCGGCAACCGCCCCCACCGTGGCCGGAGGAGTCGTCGGGGGCGCTGCGCCCGAGGGGTAGCCTCAACCTGTGTACCGGTTCCTGCTGACCCCTCGCTGGCTGGGGATCCTCGCGTTGACGCTGGTCGCCTCGTACGCCATGGTGCAGCTCGGCAACTGGCAGCTGGACCGTTACCGGGCCCGCAGCGCGATCAACGAGCGGATCGACGCCGGCTTCACGGCGACCCCGGTGCCGCTGTCGTCTGCGGTCCCCGTCCCCACCGGCGGCGCGGGTTCGGCAGGCCCCGGACCGGCGGTGGAGGACACCTGGGCCCGGGTCACCGTCACCGGCCGCTACGACCCGGAGAACGTCGTCCTGGTCCGGGGTCGCACCGCGGAGAGCCGGGTCGGGTACGAGGTCGTCACCCCCCTCCTGCTCGCCGACGGGACGGCCGTCCTGGTGAACCGCGGCTGGATCCCACCCGCACCCGGGGGTGCCACCGCCCGCCCCGACGTGCCACCACTGCCCGCCGGTGAGGTGACTGTGGTCGGCCGGGTGCACGAGAGCGAGAGCGGGAACCCGGCGGTGCAGCGCCGAGACGGTGGACTGGAGACCCGTCGGATCGCCGTGGCACTGCTCGCCGAGGAGCTGCCGTACCCGGTGTTCGGGGCGTACCTGCTGGTCGACGAGCAGACCCCGGCGGCCGACCCCGGTTTCACGGCGGTTCCCATCGGCCACGCCAACAACTGGCAGAACCTCGGGTACGTGGTGCAGTGGTGGACGTTCGCGGTGATGTCCCTGTTCGGGTACGCCTGGGTGGCCCGACGGGAGGCCCGTCGCCTCGCCGGTGTCACCCCCGGCCCCACCGACCGCGCCGCCGAACCCGACCCCCGCCCGACCGACCGGGCCGCCGAACCCGACTCCCGTCCTACGGATCGGGCTGCGGGGTCGACGGCCGGCGGGTGATCGGGGCTCAGGCGGTGGGGCGCCCGGCGTGGATCGCCCGTACCGTGTCGACGGTGTCCGCCTCGGCGGCCGACTTGTCGGTCCGGTAGCGCAGCACCCGGGCGAACCGCAGGGCCATCCCACCGGGATAGCGGGAGCTGGTCTGCACCCCGTCGAAGGCCACCTCGACCACCTGCTCGGGATGGACCCGGACCACCCAGTCGCCGTGCTCGACGGCGAGGGCGAGGAACCGCTCGGTCTGCCACCGCAGCATCTCGTCGGTGAGCCCCTTGAAGGTCTTGCCGAGCATGACGAAGTCACCGCCGTGCGGGTCCCGGGCGCCCAGATGCAGGTTGGACAGCCATCCCTTGCGTCGACCGCTGCCCCACTCCACGGCCAGCACCACCAGGTCGAGGGTGTGCCGGGGCTTGACCTTGATCCAGGAGGCTCCCCGCCGACCGGCCTCGTACGGGGCGTCGGGTGCCTTGACCACGACCCCCTCCTGCCCGGCGTCGATCGCTGCGGCGAAGGCCAGACCCGCCTGTTCGGGATCCTCGACTGTGAGTCGGCCGACGAGCAGGGCCGGGTCGACGGCGGCGGCGAGGGCCGACCAGCGTTCCCGCGCCGGACGGTCGATGAGATCCTCCCCGTCGAGGTGCAACAGGTCGAAGAAGTACGGCGTCAGCACCGTCGTCCCGGTGCTGGTGGCGGCGGACCGCACCGCCGGGGCGACCTGGGCCGCACCGGCGGCGTGCGATCCGGTGCCCGGCTCGTCCGCCGGTGACGGTCCGACTTCCGCCAGGTCCACCCGGTCGGCCGGGGCCAGGTCCGGGTCACCGGCCTCGACCGCGTCACCGGCGAGGTCCGGGTCACCGGTCTGGCCCGAGTCGCGGGTCCTGGCCGCGCCTCCGGTCCGGGTCGCGTCACCGGTCCGGGCCGGGTCCGCGTCGCCGTCGGCGGCCGAGGAGCGGCCGGCGGTGGCGCGACGGGCCGCCCGGCTGGAGGTCTGCTGGAACGGCAGTGGCCGACCCGTCTCGTCGAGGCCGATCGCCTCCCCGTCGAGGACGATCTCCCGGGCGGGGAGCGCCCGGACGGCGGCGACCACCTCGGGAACCCGGGCGGTGATGTCGTCGAGGCTACGGGTGAAGACCGCGATCTCGGACCCGGACCGGTGCACCTGGACCCGGATCCCGTCGAGCTTGACGTCGACCACCGCCGGGGTCCCCGTCGAGGCGAGCGCGGCGTCCACCGACGGGGCGCTCTGGGCCAGCATCGGGGCCAGCGGACGGCCCACCCGCAGACTGAACCCGGCCAGTGCCCCCGCTCCGCCGGTCAACGCGGCCACCGCCACGGTACGCAGGTCACCGGCGAGCAGCAGCGCCCGTCGGACATCGGCCACCGGGACCCCCGCAGCGCGGGCCACCGCCTCGGCGAGCAGCCCCGACTGGGCACCCTGGCGCAGTTCGCCGCTGAAGAGCCCGACAAGCATCCGCTGCTCGTCGGCGGTGGCGGCGGCGAAGAGCCGACCGAGGAGGGACCGACGTCGGGCCTGCGAGCCGCTGCCGCGCACGTCGGCGATCTCGTCGACCAGGGCGTCGACCTCGATCACGGTGAGGGTCGGTTCGGCGGCCGGTGGCGGCAGGTCCCGCAGACTCGCCCAGCCCACCCCGGTCTGCCGTTGCCGCAGCTCCCCGGCGAGGTAACCGGCACCGGCCGGCACCTCCGCCGGGGCCAGGTCCCGCAACGTCGCCGCCAGCAACTCCACCTTGGCCCGTCGGCCGCTGGTGGCCGTCACGGCGACGGAGGTGGCTGCCAGGTCGATGAACCGCACGGGTTCATCCTGCCAGCCGACGCCGCCGACGCCGGCCGTTGTCAGGGTTTGCCCGCATCGAATGGGTGCAGCCCGGCGCGGCAGGATTCGAACCTGCGGCCTTGGGATGAGAAGTCCCGGCGTCGGGATGGTGCAGACCCGCACGGGATCGATCAAGGCCCGCGTCTAGCCGGTGCGGACCCCGCGTCGGATCGGTGCAGAGTGGCCCGGGTCGGTGTTTGCCGCCACCGACCCGGGCCCACTCTCGTCTCCGATCCCCGGCGGGGCGCAGGCCCGGTCAGGCGGAGACGGGCTCCTCGATGCGCAGACCCCGGGCGCGGACCTCGTCGGCGACCCGGGACAGCGACGCGTCCAGCGCGACCAGTGCGGTGGAGAGCTCCCCGAGCTGTTCCCTGAGCGTGGCCTCCGGCCACGCGGAGACGGAGACGTCCCCCAGAGCACTGACGGCGGCTTCCAGCCGCACCATCACCTCGTTCGTACTCATGTTCGAAACCCTAGTCCATCCGGGACCACGACACGCCGTAAAGCCGCACGTCGGGGTGGTCGTTACGATTCCGACACCGAATCCGTACCGTCGGCCAGCCGGGACAGCAGCAGTGCCTCCGCGAGGCAGACCCTGGCGAACTCCCCCAGGTGCAGGCTCTCGTTCGGGCCGTGCGCCCGGGAGTGCGGGTCCTCCACCCCGGTCACCAGGATCGCCGCCTGCGGGAACATCTCCTGGAAGGTGGCGATGAACGGAATCGAACCGCCGATACCGATGTCGACGGCGTCGGTGCCGTCCCAGGCGGTACGGAACGCCGACCGGGCCGCGTCGAAGGCCGGACCGGAGGCGTCGATCGCGCACGGGTCCCCGGCATGCTCGGCCACCACGTCGAGGCGGGCACCCCAGGGCAGGTGCCGCTCCAGGTGCTCCTGCAACGCCCGGTACGCCCGCTTCGGATCGTCCCCCGGGGCGAGCCGTACGCTGATCTTGGCCCGGGCCGCGGGCACCAGGGCGTTGGGCGCCTCGGCGGTGGGTGGGGCGTCGATGCCGATCACCGCCACGGCCGGCCGGGTCCAGATCCGGTCGGTGATCCGCCCGGTGCCGATCAACTGCACGCCGTCGACGAGCCCGGCCTCGGCCCGGAACCGCTCCTGCGGGTAGTCGACGGCAGCACCGGCCCCGACGGAGAGCCCCTCGACGGCGACGTCACCGGCGTCGTCGTGCAGGGTGGCCAGCAACCTGACCAGGGTGGTCAACGCGTCCGGCACGGCCCCGCCGAACATGCCGCTGTGCACCGCCTGGTCGAGGGTACGGATCTCCACGAAGCAGTTGACGATCCCGCGCAGCGAGGTGGTCAACGCCGGCACCCCGACGTCCCAGTTGACCGAGTCGGCGATGACGATCACGTCGGCGGCGAGCAGGTCCCGGTGCTCGGCGAGGAGCCGCTCCAACGACTCGGAGCCGTACTCCTCCTCCCCCTCGACGAAGAGGACCACCCCGACCGGAAGGGCGTCGCCGAAGGCCCGCAACGCCGCGACGTGCGCCATGATCCCGGCCTTGTCGTCGGCGGCGCCCCGCCCGTAGAGCCGGCCGTCACGCTCGACCGGCTCGAACGGGTCCGACTCCCACCGGGCGCGGTCCCCGACCGGCTGGACGTCGTGGTGCGCGTACAGCATCACCGTCGGGGCTCCGGGTGGGGCCGGACGGGTCCCGATCACCGCCGGTTGGCCGCCGGAGCGCACGATCCGCACCTGGAGGCCGCAACCGCGCAACAACTCGGCCACCGCGTCGGCGGAGCGTTCCACGTGGGAGTGGTCGAAGCCGTCGAAGGCGACACCCGGGATGCGGACGAGGCGTTCGAGGTCGGCCCGGACGCCGGGCAGCTCCCGCTCGACGGCGGCGCGTACCTCGGCGTCGGACATGGTGGCAGTGGTCATGGCCGAGATCGTAGGCCGACCTCACCCGGTCGGCCGCTGCGATCCCTCCCCGCCGGAGCCGTTACGGCCGTCCCCCGGCCACCCGCCGGACCGCTGCGCGTCGGTGGCCGCAGTCGCCGCGTCCCGCCAGGATCGCGCCCGGTCGGCCGCGCCACCCACCCACGACCCCAGGTCGTCGGCGCCCTCACCGACCCGTCGCAGCAGACCGACGAGTGGGTCCGTCGAGCGGGCGAACTCCTCCCGGTACGCCTGCGCCGCCGCCTTGATCTCCTCCGAGACCCGGGCCGTGGAGTCGTCGGCCCGGCGCGGGTACTCCCCGGCCAACACCCGCCCGTACGCCCCGGAGTCGACCCACTGCCGCAGCTGCGCCGCCCGGGCCACCGGCACCGGATGGGTGCTCCCCGCCGTCATCCGCAGCTTGTGCAGGCTGTCGCGCAGGTCGCCACCGCCCTCGTACTCGGCGGCCTGCTCAAGGAACGCGGTGGTGTCGATCTGGGACAGGTCACCACCCCCGGCGAGCTTCATCAGCAACCGCAGCGCGGCGGCCGGATCCTGTCCGGCGAGCAGACCGGCCCGGTCGGCGGAGAGCTCCGCCCGACGCCACCACTCCAGCATCGCCGCCATGATCGCCCGGAGCGCCACCGCCCCCACCGGCAGCCAGTTCAGGTTGGCCGCCCACCGGGTGAGGATCGCCAGGATCGTCTTGTAGACGGCGTGCCCGCTGCCCACGTGTCCCAGCTCGTGACCGAGCAGGCACCGCAGTTCGTCGGGGTCGAGCTGCTGCACACAGGCCGAGCTGACCACGATGAACGGCCGTTCCAGCCCGATCGCCTCCGCGTTCAGCCACGGCGACTGGGTCACGAACAGCTCGGGCAGCTCCGGTACGTCCAGTGCGGCGGCCGCCTCGGCGTACCGCTGGTGCACTTCGGGGAACTGCCTGTGGTCCACCCGGATCCCGGTGGCCAGGTACGACAACCGGAACCCGCGTTCGTTCCACACCCCGAAGAACGACTTGACCACGTCGTCGAAGCCACGCAGCTCCCGCAGCGCGACCAGGGCACCCCGGTCGGCCGGGTGCTCCCAGGCTCGTGAGCTGATTCCGGTCAGTGCGATCCGGCGTCGCGCCGGCGCGTCTCCGGGTGCCATTGTGGACTCCCCCGCTCGATCGGTGGCTGTGGCTCACCCCGGCGGACCGGCGCGGCCGTCCTTGTACCGCATCGTGCCCTACCTGGGCCACAGCGTCCATTCGGCGGCCCCGCCCGGACCGCGCCACCACCCGCTGCGCAGGTCACCCCGACGACGGGCACGGGCCGCCGGTCACCGGCGACGGACGTAGTACCGCCGGAGGTCGTGGGGGAACCCCGGTGCCCCGTCGACCACCAGGTCGGCCCGCTGCTCGATACGGTCCCCGGCGAAGTGCGCCGCCTCCCCCGCATGCCAGGCCCGCAGCTCGGGCAGGATCCCCGGGCCGTCCCGAGCCACCGCCCGGGTCGACCGGAGCCCGGCCGGTGCGGTGACGAAGACGGCGAGGGTCACCTCCGGCGCGACGACGCGCCGCGCCGCGCTGACCCCCTCGACCAGCAGCACCGGTGCCACCGGCACCGGCACCGGCCGGGGCAGGAACTCCCGGCGCACCCAGCTGTACCGGCGGTACTCCCCCGGTCGGCCCGCCCGCAGAGGCGCCAGCACCGTCGCCTCCAGTCGAGGCCAGAAGGTCACCTGGTCGTCCCAGCCGTCGAGCAGGTCGTCGGTGTGCACCACCGGCGGCCGGTCGTCGCCGAGGAGCGGGGTCAGGGCCTCCGCGAGCCGCGCCGTGAACACGCTCTTGCCCGCGCCGCTCGGCCCGTCCACCGCCACCAGTCGGGTACGCCCCAACCGCGCCGGCCCGGCCAGCACCCGCTGCGCCAGATCGGCGTACGCCTCGACCACGGCCACCGTCACCTCTGCAACGGTAGGGCCTGCGTCGACCCCCGGAGCGGTACCGGGTCTTCCAAGATCTGTCGGTGCCACCGACGTACCGGTCCCCGTTCACGTGATCGCGTCCCCGTTCGCGTGATCGCGGGAGCTGAGCGGGCTGTTCCCGACCTGCGACAGGGCCGGGAGCGGCATCATCGAGTGGTGCCGCATGACGTGATGAGTCCGGGCGTGGACGCCCTGCTGGAACAGGCCCGTGCCGGGATGCGCCGGCTCACTCCGCACCAGGCCGTCGAGGCGGTCCGGGCCGGTGCGCTCCTGATCGACACCCGGACCGACGGACAGCGGCGCGCACAGGGGAACCTCCCCGGCGCGATCGTTGTCGACCGGACTGTGCTGGAGTGGCGGCTCGACCCGGCCAGCGCCTGGCGGATCCCCGAGGCCACCGGGTACGACCGCATGATCATCACGGTCTGCCGCCAGGGTTACAGCTCCAGCCTGGCCGCCGCCGGGCTCCGCGCCCTCGGCCTGCACCGGGCGACCGACATGATCGGCGGGGTACAGGGCTGGCTCGCCGCCGGGCTGCCCCTCTCCGACAACCCCGCCGACATCCGCTACTGACCCACCCTCGACCCCACCACCCCTGACCGCCAGACCTCACCACCTCGCGGAGCAGCGGCCCGACAGATCTCGGGAGGAATCGGCCCCTGGAGGGGCCAGAATCCACCAAGATCCTCGCGAAAGGGCGAAGCCTCGACGGCGTCGTCGGCAGGGCCGAAGGCGGAGGTCAGAGGGGTGGGGCGCCGGGGGCGACGAAGGGGCGGTCGGCCGGTGGGCCGGACTCGATGAGCTGCCAGAGCGCTGTGGTGTCGAGGTGTTCCTCCACCAGGTCGCCGAGCAGGTCCAGGGAACGTTCCCGGACGGCGGCGAAGGAGGTGTCCGGGGCGGGGCGGAAGCCGGTGCGGCCCGCCTGCCGGGCGACGTCGACGAGGAACCGGCGGCGGAACTCGTCGGACTCGAAGGCGCCGTGCCAGTGGGTGCCCGACACGGGGCCGCGTACCGCTCCCTCGCCGGTGCCGTCGGCGTACCTGAGCAGGGGTGGTAGCGCCGGGTCGGCGGCGGTGACGCGGCCGTGGTGGATCTCGTAGCCGTGGACGGGGACGCCAGGGTCGGCGTCGGCGGTGCCGACCGAGCGGCGGACGGTCTTCACCGGATCGAAGGTGACCTCGACGGGGAGCAGTCCCAGCCCCGGCACGCTGCCCTGCCGGCTCTCCACCGGATCGTGGAGGGCGTCGCCGAGCATTTGGAAGCCGCCGCAGATGCCGAGCAGGGGTCGACCGGCCGCCACGTGGGCGTGGACAGCGTCGGCGAGGCCGGTCTGCCGGAGCCAGGCCAAGTCGGCGACTGTGGACTTGGAGCCGGGCAGGACGACCAGGTCGGCGTCGGCCAACTCGGCCGGTTCCACCGTGAGCCGGGCGCGTACCCCGGGCTCGGTGGCGAGGGCTTCGACGTCGGTGGCGTTGCTGATCCGGGGCAGCCGGACCACCGCGACGTCCAGCCACTCGGTGCCACGGGGGGCGGCGGGCCGTCCGAGCACCCGGCCGTAGGCGAGGGAGTCCTCGGCGTCCAACCAGAGGTCCAGGTGCCAGGGGAGCACACCGTACGTGGGACGGCCGGTGACCCGGTGCAGCATGTCCAGCCCCGGCTGGAGCAGCCCGAGATCGCCCCGGAACTTGTTGATCACGAATCCGGCGACGAGCGCCTGGTCGGCCGGTTCGAGCAACGCGACAGTGCCGAACATGGCGGCGAAGACGCCACCCCGGTCGATGTCGCCCACCACGACGGTGGGCAGGCCGGCGTGCCGGGCCAACCCCATGTTCACGTAGTCCCCGGCCCGGAGGTTGATCTCCGCGGGGCTCCCGGCCCCCTCGCAGATCACCACGTCGTACGCGGTCCGCAGCTCGTCCAGGGCCGCCCAGGCGGTCTCGGCGAGCCGGGGCCGGAGGCTTCCGAAGTTGTCGGCGGTGACGATGTCGACGGCCTCACCCAGCAGCACCACCTGACTGGCCAGGTCAGTGCCGGGTTTGAGCAGCACCGGGTTGAACCGCAGGTCCGGGGCGACCCCGCAGGCGGCGGCCTGCATCGCCTGCGCCCGCCCGATCTCGCCACCGGACCCGTCGGCCCCGACCACGACCGCCGAGTTGTTCGACATGTTCTGCGCCTTGAAGGGGGCCACCTTCACCCCACGCCGGTGCAGCCACCGGCAGATCCCGGCGGTCACCACGCTCTTGCCCGCGTCGGAGGTGGTGCCGGCGACGAGCAGCCCGCCGCTCACCCGCGTCGACCGGGCCCGCGCCGCAGGCTGTCGGACCAGCCGGTCCGGCGTGGGGCGGACCGGGTCCAGGCGTACCGGCCGAGGGCGGTGACCGCCCGGCCGACGGTGACCGGATAGAGGGCGGCCGCCCCGAGAGCGGCGAGGCCGACCGCACCGGAGATCCGGGCGGCCCGCTTCAGGTGCCGTGCCTCGGGGCGGGGCCCGTCACCGAGGAACGGGCGGGCCTCGGTCCGGCCGGAGTACACGTTGCGGCCACCCAGCCGGACACCGAGCGCCCCGGCCATCGCCGCCTCGCACTGACCGGCGTTGGGGCTGGGATGGTCGTTACGGTCCCGCCGCCACACCCGCCAGGCCCGGCCCCGGTCGCCGTGGGCCACCGGGGCGACCGCCACGGTCAGCAGCCCGGTCAGCCGAGCAGGGGCCAGGTTGAGCAGGTCGTCGAGGCGGGCCGCCGGGGTGCCGAACCGGGCGTAGCGCGGTGATCGGTGCCCTACCATCGCGTCGAGCGTGTTCGCCGCCCGGTAACCGAGCAGACCGGGCAGCCCGGCGACCGCTCCCCAGAACAGCGGGGCGACGACGGCGTCGGAGGTGTTCTCGGCGACCGACTCGACGGTGGCCCTCGCGAGTTCGGCCTCGTCGAGCAGGGCGGGATCCCGGCCGCAGAGGTGCCCCAACCGGTTGCGGGCGGCGGGCAGGTCACCCCGGCGCAGGGCCTTTCTCATCACCGCCGACTCCCGGCGCAGGGTGCGGCCGCCGAGCACTGTCCAGGTACCGGCGGTGACCAGCACCGCCCGAGCCACCGGCCGGTTCCGGGTGAGCACGGTGGCCGCCGTCCCGAGCAGGACCGGACCCGCCACCGCCAGACCCGTGAACACCGCACCGGCCGTCGCATCCGGTCGGTAGGTGCGCCGTTCGAGGGCGGCGGCGGCCAGGCCGAACCCGGCCACCGGATGCCACCGTTGCGGATCACCGACCAGTGCGTCCAGGGCGTACCCGGCCGCCAGGCCCACCGTCGTCGCCACCGCCAACTGCTGCCGCACCCCGCACCCCCTCCGGCCCGCAGCCTAACCGGGTGACACCACCACCCGGCGGGCTCGTCATCGCCACCACACCCCGGGGGCGACGACGGTCACCGCCCGGTCAGGCGCGAGCCGTCGCCCGGGACCGCCTGCGTCGGCTGCCCTCGGCAGCGGGTGTCTCCTGCTGCTCACCGGCCGACTGCCCGACGCTCGACCGCCCGAGGTCCGACTGCCCGACGTCCGACTGCTCCGAGGGCGTCAGGTCCGCGTCCGACAACCCGGCGACGGGTCGGGCCTCGGCGATCGCGGCGATGATCGAATCCGCGTCGGCCTGCTCGGTCCCGGAGAGGTGGTCGCTGTCGTCGAGGTCCTCGTCGTCATCGTCGGGGCCGACCGGGGAGAGGTCCTCCTCCGCCGGGTCGAGGGCGACTCGGGACCGCCCGAAGTCGGGACGCGGCGGCAGGTCCAGCGGCGACGGACCACGGCCGACCCCGGCCAGGCTTGGCAGCTCGAACTCGTCGTCGTACGGACGGTCGTCGAGGGTCGTCGGGGCCTGCTCGTCCGGCACCGGTCGGGTCGGTTCGCCGTGCACCCGGTTCTCCGTCTCGGCATCCGCCACCGAGCTGGTGGTCATGGTCGGCCGGTTACGGACGAACCGGCTCCGACCCCGGGCCAGGTCGTGGCCGACCGCCACGGCCTCCAACTCGTAGAGCGTGCGGTGGTTGCCGGCCTCGTCGGTCCAGTCCCGGGTGTAGAGCCGCCCGGCCACCACCACCGGGTCGCCGACCATCACCGAGGCGGCCACCCCCTCGGCCAGCTTGCGCCAGCAGTTGACCCGGACACGCAGGCTGTTGCCGTCGACCCAGCGTCCACTCTCCTTGTCGAGTCGGCGGGCGGTCGAGGCGACCTTGAAGTTGGCGACCAGGGTGCCGCTCTGGGCCGTACGCCGCCACTGCGGGGCCGTCAGGACGTTACCGATGATCGTTACATGGGTGTCGTTCATCATCTCTCCACGGAAGGACGGTCAGGACGAGTCGACTCAGGGCCGAGACTGGCCGCTGGGACCGGGTGCCACCACCACGCCGACCTCGACCTGTGGACGACGGACCGCCCTGTGGAAAACCCCCTGATCATGGATCGTTCTGCTAGCCGCCACGGATCCGCTGGTCGGAGCGGGGTCCGTCGACCGTGAACCTCGGCCGCCTCCTCGACGACTGTTCGAACATGACGGATCGAGTCGAGGGGAGACGATGTGCGGCAGGACACCAGTGACGCGCTGCTCGTCGTACGCGCACAGCTCGGTGACCGAGGGTCGCTGGGCGAGTTGGTCGACCGGTGGCACGAACCCCTCTGGCGGTACGTGCACCGACTACTCGGCCGTCCGGGGGCGACCGACGACGTCAGCCAGGAGGCCTGGGCTGCGGTGTTGAAGGCGCTGCCCCGGCTCCGAGAGCCGGAACGGTTCGCCCCCTGGCTGTTCACCATCGCCCGGCGTACGGTGCTCGACCACCTCCGCGACCGGTACGGCCGGGCCGAGGTCGAGGCCGACGAGACAACGTTCGAAGCCGTACCGGACGAGGTGTCGACGGTCCTTGACCGGCGGGAGGTGGACGAGGGGCTGGCGGGGCTGCCGCCCCGGGAACGGGACGTCCTCGTCCTGTTCTACCTGCTCGACTTCCCGCTCGCCGACTGTGCCCAGGTGTTACAGGTGCCCCCGGGCACTGCCAAGTCCCGGCTGCACCGCGCCCGCCGGATGCTGCGCGAGAACCTCGTCGAGAAGGGATACCAGTCATGACCGATCGTCCCGGATACACCCCGCAGGACGTCCTGCGGGACGTGAGTCTGACCCGACGGATCGGCCACGTCGTCGCCGGTCTCGGCGGCCTCGCCATGGCAGTCCTGGTGGGCGCGCTCTGGGTCACCGAACCGGGTCCGCTGCCGGTGCGTACCCGACTGGCCTTCGGCGCGGTGATACTCCTCGGCCTGGCCTGGGCCGGCGTCGCCGGGTGGGCGCTGGCCCGGCGGCCGCTCTTCGCCGCCGACCGGGTCATCGCCGCCGGTCTCGCGCTGACCGCGAGCGTGTCGGTCGGCGGAGCCACCGTGGCGGTGGCCGCCACCCAGGCCGGGACGGCGGCGGTGCTGACCGCCGTCGGGGTGGGGACGGTCCTCGTGGCCGCCGCCGCCGTGGCGCTGGTCCGGGCCAGGGCACACCGCAGGCGGCTCCTGGACCACGCCCGCCGGCTCGAAGCCACCCCGCCCGACTGATTCGCCGCTTCGCCCGACTGATTCGCCGCTTCGCCCGACCGGGCGTCGGGTGGACGTTTCCGGACGGACCGACCCTGGGTACTGGATCCGACAACCGAGCACCAACGACGGCCCGCCGCCCTCCGGGGCGGCCCGTCCGATCAGAAGGGCCACGGAAGATGACTTTCTGCCGACCCCGTACGACCGGCTCCGTCCGCAACGAGGGTGGGGTGCGCCGATGAGCGCCGTGGCGAACCCGGCGACCGTGGCCGAGTGCCTGCGGGTCGGTGCCGGATTCTCGCAGGGTGACCGGGAGTGGATCGCCGAGCAGTTCGGCACCCTCGACACGCGTCTGGCCACCTTCCACGCCGACGCCACCGAGCTGGAGGTGTCGGTGAAGGACCGGGAGGCCCGGGGGCAGCGGGTCACCCTGGAGTGCTGGATCGCCGGTCGGCAGAAGATCGTCACCACCTCCAGCGAGATCGACCTGCGGGCCGCCCTCAACGACGTCCGCGACGACCTGCGTCGCAAGCTCAACGACTCCAAGACCCGTCAGGAGCCCCGCAACAACAAGCACCTGCGGGACGTCCCGGTCGTGGCCGAGCCGGTCGACCTGCCCGAGGTCGACCAGCCCCGCGCCCAGGCGGAGACCGTCTGAGGCGTACCAGCGGTGGTTCCTCGCCCCCGGCACCGGTTCCCCCGGTCGCCGGGGGCGAGGCGTCGCGGGTGGCGACGACCACGAGGGCTACCGCCGGGTACGACCACGGGCGTACCGTCACGGTCGTGGAACCGGACGTGTTGGGACCGCCGTACGAGCGGCACACGATCGACCTGGGCACCGACGACGAGGGGCCGGTGGTCGCCACCCTGGTCCGCCGCCGGGCCGACCGCCCGACCAGCCGCGCCGTCCTCTACGTGCACGGCTTCGTCGACTACTTCTTCCAGACCCACGTCGCCGACTTCTTCGTCGCCCGGGGTTGGGACTTCTACGCCCTCGACCTGCGCAAGTACGGCCGGAGCCTGCTCCCCCACCAGACCCCGAACTTCTGCCGGCACCTCGCCGACTACTTCCCCGAGCTGGACGCCGCCGCGAAGATCGTCCGCGACGAGGACGGGCACTCGACGATCCTTGCCATGGGCCACTCCACCGGCGGGCTGATCCTCTCCCTGTGGGCGCACGCCCGACGTGACGCGGGCCTGATCGACGGTCTCGTCCTGAACAGCCCCTTCTTCGACCTCAACGCCCCCTGGCTGGTCCGTCGACCCCTCGCGGCGGCCGTCGCCCACCTGGGCCGCCGCTCGCCGCACCGTGTCCTCCCCCTCACCCTCGGCACCGTGTACGGCGAGAGCCTGCACGCCGACCACCGGGGCGAGTGGCGCTACGACCTGGCCTGGAAGCCGCTGCGCGGATTCCCGGTCAGACTGGGGTGGCTGGACGCCGTCCGTACCGCCCAGCGGCGACTGCGCAAGGGCCTGGCCATCCCGGTGCCCGTCCTGCTGGCCTGCTCCAGCCGCAGCTACCGGGGCCTACGCTGGAACGACTCGGCAGCCCTCGCCGACACCGTCCTGGACGTCGAGCACATGGTCCGGTGGGCCCCCCGCCTCGGCCGACACGTCACAGTGGTCCGCTTCGACGGCGCCCTGCACGACCTGACCCTCTCCGGCCCACCCGTCCGTGAGCAGGTCTTCGCCGAGGTCGGCCGCTGGGCCGAGGGGTTCCTCGACACCGGCCCCACCACCACGACGGGCAACCCGGCGGTACCGGCCGCCCGCACCCCGTCGGAGGACACCGACCCCGCCGAGATCACCCCTCGGGACGGCTGAACGGACCCGCCACCCCGGCGGCGACCCGCCGTCCCGATCGGGGGCCGCCCCCGTTCCACCCACCGCCCGGGGGACGGCGGTACCCTCTTGGCGCGACACACAGCGGGCGCCCGTAGCTCAGCGGATAGAGCAGGGGACTTCTAATCCCAAGGCCGCAGGTTCGAATCCTGCCGGGCGCGCCCCCAATAGCCAGCTGCGCCAGCCGAACCTGAGCCTGAGCCTGAGAGGGTGTCCCGATGAGCGCCATAGCAGCCGTAGGTGACCGAACCGGCGTTCTGGGTGTCGGGTACGAAGGACGATCCATCGGCGAGTTCGTCACAGGCCTGGTGAGCTTGGGTGTCAATCGGCTGGTGGATGTCCGGCTGATGCCGCTCTCACGCAAACGTGGCTTCAGCAAGTCCGCGATCAGCCAGGCACTGAACGAGCGAGGCATTCGATACGAACACTTGCGCGAACTCGGAAACCCTAAGGAGAACCGTCCCGGTTTCGCAGGAACTCCCGCGGAACTCGAATCTGCACGCCAGGCGTACGCCGATCTGCTCGACCGCCCCGAGTCCATAGCTGCCCTTGACGAGCTCGCCAGCGCGGCGCAGGACGAGTTGGTCGCTCTGCTCTGTTTCGAGGCGGACGAGAGCCGATGCCACCGTCACGTCGTGATGCGTGCCCTCAAGGACCGGTCGGCTACCGTCTGGGCCAGTACACCCCCAACACGCTGAAGACGTGAGCGCGCTTGGCCTGGTTTCCCACATAAAAGGCGACGTTGCGGTTCGGTGGGCACATCTCACCCATGAACTTGCTTTCGAGCGCGGCTCGCAGGTCAGCATCCGAGCAACCTTTGAGCCGACGCTGGCACGCGATCAACTCCCAATCGATGACATGCTGCTTGTGTCCGTTGCAACGCGGCTCGTGACACAGGTAGTGATACGCCGCCTTGAAACGTGGGGCCTGCAACGGCGATCTGCTGCGGCTACTGAAGAGATCCGGCTGGGAGGCGTACGCGTCGATCTTTCGCTGTTCGTCGATCGTCCATCCGGGATGCGGCGTGATGATCAAAGACCGTACCTCCTTTGGTCGCACGAGGGCTAGCGACTGCGCATCCGAACGTTCCCGCGCTTCGCGATTGAGACGACACATCGAATCCTCAACGGCCGGATCAAGCAACGGTTGTCGGGGTCGCCAGCCGTCGAGGTAACGCTCTCTGCGGATGGTATCCATGACCGGCTTCCAGCTCTCGCGCCGGTGGTCCTGCCGTGTGGGCTTGACGTCGATCGACACGATGTCGTACTTCCGGAACGCCTCGTCACTGTCCAGGTGCCTGAAGTTGATCGGATACAGCCGGATCCACGAGGTAGTCAGTACGTCAGTCCGAAGACCTGCCACGCAGACTGTCTCACCGTACTTCTCGGAGGGATTCGGCGCCGCCTTCACGGTGATCAGGATCTTCAAGCGGATGATGCGGTCGCCTGTCGGCTTCGATGCAGCGTCGAAGTCACCGCTCCCCGGACCGAAGAAGGACATCTGCGACACATCAACCCCCAGCTGCGAACACCGCAAGTAGTCGAGCGACTACAAGAGGAATCAGATTCTCATGGACTCGCTCCGAACACGAGGTTGCAGCGCCGCCCGAGGTCTGAAATGGATGGACGCGAGTGAGCTCGCCGACCGGTTCTCCGTCAGCGTGGCCACCGCGTACCGGGCGGTCTCACTCCTGCACGACCGGGGCCTGGTCGTGGTGTCAACCCGGACGCGGGGTCTACGTCGCAGGCGAGAAGTAGGCCCGAACAGTCGGTCAGCGGAGTTGGACGGCTTTCAGGGTGGGGAAGTCGTACCAGGTGACGTCGAAGGACTCGGTGTGCTCCGGGACCGTCGGGTAGATCGCCCAGGTGCTCACCTCCCGGCCCGCCGCGATGCTGAAGAACTCCCCCGCGCGTTCCTTGATGCACCAGGTGTCCACGGGGTGCACGGCCCGCCCGTCGGAGAGGGTGACCTCCGAGGAGGTCAGGTCGATCTCGGCGGTCGGGCAGCTGACCGGCCAGGACGACGCCGAGTTGTTGCGGTAGGTCAGGTTCAGCCGGAGCCGACCGTCGACGACCTCCGCGCTGACCAGGGTGACGGTCAGCGCGGACTGGTCGTACATCACCCGGCCGATCCGGTACGTCCCGTTGGCGAGGTCCCCCGGCGGGATGTCGGCCTCGGGGGTACGCGACACCGGGGTCGGGGACTCAACCGGGCGGGGGGACGACGACTCGGCAGGGTCGGCGTCGGGGGTTTCCGAGCCGGTCAGGCTCGGGTCGCCGGTGGACTCGACGGAGCGTGATCCGAGGCGGTCTGCCAGGTATTCGCCGCCGACCGTCCCGACGACGGCGAAGACGGCGGTCACCGCGACCACGGCGGCCAGGAGACCGAGATGCTTCTTCTGCACGTTGACTCCTCCCTGGTACCGGCGGCACCGTAGCACCCTCGTCCAAGGGTGTCGGGTCAGCTCGATCGGGCGGCGATGATCTGTTCCCGCAGGATGTCGGCGTGTCCGCAGTGGTGGGCGAGCTCCCGCAGGACGTGGTGCAGGATCCACCGGACGGCCATCGGGCCGAACCGGTGCCCGGTGACGACGTCGTCGAGGTCCAGGTCGGCCAGGACCGCCACGGAGGAGGCGCAGGCCGCCCGGTGGGCCTCCCGGACGTCGGCGATGGTGTCGGTGTCGTCGAACAGGTAGGAGTCGTCGACCTTCGCGGGAAGCCCCATCCGGACCCGGGACACACCGGTCACCGCCTCGCCGAACCAGACCCGTTCGACGTACGTGACGTGCTTGACCAGCCCGAGCAGGGTCGTCCGGGACGGGACCAGGCGTCGGCGGGCCTCCTCCTCGGTGAGCCCGTCGAGGCACTGGTTGAGCAGCCGACGGTGGGCGTCGAGGAAGGCGGTCAGCTGGGTCCGCTCGTCGGCGGTCAGGGTGACGTGCGGATCCAGCGTGAACACGTCCGCCGGATCGATCGGGTTCGCCATGTCCGGTGAGCCTAGCGAAGCCCCGACCGTCCCACCGTCCCCCGACACCCGACGACCGCCCCGAGGAACCCGGAGGCAGGTGGCCCCCGGAGGGGCCACTCAGCTCCAAGATCTCCATCAGCCGCGACACGTCGCGGCAGCGGCGACACATCAGGTCAGGGGCGACACGTCGCGTCAGGGGCGACACATAGGGTCAGTCGGCGTCGCGGGGTTCGATGCCGAGCTGGGCGCAGGCCTCCCGGTACATCCGGACCACCTCGTGGCGGATCTCGGCCCGCTCGGTGAGCCGGTGGGCGAAGGGGACCCGGACCGGCACCTCGATGTCGTCGACGGTGACCGCGAAGTCCATCCCCTCGGCGTCCAGTCCGGTGGCCCGGGCCCGGGTCGCGTTCGGACAGCCGCCGAGGGTACGGGCGATCAGCAGTGAGTCCTCGGCGTGGTCGTCGTTCATGTGCCGACTGACCGCCGCGACCACCTCGGGACCGAACGGCTGGCCGGTCACGCCGCCGCCTCCGTGTCCTCGACGGCGCGGTCGGCGGGTACGTGCCGGGCCAGGTCGGCGAAGACCGCCGTGTTGTGCCGGTACGCCACGAGCACCTCCTCCAGCAGGGCGGCCTCGGCGGGCTCGCTCAGCGGCAACGCGTCCAACCGGGCCCGGTAGGCGTCCTTGTACACCTTCGGGCGGGGGATCCGGTCGAACCGGTAGAACGCTACCCCCTCATCGTCTGTCAGTCCGTAGGCTCGGGCAACAGAACGTCCGATGTGGATTCCTCCGGAGAGGTCACCGAGGTACCGGGTGTAGTGGTGGGCGATGAAACGCTCGGGCGAGTCGGCGCAGACCTCGCGGATCCGGTCGGCGTACTCCACCGTGGCCGGGGTGGGGGTGGTCCGGGTGGGCCAGTCGTCGCCGACGAGGTGCTCCAGGTCGGCGACGAGTGCGGGGAGCCGGGTCAGCGCCTCGTCGACGAAGGGACCGGCCAGCGGGTCGTCGCGCAACTGGTCGCCGACGGACTCCAGGGCGGCGTAGATGGTGTGGTGCTGCACCACCAGGTCGGTGTAGCCGGCCAGGTCGAGGTCCCCGGACACCAGTGCGGAGACGTACCGCTGGGACTCGGCGTCCTGGTGCGCCTCCTGGGTGGCGGCGCGCAGCCGGGCCGAGAACGGGACGTCGGTCGTACTCATCGGTTCTCCAATGGGTGAGGCTGGCGGCGGGGGACGACCAGCGGAAGGTTGGTGCGCGGGTGGGGCACGACCTCGATGTCGTGCCGGTACACCTCGGTCAGCAGGGGTGCGGTGAGCACCTCGGCCGGTGGGCCGGCGGCCCGGATCCGACCGTCGGCGAGCAGGGTGACCAGGTCCGCGTACGCGGCGGCCAGGGCCAGGTCGTGCAGGACGACGACGACGGCGTCCCCGGCGTCGGCGCGGTCCCGGGCGATCCGCATCACCAACTCCTGGTGGTGCAGGTCCAGGGCGGCGGTGGGCTCGTCGAGCAGCAGCACCGACGCCTGTTGGGCGAGGACCCGGGCCAGGGCGGCGCGGGCCTGCTCCCCGCCGGAGAGCGACGGGTACGTCCGGGCGGCGAACCGGGCGATGTCGCAGCGGGCCATCGTCTCGGCCACCACGGCGTCGTCGTGCTCCTCCTCGGGACGCCCGGTCCACGGGGCGCGTCCCATCCGTACCACCTCCTCGACCACGAAGGGGAAGCTCAGGGTGCTGCTCTGGGTCAAGACCGCCCGACGCATCGCCAACTCCACCGGCGACCAGTCGGCCTGGGCCCGACCGTCCACCTCGATGGTGCCGCCCGCGACGGGTAGGTCACCACTGATCGCGGCGAGCAGAGTGGATTTCCCGGCGCCGTTGGGGCCGACCAGGGCGTGTAGTTCACCGGCGCGGACCTGAAGGTCGACCTGGTCCAGGACCGGTCGGCCGGCGCGTTCGACACGCAGCCCGGCGGCCTCGATCCGGGTGGTTCCGGGGGGCACCGGTCCGGGTACCCGCAGCGCCTGTCGGCGGCCCAGGGCACGGAGTCGCCCTCGGCGGTTGCGGGTGGGAGCGGTCGACTGTCGGGAGGTCATCGCCAACCACCGGCCCGGTCGCGGGTGCGACGCAGCAGCCAGAAGAAGGCCGGCCCGCCGACGACCGCGGTGAGCACCCCGAGCGGGAGTTCCTGGTGTTCGACGAGGGTCCGGGCGGCCAGGTCGGCGACGATCACCACTATCGCTCCGCCGAGGGCGCTGGCCGGCAGGAGCACCCGGTGGCCGGGACCGGCGACCATGCGTACCAGGTGTGGCACCACCAGGCCGATGAAGCTGATGATGCCGGTGAAGGCGACGGCGGCGGCACCGAGCAGCGCGGTCACCACGATCATGCGGATCCGGAGCCGTTCCACGTCCACCCCGAGGTGGCGGGCGGAGCGTTCGCCGAGAGCGAGCAGGTCGAGCCGCCGGGCGTCGACGAGGGCGGCGGCGAGGCCGACCAGCAGGCAGGGGGTGGCCAGGGTGACCGCCGACCAGTTCGCCTGGGCGAGGCTGCCGAGGTTCCAGAAGGCGATGGCCTGCACCCCGGACTCGTCGGCCACGAACATGAGCAGCCCGATCACCGCCCCGGCGACGGCGTTGACCGCCACACCGGTCAGGACCAGGGTCACCACCTCGGTCCGGCCGTTCGAGCGGGCCAGCAGGTAGACGAGGTAGGTGGTGACGAGCCCACCGGCGAAGGCGGCCGCCGGGACGGTCCACCCGCCGAGGACGGTGACGCCGGTGACGATGGCCAGGGCCGCGCCGACGGCGGCCCCGGCGGAGACCCCGATCACCCCGGGTTCGGCCAGCGGGTTGCCGAACACTCCCTGCATGACGGCCCCGGCGCAACCGAGCGCGGCACCGACCACGGCGGCGAGGACGACCCGGGGGAACCGGACGACCCAGAGGGCGTTCTCCCCCTGCGGGGCGGCGGGCAGCGCGCCCCACTCCAGCCCGAGTCGGTGCAGGATCGAGCCGAGCACCTCGGCCGGGGAGGTCTGCACCTGTCCCCGACCGGCGGCCACCAGGGCGACGAGCACCAGGGCGATGCCGAGCCCGACGAGCAGCAGCCGACCTGTCGCGGCCCGGTGACCGCCGCTCGGGGCGGCGGTCACCGGTGTCGTCGCGCCGGGACGGGTGTCCACATCGGTCACGACGTCGCTCCGCAGGAGTGCACCGCGTCGGAGAGGGCCTGGACGACCTTGCCGGAGCGGGTGCCGAAGGTGAGCAGGACCCCGTCGTCCATGTCGATGATCCGGCGGTTCTCCCCGGCGGGGGTCTGGCCGACACCGGGGAGCTTCAGCAGGCCGTCGACCCCGCCGACGGAGGCCAGTCCGCTGCTCATCACCAGCAGCACGTCGGGTGCCGCGTTGATCAGGCCTTCACTGGTGAGGGGTCGGAACTTGGCCAGCCCGATGGCGGTGCCCGCGTCCACCCCACCGGCGGCCTCGATCATCGCGTCGGAGCCGGCGCCCTTCCCGCCGATCAGGTAGACCCCGGCGGTGCCGCGCAGGTAGAGGAAGGCGATCCGGGGGGCCGCCGCGCCCTGCGGGACGCCGCGTCTGGCCTCGGCGAGGTCCGCCTCGACCCGGGCGACCAGATCCTCCCCGGCGGGGGCCACCCCGAGCGCCGCCGCCACCGCCCGCACGTGCGCGGGTACGGCCGCGAGGGTCTGCTCGGACTCGATCAGGACGACCGGGATCCCGGCGGTACGCAGCTGGTTGAGCACCTCGGGTGGCCCGATGCTGTCGTCGGCGAGGACCACTGTCGGGTCGAGGGCGAGGACCGCCTCGGCGGCGAGGTCGTGCCCGGCCGGGGTGACCACCGGCAGGCCGGCTGCGGCCGGGAAGGTGGTGGAGGTGTCCCGCCCGACGACGTTTCCGCCGAGGCCGAGGCTGAACACGATCTCGGCGATCGACCCGTACATGTTGACCGGGAGGATCCGGCTGGTGTCGGTGACCGTGACGGTGCGCCCGTCGGCGGAGGTGACGGTGGCCGGCAGGGTGGGTGTGGGCGGTGGGTCGAGGGCTGTGACGTCGGTGTCGGTCAGGGTGGCGGTGACCGGACCACAGTCGACGGGCGGTGCCGTTCCGGAGGCGGTCCCCCCGGCGGGCGCGGAGCAGCCGACGAGCAGGCCGGTCAGCAGCAGGACGACCGGTCCGAGGGCACGTCGGGTCACCGGGTCACCCGCCGCCGGCGTCGACGCGCCCCGGCCAGGGCGGTGATCAGCAGGATCGGCACCACCGGAGCGACCAGCCACCATCGGTTGATCTCGGTGGCGGCGCTGACCCGGGTGACCTGCGGCTGGGTGGCGTCGGGGGCGACCGGGTTGCCGGGGGCCGCCTCGGCTGCGGGCGTACCGGCGGGGCCGGTCGGGTCTGCCCCGGCGGCGACGGTGGGGGTGGGGGCTGCGGCGGCCGGGGCGGTGGCGGCCGGGGCGCCGCCGCCGGTGGTGGTGCTGGAGCCTCCGGTGGTGACACCAGCGCCGCCGGTGCTCCCGGCGGGGGCGGGGTTCGCGGGGGCCGGGTTCGCCGGGGCGGTGCTACGGCTGGGGGCGGGAGCGGCGGCGAAGGTGACGGGCACCCGGACGTCCTGGCTACGGTCGGCGGGGCGGGTGTGGTCCGCCCGGGTGGCCACCACGCACCGGCCGGTGGTGCAGTCGACGTCACCGATGGTGGGGGTGACCTTCAGGGTCAGCCTGAAGGAGCCGCCGGGGCCGTACGGCTTCGCCAGTCCCTCGGCGTAGCTGGGCGGGTTCGACGAGATCCAGTGTGAGGCGCCGAGGCTGCCGCTGGTGTCGGCCCCTCCCCCGCAGGGGGCGGGGGTCTTCCCGGCCCCGTTGTCCACACAGAACGCCACGTAGACGCCCTTGGTGGTGTCGTACCCGCTGCCGGTGACGGTGACGGTGGTCCCGGTCCGGGCGACGCCGGTGCTCGGCGTCGCGGTGAGGGTCTGCCCTTCGGCTCCGCGCGCGGTGCCGGCATGTGCGGGTTGCCCGGCAACGAGAACACTCAGAGTAACCAAGGCTGCGGTCAGGATGGCGCTACGCACTGCTCGCATCAGGCTCCCCACGTGACGATAACGGTCGGCTGCTCCACCGACCGTAGCTAAGGTTTGCCTAACCTAAATGACAGATCCGCTGTTCACAAGGGGTTCTTCGGATCAAGATCTTCGACCCGCCGGACGGATGCAAAGAGGGTTAGGTTTGCCTAACCTCATGCACTGTCCGTAGTAGGTTCCACGAAGGGATTGAGCATGGTCCGATCCAGAGCCGGTAGCGCTTGGCACCTGTCGATGCGCTTCGCGGCCGTCGCCGCACTCGGCGCATCTGCCGCACTCGTGGCCGCCAGCCCCGCCTCGGCAGCTCCCGCCGACATCACCGCAGGTAGCCTGACCTGGGGTTTCAAGGCGTCGTTCCGCGCGTACGTCAACACCGGCAACGGGAATCCGCCGATCGCGGCCAGCAACGGTGCCACCATCAACTCCAACGGGACGTTCACCTTCCCGTCGAAGGGCGGCACCCACGACTCCGCCACCGGTGCGGCCAGCGCCCAGTACGGCGGGGCCGTCACCTTCTCGTACCCGGGGCACTTCTTCACCATCAAGCTGGCCAACCCGACGGTTGTCGTCGACGGTGGAGCCACCTCCCTGAAGGCCGATGTGGACCTCACCACGACGGCCGCCGAGCCGGTGTCGGTGACCCAGGCCACAGTGGCCACCCTCACGGGCACCCCCGGGGGCTCGGGGACGGTCACCGGCAGCAACCTCGCGGCGGTCCTGACCACCGAGGGGGCCTCGGCCTTCAACGGGTTCTACGCCGCCGGCGACTCGCTGGACCCCGTCTCCTTCACCTTCAGCACCTCTGGTGACGGCGGGAACGACGGCGGCGGCGAGGAGCCGGCCGGACCGGCGGTCAGCGTCTCCCCGGCCACCGGGGTGGACCCGGCCGGGGCGACCATCACCGTCGAGGGCAGCGGGTTCGACCCCGTCGGCAACAACGGCTTCGGGGTCTACGCCGCCTTCGGCCCGAAGGTCGACAACCACTGGCTGAACTCGGCCGTCCTCAAGCCGGTCAAGTGGGTCAGCCGGACCAACCAGCCCACCGAGGCCCGGGACCGGCTCAACGCCGACGGCACCTTCCGGACCACCCTGCCGATCGTCGCCGTCTACACCGACGGCAACGGCGACACCGTGGACTGCACCAAGGTCCAGTGCTACGTCGTCACCTTCGCCGCGCACGGCTCGCCCGACCGGAGCCAGGACACCTTCACCCCGGTCACCTTCGCCACCCCCGGCGGCGGCGACCCGGACCCCGGTAATCCGGGTGGTGGCGACACCGACCAGCAGATCACCGCCACCGTCAAGGGCGGCCCGCTGACCCTCGGGGTGGCCGGTTCGACAGTGGCCCTGCCGGCGGTCAGCAACGGTGAGGTGGCCAGCGGCGCCCTGAACGAGGCGACCGTCTCGGACCTGCGGGGCACCAACGCCGGTTGGAGCCTGGTGGGTCAGGTCTCCGACTTCTCCTCCACCGGTGGCGGGACCATCGCGGCGGACAACCTCGGCTGGGTGCCGAGTGCGGCCGCCGTGCAGGACCCCCTCGCCGGTACCTCCGGTGTGGTCACCCCCGGTGCCCCCGCCAACCCCGGTGCGGGCCTCGGCGGGGCCCGTGCCCTGTGCACCTCCGCCACCGGGGCGAGCAACGGCACCTTCACCTGTGGTGCCCAGCTCAACCTCGGGGTCCCGGCCTCCGCTGCGGCCGGTGACTACAGCGCGACCCTCACCCTGACCCTCTCCTGAGTCAGGCGGGTCACCGGTGGGGCGGGGGGTCCTCCCCCGTCCCACCGGCCCGTACCTCCCTCCTGCCACCCTTTCTCCCGGAGCCCGGCAATGTCCCTGCGTACCGCCCTGTCCCGGAGTCTCGCCGCACCGCCGGTGCAGCGGGTCGCCGCACCCCGGGCCGCCCGGTCCCGTACCGCGGTCGCCCTGCTCGGGCTCCTGCTCCTGGCTCCCATGGCCGGGCCGGGCGCGGCCCTCGCCGCCCCCGCCCCGAGCCCCTCCGGGAGCACCTCCGCACCGGCCCCCGACGCCTCGGCCGGTGCCCGCTGGGCGGTGCAGCCCTCCAGCGCGAAGGGACCCACCGGGCGGAACTACTTCATCTACGACCTCTCCCCCGGCGACACCCTGACCGACCACGTCGGGGTCAGCAACCTCAGCGACCGGCCGCTGGCCTTCGAGGTGTACGGCACCGACGCCTACACCACCACCGACGGTGCATTCGCCCTGCTCCCCGCCGCCCAGACCGCCACCGACGTGGGCTCCTGGGTGCAGTTCGAGCAGCGGCGCTGGACCGTGGAGCCGGGCAGGCGGGCCGACATCCCCTTCCGGCTGACGGTGCCCGCCAACGCCACCCCGGGTGACCACGCCGGCGGGGTGATCGGGTCCATCGCCCAGGCCCGCACCACGCAGGACGGGCAGCGGGTCCTCGTCGACCAGCGCCTCGCCGCCCGGATCTACCTGCGGGTGGCCGGAGAGGTACAGCCGGCCGTCACCGTCGAGTCGGTCACCGTCGCCTACGACAACCCGATCAACCCCCTCGGTGGGGGCGACGCCGTGGTCACGTACACGCTGCGCAACAGCGGCAACATCCGGGTCGCCGGCACCGGGGCCGTCACCCTGGCCGGACCCTTCGGCTGGGAGCTGGCTCGCACCGACCCCGTCGAACTGCCGGAGCTGCTTCCCGGGGCGACCTTCACGGTGACCGAGCGGATCACCGGCGTACCCCCGGCCCTGCGACTCACCGCCGAGGTGGACGTCAGGGCGACCACAGTCGACGATCCCCTGCCCCCGGTGCTGCGGGCGGCGGCCGTCTGGGCACCCCCGTGGCTGCTGCTGGCCCTGGTCGCCGCCCTGCTGGGCTGGTTCGGGGTGCGGTGGTGGCGCCGCCGCCGCGCGAGGACCACCCCGGGTCCGACCACCGGCCCCACCGCCGACTCCGGCCCCACCGCCTCGGGTGACCGACCGTCGGGTGGCGGCGGCGCGTGAGCCGGATCGCCGCCCTGCTGGCCGCGCTGGTCCTGGCCGCGCCGGCACCCGCCCCCGCATCCTCCGCAGACCCCTCCCCGGGTACGGCCACCGAGCCCCGCATCCTGCTGCCAGCGGGCACCCTCCGGGTCGGAGACCAGGTACTGGTCACCCTGAGCGGCTGGCCCGCCGGCACGGTCCAGGTGGAGGTCTGCGGCAACGCCGGCCGCCGGGGTGCCCTGGACTGCGCCGCCGACGGAGCCACCCCCGGGCAGGTACCCGTGTCGGGCACCACCACCCTGCCCATGGTGCTGACCGCCCCACCGGTGGCCTGCCCCTGCCTGCTGCGGGCCCGTACCCCGACCGGCACCGCCGCCGCCACCCTGGACCTGCCACTGACCGGGGTCACCGCGCCCGCCGTCGCTGCCGAGACCCGCCCCGGGGAGCTGAACCTGGTCGCCCTGGACGCCGCCGACCGGTCGGGTCTCGGTGGCTGGTTTGGCCTGCCCGGGAAGCTGACGGTGCAGCTGCGCCTGCACAATCCGGGCCCGGCCGACGTCGTCGACCCCCCGTTCTCGCTGCTCGTCGGTCCCCCCGACCGGGTCCGTACGATCGTCGCGGCCCCGGCGCTCGGCACCGTCGCGGCGGGACAGACCCGCGACTACTCGTTCACGGTGCCGGTCGACGTCGCCACCCTCGGGCGGTACGAGGTACACGGCCGGATCGAGCCACCCGGTCCACCCCTGGTCTTCGCCGTGGAGGACACCCGACACCCGTGGGGCCTGCTCGCTGTCGTCGGGCTCCTGCTGCTCCCGCTGGTCGCCCGACTCCGCCGCCGCCCCGCACCCGGTCCCGCCCCCGCCGAGCCCGCCCGCGCCTCACGGATCAGGTGACCTGCTCGTCGGCGGCCACCTGACGGGCGGCTTCGTGTCGGGCCGCCAACTCCCGACGCAGCCGGCCGACACCGGGGCTGACCCCCAGCAACGGCACCGTCAGCTGGACCCGGGTGGAGCTGCCCCGGCTCACCCGGGGCCACTGCCACCTGCTGCTCTCCGGCCGGGTACTGCCGTTCTCGGTGAGTTCGACGACAAGCTTCCGGTCGAGCCGTCCCCGCACCCGTACCTCGGCCAGATCGGTCCAGTCGACGGCGACCGGCTCACCGCCGTGCCCGGTCAGCCGTAGGCCCCTGCCGTCGAGCACCAGGGGCAGCCCGGCGGACCCGCACAGTTGTCGCCGACCGGCGACGGTGATCCCCAGCAGTGCGGCCAGGTAGAACAGCGAACCCGTCCAGTCGGCACCGAACACCACAGCCAGGAGCAGGACGGTCAGGCCCCAGGTGCCCAGGAGGAACAGCAGGAGGCTGACGACGACCCGTCGGCGCGATCGACGGAACCGGACCTCGTTCGACACCCCCACGGAGTCCATCGTGGACAAATGCCCGATCCGTCGGTCCGGCAAACCGTCGGAGCGGGTGGGCCGTTCGGCCACCCGTACGACGACACGGGTCCGGTGTCGTATGCTGCGCCGGCTTCTTCGCGGGTGATTTCGGGGGTCCACATGCGACGACTGCTCGCCTCCGTCGCGTCGGTGGTGCTGGTGGCGGTGCTTCTCGCGGGTTGTGGTGTCGCCGGTGACCTGGACCGGGACCTGACCGACGGCTGGGGTTCGCTCGGCACGGCGCAGCCGTTCACCCCCCGGGCCGGGGAGTGCCATCCCGACGCCGAACCGCTCGGACACCTGAGCACCTACCGGCCGGTCGACTGCGCCCTGGCGCACCTGGTGGAGACCTTCCACGTCGGCACCTTCACCGGGGAACCGGCGGGTCGGGCGGTCCCGCCCCGGGTCGGATCGGCGCAGATGCGACCCGCCTTCACCGAGTGTGACCGCAGGGCCGGGGAGTTCGTCGGCGGCGACTGGCGGGACAGCCGGTTGTCGGTCCAGGTCACTCCGCCGTCGCCCCGGGGGTGGGCGGGTGGCAGCCGCTGGTTCCGCTGCGACCTGTTCGTCCTCGACGAGGTCGCGGGGCCGAACGGGGCCAGCGACCGGGCGGTCCAGCACTCCGGCACCCTCCGGTCGGTGCTGTCGCGCGACTCGCCGTTGCGGCTCACCTGTTTCGACGAGGACGAGGGGTCCCGGCTGCGCCCCGAGCCCTGCGCCGGGCCGCACCGGTTCGAGTACGTCGGCACCTGGACCACCTCGGAGCGACAGTGGACCAGGGCGGCCGACGACGAGGAGGCCCTGCACGCCCGATGCCGGGAGATGATCGCCGAGTACGCCGGGGTGCCGGTGGACGAGCGGCTGCGGTACCGCACGGGGTCGGCGTTCCGGTTACCGTCGAGGGAGGCCTGGTCGCGGGGGGACCGGGGAGTGCGTTGCTTCTACTGGTCGGGGGGTCGCCCGTTGAGCGACTCGATCCGGGCGGGTGGCACGGCGGTACTCCCGGTCAACTGATCCGGCGTCGACCGGAAGCAGGCAACCCGGTGTCGCCACCGCCGAGGATCGCCGGGGTCGGTGTCGCCGGTGTCGGTGTTTCCAGGGGCGAAACAGTCACGTACGGTGGGTAATCAGGAGCAACCCCCCGTGCTACTCTCCGACGTCGATCTGCATTTGCGTACCCGGATCGGGTCGTTTGCCACCGAAGGACGCCCCGATGTCGGCCGCATCCGTGCCACCCGCGCCCGCCCCGTCACCGGCGCTCGACTCCCCGGCCGGGGGCGCGCTGAACCTGATCTTCACCACCCTGCCCGCCCTGCTCCGGCTGACCTGCGGGCTGGCGGGTGCGGCGGTGGCCCTGTCGGTGCGTACCCCGCCGGTGCGGGTGCCGCTGCTCCTGGCCGTCGTCGTGGTCCTGACCGCATGGTCGGTCTGGTACGCCGTACGCGCCCTCCGTCGGGGCATCGACGGCCCGCTGGTGCTCGGTGACGTCACCCTGACCACTGCGACCTGCCTGCTGATCCCCTGGCTGGTGGCGCCGGAGGTACTGCCCGGTGAGGGCAGCTGGGTGGCGGTCCTGGCCAGCACCACGGTCATCAACGCCCAGGCCAGCACAGCGGCCCGCCTGTCGATCCCGGCCGGACTGCTGGTCACCGCCGGGTACGCCACCGGCGCCACCTGGGCCGGGCAGCCCGGGGAGGCCCGGGCGCACGTGGCGACCCTGCTGGTCCAGATCACCTGCACGGCGATGATGGCCACCCTGATGCGACGACGGATCGGCCGGGCCGACCGGGCCTTCGGCGACTACCAGCGGGTCCGCCGGGAGGCGGTGGTGGCGCGGACCGCCCGGGAGGTGGAGCGTCGCCACAACCGGGATCTGCACGACACGGTCCTGGCCACCCTCACCATGGTCGGTCTCGGGGCGGTCCCGCAGGGGTCACCGGCGTTGCGCGAGCGGTGTGCGGACGACCTGCGTACCCTCTCCGGGTCGGTGGAACCGACGGGCGGCGCGGGGGCCGACCGGGACGACCCGTCACGCGGCCGGGACGACCGGGCGTCCGGCCTGGACGACCGGTTACGCGGCCTGCTCGACCGGCTACCCGAACTGTCGGTGACCGCCCGGCTCTCGCCCTGCCGGGTGCCGCCGGAGGTCGCCGAGGCGCTCACCGCGAGCACCTGGGCGGCGCTGTCGAACGTCGCCCGACACGCACCGGCCGCCCGGACCACCCTGTCGTTGACCTGCACCACGGTCGGAGCAGTGGTCGAGGTCGCCGACGACGGCCCCGGATTCGACCCGGCCGAGGTCCCGGTCCACCGGTACGGGCTGCGCGAGTCGGTACGCGGACGCACCGAGTCGGTCGGCGGCCGGGTCGAGGTGCACAGCCGCCCCGGATCGGGCACCCGGATCCGCCTGGAGTGGCCCGATGTCGGCTGACCCGTACGCGATCGCGGCACCGACCGACGCCGGGGCCCGTCGCCGCCCACCCCGTCCCCCGGTCGGCCGCCCCGCGGAGCCCCGAACCGGCCTCCCGGTGCCCGGGGCGGACCACCCCGACCGGTCGGATCCGGCGGGACCGGGCCGGGCCGGTGCCGGGGTCGGACGGGCCTCGGAGCGGGGTGGCCGGGTGGTGGCAGTCGCCATCGCGGCGGCGTGGCACGTGGCGATCGGACTCCCGGCCGTCCTCTCCGGCTGGTCCACCCTGACCGCACCGCTGGTGGTCGGCGTGGGCTGGCTGGTCACGGCCGGGGCGGGAGCCTTCGCCGCCGGTCGGCTGCTGACCGGGGGGACCCTTCCGGTACGCCGGTTGGCGGTCCTGCTGCTCGCGCTCGACGTGGCGGTCTTCGCCGCCGCCGGGTCGACGCACCTGTTCACCACGGCGAACTGGGTGTGGAGCACCCTCGGCTGGTTCTTCGTGCTGATCTGCTGGGGACGTCCGGTGACCGGGCTGGCCGTCCTGCTCGGCGCCCACTCGGCGGTGGCCCTCGGCGCGCTGCTCGCCTACGGTGCCACCGAACCGGCCGACCTCGCCCGGTACGCGATGTACGCCTACGGCACGGCGTCGCTGCCGCTGGCGATCTCCTTCGGCAGTGCGACGATCACCTCGCTGGCCCGGGAACGGGCCGAGGCCGCCGCCGCCGCGCTCGCCGCCGCCGCCGAGCGGGAGGCGGCGGAGCAGGCCCTCCGGGAGCGGCGGGACCGGCTCCGGTCGGTCGGCGGGACCGCCGGGGACGTCCTCGCCGACCTCGCCGCCGGGCGGGCCGACCCGGGTGACCCGGGGGTACAGCGAAGGGCCGCGCTGGCGGCGGCCCGGCTCCGACGGCTGATCGCCGAGTCCGACGACGTGCCGGACCCGCTGCTGCACGAGATCCGGGCCGCCGCCGACCTGGCCGAGCGGCACGGGGTCCGGATCGACCTGGCCACCGTCGGCGTGCCCCCGGCCCTGCCGGTACGGATCCGACGTCGGCTGGCAGAACCGCTCACCGCCGCACTCGTCGACGCCCGGGGGTGGGCCCGGTTGACGGTCGTCGCCGGTCCCGACGAGGTCGTGGTCGGTCTGGTCACCCCGGACGAGGAGACCACGGGTGCCGACTTTGGCACACTGGACGGTGCCGGTCCCCCGGCCTCCGACCCGTACGACGCCGCGGGCCCGGACGACGATCAGGTGGAGCACCTCGACGAGCGGGACGGGACGATCAGATGGACACAGACCCGGTGGCGACGGCGATGACCGCCGGAGGTCCGGTCACGGTGGCGATCGTGGACGACCACCCGGTGGTGATCGACGGGGTCCGGGCCTGGCTCGCCGCCGAGCCCCGGTTGACGGTGCTGGCCACCGGCGACGACCCGGACGAGGTGCTGCGGGCCGCCCCCGACGCCGACGTGCTCCTGCTCGACCTGCGCCTGCACGGGCGGATGGTCCTCGACCGGCTCGCCGATCTCTGCGCGGCCGGTCGTCGGGTGGTGGTCTACTCCGAGCACACCGAACCGGAGACCATGCTCGCCGCGCTCGACGCCGGGGCGGTGGCCTTCCTCGCCAAACACGAGGGGCGGGAGCACTGCGTGGCCACCGTCCTCGCCGCTGCCAGCGACCGCCCGTACGTGCCACCGTCGTTGGCCGGGGCGATGGTCGGCGACCCCCGGCCGGACCGGCCCGCCCTGTCCGACAAGGAGCGGGAGGCGCTGCTGTTGTGGTTCCAGTCGATGTCGAAGCGGTCGGTGGCGCGGCGGATGCAGATCAGCGAGCACACCGTCAAGCAGTACGTGGACCGGGCCCGCATCAAGTACACCCGGGCGGGACGGCCGGCGGCCACCAAGTCGGCCCTGCTCGCCCGGGCGATCGAGGACGGACTCGTCCGACCGGAAGACATCGGCAACTACCGGTCGTACGCAGCGCACGACCGGCCGACCCCCTAACGGGTGTCATGACATTCCGGGCAGGTTCGGCGAGGCTCGGGGCCAGAATTCCTCGGTGGGGGGGAGGTCGGCACGATGGGTGAGGACGCATACCCGTTCTTCGTCGGTCCGCATCGGTTCGATGCGTACGGCGAGGTCGAGGGTCCGGTCCTGGATCGACGGTACGAGTTGGTGCCGGACTTCGGCGAACGGATCCTCGGGCGGTACCGGTTGTGGCTGGCGGGCCACCTGCTCGGCCCGTCCGAGGGGCGGCGTCAGTGGTCGCTGCCGAGCATCGCGACGGTGACGGTGACCGACCGTCGACTGGTGCACGTCTGCGCGGGAGTGACCCTGACGGTGGTCCAGCCCGACGGTCGGCACCGACGCCCGATCGGTCGACCCCGACTGGTCACCGGGCAGATCCGCTGGCAGTGGCCCTCACGTCTGGAGTTGGCCGACGTCGCCCCCGGGTGGGAGGACGAACTCTTCGTGGTCTGCGACGCGCTGCGGACGATCCGGCAGCCTGCGCTCGCCCTGCGCGGCCCGACGCGGGAGGTGTCGGAGCTCGCCCGGCAGGTCCAGCGGGCCGTGGCCACCTTCCGGCTCAACCGCCCCGAGCTTGTGGAACTCGCCCCGCCGGAGCGCGACGAACTGCTCCGTGGGCTGGTCCCGCAGACGTTCGGGCCCGGTCGACGGGTCCGGCTGGCCGGTGCCCTGCCTGTGGAGTTCCTGTCCCGCGACGACTACTACCACCCGGGCGCCCGTCCGGAGCCGGTGCGGCCGGTCGCCGTGGTCGGCACGGCCCAGACCGTCGAGCTGCCGCAGCCCGGCCGCCCCGGCTCGGCCTGCTGACCCGAACCGCCGGTCCCGGTGCCGGTGCCGGCCCCGGCGTCACGCGGTGGGACTGCGATCGGTGCCCGCGCCCGGGCGTGACCCGCGATCGGTGCCGAGGTCAGGTGGTGGGGCTGCGATCGGTGCCGGTTGCGGCGTCGATGACGGCGGCCTCCTCGGGGGTGGGGGCGGTCCCACCCAGGTGGGCCGGCTGCCACCAGGTCTCGTCCGGCTCCGAGGGCTTCTCCGGGTACTCCCGCTGGGCCCGCTCCACCAGGGCGTGCAACCGCTCGGTCAACGCGGTGGCCATCGCCGGGCTGTTCGGGTAGTCGGCCGGGTCCATCGGTTCCCCGACCAGGATCGTCACCGGCAGGTGCCGGCGGGTCAGGGTACGCGGACGTCCCTTGGTCCAGAGTCGCTGCGTACCCCAGAGGGCGGTCGGCAGCACCGGGACCCCGGCCATCCGGGCCATCCGGACGGTGCCGCTCTTGAGTTCCTTCACCGTCAACGAGCGGCTCACGGTGCCCTCCGGGAAGACCCCCACCACCTCACCGGCGCGCAGCGCCTCGACCGCCGCCCGGAACGAGGCGGAACCGGCCTGCCTGTCCACCGAGATGTGCTTCATCGCGCGCATCAGCGGGCCGGAGATCCGGTGGTTGAAGACCTCCTGCTTGGCCATGAACCGGACCAGCCGCCGGGACTCCAGGGCACCGAGACCGCAGAAGATGAAGTCGAGGTAGCCGATGTGGTTGCTGGCCATCACCGCCCCGCCGGTACGCGGAACGTGGTGCGAACCCTCCACGGTCAGGCGCAGGTCGAGCACCCGGAACATCGTCCTGGCAGCGGCGATCACGGGCGGGTACACGAGTTCCGGCATGCCGCGACCCTACCCTGCCCGGTCATGCCCGGATCGACGCCGGCGCGTGTGGTTCCCGGCGTACCACCCCGGCCCGGAGCAGCCCTCGGACCAGCTCCACCGCCACCGTCTCGGGGAGGTCGAGATCCCGTGCCGTCCAGGTCCTGTCGGCGTCGACCAGCCGGACGGTGACCGGATCGACCGTCGGCGGATCCAGCACCACCGCCGTGTCGGCCAGGTGCAGCCGCAGCCGCCCGTCGGGCAGCCGGTCGGTGCCGCAGACTGCCTCGGGCACCGACCGTACCGCAGTGTCCGGCCCCACCGGCGCACCGAGCACGGTCTCCACCGGTCGGCGCTGCGGTTCCAGGAAGTACCGTCGCCAGCGCTGGGCCAGCCGGTCGGCCGCCTCGGTCCGGTCGAGGTCGGCGAGCGCCTCCGCCAGCAAGTCGACCACCTCGGCGACCACCTCCCGGCGCAGCTGCGGGTCCTGCCCGAAACCCCACGGCAGGTCCCGGCGGAACCGTTCGTCGACGTCGAGGCCCCGGACCAGCTCGGTGGCCACCCAGTACGGGGTGATCGGTGGCAGGGACAGGCTCAGGTGCAGGGACGCCTCGTCGGTGGCGAACCCGTTGTGGATCCAGCCCCGGGGCACCCAGAGCACGTCCCCCCGACGCAGCACGACCTCCAGCACCGGTTCGGCGAACCGACGCCGGTGCTCGTCGGTGACCATGGAGGCCCGGAACGGCTGGTGTTCCAGGGGGTCGGTGACGATGGGCGGGCTGACCTGCCAGGTCTTGCTCCCGACGGTCTGCACGATGAGCACCGAGTGGGTGTCGTGGTGGTGGGCGAAGCCCTGCGCCCCGGCCGGGGTCAGGTAGGCGTTGGCCTGCACCGGCATCCCGATCTCCCGGCTGAGCTGCCGGCACAGGTGACCCACCGGCGGCCAGGTCCGGTGCAGCGACTCCAACACCAGGGTGGCGCCCCGGTCGAGCAGGACGGTGAGCTCCGCCGGACGGACCACGTCGGCGAAGCCGGGCTGGGTGGGTCGCTGTCCCCAGGTGTATGCGGTCGCCGGTTGCCGCTGACCGCCGAGCACCACACTGAGCATGGCGGCCCGCAGCGAACCCTCCGCGACCAGGGTGTCCACCGACTCCAGGGAGAGCACCGCGGTCAACGGTTCAGCCGGCTGGTGCCAGACGGTGGCCTCGGTCGGCGGTCGGGCCAGGAACTTGTCCGGGTCGGCGACGAGCTGGGCGAGCACTGACGGCATCGATTCCTCCTTCGGCGGGCGACCCCGCTCACGCGGGTACCGGCTGGACGGGGGGCCGGGCGAGTTCGGCGCGGATCGGCCGCGACAGCGACAACGCCGCGCACCCGAACAGGCAGCAGGTGATCAGGGCGTACGCGGTGGCAGGGCCGGCGGCCTGCCACACCGCCCCCACCACCACCGAACCGAACGGGTAGAGCAGCGACCCGACGAGCAGCATGGCGGCCTGCGTACGGCCCATCACCTCGTCCGGGACGAGCCGGTACATCCGGGCGGTGAGCAGCACCACCAGTACCGGGCCGAGCGCCGAGAGCAGGGCCAGGCAGCCGACGGTGACGGTGACGACGGGGCGTACCGCGACGGCGGCGGTGAGCAGCGCGGCGGCGACCCCGGCCGCGAGCAGCACCGGGTACGGCCGGTCCCCGGCGAGTCGGGGCGCGGCCAGCGCGCCCACCAGCGCCCCGGCGGAGATCGCGGCCGTGGCCACCCCGATGAAGGTGCCCGAGGTACCGGCGGACTCCAACAGTGGAACGATGCCGAAGAACGCCCCGGCGGTGGCGAAGTTCAACAGCGCGGCCCAGACGGTCATGGTCCGCAGGAACCGGTTCCCCAGGACGAACCGCAGTCCACTGCGGATACCCGCCACCATTCCGTCGGCGACCGCCGCCGGACCGCCGCCGAGCGGGGTGCCGATGCGCAGGGTGAGACCGGCGCAGACCAGGAAGGTCACCCCGTCCAGCAGGAACGGCAGCCAGGGGGCGACTGCCCAGAGCGCCCCGCCGACGATCGGCCCGGCCATGCCGGCCGCGTGACTGCGGGCCTCGTTGAGCGCCACCGCCGGGGTCAGCTCGTCGTCGTCGACCAACCGACGCAGGGCCGCCCCCGCCGCCGGGTTGTAGATCGCGCTGGCCAGCCCGTCGAGCACGCCGACCGCCACCAGCATCCACAGTTGAGCCTGACCGAGCAGGAGCAGGACCGCCGGGACGGTCCAGATCACGGCCTTGGCCAGGTCGGCCCCGACCATCACCGTACGGCGGTCCCACCTGTCGGCGAGCACCCCGGCGGGGAGCCGGGCCAGGTTGAGCACGACCAGCCGGACGGTGGTGACCAGCCCGGCCGCCCAGAGTGACCCGCTGAGGGTGAGCACCGTCAACGGCAGGGTCACGTCCCCGGTCCGGCTGCCGAAGTGGGACAGCGCCTGCCCCCACCAGTACCGGGCGAAGTCCGGCCGGTCGCGGAGCAGGGACAGGCGCCCGGTCACGGCAGGTCGGCCCAGCGTTTACCGACGATCTCGGCGGTCCGGGCCGGTTGCGGCATCGGCCGGCTCTCGGCGAAGGTCCGGTCGAACATCCGGTACGCCTCCTCACGCTCGGGGGAGACCACCGTGTGACCCAGGTCCCGCAGCCGGTCCACGGCGTCCCGGGTGGTTTCCGCCGACCACATCACCGGATCGGTGTGCGGGAAGAACAGCGTCGACTCCCCGTGGGCCAGGAGGGCGGTCAGCGCCGGGGTGGCGGCCAGCCCGAGAGCGGCCGAGACCACGAAGTTCGTGGTGGCCGGGCAGATCACCAGGAGCCGGGCGGTCTTCCCGAACCCGACCGGGTTGAACCGCCGGTCACCGGGCTCGATCACCTCGTCGGCGAGCCACCGCAGTGCGTCGGGGTTCACGAACCCCAGGGCCGACCTGGTGAGCAGCAGCCGGACCGGGGCGTCCACCACCCGTCGCCACTGGGCCAGGTGGGTCGGGAGGCCGAGTGCCCCGCTGGCCCCGGTGCAGATCACCCCCAGGTGGGTACGCTCAACGGCCATCGGTGCCCCCCGGCAGCGGCCGACCGTGGCGCAGGTCGGCGGTGCGGGTCCCGTCGGCGAGCCGGCGGAGGAACAGGGCCACCCCGGCCGACCCGGTGGCCACGTCACAGCTGTACCGGGCCAACCCGCTGCCGGGTACCGCGATCCCCTGGCCGGTCCGCCGCCCCAGCGTGCAGAGCGCCGCCACCAGATCCCGCAGCCCGTCGTCGACGTACGGGGTGCCGGGTAGTACCGCCCGGACGTCGAGCAGCATCTCGCCGATGCTCGTGGTACCGGTGAACAGTCCCGGCTGGACGGTGATCGGGGTGACCAGCCCCCTGACCATCGACGGCAGCAGTTCCCGTAGCCGATCGTCGCCGGTCGCGGCGAGCAGTGCGGCGGCCGCCATCGCCACCCCGGATCCGCCCCGGGAGTAGTAGGGCTCGTAGGCGACCGCCCCGACGTGGGCGTTGTAGCCCAGTCCTCCGCAGGCGCGTACCTGTCCCCGGTCCAGGTCGTGGTCGAGGGCGCGGCGGGCGGTGCGCAGGTGCTGGCGGTCGTCGGTGGCCACGGCGAGGGCGGTGAGGAACCCGGCGACGCCGGAGGAGCCGTACAGGTAGCCGATCGAGCGGGTGGTACCGGGCTTCGGTGCCCACCACAGTCCGGTGCCGTCGTCCTCGGCGTCGTGGCGGAGTCGGCGGGCGACGGCGGCGGCCCGGTCGAGGTACGCCGGGTCGCCGGTGAGGTCGGCGGCGGCGAGCAGTGCCAGTCCGATGCCGGCCCGTCCGGTGGCCACGTCGGCGGGCAGGTCGGGATCCCGTTCGGCCCGGATGGTGGCGGATTCCAGCAGGTCGGCGGCGCGGTCCGGGCAGCCGGTCTCCAGCAGGGCGACGGCGATGCCGGCGCTGCCGACGTAGAGGCCGGGCGGGAGGGGGCGGCCCACGTCGAGCCGGCGGTACACCCAGGTGACGTGCTCGGGGTCGACCTCACCGTCGAGGTGCCGCAGCGCACGTAGGATCCCGGCGGCGCCCCAGGCGACGGAGAGCGGGTTGGTCCGGAACAGCTCGGGGTCAGCGGGGAAGAGCCGGTCGGCACGCTCCGGGGTGGCCGAGGCCCGGATGTGCCGGGCGATGTCGACGGCGATGCCGCCGGGGTCGGTCGCGTCCAGGGGCGCGGTGGCGGGGTCGTCGCGGAGGGGTTCGCGTCGACCGACCCGGGCCGACTGTGGGGCCGGAGCCGGCTCGGTGGCGGCCCGGATGCCGGGCACTCCGGTGTCCAGGATCCGCAGCAGCCCGTCGGTGTCCCAGCCCACGAGTCGACCGGCGTGCGCGATGCTTCGACCGGCGGCGACCGGGTCCAGGGCGAACAGCGAGTTGCGCGGTGCCAGGCAGGCGGCCTCCACGGCGGCCACCCCGAACCGCAGCCACTGGTCGTCGTCGGACCAGGCGGGTGAGCCGGGGGCCGGGGCGAAGCCGGCGGTGCGCTGGTGGCGGTGCGGGTCACCGCCCACCTCGCGCCCGGACTCGAAGTCGATCAGACGCAGGGCGTCCTCGTCGTCGACGATCATGTTGCCCAGCGACACGTCGTTGTAGACCACCCCGTGGTCGAGGCAGGTCGCCAGGGCCGTCCGCAGTTGGGTGAGCAACGAGGCGACCCGGGCCCGGTAGGTGGCGTGGGTTCCGGCGTCGAAGTGCCCCTGGGCCAGTGGTTGGTTGCGTCCCAACCAGACCTGGAGGGTGACACCGGGCATCCGTTCCTGGACGAGGAAGGTGTGTTCCCAGACAGTGGCCAGTTCCAGGGGTCGGGGGGCGATCCCGGTACCGACCAGTTTCTCCAGGAAGCGGTGCTCGCGGTGCAGCCGCTCGACGGCGTCGGAGCCGTCCGGCGCGACGGCGGTGTGCGGACGTGCTTCCTTGATGACCACGTCGCGCCCGTCCGGGCCGGTCGCCGCGTACACGCCGCCGGCGGTGGTGTGCCGCAGGACGCCGGTGATCCGGTACCGCCGTAGGAGGTCCGATCCGGTCCCGGAGGAGTCGTCCGGGACGGCCGGTCCGAAGGGGTCCGGCCCGGCCCACTGTGGCGGATCGAACTTCGGGGTCCGGTCGTCGCACCAGACGGTGCCGTCCGGGCCGGTGACCTCGGAGACGGTGTGGCCGTCGGTGTCGATGCCCCCGCCGTTGCGGAAGGTGCCGTAGCGGTAGTGCACCACCCGGCTGTCCCGGTAGCGGCGGTCGCTGAGGATGTACGGGCCGTCGAAGGCGGCGAGGCGGCGACTGAGCCGGTCGGCGAGACGCAACGCGTGACCTGTCGACTCCGGGTAGACGGTCACCGCCTTGCCGGCGCCGCCCCGGGGCCACCACCGGGCGACCTGGGACAGGGCGAGGACGGAGTCCCGTACGCACTTGAAGTTGAAGGGTTCGACCTCGTACTCGTCGAGGACGGCGGCGAGGACGGCGGTGACGTCGGCGGGGCGGCTGGAGACGTGCAGCTTCCACCCGTACCCGGGAAGGTCGGCCATCGGCCGGGGCAGACAGCGTGCCCAGATCCCGGCGGTGTCGACCGGCGCGACGGCACCCAGCCGGCGCTCGACGAGGGCCAGCAGGTCGTCGGCGGGCAGTCGGTGTTCGAGACGTTCGAAGTGCAGCGGGTCGCTCACCGTGTACGACCGCAGGGAGTCCATGAGTCGCAACGCAACCTCCAACGCAGCGGGGTGGAGACTTCCTCGGTGACGGGCGGTGCCCGGGATCCGGCGTGGACCGGATCCCGGGCAAGACCGCGTCAGCAGGTGAAGCTGACCCCGCTGCCGTCGGTGATCGGCTGCTCGGGCATGAACTCCGTGTCCTCGGTCTCCACGACCTGCAGCTCCAGAACCTCGTGCATCATGGCGATCTCCTTGGTCGGTGTACGGGAATTCCGTCCGATCGGATGTCCACAGCCAATCCCGGATTCCCACGACCATCAATGGCACTGCGGGAAAGTGGGGGGTTCGCCGACCGAACCTGCGGGGTGGGAGCGCGCCCGCCCGACGACCGGTACGGGCCTCCCCGTCGACACCCGTCGATCACGCATCTTCTACGGGAGGCTTTTTCGTGTTCTGAACTCTCGGGGGACGCCGGAGCCGCTCCCCGGAAGCCGACGGGCGATCGCGACCAGCGCGGACGCCCCACCGCCGGAAGCCCACACCCGACGAGACGCCGCTACGGATAGTGACGGCGAAGACTGGACGGCGTTGCTACCGACTGGTAGGAATCAGTCGAGGACAGTCGTATCGACGTAGCCGAACGGGCGCGAGGCGCCCGGCACACGAGTCTCGTGGAGCCGCCGACGATGACGAATCCGCAGGCCCTGGTGGGCCGTACCGACGAGATGCACCACCTGACCGGATGTCTGCCTCGGCCCGACCGTCCGGTCGGCCGGTCCGCCTTCCTGATCGGTGACGCCGGGACCGGCAAGTCACGGCTGGTGACCGAGCTGGGACGACGAGCCCGAGCCGGCGGACTCACCGTCCTCACCGGACGGAGTTCCCCCAACGCCCGACTGACCCACTGCCGCCCGTACGCCGAGGCGCTGTCGGCTCTCTCCCGTTCCCGGGGGATGCCCGCCGACCCGGAGTTGGAGCCGCTGCGGCCGGTGCTGGGCCAACTGGTGCCCGAATGGACCCGGTACGCCGAGGTCGGGCCGGTCCACTCCCCACTCGTCCTCGCCGAGGCGGTGCTGCGCCTGCTGCGGGTGGTCGGCCGACACCACGGCTGCCTGCTGGTCGTCGAGGACCTGCACCACGCCGACGACGAGACGTTGACGGTCACCGAGTACCTGCTGGACAACCTCACCGACCAGCCGACCGCCCTGGTCGGCACCGCCCGGGCCGACGCCGGGGCCGCCATCGACCTCGCCGACACCGCCCGGCTGCGACGTACCGCCCGACTGGTACGTCTGGACCCCCTCGACCCGGAGTCGGTCACCCTGCTGGCCGCCCGGCGGCTCGGTGTCGACCCGGACCGGGTTCCCCCGGCCGTCCTCGACCGGCTCTGCGCACACGGTGACGGCAACCCGTTCGTCGTCGAGGAACTGCTCACCGCGATGGTCTGCGACGGTGTCCTGGTCCGCCACGGTGACGGATGGAGAGTCGACGCCGAACCGGGGCGGCTCCTGCCCCCCACCGTGGTGTGCAGCATCGAGCAACGCCTGCGTCACCTTCCCACCGACGTGCACCGGACGCTGCGGGCCGCCGCCCTGATCGGCGCCGTCTTCCCCGCAGACGTCCTCCGGGCCACCCTGGGGGTGACCGAGAACGCCCTGCACGACCTGCTCGACCAGGCCGTCGATCACCGGTTCGTCCGGGCCGACGACACCACCCCGGGCCGGTACCGTTTCCGCGAGGCGTTGGCCCCGGACGCACTGCTGGCCGGTCTGACCGTCGCGGAACGCCAGGACCTGGCGGGACGACTGGCCGACGGGGTGCAGGACGCCCTGCCCGATCCGGCCACGCCCTGGCTGCCCCACCCCGCGACGCTACGGCACGCCGCCGGTGACCTGGCCACCGCCGCCGACCTGCATGCCGAGGCGGGCCGGGTGGCCGTGGCCCGGGGGTTGGCGGATCTCGGCGTCGACCAGCTCACCAGGGCTTGGGAGTCCACATCGGACCAGCCCGCCGTCGACCGGGCCGAGGTGCTGGATCCCCTGCTGGGCGCCCTGGTCGACGCCGGGGAGCCGCAGCGGGCCACGGCGCTCGCCGACGCCCTCGACGACCTTGCCGAGGCGGTGCCACCCACCCGGCTCGCCCGGCTCCGGATGCACCTGGCGCGCGTCGACGGACTCGCCGGACAGCACCACGACGGCCTGTCCCGGATCCGCCGGGCCCGGCGTGACCTGCAGACGGCCACCGACCGGGGCGGGGCCGACAGCGGTCATCCGGCCCCCGATCCGGCGGCCACCCGGGCGGCCCTGGACCTGGTCGAGGCGAACCTGCTGCTGCACCTGCCCGACGAGCCCCCGGGACGGGTCGCCGAACTCGCCGACCGGGCTGGGCGTACCGGCCACCCGGAACAGACCTGCGCGGCACTGGAGGTACGCGCGGCCCTCTCCGCCCGGTCCGACGTGGAACAGACCCGGTCGCACCTGCAGGAGTTGCACGCCGAGGCAGAACGGCACGACCTGCCGGGGTGGCGCCTGCGGTCGTCGGCCCTGCTCGCCACCGAGGACGCCTGGCGGCGGGGCTGCGCCGACCGGCTGCCGACGGTACGCGCCCAGGCCGCCCGTCTCGGTCAGTACCCGATCACCGCTGACCTCGACGCGACGACTGCCCTGGTCGCCGTGCTGAACGGGGAGTACGAGCGGGCCGCCACCCTGGTCGATCAACTCCGCAGGGACGCCGAGCACCGGGGCCTGCCCGGGGTGGTCCGGCAGGCCGCCCTGGTGGCCGCGATCTGCGCCGCCCACCAGGGTCACCACCGACAGATGGCCGAACACCTGACCCTGTTCCACGACGGCGGTACCCCGCCCCGGCAGGTCGCCACCGCCCTCGGGCTGGCCGAGGTGTGCTGTGCCCTCCTGGAGGAGGACCGACCGCACGCGGTGGAACTCCTGGCCTCGGCGCGGGCGGCCGAGGCGGCGCACCCGGACGCGTACGACCTCTCCGGGACCCACGGGCTGGCTCTCCTGCTCGCTGCGGTGGACGGGCGGACGGACACCGGGTACCGGGACCCGGCCGCCGCGTCCCGGGCCGACCTGCGCTGGAACCGTCAGTTCGGGCTGGCCGCCGGGGCGGTGGTGGCCGGTCGGGCGGGGCGGGTCGACGAGGCGATCGCCGCCCTACAGCAGGCGGACCAGACGGCGGCACCGTTTCCCCTGGCCCGGCACCTGATCCTGCGGTTGGCGGGTGAGGCGGCGCTGGCCGACGGGTGGGGTCCGGCAGCGGACTGGGTCCGCACCGCCGAGGAGTTCTTCCGCGGCCGGCAGGCACCCGCACCAGCCGCTGCCTGCCGGGCCCTGCTCCGTCGCGCCGGACACCCCGTCAACCAGCAGCGGCGGGGCTGCGAACGGATTCCCCGGCCGCTGAGGCTGGCCGGGGTGACAGCGCGGGAGTTCGAGGTGCTGGTGCTGCTGACCGGTCGGCTGCGCAACGCCGAGATCGGTCGGCGGTTGTTCATCTCCGACCGGACGGTGGAGAAGCACGTGACGAACCTGCTGGTGAAGGTGGGCAAGTCCACCAGGCGGGAGTTGGCAGCCTTCGCCGCCACCGCCGGCCTGGCCACCGAGGGATGACAGTGGCACCGGGCCGGCGGTGGCGGGACCGCCTAGTGCGGTGGCAGCTCGATGCGCCCCCGGGCGAAGGCGTCCACCCGACCCCACCGGCCCGGGATGTCCAGCACCTCGATGCGGCCCATACCCACCGGCAGCTGCGGCTCGACCGCCAGGTGCCCCTCGTGCGGCTCGATCCCGAGCATGGTCCGCAGCAGCAGCATCGGCGCCCCGGTGGACCAGGCCTGCGGGCTACACGCCGTCGGATACTCCACCGGGAACTTGGTCAGGTCCCGGGGGTAGCCGCCGAACGCCTCGGGCAGCCGCCCGTCGAAGTAGCTGGCGGCGGCGAGGATGCCGTCGGCGACGGTGGCGGCCTCCTCGGCGAAGCCGTACCGCCGCAGCCCCCAGGCGACGAACGAGTTGTCGAACGGCCAGATCGTGCCGTTGTGGTAGCCGATGGGGTTGTACCGCACCTCCCCCTCGGCCAGGGTGCGGACCCCCCACCCGGAGAAGAGCCGGTCACTGACCAGGTGCTCGGCGATCCTCGCCGCCCGGGAGTCGTCCACGATCCCGCTCCACAGCAGGTGCCCGATGTTCGAGCTGAGCACGTCGGCCTGCCGCCCGTCGGCATCCAGCGCCAGGGCGTAGAACTCGCCGTCGGCGACCCAGAAGTCCCGGTTGAACCGTTCCTTGAGGTCTGCGGCCTCCCGTTCCAGCCGGTCGGCGTACGCCGGGTCGTTCCAGAACTCGCGGGCCAGGCGCGCCGCGCGGATCTTCGCGTCGTACGCGTACCCCTGCACCTCGCAGGTGGCCCGGGGAAAACCCGGCAACTGCCCGTCGGAGTACGAGATGGAGTCCCAGGAGTCCTTCCAGCACTGGTTCTCCAGGCCGGTGTCGGTGTTCCGCCGCTCGTACCAGATGTAGCCGTTACCGACGAGGTCGGCGTGTTCGTCTATCCACGTCAGTGCCGCCCGGGCCTCCCGCTCCAGCTCCTTGACCAGCGCGGTGTCCCCACTCCATCGCTCGTACTCGTCGAGCAGGATCACGAACAGCGGGGTGGCGTCCACCGAGCCGTAGTAGGGCGAGTGCGGCTGTTCCTCGAACGCGGCGGTCTCGCCGTACCGGATCTCGTGCAGGATCCGACCCGGATCCTCCTCCCGGAAGTCGTCGAACCGGGTGCCCTGCACGGCGGCCAGGATCCGCAGGGTGGTCTTCGACAGGCCCGGGGCGAACGGGAGCACCTGAAGACAGGTGAGCAGACTGTCCCGCCCGAACAGGGTCATGAACCAGGGCAAACCAGCGGCCGGGACGGTCTGTCCGGGCATGGTCAGCGGGGCGAAACGCAGCGCCGCGAGGTCCACCAGACTCCGCTGGTACGTCCGACCGAGGTGTTCGCACTCCGCGTTCACCGTCGGCGCACCGGCGACCCACTCCTCCAGGTCCTGTTGCAACGCCAGCCGTTCCGGGCCGTGCGACTGGACCCCCACGCGCAGGTCCCGGCCGCCCGGCCCGAGGGCGAACGTCTGCACGTCGATGTCGGTACGCCACTCCTCGTTCGGTTCCAGATGCACCGTGTACGAGAATCCCCGCTGGTCGAAGCGGGCGCCGCCGGAGGTGGAGATGACGGTCTCCCGACGGAAGTTGCCCCGCCGGTATCCCAGCCGCAGCCGGTCGGACTCGACCTCGGTGTAGAGCTCGCCCTTCTTGTTGAGGATCTCGTCCTTGATCTGGAACAGGTCGGCGAAGTCGGACCCCGCCTCCATCCGGATGTCCAGGTCGACGGGGCGCTCGTCGTGGTTGAGGAAGGTCAGTGTCTCCCGGAAGCTGCCGCCCACCGCCCGCTCCCGGATGATCGAGAGCTTCGCGTCGATGTAGTGCGTGGCCAGGCCCGGCACCAGGAAGAAGCGCGCCTCGTAATACTGGAGGTCGTCGTAGGACAGCGCGTTGAGGCGCTCCCCGTTGACCGTGAGCACCCACCGGGACAGGAATCGGGTGTCCAGGGAGAACATCCCGGTCGGCTCGCTCGGTGTCGCCTCGATGTCGCCGGTGTCCTCCGAAACCACGAAGGTGTTGCCGTCCAGGATCCGGATCGTGTCACTCTGCCCCATCAGTACGCCTCCCTACCGAAGAGCCGACGTGGTCCCGTGGAGTCCGGCGGGCCGGGGAAGAGCCGCTCGATCTGCAGCACCAGCCGGGCGTCACCGGTGACAGTGACGTCGCCGCGCAGCAGGGCCGCGATCCCGTCCTCCCGTCCGGTGGCCATCTCCTCGAACAGCTGTGGGCTCGTCGACAGAACACTGTCCGCGCCCTCGTCCTCCCGGCTGACCTGCATCCGACCCCGGTCGATGCGCAGCATCCAGTGCTGGGTCTGTGCCCGCTCGCGCAGGTCGAAGCGGATGACCCCGGAGAGCTTCTCCAGCAGGGGCTCGTGTCCCCGCCGTTGCAGGTCCTCGAAGAACCTCGTGGTCGCGTCCACCATCGGTGCACCCCTCCCGCAGTCCGCGGTGTTCGGACGTCCGAGCAGGGTCCCCGCCGCCGTCGCGGCCAACCTCGCCCGCTTCGGGTGAGGTCCGGGACACCCCCGCGACCGGCCGCCGACGACAGGGGTTCAGCGCCGCTCGGGCAGGGTTCGGACACCGCGAGGGTGGCGGCGTGTCACATCGGTGGGGTGGGACCGGCCGCCTCGACGTCGAACGCCGGCCCCCGAACCGGGGACCGGCGTCACTGCGACAGGGAAGTCAGTTGTTCGGGTCGTCGGCGCTGATGTCGGCGAGCACCGACTGGGGCTCACGCTCGACAGCGAGGTCACCCATCGACACCAGCCCGACCAGGCGACCGTCGTCGACGACCGGCAGCCGGCGGACCGCGTAGGTGCGCATCAGGTCGGTGGCCGAGACCGCGTCGTCGTCCGGGCTGACGGTGATCACGTCCCGGGAGACGATCTGGTTGACCGGGGTCCGGTCGGGGTCCATCTCCTCGGCGATCCCCCTGACCGTGATGTCCCGGTCGGTCACGATCCCGACCACGTCGCCGTCGTCGGTGACCACCACGTCACCAATCGCGTTGTCGCGCATCACCCGAGCCGCCGCCGTGAGCGTGTCCGTGCCGTCCATGGTCACCAACCGGGTCGTCATGAACTCTCCGACCGTCGTCATGGTGCTCCCCTCTCGGTGTCGGCAACCCCCCGCCTACCCACCCCCACCCCGAACTAACACCCACCCCCACCCCTGCCCTCCCCCACCCCTCCCCACCCTCCCCCTGAGCGTTGATCAAGGGATTTGCGTCAACCTCCCCCCGTCTCCGTGACGCAAATCCCTTGATCAACGCGACGGGGAGCCGGGGGGAGGGCGCAGGGGGTGGGGGTGGGGTGGGGGTGGGGGTGGGGGTCAGTGGAGTTGGGTGGCGATCAGTTCGGCTAGTTGGACGGCGTTGAGGGCGGCGCCCTTGCGCAGGTTGTCGTTGGAGCAGAACAGGGCCAGGCCGTGTTCGACGGTTTCGTCGGCCCGGATCCGACCGACGAACGTCGGGTCCTGACCGGCCGCCTCCAGCGGGTGCGGGACGTCCGACAGGGCCACCCCGGGTGCCCCGTCGAGGAGTTCGACGGCGCGCTGCGGGCTCAGCGGCCTGGCGAAACGGGCGTTGATCTGCAACGAGTGGCCGGTGAAGACGGGCACCCGGACGCAGGTGCCGGAGACCTTCAGGTCCGGGATCCCGAGGATCTTGCGGCTCTCGTTGCGGAGCTTCTGCTCCTCGTCGGTCTCGGCGGAGCCGTCCTCGACGATCGAACCGGCGAGGGGGAGCACGTTGAACGCGATCGGCCGGGCGAAGTTGCGGGGGGCGGGGAACTCCACGGCGCCCCCGTCGAAGGCCAGTCCGGTGGCGTCCTCGGCCACCTTGCGGACCTGCTCGTCCAGCTCGGCAACGCCGGCCAGCCCCGCCCCCGACACCGCCTGGTAGGTCGAGACGACCAGGCTGACCAGTCCCGCCTCGGCGTGCAGCGGACGCAGCACCGGCATCGCCGCCATGGTGGTGCAGTTCGGGTTGGCGATGATGCCCTTGGGGCGTACGGCGGCGGCCTCCGGGTTGACCTCGGCGACGACCAACGGCACGTCGGGGTCCATCCGGAAGGCCGAGGAGTTGTCGATGACCACAGCGCCGGCCTCGGCGACCCGGGGGGCCAGTTCCTTGGCCGAGCCCTTCCCGGCGGAGAAGAGCACGATGTCCAGCCCCCGGTAGTCCGCGGTGGCCGCGTCCTCGACGGTGACCTCGCCGTCCCGCCACGGCAGGGTCCGTCCCGCCGACCGGGCGGAGGCGAACAGCCTCACCTCGTCCGCCGGGAAAGACCGCTCCGCCAACACCTGCCGCATGACCCCACCGACCTGGCCGGTGGCGCCCACAATGCCGATCCTCATGCCCGCGAGGCTACCCAGCCCACCGGCCGGACGGGGAACCGTTTCCCACCGCCCGGCCCGTACCGTCGCCCTGAGCGACGAACATCACCCCGCCAGGACCTCCCCCAGACCGGCGGCGGTCAGGTCGTCGCGGATCGCCGCCGCGTCGCCCTCGACCACCAGGGTGAGGGCCTCGGGGTGCAGGTGGGTGGCGGCGGCGGCGCTGACCTGCTCCACGTCGGCGGCGAGCAGTTCCTCGCGCAGCCGGGCGTGGTAGTCGTCCGGCAGGTCGTGAACGACCAGGGTGGTCAGGGCCGAGGCGATCGCCCGGGGGCTCTGCAACTCCACCGAGAGCTGACCGGCCCGCCAGGAGCGCGCCACCGCCAGCTCGTCCTCGGTCACACCACCCGCCTGGGTACGGGTGATCTCCCCCACCGCCTCGACCAGGGCCGGCGCGGTCACCGCCGTCTGCACCCCGGAACTGACAGCGAACCGACCGAACCGGCGGGACGACCCGAAGTCGCCCCGGATGCCGTAGGTGTACCCGCGCACCTCGCGGATCAGGTGGTTGAGCCGGGAGGTGAACGCCCCGCCGAGCACCGTGCCGGCCAGGGTCATCGGTACGTGGTCGGGGTGCGCCCGGTACGGGGCCGGGTGGCCCAGGCGCAGCGTGGACTGCACCGAACCGGGACGGTCGACGAGGATGATCCGGCGACCGGGGCGAACCTGCACCTCGATCGGGGCACCCCGCTCGACCGCCCCACCGGCGGTGCCGGCGAACGCCACCGAGGCCAGCGCGTCCAGGTCGATCCGGTCCAGGTCACCGGCGACGACCAGGGTCCCCGGCCGGATGAACCACTCGGAGTGGAAGACGGTGACGTCGTCGACGTCGAGGGCGGCCACCGAGTCCGGGTCGCCGTACATCGGGCGGCCCCAGCGGTTCCCGGCGCCGTACAGGTCCGCCCGCAGGACCGCGTCGGCGCGCGGACCCGGGTTCGCCCAGTCCATCCGCAGCGCCGTCGCCTCGTCGTCGCGGACCCGCCGGACGTCGGCGGGGTCGAGTCGGGGCGTACGGACCGCCTCGGCGAGCAGTTCGACGGCGGCGGTCAGCCGGTCCACCGGCACCTGCACACTGACCTGGAAGGAGTCCCAGTCCAGCCCGGTCACCAACTCGGTGCCGAGCCCCTCGACGGCCAGCGCGTACGCCGTCGCGTCCCGCTGCGCGGTCCCCTCCTCCAACGCCTTGGCAAGGACCGCGCCCACGCCCTCCTTGCCGACCGGTTCCCGACCGGCCCCGGCGTCGAGCAGCAGCAGGGCCACGGCGAGGTTCTGGCCGGGCAGGTGTGCCGCCACCACCTGGCCACCGGCGGCGCTCCGCCGGACCACCTGTGGGAACCGGTAGGCCCGGGCAGCCCCCGGGCCGGGACGGGTGGCGATGAGGGTCATGACGTCTCCTCGGGAAGGTAGACCAGGGTGGCCCGGTCGGCGGGGGTGAGCACCTCGGCGGCGGCCTCGGCGACCTGTCCGGCGGTCACCGCGAGCCAGCCGGGAAGCCGGTCGGCGGCCTTCGCCGGGTCGCCGAACTGGACGGCGTACCGGCTGAGGGTGTCGGCCCGGCCGTCCACGGTGGCCATCTGCCGCCACCACATGGTGCTCAACAGGGCCTTGGCCCGGTCCAGCTCGGCGGCGGTCACCGGCACCGTGGCCAGCTCGTCGACCACGTCGGCGAGCCCGGCGGCCAGCCGCTCGGCGGTCACCCCGGGACGGGCGGTGGCGGTGGCGATCAGGGGTGCCGGGGCGTGCGCCAGGTCCACCCCGTACGCGCCGACGAGGTCGGGTTGGGCGATCCGCTCGCCGTCGGCGAGGCGCTGGTAGAGGCGGCTGCCCCGACCGCTGCCCAGGATCGCCGCGAGCACCGTCGTCACGTCGTACCCGGGGGTGCCGAAGGCGTACGTCCGGTGTGCCACGTACACCCGGGGGGCGGGAACGTCGGCGGTGACCGTCTCGTGGACCGGTTTCCCGGTCGGGGCCACGGTCCGCCCGTCGGGGGCGGAGGGGATGTCGGCGCGGGCGGGCAGGGCACCGAAGTACTTCTCGGCGTGACCGAACACCTCGGCGGCGGTGGTGTCCCCGACGACCGTCAGGACGGCGTTGTTCGGGGCGTAGTAGGTCCGGTGGAACGCCTGGAAGGTGGCCAGGTCGGCCGCGTTCAGGTCGGCCATCGACCCGATGGTCGAGTGGTGGTACGGGTGCCCCGGCGGGTAGAGCATCGGCAGCAGCCGCAGCCAGGCGTCGCCGTACGGCACGTTCTCGTACCGCTGCCGGCGTTCGTTCTTCACCACGTCACGTTGGTTGTCCAGCGTGTCCTGGGTCAGCGCGGGCACCAGCCCGCCCATCCGGTCGGCCTCCAGCCAGAGCGCCAGCTCCAGGTGCTCGGCCGGGACGGTTTCGAAGTAGTTGGTCCGGTCCGGGTTGGTGGTGGCGTTCAGCGAACCGCCCGCACCCTGGATGAGCTTCATGTGCTCGGTCTTGGCCACGTTCACCGACCCTTCGAACATGAGGTGTTCGAAGAGGTGGGCGAAGCCGCTCTGCCCATCCGGTTCGTGCCGCGATCCCACGTCGTACCAGAGGTTTACCGCCACCGCCGGGGCGGTGCGGTCCTCGCTCACGACGACACGGAGGCCGTTGTCCAGTCGGGTCGTCTCGATCGGCCAGGGGTAACCGCTTTCGGGCATGTCCCGACGCTATCGGATCACGGGCGCGAATCCACCGCTGTGCACCACCGGCGCGCCCGACGACGGCCGGCCGGGCCGGCGGTGCCGGTGGTCGGTCAGTCGGGAGGCTCGACCGCCGGTGCCGCCTCCTCGGAGGTACGGCGTTCCAGCACGGTGTCCGGCGCCGCCCCGGGGTCGGCCTCGCGCAGGTCCGACTCGGCGAGGATCGCCGCCGCCTGCGCCCGGGCGTCGTCGCTGCCGGCGGCGGCCTCCTCCGGCAGCAGGTGTGCCCGGGACTCCACCCGGTCCTGGTCCTGGATTCGTTCGGTCATGACGCCTCTCCTACCCAACCCGGCGGTCCGCCAAGCCCGCACCGCCCCGGCGGCGGGGGCGTCGGGGCGGCTCTGCTCACAATGTGGTGCGGGGATGAGGGTTTGCGGGATCCTCGGGTAGGGTTGTCGGCGTGACGAAGTGGTATCGATGGTTTATGCAGCCGGCTGCGGAGCCGGTGACCTCATCGTGAACTGACGTCACCTCACTTCGAGCCGGCCGGGCGGGACAGAGTCCCGCCCTTTCGCGTACGAGCAGCCGGCTCGTCCCGGGCGCCGGCCCTGGGCACGGTCGGCGGAAGGAAACACCACCGTGCCGAACCCGGACACCGATCGGGTCATCGACCAGCGGATCGACCGCGTCGTCCCGCTGACCACCCCTGCCCTGTTGCACCACCACCTCCCCCTGGACGCCGGCCTCACCTCGGCAGTGCTGGCCGGGCGGCGGGCCACCGCCGCGGTGCTGGACCGGGACGACGACCGACTCCTGGTGGTCGTCGGGCCGTGCTCGGTGCACGACCCGGCCGCTGCCCTGGAGTACGCCGAGCGGCTCCGGTCGCTGGCCGACCGGCTCGCCGACGACCTGTTGATCGTGATGCGCGTCTACTTCGAGAAGCCGCGCTCGACCGTCGGGTGGAAGGGCCTGATCAACGACCCGGGCCTGGACGGTTCGGGTGACGTCAACACCGGTCTGCGCACCGCGCGGGCCCTCCTGCTCGACGTCCTGCGGCTCGGTCTGCCGGTGGGGTGCGAGTTCCTGGACCCGATCACCCCGCAGTACATCGCCGACACCGTGGCGTGGGGGGCGATCGGTGCCCGCACCGTGGAGAGCCAGGTGCACCGGCAGCTCTCCTCCGGGCTGTCCATGCCGATCGGGATGAAGAACCGGCCCGACGGCAGCATCGGCACCGCCGTCGACGCGATCCGGGCGGCCGGCGTCCCGCACGTGTTCCCCGGCATCGACGTCTCCGGCACCCCGGCGATCATGCACACCCGGGGCAACGCCGACTGTCACCTGGTGTTGCGCGGTGGCAACGACGGCCCGAACTACGACGCCGCCTCGGTGGCCGCCGCGCTGGACCTGCTCCGCGCCGCCGGGCTGCCCGAGCGGGTGGTGGTCGACGCGAGTCACGCCAACAGCGGTAAGGACCACCGCAACCAGCCGAAGGTCGCCGCCGACGTGGCCCGGCAGCTCGCCGACGGCCAGCGGGGCATCGCGGGGATCATGCTGGAGAGCTTCCTGCAGGCCGGCCGGCAGGATCTGGACCCGACCCGGGAGCTGGAGTACGGCATGTCGGTCACCGACGCCTGCATCGGCTGGGACACCACCGCGGAGGTCCTCACCGAGCTGGCCGGTTCCACCCGCGCCCGTCGGACCACCCTGGCGACGCCCGCCCAGCCCTGAGCGGGAGTCACGCCCGACCGGCCCTACACGAAGTCCCTGAGGTGAGAAGACCAGCGGCCCCGGTGGTGACCGGGGCCGCTGGCGTCGGTGTGCAGGTCGCCTCTCGGCGAGTGGCACGACGCGGCTCCAGCCGAACGGTATTCCGCGAAGGCTATATAGGTGAGGCCCGGGGACACTGGACACACCGACACCCCATTCAACCGGCCCACCCGCCTCGGTGTTCCGGTATCGGTCGTGGCCCACGTCACAGTCCCACCCTCCGGAGGTGGTCCGGACCGCCACCGGAGGTGCCACGTTTGACCGGTTCGATGACGGGTAGCCGAAGTGACGTGACCGACGAACCCGTGACCACCAGCGAGCCGCTGATCGAGACGCCGACCCGCAGTGAGCTGGACGGTCTGCTCGACGAGCTCTACCACGGGCAGGAACGGCTCAGCCAGGCGGAGATCCAGCGCCGGGCGGTGGCCGCCGAACTGCCGGCCGAAATCCTGATCAAGGTCAGCGCCCTCCCCGAGGGCGAGTACGCCCTGGACGAGGTCGCCGACCTGCTCGGCGCGACACCGGGCTGACCGACCCGTCCCCCGCCGTCCCGGCCGCCCGAGAAGAGGACGAGATGAGCAGCGATCGCGACGACGAACAACGGGACCTGCCGGCGCTCGGCCAACCGCCACGGGCCACCACACCGCAGAAGGACCCGGACTTCGCCAACGAGCACGACCGTACCGCCGTGGACCGGGACGTGGTCACCGACGCCGACGCCGACGAACGCGAGACGGAGGCACCGCGCGGGTGGTCCGGGATGGAACGCTGACCGTCGCCGGGACGATGCCGCCGGGATGATCGAGCGCCGACAGGCGTGACGCAGCGGACGGGTGGGGCCGAGACCGGCACCACCCGTCCGTCGCCTCTACTCCTCGTCGGGGCCGCCGCCCTCGGCCTTCTGCTGCGCCATGGCGTACGCCATCTGGAGGAAGTCCGACGCGGCCACAGCGGTCAGCGCCGTGGCGACCAGCCTGGTCGTCCGGGGTGCCAGCACCAGGCCCCCGGTGAGCCCGGTGGCCACCCAGACGGCCAGGCAGAACGGGCAGCTGAGCAGCTCGCCGATGGCGTGCCGGGTGGGGCTGCCCGAGTCGCGTACCTGCTCCATCACCTCGCCGCTGCCGATCGGCTTGTCGTAACGGGTGAACGGGGCCCGCAGCGGGCTGGTCACCGCGTCCTTGGACAACAGTCGGCTGAGCTTGTGGGTGGCGATCGACAGCAGGATCACGTCGGCCGTGGCGGGACGTTCGGGGACCGGGCGTCGAGTCGCCTTGGCCAGACCGGCCAGCGCCCCGGTCACCCCGGCGTACGTGCCCATCGCCACCAGGTAGCCGCCCAACGGCCGATGCTCGTGTGGTGCGTACGACCGGCGCAACCGCGCCACCTTCTCCTTCAGGCCGCCCTGGGTCACCGGAGTCTCCTCGGTCAGTCTCGGTCGTGGGGGTCGGTCGGTCATCCGGCGGTCAGGTTGTCGGCCACCGCGTCGGCGAGGTTCGCCAGGCTCTCCTCGGCCAGCTCGTCGAGGCCGGAGCCGTCGGAACCGTCGTGCAGGTCGAGTCGGACCCGCGCCCCGCCGCCGGGTCCCGGCTCGACGCGGATCTCGGCGGCCCATCCGCCGTCCGTCTCGTTCCAGCGGGCGTGCAGTTCGGCCGCGTCGACCTGCGAACGCTGCTCACCGGCGGCCCGCAGCGGCTCGGGGAGCCAGGCCGAGGAGCGGTCCGGGTCGGTCGCCGTACTGAAGACCACCTCGGGTGGCGCGGACATGCCCCGCGCGGCCTGCCCGGACATCAGGCGCTCCGCAGTCGACTCGGGTCGACCTCCCGGCCGGGATGCCGGGCCAGGTACTCCGTCTCCAGTTCGGCCGTACGGCGCAGGTGGTTGGCGAGGGCCGAGTCGGAGGCGTGCCGGAGCGTGTCCAGCCGGGTGCGGTGCAGGCTGTGCACCTCCCGGAGCAGGTCGTCGTCGTCCAGCTCGGCCGGATCGATCCCGACCACGTCCTCGTCGAGCAGGTCACCGGCGCCGCTCGTGCCACCGGGTGTGGCAGCGGAGGTGTCCCACTCCGGTACCCGCTGCTCCGGGCTGGTCTCGCCGACGGTCGGCGCGTCGAATCCGTTCTGGCGTACCGAATCGCTCATGATCGCCCCCTGCTCTGGTATGGGCTCGCATCTAGACGTGTGCCCCAGCCCGGGTCGACCAAACCCACGGGGCACGCCGACTACGACGCCGTGTCGGAGAGAGCCGGGGCGGCCGGTACCCTCGACGTCATGAAGCGGCTCTGGACCCCGGCGTTGCTGTTCCGCCACGTGGCCATGGTCGTCCTGGTGGTCGGATTCCTCGCCCTGGGTTGGTGGCAGATCAGCCGGGCGGTCAGCGGGAACGCCCTGAGCTGGGCGTACGCCTTCGAGTGGCCGATCTTCGCCGGGTTCGTGGTGTTCGTGTGGTGGCGGGAGGTGCGGCACGAGCTGCGCCGGTCTCCCGACGGGAGCGCACCGGAGACCGATCCGGACCCCGCCGTCGAGACGTCGGCCGCCCCTGCGGGGGCCGTCGACGGGGCCTCCGACGCTCGACCGGCGATCCGCCGACCGGTCCGGGTCTCCCGGACGTCGACGACCGGCCCCGCCGAGGACGGCGAGCTGGCCGCCTACAACCACTACCTGTCATGGTTGAACGCCAATCCGGGGGCGCGCCCCGGTGACTATCCCGGCTGAGGCCGGTGCGGAAGGACGGACGACGGTGGGCGCAGCCCTCAACCGGTACCGCGTGATCGCCTGGATCGTGGGCGTGGTGCTGATCATGCTGGTCGTGGTCGGGATGCCGATGAAGTACGGCTTCGACAACGCGGTGGTGGTGGAGACCATCGGGCCGTCCCACGGTTTCCTCTACATGGTCTACCTGGCCGCCGCCTTCGACCTGTCCCGACGGGCGGACTGGTCGTTGAAGCGGATGCTCGCGGTGATGCTCGCCGGGACGGTGCCCTTCGTCTCGTTCTGGGCGGAGCGACGGGTCAGCCAGTGGGTGCACCAAGCGCAGCCGCAGCAGACCCCGGAGCCGGTCGCCGGCTGACCGGATCCACCACGGCGAATCCGAAAGGTCCTCGATTCACTACCCACAGTGACGATCGGGCCCAAAAAGCTGCCACTTCCGCAACATTGGTCTCGGCAATGACTGCCCATCACTGCGGTCCCGAGCTACGTTGAGCAGGCCGGACCGGCCACGTGCCCTCCGACCGGAAGGCCCCGGGCTCGGCGCCGTCCGGGGTGTCCCCACGTTCCCGGCGGCCACGGGAGAGGAGCCTTCCGCTCTTGTCGTCTCTCCGGACACTGCTGCGCCCGCTCGTCGCCGCCGGCCTGGTCGCGGTGCTGGTCGCCCCGGCGGCACCGGCCTCGGCCGAACCCTCGGTCGCGGAGCTGACGCGACGGATCGACAAGTCCTCGACGGAACTGGCGCAGGTGGTCGAGTCGTACAACGAACTGCGCGAGAAGATCAAGGACAACAAGAAGGCCGCCGCCACCCTCCAGGCCCGGATCGGGCCGTTGCAGGAGCAGACCGAGCGCAGCCGGGCCGACGTCGGCGAGATCGCTGTCACCGCGTACAAGACCGGTGGGTTGCAGACCGTCGACGCCCTGCTGCAGGGCGGCTCCGGTTCGGTGGTGGAACGGCTCGGCACCCTCGACCAGCTCACCCGCCAGCGCCAGAAGAGCATCGAGGGGTTCACCACCAACGAACGGCAACTGGTCGACCAGAAGACCCGACTGGACACCACGCTGGCCCGGCAGGCCGCGCAGGCCAAGGAGCTGAACTCCGGGAAGAAGAAGATCGAGAGGGACCTGGCCAAGCTGTACGACCTGCGCCGGGCGGCGTACGGGCGGGCCACCGAGCAGCCGAAGCAGCAGGCGGGCAGCGCCGCCAACGACGCCCCCCGGATCTCCGGTGGCGCCGGTGCGGCGGTCCGGTACGCCTACGGCGCCATCGGCAAGCCGTACGTGTGGGCCGCCTCCGGCCCCAACGGGTACGACTGCTCGGGGTTGACCTCGGCGGCCTGGCGGGCGGCGGGCAAGTCGCTGCCGCACAACACCAAGATGCAGTGGAGCGCGGTGGCCAAGATCAATCGATCCGAGCTACGCCCGGGTGACCTGGTCTTCTACCGAAGCCTCGGCCATGTGGCGCTCTACGTCGGCGACGGTCAGGTGATCCACGCGCCGACCTTCGGCCGACACGTGGAGAAGCGCCCCGTCGACCTGATGGCACCGTACGGGTACGGCCGGGTCCGCTGACCCACCCGACGGGCCGGGCCGACCACCCAGCGCGGAAGAAGAAACGGCCGGCGTCCCCTGTGGGACGCCGGCCGTTCGAGTGCACCGTGTGGTCGGGGGGCCGGTCCCGGTGGACCGGCGCCGCGTCGTCGTGGCCGCGCATCGTGCTCAGGCGGCCTGCAACCCCTCGGCCCGGGCCAGTTCCCGCAGCCGCCCCAGCGCCTGGATCTCCAGCTGCCGGATCCGCTCCCGGGAGAGCGAGAACCGCGAGGCCACCTCGGTGAGCGAGTGCTCCCGGCCGTCCTCCAGGCCGTACCGGGCCCGCATGATGCCGGCCGAACGGTCGTCGAGGTGGTTGAGCAGCCCCTCGATGCGCTGACGCTCCAGCCCGGTGAGCACGATCTCCTCCGGCGACGGCGCGTCGCTGTCGGCGACCAGGTCACCGAGGTTGGTGTCACCGTCGTCCCCGACCGGGGTGTCCAGCGACACGGTGTCCTGGGACCAGCGGACCAGCTCGTTGACCCGCTCCACCGTCACCCCGAGGGCCGTGGCGATCTGCTCCGGCTCCGGGTCGCTGCCCAGCTCACGGGTGAGCTGACGGGCGACGTTGCGCATCCGGTTGACGTCCTCGACGAGGTGGACGGGAAGCCGTACGGTCCGCTCCTGCTGGGCGATGGCCCGGCTGATGGCCTGGCGGATCCACCAGGTCGCGTAGGTGGAGAACTTGTACCCGCGCTCGTAGTCGAACTTCTCGACCGCCCGGACCAGGCCGGTGTTGCCCTCCTGGATCAGGTCGAGCATGGGCATCCCCGACCGGACGTACCGACGGGCGATCGACACGACCAGCCGCAGGTTGGCCCGGATGAACAGGTCCTTGCCCCGCTCACCCTCGGCGACCAGGCGCTCCAGGTCGTCCCGGTCGACGCCGGCGGGGACGCGGTCCTCCGCGAGCAGGTGCTCGGCGTAGAGGCCGGCCTCGATGGTCTTGGAGAGTTCGACCTCCTTGGCGGCGTCCAGCAGCGGCGTCCGGGAGATCTCGTGCAGGTAGACTCCGACCAGGTCGCGCTCCTCGGCGACCTCGTCGGTCCGCAATCCGATGTTCTTGTCCACGTTGCCCACGGTCCCCTCGCTCGCGCCGGTCGCCCGGTTCCTTGCCATCCCCACGTTCATCAGCCCTCCCCCGTCCCTTTGAGTGCCCCGCCTCGCTGACACCTACACAACAGTTGGGACGTGTCAGGGATTCCATGTCGTGAGTCGAACGTGTCACGAATGCCTGAGTATCAGCTGAGAGCGCGGTCCATATTTGCTGTCAGCACCCCGTCGGGTGACTCGCCGATGGGGCACCACGGGGGTCGACGGGTCGGCGGACCACCGCTTCGCCGCCCGGAGGAATCGCACCATTGCGCACCTCCGGAGGTCAGCGACCCGGGTCACCGCCCGGCTGCGATCCTCGTCACGGGCGGTTCCGCCCGGTGGACCAGGCGGTTCGTCCGGTGGTCACGGAATACCCCACGCCCGATGGAACAATCAGGCACCGGCCTTCCGTCCCGCCGACGGGTGTGTTCCCGGTCGCACCCGACGTGGGGTTCCACGGCGATCAGGCCCGTCGACGCCCCTGCCCCATCCGGTACACCCGGACCGCTTCGTCGGTCACCGAAAGTGACCTTTCGACTCCCTCCCGGTCCCGGACCGCCACCGCCAGGACGAGGCAGTCCACGACGGTGAGCTGGGCGGGTTCGCCGACGGGCAGGCCGTACCGGTGGCCGACCTCGTGGGCGGCGGTGGCGAGCACCAGATCCGCCACCCCGGCGAGGGGGGAACGCGGGAAGTTGGTCAGCGCGACGGTGGTGGCCCCCCGGCCGCTTGCCTGTCGCAGCACCTCGACGACCTCCGACGTCGTGCCGGTGTGCGAGACGCCCACCGCGACGTCACCCCGGCCGAGCAGGGCGGCGGAGGTCAGGGCGGAGTGCACGTCCGGGAAGCAGCAGGTGGTCCGCCCGATCCGCTGCAGCTTGCGTTGGGCGGCGGCGGCGACGAGCCCGCTGGCTCCGACCCCGTACACGTCGACCCGACCGGCGGCCACGATCGCCGCCGCGACCTGTTCGCAGACGATCGGGTCGAGCCGCCGGGCGGTCTCCTCGACGGCCCGGGCATGGTGGAACGCGACGGTCGCGATGATCGCCGACAGGTCGGCGTCGGGTGGAACGTCCCCGGAGAACACCCGGGCGTCCGGGGGCTCGCGGCGTCGGGCGGAGTCGGCGGCGAGCCTGATGCGCAGGTGCGGATAGCCGTCGAGGCCGATCGACCGGCAGAACCGGACCACTGTCGCCTCGGAGGTCTCGGCGGCGGTGGCCAGGTCGGTGATGGTCCGCCGGGAGACGCCCCCCGGGTCGGCCACCACCAGCCGAGCCACCCGCTGCTCGGCCGGGGAGAGCGACGGCAGCAGGCCGCTGATGTGGACGGCCAGGTCCGGTGGTCCGCTCCCGGCGTACTCCTGGGGACCTCGCCGGGCACCTGCCCGGCCACCCCGACCCTTCGGCACTGTGGAAAGCTACTTCCGCCGATGGACGACAGTCAACGTCGACGTCGCGGATCGGGGTGACGTCAGGCGGGCACCACCGGCCTCGGCGGCCCGGGTTCGTCGACCGGAAGCGCGGTCGGCGGGTCGTCGACCACCGGTCTCGGGGTGTCGAGCGCCGAAGCCGGGGGGCCGGGGTCGACCGGCGGCGGCCCGGCGGGAGTCGGCAGCCAGCCGTCGAGGTACGCCAGGATCTGCCGACTCACCTCGTCCGGCGGCAGGCCCGCGTCCACCACCACGAAGGAGGGGTACTCCGGCAGGGTGCGGTACGCCGTGTCGGCCGCGGTGAGGTAGCCGATCGTCTCGTGGTCGGTCCCCCGCCGCTCGATGCGTCGGTACGCCTCCGACGGGTCGAGGGAGAGTAGGAAGGTCACCTGTGGGGGCGGGAAGATCCGGTACCCGACCCGGGCCAGCCGTTCCCCGCGTTGCCCACCGTGTGCCCGGATGCTGACGTACTGACAGGCCGAGTAGCGGTCCATGATCGCCGTACGGCCGGTCACCAGGCAGCTGGTCAACGCCGCCGCGATCGCCACCCACCTCAGCACCGACTCGACGGTGAGCAGTCCGGTCCGACCGACGAGCCGCTGGGCGTCGAGTCGGCCGAGCCGGACCGCCAACCGGCCGAGCCAGCGGCGACCGCCCGCGTTGCGGTGGTAGGTCGCGGGCCGGCCGGCGGTGGTGAGCGCCTCGGCCAGCCGGTAGGCCTGGGTGGTCTTGCCCGAACCGTCGATGCCGATCAAAGCGACGGCGCGCAACCGGGCTCTGTCGCGCCGCGCCCGTGGTGATCTGGACACTCTGCACAGGCTATCCGACGCGTGCCCCCTCGGGCGTTTGTCGCTTTCCTCCCGCACCGTCACCGAACGCGCCGGGGGCAGGTGTGGACGACCGGAATGCCGGGTACGCAATCAGCCATCCACCGACGAAGGAAATCGGTTCCACGACGGGAGACGCAGATGGCGGAGCGCGGAGACGAGACGCTGGTACACACCCTGAAGAAAGTCGCCGCCGTGCTCAAGCAGGCCGAGATCCCGTTCGCGCTCGGGGGGAGCTTCGCCGTGTACGCCCACGGCGGCCACTCCAGCGACCACGACGTGGACTTCCTGATCCGGGGAGCCGACGTCGACCGGGCCCTGGAGGAGCTGACGGCGGCCGGTTTCACCGCCGAGCGCCCACCCGAGGACTGGTTGGTGAAGGTCTTCGACGGGGACCGGATGGTGGACCTGATCCACCGACCCATCGAGACCCCGGTGACCGAGGAGACCTTCGGCGACACGGTGATCCGACCGGTCGACGCGATCCACATGCCGGTGCTGTCGGCCACCCAGCTGATGGTGCACAAGCTGCTCAGCTTCTCCCAGCACTACTGCGACTTCGCCAGGGGGCTTCCGCTGGCCCGGTCGCTGCGGGAGCAGATCGACTGGGAACGGGTACGGAAGGAGACGCAGCACTCGCCGTACGCCGAGGCGTTCCTGGTGCTGCTCGACCGACTGGACGTGGTGCCGGAGACCGGCCCATCGGGAGAGAAGGGGACACCGTGACCGAGTACCGCGACAGCGGCACCTCCCCGCCGGACGAGTACGTCGAGGCGGAGATCCAACGGCTGCTCGCCGAGGACCCGGCGGTCGCCGAACAGGGCATCAGTGTCGTCTGCACCGAACGCGGACTGGTGCTCTACGGCGAGGTGGAGAGCCCGCACCGGCGGGAGGAGATCCTCCGCCGGGTCGCCGAGCGCTTCCCGGACGTGCCGGTCAGCAGCGACATCGGGGTGATCCGGGCGCAGGCACCCACTGACGTCGAGCAGTTGCCGTGAGGAGGGTTTCATGGTGATCCGGATCGCCGCGGTCGGCGACGTACACATGGACGAGGACGTGGTCGGACGGTTCCGGCCGGCCCTGGAGGAGTTGCCCGAGCACGCCGAGGCGCTGCTGCTGGCCGGGGACCTGACCCGGCACGGCACCGAGTCGGAGGCGCGCTGTGTGGCGACCGAGTTCGGCGGGTTGGGCGTACCGGTGGTGACGGTGCTCGGTAACCACGAGCACCAGTGCGACCAGGTTCCCCGGGTGGTGAAGGTGCTGGAGGACGCCGGCATCACCGTCCTGGAGGGAACGGGTGTGGTGCTGGAGTGCGCCGGTGGACGGCTCGGGGTGGCCGGGGTGAAGGGTTTCGGCGGCGGGTTCGCCGGCCGGTGCGCCAGCGACTTCGGCGAGCCGGAGATGAAGGCGTTCGTCCGGACCACCACCGAGAGCGCCGACGCGCTCGGTGCGGCGCTGCGGGGGCTCGACTGCGACCTGCTGGTGGCGTTGACCCACTACTCGCCGGTGCCGGAGACCCTCGCCGGTGAGCCGTTGGAGATCTACCCCTTCCTCGGGTCGTACCAGCTGGGTCAGGCGATCGACTCGGCACCGACGGCGCTGGCCCTGCACGGGCACGCGCACCACGGCTCCGAGCGGGGCACCACCCCGGGTGGGGTCCGGGTCCGCAACGTCGCCCACCCGGTGATCAAGCAGGCGTACAGCGTCTTCGAACTCGGTGGTCGACTCGACTGAGATCGGGTTTCCAGATTCGCCTAAGCGGGTATTCAGCGGTCATGGAGCTACTTCTCTGGATTCTCGCAGTCGTGCTGGTGGTCGCGGGTGTTCTGGCCCTCTTCCGTAAGCAGATCCTCTGGGGCGTCGTCCTCATCGTGGTCGGGCTGATCGTGGGCCCGGGCGGTGTCAGCATCTTCAGTTGACCCGGTCACCTCTCGCAGTTCCCTTCAACCCGCCGAGGTCGTCGGATCCGGAACTCCGTCCTCCCGACAGGAGTGGTCCGGCTCCGACGACCTCGGCGCCTTCGTGCCCGCCGATGGGGGCGGCCGTCCCCCTCGGGGAGGTTTGTCCGTCACCGAGGGTGGGCATCTGGACACCATGACGACTTCGAGCGCGGTGCAACGGCACAGCGGCCCCCGGGCCTGGTTGGCGTTGCTGGGGTTCGGGGCGGCGGTGCTCGTGGCAGCCGCCGTCGGCGGGCTCGCCGTCGGCGGGGCGGCCAGTGAGTACAACAGCCTGCGCCAGCCCTCCTGGGCACCGCCGTCGTGGTTGTTCGGGCCGGTCTGGACCGCGTTGTACGCGACGATCGCGATCGCCGGTTGGCTGGTCTGGCGACGCGTCGGTTTCGGTCCGGCCGTGTACGCCTGGATCGCCCAACTCGTACTCAACGCGCTGTGGACCCCATTGTTCTTCGGCGCGGGTCAATACGGTCTGGCATTCGCCGAGATCGTGGTGATGTGGTTGGCGATCGGGGTCACCGTCGCCCTGTTCTGGCGGATCTTCAAGCCGGCGGCGTTGTTGATGTTGCCGTACTGGGCCTGGGTCACCTTCGCCGCCGCCCTCAACCTCTCGATCTGGCAGCTCAACATGTGATCCGTCGCTCCGCTCTCCGCACGACCCCGGTCGGTTCCGACCGGGGTCGATCTGCGTCATCGCCTATCGACTGTCGTCGCATTTCCTTCACCGTCCGGAGGCGACTCGCAACGCTCGTGGGAGCGCGCCCACCGCAGGGCACTGAGGTTTCCGGATCGTTACTCGGTCGTGTCCGGTGAGGGGTGGACCCACACAGATGAAAGCGCTTACATGTTGGGACGCCCATCGGACCGGCGCCGCCTTCGCGACCGCGCCGGCTAGGAAGGAGGACGGCATGGCGGTCTTTGCCAGACCACGCCAGGCCCTCGTGATCGCCGGCGTGCTCGGGCTGGCGGTCAGCGCCACCGCCTGCGGCAGCGGCGACAGCGGCGGCAACAACGCCAGTTCCGGGGACTGCTCCGCATACGAGAAGTACGAGGGTCACGACGGCACCACCGTGACCATCTACTCGTCGATCCGGGAGATCGAGGCCGACCGTCTCGACGAGTCCTGGAAAGAGTTCAGCGAGTGCACCGGCATCGACATCAGCCACGAGGGCAGTGGCGAGTTCGAGGCCCAGCTCCCCGTCCTCGTGCAGGGCGGCAACGCTCCGGACCTGGCGTTCATCCCCCAGCCCGGGTTGATCCAGCGGTTCGCCTCCGCCGGTCAGCTCAAGGCCGCCAGCCCCGACACCAAGGCGATGGCCGAGCAGAACTACTCGGCCGACTGGCTGAAGTACGGCACCGTCGACGGCACCTTCTACGGCGCCCCGCTCGGGTCGAACGTGAAGTCCTTCGTCTGGTACTCGCCGAAGACGTTCCAGGAGAAGGGTTGGACCGTCCCGGAGACCTGGGACGACCTGATCAAGCTGAGCGACACCATCGCCGCCGGCGGCACCAAGCCGTGGTGCGTCGGGGTCGAGTCCGGTGAGGGCACCGGCTGGCCGGCCACCGACTGGATCGAAGACATGATGCTGCGTACGCAGACCCCCGAGGTCTACGACCAGTGGACCACCCACCAGATCCCCTTCAACGACCCCCGGGTCGTCGAGGCGGTCGACAAGGCCGGGCAGATCCTGAAGAACGAGAAGTACGTCAACGGCGGCTTCGGCGGGGTCCGCAGCATCACCTCCACCGCGTTCCAGGAGGCCGGTCTGCCGATCCTGAAGGACGAGTGCGCGCTGCACCGGCAGGCGTCCTTCTACGCCAACAACTGGCCGGAGGGCACGAAGGTGGCCGAGGACGGCGACGTCTTCGCCTTCTACCTCCCGGCGATCGACCCGGCCAAGGGCAAGCCGGTCCTGGGTGGTGGCGAGTTCACCGCCGCCTTCGCCGACCGCCCCGAGGTCCAGGCCGTGCAGACGTACCTCGCCTCGGGCGAGTACGCCAACAGCCGCGCCAAGATCGGTGACTGGGTGTCCGCCAACAACAAGCTCGACCTGGCGAACGTCCCGAACCCGGTGGACAAGCTCTCCGTGCAGCTCCTCCAGGACAGCAACACCGTGTTCCGCTTCGACGGCTCCGACCTGATGCCGGCCGCCGTCGGGACCGGCACCTTCTGGAAGGGCATGATCGAGTGGTTGAACGGCAGGGACACCGCGAGCGTCCTCTCCGGTATCGAGAGCAGCTGGCCGAACTGAGGTGACCTGGGGCCCGGTCCGTGACACACGGGCCGGGCCCCGAGGTTCTCGGGCCGTGGACCCTGGAGGGACTGATGGAGTTCGACTTCGTCGCACAACAAGGCAAGTTGTTGATGCTGCTCTACGGCCTGCTGGCGTTCGTCGTCGTGGTCGGTGGCATGCTCGCGCTGCTCGACGTGGTGCCGGCCTGGTTCGCCCGACGCCGCGAAGCCCAGCTGGTGGCGGCAGCCGCCGGTGGCGGGCCGCTGCCCCGGCGCCCCAGGCAGCGGGAGGGCCTGTTCGCGCTCTTCTTCCTGCTGCCCACTGTGCTGCTGCTCATGATCGGGTTGGTGGTGCCGGCCATCCGGACCACCCTCCTGTCCTTCATGGACGGCCCCGGTGACAACTTCGTCGGGTTGCAGAACTACGGCTGGATGTTCAGTGAGGACTCCATCGTCCGGGTGCTGCTGAACACGCTGACCTGGGTGATCCTGGTGCCACTGGTGGCCACCACGATCGGCCTGGTGTACGCGGTGATGGTGGACCGGGTCCGGTTCGAGTCGGTGGCGAAGTCGCTGATCTTCATGCCGATGGCCATCTCGTTCGTCGGCGCGAGCATCATCTGGCGCTTCGTCTACGCGTACCGGGGTCCGGAACAGGAACAGATCGGGCTGCTCAACCAGATCGTGGTCACCCTGGGTGGTGAGCCCCGGCAGTGGTTGCAGGACCCGCCGTTGAACACCCTGCTGCTCATCGTGATCATGGTGTGGATCCAGGCCGGGTTCGCCATGGTGGTGCTCTCCGCGGCGATCAAGGCGATCCCGGCGGACATCGTCGAGGCAGCCCGCCTCGACGGGGTGACCCCCTGGCAGATGTTCTGGCAGATCACGATGCCGAGCATCAAGCCGGCGCTGATCGTGGTGGTGGTGACGATATCCATCGCCACCATGAAGGTCTTCGACATCGTCCGGACCTCCACCAACGGCAACTACGACACCAGCGTGGTGGCCAACGAGATGTACAACCAGGCATTCCGGTACGGCCAGAGCGGTCAGGGTTCGGCCCTGGCGGTCGTGCTCTTCGTCCTGGTGATCCCGATCGTGATCTACCAGATCCGCAACCTGCGCCAGCAGCGGGAGGGCTGACATGACCACCTCGACTCCCCCGCTCGCCGCCGGGACACAGGGCACCCGCGGGACTCCGACCAGAGCCGGCCGGGTCCGCAAGCGGCTCACCAGTCGCACCGCCACCGTCGTCTCGATCGTCATCGCGGCGGTCTGGACCATCCCCACCTTCGGGCTGTTCGTCTCGTCCTTCCGTCCCGAGGAACAGCTCAAGACCACCGGCTGGTGGACGTTCTTCCGCGACCCGCAGTTCACCCTGGACAACTACCAGCAGGTGCTCTTCGGTAGGGGTGCGTCCTCCGGGCAGCTCGCCGGCTACTTCGTCAACTCGCTGGTGATCACCCTGCCGTCGGTGCTCTTCCCGCTGGCCTTCGCGGCGATGGCCGCGTACGCACTGGCCTGGATCAACTTCCGGGGCCGGGACTGGCTCTACATCGGCATCTTCGCGTTGCAGATCGTCCCGTTGCAGATGGCCCTGGTGCCGCTGCTCAGCTTCTTCTCCCGGGGGGTGAACCTCGGCGGGGTGACCCTCATGCCGGCGTGGAACCTCGCCGGCGAGGAGCGGTACATCCAGGTGTGGTTCGCCCACACCTGCTTCGCCCTCCCGCTGGCTGTCTTCCTGCTGCACAACTTCGTCTCCCAGCTCCCCAAGGACCTGATGGAGGCGGCCCGGGTCGACGGGGCCACCCACCCGAAGATCTTCCGCAGCATCGTCCTGCCCCTGATCACCCCGGCGCTGGCGGCGTTCGGCATCTTCCAGTTCCTCTGGGTCTGGAACGACCTGCTCGTGGCATTGATCTTCGCCGGTGGCGGCAGTGACGTCGCCCCGCTGACGGTCCGCCTCGCGGAACTGGCCGGCACCAGAGGTGGCGAGTGGCAACGGTTGACCGCCGGGGCGTTCGTCTCGATGGTCGTACCGCTGATCGTGTTCCTGTCCCTGCAGCGCTACTTCGTCCGAGGTCTCCTCGCGGGCAGCGTGAAGGGTTGATCCGACCGTCCTCCGCCGCCGTCGAGGTCCTCGACGGCGGCGGAGTCGGTTACCGAGCAAGGCTGACATGACGAGGATCGACGACGTCGCCCGGCTGGCCGGGGTCTCCACCGCCACCGTCTCCCGGGCCCTGCGCGGCCTGCCGACCGTCTCCGCGGACACCCGCCGCCGGGTGCTCGCCGCCGCCGAACAGCTGGAGTACGCCGTCTCGCCCAGCGCCTCCCGCCTGGCCGGCGGCCGGACCGGCACCGTCGCCGTGGTGGTCCCCCGGATCACCAGGTGGTTCTTCAGCACGGTGGTCGAGGCGGTCGAGGACGTCCTCTACGAATCCGGGTACGACCTGCTGCTGTGCAACCTCGGGGGGCGCGAGCAGCTCCGGCAACGGGTGCTGCGCACCGCCGACCTGGACAAGCGGGCCGACGGGGTGATCCTGGTCGCCACCCCGCTGCGGGACACCGAGCTGACCGCGCTGGGTCGGCTGACCCTCCCCGGGATCACCATCAGCTCCGGCGGCGTCGTACCCGACTGGCCGTGGGTCCGGATCGACGACCGGGCCGCCGCCCGGACCGCGACCCGGCACCTGCTGGACCTGGGCCACCGCCGGATCGCGCACATCTCCGGCGACCCCGACGACGAGCTGGCGTTCACCACCCACATCGACCGTCGGCGGGGCTACGAGGAGGAGCTGCGCGCCGCCGGTCTGGAACCGGACCCCAGCCTCGACGTGGAGTCGCAGTTCACGATCAACGGCGGCACCCGGGCGATGGAGGAGCTGCTACGCCGGGGTGACCCGCCCACGGCGGTCTTCGCCGCCTGCGACGAGATGGCGATGGGGGCGATCAGCGCCCTGCGGGACGCCGGGCTGCGGGTGCCGCAGGACGTCAGCGTGATCGGCATCGACGACCACGACCTGGCCGGGGTCCTGGGGTTGACCACCATCGCCCAACCCGCCGCCGACCAGGGCACCCTGGCGGCCCGGATCCTGCTCGACCCGATCGTCGGGGCGCTGGCCACCGGGCCGTCCGGTCCCGCCGAGGCCGGGGCGGAGCAGTCGGTGGTCCTGCCCACCCGGTTGGTCGTCAGGTACTCCACCGCCCCGCCCCGGGCCGGTTGACAGACGGGCGTACGCCCCCGCCGGATCGCGGCCCGGGCCACGGCGCGCAACGGGCTTCACCGGAGGTCATCCTGGGCACAATGAACGGGCGACCGGACGTCTCGACCCACGGGAGAACGCCCTGAACACGACATCGACGCCCCAGGAGACCCCCGCCGGGGTGACCCCCGGCTGGTGGACCGAAGCCGTCATCTACCAGATCTATCCACGATCCTTCGCCGACTCCGACGGTGACGGCATCGGCGACCTCCCGGGCATCACCGCCCGCCTCGACCACCTCGTCGAACTCGGCGTCGACGCCGTCTGGCTCTCGCCGTTCTACCCGTCGCCGCAGGCCGACGCCGGGTACGACGTGGCCGACTACCGGGACGTGGAACCCCTGTTCGGCACGCTTCCCGACGCCGACCGGCTGATCGGCGAGGCGAAGCGGCGTGGGCTGCGGGTCATCGTCGACCTGGTGCCCAACCACACCTCCTCGGCGCACGTCTGGTTCGCCGAGGCGCTGACCGCCGCCCCCGGCAGCCCGCAACGGCAGCGCTACGTCTTCCGCGACGGGCTCGGCGCGGACGGCGGCGAGCCGCCGAACGACTGGCAGAGCGTCTTCGGCGGACCGGCCTGGACCCGGGTCACCGAACCCGACGGCCGGCCCGGCCAGTGGTACCTGCACCTGTTCGACACCGCCCAGCCCGACCTCAACTGGGACAACCCGGAGGTCCGGGCCGAGTTCGTGGACGTCCTGCGCTTCTGGCTGGACCGGGGGGTGGACGGGTTCCGGGTGGACGTGGCGCACGGCCTGATCAAACAGGCCGACCTGGCCGACTGGCAGGAGCCGCAGGAGATCCTCTCCGGCCGGGAGGTCGACAAACCCCGACCCCCGATGTGGGACCAGGACGGGGTCCACGAGATCTACCGGGAGTGGCGTCGGGTGGTCGACTCGTACGGCTCCGCACCACAGGACGGACGGGTCCTCGTCGCCGAGGCGTGGGTGGAGCCGGCCGAACGGCTGGCCCGCTACATCCGCCCCGACGAGATGCACCAGGCGTTCAACTTCGAGTACCTGCTCGCCGCCTGGACCGCACCGGCCCAGTACGCGGTGATCACCCGTTCCCTGGAGGCCACCGACGCGGTGGGTGCGCCGACCACCTGGGTGCTGTCGAACCACGACGTGGTCCGGCACGCCTCCCGGCTGGGACTGCCGATCGGCACGCCCCGGCCCAACGGGATCGGGGCGCAGGACCCGCAGCCCGACGCCGGACTCGGGCTGCGTCGGGCCCGGGCGGCCACCCTGCTGATGCTCGCCCTCCCCGGGTCCGCCTACCTCTACCAGGGTGAGGAGTTGGGGCTGCCGGAGCACACCACACTGCCCGACGAGGCCCGCCAGGACCCGACGTACCACCGCACCCGGGGGGCGCAACGGGGGCGGGACGGCTGTCGGGTGCCCATCCCGTGGGAGGCCGACGCCCCGTCGTACGGGTTCGGGCCGACCGACGCGAGTTGGCTGCCCCAGCCGCCGTCCTGGTCGGAGTACGCCCTCGACCGGCAGCGCGACGTGCCCGGCTCGACGTACGAGGTCTACCGGGCCGCCCTGCGGCTGCGCCGGGAGCACGGGCTCGGCCGGGGTGCGCTGCGGTGGCTGGAGTCCGCCGACGAGGTGCTCGCCTTCGCCAACGACGGGCTGCGGGTGCTCACCAACTTCGGTCCGGCCCCGGTCCCGCTGCCCGAGGGGGCCGAGGTGCTGGTGTCCAGTGCCCCCCTCGACGGCACCGGCCACGTCCCCACCGACGTGACGGTCTGGTTCCGAGCCTGACCCCGACCCGTGGTGGGGCCCCTGCGTACGCCGTCCGGCGTGCACAGGGGCCCTCCCCTACCGGGGTCAGAGCTTCTCGGCCCGGGTGTGCAGCAGGTCGTGGACCGCCTCGATGTCGCGCGGGGAGGTCCGGGAGGCGAGCCAGTACATGACGCCGGTCGGGACGAAGAAGAGCTGGAAGGCGGCCAGCCCGACCGCGAAGTTCAACGGTGGCGGGAAGGCCGCCCGCAGCCCGTGGAAGGCCACCCCGACCAGTCCGTTCCCGGCCGCCCGGCCCACCCCGTTGACCAGGTTGCCGAGGCTGTAGACGGTGCCCCGGTGCTCCGGGGGGTTCACGTCGGCGATCAGGGCGAACCAGTTCGGCGAGTTGGCCGAGGTCAGGGCCAGCGCGAAGACCGCGGTGAGCAGGCTCAACCCCACAGTCGGCTCGGTGAAGACGCTGGCCAGCACCGCCTGGACCACAGCACCGGAGCCGGCCCCGTCGGGCACGTCGATGGTGATCGGCACGAAGAAGAGCACCAGGTAGAACGGGACGGCGGCGAGGATCCCGATCGACGCCACCATCGCCCGCCCCCGTGGCGTACGCCGTTGCAGGGCGTCGCCGGCCAGCCCACCGAGGATCGAGAAGACCCCGCCGAGTTGGAACAGGGTGGCGAACACGGTGCCCACCACCACCGACGTGGCGACCGAGTATCCCTGCTGCTCGGCCCGCTCGGCGAAGAGGACCGGCAGCCAGACCAGCGACCCGAAGGCCGCCTGGGCGGTCAACCCCTGCATGATCAGCCACCGGTTCGTCCGCCGGTCGAGGATCCGGGGCAGGTCGGCCCGGGTGATCCGGTAGTCGTAGTCCGCACCGGCGGAGAGCGCGTCGACCAGCTCCGGTTCGCTCTGCCCCCGCCGGACGTCGTAGGTGAACAGGTACGCCACGGTGGCGGCCAGGCCGAGCCCGGTCAGCACCAGGAACGGTCGCCGCCAGTCGGTGGCGCCGAGCAGCCCTCCGGTCAACGTCCCGGCCAGGGTCCCCACGCCCTGGGACAATCCCCAGAAACTCATCACCAGCCCCCGGCGACGGGGCGAGATCAGGTCGGTGACCACCGAGAAGCCGACCGACCCGACCGCCCCGAGGCCGACCGCCCCGACCAGTTGGGCGGCGAGGAAGGTCGCGTAGCCTCCGGCGAGCGCGGTCCCGCCGGTCCCGACGGCCCAGAGCAGCGTGCCGACCATCAGCAGGGGCTTGCGGTTGGTCCGGTCGCCGACGTACGCCCAGGCCACCGCCGCCACCGCGCTGACCAGGAAGGTCGCCGCGGTGACCAGCCCGATCATCCGTTGGGGTACGTCGAAGGTGTTGGCGATCGGCCCGTACAGCGGGGGCACCAGACCGATCGCCACGTTGTCCAACGAGGCGAGGAAGACGAAGACCACGACGCTGTAGAGCCGGTGCGCCGATGAACCGCCCCACGCCCTGAGCACACCGTCTCCCGTTCCCGACCCCGTACCGACCCTCCACAGAAGCAGATCACGACCGGGGTACGGCGGGGGCGGCGACCCGGGGACAACCGGGCCGACGGGAGGAGTCCCCGGCCGTCACCATCGGCGTCGGCCGGGGCTCACCTCACTCGTGGAGGCGGTCGGCCACCAGGTCACGGGCTTGGGCGTACCGCTCACGGATGGCGGGGACCGGGTCGGCGACGTGTTCCTCGGTGCCGGTCAACGGCCACTGCGGCGGGGCCGAACCGCCGAGGGCCACCCAGGCGGCCTGGCGGGCCGCGCCGTCGGCGACGTACTCACCGGGGGGTGGGACGACCACCGGGCAGCCGAACACCTGCGGGGCGATCCGGCGGACCGCCCGTGACCGGGCACCGCCGCCGACGAGCAGGACCCGCTCGACCCGGGCGCCCTGGGCTCGCAGCGCGTCGAGTCCGTCGGCGAGGGCGCAGAGCATCCCCTCGACGGCGGCCCGGGCCAGGTGCGCCGGGGTGGCGGTCCGCAGTGTCAACCCGTGCACCGCCCCGGTGGCGTCCGGCCGGTTGGGGGTCCGCTCCCCCTCCAGGTAGGGGACCATGACCAGCCCCTCCGCCCCGGCCGGGGCGGTGAGGGCCAGGTCGGCGAGTTCGTCCAGGGGGACCCCGACCAGCCGGGCGGCGGCGTCGAGCACCCGGGCGGCGTTGAGGGTGCAGACCAGCGGGAGGAAGCGTCCGGTCGCGTCGGCGAACCCGGCGACCGCCCCGACCGGGTCGGCGGCCGGGGTGTCGGCGACGCTGAACACGGTGCCGGAGGTGCCGATGGAGACCACGACGTCGCCGGGGCGGGCACCGACCCCGAGGGCGGCGGCGGCGTTGTCCCCGGCCCCGGGTCCGAGCGCCACCGCGTCGGCCGGGGCCCCGCCGGGCAGGACCCCGGCGAGGGTGCCGGCCGGATCGGTCGGACCGAGCACCACAGGCAGCCGGGGTCGCCGTCCGAAGGCCTGTTCCAGCAGGTCCGGGCGGTACTCGCCGGAGGCGGCGGACCAGTAGCCGGTGCCGCTGGCGTCGCTGCGGTCGGTACGGAGGGCGTCCAGGCCGACCGCCCCCGCCAGCCGCCAGGTCAGCCAGTCGTGGGGCAGGCAGACCGCCGCGACCCGGGCCGCCCGGTCGGGCTCGTGCCGGGCCAACCAGCGCAGCTTGGTCACGGTGAAGCTGGCCACCGGGACCGAGCCCACCGCCTCCGCCCAGAACCGTCGGCCCGCCTCCCCCGCACCGGCCTCGGCGGTCAACTCGGCGGCGGCGGCGGCCGACCGGGTGTCGTTCCACAGCAACGCCGGCCGGACCACCTCCCCGGCCTCGTCGAGGCAGACCATCCCGTGCTGCTGACCGGCGACGGAGACGGCTGCCACGTCGGTGAGCCCACCGGCGGCGTCGACTGCCGCCCCGAGCGCCTGCCACCAGGCGGCGGGGTAGACCTCGGTGCCGTCGGGGTGCGGAGCCCGGCCCTGACGGACCAGGTCACCGGTCTCGGCGTCCCGGACGACCACCTTGCAGGACTGGGTGGAGGAGTCCACCCCGGCGATGAGCACCACTGCGGGCCGGCCTCAGCGGGCGCCGAGCACGTGCTCGACGGCGAGCTGGTTGAGCCGGACGAAACCGAATCCCCTGGCGGCCACGGTGTCGACGTCGAGGTCCTCGAACGCGCTGCGGTCGGCGAGCAGGTCGGTGTAGGTCTCGCCGGGGTTCAGGGTCGGGGTGGAGAGCTCGGCGACCTTGGCGGCCGCCAACGCCTCGGCCACCTCCGGGTCGGCCCGGAACGCCGCCGCCCGCTCCTTGAGCAGCAGGTACGTCCGCATGTTCGCCTCGGCCGAGGCCCACACCCCGGCCATGTCCTCGGTCCGGGACGGCTTGTAGTCGAAGTGCCGGGGGCCGTCGTAGGCGGGAGTGCCGTCCGGGCCGCCGTGCTCCAGCAGGTCGACCAGGGCGAACGCGTTGAGCAGGTCACCGTGGCCGAAGACCAGGTCCTGGTCGTACTTGATGCCGCGCTGGCCGTTGAGGTCGAGGTGGAACAGCTTGCCCTGCCAGAGCGCCTGGGCGATGCCGTGGGCGTAGTTGAGCCCGGCCATCTGCTCGTGCCCGACCTCGGGGTTGAGGCCGACCAGGTCCGGGTGCTCCAGGGTGGAGATGAAGGCGAGGGCGTGTCCGACGGTGGGCAGGAGGATGTCCCCACGCGGCTCGTTGGGCTTGGGCTCGATGGCGAAGCGCAGGTCGTAGCCCCTGTCGACGACGTACTGGGTGAGCAGGTCGACGCCCTCGCGGTACCGCTCCAGCGCCGCCTGGACGTCCTTGGCCACGTCGTACTCGGAGCCCTCCCGGCCACCCCACATGACGAAGGTCTTCGCGCCCAGTTCGGCGGCGAGGTCGACGTTGCGCAGCACCTTGCGTAGCGCGTACCGCCGGACGTCACGGTCGTTGCTGGTGAAACCGCCGTCTTTGAAGATCGGGTGGGTGAAGAGGTTGGTGGTCACCATGGGCACCACCAGGCCGGTCTCGTCGAGGGCCTTCCGGAAGCGGGTGAGGTGCGCGTCGCGGGTGGCGGCGTCGCTGCCGAACGGGATCAGGTCGTCGTCGTGGAAGGTGATGCCGTACGCGCCGGCCTCGGCGAGCCGGTGCACCGCCTCCACCGGGTCCAGCTCGGGTCGGGTGGCGTCCCCGAAGGGGTCACGGGCCTGCCAGCCGATGGTCCACAGGCCGAAGGAGAACTTGTCGGCGGGGGTGGGACGGGGCGCCATGGTGACCTCCGGTGTGAGGGACGGGCATTTGTTCAGTGATTGAATTATTTGGCGACGATGTGGCAGTGTCAAGAGGTGAGTCGCGTCAGCAGCCCGGTCGGGGCAGCCCGCCAGAGCAGCCTCCGGGAGCTCAACCTCGCCCTGGTCCTCGGCCGGATCGCCGCTGCCGGGCGGCCCCCGTCCCGGGCGGACCTGGCGGCCGAGACCGGTCTCACCCGGGCCACCGTCTCGGCGGTGGTCGACGACCTGATCGGGGGTCGACTGGTCACCGAGGCCGACCCCGCCCCCCGCACCGGCGCCGGGCGTCCCGCCCGAGGGCTGGTGCTCGCCGGTGACGGCCCCGCCGGACTCGGGCTGGAGGTCAACGTCGACTACCTCGCCGCCTGCGTGGTCGACCTCGCCGGGCGGGTCCGACACCACACCGTCCGCCGGGCCGACCTGCGACCGGCCACCCCCGCCGACGCGCTGGCCCGCCTCGGCGACCTGGCCGGCCGGGCCGAGGCCGACGCCCGCCGCCAGGGGCTCACCCTGGCCGGCACGGTCCTGGGCGTACCCGGGCTGGTCGGTGACGGCGGCCGGGTCCGGCTCGCACCCAACCTCGGCTGGCGGGACGTGGACGTGCCGGCCCTGCTCCGCCGACACCTCCCGGCGCTGCCCCCGGTCGCCGGAACCCCCGCCCTGACGGTCGAGAACGAGGCCAACCTCGCCGCACTGGGGGAACTGGACGCCGGCCCGGACGGACCGGCCAGCTTCCTGCACATCTCCGGCGAGGTGGGCATCGGTGCCGGGATCGTCCTCGACGGGGCCCTCTACCGGGGAGCCCGGGGCTGGAGCGGCGAGATCGGCCACCTGCCCATCCAGCCCGACGGTCCGTCCTGCCGGTGCGGCGGTCGGGGCTGCCTCGAGCAGTACGCCGGACAGGAGGCGATCCTCACCGCAGCCGGCCTGACCTGGGCGGACCTGCCTGCGGACACCGCCGCCACCCGGCTGGCCGACCTGGCCGCCGCCGGGGATCCGACGACGCTGGGAGCCCTCCACGACGCGGGCACCGCCCTCGGCGTGGCCGTCGCCTCGGTGGTGAACCTCCTGGACCTGGACACCGTCGTCCTCGGCGGCGGATACGCCCCGCTGGCACCCTGGCTGGTGCCGACGGTGCGCGACCAGATCAGCCGTCGGGTGCTCACCGCCGCCTGGTCCCCGGTCACCGTACGACCGGCGCTGCTCGGCCCCGAGGCGGCGGTGGTGGGGGCCGCCGGGTCGGTGGTCCGGCGGATCGTGGCCGAGCCGAGCGGGTGGCTGAGCAGTCGGCGAGCTTCCTGGATGGGCGAGGGCAGGTAGTCCTCGGTACGCTTGCCCCCTGGCAACGATTTCCCAGGGCAGGGAGTGCGGAACCCACATGCGCGCACGTCAATCGACCGAGGCGCCCGGCGACGACCGGTGACCGCGGCCCGACAGGGCGATGTGGCCGACCCGGTCAGCGGCGGGGGGCGGCCGGTCCGCCCCACACCCCGACCGGCCCCCGAGGCCGTGCCACCCGCCGACGACAGACTCGCCCGGGAACTGCTGGACGGGCTGGCCGAGGCTGTCGTCACCACAGACCGGACCGGCGTGGTGACGTTGGTGAACGCCATGGCGGCGAGACTCCTACCCGAGATCGCCGGCAAGGTGGACCTCACAGTGGCCCCGGTTCCGGCGCTGGCCGACGCCGTACGGGCCGGGACGGACGGCTTCGACGCCGAGCACCACGGACGTCGGCTGCGCGGGACCCGACGTGACCTCGCCGGCGGCGGGAGCGCCTGGTACGTCCGCGACGTCACCGAGGAGCACGCCCGTACCGACGCGCTGCTCGCCGAGCGTTCCCGGACCGCCTTCCTCGCCCAGGCCGGCAGCCGCCTGGGGGTCTCCCTGCACCGGGACCAGACGTTGCGGACCACTGTGACCCTGCCGGTCCCGTACCTCGCCGACGCCGCCCTGGTCGTCCACGTCCTCCCCGCACCGACCGAGGACCTGCCGCACTGGATCCGGTACGCCGCCGACGACCCCGCCCCGGTCACCGGCGTCGGCTCCTGGCAGCTGCCCGGCGCGGTGCCCGGCCTCGCCGAGGCGCTCGACGGCGACGTCAGCGACCCGAGCCCCTGGTTGGACGCGGAGCTGACCGATCTGGCGGCTCTGCTCCCCGACGACTTCGGCCGCCCCGACACCGTCCTGGTCAGCCCGATGATCGGTGCCGGTCGGCCGGCGGGGGCCCTGGTGCTGCTGCGCCGGGCCGGACGCCCGGCGTTCGACTCCCGCGACATCGAGTTGGCCCGCGAGTTCGCCACCCGGGCCGGTGCCGCCCTCGCCACCGCCGACCTGTACGGCGAGCAGACCCACCTGGCCCGGGTGCTCCAGAACAGCCTCCTCCCGCCGGACCTGCCCTCGGTCCGGGGGATCACCCTCGCGGGGGGCTACCGGGCGGCCGGGGACAGCCTGCGCATCGGCGGGGACTTCTACGACGTGTTCCGCACCGCCGAGGGGGCGATGTTCGCCCTCGGCGACGTCTGCGGCAAGGGGGTCGGCGCGGCAGTCCTCACCGGTCGGGTACGCCAGTCGTTGCAGACGCTGCGGCTGGTGGAGCAGCAGCCGTTGGCCCTGATGAGGCTGCTCAACCGGGCGCTGTTCGACGCCCCCGACGCAGCCCGGCGCAGCCAGTTCACCACCCTCCTGCTCGGCTCGGTACGACGTGAGCCCGACGGGGTGCTGCGGGTCCGGATCGCCGGGGGTGGACATCCGTCGCCGCTGGTGCTGCGGCCCGACGGGACCGTACGGGCGGTCAAGGTCGGTGGGATGCCGATCGGTGCCCTGACCGACGCCCGGTTCACCGAGGCCGAGGTCGTCCTCGCCCCCGGCGAACTGCTGGTCGCCTACACCGACGGGGTGACCGAGGCCCGTGGTGGCCCCCGCGACCTGGAGATGTTCGGCGAGGACCGGCTGCACCAGGCGCTGGCCTCCAGCGTCGGGCTGCCGCCCGAGGCCGTGATCGACAGACTGCTGCAACTCGTCGACGAGTGGTTGGACGGTCAGAGTCAGGACGACATCGCGCTCCTCGCGGTCAGCGCGCAGCAGTGAACGACCGCCTGCCAGCGGTCGTCGAGGGATACCTCGAAGCGGTGGACCGGGCCGACCGCGAGACGGCGGTCGGACTGGCGCTCGGGCTGCTCGACACCGGCTGGTCGGCCGCCGACGTCCTGGTGGACCTCGTCGCGGCGGCTCAGCGGGAGATCGGGCTGCGCTGGCAGACCGGCCGGTGGAGCATCGCCCAGGAACACGCCGCGACGCACGTCAGCGACCTGGTGGTCAGTGCGGTCGCGTCCCGTACCCCCGTCCCGACACCCCGGGGACACGCGGTGATGGCCTGCGTCGAGGGCGAGTGGCACGCGTTGGCCGCGCGGATCGTCGCCGAGACGGTCCGGGCGGCGGGGTGGCGGGTCACCTTCCTGGGGGCCAGCGTCCCGGCCCGGCACCTCGTCTCCTACCTGCACCAGACCGGACCGGACATGGTGCTGCTGAGCTGCGTCCAACCCAACCGGCTGGTCCGGGCCGCCCGCATGATCGAGGCGTGCCGGTCGGCCGGGGTGCCGGTGATCGCCGGTGGACCCGGTTTCGGGCCTGAGGGCCGGTGGGCCACCGCCGTGGGGGCGACCGCCTGGGGTGCCACGGCACGGGACGCGGCCCGACTCCTCGACCGGCACCGTCACCCCGGATTCGCCGCCGGGCCGGTACGACCGGCCGGGAGCGACGAGTACGTAGCGGTGCTGCGCCGCCGACGGGAGGTGGTGGAGCGGGCCGTCCGGGCGGTCGCGCCACCGCCGGAGCACGCCGAGGAGTTGGCCACCGCCGTGGCGCACCTGGTGGACGCGCTCGCCGCCGCAATCCGGGTCGGTGATCCACAGCTGCTGGTCGACTTCGCCGGTTGGCAGGTCGAGTTGCTGTCCACCCGTCCCGGTCGGACCGGGTTGCTGGACACGGTGCTGGCCGGATGCGCCAGCGTCCTGGCGGAGCACCCGACGGCCCGAGATTACGTGCAGCACGCCCGGGCGGCGGTGGCCGAGACGACCGCCTGATCGCGCAGGCCGGGCGGGGTGGTTCAGGCCAGGCGGGGTGCCCCAGCGACTCGCGGAGCGGGGGCCTCAGGCCGGCGGGCGAGCTCGATGGCGGAGCGGAGGGCTTCAGGCCGAGCGGGCGACCGGGTCGGCCGGGGGGCCCGACCGGGCTTCCGGCACCGAGCTGATCGGCAGCGACCGGGGACGCGACGGTTCGGCCGGCTCCGAGGAGGGCGGAGGGGCACCGCCCCCGGGGCCGGCCCCCGAGTGTTCCCGGCTGGCCTCGTCGAACTCGGTGAGCCCGCTCAGCAGTGCCTCCTGCCCGGCGGGCGTCATCCGGGCCAGCACGTCGGCCAACCGTCGACGCCGGTCGGACCGGAGTTCGGCGAGGATCCTGCGCCCCTGCGGAGTCAGGTGCAGTGAGATCTCCCGGCGGTCGGCCCGCCCCGGCTCACGTTCCACCATCCCGGCGGCTTCCAACCGGTCGCAGAGACGGCTCGCCGAGGACAGGAGCATGTCGGTCTCGGCGGCCAGCCGGCGAAGGTTGATGCCGTCGTTCCGCTCCACTACCATCACGGCGCGTAACTGGGCACCGGACAGTCTGCTACTGGTGCCCTCACGGGCCGCCTCCCAGACCGCAAGCAGGGTCCCTGCTACGTCATCCAGCGCAGCAGCCATACTCGCTTCTGGTCCGACCGGACCGTTTCGTTCGGCCATGGTGGGCACGAGACTACCTCGGTATCCCTGGTCACCGAGGGGTTGTGAAGGGAAACTGCGATGAGCGCGACGGAGGACAGGGCCCGGCGGTCGTTGATCGAGGCCCCGGCGGATCTCCTGGTGGACCGACTCGCCGCCGAGTTGCGGGCCGCGTACGAGGTCACCTCGACCGAGCTGTTCCAGATCGACTACCGGCTCGCCGAACTGCTGCCGCTGGGTCCCGGCGACTCGATCACCACTCCCGGTCACCCCGCCTGGCGCTGCTTCGACCATCAGGAGCCGGTCCTGGTCGACGGGGTCGGCTGGTTCCCGGTGGGGATGCGCGGCGAACGTCAGGGCGTCCTCCGACTGGCACCGGTGCCCGCAGCCCCGGCGCTGGTCGACGAGTTCGCCGGCATCGCCACCGCGCTCGGTCACGAACTGGCCGCCGTCTCCGCCGGCACCGACGTCTACCGGTCGGCCAGCCGCAGTCGCCGGCTCACCCTCGCCGCCGAGATGCAGTGGGAGCTGCTGCCCGCCCGCAGCCGGGTACGCCCCTCGTTCAGCCTGGCCGGGCAGTTGGAGCCCGCGTACGCGGTGCGCGGCGACAGCTTCGACTGGTCCGACGACGGGTCCCGCCTCTGGCTCTCCACGATCAACGGCAGCGGGGAGGGGGTCGAGGCCTCGATGCTCACCTCGCTGGCCACCCACGCGCTGCGCAACGCCCGCCGCGGCGGGCTCAGCCTGGCCGACCAGGCCGCCCTGGCCGACCAGGCGATCTACGCCCTGCACCGGGGTCAGCAGCACCTCTCGGCGCTGCTGTTGGAGCTGGACCTGCGCTCGGGCGTGCTCACCGCCGTCGACGCCGGCTCGCCCCGACTGATCATGCTGCGCGGGGACGACGTACACGACTGGCCGTTGGACCAGCAGTTCCCGCTGGGCATGTTCGACGGGACCGACTACCGGGAGCAGCGCTTCGACCTGCAACCCGCCGACCGGCTCTTCGTGGTCAGCGACGGGGTGGTGGACGCCGCAGGTCAGGACGTCCGCTACGGCGACACGGCGCTGGAGCGGTTCCTGCGCCGGACCCGGAAGATGGCGACCCTCGACGCCGTCCGCTCCCTCATCGGCGACCTGCGGGCCTTCGTCGCCGGCGACCTGATCGACGACGCCGTGGTGGTCTGCCTGGACTGGTCCGGACCGGCGTCGTAGGCCGCACCGACACCGACCCGGGGCCGCACGTCGGTCAGTACGCGCCCCGGCCGTGCACCACGGCCCCCACGGTCTTCCACAGGATGGTCAGGTCGGCGGCGAGGGACCAGTTCTCGACGTAGTAGAGGTCGAGCCGGATGCCGTCCTCCCAGCTCAGGTCGGATCGACCGCTGACCTGCCAGAGTCCGGTCATGCCCGGTTTGACCAGCAGCCGCCGGGCGACGTCGCCGTCGTACCGGGCCACCTCGGCGGGCAGCGGCGGCCGGGGCCCGACCAGACTCATCTGCCCGAACAGCACGTTCACCAGCTGGGGCAGCTCGTCCAGCGACCACTTGCGCAGCAGCCTGCCGATCCGGGTCACCCGGGGGTCGTCGCGCATCTTGAACAGCAGTCCGTCGGTCTCGTTGCGGGCGGCCAACTCCGCCAGGAGCTCGTCGGCGTTCACCACCATGGTGCGGAACTTGTACACCCCGAACTCCTCGCCGCCCTGGCCCACCCGGACCTGACGGAACAGGACCGGCCCCCGACTGTCGATCTTGATGGCCAGGGCGATGCCGAGGAGCAGGGGGGAAAACAGCAGGAGGGCCACCGACGCGGCGGCCCGGTCGACGAAACCCTTCACCAGCTTCCGGGCACCCCGGAACTCCGGTGCCTCGACGTGGATCAACGGCAGGCCGGCGACCGGCCGGGTGTGGATGCGCGGGCCGGCCACGTCGGTCAACGCCGGAGCCACCACCAGGTCCACCCCGGTCCCCTCCAGTTGCCAACCGAGCCGACGCAGCCGGGTGGCGGTCAGCTCACCGGAGGCGGTCACCGCCACGGTGTCCGCACCGATCGCTGTGGCCGCCTCGGGGATCCCCCGGAACGACCCCACCACCGGCACGTCGCCCAGCCGCTGCGCCACCGGGGCGAGCAGGGCGTCCGGGATGCACGCCCCGACCACGTGGTACCCGGCGTACGGCTCCCGGCGCAGGGTGTGCACCAACTCCAGGACGTGCGCGGTGTCCCCGACCACCAGCACGCGTCGGGACCAGCCGGCCCCCCGGATCCGGGCCCGGTGCAGGCGCTTACGGGCGGCGAACCGGGCCACCTCCAGGCCGACCAGACCGAAGGCGAACGAGAAGGCGAGGAACCCCCGGGACACCCCGACGTCGAAGATGTAGCCGAGGATCGCCACCCCGGCGGCGAGCCGCATGCCGGCCACCCCGACCCGGCGGTACTCGTCGGCGCCGTACCCGAGGACCCTGTCGTCGTAGCAGCGCATCGCCTTGAGCGACACCAGCCAGGCGAGCACCAGCCCGGGTGCGACGAGGACGTAGGGGATCTCCGAGCCGCGCGGCGCGGCGTCACCGAAGCGGGTGAGGTAGCCGGCGAGGACCGCCAGGGCGACGATCACCGTGTCCAGCACCACCAGGCTCTGCACGTACGCCCGCTCGTCGGCACGGGCCATCCGCCCCGACGAGCCCGCGTTCGGCTGCGTCGAGGTACCGGCAGGGGTCAACAGGGTCGCCGTGGCCACCGGCCCTCCCTCATCGCTGGGTGACGGCTCCGACGACCGCTGCCCGGTCCATGATGGACCACCAGCCCGGAGCACGTCGACATCTTGCCCCGACAATGATGCCTACCGATTGCTTCGGACGCATTACCGTCAGTTTCCATGGACCGGCCCGGTGCGGACCGGCACGTCGCACCGGTCCCTTCGGACGAGAGGCCGTCGCGGTTCACCGCTGTGACGATCTGCTCAACGAGGGGCCGTCGGACGGAGCGCGATGGCCTTCAGGAAGATCTCGCCGATCCCGGTGGGGTCCTCGGTCACGAAGGCACCACCGCCGGTGACCTTGGTGATCGCCTCCAACTCGGCCCGATTGACCTCGGTCCCGATACCGATCACGACGACCTGGACGGGGCGTTGCGGGTCGGCGATCCGCTCCAACTCGGCGAGCAGTTCCTCCTGGGAGATGCCGTCGGCGTCCTCGTTCCTGCCGTCGGTGAACAGCACCACCGAGTTGACCCGCCCCGGTTCCCACCCCTCCTGGACCCGCTGGTACGCCGCGAGCATGGTGTCGTACAGGCCGGTGTCCCCGTTGGACGGGGTGATCCGACCCAGGCCCCGCTCCAACTGCCCCCGCTGGGTGGACAGCGGGCCGATCTCCACGACCTCGTTCCAGTCCCGGTCGCCGACGAGCCGGGTGGAGAAGGTCCAGAGCCCGATCGACCACGAGTCGTCGAAGAGCCCGAGTCCCCGCCGCGCCGCCTCGATCGTCACCTGCGCCCGGGTGGCGTTGTTGGCGCTCGGCACCTGCTTCTTCATCGACCCGCTGACGTCGATGACGCAGAGCATCCGACCCGACTGGGTGGCGATCGACCATCCGGTCACCGCGTTCTCGATCGCCGCCGGGTCCAGGCTCCCGGCGGCACCACCGCCGGCCGACCCGCCCGCGCCTCCTCCGGCCGGGTCCGGGGCACCGGCGGGGGGCCGGAACCCCTCACCCCAGGTGCCGTCCGGGCCACGCAGTGACTGCCGCGCCAACCGGTCGCGGAAGTCGGCGGTGGTGAGCAGCTCGAACAACACCCGGGCGGCGGACGCCTTGGCCGGTGCCACGCCGGGCAGCACAGCGAACGGGTAGTCCAACGGCATCGGCGCCGGCTCCAGGTAGAGCGCGGCCAGCGGGACCGGCGGCTTCTCGTTGTTGTACGCCAACACGTCCTCCTCGGAGAGCGTGGCGGCGGCGAGCCCACTGGCGATGCTGGTCGGGTCGGTGGCCCTGGGGAACCGGGCGAGCAGGTCCTCCCGTAGGGCCGAACGCCCGGTGGCCAGCGCACGCAGGGCGGCGGTGGTGGCCCCCCTCGCGTCCTCGCCGGAGCCGCTGGCGGCGGCGGTCAGGGCGAGCAGGCCGGAGAGCCCTGCGGCGTCCCGGGTGGGTTCGACGATCCCGGTCCGCAGCGGCGTGTTGCTGGTCACCTCGGTGAGCAGGTCCGACCAGGTCACCTTCCGGCTCGGCCAGCCGAGACGGGCGGTGGCGACCGGCTCGGGCACGGCGAGGACGACCGGACTCCGGGCGATGGAGGCGGTGTTCGCCGGCTCGAAGGCGCTGGCACCCCCGTTGCGCAGCAGCAGCAGCCAGGTCGACGAGTCGGGCACCCAGACGTCCGGCGACACCGCGGTGCCGCTGGCCCGACCGATGCCGGCCAGCGTGGCGCCGTGCTCGTCGGCGACCACGGCGGCCACCTGGACCGGGTCGACGCTGGAGACCTGGACCTCGATGCAGGTGCCCCCGACCGCGGCACCGTCGGCCATCCACCGGGTCGCGGCCTCCTCGACCGCCGGAGCGAGTTCCGGCGCGACCGCCACGGCGAGTTCCTCCCGGCCGGTGCAGCCGGGCTGGGCCAGCTGCCGGAGACCGACCCACGACCCGGCCACGACGACGACAAGCGCCGTCGCGGAGGCGACGGCGCCTGCTCTGCGAGACCTGTGGCGCATGCGGTGGCGGCCGGACACGGAACCAATCTTGCAAATTCCAGCAGGTGCCTGCCATGACCGTTCGGACGAAAGTTACTCAGGATGAACAGCTGACCTCTACTTATCCACGCTGAGTGACCGCCCGGATCCCTCGGGTCGCCGCCGGTGCGGTGTCCGTCCGGGGGTCAGGGCAGGACGCAGCTCGGGCTCGCCACCGGTACCGGCTCCCCCACCGGGGTCGGTACGCCGGTCGCCGGGTCCACCCGCAACACCCGGACCTGGTCGGCGTACTGGTCGGCGACGTAGAGGTAGGAGTCGATCAGGGTGAAGTGCCGGGGCCACCCACCGCCGGTGTCCACCTCCGCCACCAACTGCGGCAGCTCCGGTTCCAGGGCGAAGACCGAGATCGTTCCTACCCCCCGGTTCGCCACGTACAGGTGACGCCCGTCCGGGCCGACCGCCACCTCCGACGGCTGCACGTGCCCCGGCCGTTCACTCGCGTCGACCCGCCCCCGCTGGTGCAGGGCGCCCTCGTCGGTCAGGTCGTAGACGGTCACCGTGGCGTCCAGCTCACCCACGAGGTACACCCGCCGACCGTCCGGGTGCCGCGCCAGGTGCCGGGGTCCGGTGCCGGGCGCCGTACGCACCCGGGGTGCCCGGGGCACCAGCCGACCCGACGCGGGGTCCAGGTCGTACCGGTAGACCGAGTCGGTCCCCAGGTCCACCGCGTACAGCGGGCCCCGGCCGGTGGGGTCCGGAGAGACCATGTGGGCGTGCGCGTGCTCCTGACGCTCCGGGTCCGGCCCGTGCCCCTCGTGCTGGACCAGGTCGGTGCGGTCGCCCGGCACCCCCTCGGCGTCCAACGGGAACACCGCGACGCTCCCGCCGCTGTAGTTCGCCGCGAGCAGGTGGTCACCGTCCGGGGTGACGGCGACGTGACAGGGGTCGGCACCTCCGGTCGGCCGACTGCCCAGCGGGGTCAGGTCACCCTCGGGACCCACCCGGAACGCGCTGACCCGCCCCTCGGACAGCTCGTTCGCCGCGTACAGCACGGGCTGGTCGGGGTGACGGACGAGGAACGACGGTGACGGGGTGACCGCCACGGTGCCGAGCGGGGTCAACCCCCCGGTCTCCCGGTCGCGGCGGGCGGCCACGATCCCGGTGGCCTTCCCGTCGCCCTCGCTCGTGTAGCCGCCGATGTGGACGATCTCGTCCCGCTCGCTCACCTGCTCCGCCTTCCGTCGACACCCGGAGTCGATTCCATCAGAGGGTGCCCGGTGGACAGGCGACTCAGTCGTCGTTTCGGCGAATTTTCCACCCCCGGCCGGGGCCGACACCCACATCCGGGAGGGTCGGACGCCTCGGACCGACCCACCACCGGGGTCACCGACGCGGCGGTCTCACGCCACCGGGACCGGCTCGCCACGCTGTCGGGCCACGTGCTCCACCAGCGTGATCAGCACCGACTTGGCCGACTGCCGGTCCCGGGCGTCGCAGAGCATCATCGGCACGTCCGCGTCGAGGTCCAGCGCCTGACGGACCGACTCCAACTCGAAGCGCCGACCCCCGTCGAAGCAGTTCACCCCGACCACGAACGGGACCCCCCGCTGCTCGAAGTAGTCGATCGACGGGAAGCAGTCGGCCAGCCGCCGGGTGTCGGCGAGGACCACCGCGCCGAGCGCGCCGAAGGCCAGCTCGTCCCAGAGGAACCAGAAGCGGTCCTGACCCGGGGTGCCGAAGAGGTAGACCTGGAGGTCCTCGTTGATGGTGATCCGACCGAAGTCCATCGCGACCGTCGTGGTGGACTTCGCCTCCACTCCGGACAGGTCGTCGGTGCCGATGCCCGCCCCGGTCAGGACCTCTTCGGTCTGCAACGGGCGGACCTCGCTCAACGCGCTGACCAACGTCGTCTTGCCGGCCCCGAAGCCACCGGCAATCAGGATCTTCAGGGCCAGCGGCACCCGGTGGCCACCCCGATCAGAGCGCACGTAGTCCACTGACCACCGCCTTGAGTATGTTGTCGTCGGGAAGGATCGCGGCACGCCTCGGCTCGTGGACCGACACGAGTCCCCCGGCGAGCAGGTCGCCGAGGAGGACCCGTACCACGCCCAGCGCGAGGTCGAGGCGGGCGGCCAGTTCGGCCACCGGAACCGGGCGTCGGGCCAACTCGACCAGACGCCGGTGTTCCGGATGCAGCCGCGGGTGTTCGTCCAGGTCGGCCGCCGGGTCAGCCAGCACGAACGCCACCAGGTCGAAACCCTCGACCGCCGGCCGTACCCGGCCGCCGGTCAGAGTGTACGGACGGACCACCGGGCCGGCTTCCCCGTCCAGCCACTCATGCTGCGGGTCGGGGTGCTCAGCCCGCATCGCCGGTCTCCGAAGGCTCCCGGGCCGGTGCGGCGAGGTACTCCCCCACCCGGGTCACCAGCATCGCCATCTCGTACGCCACCAGGCCGATGTCGGCGTCGGCGTCGGCGGCCACGGCCAGGCAGGCACCCTGCCCGGCAGCCGTGACGAAGAGGTACGCCGACTCCATCTCCACCACCGTCTGACGGACCGGTCCGGCGGCGAGGTGCCGGCTCGCCCCCTTGGCCAGGCTGGAGAAGCCGGAGGCCATCGCGCACAGGTGCTCGGCGTCGGCGCGGTCGAGGTCGGCGGAGGAGCCGAGCAGCAGCCCGTCCGCCGACAACACCACCGCCTGGCGGGCGGTCGGCACCCGCTCCACCAGCTCGTCGAGGAGCCAGTCGAGATCTGCGCTCTGCTTCGTCGGTTGCACCACTAGGCGTCCCTCTCAGTCGCGGTCGGGGGTCTGGGTACGCCGTCACCGGTGGGCGACGACGGCGGCTCGGTGCCCGACCCGGGCTCGGGGGCGACGCCCCGGCGACCACGGGCGGTGCCGTCCTGCAGCGCCGACATGAGCCGACGCGCCTCCTCGGGGGACCGAGGGCTGGGCGTCTCGGCGACCGGCGGGCGGGGCCGCGCCTCCGGGGCACGGCGGCGGATCCGGCGGGGCAGTCCGTCGGTGTTCGGGGACAGGTCCACGGCGCTGCTGCGCTCCGCGGCGATGGGGAGCACCGGGGCCGACGTCCGCTGCCGCTCCCTGGTGATCCGGCCCCGGGGTCGGGGTGGGGTGTGCAGGCGGGTCACCCGGGCCACCCGGTCCGCCTCCGGCCCCGAGGCGGGCGTCTCGTCGGTGATCAGGTCGGCCGGCACGTGCACCGTCGCGGTGATCCCGCCGTGCTCCGACCGGCGCAGTCCGACGCGTACGCCGTGTCGGGCGGCCAGTCGGGCCACCACGAACAGCCCCAGCCGGGCGCTCTGCGTGGGATCGAAGTCGGGGGGCTCGGCCAGTCGGGCGTTGGCCTCGGCGATGGCGTCGGCGGGCATGCCCAGCCCCCGGTCGGCCACCTCCACGTCGTACCCGTCGGGGGTGCGCCGACCGCGGACCTCGACCCGGGTGTGTGGCGGGGAGAACGCGGTGCCGTTCTCGATCAGTTCGGCGAGCAGGTGGATCAGGTCGCCGACGACCCGCCCGACGGCGGCTGCCGGTTCCAGGCTCGTCACGTCCACCCGGTCGTACGACTCGACCTCGCCGGTGGCCCCGCGGACCAGGTCGACCATGGCGACGGGGTTGCGCCACCCCCGACCGGGCGCGGCCCCGGCGAGGATGACCAGGTCCTCGGCGTGGCGTCGGAGTCGGGCGGCGAGATGGTCGGCGCGGAACAGCTCGGCCAGCTCGTCCGGGTCCTCGGCGCGCCGCTCCAGCCGGTCCAGGATGGCCAGTTGCCGGTGCACCAGCCCCTGGCTTCGCCGTGCGATGTTGAGGAACACCTCGTTGAGGCCGCGCCGCAGGGTGACCTCGTCCACGGCCGCGCTCAGCGCGGTACGGCGTACCTCGTTGAAGGCCTGACCGACCTCGCCGATCTCGTCACGGCCGTACTCCAGGGGTGGTGCCTCCCGCGCGACGTCGACCTCCTCCCCCCGCCGGAGCCGGGCCACCACGTCCGGCAGCCGGCGTTCGGCCATCTCCCGGGCGTCGTCGCGCACGTGGGTCAGCCGGTACACCAGGGAACGGCCCACCCGCAGCGCCACCACCGCGGAGGCCACGACGGCGAGGAGACCGAGCAGCCCGACCGATCCGAGCCGGACCAGGATGCCGACAGCGACCGGCACCGACCGGTCGGCGAGCGCGTCGGACTGACCCAGCTCGAAGTCGCGCATGATGTCCTGGACGGCGTCGTGGCGGGTCTGCCACTCGGTGAGTTCGACCCGGGGTCGGCCGGTGGCGGAGCCGGCGACCAGGCTGTCCTGCATCGCCTGTAGCCGGCGGAACTCGGGGCCCTCGGTGAGCTGCCGGTAGGCAGCCCGGTCGGCGGCGGGCAACTCGGCCACCGCCCCCTCGACGATGTACGTCTGGTTGCCGATGATCTGGACCAGCCGGGTGTGCTCGTCCTCGGCGTACCGTCCGGCGGTCGCCGCCCCGGCGACCAGCGCGTCGGCCTGGGCGAGCAGTTCACGGGAGCGGCCGAGGTCGGTGATCGCCCGTACCTGCCGGTTGAGGTCGGTGTCGGGCAGGGCGGCGAGGGCGGTGAACGCCTGGAAGGCCGAGCTGACCATTCCGGTGTAGAGGCCGAAGGCACCGGCCCGGTCGACCTCGCGCCGGTCGATGTACCCCCGGCCCGCCTGCAGTGCGTCCAGCGTCGCGACCAACTCGTCGAGACGGGTCTCCAGCAGGTCGTGGGCGGCACCGCGCAGCGAGTCGCCGTCGATGCGGTGCCGCAGCTCGCCGATCGCCTCGTCGGTACGGCGGCGCTGCTCGATCAGGGGTGGCGAATCGTCGTCCTCTCCGGCGAGGTGGACCATGGACAGTCGACGTTCGCTCTGCAACTCGGCGACGACCCGTTCGCCGGGGATGCCGAACTCGTCGAGGAGGGTGTTCGCGTCGAGCAGGCTCTTGGCCGGCCCGACGGTCAGGGTGGTAGCGAAGATCCACAGTGCCAGCAGCGCAGCCACCGGGGTGACGACCAACGCGGCCAGTTTGGCCCGGATCGGCCAGTCACGGGTGTTCATCGCAGCCTCGCCCGGAAGGTGACGGAAGGGGTACCGGCACCGGCGGGCGGTGGCCCGGCCACGGTGCCGGGCACCGGTACGGGCACCGTGGGCAGGATACGTAATTGACCGCCGATGCACTACCGGCTGTCGCGCCGACCATTACCGCGTGCACCGCCACCTGCGAACATCTGTCGACGATCGGGCGCCCCGCCGTACGACACGGCGGGGCGCCCGATCCGCTCCGGGGGTCAGGACTGCGCGCCGAGGCCGAGTCCCTCGGCCACCCGCCCTCCGTACGCCTCGTCGCACTGGCGCAGGTGCCAGAGCATCTTCTCCTGGATGTGCCGGTCGCACTGTTCCAGCTGCGTGACCAGGTTCTTCACCAGGTCGTCGCGCTCCCACTCGGGCATGGTGCGGAAGTGTTCACCGGCTTGGGCGTAGTCGTTCCGCCGCTCGATCGGCGCCTTCACGACCTGGCCCGACACGAAGGGCCGGTGCTCCCGGTAGGACTCGTCGGCCTCGCGCAACCCGGCCACCGAGGACGGCTCGAAGTTGATGTGCGGGTTGTCGCCCCGATCGTCCACGTGGTAGGACATCGGACCGCCCTCCTGGTTGGTGCCGACCGCCACGTCGGGGCGGGGTGCGTTGATCGGCAGTTGGAGGTAGTTCGGGCCGACCCGGTACCGCTGGGTGTCCGAGTAGGAGAAGGTCCGGCCCACCAGCATCTTGTCGTCGGAGAACTCCAGCCCGTCGACGAGTACGCCGGTGCCGAAGGCGATCTGTTCGTTCTCGTTGTGGACGTTGGCGACGTTGCGGTTCAGCGTCATCATCCCGACCGGGCGCAGCGGGAAGGCGTCCTCCGGCCAGGTCTTGGTGTCGTCCAGCGGGTCGAAGTCCAGCTCCGGGTGCTCGTCGTCGCTCATGATCTGGACGTTGAGCTCCCACCGTGGGTACTCGCCGCGCTCGATCGCCTCGTACAGGTCGCGGGAGGCGTGTCCCAGCTCGGTGGCCTGGATCGCCGCCGCCTGCTCCTCGGTCAGCGACTCGACGCCCTGCTGCGACTTCCAGTGGTACTTGACCAGGACGCCCTCACCTGCGGCGTCGACCATCCGGTAGGTGTTGACCCCGAAGCCCTCCTGCCGTCGGTAGTCGGCAGGGATGCCACGCGGGCTGAACAGCCAGGTCAGCATGTGCATCGACTCGGGGGTCCCGGACATGAAGTCGAAGATCCGGTTCGGCTCCTGTCGGAAGGTGACCGGGTCCGGCTTGAGGGCGTGGATCACGTCCGGGAACTTGACGGCGTCCCGGATGAAGAAGACCGGCAGGTTGTTGCCGACCAGGTCCCAGTTGCCGTCCTCGGTACGGAACTTCACAGCGAAGCCCCGGGGGTCGCGGGTCGCCTCGGAGGAGTCCCGGCCGCCGATGACAGTGGAGAAGCGTACCGTCACCGGAGTCTTGGCGCCCCGGGTCTGGAAAAGCTTGGCCCGGGTGTACGCCGAGGCGGGCTCGTCGCCGATGGTGCCGTACGCCTCGAACTCCCCGTGCGCCACGAAACCTCGGGCGTGCACCACCCGCTCCGGGATCCGCTCCCGGTCGAAGTGGCTGATCTTCTCCAGGAAGTGGTAGTTCTCCATCGTCGCCGGCCCCCGTGAGCCGACCGTCCGCTGCTGCTGGTTGTTGTGCACGGGATGGCCCTGCCGGGTGGTGAGGACCGGCTTGTCGACCTGCTCGCTCATCGCTTCTCCTCCTGCTCGGTGGGCACCAGTCGACGGCATTCCGCCGTCCCACCTGTTCCTCCTTACCCATCCGACCCATCCGACCCATCTGAGGAAAGTGTGCGGATCGGGATTGGCGATCACCGGAAGCAGGGAATACCAGAGGACGAAGGAGGAGCCATGACGTCCACGCAGGTAATCGTGTTGGTGCTCGTCGTACTGGTGGTCGCGGCGGTGGCCGCAGCCCTGGTGATCGCCGGTCGGCGGCGGGCGCTGCGCCAACGGTTCGGCCCGGAGTACGACCGGGCGGTAGCGGAACAGAGCAGTCGCAGCGCGGCCGAGCGCGAGCTGCGGGACCGCCAGCGCCGACACGCCGAACTCACCCTCACCCCCCTCTCCCCCGAGGCTCGGGACCGGTACGCGGCGGCCTGGGAGGAACTCCAGGTCCGCTTCGTCGACTCGCCCCACGAGACGGTCTCCGACGCCCACGAACTGGTCACCCGGCTGATCTCGGAGCGTGGCTACCCGACCGGGGACTTCTCGGACCAGATCGCCCACCTGTCCGTCGAGCACGCCCGGACGCTGGGGCACTACCGGGACGCCCACGAGATCCACGAGCGCAACGCCCGAGGCGAGGCGAGCACCGAGGACCTGCGTCAGGCCATCGTGCACTACCGCGCGCTCTTCGCCGACCTGCTCGGGACCGAGCCGGTCGGGTCCCGGCCCGCGCAGCCGGGCACGACCCCGACGTCCCACTCCGAGTCGGCCGACCAGCCGAGCCCGACCGAGTCCCACCCCACGTCGCCCCCGCAGCAGCGGACCCCGCACGACGTCCCGACCCGTTGAGAGGCAAGCCAGGATGCGTCAGAACGAGCAGCAGGTGACCCAGGACCACCCCGAGGCCGTCCGGTCCACGCCGGTTCCGGTGCCGGAGGGGGCCACGAGCAACGGCCGCCCCGGTAACCGTGCCGACGGGCCCGAGGACGCGCTCGACGACCGCGGCACCTTCGACGACCCGAAGGTCGCCGACGGGCGGGACGCCCGCCCGGACTTCCACGAGCCGGCCCCGGTCCCGACCACCTTCGGTGCCACCACCGTCGGCGGGGCCGTGGCCGCCTCGGCGATGGCCGGTGACCGGCCCGAGGACGAGCGCGACCCGCGCGGCGAGGAGACCGCCCGCCCCGGAGACGGCGCGCCGGGACGTACCGACAGGTTCGACGACGAGCGGGCCGACCCGACCGCCGCCGACCGGCTGCACCAGGGCGGTCCGGTGGGCCGGCACGCCGACCGGGGCGACGAGACCGTCGCGGACCGGGACGCCACCGAGGACACCGGCGCGGCCGGTTACGGCCGGCCCGCACCGACGATGGTCGACCCGGACGCCGACGGGAAGACCGGACTCGGGGACGCCGCCAAGGGCGGCACCGAGACCGTCCCGGGCGGCGCGGCCACCCTCTTCGCTTCGGAGACCGCCCAGGGCTTCCGGGACCGGTGGCGGGACGTGCAGCTGCGTTTCGTCGACGACCCGAAGGCCGCCGCCGGGCAGGCCCAGTCCCTGGTCGACGAGGCGATCCAGGCGCTCGCCGCCGCGCTCGCCGCGCAGAAGGAGAAGCTCGGCAGCTGGCAGGACGCCGACTCCGCCGACACCGAGGACCTGCGGGTCGCGGTACGCCAGTACCGGGACTTCCTGGACCGGGTGCTCGGTCGCTGACCCGTACGACGACGCACCGCCGGTGAGCGCTTCGCGGCTCGCCGGCGGTGCGTCGTCGTGGTGGGCATGGCTGGGGGCGGACCGGGTACCCGTCGCGGACGAGGGTAGGAGGGCAGCGTCATGACCGACCGGGACCAGAACCGCCGACCGCTGGAGGAGACTCCCGAGGCCGCCGCCGCGGTCGACGACGAGAGCACCGTGCCGCAGCTGCGGACCGGTGGCGGTGCCGACCGGAACGACCCCGGGTTCACCGGCCCCGGTGACCGGCCTGCCACGTCGGCGGAGACCGACGACCTGATCGGCGACCCGTACGGGGGTGGGACGGGAGCCGGCGGGAAGCACATCCGCACCGGTGGTGAGCAGGAGTGGGAGCCGGCGGACCTGGTAGCGGCCCGGGGGCAGGATCCCACGGCGGAGAACCTGGACCGGGCCAGGCGGGACCTGGCCGAGCACGGCAACGCGGCGGTCGAGCGGACCGTCCCCTGACCGAGTTCGCCACACACCGGCCCGGCGGGGACGTCACGCCGGGCGGGGCCCCGGTCCGACCGGTTTCGGTCGGACCGGGGCCCCTGGGGAACCTGCCGGTCGGTGCCTCACTACCGACGCGGCGGGCAGGCGAGACCCGTCAGCTCAGCTCAGCGGCGGGTACGCGTTGCGCATCAGCTCGGTGAGCTGCGCGGGGAACCAGGCACCCGAGATCGGGGCGTCCGGCAGGGCACCGCTCATGCTGTTGCCGTTGCGGGCGTTACCGGTGTAGGTCGGGTCGCACATCCGGTCGAAGCCCTTGCCGTCGTTGTTCGGGATCTCCCGGCTGGAGCCGTCCGACTCACCCGGGGGCTTCACCCAGACGTAGGCGTCGATGCCCGGCTCGGGGGCGGCCTTCGGCCGCTCGCCGAGACCGGCACCGGCCTGGTTGCACCAGTTGCCGGCGTGGATCCGCCGGTCCACCCGACCGCCGTTGACGTAGGCGTCGACGCTGGTGGTCGGGCCCGCGCCGGTGGGCCGGGCGGTGCCGCCCCAGCCGTTGCGGGAGGTGTCGATCAGCATGCCGATGCTGGAGTCGAAGCCGACCCGGACCAGCTCGTTACGGAAGGCCTGGGCGAAGGAGAGCTCGTCGTTGTACTGGTTCCAGTCGATCCACTTGGACTGCCGGACGGACTGCCCGTTCACCGAGTCGGTGATCTTGACGTACGGCTCGCGGAGCGCCGAGTAGTTCGCGGTGTTCACGATGAACCCGTGCACGTGGGCCGCGGTGGCCCCGGAGGCGCGGGAGGCGTCACGCAGGATGTTGGCGGTGGGGGTGAAGTTGCTGTCCCAGCCGATCCAGCCGTGGTGGGCGGCGTCGATGTAGTTGTAGACGTTCGGGATCGAGCCGAGCTGCGCCAGGGCGTAGCCGACGCCGTTGACGTAGGCACCGTTGGCCTTCACGGTGTCACACATCGCGGTGCCGCCCGGGTTGCCGGAGGTGTTGGTCACCAGGTTCGGCAGCGAGTCGATCTCGATGATGTTGATGATCCGCAGGTTGCGGTACTTGGCGTCGGCCTGGATCGCCCGGATCGGGTCGATGTACTCGGCCTTGTACTTGGGCAGCTCGTCCGCCTTCAGCTCACCGTTGGAGGCGAGGGCGGCGCAGTCGCGGCCGGGGAGGTTGTAGATGACGAACTGGATGTACTGGGCGTTCTGCCGCAGCGCCTCGTCCAGGTGGTCACGCACGCCCATCGGGCCGTTGGACTGGCTGTTGTCGGTACCCTCGATCGCCGCGATCCGGTCGATCCAGACGGCGGTGGAGGTGCCGGAGATCCGGTTGCCACCCGCGACCGAGTTGGCCCGAGCGCGCCACTCCGGGTTCACGTACCCCTGGGCGTTCAGGTAGGGGTTGTCCACCTTGGACCCGGTCGGCGGGTTGGTCGTCGGCGGGGTGGTGGGGGGCGTCGTCGGCGGAGTCGTCGGCGGGGTGGTGGGAGGCGTGGTCGGCGGGGTGGTCGGGTTCGTGGTGCCGCCGTTGCAGACGGTGCCGTTCAGGGTGAACGAGGTCGGCTTGGGGTTGCTGCCACTCCACGAGCCGTTGAAGCCGAAGCTCGTCGACGCGCCGGTGGCCAGCGAACCGTTGTACGACAGGCTCCGGGCCGTCACCTGGCTGCCGGACTGGGTGATCTCCGCCGACCAGCCCTGCAGGACACGCTGGCTGCCGTTGGGGAACGTCCAGCCGAGCGTCCAGCCGTTGACGGGGTCGCCGATGTTCTTGATGGTGACGTTGGCGGTGAAGCCGCCCTGCCAGTCGTTGGTCGTCCAGGTCACGTCACACTGCGTCGCGGCGTGCGCCGCGGTGACCGGGAGGGTCACCAGTCCGCCTGCGACCAGGGCCCCCGCGCCGGCCAGCGCGAGTGCCCGGCGCTGGCCGGACAGCCTTCTCCACACGTTCATGCCAGTGATCTCCTTGGGCGAGACCGGATCCACTATCGACCCGGCGGTGCGGCTCCGGCGACATCCGCTGTGGACGGCCGTCGGTGCCTTCGGGATTTCGGGGGTGCCCGACCCGGACGGGCTTGGTGGTGGTGTCACGGTCGGCGTAACCGACCGGCGGCGGAGTGTCGTACCGGCGCACCGGCCTGCCCTCGACATCTGCCTTCGCGGTGTAGCTCCGTAACCGCGTGCAGCGATTCTTGCATGGGAGCGCTTCCATGGCAACGTCTCGATTAATTATACCCTCCACCTCGGCCAGCAGGGGAAATCTCCGCGTCACAAATCCTCCCGGGGAGGACACCCTAAGAAGATTTGCATAGTTTCTTCATATTGCTCCGTAATGTCCGTTATGCCCGTACGGTGGCGGAAGTGACTGCGAGAGAAGTTCAGCCACTCCGTGCCACTGCGGCACGGCCCGCGTCATCGGCGAAAGGCAGGAAGTTGATGTCCACGTTCCGAGGCAGCCACGAGAAGCTCAGCCGGTCCCGCGCCCGGACCACCCGCCGGCAGCTGCTCGCCGGAGGGCTCGTGGCGGGCAGCCTGATCGCCGGCACGGCCGGCGTCGCACTGGCCGGCGGCGGCAGCGGCGTGCTGGGTACGGTCCTCACCACCCCCGCCTCGATCATGCTCGGTCAGGACACCGCAGCCCGTGACGGCGACCGCAGGACCGACTCCGACGCCCGGGGGCCGGGCGAGGTGACGAAGGTGCCCTGCGACGCGGCCAAGCTCGTCGCCGCCCTCCTGCACGCCGACACCCAGGGCGGCGGCACCCTCCAGCTCGCGCCACGGTGCACCTACGTGCTCACCGAGGGGGCCTTCGACGACGACCGGTTCGACGGAGGCGTCCGTGACGCCCGGGAGGCCGCCGACCAGGCGGAGAACGGCGGGGCGCCGGCCCGACCGGAGCGGTCCCCGGCCCAGGTCCGGCGGGACAACAGCTCCGGCCTGCCGGTGGTCTACCACCCGATCACCATCCGGGGCGAGGGCGCCACCATCACCCGGGACTCCCGAGCGGCCGAGTTCCGGTTCTTCACCGTCCGTGACGGCGGCGACCTTCGACTGACCGACGTCACGCTGCGCAACGGGCGTTCGGTCGCCGAGGGCGGCAGTGTGCACGTCGTGCACGGCGCCAACGCGGTGCTGGAGGGGGTCACGATCACCCAGAGCATCTCGTTGTCAGCGACGGGCGGGGGCGGAGCGGTCTTCAACGACGGCAACCTCCGGGTCGTCGACAGCACCTTCACCGACAACGCCGCCACCGCCCGTACCGGCCGGGGCGGCGGGATCCTCAACGGCGGCGTCCTGTCCATGAGCGGGTCGACGTTCACCCGCAACAGCGCCAAGTCGCTCGGCGGCGGGTTCGCCAACTTCCGTGGGGCCGCCGACGTCAGTGGCAGCAGCTTCGAGCAGAACCACGCCGACCAGGGCGGCGGGATGGCGAGCTTCTCGGCCCGGACCCGGGTGTGGGACACCGAGGTGGTCGGGAACACCGCGCGGGTCGGCGGCGGCATCGCCAACGGGGACGCCACCGTCGCGATGCGCGGTCTCCAGGTCAAGGAGAACGTGGCGACCGGCGACGGCGGCGGCATCTGGACGTCCCGGGGCCTGGCCACCCTCGACCAGAGCATCGTCCGGGCCAACACCGCGCACGGCAACGGCGGCGGGTTGTTCGTCGACAGGTCGAACGTCCCGGTCCGCCACAGCGAGCTGACCGGCAACGGTGCCGTCGGGGCGCGCTCGACCGGCGGTGGCATCCACGCCACCGGCGGGCAGCTCAGCCTCTTCGGCAGCCGGGTCACCGAGAACCGCTCGGTGCACGCTCCGGGCGGGGTGTCCGGCCGTCACCTCCGGATCAACGTCGACGACAAGACCGGGCTCACCGACAACCGGCCCACCAACTGCCAGGGGGGCGCTGCATCGGTCCAGGCCTGTTTCCGCTGACCCCACGGGGGACCCTCCCGCCGACCGGGACGATCCGGACGCCTCCGGGGTGATCGAGGGTGATCACCCCGGAGGCGTCGTCCCGGGACGGCCCTACCGGCGGACCCCGGACGGGGATGCTCCCGCCGCAGGCCGCGTACGGGCACGCCCCCACCGGCGGACACGAAAGGGGGAGCGCCCGATCGGCACGCCGCGTACGGGGAGGTACCCGCCGGCAGGCCGCGCTCGGGGCCGAACCGGGTCGGTCACCCAGGAGGTATTAAAACGCGAGTTTTTCCTCTTATAACTCGCGAATCGGTCTAACGTCTGTCGTAGCTCGGCTGTCGCCGGGTTCAGGACGAAATGGGATGGAGTGACTCAGGTCATGGCTAACAAGATGCTCGGGAAGGTTGTCGCGGGTGCCGCTCTGGGTGGCGCGTCGCTGCTGGTGTTCGCGCCGGCCACCGCTTTCGCCGACGGTGGCAAGCCGGACGCCGAGCACCACAAGAAGGGTTACGTGCTGGCCGAGCCCGAGGTCGTCAAGGCCGGGCACAAGGTCAAGCTCGTCGAGGTCTGCCCGACGGCGCAGGAGGAGGCCTTCGTCTGGTCGAAGGTGACCGGCAAGGTCAAGCTCCACAAGGCCGAGCAGCAGGACCGCGGGGACCGGGGCGACTGGCACGGCAACCAGCGCGACGAGGACAGCCGCGACGGCGAGAAGAGCGAGCACGAAGGCCGCAACGGCGAGAAGGGCGAACGCGACAGCCGCGACGGCGAGAAGGGCCAGCGCGACGAGGACAGCCGCGACGGCGAGAAGAGCGAGCACGAAGGCCGCAACGGCGAGAAGGACGGCGAGAACGGCCGGTCCGAGGAGCAGGGCGGCGAGAACGAGCGGCCCTGGGAGGACAAGGGTTCCTGGGAGGAGAGCAGCCAGGACGAGGCCAAGTCCGGCGGCTGGGGCGGCGGCGCCGCCGACGACGCCAAGAAGGACGAAGGCAAGAAGGACGAGGCCAAGAAGGACGAGGCTCGCAACGAGCAGAACGCCGACGAGGCCAAGAAGGACGAAGGCAAGAAGGACGACGCCCGCAACGAAGAGGGCAAGAAGGACGACGCCCGCAACGAAGGGGGCAACAAGCACGAGGGCAACGAGAACGAGGGCGACAAGCACGGGGCCCGCGAGGACGAGGGCAACCGGGGCGGCCACAAGGGCGAGGAGTCGGACGAGCGCTCGCACGAGCGTGAGTTCGTGTACTTCGCCGAGGTCAAGATCCCGTGGGACGCCGAGCCGGGTGCGTACGACCTGAAGGGGTCGTGCGGCGAGGGCGAGCTCGTGGTCCTGCCGCGTGGCGGCGTCGAGGCCGGTGCCGGCAGCACCGGGACCGACACGGGCATGGCCGCCGGCGGAGCCGGGATGCTGGGCGCCGCGGCGCTCGGGGGCATCGTGTTGATGCGCCGGCGTCGGACCGATGAGTCCCTGGTCTGACGTGAGGATGATCCGGGCCGGCGGCCGTCACGGAACCCCGTGGCGCGCCGCCGGCGCGGCCGTCCTCCTCGCCGTCGCCATGGCCGGTGCGGCGCTGCTGGGCGTGGCGACCAGTCCCGACGCAGACCCCCGGCCCCCACGCCCGGACAGCGGACGGACCGCCTACGTCGACCCGGACCTGCCCGCCGGACAGGAGGCCGCCCAGGGCGGGACGCCCGCCCTGCCCCGGTCCCAGCCGACCACCGTGTCGATCCGGCAGATCGGGGTGCAGGCCCAGGTGATGCAGCTCGGAACGAACCCGGACGGCACCGTCCAGACCCCGCCCCTGGAGCAGTCCCACCTCACCGGCTGGTACGCCAAGGGGGCCAGCCCCGGTGAAGTCGGCAACGCGGTGATCATCGGTCACGTGGACAACCGGGACGGTCCGGCCGTCTTCTGGGAACTCGGCGCCCTGCAACCGGGCAGCACCATCGAGGTCGGCCGGCAGGACGGCCGGAGCGTCGTGTTCACCGTCGACGAGGTGCGGTCGTACCCGAAGACGGCCTTTCCCACCGACCTGGTGTACGGCCCCAACGACCGGCCCGGCCTGCGGCTGGTCACCTGTGGCGGGGAGTTCGACCAGAAGGCGCAGTCCTACCTTGAGAACACCGTCGTCTTCGCCAGCCCCGCCCGGTGACCGGCGGGTGCGCGCCGGGACCGGTCCGTCAGGTGGCCGAGGAGGTCCGCACCAGGGTACGGATCTGTCGCAACAGCACGGACAGGGCGGCCAGATCCGACCGGGACTCGTCGAACTCCCCCATCGCCCGCTGTGCCCGGTGGATGGAGGTGGCGTTCGACTGCTCCCACTGGAGCACCCGCTCGTGCGGCGGGAGGCTCTCCGGGGTGGAGCCGAGCACCTCGGCGGTGAGCGCGGCCAGTGCGGCGTACAGGTCGTACCGCAGCGCCATCCGGGCCAGGGTCTGCCACCGGTCCTCCCGGGGCAGCAGGGAGATCTTCGACAGCAGGGTGTCGACCCGGAACCGGTCGGAGAGGACGAAGTAGATCGAGGCCACCTCGCCCACGTCCTTGCCGGTCTCGGTGGCGGTCTCCACCACGTCCAGCAGGCCGAAGCTGTACATCATCCGGGTGGCCTGCTCGGCCAGCTCCCGTGGCAGCCCCTTGCGGGTCGAATCGTCGATCTTCGCGGCGATCGACTCCCGCTCGTCGCCGTAGAAGAGCGTCTCCATCCGGGGCAGCAGCTGGGCCACCCCGGCCCGCAGGCGGTCGATCTCCGCCGGGACGTCCAGCGGCGAACGCCGGTTGGTCACCAACCACCGCACCGCCCGGTCCAGCAGTCGCCGGGTGTCCAGGTAGACGCTGGTCTGCAGCTCCGGGTCGATCCGGTTGTCCAGCGCCTCGACCGCGTCCCAGAGCCGGCGAAGCCCGAACACCTCGCGGACCACCACGTACGCCCGGATCACGTCCGCCGCCGAGGCGGCCGTCTCCTCGACCACCCGGTAGACGAAGGAGATGCCTCCCCGGTTGATCGCCTCGTTGACCAACACCGTGGTCACGATGTCCCGGCGCAGCCGGTGCCGGCCCATCCGGTCGGCGAACCGCTTGCGCATCGGCGTCGGGAAGTAGTTGACCAGGACGTCGGTCGTCCACTCCTCGTCCGCGATCCCCTCGGTGAGGATCTCCCGCTCCAGCGCGATCTTGACGTACGCCAGCACGACGGCGAACTCCGGCGCGGTCAGCCCGGTCTCGGCCCGGACCGCCAGCTCCTCGTCCGAGGGCAACCCCTCCAGCGCCCGGTTGAGCCCACCTGAGCGTTCCAGCTCGCTGATCATCCGCCGGTGCACCGGCAGCAGCGGACCGGCCTGCGCCTGCGAGTTGTTGATCGCCCGCGCCTGGTCGTAGTTGTCCCGCAGCACCAGCTCGGCGACCTCGTCGGTCATCTCGGCGAGCAACTCGTCGCGCTCCGGGACGTCGAGTTCCCCGTCGGCGACCGCCGTGTTCAGCAGGATCTTGATGTTCACCTCGTGGTCGGAGCAGTCCACCCCGGCCGCGTTGTCGATGAAGTCGGTGTAGATCCGGCCGCCGGAGAGGGCGTACTCGATCCGCCCGTGCTGGGTGAAGCCCAGGTTGCCGCCCTCGCCGACCACCCGGCAGCGCAGGCTCTTGCCGTCCACCCGGATCGCGTCGTTGGACTTGTCCCCCACCTCGGCGTTGGTCTCGCCGGACGACTTGACGTAGGTGCCGATACCGCCGTTCCAGAACAGGTCCACCGGGGCGGTGAGGATCACCTTCATCAGGTCCTGCGGGCTGAGCTGGGTGACGTCGTCGGACAACCCGAGCGCCCCCCGGACCTGCGGCGTGATCGGGATCGACTTGGCGGTACGCGAGTACACGCCCCCACCGGCGGAGATGAGGTCCCTGTCGTACTCCTCCCACGAGGAGCGGGGCAGGTCGAACAGCCGCTTGCGCTCGGCGTACGAGGTGGCCGCGTCCGGGTCCGGGTCGATGAAGAGGTGCCGGTGGTCGAAGGCCGCCACCAGCCGGATGTGCTCGGACAACAGCATCCCGTTGCCGAACACGTCACCGGACATGTCGCCGACGCCGACCACTGTGAAGTCCTGCTTCTGGGTGTCGTGACCCAGCTCCCGGAAGTGCCGTTTGACCGACTCCCAGGCACCCCTCGCGGTGATGCCCATCTTCTTGTGGTCGTACCCGGCGGACCCGCCGGAGGCGAACGCGTCACCCAGCCAGAACTCGTGCCCGGCGGAGATCTCGTTGGCGATGTCGGAGAACGTGGCGGTCCCCTTGTCCGCCGCCACCACCATGTACGGGTCGTCCCCGTCGTGCCGGACCACGTCGTCCGGGGGGACGATGTCCCCGCTGACGATGTTGTCGGTGACGTCGAGCAGGGCGGAGATGAAGGCCTTGTAGCAGACCACCGCCTCGTCCCGGTCGCCCGGCTTCTGCTTGAGGACGAAGCCGCCCTTGGCACCGACCGGGACGATCACGGCGTTCTTCACCATCTGCGCCTTGACCAGACCCAGCACCTCGGTCCGGAAGTCCTCCCGCCGGTCGGACCAGCGCAACCCGCCCCGGGCCACCGGGCCGAACCGCAGGTGCACCCCCTCGAAGCGGGGCGAGTAGACGAAGATCTCGAACTTGGGACGGGGGGCCGGCAGGTCCGGGATGGCCTGCGGGTCCAGCTTGAAGGCCACGTACGACTTGGGTCGCCCGTCGGCCCGCTTCTGGTAGAAGCTGGTCCGCAGGGTGGCCTGGATCATCGTCAGGTACGACCGCAGTATCCGGTCCTGGTCGAGGCTGGCCACCTCGTCCAACGCCTCGCCGATCGCCTCGACCAGCTCCCGGCTACGGGTCGCCCGGTCGGTGGCCTCCAGCTCCGCCTCCGGGTCGAACCGGACCTCGAAGAGCTCCACCAGCAGTGCGGCGATCGACGGGTTCGCGGTGAACGTCGACTCCACGTAGTCCTGGGAGAAGACCGTCCCCGCCTGACGCAGGTACTTGGCGTAGGCGCGCAGCACCACCACCTGACGCCAGGTCAGCCCGGCCCGCAGGACCAGCTCGTTGAAGCCGTCGACCTCGGCCTCCCCCCGCCAGGCGGCGGCGAAGGCGTTCTCCACGTGCGGGCGTACCTCGGCCAGCTCCTGGTGCCCCTCGGGCAGGTGCAGCCCGAAGTCGTACAGCCAGATCCGGCCGTCGATCCGGTCCACCTCGTACGGGTGCTCGTCGATCACCTTCACGCCGAGGGAGTGCAGCACCGGCAGGACGGCCGAGAGCATCATCGGCTCGCCGTACCGGTAGACCTTGAACCGGACGTTCAGCGTCTCGTCGACGTCCGCACCGCGCTGCCCCGGTCGGGCGGCGAACTGCTTGCGGAACAGGTGCATCTCCAGCTGGCCGGGCTCCTCCAGCAGCTCCAGCTTGGCCAGGTCCTTCATCGCCTCGTACGGCGTGTGCCCGTCCTTGTACCCCTCCGGGAACGCGTCGGCGTACCTGTTGAACAGGTGTTTGGCCTGCTCGTCGCCGAGCTTGCGCTCCAGGACCAGCCGGTAGTCGTCATCCCAGAGTCGGGTGGCGTCGGCCAGCTCCTCGGCCAGCAGGTCGGCGTCGATCGCGCCGAGCGGGTTGTGCGGGTCGGTACGGACGATGAAGTGCACCCGGGCCAGCATCGACTCGGTCACCCGGGTGGTGTAGTCCACCCCGAGTCCGTTGAGCTCCCGCAGCAGGATGTCCTGCATCCGCAGGCGGTTCTGCGTGGTGAACCGGTCCCGGGGCAGGTAGATCAGGCAGGAGATGAACCGCCCGTACGCGTCGCGACGCAGGAAGACCCGCAGCTGCCGACGGCCCGCCATCCGCAGGACGCCGATCACCGCGTGGTACAGGTCCTCGGTCTTGATCTGGAACAGCTCGTCGCGCGGGTAGGTCTCCAGGATCTGGAGCAGGTCCTTGCCGGAGTGGCTGCGCTGGCTCAGACCGGAACGGTCCAACACCTCGGCGACCTTACGGCGGACCACCGGCAGCTCCCGGACGCTGGTCCGGTACGCGGCGGTGGAGAAGAGCCCGAGGAACCGACGCTCCCCGACCACCTGACCGTCGGCGTCGAAGATCTTGAATCCGACGTAGTCCAGGTACGCCGAGCGGTGCACCGTGGCCCGCGAGTTCGCCTTGGTGATGATCAGCAGGCGCTTCTCCAGCACCTTCTCGTGCGCCTCGGGGGTCATCGAGGCCAGCGCCCGCGCCTCCTGGGCGTCCTGACGCAGGATGCCCAGCCCGGTGCCGAGGACCGCTTCCAGCGCCTTGCCCCCGGCGGCCCCCTCCGGACCGTCCGACGGGGCGTCCACCAGCCGGTACTCCCGGTAACCGAGGAAGGTGAAGTGGTCGTTGGCGAGCCAGCGGAGCAGCTCCACGGAGTCGGTGATGTCCTTCTCCGGCACCGGCGGGCGGTCCTGCGAGGTCCGGGCCGAGGCGAGGTCGTCGGCGAGGGCCATGGCCCGCTGACGCATCTTCGGCCAGTCCTCCACCGCTTCCCGCACGTCGGTGAGGACCCGCTGCAACTCGCCGCGCAGCCGGTCACGCTGGCGGCCGTCGCGGATCGGGTCGACCTCGATCCGCATCCAGCTCTCCACCAGGTCCCCGGCGATCGCGTCGTCGGGTTCCACGTCGGCGGAGACCTCGGTGAGCCGACCCAGGGGTTCCCGCCGGACCACCACCAGCGGGTGGACCAGCATGTGTACGTCGAGGTGGTGGGAATTGAGCAGCGCGGTCACCGAGTCGACCAGGAACGGCATGTCGTCGGTGACGATCTCGATGACCGTGTGGTGCTGGTCGTCGGCGGGGGCGTGGATGCGCAGCCGCAGTTCGCCGGGGACCCGCTGTTGGGCGAGGTCCCGGTGGTCCCGGGCCGCGTCGAGCATCTCCTCCGGGGTGAAGCCGATCAGCTCCTCGTCCGGCGCGAACCGCCAGAACCGACTGACCAGGGTGGCCGCGTCGTGGTCCTCCCCGGCCAGGGCCACCGCCTGGGCCACGAGCCGCTCCGCGTTGGGGACCGGCTCGTCGAGCTCGGCGTCCTCCACGTCGTCGGCCAGGGCCTCCGGGGGTAGCCCGAGGTCGTACAGCGTGTCGACACTCGAACCGGTCATCCCGGTCACTCCGGTGTCGAGTCGGCCGTCGCCGTCGGTGTCGGTCGCGGTGTCGAAGCTGTCGTCGCCTCGGCCGGTGTCAACCAGCCGGAAGTCGGGACCCGGTTTGATCGCCGGACGCCGGTCCATTGGTGCACTCCCCTCAACCCACCGCGTTGTGGGTCACTCTCCCGCCCAGCCTAGGCCCGCCGATCTCTGAGCTGCTCGGTGGACCACCTGCCGGACGTCTGGATCGGGGTTGAAGTCCTTTCACCCCTGGTGGGTAGCTGGGCGAACGGCTGGTGGATACCCAGTCGCGGGATTTTCATCACACCGGTCTCGTGCTCACTTCGTCGGGCCGCAGGACAGACGGGCCGGTGGGAGCTGGTCGGGTCGTACTAACGTGGCGGGGCGACCGCGACCCCAGGGAGCTGCCAATGGCACGCGTACACCTGTCCCCCCGTCGTCGGGTCCGCCGACGCGTCGCCGCGTTCGCCGCCGTGCTGATGGCCGGCGGGGCGCTGGTGGGGTGTTCGGACAGTGACGGGCCGGAACGGAGCGTCGACGCCTTTCTCGCCGGATGGCGCTCCGGCGACCTCCACGAACTCGGGTTCATCGACCCCACCGGGGCCCGGCTCCGGGCCGAGGAGGTGTCCGCCGAGATCCAACAGCTCTCCGGGGAGTTGGCCAAGACCCCGCCCGAGCTGCACCGGACCGGCGATCCGACGGTCACCCAGGATCTCGCCACCGCCGGGGTACGGATCGAGTGGACCCTCCCCGGCGACATCCGGTGGGGCTACGACCGCGAGGTCCGGCTACGCCGTGGCGCCGACGACGGCTGGCAGGTGATCTGGGAGCCGAAGGTGATGCACGAACAGCTCACCAAGGGTGACCGGCTGGCGCTGCAGCGGGAACGCCCCACCCGGTCGGCGGTCCTGGACGGCGCCGGTGAACCGATCGTCACCCCCCGACCCGTGGTCCGGATCGGTGTGCAGCCGAGCGAGGTCACCGACGCCGCACGACTCACCCGGGACCTGACCGCCGCGTTCCGGGCCGTCAAACCCCCGATCACCCCGGCGGTCGACCTCTCCGACCTGCCCGAACGCATCTCCGGGGCCGATCCGGAGGCTTTCGTCGAGGTGCTCACCCTCCGCCGGGACGCCTACGACCAGATCCGGGCCCGGATCCGCGACCTGCCCGGCACGAAGTTCCGCACCGAGGACCTCGACCTGGCCCCGACCCGGGAGTTCGCCCGGGCGCTGCTGGGCACCGTCGACCCGGCGACCGCCGAGGACCTCCAGGCCCATCCCGACCGGTACGCCCGAGGTGACCTGGTGGGCCACGGTGGGCTCCAGAGCCGGTACGACGAGCGGCTGCGCGGCGTACCCGGAGCCTCGGTGGTGGTCCGGCAGACCCGACCCGACGGGACCGAGGTGACCGCCGAGGAGCCCCTGTTCACCGCGGAACCGCAGCCGGGGCAACCCCTGCGGACCACCCTCGACGTACGGACCCAGAACGCCGCCGACGGGGCGCTGCGCGCCGAGAAGCGCCGGGCGGCGCTGGTGGCGGTACGGATCAGCGACGGCGCGGTGCTCGCGGTGGCCAACGGCCCGGGGGCGGCCGGGGAGAACCTCGCCCTCTCCGCGCAGGTCCCGCCCGGCTCCACGTTCAAGATGGTCAGCACGCTCAGCCTGCTCGACAAGGGTGCCGTCACCCTCGACGGTCGGGTGGACTGTCCGAAGACGTTCACCGTCGACGGCCGGTCCTTCTCCAACGCCGACGACTTCGACCTGGGCTCGGTCCCGTTCCGCACCCACTTCGCCCGGTCCTGCAACACCTCCTTCGCCGCCCTGGCCCCGCAGCTCGGCCCGGAGGGCCTCGCCGAGACCGGCCGGACCCTCGGCCTGGAGGGCAGCTGGGACCTGGGCACCGACGTGTTCACCGGCAAGGTCTCCACCGGCGGCTCCGGACCCGAGCAGGCCGCCGCCGCCTTCGGTCAGGGCACGACCGTGGTCAGCCCGATGGCCATGGCGGCGGCCACGGCGGCGGTGGCCCGCGGCCGGTGGGAACAGCCGAAGCTGGTGACCGATCCCGCCCCGGCGCAGCCGGCCGCCCCCGGCCCGCAGCTGCGGGCCGAGTCGGTCGAGCCGTTGCGGACGATGATGCGGCAGGTGGTGACGGTGGGCACCGCCAAGGCGCTCGCCGACGTGCCCGGCGGCCCGGTGCACGGCAAGACCGGCACCGCCGAGTACGACGACGACCCGGCCAACACCCACTCCTGGTTCGTCGGCTGGCAGGGTGACGTCGCCTTCGCCGTCTTCGTCGAGCAGGGCGGGTCCAGCGGCGACAGCGCCGTACCGGCCGCCGGACGTTTCCTGCGCGCCCTCCCCCGGTGACCACCGCCGGTCCCGGAAGGGGGCCGGACGCCCGACGACCGGCGGTTCAGGGTCGGGCCTCCCCCGCCACCGGCTCCGGGCGGTCGTCGGCGTCGGCGTCCGGGGAGGCCGGTTGCCGGGGCACCACCGGCTCCGGTCCCGGGGGCGGCTCCCGCCCCGGACCGGGTACGCCCGGCGGGTCGACGTCCAGGGTGGACACCGGGGAGAGCCCGGCGACCACGGCGTCGACGATCTCGGCGGCGTACCCGCCGTCCGGGTCGTAGTCGGGGTCGAAGACGGTCAGCTCCACACCGAGGCAGTGCGGGGTGTCCACCAGACCGGCGAGGAGGATCTCCAGCTCGGTGAAGGCGATGCCGCCCGGTTCGGGGGCGTCGACGGCCGGCATCACCGCCGGGTCGAGGACGTCCACGTCGATGTGCACCCAGTATCCGGCGCAGTCGGTCAGCTGCTCGTGCGCCCACTGGGCGGTCCTTGCCGCACCCTCGACCCGCAGCTCCGGCACGGGTCGGTTGACGATGCCGGCGGCCTGCAGGTCGAGGCGGTACTCGTCCTGGGATCGGGTGCCGAGGACCACCACGTCGATGTCGCGGAAGTACGGCCGACGCCCTTCGATGGCCGCCAGGTCGGCCTGCCCCCGCCCGGTGACCAGGGCGAGGTCCTCCCCGGCCGCCGCGCCCACGTAGGAGGCGTTGCCGGGATGCCGGAAGTCGGAGTGACCGTCCACGAAGACCAGGCCGACCCGCCCCCCGACGGACTCACCCAACCGGTGCATGGCCAGCGCCGAACCGATCAGCACCGAGCAGTCCCCGCCGAGGACCAGCGGGAACTCCCCCCGGTCGATGATCGCACCGATCCGACCGGCCAGGGCGGTGGAGTACCCGGCGATCTCCCGGGCGTGGCACACCCCGTCGCCGGGCCGCCAGTCGCCCGGATCGTACCGGGGCGGGGTGAGGCAACCGGCGTCCCGAGCGCCCAGTCGGGCGACCAGGTCGTGGTCGCGCAGCGCCCCGGGCGCCTTCCCGCATCCCGGCACCGACGAGAAGGTGGGCGGACGCAGGCCGAGGTTGGTCGGCGCGTCGAGGACGGCGATCCGACGTCTCATGGCTTGCGTCCCCCCGTCCTCCGGTTGCGGAAGGCGGGCCGGCGGCGCCGGCCCGCGCTACGACGATCCTGTGCGCGACGACCGGACCGTGCTCAGAACAGGGCGCTGGCCAGTGCCCGCCGGGCCGAGGCGACCGCCGGGTCGTCCGGGCCGGCGACGCTGAACAGCGACACCAGGTGCTGGCGTACCCGGTCCCGGTCCTCACCGGCGGTCCGCCGGACCAGGGCGACCAGGCGGGCGTAGGCGGCCTCGGCCTGCCCGCTGAGCACCTCGACGTCGGCGGCGATCAGGTGGGCGTCCACGGCGTCCGGGTCGGCCGCTGCGGCGGCGAGCGCCGCCGACGGATCCGTACCGGCGACCCGACGGGCCAGCCCGACCTGGGCCAGGCCCGCCTCGGCGGCGGCGTCCGTCGGCGCCTCGGCGAGGATCTTGCGGTACGCCGTCTCGGCGGCGTCCAGGTCGCCGATCATCAGGGCGTCGTCGGCCTCGTCGAGCCGGGGGTCGCCCGGCTGTTCGGCGGTGACCCCACCGGCGGTGAGGACCGCCTGGATCCACTGCCGCAGCTGCGCCTCCGGAACCACCCCGGAGAAGGCGTCGACCGGCTGCCCGCCGACCACCGCGTAGACCATCGGGATGCCCTGCACCCGGAACATCTGGGCGAGCCGGGGGTTGGCGTCGACGTCGACCTTGGCGAGCACCCAGGCCCCACCGCCCTCGGCGGCCAGCTTCTCCAACACCGGAAAGAGCTGCTTGCACGGCTGACACCACTCGGCCCAGAAGTCGACCACCACCGGTGTGGTCAGCGATCGTTCGAGGACCTCGGACTGGAAGGTCGCCTCGGTCACGTCGATCACTGTGACGCCGCCGTCGGATCCGGTCGGAACGCCGGTGGGCGCCGGGCCGGTCGGGGACGGGGTGGCGGGACGGGCAGGGGCCGGTGCGGGAGTGCGCAGCGCGCTGAGGTCGACCGCGCCGCGGGTGAAGATCGACGAGGTGATCCGTGGGTCGCTCATGGTTATCTAGTCTCGCACGTACGCGCCGGAACACGGATCAGCCGCGACGCCGACAGTCGCCTCCCACACCGCTGCTCACCACCCCGCCGACCGGCGGGGTCAGAAGCGGGCGGGTTCACGGTAGACGCCCCATTCGCCCCGCAACGCGTCACAGATCTCGCCGAGGGTGGCCTCGGCCCGGACCGCGTCCAGCATCGCCGGGATCATGTTCGCCTCCGTCCGCCCCGCCGCCACCATCCGTTCGACGGCGGCCCGGACCGCGGCGGAGTCCCGGGTGGTCTTGCGTTCGGCCAACTCCCGGCGCTGCGCCGCCTCCACCTCGTGCGAGATCCGCAGGATCTCCAGGTCCTTGGCGACGGTGGCGGTGTGACAGTTGACCCCGACGATCCTCTTGTCGCCCTTCTCCAGCGCCTGCTGGTAGGTGAAGGCCGACTCGGCGATCTGCCCGGTGAACCACCCGTCCTCGATGCCCCGCAGGATGCCGGAGGTCATCGGACCGATCCGGTGCGGACCGTCCCCGCCGAGCTGCCGGATCCGGGCGAAGATCTCCTCCGCCTCGGCCTCGATCCGGTCGGTGAGCGCCTCGACGTACCAGGCACCACCGAGGGGGTCTGCCACGTTCGTCACCCCGGTCTCCTCCATCAGCACCTGCTGGGTCCGCAGGGCGATCTCGGCGGATTCGTCGGTGGGCAGGGCCAGCGTCTCGTCCAGGGCGTTGGTGTGCAGCGAGTTCGTGCCGCCGAGCACCGCCGCCAGGGCCTCCACGGCGGTGCGTACGACGTTGTTGACCGGCTGCTGGGCGGTCAGGGACACCCCGGCGGTCTGGGTGTGGAACCGCAGCCAGAGCGCCTTCTCGCTGGTGGCGCCGTACACCTCGCGCAGCCACCGGGCCCAGATCCGGCGGGCGGCCCGGAACTTGGCGATCTCCTCGAAGAAGTCGACGTGCGAGTCGAAGAAGAAGCTGAGGCCGGGGGCGAACACGTTCACGTCCAGCCCCCGGGACAACCCCAGCTCGACGTAGCCGAACCCGTCGGCCAGGGTGTAGGCCAGCTCCTGCGCGGCGGTGGAGCCGGCCTCCCGGATGTGGTAGCCCGACACCGACAGCGGTTTGTACCGGGGGATCTCCCGGGCGCAGTACTCCATCAGGTCACCGATCAGACGCAGGTGGGGTTCCGGCTCGAAGAGCCACTCCTTCTGCGCGATGTACTCCTTGAAGATGTCGGTCTGCAGGGTGCCGTCGAGCCGGGCCGGGTCGGCGCCCTGCCGCTCGGCGGCGACCAGGTACATGCAGAAGACCGGGACGGCCGGACCGGAGATCGTCATGGAGGTGGTCACCCGGGCCAGGTCGATGCCGTCGAAGAGCACCTCCATGTCGGCCGCCGAGTCCACCGCCACCCCGCAGTGTCCGACCTCGCCGAGCGCCTGCGGATCGTCGGAGTCCCGGCCCATCAGGGTCGGCATGTCGAAGGCGACCGAGAGCCCGCCGCCACCCGCGCCGAGGATCATTTTGTACCGCTCGTTGGTCTGCCGGGCGTTGCCGAAGCCCGCGAACTGCCGGATCGTCCAGGTCCGCCCCCGGTAGCCGGTCGGATGCAACCCCCGGGTGTACGGGTACTCCCCCGGCCACCCGATCCGGTCGAAGCCGGGGTAGGCCACGCCCTCCGGTGGGCCGTACACCGGGTCGACAGTCATTCCGGACAGGGTGGTGAAGTCGGCGTCCCGCTTGCGGGCGGCGTCGTACCGGGCCTGCCAGCGGGCCCGTCCGGCAGCGATCTCGTCGGCGTTCATGCGCGGGGGTCCTCCATGAGTCCTCGACTGGCATCGAGTGTAGAGCCCCTACTGAACGATCGCTAAGTTCCGAGTCGCGCAACCACCCCGGGCACGCGCGTACGGCGTGGAGACGACAGGCGTACGGTCAGGCGCCGGACTCGGGCGCGTCGGTGAAGGCGACGTCGTCGACCCGGATGTTGATCTCGTCGACGCGCAACCCGTACGCCTCGACCGCCTCGGTCACCCGTGCCCTGACCTCGTCGACCACCTGCGGGACCGGATGTCCGGCGACTGTCACCAGCACCAGGTTGATCAGCACCGCCCCGTCGGTGATGTGCGCCGAGCAACCCCGCCGGGCGTCACCGACCTGGTCGAGGCCGACCCGGTCCAGGACGGCGTTGACGAACCGGGCGAGGTCGCCACCGAGTTCCGCCACGCCCGGCACCGACTTCGTGGCTGCCACCGCGATCTTCTCCACCACCTCGGTGGAGATCCGCGTCTGCCCACCCGCCACGGTGTCGGCGTTCAGGGACAGTTCCTGGGTCTTCTCGAAGTTCACGTCCCACTCCCCTGCCGTCGGCGGCCGGCAGCCCCGACCGCAAGGAGCGTACCGGCCGCGACCTCCGCTGTGGACTGTCGAACGAGGCCGTCGAGTTCAGCGACCCACGGTGACCGGGCTGGTCGGCGAAGCCCGGTCAGGATCCGAGCTGGGCGAGGAGTTCGTCGGCGGCGGTGTACGGGTCGAGGGCACCCTCGGCGACCTTCGCGGCGAGGGCTGCGAGCTGCGTACCGTCGCGGAGGGAACCGATGCGGGCGCGCAGCGCGCCGAGCGCGATCGCCTCGACCTCGGCGGCGGCCCGCGCCTCCCGACGACGGCGCAGCTCGTCGTGCTCGACCAGCCAGTCCCGGTGCTTGTCCAGGGCGGCGACGAGGTCGTCGATGCCCTCGGCCCTGGCGGCGACGGTCCGCACCACCTGCGGACGCCACTGGCCGGGCCCCCGCTCCCCCAGGGCGAGGTTGCCCTGGATGTCGCGGACCGTGGCGTCGGCGCCGTCCCGGTCCGCCTTGTTGACCACGAAGATGTCGGCGATCTCCAGGATGCCGGCCTTGACCGCCTGGATCGCGTCGCCCATCCCCGGGGCGAGCAGCACGAGTGTGGTGTCGGCCAGGGAGGCGACCTCCACCTCGGCCTGCCCGACCCCGACCGTCTCGACGAGCACGACGTCGCAGCCGGCACCTTCGAGGACCCGGACCGCCTGCGGGGTGGCGGCGGAGAGCCCGCCGAGGTGCCCCCGGCTGGACATCGACCGGATGTAGACGCCGGGGTCGGTGGCGTGGTCCTGCATCCGGACCCGGTCGCCGAGGATCGCGCCGCCGGTGAACGGACTGGACGGGTCGACGGCCAGCACCCCCACCCGGTGTCCCCTGGCCCGCAGCGCCCGGACCAGCTCGTTCGTGGTGGTCGACTTGCCCACCCCGGGCGACCCGGTCAACCCCACCACCCGGGCCTGCCCGGCGAAGGGGGCCAGCGCCGCCGCGATCTCGGGCAGCAGGGGGTCACCCGACTCGACCAGGGTGATCAGTCGGGCCACCGCGCGGGGGTCACCGTCGCGCGCCCGCGCCACCAGATGGGGTACGTCCCGACTCCGGCGGACCGGACCAGGGGTGGACGGCGGTGCGCCACCCGTGGCTACGGAACCCGGGGCGGGCTCCTCGACGCGTCCGCCCACGGTCAGCTCTCGCCGCCCGCCGGCACGTGGATGATCAGTGCGTCGCCCTGGCCACCGCCGCCGCAGAGCGCCGCCGCGCCGGTGCCGCCGCCCCGCCGCCGAAGCTCCAGCGCGAGGGTGAGCACCAGCCGGGCCCCGGACATGCCGATCGGATGCCCCAGGGCGATCGCCCCACCGTTGACGTTGACGAGGTCGGGGCTGACCCCGAGGTCACGGGTGGACTGGATACCGACCTGCGCGAACGCCTCGTTGATCTCGATCAGGTCCAGGTCGGCGACGGCCAGTCCGGCCTTGCGCAACGCGTGGGTGATGGCGTTGGCCGGCTGGGAGTGCAGGGAGTTGTCCGGCCCGGCGACGTTGCCGTGCGCGCCCACCTCGGCCAGCCAGGTCAGTCCCAGCTCCTTCGCCTTGGCCTTGCTCATCACCACGACCGCCGCCGCCCCGTCGGAGATCGGCGAGGACGTCGCGGCGGTGATCGTGCCGTCCGGGGCGAAGGCCGGCCGCAACCGGCCCAGCGACTCGGCGGTGGTGTCCGGGCGGATCCCCTCGTCCTCGCTGATCACCAGGGGCTCGCCCTTGCGCTGCGGGATGACGACCGGGGCGATCTCGTCGGCGAAGTGCCCGTTCTTCTGGGCCGCGGCGGCCCGCTGGTGGCTGGCCGCGGCGAAGGTGTCCTGGTCGGCGCGGGTGATGCCGTGCCGGGCACCGTGCCGCTCGGTGGACTCCCCCATCGAGCAGTCGTCCCACGGGTCGGAGAGCCCGTCGAGCGCCATGTGGTCGGCGAGCGTCACGTCACCGTACTTGTATCCGGAGCGCTGGCCCCGGAGCAGGTGCGGGGCGTTGGTCATGGACTCCATGCCCCCGGCGACCACGATGTCGAACTCGCCGGCCCGGATCAGTTGGTCGGCCAGGGCGATCGCGTCCAGGCCGGACAGACACACCTTGTTGACCGTCAGGGCCGGTACGGACATCGGCACACCGGCCGCCACCGCCGCCTGGCGGGCCGGGATCTGTCCCGTACCGGCCTGGAGCACCTGCCCCATGATCACGTACTGCACCTGGTCGGGGGCGACGCCGGCGCGTTCCAACGCCGCCCGGATCGCGACACCGCCGAGCTCGGTCGCGGAGAGGTCCTTGAGGTTTCCCAGCAGGCGGCCCATCGGGGTCCGCGCGCCGCTGACGATCACCGAAGCCATACCTGCCTCCGAGGGGGGTGCCGACCTGTACGCCTGAACGATTGTTCGGCCAGACTAGCGCCATGGCTGAGAACACCCCCGTCGAGCCCGCTGCGGAACATCTCACAGGGATCGGGCTGCTCCGTATCGACCACGTCGGCATCGCCGTCGCCGACCTGGACGCGGCGATCGACTTCTACCGACGTACCTTCGGAATGCGCTGCGTGCACGTCGAGACCAATGCCGAGCAGGGCGTACGCGAGGCGATGCTGGCGGTCGGACCGACCGCCGAGGGCGGGTGCGTACAGCTGCTCGCCCCACTGACCCCGGAGTCGACGATCGCCCGGTTCCTCGACCGCAACGGACCCGGCGTGCAGCAGGTGGCATACACCGTGGCCGATGTCGACGTCGCCGGTGCGGCGCTGCGCGAGCGGGGACTACGCCTGCTCTACGACTCCCCGCGCCGTGGCACCGGGGGTTCCCGGATCAACTTCGTGCACCCGAAGGACGCCGGCGGGGTCCTGGTCGAGCTGGTCCAGCCGGCCGAGGAGCACTGACCGGTTCGGCGGCCGGCCGTCGGCCATTGCGCCGAGGACGTCGATTGTTTTCCACACCGGAGACCCGATGCCCATTCCGGCTGTCGTGACAAAGCGTTACCACCGGTCCCCGGCCCCAATTCGGGCGGCCCGACGAGGCCGTCCGGCGGGCCGGGGACCTGCCAAGATCGCCCAGGGACTTGACCATGTAAAGAGGACACGAAAGCGGCGACCACTCTTGCGAAGCACCCTGGGGCGTCTGCGAGTATGTCCCAATGCCCCAGCAGCAGTCCTCCCCTCTTGCGTTCTTCGATAACGCGAACTCGCAGCCGGATTTCACCGTTGGCCTGCGCGGATACAACGTCGGACAGGTCGACGACTTCATCGGACGGCTCACCGCCGCGCTGACCCAGTCCGAGCAGGCCCGGGCCGAGGCCGAGCAGCGGATGAACGACGCACAGCGCCGGCTCCGCCAGGCCGAGCAGCGCCAGGCCGCACTCGAGCAGAAGATCACCGAGACCAACAAGCAGCTCGAGGAGAACAGCCGGCCGACCCTGTCGGGCCTGGGCACCCGGGTCGAGCAGATCCTGCGGCTGGCCGAGGAGCAGGCGAACGACCACCGCAACGAGGCCAAGCGCGAGTCTGAGGGCATCCTCTCCGCCGCCCGGCTCGAGGCGCGCGAGATCACCGACAAGGCCCGCGCCGAGGCCGCCGCGATGAAGGCCACCGCCGAGCGGGAGGCGGGCGGGGTCCGGACCGCCGCCGAGCGGGAGGCCGCCGAGGTCCGGGTGCAGGCCCGCCGGGAGGCCGACACCCTGCGCTCCGACGCCGAGCGGGAGACCAAGCAGCTGCGTACCGTCACCGCTCACGAGGTGGCGGAGCTCAAGTCGACCGTCGAGCGTGAGGTGGCGACGCTGCGGGCGACCGCCGAGCGGGAGATCACCCAGCAGCGGGCCAAGGCCGCCCGCGAGGCGGAGGAGAAGCGCGCCGAGGCGACCAAGCTGCTCACCGACGCCCGGGACAAGCGGGACAAGGACCTCCAGGCGCTCGAACTGCAACTCGCCGAGCGTCGGGAGAAGGCCGAGCGGGAGGAGTCGGAGCGGCACGCCGCCCAGGTCACGCAGACCCAGAAGCTGGTCAGCGAGGCCGAGCAACGCGCCCGCGCCGCCCAGGAACGGGCCAAGGAGATCGAGCAGCGGGCCGAGGCGCGCCGGGTCGAGTCGGAGCGGACCGCCAACGAGACCGTCGACAAGGCCAAGGCGCTGTCGGAGAAGACCCTCAACGAGGCCAAGGCGGAGGCGAAGCGGCTGCTCACCGAGGCGCGGACCGAGGCGGAGCTGACCACGCAGGCCGCCCGCCGCGAGGTCGAGGACCTCACCCGGCAGAAGGACGCCGTCACCTCGCAGCTCGGCCAGATGCTCTCCGGTCTCGCCGGGATCGTGCCGGGCGTCCCGCCGGGCCAGTCGGCCGAGAAGGCGGAGAACGCCCCCGCTCCGGCCCCGGCCGAGGGTGGGCAGGAGCGGGTCGCCGCGGAGAAGTCCAACTGACGGCCGCCGCGGGGACTGCTGCGGGGCATGCGACAGGGCGCGGGGTGACACCGGGTGACCGGTGTGACCCCGCGCCGTATTTGCGCATCAGGTACCGTCTTTTCCCGTAGGGGCGCATCAGTGAACTAGGTCCCATCGGGGGCGTCTGTATCGCCCCAGCGAAGCCGGACGCGTGTGAGGATGGGTGCATGTCGCACGGCGAGGAACTGTTCTCTCTGGGCGGGGAAGTGACGACGGAGCCCAGCTTCGAGTCCGCCCTGCGGGGGTACGAGAAACGACAGGTCGACCGGTACGTCACTCGCGCCGAGCACGAGATCGCCACACTGGCGACCGAGCGCGAACAGGCCTACACGCAGATCCACAAGCTGGCCGGTCAGGTCGAGGTGCTCCAGCGGGACCTCGCCCAGGCCCGCAAGCAGGTGGGCGTGGTGGACCAGGCCTCGTTCCGTCATCTCGGTCCCCGGGTGGAACAGATCCTCGCCCTCGCCGAGGAACAGGCGGAGGCGATCCTGCTCGCCGGGCACGAGGAGATCCAGGTCCGCCGCGACGCCGCCGAGGGGATCATCGAGGAGGCCCGCGAGCAGGCCGACAAGGTCCTCCAGGACTTCGAGATCGCCCTGTCGGCCCGGCGCGCCGAGGAGGAGCGGCAGAGCGCGGCCCGCCGGGCCGAGGCCGAGGCCACGGTCCGGGCCGCCCGGCAGGAGGGCGCGCAGCTGCGTCTGCAGGCGCAGGAGGCGATGGCCAAGGCGGAGCAGGAGGCCACCAAGCTCCGCGACGCCGCCAAGGAGATCCACAACCGGGCGCAGCAGGAGGCCACCAAGCTGCGCGAGGCGGCGAAGGAGGCGCTGGCCCGGGCCCAGCAGGAGGCCGCCGGGCTGCGGGACACCGCCAAGGAGGTGCACGCCAAGGCCCAGCAGGAGGCCAAGCGCCTCATCGACTCCGCGACCGAGGCGGGGCGGGCCACCCACGCCAAGGCCCAGCAGGAGGCCAAGAAGGCCATCGACGAGGCCACCGAGGCGGGCAAGGTCACCAGGGAGAAGGCCCGGCTGGAAGCCGAGCGGGTCACCACCCAGGCTGCCGAGGCGGCCACCCGCAGCCGCGCGGAGACCGAGAACTACGTCCAGCGGATGCGGGGCGAGACCGAGGCGTACGTCCAGCACGCCCGGACCCAGACCCAGCAGGAGTTGGGTGCCTGGCGGGCGGGGGTGGAGAAGGAGGTCAACGGCCGGCGTGAGGCCGCCGACCGCGAGTTGACCCGACGCCGGACCGAGGCCGAGGCCGAGTACACCAAGCGCCGCGAGGAGCTGGTCGACCAGCACAAGGCCCGCCGGGACGAGCTGGAGCAGCAGCACACGACCCGGCACGAGGAGCTGGAGCAGAAGCACAAGACCCGGCAGGACGAGCTGGAGAAGCAGTACCAGGCCCGGCGCGACGAGGTCGAGCAGGGTGCCGCCCAGATCCGGGAGGCCGCCGAGCGCGACGCCGCCACAGCGCGCCGACAGGCCGAGGAGAAGGCCGCCGAGCTGCTCAAGCGCGCCGAGTCCGAGGCCACCGAGAAGCGTCGTAGGGCCGACGAGCACGTGGCGACGTCCCGGCGGCAGTTCGAGGAGTACGCGGCGACCACCCAGCAGGCGTTGGCCACCACCCAGCAGCATCTCGCCGCCAGTCAGCAGGAGGCGGCGGCCAGCCGCCAGCAGCTCGCCAAGGTGATGCTGGAGATCGCCCAGGCCCAGCAGGAGCTCGCCGACCTGCGACAGGAGACCTGGCGGTCCCGTCAGGAGTCCGACGAGTTGCAGCTGAAGCTGCTCGGCCTCCGCCAGGAGACGACGGGCACCGGGACGGCCGCAGCCGGCGACGGTACGACCCCGAAGGCGGAGGACCCGAAGCCCGTCACCGGCAAGGTCACCGGAACCGCCCCTGTCGTCTCGAAGGGCGTCGCCTCCGTGGACGCGGCCTCGGTGAACGGCACGAGCCCGGACAAACGGCCCACTACCGGCGAGGCGGCCCCGGCGAAGGACCCCGAGCCGGTCGGCACGGCCCCGAAGACCGGCGGCCCGACCCCGGCGAAGACCCCCGAGCCGGTCGGCGCGGCGGCCAGGAACGCCAAGTCCGGTGCCGAACCCACCGTCACCCGGCCGGTCGCCGAGCCGGTCAGCACGGTGGAGGCCGGCAGCCCCAGCGCCGGTGTCGACGGCGAGCCGACTGTCGCGGCGGTGCCGGGTGAGGGCGGTCGGGGCGCCACCCCGACCAAGATCACCAGCACCGGGGAGAAGACCAAACGGCCCACCAAGCCGACCACCGACGAGCGCAGCGCCAGCCCGAGCAAGGTCACCGTCGAGTCGGAGTGACCGCCGACGTCGGAGACGACGTCAGGGACCGGCCCGGCGGTGCCGTCGGGCCGGTCCAGGACCCCGACGCCGGGCCGGACCGGCCGGAGGTCAGGCCGGGGGTTCGGTTTTCGGACCCGGTACGGGGGTGTCGGCGAAGGCGGCGACGGTCCGGTCGGCGTACCCGCTGACGTCCCCGGTCTCCATCGGGCCGTCCCACGTCGTGGGCAGGGGCACCGACACCTCCGGGGCGACCCGGCGGACCACCTCGTCGAGGACGGTCTCGGCGTCGCCCACCCAGAGATGCTTGGCCCCGGGCACCCCGACCACCTCGGCCTGCGGGACCGCGGTGAACCGTCCCCGGGCCTCGTCCGGGCGCAGATAGTCGTCGAACTCGGGGACCAGGGCGGTCAGCCGTTTGCCGGACCCGGCCCAGGTGGCGAGGTCGTCCTCGGTGGAGTAGCGCAGCGGCGGGGAGAGCAGGATCGCGCCGACCACCGCCGGGTCGCAGCCGTGCTTGAGCGCCAGGTCGGTGCCGAACGACCAGCCGAGCAGCCAGAGGTTCGGCAGCTCCGCGAACTCGGCGTACTCGATCGCGGCGGCCACGTCGTACCGTTCACCGACGGCGTTGTCGAAGGCACCCTCGCTGGTGCCCCGGAGGCTCGTCGTGCCCCGGGTGTTGAACCGCAGGACGGCCAGGTCGGCCAGGGCGGGCAACCGCCAGGCCGCCTTCCGGAAGACGTGGCTGTCCATCATCCCGCCGTGGGTAGGCAGCGGGTGCAGGCAGATCAGGGTGGCCACCGGCTCGCGTCGCTCGGGTCGACTCAGCTCGCCGACCAGGCGTAGTCCGTCGGCGGTGTGCAACTCGATCTCCTCCCGCCGGCTGGGCAGGATGGAGGACGCGCGGATCGGAGTGCTCACCCCTTCAGTGTGGCGGGGGCCGTCGGGCGGCGCGCGCCGGGGCCGAAACCGGGTGACGAAGATCCCTCAGCCGTACCGGGGGGCACCCCGGCCCCGGTGCAGACCGGGGCCACGCCGGTCGCGCGCCCGCCAACAACCGCTGTGCCAGTGCCGGCGGTCGGTCAGGTCCCCACGCTCGTCGGCCGGCCAGGCCACCACGTGCGGCACACCGGGACGGATCTCCTGGTCACAGCCGGGACACCGGTACGTCTTCGCCGATGCCCCACCGCTGACACCCCGGACCTGCCACTCCCCGTCGCGCCACTGCTGGACGGTGGGTACGCCGTGGCGTACCCGGTCGGCGTCCAGGTGCGCGGTCTCGTCCTGACGGGGACGGTTACGACGGGGACTCACCTTCCCAGCGTACGGGTGGCCGGTGCGTCCCGACGCGGGCGACCCGCGCGGCGCTGTCAGTGCTCGCGGAACCCCCGACCGGTCCGGCGCCCCAGGTGACCCGCGATGACCAGGTGCTCCAGCAGCGGTGCCGGGGCCAGCCCCGGTTCCCGCTGCTCCCGGTGGAGTTCGCGGGCGACGGTCAGGGCGACGTCCAGCCCGATGGTGTCCAGCAGCTCGAAGGGGCCGGTGGGGTATCCGCAGCCCAGCTTCATCGCGTGGTCGATGTCGTCGACGGAGGCGTAGTTCGCCTCCAGCATCCGGACCGCGTCGTTGAGGTATCCGACGAGGAGCGCGTCGACGACGAGACCGGCCCGGTCCCCGCAGACCACGACGCTGCGGCCCAGTGCGGCACAGAGCGCCCGGACGGCGGCCACCGCCCGCGCCGAGGAGTGGACGGTCCGGACGATCTCGGCGAACGCCCCCGCCCGGGTCGGCTCGTGCAGGGCGAGTCCGACCACGTCCGCCGGCCGACCGGTGGCCATGGCCAGGTCGATCACGGGTGTCGCGGTGGTGACGAGCACCGCCTCGGGCTTGCAGACCTCGGCCAGGGCGGCGAGGAGCGCGGCGCGGTCGCTGGGCTCCCCGGCCACCGCCTCGATCACCAGGTCGACGTCGGCCAACGGGGTCAGCGCCGTCGGCTCCGCGGCCACCGTCACCACCTCGTGGCCGGCCTCGGTGCACGCGGTGGCCAGTCCGGTGGCCCGCGCGTCGGAGCCGACGATCCCGATCCTGGTCACCGGGGGGACACCGTCGGTGGCCGACCCGGCGACGGGGTTCGGGGTCGCGTCGTCGGCGACGACCGCCGGGGAGCCCGGCCGCTCGTAGGTGTAGAAGCCCCGGCCGGTCTTACGACCGAGCAGGCCGGCGGTGACCATCTGGCGCAGCAGGGGCACCGGCGCGTGTCTGCGGTTGCGGCCGCCACGCCGGTACATGGTGTCGAGGATCTGGTACGCGGTGTCCAGGCCGATCAGGTCCAGCAGTGCGAACGGCCCCATCGGCAGGCCGGCGCCGAGCCGCATGGCGAGGTCGACGTCCTCCCGGGTGGCGTACCCCGCTTCGAGCATGGCGACGGCCTGGTTGAGGTACCCGAACAGCAGGGCGTTGGCGATGAATCCGGCCCGGTCGGCGACTGTCACGCCGACCTTGCCCAGCCGGGCGCAGAGTCCCTCCACGTCGGCCACCACCTCCGCCGAGGTGACGACGGTCCGGATCACCTCGACCAGCTTCATCACCGGGGCCGGGTTGAAGAAGTGCACGCCGACGACCCGGTCGGGGCGGCCGGTGGCGACGGCGATCTCGGTGACGCTGAGCGAGGAGGTGTTCGTGGCCAGGATCGCCTCGGGTCGGCAGATCCGGTCCAGTTCGGCGAAGAGCTGCCGCTTGACCTCCAGCCGCTCCGGTACGGCCTCGACGACCAGGTCGACAGCGTGCAACGCGTCGAGCCCGACGGCGAAGTGCACCCGCCCCAGCAGCGCGTCTCGGTCGGCGGGGTCGAGCCGCCCCTTGGCCACGGCCCGGTCGGTGGAGCGGTCGAGGTTCACCCGGCCCAGGTCGAGGGCGGCGTCGGAGATCTCCACCGCGACGACGTCGACGCCGCTGCGGGCGAAGACCTCCACGATGCCGGCCCCCATGGTGCCCAGCCCTACCACGCCCACGCTGGCGAAGTCCCGCCCCACGACCGGCCCTCCTGTCGCTCGTACCGTCTTCCGACGGTCCCCTCAGGTCCTGGCCGCGAGTCTGCCACGGAACGCAGGTCGTCGGGCGACGGCGGGGGCGTGGGCGGGCAGGTCACCGGCTGGTTCCGGCCGCCTCCGACTCGATCAGCCCGGACTCGGCGGGGCGGCGGGGGGCCGGTACGGGCATCGGCAGCGTCGTCCGGTGCGGACGGCGTGCCGGGTCCAGTCGCAACCCCACCGGGTCCGTCCGGGCCAACCCGGGGTCGAAGTAGCGGAGCTCGGTCCGACCCAGACGAATGACGTCACCGTCGGCGAGCTGTTCGACGTCGGCGATCCTGCGGTCGTTGAGCCAGGTCCCGTTGGTGGAGCCGAGATCGACCAGGGACGTCTCGGCTCCGGTACGCCGCACCGCCGCGTGCCGTCGACTCAGATGTGGATCGTCGACGACGACGTCCGACGACGGCGCCCGGCCGATCACCAACGGATCGGCCCGGATCCGGAAGCTCGCCCCGCGCATCGGTCCAGCGGCCACGGTCAACAGCGGCAGCAGTTCCGGGAAATCCTCCATGGACAGCCCACCTCCCCACCTATGTCACCCTCCGCGTCAGCGTGCCAGCCCAACGTAGTCACCAGCACCACTGACCGGTCAGCTCGGCGACTCCGGCCGGTCATCTCCCGTTCGCCAGTTCGGACAGTGAGTGTGATCGGGTCCTGTTCCTCTCGTCCGGGACGAAAGCCACTCGACCGAAGGGAACACTCCTACCGACGGGTAATCAACGGGTCTAGACTTCCGACATGACGGCTGTTCAGGTTCCGGGTGTGCCCAGGGTCGACGACGGCCGGTTGGTCTCGACCAACCCCGCGACCGGTGTGGAGGCCGGGCGGGTGCCCGTCGCCACCCCCGCCGACGTCGAGCGGGCCGTCGAGACCGCACGGTCGGCCGGGCAGTGGTGGGCCGGGCTCGGCTTCGCCGGACGGCGGGCCCGCCTGCTGCGGTGGCGGACCCTGCTGGCCCGACGGATCGAACAGCTCGCCGAGTTGATCCACGCCGAGGGCGGCAAGCCGATCGCCGACGCCGTCGTCGAGGTGCTCACCGCGATCGAGCACATCGACTGGGCGGCCCGCAACGCCCCCCGGGTGCTGGGCCACCGCCGGGTCCGGTCCCGGCTGATCCTCGCCGAGTTCTCCGGCCACCTCGAATACCAGCCGTACGGCGTGGTCGGGGTGATCGGCCCGTGGAACTACCCCGTCTTCACCCCGGTCGGCTCCGCCGCGTACGCGTTGGCCGCCGGGAACGCGGTGGTGCTCAAGCCGAGCGAGTACACCCCGGTGGTCGGCCAGTGGCTCGTCGACAGCTTCGCCGAGGTGGTGCCCGAGCGGCCGGTCCTGACGGCGGTGCACGGGCTCGGCGACGTGGGAGCCGCGCTCTGCCGCTCCGGCGTCGACAAGCTGGCCTTCACCGGCTCGCCGCGGACCGCCCGGGCGGTGATGACCGCCTGCGCCGAGTCGCTCACGCCGGTGCTGTTGGAGGCCGGCGGCAAGGACGCGATGATCGTCGACGTCGACGCCGACCTGGACGCCGCCGCCGAGGCCGCCGTCTGGGGTGGGCTGACCAACGCCGGTCAGACCTGCATCGGCATCGAACGGATCTACGTCGTCGACCCGGTCTTCGACGCGTTCCTCGCCAGGGTGGTGGAGCGGGCCGGGCGACTGACGGTCGGCGCCGACGACGCCGACATCGGCCCGATCACCATGCCCGCCCAACTGGACGTGATCCGGCGACACATCGACGACGCGCTGGCCCGGGGTGGTCGGGCGGTGCTGGGCGGGGCGGACGCGGTCCAGCCGCCGTACGTCAGGCCGACGGTGCTCGTCGACGTCCCCGCCGACGCCGACGCCGTACGGGAGGAGACCTTCGGCCCGACCCTCGTCGTCGACCGGGTGCCCGACGCCGACGCGGCCCTCGCCCGGGCCAACGCCCTGCCGTACGGGCTGGGTGGTTCGGTGTTCGGGCGGCGACGGGCGGTGGCCGTGGCCCGACGACTGCGTTCGGGGATGGCGTCGGTGAACTCGGCCCTCACCTTCGCCGGGATGTCCACGCTCCCCTTCGGCGGGGTCGGCGAGTCCGGGTTCGGGCGGATCCACGGCGAGGACGGGCTCCGGGAGTTCGCCCGGGCCAAGGCCATCACCCGACGCCGGGCCCGTTCCCTGCTCCCCGCGACCACCTTCGACCGCACCGACGCCGACGTCGCCCGTCTGGTCAAGGTCACCAAGGCCGTCTACGGCCGCTGACGCCGGTCGGCGGCCCTACGGGTGAGCAACGGCGACGGTCCCCAGTTGAGGAACGGTGGTGGCCTCCTGCGTGAGGTCGGCGGTGGCCCCCTGGTCAGGTCCGCGACGGCCCCCGGGTGAGGGACGCGGCGGTCAGAACAGGGTCAGCTCGTCGCGTTCGATACCACGCAGCTTGTCGTAGTCGACCACCACGCACCGGATCCCCCGGTCGGTGGCGAGCACCCGGGCCTGCGGCTTGATCTCCTGGGCCGCGAAGACGCCGGTGACCGGGGCGAGCAGCGGGTCCCGGTTCATCAGCTCCAGGTAGCGGGTCAACTGCTCCACGCCGTCGATCTCACCGCGCCGCTTCACCTCGACGGCGACAGCGCCGGAGTCGGCGTCGCGGCACAGCAGGTCGACCGGGCCGATGGCGGTCATGTACTCCCGCCGGACCAGCGTGTACCCCTCACCCAGGGTTGTCGGGTTGGCAGCGAGCAGCTCCTGCAGGTGCGCCTCCACCCCGTCCTTGCGCAATCCCGGGTCCACACCGAGCTCGTACGAGGTGTCCTGGAAGACCTCCTCCAGGGTGATCCGCAGCTCCTCGCCGGCCTTGTTCACCACCCGCCAGACGCCGGGCGACTCCTGCAACCGGCAGGGTGGGCTCATCCAGTTCAGAGGTTTGTACGCCCGGTCGTCGGCGTGGATGGACACCGATCCGTCGGCCTTCACCATCAACAGACGAGTGGCCGGCGGCAGGTGAGCCGAGAGCCGTCCGACATAGTCCACCGAGCACTTCGCAATCACCAACCGCACCCGAGGAGGGTAGCCCAGTGCCCGCCCCCTCGCCCACGAGCAGCACTGGCGTGCCGGTGCCATGCTGAGATGGTGCTCGAAGTTCTCACCGGCTCCGGCCTGGCCGCCTCGGCGGGGCTGAACGCCTACATCCCGCTGCTCGTGATGGGTCTGCTGGCCCGCTACACCGACGCCATCGCGCTCCCCGGTGGTTGGCAGTGGCTCGGCAACGGGTGGGTGGTGGCGATCCTGGCAGTCCTGCTGGTGGTCGAACTGGTGGCGGACAAGGTGCCGGTGGTCGACCACGTCAACGACGTGGTGCAGACGGTGGTCCGGCCGACCGCCGGCGGGTTGGCCTTCGGTGCCGGGGCCGGGTCCGAGACGGTCACCGTCACCGACCCCGGCGAGTTCGTCTCCACCCACCAGTGGGTGCCGGTGCTGGTGGGTGTGCTCATCGCGCTCGGCGTACACCTGCTCAAGTCGGCCGCCCGGCCGGTGATCAACGCGGCGACCGCCGGGGTCGGCGCCCCGGTGGCGAGCACCGCCGAGGACGCCACCAGCGTGATCGTCTCGCTGGCCGCGATCCTGCTGCCCGTACTGGTGCTCGTCTTCCTGGTCGGTCTGGTGTTCTTCGTCGCCTGGTTCCTCCGCCGCCGCGCCGACCGGCGCCGGGACCGCCGGGCCGCCCGGCAGGGGCACCTCCGGAGCTGAGCCCCACTGGTCGGGGCGTCCGCCCTGCTGACACGGCCGGGTGGACGGGCGGGGCGCGGCCGGGGGCGGGACGCTGCGATGATCTGCCGGTGTCGGTGAGAAAGTCACACGTTTCCGTGGGGATCGTCACGGCGGTCGTGGCGGCGGCCACCCTGCTGTTCGTCGGAACGGGGCCGCAGCGGGAGGCCGCGCAGGCGGAGTTCGTCCTGCCGACCGGTGTCCCCGGCAGCGGCGGGCCGGACGGGGCGGGACCGGGGAACGGCGGGCGGGGCGAGACGGGCCCGGACGGCGACGGCCCCGGGGGCGGATCGACGACGGGCGGCCCCGACCAGCCGGGATCCGTCCCGGGCGCCTCCCCGGTGGGGAGTCGGCCACCGGTTGTCGACCACGGTCCCCGGCGGGGTGACCTGGTCGCGCTCACCTTCGACGCGGACATGACCGAGGCGATGCGCTACCAGCTACGCAGCGGGGCGGTGCGGTCGTACGCGAACCTGGCCATCATCGACCTGCTGGAACGGGAGCGGGTGCCGGCCACCTTCTTCCTCACCGGCATGTGGGTCGAGCAGTACCCCCAGGTGACCCGGAGACTCGCCGACAACCCCCGCTTCGAGTTGGCCAACCACACGTACGCCCACCACGCGTTCGTCCGGGACTGCTACGGACTGCCCTACCGGCCCGCCGAGGCGCTGACCGCCGACGCGAGCCGGACCTTCGACGTCATAGCGCCCTACGGCGGCCGACAGACCCGGTACTTCCGGTTCCCCGGGCTCTGTCACGACCGGGCGGCACTCCGGGCGCTGGCCCCGCTCGGGGTCACTGTCGTCGACGGTGACGTGGTCAGCGGGGACCCGTTCGCCACCGCCTGGCGGCCGATCGTCAAGGCGGTGCTCGACGGCGTACGCCCCGGTTCGGTGATCGTCCTGCACGTCACCGAGGCGAACGCGCCGATGACCGACGAGGCGCTGCCGCACATCCTGGCCGGGCTCGCCGAACGGGGCCTCACCCCGGCACCGCTGTCCGAGGTGCTGGCCGAGGGCGGGTGAGCCGGGCCGCAGCCGCAGGCCCGACGGATGGACCGGACACGTGACGGCCGGCACCCCGACGGTCACCAGCGGTCCGGTACGAGGAACACTTGGTCGCATGGACGAGGAGCTGGCGATCTCCGTACGCGGACTGCGCAAGGCGTACGGCGACAACGTCGCGGTGGCCGACGTGGATCTCGCGGTCCGGCGCGGTGAGGTCTTCGCCCTGCTCGGGCCGAACGGGGCGGGCAAGACCACGACGGTGGAGATCCTGGAGGGGTTCCGCCGACGCGACGCCGGTGAGGTGTCGGTGCTCGGTGTCGACCCGGCCCGACCCGGCCCGGACTGGCGGTCCCGGGTCGGCATCGTGTTGCAGGGCACCGGCGAGTTCGACGAGTTGAACGTCGGTGAGGTGGTCCGGCACTTCGCCGGGTTCTACACCGACGCCGACGACCCGGACAAGGTCATCGAGCGGGTCGGTCTGGGGGCCAAGAAGCGGGCCCGGACCCGTACGCTCTCCGGCGGGCAGAAGCGCCGCCTGGACGTGGCGTTGGGCATCGTCGGCCGACCCGAACTCCTCTTCCTCGACGAGCCGACCACCGGCTTCGACCCGGAGGCGCGTCGGGAGTTCTGGGAGCTGATCCGGGACCTCTCCGCCGGTGGCACCACCATCCTGCTCACCACGCACTACCTGGACGAGGCGGAGCTGCTGGCCGACCGGGTCGGGGTGATCGCCGCCGGTCGGGTGATCGAGGTGGCCACCCCGGACCGGCTGGGCGACAGGCACCAGGCCCTGGCCACCGTCTCCTGGCGTACCCCGGACGGGGTGGTGCAGAGCACGCAGAGCGCGACGCCGACGGCGCTGGTGGCGGAGCTGGCCGGGCGCTTCGACGGCGAGGTGCCCGGGCTCACCGTCACCCGGCCCACCCTGGAGGACGTCTACCTGCGGATGATCGGACACTGATGACCGCCACCACGAAGTCGGCCACCCCGGTCACCGCCCCGGGGTCGGCGACGACCAGCCCTGTCGCGTTGGCCCTGCGGCAGGGCCGGTTGGAGATCACCCAGTTCCTGCGCAGCCGGGAGTCCGTCGTCTTCACGATGGGCTTCCCGATCATCATGATCCTGATCTTCGCGTCGATCTTCAACGACGACATCGCGCCCGGGGTCAGCTACACGCAGTACTTCATCACCGGCATGATCGCGACCGGCCTGATGACGGTGAGCTTCCAGAACCTCGGCATCTGGATCCCGATCGAACGGGACCGGGGGATCCTCAAGCGGTACCGGGGCACCCCGATGCCGAAGTGGGCGTACTTCGCCGGCAAGGTGATCATGGTGGTGACCATCGGGGTGGCGGAGATCGCCCTGCTGCTCGCCTTCTCGGTCGCCCTGTTCGACCTGGAACTGCCGGGGACCGCGGCGAAGTGGCTGACCTTCGGCTGGGTCTCGGTGCTCGGGGTGACCGCCTGCACCCTGCTCGGGATCGCCATCTCGTCGCTGGCCCGGACCGCCCGCAGCGGCTCGGCCGTGGTCACCCCGGTCGCCCTGGTGCTCCAGTTCATCTCCGGGGTGTTCTTCGTCTTCACCAGCCTGCCCAGCTGGATGCAGCAGGTGGCGGCGATCTTCCCGCTCAAGTGGATGTGCCAGGGGCTGCGCTCGGTCTTCCTGCCGGACAGCTTCGGCGCCCAGGAACCCGGCGGCTCCTTCGAGCTCGGCCGGGTCGCCCTGGTCCTGGTCGCCTGGTGCGTGATCGGGCTGGTCCTCTGCCTCACCACCTTCCGGTGGACCGCCAAGCGCGACGGCTGAGGTCAGTAGGTGTAGAAGCCCTTGCCGCTCTTGCGGCCCAGGTCACCGGCGGCGGCCATGCGCTGGAGCAGCTCCGGGGGGAAGAACTTCCCGTCGGCGGTGTCGGTGTAGATGTTCTTCGTGGCGTTGAGGAGGACGTCGACCCCGGTCAGGTCGGTGGTGGCCAGCGGCCCCATGGCGTGGCCGAACCCGAGCCGGCAGGCGGTGTCCAGATCCTCCGCCGAGACCACCCCGGCCTCGACCAGCGCCACCGCCTCCATCACCAGCGCGGCGATCAACCGGGTGGTGACGAACCCGGCGATGTCCCGGTTCACCACGACGACCGTCTTGCCGATCCCCTCGGCGAAGTCCCGGGCCACGGCCAGGGTCGCGTCGCTGGTCTTGTGACCCCGGACCAGTTCGCAGAGCTTCATCATCGGCACCGGCGAGAAGAAGTGGGTGCCGACGACCGCCTCCGGCCGCTGGGTGACCGCCGCGATCTGGGTGACCGGGATGGCGGAGGTGTTCGTGGCCAGCACCGTGTCCGCCCCACAGAGCTTGTCCAGGGCGCGGAACACCTCCTGCTTGATCTCCAGCTTCTCGAAGACCGCCTCGACCACCAGGTCGGCCTCGGCGACCGCCTCCAGGTCGGTGGTCGGGGTGATCCGCGCCAGCGTCGCGTCGACCTCCGAGGCCTCGATCCGGCCCTTCTCGGCGAACTTCTCCAGCGAGGTACGGATACCGGCCAGCCCTCGCCCGGTGGCCGCCTCGTCCAGGTCGCGCAGTGTCACCTGCCAGCCCGCCTGCGCCGCCACCTGGGCGATACCGGACCCCATCAACCCGGCACCGACGACCGCGAGTCGACCCGTCATCTGTTCCTCCCTCGCCCGAATGGATGTCTCCCAGCACCCTAGTCGGCGAGCCTGAACGATGCCTCAGTCGGCTCAGATCTCCAGCACCGGCTCCTCGGCCGTCCGGCCGCGCCGCACCTCGACGCCGAGGGCCCGCAGATCGGCCACGAAGTCCGGATAACCCCTGTCGACGTGGTGCACGTGGGACACCTCGGTGACCCCTTCGGCGCAGAGCCCGGCGATGATCAGTCCGGCCCCGGCCCGGATGTCGGTGGCCTGCACCGGAGCGCCGGAGAGCTGCGCGCGCCCGCGTACCACGGCGTGGTGGCCGTCGGTCTTGATGTCGGCACCCAGTCGCATCATCTCGTTGGCGAACATGAAACGACCGTCGAAGATGTTCTCGGTGATCAGGGACGCCCCGTCGCTCACCGCCGCCAGGCCGATCGCCATCGGCAGCAGGTCGGTGGCGAACCCCGGATACGGCAGGGTCACCACGTCCACCGCCGTCGGACGGTCGTCCATCCGGACCCGGAACGCGTCCGGCCGGGTCTCCACCAACCCACCCGCCGAGATCAGCTTGTCCAGGGCCACCTCCAGGAAGGCCGGGTCGGCACCGGTCACGGTGACGTCGCCACGGGTCATCGCGGCGGCGAAGGCCCACGTCCCGGCCACGATCCGGTCCCCCACGGTGGCGTGCCGCACCGGCCTGAGCTCCGGTACGCCCTCGATGTGCAGGGTCGAGGTGCCCTCGCCGGAGATGTTCGCACCCATCCGGATCAACATCGAGCAGATGTCGACGATCTCCGGCTCCCGGGCGGCGTTGTCGATCACCGTGACGCCGTCGGCCAGCACCGCCGCCATGACCAGGTTCTCGGTGGCTCCGACGCTCGGGAAGTCCAGCATGATCTCCGCGCCGTGCAGACCGTTCGGGGCGTCGGCGATGACGAACCCGTGCTCCCCGGAGATCTCCGCACCCATCCGGGTCAGCCCGGCGATGTGCATGTCCAGCCCACGGGAGCCGATCGCGTCCCCGCCCGGGTGGGCCACCCGGACGTGCCCCCGACGGGCCAGCAGGGGGCCGAGGACACAGATGGACGCCCGCAGCCGCCGGACCAGGTCGTAGTCGGCCTCCACACCCGGGGCCTCGGGCACCCCGATGCTCACCGAACGGGACCGGGCGGTCCCACCTGCGGCGGCCATCGGGTCGACCGGGTCGTCGGCGTCGAACCGAACGTCACAGCCGAGACGACGCAGGACCTCGCCCATGATGGCGATGTCGGTGATCCGGGGCACGTTGGTGATCATGTTCTGGCCGGGGGCGAGCAGTGCGGCGGCCATCAGCTTCAACGCCGAGTTCTTGGCCCCCACGACGTGCACCGTCCCGGCCAGCCGGGCACCACCCTCGACCCTGATGACGTCGACGTCACCCGTCGGGTCGCCGACCGCCCCCGCCCCGGCGGCGGGATCGGGTCGTGGCGGGATCGACAGGTCGGGAATCCGTAGGCTGTGCGACATGGCCGTCCACCTCACGCGCATCTACACCAGGGCCGGCGACGCCGGCACGACCAGGTTGAGCAACAACGAGCAGGTAGCGAAGACCGATCCGCGCATCGTCGCGTACGCCGACGTCGACGAGTGCAACGCCGCGATCGGCGTGGCCCTCGCCCTCGGTGACCTCGACGAGGAGCTTCGAGCCGTCCTCGGGTCGATCCAGAACGACCTGTTCGACGTCGGGGCCGACCTCTCCACCCCGATCGAGCCCGATCCGAAGTACCCCCCACTGCGGGTGACCGAGGAGTACGTGGAGCGCCTTGAGGGCTGGTGCGACGAGTACAACGCGCGCCTGAGCAAGCTCGACTCCTTCATCCTCCCCGGCGGCACCGCCGGGGCGGCACTGCTGCACGTGGCACGGACGATCGCCCGGCGGGCCGAGCGGGCGGCCTGGGGCCTGGTCGCGCACGACCCGGACCGCACTGCCAACCTCCCGGCAAAGTATCTCAACCGGCTCTCGGATCTGCTCTTTATCCTTTCAAGAACGGCAAATCCGGCAGGAGATGTGCTATGGGTCCCCGGCGGTAAGCGCTGACATCGACGAGAGTCCCGGCTCGGGCCTGCCCGAATCACGGCGAGGAGGCCGGCGATTCGGGCGGGTACCGGGGTCGTCACCAGGAGTCAAGCAGCCGACCGGGAAGGTCCGGTCTCAGGCGGCCGGCCAGTTCTCGGAGGCGAAACGGGACGAGACCGGCCCCGGAGGGACGGCCTCGAGCCATGAGGAGAATCCGGCCACCGTGGAACTCGCCATCGCGATCTCCACCGGGGCGTGTCGACTGGCACATCGCAGGATCACCCAGTCGGACGGCATGGAGAGTCGTTCCTGACCCTCCGGGAGCCGTCGGCGCTCCACCGAGAAATCCTTACGGGAGAGCACCCGTTTGGGGCGGAGGGCGAAACTGAACATCCGGTACCACCGGAGTTCGTCACCGACGAATCGGGCGAAGCCGGGTGACCAGCCTCGCCCGTTGAGCATCGTGGAGGTCCGGACGCTGAGCCGGATGATCCCCCCGCTCCGGGTGACCACCGCACGCCGGAGGAAGAGGATCAGAACCGCGCCCACCAGCACGGCGACGCCGATGCCGATGCCCTCCACGATCTCCATCGGCGGTCCGACTCAGTGACTCTGCTCGGTGACGGAGACCCGGGTGGCGCTCTCCGCCAACACGGTGACCCCGCGCTCGTTGACCGAGAGGAAACCGCCGGCCACCTCGTACGCGACCTGCTCGCCGCCGGGCAGCTTGATCCGTACCCGACCCGGCTCGGCGAGCTGGCCGAGCAGCGGGGCATGCCCCGGCAGGACGCCGAGTTCCCCCTCGGTCGTCCGGGCCATCACCATGTCGGCCTCGCCGGACCAGACCTTCTCCTCGACGGCTACAAGCTCGACGTGAAGCTGCTTTGCCACGCTGTCTCCTTGCTGCGGCGGCGGGGATTGCGAAAAGTCTAGTCCCGCCGGCTGCGTCCCTGGTACGCGGGTGGTGAACACCACCCGTGTCGCTACTTGTCCTTGTTTCTGAAGTCCGGATGTTCCAACAGGAACGCGTCGACCGTCCCGTTCTGCACCGACCGGAAGAAGTCCTGGGCCTCGGGCACCAGTCGTTCACCCTGGTACGCGCTTCCGGTCCCGATGTTCTCTCCCGGCAGTTTCACCATGTTGATCGAGTCCGGCCGGATGTCCTTGAGGGCGAAGGCGAAGTCGGCGATGGTGTTCCCCCGCCCGTTGAAGATCAGTGACTCACCGGCGGCACGGAGCACCCGGTCGAGCTTGATCGGGTTGGTCACCACGTCCGCGCTCAACGCCTGGTTCGCCATCGCCTTGACGAACTGCTGCTGGTGCCGCTGACGGCCGTAGTCGCCGTCCGGGACACCGTTCTTCGGGTACCGCTGCCGGACGTAGTCGAGCGCCTGCCAACCACTGAGGTGCTGCTCGCCCTTGGGGTAGGTCGCCTGCGGCCCGATGTAACCCGGCCCGTTCGGGTTGCCCTTGCGGTGCTTGCCGTTGGGTTCGCGGTGCTCGGAACGGACCTCCCGCTCGATGTTCATCGTGACGCCGCCCATCGCGTCCACGATCTTGCGGAACCCGGTGAAGTTGATGATCGCGCCGCCGTCGAACCGCTTGATCCCGGTGATCTGCTGAACGGTGGTCGCGAGGAGTTCGAAGCCACGCGCCGGATCGGGATTCCCCCCCGGCACGATGCTGCCGTGCGACATGGCACCGTTGAGCCGACCCCGTCCACCGTTCCAGTTGGCCTTCTCGAACGCCGGGATCTCCACGTAGAGGTCGCGCGGCATCGAGAACAGGTACGCCCGGTCCATCTCGGCCGGTACGTGCAGGACCATGATCGAGTCGGCCAACGGAGGGGTCGTGTCGTCGCGCGGGTCGATGCCGACCAGCAGGATGTTCACCGGCCCCTTGATGTCGCTCTTGCGGGCGGCGCCCGCCGCCTGGTCACCGAAGAGGTCGCCCTTGCCGACGGCACCCTCGTACCGGGACATCAACGCCTCGGCACCGACGAGCGTCGTGCCGCTGAACATCATCAGGACGATGCCGAAGATGGTGCAGACCTGCGCCCACCGCGGCACACCAGTCCAGATTGAACGCTTACCACCGCGCTTGCCGCCCTTACCCACGAGCATCTCCTTCGTCACGCCGTCGGAGAGGGACGGACGTACGCAGTCGGTTCGTTGCACGGATCAACGCCCGTACGGCCACGGGCGCTGCGGGTCGACGGTACCTCGCGTTCCGGGGGAGCGTCGCGTCGAGGAGCCGGACCCGGGGATCATAGGCCACTCAGATGAACGTGGACCGCCCCGGTGTTTCCGGGACGGTCCTCGTCCATGAGCCTTCGATCCACCTACTCGGCGAGCCGGTGGTCAGCTCTTCATCAGCTCCGCGGCCTTGGCCTCAAGGTCTTCCAGGCCACCGCACATGAAGAAGGCCTGCTCGGGGAAGTGGTCGTACTCCCCCTCGCTGATCTTCTTGAAGGACTCGATGGTCTCGGCGATCGGGACCGTCGACCCCGGCTGGCCGGTGAACTGCTCCGCCGCGTAGGTGTTCTGCGACAGGAAGCGCTCGATCCGCCGCGCGCGCTGCACGGTGATCTTGTCTTCCTCGGAGAGCTCCTCGATACCGAGAATGGCGATGATGTCCTGCAGGTCCTTGTACTTCTGCAGGATCCGCTTCACGTCGGTCGCCACCGCGAAGTGCTCCTCGCCGACGAACTCCGGGGCGAGGATCCGGGAGGAGGACGCCAGGGGGTCCACCGCCGGGTAGATGCCCTTGTCGGAGATCGACCGCTCCAGGTTGGTGGTCGCGTCCAGGTGGGCGAAGGTGGTCGCCGGGGCCGGGTCGGTGTAGTCGTCGGCCGGCACGTAGATCGCCTGGAGGGAGGTGATGGCCTGGCCCCGGACGGAGGTGATCCGCTCCTGGAGCTCGCCCATCTCGTCCGCCAGGGTCGGCTGGTATCCCACCGCGCTCGGCATCCGGCCGAGCAGGGTGGAGACCTCGGAACCGGCCTGGGTGAAGCGGAAGATGTTGTCGATGAAGAGCAGCACCTCCTGCTTCTTCACGTCCCGGAAGTACTCCGCCATGGTCAGGGCGGAGAGGGCGACCCGGAGACGGGTGCCCGGCGGCTCGTCCATCTGGCCGAAGACCAGGGCGGTCTTGTCGATGACGCCGGACTCGGTCATCTCGGCGATGAGGTCGTTGCCCTCACGGGTCCGCTCCCCCACCCCGGCGAAGACCGAGGTACCACCGAAGTTCCGGGCCACTCGGGTGATCATCTCCTGGATGAGCACCGTCTTGCCCACACCCGCGCCGCCGAACAGGCCGATCTTGCCGCCCTTGACGTACGGGGCGAGCAGGTCGATGACCTTGATGCCGGTCTCCAGCATCTCGGTCTTCGGCTCCAGGTCCGCGAAGGCCGGGGCCTTGCGGTGGATACCCCAGTGGTCGTCCGGGCTCAGGGTCTCGCCCTCGGTGAGGTTGAGGCACTCCCCGATCGCGTTGAACACGTGTCCCTTGACGGTGTCGCCCACCGGCACGCTGATCGGCTTGCCGGAGTCCCGGACCACTGCCCCACGGACCAGACCGTCGGTCGGCTGCATCGAGATGGCGCGGACCAGGTTGTCGCCCAGGTGCTGGGCGACCTCCAGGGTCAGCGTCTTCTCGCCGCCGGCGAGGGTCACGTCCACCTGCAGGGCGTTGAAGAGCTCCGGCATGGCCTCGCGCGGGAACTCGGCGTCGACGACCGGGCCGATGACCCGGACCACCCGACCGGTGGCCGTCTTGGTCTCAGCTGGTCCACCAGCAACTGCGGAAACAGTCATCACACTTCACTTCCCGACGCGGCCAGCGCGTTCGCGCCGCCGACGATCTCACTGATCTCCTGGGTGATCCCGGCCTGGCGAGCCGAGTTCATCTCACGCGTGTACTTCTCGATCATCTCTCCGGCGTTGTCGGTGGCGCTCTTCATCGCCCGCCGCCGAGCTGCCGACTCGCTCGCCGCCGACTCCAGCAACGCCGCGTAGATCCGCGTGTTGATGTACTTCGGCAGCAGGGCGTCGAGCAGCTCTTCCGCGTCCGGCTCGAAGTCGTAGTCGGGCGGCAGCTGCTCCGCCTTCGCCTCGGACCGGGGCCGCTCCTCGACCTGCATCGGGCCGAGGATCCGGGTGACCGGGTTCTGGGTCATCAGGGAGTGGAACTCGGTGTAGACGATGTGCAACTCGTCCACCCCGTGCACCCCGTCCGGCCCGGCCCCGTCCACCACGTCGTCCGCGCCGGCGGTGAACGCCTTGATCAGCGTCTCTCCCACCTCCCGGGCGTCGGCGAAGGTCGGCTGCTCGGAGAAGCCGGTCCAGTTCGCCTCGATCGGCCGGTCCCGGAACCGGAAGAACCCGACTCCCTTACGCCCGATCACGTAGAGCACCGGCTCCTTGCCCTCGGCCTTGAGCCGGGCGAGCAACGACTCGGCCGTCTTGATCGCGTTCGAGCTGTACCCACCCGCCAGACCCCGGTCGGAGGTGACCAACAGGACGCCGACCCGCCGAACCTGCGGGCGGGCGGTGAGCAGGGGGTGGTCGAGCTGCGCGTTGGACGCCAGCGCGGAGAGCACGCCGGTGATGGCCCGGGAGTACGGCAGGGACGCCGCCACGCGGGCCTGGGCCTTGGCGATGCGGCTCGTCGCCACGAGCTCCATCGCCTTGGTGATCTTCTTCATCCCCTTCGCCGAACGGATCCGTTGACGAAGAACGCGTACCTGCGCGGCCATCTCCCGGCCCTACTTCTTCTGCGCCGGGGCGCCACTGCTGTAGCGGGTGACCGTCTCGCGGTCCTGCTCACCCTCCAGCGGCTCGGCCGGTGCCTCGTTGACCCGACGCTCGTCCTCCTTGCCGAGGAAGAGCTGCTTGAACTCGGCGATCGCGGTGTCCAGCGAGGAGATGACGTCGTCGCCCCACTTGTTGTCGGCGATGGTCGCCAGCACACCCTCGTGCTTGTGCCGCAGGTACTGGAGGAACTCCGACTCGAAGCGCCGGATCTCGCCGACCGGGATGTCGTCGAGCTTGCCCTCGGTGCCGGCCCAGACCGAGACGACCTGCTCCTGCACCGGGTACGGCGAGTAGTTCGGCTGCTTGAGCAGCTCGACCAGTCGGGCACCGCGCTCCAGCTGCGCCCGGGACGCCTTGTCCAGGTCCGAGGCGAAGGCGGCGAACGCCTCCAGCTCCCGGTACTGGGCCAGGTTCAGCCGCAGCGAACCGGCGACCTTCTTCATCGGCTTGACCTGCGCCGCACCACCGACCCGGGAGACCGAGGTACCGACGTTGATCGCCGGACGGACGCCCTGGTTGAACAGGTCGGTCTCCAGGAAGATCTGACCGTCGGTGATGGAGATGACGTTGGTCGGGATGAAGGCCGAGATGTCGTTGGCCTTCGTCTCGATGATCGGCAGGCCGGTCATCGACCCGCCACCCAGCTCGTCGGAGAGCTTCGCGCAACGCTCCAGCAGCCGCGAGTGCAGGTAGAAGACGTCACCCGGGTACGCCTCACGGCCCGGCGGACGACGCAGCAGCAGCGAGACCGCCCGGTACGCCTCGGCCTGCTTGCTCAGGTCGTCGAAGACGATCAGGACGTGCTTGCCGCCGTACATCCAGTGCTGCCCGATGGAGGAGCCGGTGTACGGAGCGAGGTACTTGAAGCCGGCCGGGTCGGAGGCCGGGGAGGCGACGATGGTGGTGTACTCCATCGCACCCGCCTCCTCCAGGATGCCCTTGATCGAGGCGATCGTGGAGGCCTTCTGGCCGATGGCGACGTAGATGCAGCGGACCTGCTTCTTCGGGTCGCCCGAGGCCCAGTTGTCCCGCTGGTTGAGGATGGTGTCGAGCGCGACAGTGGTCTTACCGGTCTTACGGTCACCGATGATCAGCTGCCGCTGGCCCCGACCGACCGGGGTCATCGCGTCGATGGCCTTGATGCCGCTCTGCAGCGGCTCCTCGACCGACTTACGGGACATCACGTTCGGAGCCTGGAGCTCCAGCTCGCGGTAGCCCTCGTTGGCGATCTCACCGAGACCGTCGATCGGCGCGCCGAGCGCGTCGACCACGCGGCCCAGGAAGCCGTCGCCGACCGGCACCGACAGGACCCGGCCGGTGCGCTTGACCCGCTGCCCCTCCTCGATGCCGGAGTAGTCGCCGAGGACGACGACACCGATCTCCCGGACGTCGAGGTTCAGCGCCAGACCGAGGGTGCCGTCCTCGAACTCCAGGAGCTCGTTGGTCATGGTCGAGGGCAGCCCCTCGACGTGGGCGATGCCGTCACCGGTGTCGGCGACGGTGCCGACCTCCTCACGGGAGACGTCGGGCGAGTAGGAGGAGACGTAGCGCTCGAGGGCGCCACGGATCTCCTCCGTCGAGATGGTCAGCTCGGCCATCCTCTGCTTCCTTAAGTATCAGGGGCCCGGGATACCTAGTACCGACCGGTCCGAATGGCGTCTGTCGTTCAGGGCGCTGTGCGGCTGAGCCGGTCAGCGCTTCGCGAGCGCGTTGCGGGTCTGGCTGAGGCGACGCAGGACGGTGCCGTCGTAGAGGTCGGGGCCGACCTGAACGCTGACCCCGCCGAGCACGGCGGGATCGACGTTCTGCTTGACGTCGACCTGCCGACCGTATATCCGCGCCAGCTGGTCGCCCAGTCGTCGTTCCTCGTCGTCACCCAGAGGGGCGGCCACGGTGACGTACGCCACCTGCCGGTCCTGCCGGTCGGCGGCGAGCTCGACCAGCCGGGTGAGCGCCCCGTGCAGGGACCGCCCACCGAAACCGGCGAGGGCCACCTCGACCAGGGCGACGGTGGCCGGACGTGCCTTGCCGGCCAGCAGGTCCCGCACCAGCCCGGCGCGCTGGGACACCGGCGCGATCGGGTCGGTCAGCAGGTTGGACAGCTGCGGCTCGGCGTCGACCAGCTGGCCGAAGCGGAACAGCTCGTCCTCGACCTCACCGAGGTCACCGTTGGACTCGGCACCGGCCAGCAGCGCGTCCACACCGAGCCGTTCGGCACCGTCGAGTAGTTCCGACGACGTCGACCAGCGGCCGGCGACGAGCGCGCCGACCAGGTCGAGAGCGTCGGCTCCGACCTTGCCGCCGAGCATTCCGGCGACCAGGGCGGCCCGGTCCGTCCCGGGACGGGCCGGGTCGGACAGCGCCCGGCGCAGCCGGGGCTCCCGACGGAGTAGACCAGCCACGGCGAGCAGCTCGTCGGCGGTGGCGGCGATCGCCGAGGGCTGGGCGCCCCGGACGTACGTCTCCAGTCGCTCGACGGCAGCCCGGTAGGACTCCCGGCTGGCGGCCTGCATCAGCGGGCCCCCGCGCTCTCGAGGCCGGTCAGGAACCGCTCGACAGTGCCCTTGCGACGGGCCTCGTCGGCGAGGGACTCACCGACGATCTTGCTGGCCAGATCGACGGCGAGACCGCCGACCTCGGCGCGCAGTTCGCGCACCAGGGTCTCACGCTCCACCGCCAGCGCCTCACGGCCTGCGGCGATGACCCGGTCGGACTCCTCGCGGGCCTTGCCGAGGATCTCGGTGCGGATCGCCTCGGCGTCGGCCCGGGCGTTGTCCCGGATCTTCGCCGCCTCGGTCCGTACCTCGGCGAGCTGGGTGCGGTACTGCTCCAGCAGTTGGTTCGCCTCGGCCTGAGCCGCCTCGGCGCGCTTGATGCCACCCTCGATCGCGTCGACCCGCGCCTGGTACATGTCCTCCATACGCGGGAGGACGAACTTCATCAGGACGAAGCAGAGCAGGGCGAAGGCGATCGACCCGATGACGATCTCTTGCCAGATCGGCACGAGTGGGTGGTGGCCCTCGGCGGCGAGAAACATGTCGGACCTCCGGGTCTAAGAGCGGACGGTCAGTTGACGGCGAAGGCGAGCACCAGGCCGAACAGGGCGAGCGCCTCGACCAGGGCGAAGCCCAGGACCAGCCAGGTCCGGTTGTAACCGGCCGACTCCGGCTGACGGGCGCTGGAGTTGATGTACGCCACGAAGATCAGGGCAACACCGATCGCCGGACCGACGGCGGCGAGGCCGTATCCGATGGTGTTGACGTTACCGTTGATAGCGGCGAGAACGTCCATTGCGGGTATTCCTCCTGTTTGGCGCGTGAGCTTTCACGCGTCGCGGTCGGTACCAGAAGCTTGGTCGGCCGGGCGGCCCACCGAGCGGGGATCAGTGCTCGTCGGCCAGCGACGACCCGATGTAGTTGGCGCTCAGCGTCACGAAGACGTACGCCTGCAGAAGGGAGACCAGGACCTCGAAGAAGGCCATCACGATCGCCATCAGGAAGGCGAACACGGAGGTCGCCTGGATGAGGATGTTGTCCGAGGCCAGCAGCACGAAGCCACCGACGGTGAAGACCAGCAGGATCAGGTGACCGGCGAACATGTTCGCGAACAGTCGGACCGCGAGGGTGACCGGCCGGTTGATGAACGTCTGCAGGAACTCGATCGGGATCAACAGCACGTGCATCGGCCACGGCACGCCCGGGATGATCAGGCTCTGCTTGATGTAGCGGCCGAACCCGTGCTTCCGGACACCGATGTAGATGTACATGACGAACGTGATCGCCGCGAGCACGATCGGGAACGCGATGTGCGAGTTCGGCGAGATCTGCAACAGAGGGGTGACCCCGAACAGGTTCGTCACCGCGATGAAGCAGAACAGAACCGTGAAGTAGGGGGCGAAGCGGATGCCGTCCTTGCCCATCTGCTCCCGGGCGATGTTGTCCCGGACCAGGCCGTAGACCGACTCGGCCATCCACTGACCCTTTGTCGGAACCAGCTTCGGGTTCCGGTAGGTCACCATGAAGAAGATGATGATCAGGGCGACGGCCAACCAGACCATCAAACCGAACTTGGTCACCCAGGGACCGGCCAGCTCCGGCGGGTAGAAGTCCCCGACGCTGGGGGGCCATGGTAGGCCCTCGGCTGCGACCAGCTCTCTACTCACCGTGTCTTCCTCCGCACTCGACAGACCCGCACGTGCCGGCACTTCAAGCACTGAGCCTCTTCATGATCAGGTAGATCGCTCCGGCTGCGCCGAGGATCATGCCGGCGGCGACCCCGAGACCGTTCGGCAGACCGAGGAAGCGCTCCGCCAACCACCCGAGGAACCCCCACGCCAGAATTCCGGCGAGCAGGTAGCCAACGACGGCACCGGCCGCACCTTCCGACGAGTGCTCATCGGATTTTCCAGAGTGAAGGTCATCGCCCATGACGTGGCGAAGAATATCAGCAGGGGCGCGCTGGAGTGTGCGGCACCCCCCACACTGCAACAGCGTGCGGGCGTACGGCAGGCGCGTCAACCGCGGCCCAGACTACTCCTGTACCGCGCGACAGGGCATCCCGACCGGCCGGACAGAAATCCGACATCGGACCGGCGCGACCGAGGTCTTCTGCTAGGCCCCCGACCCCGGCCCTCCACCCGGGCCACCGCTGTCGCCCGCCGTCGGCTGGGTGTAGGGCAGCGGGGTGCGAAGAGCCCAGGTCAGATGGGCTCCGGTCCAGACGATCACAGCCGCGATGATGGCCACTCCCATGTCCGTCAGCCCGGTCCATCCGGTGGCGGCGACCGCCGACATCGCCACACCGAGAATCACGATCTTGATACCGTACGTCACCAGACCGAAGGGCATGATCAGCTTCGGGTTCACCGCGTCGGCCCAGGCGACCGAGAGCCCGGAGACCAGGTAGCTGGCGACGACCAGGCCGATCCCGGCGGCCACCCCGGCCGCGCTCGTCGACCCGCGCAGCACTGCCGCCCCGGGCACCGTCACCACCGCCAGCACCGCGCAGGCGACCAGGGTGAACCGCAGGAACGGCAGTCGGGCCCGGATCGCCCCCGGCTGCCCGGCCGGCGGCGCGTCCGACGGGAAGCGGACCACCGGCGAGTCGGGCGTGGACGGGCGACCCGCCTCCGGCGCGCTCATCGGGGGTACGCCGGGAACTCGGCGACCAGCTCGGACACCTCGGCCGCGATCCGCGTCGCGGTGTCCGCTCCGCCGGGCTCGGCCGGGTCGGTGCGGACCGCCTGCCCGATCAACGCCGCGATCTGCCGCATCTCGCCCTCCCGCATGCCCTGGGTGGTGACGCTGGGGGAGCCCACCCGGATGCCGGAGGCGACAGTCGGTCTCTCCGGGTCGTACGGGACGGCGTTCTTGTTCAGGGTGATGCCGGCCGCGTCGCACCGGGCCTCGGCCTCGGCTCCGGTCACCCCCAGCCCCCGGAGGTCGATCAGGGCCAGGTGGGTGTCGGTGCCCCCGGAGACGGGGCGCATCCCCTCCGCGGCCAGCCCGGCGGCGAGGGCCTGGGCGTTGCTTACCACCTGGGCCGCGTACGCCCGGAACTCCGGCTGGGCGGCCTCGCGCAGGGCGACCGCCTTGGCCGCGACGGCGTGCATCAGCGGGCCGCCCTGGGTGAAGGGGAAGACCGCCTTGTCGATCCGCTGGGCCAACGACTCCCGGCAGAGGATCATCCCGCCCCGGGGACCCCGCAGCACCTTGTGCGTGGTGGCGCAGACGACGTCGGCGTACGGCACCGGGGAGGGGATCGCCCCGCCGGCCACCAGGCCGATGAAGTGCGCGGCGTCCACCACCAGGTACGCCGAGACCTCGTCGGCGATCTCCCGGAACCGGCGGAAGTCGATCAGCCTCGGGTACGCCGTCGCCCCACAGATGATCATCTTCGGCCGGTGCAGTCGGGCCAGGTCCCGGACCTCGTCGTAGTCGATCATCTCGGTGTCCGGTCGGACCGGGTAGCCGACCGAGTCGAACCACCGACCGGAGAAATTGACCCGGCTGCCGTGGGTGAGGTGCCCCCCGTGCGGCAGCTCCATCGCCAGCACCGTGTCACCGGGCTGCACCAGGGCGGCGTACGTGGCCAGGTTGGCGCTCGCCCCCGAGTGCGGCTGGAGGTTGGCGTGCTCGGCCCCGAAGAGGTCCCTGGCCCGGTCGATGCCGATCTGCTCGGCCCGGTCCACCTCGGCGCAACCGCCGTAGTAGCGCCGCCCGGGATATCCCTCGGCGTACTTGTTCGTCAGCGTCGACCCGAGCACGGCGAGCACCGCCGGTGAGGTCAGGTTCTCACTGGCGATCAGTTGCAGACCGCCGCGAAGCCGGTCCAGCTCCCCCAGGACCACCTGCGCGATCTCCGGGTCGACGGCGCTGAGCTCTGCGAAGTCCGGCCCCCAGAAGGTGGGCGTTGCGATGTCCACAGCGCCCGAGTCTATGGGGCCGCACACTGGAGACCGTGAGATGTCTGGTCACCGGTGCGACGGGGTACATCGGCGGGCGCCTGGCGCCCCGGTTGCTGGCCGACGGGCACACCGTCCGCTGCCTGGCCCGCAGGGCCGGTCGACTGCGGGACGTGCCGTGGGCCGCCGGGGCCGAGATCGTCGAGGGGGACCTCCGCCGCCCGAAGACCCTCCCGGCGGCCTTCGACGGGGTGGAGGTCGCCTACTACCTCGTACACTCACTCGGCCAGGAACGGTTCGAGGCCGCCGACCGCGAGGCTGCGACGAACTTCGCCGCCGCGGCGCACGCGGCAGGCGTACGCCGGATCGTCTACCTGGGCGGGCCGGAGCCGGTGGGGACGACGACCTCGCCCCACCTGCGGTCCCGGTCCGAGGTGGGGCGGATCCTGCTGGCCGGCGAGGTGCCCACGGTGGTGCTCCGGGCCGCGGTGATCATCGGTTCCGGGTCGGCGTCGTTCGAGATGCTCCGCTACCTGACCGAACGGCTCCCGGTCATGGTCACCCCGCGCTGGGTCCGCAACCGGATCCAGCCCATCGCGGTCCGCGACGTGTTGCGCTACCTCTGCGCCGCCGCGACGCTCCCGCCGCAGGTCCACCGGGCGTTCGACATCGGCGGACCGGACGTGCTGACCTTCCGCGAGATGATGCAGCGGTACGCGCGCGAGGCCGGGCTGCGTCGACGGATCATCGTGCCGGTCCGTCCCCTCACCCCCGGGCTCTCCTCGCACTGGGTGGGCCTGATCACGCCGGTGCCGAGCGGCATCGCCCGGCCCCTGGTGGAGAGCCTGGTCCACGAGGCGGTCGCCCACGAACACGACATCGCCCGGCACATCCCCGACCCCGAGGGCGGGTTGACCGGCTTCGACGAGGCGGTACGGCTGGCCCTGGCCCGGATCCGGGACGCCGACGTGGAGACCCGCTGGTCGACGGCGAGCGGGCCGGACGTGGCGGCCGAGCCGCTGCCGAGCGACCCGGACTGGTCCGGCGGCTCGGTCTACACCGACGTACGCCGACGATCGGTCGCCGCACCCCCGGGTGCCCTCTGGCGGGTGATCGAGGGGGTCGGTGGGGAGCACGGCTGGTACTCCTTCCCGCTGGCCTGGTCGGTGCGGGGGTGGCTGGACCGCCTGATCGGCGGGGTGGGGCTGCGGCGGGGCCGGCGGGACCCGCACCGGCTCCAGATCGGCGAGGCGCTCGACTTCTGGCGGGTCGAGGAGATCGTCCCCGGTCGGCTGCTGCGACTGCGCGCCGAGATGCGGCTGCCCGGTCGGGCCTGGCTGGAGATGCGCGTCGAACCCGACGACACCACCGGGCACAGCCGGTACGTCCAACGGGCCGTCTTCCTCCCCCGGGGACTGGCCGGTCACGCGTACTGGGCGGGGGTGGCCCCGTTCCACGCGGTGGTCTTCGGCGGGATGGCCCGCAACATCGCCAGGGGCGCCGAAGGGCAGGCCGCCGACGACGTCGACCGAACCGTCGAGGGCTAGCCGGACCGACGTCGCACCCGGAGCGCCGCGAGGACGGACCCCTCGACGGCTCCGGGGGCGGTGGCCTCAGTTGCCGACGCGGGGGCCGGTGACCTGGTTCGCGGTCACCGCGCCGGGTGGGACGAAGTCGCGTACCGGCTCGTGACGCAGGGAGGTGGTGAGGACCTGTCCCACCAGGTCGACGAGGCGACTCTGCACCGCCAGCCCCACCGGGTCCCCGGGGTCGTCCGGGTTGGCCGCCATCGTGGCCACCGCCACCTGCGGGGTGAAGGCGACCACCGTCTCGGTGCCGTACCCCTCGGAGCTGCCGGTCTTGCCGGCCACCGGACGGCCCAGCTTCGCCCGCAGGGTGGTCGCGGTGCCGCCGGTACAGGCGGCGTACATCGACTGGTCCCCCACCGGGCACCGGGCCGCGTCGACGGCGGCGCGGGCCACCTCGGTGTCGAGCACCTGCTTGCAGGCGGGGCCGCCGGCGGCCACCGGGCGGCCGGTGCCGTCGGTGACCGACAGCACCGGTGTCGGCTCGCAGTGCATCCCGTCGGCGGCCACCGTGGCGTACGCCCCCGCCAGGTCGAGCGGGGTGGTGGCGGCCACGCCCAGGGTGAACGGCCCCCATTCCCGGGCACCGTACCGGGCCAGCCGGGCGTCCTCCTCGGCCCGCAGGACGATGCCGAGGCGCTCGGCCATCGCCACCACCCGGTCGGCCCCGACCTGCCCGGCCAGCCAGGCGAAGTACGTGTTGACGGAGAGGCCGAAGGCGTCCCACATGGTCCGTGGGCCGTTCTGCCCGGGCGGGTTGGCGTTGCTCGGACACCAGAAGCCGCCGCAGCTGTTGGCCCCGGTGATCTTCCACCCGGTGACCAGCTGGGTGGGGGCGTCGAAGGTGGTCCGCAACGGCAGCCCCGCCTCCAACGCGGCGAGCATGGTGAACAGCTTGAAGGTCGACCCGGCCTGGTAGCCGACGATGTCCCCGCCGCCGGCCACGAGCTGGTTGACGGTGTGCGGCCGGTTGACCAGTCCCGCCGGGTTCTCCGCGACGCCGTAGCGCCGGTTCACCGCCAGGGCGAGCACCCGTCCGGTACCCGGCTCCACCACCGCCGTCGGGGCGGTGTGCGGGTGGTCGACGCCGTACACCCGCAGCACCTCGGTCTGGGTGGCGGCCTGCACCGTCGGGTCGAGGGTGGTGACGATGCGGAACCCACCCTGTCGCAGGGTGCGCTGCCGCTCCTGGGGAGTGGCCCCGAACGCCGGTTGGGTGCTCCACCAACGGGTGAACCAGTCGCAGAAGAACCCCCAGTCGTTGCGCTGCGCCGACACCGCCGTGCAGTCGTTGGGCACCTCACTCGGGTTCAACCGCAGCGGCTCGATCCGCGCCCGGTCGGCGTCGACGGCTGTCACCTGCCCGGCGGCGACCAACTGGTCCAGCACGTACGACCGGCGGGACAGTGCCGCCTCCGCGTCGCCGTGGATCGGCTCGTCGGTGTCGGGTGACTGGAGCAACCCGGCCAGCAGGGCGGACTCGGCGAGGGTGAGGTGCCGGGGGGACTTGGAGAAGAAGCGTTGGCTGGCCGCCCCGACCCCGTACGCCCCGGCACCGAAGTACGCGATGTTCAGGTATCCGGCGAGGATCTCGTCCTTGCTCAGTTCCCGTTCCAGGGCGAGGGCGTACCGCATCTCCTGGAGCTTGCGGCCGGTGCTGATCTCGGTGGCCGCCTGCCGCTGCTCCTCGGTCAGGCGCGGGTCGCTGCGCAGCACGTTGCGCACGTACTGCATGGTGAGCGTGGAGGCGCCCTGTCGGGGGCCGTCGCCGCGCTGGTTGGCGGTGAAGGCCCGCAGGACGGCCCGCGCGTCGACTCCCCGGTGCTGGTAGAACCGCAGGTCCTCGGCGGCCACCACGGCATGCCGGAGCATCGGTGCCACCTCGGCGAGGCGTACGTCGGTGCGGTTCTCGGTGTAGAACGACGTGATCAGGGTGACCCCGTCGTTGGCGTACAGGTTGGACCGCTGGGCGGTCGGCGGGGTCCGCAACGACTGGGGCAGCTGAGCGTACGACCCGATGGTGGACTGCACCCCGATGCCGAGGACCAGGGCGGCCGGAAGGGCTGCCACCGCCAGCGCCAGCCCGGCCAGCAGTCCGGCGAGCAGCGCCGTCACCACCTTGTCGAGTCGGTTTCGGGCCCGGGTCCGGATCATCAGCTTCCCCCGCAGGAGCCAGTGGCTGGGACCCGCTCAGCATGGCCGTCGCGACGGCGCGACAGCCCGGGAATCACCCATCAACCTGGAGAAAGCTCGTAAAAAGGACGCTTTCGAGGGACCTGGGAACGGCTCAGGAAAGCAGGACTGCGGCGAGGGGGCGAACCGTCTCCTCGATCTCGTCGGCGACCCTGTCGAAACACTGGTCACCCCGCCCCCACGGGTCGTCCAGGTCGTCGGTGCGCAGCGCCGAGGCACCGTCGCGGGCGGCGTGCACCGCCTCGACCAGGGCCGTCCCCCGGGCGTACACCGCGTCCGGGGTCACCCCGGTCGGCGGCAGGGCGGCGGCGTCCAGCGCCCCCAGGAGCCGACCGAACTCACCGAGCACGAAGGTGCGGGACGCGGCGTCGGGACGCAGCGCCACCACGTACTCCTGCTGGTCGGAGGTGGCGGTCAGGACCAGGTCGGCGGCGTCGATCTGGTCGGAGCGCAGTTTCCGGGCCGCGAACCCGTCGACGCTGCCGCCCCGGGCGACGACCTGCCGGGCGGCCGGAGGGTTCATCTCCTCCCCCGCGTGCCACCCCCCGGTGCCGGCGCTGTGGCTGTGCACCAGCTCGTCGGCGCGCACCGGGTCGACGTCGGCGGTGACCAACCGCTCCTGCACGGCCCGCGCCAGCATCCGCTCGGCCATCGGGGAACGACAGATGTTGCCCATGCAGACGTGCAGGACGGTGAACGGGGGCACTACCCCACCTGACTCTCGACGATGTCCGGAACCACGTCGCGCAGCCGCTCCAGACTGACCGCCCCGGCCCGCAGCAGCTGCGGCACGTCGCCGGTGAGATCGACGATCGAGCTGGGCACCGGGTCCGGGCACGGCCCGGCCTCCAGGTACGTGCGGACGGAGTAGCTGAGCTGATCCCGCGCCTGCTCGGCGGTGACCGCTGCCGGCTCGCCCGTCCGGTTCGCCGAGGAGACCGCCATCGGGCCGGTCTCCCGCAGCACCTCCAGGGCCACCGGGTGCAGCGGCATCCGGACCGCCACGGTGCCGGTCTTGTCGCCGAGGTCCCACCGCAGACTCGGCGAGTGCTCGATGACGATGGTCAGGGGTCCCGGCCAGAACGCCTCGACCAGGTCCCGAGCCGCCTGCGGCAGCGTGTAGACGAGCCCGTCGAGGGTGTGTCGGGAGCCGATCAACACCGGCGGCGGCATCTGCCGGCCCCGCCCCTTGGCGTCGAGCAGGGCCTTCACCGCGTAGGGCGTGAAGGCGTCGGCCCCGATCCCGTAGACGGTGTCCGTCGGGAGGACGACCAGTTCGCCGTTCTTGATCGCCTCGATGGCCGCGGCGATGCCGCGGTCGCGGTCGGCGGGCGACCGGCAGTCGTAGAGCATCACGAGGAGGAAGTCTGCCACGTCAGATCGGCTGCGGCGTCCCTGGCGTCCGACCGGCGGGACGCTGTCGCGTACCGGGGGCGTCCGGCCAGGTCCCGATGCCCCGCGACGGCGGTGAACCGACCGTCGGCGGCGAGCAGCTCCGGGACCGCGAGCCCGTGCGTGTCGTCGTGTTCCACGCCCACCACCCCGCCCGGCCGCAGCAGGCGCGCGGCCACCGCGACCAGCGGCCGGATCACCTCCAGGCCGTCCGCCCCGGCGAAGACCGCCTGGGCCGGGTCGTGCCCGCCGACCTCCGGGGGTACGCCCACCGACCGGGGCACGTACGGCGGGTTGCAGAGCAGGACGTCGACGGTGCCGACGAGGTCGGCGAGCAGATCGGGGTCGGTGAGCAGGTCGGGGTCGGTGACGTCGGCGGCGACCACCGTCACCGGTCGCTCCCCGGCGGCGGTCCGCTCGGCGGTGTTGCGACGCAGCCAGGCCAGGGCCGCAGGCGATCGCTCCACCGCCACCACCCGGGCCGACGGCACCTCGTGGGCCACCGCGAGGGCGATCGCCCCGGAGCCGCTGCACAAATCCACCACCAGGGGTCCGCCCGCCTCGCCGGTGACGTCGCCCCCTGGCCGGGCCGGGGTGTCGCCCGTCGCCGCACGCGCCCGGTCGATCCCCCACCCGGCGAGCAGCTCGGTCTCCGGCCGGGGGACGAACACCCCGGGACCGACAGCAAGCTCCAGGTGCCGGAACGGCGCCAGACCGGTGAGATGCTGCAACGGCTCACGGGCCGTCCGACGGTCGACCAGCTCCCCCAGTCGGGCGAGCTGGTCGGGGTCGAGCGGATCGGCCAGCGCCAGCCGCCCCCGGGGCACTCCCAGCACGTGGGCGACGAGGAGTTCCGCCTCGACTCGGGCCGGTTCGACGCCGGCCGAGGCCAGTCGCCGAGCCGCCACTGCCACCGCGACCGAGGGTCGTTGTGGTTCCGTACCCCCACGGGGGTGTCCTGGAGCGGCTGTCACGGGATAATCATGATGGGTCCGGAGCGTCCTCGGCGAATCGCGGACGCATGGCACACACCGACGAGAGGGGTGCGGGTGGGCTGGCTCGACCGGGTCACCGACCAGGTTGATGCCCTGAGGCAAGCCCGGTCTTTGCAGGAAGCAAGTTGCTCCGCCGAGGCGTACGCCATTCTGGACCGGGTGATCCGCACCACCAGTGACCCGTACGCGAGGGCCGACGCCCTGGTGCAGCGCCTGTCGGCACTGATCAATCTCGGTCGTACGGCAGAGTTCACCAGGGCCATCGAAGAGGCCTCCGGCATCGTTCGCGACCTGCCCGAACCCTATCTGCACGGGCACCTGAACGCGCTGGCCGCCGTCGCCGCACAGCACCAGGGAGCGCTGGACCGGTGCGTCGTCCACCTGGTCCGGGCCGCCCGGTCGCTCGGTGCGGTGGAGAGCCCGGACCGGGACACCGCCTGGGGCTGGCACGACCTCGCCATGGCCTACTCGTACCTCGGCTTCCACGGCTACGCCCTCGGCGCGATCGAGCGGGCCCGACAGCTCGCCGGGACCGTCGGGATCCCGGAGGCCACCTTCGCCGCCCCGGGGATCCGGCTCCGCAACGCGGTGGCGCTGGACCACAACGGCGACAGCGACGGCTGCCTGCGAGTGCTCCGGGACATCGCCGTCGACCTGCACCGGTACCGGCGCGACGGCCACGCGGCCGAACTGCGCCCGAGCAGCCTCGCCGCGTACGGGTACGCCGCCGCCCGCCGGGCCTGCCTCGGCGACCCCGCCGAGACCGGTGGGGACAACGACCCGGCCCGGCTGCTCGGGTACGGCGGGGACAGCGCCCGCGCCCGGGACATGCGCCAGCTCGGGCAGGTCTGCCTGGCAGTCGTGGCCGACCGACCGGCCGAGGCGGTGACCCGACTGGACCGGGCCCGGGTGTCCCAGGAGACCCTCGGTGCCGCCGAGTCGGCCCGACTGCGCAGCATCGCCCTCGCCCGGGCCGGTGACCACGCGGCGGCACACCAGAGCGACAGGTTGGCCTTCCGCCTCGCCGCCCAGCGCAACGACCGGCTCCGCGACGTCTACATCGACGGGGTCGCCGCCCGGATCGACCACGAGGAGATGCGCCGGGAGGCCGCCCGCTACGAGAGCGAGGCGCTCACCGACCCGCTGACCGGGCTGCCCAACCGACGCCGGCTCGAACGCTACATCGCCGCCACCGTCGACCGGGGCGAGCAGGTCGTGATCGGGGTCTGCGACCTCGACGGGTTCAACGCGGTGAACACCCGGCACGGCCAGCACTCCGGGGACCTGGTGCTCCAGCGGGTGGCCGGGGTGATCAACCGGGTGATGCGCCGGGGCGACTTCGTCGCCCGCTACGGCGGGGACGAGTTCGTGGTGGTGCTCCCCGGGGCGAGCATGACCCAGGCCGTGGAGGTGGGCAACCGGATCCGGGCGGCGGTCCGCGCCGAGGACTGGGAGTCCCTCGTCCCCGGCACCCCGGTCGGCGTCAGCGTCGGGTTCGCTCAGGTCAGCGGGGCGGGACCGGCGGTGCGCCACGCCCTGCACGCCGCCTTCTCCGAGGCGGGCCGGGCCATCCTGCGGACCCGCGCCCAGCCCCGTACCGACTGACCGGGCCCTGCGGCGACGAGGTCAGCGGCGGCGTCAGCGGCGGCCGAGGTCGGGGTCGCCGGCGAGACGGGCCGCCCGGTCGGCCTCGGCGAGGGCGTCGAGCACCCCGTCCACCTCGCCCCCGAGGGTCAGATCGAGGTTGTACGCCGTGTAACCGATCCGGTGGTCGGTGATCCGGTTCTGCGGGAAGTTGTAGGTACGGATCCGCTCCGAACGGTCCACCGTACGGACCTGGGCCTTGCGGGCGTCGGAGGCGGCGGCGTCGGCCTCGGACTGCGCGGCGGCGAGCAGCCTGGCCCGCAGGATCCGCATCGCCTGCTCCCGGTTCTGGAGCTGGGACTTCTCGTTCTGGCAGGACACCACGATGCCGGTCGGTACGTGGGTGATCCGTACCGCCGAGTCGGTGGTGTTCACCGACTGTCCCCCGGGGCCGGACGACCGGAACACGTCGATCCGCAGTTCGTTCGGGTCGATCGTGACGTCGACGTCCTCCGCCTCGGGCAGCACCAGCACCCCGGCGGCGCTGGTGTGGATCCGGCCCTGCGACTCGGTGACCGGGACGCGCTGCACCCGGTGCACCCCGCCCTCCCACTTCAGCCGGGACCAGACGCCGTTGCCGCCCTCGGGCACCCCCTTGGTCTTGATCGCCAACGAGACGTCCTTGACCCCGCCGAGGTCGGAGTCCTGTGCGTCGATCACCTCGGTGACCCACCCCCGTCGTTCGGCGTAGCGGGTGTACATCCGCAGCAGGTCACCGGCGAAGAGGGCGGACTCCTCACCGCCCTCACCGGCCTTGATCTCGACGATGACGTCCTTGGCGTCGTGCGGGTCGCGCGGGATGAGCAGCTCCGCGAGGCGTTCCTCCAGCACCGGCAGGGTCGCCGCGATGGACTCGACCTCGGTGGCGAACGAGGGGTCCTCGGCTGCCAGCTCCCGGGCGGCGGCCAGGTCGGCGCGGGCCTGTTCCAGCTCACCGGCCGCCTTGTGCACCGGCACCAGCTCGGCGTAGCGGCGGCCGACCCGACGGGCTGCGTTCTGGTCGCCGTGCAGCGCCGGATCGGCCAGCTGCTTCTCCAGTGCGGCGCACTCGTCGAGGAGGGCGGCGAGGCGCTCGCTGCTCATGCGTAATGCTCCTTCGACCACGATGGGGGTGGACCGGGCAGGATCTGACAGGCGGACCGGGATGACCGGCCGGTCCCGCTGGGGGCGGGATGCCGGGGTGACCACGACGGTGAGCACCCGGCGACCATGCAAGCAGCGCCCGCGTCCGGGAGACCGGACGCGGGCGCCGACTACGCGTGGTTACTTGCCCTTGTTCTCCTGGTTGCCCTTGCCGGGCTGGACCTTGGCGTACTTCTGCTGGAACTTCGCGACCCGGCCGGCGGTGTCGAGGACGCGCTGCTTGCCGGTGTAGAACGGGTGGCAGGCGCTGCAGGTCTCGACGTGGATGGAGCCGCCCTTGGCGGTGCTACGGGTGGTGAAGGAGCTGCCGCAGGAGCAGGTCACCTCGGTGGTCACGTACTCCGGGTGGATGTTCGACTTCATGTCGCCTCGGTCCTTTCCTTGGTGGTCGCCGGGTCGCCCTGGTGTCGACGGACGTCGTGACGGGCGTGAACCGGTACCAGTGGCCGATTGACCAGTTTGCCATGCCCGGGAAGCGACCCGACAACCGGGCCGCACCCTGTGCTGCCTCTGACAACCCACGGTTCCCGGTCCCGCATTCCCACCCGGGCCGGGACCACACACCCCGCCGTCAGGCGCTCGGTACGCGGCGACGGAGACGCCCCGGACGGGGCGAATGACCGTTCTGCACCCCGGGCTGGGTGTCGATCCGCCCCGACGCCCGGTCGGTGGGGTGATACGCGAGCAGGGGCACAGCCGACCGGCCGTGCCCCTGCCCGTACGTGGTGCGTTACTCGCCCGGTGTCGACTTCGCGATCTGCATCAGGAACTCGATGTTGGTCCGGGTCTGCTTGAGCTTGTCCAGCAGCAGGTCCAACGACGCCTGCGAGTCCAACGAGTGCAGGACCTTGCGGAGCTTGTGAATGATCGCAAGCTCCTCCGGCGCGAGCAGGATCTCCTCCTTACGCGTACCGGAGGTGTGGATGTCGATGGCCGGGAAGGTCCGCTTGTCGGCGATCTTCCGGTCCAGCTTCAGCTCCGCGTTACCGGTGCCCTTGAACTCCTCGAAGATGACCGTGTCCATCACCGAACCGGTCTCCACCAGGGCGGTGGCGAGGATGGTGAGCGAGCCACCGTTCTCGATGTTGCGGGCCGCACCGAGGAAACGCTTCGGCGGGTAGAGCGCCGTGGAGTCGATACCACCGGACATGATCCGGCCGCTGGCCGGTGCCGCCAGGTTGTACGACCGACCCAGCCGGGTCACCGAGTCCAGCAGCACGACCACGTCGTGCCCCAGCTCCACCAGGCGCTTGGCGCGCTCGATGGCCAACTCGGCGACGGTGGTGTGGTCCTGCGGGGGACGGTCGAACGTGGCCGCGACGACCTCGCCCTTGACCGACCGCTGCATGTCGGTGACCTCTTCGGGCCGCTCGTCGATCAGCACCACCATGAGGTGGCACTCCGGGTTGTTGTGCGTGATCGCGTTGGCGATCGCCTGGAGCACCATGGTCTTACCGGCCTTGGGCGGGGACATGATCAGCGCCCGTTGGCCCTTGCCGATCGGGGTGACCAGGTCGATCACCCGGGTGGTGAGGATGTGCGGCTCGGTCTCCAGCCGCAGCCGCTCCTGCGGGTACAGCGGGGTCAGCTTGTAGAACTCGGGACGGTGCCGGGCCTCGTCGGGCTCCATGCCGTTGACCGTGTCCAGCCGGACCAGCGGGTTGTACTTGTCGCGCCGCTGCTCTCCCTCACGGGCCGCGCGCACCGCACCGGTGATCGCGTCACCTCGGCGCAGGCCGTACTTCTTGATCTGCGACATCGAGACGTAGACGTCGTTCGGGCCGGCCAGGTAACCGGTGGTCCGGACGAACGCGTAGTTGTCCAGGACGTCGATGATCCCGGCCACCGGGACGAGCACGTCGTCCTCGTTGACCTGCGGCTCGCGGCCACCGGTCTCCGCACCGTCGGCACGGTCGCCCCGGCCCCGACGGCGGTCCCGGAACCGGCTGCGTCGACCCCGACGACCGCTGCCGTCGCCGTCGTCGTCACCGTCGTTGTCCCGCTCGGCCCGCTGTCCCCGGTCGTTACGGTCGCGGTCGTTACGGTCACCCCGGTCGTTGCGGTCCCGGTCGCTGCGGTCGTTACGGTCCCGGTCGTTACGCTCGGCCCGCTCGTTACGGTCCGACCGGTCACCCCGGTCGCCACGGTCCCGGTCGCTGCGGTCGTTACGGTCCCGGTCGTTACGCTCGGCCCGCTCGTTGCGCTCCGACCGGTCACCCCGCTCGTTACGGTCCGACCGGTCACCCCGGTCGGACCGCTCGGTGCGGTCGGCCCGCTCGGCCCGGTCGGAACGCTCGGCCCGGTCGGAACGCTCGGCCCGGTCGGAACGCTCGGTGCGCTCGGCCCGCTCGGTGCGGTCGGAACGCTCGGCCCGGTCGCGGCTCTCGCCACGCTCGTTGGCCGGAGCGGTCGGCTCGTCGGTCGGCCGGGTCTCGGCCCGCGCCTCCTCGGGACGCGCCTCCGCAGCGGCCCGCGCCTCCGCAGCGGCAGCGGCCCGGCTCCGCCGGGTCCGGGGGCGACTCTCGGTCGCGGCCGGCGCCGGCTCCGCCGGTGCGGCCTCGGCGGCACCGCGGT